>CALJHC010000052.1 GCA_938075415.1 uncultured Rubripirellula sp. | reverse complement strand
GTATTGAATCTGAGCCGCTTGATATTTGTTGAATTCGTAAAAACTTATTGGCTGCAAGTTGCGAAGACGGCAGAGTCCGAATCATTGATACCGAGAATGTCAAAGTGCTGGAATCAACACCCGCGGTCACAGGCTTGGCCTACGCAATTGCTTTTCATCCATCAGAAGGAACTCTCGCCATCGCTGGCAGCAATGGACAGATCCTTGGCGTTCACGTTCCCAAGTAACTCTGGCCCATTTCGTTACAACAACGGCTTGACCTCACGAGAGCGGCGCAACCTCAGTTGTTGTCCGCCGGCGGACAACACGTGACGTGGGTCGAGATCAACATTCAACTTCCCAAGGCTGCTAGTAATCAAAACATCGCAGTGGACGAATGTTCCGCGGCCAACATGCGATCGAGCGTCCCAATCGAAACAGCAAGATTGGTAAAGTAAAACGTTGCTTTAGCACTTCTCAACACGGTGACTCCTCAATACTCTGTCATCTTCTGATTGACGCTGCTCTGCTCACCAGTTATCGCTCCAATGCATTTCTGTGATTTTTGCTTTGGCAAGAATTGGGGATCTTGAGTCTGCCGCTTCCCAATCTCAGTTACTCATCATTCACCCATTCGTTCCGGTTCGTCGTCATGCCTATCCAGCTCATTGTCACTCACCCTGGCGGTGCCCACAAAGATGAATTTCTTGCTTGCTGCCTGCTTGCTCACCTGCACGGTGTATCGATCCAACGGCGTGAACCCACAGACAACGATTTGATTGACCCGACGATCTGCGTGGTTGACGTTGGAGGATCGCATGACCCCCAGCTCAACAATTTTGATCATCATCATTTTTCCCGCGACGCGCCCCCCCAATGTGCGTTATCCCTCGTCCTTCTCAATTTGGGCGTGTACGAGGATGCGTTGTCATTTTGCGCATGGCTTCGACCGGCGGAATGGCTGGATACGCTGGGGCCGAACGAAGCGTCTAAATTGATGGGGATTCCCCGCAGTGCATTGAGTGAATTGAATTCGCCTATTGATGTCACGCTGTTGAATCGATTTGCGAGCCACACAGAACTAACGCCCGACGCAGTGCTCTATCAGGTCATGTGCATGGTTGGCGAAGACATCCTTCATTACCTTCACGCCCTGCGATCACGGCTTGATTTTCTTAAACATCACTGTCAGTGGTGGAGCATCGACAGCAAGGATCCTGGCACCCCACCGATTCGTGCATTGTTTCTTGAACAGTGTGACGAGATAGCAGCCGATCCCTCGTTTGGACTTTATGCGTTCATTGCTGCAGAGGATCAGCAGGAACATGTTCATGCCTTGATCTATCCAGATCGCAGGGGCGACGGCTATGGTCTGACCACCTACGAGGACTGTCCTCGATTGAATTTTTCACTGATCGAATCTGAGGACGATGTACGCTTTGCCCACAAGCGTGGTTTTGTTGCCAAAGTGGAGACTACCGAACCGATACGCTTGAAGGAACTGGTCGCTTTAGCTGTTGTAAATTGAATGAATCATCGGCAAGGTATCGCGCGGATGCGAGTACCTGGTTGATCCTTGCTTGAATCAGGCTGCGTTTGGGATCAAGGTGCCGCGGTGGGTGGGAAGGTGCAAGCCGCCCAAGCACCTGATCGCTAAATCCTGGGTCGTGTCCTGCGTTGTGGCAAGTCAGGCATGACGCCGCCCGCTCCTAACGTAAATTGAAGCCATGAATGCTTCTATTTCAGGAAGGAGAGATGGCGTTTATAATTAAGAATTCCCTGCGATTACTCTTGCCGAGGTGAGCAGGTAAGATTTTTCAATAAGTTCACCGGTTAGATCCTTAATTCTCCTGCTGGATTGTCACGATGGATTCGTTTGAACATTTCATCACGTGGTTTTTGTGCCTAGCTATTGGCGTCCCGTTTGGCCTGGTGGGATGTTTCCACTTTGTTTTTCCTGAAACAGCTTGGGGCATGTATCGCTGGTGGCATGGACTATTTGGTTCAGACCCGCAGTCAATCGCACCGGAGTATCGATACGCCCTGGCGATGCGGATTGTGGGACTCACCCTTATTTTCGGGGGGCTTTCGATCTGCGGCATTCCGATGATCTTGGATTTTTTCTAAGCACCTATCAGCTTGATGGATGATCTAAACCCGTCACTGCTTGCGAGTGAACGTTTTGCGGTTCAGTTGATTTCATAGAAATTTGAGATCATTCAGGCGACAAGTCCAACCATCCCCTCATCGTTCGCCAGTGGACTCATGTGCTCGCGTTGGACCATCTTGGTTCACACATCGTCCCGAATCTTAATCGTTTGCTTGATTCGGCTGACAAACTTCGAGAACTCTCCAGCCAGATCCGTTAACGCTCTGGTATTGCTCTTTGGGCAGACCTTGCTTTCCTTTTGGGACTGGGATATTCGGCGAGGCGGGACGCTATTGGGTGGCCGCCTGTGAGAGAGCTGTGATCGGCAGGCAGGTTGTCTTGTGTCTTCGAGGGATCAAGCTTTTTACGAACGGCGTTACACCTTCGAGTCGTCCCAGGTCGATCCCGCAGCTTGTGTTTGTTTTCTTTGGTGGTAGGAACGAAGTCAAGTGATTCGTTGCTTCTACGTTTTCCTTATTCCTAGCTCAAGATGTTCTGAACGACTTGGCCGTGGACGTCGGTCAGTCGGAAGTCTCTACCGGCGTGGCGGTAGGTTAATCGTTCATGGTCCATGCCGAGTAAATGCAGGATGGTGGCCTGCAGGTCATGAACGCTGACTTCGTTTTCTGCGACGCGGTCTCCAAATTCGTCGCTGCTGCCATAGACCATTCCACCGCGAATCCCGGCTCCGGCCAGCCAGGTTGAGAACACACGTGCGTGATGGCCTCGCCCGTCCGTACCTGGATTCTGAACGTATGGCGAGCGACCAAACTCGGTCGTAAACACCAGCAAGGTGTCGTCAAACATCCCGCGCTGCTTCAGGTCTTGGATCAATGCAGCAATCGCGCCGTCGACGTTTCTCGCCAGCTTATCGTACTTCGTCAACTCGGCATGAGCGTCCCAGTTGTTATCAACTGATGAGTCGCCGTCGATTAATTCAACAAACCGTACACCTCGTTCAACCATGCGCCGCGCCACCAGGCACTGCCAAGCAAAGCCTGAGTTGTCATCAGGATCGAGTCCGTACAGATCGAGGGTTGACTTTGATTCTTTTCGCAAGTCAAAAACATCCGGAGCTTCCATCTGCATCCCCGCTGCGGTCTCGAACGATTTGATCCGCGCCGACAACTGCAAGTCGTCAACGCGGCCACGCAGATGTTGTTGGTTAAAGTAGCTGAGCATGTCCAGTTCGGTGCGTTGAAGTTCCGCAGTGGGGGGGCGGCGCAGCATGTTGGCAATCGGTTCGGGACCAGGAATGACACGTGTGCCCTGGTGAACGGCAGGCAGGAAATCGGAACCCCAAACCTGGCCGCCCGCGTATGGCAGGCCAGGGGAAAGGACCATAAATGCCGGCAGATTCGCATTCACTGTTCCGAGTCCGTAGCTAACCCACGAACCGATGCTCGGGCGATTGAAGGTGGCTGATCCCGTGTGAATTCCAAGGGTGGCTCCAAAGTGATCTCCGTTGATGTTGGTCATCGACCGAATCACGCAAATATCATCAATGCTGCCGCCAACCATAGGGAAAAGATCGCTCACCTCGATTCCGCTTTGGCCATATCGCGAATACTTCCATCCGCTGCCCTTGTAATACTGTCGGTCACGGGCTTTGGTGTCATGACGGGTATCCAAGACCGGTTTGGGATCAAAAGTGTCAATATGCGACACGCCGCCGGTCATGAACAGGAAGATCACTTGTTTTGCCTTGGCGGCAAAGTGGGGCTGTTTTGGCGCGAGCGGATCGGACGCTGCCGATTCGCTCGCCATCAATTCCGAAAGCAGACCTGGCAGGAGCAATCCGCTTCCCGCAAGCGACCGAATCATTTCTCGTCGTGTCGTTGTCATCTGCCTTCAGTCCAAAAAAAGAAATTCGTTGCTGCCAAGCATGGCGCGGACCAATCCGGTCCACGTCAGCAGCACAGCGTCTGTGTCCTTCACGTCGGTGGCGGCTGCCGTTTTTGACGCGCGTGAGAGAAGATTCTTGAGGGAACTAATTTCCGATTGCGAGGGGCCACGTCCAAACAGTTCTCGATACGCCCATTGGATACGATCATCGAAGGTGTCGTGAGATTCCAGCAGGCGATTGGCGATTCCACTTGACTGCTGCTCAATGAACGGCGAATTCATCAAGTAGAGCGATTGCAGCGGTGTGGTGGTGACATACCGATTTCCCAAGTGCAGGTTTCCGTCGGGGCCGTCAAACAAATCAAGGAACCGGTTCTTGCGAATCCGCTGGCGAAATTGGTAAATCGTCCTGCGTTGATTCTGAAAATCGCCGACGAATGGTTCGTGTTGCCGATAGAAGTAAGTCAGCCGATGGGGAAACGCATGGGCTTGGCCGACCGACGGGTCCAATTGGTCGCTGAAAACAAGGATCGAGTCTCGCAGCTGCTCCGCGTCGAGCCGCCGTCGGTTGGCTCGCCAAAAAAAGTGATTCTCAGGATCAGTCGCAGCGCTCACCGAGACATGGAAACTCGAAAGCCGATAGGTGCGTGAGCTCACGATCAGTCGGTGAAGCTGCTTGAGAGACCATCCCGTGTCGACCAGGTAACGGGCGAGAAAATCGAGCAGCTTTGGATGCGTGGGGCGATCACCGCGAACGCCAAAGTCACTGGTGCTGGAGACCAATCCTCGGCCGAAGTGATGGTGCCATAATCGATTGGCGATGACCCGCGCCGTAAGTGGATTGTTTCGGTCAGCAATCCAGTTTGCTAATTCCAATCGCCCGCTTTGCTCTGAGTCCTTAGCAATTGTTTGGCCTCCGAGTACCTGAAGGAATCCACGACGGACCACTGGCCCTCGACTGTTTGGATTGCCCTGTTTGTGAATGTGCGAATCGCCAACGTTTCCTTCGCCCACCGCAAACGCGGTTTCAAGGTCGGGAAACGTCGTAGCAACTTGCCGCAGCCCGTCTCGTATGACGCCCAGCTCGCGCCAAGCAACCTCACGATCGTATCCCGGGATGTTGATGGGCATGGTTTGAAACGCTCGATACCGCTCGAAGGCAGCTCGCTCTTTCTTTCGCCATGTGTCGAGTTGCTCGCGGTACGGACCGAGCTCGGCGTCGGAGGCTTCTTTTCCAATGCGATAAACAAAGTTGGCGCGATAAGGTTTTTTCTCATCGCCGGGGTGCGGGTAGATCGTGCTGTCGAAAATTCCGTACAGGGCGTAGTAATCAGCGGTCGGGATGGGGTCAAACTTGTGGTCGTGGCAGCGGGCGCATCCTAGCGACAAGCCCAGGAATGTCTTTCCGAGGTTGTTGAGGGTATCTTCGATCATGATGTGTCGCTGACTCGAAGGGCTGACACCGATCCGACGCGAGATTGCGAGATAGCCTGTCGCAATCCGCCGCTCCCAGGTCTCAGCTTCACTCGCGGTCGGCATGAGGTCACCGGCAAGTTGTTCACGGGCAAACTGATCGAACGGCTTGTCGTTGTTGAACGCATCGATCACATAGTTACGATACTTATAAGCCTCAGGAATCGGAAAATCGGAGGCGTCTCCGGCGGTATCGGCATAACGAACCAGATCAAGCCAGTGTTGGGCCCACCGCTCGCCGTAATGTTGGGATGCCAACAGCCGCTCGACAAGTTCAGTGTAAGCAGCCTTTGAATCACGGGATGAAGCGTTCTCGAAGGCATCGAGTTCATCCGAGGTCGGTGGTAGACCTGTCAAGTCATACGACAAACGGCGAGCAAGTGCTCTTGGTTCAGCGAGGCTTGTTTCGGTCAGGCCACGCTGCTGATGCCCGGTTGTGATAAAGGCGTCAATCGGATTTTTTCCCCATGGTCCATCAACGACCGGTGGTGTTGGGTTACCGATAGGTTGAAAGGACCAAAAAGAGCGTTCGTCCTCGGTGATGCCCGAAGCGTCGGGAGTGGCTAGCGCAGATGGTTTTGCTGTTGGCCAATGCGCACCGTCAGAAATCCACTGTTTCAGAGCTTTGATTTCGTTGGTCTTCAGCGGACCGTTGGGCGGCATGGCGATGTCGTCGTGATTACCGGAGATCACTTTCCAAAGCAGGCTTTGCTCCGCATCACCAACCACGATGGCGGGTCCTGTCTGCCCGCCTTGTTTGATGCGATCCAACGAGTCGAGTCGTAAACCGCCTTCAGCGCTGCGGCGATGACACTCGTAGCAGTGCTTGGACAGAAGCGGACGTACGCGGGATTCAAAAAAATCGTGTTTCTCTGACTCTGCAAACGCGGTCGACCATGGGCTAACCAGCAACGCCAGCAAAGCGAGCAGACGCGAGGCCAAGATTCTGGAGACGGGAAGCAAGATGGCGGTTCCTATGTGTTTTCAATGATCAAACGCTGGTTCCTCATCACACCAGGTCCGGCTTCACGGGATGACCGAAACCATCGGTCGATCGGTACCATCGGTCAATCGGAACCCAAGATCCCACAACAGGATCCCACAACAGGATCCCCTAACACCGGGAATTCAATTTTCCTGAACCCTGAACACCCTTAATTCTAAGTGACCGCCTGCGGGGAAGTTGGAAACAAATCTTCCCCAAGGCGATCCGTTGCTTGGTCGCCGTTGTCCGAAATCAACTGACTCTCAGTTCGAAGGTAAACCTAATTCGTCAGAGGCTCTTATCGTGTGCAACTAGCATATCAAAAGAAAAATACGACGGTGCCAACCCATTGGCAACTCCGGCAACGAACGGCCAAAGCGGTTCGTTTCAACGGAATTTTAGTGAAATCGCATCTGGCCCGGTTGTCGAGGTTACCCACGGTCTCCTGAGACATCGAATCGACGATGGCTCTTTCAAGAAATTCGGGTGGCACTGACCGGTATGACCCTCGCTTTGACTCGTTGACCTTCTGAGACTAACGGTCGAGTCTTGTTTTGGACATTGCTGAGGGAACGTCAGAATCCACGTGCAAGTGTGGAGCGGTCTGCCGCCCCCCCACCTCCTCGTTTCTCTTCGGTGGAAGGTTCAGCCGTTGGTCATTTTGCAGGACCATAAATGACTTTGCGAAGTCCCTGAGGGATCTCAAAATTGAATTCACGTGCCCTGCTCATCCAAAGCACATACATCTCATTGCTCGGGTCAATCCAGAAATGTGTGTTGTGATAGCCCGACCAGCCAAAGATTCCCTTCGGGGCTGCGTTACCCTCAGCCGATGCGTCCCTCATTACAAAAACGCTGTATCCCATGTCCATTCCCGCTGCTTGACCCGCGTCTGTCATGATGTCCTCGCTTAAGGGTGTGGTCATCCGATCAAGGCTTGCCTGCGAGAGAATGCGTTGGCCGTTAAAGGTGCCACCGCTAAGCAGCATTTGACAAAATTTCGAATAGTCTGATGCCGTGGAGACCAGCCCCTCTCCTCCAAAGTGTGCCTTGCTTTCTGAGCTGTAAGTCATTTCGTCGAGCAGAAATGTGTATCCTTTCAAATTCTCAGCGTTGATCCACAGTGGTTGGAATCGCGCGCGTTTTGCTTCATCCATCACAAAAGAGGTGTCGGTCATTTTCAAGGGTTCGAAAATCGCTTCGCTAAGGTATTTTTCGAATGGCATGCCCGAAAGCACTTCGACAAGCCGGCCAAGGATTGCTTGATTGACGCCGTAGATAAATTCACTGCCTGGTTCAAAATGCAAAGGCTCTTTCGCGATCAATTCGCAGAACGACTGCAGGTCATTGAATCGTGTCTGGTTAGGGTGAGGGCGGTGAAAGCCTGGCGGCACAGGGTTTTGGAGGGAGTTCTTTTTCGGAACTCCGTTTTCCCAACCAGAGTAATAGGTCCAGCCTGACCGGTGAGACATCAGATGTTCAATGTTTAACGGAACCGTTGCCGGACGCACGCCGTCATCATGTTGAACCTGAAGGTTCGTGAAACAGGGCAGGTATTTTGAAACGGGATCATTCCAATCAAATTTTCCTTGTTCGCTGAGTGTCATCATGGCAACGATAGTGATCGGCTTTGACATCGACCAAATTGGGAAAATCGTCGTCTCATCGACGTCACGATCACCGTCGCGATCGGAATTCACGATAGACACCGTTTGGGTACCGTTTTTGGAACCGATGATGACCAAGTTACTGCCCGTAATTCCATCATTGATGATTTTACGTTGGAAGGCCCCGACTTGTGCCCGCTGGTTGTCTGGTTCCGCACCGGTTACTGAGGCGAACGTTGCAAATAAAGAAAGAACAAGCAATGTGTTCAACGACTGGTGACGATGGTGCATCTTTGCGATCCTTGAGATTCACAACAGAAATTGAGGATGAGATTTCGTTTAAAAAGATGGGCCGGTAGGCGAATTGGAATTCACATCACTGACTTTCACATCACTGGAAATCAAGTCACAGGTATTGCACTCTGGTTTCCCCAGCCCATACGATCCCATTGTAGATCGCTTCTTTGAAAAACCAACGCAGGGGGTGCGGGGCGGCCTGTTTATTTTGATGGATCCAAAGCATTCATTGGGCATGTGTCAGATGGCGACTGGAATCTTGAATTGATTCCAGGCTTGAGTTCACTTGATGGCCAATGCGTTTCGATGGCTAGCGACTGACGATTCACTGCAAGCATCAGCTGGAGTGTGTCGATTTGGATGAGAGGAGTTGTGCCTAAACCTAGTCGCTTTTTGTCGCAGCGATCGAAATCCAGTCCCGTCTGTGGAATTGTCGCAAAAGGTCGACAGCATTTTCACCGCTCTGTCGGGTTTGGGTGGGATCGGCTCCTGCTTGTATTAATTCCTTCATCATTTTATCGGCATTGAATGTCGCTGCTAGGTGCAGTGGTGTAAGTCCATGCACCTGGTCTGGGATGTTAGGGTTGGCGTTGAGCTGAAGAAGAATTTTCAACGCCACCAGGTTGCCCGAGCGAATCGCGTAGTGCAAAGGAGTTTGCCCATAATGATCGAGGCTGTCGACAGAAATTCCTGCATTGACGAGAAGTGTCACAGTGGACGTGATATCCGCTTCTGGCCTCGGGATTGCCATGGATTGAGCGGCCATGTGAAGTGCATTCCGGCCATCCGGTCGCACCATTGCGGTTAGTTCTTCTGCGCTGTTTTTAGCGACATAGTCTTCCACGCGTGGAACTTGTGCATGATGACTGATCCATAGCAGTCGAATGTCACGTTGGTTCTCTATCCAGCCGATTACGAGCGACCCGAGAACGAGAGTTGTGACACCCATGATGAAAAAGCGGTGTCGAGTGAGGGTTCGGATTTCTGACCATTCATCCCTGAACGATAGGCGATAGGTTCGGCCAGATAGCAATTTACCAAGAGGCGTGGCACGGCAGGTGAAGTGGTACAGCACAACACAGATGAAGAAAGAAATGATTAAGCAAATCCAAAAGCAGAGCAATGCAGAATCAATCCGTTCTCGAAGGAAGCTTGCCAACGCAATCTGAATCGGAAAGTGAGCGAGGTAAACGAAGTATGACGAGTCAGCCGCATATCGGCCTAAGGCCGAAGGTTGATTGCAGTAGGTCCGGAAAATAAATACAAATCCGGAAATCGCACTCCAAGTGCAGAATGCGCGCAGGAAGCACATGGCAAACCAGTCGGGCGGAGCACTGAGTGAGCTGAAATTAAACGGGTTCTGAAGTAGGGGAATGGTGCCAATCAAATCTGCTTTGTCCGCGACCCCAACATACAGTGACCAATCCTGAAGAAGGACTTCAGGGGGCGAGGTGAGTGTCACCTTATCGATCAACGGAATCATTAACAGCAAACCGACAGAAAATGGAACCGCATAGTATTTGAAGTTCTTTGCAAGCTGATCGAGAACCATCGGGCTCGAATTAAACAGCACGCCGGCAAAGAAAAAGATCCCGTAATAAATCATTACGTCAATAGAAGTCCCAACACTTGGTACATCAGCCCAAGGAGGACTGAATATTAGGATCGCGAAGGTGGGAACGACAAGAATCATCATTCCCCAAGGGCGACCGATCAGATTTAAAAGACCAGGGATGAAGGTTGTCTTGATTTGCAGTTTCTCAATCAACCAAGCAGCTAGCAGGTAGATCGCAATGAAGTAGGAAAGGACGTGCAAAAACCAGAAATGCCAAAACCAGTTCCCTACTGGGCCACCCTCTCGAATGATATAGCTTGGATTGGTGAACAGCTCGATGTATTTCGAGAACGCGGATTGCTGAGCCCCCTTCATGTCAAGCCAAGCGAGGCCGGCGATCCATGGCATAAGGAAGGTGACGCAAAGAACAAAGGGGATCAGGATTCTTTGTATTCGATTTTTGGCGTAACTGACCCTGCCTCGCCGTCGACAAACTAACGCCGAAAAAAATCCGGCAACCAGAAAAAATAATTCCATTCTGAATACATGGATCATCTCCATGACATAATGCAACGACGCTGACGGTTGGTCATGGATGCGCAAGGGGTCATATGCCCACATCTCGAAGATAAGCCCCGCATGCAGCACCAAACCCAAGAACATGGCGACGGCTCGCAGCGAATCCATGTAGTAAAGGCGGGTTTCGGTTGGTGACGCCACGAGAGTACCCCCCTCAGAGTGTGAATTGGAAAGCCGGGTGTTACGTGCACTGTTTTTCTGGATACACCGACTTTCGAAGATCGTATTCAATATTTATCGATTTATCGCACCCCGCAGTGCGAGAAGTGTAGACATAGAACCCGGTAAAAAATAAACAAAAGTTGGCCGCAGCAAGGAGGCGGCGGATCGTCGCGATTTAATTCTGGAGTCCTGCCCGACCAGACGACGTAATGACCGTCAGCAAATGTTAACGATCAATCACACGGTCAATCACACGGTCAATCACAAGGGATCTTGCAAGGATGGTACGCCCCGTGCCTGGATTCTGGCAGGGCTGCCTTTCCTTTTTGATATCCGACTTGGTTGGTCGCTTCCCGCCGTCTTCTCGGCCCCCCCCCGCACACCGCCCCTCGCAATCAGAAGTTCTCAGTCGGCGGTAGAGTGTTTTCTGCTCGTTTCCTGAATCCATGGTCGGCCAACCAAATTTGCCGTGAGTTCCACGTGTTGAATCCGGAACTGGATCAGGAGTGCCAATTAAGGCTCGCAATTTCTGTGTTTTTACATGGGTAGTCTTCTTCTGGTTATCGCACTATTTCCAATGTGCGAATTCGATGGCGGCTCCGCCGGTGAGGAAACTATCGTTTTGTTCTGCAATCTGCCAACGCAGTTGTTGGAATTTCCTTGATTTTTACCGTCGCCAATTTCAGTTGCACGTTCTTGGGTTGTGATTCCCTGGATGGGGTCCTGATCCAGTGGAAGTATGACGGCGGCGCCGTTTCGCATCGGCACTGATCAATTCAAACTGCATGCGAAGTGGGGAGCCACATGGTTGAGCCACACACTGACAGTTTTTCTAGATCACACGGGCGAATCTGGCAAAGAGAAAAACGGGAAATCTAAACAGCAACATGAACGGTTGAAGCAAAACAAATGACCCTCGAGAAGAATTCCCTGACGCAACGGTATCACGACCTTGATTTCGTGCGTGCAACCGCGATGTTGCTCGGACTGCTGTTGCATGTTTGCATTTTTTTTATGCCTTCCCACAAATTGTTCTGGGGATCGGGCGAATACTTTGGTGATGTTCTTGATTTGCAATTTTTGAACTTTATTCACCTGTTCCGAATGCAGCTCTTTTTTCTCATGGCTGGTTTTTTTGCGGAACTGGTCATTGATCGCAAGGGACTTCCCCACCTGATCAAGGATCGCCTAAAACGGATCGTGTTTCCGTTTATTGTGGGTCTTGTAATTTTAATGCCGATACATGTCCTATTGGTCGGAAACGATGGATATTACGCGACAACTTACGACGGGCTGACACTGCTGCAGAAACTGCAGTCGATTATGTTTTTTGGCTTGCTGGACTCAAACGCCACCCTAGATGATGGGCTGATCCACCTTTGGTTTATTTTTTACCTGATCATTTTCTACATCGCGCACCTGGTCCTGCGACCACTTGCTTATCTGCCGCTGACAAAAATACTTTGCAACTGTCAGTCGCTCATCGAATTTGCTGTCGGTCACCGCTGGGGTTTTTTGCTTTTGGGACTGCTCACTTTCCCGCTTCAATACCTTCTCAAGAGCGTCTTCCTTCCCCCGACAGGATTCAATGTACCGGTCGTCGATCTTGCCTTGTATTTCATCTTTTACTTGTTTGGAGTGGCCTTTTATCGTCAGCGATACCTGCTCGCGAAACTGGGTGAAAATGCTTGGTACTACTTAGCGTTTTCGGTCCCATTTTTTATCATCATTGACGAACCCACCGAACGCCTTGATATGTCTGCTTCGGTCGTCAAAAGTATTACGACGTGGACTGTCATTGATCTCGGAAGCGCTTCTTTTGTCTCACCTTCGGTTTGGTTCGAAGGGATTTTCCACAACGGCTATCACAAAGTCTTGGTCGTTCTCAGTCGAGCCGTACTTTGTTGGAGTATGTGTTTCGCTTTTATCGGACTCACGCATCGCTACCTTTCGCAACCAAGGAAATCGATTCGTTACCTTGCTGATTCAGCCTACTGGGTGTACTGGGTTCACTTGCCAATCACGTTCAAACTTTCATACATGGCTCAAAGTTTTGAGGGGTTGAACGCGTTGACTAAAAGCTATCTCGTTTTGACTTTTAGTAGTTTGGTAATTTTCGCTAGCTATCACTGGGGAGTTCGCTATACATGGCTTGGGGATTATTTCATGGGACGCCGGAAGTCAAAAAGCGATCCAGATGAGTTGCAGTTTAAATTGCCCGAGTTTTCCAAAGCGATTCTTGTACCTGCAGCATCAATCGGTTTGATCATTTTTTGTTTTGGTTCGTTGCTTCAGTACAATCACGAGTTTCATCGGAAGGATGTATTGATCGAGGCGTATGTGGCTCGGCAGAAAAGTACACTGGACACCATCGAATCCATTGATGGCATCCGTGACAGATATGGAAATACTCCCCTGCACGCGGCTGCGAAAATGCCAGAAGGGAATCGTCGGTACAACACAATGCCCATCTTGCTCAGCAAGTGTTCCAATCCCAATCTAACGAATGATTTTGGGAGGACCGCTTTGTTTACCGCGGTAGAAAGTGGCAACACGGGTGATATCGACTCATTATTGCAAGCAGGTGCCGACATCAATATCGGTGATCGATACGGTCACACCGCGGCGCACGCTGCAGCGATTTTGTCGGGAAATCGTAGTCGCAAGGCGTCGGATGCCTATTTCGAAATCTTACAAATACTGATCAAGAATGGCGCGGACTTGAGTGCGACTGACTATCGAGATCGCACGGTTCTGGATTGTCTGGAAATGTTTAGCCAGCGGAAGCTTGAGCCAATGTCATCCTCTGGGTCATGAAATCACGTCTGTCAGGTGATAGCCATGCGCCCTCAGCTGGGTTAGGGAGATGACCTATTCTGTGATGACCTATTCTGTGATGGCTTGGTCTGTGATGGCTTGAATCACCTGTTGTGAGCTGAGTGATTAAATTCTTTACAAATGACTCTGCATCTGAAGAGACATCATTCACTTTCAATCAAGAATCATTGGACAAAGACGAGAGATGTGTGAGAATGTGTGAGATGATGTCATAGGAGTCATTTCTTGCTTGGGTGGACTTTTAGAGTTCTTACCC
>CALJHC010000051.1 GCA_938075415.1 uncultured Rubripirellula sp. | reverse complement strand
TACCTCCGAGGCCCAAACATCCGGCATGCCGGTAATTGCAAACGATACCGCAAAGACCAAAACGCGATTCAACTTCATTCGTAAAACCCAGACAAATCAATCAAACAGAAAAGCGACGGATCGGAAGTATAACACCACCCACGGGGACTGAATCCCCAGAGCATTGGATCCATGGCCACAAATAAATCTGTGCAGCGGAAAACCTACTTAGCAAAACGTACAGGTGCCGCCCCTCTACCAGTCCGATATCACACGGAAACACATCTTCGAAATTGGCCAAAATAAAGAAAGAATTCCACCGCAACGACCAGATGCTGATCATTAACTCAATGGCTTGAAACCACAGCCGTATAATTCCCTGCTGCAGATTCGTGGTCAAAGTCGATCGCAGTGTGCTCGGCAGTCAAATGCACGCAAAACAGCTCTCTGGAGTACCTTTTGAACATTCAACACTGATCAAGCACCCCACTCTACATTTCCACCTCTGAGGTTAAAAAAAGCGGCGAAGGACATTGTCATCGAATTCACTATCAGGATTTTCGTCAACTTAATTAAACAGCGAGACAACCTGCAGTCGGTTCATGGCAAGTCTCAGTGTAGGCCGACGTCATGATTGCTACTGAAGGCCAGAGACAGCATCCTTGGTTTGGAGCATGTATTCGGATGGCCCAGTGCTGTCAGGTTCAAATCGTTAAATCAAGAAACACTGAAACCTTGAAAAGGACACACAGCCAGGTTCTTACCCGCAATACTGTTCAGAATCACTCGACAGGTCGCGTCCCCGAGTCCACTTATGAGATAAATCCTTGGAGACGTGAAAGGAACGCCTCAATCGACAGGCTCTAACGTCGATTACCGTACTGGGTCGATTACCGTACTGGGCTGTCTTCGACCTTTCGAGTGCCTACCCACCTCTACCCTGCCTCGGCACAGCAGCATTGACACGTTCGTAAAAAGCCATGAACACCAACCAGACGGCAACTCAGTAGAAACGGTCGCAACCAACTGATCCGAGACTGCCTTCTCCCTGTCACAGGGTTCATTTGTCTACCAACCGTCGTCAAGAAACACTAACCCGCCTAACGTGTCTGAAGGAAACTCCAATGCTACGTTCCGTGATTGTTATGAGCGTTTTCGTTCTGGCCTCTGCAACATCGGTCATTGCAAGCGAACGCGTCCTTTTCGATTTCGACCAGCCGAAAAAAGCGACCGAATGGCAAACCGTTAACGACGGTGTAATGGGTGGTCGCTCGGTGGGACGATTCAAAATCAACACTGACGAAGCGATGGAATTCTTTGGCAATCTGTCACTGGAAAACAACGGCGGCTTCGCTTCGGTCCGATCGCGAGAATCGAAGTTGGGCATTCAAGCGGGTGATCCAATCGTGATAAGAGTGCGGGGTGACGGTCGTCAATATAACCTGCGACTCAATTTACCCCGAAGCGTCGGAAGAATCTCTTACCAACAAGCCTTCAAAACCGAGAAGGACAAGTGGATCGAAGTCACCCTGCCCATGGAAAAATTCGTGGCTTCATGGCGAGGCAGGATGTTCCCCAACGAGAAACTCGATCCTCGAAACGTCAGTGGGATGGGTATCCAACTGAGTGATAAGAAACCGGGTCCCTTCAAACTAGAAATTGATTGGATCAAAGCCGGAACCCCCTAGGTACCGATCGCTTCGGCCCGGAGCGGTCGGTGATTTTTTTACTCGCATCTGGTCAGTACTTGGCAGCGTTGGTGAAAGCAGTAGCAGATCGCCGCTGGAAATCTTGGTCTTGGTGAATCGTGCCTTCACGTCAACAGCTTGGTCCAGTGCCTTCCTGAAACGCTAGTCAAATGCGGGAAGCAACCGAAAGCCAAGTGTTTGCAAGGTATTAGGGGTAGAAGCCGATGCATCACCAGTGGGCTGGGACATAGCTGTATCAAGATCTAACTTCTGCAACCCCTGATCCGTTAGTGATGTTGCTGACTGTCCCGTGGCGATCTCGCTGGCTAATCACTCTTCGATCTCGCTGGGGTTATGGGAACTTCGCAGAAGGTCAGCGCGGCAACACCGTTTGTACCCCAAATGATTGCTTCCTCCTGCCTCCATTTTCCACCTTTGATGTAGGTGAGTTGCGTTGCCGTTGAGGGGCCAGCCAGCTTCAATTTGATGCTTTTCCCTGTACCGCCAACAGAAATTACCTTTTCAGATTCTTCGTCGAGATAAAAACGCCCCGCGATTTCCTTGTTCCATTTCACTTCCTGATCAAAAACCAGTTGGATCTCGTCTCTGCTGGCAGTCAGATACTCGACACTCTGAATATTCGGTGCGGTCACAGAAACTTTCGATTTCAACCCGTAGGTATAGCGATTCACAAGCGGAAACAACTGCCTTGCCAACGCCTCGTAACCCTCTGGCAGGTAGTGGCAACTGCCGCCTGGGCGAATACCGAGGGTCGACATGATACTCATGTTGGAGAACTGTTCGGGTAACTGTCGCTGCCTCTCTCTCAACCTATCGTTTTCCACCGACCGGCTTCCACATGCACCCGGCCATATCTGGTGGACATAGTAGTGTTCGATATTCGGATAGTCCTGCTTCCAGGCTGCCGCCATGCGGAGGAAGTAGTCCTGGTAATTCACCCAACCGAAGGTGCCTGTTGCTCCTGCCGCACCCTGATCATTCTCGCCCTGATGCCACAGCACGGCACGAACACCGTGAGTGAGTTTCGCTTGCTGCAACCGCCACAATAGCCTGCCGTAGATGGTGGTCACATCTGTCGGATCTTCCTCATTGCGTTGATGTTGATCAACCCGCGTACCGCCCTGCGCGCCATTAATGATGCAGATGGGGATTCCGTGTTGTTCGATAAGCAACTTACCCAATTCGACGCCCCAATACCCAATCTGCAAATGATGATGGTTCTCGCCGCCATTAAAAGACAGAGCGTTGCCCCAAACCACATCTCGCGCTCGTTGTTTATTCGTGCTGGGGGTACCAAAGCTGCGCAACCAAGGGCTCTTGTAGGGATGGACAACGTGTTGATCTGTCCACGCTTCGGCATTGGACTGTCCCTGAATCACAAACACATCGCCACAGACCAAGTCGGTCGCTCTCTCCAGAATCGTTTCCACGCCACCTTGCTTGATGCCAAACTCTGTGCGATAGACAGTCATACCCGATTGCAACCTTGCAGAAAGGGCATACCGACCGCCGACATTGACCCTTTGCCACTGCGTGTTGATTAGCCTGTCATCGGCGTAAAGTCTCAGGAAGACTGAATCCGCCCGTTCCTTGAGGGTCCCGTTGTAATGAACGGTCCCCTGACCACGATCATCGCGAGCAAAGAACTGGTGGTCCACCGGCTTATCTTCGGTAGCCGCACTATGCACAACCCATTGGTCATCCTCAGGTTCGACAACGACGATGCTCGCCGAACGCGAGACAACTTCACCACCATTATCGAGGGCTAGTTCCACCTTCAGGGTTCCACTGTTTTGGGCACGCTTTAACACCAGTTTCCCATGGCCTCTTTCGTTGATCGTGGCCATTCCCGAAACCCTCCATGAGTAGTTTAGGTCACCAGTACCTCGGGAATTCATTTCTGCAAAGTTGACGATCGCAGGCGTGATTACAATCTCATCTCTGCCATTCCAGGTTGCGGGGACATTGAGCGTGTAAACAGGGTCCGGAACACTTTCTTGAATAGCAATTGGGATGGTGTGATTTTTTACGCCGGATTCGAAAACTGCTTTAACCTGCAACGCAACCGTTTTACTTTCAGTAACACGGTCAGCTTTGTAGGTATAGTGGAAGCGGTCGACGCTCAGGATTTGTTCTTGGTCTCCATCCAGCAGAACCCAGTAGACCTTCCTTGCTCCCCCAGCTTGGGCTGACAAAGCCTTTGACGTATTTTCCTTCATTGTGAGACTTGACGACGAGACTGAGAATAGTTCGCCTTCCTGAACCAGCGGTCCGACCAGCGTTTGCAGTGGTTTCTGATTCTCAAAAGAAAGTTTCAGCCAGTTATCCGAACGTGCGACAGACTCAAAACGCACCTCGTCCAGGGCGCCATTGAAAGGTCCACGTCCGTTGCCGTGATCACCAAGATCGACCGGCGTTGACGCTGGAGTATTCAAGGTGCCCAGCCTCGACACCGCGTTGCTGTTGTTATCAATTGTCTCATCAAGGACACCATCAACATAAAAGCGAACCATGTCCTCCGAAACAGTGAGGGCGACATGACGCCATGTATTCCAACGCAAAGCGCTGGCACATCGAGGGTCAAAGCCATAGAGGTGGAAAAGAGGCTGCCCTCTTCCTGTCATGGTCATGTAAGACAAGCCCATGTTCGGTTTCTGTCCTCGCTCTGGTTCACCCCAACCGCCAATCGTCGCGGATGCCCAATGATGCCCCTCGAAACTAACGGGATTAACCCAAGCCGAAATCGTCCTGTCTGAATTGCCTGAAGGCATGCAGCTTACCCGTCGATCCGGCTGAGAACCGCGCGGCCGGATAACCAAGAATTTATTGACACCAAATTCCTGAGCGTCGCCAATGATGCCGGTGGCGTTAGTGGTTGGCTTTTCGGGCTTATTGAAGCCGTCCAAATGGTTGGACGTGGCGTCCTTCAGGGTGTCACCTAAATGCCACACTGCCGCGAACCCTTCGGTGGTCTGGAACACTTGCTCGCCATGGCTCTCACTGGAAACCTTCCCATGGCCCCAATGCATTCTGATCGCTTGCTGCTCATTACCCCTGATAGTAGGAATTCGCACCCAGATCTCGGCATTACCTGCCGCGGCATCCCAACGTTCGATCTGGTACTGGAGTGGTGCGCCGTTGCTTGAGAAGCGAATATCCGCCCCATCAGATTTCGCCTGGCTGAAATTAAAAAAGCCCTCGTTCAGCCGAACAAGCAGCGGGAAATTTTTCTCCAACGCTGCTTCTGGCAGATTGGCTCCCTCGGGTGTTGTAATGATGTACATCAAGCCCGAGTGTTTCCAGTCATCATATTGCGCCACCACCTCTGGCGACCAAGCGGTGAGCATCACTATCAGACTCGCAACAAATCGACAGGTCATACCACTATTCCAGTGCGATGTATTCCAGCTTGTTGGATTCCAGCTTGTTGGGAAATACCCAACGTCATGAAGGTGTCCCCCGTTTTCTCCGCCAATGAATCGCGGAACGTCAACGAAGGATCGCTAACTGTATTTGAACGCAAACGTGATCGATACTCGATGCCAACGCCTCGCCACCATTGCTTAATCTTCGCCAATGCATCTGCTTTCCAAAAGCCTTGCCGCAGCTAGCGACCTCTTGCTTTTTACTTTAGCAAATCTGTCGTCACTAGAAGACGACTGTCGCTTCTTGACCTCCCAAGCCTTTGACCTAACGACGGTCACCATCCAAACATCTTTTCTTCCGTTCCCTGGTTCATACCAATTGCCAATCGGTATCAAGGCAACCAAGAATGAGTGGAATCGCAACGATAACTGCCTACCTGATTCTGCGTGAACGCTCAAACGCATCCTGTAGAGGCCCCATGGGTTCGTGATGAGCGGGCAACCCTCTTCGCATCTTCTTTTTCACGTCGGCATATTCCGGATCCGAAGCAAGGTTGCGCCATTCCCACCTGTCGTTCTCGTGATCATACAGTTCTTCTGAACCATCTTTGTAAACGATATACCGGTGCTTCTCGGATCGAACACCGTAATTCTTGTATCCAAAAGTGGTTACCGTCGACTCATTCCAGTCTGCCTCCGGATTTTTCAGCAATACAGAGAGGTCGTTTCCCTCCAGTTGTGCTGTGGGAGGCTTGCACGCGGTGATGGCGGCAAGTGTCGGATAGATATCCAGCAGGTTCACCGGCCGAGCACAGGTCGATCCAGGCTGAGTCACTCCCGGGACGACCCACAAGAAGTTCACCCGAGTGGCACGCTCCCAGAGCGAGTATTTTCCCCAACGTCCCTTCTCACCATGGTGAAAGCCATGGTCACTCCACAAAACAATGATGGTGTTATTGGCGTATTTTGATTCATCAAGAGCTTCAACGATTTGGCCCACGAGTTCATCTACCATGGAGGTGCAGGCGAGGTAAGCCTGAATCGCAGGCTTCCATTGGCCCATTGCCCTAATCTTTTGCAGCCAGGGATTGTGAGCCATTTTGGCATGGGCAGCAGGGACATCGTCCAAGTCGTTTTCTCTGAAACCTTCCGGGAGTTGGATATCTTTCAAAGGAAAGCGATCGAAGTATTTCTGCGGTGCGTAGTTGGGCAGATGCGGTTGGAAGATACCGGCTCCGAGAAAGAATGGCTCCTGCAACTCGCCATTGAGTAATTGTTCTGCCGCCCAGTTCGCGGATTTTCCGTCGGGATGGTCATCGACCGTTACATCTGCGCGCAATGGCCCCCAATCGGCGGTTCTTGTCCACCCACCCAGCGGAAGTTTGGAGGAGAACTTAAGGCCATCCCAGGAGGGCAGGTCCTGCGTTTTGCTTGGGAAATAATCATCAAAGCCTCGCCCCTTGACCTCGTTGTTGAAGTGGTGCCCATGAAAGAGCTTTCCCGCACCGCAAACGTAGTAATTGTTGCGTTGGAAGAATTCAGGCAAAAGAATCGAGTTATTCAGAATTGGATTATTAGTCAGAGAACTTTTGTTGATGTAATTACCGGACGTCGACGGCCTGATCCCACTCATGATCGCAGACCTCGAAGGACCACACGCGGGGGCAGCACAATGTGCGTTGGTGAACACCAATCCGCGAGAACCCAGTTTGTCCATGTGAGGTGTCTTGGCCTGTGGATTGCCCTTCAGCATGCCGGTCCAGTCATTCAGGTCATCAACCGCGATGAACAGCACATTAGGTTTTGTATCATTGGGGCTAGCGCCATTCGCGGCGGCAGTGGGTAGCATGAAGCATAATAGCGTCAGCGTCGAAACTAGTTTTCTGATCCGTGACATGGGCTTCCTTGATTGGCTCGGTTTTTGATTTTCAAGTGCAACAGCGAGTTCTTGCACCGTTTCCGACGCACAGGGTTCGATGGATGAGATAGGCACGGTCATTTCCATCAAGTGGCGGTCATCATCCGTCTAAGCAGGTTATGAGTAATCTTTTGGACGCGATCATCGGGTCCCTGTTGAGCCACCCCATGACGCCTAGGATTCAGGTGCCCCGGCGGACTGGACAAACCATTGGCCCACCAGATTGTGGCGGCATTGAAGACGATGTTGTCTTGTGGCCCGTCATAGAGTGTGGCGGTATAACGCCCCACCTTCTTTTTGTTGACCGTTGCGTCACCTTCGGCGACGACGTTCATGCCCGGCAGATCCATCCTTGGGGCACCGTGCCACTCCCATCCCACAAGGCCTTCGATGGAATCGCCTTTCTTCATTCCTGTCCCCGCGAACAGCCAGTGGTCGGGCATTGCACAGGTCCAATCGCCCGCACCCAGACCTCGTCCGCTGCCCTCTCGGTCCAGTCGTCCACCCATCAGAAGCGCACCATCGGGCCCCATGCGGGGCTTGAAGGTTTTGTCGTTAAGTGAGCGGCTAAGAAGCCTTTGCCGCTGTGCTTCAGGCATGTTTTCCGGCAGCGGCAAAAACCAACCCTCTCGACGGATATTGCGATTCGGCGTCCCGTCGCCAGCGGGCAACAAGGGGACAACGCACAGAACAGAGTTGCCGCCGAAGAAAGCGAGGCTGACTCCTGCATCGCGGGCCTTAATCGCATTTTCATACATCTCAAGGCTCCAGTATTCGTCGTGGCCGACAGAGAGAAAACCCTTTGCGCGGAGCAGGCCTTTTGGGTCGGTGTGGGTGTCGACGTTGGAAATGTAGGAGACGTCATACCCGTGCTTTTCCATCCAATACGCAAGAGGAAATTCCCACGGCAGATACTCACCGCTGCCGCCTGAATTCTTCAGTCGGTTGACCGGGTGCGTGAAGAGACCGTAGGGACGCTCAAAACTAACCGTCCCACTGGGTACACCAATGCTCGTCCAGTCGTCATGTTCTGTATAGATCGAATAGTCCATTGGCCAGCGATTGTATGCTGACCACGTTAGATCGCTGCATTGGAAAAGAAAGTCGCACGGACGATCATCGCGAATGATGAAAATCACATAACTCTGGATGCCCTCTCTTAGAGCAGTCATTTTCCCCAGATAGACACCACTGGGCCAGTGCTCGGGAACCTCAAGTTCGACGGTCGGTTCCCACTGGCACTCTCTGGCGTAGTTTTCTCCAACGGAAGGATCCGCCTGAGTGAAAGCCTTGAGCGATTCAAAGGTTTTCATCAGACGAGCACCCGCTCCGCCGTAATAGCCGGTTCTGAAGATCTCCAGTTTAAAATCAGAGGCGGGGTTTGCGCTGACCATAATGCTCAACGTCTCACCCGCCCGAACGCTGTTCGCACTGCAATAGCCTTCAATCTGCTGGCAACGACCGTTGTTAAGGTGCTTGTTGATCTTCCCGGGAACGGTGAGTGTTTTTGAAAGCATCCAATTCCGGGTCCCCGGCTTGCTGTTTTCCTGTGCAATCAAGTCAGGTTGCGCAAGTTGCGACTCCGAAGCGTGCAAGAGCGGAGACACGTTTGAAGCTGAAATCAGACCAGCGCTGGCCGCTCCCTTGATGATGGATCGACGGTTCACCGGTCCAACCGATTCTTCGTTCTTCTTCACTGTGAACTTCCTCTATAAATGCATTCTGGGGAACCTTGGTTCATCTGCCTGCCAATACAATCAATCGTTGCCTTGAACAGCCATTTTCGATTTCAGCGAGACATTTGCTTTTTGTCGTCTTCTCTCTCTGTGATGGCGTTACCGACCTGCAGCGAAATGATGCGTAAGATAGTTGCATTCAGTTCTCCGTAATCTAATACTGAACGTAGCATGTTCGTGCACGGGCAAAGAGCGTGAGACACTCACTTCAATAGGCTGACGGTCTATTATTACAGGCATGCTGGTGGTGTCAGGTGAGAGTATCTGCATCTGTCGTTTCGGTTAAGGGAGAACACAGTCCACAGAAACATGGCAAGCTGAAAAATGCCCAGCTGGATAATGCCTAGCTGGATAAGGGCGGTCCAGCCACGAAAGTGGAGAACAACTTCCTTGAAAATCTCAAGGCCACGGAGATCAAGCAAAGAGGAATCTAGTTCACGCCGAGGTGCTTGAAGAAAAAATCGATCATGGTGATTTCCGGTTTCGGATTCAGGCCAAGGGCCGGAGCGATTGCTACTGTCTGCATTCCAACCTGATCTGCCCGTTCCTTCAAACATGCAACGTGTTCAGGGTGATGGTTCCTGTGGTTTTGATCGTTCCTCGCAACCGGTCCCCCACGCATTTTGTTCATCATCCAAATTGGCGGGTCGTCTGATGACATCCACGCCAACATGTCACGTTCTTTCCGGATAGCTTTTCCCTTTTCCGAATTCAACTCGTCCATCGACTGAACTCCGTAAGCGACCAGAATATCCGGCTCGCTGGCTTTTTCCATTTCGGAAGTCCATGGTTCCTTGAGTGGCAGGATGTCTTTCCATTGCAGAACATCGTAAGTTGCCTGCGTTCCCATCAGTCCCCCGACGATAAGGCGGGAAGACTCACGCTGCACCGGGTCAGCACTGTCAGGCTCAGCCATGTCGTCGTGACACGCCAGCCAAAGCGTCGTGCCAGCGCCGGCAGACCCGCCGTAGGCGGCCACTCGGGTCTTATCGAGGTTCCATTCCGTAGCGTGGTGGCGGATGAACTGAATCGCCCGTTTACTGTCTTGCAGACAGGCGAGAATCCCGCGTGGGTCCTCGTCGCGGAAGCGATAATTGATGGAGGCAAATGAGACGCCTTTTTTTAGGCACGCTTGAAGTTCCGCGCAACCGTGGTACTTCGACTTGTCGCCACCCTTGAACCCGCCCCCGTGAATGGCGACAACGATCGGCGTCGGTTCATTCGAATCTGCCAACCAGACATCCATCACGGTATTCTTGTGATCGCCGTATTGCAGATTGGCGTGGGTCGGTGCTGGGCCTTTCAGCTTGTTTTGGGTTTGATTCTGCTTCTGATTTCTCATTTGTTGAGCTTTTTCGAGACGCTGCCTGATTGGGGCAATTTCCTCGACGGATAGCTCCCCGTCACCGTTGCGGTCCGCCTGCGGAAAACGGGTCAGAATTCGTTGCGTTTGTTGCGGGGTTAGGTCTTGGGCAGTTGCAAAATTTGTCGCAGCCAGCATCGCGCAAGAGATAACGAGCGTGTTGCCCAGTGTTTTCTGAATCATCTTTATTTTCTCTGTGAGTGTGTAACTCAAGGTTAACGAATCAGTCGATTGGTTCATTGAACCCAGGCAAGCACCTGCCGTACGACAAGTTGCTGAGTTTCGTCCCAAGTCATTGAGGGTTTGGCGGGGTTGCCGTTGACTGGCTTGAACCCGTGACCCGCATTTTTCACTTCTACCAATTTCACGTCGAGGCTGCGCGATTTTGCCGCATCATACAAATGCCTTGACAGTTCAATCGGCACCGTTTGATCCGTATCGCCATGCACCAACAGAATGGGTGGACTATCAGATTTCAAGTATTGGTCTGCGCTAACGAGTTTCCGAATTTCATCTGTGCTCAGGCCACTATTGGGTTTAAAGATCATCTGGGACTTTGATTGACTTCTGTTCGGGAAACGCTCAAGACGCTTCTCCCAAAGTTCCTCGACAAGGTAGGTGGTTGCGCCAAAAAACGAAATCGCGCCGATCACGGTATGTTCGGTTCCAGGGCCAGCGACCTTGCCAGGCAGAAAGTCGCTGTCTGTCAAAGCAGTGACCAAAGCTTTCGATCCCCCCGCGGATGTTCCCCAAGTCACGAACTTATGCGGGTCAATACCATACCGTTGTGAATTTATCGCGAGAAATCGCAAGGCATCTTTACAGTCCTGAAAAAGTTCCTGAAAACCGAGTTCTTCGCCCTGACCGAAAACTCGGTAATCAATCGTGGCAACCGCGATTCCCGAATCTGTTAGTTCCTTCAGAATCAAATCGCTTTTATTGTAGATTGCATTTTTCGTACCACCTGTATTGCCACCACCATGAATATAAATGAAAACAGGCGCCTTCTCGTAGACCTTTGTTTTCGGGTAGATGAAGTCAAGGCGGTTTCTCTGCTGCTTTGTATTCTCCCTGTATTCAACGTCGAGTTCGCTCTTGAGGCCGAGTTTTTCAAGCAGAAAGGGGGGACCGGTGTCTTGCCTTACCGATGATTGGGAACCCGGATTAGCGGGCCGCCCGCGGTTGGCCCTGTTCCCTGCCATCTTGAGCAGACCCTGCTTTTCAGTTTCTGACAGAGTGCCATCGCCGTCACGATCGACCTGGGGAAATCGCTTTAGTATCTGCTGCACCACGGCGGCTCGCTCCGATGCCGAAAGCACACCATCACCATCTCGATCGGCCTTTGGATTACTTCTCAGGATTTTTTTCTCAAAGTCGTCATTAGAGACTGCACTTACTGAGACGAGCATTGCGGTAACAGCCATGAATCTGAAAAAAACATTCGACACAACAGGGCTTCCTTTTATGAAATTTGTCTCGTGAATTGGGATACGTCGTCTAGATCATTCACCGTGGTCACCGTAGCGCTTCCTTGACCTCTTTGTCTGTGACAACTCCATCATCATTTGTATCAAGTGCGTTGAATAATTGGATATGTTTTTTGGCGACCTGAGACTGCAGGACGCGACCATCGTGGTCGCTATCGAGCGTACGGAGTGCATTGACAATGGCCTTTCGAGGGACTGCTCGTCCTGCGATTTTCACGGTGGCAGTTTCGCGCCCTGATGCCGACAGGCCATGGCTTGGTGATTTCGAACGCTCGGATCTCATCGCGGCTACTGGTTCGCCCGGCGTCGCCCCGGTTGCGACATATTCAAGGTAACCCACATGCATTTCGTCTTCGGTTTGTTCTCCCCACCGAACCACTGCCGTGGGGTCGGGGTTTGCCGGATTTCCCGTGCTGTTATCGAACCATCCAGTAAATCGGATCGTGTCACCACGTTGCAGTGGCAGAGGATGTGCCAGCCGATATAGCAGTTGCCAGTTGAAATCGTAGTGTGGGACATCCAACAATGTTCTTTGGTGATTGCCCGAGACAACCTCGTAGCGAGCGGCTTTGCCTCGCAGGTGCATGTGGGGCAAAAAGGAGAGGATTTTTACGTCATAAGGAAGCCGCAGATTTGCAACGACCTCGTGGTTTGCCGCCCCCGCTGGAATCCTGAGATTCCGGTTTGCAATCGGCGCCACCTTAACTTCGTGAAGCGGTGGCTCATCTGAGAAAACAAGACCAATCTGTGTCTGGTCCTCAGTCGCCCTGCCATTGGGGGTGTAGTGCATTTGAAAACGCAGTCTTGCACCTTTGGGTAGGCGTCTTGCGTAACCGTCTGGATAGATCCACGTGCTATTTCCTGGAGCATAGCCGGCCCAGAATTCGTTAATCTTTTCATCTCCGCGTGACTCGGATTTTATTGAAACAATCACATGATGAACGACATCAAGTTCGCTCGGTCGTATTTCGATTGCCTTGACCCATTTGTCTTCCGGCAGAGCGGTGTCCACTGTGTTGTATTGATAGGGCATCGTCCCCGTTGCCTTGACCTGAATTGGTTCAGATAATCGGAACGTCGCATCGGGCTTGCCAATCAGCCAGCCATCGGGAAAGTGCTTGGTGAGAGGCTTGTCCGCCGGTTCACCTTCGGGGACGCCGGCGTTGATCCAACTAATGAGGTCGTCTTTTTCGGCAGCGGACAGCGATCGGTCGTTGGCCCAGTGCAGTGAGTCGGGACCGTCATGCTGCTGATCAGCGGCCGGAGCGGCAAACCAGGGTGGCATGATTCTCCGTTCGACGACATCCGCAATCATGCCGGCATAATCTTTGACAGCCTCATAGCGCTCGAACGCCATCGGCGCCGTTCCACCTGAACGGTGACAATCGAGGCAGTTTGCCTGAATGATTCTTGAGATTCGATTGTGGTAAGTGATCGAAGTCACCGCCGCGCCGACAGATTGGTAACTTAGTTCACAACCCGGTGATGTCGTTGCCTGAATAGCAGGTGTCCGACCTTCCAATACGGCATCCAACGCATCAACAAGAAAAGCACGCCGTGGAGATTGCAGGGCGTACCCGAATCCATACTGGTCGTCGACGGCCCCCCGGTAGACGAGAGTCCTCGCCCGGTCGAGCACAAATACCTCCGTCGTAGTGCTTGCCTTCATCGCGATGGTCAGGTCCCTGTTGGCGTCTTGGATATAAGGTCCCCGAAAACCATGCGTCTCAACTGCGTCGCCTATCTCTTGCAGCTGTTCAGACTGATTAGGATTAACGAAGATAAATTCAACACCCCGGCTGCGATACTGCTGTTCAATGCTTGCCAGTGTGGTCGCGTACTTCAGGCACAGGGGACATCCTGTACCGGTCATGGCAAATACGATTGCCTTTCTTTCTGCAAAGTCCAAAAGTGAATGCGTTCGTCCGGTAATGTCTGTGAATGACAGCGGCGGAATCTGTATTCCGATGCCGTATTCACCTGGTTTAATGGCCTGGGGTCCACGCCGGAGAGGTGCCTCCGGCGGTGCTGTGATATTTTCCGCTTCCTCGGACCTGTTGACCTCAGCCAGCGCAGAACTGCTTCCATCACTCTGGTTTCTATGAAACTTTTGGGCGCCCATGTTGAACAACACATGCTTTTCTTTTGTCGAAAGAGCACCGTCACCATCTGCATCCGCATACCTAGTCGGTGCCTGAGTTCCAGGAGCTGCTTCCTCTGCGTCAGAAATGACCCCATCACCGTTTGTGTCTGCGTGGGGAAAGAGTCGCGTAATGCGCGTTCGGAGGTTGTCGCTTCTGTTCGCCTTTGCGACAGCAATCAGGCTGGCAATCGCCATACAGGCACAGAAAAGGGCCAGCACGTTCTTCACGGTTATTGCTCGTAATCTTAGGAGGGAACAGAGTTTTCATTGACAGTAAGGTGGGCACCGATAATCAAACAGGATTCGTCGGCGTTTTAAGTCATAGACGCCTGACCTGTGCATCGGGCGCGTGAAGCGGGTATTGGTACCACGTCTCGTTTAGCTCTGCTGTATTCAGAAGTTCGAGCATCCTTCTGTCTTGATTGGGCCAGTGGGTCAATGCTTTAATGACGACACCAGTATCGGCGTCCGCCCAGAATTCGATCGTCTCCGGAACATTGACTTTCTCGGAACGTAATCTAGCGCGAATGTGGTGTTCGGGTGAGCCGTGCGGACTTACGAGTTCAATCTCATACTTTCGCTTGATCAGCGAGAGCAGCTCGGTGACGTCCAGCAGCAACGGTTCGCTTGGGGATGTTGCCATTCCAAGGATCCTTTGATTTGGAATTCTGCGTCGCAACGCAGGGGCAAGAGACCGATAATTCTTGGTGACCCAGACAGGCCCATCTGGTCGGGTCATCCAGAATTCGGTTCCATCGCTGCCCATGATGTAGGAACCATCCACGGGACGGATTACAAATTTTGAGCCCCCGCGCAGGTCAAGCGTAAGCTTTTGTTCCACGGCCTGATCGCTTGGGTTACTGAGGGTCACACGGTAGGTTCGATCCACCAATTCGTGAGCTGCCAGTTGTGCTTGTCGCAGCACGCTGGCAGCGTTGACGCCGGACGGCCACAGCGCCCATGCTGTAAGCACGAGGATTATGCTTGCTGCCGCCACCCAGGAAGTGAAGACAGGTCGTATCCTTCGCGGTGGTGATGATTCGATAACCGTCGTGAACCCGGGCTCGAGAGGGGGTCCCGGTGCATCTACTGCCGAACTCTGTTGGGCAGCAACGGGTGTCAGGAATCTGTCGCGGCCGAGCGAATGCAATCTTCCCTCCATACGCATCTGCGTTCGGAATCTCACTCTCGCTTCAGGGCACGTCACCAATTGTTGTGCTAGTTCACTTTCCTGTTGATCCGTAAGACCGTTGTCAAAGTGACCAAGTATCAGGGCTTCCGTCTCTGGAGTGAACTTATTGGTGTGGCTCATTGCTGTCCCTCCGACAAAGCAAGTCGACGCTGAGTACATTCGTGGAGCATTTTTCTGATTCGGCTCAGCGATCTTTGGATAGCAGTCGGAGTCGAATTCATTCTGCGCGAAATTTCGTCGAAGGTTGCATCTTGTTCGTACCGCATTGCAAGCAGTTTCTGTTTTTCCTCAGGCAGTTGGGCAACGCACTTTTGCATTGCCGTTGCTTCGCTATGCACCAGTGAGGCTGTGGAGTCATCCTCGCAGAATGTTTCGGAAATGGCCTCGAGTAATTCCGGTGCGATGGCTCGCCCGTGTCGCTGGGCGAGTTCCCGAGCGCGAATTGCGTGTAACGCCTGCCTTCGTACGACTTCTTTTGCCCACGAACGGAAATCACGTATGGTTTCATCGCTATCTGCTTTCTCAATAACCACCACCGCAGCGTTCTGGTAAACCTCTTCTGACAATTCAGCGTCGCGTGTGATTGCGTACAAATAACCCATAAATTCACTGCGGAGTTGCAGGTATTGTTGAATACGTTGGGTATCAGTCATCAGGTTCTCCTGTATACCAAGTACGCCACTGGCTGAATTCAGACAGAGAATTTGCGAAAATAGTCAGGATCT
Organism: uncultured Rubripirellula sp.; assembly: GCA_938075415.1. GTDB lineage: Bacteria > Planctomycetota > Planctomycetia > Pirellulales > Pirellulaceae > Rubripirellula. Next base: position 22,706 of record CALJHC010000051.1, on the reverse strand, counting down.
CCCAAGCTCACCTCAAAACGGATCGGTGATGATCAGAATGATCGCTCGTGACGCGGGAGCAAGGCTTTCGGAATTACTAACGTTTCGGTCTGAATTCAACGATTGCAAATCCAGACTTGAAACCCCGATTCAATGCCGCTTGTGACAGTTTTCACGTGAATTAAGGCTTGGATACCTGCTTGGCTCCAAAATGGTGCAGAACATTCATGAGTAGTTTGCTCATGGCCTCATCGTGATAAACACCCCAGGCGGTTGCGATCGAGCCGGTGTGGAAAACACGGCCTCCCTGGGGGCGTTCCCAGTAGATCATCTCGGCGATTGTTTGATCGTTGCCGGTCCTTGGTTTATGGCCCTCTGCGTTGTAGTCGATCACCGCTCGAGAGTCATCGCTGCTGGCCACAGTGACGATCCCTTTGGGTTCGCTCAGCAAGTTGATCGCTGGATCAGCAGTGGCACGCTTTAAGGTCGAAAGGCGGACATCAAATTCGTGGCCCACTGCGCCGGTGTTTGAATTGATGAACCCGAAGGTGTCCCCTTTTTTCAAGCCAACCCGGTTCGGTTTGTTGAAGAGGAAGTGATCTGGCTGATCCACCTGATACGGTTTGAACGCGCCGCCCCAGCCAATGCAGGTTAGCCCGACAAGTTTCCAGGCGGGATAGCCACAGAAACGCATCAGGCTGCCACGTCGGAAATCGTGGCTGTGATAAAGTTCGCCAACCTGGGCGAGTTTGCGTCCGCCAATTCCGGTTCCGTATTTTCGGACCTCCATGACCTCATCGGATTCGTCAAAGCTAACCCGCCAGAACATAGTGTTTCCGGACAGGACGATTGCATCGCCTCCGGCACCCAGATAGGTGTCAAGTCCATCATAGGCGCGAGCTGACCAGTATTCACTGTGCCCGTTGATGACGACAGCTTCATAGCCGCTTAGCACATCGGGGTTACGATCAAGATCACGATCCGTAATGACATCGTACTGGTATTGGTGTCTGTCTAACCAGAGATGCAAGAAACGCTCACCACGCATCAGGTGACTGTAGGATTGATTGATATAGGTTTTGTTGGGGCCAGCCGCTGGCCACGGAAGTTTCATTCCGATTTTATAAGTCGGTTGGCCAAAACGATGATCACGATAACCACTGTAGGTTGCGGCGTCAGGATGAGTGGTGGCGAGCCCTCCGGTACCCATCATCGTCATGACTTGACCATGGTTCACGGGGAATGGCGCGGAATTATAGGCAAGCCACGTGTTGGTTGACATCAGAACTGCCAAAGGTGCCTTGGGTCGCGACTCAGGGCACCGGACGATGAATGACGTGAAGTACCGCATCGGTTTGCCGTCAATTTCGAAATCAAAACGCCCCGCGTAGATTCCTGACTTTGCAGCCTCGGGAATTCGGAAGCGATGACTGACTTTCCATCGTGCGTTGTACAGCTCGTCAGATGCCAGACGTAAGCCATGCCCACGCGTCACGTCTTTCGTTGGATCATAGTTGGCATCTTGGCGTTCGATCGAGGACGCATCAAAACTCGGGCCACCGATCATCCATGTCCCCCGATTAATAATCTGCCCATTCCTTGCGTCGACCCCAGCATCCGCCACACGTGTGCCACGTTCTTCGGTAAAAGGCCAACAGGCGAGGACTGAATTTCCTTTGGGGATCGTCAAGCCACGATCGTTCACTCGAAGTTTCACTTGATTCAGATCAAGCGCCTGGTCGTAGATCGAAACCATGGCAATGTCACCGTTATAAAATTTCGCTGCTCGACCGTTGTCAGCGTAGGCACCTATTCTGAATGCGGTTTTTCCGGGACGCACAAGTCCAGTGAAAGGCCATTGCGAAACAAGTTCCCCATCCACGTAGACTCGTTTGATTTTTCCATCCCAGGTCGCCGCAAGGTGTTGCCAGCGATGGGCTTCGAGGACCCCCGGTTTTGTGTAGTGCAAGGCAGGTGCGGAGAATTCCCCGCCACTGTCGGTGTGAAACGCTATCCTTCCATCACTGATCAATAAGCCGACCCCGCTATTTTTCGGATAGTCATGCTGACTGACCAGACCTTGCCATCCGCTCAAGCTAAACGGTCGAATCCAGCATTCCAGAGTCAATTCGTCCAAAGGTCTCTCAGTTGGCAACCCATTCTCGACATGAACATAAGATCCGGGATGGATTGGCTGCTGTTCTGCTGGATTGTCGGACAACGTCGCTAAGATCGGATCATTCTCCCGGTTTTCAGGCTCAGCTCCCAGTTTGACCACGTTCAGTTCATAGGGAACGCTGCTACTAACCCGGAATTCAATCTCCTCACCCGCGGCAATGCTTTTCTGGGCGTAAGCATGCAGTCCCGGTAGATTGATCGCACGCTGCGGTGGGAGTTGCTTACCACTCTTTGCCGACGGGTCCAGAGCAAACTCGGTGGAAAGGGTCGATTGCTTCAGGTAGGCAACAAGATCCACAATCTCCTGAGAACTTAAAACTTTATCCAGTCCCTCTGGCATCAAAGAGACACTGGCATACTTTGCCTGCTCGATGTCCTTGATACGTACCGGTTGCATGACTCCTGCAGCCGATGCGAGAAAAATCTTATTCACGGTTTCTTTCACAAGCAGTCCCGAGACCGTCGTGCCATCCTTGGTCACAACATTCACTGTTTCGTGATATCGTGCGATGGATGCGCTTGGGTAGACAATCGCCTCCAACAGGTCACGCTCGCTTCGAATCGCACCGATTCTTGTCAGATCAGGACCCAACCGAACTCCCTGTTTCCCCCTTAGATGGCAGGTGATGCATTTGGACCTATCGCTGTTGCTAAACAATGTTTCGCCGCGTTTCGCGTCCGCATTTGGAAGGAAGGAGATTAGTTCGTCCAGGCGTTTTTGTTGCCGTTCCATTTCCTCTGGCAATAACTCAACAACCTTGGCAAGCTGAATTTCGGGGAACTCATCCGGCGTCACCTTCTGACCGTCAATTTCCTTCATCCGCAGCACTTGAATGACTGCCGGGTGATCAGATGACAGAGTGTCGATGTCATCAAGTTCGTAAAGTCCGTGAACAACGGCGTGGCTTAAGAATGGATCCGTTGAGTCCGAATAGGATTCCATCAGGCGTTTGGCGGCGAGAGGATTACCGATTCTGCCAAGCGCCATTGCCGCCAGTCGACGAACTTGCGAGTCGCCTTCAGAGAGTGATCCGATCAGCAACGCCACAGCTTTAGAATCTCGCCACAATGCCATGCTGTGTATCGCTGCTGCGCACACGTCCGGTTCTCCGTCGCTTAAGAATTCCCGGATCGCTTCTCTTGCTCTTTCCCCCGGTATGCGGTGCAGTGCCCAGATCGCTGGCACTTTGGCCTTGGCTTGACGCAAGTTGTCAATGTTTTCCCTCTTTGCCAAGGCATCGATTGCCCGGCTGACCACCGCAGGGCGTGAATCGGAGAGCCACGTGGTGCGGGGTTGACCCCAATTCATCTTGAGGCCGCGCGGATCATCCAGCAACGCTGAGTTTTGCTTTTGAAATCGATAGATAGCCCCGAGAATATCGGGCTTGGCTACTTTTGAGGTTGGGCAGCAGATCATGTACCAGCTGCCAGTGTCAGCAATGAGCAAGCTGCCATCGGCATCTTCGATAACATCCGTCGGATGAAAGTCGGTCTGATCACTCTCCAGTAACGTGCTGCTCTGGGCAGAATACGACGATCCGGATCGAGTCAGCTGGTGTCTGGAGATCCGACGTGTATTGAATTCACTGCACAACAAATTACCATTGAACCTGCTGTTGGGATGGCGGGCCATCGTCATCCCCGAGGGGGCAGCTGGGCCAAGCTGTTTCAGAATTGGAAGTAAATCACCCGTTGTCGGATGAGGATTCAATACGCGAGGATTTTTGCGACCATAAGTTCCACCATAAACGGCGTGCAGAATTCCATCCCTTCTGCCGGGTTGGGAAAGGTCAAAGAACGTGCCGCTCAGGAAACGTTCTCCGGTTGGGCTGAATGCAAGACCAACGGGATTGTTCATCCCACCGGTGATCACCATTTCCAGCTGTGAGCCATCAGGTTTAGCACGATAAATGTGTGCGGCACTCGACTTGAGGGTCTGCCCGTCGCTCAGTTCGTGGCTCTGCGGAGCAAAAGCCCCCTTGCACCAATAAAAAAAACCATCTGGCCCCAGATACGGACCATGCAAGTCATTCCCGCATCCTTCGATCGAGCCGCCATCAAACCAAATGGTACGCTCATCCGCCAAGTGATCACCGTTGGTGTCGCTTAGCTTCCAGATGTACGGTGGCGCCCCCACATAGACTGAACCCTCGTGCACGAGAATTCCCTCCGGAAAAGGCAACCGGTCTGCAAACACGGTGGAGCGATCGAAAACACCATCGCCGTCCTGATCGACCAAACGCAAGACTCGATGCTGGGGATCCTGCAGTTGTACCGGCGCCTTGTCCGTGTTGCCCGAACTGTCAGTAACGAAAAGAATCCCCTCCTTGTCGAAACACATGTGGATGGGTCGCCGCACTAGAGGGGATTCAGCCACACGTTTGATTTCATAACCGTCCGGAATGGTGAATTTGTGAGGCGGCAGCAAGATATTTTCTTCGCCTTTCGTTTGCTGCTGGAGACAAAACATCACAACCGCAAGGAAACCGATCAGGCGTTGGTAAAAGTGCATAAAGCGAGAATTGGGAATCAGGATAAAAGGATGAAAGCAGACGACGCTCAGTGGAACGACGCTGATCGAACCGAACGACGAGCAAGTTGATTGTATCGGTTTCTTATGCCGAACATTTGAAATTCTGGAATCCAACCCAAACAGGGCTTCCACTGTTTCAACAGCAGTCAAGCGCAGGCTTATGCACCCGACTATCCCGCTAATTAACATGAAGCAGCTGGGATTTGGTCTATACTCACGCGCTATCAACGACCCTTTCACCATTGGGGTAAGCATGAATCTTTTCAAATCGACTGTTGGTTGCCTGACTATTTTCACACTATGTGGATGTGATCGCTCGCCCGAACCAGTCAGTAAGAGCAGCATGGAGTTCAAGTTGATTTCACCGGGTACGTTCATGATGGGTGAAGGTGATGACGTGCATCAGGTGACAATTACAAAACCATACATGATTGGCGTTCATGAGGTGACGCAGGCTCAATACGAGCAAGTCATGAACAAAAACCCAAGCAATTTCAAAGGTGCTGAAAACCCAGTTGAGAGGGTAACCTGGGATGATGCGGTGGAGTTCTGTCACAAGCTAAGTGAACTGCCTGACCAGAAGGCTGCCGGCAACATTTATCGTTTGCCAACAGAGGCTGAGTGGGAGTATGCCTGTCGTGCATCGACAAGCACAAACTTTAGTTTTGGAGACGACGAGGGTGAACTAGGCCTGCATGGTTGGTATCACGCCAATTCTGACTCAAAGACTCATCCAGTGGGAGAAAAACAACCTAACGCCTGGGGACTGCATGACTTTCAAGGAAACGTTTGGGAATGGTGCAGCGACTCGATTGATAAAGATTACATGTATGACCCGCCTGCGTTACACAACCCTGCCCTCAATGTGTGTCGCGGCGGTGCATGGTACGGCTACGAAGACAATTGTCGCGTGCCAAGTTTTGTCTACACTTCACCAGGATTCAGCAAGGACTTCGTGGGTTTTCGTGTTGTTCGTGAAACCAACAATCCAGAACCCGATAATCCAGAACCCGATAATCCAGAACCCGACAATCCAGAACCCGACAATCCAGAACCTGATACTCTTAAACTAAATCCAACCTCTTAGGCCAACAATGCAACACCAGATGAGTTGCCTTACTCACTCGATCAATTCCATTGTCATGCTAAAAAATTTGCATCTGCAGGCACGCTGATTAACAGCTGAACGCGTTAACGCAATCGAACGATCCATTAACAAAGAAACAAGAGCAACGGCGGGTCTCGTTTCGCGATTAAAAATCCTCACGGTCTTGCTTCACATACCGGCAACACCGCCTTAAAAATGGTGATGCCGTCGTAGAAGGAACGCATAATTCTCCCTTGGTGATGGTGGATCTTGTTGCGAGAAAAAAAGGCAGGTGACTGCCTCGATCGACCTCCGGCGTTGGGCATTGTTTTATCTGTATCCATGCATTTTCCGTGGGTTAAGCGATACCTGACTCCCGAGCCGTGTTACGAAAGTGAGTTGCATCCAACCAAGAAACAAAACGCGAACATGAAAAGAAAGACAACCAAGGTCTCAACAGAAAAGTGCTTATGTTTCTGGGGTCTCTGCTGGAATTTTTTTAATGAATCACCTGCGTAGGCGTTGCTTCCGTTGCTGCTCTTAATTTGATCCTTGAGACAATTCGTTGTTTCGGGAAAGGTATCCCCGAAACGCTGTCCCTTCAAATACGGCTGAGTAGCATGAGCGTTAGGCGGATCTGATTCCATTGGATCCTGCGGTACCTTGGGAGAAGTAGACTTCGTTGACCCCAATGTGCTTCAGATCGAATCCAGTGCGAGTTTCAGGGCCAATCACTACTCAGCTCTCACTACTCAGCTCTCACTGCTCAACTCTCACTGCTCAACAGTCCCGAAGACTGCACGCACCCGTGTTCTGGCGAATTAACAAGCGTGATACACAGCTGGTGGCTGAGGTCTCAAAGTCTTATTTTCTCTTCGATGACTTGAATGAGTCGGCATAGGCTTTGGCGTCGACTGCAAGTTTGGCAAGTCTGGGATCCGCCTTTTGCTCATAGTCCTTGACGGCCCTGGCCGCGTCCACCACGGCCCTGTTGCGGGACTGATACTCAGGATCATTGCTCAAAGCTTTACGTTTCGCATTACGCTGCTCGACGGATACATCCACGCGTCTGAATGCTTCGGGAAAACGGGTTTCCAACGCGATCTGCCGTTTTGTCGTTTCGGCAACCAAAGCGACAAGTTGCTGGTTACCGGCCGCTTCCAACGCAACGCGAACCTGACCGAGTTCTGAAACGAAGCGTTGCTTTGCCGTCCCATCCTCTTGAAGGCGAATGAGTTCGGGTTGCGTCGATAGGACGTAAGCTTTTTCCGCATTGCGTGCTTTGTTAACCGCAACCTCCAAGCGTTTGAACTCAGGATCGGCGGCCTTGAGCTGCTGCTTTTTCTTCGCAATGAGTTTTGTCAGCTCTTTGTGCGTGGCAAATGCATCAGGGTACTTGGCATGGAGAGCAGACTTGAGATTTTCATGGCTGGCCACCCGAGCTCGGTATACCGGGTCATTGAGAGTCAAGCGGGATTTGAGATCGGTGTAGGCGATTTGATAAAGCTCGACCGGATCACGCTCAACTGGCTCACGGTCCGATTGAAGGGCAATGAGTTTCCTGCGAGTCTCAGACCAATTCTCGCGCTGTCCTGTCGCTTGCCAAACTCGTACGTTGTCGATCGACGCACCGGGCAGATCAAACTGGAATGCGAAGTATTTGCGGGTGCGGTCAATGATGGGGTGCTTACCGACGACGAACTCCGTTTCGTTCAAATGCCCAACCATCTCGTCATCCCAGTATTCCACCGTCATCGTCTGCCACTGGCCGGAACGAGTTTCGCGTGCACATTCGCCAAGGTGAGCCGGCACAATCCCGGCGTCGCGATCAACGGAGGTATTGAGTTGAAAATGCCCGTGGCGGATTTGCGTGACGCTGTTGTAGCCCCCGCCACTGCCTGTCACGAGGCGAAGATCGGTGGTCTCCCCCGATAACTTGAACTCGAACTGAATGATCGTGTTGTGGAAGGACGGGTCTTTCAGAAAGACGCGTTTGGTCTCCGCAGGATTGACGTTCGTACGCAACAAAGCTCCGTCGCGAAGTGCAAAATCGGCCTTAAAGCCCCAGCGATCAGAAACCGAATCAGGGTCAAAATTTTCCGAAAAAACAAGTTCGCCTGGCCTACACATCAAGGTTTGTGGTGGGGTGAACGTCTCGGCCGTTGCCAGAGAAAATGCTGAAGCACTCAGAAAGAGCTGAAGGATTAAGTTAGCTTTCATCGTTACGTTTTGGATGTTAAAGACGGTTCCCGGTGGCCCGACGCCTGTGCGTGGTAAATATAGTCGCCAGTCGGGCGTGGTTGCATTTATATTTGAAAGCTGACCACTGTGTCAGGGCATCTTGCTGAACTGGGGTTCTTTGCAAGGACAAACGACCCAATCCGCGAGGTGACTCCGTCGTTCACCAACTTGCCCTTTTTGCGATTCCCCAAAGCTGACGCTGGAAATGGATACCTCGCCGTAAATTGCCGGGCGACCGATTCGATGGTCATCCATCACTTTTACTGAATCAAAGCTCTGGATAAGACCATCCGCCAGATTGAAGTGTAATTTGAGAGCATCATTAGGTTCAGCTTTCTTTTGAATTCCTTCCGCTTATCAACGTTAAGAATTGGTTCGATCGGAACAGAGTACTTTCAAAGCATGGAGTCAAACTGAATGGCCTGCACTTTGTTTACCAATGAACTCTCCGGACTCAAGTCACCTCTGTGTGACGAAATGCGTTTGGGGGCGGGAAACTTTACCGACTCGGCCATCGATCTCAAAAGCCCGGTCCCATTTTACTGATTACAGGTGGTTTAACTCACTCTCTTGATCAAAGTTACGATGTTAAAAACGACGCCTGAAAGATGACGGGCTTTCATGCTTCTCGTCCGCTGAAACAGCGGTATATACTCATATGATTCTTCGCCACACGACCACACTTCGCCGGAAAACACATCTTCATTGCGCCGTTGCAAATCGATGCGACGGTGAGGATTCAATGCAACACCTGCAAACAGTTTTCATTGCGTTTGGAAGTAAAATCTAGATTGGCGTCGGACCGACATCCCAAAGCGAGCCCGTTGAATAACCGTCAGGCAGCCAGGGACACTCAGCCCACCTCTTGCGATGGCTCTCCTGAGCATCATCCTCAACGATCCAAACTGTTGGCATACTAAACTTGTCTCCTTCGTTTCCCCTCTTTTCCGTTTCAAGCCTAAGACTGGCGTTCATTAACCTTTCAATTCTGATAACCTATCGACTTCCTTTACAGCGTAGAAAAGACAAAAAAATGAAACCCAAATCGCGAACTTTTTTACACGACATGGCAAAAGCACTCGGCATCTTCAGTCTGGTTCTGTTTCTGGCTTCAACTGCGACGGCGAAACGACGCGCGCCGGAGGAGGTTCCGGCCATTGTTACCGACAAGGCCGTGTACTCAGCCCCTCACATTCGCCGGCCTCAATTTCCCGCCCGTAATCCCGGTTTTGTCGAAGCACGCCACCCCAAAACCAAAAAACTTCTGTGGTGGATTCAGGTGTACCAAATCAAATACGACCCGAATCTGGAGCGAGACGTTCAAGATGTCTTCATCAAAACGATGGCCTTGGACCCAAAGAGCAACTCACTGCTTATTTCAGATGAAAAATCGAGGACCTACGTCCTCAGTTTGGCCACAAGGGAAGTGACCCGCGAAGCGTCAGGAGATCAAATGGTGTCTCGCAGCGGGCTTCGTTACTTCAAAGGTGAGACAGATCCCTTCACCGGCAGGGTGACCGAGTACACCTCCGGACTGAAACCTGTGAATAAACGCGGACTCAAGGTGGTGACAACCTACGTTGATGGCAAGGAGCAAGACAGGGTGATTGATTCGCCGTGAGGACGGATCGAAGTAGGATGGCCTGATCCCCATAGCCGCCGCAGTTAAAGGGCCTGAACTGAGTCAATCAGATCACTGCAGGAGGCTCATGAAGACCAGGTGGATCATCAGGCGAAACATTAGACGGCGGAACGGTTGCTTCCAGACACGGGTCAGGTTCCTTCCAGTGGCATTGTCTGAGAAGCCAGCGGCGGTCGTATGAATCGCAACGGTCATTCGCCACACAATCCCGAGACCAATGCTGTCCACTTCGTCGCGCCAACCCCTTGCGAACCTTATCTTCACCGGATCAGCTCCTCAGGAGTACTCCGGCAAGAATCATTGCGTTCCTGAAGCAGGCCCCAATCATCCTTTCATGATGATTGTATTTGTGATTCATTTCTGCAGGGTGTCCGCGTTGGCTTTTTGAGCCGATGACGTCGATCTGTCAACGTGCGTCCGGTCGATTTGACCACGGCGGTTTTTGATCGCGCGAACTCGATACAGGAATGGGCGAGCCAGAGCAGGATCAGGTCGACACTTCACAAGCATTACGCGAAGCCAGCCGTTGCGACGAATTGCCTTGAGACGATTGAAAAATCAATCAATTCGGTACCCGCTCACCTAGGATCTTTAAATTCCGTTCGACGGGCGAAAGTGAATCCGTTTTCGCTACCGGAATTGCAGTACGAGAACTCTTGGGAATCTCGGTGCGCGGAGGATGAGCATCAAACACAGCTGCCACTTGCGACTGAACGTCTTCCGATGCGGCATCTCCGATTGTGTCGATAACAGGCAGTTGATCCACGTGAAAACTCGGGCCCGAAAATAGGTGGAAACGAAAATAATTTCCCTTGGCAAGTTCAAACGTTTTACCGCCAGCGCTCAAGGTGTGCTCGCGACCATTGATGGAATAATCCAAAACATGCATTTTTCCGTCGATCCTGTATTTGCGGCTGGCCTGCCAGACGAACTTGTCGGGCACATTGCTGCCGCCAGAGATCGCGAGGTGAGCCTCGAGCGACGGGTCAACTACGAATTCGAAGTGGGCAGCACGGCGAGGCGGTTCATTTGGTGTGACGCGTTCTGGATTGGCTTGGACGATAGTGTCGGTTCCACCACCGACGATGAGTGGTCGGTTACTGATCGAGTCAACGTACAGAATCGTTCGCGTTGCGATTTCAATTCCCTTCTGATTGCGAAGCGTCCCGGTTACCACAACTGGTTTCCCATTGAATCTTTCAACGGCTGAGCCAACCGTCTTCAACTTCCGCAAGTCGAGTTCCCATGTCGTTTTACCGAAACGGATGGTAGTGCCAGTCGTCTCGCCGCCAATGGCAATGAGTCCATGTTTTAGTATGCCGCGCACTCGAACCTGGATTGACTTCTCCTCGGCTAACATGGCCAGCGGTAATTTGCCTGGCTTCCACTTGCCGTTCTCTTTAATCTCGAAGTCACAGATGGGGTTAACCTCAACCGGTTTGCCATCAATACTGCATTTCACGTTTGAACGGACAATAAACACCTTTAAGTGTTGACGTAAATCTTTTGTGCGACCGCGTTGGGAGCTGAAGTGGATCTGCTCTGGAAAAGACTCGAGCACGACAAACTTAATTCGGTCTTGGCCCGAGCCACGCCATGCAAAAAGAAGAACTTCCTGTTTACTGAAATCAACCTTGTTTTTCAGAGCGGCCAAATTCTTGGCATCGAAGTACGTGGCAGCCTCAGCAGCCGACTGTATCACCAACGGTTTCTCCAGCCCGGCTAGCTTGAAAGCATCTATTTTTAACTCTAACTCCCTAATTTCCTTGATGGGTGTATCAGCCCAGACAGCACTAGCAGAACAGAGTGACAGCAGGGTCGATACCAGGAATATCCTGGACATAGAGAATCTCCTCAAAGGATGTGACGGACTAGTCTTTTGACGTGCTGGCTGACGCGGACGTTCCTTGAATCCTAGTTTTTTCAATGGGTTGAAACAATGAGTAAGATGCAGCGAAGGAATGCTCGGTAAGATCGAAAACATGATTTGACCTTCGGTGCTAGGATGCCGATGTGGCAAACGCACATCGGCTTGGAGGATCAAGCCAAGCGGTTGCCCGTATCGGCAGTGAGTGTTCTGGGAGAGCGCCGACTGGTTCTTGAACACGCCACAGGACGCGGGAGTGTCATGGAAGTGTCACGTTGACGCCAGTGCCCAACTAGTAACAGTCGGACACCAAGAACTTGGCCGAGATCCCGTGGGTGCATGACGTCCAAAGGCTTCCATAGCCGATCAGTTCCGCAGATCGGCTAGCTTGTCCCGCAGTGTCTCCAGTTCACTTAGTCGGGGTACCATTTCTCGATCAATTAACCGCCGCTGACAGCGGGACTCAACGATGAGACCGAGGAAGAGCCCACCGATGACCGGGATCAAGGTCCATCTCGAAATACCGGTTACACCGAAGATAACCAGGACGAACAGGCCCGATCCAATGTATGGAGGAACGAAGCCCATCAAAACATTTTTTCGGGTCCTGATCTGAAAGGTCGTGTGCTTGATCTCCCTGTCGAGATCTTCAAGTAGCGATTGAGGGTCGCCTCGCTCGCGAGTCTTCTGCTGCTTTTGCCCAGCATAGACGGAGAGAGAGAAGTGTAACCAGGCGACCATCGCTACCAATAATGCAACGATCTCCCATCCAGCCAAAGCCCGCGATGAGCCAACTTTCCCCAGCAGTCCGAAATAGTTCAACAACAGGGTTGCAGCAATTAACACCAGCACTAACGCGCTGCTTCCGTAAGTTTGTATGTGCTGCCAGTGTATCAAACGATGAAAACGTTGACTTTTGCCTCGCAGTATTTTGTGCAACCCAACTTCGTCAACACCGTACAAAGGTTTGTCGTGCTGGGAATTCCATATTACTTGGATATCTTCAAAATCCATGTTTCAGTTCCTTTTTCGATTGCTCAGTCAGGCGTTTCTTGATGCGATTCAATTTCACGCCCACATGACTTTGCGAGATGCCCATCGTGGCCGCGATTTCGCGGTAACTGAATCCGTCAAGCATTAGAAGCGTCAGTGAGCGATCAATCTCATCAAGCTTGGAGATCTGATCGTAGAGCCAGTCGAGTTGTGGATTCTCAAGACTGGAGGGCTGCAGTAGTGGACGATCGTCTGCACCCATCGCCTGATGATTCTCCCGGTGTCGTCGCTCACTCTTCGACCATCCAATCGCGGAGTAAAGGGCAACACGATACATCCACGTGCTGACAGCACAGTCGCCACGATAGTTTGGAACGGATTTCCAAACTTGTGTCGTGATCTCCTGAAATAGATCGTCCTGATCATCCGGTTTGAATGCGTAGGCACGAACAACCTTGAACAGCAGTCCCCTGTGTTGGGTGAGCCATTCTTCGAAAATGCGTCTCTGTTGATTTGGTTTCATCGCGTGGATCATTTCAACCTAACTTGTGACCCGACACGGTGCATTAATTACAAAACCTTGTTGAATTTTTTAAAAAGGTGCCTTCCACTGACGATTCCCAACGACATCGCCCCGTAGGTTGATCCGCGTAGCCTCATCAGGCCAACCCCGAATCCTGAGAGCCTATCCGGAGTAAAACCTGCGGCGGACCTTATTGTTGACCGTCATCGACTCGCAACTCGCTAGCCGTGGAACTTCCTAACGATAACGACGAAAGTTCCAGCGAAGACCGGATTTTAGACGACGTTTGCACGCCCGTTGCCAACGGAGGCTTTCAACATCTTCCTTAACGGTTCACATTGGCAGGAAATTAGTCAGCGATGGGAAAAAGACAAAGAGAAAGTCGCGTTCAAAAAGAGCCTGAAAAGCTTGAGCAAGAGACGGGAAGAGCCTCTGAATAAGTGTCAAAGACCGTACAAGAGTTTTGGAATCAGGCAGTTAACACCGGTTCCGCCCCATGTCATGACTGTTGACAAGCGACCAAGGCTTTGTAAGTTCGGCTTTCAACGATCGCTTTTCAAACAGATCTTTAAGAAGCAGGTTGCGATGCTGACTCTTCTTGCCCTTTTCATCGTCTCATCCGCTGACGGGACTCCCCTGGCGTTCAAGATCGAAAATGACCAGGCAGTCGTGGTGGACTGCAACAGCAAGTTCGAGGGCAAGTTGGTCATCCCGGGTAAGTTTCAGGGAAAACCGGTTACAGCCATTGAAAAAAAAGCGTTCTGGAAATGCACAGGGTTGACGAGTGTGGCCATCCCCAATGGCGTCACCTCCATCGCAGAACAGGCGTTCGGACGCTGTACCAGTTTGGAAAAGATCACCATACCGGACAGCGTTACGTCAATCGGCAATCAAGCCTTTTACTATTGCCAAGCCCTGACAGGCCTGACTCTGCCGAAACGTGTTACTTCCATAGGGGAACAGGCCTTCTTCGGCTGCAGCGGCCTTAACTCTTTTGTCATCCCGAGCGGGATAACCGCTGTCCCGAAAGGAGCATTTTCGAATTGCGTAAGACTCACACAGATTACCATTTCGGACCGCGTAACCTCGATCGATGGACATGCGTTTCATGGTTGCAGCGGCCTGCAGCGGGTAACCTTCCCAAAGAGGCTCGCCGCCGTTGGTGAACTGGCATTTTACGGATGCGATCATTTGGTCAATCTCACTCTCCCTGACAGTGTCACCACAATCGGAAGACATGCCTTCTACGATTGCAGTGGTTTGCAATCCGTCACCCTGCCAAGCGGCATCACCTCAATCTCCGCGAGCGTCTTCGAGAATTGCAAAAAGTTGGAAAACATCGCCATCCCAAGCGGGGTCACTTCCATCGAGGAACGCGCGTTTCTTGGCTGTGACAGCCTGACGAATGTAATCCTCTCCGACAATGTCACGTCGATCGGCAGGATGGCCTTCGCTAACTGCGACAACCTGAAAAGCGTGACCATCCCAGAGAGCGTCACAACCATCGCGTACGGGGCTTTCTTGGGCTGCATCAATCTGACGACCGTCAACCTACCGGCCAGCGTGAAATCGTTGGGCGATATGGTTTTCGACCGCTGCAAAAATCTGGAAGGGGTCTTCATCGAAAAGGGGAGTCCGGCAGCCTCCGCAGAGAATGGAATTCTGTTTAACGAAGACAAGACTGTACTGATACGGTTTCCGCCCCAAAGAGAGGGCCACTGCACCATCCCCGACGGGGTCGCCAACATTGCCAGTTCGGCGTTCGCGGACTGCACCAAACTGACAAGCGTAACCCTCCCGGACAGCGTGACCGGCATTGGCAGTCAGGCGTTTAGACGCTGCTCCAGCCTAAAGAGCATCACCTTCCCAAAGGGAGTCATCTCGATTGGCTCCTACGCCTTCCCGGGCTGCGCACTGCTGACCAGTGTGACCATCCCCGACAGCATCAGCTCCATCGGCAACGCCGCCTTCCGGGACTGTGAAAACCTGACCCGCATCGTGGTCGGCGAAGGCAACAAGTCGTATGCCTCGGTGGACGGCGTGTTGTTCGACAAGAACAAAACCAAGGTGCTGCAATGTCCCACCCGAAAAAGCGGATCCTTCACCATTCCGGACAGCGTCACCACCATCACCATGTGGTCTTTTAGCGGCTGCGGCCATCTTGAGAGCCTCACCGTCGCAGCGGGTGTTAGTCGCATCGGCATCGCTGCATTCAACAATTGCAGACGCCTGAAACGCATCACCTTCAAGGGAACCAAGGCACCCAAAATGGACGTTGACCCCGAGGCGTTAAGCGGGTTCCAATTCGGGGGTGTCCCTGCCGACGCCAAAATAGTCATCAGGAAAAACGCAACCGGTTTCGACAGCAAGTTCAGCCGGCTACCCATCGTTGTTGCGGATGACGAATAGCAGTTCGTCCGGCAGGTGATCCCAAACATAAGGGAGGTATCCCACATCAGCGAGCCATTCCGGCTACGACTTAGCATCCAGAACACAGCATCCAGAACACAGCCGCATTACCAACCCCAATTCTTTCACTCGACCTGGTGCAAAGATTTTTTTGGGGGGGGCAATCCATGCAGCTAAGCAGGAAGGTGCCGGTTAAAGTCCGGATGTAAAGAATGAAACTATCTTTCGCCCTTCAACCCCGTTCATGATTCAAGCCTCACCCCACCCGTGTCCCCAATCCACTTCGAACTCACCGGCAAACTCGCAGCACAGGAACGTGTCTTGACCTTGCCCGTTTCTACATGGCGGTAGCAACTCGGCAACGATCTGATCCACTGCGAGTCGCTCCCGAGGAATTCTGCAAGTCCTTTCCGGGCAGTTCGCCGATTAACATTCTCTCACTCAGCATGGTGGAACTCTAAGGGAGAGGTTAATTATCCAGTGCTGCAGTTCGCATGAAAAGAGGAACTGAAGCAACACCGATTAGAACCAGATAGACGGCCCAGTTGACGCTTAAAGCATCCGCTAGGAATCGCGGCCAAATGGAGATCAAGAATAAGGTGCTCAACATTGTCACAATCATCATGCATTGTCTTTGTAGCACGCTCATCCTCACTTCTTTCCTGAATCGGTCTTTCATTGCCATAAAACATTCTCCAGCTTAGATTCCATTGATCAGATCAGTCCTTCCCAATCTTCAGAATACCACTTTTCGGAAAACAACTCAGATGAAGCACCCATGATCTCATTGCTTGCCGATTCATGAAGATGGTTTAATAGCGGCAACCACGCACGGAATCCTTTCCCACCACGCCGAAAACATAGAGCAGTTACACTGAGTCACTCGTTTGGCTCGCTTTAGAAGCAGTACACCGCAGAGGCGTTTCACTCGCCCCAGAAAACACGACAAAAATCTTTACATGTCACTTTCGCGGAGCGACTCAGAGGACCACTATCTGACTCCCCCCAGTCTTTGCACCAGGTTCAGTGAGAGAATTGGGGTTGGACGATCAATGAAGCCAGCCCTCTGGGCTTCATCGTCTCGCCAAGCAAGCTATCGAACTTGCGGAAACCCGACGCGACAAAGATACTCAAAGAGTATTTTTGTTGAAGGAAACGAGAAACAAAACATAATATCAACGGCGGCATGTAATGGTCCATCCGAAAACATTGGCGGTCATCTTGTGTGTGACCCTTTCCTGTGCCAAACCGCTCGCGGCACAACAGGCAACGCTGCCAAATGAGAACATACACAACGGCACAACAACCGCAAAGAAAGTCGTTCGGCGCACCTTGCCGCAAGAAGGCGAATCGGTGAGGCTTGATTACCTTCGCAAGATCCTTCAGCAGGATCCGAGCCTTCGTCAGAAGCTCGAAAAAGAGGCGAAAGCGAATGGTCAACCCGAACTCCTTCAATGGTTACAAAACCGTCTGCCCTTTCTGCCCAAAAAGAAAATGGAGCGTCTTCCCCATGCGCAGTCTCTGTCCAAAGTCGACCCTCTCAAGTATCCCAACGAGTTGCTCGAAAAGGAAGATTGGAACGCTGCCTGCGAGGCCTATCTTGTGGCTCTTCGTCTTGATCCGGATCTGTTTGACTTTTCGTCCTCATACAAACCGACGAAAGCATTCACCAAGGCCGGGCGACTGTTAGAACTTGTTGAGTTCTTCGATGAGGCAACGCTTCAAAGAATGTCAGCTCACAACCATGGCATGGAGGGCTTGTTTTTCGCCGCGATCCGAAATGAATCCACCCGAGCCGCCGGATACGAGTTACTTGATCGTGTGTTTTTGTTGAAGACCTATTCCGCCAACCTGTTCTTGCAAAAATATGGCGACCGAGATTTCTGGAAGGATGTGCCGAATCCTCTGATCCAGCTTCGATTCATTTTCCTGAAGACTGATTTCAGTCAGGCGGATTGGACACGGTTCTTCGCTTCTCTTTACTACTCCGACGCGACTGAACAGGCGCGAAGCCGTTTCACCTTGGCACGGCCCCTGTGCCACAATCGACGAACCCTGCGACAGCTCGCTTTAGAAATTCGCCACTTGCTCAGAAAGCATAAGACATGGGAGTCGGGCTGGGCAATTCTCGCGTTTATCGAAGCCGAGTCTGGAGACTGTCAAGAAGCGACGGCGATTCTGAAGCAACGTCTTCTACAACCAGATTCGATTCCACCCCTGGCGGCCTGGTCGCTGGGGGAAGCTCTGGCAGGCAAAGACAAGAAGCTCGATCATGCCGTGATCGAGCTTTTGGAAACGTGCATTCGGCAACTGGATGGCAAGACGTATAACCTTCTACTGCAGGATGTAGGCCCGAGGAATGGGAATCCAGATATTTCACTCCGTTTTTCGCCGATCAGGACACTGGCAAAGCTTTACGCAAACGACGGTCGAGAAGCAGAAGCTCGAAGACTGCTTTATGGTTTGATCGACGCGACGAATCAACACCCGCTCATCCGTGGCTATGTCATTAACGAAAACGAACGCAGCCGCCCCTACACGGGTGACTCTGCCTGCAAAACGAACCAATGCACCACGTGCCATCGCAACGAACGAAGTTTCTACGACGTCTTGTCCATGTCAGACGCTATGACGGATATCGGCTACCCAATCGACTCGTTTCTGGCCCTCGGCAGCATCGATCATAGTTTCAACCACTTGTTCACCTCTCCGCAGGGGTGGGTTGAATCTGATTCCGAGGAAGGACAATGGCTCAATAAAATCGCGTGGGGTGAATACTCAACTCTTCGCCGCGACTTCAATAAACAGTTGGCCAAGGCACGAATGACAATCACTCCCAAATCGGTTGCCGAAGCAATTGAGCAAGGTGTTTTCCAACGGTCTTTGCGCCGCGAAACAAGCAGGCATCGTGCTGTCCTTGATCTAATTCGCCAGACAGATGAAGAGGACGAGACGACAACTGCTTTGCGAGCTCTCGCGAGTAATGCCAATTCAACAACAAGCAATTCGCACACCGGTGACGTAGACCTGATGCTGTCTGTACGAGGCAGCGGAGAAGCGAATACTCCAGCCTTGTACAGCCCATTGATCGAGATCCTGCAACTGGCCGTGGAATCAAATGAGCGGCGACGGGACAAATCTACTCAAGAGATTGATCGAGCACTTGTAGGCTTGTCTGAGTCGAATGCGGGTGGACTTGAAGCAGAGATTGCAGCGACAGTCTTCGCGTTCCTCAAACAAGATCTGGATTCCGCCAAGCTACGACTGAAACGGCTTCATGCCATCACCACGTATCCGGAATTGGATGGTGTTGCGTTTTGGCTTGCGGCTCGCCACGCCTTGAAGCACGACCAGACGAAAGTCCTCGGTGCTGTCCTCGCGGAAAGAGCTCTCCTCGCTGCCGAATCGCAATCCGATTCCAGACTCAAGGATGCGATCCTTCGCGAACGATCTGGCATTCACACGAAATGAAACACATCACCTGAACCAAATTCAAGACGAAGACGACAACGTAAATTCCATGAACAGGCTGAAGAATCGTAGTCCGCAAACGTTGCTGCTGAGCCTTTTCCTGATTGCCTTCAGCGCTGCTGCTGATGCCGAAGAGGAAGACGCTGAAAAATCGGGTGTAGTAGCGATCCATGCAGGGCGTCTTCATAGCCTGTTTCGCATGTCGGATGGTTCGCTATGGGGAGCGGGTTCGAATTTGACTGGAGCATTGGGCGGAGAAGGTTATGTACGCTCAACGCCGTGGATCATAATGGACGATGTTTCGGCGGCTTCTACCGGGGCATTGCACAGCCTTTTTCTCAAGAAAGACGGGTCCGTCTGGGCTGTCGGTTGGGTCGGATCCGGGGCATTAGGTGATGGATTCAGGGTCGATCTCGAAAAGAAACCTGCACACTTGTACGACCAGAAAAAAGGCGAAGGTATCCTGCGAGTCACTCCGGTCCGAGTCATGGAAGAGGGAGCAGCCATTTCTGCAGGATGGGCGCACAGTTTGTTCCTTCAGCAAGACGGTGCTGTCTGGGCATGCGGAGAAAATGAAGACGGAAGACTTGGCGACGGCACAACGAGTGATAAATCCAATCCTGCGCCCATCATGAAGGAAGTGGCGGCCATTTCCGCTGGCTTTGGACATAGCTTATTCCTCAAGAAAGATGGATCGGCATGGGCAACAGGTCGAAACGATGAAGGACAACTTGGAGACGGAACGACGACGAGTCGGACCAAGCCAGTGCAAGTGATGATGGAGATAGCCGCCATTTCTGCTGGCAGAAACCATAGCTTGTTTCTCAAGCAAGACGGAACGGTTTGGGCATCGGGACAGAACGACGACGGAAGATTGGGTGATGGGACAAAGATAGATCAACACAAACCTGTTCCCGTCATGACGAACGTCACAGCGATTTCTGCCGGTGATGTGCACAGCCTGTTTTTAAAAAATGATGGATCGGTATGGGGAACCGGCGGCAACCGTTTCGGTCAACTGGGAGATGCATTGTGGAATCTCACACCGGCAGACAGATATGTCATCTCACCTGTTCAGATCATTGCTGGTGCGTCCTCCGTGTCAGCCGGGGACAGCTACAGCCTATTTCTTATGACAGATGGATCAGTCATGGCTTCGGGACAGAACCTGTTCAACACCCTCGGCTACGACGGTCCCAACACACCAAAGCCGACCAGGGTCTCCTTTCGCAAACGAACTCCGGCAGAAATCAAAAACTGGAAAAAAGAATGGGTTGAGTCTCCCCGCAGTTTTGATCCGGAAAAAGAGATGCCAATCTTGACCAAACCACCGAAGACTGAAGGTTGATCCGACCGTGCCAGACGAATCAACAAACATAACCTGTGGTAGAAGACAACCCAAATCCAAACTCACCGAAGCGATCCTTCGAAAGCCGGATAGTATCCATTCAGAGTGAGCAATGTCTCACAAACCATATTCACGATCACTTTAGAACAAGGAGCCCCTCATGAAGAAATCCAGGAGCCGATGCCTGCAAGCGGTGCTGATGACCGTGTTCCGATTTGCCGTCGTGCTAGCGATGGCTGGTCAACTATCTGCGTCAGAGCCAACCAAAAAAACCGGCGAAATCAAGGAACTGACCCCGGGACAGGCAGCAACGATAAGCGAAGACATGGGGATCTATTGGCTGCAGGGGTTAACATCTTTGAAGTTAGACACAGCAGAGACGCTCGCGAGGCGTGAGGGGACAACGCTTTACCTTGACGGATTGACCAAGATGACTCCTGAAGTCGCAGAGGCCTTGTCGCAGTTCGATGGCGGTGACGTGAGCACTGGGGGTGTATTAATATTAGGTCTCACCGACCTCAGCCCAGAGGTTGCGGAAGGCTTGGCAAAGCATAAGGGGTTCTTGCTGTTCAGCCACCTTTCGTCAACAGCATTGACGGTCGTTACAGCTGAGATTTTAGCCGAGCACAAGGGCAAGGGGCTCGCGTTGCCCGCCCTAACCGAACTAACACCAGAAGTGGCAGAGGCTCTCTCAAAGCATAGGGGGGAAAGGCTGGGGCTAGCTGGTCTAACGACGCTGACTCCGGATTTAGCCAAGGTGTTGGCGATGCATCAGGGAAAATCCGGGCTAGATCTCCAAGGGCTGACGAGCCTGACACCTGAGGTGGCAAAAGCATTGATTAAGAATCAGGGTCGTTCTTTATGCTTGGACGGGCTGACCGCATTGTCTGCTGAGACCGCAGGAATACTGGCCAATAGCGGCGGTAGCCTGTTTCTTGATGGGCTGGCCACCTTAACGCCGGATGCAGCAGCGGCACTTGCGAAGCACAAGAAACCGCTTGAGCTCGACGGCCTTACTGCAATTTCACCGGCAGTGGCAAAAGCATTGGCGAAACATCAGGGCGGCTCCCTCGAGCTTGATCGTCTGACCACATTGGCACCTGAGGCCGCAGCGGCTTTGGCCAAATATGAGGGTTATCTCTCATTGAGCGGACTGGTTTCGTTGACACCAAAGGCACTCGAGGCGTTGCATTCAAACCCTCGCATTAGTCTTCAGGGAAAGTTTCGCCGCTAAATCGGCTTAACACCACATAGAAAAACTGAATGATCAAATGATGCTTCTGCGTCAGGTAACGAATTTGTTCAAACAGTCTAGTTCGACACCGTCGCAGATGGATTTCTCAGGGGCAAACGTTTCGCGATCATGGATCGTGACATAAAGTTCTGTGAATCGTTTCGAGTGTTTCCCCAGACCAAGATATCGAATCAGTCCGTTTGCCTCCCTGCAGCCCAAACATGAACGCTCACCTTGGACGGTTATTCGGGTCACTGAAATCTGAGTGTCTCAATCGATTGATTCTATTCGGCAAAAAAGCGGGGCGAAATACAGTCAATTCATATCTTGCTCCCTATCACGCTGAACGACCGCATCAGGGTTTGACCAACGAGTTGATTGTGCCGATGGAGCAACCGATGGTTGACGATGCCAACATCGAATCCAACGAACGCCTCGGTGGTCTGCTTCGATCCTATCGCCGAGCGGCGTGAGTCTGGCCTACTCCTTTCTCAAACCATCACCTTTGGCTCGGTCACTGCTGCGCACATGCCAAGTTCGTGCTCATTCTGGACATATTGAACGAACTTTTGAAACGATCTCAGCCGAAATTTCAGTTTCAAAATGATCGTCGACGTCGTTTTTCACCGCTCAAGATGTTCGTCTGAGTTTTTTAACCCCACGGGACGCACTCAATGGCTCCACTTCTATAGGCTTTATCGCTCAGAGTTTATCAATTACATCCCCAGCCATCACAAAGAAGGGGAGTTCAAAACGTGTGTAGAAAAAAGCAGCGCAGGTGAGCCAGCTCAGAATCAGGATGACGCCTAAATTCTGGGGTTAAAGAATGAGACCATCGAACCCAAGTAACCGCTCAACCCCCACCACACCTTCATCACCCCAATCCACACCTTCATCACCCCAACCCACATCAAACACGCCGCTGTACTCGCAACACTGGAATGTGTCTTGGCCACTATCTGCTGTGACTGGACGCCACGCACCGCGGTGGGACCGGAAAGCGTTCGTAAACATCGATCGCCAGACCACTAGTCGAGTTTCCATTTGGGATTAAAACTTTTTACGCACTGAATCAAGTGCACCACGACAACCACCACCGCAAACAGAGTCAGCTGTTGAGTAAATATCTAATCACAGTGGTAATCGTCTTGGGAATGCTGGTAATGGGGTTTGTCTTGGTGGGGGTGGCTATTCATTGGAC
>CALJHC010000050.1 GCA_938075415.1 uncultured Rubripirellula sp. | reverse complement strand
GACTCCTGACTCCTGACTCCTGAGACAACTTCGTTCCGGTGCGTAACTTCAGAGGAAAACGAGTTACCAAGACATTCTGAAAGAAGACCGGAAGGGAGAACCGCGGTGGTCAACCCCCGCGAACTTCCATATAGTCGAGCCAGAGCAATCAAGCATTCGACAGTTAACTACGATAATCTGGCGTTGATAAAAACCTCAGCCCTGTTGATTGCACCCACCACAAACTTAGAATTCGGAAAATATGATGGCGAAAACAGCCCTGTTGTTTGGTTCTTTGCTGATTGCGAACGGTCTGCTCGGTTATTTCCTAAGTGACCGATCGAGCATTACCGCCCTGATTCCGGCTATTTTCGGGACGATCATCCTAGTTTGCGGAACCGTCTCCTCGTGTCTTCCAAACCTTGCAAAACACTTCATGCATGTGTCCGCTTTGTTTGGATTACTAGGAACTCTTGCCGCGGGCGGTCGACTGTTATCAACCATCACGTCGGATACTCCTAATCAATTTGTACAGATCAACCTAGCCGCCATGACCGCAATATGCGGTGGCTATGTGTTCGCATGCTTTCGGTCCTTCAAAGCAGCAGGACGCGCCCGAAGGGCAGCGGAATCGGATTCAGGACAAAGCACGGACGGTTAGCCAATCGACGCTGGAACATGCAGCACGATGAACCCCAACCCGTGCACCGCAGCACGATGAACCCCAACCCGTGCACTGCAGCACGATGAACCCTGAATCGTGTGTGACGACACGATGAACCCTGAATCGTGCATGACGACACGATGCCTCCTGAATCGTGTATGACGACACCATGCCTCCTGGACCGTGTATGAGACGACACGATGAACCCTAGCCCGTGAACGTGACGCTCTGAACCTCGTTCAAGTCGCAGAGGATTCAGCCTCCTTACCATCCTGCTCGGGTTCGCTGGATTTGGCAGTCATCTGATACAGGCGAACAAAACCATCGGCGTGGGCCACAGCCAGTCGATCGTTGCCAACCAAATCGAGAGCGCGGGCGGCGCTTTTCATTGCGAACGTATGAAATGCTGATTCTTGTTTGTCTCGATAGAACCATATTTCACCTTTTCCACTTTTTTCAGCACCCGCTCCAATCGTAAACCCTTCCGGATGAAATCGTACCGCCCATGCGACTCCCTTGAATTTCTCCGCGGCTCGCAACTGCTGCTTCGCCTCACCGGTTGTCCAATCGAACACCACAATGATCGGATCTTGAATCCCGGCAAATGAGTTGACGACCTTGGTGATACCGGCGCTGGCCCACAACTGCCCATCAGCATTGAATTGCAGGTCTCTTGCGCCGCCCATATCAGCGGCAAATTTCTTGTCGTAGCCAGTCATCATGCTGGCATCAATCGTTCGCTGCTTCACAAGCGTCTTGAGATTCCAGACAATCACAACCCCCATCAAATCTTGAGAAATCAGGTGCTCGCCATTGGGATGAAAGTCAACGCCATACACATGCCGTTGGTGCCCAGAAAACGGTTGTTCCAGTTCTCCCGTTTCGGCGTTCCACACTTTCACCAACCGATCGTTGCCGCCGGTGGCAAGTCGCTTGCCGTCGGGACTTAACCGCACCCAGCGTGCTGCGCCTTGATGAGCTTGAAAGCTTCGTTTCATCCCGGGAATGTCATGCGAGAGATCCCAGACTTTAACCACGCCACCCCAACAAGCGGTGTAAAGCAGATTTCCGTCAGCCGAAAAATCAATCGATCGAACCCAACTCTTGTGCCCGGTGAGCGTGAATTGATTACCGTCGACCAAATCCCACACTTGAACATCCAAGTCCTGCGCACCCGCAGCGACGTAGCGTCCGGTTGGATCCACTCGCAGGGTGGTCAACGCATTTCGATGTTTCAGCTCGGCGATTTGATGTGTTTGAATCGGATCAATTGCGGGCGTGGGGTTCATGACAATAACTCCGAAATGGGTTCGGCTGCAGGATCGCCAATCGGGATGGATCGACCAGACAAATCGTGATCCGCACTCGAATCAAGCCCAACCGCTGACAGGTAAGTGTGGAACAAGTGCCCCGGGTCAACTTCTCGCTCGGCAACCTTGGTGCCATCCAAATTGGTCTTACCGATGATCGCCCCGGACTGAATACCACAACCGCCCATTGCCATTGACCAAGCCGTTCCCCAATGGTCACGCCCATATTTTGAATTGATTTTCGGCGTTCGTCCCATCTCTGAGTACACCATCACGAGAGTACTTTCAAGCATCCCCCGATCATGCAGATCATCTAGCAGCATCGAAAACGTCTTGTCAAATTCGCCAAGCTGTTCAAGATGAAAGTTAAAATTCTCTGCGTGGGTATCGTAACCATGATGCGTGACTTTGACGCAGGTGGCACCATTCTCGAGCAGGTCACGCGCAAGCAGGCAATGGCGACCAAAATCGTGTTGACCAAAGCGATCAAGGTCCTTGGCCAACGCCTTACCTTCAAAAATCGCCTTGCGTTTCATTAACTTGGCAGCTGCTTCGTAGGAGCTGTTATAAACGTCGGTCAAAGCAGGCGAGCGTTGCTTTGTAAAGCGTCGATTGAACTGAATTCGCAACTTCTCACGAGCCTCATCGGCAGAGTCTTCAATGCCACTCGGAGCAATAAGGTTTTCCGGTGGCTTATCACCATCGAGTTTCAATTGAGCATGTCGAGCTCCGAGAAATGCAGAGGTCGAATCATTAATGCCTCGTTTACTAATGTGAATGTAACCGGGCAAGTCGCTATTTTCCGGTGCAAGGTATCTTGAAGCAACCGAACCAACATAGGGATACTCGCCAGCGCGACGCCCCTTTTCCATGAACAACATGCCCTGACGATGATCGCCGATTTTAGAGTTAATACTGCGTACGACCGAAAGCAGGTGCATTCGCTTGGCCGTGTGTGGAAGCAATTCAGAGATATGCATTCCCGGAACTGACGTGGGGATCGCCTGAAAGGGACCGCCGTACTGCGTGCCCGGTTTGGGGTCCCAAGACTCGAGCTGGCTCACCCCGCCCTGTAAATAGATTTGCAAAACCCGTTTTTGCTGCTGCTCCAACGCTGCAGCACTTGCGGGGCTGGTCAAAGTTCCCAAACCGATTGCGTTAGCACCCATAACGCCTGCAGCTGACCCAGCCAGAAATTCTCGGCGGGCAAGCAAGTGGTCAATCCCGTTGCAGTCTTGATCTCGTCGCATCAGAGTCCTCAAGTAAAACAATCTTGGTCAGTGATTAAAGCGGAACTCAGCCGAGGCCAAACCGGCCCAAACCAATTGTCGAATGTCTGCATTTCTGTCCTTGCTTTCCACCAGCAAAGACTCGATCAGCTTTGCCTCTTCCGTGCTGGGCATCCGCGCGAACACCGACACATAGTACTCTTGGGCAACGTCACTGTCGTCCATTGCCGCCAACCGATCCGAGAGACCATCCTTCAATGCCACCCAACGTTGGATTAGATCACCATTTCGCAAAAACAGGGCCTGGTCTGCCGAGGCGTCGAATCGAGCTTGCTGAACACCCTGAGTCCCAAAAACGCTGGTAAAGATCACTACGTTTCCACGCAACGCCTTATTGAGACTCTTCTCTTTCCAAACTGCATCGACCACGGTCTGATCGTCTTCCTTCTTGTCTTGTTTAGCGATTAACGAATTGAGCTGTTGATCAACCACTCCGGTAACCTGCATCATTGACCATGCAAGTTGCTCCGGCGACAGCGGTTTCATCATCGCCACCGAAAAATCTGCACCGTTGCCAGGCTCGCCGTCAAACTCTTTCTCTTCTCGCTGGCTGCTGCGTTGATAAGCATCCGTAAGAGCCAACTCACGCAGCAAATACTTTAGGTCATAGTCTTGCTGCAAAAGCGAATCGGCTAATAGGCTAAGAAGCTCCGGGTGGGTCGGTGGATTTGTCGCATGCCACATGTCGACCGGTTCCACCAGGCCTCGCCCCATCATGATCGCCCACATCCGATTGGCGATGCTATAACGAAACGAAACATTCCCAGGATCAGTCACCGATTTCGCCAACTGCAATCGCCGGCTATACACCGGAACCGACCTGACGTTCTTCTCGGGTTTAACTTTATATAACTCAGGCCCCGGCGTAGGGTCGTTGATCGGTGAGGCATCCAGAATTCGGGGCGATGTCTTTTCGCTTTCTGCTGTAAAAACAGAAGTAAACTCAAGATCACCCTCAGCTTTTTCGCC
This sequence comes from uncultured Rubripirellula sp., assembly GCA_938075415.1. GTDB lineage: Bacteria > Planctomycetota > Planctomycetia > Pirellulales > Pirellulaceae > Rubripirellula. Next base: position 5,775 of record CALJHC010000050.1, on the reverse strand, counting down.
GATGGATGACTTCTTTGTCTCTGGGTCTTTAAAAACGTAGCTGCGTTTGATGAACGCGGCGATCCCGTAATAGTGGCGTTGAAGGTAGTCATCGATCGCGGGATGGTCGTGACATTGGGCACATTGCAAATCACGACCCAAAAATATCCGACCAATATCGCGAGTCACGTCATCGACGTTCAGTTCGCGGTCTAACATGAAGCGAGCCGCTGGTCGCGTTCGCTCATCGATGCCGTCGGCGGTCAAAATTTCGTTGGTCAGTTGCAGCCACGACTTGTTGTTTCGGAATGCCTCCCACAGATAGTCTTCCCATTCCTCTGACTTAATGTGCGTACTGGCTCGACGCTCCATCAGCATGACATCAAAGACGACCTGCATTCGCCTTGCATATTGTGGTGACTCCAGTAATTGATCGATCATCTTCACTCGCTTGTCGGGTGATGGATCGGCCAGGAAATCACGCGTCCTCGTCGGGTTGGGCACCGTCCCTGTCAGGTCCAAATGGATGCGTCTGAGGAAACTTGCATCACTGGTCGATTTGGCAACCACACCGCTCGATCCGGAATGAGCCACAAGGACGGCATCAATCTGCTTATGCAAGGGTTCTGTTGCGCCGGCCGAGCATCGAACAAACTCCACCCAACTGGTGACGACCCCCAAGAACAATAAGACTCGCAAGTGTGACACAGATGTTCCAAAAGCGGCGGGTGGGTATAGGTGGGATTGCGACACCATGTCCTGCAATCTCTGACCACAGTTTAACACAGCCGATTGCAAGCTGCTTTCGATTCATGGTTCGCTCGATACACAAGCGAACGACCATGGACTTGGCAAGTCGCCCCGCAGCCGCACCCACCCCGTGCATCCAGTGCATCCCGTGTCAGAGTCCCGTGTCAGAGTCCCGTGTCAGAGCCCCGTGTCAACGACTCATTTAGGCGTCTTATGTCAGCGTCCCGTTTGCATCACAGCGTACTCACAATTGATCCGGGACAGCGGACTGCTCGTTCAATCACGACTCCATGAAAACCAACATCAGTGGGTTAACGGGTCCGCATGAACCCTGCCGAGCCTAATCACCACCAATTCCCACTCACTTCACTTGGATTCCTGAACATCGCCGGCAAAATCTCCGAGGTAAAGCCCGCTTGGAAACACCTTGATCGAGGTTGATTCTCAGATCCAAATCCATGTTAGAAATTCGACGAGGCCAATTAATCGGATTTTGAATTCGCCGTGGTCATCGGGTAGTCCAGAGAAAATGATTCCTTTGTCGCTGTATTCTCCCGATCCAATACAGGGGAATAAGTTTTGACGTGAATCTTATTCTCGGCAGGAACGAATTTCAGCGATCGCAGCCATCCGTCACCTCCGTTTGGAAGTCCTTGATAATCGGTAAGCATTTCCAGGACCTTTCCGCCGGCATCATTGACGCTGGTCTGCATTCCTACTCCCAGCACATGACCGCTGACCACGAGAAAGATATTTGGCTGCTTGCGAATCAGCTTCTGCCATATTTGCTCCCCGCTGTTCCCGGCGATTTTATAGGACGTGGCGCAAGAGGTGTCCCGCTGTTTTGGACGCATGTAGCAATGCGTCGCAACGATCACTCGATGATCTGGATATTTTTCTGTAATACCCGCCGCCCAATCCAGTGTCTCATCGCGGGGGGCAAATTCAAGATTAATGATCATGAACTTCATACCACTGGCTTCAAAAAAACAATAATTGTTATCGTTCGTTTCGCCCATGTGTCCGCCATACCACTTCCGTCCAGCAAACCGTTTCGGCGAGTAGTACTGGTTGTATAACGTTGAGTCACGGTTATTGAGCACCATGTCATGATTACCAGGTGCCATGCTGTAGGGAACGACGCCATCAAGTAAACGCATGGCGCGATCTGCGTTTTCCCATTCTGGTTTTTGTGTCGGCTTTTGCACGATGTCGCCGAGATGAATCACAAATTTAATATTGTCCTGCTTGGCCTGCTGCCGAATCCAAAGTGCCTGAGCGACGTAGGTGTCTGGGTACTTCTCCGAATAATTCTGTGTATCGGGTAGCAAGACAACCGAGAAACTTTCTGCAGCCGATTCAGCGTCCTGCGCAGACGCGGCCGCTGAAACAAAGAAAATGATTGTCAGCAGGCCAGTTCTGACAATCGTACGTACAGAGGGATTCAGCATCTCTTGATTCTCACTGGTATGAATTCGGTATCACGGCAAACATTCTCAATGCATTTCGACCACGCATCGGTTCGATAGCAACTCTGGCACTCGTCAGCCTGGCAACCCACGTCGCGACAAACGCTCTCGCGACGAAGGCCCTCGCGACGAACGCCTTGAGATGCAGTCTCGATCTGCCAAAACCTTCTCGTGACTCAAAAGCCAAAGACGAGGTCCGTCGGATCGTCGTGACAGACCTTCTATTCTACACTTTTTCAAGCAAGTCCTCGCACCGAGTCGCTCGTTTACCGATGCGACCATCGAGACAGGCGAACATCCCCGTGCGAGCAGGGCGAAAACTTGCGTTTCGCCAGCTATTCACCTGCAGTGCGTAGATCGACTGCCACCTACCACTCAGGCGAGGTCAGGAGAAGTCAGGCGAAGTCGACATCCGCAGGGGTGACTTGTCACCGAGGGAAAGAAAAAAGCAGGTGACAGCCACAGCTAGCGGTACGCTGATACCGACCAAGCCAACACTGAAGTACCACTCATTGACATTAAAAGTCACAGGAAACCAGGTCAAAAATGCTTGTATCACATTGAAGACGAGCAGAGCTAACAGCCCGACCCGAAGAGCGACCAGCACGATGACAACTTCCAACGCAATGATTGACATGAATGTCCAGATGCTATCCCCCGCGTTCGAACTGACATAACTGAACACACAGATGAAACCGATCGCGGCCAATAAGTCCCGTCGGGTAACCAATCGAAAGACGACCAACACCATCATGGTAAACACTGCGGGAAGCGCCGACTGAATGACACCGAATACCCCAGTCAAGGCAGCCCTGCCTCCCAGTAAAAAGTTGGGCTGGCACAGATTGCGACTCATCATTGATTGGCCAATTCCCTCGCTAAGCAATACCGTGACACTAACGATGCAGGCTCCGATCGAGCCGAATATACATCCGATAAGGATTTCCTTGGCAACAGATGGACTGGTGAATCCACCGTTGATCAATCGGTTCCATGAAACGAGCACACGCGGCCAAGTCTTACGCACGTAGGGCTCAAGGGCGAGATAATAAATCCAAAACCGCACAGTCCGACCCAGTGAATAGATCAAACAAGAGAGAATGGTCGTCATCTCCACACCCGGTGATGAGTTATGGTGTGCCTCAAGAAGCCCAAGCGTGAAGTCAATGATCAGCATGAATGCTGCGTACTTGAGTGCTCCCTGTTTATCCGTTGAACCAACTCGCAGATTTCGCACCGCAAGTAACATCGAGATCACCAACAGAGGCCCACCGATGAGAAAAAGAACCATGTTCTGGGCGATTTCACCAAGATTATTTTGGGCGGTTGACTGAGCGTTGAAAGCTGATTGGTCTCGAGTTGGCAAAGTCCACTGACGGGTTGTCCAAGGAAAAACAACCTGAAAATAACAAACCTGCCCGTTCCGCGTGGCGGCTTCCACTCTCGGCATTTCAGGTTGGGATTCATCCGTTGGCATCCAAGCAAAAGATTCATCCGCATCCCACGGTGGACTCCAGAGTCCATCCGTGGCCACATAGTCCGAAAAACGTAGTCCAGCCCAATTGAAAGCCTGCTCCCAAACATCATCGGAAATTTCGTTGATGGACGGTTGAGGATCACGCTTCAGAGAAGGGACAATGCAAACTTCACGAAGCAAGCCGCTGCTTGTCAGTCGCACACCGACCATCCCCGTAACGGTTGGCGGTGGATCTGAAAGCGTTGCGACACGTGGTTGCCTGGCGTAGAGGAAGGGATGGTTGGGGCTTAGGTATTTCGGGCTCTGCCGATACCAAAATTCGAGCGGACCATCCCCATTGATTGACAGCACATCTGGGGGCAGGGGAATCTGGTCAGGGTTGTACCAATAACCGTAGGCGGAATCTCGCACCGATTGCGATGGGAAACCCATTAATTTCTGACTAATCTCCCGCGACATTGCCTCCAGAACTTCTGGCTTCTCAGCCATCGGCGATTGGGTGACTTTCGATACACGTTGAGTCAGAAAAACCGACCCGATCATGATGGCAACGAATGCGGTCAACAGAAGCAGGCCCTGACGAACCGAACAGCCACCCGTTCCTCCACTGGCAGCTACCAGTTCCGGCGAAGGCGTCTCGCCCGCGGCCAGTGCGGCGGCCAGAGGATCACCACCGGGCAAGGCGGCGGCGATTTGCACCACATTTCCCGGTCGATGCAATGGATCGTTATCAAGACAACGCTGGATGATCTTCTCAATCGCAGGATCAAGATCCTTCACGAATCCTGACAGACGACTCGGAGCGGACTGATCGCGAATTCGCAATAGTTCCGCAACGGAACTGGCGCGATAAACCGGTTTCCCCGTAAAGATCTCGTGCAAAAGCAAACCGAGCGAATAGATATCGGAATGCTCGCCCACATTGCCGCCGGCTAATTGCTCGGGAGCCATGTAGGCAGGGGTTCCAACGATTCCACCTTGATTACCCGTTGACTCAGTCAACCTTGATAAACCAAAGTCAGTGATACGAACTTTGCCACGGCCGTCAATCATGATATTTGACGGTTTCAAATCGAGATGTATCACGCCACGCTCGTGAGCCGCGTACAAGCCGCTGCAGATTTGCCTCGCAATCTCGACCCCTTTGTCCGCCGGCAAGCGGCCTATTCGACGTAGAAGACTGCCAAGATCTTCACCATCGATATACTCCATCGAAAGAAAATGGAGACCCTCAATCTCACCGATGTCATAAACTCGACAAACATTTGGGTGAGAAACTGAACGAGCCAAGCGAACCTCATTGTAAAGCAGTTCCATCCGCTCTCGCTCAAACGATAGGTTCTCTGGCAAGAACTTGAGGGCAACTGACTGCCCCAGTTTGAGATCATCCGCACGATAGACTTCGCCCATCCCACCGCGACCAATTGGCCCAACGATTCGGAAGCGATCGTCCAGCATCGTTCCAGGGGGGAAACGACTTGGTGCTGCATCGCTGGTTAAGCCACTTGAGGAACCCGGAATACTGGATTTGCGTGACAGCTTGCCGGAACCCTTTACGTTGCCTGGTTTCCCTGAAACTGCGGCTTGCGGATTCACACCCGATTTCTGAAACATTTCCGTTGCCAGCGGATCCGCCTTTGGACTGTCAGCCGAGGAATTAGCGGTTCCGCAGTGTGGACAAAATCGCTGGCTTTCTGCAACAGATTTTCGGCAATTAGTGCACTTGGGCATGGATGGCTGGTTCTAGATACGAAGGAAAATTGGACATGCATCTCGCAATGGTGTACCCGACTCTGATCGCAATGCATTGATTCATGTGACTCCAGCATAGTCACTAAAAATTCAAATTTCTGATTTCTGTCATTATCAATGACTTGGAATGCAAACCTTCTTGTAAGCAACACAGATTCAACGTGCCGAATGGAGTGGCCACAGACCAAGCCATCACAGACCAAGCCATCACAGACCAAGCCATCACAGACCAAGCCATCACAGACCAAGCCATCACAGACCAAGCCATCACAGACCAAGCCATCACAGAATAGGTCATCACAGAATAGGTCATCTCCCTAACCCAGCTGAGGGCGCATGGCTATCACC
>CALJHC010000049.1 GCA_938075415.1 uncultured Rubripirellula sp. | reverse complement strand
CATTCCACACAGGACTTTGGGTCAAACGCCGTCAAATCCGTCGGGCAAGGCATACCAAAACACCACTGCACCCCTTCGTCCCACTTGGAAAAGGTCCTTCGAAGTGACGACCGAGAATCATGCCGCTGTGTGGCCGATCTCGCACTTGAAATCAGCGGTTCTCACCGCGAGCGAGTCGTGCGAATCGGTATCCAATCGAGCGACCCGCTACTGAGACTGCATTGCTCCAGAGCGATTGGTGGTGTGTTACGAAAGGACGAGGCGATTCAGGTCTGTGACCGCTTGCTGCGTGATTCGTTCATGCCAGTTCGACGTGAAGCGTATCGGCTGAGAACGAGAACTCTTTCAAGTTTCGCGGAGGCAAGGTGGCGAGGGTGTTTGTTTGACGAAAGCCGTTCACTAAGAGAACTCGCACGCTTTTATTTGAAGGACACCGAATTTTGAAGGACACCGAATTTTGAAGGACACCGAATTTTGAAGGACACCGAAATTTGAAGTGCACCGAAATTGATGCTGCCGAAGTCTATCGGAAGGCTCTTAGCGTCGACCCCAGCAGTTTGAGAGCGGTATCAGGAATTACAGAAGCCGATGTTTCAGCCATATCTTGGTCCTTCTAACGCCATTTGCGTCGGATTCTGCATCGCCTGTTTAGACTTTGGCTGTTTTTCCCGTGGTTTCGGAGGTATCTTCGATTTCCCACTCGGCCAAGAACCCAGGGCGAGAATCACTCGCTTAACTTTTGGTGGCTGTATAGGCGTAACGATTTTCTGATTCAGGGTTCATCAAATCAGCGGAATTCCATGGCTGAAGTCGCTCTCGGATTCGAGCCACGGGAACTTCACCCGTGGAATCCAATGCTCTTGAGGCCCACTGAACAAACTCAACAAACGCTGGGTCATCTGCGTTCCAAAGATGGGTTGGCGACACACCCTGCTGATAACGTTCCTCGCACCGAATTGCGCCGGCAAAAAACAGCATGCAGGCCACTGTAAAACGTTCAAAATCATGCAGGTGCCGATAGGCCAAGCTAACCAACTGATCCAGCAAGATCGTCTCATCTTGCAGAACCTTCGAATACCACTCAATGGCATCGGTTGACTGGGTAGCTCGCGTGATGATTGGAACAAGGCGTTCGACCCCAGCCAATGCATGCGCGATACCCGTGCTGTGCAGTGGATCTAAAGTGAGTGCAGCAGTCGGCAGCATCAAGCAGCGAGGATTGAAAACCGGCGACACCCATCTCTGCAAACGCGCGGTTCTGACCTCGGCACCAACGGGCGAGATTTGCGAGGCCCCACTCATTAGCTTCCCTATCGTTGGATAGGCCGCTGACAATTCACTCATGGAATACAGTGGTCGGTCCGACGCTGTCGTGTAACCAATGCTGGTGATTCCATGATTAAATCGCAACATCCACATCCAACCCTCGGCGAGCAAATGATGCTGAGCTGCATCATCAGCGGAAAAAGGCCAATTGAAATGCGATTTCATTGGCGGTAACGCGGCATCAGCCCAATTCATGACGCCCTGAAAATGTGCAAAACACGATTTTGTTTTTGTCTTCAGTTGAGAAGTCCAATCCTCAACGTTACCGAATGATGCCATCACTTGCGCCTGCCCTGACGCATCCACGATCCAGTCCGCATCGATTTGAACCGGTACCACCGCAGCTGAATCACTTCCTGAGCCACGGCCAATTCGTTCGCAAATCAATTGCTGCGGGCCCAATTCAGAACCAAACAGGCTCACCACCTGATGCCCTGTTAGATCGACGACGCCCGAATCCACCGCCTTGCCAAATAAATAGGTGTCGGTAGTGGGTCGATACCAATGTGTATCCGCCAAGGTGTCACTGGGGCTCGCCGCGACGAGCAGACTGCGACTCCCCAGCTCTTGCTCAACAAAGGGTTCACCGAGTCCATGTTTCAGGTAACTAAAGCCGCGTTTGATGCCACAGGGCAACTGCGAGTGCGTTGCCTGCCAACTTCCCCACGAAGAAAGCTGCACAAGTTCCTCAATTCCATGCTGCTGTCCCAGTCGCCGCATCAACGCATCAGCAATCGGAGTTGATGACTCACCAATCGCGAATCGTGGATGTTTGGCGCAATCGATTATCGCAACTCGCATCCCTTTGGTTGCGAGAACCCATGCAAGAATTGAGCCGGAAAAACCCGAACCGATTACGGCGACATCCACTCGCATCGGTGACAACTCCCTGGTGGCAGATTATTGGGTACGGATCGCAGAAACGAACAATGGAAACCCTCGATACATTTATCGAGAGCAACTTCAAGACCTCAAAAAGTTTGCGATAAATTCAACTCACTCATTCGACGAACCGTGTCGTCATTGGAATCAAGATCCCATAAATCCACAGTGATCATGCACGAGCCATCCAGCTCGCGAATCGCACGCTGCTGGAGCTCAAGGAGATGACAAGGTTCGACACAGGGCAATGCCCCAAGACCGAGCCCCCAAGCATCTGAATCACGTTCCTTTGGACTCCCCGGTTCCAACACCGGTTGCTGCTCGCCCTCACCGCTGGTTGGTTCTTCTCTTAACACCAACGGGGTCGTCGACACCTGATGACTTTCGAGACCGTTAACAACCGGTGCCTCCACCAAACCTGCCTGAGAGGGACCCACCGCATTGACGCGAGCGGGAATCAAACTGAGATGTCGCGCACCTTGTAAGGCGGCATGTCGAACCGAGAGCATGGCCCAACGCAATGCCTCACTGACACTCACGCCGGGCGAGCCAACAATTAAAAAAACTCGTAACGCGACGTCCTGGCGCAATAGATGGTGAGCATATTGATCGAAATCATCTCTCGTCATCTGTTTGCTGAGACGCCTTAGCCAACGTGGCTGTACAGTTTCGAGCCCCACTGCAATCTCGAGCGTTGCCTCAAACATTGACCGAAACTCACCCAATCTTGATTTACCGAATCGGGGATGGTTCTCCACGATCACCCGATCATAGCCTCGCAATCGTTCTGCGATGGCAGAGTAATCATCAGGTGGGATGCTCAGCGGGTCAAAGAAATTCCCGCTGTTATATAGCTTGATCCACTGATTTGAACCGCTTTGCCCGGTTGCCCAATCGATCTGCATCGGGATCGCACCTGTAGGGGTTTGCCCCGAAAGGGTCATTTGATGCAAGTCGCACATTCGGCATCCAATGGGACAGGTCGAGGCAGTCAGAAAAACCGTCAAACAATCTCGAACACAGCCAACGGATTCCGGCTCTCGCTCTTCAAGGACCAAATACGGTCGTTCGCTCGAAAGTTGGTGACTCTTAGTCAAAATCGTGATTCTCTGACAAACGGGTTACGCAATGAGTGCCACTGGCAAAGGGCAGGATTGGACAGCTGGACATGGCGGATAGACGGGCCAAGTCCACAGTTCATCGCGGCATGCACTGCGGCACAGAAAACATTGGCGCACGGCACACTGAGGGATGAAATTGAGACGAAATAAAAGCGAAAGCGGTTGATTGAAAAGATAACGAGAATTTACCCGTCGATGGCTCGCTGAGGTAAAAAACAGGATCAAAGCAACCGACATCCCAGGGCAATCCTGTCGATCAAAAGCAGTGAGCAGAAACCGGCGAAAACAGTTCCTGTTGGCGTTGTGATCCGAAAATCAGGTATTGAAGCACTCGATACGTTTTTACCTGAAAGAATTTCAACCAAAAATCGATCGGAACTCCGCCGGGTTTGCACGCCCCCGAAACAGGTTCTCACTCCCCAGAAACAGCTGCGGACGCCCCACAAACATCAGATCAGCCGGGCAGGTGCCCCTGTTTTCTGTGCGAAAACAAGGGTGCAATACCACCAAACGAGAGGGATTCAGAGCCGAGACGCTGGGGTCCGAGGGTGTCGAGTGCCCGCTGATTCACCCACTAGACGATCGCAACGCAAAGATACATGATATTGTGACAGAAATTGATGCAGTACGGTCCAAACCTAAATCGGGCAAGAAGCGTACAATTTCCGAACCGTTTGAGAGTTCGTACAGCGAGTTCGTGGCAGCGTTGGCCCGCCAAAATTTCTCGTTCACGACGATCCGTTCACCGCGATACAGACAACCAAGTGCCCCAGAGGCATAACAACAGCGTCTGATCCGGCTGTTCGAAATCGGACTGACAGGGTCCCCCCCTGATCTTCAGTCATTCGCTCTCAAGATCCAAAAAAGCGGCTCAAGTTGCTCAAGGTCACATTGGCTCATCTGCTGAAGGAAAAGATTCCCTCCGATGACCCGTGATCAACGATACCGAAAGTGTTTTTGTAGGAGAAAGCTGAATGAGTAATGACTCTGCTAAGCAGAAATCGGTGATGGTTGAGTCGGAGGATCTGTGCAAGTTTTACGGAGACTTCGCCGCCGTGCAAAATGTCACTTTCTCGGTACCTGCCGGGCAAGTCTGTGCCTTCCTCGGCCCGAATGGAGCGGGAAAGTCAACAACGATGAAAATGTTGACCGGATTCCTTTCGCCCTCTCAAGGCACCGCAAAAATAGGTGGGTATGACCTACATTCTCAACGAATGCAGGCCGCTGAATTGCTTGGCTACCTTCCCGAGAACGGTCCCCTTTACACCGAGATGACGCCGCAATCGTTTCTACGTTACGTTGGCCAAACGAGGATGATGTCGCGAAGCGAACTCTCCGAACGCATGAGCTATGTATGCGACCAATGTGATCTTGGTGAGGTTTGGGGAAAAGCCATCGGAAAACTCTCACGTGGCTACCGTCAACGTGTTGGGATGGCCCAAGCATTGCTTCATGACCCAAAAGTGTTGATCCTTGATGAACCCACAAGTGGTCTCGACCCAAACCAAGTTCATGGCTTGCGAGAATTGATCGTCGAACTCGGCAAAACCAAAACAGTGCTGCTATCAACACACATTCTTCAGGAAGTACACGCCGTTTGCAGCCGTGTCATTCTCGTTAATGAAGGTCGGCTAGTATTCGATGGCTCCACAAGTGAGCTCGGCACCGAAGGCGGCTTGATGGAACAAAAGTTCCGAGAGCTCACCATGGCCACGACAAGCTAGGCTTTATCCGCCGTGAGCGTGATGTGCCCTGTTGGTGTTTTGACAAGATAAATGCAAAACCGATGCGAATTTGAGTTCGCAAAAACTTGCACTCCCCAACACTTGCCAACCAGTCAAATAGCAGTTGATTCCTTTCGCTGCGTTTCCGATTTCAAAGTTTACCTCGACCCTTTTTGACGTAATTAGCTATGAATCTTAGACGACAAGTTATCGCTGCTATTTTCCAGCGTAATTTCTCGGCGTATTTCTCCGGGATGCTTGGCTATCTGTTCATCATCGTTTTCGTAGTAGCCTGCGGATGGTACGCATTTGACCCGCGATTTTTCACGGCAAATGAGCCCAACCTTGATCAGCTATCAATCTTTTACCCAATGTTGATGCTGTTTTTCATCCCAGCGATCACAATGGGTATCTGGGCAGAAGAACGAAAAACAGGCACCGACGAGCTGCTGTTCACGATGCCAGCGACTGACCTTGAGATCCTTCTTGGCAAGTATTTCTCGGTGACCGCCGTCTACTCGGTCGCATTACTTTTTTCAATGACTCATGTCATGGTCCTGATGTTCCTCGGAAATCCTGACTGGGGTCTCATGGCGACCACCTACTTTGGATATTGGATTGCAGGCTCAGCATTACTGAGTGCCGGGATGCTGGCTTCGCAGCTAACCAACAACATGACCGCGGCGTTCGTCCTCGGCATGGTAATTTGCGCAATTCCCGTTTTCATTGGACAAGTGGGGCGCTTTATCGGTCTAGGTGATCAGCTGGATTCATTTAGCCTTCAGGAGCAATTTCGGGATTTGGGAATGGGCATCGTTCCATTGACCGGCCTGCTTTATTTCGCAGGATGCACCGTTCTGATGCTCTACCTGAACCTCGTCATGATGTCCCGCAGGCATTGGAGAAGTGGTGAGCAGATGAGTACCAGCGGTCAGTACGGAATCCGAGCGGTCAGCGTTGCCGTGATCGCAATGTGTGTCACCGCTTGGGCCGGGTACACCGGTCGTCGATTCGACATGACCAGTGAGAAATTATTCTCGTTATCCGATTCAACTCGGGGCATTTTGGGTGATCTGGAATCCGAACGTCCGATCGAAATCCAAGCGTTCCTGACCCCGCAAAAATCCACGCCGGCCGAATACATCGAAACAAGAAAACGTCTCGTGGGCCTTCTGAGACAATTTGACAAACTTGGTGGAAAGAATCTGGAGGTTCGGTACGTCGATGTTGAGCAATTTACAACTGAGGCGGAGGAGGCCGAGCGATTTGGAGTCAATCCGGTCCGAGTTGCAACCGAACAGGACGGCCGAAGGGGCGAACAGGAGGTCTACCTCGGTGCCGTGGTGATCAGCAGTTTTGATAAGGTCGTTGTGCCATTTTTTGGTAAAGGCTTACCCATCGAGTATGAGTTGACGCGATCGGTCCAAACTGTTGCGGATGATTCACGGTACACCGTGGGTGTCCTTCAAACGGACGCCGACCTGATGGGCCAACGAGAATGGAGAATCGTGACTGAATTGAAAAAGCAGTACAACGTTGAAAGTGTCTCACCAGCAGGCCCCATTGACCCGAACAACTTTGACGTCCTTCTTGCCGCCATGCCCTCATCCTTGCTACAGCCGGAGATGGCGAATCTGGTGGCCTATGCCAAAACCGGCAACCCACTTCTGGTTTTCGATGACCCATTCCCACTGTCATTCAACACCGGTTTCGGTGTCACCGGGGCACCTCGGCAGCCCAAACCATCCTCCGGCGGTGGAGGCATGATGGGCGGCGGAAGCCCGCCTCCAGAACCAAAGGCAGACAACGGCCAGGCAACCTCTCTCCTGCAAGCCCTCGGTGTGCAGTGGGGGCACGATCAGGTCGTTTTTGACGTGAGCAATCCACACCCAGAATTTGCCCTTCTTCCTGCCGAATACGTCTTTGTCACCCGCGGTGGAAGCAACGATGACTCATTCAACAGTGATGCGATCATCACCTCGGGTCTTCAAGAAATGATCATGCTTTACGCCGGCAGTATCGAAAAGTCATCGTCCAGCAACACTGATTTCACCCCTCTTTTGCAAACCGGAAGAGAATCAGGAATGCTGCGATGGGAAGAGTTTGTCGATGAAGGTGGCTTTAACTTCTTTTCGATGCAGGCAACAGCCAACCCTCGTCAAGATCCACTACGTCGAATTGACTCAGGCGCCTACACGTTGGCCGCTCAACTCAAGAGCGAATCAGGTGAAAGCCCAGTCAATGCAATCTTCGTCTCTGACATTGACATGATTTCGGACTTCTTCTTCGAAGAACGGAACTTGGGTAATCTCAATATTGCCTTCGACAACGTCACCTTCGTCCTCAACGCGGTCGATGCTCTGGCCGGTGACGAAGCCTACATTGAATTGCGAAGTCGACGCCCCAAGCACCGAACACTCGTTCGTGTGGAAACCAAGAAACGCGAGTTTCTCGAAGAAGCCAACAAGGCGGAGTTGGAATCAGACGAAGCTGCCAACAAAGAACTGGAAGCGAGACGAACCCAATTGAGCGCAAGAGTTAAGGAAATTGAAGAAAATGACAGCCTTGATCCGATCGCCAAAAACCAAATGCTTCGTCAGGCCCAAGAGGCAGAACAACAACGTCTGACGTTGGCACAAGCCAAGATCGACCAAAACAAAAATGACGAGATTCGTAAAATTCGAGCGAAGACGAATATTCAAATTCGCTCGCTCGAATCCTTCATTCGACTTTGGGCTGTCTGGCTTCCTGCGGTACCCGCACTCGCAGTTGGCCTAGTGGTCTTCGCTAGGAAACTCGCTGACGAAAAAACGCAAGTCAGCAGCAAACGGCGACGTGATTAATCGTTCGTCATGGTCATCAAGATTCAATGAGCATCCAAACCAACGAATTCAGAAAGCCCAAGCGACATCCTTTCGCGGCCCGATGATTCAGAATCAGGATGCTGATTGAAAATGAATTTAGTCTCATTCACGAAATCAAAAGCTTACTTTTCAGGAAGATCGAGATGTCAACGAAACCGCAAGATTCGGCGTCATCCAGTTCAGGTCAACACTCTGACTCACCCGAATCCGCAAGCCAGACCAAACGAACCATCATGTTCGTTGCGGTTGCGCTCGGCTGCCTGGGTGTTACCGGCCTTTTCGAATTATTAAGTCGCCCTGCTGCAATCGAGGAGTACGGGAGAATTGGCCAAGAGTTCTACCCTGAATTCACCGACCCAACCAGCGCCACCTCACTCACTGTCTCCGTCATCGACCCCGAAGCGGTCAAGCCACTCGAATTCAGCGTCAAGCAGGCAGACAACGAACAATGGGTCATCCCCTCTCACCATAACTATCCTGCAGATGCGGCGGATCAACTGGCCCAGACTGCCAGCAGCATCATCGGAATCAAGCGAGGTGCGATGGTCTCCCGATGGGCTTCAGATCACACAGGATATGGCGTGGTTGATCCGAAAACCGATTCCGTCAGTATCGATGAAATCGAAGGCATTGGTAAACGAATTACCTTGGGCGGGCCCGATGACTCAACCCTCGCCAGCTACATCGTCGGCAATAAAGTCGGGGACACTGCTAACGAGTACTACGTGCGTCATCCGGATGAAGACGAAACCTACATTGCCGAACTTGACATCAACCTGACCACTCGCTTCGGTGATTGGGTAAATACCGATCTGCTCGACATTGCCAACACCGATGTGCTGCAACTCGACCTGAATGACTATTCCTTCGATGAACTTCAAGGGACCATCACCAGCAGTGTTCAATCTCTTCTCACTCGTGCAACATCGAGCGACGACTGGCAATTGCAAGGCATTGCGGAGGCGACCGAGCAAGTCAACGCTACGGCAATCACCGATACACTCAATGCTCTTTCCAGTCTCGAAATCGTGGGTGTTCGCCCCAAACAACCCGGCCTTACCGCCGATCTTCAGATTGATCGTGAAGCACTCAAGTCACAACGTGATTTGGACCGTCTCACCAGTGACCTTCTCTCCCGCGGGTTCATCCTGCAGCCCAATCGCGAGAACAAGGAATTGCTTGAGTTGATTTCTCGCGAAGGGGAGATGTTTGCCGGAACGTCCGACGGCTTGCTCTATCGACTTTACTTTGGTCGCGCTTTCACCGGTTCTGACGAGGAACTGGAGATCGGTTTGACATCATCGGATACCGAAACCGGCGATGAAGATGCTGCAGCGGGTGAAGAGACAGAAGCGGGAGCTGACGAAGAGACAGAGCTGGCCGCCGACAATCAACAGGAAACCCCGAGTGGTCGGCCCGGACGCTATGTCTTTGTTCGTGTTAACTTCGAGCCATCCCTGCTTGGCGAGGTTCTGACCAGTCCCGAGGAACCTCAGGAGCCTGCTGAAATCAAGGAACTTGAAACAAAGATCGCAGAGGCTGCCAAAACCGAACCAACCAGCGAAGAAGCATCTGCGGATCCGGAGCAAACCACTGCGGAATCCAAGGATGAGAATCAAGACGATGCAGCAGATGAACAGACAGATCCTGAGACCACGACCGAAGAAGAAGTTCAGGAAACCGACGAGCAGAAACTGACGCGATTACGTGGCGAATTCAGTGCTGCCCAAGCAGCTTACCAATCTCAGCTCGTCGCGTTCAATGAGTACGAGAATAAAATCGAAGAGGGAAAATTGAAATCTGACGACCTCAATCGCCGCTTCGCACTTTGGTACTACGTCATCCCCGGCGACAGCTACGACAAATTGGCCATTGACCGAGCCACCATTGTTGAGCCCAAACAGAGCGAAGAGGCCGGCGGTGACGCAGCACTCAACGCTCCCCCTGGCTTGGGAGGCTTGAGCGACGCGATCATGCAACAAGCGGGTCCCGGACCGGGCATTCAACTGCCCCCCGGCGCGGGCTTGCCTCCTGCGTCTCCAGTGCCCCCTGCGTCTCCAGTGCCCCCTGCGACTCCAGTACCAGCTGAACAACAAGTTCCTGCAGACCCGCCACAGCCAGAAAAAAGCAGCGATTCCGCTGATGCCGCTCCTGCCGACGGAGAATCGAAAGAAACGCCCACACAAGATTCGCCCACAGCATTGGCGAGTCCCGATGACGGGCCTGCCCCCGCAGCAGAACAACCGGCTGCTGACACACCCGCGGCAGAGCAACCTGCTGCCGACACACCCGCGGCAGAACAACCGGCTGCTGACTCACCCGCGGCAGAGCAACCTCAGTCGCCCCCAGCGGAAGATGCACCGGCGGTTCCCGAGGTGAAGGAAGAAACCGCGGAGTAGTTCCATGAATTCTTGGTAAAGATTCTGCCAAGCGGTGATGGTTGATTTTTGGTTCGCTCCGCTGGCTCATTTCGATGCGAGCGGATCAACGTTCTTTTGTGCAACAGAACGATCATGCCAGTATTGACCCAACCCGCTAATGCTCGGTCGGCCTAAACATCGCGGGCAATTTGACTTGCAAAACAATTAGAAGAGGCGTTCTTGTTTGATGGCGGACGCCTCGTTTCTTGCGATCTCCTCGATCCATTGCTTTGCGATCGAGATGCCCACCGACCAGCCCACGCTTTCACTCAACTCTTCCAAACGATCCAGGTGACGCCGTTTGGCGTCCAATGGATTGCCTCTTCCGAAAGCACGAAGCTCCACACAATGAGCCAGCCTGAACCTCAATCCCCGGATCCCACACAAGAGATTGTGGGAGGGCTGGTTGCATGATGGACGCTTTCATCGTTTTGGCAAAACTCGCTTTGACATTGATCACTTAGGATCGACAAGCATCATCTGGTCAACTCCGTCACCAGACTCGGTATCCACAGGAAACAGCCAAACTATTTTTTCGAGAGAAAAAAGCGATGTCTCTCGGACTTGGATTCGATGAGACCTGCGGTATCCCGACACATTCGCAGTTGACGATGCCCGTTAATTTGATGCACGTGTTCAAGAAAGACCAAAAATAACATCATTGGCCCGGCATCCAACGGCTTCACCATTTCCATTCAGGCCAGCGGTGGTTAGCAGGCAGCGTTTGAATCAACGTTCTCTGCCGTTCTCGATGTTGTTGTCATCGTCGCAGGATTCGGAATCATCCCGCCAATCCCCGGCGAGAGCGTAAACGAGCGAACATCATCAAGCTTGAAAAGACAATTAACAAACAGGTGAAAAGGAAGTAACCAAGCACAATCTGCTGGTTGCCCAGATTGGCCGCCAGTCCATCAAAACGGTACTTCAGGTTTGCATCAAGCGGAATGGAGAACAAAGCCGAGAAGGGACTGGTGATCCCCATTCTCTCTATCAACCGAATGTTGCTGAGGGAAAAATCAAGCGTTTTCGCGATAGCTAGCAGGGAGGGTGGCAGAACATACAGCGAGAGTAAAACTGCATACGTGGAAATCAAAGAAACGGATGTCTTTCTTGAATAAAGCGACATCATCAAAGCAATCACGGAATTTGCGAGCGAAACGATTGCGACGATGCAAAACATCTCAATCACGGCGTACCAGTTGCTCCAAAAACTCACATTCAGCGCCGTCCCCAGCAGCAGTGGCCACAAAAGGAAACAGGTCAGCACCGAGGAGATCCGAAATCCCACGATGAATTTGCCGAAAAGAATCTGCCACGGAGTTAGGGTGGTAGTTAGCAATAACGAAAGCGTCTGCCGCTCGCGTTCGCTCGTCATACTACCGGACAGGAAAACAGGACCCACCAATAAATTGAACACGATGACATAGACCGAAAACCACGCGCATGATTCAATTTTCCAGAAAAGAAAAACGCCCATCAACGGGATCGCCAACAACATGCTGATCTGAATGACCAAACGCAGCATCAGGGTACCCTGAGAAAAGATCTCGCTATGTAATTCCTTGTCGTAAACCGGATTACGTCCATCCGCCATCAGGTCTCGTTTCTTTGGTGGGGCGAACAGTCGATCGGGAAACTGATCGGGTTGAATGACCAACCCAACCGCCTCATTCGCCTCCCGCTCAAGATCGATCACCTCCCGACCTTCGCTACCAAAATCGGGTGGATAGAGCATACGCCCGGCAGCGGCGGAGCACATCAGGATGACCGCGGTAAGTGAGAAAGCCGGAATCACCAGTGCAGCCAACTTAAGACGCAACTCGCCCTGACCTTCGAGCGTCTGCCAAAAGAAAATCGCCCCCATGACCATTGGCAAAATAACGATGTAACTCACAACCAATGAATTGCTGGTTCTCGAGAAATAGCTGCTGCAAAAGACTCCAATCGCACCGAATAACACAATGGATACCAGCAATCCCAAATACGCTGCCAAAACCTCATACAAACTCACTCCACCCAGTGGCAAGCAAAGCACGATGATCGGCAACGAGGCAATCACAAACATGCCCAAGTGGGTCAGCGAAGCGACCATTTTCCCGAAAACTATCGCACCGGGACGCAAAGGACTTGCCAACAACATCTCATAGGTACTGCGTTCTTTTTCACCCGTGATCGCACCGGCGGCAAAACTGGGGGCCATCAAGGATGCGATGATATATTGACCAAGAAAGAATAGGTTCACCAACTTCTGCGCCGAAGCAGGATTACTGGTTAGATCCATCTTCAAATCAGCTGGCCAAGCAACCAGCACGATCAATGCCAATGAAATCTGGTAGACCGCCAGCAAAACAAACGAGCGATGCTTGCGCAAGTTCACCAGCAACTCGCGCTGCAGAACCGGATTCTCACGTAAATACATTTCAACCTCGATCCTGATATGCCACGAACTAGACCAACGGCGTTTTTGAGGTAGTTCCCGATTGCTCGATCACATAGTCAGGCACGGCATAACCTGGCAATCGCTGACGCAATAATTTCATAATTTCAAGCCCTTCCGCAATCGGAACCTCAAAGTGTGACGCTCCGCGAACACGATCCAACTGATGCAGGTAATAGGGTTGAATCCGATGATCAACTAATCGCGTGCAAAGGTCTACCAAAATATCGGCGGAATCATTAACGCCCCTCAGCAGAACGGCTTGATTCAGCACGGGAATTCCAGCGTCGATTAACTTCCCGACACGACTCAAGACATCCGCATCTAATTCATTGGGGTGATTGGCATGAATCACAAACCAGGTGGCAAATCGACTGCTGGCAAAAAGGTCGATTAGAGAGGGTGTCACCCGTTGCGGAATCACGACCGGCATTCTCGTATGCACCCGGATTCGACGCACGTGCCTGATGGGCGTTAACGCATCGACCAACTCCTGCAGTTTTTCATCAACCAACGTCAAAGGATCTCCGCCACTCAACAAGACCTCTTGGATATCGGTGTTCGATTCTAGGTAACGTATAAACGGATCCCATGATTGACCGCTGACTGAGGCGTCACTGTAGGGAAACTCCCTTCGGAAGCAGTATCGACAATGGACTCCGCAAGCGCCGGTGGATACCAGCAAGACGCGACCATGATATTTATGTAAAACACCGACCTCCGGCATCACCAGCAGGTCACCCACCGGATCGCCACCGTATCCGTCTACCTCAAGATCCTCCGCTTCAATGGGCATGACCTGTCTGAGCAACGGGTCTGAGGGATCTCCGGGCTGAATTCGAGACAGGAATTCCAAGGGAACAAACGTGGGAAAATTGGATTCACTTTGGATCGTTCCGGCGTATTCCGGTGTCCGAGACAATCTGACGGGCTCAGAACCGGCGGTCTCCGGCCGTCCCTGAGAGAACATTTGCTTTTCCAAGCCCAAAGCGGCTCGCAACCCGTCACTGGACCGAATGGCCCGTTTCATGGCAAATCGCCAATCAACGGGTGTTGCATTGTCTAACATCTCGACATATTCCTTAGCAAAACGGCTCCAAAGCGGTCGGGACAAACTCGCCGCTTGTCGCTAGAATCTCGCTTAATCGCCTGCCTGACTCTCACCACGTTGTACGAGTCGGCAAGCGCCGCTGCATCCTACATTCGAACAGACCCTCACGATGGAGCCATCCACATATGGCTACTTATAACACAAGCGACTTCCGTAAAGGACTCAAGGTACAAATCGATGGCGAACCGTACCTGATGACGGACATGCAATTTGTAAAGCCCGGAAAGGGCAATGCATTTTACAAATGCAAACTTAAAAACCTGATGCGTGGCACATCACTTGACAGAACCTACAAAGGTGGTGACTCGTTGGAGTCAGCAGACGTCGAGAACACTGATGTCTCATTCCTGTACCGACAAGGCGAAGATTACGTCTTCATGCATCAGCAGACATTCGAGCAATACGAAGTCCCCGAGGCGGTTGCTGGCGATATCTGGAAGTACCTGAAAGATGGAATGGTTTGCACGATGACCATCTACAACGGTAACCCAATCATTGTGGAAGCACCGAATCAGGTGGAACTCGAAGTCGTCGAGTGCGCCCCTGGCACCAAAGGTGACACCGCAACGAATGTGACCAAACCAGCAAAAATGGAAACGGGTGCAGAGTTCACGGTTCCCGGTTTCATCAAAGAGGGAAATCTGATCAAAATTGATACTCGAACTGGCGATTACGTCGAACGAGTCAGCAACTAGCGATCAGGTAGATCGATGAACTATCAGCATAGGTTGTCATCAACCGAATGCGATCTGATTACGTGATGCACCAGTCAGTCAGGCGACGACATCAATGGTTGATGCGCGTCGCTCAGAATGGTCATCACGCGAGACTTGATTGATTTGTTTTGGCGATGACGAAGGTGCAGTTGCTTCAATTAAAAGGGCACCCGCGGTCACCTTGTGTTCACTTTGCTCAGCCCTTTCGTACCAGTCGATTCTCACCATGACTGGGTGCGACTGATCTTGGTTCCGCTCGCTAGAACGAAAATCAGCTTTGAAGTACCACCAATAACGCTCAATCAAACTTGGTGGCCGGATCCAACAATCGGCAACCGAAAGCAATCACCGGCTTTTTTTTCAATCCCATTTCAAGCAGAGAGCACCAATGGTCAACACATTGTTTCTGCCAGAAATTCGAGAGATGTTGGCCGAGGATAATCGGGCTGAACTGGAGGAATTCTGCCTTGCTCTCAATGCGGGGCGAACTGCCGAATTCATGGAAGGTCTCGATGACGGTGAAGTTTGGAATGTCCTGCAGTACGCCAAGCCAGAGAGAAGAGCCGAAATTTTCGGCTATTTTTCTGATGCCAGGCAAGTTGCGATGCTTGATCAGGAACCGCCCGCGCAAGTTGCTGAGCTGGTCGATGAAATACCCGCTGATGACCGAGTTGACCTGATCCAAAGCTTGCCGGAGAAGCGAGTGGGAGAAATCCTTCCTCTGCTTCCCGTGGATGCTCGCCGAGACATTCAGCGATTAAGAGCCTATCCAGACGGTACTGCTGGTGCATTGATGACCACCGAGGTCGCGATGCTGACTCCCAACCTCACCGCCTCCGAAGCACTTGAGGAATTAGGTCGGCAGGCCAGCGAATTGGAAACGATCTACTATCTGTACGTTGTTGACGAGAACCAATTGCTCCTCGGAGTCGTTTCCACTCGACAACTTGTCTCCTCGCTGGGCAAGCCAAACAGGACGCTCGCGGAGATGATGGAATCCGATGTCGTAGCCGCATCGGTTGGCGAACACCAAGAGGATGTCGCTCAAAAAGTCGAAAAATTCAATTTACTCGCAATTCCAGTCGTGGATGATGCAAGACACCTCGCTGGCATCATCACGCACGATGATGTCATCGATGTGGTTCGTGAAGAACTCGAAGAAGATGCACAACGAATTGCGGCGGTCACACCGCTTGAAGAATCTTTTCTTGAAGTTGGCTTGTTGATGCTGTCTTGGAAACGAGGTATCTGGCTGACGATTCTCTTCTTTGCTGCCCTGTTAACCGCCTTCGCTCTGTTCCACTATGATCAAGAACTCGCCTCCTTTGAGTGGCTGGTGTGGTTCATCCCACTGATCATTAGCGCCGGCGGTAATTCAGGTAGCCAATCTGCAACGCTTGTGATCACAGCAATGACCAGCGGTGATGTTGAATTTCGCGATTGGCCCAAAGTCATGAAACGTGAAGTGGTTGTTGCCTTAACCCTAGGCGGCTTCCTCGCAATCATTGGCTACAGCGTCGCTTTTTTCTTGGCTCCCACACCAATCGACGCCTTGGTCATTCCCGTTACTTTGCTCCTGGTGATTTTTTGCGGTTGCGTATGCGGCGGTGCGCTTCCAATGATTTTTAAAAGGCTAGGGCTCGACCCCGCGATGATGAGCAACCCGTTTGTGGCAGGTATTGTCGACATTCTGGGCATTGTTATCTATATCAACGTCGCGAGGCTGATTCTCAGCAACACGCTTTCCTGAATGTAAACGTCACCATCTAAGCAGTTGAGAAACAGATTCCACCCACCGCATTCATCTCAACTCGCCACGTCCATCACTGCCGGATCGGATCGTTTTGGGAAGACCGAATGAGACCTCTGCGTGCCTCTGCCGATATGCCCTTTGATAAAACTCAGAGATCACCAGGAAGCAAAACAAAAAAAACGACCCAACTGACCCTAGCTAGGACAACCTATTAGAAAAGTTCAAAGTGTGAAATCAATCCCGGCACATGGCGACATCCAAGGTCGGGGAAACAACGCAAGAAACAACGCAAGAAACAACGACGACTACTTTGAAAGCCGATCAAGAATATTTTCAGTAATCCGAACAACCTGGGGATCATTACCACTCAACCCGTGGGCCCAGTCAGTTGTTCCTGTGGTGACAACTGTACCACCTCTTGTGTAAATCCCAAGCACGGCAGCCCCCACTCGATCCTTCGGGAAGCGGTCGTACCAATGTGAGTCACCCGGTGCCCATCGCGCAGGACACGTGGCAAGGATTTCAAAAGTCTTTGGTGTTCCATCTCGATGCGTGGGATAAGGCAAGCCTTCCTTCCATTGCATCTCACACCCGTCGCATTCATAACCGACAATGGTGTCTTCTCCACCAAAGCGATCATCCCTTTTTAACTGCGTCCCGTCAAACAACCAATGATCAGGACGATGCACCTTGAACGATGCTGGACCATCCATAAATTGACCATGACTTCGATGATACCCGCCCCATAAAAAACCGACACCTGTCAATTCATTCTCTGGACGTTCAACCAGATGATGACCCCACAGCGTACTAAGTAGGTGCTGATCTTTGGTGCGAAAGACTGGATCAATGTTGTACCACTGCTTCCAACAAGTCAGTGCCCGACCGCTATCCTCACTCCGTACCTGCCAGCAACAGGTGTTACCACTGAAGAAAGCGACATTCCCACCTCCGGTAATGAAATCCTCCACATGGTCACGCATCGCGGACGACCAGTACTCATCGTGCCCAACACTCAAAACAAGACGATATCCATTAAGGATTTCAGGGTTAAATTCCAAATCGCCATTCGTCGCGTATTCTATTTCGTACCCGTTACCTTCTGCCCATCGAACGAAAGGAAATTCCCATTTACCGAATTGTGAACTCATGGGGCGATCAAAGGACACACGATGCCCCTGCAAACCATCACGATCGTGATACGAATAAAGACTGTGCCCCCCCCAGTTCGTATAGGCATTGTAGGTGTTCGTCGCCAATTGCAGCAGAATTTTGGATCTCGCCCCGGGCACCTTGGCTCGAACCACAAACATCACCTGACTCTTGATAACGTCTTCACCTACCGAGGCTGCGAGCGTCGCGATGTAACAACCGCTTTGCCACTCGTCCGGCACGGTGATCGTGGTTGCCACTGGCCACTGACATCCATGCGAGGATGCTCGATCCGGTATTGGAAACTCAGAACAGGCTACCCGTAGTCCAGTCATAACGGTTCGCACCTCTGCACCCTGCCGTTGAATTTCAATTTCGACCTGATCAGCAGAACTGGACAAGTGAAATTCAAGTTCATCTCCCGAAACCACACTCTGCTGTCCGGTATAGCCATAGACATATGGCCCTGTCGGCAACGGTTGATCTGCAAACAAACTCATGGCTGAGGATGCCAAGAGAATCATGACGGTCGAGCGAAACATCACTAACGGCAACATGGAAAACCCTTTGTGCAATCCCATCTAAATTTGTTCACACGACTGAGGGGTCATTCCGCTCCGCACTTAAAAGCAATGCAGAACAAACAACAACCCCGCAAAAAATGCCTTTCGAACCTTCGTGGTTCGAGAACCTTCAACCAGCTTACCATCTCATCATTCAACTTTCACTTCACTCGTGTCTAGTATCGACTGACGCATCTCCAATGCCCCCAGACCAACCGTGTAGCATTTAAATTGAGAGACAACCAAAATGCAGACGATCCCACGCACAATCTATTCCGACTGCCCCAAGGCTACAAAAAAGCATGCATGCCAAAGGCTCTTCGGGCAGTAATATCTGAAGGAAGTTGGCACCCTTCGGAATCGAATCCAAACTAAAACGAAAAGCCAAAGGAATAGAAAAGCCGAACTGTAAAGTCCGGCAATGAGGTGGGTTCAACGGAAAAACATAGTTACTTGCTGCAAACAAATCCGCATCAAGACATCTTAATCTCACAAATACCAAACTGCCGGCAGAAGAAAACAACCGGCGCAGCGACCCTCATTCCTCCGAAACCAACAACTAACCAAAATCTCTCCTTGATTTTTTTTGATCGTCAGGGAGAGTGATCGGACAAAAGCGACTGGCAACAACGCCTGATTTGTAAAGGAGGTGCGCATCAAAAGTCCGTCCTCAGATAGCAGATTCGATTTTCCCTTGCGAATCACCGACACAGCACGCCAGCGTTCCCAACAAAACACCAACGAGTGCTCCAGACAGATGCGATTCAACCAATGCAACAAAACCGTCTGTCTGCACAAACAAAACATTGCCCGTCAGCACCTCGTAAACTAATTTCCCAACAAGCAAGGTGCCGAGCGTTCCCCAAAAAGCGACGAACACCCGATCATTAGAACGGTGGCTTAGGCGAAGCTGATCGCAAATGAACCAAGTAAAAAGCCCGGTATCAATTCCACTTAATCCCCGGTACTCCGAAATCCCTTCGCTGGTAAACAGCACGGTCAACGAAACACCTAGTGCCATCAAAACAAGCCCCGGCCCGTAAGTCCTTGGTGCTTTTCGTTCGCATAATGCTCCCAGCACGATGAACATCAAAAGGTCCCAGAACAAATGCTGCCCACCGTAATGAGCCAAGTGCCCAGTGATCAAACGCCACCATTGACCGCCACCGACTGCGTCGAAGTCCAGTTGAAAAGCCGATGCCAAATTCGGAAATGAAAACATTAGGATAGAGGCGACGCTAATGGCAAAAGTGATTCGATAGCACTTCAACCAGGCAATCCCCAATCCCAAGCCATCCATGACTTGGGGTGCGTGGCAAAACGATGAATCAGATGATTCGCACGAACTCATGATGCCTTCTCCAGCTTTTCAGCGGCACGTCGACGCTTCATCATCGCGGCGGCTCCCGCACCGGCAAGGGAGAACAATGCAGTGAACGGTCCAATAGGTCCACCGCCTGAGCCGCTACTACCTGAGCCGCTGCCGGAAAAGACGGATCCACCAGCGGGTGCCCGCCGTTGACCACTTGGTGGTGCAGTGGATGACGTTCGTCCGGGTGCACTTGCTTGACGCGGGGCCTGAGCTGCTTGGGGGCGCGAGGCACTCGAGCCCGAACGGGAAGCAGGAGAACCTGAAACGGAAGTCTTCGGACTAGTTTTCTGGTTGGGGTCCGCATTCTTAGACAAAGGGTTTCTTTTACCAGGTTCAACCTTCTGCGCTTCTTCGGGCGGCTCACCTGATACCACTTCGCTTACCAGTTTTTCTTCGGGCGGATCGGTCAATTCTTTTTCGACCGCAATAAAAGACGTGTATTGTGTGACTAATTGATGCGTCAGTCCCAGCTGGGTAATTTCCGCCTTACCAGCAGCGGTCTGCTTGCCAACATCACGATTCCATATTTGGCGGATTCGCTGTCGCGCCCAGATCGTGCCAAGCGAATCATGCCCATCCTCTTGATCTGGCAACTCCAATTCCAATTCCATCTGAACCGCTTCCCCAAGAACGTTGCCTTTCAGCGTCACGGTACCAGCCCCAGACCGAGGATATCGGCCCAGAACGATTAAAGGCTTACCTGCATACAAGTCAGGAAGGCGAGCGGGCACCTGATCTTGAACCGACAGTCCACCCCAATCAATCTGCAAGTCGGTCATGTACGGCAAACTTGTCAGTTCGTTGAAATGCTCCGCAATCGCGGTTGCATTGTCATGATTGGTTACTTGCATCGAAAACCCACGTCCGATTTCTGCCGCACGACGAATCAGGTAGTCATTGGGTGACGCACCAAACGCTACTGGAAAAACTCGGGCATCCTGAAATTTTGACGCTTGAACATACTGAAGCACTGAGTGGTCGTTTCCCACCAAAGCATCCGTCATCAAAAAGAGATAACGCGGGCGACTCGCTTCATCGTGACCGCCTCCCAGGGCCACCTCCAGAGCGGACAGCAGATTGGTGCCACCACCGGGTTGCAACCCTCTCACAAACTGCTTCGCAGCCTGAATATTTGCCTCGTCTGCATGAACGGCACTTGGACGAAAAGGCACCGAACGATTATTGAATGCGACCACCTGAAAGCTGTCTTGGGAGTTTAAATGATCCAAGACTTTTTCGGCAAAAAGACGCATTTGACTGATCGCAGGACCATTCATGGACCCACTGATGTCCAACACCAAATGCACCTCACGAGGCGCAATCTCGGACGACTCAATTGACCATTTCGGCTGTAGAGCCAGCATGACATAGCCATCTTGCTCTTGGGATTCACGATGAACAAGAGACGCGAGTGTGCTCTGCTCACCAGCCAGTCGGTACTCGAGCACAAAGTCCTGATCAGCGATGATTGATTGGTTCTTCAAAGTAACCAGCGAACAAGTCTCTGATAACGATTGCACATCCACTTCATGCGTTACCGGTACGATCTGCTGAATCGGCATCCCACCTTCAATCTTCACCGTGATAAAAACATCGTTACCGCTGCGCTTACCATCTGGTGGCGTTTGTGTTGTGATCCGTGATGCATCAGGAACCTGATCCGTGTCACGAGCCCACCCTCTGCCGAGATTGGGGCGAGCCACTGGCGTACCCGGCATGTAGCGTGGAGCAACCACCATCGGAAATCGGAACATGTATCGATCTTCATCTACCTCCAACGACTGGACGTATTCCAGATGAATTACGACCTCACTATTTGCAGGAATGTTTGCGACCGATTGAGTAAAGATATTTGCCCGTTCCTGCTCAAGCAAAGCTGCTTTCCGACCCTCCGTCTTTGCCCGCTGGTATTCTTGCCTCGCCTCTTCCCTTGCCTTGACTTCACCAACGATCAATCGCTCGCCGATCTGAAAGGAATAGGCATCCACTGCACTGTTCTCAGGTAATGGAAACAGATAAACCGCTTCCATTGGGTTGGAAAATGGATTCCGAAACACCTGAGAGACACGGACTCGGGCCAAGACCCCGGAGATGTCCGCCTCCACACGTGTTTCCTTTAACGCAAAGCTCGGTTTCGCCGTTGGATCCTGTTTCTTAATTTCCTCAAAATCAACCTCGCTGATTATCATCCTCCCCTGCGAAACCGGCGCACCGCCAAGAACGCTGTAACCCGCTTTCGCCTGCGAGGTAAAAACAAACATTGTTGTGAGTATCGAAAAAACATTGAACAGACGTAAGGCATTCGCATTGATCTTCAATGCATTTGGTTGAGTGAACATTGCAAAAGTACTCCTTTTGCTCGCGATAGGAAGTGTCTTCACTTAAGGAGACCTCGCGATGCACTATGTTGCGATTTCATAAGTTTTTTTTTGCAAAATAATTGCAAACAGGGTGCAGAACTCTCTTTCATTGATGATGAAAAACAAACTTTCTTGAATGGCTGCATCGCAAAACAAAAACAAAGAAGAAATTCAATTTGCGGCGAATAATCGCGACGACAGGGTCTCCCTCCACAGATCAACCAAGGCCCAACCCATGACGGTGGTCACTTCTTTCATTGCAGAAGCTTCAACTAATCGAGAAAACCACTCTCGATGCAGTCTCGGATGAAACGCAAGCAAATGTCTTCAGCGATGCCTAGAATGACGGTGTTTCAAAATCACAATTTCGATTGTTCGCAAAACAAATTGCGTCTGAGACGATCCCGATACGCACCTTCCATCGCTTTATCCAGAAGCGAAAACTTGTCAAACCTTAGGTGCGATCGAGCGTGCATCGCATAAACCCGACAGTGTTAAAATGACATTCACAAATCATGACTCCGCAGCGTTAACAATCCGACTTGCCAAACCTGAGGATCGCGAAACAATTTACCGAATCCGCCATGACATTTACGCCGAGGAAATCGGCCAGCATCCAGTCAATCCGGAAAAACGCCTTGCTGACCAACTAGATCAGTGGAACCAGTACGTTGTTGTTTGCCGTGGTGATCGAATCGTTGGTTTTTTAAGCATCACGCCACCGGGCTCGCCCAGCTATTCGATCGACAAATACCTCGATCGAGAAAGTTATCCGCAACTCGCAAACCATGACTTCTGTGAAGTACGTCTCCTGTCGGTACTCGAGTCGGAACGAACAAGCTTGGCCGCTAGTCTCCTACTTTATGGCACTTTCAGATTACTTGAGTCCATGAGCACCCGGCGGGTCGTGGCAATCGGCCGCCAAGAAGTTTTTGGCATGTATCAATCCATTGGATTTTCCTCTTTGGATCTAAGCATAAAAAGCGGCAACGTTACGTTCCTCCTGATGGAACTATTGTTCTCTGAAACGAAAGAAGTGATTCAAAAGTACGATAGAATCATCAAGCGATTAAAACATGAGGTTCACTGGAAACTGGACCTTCCAATCGATTCATCGCAAAGCTGTTATCACGGCGGAGATTCTATTCGCGGAATCGGTTCAAGTTTTGAAAACTTGAACCAGCAAACCCAAATCATTAATGCTGACGTCTTGGACGCATGGTTCCCTCCTTGCCCAAATGCCATTGAACAAATCAACCGGCATTTGCCTTGGCTCGCCAAGACATCACCACCAACCAATGCCATTGAATTATCTGAGACAATCGCGTCCTCTCAAGGCATTGCGTCCGCGAACGTCGTCCCCGGGGCCGGTTCATCGGACCTTATTTTCAGGGCACTCGGTTCATGGCTCAAGAAATCATCTCGCGTCCTCTTAGTATCACCTTGCTATGGAGAATATGAATTCATCTGCAAAGAGGTCATTCAATGCCAGACAAGCAAGCTTATCCTACGCAAAGAAGATGGTTTTCAAATCAGTCTCGAAGCCTATCAGCGAGAAATTGAAAAGGGCTATGACCTCATCATCATCGTCAACCCAAACAATCCAACGGGACGCTTCCTCGATCGACAAAGAATGACCGAACTGCTGGACCATACACCCCCCGAAACACGTTTCTGGATTGACGAATGCTATATCGATTACGTTGACAAAAGCCAATCGCTCGAAACGCAGGTCTCATCACGCTCCAACCTCACGATCTGCAAATCACTCTCAAAAATCTTTGGATTCAGCGGTATTCGAGTGGGTTACCTTTGCGTAAACGCAAAAGAAGCAAATGAACTGCGACGCATCACCCCACCCTGGAATATCAACATGTTGGCACAGGTTGCGGCAATCTCAGCTTTCGCGGACTCAAGTTACTATCAAGAACGATTTGCTGAGACTCACAAGTATCGAAAACAACTGGAGAATCAACTTAACTCACTTCAACTTGATGTTGTCGCAGGCACAGCCAACTACCTTTTGGTCTACCTCGACCCAATACGTGACAACAAAGAAAAATTCCTGAATGCCTGCAGGAGAAACGATCTGTTCATTAGGGATCTATCCCCGACAAGTCCCAGCTTGGGAAAACAGGCCATCCGCATCGCGGTGAAAGACAGAGAAACCAACCATCGAATGATCGACATCATCCAATCCGCATTACTTGAAACACGTCAGCCAGTCGATCATGAACAAGTAATCGACAGTGCTCAAGTAATCGATAACGGCTAGTCGATCCTGATTGTGAAACCCAGGTCCCACAAACCAACCTGAAACACCTGCCTGAACGACAAGGCTGGAACCAACCACAATCATGCACTCAATCTTTACTCGCGAAGCGAGAATCGTTGGCTTGTATTTACGGGCCCAAAAACCTGTGTGTCAAATTGAATGAGCGGGATCAGCCCCGTTCATGACCTGACAAATTAAAACTATCCGACAACCGAACCGGCACACCTAATCAAAGCACGGAGGCTATCAAACTTAAAGAATCCTTTAGCACGGGGACCGTCATGCGAAAACAAAAAGCAATGAATACCTCGACAGGCCTCGTTGCCAAAGGGCGCTAATCCAAAAAGACAAAGCGTGCAAGAAGTCATCAACCGGCAACCACCACGCCAAGCACGCAGAGCGGTCACATGGATCCATAAAAAAAGCGGTCGACTCAAGGTCGACCGCTCTTCTTGAATTGAATGAAATCTTCGCGAAGGAAACAAATCCTCAGCAAAGATTAATACATGTCGTGATCGCCACCGGTGCCAGCCTTCTTGCCAGCCTTTGGCTTCTCGGCCACCAACGCGTCGCTAGTCAGCAACAAAATTGCAACACTCGCGGCGTTGCTCAATGCCGTGCGAGTCACCTTGGTTGGGTCAATGACACCGGATTTGACAAGATCTTCGTAGTTGTCGGTCAACGCGTTGTATCCGCCATTGCCCTTCATTCCCGAAACCTTCTCGCAAACAATGCCACCATCTTGACCTGCGTTCTCCGAGATCATGCTCAACGGAGCACGGCAAGCACGAAGGACGATGTTGTAACCAACAATTTGATCCTCTGACAAATCTTCACTCGGCTTCACCGTGGATGAAGCACGAAGCAAAGCCACCCCACCGCCGGGCAGAATTCCCTCTTCCACCGCAGCACGGGTTGCATGCAGAGCATCTTCAACGCGAGCTTTCTTTTCCTTCATCTCACTTTCGGTCGCGGCACCAACATTCACCTTGGCGACGCCGCCAGCAAGTTTCGCAAGACGCTCTTCCAGTTTCTCACGATCGTAATCGCTGGTACTGTTCTCGATCTCGCGACGAATCTGATCAATTCGACCTTTGATGTCACTCGTCTTGCCAGCACCCTCGATGATCGTGGTGTTGTCCTTGTCGATGATCACCTTCTTGGCACGGCCCAACTGAGGCAGGTCGACGCTTTCCAGCTTCACACCCAACGCCTCAAAAATTGCACTGCCGCCGGTCAATATTGCAATGTCTTCCATCATCGCTTTACGACGATCACCGTATCCGGGGGCTTTCACCGCCGCAACGGTGAAAGTGCCTCGAAGACGATTGATCACCAAAGTGGCCAAGGCCTCTCCGTCAACGTCCTCAGCGATGATCAACAATGGCTTACCTTGCTGAACGACCTTCTCGAGCAGTGGAACCATGTCCTTGATGTTGCTGATTTTCTTCTCGAAAACCAAAACATAGGCATCTTCCAAAACGGCTTCCATCGACGCAGGATCGGTGACGAAGTAAGGCGAAAGGTAACCGCGATCGAACTGCATTCCTTCGACCCACTCTTGCTCGGTGTGCAAGCTCTTGCCTTCGTCGACGGTGATCACACCATCTTTGCCAACCTTGCTCATGGCATCGGCCAACAGGTCACCGATTTCGCGATCGTTATTGCTCGCAATCGTCGCAACATTCGCCATCGCTTCCTTATCTTTCACCTTCGTTGCCATTTTGTGCAACTTACCAGTGATGTCGGAGACGGCTGCCTCGATTCCCATCTTCATTTGAATCGGGTTTACACCAGCAACCACTGCCTTAAGACCCTCATTGAAGATCGCTTCAGCCATCACGGTTGCGGTCGTCGTTCCATCACCAGCGACGTCACTCGTCTTGCTGGCAACTTCGCGGACCATTTGGGCTCCCATGTTCTCGTAAACATCTTCCAGGTCGATTTCTTTAGCGACCGTCACACCATCCTTGGTGACCGTTGGGCTACCAAAGCTTTTCTGGAGAATGACATTGCGGCCTTTTGGGCCAAGAGTCACTTTGACGGTTCGTGCGAGCTTCGAGACACCGCGGCGAATTGCTTCGCGAGCCTCTTGGTCGAATGCAATAATCTTTGCCATTTGATTAACTGATAATAGGTTTGAGTGTTAAGGAAGGTTGCGAGGAGTCGTTTCTACCGGCTTGCTAGCCGGACCGACTATTCAATCACCGCAAGTACGTCGTCTTCTCGCATCAACAAGTACTCGACATCGTCAATTTCAACTGGCTCACCAGCGTAGCTGCTGAACAACACGATATCGCCCGCGTTGAGTTGACTGTCCGAGCGGGAACCGTCGTCGAGTAGACGACCGCCGCCAACTGCCACGACCGTGCCGCGAGCTGGCTTCTCACGTGCCGAATCAGGCAGCACAATTCCACCTGCGGTCGTTTCTTCGCTCTCAACTCGCTTCACAACGATTCGTTCGCCCATTGGTTGAAGGCGAATCTTTGCGGTTTTTTTGGCTGCTGCCATTTCGGTGTTACCTTTCTCGTCGCGGGAAGGATGGTACTGAGTCTGATGATCAATGTTTTGTTGGTGAACCCTTCAACCTGAGTTTCCGACAACAACGACCCAACAATTTCGGGTCGGAAGGCTCAACGCCAATCGAAGGTCACTGCCTTCAAGCGTTCAACATGTGGAAATTTCGATTTCTCGGGCTTCTTCAGCGATCCTGCACAATCTGTCGCGCATTTTGGCAGGACAAAGCTTTCGGGTCTCATCTACAGCAACCCCCGTGCCATTAAAAAAAAACATCTCGCAAACCTTTTGCAGCAATAGACTTACAGCACTCCACAAGCCCTCGACAGCAGCTGCTGGATCCAGATTGGCAGACACCACTAGCCGACAAGGTTCAAGAAACCCATTAACGAGAATCGACCAACACTCGGGATTGATCCTCTGGAATGTCATCAGAGAAAAGCTGATTCATGCCCAAAGACTGGATCGAAGACCCTGCGTTTGATATCGAGGGAATGAATACTTGTCAGTTAATCCGAAGGCAATTCTCAACAGCCCCCGAATGCGCACTCAGGCACTTCCCCAGCAGCTCAGCGGCCCAGCAGCTCAGCGGCTCAGCGGCTCAGGGGCTCAGGGGCTCAGGGGCTCAGGGGCCGAAAAACAGCCAGATTCGCCCGTACTGGCCTCCAAAAACACGGCAATCTGAGAGTTTTGACGCTATTTCGTTGCGGGAGGTGAGTCGTCAGCCGGACTGTGATTTGCAATCAGAGACGACCACAGAATGAAAACCACCACCCCTCAAGGCTCGTTTTCACTCCCTTGCGGGCAAAGGGTGAACAAGCAGAATCCTGAACGAATCCACTCCGCCGTTAGCACAATCCGAAAGAGACAGATCAGAACACAATTACGAGCATCGCAGATTCACCTTTGTGAAAATTCGGGCAAAGCATAAACTTGGTACATCCGTGAGGAACGAAAGACGCCGGGCACTCGGTGCCAATAACGTCAATCGTCCGGGGAAGATCCAACCGACCCGGACGCCGTCGCGGCAAGACAGGGTGAACCAAAGGAGCACTAGCCACAACGCAAAATCGGTGGATGGGACCAACCCGGCAGACCTTGCCCGGCAAAAAAATTGGGTGAGTGCCGCGAGAGCTGAAACGCGAACGGACAACACGCTTTGAGATCGATTCCCGTGAACGAATGGCTGAACACACCAACCCCCATTTGACCTAAACATGCAGCTACCCAGCAAAGACCTGAGTGACAGACAGCTCTGATTGTTGATCAACTAAGGGGTGACCAACGGTCGACCTCCAAACGATTCACTCAGGTTATGAGCAAGCGATCAATCTGGCCAAGGACGGCCTGAGACAACCCACCCTAAAAGTCACCGAGCAACGGCATGGAAGCCATGACATCGGATTTGCAAACAATCCATCCGGCGAAATCTCGCCTGATCAACCGCATTCGCTTGGGCGGAGTGCTGCTGCTGAGCCTTTTGCTTCTCTCACTCGAGGGAAGCACCTACGCCGCGAATGTACGCACCGAGAACTTCCTGATCCAAGCCGATTCGCCGGAACTGGCAAGGCAAGTTGCAGAGGCTGCCGAGCGATATCGTTACGAACTTGCCGTTTACTGGCTCGGTGGTTCGCTTCCGCCTTGGCCTCGACCTTGCCCAATTCGAGTCGTCTCAGGACGCAACCTGGCCGCTCAAGGAGTCACCACTTACAACCCGGTTCCGGTTCGCGACTTTCAAATGGAGGTCGTTGGAACACCTCAAAGAATTCTCGACAGCGTTCTGCCACACGAAATTACACACACGATTCTCGCAACCTACTTTGGTCGCCCACTACCGCGATGGGCAGATGAAGGCATTTGCACAACGGTCGAACATCAGGCCGAGCGAGGCAAGCACGAAGAAAAACTTCTCGAGTTCCTTCAATCACGACGTGGAATCGCCATGAATCAGCTTTTCCTGCTCAAAGAGTACCCAAGTGATGTCCTTCCCATGTACGCACAAGGTTATTCGGTCTGCAGATTCCTGATTGACCAGAAGGGACCTCGAGCATTCATCAAATTTCTCGAAGACTACCTTCGCCGTCCCTCTTGGACCACCAACGTCAAACGCCATTACGGTTACGAATCGCTTCAAGAGTTGCAGGATTACTGGATCGCCTGGGTAGCAGCAGGAAGCGGATCATCGACCCAATATGCGAAACACAGCCAAACGACATCGGCACCTGACTCGGAATCAAGCGTGGTTCAAGCATCCGCGGTAGGCCACCCCGAGAATCTCGGGCAACCACACCAACTAAAATCAAAAACGTCGCAGCTAGCCCGTACCGGTTTCACAGGAACGCCCGTGAGACCACCTTCCGACAACTTCCGACCGCAACCCAAAGCCACAAACCCAGCTCCCGGTAAAAACCGCGTCACATCGAGTCTGGTGGATCTCTCTCAGCCCAGCTCAATGCCTCTGACTAAGCTTGTTCCTGTCAAAAAAGTGGCGGCAGCAGATCACAGTCCATCAGGGCTGGCAATGGACCGAATCACCTTGCCCAGCTCTTGGGACTCATCGCTGTATCAGAGGAAAGGGATCGAAAAGAAAACAGATTTCGGTCAATTTGGCACTCCAAACCCGCTCGATCCCACGTTCAACCGCTCTCGCCTCCCAAAGCGAACAGAAAGTGCAAGCCCGGGGCGAACAGAAAGTGCAAGCCCGGGGCAGCCCGCGATTCCTTCGGTGGATCGCAAAACGCTTCGCTCTCAAGCTATCTCGCTTAAGCAAGGCAACCCCCGCAGTAACGATGAAAAGACCAACCAATCTGGCCAGAAAGCAAACCAACCGCAGCAGCACCCCCCCATCAAGGTAGACTTATCCGTTACTAACCTTGGATTCAGTCCACCTTCAGTCCAAAACGTCGGTCCCTACCGCAAGAATCACCCCTGAGAGGAACCAAGTCGCCCCAGAGAGCTCAACGCGGTCCCCCGCAACCCGGGACCAATGCAACGTCGGACGACCGCAACCCCTCAGAACCGGACAACCGGACCACCGCACCAATCGACACCCAATCAGAAAACGCTTCCGGACATTTAAGGAGGTAAGCCTACCCTCCGACTCGGAAACCTGTTATTTTTTCGACTTCTGAAGTTATCAGGAAACACCTATTCTCCGCGTTGTGACCACCGATGAGTGGTTTCAATCGCGAGATCGACGCCGGTTGACAAGCCCCAGTTTGTCTGCAGCAAGTCCCGACCTTGAGACTTTTGCTGATCAACTCGCGTCGACAAACCCCAACGATTTCACCATCAGCCCGAACGATTGTCATGGCCAAGCCACAACATAAACTGAAAAAAGCGAACCACGGCCGACGTCCGGCCAGTGCCAAGGCTCGAAAAGCAAAGCGGAAGAAGATCAAGACCTGAGATGGCTGTTGACCTTGGTGAGCAAACTGATTCAGTCTGCAAGCTTTGGTTAGGTATGCGACAAGACGGTGCAAAGGCGGTAACGCAGTGCGTCAAGAAACCCTAATCGATCTTTCGTTGTTCGATGTAGACAAACCAATTGCCGACATTGAGGCAATTCGGAAGTTCAATCCTCAGCGACACGAAATGGAGCAGTTGACCTCGATCCTTTATGAGGATCTGGACACTCACTGCTGCGCCGCACTGAAACAACTCACCGATGATGAATTCTGGGTGCGTGGTCACATGCCTGGCATGCCCCTGATGCCCGGCGTTGTGATGCTCGAGGCTGTCGCTCAACTTTCTAGCTACTTCACCCAGAAGCACGATCTGCTGGGTTCGGAAATGGTGGGTTTCGGTGGCCTGGATGGGGTACGCTTTCGCGGTGTCGTCTCCCCGGGGGACCAGTTAATTCTCTTGGTCAAAATGGTCAAGACACGGCGTGGTCGAATGATCGTTGCCGATTTCCAAGGAGTCGTCGGAGAGACAGTTGTCTTGGAAGGAACACTTCGAGGTATTCCAATTCCTATCTCCGCTCTCACTCAAAAATCCGAGTAGCCTCCCGGGCGTTGTTGCCGGGAACCCAAATCGCCGGGAACCCAAATTTCCGGGAACCCAAATTTCTGGGAACCCAAATCGCCGGGAACCCAAATCGCCGGGAACCCAAATAGCTGGGAACCCAAATGGATGGGAACCCAAATTTCTGAGAAGCCGAATCGCTGGGAACCCTGCGATCGTCTGCACAACAGCTTTGCGGCCACCAGCTTCTTACCCACGGGGGCTGCGCGATGACAGGCCAGCCCGTGACGATTTCAAGTGATTCACTGAATGCTCCGTCGAGACAAAACGCTCAAGGGTGACTCGTGTTTGCCCCGTAATCCGAACGAACCTTTTCCAATAAGGCTTCTGCGAAAACGGCCTGATTCATTTGCCAGGACTATTCACCTCGGCACCCTCAAATCAATCCGATGCTGAACTCTGCTGACTGCAGAGCCTAGTGGACACCTTCCCCAACGAGCTAAACTCTATTGCTTCTCTCTCGTTAACCCATAATTTACCACGCGGCGAAAAAACGTTATGGCACTCATCGAAACCGCGCACCCCGCAGAGATGCCCACCGTGGAACCACTGGACTTTCTTGTGGTTGCACCGCATCCCGATGACGCAGAACTTGGGATGGGAGGGACGATCATCAAAATGGTTCAAGAGGGCTTTCGCGTCGGCATTCTCGATTTGACAACCGGGGAACCAACGCCCCATGGAAGCGAACAGGTACGCAGGTCAGAAACTGAAA
Source organism: uncultured Rubripirellula sp. (assembly GCA_938075415.1). GTDB lineage: Bacteria > Planctomycetota > Planctomycetia > Pirellulales > Pirellulaceae > Rubripirellula. The sequence goes on along the minus strand of CALJHC010000049.1, from coordinate 8,137 downwards.
CGGCATCTCAAATGCTGAATATTTCATGGCGAGGCAATGCGGGCCTACCCAATCGATCCCTGGAGCCAACTCTGGAAAATCGAAAACTCCTCGCTAGTTACTTCCGAATGCTCAGGCCGCGTTGGCTTTTTGCTCCGTACTGGGAAGACGCACACCCCGACCATCTCGCAGCAACACAACTTGTCGAAGCTGCTCGATTTTGGTCGAAACTTAGCAAGACCGATATGCCGGGACCACGTTTCCATCCCGAGCGAATTTACTATTACTACTGCATCCATCTCAGACTCGCCATCAATCCAAACTGGATTATCGACATCAGCGATCAATGGGATCAAAAACGCAAAGCAATCGCTGCCTACGAAAGTCAATTCATCGAGGGACGTTCAGAACAATCACCCACGTTGATTGACCGCTTTCGAGATGACGCCGCCTACTGGGGCAAACTGATTAATCGTGCCTACGGCGAACCGTTTGCGACAAAGGAACCGTTAGCGATGAATTCAATGCGCGACCTGATTTAGACAATCGAATTGATGTCCATTGACCGATGCGATCGATCCGCATCCCGCTACTTCCATCGCCAACAATCAGCGGGAACTAGAAGCAAGGCTAGACAAGAGTCTGAAATCACGTCACGTCGAAGCGAACAGCGGGAGTGACCCCGAGGTTATGCCAAGAATGGTGTGGTCTCTGTAAAACTGGTCTCTGTAACACTGGTCTCTACAACACCGGTCCAAGTGATGCTCCATCTCCACTCCCGCTCTTTCTGATTTCATCGAAGCGTCTGTTGGTTCAGTCAAGTTGCCGACACACCACCAACCCTCAATCCAGTATCACTTGCTGGGTAATTGCAGATCACCTGGATGGATGAAGAGTGTTGATGCAGTCCTTGATTCGCTCCAAACCAAGTTCCGACAAAGCGTCGGGTAACTGATCAACGAGCTTGGTGGAAATTTTTGGGTCATAGTAATTCGCTGTTCCAATCTGAACCGCGCTGGCTCCAGTGACCAAAAACTGCATCACGTCATCAATGTTGGAGATGCCTCCGATTCCAATGATCGGAATATCCACCGCCTGTGCCACCTGATGCACGCAGCGCAGAGCAATCGGCTTAATCGCTGGACCACTCAAACCGCCCATGCCATTCCCCAACATTGGCTTTTGACGTTTCCAATCCACCACAATTCCAAGAACCGTATTGATCAGGCAGACCGCATCAGCTCCACCGTCAGCAGCACCTTGCGCAATTTCTGCGATGCTGGTGACATTCGGCGTCAGCTTGGCAAAGATCGGTGTCTCGGTCACTGAACGTGACGCCTCAACAACTTTGCGGCACGATTCGGCATTGGTTCCAAAATCAACCCCACCGCTGACGTTTGGGCAGGACAGATTCAATTCAAGTGCGGAGACACCGGATTCCGCCCCGACACGTTCAGCAAGCGAAACAAAATCCGACTCACTTCGTCCCGCCAGACTCACCACGACCGAGGTGCCCGTTTCACGCAGGTAAGGAAGGTGATGCTGCAAGAAAGCATCCACTCCATCGTTATCCAAGCCGATCGCATTGAGCAGCCCTGCTGCCGTTTCTACCGTCCGCCAAGGCTTGTTTCCAATGCGAGGCTCCGCCGTGATGGTCTTGGGGACCACCGCTCCCAACTTGGAAACATCCACCACACCCTGCATTTCCCTCGCGTAGCCGAAGGTACCGGAAGCAGTCATGATTGGATTCTTGAGACTCAATCGCCCCAAGGAAGTTGATAGATCCATCGTTATCACTTTTCGTCAATCTTCACTCTTCGAACAATCTCGAACATTGCCTGCTCGACCTAACCCTATTGTCGAATTTAAGACCATCACCGCCAGTGGGTATCCGCCTCAAAAGACGTTGCTTGGAATAAGCAGCCATCCCGGGGTCCCTGCAGAACGGTGGCGCACATCCCGATGGCCCCACCGATCGGCGGAAATACAACAAAACCAACCTTTTCGCTTCTGACGACTCAACACCAATCAGAAGTTAAGAACAGTTCATAGCAACCCACTCACCGCCTCATCAGCCGGTGTTCTATCTCGGTGACCAGCGTCTCAGCAACATGCTGCTTGGTTCCTTTGATGCTCGCCAGCACCTCCCCGGAAGCATCAAGCAGTTCGACCTCGTTATGATTCGCATCGATCGCGGAGGGTCCATTGCTGACCATCAAGTCGCAATGCTTTCGCTCAAGCTTGACGAGTGCGCGAAACCGTTGATCCTCTGTTTCCAATGCAAAACCGACCACCCATTGCCCCGGCTTCTTCTGCTGCCCCAGCGTCGCCACCACGTCCGCGGTTTCGATTAACTCAATTCTCAAAGGCTGTCCTGTTTTGGCAATCTTCTGTGACTCCACCCGCCTGGGCATGTAATCACAAGGCGCCGCCGCACCGATTGCACCGTCACACTCACAGTACAACTTCTTGGCCACCCTCAACATGTCATCGGTCGTTAGAACGTTGTGCACTTCCGATCCCTCGGGATAGGCGACCGAAACAGGCCCTGAAACAACCACAACCTCATGCCCCGCTGCAAGCACCGCGGTGGCCAACGCAGAGCCCATCCTGCCGCTTGATGCGTTGGTAATGTAACGAACCGGGTCCAAATACTGTCGAGTCGGTCCGGACGTGATAAGGATGCGAGCCACGAGCGTTCTGATAGAAAAAGAAGAGAGCGAAACAAGAAATGTCAAAGAAACCTGGCTATCACAAAATCTAACGACCCAGCGAAAGGGGGATTCGAAAAGGTCAGCGCAATTGACACCCCAAAATCTTTTGTCGGGCGAAAACCGATTCCAGCCCGAGATGAAGCCAATCAACGGATCAACAACTCCAAAGACTCAATTCAGAGTGAAAGTTTGGACGCAGACTGTCAATCGGTTTCTTAGAAAACAAATTCTACCAGATTGCTTCACCATTCAATGCCCCCCGAACCAACCAGCTCTCGCAGGACATTCAACCAACATGCCCTGGTGGCATTTCCAGCGACCCGAAACAACAAGCGAACCCCGGGTCATCACCGATTTGCCGACTGGAAACTCACCACCCAATCCACGTGCCCGTAACCGAATCATTGAGTTGAGTCGAATCCTGTGACAACGACACCAACTACCGAACCAACCAGATGATTGATTGGCGTCGGTCGATTCAATCTTGATAATGAGATGACCCCCGGGGGATCAAACAAAAAAAGGCACTAACACCCTGACCAGTTTCGAACGAGACCGATCGTTGATCTCACGAGGATCCACGCCAGACATCATCGAAAGCGAACGTTGAGCCGATGAATTAATCGACGGATGACTCCCTCGGTCGGCAGATCACTCCGCGACTCAATGGATCAATGACAAATCACTCGGTTGTTCTAACCACTTGGGTCACCATCAAATGAGGTGTCGTCAGTCCGGTCACATAGCCGGCCGTTCCCACCACACTGATTTGATGGTTCAAGTGCGTCCTCAGATTGACACCTGGCATCGGAGTCAAATAGGCAACCGTCCTTCCCGCCGAGTCAGCAAGTGCAAAGGGTGGACTGTTGGATCGAGCAGAATAGACCTGCACCAGATAACCATCGTGTCGAATGATGGAACCGGTGGTCACTTTAGGATTCGATGAATTGGATTCACCAATGAACTGACTCGATGCGGTCGGTTGCGGTGAGCGTTCAGCGTTGCCCACAGAGGGACGAACAGGCACCGAAGCGATTGAATCCGCCGACGCAACGACAACCCCGCCATCACGCCTGAGTGCCACCCGACGATATCGTTCAGCCGTTTCAACGATCAACCGGGCACGACCTGCGGTAACTTGATCCACCGATTGCAGAGCAAGACGATTAGCGGCATCGGCAACGACTGCAATTTCTGCCTCATTGGCCTGCGAAGCCATTAGACGCGATAGAATCAGATTCAGACGATCAGCATCCGATCCAGCAACCTCGCGTTTCACATTCTCAACTCGGGCGACCAGGACAGAGGTATCCATCGGAATTGTTCCCGATACCGTCCGAACTCCTCCCGGATAACCCGATGCACGATCGGCAGCGGTGAAACCATCACTAGTGACGACATTGGAAGATTGTCCGCGGTTGCTGTCCATCGAAGGTCGAATACCCTCAAATCGATTCTGACCTGAAATCCAATTGGAGTCATTCGCAACGACCTGACTTCCGGGTGCTTGCACCGGCTGATTCAAATTGAAAGCGTCCGTTTGTGGCTGTGCACCAATCTCTTGAATTCGAGGTCGAGTAATGAATTCCAGGGAAGCGACTAACCCACCTTCTCGAAATGCGTCCATGGCCGTTTGTGGCTGGCTGGATTCTTCTATTGCCAGATCACGCAGGTTGCCGGCTTGCTGGATGCCACCATAGGACAAGCCATCACCGTCGACCTGCATCGCTCTTGACGTCGCGGCGGACCGCTTCAACCCGCTGCCAACACGATTTTCATTTTCAAGTACTGAGTCACCACGATCGGAAAATGCGTCTTCGCGAATTGGTTGACTGCTGGCAATCGTTTCACGCCCATCGGATATATCCAAAGCTGAATCCTTTCGGGATCCACTTTGCCTTGCCAATTCAACCAAAGCTTCGCTGCTATCCACAACCGTTTGACGATGGATCCAACGATACTCACCGGAGGGTGGAACAATTCGGTACCACAATTGCGGACCATCTGGCCCCTCACGCTCGCTTCGACCGATGACGGTCACCTGCTCACCCTTCGCTAACTGGACCTGCCACCGATACTGACGAGCCCTGCCCAATTGCGTTCCAATCCAGGCAACACTTCGATCCTCGATCACCGTCCCGGTTTCTCCTGCATTTTCCGTTTGAACTGTTTCTGCCGGTATCCAGCAAAAACTATTCTCCGGAGGACGAATTCCAAGCCAGCCATCCTCAGTTTCCGCATACACCTCGAGTGACTGCCCAAAACGTAATGGATCGGTACGATAGTAATCGTCAGATGGCCCACAGCGAGCATAAGCGTCGGCTGTTGAAACAAACACCTGATAAGGCTGAAATGCCAAAGACTGATCTTCGAGCAAAGATGTCGCCTGCGAAGATGGATCATTACCGGAGCCATCTTGAGCGTCGACGGCCAACGGCGATGAAAGGCCTAGCGAAACAACGGTTAAAGTTGAGACAAGCATCAGGGATCGCATTGCGACGGGCCCTTTAAATGGACGGAGGGAGGTCTTCGTTTGAAATAACGACTCAATCAAAGGGAATAGTCAACCAGCCCACCAAAGCACAAGAGGAATCGTCGTTCGTCATGTTTCACCCGCTGTTTCACGATCGGCAGTTCGAAAGACGCCCACTTTCCCAAACCCCAAAACCGGTCAATGAACTCGTCCCACGACAAGCAAAACAGTCTCCCACCCAAATCAACAACCTAATCCTTGCGAAACTGAATCACCGACCGATTGGCTCTAATCATTCAGCATTCAAAACGGTGATCCAACAGCTGACGTAGCAATTCGCAATCAAGGTTTACGTCAATTTTGCATTTCCCCTAAACTACAGTGTCAAAACAATGGGTAGTTCAAGGCGGAAGGCGACCAATGAGCCTAATCATCACCTGTGAAGTTGGAGGCAATGAGCTTCCGAGTTGGTTTGATCCACAGCTTCACCTTCCCAGCAAGGCACGAAGAGGCCGAAAAAAGAAACGCACCTCGAGTCGTCATTCAGGAAAGCATCCCAGCAATCAACATCCCAGCAATCAATCAGGTAACTCAGTCAAGACAAAAAGTGCCCGCCGCTCAAACGCAGCAACTTCTGCACAAACGAACAAACTGCAGGAAAATGGGTCAGAGGATTATCAACCTGAACTTCGGACCGACCACGAACTGACAATCACAACGGACGTCGCAGCATCGACCTTCTCGACACCTCCTTTGAACACGCCAAAACGCAAGACCTCTCTGGCTCGTAAAAGATTCAAGATCAACCACGACAGGTATCCGTCGCCGCTTCAGCAACTTCCTAAGTCGACCAAGGTTGATGATTCCGCGAGAGAAATTGCTGATCACATGGCTCACCAACTAGATGCTGCGTCGATCATGCACCAGCACCCAATTGAATTGATTGACGTGACAAAGGATCAGAATCAACGCAACTTAATTTCAGGACCTTTCAAGAGCGTGACGAGCGAAACTCAGTTGCGACTATTGTCTGAGATTCATCAACCGTACTTTGAACAAGTCTGTTCTGGAGTTGATTCTCTGTTGCAACAGAATGGATACGTCATCCACTTGTCAGTGAAGACGTTTCCACTGCTGCGAAATAAAAACAGACTTCGTACGGATGTCGGCCTGCTTTACGATACCACCAGTCAAGATGAGGTTGACCTGAGCATGGATTGGATTGACGACCTTTGGTACCGGGCGCCAATGCTTAAAGTTCGTCGAAACTATCCCAGACGCGGAGCAGAGATCGGTATCACCCGACGTCTTCGCAGAGAGTTCAAGGGGAAAGACTATGTGGGGCTGGAACTTTGGCTGAACCGTGCATGGGCGGCGAGGCGTGTTTCGCTACGAGAGGAAGCACTCGATGCGATGACGGAATCCTTGGGAGCAGTGACCGGATTATCAGAATCAGCAATGCCGTATCAAGAGGCGGCGTAAGCAATTTCGCACCGCAAGATTTCCTTCGAACAGATCAACGGGATTTCCCTTCCAGTGAACTGATCGCCTTCTGATTGATCTTGATCTCGTCGAATTGCAACTCAACCCCAAGCACGCACAACTCGCTTCTCAGCGTTCACAAAAATGTGGTCCAGATTGTGCAGTCACCAGCCATGACATGGAAAACGAAAGTCCTGGCTACAAAGATTGGATTCTTTCGTTTGCGGCGAATCCCGGTGGTGGTGGTTTTGCCTTGACATTGAAACTAGCACAGAAGGATGAGGAGACTTGGGACTGGAATCGGAGTCACTGCAGAAAACATGATCTCCAAATAAAACATGATCTCCAAATACGGATGCTCCCCCCGGAGCGATAATCAGTAGGCGATCATTGATTGGTCGCAGTCGATGATGGAATTCCCGGCTAATCGTTCGACTTATTCTCCTGCAACGAAATGGTCACAACGAGTACTTGACGGGAAGAACGACCGGCTCGGAAGATCAGAATTACAGCGGGTTGATCGCGAAAGAGAATCCTGAGACACCACAAAATTGACAAAAAACGATCAGCTTCTTTGCTCAAAAATGACCAACGGAATTCTCGCCTTAACTCTCTGGACCTTAGCGTCTTGGGGAAACCAATGGTTGGACGGACTGGACGCAACGGGTCCTTGGGGCATCCCGGGGCTGAAAAATCCCCGGAAAACCCAAAAAAAACGTGACGTCCGCTACCTCTTTCATTTGCGATCAGCAGGAAAAAACATCGGCCCATTGCGGCTTGGCAACCTCAAGCTGGCACCGTAGAATCTGCCAAGAGAGAGGATGCGACAAAGGAACGCTCGATTTGAAATCGGTTGAACAATCAAAAGTCGATAGTTTCCGAACCTTCAAGAATTCTCTCAATTAAAAAGCATACGGGCACCCCTAGCTCAACTGGATAGAGCATCGGTCTACGGAACCGAAGGTTAGAGGTTCGAATCCTCTGGGGTGTACTAGTTCTAAGTCTAGGTTTGGTCACGACTTAGTGACAACCGCCATGTGGCGTGCGAACCGTCCCAGATTCCGTTTCACGGTAGTCCCATACCGCGAAACTAACTGGCAAAGGTTTTCACATGCCCCGCCCACGTTCTTCCATGCCGGCGTATCGCTATCACGTTTCCGGCCAAGCCGTCGTCACTCTCGCCGGCAAAGACTTCTACCTCGGAACGTTCGACACCCCGGAATCACGCGCTAGATACTTCACGCTGATCCAAGATTACAACGAAAACGGAAAGGCAGCCCCCGACACTCCGACTCACCAGAAGGATCTTCCCGTCACGGTTCGGACCGTCACAGGTGAATTTCGTGAGTGGATCCAAGAGCGTTACGCGAACGACTACAAAGAACGAAAACGACGCGAAGGTGCAGCGTTGAGTGCTCGGCTGAGTTTTTTGACCCCACGGGGTCTGGATCATGAACGACTGATCTTTCGTCTTGCAGGTCGTGACTAA
>CALJHC010000048.1 GCA_938075415.1 uncultured Rubripirellula sp. | reverse complement strand
ATACGTATGTGGTTTTCACGACGGACAACGGAGGACGCGGCACGGTACCAGGTGGCGATGCAAAGAGTCCTGCGGTCAATGCGCCATTATCCGGTGCCAAGCATTCCCTGCTCGAAGGTGGCATACGCGTCCCCTTGATGGTTCGAGGTCCCTCGATCGAAGCGGGGTCGGTTTGCCGGGTCCCCGTGGCAGGCTATGACTTTCTGCCTACCTTTTTTGAGTTGGCTGGTGGGAAAGGCAAGCTCTCGAAAGAACTCGATGGAGGAAGCTTTGTCACTCTATTTTCTGATCCAAAGACCGATTCAGTAAAACGCCCGATCGAAGGCCTGATTTTCTCTCGCCCTCGGCAGGGAATGGCAGTCATCCGGACCGGTCAATGGAAACTGCTGGCAGACGTTAATGCGAAGCGTGAAATCCAATCTGCCAAACTCTTCAATGTCGTTGAGGATATCGCCGAAGAGCATGATCTGTTCACGACGCATGCAGACGAAGCCAAACAACTACACGCGCGTTTGAAAAGCTATCTCGAAACGGTGGTTGATCCATCTCCAACAATGAGGCAGAGAAAGAAGCCGTCTTTCGTGCTCTTGGCACCTTAGTGACACGGCACGAATATACCTAGCAATACGCCTCTGTATTTTTCAGCGCCGGTGTGTCCATTAAAAACGGTCCGTCTTCACAGATCCCTCAGCGCCAGGCCAAACGCGTACGGATTCACTTTTACCGTGGCTCCCAGCAATCCATTCACCGCCTAAAACCTGATCTCGCTTTCGGGAGCAGGGCAAGACAAATTTCAATCGTCACATGAACGACTCAACCCTAGATCCAGAGAACCATCATTTGAACACACTTGCCTTCAGGGTGTTTTTTTTATTCACAATTCTGTTCGTCCTGCCAACAAATCTGTCCGCACAAAATCCACGTCTGGAACTTGGGCGCAGGCTGAAAAGGTTTGAAATGTCATGGGAAACCGCTTCGCCATCTCTCCGTGTGTCAACCGTTCCATTCCTGCAGAACGCGGTTCAAAGATTCTTCACCCTCAACCTCGTCGAGGCGGGCAGAGAGATGGATCGTGCATGGCTAGAACTGAACGCCGATAAAAAGTCAGACTCGCTTATCGATGCTTTGATCGGGGAGCGGCTGTTGGTCTCTCCAGTTTGCGCAGACACCAAAACTGATTCACTTGAACTTGAATTGACTACGTTCTACGCCACTGAAAATGAACCACCGCCACAAACGAGTGTCGACCTCAAGCTGACTGAAAAAAGTGGGCAGCTTCAGGCAGAGACACAAGTGTCGATCGATGAACTCGTGCGTGGCACATCGTGGAAACTTAATGGTTTGCCCGAAGGCGACTACGATCTGACCCTGACGTTTGTGCAGAGTGACAACACCTTCACTCTGCCTCCTATAACAATCAGTCGCATCCGAGATTTGCGACGCCGACTAGGGGAACTGGAAGCATCAGCGGCAACCCTGAAAATCGACGCCCAAGCACCTAGTGCGTCAACATTTGACCAGACGCTCGCTGCCACCCTACGTGACGAGGTACGTTTCTTTCGCAATCTGCTGGACGGACTTTCACAGGAAGCTGATTTTCCTTATTCACAACGACTCAAGAACTGCGAATTGCTATTTTCATCTCGCAGTAACCCCAAAAACATCTCTGGTAAACAATTCCATGCGAAAGAATTTTGGATCTCACTCGCAGACGGCACTCGATCTGTACCGACTCGGATTCGTCTACCGTCAAACATGAAAACTCCGGTACCAGTGCTGCTTGTTTTTCATGGCGCTGGCGGCAGCGAGAACATGTTTTTTGAAACCTATGGAGCTGGAAGAGTGATTTCAGAGTCAGCTGAACGGGGCTGGATTGTCGTCTCACCTCGACAGGGTTTGTTCGGCCTCACACTTGATATCAGTAAGATGCTGAACGCATTGGAATCCTTTGCTTCAATTGACCGGAATCGCATCATGCTGCTCGGACACTCGATGGGAGCCGCACAAGTGGTACAGCAAGTTTGCGACCACCCTTCCCTACCGGTTGCAGCGATAGCATTGGGAGGTGGCGGTCGATTATCGCTCATTGATGGACAGCAGAGTCAGAAGGTCGCTTGGTATGTGGGAGCTGGCTCGCGGGACTTCGGGCTCGCCAGCGCACAACAACTGAACCGAAGCCTTGTTGAATCCAACAGTAATGTCCGCTTCAAAACCTACAGGGATGTTGAACACTTGGTAGTGGTACAGGCAGCGATTGACGATGCATTTACCTTCCTTGACGAAGTGCTGACAAAACATAGCACCAGCTTCGAAAAACCTTAACGCTGCAGCAAGTCTGATACGCTGGAGCAATCATGGAATCCTCCATGGCACAGATTCATAGCACGGGATTCACAGCACGGGATTCATAGCACGGGATTCATAGCACGGGATTCATAGCACGGGATTCATGGCACGGGATTCATGGCACGGGATTCATGGCACGGGATTCATGGTACGGGGTTCATGGCACGGGGTTCTGCAGTTTCCGCTCGCAAGACTGATCAACCTCGACTGCCGCGGCTACGAAGCGAACTGAAAAACCTAGCAATCAACTCGGCCACAAGTGGCCGTTAACATCAAATCCGTCCTCGGCACCATTGATCAGGCTGGCTTCGATGTCGGCCCAAAATCGGGCATCGCTGAACGAAGCGCCCTTCCAATTTATCTGCCAAAGGGTTCGTTCGACCTTTTGATGCCACGCGCACCAACGAAAGCAGGATTGCGGGGTGCAGGATTGCGGGGTGCAGCGCAAGATTTGCCGGATTAGCTTCCAGAGCGTAGATTCACACTAGCAGGTCCGGTACCTGAGATCCAACAAGAGCGTCCGCTGGAAACCCGCTCAGCGGAGCATAAACGTTACAGCTAATGAAAGAGCGTCACATGATTTACAGAATTAAAGAAAAGTTTTGGTCTTGGGGAAATAGTTTCACAATCACCGACGAGCAGGGAAACGAACAATTTATCGTTGACGGCAAAGCGTTTTCTTGGGGTGATAAGCTCTCATTTCAGGATTTGCAGGGTAATGAATTGGCATTCATCAGCCAGAAACTATTGTCTCTGAAGCCACGTTATCAGATCCTCATCAAAGGTTCGGTATTTGCAGAAGTGGTTAAAGAGTTCAGTTGGTTCCGACAGAAGTTTCTCCTCGACATTCCTGGACCCAATGATTACGAAATCGATGGATCTTTCTGGCAGCACGAATTTGAATTCACACGATCAGGTCGCAGGGTTGCATCGGTAAGCAAAAAGCATTGGTCTTGGACGGATAGCTATGGTGTTGAAATCGTAGATGGCGAGGATGACATCTCGATTCTTTGTGCTTGCATCGTGATCGACCAAGTGCTTCATGATGGAGATAACAACTAGCTAGAGAAACAGACAGCAGTGATCGAACAGGTCTAACCCGCATCCTAACCTTGAGCCGCGTTAATCGCGAGCATCCATGGATCGGTTTGACTTTTGCTATTGTTCAAACCATTTTTTTTGCGACACACAAATTTGGACGACACGAGGCTCGGTACCGTTGCCACCCTAAAATAAGTTGAAAGAACTGATCCGACAGTTACGACTTATTCTATTGAGCACTTCCATGGGCCAGAGTGGCAATCATTTTCCATCCTGATTGCTTCCTCACCCAAATGTAAGAGAATGGTGTATCTGCAGGAGGGATAGGTGTACCATCTGCGAGAACACGTGAAGAGATGAGCTCAACGAACGCCAAGTTGTTACTCACCGAGTGTATTTTCGTACCGTGCACTCGGATTTCAGCCATACCTTTCGCTTTTAATTGGTTCAAGTAAGTTTCCAGACCAAGAAGTACCTCCGGTTCTGAGAGCATGCACTTGTGTACTCGCTCACCCAAAAAACTACGCGAGATACGAGGAAACTGATAAATCTCTTCCGCCACTCCTTGAGCGGGACTGGGGCCGTTAAGCAATTCGATATATCGACGCATTTTTTGAGTCAGCCGCTCTCGCATCGCTGCAGGATCTGAAATCTCTTTGTACGGCTCCTTGCATGCCATGATAATCCGCCAACCCAAGGGTTTCTTCAGGAGGAAAAAGGTTGCACTTCTCTTCCCCAGCAGAATCGTCGTACCGTCGCTTCGGTTCCTCGAAAAAACGAGGCTCAAGATAGCCATATCCGGTCCAGCCATTTCAACGCTTTGTTGATGAATGGTGGAGTGATGCCAGCCAGCTGATTTAATTTGTGAAAAGGTTGCCTTCAGATGTGTCTCGACATCAGACGTCGTCTCAAGAATGACATGCCTGTCATCTTCTGGATCCACTAACAGCACAGGCGTTAGGTAGAGTTCGCTGGCAAGTGCCGAAGTTTTCCCTGCATTGAAAAGTTCAGCATATTCCCGAATCACTTCCGTCAACGCAGCATCAATCTCCACAGATTGACCAGTCGTGGCGTCTTGGCCCAAAACCGGGATATGGATAGCTGCACCCGACGACAAAAAAGTTACCATCGCGATCGTTAGAATAACTATGGCCATCTTTCGCGGAATGAGAAATGTCATCAATGCCTCGTTTGTTTTGTCTGTTACGACAGATGTCATGAGTAACCATTGGCCAGCAGATTCACAATTTGGACTCCTGCTTGAGGAGGCAGCAGTGCAACAGGAATCTGCCAGAAGACGAAAATAGGGTCAGGCAGTTTTTAAGGCAGGTATTGGCTACCACCGAGCGAGCAATTAATTACTTCTAGTTCGGAAAAAACGCCGTAAACGCTCGTTACGTTTTCCAGCCACTTCCACCTCCGATTCTTGTTCACCCTCTTGCGTCAGTTCACTGACTGGATCTGCAGCCCCACCTGATTGCTCGACTCTCTCATAAATCAAAAAACTGTCAGGCTGACTGTTGGTGGAATGGTAAATACCCCGCATCTGCTCATGCCACTTGCCATCATGAATTTCGTAGATGGAATTCCACGTCCTATTAGCATGGTAAGTGTAAAAGTGCTTGATCCCATCCTTAAAGTAGATCCTCATGGGACTGGTATTTTCGCCTTTCAGGTTGCCCTCGGCGTCATAAAACCTCAGGGTTTCCGAGAACGGTGCGATAACCTTCACTCTTCGACTTCCATCAGAGCGTGTATGCTCCCATGTTCCCTCAAGTTCCGCCCATGCCTTTACTACAGCGGACCGATTTTTGTCAGTCGTCATCACCACATCGAACATAACGCCTTTCATCGTCCTGAGATCACCAACTTTTGTCTCGGCATATTCTGCAGGACGCTCTGGCCTTGATTGGATAAGCTGAGCGGTCTGGTCTGGTGTTAGTTCTTTTTTCTCGCGAAGGAAGATGCTCACCGTTCGATAATCCGCCGGTGGAATTTCACCCCAGGAGAACATTCGTTTTTCAAGACGCCAGCCCAAAAAACTGGGGTTATGATCCACTTGGTTCTGGTGACCTCGCTGGAAGAATGATTTCTCCATTCCTACATAATCACTCTCCATTCCTTCCTTGGGTGTCATGTATGCTAAAAAGAAAGAGATCTTATCGCTCTGCTGTTCTGTATCTCGAGTGAGGTTATCGAGGGTGTAATCTTCACTCCGAAGTAATTCCTCACCAACAATCGTTCGTGAAGATTTCGTTTTTTTCATGAGAGCTTGAAACTCCTCGACTCCCATCCAGCTCTTAATGTCTTCGAGATCATAGGGTTCATCCAGCGCTTCCAAAGAAGGAAATGACTTCCAAGTCACGAAATCAACACCAAGATCATTTGCCCGCGCTTTCGCAACTCCCCAACCTGAGAGTTTCCCCTGCGACGACATACGGTCATGAATTTTTTTCCATTCTGCCTCGACCTCGAGATATTGATCTTCCAGACCCTCTGACACTTTCATGTAGGTGAACAAAGCAAAACCATTCGGTTGCATGGCCACCTTCATTCGTTCTTCAAAAGAACGGCCCGGCTTATCTTCTTTTGGGGCGGATGCATCCTTTTTCTCGTTCTGGGTCGTAAGCTCAGCTTTAGCCGAAGAATGAAAAAGTGAACCGTTAACGAAGACCGCCAACAAAACAAGAACTCGTGAAATATTTCGACACATCTTTCTTGTATCCCTTGAGAATTTGCGTAAGGCCCGAGTGCGAACTCTTTTTCGCCAAGGTCACATCCACTGAATGAAATAATCAATTTCCAACCGGCATCTTGCCGACGCTAAACTCACCTCTGCTGAGGTTCGGGAATATTGATTTCTATTGTATGTGCGTGATAGCTGCATCAATTACCCAACGAAAAATGGATAAAAAGTTGGCGTGTCTTTTCATAAAGCCACCGTCATATTTCGCCAAAACATCCGCATTGGCTTGATCCGTCCAGTGAATTTCTCAGACCAGAACTGAACGCTAACAAATCAAAAAGCGGGCCGAATCTCCTCCTTTTTTTTAAACAGAACGGAACGATCCCAGCCAGAGAGTGGTATTCAGATACGACAAATAGAACTTGATCCCCGTATCACTCAACAAAGCAAGCGTCCCATTTGCTTTAAATAATGAAGGACAGAGTCCCAAACTTTATGATCTTGGGCACCGACCAATACGGCGATAAAAAAACGTAGCGATCAACGCGAAGGATTGAACCATCATCCTTTTGGTGGGCTGGATGCGTTAGCAGGGTGAACGTTTGCGGCCAGCTTTGTCGAGGTTCGGCGGGAATGTTGGTGCCAGATTTTGTGATAATCGTAGCGTTGGCAGGTGCGCATCATTCCAATCGGGTTCTTTGAGATGAGCTCTTTATCCAGAATCCCGCGTGCACAATTTTGCCGAAGTCACCTTTCGTCAACAGTCCCAAGTCCGCTCGCAGGATCGGTTGATTCGGAGCACGACAAGGGAGCCCAACAGAAATTCAGCAGTGTGGGTAATTGGTCAACCATCGCGCGGCGGGTGCATCGACTTCGCGGACTTGACCAAATCGCCTGTACCCAGTCCTATGAATGTGGCGGGCACATTTCCAGAAAAATCTTTACCGATCGACGGAGCGACTAGAATGCAGATTTTAGTCAAGATTCCGAAGTGGGCGACTAACTTCAATGCAACCCAGTTCTGTACACGAGCACCACTTATGCAAACCCTACCTTGCCGACCTACTGCTTCGAATTGGTCGTGCTCAATTATCGTGTCAATAACTTTCGTAGCGGTCATGGGGTGCGATGCCACGATGCGTTCAGTCACTCGTGAAGCCA
This sequence comes from uncultured Rubripirellula sp., assembly GCA_938075415.1. Lineage (GTDB taxonomy): Bacteria > Planctomycetota > Planctomycetia > Pirellulales > Pirellulaceae > Rubripirellula. The sequence continues at coordinate 20,007 of CALJHC010000048.1, read as the reverse complement.
GACCGCTCGCTTACGTAGGGCAAGTCGAGTTCGGTGAGCCCACTAACGAGGCCGGCCAGGTTGTTGTGCCGTTGAAGTATGTTGGCGGCGCTTGGATCATGAGCCCAGCCATCGTTCCCATCAACGTGGATGCGACTGTCATCAATTCAGAAATTGAGATTACCATCGAAACCTCGGTTGCTACCGATGATCAACTCAAAATGGGTCACAAGCTGATTCTGCCCAAAGGCAGCAATGGTGAATACGTGGTCTACTATCGCGATCCTGACGGTACACGACATCAAATAGGTAATTTACGAATCGAGGAGTAAAGCTCAGGGAATGCAACGCAGAACAGGGCTTGCAGGGGCGTAGAACCAGAGTCTGTTTCGGAATTTTTCCGTGACGAGTTTGTTAACAGAAGCTCGCGATCAGGGTGTTGCTTTTGGGCGGTGTCAGCAACTGGATGCGTCGCGATGATTGATCAGCGCGTGTCTGCCGTAGATTTGCGATCCCAATGGCTGTCGCTTTCCAACAACGTTGACCAACCAATCGTTTTTCAAAGAATCTTTGAAATCTGGATCACTCGTTTTCTGAGTGGCGGTGATACGACCTATCAAAGAGATAACGCTTTTAGACTGCACTCTTTGACTCGGGTAGTTTGGAGTCAACTCGCACTGATCGATGCAACCGTATGCCTTTGATGCGGTGCAGTATCCTCAGATAACCTGACGCGTCTTCGCCACTGACAATCCCGTTCGTGAAGAAACTCGACCGTACCTGCTCGCTACTTGTTGAAGAGCGTATGAGACAAGAAACCAAAGGAGATCGCAGCAGCAATAAAGAGGATCCCGCAACCAACAAAGTCACTCGCAGAAAAAGCCGCACCAAACCCAAGCGCCACGGAGGTTAGTCCGCTCAGCATCAAGCACATGATCGAAAACCCAGCTAACGTTGTTCCATTATCGTTTGTCATTGAAGAAATCTCCTCGATGTTCAAGCAATAGGCTATCATGCGCATACTATGAGAACAACAAGGCAACGCGCGTCAGATCAAAAATGAACGCTTCGGGTAAGTACGATCAGCCAGTCGTGACGACGCTCGAAACGGCAACCGGGTTTTGTTTCGCCGCTGAGTATCACCAAGACTGCATACGGTTGAATCCAGCCTCCATGTACTGCCAAGCGGTCGTCAAGAAATGAGGTCGGAAAGTTCAATCGCGAATTTTTCGATAAGATCAAACAAGTGGAGAAGAGCCAGTGAGATCGCGGGCACGGTGGATCGTATTACTAGTTTTGTTCTTGGCTACCGAAGCGACCGGATTTCATCGGTGTTCGGCCCAAGACCCTCTGCCCACTGTCGTGCAGCTTCCCACCTTTCAGTTTTTTACCTTCTCCGGGAGCGTGCTCGTTCCGGATGGCGGCGGAATGTACCTGGGTGGCAACAAAACGTCAGCGATTGGATCATCACGTCGAGGCCTGAATCGCAGCTTCGGGCAATCGCAGCGGCTAAGCCAAGCGACAGCACATGCCCAAATCATCGATCTCAATGCCATGGATCGACAGCTGCTCGGAGGCACGCCAAAAGAATTTCTGAGGCGGCAGCGGAACCCAGCCGTGCTTGATCGGACAAGCAATCCTGATGATGAAGGCAAGGCTCTGGTTCGCCACGCACGCAAGCTATACCAACGCGGTGATAAAACCGGAGCGTTCGATACCTATCGGATGGCGATCGGTGTTCTGCGGAGTTCGCGGTTGCAAGAATTGGCCAAGATCGAGTTTCGGCGAGTATTTGGAACCGCGGCAGACCAGTCGCTTCACACGACATCTTTAGGCCGGTAACACTTGGCGGTTGGTAGAATACCTGTCCACAGAGAGTCCACACAACCAACGACTCAGGTTGTGACCATCAGGTAAATATTTCGCTCTCGCTTGCTACACGCCCAAAGCAATCCCCTTCCAACCAAGTCTATTTCGGAAGTTCGTCGCAAGGTTTTTTGCGACGATAGGTTATGGCAAGAGTGTTGCTTTCGGTGCACGACAAAGATCCGAACTTGCCGACCATAGCCATCAGATGGTTGATGATTTAATGCGTCATCTGAAGCTGCTTTGATAATGGGACGTTGGTCAGAAGCGTCCGTTGTCCGAAGCCAAGGTCACGAACGTAGGGTCATTCTTGAAACCGCGCCATTGGTGGTTTTGTTTGCGATTTTGACTTTTTCTTTGAAATAAAGATAATATTGAATCGTTTGGACCGTCATACTCGTCTGACGAGCGTGGATCGATGTTCTTGATAGGTACTTCCATCTAGCCTGAAGAGGCTTTGAATCGCTTCCGCTGTGCCACGGTTATAGTTTTCAATCATCTGAAGCTGTTTTCGCCTCTTGATTCGAGGAAGCAAACTGGACACAAGGACAACGACACAGAATGAACACCTATGACCGCTAGCCTTCCCAAGCTATCTCTGTCCAAGCTATCTCTGTCCGAAATCCCATCCATGTCAGAACAATGAGATCCATCTCCGCCATCCTCATGCTAGCTGCTATCTGCACCGCACTTGAAGCCAAAGCAGAAATAGCTCCTCGAACTCTGAGTGATTTGCGGCAATCGGACTTGATCGTGGTAGGGACAATTAGGGAGATCAGAGTTGAAACAGAACGCTCACAGATCGATCATGCATTCGGCAACTACGACTGGGGGATTTACATCACCTTAGGCATTGAGGAAGTCGAGAAGGGACAACTGCAAGACACCGAAATTGAATTCAGGTGCTTCCGCGTCAAATCCCGTCGATCTGAAACGGAATACTTGACCCCCAGTGGACATCGACCGATTCCCGGCACTGGCGAGAGGGTTCGCGTTTATCTGAACGGAAAGAAACCAAATTGGGTGGCGGTATTACCCAATGGAATCACGTCTCCCAACGCGAACGATGACGAGAGCGTCTGGTCGGGTGGTCACCTAAGCGATGCCACCGAAGTACTTGAACTGCGAAGCCTGTTGTTCACCTTCGTTCTACCGCTTGAGGTGTGGGGAATCCTTGTCATTTTTGTTGCTCCTGTCGCCATCATGGTGACAACATTAAGACGTAAGGCTAAGCGACGCAGGACAGAAGTGCCGAACATGGCCGAACAAACAGAGTCGGAATGAAATCCGGCACTGCCTTCACGCATTCCTACAGAATCTCCGTTCGATTGTCCTCAATATTATTCCGATAGAAATGAATAACGGCATCGCTATCTCATTTCTCGCTATCCTCACCGGATGCAACCTCCAGTTCGGGTGCGATGAGATGACAACGCAACCGAACCAAGCACAGCTTGCTCGTTGCCGCCCAAAGATGTACCTGCAAGCCAACTTGGCGTTTCAAGATCACGGGATGAAATTGCTTGAGTCCGGAATCGATGATCAAATCTGGCTAAAATTCTCGTACCAGGTTACGGACCCCGCACAAATGTTCCAGACTGACATCGTGGACGTGTCCAAGTTCTTTAGAGGATTCACGTTTTCTCCATACAAAGGACATTCCCTGGTGGGATGCTGAAGGACGCAATCTGTTCGGCGGACAAGTTGCACTACCCGAATCCCGATTCATGAATGTTGGAATCGAATCAACTGACACACAGTCGGTCGTATACATCGTGTGGTACGAGACCTAAGAAGATCAGGCTGCAGAGTAAGTGAGGCCTATCATATGGCTGGTGCGATTGGTTCCCTAGATTCAGGAGGCGATTGAATCGTTGGCTTGCAATCTCCGGGGCGAAGATGCGGACGGTCATTGACTCGAACATGGATAGCGGCGCGGCAAAAAAATGCCGTGAAGTGCTCGCGTCCGGCCATCATAATCCGGCCATCATCATACTGAGTAGCGGTGGCACGGGATCATTGACTACCGTGCTCTCAGTATCCAGAAACTGCGTCGAGCAACATAATGAAGCGAAAACAGTATCAGGTCAGTTTGATCGAACGCGCTTCTGCCATTTTCGTGATGGGGTTGTTATTTGCAGCCAGTTCGGGATTGGTCGTGGAAGCGATCTTGATACGGCATTTTGTTCAGCTTGTCCTGTCGCTGGGCCTCTGCGGTTTAACCGTTTTCCTGCTAGGTCTCGCTATCACTTACCGCGACCTAACTGATGAGCAAGTGAAGGAATTTCAAAAGCGCACTTTGGAACTTCCCGGACAGCCCCCGATTGCTTCAGACTCACCTAATTGGATCATCTCCGTCCACGGAAGCATGGCATTTGGTAGACAGAAGTGGAGACTGGTTGCTGTGGACCTCACTGAGGGACGAATACATTTCAAAGATTGCTTTGTACCTAATCAACTGATGGGCGGCTGGGCATTTTCTTCGTATGCAAGTTGCTCTCTCGGCGAGGTGTTGAGCATACCGTACATGCCCAATTTCGAGAGTTGCGGGGGCAATCTGCACATCATCACCAAAAGCGGCAAGGCAATTCTGCCTGACAATGCGACAAATTACGATCAATTATGGGACCTTCTCAAGGACATTTCGCAACACACACCTTCAGCCCTGCCAGTCGATTCACCCTATCTTTACTATTGGATTATCACTGGAACACTCATCGGATTTTTCTGCATTGGCTCCATTCCGCTGGGGTTCAACCGAGATAACGACGTCTTGGAATTATCATTAGGCGGATTGGTAGGCGGACTAAGTACTTTGTGCATCGTCTGGATTTGGGGGCGAAGTCGAAGAAAGTGCTCGAGACCCCGTTGAGCGAGTTCCGAACATCGTGACACCGAGCGACCTAGCGTTTGCCTATTGGACTCGTTGCCAAATCGGCCGCCCAATGCGTACAGGAAGCGATTCTTTGGCTCGCTCCGGTCTCTCGAAGTCTCACGTGGCAAAGTCACCCCCTTAGCGTCTAAAATCGTTCTGCGACGTCTCGGGGCAACAAGACTCACGGTTCTCTGAAGCCTCAAGATTTTGAACCCAAAAGGTCAAGCCGCAAGACTTTGGTTAACGATTTGATGGTCGAAAACGGATGCGGGTAACCAGATGGTATGGCGACAATGGTATGACGGACTGATCAAACCGGCTTGGACTCCCGAGCCGTTGACGATCGGTCTGATCTGGCAGATTCTCTACCCAGTTATCTTGATCACGTTTGGTTTCGTCTTCGTCCGCGCAATTCGCAAAAGGCTTCCTTGGAAAGTGACGATTCCGTTCGCGATCAATTTGGTCGCAAATATTTTGTTCACGCCGATTCAGTTTGGTCTTCAAAACCTTCCGCTTGCGGCAGCCGACATCTTGATCGTCCTCATCACGATTCCGGTGATGATGTCAATGATCTGGAAACACCACCGTTGGGTCGCTGTGGCGCAGGTGCCTTACCTAATCTGGGTATTGTTGGCGACGACGCTGCAGTTTTCGATCACATGGTGGAATCTCTAACCGTGCCGTTTGGGCCAACACGCTCGCTGGTTCTCCGCAGTAACCCTGAGATCAACGGTGACTGACAGAAAATCTGTTCGGTTTACCCTGACCATTTAACAAACTGGACGTCTGCGAACTTTTTCGCACTTGTCCGGCGCGACATGTTAACCCCTGAAACAGGTTTCTTTTTAAAAAGACAACCTCCCTCGGCTAAACCGAATACTTCACTCTTCAGGTATCCGTGAAAGGGCCTGCATTTTGCGAGTTGAATTTTTCGTGCACGTTTAGTCGGTTGTTCTCTGCTACGCTGATTTGCTCCCTCAGAGAGTCCGCGGCTGCGACTTCGGCGGCCTCACCCATGGCCATCGCGGTCGCCGTGACGCACGCCGAAACTTGGGCGACACGGGTGTCAAAACGACTGCGTCGGGCGACCAAGAGGTTTTCCATGCTCTGCGGTGCAAGTGAGCGATACGGGATGTCGTCGGGTTTGAGCTGGACTTTCCGAGGGTTAAAGTCGCTCGAACTGCCAACTACCGTTTTGTTCGGATGCAGATCGAGATAACAGCAGCCAGTGGCGATGGCGTCGTCGAAACGGCGGGACGTCATGAGGTCAGCTTCGGTGAACTCAAGCACATACGACATCGTTCTGCGCAGAACCGTCTGCTTCGTATTTCCATCGCGCGCATTCTTTTTGCCCGGATCGCAATGATTCTGGCCACAGCTGCATTAGCGCGGATGAGAACCACGCAAAAAAAAGTAATTGTTAAAAAATACTGGGGTAATCAACCCGTTCCCTCGCACTGAGGTCTGCCTGAGTTACTTCACGGCCCACCACCCAGTTGAAACATCGCCATGAGCCAATTTTCAGGCAACACGTTTGTATTGAACCTGATTGAAAGTAAATCCACTTTGACTTTTGGAGATTCCCGATGATGAAATATCACCAACAGGCCATGGCAGTTGTTCTTGCGATCGGTGCTAGTCTGCTAGCGATAAAAGGAGCAAACGCGGAGGAACAGCCAGATCCTACACCCCATCTTGAGTTTCTTCAGGCAATCGAAGGAGTGTGGGACTACAAAATGAGTTTTCCTGATGGAGAGGCGGAAGGACCAACGAGTGGTGTGGTGAACTGGGCACGCCGCGCCAACGGGCACACGCTGCGCGGCTATTGGACAGCCGATGATGGAACCACTTCCACCGAACTCTTGGGCTACCGCAAAAGCGATGGCCTGCTGATAAGTAATGGTTTTGGCGAACAAGGGAATCATTGGAACCTGATACTGTCCGAAGTCACCGCGACATCCATGAAGGGACGTTGCATTGGTACACACCCCAACGGCGTGTCATTCAAGGGAAGCTTTGAGGGAACGATCGACGGAGATACCTACACCTTCTCAATCAATGGTAAAAACGAAAGCGGAGAGCCTCACGCCTTTCAAGGTGTGTGTCAAAGGCGAGTGCAAGCGGCAGTGGTAATCGGGGAAGCAGCAAGATGCCCGTGGACTTTTATGCTAGGCCGGTGGAAAGTCAAACGAAGTGACGACACGACGGCATCGGTTACTTGGGAACAACCAAGCGAGCATGTTGATGTGCTGACCGGTCGATGGACTGAATCAGATGGAAGCGTTCTGACAGAACAAGTTGGATGGCAACCTGATCGTAAACAACTCGTTGCCAATGCCTATGGAGCAGAGAATGCCTTCTTTTCTGTTCTCTTCAACAAGGTAGAAAAAGATCACATGAGCGGTTGGTATCGTAATCGCAATGCTGCCGGAAAAGTTGTCAATGGAAAAGTCGAAATCACTCGTATTTCAGAAACCGAAGTTCAATCGAAGCTTGTCGAGAAGGACGGGACAGTGTTGACCGAAGTTTTCACGAAGATTCAATGAACTGCCTTTCCTTGATGTTGAAATTCGACAGCTCCGGTCTAAGCCGTTTATAGAGCTGGCGAGATAATGAGTTGCATCCGGTAAAAATTTCGCTTTGATTTTACCTTGGACCTACACCTCCTGCGTTCGTCTTACAAACGCGGAGAATCTCTTAGGAAAATTTGTCAGAAAATGCAGTTTCTTATCGGAGATTAGAAATGATCCGCTGATGAGAACATTAAGAAGTGTCCGAATCTTTGTTCCGCTCAGTGGTTGAATAACTGAAAAATCCTCTCGGGGCAAAAGACTTGGCTGAGCCACAAACTACCTGAACATGTGGATTTTGACCGTTGGTAATCGGTCAATCCCGGCCGAGCTGACATGCGCCCATTGCCCCGGCACTGTTTCTGCGATCGTTCTTACCAGAACGACGCCAAGCCTCGGCGGCTCACAGGATTTGTATACGCTGGTACATTTCGCACTACCCCAACTGATGGTCTCGGGTTTGCCGCACCACTGTGCGGTGCCGATGAAATTTACTTTGCAACCTTGGCAAGTGTTTCTAATGATTCTTACCAATTGGGTGTATCGAAAGTAACAGTTGCCGATCAAGTGTCTGCGGAGCGAGTTCGCGGGCTTGCGGATATCAGCGATGAGCCCCAATTTCAAAATCATTCCTCACGCCGACATTGGTAACCTTTCGTGGGTAAGATAAGACGAACTGCAAGCTTGTGAGTCGCTAGTACCAAGTAATGCGTTCCTCCTTGATTCTCCAACCGCGCGACGCTTGGGAAGCAAGCTAATGCCGATGGATGGTTTCCCGCACTGCATCAATCAAGACGGGCCAGTACGGAAATAAATACTGCTTGCCCTTACACAAAATCCACTGCGATATAAATTTCACCCGCACCACCGAACATTGGCCTCGCTAACTGATGCAGTCCAAATCAGGCGAACGGTGAAAGAGCGCGGGCAATGGTGTTCGAGCGTTAAGCTTGGGCAGGATGTTCTGCATTGGTGAGACGACCTAACAAAAGAATTGTGAGACCACACATCAACTTAACGTGGCCCCTGATGCTGTTATTCCTACGTAAAGTTGATTTTGTGTCGTAACGTTCAAGCCATAGATTGCGTACCACTGAGGCTACTGATATCGCTATGATCCCTTTCAAAGACTGCACCTGTGACCTGCGGGTCATATAATTCACCGAGACAACGTTTTCTCATCGAGAGCTTCCACGATTTGGTTTCCAAGATTAGCGAATCGAATCTTGAGGCATGGCGAACCATTAAAAGATTTTCCAACAAGCGCCCGATTCAAAATCAGCCCCGCAGAGCGAAAGATGACACGCAAATCAGCCACCAAAATTTTTCTCTTTGGGATGATGGTAATCACGGCAGCAGCAACGCGAGCAGCAGACGAGCGTCCACCTAATGTCCTATTTATCGCTGTTGACGACATGAACGATTGGGTCGGTTTCCTGGGAGGTTATCCAGGCAAGGTCAATACACCACATCTTGATGCCTTGGCTGATTCTGGGACGGCTTTCACCAATGCTCACACTGCAGCACCGGTCTGTTGCCCCAGTCGCGCAGCGGTAATGAGCGGCTTGCTACCAAGCAGTTCTGGTGTTTACAACAATCAGCATTGGTGGAAACCGCACCGTCCTGATTTAGTCACGCTACCGATCCATTTTCGAAACAATGGATATCAATCAATTGGCTCCGGAAAAATCTATCACCACACGGCAGGAAATAACCCTCCCTCACAATGGGACGATTACCATCGACTGGTATTTAATGACAACGCTTGGATCCGTTATGGATCTCCCCTTTACCCGTATTCGAAACCGAAACCGCAGCCCATAACCTTTCCGTTTGCCGGGATCGTCAATTACTCGGGCGAAGTCGACTGGGGAGTCCCACCCGGGTTGGCGGAAAAGGACTACGACGATGCCGTTACAGTTGATTACGCCATCCGTTTTCTAGAATCCCGCGAATCAAAGGATCAGCCGTTCTTTCTGGCCTGTGGTGTCTTTCACCCGCATCTACCGTGGTACGTCCCGCAACGTTTTTTGGATCAGTATCCAATCGATACCGTGGTGGTACCTGAGATCAACCTCGCCGACCTTGACGACATTCCGGAACCCGGCCGAAAACTCGCACTACGCAAAGCAGACAATCTAAAGAAAATCCGAGACGCGGGGAAATGGCGAGTCGCGATAAGACACTACCTCGCAAGCATCAGTTTCGCCGATGCTCAGGTTGGAAAACTCCTGCAACAGCTTCGCTCAACTCCACACGCGGCTAACACCATCATCGTACTTTGGTCAGATCACGGTTGGCATCTCGGCGAAAAGGGGCATTGGCACAAAAGGACTCTTTGGGAAGAAGCCACCCGTGTCCCATTAATCATCTCAGCACCTCAAGTTGGGCGATCTGGCCAGCGGTGTAGTCAGCCTGCAAGCCTTGTCGATCTGTTCCCAACATTGGTTGAATTGTGCCAACTGCCACCGCTCAAAAACCTAGATGGCATCAGCTTGGTTCCTTGGCTAAAAAACCCCGAGCGACCGCGTGAACAACCGGCAATCATCGTTGAAGAAAGAGGTCATCTCGCCCTTCGCACCGATCGGTATCGTTACATTCGCTATCTCTCTGGCGAGGAAGAGCTTTACGACCATCAGAACGATCCCGGCGAGCACGAAAACCTTGCCGAAAAGGACCAATTCTTCAATCTCAAACAAACGCTCGCGAAATACTTGCCCACCAACTTGGCACCGCCAGCCCCCAGCAAAAAAGCCTATCAGTTTAATCCGGAGAACTACTCATGGACCATTCGAAAAACGGGGACGAATATCTATGGATCGAAGCAGGATGGACCGCGTTAAAATTTATCGGTGATGATTGCCATCCGGCCAAATAGTTTCTGGCGACACACAAACTTATCCAGTCGCGGAAGAAGCCACATCCCTCCGAATCCCGGTCGTTACCAAAAAAATGACCGCGTACACACAGCCAATTCCATGTACTCCATCAATGATGTGGCAAACCAAGTTCCCGGGACCTGGTTTAAAACTTGCCAAGGAACCAAACCAGCAAAATAAGCCTACGAGAAAAAATTAAGTTGCAGCCAGCACTCAAATAACGAGCGTTAATCGTTTGCAGCCAGCACTCAATCGAATCGACTCGGTCAAGCAAAAGCAACGTTCACGCGACAAGCACAACGACGAGCATGGCAAACACTCCACCAACAAATCATGGTTCGTTGACATCCGTGTCGGAGCCTGGACGAGAAGCCTGACTGCTCCCAAGAGCGTATCGCAGAAAGTCTGTCAGGCCTGCAAAGCGATAACTGGAGTCAACATATTTTTCGATCACATAGAACGCAAAATAATACGCGCGGCAGAATGCCCAAATCGTGACGCCCAATAGCAAAATGGTTGTGAATTCAGGTCGCTGCAGCACGAGTAAGGCTGCCGAGATAATACCGATGCCAAGGAACAAAAACCCCTTCAGCCAAATCACTCGGGGGTTCGTCAGGTCACCCATTTGTCACCCCCTCGCTTCGAAGAAATTCGTTTGTGAACAGTAAAATGCAAACCACTTAGTGATCTTTACCTTGGCCTCTGGAAGCTCGAAAATTCAATCGCCCAACTAGCTAGTCAGTTCTCTTCGCCTTCGACTTTTTTCGACTCACCTTCATCAGCAGACCAAAGCAGTAGGTCGCGACCCTCAAGGCCAATCCATGCACCACCCGCGTCTTGCTATTCTGCACCATTTTCGATCCGATGACCATCCTGAATCCTGAGACTCAGGAGGCGATTCTGCATTTGCCACGCGTTGATTTGGGACTGTTGATTTGCGACCGTTGATTTGCGACCGTTGAGTCGGGGCCGTTGATTTGGTCAAGGAAATCGATATGCGGTGTGTTGCCCCGGTGATGGATTGGGAGGTGCAGCGAATCTTGTTATGGATCTACTCGGCTCGATAGTGGTTTCTTCGCATGATGGATTTTCCATTTCCAAGGGGAGAGCTACTTTTCGGCGTAGTGAATAAAGCATCCCACCGGCTTGGCGTTCGGTGTTTTTACCGTGTCACCAGCAAGCACGGCGTCCACCGCGTCTTGCAAATAATGCGCGGTCGCGACTCGCCGCTTCTTACCATAACCCGCATAAAGATTGTTGATGGCTCCGCGATAGCGAACCGTTCCCGTGCGGTCGATGACAATGGCTTCGGGCGTGACTTTGGCACCGGTTAATCGGCCCAATTCTTGCTTGGGATCGTAAACAACGGGCATCGTGACGCCAAAATCGACGATGTGCTTTTTGACTTCTTCGGCCGTGACCAACGAAGAGCAATGCACTTGGACGCAGACCACGCCCTGGTCGGCGTAAGCTTTGTGAAACGCCGCAAGTGATGGCTGGAATGCGTTGGCGACCGGGCAAGTGTCGGCGACAAAGATCAGCGAGACCACTTTGATCGACGAATCAGCGAACGGTGCGATCAACTGGCCGTTGACGCTGGTCAATTTCAAAGCGCGAAGCTGCTTGGCCGTTTCATTCGTTTTTTCAGCCGCGACCGTAGCGGTGAGAAGCATCACCAGCGTCAGGCTTTTTGTTAAAGAGCGAATCATCGTCGGTGTTCCTCCGGTTATTGGCGAGCTGTTTGCGACTTGTTGACGTCGATTACGTCATCTCCTTTGCCGGCGGCGCCAAAAATCCGCCTTTGAAAAAAACTGCGAGCTGAGTCGGTCAGTGACTTGGACACGGCCCTTTGCAGTTCGGGACGATCCCTTTCGTCCTTGGCAATAACTTGCACCGTGACGGCACCCATTTCGTCATTGGACTCGCGGCCCCATTTGATGGGTTGCGGCGGCGAGTAGGGGTTTTCTGGATTGTCGGCCGAGTTGTCGTAAATGATCTCCGCATACAGCTTGGTGCCGGCCCTCAGCGAAAGCGGCTTGACAAATTGATAGCGGTCCTGCCAGTCCAAATCCCAATCGTCAATTTTCATCAAGGTCATCTTTTCGCCGTCAGGCAACGTCGCTGTCATTTCCATTGCTCGGCAAATGTAGTGAGCGTGGCCGCGGATGCTGATCGCTTCGACATCAACTGGCAACGTGATCGATTGCGAGATTTTAAAATTCTTCTCACCCGCCGGTACGTTGAGCCCAGCAAACCGACCGAACAGCGGCGGCAATGGCACGTCGACCGTTTGGTGAGAGGGCGGCTTGTCGGCAAAGTAAATCGCCATTTCGGTTTGTTCCCATTCGACTTTACCAGACGGATGAAAGTGCGTTTGCATGACGATATCGCTCCCCTTAGGCAACAATTGAGCCAAGTCGCCGGGCAATTTATTCGGCATCGCACCGGGAACATAACCGCCCAAGCCTCGCGCTGAAAAACCACTGACAGCGGCGCCACCCCCGCGATTACCGCTACCCACGCTTAGAAACGACATACCAGAGATCCCAGGTTGACCGTCGCGGCCTTCTTGAGCGCGAGCACTGCCCGACTGATCGAGAAAGAACAAGGCGTGATGAACGACACCGCGCGCTGAAGGACGCAACTCGATCCCCTTGATCCATTTGTCCTCCTTCACGTCCAGCGGAAACACAAACGAACGATAGACGTCCGGTCCCGAAGCGGGCACGCGGAATGCGTCTTTCATTTTTACAACAAGATCCGGCTTGCCCAAGCTCCAACCGTCGGGATATTTTGGTGGTTGGATCGAAGCCAAGTCGCCGGCGGGCATTCCGCAATCGACCCAACGATTCAGCAACGATTTTTCTTGCGGCGTCAAACGGCGATCGTTGGCGAACGCAAGGTTCGTGTTCACCGGCTTCCAAGGCGGCATGTAGTTGTCGTGAACGACGGCTTGCATAGTCGCCGATCGCTCGCGCACGTCTTCGTAGGTCAACAACTCGAATGGCCCCGACTGACCCTTGCGATGGCACATCGTGCATTTAGCATGCACGATCGGAGCGATGTGTTTGGCGAATGTGACTTTCACCGGCTCGGCGGCGTTGGCGAGCGCGGGAAGCAGTAACAATAAACCGGCTAGCGAAGCGCGAGATTTCATAGGGTTCTTCCTGAGAGCTGTGATTAAAGCCTAGAGATGAGTGTCGGTTGATTAGGACTGTCGAAAGACGCGAAATCCAGGACGGCACGGAAACAATACTGCGCCCTCGATATCCGAAAATGGGATGTGCGGTTTACCGAATTCAAGGTATCCGTGGAAAGTCTTCAGTGAAGATCACCGGGATATAACCCAGCGCCGTTTAAGACGATAAAGCAGGGTAGATCTTCATGAAGAAGACCTACCCCTAGGCAGGGCGACGGAGCGCTTCGCCGCATTCTGCCGTAACCTTAGATCGTTTCAGTCTAAAACTCAGACTTAGGGCGTTCGCCCAAGCGTCGACGACTGCCTTTTCAACTGTCGTATGCCTATTGGTGTTAGGAGTTAACCACGCCTATCGCTGTACAATCTGCACGAATGCACCGGAGACGGCACGTCGAGCCGCAATCCGCTCACGCAATTGCTCACGTCGCTCCTGACGTTCGGGATCGATGTTGCTGCCGTCGCGGCCTCGTTCAGACAACTCGGTGCTAACTCGCTCGCGAATCTCAGCACGTTCGGATTCAGTGACTTCACCATCCTCACGAGCGGCGCTGACAAGCTCCTTCAAACCTTCGATCGACCCGCGCTCACTGCGTCGCTCCTCACGACGCTCTTGCCGTCGCGCCTGACGCTCGAGATCGATGTTGCTGCCGTCGCGGCCTCGTTCAGACAACTCGGTGCTAACTTGCTCGCGAATCTCAGCACGTTCGGCTTCGGTAACTTCACCATCCTCACGAGCGGTGCTGACTAGCTCCTTCAAGCCTTCGATCGACGCTCCCTCGCCGCTTCGTTCGGCTAGACGCTGGACAATTTCACGAATCGCCCCGTTACCAAGCGTTTCGGAGGGATCCCGTTCACTTAACCGCTCGACAACACGATCACGCAGCGGCGTCTCCGATTGCCATCTTGGTGTGCGATCAGAAATCAATTGATTGATGACACCCAAGGCATCACGGGGTGACAGCACTCCGTCTTGATTGACATCGACGGACGATAAATCTTCAACGACGCCACCTTTGCTTTGCGATTGCAGTGCGTTAATGACCTGCAATGCGTCGACCGGCGTGACTTCGCCGTCGCCATTGACGTCGTTCGGAAAGATCTCAACGCCGACATCGCCGGCAAGCAGATTGCGATTCTCAAGGCTTTGCAGCCTTAATTTTCGATGCTTGCTACCGACAGATCGTCGACGGTGGCCCGGATTGGATTTCATATTGCCCATCTTGATTAAACCTCTTTAAGCTTTGGTGTGGAGAGAAAAGTCGTCCATGCTTCGGTACGAGCTACGGGTGGCGATTCACTCGACGCCACATCAACCAGTTGTCTGGAGCGGGCAATCTGTGACCAAGATTCGCAGGTTTTCTCCAAAGGCGAGTTGATGCCGGGCAACCGTTTCACCCTGTGTCGCGAAAACCAGTAAATCACGTCGTTTTCCGCCGATCCGGAAGCCGACGACAAATGGGGCGAAACCTCTTGAGACATGCCGAGAGCAACTTTTCTGACGTTTCGTGTCACATTCTGGACTTTGGGCACAATCAGTGAGTGACGCGGCGGTGTCGCCGAAAGTTCCCTGGCTGAAAACTAAATTTTGAAGACAACCCAACCTTGTCCATGAATCAGCATCACGACCGCGACCGAAAAATATTCGAGGTCTTCGTTCGCGAGAACGAGGGAGCGATCATGGCTTACATCCGCACCTTCACCCGTGATGCTCAAATCGCCGAAGACTTATTTCAAGAGACGATGCTGATCGCATGGCGTAAATTTGACGAATTTGATTCACGCGAATCGCTATCCGCGTGGCTGCGTGGCATCGCGAAGAACTTGATTCGTAACGCATGGCGAAAACAAAGCAACGATCGGTTGGTGTTTGACGAATCGACCGCAAACGTCGCTCAGAACACAATCGAAGCGGTGGAGATGCAAGGCAGCGACACTTGGCTGGAACGATTGTCGGCGCTGTCGGATTGCGTTTCGCGGTTGCCGGCGCGGTCGAGAAAGTTAGTCACGGATCGTTATTCGGACAAGCGAACGGCTGACGAGTTGGCGTTGACCGTCGGGATTAGTGCCGAGGCCGTTCGCAAACGATTGCAACGCATCCGCGAGCAATTAGCCGACTGCATCGAGCGAAAATTGGGGGAGGCTACGGGATGAGCGAGAAGCAAGGGGGCGACGACAAGCAAATGCACGAGCGATCGGATCGCGATGCAGTGATGGATTCGTTGCTGTTCAGCCTGCACGAACAGCCAGGCGAACGCGAACAACGAGTCCAGCGGTTGTTGGCGAAGTATCCGCAACGTGGAAACAACACTTGCATCCGGACACCACCAATAGCACGAACTCACAACCAGACAACACTCTTTCGCGCACGAACGTCTCGCGTACGTATCCTTCTGGCTCTCGCTGCAATGATCCTGGTCACGTGCGGCGTCTACGTTTCACTGGCACCGCCGTCAGCCCAAGCGGCACTTACCCGCGCGGCGACAGTTCTGCATCAACCGGTCACACGTGTCTTTGATGTCGAAATCACGACGCAGGGATTCGTTCAAGAAACACGCGAACTGTCCGCGAAGCTGTACAGGCAATCAACCGATCGGTTTCTGTTGAATTTTGAAAATGCACCAGTCGAACCGTGCATCGTTGCGGGAAATCCGCAGCGAAATTGGATTCGATTTGGCCGCCGGACTTGGCTAAGCGATGAAGAATCCAATGAAGGATTTCCCAACTACACCTGGTTCGATCTTGTGGCCATCCGGCAATTGCAGTTCAGTAAGTTGTTTGATGAATTACCGACAGACTACGACCTGCGTTGGCTCAATGATGCAATGTTGCCCGGCGACTCCAAACGCCTGTATCGCATCGAAGCGGTCCGTCGACATTACGATCCATCGATGCCGAGGAGAGTGGTGGTGTGGATTGATCCCGATTCGGACGTGACCCAACAAATCGAAGTGTCGATGCATGTAGGTGACTTCAGTGTTATTAGGACGTTCGTCGCCCGTTTTCGCGAAGAAGTACCGCTGGATGAAGCTTTTTTTCAATTGGAGTCAAACCAATGAGTGAATTTGTTGAAATCAGCCGCCCTTGATCGAAGGAAGCTAGGATGCGGATACGGCCGTCGCACAGTCGATAGCGTTCTGTTAGCACGATTGACTCTCACTTTCAAAGCGGCCAACACGTCGAAACTAACTCCACGTGTGGACTCGGATAAGAAGGCACGGTCAAGCAGTCTTGTGCACCTGGACGGCCCCGGCGCCGGTGGCTGTTAGCCCAGTGCACTGTGCGGGCGAACCGTGTTGTATTTGAATCGCCAACGATCGATCAGCACTTTCGCCTCAAGCATCGTTTCGAAGATTTCTCCGTTGAGTCGCTCGTCACGAAGCTTGCCATGGAAGGATTCGATGTAGCCGTGCTCCCGGGGGCTACCTGGTTCGATGAAGATTGTTTTCGCCTCGACCTGAGTGAATCGCCGACGGACCTTGTCGCGGTGAAATCCGGTCGTTTATCGCTGTCGGGTTGTTTTTGCCATCGTATACCTTTCCGGATCGAATCCGACTCGGAAGCTCGCAGCAACGCAGTTCGAATCTCACACGCACCACCGAAAAGCGACACCGCTAACCTACGCGGTTCAAATCAGTCCAGAGTAAGAGAGCAGAGGCGGAAGCGTTCAAAATTTGGCGATGATCAGCGGCCCGTGATCAAGATTGGCGACCAACCCAGAGAGTCTCACATAATCATTCATCGACGTAAGTCATTGCCACAAAGTACGTCAAGACGCGGCTTTTTGAAACGTGTCAAAACCACGCTAGAGAGTCAACTGGAGGTGCGTGGTCAAGCAGTGACCTTAGGAAGTACGCCCAAAGCAACCCTCTTCGAACCTTGTCCATTTCGGAAGTTGGTTGCAACGTCTTCTTCGACTGAGAATGATGGCCAGAGTGTTGCTTCGGATCTCTGGCGAAGCGAATAGGATTCGAAATTAGACACAAGCCATGACGCGACTTGGCACCTTATTCGTCGATTTCCCGAACTTGCTCAATCAAAGTGTTCGTTCGATTTCTGTGACCCCACGCGCTACAGGTCAGTCAAACACAGGCAAATCCTGTAGCAGCGTTATCGTACCGCGCAGTTTGTACGGATTCCGCGTTCGAGCAGTCCAAAAGTTTCGAATCCGACGGTCACGGGTATCGAACAAGTACAATACCCAGCTCAGTTTAGCTGAAACGGATTCTCGGATTCAGTTTCCTGCAATTCCTTGAGATGCAATTGGTCTGCATCGCTTAACTTTTCCACATGAATACTCATCGTCCGTCCATCGGCGCGACGCAAATTAACCTTGCCATCGGTGACACTGATGAATTCGGCATCAACCTTGAATTTTCCGGTCGCGTCTGTCCAAGTCCGTGAGTTGCCCGCTGCCTTCATCGGTTTTACAACGTTATGTGCTTGGTTGGGTTGTTCCAACTCGGGGGGAGCCAACTGAATGTTGCGGCGGCTCACCATTTCTGTATCTCGGGTATTGACCTTTCCCCACGTCAAAAATTCGAGTTCGACTTGTCCATCGGCGGGCAAACTTTTGATTCTCGCCGCAAACCAAAACCTGCCGCGATTCTTTCGCTGCGCCTGAACTAACTGACCAACGTAGAGCGGTGTGATTGACTCGACCACCAGGCCGGTTGATTTCAGGGGCGCCGGACCTTGGTACTCTTTTTCAAGCTTCTTCTTTATCGTGTAGTCAGGTGACCACGCAGCCATTGCCTTGTGAGCCGCACCGGCGATTGATCGATTCGAGCTTGCCAAATGCTTTTCAATCGCCACCGCGATCTCCGGATCGGGATCTGGCAGCGATTTCTTCGACAGAATTTCAAGCGTGCTTTGTATTTTTGTCGCATCGCTGGACGCCATTGCAAAAATCGCTTCACTCTTTTCCGCCGCGGTCAACGGCGTCTCCGCCATCGCCTTCTTTTCGGCCGCCGCCTTCGCCAACTCGGCGGCCCTCTGTTTCTCCGCGGCGTCCATCTCGGCGAGCTGTTCTGCCGAAATACGATCGTACTTGACGGTAATCGGAATGGTCGTCGTCGTATTTCCCTTTTTCACTTTTAAACTGTACTGCATATCGTAAGCATGCGGAATATTTTCCTTTCTATCGAAAGTCCAGGTGCCATTGCCGACTAAATCCAGTTCGGGATTATCTTTGGTTGACGGCGTGTGCAGACGATAAGTTTTCTTCACAACAACCAGATCGCCACTCTTGCTTTGAATCGCAAAGTTCGATTGCTCCCCAGCTGCTTGGAGACTGGCTTCGACATTGCCGCCCAATGGCCCACGCGGGCCAAAGGGACCAAACCGTCCAAATCGATCATTGTCGCTTTTTTCCGTGATCGACACCCCGGTGTCGAACGCCCATTGTCTTTGATTGGCTTCGGGAAGTGGCTCGAACGGGATCAGCGAAATGTTCCCAAGCAAATAGGGAAGTTGCGAATCGCCTTCCATCGCCAACGTCTGACCTCGCGTTGTTAGCGTCAGCTTGTTCGTGGTTTGAGTCTTGCCACGAAAGGTTGGTTCCGAAAAGGGACTCGGGATCGACGGTGGGCCAAAACCACGGGGTCCAAACCGACTAGCGCGCTGCTTGAACGTTTTCGATTCGCTCAACCCGCCACGATAAGTCACCGTTGCCTGATTTGCATTGGTGTCATTGACGGTGTAGTGAATGATGCCCTTGTACGAGACCGTTTCATCGTCACTATCGACCACGACTTCCATTTGATACGAAAACTTCTTGCCCGATTCCCAGTTATAACGCATTACCTGGGCGATGGCGGTTGAAGTGATAATGGCGTATCCAAACACAAATGCGATTGCGGAAAGTAGTTTGGAATGCAGCATCGGTAACGAGTCCTGTGGGTCGGGGGAATGGACAAAGGTCGTTCAATGATACTGGGTCTGCGACTCGATGTCTTACAGCGAAGAAAGACGAAAAGGGGGCGTTAACCAACTTGGCCCCAGAGATTCAAGAGGCGATTCTGTTCTTGCCTCGCGTCGAGTCAGGACCGAACGTGGTCAAGGAGATCGATGTGCGGCGGATCGCTCGGGTGATGGACTGGGGTGTGCAGCGGGAGAGGTGGCATGATTTGTTCGCCACTTCGAAGAGCTCAGTAATCAGAAGCTAACTCCATGGGTGGAATCTGATAAGGGGTAAGGTCAATCATCGCTTTCATTTCGAAGGCAACCGAATCGCTGGGTTTGACTTCAGGATTTCGAGCACATCTTTGTCAATGAATCTCAGGCCAGTAAGGTACATAAGGTGACTTTCAAACTTTACCAATTCCTGAGCCGTCTCTTTATCAACGGACTCTAGGCCTCGGAGGTTCAAGTACTTACCTTTCCACTTTGCCAATTCCCGAGCCACGTCTCTATCTATGGATTTGAGGGCCGATCCGAACCCCATCTCTCCATCACGCCTTGCCAATTCCTTAGCCACTTCTCTGTCGATGGACTTCAGGCCTCCAAGCCCCAGACGACCTTTAACACTCGCCAATTCCCGGGCCACGTCTTTATCTATGGATTCTAGTCCGTCGAGGTCAAGAAGCTTACCTTCGAACTTTGCTAATTCCTGAGCAACATCCTTGTCGATGGACTTCAGGC
>CALJHC010000047.1 GCA_938075415.1 uncultured Rubripirellula sp. | reverse complement strand
TGACAGGGGAACTGGGGCAACCACGCGTGGAAGCGAGAAACCTAGGCGGGGTGGCCAGGATCACAATCCGATAAGCCTTGGGATCTGATACTCAAACCAAATGCCAAGTCATCCGAGAAACAACGTCGAATGAAGACGAATTCGCATCCGCAGTCAAACGCAACGCTGGGTGGGAAACCGAGAGAGCCCGTCTACGAAAAAAGGTTCTGCCCTTGCACAGGACCGAACCTTTTTTCAGTGGGCGGTATTGGCCTTGAACAAGACGCTAAAACCCAATGTTTTCTAACATCTTCAATCGTTGTCCCTACAAAACACCCTAAATTCAGCGAGCATTGGTGGTGATGCTGGATCCGACATGGGGTCAAGTCGACGCGAGAAATGTAGCGAATAGGGCGATGGCGGTAATGCACAACAGAAGTACATAGAAAAAACGCAGAAGACTGTCCTCAAATTTAGGAAATCCTTTGATGTCGTCACGTAAGACTTGTTCGAGAACTTCAGACACCTCCAATTCAGTGACTTTACCAGCTAAATAGTTTCTAGCAGTCCGAACAAGCCAGTACTTATGTCCCCGCTGTTTCGCTATTCGAGTGCTAAGTAAATCTATACGGTTTCGCTGCTCCAGCAATTCCTGCTTTAGCGTCTCTTGGTGCTTCCTATTCTTTTCTTGCAAAGCCAAACGTTTTCGCTGCTCTTGGAGCTTTATTTCAACGCTAGGAGGATTGGACATGGAGACTTACTTCAGATTGTGGATAACGTTACACCGCCGAGTTATACCAGCTTATCGCTCCATGAGGCAGAAACCGGGGCAAATCAATCTGAGACAGGAGCCAACTTAATCTCTTCAGGTGGTTAGATTATAAGACGGTTCGGGAGATTCCAAATCTGAACAAATAATCATGACATCTCACTAATGGTCTGATGAGAAAAGATCGTTCTATACAACAGTTTCTAATACTGTTCGCAGTAATCACCTTCATCACGATGTCCTATGCATCAAGAGTTCCACCTTGGGAACGCGACGACGTTCACGGTTTCGTCAAACTCATGGCGTTTGAATGGTTGATGTTGCCGAAGTGGTTTGGCGAGTGGACCTCTGGGGAAGTGTTCTTTGGCGGATTGATTGTGACTGCGGGTTTTTTATTGGCGAAGTGTTGGATCGTTGCGATTGTTTGGCTGGGAGGGGCTTTGCTTTATGGGGAATCGAACAAATAATTAGCAGGACAAATAATCATGTCGCTGGGACACCTAGAATGAGATCGTGTACGTCCTTTGGTGCTGATCTTGGAATATACGCCAGATCATACTCAGGAGCCTTCACGGACCCATTTGCTGGATTGCACGGCACTAGACCATAGCCCTGAAGACGCTGACGCTGCTTATCCCTTTCGCCTTCTGCTGCTCGATCTTCAACGATCCCCATACTGTAATAACCGCTGAACGCCGCTCTAGCATCTGTATTTAACTGGGGATTTGGCACCTCGAATGGTTTCGCATGGGCGTAGAATGGCTCCTGATGAGCTTCAGCCATCGCAATCAGAATGCTGAAAACATTTTGCTGAACGCCTTTGCCACGCGATTTGGGATGCACATAAACAGCACGGACAATAGGCACGAGAAGCGAAAATACAGAAAGGTTCCTATCTTTAGTGAAGTAAAGAAACCGCTAGAGCGAGCAGCAAGAAATGGAGTTCGTCCAGAAGACACAGTAATACTGACTGTATGAGTCTGACACGGAATGGCGGCGGAAAATGCTAGAGCTTATAGAAGCTGCTGGTTTGGATGCGTGGCCTGATTTGTTTAAAAACTTCAGAAGATCAGCAATCACTGATGCCGCAAAAGAGTTTCCTAGTCATGTGCTGGATTCTTGGTTTGGTAATACCGAAGGAATCCGAATGGTTCATTATCTTCAGATAACGAAAGCCGACTATAGAAAAGCTACTGAACGGAAAAGCTCAATTCCTGAAGTTGTCCCTACGATTGTCCCTAAGAAGACGGAGAATCAGAAGCGAACCGAAGGAACCAGAAGAAACCGCTATATATATAGGGGCGGAACAGAGCGAACCGAGAAAGAAAAAAGGTCCGATGAGAAACCTCATCGAACCCCTGTATGGGCGGTATTGGACTCGAACCAACGACCCCTACGATGTCAACGTAGTGCTCTAGCCAACTGAGCTAACCGCCCGAGCAGATAACGGAAAAGGAACTCCGAAACCTATTAAAAATCTAAATCGACCAAATGGTCAAGTCAATCCAGTCGTTTTGACTTGCCTTGCTGAGTAGTTTGGGCAGCGACCCCAAAACCGTCAAGTATCGGCTCGACAATCGGCCCGACCGATTGTTCAGAGTGCTTCAGGCGTTCAGATCCCCAAAAGCTCGTAATCCTGATCACACTCGATGACTCAGCAGCAGCCGATGATGCCAATTCAGCCATTTTAGTCAACTCCAGAGAGTTGCTTGCGAATGTTGTGGGGCAGCAACCCCCGACGGAATCAACCTACTGCTACTTACAATCACCCGACTTTCTCGTAGTCATCATCGGCGGCCGAAAAACAACCAAGAATCTCTGCGAATCAAAATTCTAAATTTGCCTCAAAAACGCAGAATTGGGGCACACGCACACGAGAATCACTCAAATCTTCTGTTTTCGGGCAATACGCTGTTGACGGTCGACCGAGTGCTGTCGGATAATTTAGGCAACGTTGAGATCCAAGGTTGTTCGGATTGGGCAATCTGTTCAGAGGACATCTGAGGATTCGAAACGCTGACCCTTCGAATCAGTTACCACCCCGAGAGGGGCTGGTAATGATGTTCTTTCCCATTTGTGCCGGAACGCCCCCCGGCCGGAGACGATAGCTTTTAGTGGCATTGGCACGTAACCGACCTACTCAACGAGAAGAAAATCGCGATTCCGTACGCATCAACAACAACATTCGGATCACACCCATTCGAGTGGTGAGTGAAGAAGGCGAACAGCTTGGAATCATCCCGACGGAACAAGCGCTTGAAAGAGCGAGGGATGCGGGCTTGGATCTAGTCGAGGTCGCTCCAAACGAGCGCCCGCCGGTTTGCCGAATCATGGATTACGGCAAATACAAGTACGATAAGAACAAGAAGAAGAACACCGGCCAAGCGCATACAAAAACGAAGGAAATTCGACTCCGGCCGAAAACCGGGGAAGAAGATATTCGTACCAAATTGCGTCAGGCAGAAAAGTTCCTCAAGCACAAAGACCGTGTTCAGGTCAGTGTTCTGTTTCGCGGTCGTGAAATGGCCCATGTTGAGGAAGGTCAGAAAATCATGGCCATGGTCGTCGAGACGCTCAGCGAGTTCGGCAAGATCGAAACATCGCCTCAGCAACATGGTCGTAAAATGCTTTGCATGATCGCACCAAAGTAGAATTCTATCTCTGTTTTGATGGACTCCTGACAACTCTCTCTCACTCGATCTCTGCGAGTGAGTGAATGGCGGATCCGATATCAGGCTGCAAGGTTCCAACACCTCGGCTGGGATGATTCCTGCCTTCGAGGATTTCCTGTAAGTTCATTTCTTTGCGTTGCCCCAGCATGACGCTCGAACGGACCTTAGCAACCAGTATTTAAGCGAGCATTCTCAACTGATCCCTGCCAAGACATCACCATGCTTCAATTGGCAGGCAATCGCTTTATTCATCAACTGCCAGAATTCAGAGACACAGTCATTTCAGGCAAAGCGACTTAAGTTTCGAAATTGCAAAAGTCAATCCATTTGCTTGCGACACGGTTTTTGAGATTGAAAGGTCAACTTAGAACTTCAACAGGATTCTCTCCGAATCGGCGGGGATACCCTCGTGACTGACGTTACCACAACACAACGGGATGCAACAAATATTCCAAGTGCCAATGCAGTTCCTTCATTGAGCATGATTGAACGCCACCCACAAACACAAACGCAGCCTATCGCAATGAACCATCCAGCTTGATAAGACCAAGCACATCAACGCATCGTCGTGCTGAGAAGTCGTTGAAAACCAGCCAATAAGAAAGGTTCATTCACCATTCTCATTCCGGTTCCCGGTACAAATATTCTCCACCAAATAGTTACGGTCTTTTGGTGACAGGTAGCGATGGCTTTTGGATGTCGGTGTCACCCAAAAAGTTGACAGGAACAGTCACCGCTCAAAATCACTAACGGAACGTCTCTGCTAAACTGGAAACTTACCAGCGTTTCTCCTCTACCGACAAGTAAACGTAATCAGATGACTCCTCTCGAAAACGTGTGTGGCTTCTTGGCCAAAACCGCGCCGCTGAAACTTGCGGAAGACTGGGACAACGTTGGACTGTTGATTGGTGATCGAAAATCCAAGGTGGGCAAAATCATGACTTGCCTCACCATTAGCCCATCGGTTGTCAACGAGGCAGTCGAGCAAAAAGTGGACTTAATCGTCGCCCACCACCCCCTTCCTTTTCAGCCAATCAAAAAAATCACATCGGACAATACCACCGGCTCGATGTTGCTGAGCCTGATTCGTCACGGAATCTCGGTTTACAGCTCGCACACTGCTTTTGACTCAGCTGAATTCGGAATCAACCAACGCTGGTGTGATCGACTTGGAGTGACCGATACGAAACCACTCATCACACCCCCCTCCTCGGGGTCAAGAACAAGCGAACAGGCAGCGGATATCGAATTGGGTTCAGGACGCTATGGGATTCTAAGAAGTCCTGAAACACTTGCTGAACTCTCGTCACGAGCAGCGACAAGTGTTGGCGGGGAACGCCCAAGACTGGTTGGAGACGCTAATCGAAAGGTCACAAAAATCGCCTTTGCCTGCGGTAGCGGTGGCAGCTTTCTCGCCGCGGCAATTCGTAGCGGCTGCCACGCGTTGGTCACCGGTGAGGCGACATTTCACGTCTGCCTGGAGGCCGAATCTAGGGAAATCGGGCTGATTTTACTCGGGCACTATTTCAGCGAACGTTTTGCGATGGAAGAGCTTGCTGAGACGCTTAACGAAGAGTTTCCGGATTTACGGGTTTGGGCAAGCGAGCAAGAGCAAGATCCCTTCGTGGGGAACTAACCAATGCATTGAAACATTGACCCTCGACTAAACCATCTTAGAATGATCTTCGTTGGGGGCCCGGCAAAGCTCAAAAACGCTCAATCACTGGGATCCCAATCAGAAAACCTGGGATCCCAATCAGAGAACCCGAGATCCCAATCGTAAAAACGTGTAACTCATTACATGGGGATCTTGACCCTGTCGCATTGTAGAGACGGGGGTGGTATCGGGAGAAAAAGTAAATGAGTGCACCTCAAACCCGCTCCAATCCCCTGAAAATCATTACTCGTTGAAATCAAATCAGCAATTAGAGTCTGTGAATTTGCGGACTGATTGATACGCTTGATGAAAACAAGCGGTCGTTATCTTAAAAGTTCGGTTGGGACCAGTTAGATCAACTGCCTTTCTGAGGACTCATGGGATAGCAAATCGCTGAACAAAACGATTACTGAAACACCCAGTCATGTCCAATTGTCAGTCATCGAATTTGATTTGAATAATCCTTGAGGTCCCCACCGTTAACGCAAGTCACCCGGCGAACTAGTTCAAACCTGAGTGCGTTGGCGGAAGTAAGAAAAAAGCATGAATCACTCTGAAAAATGGCTGGCCGCACTACCCGTTTATAACGAGTCTAAATTCGTTGACGGCGTTCTCAACGAGGTCAAGCAATATGCGGATCATGTTTTGGTAGTTGATGACGGATCCACAGACGGAACTTCAGCGGTGCTGGCCGCACGAGACGACATACAGGTCTTGACTCACCCTTCCAATCGCGGATATGGCGCTGCCCTGATCACAGCTTTTGACTTCGCATTGAATCATGGTTTCGATGGCATTGTCACCCTCGATTGCGACGGTCAGCATCAGCCAAAACGCATTCCTGAATTCATCGCTGCGGCTAGAAACGCCGACCTGGTATCAGGCAGCCGCTACCTTGAATTCTTTGAGAATGACAACGAGCCGCCCCAAGAACGGTACGCCATCAATCGTCAAATCACCGATGAACTGAATGCTCGACTCGGTTTTGAGCTCACGGACGCATTTTGCGGCTTCAAGGCTTATCGATCCGAGGCCCTCACGCAGTTGCGGATCTCCGATCCTGGCTACGCCATGCCATTGCAACTGTGGGTCGAGGCGGCGGCGGCTAACCTGCGAGTGGTCGAAATCCCAGTCCCGCTGATTTACTTAGATCTGGACCGTTCCTTCGGAGGCGTTCTTGACGAGGCAGCGACCCGGCTGGCTTACTATCGAAGGGTTTTAGATCAAGCGATCATGTTCGCCGAACAATCCGGCCATCTTTTTCCGTCGCGTGAGAATTGCCTAGCCAATGCTTCACAGGGCTAGGCAGCGAGTTCAATACACACCTTCAATTAACGACAAGACACCTTCCGCTTGCTTCTTCAATAACGAACGACTCAATCACTTGCCGCTGCCTTTACCTGACAGATCCCCCACCGCTGTTGTACCACCGCAAATCATGGTACTCGATTGAAGACTTGGCTAATTCTTCTCATTAACAAACGATCATTAGCTTGAGAGACAAGACTTTGTCACCATCGCTTCATTCTGGATTAGCTCGGTCTCTTGAACCGAAGGCTAACCCATGACCACCCAGAACGTTTCTGTTACTGGCGTTCCGGTCGCGTCTGACGATCGGATTGAATCATACTCGCAATACCGTGCACCATCGCAACACGGTCAAGCCTTGGTGAGCCCCAGTCTCAGCGAAGCCTGTTTGCTGATCAAGAAAAACCGAATCGCACTTGAACAGACTGCAACTTTCCAAGACATGAGACGGGAAGCTCGCCGGCATCTAATCTCTTCAGCAGTGCAATACACCGCTCAGTACCGCGACACCAGCTGGACTGAAAATGCAGTCAAAGACACTGCTCCAATTCTGATGTCTGGACATCAACCAACTCTATTTCACAGTGGAGTCTGGTTCAAGAATTTTGCACTCTCGCACTTAGCGAAAATCACCGACGCCGTTCCGATCAATATACTGATCGACAATGACATTGCAGGCGGCAGCTCAATTCGTGTTCCGGCTATCGACCCGGCGAATAGTCGTGGTCGATACCATTCAGTCAATTTTGATCATTCCGCCGGTGGAATTCCTTATGAGCAATCAACGATTGAGGATAAATCTTGCTTTGATTCGTTCGCTGAAAGGGTCCTGAAAACAATCCAACCACTGGTTCCATCGCCCTGCGTGGTTGATTTGTGGGAACACGCAAAAACAGCGAGAAACCAAGGCAACCAGATCGGGAAAGTGCTGGCTCAGGCAAGACATCAATTGGAGAGAGATCTCGGCCTCGAGACACTTGAAGTACCTCTTAGCAAACTATTGAGCAGCCACGCTTATTATGAATTTGCAATTGAGATCCTGAGTGATTTAAGTCGATTTCATCATTGCTATAACGATTCGGTAATGCACTATCGTGCGGCACACCGAATTCGCAGTTCGTCTCACCCGGTGCCGAACCTTCAGGCAGTTGACCAATGGCTGGAGGCCCCGTTTTGGATTTATGGTAACGATGATTCGCAGCGGAGAACGGCGTGGATAAAATCAGCGAAAGAGGGAATTCTTATTAGCGACCGGCACCACCGAGAGTGCCGAATCAATTTAAGCCACCCTCGCGCGGCGGCTGAACAACTTCATGAACTGACCGATGATGATTTCAAGATTCGACCGAGAGCTTTGCTGACAACCATGTATGCGAGATTGATTCTCAGCGATCTTTTCTTGCATGGAATTGGCGGCGGCAAATACGATCAACTCGGCGATCGAATCACGCAATCATTCTTCTCAGTCAAACCACCTGAATTCACTGTCCTGTCAGCGACCATCCTACTTCCAGGAAATGCTGACCAGGATTCCTGCAATCGCATTCCGGAAGTACAGCGTGCCATTCGTGACACGGAATACCAGCCTGAGCGTTTCTCCCATGAGGTTGATCTGGCGTCGGATCTGCTAAGGGAGAAAAATGATTTATTGCAAGACTTACCGGCAAAGGGAAAACGCAAGACTTGGCACGCTGCGATGGAAAATGTTAATCAGAAACTTGCGGCTTCATTAAAATTTAAACGAAACGCATTACAAAAAGAACTCGATGAACTCCTGACCGCGGAAACAACATCAGGACTGCTTAAGAATCGCGAGCACTCATTCTGCCTGTTTGAAAAAGAGTACCTTAATGGCACTTTCAATGACATTTTGCGACGCTTCTAAGTTGTTGTTTTCCACGAGAACACACAAACGCCTCTCAATTTATTTTGCATTCCCAATGACTTAGGGAAAATCGGCAGGGAGTCAATGAGAGTCGAATTTGTCATCAGATTCAATGAGACCAATGCGTCAACAATCCCGAAGACAGAACGTCGAAAATGAGGTCGTTCGAATCGCCAGTTGCCGGATAGCGAAAATGCGGGTTCATTACCTCACACGCTGACTCGCAAGTTACCATGTTTCACCAAATCTAATCGACTGTAAACTGCTCGATAACTCAGCCAAAGAGTCAAACAGAAACCAACCTGCGAATTCAACCACTCAAAGAATCAACGGCACACTTCCTCGTTCAATACTTCTCACCCCTGACACATTCGTTGATCGGTGACGCCAACAATGCCGTATCCGAAAAAGACGACATACCTGCGAATTCAACCACCCGTTTACATTATCAGCAGACCAATATTATCGAACGAAGATCGTGATTGAGCTGCCGCTAAATCCTCTCTTCCAAGACACTTCTACTCCAACCAACAATTTTCCGATGGCGAACCAATACTGGTTAATGAAGACCGAACCCACAACTTACTCAATTGATGACTTGGCTAACGAGAAGAAGAAAACGACGACCTGGGAGGGCGTCCGAAATTACCAAGCGAGAAACCTACTTCGCGATGAGATAAAAAAGGGGGATCGGGTTCTCTTTTACCATTCTGCCTGCAAGGAGCCTGCAGTGGTTGGATTGGCAACTGTCTCGAAGGAGGGTTATCCAGACTCCTTCGCGTTTGACTCCAGCCACAAATATTTCGACGTTAAGAGCAAGCGGGAAAAACCAACTTGGTACATGGTGGATATTAAACTGGATAAAAAATTTCGAGAACCCGTTACCTTGACGGAGTTACGGGCACAAAAAAGCTTGAAAGAAATGGTTTTGCTTCAGAAGGGAAGTCGCCTAAGCGTTCAACCCGTCAAGAAGACCGAGTTCGATAAGATCGTTAAACTCGCTGAACAAAAAGTTTCTTGAGCCACTCCAAATGGAATTTACGACGCAAGTATCCACCAGAGATTCGTTAAACTAGGGGAATGCTTGATGGAGTTGAGGTATTGGACCGCTTCGTCGAGCGAACCAACCAAACGATGGATGGTCGTGTGGAAGTGCGCCTCGGCAAGACTTCTGAAACTCGTCAATCTTCTCTCTTAGAAAACTGGTTCTATGGGCGTTCGTTTTGCGTGTCACCACTGCGGAAAAGCACTCAACATTAAACAGGAACTTGCGGGCAAGCGAGGTGTCTGCCCGGCATGCGCTGGCAAATTTCGCATTCCTCTTCAAAACGAAACAACTTCGCTCGCAATCGATGCCAAGCTAACGGCAAGTAGAACACCGTCGACAACGAATCCAGCTCAGAAGCAAAGCCATCCTGATGGGATAGAGGTAAAAACGAAAGAGTCTCTACCTGTAGAGCAAACGGCAAGCTCTCCTCTGAATGAAGCGCCGATTGAAAAAACGAGTCGCATGGTCGGTCAGAAAGTTCTGGCACCTTCTCCCAAACAAACCGCCGAAGCTCTTGAATCTTTTGCACCGGATTCATCGTGGTATGTCCGACCACCGGGTGGCGGTCAGTATGGCCCCGCAACAAAGGAGGTGTTTGCTCAATGGATTCAAGAGGGCAGGGTTGCTGCTGCGTCGCTTGTCTGGCGAGACGGATGGCCGCAGTGGAGACCCGCATCGGAAGCATTCCCCGAGATAACGGGTCAATTACCTGGAGGCGAACAGGTTCAACCTCAATCAACCAACAATCATCCATCACAAGATGCCCTTAGCACTGATACCCTGCGCACTGATACCCTGAGCACTGGTGCTGAAAAGGTTCACAAACTGGTTCAACCCGCTTCTCAACAACAGGTTGTTGGCGACACACAATTGGGCAAAGGCAGTCGTGAGCGGTCGACGCGACGAATCATGTCCATCGCTGCCTTGGCCGCGGTTGCAATTGCTCTCGTTGGCGCCCTCGTTTTCATTACCCAACAATCATAGAGTTAGGCGAGTCGATGCTGGGTCCAATCAGCGACCTGTCGATCCTATCAGCGGAAGGCACAAGCTTTCGCAAAACGATCGTTTTCCCCTCCCTGATCTCTTGAATGAAGCCATTGCACGAGAGAAATTGAATCGACTTGAGATTGCGATGGTCATCAAAATCGTCCGCGAACCCTTATTCGGTCCATCACAGATTTGGTTGTCTAAGTCAGACCACCTGAAACCAATCGGCATCCGCTCGGCAGATTGCCATCCAACGGGGCGTCTCGGCTTGATCAATTCCTAAAAAGAGGTAGCGATTCCTGAAAAGGAAGTACCGATTCCTGAAAAGGAGGTACCGGCCCATTTGATTAGCAGGACAAAAACAAGAACAACTACCTCGAGGCAGATTCCTTCAGCGAGCAATCCACCGCCATGGTGGCCCCACATTGGACTTTCAGCCACGTGGCTTGATGAAAATCTCCGGCTCACCCGGGCAAAGCCATGTCGACCCATGCCAGTTGACGAGCAAGTGTGTAAAGTGAGGGACGTTATTTGAAACACCGCGACAAAAATGCAAATGAATCGCAAAAGGTCGAGTATCCTGATGGTCAGTCTGTCCTCGGCAACCGAGAATATTCGAGCCCAAGACAATCCAAACACCGGACAATCCAAACACTGAACCATCACGACACTGCTGCATCGATGGACCAGTGCAGATAACCGAATCAGGCAAATTCAAGTTTCGCTCTCCTCAAGACTGAGCGATTCCTTACTTCAAAGATTTAACAGGAGATCAACAGATGGCGTATCGATCACTTCTTAACGGACTGTTCGCTTGCTCAATGCTGCTACTTGGAACCAACGGATTATGCCTTGGAGCCGACAAACCGGTATCGGTCAGCGTTTTCGGTGCCGGAACGCTCGAAGTGCCGGCAAGCTTTAAGCGTGTGGCCCCCAAGAGTTCAATCATCGAGCATGAATTCCAAGCCAAAACGGGCGAAGGGAAAGAAGGTGAAACCGCACGTGTCACCCTGATGGCTGCCGGTGGAGATGTGAAAGCGAATATCCAGCGTTGGAAGGGACAGTTCGCCGGAGGAGATGCCAAGGATCAAAAAGTCGAGGAAATGAAAGTTGGTAATTGGCAGGTATACCTCGTCGACGTCAGCGGTAGTTTTGCTGAACGAATGGGCGGCGGACCTTTCGCCGGTGGTAAGGTTGTCAACAGAGAAAACTACGCGATGGCTGGCGCTATTCTCGTACATCCCGAAGGTCGAAAGTACTTTGTGAAAATGATCGGTCCATCAAAGGTCGTCAAAGAGAATCGCAAATCCTTCGTCTCGATGATCAAAAGCGTCGAGAAGTAGGATCCTTTTTCCCAACGTAGGTCGTGAGATGAATATTCACAACTTCTTGGAGCACCACGGCATCGTCCGAAATCCGTTTGCGGAGGAAGATGCCCAGACGGACCAGGTCTTCAAGGAACATTGTATTCGTAGCGCGTACCATCCAATTTGGGATAAGGTCTACGGCGATCCAAAGGAACCATCGACGTCAATCATTTTCGGACCTAAGGGATCTGGAAAGACGGCGATGCGGTTGCAAATCGATCAGCACCTTACGCTTTACAACGAAGAGAATCCAAGCAACCGGGTGTTTGTCATTCGCTACGATGACTTCAACCCGTTTCTTGATCACTTCTGCGAGCGATTGAGTCGCCGCACAGTGAAAAAACCAGAAAGAGTTCTGGAGGCTTGGCGTCTTTGGGATCACATGGATGCCATTCTTTGCTTGGGCGTCACTGATCTGGTCGACCAGATCCTCGGAAACAAACGGGGAATTCCGGGAGACTCGATCGCTGCATCGTCAATTGAATCATTGGATCGGGCGGCAGCGAGAGACATCTTGCTTCTCGCTGCCTCTTACGATCAATCAACCGCGTCGACGGTGGTGGATCGTTGGAACGGACTTAGAAACAAACTGCGTTATGGCAACCTGCAAACCAAGGGCAGCCTCGCCCTATCTGTCTTTTCTGGGATCCTCTCTGTGTTGCTGGTCGCATGGTTGATGTGGAAACAAACCACACAAGGTGGAGAAGATTCGGGCGTCAATCCGTCACTGTTATGGTTGATACCCATTTTGACCATCATCGGCTCGTTGCCTTTGCTGACTCGCACACTCAAATGCCAGCTCGCCGCCTTCGGAATTCATCGGCACATGCGAGTTGGAAAACGCGAGATGGGGTCGCTTCGCAAAATCCTGCAGCAGTTCCCCAGAAAGGAACTCGTCAGCCAACCGCTTCCACGATTTGATCGGACTGATGATCGCTATGAACTGCTCAGTAAATTCCAACTAATTCTTAAACGGCTGGGCTTTGATGGAATTGTTGTCCTGATGGACCGAGTTGACGAACCACACCTCACCGGTGGCAAAGCAGAATTGATGCAGCGATTTACTTGGCCAATTCTCGATAACAAATTGCTCAAGCATCCCGGAATCGGTTTTAAGATCATGCTGCCGCAAGAACTGCATCGGGAGGTGGAAAGAGCATCTCGGGAATTTCATGAGAGGGCGCGACTGGACAAGCAAAATGTGATTCCGGCTTTCCAGTGGACTGGTGAATCGCTTTATGACCTCGCAAGAGCCAGGATGCTGGCTTGCGCTGCGGAAGGATCGGTGCCAGAGCCCCAAAATCTCTTTAGCCCTGAAATTAGCGAAGATCGCCTTCTCGCTGCGTTCCAATCCCTGCGAGTTCCCAGGCATCTCTTTCGATTGCTTTATCGGGTGCTGGTGGATCACTGCAACCGACACACGGATTCCCAACCGGTTTATCAGGTCAAAGCTGAAACGTTTGAATCCGCCCTCGCACTCTATCACCGCGAAGCGGATCAAACCGCTCCGTAAGTTTTAAAACATGGAAAGCGGCAGCGGCCAGTCATAAAAAACTTCCTTGCTGCCAGTCATACTTCCACCTCAGCCGGCCAACAGAGAGAGGGATCAAGGGTTGAGGTTGATGATTGCCTGAACCGGTGAAGACTGACCGACTGGCTTGGTTGCAGGTCGATCGAATCTCGATGGGTGATCTGGCTGACACTGATCTGGCCGACGCCGATCTGGCGGACACTGACGCAAGGGGATTTCTATCGCAAATGGATTGATTTTTGTCCAAAGGCCGGCGCATCGCGATGAATTTTCTTGATCAAGACAACCAGAGATCCCCAGAATCACTTGGTCATCAACGCGAATCATCCCAGCACCCTGTCTGGGTGAAATCAACGACACGACAGTTGTAATCCACTGAGATTACCCTCACATGGTGACGGTTCTAAGGAATCCACCTTGTTCCCGCGTTATGTTTTGGTACGCTACGTGGCCCTCGAGTGAGGCATCGCTCTGGTCATAGGATCATTCCAGCACGGCAACGTTGTTGAAGATCCGACATCTGACCGATCAGCCTGCTCGCAGAAAACGCATCCAAATGGGTTGGATCATTGAGTCAATCAGGCGGCTATTCACCCCCGATCAACACTCCATGATTGGCTCAACCTGCGGATTCTTCGTCGCTTACGGCGAAAGAACGGGTTGGATGCTCCTGTTCATGCCGAAAAGGCGAACTGAAAATATCCGTCGCATCGTGACAGCGTCAACATAAATCAAGTGGAGAATCAGCTAGGTGGGTACGAAGAAAACTGGAAAAGGTCGTAGAAAAGTTGGTCGCAAAAAACGTCGTATGCGTGCAAAGATCCGCCATCGCAAAAAATAATTGACGGATTCGCGCTAGTCGGTGAATTTTGATGGAAACTATCCACATGTCAAAATCCCCTAAAGCCTTCTCTACAAAGCACTTGTAGCGAATCAGCCTCAATGACATCCGTTTTTCGAGCAGCATTAGCCTTGCTCGTTCTGGCAGCCGATAAGCTCTCTTGGATTCCAAGGGAGCTTTGTTTTTGCTTATCCGATGCAACCATCGCTCTTTGCGATGCAACATGCTCACTTTGCGATGCAACATGATCAATCGGTTGCCTAAGTGACGTGACCGTTTCGAGTGCTAGGTGGGGTCAAACCTCGATAAAAGCCAACGAAGATCAACTTTTGTTGGTTCGTATCCATGTATTGATCATTACCAAGCGGGCGTCAGAGATTCGGAGGACTGAACACTCACCCCCTCAGCTAATTCGGTGCATTTCGGTTCAAAGACGGGGAAGGCGTCAACTCAAGAGTTTCTTTGCTGGTTACTGGCATGGAAAACTGCACGATGTCCGATTCAGCTGAAACGGCTCCCTCTGAGAGAAAAATCGGGACCGGTCCATACGAACAATTCGCGGCGATCAAAATGAAAGATCTCCGATTCTATGCGTCTTAATTGGGTTCCAATCGCGGCTCAGAGCGACTTGGTTTGAGTGAATAAGGTTGTAAAACTGACTCGACAGCAACGGTTTCAACGGATATTGAAGTTCCGGAGAACAGGGAATCGTGCGTTCCTCTGCTTTTTGATGCAGCACACAAGCGTTAATCTGGCTAAATTAACGTGAGTTCCTTGGTATTATTCAGGGATCGCGTGATTGTCAATTGTCCGATACCGGATCCCAACCAAGGGGACTAATGCGTCGTCATTAGCTCCTTGCTCAACACTGCCTCACTCAAGGCGAAACCGACAAAGTTTGCGTATGTCCACCGTAGAATCAGGCTCGTCTCAGGCAAAAGCTGAAGAATCTCAGCCGACTGCTCCCAAGAAGCGAGGTGTTCCGGAAGGTTTATGGGTCAAGTGCCCGGGCTGCAGTGCTTCGATTTACAAGAAAGAGATCGAGCAGCGGCTGAATGTTTGCCCGAAATGTGATCACCACTTCTACGTTTCTGCAAAACAGCGTATCGCTCAAGTGCTTGATGAAGGCACGTTTGAGCCGATGAATGAAAACCTGTCCCCAACGGATCCACTCGAATTTGCTGACCGTCGTCGTTACGCGGACCGTCTCATTGCTGAACAGAAGCGAACGGGTCTTTCAGATGCGGTTTTAACCGGATCCGGCATGATCCGTGCCCGGCGGGTCGCATTGGCGGTCACCGATAGCGCTTTCATCATGGGCAGTATGGGATCCGTGGTGGGCGAACGCCTTGCGAGGTTAATTGAATGGGCGACCGATCAGGGTCTTCCTCTGATCATCATCAGCGCCAGTGGTGGCGGAGCAAGAATGCACGAGGGAATTCTTTCCCTGATGCAGATGGCCAAGGTATCTGCCGCGTTGGCAAGATATGACGAGTCCGTGGGGCTGTTCATCAGCGTGCTCACCAACCCGACAATGGGTGGTGTTGCAGCAAGTTTTGCGTCACTGGGTGATCTCGTCTTTGCCGAACCTAGGGCATTAATTGGTTTTGCTGGCCCGAGAACAATCAAAGCGACGATTGGAATAGAGTTGCCAGAAGGCTTCCAGACCAGTGAATTCCTTCTTGAACACGGATACATTGACAGGATTGTTCCTAGAAAAAACTTGAAATCCGAAATCGCCCGCGCTATTGATTATTGTGGAAAATAGTCCTCGGTGAAGCGTTCTCTCGAGGCGTCCCGCTTGCTCCATTCCTTGCGTTGAACTCCTTCATGAGCCTGCTTGATTCCCTTCGTTCTGCCTTCCAGTCCTCGGGTGGACGCATTGACGTCGAAGCCCGGTTTGCGCGGCAACGTACCGCCGTCACGGGAACCATGGCCAATTTCTTCGTGGCCAAAGATCATGAGCATGACGATCGGCTTGTGGGAGTGAAAGTTGTTGAACTGGAGAAATACAATCTTTTTGAAAGTCGGTTCAAGGGACTCAAAAAACCGACTGAGGGTCAAATCGCGATGGAGATGCAGCATCCCTTCATCGCAGAAACTTATGAAACGGGTTTCTCCACCAAGGGCGAACCGGTCATCGTTATGGAATACGTGGCTGGTCCCAGTTTGCAGAATATTGTGGTTCAAAAACAAGAACACCATCTGACCGGTAAGCGGCTCAAATTAATTCGCGAGATGGCCGAAGCCCTGCAATACGTCCATCAAAAAGGCTTTATTCACCGTGATATCTGTCCAAGAAACTTCATCTGCACGCCCAACAGCGACGGGATCAGACTGATCGACTTTGGCCTGACGCTTCCCGCAACTGCTCCTTTCATGACCCCGGGCAACAGGACAGGTACGCCTCTCTACATGTCGCCCGAAATTATTCGCAGACGTTCAACAGATAAACGTGTTGACATCTTTTCCTTCGGTGTGACTTGTTATTGCATGTGTTGCTTTGAACATCCCTGGCAGGGGGAGATCCTCAATGGTCGAGCGGCACTGCATCATGATACGTCGGCACCGACTGATCTTTTAGAACGTTGCCCCAACATTGATCCACGGCTCTCGAAAGCGATCATGAATGCCTTAGACCCCAAAGTGGATGAGCGCACACCAGAGATCGGACATTTTTTGCAGAGTATTCGCGGTGTGCAGCAAGCATTTCTTGATTAGCACCATGTCGAGGCTTGCTCAGACTTTTAATTCCGATCATCAATCTTGGCAAATCCTGATGAAATTGCTCTCACGCGACGTCTGATTGAATTCAGCAATTGTCACCATCGATTCCCACCGATCCCGAGATTTCCTTCGTTTGCCAGGATCATTCTGATCCAAAAATGAAATTTGGTCGGTATTTTGTGACTAAAAAGACACGCTTAGCAGGAAAACACCGAGAAAAAGTCGGCTAATAATTTCAAGGCAACACCGGTAAACTCGCCTACCTTCGTCTGCCAAATCCTGCTAGTCTCGCGCTGAGCAATGGGGAAGGAGTCCTCATTCGCGGTTCCTTTTTGACCGATACAACCATGTAACGGTTGGTTTTGGTTGGCGGGGAACAGAAAAAAGAGCGAGATGAACCCCTCAAAACCGGTACTTTACTGGGTAAGACGGTGTGAAAGCCTATTTTCACACCGAATTCGTTGACACTCTTTTTTTGACGTAACTATACTTCGGAGGGTGTGGTTATTTAGGCAATCTGTATGATGTTTGTCTGATATCACCTCAAATGTCCCTCGAGGTAGTAACGATTGCGAGGGCTGATTCCCATCACCTCTCGTCGGTCTCATCGTTCACGGAAACAGCAATGACACTACTAGGGAAGTCTTTCTCGGTCGTCATCTTGATCCTGAGTGCCATCTTTATGGTACTTGCATTGGCAGTGAATGCCTCGCACCGCAATTGGCGGGACGTGGTTGTCACTGGGATCAATGGTCAACCTGGTTTGAAAAGCACAATCGAGCGGATCTCTCGCGAGAATGTTTTACTGCGAGATTCCAAAGATCAAATGCAAAAAGATCTGAATCGAGAGCAAGCCTCGCGGCGTACCGCGCTGGCTGCACTGCAAACACAACTCGATCAGCTTAGAAGCGACCTTTCGAACAGCGAGCAAAGCGTTCAGCAGCTTACCGCTCAACTGACCGTTCTAAGCCAAACCGACCTGAGTCGTGCCGAGGAGTTGGAGCGATTGACGGCGGAGAATGTAACGCTCAGATCGCAGATTCGCACCGAGCAGCAAGATCGTGACACCCTGTTCTCTGAAACGTTGGAATTGACCGATCAGATGAACACACTTCGCGGATTCAAGCAGGAACTGCAAGTTCGCAATCAACAACTCATTGCTCAAGCCACTCGATACAAGGAGGTAATGACCTCCAAGGGTATCGATATCAATCAACCGCTCGATGGTGCCCCGCCAGACCGGAATGGCAACATCTTGCAAATTGATCGACCAAGTTCACTCGTTCTTGTCTCCATTGGCTATGACGAGGGTCTGCGGAAGGGACACCTTCTGGAAGTCACCCGCGATGGCCGCTACATGGGCAAGTTAAAGGTTCGTAACACTGAACCCGATCGCTCGGTCGCCGAGATTCTTGGTGACTACAGTGAAGGAATTTTGCAGGAGGGCGATCGTGTCGACACTACCATCGAGTGAAAACCGCAAGCAACCGACCAGCGTTTACACCGTGATGCTGCTGCTTAGCATGTTATTCATGCTGATTGCAGTCATTGCCATGTATTTGGAGCTGCAAAAGTGGGCGCCGGACTATTATCGTACGAACACCGCGAACGTTAATGCCATGGTTGTCCCGACCGATTCGCCCAACCACCTCGCCTGAGCTTGATCGCTCTGGTGGGTTCAGTGGTCAGTCTTGGTTGTACAGGAAGCGGCGATTGTGTCGTAAAGACGGGAACGTTTCTTCTGAAGCAGTTTGCTTCCGCACCAGTCAGGGTGCATCGAGGTCGTCCGATGAACGATCAAGAAGGTTTCTTATCTGAGTCCTTCGGGATTCGTCGGTTAGTGATCCAGCCCAAAAAATCCTTTGACCAATTCTCGATCGTTGCCTGCAGGCGTTTCACAGCCAGATGCCAGCAGCAACGCATGATGAATGAATCAGGAAATAGGGATCTTATCCCTATTTCATGGTCTGCCTGAGATCGCACCCTTCGCTCAATGCTAGGTGAGTGAAGCGATTCGTCTGCAAGAGATTGACTGAATTGACGACCCGGACCGACGCCAGGTAGTTGCCCTCGCTAGAACCCCCGTGTTGAGAGATTGCTGGACAAAACCGGCCCCATTTAGCAGGAAAGGCTGGCCATCAGCTCGCCTCAATCCGGCGTTCAGCCAATATGAATCGCCATTTCCCAAATAACACCCGCTGGATTTGATCGAAACGGTTTTCAAGCGTCAGATGCCTTTACCAACGCTAAGCTGCCCGACGCGTCGTTCGACCACCTTTCTGCGGCATGGATACAATCATCCCCTGATCGTCACATCCGAGAACGGCTTCTGGGTGAATTTCGTCAGAGATGCCCGTTGCAAGGGCCGCGAAAAATTGTCCCAGCGATTCACCGTAACCACTCGGATTGCCAGCCGAAGCGATTGCAGCAATTGTCGAAGTAACAAAGGACTGAGCGCGACTGGATTGATTGAAATAATTCTTAATCGCTCGAAGTCGCATCCCACGTTGAAACGAGGTGAGGTCCCAGGGCAATCGATCTGAATCGCACAGGATCTCGGATCCCGCAGCCAATTCAGCACGCCAGCCCGCTAGACGGATGAGACGGTGGTAGACGACCGAAGTTTCCAAAAGATTATCACCGTCAAATGCACCCTGAAGGCTCCGCAGCACATCCCTTCGCCAAAACGAAGCCTGCAAATAACTTCCGATGCCCTCAGCAACGCTTTTCAAGTCTCGATGGGGTAAGCAGAGTCGTTGACGACTATCCTTCCAACCTGCCGAAACAACTCGCTGATCACTCGCTGAGTAGATCACCGGAGCGACAGCGGCAGTGTCAAAATGATTGAATGCCTCAATGGCGTGCTCCGTCCAGCCATTCGTTGCCCGAAGCCCATTTCCTAAAAGATGAACAAACCGTCCCCTTGCTTGGTGAGAGGCTGTTCCAATGAGGTCGTTGAGTCGGTTTGAGCTGGATTCAACAAAGCGAACCTCGTCCCGAATTTGAAACGGATCGCCATAGGTTCCGTCGTGTGGCACGACAATCTCGCTGCCAGAGGGCTGATTCTCCAGCACGCTAATCAGGGTCGATTCAAAAGCCGCAACATCGCTATCGATAGGAATAACGATGGATAACTGCGGAATCGGATTGGTTTTTGGCACCGATACCATTCCAACAACATGAGGTGACAGGATGTCTCGTCTACTGCCCGAGAACGTTTCTGAGTGGAAACATATTAGATGTCTCTGCATCAGATTTTCGGACGTGGAAGCGGCAGAGTTGAGTCGTTCGAGCGATCGCAATGCTGAATCTCAGGAACTTTGGATGGACCGTTGGCGAGCCATTTGCTAATCCTCATATCTTCACAAACACTTGACTCAAATCACAAGCTAGCAAAACCACCGATGCAAACGCGACCTCTCACGAACGACGGCCCACATGTCTCGGAAATTGGGTTCGGTGCTTGGGCCATCGGTGGCCAGTGGGGTGATCAAGACGACCAGGAATCCAAAGCCTCCTTGCATGCGGCAATTGATCGGGGAATCAACCTGATTGATACCGCACAGGGATACGGTGAGGGACACAGCGAAAGACTGATTGCTGATGTGCTTGGAGCGCGGTCAGAAGAAATCTTTGTCGCAACGAAAACACCACCCGATTCCGGTCCTTGGCCTCCAAGTCCTTATTGCCGTTGGCAAGATCGATATTCGGCAGCCTACTTGCGAGAAAATGTTCACCAGAGGCTTAACAATCTGAACCGCGAGCGAATCGACCTGCTGCAGCTTCACACATGGACCGCAGCCTGGAATGACGATCCACAACCGTTGCTTGTTCTTCGCCAACTCAAAGAGGAGGGAAAAATTGGAATGATTGGGGTCAGCACACCTGAACATGACCAGTCGTGCGTGATTCAACTGATGCGAAATGGCTTGATTGATACCATTCAAGTCATCTTCAACCTCTTTCAACAGGAAGCCGCCGCTCAGATTTTCCAGGTGGCTGAAGAAACCGGCACGGGTGTTCTGGTTCGTGTCGCTTTGGATGAGGGTTCTCTCACAGGAAAATACGGACCCGACCATCTGTTTTCTGAGGATGATTTTCGTCACCTCTATTTCCAAGGTGATCGCCAGGCGAGAACGGCAAAACGTGTTGAAGCTGTCAAACATGATCTCGAGCAATTTGGCATTGCTGACCAATATTCGATGGCGGATATCGCACTCAAATATGCGCTTGCCAGACCTGAAGTCAGCAGCGTTATCGTGGGCATGCGAAATGTTGATCAGGTCACAAAAAACTCCCGAGTCTCCGAGTTGCGCAACCTCACTCCTGAAATACAACAACACCTTCGCCGACACAATTGGCGGCGTGGGATCTGGTATTCGGGTAAGTGAGCGATTGGTTGTTTCACTAAAAAGATTAGGTCAACCACCAAAAAGCAGGCGACTCGATGATTCAAGAAATCGCAGACAGCAATCGTTCGACCTGATGTCAACGGCCAAAGCCGCAATGATTGACAATCACGAATGCTTCGAATCAGCTTGTTGAAAATGCTTTCCTGTAATTCCGATCACGGTGGAATGAAGCTTGCCGTTACTGGCAACGACGCTTGTTTTCTCAATTGGCAGGCGGTTACCCCAAGCATCAGTGACCTGCCCACCTGCCTCCTGAACAAAAAGAATACCAGCCGCAAAATCCCAGGGCGAAAGTAAATACTCGAAGAAGGCTCCGAATTGTCCGCAGCCAACCTGACAGAGATCCAAAGCGGCGGTGCCAAAGCGGCGAATGCCGTGGATATCGTGGCCGAAAAATTCCTCAATCGCCCCCAATGTGCTACGCATCATTTCACCGCGGTCATAATAGAAACCACAGCCAATCAGTGTCTGCCCCAACGTCTCGGAATCACAAACCCGCACCCTTTGACCGTTTCGGAATGCACCGCCACCGCGTGTCGCTGTGTAAAGATCACCTCGAGCCGGATTCAGAACGACACCCACCTCAGGAATACCTCGGTGGTAGTAGGCAATCGAAACCGCGAAATGTGGAATCTGGTGTGCGTAATTATTCGTCCCATCCAAAGGATCAATGATCCATAGATGTTCAGCATCGGTGCTTCCATCAAGCTCCTCCTCACCCAGGAATTCATGGTCAGGATACGCCCGCTGTAACAGACTTGCGATGGCTTTCTCGCTGTCCAAATCAGCATCGCTGACCAGGTCATAGGATTTCCCACCTGACGCTGTCTTGTCATTGATCACTACGCCGTCTCGCCAATAACGCATCAAGACATCACCGCCAACATTGGCAGCTTGCGTTGCAACATCCAGTAACTTCTGTTGATCAAGCACAGAGGACCTTCTTTGCAGGTTAAGTTAAAATCAATCAAGAATCTGAGTGAAGCTCTCGTTTCTTGCGACGACTGTATCGCCACGCACCGATTCTGCAAACCGGTAACTCAAACGATAAATCACAAAACAACTGCGCTCGTCGGAAATCAGTCCCTCTATCAAGAAACAAATGAAAAGAGTTTGGAAATCCTTAGTTGGATGGTTACCAAGGCTATGTCCTGAATGTTGGCCAAGATGGATGATGCTTATGAGGGGTGGAATCAGAAAAGCGGCTGGGATTTCGCACAAGCGTTCACGCAGAATCATCAATCAAGCAAATTCACGGAACCGACAAGGCGTTTTCTGGTTGTTGAGCACCCATGGGGAAATCCTGTTAACTGTCCGAAACATGAGCCGAATATCGGTCCCGATCCTCACGTGATCCTTGATTACCAGTTCGCTCCGAAGGTGGTTTTCAGTCCGAGAAATGCGTCAAAATTTTTTTGGCATCAGGATCAGGCTGATCACCCATCATGCCTCTACTTCTCCGCTACAATTTGTCTCCCTGACTGTCCCTCCTTCCTCGTCACGACATGAAACTGGAAACAATGACCATGCCGCGTCTCTTAAGCACCCTGCTACTCATGGCTCTGATGAGCCTGCCCGTCCAAGCTGATAATCTTGGGTGGGTTGATCTCTTTAATGGCAAAAACCTAGAAGGTTGGACGCAGAGAAATGGCACTGCGACATATCGAATCGAGGGTGATTCCATTGTTGGAAAGACAGCTGAAGGCAGCCCGAACTCCTTCCTTTGCACCGACAAGCTTTACAGTGACTTTGAATTAAAGTTCGATGTCAAAGTTGACAACGAACTGAATTCGGGAGTGCAAATCCGATCACAGAACCAAGGCGGCACACCCGATGGCCGCGTGAACGGTCCCCAAGTGGAAATTGCGATCAACGGCACTGCTGGATACGTGTACGGAGAAGCCGCGGGCGGTTGGATGACTCCCGACGAGCTTCGACAAACGCACACACACTTCAAAGAAGAGCAATGGAACTCTTATCACGTCAAAGCAGTCGGTGCGCGAATTATGGTTTGGCTTAATGGCAAGCTCATCTCTGATCTAGTCGATGAGGACAAGCTTCAATCACACCCAAAAGGCTTTATCGGCCTGCAAGTTCACGGCATCGGAGCAGGAAGTGGTCCCTACGAAGTTCGCTGGCGAAACCTGCAACTCCGAGACCTCTCCGAATATCAGTCACTCTTCAATGGAAAGAACCTCGAGGGATGGACGACCCAAGGTAACTGGTCAGTCCAAGCGGACGGATCTTTATTGATTCAACCCCGTGAAGGCGAAATGGGATGGCAACGATACGATGC
Source organism: uncultured Rubripirellula sp. (assembly GCA_938075415.1). Taxonomy (GTDB): domain Bacteria; phylum Planctomycetota; class Planctomycetia; order Pirellulales; family Pirellulaceae; genus Rubripirellula. The sequence continues at coordinate 12,611 of CALJHC010000047.1, read as the reverse complement.
TTATATCTGGAGCAATAAGAAATACAAGGACTTCATTCTCGATCTCGAGTACACCTACCCGCCCGGCGGAAACAGCGGTATTTTCTTTCGAGTCGGTGATACCGCCGATCCTGTCAAACAGGGAATTGAAGCTCAAGTCTTGGATACGTTTGGTAACGAATCGGCACTCGGCGCCCATGATCACGGTGGCGTCATTAGCACCGTCGGTCCTACCAAGAACATGTCGGCCGCGCCACATCAATGGAATCGAATGGTCATTCAGTGCGTGGGGTCTCAATTGATGATCGAGCTAAATGGGCAGCAAATCGTTGATATTGATCTCTCATCGACGCCGGTGAAGGATCGTCCATCAGAAGGATTTATTGGTTTGCAAGATCATGGCCAACCTAACAATCTGCGATTCCGCAATCTACGAATTCTGGAACTTTAGAATCGGGGATTCCGCAGAGTCAAATTGTTTCCCCTGGAGTGTCCGAGTATTCACTAGGGTAGTTCAAGATGCATTGAAGAAACCACTTTCAAGGTAACTCGATGCATCCATCTCAACTGATGGTCCTGTTCTCAGTGAAACCTGGCGAGAAACATCCGACGTTCATCCACGCCTAACACAAGTTTGGCATCCTGAGCATGCCGATGACAATTGACCGAGGCGTCGCTTGGAAAGGTCAATTCAAAGAACCGTCGCCTCGCCGGGTACCATCTTAAATGATGCGTGGCAAAAGACTCCGTTCCTAGCATCGATACTCGGGACGATGCGTATCCAATAAAAAAAGCCGTAGTGAGATCTGTTTCCTCTCACTACGGCCCTTTGAACGATAAATCACCTTGGGTGATACCTCACCCCCTCTCCGGTTCCCTGAATCACGTTACAGGTCTGCTACCAAAAGTGTTCGTCACGACGACTACTCAAAGCAGTACAACGTTTGATTCGTTCTCACAATTAATTTTCCTTGAGCAAGCGCTGGCGAAGCCAAAACGGGCTCACCAAGATCAACCTCTGCAATGGTCTGGGCTGAATCCCCTTGGTCCTCAACGATCAGGCCGACCCCTGACTGATCAAAGATATAAAGGCGTCCTTGCGAAACAACCGGTGTAGCCCATGTACTGCCAAGTCCCGAGAGGCGTTGTTGCCAAACTTGCTCACCGTCCTCGACGTTCGCGGCAACAAGAACTGAACCTTTTAACGAATAGAATCTTTCGCCATTGAGAACCGGACTGGCATTACGGGGCGACAATCGACTATTGCGCCAAACAACTTCCGGCGTTGTTGCGCTTTCGCCAATGTTTAGTGCCATCATTTCACTGCCGGGTAACAACAAGAACTCACCAGCGGGAGTACCGCTCGCGATCTTGTCAGCACCCTCTTCGATAATCCATTTCACGTTTCCGCGTTTTGGATCAACCGCCACAATATTTCTTCCCGACTGCAGCACCACTTCAACTGAATCATCCGGTCGATCAATCACAACGGGTGAACTCCAGTTTGACTGTCGCGGACGAGCCATTCGCCAAAGATTGCCACCGGTTGCCGCATCAATCCCGATCGCAAACGAATCACCTTGCGCTTCCACCTGAGCGATGATCGCTCCATCAGCAACAATGGGTGATGATGCCATCCCAATATCATTTCCGGCTTTCGGATAGTCGTATCCCAAGCCTCGATACCAAATCAGGTCACCTTCCAATGACAGACAAATCAGGTCGTTACTACTAAAAAAAGCAAAGACACGTTCTCCATCACTCACCGGCGAAGGTGCAGCGTTTGCACTGGTTGGGTGGCAGAATGGACGACCGGTTGATCGAAATGACTGCTCCCACAACTTTTGACCGGTCGAAAGGCTAACTGCGGTGACAAATAATTGTTCACCTTCCTGGCCACCTGAACTGGTGGAGATCACTCGGTCACCAATCACAATTGGTCCCGCAACACTTTTGCCAGGCATCGTCACCTTCCAAGCCACGTTCCCTTGATCGCCAACGTCTAAACTCCTTGGTGCGATCTCCGAGGCACTCGTTCCATCGCCTCGAAAACCCAGCCAGTTTTCGGAATCGGCAGCAGAACCAACGCTTGATTGATTGAGAAAACAACCGATGACAAGCAAAGGCAACATGACTCTTCGCTTTGAGTGATGAACATTTAAATTGAACTGATTCATAGAGCTTGATCTTGTGAAAAAATTTTTGACTGTCTGTATGAAAGAGAAGACTCGTACGCATCTGACATCAAAACACAAACCTGTTTTTAAAACGACAAAGGGTACAAATCTGGCCGGTCTGACCATCCCGATTCTCAGTGATCGGGCTACGTTGCCTCAGCACCAATTCTCACTGGCCGCTTTGCAACCCTTTACCCGTGGGGTCGGTCAATCTGAATTGAAACTCCCAACGTTGAGCCCATGACTCCTCTTGCTCGTTCTGGCAAATCTTCAACAAGATTGTGTTTTTACCTTTCCGTAAATCACATGGGGCAACGTATTGATCCAACATGCTTCCTGAGTGGTACACCTCGGTTGCCATCACCTCCTTGCCATTGACCCAGACCTTATTGGCGTTGATGCAACCCAAACGCGCCTGCACTGCACGGTCATCTGAAGATTCAAACTCGGCAAAGAGATAGGCAACCGCACCTTTTTCTTTGTTGTAAGTATCAGCGAGATCAACTAGCCCTTCATCATCAGATCCTTCAACTGCCTGCCATGACACGGCACCATTTTTCCCCTCGTGCTGCTGCTCCAGATCAACCATTCCTGCTTTAGCGAATTGCTGCTCTGGACCGTATGTCGCTTCGAAACCAACTCCACCCTCGTTATCAAATGGTGCGATGCTTTTCCAATTCAAAATTAATGAAAACGCATCCGCTGTTGTCACAGTTTCACCAAGCTTACCCAGTGATTCGACAATGCGTGACAACTGTTTCGGGTGCCGCGCTGCCTTGAGCGTTTCTCGATAGACTGCAACCGAATCTTCTTGTTTAGAATCCGCTAACGCCGCAGCTTTCTCAATCGACTGCTCAACCGCCATCTCGCGAATCGCAAGGCTGGGATCATTGAGCAGATCGGCCAGCATCGTCGTTCCCATACTCGAATTCTCTCGAGTGATAAGCTCCATCGCGATACCACGCCCGATCGCGTTGTTCTGCTGATCAAGTACGTAGTCCTGCAAGCTTTTGAGTTCGGGAGTGCCTGATTGCTGTGCAATTCCAAACACAATTCCTCGAAACCAATTCTCAGCGATTGGATTGACCCCATCGGCACCGTCCAGAACCATGGAAAGCTTTTCGGATGGCAAATCCTGCAACACCTCGGCTGCCGGCAGCGCCTTCTCAAAACCTTTCCCCTCCGTACCAACTTGGCGAATGGCTTCAATGGCTGCATCAATCGAATCAGCAGCATCAACCCGCTGCGAATTGGTCGAAAGTAACAACAGCATCACGATGACCAATAGTCGGGAGCTCTGACTCGTCCAATGGACGAGTTTCATTTCAGATCTAATCATGTTAGCAGTTCAGGGTTATATGAAACAATTTTGAAAGGGTTACAGAAGCGGCTGGAGATTGTTAGCGGCATTGCGGATTTCTCTCAAACAGATCCGCGTATCGCTAAGGACAAGTGAATCCTGGGATCATCGCTCGGGATCATCGCTTGGGATCATCAACGCTTAACTCTGGCGGTTGGTGCATCAGCACTCACCGGCGAGTCCGTTTAGAGGCCTCAGCCCATCAAGCAGCCAAGTCCTATCAACTAACACTTCTCCATTTCCGGAATTCTGTCGTCATTCTATGCAACAAATACCGACCTCGGGGACCGCCCAGCGACAAATGCCTTTCTGAGATGTTTGGAAAGATGGGGGCACAAACACCAAGACACGCCAGAATCGCTTCAGCAGGCAAAACCTAGCATGGATTGACAATCGTCGCCGTCAAACAGATAGGCGTTAGCCTCGCATCGCCAATCAGCCGGTTTGACCATCATCAGGATTCCACCCGCGCCGGCCCAAAGACTGCCTTTTCATCACTGCTGGCTTGTCCTCGGCTGACCGAACCGACACGCTGAGACAATCAGTTATCGAGCGAGCTTTAATAACATCCACGAAATCAGCCCGAACCCATCACGATTCAAGAATCCAAACTTGGTGAATTCCATTTCTCCAGATCACCTGATCGGTTCCGCTTATCCGTTTCGATTTAAATGCCGGCTATTTCCCGTCGGATCAGGAAATGAATGCATTGCGCACCAATAGCGATACAGTATTCGGTATCAATTAGCAGGCGGTTGAGCTCTGGACCTTTTCAAGGACTCTTCCATTTCCTTTCTCGTCAACTGCTGGTCACCATCGAGATCCCATTGCTTAAAAAATCGAAACACGACTGAGCTAGGGTTCTTAACTTCAGCGCGACTGAGAATCCCATTCTGATCAGAATCAAATCGAGTCAGTATCTGCGGAATAATCTCTGGGCCATATCCCACACGGCGAGAACCACTGGAGCGTTGTCTAACAATCTTGGAATAGTCCTGTCGATTTATCTCATCGTTCGGCGATCGTGAAGCTTTTCGGAAGAACTCTTTCGCGTAGTCCCGATACTCAGTGGGCGATTCGTCCACCGTTAGAACTCCGTTTGAGTCAGAATCAAGGAAATGAAAGACCTCGGCTGGATTCCCTTTCGGAGCCTTGAGGGTTTGCGGCTTGAACGGTTTGCCCACCTCAGCATACTGCCTTGCGATGGCGATCTGAGATGCAGTCACCGGCTTCACTCGAGTTGGAACACGTTCTGGACCGGATCCCATCATTAAGTTGTTACCTTTCTCAAAAATCGTGTGAGGTAAACCAAGAGCATGGCCTAGCTCATGAGCAAGAACAGCTGGCGTCTGAATTCCCTTGGGTCCACGTTTTGCATAAAAGACGATGCCATCTGCCTGAGGAATAAAAACGCCTCCTATCGATTTCTCAAAATCTTCGGCGATCACAACATTAAATCCGCCAACGAGAAGATGATCATCTTGCAGGTTCTGGACCAATGCTGCCGCGAGTTGCCCTCGTGGATTCATCATCGCTCGCGAGAACAAGTCAGGCTTCTTGGCCTTCATCTCCCTGATGGATTCAATTTCCCAGACGATCGACGCCTGTTTCCACGTATCATTCACCGCCACAAATTGTTCACGAATTTCCTTGTCACTTAACGAGCAATTTAATCGTGGATCTTCGTCGGATTGAAATCGAAAGACGCGAACCGATAAATGAATCGACTCCAAACCCTCGGCCGCGTGCAATGAGGCGGCGAAGAAAAACAGTGGGAAGAGGAAGCAAATTGCAGCAAGGGGCGAATGAACCCAAAGGCCCTCCCTTCCATGAGAACTTTGATGGTTGTCGTTTTTTTTCTGATGCATGGAAACCTAATCTTTCTCTTAATTTTTTTGGTCATTCACTGACAACGCAAATTGGTGCTCTCTGACTCATGCCGCCATTCCAGAATCACTGAACTGAGCTCGCTGATCAGCCACTGCAAAGCCACCCCACTTCAAAGTCATGAACCATGCCAACGGCGAATCAACTTGTTTTATCATCTTCTTGGCGTTGAATTAGAGGCAGAACTGCAAATGCTGCATAAACCCCCGAAATGCTTCCGACTTGTGGCATGAGACTCCCCTGGAAATGACCGACCAATAAAATCTGAGTCTGCAAAAACAGGGTGCGGTAACCCAAAGATCATTCCAACCGCCAACGCGTCTAAGAACAGGTTCACGCCTCATCTAGGTTATCCCAACTTGATCGCTTCTTCGTCCACTTGCCCTCGGTACAAATCCAGTCATGATTCTTGCTGAATCGTGGATGATTCCTGAATTTTTCCGCCTCGTGTAGAACAATCACTAATTAACTTAATCTACCAGTCACAATCCCTCGACTTCATCAGCAGGATCGGTTGACGATCAATTCATTGAACCGACCGAGAAATCCCACCTGCAGATCACCATCAGATAATTGACCACGAGAGAAATCCCCTGAGTGACTTTCGTCTTGAAACGATCCGTCCCAGGTTCAATTTCACCCAAAGCTCGCGTCAACCAGCTTGAAATTGCCCCGTTATCACTTTTCATAATCGACACCGTGCTTGACCCCAAACGCCGAAAAAAACTGCAGAAAAGACTCGATGCCAAGCATGGATACAGAAACTATTGCGATCGTGATGTCGAGGTGGGCGAAAACGCTTGCGGTCGGGGGGTCTATGCAGCGAGGCATTTTTTACCCGGTGAAATCGTCATGGAAATCCAAGGGCAATTGATTCGCCGCAAGGGTTACCCCGGATCCGATTACCTGATGGAGCTAACCAAGAAGTGGGCCTTGGAACCAGCAATCCCTGCTGTCTTCATCAACCACTCTTGCTCGCCGAACACCGAACTTGTTCAGCTTTCCAAGTTTGTGATGCTGATCGTCGCCAACTGCAACATCGAACCGAAATCTGAAATCACATTTGATTATCGATGGATCGCGCACGAAGGGACTCCCCGCTGCAAGTGTGGATCACCAAATTGTCGCGGATGGGTCTGCGATAAGAACGAAGTAGCCAAAGCCAAAAAACTGGCTGGCAAGAAACAAGAGGGATAGTTATGCCAGTGGCCTGCACAAGATTACTCAATGATTCTCGGCTGAAAAACGGAAGCCCCTTAAAAACTCAACGAGTTTCTATTTCAAAAACGGCCAAGACAGGACGGTGATCAGAGGCCATTGGTTCATCAATCACTTCTGATTCCAACAGTCGAAGGCCCGCACTTGCCTGATAGAAGATGTAATCAATTCTGGAGGTTGGGGTTACCGATGGTGCTGTTGGTGAAAAAGGTTGGTTGGCAGCGTGCGACCAGTGCTTCTCAAGAATCTCGATTGGTGGGGATCCCGGTTTCGCGTTCATGTCACCAGCGAGGATATTGGGAAGATTGCCTTCCCCCGCAAAAAGCTTGCTAATCGCCTTGGCCTCGGCAACCCGATCCTCTGCCACATTGTGCTGAAAGTGTGTGCTGATGAATTGAATGAACTTCCCGGTGGGCAACCGCACCTTCACTGCGATCGCTCCACGTGGATAAGTGGTACGAGTTGCGTCGCTTTCCGAATAAGGAAGCGGCTGAATCAAGACATCTTCGATCGGCAATTTCGACAGAACCGCATTACCGTACAAACCACCCTGATAATGCTGGGTTGGTCCGTAACGCACCGCCATCCCAGTGAGCCGCCCAAGTTCTTGGGCTTCATGCAATCGCCCCGAACGCAAAACGCCAACATCTACCTCCTGCAGCGCGACCAAGTCAGGCCGAGCGTCACGAATCACCTTGGCAAGCCGAGGCAGATCGTACTTGCCGTCCATGCCCTGACCATAATGAATGTTGTAGCAAAGCACTCGAATTACTTTGGGGGGTTCAGCCTGCGCGATAACCAAGCCCGCGAGTCCAAAGTAAGCAATGACCAATAGAAATACTCGCTGCATCTTGACTGCTCCAATTTCCCGCTTCACCAAATCATGAATATGAATCGACCGTCGATACTCGAATGTCAGCCAACCAAATGATCACGACATTCGAGTCAACACGATCTCGACCGAAAAACACTTCGTTACTGATAACCCGCCTAGCTTAGCAACTAACTGAATGCGGCGTACCAATGAAAACGAAAGTAGGAAATCTCGGCGACATGGTCGCTTCAACGATACAGCGGTTAACCCGTGTTCCCACACTGAATCTTCATTGCAGTCCCACATCGAATTTAGTTCGTTGGGATGCTATCCGAGAAGGATTTGGATCATGAGTGGAGAAGCGTGTCGTTCTGGCAGAAATTTTGATGACGAATCTCACCTTCCACTTCCTTTCCCCTAGCAACTCGGTCCAACATTGGTGCAGCAAGAAAACTTCGCTGAAACCATCTGAAATCGCCTACGGAATGTCCCGAGTTCGGTGCGGCGATCTCGCCATGGCGTGCTTGTACCCTTGGGTAAGATTTCGGAACGGGTAGCAAAAATGATTCACTTGGCAGAAACGAATGAAATGCTCTCAGCCACCAATGTCTCCATCTCTCCGAGAACTTGCGTTAATTCGATCATAATCAACAGACTTTGGTTAACCCGTCATCCGGTTTGAATTCATAATGATGTCGTTTCACCGTCTTCTTGGGGCACAGAGCACTGCTTTCGTGGGGCACAGAACACTGCTTTATGGGGGCACCGCCCTCGGCTCCCACCGCATTGATTCGCAGCAAAATGCTGTAAAATGGAGACGATCACCCCGGTATCACCACTTACCACCAGCCGAAAACGAAAAGGGATCACCCAACATCCCCCAGCAAACCAAAAAACCGTACAATTCAGGCAAAGCACAATCTAATGGGTAAGCCCAAGGCAGCCTTGGCCCACCTTCGAATACGTTTACGATCACCTCCTTTGGACAATAAATGTCATGAGACTTTTAATCGGAATCGCCGTACTTCTCGGCTCCTTTGGGTTAGGACAGAGCGTTGAAGCACAAAAACTCGGAATCGGAGATCCAAGCCCCGGGCTGAAGGTTGCGAAATGGATCAAGGGTGACCCTGTCACTGCTCCGCTTCGAGACAAAGTTCACGTCGTTGAGTTCTGGGCAACATGGTGTGGGCCCTGTCGAGTCGGCATGCCTCACATCAGCGAACTACAAACCAAATACAAAGACAAAGTCGCCTTCATTGGCGTGACTCGTGAAGATGAAGCGACGGTTAATGGTTTCTTGAGTAAAAACGCCCCCACTGGTGGCACTTGGAACGAAGTAATCAAGTACCGGTTGGCATTGGACTCCGGTGACTGGACCAACACCAATTACATGCGTGCTGCCGGCCAAAACGGCATCCCCTGTGCATTCGTTGTCGGCCGTGACGGTATCGTTGAGTGGATCGGCCATCCAGCAAGAATTGATGAACCACTGGCAAAAATTGTTGCCGGGACATGGAATCGGGATGCTGCCGTTGCTGAGATGAAGCAGCAAGAAGTGATGAAGCAGTGGATGTCACGCCTCAATGCTTCGATGCAAAAGAAAGATTATGACGGAGCCCTCACTGTCTTGGATCAGATGGAAGAGGCTGCCGGCAAATCAACGAACACTGCCCTTTACCGGATGACAATTCTGGAACGAGCTGGTCGTGTTGAGCAAGCATCTGAAGTTCGGGGCGCTGTAATCGAATCGGCATGGGAAAATGCTCAACTCTTAAATCAGATCGCCTGGAATACCGCTCGCACCGGCAAGGGTAGCGAAACGGATATGCAACTGGCGTTGAAGGCGGCGACTCGAGCCTCTGAACTCAACGGCAATAAGGATGCTGCGACACTCGATACACTGGCTCGTGTCTACTACGTCATGGGCGATCTGGATGAAGCAATCAAATGGCAAGAGATCGCCGCCAAGCACAACAATGGTTCAGCGGAAATTAACGCGACGTTGGCGACCTACCAAAAAGAAAAAGCCCAGAACGCGAAGTGATCGGAAGTCTCAGGCGAAAATCAAACTGATCTTTGAGCGTCTGTATTTCCGTCAATTGGAAACGAAATAGCAATCAAGACGTCGGTTAGAACCGGCGTCTTTTTTTTTCGCCTGACTTGAGATTTGTGAATCTTTGACCCTCTGAGTCTAAGTCTCTGTAGAAGAACAGAGGTCCTTTTCGTCGGACTCCTTCGCCAAGGAACGAGTGTCAACAATCGGTGAGAAGTTTCAGAATTTCGACCAACCCCTTGCCTGTCATCGAAGACACCAACAATCTTGGCCTAGAAGCCGTGGCTATCAGAGCAGGGTCACTTGGAGGCTGTGGTCGCAACGCATTCCAAGGATTGAGAGGCAGCATCAGGGGCGATCCGAGGATCGACAAGGTGTTCATCAATGCTGCTTTGCACTGGTCAGAAAGTCCTCGAAATTGAGAGTCTTTACCTCGAATCGCTCTGAAGCTTTATGAAAGCTATCGAGGAAGATTTGCAGAATGTCGGCGAACTGAAGAATGGGCTTGCTCGGAAAGAATTTGCAATCCTGACTTAGTCATGCTTCGTTTGCTTCTTCGTTTAGAGCGAGTGCTTGAACTTTTACTTTTAGAAACAGATCGGTTGACTGCTGTACCACGCCGTGGCAGTGGACCTCGGGAATCGAATTCTTCTATCAGCGGTGCGCCTCTCACCATGACGGCCAGCAAGCTTGTTGAGGCGGCGAAGACGCAGCAGACAGCCCCGAGGATAAGAAAAGATGACATCGCACGGTCCCAAATCTATAAAGGTTCCCAGCCAGCACCTCCTCACGCGAGGCAACCAAAGTTGAGAGGTAGGCGGATGTGATTGACTGAGATTGAATCAAATGGGCTTAAACACCCCACCCGTTGGAAACATAGCTCGCAAAACAGTCATGCATCGTTAAAAAAAGTGTAGATGACGCGGATAAATCAGCTCAATATTGATCCGCCTAGATTCCACAGCCTGTGGAGTTTTCGTCGGATGCTAATCACTGGAAAGTGTTTCATTTATCCAGTTTTTCGGCGCATTTGGATTGGTCCAAGTTGCCCCCCCGAACCATGAAAAACATCCGTTTGATGGCAGATTCATAAATCCCTCTGGGTACTTCAGCAGTATCGAGACGTTAAAGGAATGAGAAAAAAATCTCACCATAACGGCTACTATCAAGCTGAAATTGGTAATTCATGCTGACTGGGTATTAACGGCCACATGTAACGATTAAGCCTCTTATACGTGGGCTGAATGATTGTTTTGGTAATCCGAATGACGAAGTGATTGACCGCCCGCCTCTGTGGCAATAGCGTGTAATCGTCGGGTCAAAACGGGAATGATGGCGGGGAATCTCTGCTGCGAGAATCTGGTTTCCGACGCGTAACAGATCGCTTAAAAATGGTTGACGACAGTTACCTCTTCCTCAGATACCAATCCCTTGGGTGTTGCACTCGAGCGACCTTGGTAGGGCAGGGCAACTTCATGTCTGTTACGAGCAAATCAATACATCGGCCTTAAGCAGCGAGCAAAATGGCACGTACAAGACGAAGAAAACGGCAAATTAGTGCAGCGGCAAACGCCGTTTCCAGCGGAAAAAGTGCTGCGAGATCAATTGCCAAAAATGAGAAACTCTATGTGATGAGCTTTGGCCAAGCATGGTCCACCTATAAGTTTCCGCTTCTCGCGATGTTTGCGGCACTCATGTATGCCTACTGGCCAACTTTCGTTTGGATTGAAGACGCATGGCGTCACGAACCAGACTACTCTCACGGTTACCTCGTCCCATTTCTAGCTGGCATGTTGTGCTGGCACAGAAGGGACTCCTTTCCTGGAATTCGTGCGACTATTTCCCCAGCCGGCCTTTCTCTTATCGGCCTCGCAATTTTAATGCGATTTGTGGGTCGATTGGTCTACGCGGACTTTCTAGATGGGTGGTCGATCGTGCCTCTTATGGCCGGTATCGTGTGGTTCTTGATGGGACCTCAAGCATTACGTTGGTCACTTCCTGCCGTGATATTTCTGATACTCATGGTCCCAATGCCTTACCGTGCAGAATCACTTTTGAGCTGGCGTCTTCAAGGCGTGGCCACGGAACTAAGCACCATCACTCTAAGGATTTTAGGGCAGCCAGCAGTTTCAGAAGGCCACACAATCTGGTTGGGTGAAGAACAATTAATGGTGGAGCAAGCCTGTTCGGGAATGCGAATCTTTATCGGTGTCGCAGCCCTCGCCTTCTTCTGGACTTGCATGGCCACTCGAATTTGGCTCGATCGGGTAGTCCTGATCACATCGATTATTCCTGTCGCCTTGTTTGTTAACGCTGTTCGCATCACCGTCGTTGGACTGATGTTTCAGGTTTTCGATGATCCGAGCCTGCGAAATTCTATTCACGACTTTTCAGGCTTGCTGATGATTCCCTTCGCTTTCGGGCTTTTATGGCTCATCAAGGTCTACTGGGAACACCTTTATCGACCAATTGAGAGCATGTCTGCCAAAGATTTTGTGAAAGTGCCAGCTTCGTAACCTATATCTTGTCGACGAACCCTCGTTATCGCGTTGCAGAGTCCCCGCCAACGAACCTTCCCTCGCTAATATTTCGCCGCTACTGAACGTCATAAATGTCAAATCAACCAGAAAAGCAGTACCGCTTCACCACGGCAACGACTCCCGAGTTTGGGCAGTTGAAGGAAGGGAGTTTCAACCCTTGGATCCTTTGGGTGACCATCCGCCGCTGTTGGACTTGGGCGTTACCAATCGGAACACTTTTGGCCGGAATCGCTGCAATCGTCGTGATTGAGACGTTTGTGCCTGAGTACCGAGCAGAACATTGGCTTGAGGCAAAACAAGATTACCTTGTCTTTAAAGGCGTCATGCCAGTCGCCAAGAATCTTTCGCAGACAGAAAAGCCGATCATTCTCAATCCAATCGTACTGGATCCGGTTCTTTCCGACCCGGCACTAAGGAAGGCTCCGAGTCTCTCTGATCCTGAGCTCGCAGAGGTTAACCTTCGAAAAAACCTCAGTATCGCCAGCGGCGGTACATCCGAGCGTTTGGTCATTAGTTACACAGACGTTGATCGTGACGCGGCAGCAATGGTGGCCAACGCGATCACGGATTCGTACTTGAGAAC
>CALJHC010000046.1 GCA_938075415.1 uncultured Rubripirellula sp. | reverse complement strand
TAACTTGGGGATTGGATTGCCAGGATTCACAGGTCAAGCAATTTGGAGGGAACCGCTAGTGCGCCTTGTGCTGAAGGGTTCTGGCCTGCCCCAACGTCGTGGCATTGATGCGTACATCTGATCTGTCCATTGGGCCATGTATTTGCGACAGTGATTTGGTCGATTTGTGTGAGAGATTGGCACCCTGGGGTTGTGTTGACGGAATTGATGCTTGCTATTAATCTCCGGCGGAGACCTGCATGGATTGGGCTCTGCATGGATTGGGCTCTGCATGGATTGGGCTCTGCTGCTTGGCTATGCTTCTGATACCTTCTGAGTGATCAAGTGATTTGATTGGGCCATTCGGAGGAAACATTTGGTTGTTTACTTTTAAGATAGATTGATCAAGTTTTTCCGGATTGATGACGTTTGATTGGATGGAGCAGCGACCGATATTATGGCTATCAGAATCGAAAATCTTCGCCAAGAATCGGGTAATCGATACTCCGACCTTATCGCAGATGTGACGTACAGCGGTGGTGTGCGAACCGTTGCTTTTCGTCGGTATGGTGCGATTAGCGAACTCAATCAGGCTGAGCCGTTTGGTGAGCCTTTTCTAGTGATGTTGCTGATGCACGCGATGAAGTCAGGTGATGATCTGATTCTCGATGGCGAAATTGATCCTTTACTTCTTTATGAACTTCAGGTGACGATCCAAAGCGTGCTGTGTCTGCAGTTTTCAGAGTTGAAAAAGGTATCGATTCGAGCGGAACGCAGGCCAAATCACCCGGGTCGCAAGGAAGGGGCCCATGTTGCCACAGGTTTTAGCGGTGGAATCGACAGCATGCAGTTATTGGATTGTGCTTTATTCAAAGACGAGCTTCCCGAGGAATTACGTGTGTCCATGTTGATGCACCATAATGTTGGGAGCGTCGCCAGAAATTCGCAGTTTGACGTCAATCGAAGCCACGCCGAACGCTGTGCAGATGAGTTAGGTTTGTCGTTTGCTGGTGCTTCTTGTGATGTGTCGCCGTTTTACGAGGGTTTCACTTTTCTTGAATCACACACGATGCGGACAGTTGCTGCTTCGATGTCGTTGAGTCCGATTTGCAAACGTTACGTTTATGCGTCCGGAACTGAACTGCAGGTGGGCCTCCCAAACATGTGTACTCGGGTGATTGATGCAGCCAATCCCGTGCTGCTTCCGTTATTGAGCACGGCGCAGCAGAGCTTTAAGCAGTTTGGGGCGGAGTGCACCCGTTTGGATAAAATCCTGCAGGTGATGGAGAACGAAACGCTCGTATCAAAAATTAACGTCTGCGCGAGAGTGTCGCACGATAATTCTTCCCTGCTTAATTGCGGGCGTTGTTTCAAGTGTTTCCCGGTGCTGCTTGTCGCGGAAGCTCTCGGAAAGCTTGATATGCTGCAGGGGAATTGTGATTTGGGTGCGTTTCATGATTTTAAAATGCGTAGTTATTTCAACTACTTTTACAATGCAATGGGTCCCAAAAAGCAGCAGACTAATCGCCAGACAGCGTCCTACCTTCGCAAGCATCCGAACGATCAATCGTTCTGGTTGAAAATTCTTCTGCAGTTGGTACCACCTCCGATCGCGAAGTCTTCTATCGATTTCGAATAGGAGGATCTTGGCCGAGATGTCTCGGATCGACGAGAATTAGTGGAGGGATTGGTCATCAATGGTCCGGCAACTTGAAGCTGGGCAACCTGAAGTCGGGCAACTTGAAGTCGGGCAAGTCACTGCTATCCTGGGTCTTTGTACCTGTTGACAAGGTAGGGCGAAGCAGTCTTGTTGTGAGCTTGATTCCTGGGTGGACGAAATCAATCGTGTGACTTCAACAGCTTCATGCATGATCTGTGTCTGAAGGACTGAAAATGTCAATTTGGTATCGCGTTGACGATAGGAGCCTTCCCAGTGCGGAGGCACCATTTTGAGATTGTTGACTCCACCTGCAGGTATGAGGAGGTGCCAATTCCAGTCCGCAGAGCGACTTTATCAAGGTGACCAACGATGATGCACCTAGAAGTATCAAGCGGTCAGATGCATGACTGACTCAAAATCTGAACTTTGCCGCCTCGTTTTAACTCTAAGGGGTGATTGGGAGGGCTCTATTTCAGGATAAGTGGTTTGGGTTTGTTTCCCTGATACCTTTCGACCGCGTACTGACGATACCACTCAGCACATTGATTCAGTAGTTGACGTTGTTTTGCTGGTGCGTCAGGCCTGGAGGATGACTCGTTGATGCGGTCTGCAAACTGCCACAGTGTTTCACTTGGGCTGCGCGTGAATTTTGATCGTCTCATCAAGCGATCAACCCGTCTGAGCATTCGACGAGTTTTGATCTCGTCCTTGTCAACTGTTTGGGCGTTCCCTCCGTGGTAGCGTTTCCAAAGGTAGAAAGAGAGTCCGATGAACAGTGGCAATTGAGAGATTCGAAAAGCAATTAGAATGGGTTCAGTCACGCGGATGGAGACAAACCAGCTAATCAAGCGTTCAAGCCATCCTTCTTCCACACCCTCTGTGTCCTCCAGAAGCCTTCCATCAGCATCGATCAAGGCCATGTCTAGCTGTTCAGGTTGCACCGTTCGGTAGATTAATCCTGGGGTGGATTCGACCGGAAACCATGTTCCGGAGACGGGATCGAATGCTTCGGCCCACGCGTGCGCATCTCGGTTTCTTCCCAGCCAAAGTTCTGACTGTTCTTCGCTTAACTCGTCGACGACGTATCCGGTTACGTATCGGGAGTTGACGCCGATGCTTCGTAGGAGAAGGACGGTTGCTGACGCAAAGAACTCGCAGTGCGCGTCATGCTTCGCTGTCAGGAAGAAATCGATCGGATCAATATTGCGAGGTCGGTCCAAAGTTGGATTCAGGCTGTAACCGTACTCGGATTGAAAGTGTTCGCTGATTGCTTTTGCTTTTTCGCGAGCTGTCTGTGAGCTTCCGACAAGTGACGAACCATAGGCGGACAGGCGATCAGCCAGGGAACTGGGTAATCGCAGGGTTGCATCATCTAATTCATCACTGAGGACGGTCGGCGGTAACTCCTTTCCAACACCTGTCAGGTAGGGGCGTCGAACGTCGATACCTGAACGTACCACGCCATGAGCCGTGAACGAGATCTCTTCACTGCTGGCTTCGATCCAATAAGATGCCAACGGGGTGAAAATGACTGAACCCTTCGATGGGTCTGAAAGGACTTCGACAGTGATTGTCTTGTCGAGTTCTTGATCAACGAGTTGAAAATGATTCAGCGGTTGTGGAATGGGTGAAGTGGGAGACGCTGTTCCAACACCGTTGGTTTGAATTTGCGAGTCGGGGATTCTTGGCTGCCGGGTGTAACGCTGATAATCATAACTGCCTGAGTCCAACCAGCCGCCCCGTGAGTAGCGATCAAAGACGCTGCCGCGAAGATAGCCGGGTGGGAATTTGCAATACGACTGAACTGCCACTTCGGCTGGATCGCCCAGCATGTGTTGTCGCAGCGAGCCTAATTCGCTGCCTCGGACGTAACGGGTTCCTCCAACAAAAGTTTCCTCTGACATCGAATTGAAGGAGGTCTGCAATTCTTCCTGCAGTCGACTCTGGATGGTGGGCAGGATGAAACTGGTGCCATTTGCAATCCCACTTGTCCCCATCATTAAGACGGAAAGGCTTAGGAGGGAGAAAATCGGAGCCAGCCACTTGGAGGCGACAGCACTGCCTGAACCGCCGGCCTCTGAGCTGATGAAACCATGACTTGGCTTAAGTACGACATTGGATCCCATCAAGAAACCGACGCAAATCGTCAAAGCAATCGCTGTCTGGGCGGCTAACGAACTGCTGGCGCCACCGGCCGCACAGGACATCAACGCTACCACACATCCGAAAGGAATCATCGATGGATGACCGCGTAACGGTTTGATCGCCCAAAGCAATAAAGAGAAGAAAATGCAGGCATGTGCTAGCGTGTCAATGACGAGGTAAACATAGTTGACTTCCTCACTTAATTGGTTGCCAGATCGCCATTGTCCCGTGATCGCCAAGGTTGAAAGAAAGCTCAAGAGTCCCAGTAAAAGACTGAGTTTGCCAGTTTTCTTGTGGGGTTGCCCACTCACTGTTGCGGGTTGTTTTCTAAGCAACAGCCTGAAGAAGACCAACGAGGTGATGAGGAATGCGATTCCCGTCATGACAGGAAGCGAGCGAAACGTGCTGCCAACAAACAGAGTCTGCGCCCAAAGTAGCAAACCCAGTGTTTGGCTCTGACGCATTTGGATCATGACGTTGACTTGCGAAAGGAGTTGACTTGAAATGCTGTGACTTGAAACGCTGTGACTTGAAACGCTGTGACTTAGTTTGCCGTTTGGGATTTGGGTCAGAGATACTTGCGGTTAGATCGCCGCGGGTCTGGGGCTGGGTCGCTGGCTAGCGGAATTGGGTTTCTTTTTCTCGGTATCGTCTTCAGCATCTTTCGAGGTGCGAATCCAGTTGATGGCACTTGAGATAGAGTCGGGGTATTGGTCAGCAGATCGTGTTGAGAGAACGAGTGCGGGTGATCGGTGAATGGAATCGAATGCTTGCCGCAGTTGTTCATCACTGGTGGAAGTGGAAATTGGGCTAACATCAGCAAGCTGAATCAGCATTGATTCCGCGTCGGCGTTCAAGAAATCACCATCCACAAAGTGATCCCGCATTTCGCTGGTCACGAAAATCTTCAACCTGACTCGCTTCTTGCTGAGCTCGATGATTGTTGATGCAGCGGCGGAAAGTAAATGCTCGAACTCCAAATCGATTGTTCGTTGATCGTAGAGGGAATGTTCAGGACGGCTGGTGTCAATCAGCAAGAACACCTGTTGTACCGAAGGCGACTGATACTCGCGGACAATCGGCTTGCCGAGCCTGGCCCATGAATTAAAGTCCCAGCGTCGAACTGGCATTCCAACTTCGTACTCGCGGCTACCAGTGTAATCCAGGGTATCTCCGGCGAGCAGTCGATGTGACCACTGTCCCATTGACTCAAGAAAACCACGTGCCGCTTCATTCTGATCGGAACTCAGTGGCCTTGGTGTGACGGTGATCTGCGTCTGCAGGCTTGAGCTGTTTTCCGTCTCATATAGATGGAAGGGAAAATAGCTTTTGGTCAGAATTGGCGGTATTCGCACCGTCCCCCGTCTGGAAAAACGTAGTGTCGACGAGATCCGTTTGGCCTTTTTGGATTCTAGAAGGGAGATCGGTGCCGGTGAGGAAATGATTTTATAGTCAATTGCCTCACTTGATTGGTTGCTGAGACTTCGACGCGTCGCCTTTTTGGAAGGCTTGAAGTGGATGGCGAAATTCATTGCTGGAAATCGCCCCTGATTGAGCAGCGAAATAGCCACAGGAAGCGGGTTTTCAGCAGCAACCGATCTGGGAAGCGTGAGATGGAAAGCCAGTTTTGGCTTCATCAGATAGCTGACCACGCGGCCGAAAACGAGCAGTGACGTACAGGCGGAAAAGATCCCAAGCCAAGGGTAGCCCCAAATGACATTCAGGGACGCAAAACCGACTACCATCAAGGTCCCCGAAGCAACCGTCATTGAACGACGTATTGATCCGAGAAGACGAAATGGCGAGCAGATCAGAATCCAAAGAAGACGCGGGATGAAAAAAACAACCCGCCAGAGAGTTAATTGTTTGTTTTCGGATTGACCAGAGATGGGGAGAAAGGCAGCGTTCAAAGTGGAACCTCCACTTGTCGCACAATCTCATTCTGAATCTCGATCGCATCCGCCGTGGTCAGCGACGCGTTACGCAAACTGACGCGATGGCTCATGACTGGCGCCGCAAGCGACTGTACGTCATCAGGCAGCACAAAGGTTCGTCCATCGAGGAGTGCTTTTGCTTGGGAGGCTCGAAGTAGCATCTTGGAACCTCTTGGGCTACAACCGGCGCGCAATCGATCGTCAAAACGCGTTGCTGTGACAAGATCGACAACATACTTGGCGATCTTACGGTCAACTTGCACCTTCCGAACGTGTTGCTGAAGATTGGTAAGGTCCTCGCGAGTCATGACCGACTTCAGTTGAAAGTTTGGATCATCGCTTTCCTGATGAAGCAGCATATCAATCTCGCTTTCATGATCCGGGTATTCCATCGAGAGGCGAAGTAGAAAGCGATCGAGTTGAGATTCGGGAAGTGGAAACGTTCCTTCGTAGCCTGATGGGTTTTGTGTTGCGATAACAAGAAACGGTTTCTCGAGAGCGTAGCGATGTCCGTCGACAGTGACTTGTCCTTCGGCCATCGCTTCCAGCAGAGCGCTTTGTGTCCTTGGTGATGCGCGATTCACCTCGTCGGCGATTAGAAGGTCGCAGAAAATTGGACCGCGACGAAATTCGAAAGTTCCCCTGCCCGGTTGGTAAATGGAGCTTCCCAAGATGTCAGCAGGTAAAAGGTCCGGTGTGCATTGCACTCGTTGAAATTTTAGGTCAATCAGTGAAGCAAGCGATTTTGCAAGAGTGGTCTTTCCAACCCCTGGAACGTCCTCAAGGAGAATGCTGCCCTCTGCGAGGACAGCCGTCAGGACAAAATCGATCACACCTTGTTTTCCGCGAATGACACTTTGTAATCCATCTCGAACTCGGCTCAGTTTCGTTAACAGGTTTTTGACCGTCTCTGTTTCAGTCTCGGGAGGTTCGAGAGTATCTGGCTGTGTCGCGGAAGTGCTTGATTTGATCGACGTGTTGTAAGGATTCATGCGATGATGCGATAAGAAAAAGATTGGTCGTGGTGACAGGGGGGCAATCAAGTCAAGGCTGGTTTGCGAATTCTATTTGCAAGCACCCTGGGTGATGGGTTTTTTTGATTTACCCAGCTAGTGTCTTTTGGGTAGGTGCCGAAAAATCCAAACCATCCCAGAATTATTGGGGACGTTATTATTAGGGCCGTGTAAGTAGTCTGTGGATAAGCCAGATCATCTTAACTGAAAAGTGAAAGAAAGATCTTGGATTTTGTGATGAATATGCAACTCCCTCGATAATCAATCACTACCGTTCCGCGAGCAAATTACAGATTCTGCTCCGGAATTTTGGAGTTGCAGGATCCGCCGGTAATGAATTGTCTTCGCCGCTATTCTAGCGATTGGACAACCAATCGGAGTCACGAAGGGGATTCCACAGGGTATCTGCCGTCATGGGAAGACCCGGGGAGATCGACAGGGTGGTGAAATGGAACCGGAAAGTGCCTGTTGGCGATGGTTTGCATCTGTATGAAGCGTGACCTCATCAATGATTTAGCTGCTCGTTTTGGTTCAAGATGGCTGTGAAGCTGGCTAGTGTTTGGTACTTCCAGGCGAAAGATCTATCAATCGGTACTGTTCAAGTGTTGAACCGAAAAAAGGTCTCTTTGAGTGTGAAGTGAGCGGGCGGTAATCAGGTAGGCTTAAAAAACGCCCGATTCAACCTTGATGGGTCGTTGTTGGCGGCTAAATATACAAGGGAAGGTCACCTTTTTCCGACTCCTGAACGGATCGGATTTTAAGAAAAAGTGTTCGACCCAACCACTCAAGATTAAAGTGACACAGTGATATGACAAAAGCCCGACCTTTATTGCCTATCGCTGATCGAAGCGATTTGATGATCCAGATTACGGATGATCAAAGTCGGACACTGATGGATACGAGCGAAAGTATTACCTTTCACAGCGCGTCGGGAGCGGCGTCCGAAACGCGACACGTGTACTTGCAAAATAGTGGCGTTCTCGAGCGTCTCTCTCGTGGGTTGAGCACCTCTGTTCTTGAGGTCGGGTTGGGGACGGGGATGGGGTTACTGATGACTTTGGATGCCGCTATCAGCAGCGGCATCAGTATCCATTATCACGCGATTGATCAACGTTTGCTTGAATCAGAAATCATTGGTGCACTGAAGATTGAGGAGCAGTTGAAAAATAAGTGGTTAGTCAGTGCGTTTTTGGCTTGGAGAAATTCGCTTGGTCAAACGGTCAAGGACGGAGAGTACCTGTGGACAGTTCCGAAGGAGTATGACTCAAGCGAGTCCCCGGATTTGCATTCGGGAAATCAGATTCCTTCTCATCGTACTGCTTGCGGTGAATTGCCCAACGACGACGACAAGAATGAATCGGTCTGTCATTCAGCCGGATGGGGCGAAAAGGAAAATGCTGTAATTTCGACCGTGAAGGTTACAGTGCGGGATTTTCGCGATGTCGTTTTGGATACCAAGGCTGGCTATGACGCAGTTTACTATGATCCATTTGCGCCCGCTGCGAGTCCGGAATTGTGGCAGGCGGTTTGTTTAAGGCATGTTCGGGAATCTATGCAATCGGATGGTGTGCTGTCCACCTATTGCGTCAGTCGCCAGGTTCGCGAGGTCTTTGAGAGAGCCGGTTTCAGTGTGAATCGGGTTCGCGGACCGGTTGGTGGAAAACGCGAGGTGTTGGTGGCTCGGCCCCACATTGCAGGTCGAACAAACCCTGGGATTGAAGGATTCGAAGTCGAGGAGAGGTGATCACCGAGGTTTGCCTTATCTGGAATTGGCTCGCCATCTTTGCAGCGTCACACTGGTTATGCCGCAATGTAGGCGTTTGACAACATGAATTGGCATACCAAGTTGATCACGGTTCGGGTCGATGATCGGGATTCTCATTCAATGTTAAGGTTGATGAGTTCCGTTGGGCATATTGTTTTATGCGGTATGAATCGCTCGCTTGTCCACCGCAAGGGCGGCCTCATGCATTGTTTCAGCGAGAGTTGGATGCGCGTGACAGGTTCTGGCAATGTCCTCACTGCTGGCTCCGAATTCCATTGCGGTCGCCGCTTCGGCGATCATGTCACCGGCGCGGGCACCGATAATGTGAACACCCAATACACGATCGTTTGCTGCGTCAGCTAGGATCTTCACACGTCCATCGGTTTCGCCGAGAGTCCTGGCGCGACCATTCGCACCATAAGAGCTGACACCTTTGTTGTATTCAATGCCTGATTCCTTGAGTTGTTCTTCCGTCCGTCCCACCGACGCGATCTCAGGATGTGTGTAAACAATGGCTGGGATCACGTCATAATTAACATGACTTTTCATGCCCGCCATGCGTTCGATGCAAATGATTGCCTCTTCCATTGCCTTGTGTGCCAGCATCGCACCACCAATGCAATCGCCCGCGGCGTAGACACCTTCAACCGTTGTTTCAAAATTTTCATTCACGGCGATGAATCCGCGGCGATCTGTTTCGAGGTTGATGGATTCGAGTCCCAAGTCAAGGGTGGCGGGGACGCGTCCGGTCGCCAGCAGAACACGATCGCATTCAATCGGATCACCATCTTTGATCTCCACTAAGCAGGAGTCACCTTTGCGTTTTGCGGATTGAACAAGTGTTTCGGTTCGTATTTCAATTCCCTGTTTCTTAAACGCTCGGTGCGCCAAGGAGGCAATTTCCGAGTCTATTCCCGGCATGATTCGATCGAAAGCCTCCAGCACAATGACTTTACTGCCCAGTCGATTCCAGACACTGCCGAGTTCAAGCCCGATGTATCCACCGCCAATCACAACCAGTGTTTGGGGTACGGTGGGAAAGGAGAGAGCGGTAGTGCTATTGCCGATGTACTCGCCGTCTTCTTCGACGGGGGGGATTTTTGCTGGGTGACTGCCCGCACAAATGAGAACCTGATCCGCTTCGACAAGTTTCGGTTGGTCACCTTCAATTTGGATGGTGTTCGCGTCTTGGAATCGCCCTCGACCGCGATAGGCCGTCACCCCCTGCTTTTTGAAAAGCATATCAATGCCACCGGTGAGGGTGTCAACAATCTTGTCCTTTCGAGCCATCAAGGCGTCGAGATCGAGTTTGACACCATCGACTTGGATTCCATGGTCCGTGAAGCGGTGCTGAGCTTCCTCATAGAGGTGGCTTGATTCGAGAAGCGCTTTGCTTGGAATGCATCCCACTCGTAGGCACGTTCCGCCAAAGCGTGGGTTTTCGTCGACACAAGCGACGTCGATTCCTAGTTGGGCAGCTCGTATCGCGGCAACGTATCCAGCGGGTCCGCCGCCCAGAATGACGAGCTCGTGCTTTACCTTATCCATTGGTTTGCCATCACGGTGGTGTTGATTCAACAAAAAAAACAGGGTCAGGATCTTTGCGGTGAATTGTCAATTCAGAGCCGTCCTGCTTCGTACTTTTCAACCACAAAATTTTGCGGTCACAGAGATTTTGCAGGATGCTCCAGAATCATCCCCGACGTTATTTAGACAGGGCGATTACCGCGAGCAAACTTTTTCCCGTCGAAAAACCGTGTCAACCTATCAAGGTTCTCCAAACAATGAATTTCATGAACGGTAAAATTCGTTTTGAGAGCCAAGAATGGCACGCGGGGGTTGGGTTCATCCGGGGTCACAGCAGCATGATTCATCGCTTCCATGATTGCACCATCTCTTTGTTGATGTGTCCAGATGGAAGTCATGGCGTCGGCTTCAAATGCGTAAGAAAGGTGACCGTTTTGCGTTGGTAGCAGCGTTTGAAGTGTAAAACAGTCAGCAGTGGTGTTGCCGCGATAACTTGGGCCTAACCAAGCAAGGGGTACACAATTCCGATGAGGGAGTTTTGGCGTGGGAACCAGTGTTTTGCCCCACATGTTTGGCGGCTCGGGTTTGGGGCTGTCTCTCTGGGCGCTTTTTGCAAGGTTCTTGGGTGAAATCGGGGCTTGCCATGACCCCTGATGATGGGACAAGATCACAGCATGGCGCAATGCCCGACGACTCCAGCCAGAAATGAAATTCTTTGCCGAAGCAGAAACTACGATCGTTTGCTGGCCCACTGATGGCCGCCGTTCTTTTTGGTCTGGCAATGCGTCTGTTGATCAAGGAGGCTCATGGCATCACTTGGGATGAATTCACCGCGAGCCTGGCAAGTGTTCAGCCGGTCTATCTTGGAATTGCTGGATTTCTCATTGCACTCAATTACGGGCTCCTGACGGGCTACGATCTTCTTGCACTTCGCTACCTCTGTCGATCTCTGCCGCTGAGACGAGTTGCGCTTGTCTCATTTCTTGGTTACAGCTTGGGTAACAACCTTGGAACACTTTTGGCTGCGACGCCAATTCGGTTTCGCTTTTATGGACGATGGGGACTTTCTTCGAGTCAGATCGTTGTACTGGTTTCGATGCTGGGTTTGAGTTTTTGGAGTGGATTGTGTTTGCTTGGTGGTGCCGTCATGGTATTGGTGCCCGTCGAGCTGCCAGAGGACGTGCCGTTACCGATCGGCACACGAACACTCGGAGCAATTCTGTTGACGCTCGCGATTGGTTATTTGGTGGTCTGTTTCGTGTGGCGTAAGCCATGGCCGATTGGAAGGCTTCATTTACGTCCACCCGAGCCGGGTTTGATGGCAGCGCAGGCCTCGGTGGCGGCGGTCGACTTACTGATCTCCGCTACTGCGCTTTATCTCGTGATGCCGGGTGACACTCTGGTACCCTTTGCTTTGGTGTTGGCGGCTTACCTCGTTGCGATTGCTGTGTCGTTGTTGACGCAGGTGCCGGGTGGTCTTGGTGTCTTGGAGGTCATTCTGTTGACGCTTCTTCGTGATTCGGTGGGTGATGCTGTACTCGCCTCAGTGCTGATTTTTCGAGTCTTGTATTATGTGTTGCCTCTCTTTTTTGGAATGTTATTTCTCGTTGCGCACGAAATTTATGGTGGTGCAGTGGAGGCGAGAGAGGCTCGTACGCTGACGACGTGATTTGCGGAAAAAGCGTACACGCCAATTAGAAGTCCCCACAAGTGAGCTGCGTGAAAGTGAAGGTCGCTTTGGATTGGGCTTCAACTTATCAATTCAAGGTTGGTCTGCGACGCACAGCGTCGGGTTGAGGAATGGTCTCAAGGGACGCGATTGGCTTGCGGTCGCTGTTCGAGAGGGGCCATTGACGGTTTCTTCACAAATCAGAGTGTCCCCAAGCATCGAGTCTGTGGCGTACTTGGGCGAATCATTACTGAGTGTCGTTTGACTGTGTTGATGCGAAGTCTGTCCCCATGACGCCTTAAGCCTAGCGCAAGATGGGCTGCAAGTTGGCTACTGCCATGCTCGTCGAGTGCTAAAATGATCTTGCAGTGATACTGCCGTCCCCATGACGCAGGTGCGGACGCGTGAACTAGAAGCAAGTTTTGTCATTCCAATCAACACTTTTTTTGAATCCGGTCGATGTCCCTTTTGTTAAAAAGCACGGTTCGTTTTAGCTCGGCTAGGAAATGGCTGTCACACGGTCTCATCATTTTGATTCACGGTTTTGTCTGTTGTGAGTTCAGCCTGTTTTGGAAGGTGGTGGCCGCGGATGAGCCGGGTACGATCACGTTGACGGACGATCCCATTTCTTATGGCCGATCGATTAGGCCAATTCTGTCAAGGCATTGCTTTAAGTGCCATGGACCCGATGAGGAGGCGCGTGAATCGGGTTTGCGATTAGATCAGCAAGAGGCGTCTCGGGAGGATCTTGGTGGTTACGCCGCTGTCATACCAGGTGAATTGGAAGAGAGCGAGCTTTTAGTTCGCGTATTGAGTGATGACCCTGACTTGCGTATGCCGCCTCCGGAGGCTGGGGATACGCTAGGTGACGATGAGGTTACCTTGTTGGCGAATTGGGTGAAGCAAGGTGGGCAATACGAGCAGCATTGGGCTTTTGAAAAGCCAGTATTGCAGGTGGTACCAACTGTTGCCGATCCCATTTGGTGCCGTGGTGAACTGGACCGTTTTGTTTTGCGTCAAATGGAGCTTCATGGATTGCGGCCGAGTCCAGAGGTTGATCGACGCCGGTTGATTCGCAGGCTGTTTCTTGATCTTTCAGGGATCACTCCTACGCCGGAGGAGGTGGAGCGATTTGTTGCCGACGATCATCCGGCAGCTGTTCGGAAATTGGTTGATCGTTTGCTTGCGTCACCAGGGTACGGCGAGCGGTTTGCCCGGCCCTGGCTTGACCTGGCACGCTACAGTGACACCAACGGTTACGAAAAGGATCGACCGCGATCGATATGGCCCTACCGTGATTGGGTGATCGATGCAATGAATCAAGATATGCCGTTCGATCAATTTTCGATTGAGCAGTTAGCCGGTGACATGCTGCCAGAGGCAACCCAGGATCAGAGAGTTGCGACTGGGTTCCATCGCAATACGATGCTTAATGAGGAAGGTGGAATCGACCCGCTGGAATACCGCTTTTACGCGGTCGTTGATCGCGTTGCGACCACTGGGACGGTCTGGATGGGCTTAACCGTTGGATGTGCGCAATGCCATACCCACAAGTTTGATCCAATCACTCACGATGAATATTACGGACTGCTCGCGTTGTTGAACCAGTCTGACGAACCGGATCTGATTCTCGAAGATCCTCGACTGCAAGCCTCGCGTGTGGAAACGCAGTCCCAAATTGACTTGCTCACCGCTCGTCTTGTGAGTGAACACCTTCCATCGTTTAGCGAGTGGAATTCACCAAGAAAAGAGCCGCTTGAGGTCGATGCTGCCTTCACCGGTTGGGTCAAATTGCAATTGAATCAAGCTCGGGATTGGAATGTCTTGCAACTGGATCGCTATGAATCCACCATGCCGAAGCTGTCTGCACTTGCAGATGGTTCGATTCTTGCCAGTGGTGATGTGACGAAACGAGATCGCTATCGAATGTGGTTTCAAGTCGATCCGTCGATGGTTGGAGGGCGTTCTTTGCGTCTCGAGGTCTTGCCTGATTCGTCGCTGCCAGCAAGTGGACCTGGAATGGCGTTTTACGAGGGGCGTCGAGGTGACTTTTTTCTCAGTGAGATGATTGTTCGCTTCAATGGAGAACCGGTTGATCTGATCGATGCGACGCATAGTTACGGCAAAATCAGTGTGGGTTCTGGTAACGCAAACGCATCGAACCTCTTTGACGGTGAGGGTTCCACGGGATGGTCCACCTCCGGGCAGGAAGGCAAGGAAAATCAGCTGGTTGTTAATTTTTCCCAGCCCCTGCTCGAAGTGGGTAACTTGGAAATTGAATTGTTATTTGAGAGACACTTTGCTGCGGCCCTTGGTAGGTTCCGCCTCTCAATTGCAAATGAAGGCGACGCTGTGGCTTCCAGGTTGCCAGTCAGTTGGAATGATGAGTTGCTGAGCGTTGACGCTGGTTCTTTAATGCCGGAAATGTATGAGAAGCTTGCTCGACAGTTTGTTATGGAAACGCCCTTGCTGGTCAAACAACGCAAGGCGATCGGGAAGCTGCAATCTCGGATTTCTGAGTCTCGTCGTTCGTTAGGAATGTCGCAGCGAGCGAAGTCGGATTACCGAAAGACCTACCGGCATCATCGTGGCGAATACCTGCAACCTAGAAACCGGGTCGAACCGGGCTTGCCTGCGATTTTCGGAGTGCCGGCCAGCGGTCCGGTCAATGATCGATTGAAACTTGCCCAATGGTTGGTTAGTCGTGAGAACCCGCTTTCGGCTCGAGTTACCGTGAATCGTGTTTGGCGAGAGTTCTTTGGAACGGGTCTGTTGAACACAGCCGGTGATTTTGGCACGCAAAGTCAGCAACCCACGCACCCTGAGCTGCTCGATCACCTCTCGGTTCGGTATTCGCAGGAGGGATGGTCGACAAAGCGGTTGCATCGTCAGTTGGTAAGTTCGGCTGCCTATCGTCAGGTGATGGGGGAGAGCCCGAGTAGTGACCCAGAAAATCGTTGGTTATCGAAATTTCCGCAGCGACGACTTCAAGCCGAGCAGCTTCGGGATGCCATGATCTCTGCCGCGGGGATGCTTTCATGTGAAATTGGTGGGAAAAGTGTTTATCCCCCGCAGCCGGCCAGCGTGATGCAGCTAGCGTATGGGAATCCGGGTTGGGCGGCATCGGTGGGAGGGGATCGTTTTCGGCGTTCGCTCTATACCTTCAGTAAACGCACCGCACCCTTCGCTGCATTTTCCACCTTTGACGGTCCAAGTGGTGAGGTCTGTTTGGCAAGACGGGATCGCAGCACCACGCCGCTACAGGCATTAACCCTTCTCAATGATCCCATGTTTGTCGAAATCGCTGAGGCTTTGTCCAAGCAGGCCAAGCTGGATGTTGGCAGCGGATCGAGTGAAATGCTAGCTAGAGCAATGTTTGTTCGTCTTTTGGTGCGGGAACCGTCGCGGGATGAGTTAAATGCGATGGGGCGTTTCGTAGACGCTGCACCCGAGGGTGAAGATCGATGGATGTTATTGGCCCGTGCTTTGATGAATCTTGACGAGGCGGTAACCATTCCATGATTCCCTGTCACGGCACGCTTGCTAGCAAACAGTGTCGTGTCCCCATCAGCATGTGAGAGCGGGTCAGGTATTGAAATTGACGATGGATGAAGCGTCAGCTTATCGCAGCCAACATTGTGGCAGAACCGGCGTTCGGTATAGGATGAGAGGGAAGGTTCAGGAAACCACCGACCAACGCAAGTGACGCAGCAAAAAACACCAAGGAAGGTGTGAATTGACTTTGAAATCCGTATCGGAATCGACCACCTCGCGTTATCCCTCCACCTTGGTTGAGAGGTTAGGTTTATTGAGGGAGAGTGTGAGGGCCGAGGGGGAGGCCATTTTACGGGCTGCGGATTCTGTTTCTACGGATGCGGTCCGGGCTGCGGAGTGGATTTCGACCGTGGAAGGATGCGTGATTGTCACGGGAGTTGGCAAGGCGGGACTGGTGGGTCAGAAGTTGGTAGCAACCTTGGCAAGCACCGGTACCCCGGCCCACTTTCTACATCCGTCCGAGGCGGTTCATGGTGATTTAGGTCGGGTGAAAGCGTCGGATATTGTTCTGGCGTTAAGCACCTCGGGACGAAGCGAGGAAGTGGTTCGCATTGCATCGTTTTTGCGTGAGCACAGCGATGGTTTGATCTCATTGACCGCGGATAAGGATAGTCCGCTGGCTGTCGCCAGCGATTGCACTGTCATGGTCGGGAAGCATCCCGAGGCATGCCCAAATGGGTTGGCTCCAACCTCGAGTACTGCTGTTCTGATGGCGGTTGGGGATTCGATTGCGATGCTTGCAAGTCGTTTAAGAAAATTCACGGCTCAGGACTTTGCGAGATTTCATCCCGGCGGATCGCTTGGAAGGAAACTTGCAGTCGTCGAGCAGTTGATGCGACCTCTGGGGGTGTGCCGTGTCGCTTCGGTGAAGGTCTCGGTTCGCGAAGCCATGGTTTCGGCGTCGAGGTCACAGCGACGTTCCGGTGCGGTGATGTTGGTTGATGAAAACGGAGGGTTGGCAGGGATTTTCACTGATAGCGACCTCGCCAAGCTATTGCAGGATCGCAATGATTCGTCGCTTGATGAATCGATTGAGAACCACATGACCAAGGATCCGATGACATCTGATGTTGGGATGTTGCTTAACGAGGCGATGGCGATCATGTCTCATCGAAAGATCAGTGAATTACCGGTTGTTGATGATTCTGGCGCACCGATCGGTCTTTTAGATATTACCGATTTGGTTTCACTCAACGATGAATCAGAGGGGTGCGCGGTGCTGCCTTTTTCAGACGTCTGAATCCGCCTGTTTTGCGTTGTATTGAAGGCTGTGTCGGTGAGTGAGGGTTGGCAGTTAGTCTCTGGTTTTTGAATGGATTGTTCCTGAGGAAAGTGAGTTCATGCCTGTTTCTTTGACTTCTGACGTTTCGCTTTCCCAGCCAATTCGTTGCATCATTTCTGATGTGGATGGAGTGATGACGAATGGGCAGATTATCTATGACAGCGTTGGTGTTGAGACCAAGGCGTTTCACGTTCGTGATGGTCTTGCCATCAAGTTATGGCTTCGAAGTGGACATTCGTTTTGCATCCTTACCGCGAGGGAAAGTGATGTGGTGAAACGTCGAGCGGATGAGTTGGGTGTCACCCACTTGAAGCAGGGCAGTAAAGACAAGCTTGATTCAGCGAAAAAGTTGATCGCAGAGATCGGATGTGGTTTCGAAAATGTCTGTTACATCGGCGATGATTTGCCCGATATTCCTGTGATGCGGCGAGTGGGGCTGGCGGTTGCACCGGCGGATGCTGCTCGCGATGCGGGCGATGC
Organism: uncultured Rubripirellula sp.; assembly: GCA_938075415.1. Classification (GTDB taxonomy): domain Bacteria; phylum Planctomycetota; class Planctomycetia; order Pirellulales; family Pirellulaceae; genus Rubripirellula. The sequence continues at coordinate 10,449 of CALJHC010000046.1, read as the reverse complement.
ATCGCATTGGATTTTGCGATCAAAGGGTGGTTGCGGCGCGGTGCGTGAATGCGTCGAACGTTTGTTGCGGTCTCAGGGTAATTGGGATCAGTACCTCGATGATGGAATCTGAGTGCTGAGACTTGATTGAAGAGATCGCGTAGTTGGTGGTGTTTTAGTTAGTGCCAAGGCCAGTTTGAGTTTTTGATACTGGCTGTTAATGCGTTGTTGGTAAATAGCTGACGATAACCAGGAGATTATGTTTCGCTCATGATGGTCCGCCTTCGGCATTATTTGGCGTCGCTGCTTTTGCTGAGCCTGATTGCGATCGGGTATCGGGCGACGGTCGCGCCATGGCTGGAGCCCCCGGGGATGGAGGTGATTGGACTGGGTGATGATCCTATTTTGCAGTCCGATGAATCCATTCAAGATCTTTTCAGTGAGAATGCCTGGCAGCGGGGAACCTGCAAGCAGTTGCAAACTGCGGATGGGGTGCTTTTGTTTCAATCTTGGGAACAGGTGGAGAACGATCAATGGCGGTTGTGGCCTGTCACGGTGGTGATTGGTCGCGGCATGTCAGGCGGCGTTGCTGACACTCCGATTATTTTGGAGGCCGAGCAAGGAGCGGAGATTAAGTTCACGGAATCGCTGGATGTGATGAGTGGAGGTGCACCACCGATTCAGCGTGGGAGGATGATTGGGCAAGTTTACCTGCATCGCCCCGGGGACAGAGAGGGTCAGGACGCCTTGGAGATTCAGACCTCCAACGTCGGGATTGATAGCCAAAAAATATGGACCACCGAAGCGATTGAGATGCAGGTTGGTAAGGCCCGACTGTTGGGACGTGACTTGACGATTCATCTTGATGGTCCGAGTAACGCAGCCACGGGTAAGGCAAAAGCACCAACGGTGCTTGATAGGATGGAATTGATCTACCTTGATGAGCTAGTGATGCCGCTGGAAGGTGGATCCCTTTGGAAAAGCGTCAAGGATTCGCCTGAAACAGAATCTGATGAGCAGTTGGATTCGGCGGGCCGGTTTGGTGAGAGTGGGGTGACGAGTCGCCTCACTGACCAAGATTCCGGCGGTCTATCAGCGGACTCAAAGGCCATTGAGCCATCCGCCTTGATTTCACTGACTTGTGGTGGACGAGTTGAATACGATTTTGCGTTGGACCACTTATCGCTGCGCGATTCAGTTTCACTTGTGCATCAAGTCAGTGGACAGTTGTCTGATCGATTTGATTGTGATTCCATTCGTTTGATTTTAAATGATCCCACCAACCAGCAACTCGAACGTACTTCACCTATGGATTGGTTAGTGGGTGTTGTCGCGACCGGAACACCCGTGGTCGCCAAGTTGCCGAGTTTTGACACGGACTTGGCAGCTGAGAGAATTGAACTGAATGTCCAAGAGGGTGTCATCCAAGCCCAGGGAAGTAAAGGTATTGAGATTCGTCGTGGCTCTGTGACCGCGAGATTAGCTCGAATCAATTACCGTTTTGATTCAGCCCACCCGGAGGTGCTTGGGGCTTTGGACGCGCCCGGTGCCGGTATTTTGAATTTCGATGATCCCGACATTCCTATACGTCGTGCACAGTGGAGGGGCGGAGTGAAATTGCAGCCGAGCACGGTGGAATGGTCTCCCGATGGCGAAACCATCGTGTCGGTTTCGCCGGCGCCAGGTAATGAGCCAATGGACTCGCAGTCCGTAAGTGCATCCGATGATACCTTGGAATTGGGTGCAGCGACGACGCAGGAATCTTCTGGGCGATCTCAGGTACCGGATCAAATTGAAGTTTGGTTGGACGGTGACATCACCGCCATGATGTCCGATGGCGGTGAGTTCAAGGCCAACTCTATCGCTGGACTTCTACACGCCAGCGAATTGCCTGATTCGGATGGTGGCTCAAGCTATGTTCCGGATCGTTTTGAAATTTCCGGTGAAGTGAAGATTGACACCGGGGCGATTGCGGCGTCAGCCGAGAAGGTATTGCTGTTTTTTGTCGAAGAGTCTGTTGATGGTGTAGCCTCGGACGCTTCATCCGGGATTTCGCCGTTACGGCAATGGGTTGTACAGCCCTCGGGGTCGGGGCAACTCGTTGATCCGATTTCACGACCGCGTCCCAGTATCAGCGGCGAATCAATCCGAGCGCAGCTTGCGTTGCGTGGCTCACAGATTGATGCCAAGAAGCTGTCAGTGATGGGTAACGTTGAGGTCGTTCATCATTTGAAGACCGGTAATCAAATGCTGGCCACGAAGTTGACCGGCGACCATCTACAATTGATTGATGGTGGTGGTGATGATGTTTTGCAATTAACAAGCACCGTTGGCAACCCGGCTCGGTTTGAGCTGGGTGATGGGTATTTTGTTGGACCGCAGATCCAAATTCGTCCCGGTGACAATCTGATTTGGATGAACGCCGCAGGTGAATTTCAGATGCCCACTGCTGCCTTGCCGAGTACTGTCAGCGAGACGGGCGATGTTGCATTCATCTGGTCCAAAGCGCCCTACTGTCGATGGCAGGGTGAGATGATTTTTGACGGTCGAACGGCTGTTCTGACCGATGGCGTTGACCTTGAAGCGTCGTTGGTTCATCGGGATGAATTTTGGGACATCCTGATGAGTGGTGATCGGCTGCAAATTGATTTAACAAACTCAATCGAGGTTCGTAATGTTAAAGCGATGCGACAGGCGGCCATTCGTTCTATCTCTCTGATGCAGACTGAGGAACGTCCAGTGGTTGTTGAAGCATTCCGGCGTGGTGGTGACGGGGTGATGGAAGCGCGACACATGTTGCGAGCAAGTTTGCTTCGGCTACAGCCTGATGCTGGGGGTGTTTTGGTGGGTGAGGGTCCCGGTTGGTATCGAGGTTGGGTCGTTCCCAAGCCTGATCAGCCACTCTTGTCCACGAAGCAAGAAGATTCCCCCAAGTCAATGGATCTCAATCAACGATCGATCACCGGAGCGCATCTGGTGTTCTACGAAACGTTGCAGGCTGCATTTGCCGGTCGCAAATTGGAATTTACGGGCGGTATCCGGATTGGCGTTCGACCCGTTGAGAACTGGAAGTCCATTTTTGACGCGCAAGAGATGGATGCGATTTCGGCTGGTGAGTCGACTTTGGATTGCGATCGTTTGTTATTCAATCTTGAACCTCAGGGTCCAACATTGTCTCGCGTTGCCGGCCTTTCGACACCTTGGGAAATGGAGGCCAATGATGATGTTGTTTTCCGAACTCGCAATGACCAGGGTTTACTTGAAGGTACGGCATCCCGAGCGTCCTATTCATCGTCCAAGGATCTTTTCACTGTCGAGGGCGCTCCGAATCGTGCCGCAGTTTTCAGGCAAACGCGTCCAGATGGTTCACCGGGTCCCGAAGGTGCCGTTCGCACCATGACGATTCGGCCCGGGACAATGAAGGTTGAAAACGCGGTGATCGAAAGGTTGAATATCGGTGCGCCCGCTAGTCGTTGAAAGGCGTTGAGTCCGAGCGATCAGGATTAATCCGAGAAACAGGAGGGCAAGTGTTTCAGCTTGTGTCCTATTCCGGATCGGGAGCTTCGTCAAGATTGTAGTCCTTGATTTTCTTGTGGAGCGTGTTTCGATTGATACCGAGCTGGCTTGCTGCTTTGGTTTGCACGCCCCCGCAAGCAGCGAGGACTTGGCTAATTAGTTCCTTTTCAATCTGTTCCACAATCACCGAGTGAACGGTGCCGCTATTGGCTTGGGATTCCGAAAGCCCTCGCAAGACAACCTCTCGTGTCAATGCATCAAAGTCTCCCTCATCTATGACATGCTGCGGTGTCGAAGAGTTTGAGGTGACGCAGTCGGGTAGGAGATCAATTGTTAATTCATCTGTTTCAGCCATGACGACGGCGCGTTCGATGTAATTTTGCAATTCACGCACGTTACCCGGCCAGTGGTAATCCTGCATGGCATCCATCGACCCGGGGCCAATATGAACAACGTACCGGTCATTGATTTCGTTGTAGTGTTCCAGAAAGAATGAGACGAGTGACGGGATGTCGTCTCTGCGTTTGCGTAAGGGTGGAATCTCGATGGGTACGACATTTAGTCGCCAGTAAAGATCCTCACGGAATCTTTCCATTTGAACCTCTTGCATGAGATCCCGATTGCTGGCAGCAACGATTCTAGCATCGGTACTCAGAGTGCTGGTATCACCGACTCTCTCAAATTCTCGCTCCTGTAGAACCCGCAACAGTTTGACCTGCAGTGTCAATGAAGTGCTGTTGATTTCGTCAAGGAAAACCGTGCCACCGTTGGCTGCTTCAAATCGACCGGTGCGATTTGCGACGGCTCCGGTGAAGGCTCCGCGGACATGTCCGAAAAGTTCACTTTCCAAAAGGCTTTCGCTCAGTGCGCCGCAATTGACGCGGACAAAGGGGCCTTTACTTCGGCGACTCAGCTGATGGATTGCATTGGCAATCAATTCCTTTCCCACGCCGGTCTCACCCAAGATTAGCACCGATGCGTTGCTGCCAGCGACCCTTCGAGTCACTCGATACACCTCCTGCATCGTTGGCGATGTGCCAATGATACCGGGGATCGGTGGGCCGCTTTTCGCGCCGGATGGTAGTCCAAAGATCGCCATGAAAGTTTGTTGTAAAGTGGTTGCTTTCTCGGATGCGTGTGTGTGGAGACTCTATCGGGGATCGTCGGAAAAATTTGTTTGAGTTGTGGTGTTGCCCATTCGTAATCAGGTCGCTCAATCGGTTTGATTAGCCGTTACTAAAACTTACTTCCTGAAAGTTTGATAAATCAATTCTTGTTCACTCGAAGTCGTGAGAAGCTTTTGTGCGGAATATTCAATCAACGGAATTGGGCAGGTCGGTCCAAGTCGTTGTTACGACCAGTGGCATGCGACAGTCTCGCGTTGGTTGTAGAACTAACTGGCAGCGGTCTCAGATTTGTGTGTTCAAGAGTTAGGGTGTTGTCTGATTGCTAATTCCGACTGGTCTCGTAGCGGCGTCGAAGTCATGGTCTGCAACATCACGCTTGGCTTGAGCCATGTCGCACCGTGACTTCAACTTGAAATACACTTTAACGCCAATTTTCAGCAGTTGGTGTGATCGAGGTGAGGCGAAAAAAACTAGTTATGGGAAGATTGAGAGGCGATCTAGGCAAGCTTCGCAGATGAAATCGTTGCCTACTTTTACCTTCGCCAATCTTAACCCGCCGCTGGTGTTTATTCCCAACTGGCTCAGGTGAAACAATACAGGCAAATGCCCGGGGATGGTAGTCTTGGGGATCAGTTCAGCGGCTAAGGACGTAACTTTTGCCGCTCAGGCTGATGGGAAGGGAAGATCTGCCAAAAATGATCTACCGCGGGGTGCCCGGGCCAGTGTTGTGACAAGGATGGATCGACCTACGATCCTGTCTTTGTTCGTCGGTCTAGCTTTTCGTCAAGGATGATCAAGGCTGCGACAGTAGTTGATTCGCAGCTTCCTTCAGTTGCTTTCGGTCAGTTCCGGAGAGTGGCGGGAGGATGTTTTTTTGGTCCGCCCTCGCAAGGAATTGACTAAGTGTGATGTTGGTGACCGGGTTAAACAGGAACTCGGTCGTTGCCTGCCATCTTTGCGACCCAAATCGGATCTCTTCGTCTCCAAAAACGGCGATTGGAAGCTTTCGGCCTCGGTGGGTACGTCGTACGGTGTCAATCAATTCCAGTACCGTACGATCGGCAAGTTGTTGTTTTGCCAAAAGAAGTCTCAGGTCACCCCCGAGCGCAACAAGTCGCTGAGCTTGCGCAACCGTCGAAGCTCGCTGCACATTCATGCCAAGGTTTCTTAATATTGCCTCATACTGCAGGATTACCTCGGGGCGAGTCTCGAGCAGAATGGCCGTCGGCTGGTCAGATAGTCGGCTTATTTCGCTGAGAGTGCGTCTCACTTGACTGCTACCCGGAAAGGCCTCGCCATCAGCGGTTTTGGTTACCGTAACGGCTGCCTCGTATCGAAGTCTTGCATCGGCGTTCAGGGCTGCTTGAGCGAGAGGCGAGGGAAGGCCCGCGGTCCCCCTCAATAGCTCGCCGCGTTGGCGATCGTCCCAGTCTGTCGCCTGTATCATTCGGACCAGTCCAATGGCGGCCGTGATTTGCTCCAATTCAAGCGACTTTGCCAATGCGGCGGAAACGGATTCGGCCTCCACGAGGCATTGGTAACGGCTTGTCGCAGATTTGATTTGTTCATCGTCACCCCAGTCGGGGTCAACAAGGACTTCGTAGCCAACTGCCTCGATGGCTGTCAGTTCGTCAAGTTGCTGAGGCAATTGCCCCATGCGTCTCAAGCGAGAGGTTGCATCGTAAACATCTCGATAGGCGGCGTGCAGGGAAAGTATCTGAATGGAAGTCACGGCGTTGCGTTGGTCATTGATCGTCCAGACTGTTTTGATCCTGCCGTCGTTTTTTTGTTGATTCGCAACTGCGGTTAGCAGATCTAAATCAAGTCGTAACGCCTCGATGCACTCTGCCCGAGTTGGAAACGACCCCAATTGGCTCAGTAAGCCTTCTGCCATGCGCCGCTCTTGGGGAGTTGAGTCGGAAGCGTGCGCCGCGGTGGCCAGGTCCAACTGGAATCGCTCAAGATCAATCCGAGCCAAGGATTCGATCGAATGGAGTCGAGTTGAATCTGTTCCATAGAGCGCAAGCTGCTGAACAGCTTTCACGCCTCCACCACCGAGAGCGAGCAGCGTACTGAGGATTCGATCTCGTTGGTTCTTGGGTTGTGGTTGGGCTGCGGCTGCCACCAGAGCGATGATCGAGGACTCGCCTCCAGAGAGTAAAATTCGTGTTGCCCTCAGTCGAGAATCCTCATTGCCGCCTACTAGTTCGTTAATCGCTTTTTGTAATCGTTGGTCCGACTGGCTGTAATTCTTCGCTGCGGTTTGGAGCGTATCAAGATTTTTATTTCCTGAATCACTCAGTGATCCGCTTTGTTTTAAACGGATATAGTTAGCGGCCCCGATGCTGAAGAAGATTTCTGCCAGAGTTGGCTCATCAAGTTGTTTGCCGCTGATTCCTGTGAGAAGTGCATCGGCCTCTTTCCATCGATTGAGACGGGCCAGCGAAGAGATGGAGGTGCCAAGTTCTTGGTTTCCTCTTCCGGCTTGCTCGAGCAACTGATTCAGCAAAGGGTCGTCATCAGCCAAGGCGGTGATGGTTGGGGACTCGACGGTTGGTTCCTGGTCTGGACCAAAAAGTTCGGTCTGTCCCCATGCATTGCAGAGAATGAGCAAAAGGATGACTGGTGCAAGGTAGCAGCGGTTAAACGTCATTAGATGTCGCTACATTCGGCGAAGAGAGGAAGAGAACAACAGCAGCACCATCTTAGTCTTAATCGGCAGGTGGGCAAAAGAACGAAAAAGGCACGTGAATCTGGGCGATGTTCCGGTGTTGGGGACAATTCCGACATCGTTTTATCGAATCGGTTGAGCAGCATAGTGGATTTGCCAGCGGTTTGGGGCGGTTTCACTCGCCAACCGCCGTCTTTTCGGCCCATGATTTACCCGGATTGCCAAGTTCTTTGTTCAACCAAGAGATGCTGGTGAGGTTGCCAAATGCTCGGCAGGGCGACACTGCATCCTATGGATTTGTCGCGAAATCCGAGATTTTCAGATGGTCTGACTCAAACAACCTCCGTCATCTTGGGACCGACCAGGGAGGAAACTGTCCGGAAGACTCTCTTGACCCGTACCAAGTCGGTCCTGACTATTTGCGAGTTGAGGGCGCTGTGCTCACCTCAGAGGGGTTGGTTTTGGGAATTGGCCCTGATTTCGTGTGGGGCCTGGCAGATTCAATGGTGAGCGATGGGGACGGTTGCTTGCCCCGGCGAAGGTGAAGGAAAGCTTGGTCCTTCGGCCTCTCAATCACCAGGCTTGCTCTTCGGGGGCGATCTTAAATTGCATTACTTCGATGAACTTAGCTTTGCGTCTGTTGGTTGAACATCAGTTGCATGGGTTGAATTCGTTGGTCCACGGAGTGTGTGCAGATTGCAACATGATGTTGTCTGCAGTCTTAACGTGAACATCGCGTTCATTTTTGAGAGGGAGAATCTCTCAACCAGTCAGCCAGTCGATCCGCTTCCAACCGCATCACTGTACCTTCAGGTTCTCTTCGGGTTGCCTGGATTTGCGCATGGATCCAGTTGCGGCGCCGGTTCCATGTTTGCTGGGGATCGGTTTCGCTGCTAGGAAGCTTGTGGCCTGGCCCATGAGTTTGAGTGGCATCTGGCTGTTTTTGTTTGATTCGAATTAAAGCGAGAAGTTCTTCGTCTTCGCGTCGCATGAAATCCTCATCAATCGGAAGGTCCAGGTCGTTATTGATTCTCGTAGCCGATTCAGTAGGTTTGACCTGCGATCCCGATTGGTCACGCCATCCATTTTCGAACCACTCCTCTTTGGGAACCAGTAACCAAATGCAAATAACGGCCCCGGTTAATTTGGAAAAAGTGCTCATAGGTTGTTTGCGTATTCTCCGGTGCAAGAAAATTTGAAGAGTCGTTGTGCTGGATTTGTTCCGCAACGGCGTTGGCAATCGGGATTTGGTTTTCCGTCTTTTATGAATTCGTGGAGCAGCCTTTTTCTTGCTTGGCTTAGCAGTGCCTTTAATGAGTGAAGAATAGGTGGGAGCGTGGTCTTGCGTCGGGCAAAGCACCGTGTGTCTTGAATGACTCTGGCTTTTCGCAGTTTGTCAGTTTATTCAATAAGGATTGTGGGTAGGTTGTTTGCAATTTCTTCGAAAGCTTGAATTAATTCGCCGCCATCTTTTGCATGGTAGTGCTTTCCGCCTCCTATCTCGGAGACACGTTGCATCAATTCCTGATCCGCGGATTTACCAAATGTGACGGTATGGATAAGAAGATCCGTTGCCTTGACAAGTTGTTCTGCAACTTTTTCGGGAGAGATACCGGTGTTGTGGATTCCGTCAGTCATCACGACCATCGACTTGGCAGCGTAGGGGCGGGTCGATTTGCCAAATAAAGCGGTGTGACCTTCTTGCATTCCCTTTCCAATTGCGGTCATGCCACTCGGGCTCAATGTATTCATCGCGCTGTTGATCGCTTTGAAGTCTTTTCTTAGGGTCGAATTGATTGCGGCGGTTGTTGCGTAGCTGGCGACGGCGACCTGCTCATGCTGGCAGGTGGTCTCTAGAACCTTCAGGAACGCATCAACCGCTAGTTCAAGATCGTCCCAGGGTGACTTTGGTGCGGGGCCGTTTTTAAAGTACTTCTGCCAAGCCCATTGCTGATAGGAAGTAGAGTTCACCCCAGAGCGGTAGTAGTAATTACCATCTTTCCGGGTAAGAAGACCGTGTTTTACACCTGCGTTGAGAACGCGACGATTCCACGGTGACTGATTGTGTGGCCAATTAAAAAACGCCTCGCTCATTGATCCCGATCTGTCGAGTACCAAGGCAATGTCTCGATCGACTTGCATCGCCGTAGCGTCCTGGATCGCTGAAAAGTCTTTCAGCTTTAATAGCCCGGGTAGCAAAAGTGGAACACGTCCGGATTTTGAATCGGCGTCTCTGCGTCCAATCACACGAACCGCATTTGCGAGCTGATTTTTTGCGGCGACCTTGGAAGTGGGTACCTTCGTGAACGAGTAACGACCACTATCACCATCAAGTTGTTCGGTACGCCCAAACTCAATTTGGTTTGCCGAATTGCTAGTACGAATCCGTAGCGGCTGCCCCTGAACGTTATTCCGAGCAGCCGTGATCCGGGCAGCTTTCTTGGCTGCAGAAGTGGATTGTAATTCACTAAAGGCACGGCCACCGGCTTTCGCAGCAGCGTCCGTCGCGATCATCAGTTCGGTCCTCGTTAACTGGACCTGTGCAGTGTTGATGCAGAAGGCGGCGAGAATGGTTAGTACTGGAAGCAAAAAAGCCATCAATCCGAGGACGCTTCCGAAACGTTGCCGCCGACGTGTACGTGGTGCATGAATTGAATTGCACTGATAAGTTGTCACGGGAGTGTGGTCGTTCATCTGCGTCCGTTGTTGTGTATCTTTGATGTTCGCGGTCGTTTTGCGTGGCATTTGGATAGCCCGAGCGGACATCCAACTATGGCGAGACTTGCGTCGTGTCGTTGTTTGCTGTTGGTTTCGGGGATTCACCAAATTATTTGTCCAGGTCTGGCTTGCGTGGTGGTGCGGCTGCTGCCGATTGGAGATTGATTGAATCAGCAAGAGCAAGGCGTTAGTGAGTTACTTCGCCTTGATCTGATTGAGGATTGCGTTTCGATCCTCGGAGGTGACACGTGGCTGGAACCGTTGACTGTTGATCTTGGTTAGAAACTCTTTTTAGTTTTCAGTGGGTCTTCTTTGCGGTGTGGTTTTTCATGGTGGATCCACGGGTTTCTGGTGTGTGGTTACGAATTCTCATGTCGGTAGTAGCCGCGATATCGTTCGGTGCGCATTTTTGCGACCGTACTTAGCTGGGTATTTGGC
>CALJHC010000045.1 GCA_938075415.1 uncultured Rubripirellula sp. | reverse complement strand
CGCTTGTGCCGGAGAAGACCGTCGCATGGTGGCTGAGACGGATTGAGTTGAATCTCTCAACTGCAGCGTGCCGCAATCGCGGCTGGATGCCAGCGTAAGACCCGCGACGGGCTTCCGGCCTGCATCAATCATGGATGGTTGGTGCGGGCCCTTCTTACACTTCACAGAAGAGTCATGGATAACCAGCGGACGGAATCACACGACCAGCAAGTCTCACGCGCTAGGCAGGCCGCACAGTCGTGCTGCGGGAGCGTCGTGATTTCAGGAGAGCACTTTTTCCATCCGCTTGGCAATGTCCGCCAATCTCTCGCGGTCACCACCAGGTACCTCTGCCGTTGCCCATCCGGATTCATAGCCGATGTCTCGAAGTGCTCGGCGCACCGCTGGCCAGTCGCAGTCGCCGTCACCTATTTCCACGTCGAATCCCTTCCTGAGACCTTCCTGCATTTGCTTCTTTCTGCTGTATTCTTTGATGTCGAGTTTTTTAATCCGATCTCCGAGAATTCGGATCCACTGGTCAGGCCACCCGGTACGAACCACGTTGCCCACATCAAAATACGCACCAATCGCCGGGCTTTCCAGCTCGTCAATGAAACGCTTCATTTCGAGCGGGCTCAACAAAAAACCATTCCAGACATTTTCGATCAAGAGATTGATGTTTTGTTTTTCCGCATGCGGCACGGCGGCGCGAAGGCGATCCTGTTGCTGTTGATAAACTTGGTCGTAGGGATTGGCGGCATTGACGCGACCAGCCACCACCAGAACGCTGGTGGCACCGTAGTACTTGGCTGAGTCAATTGCATGGACCAAGTCAGGTTTGTCACTGTTGAGAAAGCCGTGAACCACCACACCTGTTTTTTCAATTGCTTCGTTGACTTCACGGCGATCTACTTTTGCCGTGACATGGATCTCCGTTCCGTCGAAACCCAGATCACTCAGTAATTTGAATTTGTCAAGGATCGAAAGATCCTCTTTCACCATGTGGAACTTTACGGCTCTTTTGATACGTTCACCCTGCCCCGATTGTCCGGACGCAGCGGCGAGGGTGATGGCGTTTGCCACACCCGCGGTTGCCATGGTTTGAAGGTATTGTCGGCGATGCATGACATGGGAGTTCGGAGGGTTGCAGCTTTGAGAGAGACTTCTGCGTGGCATGCTATGTCCGGTGGCGTTCAATTGAATTTATTCTGGATTGATAGTCGGAAAGATTTGTCTGCTCAACGGTTTTGGACTTCTGTCATCCTTGATACCGCCTCAACATGTCTTTGTTTTTCAGAATTTGGATATCAGGCTTTGTCATGGTTCTCGTCATGATCCATCGGTTGATTTGCTCAATGGCGAGTGATCGTCTTGTTTTAAAATCTCCAGTAAACGGCTGGGGAAGTCGGTGTAGATTCGCTCAACGCCCATGTCCAGCAATTGTTTCATTTCTTTTGGATCATTGACGGTCCATGCGCCTACCTGCAGGTTTGCCGCTTTGGCTAGTTCAATCTTTTGCTTCGTTATGCCGGAAGCATTGAAGACAAGAGCGTCGAATCCGTGTGAGGTAGCCTGTTTTACATCCTCGGCTATTTTTGTGCTTGCACCGCGGTCCCAGAAGACGGGTATCGAAGGTGAGAGTTGTTTGACTTTTTTCATTAGCATTAAGTTTCCATCATTAAATCCAACCCAGGCAATTGCATTCATTTCGCTGATCAGTTCGATTGCTTCCCCCACGCAATCCATTTTTGGCTGAATGGAAACACGCGTTCGATTTTGTTGGATGACCATCCCTAGAACGTCTTCCAGCAGCGGCACTTGGGCTGGTGGACATGCTTTCAGGGAGAGTGCACGCCTTTGGCGAAATTCACTAGCCACATCCACAGTCTGTAGTTTCAGCAAAGAGGTGCCGGTGATGGGCAGGTCGATTAGTCCAGTGCGTTTGGTTGAGGTGTCATGAATGACCACTAATTTGCCATCGGCGGTCTTGAACAGATCCAGTTCAATCCAGTCCGCTCCCACTGCAATTCCACTCTCGAAAGCTGGCAGAGTATTTTCAGGGAACTCACCCGAGTTTCCGCGATGGGCGGTCACGCCATTGTGGATGAATTGTGGTTTGGATAACAAAGAGGCTTGCGAGGGTTGGGTTGCGTTTTGCTGCGTTGTGGTTTCGTCGCCACTGGCAATGCTCTGCAATTCAATCGCCGATGTTTCCCATAGGATCAGCAAACAAAGCAATTGCGTGATCAATCTCGCTGATCGTTCTATTGTCCCATGGAATGGTTTGAGTGGAGAAGAGTCAATCAAAGAAACTGCTTTGCGAAAGGTGACTTTTGGACGGATCATTTTCGTAACCTCGGTCATGATTCACCTTACTGATTGATCAAAATGATCCAAGCGACTGTTTGGAGTTGTCAGGTAGCCGATTTTCGAATGCCGGATTTGTCAGAGACTGGAGTTTTGCGAGAGGCTAGTTGCTGAAATCGCTGGGGACTTGAGGTGCAATGGCGTTTATCAGCGACTTTAAGGTGATCATTGGTTTCAGTTAACCGTTTAGGTACTGCACTGCACTGGCTTGCGGCGTTCTCTGTTCTTTTCGGTGTCTGTTCTTTTCGTTCTCCGTCAGTGCCGGCAAGCCAGAGGCTCTGGGATTCCGGCATTTTGCTGAGATCTGGGCCATGGTCGAACCGAAGCGTTGCCCATTGTAAGATCTATGCGTCTTCAGTGTGTCAACCATTTGCTGAGGTCCGGTGCGGTATGCAGATCACTGTATCGAGTTTTTGGCTTGGTTCGTACTTCCTCTCGCAGGTTTTAGTCAGCAATGTTCACCATTTACCGTTTCCTGATTGTCCACGTCATTTTTTTAGCTGCCTGCGTCTCGTTGGTTCGAACCTCGGCTGCCGAGCGACCAAATGTTCTCTTTATTTTTTCGGATGATCATGCGGTTAATGCGATCAGCTCGTACGAAGGTCCACTGTCAAAAGTTGCGGCCACTCCAAATATTGATCGAATTGCAAAGGAAGGTGCGATCTTTCTGAATTCGTTTTGCGGTAATTCAATTTGCGGTCCTTCGAGGGCAACCATTCTGACCGGCAAACATAGTCATAAAAATGGATTCATGCGAAACTCGGGTAAGGGATTCGACCAGAGTCAATGGACCGTGGCCAAGGCGTTGCAGGAGGGTGGTTACAGCACGGCTGTGATTGGAAAGTGGCATTTGAAAACAAAGCCCGAGGGGTTTGACCATTGGGAGATATTTCCCGGTCAAGGAAGTTACTACAACCCGGTTTTTATTCAGCCTGACGGGACTACCAAGCGATTTGAGGGTTACGCCACAGATTTGACAACGGAAAAATCAATTGATTGGCTCGACAACCGAGATGCCAGTCGGCCCTTCTTCCTGATGTGTCAGCACAAGGCGCCGCATCGAACGTTTGCGCCGGCGATTCGTCATCTTGGTTCTTTTGATGACGTTGAGATTCCTGAGCCCGAAACCTTGTTTGACAACTATGCAAATCGAAGTGCGACGTTAGCTGGAAACGAGATGGAAATTGATCGGCATTTTGATTGGGCCTACGATGCCAAGTTGAGAAAGAACGAGCGAGGCGATGTGATCCTGCCGGCACCGGACCGATACGGCACTCCCGAATACAATCGGATGACACCATCGCAGAAAAACGAGTGGGACTCGTATTTTTCGCCGCGAAATCAAAGGTTTCTTGAGCAGTTCCGTTCTGGGAAAATGACCCACCGTGAGTTGGTTCAATGGAAGTACCGACGCTACATGCGAAACTACCTCAGCACGGTTAAGGCTGTTGACGAGAGTGTTGGACGCCTTCTGAAGTACTTGGACGATCACGACCTGGCCAAGAATACTTTGGTGATTTATTCATCGGATCAAGGCTTCTACCTGGGCGAGCATGGTTGGTATGACAAGCGTTGGATGTTCGAGGAATCGTTTCGGATGCCATTTATCGCGAGGTGGCCGGGCAAGATTGCCCCCGCTTCTCGACCGGATGAATTAATTCAAAATATCGACTACGCTCCGACGTTTCTTGAAGTTGCCGGGTTGAGTATCCCCGATGAGATTCAGGGTCGATCGTTGGTCCCTCTCATGGAGAATCGGCAGAGCGAGTGGCGAGATTCACTGTACTATTCCTATTACGAATTGGGTGAGCATGCCGTGCCGCAGCATTTTGGTGTGAGAACAATGCGACACAAGCTGATTCGATTTCCCGTATCTGATGAGTGGAATCTTTTTGATTTGCAGGTTGACCCTCATGAGATGCGCAGTGTTCATGAAGATCCGAGTTATCGCGAGACATTTGCTGCGATGAAGCGGGAATTTGAGCGATTGCGAAAGGCTTACGATGCACCGCCCCTGCCAGTGAAATGATGTGACTGCGTTGGAGGTCACTTGAACGTGTTGCAGGTGTGTGTGCTGTGGTCTCGCTGCACGGGCCTGCAGTTGCACGGGCCTAAGGTGCACAGGCCTACAGTTGCACAGGCCTAAGTTGCACAGGCCTACAGTTGCACAGGCCTAAAGTTGCACGGGCCTACCATTGCACAGGCCTGTGTTGCCAATCCCCAGGGCTGCATCTCGACAACCGCGTTCACTTTTCAGACCGTTGTTTTTTGACTGGTCATTGAGTTACCTGATTCCAGAGTCGTGCTTCAGTTCAAGGGTTGAATTTGTTCTTATTCTCTTGGCAGCGATTCCAGATCAATGGCAGGTGGTTTCCTGGAAACGGTGTTGAGTGAGAATTTTTCTCCCGGGGTTCCCGTCTCATTAAAGAAGCCACAATTTTTGAGGAAGAATGATTCTCCATCACTTCCTCCGGCGTAGTCAAGACGATGTTGTCCTTGACCCGTTGCATCGACCGAGAAGGCGGCATGGACGCAGCGATGCCAAGTTCCAGCGACATCACCAACCCAAACGTTGCCGTAGTTTCCTTGACGCTCAAGATGTCCGTGCGTTGGATAAAAACTCTCCAAGAAAGAATGGAAGCCGCGAAGGTGAGTGTCGGTTTTTGGACGGCGAAAACTGGCAATTAACCTCCATTGGTCTTTTGCCACGTCACCGAACCAAGATGTGTAGGTTGTGTTTCCATTACCGTCAGGGATGACTTCGGTGAGGAATCGATAGGTTCTGCCTGCTTGCCAAGGGTAAACTAGAAAACTTTGGCCACCGGAACCTTCATTTCCGAATTCGCCGATTCTGACTCCGGGTCCTTTGGCGATCGCAACGATACGTTGTTCTTCGGGAATGTCTCGTGGATTGTTCGTTTGAAAAGGGCTCCATACCGAAAAAAGAACTCGACGTTCCGTTGCCCCGTTTACCTGCATTCCAAAGTATCCCTCCCCAAAGCCGTTTGCCATATAGAAGGTGCCTAGCGGATCTCTGTTTTCCGGGACCGTAATCTCGCTGTAAGCGTACCGCAGAGACGGTTTCGGGGGGACAACGTATCGAAGGTGAACCGAGGGGCCGCGTCTTCCCCAATAGAACATGTTGCCTTCGTTTGAACGCACATATTGAAGCTCAAGCGTTTTCGAGGTGCTCGAAATATTCAGGCTCATGATTTGGCCATAGGTTGCACCTGAACGCTCCATTCCTGAAAGGTCAATTCTTACATAGCCTGCTGGCTGAACGATTGTCTTTCCAAGTGCAATTTTGGTTGGCTTGGGCTTTTCGACCTGGCACGTAAAAACTTGATATTCAACCTTGGCTACCAGGGTCGATGAGTCAGATGGAATGCTTGCGTTGATCGAAAGGTCGAGGGCGGCCGGTTCATTGATGTGGACAAACGCGGAGATCACATCGTCCGGCTGACTCAATGTGACAGCACCGGTACGAGTGAATCCTTCGTTGCCTGGTTCGGGACTGATTCGATAGGCATTACCCGCCAGCGGGATGGTCCACTCTTTAGCGTTGCCCACTGCGGGGAACATCAATAGGCACAGGAAAACCAGAGGGGTAAGAGTTGATCGATTTCGGGTCTGCATTGGATCACCTGATTCAGCCGCGTTGGGCCGAGAATAATTTGAGAGGTTCAGGATATTTGATCCTTGGCCAAGGCCGTCGGATGAATCTTGAAGGTTCCTTGTCATGGCCACTGGCTTGCTAAAAGAAGAGGTCATTGCAATCAATTGTTTTGGTTTCGTTGGGATGTTCGGATTCAGGGAAGGATTCAGGAAACATAAGCAGAACGAAGAATCCAGTTCCGACGTGCTCTCGGGGCAGGATCGATTGGATGCCAAGGCCGGGTCAGGCGACTTGAAGATGGTTTGATTTCGTCACGTCTTACGCGGCAAGGTGTCAGTGGAATCAGTTGCGGGAAATCGCTTGCTGTTATCGTTGCTGCATTTCGAAAGTGATGCCAGCGGACCGGTTCACTTTGTGAAGTTGGATTGGCTCGAAAAAGATCAGTGGAATTGTTCAGGCTTTTGGAAGCACTTTTTCAATCGACGAAACCTGATTCAGGTCTCCGCCAAATGGTACAACACCCAGCATTGGAATGTCGCAGTACTTGGAGATTTCTGTTGGGTTGCTTGCGAGCGATTCGTGGGCGGTCTCGTTTGGGTGCGAGAGAAAAATACCTTTGGGGGTGACCCCCAGGGCTGTCGCGGCTCGGCAGCTGGAGATGACTTGGTGGATCACCCCTAGGCGATTTTCTGCGACAAGGATGACTTCGGTTTGAAGTTGTTTTGCGAGTTCAATATTCAACAAGCCGTCGGCAATTGGGCTAAAAAGCCCACCAGCGCCTTCAACGATCAGGACGTCACTGTTCTCTTCACACTTTTTCATGCCCGACACCAGTTGCTGCTGGTTGACTTCTTTGCCGTCGGCCAAAGCGGCTTGGGGTGGGGCGAGGGGTTGGGTGAATCGTTGGGGGCAAATTTGATTGAGTTCGCCCCGGCGTCCAACAGCGTTCCAAAGCGAGACGGCATCTTCTGCGACCAGTTCACCGTTGACGATTTGGCATCCGCTGGCAACCGGTTTATAAACACCGACACGGTAGCCCTGTTTGAATAGGTATTCAGCCACCAGGGAAGCCACATAGGTTTTTCCCACTTCGGTGTCTGTACCTGCAAAGAATAGCCGCTTTGGCTTACGATGTTTCACGTTCACTGATCCTGTTTTGTTTTGACCGGGGCCGCTTAGGTTACTTGGTACTGCTCGTCGAAAGGAACCCACCTGTGGGACGTGATGTTCGTTTATCGTTAGTTCAAATGCGGGACGCGGGGTCGCCACAACGTTGCATCGAAGCAGCGATTGGTTGGATTGAGAAAGCGGCTTCGGAGGGTGCTCAAGTGATTTGTTTGCAGGAATTGATCGCGGGCCCCTACCCCTGTCAGAGCGAAGATCACCGCAATTTTGACTATGCCGAGACGATTCCGGGGCCGTCGACGGAAGCGATTTCCCGCGTTGCGAAACGCTTGGAGGTGGTGGTGGTGGTCCCGATCTTTGAACGCCGGGCCGCCGGTTTGTATCACAATACCGCCGTAGTGATTGATGCGGATGGATCCACGGCGGGTCTGTACCGCAAGATGCATATTCCTGATGACCCTCTCTTCTATGAGAAGTTTTACTTCACACCCGGGGACCTCGGGTTTACCCCCATTGAGACTCGCTATGCAAAGCTTGGGGTCGGAATTTGCTGGGATCAGTGGTTTCCCGAAGCAGCTCGACTTTTTGCACTCTCGGGTGCAGAAATTCTGCTTTATCCAACCGCAATTGGATGGATCGATGAGGAAAAGGATGAATTTGGTTCGGGGCAGCAAGATGCTTGGCAAACTGCGATGCGGTCTCACGCAATCGCAAATGGTTTGTGGCTCGGTGCTGCCAATCGAGTGGGGGTGGAGGGGCGTCTGGAATTTTGGGGTAATTCGTTTGTGGCATCTCCTCGCGGGGAAGTGGTCGCCAAGGCTGGGCATTCCGAAGAATGCTTGGTCACGGTCGATTGTTCACTTGATGAAATCGATCTGGTGCGAACTCATTGGCCTTTCCTTCGCGACAGGCGAATTGACGCCTATCAAGGTCTGACAAAACGTTGGTTGCAATAGTGCGCCGGTGCGGGCAAGGCAGGGTTTAATACTTGGCAGCGGCGTCAACGCCAGCGAAATCAGAGGCACAGGAGAGACCACGGTCAATGCGCAGTTTTGTGCATGGTCGAACCGCCAGTGTCAACTCGCTCAGGAAGCATCGCACAGGAAGCATGGCTCAGGAAGCATCGCACAGGAAGCATGGCACAGGAAGCATGGCTCAGGAAGCATGGCTCAGGAAGCATGGCACAGGAAGCATGGCTCAGGAAGCATGGCTCAGGGACTCGCTCAAGAAGCATGGCTCAGGGACGATCCGGTTGGCTGTCTTAACCATATTGATATACGATTAAACCCTTCAAAGTGGCTGCCGGTTGGGTCTCAACCGAGGCTGAGATTTCACGCTTTCATTTTGCAGTCTTTGGTGAGTCGTGGAACACATGGTCTGACCTGAGATGGGCAAGTCGGCTTAGTCGACCAAGGAGGTCGCTTCGGGATTATCGAGAACAAATTCTAGATAACCCAGCATCATTTCCTCGTGGGTCTGCGGCCCCCAGGTTACCTCCTTGTCTGGATCCGGGTTTGCTGGATTTTCGGGACTGTTGTCGTACCAGGCCGAGATCTCAAAGCGACTGCCCTTGGGTATTTGAAGTGGTTCCGCGAGCCGGTATTCCAACTGCCAATTGAAGTCATAGCGTGGAACCTCAAGCAGGTTTGTTTTTTCACCATTTGGATAGACCAGTTCGTACCGAAAAGCCGTTCCCCTGAGATGCATGTGAGGCATCATCGCAAGCAGCTGAATGTCGGCTTTTACCTCGTGCGAGGCGGTCTCGAGGTGCCGTCGGGTGTTGGGTGGAATTTTGATGCGTCGATTGCTGATTCCACGATTTCGGACCGTGTGGCGTGGCGCGGAGTCTGAAAATCGAAACCCGATTCGTGTCCGGTCCAGCGTTTTTGTGCCGTTTGGTGTGTAGTGCAATTGAATGAGTAATCGCGTGCCGGCTCGAAGGCGTTTGGCATGGTCCTTCGGGTAAATTTGATGGGAATTACCAGGCGCGTATGCGGCTAGGAACCCCGAATCCGAGTCAGGTCCACGCCAGTTGTTGGAACCCGGTTCGAGGCTGTACACCAAAACATGGTGCACAACCGATGGATCGGTCGGCCTGATCTCCACAGCTGAAATCCATTTGTCCTCGGTCAGCGGCGTGCTGGCGAGTTGGTGGATGTAGTCCATGAACCCGTCGGCCTTGACGTTGACAGGGTCGGGGATCGGAACGACGAGATCCGGATTTCCAATTTCCCATTCCGATGAGAATTGTTTTGGAAGTGGTGCGTCACGGGGGTCGCCTTCGGTTAATCCAGACGATATCCAGGTGAGTAAATCTTGCCGATCTTTTTCGGGAAGGGTCGGGTCATTGGCCCAATGAGGCAGTTCATGATCGGTCTGCTTCTGTTCGGGTTCGACCGCGAACCACGGAGGCATGATGCCTCGCCGAACCACGGATGAAATCATTTGGGAAAAGTCGGCAACTTGGTCGTAGCTCTGTAGAGAAAATGGGGCGGATCCGCCCTCGTGATGACAGTCGATGCAATGAGTTTGTAAAAGGCGGGAAATTCGATTGTGGTACGTCACTTCTGCTTGACGTCGTGGTGTAGCGTCAGCGGGCAGGTAAATTTCGCATCCCGGCGCCGAGGTCGCTGCGATGGCGATCTTTTTGTTCGACAGCAGCGAGTCAATCGCATCGCTGAGATAGTTTTCTCTTGGCTGGTTCAGCGAGTAGCCCAAGCCGTATTGGTCATTAACCGCTCCTCGATAACGCAGCGTTCCCGATCCGTCGAGCAGAAAGACTTCGGTGGTTGTCTCAACCTCCATCAGTTGCGTCAATTGATTGTCAAGATCCCGAACATAAGGGCCGTCGAATCCATGATGCTTGATCGCGTCAAGGATTCGTTGTTCGGTCTCTGATTCGTTGGGGTTCACGAACAAAAACTGCACGCCTTTGTCGCTGTAATGATCTTCCAACGCGGCAAGCGTGGGAGCATACTTGAGGCATAAAGGGCAGCCGGTTCCTGTCATTGCAACAACGAACGCGCGCGTCTGCTTGTTTGCCTGTTTGCTCGCCTGATTGCTCGCGTGATTGCTCGTCTGTTTGCTCGCGTGGGAAACTTTCAAGAAGTCATGCGAGACGCCATCGATGTCGGTCACCTTGGGCAGTTGGATCAGCCGGCCAACTCCCACCTGTCTCGAGTTGAGAAGTTGAGGACTTTGACGAATCTTGTCCTCCGATGAGTTGGAAGCTGGGGCTGGGCGTCCCATGGTCAAGCGACGTGGTTCGCTGAGTGGGGTGGGTAACCGGACCCCTGAGAAGATTCCCGCTTTTGCCGCTGCATGAGCCTCTTTCAGCGTCATCAAACCGTCTTGATTCGAGTCGGTCTTGTCGAAAAGTTGTTTGTCCTGGAATTCGTCGACCGTCAGAGTTTCGCTGCCGTCAGCGTCATAGCGTGAAAATGATTGCTTGACCGAGTCGTCATCGTCGTCTTTGGCATTCACCCATGCGATGCCTGAGGCGACGATGAAAAGCGAAGGCAGAAAACGGAGCAGCCACATTGACTTGTGCATCTTGATACTTGATTTGAAAAAAAATTGAACGATTGGTGGTCACACCCGCTCGGGTGACTCGGATCTCACAGAGGCAGGATCGTTTCGGAGTTGCGGAAATCGCCGAATTGCATCGCAACGATTGGCCCGCATCGCAACGCCATCCATGATCACCCTATAAGGAATCCAAGTGTTTGGGCCAACCTGAACATTATAATCTTTTTTTGTGGCTTAATTACCGGTCAATTACTGGTCAATTACCGGTCCATTCCCAGTTCATTTCTCACTCAATCACCCGACGGCGGTCGTCCGGTGTTGTTCAGGCTCGATCTGGTAGGTGGCTGATGCTTCTCAGGCAGCGATTGCCTTGATCACGAAGACTTCGATGAACGCGTTGTGGAGTCCAAGGGCAGCACGAAGTCGGGGATTGGTTTCCCTTCAATGATGACTGGGACCTCAAATGACTGGGACCTCAAATGACTGGGGCCTCAAAACCCCGTCGAGAGTCGATGTTGCGTGCTGCAGGAAGCCAAAGTGAGTGCTTTTGTTCGTCACGAAACACTTGGCAACGACGAGAGTTTTGGCATCTGAATTGAATCTTTGAGAAGGGGTTCATACAAACTGCACGGGGCATTGTTTTTGGAGGACACCGTGCCACCACCTTCCCTGACTCAGTCCTTTCTCTTTCCCCGCCAAGGCTCGGCCTGATTCCCTCGTCAGTGAGCGATTCGCGCCCTTGCGGTCCTTGGGGCAGTGGATGCCGATAACGAGATGCTCGTTTTGCTATCTCGGATCAGTGAAATTGACTTTCTCATTCAGAATGGTGGGCGAACCTATTTCCGTGTTTCAGATTCTTGGCTCGTGAGAGTCTCATACTTTTGGCCCGTGGAAAGTCTCAGGTTCTTGGCCCGTGAAAAGAAGCAAACGAGGCAGTGATCGGAACCTTGTTTTGTTGCCTTTGGCGGCCGTATCGGTCGATCGGAGATGGTGTCGGGCCTAGTCTTTGGGTTTGGTGATCGATGGATTGGACGCGTCCATGGGTGCAAGCTGCCGGTCTCGCCTTGTTTGTCATTTCGTCAATCTTTCCAGTTCGCCGATCGCCCTCAATCCCCTCTGGTAGCCAGTGTTCCCAGCCTTGCCTCGGCTCTTTTAGCTGCTCTCGACCTCTATTCAGCCAGGTTTTCCCTGAATCTTCATTCTGTATTTTCCCTACATTTCCTCTCTTTGCTCTAGTCTACTTGTTTTGCCCTGGCAACTGTGCCACACCAAGGGATCCGAAAACATGATTCTGACCGTGAAGAGCAGGATGAAAGATGCGGAGCAAACGGAATGTGGCCAGGCGGCGCAGGCAAAAACGGCGGCTTCTTCTCGAGGGTCTCGAGAGTCGGAGGCTTTTAGCGGTGGCAACCGACCTTGCCTCCATTTCGGGCCTTGTTTTCGATGACTTTTCAGGCAATGGTTACAACGCCGGCGAGGAGGTTTCGGGGGCGACGATGTCGCTTTATCGAGACAACGGTGATGGCGTGCTTGAGTCGGCATCTGATTCATTTGTTCAATCCGTCTCCACTGCCGGGGATGGGCGTTACGCTTTTTCGCGTTTGACCGCTGGCAATTACTTTGTTCAGCAGCCAGCTCAAACGGTCGGCACGCGTGAACTTTTGCAGCAGACATCGAGTTTGATCTCGATTTCTTCCACTGCTGTGGAGGGGCGAATCCTTTCAACGATCGACAATTTTGATTTGACGACTCAGTCGGTGGAGGACATCACCAACGATGGTCTCCCCGTGACTTCATCGGTCGCGGCATCGGAAGCGATCGGAGGCGAGCGAGATCTTTATGTCAACAAGACCAGCGAGAATGGCGCGGTGTTGCTGAGCGTAGATGACCCATTGCTGCCAAACCTTCTCAGTTTTGATTCACGCGCGACCGGCAATGGTGTCCGAAAAATAAGTTGGGATGGCGTGGATGGTGATGCCTTGGTGATTGCTGATTCCGGTCTCGGCGGCGTTGACCTGACCAACAGTGGTGAATCGCTTGGTTTGCAATTGCAGATTGGGGCGGACTTGGCTGGCGGGACGGCGATTGTGCGGCTTTACACAGACGATGGTGCTTCGGGAACGGCATCACGGTACAGCACGGCTTCGATTGCGATTCCGCAGACCGGTGGATCGGTTCCGGTGCTCGCCGAGTTCCTTCCTTTTTCTCAATTCACCGCGACGGGTGGTGGCGGAGTTAACTTCAATTCGGTGGGGGCGATTGAGTTAGAGATCAGCGGTGGTTCGAATGTAAACGGTTCGGCGGAAATTGTTGGGACGGCGGGGCAAACCACTTTTACGAATGATTTTGCCAACTTCGAATCGTCTGACTTGAGTCTTTCTCAAACGGTCGATAACGCGTCACCCGAAGTGGGGCAAAACGTGACGTTCACCATCACGGTCAACAATGCGGGGCCTGATGCAGCGAACAATGTCGCCGTTGGTGATTCATTGCCAGTCGGCATGAGTTTGCAGTCATTCAGTGCTTCACAGGGAACCTACGATGGGGTCGGTGGGCTCTGGAGCCTGGGAACCATCAACGCGGGTGCTTCGGCGACACTCGCGATTGTGGCCCGTGTCGATAACGCTGGAACACTCACGAATTTTGCGGAAATTACAGCGGCGGATCAATTTGATCCTGACAGCACTCCTGATAGCGACAACACGCAACCGAATGACAGCAGTGAGGATGACCAGTCCCTGGCGAGCGTTGCGGCCGAGTCAATTGATTTGTCGATTTTCAAAACCTCAGTACCCGCTACGGTCACCTTTGGTGGTCCGGTGACGTTGACAGTTGTTGTTGCCAATAACGGGGCCAGTACGGCCTCGGGAATTCAAGTTCGAGAACAGTTGCCAGCGGGAATCACTTTCGTCAGTGCCAATCCTGGCCAAGGTAGTTTCAATTCCGCAACCTCGATTTGGGACGTTGGCTCCTTGGCACCGGGGGCCAATGGTTCATTGACCGTGGTCGGCTTGGTAAACGCCTATGGGCCAATGGTCAGCACGGCCGAGGTCATTGCTGCGGCTCAGACCGATGTTGACAGCACACCCGCGAATGGAGTCGAGACTGAGGACGATCAGGTTTCCGTGACGGTCGAGGTACCGCAAGTTGACCTTGCGCTTTCGCTTTCCTCGTCACCGTCCAATTTGGCGGTTGGGCAGGATGTTACGTTTGCGGTGGATCTGTCCAACGCTGGCCCCAGTGAGGCAACGGGAGTAGTGGTTGCTGTGCCATTACCCAGCGGATTTGCTTTCGTCAGCGCGAACACCGCAAACGGATCTTACAACGCGGGCAGTGGCCTATGGACTATCGGATCAGTGACAGCGGGCGGTAACGCTGGGTTAACCCTTGTGGGGCGACCAACAACACCGGGTCAGGTTTCGATCACGTCGGAGGTCAGCAGTGCTGGGCAACCGGATCTGGATAGCACGCCAGGAAATCAAATCGCCTCGGAAGATGATCAGGCGACTCTTGCACTCGATGTTCCTCAAATTGATTTATCGCTAACAAAAACAGGTTTTCCCGCGACGGTGATCGTGGGCCAAAACGTGACGTTGACCACGACGGTCACCAATGATGGTCCAGATATCGCGACGGGTGTGCGGGTCCGAGATGCGCTGCCTACGGGGATGAGTCTTGTTAATGCTTCGGTGACCCAGGGAACCTATGATGGGGCGACTGGGATTTGGACGATAGGTTCGCTCCCAGTCGGTAGTAATCCTTCCATCACGATCGTTGCTTCGGTGGACGTGGCTGGTGTTTACACCAGCACCGCCGAGATCCACGCCGCTGATCAACCCGACGCGGATAGCACGCCTGATAATCAGGTGTTGACTGAGGACGATCTTGCCTCGTTTGTCGTCAGCGCTCCTCAGATTGATCTCTCAATCAGCAAGACGGTCGACAACACCAGTCCTTTGATTGGGCAGACCATTAATTTTACCATCACCCTCAACAATGCGGGGCCAAGTGATGCGACTGGCATTCAGGTTCGTGATGTTCTGCCCAATGGCTTGCAGTTTGTTTCCTCGGCGACGGAGGCTGGTTCGTACAGTGACGCGACGGGGATCTGGAACGTTGGCAACTTGGTCAGTGGACAAAGCGTTGTGCTGACGATTTCAGCGAATCCCACTGGAACCGGTGTGGTCACCAACATGGCGGAGGTCATCAATGCCGATCAACCCGATGCCGACTCGACACCTGACAACAACCAATCCACCGAAGACGATCAGGCGTCGGTCATGGTGGGCACTCAGCAGATTGATCTCTCTGTGACGCAGGCGGTCGATAACGTCTCACCAAATGTCGGTGAAAATATTCAACTGACGGTGAGTGTCAACAATTCGGGGCCGGATGACTCATCCGGTATTTCGGTTCGTCATCTATTGTCCAGCGGATTGAACCAAGTTTCTGCGACTCCATCACTGGGTACGTATAATTCCAGCACTGGCGTATGGGATTTAGGAGCGATACCTCAAGGGGGGAGGCAGACGCTGACAACAATTGCAACGGTGGTCGCTTCATCACCCCAAACCAGCACGGCGGAGATCCTCACGTCTCAGCCAATTGATATCGATAGCACCCCCGGTAATGGCAACACGGATGAGGACGATCTGTCCACGATCACGGTGACACCGCGGATTGCGGATCTCTCTTTGTCGCAGACGGTAAATCTTCCGGCAGCCAATGTTGGACAGAACGTCATCTATTCCATATCAGTGCAGAACTCCGGCCCTGATTCAGCCACGAATTTGGTGGTGAGTGATCTCTTGCCAATGGGGTTAGCGTTTGTGAACGCGTCGGTGTCGCAGGGGACTTATGATCCAGTGACCGGCCGATGGTCGGTGGGATCGGTTGCGCCGGGGGCAACGCCATCGTTGCAACTCGAAGCGAGGATTGAATCATCGGGAGGCAAGACCAATACGGCTGAGATCATTTCGGTCGATGAATTTGATCCTGACAGTCAGCCAGGTAATTCACTCGCCACCGAAGATGATCAGGCTTCGCAACTCATTACACCACCAGTCAGTGACCTCTCGATTCAAAAGCAGATTGATTTAAATCGACCTCGAATCGGTGACACCATTGAATACACGATCACCGTTTCCAACAGCGGTCCGAATAATGCAACTGGTGTGGTGGTCTCAGACCCATTGCCCTCCGGTTTGACTTTCATCGATGGGACCGCGGGAAGTGGATCCTATGATGTTAGTTCAGGTTTATGGACGGTAGGAGAAGTTGCCAATGGTCAGTCCACCGCGTTGACCATTCGTGCGACTGTCACGGCTGCGACCCCGGCAACCAACACGGCGGAGATTTACGCTTCGGATCAATATGATCCAGACAGCACGCCTGGAAATGGACCTTCCAGTGAAGATGATGATGCTTCGGTACAATTCACACCGGCGACTGCAAACTTGTCTTTGACCAACACGGTAGATGTCTCGGAGCCAAATGTTGGTCAGCAAGTCAGTTTTACCGTCGTTGTTTCCAACGCGGGGCCAGATCCCGCCACCAATTTAACAGTGTTGGACGCTTTGCCTCCCGGGCTTGCTTTGGTCTCTTCAACACCCGCCAGTGGTACCTATGATTCGGCCAGTGGAATCTGGACGATCGGTGGTCTTGCTGTTAATCAATCAACCAGTTTGGTGTTAACGGCAACCGCGATCGAGCCGGGCCTGTCCTCGTCAGTCGCTCAGGTTCAGACGGTTGATCAGTTAGATCCCGACTCGATGCCCGGCAATAACCAAGTGGGCGAAGATGATCAGGCGGTTGCGTCAGTCACCGCGGCGCAAATTGATTTGGAATTGAGTCAGTCAGTCGATAACGCCGCTCCGAATATCGGTCAGCAAGTTCGTTTCAGTATTCGAGTGGATAACCTTGGCCCTTCGGATGCCACCGGAGTGACCGTCCGCGACCAGTTGCCATCGGGACTGGGTTACGTTGGCAGCAATACGGCACAGGGAAGCTACAACTCGGTCAGTGGATTATGGAACGTGGGGGTGATTCCCGCTGATGGTTTTGCGGTCCTCGAAATCATTGCCGTCGCAAACCAGATTTTGACGGTGGAGAATCTTGCGCAAGTTCTTTCAGCTGATCAGCCCGACGCAGATTCAACACCCGGTAACGACGTTTCATCCGAGGATGATCAAGGAAGCGTGTCGGTGGTGACTCCGGTCGCTGACCTCTCCATTACCAAGTCTGCCAACAATGATCGTCCCAATGTTGGGGAAGAGGTTGTCTATCTGATTGATCTTCGAAATGATGGTCCGGATGCGGCAACCGGAGTGCAGGTACAGGATGTGTTACCCAGTGGTTTGCAATTCCTCTCTGCGACACCGAGCCTCGGTGACTATGACTTGCAGACGGGTATGTGGAGTTTGAACAATCTTGATAGTTCGGCCAACGCGACACTTCAGATCAGAGCCTTGGTCTCGACACCCGGCCGGAAAATCAACGGTGTTGAGTTAATCAGTGCCGATCAGGCTGATCCGGATTCAAGTCCAAACAACCAGTTGCCCAGTGAAGACGATCAGGCTCGCGCGACCATCGATCCTCCTGTGGTTGACCTGTCCCTCAACAAAGCAGCCACGCCTTTACGCCCTCGAGTGAATGGCAATCTCACCTACACGTTGTTGGTCAGCAATGATGGACCTGATATTGCCACGGGTGTCGTGATACGAGATATCCTGCCGTCTTCGGTTCAATTTGAATCGGCGACCGAAAGTGTTGGTGATTTCGATCCTGTTACGGGACAATGGACCATTCCCTC
The DNA here is from genome assembly GCA_938075415.1 of uncultured Rubripirellula sp. GTDB lineage: Bacteria > Planctomycetota > Planctomycetia > Pirellulales > Pirellulaceae > Rubripirellula. The sequence continues at coordinate 17,963 of CALJHC010000045.1, read as the reverse complement.
GCTCGCCGGCAACGCGTCGGCGACCCTGCAGTTACGAACGACAGTTCTGACGCCGGGCGAACCTGTGAATCGCGCTGAGATTGTGTCGGCTGATCAATTCGACAGCGATAGTTCACCTGGTAATGATGACGCAGTGGACGGCAATGGCAACGATGAGGATGATCAGGCTCAGGTGACAGTCGTGACCGCGAGTTCCGATCTGGAGCTGAGAAAAGTAATTGATGATGCGAGACCCGGAGTGGGTTCGAACGTGCAATTCACTCTCGAGGTTACCAATAATGGCCCTGATGCGGCGAGTGAGATTGTGGTGCGAGATCAGTTGCCCGCCGGTATGACCTTTATCTCGTCACAGGCAAGTGTCGGGGAGTTCGATTCGGCGACATCGCTTTGGACCATTCCATCGCTCGCGGTCGGGACACGAGTGACCCTTGATCTGACTGCGAGCGTTGATACCTTCGGTGAGCGAGAAAACATTGCCGAGATTGTTTCGAGTAATCAATATGATCCTGATAGCACGCCAGAGAATCAGAGTGATTCCGAGGATGATCTTGATCGCGTCACCCTGATTCCAGAATTGGTTGATTTGGCACTTTCCAAGGTTGTTGATAATGCCAAGCCGAATGTTGGTGAGGCAGTCAAGTACACACTTGCCTTGAGTAATGAGGGGCCGTCTGATGCAACACTTGTTCAAGTGACCGACTTGGTTCCAAGTGGATTAACGGTGACCGAGGTCTCGGCGACCCATGGTGTTTACGACCCCGTAAGCGGTGTCTGGAATGTCGGTGACGTTATGATCGGCTCAACGCCAACCCTGGATGTCATGGTCCGCGTTGATTCCGCGGATCCGTCGATGAACACAGCTGAAATCACAGCCGTGCATCAACCTGACAACGATTCAACACCTGGTAACGGAGAAGTCGCCGAGGATGATTATGCAGAGGTCTTGATCACTCCTCAGCGTTCAGATCTTTCTCTCTCAAAGTCGGTGAATATCGCTGATCCGAATCAGAGTGAGTTAATCCTGTTTACTTTGATTGTTGACAATGATGGTCCCGATGCCGCCACCAACGTCAAGGTTCGAGACCTGCTTCCCGGCGGTTCCAATTACGTTTCCTCGATCGTGACCAGTGGGTCCTATGATCCGGTGACCGGTGTTTGGGCGATTCCCGAGGTTGGAAGTGGCGCGGCGCAGTCCATGCAAATCACAGCGAGGGTTGAATCCAAAGTGCCTTTTGTGAATTTAGCCGAGGTGATTGCTTCGGATCAGTATGATCCGGACAGTCACCCTGACAATCAATTGATGGACGAAGATGATTTGTCCTTGGTCACAGTGACCCCGAAAGTGGTCGATCTTTCCATTGCAGCGAACTTGGATATCGAGGAACCCAATATCGATCAGCTTTTCGAAATGACATTCATGGTCAGTAATCAAGGTCCAGATGATGCAACCGGCGTTGAGTTGTCACTCGCTTTGCCTGACGGATTGACCATGCAATCGGTGACCCCGAGTCGTGGTGTCTTTGATCAAGGTGTTTGGTCGTTGGGTGCTTTGGCCGAGGGTGAAATGGTGATGTTGACCGTGACCGCAACGGCTCAGATTCGCGGAACCAAATCGGTCTTGTTGGAGGTCGTCTCGCACGATCAGGCCGATGTGGATTCTGATCCAAAGAATGGAAAGGTCACCGAAGACGATCAGACAGAATTATTAGTGCGAGTCCCGCTCTATTCCAAGCGGCTCTTCTTGTCTGACCCAAATGATTTCAGTTCGGACGAGACAGCATCGCAAGGTTCAGGCTTGCGTCGTTTTTTGTAGCCTAAGTGAATCGTGTGTTGGTTCGACGGTCGCCCTTTGGATGACTTGTTCTTGAGTCAAGCCTGGGGGGGCAGACGGAGGGCCGTCGAGGTTTTTGTCAGATTGAATCGATTCAAGAATGTGTCAGTTTGAGATTGGTCAACGCTCGCTTTGACATGTTCGCAATCACTGATGCTCGGCTTCCCGGGGCGATATGGATTTGACTTCTTTCGCCGCGTTTTGCAGAAGCTTTGACGCAAGTCAGTTGGTCTCGGACTTGCATTGGCTTGCACCGCCAGGATTTGTGCAATCGCTGCGTTCAAATTACCGGGATCAAATTACCGGTTTCGAATTGCCGGGTTCGAATTGCCGAGTTTGGATTGCCGCTGCTGCTTCTGGATTGCAGCCTTGCACTGCCCAACGTTGATCTGATTTGCCTGTATGGTTGACTCTGGCCCGAACGAGACACTTTTCCGACTGGGGTTATGCAAGTGGATCCTTCGTTCCACTGCTCTGATCCTGCTGAGGTCCATTCAGTCTCAGCCAGCCCGCCAATTCTTTCAGGTCCTCAACCGACATGCTGCTAACCAGTTCACGGCGGTGAACATCGTGAACGGCCAACACGTGATCGAGGTGGAAAAAGACCGTATCGCCTTGCTTGATGCCGTGCAGTCTTGATTCCGCTAAAGCGTTATCAACGACTCCGCAGAAAAATTCGCCCTCTCGTTTTGTCGTTTTCACCCAGAAGTCCTCGCCCCAGCCCCGCGATGGAACCTTTTCGTCTGGCAAGTCTACGAGGCTTGATGGATGCGAGTGCCTCAGGATGGGTTTGCTCATCTCCCCATTGCAGGACGGGCAACTGCACTTGTCCGCATCCTCTTGGTGCACTGAAAAACGTGGCGAGTCAATTCGCAACTCGACGTACTGATGAATGGTGATTTGTTTCTTGATGACTTGCGGAGGAATGAGAAAGTTTTCAGGGTTGTCCGCATGCATTTCAACCCCATTAATGAATTGGTATTCATTCTGGAATTGCTGTTCAGAAAATTCTTTCTTCATCATGTTATTCGATTGTTCGGTTGTTGAAGCCGCAGCCTATTTACGACGTTTCGCTCACAGGATCTTGCTCGTGAGGTATTCTCAAAACCATTCTTCTTGGAAGTGAGTCGACAGCAAGTCATCGGGAAGAACGCTTGTTTTTTCGTGGGATGCCGGGTGTTTCTGCTTCTGGAAATATTTCGGTCCCACCTTCATGTTGACCGCATCGCGATACCACCGCCAAAAATTGTACCGTCTCGCTAACCTGCTTTCGCGAGCCTGGTGTTTTGTTGGACCCATGGGTTGAGGTGGGAAGGATCGGCCGTGCGAAAAAATCACGTGCGAAAAAATCCCGTGCGAAAAAATCCCGCACAACGAGTCCCGAATCTTTCCAGTCGATACATCTGCTGGCCATGCCATTGGGGTGCTCAGAAAAGTCGTCTCTACCTTCATGAAGGAACTGTGGGATGACTGGCATCGAGGTCCGCTGCCTCTCAGGGTAACTCGTTGCGTTAACGCCGACAATGATCGAATTGTCATCATGGTCAGGCCGTTGTCGGCGGGTACCAGACGTTCAGGGATTGGAACCTTTGCTCATGGTTTTTTGAATGGCTGCGGCGAGTGGGCAATCGACAGGAATCACGCTGCCTTGCCGGTAACCGTCTAACAATTCTTTGGATCGTTGAGCAAGGATGCGACGTATCTCGCGACGCTTTCCCTTGACTCTGGGTATTTTCATTCCATCATAGCCGGTTGTTTGGTGACGCATCCACGCGATGACGGCTGCTTCAGCCCTTGCGTTGATGGGAATTCGCTTGGTTCTTGCTACGGTCCCGCTACCCACGGGGGTCGCATGCTTTGTCACGGCCAGCGAAAGTTGTTTCTCAAAGTTTTCATATCTGGAGTTGAACTGAAGGTAGTTTTTGACCGCGATGCAGAATTCATCAACGTACTGCGTCTGAACTTTTTCTCGACGATCAGCGGCGGCTTTTTGCTTTTTCACATGACTTGGCTTTTGCCGTTGAATCGACAGGTCTCGCCGAGTCTTTGCAATGATTGCCGAGGAGGCCCAAACTCCTTTGGAAAACGTGCGGCGCCCTTTTTTCTCTTCAACCACCCAGTGGTCCGTAGCTGTTTTGACGCGCCGCGTTAACGCCGCGTCACCCGGTGGCAGCAGTTCCCAGTCAGAAGGTGCGGTGAGAAGGTCCCCGTTTTCGTTTCGAACGATGTTTGGTTTCGGACCTTGTTGAACTTTCAGGCTTTTCATTGGATTGTTGGTTTCTGCATCGAAAGGCGGCAAATTTTACTCAATCGACGAGGCTCACCAATGCCGACGCGGTTGCGGCTGTCTTGTCGCTGACGAGATGTTAACGGGTTGTCGTCACTTTGTTATTGGGGTTTTCTTTTTTTCCTGATTTGCGGGTGCAAAGCCCTGGGGTGCGGCTTGCGGGGCGACAACCCGCACCACGGCTTTCCAATGCCGGACCGCCCATGGCACAAATCCTTGCAGCGAAGTACCAGACGGGTGAGTGGTAGGCTGATGCCCGGCGTTTTACTTGGCCCGGCGTTTCAGGTGGCTGGCGTTTCAGGTGGCTGGCGTTTCAGGTGGCTGGCACCCCGCTTCGCTATCGTTTGCTTGCCACCTAGTTTGGATCATTGGGGTGTCTTGATTTCACCCATCGCTCATTCGACCGTTGATGACATTCAGGCTTTGTCCCTGGCGTGCAGATTTCCGTGAAATCCTTTCCTCGAGGCGGGACTGCGTTATGATTGCAGTCTGATGGACTGGTCAGTCAGGGCCGGGATTACCTGTTTCGGGGTATGGAATCTTCGACCGTCATCTTAGGCTGTGGGGTACCCTGAGTCGTCTTTGGGGTGGAATGTCTTGGCATTAACATCGGGTGGTGAAAGCCTTCATGGAGTCGAACACTTCCCCGAGTCGCGAGGCGGGCTTGGGATCATTTCTGGAGGCTCGAGAGATCATCGTTGGGCGAGTGCGAAACCTCTGAGTTTAATCGCGGGTGTGAATTTTTACTTTTTGTTATCCACGAGGCGGTGGAGTTGCTGATGAGTCAGATATTCTCGGGTGGTGTTTTTAGCAGTGATTTGAGTGATGGCAGGGCTGGCGTGGAAATTGAACTTTTAAGTTCGCATGTGTGTGCCAGCACCGCAGAGGGTGACGCGTTTGTGATTCCTTACGAGCAGTGTTCGGTGGAGCAGGGAGGGTACTCTGGGAAGATGCTTTTCTGTCGCAATCCAGATCGTTCCATCACCATATTCTCGGAAGATCCGTCGTTTCTCGCGGCACTGGATGAAGCTTCTCGTGGTTTGCTGAGTGAACAGTTGGCTGCGGAGCGTGCCAAGTCGAAGCGTCAATCGCGTCGCGGTTCTCTTTTTGTCACGGGGATCGTTGTCGGGGCTGCGATTCTGATCGTGCTGTTGTATTACGGGGTCAGGGTGGGGGCGGATCGTGTCACGAAAGCGTTGCCAGTGAGCTTGGACAAGCAAATTGGAAAGATGGCTTATCAGGCGATGCCCAAGGAGGGTACTGAGGTTCATGATCCGCAGTTGGTCGATCCGATCAGGGGCATTGTTTCGCGATTGGCCGAGCATGCAAAAGTAGAGGGTTTAGATTTTGACTTGCACGTGGTGGATTCACCGACGGTGAATGCATTTTGTCTTCCAGGCGGAACAATGGTGGTGTACACCGGATTGATCAGTGCGTCGGAGTCTCCGGAGCAGCTTGCGGCGGTGATCGCCCACGAAATGTCGCACGCGACCTTACGACATGGCGTCAGTCGGATTAGCCAATCAATGGGATTATCCGCCGCGGTTTCCTTGATCATTGGCGATAGTGCTGGTCTGTTGGCGGCGGGAGAGGAGTTTTTCAGAAATGCATCAATTAACAGCTACTCTCGTCAACAGGAAAGCGATGCCGATGGCGAGGGTGTTATGATGTTGCACAAGGCAGGAATCGACCCGTCTGGAATGCCTGGGCTATTTGAGGTCTTGAAAGAGGAGCATGGAGAGGTCCCCGAGGCACTGATTTGGATCAGCACGCATCCTGATCACGAAACCCGAATTGCGGAGACGAAAATGATGATACAATCTTTGCCTGATAAGAATTATGATACGATCGATCTTGATTGGAGTGAGATCCAGTCGCGAGTCACAAACTCTGTTGAAATGAAATCGGAATGAGATCATGGAAGCTGAACTGAGAGATAAACCATCGTTCGCAAACCTTCGGGTCAAGATGCAGCCCGGCGACGCGATTGTTGCTGAGGCGGATGCGATGGCGAACATGAGTTCGACGATCCAGATGACGACCCAGTGGAATGGTGGGGTGGTGCAAGCGATCCTGAAACGTTTCCTCGGTGGCGAATCACTGTTTGTGAATCGTTTCACCACGGATCAAGGGGGTGAGCTGGTGATCACGCAACCGTACCCCGGAGACATGGCTTGCCTTGAATTGAAAGGCAACACGATGTTCCTGCAACCTGGTGCGTTTGTCGCCTGCGAGCCGGGTGTCAAGCTTGGGTTGGGTTGGGCGGGATGGCGAATGCTGATCGGCGGTGAGGGGCTTTTTCGGCTGAAGGTCAGCGGGAACGGTCGGATTTGGTTTGGTGCATATGGCGGTATCTTCCAAAAAGAAATTGATGAAGAGTACATCGTTGATACCGGGCATCTGGTTGCTTACGAGCCGAGCATTGGAGTTCGCGTCGGCATGGCAGGTGGCTTGTTTTCGAGCTTCTTCAGTGGCGAGGGGCTGGTGACTCGCGTTAACGGTCCCGGACGCATTTACCTGCAGTCGCGTTCATTTGGTGGTCTCGCTGCTTGGACCAACGCGCACCTGTAAACCAGAGTCGGTGGTAAAAATCATGGTCAATCGGCAGAGTGCCGAGCTGACCGATCTGAATGTGGATAATAGGTGGTCCTACCCTCAGAGTTGCTCTGTTGGATGGGCCGAGAATCGTTGAGTTTTCACGGAAACGTGAAGTAATTTCCCTTTGGGCTGTTCCCTTTCTTAAAACCAACAAGAACGCAAGAACATGCAATACGATTTGATCGCAAGGCCTTCCATGACGGTGGCCAAGATGATGCTCCAAGCTGGTGAAACTGTTACCTGCGAGGTGGGCGCCATGGTGGCAATGAGTAGCGGTTTTCAGGTGGAAACGACATCGAGAAGCAAGGGGGGCGCCGGTGGTTTTCGCAAGGGAATCAAGAGGATGTTCTCTGGCGAGAGCTACTTCTTGAACCACTTCACGGCAACGGCCCCCGAACAAATGCTGATGGTTGGGCCATCAATGCTCGGCGACATTATGCACCACTCATTGTCCGGTGGCTCGTTGGTGGTTCAGGGTTCCAGTTGGCTCGCCTCTTCGACCGGTATCGAGATTGACACAACCTGGCAGGGCCTTGGGAAAGCGTTCTTCAGTGGTGAAAGCATGTTCTGGGTGAAATGTAGCGGAACCGGTGATTTACTGATCAACAGCTTCGGTGCGATTCATGAAATTGATGTTCGAGGTGAGCATGTGGTCGACACGGGACACATCGTGGCTTTTGAGGACACCCTGCAGTTTGACATCGGTAAGGCGGGATCGAGTTGGATTGGCAGCTTTCTCGGTGGTGAAGGATTGGTGTGTAAGTTCAAAGGGCAGGGGAAACTTTACGTGCAAAGTCACAACCCACCAAGTTTTGGAAAGTTGCTTGGTCCCAAATTGCGTCCACGTTAACCCGTTCAAGATCAAGTTCGATAAATACGGAAGATTCATTGCCTTGAGTGTCAACGAGGTGATCTGGCAAAGGGTGGCTTTGTCGAGAAACGGGTTGCCAGTCGATCCCTTGCCGAGTTCAACACACTGACGGTTGCAAATTTTTCCTTTTTCCCGACCGCTTCTTTCGAGGCGTCGCGGGTTTCGGTCGCAGGTTTCGGTCGCAGAAATGGTTTAGGAGATAGAGATGGATGATCATTCAATTGACGATGTGGTGGAAGCTGAGTTGGTTCCTGAGAATGGGGGTTCAGCCTCGGTTGGAAATCCTTCGAATCAGGCTGCGGATGCCTCGGAACCAATTTGCGGCCAGACATCACAGTTGACGTACGAGATCTCTCAACGACCTGATTTTTCAGTTTTAAAAGTCGACCTAGCACAGGGGGCCAAGGTGTACGCCGAACCTTCTGCGATGGTCTCCATGAGTGCCGACATGCATCTCAAGGCGGGATTCCGAGGCGGGGTTGGACGCAGTCTCGGTCGGATGTTGGGGGGCGAGAGTCTGGTGGTGAACACTTTTACCGCTCAGGCCGGTGGTGGTGAGATTCTTTTTGCCGCCGGTGCTGCTGGCGATATCGCTTACAAACGCTTGGAAAATAGTTCGTTGTACCTTCAGCGTGGGGCCTACATGCTCAACACCGAGGGAATCGATCTCACCGGGAAATGGCAAGGGGCCAAAGGTTTCTTTAGCGGTGAAGGACTCGTGCTGCTCAAGGCCTCCGGAACAGGTGACCTGTTCTTCAATTCCTACGGAGCCATTCTGCCGATCGACGTGACGGGTGACTTCATTGTCGATACCGGATACGTGGTTGCCTTCGAAGACACCTTGCAGTACCGAGTGACGGTTCTGCCAGGGTTGCGAACCGCTGGCAAGGTCAAGTCGTTCTTTTTTGGAGGGGAAGGTCTGGTCTGTCAATTCAGTGGCACCGGCAGGGTCTGGGTGCAAACTCGACAAGTCAGTTCGTTTCTCGCCTTTGCTAACCCCTACCGGCCCACAAAGAGCAACTAACACGGCAGCCAACGTCGCGGGGTGATGAACGCCAACAAGGTTGATCGCAGAGGAAGTTAACACGGAGAATTTTTAACACGGAGAATCTCGAGGAGCGGAGCCTTTGAGATGATTTGTGCCCGTTGCGAAGATTGTTGCGAAGATTGCTGCAAAGTCGGGCAACCGTCCACTTTTCTTCTTCATGAAACAACGCTCGGTTTAGTCGTTGGTCTTGGCCCTGATGGAGTGACACTGGCAGGCTCATGATCAGGATCCGTCAAGCGGTTGATCGGCCCGTGTACTAGGCCCGTGTACTAGGCCCGTGTACTCGGTGCTGGCTTGCCTGACGACTCCATCCCCTGGTTGATCGGTTCCTCAACCCATTGGTTGATCGGTCCCTCGACGGGTCGCTTGCACTCATTGTTGATGGGATGCAATGTTGATGGGATGCAATGTTCCAGAGCGATTCGTTATTCGGAACCACGCTTTGATCCCGTTGCGATCATCCCATGATGTGGCTCGATTAACGTAAGGTTTTCGGGAAGTCGTCCTGAAGGAACACCAGGCTTTAGCGATCGTTGAGCATCACCAATCGTTGAGCATCACCAATCGGCAAGTCGTTGATCGTCAGTGATGGCGAGTGGTCGGTCATCGGCTCATCAGGTCGCAAGGTGTTCACATCGACCAAAACGGCACACGTCACCGTCTGTGTTTCTCGGCATGGATTTGTGTGAGCGGCTGCTCTAACAAGCCATGTTGCTCATCGTGTAAAGCATCTCACGACAGATCTGCTTTGAGCGTTCGTCATAGGTCTCAGATTCATGCGGGGTTCCATCGGACGCTTTTGGGTCGGTGTAGCGAATTGGGAGTCGCAGTTCGCACCCTGGAACCACCGGACAGGCCCGGTCCGCGCTGGAGCAGGTCATGATCGCCGCGAAGTCTTTGACAGGGTTAGGTTCTGAGTCATAGACTTTTGAGAAGCACTCAATGGCGACCGCGTCCTCAGCGTAGTCGAGATAGTAGACGGGGTTTGCAGGATTTTCATTGACGGTGGTGACCTGAAACCCTGTTCGCTTGAGCGATGCAATCACTCTTTCGTTCATCGCGGTGGCCTCGGTGCCACCGGAAAAACATTGCACATTGGCGATGTTGTAGAAATCGGCGGCGAGCCTTGCCCAAATTTGTGAAAGATGACTGCGCCTGGAATTGTGGGTGCAGAGAAAGGTTAAAAGGATGGGTTCCGCTCGTTCTGTTTTTGCTCGAATGTAATCAGAAAGTGAATCAAGAAGTCGCCTTCGATCCGTTTTGATAGTTTCGAATTCATTTGTCCTTTGACGAATGAAATCAGCAATCGGTTCGTGGAACTTGAGGGGGTGAGTATTTGACATGGATCAATCTTCAGAGCAATTGCGAGAATCTTGTTGGTTGGATGACATGGACGCGATACCTCGCAGACCGCAGGCATTACAACCAAGTGATGATTGCAGAAGGCGATGAGATAAAAAGAAGTCGGCTCGGCAGCGTCACTGAACGCTAGCTGCGATGGAAACGAGTCTAGCCGAGTGAGCAGATTTTTCCATTGGGCGGGCAACCGAGTCGACTATGTTCCTGATCGACTCAAATCGATCATGATTGGCATTCTGTTTCAAGCCCGCATCTGGCTTGTCAAACCTCTGGCCTGTCAAACCTCTGGCAAAGCCACAGACGGTTAAGGAGGTAGCCGCTTCGCGAATCAAGGCGAACGACCTTTCGCAAGATGTCGTGATGTCGTCAGGTTTCTGATGAGGATCCCTGGCCGGCAATCGCGGGCTGTTTCCTATGAAAGGCTGCTTGCCCGCGATGATCGCGGTGTGAAAATCAGTTGAGGATTGCGTCTAACGATTTTTGAGTTGGTTCACGTCTTCGCGGAGTCGACCAATTTCGTGACGGAGCATCTCAAGTTGACGCATGACTTGATGAACGGGGTCATCGTGGTTTTCGTGGTGGGATTCTTGTTCACGCTGATGAAGTTCCTGTTCGGCGGCTCGGGCGCGCTGTGCCACGTGTTCGGCAATATCGTGAAGTCCGGCTTGATGCAGATGATCGACGGCAATTCGCATGTTTTGTAGTCGGTGCATGATTTCGCCCTGTGGCGAATCATGCTCGTCCCCGTGGTGCTCGCGATCATCGTCCCCGTGGTGCTCGCGATGCTCGTCCCCGTGATGCTCGCGATGCTCGTCCCCGTGGTGCTCGCGATGCTCGTCCCCGCGATGCTCGTCCCCGTGGTGCTCGCGATCATCCCCGCGATGCTCGTCTCCGTGGTGATCGCGATGATCATCCCCGCGATGATCGCGATGCTCGTCTCCGTGGTGATCGTCTCTGTGGTACTCGTCCCCGTGATGCTCTTCGTGTTCGCGGCCTTCCCTCATTTCGTTGGAACGCCGATCCCCTTGATGCTCTCGCTCGATGTCCGTGAACAGTTCATGCATCACTCTCTCGAGATGTTCAGATTCCCTTCGGATCTCGTTCAGGCGAGGTTCAGCGCCCTCTCGAGTTGAAAGTTTCTGGTGTTCATTTTCCAGATCATGCAGACGATTTCTGATTTCTTGCAATTCGATCCTCCTGGGATCCGGTCTATCCCGTTCAAGATGCTCAGCCCTCTGGAACAGCTCCGACGCTTCTCGATCCAGTCTCTTTGCTTCCTCGATTTTGCCGTGTTCTGCGAGTTCCTTGGCTTCTCTCTCCATCGCCATCGCTTTTTCCCGATATTCGTCCGCTTCGGAGGCGAAAATGACGGTGGAGATGCTGAGCGTCATCAAAGCAGTCAGCAGGGATCGAAGGGAAAGCATTTTGGGTTCCTTTGCGAGTGGACGAGTCTTGTGAGAGCAGATTCAAAGCAAGTTGCTACATGATACCTAAGATCCACCCCTCGAGCATTGCAAGGCTCCGCTCGGATTTCTCAAGAAAAGGACGGAAATAATGGTTCAGAGAGCCGTTGTGGTCGGATTCGGAGAGCCAGCGTGAGACGCAATAGGCATCTTGAGCATCCACCGTCCGATCGCAGCGTGGGTAGCGTTGACGAAAGATGGAGGGAAAAACTTCGGCGATGACTGATTTACCCTCGGGGATTTCCCAGCCATCAAACGGCCAGAAATGCAGAGATCCAGTGGCGTGCTGTCGAAGGTGTCTTAACCATGGCAGTCCCGCGTGAGTTGACTTGGCCACTGACCCCTGCACGTCAAATTGGAAAACACTTTTCGCCGAACTTGACCAACGCTCTGTCAGCCTCAGTTCGTTCGCGGATCCGATTCGGTCAGGTTGTGATTGCAGTTGCGCCCGGACATCGTCGACACTTGTCTTGGGGTGATCACAGGGCCAGTGTTGGCAGAAATCTTCGATAAACTCGTTCCAACTTTCTAATTTCAATCTTTCGAAGTAGCTGCTTGGAAACGAGAAACCGTGATCGATTCCAACAATCAGCGGTGGGCTGTTCTGAATCTTCTCGAGGAGCCAGATTGCAACTTCCTTGCGGCACCAATTGCGAACACGAGTCTTGGAACCCGCGGGTGAGGGGACAGACAGAGGTTCCTGTCTTTGACACGATTGGAAAACCTGAATTGCCGAAGTTCGAGTGGTCGGGGTTCCGCGACCAGAATAGTCGATGCCGATATGGGACTCAAACATGATCAGACTTTGGGATTGGTGCTGCTAATTCCGATTCGTGTTGCCTACGACAGATCCTTACGCGTTGGCCCCTCTCGGTGCTCAGTTCGGGTGATCTGTTCCTGACTTGGTGATCTGTTCCTGACTTGGTGTGCTGTTCCTGACTTGGTGGCCAAGGAGTCTCTCACGTCCGGCCGCCAACCTGCCCAGTGGATTTCGACACTTGTTTTCTCGGTCATGCCGTCAGGTCATCTTGGTGTTCAACGACAATCACTTGGCAGATGATTCATTTGATGAAAGGATACCGATCACGTTGAAAGATTGAATTCGAACGGGTGACGAATGACTTTGAAGCCTGCAGGTAGGATGCGTCGAGGTCAAGTCGCAACTTAACTCAATGCCAACCGTGTCCATCTTTTTTGTCATTCCTTGGAATGACAAGGATTTAAAGGGATTGCAGCATCCCGGTGGTCGGAAAAGTGATGGGATGCAAGTTGTGTCACCTCGCATTTGCGGGCGTCAATCTTTAATTTCAACAAGATTCCACCACTCTATCATCCATCAGTCGTCGCAAGATGGGTTGGTTGGTTGGTTGGTTGGTTGGTTGGTTCGTTGCCGATGGATCCTCGCCGAGGGATTGGGTTGCTCGAGTCTCTGGTTAGTGAATTCGTAGCGGGTTTGCATTTTGGAGCATTTCACTCGAATTGGTCCCACGTCAATCTGTTGGTTTTAGAATTCACCTAGACTGGTGTTAACGGTTTGGTCGAAAACCAAACAGAAACTCTGAACCGATTTTGACCCGTACCCCGGCCGTGAAAATCACCCCAGTACTGGAAATCACCGCGGGACTGGCGGTTGGATTGGAAACAGATAAGACGTTGATGCATCGGTTGGTGCAGGGGTAACGTTGTGTTTTAAGTCGTTGTGTTTTAAGTCAATATCGGGAATCCACGGTTTCTTTTGCAGGCATGCGATGGGTGCCTTGATGTGGAATTCGTTTAGGGAGAGGGGGTCAGCGATGCTTCGTGATACTTTTCGATGTTACCCGCGTTTAGGCCTACACTTGGCGGTATCTGTTTGTCTGTCAACTCTGTATGACATCGAAACGTTTGCTGCGCCACAAGCGGCGACAACTCCAGCGGCGACAACTCCAGATGTGGTTCATAACGTATCCGAGCGAAATTCAGGCCAAATCTCACCTGATTCCCTCTTGTCTCTTCGTCTGGTGTCGCAACAAGACCAAGCCGTTGATCCCGGAGCGGTTGAAGGCAGTTGGGATGAAGGATTTGAATCCGTTGGTGCGGGGCGTTTTGATCAGTTGGAGACTGACCTCGGCAAATGGTCTCGTTTGACCGGTCAGGTCGCGATTGACAACAAGCATTCCAAAACAGGGCGGCAGTGTTTGCAATTACTTGGCGGTCCAGTCACCGAAGTTGTCTTGGACTTGAAGAAACCTCTCACGACGCAGCATGGTTTGCGTTTCTGGGCCGAGCGATGGACGAGTCGTGAACCTTTTACGTTTCGGATTGCAAAGGAGACGGAAAATGGTTGGGTCGAAATTTTCAAGGGTGATCGCAGTGTTCGCGTGGGAAGATCTTTTTTGAATTCGGTGCGGGTGCCGCTGGGATCGGGGAAGATCACTCGGTTGAAAATGACATGTTCGAGTCCCCCGGGGACGGGGATTTTGATTGACGATCTTCGGATTGCTCCGCTGCAGAGGCAACGTATCGTCTCGGTCGAAAGTCTTCCCTACACGCTGCCCGTCCTCGTCGGCGAGCAGGCGGGACCTTTGGCGAAAATCATGATCCGTGCGGTTGGGGATCTCGATCCTGTCAAGCTGAAGAAGTTGTCCGTCAAATTGCACGCAGCCTCGAATCAATCGCCCGTCGTCGGTTTATTCTTATCGGCCACGCCGGGTGGTGTTTTACCCGCCAACGCCTCGCTTTGGGGTGCGAGTTCCAACGATCTTTTGCAATGGTCCGAGGCGGATTCGGTATCCGAAAATGACGATCCCTTGTCTGGGCCAGATTCGCAACTCAGGCAGGGGTTGGAAACCTTGGATCGAGTCGCTGACCCGATCCAACCCACCAAAGTCGAGTTGGGACGGGTTTTGGAACTGGACGCTGATATCGAATTGCAGGAAGGCGAGACGGTGATTTGGGTCAATGGTTTCCTTGATCCTGATACGGACCTGAGTCATCGGCTGGGTGTTGAAGTGTTGAACGTGGAGTGTTCTAAACCCATTGAGAATTTGGACCTGTCGCATTATTCCATGCAGCGTGTCGGTGTTGCGTTGCGTGAGGCAGGCGATGAAGGGGTTCACACTTACAGGATCCCCGGGCTCGCCACCACCAAACGGGGGACCTTGATTGCGGTCTATGATCTGCGGCATCGCAGCGGTGGCGACTTACCCAATGATATTGATATCGGCATGTCACGTTCACCAGACGGTGGCCGAACGTGGCAGCCGATGAGAGCCATCATGGATATGGGGCGTGATCCAAAGTGGCGATATGACGGTATCGGTGACCCAGCGGTCTTGGTGGACTCGGTGACCGGATCCATCTGGGTTGCCGCAACCTGGAGTCACGGTAATCGATCTTGGAACGGTTCGGGCCCGGGCATGTCCCCGATCCAAACCGGTCAGGTAATGCTTGTGCGCAGTGACGATGATGGCGTGACTTGGAGTGAACCGATCAATATCACTCAGCAGGTGAAGCGTCCAGAATGGTGCTTTGTCTTACCCGGGCCGGGCCGTGGCATCACCATGCGGGATGGAACCATCGTTTTTGCCGCTCAGTATCAGGATCCCCCTGAACGGAATCGACTTCCGCACTCGACGATCATGTATTCCAAGGATCATGGTCAATCCTGGGAGATCGGGACCGGAGCTTGGGATGATACCACTGAATCTCAGTTGGTTGAATTGCGACCCGGAGTCCTGATGCTGAACTGTCGCTACAACCGTAAGGATCGTCGAGTTGTGATGGTCACGAGCGATTTGGGAAAGACGTGGCAGCGACACGTGACATCCGAATCAAGTTTGATTGAGCCTCGTGCCTGCATGGCCAGTTTATTGAGTTCAGGCTTTGCCGTGGAATCGCTCTCGCATCCTTGGCTTCTCTTTTCTAACCCCGATAGCATCCACCGACGTGAACGCATGATGATTAAGGCATCTGCTGATCTCGGAAACCATTGGCCTCAGGAACACCGATTGTTATTGGATGAAGGTTCCAGTGCCGGCTATTCCTGCTTGACAATGATTGATGACGAGACGGTGGGGATTTTATACGAGGGAAGTCAGTCCCATCTGACATTTCAACGTGTGCCTTTGGCGGACATGATTAATCGTGACAAACGCGAAGTCACGTTGGGCACGCTGAAAATGGTTCGCCCGTTATCTGACTCAACCGATTGAGTTGATGGATTGACCCTGCCCGGTCGGTTGGTGAGTGAGAGGATTCGTCATTTCCAAAACGATCCGTTCAACTGAATGCATTGACTGGTGAACGGTTGTTGTGGCGTGATGAGGCGGATATCAAGCGGCTTTCGCCTTTGTCATTTCTATTTGGCTTGCACGTCATAGCAAAGAAGCAGTCCTTGATCGCGAATGTAAAGTTTGCCATTGGCGACCACGGGATGAGCCCAGGCTCGGGAGCCGCTTCGGTCGGGTTGTTCAAACCGCCCTCGCTCAATGTATTCCTCTTTGGACGGTTCCATCAGAACAATGGGCCCCAGTTCACTGCGAAGGTAAATCCGTCCATCGGCGTACATCAACGCTCCCTTGGGCCCTTTCCGTTCGCGCCAAAGGACTTTGCCAGTTTCGTAATCGAGGCAGGCCATCATTCCGCCGCCGTTTCCGCCGTTGGCTCCATAGAGTGCTCCATCGATGACGACCATCCCACCGTGGTGGTTTTGCATACTGGGGCTGAAGTAGAGTTCTTCGTAATCGATCGAGCCGTCCTCTTTTTTGATCAGCTTGATCGCCCCACCTCCGTTGCCATATGCCGATGCGGCGAACAAGATGCCATCTTTGTAGATCGGGGTTGAGCAATTAATGCCCATCGCGTTGGCCGGTGCGGTGTATTGCCAAAGGACATCGCCCTGATTTGCCGAGACACCGATCAGTGCTTTGGCGGTCAACTGGACGTATTGCCGTTCTCCTTCGAAATCAATTGCAATGGCGGAGGAATACGCGGCGCCGGAGCGGGGCCCACGTCGACCGGGACGTCCGCCACCACCGGATCGATCAGTGGCGGAGGGGGACGATTGTTGGGCTTTTGGAACTGTTTTCCACACGGTTTTACCATTGCTCTTGTTTAATGCCAGCATCATCGCCTCGGGACCACCTGGAGTGCAGATCACGCGATTTTCATCCACAAGCGGTGACTCTCGAAAGCTCCATGGCGGAACGATGCCACCAAATTCTTCCGCGAGTTGACGTTTCCAAATCAGCTTGCCATCGATCCGATCGAGGCAGGCGACCACACCGCCCATCCCGATGACGTAAATCCGATCCCCCTCGACCGTTGGTGTGCCACCGGGACCTTCTTTGGATTGTGACATCCTTTGTTCCACCCGGTCACCGATCACCGCCTTCCAGATCGGGCTGCCATCGTTTTCGTTGATGGCCCAAACGATTTCTTTTTCGTTTTGATTGCTCATTCCATATATCGTGCCCCCCGCGATCGCCGGTGCGCTGTCACCACCGCCGAGTCCTTCCGCACGCCACGCGAGTGGTGGACCACCCTCTGGCCATTGACCCAGTAGACCAGACTCAGCCGAGACCGCATCGCGATTTGGGCCTTGCCACTGCGGCCAATCCTCTGCTTTCAAGGAAGACGTGTTGAAGGTCAGCAGCGAGCTAACGATTAGGATGTGAAGAGTTGGTTTCAATGAACCAAACTCAACGGTGCGGACTCTCGATAAAGTGTTGCTGTGAGCGTTTGGATCGTTTGACACTTCGAGTGCGTTGTTGGTCGGTTTGGTGATTTGACGTTCGCGATCTGAATGGGAGACGTCCGTCAAGCGTTGGGCGTGAAAGGTGATCAAGTTCGTGATCCAAGGTTAGAGTCAGGGGGAATTCATCAAGAAGTGATTGGTGCAGCGTGCTTTGGCGGGGCAGGAAGCCGAATTGGAACCGAAGACGGACTTCGCTTCGGATTTTACCTCGGTGAGGGACGTGGATCGGAAAATGGATGCGGAGCCTCCATGGAAGTTCCGCCTGGCGTCCCTTCTCCTTTCACTCTCCGTCGGATCCACCGCAAGGCCACCGGATTCACCTCGGTTCATTCGACGATGATTCGTTGGTTTTACTTGCATTGATTACCCAGGGGAATTGCAAATCGTCTTCATGGCCCGCTGGCTGGCAACACTGCTTTTGACGAACTGGATCCTACCGCGACTTCAATGGAAACGCTGATGCATGCCGTCGGTTTCGATTTTTTTTACTCAATCAATCTGCCAATTCGTAAGTAAGAAGCGTTTTAACCCGTAACCCGTAACCCGTAACCCGTGACCCGTGCCCCGTAACCCGTAACCCGTAACCCGTAACCCGTAACCCGTGACCCGTGACCCGTAACCCGTGACCCGTGACCCGTGACCCGTGACCCGTGAGAGTTGAGAGTTGAGAGTTGAGAGTTGAGAGTTGAGAGTTGAGAGTTGAGAGTTGAGAGTTGAGAGTTGAGAGTTGAGAGTTGAGAGTTGAGAGTTGAGAGTTGAGAGTTGAGAG
>CALJHC010000044.1 GCA_938075415.1 uncultured Rubripirellula sp. | reverse complement strand
CTCTTCAGTAGTCTATCTCAGAAAGAACTATCGCAGTCGTTACTGTCAATCAACTTATCGAATGGATGGGGTGATTACTTCCTGAGGTCTCGGGGATCGATGGTGATAATTATTCGGTCTGCTCTCAGCAGAGGTCAGCAGTGAGAAGGAACCCGGCAAGTGAAACAGGCAGTCTTGCCCCGTCACCCATGGTCAGTTCATGGTTACTGTGGACTAAAGAATTTCAGCATTCCTTTAGCGGTGGTCCAGTTCAACCTCTTGATAGAATTGCAGCACCAGTTGTTACGAAACCCAGTCATTAAAAGGCTTCGCTGAATTCGAATCAACGCCTCGGGATTTTGTGATCCACTGCTTCGTGATCCTCACGAAGTATGACCGATTTGATTTGACTGAGATCTTGCTTTACCAAAGACGTAGGCAATGTTTTTGCTCTTACCAACAGGTGAAAGATCGGTCATCAAGTCCGGCAATGAGTTGAATTCAGCTGGATGTAATTCGATTGCCTTTCTTGGTCGTCACTCCCACCGACTCATACCGCAGTGCTGACTTGCAGGTCAGGCAAGCTCAATCGCACCTGCAATTTCTAAGCGTGTGCACATTCATATTTGGCTGCACGATCTGGGATGTTTTTTCAATGAACACGTGTTGATTTAAACGCCAGCAGGTGAGCTGATCCAGAATCCTCAACTCGCAACAAACGCGTGTCGCTAATTGATGCTCAGTGAACAACCCATCACTCAGCTTACTCGTGGCTTCCTGATTGGATCTTTCGACAGACGACGGTCGCAGGAAAATACGTTTAACTCTTAGGCCGTTTTTGCTCGCCCAATACAGCCAAATCACTCATCATTGATGCAGATGAAGTTCCTCATCAAGACAGAAATTTCAGGCGAACGCCTAATGCACAGTCAATCGTACGCTAGCAGCAACGGTACTGAATTGGCACATTAGCAGTGAATATCGGTCGACTGACATCCACGAATCCCTACAGCTACACTGCCAAAGTATCTGGGCTCACAACGACACGTTAACGGTGCTAACTTCTGGTTTTTCGGCAGAGGGGGCTGAGGTCCGGGACCGTGCTGGTAAATGACAGTCATACGGATTTGAAAATGAATCTTGTCAATGCAAGAAATTGCAGGCAGTAATTCGCCAGGGGGGGGTCTGGATTTCGTAACTTGCGACTCTCGGTAGATTGCCGTCGTCGTTTGTCAGCACACTTAGCGTCTTTGTCGTTATCCTCATCTCTACCGACAGGCATCTCATATAACCCTACACTGCATCGCCGACCTATGGGATGTTTCGGCCTTGCTCATCAAAGAGTCCCGAGCGAGGATTGTTATGCTGGAATCAACCACCTCAATTAGTTTTCAAGCTAAAAGTTGCTGATATAAAACTCGAGGAGGTTTTTTCCTTGTCAAGCGACCTCGAGCCAATCTCAATGTTTTCAGATTGAGCTCGATGAACATTTTCAAAGAGTAAACCCCGCGTCACTGACACTAGCGGCTGCAACTGATTGCGTGAGCGTTACTGCTGAGGCAGCTCTAAGCTTCCTCAGTCGTGACTTCTTCTGTGCAGCAGGCTTTCTCTGCCCGAGCTCGCTTCATCAGGCCGCAACGTTTCTTTTTGCCACAGCATGCACCGTCGTCGCAGCAGGTCGCCACTTCAGCGACTTCAGCCACTTCAGCTGCTTCTTCGCAATCTTCACAATCTGCACAGCAGGCTTTCTTTGCTCGGCTACGTTTCATCAAGCCACAACGTTTTTTCTTACCGCAGCAAGCTTCTTCGTCAGTGCAAGTCGCCGCTTCAACTGCTTCCTCAGCACCTTCTTCATCTTCCGAGCAGCAAGCTTTCTCCGCTCGCCCAAGTCTCATTAGGCCGCAACGTTTCTTTTTGCCACAGCAAGCTTCTTCGCCAGTGCAAGTCGCCGCTTCAGCTGCTTCCTCAGCACCTTCTTCACCTTCCGAACAACAAGCTTTCTCGGCCCGCATACGCTTCATGAGGCCAAATCGTTTCTTGGTGACGCACAATTCACAACCGGCTTCACAACAAACTTCAGCTTCTGCCGTTGCTTCCGCATCACAGCAAGCCTTGGATTTGAGTCCCAAGCGTCCAGCCTCTGCGGGCATGATTGCTGTTGAGACCAACAATAACACTGCGACGCAACACAGCGTCATGAAACGAGGGAAATTCATCACGGTCTAATCTCTCGGGGATGGGGATAGTGAAAGAAAACAGCTTAATCATGCCTAATCAACGCCTCTATCGTTAACTGCCCAAGTTACTCAGTTCGCATTATCGTCACAATCGCTGATTTCCTTTTGCGGCACGATATTCAAGTAATCACGCTCTGGAGTGCTACCGCAGGCAACCATTCTCTTTACAACCCTCCCCATTTTGGGGGCAAGCGAATGCTTGAGTGATGATCGGATTATCCAAACACTTTTGGCTTTCAGGGTGAGGCCACTACAGAGATTTGCAAGCATCTTCAGATCAAGCTCACTCGCCGCCCTAGCCCAGGGTACTACCAGTCCAGAGGCAATCCTTGAGAAAAACGTGTGTTCTGGGCGGTATCCCCAACTGACTGACCGCAAAAGTGCCAAGATGCTGCGTTGATGAATGTGCGGATTTTCGGGCGTTACCACCAATGCCCCGAGTGTGTCCACAAACGGCATAAACTTTCTCAACTCAACGCAAGCTGACGCCTCCGGTGAATGCGGCGCGGAGCATGAAATTTGCCAGCAAACACTTGGATAAAACATTCCCCTGCTCGAAATCACGCGATTGTGGCAATTTACAAGATTGCAAGTGGGATCAACGGAGTCATCAGGGTATCGAATACCTAGCAAGAATTATCGCTTCGCTCTTGCCGTTTCCCCCGCGGAGGGATACCTTTCGAACCAGTGCAGAAGGAAATCACGCCAACAGCCAAGGAGGGTCTCAGCGTGCTAAAGCGATCGTCGATTCGCACCAAATTGGTGGTGGCATGCGGCTTTCTCTTCGTCGTGGTCTCCGTCCTTGCAGGCTCTTGTCTAGTTTGCATGAATCGCTATGCAGACTACACCGAAGCGATGCGACTATGGTCCTTCGAGTTCCAGAAGGCTCATGCTCTCTATCAGACCGCCCTTGACCTAAAGTCGACCAAGGATCGCATCCACCGCTACAACCGCGGGGAAATGCTGACATCGGCAGCATTAACTGACCCGTTGATTGATCTCTCGGATTTGGAAGCGGACAGTTACTTTTACCTGATGAGCAGTTTCAGCGATCAGCTGGATCGCTACACCGAAGAAATTGATGCATTGATCAACCAGAGGGCGCCGACCGTATGGGCCAATCAACAGCGTTTGAGTTTACAGCGAATTCGGGAAGCATACAGTAATCTTGAGAAAACCGGACGACGAATCCCCAACGACATCGCCGACTTCCACACGATGATCGATCGACGGCAGGATTCCTTGGTCGAAGCAACCCAAGAGCATCTCGATGCGACTCGCGATGAGATGAACACCTATAGCGCCGAAGTCCGAGAGAACTGTATTTTCTGGTTCAACACTGCCATCCTCTGCTCGGTATCAGCTGGCATCCTCGGCCTGGGTTGCGTGGTCATGTTTTTCTCTCACGTGGTGAAACCATTCCAGACACTTCTGATCGGCACACGACTGGTCGCTAGCGGACAACACAGCCACCATATCGATCTGGGCACGGGCGATGAACTGGATGAACTTGCGGATGTCGTCAACAAAATGACAGAACGCTTTCTTGAGAAACTTCAAGAGCTAGAGAAGTTGAATAGCACGCTTGACCTCGCGGTGAAGGAGAGATCCCGCGAAGCGGTGCAAAACGAACAATTGGCCAGTGTCGGATTTCTCGCCGCCGGCGTCGCTCACGAGATCAATAACCCTCTTGCTGCCATTGCCTGGAGTGCCGAATCGTTGCAGTCACGTGCTTTCGAACTGGCAAGCAACCCGCCGGACAAGCGAATCCTTGACGGAGAGCTTCTTCAAAACGTGACAGATAACCTGCGACGAATTGAAGACGAGGCTTATCGCTGCAAACAAATCACTGAAAAGCTCCTGCACTTCAGTCGCCCAGGAAACTCCAAGCGGATTCCAACCAACCTGACGGCCTTAACGCATGATGTGATACAAATCGTCAGCAAGGTCAGTGAGTATCGCGAAACGGTCATCGAGATTGAATCCAATGTGGATGCCGAAGCATCCGTGAACCCCCAAGAAGTCAGGCAGGTTGTCCTCAATTTGCTTACCAATGCGCTTGAAAGTTTGGGTGATGGCGGACGTGTCTTGGTGAAATTGGATACGGATGCGGACGAAGTGGTGATAACAGTCACCGATAATGGATGCGGGATGAGCCCGGAAGTAAAACACAACTTGTTTGAACCATTTTACACACGACGTCGAAACGGTGGTGGCACCGGTCTAGGCCTCAGTATTTCTCGGCGCATTGCGATGCAACATGGCGGCTCATTGCAAGCTTACAGTGAAGGGGAGGGCCGGGGAGCATCACTGGAACTGAGGCTCCCCACCTGTCTTGAGATTGACAATACAACACGACGCTCGGATCAAGGATGTAATGATGAGCAACGCAAAGTCGCGTAAAGCTGCGGGCATGAGAATTCTATTCGCAGACGATGAACCCAATCTCCAAGAGCTGATGCGAATGGAGCTACCAAGGATGGGGCATTCGGTCAAAGTATGTCGAGATGGTATCTCTGCGGTTGCAGCACTCAAGAAACAAACCTTTGACTGCCTGATTGTCGATCTTGATATGCCAGGCATGAACGGCATTGACGTTCTCGCCAAGGCAAGAGAGATCCGTCCTGAGGTAGAAGCGATCATTTACACAGGCAAGCCAAGTCAAGAATCGGCAATTGAAGCGTTGCGTCATCAAGCCTTTGAATACCTGACAAAACCATGCCGTCTCTCCGAACTCGCATCCACACTGGGTCGTGTTGATGAAAGAAGACGCTTCAAGAGACTCGTCAGTGCGCTGGAGTATCGCCTGCAACGATCCGAAGGGGATTCAGAATTGATCGGTGAGAGCCGAGAGATGGATCGTGTGAAAACACTGATTGGCAAAGTAGCCCCCACAGACAGCACAGTGCTCATTCGTGGAGAAACCGGTTGCGGGAAAGAGCTGGTCGCAAGATCACTTCACCGGCAAGGACTTCGTTCAGATTCTCCGATTGTGTCCGTCAATTGCGGTGCTTTGCCCGAGAATCTGATAGAGAGTGAACTCTTCGGTCACTGTCGTGGAGCTTTTACCGGCGCGGATCAATCTCGCACAGGACTCTTTGAAGTTGCCGATGGTGGCACCATCTTTCTCGATGAAATTGGTGAACTACCGCTGGCCATGCAGGCAAAGCTGCTTCGTGTACTCGAAAGTGGAGACATTCGCCGTTTGGGCGATAATCAAACAATCCAAGTCGATGTGCGTGTGATCTGTGCTACACACCGCAACATCGAAAAGATGGTTGAGGAGGGACAATTCCGCGAGGACCTCATGTTCCGCATTAACACCTTTGAAATTCTGGTTCCCTCACTTCGTGAGCGTCCAGAGGATATCCCACAACTTGCAATGCATCTCTTCAAACGTCATCGCGCAACGGGATCGGACGAGAAAATGTTCACCGACTCGGTGATGCAAGAATTACAATCGCATCAATGGCCTGGAAATGTTCGTGAACTTGCCAATGTAATTGAGCACGCAGCGATCCTCTGTGAAGAACTTCCCATCGACTCGAAGGATCTCCCAAAAGGATTTGGCAATCGCCAGCTGCGAAAAGAGATCCGAGACGCTGGCCCCATGACCCTTCGTGACTTGGAAATGCTGGCGATCAAGCGAGCCATGGATCGACACGATGGAAGTAAGCCTGATGCAGCAGAGGAACTTGGGGTCAGCCTTAAAACACTCTACAACAAACTCAACTCATCAGAAGAACGTCGAAACGCCGCGTGATCCTGTAACCATTAGAAACTGACAAAACAACACTGCTTGTTACAGATCCATTCAGCGATAGCGAGTCCAGCCAATAGCAGACAATCTTTTCGATATCCATCTCAGTTAAAACGACATTTTCACTCCATCGCAAATCGTCCTGAGAAATCGCTGGAGCGACTGGGGCAAAAATCAACTCATATCTCAGCGGTTGGAGACACCGAGTTGCTTCAATGCATCGGCCAACGATCGGATTTCATCCGGATCGTTGTAGGCCTGCAATGAAATTCTGATCAATGGTGGTGATACAAAATCACCCCGTTCATTTTTCAAACCTGCGTACAACGGAACCTCAATCTGATAGTCCTCAAATAGCTTGGCCCTGACAAATTCCGCAGCTTGGTTTTCAAGTGAATCGAAAGGCAAAGTAACCATGCTGCCAATCATGGACGAAGGTGCAGGGATATCAACGTGAAGCTCGGAACATAGCATGTCCTGGGCGAGCAGGGCCAAACGGTGATTCTCTTGCATCGAGGCGTTAATACCGCCGTCGCGCAATGAATCAAAGAATTCAAAAGCTGCCGGCAGCGAAAGGATTGGTGTCGGGTCATAGGTCCCTGTCCAGTCGAACGACGCCAAGAAGGCTGATCGCCCGGGGCGGGGCGTGTTGTAAGGATGACTGATGGACGTTGGCTGCACCTCTGGCTGTAACTCAGGACGGACATAGAGAAACCCTGATACTTTTGGTGCGCACCACCATTTGTGGTGATTTGCAGTGTAGTAATCGGGTCCCCATTTCTCGATTTCCAGATGCTGCATACCCGCTGCATGCGCGCCATCGATCATGATTCTTGATCCGTTTTGATGTGCTAATTCGATCAATTGTTGAATGGGGAACAGCAAACCGGTGGGACTGGAGGCATGGTCCACTAAGATCAACCTGGTACGGTTGCTCATGTTTGCTTCTACCGATTCAATCACCTGCGATGGATCGCTGATCGGAAACGGGATCGTGGCCAAACGGACTCTGGCGCCGAATCTCTCCGCCGCATAACGCACTGCATTGTTACATGCGTTGTACCCGTGATTGGTGATGACAACTTCATCCCCCTCTTTGAATGGGAACGAACGTAAAACGGCGTTTACGCCATCAGTCGCATTGCGCACAAAAACTAGATTATTCGGTTGCGCGCCTACTCTTCCTGCCAAGGTGTTTCTTACCGCATCAAGTTTTGATTCCAACTCCCTTTCGGGTGTCAAATAGCGGATCGGATCCTTTTCCAAGGCGGTTCGCAAAACCGATTGATGCTCGGCCACAACCTTGGGCACCGCGCCAAAGCATCCATGATTCAGAAAGATGTAATTTGGATTCAGTTGCCAATAATGCTTGTAACTTGTGCACTGCTGCGACATTAAAACGTTGCCATAAAAACAAGAACGCTGAATCGACAGATGCTTTGGTTTGGGAGCATCGAATCGAAAGTATTGAGAGGCGAAACAATCGCCGAGTGGATCTCTGGGTACGAAATTTCCGTACATGGTAATGATTCACCGCTTTCATCGCGACATGCCGTCAATCGCAACGAATCGCCTGATACTCAATACAGAGATCTGAGCGGCCACCTCATCAGCGCCAAGCTTTTCCCGGATTGAAACTTCGCTCGATCCCTGAAATGACACAGAAAAGGCTGTCTGAGGCGTAAAGCAATGCCCACGGTACCCCGACTGGATTCGACTCAGCACGAACGCAAGTGAAGAACTTTGGCCACAACCTCACGCACCGACCAACCCTTTGGGTGAAGTCAATGCTCATCGCTTCAGAATCAGTTTTGCGACATGCAACGATTTTTCTGTTTGCATCGGCCGCCACGGCAATCCAATCAAGCTGAAGAGTCCCTTCCAATTAGACAATCCCGCGAAACCATGATTTCTTACCTCATTCGTAAACCTACGGCTTGACTACCGACGGGTGTGACCCACGTTTCATTTGGATGTTTCCGGCCATCGCGGCATCTCCCCGGCCTCTGAATGTCAACGGCTCAACTTTCCGGTCGCTCGCGTCACTCGAAGAGTCTCACGAAACCACTATTAGCGGGATCCTACAAACACGCCAGCGCTCCCAACCCACAAACCCAATCACTGGTAACTCCTCAACAAAATGATGCCTGAAACTGCTCAGTCATCTGCAACAAAGCTCAACACAGCCTTTGCCTGAAATCCTCTGTCATGCATCAATCCAAAATTTTACTCGCAGACGACTGCCGAACCATTCGGGTCGTCGTGAGCCGTTATCTCAAAGCAGCAGGTTTTGACGTCACACTTGCCGAGAACGGCAACGAAGCGTTGGCCGCCGCTTCGCATGAAGAATTTGCATTAATCCTGATGGACTTGCAAATGCCTCAGTGCGACGGCCATTCCGCCGAAACTCAAATACGCCAATCAGACACATTCAACACGCATACACCGGTCATCTTCCTCACCTCAGAAAGCACCCAGCATCTTGATGACATCGGTATTCGGAGCGATTCCGTCTTATCAAAACCTGTTTCAGAAGAGGCTCTCATGAAAAAGGTCCATGAACTAATTCCATCATCAAACAGGGAACCGGCATGCTAGTTCAGTCCCACGGTGATGATGCGAGCACACCACAGACAGACGCGAAGACATCATCGTCTCGCATCCAAGCAGAGAAACCGCCGACATCGGTGGAAGTTGGCGTCCAACCGGGCGAAGTCGCAAAGAATAAAAGGCTAATCGATTCGGACCTTAGCCAATTAAATAACAAGCTCACCCACTTCTGTGACGAAATCCGTCACCAACTCTCGGTAATAAAATCCGATTTTGAGAACGCAGAAATAAAAAGAATCCACAAGACAAAGAAAGCCTCCAGCACCACCGCCAAACCAACGACTGCATTCCCCCAAATATCGGAAAGCAAAGCTAATAAGGAAGCAATTCAGCCAATACTGAGAGGCGTTACGGTTTCTCAAACAGTACGTGGTGAAACACAAGGACCCAACCCTGTCGACCAAAACCGCTCCCAACCAGGCTCCAAAACCACTGAGTCTGAAATCGACCACGTGATGACAGCGTTGAAATCAAAATTAACTCAACAGATGACTGATCACTTATCCAATTCCCAAACCAACCATTCCTAATGCTGACTGAAGTCACTGACACCGCAACGGACGCAAGAAGATCCGCGGTCACGCAGACTAGCCAATCCAAACATTGCATTTTTCGATGCAACCAATCGTGGTACTCGATTCCCGCGATGGAGATCATCGAGATCACGCTGATGCCGAATCTGACACGTCTTCCCGACAGCCCAAAAATCCTATTGGGGGTGTGTCACTGCCGTCATGAATTCACTCCCGTCATTTCTCTTGAGCAAATCACCAGTCACGCTGACGCAAAACGAAGTGGCCCTCCCAAGCACATCATGATCCTGGATGGAACGCAGCGTTGGGCGATTGCTTTGGACGAGATCGTTTCACTCGAACCACTCGAAACCGTTATTTCGCAAGAAACCCGGGGCAGTGACGGGGCAATTCATCCCATTACCGGAACCGCGATGCATGCGGAAAAAATCATCAAAGTTCTTGATCCTCAACGCTTGAGACAATTGGCAACCAGTGCCTTTGATGCAGCTTGGATCAGGTAAGCGAAAATAAACAGACTCATTTAAATGCAAAGGTTGCAACGTTGAAACTCACAACCTACTTCATTCTGACAAACTCCTTTGTCGTCGCAGCCATCCTAGCTGCTTCGGTCATCGAAAAAGCAGTGATGCCGATGTCGGGCCTAATTCTCTCAGGCACCGCAGGTTTTTTTGCAATCGTTTTTTCGGCCAGGCACAGCTCAATCCGAATCCGGCGCGGCGTCCAATTACTCGAGGATTCAATCATTGATCCTAATGGTGCGTCGGTGGATTCGTTCGGAATCACCGAATTCCAGAATGCCGCAAACTCCATTATCGCCAGTTCAGAGCGTTGGGAGAACCTCGCTGAGGAGAATCGCAAACGATCCAATGAACTGGCAGAGGTCCAGCAGTTACTTGAAAGCCCGGACAGCGAAAACGCGAAACAAAACCGAAACCTGTTGCAACAATTAGGCGGTATCGGCGACACCATCTCAAAGCAGTTTAAGCGAATCGATGAGGCCGCAGAACAGCTCGAATCGCTCTCGGGAAGCATTGCGGAAAACACCGAGACCCAAGGATGTGCGATCGTCAAGGCAAGTACCTACCTTGAACAACTGTCGGTTGCGATCGACTCAATCAATCTGAAAACAGACGCTGTCATTACTGAGAGTGATCATTCAACAGAAACGCTAGAAAATCTAACCCTGCAATTAGATGAAATCACCAATAGCCTCGATCGAATTGAATCTGAATCACAATCTTCAGAGCGAAAACTGTCAGACCTGAGCGACCCAACCAAGCAAGCCGCCATCATCGTTGGCACGATCAGCGATATTGCTGCACAGACTAACCTGCTTGCAATGAATGCATCCATTGAGTCGATACGTGCGGGTGATCATGGCCGAGGGTTCGCAATCGTAGCTGACGAAGTCAGAAAACTTGCTGACCATGCCGGTACCGCCTCGCGTGAAATCTCCAATCTTCTTGATTCCATTGAATCGATTGTTCGTGACTCGATTGAGCAGATCAATCTTGAACGTGAAAACCTCAGGTTGGAGCGAGAGCGGGTGGCGTCCGCAAACAAGCTGCTCAGCTCCGTGGCCCAATCTGGCCGCAGTCCGAAAAAGAATCTGGAGCAGGTCAGGGAGTTGACCGCGAATCAAATCTCACTCACAAGCGAAATATTATTGGCCGTAGAATCCATCTCCAATCAAGCCAGAGCAAATCGACAGCACCTGCAAAACGCCAACTGGTCCACCCGGTCCATCAGCCAGTTCGATGACCAATTGATTCTTACGGTTGATCGACTACGTCGGTGTGTGAGTGAAGCCGACCCGATTCGAAGCGAAGTGACGCAAAGCTCTGCGAGCCCAATCAAAACTCCCTCATTCAACGCTGCGGAAGCATTCCCATCAGCCACGGGGAGTTCTGTTTAATGAGACCCAAAAAAGATGGAAGGAAAATTGCCGGCAATTTCACCGCGATAAAAAGAGCCGCAAAGAAAAAACAAAGCGTTCTCGCTCAACCTGTTCAATCAAATGCCAAACGGGCTGACCCAAGCGTCGAATCTGACGACACAACGATGGCTCCGCCAAAATCTGGCGGAAGTCCGCCGATCCCTCCCAGCAAAGAATCCTTCTTATCATCGAAAGATTCAACACCACGGGATCAGGTTGAACCATCATGGAAAAAAATACTCAACACACTCGAAGCGTTTGACGCTGAACTCAGGGAAGCTTTCGTCGAGGACGCGAGCGAGTGCGCGAATACCCTAGAACACTTTTTACTCAACTCAAAGTCAAATGATGTAACCAGCGTCCAGACGAGAGGGATCTGCCGGGAATTGCATAACCTGAAAGGTGCCTCAGCGAGCGTCGGCTTGGACGAACTCTCTAGCCTGCTGCATCAACTCGAGGAATCATTCAGCTCTCCGGGTGCCAGCCCGGGAAAACAAGAGTTCTCCGCATTATTTGAGACGGTTGACCAAATACGAAAGTTTGCGGCAACGCCGAACTCGCCTCCAACTGTTCCTCAGCATCAAGAACCCGATCTCAACAACTCGCAAACGGCCAGCGGCGGGACTACCGCGAAAACAGATCAAGAAGGATTTGTTCGTATTCGCGTAAACCAACTCAACCGCCTGATGGACATGTTGGCGCAACTCGTCATGCTCCGCAATCGACGAGAAACGGAACTTGAACCACTGCAATCCGTTCAACAAGAGCTATCTGGCACCGCCGCAAAAATCCGCGAGGTGTCGCTGTCACTTCAGGACAGTCAAAACACTCATCAAGCCGCCTTGACTTCAGAAATCGCCAGTGATCTGACCGAGCTTGCCAATGAAATTCAGCAAAGTACGCGTCCACTGATTGATGGGAACGTCGCCGTATCCAGCTTCCTGCGTAATTTCCGCAGCGAGCTCACCAGCCTTCGTCGCGGCCCGCTTCGCGACCTTGCGCGGCACTTGCACCGCGCGGCACACGACACCGCAGCGCGAGAGGGAAAAGTCGTTAACTTCACCTTCGAGGGCGAAGACGAGAGATTAGAAACCGACCTGCAACACAAACTACAAGATTCGCTTCTGCACATCGTTCGAAATGCTGTCTGCCACGGAATCGAGGGACCGGAATATCGACTCAAAAATGGTAAGTCCAATGTCGGGGCGGTGACGATTCAGGTTTCAAAGACTCCCGAAGCACTTGAGTTTGTGATTCGCGATGATGGGCAAGGGCTTGACCTCGATTCGATCAAGGCAAAGGCCATCGCACTGGGAATGATTCAATCCGATCGAACGATAACATCAGAGCAGCTTAGCCGACTCATCCTGAAGCCAGGCTTCACCACGCGCCGCAACGTCAATGAAGTGGCTGGGCGAGGGATCGGCATGGATGTTGTTGCCTCGAATATCGATCGGATGAGAGGCTGGGTCGACATTGACTCAACACCGACCATCGGGACCACCATTCGGCTTCATGTACCATTGCCATCCATAATCCAACACGTCCTTGTCGTTCGGACAGCGGGTCAGCTGTTTGGGGTCCCGATGAACTCCATTCGAAGTACCGGAAGCCCGTCAGAGCCATGCCAGACACTCGTTCTCGGCGAAATTATCGATCCTCAGTGTCGAAACGCAAATCAGCACGTCTTTCTAGATTTATACGGTACAGACACCCCCGAAACAGGCAGTATCAACGCCCATCTAACATTAGCTGTTGAAGAAATTATTGGTCCGGAGGAATTAGTTGTTCGTCCCATGCCGGAGATGCTCAAACGTCACCCCTACATCAATGGCGTCACACTCTCGGGTCAAGGTGAAACGGTTCTGCTTGTTAGCCCCCGCGACCTTATCGAAACACACCGCACGGCTTTGTCTCAGAACACCAATGACTTGGATGATGACCAAACCCGGTCAGAAACCAGTGTCCAGAATAATTACTCAACGCGCAGCGACCCCGCCCGGGTACTTCTTTACTCAGACTCGATTACGGTTCGCAAACGCATACGCGAATGCTTGAAACGCTACGACTTTACCGTGCATGAAGCAATCATGCCCAAAGAAGCTGAAAGCCTCTTGTCAGATCATTCCTTCCAATTGGTGATCTTTGACCAAAGCATGCGAATTGGAAACCTGTTCGACCGTAATCGCTTCGAACAAAACCAAACAAAGCCAGAGCAGTGCCTCTTTATATGCACGGGCAAATCAAAACACGCCGAAAAATTTACGCACAACCTGAAAAGCTATCAGTTTACCGATATTGCCAA
Source organism: uncultured Rubripirellula sp. (assembly GCA_938075415.1). Classification (GTDB taxonomy): domain Bacteria; phylum Planctomycetota; class Planctomycetia; order Pirellulales; family Pirellulaceae; genus Rubripirellula. Next base: position 39,802 of record CALJHC010000044.1, on the reverse strand, counting down.
GCCGATTCGTGATGAAACATTTGATGCGGCAATCAACCAACTCACTGCCCGCGAGGATAACCCGCTGAAGAATTATCCCCTCCTTCGCGAGGAGCCCAACCATGCCTGAGCAACATGACCGGGTGTGCGGTCAACCACCTTGGACGGCAACCGCTGCGGAAATGCAGAACCGAGAACGCAAGCATTCTTGTTTCACAAACAACAACGCGCTGAATCAATCGCAACTTAATCACAGATTAACCACGTCACCAATGTCAGAGAGGGAGGAGTTTTCATGAAGCCAACACAAACTTTCGGTGCAAAAGTCACTCTTCTGGTTATGAACAACGACGGAGATCGAAAAGAGCATGAATTGCGAATCGGTCGCGGTGTATTCATTGGAAAATCGGGGAACTGTGCCATTCAACTCTCTGGCTCGAACATCTCCGACATTCACTGTCGACTAGAACTCAACGATAGCGGCCTGAAACTGAATCGCTGGCTGTCCGCGACTGGCATCCGTGTCAACACCGTCGACGTTGAGGGTGACGTAATGATCGAACCATCCGACGTTATCCAGATCGGAAATTACGAGGTGCGAATCCTCACTCATGACACAGATTCGACATCCACCGATCAGCAAATTAACCACTCATCACATGGCTTACGATCGCGAACTGACAAAATCAATCCGGACCGCGAAAATCCGAACATAGCAACTCATGCAGCCAGCTCGCTTGATCTACTAAGTCAATATCTCAATGAAGCATCCGACAACACAGGCAGAGCTGCATCGGAAACATCAATGGCAAGGCCAACCAACTTATCCCCGGACATATCTCAACGCGAATCAACGCCCAATGTCTCGATCTCAGAAAACTCCAGCGAACAAGCCCACAATATTGCGAGTACCAGCAACTCCAATCCTGATCCCACCTGCAATATCGAAAACTTGCAACAAGAAATCGACTCACTTCAATCTCAACTGCGCGAAACCGTCAAGCAGAACGATCTCTTGCAGCAACGCATCCTGACACTCTGCGATCAAGGAGGTTCCAGCTTAATTCAATTTGCGAACGACAGCGAAACCAATCAGTGCATCAGTAAAGAGTCGCAACCTACCAAACGCACCGGAAGTGCAGGTCAGGCTTCGTGCCAACGATCGGAGAGTGAAAACAAAACGAACCTGCAAGATGATCAGAAACGGAACATGGGGCAGACGAAATCATCGTCTCTTGTTGTTCGCACCACCACAACACTCAGTCACGGCGACGAACAAACGTCACCTGACAATCACTGTGAGTCCCACCTGACGGGTGAACCATCCAGCCTCGCAGCGAGCTCCGGGCATTCTGCTGCACCGCGACTTGGTGCTGGAGATCCCATCCAAGCACTACGTTCACAGTTGCGGGAAAAATACGAGTCAGACAAAAGTTCCGCCTCGTTCATTTCGCGTTTTGCAAAGATCTGGAAGTAAGTAATCAATCGCAGAAAGTTAAAATGATGGGTAATGACATCCCAACTGCCGCCCAGTCTGCCAAACGAATCACATCACTTATTGATCAAGTGGAAGGATTCCTGGACGAGTGGATTGCCGAGGCGCAGCAAGTCATTCAACCGCAGACCTGCTTGGATTCGGAACTATCAGACGAACGCAAGGTGTTTGAAATTGAAAAGAGTGATTGGTGTAAAGCAAAGAAGCGCACTGAGAAACAATTTCAGGAAAAGTCAAAGTGGCTAATTCATGCTTGGGAAAGGTTGGAAATTGCAGAAAAGGACTTTGCAGATCGCTTGCAATCTAACGCTGAGACGACCGTTGGCCCGGAGGCTGCAGCATCGAGTGATGGCGAACAACAAACATGCTCTGCCTCCGCATCTCCGTTCAAAACAAAAAATAACGACAGTGGGTATCTAAGACACACGCCAGAGGTTGGCAACGCTTCCTGCAGAGAGCAATCCCTGGACTCTGTGAAGCAGCACTCTACACGAGAGCAGGCAAATCGCGACTTTGAAAGATTGCGCAAGGAGATACGATCCCAACGCACCTTAAATCCCAAGCATTCATAAATCACCCTCCCCCGCCTCAGTCTCTCACTCATTGAACCATTCTGCCGCGTAAAAATTAACCGGAGCTCAAGTTGTCGTTCCTCTCTTTTCTCAACCAATCGATTTCCCGCTGGTCCGCCGGTCCAAGTGAAATCGAAAGCGATTTCCAGATTGCTCTAAGGCAAAATCTGTCGTCGTTACCGCCCGATTGTCGGCGGCTAATGCGAGAAGGACGATACGGCAAGATTCTCTCCGCAGGTTCCAGATTTCCCTACGATGAACCATCGATTAATTTTGCATGGGGACAGCTCAATTCAGAGATGGCCTATGTCCCCGGAGGTCCGGTTAACCTCTCCAACGACACCATCACACAAGTCACTGATGGATTTGAAGTCGACACGACACAGCAAGAACAGGTTCACGTTAGCGGACTTTATTTGGATCGTTATTGCATCACGAACTCGGATTACATGCGTTTTGTTGAAAGTGGTGGTTACGATAATCCCGATCTTTGGCCTGAACACATTCTTGAGCAGGTCTTGCATTTCAATGATCGGACTGAGCAACCGGGGCCAACGACCTGGCAAAACGGCAAACCCTTGAAAGAATACGCCAATCATCCCGTCACAGGGATCTGCTGGTTCGAAGCCAATGCTTACGCAACCTGGATCGGAAAGCGACTGCCGTCCAGTGAGCAATGGCAGCGAGCTGGAATTTGGACTCAAACTCAGGTCAATGGCGGAGAACCATCTTATCCTTGGGGAAACGGCTTCGATCAGTCAAAGGCGAGATTGTGGAACCATGATTCCCTTCACACCGCCGATGTACAACAATTTCCTGAGGGAAGCACCTCCAACGGGATCCATCAACTAATTGGAAATGTTTGGGAATGGGTTGATTCCCAGTTTTACCCAAGCACCCAACCTGGCATCACAGCGAATCTCCATACCGTGCACGCTGAGATACGTGGCGGCGCTTTCGACACCTACTTTCCGTCGCAGGCCACCTGTCAATTCCGAACCGGTCAGCCGATTCTACGACGCGCAAAGAATATCGGTTTTCGTTGCTGCATCGATGCTGCTGATCTCATTGCGGAAAACGACTCCAACGAGTCTCAAGAGGAAGGTAACTTGCCATGATCTCAAGCAACCTACCTCAGCGAACCAAGCTCGTTGCATTCCCCTGCCTGTGCTGCGATCGCAGATTGACCGAGAGAGAGCAGTCGTGTCCTGATTGCGAAACCCCAAGTTCTTTAAGCCAAGCCGTCGCAACACGTGGTGAGCAGAATCATTTCATCTCTGTTCTTGGTGCCAGCAATGCGGGGAAAACCGTCTACCTCGGAATGCTGCTGGACATGCTTCACAAAGGCCCCGAATCCTTTCATGGAATCCCCGGCAGCTCTCATACGGTCGACCTGCAGCAGCAGGTCATTACCGCACTTGAGCGACGCATGTTTCCCGAGAAAACTTCAGCGGAGGCCGATACATGGAATTGGCTTCACTGTGAGATCGCACGGCGATCCGGAAACAAGATTCAACACGCGGACCTGATCTGCCCTGATTTTGCCGGCGAGGCGATCGCGATTGAAATATCACAACCTGGGCTTTATCCATCGATCCGTGAAATTGTGGGCAAATCCTCCGGCGTGCTCATTCTGTGTGATTCAACCAGTGCTAGGAATCGGGGAGCAGAGGAGGATTTATTCGCAATGAAATTGGCCACCTACATCTCCCAGCTCCATCAATCCACCCCTGGCACCCGGAGCCGCGGATCAAGCGACCGGCTTCCCGCGGTGGGCATCATCTTTACCAAAAGTGATGACTGCCCCGATGCGGATGCTGACCCAAAAAAATACGCCTCCAACAACACACCGCGACTCTATGATTTCTGCAGGCGGTCGTTCCCGGAACTCAAGTTTTTTGCAGCGGCCGTTGCCGGCAACACCGCAGAGGTCCAAGGCACACATGGTTCAAAAACGCGAATCCCCCTCCACTTAGAACCCAAAGGAATCTTGGAGCCTGTTCAGTGGATCTTGCAAAGCAAGGGCTAATGCACTGCGATAACTAATGCCTCACCCAAGGCACCCACCATCGGCAGCGAGTTTCCGGTAACGCATAACAACCAGCTTCCCAATATACAACGCGTCAAACCATGCTTTCCAGCAAAGTTGAACCCTTACCGACCCGCTTGGGCAGTCATCTTCCAGAACTGCAGCGTTACCGAATACCGACGGCAAGTTACACCTCAACCAACCGAGGCGAAATCAGTGGTTATCAGCTGATCACCCAATCACCCTCGATTGACCTGAAAATGAAGCAGGAACTGACCAGATGGTGCGCCAGTTCTTCGACTGGAAATGAACAATCATGGCAGTCATTTAACTACCATCCGTTGGGCGAAAAGTACTACGTCTTTTCAAGAACTTTCCTTGGTCCTGCTGAATACAGTGGCCGAGGCAATCGACAAATTTCGACCAAGATTATTCTCTTGACCGAGAAGCAATTCGCGAGCTTCGATTTTCTCCCCACCGATGTTCTTTTGACGGCACTAACACTCGGACTGCTGAAATTCAGTCTCACATCGCCGCATGAAGACAACGAAATTGACTTTCCAACGTTTCCACTTCACGCCTCCCTCCCAAAGGCGAGCCCACTGTCCCGTGACGCAAAGGACGAGGGCGCGCCAGAAACAACCAATCAACTCGTGCACGCTTTGACCAATCAACAAAGGTGTGCCGTTGTTTCAAGCCAAAACCCACTTGAGCAAACGAAGCAGATCTTTGCCCAACTCGATGATGAACAACGACGACGGACCAGTTTCACAACCGGTCTCCCCTATTCAAGACGCCGCCCTTTTTGCTTGCAGCTATTTAAACAGCTAACGCTACTCGAGCGTCGACGTTTGAAGTCGCAATCGATTCATCTTTACGACAATCTTTCCGTCGGCTGACGGAAGGCCAGCCGTTTTCAGCGAGGAACCAAAACGGAAGATGAGTTGTATCGACTGACCGTCAAAACGGATAAATCAATCTAGCCTACCGCAGCCAGCGGGCGATCAATTCTTCAACGCTTTTCGATCGGACGAACATAGACTCGCAGCCGTTTCTCTGTGTATGTTTTGGCGCTGCCCGAAAAGGTCCAATCAGTGTGATCACCGGTCGCATTGCCAATCCCCAAATCAGCATCAGCGCCAGCACGCCAATGGTTGATTGCAAACAGGGTCTGTTTTGCAGAGGGTAAATGCACTTGCATGGAACCGTAACCGTCTACCGGTAAAGCTGGCTCATCACCAAAGTCGTAACGTCTTCCAGAGGCACCCGGCACCTCGGCACTGTTCTCGGTTGCGTAATTGTCAGGCCAAAACTCGATCGTTCCGCCTTCAGTCCTCTCAACAAGTGCAATGGAGCCAACATTGGAAAATACGTCCATTTGGCCAACGGACTGTCGAAACGATGCACCGCTTAATGCAGTCGGAACCCCAATTTTTTTTGCATCCTCCGTAAACGCATCCATCGAGACAAAAATCTTTTGCTCGCCCCGTTCCTCTGATTTCAATTCAAGAAGATAAGCAATCCGATCGAACTTGCCGATCGAATCAGAGCCATCGTATTGATAAGAAATTCTTTGCCCCAGCCGGGACAGATCGAGTTCATAAACCAATTCGTATTCATCTCGAATTGATAACAGGCTCAAAAAGTCTGGCTCAACTCCACCGCGAAAGGCACCTACTGGCAATCCGGTCCCACCCATTAAATTCGGTTCGGCCAGCTTATCCCAAGCGAATCGAAAGGCCACCGGGTTGTCGACCATGTCGGACCGCAAAATGATCGTGTCATCCAGAATCTCAGCTTTCGCAGATTTAAATCCGCGAGACCCGGGCCCAATCACTTCGAAATAAGATGCCTCCTTACCGTCACGGGTTCTTAACCCACCTCCGGTATTGCGGAATTTAATTCTCAAATGGTCCTCCAAAACCACCATGGATTCCATCTCAGGACTTGAGGCTACCAATTGCTTCATGCCGTAATTATTCTTCAGTGCTAACAAGGCCAAACGCTTACCGACATCTTGTTTATTAGGGGGATGAATATCGTTCAATGTTGCGATGTCGTTGATCACCACCATTGCAGTGTTTGGAATCTGTTGCACCGCCGCTTGCGATTCCCAGAACTCTGCAAGGATGGTTGGGTCTTCGGCACCATACTGGAACGGCGCAATTTGGACGTAATAAAAGGGAAAATCACCCTGCCCCCATAATTCCCTCCATCCCTCGATCAGCGCTTTCTTTTTCTCGTAATACAGCATTCCTTCCGTATGATTGGATTCACCCTGGTACCAAATGGCTCCGCGAATAGGGAATCCGACTAACGCGTGAATCATTCCGTGATAAAGCATGGTGGGATCTTGGTGGCTCTGAAACGGCTTCATCGAATCTGGAAACGATGGTGATGGCTCCACGACACCTTTTGTTTTCCAAGCAAGTCGAGCTTGCTCAAGCCATTTCTCAGTTTCAGCAATCTGGCTCTCTAACGCAGCTTGATATTCAACTGATCCAGGCGTTTTCTCCATCACCGATTGATAGATTGATTCAAGTGATTCAACCTTTTCAAAACCCAACGGTGGTGTCCATGGCTCGACACGAGTACCTCCCCATGATGAATTGATCAATCCAATGGGGACGTCCAATTCAGCTTGCAGGTTAACCGCCATGAAATAACCACATGCAGTAAATCCTCCGACAACCTCTGGCGTGCAGACCTGCCATTGACTGTCCAGATCATCTACCGAAACGGTTGAAGGGCGATGAGCAACCTTCATGTGTCGAATCGTCGGATAATTTGCAGCGGCAATCTCCTCGGCGGCGTTCGTGCTCGCAGCGACCGTCCACTCCATGTTGGATTGCCCCGAACACAACCATACTTCTCCAACGAGTACATCCTTCAGTTCGATCTGATTGTCGCCAGAGAATATCAGGTCCTTACCACTCTTGCTGGCAGAATGTGACGGCAGCATTGCCTCCCATCGACCTTGCTCACTCGTAACGCAATCCGTTAAATCATCGCCAAAGCGAATCGTGACCTTCTCTCCCGGATTCCCCCAACCCCATAACCTTATTGGCAAATCCCGCTGAAGAACCATGTGGTTTCCATAAAACCCGGGCAACCGAATTTCGCCCCTTGCAGGGTTCGATTCACCAGTCAAAAAGACGAACAGCAGAGCAACAAATGGCAAACAAAAGCGGGACTTCATGTTCAATGATTCGTTAGAGTTAAAACAAAGACTTACCCAAGCAACCAACACGACAAAAAAGCAGAGACAGCATCCTCAACAATTACATAACCTATCGAATTTTAATCATCACGACAAAAGGACAGGTAAGAACGCCTCTAGCAAACGGCCAAATACCAGGCGTCCCTGAAGATGCCACTCGCGAAATCCTGCAAGCGTTTCGACGAATTCTGGTGCACAAGAGTCTCCTGCATTCCTACAGAAAAACTAACTTGTCTGATTTCGGCCTCGAATTAACAATTCCACTTCATCTTCCTTGGGATTCATCGTTGACAGAAGCAGCAGAGGGTTGAACTCAATCCGGAAACGCGGAGGCTAAGAACCTGCTCCTCATGCACTCTGTTGGTGAATGAACCCTTCAACCAACGGGTTTAGGCCTAAGCAGCAGATGCAACGGCTTTCTGAACAGACGGCAACTTTCACCCAACTTATCCGCTCTTAACGCAACCGATCGAATTCAGCTCCGCGGCCATGGAAATCGCCAGATGGCTCCAACCATGCACCCATTTTTCCCGAGGGTCGCCCGGATTTTATCGTGGGCATCATGGTAGGTGCCTAAAACTAAGATGGCGTTCAACGTCAACATATTCGAGAAAACCAATCATTCAATGACGCGAGCTCATTGAACAGGCGTCACTTGGTTGGGTTACGCGGCATCCATCTCAGGGATCGCAGCACCCACCGGCGCTAACGGTTCACCTAACCAAGCATTCCACACAAGCTCGCGATGACCTTGATTGAAGCCATGATGACTTCGACTTTCAATCAACCACTGGCTCTCTTGATTGAACGTAGAGATTGGCAAACTCGACACTGCCGACCGCTTTGATTTCCAGCGTGGCTTCATCACCAACGGTGCCTTTCGGCCAATCTTGTGCCGGCTTAATCTCGCTCCCGTTAAGATGAATTCCAACGTGACCTTCCTCGAACCGCACCTCAAGTCGATTCCATTGACCCCGCTTGGACAAAGCTGAAAGGAAGCCTGAGCCAACCAAGCTGACTTCACGATCAAAAACTCCCGAGATCGCAACGGTGCTGACGGGATCCTTCAAACGAAAGTCCAACAGAAAACCCTGATTGGAACTCACCATGGTTGATTTGATCGAACCGGATTCTTCGCTTGTTCCTTGGTATGACAGGATCCAATCATTGGATTTCCATTTCCCGCCAGCTCCAACTTCCCAACCATCAAACCCAAGGCCACTGTAAATCGAGCTATATCCGCGATCCGAAATGGCGATGCGATCCTCAGGAATATTCGTGTCGGGTAATTCTTGGATCCGTACGTTTCGATAGTGAACCACTCCACCCTCAGACTCAAGGCACAGATAACCACGACTTGGAAGACACTGCTTTCCACGAGTAACAACTTTGCCATTTACCGCGAGAGAAATTTCACCATCAAGACACTCAATACGATAGTGATTCCACTCTGGACTCGCATTGGACCGATTCTCTGTGGGGAACGCTCGGCTACCGCCGCGACCGTTCACCGGTACCATCGTTGCACCATGAATGGGGAAGATATCGCCGTGCGTGGTGTGGGATTGCGTGTTCCCGTATGCATTCTCAAGCACCTGCACTTCGATCCCACGATGAAATGGCACACCCCGGGAGGTTATGTCGTCGGCCCAAACAAAAATGCCCGCATTCCCTCCGGGGACTAAATGACGCCATTCGAGCTCCAAAACAAAGTTCTGATACATTTTCTTCGTGCGAATCTCACCGATGGGTTTTCCACTGCAGATCAGCAGGTCATCTTTAAATTGCCAGGTCTGCTGGGGTGTGTTGGTCCTTACCCATCCGGCAAACGAATTGTCTTGAAAAAGATCAACCCAGCCCGCCTCCTCGCTGGATGTGCCAGTTTCCTCTGAAGTTCTTTCCGTGGATGTGGTGACTGATCCACCAAGCCCCTGTGCGATCAACAATCCACTACCGACATCAATGCCGATCAGTAGCATACCGAGAAGGACGCGGATCAAATGAGTGGGCCGGTAATTTCCGGTGCGAACGGTGAGACTTAAAACTAACGCGTCGATTGATCGGTTCATCGGTGATTCCCAAGACATGCTCGAAGTGACTTCGTCATTGTCCCTTAGTCGACGTCTCTTTGCAACAAAACGCGATCGTTGAGTGAATGAACCCATTTCGCTAACGCAAAGGAATCAAACCTTGGCAGATGGGGCTTCACCAATCAGAGTCTCGGTGGGAACATTGCTCAGGCGAAAACGGTTCTTCATGATCACTCGCTCGCCAACATGGATCGTAGATGTAAAATCAAAAATGTTGCCAATGCAGTCACTCAGCAATACCTTCGCTCGAAGCGTATCACCGAGACGAGCAAAACCCAAGTACTTGGCCCGACTCACTCTGACCAACACCCCCAAAGCCAATCGGTTGAAAGAAGGATCATGCGTGTTGTAGATCTCCATCGGGTTGTGGCGAGCCGCGATCAAAACGCCTGCTGATTGAGTTGCAAATTCCTGCATCATCGCGCCGGGAAAAATTGACACCCCAGGGAAGTGCCCGGGAAGAAAAAACTCTTCCCCTGTTATCCGCTTCTCCGTCTCTATCGATTTGGTGGTTACCGTGATAATACGATCAATCATCAAGTAAGGCGGACGGTGATGCAGGTAATCCTCAACGCTTTCGTAGTCGTGATGAAAGACCTTATTCATTTTGCTGTCAACTGTTTAAATAATAAAACCTATAGAATATTAGACGGATAACCCTGAATTAACTGTAGAGCCTTGTCAAACGTCTCAGTTCCGACTTTCAAGCATCTTGCACAACGGACGCATCATTGACGGGCAAAGTCTACACCAGAACCCACAAGCACTCATCAGCACTAACCATAGGGACCAAAACAAAACACAACCGATCAACAGGAGTTGCTGATTTGATTATTTAGGATCGCAGGCGTCCCAAAATCAGGCAGGGCCCCTGATCGGTCAACAGGTCATTGATTCAAAAAGCGGTACATTAGACGCAAGCATTTTTACGGAACCAACCAACTCACTTCATCGCAGCGACCCTCTGCATCGTAGACAAAATGCACTCTTCGATTGCCATCTGGAGCCAGGTGCACCATTTCCACCGAGTCGACGATTGTCCGAATAACACAGAAATTATCTTTTGCTTTCTCAATTTGCAGAGCTGCTCGGCCAATCGCCACATCACCCAATGACGCGGAACTCACTGACAGAGGGTCAATGGAAACTGATGCCTTGTGTTGATGCGTTGATGACTGCGTGAGAGTGGTTCCCGGTGGATCGACAGACGCATAGGCCCCCCTCGAGTGCTGGGGGGTCCTGTGCCATTGCTCATTCACTGAATCAAGTGGAAGCAACTCTGCCCGGGCATCGAGCCTCAGTTGCAAACGAGTTTCATGACGATAAAACGTCCAGCAGATGCGTTGGCTCGCAGCCCTATCTCGCAGGCTCACAACCTTCTCGGACCTGATGTCGGTATAGAAGTCGATGGACCGCTGGGTAACATCCACATCCCGAATCACCACTGTTCGGGATCGAGGTACAAGCCCATGCAACGCATCCTCTGCCAACGAGCAGTAAACCGCTAAATTCCATGGATGCTTTCTTGAATGACTTCCGCTCGAAAGTTCCGACCACATCCATTGGTCAATCTGCTGCGGTGCATCCGGTTGTTTCAGCAGTTTTTCAAACTCTTGTTTCAGGCGACTGTCATCATCTGACATTCTCAAAACTCCTTCACCTCGGCTTGAAAGGACTTCGTCTAACAGTGTCCTCTTTGTTCCCGTTTGAATAACAACACGCATCTCGCATCCAATCGGGACGAATCTTGCCATGACAAGCCCATTCAACTGGGGCACGCCAAACAAGTATTTAGTGATCAGCACAAAGCCGATCCGCTACGCCCCGCATCCTAATAAAAATCCACGATCCCTAAATTCAGTTTCTTTGATTTCTTTCCATTATCAATTAGCAGAGGCCTGTCCTTAACCATCGGCATCCAGTTTGGTCTGCAGCGTCTTCGGCGGCAGGGGAAAGAAAGGGCTCGTCCTCAACATATAAGCTCGATACTCAGCCGATCGTTTGGAAAGTGATCGTTCCAACAACGCAACCCCGGAAACCTTTAGCAAAAGAAAGGTCATGAGGGTGGGACTGATAATCAACCACCAAGTCTGGGGCTGGATGGCAATTAGTGTGAGCCCCCACCAAATCAAGGCGTTACCAAAATAATTTGGATGCCTCGAGTACCGCCAAAGCCCCTGGTCCATCACTCCATTGCCTTTTCGTTTGAAGCGGGCCAGCTGAAAATCACTCACTGCCTCAAAGTAAAAACCGACAAGCCAGATCACAACACCAAGGAGACCAAAAGACGTCATGTGACCTCCGCCATGCTGACCAATCTGGATCGGCAAAGCGATGACCCACATCACCGTACCCTGCAACCAGAAAATTGTGATGAGGCTAATCCACCAAAATGATTTCCCATGACGGCTGCGCATCGCAGCATAACGATAATCCTCGGGACCACCGTGGTTTCTCCAAGCGAGGTAAAGGCTTAGCCGCAGCCCCCAAAGCGTGCAACAAACGACCAAGCAAACCCCTTTGCCGGAAAATCCAACAACACCGAACGTTACCCAGCCAATGATGACAAACCCGACACCCCAAAACAGATCAATGATGCTGGTATCTTTCAAACGCAAACTTAGCAACCACAATGAAGTGGTGATCGCAAAAATCACCAGCGCGTTCATTGATAATATCTGTAAGGTATTCATGCGATGTTACTTCCGACACGTTTTGGCTTGAATCGATAGTGGACAACGCCCCACTGCTCCCCACCATCAAAGTTGAAAAGCTCAGCGCAGGCCATGAAAAACATTCTCCATCGCTGGACCAAAACCTCAGGGCGCTCTGAAGGGTTTGCCTCAGCGAGTACCTTACGTGAATCCATCTCACAACCGTCTAATTTTTCCAACCATGCTTCACTGGTCTTGCCGTAGTGTTGCCCATTAATCCACCACTGTTCCTCAACCAGCATGTCGCGTTGATACCTCTGAAACAAATCCTCTGACGGCATGATGCCACCCGAGAAAAAATGGCGTCCCATCCAGTTTTTTTCACCCTCACGTTCGAACGTGTACGCCAGTTTACGATGGCAAAACACATGAACGAAAAGCCGCCCTTCGGGGGTGAGCCAATTGGAAATCCGAGCGAGTAGATTTTCGTGATTCCTTACATGCTCGAACATCTCGACGGAAGCGACTCGATCAAACACATCATCGGTTTCAAAACTACCAACATCTGCAGTGATCACTTGAACGTTGCCGAGCCCACGTTTTCTGCAGACATCTTCGATATAGACTCGCTGACTGTTGGAATTCGAGAGCGCCGTCACCTTGCAACGGGGGTACATCTCTGCGATCCAAAGGGTCAATGAACCCCAACCGCATCCCAGATCCAACACACGCATCCCATCTTCGATCCCCGCTCGTTCACAGGTCAGTTTCAACATCTCAACTTCGGACGAATCAAGAGTCGCATTGCGGTCGCCCCACCAACCGCAACTATATTTCAAGCGGTTCCCAAGTACTCCTAAGTAAAAAGCTGCCGGTACTTCGTAATGCTGCTCATTCGCTAAATCAGTCTCGATTGTCACACCACTGTTGCGCTGCTGCTGAGCAAACGCGTCCACCGCCGAACGATGATCACCACCGGCAGCATTATTCTCATGATTCAGACGCTCCCGCATCAATCGCCGCATGCCCATCCTGACGATTGAATCCGGCAACCAACGCTCCTCGGCCAAACGTATCAACGACATCGATCTCTCAATTCTTAAACGGATGACGAATCAATCGGCCGCCGCAGTAAAAGCGATTCAGCCGAGAAAGGACGCGTGCGAGATAATTGCACTATCAAGTATGCAGACATGGCAAAGTTGCCGAGCAACAGGATGGCAATCAACCAACCCACCCGACTCAACCAACGGACTTCCTTGTAAGCAACCCAGAGAAAGAATGTCAGAAAGGCAAAATAGGCATCAGCGAGTGTCGCGATGAACCACGGATCCGGCCACAGCCCGCGACCGCCCTCGAGAACGCTTCGATCCAAGGATGCAAGGGTGGTAATCCACAACATGCAAGCAATCACCAAGCAGCAAAAAGAGAGAAGAAAAACTTTCATGGATCATACCAATCCGGGATAGGCATCAGAAACGCGATTGCTGGGCTTTTGCAGCAACAACTGAGCAACACCAATTTGCTTCTCTCGAAAAGCGCCTTCGCAATAACTCAGGTAAAACTCCCATAGACGAATGAATGAATCGGACATCCCGAGATCCCTGATCTCCTGAAGGTTCGAAAACATTTTCTCACGCCAGCTTTCCAATGTCCGCGCGTAGTGTTCAGCAAAGTCCTCAAAATGAACCCAATTCATGTCCGTCATGCGACCCACCGATGTCGCCATTGCCCCAATCGATGGTAGGAACCCACCGGGAAAAACGTGCTTCTGAATAAAATCCACCGACCTTTTGTATCGTTCATAACGCTGGTCAGGAATGGTGATTGCCTGCAACGCGAACAATCCATTGGGCTTCAGTAGGCTGGAGCACTTCTGGAAATAGGTATCGAGAAATTCATGCCCAACGGCCTCGATCATCTCGATGGAAACCAGCTTGTCGTACTGTCCCTCAAGGTCCCGATAATCCGTACGTAGCAATTCGATCTGACCCTGCAGCCCCTCGCCTTGAAATCGCCTTTCTGCATACGCATGCTGTTGTGTGGAAATCGTCGTGGTCGTGATTCGGCAGCCGTAATGTTTTGCCGCATGAATTGAAAAGCCACCCCACCCGGTGCCGATTTCCAACAGGTGGTCATTCTGGGACAAGCAAAGTTTCCGACACAACCGGTCATATTTCTCGTCAGACGCCTCCCTCATCGACGCAAACTCTGACGGAAAGACTCCACTTGAATAAGTCATCGTTTCGTCGAGAAACAGTTCATAGAAATCATTACTCAGATCATAGTGTGCCGAAATGTTTTTCCGGCTTCCACTTTTCGTATTTCGATTGAATCGGTGCTTGATTTTCCGGGCCACTTCCATGAACGCATTACCAACACCGCCAAGCCGGTTTGAGGCTTCGAGGTTCCGAGAAAATATCTGAATCAGAGTGGTCAAATCATCACATGACCATGCACCCGCAACGTAAGACTCGCCAGCACCGACGCTGCCGCCAATCGCAACGGATCGATAAAAGATGCAGTCGTGCACTCGAATCGTCGCTCTCAAATCGGAATTTGGATCACCGAAGGACTCGATTCCATCAGCATCACGTATTTCGAGCCAACCGACCCTGATTGAGGCGAGCTTCAGAAAGAGAGCTTTTCGAAAAAAACCAGAGATCAGCGACGCCCCGGCGAGTCCGAGGTTTGAAAAGTGCGGGGGCTCAAGGTTGAGTCCAGACTCGGCTTGGGCTGAATTTGGGGGTGAGGATAAAACTGACATTTCTTCATCCAGAGTCGAAAGGCTTGGCCATAAATGGCCCCTAGTATTTGCATTGCCGCAACTGGATAGCGGAGAAAGCTCCGCAGCAGTTGTCCATCACTCATTGGTACACGATGGAGATTCAAGTCGGCATGAAATAAACGTTTTCCATCACGAACCGAACCGATGGATAAATCAAGGGAGTCATTCGGAGGTGTCAATCGCCATTGGTACTCCGATTCCATTCCCATAAACGGTGAAACATGAAAACCCTTTGGGTGCGCGTATCGATGTTGACTTCCCTCAACTCGATTACCATCCCAAAGGACATAGGTGTGCTTTTCATTCCACGGTGTATTGGTGACCTCAGCAATCATTGCCCTGAGGTTATCTTGTTGGTCAAAACAGTAAAAGACGTTCAGAGGGCTGAAATACATTCCGAATTGGCGAAACTGCGTTAGCAGTCGAATCGGCCCATCGAAGGTTTGCCCGGTTTCCTCCTCGAGGTGTTTCCGCACGCAACACTCCACTGTTTCATCGCGAGTTCCAAAATGATCCTCGCGGCGAAAGCTAAGCGGGGCAAATCGGCGATGACTAAGGAGACGGCAAGATTCGAAAACATTACCAATCTCGGACAAATCCAAGTAGCCCCAAGCGGTGGAATATCGAAATTGATGCTCAGGTTCCCCACGGCGATGGCGCACATGTCCCCGGTAAAGACAGCTCTCCATATTGTTCTCCTTGACCGGGATCTTGTTGCTAAACGGATTTATCGACGCCCTGGTGTCCCCGTGAGCAATGATTAGGGGCTGATCTTGGACCGGTTTCCCTTGTCCTGCTCCATCCTCATCAGCAGTCGGGGCTGTTCTCCATCGCGACCGGGCGAAAGAGATCATCGAACTCCAAGCCAAACTGCCGCCCAACCGCCAATGCACTTTTCAAACCATCTTCGTGGAATCCGTAACCCCAGTACGCCCCACAAAAACTTACACCATGAACTCCACTCACTGAAGCGAATTGCCGCTGAGCGTCAATCGAATCCATCGTAAAAGCTGGGTGGCTAAAACGGTACTCCGCGATCACTTTCTCGGCGGCTATCTTATCCGATGGGTTCAGTGTCAGGCAGAGTGGGCCAGGCAAACGCAGGCTCTGAAGACGATTCAAATCGTAGGTCACACTGACGCAATCTGTACCGTCCTCGGGAAGATGGTAATTCCAGCTAGCCCAAGCTGCTGGTCGCCGAGGTAAACAGGATATATCAGTATGCAATACCGCGTGGTTCTCCTGGTAGGGAAAGCAGCTTAATAATTCACGCTCAGCTTCAGTAGCGTCACTTAATGCTGCAAGAGCGGTGTCAGCATGACAAGCTAAAACGACGTGATCATACAATTTAGGCTTTTCACCCGCGACTGTGACCTCAACGCCCGTTCCCAGTCGCTTTACTTCCTGAACCCTCGAATTGACTTGGATTCGATGACTGATGGGACGCATCAGTTCACTCACGTAGTTTTTAGATCGATCCTTGAGCGTCAACCATTGGGGTCGGTTTCGTAACTGCAACAGACCGTGGTTTTTGAAAAAACCAAGGATGAATTTGGCGGGAAATTTTTCCAAGCATTCCGGATCCGCTGACCAAATCGCAGCCGACATGGGCAACAGGTATTTCTCGCGAAACATCGCCCCAAGTCCAAGCTCGTCAAGAAAATCTCCGAGCAATTTCCGATCGTCACCCTGCTCACAAAATGCCCTGGCCTCTCGATTAAAACGCAGAATGTGCAGGAGCATCTGATGAAAACGCCAATCCAGCAAATTGCGTCGCTGGGAAAAGACACCGTTAAGGGAACTCCCTTGATACTCCAATCCAGATTGCTTGCAGCGAACACTCAGACTCATGTCGCTGTCCTGAATCTCCACACCCAGCAACTCGAGCAATTCGCAAAAGTTTGGATAGGTTTGGCGGTTTAGCACCATGAAGGCAACGTCCGCGGAAACAACCTGTCCGTAAGCTTTGACTTGAACCGTCTTGGCGTGACCTCCGATGTACCCGTTGGACTCGAACATATCGATTTGGTGCTCGCTCGCCAAAAGTCGAGCTGCGATGTTTCCGCTGATTCCGGAGCCGATAACCGCTATTCGCATCTTCGCAAAAATTCCCTTAACTCAACGATCAGACAAGAAGGCGGCTCCGCAGAATCAGCGTAAAAGTAACACCGCAGGGCATCAGCAACAGGGTAGGAACCTAGCAACCCACCTGAAATCGGAAGTAAAACTGATTCTGACGCACTCACTGCAACGGACAAGACGTAGGAAATCACCCCGCAAAATTCGCTGTTTAAGGATCCTTTGTCTCAGTATCCATCACTTCCACGATCGGTTGGCATGCTCTTCGATCGCCGCCCATCGGTTCGTTTTCCCGATGACTCGGTCTGCAACTTTCACGAATGACCGATCGAAATTGCCCCCATCAAAAAAATCGGTCGCCAGCCAAAGATAGTTCGACACCGCGTGATTGAAGCAGTGGAAACTGACGACGCAGAAGGACTCAAGCCAAGGCACTTGGGTATCAAACACCAAGATTCAAAGCGCAAATTCCACCTAAACCATCCAAGCTAACATCCCCAAAGCCTGACTCGCGGTTCCCTGATGGCTTTCTTCGTGACCAAGGAAAGAGCAGGTAAGTGCGAACATTTGTCGGGAGACTTGCGGTGCGGCGTGCCATGAATTGATAAGTTGACGCATTCCAAGCAGCCATCCTCATTCCCATTAGGTCCACAAGTTGATCAGACGCCGCCAGCAACAGCCCCCCACCTACTTACCGACTCCGTTGCTGTTCCTGTTAGCCGCCGGCTTGGTGTTCATCCTTCCTAAATCGCCGTCGCTATCTTTTTACCCTCAAGAATCAAAGACCACTGCATCCAACCAAGCGGAACTAAACGCAGCGTTGCTTCAGGTCCGACCCGGATCAACGGTCATCATCCAGCCGGGATTCTATCGAGGTGGATTGTCACTGCAAAATATCTCGGGCACCGCTGAAGCACCCATTCGAATAAAAGGGGCGGACGAGGCGCATCCACCTGTCATCAAAGGCGGCAGCACAGGACTTCAACTTTCAAATTGCAGCTTCATCGAGATTTCGGATCTTCATTTTGTTGGAGCCACTGGTAATGGAATTAACATCGACGATGGTGGGAACAGCAATCCGATGGCACATGCGATCCATCTGAAACGACTCCGAGTCTCCAACGTAGGCCCTGATGGCAATAAAGATGGCATCAAACTATCAGGGATCTCTGAGTTTCATGTCTCCCAATGTACGGTTCTCAACTGGGGCTCATCAGGGTCAGCAATTGATATGGTGGGATGTAAATCGGGAACCATCGAACGATGCGTTTTTGAATTCAAAAGTGACCTAGCCGCCAATGGTGTTCAAACGAAAGGTGGCTCGTCAGACATTACCATTGAGGCTTGCAAATTCGTCAATGCCGGCAGTCGATCAATCAACGCCGGAGGTAGCACAGGTCGATCCTTCTTTCGTCCTCCGAATGCAAAATACGAAGCCAGAAGAATCAACGTGCGTGATTGCACCATCATCGGATCTTCTGCCGCAGCAGCGTTCGTGGGTGTTGATGGCGCCAGATTCGAACACAACACCATCTACCGACCGACTCGTTGGGTTTTCCGAATGCTTCAAGAATCCAATGACGCTGAAATGATTCAATGTCGCAACATTCTTATTTGCGACAATTTGATTGTTTTCAACTCGAATCAAATTCGAACACACTTTAATGTTGGCCCTGGAACACTACCGGAGACGTTGCAACTGGAACGCAATCACTGGCACTGCAAAGATCAGCCCAGTCGAAGCAAACCAACCGATCTTCCCGTCACGGAAAATCATGGCATTTACGGTGTGACTCCAAGCTTCATACAAGAGTCGTCCGTAAACTTGCAGCTTCAACGCACCTCTCGAGATCAACCCGGAGCTAGGCATCCGCGGTAGCCAGTGATTCCAGAAGACAGTGATTCCAGAAGACAGTGATTTGGGCAATCGGCTAGCCCTTCGCGCCGTCTCAAATCCCACCGCAAAACAAGAATGACGATCAACCTCACCGCAGAATCGAGCGACCTGATCAGCAAGCGTCCCAATCAGCAAAAGACCTGATCATGGATTACCGGCCATAAAATCTCTCAGGAAGTACTGAACCTAAGCACTTTCCTTAACTGTTCACTACGTTTCATGAAGCAGAACCGGATGCGTTACAATACCGGCACGATCCATTGGTTCGATGGACTACCCCGTCAAGCCATGGCTGACCGACAGCCTGTCAATCTGGCCGTGCCCCACTTGCCGCGAAGCATCGGTTATTTTGATTGTTTTTTGTCAGCGCCACACCATCAAGAGTGACGTTCGATGCAGACTCAATCGCGTCATGATGCAGGAAGTCGCACCTTGGGCATACCGAGTTTGACGGATCATCTCTCACGACCGAAACTGCGCTAACTTCATCGGCGATTTGCCTGATTCGCCAAAGGACTTTAACAGCTGTTGTCCCCTAGATTGTCATTCAACTACGCAAGAGTGTCATCCCGTGCAGAGTGAACCAACAAAACGCCAATTGAAGTTCCCCAGTGCAATCCTTGCCTTTCTCGGCATCCAACTGTTGGCGTTTTTTCTCCTGCAGCAGCGAGCCCCGGCGAACGAAGCTGCCGGGACCATCCGCATGGTCCTCACTAAGCATTGCATTGGGTGCCACAATGCTGATGATCGACAAGGCGAGCTGGATCTGAACCAAGCGGAGATTTTCCAGAACTTTCGAAGTCACACAAATCTGCTGCAGCAAATCCGTTGGCAAATTAATAACGGTGAGATGCCCCCGCAAGGGGAACCCGAACTCAATTCGCAGGAGAAGGAGGGGATCATTAAATCGATCGATTCAATCCTGCGTCAATTTGCTTTGGAGAACGCTGGTGATCCGGGCCCTGTCGTTCTTCGCCGTCTCTCAAACCGCGAATACACCTATACGGTTCGGGACCTGACGGGCATCAAAACGATCGACCCAACGAAAGAATTCCCAGTCGATGGAGCCGCCGGTGAGGGCTTCACCAACGTCGGGTCGGCTTTGGTCATGTCGCCGGGCCTACTCACCAAATATCTTGAAGCTGCCAAAGAAATCGCCTCGCATGCAATGATCTTACCCGATCGAATTGAATTCTCACCAAGCACCTCACGCGCTGACTGGACACAGGAAAAGATCGAAACAATTCGGTCCATCTACGCCTTGTATGCCGTTCCCGGAAACCTGAACCATCAAAACCTGCCCGGTGTGCAAGTTTCTTCGGTCGATGCAGCGGTCATTCCTTTGCATCGATACATTCAAGAATTGCTCTCAGCAACGGTTGGTGAAAACAATCAAAAAACCAAGGCGTTTTCTGATTCGCCTCGCCGCCTTAGTGAGAAGTACCTTGGGCTGCTGAAAAACGCGGCAAGTGAGCCATCCCCCTCCGCTCTCATTCGAGAATTCCAAGAGAGATTAAGCAACGCGCCCAACAGCGGCCTTAGTCCTCAGGAGCAAGTGCAATCGATCGTCAGCTGGATTCAACAATGGCAATCCAGCCTATGGCACTTCGGCAAAGTCGGACATATCGGAAAGCGAGACGGACCAATAGCTTGGCAAATGCCCGTGATGCCGATCGCAACAAAGCAAGCGATCTCCATTCCCTTGCAACCCAGCGAAACCGATACAACCACCTTGTCGCTGATCGTCAACGATGCAGGTGACGGCATCATTGGGGACAGGGTGCGTTGGAATCACGCAAGACTTGAGATTGAGGGGCATCCCGACCTTGCTCTGTCAAACCTCAAAAACACCATCGAAAGTATCGAGTTGCTTCGTTCAAGTGAATTGTCGAGAACAAGCGATTACCTCAGCGCAATTTTGACGGATAGTGAACAGGCCGAAAACTCGCTGGAAGCAGTCGCTGAACGAATGAATCTGGTACCCGAGATTCTTCAGTCATGGTGGCGAATTACAGGTAGGCCACAATCGACGCAAGCACCCCAGGGACATCGCACCGATCTGCTGTCACAAGTGGGTGGCCATGACGCAATCCGTGGGTGGGGCAAAGACCTACCAACGCTGCTTGCCAACTCTTCAGAAATGGAACTGGCCTTCTCCACACTCAGAGTTCCTGCCCGTGCTGTCACAGTGCACCCAACTCCGGAAATCGCCGCGATCATCTACTGGCAAAGTCCGATCGATGGAATCGTGTCGGTAAATGGTTTAATTGCCGACATGGATTCAGTCTGTGGAAATGGTGTCGCTTGGAATGTCGACTGGATTCACCGCAATGGCACTCAGCAAGTCGAAGGTGGTGCATTCGAAAACGGACAAAGCAACCTATTTCAGCACGGTCCAGAACTGCATGTTCGGAAAGGTGATTTGTTGCGAATGACCATCGAGTCTCGCGATCGAAATCACACTTGCGACACCACTCAAATCTCGATGTCGATTACTGAAGTCCAGGGTGAAAACCGGAAATGGGACCTCGCTGAAGAAATCGTTGATCGAATCAATCAAGGCAATCCATTAAGTGATCAGTATGGAAATCCGAATGTATGGCACTTCTGTCAAGCGACACAACAAACCTCGGTAGAATCGCTAATTCATCCAAATTCAACACTGGCTAATTACCTCGAGGGAAACAGATCGACCCAAGCAGATGACCTGCAAAAATTAAGTGAATCCATTTTGCAGCCGGACACCGATGCCGATCGGGCCACTTCCCGATGGCTCATGGATCCACTTGGCCCTTTGGCTTGGCTGCGACTAGCCGTGGCTGGCAAAGCGAATCAAGCCAACGAACCAGAAATAATCCAGGACGCGGGATCAACTGTGTCCTATGAAGTACCAACCAGTATCGCCAAAAAAGCAAAATTCATGGCTGATGCGTCGATTGATCCAAACGCACAAAATGAGGGGAGTGTCCAAATCGTCGTAACCTTTTCCGATCCCGGCAATTCCCGGCACTTGATCCCCGGTGAATTGGTCGCTGCTTCCGATGCCCCCGGCACGGCTTGGACGGCTGGTCAACCCAAAATGGTTTCAAATCGCCCCATCTTGGTGCATCCAAACGGTTCAGGTTTGCAACGAATTCGGGAATGCTTTGAATCGTTTCAAAATTTGTTTCCAGCCGCGGTTTGCTACAGCAAAATTGTCCCTGTTGACGAAGTGGTCACCCTTACCCTTCGGCACCGTGAAGATGAAAAACTGATTGAGCTAATGCTGGACCAAAGTGAAATGGAAAATCTGGAACAGCAATGGAACGACCTTTGGTTTGTCAGCCGCCATGCTTTGCAGCAACAGGATGCCTTTGATCAACTCTGGCAGTTCGCCACACAAGACGCGGACCCAAGTGCTTTCGACCCGATGCGTGAACCCATCCAGCTTGCGGTGGACCAGTTTCGAGAAACTTTAGAAAGAACCGCACCTCAACAACTTGACGCTGTGATTAGCTTTGCCGATCAAATCTGGAGACACCCACTGACAAGAGAACAAAAGCAAGGATTAGCAAAACTTTACGAGCAGTTTCGTGAACAAGAGCTGGATCACGAGGAGGCCATTCGACTGTTAATCACGAGACTGTTTGTCGCTCCCGATTTCCTTTACCGCATGGAATCACCGGCAAGAACTGCAGAACCACAGAAGATCAATGACTGGGAACTTGCCAACCGACTGAGCTATTTCCTCTGGTCATCGTCCCCTGACACGATTCTCGCCAATCTTGCAATGCGAGGCGAATTAAGCAATCAAAAAGTTCTCGCCCAACAAACCAAACGTATGCTACAAGATCAGCGAATCAGGCGATTGGCAGTCGAATTTGGGTGTCAATGGTTGGGGGTCCGATCGCTTGGGACGATCGAGGAAAAGAACGAAAGACAATTCCCGGAATTCAAGACACTTCGCGGCGACATGGAAGAGGAGATCACGAGATTCTGGATAGACCTTTTTCAGAATGACCGATCGCCCTATGAACTGCTGAACTCAAAGATCACCTTCGTGAATCCAAGACTGTCCGCACATTACGGACTAGAGCCCCTTCAGGGCAACGAGAGCGAGTGGCATCAAATCACCAACATCCAGTCGGTCGGACGCGGCGGCGTGCTTGGCTTTGCCGGCACTTTAGCCAAACAGAGCGGTGCCTCACGCACCAGCCCAATCCTTCGCGGCAATTGGGTCAGCGAAACATTGCTGGGCGAACGCTTACCCAAGCCCCCCAAAGACGTTCCCGTCCTTCCCGAGGAGATGCCCCCCGGCCTTACCGAACGACAAATGATCGAGCAACACAGCTCTAATCCGCAATGTTCCAAATGCCATCGTCGTATCGATCCCTTTGGCTTTGCACTGGAAAACTTTGACGCCGTGGGTCGCATCCGATCAAATCATGACACCAAAACTCAACTGCCGGATGGAACGATCATTGGCGGGATTGAGGACCTGAGGCATTATTTGGTTGACGTTCGGGGCGAAGAGTTCCTTGAACAATTTTGCCGAAAGCTACTGGGATATGCCTTAGGCCGATCGGTTCAGTTATCTGACCAACCGCTGATCGATGAAATAAAATCAGATCTACGCGATGGCAAAACATCGATTGAATCCGCAATGATCATGATCACTCAAAGCAAGCAATTCACCCACGTTCGCGGACGACCAGCAACTTCTACCCCGCAATCATTTGAGACGAAACCATGAGAACCTATCACCGAGCAAGACGCTCTTTTCTTCGTGGACTCGGAGTCTCTATGGCTCTGCCATGGATGGAATCTGTACGCGTTTGGGGTGATTCGGACAAAACGCAGACCGACGGAAGTGAACCACCAGTTCGGCTTGCTGTGATTTTTTCCGGCAACGGATTCCATTCAAAAGAATGGTGGGCAAAAGGCGAAGGGGACCAAATGCAATTGGGCCGCGTTCTTGAACCGTTGCATCAACACCGTGAAAAACTGACCTTCATCAGCGGCCTGTATCATCAAGAAGCGAGAAAAGGAAATATCCATAGTTCGCAGACCGGAAACGTGCTTTCCGGAGCACCGATCGCGTCAGGCGGGGAAATCCGGTCCGGTACAAGCTTTGATCAATTGCTTGCCCAAACCTATGGGCGGTCCACCAAGGTGCCAAGCTTGGTGCTCGGATGTGAACGCTCCAACCCATCGGTCCACAAAAACTATTCGATGCTCTACAGCTCTCATATTTCTTGGAGCTCGCCGACAACTCCAACGCCACTGGAAATTTACCCCGCCTTGGCTTTTGACCGATTATTCAAGGACACCGCGACACCCGCGGATCAAAGTGTTCTCGATGCCGTCCTCGCAGATGCAAAGTCCTTGCGGGCAACAATTAGTCAACGTGATCGCCAAAAACTCGACGAATACCTCAACTCAGTCCGTGAAGTTGAATCGCGAATTGAACACGCGGGTGGTCGCGGTGAGCTGCAAGGTTGGCGCCCCACCTTGGGTTCTCCAAATCTACCTCGCCCCAATGACGGTATACCGCAAGACATCGCTGAACATATGAGACTGATGTGTGACATTGTGGTCCTCGGATTCCAAACCGACACAACTCGCATCACCACGCTAAAACTGAATAATGATCACAGCGCCTTGCGGTTCCCCAATCTCTCGTCCGTTCAACAGCCCGGAAACGGCATCGATTACATGATTCATCACTTACTGTCTCACTCCGATGGTGAAGATTGGCTATCCGTCAACCGCTTCTTCATGCAGCAGATCGCGTACCTCGCAGACAAGATGGAAGCGATTCAGGAAGGCCCCAGAACACTGCTCGACAACACCATGCTGCTTAGCTGCTCAAGCATGATGGCCGGCGCCCGACACGACAACGACCAATTACCGATCTTTTTACTTGGTCGAGGTGGCGGAAAAATCCAAGGTGGTCAAGTGATTGATTATCGCCAACAATCGGATCGCCAATTGTGCCGATTGTACTTATCGCTGATGGAAAAAATGAATCTCCCGCTCAAACAATTTGGCGATGCAACGTCCAAAATCGGTGAGGTTTGAATGAGAGAACCAACCTTGATACAAAATCTTGGCCAACGATTAACGCTTTCTTCCGAACCGAAAACCTACTGCTTCCAGTTTTCATGAAAAAACCAACTCGCTTGCGGTCAATGACAATTAACAAGCCGGGCGTGGCAATCATGAAGAGCATCAGCAAGGTTGATGGTTTGCAACGCAGCTACCTGGTTACCAGCCTTGTACTAACTCTGGTTATCTTCAGTTGCGCAGCCACTGCTTCAGCCGACGCGTTATCCTTAGAAGGACAACGACCAAATCTTATTCTGATCATGACAGATGATCAGGGTTACTGGGACACCGGTGCGACCGGTAACAACGCGATCGATACGCCAAACATGGACCGCCTTGCCGAAGAAGGAATGCAGCTTGAGAGGTATTACGCTGCTCCGGTGTGCGCTCCAACTCGAGCCGGACTCATGACGGGCCGTCATTATTTGAGAACGGGGCTCTATAACACTCGATTCGGTGGTGACACCTTGGGTAAAGACGAAATCACCGTTGCTCAACTACTGCAAGGGGGTGGTTATCGGACAGGACTGTTCGGTAAGTGGCACCTTGGTAAATACCCCGGCTATCAACCTCAGGATCGAGGATTCAACGAATTTTTCGGTCACTACCACGGGCACATCGAACGCTATGAGTTTCCAGACCAGGTTCACCGAAACGGACGCCCCGTCAAAGCACGTGGCTATGTGAGTGATCTCTTCACCGATGCAGCGATTGATTTTATTGATCAATCGCTGCAGAAATCGCAACCGTTCTTCTGCTCTCTCATGTTTAATGCGCCACATTCACCCTGGCTACTCGACACCTCGCATTACGGGCAACCTGACGGCGATAAACAGCTATCCAAATACCTGGACATGGGCCTACCGATTCGAGAGGCAAGAATCTATGCGTTAATCGAACGTGTGGATGACAATGTCGGACGCCTGCTCGATCATCTCGATCGAGAAGGACTCGCTCACAACACAATGGTTGTTTTCACCAGTGATAACGGTGGTGTCAGCAAGTATTGGAAAGGGGGAATGAATGGCTACAAGTCCAGTACTTACGAGGGTGGGGTGAGGGCACCTTGCTTCGTCCGATGGCCAGCGCAGATCCAGCCCGGAAGCCGCACCGATTCGCTCACATCACACATCGATTGGCTGCCAACATTTTGCGAACTGTCGGGCATCCCTTCACCCAAGGATCGAAAGATTGATGGTAAATCACTGGTCAAGCTTCTGACCCAAAATCCGAAAGCCAAACACCATTCATTCGTCTACCACACTTGGGATCGATACAGTCCGAATCCTGATCGACGCTGGGGGATCAGCGATGGAACCTGGAAACTTCTCTGTGTTGTGGGCAATCAGGCGACTGCAAGTGAAGCAAACTGGCGTTTATTCAACCTGACGGAGGATCCTGGGGAGGCAAAAAACCTCAAGGCGAAACATCCTGAAATTGTCGAACGTCTACGTCAAGAGTTTTCCGAATGGTTCGACGACGTAACCAACGGCATCACCTATCAGCCCGTTCGAATTCCTATTTCGCCGCGCGTCGATTCAGTGTCTGAACTCTCACCGAGTTGGGCAAAATGGAAGGGCGATCATATCCAATACACTTTCGATGGCTATGACTGGGATACCATCGATCACTGGAAAAAACCTGACGAGAGCGCAACATGGCGACTGAACGTTGCGCAGTCCGGTGACTATGAAATTAAGCTTACGTACGGATGCCGCCCCATCGACGCGGGCGGAACGCTACGCCTTGCAGTCGGCGAACATTCAATCACCCACAAAATTCAACCCACTGCCACCGCCGAGCAATTTGAGGACTTCATTGTTGGCCAACTGCATCTGAATTCAGGAGAAAGCGAATTCATTGCGTCGGTCATCTCAACTACGGGTGATGAACTCATGCGACTCAATAGCATCTCATTACGAAGACTTACCGCGAACTCTCGATAAAAACACGTCCATCACGACTCAATTTGGGTTCAGATGAAGCCCCCCCCTCTGCTGATTTGAATCATCGTGACAAATCCTATGTTAGTAACCTTCGGACTATCGGGTCGGTCGAAGATTGCTCGCAGCAAGAAACCCCCTCTCCGATATCCCCCAACTACGATTGCGTGAGGAAATCGTCAGTGTCCTCGTTGGGTCACCAAGTAGGATGCCCGTCATGCGTGATAACGTCACAAGGTCGAGCAAACTCAACAAACATGTAGGTGCACAATTTGATTCCTCGACAGGTATCACCCGCTAATTTCCAACGAGAAACCCAGCCGCACTCGAAAAACAATTCATGCACCATCAAGAACTCTTCACAATGTTTTACAACAAGTGAACGAGACTTACCGGCACACACTCATAGCGGCCAACCGAAGACTAGAACTGGGGAACCACTTCGAGGCCATTGCGTGTTAAAAATGCCTTGAAGTTCGCAGCATCAACGTCCGAACTGACGTATTGAACGGACCCGTCGGCGATCAGTACGTTGAATCCATCTCGCGTTCCCCCCGAAACGGAAAGTACCGGATTATCCAGGTCGATGGTTAGATCAGTCGGCTTGGTCCATGGGACCGATCCGGAGCCGGCAGTCTCAACCATCATAATGGTATTTGACAGCCCATCGGTAATCTCTCCCATCGATATTGCATCATGCCCCTCCATCAGAAACTGAGGTCCAACAGGTCTTAAGTAAACGGTCTCGTTGGGGCGGGTCAACAACTCAGGATGCTTAAGAAGATCAGGCATCCTTTCGGCCAACGCTAAATTATGCGGGCTATTCCAAGGTTCATCCCTGCGGAACTCTCGGTACAGTTCGTTCTGCTCCAGGAAAGGAAGGATTGCGACGCGCCAACTGAGAAGTGGCGTTCCATCCTTAGCTTTGATATCTCCCGGAAACTCGCCGTAAACCTCATGGTAATTAAACATCGCCAAGCCAAGCTGCTTTAATTGGTTGGCTGAAGTCATCCGAGCACTGGCTTGCCGGGCCGCTTGAACCGCGGGTAGTAACATGCCAACCAAAGCACCCTGCATTACAATTCCCTGAGAGGGCGAAGCAGCGATGGCCAATCGATTACCATCCACCGTTGGAGTTACCGCATCAGCCATCAATCCTGAGATCCGTTCGATGTATTTTCGAGTTGCATTGGCCATTGGGTCTTTCGGATCGAGATCGTTGATCATCTGCGCCAACGCTATCTGTCGGCCAATTTGCAGTCCATTGCTGATTAAACCTGCTGCCTTCTGTGCCGCAGACTCATCAGTTGCAATCATCTCGACCTTCATCGTCCCGCTGGTGATATCATCAATGTCGACTGTAATTTGAATGGCATCGAGAAGCTGAGGCATTTCCATCAACGGTTGAACCGGTGGTGGAATTAGCGGCAGCATCGGTTGTAACATTCCAACTGCCAACGGACGCACCGATTCAATTGACGCGAGTGCGTTGATATTTCCGCCGGAATTACTGGATTCAGCAAGTCGTGCAAGTGAACCTCGTGTCGAAGACGCAGAAGACGATCGCAATACCGACCCGAGATAATTCTCTGCTGCAATGACTAAGGTCCGAGGACCTTTTTGATGCATAACGACTCCCGTTGCTTCCGGTATCCGATAACACTCGTAGCGATCCACCTGAATGGTTTCAGTCGTATCGGCAAACTCTGAACTAACTTGGCGAATGTCAACGTCCTTGGACGTTGACACCAACAAAGCGAACAATGGATCTCCCGGTCCGGGCGCGGCCACGACAATTCTTACCTTCTCAATGTCGCTGACATGAATTCCAAGGTTCATTTTGGCCCACGCATCGATCACTTCGATCGGATACATCGCAAACTGGGGGCTCGCCATCGTGGATGCGACGTTCACTTCGACGAGAAGCGTTGCGTCAATTGGAATGTATTCGCTTCCCAATACCTCTGCCTTGGCCGTCGTTGCATCAGCACCCTGAGCAATTGCTGACGCGGACAACATGGCTGCAGACACAATCAGTATCGTTCCCAAGAAAATCAATCGGCTGAATATCATGGCAATCCCCAAAACCTGAAAAGAAAAGTGTTTATGAATCAGCATCAATCATCCAGACATTGAAAGACGCCCCGAACCCCAGCAGCACGAATTTCCAAGAGGAATCTGGAAGCGGACGGCAGTTGATCAGATAGCAGACTTCGTCGGAAATGTCTCGGATAAAACCAATACCAAAGCTGCAAAGCATCACTGATGCAGTATTTCAAAGTTGAGGCAGCTGATTCGGTCACCCAGCAAGTTCAAAACGTGGAACAGGACAGCCCCTACGTCTTAAAAAAAATCGCTCACTGTTGACTCCGTCGATGATAACCGACGACGCGGGAGCGTGGGTTGCCTTTCTTCGACAAGCATCACTTTTGTCACTCGACCAGACAACTCTAACTATCGATCAGGAACTTGCGAACGTAGCTAGTTAACAAATCCATCATCCAGCGTTTTACCAGCAAAATCCATGTTCAATGATGACTTCGGTAATGATCTTGCGACTTGCCAGAAGCTTGTATCTTTTTCAACCTGCAGCCATAACTCAAATTGGCCTCCGAATTCCGTGTGATGACCGCGTCAATCAAAATGAAGCAGTGAAAGAAGTTTTATGGAATAGAAATTCTTGGCGGAAGGAAGGTACTTTGATTCTCGCCTGCACTTCAACTCAATGGCAATCTCATCCATCGCCAGTTCATCCATCGCCAGTTCAGGCAAACGCCAGTTCAGGCAAGCGACCCACGAGCGAACATGATTGTTCGCGCAGGTTCCCATTTGGCGGCCAGAATTCACCTTTGTGGAATCGCCTAACCGTTTGGACGCGATCGATTTCACGTCAAAACCATCCTCCCCACGTTTTCTTGAGACCGCAGCCTATTCCGGAGTCCGGTACGATTCTGCTGGGGTGATAAATCCAATACCAAGAAGGGGAAAATGCGAGGAGTAGAGAATGCAGTCGATTCGCCCAGGGGAGGCGACAGCGGGGGGGCTCTGCCCGCGCATGGGAGGTGCTTTGCCGCTGTGCAAAAGCGATTTCCCGCCGGAATCAGGAATCGAAGGCTGGCCGAGCAATAATCAGTTAAGCTATTAATCCAATCATTGTCTTACTTTCAAACCAACTTCGGCTCCCGAGCGAGCCAAAGAAACTAAGGAGCCGTCATCGTGCGTGCAACCTCTATCCGTGCCTCCTTCACTCTTTCCGCTTGCATCGTATTTCTGATGACCTCGGTCACCCAGGCTGAGACCTGGACCGATAGTAGTGGGAAATTTACGGTTGAAGCCGAATTCGAGGGAGTTGAAGGCAGTAGCGTGAAACTTCTCAAGGACAACGGTGTCCGCATCCTTGTGCCAATCGCCAAGCTTAGCGCAGAGAGTAAGCAGCAGGCCAAGCAACTATTCGAAAAGATGCAGGCAAGCAACGAGCCGTTCGGCGACAACACTGTCCCGAACGCCTCAGCGAACACCAAGCCCTCAACGATTAAAAAAAGAGAGCTGTCTTTTGACACACCTGAGCCAAAGGCCCTATCCGCGATGCCGGCGTTTCCCGAAGGCCTCTCGCTGCAGCAAACCGTTGACTTTGTTTCGGAACAGATCGAAGCAGGTCACCTGGAAGTCCTTTGGCACGCATTGCCTCAAGAAATGCGTGATGAGATGGACAGCCCTGAACTTCGAGAAGCGGTCAATCCCTTCATGCAGCAACAATCTGAAATATTGAAAAGTGTTGAGTCGCTGGTTTTTAAAGCCATTCAAGTTTTGGTAACACAGAAAAAGTATGTGCTCGGATCAGCAATGATGGCAGACGTACCTCCAGCTGCGATGCCAATGGTATCGCAGGGATATGACCCGGCTGTCGGACTTATTTTTGAGCTCTCTGATATGGGCTTTCGAACGGCCGACCTACAAGACACCAGCATCGATTCCATGATCAATCACTATGGCCCACGAGTCGGCAGTCATATGAAGGACCTCATGCAACTTGCTCCACCGGGAATGATCTCGATGATGATCGGCGAGATGAAAGTAGAGATGATTGATGAAAAAAATGGAATCATCAAAGCGCCTGAAACCGGCGGATTGGAAGCATTGGGAGGAGGGCTGGATGTTGAATCGGAAGACACAGAAATGACTTTATATGCCGGACGCTGGATTCCTAAAGACCTTGCTGATGAATGGCCAATGATGCAGGAAATGATGAAAAGTGACCTCAAGGAAGCACTCGAAACGCAACAAGAATCAGAAGACATGCAGGGCGCAGTGATGATGGTGGGCATGATGAACGCCATGGCTGGGGGAGTCTTAGACCAACTGCTCGCTGCACAGTCGCAATCCGAATTCGATAACGTCATTGGGCAGTCTGCAGCCATGCTCGCACCCAACCTGGGTGGCGCATTCGGCGGTGGTGGATTCGGTGGCGGTGGATTCGGTGGCGGTGGCGAACTAGGTGGTGGTGGATTTGGTGGCGGCGGTTTCGGCGGCGGCGGATTCGGGGGCGGGGAATTTGATCTAGGCGACGATAACGGTGCACCAGAACCGGACGCCTCAGACAATGGCAATGGATTCAACTTCTGAGAAAACACGACCGAAAACCCTCTAGAAGTCAACCCGAGAAAATTGCTACCCGAGAGGCCCTTCTGCCGGTGGACCTTTCTTGGGGATGAGTGAGTTATTTGCGAGGGTGTTGTTCGGCGAGACCATCGTTGCTGACCGAAACCAACGAACTGATTCGGTTTCCACCGGTGCCCTCAGCACAAGAGGACTTGCTGCTGGAGGACTTGCTGCGAGCCTGCTGACATTGGCACGCGGCAGCCAGCCTACGGGCACCCAGCCTCCGGGAACCCAGCCTACGGGTACCCAGCCTCCGGGAACCCAGCCTCCGGGAACCCAGCATCGATGAATCAGTCACAATCATCGGTTGTGACTGAAACACGGTTGAGAACTCACCTATGAAATCCAAACCCGCTGACGCCAACCTGGCTTCAGACCAATAAGACCGCGAGAAACCGTCGAACTTTTGGCTCTCGCAGGCCACTCAAGCTTTGCCGTTGCTATCTTCGGTCAACAAGGTCGTCAGCGTGGCTCATCAAGTTTCCCGAGAGGCATAAGTTTTGAGAAGCAACTCGGTTCAAACAGCTCACAACACAATGATGACCGGGTGAACCCGCAAAATATTGTTATCGAGGAGTGATCTGCTAACAAAAGCTTTTCTGATCACCGGCAGTCGCTCGCTGGACTTGATCTCTCCGCTCACCTTTTCGTCCTCTGATGAAGCTTAAAATTGAGATCTCATAAGATTTGAACTTGATGGGACGAACGGGTTGATGCCTAACCCAATCTGAGTGATTTAGTCTTGAACTTGCCTGATTCTCAACTTAAAAAAAACGCTCGCGATAACCCCTGTGCCCCACACTTTAATACGATTCGCCTCCAATATTTAGTTAAAACGGAAGACTCCATGCTTCGTATGCTCGCGTTGATCATGTTTCTGACCGGCATTCAGATCGTCAGTTATGCGAAAGAGAAAAAACTCAATGTGCTGTTGATCATGGCAGATGATGTTGGGTTCGAATGTTTCAGCAGTTACGGAAGCAAAGAATATTCAACGCCTAATCTTGACGCACTGGCTGAGTCGGGGATCCGCTTCACGCAAACCCACTCGACACCGCTATGCACGCCCTCACGCGTCAATTTGATGTCGGGTAAGAGCAATGTTTTTAATTACGAAGACTTTGGCGTTTACCCCAACAACGAACCAACTTTTGGTAACCACTTCCTGAAACAGGGTTATCGCACGGCGGTGGCGGGCAAGTGGCAGTTGCAAGCGACCATGCCAGGCAAAGGGATTAGCCCGTCACAAGCAGGTTTTGAAACCTCGTGTCTCTGGAATATTCCCGGCGGGGCGAGGGAGCGTTACTGGCAGCCATCCTTTGTCCGTGATGGCGATCTAATGGATCTACCAGATGACGCTTTCGGACCCGACGTCATGACTGACTTCCTGATTGACTTCATTCAAGACGATAGCGATAGCCCCTTCCTTGCTTACTATCCGATGATTCTTGTTCATGATCCTTTTGTTCCCACTCCGCAAAGTGAAGGTGGCCTGAGAAAGGACAAGACCAACCGCTCACCGAATCGCAAAAAACAGAATTACATCGATATGGTTCATTACATGGATCACTGCGTTGGACGTCTAATCAAGGCCGTGGAAGAAACGGGACAACGCGATCAAACCCTCATCATCTTCACTTCTGACAACGGCACCAACGCAGCCCTGAGTTCGAAACTTCATGGAAAAACAGTTCGAGGCGGAAAGGGATACACGCACGATTACGGAACTCATGTCCCCCTGATTGTCAACCTTCCGGGCCGTGTCCCCCCAAACCGCACCTGCAAAGACCTCATTGCCTTCTCGGATTTCTTCCCCACGATCGTCGAGGCAGCCGGGCTACCGCCAAAATCAATTCAAGATGGAGACGGGTGGAGCTTTTGGCCACAATGCGTTGGTCAAAAAGGGACGCCAAGAGATTGGATCTATGGGTATTATTTCCCTCGCCCTTACTCAGAAAAACTTGACAATAAATACAGTCATTATCAGGTGCGTTACGCAAGAGATCATCGGTACAAGCTCTATGACAACGGTGACCTTCATGACACCATCACCGACGTCATGGAAACCAGCCCCCTTCCTAGCAGCTCACAAAGTGACGATTCCCCTCAAGGTGCAGCCAGAGTCAAGCTGCAACGAGCCCTCGACAGCTACCCAGCAGCAGGACTCAATATCCGCCACCAAATGGTCAAGGGAACCCGCAAGCCGGGGTCCGGCAAACGATCAAATTACGAACGTGATTGATGAGAAAACACTGTGTCCTGCAAGAGTCAACAATGGCATGAATCCTGCCCATCGCGTTCAAGAGAATGATCGATGGATAGGCCACCGTTGACCAACAGAATTTGACCAACAGAATTTGACCAACGCTCCCTGACGAATTTGCTCTGGTCTATGTCGACCTAGGCAAAACCAAGAACCGGCTCAATCCCAGCAATTCTCTTGCAGTTCTCCATGCTGCGAACTGCAAGAGAAAGTGAGCCGCTTCGTCTTGGATTTCAATCAGAATTGAAAAATTGATTTCTGAAAAGCAATCAATTGCCAAGCCATTGAATCACCATCAAGACCAAAGCTTTTTCAACGTGCCGGACTAATGCGGAATGCCGTTGTGTCCCCAGTCAATGAATCTCGAGTCACTTGAGTACCTCGGGCGAATACTGCCATCCCCGTTCCTGGTTTGCCTCTCTTTATTCATCCGAATCGCTTTCATGGAAATGGGCGTTGGGTCGCCCGTCGTGTTGGCTAGGGTGTCCCTTCACCATAGATCCCGGTCCCGATGACTTAGAATTGTTTCAAGAATTGCCAGACGAGGTCAACGGAATGTGTGCCCATCTGCCTCTCTCCTGGAACGCGGTGTCCCCAGCCTTTGACGTTGTACAGCCAAACCTGTGTATTGTTGACACCTTGACCGTAACGATAGGCTGTCGTGGTCTTTGAAATCTGCTCGACTTCCTCGGTCTTGGTTTGATTGAGTTCTTTCCAGAAATTGATAATGGTTTCCTGATCCGGTGCCCCGCCCCAACCACCTAGTGGCGACATACGCCCATCCACTGGAACTATCTCATCGGCTAAACCGGAGATCTGAAGAATCGGCGTTGGCTCAATGGTTTGGCGATGTTCCCATGTGTACCCGCTCATCGTTCCAATGATCGATGCCGCCGCTTTGAAAACATCCCGAGCCTCTGCGACCAATGCGTAACTCATGAAACCGCCATTGGAAACACCGCTGCTAAAGGTTTTCTCAGGATTTAATTGATGACGCTCCTGCAGATGCTTGGCCAATGCGGTCAAGAAGCCAATGTCATCAACTTTGCTCAGCTTGAGCCGAGCGTTCCAATGTGGAATTCCTCGGTAATCTTTCAATCCCTGTGGATAGACCACAGCAAATTGATTCTGGTCTGCAACTCGACTCATCCCCATCTCTGCATAACCCCGAGCGTCTCCACGATATCCGTGAAGAAAGAAAACCAGCGGAGCATTGGCGGGTAAATTCTCGGGAATGTGCAAAACATATTGCCGTTCAACCCCTTCATGATCAAAACTCATGAATCCTGACGGCTTGGCGTCTTCCTGCGCAGAGCCTTCATCAGCAAATGCTCCGCAAATGCAAAGCGATGTGACGAACCAAATGCCAACACTTAATGTAATTCGTCGATAATGCCGACTGATCATGCTAGATTTCCTTTGCTCGTTGATTTCGAGTCTTCAATGATGGGATGCTAGCTGTGCCGCCAGCTTGCGATAGGAGAACTGGCGGCATTGGAAACATCATCATGATGCAGACAGCCAGTGGCTCGATGCGAAATAGCTTATTCGATGCAAACAAATTGCAACATCAGGCCCTACACCCCATCAAACCAAAATCTTCAAGTCAGCTCGCCATCAAGTTTGGCAAGAAGAGATGCCAATCAAAATTACAGGTTTGATGTTGAAATGGAGGAGGGGCTCAGTGATCAATTGCCATTGTCAATTCGTCAGCAAAAACCAACGATTCGGGAGTGAGCCACACCGCCTGATCCCACTCTATAAAACCGCTGTAAGAAATCACTCTGAAAGGGAAAGATTTTGAGCGAGTCTGGCTCTTGCCCTAAAATCCTAACTGGAAACCCGGATTAAATCGTGACAAACAGAATCGTGACAAACAACGGAGAGATCCGCAAAGCACGAGCGATCATTTTAAAGAGTGATCTGTGTCGGCGTTCTTCAAGACCGATTAACGCCTTCTTTTGCGACGCCCCAAAAGCAACAGGGTCGAGAGGCTAAAGATTGCCATCGATGTTGGCTCAGGAACCTCTTGCACATTTATGGCGATACTATCCACGTAAATAATGGGCCCGGTTTTCTCGATGCTGATCAGGTAATTTCCAGTGGTTAGGCCCAAAGAATCGTAAGTGCCATCCCAGTATCCGCTGCCTGATACTACTTCTCCGTTGTAGCCAGGAGCGAGCAAGACCTTGTAGTCGCTACCACCGGTGGATTGGAAGCCAAGCAAATCTCCGTTCGAGACCCCCGTTGTTGTCTGCAGGCCGCTTGTTCCAAATGGAATGTAACTACCAAACAGATTAACGCCGTACTCCGTGTACTGAGTGTTCTGCGAGGGATCGCCCAACAAGAAAAACTCACTGGAGCTGGCATCGACGGAACCACTACCAGGTACTGTGATTGGGCTGGAAGTGGACGTGAAAATGTTTGGGTTCAGTTCGCCAGAAATTGTGTAGTTGATAACACTACCTGACTCCTGCAGATTCAGAATCAGCCCCGCAGGAGCTTGTTCGCTCAAGGCACAAAGTGCGATCAGGAAAGCGAGACAACCCGGTTTTGTCATTTCTGTCTCTACAGCCTCAGCATGGGCAATTCAAAAGTGGGACCTTTTTCTGTCAGCAGTGGTAGAAGCCAAGCTACAGAAAATCGATGCTCAATCGGCTCCGCAACCACCATTGGGTGCTTTGTCGACCCACGAAACTTTGCGAAGTATACCAAGGGATAAACAAAAAAAAAGGTAAAATCCCTATTTTCCACAGAATGTGCATATTTCCTATATTTCTCATTTGTTTAATTTAGGCTGAAATTTTATACCAACCCTTAGCCCCCCTCCGGATCAGCTTCACCCGACGGAAAAGATAGAAATCATTGGGTTTTGAGCCTCAATTCACCACCAGTCTGCGCACGGCCCTTCCCACCAAGCTGCGCTCCCCCATTTCGAAGCGTCAGTCTTGCAGGTCACCCCCCCCTTTTCTACCGATCCCAAAGCCCCATCCCAAAATTCGCAATGCCTGATTGAAAAGAGATTACTGACCGGGGAACTCAGTCGAGCAGAGAGAAAGCTTCATCACTTGAGGGGAGCGGGAGGGCAGGATTCGACCCTGGGTCGCTAGACAACGCTCAATCCAGAATCAAACTGGCGTGCTCAAATCGATGCGTGTGAACGGATGGGACTGTTAGACATTGCCAAAGCAAGGTTCTATCTTCATTCACTGTAAAAAGTCGCTCGACTCATCGGCTCGAAAATTGCCAGGATTGATACGTCATCCTTGAACGTGAGTGTGTGCTCATGAGCTTGCACTCGCCAAGGCATCATTGCCAGACTTAACGCGCGGCGTTCAATGTCATTTTCTGATGGAAGTGAATGAAT
Source organism: uncultured Rubripirellula sp. (assembly GCA_938075415.1). GTDB lineage: Bacteria > Planctomycetota > Planctomycetia > Pirellulales > Pirellulaceae > Rubripirellula. Next base: position 2,680 of record CALJHC010000044.1, on the reverse strand, counting down.
GCCGAACTCGATGGAAACCGCGTTGATTCACCACAAGCTGGAAATCACATCCAATTGGACACCCGGGATCTGCCGGAAGCATCATGTCTGTTTTGGCGCTAAAGACTGAGTTCGGCTCGTCAAGTACTTTGCAGCTCCGAGTAGTCCGCTCTTTCGAAACTGCTGTGCTTGCCCAAGGGCAAGTTGGCCGATTGCTTGTACCGACCCCTCATCTGTCGGCAGGTGTTGTTTGATGATGGTCAGCTCTGGGCAGTCGCGTGGTAGCGAATAATCGGCATGATTACCGTGCAACGCAAGTCGGAAATCTGATGGGTAACGTCTGCCATCGGCCTCAGTCGTCGCAAGGATCTGATCCCAAAATTCAAAAAAACCACTTTCGAAACCAACACCACTCCTCTGAACACTCGGTGGTGTGTCTCGATCAAAAAGGTCAATGTAAATAAGCTGCCACAGTTCGTTTTCTCGAAGGTGAAGCAAAGCTGTCGAGCGGTCGTGGTGACGAAGGTTTTTCACTGCTGCTGCATGCAGATTGCAAAACCAATCGCAATCGGGTGGGTGGCCGGCAACCTCACCCTCCGATGCCGCCACCGCATGCCATTGCCGATCACTCTCGGTTTTGAAAAAGCGGATCAGCTCACAGGTGTCTCCTGTTTCCAATCCTTTATCACAGAGACAACAATTTGGTGGCATCATTTCTTTTCACACTGGCAGGCATTTCATGCGTATTCTGAACTCGAGATCATAACAGGACATCACTTTTGAATTTAAAACACCAGTCTGCAAATGAGCAAACCCAAGAATCCATGTGGGGAACGTGCTCCGGAGTCTGGTGACCACCAAGCGTTAGCGATGGTCAAAAGCCGTTCCCTGACGTGAGCTAACTCTAACCTGAAAACAGTCGTCGCAGGATCACCAAGTTATCTTCACTTCGCATGCAGAGGTGTTGGTATCACAATTGCGGTTTCAGTCAACATCCGATCATCCGCCTACATTCGGTGTCGACATTGGCTGAACTGATTTTCCTGTCCACCCGATGCGTCGGTTCAGTCTCAGTCTCTTTCCGCCAATCAGATCAGAAGTCTCCGAAAGTATTTAATCTGATGTTTCTGCCGTTAGCTCTGGAACTCAATCGCAGCACCGACCTTGTCGGTGTAGATCTAGATGGAGATGAAGTGATCACCCACCTCAAAAACGATCACCTCGTGACATCTCTGTCAAAATCAGCTTTGATTTCCGATCAAGGGTCTTCCATTTCTGATACTTCGCACCGCATGGCACCGATTTGAAACATCTGCATCCGAGACACGATGGCGGCGACTAGGAACATGGCGAGATGGCCAAAGCGCGCACAGGCATCAATTGCCGATCACGCATTCCGAGGTAGAAACCCGCTGAAGCTACCACCGTTTGCAGTGCAGCAGGCGTCGGAGAAACAAACCAAAAGAAAAAGGACTCTGAGCAAATCGCTCAAAGTCCTTTTCAGATGGAAGGTTACGGAAGAGATCAGAAATCAGAGGAAATCGATGACTCTTCTAAGTGGGCGATGAGGGACTTAGAACTTGAAGACGAAACACCGTAAAAAACAGGGCGAAACAAGACCGGGCTGATCGAACACCTCAAAAAACACCTCACTTCGTGACATTTACCTCTGAATTGCCTTCGAATTCAGACAGCCGAGCCTCCAGCTCTGAAATTTGGCGTCGCATAGCCCCAATCTGAAACATCTGGACCAAAGACGCCACTACCGCGATGCAGCCGAAGAACAGAGCTAAGTTACCCGAGAGGTCGTAAGAGTAGTTTGCCAGCACGAAGTTCATTTGTCGGTCACCTCTGTCAGCCAGATTGAGAATGTCAGTGAGCGTTCAATTAATTGCACGACCATAGCGATGAGTGCTGCCACCAAGTCGCTGTCAAAAAATTGTCTGTAGCTCTGGATCATGAGTGCAATAAATTGTACCCCATGACTCTCATGACTCCGTCGAGACGTAGATACTTTTGCCCTCACCCTGATAGCTGTCGAATACGTGCTGATAGACCAGATCGCACTTCTGCTGATAGATCTCGGGGGTGTAGGCACGCGGTAGCTCATCGAGCACATTTTTGACCGTGCTGTCGACATCCGCCCGGCTGCGTTGCTTTTTTCGCCAGTCCAGAACCAGTTTTGCTTCCTTCAGGGTCTGCAATAGTGACCGGGCGACCTTTTTGACCTCGTCCTTTTCCGTGTCTGTCATGTCAAATTCAGGCTTGGTTAGGATATCAAAAAGGGCCAGTTCTTCTTCGCTGAGCTGTTCTGCCACACCTCTATCCTCTTCCTCAGTCAGCTCATCGACAAAAGTCACGAGCTTCGCGAAGAAGCCGTCAACATCCAGACCGGAATTGTATTCATCAATGAGCTTCTTGAACTTCTCCATCAGATCCGTGCGGGTTCGATTCAACGAGACCATGCTTCTGAGCTTCGCTCCAACAGCCTGCTTTATTCGTAAACGCACGACGGTCAGCAGCAACTGATGCTTACAACTTCTTTCCTCCACACGTTTGCTATGAGTGGTTTGGTCACTCCAAGGACGTGTTCCTTTAAGTCACGGAAGAGCATTTCACACTGGCTCGTCAGCGTCCCTCAGCAACACCTCAGCAGGCGTCGGAAAGCAGCGAACCGGCCGGCAACCAAAAGAAAAAGGAC
>CALJHC010000043.1 GCA_938075415.1 uncultured Rubripirellula sp. | reverse complement strand
CAGTCCACAGAACGCAGTAGCCAGTTAGCGCGGAGACTATGACCAACTGTGATGACCTGACACGTAGCCTTCCTGACGATTTGAAGGAAAGAACGAGAATCCTCCCCAACCCTGAGAGCCAGCCCATCGGCGAGTACGTTGTCTATTGGATGCGTACTGCGATTCGTGTTGAGGAAAATCCCGCGCTGGATGTTGCCCTGCTGTTCGCTAATCAGCTGAATCTCCCTCTAATAGTTTACCAAGGTTTATCGGAGCGTTATCCGTTTGCGTCGGATCGCCACCACACTTTCATTCTGCAGGGTGTTCGAGATGTACAACGTGCGTTTGCTGAAAAACGAATTCCTTACCTGATTCACGTGGAGCGCTCGGGACATCGTAGTCCCCAACTCAGCATCCTCTCAAAAAAGGCAGCCGCAGTTGTCACAGAGGACATGCCGACCGAGCCGCTGATGACTTGGACCACCCGGCTCAGTCAATCGGCAACGTGCAGCGTCTTCGCCGTTGACACTGCATGCGTGATTCCAATGCGACTGGTTGGTAAGAGCTATGATCGTGCTTTTGAATTTCGCCAAGCAACAAAGAAACTTTACGACGAGCGTATCAGCCGAGGTCCGAGTCAATACGAATTAGACGTGAAGTATCCACCGCCAATCGCTAAAAACTTCAAGTCGCTGGATTTGCTCAATTGTGACCTCGGCGGACTAGTGAGACAGTGCGAAATTGACCACGCTGTGGGTCCCGTACCCCACACAACAGGCGGATTTGTTGCTGGGTATAAACGTTGGAACGAATTCAAACAGTCACGCTTATCAACTTATGAACGGCGTCGGAATAACCCACTGGTCGATGGAACCAGTCGGTTATCACCCTACCTGCACTACGGCATGGTGGCCCCAACCAGAATCGCACGGGAAGCGAATGCGCTCCGATCCAAAGGCGCTGACAAGTTCTTGGATGAACTATTGATCTGGCGAGAGCTAGCTTATGCGTTTTGCTTTTATCGTCGCGATCATGGCACAATCAACGCTCTCCCCGCTTGGGCGCGCGACTCATTGCGTGAACATGAGGCTGATTCTCGCGACCTGATGTCCTGGGAAACGATGGCCCGAGGTCGAACCGGGGACGCGCTTTGGGATTCCGCACAACAATCTCTGTTGATCCATGGCGAACTCCACAACAACATCCGGATGACTTGGGGCAAGGCGGTTTTGACGTGGACTAGCAATGCCAAACGAGCGCTTGCCCGAATGATTGACCTGAATCATCGTTACGCACTTGATGGTCGTGACCCTGCTTCCTATGGCGGAATTCTCTGGTGCCTTGGACAGGCGGATCGTCCTTTCCAACCTCCAAAACCGATATTTGGCACCATTAGAACGCGTTCGACCGACCAACAAGGTCAAAGGATCGATCAGAAGGCGTACCGCCGTCTAGTGAATCGACCTCTGTGGAACCCAACGCCAAAGATCGCAGTCATTGGGGCGGGCATCTCTGGTCTTATCTGTGCCCGAACCCTTTCTGACCACGGTTGCAATGTGAGGGTCTTCGAGAAAAGCCGAGGCTTGGGAGGACGAATGTCAACCAGGCGAATGAGTGATACCGTCAGTTTCGACCATGGAGCCCAGTACTTCAGTGCCCGAGACCCACGCTTCCAGAAGTACGTCCAGTCATGGCAGGATGACGGCCACGTCAGTCCGTGGCTCGGTAAGGTGGTTACGATCGTTAACGGAGCGATCAAAGCCGATCATGCACGCAACGATCGGTACGTGGCCGTCCCAGGAATGAGTGCACTAGGACATCATCTTGCATCTGATTTGCGGGTCCAATTACAGACGACAGTTCAAGCCCCAACGCAGGTCAAAGGCCGATGGACTCTAACCGATGCCGCAGGTGCTGAATTAGGTCAATTTGACGCCGTGGTGGTCGCGACACCGTCAAATCAGGCAGCTGAGCTTCTAGTCAACGCCCCTCGGCTCGCGGCGAGCGCCAACCGCGCCGAGATGAATTCATGCTGGGCACTTTTGCTGGCATTTAAGGACTCACTTGGTCTCCGGTTTGACGGAGCTTTTGTACAGCAGTCACCCTTGGCTTGGATAGCACGCAACAACAGTAAACCGGGCCGCACCGATCACAAAGAAACCTGGGTCGCCCACGCGAACGCTAACTGGACCGAATCTAATCTGGAACAATCACGCGAACGGGTACAACAACATTTACTGGATGCATTTTGGACCGCCACTAAGGCAACACCAGCCGAGCCAATCTTGGTGGACACACAGCGGTGGCGTCTGGCAATTCCCAGGACAATCAAAAAAACGTTGAACAGCGACCCCGGGGGACTCGATCAACAAGCTTCCGATGCATCCATCCAAGATTCCGCCGAGACCAGCTGTCTATTTGATGATGAACGCCTAATCGGCGCCTGTGGCGATTGGTGTGCGGGCACAGATATCGAAGCGGCATTCCTCAGTGGGTTGGCGATCGCCGGTAGAATTCTCGGCCGCTTTTGTACCACTCGCCCCTACACCGACACCTCCAAAAAGCAGCAGACCTTATTTTAACGCATCACCAACTCGCTCGCTTCGCATGGCCATTCCAGGCGTTTGAATACAAAATTTGTGATCCGTTTATTCGACGTTCCATTGGGTTTCTTGGAGGCATCCGTCCAACATCAAAACGGGAGCCTTTTTACCGCTAGGGGACCATGTACTGGTGGAGGCAAATCGAATTTGCTTAAGCGATTCCCAACAGAACTCTGCCCCGCAACAGTCCATCGTTACGATTCAAGACGCCCAGCCTAGGTTACCCACTCAAGATCGAGGACGTAAAAGCATTTCCCGGGCGCACATCGCCTATCTCGTCTCAATCCAACCCGACAACAAAAATTTAGATCAAGCGAAAACTGAACGCCTCTCTGTTTGGCAGTTCGCGTCGACCAACGGTTGGCACCCTGTGGACTCACGCCGTCATCAACGATACGCCAAAAGACATCCACCTCAGGAAAACTCGCCGGCAGCGATTAGTGATCCTGACGACATCGAAACTGCGGGGACAGGATAATCTGCTCAATCACCGTGTTCAGGCGGTAACCGTTATCCCTGACCTTCCGGATGATCTGATCAAGTGAATGACGATCATGGGGCTCCACCTTTCTACCGATAGCATAGGCCATTAGTTTCGATACGAAATTCATGGCAATCTCGTCACCATACAGATCAAGCAGCAGTCGTTTCATCTCTTTGGGATTCTTAAACGCTGCGCCGTTGGGCATTTCCCCTTGCGAAACCACCCGCGCACGATCCTCGTACTCCGTCCGCCACTGACCCACGATTGAGAAGTTTTCTAAACCCAACCCTAGCGGATCAATCAATCGATGACAGGAAACACATTCCGGTTTTGATACGTGCTGCTGGATCAACTCCGCCACTGAGGGATTCTCAATTAACGCAAGTCTCTCTCGTGATTCGTCCAGAGGCGGAACATCAGACGGCGCCTCAAGATCACGACCAATCATAGTATTGAGCACCCAGACACCACGCCGAATGGGGCTGGTCCGGCTTCTGGAGGACGTGAGGCGCATCACCGCCGGACTGGTGATGACTCCACCTTGTCGATTATTTATCGGACGAACCAAAACCGGTGGGTCATCCAACTTGCCGCCAAATCCGCCGCGTAAATTTTCTCGCCACGTTGCCAAAACGTCCGCATGGATACCGGTCAGTGACTCGGATGTAAGACGCAGGTAATCACCCTCCGTTGCCTTCACTTGGGATTCCCTGACAAACAACCAATCGCTATCCACCAAGTCCAGAACACTGCGGTCAGACCGAATCATCTCGTCAAAGAAATAAATCATCTCCTCAAAAGATTCACGATTCCATTGTTCATCGACTAAATATTCGCCATTGAACAACAGGTCCTTAAAACCCAGCCACTGTCCCGCAAAGTTTTCGGACAACGATACACGCTTGGGAGAATTCAGCATGCGTGCTATTTGCTGCCTCAACTTATCCTCACTTAGCAGGTCCCCATTGTTCGCTAACTCAACCAATTCGTCATCTGGCAAGGTTGACCAAAGAAAGTAGGAAAGGCGAGTCGCAAGTTCCCTTGCATTCACGGCGTAAGGTTCATTTCTGCCTTCATTCAATTCAAGACGATACAAAAACTCTGGTGAAACCAGAATCATTTCTATCACCCTTATCAAACAGTCCCTTGGTGGTAACGCTGTTTCTAACAGCTTTGCATACTGCCGGTAGTAAGCGGCCCCCAATTCCCCGCCCTGGCTTTGGTCACAACGACATGCGCGAGACACAAACCGAGCGAGCACCTGCGTTATCTCCGATTCAGACATTTTTTCGACGTCTTGCGTGAGGCCGATGACTGAATTGAACAACGCTTCTTTCTCACTAAGTATCGCAACTGCTCGATGCACCGACTCCGAAATCTCACGAATCGGTGGACGCAGCAACTGCATGCGAGAGGCATCGTTGTCGAACCCCGATGGCCCGGGAAGATCAGAAGGAATGCTGGAAAAAATTGACTTAGTGCTCGCTCCATTTGAATCATCGGGCAGAAACCCGTCGATCAAAAGCAAGTCCTGCAGGGTGTTTCCGAGTTCATAGCGTGTCAGCCTTCTCAGTGGTGTCGCCCCAATATGAGGTTGCCCATCGCGCAAAACATACATCTCTCGATAAGCAGTTTGGATCACTTCGATCTCGCCTTCTCTGAGCGCACCAACCTCTTCGGGCGGCATCTGTCGATTTCCGACAACCCGTTCCACTCGACGCCAGAGTTCGGCGCGCACTGTCTTATCGGTATCCGCCCCCGATAACAATCGGCTCAGATCCACTCCTGCCTCCTTCGAAGATGAATCGTGGCAATCGAGACAGTTTCCTGTAAGAATCGCCTTCACATTTTCAGGAACACCCCCAAACGCCTTCACACTCGAAATAGCTGCCATCAGCAGCGCGCTCAAAAAGAGGTCCCAGCGGAAAGTCTGTCGGTCTAATCGAAGCATCACGGGTTCACTTGGACTTTGGTGAGCGAGATCAATGTTTTCTTGCCGGTAACTTCCCGATATTCCCCATCTAACGTCACGACCTTGCCCACACACCGGTCAAAACGCAGGCGATGGTTGTTCATGTAGGGAATCCGAATCTCCAATTCGCTGCGGTCTGAGAAGGTTAGACGATAAAATTCAACCTCTTCGTCAAGGCTAATTCTCAATAACCCCTTTGCTGTCAGTGTCTTGCCATCACTTCTGATGATTTCCCAAGACCCATCATCTGGATTAGCCGTCTTGAAATCAGCTAACTCCCGGATGCCATCGAGTTGGCCCGTGGAATCTCCAATGGCAGTATCCTTGCACCCCATCAGATCCATGACCGTCGACAAAAGGTTGGCGTAGGGCTGTGCCTGCGGAAATCGTACATGCCTTCCTAATGGAATCTTGCCCCCAGCGCCTCCTGCAATGACCAGAGGCAGGTCGGTAAGGGAATGGTAATCACCATGCTTAATTCCTGACCCCCAAAGAATGAGGGAATTGTCGAACAAAGTCCTTTCCCCCTCCTGAATCGATTTCATTTTCTCAATCAGGTATCTCAACTGCCCGGTATGCCAAATATTGATTTTGTCATAGTCAGGCAAAACTTTTCGATTCCGAACATGATGCGAAACATAGTGAAACTCAGCATTCACACCCATAAAGTCGTAATGAGATCGACTGTTCGTATTGGCAAGCATGCACGAAATAACACGAGTCGAATCTGTCCAAAATGCGAGAGTGATCAGGTCCATCATTGCCTTGATGCGTTCGCCCAAATTTCCCACCTTTAAATTGGGATCGATGCGAAGCAACTTGCCATCGATGGGAGCAGACCGGCGATTCAAGCGAGTCTGCTGGATACTGATTTCAACCTCTCGAATTGCATCGAAATATTGTTCAAGCACTTTCTTGTCCCGCGCGCTCGCTTTCTTAGTCAGCGAACTCGAAGCGTCTTTCACTCCGTCCAAGACACTTGCCAGTTCATCATTGCGTTGGCCTTGGGTGTAATCGCGGAACAATTCCTCAAAGACAACTTGTGGATCATGCTGACCGCGAAGGGGTTGGTGATCCTTGTCGTAAGAAAGGATGTTCAGCCAAGGGTGCTGCTTCCAAACCTTGTCAGCCGTCAGTTGAAGCGATTTGAGCGGGGTTTGACCGCCCACCGCATCGGCAATCCGCTGATCAAATGAATATCGATCAGCGTCTTTGTGCTTGGTGGCACTCATGAACGTGCCCGGCGCATCCATGTGATCGGACGAGCCTTGGTTATCCAGGTTGCCTAGAACAAGAATATCGTCGCGCGACGCGGAAAGTGGCTGAAGGATTCGAGACAACTCAAAATCGGTCTCATTTCCACCGACGATATCCCAGGAGTGCGGATTCACCCCACATCCCTTGTACAACACACAAAGGCGGGTCGGCGGTTCTTTATCTGAGCGAGACCCGAGTGCGCTGCCTGTCATGATATCAAGCCACGGTAATGCCAGCGAAACACTTGCACCACGCAAAAAACTTCGCCGCGGTATCTGATAGCGTTTCTGACTCATGTGACCTCTTTACCTATTGAAACCATCACTACTCCGCCGCTCGGTGAGAACGGAATTGGCCTTGCATAAGTTTAATCTGAATTCAGCATCAGCACACTTCCAATCTCGGCAAGCCCCCTCGTTCTTGGGTGTGCCATCGCACAAACCTAAACTTTGCCATGACGTTCCTTACCAACCCCTTGGATCAAAGGGTACCGAAAAGCAATTTACCATTGCACCGTCGATCGCTTCTTAACGTACCCTGTCGCTTAACTTTTTAGGGGGAACCGCCAATTTCCAGTTTTCCCCAGGTTCTTGGAACAACGTCATTGGGTACCCAACACGCTACCTATGCCTTTCCTAACCATAGTCATCGATGCGAATCCGCAGAGGTAAAGTTTGCAAAAGGTGATGCGATCCACTAGCGTTCCTTCACCCATCTCCAAACTGCGGTGAAAACAAGCCACTTCCCTGCTCCGCCAATCGTGCCAATAGCAATGCAACCAACGACGGCGTCCGGCCTGTGCAATCTGCACTCGATAGTCATTCCAGATTCCCATCGCGTCCCTGCATGACGCAAAGTCAGCTGCACCGGTACACGCTCAACTAATCTCATTCCTATGCCGGTCCATCGGCCCAACCTGCTTCACACATCCCCTTTACCCAATGTGAATTGAGGCAACTTAACCACGCCAAAAGAGTTCACCTTTCTGTGCAAATTTGAGAATGTCTCTCCAAGTCGAATGATTGGCAACCTGAAATCAAAGCTCAGCGCTGACACGACTGATTGCGTGCGGATCCATGAGACGACACAACCAATCGGCGGCTTTTTCAAAACCAGCGGCGTCGTAGACCGTTCTTAGATGTGCGACTGGTTACCCCCGCGAGGTCGCCAACGAGGATGTCGAATGCAAACCAAAATTCCAGAATTCTCAATTCCGATCGAACGTGTCGCTTCCGACAGCGGCTGGATTCACTACTACGAGATGGGTTCGCCTCATCCATCTGAACCCTTCGTGAATTTGCCAAGGCGCTAATTTCTCGACTGCCTATTTCTGGGGTATCTTCGAATCTAGAGCGGTTCCGAACCCGCCTGACTGATCTGTTCGGGTCACCAACGTCCGACTGCTGCGGACGATCCTGAACGTAGCCCGATGTGGTGACCCACTACCAATGACGTTCGCAAGTTTGTTCGTTAGACTGCCTGACTAAATCAACGATCCACCAGATCAGCAAGTCCTTGATGTTCATCCTATGTCACGAACCTCATTCGAAAGGCAGGAACTCGACCACGGAAACTATCTCAACGTCCAAGAGCTCGTCAAAAATGCAAACGGCTCTGGAAAAACCATCACACAAGAGCAGGTTCGGCAAGTCGTCACCAGCCTCGAACAACGCATTTTTTCACTCAGCGACGACCGCACACGCATCCGCGTAAGCCGAGAGACGAGATAACCAATGGCTTTGCACCGCATCAAAGTTTCCGACACGATTAATCAGCTAGCCTACGCAGAGCGTGCTGAGCATTTGAACGCCACTGCCAATGACGCAATCGAAGTATTCTTGCTGGATGATCAGCCGGCAATTGAAGGCTTTGCCACTTTCGACTTTCATTTATTAGATCAGGTAATAACCTGGATCCATCAAAATCATCTGCTAAGCGTCAATCGTTTCTGCGCATTAGGCGCGGGCCTTGGCGTCGGCACAATGCTGGTGGCACTGCGAGGAATGGAATCGGTCGGCATTGAAATCGAGCATCGCCTCTCAGAGCAGGCCAGCAGGGTTGCTGATGAGCTTGGCAACACAGCAAAATTGTATTGTGGCAGTTTCGTACCACGGGGCGTCGAAGCTCTGGCCATGCTCTCCCGCGACTTGGAACCTACGATGGATTGAATGACCCAAGTTTGTCCACGAGAACCATCGGGGAAACTGTCCGGTGCACCAACGCCGGTTGAAATCATGTCCGCTTGGACGATCAAGGTTGGGGGGTGCCCCGCAACCAAGCGACCTCAGCAATGCCCTGTTCCAACACCTTTTCGAAAATGTCCCTGCAAGGAGCGGTCACATGCCTGCGATCAAATAAAATACGACGCGATAGCCACCAGATGTCATCTGGGTTGCTTTTAATGAAAACGAAATCTGGCTGGACAGAACCGGCCTTAAAAACCGCGGCAATTGCTCGCCGTCATTCCCTCGCAAAAAAGACGAAAAATGCCAATTACCCTGCGGCCGATTGATCGCCGCCAATTTCTCAAGGGTTCCGGCGCTCTTGCTGGCGGACAAATGATCTCGCTTAATGCGCTCGCCCGCACAGAGAACGAACCTCGAGCACTGGACCCAAACCGCGTTGCTTTGCTCGCGGACACGCACATCAGCGCCGATCCAGAGTTCATTTATCCCGGCACAAAGTGGCCCGGTTCGCCGGTGAAGGACTCAGACCATGAGACCGTGAACATGGCAGATTGCCTCACACAGACGGCCAACGAAGTCATCGCGCTTCACCCTCGCCCGGCTCACGTCATCGTCAACGGTGACTGTGCGTTCAGCAAGGGTCTGGAAACCGAGTATCACGAGTTTTTCAAGCTCATTGAGCCGATGCGTGTCGCGGGCATCACTGTTCACGTAACAGTAGGCAACCACGACAATCGAGAAAACATATGGAAGTTGCTCCCATTTCTAAAGAAAGAGCAGATGGGTATTCAGGCAGACGTCATCGAACTGCCGCACGCGAACTTGGTCCTCTTGGATTCAGGTAGAAGGGGAATCCTCGGAGACCGGCAGTTAACCTGGCTTGCCAAGCAACTCGACCAACGCGATAAGGTGCCAGCTTTGATTTTCGGTCACTTCAATCCCTATCCCAACCGAGGTGTCCGTCCCATTCAAGGCATGCGTGACGGCCCGTCCTTGCTAAAACTGCTCGGCGAGCGTCCCCATGCCAAGGCCTATTTTTATGGTCATACGCATGAATGGCAGCATGACCTGAAAGGCCAGCTCCATCTGATCAACCAACCAGCAGTGAGCTACTATTTTGGAAAGGGCCATGCGAATGGTTGGATCGATATGTCACTTACCGAAACAACCGCTACCATCCAGTTACACTGCATCAACGCAGACCACACCCAAAATGGCGATCGTCGGCAGATAAGTCTTGAAGAGAAACTGATCCACTAGAAGGAACTCAGAATGCGATTCGACCGATTTCTAGCACTTCTTTTTGTCTACCTAGGCGCAGCAACACTCTGCCTTGCCGTTACGGTTCCCGAAACGACGATGAAGATCCGTGTTGCTTCTTACAACGTCGAGTTCAGCAGGAGCGCGACACCGGAACAGATCGGTGAGATGTTCAGGCCCTACAATCTAGACATTATCGGCTTCGATGAGGCACCAAATGGTGACTGGACAGCACGCGTCGGAAAAATACTGGGAATGCAACATAGCTTTGTCGGTAAGATTTCCTCGGCAAACCACAAAGATAAATACAAAACAATTCTTAGCAGAACGCCACTGGATCTTACCGCTGAATATGGACTGACGGGGCGTGGCTGGAATCCAGCATCAGTTGTCAAAGCAGTCACAAAGATCGACGGTGTTCCCTTCGCATTTTATTCGCTGCATCTCTGCAAGTCGGGAGCCAACGATGGTCACGCGCACAGCCTCGCAACCGAAGTCCTCCCAAACGAAACAACTGAGAGGGTGATCGTCGTTGGGGATTTCAACAACAAAATTGGCGACGCTGCCATGGCAACGATCCAGCATGCAGGATTCAAACCCACGTGGAGTGATCTCAAAATCGATGTCTCCTCGAACTTCACCTACAACGCTCAGAAACCTAACCAGAGTCTCGGTGTTATCGACCACATTTTGTACAACAGGCTCTCCGGCGGTAAGGCGACTGACGGTGGCATCATCGAACTAGACACGCCTTTGTCCGATCATAAACCCATTTGGGCAGAGATTGCATTCCCCCGGCGGATCAACAATGGCAGTCGGCGTCTGAAACCAGATTCAGATCAGCCAGAAGAAGATGGCAAATCGGATCCCGTTAACAAAAACTAGGCTCGTGTAAACGCGTAGGCAAAAGACCAAAAATGACTCAGCGTGATTTCGTGAAGTTGCTCTTAGCAGTGGGTTGCATGCTTGCTCTTGGGCCGAGTGCTATCGCACAAACGGAGAAACCCAACATTCTTTTCATCATGCTCGATGACCTCGGCAAGGAATGGATCAGCTGTTACGGAGCAGAAGATATCCAGACACCCAATATCGATGCGCTGGCAGCAGGCGGGATGAAATTCAACAATGCCTATTCCATGCCGTCTTGCACCCCGTCTCGGGCCACCGTCCTAACCGGCACCTATCCATGGCGCAACGGCTTTGTCAATCACTGGGACGTTCCACGCTGGGGAGTGGCCTACTTTGACTGGAAGCGAAAGGAAAATACCACCTTCGCTCGCCTCATGAAGGACCTTGGATATGCCACCTGTGCGGTAGGCAAGTGGCAGATCAATGACTTTCGTATCGAGCCTCGTGCCCTGAACAAACACGGTTTCGATGACTGGGCGATGTGGACTGGGTTCGAAACGGGCAACAAAGCTAGCGAGAGCCGCTATCACAACCCCTATATCAACACCCCTGATGAGGGCAGCAAGACCTATCAGGGTAGGTTTGCTCCGGACGTGTGCACCGACTACTTAATTAACTTTATACGCCAGCACCAAAGACAACCAATGTGCCTTTATTATCCAATGCCACTTGCGCATCCTCCGTTGGTTGCCACCCCTGACGAACCCAACGCAACCAGCCGCCTCGACCGGCACAAAGCGTTGGTGCGTTACGCAGACAAATGTGTTGGCCGGCTAATCGACACACTTGAACAACTAAGCATCCGCGATCGCACCATCGTGATCTTCACAACCGATAACGGCACAATCCCTGGCATCACGGGCACTGTCAATGGGCTACCCGTGAAAGGTGAAAAGGGAAGGATGACCGAGCGAGGTGTTTGTGCACCATTTATCGTCAACAGCCCGGGACTGGTCCCCGCGGCAGTGGAAACCGATGCTCTGACAGATTTCTCCGACCTACTTCCCACCTTTGTGGAACTCGGAGGCGGCAGCGTTCCGCAGGACCTCGTCATTGACGGGATATCGATTGCACCGTTGATCCTCGGAAAAGCAACGGAGACCGAACGAAACTGGATGATGTCGATCGGTTACGGAGCGGCTCAGCTGACTGAAACTGGTGTTCGGGGTTTGACGCAGTTTGGTAAACGTGTCATTCGCGATCAACAATACAAGGTTTGGATTTCCGAACAAAAAACGATCATTCGGCTGCATGACATCAAAAAAGATCCGCGTGAAAAAGTAAACCTACTCAATAGCCAACTTGAAAAACATAAGAAAGCGTTGCAGAAGTTCCAAGCGGTCGTCGACTCGCTTCCCGACAAGGATGCCCAACGTCTCTATGAGCCAAGAGCGCCCAATCCATGGGACATGAAAATAAAAACAGCACAGTGACCACAAGCGGTAGCAGGATGAGTTGCATAATTGGTTCGCGATGCCGACAGCGTCAAAGTTCCGTCTCTGGGAACCCCGCCAGCCATAAAACGTCGTTCCACGCTGTCGAAGAAGCAAGCCATACGTTTAGTGGCCTGTCTTCGTTCTGACACAAAACAGCGCCGGACAGCTTTCGTTGGGATCCCGGTGGCAACGAGAGTTAAGCTTCACGATTCATCAATCGTGTCGAAGACTTGAACCAGTGCCAGGGCCTATTGTCATCCTTCGTCAGGCCCTGAGAGGTTACCCGCCAGTCGTCGGGCAGGTACCGTACAGGTCGTCACAAGTTACATCGCCACGCACTGCGTCGTCGCCAAGCACTGCGTCGTCGCCACGAATTGCTCGACGCCCAGACACGCGATACCCATCAACTCAGCACGCTTTCTCGTGCAGCATCTCGGGCAGCTGATTGTTTATCGGTTAGATCGAATCCTGCGGCAACCTCCGGGCTGGTACCGGACCGGCCGGCATCGGACATTTCCGCCAAGTCACCCCTCATCCTCTTGCCTCGTTCACCGCTAACCTCCCGTGATCCGACAGCCCGTGATCCGACAGCCCATGATCCGACAGCCAGTGACCTGCCGTCCAGTGATCCGCCGGACAACAGGCTTCGCGCCGCCATCGCTTTTACTCCGCTGGTCGACCTTTGAGCCTTCAAAACGTACGACTGCAAATGCGGCAAGCTTTTGCCAGAGGGTTGCCGTTAAATTTGCGACTTGCTGGATCTCGAACGGTACCGGATCGCTACGCATTCGACCTCTCTCGCGAATTCCGGTAAGTTTGGAGGTCTTCACTTCGCAATTTGGTCCAATATGAACATGAATTCCACAAATCATTCCATCAGGCCGAGCTGCCTACTAGCAATTTCGACGTTATTCCTTCTGCTGACAGGCAATTCCGTCGCGGAAGAGATTCGTTTTTCCACCAAGGATAACAACTTTTCCACGAAGGGATCCTTGGCCGGTTATTTCTTGAATGGTGAGGCAATTGAAAAACCAAATGAATTGGTTGACGGACTAACCCTTGTGATCAAAAAGGAAAATGGAGAATTAACACCGCCTGTCCCCGTGTCATTATTGTCCAGTGAAACGTTGAAGATAATCGGACTCGTTGCGGAACCACCAACAAAAAGACGCCCACGAGTTAACTCGAAAACTAAGTTATTTGAGAACCATGCTGGTGAACTGAATAAGTTGGTAGAAGCCTACACAGCTCTATACGATGCCGGAGAGTTGCCTAATTGGAACAGCAATCACAACTTGCGACTTACAGGCATGAGTCGCGACCTCCAGTCAGCAGTTCGTACTCTTCGCCGCAAAGTTGGGTCCAGCGGACGGAATGATGCCATTTTTGACTTCGTCATGACATTTATTGAGTGTCAGTTAGGACAACCCAAGTCAGGGACAATCCTTGCGATTGCATCCAAGCACGATGGGCATTTCGAAGCGTGGAAGGCAGCCATTTATATGGTACTGAGGGAAAAGGGTGCGAATCGCGCAGTCCCGCTTCTTGAAAAAGCTAAGCGACACACCGTGGAGTTTGGGCAAAACCTCATGACCAAGGAAGCGACCCCGGGTGTGCTAGCAGATCTTGATCAGGTAGCTGAATTCGGAGCTTGGCTCCTCTCCACCAGCGAGTCATTCCGAATCAGCAATGTTTCTTCAAGCCCTATCCCAGGTCGTCTTGCCGATGACATTGATTTCAAGGATTTTCTCTCTAACTTGAAGTCGTATGAATCGAGAAAGAATGAACGTATGCGAATCGATTTGGCCATAGCAACTGCCAACATGCAGCAAGAGGAAAGCAGAAAGAAACAGTTAGCAGCAGATGCCGATCGCAAATTAGCCAATTGGGAGCAAAACGCTGAGCAAGTTTGGAATAACGGGCTATTGGCGTTCAATCTTCAGAGTACAGAACTCAATAGGGCGGTCGTTGCGATGCAGGTAACGTACAGGCAAGTCCAACGTGCCCGATCCAATGTGAGTTCTGCAAAATCTGAAGCGACCGCGGCTGAGTCAAAGCTTGATAGCGCAGACACCGAGGATAGAATTAACGACGCACAGTCTGAGTTAGGTCGAGCCAATGCAAAGCTCGCCTCTTGGGAGACCCAGTTGGAAATTGCGTCGGACCAATACAATGAATGCCGCTATATAAAAATCCTGCAAGAGTCAAAGCTCAGGGCGATTTATCAACAGCTCGCACTGTTTATCAATGAGTCGAAAAATTTGGCGATCTTATTCGAGAACTACTACCTCGAAGCTTTCGACGTTGATGAATCGCTCAAAGCCAAATGGGTTGATTTTACCGACAGACTTAAAGTAACCATCAGTCAATTCCCCGTAATGCCGACCATTGCAACACCACAAGTTAATGCAAGAGAACAGCAGGCGAAGTTAGAGAGGGAATTGCTTGAGAAACTTGAATTCGATCTTGGTAACTTCTTGGACAATCTGATGTGATCCGGCAAAGCCCGGGCGTTGGGCCAGGATGGGACGGCCGAAAATGGTTTTGCTGTTATTCGTTCCTTTCCGGCTAGGTTCCGACACTTTCGCTACCATGGATCCAAAAGCCGTTTAGCTGTTTCCAAGCTAATGGGACAGATTCCGAGGAACGCCAGAATGAGTCGCTCGAACACTCGATGAAGTCGCAAAACGAGTACGCATAACAACAGTACAAATTGGTCGGTCATGATTTTGGCAAGTCAAACTATCAGCAGCGGGACGATTCTTCTGATTCTTCTTATGTTGGTGGCGATCCTTATAGCTTATGCCGGGCTCATATGGCTCTCGCTGTGGATTACCTCCAAAATCAACGGATCCAAAGCTCTGGTCTGGGGGGCAATGCTAGGTGTGGTGACTGCAAACTTTCTACCATTGCTCTCGATCCTACTGGGTCAAGGAGGGCAACTTTCATTCCTCTATGAATCATTACTACCGAGTGCTTTAGCCGCCTCGATGTTGGCATGCGCCATCAACCTGTTCATTTGGCACTCACAGCGCTCGGCTGGTGCGACAGTGGTCAAAAAAGATTCAACCCCCAGAAATTGATTCTGTGCTGATCAAAGCTCTCATTCGCATTCACTACAACAAACAAAACGTGTTTGTGCTGAGACACCTCGAATTGAAAGAATGGTGAAGGAGATTCAAACCGCGCACGAAACTGCACAACGGCTGCCTGTTTGGGTTTAGCAACCGACCCATGAAAATCGACATCGACGTTAACCTGGGAAAATTCGGGATCAGATGAAACCGCGACCTTGCCCCTGGGCGGCGTCTCCCCGGCCGCAGTACCGAGCGAAGGACGTGACGAGCTGGCCCGGCAATTCGCCGGAAGTGCCGAACCGACATCACGCGATGAGGACGCAAGCGGTTTTCGACCGAGCGGACACGGACGAGATAGTCATCGACGGCGTGACCCAAAAGGTGGCACCCGGGGTAATGAGGTCACTACCCGCAATACTACCTCGGAAATTGCAGGACAATCCGCCCTTGAATGAAATTCAACAACAAAAATCGATCAAGAACAGCCCACAACTAACTCGGTTTGTCTTCAATCGGCTTTAGCTGACTTGCCTATCAGCTCCCGCGCAAGGATTTCCCCAAGCTGCTAAAAACACGGAGCTAAAAACTCGGACCTAAAAACACAGAGCTAAAAACACGGGGCGGAACGAAACAGCCGCCGCGACGCCCCCAAAACTCCCCCGAACTCGGTCACTATGTTCGCCACGTGCATGCGAACGCATCTGACCGACGAACAGATACATTCACGGATCGGTCGACTGATCCAGCCACGGCCCGAAAACACCGTCCCGCCCGGCAGCGAGTGGCTGATGTTGCGTCACTCCGACCAGTGCCGCAGTACCCCGATACGCAGAACTCCTGAAATTACTCCCATCGGTGTCTCCTAGGAAGACCCGACCCTAGGTTAAACCGATTTTCTAACTGTGCTTGGATCCGTTCTTAGGGAGCAGGTCACATGAACTAGAATTTGACGGTATGGCTAAGTTAACTCGCCAATGCACTGCGCCCAAAGACAATGAATGAAACTCAATCGCCTAGCAGCAATCCTTTGACGAAACACCGATTGAAACGAATCGGTTTTGGGGCGTTGGTCGGAGCAATTTCAATCCACCTGATGTTCGCGATTGCAGTTCTTCTCAAAGGAATCATCTTTGGCTGGGGCGGTGGGGAAATCGTGAATCCATCAATGACGCCGGGCAGTTCCGACGTCGCCGGTTGGACCGGTGGTGTTTCGGCTGTCAATCAACTGCTCGGCTTTTACATCCATTCGCTTGGAGTCATGCCGCTGATGATCTCGATGCTGGGGGCGTTCGCGGGTGGTTGGGTCACCGATTCGTTTTTTCAAATGCGCAAGGATCAAACCGTCTCTGTCGCGCGAACGATCTTGTTTCATGCGTCGGTCGCCTACCTGTTAGAGAGCATGACGAGGATGTGGGTTTTATTTGGAACGGTGCTGGAGAGTGGTAGCGGTGGTTTGCTGTTTTGGTTGATGTCATTGGTGGGATGCATGATCTGGCTGACCGCCATCGCAGCCGCTTCGCTGCGGTTTCGGCGAATCAACATCGATGCCGCCTTGACGCTGGTTGGGTTAGGGTTGTGGGTCATGCGATCGCTGTTCCTCATACCACCACCGCCCGGCACAGCACTCGCAGCCGTTCTGATGATCGTTTACCACTTGGCAGCCAAGCAGGTGGGGGCAGTCGCCACGCATCAGACACTGGACCCTCAGCGGTCAGAATGTCAGAGAGATGACCCTTCGCGCGTTCATGATTCTGCTGTGAATCAAAACTCTAGTGAGACTCAAAATGCTAGTGAGACTCAAAAGGCTAGTGAGACTCAAAATCCTAGTGAGACTCAAAAGGCGACTGTTCGCGGCGCCGACATTTTTGCCGTTTTCTTGATGGGCGGGTTTGCGACTTATGCCGTGATCTGCCTGTTGACACTGTTGGCATCGATCGGCAATCGCAACTCAGACAACTGGGGTCTCTTTATGCCGATGGTGCTTGGAATTTGGGGCATCCCGGTCTTTGGCACCATCGCTGCAATTGTCCACACACAGACCGGCCCCTGGGATTGGTGCAGAGGAAGAAGTGCATGGACAAACGCTGCGATCTCTTTTCTTGCTTGCCTAGTCATCATCGCAATGATCATCGCGACACAGTAGACCGATTTCCAACCGATCCAACATGCTTCCCTTGCTTGTGATTCGCCGTCTAAATTGTGTTATCATTTACCGCGGAAGAATCGCGTGGAAACGAAATTTCAAACAAGCAAGATTAATCGCGTCAAAGAAACGCAGCGTCACCTAAACAGCGACAAATCGAATCCTCTTAACCACCACCAGCAACTGGACTAACAGCATGAGTTCACTGAATCGTCGTCAACTTCTTAAAACGTCCGCAGCTGCAACAATTGCGGTTCCCTTTATCCGGAACGATTCACATGCCAATACTCCCGTAGCCGACGAGCCACTACGCTTTGCCGTGATTGGTTGTGCGAACCGTGGCGGAGCCATCGGAGGTGAAGCGGTTCGTCACAAGCTCACCCGCTGTGTGGCACTGTGCGACGTGGTGCCATCACGGGCAAAAGGTTTCAAGAGCAAGCACCAAGATCAGTGTGCCGACGCGGTCATCTATGACGATTTTCGAGAGATGTTTGAAAAGATGGAAGGCAAGATCGATGCGTGCACCATCGGGACACCGGATCACAGTCACTTCCCGATCGCAATGCTCGCGATGTCGATGGGTATACACGTTTACGTGGAAAAACCGCTAGCCCATACGTTCGAAGAGTGTGAACTGTTGATGGCGGCTGAGAAGAAGTATGGCGTGCATTGCCAGATGGGTAACCAAGGCCACTCCAGCGCACAGCGTTTGCAGTTCCAGTCGTGGGTCGACGAGGGGATCATCAAGAACGTCAGGCGAGTGGACGCCTGCATGAACAACGGTCGTCGCTGGCATCCTTGGGGAGACATTCAAGCGTTCCCGAGTGCCGAAAAAATGCCCGAGGGAATGAACTGGGATACGTGGGCTGGTACCGCGCCAAAGCATGATTACAACAGCAAGTATGACCCAGGGAACTGGCGCGGCTGGTACGACTATGGCAACGGCGCGTTCGGCGACTGGGGGCCACACACGCTCGATACGATTCACCGGTTTTTAGAACTCGGTTTACCGACCGCGATTCGAGCGGAGAAGATCGAGAAGCCTAACGACTTTATCTATCCGCATGGAACGACGATCGCGTTTGATTTTGCAGAGCGAGGGCCCGAGATGCCGGAAATGACCATCAATTGGTATGACGGAGTGCGTAATCGTCCGCCGACCGAAGAGGGTGTCAAGCTGGCAAGTTGCGG
>CALJHC010000042.1 GCA_938075415.1 uncultured Rubripirellula sp. | reverse complement strand
TCTCTACCATCAGGGGCGAACCCGCTGTGCATCGAATCAGGCACTTGGCCTACTGAGTCTTTTCTTGATCATCAAGTGGCAGATTCAATTCAATGGTGTCGGTCATTCCATCAGAAACCGTCACCTTCAAGCCGCTGGTGTAGTAATCCGCAAATCGACGGGGAACCGACCGACCATGCCGATGAGATTCCAACGCCAAATCTTCGGTCATGACAATCTGCACAATAACCACTTCGTAGGTTCCAGCAGGTAATCCAATCACTCCATCAGCACTCTCGGGAGTGAACTCACCATTGATGCCAATCCGGCTTGCGAATCGTTTCCGATCGGTAACTCTTCGAAATTCAATACTGCCTGATTGAACCGGGCTTCCGTCGCTAAACCGAACAAGTCCGTTGTCAGAAACCATCGGCTTGGAGCACCCGGGCGTTCCAAGTGCCAGCAACACAGAGCAAACGAAATGAAAGAGTATCAGTCGATTCATCGAATCATTTCAACAACTCTTGCGTCTCGACGATTTGCCAGAGCGCCCAATACTTTGGTATCAATTTCGGGGCTATAGAATCGCGTGCTTCCATCCACCAGAGCGAAGTGAACGCCGCCGGGATGCCAGCTGCCAAAAGAAAACATATCGGCCAAGACATCGCTGGGACCATTCGCCAATCGTAAGCCCGGCCCTGCCAGTCTGCATGATGCGGGCAAGTGATCACCGTCGTACGCAGGCGAGTCGAACGGAAATTCCATCAATTGATTCACTGGAACGAACTTTTCACCAAACAGAAAAGTGTTCGAAGTTCCATCGCTGACCGAATTCATTCTGATTTTGTCAGATGGTCCAATCGCACGTCCGTTTTTACATTCCGGCCGGACACTAATGATCACACCTGTGCCATTACCTCCGTAGTAAAAATCGGTCGGCGCCCCAACAGCTCCGGGCGTAAGGTCGCCATGATTACCCGCATAATCACTCAGCGCGCCATCTACATCCATCGAAACATCAGTTGGCCGTACCGGTATGGGACAGCCACACGGCAGTCGGCCGCCTCCCCCACTGACAGTCGTGCGCAACTCTCGATTACCCACCGGTTGCGTGCCACTTCGTCGAGATGGGCAAAGAAAAATATCCGGCACGACAGTCCGGACTGCTTCTGGATGCTGATGCCACGGCTTCGAAAAATCCCATTTCTGACCCAAAGCAGCCTGCTCCACAAACGGCATCACACGAGCCAGCCAGGTGGGCGTTTCTAATCCGCACTGATCACTCGGATCCGCATCGGGTCGGGACTCGTACCTTGCAGGGGGAAAATAGCCGTAGGTATCGTGATGCATGTGCGTCGCCAACGCTAATTGCCTGACGCGATTTGAGCAATCCATTCTTCGTGCGGCCTCCCTTGCCGCCTGAACAGCAGGCATCAGCAGCCCTACCAGAACACCGATGATTGCAATGACAACCAGCAGCTCCACCATGGTGAAAGCATGACGGGATTGGTTCGTTTTCATGACCGTATTCAAATGAGGAAGTGCGCGAGTTGTTAACAGTCGTCAGACATCCGATCCCCATACAATAATAAAAAGTCGAGATTTCTGACGAAAAATCCAGAGCGGTTGAGGGATTGCGTCAGAAATGTGGCAAATCCCATGCCGAAGGACCCTCTTTCAGTGTGTGTCGTCCCACGATTCATGCCCCAACGATGCGTGACCGCCAAACTGGCATTTCCAGCATTCAACACCAATAACGAAAGCCCCGACGGAGGCCAACGCGGTCCTTATCCAGTCGAATCACCCAACCCAGTCCGGACACTGATCCACTTATTCAGGCACTAAATAGAACACAAAGAATACCCGACCCGTTAACCCAACTTTCGGCTTCAAAAATGCCCACAAATAATCGCCACACCCACGCGGGTCGATAACAAAACAACCGTGATTCATGTGGCCAGTAACCACCCTTCACACGATCACAAATCACCGCGTGAGGCAGGGAGACCTTAACCCCATCACCCACCATCACATCAGTGAGAGCTAGAGCACTGGCACCTCAGTGAAAGCTAGAGCACTGGCTCAGTTGAAGCCAATCATTACAAGAAAGCTGGATCGGTTAACGATCTAACGCTCAAAATTTCCACTGACAAAATTTCCATGTACGAGATTTCAGGTGCGAAATTTCAGGTGCGAAATTTCAGGTGCAAAATTTCAGGTACGAGATTTCAAGGACGATGATGCCTACTCAACAGGCGGGCTTGAACACAATGGGCCTAACAGGCTGCCGACAAATTCCGCATCGGAACCGCTCTGGGCATCCAATTGCTGAAACGAACGCAACGTTTGAATTTTTCTAATCTCGAAAGGGTGAGGTTCTGGAAAATGGAAATATCTTACTGAAACGATCCATCGTGATAGAATCACAGATTGAATTCGAAAGTGTAAAAAAAAAGCTTCATCCATGAGACCCTTCACCATCTTTTTCATTTGCTCGTTCATCACGTTGCCGTTTGGCCGATGGTCAGGCATGTGCTCGGCAACAGATCCCATTCCAGTCGCTCACCGCGGCGTACTGCGACACGCTCCTGAAAACACCCTAGCGGGGTTTGCGGTGTGCTTGGACCTGGGGATGGGTTTTGAATTGGACATACGAACCACCAAAGATGGCTATCTTGTCGTTCTGCACGATGACGATGTGAAACGCACCACAAACAGTCCCAGTCGATCAGTCCGTGACCTGACTCTCAAAGAACTAAGAACACTCGATGCGGGAAGCTGGTTCGATGAAGCGTTTTCTGACGCGCGAATCCCCACCCTGGACGAAGTGCTCTCGCTTGTCGCTGAGCGAAAGCGAGGTCAGACAATCATTGCCTTAAATGTAAAGCAGTTAACACCCAAGGGTGAACAGAAGCTTGTCGCACTGGTGGAAAAGCACAAACTGCTGAATGAATCCTTTGCCTTCGATCAAAGCGATGAAGTAAGCCGCAGACTAAAAGCACTCAACCCAGCTTTTCGAATTGGTCAAAATGTGAATCGGAAAAGCATGAACGTTCGTCTCGACGAAGGATTAATTGATTGTTTTTTATTAACGTCAACTCCCACTAAGGAAGAAGTTTCTCGATTACATGAATCGGGGAAACAGGTGCTATTTAATTTTGCGGGTGAGAGCGAGGCTCGACGCAACAAGGACATATGGAAGCGAGCCGCACAGGCGGGCATAGACGGTTTACTAACGGATTACCCCTTGGAATGCCGGGCGGCTTGGCGTGAAAAAATCGCTACGCCCCCATCACTCGACCCCCGCGGAATTTGGGTGGAAACACCTTGGGGTAAACCCGTCATCGATCGTGGCCTGAAAGGAGCTTGGGATCACATGGCAGTTGATAACCCTTATGTTCACCAAGAGGGTGAAACTATCTACTGTTTCTATGAGGCCCAAGATAAGCCTTTTGCTGAACGTGGAAGCGAAGCAATTGGGATCGCGATCTCCAAGGATGGTGTATCGTGGAAGAAATTGCCATCTAACCCAATTCTCCATCCCGGCCCAAAAGATGCCTGGGATCACGTGGTTTCCAAACTACCCGCAGGCTTGATTCGACACCGAGGAATCTACCATCTCTTTTATTCAGGAAGAGATCAACGCACAAAGCAAATTGGAATAGCAACTGCCGCCAATCTATTAGGGCCTTGGACGAAAAGTCAGGGAAATCCTGTGTTTGAAAGCAACGCAGTCAACTGGGACAAACATCTTTCAACTCACCCAACTCCTGTTTTTGAGATAGATGGGCGGTTTCACTTACTCTACCGAGGAATGCAAAAGCGATACGCGAATCAAGGTGTTGGCATCGCTGTCAGTACAGATCTGCTGCATTGGGAAAGGCTGTCCAATACGCCGGTAATTAATGTTCGTCAAGAAATTGCATCCATGGCGGTGGCGGAAACCAACACGGGGTTTGTTGGAATCTCTCAACCGATGAATCTGGCCAACAGAACCTATTGGTACTCCAACGACCTTCACCAATGGCACCAAGGACCACCAGTCAACTTTCGCTCATCGGTCCGAGCGGAAACAATTTCCAACCCATTCCTCAGCGATGGCAAGTGGACGGTTTTATACGAACAAAACGATCGTATTTATCGGGCGATTCTGCAACCTTCGGCGAACGCAATACAGAACTAAAAAACCGGGGATTGCCTGAATGTGACTTAACGCATCTGCCCTGCGAATCCCCCTGCAAATACCCAAGCGATCGCCTATGCTCGGGATAAACTCGGCTTCAATGAGAATGCTCCAACGAGAATGGTTCAACGTCGCTCCAGCTCTCTTCGTCATCCCAAGCCTCACCGAGAACCAAATCAATTGCTATTTGTTTATGCTCTGCAAGCGAATCAAAGCTCGCGACATTCTCCGAAGTGACCTGAACCGAATCCCAAACAACATCCCGACGTGATTCCTGATCCGTCTGCGAAAGACCTGCAGCACCGTTCGCCGCAATCAGTTTCTCTGAGGTGATTCGAGCCTCACCCTCGGGAATTACACCTTGTGCAAGCGAATTGATGATCAGCAGTGCATCTCGCCCAGAGAGTCTCCTGTCACCAGTTGTATCGAAATAATAATGGGGCCTTTCTACGTCAAATTCACCAATCAACTCCTCAATCACCTCACAATCAACCGCCCCATATCGGACCAGCTGATTAATGACATTCAACGCGTCACGGCTCGATGTAACGCTGTCATTATTGACATCCAGAATTGAAATGGAATTCTGCCAACGCATGTCAGGGTCAATGGTCGCAATCGCATTAATCAACGTCCCCGCAGCGTCGCGCGCCGTGTAGCGGATACGCTGTTCGGAAAGCTTGTGATTCAGCGGGGTGAATCTGATGCTTTTGCCATCAACGATTTCGAGACTGCCATCGCCATCAATTAACTCGGCATTCAACACCGCCAAGTCGCCCTGACCGAGCAGGTCATTGCGAGTGACATCAAGCGTGATGACTTCACCGACGAGAGTATCAAAGTAATCGTCTTGCCCGTCGCCCTCGAAGACTAAGGACGCAACCAAATCATCACGCTGCAGAAGATGCGTGACTTTTAGTTCCTGATTTGAAAGCGAATACAGGTACTCACCAACGCGAAGCGTGCGGTCGGCTCTGGAATCAAATGGGACCGTGTCCATCACGCCAATACCAAGCTCGGGATCGATCCCAAAAGTTCGAACCGCAGATTCGTCACTGGACTCAAAAACAGGTGAATCAACACCCTGAAACGCAGAGGACTGCCGACTGTAGATTGGCAAAGCCAAAATCCCGAATTCCGAAAAATAGCTAATGGCGTGATGATCACGAAGTTCCCACGGATTATCTTCGGCAAACGGAGAGAAAGTGGAGCGGCCGCCATCAATTTCGTAACGATCCTGCACGACGGGCAAGGAGGGATCACTTACATTGAACAGCGAGACAACCAAACCCCCGTATTGACCCGTATCCTCATCAGCGTCACGCCCGATACCGAGCAAATGGTTCTCGCTGATAACATGTAAATACTGAGAATAGCCCGGTGTCTTCAATTGCCCCAGCAGGGCAGGTTCAGTGGGGACGCCGAGATCAATCACAAACAGAGGATCAACTCGCTCAAAGGTGACAACGTAGCCCCGATCCCCTGCGAAACGCACCGCGTAGATTTGCTCACCGGGTGCCAATCCCTGTAAACCGCCAACGACCAACATCGACTCAGCAACAGGCTCAAGGACATAAACATTACTCCCCTGATTCTCGACATCTGCGCTCCACCAAGAGTTCTCTGTTGCGATTCGTAAAAAGCCATTGTGCTCATCGATGGAAAAGCTGTTATTCAGGGTACCGGGGACCACCCCGGAAGACTCGAAAGCGATGCCACCATCGCTCTGCAATACAAACCGATCAATCTCGGTGGTAATCATTGGTTGCTCAGGAATGCCAATTAAGACCTCCGAACTGCCGTCGAATCGATGGCTTGACTGATAATTGGTACGAGTGGTGTAAATCGAATCGGTTGTGACCAACAGATGTTCAGAACCATCCGTCAATTCCCAATCAATCGCGCCCCCAACCGATTGCGCGGTGTCAAAGGCAATCAGATTCATCGAAGTATTCCGACCTAGAATCCCGATCTCCAAAGGATCAATCAGAAAGCTCTCAATGCCCTCCACGACAATCCCATCAGAGTCAAAAACTGTCTGACTGGCAAAGAAAGATTGCAACAGCATTTCCTCTGAAAGGCCGTCAACGTAATCCTGACCCGTTTCGTAAAACTGAAATCGGCTGTCTACGGCGTGTACTTTTTCCAACGGCGGAACTCTCAAATTCCCTTCCACGGTGAACACATAAAGCATTCCACCAACACGCCTTGCCTGTCGGAACTCACCATCCACGACCGTGGACCAAACGTTTTTAGCGTTAGCTGGTTCGCTAACATCCAAGACGGTAACCGATGTTTGTAGATTGCGTTGCGAAATAACCGTTAAGCGTTCACCCTCCAGATCTAACGAGATAACGCGATCCTCAAATAACCGCCGAGAAACAATCACCGGAAAACTGGGCTGGCGAATGTCAATAATTGTCAACAGATTCGAGGCTTCTGGAACAGGCTTTTCCAAGAGATCCTGCCTCAAACCCATCCATGGGAAAATCCCCCACCCCATCCAGTCATTTTTATCTGGCGAGGACAGCACGTATAGAAATTCTCCATCCGTCTTGATGCGGTCTGATTCCTCCACGTCAGCGATCTGATTGTTCGTACCCGATACGTCCGGACTCACCGAGCCTGTCGAAAGTGTCTCATCCATCAACACCCGAATCTCTGGCTGCGGGTAAACCGGACCACCAAAGCGATACTGGTTTTGCGTCACCGCGAATTGAGTCATTTGCTGCTCAAGTTGCTCGGGCCAAAGCGTTGGTCTCCAATCACTGCTAACACGGACTTCCACCGAACCATGCATCAAGTACCCACTTTGATCCATCGCCACATAACTGATCGATTGCGTGCCCTCAAACCCAACCGGCGGTTGATAGCTCAACGTTTTCAGGTCTTCACTGACCGCAACGGAACCAGATACCGCGATGCTATCCTCCTCAGCGATGCTCACTGACTGAAGTCGGAATTCTGGTTGCGAGCCGATGTACCGTGCGTTCCGGATATCGTTCGCCAGAACATCGAGTTCCGCGCCCTCGCTGTTAACGTCCACCTGAAACCAATCGTCCACTGCAAGAAGTGGTTCCACCACATTCACCGCAAACTGCTTCTCACTTATTGAAGACTTACTCGAAAACGTGAGAGCGTTCGCATCCACTTCCTTCCGTAACGTCACCACATCGATACCTGTGAAACCAACGGCCGGCTGATAAAGAATTGAAAGACCATTCTCAGCAACGGAAACGTTTCCGCTTTCAGCTTCAACACTCCACCCGGACCATGGTCCTTCCGAATCACTCTGCTGCTCCACTGTGGCGTCAATTCCGAATTCAAAAACCGAAGCATCACGCCAATGGTCTACCCACAATTCCACCGCCTCCGCTTCGTCCCGTCGAACAATGAACTGATCCTCCGACCAATATGGGAGGTCGGATGCGACCATTCCGGCAAGCAATTGCCGTTTCTCGAGAGACTCAAGCTTTAATTTGCGTTGTCTTCTCAACGAATGATGGGCTATTTTCAAATTACTCGACCCTAAGTCTGAGGTTGCGTTTCCGAGACTTAAGTCTGCACAAAGACACCCTTCAATGCAAGTGAAATGACGTCCAAGTAAGGGCGGCAGCTAGTTCTTGAAGGTTTCAACAGAAGACGAATCGCAGAAAACATCACGCCAGCATAATTTTACGCGACTAGCTCCGACGGGCTTTCAGTGAATCAAACCCCTTTGGCGGATTAAAAATGCCGAAAAATCGGCGAGAACTGCAGCCAGCGATACTGACGGCGGAACTTCGTGAAACACAACCCCGATTTAAAGAATCATCACTCCATTCCTGGTGATACCGTGCTCGCATAAATTGATGATACCGTGCTCGCATAAATTAACGAACGATGAATTTTACAAGCGGCGAGATTAACGCACGTTGCCATCATGCACCCCAATACCATTGCCCTGTTCCGTTAACGTTCAAAAGCTCACCAATGTCGCCCTGGCTTTTTCACCTAACAGCGAAGAATAGTCTCACCCTACTTCCCTTGCCCAAAGATCATTGAACATCAAACGCCGTGTACCAAAAAAAAGGATTTCAATCGATACTGTCAAGGTTCGCTAATGACCGGAACTGCACCGGATAACGACAGATCGACGACGCGAAAAACCTGTTATCCGCGGTACTCAAAACGAAAAAAATGTTGCAGCAAATTCCACCATCCAAAACCGGACCGAAGCTACGATTCCAAAACCTAGATGAACCGTAACTGCGCCCGGTTTGCCCGTCGGTGGATCCGAAAATCCCTAGACCTCGTCATCGCAAGGCTAAGATTCGCTGGCCCCCATCACTTGAAACGACACGATCTCGCAAAAACGATCTCGCAGATTGGGCTAGGTGTAGAAACAAGAACCTCTCCAATGGCAAGCAACCAGCCATCAACAAGAAGCTGTTACCGAAACCAGCAGAATACGAATCCACGAAAGAAGCGCGACCGGGTTCAGAATGGTTTCAACCTACTCAAAGACGCCAGGATCATGATCACAATTGCGAGAAAGATTACCACTTTCACCAATCTCAGATTCATGATTCGGGAATAACATTTCTCACACCTTAATTCGCGAGCGCCACCATCGCCATAACGGACATAGATGCTTCTCAAGTGACTTGCGCAACTAAAAGTGTTGCACCGGTGGCACCTTGTCGTCGCGATGGTGCTACAGGAATAGCACTGAGGCCCAACCCCTGAGGTTGCATTTTGCCGACTGGGATGCCCACACTGAGGGCAGGCTTTCGCAGCATCAGAAATACTGTGGCTGCATTCAGGGCAGATGACGAGTGGCATGTTGCTCACCAGAAAGAGTTGCCAAGGAGGTCAATGCATCCTACTCGAGTAACCTAGTTGACTCGGACGCTAGCTTCCTCTTAACACAAAAGTTAATGATAATTGCATTACCGACGAATAGACAGTCCACGACCAAAGAACACACAGCAGAACAAAGCTGTCAACTGTCCACCCCTCAACAACCAATCCGGCTCCTCGCATCCAGAATCACCCACCATTTCAATCCATCCTCTGTGAAGCCTTCAGCTACAGGTTCCTCGGCTTGATCCATCTACAAAGAGGCAAAGGCTTACCCCAAATTAACGTTGGCGGAATGCCAGCGTTCGCTTTAACAAAGAAATTTAAGTCTCAAAATAAAACAGAAGAAGAAACACCGGTAAGTGATGACATTGAATCTCCCTAACAGCCAAAGACCCAATACCAGCAAGTTAATTAACCGTTAATGCACGGATGCCACTCTCTACATCAATAGCCAACTTGATGCATTCCGGTGGAACGAGAAGTACGATTGAATAAACCACTGCGATGCAGAGCAAGCCACCTAGGTACAAGAGCGTCGATCCCACGCCAGCCATCATCTGGGCAAAGCCGGAAGGCCTTGATAGCTCCACCTCCGCCAACTCCGCAGAACGCCAATTAGCGAAATCCGTTGCGAATCGAGACAACTCCTTCGGATCCAGGTCATTGAGCCCAAAGCGATTGGTAACGGGGTAATCAAAGGGCAACGCAAGAGACAACGCATAGACCTGCCCCTCTTCCATTCCTTTACCCCCACGTGCCAATTCCATTGCAGCGCCAATAAGGGGCGAATCCAACTCGAGAACACGCTCGTCCAGCCTTGCATTCTCAGAACGATAACTGACAACGTTAACATAAAGATTCCCAATTGGTACTATCAACGCACCAATGGTGGCAACACTCGAGAACAACCACCACAGTAGGACCATCGCGTTGCGATAAGCCATCAGTGCTGGATAGCGGGTCTCGCTGACACTGCCAAACGAAATCGAATCACTCCACCACTTTTTCTTTTTCTTTTTCTTTGCGTGACGAGGCCGCGGTCTCGAATCTTTGAAGTCAACCGAACCACCAACAGCCGATTCTAATTCCGACTCTTGGGGGTCACTTTTTGAAGCAGGTGCTTGCGACCTCTCCAAATCGAGATGAGATCGGGACCCTGTATTAGCAGCGTCAAACTCGCCTAACCACTGCTGAACATCAGACTGCTGATCTTGCTCATCCTCACCACTTGATTCTTTTGGTTGTGATGCCGAAGCATCAAACGCTTTCTCCTCATTTCCGACCGGTTCACGCTCCTCGGCTCCGACAATCTCCGGACGTGATGTTGAATCAGAACTGCTCTCTTCTTGGTTGCCCGCGCGAAGATTCAGTCGCCCCTCGCTCAAAGCCTGCAACGCTTTCTGACCCGGAATTGACACCCCTCTCTGACACCCCGGGCAGACATCAGGCATTCCTGCCCGCCGAAGATTCTCGGACAGCCATGACTGGCAGTTTTCACATTGAAACTTAACCAGGTAATGCTCGTCGGGTGTCTTGACGATACGATAAACCATCGTATTGACCATTGGTTAGAGGATCTTGGAAGTCGGGCATGCAAATTCGCTTCGGACAGTCAAATGATTTGCATCAAAACCGGATTTTTAATGATACGCAAGAATGATTAAAAACAAGTCGCACCGATCATCGCCACTCGCCACACCTTGGTAATCGCAGACGAACATTTGGATAATGCCGGTCAGGTAAAACATTTTGCAACTTTCGCAGATCGTAAATTCTGAACAGATCCCCGTTCATTGCAATTCAAAAGACTGCGCCGCCGACACGTGCAAAGGCTATGCATCAAGCGGAACAAAGCTAGGCAAGCAACTGGCTTGGTTTCTATCAACCAAAACCTCAGCTTTTTACTTTTGCACCCAGTGAATGATATTCGTAAAACAAAATCGGTTTCTTCGAACATGAAAGGACACCGATCCATGCCGAAAACTTAACGAAAAGCTTTCGGCCGTCTGCTGCAGCACCAACTCAGCGCATTCAATCTTTCTCCGAATCTGCTCCTGACCGTCAACAACAGAACCCAAAGAGCCAATATTTCCGATGTGCAAATTCCGTCAGAAAAATCGTCTTGGGCGTAGTTGAAATGGGAAGGGATGCGGGTCAACACCACTCTGACCGGCCCCTGGTGAATCTCGCATGTCAGTTCATCACTCAGCACCGAACAGGATCATGATGCTGCTGCATGGTCACTCAATTGCAATAAGCTGTTTTGTGGTGCGAAAGTAGAGTATTCCGTCCATGCATGCGGGGGTCGCAAAGCAAGGGTCACTCATCTGATTCTCGGCGAGAATCTTAAATTCGCTCCCCGCTTGAAGCACATAAACTTTTCCGTTCTCTGAGGCGCAATAAATCTTGCCATCGACGGAGACCAATGACGCATAAATCGATGCCCCGGTACCCAGCCGCTTCTCATAAATTTTTTCACCGGTTTTTGCATCGAAGCAACGGATCACGCCGTTGGTATTTCCGAGATAGAGGTATCCCGAATGAATAACCGGAGTCGACATATAGGATCCCCCGCGTCTCGTGCTCCAAATCACTGAATCGTTCGTACCAGTTGATTCGGGCGGCGTCACATCACCGGTGGCTGAGGGACGAACCACGAAGATAGGTGACTCGGCGCCGTGCGAATTGGTGACGTAAATATTACCATCGGCTTCAAACGGTGTTGGAACGGGATTGTCACCACCACCCCGAATACGCCAACGCTCCTCACCGGTTTCAAGATGGTAAGAAACAATCCACGGCCATCCATTGACTACCACTTGGCTTTCTGCTCCGTCTCCCTGAACCAGTGGTGTGCTCCAACTTCGTTCACTCACACCACGTCGCGACGTTCTCCAAATCTCTTTGCCGTCGGACAGATCAAATGCAGCGAGAAACGGATTGTCAGGATCGTCACAAACCAAAACGATACGATCGTCGTGGATAACCGGAGAACTAGCAAATCCCCAACCAATTCCATACTTGCTGATGTTGATCACACCAAGATCTCGACTCCATCTCAGATTGCCGTCGAGATCGTAGCAGTGCAGGCCCTCAGATCCAAAAAAAGCAACTAGATTTTCCGAATCAGTCGCCACACTCGTATTCGCATGTGTGGCCTTCGCGTGGCGAGTGGCTCGAGGCACATCCCGTTTAGCAATTCGCCGCCACACTTCCTTACCGCTACTGCGATCGTAGCAAAGAACAACCCAACTTTGTTCACCCTGATCGTCAGCAGCGTCGGGCTGACCGCCTCGCCCAACTTGAAGTGGCGCAACGCCGTCTCCAGCGATTGCGGTTAACAGGAAAATCCTATCCCCTACGATCACCGGACTGGAGTGCCCTAAACCAGGCACGGGTGCTTTCCAGCGAACTCGTGTTTCGTCGTCTCCATTTCCGGAAACGTTCCACGAAATAGCGAATTCCGTCGAACCCTTCACGGATCGGCGTGCCGAACTGTCGAATGGAAGCCAACGACTGGCGGTGCCATTGGAATCCGAACCGACTGCTGGCTCGGATTCCACCAACGGCACAGAACTAAGTACAGCCTTCTGATTCGACTCAGCAACTCCTGGTCGGTTCAAAAAAATCTGATTTGGACTATCTGAATTAGCAACAACAACCTCAGGAAACGTGTCACCATCCAGATCGCCCACGTCCAATCCATAAGTCGCCGTTTCGCTGGAACCAAAAGCAAACACCGAGAAGGCTGTGCCATCACCTTTATTAAGAAAAACGGCATTCTGCGCCGCTACATTACCGGTGACAATGTCGAGACTGCCGTTATGATCCATATCGGCAATGGCCAAGCAATAAGTCGCATCACCGTCACTTCCGAACCGGACCGTTTCACCCAGACCGCCCTCGCCATCCGCAAGATAAATCTCATTCGCTTGACCGATGTTACCAAACACCAAATCAGCGAAGCCATCACCACTCAGATCAGCCACCGCTACGGCACGTGTTGCGCTTCGCGATGCTCCCAACGGTATGACAGTCTCAAAGTTCAGGTCACCATCATTGATCAAGATGCAGTTAGCCTGACTGTCCCGATTGGCGAGAACCAGATCCAGATGGCCATCCAAGTTCCAATCGACGACGGCGACATCGATGGTTGAACTTCCCTCGGGACCAAATTCCTTGGACTGAGGAAATTGACCACTGCCGTCGTTGAGAAAGATTTGATTCTGCCTGCCCCGACATGTGGTCAGAATGTCAGGATCACCATCTTGGTCGAGATCGCTGATGGTCAGACTTCGAACACTAGATGGTTCACCAAAAGTCCCAGATAAAATAAAATTCCCATCGCCATCATTAAGAAAGATTTGATTCGGGGCTCGATCGTTACCAATTGCCAAATCAACATCTCCATCGCCATCCAAGTCGGCCGGTTCGGCAGCATAACTTGTACACCCATCCAAGCCGATTTGTCGCTGGACCGTAAAACTCCCCCGACCTTGATTAAAAAACAAATAATTAGGTTGTGGCCAGTGACGCCCATTGGCAACCACCAGATCCAGATGTTGATCCCCGTTGAGGTTTGCGATTCGGATCGAAGCGGACTTCCCTGACTGGTTACCGACCGTGTATCGACCATTTGTCATCAGACGCCGCTCCTGGCTCGCAGCGGAAAGACAGCCGGAGACGACAAATGCAAAAATGGCAGTCGCAATTTTCATATTGTTTAGACGAACTTTACTGGTTGCGGGGCGGATAGAGACAACAAAACTTCATATCAAACACGTTGCCACCGCATCGGACTAGCGGGACGAAGACATTAAACCTTTATTCAATGGTCCCACATGATTGCAGGGCAAGGATGGCAAACGCGCTTCCAATATTGGTGAAATAATGTTTACTGTCCTTAGAGGGTGATCGCGTGAACCATTGGCCACTAACGCGCTGATTGGTTTTCAGCCAAAGTATCGCCGCCTGCAATCGTTGATCATTAACCGGAGTTCCTAGTTCACGAGACAGAAGAACAACCAGACCCGTGGCGTATGCATCACTTGTCTCCAAATCCTGTGGCTTTCCGTCTTTTCTCTTAAACTCAGTCCAGTCAGACAGCAAACCGGCCGTCGACCACCCTCCATCAGGCAACTGCTGTGTTAGAAATTCCTCTCGAACTTGATTACGACCCATTTCATCCATCAGGTCATTCAGGTGAACAGAAGCCCAGGCGATCATCATTCGATGATGCAGCGAAGGGGCGTCAGTCGCCGCAAGAAATTTTCTGATTCCCTCGATTCCCCTTTTTGCACGTTCTGTTTCGGCGTAATTTGATGGCGCAATTCCCACTGCGAGTGCTGCGAGGGTCACACCGTAATGATCATCAATCTCCATAGGTGCCCATCCGCATTTTGCCCACGTCCAACCACCATCCACCCGTTGTGTTTCCCACATGGTGTCAAGGGCCGACCTAGCGACCTCAGAAAGCTTACCGGTGGTTTTCGCATCATGAAAAGCTAAGCCAGTGGCAATCACGACCGGTTGATACATCCCTGCTCGCAGCTTCTTGACTTCTGAGTTCCATAGCTCAGTGTGCTGACTTTCAAAAAAAGTCCTCACCTCCCCTGAACTCCTGAGCTGTTTCTCGAGAGCTGGCCGGGCCATCAAATAAGCCATGTTGGTGTGGCAAGTCACGCACTTCCGATCTTTCTGCCAGTTGAGTGACGCAATATCAAGATACTTCGCGGCTTGTATTGGGGAATACACACGACTTAGAGGGCCCTCGGCGGTGATGGCGGAATCATCCGGAACGTTGGCAAGCGTAACGACCGCCTCCTCCGTGCCCCACGTTACCGGCAGCGTTAATAAAATCAATGCAACAGCTTGGAACATTCTTGTCATCAACCTCTCTCCCTGTTTGTGTTGCAAAATTATAACCCGACCAATCAACATTGGGGTCGGCGGCGATGTCCACCACGATATCGAATCATTCTGCCCCAAAAATAGCGGCTTGATTGAAATCGCCAAACTCGAACGTTCGCTCCAAACGTCCATAAAATGAACATCAAGCAGTCTCCGCTTACTTTGACAATCTGATCAGCCCCTAATGATTCGCACCCAATTTATTTGCTCGAGCGATTCAAAATGCGATAGAATGCGCAGAAGGTCCCTGTCACGCAACGGCGATCTACCTCCCTTTACGAATACACGGGCACTGGCCAGAGACAAATCAAGCTGAAGTCCCCTTCCGTCTAACTTCAATGCATCTTTGAGTTACCCATAGGTGGACGACTCAAATCCAATCCCATCGCGGAGAAGAAATCATGCGAACTTTAGTGAATCAAAAAAACGCGATCTTTTTGCTCTGGTCTCTTTTCCTCAATCCCGTTTTCATGTGCGATGCCGGTGACGCATTCATCGATGGGGCAGAGAAAACCGAAAAAACTAAAAGCGAAAATGCAAACGCAAAGAAAAAGAAAAAGTCCAACGGCGGAAAGCGGCCTGCAGTCGACCTTGCCATCCTTCTCGACACCTCCAACTCAATGGACGGACTGATCTCTCAGGCGAGAAACCAACTCTGGACAATTGTTCAACAAATTGCTGAGGCGGAGCGAAACGGGCAGAAGCCCATGATGCGGGTGGCAGTGTTTGAATATGGAAATAGTAAGTTACCCGCCTCCGAGGATTACCTCCGGCAAGTCGTCCAATTGACTGATGACTTGGATAAAGTTTCGGAGGGCCTCTTTACACTCGAGACCGATGGGGGTGACGAGTACTGTGGTGCAGTTATCGAACAGGCAATCGCACGCTTGGACTGGAGCACAAAACGCAACGCCTACAAGGCGATTTACATCGCTGGGAATGAACCCTTTAATCAAGGGGAAGTTCGTTACGAGGAAAGCTGCAGAGCGGCAATCGAAAACGGTATTATCGTCAATACGATCCATTGCGGTAATTATGACCGGGGCGTTGCAGGTGGCTGGAAGCGCGGAGCCGATCTTGCTGAAGGTAAATTCATGAATATCAATCAGGATCGCAAGGTCGAACAGATCAAAACCCCTCAAGATCCGATCATCATTCAGTTGAACGTCGAGCTAAATCGTACCTACCTTTGGTACGGGGAGAATACGCAGCGAAAATCGCTTGCAGAAAACCAAGTCAAACAGGACCAGAATGCGATCAGCGCCGGTGCGAGTATTAGCAGGATCGCCACGAAGGCCGGGCAAGCTTACTCCAATCGCGGTCGTGATCTTGTCGATTCACTTAAGGTCGATAGCAAGGTCCTCGATAAGATCTCAGTGGAGTTATTGCCAGAAGAGATGCAAAAAATGACACTGCAACAGAGGAAAAACCATGTTGCAATGATGGCTACCAAGCGTGCGGAAATCCAAAAAAAGATTTCCGAGGCAAACAAACTCCGTGCTGACTTCCTGGATGCTCAGCAGAAAGCGTCACCGGCACCAGCGGATGCAACGTTTGGTGAAGCGATTGGTAATTCTGTCGAAACACAGTTAGAAGAATTCGGTTTCGAGGTCAAATAATCCTGCTCGCCAGTCACTTACCCAGTGGGTCACCAAACTCACCTTTCGGCGATCTCAATTCCATGGAGATATTGGCACGGATGGGGAGTGACTTGAACCCGGTAGGGATTTACCGGGAGATACCATTTTGTTGAATTCTCATTCGTCGACAGACTGTATGCCAACTTTTAAATGGAACGGTGAAAGGTAGTCCCCGGAGACTAACCACTTTTCTATCGAGCCGTGGCCTAATTCACGTGGTGGTCCGTCAGCAGAGGTGCTGCACATCTATTGAGCGTTGATTCGTTTTGTTCAAACGACCACTGCGTGCAGACCGAGCGTATACGAACTCGCGTCTTCTAAAAACAGCTCTCGATGACCAAATAAAAATGGTCAAGCCCAAGGCTTGTTCATTCACAGGGCATGCGTCGGAGACGTGCCATCGATTCAATCAAGCAGGTCGGTCACCACACGCGATTCCATCATCACTACCCGCCAAAACGGACAAGAAACGCCGTCATGGCAGTTTAAGCATGTCTGAATTGTCAACAGTACAGACAGGAACTCTCCTCCAAACGCTGGCCTGATGTCTCTCACCACTTGAACGCCAGCAGCAATAATTGACTTGTCGAAATGTCCTCGTTGCCACCACCCAGTTTTCGGTCCACTCCTTGGTGGCCCCCCCGTTACTCTGGTCGTAACGGACCGCGGCTGTTTCACTAAAACACTCCCTGAAACCGTTCCAACCTAATCGATGACGGCTGAAAGGCGCGATCAACTCCGATGATTTCCCTGTAACATTCGCTCCCCAAATCCAAGGCAATCCAGTCCTAGGCGTCGGATACCAGGCGGACAACGGAAGCTGTTTTTCCTTTGCCATATCACCCTCACGTCACTACAAGCCCTACTTTTGCGATGGCTTGGCCGTGGAAATGGCGAAAACTCTCTTTCCAGACTCTAAAAATGCGTGCGGAGTCGAAATCCGAGACAGACGGACTATTCTCGTTCGATGTACGTTTCTCACGACCTGGAGCGAAATAGATGACCGTTGGCCAGACCCGAAACGCGGTAAAAACTGGATTATTGTTACTGCTGACTTTTGTCTGCGAGCTCGATCGAGTTCACGGTCAAGACATTACGAAGAAAAGCCTCGACCACGACGCCTACGGACTCTGGAATACCGTCTCGAGAGAAAAGCTGTCCGAGGATGGTCACTGGATCATGTACACCGTCCAAAATGGCGCAATTGATGGCGAGTCCACAACCCACTTCCTTCATTGCGAAAACGGAAAACGATACTCCGTACCACGCGCTACCGGAAGCATCTTCACGCATGACAGTCGCTTTGCAATTTACCGAATAACACCGCCGAAGAAGTCACCAACCGGAGACCAAACCAGCCAAAAGCCGGACAAGCCTGAACTGCAATACCTGGAACTCTCATCAGGAAAAATACAAACCGTTGCGGATGTTAAAACGTTCAGCACAGCCAGCGACAACGGCGAGTGGTTGGCCTGCCTGCTTGAGAATAATTCCGGAACCAGCGAACTGAAAGTATTGAAAGAAAAAAGGGAAACCTATCAGGTCACAAGGCAGGGTCTGGAACAAAAAGCGGCGCCCCTCAAACTGAAAAGTCGTGAGTCCCTAGCGAAAGAGCGCGGTGAGGGGGCGGGTGCCGAGACGAGTCAGAATTCGGAAACCAAGTCAGTCGCTAAGAGCCCTGAAAAGACAGAAGATTCGAAAGACGACTCTGGTAATTCCAAAAAGAAAAGACCCGACGGTACCCCGTTGCTTTTGATTGATTTAAACACCGGAATCCAACGAGCATTTCCGA
Organism: uncultured Rubripirellula sp.; assembly: GCA_938075415.1. GTDB lineage: Bacteria > Planctomycetota > Planctomycetia > Pirellulales > Pirellulaceae > Rubripirellula. The sequence continues at coordinate 118,937 of CALJHC010000042.1, read as the reverse complement.
ATGTGCTTGAGTGTGCATTTTCAGAAAAGGGGAATTATCTGGCGTTCATCACTGTCGCAAGACAGCAACCTGCTTCGTCCGACCAAAAGAAGGCGAAGAAAAACGAAGATCACAACGAGTCGCTTTCCGAGGGGGTCCATCTCCTAAATCTCAACACTTTCAAGCAGACCACGCTTCTGAGCGGACTCGGACGATACAAAGGCCTCACATTCTCCAATGGTGAAACACAGCTCGCGTTTCTCACAAAAAAGGACGATGACGCTGCGGAGACCGACGGCTGGAGTATCTACCTCAGAGCGACGAAAGGTTCCTCAACCAAAAAAATTGCAAGCGAAGGTGTTAGCGGCATTCCCCAGCAGTGGTGGATCTCGCCTGATACAAGCCTTCGCTTCTCTGACGATGACAAACGCCTGTACTTTGATACCGCACCGATTCCTGATCAGACAATCAAACAACGCAAGGGAGCTGGCGGAAACAACGAAGTAAACAGTGCAAAAGAAAGCAAAAAGGCAAACCTTGATTTATGGCACTGGAAAGACCCACAGTTACAGCCACAGCAATTATTGCGAGCTGAAACAGAGCGGAAACGTGATTACCGAGCCGCTTATGTGATGAAAAGTAAGAAGGTCGTTCAGCTAGCCAATCGTCACATCCCCACCGTGGACATCGATTTCCGCTCCAATGCCAACATCGCTGTGGCAAATACCAACATGCCTTATCGGCGGACATTGTCTTGGGACTACCCGGGCTTTCAAGACATTTATCTCGTGAACCTTGATACCGGCGTACGACAGCGCGTATCGGAAAAAGTGAAATGGACCGCTGCGATGTCACCAGAAGGCAAGTACATCGTGTGGTTTGATGCAGAAAAAAAGCAATGGTTCGCGCAAGCAACACAAAGTGCCAAAGCGAAACCAATTCAGATCAGTCGCGGCATCAAGCATCCGCTTCAGAATGAATTACACGATACACCAAACCTAGCCAGAGCGTACGGAAGTGGAGGCTGGCTTCCGAGGGACGAAGGTTTATTAATTTACGATCGCTATGATCTTTGGCAGCTTGACCCAACGGGTCAACAACCAGCCACCTGCCTTACCAACGGTATCGGAAGAAAAGAATCCCTCCGTTTTCGCGCAACGCGACTGGACCCCGAGCAAATTGCAATTGAACCAACAAAACCGATGGTTCTCTCGGCATTTCACACCAAGACCAAAGCAAGTGGATATTTTGAACTTGATTTGAACGCTAAAAGCGAAAAGGAATCGCAAAGAAACATCAGACAGCTGATCATGCTCGAGGAGAGTGTCACTGGACTAAAAAAAGCAAAACAAAGTGACCGTGTTGTTTTCACTCGCAGCACCTTTCAAATGTGTGGTGACCTTTGGACCAGCACCGTTAACTTTGATGAAATCACACGAGTCAGTGACATCAACCCGCAGCAGGACGACTACTCGTGGGGCACTGCAGAGCTAGTGCATTGGAAGGCATCGGATGGGCAGAAGCTGGATGGAATCCTCATGAAACCTGACAACTTTGATGCCTCCAAAAAATATCCCATGATGGTTTATTTCTACGAACGCAATTCAGATAATCTCCATCGATACTACACGCCTGCCGCGGGACGCTCCATCATTTGCCATAGCTTCTACGTTAGTCGTGGATACCTGGTATTCATCCCGGACATTCCTTACAAAACTGGCCAACCGGGACCAAGCGCTGTCAACGCAATACTACCGGGTGTTGATCACTTGGTTGAGCAGGGCTTTGTACGCGAGAGCAAAATTGGTATTCAGGGACACAGCTGGGGCGGCTACCAAACAGCCTACCTCGTGACACAAACGGACCGATTCGCCTGCGCAGAATCTGGCGCACCGGTAAGCAACATGACCAGCGCTTATGGAGGCATTCGCTGGGGCAGCGGACTAAGCCGAATGTTTCAGTACGAACGTACCCAAAGTCGCATTGGCGAAGATCTTTGGTCAGCCAGAGACAAGTATGTATCTAATTCGCCGCTGTTCTACGCTGATCAGATCAATACTCCCCTTTTGATCTTACACAACGATCAGGACGGGGCTGTTCCGTGGTACCAGGGAATTGAGTTGTTTGTCGCGTTGCGCAGACTGGGAAGACCGGCGTGGATGCTTAACTATAACGGTGAGCCACACTGGGTCATGGACGATTACAACCGTCTTGACTTTGCCAAGAGAATGCAGCAATTCTTCGATCACTATTTGCAAGATGCCCCAGAACCGGAATGGATGGCAGTGGGCATCCCAGCAGTCAAAAAAGGAGTTTCCTACGGTCTAGAACTGCTGGAACCTGAAAAGCAACCAGCACAATAGCGTAGTGTGGCAGTTGTGCTTCACACGCTTCGACTGAGAACCTACCAGCATTGATTCCTCAATTCCGCGGGACCAGTCGTCCACGCCGGTCATGGTGGGGGCGAATCGCGTCGTAACCAGGTCCGCAATCAAACAGGACACCATCATCTCATTACCCCTGAACATATTGCGTTCGGAAGGCTGAACCATTGGCATTGGTTGTCAAAGTTGGATCCGAATTTGATTTCCGATTCGAACCAGACAAGATTTCTTGCGCTTTACGCGAAGCCAGGTAAGAATTTCAGCAACCAAGAGATTCTGGCAGGCCACAAGTTGATCGAATATTTAACGAATCCTGCGTTAAAAACCCGTTCCAAGGCTGTAAGATGCGGAGTGTGCTGGCTTGGCCATCCAATCATTGACTACAGGACCCACTGATGTCGACTTTCAATAAAAGAAGCGTTACTTCAAGTTGCGAGCACCCGGTCCAGGAGTCTTCCGTGCCGGATATTAAATCAGGGACCAATAGCGTTAGCCGGCGTGCCTTCCTCGCGGCCTCTGCTGCGGCAACAATTCCCATCGCGTCTCCAGAATCCGTATCCGCCAAAGAGAGAAGTGTGCCTTGCGTGTACAGGTTCGCCGGACCAGATTCTGATTTCCACGGGAATCAATGGCAGACTCTTAACCCGGGTTTCTGGAAAATCGAAGCAGGTTCCTTACGTCGCCGTTTACACAATTATGGAGACCGAGCGCGGCGAACGGGGTTCCCTTTTCATGGCGAAACCAACGAATTTGAGTTCAAGACAAAGTACGATCCGTCTCTTCCCACCGGCGTTCTCTATTCGACGGAATGGGATCTCAACGAAGATTACGAAATCGCTGCACGCTTTACCTATCTCGAGGATCGACCCGAGGTGAAAGAGGGTGACGATCCCCAATGGGCGATGTACCAAGCAGGACATGGCTTGATGGGCGTCGCGATTGGCGGGCAATCGGTTTTACAAAGCTACGAAAGTCTTGGACAACTTCTAAGGGTTGTCTGGGCGGACGATGGCAAGCTGAAAATCATGGGAACAGTCTCGGGTAAGCGATTGCCCCAAGGTGGCTTGGCACCACCACAAGATCGTATTTATGCCGAGACTGAAACAGGTAGCCTGCAGCCTCATGATGTCTGCGATCTCAGAATCCGAGTCTACACGCCACCTGCCAACGCCGCTGGTCAAGCCATCGTGGAGGCGACACTGAGTGTCGGTGACGAGAAATACTCTGTTAGCTTTCGCTTCAACCGTAAGCGATTACTGGGCCTGGTGGGAATTGCAGCGCGTGGTTTAATTGATTTTCAGGTCGACCAATTCGAGGTCAAACCCGGAAAAAATCGGCAACGTGAAGTGGGAGTTGCAGATTGCTTGAATTGCTATGCCTTGGGTGACTCACTTGAACAAATCGACGGGCGATGGCATGTACGCATGGTTGGCTTATTTGCCTCCGATGGTCAAAAGATTGAAATCCGGGTCGCCGATACCGCGAACCCACAAGACGGATGGAAAAGTGTGCCCGTCTGCGGTCAAGCCACAATGGTTAATAATGAGTGGCGTCGATACACGGCAATCGTTGATGTTGAACTACCGGTGAACCCTTCCGAAACCACGCAATACTACACCGTGTGGAAAGATGGGACTGACGTGACTGCCGATCCACGACTGGGGACATCAGCTTGTGGACCCGGGACCGGTTTGGTGGGTGATGTTCCAAACAGTGGCCAGTACGTGGGACGACTACCAAAGCTGGCGGCACCCTATAAATTCTGCGGTCTCTCCTGTCATGCAATCAATTCTGGATTGCAACAACAAACGGAAGACTCGTGGAAAATGGCAGGGGAAAGAGATCGATGGATGTTCCGGGATCAACCCACCGAACAGGCCTACCAACACCTCGAGGACTATGACTTCCAAGTCATGCTCTGGGAGGACGATGTCTGGTACATGGAACTGGTGATGTATCCGCCAAGCACCGACGATGCTTACAAAATCATTGCTTGGTCAATATGCGGTCCCACCAGTCGCTGGCAAATGATGAGGCACTGGAACGTCCTCAACCCCGGAGATCATGACTATGGAATGGATGACATCAAAGGCCCCGAGCAGATTGCCATTCGTCAGCAAGAGGGCCTGGGGCAAGACCCTGCGTACATGCGACGTAATTTTCAGATTGTTCATCATCTGACCACCGGCGCAGAAACAGTCGACCCTCTGGTAAACCCAAAAAAGTGGCGAGCCTGGAAAATGCCGAGCAGGGATTTTACGATGATTATTTTAGATTCACGATTGTGGAGAAGTAGTCAAGACGTTGACATTTGGGACGATCAGGGCTGGGGTGAATTCAAAAGCTTGTACGGTCGCACGGACCCCACCCGCAGCCTGCTGGGCGAAGAACAATTCGGTTGGCTGCAGGAATTGCTGGCAACGGATTCTTCTCCGCTGATCGGAGTGACGGGAATCAACGGACTTCACACGGTATGGGCGGGAACTCGCTATCGACAATCCGTCAGCACTGACCATCCGAAACATTTTCATGAGCGAGATCGTGTTACCGCGGACTATGCGGGCTGGGTCAAAGCGGGATCCGATCGTGTGTTGGAACTCTTCGGCAGCCGGTCGGGAGTGACATCGGTCTATGGAGACGTCCACAACGGTTGCATCATGAAGAACCGCGAACATCGCGTCATCGAGTGCAGCTTCGGCCCCATAGGACGGTCAGGTGGTCGCGCCTTGGTGCCAGGTTTTGGACCGCAAATGAGTGACGTCGACGATCGAGAACTTGATGTGTTCGCCCTCTATCACAAAAATTTCTCTGATGCGCAGCAACACCCGCATGAACCAGGAGAACCTTTCTACTGGAACTTTCTCGAAATGAGTTTTGATCCCCAAGGAGCAACGCCCAGCATTTCCATGCGGATCAGAAATCTGGTCGACTCGCCACAAGAGGAACCACGTGGTGGTGGAGATTTATTTGCATTGGACGCTGACACCGGTCGCCAACCAACTTGCAAGCTCCCCAGGTTCACAACACTTCCCGACGCTGATGTTTTCCTCTCCGAAACCAATGGAAAACCGATTCGAGGAACCCGCAGTGACTCCAAAGGGCGCGTTCACCTGAAAGGCTTACCTGATATCGCCCCTGGGACCAAAATTGTGGTGCATTCTTACGATGGTCGACAAACCGATTCGTCGGTACTGACAACTCAAAATCTCGATGTTTGAAGCCTGTAAAAACAGAGCAAAAGGAATCCAACCCAAATCCCGTCATGCAACGCAATCGCGGAATAGCCCCTCATCTTTTGTATGGTCGGTCGATCGGAGACGAGCCTGATACAACCCCGGAATCCGCCAGATGCTAGTGCTGTGAGCTGACTGATTTGGTAAGTTAACCGATGAAATTTGAACGCGGTTTTCATCGCACCGTCGTATCGCAATGATGCGACAGCTAGCAGTGGCGCTGATGAAATAGAAAAGAATATTGTTTGAAACACGACAGGTCGGAGTAAAATTCAAACCATGAAACGCCAATGTGAACTACACCGCCGATCGGTCCTTCGTTCTGTCACCGGTTCATTACTTCTTCCGAGTCTCGTATCAGTGGCCGGTTCTAGCTCACTGCGAGGTTCTGATTCAGTGTTAACTGCACCGCCAGGTGATTCGGGGGATACAGAAAAACATCCTGTTCAAAGATTCGTTGCCATCGCAAACCTGTTGGGATTCCAACAAAAGCATTGGTTTCCCGAGCAGACCGGTCGCGAGTACGAGCAGACCCGTCTTCTGGAACCCCTGGTGTCTCAACGGGATCGCTTCACCATCTATCGTGGTTTAGATCATGGCCTAAAAGGCGGCCACTTTGCCGTTCACACTTTTCTTTCCGGTGTTTTGCATCATGAAGCAAAGAACCGCAAAGACCGAAATGTAACCTTGGACCAACACCTTGCCGAAACCATTGGTGGTGATACGCGATACCCATCAATCGCTGTAGGCTCCGAAGGTGGTATCCATGGTGGATGCCAGTTGTCGTGGACCAGATCGGGAGTTCGCGTACCACCGATCACTGAACCCGAAGCACTTTTCAATCAGTTATTCATCAATGACCCGGCGGAGACGTTAAATCGGCGAACCCTTAACTCGAACCTGCAGACATCGATCCTCGACTCGGTGATGGAAGAAGCTGGAGATCTGGCGAAACGAGTCAACCAAGAGGATCGGAGTAAGTTGGATGAGTACTTCAGTTCGGTACGGGATGTCGAAAGAAAGATTCAACTTCGAAAGCGATGGGCAGATCAACCCAAGCCTGATTCACCTTTACAAAAACCTGTTAATCGAAACACAGTCGAAGACTTACCCGTTTTGTATGAGTTGATCGCGATTGCGTTGCAGACAAAATCAACCCGCATTGCGACTTTGGAAATTGGCGGTAGTTTCCTGCCACAGAATCTCGGGATCGACAAGTCCTACCACAGTCTTTCGCATCACGGAAACGATGAAGCGACCGTGGAAACACTGGTGAAGCTAGAGACCTATCAGATCGAACAGTTTTCCAAATTCTTGGGCCGACTGGCGAGCATGAAAGATGGTGAACGATCCTTACTGGACACAACTGCAGTGATCTTTGGAAGTGGAATGGGTAACGGAAGCTCGCACACCAACAGCGATCTTCCGATCGTACTTGCCGGTGCCGGTTATCAAACCGGTGACTACCGCGTATCCCCCGCTCGTGGAATCAATAAAGTTCCGCTCTGCAATTTGTATGTTGATATCGCTCAAAGAGCAGGCTTATCGCAGGATCAATTTGGTGTAAGCACCGGCGTTTACTCTTAAAACCGGTATCCTGAACAATCGATAAACACGGTCGGCCAAACCACCCCCTCACTAGATATTGATCTCGGGTGATACGCTGAAACCTGTTCATCGATGCAAGCGGTGATTTAACTATTAGCGTCTTTCTATTAGCTGACGAAATCGGTGTGAATGGATGGGGAACCTGCAAAATCTGCTGAGACTTAGCTCACATCGATACGTCATCTTTTCATCCTGTATTGTCGCCTTTGCAATTGGTTCAGCGACTGCTGAAAATGAACAAGGCTCAGCTGCTACAACCAACAAACCACAGAACCGTCTTAGCCAATTCCTGACTAGCTATTGTGTCGACTGCCATAACGCTCAGAGCAGCGAAGGAGAACGTCGCTTTGATCAATTTTTGCTTCCGCTTGGCGATTCCGCTTCAGTGATTCGGGCTGATGAAATTGTTGATCAGCTGACCCTCAAAACCATGCCCCCCTCGGATGCACTTCAACCAACCGATGAACACCGCGTCGCCTTGATCAAACTGCTGAGGCAACAAATCGCTGAGGCGAGAACCCTACTCGAGGGCACCGGTGACAAAACCGTGATTCGCCGACTTTCGAACCGCGAATACGAAAACACCTTAAAAACCTTATTCGGACGCCGGGTCGACACTCTCGGACTGACCCTTGAATTCCCAAAGGAAACAACCAGCGAAAACTTGGACACCATTGGTTCGTCGTTGGTAACCTCCGGATTCCTACTGGACCAATATTTTCAGGCCGCATCCAAGTTGATTGATTATCGTCTGGGAGCACCAACGATTGATCCCAAAGACTGGCATTTCAAAGACAATTTTGTTCAGTACGAAGAGTTGAACGGGTCACACCGAAGTGTTTTCAATTTCGACTTCCTTTGCCTCTACGAACAGCCCAACACCGATACGCGGCAGGGCGGATATGGGCATATCGAAGATTTCCTTGAGGGTGTTCCTGTTTCGGGGATCTATGAAATTGATGTCCTGGTGCAAGCCATGCACCGTGACACACATTATGATCCAAAAATCTTTCGAATCGATTTCTCAGAGCCGTTCCTACTCGGAATCGTTCCCGGCGATGTGACACGAGGGCACATCCATTACCCGCAGTCGATTGAGCCGGTGTTGCAAGTTAAGGTGGTTCCTGACGATACCCAACAATGGCTATCCTTTCGGGTTTGGCTGGAAGCCGGGCAGACACCCAGATTCATTTTCCCCAATGGTCCTTACGAATCCCGAGCGTCGGTCATCGAATTGAACCGCAGATACGAAAAAGAATTCGAGAACCCAAAGCAAGGTGTCAGCAGAGCAACATTACTACGTGAAGGTAAACTGCCACACCTTCGAATTGACGAAATTAAGATTCACGGCCCACTTGTGGAATCCAACCTCCGCAAGGAAGAGGTTGCTGTGTTCGGCCCTGAAGGGTTTCTTGAAAATCGAGCAATCCAACAGTTGTACGGGTTTGCACAAAAGGCGTTTCGTCGGCCGCTCACTCGAACTGACCGCTCACGCATCGAGGCATTTTACCAGGATCGTTTGGCTCAAGATGAAGAACCAAGAACGGCTGCACTGAGTGCTTTGAAAATGATTCTCTGCTCCCCTTCTTTCCTTTACTTAAGTGAAATCACTGACGAAAAAAATGTGGAGCTAAATGTTTTCGACTTGGCAACGCGGATTTCATACTCCCTTTGGGCGAGTCCTCCCGACACCATTCTTTTCGAAGCAGCGAGAAAAAATCAACTATTGTCCGACGACCAAATTAAAAATCATGTGAAACGACTACTTACCGATGAACGCTCTGATGCCTTCTACATTGGATTTCTTGACAGTTGGCTGAACCTCCGCAGCCTCGGCGATCTACCGCCACCGAGAAAGTTTGCCCGAGAATACTACTTCGAAAACCTTCCCCCTTTAATGAAGGAGGAAGCCCGCCGATTCTTCCGCCATCTGATTGAGCATGACCAGCCAGTCAGCGAGTTACTGATGGCGGATTACACCTTTGTTAACAAGTCACTCGCCAAACTGTACGAACTGCCTGAAAAAGACTCGATGAGATTGGCGGATGGTTTTCAGAAAGTCAGCGTTGAGGGTGTCAAAACTCGAGGTGGCATCCTAGCCATGGCTGGCGTGTTAACAGTAAGCGCCAACGGTGTTGACACGTCACCTGTCACACGAGGTGCTTGGATTTTAGAAAACATTCTTGGCACACCTCCCCCACCACCTCCCGATGAGGTGCCGGCAATTGACGCGAATGTTAGCGGCAGCAAAACGATTCGCGAGAAATTGAGTCTGCATCGCGGTGACGTCGCCTGCAGCGGCTGTCATCGTAAAATTGACCCATTAGGATTCCCACTTGAGCACTTTGACCCTATCGGCAGGTGGCGACAGAAATACCCGATGGCGAAAGACGCTGATGAGCGCGCAGCAATCGATGCGTCCGGAGAATTAGCAACGGGTGAAACATTCGCGGATTACCAGCAATTCCGAAAGGTCCTCGCCGATACCCAGACCGATGAATTGACGTTCTGCTTGACCCGGAAGCTCCTCGAATACTCAACCGGTCGACATATGGGACGCGTTGACGAGTACGAGATTGCTGACATTATCAGCCGCGCAAAGAAAAATGGTGGAGGAATGCGATCCTTGCTGATGGAAGTCTTCAGCAGCAAAATATTCCGAAGCCGCTAGAGAAATTCCATCGGCTTTTGCCTGACGTAGGACTCGAATCAACCAACGCGCCACACCACGCAAGGCGCTGGAGATAAAGGGTCGTAACCAATCATGAACGCTGCGTTTTGCAATTCAAGTATGATTGGGAATCGAATGATGCTGATATTCAATCAACGAAGTTCAAACGAACGCTTATCAAGACGATTCGTGACAAGGGTGCCCAAAAGCCGTTCAGTCAAGTTCCAGTGGCGGAATTCCTCAACCGCGTGACCGACTGCGTCAGCCACAATGAATCCAACCAGGTGGCGAACCCAAGGGCTTAACAGTTGCCACGAACACCACGGCAAAACGGCAAAACGGCATCCTACGGTCGAACGTGTCACCTGCAATCCCGAGACCAACAAAGAACGGTTACGCTCTTAATCAACCTTAAGGACAGTGTGGAACGCGAAATTGATCACTGCGTGTTGCCCTCTCAGGGCCAGCACAACCGAGGCCCCTGACTAGTCGACACTCCATTCCGTGTTCGGACTAGGTTGGAACACTCTCCGCAATCAAGTGGTTACGAAGATCACCCGCTTTTTCACAACCGACCTGTTCCATCACTTGCTGAAGCTGTTTTTTCAGCATTTCAAAAGTATGATGTCCGCCATATTTACCCAAGGCGCACACGCCAAACATTGGAGTGCGTCCCATGAACGTAAAGTCTGCACCCGCGGCGAGGCAAGCAGCAATATCTGCACCCGAGTACATACCGCCATCGATCATCACCTTGAGTTGGCCGCCAAACTCGGGAACCAGTTGATGCATCGGGACAATCGTACTCTGTCCACGATCAAGCTGCCGTCCGCCATGATTGGAGACGATCAAACCATCCAACCCGTGCTTCACCGCAATCCGCGCATCATCCGGATTCACGATACCTTTGACAACGAGATTGCCTTTCCATTTATCCCTGATGTGAGCAATCTTGGTCTCAGTCAGGCGACCCGAGAAGGTCTTGTTCATGAACAGCCCCAAGTGTTTCATATTGAGCCCCTTCGGAATATAAGGCTTCATGGTCTGAAACTCGGGCTTGCCAGCGATCAGTTGCTCCAAGGCCCATTGTGGACTCATACACATTTGAACGATGTTCCGCGCGGTCATTCGTGGCGGGATCGACAACCCGTTGCGAATTTCTTTGGGGCGATAAGCGAACGTCGGCGTATCGGCAAGAATGACCAGGGTACGGCAACCTGACTCCCATGCCCTTTCGAGCAGTTTGTCTCGCAGTGCATCCTCTGCGGGATGATAAAGTTGAAACCAGAACTTACCACCGGTGATTTCCGCTACATCTTCAATGCTTGCCGTACTGACCGTTGAAAGCGTGAACGGCAGATTATGGTCAACAGCAGATTTAGCGAGGTACTGGCATGCCTTGGGCCACATCAAGCCTTGCAGCCCAACCGGGGCGACACCAAATGGGGCATCGTAGGTTTCTCCGAAAAGTTCCGTGGCCTGATTTGCTCCCTGAAAATCCCGGAGGTACCACGGCTTTAATTGTACCTGTCGAATATCACTGGAATTCCTGGCAAGATTGACTTCCGTGAAGCAACCTGCGGCAAGGTAGTCGTACGCGAACCCGGGCATGCGAGCCTTTGCCTTGGCTCGAAGGTGGTCAACCGAAGGGTATTCAGAATTGAAATGCGAATCCATGGATCACGTGCGCTTGTTAACTAATTGAGTTGGGTTGGCCGGTTCCTCGAAGGTGCCGCTAATCGGCAGCTTCTGCTCTGTCTCAGTATGATAGCCGAGGAGACAAATTGTGCAGTCCAACGCATGGGAATCAGCATTGTTAGCAACTGCGGTCGAAACTCGAAACATGATTGTCGTCAATTTCCCTGACCTAGCAAGATTACTCGCGACCAGCGAAATCAACCATCGGCCCACACAAGAGACCTAGCTAATGTCTTATTTTTCAGAAACGAAAAGATAGAACCGCAAAAACCAACGTGAATCTTGAAACAACGATCAAAAAAAGGTCGCGACGCCAGTAGATTCAACTTCAAGATCCTAACTAAAAATGCATCAGGACTCTACGCCGCGGAAACCGTCAATCTCTCAGCTTCTAATTCCCAATCAAATCGACGCTACTAAAAATCACTTCCATCAAACGATTCGATCCTGTCAACGCCTGTCAACGCCATTCAACGCCTGTCAACGCCTGTCAACGCCATTCAACGCCATTCAACGCCATTCAACGCCATTCAACGCCATTCAACGCCAATGGCGTTTTCCAACACTCGATCCTCAACGCAAGGCAACCACACAAATCCAAAAAACCTCAACCATGCCGGCATGGAAATGAACAGGATCACGCTTTCGTTGTTGCCCTCGAACCCGCGAGGGGCAGCGCTTTCAAGAAATGCGACTCGATTCCAAGCCAAAGGGTGCATGTCTTGTGGTGAGAAACGACGGCACCAAATCTTTGCAACCGTTACCACGAAATTGCAAATCCAAACTACTTTGCACCGTTTCAGGCGGCAGTTCGTGCGAGATAATCTGGAACGGATGCATGACCCCGTGTCATGCAATCCAATCGTCGATCACCTTCCCACCGACATCCGTCAAGCGAAAATCACGACCCTGAAAACGATAGGTCAACTTCAAATGGTCGAGCCCAAATTGGCTCAACATGGTGGCATGCAAATCATTGATATGCACCGGATTCTCTTCGACATTCCAACCAATTTCGTCGGTCTTCCCATAGGTCATCCCTCCCTTTAAGCCACCACCGGCGAGCAACATGCTGTAGGCGAAGGGATGGTGGTCACGCCCAGTATTGGAAGTACGCCCCGGTCGATTTTCACCCAGTGGTGTTCGCCCAAATTCGCTACCCCATACCACCATGGTCGAATCCAGCATCCCACGTTCTTTCAGATCCTTGATCAGGGCAGCAATCGGCTGATCAACACACTCGGCGTTGTGCTGCAAATGAAAATCAAGTTCACTATGCTGATCCCACGAAGCGTGAATGATGTTAATAAAACGCACACCACGCTCGACCATCCGCCGCGCCAGCAGGCAATTACGGGCGAACGTGTCATAAGTCTTCAGATGCCCCAAGGAACCTCGCCAGACCTTTTCCGGCTCAGGACGTCCGACACCGTAGCGATCCAAAGTCTGCTGCGACTCATTCGATAGATCAATCAACTCTGGTGCGGCGGTCTGCATGCGATTTGCAAGTTCATAACTCGCAATTCGACTGGCAATCTCCGGATCATGTACTTCCTGATAACGACGCTGATTGAATGATTTCAGTGCATCAAGCCCCGCGCGTTGCAATTCAGAGGGAAGCCCCGCAGGGTTGGCCAAATTAAGGATCGGCTCGCCTTGATTCCGAAACAGTACCCCGCCGTAGGACGACGGCAGGAATCCACTTTGATAAAGTGTTGCGCCGCCGCTGCTGCCACGACCAGCGGTCAAAACGACGTAACCGGGCAAATTCTTGGATTCACTGCCCAATCCATAATTGATCCAGGATCCCATCGTGGGCATGCCAAAACGCGAAACACCACACTGCATCATCAGTTGCCCCGGATGATGATTAAACTCTTCGCTGTGTAAACTTCTCACCATCAACAAATCATCAGCGACGCTACCTAGGTTGGGCAACCAATCCGAAAACTCCATCCCCGACTCACCATGTTTGGTGAACTTTCGTGGTGACCCCATGAGCGTGGCGGAGTCAGGTTTGATGAAGGCAAACCGAGCCTTATCAAGTATCGACTTGGGTAATTTCTCACCATGCATCTCACGAAGCTTGGGCTTTGGATCAAATAAATCCAACTGTGAGGGCGCTCCGGCCATATAGATAAAAATGCAGGCCTTCGCCTTTGCTTCATACTGCGATGGGTTGCCCGACCCAGCCGGCGCGTCCACCGCCTCCTGAGCGCAAAGCACTCCATCGTCCGTCAGCATCGAGCCAAGCGCCATGCCACCAAGCCCGCTGGCTGTCGTGGTCAAAAACTCACGTCGCTGCGATTGCAATACTTGTTCCGCAAGTGAATTCATTCGCTTTCTCACTTTCTCTTCGTCAATAATCGATTATTCACGTGTAATAAATTCATCCAGATTCAACACGATACGCAACGTGGCGACCCAAGCGGCATTGTCCGCCACATCAATGGATTCCACCGGCCTCTGACCGACCATCGCCTTCGCGTCGTCCGAATGCTCGCCATACCAATCGCGACTTCTTTCCAGAAGGGTTTCAAAATCAGCGAGTTCTTCTCGAGTGGGTACACGGGCAACACATAACTCAATGGCCTGACGCAGTCGTGCCTGGTCGTTATCAAGCGACTCATCACTGAAGACCCGCTGAACCAGTGCCTGCGATGCCTCTACAAACGTTTCGTTGTTTAGCGTTACCAACGCGCCAATTGGCGTATTGCTGCGATCTCTCTTCACGTTCGTCACATTGGAGTCAGGGCAATCAAACGTGATTAGATTCGGGTGGGGCGCAGTCCTCTTGAAGTAAGTATACATACCCCTTCGATAGCGATCCTCACCCTCACTTTGCTTCCATTTGAAGCCACTGTTGTAGGTTAGATCGGTGACACTTGGAGGAATGGGAGGGAACACACTGGGGCCTCCAATTTTGCGTGATAACAAACCGCTAGCCGCCAGCGCAATGTCACGCATCACCTCCGCCTCGACACGATACCGATTTTGCCGATGCAGCCATCGGTTGTTGGGGTCGACTTCAAAAAGTTCCGGTCGATGGCGTGAAGATTGGCGATACGTGGCAGAAAGGACGATGGTTTCAATCAACTGTTTCCGTGACCACTGGCTCGCAATAAGGTGCTCAGCCAGGAAATCCAACAACGCGAAGTGGGAAGGTGCGTCACCACGAACTCCAAAATCATTCACCGTCGGAACGATACCCACCCCAAACAAATGCTTCCACACGTGATTTACCGTTACCCTAGCGACGATAGGGTTATCGCCGCTAACCAACCATCGCGCAAGATCCAAGCGGTCAGTTGTTGACTTTCCCTCCCGAGGCCGAATCGTGGGCAAGGTGGTGAATGTCCCTGTCTGCACTTGCTCCATCGGCTGCTTGAACTCTCCACGCTTCAGCACGTGGGTGGCTCGAGGATTTTTCTGCCTTTCCGCAATCACTCGAACCTTCATTAGCTGGGAATCGCGTTTCTTTATCAATTCACTTAATTGGTCCGTCAGTTTTAAGGAAGCTGTATCCTGATCCTGCTGGTAACGAAGCAATCGTTGCATTGCAGCATCATCAATCTGATCGCGGACGAGAAGGTTGCGTATTTCCTCATCCATCCCAACACCGGGCAGTCGACCCGTGATCGCCGAGATACGAAAACGTCCGATCGTGTGCTGCCCCCCATAAGTTTGGCTCAAGACAATTTGAAGATTGCGATTCCCGTCATCCAGCTGATCGGCCAAGGCAAACGTCGCAGTGTGTTCGTACCCAAACTTTGGCGAAATCGCCCAACCTGTTCCTTCTTTTCCAGCACCCTCGACACCATCAAACGCTCCTTTGACACCCCAGCCATCCTGTGAGAAGTCTGCCGTTGCGGTCACCAACTTACGTTGTCCCTGATCCTTCCAATCGCGACTAGCGGAGGCACGAATCCGAATCTCATTGAGGACGAAGTTTCCGTGCGATGTACGCCCCGGCCCTTTGGCACTCAAAGATTCGTCGGGTAACACTTCCAGGCGTACTCCCGATACCCCATCAACCGGCGTCAACCCTTCGATCGTGTATTTAGCTGTTTCAGGATTCTCTCCCTCCACCAAATACGAGCCGTCTTCCAATCTCTTGAAAGTCACCCCTTCGGGGCCACGCACAACTACCGAATCCAGTGGATGGTACTTAACCCCTTCGGTCGCCAAACGAGCAGCCTGCAGCCTCAAATCGGGCAACCACTGATCAGAGGATTTTGCCAACTCCTGCTTCCTACGAGACAACTCAATTTCAATCGAGTTGATTTCTGATTCCACCTCAGCGGTTATCGATGACGATTTCGGAACCTCCGCAGTCACTTCATCGGCGTTGTTAAAATAACTGTAAAGCTGGTAGTACTCTTGATGGGTAATCTGATCGTATTTGTGAGAATGACATCGCGCACATCCGACGCTCAAACCCATCCAGACCGTCCCAACCGTCTCGGTGCGATCCATCACCGCCGCGACACGCCACTGTTCTTGATCGGTTCCCCCCTCTGTATTGGTAAGGGTTTGCCGATGAAACGCGGTCGCGAGTCTCTGGTCCACACCTGCATTGGGTAACAAATCGCCCGCCAACTGCTCGATCGTAAATTGATTGAACGGCATATCACGATTGATTGCCCGAATCACCCAGTCCCTGTAACGCCAAGCATCCGCTCGATGATTGTCTTTTTCATAGCCATCGGAGTCTGCGTACCGCGCCATATCGAGCCAGTGTCGTCCCCAACGCTCACCAAAATGCTCGGAGGCCAGAAGTCGCCTGACGACCTTTTCGTAGGCATCCGCTGAGGTATCCGAGACAAAATCGCGGACCTCGGCTGGGCTGGGGGGTAAGCCAACCAGATCATAATGAAGTCTTTTGATAAGCGTTGGACGATCCGCTTCGGGAGAAGGATCGATGTCGAGTTCCTGAAGTTTAGCAATCACGTAACGATCGATTTCGTTTCTGACCAGAGCTTCATCTGTAACACTCGGCGGCGAAGCAGGCTGTAGCGGCTGATAGGCCCAATGAACCTCCCATTTCGCTCCCTGCTCAATCCAATCACTCAGCTTCTGAATCTCCCCTGTGGATAATCGTTCCCCATCTGGAGGCATCCTCAGCTCTGGATCGTCCGAAACGACACGTTTGAGCAATTCACTCTGCTCGATTTTCCCGGGGACGATTGCACGATGCCCCGAATCAACTTCTCTCGTCGCCAGATCAGACTGGTGCAACTGCAAGCCCCCTTCCGAATCGTCGACACCGTGACACAAAAGGCAATGCTTGGCCAGCAGTGGCTGAATGTCTCGCGTGAACAACACATCGTTATCCGCAGCGTCTACCGGATGTAACCAGCAGCCAAGTGACAACACCGCAACGGCAAAGCAATTCAATAGCCATCTTGGATTGTTCAGATCCGCTTTCGAAATGATCAAGCTTCCACACTCCTGAATAACTCGTTCCAGGTTTTCTAAAATCCAGCAACAACGCTCGGTGGTCTCTCCGAAACCGACTACACAGACTCGCTACCGATCCTCACCGAAAATGACAATTCATTCCTATCAATTCTAGCGTTAGCAACTTGACTGCTGTACGTGGATCATCAAGAACAATGACGGTCGAATAGCGTTGTCTTCACGGAATCCTATCTCTCCACAATACACGATTTGCACACTTCTTGAAGGAAACAGGTACCCTAACCGGGCAAACTCCCAAGGAGGATGCTCCAAGGTGGGCCGAATGACAAGCCATGGAGAACGAGGTCACGGAAACAACGCCTAGATTGCCTCAAAAAATAAAACTCGCCGCAAACTCGAACACGTCTTCAAAAATCACCGCGCGGCCTTCCTGACATGGGTCTCTACCATTTCGCTGCAATGATGGACTTGCCTACTCCCAAGAAAAGAGGGCATCTGGTCTGGCTTGCTTGCTTGAATTCAATCGCTGCAACCAGCAAGCGAGCCTCCACCAAGCATTGCCATCGATGCGCTGTTCAGAAAACCATCCAAAGGAGTGGCCACACCGAGACCAAGCAAGGTCAAATCACAACCTCCTACGACCCGTCCGCATCCAGTGAATTCTTTTGAGGACAAAGTTTGATTTTCAGACGGATTCTCCTGCGGGATATTGCAAGATCAACTGAATCAACATTATTGTGCAGCTGGCATCACTGCCCGACCAATCGCTCCGAAAACGTAATTTTGGAGAATAGCTCAGGAAGATGTGAATCCCAGATACCGTGATGATTTAAAGCCCATCCACCGGAATCCCTCGCCGGACTTGGTTCACGATATTGATTGAACCGAGAAAAATCCATGCGCCACAAATCGCCATCATTTGGTGGAATCGCGCGCTGGTCTCCATGAGCTGGCACTTTCATACCCTCCCAAGGTATTGCCAATTCCACGGTCCAACCTGAATCGGTATCTTCCGCTTGGTTGAGAGTTCCCTGAACGCTAGTTTTCGCTATCAATCCAGGAAAGTCCCATGCTAAAAAAGCCCATCGTTTCCCTCGCGGGTGCTTCTTATAGCCAACGCCATTGAATGATTGATGCTTCACACTCGGATCGTTCACGTTCACCTGGGCTAGTTTGTCAAAACCGTGCTGCTGATAGTCTTCCTGCCAAATGAATAAACCTTCATAGAGTGTTCCATGTGCATTGATCTCAAACTCATAATACGTGTGGTCGAACGCGATAAAAAATTCAACGTCATTCTCCTGCCAAATTGGCGCATCTCGCTCCAGAAATCTTGCTTGCACATTTGGTTCCTCGATCTGGTACCCCAGATACAAGTATTGCGAGTCCCAAAGTATTTTGACCTTGGTATCGTGCAGGGTTTGCTTGCCCGAGACGAGATCAACGAAATTATTGGATGGCACGGCAGCCTCCCAACTCGACTCATTCAGTTGCCCATCGAGTTTGATGGAATGATTCGTGCGATAGGCTGTGTAGGTAGCGAGCTCCGACTCCGCAACGGGTGGAAACGTCACACCCTTGGGGTGGCGTATTTCCGACAGCGTCGGCTCATCAGCATGAGTCAGACCGAAGCACAATAGAAGTGACGGCAGAATCAGTTTGTGGAAGTTCCGCAAGTTCATAGGAAAACTCATTCAGTTATTCCTTCGGTGCTGTCAACTGGAATTCGGCGCTGAACATTCCACCTCGATCACCTCTCTCTGCCAGAGTCTTGGCAAGTGTCGCGATAGTTCGAATCGGTGTAATTTCTGGCAACTGCGAATCACCCCAGCGAAGCTGGATCGGCTGGTCGAGTTCCAGCATTTCGTCTGACAGGCGAATTGTCAGTTGCTCGACATCTGATTGCTCAATATTGATTTCCTGCCCATTCCTTGAAACGATCACCAACGGTCGCCCCTGAATGTCTTTTGGATTGACTGCCAACCAATAGAAGCGTTGGTGCTGAACGTCATCCTGTTTCCAGACAACACGGTCAGGGTGTCGTGTGCGGCGGTAT
Organism: uncultured Rubripirellula sp.; assembly: GCA_938075415.1. Lineage (GTDB taxonomy): Bacteria > Planctomycetota > Planctomycetia > Pirellulales > Pirellulaceae > Rubripirellula. The sequence continues at coordinate 99,887 of CALJHC010000042.1, read as the reverse complement.
TTTGCCATCCATGGAATGGCGGATGCGTCTTGACGATCCATCCAATGACCCTTGTTGGGATAGATCGTCACCAGATGCTCATAACCACTGGGGTCTTCCTGACGCAGACCGGCAAGCTTTGATTTCCAGTCAGCCGCAATTTGGTTTCTTTTATAAGCCGAGTCCTTTCCTCCCATGTGGATCGTGAAGGCAAGATTGCGAAGGCCCAACGGCGAGGTTTCATTGGGATGCCCCGCCATCATCGCGGCGGCAGCGAATCGGTCCGCCATTCGCGGGGCGACCTGATAGACCCCATCACCGCCAGCGGAGTACCCCATCAGATAGACCTTGTCGGGATTCACATCCTCAAAAACAATCAAATTTTCTATCAATCGGGCAAACAGCCCATCAATGTGCGGCTGGTGCCAAAGATTCCATGTGTTGGTGGGCGCTCGCGGGGCCAGATAAACTCCCTCCGGCACTGTGTAAAGACGCTTCTGATTTTCCCACTGTTGATCATTCACTTGTGCGGGCGCCCCACCACCACCGTGCATGGAAATGTACAGACTTCGCCCGTCCTTGGGTTTCTGACCAAAGGTTCGATAGAAAAAAGGCATGCTTAACTCGCCCACGGCAACTTTTCCTTCCTCCATCTCTCGCTGACGTTCTCGCCTGATCATTTTGACATGGTCGCTCCAAAGCAGGGCTTCGGCGCGTTGAGACAAGGTTTCGGTCAGGCCCTGCTGACTGAACGCTTGCTCCTGCAGAATGGGCCGCTGATCCTCTGGCTGCGCAAGATATTTCTTCAGAGCAAGTAACGGAGACTCCGTAGCGGGTACTTCTTCGGATGTGGATTGCGCCGAGGCGCCACTAGCATCACTTTCGGAATCATTACCCTCAGTGATGCGACCCTTGGTCGTCTCCTCACCATCATCGGCAAGGACCAGCGTGTGCGGCTCATTTTGCTTCCGCGCGACGACTGATCTTTTTAGAATCCCGTTGCCGTAAGTTAAATGCAGGGTGTATTCCTTGCCCTCTCGGAGAGAAATAGCACAGTGGTCATTGGCGTCAAATCGCTCATCCTTGGTTTTACCCGAGAAGACACTCTTTTGACTCTCATCAAAAACTTGGATTGGGACTGAGAGACGTTCTCCATTCCCATCGACAACTTTCACTAAAACTTCGACGTGTCCAACAGCCAGTGGTTCTTTGTTTTTTGTGTACCGCTCCGTCACATTGACGGCGGACACGCTGCGGTTGGACGGGGCCCAGACCAAAGGAAAGGGCGATGGTGTTTTTTTATAACTAACGGCATAGATCGCATGTAATGGATGGTCCGCCAAGGCAGTTGCCGCGCGTCCCTTGAACCATCCTTTATCGAGTTCGCCACCTGTTGGTTCACAGGCGCCGGTAAAATGCCAACCGTCATCCCAAATTTCCACCCATGAGTGGTTGCCACTTTTGTTCGCCCAAAGGGGTGTTCCGACGAATCTGGCAGGGATACCAACGGCCCTACATGCATCGATTAAAAGCACGGAGAGTCCGGTGCAAGATGCCAAACCAGTGCGGATCGATTCCGCCGGCCCCTGATCCGCTCGATTCCGTTTAGTTGAATAACGCACATTAAGTTGCTTAAAAAGCTTTTGGTTCAGCAACACCGCTGCCTCGGACGGCGTTTTTGCCCCAACGATGATTGGCTTGCACTTCGTGTAAAAATCCTCCCGCCAAGAATCTCGCTGTTCGTTGACGTTGGCATAGGGCAATACATTGTTGAAAAACAACTCCTCCGAGACTTGCTCTCTCCAAGGGGCTTCGCTCCACGCCTTGTAAGCAAGATCAAGATTATCCAGCAGAAAATCCGTCTTCAGACTTTGCAAATCCTGATCCGGCATGTGAGCAATCAGAAATTCCATGCCCGCCCTTTGGCCAGAGGGTGCCCGACTCAAAGCGTCCTCAATTTCAGAACGATTGGTTCCCGCGCGGCGCAGCGCGTCGGGAATCAACGAAGCAAGATTGTCTGCAAACGACAAGTTCCCCTGAAACATCACAAAGATTGCAATGAAAAGAACACTTAGAATTCGTTCCATGATGGACTCTCAACAACAGTTTGACAGGTGGAATCAACACAGCGATTGGTTCACCGAAGCCGATGATCCGACGGATATGGTATCACACCGATCGCACGATTCACCACCGCTGCAAGGATTTGCTGAAACAACAAAAACAAAGATGGAAAACAAGCCATGTTCACCAGCCATCAATCGCCATGCCGCTACACGCTCATACCCTCCATGGGAACAGAACCTGACCATGTTACTGCCATTCACGCCGCGTGAGTCATAGGAATGGCAGACCTCATGGTCAGGGCAATGCTGCCACCGACTGACTCCCAAGCCACTCTTTCTCGATTTTCCGCAGCGTTGCTAAGCTCTGGACTTTTTTTGCGGCTGGACAAAGATCATTAACCTGCAGGTGCATCCATCATTGGATGCCAGCCCTAATGTAGCGAAAACTGCAAGTAGTAAATTCGGGGCACTTTCGGTTGATCCCACCTATCGATTCCCCAACGTTCAAAGTCGAATCTTTTTTGGGACGCTCGATCAATGTACATTAACGTCTCAGATGTATCGGCGAAATCTATGCGTCACCAATCCTGCTATCCTTCTCGGGAGTTTCGACTCGATGATGATTTTATTACGCACCGCTCTGCTGAGTGGCTTTTTAGCTCACTCTGCTTACGCTCAGGTTAGCCAAACAAACGCGGGAACAGTCGGAACGCCTCGCCCACCCATCGTTGTAAGTGCTGATGCAGTTCGCATTCACAAGTCTTCGCCGGTTTTTGATGGGCACAACGACTTGCCTTGGGCGGTCAGAAACAGTGATGGCGATCTAAAGTCAATTGATCTCACAAAGAATCAACCTGAGTTTGATACGGACATCCCCCGTTTACGACGTGGAGGTGTTGGAGCACAGTTCTGGTCCGTCTATGTACCCACTTCAACGTCACTTCAAAACAATTCACTGACAACAACCCTCGAGCAAATCTCGCTGGTTCGAGAACTCGCGGATCGCTTCAGTGATACCTTTGAACTGGCGATGACAGTCGATGACATTCAACGCATTCAACGGCAAGGAAAGATCGCATCGCTAATTGGGGTGGAGGGTGGTCACTCAATCGAGAATTCTATTAACGTCCTTAGGCAACTGTATCGCGAGGGGGCCCGATACATGACGTTGACCCACTCCATGTCGCTGGACTGGGCAGATTCATGCAGTGACGTGTCCAAATCCGGTGGACTTTCGGAGTTTGGCGTTGAGGTGGTTCGAGAGATGAACCGATTGGGCATGATTGTTGACCTCTCACACGTTTCCGCCGAGTGCATGCGTCAAACACTGAAGGTAGCACGGGCCCCTGTGATGTTTTCCCATTCATCAGCTCGGGCAATTGCTAATCATCCACGCAACGTCCCCGATGACGTCTTAAAGTTGACCAAGAAAAATGGAGGTGTCGTGATGGTCAACTTCTTCCCTGATTTTGTCCATCCCGCAGACGCGGAACGTTCAATCCGACGCAGTAAAAAACGAGACCTACTGAAAGACCTTTACCCCAACGATGAAGAGCAAGCGGCAACCGACTTGAAACAATGGGAACGAAAGAATCAACGCTCGGGCCTCTGTACGGTTCATCATTTATTGGATCATATCGATCACATCATCCAAATAGCCGGCGTGGATCATGTAGGTTTAGGTTCAGACTATGATGGCGTACCCGTTTTACCGGGGCAACTTGAGGACGTCAGCACCTATCCCGTGATTACCCAAGGCCTACTGGACCGCGGTTACGCAGAAAAAGACATTCGCAAAGTGCTCGGTGGAAATATGATCAGAGTCTTCAAGCAGGTCGAGAGCGTTGCGAATACCAACCCGACTGCGTCATCAGGCAAGTGAATCCTTCATCATTCCAACTGACTGATTGTTTCCGCACCCTCAACCCAAGCAACGTCGAATAATCCAATGTGTGCACCTTCTTGCCCCCTTGCGAATCCAAGGTTCAGTCCGAACGAGAGTCTGCATCCATCCACCGGATCCGTTGATGCCACCGCGAACGGCCCAACGCCAGGAATCACCTGATGGAGACATTCTCTTGAGATGGATGAAGCGGTGTACACTTCGACAAAACCATCCACTGCCCAGTGGCTTTGCCGACAATTTCACACCAAACGCGGCGATGGATCAAGTTTGACCGTGCTATTGCTCACTTACCTGAGGCATTTCGGATATCCATCGCATGATCAACTCTAACGATCCCGTGTCAACCGAACTGCTTGCAAGAGGAGGCATCTGCCCAGGGCCTCGACGCCTCAACCTTTCCACTAGCACTGACTGCAAGGGAAAACCGGGCTTGATCAGTTTTGCATCCAGCAATCCGAATGCACCATGCAAAGGGGTTTGGTTGAGTAAGCCTGTTTTGTCGATCGCGCGATTGTAGCTGAGAACAATCTTTGAATTTCCACCGCCCTCTTTGACGTGACAGTTAGCACAGTTTGCATGAAGGTAGGAACGTACGCGTTTTTCCAAGGTTTCGTTCACATCCGCCGGATTGACCAGGCGTGGCAGACTTGGCACCGGCTCAGGAAAATCGAAGGCCGAATCAGCCGGATCCGCCTTCTCCTGTGCACCAATCGTTGGATGAAACAGCCCCAACTGCTTGAAATGCTCAAGCTGCGACATAGGCTTGGGCCCCTGATCGAGCTCCAAATTTGTCTGCGGAACCGAAAGACCGAGAACAAAATTACTGGCCCGACTGTGACAGACCATGCACTCGGACCGACTTGGGTAATGCCACGTCTGCTTGGTCGTACTGCCACCATCATTTCGGTCAGACGCGACTTGAAAATCTTTATCAAGCCCATCGGCCGAAACCAAGGTTGCATCCGTTTGATCTGAATTCCATTCATAGCTGTAACCGTACCACTGACCACTTTGCCGTGTCATCAATCGTGTTTCAATCCGAGTGTGTGAATTTTGATTCGAATTGCGCGAGGCCGCATCATGAATCGGTAACGAGAATGTTTTGACCAAGACCGTCCCATCGGGAAAGTCCCAGCTTTTTGCTTCTCGAAAATCGATCGTTGCGTTGTCCGGAAGCCCAATAAAGCGTTCCTTTGTCGCACCATCGGACCACAACGGTGAATTCACTTGATAAGGAATCAAGCCGGGATGCACCTGATGATTGGCAACTGAGGTGTAGATCCCGGTCTCGCTCAACCGTCGAGGAAAGTCTGTTGAGTGCGTTTGCCTAGTTGGAGAAAGTGTGTAAAGTCCTCCACCATGGTCAACAATGATTAGCTCGCCATCGTGCCCAATTCCAAACCCGACAATCTGCAGGTTCGTTCTAGCAACGGTAAAATGTGAAACCACTTCATTATCTCGGTACTTTGCCGCCCAGATCATGCCTGTCGAGTAGTCGCCGTAAATGTAGTGTTCGTACAGCAGTGGATTTTTCTTACCGTAATAGACATGACCGCCGGTCAGCGAACGCGCCTCCGAATGAGCATGTTCAATGGTTGGTGTAATGATCGGGGTCGGGCCCCGCTGACGCTGTGGCTGAAAGGGTTGGCTGCCTTCAGTGATACTCCATCCATAGTTCTCGCCGCGACGCACGACCTGCGCTGTTTCCCAAAGATCCTGCCCATTGATGCCAGCCCACAAATCACCTGTTTTTAAGTCCACCGAAATTCGCCAAGGATTCCTTAATCCGTACGCCCATATCTCACCGCGTGCTCCATCGAGATTAAGAAATGGGTTGTCGGGTGGGATTGAATAGGTCTGTCCTGCCGAGATAGTATTCACGTCAATTCGCAATAGACTTCCTGGCAGCGTTGTTAGATCTTGTCCCGCTAGTTTCGCATCCGAGTCGGAAGTGCCATCACCTGCGGACACGTAGAGCAACCCATCATTTCCAAAAGCGAGATCACCACCGTTGTGCCCGTTCGAGGCCCACTCGATCACGGTGACCTCTGTTGAAAGATCGCACTCGTAGGCCCCCTCTCTTTTGACACGAAACCGAAGAACTTTCGTGCATGTTTTCTCTAATTCCTCAGATCGCCCGTTGCATCCCACATACATGAATCCGTTTTCTTCGAACTGCGGGTGGAATGCGACTCCATAAATGATCTCATCTAAGACAAGGAACTCCTTTAGCTGAGGAATCGAATCCGTTGGATTGAATTGAAGCAATCGTCCAGGACCACCATAGCCACCCTGATGCACGTGAACCAGCAACTGCTGCGTCCCGGGTAGCCTTGTAACGCCCATGGGGTTCTGGAGCGAAAGCGAAGAATGAAAAGGGGTAACTTCGTAGGGCGGCGGCGGATCAGGAAACCCTATCACGGTCGAATCATTCCAAGCGACCCTTCCCAATGCACTTTCTCGCTCAGCCGCAGCAGCAAAAGCCGGAATCAGCAACCACTGCACAGCAAGCGTCGAACAAAAGATCAAAACCAGTACCGGAGCGCCAGCGATACCTTGATTCACCGATAGGCGTTTCACACAAAAAGCTTCGTTGGGATCCGTATTGCAATCGTTCACTGCGAGTTCCGACTGGTGAATCAAAGGGAAAGTGCAGGTTTATTTTACGTGCCGCTTGCATTCAACTATATCATGCCAACGCAAAGAGGATCAACGAAACCTCGACAGCACATCGACACACGGCAAATCACCGCAATCAGACCTCGGGGAGAGAGCATTGAGCGATGTCGCATTGGATGTCGCATTGGACGTCGCATTGGACGTCGCATTGGACGTCGTAACCTGGCCGGCTTCATGAGTGCGGGATTGGAAAATTCCGCCGCAAAAGATTGCTTTGCGGCGCGCCCATTAACTTTGACAAACGCCCCCGCCTCGGATCAGCCCATCAGCAAAGATCTCTTAGGTCGTTGTTTTCAGCACCTGAGAAAATGCCTGCAACGCATCACCAAAGCCTAAACGCCCAAGTCCAAAACGAACAAAATGATCGTCATAGCCTAGGCAGGCTCCCGGCAGCAGAACAATGCCGTGCTCTCTCGCAAGATGGTGACAAAAGTCGGTAGCCGTTTCAAAACCAAACAATTCAAGTTTCAGTTCAACAAATGCGACGGAACCCGCAATGGGTTGACGCCAGATGAACCTATCGGAGAAAGATTCAATGAAGTCGTGACAAAGTGTGAGGTTTCGACGAATGATCTGCTTACTACGATCAGCGAGTTGTTCCTGGACGGATATCGCTTGACTGGCGAGATATTCAGTGGGCGCTGCAGGGCAGATCGTTGTGTAGTGCTTCCAATTAATTAATGATTCTCGAAGCGCCGGATCACGAATGACCAACCAACCAGCCCGAAGGCCCGGCAAGCCGTGCGTCTTGGACAGCCCGCTAAGTACAATCGCCTTCTCGTAAAGATCTGCGGCTGACGGGATTCGCTCTTCAAACTCAAGACCGCGATAAATTTCGTCGCAGAACAACCAAATATCGTTTTCTTCTGCTAGTTGAATCAATCGTTTGAATTCTTCCCTGGACGGGACGTAACCAGTTGGGTTGTGTGGAAAGTTGACAACAATCATTTGGGTTTGATCGTTGATCAGGGATTCTAACTGCGCAAAATCCAAGGCCCAATGTCCGTCGCTCGGGATCATATGCCAAGGCACAACCTGACGGCACAAATGCCGCGCTACATTGCTGAGAGCGTCGTAGGCAGGTCGCAAAGCAATGACTTCGTGATCAGGTTCCAACACCGTTTGCATCGCTAAGAAAATACCCTCAACCGGCGACGTCAAAACTACAATCTCCTCTTCAGCAATGCTGGAATACATTTGCGAGATTTGTGATCGAAGTCGTGGGTTACCCTGCGACTCGGTGTACCCCAGCGTCAAGCTCCCGAATTCCTCAAGGGACGAACCCGCTAACTGCAACAGTTCGCTAATCGAAATGGTTTCGCAATCCGATGAAGCGAGAAGGTGCGGAGCAGAAAATTCATATTTCGTAAAAAACTGTTCCGTAAGAAATGGCTCTATCTGCATCCCATTGCTCAGTTATGGACTAAGGATTCCGTCACGCCGAAGCTGATTAACGGCCAGTGTAATAGCGCTGGCATCAAAAAGTTTTCCAGTCGAGTTCGCACATCGAACAGGCATCGTGCCCGCATCAGAACACTTCCCATTAGGTGACAGCAAGAGCACCACCTTTATGCAGCTTATCCCGCGCCATTACCAGAATACGCCATTACCAGAATACAACAATACAAGAATGGAGGACGATTGACGCGTCATATCGACTTGCCGGCGTTTTGGCCGACACTCCCACACGTGATTCCACCCTGTCGCTTGACTCCAAGCATTGCACGTCAACGATAGAGCCAATCAGGGGAACAACGGTTTCTAACACGCTACTGCATCAGTAATCAAGCGTCCGTTTTTTCAGGGGCATTTCTGCAATCGGGTGGTCACCCATTGGAATCAAATCTCAGCGCGTTATCCATCATGCCGAACCGTTAACAGCAGTCGGGTTCACGACGAAACTCTGACTCCTTTGAAGTTCCCGATAAACAAAGCGATATAAACAAAGAGATAGGGGTGCATTGAATCACCAGACGGAACAAATGTGGGATCCTCATTCATTTTCCTGTGACTATTGATTCTTCCTACTGGCGGGCTCGAGCCCGCCATTTTCACATCAACGTCTGCTCTTGTACCAAACGGTGCTGAAAACCAGAACAACCATGAAGGTGGCTAAGAAGTGCCGGTTCCATCGGTCCTGTTACCCAATTAGCGTAAAATGATCAAACACGCCAAGTTGGTGTAATAGCAAAAGGCCAGTCCTCGCTGAATCAACGCAGGCTACGGAAAATGTGTTCCATGAATCCACCAAGCATGGTCTCGGCTGGCCGACATTCAAAACCTGTTTAAAAAGGACTGCAGAGCTAAGGTTCTCCGAAGGATTTTCATTCCCTGGCACACGTTCTGCCTCAGCAACTTGTCGATTGCGCCGCGCAACATTTTCTCTGACACGTATACCGATGATTAAGCAGATGTGATCCAACCAGCAACAACCCACCCAGTGGCGTAATCCACGAGGCATAACTTCCGAACGAAGAAATCGAAGCCACCGACAAATCGTTGGACGGAGGCGACTCAACTTCACACTGATCACAGCACGATTCGGTACACACTTCGGCGGCAGAATTCATTGCGATCAGCTCAGAACCGTCATTAGCAGCACAACAACTATCAGTCACAAAGAACGCGGCCGCAGCAATCCCAGCCAGCCCAACCGCACCCACCGCGCCGGGAAGGAAACTGCGGTGCCTTTTCCAGCCAGGAACAAACGCAAGGATTGCAATTCCAAAGCAAACAAAAACCATCCATCGATGGAAAGACTCGTCGGCGAGAAATTCCAGGCCGAGTAACGGTAGGTAACCGATGGCCATTGGCATGATGGCGCAGTGGATTGCGCAACTGATGGATGCGACGATTCCTAGAATATCTTTCCAAGAGGTCCGCACGGCATCGACCAGTGGAGCATCGATCGCAGAACCAATTGTTTCTAGTTGATGGTGTGACATTTTCCGACTTTTGCAAATTGGTTAAAAAAAATAGCGACACCCTCCGTGATGTCGCCCAGTCTGATCATTGCTATCAGTCAGCGACAAAGGCTTCACCGTCAGCGGTGCCACCACTAGCAACAACGTTGTTTTCCAACTCGCCATCACCGTCCGCGTTACCAGTGACAGATGACCAACTTACCGAGCCATTCCCTTGAATTGCCCCATCAATATTCACGGTCGTTCCCGCAAATCCACCCGTCGCAATTGGCACTTGGTCCTCATCGCATGCGGCCGGAAGCATCCCGGCACAGATGGCATATTGATCGGCAACCTTGTGTCCAAAAACGGAAACTGACACCAACCCGATGAAACCAACCGCTGCAACGACAGTGACGAACTCAATGAGTCCTTGACCTCTACGAAGCCTCTTGGTCTTTAATTTCATTACTTTATCCACTTTCTTGTTGATTAATTTAGTGAGCATCACGCATGCAATGGCCGAACGCACCGGTATCCATGACCGGAGTTCACCATCCGCATAGAATTAGAAAGCGACCCACCACGTGGCAAACATGCCAATCGGTTTCACGGCTTAACGAACAGTGGAACGCTGAACGCAGCAGGGCTTGTTGAATTGCTAAAACACCGCAGCCATGGATCCAGAGAACCTTCAGGTAACACCCGAGACGGCGCAAACCGAGACCTCAAAACCCGCTTCGGCTCATGCAGACAAGGGCGGACCACGTGGACGCGGCGCAGCGTTCCACAGATCGTGGGTAACGCCAGCGGAGCGAAACACCACTCTTTCAACTGTCGTTCCCGAGAACGGCAGAGAGCCGGCTGTCCAACCGACTCCGACAGGACAAGCCAGCGATTGGCAGACAGCGCACGAGCCAGAATCATCGGGCACGCTGTGCCGATCGCCACCCAGCTCGACCTTGGAAGCTTCCTCGTGCTGATGGCAACAAGAATGACTGCAAGTCAGAAGGTCATCGCCTAAGGCAATAACGCAATCATCACACGACGCAACGTGATACCAAGCAGGCGTTTGGCCTATGACTGCAATAAAGCAGAGTATTACGACGAGAATAAATCGGACGTGACGCACAGGACATCTTGCAATGGGAAATCCAGTTAGTCCGACCATTAGACATAGTAGAAGAATGACCGAACCGAATCCATTCGTCAATATCTCGCTACAAAATTCTCGCTACAAAATTCTCGCTGCAAAATTCTCGCTGCAAAATTCTCAATGTAAAATTTAACTAAAAAAAACCGACACAAGTTAACGCACCGGCAGACACGGCATGAACCCTGTGAACCCTTTTCCTATGCAAATCAAAACGGGACGTACTCCCCTCGGAAATCGCTAGGCCCTACGTAGATCCCTTCCGTCATGCCATCAACCACTAGCAGCGACGCGAGTCCCTTCACGTCGTTTTAGACCGGTTACCACTTCCCCTCGCGAGACAACCGAAACAGTAAATCCACTTGACTGATAAGACTTTACGAAAATCGCTTCGCTGCATGCATCAACAATGAATCTTTTCGGCCAGTGCAAAACAAGTCACGACCTGAGTGGAACACCGGATCACTTTGTTCCCAGTCATTCAACCGGCGTTCAAAAGTGGTGAACCCGACCAACAAAAATGCCCGGCAAACCAGGGCGAACACGTTGTCGCGGTGGAAACAGACGTTTATCATTAGCGGGTTCGCTATCCGGACCGAGACGCCAAGGCAAGCCTTGCTGCTATCACACCCTCGATCACTTCCCTTTTCGGCAACGCAACAAATTGGCTGCAAACTTCCGGCGTTATCGGAGTCAGATTGATAACGACACAGATCATCCCTTGCTCATAAGCACTAAAGTCATAGGTTAAAATGAAATCAACAAGCAATGCGTTGGGCATGGTGATCGGTAGTCTTTTTGCCTTCTTGATTTTTGTGGTCGGAGTTCCAATGCTGGTACTTTGGTTGTTCTCACTTGGCAGTTAGCTACGGGAGCCATCGACGGCCTAACCTCCAGGCAAAGACCCTCTTGGCTCCAGCCCGTTCGTCCGATGGAACTCCTTCGAGCATAGCTAAACAAGCTGCTCAGTCCCTCATCACAATCACCACGACTCATCTCCTCGCACGGGTGTTCAAGACTGAGCGCACCGGAAGCTGAGCTAGCGAAGATTCAAGATTGAGAAATGACGCGAGACTGTCCAGCTCGGCGCATCACGTTGGACACCCTGTGGCGGTTGCTGCTTCACCAACTACGAATCCTGAATCACGTGAACAGGCTGTCTAATCTGTGAACAGGCTGTCTAATATTCGGGGCCGACCGATGCAACCGGATGATCTTAAACTTATTCTCTCAGAAATTTCATGCCTACCGTTAATCGCCGTGCCGCACTCCAAGCCTGGGCAGCGTTAGCAATCCCTTCAGGGTTTGTGATGCTGATCACCGCATGTGACCGCCCTCAGGGCGAAACATCTTTGCCGACGGCGGCACCTGACAAAGTGAATCGCATTCCCCAAAATCCAAACTGGCTGCCTACGGGCGAATTAATGAAAATTCGATACCTTGAGATCGTGACACCTGAAGTCGATGCAATGTGTCGGCAATATTCCTCCATCTATGGAATGTCGTTCAGTGCACCCGACAATAACCTTGGTGGTGCGCGCACCGCGAAACTTGACGAAGGCGGCTTGATGGGCATTCGTGCACCAATGCGTGAAACGGAATCACCAGTGGTGCGGCCGTATGTAGGTGTCGATGACATTCACTTGGCCGTCGATTCTGCAGCCGATGCAGGAGCTGAAATCGCAATGCCGCCCACGGTCATTCCGGGGCATGGAACATTTGCAATCGTTATCCTCGGCGGCATTGAATCCGGGCTGTGGCAAGATTGAAGCCGAATGTTCTGCCAACACCCTGTGCAGTGCTCCAGAACCGCTTTGTGCAGTGCTCCAGAACCGCTTCGGGCAGTGCTCCAGAACCGCTTTGGGCAGTGCTCCAGAACCGCTTTGGAACGGCGCAAAGTCAACGTGGTGAATCATGGAGCGATCATGACTACCGAATCTCATCATCAGAACGAACAATCAACCAGCATCCTGGACCGGTTCCCACACTTGGCTGATGATCCTCTTCACTGAAGGGAGCCGTTTCTTTAACTCCACCCGGAGAAATCAGCACGGTTCAACGCTAGTTCCTGTGACACTCGGACGGGATGCCAGTCACCAGATAAGGGCTTTGGTCCCTTTATCAAAACGACTTCCAGATAAGACTCCCCAACCAAGATAAGCTACTCGACCATGCTAAGCATCGGAAACGCCCCGCCACGACGCATGTGGGTCAAATTACCTCAGCGTCTGCTCAGGCCCTGAATTTAATTCCTAGGCTCCAATCAGTTAACTTTCCAAAGTCTGACTGAGTCAAAGATGATTCGGCAATCAGGCCCGCCCTTCAGGGTAAACCTCGGTCCGAGTTGATCTTTCTCATTAATGATGTTTACGGCGTCGTGCTGATAAGTCCTGTCGTGACCGTTGACGCCAATGGCCATCTCACCCTTTTTGTACTCAATGACAAGATCGATCCATTTACCGAGTTCCATCCCCGAATCTGGCTCCGTGAAAGTAGGACCATCGGGCAATTTAATTCGGTGACCGCCTCCTTCGATGTAACCAAGAATGATCATGTGGTGACCAATCTGAAAACTTGGCCTACCGGGTGTTAGCTTTTTGGTTTCGAATCGGTACCGCAAGTGACACACAAACTCGCTGGGAATACCATTGAGATGAATCACCGGCTCTAGACCCAAATGATGATCGCGTTTCAGAACGTTCATCGCCTCTTCCCGAGACGTGAACAAGGGCGTCACAATCAATTTACCCTCCTTGATCTGTCGATCCTTCTTTTGAGCACCCCATCGTTCTTGGTTGTATTCCCCATCAAACTCGTCTGCGTAGACGAGTGTGCCGCTGTTAAACAGTTTCGATTCGAATTTCGTCGGACCGGCAGCGTCAACGACCACCGCAGGAAACAGGATCCCGAACAAAAGTGCACAGTCACAAACTGATTTCAGTCCGCTTCTCCTTGACTTCATCTGAACCTGCTTCTGCTCGTGCTTTAACGTCGTCATGCATTTCTCTCTTGTTGGTAAACCAGTCTCTCGTCGGCGTGACTGCCATTCTTTCTCAGTTAATACGAAACGCCTCAACTTGAATCAGCGTGTGAATGAATTCACCCAGCTTGCATTCATTGTTCTTTGCTGTCCTCAACCTCGCTTTCACGAGTTCCTTATCACTAATGTCAAACGACCGCCCAAGGTAAATTCGATCAGCGACTCCGTAAATCGGCGGCAAAATTCATCTCTTTCAACAAAGATGTCGCGGTATCCCTGATAATCCTTGAGCGTCGCCTCTTATGCAACTGGCCAGATGCGTGGATCTACCCCAATATTCAATTGCCAACCGGCGTCATCACTGTCTTCAACTCGCAACTTGCCTGCAGCGTCAATCCGTTCAAACTCAAAGCAAATTAGATCAATTTTTTGTCGGCAGCTGTAACAGGCGGCCTCCTGATTTGCAAAAAGTCACTCGAGTGGTGTCAGCACAAAATCCCGCAGCCGCGCAACCCAGGGAACGTCGGCCGGTGCGGGCGGGGGAGGGAGGGAGGGACCAAATACTCCCGCGATGACGAAGTATCCGGACCCTGATTTATCTCGCCAGCTTTGATGCGGACACCCGATACAGACCGTGCATCAAGCCAACAATCCTTCCAGCGGTCCAGTGCTATCCGCGAATCGATGCAAATCAGCACCCATTAATTGAGCCTGCAGCAACCAGAGGTTGGCCAGCGGTGTGTTGCTCGGGCAGTCAAAAACACCACCGGTCCGAAGCCGACCGTTTGCCGACCCGGCCATGACAATGGGCAGGTCATTCATCGTGTGATGCTCTCCGTCGCCGAGCCCTGACCCGAGTGTCACAATACTTGAATCTAACAGCGTAGCGTCACCTTCACTGACCGACTCCAGTTGCTCCAGAAATTCTGCGAACATCGATACGTAAAAGTGATCCACTTGAACGAGAAAATCCTTGACGACCTGATTGGACTGCCCGTGTGTCAGACCGTGATGGGACTTGGTGAACTCTAGTTCATGGTAGGTCTGCGGCGATCCCCATCGCTCGGGCGCGAGCATGAAGGTTGCAACGTGAGTCAGGTTGCTTTGAAAGGCCACAGCCAGTAACTGTGCCATCAATCGAATGTACTCACCTCGCGTCATGGGTCCGTCATCAGGTTTTTTGATCCTTGGTTTTTCATGCTTGCTGTAATACCCGTTGAGTCGCTCAATTTGCCTTTCAATTTCTCGTACGGATTCAAAGTATTCATCCAATTTGTGCCTATCCCGCTGACCGAGGTCCAACCTGAAATTTGCAGCATCCTCCAGGACGAGATCAGTGATGTCCTGATCTGAGTTTCTCGTCGTGAAGAGTCGTTGATAGACCCTTCGCGGGTCTTTCATTGAGGTGGCAACATGCTCCGGCCCATACCAAGAAATGTTGTCCAAATAGATCGATTCCTTGAGGTCCTTGAAGCTGTTGCAGTTGAGCTCAAGGGAGCGGATGGGGGTTCGATGGCTAACCTCGTCGGCGATCAGGTGGTCGAGGGTCCGGTCCATCGGGTAGGGCGACTTCAGTTCCCCATGAGGATCCTGAGAGGACAAATAACAAGAACTGGCTTGATTGTGGACATCTGTTCCCCTGACGTTAACTCTGGCCAACCCGGTAATTAGCGTGACCTTGTCACCCACCCTCTTCAGCGGTCTTAGTGTCGGCATGGACAAGAATTCGTTGCTGCCATCTTCCGGAAAGAAGTGGTCTCTCACAAACCCCATCGGCGAATAGAACGACGCGAAACGCAGTGGCGGAGGTACAGTTGGTTTCGAATCCGCCTTCACTTCCAGCCAAGGCAGCGCCATGGCGCTACCACCTGCTCCAACGAGAAACTCGCGCCGACCCGTTGATTTCATGCCAAATCCTCTGGTGATACTCGATTTATTTCTGCCTGAATACAGGATGCAAAACGATGTTCTTGATGACATCTCTCATTCTATAATCGACAGATTCGCTCTTAGCAGCGATCTCAACGGCGGCAAAGCGATCCGCTGGACCGAGTTCCCGCCCCAAGGCATAGGATAACAGATGCCGTATGAAGGCAGTGGCAAAGATTTGTTTTTCCAACCGGATCGCATCCTTGAAGCCGATGACATCAGTGAATTCCTGTCTACCAAAAAGCGTGCCGCTGGCGTCAACTTCAATCCCGGTCCGATAGACATCTCTCCATCGCCCCAACAGATCATAGTTCTCCAACACAAAACCAAATGGGTCGATCTTCCTATGGCAACCAGAGCACTGGGAATCAGAGCTGTGCAACTTTAACTTCTGCCTGACCGTCAACCCCTCCTCTTGCAGCGTTTTATCGTCGGCAACCAGGTCAGGGATATTATCCGGCGGCGGTTCCGGGGGATCATTGAAGATCACAGAGGCGACCCACGCGCCGCGGGTGATCGGCAGGGAACGAGTGGGATTCGATGTCATTGCCATTACGGCCGATGTCGTGACAACTCCGCCATACCGACGGTCATCAAGCAGCGTACGTTTAAATTCAATGTCTCGCAAATTAACATTGATCGGATAGGTGGCTGCCCGGCCTTGGTACCATTCCGTCAACAGATGGCTGCGGTACGAGAAATCTGAATCCACTAATTCGAGGATCGATCTATTCTCCACAAAGACCGTTTCAAAGTTCAACAGTGGCTCGAGCATCATGTGCATCCCGCGTTTGTACGAGATTTTGTCGTCACCACCAAAATAATATTCCCGATGGCGTTCAAAGTCTGGTGATGCCGATACCAGATTATTAAGTTTCAACCATTGCGGCGCAAAACTGTCACAGAAGTTTTTCACGCGTGGGTCGTTGAGCATACGATCAATTTCACCGGCAAGCACTTCGTCTTTGCGTAAACTTCCATCTCGCGCCAAGTCCAGTAAGTCGCGATCAGGAATCGAACTCCAAAGAAAGAAGGCCAGTCCAGTTGCCAGATGGTAGCACTCACGACGGGGAAGTTCCTTACCCGATTCATGATGAACGTGGATAAACCGGGGAGACGCCAACGCGGCAGATACGACTCTTTTCATACTCTGTGTGAATTGACCGGTACTGCGATACTGTTGGTCAAAGTACTTCTGATAGAGCGTTAATGTTTTTTTGCTCGGGGGAGCTCTAAATGCGCGCGTTAGAAACGCCTCAATTCGATCGCGCGCTATTTTGTCTATCGGTGCATTGAGTTCTGGCATCACGTCACTCATGGGATCCCAACTCCCGACGATCTCCCCGTCCGCGACCTGCTGTTTCCCGAGGGTGATACTGTGGATTTGATTTGCATTGAGTCCCGATCGGTAAAGTCGAATTCCTTTCAGGTCGCCATGAAAGGTTTCCTTTTTTCCATAAGATCCAATCTCCATGGGCCGCCCACTTTGTGTGTAAAGCTCGCCCACAAGGTCTTTTTGACCAATTCGCTGCCCGTCTAGGTAAAGATTCATCCTCTTGCCGTCATATGACCCGGCGACGTGATGCCATCGGCCATCAGTAAGTAATTCTGGCTCGATCGAAGCACCAAATTCTACGTACTGACCTGAAATACCCGCCCCCATCCAAAGGCCCCAGATGGCGCCGGTTCGTCCCATTGATAATAGTTGACGACGCCACCCATCCTCACGGCGAACAATCGTCTGCCAAGAATCAGATGCTTCCGTCGGGCGAATCCAAGCACTAATTGTCAAACCACTGCCGGTAAACAATCCAGTCTTGTTGGTAACATTGACGACACGCGCAACCGGTCGCGGATTGGCTGGATCTTCGAAAAGCTCTTTCCAAACACCACAGTTCTCATCGAAGTTTTCTGCATTGACGATGGACTGACTCAACTCGAGAAACGCCTGCATGAGCACCGGTGTCAGGCTGAGATGATCTCCCCGATTATTGAACCCATTTTCCGCGGGTGCGTCTTTCGGGAAAGGCATGACTCCCAGTAAGCGATTTTCCAGCAATTGCTGGAGACCCATCATGCGATTTCCGACCACGACGACCTCGGGCATCTTGCCTGTTTCCGGTCTGAAATAGTGGCTATGATCACGAATAATTCGATCGTTGATGGAATACACCCACGATTCAAGATCAAACAGATCCCTGACTGCATTGCCATATTCAAAACGATTCATGCGTCGCAATCGCACGGGAACCCTTGATGAACCACGAGAGAGGCTTTGTCGCAAAGCCTCGGTAAAATCCTGCAGCAGGTCGTCACGTTGAGCGTCGGTAGGCTGCTGAGCGTCGGGTGGCGGCATCTCATTTTTCTGCAAAACATCAATCAGCTTCTCAATCAGTCGCGGGTCGCCTTGCAAGTCTGTCCACGAGTCGACACTCGCCAGATCGATCCCGGCTTCCGGTTCGGTTCGTCCATGGCAATCATGGCAAAAGGTCTTCAGGAGTGGCTGAAGGCGTTCATTCAATTCGCCTTGATCCGGTGTTGTTGGTGCAGCAAATGCCAAACTCACCCGACCTAACATCATCAAAGCAATCACCGTGGTCATCAACCAAGTTCTGACAAATAGTCGAATCATTGTCATTGGGTCATCCAGTACCGGTTTCAAGAATGTGCACCATCCCACACCACACAAATGTCCTAGAAATAAGATCTCTATCTGGTTCCTACCTATTGATCAACGAACCAACCAATGCTTCGCGTCCCACGATCCTTCAGTGACGCAGAATTCGGTCCGCGACCGAAACCCGACACGAAATCGAAACCCGACACAGCGTATCCACTCCGACTCCGAACGTCGCTGATCCAGCGTGCTCTTCAGCTGGCCACGCTCACCGCAACGAACCTTATCCTAACCACCGGTGGTGGATCGAACCACTTGTGGACGTATCTTGGGTGAGCAAACGAATAAACCGTAGGTCAAGCATTACCAAAAAGCGAACTTGCTATCACTGCACACTCACACCTCCAGAACCACATCCTAACTCATGAGTGCCTCCCCCCTGTTCCCGTAGTCGGGCTCGCCGCAACGTCGATTGTGTTCAATCGCCAAAGGGGTGCGGGGTGCTGTTGACACATCTGCCTTGAGCTGCCCGCTCCTGTTTCTCGTGGTTTGGGACTTGCACCTCACAATGTGAGGCAATGCACGTTATCAAGGCCACCGAAGATCGCAAGACTTCTGCAACGGAATTATTGAGCTGCTACGGTGACCTGAGATTTGGTGACCTGAGATTTGGTGAGCTGCTAGGGTGAGCTGGGATTCGGTGATAATCACGAATTCGCATTTGAAGCTGCATGCTCCATGAGTGCGTGTTAAACTTGCTATCACTACACACGGATCATTGGTCAGTCCGAATGAACCCGCTTCTCACATTGCAAAAGTGACTGACTTTGCGTTCCCATGAACACGAGGGATTTAATGACTAAGCGAGTGATTGCTCCCTACCGAGCCAGTACCTGTTGCACAGGGAAACGAAACTTAATGCGTGCAGGGTTGCTCATTACCCAGCCTCGATTCAGCATGCTGGTCTGTGCCTTCACGCTGATCGAACTGCTGGTAGTCCTAACCATCATCTCAATCATGATTGGTCTGCTGCTCCCTGGTGTTCAGGCAGCTCGGGAGTCCGCTCGAATTGTTCAATGCCAAAACAACATCAAACAAATCGCACTCGCGGTCCAAAATTACGAGGCAGCTTTTAAAGAGCTTCCCGGGTATGCGGGTGAATCAAAACCACTTCTTGTCAATTTTGACCTCGATCGAACCCGCGCTCGCGAGCTTTTCGGTTCTCCATGGCCCGCTCAGATCCTGGCTTTTATGGAACAGCCGGAACTTGCTGCGGGGCTCTCCCAAATGGGCGAAATGCAATTCGTCCCAAAAAGTCAGCGAAATACTAATCTGGTTGAAGCAACGCTGTCAGCCTACCATTGTCCATCTCGGCGAGATGCCGACCCCTACCCACTGCTAGGCCAGTATTCCAAACGCTTTGGCGGGAAAGGGGCCCGGATCGATTATGCGATGAATGGTGGCTCGGCAAGGGAAGCGAAGCCGGGCTCTCCGCGGATCAGGAATTTCAAAGATGGTGTGTGGGTGTATGGTGAACGAGTCAAAACCAATCGGATTATCGATGGTCTGGCTAACACCTATCTGGTCGGGGAAAAAGCAATGGACCTATTACGGTATCGCACAGGAGATGATTTAGGAGATCGATCCCCAATCGCAGGTCATCCTGATGGATTAGGGGTCGCGAATTCCTACGTACGCTTCGCCTCCAGACCCCCGGCAGTGGACAAACCCAACAACTGTCTAGTCTGTCACGACTTTGGCAGCGCTCACATTGCCGGCTGGAATGTCGCCAACGCGGACGGCTCAGTGCGAATGATCAGCTACGGCATCGACATGCGAGTGCATCGATCCAGCGCGTCGATTGACGGCTCAGAAACCATTGAGTACCAACACTAGCTCAACGCTTCGGTTTCGTAAGCCGGAGCTTCTGAAGGCTTGCTAGGTCAAGCTCGGATGGTTGGAGGCGTGCAAGGTCAAGCAAAGGTGGTTCAGGACAGGACGAATGACTCTGGTTATTCATCAGTGGCCAAAAAGGGGTCACTGCGATTCAGACTAACTAGATCACTGCTCACGCATTTAATTGGGATCTGGTGTGTCGTATCCCCGTTCGTAGAACGTTTCATCCAACTCCGTTTGTTGACCGGATTCCTGACTTTCCCCCAAGTCAATCTGTGTCGACATATCCTGCCGATATCCCCCCGACTCCATCAATTTCTTCCACTCCAAAGTCTGTACGCGCAGTTCAGCGTTCGCTGCCCGAATACTGTGGGTCTGCATGACGTAAGCGAGAAGGCCTACCACGCAAAAGGCTCCGAGACCAACTTTTTTGGCCAGTTGCTTGGCTAGCTTTGTCTCACCATCCAAACCATGGTTGGTTGTAAAAATCCCAACCCAAAAAAGAATCGCACTAAGAGCCAGGCAAACAGCGCCATACAACTGCTGATCAAACGTATGCAGACCTCTCCAGGTAATCACCAGCACGGTTCCTTGCGAAAAGAAATAAGCACTGGTGATAAAAGCTGCGGCGATCGCGATCAATCTTCCGGCGATCGTTTGAGAAACGTCCCAAAACTGTTTCATTAACCGCTGGTTATTGGATTGATTCAGCCGACTCGAATCCGCCTTAACTTCTTCGTCTTCCGAACAGTGAACGCACCTTCCCGTTTTTGGATCAATGCGACGGCCACAGTCCAAGCAGAGGTTTCCCTTAATCGCACCAGTTTTGAGCTTGACGCGTCGTTGGGGTGAGGCGACGGCAGCGGGAAAAGATTGATCAGCGATTTGATCAGCGATTTGATTCGAGGTGGATTCAAGATGGACTTGCGGTCGGTGTCCCGTGACTTCCCCCTTGGACGCACCGCCGGCACGCAGGTGTTCGGTTCCGCCTGTCGCATCAACGGATTGACTGACCGTTCGATCGTCTTGAGGCTCGGATTTCTCACGGTAGTCTACGTCACCGTGATGAGAAAGGATGGTTTCCGTGTGGAGCAACGATAGGCCGGTGTTCGAAGAATTGCGTCGAGGATCATCCACCTCATCATCGGCTCCCACCCGCAAGGTCTCCAACTCGCTTCTGGTTGAATCCTGATCAACTGGGCGCTTATCGTCGAGAATATTACCCTCGGGAGGATTCGCTAATGATTTGAGAAAAGCTCCCTGATTGAGATTACCAGCCGACATTTTATGCGAATCATCCGACACCTCTGGTCGCATAACCCCCTCGGCACCAAATGTCTCTGGCCTATCAGGTGTCAGCGAACCCTGAGGATCATCTACCAACGTAGGACCCTTTGGTGAATCTGAAGCTGGAGACTGTGCGTTCACCTCCTCGTTACCAAGAGTGATTTCCTCCGAACGCCCATCAGATTCGAAATCCGCATAGCTCGACCACCTGCCATCGAGCCCTTTTCGAACGAGTGCGCAGCCAGGAGAAAAATAGCCGGTTGCAAATAGTTCCTTCAGCTTCCACCTAACATACGGGCCATGAACATGGTCACCATCGTTGAGATAGTACCCTTCTTTGCCCAGCTGCTCATACAGACGCTTGACTTCTTGGGCTGGAAACCACTGGCCGGCTCCTTGGCGGAACTCGATCCGATCATCGAGATTCTCACTCTTCAAAAGTGCTCGCACCTCCTCTTCACGAATGGATTCCTCTTGGACACCATCAACCCTCACTAGCCAGTTTCGAACCGCTTCCTTCTTGTTGTCTGAATCACTCATGTCACTAGATCCCAAGGACAAATAGTTTCTGCAATGACGATTGAAAACATTCGCGGGGCCCAGGGTCAATCTCTCCCACGCAATTACCATCAGTCTTCAATATACAATCGTCGAGGCGCTACAGCTAACTCAAACACGCTAATCCAAACACGCTCGTGCCCTTCGTTGATGATTTCACATTCCGCCATTCATCACGCCAAAACCCTCGAACAATGACGAATAACTTGATGCCTCACGCAATTTCCCATCGTGTCAAACTTCGGCAGACCCAGAACCTTGCTTCCCCAACAACAAATCACCCAGACTGCCACCCTGCTGCCTTTGCCAGCTTCCCATACTGAACGTTCAGCTCGCCGGGTTGGACTGCCATCGCACCGTCAATTCGGCTGCCCTGCACGCACCGATCCTAATGGGGTCATTATCTGCTAACCAACCCGTTACCACGGGCAAATTAAACAAACGATTACAAGCGTCTGTGAACACATCGAAGGATCTCCTTAGAAAAACAGATCCACGCTGACCAAAATACGAATAAGCCACGAGCGATCTACCCCGGAGTGATCTTGGCTCAAGACTCATGGGCTTTGGTGACTTGCTGTCCAAATTGATGATCTTGAGTTTCCAGCATTCCATTCAAACGAACCGATCCAATCCAACGACGCACCACTCAAGGCAGGCCTAATGAAGCCTGGCAACGGACTTGAGCAGCCCAATACTCAAGACACGCAACCGTTAAGACCTTTCGCTAGCCAGTGATGGTCGCTCCCCTGTAATGGCTCGCCGAATAACGTAGACGTGGATGCGTTCATGAAGGTTGTGCTGATTCATCCTGAGAGGGATAAACCCAACCTGCAAATTGATTTTTTTCGCCCAGAAGAAAGGTGCGATTTCCGATTCCAACCAACAAGCTTGCTGTCAATGAGCAGCAAGCGAACCAGCAACGTGTGATGCGTATCAAGCCAAGCCGTATAACGCCTCAGGATCCGAAAACGCTCGTTTGAAATTCACTAGATTGCAGCGAACAAAACCAATCTGGCCGACCAACAACTCACTTTTGCTGGCGTCGCTGGCGGCAACGACTGCACATGCCCAAGCCTGCAATGCAAAGCATTGAGAAGGTGCCGGGTTCTGGAACCGTTGCTGAAACAATTTGAACCGTACCCGAACTGTTTGTCGACACAGTTAAGGAATTGGCGGAATTGTCCGCAAAATCTGTATCAGGCGATCCCGCAACGGAAATTGTGAAAGTGTCGCCAACCGCAGCAATGGGTGACGCAGTGGTGTGGATGATCGCCATGCGAACAAGCAGTTTTGGAGTGCCAGAGAGCGTCACACCGTTGAAATCGCTGCTAGAATCGCCTGCGTTAAAGGTGAGCGTATCAAAATCACCCTCGGCATCTGCAAAGTATCCTCCAGTGTTCCCAAAAAATACGTAGCTCGCATCCAGAGAAATATCTGGCTGGTTGGCATCAGTATCAAACCCAAGCGAACCGTTCGTTGGATCCCCAGTGATGTTGGCCAGTAATGAAAAACTGTCCAAGTTGTCGCCCGAATCCGAACTGATCGAAATGTCTACGAAGCCCGAACCACCTGCACTGATCGAGGCATCACCAACTTGGACGATGACTCCCGCCATCGAGGCTGGCACAGAGCACATTGCGAGCAACAACAATGCAAGAAGGTTCCGCACAGCCATGATCACCCTTTTTCTATTCAGAAATTGACAAGTCCGCAGAGCGTTGTTTCCACAAATTGGCGTGACCTTCTATCAAGAAAAATCAGCTAAATTGCCCTGATTGAAGGGCTTTGGGAAAGCGTGTACCGCTATTCCAATCCTGAGTGGATTCAAACAGTTGGGACACGATTGCTACAGGAAGTAAAGCGTAAAATCGCTGTAATCGTTTTAAGAAAAACAATCGGATCAACCATTATTATCCGAATTTTCGTCAAATTCAGACTTTGCTCGGTGAACCATTCACAACAGGCGCATCCTTAACACAGATTCACGTGAGCCCCCATTTCGATAGGGTTCCTTCAGGCGTTTCGGCACTCAGCGGCCTGTATCGCATTAGGACGATTGAGTGAGATCAGTCAATTGCTTGGTGCAATCTTCAACCTAAGCCAGCGATAATTTTGCAAAATCACATCGGCGCGACGGTGTTAAGGAAAGTGAAACACCAACCTCGATAGAAAGGAATCTTGAGTCGCGGCGTCTGGGGATTGCATGTAATGCACGAGACAACTCGCGTTCAGCGCGCTTCGCCCACGCTCGCGCGATCTTCTTTAGCGGCTGGGGTTGCATTCATTTCGGCGTGCCCCACCAAATGGGACAAAGCTTCATCGGAAGTCGGACCGAGAATGAGGCGACCTTTTTTAACGAGCATTGCCCCCAAGTGTCTGCTTTGGGGCGGTTACCTGGCCTGGCCAGGTAAGGGTTCCAAAGATGAATGAGTTGCTTCGAAGCAGGCAGCAACTTGATGGGCCTTTCCGACACCATGGCAACTTCTTTTTATCGCAATTGAATGGTTAGGCGAAATCGCCAAGGTCAAACAGACACACACCTACTCTGCTCGCATGTCACTAAGAATCTGCTGAAACTCATCACGCTCTCGGAGAAGACGCAGATCCGGTTCAGCGTTGACGCGGAATGGATCGCCGTAACCTTCCTTCACCGCTCGCTTGGCTGCCGAGACGGCTTCAAGCAAAAGATCTTCACGTTCCGATTCCGCTGCATGACGAGACATCTGCGTTAAAGCGCGCGCACGTTCGAGGTGCAGCTCGCCATTTTTCTCTTCGGATTCTCCGAGCCTATCAACCAGCTTCCTCGCCTCATCCAAGTCCCCGGCGCGTGCGCTGGCAAGCATAAGATTCACTTGGTTTTTTTGGTCAGCTGAGGCTTCATTCAGTTCCGCCCTCAGTCCTCTGCAAGCTTCGAAAAGGGACGCGGCATCCGCGACATGATTGCCTTGAAGATCACGCAGCGAGCCCATACGGTATTGAGCGGTTGTGACGGATCGCTTGTAACTAGCCTTTTCTGGGTCGTTCTCCAAAATCTGCAGCGAAAGTTTTAGTGATTCCTCCAGTAAAGGCTCCGCCCCGGACAGATCATCTATCCACAAGAGGGATTGACCGTAGTTCCCGAGGTAACCTGCCAACTCAACTTTCAACGGAAGCATGGTTTGTCGTCGATCAAAGATTTCTCTGCGTCCAGCGATGGCGGTGTTGTAAAGCTCGATCGAACGTTTTGTCTGCCCCTGACGCATCAAGATATATGCAAGACCCACAGCAGACTTGTCGTGCGAAATCTGCTTCATCGCCGTTAGTGTATCTTTTTGGTTCTCATCCAGTTTGTCGTACCCTTTCGCCGAGCGAATGGCCTCAAGAACGGTTGCCATATTTTTCAAAGCCGACTCGAATTGTTTGGCCGTTTCTGCCAATTGGCCTTGTTCCAGAAATTCAACGCCCAAATTCTGCTGCAAAACAGCCAATAGTTCACGAATGTCGTTCTCCGAAGGACTACCTTCCTCAGGCTTTGGATTGCTAAGTGTTTCCTGAACCAATCCAATGGCCGAGTTCAGCAAGTCCATAGCCTTTTCGGGACTTGAATCCACACGACGACGCACCGGCGCCCAAGCCATTGCAATCTTTGCCTGATTGGTGCGAGCGGCATCATTTCCTTTGAGATCAACGCGTTCTTGACCGAGAGCAAATAGCTTCTCGAACTCATTATCAGCCTCTTCCAAACGATCCAGTTCGGTGAACGCAACAGCAATCTGCTGCCTCAGTGCCATCAGCGTTGGAATCGCTTCGCCACGCAAACCACCGGTCATTTCAACATCCAGTTCGTTCCACTTATCTGACGCAGCCTCTAGCATGGCGATACGCAGATCATTCATGCCTGGCTTTGCCTTGAGGCGTTTATCGACATCCGTGATGACATATTGGATATTGCGAAGAGCGAGGTCAGCCTGTCTCTTCGCTAAAGCCTCGTTTTGCTCTGCCTGCTGTTTTTGTGCGAGAGCGATAGCGCGTTGCTTATCCGCCTCCTCTTTTTGTTGCCGTGCCAGTTCTTCGTTGGCTACCGCAAGCAGTCGCGCCTCGTCAGCAATAATGGTTTGCTTCTGAGCCTCGTCTCGCTGCTCAACAACCTTTTCCTTTTCAATGGTAATCACTTGCGCTTGTGCTGCGGTAACGACCCAAGCCCATGAAGCGATCACGGCGGTGAATCCGACAAAGACGCCAGCGACACCAGAGGGAATAGCGATCTTGGGATTCCGGCGACACCATCTGAAGGCTCGAACCGCACGACTGACAGGCCGTGCAAGAATTGGCTCGCCGTTAAGGAAACGCCTCAGATCGTCAGCCATCTGCTCACAGTCTTCATAACGAGACTCTTGATCCTTCTGCAGAGCCTTCATGCAGATCGTCTCCAGATCAATCGGAATACTTGCCTGTAATTCACGAGGATCAACCGCCTCGTTGTTAATTACCTGCATCACGGTATCGAAAGGTCGATCCGACAAAAACGGAGGGCGAGCTGTCAGCATCTGATACAAAACAGCTCCGAGCGAATACTGGTCGGACTTGTCTGAAATTGCATTGATGTCGCCGCGCGCTTGTTCCGGGGGCATGTAGCTGGGGCTTCCCATCACGGTGCCGACCGTTGTCTCACCTGAGTTCTCCGAGTCAACTTCCTTCGCAAGACCGAAGTCAGTGATCTTCGCTTCATTGTCGGCGTTGAGCAGAATATTGGCCGGCTTCAAGTCACGGTGCAGGATTCCGTTTTCATGTGCATAGTGCATCGCCCGGCAGACCGCCTCCATCATTTTGGCTGCATGCTGGGCAGAGGTCGGACGTCCATTGAGATCCTGCTGCAGATCTCGTCCTTCGACAAATTCCAGAGAAAAATACGGCAGCCCATCGTGCTCACCGATATCAAAAATCTGCACAATACCGGGATGCTGCAGATGCGCAACCGCCCGAGCTTCGGAAAGGAAGCGATCGAGAGTTTTCTTGGAGTTATGGCCTCCGGAGAGAATCATCTTGAGCGCGACCACGCGTCGCAATGTTCGGTGACGCGCCTTATAAACCACCCCCATTCCACCGCGACCTAGTTCGGACAGAATCTCATAGTCACCAATCAAACGTACTGGTGGAAGATTATCATCTGATTGATCGCTGGTGGCTTCGCCGTCCATCGTCTCAAAGCCAGTCTGCAAACCGACTTGCGGGTCCACCGTGTCAAGCGTCTTGGAAGTTTGCCCGCTGATGGCTGCTCCCGACTTCACCGTCACTTCAGGCTTAATCACAGCGCCAGATCTAACCGTTTCGCCTGCATCCGGTGCGATGGTGTCGAGCGTTCCGTCCTTCGCATCAGTCACGGAATGATTTGGCCCACCTTCTTCGGGCGAGATAGTCTCTAGTGTTCCGTCGGTGATGGCTCCATCTACTTTTACCGTAATGCCCGTAGCGTCAGACTCGGCAGCCTTCAATGAATTAGCGGCTGCAATATCCTGTGATTCAGGGCTGAGGGTCGCAGCAGGGTTCATCGATGACGGTTTGGGGGCCGTTGGGAAAATGGTCTCTTCTGCCATCGTCTCCGATTGTGGAAAATCACGATAAGTTTCGTCCATCTTCCCGGAAACAGTCTCCCGCGAATGCAGTGAGATTTCGGGTGCATTCTTTTTCTTGGTGTTCTCCTTGGACGCAGGCTTGCCAGCTGCTGCGTCCCGTGATTCCTCCGCAGCATTCACCGCTACATCACCGGAAGATTTTTTCTGCCCATCGTCTTTTATTTCTGGTGAACCCATTGAACCACGCCCTCATGCCTCGAACGAATTTCTTGTTTCACGTCAACCAAAGGCTGAACTATCATCTGTCCCTCGGAATTGATCTGCGACGTCAGCGCCCGTTTTCTGAGAACTTCCAGTACCCGAAATTCTCAAGCCGCTCGGAACGATCGATCACATCATAACCTTATTCAGAAACTGAAACGGTCAAGCAGGCCCGGGGATGCCTCTGTTTGTACACCAACTCAAGCAAAATCAGGAAGTTGCTTGGACTGCAGCGTTATTCAATTTTCAAATTGTCGCCGGTAGGGGCCAAAACCCCACCATGCAGTGAAGTACATTTTTACTCGAGAGTTTGCCACGAGGTAGACCCCAACACTTTCCCGGCCCGAGAAAGAAAGTAAAACAGTCAACAAAACTCCTGCAAAATCAGATCGAATGTCGACAACCCGTCAGAACCGGCACACATTTCGATCGAAACTCGCTCGGTAATTGTGATCCGAGACCCAGCGGTCAACAGGCAACAATTCACGTCCTTGGGCAAAATCCCCATCATCCTGAATTCATTGACAATCCAGTAAAAATCCGGTTAGTCGTCGAGCCAATCTGTCATCCAAGCCGGCAGCTTTTGATTGAACCGACGCCGCGCGAACAAACGATCCCTGCCCGTCACGCGTCCAGATCCATCAACATCACCATCCAAGTTGGTGCCGGAACGATTCATTTGTGACCGGATCACGAGGTCGTCGGTTCGGTTGACCGTACCATCACCATTTGCGTCACCGAACAGTCGATAAAATTCAAAGACGGCGTCATTACCGTCGGTAAAACTGCCGTTGTTATCCATATCAACCAGGATTCGGTAGAAGCCATCACCCAGATGCCAGCGACCGCCAATGCCGTTCGCACCAAAGTCCAACTCGAGTGTGTTTCCGATTACCGCCTTACTGGAAACAGTCACCGCGCTCCCGGTACCAACGCCGACCGCATCCTCAGTGGAAGAGACGGCAAACCGTTCCACTGCTACACGTCCTGCATCCAGAAGATCACTCGGATCATCACTGAACAGAATATCAACGTTACGAACATAGGATCGCTGGTTAGCGCCTTTTTGGACGTCAATTCCTTGAGCTGCCAGGGACGCTCCGCTAAAGGTCGCGGTGATCGTCTGATCCGCGTTCACCGGCGCAGCCTCGATATTACCTGATCCATCAATTGCCCGAGTGTAAAACGCGTACTCGTGCGGTGCCCCGTCAATAATACCTTGGATGGAAGCAGCTCCTGAGAAAACACCATCAGTTACTTTCGTTGAATTAACAGAAGCGGCATTCTGATAAGCCCCACCATCGACACTCATATAAATATCAAACGCGGTGAGGGGCCGCCCACTGGATTTTTCACCACTGATCACCAGTGACAATAAACCTGAATCCACCGCGGTAACTGCGGTGATTTCACTCGCAGGTAACGTGACGTCACCCACCCTCGTGTAGGTGTCGGCAACCGATTTCGCTTCCTCGTTTCCGGCAACATCCCGCGCCAGACTTCGGAACCAATACAGCGTGTTGGATTCAGCCTCGAACGTGGCGGTGGGAGTGTCCGAAGTGACTGTAGCAAACTGGGTAAACTCGTTACCGGTTGAGTAATACAGCGCGTAGCTCGCGATCCCAGAAGCGGGCTCACCCGTATCGGTCCCCGACACATCGATGGAAATTGTTGCAGTGGTAGTCGTCGTAGGCAGGGAGGCAATCGCACTGCTTGGTGAGTCTTCGTCGGTGATGTTCGTGACAGAGATCGTGAACGACTCTTCGTAACTGTTGCCGAGGGTGTCAGCTGTTTTCACACGAATTGAGCGTGTTGCGGACGCTTCATAATCAAAACTTGCTGCAGATGATAACGAGTTCCCAGAGATACTAAATAAAGTGTTGTCCGTGTCACCAACACCACTGACCAGCGAATAGGTATAGGTTTCTCCGCCACCCGAATCGGTTGTGGAAAAGTCTCCGATTGCAGTACCAGACGCAGCATTCTCTTCGATTGAGCTTGCTGAGAGGGCCAAGTCGGTTGGCCCGGTGCTAACATTCTGAACCGCAAGTTCCAGCGTCAGCACATTACTTTCCGCGTCATCACTGTCCTTAAGTTTCACAGAGAGAGTGTTGGACGCGGTGGAACCACTGGTCACTTCTCCGAATGTCACATCAAACGTTCCGCTTCCCGTCGCAGCATTCAGGTTGATGTTGGAAACGGTTCCAAGATCACCGCCAGTGATTTCGACAACGCTGAAGGTATCGTCCCCCGGATCAGAGGCGGTGAAGGAATAGGTTTCAGTCGAACCTTCATCTGGCGTCGTTCCTCCGGTCAGCGTATCCACGACGGGAGCAACGTTATTGACCGTTAGGGCGAAGCTCTCGACTACCTCCTGTCCAATATCATCACGTATCGCCACAGAGACGGTATAGGCACCACTGTCTGAAAGGATCTGGGATAAGGTCGCTGTCCCGTCACTTGCAACACTCAGACTAAGATCTCCTTCGCCATCACCGTAGTTCACGGTGCTACCGCTCCAATCGACGGCTGCCCGATCAACCAACGAGATCGCTCGACTGAAGGTGCTTCCCTCATCAACTGAACCACTTCCACCAACCGCCACCGTCAACGAATAATCATCGCCGTCACCCGCATCAATCGTATCAACGCCGCCATAACCGACGATCGTATCCACCCCGTCACTCGGACTGCTACGATCGAAACGCGATACCACAAGCTGATAGTTGCCGATATCGGTGTCATCTCGTGTTGACTCAAATCGATCCAACAAATCAGGGTAGCTCAGATAGTTGTTGGGGTTGTCTGGGTTCAGCGGACTCGTAGCATTGGTCGAGTCAAACAACGCATCATTTGGGTCGCGTTTAAAGGTATCGACCTCAATGTAATACGTGCTGTCGATCGGCAAGATCAAGTCGACCAAGGAACTGTCGGTTGGTTCAAACACATCATCGTTGACCGCTTCACTTCCGAACCAAGGAACCAAAGTTAGACTACCGTCTATTTCATACCAAACCCGCAAAATAGAATCGACATAACTGTCGTTATCTGTTCCATAGCGGATCAGGGAATTGGAGTACAGTTCCAGATTCATCACATCACCGGCAGTCCCGCTGAACGAATACCAATCACTCTCTGACTTGCCTGTGGCAGGGTCAATTTCAATCGCCCCTTCGACGGACTGAAGCTGAACGAAAAATGTCTTGGATGAATTCAGTCCGGAACTCAACGTGTTCGGAACATCCAGAGTCCGAAGCGGAAGTTCCTGTGCGGTTGCTGAAGTCCCATGAGCAGAACTCGATTCAACGGTGAAAACGTCATCCGTGTCGGCCGTCGCAAATGCCAACTTGATCGCACTTCGTTCACTGAAAAACAAATTCCTCAAGTCGTTGAAGCGGTCGGTTCCCACCGACGCACCCGATCCAAGCAGATGGTCAAAGGTTTCCACCGCTGCAACCGGCCCGGGGAAGACGGGGTTGTACCCGTCCAGACCTGGCGGATCGTGAATCCCCAGTCCAATGGGACCAAAGCTATCTTGGTGACGCAGACCCATCAGGTGAGCTAATTCATGTGCGGCTATTTTGGCAGATAACAGGACAAAGTTTTCACTGGTCGCATCCGGTTTTGACACACCGACCGGATCATCGCTGATCTCACGTAAGGACAGTCCTTTATCGCCGCCCATGTCACCACCCTCACCGGTGGTATCATCCGACGTGATGGTTCCACCGAGAAGACCATTGACCTGCAGTACCGCCGTCCCACCAAGATTCAGATTGCCAGGATCGATCTCGCTTGCCAACCCGCCAGGACGACCAAATGCAGGCGTGTCATTGAAAGAAATCGTCACAAACTGACCGTCCACGACGGGAATTTCTGATCTTGTCTGCACAACTCGAACGTCAAAAATTGGCGAGCTTGTATCCGAACCGCGGTAGACATTCTCCACTCGGCTGGTGATTTCGTCACGCTCGTCCGTCGTGTAGACATGTTCGCCACTGTCGGTGTAGGTATCGAAATCCAACAAGACCCACTGCGTCACCCCACGGTCGGCTGCCGAGACTCCTGAATAGCCGTCACTATATTCGGCACCCAAAATCGTATTGCTCTGCAAGTTGCCATAAATCGTGTCGGCCTCGGGCGTGCCCGTAACGTTCTCAATTCCTCTGGCATCGCTCAGTGTGATCGTCAGATTACTGGACAATGCCTGCGATGAAGTCGCGCGTAGATCCAGGTTCAACGCCCCGCCAGTGAAGGAACTAAAGTCAAGCGTGTCGCTGCTGCTATCCTCTGTACCGGTCCAAGTTTCAACCACCGAAACGGTTGCCGCCGGATCCGCTTCGAACAAGTAACTGTCATTACCTTCGCCACCATCGAGGGTCAGAGATCCACTCCCTTGAATAATGGAGGTATCGTTGCCAGCTCCCGCATTGAACGTGGCTGCATCGGCCGCTCCTCGCCATGCAAAGAAATCATCCCCGTCTCCAGCCGTGAAAGTGATGCTACTCCCCGAAGCGGCAGTACCCTTAAAGTGAAACGTATCGGCTGATGCATCCGCACCCCCGGTGAAGGTGATGTCACCAAGTCCCGTGCCGTGTATCCGCAACACATCTTCATCGGCACCTCCATTGAAGATCAGCGAGGCTACCGTATTGCCATTATTCACAAAGCTATCGATTCCATCATCTCCATTAAAAGTGAGTGAGGGAATCGCACTGGCGTTGTTAATCAGCATGTCATCATCCGCGCCGCCCGAGAACACAAGACTGGTTACCAGTGCGTTGTTCTGGAAGGTGTCGTCATCCGCACCACCGTTAAATGTCAAAGAGGTGACCGTGTTGTTATTAACAAACACGTCGTCATCGGCGCCGCCCGTGAACGTCAACGTCGAAACGGTCGCCTCGTTAAGCAACGTATCCACGCCATCGTCGCTTGCTGCGCTGATCTGGACGAGGTTACCATCGACATCCAGTTCACCGTCCCCCATGAACACCAACGTCTCCACGGTCCCCTGCGTCGAAAGCGTGTCGTCGTCAGCACCACCACCAAAAATTAAGCTCGTGACCGCACCAACCGTTTGCAGGATATCACTACCATCATCACCACCGAAACTCAGACTCAAAATCGACCCAGTCGATGTATTGAGCAGACGGTCATCGTCTGCACCGCCGCTAAACACCAGTCCGGACAGACTCACTCCGCTGTTCTGAAACGCATCGTCATCCGCACCACCGGTGAAAACTAAACCACTCACACCACTGGCATCGTTGACAAGGATGTCCGCTCCAGCATCACCGGAAAACACCAGCGTCGACGCATTCAGACCCTGGGCTTTGTTCCAAAAGAGGTCTGCCCCATCATCCCCTGAGAAAGTGATTCCCGAGATATCAACACCCGTGTTCTGGAAGATGTCATTGTCAGCCCCACCATTGAAGGTAAGCGAACTGAGTTCCGTCCCGGTGTTGGAAAAGATATCAGCGCCATCATCACCGCTGAACACGACACCGGACAATGATTCACCGGTGTTCAAGAAAATATCGTTATCAGCACCACCACTAAAGTTGAGAGCGGTAACCGAAGCCCCTGTGTTGTAAAGGCTGTCAGCACCTTCATCGCCGGCAAAGACAAGTGAAGTCAACGAATCACCATTGTTCTCCAAAACATCATCATCCGCGCCGCCATTGAAAACCACACCACCAATGGAACTTGCGTTGTTCAGGAACACATCGTTATCTGCTCCGCCATTGAAAATCACGGAACTAAAGCCGGTGGCATCGTTTTGAAACGCGTCAATTCCATCATCACCGCTAAAAAGAATTCGTGAATCGGAAGCACCTGAACCACTGCCACTGACGACCAGGGTGTCTTTGCCCCCGTTTGTATCTGCAATCGGCTCACCGGTGGCAGAATCAATATCGCCCCCGAAAATAATCACGCCAATATTCGAGCCAGTGCTTCGGAGAAGATCGTCGTCCGCACCTCCACCAAACGAAAGCGTCGCTATTGAGGATCCGGTATTCAGTAAAACATCCAATCCATCATCGCCGGTAAAGGTCAGCGCCGAGATCGAATCACCAGTATTTTGCAACACATCGTCGTCGGCCCCCCCGGAAAAGATCAGCGAGGTAATCGTCGATGCGGTATTGAGCAGCAGGTCATCATCGGCACCCCCTGAAAATGTAAGAGCGGTGATCGATGATCCTGCGTTCCGCAAAATATCAGCACCCGCGTCTCCGCTGAAAACCAACTCCGCAATACCGCTACCCTCATTCACCAACAGATCGTCATCCGCCCCCCCGTTGAAAGTCAACTGCGAGACAGTTCCAAGGTTCTGCAGGATATCCGCACCGCTATCACCACCGAACACCAAAGTGCTGACAGATCCGGTGCTCGCATTGAGCAGGATGTCAGCATCAGCGCCGCCTGTGAACGTTAAACCACCAAGAGATCCGTAATTAGCAAGTGTGTCGACACCATCGTCAGAGGCGCTGCTGATTTGCTCCAGTTCGTCCGTCAACGAAAACTGCTGATCTCCACCAAAAACTAAGGCACCGGTCACTGTTCCGTTATTAATCAAAGTGTCATCATCGGCTCCACCGCCAAATGATAGATCTGTGACCGTCCCGTCATTACGGAGCAGGTCGACGCCGGCATCACCACCGAAATTCAAGGTACCTAAAGACGCCCCCGTATAATTCACCAGTACGTCATCATCCGACCCACCTCGAAACATCAACTCAGTGATCAGTCCATAGTTACCAAGAGCATCCGCTCCGTTGTCCGCTAGATTTGCAATTGGCGTGAACCCACCAGAACCATCCGGCTCATAATCACCACCAAAGAATAATTGACTGATGTCACCACCGGTCGCATTAACCAACACATCAGCGTCCGCCCCACCAACGAAGTCAAGTTGTGTGATTTCTCCGGAGTTATTAAGTGTGTCAATGCCATCATCGCCTCCGAATTCTAAAGCTGAGATACTTGCACCGCTGTAGTTATTCAGGATGTCATCGTCGGCACCTCCACCGAAGGTCAACGCCGAAATTGACCCCGTATTGAGCAGTGAATCGACCCCGTCGTCACCACCGAACACCAAGGTCGAAGAAATGCTGCCAACATTGGTCAGGATATCATCGTCCGCACCCCCACCGAAATCCAGACCAGCAATCACACCGTAATTGGTGAGTATGTCGCTACCGTCATCACCACCAAAAACGAGATTACTGAGAACTCCATCGGCGGTGTTTAAAAGTGTGTCGTCGTCAGCACCCCCACTGAAAACCAATCCAGAGATCGTTCCTGCGTTCTGCAATAAATCCAACCCATCGTCACCACCAAACGCCAAAGATGTGAGACTGCCGCCGGCGTAATTAGTGAAGATGTCGTCATCGGCTCCGCCATTGAAAGTCAGCGTCGTTACGTCGCCAAAATTTCGAAACTCATCGATTCCATCATCGCCACTGAATACCAAATTTCCAATCGATCCAACGGTGCCAGTGTTGCTAAGTAATACATCGTCATCGCCACCAAAATTCAAAGAGGTAGAAGTACCAACGTTAATAAAAATATCGTCATCTGCTCCACCGGTGAAAGTCAATTCGGTGATCACCCCAAGGTTGGTAAAAATATCCGAACCATCATCACCGGCAAACGTCAAGCTGCTAATGCTACCGACACCGCTCAGTAAAATATCTTCATCACCGCCGAAGTTCAGGCTGGTCGGAACCGTCCCGTTGTTCACGAAAATATCGTCGTCCGCACCACCACTGAAAATCAGATCACCAATGGTTCCGGTATTGGTCAGGATGTCAACACCGTCGTCACCACCAAAATTCAAGGTACCAAGGATCACACCGGTGTTTTCCAGAATGTCATCATCGGCCCCACCGCCGAAAGTAAGACCGCTGATCTCACCAATGTTTCGCATTACATCTAAACCATCGTCACCACTGAAAGTCAGTTCTGAAATGTTGGTCCCCGAAACCAATAACAAGTCATCATCTGCACCTCCATTGACCGTCGCTTTACTGGTGTCGCTGCTTAAATTAATAGTGTCTGCTCCGGCTCCGCCGTCGACGCTAGCGTCACTGCCAATGGTCAAGTCGTCACCGTAATCGCTACCAAGCAGCGTGGTGAAATTACCGAACGCAGCTACTTCATGGTTCGTTCCGCTGGCCGTCGAAACGACCTGCGTGTCAACCGCAGGATCAAAGTCCGCCAAATTTCCGCTGTTTCGAATCGACGTCAGATCAAACGTGATCCCCGAGTCATCTCCGAATTCCGAGCGACTGAAGTCCAGCACGTTAGATCCAGAAATATCTAGGACCGTAAGCGTACTGTTGGGTGTCAAAACGTAACTGTCATCACCCGTGCCACCAGAAACCCAATCGTTACCGTCATTGGGGTAAAAAACATCCTCGCCCGCGCCACCAAGCAGATAATCAAGCTCCTGCCCACCATCCAGAATCGCCGTGTAGTCAGCGGTGAGTTGCGAAGCATCGAGCGTATCGCCGCCACCAAATCCCAAGACCATAATTCTGGTCAGCCAACCATCCAGCCCACTTGAAATCGGAATCGCTCCACCGTCTGCATCAGAAATCGTGGCGGAGGAATCCGTGATCGTGATCGTCTCACTCGCATCAGTACCGAAGACCGCTGACACGTCATCCTGTCCTTCGCCTCCGTCATCATCCGCAACCAACAGGCGAATCCGAGGCTGCGAGTAAGCGGTTGAATCGAAGGTGAAAATCTTCTCCGTTGACAAGGTGGAGTAAGAACCCCCGGTACTGACTTGCCACTGGTAGGTCAAATCAGCCAAGTCATCAAGTCCCGGATCAATCACCTCCGCAACAAGTTGGGTGACTGCCGGAGTTGAGCCAGCAACCGGTGCAATCGTTGGTGTGGGGGCAACATTGGCAATCGTCTGAGTCACCGCAACGGATGTCGCTTGGCCACCGTCAGCGGTAAAGGTGGTCCCAACATATCGGCCGTCACTCACCGTCGCAGTAATCTCAGCCGCAGCATAATCGTCAAGATAACGATGAGTGGCCGAATAGGTGCGGGTCATCGCATCGACGGTGGCACTTGACGTCGTTCCATCGCCCCAGCTAATTGTGACACGATGTCGGTCAAGCGTCGAAACGTCGGCGAAACTGCCGGTTGCCACCACGCTGGAACCTTCCTCGATTGAACCGACTGTTCCATCAAGCCGCTTCACCACCGGTGCCCCGATGGTGGGTGCAACATTGTCAACAGCCACCGTAGTGGTGCCTGAACCCGCAGCAGTGCTATCGTCCAAATCAGACACCTCGACGGTGATCGTGTAGTCAGATCCACCGACGGAGTTATCGAGATAGCTGTGCGTTAGCGAACTGCCACCAAAACTCAGAACCCCCGCCGCAAGGTTCAAAATGGAATCCGGACTGCCATCCCCCCAACTCACAGTCACCTGATGCGCGTCTGCAGTGCCGGGATCAACAAAAGTCCCAGAAACTTGAATCGAGTCGGCCTCCGAGATCGACTCCGGAACCACGGCAACCGAGACGTTACTCGGCGCTACATCTAGAATGGAAACCGAGCGTACCAATTTGGTTGGCTGAGCAGGCTCATCATCATCCCGCAGTTCGATCGTGACGGTGTAAGCACTTTCCGCATTGTTCTCGTAAACGTGACTCAGTGCATCCAAGCCGCTAAATGTCCGATCACCCTGCGTCAAATCGGTTTCAGTAATTGTTCCGTCGCCCCAATCAATTCGAACCGTATGAACGTCCTCCAGTCCGGGGTCTGTAAATGCTCCGCTGAGTGCCAGGGTGGATCCCTCGTCAAGTGGCAATACCGTATCCGAAGCGACGGAACTGCCATTGAATAACAGGCTGTCCAGCGTCGGACGCACATTGCTGATTTCCGTCAGAAAAACCCCATCTGAACTGTCCGTCCCACTCGCGCTGGAGGCATCGCGAATCGTGATCGCCACCGAATAGATATCAGACGAAGTGGTTGAACCCGCTGCATTACTGTCGTCAGCGTATTCGTGAGTGGTGTCAAAACTGAGCGTTCCAGCCTCAAGATTCAGAATGGAGCTTTCAGAATCTCCCCACGTAATTTCCACCACGTGTGCGGTGTTACCATCGGTGAACGCACCACTCAGGGAAACTGCCCCACCCTCGTTGGCTGCGGTGGTGAAGTCAAAACTGCTGTAATCAACATCAGGCACAACATCGGCCACCGTCACATCAAATTGCGCCGTCCCCACCGCCAAAGCACTATCAACGATCTGTACCGTTACGGTGTAATCACCCGGTGTGTCATAGATATTTTCGAGTGTAAAAGTTCGGGCCGCCGAAAGGGCCAGCGGCACCGACCCACCACCATCACCGTAATCCACGGTGGCCGTCCACGACAACGAGTCGGGGTCATAGAAACTTCCGTCAATGGTCATCGCAACCAATTCATTGATCAGCAACGGATCGCTAGTGGTTTCCAACGTAATTTCAGGAGCCACGACACTTGCCAGTTCCCCACCCAAAATCAGTGAACTGAATTCGGATACTCCATCCCGAGATGCAATGCCTGTCATCTGCACGCCATTATTGACTCCATCTGGCAAAGTGAATTCGAAGCTAAACTTGTTTCTCGTGATCTCGCCGATAGCGACGGTCACACCGCGCACCTCCGGACCATAGCTTCCCACGGTGGCATCAAGGTCCGAATCCGAACCCTCAGTGAACTCTGCGACCCAGGTTAATCCCTGACCAAACTGCTGCCCAACTTGCCCCGCGTTAAGATAAAGATCAAACGTTAACCCCTCTTCTGCAAATCCCTCCAACGTCATGACGCCATCTTCAATGGCCGCAGAGGTGAAGATGGGAAAATCAAGCACATCACTAGCCGCACTGTTAAGATTCTGCCCGGAATCTCCCACATCGACCGGCAATCCTTCATTCGCCTGAAAACTATTTGCCAAGAGGCTCGTTGCCAGATCCGATGCAATGCCATCTTCGGTGGTTCCGGTGATACGAACGCCGGCGAGTTCGCTGAATCGCAGCAGATTAGGAATTCCAGCGCCACCAATAACGGTGCCCTTTGCTGAGTCGATCGTGATCCCATTCCCTTGATTGGGCAGCGGTTTTAGACCGGTGCGATCCGTTCCAATTGCATTCCCGGCGATGACATTGCCCAGCGTCAAACTGCCATCGTTGGCAGTATCATCAACCACCATCACTCCGCTGACATAGTCAGCGGAAGTATCCACAGCGGCATTCCGATTACCGGAGATTTGGTTCGCCTCCAACGAATCACTGACCCCGTCACCATCACTCCCGATCAGGTTATTGTTGCTGTTTCGGATGGTCACACCATGACCAAGGTTCGGTAACTCGCCGTTGAATCCCGCGTCGACTCCAATCGAATTTCCGGCGACCGTGTGTCCGCCGGACGAAGCAGAGACGCCCAGAATCAAAACCCCTGACTGGTCATTTCCGCTAATCAAGTTGCCCTCACCACTATCCAAGGAACCGTCGCCATCAGTACCGACGATCACCTGACTAGCATCTTGGTCATATATTTTTACGCCCGCGGACTCAATAAGCGCGTCGGTGGCATTGGGCATTGCCGTCGCACCCGAAGCCGAAGTGCCGATGTAATTGCCTTGCAAGCGGTTGCCGGTTCCGGCCTCACTGAACAAAACACCGTTCAACGCATGACCACTGATCAGATTGCGTGATCCGGACACCCCACTACCAATCTGCGAGTCTGCCGAACCCGCGGTAACCACGATTCCGTTCTCACCATTGGCAAGCGCAGCAGTTCCGGCAGCGTTCGTGCCAAGGTGATTTCCGTAAAGCTCGTTACCATTACTAGCACTAATCAAAACACCGCTGCCAAGGTTTCCACTAATGACATTTCGGTGTCCGTCGCTTAAACCACCAATCAGGTTATTGGCAGAGGTATCAATGTAAATTCCATCCAAGGCGTTCCCCATCGCCGCAGCCCCGGTGATATCCAAACCTACATAGTTGCCCTGCACTTGATGGGTTCCCGAACCTGAACCCGTTAACGCTATGCCATAACCGGAATTTCCGCTGATGACATTTCTCGCAGCCGTGGTCGCACCACCGATCACGACTGCAGTGGTATTTTGAAGTGTGCGAATCCCGTCCTCGCTATTTGGCAATGCACCTGTGCCAGCGGCATTGGTCCCAATCAAGTTCCCGGCGATCGTTAGCTCCTCGCCTCCGATCGTATCCTCGGAACCAACTTGGATTCCAACGAGGTTTCCGGAAATCAGATTCGCTTCCAGCGAATCACTCACGTCGTCGGCATTTGTCCCGATACGATTTTTTGAGCCGGCTTGATCGAAAACACCGTTGGTTTCGTTAGGGATTGCCGCAACACCCTCGAAGTCGGTTCCGATACGGTTACCCGCGATCACATTTTCGGTCGAACGATACAAATGAATGCCATCGGTCTTGTTGCCCGAAATCAAATTACTTTCCAAATCGTCATCTTCACCGTCGCCGTCTGTTCCAACCACGTTGTAAGACGCACCGGTATCAAGTGATAGACCGCCGGCGTCGTTGGCAAGCGCTGCGGTACCCGCGAGTGTGACTCCCACGTAATTGCCTTGGACCCCACCCCCACTGGCACCAAGATAGACCCCGGCGCCGGTGTTGCCACTGATCAGGTTGCCTGCACCACTCAACTTGCCGTCGCTGTCAATCCGTGAACCTCCAATCTGCAGGCCGTCGGCGTAGACACGAATTCCGAAATCGTTGCCAAGGGACTGTGTGCCCGTTACATCGGTCCCGATGTAGTTACCCAAGATTGCTGCCCCACTCCCGACAGCGGACTCCGCATGGATCCCATCCAAAGTATTACCGCTGATCAGGTTGCCACGCCCCGTCAGGGTCTCGAAGTAGTCGTCATACGAGTTACCAACCCGGATACCATCCCCATCTGTCAGATAGATCCCATGCCCCGCATTCCCCAGATCCGCGGTACCGCTTGCGTCTGTACCGACAAAGTTACCCTCCACGACGATACTGTCACCGCTGCTGATCAAACCGTGCGACGCATTTCCACTAATCAGGTTCCCTTCGCCACTCCACTTCCCACTTTCCAGATCGCTCGCGCCGCCGATTTGATGCCCAGTCCCCGCCATCTGCAAACCAATACCGTTAGGAACTGCTTTGGTACCTGTGGCATCCGTTCCCACCAGGTTGCCTTGAACCACGGCGTTCTGTGAGGGAGTTTCTGTTTCAACCCCCGTCCCACTTGCCCAAATCCCGAACAGACCGTTGCCGCTGATGACGTTCCCCGCTCCCGTTAACGTCCCGCCAGCAAGACTGCCGCTGCCGCCCAGCTGAATGTCCGACCACCCAAGGGAGACACCCGCCCACTCATTTGGTAACGCAGTTTCTCCGTCGATACCCACACCGACATAGTTACCAGTGAACAACGTTGCCCCGGGAGCGTCGACCCAGCCCATGAGAGTGACGCCATCGGTTCCGTTACCACTGATGACGTTGCGTTGAACGGATTCCGTTCCGCCGATGGTGACGACGGATTCCTGACTAAAGATTCCTCGATCGCTGTTACCGAGTACTTTGAGGCCGGTCAAATCCGTGCCGATTTTGTTACCGCCGATCGTGGTACCAGCTTCAATCGTACCCGGATAATAAGCCGTCACAGACAGATCCCCAACAAGGGAGATCTCTGAATGAGGTGACGCCGCCCCCAGAACTCGCCAACCATTCGCCTCAGTGATGTCTCCGGTCTTATCTGCGCCAACGTTGACCGATAATTCAAAGGCAGCCTCGGAATGCGATTCCTGAGTTTCCCAAATAAAATCGTGAGTCCCGGCGGAAAGGGAAAGGGAACCATACTTGCGGGTAAATGCATGGAACGCATCGTCAACAATTACCGGCTGCCCATCGATCAACAATCGACCTCCATCATCGCCGCCAATCGCAAAAGAAAACTCACCCGCCGTCGATACCGTTAACTGGCCTTCGGATCGCACAAAGTACCAATCACCACCTCCACCTGGCACCTCGTTGTCAAAGTCCCAGTCACCCCCGTAACCACCTGACGAATCAGAAAAGTCAGCAGCAGTGATGGTTGAGGTGGCCGTGGTTGCGGGCAACTCACCAGCAAGCACTGAATCAAGCTGGCTGAGTCCCACGGAAAGTGATCGGGCAAGGTGAATACCATGCACGTCATTACCAGCAACGACGTTGCCTTCTGACTCGTCACTGACGCCGTCAGCGTCTGTTCCGATCTGAGTCCGAAGCGCATAGTTGGTAACGACGATCCCCGTGCCTGCATTACCAAGATCACTCGCACCATCAGAAGTCGTCCCGATGAAGTTCCCTTGGACAAGATTGTCGTTTGCGCCGAGTCCAGTGATCCACACACCAGAGTGTTGGTTTCCGCTGATCACATTGCGGTACTCTGCACCCGGGCCGCCGATCAGGTTGTTCGCCGATTGTTGAATGTAAATACCAAACTGGCCATTCCCCACTTCCACAGTCCCGCTGACATCCAACCCAATGTAATTTCCTCGAACAAGATGATTGCCCGCGCCCTCGCCCAGTAAATTGATCCCCTGGTAATTATTTCCGCTGATCACATTGCGTGCTGACTCACTGGTGCCACCAATGATCACACCAGTGACCAGCGATCCCGTGGTGATTCCACTTCGATTCCCAATGGCCGCCGTACCGGCTGCATCGGTCCCGATCAGGTTACCGGCGATTAACACGTCACTGGTGGCCTGTTCCCCTTTCCCAAGTACGAGCACGCCGGCAAAGACATTTCCAGAGATGAGATTGCTTTCGGCAGCGTCGCTCACGCCGTCAGAATCGGTCCCGATCCGGTGATCGGATCCACCGTGAATGAAGACCCCACGAATCTCATTTGAAATCGCAGCCGTTCCGTCGGCGTTGGTACCAATCCGGTTACCCGCGACCACCCCGCCGGTGGTCTGATCGAACTTGATACCCGCTGCTGCGTTACCCGAAATTAGGTTGCCCTCTGACGCATCATTTTCACCATCGTCATCGGTGCCGATCACTTGATTTGCCGCGTCGGTCTCGATTCCGTTATCACCATTTCCCAATGAAAACGAACCCGCGACATCGACTCCTACATAGTTCCCTTGAATCGTTGTTCCTGAACTACTTAAAACAATTCCGACTCCCGTGTTCCCGCTCACAAGGTTTCCAGCACCGCTTAGTTTTCCGGTCGAATCAATCCTCGAACCACCAATCTGAACGGAAGACCCTGAAGAACTTATCCCTTGACTATTGCCAATCGGAGTGGTTCCGGTGGAGTCTGTTCCAACGAAGTTTCCCTGAATGAGCACATTGGTTGTTTGGCTATCAATCTGGATTCCGTTGTCTTCATTCCCACTGACGAGATTACCGTTGCCAGCTAATGACCCAACGTATTCATCATAAAACCCACCCACTACCACTCCATCACCACCCGCCAGGTAGATCCCAAAGCCAGTGTTGCCCAGCCCGGTAGTCCCTGTGACATCGGTCCCAACGTAATTGCCCTGTAGCGTTATGCTGCTTGCTTCAGTACGAATCCCATGGGAACTATTTCCGCTGACGAGATTTCCTGCACCACCTAGAAAGCCTTTCTGTGGAGTGCTGCTGCCACCCAGGGTCGTATTGATGCCGGTCGCTTCGACCGAAATACCCATACCGTTTCCTATCGCACCGGTGCCCGACCAGTCCGACCCGACATAGTTGCCGGAGACCACTGTATTTGCAGCTGCCACCTGAATGCCGGTTGCATTACCACTGATCACATTGCCAGCCCCAGAGAGAAGGCCTTCATTGGAACTGCTGGTGCCACCTATGATGACATTGGGTGCTGCGATGTTGATGCCAGCTTCGGTATTACCCAAAGATCCGAGACCGTCCGCGGTCAAACCGATCAGATTCCCCTGCACCACATTTCCCGAATTTTGCAGCGAATCATCCGCAACGAAATGGATACCATCAACCGTATTACCCGAGATGACGTTCTGGTCCTCAACCGAACTGCCTCCAATCTGAATTTCGTCAGCCTTCACGGTAATCCCAACGCGGTTTCCCAACGCCACATCGCCGGTTGCAGTTGTTCCAATCAGGTTGCCCAAAATCTGAACACCACCGATGGCGAGATCCACGTTGATACCACTGAGTTCATTTCCGGCGATCACGTTTTCTCCGCCGATGCCACCGATGACGGTCCCGGACACATCACCTTGAAGATAGATCCCGTTAAGGCTATTGGGGCGAGCCTCAGCGCCCTGGGGATTGGTACCAATATAATTCCCCTGCACCAGAGTCGCGGTCGCATCTGC
This sequence comes from uncultured Rubripirellula sp., assembly GCA_938075415.1. GTDB lineage: Bacteria > Planctomycetota > Planctomycetia > Pirellulales > Pirellulaceae > Rubripirellula. The sequence continues at coordinate 55,758 of CALJHC010000042.1, read as the reverse complement.
AATGTGAATACCCTGAGTCACACTCGCAGCAATGACATTACCCGCACCACTGCCCGCACCTCCGACCTCAGTCGCAGACGCCAAATTGGTGACCGTAATTCCAGTGGTGTTACCGAGTGCAACTCCAGAATCGCTCACGCCTACATAATTGCCGAGAACGATCGTCCCTACGGTGGTCGATCCCTCAATATGGATACCGCTAGAGTCATTCCCGCTAATGACATTTCGCTCGTCAGGGGTACTACCACCAATTTGGTTTGAAACCCCACTGGTGATCTTGATGCCATCAACGGTATTGCCGTAATCGAGTTCTCCACTGACATCGGTTCCAATTTCATTTCCGGCAATTACGTTGCCATCACCACCGCTGATCAAGACCCCTGTTTGATTATCGGAGATCACGTTGCGCAGCACAGCTGTCCCACCACCAATCAGTGACCCATCACCAGTGATGAAAATCCCCGCTGTTTTGTTTCCCAGCGGCTCACTATCAATCGCGACGCCAATCCAGTTGCCGGTCACCGTCATTTCATCGGCATCAATTACGACACCATGCTCACCAAAATGGGTGACACTGATTCCACGAAGTTCAGAAAGCGTTGAGGCTGCTGAAAAGCGAATCCCTGACGAATCAGCTCCCGCCTCCGTGCCGCGAATTTCGAACCGTGGTGAAGCATCGTATTCAGGCGCGGTGGTACCGTCGATAAGAACTTGGTCGGTGATTTCTGGCAGGAGAGCCGTCGAGGTAACCGGCAAGATCCCCGTTGTCAGAATCCGCACCCAATCACCGCCAGTGGTGGTGTTGGCATCGGTAATTGCTTGAGCCAAACTACCCGTTCCACTGGTGTTGAGATTCACAACGTCAAACACCGAACCGAGACGGGTGATGGTGACATCATTACCAGTGCCATCAGCATACGAGATTCGCCAAGCAATCCCATCAGCAGCGAGTAAATCACCTTCCGCCAGACCTTCAAACGTTCCCGAAACCGCATCAGTACCGTCGTTGTTAATCAGTGTGAAGACATCACCCGCTGCCGGTGCGTAGTTGTTAATCAATCCTAGATTGATGGCCCCAGCGAGCGTGACACTTCCCGTGACTTCCAACTGATCGTAGGTAGTACCCGCGGTCGTACCACCGACTTCAATCGTGACGCTCGAGGATACTCCAAGCTCCAAGTCACCCGTACCGAGCAAACCAGCGGAGTTTCCCGGCGAAATGATCCCCGTACCGGTGGCTAAGACTGAACCAGAGATCGTTCCAAAACCGCCAAGTGTTCCCCCTGTTTCCACCAACACATTACCAGCAAGGCTTGCGTTAACCAGCAGGGATCCACCAATGACCGTTATCGTTCCGGTGCCAAGGCTGTTTTCAGTAATACTCAGTGAACCAGGACCACTCTTGATTAAGTCTCCCTCACCACTAATCACCGATATCAGTTCAACATCCGATCCCAGATTCGTGGTCGAAGCGCCGACAAGTTCAATCCCCGTTGCAAAGACGCTCAGGTCCCCCGAACTCACCGTGATCGTGGCATCAGACAGCTCAATCACGCTACCGGCTCCCTTCCCGATAACTGCCGATTCGGCTTGAAGCAGAATCGACCCGGTACCCTCTGTTGCAATCTCGCTGCCATCGATAGCGATGGACCGCCCTGCTGCATCAAAAACGATCCCAGACAACACGATCTCGCCAGCCCCGATCGTCTTGACCGTAGTGCCAAAGACATTGATACCATCACCACCCGCGATCCCGCCAAAACCTGTGATCGAGATGTACCCGTCTTCGGCAAGGATCGCGCTGGTTAGGCCAGAGGGCACCTCACCTGCAATCGTTTCCAGTCGCACACCGTCCGCGGAACCACCTTCACCATGGAGCGCAATCAACCCTGATCCAGAAGTGGACACAACGGTATTCACAAGATCGATCCCCGGTACGTCATCGCGAGTTCCATCGCCCTCGAGAAGGATGTCACCAGAAGTTGATGAAAGCGACGAATCCACTGCCCAGATATTGGCCCCCTGACCTTTGACCTGAATCAAGCCCGTGCTGGTGGAAAGACTGGATGCGAAAGATTGCAGGCTTCCATCCACATTGATCAGACCGCTGTTGGTCGATACCGAGGAACCATCCAAGACAACTAAACCATTATTTTCCTGAAACAGGTTGGCGACACGGAATCCTGAGTTGAGATCATTGCTGGCTGGATCATAGGGATAACTATCACTCGACTTCAAGGAACTTACCGCGTCGCGATCGGTCCAGAAGGCACCCCCGCGAATGAAGCGATCCTCGTCGCTCAGCGAGTTGCTCTGATCATAAGCTGTCTCAATCCATTCCCAAACATTCCCGCTCATTGCCATCATGCCGTAGGGGCTCAGTCCACCCGCATTATCGATATTTGCCGGACCTTGAGATTCCGCGAGGCCGTATACCGCTGTATTGGGTGCGGTGCCACTTGTCACGCTTGAGGGTGTTTCGTCGCTGCCGGTGGCAAAATCAAAATACTGGCCGCCTGAGGGATCGTAGTAAGCAGCCTTGTACCATTCGTCCATACTCGGCAGCACATACTTCGCATTGAGATTTCGGTACGGATTCACCGCATCAAAACCTTGATCGTTCGACTCCCAAAGCTGGAAATTACCATCGACAAATTTGTAGGCCGCGCTGTGTCCCTCACTAACGTTAAGCCAGTTGACAAACTGTGCCGCCTCGTACCAAGAAATACCCGTCGCTGGCAGGTCGTCTCCGTTACCACCATTCTGAGACATATCGTACAAAGTGATGCCAAGATCAGCAGAGGCATTTGCCTTGTTGATCATCGCTCGAGAGATTTCGTAACGACTCATTTGATACGAGTAACCAACGGAACCAGCAGGGTTCGGCGAACCACTGGTGTCTGCGAAGTTGTAAACATCGTCGATCCGTCCAAAATCCAAATTGAATCGATTATCACCACTTCCAAACTGCACCTCGCCGGTGGAGGCGACAAAGGAAACATCACCGTTGCCAGTCACGACCAGATCAGAATTCTGCAGTAGGGTCCCGGCAATTTTCCGTTGGGCTGAATGGCCTGTCAGTAATTGGGATCCGTTCTTGGTGGTCAGCACACCATGGGACATTAGCACCCCAATACCTCCACCCCGCGCTGCTGCTCCCACCAACGTAATGTCGCCGTCCTGACTCGTGATCGTTGCTTTGGATTCAGCCGTTCCTTCAATCAGAATCCCGTTACCATCGGACCCGCTGTTACCACTCAATACGATGCCCGCGTTGGCCGAGGTTTCCACCGACGAATTCCGCAGCACCAGACCGTTACCATCAAATGACTTACCGGTCACGTGAATCTCTCCCGAGCCGGCTATCAACTCGGATCCAGAAATCGACACACCACTCCCACTCGCTGTAACAAAAATACCTCCTGCGTTGGTGACAATTTGTGAGTCGGTGATTGAAACTCCTCCAATCGCATCCAAATACACTTCGCCAGATCCGCCGTTGGTGATGCTTCCTAACACCTCAATGTCGGTTGCGCTGTGTACAAAAAAGTCTTTCTGCCCAAGATCAGCATCCTGTAAAAAGACGCCTTGACCATAAAGAAAAGTGGGAACGGAAATCTGGAGATTTGTCAGCCAATGCTGCTCGCCAAATGTCTCCAAAGATGACACTTCCAGATAGGTTGTCTCCGAACTGACTGATAAATTCGTTAAGCTTGGCGCTGCATTCCAGAACACCGTGTCGCTGCCGGCCTCGAGATCAAGTACCACCGATCGGTCCGCCACCGCATCAAAGCTGCTCAGTACGGTAACGGTGTCATCCTCAGCACCCGTCTTGATCGTGATATCCCCTGTCACCAAACTCGACGGAACCTTGATGGTATTGGTACCGTCCGAATTTTGATCATTGACAGCGCCTTGAATGCTAGTGGTCAGAGGCTGCACCGAATCGCTAAACAGATAAGCGGATTCAACGCTATCAAAACCAATTTGCAGCGTGTCGGACCCCGATGTAGTTTCCTGCAATAACAGGCTTCCGTTGTCCAAACTGACGTCCGCCGTCAGCATCAAACGGGATTCCAATGATTCCAGCGTTGGCCGGTTCCGATAGAAACCTATTGCAGCACTTTGCTTCGTTCCGGATGTCCCATATCGGACCTTAGTCTCCCGCCCCAAAAGAGCCCTTAGAAAATTCAGCCGACGACCAGCAGACTTTTCTTCTTTTCGGTTCACCATGCCCCATTCGCCCTTACTACATCCAACGGTTACGTCTCGATTGATCATCCGACCAATTCTCAAAACATCTGTCTCGATGACAGGATTAAAAATGGCTAGGTGCCGCCACACGGATGTGTTCACAATCCGGGTTCCAGACAGCCGGAGATTACCCCTTTCGCCATCAAAGTTTGCGGTAAGTTTAACCGCTACAACCATTGCAACCATCGAGAAACCGCGCGGACCTTAGGGGTTTTACGGCATCTGGGAGCAGAATCGCCACGATCAAAGGGGAACGACTGATCCCTTGGTCACGGTGCAGATCGCTGGCCTCTCCAACAGGGGGGTAATTACACACCGGTATCCCAACGAAATGGCCGAGCCGGAGGGAGCCATCACACCCGAAACGACTCGTGAGGACAGCAGAGTCGTTTGAGTTGATAGCCCAAGAGCCTTTCAAAGGGAGTTTTTCGCAATCAACCGAACTGTCCATGGGAACAACGAATCCAAGTCACTGAAGAGATACGTTGCGCACGTCATTGACAGTACCTGCGACCCACCGTCTTGCAGCCTCGCGAGGAACGACCACTCTCCAAACGACTCACCAAAAGCTTGTCAATTTGACCGGATACTATTGCTCACAGAGGCTTCTGAATAAATTGCGTGGCGTCTTGCGTTCCTCCACGGTTCAGGAGGTGTAAAATCTTCAACACAAACAAGGAAATCGCTAATGAATCTCTTGCTCAAAACTTGTGTCGTCGCGGTCATCTTTCTGGCCATGAATCTCTATGTTTGCAGTGAGGCCTCCGCCGCTGAATGGCGTTGGGCTAGGCCCCTGAACGAAAAAGTCGGAAGCATTTTCTATAGTTCCAATGCCAGATTCAAACGAAGCGATGCCTACAAGTCACGGTCTCGAAGTCCGAGTCGAACTTATCCAGCGAATGGCCGATCCGGCTCCTCCAAGCCGACCATCTTCAGATTCTGGTCAACGCGCCGCTGAGGGGGAAAACGGAGGCAACTCGCGGACACTGCGCCTCTCGGCCACTTTATCGCACTGCGTGCACCAAACGACTGCACCCCGAGTAAGCGTATTCAATATGATCGTGTTCAAACCAATCTTGCACTAACCGACTTTCCACTAACCGATCGTGCACCAATCGACTGTGCCCCAGCCATCGCTGGCGTCCAAAGACACGGGCGATCGGCCAACCTTCGGGCCGGGTGCCTTAACGGATTCGGGGGCGCCTTTGATCGGTTGGTGAAGAGTGTCGTTTCTCGGTGGTGATCGCCATGGTGGGCAACTCAGGATCCAAAGGGGATACCCTCGGGCCTCATCAAGGCTTTGCCGATGACAGGGTCGGCCAAAGAAAGGGTCGACGTCACCGACTCTCGGCAACAGATGCGTCCAAATCACCGAGGATCGTGCGAGCTAGTTGGTACTTGATCCATTGCTCCAGGAAGATCGGCATCTCGCCCGGTTCGGTGAGTTTGCCAATGATTTCGGTACGAAGCTGATTCTGCAAGGCAACGCGTTGCTCGGCAGCAGCGGTTCCAAGTGCTTTGATTGACTGACTCAGCACCGCTGACACCAAGTATCGATCAATGGTGTTATTCGTTTCCGCGATTTCAAAGCGAAGGAGGCCTTCAAGGCTCGGGGTCGGTTTTTCCGGTGATTGGTTCGCCAATAAGGCAGTCGCAATTTCTTGCATCCATCCGTCACTTGAACGCGTTGACCAAATGGATGCCGCAGACTGCCATTGACCGAGAAGTTCAGCCTGCTGCGGCGTTAAGTCTGCAAGAGAAAGTGTGCTGATAAGCAACTGCTGATTACTATTTAATTGATCAAAGCGAAAGTCCTTAAAAATGGCGTCTCGAGCTGACTCGTAGGCCTCTCTGCCAATCACAATTTTTTCGAGCAACTGGGCAGCCATCAACCGAGCATCGACCGTGTCGGGTCGTTGCCAATTCTTCAAAAACCGATGCATCAAAGCGGGTTCGTTTTTACGGAGGGTTGGTTCAATGGCCAGCGCAATATTGAATGAGCGTGCGGGCAAAGACGCCACAGACAAAAGATTTCCGAGAGTCGCTCTTTCATCACTGGTCAGTGAACGAGTGGACTCAAGTACCGCATAAATCTGACGCGACTGATCCTCCACGCACAACGGATCAATACCCGCTTCAATGAGAGCGTTGACGCGTTTCCAGTTAAAATGTCCTCGAACCTTCGCAGACGCGAGGTGGTATCCCAACTCAACTTCGGGGGGATAAGTCTCGTGGGTTTCCACCTGAGGAGTCGAAAATCCGGTGAGTGTTGGGCAGCGAAGATGCAAATGGATTCTGCTGGCGTCCTGATGAACGCTCACGGCTAATTCGTGTTTCCCAGGTGCCAATGCCATCGTTAACGGAATCTGTCGTCTGGAATAATTGAAATTGTGTTTTGGGCTTTTTTGTTGTGCGCGAAGATTAAACGCATCAATTCCTTTGATATTGTCGCGGTAACACTCAACCCCATCCAGATAGACAACAAAGCCGTCTAGGGTGTCGATTTCGAATAGAAGGTCTGTCAGAGGGTCGGTACTTTCGAATGTTGTTCTAAGAAGAACGACATCATCAGCTGCCTGGTGAGAGACGGATCTGGGAAAGCCACCATTCCCAATCCAGCCTATCAATCCACCGTCTGTCCATTCCTGCTTGAGAACTCGCTCATCATCCGGATTTTTTTGCAACAGCAACTGCGGAATGTCAACATCCGCTCCAGTGTGATTCGAACTATAGGAGTGCCACGTGGCTTCGGAAGTGACCAGCGCGATCCCATCTTCAGTGGCAAGACTTGCCCCGAGCGTCAATGCGGAGTGGTGGGTTGGCTTATCTTCGTACAATTCCTTTGCGTACTTTAATGCTTGTCGAAAGCGTCCCGCTTCATGAAACATTTCTACATGAGTAAAGTGTGTTACCTCAGGCTTCCCCTCAATCGCTCGGAAGTCTGATTCCGCAGCGTCGGCTTTCCCTGCAACAATTTGAAGTTGGTATTCGATGGTATTTTTGCCAGCTTCTGATAATCCGCTCGCGCTAACGAATTCCAAAAATTGCTCATGTGAAATACCATCCCAAGTGACCGAACTGTTGGAAAGAATGCGAGCTGGCGTATCAAGAAGGTAGGGTTCCAGCTCTAGCTGTTTGGTTTGCGAATACACAAAGAAAAGGAGGTCATTCCAACCTTGCTTCAGCTCCAAGACCGCGCCCAGTTCGCCATTGCTCATGACGCCAGGTCGATCGTGTTCGATGACCAGCCGTCCATCGTGCCAGACAAAGACCTTCTCGCCGCCCCCCAGCACCAGTGCGGTGGAAGTTGGTTTCGAAGAATAATATCGAGTGGCAACCACTTCAATTGATTCAGATGCCTGCGAGGCGGGCCCTTGAAGATTGAACCTGGTCGAATCTTGGCCAATGTATTCCCAATCACGGGTAAACCCCTTCGCCGATTGCCATTGTGTTGGTGATAAAAAATCAGAAAGAAGCAATTCAACCTGGCGTGGATCCACCTCGCGCAGGTCATTCTTTCCAAGGTCTGCAACTGGTTTGGGCAGCTCACGTAGCCGCCAGTACCTGCTCGGGAACACCATTGCGTCGGTTTTTTCTGCCGCGAGCGTTTCATAGATCTTTGCCGCGTTGGTGTATTGGCCGCTAGCAGCATAAATCTTGGCAATCTTTAAGGGATCGGTTTCCGCTTTTTCAATCAGATTGCCCAATAACTCTGGGGAACCCTGTACTGACACTTCATCGAGGCTGTCCTCAATGGACCACGAGTAGAGATACGTGTTCCGCATCGAGCAGGCGATCAGTGTTCCGCCGCTACTGTCCCAAAATGCGCCGCGAACGGGCGCGGATTCGAATGGGTTGAGAGTGAGTAGTTCCGTGCCATCATCCCTCCAGACACGAACGTTTCCGTCGAATGACGAGGTAGCAATACGCTGGTCCGTGGAGTTCCATTGGATGTCAGACAGGCGGACGGATTGAGGAGGAAAATTACCCAACGACTCTCCGTCCTTTGTTGAGAAGACTGCAATCGAGCCAGACGATTCGAAAGACACCAATCCAACCGGACGGTCAAACGCGACCGCGAGCCGGTCCCCCTCGTTGCTAAACGCCAAGTCTTGGACCTTGATTTCAGTCGTTGGAATGTTAAGCATTAACTCCTCCTTGCTGACATCCCAAAGCTGCAAAGGACTACCGTCACGACCGACTTGTCCAAGCCCCACGGCAAGAATCGGTTTCGTCGGATGCCAGCTCACTGCGTTAGGAAGACTGCCGATTCCGTCGAGCTGAAGCAGTTGCAAGGATTGCTCGTCAAACTGAAAAACGCCCCATTCTGATTTCGCATTAAAACCTTGGGTGAACGCGAGATATTTCCTATCGGCAGACCACTCCAAGGTTGCGACACGACCGATATTTTCGAGAGAAAAACTGGCTTCAACTTCACTGGGCGAATCTCCGTCAAGTATCAAAAGGTTTTTTTCTCCGGCCACTGCAAGATGTTTACCATCAGCAGTCCAAGCATAACTGTAGACCAGCTCATTTAACGGTGTCTCGATCTGAGAGGTGATTCGCTGGTCACTTAAATCGGCAAGAAGAATTCGGCCTGGAACATCTGACGTCAATGAGATCCGACGTCCATCTGGAGCAAGTTTGCAGTCAAGAGAGGTTGCCAAAGCATCATCACCTGAGCGATCCACACCGGTTTCAAGTAAAGTGCGACGTTTTTTCGCAACATCAACAAGCATGGTTGCGCCCTGTGTCAGACCCGACACAAACAGCAAGTCACCCTGAGGACGCCAATCGACACCAACCATCATGCCCGGGAAACCAGTGAGAGAGTCACTTAGCTGTAATTGCTCATAATCGAAGATGCCGATTTCTCCACGTGGGCCAGAAAGGGCCACCCACGGTTGATCCGGATGCATTGCCATTCCCCAAATACCGCCAATGCCGGACTCGACAGCTTCGGTATGGCTATCCTCGGCGGGTGTTACAACAAATAACTGACTGGGCTGAGCATCCTGACAAATGATTTTTTTGCCATCCGGACTCCAACGCAGGCGATCAACGAAACGGCTACCGAGTTTGTAGCTCACCTCCAATGACGGAAAGTCGACGACATGCAAACCACCGGGAATGACGGAATAAGCTAACTGCTTTCCATCAGGGCTCCACTCAATGGCCTGGAGTCGGCTTGAGGTTGGGATGACATGAGCAAGCTGATGCTGGTCCATATCGTAAATCCCAAGTTTGCCTTCATCGAGACTATAGGCAATCAAGTTTTGGTGACGATTCCAACTGAGCGTCGAATTCGTATTACCGCCGTTGTGGTTGAGAATCTGTGTTAGCAAACCGGTTTGGACGTCATACACCTCCACCGCACCCCACCAGGCATCAATCGCTATCGACTTCGCGTCAGGACTCCACTGAATCCGGGGGCAGAACTCCAGCGTCCTCCGATCAAAGATTTGAATGATCTGCTTCGACAAGGCGTCGATAATCAGCACTTGTTTCCCCAGCCCTGTGACGGCTAGTAATTTTCCATCGGGAGACCATTTACCCGCAAAGTTGACCCGGCTACCTAATTTCAGACTTTCAATTCGTGGATCAGCGTCCAAACTTCTGGCAAGCCCTTTGAGGTAATACCATTCCCAATCTCGCATCGCCGGGCTGTTGGCCGTCCCATCAATCCCCGTCGCGTGGCTCCATTGATCGAGTTGCAAAAGGCCTGCCTTGCGGGATCCACTCGCTACCAACTCTCGCTCTGCTTGCCGGATACTTGCAGCGTATAAACCCAGTCGGTTGCGTTGTGTTTCAGCTTCGGCAATTTCCCGTTGTGTTTCAGCGGACTCTCTTGCAACGGTCGCAGCCCGCGCGTTCACAAGTGCTTCTTCGGTCTTGTCTTTGGCCAACTCTGCATTTCGAAGTGCTTCCGTTGCACTCCTATCCGCCTTCATCCAGAAAAAACAAACGATGATGGTGGCCACAATCGCGCAGGCTGTGAAGCCTTGCGAACGGCGACGGGCCTTCCGCTGCGCATTTGCGAGTTGCCGAGCTTGATCGAGCTCTTTCTGGCGTCTCAATTCACGATTTCGTTCCTCTGCCTTCGCCGCATCCTGGCTCTCTTCAAGAAAACCAATTGCTTTCTCAAAGCCTGCGAAATACCGATCTGCCCAGTGGCTGTTGGGAGCATTCCGCTCACGCCATGCCGATGCGATGGCCAGGTCGGGATCGCGGTAATGTCCAGCGCGGTTGTCCGCGAATAAAACCGCGGTTTCCGCAAGTCTTCGATACACACGAGCGGACTGCGATTCCTCGTCGACCCATTGTCGCAAACGCTGCCACACCCGCATCAGACTTTCATGCGAAATATCAACGACGGTGGTGGATTCAATCGGGACCTCTTCCTGAGGCATGACAAATGTCCGACCTACCTTTCGGAAAGCGTCTAAAACAGCAGTCACTTCGTTGACGCTGCCATCAACAATCTCACACAGCATCGCCATGGTTGTTGGCCTGCGGATCCCACGCGCATCTGTACCACATTCTGTCAACGACTTGAAAATACGTTCACACAATCGCTGAGACTTCTCGGTGCCTAACTCGTGATACACTTCGTCAGCGTGTTGAGAGAGTGCGTGATTCAATCCACCGACCGACTCATAATGCCGGATATCGATGGGCTCACTCTCTTGATGGTCGGTTTCCCAATGATCCCATATCCGCATTAACGTGTGCTGAAGCACCGGGAGTTGGTCAACATCGTCACCCACCTCATTAAGCAACTGATTGATCAGCCTTCCACTGATCTTTCCGCCACCGACGGCTACCGGCCGCTCAATGGCATCGCGGCGTTGATCCCGCGTCAGACGCGGGATCAGATACTCGCCATGATTAACCGCTTCGGCCAGTCCAGAAATTTGTGCGCATTCACCCAGATAATCCGAACGCATGGTCAAGGTGACGTAAATCGGGATATCTTTTGCAGTGGCTGCATTGAGCAATAATTGTGCAAACTCGGAGGCAACTTCCTGCTGCTCGATACTATCAGCCCTGAACCGAAACAGCTCCTCAAATTGATCAACCACAAGCAGCAGATTGTGACGCTCGCCTAAGTCAGATTGACGAATCGCTTCAACCAGCCCATTCCGACTCCGGCGCAATGTCGCCACGATTCTTGGAAGAGACTCCGGGTCATCGCAGTCGTACAGGTCACAGTCGATGAGTGATTGCGCAAGATTTTTTATTGGGTCACCACCGGGCCGCATGACGGCAACTTCCCAACGAGAACCGACGGAAACCATGGTTCCCCCGAACAACGCGGGAAGCAGCCCAGCGCGCACCAACGATGACTTCCCGCTTCCAGACGTTCCGACCACGGCCAGAAAACGATGCGCCCGAAGCAACTCCAACAGTTCGTTGGTTTGCTGCTCACGCCCGAAAAAAAGAAAATCTTCTTCTGCAGCAAACGGGCGCAATCCGGGAAAAGGGTTCAATAGTGGTTCCGCCATGTCAGCCACTCTTCGATTTCGTTTTAAGTTCTTTTATTCGGATCGCTAGCTTCTCTAGGTCTGAACCAGTGATGTCAGGACCTGTCTGCCGGATCAGCTCTGCCGACAGTGTTTTGAATCTCTCTTTTCGCCGATCCTCGGGGGGAGCGATGTAAACGGCACGCAAGTCAATGGGACGTCCATCGCGGTAACCCACTGCCTTGGTTAATTCCCGCAATTTAATGTCAACCCAACTCTTAGCCGTGGTGCCGTAATAAACAAGAACCGCATCGCAATCCGTCAGGTTTTGAATATGCACAGCACTAACCTGCGATTCTGAACCTTCGAATTCAGGAAGGATCACCTCGATACCCAACTCGTAAAAATAATCCTCGAGTATCTCGACTTCCTGTTCGTCTTCAATGTCATGAATTAGATACAAACGAGCCACATCATCCATGATTTGGCTATCGGAATTAGATGGCAGATTCGCTATCTGCTCAGCTTCTTTCTGCCACCGTTCATCCAATAGCTGCTTCAGATTCTCCATGGTGTCACGAATAACATCAGCACCAGCCTGCGCCGTGGGATCCTGTACGAGCGATTCGATGAACGCGGTTTGCCGCGTGTCAGTGGGGGCGACATCTCGTGGCATCCAAATGATGCGAGGTAACTTCCGCTGGGTGCTGCACTGCGACGCAGCAAGATTTTGCAAAACAACGCTACTGTCCGAAGCGTCCTCGGGAACAATCCCATAGCGATTACCAATCAAGTGGATCGCAAAGTTGCATTGTTCAAGATACGAAGCCAGTGCTTTGTCCAATTCACCAGCGATCTGCGGGAGTGCGCGATCCGGAAGGACACGGTGACCTTGTTCGAGTAACTCTCGCTTCAATCGGTCCCGGGCATCATTTAGATCCGAAGTGGTCTCTGCAAGGAAGACCGTCTTGATCGCATGAACACTGCGTGATCCAGTATTCGTTTTAACGGTGTCAACGTCAGCGGCTTGATGGCGTAACCCTTGGCAGACTTCATACGCGAGATCGTAGACACGTTCGTAGTACCGTTGCGATACATCGTCACCGTACGAATCATCAAACTCTCTCACCCTGCCGGTGTCGGAGCATGTGTCATAAAACTCAAACCCCGATACCTGACTAAGTGCGTCTGAAATCCCTTGGGGGATCTCATTACTGGTAACGGGACTCTTGAAAACCTTGAACAATTTATGGCTGAGATCGCGTGGGCTTTCACCCGTCCGCGTGGTGGTTCGGCAATACTCGTCAACACTCTGATTGCAGGATTTTGATTTAATGAATGGCGGTGAGATCACAGACACCAAGGTCCGGGCAGTTGCCATGCTTTCGTAAACCGTGTCCTCGACCTCCAGCTTTCCGGGTGGAAGGGAAGCCGTCTCCACTTTCAGGCTATCGCCAGTAAGCTGTTCGATCTTGATTTTCAGATTACGTTTCAGACGGTCAACCCAACCTTCGCCGCCCAACGACATTGGCTGATCATCTAATTCTGCACAGCTAATCAAAACATCAGTGTTCTTAATTAATTCCGCCGACAAGTTCGAACTTGATCCTGTACCGAGCGCCGAAGCAACGCTCGATTGGGTGACACCAAGGTCTTGCTCGCGATTGCCAGGTAGCAAGCCATTCTGCAATTCACGCAGAGCCTCGTGAAGTTCGCCAGCATCTTGGTACCTTTCCTCTGGCGATTTCCGAAGGCATCGCAACGCGATCCGTTCAAGTTCAACGGAGACTTCCGGGTTATGTCGCGTGGGGGCGCGGGGGACTGCATGAACAATCTGGTTAATAATTTCTCCAAGCGTGTCTCCCAGAAAAGGGAGTTGCCCGGTGGCCATTTCGTACATCACAACACCAAAACTGAAAATATCACTTCGGTGGTCAACGCTTCTCCCTAACGCTTGCTCCGGACTCATGTAGTTCGGAGTGCCCATGATCTGGCCCTCACGTGTTTTCGCAAGGTCGGTGGTTTCTCCCAGTGGCTGTTCTTGCAGACGTTTGGCCAGCCCAAAGTCTAGAACTTTGGCTTGGTTACGCCCATTGACCATGATGTTGGACGGCTTAATGTCTCGATGAACAATTCCTACCTCACTTGCCGCAATCAGAGCATCACTGACTTGCAAAGCAAAACCAATGACAGTACTCATGGGAAGCGGCCGACCAGCGATGATCTGATCCAGTGGTTCACCTTCAACGCGTTCCATCGCAATGTACGGCTGGTGATCGCTAGACTCACCGATCTCGTAGATCACACAAACATTGGGATGTGTGAGTGACGAGGCTGTTTTAGCTTCCTGCAAGAAGCGGGCACGTCGAACTGGATCTGCACCGAGCTGCTTGGGAAGGATTTTCAAGGCGACGAGTCGATCTAACTTCTGGTCGAGCGCTAAGTATACCTCGCCCATCCCGCCCGAACCGAGCTTTGTCTCTATCCTGAAATGTTGAAATTGCTCCGCTGGCATATCATTCGCCACTTCCGTGTAAGAAGCCAGTATTTGAGGAAAACCGAACCCTCGCACTTTATCAGGACACCTTTCTCCGGTCAAAGACATCTGACAAACAAATGACTGAGTTCCATCTCTAAAAGACCGATGACGGATCAGCGAGAAAGAATCAAAAAAACAGCAGGGTCATGCGAGCCTGGTTTTCGCACTGTCAGCATTTTGAAAATGCATTGGGACGGTGAAGGACCTGCACAATCATGGACCTGCACAATGATGTGTTTGGTGAAGAACAATAGTGGTGGTCTCCCGTCCCTCGCAAAACGCACCATCCAAGATGGAAACAGGCTGGATTACAAACCGATAATCTCCGCTGCAATCTTGCCCACAGGCATAAGACCGTGCCAGCCGCTCCCAAACCTTCCAGCCGATACCAAGAGCGTGGTGGCCCAGAGGCTCCAGTGACCCAGAGTTCCAGTGGCCCAGCAGCTCCAGTGGACCAGAGATGCTGGCGATTTACTTCTTCCCCACCAACGTGTCCTCGAAAGAAACTCAGTGATCTCCAGCGTTCCTAGACACAACCCTAATTACCCCCTACCTGATCTTGTTGCTCAGCAAGATTCCCGCGTCGGCTTCGGCTGTAAAAAAAGGGAAAAATGGTGCTACCCAACGCAGTCCACCACCCTGCTCGGTCTGTGTGCGAGGTGCCCCATCAACAGCCAACCCGTGTATATTAGTCGAGAAAGCGTTCCTCCTGCACCTTTGCAATGTCCAAAAGACAACGGGAACACGGTAGCGGCCGAGGATGAGCGATCAACTCATCAGCCTCAAACCCTGCATCCAAGGTTCAGCAAACGCAACTCGGAGTCTGCCTGTGAAGAACAAATGGGCTGAAGGAAAACTACATGCGTTTCGTTGATAAAAGCCCATTACTTGCCTCCCGAAGGTTTCGAAACGGGTTACCGCAACGTTGCTGTTTGATGGGCGCCGCATTATGCATGTTGTTGTCGACGACCTATTGCTCCGCAGAGAGCGATAATGACTTCTTTGAGTCGCGTGTGCGGCCCCTGTTGGTGAATCAATGCGTGCAGTGCCACGGAACAAACAAACAGGAGGGTGGACTGCGATTGGACACACAAGCTGGTTGGAAAATCGGCGGTGACAGTGGTACCGCCGTCGTGGAGGGCGAGCCTAATAAAAGCTTGCTGATCCAGGCCATCAACTATGCCGACCCCAACTTACAAATGCCTCCCTCGAAGAAGTTGGCGGCGAGTGAAATCGCGGATCTTAAAACATGGGTAACACGCGGTGCACCCGACCCCCGGCGCAAACCGACACCGGACACCACTCCCAGAATGGATGTGGGAACGGCACTGTCGTTCTGGTCTTTCCAAGACCTGGAAAGTCCCACCGTCCCTCTCAACGCTGGCGATCACTGGCCGCTCAATCCAATTGACTCTTTCATCCTCGCGCAATTGAAATCGCACGGCTTAAAACCTGAAACTGACACGGACCGCCAGACCCTGATTCGTCGTGCAACCTTTGACCTTACTGGGCTTCCTCCGACCCCAAGCGAAATTGAATCCTTTGTGCGTGACGAGTCGCTTGACGCTTTTGCCACCCTGATAGATCGCCTTCTTGAGTCCAAGGCGTACGGAGAACGGTGGGGGAGACACTGGCTCGACGTTGCTCGTTACGCGGACACCGCGGGTGACGGCGCGGACTACCCGGTTCGTGAAGCTTACAAATATCGCGATTGGGTGATCCAGGCGTTCAACGATGACATGCCCTATGATCAGTTTGTGCGTGAGCAACTAGCCGGTGACATTCTTGCCCGCCGTGATTCCATTGATCAACCGGACAGGTACGCCAGTCAGGTTACAGCGACAGGGTTTCTTGCAATCGGAAAACGCTATGGCTACAAGGCGTCGCCCGACTACCAATATCTCGACTTTGCTGATGTAATCGATTCGGTGGGTCGGTCCCTGCTGGGCCTGTCAGTGGGATGCGCACGATGCCACGACCACAAATACGACCCCGTCTCCATTGAAGATTATTACGCCCTTTACGGTATTCTCCAAAGCACAAAGTGGGCGTTTCCTGGTGGTGAAGAACAGAAGCGTCCGGCACACTTTCCGTCGACCGTTCCCCCTGCACAGGTCTCTGCTCTCGATAAAGAAAAGACCGATGAACTCGCTCAACTGGATTCCAGGCTAGCAGAACTCAACCAACGCCGAAAAGAATTCGACCCGATGTGGAAAGTTGGCGGCACGGATCTGGACTTCGAAACTCAACAATCGGGAAAACCACCCATCGCCCCGTGGGTCAGCTCTGGACCGATCGAAATCACTCCCGAAGCACAAAGCCCATTCGCCCACGTCCATCCCAACGGCAACCTGGGGGTCCGAATCGGCAGCGGGCAACCAACTGATGGTCTTCGATACGTCTTCAAAAATGGTCTTCGTGCTACCCCAGACCAGAACATGCATTTCACCGTCGATTTCCGCACGGCCACCTCCAATGAAACGGGAGCCTTTCGATTCTATCTCGGCCGGGGTGTGGTGCAGTCGCTTGCGATTCAATGCAGCGCAACAGCGACTGAGTTTGCAGTGTCCAATGGTAAGAATTGGCAGACGATACGAGAGCTGGTTCCCGGCACTTGGTACACCCTTTGCATCACGATCGATCCGACCAAGAAGACGTTCTCGGGAATCGTTGGTACCGCGGACGACCTGAGCACATTCTCTGACATGGCAGTTGCCCCCGCCTGGGATGGGACGATCGACTGCTTTATCTGCGACGGATTTGGGCACGTCGCTGGCCCCGCCTGCTCACGCGACCTCGACAACCTCGGACTCACTGAACAACCATTCAACACCCCGGGCAGCGAACCGGTTCAGCCTCGAGCCATCACATCCGAAGACAAGAAACAACTGGCAGCACTCACCAGCCAAATCGAGGCTCTTACGCAACAACGGCAGGCAAGAACAGCGAAACCTGCCTACGAGGTCGCTTACGGAGTCAGTGAGGCCGAGCCTGTCAACGCTCAGATTCAACTTCGTGGCGAACCTCATCGAAAAAGCGACGAAGTGCCACGGCGATTTCTCGAGGTACTGGGAGGCGACTTGGTGCCAGCGAGTTCCTCTGGAAGTGGTCGCCTTGAACTGGCAAATTGGATCACTCGACCATCAAACCCACTCACCGCACGCGTTTTTGTCAATCGCGTCTGGCAATGGCATTTTGGCAGCGGCCTGGTCGATACATCAAGTGACTTTGGTTCACGGGGCTCGCTGCCGAGCCACCCAAAACTTCTGGACTGGTTAACCTCGAAGTTCATCGACTCTGGCTGGTCACTCAAGTCGCTACATCGATTGATCATGAGGTCTCGAACTTATCAACTAGCCAGCACTGACAACGTCAAGAATCTGGCCGTGGATCCTGAGAATCGTTGGCACTGGCGATACTCACGACGTTCCTTGGATGCGGAGTCCATCCGTGACGCGATGCTTGCGGTCAGTGGACGACTTGATCGTACCGCACCCAAATCACATCCTTTTCCTGATGTAAATAGCTGGGGCTTTACCATCCATCGACCTTTCCACGCCATTTATGACACAGACCACCGAAGCGTCTACTTGATGGTACAGCGAAATCGACGACACCCGTACCTGGCGCTGTTCGATGCCGCCGACCCCAACCAAAGCGTCGCATCACGCCAGCCCACCACGACCCCCACCCAAGCCCTTTTCCTGATGAACTCGCCTTTTGTACATGAGCAGGCCGGCGGCTTTGCCAATCGGATCATCGATCAGGCAGGGGACGATCGCGCAAAAATACAGTGGGCATTTGAAACAGCACACGGGCGAATTCCGGAGCGATCGGTTATTGAGGATGCCGCGGCCTTCCTTGCCCGTTATCGGAAGAAACTTAATGGCCATCTTCATCAAGAGAATGACTTCGAGGCGTGGTCCGCGTTGTCCCGTGTCTTGTTGACAAGCAATGCGTTCTTATTTGTCGACTGAAGGATTTCATGATGACTTTTCCCACATCACGCCGTGAATTTCTAAAAAAAGCTTCGGGCGGTTTCGGTGCCACGGCTCTGGCTGGAATGTGCAGCGACCTTCACGCAAATCCACTATCCGCTCGAAACGGCCATCACGAAGCTAAAGCTGATCGGGTGATCTTCATCTATTCAACCGGGGGAACTTCACATGTCGACACCTTCAACCACCGACCGCAATTGACCGCTGATCATGGCAAAACAATCACCGCATCGCGATGGCTTAATCAATCCGGTGACTTTGAACGTTTCCTGATCAAGCCACGCTATTCCTTCAAGCAGCATGGCCAAAGCGGAACATGGGTCAGCAACCTGTTTCCACAGATCGGATCGGTCATCGATGATGTTTGTGTACTCAACGCGATGCATTGCGAAAGCGATGGACACGACAAAGCAACCCTGGCTGCACATACAGGATCAGCGCAGTTTGCCCGACCGAGCGCCGGTGCATGGGTAAGCTATGGCCTGGGAACCGTCAATCAAAACCTGCCTTCCTTCATGGTGCTTGCACCGGCCGCACCCTACGCCGGCGCACAAACATGGGGCAGTGATTTCCTGCCAGCCTGCCATCAAGGCACACATGTCTCACCGGGCAAGGAACCCTTGGCCAATGTTCGTCCGCAGGTTGCCGACCCCCGACTACAGCAGATGGAACTCTCACTGCTAGAACGATTGAATCAGTCGCACCTCAAACAGCGTGCTGCAGATCAGGCCCTCGATGCCCGAATCCGCTCATTTGAAACAGCGTTCGGAATGCAACGAGAAGCACCGGAAGCATTTGATTTTTCCGACGAAACGGAGGCGACTTTGAATCTTTATGGACTCGAACGCGGCACCACAGCCGGTTTTGGTTGGCAATGCCTCGTCGCCCGTCGCCTTGCCGAACGAGGCGTGCGATTTACGGAACTGATCGACGTCGGGTCAAGCAATAACTGGGACTCGCACGGAAACATGGGCGACCACGCGAGATTAGCCAAGGCAATCGATCAGCCCATTGCCGCTTTGCTGACCGACCTCAAGCAACGGGGCATGCTGGACAGCACACTGGTCGTGTGGACGACCGAATTCGGCCGAACACCCTTCAATAAAGATGCCAACCACGCCGGTCGTGAGCATCATAAACATTGCTTCTCTTCATGGCTGGCTGGTGGCGGCGTGAAAGGTGGAATGGTTCATGGCAAGTCCGATGAATACGGAATCCGCACCGCTCAAGACAGTGTCCACACCCACGACTTGCACGCAACGATGCTGCATCTGCTGGGAATTGACCACGAGCGTCTGACGTTCCGCCACGCCGGGCGTGACTTTCGCCTGACCGATGTCCATGGTCGCGTGGTGCGAGAGATAATCTCGTAAGTCAAACGCAGTATGCAGTGCCAGCTTTGTGTGCCAGCTTTGTGTGCCAGCTTTGTGTGCCAGCTTTGTGTGCCAGCTTTGTGTGCCAGCTTTGTGTGCCAGCTTTCAACGCGTTGCGCTCGCCCCATGCGACAGCTAAAAAGAGAGGCTATGGTAAAAACACAATGGACGACCAAACGGCCTCCCAACCCGGGCACCATTTTCTTGACGGAAGATCCCTCGCTCACCAAGTGAAATCTTCAACGATCTCATCTCCACTGCGAGTCCCCATGGCTCCCCAAACCCCAAAAACGCTCGGACTTCCGGGCTCCAGATCACCGACTCCACCGAGTGTGACCGTGCCGCTCCGGGGCCGCCCGCAATCGATGGAATCCGTAAGGAAGATCACAGAACCATCCGCCATGGCAACTTGCATACCCCCTTGATGCCGACTACTCGGTGGCAGCGTGCCAATCGTCTCGCTACCGCCTCCAAAGCACAATTGATTGTTAGGAGGCGCAATCGTATTGAACCCCGTCATGAGTGGCATCGAATCTGCCCATCGAAACCCGCGTCGTTGCGAACGCTTATCCGGTAGCGGGACGTTTGTTACGTAAGGCGGTTCTGACCAAAACCCCGGCCTCTCTGGGTTTTTAAGTCGCTCACAGATCTTTACGTCACTGAGAACCCCATTTTCCCATCCATTATTCAACGCTGGCACCGTTCGGACATCATCATCATTAAGGTGGGTTGCGATTTCCCCCACCATGACAGTGCTAGACAGCCCGTCGGTCACATCTGCCAAGCGGGTGATGCCGCGGGGAATAAAGACCCCTCGTGCTGTAGCATTCATCTGATCTTTGCCAGAAGGATTCCATTTGGAGTCACGGTATTGCCACCGCCCCTCGTCCAACCCTTGAATCGCATCTCCAAGACACGCGGCGTAATTGGTTCGCCCCAAAGCAGGGAAACCCCTTCCGGGATCGGATGGACAGCGGTAACAACCGATCTCAATCGACCAGAGGTCGTAGGAGGAGATCGACGGTGAAGGTCCCATCGGCGGATAAACGTGTACTGGCTTCTCGTCATCCTTGTCCTCCCATTTCATCTCCCATGGATCATCGGTCACATTCGTCTCCAGAACATCCGATGAGAGTGCAGCACCCTCACGAGCCTGACTAAGAGAATCCCAAAGGGGTGCCTCATCCACAAAAGGCAGAATAGAAACCAGGAAACTCAGCCGAAGCTGATTGGAGGTTGCCGAGTCATTTGCCTGATTGAAAGTGCCTGTTCCGTGGGGTGGCAGAATACGAAAAGCACTATGGTACTGGTGAACTCCTAATGCAACCTGCTTTAGGTTGTTGCTGCAACTCATCCTCCTCGCCGCCTCTCGGGCAGCCTGAACCGCAGGGAGAAGCAGACCTACCAAAATGCCGATGATTCCGACGACTACCAGCAGTTCGAGCAGAGTGAATCCGTTATCATGTTTTCGCATCGTACAGTTACCCCAAACAACAATTTTTTATAGACTATAACAGATCTCTTCGCGGTACCTCGTCTACTTCCGAACAAAAGATCCGATAACCGATGCCATTTCCTCTTTCCATCTCGCGTCAATCTGAAAACGATTTGGCCTTTGCGACCGAGATGGTTGATGAATGTTTGTCGGATGCAATCGATCAATCCGCTAGTGATATTCATTTCCAACCGCGGCGAGATCGCTGGGAGGTCTACTACCGTGTGGACGGTGTTCTGCACTTAGCGAAAACGGTTCCGCATGATTCAAAGACCAGTCCCGTCGCGCGTTTAATGTCCCTGGCTAAATTGCCCTCTTACATGGGTGGCGTTCCGCAAGAAGGCGCATTTCAATGGAGTCACGGGAAAAGCAATACGTTTGAAATGCGGCTAGGCGTGTTTGCAACAGTCTATGGCAATCGAGCAGTTATCCGTATCATGGGGCACAGCGGCACCGTTCTTGATTTGGACCAACTCGGCCTCATTGAGAACCTGGCATCCCGATTGAAACGAGTCTGTGAATCTCGTGACGGATGTCTGCTGGTTGCTGGCCCAGCTGGCAGTGGCAAGACAACCACTCTCTATGCTTGCCTGCAGTACATTGCAACCGCTGAACAAAACCGGAGTGTGCTGACCATCGAAGACCCCGTTGAATCCGTCATCGAATCCATTAGCCAGTCACAGCTACAGCCTCACAGCGGGTTAACACTCGCGGCAGCCATGCGTTCAGCCGTTCGCCAGGATGCCGAAGTGTTATTGGTCAGCGAAATCCGTGACACCGAGACTGCCGAAGCGGTACTTTCTGCATCGATGACCGGTCACCTCTGCTTCTCTTCGATTCATGCTGGATCACTAGGATCAACGTTGAGACGAATGGTGCAAATGAAGTTACCGACCTACGCCATTCGAACTGGATTACGAGGGATCGTATGCCAGCGTTTGGTACGATGCCTTTGCAAACATTGCCAGGCGGCGAAATCTCGCAAGAACGATTGTGACCAATGTCATGGAACTGGTTATCGTGGAAGAGTGCCTCTTTTCCAGTTGATCGAATTCGACGATTCCGATGAGACGCATCAAATATTCAACAGCCTCGAGTTGGGAATGTCCGCCGATGAACTCGATAAAATGGCACGCCAGAACGGGATCGTCTCGTTACGAGATCAAGCGAAGGATTTGATCGACAATCAGATTACTGATGCCCCAGAAGTGTTCCGCGTACTGGGAAGACTCACATGAAGTCATCCACGACTCCCGAGACAAGCCCAAGCGAAGAAGCGCTGATGCTGCTGCTTTCAGAAGTAGCAAACCTCGTCGCTTCTAAAAAACCCCTTTCCACGGGATTAAAGCTCTACGAAGATGTATCTCTTGGAGACCTGGGAAATGCGGCAAAATCCATCCGACACAATCTAGAACAGGGCAAAAATCTTACGGAGTCGTTTAATGATATCGCCGGGCAATACCAAACCGCCATTCGATCAACCCTGCAAGTGGTGATCGAAACAAGATCGTGTGAACCCCTTTACCTGTTGGTTGATTCGATCCGACAGTCGACGGAAGAGAGAAAACAGACAAGACTTGCAGCAATCGCGCCCCTGTTCAATGCAATCATTGCTGCGATTATCCTCTTTTCAATCCTGCCATTTATAATTCAATCAACTGCTGACGCTGGTCTGCTACCGTTTGATGGAGTTGTGCGAGGCGTCGCACAGAGTCTGACCAAAAATCCGCGAATCGCTGGGGCATGCGGATTGATCTTTGTTTCAGGCTTGACCTTCGTGGTTGTTTTTCTCGCAAATCGATTGAATTTCAAGGGCCGATTCTATAGGGACTATGCCGTTTTCTCCCGCTGGATCGCCACGCAACTGCAACCAACAATCGCTTTGTCTGATTGTGCCCAAGACAGTCCCAAGCAGGGTCAACCTGATCTACCAACCATCATCACATTATCGGCTGAGGTGGCCGGGGTTTCGGAGCAATGGAGCGATGTTCCTGAGAAGCTTCGCCAAGGCTATCTTTCTGCAGACGAGTTAGCGATTCCCACCACTTGCCCGGATCTACTGAGACAATGCTTGATTGACCTCGCTTCGGGAACAAGACATCCTGACGCTGTCGCGGATGATCTTAAAAGTCTCAGCGAGATTTATCAAAGCAGATCCAATTATCAGGGACAATGGAGTCGCATTTGGGCTCCGCAAATCATTGGATGGGCATTGATCATCATCGTCATGATTATCTTGTTCCAAGTCATCCTGTATCCAGTCCTTGAAGAATTGAAGGGAACCCTGACTTGACGAATCCGGTTTCCGACAATCAGATTTCTATCACACAGAAAGCTAAGATCGAATGGTGGAGTGACATTCGTTACTCGATTCACCGACAAATGGTGCGACTCGTTCTGACAGGCACGGGCTATCTAGTGTTTGCGCTGTTGATTGGGTCATTTCTTATTCAGATGATGGAGAGAGTCGGTCGGGGCACTGTGTATCTGACGTGGGAGCCAGGGAATTTTTTCCTGTCAATCCTAGAAAACCCGAATATCGAGTGGATGCATACCCTATTTTTACTCTACCTTCTCAGCGCGGCCTGCTGCCTTATTGCATCAATATTCACGATACTCTTCATCAAGCACCGACTCACGGCATGGTTGAGCAGATGGATGGCGAATGTGCCACTTATTGGACCAACGATGGAATGCTTGGCAGCTGCAGAACTGTGCCAGACCGTTTATCAATGCGTGAGCAGTGGGCAGCCTTACCCCGCGGCTTTGGAACAGGCATCCGTTACCATTGGCAATCCCAGCATCAGTCATTGGGCGGATCATGCATCAAAGCAACTCGATCAAGGACAAGCATTTTCAGACATACTAGGCACTTCACCACTGCGTGTTCCACCGTTGGCCGTGTTATCAGGTGTGTTCCTCCAAGAAAAGACGCCCGAGCAAACGGTAGCGTTATGGGAAAGTGCTACGGAAGAGTCACACCTTCTAGCACAATCACGTTTCGCACGTGCTAACGTGTTTCTTTCCAACATGATTATTCTAGTTTCCGCCTTCATTGCCGCCTATGCGTTGTACTCCTCTAGCTCTTTTCTGCTGTTGGCATTGGAGGGTCTTACTTAGTGATGGACTCACCGTTTCTCTGTTTTTACATCGTCGCGGGAATGACAGCCGCGATAAGAATTACCAGATGGATCAGACGCTACCTCATCAAGAGAAAGGCTAATCTAGCGTTAAGTATTCTCTTGGAAGCAACCGTGATCGGAGAGATTCTGATGGGGATCTCGGGCATCCTTGCTGTTATCTTTTCGATGCCCCATCCGATCTCGCTTTTGATAGTGGCCTTGATGGTCTGTTCTTCGATCACCAATTCCGCCTTGTGTTACCGCGAGGAAAAAGGCAGTCTCAATCGTTGTTTAAAAATGGTGCTGCAGCAGAACATGCCGCTGGCCACAACTCTGGAACTCATCAGCAACACGTTTCGCAGCGGGTTAGCAGTACGTTTAAAAAGGTGTGTTACAGCGTTACAAAAAGGTGATACCGAACGCAGCCGTTTACTGTTGTCCAGATTGCCACTTGACCCAGACACACTGGCCTTGATGTCTGACGAAATCCCGCTGAAACCGCCCGCGGTGGACAATTCGTATCAAAAGCATTTGGATCCTGAGTACCTCGAAAGGAATTCCTGGCAGACCAATTCGCAAGTCAACTATCAGCTCACTTACCTGGTGATTCTGTTACTTGGCGGCAGCCTGATCGGAGAACAGACAAAGCGATTTGTGCTGCCGGTCGTCATAGAATTTGACGCCACCTTTGCCTTACAGGCAAGCTTTTTCATGGGGAACATGCAATTCTTCATCAGGGCTTTTACTATCTTTGCTTTTTCCTTCGTCCTATGGCTGTTCTTGGCCTTATTGATTCCAAAACTGCCAGCCTGGTCAGTGCGTCTGATCCCATGGTTCGGACGCTCATGGATTGATCGACAACGGAGCACGGTTCTTCGATCATTGGCTCGCGGTGTTCGAGTTGGAAAGGCGGATCATGAGCTACTGAAGATTGCGGGGGACACGTCTCGTGTTAAGTGGATTGCGTCGCGTTGTCGAAAGAGCGCAGTCCTCATCGCCGCCGGTAGTGCGTTTGACAAAGCGATCCGGCAATCTGGAATCATTCGATCTAATGAAAGCTCTTGGTTGGTATCCGCGTCAGAAACCGGCAACCTTCCAACAGCACTTGATAGTTTGGCAAATTCAATTGACCGAAGATTGAATTACCGTTGGCAAGTGCGTATGACCTGGCTGGTACCCTTGGTGCTAGCCCTGACTGGAATCTACGCTTTTGCAACGCTTTCAGTGATCTTCCGCTTAATCTATGGCTTAGTTTCACAATTGGCATGAGCTCGCAATCAATGGCATTAACCGACACCGACATCGACTACGATCGCCAGGACCCGAGAGCAGGGTTTACCTTGTTCGAGTCAATCGTGGCCATTGGTTTCCTTTCCGTCGCAATGACGGCGATGCTCAAAATCAATCAAAGTGTCCAGGCGTATGACTCACGTTCCCATCAGCGACTCGCTGATTCAGTGGTACTCGATAACCTGGTTGATCAATTAAAGTCGTACAGCCATGTCAAACGAAAGATTATGGCAGCTCAAAATGCTGCGGCAGTTGGAGCCCAAGTTTCACTCACCCCATTCTCCGACGAATCCCTCCAAGGAATCCACTTCCAATTCACACTAGGGGAAGGATCTGCAACAAGGACTCGGCATTTGTGGAGCATTGAGCCAGACAATGAATAATAAAAATCAACGAGCTACTAGATTCCCTCTTAATCAAAATGCGCGGCAACGACGGCGTTCGGCATTCACGTTAATTGAAATCACCATCTCGTTTGCAATCCTGACTGCATTAATGGGTTCGGCTTTAGGCTTGGTGACATTAGCTCAACGTAGTCAACAGAGATCGAAAGATAGCCGAGTATTCCGGCAAGAAGTCAGACGCTTTGCTAGAGTGTTCAGGGAAGACGCTCGAGGAAAGAATCGTCAACTCATTCTTGAAAGCGTGAATGAACTACATCTTCAACGACCAGATGAAACTATTTCCTATCAGATCGTGGGCAACTCGCAAATCACCCGCATTCAGACAGGAACAGACAAGAGGCTAGAAAGGTTCGAGTTCGGGCTGGAAGTAGAAATCGAGCTCTCCCAACCTGATGCCAACGATCCGGTTCGATGGACGCTCACCGAAAAGCGGTTTCCCGCACAACCCATTACCGTGATCGCAGGCTGGCGAGGTACCGACTCATGAATACCGCAAAAACCAGATCAGGAATCGAACAAAATAGTTCCGAGCGGAGTGGATCCGCACTGCTAATGCTAGTCATCACACTCGCCATGCTGATCAGTGTTTTTTCAGCCACAATGGTAAGGCAATCCAACTTGGATTTTCGAGTCGAGAGGGAGCGTGAGGCAATTACCTTGCTAGAAAATGCCATCAGTGCGGTACATGAAATTAATCCTTCAGATGTGACGAACTTTAAATTACCTATTGATGCCTCCAAGAATGATTGGATTGAGATCACGAGGGTGCTTAACGACGATAATGTTCAAGAGCTGTATCTCGGGACATTAATACACAATGGAAATGAGCTTTTGACCATCCAGCGAATGCAGCAACCTCCAGAATAACACCACAAACATAAGATCGATTTGGATCTTGAATCACACTTAAACAGAGATGGGATTCCACAATCCACCTTCTGACAGAACGGTTAGTGATGAATAATATCAATCCACAACTTCAATCAGCGCATGCCACACGAGCATGCCCGGCAATGCGGAAATCAGCAAACATGGATACCTCATCTATCTATTCAGCTAAACGCAACGGTGCATTTACCTTGGTCGAGTTACTCGTTGTGATTGCAATCATTGGAGTCATTATTGGATTGCTCTCACCAGCGGTGCAAGCGATGCGTGAGTCCGCACGTCAAGTAACCTGTCAGTCAAATTTAACTTCCATCAGCCTTGCGTTGCAGAGCTACCACGATCGTTGGCTCCATTTACCAGTGGGAACCGTGTCCGAATCGGGGCCCATTAAGAGCGAGGCCAACGGAAATCATCACAACTGGTTGGGCCGTCTTTCGGACCTCCTTGATCAACCCGTCATCGCATCAAAAATCGATCGTTCGGTTGGTGTTTACGCAAATGCGAATGAACAAGTCTTGGCAGTGATGTTTCCGGGAATTCAGTGCCCGTCAGCGATAGGCGTTTCACGGAATGCTAGTAGCTATGTTGGAATTCATCATCCCAACGAAAAAATGATTGATTCGAGCGATTTCGGATCCTTCGTTTTGAATAAAACAATCTCACTGGACGATATCCCCGATGGACTTGCCAACACGGCGTTTGTATCGGAGAAATTGATCCGGATAAATGACCTGGGATGGCTCAGCGGCACTCGAGCAACCCTTCGCAATGTCGGACAAGGCATCGCGACCAATGTGGATGAATTTGCTGATCCTGATCCAGAGATAGTCGGCTCGATCGGTAGTCGGCACCCCGCTGGCGTGCACATTCTATTCGGATCGGGTTCAATCAAGTTCCACTCAGATCAAACTGACAAAAGAGTTCTTCAACAGCTAGCAGATCGACGTGACGGAGAAATCCCGCTAACGCTACAGACCCTTGATCAACTGCGGGAACAGAATCTCGAGTAATCAGTGTTTCCGCCAAATGCTCCTTTCACCATTCAATGATTGATTTTCAATGCAGGTAAGAACGAAGTTTGGTGCGTTGGCAGTTCTTGTTGGGATATGGATGCTTCCTCAGCAGAGAACCTTTTCTCAATCCATCGTTGATAAAAAACCGGCCTTCGAGGGTGCCTTGGCGTTGATCGATGCACCAAGACCGGTTCCGAAGCACCTCAGCGACCTGTTTGATCGCATGGAGTCTGCCAACCGACGCTCACAGGATGTTTTTCGAAAGCTATCGGTTGAGCAAATGAATTTCCAACCCGCCAACGGTACACACACACCTCGGTGGAACGCTGAACATATGGCGGGTCGTCAATTACTGTTCTTTTCGCAAATCTATCACGCACTGGACCCTGATATTCCAGTGATCAATAGAAACCCCCGTCAAATGCCAAAGGATTATCAACCAAGAAATCCGAACTGGAGCGGAAAAGAAGAGGCGAGATGGATGCAGCGTGTTGATAACTTCTGCCGCCGCCATGCACACCTACTGGAAAACCTTCCCGCTAACAAAAAACCTCCCGCAAGCCCGTGGCCCTCCTTGGAAGCTCTACTGCAGCAGATGGAGCGGCACTATGACGAACATACCGCGCATGTAGAGAAGAAGTTCCTGCTACCAAATTGGCCAAATAATTAGCTTCGTGAAAGCCAATCAATAGTTCTGAATCCGTAACGATCGCTGCCTCAATGACCAACGAATAACAAAAGGTTGCCCCTTCGTAGCGGTTATCGCGGCTTTACGTTTCAAGCTGTGCGCTGCGACTCGTTCAACTGTGACGTTACCAAGCTAGAGCCAAAGTTTTTTACCGGAACTTCTGCATGCACTGAGGACTGAGAATGCAGGTTCAGTGAACACCTTGCTGGATACTCATTTTAGCTCGTGAACCAAATTGGAAAACAAATGCGGACCATTGCGATCGTTTGTTATGTTACCGCGGTCTTCGGCATGTTTGTCGCGATCAATCATTTGGTTGACGCCGACAATCGGCCACGGGACTTCGAAGACCTCGTCGGCTATGCAGTCGGTTCGTTCCTGGTGCCAATCGCCTGTTTAATTGCAGGGTTGGTGATGTGGGGAAAATCCAACGCGGAATAATATTCCAACGCGATCTTCTTTGATGAGATCTCCTTTTGCAAAGCTAATCCGGGACCAACGAACAATCCACGCAGAGACGCTCAAAGCGACTTTTTCAAATCAGGATGGCGAGCGGCAGCCCATAAAACGTCCACCAAAACGTCCACCAAAACGTCCACCAAAAAGTCCACCAAAAAGCCCAGGAACAATGGCTGCGATTACAACAGGAAAATCGCTTATTGCCTGGCATCGCTGCGCAACTGTTCTCCGCGCGCGGCACCCCCGTCGTCGCGTCCGGCTCCCCCGGACGTGTTCACTGTGAAAACGGTCCATCGTTTCTATTCAAGGTGGATTGCCATTGGCTGAAAGAAGCTGTTTCAAACACTATCCATCGCCAACGGCAGTCTTTGGTGAAACGACTATGTCGAATCTCTCAATGGCACACTTCGCGATGAGCTGCTGAACCGTAAGGTGTTCTTAAGCGGCGAGGAAGCTTGCTGGGAAATGGATCGCTGGCGACTCATCGAGAACCATCATTTGAATGCGGGACGCAACAGACCGTGAAGACAAATACGATCCGTTGGCGTCACAAATGATTGTTTCGGCCGGCATTTTATCGACGAGCTTAAAATCGGTATGAAATGTGGCTGTACAAGAAACTTGCATCGTCGTTAGACGGAACGCCGGGCGTGGTATCATAGAATTTGCCCGCCCAGAAATACGAATACCCAAAGCGAAACTGGGTCTGCTCACTAAAGTCATAAGTGACCATCAAATCCAACTCAGTCCCGAGAGTTTGGCTGCCAGCCGATCCCGCAGCCAATCCTGCATAAGGACGCATATTCAAGTTGTAAGGCACGTCGTTGCCGTTAGCCAATGAAAAGAAATGGCACCATGCCAGAAGGCTCAGTTTACGCGTTGGCTTGGCCGTCAATAGAATATTGAGATCTTCGATATTGCGTCGTCCGAACAGATCCATGAAGCCCAAGTAGTAGTGAGCCCGAGGAACGTAATGATGAAATCCGTTTCCGACGGTGTCGTCACCTGACGCCCAATCGTAGTAAAGCCACAATTCGGGCTTCCATGAAAACGACGATAGTTTTCGGCCGATGCCACACGTCGCAAAACCTGCAACATGATTTGTATCATCAGGGTTACTTCCCAGTTGCACGCCACCTTCGACCTCATACAACCAATCGTTCCGTTCACCAACGTATCGGGTTGCCAGCGTGTCGTAGCGAGCACCACTTCCAGAATTACGCAAATCAAAGGCAAGCCAGTACAAGTCAATCTGGTTATTTTCCAGACCCTTGTACGTAGAAAAGATACCGTACAGCTGCTGGTCGGGATTGGTTTCATCGAAAGTGGTGAAACTCGAGCGATCCCGGATGGCGGGTCGAACCCAGAATGGGTTTACTTCCCAATCCTCGCTTTCGTAAATAAACCGTACACCATCATGAGTTCGGCGTCGGTTTGCCCAACCGGGTGCCATCATCAATCGGGCGGATCCATAACGAATTTCCTGCCGTCCCAGCCTGGCCGTCAGCTTACCTTCACCCTCATGCATCACGATATTCGCATGAGCTTGATAGAGGTCAAGTCTATTCACCTCTCGGGCTCGAGATGGAAAAACCTCACCGTCACTCGCTGCGTCAATCATTCCTACTCGGAATCCGATTCGAGGATTCCACTGCCCGTCCACCCACAACCGTGTTTGATGGAGCCAGAACGTGTCATCAAGTCCTGACAGACCACCTACGGTACCGGGACGAATGTTGTCCTCGCGGTGATGTCTCGCGCGATAGCTACCGCCAACATCCAGCCAACCATTCTCTCCAAAAGGGATCTTTTTGAACGGCCTCGACTTCAGCCAATCACCGTGAAAGGCTCGTTTTGACCCGCTCTCAAAATCATTCGCTTGGCTTTCCAGATTGGCTTTCGCCGCGGTTTTGCTGACCAACGTTTCGTTGGATTCACTATCCAGGACATGGTCGTTGGAATCGCTGGCTCGCAAACCACTCACCAAGATCAAAATCAACAACAGCACCCTTACAACTCTTGAATACACGATACTTTTTTCCTGCCAGTGTCGATTACCCATCTAGGCGATTTCGTATTTAATGGTTTTCGACTCGTGATGACTGAAAACGCCAAAAAAAAAGAAAAT
This sequence comes from uncultured Rubripirellula sp., assembly GCA_938075415.1. Taxonomy (GTDB): domain Bacteria; phylum Planctomycetota; class Planctomycetia; order Pirellulales; family Pirellulaceae; genus Rubripirellula. The sequence goes on along the minus strand of CALJHC010000042.1, from coordinate 24,644 downwards.
CAACCCGGAATAATTAGCACAACCAGCGTTTTGAATCAGGAAACGGCCGTTTCCAGCCTGTTTTATCCCCTGCACTCAATCATCCGAGTGAACCGATTCTGATCGAGCTGAACGACCATGCAGAGCAGATGCCGGCGATAGCTTCGCGATCTCGGACGCCACACTCGAGGCGACCATCAGACTAAATCATTAGCCATAGATTTACCGGAGTAGTCACGGCTGAAAATTTTCGTCAGCTGACCTCCCCCCAGAGAATTGCACCATTGTGAGTGAGAGAATCTTGCTCGGGCGTACCGCTAAGAAAGAACTTTCAGAAAGCCTCAGTAACGTCACACAGTGGATCAGATCGTTGCCAAACTGCGTAAAGCCGATGTTGATCTCGGCAAGGGCAAGAACGTGCCCTCAAATTGCAAGTTGCTAGAAGTCGTTACTCAATGCCAGCGAACAGACGTATTAACGCTGGCGTCAGAAGTACGGTGGCAGAAACCTGAGATGGCCAGGCAACTGTAATCTCTGGAGAAAGAAAACGCACGGCTGAAGAGGTTGGCCAGCTTAGAAAGTTCCTCGGGGGCCGATGATTCCGCAAGGACAATTGCCAGCTGATCGAGCGTCAAAAAAGTGCGCTGTGATCTGCGGTGTCGCCCAATCCATTGCTGACACAATGGGCCGAGTCATCTTCTCGTGGATCTCGTCTTTCCCCTGCATGACGAGCGGCAGAAACAGCAACTGCTCCTAAACCCCAGCAACTGCTCCTAAACCCCAGCAACTGTTCCTAAATCACAGCAACTCTTCCTAGATGACAGCAGATGCTCCTAGATGACAGCAGATGCTCCCATCTCTCTGGGGCGGATCAATTCAAGTTAAGGATTCGAGAGGCATGAGGCTGTGATGCGAAAAGGCCGACTCTCCACCGCCCACTGTAGATTCTGTTCATCTTGTTCATAACGACTCATCGACATACCCGCCTCTCCTCCTGGCTACTGCTGCACCAGCAGTCCGTGCGCCGTTCAAAAACATGGTGCGTTCATTTTAAGTCTCTCCGATCCTTAGAAAAAAACACAATAATTAGATACCGAAGGAATCAGACTTGGCAGGGAAAGGTATCCTAACGAACCGAGCGTGCAACACTGGATAAACGTTACAGCTACGCAGATTTGAAATCCACCTGCCCCGGTAAACAATCACCTCCATGGCCTGCCTACCAGAGAACACGAACCTAGCAAACCGCCAAGACAATGAGGCTATCGCGACTCATTACCTCGATCGTGTGATCTGAATTGGCTGAGAGAAATGCCCCCAGATCCAAGCGAATCGTGCGTTTGCAGCGATAACGCACTGCCCGTAATTTCGATAGAATTGACAGACAAACTTTCGATAGAACTAACAGACAAATGAATTCCAACTTACGGCATACGCGTCCATCTCGAGCAAGGCTTTACCGAGCCTTCTTTTCATGGCTTTTCCTGATGATAACCATCACCATTGTTTACTTTTCTATCAAACAAAAAACTGAGCAATACCGGGTCAGCACGGGCGCACCGGCAGGTATCTATCACGCCGTTGGCAATCAACTTGAAAGTATGATTGCGGACGATGTTGGATTTGAACTCACGATTTTGGAAAGTGAAGGGAGTGATCAAAACGGGGAGCGACTACAGAAAAAGGAATGTGAATTTGCCCTCGTTCAAAATGACACAACAATTAGAAAATCAATTCGTAGCGTGGCCGGTTTATACCGAGAACAACTGCATTTCATCGTCAATACCCGAAGTGGGATTCGATCCTTAAGTGATTTACCAAAGAAGAAAGTGAGCATCGGTAGTGCACAGGATGGAACCCACTCCGTAACTGAATCGCTTCTAAGATACTCACTTGGTGATGACTACGGTGGCTGCCTGGTGGAATACGATGAGATGCAGACCTCTCTGAAAAAACTGAAAGACGGAGAACTCGATGCGGCATTCTTTGTGACCGGCTTTCGATCACCCGCACTCAGGGTAGCATTAAGGAATACCGACTTGGAAATCCTCCCAATCACGCTCAATCAAACCGGTGATGAACAGGATGTCTACGATTTAATCACAGGTTTTCGAACCGCCTACCCCTTCGTAGAACTCGATATCATTCCAGTCCGTGCCTACGGACGTGATCCCGTGAAGCCAATTCCGACACTCGGAATCACCGCCGTTCTGGCGTGCCATAAAGATGTACCGGATGCAACGGTCAATGAAATCACCAAGATGCTCTTTGAGTCGAAGGCGGAATTAGTGCACTTTAATCCCATCTTTGCTGGCCTAAGTGAACGAGATGCAACACACAACTTACAGTTCCCGTTGCATTCAGGAGCAGACGGATACTATCAACGCCGAGAACCATCATTCCTTGCAAAACACGTCGACTTAATGGGCTTCATCCTGACACTTGCTGTCTTGCTGGGAAGTTCAATCAAGGGACTCGCATCTTGGAATCGCCGACGATCCAAAGACTACATCGATACCTACTACGAACGTAGTGTTGAAATTCGCAAGCAGCTTCTGAGAGCAACGACTCAGGAACATCTTGCCGGGATTGGCGAGAGCATTGAAAGGGTCGACCTTGACGCATCACAAGATCTTGTTGCCGAAGAACTCAAAACAGATGCTGCCTATTTAATATTGTGCCATATGATCAAATCGATTCGTGAGGATCTTGCGTTAAAGCGAATTGCCCTATCGAAAAGCGAAGAAGCTCAGGATACGAAGCAAATCACCTAAAAATTTGACAGTCACGCGAGGCTTGATATTGGCAAGACGATTTTCAGAAATCCTTGCCCAGAGAACATTCGGAAAATCTAACTTCCGAAATTAGAACACAAGCAGACTACCGTCTGGTCAGAAAATGCAAAACTGACGATAACGCACCTAGTTTTTTCAATCTGACTCGTGATCCGTAATGCGGTCGTTCCAACCGTAGGCCTTCCCGATGACACCTAGTTGATTGAGACTCTTCAAACACCAAGTTCGGTGTGATCTTACGACTTTGTGACGGAACGGACCGAGGATGGTCGCCAACTTCGGTTGCTGGTAGTGATCGACGAGTACACGCGAGAATGCCCGACGATCGAAGTGGTGCCTTCGTTTACCGCTCAAGATGTGATCAGTGTTTTGCGCTATCTGTTCGCCGTACACGGCACGCCCGAACGCCTTCGCAGTGACAACGGCCCAGAATTCGTATCCAAGGTAATTTGCCGCTGGCTGAAAGAAGCTGATATCAAAACACTGTTCATCGCCAAGGGTAGTCTCTGGAAAACCGCTATGTCGAATCATTCAATGGCACACTTCGCGATGAGTTGCTAAACCGTGAAATCTTCCTGAGCTTCGAGGAGGCTTGCTGGGTGATTGATCGCTGGCGACTCGACTACAACCATCATCGCATCCATAGTTCATTGGATTACCAAACCCCTGCCGCATACGCGGCCGGCTGTGTTCTTGCGGCTTCGGCTACGCCTCAGCCTCCAGAACACAACCGCTTTACCAACCCCAATTCTCTCACTCAACCTGGTGCAAAGACTGGGGGGTAGTCACTACTGATTCAGAAGTTGCATCGCTAAGACTCGTCAAGTCTTCCATAATTGTTCTGAGTCTGCCCTGCCCACGACGATGAGGCGTAATGTATACGACCCTCAAGACTGGCATCGCAACTCCTCCAGATACTTCATGCCACTTATCGTCTATTGTTCCATCTTCACTGATGTAATCTCTGATATTAACTTCCCAAGTATTCTGATAAGACATATCACTCATCTGAAAAAAGAAGTTCTCGTAGGGATCAAAGAAGATTATTTCTCTATCACCTCCAGAGTAAGCGTCATATTTTCCAAGCAGTCCTTTCATAACTTTTGATTGTATAAGTTCTGGTCTTATGTCCTCGCTCGTAGTCGCGTATCTCCAGTTTCTCATGGCAATTCGCCTCCTGCTAAGGCGAGTATTATTTGTGCAGTCCTGTAATCTCCCGCCGATACGATGAACTCTTTTGCTTTGTCTTTCAGATATGGAAGATGTTTACTGTTCTTGGTGCGATCTGATTCATTCCCAAGTACATAGTGAATTAAATTTGCCTCAACTATTGTGTTGAACTTCATCTTCACCATATTTTTTATAGCGGCGTTGTTCATTCCGGCATCATCTTTCACGACTGCTCTTATCATTTCACTTTTATTCATACTTCGTACTCCTGCTTAAATTTGAAACTTCCAGATAGAACGCTATTCATCTGCCATTCTTCGTGAACATTCACGATCTTTGCGTTCTTCTCGCTCCACGGATCATCTGCGACGATCTTTGTGAGATAGTTATTGACTGCGTGAGCGTCTACTTCTGGTTGAGTTTCAACTGTCCACTCCGTGAACTCTTCTTTGCTTTTGAAGTTGTTGTCTTGTCCGATCAACCATCGCCAAGACTCTTCTATAAATTCTTCAGTTTTCAATCTCATGATTCTCTCCTCATGTATTGAGTTATTGATTGTTTGTCTGTCCATAAGACAAGTACACAATATCTATACACTTGGAGATTTAATTTTTGATTTCTATGGATGGTCAGTCAGTTGTTCAGTAACTCCACTTCCATCTCCCCGAAGTTTCCCTCTGTTTGATTCGTAAGGTTCTCAAAAGACACAAAAAAACCTCGCCAGAGTTGACGAGGTGTTGAGGTAGTTATTCGCGGTTGTCAGGGAGTTATTGAAACTCCTCCCTACTCTATCGCGATGTTTGTTTTACATTTCCACAGAAGCATGTTCTATCTGCTCAAGAATTGAAGTAGTGAACGATTGAATGTTCGCTTGATACCCGCAAGTTTATCCTCCGGCATCTTACTTATCTATCTTGTTCGATAAGACGGGTTTGGGATATGGACGAGCTTGTTGATTGTGAAATGCTGGTTTTCTCACTAGATGCAGACGTTGCTTGCCCAAGTTGTGGTGTTGGAATAGTATGGAGAATAGTGAAATTGGGGCGAGAATCCTTTGAACTTCTTCGACTCAGGAGGGACGTAATTTTTTCAATTACCGTCTAACGAAAAATGCAAAATTTTCTATTGTCACTATTGGTAGTCATGCTCATGGGGCGAAGCACTCAAGCAGTGCAGCTCAAGGAGGATGAAGAAGCTACAGCAGATAGGCGAACACTCATTGCTGAGCCATTGATCGAGCGAGGGTCTCAGGCGAGCGTATTGGGAGGGTTGGAGCCTGATGAAGAAATACTGAGACTGGTCGAGGCGTATGATGCAGGTTGGAAACATGAATTCAAAAGACAAAAGGAGGCTAGGGAAAAACTTCTCGGTTTGCCTAAGGAAAAAGTCCGAGAACAACTTCTTCTGATTCTAGAGAGTGATGATCTATTGATTTGGAAGCACTATCACTTCAACCCTTCCAACGGGTCCTCCAGCAAAAATGTATACCAGACTGTGCTTGACCTTTTGCTCGACAGATACGGTACTACAAAAGATTGCGCACCAATCCAGAAATTTCTCTCCCGCCTACTAGAACGTGACACCGAACATTATATGTTTTTCACCCCAGAAAAGTGTTGTGAGTTTCTGGGCAAATTCCCTGAAGACTCGTCAATTCCTGTCCTCGTCAAGGCCTTGGATCATCCGGGTGAGTTTCCTCTTTGGTTCGGAGAGAAATTGATCTCAAACAGAAGCATAAGAGGTGAAGCATTACATGCCTTGGAATTAATCGCAGGCGATGAGGTGTCATCTTACAAGGTAAAAGAAAAAACAGCATTGACTGTCGAGCCAAAAGACATATGGATCAAGGAAGCAAAGCAATGGTTTTCAAAGCTTCATTGAGCCACATCTAAACCCAATAAGAAAAATCCCCATACTCCCGGATTCCTGACTACACCCCAGTTTTGTACCAGGCATTCTGAAACGTCACACAATGGATCAGGTCGTTGCCTGATTTGCCAAAGCATAATTAACCCTTGTCCCTCAGAATGCCGCTGAATAGCCGCATTTCAAATGCCTCAAGTTACTGACCAGACTTGTCAGACTCATCTGCGATACTCCACAGATCAGGCAATAGACAGACTCACTCTCTTACAAACTCTCAGAACAAGAAGCAGTGAATAGGCAGCGATCACTGTTCTAGTTCCGTTCGTTCTCAGAGAGATCGTTATCTCTCTTTACCTTATGGGGTTAGCGATTTACCCAGCAAATCAGGGTGAAAAAGCAAGCTCACAAGGTGGCACGAACGAAGGACAGGTGAACGCATTTTCACGGTCATTTGTTAGGAGATTTGAGATGTCAAGAAAGAAGGTTGAGAGGTCGCTGGAAGACCTTGGAGGTCCGTTGATCCTCGCGATAGAGGATGTGATGAAACTCACAGGATACGGACAAGGGAAGATTGAGAGAGCAATTAAGAACGAAGAGTTGGTTTCGTTCAAAGATGGCGGAAGTCGTAGGTTTCACAATCGTGATGTCCAAGCGTGGACTTGGGAACTGCGGAACAAAGGATTGGAAAGTGGTTTCGCAGAAGACGTGGAGATTTAAACAATGGCAAGACTGAAATATCAAAACAAGAAACGAGCGGGAAAAACTTATGACTATGCTCGTCTACTGGTACGCATTGATGGCAAAGAGAAACCAATCAACGTTGGTGCGTCTACTACTAAACGCCACAAAGAACGTGATCGTAGTTTCAAGAAGACTGTTTCAGAATTGGAAGCGATCAAAGCAAGTGGAGAGAAACTAGACTCTGAAATGCGTTTGAAGTTGGGAAAGATCAAAGAGTCGTATCCAAGTTTCTACGAACGATTGAAGTCAAATGGTTTATTCACGCAGACAAATCGTGATATGACAGTCAAAGAGTTATTTGACCTTCATTGTCAACGTTCACACAAAGTAGACAAAGACAGAACGGTAAGGAATTATCGACAGGCACAACAAGTGTTTGAAGATTATGTAGGTTCTGAAGCAAAGATCAGAACAATCACTGAAGGCGATTGGGAAGATTTCTTAAAGTATTGTAAGCGTGATGATGACAGCAACAAAAGCAAACAAGACTCAACGATTCGTAACTATGGAAAGCGAACAAGAAGTGCGTTTGCTTATGCCGTAAAGAAAGGATGGATCGTAGAGAATCCGATTCCTGTACCTCCAAAAGCGAAAGGTACAACAAAGAGCAAAGACAAAACTCTTATTCAGCAGGAATGGTTTGACAATGGAAACTTAGACCATCTTCTTTCTCAAAATCACACTTTTGAATTTGAGTTACTTTTACAAATTGTTCGTTGGACAGGTTGTAGGATTGCGGAAGTACTAATTCTTCGCTGGGAAGATGTCTCATTTGATCCAAGCGATCCTACGATTTCATTCCGATCTAAAGACACTCAGCATAATTATGACCGCGACAAGATGCCTGTGAGAGTCTCGCCGTTGTGGGATGAGTTGCGTCCTTATCTTGAAAAAGCAAAGAGTCTAAATCCCGATGAGAAGTACGTTTTAAATAACATCCTTAGATTGCGTGAGAAACCTGAATTTGAACAAACAAATCATAAAGGCGAGGTAATAAGACGAGGACGCTACGAGACGAACGCGAATAGTGCGTTGACCAAAGCAATCAACCGGGCGGGATTGCCCAGTAAACACATCGGTTGGCACTCGATCAGAGATTACCGAATCAATGAACTGGATCGTTCTGGTTGTCGAGTTAGTGAATTGGATGAGTGGATCGGTAATACCGATGAAGTTCGTAAGCGACACTATCGCACAAACAGCGTGAATTCCACTGACCGTGAGACTGCTCGTTTAAGAGGTTCAGAGTCGCGGTGTACCAAAAATTCCGAGGCGGTGTACCACATAGTGTCCAAAGATCACGCCCAAAGCGACCCAAATCAACTCATCCAGCAGTTGAGCAAAATGGGAAAAGGTCGTGAATTGCTGGAAATGCTTGAGAAAGCATTGAAAGAGAGTGATCCAGCAGACCTTGAAGAAGATGCTAAGTACAGCGGAAGCAACGGTTTTCGTGACGACTCTCGCAGAATGTCGGTTTCAGGCTCATGCGGCGAGTCGGCTACCTGAACCCCGGTTTCGTGAGGGCCATGGTTTATTCCCTCAGATGGCTGCAAGTTGATCGATAGCGTGATCAACCTGTAGCTCCAAGTTTTTTGGAATTTCGCTGTCCAATTCGCGTGTCTCGTTGGAAGTAACCTATGAGACATGAACGAAAACACCGAACAACCTCGACCGAATCCTGCCAACCAGCAGGAGTTTCTGAGGGTATTTCTCGCCAACGAGCGGGAAATCCTGAGGTATGTCGTCGCGCTGGTGCCAAATCTCGCGGACGCGCAGGAAATTTTGCAGCAGACGGCGATTGTGCTGTGGGAGAAGTTCGACCAATACGATGCGGGGCGGCCATTTGCCCCGTGGGCCTGTCGGTTCGCCCTGAATGTCACTCGGCAGTGGATCGATCGGCGACAGCGTTGGAAGGCGTTACTTGAAGGCGGGCTCGTCGAAGAACTGGCTCTTCGGCGCGAGCAGCTCCGACCCGAGTTTGATGCTCGTCTCGTGCATCTCGATCAGTGCATGCAGAAGCTGCCCGAGCATCAGCGATCGCTGGTTGATGCCTATTACTTTCGTCAGCAGGACATTGACGTGGTCGCCGGTCAGGTTCAGCGAACTGTCGAAGCGGTCTACAAGGCCCTGCAGCGGATCCGTCAACAGTTGCGAGAATGCATTGAACTTTCACTGCGCAAGGAGGCAGCAGGATGAAGTATCCATCAACGGAATTCGACAACGCAGTCGCAGCGGTCTTTCACGGCACGAACACCGCGGAGGACACGGCGAAGTTACGTGAGTTGCTGCGTACGAACCAAGACGCGCAAGATGAGTATCTTTGGCGAGCCGAATTGCATGGAAGACTCGCATCGGGCAGCCCGGAGTTCAGTCGGGCAGCCGCAGACTCAATGAATTACGATCGCCAGAGCGTGGAGGTACAAGCGGCACCATTGTCGGGCGACGGTAGCTACGCCCGGTGGGGTTTTCGTTCCTCTTCCGCTTTGGTTGCTGTTCTGGCCGTCGTTATCCTGGGAGGCGGTCTATGGATGTGGCATGATTCCCAGACGGGATCAGTGGAAACAGGAAATCCAAATGAGACCTCTGTAGCTACCATTGCTGACCTGGGTGACAGCCGCTGGATGGATCCAGCCGTGAAATTGTCCGCCGGTGATGCTGTGCGGGTCGGACAGCGAATCGAGTTGTCGTCGGGTAAGGTCGAGGTGCTGTTCAACACGGGGGCGCAGCTGAGCATCGTTGGTCCAGCAGTTGTTGAGCCGCTCGCCAGCAACCGTGTGTTTCTGACATTTGGCGAAGTAAATCTACTCGCAGAGACGCCCGAGTCGAAGGGCTTCACGGTCGTCACACCGACGTCGGAGTTCGTCGATATCAGCACAGCCTTCACGGCACGCGTTTCACCCGACGGATTGAGTCGTTTGAACGTGACCGAAGGTGAAGTGGATGTCGTGCTGGAAGGCACGCAACGTGGGCCTCGATTGCGTGCCGGTGAAACGCTTTATGTCGAACCTGGCGAGCGGCAGATCATGACTCGCATCGAAGAAGGCGACGGGACGCCGGCGTTTCGTTTTCCCTCGATCGGTTCACCCAGCGCCGACGACTATGCAGATCAGACTCGCGGCGATGCGACCATTCGCCTGGCGCAAGGGGAACTCAAGTCGCAAGCCGGAAAGAGTGGTCCTGTAACAGTGCTGACTGACGGGAAAGGACAATCGCATCAGGACGCTCCGAGCGAATCGGCGTTCTTCGAAGACAGCACAAGAGGAAGCTTGCTGATTGATCTCAGCCAAGAGGTTTCGATCACCCAAGTCAACTCGTATTCATGGCATCAACACGATACGAACGAGTCACATCGTCATCGGGCTCGGCAACAGTTCACGCTCTATGGTCATTCGGGCAATCCGTTGCCGGACCTCACACTACCGCCGTCAGAAAGCGGATGGGAGCGCATCGCTCGCGTCAATAGCGACCGCTTTTTCGAGGTGACCACGCCGCTTGATCGCCCTGCTCAACAGGCATGCTCGATCACCGCCGCTCGCGGAGAAATCGGGCGATACCGTTACCTGCTTTGGGAAGTAAACGGCCGCACATTGTTTGGCGAAATCGACGTGTACGGTTCGCCGACAACGAAACTTCAACGTTAGGTTTGTGGAAGATGAAGAAAAACGCTCATCTATTTGTCATTCTGCTGTTCACATTCTTTGGACATTCCGTTTATGGCGAGAATCCATATTTGGGCCATTGGGCCCTGACCATTCCAGGCGGCGGTCCCGGCTGGCTGGGCGTCGAAGAAGCAGATGGACAATTAAAGGCCAGCCTTCTCTGGGGTGGCGGCAGTGTGAAGCCAGTGTCGTCTGTGAGACTCGACGGCGATCGACTGGTGATCACTCGCGCGCAGGTTCAGCACGGCGGAGTGGACAAGGGCAAGCAGATCACCGAGACGATTACGGCGACTCGCTCTGGTGATCGTCTGAAACTGGTTACGGTGAAATCGAAACGCGACGGCAAGGAATTCGGACGAACCGAGTTCGCGGGCAAACTTACGACCCTGCCGCCGCAGCCTGATCTATCGAAAGTGAAGTTCGGCGAGCCGATTGCACTTCTCAACGCCAAAGATCTGACGGGCTGGAAAGCACTGAATCCAAACGCCGCGTTAGGGTGGAGCGTGAAAGATGGTGTGCTGAGCAATCGAACGAATCATGAAAGTGGTAAGCGTAAAGCGCACACGAATATCCGCACCGAACAGGAGTTCGAGGACTTCAACCTGACGCTCGAAACCCGCACGCTGAAGAACAGCAACAGCGGAATCTACCTTCGCGGTATTTATGAAGTCCAAGTCTTTGAAAGCTACGGCAGACCACCCAGTCCGCACAACATGGGCGCGATCTACAGTCGAATCACGCCGGCGGTCGCCGCAGAAAAACCGATCGGCCAGTGGCAGACGATGGACATTACTTTGGTCGACCGTCATGTCACGGTCGTCTTGAACGGCAGGAAAATCATCGACAATCAGCCGGTACTTGGCTGCACAGGCGGCGCACTATGGTCCGACCCCGATCGTCCAGGGCCTATCTACCTGCAAGGCAATCACTCCGACATCGACTTCCGCAACATGCTGCTAAGGCCTGTTGTCAAGTAAGTCGTTATTGCCCGATCGCCAACAGCTTGTGATTCCAAATTGCGTCAAATTTATGATTGCTTCTATAAGACTCGTCTGGCTTCCCGAGTACGGTGCTCTCGACTGGCACCCCGAGTTCGACAAGCCACTTGGTCTGCCGAAGGGATCTGTTATTCGAGACGGTTGGACCTTTCGGCGTGATTTTGCGCGTGCTTCGGTATTTGTCGATGTTGAGAAACGCGTTGGAAGGATCGATTGGAAATGATTGGCCTAAAACCGATTCAGCGAATTGCGACCCCACTTATCGTTGCTCTCCTGATCAGTGAAGCGTTTGCCGACCGGCCAAACATCGTCATTGTCTACGCCGATGACATGGGGTACGGCGACTGCACGGCGTACAACTCGGAATCGAAAATCCAAACGCCGAACATCGACCGCCTAGCAAGAGAAGGAATGCGTTTTACCGACGCTCATTCTCCCGGCGCGACTTGCACAGCGTCACGATATGGATTGCTGACCGGTATCAGTCCCGTGCGAACCGGTGTGTTGAACCGGACCGCGAGCACTGGCCCCGCAATCGGCAAGAGCGAAACCACGCTCGCCCAGATGCTGAAAGATCAGGGCTACACTACGAACATGGTCGGAAAGTGGCACCTTGGGTTCAACATCCCGAAAGGTCAGCGAAGCAACAACCTGACGAGAAAACTCACCGGTGGGCCGCTGGATCGTGGGTTCGATTACTTCCACGGCAATGACAAATCGGGGCCGAGTTCGCACCCAATCATTGGCCGCACGAAGACCACCGAGGCGATCGACGAAAACGAGCAGAACCGAATCCTTTGCAAGGACGCGGTCAGGATCATCAAAGAGCATGCGGCGTCCGATCGGAGCCAACCATTCTTTCTTTATTACGCATTGCTCGAGCCCCACAAGCCACAGGTGCCCGAACCTGCGTTTCAAGGCAAAAGCAATGCCGGTGCCTACGGCGACTATGTCGTGCAACTCGATCACTGGCTGGGCGAGGTCATGGCCGCGATCAGAGAAGGCGGACTTGAAATGAACACGCTGCTGATATTCGCGAGTGACAATGGTGCCTCAAAACGCAATTTAGCCACCTGCCCAGGGCACGACGGAAACGGACTGCTGTCGGGTTTCAAAGCGATGCCACTGGAAGGGGGTCACCGCGTTCCAATGATCGTGCGTTGGCCTGAACGTGTCGCGGCATCGACCACGTCCTCGGCTTTGATCAACCACACCGACTTCTTCGCAACCTTCGCCGAATTGTTGGAGGTTGATTTGTCATCGTATCCCGGCAGCGCGAAGGACAGTTACAGTTTCCTTGCCGCATTGACGGTGCCAAACACGGCACACAATCGTCGACCGATGCCTGTCGTTGGCAGCTATCGCAGCGGGAACTGGAAACTAATCGTCAATAGCTACAGGGCGCGGCCTGAACAAGTAAGGTCGGTTGCCCTGTACGACCTGAGTCAGGATCTATCCGAGAAGTCAAACTTGATCCAAACACAACCAGAAAAGGCAGCGTCTTTGCTAACGGAATACAGACAGTACCTAGCGAATCGCGAACTCAAGTCGACCGCAACCAAGCCTTGAGCATTTAGACAAACACGTACCCATGTAGCTACGCTCGCCAGAGCGTGGGTTTGTCGGCCCACCTTCTGGCGGAAGTAGCTACAACAATTTTGAAACTGAGAGCCACAATGATCAACCATCTGAAAATCATACTCGTTGTTGTATGCGTACTTTGCGGCGGCACCACCTCACACGCCAATGAATCCCTTGAGAACAACGATCGAATCGTTTTCCTCGGGGACTCGATCACCGCCGCAGGCGTCAGGCCCTCCGGCTATATTACCCTCACCTCTCAGGCCATCGCCAAGGCCTACCCCAATCTTAATGTTGCGGTCATTGGAGCCGGTAAAGGCGGGCACAAAGTCCCCGACTGTCAACGGCGGCTGGATGCAGATGTATTGCAGAAAAGCCCAACCATCGTGGTCATCTACATCGGCATCAACGATGTCTGGCACTGGACCCATCCCAAGGTTGTTCAGAGAGGTAAGAAGGGGACGACGCCGGAGGATTTTGAAGGCGGGCTTACAGACATGATTACGAAGATCAATGGTGTTGGGGCGAGGGTCATTCTGTGCACGCCAACGGTCATTGGGGAAAAGACAGATGGCAGCAACCCCCAGGATGAAATGCTGGACCAGTATTCAACGATCAGCCGCAAGGTTGCGAAAAAGACCGGTTCGCAGTTACTTGACTTACGAACCGCTTTCCAAGCCTATTTGAAACAACACAATTCAAAAAATGCCGCCCAGGGCATTCTGACGAAAGACTCCGTTCACATGAATGATGCCGGCAACCGCCTGCTTTCCAAGCTCGTCCTAGAGGCGTTGCGCGTACCCTCTTCTCGTCACGCTGCTACCGTCCCGTCTGGAAACGCTTCAAGTCCAGGGGCGTCTCGCTGAATTATTCCGTCCCAAACAGAACGGCCCCGGTTCCACAACCAACCCTGAAGAGATTACACAAATGTCTGATCCAACCAACAATCGACGTGACTTTATCAAGCACTCAGCAACGGCAATCGCCGCCACGACAGCGGTCACGTCCGTTGCCTCAGCAAAAACTCCCGTCGACGCCAATTCCAAAATCCGCATCGGCTTCATTGGTCCAGGCGGACGTGGATTCCGTGCCCATGTCGGCACGCTTTGTAAGATGCAAGGCGAAGGTCAACCGATCGAACTTGTCGCCGTGTGTGACGTCTACAGTGTTCATCGTGATCGCGCCGCGAAGTACATAGAAGAGAAAACGGGTAATGCGCCGCAGCAATACATTGACTATGCAGAGATGATCGAAAAAGAGAATCTCGACGCCGTCTGCATTGGCACGCCAGATCACTGGCACGCCAAGCAAGCGATCGACTCACTTGATAGCGGCTTGCACGTCTACTGCGAGAAACCGATGACCAAAACGGTTGAAGAAGCGATCGACGTCTTGAAGACTTGGCAAAAATCGGGACAAGTGATGCAAGTCGGCGTGCAATCCACCAGCCTGCCATTGTGGAAGCAAGTCAACGAGATGCTAAATGCAGGCAAACTTGGAAAGATACTGCAATATCAAACCGAATTTTTCCGTAACTCGGCTCAAGGACAATGGCGCGGCCAGAAACTCACGAAGGAAATGACACCGGCCAACATTGATTGGCGGCGGTGGCTTGGTGTCGACGAAGGGCTGGCTGCGTTTGAGACCTTCGATCGTGAAAAATACGGTCAATGGAGACGATTTTGGGAATACGGATCCGGCATGTTCACGGACCTATTTGTGCACCGCACCACGTCCATGTTTAAAGCGACTGGACTGCGATTTCCTGGACGAGTCGTAGGTGCCGGCGGGATCTTTCTGGAATACGACGGACGTACCGTTCCTGATGTCGCGACGGTTGTAGCTGATTTCAACGAAGGCGTTCAGGGACTTGTGACCGCAACGATGGCTTGCGCTAACACCCCAATCAACCAAACGATTCGCGGCCACCATGGCTCGTTCGTTTTCGGCACGGGCGAGAGTTTTGATGGATTTGACTATATTCCCGAACGTCCACAAGTCACTCGTAACAGCAAGTTAAAAGAAGAGCGAATCGCGACGCAAAAAGTCGATTCGACTTACGAGCATTTCAAAAACTGGATTGACGCAATGGTCGCGGGTGACCGGGCCATGTGCAATAACGATCCGCTATTAGGTGCAGCGGCAATCACGACCGTGATCCTTGGTGCGCAAAGCTACCGGACCGGCAAAGCGTACTTCTTTGATGACGAATCGCACACCGTTAAAGAAGCTGACGCAACATGGGCAACTCGTTGGGAGCAGCGGTCGGCAAATCGAGGCAAGCCCAATCATATTGCCGGATGGAACGCTGGCGATGCTGGTAGCGTGCTGGAAGAACCAAGGCACATGTCGCTCGCCGGTCCATGGATCAACGGCAAAGACCCCAGTGAGGCTTGAGGCAGCGACGGCGTTAATCCCGTAGCTACCGTCGCCAGCCGGTGGGTTGCGGCAGAGACGCGACACAACGTTCTTCCCCACACTCTGGCGAGCGTAGCTACGAAACGCTTTTTAGCAAAACGATTTAACGGAAATGATTGCTTCATGAAAAGATACACCGCATGCATTTGGCTCACGCTTATTTCGTTTGCCATGCTGGCCCCCGCGCCAGCGGATGACCGTCCAGCGAAACCCAATATCGTCATGATCCTGACCGACGATCTCGGGTGGCAGGACGTCAAGTGCTACGATATTGATGAACCATCACCGATGGAGACGCCAAACATTGACGCACTTGCAAAGAGAGGCGTGATGTTCTGGCAAGCGTACTCTCCCGCACCGACCTGCGCCCCATCACGGTGTGCAATCATGAGTGGTGTGCATCCGGCGCGAGCTCAAAAGACCCATGTGGTAGGAGGAAACCCGCCAAGGCCACACCACAAAACCGCTCATGCGATGATGCCGCCCTGGTACAGCGGCCGCATGCCGGACGATGAGTTCACGCTGGCTGATGCACTTCAAAAGGAAGGCTATACGACAGGCCACGCCGGCAAATGGCACATGGCGATCCAGCACAATGCCTTTCCGGATGCCAGGGATCAAGGGTTCGAGTGGAGCAGGAGTTCTCGCGGCGCTCGCTCACGAATGAAGCCAAACCGAATCAGCGAGTTTGCGACCAGCGAAGTTAGCGACCCATACAAGCTGGACGCAAACGGTTACCCGTATCACCAGAACAGCGAAAACGCGCTGACGTTTCTGCGTGAGCACCATCACCAACCGTTCTTTTTTTATTACGCAACGTGGCTGGTTCATTCACCCATTCACACACGCAGCAAGCAACTGCTGGACAAGTACTGCGAAAAGCTGGGCGTGCAGCCGGACAAAGATGATCCTGAATCGTGGAAAAGAAAGGGTCAGACGAATCCGTTTTACTGTGCCATGGTCGAAGAACTGGACTACTACCTCGGCAAAGTATTCGATCACCTCGAGCAAACCGAAGATCCTCGTTGGCCGGGGCATAAGCTCAGCGAAAACACTTACCTGATCTTCACGTCTGACAATGGCGGCATGGAAGGTCACCCCGGAGAGATCTACTCCGACAACTACCCGCTCGATCGCGGTAAGATTTCACTCATGGAAGGCGGAACTCGCGTGCCTCTGATTATCACCGGCCCAAATATTCCGAAGGGAGAACAATCCGATGTGATGGTGAACGGACTCGACTTTTATCCAACGATTTTATCCTGGGTCGGGGCCGATCCGGCTGGCGGCAAACACTTCGACGGCGCGAACCTCGCGAATCTGCTTTCACAAGATCCAACCGATCCATCGCTTGTTACGGATGCTGAGGGCAAACCACGTGACACAATGGCTTGGCACTTTCCAAATAGCGTTGCGTTGGAAAGCAGCATTCGCATCGGTGATTACAAACTGGTTCGCAACTACAACCACCGGCATGATCCAAATGCTGTGCCACTGGAACTTTACCGACTTTATAAGACGCAGAATGATCGGCAGGTGCGTGCCGACATCGAAGAAGCGAACAATCTGGCCGAATCCGATCCTGAGCGAACTCGATCGATGAATGCTCGCCTGACGCAAATACTTGAAGAGATGAAAGCCAGCTATCCGTATAACAACCCCGCGTTTCGGAGTGTCGGACCAAAGGGCAAGCTTGTGCCGACAGTGACTTCGCACCAGCAGACCGGTCAAAACGTCGTGTTCGCTTTTCAGCCGCACGGAGCGAAAGTGATTCGCGCCGACCTGATCTACAGCAAGAACGGAAACGGTCGAAATGAAGAATGGTTTCGACAACCCGCAAACCTTCTCGGTGATAACACCGCCACCGCGGAATTGCCGTCAGGAACAACGCACTACATCATCAACTTGATCGACGAAAACAATTTCCTGGTCAGCTACCCGGATGTGCCGGGAGCGAATCACATTGGCAGGACGGGTGAAAAGTACGCCAAATATTCGATCGCCGTCACCGCGAAATAGAGGCGAGCAACATTGATTGCAACCAAAAACAACATGAACAAGACAATTCGATTCCTATTTCTCTTCGTTACGGTGTTGTGCGCGTCTCCGACACTCGCCGAACGCCCTTCGCAGCCGAACATCGTTCATATCCTGGTTGACGATCTCGGCTGGCAGGATGTGGCCTGCTACTACCGCGATCAGCACGACGAGGAGCCGTTCTACGAAACCCCGCATCTGGATCGCATTGCCGAGCGTGGAATTCGATTCACTCAGGCGTATTCCCCCGCCATGACGTGTGCTCCTTCGCGAGCCGCTTACCTGACAGGGCAATGGACTCCGCACAACGGTGTGTACCACGTCAATATGGGATGCCAGGTTCCGCGTTTGCGACGCGAATCCAATTCCATGCTGGATCCTTATTACGTCGGACGACTAATGCCCGGCAAACCAGTCATCGGCATGCCGATGAAGAAGGCTGGGTACACAACAGCGCACGTTGGCAAGTGGCATGTGGCCGGAGCGTCCGGTTATCCGGCACCGATTCAGGTCGGATTCGATTTCTCTTTTGATCACGAAAATCACTACAACGATCCCGAGATCTACAACGAGAAGGATCCGAAGCAAACCAATTTCCCCGGCCTATTCGCCCAGCCGAGGAATCGACTCAAAGATGCCTTCAACGACCCGCGTTATCCACTTCTGGAAGACGATCGGCCGTACGACAGCATGACAGATCTGTCGCAGCGTTGGATTGAGAAGGTGGCTCTTGGCGACAAACCGTTCTTCCTGAATCTTTGCCCAAACCTTGTTCACGGTCCGGTGATGACGCGGGACCGTAAGCGTCTGGCTCATTATTGCGAAAAGCTTGGCATTCCATTTCCGACCGATCAAGGTTCGATTTCAGATCCCGATAAAGCTGGTCAGCACAATCCGTACTATGCCAGCATGGTTGATTCGGTCGACTGGATCATCGGGCAGATTGTACACACGCTCCAAACAACAGACGATCCTCGCTGGCGCGGCCACAAACTAATTGACAACACGTACGTCTTCATCACCAGCGACAACGGCGGCGCTCAAAAACTTAGGAACTGGAGGAATGCTTCCGGTAAGACTGAGTACGAGAAGGTGACTGACAATTCACCACTTCGAGCGGGCAAGGCATGGGCTTACGAAGGCGGTTGTCGAATTCCGTTCCTCGTGATGGGACCGGACATCAAAGCCGCCAGCGTTAACACTCAAACGCCAATCAACCTGATAGACTTGTTCCCCACCTTCCTCGCCATTGCCGGAGTAGATCGCGACGAACTTGATCTGGACGGTTGCAACCTGATGCCGGTAATCACTGGTCAGCAGGAAACGCCTCGATTTGCTGATGGCAAACCACGAGACACGCTTTATTTCCACTATCCGGTTCTCAACGCAGCCTTCTCAACGATCCGCCGCGGCGCGTGGAAGCTGATGAAAAACACCGGGGGCTCGTTGAACACAGCTCCCGAAATTCAACTGTTCCGACTGTATGACGAAGGCGGCACGCCGCGGGATCTGAGCGAAGTGAAAAACGTTGCGGCCCAGCACCCCGACATCGTCAGGCAGATGCTTGCCGACCTGGATCGTTGGCTGGAAGATCACCAAGGCGGTGTGCCCTACAAAAACGCGGCTGATCGATCCGGCAATCTCTCGGGTCAAAGAAACGTTCCGAAGGTAACGGTTCGTGAAAGCAAGGGTACGACGCTAAGCGTGGAAGTTGAATCTGGAAAATCGAAAGTCGCCCGCGCCTTCCTGCTATACACAATCAATCCGGGAAAAACGGAAGAATGGTTTCGGACAAAGGCGCAAATCCACGGCGGCCGCATCGAAGCGAAAGCTCCGCCCGGTATGACGCACGGCGTGCTCTGCCTGATTGACGAGAACAACTTTCTGATCACTTCCGAGCCAATTCCCAGCATGCAGAAGCTACGACTTGGCCAGTCTGTTTCCGAGGTGCTCAAGGACGGCTTTGCCTATCGGCCGGGGCTGGAATCGATGATTGAACTCACTCACGAGGCAATCGCCGAAGCGCGAGTGCAGGCACTATCAACGGAAGAGCTTGAGCAGGCGTTGCTTGCCGCACAGACAACTATCAAACAGGCCGTCGACGCCGATTCCTACCCTGAGCGAATGCGTGAACTACGCAAAGCTATCCGCTCGCTGGAGATCTCCTCAGCCCGACACCAAGCCTTGAATTGGTTTCCGCGTGATTCGGAGTAACCAATGAATCAAGCAAAGACATACCTACTCTTGCTCTGCATCCTGTTTTTGCAAAGTGAGTCGCATGCCGAAGAGTTACTGAACAAGCTCAAGGCACAATCGTTGCCAACGCTTGTTGCGAATGCCAGCACGCACGGCGACCAGGCCCGTGGCGCAGAAATCTTCCGCCGCGAGAAGCTTGGATGTGCAAAGTGTCATGAACGCGCAGAAGGCTCTCAGCAAAACGCAATCGGTCCGGATTTGACTCGAATCGGTGACCAGCGAAAGCCCTCGCAGATTATCGAGGCCATCATTGCCCCGAATGCAACCATCACTGAAGGCTTTCAGTCCTACGTGGTTTTGACGGTCGATGGGCTTGTGGTTTCAGGGGTACTCGTCAACCAATCGGCTAGCGAAGTTGTTCTCGCAGTGCCGGATAAGGGCGAGGTGCGCATCCCGGCGGATGACATCGAGGAGATGCAAAAAGCCAAATCGGCAATGCCATCCGATGTGTTGAAGGAACTCGCTAACGAGCAAGAATTCTATGATTTGATCGCGTATCTCTCAGCTCGCAAAGCTTCGGCTATGGGAACGCCACTTGTTGCGACCAAAAATCTGATTGTGAAAGAAGTTCCGGATGATGGCCAATCTCTGCCGTTGCTGGCCGTCGCTCGGCCTGACGGCATTTGTTATTTGTACGATCCAAACAACTTTCGACTCGACAGTATCTGGGAAGGACCTCTGGGGTGGCTGTCCAAAGACGGCCGTCTGATGCTGAACCGGTCTTCTGCGGAGTCCTTTCACTTTCGAGACAAGCCATGGATGAGCGGCGTTGGCAAGGGCAGTTATAAGTTTGATTACAAGTGGCTTGGATATCGTGTTGAAGATTCACGCGTCGTGATGGAATTTGAACTGAAGGGAAAACCCAACGGTAGAATCTGGATGATCGAAGAGTCCCTGGAGATACCATCGCTTCTTCAACAGCGAATCCACTTCCGTATCAAACATCCCGCCGACACGAACGAAGTGCTCACGTTCTGGCTGAGGCAAACCAACTTTCGCAACGTGGCAACCAATGGCCAGCAGGCTCAGCGTAATCAACTCGAGTTCCTGAAGCCCGGGCAAACCGATTTCACAGTTACTCTGTCGCGGCGCCGCAGCGGACAGACCGTTCCTCTTGGCTATTCCATATCACGGATCAAAGGTCCGAAGCCGGAGAAGCCGTTCCTGTTTGAACCGACCGGATTCGACTTTGCCGCCGATGGTACGACATTTGTTTCAACGCGAACTGGAGCGATCTGGCGATACCATGACGAAAAGTGGAACCTGTTCGCCGATGGGCTGCAGGAAACGCAAGGTGTTCGCGTAGCGGAAAACGGTCGCGATGTTTTCACCATGCAGAAGCCCGAACTAACGCTGCTTGAGGACACCGATTCAGACGGTGTTGCTGACGTGTACCGCAGCGTCGCCAATGGTTTTCGATACACCGGCCAGTACCACGAATTCGCGTACGGTCCCGTCATCAATTCCAATGGAGAGATGTTCTTCTCGACGGGGCTCAGTTCATCCGGACACCACGAAGCCAAGGCATCCACGACCGGCCAGATGTCCTCGGCGCTGGGGTATCGAGGCTGGATGATGAAGGTCGGTACTGACGGTCGTCTATCACCGTTCGCAGCGGGCTTCCGGTCGCCCGCTGGCATCGGAATGAATGCGAGTGATGAGATTTTCATCACCGATAATCAGGGTGACTGGGTCGCGTCTTCTTATCTGAGCCATGTGGAGGCAGGCGATTTCCTCGGCCATCCGGCTACACTCTGGGACCGCGAAGAATATGGAATCACTCCACGCACGCTCGACTACAAGAACGTAGACATGCGCGTTGCAAAGGTTCCAGAACTAAATGAAGAAGAATTCAGAACGCTCCGTAAACGACCCGCGGTCTGGTTGATCCACGGCGACTTAACAAATAGCCCCGGCAACCCATCGTTCTGTCCACCAAAAGGCTTTGGCCCGTTTGAGGGCCAAGCGTTCATCGCCGACATCTCGCATCGAGCCATCGTACGCGTGGCACTCGAGAAGGTAGAAGGGCAGTATCAGGGCGCCGTATTCCCGTTCATTCGTCCACTGGGCAGTGCATCGTTTTCAACGGCCTTCGACCCGGAAGGCAGGCTTTGGATCGGCTCCGTCGGTCGTGGCTGGACAACGGGCGATCCGATGATCGAAGTCATCACATTCGACAAGGAGAACTCACCGTTTGAAATGCAAAGGATTGAACTGACGGAAAGCGGTTTCGACATCCACTTCACACAGCCGATCGCCGCTAACGAAATTGTCCGTGATCAGATCAGCATCAAACGTTTCCATTATCTGTACTGGGCCGAATACGGATCGGATCGACAGGACAACCAATCCGTTGCAGTACAAAGTCTGCACGTATCACCGGATCGGAGGGTCTTATCGATTGGCATTCCGCTTGTTCGAGACAAAGTCTACGAGATTGATCTTGGCCAGATTCAGTCAGCGTCGGGCCGCGAATTGGAGAACAACTTCGCCTACTACACACTGAATGAGCTGCTGAAATGAACAAACTTCGACTCATCATGCAGTTCACTTACTCAGCTGTCGCAGTCGTTGCGAGCGCAGCCGACTTTGACATCACAGTGACCGACCGAGCAATTGTGCAGCGCTGCGTCACCAGCAACGAAGCTCGAAACATCGCTGTCGGAATGCCGGGAGGCTTCAACTTCACGTTCGATCCGGTTCGTTGCCGACTTGACACCGTCTGGTTTGGCGAATTTCTGGATTATCGCGGCGAAGCGACCGGTCGAGGCGGAGGGAAATTGCAGATTCTCGGCGTGAAGCAACTCGTAGGTACGGAGGAACTGCCGGTGCGCATTGGTGACGCGGAACGTGAACCAAAAACCATTCGGTTTGAGGGATATCGAAAAGAGCCCGCCACAGGCATACCAACCTTCCTGTTTCGTGTCGATGGAGTCGCGATCGAACAACGTGTGCTCTCGTTTGGAAGCGACCAGGTCACCATCGAACTTCACTTCCCGAATGACAACCATCCACACTGCTATTACAGAATGGATCCTGTGGCAGTGGCTTCCGTTGATGTAAACGAGAATCTGCGAATCAGCGATCGAGGCGTCATGCAAATCCCGCCCGGTGAGAACTGGGCTCAGATTCGACTCAGACTCATGCCAAGTCAAGAGAAGTTCGTCCGTCAGAAGCCGACCACCAATGGTCAGCTCTTGTATGCGCTGCACTGCATGTCGTGTCACACACTTGACGGCAAAAAGAAGATCGGCCCGAGCTTCGCAGATCTATGGACGAAAGAGCGAATCGTCATGCGGGATGGTCAGAACGAAACCGTCGTCGCTGATGAACACTACATCCGCGAGTCCATCCTTCAACCGCAGGCAGCCATCGTGCAGGGCTACGAAAACGCAAACCGCATGGTTGACATTCGCAAGACACTCAATGATGAACAGATCGATGCCCTCGTGAAGTTCCTGATGCAAAAGAAGCCTTAAAAATAGCCGCTGCCAACTCGAATACATCACCTTGCAATTGCATCCCGGATTGCACCTGACGGACAACAAGAATGAATCCAAAACCAATCGCCGCGTTTTTCTGCCTTTGCTTAGCAATCGCAGCACACTCCGTTTCAACGCTTTGTGCCGCTGAGAAACCGAACATCCTGTTCATTTTTGCTGACGACTGGGGCTGGGGTGACCTGAGCTGTCACGGGCACCCCTACGTAAAGACACCCAACATCGACCGTTTGGCGAAAGCAGGCACAGACTTCCATCGCTTTACCGTCGCAAGCGGAGTTTGCTCACCCAGTCGAACCGCGGTGCATTCGGACACCAGCGAAAGCAGGACAATCAGGTAGAGGAGTCTGGTCATGGCGAGCTCCATTGCTTTCTGCGTTTTGGTGCAACGGACACAAAGTTGTCCGCCTGACGCTCACTCGAGACATACCACTCATCCAGCAATGAGCTGAGTTCCTTATGAATGTGGCGTCTTCTGGAGTTCATCTTGTTTGCTTATTCAATTCTTCGAGTAACAGCTTGCCGTCGCCGTTGGAATCGAAATTATTGAATCGCTTGGTCAGTGCGGGGACATCGCGACCATTTGGATTTCCGATGAATTCCTCCAGCGTGATCGTTCCGTCACCGTTCCGGTCTCGGTTCTTGAAGAATTGGTCCTGCCAGCGACGTTGAGATGTGCCTTCTTGGGCGCCTCCCCGTGACCGCGAACTCATCACGAACTCGCGGGCGACCTTGGAACCGTGGGCGCTGAGCTCCAGCTCACAGGCGGGAATCGTGGCCAAATTGATCTCTTGGGGAATGGCTCCGCCTTTCCAGCCAAACAGGACCTTGGCAGTTCCATTCTTTAACGCCGCGTCCCAGCGCAGTTCCACGCTTCCGTCGGAGTTGTTGTTGACCTGAACCCATTCCGATCCCTCCAGCACAATCGCATGCGTGCGGCGAGAGGCGCCGTCCTGATCTGTCAGCCGGATCAGGCGATTGCCCGCCTTGTCGGTCTTGATTGGGGGGACATTCAAGCGAAGCGCCCGAGGTCGCTTTGGACCTGTGCGGAGAGACTGCTGCGTGCGCATCGCCTGTGGGTCTCCCATAAAATCAGGATTGCGAAGCGGAACAAGGGCATCCGTGTCGGCAAGGAAGGTATCAATCAAACGATCAAGCTCCCGAACTTTTTCCGGGAAGTGGTCCGCCAGATTGATCGCCTCGGAGGGATCACGTTTCAAATCGAAGAGTTCGTAGGCATGCGAGGCAGCATCCTTTCCGGCATGGAAGAAACGAATGAGTTTCCAGTCCCCATATCGCACGCTGGTCGAAGGCGCGCATAGCGCGCCCATGTTGTGCGGGAAGTGGGTGAAGATGGGACGGCGTTTCATTGCATCACCGCGCAGCAGGGGAACAATGCTCTTTCCGTCCAGTGGCAGGCCCTCACGGGGCATCACTCCGGCAGCTTCCAACACCGTCGGATAGATGTCGGTGGATTGAACCGGATCGTGGCATACAGTTCCCGGCTGGATCTTTCCGGGCCAGCGGACAATCCACGGCTCCCGCACGCCGCCTTCATAGGTATTGGCCTTGCCGCCGCGCAGAGGGCGGTTCGATGTCCAGGGATTGCCGTCCACCTGATTGTGAATCACGCCGCCGTTGTCG
>CALJHC010000041.1 GCA_938075415.1 uncultured Rubripirellula sp. | reverse complement strand
GCTCCGCCTACTGGCCAGACGGAACACAGGTGACGCGGAAGCCGTAGCCGTAGTTGCGGTTCGACGGACGGTTCCTGAAGCGGTTCGCCGACCGGCAACCCTCGGCGGTGATGAACCAACTGCCGCCACGACCCACGCGGTCCGAGCCCGATTGGGGGCCTATCGGGTCCGTCACCGCATCGCTGGGATAGTCCCCGTACCTGTCTGAACACCACTCCCAAACGTTACCCTGCATATCATGCAAACCCCAGGAATTCGCAAGCTTTTCTCCGACCGGATGTGTTCGGCTATTTGAATTTGAAATGTACCACGCGTACTCACCAAGAGAACCAGCCTCATCGCTGAAGCTGTACTTTGTTGTCGTTCCCGCACGGCAAGCGTACTCCCATTCCGCTTCCGTGGGTAAACGATAGACTCGGCCGGCTGTTCGCTCCCCCGGTAAAGCAGAAAGCCTTTCGCAAAACTCTACAGCATCTTCCCAGTTAACTTGCTCGACCGGATTTGTAGATCCCTTGAATTTGCTGGGGTTGGTCCCCATCACCCGCTCGTATTGCTCCTGTGTCACTTCGTGAACACCAAGCTCATACGGGTTGGTTAACGTCACCTGATGCGTATCCGATCCTTCGCCCCTCGCATACGTGCCAGGGGGGATCAACTTGAAGCGCATACCAATGGAGTTTGCTGATTCAGGTAACTCCATGTTCTCCAGGTTGGCTGCAACGGGTGTGGGGTCGGGTGCAAGTGAAGGTTTAGGCTGCCCCTGATCACATCCGCAAGTAGCCACAACAGCCAAACACACAACAGCAAACTTGAGAAGATTCACGCTCGTCCCACTGGTTAAAGTTATTTTGACCAGCAACAGCATAAAGCAAAACCGCGCCGCTCGGGTGCATATGGGCGGCAGGGCGCTATGCCCTTTCAATCACACGTTGGGTGCTCTCCACCCGTGTCCGCGTGGTGGTTTCAACGGTTGGACTTTCGGCATGGAACCCCCTCAGGCTGTCCAGCACGGCTTTGGCAGCGCGTAACCTAATCACCTCATTATCTGCCGACTGCATCAGGTCCCACAGCGTCCCTACCGCGTCGTGGCCAGCATCCGACAGCTTGGCCAGGATTGATTCACGGAGACTTTGGCGAGCCTCCTGGAGCTGGGAGCGAAACGCAGGGTCGGCCAACCTGCGGTACGCCGTGCGAACTGAAACGCCGGCGATTGATGCCGCATTCTCGATGTGGCATCCAGATACCAATGCTTGGAACAGTTGGTCGTCACCCTGCAGCTGAGGGTCCATGCCAATCTCTGCCAAATCGTGCCTCGTAGGATCGCTCATTTTTTCACTTTGTGAAGTTGCAGTGCGAGTTCTGTAAGTTGTTCATCACTCAAATTTTGCGATAACTAAGTCGCCAAAGCGGTCGCGTTTAACAAACCAGCGACCATTACGGCGTCGGGTTTGGCTTCGCCTTTGAACACTAGGGTTCGTTTTTGCGAGGTTTGAAGCGTTTGTTCGAGTCCCTCTGCCGCTACTGTGGCATTTTCGAAAATGCCGACAACTTCCGAGAAACTGACGTTTGCCCGCACGTGTTGAAACGTGCGGGTTTTCTTTTGCGCCTCGGTGCGAGACGAAACGGGCGTTTGCATCCCCAGTTTTGGAGGCTGATGCAAAATGTTCATCAGTCAACGTCAGGTAATTCTTGTGAGCTACAGTGGGACTGTTGCCCAGCCATGATCAGACCACATAGGTGGGGAATCTCTGCTCCAACTTAGTCTGCCTGCTGGAACGACAATTTTGGAATGGTTTTGGACCGCTCCTGAACACGCTGGTCGTTAAAAAGATTTAATGCTGTCGCTCCAGTAGGATGCAATTTTCGTCACGTGTTGCGATGTCCGGACCGACCCGGTATTCGAAGGGACTGAGCTTTGGAGGAACACCAATGCGATATCCATCAGCCCTATGCCCCTACTGTTATGAAGACTTGGAGATTTACACTCTCGATGCTGATCAAGGGGAATTCAATTACTTCACCGTGACACTTCATCAAGGCAAACGTACAAAAGCACTTGGAGTCATCTACTTCAGCTACGAGAAGAAAGTTCCAAGCGAGAAATGGTATTGGCCGTTCAAGAAGATAGAGGGCAAACCTGTGAGGGTAATATTCACGACCGCCATGTTCACGATTGTGAATCATGCCACAGCATGGTGGTGAGAATCGGCAATAACGTCCCTCGTCCGGGATTGGACTAGACCTACCATCGCTGGATCGTGTTCTTAAATGGCTAGTGGTGAATGTGCAACTCTTCAGGTGCTAGAATCTGACCTCTTCACGTGATTGACTAAGGTACGACATCTTGTCACCTCTCACTTGAGACTTTGGCTTTTTTGATGCTCTTGCGTTTTGCAATCAACAGTGTTGCAGTGCCGAGAGTCATGATTCCGATGCCGATCGTTACTGGACGCAAGTTCAGCAGCTTTAGAGAATTCAGGTTGGATGGATTCAAGCTGGGTGGTGATGTCAGGTATTTCTCGCGATATTCTTCTTCCACATTCGCGCCATCCTTAATCCATTGATCCTCGTCAGCTTTCAATTCATCATGCCAAGTATTAGCGGCGTCTAATTCAGTTCGAAGCAAACCTTCTAGTTGCCCCAAGGGCAATTCAGTATTTTTACCTTGCCTCACCGTCTGAAACTGAAGCAGACCGCTCGCGATTTCACGGTAAGCAGCTTTTGATTCAACTCCATCTGTTTCGTAACTCGCCTTGAGGAAAGCGCGAGCTGCGAGTCGCTTTGCGTCGGTTTCGGAATCTGCCATTAACAGGTCTCCGAGCACTTCCAAGAGAATAGGAGATGCATGGTTTCCAAATCGCATCATTCCGGTCACGCCTTTGATCGCTTGTTGAATCTCTTCCTGGACCTTGTCCGGCTCTAATCGTTGATCTCCAAGAATGAACAATGCGAACCCGCATCGCTTCCCAGTTCTTCGCATCGTTGTATCGATCGGAAAGTGAATCTTGCCGTCAAGTTGTCGACTGATCAGGTATTCCACCAGCTTCTTTTGATAGACCTCTCTTCCAAAATGCGCCTCGGGATTAATTTCAATCGCCTGATCTAATTGCTGAAGTCCTTCTTCAAATCTACCGGAGTGAATGTAAAACGTTCCAAGGTTGGCGTGTGTTTCATAGGTGTTCGCTGCAAGGGACTCTTTACGAAGCGCTGTTTGGATGGCTAGTTCGTTATCACCAATTTTGTCGTAGGCGACTGATAAGTCATCAAGCAGTCTCAGGTTGTCAGGATCAGATGTGAGTCGTCTCAGGCGATCCTTGATCCGCCATTGATAAAATGCTTCGCTGTGGTGTGGAAACTTACCCACGATCAGTTCGTGGATCTCAGGGAATCGAGATCTTTCCACCAGCAAAGTGTCGTAATCCCACAAGCAAGCGAAGGCCGTCTGCGCCAAGATAGCCAGAGTCAGGCAGGGGATGAGCCGTCCGTACATTCTGATCATTGGTTCACTCAAAAAGACTGTCTAATCGATTTGCCGCTGATAGTTATCACACGACACGGCATCTTACCATGAAATGCCTGACTCCCTGAACAAGCCGGGTTTTTATTGGTTTGATGAACCGATCAGATCTGTGATTAACGAGACCGATGCACGACCGAATACCGAAATTCAAGTTTGGCGATCCCTTGCGGACGGTGTATGTCTGGCAATCGTTTCTTTCACGGCAAGTTAGTGAGACGTTGTTGCGTCAGGCGAGGGTGGTTCTTTTTCATCAAAGGATAGCCGAGATGGTCCCCTGACGAACAAGCATCCAGCGGGATCGTTGCCCGCAGAAAAAAAGAGATTAGACGTGGTGTCTATGGGCGTGGTCGATCAAATCCGTCTTGATTCGTTTTTCCCGACGACCTAGCGAGGAATGATTTTGCACAGCCGGTCAGAAACTATGGATCATGGACGACGGTGGTTGGCGATGAATGCTGTTTCATGATTGGTGGATAGCATCCAGACAATCTTTAGGCATCGGTTAAAAGCGTCAAGTCATCGAGATCAAAGGCCCCCGACGATTCAAATGTTTTTGTCAGCCTATGATGAGAAGATTTCTATGTGGACTAAGTTAAAGGTGTCGGAACTCTTGATCTGTTTCGATTGATTAGCTGGCCCTACAGACTTTGCAGATAACCACGTAGCGATGTTCTGCAATCCGCGAATCCCTCGATTGTGGAGACTAACTTCAATGGTGATTGGACGACGACTTGGTCGTAGCGGATGAGCAGATCATTTAACTCTCGATTTTGTCCTTGCGAGGCGAGTAACGAAAGCATATTTGGTTTCAAGTGTCTGATCCATGATTCGCCACCTTGATAAAGGGTCAAGTTATCGGCAAATTTCGCACTAGCCTTTTCGAGAGCGCGCAGTTGACTCGCACTGCCGTTGGATAGCTTCAGTGGAGGTTTTTTCTCCGACTTTTCAGGACTTTCAATCTTTGGTGCTGCGTTGGAGGATTTGTCACCGCGGTTTGCGGGGTCATGCTGTCGTAAGATCCCTGTACCGCGACGATTGACTCGATTCACGCCCGTGGGAACTCGATCGTAAAAGTAGGGATCATCCAGGAGGTCAGGAGCGCGAAAGCTACCGCGTACCCAAGGATCAAGGCTGTAAGGAAAAAGAAAGTAAGGATCTGGATAGCCAAGGGCATCATAGCCATAGGGACGAGCGCCAAACGTCCATCCGTTTGGACGCATTGACTGACCGTTGGCGATCATTTTTTTCCAGAAGCCAATTGGCTTGGCAGTCGTTGATTTTTCGTGAGTCACCTCAGCGTTCTGGCCTTCGGTTTTATTCTGCTCGGCACTGCCGATTCGCTGCCGAGTCTTTGGTTCGCGATCTTTGCGTGTCTTTTTGGCTGCACAAGCCTGTGCGCAAATTGCCAAAGACAAAGCAATGACAAGTAAACGACAACTACCGCATACTCGAAGATCAAGTCTAAACTTCGAGAAGAAGGTTTGTGGATTGATGCTCATGGCTGGTTTTCGGTTATAGAAGCGAGTTCACAAGAGGGATCGATGCAACTTGTCTCAAGACTCACGCTCAAGTCTTTGGGTGTTGAGGGTGCATCGCTGGAAGTTGGGGGTGATGAAGTTTTCTCTTAGCCCGTGATTTTGATGGGGTGTCTGACCCCGCAGCGATCTGCACGGATGTCGCCGACAAACCGTAGGTCCCTGACCAACCCCTGGCATGTGAAAGGTCATCGAAGAGCGAAAGAAAAAGGGAGATTGGAGGCCGCTTATACACCTAAGGAGGGTCGTCCCAAGCAATAATCCGCATAACTGTTTTATTCCCTCGTTGCCTCGCAATTCACTTTCACCTCGGAGGAACCGGAAGGGATGGGCGAGTCGCGATCTCTTGGTACAGCTAATCACCTTGTTCCCTGACTCACCAAGCGTTTGAGAGTGATGACGCTTTACCGGTTGCCGTTGGCCAACACGCGGAAGCAGTATTGAGCGCCACGGTCACCATGCAACCGTGATTTTTTTTACTACAATTGCGGCACGTAAGGATTGAGCTTCTGGCTGACTGCTAGGGATGCCCGTCGCAAATCCGCAGGAATGACGTGTGGCAATTACGATCACTTTGATCTTCGGCAGTTGTAACACAGGTTCAGGTTAGTGCCGGCTCTGGTGTTGATGTCGCGGAAGAGGTAGTCCGTGGGGTGAGTTTCAGGATCCCTAGGTCCATTGGCAAACGAGGTTGGGAAATCGCTATGGATTTTCGGCAATGCTCTGAGGGATGAGGCGAGATTTCCCTTGGTAGAAGATCCAGGGAGCGCAAAAGAGAGGTGGGAGCAAGATTGGAGCGACTTGGCAGAGCCTCCCCCCACTGTTCCTGCAATCATTTGAGTGAGGATTCGAATTGCTTCTGAGAGCCTGTCCCTCTTACAAGCAGTTTGATCACGCCGCGAATGTAGCCTTCGATCAGGCAATTCAAATGAATCGGGTCAGTCGAAAGATATCTCGCTTTGGGTGATGGACAACTACCACGAGTCAAGAAGTTTGTTGGCGAGAGATCTCGCGTCCCTCTTGCGTGTAGATGGCGGCGAGTATAAGTGCCATTGCGAGGGCAATGTACTTCAGGTTGCCGGGGACTAGTCGAAAGCATATCAAACCGGCCGCAACCGCTCCGAAAGCAAATGCGTATCGAACGAGAACGGCTTGATCGTAGGCTGCTGGATTCTTGCCTGACGACGTGTTTGTGGAGAACATTGACTGAACACGCTTGGTCAGTCTCGATATGATTTTACTTCGCTCATTGGAAACTGACGAAAGATTCCCGGCAGCACGTGCGCGGTCACCTTCGGCGTTTGCCCGACGGTGTGAATCCGAGGCTTGTCTTTCCGAGGCTGATGCTTGTGCGGGTTTCGAGCGATCGAGAAGACGGTTCACGGAGTCCTCGACAGATTCGGCATGATCATCTGTACGGATGATTGGGTTCTGCGAATTGGATCTTTGGTTTTGGTCAGGCTGTTGTCTCGCTCCACTCCAAAGCATCTCACCGACTGCCGCCCTCGTGTCGCTCTGGAAATCGCTTTGAAGCGGATCCTGCGAGTTTTCTTTTCCAGCAAAGAGCGTTTTCTTGGTATTTGCGTTTGGATTTCGTACACTCCGCCGATCTTTATTTTTCGGCTTGTTTCCGCTGCTCATCCCTGATTGAAACCAACTGTCATCATCCTCATTCTCATCATCTGATTCGACTTGGTCTTCGCTGTTAGGTTGTTTTTCGTCTGCGACCGGTGAAAAGCCTTGGGCTGGATTCTCGGCAGCATCTGCTGCTGGTTCATCAGAGAGAGAGGTGTTTCCCAAACTATGAAGTAGACTGTTCCAGGAAGCTTTTTTCGGTGATGTTTCACCGGAGTCATCGGCAGTGAATATCGGCCGCTTATCGCGTTCTGGTTGCTCTTGTTCTTTGTCGAGCAGCGACTGTATTAATTCGACTGCTTCGCGATGGTCCGATTCAATCTTCTTGAGGCGACCGGTCGTATCGGCGAGCTGACTCTCCAACTCTTTCACATTGCTGTTCGAGTGACGACGCTCCTCCAGTTCAGCAATCAGCTCGGAGTTTTGCCGGCTAATTTCAATTAACTCCGCCAAGGATTGAACTTCAGATTTGTTCGTCGCTGTGTTGGAGACTTCTGGTTTTGTGCCGGAGACTTGGTCCAATGACAACGCTTGATTCAACGAATTGTCAGACTGCTCGTCAACCGCTGGTGTCATCGAATCACACGAAACAACCGAGTCTGGTTCGGAAACAAGATGACCTGGTGAAGATTGTTTTGCGGCGTCTTCGCTTGATTCCACAACACTCGCTTCACGGTCGTTATCTTCCGCTACTGAATCACTGGATGGATGCTGAGACAATTTTGGCAGAGACGAACTCCCCGCTTCTGAATTGATCGGATCGCCATCGTCCTCACGGTTTTCTTCGTCTGAATCCCAGCCGTTGGTATCCATCTCATTGGCTGAGGCGACCAGCGTCTCGAGCTCTGAGATGCCGCTTTCCATGCTTCGAAGCTGAGCCTGATTTTCTGCTTTCTCCGCGACCAAGCGATCGAGGTCTAATTCTAATTTCCGCACCAGTTGCTCGTGTTCTCGACGTTGCAACTGTTCCTTCAGCTCAAGGAGGTCTTTTTGCTGCTGTGTTTCGTCGAGTACCTTACTCATGGCTTCAAAATCAGCCCTCAATGTCTGAGTTTTCTCTGACTCAGTCTCAAATTCACCTTTCGCGAGAAGGAGAGCTTCTGAGAGTTCCTCTAGTTTCGTTTCCTGCTCGCGTTTTTCTGATTGGAAATCCGTTTCACGCTGAAGGTGTAACGCTTTTTTTTCCTGCAGCGACTGCCGAAGTGAATTGATTTCGCTCTGACGTTTGGATAGCTGGTCGTACAATTCAAGACTCGACGATTCCTCCGCCTCGAGTCTCGCGATTCGGCGAGTCATCTCCTGTTCTCGGAACTTCAGATTTTCCTGATCATCGATCAGTTTGCCTTCTCTCTTGCTGCAGAGTTGCTCTCGGTGCAAGCATGCCTCGAGACGCGACTGCAATACAAGATCGTGAAGTTCAGGCGGGTCGTGTGGCGTCGCTTGCCGAGACCCCAACGTGGACTCGGCGATGGCTCGTTCAACAGCAGGGGGAAGCGCGTTGGTTAGCGATGATTGAGCGTTGACAGTTGCGTCGGTTCTCTTGATGGAAATTAATTCAAATCGGTATCCACCAAGTTGCAACATATCGCCAATGTTGATTTCACTTTCAGTCAACGGCTTGCCGTTGATGACAACCGGTTCCGAGTGTGCTCGGATGTGAACGGAGCTATGTTCGTGCAAAAGAATGGCATGGATTGGAAGAAGCTTGGTGTCGCGAAGCCTGATCGAACATCCCTCTGCGGTGCCAATCGTGTATCGCTCACCAGTCAGCTGAAGTCTTTGGGCTGGACTACCCGGGCACTCAACACGAAAGATCAACGCGGAGAACGCGTCGGTACCATTGTTGTGACTGCCTGAGTGAGCTGGGTGGGTACCGTCGGCGCGCAGCTTCTCCCCATCAGACGGAGGATTCGCGGACCCGACTGGATTTGGGTTTGCAAATTCCGGTGTGTTATGAATTATCGGACCGAGCGAATGTTCTGGAAAAGAACCACTCGAGTGATCAGTAGTCACCTTCAAACTCCCTATTACGCTTCCGACGTCACTGTCGGGAAGATACCGCAATCGTTTCAAGCCGCTGTGCAAAAGCTTTCCATTGGTTTCATGCCAATGTCGCGTCGAGCAGGTATGGTTGCCCGCGAAGACGAGAATTTGGATCTCGCTTTGGAACGCGTGCGCAAACCTACTCATTCCCCTTAATCGGATGGCTGCTGTGTTCTAGTTAGCGAAAAATCCCGTACAGCCGATCAAATTGGTCGGATGCCGAATAACGGAACCCCTCCCCTTGGTGGTTTCTTGCTTTTCCGCTCAGTTTTGCAGAAGGTGTCCAGTGGGCTGGATTGATAGCGTTTTCGCCATCTTTCGCCGCAAAGTCAGCGTAGATCCGGTTTTTGGTTTGATTATTTCAGTTAATCAACGTTTTTTATTGAGAGGTCACGCCCCGTCCTTTGCTGGCCCATATCATTCTGTGGGACTGTGATTCCGGAGAAAATTTTGACGAGACTGCGAACTGCGAAGGTAAGCCGATCGTCTTATCCAACGGGGTTCGTACCAACTAATGGGATCTGCCAAGCGGATTTTGGCATTTCTCGAACCTTGTCTGTTTGTTGTTGATCAGACGAGTGGCACAGCGGTTAATGACCTAAGGTCTTGCCTCGACATCAACACTGAATGAATCGTTCCGGTCAGCGTCAGAGATGGCGGGGAACGATTCAATCAAGGTGAAGCGTCGATAGAGGACCCCACTGAGAAGATTGAGCCAATGTTTTACGGGTGACCGATACGGTTTGCTCAATGAAATGTCTGGATCGGACCTCTTGCTCCTTCCGACATTTGCCCCACGAAACGGCTTTCGTAACTAACAAAGGTGAATCGATGCCCCGAAAAGATGCGATCAAAAATCTGAAGGATCAATTGATTCGACGACATGAGGCACTTCAGCGCGCCGTTGACGGTGATCTGAGTCTGCTTCGGGAACTGCACCAAGAGAGAACGGGTGATGTCCTTGATGCCGCTGCCGATTCGGTGCAAGACGAGTTGAACAGCCAGCTTGTTGAGGTGGAGAGTCGAGAATTATCTGCAATTGAGGAAGCAATTGAACGGATCAATCAGGGCACCTACGGTGACTGCGAGAGTTGTGGGAAGCCGATTCCTTTAACACGATTGAGGGCGATTCCCTATGCAACAGATTGCATCGGCTGTCGGCGAGAGGCTGAGAACAAAACCACCACCACCGGTGCAGTGAAGTGGAATCGCGTCTTTGATAACGCAGAGGCTGACTCAGTTTAATAGGTCAGGCTCAGTGAATCGCCACCTAGCCGCCATGGAGTGTATCCAAGTTAACGGAAACCGGTAAGCGTTTCCACGCCCTTGATCAGCGGATTGTTTGACGCTGATGTTTGATCCACACCGTCTTTACGAAACTCACCAGATCCACCGTGTGGCCGCCTATTCTTTGAAATTGGCTCCCATGGCATGACCTATGTCAAAGTGTGCCGATTTTTTGACTCGGGGGTTTTACACAAGGGATTAACAGTCGGTCGTTTCTCCGGTCGTTGAGCGATGTTCCTGCGTTGCGGGTTCTGCCAGTTCTCTCGCTCAGGGCTACCGACTTCATCGTAAGGCAACCCGGGGACAATTCTGACCGATGCTAAATCCTACGAGGAACTCGGTTGCGCGTCGCCAAGGATTTGGCGAAGCACGACGCCAACCCGCCTCGAAGCACTTCTCTCCTCCAGAAGCGTCCTTCGATGGTTTTAAAACTAGCAAGTTATCGATCCAAATCGCACATCCTGAGACGCTCCGTCTGCGGAGTTGTTTTGATTGCGGTAATGACATCGTTGACCTTCGGTCAGGATGCGGACAACGGTCAATCGGTTAGCGTGCGTCGTTCCGCCATGGAAAAAGTACCGACATCAACTGTCGGTATCGAACTTGAGAGGGAACGCCTTTACAACGAGCTTGCTGAGGAGTTCAGCGCTTTCGACCGTCTCGGATATCTGGTTCGACGAGTCTCTCAGTTGGTGAAGCCAAGTGTTATCCACATCGAAGCTCACAAGACTGAATTACGAGGGGCCACGAGAGAGTCTTTTGATGAGGCGGGAAGCGGAGTCATCGTTGAATTCGGTGGCAGTGACAAGTGGGTGCTCACGAATCGACATGTCATCTCGGGAGCGGAGCCAGAGGGGATTCTCCTTCGGAGCTATTTGGGCAAAGAGTTCAATCCAACCCGGATCGTTTCTGACGAAAGTTCGGACATCGCTCTTTTGAAAATTGAACAGTCCGATCTGCCCGCCGCCCGTGTTGGTAATAGTGAATCGATTGAAATCGGTGACTTCGTCATCGCCATCGGAAGCCCGTTTGGACTTAGCCACTCCGTCACTTTTGGAATCTTAAGTGCCAAAGGAAGAAGAGACTTGTCTCTTGGTGAGCAGAAGATCGATTTGCAGGATTTCTTTCAAACTGATGCAGCGATTAACCCCGGCAACAGTGGTGGTCCGTTGTTGAACCTGCGAGGCGAAGTGGTTGGTGTCAACACGGCGATTGCAAGTAGCAGTGGTGGCAGCGAGGGCATCGGATTTGCAATTCCGATGCGAATGGCAATGCAGGTTGCCGAGCAACTCGTCCAGTACGGTAAGTTGCGACGTGGTTATCTGGGAGTAACACTTGATCCCGACTTTGATGTGGTCGCAATCGACGGAATTGAGTTGGATCAACGTGGTGGGGCGATGGTCAAAAGCGTTCGCCGAGGATCGCCTGCGGAAATTGCTAGATTGCAACGAGGTGATGTGATTGTGGAATTCAATGGTGGGTCCGTTGATAATGACGATCATCTCGTCACTCAGGTCGGGCTGACACCGATTGGTGAATCGATACCAATGGTCATTCTGCGAAATGGAAAACGGTACCGAACGGAAGTTGTCTTGACTGACTTCAATTAGTCGTCTCGATCATCCGCATGCTTTTCCATCTTCCTTGCATGAAGCGAAGGCTCATGGCGATCGCGAGCATGATGATCCAGCCTGTCAGCACGGACCACCACCAAAGGAGTTGTTGCTCAGCTGGTTCGAATCCGTACCCAACTGCAACTGCCAGCACGGACACCGTGAAGCCAGCGAGCAGAACAAACCAGGTGTCGCCTGCTCCTCTCAACGCCCCAGCCAAGATTAATTGAATGGCATCGAACACCACGTAGCAGGCGATAAACTTAAAAAGTGTTCGGGCGATGATCATGGCCTCGAGTGATTCGGCACCATTAGCTTCAGAACGGTAAAGGTTTAGCAGCGTGTCCGGTAGAAGAAGGTAGGCAATTAACCATGCCCCCGAATAGACCATTCCAAGTCCGATTGATGCGGCAACGCGTTTGGAAGCTTCCCGGGGCCCACTTTCCAAAAGATGCCGTCCCACGAGAACGGAAGCAGCGATCGATAGTCCCACCAAGGGAATGAAGGCGACCATGTTGAAGTTGATTGCCATGGTGGTCGCTCTTAGAGACACGTCACCAAGTGTGCCGATACGCAACATCATGGCGGTAAAGCCGCCGGATTCAACCAAATGCATCAGCCCAGCTGGAAATCCAAAAAACAGAAGACGCTTGAACACCACAGTGTCCCAGGTGAAGCCGGCAAGAATCTGGTAGCGATTTTCAAATTTTGGACGCAGTACTAAACCGATGTAACAAAACGCTTTGAACCAAATCGCCAGCACGCTCGCGATGGCCGCACCTGCGATACCAAGTTCTGGAACGGGTCCGGCGCCGAAAATTAGCACAAAGTCCGCGATCAAATTCACCAAACCCGTTGCGACCGAAACCCACATGATCACTCGTGATCGTTCCGTTCCACTGAAAAATCCACTCAAAGCGACCTCCAGCAGCATGCCAGCTGCCCCGAACATCAGAATCTGAAAGTAGCGAGCTTGATGGGGGATCAGATCTGAGGGTTGCCCTGTGATTTGAAAGAGTGTTTCTGCACTCAATCCCAACACAAGGAACAGTGGAAGCGTCAAGAAGGTAATCCAAACGGACTGCCACAGCAGGCGTCCAACCTGCTTGTCTTGCCCGGCTCCGATATGCTGACTGATCACCGCGCCGGTCATTGAGACAATGCCAACCGGTAGGCACAGGCAGACCCAAAATAGATTGCCCGCAGCCATCGCGGCGCTCATCGAGATACCGTCATACCACAGAAGCAGTGTGCGATCGGCAAAGAGAACAAGGGAAAATGTTCCGGTGCTGACCATGAGTGGTAATGCGATGTGAAGGACTTCCTTCACCGCATTGTCATGCTTGCGTTGAGATGCGACCGGTGTTCCTTCCGTCGATGAGTTACTTGGACCGTTCAAGTCGATCACGCCATGATTCGTTTCAGTGATTCGATTTTGAAACGACGAACGCCGACAAGATGCCGGCGACAAGTCCACCCAGATGAGCACCAATCGATATCGGTGCCATTGCCGATGTCATGCAAAGCGCAAGCCACAGCAGCATTAGAATCACATTGGCAGGAACAAGGTAGACTGGGTAATCGGGCGAGAAAAAAGGACGTGCCCATAGGTAGCCGAAGAGACCATAGACGGCCCCTGCAGAGCCTATGGCAAAAGGGGACCCTTGCAGGGCTGAAGGCATGACGGAATCAACCGGCAACGCAACCTGAAGCAGCATGCCGCAAGTTTGTGTGAAGAGAATCAGTCCCATTAAGAACCAAGAGCCTTGGATTTTCTCGATCGTTGAGCCGAGAAAAAAAAGCCACATCACATTAAACGCTAATTGCAATTCATCAGCATGTAAGAAGAGCGGCGTGATGAGACGCCATAATTGCCCCTGTCGAACCGACGCCATGGGATCTCTCGAGACCTCATACTGCTCAGGGTCGACAAAGGATAGATTGCGATAGACTTTTTGTTCCAGCGTGACTTGATTCGTGTCTCTTGATCCACGTGGGTTTCCAAAGTGACTAACAAAGCTTGCCAGCATTGAGATGGCGATGATCAGAATGGTAGCACGAATGGAAGCCACATCGGTAAATTGAACTGGCGGATGCGTGGCCGAATCGCGCGAACGTGATTCAGGATGAACCGGCTCAGTTTGATCTTGATCCAAGTCGCCGTCGCTGAACGCGTTTTGATGAAGGCTTTCCGCATCCTCCATCGACCGGTTCATGTCTATCGACCGATCCGAATCCATTTGGGCAGGATGCTTTTCATCGAATGAGCTGATTTGCTCGATCGCGTCAATAATCTCTTGATCCGTCGGCACAAACCGAGGATCGTCAGGGGTCACTTGAAATTCCCGCCACTCACTTCTTGCATAATCAAGATCGTCCTCCGAGCGAATCCATAGGATCCAAGTGACTGGCGTGCTACTGGGATCAAACTCGAGAACAGCATCGATTTTTTTCTGCAACAGATAAGCATAGAACTGTTTCGCTGTTGCTTTGCTTTCGAGAGTACCGAGTTGACGCATGGAACGGGAATTTGGTGGAGTTTGCGTCTCATCGCGGACGCATGGACTGGTGAATTTGGTTTTGTTGATTCGATCTGCTACCAAAGCTGATCAGCTTTCGCCTTCAACATTGACAGTTTGTTTCTCTAGTGAATCGAGTCATGGATCAATCGGACACTAACAAGCATAGCACCCCAGTCTCTTAGGGGAATGGAGCGTTGGGAGTGATCGCGTGTTCCCTTGCACCGACCCCTCAAGGGATTGATTGGAACGATACGTTCGAGCGAGCTGTTTTCGTTGTTAGAAGATGAGGTGTTTTGTGGATCACGCTGGGTAGGTTTTCAGCAGTTCGCAACGATTTCAATGGGAGATGATTCCACGGTAAAACGTTGGTCACGGAGGCGTCCGAAAGCGTGAAAGGAAAGCGATCGGGGAAATCAATGGTTTTCAGGGAGGCTGGTTGGATTGCACCGGATCAATGTCTTTTTCTGGTTTTCTCGCCCTCCTAGCGACACAGTGTCGAGATTGACCGAGCTTGATTTCTTCATTTTTCGCTAAGTTTTCGGCAAGATGATTGGGGCGTATTGGCTGCGATCCGTCGATAATTTTTAACTGGCGGGAAGTTACCCAGCAGAGCATGATCATGATATCGCTTACAGATTCCTCTGATTAAACTGGGGTTGGTTGGTGCGGTGTCTGAATACAACGCCGTAGGTTGGCTTCATTAGATCGTCTGGGGCGAGAGTCGATTTGGCCCGCGACGTCCTTTTTTGATGTGAAGAGTATGAAACGCTTTAGCCAAGTCACGATTCGGACTTTGAGTCAGATTGTGAGAAATGAACTGTCTGCCGTCTTTTTAATGCTGACTGCGTTTCTCTGGACCATGGTACCTCTCGCTGCCCAATTGCAAGACTTGGGACCGAAGATCAGAAACGACACAAACAAGACGGATTCATCGACTCTGGATTCTTCTTCTTCGATCGCAAATCCGGCTCTTGTATCGGATCCGGATTTAGCGAATTCAGAAGTAGCCAAACAGGTCGTTGATCCACCCGTTGGGGAGCCTGCCGGTGCGGCGATTCGTGATGAGCAAGAGGTGACTTCGGTCGATGAGATCAAGACACCGCCGCAGAAACCCAACGCGGCTTTGCAAGTTGACCAAACTGTTGGTGAAGAGGATGAGGTGTGCCGACCGGTCATCAAGGTTTTTACCAGGCGTCGAGACAATTCCGCGGTGGAGTCGTTGCGTCGCGATATCGAGCAAGGTCGTTTTGACGAAGTCGCGGTCGATATTCAAGTGGGTACACGAATTCGTGATCAGCCCAAGATCATGGTTCCAATCAATCCCGATCGATACCGAGTTTGGTACGGGTATCACAGTGGGATACGCGACGCGGTTTTGAGGACGGCGGCTGAGTTTTCGAAATCGTTACCAAGTGATGATTCACAAGAGAATAAAGATCGTACCGCGGAAGCATCCGAAGATTCTAACAAGAGCGAGTCAACTGAGTCTGCGGATTCCAGCCTCTCCGAAGCATCGGATCAGGGTGTTCGTGAAACGGGCTACCCCACACGCAAAAGTTGGTGGACGGTTGATAAGCGACATCCCGAAAAGGATGGCATGGTCAAGCACCTTTCCGGAGGGCCACACAAAGGAAAGTTTGACTTGGCCTGGTTGGAAACACTCACACGTGACGAGCTACACTCACTGCATTCTGACGACCACGAGGGTAAAGTGGATTGGGATTATGCGGTCAAGCAAAAAACAGTTTCAGGGGAGCCAGACGATGGAACCGCCGAACCGGATATGCCGGTGGAAGATTTGCATGAAAGCGATTCGGAACTGAATGCTCTGAAGCGTGAAGGAGGACAGTCGCGTCTCGTTTTGTTAGTCGCCTGATTCCGGCAGTCTCATTGCAGCTCAAAGGCGGATTGATTCACTGTTGGATGGTGGTTGCTTTTTCTGTCCGCTAAAATTATTTGTTAGGTAACCCCTGGGTGGATCGCAGAAAGCACCATCCTTAGGTCATCCCTCCCACCATTTGCCTGATGCTTCCAAAATCGGCTGACGGTGTTCGAACCGAAGTATTGGCCAAAAAAACGGTCTCAATCACGTCCTCCAGACCTTCGAAGCGTTAAAAACGCCTTTTTTGAGGTCTTTAGTGTCCCCACTCGAGGGGTTGCGCCTTGTCGGATTTGGACATCGCGACCTATCATGATGAATCGGACGGATCCCTAACTCGATTTGCTTGATGAGATCGATCGCGGAAAACGCCTTGATCGACGAACGGAAATCGACCGACTGAAGAAAATCAATCAATCTTGCGTACTGGTTAGCTGTCACTTGGCACCTGCCGGATTGATGCTTTGAGTTGGTCAGACTGACTTGTCGCGAACTTTTGATCCAGCTTGTTGGAGTGATCTCCTTGGTTGGCAAAACCGATCGGCGTCATGTTATCGAGATAGAGAACGTTCGGTTCAAAAAATATACAGACCTTTGACCTTAATGATGCAGGATTGATTCTCCAATGGCAGTCAAACTGACCGAACGAGCCGCGGAAGAAGTGAAGCGTTTCCAAACAGAACACAACTTTGGCGATGACATGGTCTTGCGAATTGGTATCGCAGCCGGCGGATGTAGCGGCTTTAGCTACACTCTGAATTTTGACGATGGTTTTGATGACAAGGCAGATACGAAGTATGATTGTCACGGTGTTGCCGTCGTCGTCGACAAAAAGAGTGCTCTCTATCTCGACGGGACAACCGTTGATTGGTACCAGAGTCTTGAGAAGCAGGGTTTCACCTTCGAGAATCCCAATGCTGTGAAAAGTTGTGGGTGCGGAAGTTCGTTCCAGGCATAATGCCGGTGCGGATCACGCTGCTCATCTGAAGTTTCATCAAATCGCATTGATTGAACCATTCAGAGGATCAATCGAGCAAGATTGAACGTTAGCGGTGAAAGGTCGAAAATGCAGCAATCGCATCTTTGCCCGACGGCTAACCGTCAAACACACTGAGAGGTACCACGTTAGCTCTCCTTAGTGAGTACGCGTTTGCCAATTTCCACGCGCTGATTGCTCGTGGTTCTCAATCTGATTACCGAAACGGTGAGGTTGCATTGATTGCGATCTCACCGTTTTTTTTGATTTTGGCGGGTGACGGATTTGAGCTCCATCCCGCGACGCCTCTACCACCCCTCTTTGTCCGATGGAACGCCCGTGACCGAAACGCTTTCCGTCGATTCGATTCTTGGGGCAGATGGTCGCATTGCCAATCGCCTGCCTCATTATGAGTCGCGTGAGCAGCAGATCGAAATGGCACGCCGTGTTGCCGAGGCACTGTCGACGGATCAGCATCTCATCGCTGAGGCTGGAACGGGAACGGGGAAAAGTTTTGCCTACTTGGTTCCAGCTATTTTACATGCAACGGCAGATCAAACGGAAGTTGCCACTGCCCCCGAGCCCAAATCCAAGTCACGCAAGCGGCGAGTCTTGATTTCCACACACACTATCAGCCTGCAAGAGCAACTTGTTGGCAAAGATTTACCGCTGCTCAATAGTGTGATTCCGCGAGAGTTTTCCGCGGTTCTGGCGAAAGGTCGCGGTAACTATCTTTCGTTGCGCAGAATGAATCGTGCAATTTCGAAGGCAACATCGCTTCTTTCAAGTGATTTGCAACATTCTCAACTTCGTGACATCAAGAAGTGGTCGGAGGACACCACTGATGGTTCCCTCTCTTCATTACCATTCCGACCAGAATCCATTGTTTGGGATGAAGTCGCAAGTGACACGGGTAATTGTCTGCGGCGATCGTGTAAGTCCTATCAAGATTGCTTCTACTTTCGAGCGCGCCGCCGAGCGAGTCATGCCGAACTTCTGATTGTTAACCATGCCATGTTCTTCAGTGATCTGGCGCTGCGACGACAGAATGTCTCCTTGCTGCCAGATTACGATGCGGTGATCCTTGATGAATGCCACACGATTGAATCTGTTGCTGGCGATCATCTGGGAATGCGTCTAACAAGTGGGCAGTTTGATTATCTTTTTGATCGCCTTTACAACGACCGCACTCAGAAAGGTTTGCTGGTCGAGAGAGACTTGAAAGCATTGCAGCAGATGGTGGACCGATGCCGTTATGCTTCCAGTCAGTTCTTCGCGGATATCCTTGATTGGTGGGAGGAGTCCGGTAAGTCAAACGGACGTGTCGACACACCTTGCATTGTTGATAATCCAGTGAGTAAGCCGATGGAAGAGCTCGCTCGCGGAATACAACGTCAGGCCAACGCGGCAAGGGAGGAATCTGAAAAGGCCGATTACCAATCGGCCCATGATCGGCTTCTGGCATTAGCGGGTGGATTGAGGCAGTGGGTGAAGCAGGAAATTGATGGATGCGTCTATTGGCTTGAGCGATCAGGGACTCGCCGGGGAATTGACCGAGTGACCCTGGCTGCTTCCCCGATTAATGTTGGTGAGACACTTCGCAAAGAGTTATTTCAGAGCAAAATGATTCGTAGTGTGGTCATGACGAGTGCAACTTTGGCAACGGGGAAAGATACAAACTTCTCTTTTTATCGATCTCGTATTGGCCTCACCGATGGCTTGTCGGTCTGTGTTGGAAGCCCATTCGATTACCGACAGCAGGCGAGAGTCATCGTTGTCCCTGATCTGCCTGATCCATCACGGGATCGCCAGCAATTTGAAAAAGCGTTGCCGGAGCAGATCAAACGTTTTGCGGAGTACAGTGATGGACATGCGTTTGTTTTGTTCACCAGTTACGATCTCTTGAAACGCTGCGCTAACGCTCTCACCGGTTGGCTGGCTGAACGTAAGATGGAACTTTACAGTCAAGCTGGTACTCAAAGTCGAACGCAACTACTGGATGCTTTTCGCCGAAATTCACGAGGTGTCTTATTTGGTACTGATTCGTTTTGGCAGGGTGTGGATGTACCCGGTGATGCTTTGACCAATGTGATCATTACCAAGTTGCCATTTGCGGTTCCCGATCATCCCTTGCTTGAAGCGCGGCTTGAAGCCATTCGAGAGGGTGGTGGTAATCCGTTTTCGGACTATCAGTTACCCGAAGCGGTGATCAAGTTTCGTCAGGGATTTGGTCGCCTGATTCGAACCCGCAATGATCGTGGCACCGTTGTGGTTTTGGATTCCAGAATCCATTCCAAAGCGTATGGAAAAAATTTCCTCGACTCACTGCCACCAGCCGGCGTCGAATACCTCAGCAAGAATGACCGCATGGTCGATGGTTTTTAGTATTTCGGTGGATCATCATCGTTGGGTTGCCCAAATCAAAGAGTTTTGAATCTGGTCATCGCGTTTGCTGATTGAACCGAGTCGGCTACCTATCCCAAGTTGTGTCGGCGTGTCGGCGTGTCGGCGTGTCGGCGTGTTGTGTGTTCGAGCTGTTCCTGTTTAGGGTGCAGTGAACGTGTCGAAGGTGCCGCTGAGTGGTTCAAGGAGCGGGCCCGTAACCTGTTTTACAAGCGACTGCTGTCATTCCCTTGAGGGTTCAGCATCGACTTAGCCAAGCCGTTCAAGGATTTTCGGAACGATCCACCTCCGTGATTTTCTTTTGGGTTATCAGGGTCGGATAAAAACCCCATCGGAAGGAAAAGAAAACCAGGAGAGCAGATTTTTTTCTAGCTACGCAGTTCATGCTCCGGTCGATCTGTTGTCGA
This sequence comes from uncultured Rubripirellula sp., assembly GCA_938075415.1. Lineage (GTDB taxonomy): Bacteria > Planctomycetota > Planctomycetia > Pirellulales > Pirellulaceae > Rubripirellula. The sequence goes on along the minus strand of CALJHC010000041.1, from coordinate 38,845 downwards.
CCCAAAAGATCAAAGGATGCCGGCACTACTTTTGATCGCCAAACCAATGGGAAGGACGGGTCAGTCCCCCAAGTTTGATCGGCGATGAGATTATTGCTCGGTGCCATCGATCATGATGGGAGGGTCGTTCTCGCGAAATCTGGTTTTTCCGATTGAAATCTGGTTTTTCCGATTGAAATCGGGGGCGATGCAAGCGAGAGCCGCATGGGTCATTGCTTGGCTGCACCAGTCTTGATAATCGTCATGATGCGAGATTTCTACCAGAACCTGCTCTAGCGAGAAGAGCGGGTGTTGGTTCGTTGGTTTGATGACACGGTCCTGGAACCGTGTGATTTAATATTTCGGTAGTATCGCCGTCGCAAGGTATTGCCGTAGATATGGAAGGGGCGATTGGGTCGAAGTTCGATTGGCGTTGATTCAATTTTTTGTTTGTACTCGCCTGTCGCAATGATGACGGGAGACCAGCCGTTTTTCGCGGCATTTGCGTTGTCCGTAGCAGCGACCGCAAAGAAGAAAAAGATCACGATCGAAAAAATCAGATGACGCATGGTATCTCAAGTTTTGTTGTAGGGGGCAACGTTACGTGGCAATCTAGAACTCAATCAAAGGCTGAATGATTCGGGCGGACCAGGAACCCGTTGATGGTCTTCACGTGAAGAGCAAAGGTAGTCCGTAATGGCCGGTCGCAACCGTAGCATGCTCACCGGTTTCTTCGTTGATTCATGCTGTTGGTTTAGTCCGCAGAATCCTTCGCCAGTGAACGCTAGGTTTTGAAATGCCATTTCTCGCTTGCCACGCCTGAAAAGTTCGCCGACTCATCGACTTGTGGTTGGTTTGATAGGAATAACTGATACAGGCTGAATCGCCAGATCTCCACATCCCCATAGGCTTTGCTTTGGGTCGTTTTGGCGAGTTGACCTCCATCTCGCAACTAGAAACGAACCGGTCTTCATTTGGACTGAATCAAGGCGATTGTTTTCGGGCATCCGGACATATGTAAAGCTTGGTTTAAGCTGCCAGAAATCAGTTGGGGTGAGCTTTTTCGCCGCGAGCCTGCCAGTCTTTAACACGGATCTGCGGTTGGAGGATGTCGGTGGAGGCCTGATGGATGGAAGATTGTGTTTTCAAAATCGTTTAGCGGTATTCTGGCTTGTCTTATTCTGGCTTGTCGTACTCTGGCTTGATCTGAACTTGCTTTTCGGCTGTTCATGAGATCTGGTTGAAATGGTTATCCGCCGAAAAAGTGCAGGAACAGTTTTCACTGATGCAAGCTGAGATACGCGAACGTATCACTCTCTAAAAAGGAAGCTGCGGAAGACGTCTCGATGCTTGACGACGGCCTGTTTTCACCTTTGATTGATGTTACGATGCGGCAAGTTTTATTGGGGGAGTCTGGTTGTTGTTTGGGGCAGGCGAGTGAGATTCACCCCGAGTCGAGATTTGGTCGATTGTGTTTCTGGAAGGTGAAGAGATGGTGGGACCCGAGTATTGCGTCTCAAAGTGTCCATTTTGTGGCGGTGGACTGTGCGGGATACGCATTTGCGATGTGAGTGTCAGTGACCACGTGAATTCTGATTCTTGCACCAGTTCAATGAAAGAGATGCATTCGAGTGCGTTGTTGGAGGAGAATCGTCTTGAAAACACATCACGCTCAAGAAGCCAGAGAAAACGGCACGGTTATGTGATTTGTGATCAGTGTTATGCGATGTGGACGGATCCCGATACCACGACGTGTCATGATTACCTTTCAGCGGTCGAGCCGAGTTGTCCCGTTTGCAATGCTGGGTTCGAGAATGGGTTATCCAGTGGAACCCTGAGCAGTCACTGGGCAACTTGGGATGAAATTAAATTGCTCGGATGGGAACATTCAATTAGTCGTTCTCTGGGAAACACACCTGATAATCAGGACGATGGATTTCCTTTTTCCTTTGATGGATTGTCATGACTGGAGTGAGGCGTCTGCCAGTGTTTCGTGGTACATCGGTACCACTGCCAATTGCAAAGTCCTCTGGTGTTCTGGACTGGGATGCCCGGGCGACAAGCAAGCCTGTGCGATATTTTATCGAAACAAACCGTTTCCTCAGCAACGGGGCATCATCATGTTGATGCCAATCCCTATCCCGTCGTTGATTGACAGCCAGCCAATTCCGGCAAAGTGGATGGATAAGCTGGAAACGGTCAACCTGCGCATTCAAGCTTTTCAAGATCGCTGGGATCGTCCGCAGATCGAGCAATTTGTCGCCGCCGATTTCAGTCACGTATTCCAAGCCATTGAGTGGATTCGCGCCACGCAACCGTTGATGGGTAATCGGTTTCTGGAATGGGGCTGCGGCTTCGCCGTGGTCACTTCGATCGCCGCCGCATTTAATTTTGATTCGATTGGAATTGAGGCTGAGCCGGATCTGATCGACCAAGGAAGATCGACGTTGCTGGATTGGGAGGTGAGCGCCGAATTATTCGAGGGAAACTTTCTACCAACGAATGCAGAGCGGCTCGCTCATCAGGCAAGCCTGCCGAGTCTTGGACATCCCAAGAAATCCGCGTACGACAAAATCGGTTTGGAGCTGGATGACTTTTCTTTTGTCTATTCCTATCCATGGCCTGGTGAGGATCAGTTTCACCGCGCGGTGTTTGATCGATTCGCGGCTCCGGGTGCTCTGTTGCTTTGCTTTTGCGGACCTAACGATTTACAGCTGCATCGTAAGTTGAGTCCGCCACCGCCCAGTCGCAGCGAACAGCGATCAAGCAAACAGAGACGCCGTCGCCGTTGTTAGGCGTTGTGATGACCGGTGTATCATCCAGTGGTGTTAGTTGTCGATTTCAAAGATGGCTTCGATTTCAACCGCAATGCCGCCTGGAAGTGAATTGGTTCCCAGTGCGCTTCGGGCTGCCACTCCAGCGTCCTGCCCAAAAACATCCCTGAATAGTTCACTGCATCCGTTGATCACGGCTGGTTGTTCCCCAAAATTATCTGTGCTTCGCACTAAACCGAGTAGTTTGACCAATCGCTTGACTCGATTCAGGCTGCCGAGTTCGGCTTGAAGCGTTGCCAGCATCGCCAGTCCTGTGACGCGTGCGGCGTCGTAACCCGATTCGACATCCATATCCAAACCGAGTCGTCCGGTAATTAGACTTTTGTCAGTTTTCAGTGGTCCGTGTCCGGAGAGGTAAGCCATGTTGCCACAGATGACAACCGGCTTGTAGACACCCATTGGTTTCGGTGCGGGTGGAAGTTCTAGCCCAAGTTCGTTCAGGCGGTTATCGGCACTCATGGTGTTTGTCTCCGTTTAAGTAATGTAGAGGTGAGAGTACGAGTTGATCAGGTATGGAAAGGTTGTAAACAGACCTCAGATAGGCCAGTGCCGCTGAGCACCGATTCATCTCGTCCTGCTCAGGGGGTGATAAGTTTGCCCAAGATTCACTACTGAAGAATTTAGACCGAATTCATTTACCGTAAACCGATTTCGGATCGACTTTTCGTTCATCGGCAACATGAACGTTGAACTCAGTGTCAACCGCGCGGAAGAAGCAACTTTCAAAGCCCTCATGGCAGGCAACTCCGGTCTGTTCCACGCTCAATAAGATTGCGTCGGCATCGCAATCAATCCGGACTTCCTTGACGATTTGTCGATGCCCGCTGGTTTCCCCTTTTCGCCACAGTTTGCGGCGGCTACGACTAAAGTAGACCGCACGTTGTGTTTGAATTGTCTCTTTCCAAGCTTGCTCATCCATCCAGGCAATCATCAGGACTCGACCAGAGGTGAAGTCTTGGGCAATCGCTGGCAAAAGACCGGTGGTTCCGGGAAAGTCTTGGCCGCGGGAGAAATCGGGTAGATCGTTCACTGACTTATTGAGTTGGCTGGAGGCGAATCGTGTTTTTCTCTGCAAAGCGTTGATTTTGCAAGTCGAGAGTGATCTCGGATCGTCCTGTTATCGCTTTCGACGTCAAAGTCTATCAATTATAGCGCCCGTGCCGAGCGTGGTTGGAGAGCGGAACCCTGTGCTGTCAGCTTGACTGCACCGCCAAGACGCCCTGAGACGAAAAGGAAAGGGGGACGCGACTGTGGATTGAGAAGTCCTGGATTAGTCAGTCATCTCCGATTTCTTGTGACAAGTCAGCGGTTCATGCAACCTTGGTTATTCGAGTTAGGGGGCGGCGATACGTGAATGAGGGTCATCGAGCAAGTTTTCGGAAAGCAAATTGCGATGATCGGTCAGACCGCTGATTTCAAAAGACTGAAAAAGCAGGTTCTGCGATTAACAGCCTGCCGTTGATGATTCAGTTGCTTTGCCTGGCGTATCGAGATCAGGGAACGAATTTTATCGAGACTTAACAAAATGGGTGCTTCAAATGATTAGTCAGACGATTTCGGTCATCTTGCCAGTGCGGAATGTGGCTGATTGCCTGAAGTTGCAGTTGGCAAATCTTGAGGTAGCCCTTCCGAAGCTCACGACCGCTGCGTTTGAAGTGGTCATTGTCGATGATGCAAGCGATGATGCAACCCTGATCGTCTTAGATGACATGCGACTTCGATTCCCGTTCCTAAAGGTGGCATTGCACAACACGCAGCAAGGGTTCGAGGTCGCCAAAGCAACTGGCCTGATGAAGGCTGCCGGAGAGATGTTGCTGATTCATCGGGGTAGTGCCAGTCTCGATCTGGCAGATTTGCAAGCACTATGTAATCTGTTTCAAGAATCGGATCTGGTGGCTGCACGATTGACCAGAGAAGGCGTGGGTGGCATCGAAGAGGGTGGACTTGAACTGATCCATCGTGAGACGCTTCACAGGGCCGCGATATCACCGATTGGATCGTACAAACTTGTCGGTGAGACGATTCATAGTATTGAACGGTTTCGTGGCCAGTTTCTCAGCAAGAATGCTGCGTGATCACGCGGACGATGCGATATTTTATCCTAGGGTTCTTCGTGTTCACCCTTGACCACGCGTAATCTTGATTGAGTACCGCGTTGGTTAAATTCGGCGTTTGTTGAATTCCGTGGTTGTTCAGCCCCGTGCTTGTTTGACACCGTCGTTGTTTAGCCAGAGGTTGTTTAGCCAGAGGTTGTTTAGCCAGGATACGGCATTCAGAATCGCCTGTGTGTTGAACGCAACAATCATTCTGCAGGGTCTTGATGTTCGACCTTGATTCGTTCGCGATCGATTGATCCGAGCAAATGAATTAGTAGCTGTTCAAGCTAATCAATCACCAACGTTGATGTGGTTCTCTCTTCCTGTCTTCGACGGGCTGACATGATTTTTGCAAGTCAGAGTTGATTGCTCAAAACATTCATTCAATTTGCTCAATCGAGACATCGCAGTATTGCGTCCATCCGCATCGAAAGTTTGTCTTGATTTGGTTGGGAAGCATTGGCCTGATCGGTCCCCATCAAGTGGGTGCAGGTTGTCAAGTTTTTTGCCAGCTGGTCGATGAATGGTTCATTTGAAAAACAATGTGTCCTTTGCCGATTGAACCGTGTCGAGTCGCTGGTCAATCAAGGAATATCTTTTTCAATTCCGCTGACCACGACACCCAGTCATCCCCCGCCGACTCGAAATCAACGGACATCCATCGGACTGATTCTTTGGGCAGGACACGCGGTGGATACTTGCTGTTTGGGTGGATCGGCAACTGACTGCTGTACCCCATCGCCAATCGTTCCTCAGTGGATGGTTCAAGCAGGTAATCAGCGAGAAGGTCGGCTGCGACCGGATGTGGCGCATCTTTGAGAACAGCGATTGCATTGGGAATGCGAAGTGTACCGAGTTGATTTGGATTTTGGTCCGGGAAAACGATTGCGACTGGAGCGTGACGATCTTTTTCAACAATCGCATCATCGGTATCGGTAAGGCCCCACGCCAATTGGCCGGATGCGACCGCAGTTGCCACCTGTTTGTTTCCTGAGAGTATGACTGAATTTTCTTGAATCGCGTTGAGGAAATCGAGTGTCGGTTTTTTGCCACGGATTTGCTGCAGTACAGCGAAGTGCGTTGCAGTGGTGCCGAATAAGGGTCGAGCCATTGCGCAGCGGCCCTTCCATTTTGGGTCGGCCAGTTCATCGACAGATTGTGGGTACTGGCTAGGGTCGTCGATGACTTCGGTGTTGACGATGAGCACACGAGCTCTTGCTGCAAAACCGCACCAACTGCCATCACCTGCGACCATTTCGGGGGGGTAATTTGCCGGCAGGTTCCAAGACCGCGGTTTGAGTAGCCCCAGTTTTTGCAGTCGGACGGTGTGAAGGATTTCGTTATTCCAGAACAGATCGCAGACGGGGCGGTCTTTTTCTGCGATGATTTGATTGACCAAGCCAACGGTCTTGGTCGATTCGACGTCAAATTTTGGGATGATTTTGGTTTGGTTCTCGCTACGTCGTTCGAAACCATTCAAGATAGGAAACGCAAATTCCTCGTCTAGTGCGGAATAGACCACTACATCGCTTTCTGAACGTTTCACGCATCCAACGAGAAAAATGCTCGATAACACGAGGACTGCGTGAAGAAGAAATTGCTGATGTGGGATCACGTTGATTACTCTGCCTTTGGATGGAGAGGGCGATGACGTTTTGTTGTAGGAAGATTGGAATGATGCGTTCAACGTTATTTCTTTGTCTTTGTTTTAGCGGATTCGTCTGCGCGGTGCTGCCAGCTGATGATGGTTGGGTTCGTCGTCGTGGCCAATACATTGAACTAGTTACCGATTTGGAATCTTCCCAAGAGGCGGATCGTCTGGTTGCTTCATTTGATGCAGCGGTGACTCAATGGGTCGAGTTCTGGCAAATCGATCAATTTGATCTTTCAAGTTTTCGAGTGTCCGCATTCGTGATGCGAGACGAGGGTGCATTCAGGCAGGCTGGTTTCATTCCACCAGAGGTGCCAGATTTCAACTTTGGTTACGCCATGGGTAAAAAGATTTGGATCAAGGCGCAACAGAGTGAGTATTACACACGACATCTTGCCTTGCATGAAGGTGTGCATGCATTCATGTTTGCCGCTTTCAATGGAGCTGGTGCGACATGGTTTCAGGAGGGGACGGCTGAATGTCTCGCCTTGCATCGAAATTTTGGGCGGTCAATTGGGATAAATGTCATGCCTCTGACCCGCGAAGAGGTTCCTTATTGGGGTCGTTTCAAACGGATGGAGCAGTTGAGAAATGAATCACAGGTGCCCACGCTGAAGTCAGTGCTTGGCTACAAGCCAAACTTGCTGGGTGATGTTGGTGCTTACAGCTGGAGTTGGGCGTTGGTGGCGATGCTTGATGCTTATCCGGAGTATCGTGGCGATCTGCTCGAACTTGCCGCGAAAGGATTCAAGCGTGGACCCGGGTTCAATCGACATTTCATGATGGCTTTCCAATCGGAGTGGCCCATCTTGTTAGCGCGATGGCAAATGATGTGTCACGATCTTGATTACGGATTTGAATGGGAGCGAGAGAGGATTGAGATTGGCATGAATGACCCATTATGGCGGGGTCAGCCTTTGAAGGTGCAGGTATCAGCTGATCAGGGTTGGCAATCGGCTGGTGTGCGAGTCCCCGGTGGGGTCAAGATGCGTCTTAGGCCATCAGGAACGGTAACACTGGCAAATACGACACGACCGTGGGTAAGTGAGCCAGCAGGGATAACGCTGCGGTATCATCGAGGTCGGCCGATGGGGCAATTGTTGGTCTGCGTTCTGCCCAATGCCCCAAATGATGCCGAAGTTTATCTGTCGGAACCGGCGGTGTATCCGTTGACAAAAGAGGCCACGCTGGAAATCGACAGCTACAGTTGGCTTCTCTTCAGAGTGAACGAATCGGTGGGATCTTTGTCCGACAACCAGTCAGCATTCGAGGTCAACATGGAGGTCAGTCGGTAGGTTCGAGGAGCCAATTTCGATGGCTGATGACACTGTTTTGAGTCTCTGATTGTTCAATCAAGTGTCAGTTTGAACGACGCTAGCGTTCGCCGCTCCCAAGTGCCAGCATCAGAATTGCTCCGCTCAATAGACCAACCCCCGCCAGAGCAAGGAATGCAATCGGTGCGGTGAATTCCTCCAGTCCTGTTCGAAGGTTGACACCAAAGAGGCCCGCGAGGGTTGCAAGAGGTAAGAAGAAAGCAACCAATCGGTTAAGGCGATGTGATGCAATCGCCATGCGGTGTCCCATGACGGCTTGCTCCTCTGCCTGACGTGCCATCTGATAATCCAGTCCATTCTTGCAGCCAACCGCCAGCAACTCGGCTGCTCGCTCAATCGCGTAGGCTCGGTCACGTGTGTCAATCAGTTCGCGGATTTTTGGGCACTGTTTTCTTGCATCTTGTAAAACGGTATGCAAATGAATTGACGCACGGAGTAATGGAGCCAGGTGATCATTGATTTCCAGGAAATCTTTTGCACTGTTAGCTTCTTTTTCTTGCTCTTCGAGAACTTCCAGCCTTTGCTCATATTCATCCAGATGTTTGAAGAGTGCACCAATTCCCGATCCGAGTAAATTACTGGCCCATGTTCCATCTGGTTTGCGCCAAAAGAAACGACCCACTCGTTCTTCTTGTTGCTGTTCTGGTGGTGCGTGAAGCACCAAGAGCAGGTGATCGTCGCAAGTCATGAAGCGTTGCCTGCCGACGCGTTTTCCTAACCGATCGAGAAATACTTGCGGTACTTCCCATGTTGCGGGAAAGATATTTTGAGCTTGCATGAGCTTTGATTTGGACAGGGTCGTGAGTGTGGAAAATCCGAGAATGATCAGGTTGCAACTATCATAGACTAACCTGATGGCCAGCGACAAAGTACGACAGCATGACCTGATTTGGACCAACACCAACGGCACGCGGTCGATTGATGCAGTTGAACGAATTCCTGAGTTGGCAGTTGCCATCATCGAGAACAGCCTACATGAATCGCCGATTCAACTTGTTTGAAGCGTGCACTCGTTTTAGCTTGCGGCCCGGTTGTCGGTATTGGAGCGAGCAAGAAGTTCGATACCACTTCGAATGTGGATATCTTGTTGAGGGAACGCGATTTCGATGCCCGCTTGGTTGAAACGATGGTTGACCGCTGTGTGAAGTTCGGATGTGGTTCGAAGTCGGAAGCCGAGATCCGGGACGTAGCAACGCAGGACCAAATTCAGGGTGCTGTCGGCGAACTGTTCAAATGTTGCCATGGGAGCTGGATCTTGCATGATGACTGGATGGTCATTGGCTACGTCAAGCAGGATCTCTCGTGCTTGATCCGTATCCGTTCCGTAGGCGACACCCACGTTGATCACGATGCGGCTGATGGAAGCACTGAGTGTCCAGTTTAGAATTGTGTCGGTGATAAGGCTTTTGTTGGGAACAACAAACTCTTGACGGTCCCAGTTCGTGATCGTGGTCGCACGCATCCGGATTTTGGTCACCGTCCCGGTGGTACCCTGAATCGTTACCACATCGCCGATTCGCACTGGCCGCTCAAACAGCAGAATCAGACCACAAACAAAGTTGGTGATGACTTCTTGTAATCCAAATCCAAGGCCAACGCTAAGTGCTGCAGCCATCCAGCCAAACTGTGTGAAGTCGAAATTCAAGACATTGGTGATTACCATCAGGCCAATCGCACCAATGGCGTATCGGCACAAGGAGACGATGGCGTACTTGGTTCCTGATTCGATCGAGTACGCGCGAAGGACCGAAAGTTCCAAAACACCAGGAAGGTTTTTGATGAGCAGCCAAGTGATTCCGAAGACCAAGAATCCCTTTGCGATTTCCAGAAGATCAAAATCCGTCAGTGGTACTTGGTAGTCGCGAAGTTGTTGGGCGATGGGCAGGCTGCTCGACCAAAGCGATGCAATCGTGATGACGATGCCGATACCAATCAATGATCGGACAAGACTGCGGGTTTGTTGGCTAATGGTTTCAAGATCTAGCGATTCATCCTCTTCCATGGGAACGGTGATCGCTTCATTTTCAAGGTCTTCATCGGTCTCACCTGCTGCCTCGGCGGCATCTCTGGCTGCGATCAAACGTTCCATCCGATTGGCGACTGCCAGCTTTTTTGCCTGCAGTGAGAACCAACGCAGCACCATCCAGTAAATCACATCACCCAAGACGATTACACCGATGGTTTCCGCGAATCCGTGACTCAGGTTAATCGAAGCGATGACATAACCACGAGCTGCCAGAACGAAAAAAAACAGCGGGCTGCAAAGTAATAACGGATACCAGAAAAGCCTAGTTCGAGTCAGCAGGCGGTTTGGTTGATTTTTCTTCAGCTTGGCAACCAATCCTTGTTTTCCGCCGAATTGTTGCCAGAGCAGGAACCAGATCCAGAGTTTGGCCACCATCATGCTGATTCGACCAATCCCATCTCCGTAGCTGGATGTTTCACCGTACAGAGTGCTGCAAGCGATGAGACCCGCTGGAATGTAAACAACTCCAAAACGGAAAACCGTTTTGCGAATGGCCTTGAGCGTTGTTTGGTTCCAGCCAAAATGTGTGTTCCCAAGTCCCTTCGGTCTGCAGATTTCAGAGGTAAAAGAAATCACAAACGCGATTCTCGCGATGGTTGCCGTTCCCCCGGCGAGACTCTGTAGCCAGGCGCTGGGTGCGTCCGCATAGGTCATTGTCCAGCCAAGGAATGACAGGATGATTGCCGTCGGTGCCGCTAGCAGCAGTGTCCACGTCAGCGCTTCAACTGATAATGCGTAGCGATCGGTAGAAATACGGCGAATCTTTGGACCCGTGTCAGTTAGCCATCCGATCAGTCGTGGACGCATTCCCAAGAGGGCAATGATGACAAACAGGAAAAGTGTAAAACGTATTGGGTCAGTCGAGAAAGCGTTGCTGATGCCTGTGCAAAACTCTCCCCAATGTTCTTCACTAAACCACCACTTGATTCCGCTCGGCAGGCTGACCAAGTCGCGAACGCCAATGGTGGGTGAGCTTCGTAACCAGATGAGCTTTTCGGAGATCGCTCCTTCAATTTCTGTAATGCGTCGCTCAAGTTCGTGTTGATTCGCTTGGAAAGTGATCGCGGCGGGGAGCAGTAGTTTGTATTGAGCTTTCAATTTCTCTAACAGCTCGAATCGGGTTTGAAGCAATTTGGCAATGCTCTCCGATTTTCGCGATGCGAATTTTTTCTCAACCCCGCCGTGATCGCGAAGTTGTTGGTCGGTTCGGATTGAATCCAGCCGTACAGAATCCGCCGATGGAAGGTTCGTTGTTCGAGGGACAGCGTAAATGTTTGGGTCAAGGATTCGCTCTTGAAGTTGGAAGGCCACCTGCACCATTGCGGCTCCGATACCGTCAACTTCAAATTCCTTCGACAGTCGCTGATATTCTTCGTTGAGTCGTTTTAGGCGATTCGCTACATCGCCTTGGGCTTCTTCCATTTGCGAACTGTATCCAGCGACACGTTCGAATTTTTCTTTTAGCTCAGTGACCTCTTTGACGAGAGCCTGAGCCTGAAGGTCATCTTTTGAAATTAAGTCTTTCGTCTCAGTGACAACAGATTCAGCTTTTTGGGCTTCGCGTTTCAGTTCAGCTTGTTCTCGTGCTTGAAGCTCTTTAACCAGGGATGCGCTGTTTTCAACTTGGCGCGTGAGAGAATCTGATCGAGCTTCAAGTAACTCTTCTCTGGCAGCCGTGCTGGTTTTCTCTTGCTTGAGCATTTCCAGTTCAGCGGTAAGCTTGGCTTCCAATGCCTGCAGCAACGTCCGATCCGCAATGCGTCCCGGTGCGCTGGCCTGATCCGAGAGGTCCGGGTTTTGAAGTTCAACACGTACGGTTTCAAGTTCGCCTTGCGCTTCTGGCTGACGAGTGCTAACAACCGATGGGCGGGTTTCGCGAACTGAATCGAGTGAAGTGGTGACTTTGTCCAGTTCATCCTGCAGCGACTCTAGATTCGCTTTGACTGCGGCAAGCTCTCGTTGAATATCAACGGCTGATTCGAATTCCTTCGAGACGCGAGCTGCATCCTCTGGTGTCGGCAGCTTTGAAGTTTCTTGACGCTTTACTTCGGCCTCTTTCGGAGCGCTTTCGAGTGATCCACGAAAGCGTTCTGCTGAGGCGTGAAAAGTCGCTGCCAACTCAAGATCTGCGATGGCTTGATCAAATTTAGGTTGAATGGATTCTTTGACCGCATCGTCGATCGAAGAATCTTGTTGTAGTTTTTCCCAGAGAGCTTTGGCATCCGCTGCGGTCAAGCCTTTGGTGACAGGTTCTTCGGGTGTAACCGCGGGGGGGGCCTTCTCTGTCGTGGACGGGGATTGTGGCGTGTCCGAAGCGGGGGTCTGGGTTTCTTGAGCTGAAGTGATTCCAGGGATTAGCATCAGCCAGAAAATAGTCAACGCAATCGACCTTGCGCTGCGCTTTCTGCTTTGACGATGTGAGAGTTCTGTTTGCGCAGTTCGGGATCTTGATTTGATCGAGATGTTCACTGTGAACTTCCTTGTCAACAGTTGGTGATACAAACGCAATGAAGCGGTTGTGATTCAGCGTTATTGTTGTGAGTTGATTGATAATTCAGCTCAAGCACACCGCCTGTCCATTGGGTCGCGCTTGAAATGAAGGGTAGTCGTCTGCCGGATCAGTGATGTTTGGAAAGAATCATGGGCAAGCGTTAATTGAACGGTTCAAAGTAGGGTGGCGCCCCGTGGGTGATTTGCGATCACTTCAAACACCGACGTTGAACGTCCATTAGGAACGGGTCGTGCCGTGAATTTTCGGAGTGATCGCTCAAGATTTTTTTTCATGGGTCGTACTCAGGTGGTTGCTTCTCCGTGGCGATCTTTCCAGCACATGAAGGCTGGACCGAAACGGTTCTTCCCTAATCGGCCCTCTCAGGACCACTGGGTTCCAGCGGCGCTGATAGGAGTTTCACGCATTTTGGTTAGCGGGGTGGCGCACCTCTTTTCATCCAACAACGGTTCCAAATTGCATCCATCACTTGGGTATAGACAAAAGGCGGCTTGTTAAGCTACGCAAAACAGAGGGAATCTCATCAGTATTCCCTGCTTTTCTTAGCCAAGGACCCCAAGAAGGCATTCGTGGCAGTGCCAACCGCCTTTAGCCAGGCAAAATGCTATCAGGTTGAGGGAATTCTTGTGTTAATTTGGTGACTTGCAATAGCGATCAAGCCAGTCGAAAAAGACTCGTCCCCAAACGACTCCGTTTTGGGGTGATTGCACCCAATGGCCCTCCTCGGGGAAGTAGAGAAATCGACTGGGAGCCCCTTGCACTTGTGCCGCCGTGAATGCTTCCATTCCTTGCGTGATGGGAACGCGAAAATCTTTTTCACCATGGATCACTAACAGCGGTGTTTTCCAGTTTCCCACGAAGCGATGCGGCGAGAAGAGCTTGTATTTGCTGGCGGCCGTCTCATTTTTCCAATACGGTCCACCAAGATCCCAATTGACGAAAAATAATTCTTCGGTGGATCCATACATCGATTCAAGATTGAACACGCCGCAATGCGAAATCATCGAGCAGAAACGACTCTCGTGGTTACCCATCAGCCAGTAAACGGTGTAGCCACCAAAACTCGCCCCGATCGCTGCAACCCGTTGACGATCAATGGTCGGGTCGGCAATCATGCCATCGGTGGCCGCCAAGATATCTTGCATCGCCTGGCCGCCCCAGTCACCACTGATTTGATCATTCCATTGGCGACCAAAACCGGGTAATCCCCGTCGATTGACCGCGAGGACCACATAGCCTTTTGAGGCCATCAAATGAAAATTCCAACGGTAAGAGAACCACTGACCAATTTGACCTTGAGGTCCTCCCTGACAATAGGTCAGCATCGGCCACTTCTTGTTGCTGTCCGCATCATAATCGGGAGGTAGGATGACCCAGTTTTGGATTTGCTTACCATCACTTGCCGTAAAAAATCGCTCTTCGATGCGTGGTAACTCCAAGTTCTGGTAGACGTTTTGATTGACATCGGTCAGCGTAACGAGTTTCTTGGTTTTAACATCAAGCAAAGCTAATTCCGCGGGGCGCAACATGCTCTGTTGTCGTAGAAGAAGACGGGTATTACTGCCGCCGTTCGTATCTAAGTTCGACGTGGTATCGACAATTGAAAAGTTAAACCAACCGTCGGTCAGCTGTTGTTTTTTCTGTCCATTCGCTCCCACTTGATACACCTGATGAGTGCCTTGAGATTCGCTGTCAAAAAAAAACTCATTTCCATCATCACTCCAAGTTGCATTATGGGTGGTTTGGTCAAATCCTTCTGTGACTTCAAACAGCGTTTCATTTTCACGATCATAAGTGAAGATGCGATTTCGGTCTGATTCAAAGCCCGCACGTTCCATGGAATGAAACGCGATGAACTTCCCATCAGATGAGTAGACCGGGTTCATGTCATATCCGGGCATGCCAGGGGTCAGGTTCTTTAGTTTTCCCCCGAATGTTTCGACGACGTAGACGTTACTATCGGTGCTCTGAGCAGGGTGATTGACTAGTTTGAGGGTCAAGGCAATTTGCTTTCCATCCGGCGAAAAGTTGAATTGCTCAGAACCGCCAAAAGGTGGCAGGGGGCAATCGGCCTTCAAGGATGCCATCAGATCGATAGCCTCCGAAGCGACACCTTCGGCATTAATCGTTGCAACATGAAGATGACTGTACGCGTAATCATGCCACTGATTCCAATGACGATAAAGTAATGAATCGATGATGCGAGCATCGGCCTTGGGAAGATCTGCGTAGATCTCAGATACCTCTTGGTCCATCTTGACGTCGACGGTGAAGGCAATCGCGTCTCCCGATGGTGAGGTCTTCAGGTTGCTGATGCCTTCGGAGATGGTGGTTAGCTGGGTTGGTTCACCGCCATTAAAACTCAGCAGCCAAGCCTGTGGTTTTTCTTCGACTTCCTCACCCCCGTTCTCATCATCTTCTTTGTTGATTTCCTCGCTATCACCGTCTTCACTTTTCTGCTCAATCTTCATTTCCGCGGGCGCGATGTAGACCAGTTTTTGGCCAGAGACATGATTAAGCCAATTCAGCGAATGCAATCCTTTGACATCTTCAAGCAGGACCGTCGGCGCGCTTTGTAATAGGGGTGTGTCAAAGCCAATGGACTTCTTTTCCGTTGTCTCGAGCTCTCGAGGCAGTTTTTGAAGCAACAGGCTGGTCGTACCTTGATTTTCGCTCAGATCATATTGCGTCACGAGGTAGGCAACTTGTGTCCCGTCCGGTGAAATCACCGCATCCCCAATTCGTTTCAGATCCCAAAGGCGTTCGGGGGTCAATCGTTCCGCAAAAACTGAAGTTGTCGAAGTGATTAAGACGCAAATTATGAAAAGACAGTTATGCCAACGCATCGAATCGCTCTGTAATAGTTGGAGAGAAAAATAGAAGTAGTTTGGTGGTTGTTTTAAATCGCAACACGGTGATAAAACCTACGGTTTTAATCGCAGCATCCCTTGGACCGCGTCACGAATGGTCTGAATCGTTTCAGCATCAAGATCACTCAGCATTGGAGAGATGGATCCTGTTTTTGCAATGTTCGCCTGTTCCACCGCATGGTGCAGCACTCGAATAGGATTGATGTCGTTTCGTAGATCTTCGAGTGGGCTAAACCAGCTTCGGATTAGTTCTGCTCGATCGTATTGCCCAGAGTGAATGGCCCGCATCATCTGCATCGAAATATCAGGTGCTACGCAAACGCAACCGCTGGTGAATCCCGTGACTCCAAAATCTCTTAAATGGATGATCGCAGGTTGTTCGCCGATGCCACTGACAACACGCTGAGCAGGGAAGGCGTCAAGAATTTCTCGTAAGTAATCATCTTGAGAGGGATTATCTCGAACCACCGCGTATTTGATCCATGAGATTACGCCATCCCGTTCCAGTGATTCCACCAGCCCCGGATCGATCCACCGATCAAACTTGATGTAGAGCACAATTGGAGCGCCGAGTCGTTCCGCCAAAATCCTGGCTGAGCGGGCGATGCCTTGCTGATCCACGACGTCTCGACTGGGCAATAACATGACCGTTGGGAAGCTGAAATCATTGAGTACGTCGATCTGATCCATGGCAAACCCGTGTGTGGGTCCGATTGATGGAATGACGACGGTTTCGTCACCAGCGGTCCTCGCGAGTATCGACAGCGTATTCGCATACTCGCTCATTCTGATGTGGTAGAAAACGGCATTGCCACCATAAAGAAGCGAGCGAACATCACCGGCTTCCAGAAAGCGAATGATGTTTCCGTTCTCATGTTCGCAAACCTGTCCCGATGAGTCTCGAGCCAAGGGTGGCACCGCAATAACTGACTCACGAAGTTGCGCTGCAGAGAAAGGCGATTCAAGCATGCTTGGTGTATCCGATTAATTGAGTTGTTCGTTTTTGTCGTGGAAGTTAATTCGTTGTCAGGTGTTGCTTCATTAACTTTGAAGGGATGATGCTCATTCCACCGCAATCATTGCATCCGATCGAAGTTAATTCAGATTCAATCTGAGGAGGATCTCGGAGGTTAGCGTTTATCATTGCAGTCAAGTTAAGGCCCCAATCATCAGAAAGCTGGTATGGGTACTTCCTGTGTTCAGGTTCTGATCGAGTTGATGAGATCGCTGCGTCACGAGTGATCGTCTTTACAAATCACTCGTGGTATCACCCTTGACCGACGTTTGGATCATTCACGAATACGGATCTTAAAGATCGCGTGTGAAGCAAGAACAGATCTTATCGGATTTGTGGGTTTTGGACTGCAAGATCAACGAAGGTTCGCGCAGAACGAGGTTTTTTCTGAACGATCGGTTTTCAAAAGCTCTCATGACGTGGCGGGGTGCATCAAGAAATCTGGGTTTTTGGAAATTACGGACCCGTTTGACGGTCACCTTCTTAAGTACGTAAGCTGACTGCCTGAGCAAGCATCGCCCATGAAGTGTTTTGGGTCCCGGATGATTAATCTCTCTGCATGTTCGATTCGAAGTATTTTCTTATACCCGCCAACAAGGATGAATCCGAGTTATCGGAAAATAGAAGCGGTTCTTAGTGGATGCTGGGCTCTTGCCCTGGTGAACGTCCTGTCAGGAAGTCAAAGTCGCATCCTTTGTCAGCTTGTGTGACATGTTTGGCATACATCCGTTGGTATCCTCGCTCGGGCAGTTCTTGTGAGGGTGGAAGTTTTTCACGACGGCGCAAGATTTCATCGTCCGAAACATGCCAATGTATTTTCCGTTCTGGAACGTTGATCTCGATTTCGTCACCACTCTCAACCAAAGCCAGGGGTCCGCCAGCGGCACTCTCGGGCGCAATGTGTAACACGCAGGTCCCGTAGCTTGTTCCGCTCATTCTCGCATCACTTAACCTGACCATGTCACGAACACCCGCCTGCAATAGTTTTCGAGGTATCGGCAGCATGCCCCATTCAGGAAAACCCGGTGCACCAAGTGGTCCGGCGCTGCGCAGGATCAACACACTTTCCGCAGTGACCTTCAAGTCGGGGTCGTGGATTTTTTCTTTCATTTCAGGGTAGTTATCAAAGACGACCGCTGGACCACGATGCTGCAATAGATCGGGATCAGCCGCAACGGATTTGATCACGCATCCGTTGGGTGCAAGGTTGCCCTTGAGCAGGCAAGTTCCACCGGCGGGATCCACGGGATTTTCCCGAGTTCGGATGACTTCATCATCAATCACCTCGGCACCTTCAATCTGTTGACCAAGTGTGATACCGGCGACGGTTTGGCATTCGGTATTTAGCAAATCGGTCATGCGAGCGAGCATGGCTCGTAAACCACCGGCATCAAAAAAATCTTCCATCAGAAACCGACCACTGGGCCGAATGTCGGCAAGGACGGGCGTGATTCTGGAAAGCTCATCGAATCGATCGAGAGTCAATTCCATCCCAAGCCGACCTGCGATTGCGATCAGGTGCACGATCGCATTCGTGCTGCCTCCGATTGCCATCGAAGTCATCAGCCCGTTATCGATTGACTTGGACGTAAGAAAATTGGATGGTTTCAGATCTTCCCAAGCCATTTCGACGGCCCGCCTACCTGACTGAGCACCCAAGCGAGCGTGTTCAGCCACCACCGCGGGAACATTGGCAGCACCGGGAAGCGAAAATCCCATCGCCTCGGTGACACAAGCCATCGTGCTGGCGGTCCCCATCGTCATACAAGTACCCGCTGATCGGCCAATGCAATTTTCAACTCCTTTCCAGTCACTATCGCAAAGGTTGCCCGCGACACGCTCGTCCCAGTATTTCCAGACATCGCTGCCGCTGCCCAGGGTGACATCTTTCCATTTCGCCTTCAGCATCGGGCCGGCGGGCATGAAAATCGATGGGATATCGGCACTGATTGCGCCCATCAGCATGGCGGGAACCGTTTTGTCACAGCCACCCATTAAAACTGCAGCATCGATCGGATGGCAACGAAGCACTTCCTCGACCTCCATCGCGAGCAGATTTCGATAGAGCATTGTTGTGGGCTTCATCAGCATTTCACCCAGCGACATGACAGGGATTTCAACTGGGAAACCACCTGCCTGTAAGATCCCACGCCGAACGTCGTCGGCACGCTGCTTGAAATGCGAATGACAGGTGTTCAATTCGCTCCATGTATTCAGGATCCCAATTACCGGCCGATCCCGGTAATCTTCGTCATCAAATCCCATCGCTTTGAGGCGTGAACGATGACCAAAGGATCGCATGTCATCAGGTGCAAACCAGCGGTGAGATCGAAGCTGAGCAGGGTCGCGATCAGTGGTCATGTTGGGTACTTGGCAAGACGTTAAGGTTGACGCCGCTCATTCGAGCAACGGTGATTGATCCCATAGAGAAGGCGTGGAACTTTGGATCGGTCCCCAAAAGTCCGCAGCATTATTTTACGATCTTCTTATCGGAGGTCGAGCGTGCCGGGTTTGCAATAGGAAAAGATAGACAATTTCACAGGACCACAATCTTGGCGGAAACTCGAGATTCATTTGCAGGAAGCGTCAAAAGGCTAGCTGGAACAAAAGTTTGTGTCACTGATGAGCCAAAGGATCGTGGCATCGAATTCTGAGGATTAGCCGTCGGTCCTTGGATCAAAGCACTCACGCCCGTGAGGAGGAATCTTCCATGTCTGGCCGACTTGCGGCGTTGAGAAGTGAAAGGGAAGGTTTTTCGGCAATCAAAAGAAGAATTTAAATCGATTGGCGTGAATGATTTTACGACATGAATTTGCAACCATCGCAGCGACCCCAAACGCTGATCAAAGCAAGCCGCGCATTAAAGGGTTAAACTGCATTGCCGTTTTTGGCTGATCTTTTCACGGAAGCATTACATGGGATTCCGATTTTCTGAACATCCGGTGCACTCAACGCGACGCCAATGGTTGCAGATCGCCAGTGGTGGGGTCGGCGCGATGGCGATGCACTCGTTGCTTCAAGATGAAGGTTACGCCAGTGATTCAATCAATGAATCGGTGATGAAAACAGGATCGGCCAGACCGCCGCATTTCATGCCTCGTGCAAAACGCATGATCTGGTTATTCATGCATGGCGGACCTAGCCAAGTGGATCTGTTTGATCCCAAACCCGAGTTAGCCAAGTATTCGGGGCAGCCGTTGCCAGAGAGTTTTGGCGAGGTGATGACGCGGCGTAAAGTGGCGACCAATCCATTGCTCGCTTCCGTGCGCCCCTTTCGACCCTGGGGGAAACAGTGGTCTGGAGATCTCTGATTTTCTTCCTCATCTCTCAAGGCATGCCGATGATCTTTGCGTGATTCGATCCTTGCATGGTGATAGCGTCAACCATCCGCAGTCGGTCTACCAGATGAAGCAGTCGGTCTACCAGATGAGCACGGGCAGTGTTCTGATGGGGCATCCCAGCTTCGACGCTTGAGTTGACCATTGCTGACGTAGTTCGATGTCGGTGTTGATCATCGTGATCACGCTTTGCGAATGTTTTTCTGACCCAAAGTGAAACTTGCTACGGCGTTCCGAGTATCAATTACCAACGCTGAGTGTTGGATAATCTTCTCGTAATCAAAATCACTGTGATCGGTTGCTATCAGGACTGCATCTTGTCTGCTCAGAAAATCGGGGGTTAGCTCTTGGCTTTCCATTGCTGGCAAGTCATGGTGACGCATCTTTGGTAGTGAGGGTACATGAGGATCACTGTAGGTCAAAATTGCTCCCCGTCCCAGAAGTAGTTCCATCAATTCGAACGATGGGCTTTCTCTGGGATCGTCAACGTCTTTCTTGTAGGCAACGCCAAGAAGACAGATTTTGCTTCCGCGAATCGGTTTTTCAAATTCATTGAGAAATTCACTGGTTCGTGAGACGACATAACTGGGCATCGAACGATTGACTTCGCCTGCTAGTTCAATGAACCTAGCGTTCAAGCCTTGCTTGCGAGCAAGCCATGATAAATAGAAAGGATCAATCGGAATGCAGTGCCCACCAAGGCCGGGGCCGGGGTAGAAAGCTTGGAATCCAAATGGCTTGGTTTTTGCCGCGTCAATAACTTCCCAAACATCGATGTTCATGGAATCAAATAACACTTTTAGTTCATTGACCAGAGCGATGTTCACCGCTCGATAAATGTTCTCGAGGACTTTCGAAGCCTCAGCGACCTCACAGCTGCTAACGGGAACGGTCCCTGCTACTGCTTGGTTATAGAGTGCCTGTGCTAACGCAAGACTCCTTTCATTGATTGCACCCACAACCTTTGGGATTCCGGAGGCCGAGAAGTTTGGATTACCGGGGTCTTCGCGTTCGGGGCTGTAGGCGACGAAAAAGTCAATGCCTGCTTGAAGGCCGCTCTTTTCGAGGATGGGCACCACGATTTCACGGGTGGTGGTTGGGTAAGTGGTACTTTCTAGAACAACCAATTGTCCTGGTCGTAAATTTTCTGCTATCTGCTCGCAAGTGGCGACCACGTACTTTAAATCTGGATCGCGAGCATCATTGAGCGGAGTTGGAACGCAGATCAGGAGCGCGTCCGGCTCAGAAAGCCGAGACATATCGCAAGACGCTTCGAAAAGGTGTTGGGTAATCCAGTTTTGGATTTTGCTCGATGGAATGTGTTTGATATAGCTCTTCGCCTCATTGAGACTGTCTATCTTTTGAGCATCAACATCGAATCCAAGGCAAAAAAAACCTTGAGATGTGAAAGCATCGATCAGAGGCAGGCCAACATAGCCCAATCCAATAACACCAACCTTAAAGTTCCGATTTTCAATGGTTTGATAAATCGTTGATTTCAGAGAATCGTTCATATTCAGTGATGGCTTGTGGATTCGAATTTCCAGGTACGCTGCTGAAATTATACGGGGTCAAACGATCTGACTAGCGATTGATTTCGTCTGTTAGAAACAAGAGTGAGTTCTGTCCAAGTGTTAGCAACGTTTGGCTTTTGGTCCATGACGAAGCCTGCCTTAACAGTATCAGACCCGTGTCAAAAATTCTAAAGACTTGCAAGTTGACATACCAGGAATGACAAATTAGCTCTCGAGACTAGGGGCGGATAATTTGATGCTGTTTTTCAATGACTGCTTTAGCTTTCGTGGACCAATCAGCCCGCATCACTCGTCAATGAAAAATTTCTCATGCTGCAAAATAGTAAATAGCTAGCTTTAAGTATTCATACCAGAGCGGTTCAAAGATCTCCGAGCTATCCCGAGGAGGGCTTGGAGCGTAGATCTGCACGCTAACCGCTGCAGGCAGGGTTCGCTGAAAGCATAGCTGACTTCGTCGCGTGTGCGGGGCCGAGGTGACGACAACGATTTCTTTGATGTCAGGCATTTCTTTGGCGATCGCTTTGGCCTCATTCAGCGACGAAAACCACGTCTCATTATCAACGGGTATCGTGCCAATCGCCTCTCGGGGAACACCGTGCCAAGTCAAATAATCAATCGCTCGATCGACGAGTTGGTCGTTCCGTTTTTTGACAAAGTTGTAAGTCGACAGACTCTTCTCATCCCTGATGAAAATCCGCTCTACTTGATGCATATGATACAAATCGGATGCCCCCCGGAGTCGCTCCCAATACGCATGGCCGTCCGCCATCACGTAGGCGGCCTCACCTCTGGCACTGCTCTCCGAGACATAAAGCGGAAGCGCAATCCAACCGCGAACTACCTTAGAAGATAGCATGATGACGCTGCAGCACCACAAAGCAATGCCAGCCAAAAGCAGCCTAACCGACGCTTTGTTCTTCAAGACACTAGAGTGTTGGAACATCTCAAATCCCTACAACTTGAACTCTGACGCTAAAGGTGTGAAAACAATCCCCTGTTAATCATTCCCTGACAAACTATGGCCAGATAATATTAATCGAGCTTTGAGTGACTTTTATTAACGTTGCCTTGGATCAATAAGTTCGCCTCCGAACGTTGGAATTTGACGATTATTCTAAATCCGCTATGTCGCACCACCAACACAGCGTCAAGCCTTCACTTCTGGAACCAGAATGCACCAGCAGAATCGGTTGATGGCTGAAAAGAAAGTAGCCCCAAGTTCCGACCCCACGATTTACCATTCAATTGACGCCTGCGATCTGAGGCGATGGTTTTTGTATCTATTCGTTGGCACTCTGTTTCTGTTGGTATACGGTTCAGTTATCCCCGTTAAGTTTGAAGCGAAGCCATTTGATCTGGCGTGGGCAAGTTTTCGCGAAACTCCTTGGCTAAAGCCACAGCTTTATCGCCGAGCTGACTGGGTCGCAAACCTACTGATACTGATGCCAGTTGGTTGGTTCGGAGCTGCTGCGATTGATTGGGGCAGAAAATCCAGCCGATTGCTGCTTGCCTGCATGCCACTGCTTGTTGGCTTTCTATGCCTTACCGTTTTGGGTATTGAGTTCCTGCAATCGTGGTTTCCACCTAGAACTCAATCACTAAACGATATCGCAGCGGGTTGTATGGGATCCTTATTGGGATGTTTAAGTTGGCTATTGGCAGGAAGAGCGACGGTCAGGGCAGGACTTCGGATAACCACTAAAGAGCTTGATCGAGAATGGCTATGGACTGCATCTCTGCTCTACATCGCAGGCTATCTTTTGTTCGCAATCTTACCAGTGGACTTGGTGATTAGCATCTCCGAACTCGAGCATAAATACGAAATCAATCGCCTGCAATTGCTACCGAATCTCACCTCAAAGGAGGCAATCGTAAAGCAGTTGTTCTTATCGATTACAAAAGTCTTTCCATTGGTCTTAATGGTTTGCTTTGCCCGCGGTGTACCTGCTGCATTTCGGGTCGGCATCCTCTTCGCTGCAGCAAGTGAACTGGTGCAAATTCCTGTTTTCACTCGCACTGCGTCATTGTCTGATTTCATGTTTTCGCTGATTGGAGTTATCGCGGCAGTCTTTTTCTATCGAGTCCGAAGGATTTTACTGCCGGTAATGCAACGATCAACTTTTTGGGTTGGGATAGGTGTTGTGTCAAGCCTTCTGTTGATCGGTGCAGTATTCGCGAGGGCCGATGGGATTATCACTGACTCAATAGAGATAACAAACCGGTGGAATAATTCCTTCTCGTGGCCAATGGCAGGATATTACTACCAGGCAGAATTCGCGGCACTCACCACGATCACCTACAAACTAACCGCTTTTTCTTGGTTAGGTATTTGCTTCGGACTAGCATTGCGTTTTGCTGTTGATCAGAAACAACGCAGGCTAAGGTACGGAGCACTGATCTTCATGGCTCTGACCGCTATTGCATTCGAGCTCATTCAGATTTTCTTGACGCCGCATCACCCGAATGCCTTTGACATCATCATGTATTTTCTAAGTGCATCTCTAACGCAACGTCTCACATCACGTGTCGGACTAACCGCCTCAGGTTTGGATTGCCGCTTGTAATACGTGCACGGTTATGAGCCCACGTTTTGGATATGAACTACTCCCAATTTCTGATGCAACTCATCTGAGAAAATCGGATTAAAATCGGGTCGGACTATCCCTTCAGTAACCGCCGCTGAAGTAGTTCGAGTTTTCAGATCAAAAGAACGCTGTCGTACTAAAGGAAGCAGCGCTAGAAACACCGATCGAAGAGGTCTGACGCACGCTTGGCATCAGTCAGCAAACCTTTTATCGCTGGAAGAAAAAGTTCGGGGGGCTTGGAACCGAAGAGCTCTGACGCTTGAAGCAACTTGAGGAGGAGAACAGGCGTTTAAAGTCGTTGGTTGCCGACCTGAGTCACGCAAAGCTGATTTTGCAGGATGCTCTGTCAAAAAAGCTCTGAGTCCTGCGCCATTTCGTGAATGTGTCGAGGGAGCCAAGTCTTGCTACAAGATCAGTGAGCGACGAGCTTGTAAGCTGGTTTGTTTAGCTCTTTCCACTCATCGATACAAATCCACCAAAAGCGTTCGGGCCGTGTTGCGAATGCGACTCAAGGAGCTTGCTGCGACACGGTCGCACTGTCGGCATCGACGACTTTATATTTTGCTCAAGCGAGAAGGCTGGAATGTCAACGCAAAACGAATCTATCGACTAAACGCCGAAGAAGGGTTCAGTCTGCGAACAAAGAAACCCCGGCAACGGGTCAGATGTCGAGCTCGTGAGGATCGTCCAGAAGCGACTCGCATTAACGATTGCTGGGCGATGGATTTCATGTCCGATGAGCTGTATGGCGGCCGCAGAATCCGGCTGTTGACGATAGTCGATCACTTGACTGATGAGAATCTTGCGATTGATGTCGGCCAGCGAATGCGCGGCAACGAAGTGGTCTCGGTTTTAGAACGTGTTGCTTGCCACCGCAAGCTTCCGAAATCCGTTCATTTTGACAACGGTCCCGAGTTGTGATCAAAAGTGTTGGATCCGTGGGCGTATTCCCATGGCGTGACACTTGACTTCAGTAGGCCTGAAAACCAACGGATAACACGTTCATTGAATGTTTCAATGAAGCTGTCCGAGGTGAGGGTCTTCATGGAAATTAGTTCTTGTCGCTTGACGACGCACCGGAAGAGATCGAAGCTTGGCGAGTTGACTACGACGAACAACGACCACGTAGCGCTTTGGGTAACCTGACCCCCAAGGAATTCGCTTAATCCGGGCCGGCTAGCCCGGCCGGATTAAGACCTGATTTTCTCACACGACGTGTTTCAGAAAGTGGGAGCAGTTCACACCCAACCCATTCCTTCATGAGCGTGTATAGGAAAATGGGTCATTCCATTTTTTCTATACAGTCGCAGCAAGCGGTGCTGATTGTACGGAGAAATTCCGCTTGCGGGGTTGAAGTCGAATATGATTAGCTGAATCGAGGGAATGTTCAAAATCAGCGACCCTCGTAGATATCACCAATTCGTTCCATGCGTCGTTTAAAACTCCAGTCGTTTCTGATTGTGCGAATGCCTTGGTTGCTTAAGGTTACCAGTAACTCAGGATTGGTTGACAATTTGTGGATGGCATTGGTAATCGATGCAGAGGAATCAGCGGGAATTAAGATTCCGTCAACACCGTCGGTGATGATTCTTGGTACTCCATCAACTGCTGTAGCGATGACTGGTGTGCCGATTGCCATCGCTTCAAGAACCACATTTGGCAGGCCCTCGCGGTGGCTGCTTAAGACGAATAAATCCAGTGTCTCGTAGAAGGACCGTGTGTCTTGGCAAAATCCAATTAATCGGATGCGATCTTGCATTCCTAGTTGGTTGATCTGCTGTTGCAGTTTGGCCTTTTCAGGACCTTCACCCGCAATGACAAGCTCAGCGTTCAATCCCTGTTTGATAAGGGTTGAGACAGCGTCAATGAGAAGATCAAAACCCTTTTCCGGCGAGAGGCGGCCAATCGATCCAACAAGAAATCGATCTTCGGCAATTCCGAAATCGTTGGCTTTTGCCTCAGGAATAGTTCGGCTTCTTGAGAACTGTTCGTGATCGATCGCGTTCTCAATTAATACACAATTTGACTCGGGTGTTCCGCCCGCGATTGCCTGCTCCATGACAGTCGACGAGACACAAATGACTTTTTCGTAGCGTGGAAGAATCCAATGTTTCTCGTACTTATAGTAGGTTGGTAGGCGACCAGAAAAATCAACCCAACCATGTGCTGTGGTGATTAGTCTCATAGGATGAAATTTGCTTGCAATCCATCCGAGAAGATTCGTTTTGTAGTCATGTCCGTGCCAAACATTGATCTTTTTTTCGCGACACAATTTGATCGTCTTTCTGATCATGGAGAAGTCAAAGAGTCCTCTGTCGTCGACCTCAATAATTTCAGCATTCGCCTCGCTTGCTCGTTTCCGAATTGCGGAAAAGCCCTGATCATTATGAGGTCGGAAAAAGACACAGAGACAACCTATGCCAAGTGGTTTCAAGAAACGTGGTGAATTGACGATCGTTTTGTCTGGACCTCCCCCCGTTCCAGTCATCATGCGAGCATGCAGGACCATTGGGCTGAGTTCCGCTAAGTTTGATTTTTCCATGACTGTCAGTTGAATGGGATCCAGTTGCGTTGCTATACGTTCAGGTTGTAATCAGTTCTTCAAACTGCCTAGCCTTCGCCTGCCATGTTTCGGATTTTAGTTTACTTAGTGTTTGATGCGCTGTTCGAGATAGCCCACGTGCAGAACGCATGTGATTGATCGTCTTGCTGATGAATTGTTCTTTCGTTGTTGCCATCTCAATGCAGTGTTTCCATGGTTGGACCGAGGGAAGTGATGACGTAACGACTGGACGTAAGGTAGCAAGATATTCCTTTAACTTTAGCGGTTGCATTGCCCTCGTTACTGGAAGATCTGCGTATGGCATGATCAAGACATTCGCGAGCTTTGCCAGCGAGGGAAGTTTTTTAAATGGTGTTGGGCCAAGTATTTTAATTCGCTTGTGTTTAACAAGACGTGGGTCCGGATCTTGAAGAGGACCCGCCAGTACGATGTATTCCTTTGAGAGTTCGTTTGCTAATCCAATGAGCCAATCTGCATTCATTCGGCGATCAATGACGCCCCAGAAAAGAGCAAACGCTTCGGGGACAGAAGTGGAGAAATCATCAGATGTCGAACCAGCCTTGGAAGGGCCCCAGAAATCAATATCGACACCGTGAGTTAGAATTGCGGAGTGTCGTCCGCGACGATTCACACTATCCACGAGAGTGTCACTGACTGAAATGATGCGGTCGACTTTCTTGAGTAGTTTGTTTTCCTGTGACAGTAACGCTTTTCCGTCGAGTCCAGGCCAAACAGAGAAGTCGTCCACGCAATAGTAGATCCAGCGTTTTATCGGTAATAGTCCAATCAGATCTGCGACAATGGGGATTGTGGTGATTGCGATGCAGTCATTGGATATGTTGCGAAGCTGAGTTCTAAGTAGATGCTTGTTAACTAATCGGTCCCAGGGTCGCTTCATCCACGGCCACATTTTTGCGTCAACTAAACTGAGACCGTTCGGCAACGGACTTTCGTTCAGCACATCCTGTTTCGCTGTTTTGCTCCAGCGGTGAACCTTTTCCGCCCCACGTTTTAATGTCAAAAGGTCTAGTCGGGGGGGACGCATGCCGATCGTGTTCACCCAAGTAACGGAATGCTTCTTCAGCAGTTGCACAATTAAGTGCTGACAACTGCTGGGATGCCTTCCCCAATCATCGGAGAAAACGAGAAGGTTCTTGTTGTTTTTAACGGATTCAGGATGAACCATTGCGACTAATCGTTGTGTTGATATTCCCTGATGCCAAAATTCGTATTCAAGTTGAAAATCGGCGCCTTTCGGTAATCTTAAGCAGGTTTTGGATCTTTAGTTGTGAGTGATGCGATTGAGTTTCGTTGTTCAATCAAAATTTAATGACCTCGTTGGTTTAGTAAAGGTTCAGGCTTTTCAACACGAGGTGTATCCCCAGAAGCGTCAGCCCGGTGCATGCAATCGCTAGCACCGTCAGTATTTTCTTGAATCGTCCAACGGCGATTGCTCTTTGTGGGATGAAAACCGGTGGTTCTCCGAACGGATCGTCAATCACTTCTGTATAATTAACGGTGTCACGATTAGTCAGAAACCATTCTCTTTGCCATCCAAAGTTGTGCATTAAAACGACGGGTCTGCAAAGTGTTTTCGTTGGTGATTGATTCAGGTGCTGAACCACGTAATTATAGAAGAAGTCAGCTTTTTTTTGCATTTTGCTTCGCGACGTTTCATCGGAGGCGTATCTAGATGCATGTTCGAGAACGTGCCATTTTCGCATGTCCTGAGCGGCCCAAGTTTCTGTTGGGTATTGAAGTTGATCAGGCTCGGATAAAGTTGGTCGTTCGTGCTCCGACATCCAGTTTGCGTAATGACGAATGGAGGCAACGCCGAACCGAAAATGGCCGTCGATTTGATTCAGCTTGACTTTATAATCGAGGTAGCGACAAAGCGATTGTAGGTACATCGTGTAGAACCAACGTAACTCTGCATTAAGAAGATCCAATTGGTCCAGGTCTTGTTTTGGATGGACCGTCCGACGCATCAATTCTTGGGCGCGGGCAAGATAACGCTCGTCGCCGGTAAGCTCATGTCCGGTCAGTAGTGCGTGTGTGGAGTTGGCCGAAGCACGACCGGGTCCGTAGTAACCATCAGCGCTACAAGTTGAATATCCAGTGTCGTTTCGCGAGAGCCATTTAAAGGGGGTTGAGCCACCATCCTCGAGTCCCATTACATAGTCGGCTGCACTGATTGCAGCTTCCTTGTATCTTTCCTTTCCAGTCAGATAATAGGCCAATAGCCAACCGGTGCTGTAATTGTGTGACGCCGCCGGTCCACCTCCCACTTGATAATTCTTTGTGAGCTTTTCTCCGGTGGAGCCCATGCTGGAGAGGTCTTTTCCGTCTTCGAACGAATTCACCATTCGCAGTCGCTGGGGGTAGCTTCGGTGGGTCGCTGTGTGTGCGTCAGCGTAATGGTAGGTGTGCCAGAAAAGCCCACCGTTGTACAATAATTTGTCCTGATCAGTATGGTAGGTGTCTATGTCCCAGGCGTGATCGGCCATTGGGATCATGAGATCCCACCATCGGTCGTCACCTGTTCGCAGGTACTGAATGGCGAACCCAAGTGTGCAGTCATATTGATTGTTGTAATGACTGATCATCGGAGAATCGCCGCGGTGAAAAACTGCTTCGTGATCCCCCCAGACATCACCGAAATGCCGCCAACCGTACTCGTCAATGATTTCTCGCTTATCGAAAAACGAATCATCTCCCTCAATCGCCAAGTCAGCTAATTGTTCGTATCGTTCATCGCTGTCAGCAGATCGCGGCAGCAAGTGGGGCCATTTTTTTCGTACTACTTCTATTTCTTCTTCGCTTGGCTTATCTCCGTGTTCCAGCCAGTTTCTAAGATGATTCAGTCCGTCCACTGTCGATTGTTCAAATGCAATCTCAAACGTTTTCTGTTCGCCACCTTGCAGCTCTGTTGGGCTGCTTTCTTCGCTGGCTAGGAGGCTAATCTTGATTTCACTTTTTGTAGCACTGAGTTGGATGGGGAAGTTCTGCCAGAAATATTTCACGCCAAGCGAAAATTGCTCTTCTCCAATTCTGGCGTTCACGATCGGAGTCGCCCGATCTCCCTGAATTGTTCGCTCGTCGCATTTCAATGAATACCCGCGAAATGGAGGCACACACGTCCCACTCCGATCCAAATGGTTGTTACTTTGCCACGCCTCGCCACCGCTAGACGCTTGATAAATGGAGAGAGATTCGCTTGCGGCGAATTGTTCGTCTTGCTCGATCAGATCGATTGTCAATCCGTGTAGCGAAAACTCGCTTTTTGGAGTGAAGGTGAGTTCACAGCATTGAATCAAGACATTACCGCTTGCTCCTAAATCCCAATTTCCGTTGGGGTGATCCATTGCTGAGGGATTGCGTATTGTCAGTTCAAACGCGAGTTTCTGAGAGGCGTCAGATTTTAATTGTCGAACCCAGGACTGTATGACGCATGCGTTTTGACTGGCGTCTAATTGATTGGCAGAGGTCTTTTCGGAACGCGTCAGTAAATCATCGAGATTGATGGTTTTGCAGTATGATTGCCCATCATGAAGCTTGATGGTGAGTGACAGATTCCAATGCTGTGCGATCGACACGTTTTTCAAGTTTGGTTAGCGGTAGGTTGCAGGATCATCGCCTGATGAAGATATCTGGCTGCGAGTGAGCCTCATTGGGCCAATGAGTTGATTAAGTGCGATGGATCACCGATGTTCAATGTTCTGAATTGCTGATTTTTACGATTTTGTTGATTGATGTGATCCGTGTCTGTTTTGAAAATCACATCATTTTTTTAATCATTGCAAAGACTCGACTGGCATTCTTTGTGTTTCTAGCGTGCTAGCACAACCAGAGATCTCATGAGGTTGGTTGGTGAATAAGACGAAGGCGTTTATGGCTGAATCCTGCTTTTAGTTCGTGAACGGTTTTTCAGTTGACTGCTGGCGGAGGAATTCGTCCAGCTAGGATGTCGCGAGAATACAGCAACAACTGAGTTGGTGGACAAGCATTCAACCCATTGAGTCCAACGGACGCATATTTCGCCCAACGAGTTTTGTTTATGCCAAGACGGTAAGCTACCTTAACGGTATTTCCGATATTGAATGCCTAGACCTAGAAGCAACCGCTACGCGATCATTCCTGCGACTTTGTTTCGAATGATTCGATTGAGCTGATTTTGCTGGCCCTCGGAGTTGACTGGACCGCATCGATAAACTTCGAGAGTTTTGCAGCCCACGAATAGCTGGATTCAACAAGTTTTCGAGCTGCGGTTCCGGTCTTGTCTCGTAGTGCAGGCGAGTCGGCGAGACGGCAGAGTGTGTCGACCCAATCCTCAAGATTGTTGGCAATCCAAAATTCGTTGCCGGGGCTTGCATCGATACCCTCCGCCGATTGAGGAGTAACCACAGTCGGCAGACCGCAAGCCATTGCTTCAAGAACTTTGTTCTGAATTCCTCTGGCTAGCTTCAGTGGTGAAATCGCGATGTCGGCTGAATGAAGATAAGGTCGCACATCTGGGACTTCACCCACGACTTCCACACCTTCGATTTGATCAAGATTTCGGACCGCAGAGTTCGGGCGGCGTCCAACCACTTTCAAGCGAAAGTCACCATGATGACGTAGCTTTGGCATGATTTTTTGGCAAAACCAGATCATGCCTTCCACGTTGGGGCTGTAATCCAAAACGCCGGTGAATACCAGTTGTATGGTTGCAGTTGGTGAGACTTCTGTTTCTGTTGGCAAGGGTGCGAAGTAAGTGGTGTCGACTCCATTGCTTACCCCTCGGACAGGAGAGGTTGGTTCACAGCGATCGCGGTAAAGCTTCGCTTCTTCGTCACTGACAAGTGTCACCAGCTTCGCATTATGTCCGATGACTTTTTCAATTGCACGGACGGTTTTCGCTTCGCGCGCATAAATTAATGACATGGGGAATGAATGTTCCTTTGACATCTGATGCCACTTCTCGCTGTCAACGTCCACCAAGTCCACAATCGCCGGAGTACTTTTAAAATGTTCATTCCTCAAATAAGGATACATGCTGGAGCAGAAAATTACCGCTTGATCAAACGCTTGTTCAGCATGCCATTGAGTGATTGCTTGGTGGAGTGATGGAGCATTAAACATTGCTTCGGTCAAGCTTTGGTTACCAACCAATGCTTTTACTGCACGAAAGCGTCGAGGCCATTTAGATAGCTCGGCAACATGAACTCGTTTGCAGAATTGCTGCACATGCTGCTTTTGTTCTGATGAAACAGGTTCATCGGTTGTGCAGCCGAGTGAAATGTCAAAATGCTGATCCAGCACTCGAAGAAGATTGTAAGACCGAATTCGATCCCCGCGATTCGGCGGGTAAGGAAATCGATGGGTGAGAAAGAGAAGATTTTGACGTGGCACGAAATCAATATCGGTGAAAGGTGATGTGTTCGCGTTCAGTTTGACATAGCAGAGGCTAGGTGATCCTGCCAAGTAAAAGCAATGATTGGTGATTTCTTGCTCTCGACGCTAGCGCCTGTTTTACCAAAGACTTTCATTAATGCCATTTCCATTATTGGCCGACCAAGATTCCATGGATTGGGTGATCGTTCCAAAATTGTGTTGCTTCAGCATGGCGCTCAATCGTTTAACGGTTTTATTCAGTCCGACGTAATGCCGGAAGCGAGTTTTTGGTGTTAATCCTGTTAGCCTCGGTTGCTCAGGATCGAATTCCCAAGGATGGGTGTAAAACATAGCTGGACGGTTCTGGTTGTTGAGAGTTCGGATGGCCTGGCTTGTCAATAGTAGTGGGAACAGGCGGAAGTAACCGCCACCGATGGGGATTTGTAATGGACCTTTAGTCCAAGCCGTCGGTGGGAATTCCCGGATCGTGCCCTGATCCGTCTCGATATCGTGGATTTCCCTCTTAGCATCAGCGACTCCATAACGGTCATGGCCGCTGATGGGGAAAATGCTCGAATCTGTTTTAAAACCTAATTCGGCTAGGACACTTAGAGCCCACCATGATTTTTTGGTGATTGAAAAGCTTGGTGCGCGGTAGGCGGTCACCTCGACTCCGCAGGCATTCATGATCGCCTCACGACTATCGTTCAGGTCCTTGGCAAAGCTTTCAGGAGTCAGATCGTACACCAACTGGTGCCAATAGCCGTGACTGGCGAGTTCATGCCCCGCCCGGTGAATACGTTTAAGCAGTGCTGGGTAACGCTCCGCTACCCAACCGAGTACAAAAAAAGTAGCTTGGACTGAATATTCATCGAACAGTTCGAGCAGTTTATCGGTATTCGCTTCAACTCTGCACTCCAACCGGTCCCAATCTGAACGTTTGATTCGATCCGAAAACGCGGACACTTGGAAGTAATCTTCTACGTCTACCGTTAATGCGTTCATCAATTGCATTTGTCAAGATCTGAAGTAGCGATCAGCGGAGGCTCACCATCGTTGCTCTTAATTGAACCTAGTGAAAAGCAAACCGACCTACATTCTCGGGCAGAATCCTGTGGGCTGCGTTGATCGATCACGCACGCCGCGCGTCGGCAGAGTTCGAGAAGCTATTTTTGTTTTTGTGGACCTGACCATCTTTCCCCCGAAAGGTGTGCAACAAGGCTCATGACAACGCGTCGCCCTGCTGATGGTCGACTCAGAAAGAATGGCATTCTAAACACTAGGGTCACAATAGCTTAGTTCGCCGCAACTCGCTGGAAATGACAACTCGCGGATGAATCAGAGAATTCACTGATCTAACGCGGCAGTCGTGGCGATTCAGCAGGTTGTGTAGATGAGGTAGCTTTGAAGTTGGGGCGAAATTGCGATTCCTTGGAATCGTTGCTGAGGACTTCCTTGTTCTGAAGGTACTCGCGGCGACATAGTTTCATCCAGCTCATTGCCGACTCACCTTTCACACCCACCAGCCGAAATGCGGTTGCGGATATCATTCTCATGTCCAGCGAAAAACTGGTTTGCTGAAGATATAGCAGATCCAAAGCCTGTTTTCTTTCAACGTCTTCAATGGTTTGGTCAGGCGGAAGGTTGATCTGAGCTAGACCCGTGATTCCCGGTTTTACGAAATGCCGACGATCGTAACCTGGGATTTCTTCTATCAAGGTTGCACAGATTTCTGGACGCTCTGGACGCGGACCAACTAGAGACATCTCACCACGAGCAACATTCCAAAGCTGGGGTAGCTCATCCAAGTGAAGTTTTCGCAGGATTCGACCAACTGCTGTGATTCGTACATCATTCTTCGCACACCAAACCGCTTGCCCATCGCTCTCGGCGTCCCTTGTCATCGATCGAAGCTTAAGTAGCTGGTAATGCTGACCATTTAAGCCCACTCGAGTCTGACGATAGATCGCAGGTCCCGCTGAAGTCGCTTTGACAAGTGCAGCAAGAAGAATGATCAAGGGAGATGATAGAACTAGCAAGACGGCGGCAAGCACTCGATCGAAGGAGTATTTCCACGTCAAATAACTCTTGCTGCTTGCCAAAATTTCATCACGAATTTCAACGGTCACCAATTTCTGGTGAGCACTGCCGTGCCGCCCCGATTTTTCTTCTTCGCCGGGCTCAAACAGACGCGCATGGTCTCCATAGGAGACGGCTCGATCAGAAGCATCTGTGAGAGACATTGAGAACCAGTGCTTAGAACATCTTTGCCTCCCCCCACACGGTACGGCCCAGAGAAAGGGGGTTACTTGAATCGGCTGTTACTTTGCTGTTCGAGACCTATCGTAGTTCCCGAGAGCAAATAATCAAATCCGCAAAACCGTGATCCGGAATTTAATGTGAGGATTTGTCATTGTCATCCCAACTACTGCAGAATTGACTCAACCTGCGGTACGAAATCGGCCAAGAAATCTCTGATCGGTTGATCTGCACCTGAACCGGCTGGCCCGGATAATTGAATTTTGTAAAGGTTGTCCGTCAACCAAATTCTCGGGTGCTTCCTGGCCTGAAACGCTCCCCCATCGCTCCAGCCATACCAAGACTCGATGCTGCCGTTTGGCTTTTCATCATCGGAAAACTCGATTGACCATAATTGATGTCGATTCAGCGTAGTCGAAACGGTTTCCACTCTTCTCTCTCGGGTTTGGTCCATCCCGACACCCGCACCGCAGACTTCGGGTGTGTGGACGGCCATAGGCCCACGTGGACCAAACATGACTGCAACCAAAATCGTTTGTCCTGTTTTCTCGTTTCGGTATTGACGCTGATCCCAGCCGTGGCATCGCAGGATTTCTAACGCGTTTTCTTCAATTTCAACCTTAGATGAGAGCTTCCAGTCACCGCAGGTTTCTGGAAGGGTTGCGATTTTTGCACCCTCCACTACAAGGTTCTTTGTGCTGCTCCATCGCCCATCGATTGATCCATGCACCACGGCAGATGTCATCAGAAGCAAGATGACAATCACAACGGGCCTCTTTCGAGACGCCAACTGTTCAATGGGCTTTAAGTTGTTTTCCGACATGTCTGTTTGCTTCACTTTTGATGATTGGATATCGTGATAATTGATACCCACTGGAACCGATGTTTAATAGTTTCGCGTCTCAGTATTTGGGAATGAAAAGTTATTCATTGCCACGGAAATCCAATTTCAGCGTTTCGAGTTGCTTACGCTCAGCGAGCGTCAGGCCGGCTGGATTTAAATTTTTTACATCCAAAGATTGAAAAGATTTCTCTGCTTCTTCTTCCTTATCCTGAGCGAGCAGAGTAAGGATTTCGTGGAATTGGAATCGCGGTTCATTGGTGGCGGCAAATGCTCGGCGAAAGGTTTTTTCAGCTTCGTTAAGATCACCCGACTTCATGAGGACAAATCCTTTCGTATCGAGAAGTTCAGGTTGTTCGCCCGCGAGTGTGATGGCTCGATCCACTGAATTCATTGCATCAGCAACACGATCTGGCAGTTCTGCCAAGGTCATCGCCATGTTGTTGAGTGTGCGGATTCTGACAGGGTCTACTTTGAGAATGCGATTGAAGATAGCGACCGCACCATCGGAGTCTTGGTGTTGAAGACGCAATGTCGCGATATTTTCCAATAGTTCGAGGTTGTTTTCGTGCTCTTTTAGAATCAAGTCGACGACTGCTGCATGCTCTTCATCAAGTTCAGTCTCACCAAGACGATTCAAACCGCCAACAAAGAGTGTGGCCGAAGTCGCATCGTGGTTGTTCTTGTAATGTTGCAAACTCAGTTCAATCGCATCGGAGAGTCGTCTAGCACCAACGAGGGCCATGAAGTATTGAGTCAGCGTTTTCGGGTTGTTTTCGTACAGGTTTTCAAAATATCCTAGCCCCAGATTCACTCGCCCAAGTTGCAGAAGGGAGGAGCCAGCAGCCAAGGTGACGCTGTCAGCATTCAACAATCCAAGGCGTCGAACCTCCGACTCCCATTTGCGGATTTCTTCGGGGAAATCCTCTCGCGCGACGGTTAGCTGGGCATATCGCACACCGACTTCGAGACCGAAGATAACCCCGAGGCGCATCTTAACCAGTTCATCACGAAGTTGCTCGATCTGTGGGTAGTCTTCTTCCATTTTCAACTCGAGAAGAAAATTCGCATAGTCGTAGATGTCTTTCGCATTAGGAGCAACGTTCGAACGCAACTTGGCGTACAAATTACGCACTTCGATGATCTTGGCGTTGCGAATATCTTCATCCTCATCCTCATCCTCTCTGAGTTGTCCACGAAGGATTGCTGCCAGTACACGAATGGCATCCTTGCTTGTTTCCGTTCTCTCATTGATCAGCTTGCGTAGAATACGGATTCCTTCCCGTTTTTGTAGGGATTCACCTTGAGCGTATAAAACAAGCGCATGTTGGAGTCGGTTACTATTGGTGGCTCCCTCATCTTGAGACATCAGCTTTGCGAGGGTCTCCCAGTCAAGTGGTTTTTCGTTGTCACTACCTTCAGCGATGATGGAGCTTGCAACCGCAAATCGAACATCTCCATTATTCGGGGCGATTTTGAGAGCCTTTCGAAGTATTTGCGTTGCTTCGTTGGTTCGACCCATTCGCCGACAGACAGCGGCTTGGCTGAGATAGATCCTTACAGATGGGCGTTCTTTCGCAGCAATCGTTAGCACATCTAAAGTCTGCTCGTCATCACCCAGTAGTTCGAAAGCCCTTGCGGTTAAACTTAGCTTATCAAAGCGAGCCAGATTCGATTCTTCGATTTGTGTGATCGTTCCAGTGAGTTGTGGTTCATCTGCGAGAGCGCCAAAATATTCGATCTGCAAGGAGAATAAAGACGTCTGATCATCTTCAGTCAACTTAATCGCTTCAGCTACCTCAGTGGCTGTGAGATCGAACATTTTTGATCGCTTGGCGGTGTCATTAGACGCTTTTCCGATTAGGAAAGCAGTTCTCGCAAGTACCTCATGTGTTCGGTAGTCCGTAGGGTTTTGGTCAACTTTCGCTTGGGCCATCGCAAGACCCCGATCAAAATCACCCTGGCGATTTGCCAGGTTAATCCGCATTGTTGAGTACTGATCAAAGTTGGGGTCAGCTGCATAGGTAGCCAGTTCCAATTCTCTTTCCGCTTCATCTTCACGCTGCAACTGACCGAGTAATTCAACGATCAGATATCGCGTTTTGTTCTGGCGGTCACCCGCTTCTATGCCTCGACGAAGATGTTCAACCGCCTCTTCTCGTAATGATACTGCTGTTGGGTCATCACGACGTTTGGTCCTAGCTTCGATGGATTTCAGGTAGCCGGTTAAAGCGATCGCCTCCCCCCAGCGAGGACGCCAACTCAGGATCTCTTCATTTAGTTTTTTCGCTTCAATCAGACGTGCATCGGTCGATTCGGGACTGTTGCGGGTTGCTCTCAGCTCAGCAACTAGGCGACGTATTTTGAGTATCCGCCATGTTGTTCCACTTTCACCTTCTAAATCTCTTACTTTTGCTTCCCAATTCTCGGCCAAAACTTGTCGTGGTTTCTCCAGCTCGAGGCTAACAAGGATTAGAGAGTTGTCAGGTATTACATTGGACAATTGGGCCAGTTCTGCAAACGATTCAAGCGTTTGAGAGTCACTCGGTAAGTTCGCAAGACAGGAGTAAGCTTTCTCCAGTTCCCCGCCACGCGCTAGACACGCAGCCGCTCGTAAAGTTAGTTCTGTTGCACGCCCTGAATCCTTCGCAGCTTGTTTTAGCAACCGCTCAGCGGCTTGATCCCATTCACCTCGAGATGATTCGAGTTGCGACTTGGTCACTTCGACGATTGTTGAGCCAGGACCCTCGATTGTTTCCAACCGAGTCAAGGCCGAATTCGATTCAGCAAGCCGATCTGACGACGCAAGTCGCTTTGCAGCGAAGATTTGAATGTCTCGATCATCCTTGTAATTTTGGCTTAGTTTTATGATGTTCTCGGCGAAATCATCCGAAGCTAAATGGTTTTCAACATCAGACCCAACGCTGGGGACAAATGCTGATAAAACATCCAGAAAAGCTTGATTGCGATTTCGGTTTTCAATGAAGTCCCCGTTGTCGTCTTTCGGTGCTTCTGCAGTTGATGCTTCTAACTCGCTTCGCAGCGTAGAGAGTAAAGCTCGGACCTGTCTGAAGTCTCTAAGCGTTGGAGGTAGTTGCGTCTGTTGGTTAATGGCTGCCTCAACTGCAGCAATCCTAAAGTTCAGAGAGTCCGCAGATTTGATCATTCTCCACTGTTTATTGGCCTCCTCCAGATTTCCGGCTCGTTGCCAGGCATCTGCAATCCTTGCTCTCAGGAAGGCGTTGTTTGGGTCTTTGTCACTGACACGGTCAAGTGATGCGGCAACTTGGTCCCAAAGGTTTTTCGCGGCGTAAATATCAGCGAGTTGATTGGCGACGGCAACAAGATAGGGTGTGTTGATTTTCAAGGTAGTGCCAAGCGCTAGCCGTAAGCGTTCTATCGCTTCGCTTTCTCGACCCTCTTGCTGATCAAGGGAGGCCTGCAAAACTTCGTACTGCCATCGAGCAACCTGATTTTTATCGACTGCAATGCTTCGTTGGTCGTCCGGAAGTTCCGCTGGACTTTTTGATGCGATGAATTGAACCCGGGAGTTAATCGCAGATTGAAGAGCATCCAGTGCTTCCTTGGCAGCTTCAACATCGTTCCTCTCCGCGACCTTGAAGGTCGCGATCGCATTTAGAATTGGAATGCTGTTTGGGTTCTCAATCAATCCTTTTTGCCAGCTCTCCAACGCGGCCTCTGTGTCTTGATTGTTTAAATAAGCTGAGCCCAATCGTAAGTAAGAGATTTCAATCGCTTGAGTCGGAAGAGGCTCAAGCTGAAGTTTTGTAAGGAACGAATAGTACTCAATCGTCTTTTGGGAATCCTCGGATTCCAGCGACATGGCCGCAGCATTCACCAAGTAGATATCCCAGAAGTATTCGGGGACTAACGACGAAACGGGTTTAGTATTTTCCTTTTCGCTGTCTGAAGCCTCAGCAATTCGATCGAGGCTCGCTTTGACATTCTTTCGAGCAAGATTTCGAGCAGGTTCTTGAAGGTTTTCGGCCGAGTAATGTGTGTAAAGTATCCAGTTT
>CALJHC010000040.1 GCA_938075415.1 uncultured Rubripirellula sp. | reverse complement strand
CGCCCAATTCAGACACTCAAAGTCCAGGACCCTGCTGCGACTATTGAATTGATTGCGTCTTTCTTCGGGTTGATCGTCGGCGAGCGGCCTAACGACCGCCAATTTTCGCCTCTTCAATAAACTTATCATGGGACAACCGCTAAAACGAATCATTGGCTTCTCTCTGATTGCTTAACAGGTACTATCGTTCATCATGACCTAGGCGTCTGCGGATAAAGCCCTGGGCGATCTAAGGCATTCTGCTGAGATGCACATGCATTACGCTACAAGCCGCCGAATCAATGGCCGAAACTTTGGGGGGGGCTCTGCGAACAAGTCGCCTCCAGAAAAAAAGAACAAGTCCCAACCCAAATCTTCAGCCTAGGACAAGCAAACCAGCCGGAGGCACGCCCAGATGGTTTAGCGAATTGACTGCCGTTCACCCAACTGCGATCACAACTCAGCCGCGATCACAACTCAGTCGGCAGAGAAAGTTTTTTTCAACCTCAGCTTGCTTTACGACCAGCCGGTCACCTGCAGGACACGCTGACCGCTGGCTCAACGCTGGCCCTGAATCTCATTTAATGCAAGCGTCTAGTTTTGGATCACTCAGTGATTTTTTAACGAACGAAATGAACATTCCGTTGCGGCCCTGGTTAAGTGGGGCTGTCGATGGCTGGTTCACATTTCAGTCGTCGTGATCAACCTGAAGGTTTCGGCGTGTTAGGGAATGTTCGATGAGTGAGGCGGTTGTACCTGCCTCGCGTTGAAGACAAGTGATCTCTTGAGCCAAAAGCCCATCGCTGTACTCATCGCTCGAGTTGGTGTTAATGACAAAGTCCATCGTGGTTTGGTTGGTTTGACCACTCGAAAACGTGTCGGTCATGTACATCACTCCGACGCCAGAGGCGTTCACGGTGTAAGTACCGGTCGATGCCACTTCGATCAAGCGTCGACCACCCTCCCCATTACTTGCATTGACGACAACAAGCTTGATAACTCCGCCATTGCCGTCGAATTCAACAACTCCAATTGAACGCGATTGAAAACCATTTGCGTATCCAGAGGCAGCGTAGGAACCGAAAAGCGAACTTTCCGTAAAACCAAAGCTGTCACCACGATCCCTGTCTTTCTTTTTCGATCCAGACTGCGCTGGGTTCAGCCAAAAGACAGACAAGCAAAGAACCAACGCGACACCAAGCAAGGCAGATAATCGATCACGTATAAGCATGGTTATCACCGGGTGGGCAAAAGAAGAATTGATTTAAATTTCCAGAGAGCCGGTCGTAAGCTTTCGATGCCATTCCAAGATTGTGGTAGACCAAACACCACTGATTTCACAACCAATTCAGAGTGGACGGGAACGCGAACTGGCCGTCCAGTCGTCTTTGGAGACATCCCTCGGCATTGTCGCACGCCCGAGCGGGAGTGGAAAGACAGCTAGATGGGGTTTGTTCGAAGCGATCTGCACAGGTACTCAAAAGCAATTATTGAATGCCTGCTGCCCGCAAAATGAACTCAGTAGCAGCACTGCAAATTCGCTAATCCGTGAGGGTCGTTGACTTCGACATTTCAGCCGACATTTCAGCCAATGCACAGTTCGGGTTCGGGGACCCTTGGCGAGTTGAGAACTCCGATGGATTCTCAAGGCTTTGCGAAAATACGTGTCCTTCGAATCGAGGAACCTTGATTTTAAGAAGTAATGCTGCATTGACTCGGCTGGGAACGCCACGGTGGTGCCGGCAGTATGCGCATCAGCCTTGGCCATCATTGACGCTCTCTATCTGGAGATTGCGAAAGCACTTACCTCACAATTACACCCTACCGTGAGAAGCAGGTGGTAATAATTGCGGCGTGATTTGTCGGCATAGGGGTTTGGCTCAATCGCTGAATCAATGCGTCTGACTAGGATTGCAATATGGCACCCTATCACAGTGGCAGCGACTGGTACTGCCGAGCCTTGCAGCAACCACACGGTCTTCCATTTCGATGCCTCTTGTTGAAACTGTCGCAGCAGGGAGCGTTCACAAAATATTGGGAACGGTCTTGCAGGTAAGTTGAAAGCTGACAGTCATTTCGATACCCGGTAACAATCAAGCTTTTGAGCGTCATGGCTAGTTCACGCCACGTCCACGGTTAATTCGCTCCACTCCGAACTCAAAGACACCAGGCCAGGGGCGGACCCTTCGAATCCAACTCGCACCCTTGTGCTGCATTAAGTCCATGCAGGTGTTGAAGAAACCCGCCAAACAGCTTGCAAGAAACTCGCGGATCACTTCCATCCTGCACGCCAACGTTTCGGGTGCACTTCTACGCGACAATCAGCGGCCCAACCTCAGCTGATTACACACTTACGGCGGACCTAGCACATGTCCCAACGCCAGGTTTTTTCGATATTTGTCATACCCACTCGGTATGCCTGCTTTTTTGCCTGATTTTCTTCAGCGTTGTGGGGCTGATGAATATCGGGTTTCCGCCAAGCCTGCTGGTCATTGTGGGTCCCAAGCTTAAGGTGGGCTAAGTGCCAGCGACCAACACGATAAGCTCGATCATCGTGTTGATGACTTGGCACCACTTAGGGACGGGAATTTGCCTACACCAAAAAAGACGGACAATTTTTCCGATCTGCATCGTTCACGATCTTGGTTGGCAGAGGGTTTGAAACATGATGCGAGGGCTAATTGCGACGGCGTTGGCGATAGCGTTAGTGGTGACATAAAAAAAGTATTTCTGGAGGCATTCCAAAACAGAATCGTTCACCGACTTGATGGCCTTTGCTGGAAATAGGACTTGCCACTGATTGCAACAGCTTTCAAACCAATACCACCTTGCTGATTTAATCACTTCTTTTCTCGATTATGCCGCAGCCCGACTCCTAAAACTGCGTCAGCAAGCCTAGACTGGTGCGCATCATGAACCGCTGCTTCACATCCCTCAGTGGGTGGCGTCCCCATTTTTTGGATACCTCTCTCATCGAGTTGACTGGATGAACAAAACCAAGCTTTTTCAGACCGCGAGCCTTCTCGTCGTTCTGGGCTTCGCCACCTGCCCAACAGGGTGCACACGTCCAACGAATGAATACGTGCCACCGCCGCCACCCACAGTGACAACGGCCTTACCGGTTCGCAGCAAAATCACACCATTTCTTGAGCAAACAGGGCGTACAGAGGCTTCCGAAGAAGCCGATGTCCGAGCAAGAGTCCGCGGATTCATCCAACAGCTTGACTTCCAACCAGGCGAACCGGTGGAGAAGGGCTCGGTGCTCTACAAGATCGAACCGGATCAATACGAAGCGGTTTACCAATCAGCGGCAGCCAAGGTTGAAGCGGCAAAGGCAGATATCCAAGTCAAGGAAGCACGTGTTGCGACCCTGAAAGCCGAGTCCGATCGGGCCGCACTGGAATTG
The DNA here is from genome assembly GCA_938075415.1 of uncultured Rubripirellula sp. Classification (GTDB taxonomy): domain Bacteria; phylum Planctomycetota; class Planctomycetia; order Pirellulales; family Pirellulaceae; genus Rubripirellula. The sequence continues at coordinate 86,152 of CALJHC010000040.1, read as the reverse complement.
CAACGTGAGGAGGCACTCAAAAAACAGAATGCAAGCTCCGAAGCACAGTACCAGAAAGCGTTCGCAGCCAACAAAGCAGCACTTGCTAACTTGGAATCCGGAAAAGCAGACGTCCTTGCCGCTAACGCTAACCTGGGTAGTGCAGTCGCAACAGAGGATCAGGCAAAGCTGGATCTTGACTACACCGATGTCCATGCTCCCATCAAGGGCTCCATCACCAAAACGTTTTTCAAGTTGGGAAACTTGGTGGAAAATGGGGATCGCTTAGCGACAGTCGTTAATGACGAAACCATCTTTGCCAACTTTAGCATCAGCGATCGCAGCCTGCTCGAATTCATGAAAGCGAGAGAGTTGGCTCAGACTGAAAACCAAATTGAAATCAATTCGGGAAAAGATAAATGGCGTGGAAAGAAAGTTTATCTCCGCCGCGAAACTGATGACGGATTCCCTTTTGAAGGTGAACTCGATTACGTCGATCAAGCGGGAATTGAATCCGACACCGGCACGCTGGGACTCCGAGCTTCTTTCGAAAACATTGACCGCCAACTGCTTCCCGGGCTATTTGTCACCGTCCGAATCCCAGCGGAAGAATCGGTCGAATCGCTATTGATTCCTGAGGTGGCGTTAACTCGCAACGGCCAAGGGTCATTTGTCATGACGGTGACTGAAAGCAATGAGGTCACTCAAACTAGTGTGATTGTGGGTCAAACGGTGAGCGGATGGGCGATCATCCAAAGTGGCTTGAAAGATGACGACCAAGTCATCATCAACGGACTTCAGCGTGCTCGAGCAGGGCTCAAAGTTGTTCCGACCTTGAAGCAACTCTCGGTCGACGCCGAAGCCTTGCTTCGTGGTCGCGGTCAACCAGACACTGCCTCAGCAGTAACACCTGCAAATGGGTCGCAGGTTGGTTCTTCAGCCACACCGACCGATGAAGCATCGGCGAGCACAACGTCGCCAAAGACGCCTGCCCCTTAAAGATGAAGTCTAAAAAAATGAAGCTTGAAAACACGAAGTCTGAAACCTTCCAAATCAAGCTTCGAAATCATTATTGAGTCCGAAACCTAAGAGTCCGAAATCATAGAATCCAAAAGAGGTCGTCGACCTCTTCGGATTGCATCACGGAAATCGAGCACCAGATGTCGCGTTTCTTTATCTATCGGCCAATCTTCGCAACTGTCATCTCAATCATCATAGTGATTGCCGGATTTGTATCATTTGGCGCTTTGCCAATTGCCAAATTCCCTGAGGTCGCGCCACCCACTGTCGCGGTTACCGCAATCTACCCTGGTGGCAATGCAACCACGATTGCCGAAACAGTGGCGGCTCCAATTGAGCAGCAAGTCAACGGCGTGGAAGGCATGTTGTACATGTCATCTAAAAGCGCGAACGACGGCAGTTACAACCTCACTGTGACATTTGAGCTTGGGACTGACATGGACATCGCGTCCGTTTTGGTGCAGAACCGGGTCGCTATCGCAGAACCTCAACTGCCGCAGCAGGTTCGCGCCCAAGGAATCACGACCAAGAAACGCTCCACACAGATTCTTCAGTTCATTGCCCTCGAATCTCGTTCTGATGACGTTGATGCTCTGTACCTGAGCAACTATGCCCTGAATGTCAAAGATGAATTAAGCCGCATTGCCGGGGTTGGTGATGTCACTGTCTTTGGCGCGGGGGACTATAGCATGAGGATCTGGCTTGATCCTCAAAAGCTGAAACAACGGGGGCTTACCACCGACGATGTCCTCAGTGCGATCAAAGAGCAGAATGTGCAGGTGGCAGCCGGGCAAATTGGCGCGCCGCCGGCTCCTGCTGGCACTGCATTTCAATTCTCGGTGAATGCAAAAGGTCGCCTGTCAGATGTCAAGGAATTTGAAGACATCATCATACGGACCGGTGAAGATGGACGAACGCTGACCGTGGGTGACGTGGGTCGAGTTGAATTGGGCGGCAAGAACTACACGTTTGACTCAAAATTCAACGGGAAGCCATCCGCCTCAGTCGCGATCTATCAACTTCCGGGGGCCAATGCACTGACCACCGCAAAACTGATCCGATCAAAGATGGCCGAGTTACGTGAGAGCAATAACTGGCCAAGCGGCATCGATTACGACATCGCCTTCGATACAACGCTTTTCGTTCAAGCTTCCATTTCTGAAGTGTACGAGACCCTATTCGTTGCGGTGGTCTTGGTGGTTCTCGTGATCTTCATTTTTCTTCAGGATTGGCGATCAACGATTGTTCCCGTCATTGCCATCCCCGTTTCCCTGATCGGCACCTTCGCAGTCATGAATGTGATTGGGTTTTCGATCAACATGTTGTCATTATTTGGAATCGTGCTGGCAATCGGCGTTGTGGTGGATGATGCAATCGTGGTGGTCGAAAACTGCACACGCCACCTTTCCGAAGGCCTAAGCCCCAGGGATGCCGCCGTTAAGGCGATGGAAGAAATCACAGGGCCAGTAATCGCAACGACGTTGGTACTGCTAGCGGTTTTTATCCCCAGTGCTTTCATGGGTGGCATTACCGGGCAGCTCTTTCGGCAATTTGCGCTCACGATTTCGGCAGCTGTACTGATCAGCACGGTAAACGCCTTAACACTCAGCCCCGCCTTGTGTGCAATTGTGCTGCGGAAACCCAAAGCGGCACGATTTATCGGCTTCCGACTTTTCAACCGAGGGTTTGATGGTGCAACTACGGTATACAGCTTTGTCGTCAGTTGGTTCGTGCGACTAGTCGTACTTGTGTTGGTAGGCTACGGCGGGCTGATTGCAACGACCGGATTTTTATTAACCTCGCTTCCCACCGGTTTTGTTCCGCCCGAAGATCAGGGTTATCTGTTCGTTAATGTTCAATTGCCGGATGCGGCGTCGACCGAGCGAACCACCTCAGTCATGAACAAACTGAACGAGGACTACAAAAAAATCCCAGGGGTCTCCGACACGCTTTCCATCGCTGGTTACTCGCTGCTGGGCGGATACGCTGGCTCGAACCTCGGCTTCTCGATTGTCATCTTGGATCCTTGGGATGAACGAACGACGCCCGAGACGCAGATTCGTTCAATTGCGACTCAAATGAGACAGCGTTTTTCCAAGGTAGAAGATGCCATCGTGTTTCCTTTTTTACCGCCACCCATTGATGGGCTTGGAAACGCTGGCGGGTTTCAGATGGAAGTGTTAAACAAGGGTGGCGCGAACTACACCCAATTACAAAACACCGCTCAGGACCTTGTTCAAGCTGGCAACGACCAATCAAACCTCGCCGGGCTCAACACAACTTTTCGTGCTAACGAACCCCAGCTTTTTGCAGATGTCGATCGGGTGAAAGCCAAGGCGATGAACATTCCACTGCAAACGGTCTTCAGCACCCTGCAAGCCTATTTAGGTTCGGCGTACGTGAACGATTTCACTTACAACAACCGCCCCTATCAGGTGCGTGTGCAGGCCGAACCACAATTCCGAGCATCACCCGAGGACATCGAAAAGCTGGACGTCCGTGACATCAGTGGCAAAATGGTGCCCATCAGCTCCATTGTCAAAGTGAAGGAGATGGTGGGTCCCTCCGTGGTCCAGCGTTACAAGCTTTACCCGAGTGCATCAGTCACAGGGTCACCCGCTGCTGGCATCAGCTCTGGACAGGCATTGGGCATGATGGAGGAAATGGCTGATTCAAGACTACCCCCTGGCTTTGGATACGAATGGACCGGCATGTCCCTTCAGGAAAAGCAGGCCGGGAGCGGGCAGGCTATCATCTTTTTGCTTGCTATCCTTGCGGTGTTCTTGGTTTTAGCTGCACAGTATGAAAGTTGGACCAGCCCGGCTGCGGTGATCGCTGTCGTTCCGCTTGCTGCCCTAGGCGTCGCTCTCGCCTTGGTACTGCGCAACGCAGACAACAATACCTACACGCAAATCGGAATCGTTCTGTTAGTTGCTCTTGCCAGTAAAAATGCAATTTTGATCGTGGAATTCGCAAGCCAAGAGCGTAGAGAAGGAAAACCGATTCGCGAAGCAGCCCGCAACGCGGCGCGGCTCCGGTTCAGAGCGATTCTAATGACCGCCGTCTCCTCGATCCTTGGATTCCTGCCGTTGCTATTTGCTTCAGGTGCCGGGGCAGCAAGTCGTCAAGCCGTCGGCAATGCAGTTGTCGGTGGTATGATCGCCGCCACATTTTTCTCCCTGATGTTTGTGCCAACATTCTTTGTTGTCTTCCAAAGTCTTTCTGAACTAAGAAAGAGCAAGAAAGCATCAACCGCCATCGGCGGCGACGCCACCACGACCGCCTCGAATGACACAACCGAGGCATAGTCCAATCGCGACGTAGCAGTCGCGAAAATAACTTTCGATCAGCGACCCACACCGATGAATCAACCCGTATCGGAACCGCAAGCAAAAAAGCCTGGCACTTTCCAGCGTTTACGGCATCTTGAATTATTGATTGCTCTGGTTGGAATCATTGTTGGACAAGCCGTTTTGAATGACACCTCCAATGTCAATCGAACGATTTTTAATCTGCTTTTCTTTACCGTTGTTGTGTCAGCCATGCGATCGCTATCGCAGTTGCGATGGACCCAATACTTTGCGATCACCACCGGTGTCATTGCATTGTCCGCGTCAATATTTGCTGAATTCCAACCATCGCGAGTCTTATTGATAATCGTCTACACTTGCTACCTTGCGATCTTCTTCTCGCTTGTTCACGCTCTGTCCCGCAGTGTTTTTCAAAGCGGAAGAATTGACACCGATCGGATTCTGGGTGCCGTCTGCATCTATTTCCTGTTAGCTCTTATTTGGGCGTTGGTTTATTCGATAATTGAAGTGTGGCAACCTAACTCATTCAATATCCCGAACTACATCGCATTGGGCGTAAGGCAACAGATGGTGTGTGACTTGATCTACTTTAGCAATGTCACACTCACCACGCTCGGATATGGCGACATCACTCCACTTAGCAATCTGGCGAGAACGCTGGCTAATCTTGAAGCCATGGCGGGACAACTTTACGTCGGGATTGTGATTGCACGAATGGTTGGCGTGCAGGTCACACAGCAAATCGAGGACCAGAGACTGGCCACCTTACGAGAAGGGAAGACCGAAACAGAAGTCTCGGACGAGATTTGAGTCTTGCGTGGTACCAATGCATTCGCAGAATCGTCAGGATGGGGAGGTCCCTCGAGGTTGGAATGATTCAGGGAACTGTGTGGCAGCGAATGGAAAAATCACATCATCCATTCGCCGGGAGGAATCACACAAGACCGAAGGTCTTGTGGATCTCCTTTGGCGAGGCGAGTCAAAGTGCTGGAACTTGGCTTTGGACCTTTGGTATTCTGATTCGTACTGCTGGCAACCATGGACTCCGCTGTCATGTTTTCGGCCACCGCAAAGACCCAGCAACCAAACCCTCTGAATGTTGAACAAGTGGCATACTTTCCACACTGACGATCGATACCCCACCCTCAGAATGCTTCATTGTACGAACGTATTGCCTGGTGACGCTGCCACGCATCGACAACAAAGAGTGGAGGCACGAGTCGGGGAAGAGTGTGCTTTTGCGGATAATGCCGTCGCTTGAGGAGTGCAACCCGCGATTTATTCCGCTCCGCATGTATCATTTTCGCCAAAAAATTGGTTACAATGCGCCACTCCATTCAATACCACAGATATCGAGAGTTGAGATGAATCGTCTGGTCGCTGCTTTACCATTGCTGGCCTGTTCGCTGTTGCCCTCCCTTGCTCAAGCGCAATTCAAAGGGATGCGAGCGAGAATCCCAGCAGACGCCAACACACTGGTCCTGATTAACGCGGAAAAGATGTTCGGCTCGCGCGTCGCGAATCGTGAGCGTTGGGAAGCGAGACGCAAGTCCGCCTTTGACGCCGGGGTCTCTGCTTTACCACCCGATGCGACCGAAGTTGCCTTGGCGGGCCGCACCGATCACGAGTTTGGTGATTCGCTTTGGGAATTGGCTTTTATTCGAATGAACAAAGAACAGAATGTCACCACAGTCGCACAACGATTTGGTGGCTCGATGGACACCATTGAAGGTCGATCCGCAGCGCGGCTGCCGAATGACCTTTTTGTTCTTCAAATGACGCCTGAAATGCTCGGCACCTACACGCCAGCCAATCGCCAAGATGTTAGCCGCTGGCTGCGTTCCACAGACATTAACTCCGGCGATCAACTCTCTCCCTATCTCGAACAAGCCTTTAGCTATGCTACCAAAGTCGGCAGTCCCATCATCATGGCGATGGATGTTGAGGGATTGTTATCACCTGCAGAAATCAAAACTCGCATCCAAGAATCCTCCGTTTTGAAGGACGCGGGCCTGCCAATTGAACCGCTGGCAAAGCTGTTGAGCGGCACTCAGGGGATCACACTCGGAATCACCATGGGTGATGAATCCGTTGGAGCCATCCGCGTCGACTTCAATGAGTCGCCCGAGATTCTCGCCAGTGTTGGCAAGGCATTGTTGATTGGTGTTTTAGAGAAGCAGGGTGGCATGATTGATGACCTACGCGAGTGGACACCTTCGATCGACGGCAATACGTTCTTGCTTCGAGGAAAATTTTCTGTCAATGGTATCCGCCGTGTCATGAGCATTTTGGAACTGCCCCCGGCGCTGCATGATTCCATGTTCGACGCGGCCTCGCCCGGATCGGACCCCGAGGGCAACGCCAAGCTTCTTGCCACCCAGCAGTACTGGAATTCGGTGAGCTCACTGGTCGATGACTTGCGAGAAAAACCGAAGCGAGATCAAGTGAAAACCTTTGGCCAAGCAGCCATGTGGTACGACAAATATGCACGTAAGATTGACCGACTGCCCATCCTGAATGTGGACCAGGAAATGCTGGACTACGGCGTCTATGTCGCATCCTCATTTCGTGATGCCGAAGCGGCCATGAAGGGTGTGGGTATGCGATCGAGTGTTCGCACCGCCAGCAACAATGCCGGTTCGGGTGGATATTACGGGACGATGGGCGGGTACCGTGCCAATGCAGGGTACGGATCCTATTACGGGCCTCAGGGAGTGACCGTAGGTGTCGGTGCTGGACGAGCCTCGCTGCAGGAAAAAGGACGGACCGATGCCATCATCCGTGGCCAGGAGAGAACGGCCGGTGCAGCTTCTGTTCAACAGATTTGGCAAGGCATCGACGAGACTACTGCCTCAGTTCGCCGAAGTATGGTTCAGAAGTACAAAATTGACTTCTAGCAGAAAACCTTCGCGATCGGTGCAAACTGGGCCGCTTGCCTGTTTGCACCGATGGTTCGACGCAGACCGTCTGCCAAGCTGCCTGTACCGCTAATGTCACTGGAAGACATCGCGTCAAAAATGCGGCCAACAGACCTCGCAGGCATCGCCGGATAAAGTCATTCAAAGTTGGTTCCCCGCAACGACCAAACGCCACTACAAAACCCAACTATCGAGTCTCCGGAGTTTGTACATCGACTCCAAAAATCACGCCGCTCGGTAATTTTGCTTCCTCCCATTAAGAGGCGGCAGCGTTCCACGTGAATCAGCACATCACGTTGATTGAACTGAAGCCAAAATCATCCATTAGTTGTTCATCTCGGAAACACGGATTCCAATCTGGTTTCTGGTGTGCGGGGTCTGAATACAAGGCTGGGAAACGACCAAGGAAGCGATACGTTCGACAATTGCCCAGTTCGTGGCGATGAACCTTCAGCAAATCGCCAACCCAGAACCGTGGATCACAGCTGTACGCTTATCGATTGACGATAGGCTATTACCTCCACAAGCGGCTTGCTTCGCAGTGGCTTACCGTTGATGGCCGGGCAACGCAGAGCCGTTAGCAAGATTTGCTTCTTGCAGAATGTCTCTTCTAGAATGGAATACACGACTCCTACCCAAGTGCCTCCTGCTGCTGGAGGTTGTTGCAAACTGCAATGACCAGAAGAAAGCAATGGCTAGGCTTCAGAATAAAGTCCGACAGGTACCGACGGTTGTTGCCAGTGTGAACGCCCACCGATGGTCAAGGACGCGTTGATCGCTGCCAAGGGCTTGGTGTTTCCAAAATCATGCCGGTTCTGGCGCAAGCGGTTCTGGTGACATGGCTCACACCAACAGGCTCTCCATCGCGTCAGAGATACATGTCCTGTCAATGATGGCACCCTCTTTTCAAAAGGTGCTTCCCACCTCAAGTGTTGAAGAGCCTGCCAATTACGGGGGGCATGTTATGAATGTGTTGCAGTTCAGGATGTAGAAGCTGCCCCCGCATGTGTTCTTCGCTTCTTCAGCTTCAGTGAGGCAATCCCGACGATCAGGGTAGCAAACAGGCAATAGAATCCGGCCCAGTGCATTTGAGTTGGCAAAGGGATACCGCGATCAATGAGAGTCCCCGTCAGTCCTGGACCGGCTGCCGTTGCAAACACCATGAACGAGACGATAACCGAACGAATTGCTCCCAAGTGAAGCGTCCCATAGACCTCCGGCCAGATCGCACCAAACAGAGTCGATGAGCAGCCATAGCTGATGCCAATCAGAACCATCACAATCAATAATGTGGACGTTGGGCCGCCTCGGGAAAGAACGAAGCAAGTCGCTGCAAGCGGTAATAGAAAAAACGGCAGAACGCTTGTTGCGCGGAACCGATCGATCAGGGCTCCGCTGCCCAACGCACAGGCAACGGTGGTTCCCGCCATCACGGAAAGTGAGAGGGCGTACATTCGAGGTGGCCAGTCATTGAGATCGGTGAGGTAAACTTGGTGGTAAAAAATTGTGGTGCCGATGAACGGCGGCGCCAGCACGCCGAACAGCAAAATCCAAAACAGAGGATCACAAAGGACTTCGGAGCGAGTCCAACTGCGAAGTTCAGGCAACAGCGTCTCGCTGTTCTCCTCCTGCTGCTGAGGATCCCTCGGTCGGTGATACGCCCAATACGCCAGTGGTAGGCCAATTAATAGTAAAGACACGGCGCCAAGAGTCCAACCTGCCTGAAAACCATGGACAGTCACCACCGAAGTAAAAAGCAATGGCAGTGTCGCTTCACCGCCCTGATGGCCAAGCACAACAATCGAGATCGCCCGACCACGCTGCTGCTCAAACCAACGCCCTGTTGCGGTTAAGGCGAGGTGCGTCATCATCCCCTGACCAAATAGCCTCAACAAAAAAATCGCGACAGCCAGCATCATCGCCGATGTCGCATTTGCAGCCAGAAAGGTGGCTAATGCAAGTGCGGGAATCACTGTCAAAACCATGCGGGATTCGGGCATGAGGTCGACTAGTCGGCCCAAAAACGGCAGGCATAAAGCGCTGGCGAGTGTTGCAAGCATGTACAGTCGACCAAATTCGCCATGGCTCAGTTCAAACTGGGATTGCCATTGACCGACGGAGGATGAAAGAAAAAATGTCTGACCAAAGCTTGAGAAATAGGTCAGCAAAAAACCACCAGCAAGCCAGCGGAAGTTTCGCTTAAAAAAATCGTACATGAAGGGCTTTCGAGGGTCGGCGTTGCAGGCGAGTGCGTTGCAATCGACGCCGATGGTAATCACCAAGTGCCACTTCAGGCCAGAGCCGCATGGATTAAAAATACTGGAACAAACATTTTGCCCAGTGAATCCGGAAATCACTCCCTCCAAACCTTATGGGAATCCGTCAACTATTTTCGTCGATTTGCACTGCAGTCGAAAGTTCTTGACTGGTTTCGCCAGGGTAGTGCCCGAAGACAACTAAACGCCAACCGAGGTTGATCATTGCAAGAATGATTCGCGCATTTGAAATGTTTTTGTATAGTAGGCATTCGGGCGGTCATAGCAAACTCGACTCGCTCCCTACACTGAGTCTCGGCGGTAACAGAAACATGAAGATTTGGCCTAATTCTTATCGTTTGATGTCATTGGTGGTTGGCTGCGTGCTGTTTGCACAGGCGTCTGCTTCAGAGCGACCAAACATCCTTTTTATTCTGGCAGACGATGTCGGGCGGGAGGCGTTGGAGTGTTACGGCGGCACTTCCTACGCGACACCGAATCTTAATCAACTCGCGGCCAATGGCGCGATATTTAACCACTGCTACGCAATGCCCGTGTGTCATCCGACTCGCGTCACACTGCTGACCGGTCAGTACCCACGCCATCTTGGAAACCCAAAGTGGGGTAGCTTTCCGAAGAAGGTCGAGAGCCGCACGTTTGCGAGCATCGCCAAGGGTGCCGGGTATGCCACAGCTGTTGCCGGTAAATGGCAGTTGAGCCTGATGGGGAAGGACCTGAATCAGCCGAACAGAATGGGTTTCGATCAGTGGTCGCTGTTTGGTTGGCATGAAGGGCCTCGTTACCACGATCCAATGATCTATGAAAACGGACGCCTTCGAAGCGACACAACAGGCAAGTATGGTCCGGATTTATACGTGGATTTTCTGCTCGATTTCATGAAGCAAAGCAAGAACGAGAAGAAGCGTTTTATGGCGTTCTATTCGATGGCGCTTTGTCATGACGTTACGGATGACCTGAAGAAACCGGTTCCTCACGGCCCGCGCGGTCGATACGACAACTTTGCTGAGATGGTCGAGCAGATGGATTCACACGTTGGCCAGTTGATGACGTTCCTCAAGTCCTCAGGACTCGAAGACAATACACTCGTCATCTTTACAGCAGATAACGGTACCGCCGTCCGTTCAAAATTGTCCGCAATTGGTAACCGTAACAATTTTGTCTACGAGAATCCTGTTTCGGAGTTTCAGGGAAAGTCCGTTCCTGGCGGAAAAGGAAGACTCACTGACTGGGGTACCCGAGTTCCGGGAATTGCAGTGTGGAAGGGAATTATCAAACCGGGACAGTCTTGGGACAACCTGATTGATTTCAGCGATTTCCTGCCGACATTCACCGACCTGATTGGTGGGCAACTTCCGGCAGATACACAACTAGACGGTCACAGTTTTGCCTCGCTGCTTCGAGGGCAAGATCGCTCGAAGCGCCAGTGGGCGTATGCCGAACACCGAGGACGATTCTTCGTAAAGACCCGTGATAGAAAACTCTACAGTACCGGTGAGTTTTTCAATACGAGTGTCGACCCGTTTGAGAAATCGCCGCTCGACAAGTCAAGCCTTTCTTTAGAGGCAAAGTCTGATTGGCGACGACTTAAACAAGCCGTTGCCGAACTCAAGTAGACAACGTCGATTCAAAACAATCATCCGAGCACTGGATGTGGCCACGAGCCGCATGGGGCCTGGGAGGTGGTCGAACACTTGATTCATCAAGTCTCTGGGTGCGTTCTCAATTCAACTTGGATTTGAGTTGAAATCGAATCCAGCTTGGATGCCTCAGAAAAAGATGGCTCCCGGCGCGAGGGCAAGGCGCGGGGATGCTATCTGAGTTGTTGAAATCGTAGTAGCACGGTGCGAGTCAAAGCCCAAAATTAGCAGCGTGCTGATACCGTGGAATCCCCCGTCAACGTTCTAAAGCGTCGAGGCCAAGGAATCTTGGATTGATCCAACAACACCATTGGATTGAACCAATCTTGGTAATTTCATTCCGTGCGATCACGAACGACAAAAGCAAATAGAGCTCTGCGAGTTGCGGTATCGTCAGGGATGAATGAGTTGGAAGGGACACTCGAATTTCTATAATCCTGAAAACCACTCTAGAGTTGCATTCAGAATCGGGCATGGTCGTCGTGAACCAGCCGTGAACCCCAGTCTTGGTTGCGAATCCCCACACACGCGGTTTTGAAACTACGCATTTTCAAAATATTTCTGGATCATGTTGTCTTTGACAAATCATAAAACAGACAACCCTTTCGAGAACGTTCTGAACCGGTAGGGACAAGCTGATTTTTACGGATCCGTGCGAATCATCGGGGCGCAGTACGGGACTGATTCGTCTGGGTTCGAAACTGACGTTCGATCGCTTTAAGTCGTGATGTTTCGTTGAGATTGTTACTTTCCGACGGATCCTTTGTGAGATGAAATAGTTCGACGCCATGGGCCTTGGCTTTTCCGCCGGGTTGGCGAATATTGGTTTCCAGTACACCCTTCCAAAGGTCCAGTGAATTTGAGACTCGTGAAGCCTGATAGGCCGCCCATGTGTTGTTGCTCTTTTGGTTGTTCTGTTCCCAAGGTCGGTTGGATTGGATGAATAGCGAGGTGCGGACGAGAGGATGATTAGATGCCGGAGCCTGCCAGACCCTGGAAAAATCATAGCTGTCATGAGCTTGCCCTGTGCTCACCTTTGCGCCAGCGATCGTGGCAACCGTGGCGAATACATCGTGCAACCCAATCACCTGATCACGCACGACTTGGTTCGCTGGAATACCGTTATCCCAGCGGACAATGAAGGGGATGCGGTGTCCGCCTTCGTAGACGAAGCCCTTTTCACCTCGTAGCGGAATTCCATCGTCCGCGACGCCTTGCCCGTTCTGGTGAATCAGTTGAGGGTTTAATGGGCTCACCTCCAGACGATTACCCCCGTAAGGGATATCGTCTTTGACATCTCGGTAGATTGGATTGGACCAGGTCGACCCGGTGCCAACGGCTACGCCGTTGTCGCTGGTGAACAGAATTAGCGTCTCTTCCAAAATACCCAAGTCGTCAAGTTTTTCGATGAATAGTCCCAGCGCCACGTCACCCTCCAAGATCATGTCGGTCCGCTTGTTAACCGTTTGTCCGGCGACCGCAATTGCACCGGGGGCATCGAGCTGACTGGTATTCAATGGGTCGTTTGGATTGAATGCGACGGGAGGGGCATAGGGTGAATGGCCAGCTTGCGAGCAGTAATGGATGTAAAAGGGTTGGTCCTTTCCCTTTTCGGCAACATGTCGATCAAGAAAGCCGAGAGCATCACGCATCAGTAGAGGTCCGACTGTCTCAGTAGTCCAATTATCCATTGCGTATACCGATTTCTTCTTGCCACGCTTTTCAGTGCGGAAGTATTCCCGGGCCTCCAAGTCGTTCTTAAAAGTCTCCCAAGTCATGCGTTCATTGTTCCAACGCGTTAGTCGATCGTTTTGGAAAAACGCGTAGGGCTCTGACTGTATGCCGGCGGGTAAGGTCAGGGAATAGTCGAAGCCGTGATCGCGGGGACCATCTTGAAAACGCCTTGAGAGATCCGCGTCACCAAAGTTTTTTGCTCGTGTGCCATCTTCGCGCAAAAACGACGAACCGAGGTGTCCCTTGCCGAAGAATGCGGTGGCGTATCCCGCGTCTCGTAAATGATCCGCGATCGTTTGCTGTCCTGATAAAATCTGGCTCCCCTGAAAATGTGACCAGGTACCGCCCGGCAAACGGCCCCGGTAAACGTGGTTGCCGGTTAGCAACGCATAGCGAGTCGGAGCGCACACCGAAGCAGATGAATGGGCATGGGTAAACGTGACGCCCTTCGCAACCAACGCGTCCAGATTTGGTGTGGTGAACCCGGCCCCATCAGGATTCAAAGCATTCACATCGCCATAGCCCATGTCGTCCATCAGGAAAATCAAGATATTCGGTGGGCGGTCAGCACCGACCAGCGGCAAAGCGTTTGCAACGAGAATGAGGAAGGCTAAGAGGCAATTGGCATTCATGAGGAGGTCACTTTGAAATGCTCTCAAAGGTGATGGATTGCGGCGGTTGCTCGCAGACGATCAGTCCACCGTGTTTCTATTTCAATCTTGTCAGGTTCTCTTCTTGTCACGGTTTCCAGTTTTCACTCAAAACTTTCTTGGAGACCAGATCAATCTTGGAGTCCAGATCATCGACAAGATCAGTTCGCATATGAAACTGAAATGATTTTGTTCCGCGTGATAGTTCGTGAGGAATACATGGTTGTCCCAGATTTCTTCACACAGTGTCAGGGCTTAGTCGCTTTCGTTGCAATGAATGTGGAGATGTATTTGGAAATTGGCCATTCTGACCAACCGTCTTCAAATAACCCTGTGATCACCAGACCTGCTTCGATCTGACCACCAAGCTGATCGGTGAGTGTATGTCCAAAACATAACGGCTCGTTTTCTTCAAGCAATGCCTGCATCTGCTCGGACGACAGGCTGGTCAGATCAGAATAGGGGATTTTATGCTGTAATTTGAATTCGCCTTTTTCCATCAGTTGATCGTCAAACAGATAAAATACTGGATTGACGATTCCTGAGAGTAAATTCGCACCACGTTTCATCACTCGTTCCGCTTCCTTCCAAACGGGCAGAACGCTTGGAACGAATGAGTTGGAGCACGGATGCACGATCAAGTCGAAGGATGCATTTCCCAAGACGGCAAGATCAGCCATGTCACCTTGTATAAGTTTGATCGGCAGACCTTCACGATCAGCCACAGTTCGGTCTTGCGCTAATTGAGCTTCTGAATTATCGAACACGGTCACGTTGGCCCCCGCCGCGGCGAGGATTGGCGCCTGCTGCCCGCCGCTACCGGCGAGGCAAAGAACTTCAATGGGACTGGCACGAAAATCCGGGAACCACTCACGCGGAACAGGTTTCTCCGGCGTGAGAACAATTTGCCAGTCGTCATTACGAGCCCGCTGTATTTCTTCAGTCGAAACAGGGATCGTCCAAGGATTTCTCTTTTGAACCTGACTGTTCCATGCTGCACGATTGTAGCCCACGATGTCATCTGCTGGATCAAATGGGTGATTCATAGAATGCAGAGTGAGGATTGAAGGTAACAAGTTGAGCCGGAATGGCAGGAAAGTCCCAATTGGCAAGACGCGAGGCAACACCAGAGGCCACCAAAGCAGTTTCCATCTGCAATGACGCCATGCGTTGTTCATGGCCGGTTACCATCATTGGTCCGCAATCGAAAAGTGAAAAGATAGATGATCGTCACGGGTCCGAATTTTCCGATCACTGTAGATCGTTAACGATTCCAATCTTCATCGATCACGCATAAAAGTTGGATCTGCGAGTCTATGCCGGCAGACGATGTCGTGAAAAAAACAACTGCCATTGGCGTGGAACCTCCAGGAAACCAAGATAGCAACGCCTGGTCGAACTTCAGGATCCGGGCTGCCAATCCGTAATGACAGGAACCCAATCAGGGATCCCACGCTTTTCAAGTTGCTTCTCATAGCGAACGGTTTGTGGATGTTGCTCGGCATAGGGCGCGTCTTCATTGACCATCAGCGGAACGGTTTGGCTCCACCATGCTTGATAAGCTTTTTGTATTTCCTCGACCACCTGCGGATGTTTCTCAGCAACATTTTTGCTCTCGAAGGGATCTTCCGCGATGTCATAAAGTTCGCGGTTGTTGACGAATCGCCATCGTTGAGTTCGAACCGCACAGTTTTTGAATTGACTAAGATTGGGATCGCGTCCTTTTTCCCAGCGTCCCTGATGAACGAAAAGTTTCCTGTCAGGCCAGTCAGCTTTTGGGTCC
Organism: uncultured Rubripirellula sp.; assembly: GCA_938075415.1. Lineage (GTDB taxonomy): Bacteria > Planctomycetota > Planctomycetia > Pirellulales > Pirellulaceae > Rubripirellula. The sequence goes on along the minus strand of CALJHC010000040.1, from coordinate 70,844 downwards.
TCCAAAAGGGGCAGCAAGGATCGCCCGTCACGCTCTTGTATATCACCTGGAATCTCAGCGCCGGACAACTGACAAAAGGTTTCAAACAAGTCGATGTGTGCGGTCAGCGCGGGGATATCGACGCCCTCCCCCAGTTTGCCTTTCCAGTACCAGAATGCCGGAACGTGAGTACCACCTTCGTAGGGAGAACCCTTGCCACTCTTGAAACCGGCGGTGTGCATTTTTTGTGATTTGCCGTCACGTTTCGCGCCTCGACCCGCTTGTCCATTATCTGTCATGAAGATCAATAAAGTGTCGTCCCAAGCCTTCCACTGGTCCAATTTCTGCACCAACATTCCAAAGTTGTCGTCAATGTTTTCTATCATTCCATAACGGCCTTGGGTGTTTGCGTCCCAACCTTGCTCAGCAAAACGCTTTTTGTAGCGTTCCGGTGCGAGCATCGGGCCGTGTGGAGCGTTGGTGCTGATGTAGGCGAAGTAGGGAGTACTGGATTCTCTTTTTTCTTGGATCCAACCTGCTGCGGCTTGAAAGAAAACATCCGTGCAGAATCCTTTCGTTTGCACGATCGTGTCGTTATGCAGGATCACGTTGTCAAAATATCTTCCTTCACTCTGACGGTTGGGAGGAAAGTCGGCACAGCTCCCTTCATAAGCTTGCCCAATCCCTCCCGCGCCATGAATGAATACCTCGCTGAATCCCCGGTTATAAGGTTGATAGGCGTCCTCGTCTCCGAGATGCCATTTGCCAAAGATTCCTGTCTCGTAACCAACTGTGCGAAGTAGGTCGGCAAACGTGGTGGTCGAAAGAGCCATTCGCTCACGTTCCCTAATCGTATGCGTAACACCATTGCGAAATTCGTGTCGCCCACTGAAAATCGAGGATCGAGTCGGCGCACAGGTTGGGCTGACATGAAAGTCTGTGAATCGAGTTGAACGTTCGTAGAAGCGATCAAGATTAGGTGTTCGAAGAACCTGGTTCCCCATGCAAGACAGATCGCCCATGCCCTGATCGTCCGTCATCACCAAAATAATGTTGGGACGCGATCCCGCAAGCGATTCCGCGAAAGCTTGAGTGCGACCGAAAGTGATTTCAACGATGCAGCAAACCAAAAATGTGGCTGTGAGGAAAAGTGATGAAGATCGCATTAACGCTCTCGTCGAATTGAAAAGTGGTTGATGAAATATGACCTCGGACAGCAGTATAACGTTTACTGGTCATCTCGATGCGAAAGGGCAGGATTCGAGAAAGCAAACAAGGCTCCTGAACGACGGATGCCGCCGTCCCGACTAAAAAAACTGTGCGAAGTCGCTCAGGTTCCCTTGCTCCAAAAATCAAGGCGGGCGTGCATTTCAATTCAGGATCCACGGTGGCAAAGCAATCTGCCACTTCCAAGTCCAATTTAGGCAGATGCTCTGTTCGTCGTGGCAATCAGTTTCGCATTTCATAGCTGAGCGTGAATTGGTGCTCTTTGCGATCCTTCACGATCTGCGTTGATTCGCACAATTCGCCCTTGATCGGATCCCAAGTACGAACCTCGATTAGATTCTTTGTCGGAACAAAACGCATCACGCGAATTCCGCCCGATCCGTAATCGGACAACACTTCGTGGACAGTGTTACCGTGCTTACCAACTGATTCCAGACGCATGGCCTGCGTGCGGCTTTGATCGCCACAGCAAACGAGAAAAAGATTATCGTGCAGTTTGAAGCATTTCTCCCACATCTGTTGCGCAGAATTCCCTTGTTTTCCATGACGTTTTATCCAAGTCATCCGACCCTTGGGTGCGTCGAAATAGTCTTGACTATTTTTCGGTTTGTCACGTGGCCCAAGCCCCATGTGAGTTGTGACCATTGCATGTCGGTCACTGTGACGTCGCAGCACCGAATTGGCCCACTGCAGAACTTTGTCAGGGGCATTACATTCCAGATGCAATGCCACAAATTTCATCTCACCAGCTTCGAACAATTGCACGCTGTTAGCGTTGTTACCCGAGACGGCGTTGTCATTTGAGGGTTTTTCAAAACAACCGCCATACCAGTGAAAGGAGGCGAAACGCGACTTGGGGAATACTTCCTGAAATAACGAAGAATCACCATCGGCGGTCATGTCATGATTACCAACGGAGATGCCGTAGGGGACGCGGCCATGCAGTTTGTTCATGCAGTGATGCGCAATCGCCCATTGCTCTCGATTATTAATATTAACGATGTCCCCAACATGACTGACAAAGGCAATGCGTTGCCGTTTCAAATTGTTAGCGATCCAATCGGTCCAGCACTCGAAGACTTCGTTGGTCAAGGAAACCTCTTTCCCACTGCCCTCTTTGCCGGACGCCTTGGTCCCACCATCGCTGTAACGCTGGGTGTCGGGGATGATCACGATCGAAAACGTTCCAACTGGCGCGGCTTGCAGTTCACCAGCAACAGCGATTTGCGAAGAGTTAACAGCATGACCAACAATCATGACGAACAATGCAGCCCGAAATGCGAATAATAGTAATCTCTTGGAATTACTCATCTCATCCAACCAAAAAAAGGGTAGTCAATCAAGATTTAGAAAGGCGACGCATTAACTGGCCGGATCGAAAAATCTTCTTTTCTTCAATCAACAAAAGTCTGATCGATCTCATCCAATCCCAACGACGCATCGAAGCCTTCCAACACCATCCCAAGATCGACAATGACCTACAAGGCACACAGTACGTGAATAGGCGACAAGGGGTGAAAATCCAACGGATGATTTGCCCGAGATTTTGAAGGTTGAATCATTCAGTCTGATCCGCGTCTTATTCATGGCGTGGGTCGGAAAAAAACACGCCGAATAAAGCGTGACACAAAACGGCATCAATGGTCAACTGAGATAGTATCAACGGGTTCATTCCAACACAGTGCTCGCTGGAAAGAATAGACGGTTCAGCGGCTCTTCGCTACGGCTAGGGCAAACACCGAAGCGTTCAGATACTTTGGATTCAGCGTCCACGTTAAGTGATCGACGCGCGGGTAAAACAAGTTCCTTAGCCAATACTAGTCGGTTTCATTCTGGGAGGGGGAATTCAAATGGAACGACAGCAGGCACGACTCCGGGTACTACCGCCTTCTTCAACGAAATCAGAGAGGGTGAAGTCGCAGGAATTTCCGAGATCACTTACCTGCTTGCTTCAGCAACTTTGTCAACAAGCGATCGAAGGTGTTGGCGAATGCTTTTTTGTCTTGATCCCCATACGGGCGACTGCCCTCGGTCGCCATCCCGGCACCTCGCATATGATCCATGAAATTCCGCATCGACAAGCGACTGGCAATGTTGCTGGCGTCGTATGCCTCTCCTCGGGGGTCAATCACATCGACGTTTTTCTCAACCAAGAGAGCGGCGAGAGGAATATCAGCGGTCACGACCAAGTCACCCGGCACGCTCTTTTCTACAATGTGTCGATCCGCTACATCGGCACCCTCACGTACCACCACCATTGAAACGGTTGCGGCGTTTGCAGGGACCGCAATGCGTTGATTGGCAACCAAAACCGTGTCTACACGCAGCCTGAGTGCCGCACGAAAAACAACCTCTTTCACATCTCGCGGTGCTGCATCCGCGTCAATCCAAATTCTCATTTCCACCTACTAATCGAATCTCATCCTGAGTCACAACGAACTTATGGTAGCTTCTATTGAACTTAAGCCACAGCGTTGAATCCATACAAAGAAGCGCGTCATGATACACCAAAGGACGGATTCGGTTATCGATTCGGAGGCCTAAACCTGGCGTTAGTCGCCAATCCTGCAAAACGCGAGACTCTCCATGAAATTCAGCGTTAACAGGATCCGAATCTTCAGCCAACCATGTCACCATTGATTTGCAAGATCGTGTTCTAGGGTTGAGAAAAACCGGAACGCATCTCCGTCACGATTCTTCACCGCATGGCTAGTCTGGACGCAGTATTTTGGTTGACCTGCTATCATTGCATCGAGTCCTTTCCCTGAGGACCACGCATCACATCTCTCCTGAAGAGCGTGCTGAACATGAGACTTAAAATTATCCTACATAGCCTTGCCATTCTGGTGTCATGCGACATCGCAGTCTCACAGGACACCTATCACTGTCTTGACCATCAGCTGGATTTGAAGTTAATCCGCTCAGATACCGGCACCTCCTACATCAGCTTGGATGTGGAAAATGGCGGCAACCTTGTTGATGGTGACCGGAACGCGTTGCACCTGCTTGCTGCTGAAGACGACAAGGGTTGCAAATCAGGGAATACGGCGAAAAATGTGTCTGCCGGCATGTGTGTTGCTCAGGGCAAAGTCACCGACCGAACGACGGTGGCGTTGAATACTGAATCGACCGCAGAGCCAACCAATGAAGGAGAATACCCGCCAAATATTCTCTGGATCACTGTGGAGGACATGAGTCCGGTACTTGGATGCTACGGTGACAATTTCGCACGCACACCCAACCTTGACGCGTTTTCAAAAGAGAGCATCCTTTATACCAACGCCTTTGCCGCGTCGCCGGTGTGCTCACCATCACGGTCAACACTCATCACCGGGATGCACAACGTGAGCATGGGGACCAATCAGATGCGATCCTCGAATCACCTTCCGAACGGTGTGAAAGGTTTCCCCTCCTTTCTTCGAAAAGCCGGTTACTTCACGTCGAACAACGTTAAAACCGATTACAACTGCGCGGAAAACGATCGACTGATCTCAGAGTCGTGGAATGTTTCTTCTTCCGAAGCACATTGGAGAAAACGCAAGCCTGGCCAGAGATTCTTCTCGATATTCAACGATATGACGACACATCAGTCACGCACGATGGTCTGGCCTCATGCCGTTTTTGAGAAAACTATTCAGACACGCCTCACCAAACAAAACATTAGCATTCCCCAAGACGCTCCGCTGCCAGCTTACTACCCGGACACTCCGGTCATACGTAAGACCGTCGCTAGGTTCTATGACTGTGTTTCAGTCATGGACCAGAACGTCAAGCGTATCCTTGATCAATTGGATGACGATGGGCTTGCCGAAGACACGATCGTGTTCTTCTACTCCGATCACGGATCCGGCATGCCACGTCATAAGCGGCTGCTTCTTGATTCAGGAATGCGCGTTGCCCTCATGGTCCGCTTTCCGAAAAAGTACCAGCACCTTGCTCCCGCAAATCCAGGCACTCGACTGGACCGACTTGTTAGCTTCGTCGATTTTCCGCCAACGGTTCTCAATCTGACCGGGCAAACCATCCCCAAATACATGCAGGGAATTCCATTCCTTGGCCCGGGTTCAGAAACCGAGAGGAAGACGGTTTACGGTACGCGGGATCGAGTCGATGAAGCGATGGAGATGGCGAGATCCGTTCGCGACAAGCAGTTCCTCTATGTCAGGAATTACATGCCCCATTTGTCCTACAACCAGCCCAGTGTCTTCTCCGATTTAGGCGAGATCAGGACCGAGATCAATCGTGCTGCGAAAACTGATCTCTCAGCACTTACTGCTTCACAGCGGGCCTATGCTGGACCGAGCAAGCCGGTCGAAGAATTTTATGACTGCATCGCCGATCCTGATAACATTGCGAACCTTCTTGACGGCAAAATGAGCCCGGTGCAGCAGACGGCACTGAAACGCCTCCGCGAAGTCTTTGTAAAAACCCGCGCAGAGATTCGTGATGTTGGCGCGCTCCCGGAGTCTCTGATGCGTTACTACGTCGATGCAGAGAAGATGCCTATTGGTGACATCCTGAAAGGCAACGCCAATCACTCACCTGATCTCGATGCCGCCTGGAAAACCGCCGATGTCGTGGGCAAAAAAGATCGGGACGCGTTGGTGAAATCCCTCCAGAGCCCCAGTGCCGCTGATCGCTATTGGGCGATGGTCGGAATGCGGGTCGATTTCCCCAACGATTCCGCGCTCCACACTTTGGCCGCCGATCACCTCGCTGACACTGCGACCGATGTCCGAATTGAAGCCGCTTCGTGGCTTGCTGAAAACTCGGCCCAACACCATGACCGCGCTCTGCAAGTCCTCGCTAAGGACACCAGACTCGACCACTGGTGGGAAGCCCTACGAGCCTGCCGTGCCATCGAATTGCTGGGACCAAAAGCAGAATCGCTCATTCCTCACATGCAGGGCCTCTACGCAAGGCATCGGAAAGTTGCCGGTGATCAAAACTTGTTCCTCGCTTTCTCGTCAGGAGCCTTTCTTGAACAATTTGGCTTAAAAACGATTCCTTGGGACTTCACTCCAGAAGCAGGTAACTTTTCGGCGGAACCCGGCAAGAAGAAAGAGGCGGCAGGCGACGAGACCGGTTTCATCCCCATTTTCAACGGGATCAACCTCGACCAGTGGGATCATCGCAAGGGCGCGTGGGAAGTTGTGGACGGTGCGATTTCTTGCACGGGTAAGGAACAGACACGGAACTGGATCATCTGGCGTGGGGGCACTCCCTCTGACTTTGTTCTTCGTCTCGAATTCAAATACGAGTCTGGCAATTCCGGCGTTCAAGTTCGTAGTGATGACCAAGGTAACCACCAGGTTTTCGGGTATCAGGTCGAAGTCGCGCCGCAGAATAAGATGGGTCTCTGGCATCACTCGCTGCTCGCGAAGGATGACCCTGGGCACGCGTCGCGTTTTTTCATGGCCACAGCGGGCCAGGAAGTCTTGATCACGGTCGATGGAAAAAAGTCTGTCAAGCAAGTTGCAACCAATGAGGAGATCATCGCACACTTCCGGCAGGAAAGCTGGAATACGATGGAGGTTATTGCCCAAGGCAATACGCTCACCCAGAAGATTAACGACGTGGTTTTCTCTAAAGTGAGTGACGACGACAAGCGACTGTCACGAAGGAAGGGGGTCATCGCTTTACAGGATCACGGCAAAGGGTGCAAAGTGGCCTTTCGAAACGTCCGCATCCGGGAGCTTTGATCGGACGCGAAATTCCACCCTCATAAAAACAGTGCTGCCAAAGCAGCCACTGCATCCTCCGCGAAACGGAACCTTGACTGGTGCCTTTGCGTGCTGCCTGAGGGCATGGGCAACCAGACCCGCGTCGCCTCAGTCCATGGTAGATCTGTGCAGCGACGATCGATCGCCTCTCCAAAGAAAAGTGCTCTGTTCATCAAGCACCGGGTTGCCGGAACGTCCATGTGGCACCACAAACGGCATGAATGACAGGCAGAATCCATGAAACCGCCTCGTCTTGGGAACGCGAGAAATACCCACCGTGAAAATGCCCTCCAGCACGATCCTTGGATTCCTGAGCTGGTTTTTCAGTTCAAAGACAACTTTAATCATACCCCGATCATCAACGCAAAATCCTAGCATCAAGCTCCTTCGGAAGGTCAGGGATGCGAATGTCGAGCCGCTGGGCTTGGTCGTACTTTGGCAGGCCAGTTAATAACGCATCCGAAAGTCATTCCGGCCAGATTGGTCATTGCCCCGCATTAGATAGATCGTCCGGTTCGACATATCCAAGCGTCCCTCTCGTTCAAATCGGGTTTCGTCATTGTGGCAATAGATTGACGAGGTTGGCATGTAGCGTAAAGTCATGCCACGACGCGGATAATCCGACAAGTTGGGTTCAGATCCATGGTAGAGATAGACATCATGAAGTGAAACTTCACCTGGCTTTAGCGTAATGTCAACAGCTTCTGATTCATCAAACTCAGCTTCGTCCAGTTCCAGATTAAGGGCAACGTCAGAAGCATCACTACGATTGTGCTTGGCTAGCTGCCTGGACTTGTGTGAGCCGGGGATGACTCGCAAACAGCCATTTTCCTTTGTGGATGCATCAAGCGCAATCCATACCGTACAGGTTGCCAGAGGTTCGATAGGCCAGTACTCGCCGTCTTGATGCCAGGGAGTTCGCGTTCCCACTTTTGCCGGCTTGGCAAAGAAACTGCAGTTCCACAGCGCGAAATCGCTGCCAATGACCTGCTCAACCATATCGAGAATTTCAGGTCGCCGAGCGACCGAAAGGAACCATGTGTCGTAAGCCAGCAGCGCTGAACAATAGTCACTGAATTCAGGATGATGACTGACCAACCGAGAGTGAGCTTCACGAATCTGGTCAAGCGTTGCTTCGTCCAAACAAAAGTCAGGCGACACATACCCGTCGCGATTGTATTGTTCAATTTCTGAGCGAGTTAACATCATTTTCCCCTGAGAATTTTCCTATCACCGGGCCCGAATGTCACACCCAGCAAGCTGATCTATTTAGCGAGAAGCCCGGGCAACCAAAGGCTGAATCCTGGAATGAATGTGATGAGAAGCAAGGTGATCAGCAACGGAATCAGAAACGGGATCGTTCCACGTGTAACGGTTTGAACTGAGCTTCCCGTGACACTGCTAAGCACATACAGCACGAGTCCTACCGGGGGAGTCAACAAGCCGAGAACCAGGTTAAGAATCATGACGATTCCGAGGTGCAGCGGATCAATTCCAAATTCGATTGCGGCGGGAAGAAGAACGGGGACGGTGATCAAGAGCCCTGCAACGGGCTCAAGTATCATTCCGGTAATCAGCAAGACAACATTGATCAGCAACAGAAAAACAATTGGATTGTCTGTGAACTGCAGCATCGCCTCGGTTACCGCTTGAGGACCTTGCTCACGGGCGATAACCCAGCCAAACAGGCCGGCAGCCGCGACAATTAGCATGATGGATCCGGTGGTGGTGGCCGTCTTAATCAAGACTCCGCTAAATGCTTTGAAGGAAAGTGACTGGTAAAAGAAGCTCAAAACCAGGACCCACATCACCGCAGCGGCGGCTGCCTCGGTTGGTGTGAAGATTCCGCCTAGAATTCCTCCAAGAATAATTACAGGGGTCAATAGAACTGGCAGCGCCGAAGTGATCGCCTTGAAGAGAGGGATGTCTTGTGCAAGTGCCTCCTCACGGAGTGGGTTTCGTAGAGCATCTCGATAAACGAAAATACAAAGAATTGATGTCAGAACCAGTGCCGGAAGCACTCCCGCAAAAAACAAAGATCCAACCGAGACTCCGGCAGAGACCGCGTAGACAATCGCAGGGATACTCGGCGGCATGATTGGCCCGATGAGCGAGGATGCTCCAGTGAGACCGAGCGCAAACTTTTCGTCATAGCCGCGTTTTTTCATCGCTGGCACAAGGACGGAACCCAGTCCCGCAGCATCGGCGATGGCCGCGCCGCTCATCCATGAAAACATCAAGCTGCTGAAGACATTTACAAATCCAAGATTGCCAGGAATCTTTTTGAACAGTGTCAGTAGCATGCGAAACAGTCGGTCAGCGAGACCAGCAGCGTTACTCAAATAGCCCGTCATGATGAATAGCGGAACGGCTAGCAACGGGAATGAATCAACCGACCCAACCGTCTGCTGAAGTGAAACTCCAAGCGTGATGTCGGGTGACCACGCGACGTAGGCAAGACACGGCAACAGCATTCCAATGGCGACTGGCACACGCAAGAACAGAAGCACCAGCATTGCAACGATCAACAAACCAAGAATCATTCGCTCTGCTCCAATTCCAGCTGAAAGGCATCTTCTTCAACATGGGTTTCCCGCGGAATAGGCTTCCCTGTCTTCCACACTTGGAAAAGGTTCACGAGCGAATGAACCGCCATGAGCAACAGGCCCACCATCCCCGCTCCGTACCACCAACTTTTGGGAACTCCTAAAGCTGGCGATCCGACTTTGCCAACGTACCAAACAAAATTGGCACCGCCGATCAACAACAAAAGGCATGAAACTGCGACCACCAAGTAACTCAAGCACTCGATCAACAGCTTACCGCTGTCACCGACTCGAGACGAAATCATGTCGACAGCAATGTGACGCCTTTCAGCCATCACAAATGCGGCCGAGATGAACGTTAACCAGATTAACGCGAGGCGAGCGACCTCTTCGCTCCACTGAAATGGAGCACCAAAGACATAGCGGGCAAAGACTTGTGCCGCCATCGTGGAAACAATGACCAACAGAAAAAAAGCAGCCATGGTCTTTTCACCGAGCACCATCCAACGCACGCAGTTTGCCAAGGGCAGCGGTTTTTCGTCGTTGGTTGCTGATGCGTCCCCTGCCGGCAGGCCAGAATCAATGAGCGTTTCGTCGGGTTCTGGGTTTTTTGGTCCCGTTTCGTTGTCGGCGTTCATTGACCATCCTTTTCTGACGGTTCTGCGGTGATGCGGTTATAAACATCGCTAAATTCGAATCCTTTCGAAAAATACTTTCGACATCGCTCTCGGAAAGCGTCCACGTCCACATCTTCGATGATTTCCATCGTTCCATCTTTTCGCCATTCGTCGATCAGTTTCTTTTCATCTTTTATCAGTCCCTCATAGACATCGTCACCGAGTTCCTCAATCGAATCGACTAACGCTTTCTGCTGCTCCGCCGTCAATCGTTTCCAAGTGCGTTCATTGACTAGGATTTGCAGCGAAGACTGTATGTGACCTGTCAGATTCAGGCACTTCTGAACTTCATGGAATCCCATCGATTTGATGACGGGCACGGGATTCTCTTGGCCGTCAGCAATTCCTTGCTGCAGGGCAAGGTAAACTTCGCTGAAAGCAATCGGCATCGGACTCGAGCCAAGTGCTTCAGCTGATGCTTGAAAGATTCTTGCGCCTGGCGAACGCAGTCGAAAACTCTCTAGATCGTCTGGGTGTCGAATGGGCACGTTGGACGTGATATGCCGTGACCCATAAGCCCACGTATCCAAGACGCGGGCATCATACTGCTTGCGAAGTTCGTCCCACTCTGGAGCCATTTCTTCGCTTCCCGCCATTTCGAGCATGTGGTCAAGATCCCGAGATGAAAAAGCGGCATCTAATACTCCCACCGGAGGGTGCCACATGGCAAGGAACGAAGGACCTGTGATTGCCAAATCCAACTCACCCGCAACCAATTGCTCCAACAATTCAGATTCACTGCCCAGCTGCGCCGCAGGGTAAACCGTGACATCCAAGTCTTTCGTTTTCTCCCGAAGCCGCTCTGACAAAAGCTGCGTTCCGTAAGCGTGAGTCGGAGAAGTGACCTCGTAGACATGCGCCATCCTCAAGGTCAACGGTTGATCCGTCGCTTCGTCAGAATCGCATCCACACAGTACCGAAACCGCAGTCAGCACTAGCGGGCACCACCATCGATCAACCAGAAATATTTTCTTCATTCAGGATTTTCCTCTTCCAACCCGCTTTCAGACTTCGGAAGGTTATACCCGAAATTGGCAAGCCCCGTACCTTCCGGTCGAAGTGCGCAGCTTCTCCATCCGATGATTGACTTGTCACCAACAACCACCAACATTGCAACTGCCTGAATCCAGCAACGCTGCCATCAGGGCTTAATGATAACATGATGCCAATCTTCCTGATCTAAAACGATGAAACCGATCTTTTTGCAAACGCAGTCAATTCCCAACTGTTGTTTACTCGGCGAAAATTCAGTTCAATTCCGAAAACGAACCGCCCCTTCATTTTAATAAGGTGCTTGCCTTGGGGCTGGGGCGATTACGTTTCAGCCAACCCTGTGCCATGATGGGTCAGTGAATACCGAACGAAAGACCGGTAGACCAACGCAGACGCAACGGTAAGATGCATCGAGCAAGTGAGCATTCGATTTAACGCATCTCAACATCCTACGAGCCTGCAAAAGCATTGTTTGAACTATGAGTCAGTCACAGCCCAACAATCCATTACACGGAATTACACTCAAGGCGATGGTTGAATACCTCGTCGCGGAGTATGGCTGGGAGCGATTAGGCGAACGCATCAGGATCGACTCGTTTCGCTACGACCCAAGCATCAACAGCAGTCTGAAATTCCTGCGGAAGACTGATTGGGCACGAGCAAAGGTAGAGAAATTGTATCTGTACTCAATCAGTTACGATCAGCGTCATGGCAAAAACAAACCGGATACCGATCAAGAAAATCCTTAGACAAGAAACACTGCAGGTCGTCCGGGGCGTGGCTAGAGGCCTGCCATCTGGTGCTGATAGTCGAACTGCAAATCGGGATGAACTTTTTCAATTGCCTTATCGATCTTCTTCAATTGGGTAGCGTACATATTCGCACTGACACGGCATTTACCAAAACTGATTTTGCGGACTTTGATCCGTCGGCAAAAGTGAATCCTTACCTGCAATTCAGTTTCCTTGTCTCCGGAGAACCTCAAGGACTTGTCCATCCAACGCACGACTTTGCGAAGTGTTTTTTTATGGATTTGTCCAGGAACGCTTAGGACTTGATCGATCTCATCACATAGCTCATTGGCGTAACCGACTTCATTGTCAGCCTTCATTAACAAGTACGTCAGCAGTTCCTTACTTTCTACTTTAAATTTGGCCAACCTGAGGCAAACATCTAACAAATCATCGTAGTCCAAGAGAACAAGCTCTTTCTTCAAATCGCTGATCTTTGCGGCTTTCATTTCATTAAGTCTGTTGATTGAGTGACACCCAGACGACTGACCAGTTCAGCCACGGCGGGCTTGGATCGACCGTAGGATACGATGCGGATGTCGAGACCGTGGTTGATGTATTTTTGGAACGCACGATCAATAGCATCTGTGATCCACTGATCTGGATTGCCGAAGACACCTCCGCCGAGCAAAGTGAGGTAGACGACATCGTTACCGGTGCGGACAGCCTTGGCCACCGCAGCAGCCAAGGTAGCCTCGTACGCCGCGTCAAGAACAAGCTTGGCAAATGCGGTCCAATGCTCAGCTGGCTGTCTGCCGTACGCGACGGGCAACGCTGAACAATAGGCTTGCGTGACAGCAGAGCCTGCATCTTCAAGGGTAACCTCTGCATCGACTTGCAGGCCAATACGAAGTTCGCCGAGCAATACGTCTCTCTCGGCTTCGTCGGCGGTTGAGACTCTTTTGGAAATTTCGTCGAGGCCCTTCCCCGACGGGAACAGATAACCATTCTGCATCTTCCAAAGCTGATCAACTTCATTGCCAAGCAGACGTCCGAGATCGGCGGAACAGTCGATTTGTCGGGCGGCACATTGCCCGGTTTGGCCGTTGACATGGGCAAAATAGTTTCGATAGATCGTCCCAGCTCCGCATGCGATGGCGCACGCAGGACCTTGCGTGTGATCGTTCTCGTAGATCCCGACGCCATGTTCGGGCGTGATACTCGGATCAGACATTTCCAGCAAATTAAATTGCGAAGCGACTTGGAACATTGCGTCGGCATTGGCCGGATCGGTGTGCAACTTGCCAACGTCGCCAACCACTTCCCGAAGGGTACTTCGCCTCAGTCCACTTGTCATACCCGAAATGGATTCGCGCAGCTCAGATAGTTTCGGTGTCTCCAAATGCCCGTAAGTGATCCGCTTTCCATCAGGGCAGATGATGCAACCACCGTCTGCTGCCAAATCTTGGCGAACCTGCTCGGGGCATTCTTCATTAATTCCGGTGAGTCGCTCAAACCACGTCATTTGATCTCTCAGCTGGTCATATGTTCTTCAGCAACGGCACTCAACCACCGCAGGGATTTGCGATCTGAACAACGTTGGGGATTTCCCATAACCCAATAAGATAACGCCCTCAGGTGATACCAACAGTGTCGTGCGGGAAAATCTGCTTAATGCAACTCATCCCACGTCGCCGGATGCCCAAAGGGCAACTCCCGCTTATGCGGTCTCTTGAGTTGCTGAGAATTCACCAGCTCACAATCCTTAGAAACGCGGTTTCAAGACACAACTTATCTCCACCGAGATGTTTGGTTGAACGATTCCTGAAAGCTCACTCGATACAGGATTTCATGTTCCGATGACGGTTGAGCCCAAAGAAATCACCCCAGTTGTCCAAGCCGTACCAGACGGCCATGCAACCGATAACAAGTCGACGTGCACAGTGAAGAAGTAAGCAACTCGCTTGACTTGAGGCCATTGCATCATGACGCTTCAGGTGTTGATCTTCAATTCTTCGCCCCCGTCACCTTTCAGTGAACGCCACGGTCGGTGGCGTTCACTGAAGGCTGACAGGATGCGCGCAAAGGAAATGCACAATCCAAGCATCAGAATGAACAATTGATCAATGACTCGAATAATCGCGAAGCCATGAGTCCCTGGCGATCTGTTCACGCTGTCATTTATCAAATTTGCGATGAAAAAAGGACTGACCTGTGCGTCAGTAGAAAACCACGGTCCTGCAGTGTGGAGAACCCTGCCGACATTTGCTCATAAAGGCTACTTGCTGACAGGGCTGCCAGTGCCTCCGAACAGGTCATAGGATCGCAATTCTTCGTCATTTCGCAAGTAGATTCTTCGGTTCGCAAAAGCGGGATGGGACCAGATCAGTTTTCGGCCGCCAGCCTGATGTGTGGGGGTAATCACTTGGGCCCGATCCTGTTCGATGTAACCCTGAGGGTTCATTTTTGCCAAGATAATTTCCCCGTGATCGTTGATCAGGATGTAGCGATTTCGGTAGGCGGTAAGGCGAACAGTAAAGACATTGCCCCAAGCGATAGGACGCGTCGCAGATGCCGGTTGAAAAGTGTCCCACAATCGTTTGCCATCACTCAGCCGTGCGCAGACATATCGACCTCCGTTACCACACCCGTAGGCATGACCCTCGACAAGTTGAGCGGTGTTATGAACACCGTCAATCCCGGTTCGTCGATCGCCTTCCCATCGAATACTCGCAGACATTCCATCACCGCGAACTTTGATGACGCATGATTTTCCGTTGTAGCACATAATAAAAACTGAATCGTCTAAAACTTGCGGCGTCGCCACCGACATCGCGTAGGTTGAAGGGAAGGCGACCGACCAAAGTGGTTTGCCATTGGCTGGATTGAGACCATGAAGAGCGTCGCTGTCCCAGACCAGCAACTGTCGATGTCCTGCGACGCTGCGGATCACCGGCGCGCTGTAACCCGGTTCTGCGGCCGACAAAGTTCGCCACAATTCACGGCCTGTGTGCTTATCAAATGCTACACATCCTGAGGACGGTCCTCCCACAATGCAGATCAAACGATCTTGATCCACAAGTGGTGGAGATGCAAAACCCCAGTTTGGTGTGGGAACTCTGTAATCCGTCTTGAAATCTTTAGTCCAAAGCACGCTGCCGTCAGCGATACGAAGGCAACGCAGGTCACCCTCTGCACCTAGGGTATACACACGATCTTCGTCGATGGTCGGCGTTGCGCGCGGCCCAATCGCATAGGTGGTCACCGTCGAGTAGGGGCAGGCATATTCATGTTGCCACAAAGGCTTACCATCGGATTCTCGAAAACAAAGGACGCGCTCTTTACCGAGGATTCGTTGACGCACGAAATTTGCATTTTTTGGGATCTCACCCTCGTGTAAGAATGTTTCATCGCCCGTTGTTGGCGTAACGACCCTGTCCATCAGTATGACATAACCCGAGGCAACCGCTGGACCACTGTATCCACCTCCAATGGCTTGTTTCCAAAGCAGGGCTGGTCCAGTGGCTGGAAAGGTTTCAGGGATCTTATCCTCTGCCCAAGTTCCATCGCGGTTGGGCCCAAGCCATTGCTGCCAATCATCAGCGTGAGTGACCAATGGCTGGGTAAAAAAGCTGTTCAGCAAGAGTAGTAGCACAAATGACAGCGCGTAAGATTTTGGCGTGCATGACGAGAAGCGATGTGCAGCCTTGGCAGTCCAGCAAAACTGGATTGCCGGACGCGTGGTCCGAGCGAATTGGCGAAGGCTGAACTTGGCCTGAAATCCTAAATTCGTTTTGTTGTCTTTCATGCCGTGATCTACGATTATGAATTTCATCTGATGCAGCGAACTGCAAGTCCACGTGTTTGATTAGGTCAGGATACCATTCAATGTTTTGCAAGGAATGCTGTGCGGTTCGACTGAAGCAGTATTCTGAAGGGGTATGAAGCCTACGCAAGATATTGCGAGCAATCAACGATGCAGGTCAACGCCCTAATGTTAAGCACTGATGTTAGTAGGATTGATCAATGATCTGGATTTGCCGAGGATAAGCCTTGGTAAAACCGAAAACGAGGTGCCTGTTTCAGCACGCTGTTGCTTCCGAGCAAAGCGTTATTCCATGTCATCGCTGATGATGACGGAAGCGATGTGATGCGGCCTGACGGTCAGGCGATTGTGTTGGATGTCGATCCGTTCAATGAACGACGGGATGCCATTGCAGCCGAACTGCCAAACGACTTTTCCCGACAGGTAACGCACCATCTGTGTCCCGCTGCGAAAAAAGCAGAATTAAAGACGAACCTTTCGGTTGTCGAATCTTGCGTCATTTGATCTTGGCTTGGCGACTGAGTCGCTTGGACTCGTGTTCCCAGATCTCCGTGAGTTCAGCCAGTCGGTTTGGATTTTGGTCGGCTAGGTTGTTAAGTTCCAACGGATCCAATCTCAGGTGATAGAGTTCCCAAGGTTTCTTTTGTTCTCGAACAATTTTCCAATGACGGTGACGCAATGCGGAACCGCGGGCGTGTTGAAAGAAAAGTGTTCGCTCGTGTTCTAACTTGCCAGTGAAAGCCGCTGCCAGCGACTTTCCGTCCTGAGGAATCACCGTTTGTTCCTTGGACTCGTTCGGATCCTCGGCAGTGTGTGTAACTTCTTGAATCGTGGGCGCGATATCGACAAGATGAGAGACCGCGGATACGAGTCTTCCCGGGGATTCAATCCCGGCAGGCCAATGGGCGATCATCGGAGTTCGAATTCCACCCTCATGGTCAAACTGTTTAAACATTCGGAAGGGTGTGTTGGACGCATTGGCCCAGCCATAGCCATAGCTTTGGTAGGTGTCTTCTGGGCCGGGCATGATGGAGGGAAGGTTGCCGGGACGCATCGGTCTACCCTCACGAGTTTTTTTGGGCAAGTAATCACCCTGGCGATTCGCTCCGTACTCCACGTGGCAACCACCATTATCGATGGTAAAAAGAATCAAAGTGTTTTCAAGCTTACCTGTATCCTTAAGTTCCTTGATGATTTGACCGATACCTCGATCCATCGCGGTTACCTGAGCGGCGTAAACTTCCATTCGGCGTTGTTGCCAGAGTTGATTACTTTCTTTCTCCCAACTGGGCACCTGAGGGTGGCGAGGTGACAGGTTAATCTGTGAACCGAGAATTCCCAGCTCTTTCATCTTCTGAAGACGCTGTTCTCTTAGTTGATCCCAGCCCATGGCGTATTGGCCCTGATAGGCTTTGATGTCTTCTGGCTTGGCATGAAGTGGCCAGTGTGCAGCGGTATAGGCGACGTACAAAAATAAAGGATTGCCGTGAGGTGTCGCACGAATCATGCGAGTGGCTTCTGAGCTGATCGCATCGGTGATGTAATAATTCGGATCATCATTTGCTTCATTTTCGATGTTCTTGCGATTACGGTGCAAATGAGCCGGTGCATAAAAGCTGGCAGCTCCACCAAGAATGCCATAAAAGTCATCGAACCCCCGATCGTTTGGGAAGACTCGGTAGGACTTACCAGCGAGGTGCCACTTACCGGAGATTGCTGTTTGGTACCCGAGTGGGTGCAATCGCTCAGGTAAGGTAGGACAATGTTGGTGCAAACTACCGTTGACCATCGACGTCTTGTGATAAACTCCCGTCAGCATCGCTGCTCGGGAAACCCAGCACATATTCTCGCTGTAGAAATTGGTGAAACGCAGTCCATCATTGGCAAGTTGATCGAGATGGGGAGTTTTGATTTCACCACCAAAACAACCGAGGTCCGAATAGCCCATATCGTCAGACATGATCAAAACGATGTTGGGACGCTTGGTCATTGGTGTGACGCAAGTCGTTACTCGTTGATCGGTTAGACCCGTCCGGCATGGCAACAACGTGCCGATCACTAGCAGAATCAGGACGGCAACCTTCCATGATCGATCTCGCTGGCACATCAATCTGATTCTCGTTGGTTTGAGCATAAGTGAATTGCAATTGACGCTATTGTGTACCTTGGAACGGGATTGTCAAAACCAGTGCGGGTAATTTTGGGCTACGATTTGGTAAGCGAAGTTGCCTTTCATCCCTGTACCGCAGGTGTGCTGGAATCAACTAGCTAAACTGCGAACACGATTAGCAACTCAGCACTGATTGCCATGGAGAAAACATTACCGTGGTCAGTCGATTCTATGAAAACCGGCCACATCAATGTTTAATTCGGTTCGGTGGTGCTTCTAAGTGACACTGACGGCAACTAACAGATTCCGCACATCCCTCGTTCAATACCGAAAGAACCGTTATGGCAATGGAAATTGAGAACATATGCGACAAGTGTGATCACTCGATACAGGCTTGGTCTGATGGCAACCCGTACTACCTCGACCTTCAGGGCAAGAAGCAGTACGCCTATCACCCGGACCACTTTAATCTGGACCGTTGCATAGGGAATGATTCTGAGCATCTGTGCCTGAACTGTGCTGCAAAACTCGTTCTCGATTCAAGAAAACCAATCAAAGCGTGCCCTGAGTGCAAATCCGGAGATTTCCAAGACACGTATCAGCTCGAAGGAAAAAGGTGTCCTTTTTGCAAGGACGGGACCTTTCGTATTAACCCTGACCACATTTGCGTTTCCTAGCACCGGCCGTTCTCGGATGATGATTCCAAAATTTGTCCTTTGGACGCCCACCAGCTTAGCGATAGCACAATATCTGGGACCGACTCACCGATTCCTTGACGCTTCGCGGCCATGGCTTCGATGAAGAATCTGGTTCCGGAAACTAACACGCTCCAATGGTGCAATAAAACACGCGAAATCAATGAACCATCTCTTCGACGAATGTGTACCCGATCTTCATCGTGGTCCGGGATGATCAAGGGAGTGCTGACCGGAGCGATGTCCATTCATCTGATCCTTTTGCTTTGTGCCTGGATCAGAGGTGCCATTTTTGGATCAGAGGGAGATACACTCGGATTGTTGACCAACGCAGCAAGTTAGGTAGGCCGGAATGTTTGGGCAGACGGCATGAAGGGTTTGAATGAACTATTGGCTCTGTACGCCTTTTCACTGGGATTGATTCTGCTTGTCTTTTCGATCTTAGGATCGATTGCCGGATTCGTGATTTGCTTTTCTTTGAATACTCGCCCGACAGATAAAGCGACAGTGGAATCGCCTTCGGGCTTGGCGGAGGTCTCCGTCCTTCGAAGTCTCCTTGTTTATTCCGCAGCTACCTTCACCTCAGCGGTCATGATCCGGTTTCTGTACTTTGGCACCGTTGGGTCTGGTTGGTGCCGAACCCTTGCGATGACTTGGATCTCCGGAACTCCCCGATGCTTGTCCTTTGATCACTAACGCCGCAAAAAGGTCAGCCAGTGGAGCCTTCGATTTTTGTTTGAGGTTGCTGACTCACTTCGCAGATGCATGCCGCTGAAGGTATCGCCACGCTGTGATCACAGCGAAGGTCTTTCAGTCGGTTGGTTCTTCTGATGGCAGTCTTTGTTCGATCACAACGTGACCGATTCTGAAATCCGCCTTGCCTATCCAATTGAGAAAGATCGCCCTTGTGCTTTGGCCGTTTCCGACAAAGTCCTTTGCAATTTCGCTTTCAATATTGCTGCCGAGGCAGCCTGATGGGCGAAGTCATTTGTTGGCCGATGGGATCCATTTGAGAATACCGCCTGAGAATACCGCGGGTGGTCCGAACGAGGTTTGACCGGTGGCATCCTTGCTGCGATTTTTCTCCGAAGCAGCAACTGTTGGTGTTGTGAAGCGTCTCCGTTCGATCCGTTGCTTGCCGCTACTTAGTCTCCACTCGTTCCCAGTAGGCATTTGGAATTGGTCCACGTGGGCCTCGGATTTTTTCACCATCCAACCAAAAATGAGAGCGAAGGCCTGTTTCATTCCACTTCGAGAATGAGAGAATACGACCCTTATCGGAAATCGCATAAACGCCTTGGGTCATATTTCCGGCCAAGTCCTCACTAAACGATCCGTCAGCACCAAACACAAGGCGGTCACCGGAGCCATCCACTGAAGTCCAGATTCCCGCTAGCTCACCGGGGGTTCTTTCGCCGTAATGCCAGGTTGATTGGTCCTTGCTGCGTGAGATTTGCGAATCAAGATCTGCGTGCGTCACCGCGATGTCCGCCACATTATTTTTTTCAATCAGTTCTTTTTCTGTGTTGCCGCCCTGTTTTGCGCTACCCAGTTCCTCAAGCGAACGTGTCTTCACAGAACCACGATTTCCTGTCGGTCTGTTGCCCTCACACCCAAGAGTCAGCAAAAGTAATATCGGCAGTAGTACATGGATTCGATTCATACACGATGCTTTTTGCGGAGAACCAGGAAACTAAAGAATTATCAGTCGCATTAACCAAACCAACCTCTTTCTTATGTAACCAAAACCCCGTGAAAAAGGGCGACAAGGTGTACTGAGCCCACCGTTGACTTGAATGGTTCACCATTGTGCTTTCCCAAGGCACCTACCTGCAGAACACTGGCATCGATCTTGTCTTTCACGTTGTTTCAAGAACATGCTTGGCTATTCTGCCGAATTCACAGGCAGCACTTGAACGGTAGATAAATGCCAAACCATGAGGCTTGGCATTTGAATTAAACCGCTTATTGGTCACAACCGTTTTGGCTTGGTGGCTTGGTGGATTGGTGGCTTGACCGCTTGCCAGGCATCCTCAGCAACGAACAACAAGCTAGGAACTGACAAAATCGGCGTTGCCGTACTAATCGCCTGTGGCGGTGTTCCGGCTTCGTTCGAAATGACGGCGATCAGATTGCCTCTGGCAGCGGGATCCCCCTCCGGCTACTGGTTAAGTGTTTCGTCAATCACTTCGTTACCTTGGTGTGTTCCCAGCGCGCCCCAAAGTCCATAGGGACTCTTGCTGCCGGGGGCACGGGGACCTGTTCCATTCCAAATAACATTGCCGACCGTGCGATCGCCAGCTTCCACTGAGTCCGTCATGAAAATCACCGCTCCATCACCCATCAGAATGTGGGCACCTCCGACGTGTCGACTGCTGGGCCCATAGATGCCGATGGTAAAGGTATTGTTGCCATTACTGCACACTGGCCCATTGGGTGGAATGATGGTGGTGATTCCGGTGTTGACTGCCATTCCGTTCATCCATTTGTAACCACGTTGGATTTGCACGCTGTTGCTTGCGAAGTCACCGCTTGGAATCCAGTATCGCGGGCGTTCGGGATCAATTTGAAGGTAACAGATACTGGGATCGTGCAAGATCCCACGCTGCTCGATGACGCGAGTGGTGATATCGTTGTCGCCTAGATCAGTGTTGATTTCACCACCCATGATGGTGTTGGCGAGCCCGTCAAGTACATCGCGGAATTTACATAGCGTTCGCGGTCGGAACATTCCTCGATTTGTTACGCGGCAACGTCCTGCGCGGACTCTAGCGACGATGCCTGTTTGATTCTTCGGCCCAGTATTCTGAAACTGAATCGAATCACCAATGCACGCTGCATAATTTGTGCGACCCTGAGCTGGCAATCCGTTGCCGGGATCACTGGGGCATCGATAGGTCGGAATATTGACAAGCCAAGGATCGTATCGGTGCTGAGCATGGTCAGCCAATGACATGGCGACTTGCGGTCCCATCGGATTAAAAAAGAGTCCGGGAGTCTGTTTCGATTGATACGGGTTGCTGATTTCTTCCCACAAGCCTTGTTGTTCAACAAAAGGAAGCAACGGAACGAGAATGCTCAGATTATGAAAGTTGTTTCCACCTCCGGATGATCCGGGTGCAACTGGTCTTCGGGCCATTAAGTTATTAGTGCCAGGTGGTCTAACGGAACCACCACGCATCATGGGCAAACGCTTAAAAGTGGAATGGTAGTTGTGAATGCCGAGACCGATCTGCTTGAAGTTGTTGCTGCAACTCATTCGTCGCGCCGCTTCTCTCGCGGATTGCACAGCAGGCAACAACAGTCCCACCAAGATTCCAATGATTGCAATGACGACCAACAATTCGACTAAGGTGAAGGCCAGCCTGTTCTGATACTTTTGCATAAGAAGATCCGCCACGTGATAAGGTAAATAAAAGAAAAGAAATGCAGATAATTGAAAAAATCAGTGATCACATCTTAAGCGAGGGTGGCGAGAAATACCCTCAGAAACTCCTGCTGGTTGGCAGGATTCGGTCGAGGATGTTCGGTGTTTTCGTTCATGTCTCATAGGTTACTTCCAACGAGACACGCGAATTGGACAGCGAACCTCCAAAAAACTTGGAGCTACAGGTTGATCACGCTATCGATCAACTTGCAGCCATCTGTGGGATTAAACCACGGCCCTCACCAAACCGGGGTTCAGGTAGCCGACTCGCCGCATGAGTCTGAAACCGACATTCTGCGAGAGTCGTCACGAGGGCTACTCCCCCACATTATCTTCATCACTATCTTCGTCTGCCTCCTCCGATTCCGCGCCATCGCTGCTGTAGTTTTCCTCCGGGTTTTCTTGAAGGAATTGGTCAATCTCGTCGCCAGTGGTCTGAACCGGCGTCATGTCTTCGCTGCTGCAACCACCGAAGACTAATGCGAGCAGAATGAACATGTGCAAGAAAAAACGAATAGAGGATTGCATGGAAATACGCACGTGAAAACTTCCGTTCATGAGGGGCACAGATGCACTAAACTTAGCCCCGAGCATAGAGCCTGATAGAACTCATGTCAAAAACACGCTGGTTTGATGAGATTTTTTTTGGGGGGGCACGAACGACGCAAGCCTGACCCTTTCGCCATTGGGAAGTGAGAAAGACGCTGATATGCGTGACGTTGACGGTTTTCAAGTTACTTTCGAATCGTGACAGTACCAGGCATTTCCGGCTTAGTGCAAGGAGCGTCCGGGAGAGTTGACCGACGCAATACGCAGGAAATTCAAAGGATGGAGGCACGGTATCAGCCTTGCGCCGGTCCAACCATGGCCACGCGAAATGAGTGGCAAAACGATCCGAGCTTGAGGCGTCCGGCGTGTGATCGGATAACTCGGATCACAACTTCCCGGCGATATCCAGTCCAAGCAACGGGGCGTAGCGATGACTGGAGGTGATTTACCCGACTCAATCTCCAAGCGATGTGATCCAATTCATATTCACCGAGATTCAGATACCGAAATCCGCAATCACGAACAATCGCCTGACAGCCAATCCGCAAGACATTTCAAGGACTCGAGGTCTAGATGGGCAAGGTCGCTACAGGACTGGCTTAAGTTGGCATGAGACTTGACCAAAATTTCCGCACAAGCAGGATGAACCGATGGTAACCGCAAACAGATCGCGACCTCTGTGAGACAAGGTATTGGCGAGTCAACAGTCTCTCCACGTCACTATCACGAACTCTTCACGTCACTATCACAAAGGGAAAACCATGACTAATTCCTCTTGTCTCACCAAACACCGTACTAGCATTCATGAATAGCAGCGGGCACAACCAGTTCAGAAATTGGCGAAGGAGGTGACAAAGCTGTCAAGTTTCAGCGAGATCGGATATCGCGGGACGATAGGATAGGAGAGTCCCCGCGACGGGCAGAAGAAACATCATCAAAGCAGGAAGCACAGGCGGATTCGACGCAGGGTTAACGTCCAAAAATACAAAGCAAACGTAGAGGGTAGGTAGCCACACAAATGCTGAAAGGCATAACGCACAACAGCGAGCCCAGTTGTCTCCCCTTGCGATGGGAAAGACCAAGCATGCCATTCCCGCACCGAACGCCATGAACCCCCCACCTACAATTTTCAAGATACCGTAGATAACCGTCTGCATACCAATGGACAAGTCCGGCCAACTTACCCCCGAGACGATAGAATGATATTCCCGCTGTTCATGAAACACGAAAAGGAAAAGGATTCCTGATTGGATCCCCAACAAAGCGGAAAACATAACCATCACGACCCCCAGACGACTCCTCAGATTATGGCCTTGATACATTCTTGTTTCCTGATCTTAACTGATCCAATCTTCACGAATTCTGACCAACACGACGCCTACCGAAGCGGCAAGAGACCTCAATCCTAACCCAGTTTCGTCCCGTACTCAGTTTCATCCCGCACTCGGCTTAGATCCAAAGCGTTAAATCAGGTGCAGCGTCACGAGTCGTGAACGCACCTTGCAATCTTCTCGCTTGAGAACACTCATCAAACAGCGGCCGCGACATTCACCCGCCACCGGCGTTTCGTTTCAACGCGACAACGCATCTGATTCCCGGACGGGGTGCTATCGATTGGTTGGATCAAATTTACTATTTGGTTTGTAGTGCGTCCTAAGTCTCTCTGTCGCCATGCAGAATCTTTCCGAAAGACAAAACAAACCGGACAATCCCAGTCGACGATACCTTTTCCACAGGTTTCCTCACCACATGTCTTCAGGTGAATCACGAAGGTTGAGCGAAATTCACCAATCCAAGCCAGCGAACTGGCGAACGTCAGTTCGTTTGACACATTAAGCCAGCGCCCAACACTCTGGGCCAAACCCACCCGGTCAGCGGATTGATCTCGGCTCTGCATCTTGATTGCCATCTCCTGGCGGATGCATCAATGAAATCGCTGTCGAGAGCATCACAACACCAATTCTCCACGTGGGCAGTCAACTCACCAACGTCCTTCGTGACAATCAAAAGGTATGCAGCCACTTAATGAAGTGTTCTCGCCGGCTGTTGGCCTGGTCAAAATCTGCCCGCGGAGGATCGGGAAACAGCCAAAACAGAGATAATTCAACAAACCCGTAACTATTCGGAGGGTATGACGATGGCAAGGGACGCACTGAACAAGGTTCGTGACGCCAGCATCTGTGTTTGTGACGACAGCATCTGCCGAATCACCATGAGCCAACCTGTGCGGTCAACTTCCCAGTCCCGCCTGCCTCCTGATTGAATCAATAATTTCGGCGTTTTACACCGAACAATCAGGCCAATTCTTGTCATTCAATAGGAATCAGGTTAAATGAAACTCGACCAACTAATCTCCGTGTCACCTGTCCGACCCTTGGCGATGACGCTTGCCTTGCTCATGGCAGAATGCACATGTTTTGCCCAGCAATCAATGACGATTACGACCGCAGACCAGGTATTAGGGACCTGGGAAACAAGCAAGGTAAATAGCGAGGGAAAACTAGTCACGCACAACCTGCAGTTAAAGCCCGGGGCAGAAGAGGATACGTACGAGCACGTGTGGGAAGTATTAGATGAAAACAAGGCAGTCACCTCGCGTTGGGAAGCAAAGTTCATCATCGAGCCTGCGGGCAAACGAATGGTTGCTTTGAATTACACCGAGAACCGACGCGTGCTTCCCGAGGATAAAACGCACGACTGGCGCCCGTTCGGATTTTCATTCATCGCTCAACGCGCTGGGAACCAGCTTTACGCCAGCATCGGACTTGATCAGGAAATGTGGATTTGGCGAAAGGTTGATGGTGAGTCTGCTGTCGTCGATGCTTCAAAACTTGACGTACTTAAGCCATTATTGGAAACGTATTCAGGCGAGCACGATCATTTAGGTAGTGAGGCTTATGGAGCGAGTAAAGCAAAGCAGCAAATCAAGACGTCAGGGACACTCAGCCCCACCGGAACGGTGCTCACCCATCAATGGACCAGTCTCCCAATCGACGCCAATCCGGAAGATGCATTCGAGGCACGCGGTGTCTTTAGCTATAGCGTTAAACACAAGACAATCATTAAGCAGTACCACACATCGACCGGTGTGATGATGACGGGCGTGCTCGTCAACGTTGAGGGCAAGAAAATGCTTTGGGAGCGAACTGGAGAAGGACCAGCGGGAAGCATTCACGAATTCTGCCAATTCGATTTTTCGGAACCCGGCGTCTTCATACACAAAATCATCAGCCGATCGCTCAACGGTGTCCCCACCAAAGAAGCCGGACAGACCATTGTCTTGCAAAAACAAGATTAGCTCGCCAGTCAGCCAGAGAACTCCGCAAGAAAATTATCTGACAATGAAATGCTCGCGTTGCGGCAGGATTGCAACCTGAGCAAAAGCTAGCCGAGTGTCGACGGCAACGGAGTTTGGTTGCGTTTATTTCCCTGCCTTACGCGGATCGATGAGACACATACTCAGACGTTGAAAGATTGTTTGAAACGATTGTTTGAAACGATTGTTGATTGCCTGGCAATCCTAAGCCGTTCCCCAGCAAAGGTTCATCGACAACCCGCATTTCCATGACCACGCCCTTCGAAACTATCAAGAAACACGAAACGCCTAGCACTTGAGAATCTGATACCTGAGAATCTGATACCTGAGAATCTGGTACTTGAGAATCTGAGTGCGGCTGAACCCCATCATATCTGCGGCCATTACAACTTATTTATGCAAACCGAGCATTCGCGATAAAGACACCTAAATAAACTCGCTTGGCCCTAACGAACGATGGTCGACCGTGGCGTTGGCGGGATTGGTATTCAGTCGGGGATTCAGCTACAATTTCGCCACACAACAGGTCGGCTGCCAGGGTGTTTGCCGAGGTTCAATGCACCAGCTTATCGACATCGGACTTTCAGCTGGCAAGGACCAAAGAGTGCTTTCAATTACAGAATGCAGATGCGGCAAAAATGACTGATACACCAGAGTCAGCAGAAAAATTCAATGCAACATTAGAGGCCGCGAAATCCGGGGCACTCCAAACGTCTGAAGAGCTACTTCAAGTTCTTTATCTGGAACTCCGCAAACTAGCTGAATCTAGAATCGCAAACGAGCCATCTGGTCAAACGCTTCAAGCAACGGCACTGGTTCACGAAGCCTACATGAGAATCGCGGGCGACGGAAGCAAGCAAAAATGGAATGGCCGCGGCCATTTTTTCGGAGCCGCCTCAACCGCCATGCGTCGCATCATGATTGAGCGGGCTAGGCATAAGAAAAGCATGCGGGCTGGCAGAGGTTGGAATCGAATCCAAATCAGTGATTCAGTAGAAAAGTGGCTACCACCGGCAACAGACCTTCTCGCTCTCAATGAAGCTCTGACGAAACTTGAAGCGGAGCATCCACGAAAAGCGAAATTGGTAGAACTGCGGTTCTTTGCAGGCCTGACACATCGAGAAGCAGCGGAGGTTTTGGGAATCTCCACCTCGACGGGAGATGAAGACTGGAGATACGCAAGAGCTTGGCTGAAAATCTCGATCGACGGAAGTTAGATCACGGTTAAACGCAACCTGATCTCCTCACCGGAGTGGGATCGAGATTTGTTTTATCGGCATGAAATCGGCGTTTGAAAAACGACTCAATATCGCAAATTGGTTTGGAAGCATGCCAGATTTTTCTGAGGAACAAATTTTTCGTGTTGCGGCAAAAATAGAATCGCAACCGCTTCAAGAGGTTTACCTCGATCAGGTGTGCGGCGATGACTCCGTTATGCGAAATCGCTTGAGGATGCTACTTCAAGCTGACAAAGATGATTCGAAGTTGCTGGGGCCCCCGATTAATGAAAATCAACTTGAATCGCAGATCTTTCCTGAGTCAGAACGCGAGATCCAGATCAACGGGTTCAAGGTTCTTCGGAAAATTGGTGAAGGGGGGATGGGAGCGGTTTACCTTGCAGAGCAGGTTCGTCCAATCCGGCGCAAAGTTGCGATCAAGTTGCTTTCGGCCAACCATGATCTTCCTCAGGCATCAAGTCGCTTCGAAGCTGAGAAACAGATACTTGGTTCCCTGAATCATCCCAATATTGCATCGATCTTTGCAGCCGGAACCGCCAAATGCGGTCGACCCTACGTCGCAATGGAATGGATTGATGGGATTCCGATTACCAAGTATTGCAATGATCAACGATTATCAATCGACGAACGACTCCAGCTCTTTCGTCAAGCCTGCAACGGAATTCAGCACGCGCATTTCAAGGGAATCATCCATCGTGATCTGAAGCCGTCTAACATTTTAGTGGTGGAAAACGACCACCAAGCCGTTGCCAAGATCATTGATTTCGGTATCGCAAAAATCCCTGGTCGTGCCGGAAGGGATGCGGAACCCATCACACAAGCTAATCAGCTTGTGGGAACGCTTGAATACATGAGTCCGGAGCAAGCACTGGCAAAGCATGGGATGCTTGACACTCGCAGCGACGTCTACTCGTTGGGAGTTGTTCTGCATGAACTGCTTGTCGGTCAAATCCCCTTTGCGGCAGAATTCCGCGATGCAGAATCGCTTGGGCGAAAACTGGAACTTATCTGCGACTTGATCCCACCGCCAATATGGGAATCGTTCCGTCAGTCTGAAAACAGAGAGGTAATTGCACGTCAGAGGAAAACCACGGTGCCGGCAATCATCTATCCATTAGATGAGGACCTGCGTTGGATCGTCGCTATGGCGTTGGAAAAGAAACCAGAAGGTCGCTACTCGACGGTACAAGACTTTTCGAGGGATATTGAATATCACATTCAAAATCTTCCGACGATCGCTTGCCCTCCCTCGTTGGCAAGGAAAACGTTGCTTTTCTCAAAGCGTCATCCGGTCTTCATGGCCATCTCTCTACTGACGGTGGTGATGTTGGCCATGACAACAACAACCATCAGATATGCGGTCAGCGAAAATACAAAACGCAAGGAGCGTGAAGCGGAGCTGGCCGACGCCGACACCAAGCTGAACAATATTCGGGAGGCTCAAGAGGCCAGACGTGCTCTGCTACCAAGCTTGCAACAATACATTGATGATCAACATCCGATTGCAGCTTTCAACATGACCCAATCCTTGAAGCCCCTTTTAGGAGATGATCCCGAGTTTAGGGAAATCTCAGATCGGTTTTTGCTAACCGCCAGCTTCACTGAACTGCCACAGGGAACCAGTGTCAGCATATGCGACGGAAACAGTGAATCCAAAAAATGGGCGAACCTTGGCAAAACCCCGTTAAGTGGCATCGATTTCCCCAGCGGTGTTGTTCGTGTTCGATTTGAAAACCAGGGCTATGTCACAAGAGAGTTCCAACTTAAGAATCCTGATGCGTTTGACACACTTGCTAACAAATATCTTGTGTCCGAACACGAACAGAAAGAAAACATGGTTTGGGTGTATGGAAACCAAGATCAGGCGGGTAAAGGAACCAAGATTCTCCAAGAGTTTTGGATTGACCGTTTCGAAGTCTCCAACGCTGATTACCAAGAATTTGTTGATGCGGGAGCTTACGAAAACTCAGATTTCTGGAGCAGCTTGGACTTCCGAAAAGATGGCAAAGAGATGAAGTGGTCCGAGGCGATGGAAAGGTTTCGGGATCAGACCGGACATGCAGGGCCGGCGACGTGGAAAGGGGGGACATACCCGCTCAACCGAGGCAACTATCCCGTGTCAGGTGTTAGCTGGTACGAAGCCAAGGCTTATGCAGCGTACCGATCCAAAGCACTCCCCACGATGCATCACTGGAAGTGGGCTGCCAGCACCGACCAACCGGGTGTCGACGCGTCCCAAGGCAACTTTGCCAGCAGAGCACCCATGCGGTGCGGCGAATCACTTGGAATCGGAAGATTTGATGCAAGAGACATGGCGGGTAATGTCTCGGAATGGTGCTGGAATGAAGATGAAAACGGTGACCGATACATTTTGGGTGGCGACTGGAAGTCGGAAGAATACTCGTTCGTTGAAAACAAAGTCCGCTCGCCTTGGGATCGGTCACCCGTGAATGGCTTTCGCTGCTCGGTCCATCCCATTGAAAAGACCCCCAGTCAAGAATCCATCGCAGTCGTCAATCGCCCCTCCCCCCTCGTTTTCGACGGCGAACGAAAACCGTTTGATGTGTTGCGATCACAATACCTTTATGATCCCAATATCCCCCTAGCACCAAGGTTTATCGAGACACCCAATCAGGGTGAAATCAGAAACAACTATCGTGTCGAGTCGGTGGAGATCAACGCGGCATACGACGAAGAGAGATTCAGCCTGCACCTGTTCATTCCCAAGGGAAATAACGGACCTTTTGAAACACTCATCTTTGTGCCTGGGGTAAGCGCCTGGGAGAACGGAGGCCCCTTCCCCGCGGAAAAACTCAAGTTGATGAGATACGTCATTCCGCTGGTTGAAAATGGAAGGATGATTTGCTTTCCCATTTACAAAGGTACCTATGAGAGATGGGGAGGCAGTACACTCACGCAGCAATTTGAAACGGCACCGATTCAGGCCCGAAACGATTACATCAAAGTAAGCATGGATGTCTCACGCGCTGTTGATTACCTGTTGACCCGAGAGGAAGTAAATCCTGAAAGACTCATTTACTTCGGTTTAAGCAACGGCGCAATTCGGGCGCCAATATGCTTGAGCACGGAAACACGCCTCAAAGCAGGCATCCTGCTTGCGGGAGGTTACGTGCCTTGGCACAAACTGAGGCCTGAAATCCAACAATATCAGTTCACGCCCCACGTCAAACAACCCACACTTATGATCAACGGTACTGCCGACCAAGTTTTCCCACTCGAGACGTCCCAAAAAACAATGTTCTCGGACCTGGGAAGCGAAAACAAGAAGCATGTGCTTTTCCCTGCGGATCACCTCCCCGACGCAAACGATGTTTATGATGTAATCTCCCAATGGTTGGCGAAAGAAGCTTTCGCCAACAACTAGCTGCCCTGAAACCAGCAGCGTCAATCGGCGAGACCTGCATCAAATCAGCATGCTTGCGTGTTGAACCATCAATGGCCCATTGAGTCGGAGTGATGCAATCAAGGTCCGCTGGAAAAACCTCTGTAGAAATCTCTGAAACCGTTGAGCCACAGATTGATCGCCAGAACGCAAGCCATTTCAAATCGGTCCGTTTCACTTCCGAATCGAGAAAACGAGATGGAAAAGATTTCTCGATGGCCAACTTCTATCGGGGGTAAACACGATTGCCATGCGAAAAAACAGACGACGCCTATCCTTGGTTGCCACCTCTGTTTGATCCGATAAACAAGAGAATGAACGGGACGAACCCGCAGCTACAAATTTTCCGGACTTTTTCGAATGTGCACGGTTAGCTCTCCTGCATTATCCGCTAGCTGGTTCCAATCATCACGGCATCGAAGGAATAGCTGTCCATTGGTTGGCGAGACAAACCCCTCGCTCAATTTGCCAACTGGAAATTCTTCCGAAAGCTGGAATTCATTAAAAATCACGGCAACCAGTTTGCCGCGTCCGACCTGGTCACCGTCCGCGTCATACTCGCCACCGTCTTTCGCGATCTTCCAATTTCCGATGGCGGCTAGGTCATAGGCCGCTCCTTTTTCGAGACTCACTCCGGTCGCCTGCCAGCCGAACCTTGCTGCAACCTTGGTTTGTGTTCGCCGCCTTCCTGCCAGTGTTGAGAACTTGCGGTTCCACTGCCACGCACACAGATCAACTCGGTATCCATTATCCATTGTTTCAAGAAATAATGCGTATTCGAAAGCAAGTTGCCGCCCACTGGGACCATAGACCGCTTCGAAGGTGGCACCCTCTCGATTCTTCATCAGGGCAATCGCAAGCGGCTTGAAGCGATCCGCATAATTAGGGTTATTGACCAACAAATGACACAACGCCCAGCGCCACGCATAGTCTCTCCAAGACCCGGAATCAACGCGTCCGGGTACTGCGATTTCAAGCAACCGTCTTTTCGGATCGCTGCCTCGCAAATAATTGAGCACCACGGGATTAATATCGACGGCCGGTTGATCGAACTTCCAGTATTGACCCATTTCAGCCATGCCTTCCGCCAGCCAAGTCGGGCCAGTTGATCCAAAAGTAAGATGGCAGAATCCGTGAGTGCACTCGTGTTGAATCACGCCGTGATCATCGCAGGAGTAAAGCACGGCGCGATACCGATTGCCGAGCGACGTATTGAAGCAGATCCCAGCGTCATCTTGTATTTTTGCGACACCGGCAGGTTCTTCCAGCAAACCATCTGGCCAGCCCGAGAGATCTCGAACAATGAATCCCTCCACGACACCGCTGGGAACCTGACCAAAGTATTTTGACAAAAGAAGAGTCATCGTCTCAAGCTTGTCAAGAATGATTCTTGCTTGACGCTCTGACACATCTGTCATGAATGCATAGTGCTGAGATCGAATTAGCCGTGGCGGTAGCGGTTCGTCAGAGAGATGTCGATATTTGGTAAGCAAGCTATCGTCAACACTTGCCGGTGCAGTGGTTTCACCAGAGACCTCGATTTCAAGGCTTTGCGCCACAATGTCTCCCGTGTTCAGGCGTTTGGCGACTAGTTTCGTTACCCTAGAACCTGCTCCGGCACGATCGATGGCATCGCTCACGAAACTCACAGTCGCATCTTTCGCCAGCGAAAAAGATAGCGTTGACATTCGCGTGAAGCCATTATTGGGCGGAACTTTGACAATCAAACGTCCGTTTGTCAGTCGGCTAAGTTGTGCGACGACCTTGCAAGTTGAGTGATCGCTGGGCTTGCTTCCCTCCTCGACAACCGTAATGCCGTTGGGCTCGCCTTTCCCCGTCACAAGGGAAATCTCTCCGACGACACCTGACGTGCGTCCAAGTCGATTCATCTTGCACTGGAGGCTCAGATTCTGACCCGGCCGAAGGTCATCCACTTCGAAACGACCAGTCACGACGATCTGAGCGGGTGATCGAAGAAACTGGCCGCCTGCCAAACGCACGCTTTCCTTGCCAATTGATTGGACACGCACTGAATGGGCCTCGCCAGTATCATCCTTGACCACCAATAAGTCATTGGAAACAGATTCAACGGTACCGACCATTGAAATCATCTCCTCGACGATCAACTGCGCCGATGCCACATCCGCACAAACTGAAATCGCAAGCAACGAAGTGGTGATAAAAGTAATTGGCCGCAACTGCATTGGTTTTCTCTCGTGGGGAAAGATAACTGACTTTGCTTAGTATCGTATCAGAGCATCTCCTTCTCAACCTCTACGAGGGCGTCAGAAACGGTCAGGTTGGATGAAGATGAGCTTGGAGGGTGTTGGGGCCAATGGGATGATGAATGACGTTCTACTCGTTGGTAAATAGCAGCTGGTGCTTTAATGAAAACCCACCAGCAACTCGCACGAAGCAGATCACCTCTTTGCGTGTTCCTGAAAAGAAAAAGAGGCCCGCTTACTTGACGGCACCCTGCCACCTGTTCACTGAAAAAGGACATCCCTCATCACCGCAGTCTCCTTCGAGTGGCCGCTTAATCATGGTCAAGGTGGTAAGTGAATTCCAGCGGCTTGGCCAAAGGTTCACGCCAGATGAATTGGCCAGGGCGGTGGTGGGGCAGACTTAGTCATCAAACCAAGCAGCAAAGCTGACACCTGCAGAGGAATCCATTTGAAACCTGCTTTGAATCGTTCTTGCCGCTTGGCTCTTATCCCGAGCGTTACGTCAGTGGATCAGGTTCGCCTCGAGACTCTAACACCAAAATTCTCGCAACTGCACTTTGTGAAAATCTTCTGTGAGAACGGACCTCCATCAAACAGAGTAATTGAATCCCCTCGTATAGTAATTGAATCCCCTTGTATACTGCGGCCTCAATGATAAGTCGGCAAAATCATAACCAACCACGAATTTTCACGATGATTCGATATTCGATATTCCGCTTCACCCTTCTCTTCACCGTAATGATCGCTCTCTCGATTCGATCGGTTTTGGCGGAGATCAAGACCGTCAACTTCACACTTCCTGCTGGATTTATCGCGGAAGAGATTTATGAAGTTCCGAACGCAGAGCAGGGATCGTGGATCTGCTTAACTGCCGATGATCGCGGTCGCTTAATCGCTTCGGACCAACGGGGATCCCTGTATCGGCTATGGGTGCCGGATTCCAATAGCAGCGATTCGGTAAGGGTGGAAAAAATTGACGTGAGTATTGGCATGGCCATGGGATTGCTCTACTTCAAGGATTCGCTCTACGTAATGGTCAACGGTTCATCAGCTGATGGACCCGGCCTGTACCGTGTCCGAGATACCACCGGGGATGACAAGTTTGATTCGGTCGAGTTGCTGCGTGGTATTAGGCCACCCGGGAAACCGGGCGCCGGACATGGCAATCACGCGATCGTGCCAAGCCCGGATGGACAATCTTTGTATCTCATCTGCGGAAACATGGCTGGTGAACCGGTGGGTGGATTTGACAGCAGTCGGGTGCCACTGAATTGGGGCGAAGACCAATTGCTGCCGAGTTTGCCTGACAGTGGTGGACATGCCTCAAATACCATGGCACCAGGGGGATGGATCGCTAAAACTGACTTGGACGGGCAACACTGGGAATTGGTATGCAGCGGATTTCGAAATGTCTACGACGCTGCATTCAATCGGGAAGGCGATCTATTTACCTTCGATGCCGATATGGAATTCGATCTCGGAGCGCCCTGGTATCGGCCGACGCGAGTCTGCCACGTGGTCAGTGGTGGTGAGTTTGGATGGCGCAACGGTTCAGGAAAATGGCCGGCCTATTATCCCGACAGCTTGCCATCCGCGATCGACATCGGACTTGGATCCCCCACCGGCGTCACCTTTGGGTACGAAACAAATTTCCCAGCACCTTATCGCGATAAGTTATTTCTTTGCGATTGGAGTTACGGACGCATCTACACCACCGATCTGAAAAAGTCAGGAGCCACTTACAGCGGTGACTCTCAGTTGTTCGCCAGCTTTGCACCGTTGCCCGTCGTCGATCTCATTGTCCACCCACAGGACCAATCGCTCTATCTTGTCACAGGTGGTCGTGGTGTCCAGTCGCACATCTACCGAATTCGCTATCAGGGTGTCGATGGTTCGACGGAAAACACCGCCGGTATCACGAAGACAGCGCCTAACGCTGAAGCCGACGAATTGCACGCGCAACGTCGCCTCTTGGAGCAATTGCATGCACCGTCCGACGCGACTGCGATCGATCGGATTTGGCCGCAGCTTAGTCATCCTGACCGATTCATCAGATACGCTGCCCGAATCGCTTTGGAACACCAACCGGTGGAGCATTGGCAGAGCCGAATTTTTCCGGAAACCGATCCGCAAACCATTATTGCCGCTTCGATTGCGTTATCTCGATGTTCTGATCATTTCTCCACTTCTCTTCAACACAAGCTTCTTCAGTTGCCAATCCAAGACCTTGGTCCGGAAATCCAGTTAGAACAATTGCGTGCAATTGGACTAGTCTTCATTCGACATGGCCAACCTTCGCAAGCAGTCGCCTACGACTTAAGCAAATCCCTGCTGGCATTTTTCCCCTCCAATCATTCCTCAGTGAATCGGGAATTGAGTCGTATGCTTGCGTACCTGGGCAACGCTGAATCGATCGAACCGCTGTTGCTATCGCTCGAGAATTCTGAAGCCCGCGATGACCAGATGCACATCGCCCTTGTGCTGCGCACGCTGAACCAAGGGTGGACCCTTGACCAAAGACAGCGATACTTTCAGTGGTTTCGACGCGCCAACCAGTTTAACGGTGGGCGATCCGGCGGCGAGGTGACTCGTCAGATTCGTCGAGACGCAGAAGCGACCCTTGGCGAGCCTGTCCGAAAGGAATTAGAGAACCTGCTCGATAGCCTTGAGCATCGGTCAGATCGCGAGCCCGTCGCTCAGTCGCGTCCAATCGTGAAAAAATGGACGGTTGCCGATCTGATTCCCAATCGCGAATTGACCTGGGAGGCAGTCCGAGCAATGAAGACCGATGCGGCGCGGGGTGAGAAGATGTTTTCCGCCGCGATGTGCAATCGGTGTCATCAGGTACGGGCACAAGGAGGTCGTGTTGGCCCCAACCTGACGGGAGCCACTCGCCGTTTCAGTCCACACGATTTACTTGATGCTATTTTAAACCCTAGCAAGACCATTCCTCATGATTTTCAGGCAGTGAAAATATTGACCGAAGATGGAAAAGTCATTGTTGGTCAGGTCGTGAATTATGGGGGTGGTGGTATGTCCGTTCGAACCAATCAGATGGAACCATGGAAACTAACCAAAATCAACGCCGACAGTGTTGAAACCATCACACCATCCACCACCTCACTCATGCCAGCAGGACTGCTTGATACGCTAAAACGAGATGAGATTTTCGATCTACTGCAGTGGCTGGCTGTTCGTTGAAGATTCAACATGATGGACATTTTGATCGATTGCAGCTAACACGACGCTGGCTGATTTATCGGTAGTCTGTCGTTAACGCAGCTTTCACGCTCCTCACATAACCTCCGCACGCTTCGACAGTGAACGTGGAGGGGAACCCACCAAATCCGGTTGGGCATTTCCAGAGCTTCCCGCACGCAAATCGACTGCCGTTTTTCAGCCTGAATAGGGAAAGACCTTGGTGGGCTGCTCGCAGGACAATTCTTGATCACAAGTGGTGGTGCATGGCAATCCCTGAACCTTGCTTCAATCGTCCTCAATGATGCGGAAACAAAGGTTAGACCTATTTCCCACTAGGACAAATTGCCTCGATGTATCGCTAGATAATGGTTTCTGTTGCCCTGTGTCTGTTCGCCGGATTGGTGAAAGGGAAGTGGCGAGCGGGGCAACGTCCATGCTCGTCAATCATAGGCAGGAAGCCTAGTTGCAGATTACTTTTTGATCGTTTGAGTAAAACGATCCTCCGTGGTGTTCAAGTCCGTCAATCGTACCGGTGATTGCCTTGGGTTGGCTGCCCTGAGTTTAAACGCTGAAACGCAGACCGAAACAGGATGCGCGCCATGGTTATGCATCGTAATGGTGGTTCGTTGTAATGGTGGTTCGTTGGCGTGATTCCACACTAAGCGAATGGACTTTCTTGTCCGACCAACAACCTGTTGCCAGTGGTGATTCCGACTGCTGAATTTGCAATCAGCGTTCTAACGGGGTTGCCGACCAGCCCTCAACGACCAAGTAATCCTGACCCACCGGCAGCGAACCAAGCGATTCTTTTTTTCCGTTTGGCCAAAGCACGCTAACTTCCTCAAGGTTCTTTCCTTTGATTCCCCCCAACACAATGCAGGCCTCATTGGCGCACTGAAATCCATTGCCAGCGATAAGTTGTTGCTCAACCATCCGGTCATCAAGCATGCAGCGAATTCGAGTTCCAATCGCATCGCGATGTGTCGAGGTTGCCCGCAAAAAGAATCGTGTTTGTTGACCTTCGGACTCCGTTTGATTCACCAACAAGGCGACCGGATCAAACAAATGAGTGACCAGCAAATCGGACCTTCCGTCTCGGTTGGCGTCCAGCACCGTCACCGCGCGAGACAAACGTTTCTCCGAAAAATATTTCCCCAACTCATCCGGTTTCACCACCTCCCACTTTCCAGTAGCAACTTGAGCCATTAGCTGAGCCGGTTGCCGGAAGGCTCTTCCCTTGAATTGAAAATCATCGATATCCCCGTTGGCAATGAATACTTCTAGGGTCCCGTCATTATCAACGTCGATCCACTGTGTCCCGTAGGCAAGTAAAGACTGAGATGGTTCCACAAAGCCCGTTGCCTGCGATTCGTCTGACCAAGTTCCCGAAGCAATCTGCTGATAGAACGTATTATGATCCTCCACAAAGTGGGTCAGAAAGAAATCAACATCACCGTCCTGATCGGCATCAGCTGCAGCGATCCCCATGGACGCTTGTGCTAAGGATCGTCGATTGAACGCCAGTCCCCGAACCGCGGCCTGTTCGGCCCATTCAAAACGCTCACCATCCTTTGAACAGCTCCAGTAGTGATTTCCCGTCATGTCGTTGGCCACATAAGTCTCCAACCCACCTTTTTGATCGAAGTCACCGATCACCAGAGCAAACCCGCGTCCTAAGGTGTGGCTGCCTAAGCGATGAGTTTCCTCTCGAAACGTTCCATCGTTTTTCCCAAGCCAAAGCCGGTCAGGCTCGGCACTAAAAGCGATCGGGTTGCAGGATCTCGGCTCACCGA
This sequence comes from uncultured Rubripirellula sp., assembly GCA_938075415.1. Lineage (GTDB taxonomy): Bacteria > Planctomycetota > Planctomycetia > Pirellulales > Pirellulaceae > Rubripirellula. Next base: position 33,185 of record CALJHC010000040.1, on the reverse strand, counting down.
TTGCTGGAAGTGGACAGTCCTGAGTCAAAGGTTCCTCGCCATGGCAGTATCCAACTTCGAACACATCGACATTCCCATCTCCGTTCAAATCCGCCATTGCAACCGACGTGGTCCAACCAGCACCGGCAAGTTGGGACGCTTCAGTGACATCGGAAAAGGTTCCATCACCATTATTTCGATAGAGTCGATTTACCCCAATATTGGCCACATACACATCGGGCCAGCCATCGCAGTTGTAGTCGGCAACCGTTAATCCTTGCGCAAACCCGCGATCGATCAGTGAAGAACGTGCAGTGATGGCAGAAAACATGCCGTCCAAATTCCGATAAAAACCGTTGGATTGCGAGTCTTGACTGTTCGGGGTTCCGTCCATTCTGGTGAGGTAAATATCTGGCCAACCATCAAGATCCATATCAATGACAGCTGCGCCACCCGCACCCGATTGAAAAATCATTAACCCCGACTCGGTGTCTCCCTTTTTTCCGATGTCACAAACGTGTACCAAGGACCTCGTTTTCGCTTCGTCACGAAAACGAAACTTGGGTCCGAAGCTAATCGGGGCAGAAGGCGAAGAGATATCTGGTTCAGTTTGCCACACTATTTCTGGCCAAGCGGAGAGGTCCAGCCGTGTGGTGACTTTTTTTGTTGGCAACTGCCACGGCGTTTCCACCGTCATTCCACCTCGGATCTCCTGATACACCGACGCCCATCTTGAATCGGGTTGCTGCTTCATGGACTCAGCAATCGTCAACCAGTTCATCGCTTCCCATAAACGCCCCAGTTTCTTCAGTGTGAGGGCCAAATCCACCGCGCCAGTCTGCGAATCAAAATCCCAGGTCGCTAACCGACTGACGTGACTTTTCAGGGCGACCAGGTTCTGCAATCGCTGCGAGACCAACCTCGCTTGCTCCGTTTCACCCAGCTTGTTCAACGCAAGGGACAAGCCGTTTAAAGCCTCTGGATCGTCTTCGTTTAATCTCGCGGCGAACCAATAAGCTCGAGCTGCTTGCTTTGCGGATCCTCGACGAGTCGCCCAGTTTCCCGCCGCCATCCAGTAATGCGATTGATCCTCGATGGAAACGGGGCATGACTGTATCCACTGCAGAATCTGTTCCGGCTCGCCTAGTTCCACCAAAGCTCGACCATACAAAGCAAGCGAGGGAACGAAATCGGGTCGTTGCCCCAAAACTTGCTTTGCCGATTCTTTGACAGCGGCCCAATCCGATTGCTCTGCCTTAAGAAGGGCAAGCGAGTGCAAAGGGCGTAAATCTTCTGGATGCTGAAGGAGAGCGGCACGGCATGTTGCCTCATCCGTGGAGGGACGGGTCAGGTCGGACAATTGCAATAGGACGCTCAGACTACCCTGTTGACGTTGCACCAACCAAATCAAATGCTCCGCAGCCTCATTTTGCATGCCGACCCGCGAAAGGAAGCTTGCCAAGTTCTGCCTGATTTGCATGGCATTGGGATATTGCTTGACCGCACCCCTCAATACAGCGATTGTTTCGAACGGCTGCTCAGCTGCCATGGTCGCGCCCACCCATTTGAACCAAAGTTCTTGGGGTGGATGATTCGACTTGGCGACAGCAGCCTCGTAATGATCTGATGCTTTCAAGAAATTGCTTGACTGCATCGCTCCGTCACCGGCCATCGTTAACGCAGCGATATCTTCTGGGTGCTGGTCGAGATGCTGCTCGATAACCTTGCGAGCAGCATCAAACTGACCATTTAAGATGAGTTGATTTGCTTGCTCTAGACTGTCCGTTGCCCCCTTCTGATCATTTGCAGATTCGGAAACATCAACCGTCGAATTTTCATGGCCACAAGCGATACACAAAAGACATGAAATCCCCATCAACAAAATGATTGGCAATTCACAAGCCCTCGACCGGTCATTCGCTGGCGGCTTTCTTCCCAGCAATGGTTCCTTGCGGAGAGCGTCGATAAAGGGAATCATACACAGCACGTTCAGTTGAGATCCATTTGACGAGTTCAAGACAACGTCGATTTTTTTATTGACATTGCAGCAGGCTTTTCATTCCATTCTATGAGAAGATCTTGGATCTCCTCGACGGGCTAGCAGCACCGGTTGTGAGTGTAACGACCACTTCTTGAACTCTAGCGTTTTGCACCTCGACCGCACCGTTCGACGAACCGACAGCGGCGTATCGGGTCGCTAGCGGTGAAACGTCATGAACGGGTTCATCTTGACGCAAATCAATCACGCAATATCAGAGCGGCCGGATTGAGTGCTGGTACCCAAGTTCGCTTGAGAATGCACGTGTTTATTCTGTCTCCAATGGCTTTCTGCATTCGACGAAAACGATAGCCCCGTCGAGAAGCAAGATTTTGCCATCAATTTGTCAGTCACGCAAACATTCCCATCCCTGATCAAATGAAGCGATGGAGAATCTTCCTGTTTGCTTGTCAGTTTTCCGAAACCATTGCGAGTTGAAAGGAGCGATGAGCTCTCAAAAAAAGGAACACTTAGACCAGTGGTTTCTGACCGAATTCTCAATCTTGCAATCAGAAAATCCAATTTTAGTTAGCAAAATCCTTTTGATGCTTATGTCGGAATCGTTGCGATTGCTGAGCAGAATCCTATCTCCTGATTACCTCGCGCCCGATCTTTTTCAACATGCCAGTGGCCACTCGACAACCATGTCAACAGATGAAGCAGAAGCGAGTTCCGGTTTTGAGCGACGTTCATTTCCTCCGATGGCGGCGTAGGTTAGGTCTGGAACTCGGCTCGAAATCGGAGCTGACAACTGCTACCTGACGCCCAATAACTAGGGCCAAGCCATGAGCGGTCAGCCGCAGCTTGCCTGACTGATCTCCTTGCAACTTGGGAGCTCTCAAACTTGCTTTCGCCACCGCAACGCCTGCTTTTCCGCTCAAAGATCTAAGTTCAATCCGGACCGTGATGGGTTGAGTTGAAACCAAGAGGTGTCGTCTGACCCCGGCCTCGATCCTCTTCTCCGATCAGCGTTTAGTTCACCAATCCAATCAACCTGATGTTCCCGATTTTCGAGAAACACTCAAAACATTGCAACGAAGCAAAAAACGCCGCTCACGGCCGTTTTAGTGACTTTCAACAACATTACGTCAAGGGGATTAGTTATCGTTGACGTCCGATTCGGCGGTATTCCAATGATTCGTAATCTTTTCGCCAACGAAACAATCGCTTTTTGCATAGGAACTAATATGAGGAATGACCGAAAAAGACAAGGCTTCACACTGGTGGAGCTTCTTGTCGTCATCGCCATCATCGGCATCTTAGTGGGTCTTTTGCTTCCCGCAGTGCAGGCCGCCAGAGAAGCCGCTAGGCGAATGAGTTGCAGTAATAATTTCAAGCAGATTGGTCTTGGAATTCAAAACTATCACTCGGCATATAAGCAGATGCCAACACACGGCACGGGAACGAACCCGGGAACTGGACGGCGAGCACCGGGACCCTGGTTTACTTGGTCTAACCAAGGCAATCGCATTCGTTTGAGTGCTCTGGTTCCAATTCTTCCTTTTATCGAGCAACAGGCTCTGTGGGAACAAATTGCGAACCCCAACGCGAAGCGAACTGATGGAAACCCCAGCGGTTCGATCGGAACGCCAGCCAATCCTTGGCCGGCAATGGGCCCCACACCTGATCGGATTCAATACATCCCCTGGGTGACCGAGATTCCGACCTACCGTTGCCCAAGTGATCCCGGGGTTGGACTTCCAGCATTAGGGCGAACGAACTACGCGGCCTGTCTTGGAGATTCGCAATGGAGACTCCATTTTGGAACCATGAATAATAATCGGACAGCGGTGACGACAGGACGCACAAGACACGCCAGAGCGGCACACCGAGGTTTCTTCAAACCACTGCAGGTCTCTCGATTCCGCGATTGCCTTGACGGTCTGTCCAACACGATTGCGATGGGTGAAATTATTACTGACCTCGGTGACAGCGACATTCGCAGTCAGACAACAGAAAATGGGCGGAACCGAAATCCCCCCGGTGTGAATTTTAATTCTATCCGAAACAACCCCTCGGTCTGCAAACCATTTATCAACCCAGAGAAACCGCGTTTTTGGCATCCCGACTATCACCGGGTTACCCGAGCTAATTTTGCTCGCGGGTTCAGATGGGCAGACCAAGGTGCATTCTTTACAGGTTGCACCACCATCTTGCCACCCAACAATGAGATTTGTGGAACCTACAACACACTCGGTACAACCTTGGTTGCAACAATGTCCAGTCGGCACCAGGGCGGGGCTCACGTCCTGATGGGTGATGGAGCTGTCATTTTCGTTACGGATTCGATCGAGGCTGGTGACTCGAGCGCTGGAATGGTGTGGTTGAACGGTACCGGGCCTCAGGCACCAGGGTCGGCAAGTCCCTATGGCCTGTGGGGTGCGTTGGGCACACGTGCAAGTAAAGAGACGATTGAAGAGCAACTCAACCAGTAACGCTCAATCATGGTTCTTGGCCGATGATCCGCAAGCCAATGGTTTGCGTTACCGTTTTATTTTTGAATTCATCTAATCCCCTTCTACCCTTCTTTGAGGTTATCGAATGAAAGTTTCACTCTTATCTTGCTTGTTCGCTGTTTTATTGGTGACGTTAGTCGCTGGATGTGGTGGTGAAGAAAACGCTAGAGCGACGGATAGTGCCACGGCGGATGACATTGCCGCCTACGAGCAGGCAATCGCAGAGGCTGAGGGAATGGATGACGCTGACTTGGAAGCGGAAGCAGGAGAAGATGCCGAAGAGTGATGTTTTGGAGCGAGTCGATAAATACGTTGTCATGGAAATGACCAAGGCAAATCGGCCCGAATGAATTTGCTCAACAGAATCCTTCCCGTAGGGAAATAGCACCGCTGTGAGCATTCCTCACAAATTTGTAGTGAAATCGAATGCAGGCGAAGGCTCAATGCCTCGCCTGCTGTATCTTGCTGATGAAATAAAGCAGTATTCAAATGAAAACGTTAAGCCAAATACACTGGCTCTGACTGCGAGCAACATTGGCCAAGATTCGTTGACCCAACTTTGAGCGAGGGTCGGCTAGTCAGGATTGATCAAAGACCAAGTGTGAAAGCGGTTCTTTTACGCCCAAAAATTCCACTCATGCAGCATGAGAGTCGACCCAGTTAAAGCAATCAACGACTGATAAAATCGTGTTGGGTGCTCGCTGATCAAACTTGCCCTCATTGGCTTGCAAGTTCCCGAGTGAAAAGCTGAGATGGAAGGCAGTGCAGGCAATCACTCGAGAACGAGCAGCGTCAGCAACTGATTCATTCCCGGTTGAACTTACGCTTCGACAACGACAAACTCATCGGCGCCCATCGTTTCTCGGGGTGAGTCAAAGAAGAATTTCAACGGATTGCCTTGTGCTACTTCTTTCCTTTGATATCAGTCTTTTTAGCCCACAGATCCCATTTGCGGGCCAGTGAGTCGACAAGGTCGGGGTGTTCCGAGGCGAGGTTGTGAGCTTCGGTGCGGTCGGCACCAAGATCATAAAGCTCCCAAGATTTCTCATGCTTGTCCCAAGCTAGTTTCCAATCCCCCTGTCGAACGGCTTTGTTGGTCGACCAATGCCAGTAGAGGTTGTCACTGGACTTTCGCTGCTCACCCTTAAAAATCGGCACAAGCGTTTTTCCATCAAGCGGTATGGTTTTCTCGCCAAAAGCCGGATGCTGATCTGGGTAATCAAGTTGGGCCATCTCAAGGAAGGTGGGCAGGAAGTCAATGATGTGTCCTACTTGATCGGAACGTGAACCCGATTGAATACACGCCGGCCAACGGGCCAAAAGCGGGGTCGAGATGCCGCCTTCGTGACAATATTGCTTGTAGCGACGCCATGGTGTATTAGATGCCGTCGCCCAGCCGGGACCGACATGGCTGTAAAACTCCTTTGGGCCAGGAACATGCTGCGGATTATTTCCACCCGGCGTCTCGGCGCACCCTCCGTTATCGGAAAGGAAGAGAACCAATGTGTTTTCGGCAGCCCCAATGGCATCAAGGGAATCAAGCAAGCGTCCAATGTTCTGATCGACCGAGTCGATCATGGCCGCATAGACCTCCATGCGAAGCTGTTGCCATTGCTCGTTGACACCCTTGGCCTGTTGCCATTCGCTTGCAAGGTCATCACGGTCAGCAACGACCCAGTTTTCATCAACCAGACCGAGCTCGACTTGCTTTGCCAAACGCTCTTGCCGCAAAACATCCCAGCCGGCCGCGTACCTGCCTCTGTACTTTGCAATATCGGCCGGCTTGGCATGCAGGGGATAATGAGGTGCCGTGTACGAGAGGTAATGGAGAAACGGCTTGCCTGCTGAAGAATGCGCCGTGATGGTTTTGATTGCGTGATCGGTGAAGGCGTCGGTTGTGTAATAGTCATCGGGAAAATCTTCCAACTCGAGCATTTCGTCATTATGACCGAAGGGACGGACTCTCCCTCCCTTGAAGTCCGGATCAGGGATCTTGGGATTAAAAAAATTGCAACAACCGTCCCACAATCCGTATGCCTCATCAAATCCGCGTTCAAATGGACGAGTCCCCACTTTCTTGCCGTTGTGCCATTTTCCTGACATGCCGGTTGCGTAACCAGCGTGTCGCATCGCCTCGCCAAGGGTGAGCATATTTCTGGTGATCAATTCATCCTGACCACGACCGCCATTGCGAGGGTAAAGACCGGTGAGCAGTGATGCCCGCGTCGTGGTGCACTTGGCGTTATTGTAAAACTGAGTGAATAGCAGTCCTTCTGAGGCGAGGCGATCAATATTGGGAGTCTCAATTTCTGATCCGTAGCAACCGATATCAGACCAACCCATATCATCCACCATGATCACCACGATGTTGGGGCGTGACTGCGAATTGGCATTGTCTGCCAGGTTCCCAAAAACCAGCAGGCCCCCCAAAAACGAAAACAGAAATGGAAAGGCTCTGATATTCATGTTCTTGTTCTTCAATGTAAACTTCGATGGGCAGAAAAACTAATTGCAATTCGCAACGATCTCATTCGTGAAACAGGAAAGCTGTCGCTTCTGGATTTTGCTCGGCAGCCCAACCATAGAAGATTAGCATCTCATTAACAACGCTTCCATCCGGTCGCACAACTGGTTGGACATTATTAAATCGCCAACCAGAATACTGCTCGTTCGTGGGGGAAATATCACGCCGCTTCGACCAACGATTTCCTTCGTCAGTCGAGACCCACTCTTCGATGCGCCCGCCGCCGTGCCGATCCATGTAGCCACCCTCAAGATAACCCGCACCGGTGATCAGGTAGGCGTGCAGCGAGCCATCGGTCTCTCTCAACAGATAACCGCTGTTCCACTGATGGTTAGAATGCGTAATCGGTGACTGTTTCCAGTCACCCGCAACGCGACGAACATAATAGTAACGATGAGATGTTAACGATTCCTCTGACAAAACATGCAGGAAGGCGGGATCGCCGTTTTCGTCAAGAACAACTGCAGGGGGAACTCCTGCACCGCGTCCCTCGGTGTCCCAAATTTCACAATGCGACTTCGAGTTGCCGATATCAATGGGCGTTTCCATGTTTCGTCCATCCATATTGCAGACCTCCTGAGTGATCAGATTGATCTTCAGGTACGAAAGGTTGTACTTCCATTCATTGGAAACCTCTCTGTCATAACGCGGATTGAAGAACCGTTTAGGGTCCGGCCAATTCTTGTTGTCGTCATAGTCGGTGTAAACAACATGCAAGTGCTCTCCATCCGCACTCGGCAGTTTGGTTTGATAGGAGGACCAATCTAAACGCCCCTTCGAATCAAGATCCGTCACATCATTCTCGGGACCGACCCAGGTTTTTCCATTGTCAACGCTGATCCGATAGGTCCACGAGCTTGTATGACCGCCCGTGCGGTAATAGATCAACTGGCGACCACCAACGACTTGAAAAACAGTGGGGTAGGACAACTGCGGTGCGATTTGCGGCGCTTCTTGCCAATGAATGGACGCTCGCCCCCTCACGGCAGGATGCATCGAAATCAAATGCTTGCCAGGAGTCCTGTGGCAGCCGTGTAGCACATGCAGGTGGTCGTCTTCATCTGCCCAAATAATTGGGCTGAAGTGATGATCACTACTGCGATTCGCTCCGAGTCGAACTGGCTCAGAAAAAGTCCGGCTAGCTGGCTCGTAGCTAATCATCATTGGGTACGCGCTGCCCTTGCCGTTTGCGCTCGGCTTGGCGTCCCCGTTGTAAACGACATACAACCGATCATGCAGAAAAACCGACTGCGGGCGCTGCCTGACGTCGTACAACATTTTAAATTTGCCTGCGTCTGCAAACGGTCGCGATTTCTGATTGGCACTCTGGCCCGCGGCCCAAGGTGCAGACACACAAAGCAAGCCAAGAGCTAGCGGGGAAATAAGATCGCTGAGATGCATGGCGGTAATTAAATTTAATAACGGAATAAAACAACGGAAAAGTAAGAACAGGTCGCAACACCTCGGCAGTGGATTCAGTCTCCATTCTCGTCTACCTTGCCAAGATCTTACCTGCTTGAGTGTCTTCGCAGTTGTTGCTGCTTTTTCAGGAAGGGAACCGAACATATTTGGCATCCTTGCGTTTCGCAACACCTGAACGGTTCATTCAGGCTAGGCCTTAACGCCATTTAAAATGCCTCCTCCAGCTCATTTATGGTCCACAGACAATATGGAAAAATTGTCCAAGTCGACGCTCACCTGACAATGGCAGTCTGATCTGTGTTCACGGCTAACAACGATTGGTAGAAAGCGCACTCGTAGCCACCACAATAAAACGCAAGAACTTGACTAGCTATTGTTACCAGCAACAGTCGGAAAACAGGACATCATGTGAGGTGTCGGCCTGGAAAAACTTGGCTTCCGCTTCAACCACGCAGCAGTCCCATGCCACTTCACGTCCATGCAGTGCGATTGGATCCGAACACCGCTAGCAGCCAACACTTTGTTCTCGACGATTGTGTCGATCAATACCCGCGTCCGACAACGACCACGGATTCCTGAATCTCCGTGATTGCTTACAAACGCCAACAAAGCAGTGAAAGATGACATCTGATTGTTTGTCTAACTCAACTCATATTGTAGATTAGTCCTCACGATTCGGACTCGATGCAGCGAAAGACACCACTATCTGCCGGCAAAGCTCGGCAGCTAGACAAGGAAGTCTCCTGCAGCGGATACCCAACCACCTTTTCAAACGGCCACCCGCTGGACGACTTTCTTTCACGTTGTTGCAACAACAGGGTTAACCATGATCGACACTCCTTTCAGAAAGCTTTTGGGCGTCGCATCCGTTCTTCTATTTTTCTCTGTCACCTCAGCAGCAGTTGCGGCTGAACTTGGCACTCACGGTTACGCGGAAAACGCGGATGTCAAAATTCATTTTGTGACAGCAGGCGAAGGCCCCTTGGTCGTGATGCTGCACGGGTTCCCCGACTATTGGTACACCTGGCGAAAGCAAATGCCGGCGATCGCAAAAAACTATCAGGTGGTGGCGATCGACATGCGAGGTTTCAACAAAAGCGATCAACCTGACGCGGAAGAGGATTACGCGATGCCAAAACTGGTCAGCGACGTCAAATCCGTCATCAATCACTTCCATCGCACTGAAGCGATAATCATTGGCCATGATTGGGGCGGCATGGTCGCTTGGTCATTTGCCATGCAAAATCCTAAAATGACTCAACAGCTAATCATCTTGAATCTGCCTCACCCTGCCTGTTTGACCCGCGAGCTCGCGAACAACCCGGCACAGCAAACCGCATCCGCCTACGCTAGACGTTTCCAACAACCAGACGCTGCTTCCAAGTTATCAGCCGAGGGTCTGACGTTCTGGGTCAAAGACTCGGAGGCCCGTGAACGCTATCTCGAGGCGATGAAAAGATCGTCACTAAGTGGAATGCTGAACTATTACAAAGCTAACTACCCAAGAGAGCCGTACACTGAGCAAACCGATTTCCCAAAAGTTCAGTGTCCGGTTCTGATGATTCACGGCCTGCAGGACACCGCCCTTCTCTCTGAAGGACTCAATGGAACTTGGCGTCACATCAACAATACGTTCACTCTCGTAACGGTTCCAAACGCAGGTCATTTTGTGCAGCAGGACGCTCCGGATTTGGTCACCAACAAGATCACGCAGTGGCTCGCTGACCAATCGACATCCACCACCGTGCGCCGATAAAAATACAATTCAGTGCGGTCCTACTCTGATCAATTCAGTGTGCAATCTATCGATTGACTAGCATCAATTGCCAAACCTGATAGAAAATTCTTTCACTGGATTGGCAGTTGTTAATCTCGTCGTTCGTGCAGCGGCAGGTTGGACCCAATCCCAGGCTATCCTGATTCGTCCAAAGCTTTGTTTTGGCCCGGGGCACGCGACAATCGACTTTATGATCCAAGTAGGATAAATGAAGCAATCCTCCGGTGATGGATCCCGGATGCTTACAAAACAAGCCAATCTGTCTCATTGGTTGTCGATCTTCTTCAGTTTGATTGACTCAATGAACCCCTGGCCTGCTTTGGAAGTCAGCATGACCTTCTCGTTTGTATCGCGGTCCACAAGCGTGACCTCAAAGGTTGCAACCTTGGACCATTCAAGTGTTTTACCCTCAGTGCTTTTGAAATCATGACGGTTAACCAGAATTTCCTGCGGTTCGTTGCTCAGCAAATTTATCACGTACGAAAAGTCACCAAGATTATTTTCCTGACTTAAAAATTTGCTTCCCGCGTTCAAACGCAGTGCGAGTCTTTTCCCCCGGGGGTTGAGCCGGATTGAGAGCTGATTACTATCCGACCGATCAAGGTCAGGAGTCTGGAATTTATAGGTCTTGATGCTGCGTTGGTCCCGACTGGACCAATCCCGGGTTCCGAACTGAAAGTCCTCAAATACATCACGTGTTTTGGGCAGTTGTGAAAGTTGCTTTCGATCCACGATCTCAGGAATCAAGGCATGCTCCAACGAGTTCAGGGCAAACGTTGCTGTTTGCTCACGCTGGAGTTGAACAGGTTGATTGAGTCGGTAACGACACAGAGAAAACACGTACAGAGGAAGATTTTCATGCACTGGTATTTGAACCGACCACGTGTCGCCAGTTTTTTGAGTACTGGCGTGGTTCCAGAAACGCGTCCGACTATTGGGGTCATAGCTGAAATAGACTTCCGTGTCCAACAATCTGTCTTGGTTCTTGGGTGTGACCGTAAAGGTTGCGAGGCCGTCGCTGACAGAAAATGTTGAAGGTGGTGTGGGCGGAATGGAAGGATTCAATCCCCTCAGATATTGGTCAAACCATTGGTTCAACAGTACCCACTGCTCCGGCCCAGGGCCGTGGTTCTGATGCATATTGGTGCTGACACGCCAGTTGGGGTGCTTCAACAGAGCCATTGATTGATAAATGCGATCGAACGCAGAATGAAAGTCGTTCGATGAACTGATGAACATGACCGGGCATTTGACAAATGGCCAATAGGCGCTCGCATCAATCGTTTTGCTGTAAAGATCCGTGTCTTTAAAATGCGCCCCACTGCCACTACCACGTACATCCCCAGGAAAGTTGAGATGCTTGAAACCGGTGCCTCCAACGAACGGAGCCACCGCTTTGAGTCTTTCATCCGTCGCCGTCAAAGCGGTGATCATTCCCCCCATGGAGAAACCGGAAAAACCAAGTTGTGATGCGTTGACTTCGGGTTGCTGCTCGAGGAAGGTGATGGCGCGACGTGCAGCGACTGCCAAAAGGAACCAGTTAGCATTTCGAGGGCTGGCAACCGGGTCAATCGAAAACTCATCCGGCTGTAAATTCCGTTTCCATCCTGAACGCAAGGCTTTGGAGTAAAAACGGGGACCTTGCGTGGGATCTACTTTTCCCCAGTCGGTGTTGATTTCGATGTCGCTTTCCATCGGACGACCGAGCCAATTGATGTCAACCGTGGCGTAGCCCTGCGTGGCAAAATACCGTCCTCGATTCCGCTCTGCTCGCTGCCCACCACCATGACTCCAGACAAAGCCTGCATTCTTTGCGCCATTATCCGGGTAAGAATAATAAGCCGCAATTCGGGACTCCGCTCCCTTGAACGTTCCGACCCTGAAGGTCACGTAACGAGTAACGATTCCATCCTCACTCCACTGCTTGATGATGCGTACATCAAGTGGCTCGGCCCTAGCGTCGTAGCCTCTCCATAGCTCGACTGCGTCTCGGGGTACATCACCGACCGTCTTGTAAGGTTGGAACGTTTCGTTTCCACACAGCGACAGGTTCAGTAGATTAGTGAGTAAGAAGATTCTAAAAAGCTGCATCTTGATCTCGGGCAGGTTGGTGATTTTGACACTGTGCAATCAATTTGCGTTCAGAAATCCATCTCCGATCCCATCACGCGATACGAACTCAGCAACTTTCTTGGTCATCTCTATCGATCTCAAAGAAAACCGAGGCAAGTTGTCCAGCCAAAACCGTCGGGAATGACCGGCAGTTGTTTATTGATTTCAGGGATTTCCCTCAGGGGCTCAAGCGTTTTTTCCCAGGCTGCGTGCTGAGCGGCCATTTGTCGCACAATTTGCGGATGCCGCGCGGCAACGTTCTTCTCTTCACGCGGATCAGACTCGAGGTTAAAAAGTTGCCACGGGTCCTTCTGGTACTTTTTATACAACCGCCAATCTTTCCAGCGGACCGCGATTAAGTGTCGGCGGACGGCGTCACCGGGCTCATTGTTGAGCCAAAATAAATACTGATGTGGATCACCGGCCACGTCACCTCGCAAGTAAGGAAATAAATCCACACCATCGCAGTGATCTGGTGCCTTCGCACCGACCAGTGCAGCAACGGTCGAGTAGAAATCGAAGTTGGCGATCAAGCCGTCAAACTGTTTACCAACGGGTAACGTTCCTGGCATTGAAAAGATGGTCGGTACTCGAACCCAGCCTTCTTTTTGCGTCCCCGATCCTTTGCCGCCGGTGTAAGGACTTGATGAACCTCCTTCACCCCCGTTGGCACCATTATCGCTGGAGAAAATAACAAGTGTGTTTTCTCTGAGATTGTGCTTTTCTAACGCCTTGATCAGTTTGCCAACTTGGTCATCGACTGAAACAATCGCACCGGCAAGCTTGCGTCTGTTACCTTCGGCGGTCGTCCTCCGCATCAAATACTCGGGTGACTCAATGCTCGGTGAATGGACCGCTTCGGGTGACCAGTAAAGAAAAAATGGCTCGTCTTGATGATTGTCAATAAATCTGGTCATCATGTCGCCGTCGTAGTCAGTCAACCACATGGTTTCACCTGATTCGTTGACACAAAAATATTTGGATTTCCCGCCCTTCCGTTTGATTGCGTCTCCAACCTTTTTGGGCAATTCCGCAATCTCCGACTTGGTATATTTTTTTCTCGGAGGATTGGCGGCAACCTCTTGGAATCCGGTGTAAAAAGGTCCCTGACTTTTCGTTCCGATGTCCCATTTGCCAATCTGTCCGGTGAGGTATCCCGCATTTTGCAGGAACTGTGCAATCGTTGGACGATCCCTGGGGATTGGTAAACCTCGGGACATCCCGTATTTGCCAAAGCGTTGTCCATACTGCCCCATGACCAAACTGCAGCGACTGGGACAGCACGGTGGATTCGTGATGTAAGACGCCGTGCAACGCACACCCTCGGTAGCCAACTGATCAATATTCGGTGTGGGGATGTCTTTACACCCGTAGGCACCAATATCACCGTAGCCCAAGTCATCGATGTAGATCAGGACAACATTGGGCTTTTTCTTATCGACTGACACTCCTGCTTGATCCGCCCTGACCGAGCTAACAAGAGCCAAGACCGCGAGCACAAACACAATGGCGGTCAGTGGTGAATGATTCGACTTCATTGAACAGTTTCTCATAAGTGCTTTGAGGCGGAACACGATTTTCTCGTGGTTGCATATCGAAGGGACTTCACCCGGAGTGATAACTTAAAAAATGTTTTCCCTCGCGTGGGCATTCGAATCTTTCAAGGAATGAGTAATTAATCCTGATAGAGGTTTGACGAAAAACCCGGCTTTGCAGTTTTTGTGAGCTTGCAATTTCCCCAAAAAAATCATCCCAACGTTCGCGTGCTCTCCCTCAGATTGCCATGGCGAAATGTCACAGAGGTCCTCAACCACCGCCGTCACGCTGCGAATTCGCATATGGAACGGCTCAATGATGGATGTCCATGAGCTTGATTGGTCACTGTCGCGAACGTTTCCTTCGCAGAACTGCTTCAATCAGCAATCAGGACATCGCTTAAGGGGCGTCGCGTAACGGGACATCGCTTAAGGGGACGTCGCTTAAGGGGACGACGCTTAAGCGGCACAATGGTCTAGCCACCTTCCCCTTAATGGAGTCAAGCATGCATCGCTCACCATCATCTGGATGATTAATCCTTCATCAGCTTGGCCATGGCCTGACCCATTGCTTCACCAACATTCATGTAGGTCTCGGCATTCCCACCATAATGGCTGCCTGAACTACTGCCCTTGGAAAGCGGATGAGTGTAGACACCAGCAACATTTCCTTTGAACTCAGGGTACTTGCCCGAAGCACCGTCAACAGCCAATACGGCATCGAGAATCTTCCCACCACCATCAGTGGCTCCCTTTTCAGACTGCCCTAGCGAAGCACAAACAAATTTCGCATTGGGAGCATCGAATTCCTTGCGCAGTTGTTTGATGAGATGAACAAGATTCTTTTCGTAGCGACTGGACAATGCCTCGCTGCGGCTATCCCGATCACCCTGCCACCAGAAGAATCCTGCAACTTCATAACCACTCGCACCGGGATAGTACTTGTCTAGTTCGCTCAAAACATTCTTCGCACGCGTGACGTCGCCATCATATTGCATCCCGGCATACCAACCGATCTTCTTAGGCTCGGTTCCTTTTTCCCATCGCTCGGGGGATCCTTTGTAACCCGGATGCACCCAAGTTTTCCCTTTGGAATCCGTGAACTCAAAACCTTCACTGCCGGGTGGCAACAAATCCCATCCCAAGGCGCGATTTCCAATAGCGCTTTTGAGGATCATCACAGGTGCATCCGTCGCATCACCGACCGCGTGCCCAATTCCGATTTCGACACCAACGTTCCCGCTGATCGTCATCCATTCGTTGTTGAACTGTCGCATTCCTCCCGTACCACTGCCCATCACACGAACATTGCGAACGTCACCACGGACGATCCAATTACCGTCATCATCCATTAAGTACGTGTAGAGTTTTTTTTCCTTGATGGCGGTTTCAAGCGAACCGTCACCGCCTTTAACTTTGCCGAAATTCAGCATATTGGATTGACCCATCAGAATGTAAACCTGCACTGGCTTTGACATGTCGGCAGACTTGCCTTGGGGTGCTGCGGTTTCGTCAGCCTTGGCAGAAAAACTGATGGTAAATGCCAAGACAGCAGCGAGAATGCTGAAGAGAACAGAATGCACCGAAAATCGTTTCTTGATCATCTGGGAGTTTCTTGAGTTGTGGAGTTAAAATTGACACAAAAAAGGATACCAAATTCACAACTCGGGTTCAGGAAATTCGTTAGCGTTTTCACGAATCACTTCAGGCGAGCATTTCCCGCATTATTCTGCTCCAGCTGAACAGCTCAGAGTAAAAGAGCGCCTCCACCAATTGCATTCAATCCACCTGGATGCCTCCAAAGTCCGAGGCCAAATCGCTTGATGGCGTGGTCGATAATTAACTGTCGCACAGATTGAGTTCAGGATTTTGGCTGAAAAACAACGACCCCGCTTCTTGCCCGCTCGTCGAGAATCTGTTCCTCGAAAGAACCATTACCCAAGTTCTGACCTTAGACGCTAACTCTGCGAATTGTTTTCCTCGATTCCGATACCATGTTAGACTTCCACCCATAGAACAGGAGATAATACCAGCCTTCCAACATGGACCAGTGATTGCCCCCTCTGAAGCGAGGCCATTACTGAGGTGAGTCGTGCCGAAGGTTCATTGCAGATCACGAGGAAATCAAGTTATGAATCCAAGACCAATCCCTGCCGTGGCGACTATTATCTTTTCGGCAAGTATGTTGCTGCCCGCGTTCCTTGTGAGGGCTGATAATCTTGCAACGGCCAAACCTTTGGCGACTCGAGTGCAAGAGGCCGATAAAGTATTCGTGGGCTTGGTAATCAATCGAAAACTGATCGATGGCGACTGGTGTCACGCAGATTTGAAGGTAACAAGGGCCATCAAAGGATGTGAAGTGGGTCAGTTGATCCCCGTGGTTTGGCGGCCCGTAATGGACCGCTTCGATGCGGTGGAGAATCAAGTGGGGCTGGCGTTGCTAAAACCCTCGCTCGAGAAACGCTACTGGCTTCGAGCCGACACTTTTGATGACGCCACACTGGCTGGGCAAGCCGTCAGCATCTTAAGTGGGCATGACTTTGAAAGGCAGTACGTGCAGCGAGGTACGCTCACCACAGACCAAGAAAAGGTCGTCGTGGATCTAGCGCAGAAGTGTGGCATCAAAAGAATAGCCAGAATCTCCAGCTACAATCTTTTTCCAAGCGCCGCTATCGGCATCTCCGTGCAAGGAGTCGAGAAAGTCGAGGGTCAAGAGGTTTCCTGCCAAGTCCTGCAGGTAAAATTTGCGGACTGGTGTCACTCCAATGAATTACCTCGTCAGGGTGACCATCAGATCGGTGACTTTTGGGCCGGCCAGCCCACGTTGCAAACGAAGATAATTTTGGAAGTGGGCGGAACGAAGTATCGGACCGGAACGATTCAGGGTCTAAGCATCAAAGAATGCGAAGTATTGCTGGAACGATTTCTGACCGCAAAATATACATGCGGGCCTTCGGTTAGCGAGAATCGCTTGGATCAGATCAACTGGGGCAATCCGCTGGCATTCCGAAAACAAGGAGAGAGTGCATCTGTTTCTTTTAATCATAAGCAAGAAGGCGGCGGTTTTTTCGATTTAGAGATTACCCCCACAAAAGATGGACTTGTCATTAATCAAGTCCTTCAGGCCGTCCCGTAATGACTGACAGTCATCCAAGTCAAAAAAATACTGGATGGATCAAACAAACGGTGGACCGCCAGGTCTGATGTGATTCCGAATTTTCTGGTCAGCCTTGTTTGCGATGACTGCCATTCGTCGTGAAGCAAAGAATCGGTTTGGGTGTGTTGAGTAATTGGCAAAGGCAGCCGACGCGGTGCTGCGAACCATCTCTCATTTTACACCTGCTTGAATCACCGTTACTCAGACATTAATGGCCAATTCGAAACGAGATTCCGTGGCTAGAAATCCCGAGGCCAAACCCCGATCCATAGCGGGCCGAGTTGTAGCGAATGTAATTGGGACGCACCGCGTTGTAACGTCTTAGGTTGTAGCACTGCGGCGGTTGATAGTGGTGATAGGAATGATGAAACATTATGTCGTGGAACCGGTCGTGATTGAGATTCTGATGCAGACGAAAGTGCTGGAGTCGTGTCTGCGGAAACATGTGTTGGTAAGCATGCACCTGCTGGCGATGCAACTCGTTACGTCGCAGGATCTGGTGCAGCAGGACATGAGAGGGGTCGTCTGCAGTCGCAGAGGAACTAGTGGTCATGGCGATGGCGGCAACTACGGCAGCGGTAACGAAAACATTGCGAATCATGTCGAATTTCCTGAAAGGTGATTGCTCGTCGCCAATGATTGGTTAAGCGTCTGATCCTTCAAAGCGACTTTTGGGAAATCCTTTCCCCGCGTCACACTTAGAATGCATCATCCATGCCAAAAAGTCCACAGAACCAGAGGCAGGGTCGTGATCAATTGAAAAACGGCTTCTAAAAAGAAAAAACAACGTGGCTTGGGGCCAGTGCGGCGGAAAACCCCTGATGGATCGCGCCATCAAATTGAATTCATTCCGGTATCAGATTGATCGGATTCAATTTCTGATGGGCACCCAAGCGAATTCGAACAAAACACACTCCCCCCCCTGTTTACCCATCCTCCCCAGAAAAACTTTCCCAACCGAAGTGGCTCGGTTGTGGATCAGCCTCGGCCGAACCTCAAGCGAACATCAACAGAGAGAAAACGCTGCCCAAGGTTTACTCTCTCTGTGTTCGATTTCAAATGTTTCAAAGTTCAAACGCCGAGGCAAAATAGTGCACCGCAAAGTTGCATCGCAATCACTGCACTTAAATACGTCAGCCCCACCGGTTCACCAACGCTTATCGCACGTCTACCCCGCAATGAGAGCCCACTCAATTTCCGAGAAGCCTGAGACACGTTTTCATGGACTGAAAAAGACAACGAGAGTGGTTCCAACAGCGGAGGTTTTCGAATTTTAGAATGAGTCGAATGCCAGCGGGCGGGACTACGGTCCCGCAAAAACAGGATTTCTGCGTATGATGCAAGACTTCGTCCATTACAATTGGGCTTTCGCACTCGTCTTTGGCTCATCCCCTGTTACCGGCGAGATTCTCTTTCATTTGCCGAATTCCAATGCCGTCCCAAATTCTCAAAGTCTGGCTGCTGACCTTAGCTTTAGCTGTCTCGGCAACCGGTGTAGAACCCGAAAGCTTTGGCACCCACTTTCTCGACTCCCATTGCATCCGCTGCCACGGTGAGGGCAAGCAAGAAGGTGACTTGGTTCTCGCCAAAGCACCTTTGGATTTTGCAAAGGCAGCGACTTCCGAGCTTTGGCTTCAAGTTCTTGAGCAATTGACAACTGGTGACATGCCGCCGCCAGAGGAAGAGAATCAGCCGAGTGATGCAGAACGCAGCAAAGTGGTTCAGTGGATTGACAGTCAGTTACTAACCGCTGGGTCAGGTGACGCGTACCGCAAAAAATTACTTTCGCCCGAATACGGAAACTGGGTGAACCATGAAAGGTTATTTTCCGGCGAGATCGATACGATGCCGTTTTCACCATCACGGCTTTGGCGATTCAGCCCAGAAATCTTTAGCCATAAGGGCTTTGGAAATGCGAAAAGTCCCTACACCTATGTGACATCGGAACGCGGGATTCGTGACTATGCCGCAATGTCTGTGGCCGATCAAAGCACTGTGCAGATGATGATGATCGTGGCGGATTCTTTTTTGGCGGATCGGGAACGACGCGGCGAATTTAACGATTTCGCAGAGCAAGCGTCCGAACCTGAACAGCAGGCTCTGCGGGCGGTAATCCAACGTGAGTATTTGCGAGTGATAGGGCGTAGGCCTACCGAACAAGAGCAGGAAAAGTATCTGAACTTTCTCAAGCAGAGCATCAAAACCGGGGGTAACCTTGACGGCCTCAAGACGACGATCAAAGCGATGTTTCTGAGCCCGGAATCGATCTACCGCATGGAGTTTGGCTTGGGCGACGTGGATGAACATGGACGTCGTCATTTAGCCCAAGAGGAACTGGCCCATGCGTTGGCCTATGTGTTGACCGATCATGGGCCAGACCGCAATCAATTCATTCGTGAAGCCATGCAGAAGGATAAATTAAAGACCAAGGAAGATGTGGCTCGCCTTGTTCGGCAGCTACTTGATGAACAACTTCTGTCGGGACACTGGGACCGTAAGGACCTGCCAAGGATCATGCGATTCTTCGACGAGTTTTTTGGATTCCATCGAGCCGGAACCGTGTTCAAGGACAATGATCGGCGACATGCTGAAAAGATCCCGCAATGGAACACGAACATGCTGATCCATGATGCACGTATGCTTATCGAGCATGTGCTGGGGAACGACCAAGACGTCATCGCAACACTACTGACGACGAACGAGTACTTTGTCGCTCATCCAGGTGACAATCAGTATGCCCGATCCCACTACGAGGAACGGCTCGCTGAGGTCACAGATCCGGATTTTGTCGCAGCGCAGGTGGAGAAGCGTCGCGAGCAAATTAAAAAGGATTTCAATTTCGTCGATATGCCGGAGAAGGCTGAGCGTGCATTGGAAGCCGCGCGAAAAGATGCCGAAACAACCGTCGCAAAATTCCAAGTGGCGTTGGAGAACGAAATGTTTCCACACCCGGGATATCCCTTTTCGTCCAAGTCGCGTGGTATTGCAGATTTGATTTACATCGAGCCCTACAATCTGCCGAGCAGCAATCGCATTGCCGAACAGAAATGGGATTGGCCTTTGAAGCAACCATTGAAGATGCCCAAGGAACAACGGGCAGGTCTGCTAACCCACCCCGCATGGTTGGCGGCGTATTCGCTCAACGAAGAGAACGATCCCATTCATCGTGGAATCTGGATCTATGAGCATCTGTTAGCTGGCGTGCTGGGCGATGTGCCTCCGGATGTGGATGCTTCGGTGCCAACCGATCCGCACCTGACCCTCAGGGAACGCATGGAACCGTTGCGGTCGGAGCGTTGTTGGAAATGCCATCGCAAGATGAATCCGCTCGGTGAGCCATTCGAGATATTTGATGATTGGGGACGACATCGCACACATCTTTACTTTGATGAGAACGGTGAAATCTACAAACGACGCGACGGAGATTTCGACCGCAAGTTGGCCGATGGTAAGCTTACGACTCGCGAAATTGACGCGTCTGGTACCATCGCGTTTTCGGGTGATCCGGAAATTGACGGAGATGTCAACAACGCAATCGAAATGATGCATCGTCTGGGGGATTCAGACCGCGTGCGTCAGTCGTTCATCCGGCATTTATTTCGCTATTTCATGGGGCGAAACGAGATGCTTAGCGATTCCAAAACCCTCATCAACGCAGAGCAGGCTTACCTGGATAACGGCGGAAGCTTCAAGTCGTTGGTTGTTTCTTTGCTAAGTTCTGATTCGTTTCTGTACCGACGCTAATTGCAAGTAAGCTGATCCCAACCAGATAACCCACGTCCGAGCCCTCCCAAGAGTACGTCCCATGCTATTCACTAGACGACGAGTCATTCAGGATCTTTCACTTGGTGGAATGTCTTTGGGAATGGCCTCGTGTTTGCGTTCGATTCAGGCTCACGCAACCGGGACAGAACACGGGTTGCCCAAACGGTTTGTCTTTGTGGTGAAGTCATCCGGAATTGATAAATATAATCTCGTCCCGAACGGTTTTGAAAATCACTTTGTCAATCCGGACGATGGCAAGAAACTTGGCAACCGAGGTCGACGGCAAGGCCCGCTAGTCAACGCCTCCATTGCAGACCAAACACTGCCAGAAAAACTCCGCGTTCTTGATTCGTTCAAGAACCGTCTGACCATTATCCAAAGCTTGTCAGGTGTAGGATTCCGAGGTGATCACACAAAGGGTTTTGGAACCCTGTCACTTCACGATTCAGAAAAAATCGCCGTCGCGCCGACGCTGGATTGCCTGCTCGGCCAGCACCTTTCCAACGGACCCTACCCTATGTACGGGATGGCCATGAACGGACGATTACTGGAAACTGGATGGAAGCCGGAAGACACCTACTGTTATCCCAATCTATCCGCCTACGGCCCCGCCAAACCGGTTGCCTTTCAGGGATCACCGAGAAAAGCATTTCTGGAACTCTTCGGCGCAGCGGTCGCAAGCCCCGAGCAACTGGAAAAAAAACTTACGCTTAATGGCAACTTGATGGACTTTCTGAGCAAAGATGCACGGCGTGTTGAGAGGCAACTGTCCGGAGACGATAAAGAACGATTTGCCCTCTACATGGAATCGTTTGATTCGCTTCGAAAGATCGAGGAAAAGAAAGCTAAACTCACGGATCAAGTCCAGCAACACGCACCGCAATTATCCGATCGCTATGATTCCCCGCTACCGTCGGCACGAATTGAATCACACTTTGAAATCGCATCGGCCGCTCTGATCGCTGGACTGACTAATGTGATCACTTTGCGGCCGGATACTCTGGGAGTGAAGTACGCGGAACTAGGACTCTCTAATTCAGTTCACTCCATCGGCCATCTGCAAGAAAACACCGCGTCGAACGGCTGGACGGGCCATCAAGCGCGAATGGAGATTGAAAAACTGCATTTGCAACAGATCAAACGAATGGCAGAGAAGTTTGACAGGATTCCCGAGGGTGATGGAACCATGCTCGACAACACAATGATTGTCTACATGTCCTGCTCCTCCGGTGACCATCATTGCGGTGGTCACGACTGGCCCTTCATTCTGTTGGGTGGAATGGACAACAAGCTAAAAATGGGTCGCTACCTTGAGTACCCCAAATACGGCGATAAGGGGCACCGCACGGTTGGGAATCTCTATCTCTCACTCTTGCAGGCAGCAGGGGTGCCTACCAAAGATACCTTTGGGCAAATGGATTCAAACCTGAGGGACCTCGACCTCACTGGCCCACTGCAAGAAATCATGACCAGCTAAGCAAGCGTCGACTTGAGTGTTTATTGTTCGCAATGGTTCACTGCAGCCAATGCTGATGTTGCAAACGCTTGAGCGACCTATCTGGACTTGCAACTTCGAGGGATGACGCCGATCAAGATTGACTCAAACCATCGGTGATTTTTCTCCGGTTGGTGTCGTCTCGGTCTAATACTTTTAAGCCGCTTTGAAATCTAATTCGTCCCCGGCGAACGACAAAATTTGATCGATCGATACGGTCATTCCCCCCCCCGATAACGACGGTCAATTTTTGCAAAACGTTCATCATTGTCGATGCAGTGCAAAAGCGACAGTAGAAACATCGCGTCTGTCGAAGGCTGAAAGAACAGATGATCATCTGTTCTTTCGGCAGCTTCCGTTTTCTTGGATCAACGACAAAGAATCTCCC
Source organism: uncultured Rubripirellula sp. (assembly GCA_938075415.1). Classification (GTDB taxonomy): domain Bacteria; phylum Planctomycetota; class Planctomycetia; order Pirellulales; family Pirellulaceae; genus Rubripirellula. Next base: position 10,537 of record CALJHC010000040.1, on the reverse strand, counting down.
CTTCCCCCCCGCTGATGGATTGCGTTTCCAACGCTTATGCAGATTCGGAGCCGACATGACGCTTCCATTGGACACCAGAGGATTGGACCCAATGATCAGAATGAATTCCAAGCGGTCAACATCTGGGTCAGCTAGCAACAAGCAGAACGCAATTTAGCCCGACCGCATCGATCCAATTGGTAATCGTTGAAATCACAAAAAGTGCCTAGGCAACCCATACGAGGAATTAAAAAAACAACTCGGATATCGACTTCATTTCCGGAGTCATTATCGACAGACGCCAACTCCGACACGCCACTCTTGCGAAAACGATCCTTCGGATAATCAGTAACATTCTCCAAGACATGACGAATGATCCAAAAACAAACCCCCGCTCCCTCCAAAAGAAAAAGAGCCGGCGAAAGGCTATTGCATGCGATCACGAATGGGCTGATCAGGATAAAGGCCGTCGTCAATGTCTGCACACGTTAAAACGCAAACCAGTTCATCGAAGCGGATTGGATGGATGTCATTCCTTCGCCTCGACTCCAACGTTCGCGAAAACGCATCACCGATCGCCAATTTCCACCATCACTTCGATTCCTGACGATCCAGACAACCTTGAATCGCAAGCCACACAGGCAGTACATGGCGGTGATGATCACCTTGCGTTGCCGGTCACCCTTGGCGACCACGCGACCGTACAAAATTGAAGCACCCTCAAGCTCGATCAAATTTTATAGGTTTGCGTAACAACCGACTGCGTGCTTTATCCAGCATTGCATCGCAGCACCGAACACCAAGGGTTATGACCACTTTCTTTGCGGCTGGGTTTTCATAAGAACCAGCTTTGGATTCTCTTTGAAATCTGCCTGCGGTTCAAACAATGGCAGCGACGGTCCGATCTGGAACCACTGATCACTCTTTACAATTCGATTCGCGTGTAAGGACTGGATAGATAAGTCGGATAGCTGTTGCCACGATACTTGATCGTTTTGCGATGGTTGCTGAAGAGATCGATTCTTGACGCGTCGGAATCGATCATGATTTCGGCGGTCCACACACCATTCTCTGAATCAAAGTCCATTTCTTTGGTGTTTTCCCTGGGTATCAATTCATTGAGATAGCGTGGGCTTCCATCGCGAGCACGATCATTCATCCACCAAATTCGCCCCGATTCGTCACCACTTCCAGGCGCGAAACGGACCGTCACTGTTAGCTTTTGATTGTTGATTTTGGTCTTCATCGTCGGCGGAGCGAGAAAGGATTCACTGACGCTGTCTGGAAAAAAGTGATGAAGTAACAGAGCCGCCTTGTTCTGCTGATCCCGCTCCATTTTTTCGTGCCCTTTTTTTCCGTGGCCACTGTTTGCACCGAGATAAAGCGGAATCGATGGATGATGCCTTCCACCCCAAGCGATGTCATAGGCAACCATGTCATGAGTGCCGGGATGAAACAGCATCTCGACTCCCCGATTGCGAAGTGCTGGGAGGTTTCGCGAGATGAAGACCTGATCAGAAATCTCTTTTGCAAAGTTTTGCAGCTCCTCCCAGGAATGGCCGGCATCCATAGCACGTCGATTGAAATTTGGACCGAAATGCCCACCGGAGAACCCTCGTTGCTGACCTCCCTCGGCAAGATGCCTGTCCCATGCCTTCGGGTCGCAGAGTCGAAGTGGCGAATCCCAGATTGGTGAGACCGAGGCGTGAAGGGCCGTCATACGATCGTCGTGAATAATCGCCATTGAGGGCGAGGCTCCGTTTTTTGATCCACCAGTAACGGCGACCTTGCCTTTTTCGAAATGATCGGTCTCGGCATAAGCCGTCGTGATTGCTCGCATCAGCGTAGCCGGCCATGCCCAATACTGGATTTTATAATGAGGATCCAATGACTTGGCGAACAGGGCCTCCGAACGCCCTGACAATTCTGGCTCGCCGTACGATCCGGGCTCTTGAACGACCGTCATGACTAATCCCACGCCACCCTGAAGCAACTGAAGGTCGATCCCTCTGGGCCTCGTTTCCCGTTCCAGATTCCTTGGTGAGTTCCCTCCTGTCAGGTGAAAGCCACGTGCCCTACGATCCGAAGGAACCACCATTCGTACCGGCAAACGGTAATCCTGCCCCGGCCAAATTTCGCCGACATTTATGGTGACCAATTTTTGTCGAGTCACGATGGGACCCGCCACCGTTCGCCAGTCTTGCAGGACTTCGATATCAAGTGTGGACGGATCACGAATCGCATCCATGTCAAAGACGTCGGCCGCTTTAATCTGCATCGGATGAAGCGGAGGCAACCCGAGCAAAAACAGGGTGATTATCGCAAGTGTTTTGTTCATGGAAGAATAATGCAATCGAGAGTTCAAATTTGAATAGCAAATAAGCATAAGGGAATGACTGTCGCACGGAGCAGGCGGAAATAGATCCGGGTGATTGAAATTTTCAGGCAAGGATTTCGCTCTCCGTTTAAATACTGAAAATATCAAATCGTTAACCTAACTTACAGTGCCAGCGACGAATTGGTGATCGCCTCTCTTTTGCGAATCATCAAAAAAATGGCAGTCATCACCAATTGACACTAGTAACCGTCAAGCAAATTGCCAACAAGTCCTTCAGATTGCGAGGGCCCAAAGCGACGCTGCGACTTGAACGCGGATCAGTGGGACCAGAGGCTTTTAATCGCCATCAACGGCAAAAGAAATGCCCAGCAAATCGCGCAACTGCCGATCCAACTCAACCATCACAGGATCTTCCCCTGAACCCTTTTCCCGCTTGGGTGCTACTTCAATCGGATCACCCACACTGACGGTGGCAGACATGCAGCCATGAATTCGAGCATGATCAGTAAGATCCTCCTCGAACCTCTCGACAGTCTCCAAGAGCCTTTCTTTGGTCGGATTGGAGCGAATGTAGTCAGGTGCATAGTGACTTAACTGTTGAGCTAAATAGATATCTGCAAGTTGCTTCCACCGTCTCGAGCGTTCATCACTGCCGAGTTCACCACCAATCATGTCTCGCAGAATTGCGGTCCGAAGATGCTTGACCCGAGCGACGGTGTGTTCACCACTTCGTCCCGACAGCCATTCGTGCTCAAGCGGATCAAGAATACCATTGATCAGCCGTTCCAAACGCGGAAACACTTCGCCCGCTTGCGGTCGCCCAAAAAACTCAATCTCTTTCAACCACAACAGCGCTTCACCCACTCGATAAATTCTGGCGGTAAGATCGGACTCGCGTTTTGGAGACCAAGAAAGTCGTTGTTCAATGTCGTCCAACGTATCATGCAAAGTCTTCTCGAGGTCGCCCTCATAGACATAACGAATCGCAACGGGATGAATCACCACCTTTTTGTTTGGCGACTGTTTGGCACGTTTTTTCGCGGCCGAGCGAGCCACGAATGAAACACCATCCATCAACGCCAATAATCGGTCGTTTGTTCTGGTGATCACCCCCTCGGGGAAAATCACCAGAGGACGTTTGCCTTCCGACAAAATCTGTACACCAGCGTTTAGCGCCTGTCGGTCAAGTCCCTCTCGATAGACACTGAACGCTCCGATTCGACGCAGGACAAATCGCTGTAGCCGGCTTTCAATAAAGAGATGCCAACTTGCCATCGTAAAGGGGAACTTACCAGCTTGAACGCAAAGCTCGTTAATGATCAATGGATCACAAGGACGGCAATGGTTCGGCGCTATTAAAACTGAAGCGTCGGAGGCAAACGAATTACGAAGCTTTTCAACTCCGTGAAATTCCACCTGCTGAAGTCCAAACCTGCTTCGTCGTTGGTGGGGAACGAATTTCTGCAACAGCCAAGGCCAGAATCGCCCATGATATGGTGGCACAAACTGGTAAGGTTGGTCAGAAACAACTTGATGCATCATTCATTCCGAATGCGAAGATTATCCTAAAACTGCGGTCGCTTCTTTGGGATAAAAAACAGAGTGATCTTTTTCAATTTACAGAATTGATTGAGCAACTCCCGAAAACCATTTTTTGAGCCGTCCACCATGCGTTGAAGTTGTAACTGAGTGGTGCTGAAAACAAAAGCAGAAAAGAAGGGGCAATAAGGAACGACAGAAAATGGCGTTTTTCCAGGCGTTGTCGATTCTGAAAGAACGCTCATTGCATCGCACAAGAGGCTACTCAAGTGAGAGTTTTTGGAGCTCCTGCCCGTTTGTTCCGTTCCAAATTGTTATGTTGCCGCTCGCATCGCCCGCTGCGACCACTGAACTGTCCGGTGTTATGGAAACGCAATGGAGCCAAGTTGATGACTCCGGAAAGCTGCGAGCAACTCCACCGTTGCTTCCATTGTGAATTCTCACGCGTTTATCACCGCTGCTGGACACCACATTCTCGCTATCGCCAATGAACTGTATCCCAGTGACGTGTTTTGTCAGTTGTTGGTTGATCGTTCGCTGTTGATCTCCAGTTTCAGCTTGCCAGATCTTAATGGTGTTGTCAGCCGATGAGGTTGCGATTGTTTCTCCATCACTTTTCCAAGAGACCCCTAGCACGTAATTGGTGTGTCCCTCGAAACGTCGCAACTCCGTGCTGCTTGAAACATCGAATGTCCGCAGGTAACGGTCAGCCCCACCAGACGCAATTCGTTTTCCATCAGGAGAAAACTTTGCGGCGTAAATCACATCATCATGGGCCTGGGGGAGATAGACCGTGCGACTTCCATCATTCACCTCAAAGACATACAGTTCGCCACTTCGCGATGGAACTCCGCTGGCAACAATGAGCTGAGTGGATTCCCGATTGAAATCGACTGCAGTTGCTCGGTGAGTAATCAAATCTGGATTGTCAAACTTGCCAATTGTGCGTTCCAACACCCAGCTTGGATTGGCCTCCCAAACTCTGCAGGACTGGTCAATCGACGCCGAGACAATGGTTGCATCATCAAGGAAGACCAACTGACTTAACTCTTTCTCATGCCCACCGAACGCAGCGACTGATTTCCCCGTAGCTCCATCCCAAGTATGAAAGTTCAAAAAATCTCCTGCTGTCGCAATTAATGAGCCATCAGGGGAAAACACAACCGAACGCATGGGTCGTTCTGAGTTCTTTGCCGCTTCCGTTGCAAGTGTTACCGATTTTTCCGCCGCATCTTTTGCAGCCTCCGAACGGCCAAGGGATGCTTTGCGGATAGGTACAAGATCGCTTGCGACTTTGAGCTCCTTTGCAGCAATCGCATGCTGTTGCGAAATCAGATTCTGTGCTGACTCTGCAACCTTCAGTTCACTCGCTGCGTCGTTGTAAGGTTTCTGAAGATCACTCGCGACTTTCGCCACATTGTTGGCGGTCTCGGACATCTCCGCCGCTTTCTTGGTCGGAGCTTGGATTCCTTTGGTGAGCCTCTGTGACTCCCGCTGAGACACTGTTACAGCCTGTTGCGTCTGACTGGCAAGCTGTTTAATTTCCTCGTTGTCGGGTTGTGATCGCAAAGCCGCTTGTAATTGGCTCAACCGATCTTGTTCCATTTGCATTGCTGCTGTTGCGTTACTCGCCAGCAGTTCAGCTTGTTCTTTCTCGGCCAACGCCAGTTTGGCAGCGGAAGATGCTTCGATGGCTTTCTTTTCAGCTGCGATTTTTTCTGCATTAGCTTTGGTCAGCTTGGCCTGCTTTTCTGTGACTTCCTTATTGGCTGCGGCTAGACTGTCTGACAAGGTTTTTTCAGCCTCCGTTTTCTTCGGTACATCTTTTTCAGCCTCCTCCAATAGGCGTTTAGTAATGACCAAACGAGCAGCGGCACTTCGACTCTCCTGTTGCCTTCTTTGCAGTTCAACCTGCAATCTTAGGTCACCACGCATCTCACTGATTAGCTGACCATTCATCCGAAACAACTTCGCTGTCTGATTTTCACTTGCCGATGCCAAACGTTGACCATCGGGACTGATAGCGATCGATGCCACTGGCCCACCGTGACTGATTTGCTGGACTGACTGGCCATTACTCAAGTTCCAGCATCGAATACTTCCATCGAGGCTTCCGGAGAACAAATGAAGCGGTCGCCCCGGGTCGGCAGCCAGTGATGTGACTGGCTGTGAGTGCCCCGCGATAATCTTCACAGCGGTTGCCTCCCAGCGGTGCAGGCTCGATTCTGTCACTGTAAGAATCCTGACTGTCGTCGCGGCGTCTTCACCTTCAGGGTTCGATTGGGCATTCGCATTGCCGAGCGGCAGCGAGATTGAGCCGATCATTGGCTCATCCCTCAAGCTAAATTTCTGTAGAAGTGAACCCGCTGAAACGTCAAAAACATGGGCCGCGTGATGATCTCCCTTGATGCTGGCAATCACTTTCTTCGAGTCAGCCGAGAATGCAACAGACTGGACTGGTCCGGGCAAGCCGGTAATCTGCGAAGGTCCAAAACCACTGCCATTAGGTTGCCAAAGTTTCAAGACTCCATTTTCACCTGCCGTTGCCAAAATCTTCTGGTCCGGAGAGATAGCGAGGTCATTGACCTTCGAACCATGCGAGGTGGAAAAGGCCTGCTGGCCGGTCTCGGTATTGAATCCTCTCAGGCCCCCATCGGCGTCCGCCATGAAAATCATCAGGCCGTCGTTCTGAAAGATCATCGAGTTGACCGGTTTTGTTCCTGAAATCAAATTGCGACGGTATCTCAGTTTGCGAGTTGAAACTTGTCCATTGCGGGTGCCCACCGCCAACTGTGACGGGTCGGTCTCAAACCAGGCTGCTGTTAGAGTTGGATCCAGAATTGACTCTCGAAAATCACCCGTTTCGACGTCCAAGATCGACACGGCACCGCTGCTGGTGAGAATGGATAGGAACTTAGCCTGGGGAGAAAACGAGATTGCTGTTGCCGGTCCATCGGGACTCTGCAGCGTCTGAAGAACCGCCCCGTTATCCGCCTGAACCACCCTGACCTGATTGTCTGCACATCCAAAAGCCATACGAGCTTGGTCATCTGAAACTGCCAAACAGGTGATTTCGGTTGGCATAGAAAAGGTCCTTAGTATTGTCCCATCAGCAGCATTCCAGAATCGAATGGATTTGTCAGAGGCGATGGAAAAAGGCTGAGCCCCCAGAAAGCCACAGCCAAGCAAACCACCGTTGTGGCCACTGAACTCCTGCAGTACTTCGCCATCTGCAAGCTGGTGTAACTGGAATGCCTTGTCCTCAAATCCAGCAAGGACTTGAGTTCCATCAACATTGACGGCAATGGTTGTTGCTGATGAATCTAATTGCAAGAGACCGATTTGCGGCGTCGCTGCGTTGCCGAGGTCCCAGACGCGAATGGTTTTATCGGCTGAACCTGACGCCAACCGACTTTCATTGGCTGAAAAGGAAAGACTCGTAATCGCGCCGGCATGACCCCGTAGAACGGAAACAAGATTTCCGGTTTCTATATTCCTAATAAAAACCACCGGCTTACCGTCCTGCAGCCCACCAACAGCGACTAACTTTCTGGTCGGGCTGAGTGTTGCAACCCTAACCGCCGCATTCGTTTCCACAGTTATTGGCGAATGTTCAAAACCAGACCGATCAATATCCCACAAAGTGATCGCACCGTTAGCGTGACCCGTTGCTGCCTGATTGCCGTCGCTAGAAGCGGCGGTGGATGTCGTTGGAACTGGATTGCCGAACCAAGTTGCCACCAAGGCGTGATCCGGAAGACTCCAAGTTTGCAACGAGCCGACAGCGGTGGCCGTCATCAAAAATTCTCCACCCTCCCGACCTGGAACAAACGACATGGAAATGACCGCGTCGTCAGGCTTCCAACTGGTGACGGTTGATTCAGCACTGCCATCCAACTCGGATAAAGCAAGAATCTCAAGGGTGTTATCCTTGCGCAACAGCGCCAACCAGGTTCCATCCTGCGAGGTGGCCATTTTCACAATGTCAGAGGACGGGGTTATCGGCTTGCCGCCGTCGGCAACCTTAGAAGGCATTGCACTGGGAAGCTCCCACGTTTTGACTAGATGGCTTTCGTCACCGGTAACCAACAACTGCCTTCTCTCTTCGTCGTCCGATACCATGTCCACCAGTTCAATCGCATTGACCGCTGCTGGCGTCTCAAGAATCCCGACCGGTGTTCCGTCGGCGACGTCCCAGATCCGCACCGTGCCATCGGATGAACCGGAAATCAGTCTTTGACCTTCGGGAGTAAACCGCAGGCCGGTCACCTTTCCTGTATGTCCGGCGAGTTGTGAACCCGGTTCACCGCTCTCGCTACTGAAAAGTTGAATTTGATGATCCTCTGTTCCGACGGCGATCCATTGCTTGTCGGGGCTGACAGCGACGGCCGAGCCTGCCGCGTCAAGATTTAGCTTCAACCGCTGAACATCCTCGGGTCGTCTCCATAGTTTGACCTCGCGAAAGCCACCAGACGCCAGCATGTCTCCATCAACATTGAACGCCAATGATTGCACCATATCACGATGTGCGATTCCCGTGCTTTGCTCAGAGTCAAGTGTTTCGTCAGACAACTTGGTGACAAGCTGTCCAGTTGGAACATGGTACAGGTAGATCTGATTGGCACGACTGCAAGCGACGAACTGACCATCCTCTGACAAGGCAATCGCCTGCGCAGGATGAACACCCGGTGGCAGCGGTTGCCACTGCTTGGGTGATAGTGAATCGATCCCACTGCTGCCTTTGGCACCTTGATCAATCCAAAGTTTCAGCAGTCCAAGTTCCGCGGACGACAGGTTTTTTGCAGCTACGTCATTGCCCTCTGGTGGCATAACAGGTCCATCCTGATGGGCAGCCAATTTGACAATCAAACTTTCAGCCCCTCTTGCCGCAATCGCACCGGGACCAGAGTCACCGCCTTTAAGCAAACTTTGGGGTGACTCGAGTACCAAACTGCCCTGTTCCTCGCTCGAAGAATGGCAGGCCAGACAGTTCTGTCGAAGAATTGGAAGAATCTCCTTCTCAAACGAGACAGGATGCGTTCGCTGAAGATCCTGAATCGTAATCGGATCACCAGCTTCAGCCTGACACGCACACACGCATGACAAAGCGAGCAAGATCCACCAATAAGCTTTCAGTGCACCCCGGACGGGTACAACCGAATCAGTGAACTGCGCGGCATGGTGTCTGCACAGGGAGCTAAATTCGCGTTTTTGTTGGTCGGTGAATGAGGTCATCAGCTTGCGATTCACTCTTCTTTTTTCACTTCAACCACGGTGAACGACAGAGGTCGATCCATGGTGAGGTTTTGGCCATTAAAGTTCATTTGCAAACGCACAGAGCATTGGTGATCACCAACCGTTGCGTTATCCTGCACGGTGATCAGAAATTTCAATTCGCTTTTATTCGCAGGTATCGTGATTGATTGGCCAGAAATGCCACTCACGCCACTCGGAATCTGTGTCTGAACACTGACATTTGCGGCAAAGTCATAAAGCCGCGTCAGCTTAATGGGCACTTCAACTTTCTCACCCTGCTTGACCATCAGCTTGTCAGTCAAGGAGTCGACTTGAATCGGAAACTCATCAATGTTGATGGTCAACGAATTCGATGGCACATGAAAGTTAATGTTGCGAGGATTCGATTCTGATTTTTTTTGAGATGCAAACTGATCAGCTTTCTGTTTTTCCTGCTGTGCCTGTTGTTGAAACTCACGCGCAGATGCCAATATTTCATCAGCGGTGAGTTTGGCCTGTTGCGCAACCTTCAAACTGTTTTCAGCATCTTCGACAGCCTTCAATGCGAGGTCAGCAGCCTTCATTGCCTCCGTTAGTTTCTGCCTTGCCTGCTGGTCAGCGGCTTTGGATTGGGCGACCATTTGCCCCAGTGCTTTATCTTCACGATTCGAGGCAAAAGCATCCTCTTTTTGTTTCAATTCAGCGGTTGCCTTGTCAGCCGCCGCTTGCGCCGCAGTCGCAACTGCAACCATCTGCAATGACTTTGATTTTTCCTGGGTCAGCTTATTTGTCTCGGTTTGAACCGCCGTCGACTTACTATTGGCATCGGCGGTCTTCTCTTGCACATCTTTCTGGGACTTGGCGTAAATTTCGGCAATGCGATCTTGCCGTGTCTTTGCCGCTTCTGCCATTTCAGGATTGCGAGCGTAACGATACCCCTGACTGTACCCAGCCAAATAAAAGGTGTAGACCCCCGGCGGCGTCAATGCTCTGACGGTCAGTTCAAATTCACCTTCTGCATTCGCTCCAATATTGACTTGGGGAACAGTTGTCTGAGGAGGCGAATCGAGGACGAACCCATTAAGATTCCCGGTTGACCCTTCGACTTTCTCGACTTGGTACGGAATCTTCAGCTTGCCACCACGCGATGTCTTCAACGTTTTACCCTCACCGATCGTCAATTTGATGGGCGCTGGATCGTAATCCGTCACGCAAACGCGAAGTCCGTCAACAATCCGCGACATGACGCTTGGCAGATTCGAATTAGGTTGTGCAAACCGTGAAGTCCCGACCGAGTTGCCATAGCGGGCGTTACGAGTCACCGCTTTACCATCAATAACAGCAGTCGCCTTGACCGTTAAATTAGTCGTCGCGGGTGGCGCGTTGTCTGAGGTGGTCAGTATCAAGGTTCCCATCGTATTGCCGGGACCTATCGTGACTGGCTCG
>CALJHC010000039.1 GCA_938075415.1 uncultured Rubripirellula sp. | reverse complement strand
ACCATTGCTGGAACGCCTACTCAAGGCCAAGGACTATCGAGCGCGAGCTTATGCAACACGTGTTGCTGGACGCTGGCATGACCGCCTTGAGTCACCGCTTGACTTGCTCAACCAGAGTGTTGTTGATGAAAATCCGCGAGTCCGACTGGAGGCAATTGTGGCCTGCAGCGACATTCATTCGGCCCAGTCAATGGCGGTCGCTGCAAAAGCGACGGACCACCCGATGGACCGTTTCACAAGCCACGCACTCACGCAAACCGTCCACGCTTTGGCGACACAATGGCAACCAGCATTAAAACAGGGGCAGCTCAAATTTGAAAATCCTGCCGGATTGATCTTCGTGCTGCAGGCTTTTGGCGGTGACGACGTTGCTGGACAGGTCCGTGGACTGATTGATTCACCGGAGATTACAGTCGATGGCCGGCGTGAGCTTTTGCAGCTACTCGCCCGCGTTGGTACGGCAAGCGATCTTGACCGTGTCTTTCAACAAGCTGTGCAGGATCCGCAACTATTCACGTCGCTTCCTGCGATTGCGGAAGGGCGGCGCGTTGCTCCAGCAGGTATGGTTCATAAAGAACTGACGGAACTTCTCGGGAATGAAAATCAAGGCGTCCGCGCATCGGCAGCTCGTCTGGCCGGACTCTGGAAGCAGCCACAACTTATCCCCCAATTGAAACTCATTGTTGGTGATGCGACGGACGAGCAGACTCAATCCGCCTCGATCCTATCGCTTTCTGAGCTGGTACCAGACATCGCGGTCAAAGAATTTCAGCCTTTGATCTCAGCTAGACTCTCGCCCACGGTTTACCTTGCTGCACTGGAAGCTACCGCGAGACAAGACCTCATAACGGCGGCAACTGCAAGCCTTCGCCTGCTCCACGAACTCCAGAATGCTGAATCGCTTGGGCCAGTTCTGAGCATTGTCATGAATCGTGTCGGGGGTGCTCAGACGCTGGCAGTTGCCCTCAATGAAAACGAACTTTCAGCCGACAAAGCCAAACTGATCAGTCGCTGGCTTAGTGCCTCCGGCCACGACGACCTCGAATTAGTCAATGCTCTGAAAACGCGAATAGGTATCAAGCAAGGCCATGCCATTGTGTACGATCCAGCGCTGGTTCGGTCACTGATTGAGGAAGTTCGCCAATTCGGTGATGCTGCCGCCGGAAAGCAGGTCTTTTTATCGTCGCCGACGAACTGCGCGGCTTGCCATCAGATTCAGAATGTGACTCCCGCTACTAACGCTTTTCAGAGTGGACCTGACCTTACGGCTGTAGCCGCAGGCTTGCCCTTGGAACTCATCATCGAATCTGTCATCTGGCCGAAACGTCAGATCAAAGAAGGCTTTGAGATGACGAGGGTCCTCACCGATGACGGTGGTACCTTCTCCGGTTATCTGATCTCCGATGGCAACGCCACGGTCGGGCTCCGCGATCTCGCCACGGGCGAAGTCCGCGCAATCCCTACCGAAACCATCGAAGAGCGAGTCAACAAAGGCACGGCAATGCCATCTGGTTTTACCAACTCCCTGACTCGCAGAGAACTTCGCGACTTGATTACCTACCTTTCCAGTCTCAAAGGTAGCGGTTTGAAGCCGCAGAATTAAGTCATCTCATTACCGGTTCACTTGCTCCCAGCCTGCAGCAGGACTTCGGCGTCTGCCTGAACTGGTACCGTCCGAGGGGGGCAGGTCACCATTGTGAGTGAGAGAATCTTGATCGGGCGAACTGCCCGGAAAGGACTTTCAGCATGCCTCAGAAACGTCACACATTGGATCAGATCGTTGCCAAGCTTCGTAAAGCCGATGTGGAACCTGGTAAGGGCAAGGTGGTGCCTGAAATTTGCAAGTTGATGGAAATCACCGAACAGACTTATTTCCGGACAACGGACTCTTATTTCCGGACAACGGACTGATTTTAGAATCGTCCTTGAAGTCAAGTGTGATGATTAAATGCAAGTCCGTTACAATATTCGTACATAGAATCGCAAAGAATCGTCAATGAAGAAGGGGGGCTATCCATGAATCACTTTAAGCTCATTATTACCAGTCTCATAATATTAAGTGTTGCAGCGACTGCGTCCAGTGAGCAACCCACACCTGAAGCGGTATTTGAAACGCGTTTGAAGCCAATTTTTAATTCACCTGATCCTTCCAGTTGTGTCCAGTGCCACCTAGCCGCAGTGGATTTGAAAAATTACATCCTTCCTACCAGTCGCGAAACATTTATATCACTCCGCGATCAAGGGTTGATCAACACCAAACAACCTGACGAATCCAAGATCCTTCACCTGATTTCCATGGGGGATTCAGATCCAGATATTTTGTCTCAGCGAATACATGCTAAGAATCGCAAGAGGGAGTACGACGCGTTTTCCCACTGGATTAAATCTTGCTGCCAGAACGAGGATTTGCTCGCTGCAAAACCATTGGAAACTAACAAGAAAGCGGGGCCGATTCTGTCTGATGCCGTAATTCGGCATTCACGAACGGATCGCGTTCTTGATTCATTCATAAGAAATGTCTGGTCGCAGCGGATGCGATGTTTTCCTTGCCACACACCAGCGGAATTAGACGCAGGGAACCCGATGCACACGAAGCCAATCCAACGGCACCGTGACTTCGTCGAACAGTATGGAGCAAGAATGAATATCTTTAAGAAAACTCCATTGGAGACGATGCGCGCATTGATTGCCAGCAGCAGGATCAAAGGTAACAAGCAGGAATTCAAAGTTGGAAACCTGCCCTTGATCAACCTTGAGGAACCTGCTCTGAGCTTGCTTGTTGAAAAGCCGACGGCAAAGTTGCCTGCCAAGAAACCAGATGGAAAATTCAGCGAACCGTCTTCCAGTACACCCGTATCGCATATGGGTGGTATTAAGATGCACAAGGGAGATCAGTCGTACAAAGCTTGGTTGCATTGGCTTGAGGATTACGCCGCATCTTTATACGGACGCTATGAATCCGATGAAGAGTTGCCGAAAGATAACTGGTATCCGACGCAGCACGTCGTGCGTATCAAGAGCGTTCCAGAGTCATGGCCAAGTCTGGCAACGGTTCAAGTCTTTGTGCACCGCTGGGACAAGGAAAGCAAGAGCTGGACCGATAAACCCATTGCATTTACTCAGTCGCTCGTCACTCCACGTAAGATCATCAATGGGTCACTATTCGTTCTGGCGACTCCCGGTCAACGCGACCAGTTGGATCCGACTGGCACAAAACTTGAACCCGGAAAGGTTCAGCTGCGTCTTTTTATCGACAAGGACAATGCACTCGCAGAATCGCCAATTCTTTTGTTAAACAGTCGCAGCCCCGACACCACCTTCACTCTCGATGCAAAGTTTGGAATTGGATTCAAGAATGCTGATATTGTTGAATGATTTTGCCCCCTTTTTCCGAGCCCGGATGTGGTATCAGTTTCCGACGTATTGGACGTTTTGAAAGAGAGGGTAAATCATGCCAGAAAATGACATCGATCCTGAGATATCATTTACAAGCCTCGGCAAGCTGTTCGCAACAGGGATAACGCACCGCTGATACGGTCGTAGCCCCACGTCGGTTACCACATCTGCGACTCCACCATTGGAAACATCCTCAAAGCGCACGGCATTGAGTCGGCACCGGACCGAAAACGCACAGGATCGTGGGAGACTTTTCTGAAGGCGCACTGGGACGTAATGGCATCTATCGACTTCACCACTGTGGAAGTATGGACCAAGGGCGGCCTAACAACATTCTATCTTCTTTTTGTCATGGAGCTTAAAACCCGCCGCGTCGCCTTTGCGGGCTGCACCACAAATCCGAACGAAGCGTGGATGAAAACGGTGGCCCTCGAACTGAACAACCGCGAGGACGGTTTCCTCAATGACAAGAAGTACTTGATCATGGATCGTGATGCGACATTCAGTCAAACCTTTCGGGACTTCCTACGCAACGACGGTGTGAAGCCTGTTCGGTTGCCACCACGGAGTCCGAACTTGAACGCGCACTTGGAAAGATTCTTCGGATCTCTGAAATCCGAGTGCCTCTATAAATTGATTCTCTTTGGCGAGACCGCGACGCGAAGAGCTGTTCGATCTTTCCTCGTTCATTATCACACCGCTCGTAATCACCAAGGCTTAGACAACGAGCTGACCATGCCGTTGGATAGTCCACCGGACATCGATGCCGAGATCGAAACGACTGAACGCCTTGGAGGTTTGCTTCGGTCGTATCGACGCGCTGCTTAGCTCCTCCGGCCTTCACTCGCTCCGCACCACTGCGGTCTCATAACATCGGGTATTGTCTGCTGCGCGGTGCCGCCGTTTTCGATCACTTTTTTGACCGGTGCCGTGCTGCCTGCGCTCAAATTCGACCGAGAATCGGATCACATCTACCCAAGCAACCTCGGAATTCATCGGACAAAGTGCGCGTTCGACTTTTTTGACCCCACGCGGTTACTCAACAGCACATCGCTCGGCGAAGTGATCGATGAATGGCAACTTCATCGACACCGCACGCGAGCCGGCACTCGCATCGGTAATGGCATGCCCTCCGATAACCGCGCTGTGCAATCAAGTGGAAGTGACTATTCAACCGCTATTTCTGCGGTATCGCCTAGGGATGAATACTACGAAAGTGACGGGGAGAAAGTCAAAATCCTCGAACAGCACAGGCATAGGATAGGTCGGCGCGGATCTGCAGACACAAAGGATTAGCACTCCAAAACATGTCTCCAAATTGAAGCAGGTTTAACGCATCCATCTGATCACGCTAACTCACCCCAAACCGCTCGCTGCACACTCCAAGCCAAACTCCGCGTGACGTTCCGCAGATCCCGCTCCGTCACGCTTTCTCTTCCTTCATGCACACGCGGCAACGTCAGAATCGCCTCTTGAATATCAGGAGCCAGAGACAGCAGCCCCATGATCTGAGAGAGACGTGTGGGGGTCACATGACCCAGGCGTGCGATCTCACCTTGATCTTCCACGCCACCATTTTGAATAAGCTGATCGAAGCGAATCGCCAAAGCCATCAGCTTGGTCACACGCTGTAGGCGTCCAGGATTCTCTGGCGGTGGTTCTCTGGTTTTCAGCTCACTGTGTCCACACTGCCCACGTGTGAAATAGACTTCGTGCTGCGTCTTCATTACGCCTGTACCTCCTGTGACTCTGTGGACATCAGGCTCATCGTAGCTGGCTTGTAGCTAATCGACAGCCTGCCGGCTTCGCCGTCGTAGCTGACTTGATGGATGAGAATTGATTTCACTCGTAGCCGGACGGGCTAATTGCTCAGCCAATGATCGAGTAGATCCCTCACGCCTACTAGCTCCGCAGTCTCCTTCAAATAAGCTTGGTCTAGATTCGTGCGGCTGAGTTGAATCAACCGATCGATATCATCCCACTGCCTCTCCGAAACTTCCCCGCCAATTCGATACCACTCGAGTTTCAGCAGGATCACATCCTCCACCGTCGCAATGGGAACCACCAAGTCACCGCTACTGACCAGTGAATGAAATTCTGCGCGTTGCACAACCTGCAGATCAAACGGACGGCGTTGACTGACAAACACATCCACTTTGAAAGAGGTCGGCAGGTGGATCAGATTGAAACACGATTGACGCCGAATCGCATCGTAGATGGCTGGCTTGCTGGCGTAGTAGTCCGAGCCAATCAACCGCAATAGTTCCTCGACATGCGATTCATCGAGCTCACATAACAGATCAACATCCATGGTTGATCGCATTGCGCCATGGAACGAACTCGCAATACTACCACCAACGTAATAACGGGTGCCAAGATGAGTGAACGCCTCGGTAACCGATTTCAATGCGAGCAGCAGGTCAAACGGATCGTTCACTGGAGATGCTCACCGGTCCAATGCCTAACCGCATCGGCTAACTCTTTGCCATAGTTCAGCTCGATCAGCTTGAGTTCAACTTGCTTCGAATCAAACTCTGGGTGGTTGCGGCGAATGGCATCACGCGCCATCGTTCGTAGATTGCTTGATAGCCGACAGACTTTCGAGATACGTTCAACTGGTGATGTCTCTTCGAAAGCAAGCGATTGATGCTTCGTAGCTTCTGTCGAGGTATCGGTGGTGTAAGTCATCTCAGCCATGTCAGCATCGTACCCCAAGTTCAGCTTACGGGGAATAAGAAGAAACCTCACGAACAAAACCGCCTAGACAGTTAACGGCCCCGCAGGGTCGCACAACGGAGTCCTAACAAATCCTCCAATGCCCCCAAAACCAGCATCTCTGGCATCCGCAAAAACAGAGAATCGTTTCGAGGAAGGTCCGTCGCGGGGAGCTGATTTAAAATTCGCGAACTTTGTTCGCCTCAACGGTTCACGCCCGCCCGGTAACAACACTCGGCGGGCGTTTTTCGTTTTTACCCGGGTTCCCGGGGCGTTTCGGCACTCAGGACCCCAAATTGCCGCGTTCTCGGTTCTCTAACCGAAAGTGTGAGCCCGAACCCGGCCCTCGGGGTCAGGTCCGGGCTCGCACTTTCTGAAAACAGAACTCTCAGAGTCTCTGGTTAATTGCCGGGCGCGGTTAACAGGAAAGGTTAATAGTCCTAGGCGAAAGCTTGCTCACGCAGTTTGCAACTGCCTGTTTCTCTGCTGACCAATGCATCGAATGGCGACATCCAAGTCGCGGCAGCCGATGCAACCGGAGACAGTTAGCCGTTGGCGATTCGGCGCGAAGGTGAAAATGACCGATGCGTTGAACAGCGGCGCCCAAGTCGCCTCAGCCGATGCAACCGCAGGATCGTTCGCTTGAGACTGTCCCGTTATAGCGACTTGTAAGTCATGATGCCGATCGTGAGCAGTTCGCTCGCCCCGCCTGACCGCCAAAGAAGGACCGTGCAATCGCGGTGGAAAGTTCTTGCACGATCGGCCATACTCTAACCTTTCAGTAAGTCCACCGATTGGAATTCATCATGAAATCCTTCATCCACCTCGTTCTCGCCGCCGTCATTCCCTCGCTCGTTGCCCCCGCCGCCACCGCCGCAGAAGCCACCGGCTTCATCCACCTCGAGGAAATCGACGGTCGCAGCTGGCTCGTCGACTCGCAGGGCAAGCCTTTCTTTGCCCACGGTATCACCCACATCGGCACAGTGAAGATTGGCGCCCCCTACGAGAAGATCGCCGAGGCCTGCAAGGACGCCGGCTTCAACGCCTACGGCTACGGCTGCCCCGAGTCGCTCAAGGACGACATGCCCTACATCGCGAGCGTGAACCACGTCGTCCCCATGTCCATGTACCGCGGCGACGGCAGCTTCAGCTACGTCGACATCTTCGATCCCAAGGTCCAGTGGAGACTCGATGGTCAGATCCGTCACCTCTGCTACCAGAACAAGGACAACCCCAACCTCATCGGCTATTGCTGGACCGATCTTGGTATCTGGCGACTGAAGAACAACCAGGGCACCAATTGGGTCGAATTCACTCGCGACCTTCCCGCGGGCGCCCCCGGCCGGAAAGCATACGACTCCTTCCTCGAAACCTGGAAGGGGGACGGCCCCGAAGCCCGCGACCAGACCTTCCTCCGCCGCATCGCTGCCGAGTATTTCCGCGTCCTTGGGGAGGCAAACCGGAAGTACGATCCCAATCACCTCATCTTCGGCGACCGCTTCGCCCCCTTCACGATCGACTACGACGTCTTCCAGGAGATGCTCCCCTACGTCGACGCCATCGCGATCCAACCCCACTACAATCCCGGCTTTGCGAAAGCGGAATTCGATCGCGTCCACAAGGTCTCCGGCAAGCCCATCCTCATTTGCGACTTCGCGATCCGCTTTGTGGACGGCGACAAGAACATCCGCGGCTACAAGCCCTTAGAGAACGCAAGGGCGGCCGGCGATGCCTACACCGCCTACCTCCGCGAAGGCATGGCGACCTCTTACCTCATCGGCGCCTTCTGGTGCAATCCCGTCGACTCCATCGGCGGCTTCCAGAAAAGCGGCATCAAGCAGGGCTTCTTCGACAAGGGCCTCGCCCCGCGCCCCGGCCTCATCGAAGCCATTCGCGAGTTCAACAAGCACCGCGAAGAGATCACCCCGAAGGGCTGACTGGGCACGTCGGTCCAACTGTTGGGGAGCAGAAGCCGTCAGGTGCCAACTGACTCAGGACAAAACGTCATGAGTCACGATCACAAATCCCTAGTAGGCGTGTCCTGAGCGAGCCTCGAAACTGCTGAGCTCGAAAGGACTGCTGTAGTTTGGGCACTCGCAGCG
>CALJHC010000038.1 GCA_938075415.1 uncultured Rubripirellula sp. | reverse complement strand
GGTCACCTCTGTCAGCCAGATTGAGAATGTCAGTGAGCGTTCAATTAATTGCACGACCATAGCGATGAGTGCTGCCACCAAGTCGCTGTCAAAAAATTGTCTGTAGCTCTGGATCATGAGTGCAATAAATTGTACCGCATGTGGAACGCCCCCGTTTTTAATCCAAGTGTTATGAGAGTTCGGTTTGGGTAATAGTTAGGGTTTCGGTGTGCTGATGGAGTGGAGGCGCAGCCGGAACGGAATCAGCACACCGACGCGTGAATTCATCCGGCGGCAGGCCAGAAAGAGAGCTGTGTGGTCGGTAGCCGTTATAGTCCTCCCGCCAAGCTGCCGCATGGGCGCGAGCGTGCCGTGCACTGTCAAATTCTTCCATGTTTAATAACTCGTCCCGTAGGCGACTGTGGAAGCTCTCGGCATATCCATTTTGCCATGGACTCGCAGGTTGTACGTAGAGTGTCTTGATCTCCAGCAAGCTCAGCCATTGCTGAATTGCCTTGGCGACGAACTCAGGGCCATTATCACTCCGAATACACTCGGGAACTCCATACATCGCGAACAACTCCGCTAGGCGATTGATTACATCCTCACTGGTCATGCTTCGTCCCACGTCTAGCGTGATACAACGCCGTGTGTATTCATCAACGATTGAGAGCCACTTCAGAGAGTGACCACTCGTCGTACGATCGAAGATAAAGTCCCAGCTCCATATGTGATTGATTCGCTCCGCCCTCAAGCGGTGGCACGCATTCTTGGAATTGCCCTGTGCTCGCTTTTTCTTGCGCTTTTGACGTACTTTCAGGCCTTCTGCTTTCCAAATGCGATACACGCGTTTAAAGCTGACTTGAAACCCCTCAAGGCGAAGCAACCTGGTCATCTGGCGATAACCAAATCGCGGACGCTGCCGAGCCAGTGCATGTAATCGCTTGCGGAGACACGCCTCGTCACTCTTCTCGCGACGACGGTAACGGACACTGGTTCGCGAGAACCCAACGCCTCGACATGCCCGACGTTCAGAGACCGAGAATTTCCGTCGCAGTCGCTTAACGGTCTCGCGTTTCTGTGTCGGGCTTAGTCGTTTCCCCGAAGCGCTTCCTTTAGCATCGACTTATCAAGCTCTGCTTCGGCCAGAAGTCGCTTGAGGCGAGCGTTCTCTCCTTCAAGATCTTTCAGCCTTTTGGCTTCTTCACTCTTCATGCCTCCGTACTGATTACGCCATCGATGGAATGTCGCTTCGCTGACTTCCAAAGTCTTAAGTACTTCCTCGATGCGCTTTCCGCCATTGAGCATCACTTCAGCATCACGCAGTTTCTTGACGATCTGCTCTGGCCTATGTCGCTTATTTCGCTTCTTCATCTAAGAGTCTCCTCGCCCGATTTTTGGCTTTAGACTCTCATAACATCTGGATCAGTTTTTGGCGAGCACTCCACCACGACGTTGGGGCAGGCCAGAACCCTTCAGCACAAGGCGCACTAGCGGTTCCCTCCAAATTGCTTGACCTGTGAATCCTGGCAATCCAATCCCCAAGTTATGAATTAAGCTTGATTGCCAACACCCATAAAAACCAAGCAAGACTCTCTACAGCAAAACCGCCCCGCGATAGCCACATGCAAGCGGATAAGATCAAAACTCAATGTCAAGGCAAGGCTTGCAACCGCGACCGAGTCAAGACCCTCGCATAGGAGATGAAGTCGCTGAAAATCAAACCAGATTGACTGATCATGTGTTCAATCAGTTCAACGCTCACACCCAAACCAGTACAAAAACTGGATAAAAGCTAACGGGCGGTTCCGCGAGGCCGAATCAATCAATCCAAATACTAACTGCCTCTTCGGTCACTTCGTTCAGTAGGACCACATTGACTTTTTTTCTTTCTCTTTCTCTTCCAAGACCCCAACCCTCTCCTCCCAATCTTCAATCCAGGTATCAACACTGGATCCACGATGAATTGCATCGGGGTTCACAATGCGAATCTCCCTCAAAGTGTGCAGAGCCCTCTCTTGATTCTTCAGGTTGTCAATCATTCTCGCGTCATCGAACTCGTTCCACATTGCCTGCTGCGGATCATCACACCCACCAATGACCAGAATCGCAATTGCAATCCAGAAAAGTGGTTTCCGTTTCATATCACACCCAAAAACGATTGCTGCTGAGGTTAGGCCCGGGAAGGCACCAACCAAAAAAACATACTCAAGACACAGTTGACAAGAACAAACGCAACCTGTCAGCGACCAGAAAACCCACGAACGATTGAGTCCCACCTGTAAAACCGGTCGCGTCAAAATCTGACACCGTCGTTTGCCGCACGAACGGTTCGGGACTGTCATCGCCCAATTGATCGTGACGTTAACCTTATCGAAACGGCGTTACACGCCGCAAGAAAGAGATGGCGCTGCACCCAAACCAATGCGATTCAACCCAATCCCTCAAAAAAACAGGTCTGCTAATGAATGAACGCAGCCTAACGAGGGATTATCGATCTGAGTGAGAAAATCACCGTCTGACTAATTAAGCTGACAGACGGTGGGTAATTCAGTAACTTGAAAACCAAACGAATGTGACGCGAGTTGACGCACCCATTCGTCCGTTAAGACTACGGTCAACTAGGCCTCAAAGCCATCGAGCATCAACTCATCGTCGCGGCGTCGAATCATTCCACTTTTGAAATGCTTTCGGCAGACGGAAACGTACTTATCATTTCCGCCAATCTTGATTTGAACACCTTCCTTGATGACATTTCCTTCAGAGTCAATTCGCAGCACCATGTTGGCCTTACGACCACAGTGACAAATTGTCTTGATTTCTGTCATTTCGTCGGCCCAAGCCAATAGTTGCTCGCTACCGGTAAATAGATTGCCCTGAAAATCTGTCCTCAAGCCGTAACAAAGCACCGGTACTCCCATTCTGTCAGCAACTTCCGATAACTGCTTGACTTGTTGTTTTTCTAGAAACTGGGCTTCGTCAACGAAAACACAATCGATCGCCTGTGTTTTACCAATCGACTGAATCAGTTGAAACAGATTCTCGGAGGTGTGAAAAGCAGTGGACGGCGATGACAAGCCAATACGTGACGAGACCTGATTTTCACTGCTGCGATTACCAATAGCGGGTGAGAGAATCAGGCTCTGCATCCCCCGTTCTTCATAGTTGTAGCTAGCCTGCAGCAACATCGTCGATTTGCCGGCGTTCATCGTCGAATAGTAAAAATACAATTTCGCCATAGCGATTCTTTTGCGATTGAATTTCGCAGATTCATCCGATAACGAAGAGACGATTCCACATGCAGGGAACACGTGGGAATTTGCCGCCCACAGCAAGCGGTTCCCCAATGGATCAGAAGTTAATGACAGATCTCGCCGTCGCAACTAACCGGTCCAACGCCTGGCGTGTCGAACCGCCCAAGAGAAAGCGGAAATTAGAACGGTGCCTCTTCATCACTTGCCTCAGAGAACGCATCATTCGGCGAACTCACTCGCTCCGTCATAGTCCCACCGGTTGAATTGAGTAACTGAAACGACATCGCCTCTGCACTAAGGAAGTAACGTGCTTCGCTTTGTTCGTCACGCTGCCAACGTCGGCCGCTGAGTCGATAGCTCACCTCAATTTCATCCCCCACGTTGAGATCGTCAACGGAATCGCATGAATCACGGATGAATTCAACGGGAATGTAGTTCGTGAACGAACCTTTATCCTGTTCCAATACCACGAGACGTTTACGAAACCCCTTGTTTCCAAACGTCTTGGTTTCCTCGATCAGATGAATCACTCCGCTGACCGTCGCATCACTCATACCAACTCTCTCGTACATCTAAAAACGGTTTCGAACGTCGCGTCAGGACATGCTCCCGACACCTTTGCAGAGATTGTAGCGTCTTGAACCCGGCGACACGCTACCCCAGAGGATTTTTCCACTCTAAGTAGCTCGCGGAACGAAAATTCCAACTGGACATTTATACGTTAACGCCGTGAAATCCCAATAACCAGGCATTCAACAGACCCTGAAATCGGAGCTTCCACCGCCGCCCATGCTTCAACTCCAATGATCATTCGAAGCGGATAGCGAATACAACGCAAAGACAATGGTAAAACCTGTCAATCCGCATGGGTAAAACGGCAATTATCCCCGGGACCAACTCGAAAGAATGCTGCTAAAATCAACTCAGCAGCTTCGAAGAATCGGGGGTACCGATGGTTTGCTGGTCGCTTAACCACCTTGAGCGAGCAGAGGACAAGAATCTACCGGCTATTCCAGCCTCCGTTTCGCCTCGGTCACACTTTCCTGACTGAGCTGACAGCTCGTCATCAGGCGATTAGATCCTCAATTACCCTGCCCCCAAATTGACTTAATTGCTTAAAGCGCCCCGCATGATAAAAAGTCAATTGATTATCATCCAAACCGAGTAAACGCAGAAGAGTCACGTGGAAGTCTCGCACATGGGCGACGCCCTCAACCGCCTCCATTCCCGTTTCATCGGTGGCACCGATGGTGTGCCCCGCGTTCACACCTCCTCCGGCCATCCAGATCGTCATTGCATTGGGATTATGATCACGCCCATAGGCCGTCCCTCCGCGAAATCCGTTGTCAGGAGTTCTACCAAACTCGCCACACCAGACGACCAAGGTGCTCTCTAGCAGGCCTCGTTCCTTCAAGTCTGCAATCAGGGCGGCAATGGGTTGATCAACACCACGAACCAGATTTCCATGAGCACGTTCAATGTAGTCGTGGCTGTCCCAGGTCCCATTATAAAGTTGGATAAAACGCACTCCCTTTTCAACCAACTTCCGGGCCAGTAAACATTTCTTGGCGAAGGAATCCGTTTCTTTGTTGCCGATTCCATACTGCCTCAGAACCGTCTCGCTCTCACCACTCAGATCAAGCGCCTCCGGTACCTCTGATTGCATTCGGTACGCTAGTTCGTAGCTATCCAGCCTCGCTTGCAACTCAGAATGTTGCGGGTGCTGCGTTGCATGACGCTCGTTAATCTTACCGAGCAAATCAAGATTCTTTCGTTGTCTCTCCAGCGAAAACCCGGAGGGTGGCTTTAGATTCAGAATCGGTGACCCTGAAGCCCGAAGCGGAGTCCCCTGAAAGGAAGCCGGCAAGTAGCCGTTACTCCAGTTCGCCGCACCGCCTTGAGGGTACGAAACCTCAGGAAGGACAATAAAACCCGGCAGATTCTCGTTGGTCGTACCGAGTCCATACGTAACCCAAGCCCCAATTCCAGGGTCTCCACCAAATCGATTCCCACAATTCATCTGATACATCGCGGTTGGGTGATTCACACTATCGACCTGACACCCCCGGAAAAAACATAAATCATCCGCAACGTTCTTTAAGTGAACCCAGTTCGTCGCCATGTCAGCACCGCTTTCACCAAAACGTCCAAACTGAAAAGGGCTCTGAACGTAATACCGCTTCCCACTCTCCATGGCTGATTTCTGCGCCCCACCTCGCGTGAACTGCTTCAGATGCAAGTCCTTGAGTTTGGGTTTGGGATCGAAGGTATCAAGGTGAGAGGGACCGCCTTCCATCATTAAAAAAATGCAGTTCTTCGCCTTGGCAGGGTGATGAGCGACTTTTGGAGTAAGGTGCGGCGAAGCGTCTGAACTTTCACGGGACCGAATCGCCGTGTCTTCACCCGACAAAAGTGAAGAAAATGCAATCGAGCCGAGGGATGCACCAAGTCCCAGCCCAAATTCTCGGCGAGTTGCTTTTGTGCGACGATTAATTGCATCTTCCAAAGTGCTTGCTCTCATCAAGGGTTTCATTACTGTCTCTCTGCTGGGTTATCCAGCTCCATCACCGATGCTCGCTTCGCATCTAGCTTCAGGCGGTATTCAGACAAACGCTCAGCGACATGCGGTTTACCAACCAAGTTATTCCGTTCGCCGGGATCATTTGGCAAGTGATAAAGTTCCTCACCATCGGGCCACCGAGTGTACCGCCAACGTTGATCACGGATGGCGTAACCGAGATTTGGACCTCTTCGAACAACACTGTAGGCCAAACGTTTTTTACCCAAGCGTTCCGGATGTCCCAGTAGAGGCCGCAATGAGACACCCTGCAACGAATCAGGATTTTTTAATCCCGTAAGATCCGTCAACGTGGGAAAAAGATCAACCAACTCCACCATCGCTTCCGACGAACCTCCTGAGGCAGTGAGCCCTGGAGCACGAATCAAGAGAGGAACCTTAGCACCGATATCAAACAGCGTCACCTTACCCCACAAGAAATGGTCTCCAAGGTGATAACCGTGGTCAGAAGTAAAAACGATAATTGTCTCATCCCAAAGCCCCTCTTGCTTCAAAACTTCGAACACACGTTGCAACTGGGCATCTATGAAGGAAACGCAGGCGTGATAGGCCTGCATGTACTGCTGACGTCTAGCGACATTCTCGACACCAAGTTCAAAACCAAATGCTTCATAACGCTTGGAAAGGGCCTGAGCGGGAATCGAATCCCACAAATTGCTCCGATCACGAAAGAAATCAATCTCCCCACTGGGGTGCAGATCGAAATACTTCGACGGCGCCAGAAACGGAACATGTGGCTTCTGCAAGCCACATGCGATGAAGAACGGTTTTTCACCGAATCGACGCTCTTTCACCCAGTCCACCACCTGCTGCACGTTTTTCCCATCCTTGTGCTGCGAATCATCCAAGCCACTACGACCGAATCCGGGGGGAGTCTGAGCATTCAGTTTCGCGGAAACCTCTTTCATTCGGTTAATCCAGGGACGCCGGTTCCCGGCTTGCTCAATCGAGCCATGCACTGCTTCAAACTTTTCTCGCTCTGCGGTTACGATCGGCAACTCGTCATTTTCGAAGCGAACAGATTCATTCCAAGCCAGCGAACCGGGATCCAAGGTCGTATTGTGAAACACTTTACCGGCACCCGCGGTCCAATATCCATTCTCCTTAAAATGCTGTGGCATCGAAACAACACCTGACTTCACCGAACGAAGGTCGGTCTTATTATCGAGAACTCCTGTCGCTTCCGGATAAAGACCGCTGAGAAATGATGCACGCGAGGGTCCACACACAGGATACTGGCAATAGGCACGATTGAACGTGAGGCTTTCTTCTGAAAAACGATCAAGCGTTGGTGTGATCGCCTGCCCATACCCCGCCACCGAAACCTGAGTATTCAAATCATCACACACGACAAAAAGAATGTTCTTCATTTTTCTCTTTGATATTGAACCGCTTCCTTTGTCAGGTTCTGGTTGAACCGTGTACGGCAAGTGCTTCGGGGTGGGTTGATAATTACCCTTTCCCTCCGACCAGCGAAAACTGTCGCCTTCAATGATCAAATCCTTGCGTGGATTGTAATTCTTTGCAGGCTCGGCAAAGTGTTCTGGCGCCTGTTCCCGCAGTCTTTGCTTGACTGCTTCATAGCGTGGATCGTCTGCCAGATTATTCCATTCATTGACGTCATTCTTAACATCGTAAAGTTCTTCACCCTCATCGCCGTACCGTATGTAACGCCAATCGCGATTGATGATCGCATATTCACCCCGGTTCATATGAGGCAGAAAAACACTACGGTCACTCGCTGCTACCGGATTCTCTAGCGTGGCAACCAGAGATTGCCCCTCAAGGTCCTGAAAGGGTCCCTCAAGACCACACAACTCAGCGAGCGTCGGATACATGTCTATCAAACTGACGGTCACATCTGACTGAACTCCCTTCGCAACTCCAGGACCTGCCCAGATGAATGGAACATTGGATGTCCTCTCCCACAGCGTGTGTTTGCCCCAGTCACCTTTTTCACCATGGTGATAACCGTGATCACTCCACAGAACAACGATGGTGTTGTCCGCCAGGGGACCACTTTCCAAAGCGTCTAAAACGCGACCAACCATCGCGTCCGCATAACTGATCGATGCGAGGTATCCGTGAATTGCGTCCTGCACCGCACCAAGCGACTCCAACTTCTGATGGATACGTGACCGCGCAGTTTTGATTTTCATAATCTTCGGTGGAAGGTCAGCTAAGTCGTCCTCAAGGTAAGGCGGCAGAGGAATCTGTTCGGGATCGTAAAGATCAAAATATTTTTGAGGAACGTAATTTGGAAAGTGTGGCGAATAGAGTCCCAACCCGAGAAAGGCGGGCTGCTCATGCGATTTTGACAACTGCTTCACAATCCAATTGGTTCGGATCGTATCAGCCATCTCCTCTTCGCGCTCATTCGGTATCGGGCCCCACTCCAGAAAAAGTCCACCTGTGATTTCTTCGCCTCGATTGAAGACACTGCTGGGAAATGGATCTGGAAAGGGGGTGCCAGCGGACCACGAATCCATAGGCCAGCCCTCACCACGCTGCCGATCGGTACGCAAAAAGAATTCCGTCCAACCACGCTGATCCACCGACCCGGCCGGATGGTGAAACAACTTACCGGCACCGTATGTTTCATACCCCGATTTGGCAAACGATCGTTGCAACGGATCAATCTCAGGGTGATCCACAAAATACGTTGCGGTTCGATAGCAACCGGTCGTCGATGCGTATTGACCTGTGAAAATTGCTGCGCGACTCGGCGCGCAAAAAACTCCTGCAGCGTGAGCATTCGTGAAATTAACACCCCGCTCGGCTAGGCGATCAAGGTTGGGTGTGATCGCACATGGTGTGCTACCGAGACATCCCAACCAATCATTCATGTCATCCACAGCCAAGAACAGCACATTCGGACGATCCGAACTTGAAGAAACATTTTCAGGCAAGTCTGCTGCGGAGACGCGTTGACCTAAGTCGACCTGGAAGCAGGCCAATGCAATCAACCATAATTTGAACAACTTTGACATCACCGGTCGTCATCCTATTTGCCGGACAGATTGGACTTAAAAAATACGCTTGCAGACTCCAGCATCTGATCGAACCACCCCTGTCGCGATAGAAAGGGGTGTGGTGCATCTGAGATTACCGTCATTCCAGAATCGATTCCCAGTTCATCTAATCGCTGGCGAAAACTTACTGCGCGCGTGCTTGAGTCATCCTTCTCACCTGTGATCAACCAGAAGGGCGGATCATTGACATCAAGATGTTCGATGGGTGACGCACTTTGATAGGTCTCTGGTTCCTCAGCGAGTGATCCACCGAGAAATTGCCGCCAGATTCCACCCCGCTCCGAATCTGCCGATATTTCCCCAATGCGACTCGAAAGCAAGTCTGTCTGAGCTCCCATCGGAACAACCGCTTGGATTTTACTACTAACGGAATCACTTCCCCAATCAGCACCCTCCAATTCAGGAACCCCTGCTGATGCCCCCAATAAAGCCGCTAGGTGCCCGCCCGCGGAAAGCCCAATCGCGCCAATCTGCTCGGGATCGATACCAAACCGATGTGCATTGGAACGCAGAAAACGAACCGCGTCCTTGCAGTCATGAATCGCCGCAGGAAAAGGTGCTTGACCGCTGAGCCGGTAGGAGATCGAAGCGGTAACAAAACCACGAGCCGCAAGGGCTTGCGCAACCTGTCGATGGTTCTCCTTGTTTCCTTTTTGCCATCCTCCACCATGAATGCATACGATTGCCGGAAGCGGGCTCCAAGCACCTTTGGGACGAAAAAGATCCAACTTGAGCAACCCGGTGTCCCGTTCCGCATAGACAACATCCAGCTTCTGGTTGAGTCCATCAAGCAATGAATCCGCAAGACTCGTTCGTTGATCAATGGAGGAGCGTTGGATCATTCCCGCCGGCCGCGCATCAAGACGCATCTCGTGCTGGAAGATAATTGCCATTCCCCGTAACTTTCTTGCGATTTCACCGTTACGAACAGGCTGAGACTCTGATGGGTCGGTGGTCAGGTTGAATAATCCAAGGCTTGGATTCAACACCAACTTCCATTGACGCCACCTGACCGCCGACAGCGCCCCATGACTGCCATGATAAAAAAATGCGTCATTGTACTCGTGCTGTTTTATCAAGCTTGACCATTCAGCAGGTGGGTCCCAACGTCGTCGAAGGGGAACCTTGGCGTTGAGTGATTTACCAAGTCCTGCCGCAGGAACGGCCTGAGTTTCCCCCTTCAATAACGGCGAAATATCCCGTCCATCGATAACGCGATCTTTCGGCACGGGGATCTCAGCCATGGTTGCCAAACTTGGATACCAATCCATCGCACGAATCACAGCCCCATTCTCAACGCCAGCTTGCACTCCCGCCCCGGGCCCCCAACAGATAGCAGGTACCCGAATCCCACCCTCAAAGGTCGATAACTTGCGTCCTCGAATCGGTTGATCAGCAGTTCTACCCGGACCACGTCCGTTGTCGGATGCATAAACCACGATCGTGTTGTCGTCGACTCCCTGCTCCTTCAAGCAGTCCATGATTCTTCCCACGTGAAAATCCATTTCCTCAATCGCATCGCCATATTCTCCAAATCCTGATTTGCCTCGAAACGCCTCGCTAACACCGAGTGGATGATGCAGCATCGTGTGGGGAAGGTATAAGAAAAAAGGACGCTCGCGGTTCTGCTGGATAAACCCTATCGCTTCGTCGGTGTACCTCTGAGTCAACTCCGCCGCATCTGCAGGCCGCTTAACCACCTCACCATTCCGCAACAGAGGCACACCACCAACGTCTTCGAAATAAACCACCTCAACAGGATCCAAGTTGTGAAGCAAACCAAAGTAGTGGTCAAAGCCCTGCTGGCGAGGAAGAAACGGTTCCTCAAACCCTAAATGCCACTTACCGATGCAGGCTGTTGCATAACCATTTTCTTGAAATAACTCCGCGAGTGTTAATTCATCCGGATGCAAGCCAGATGTCGAGTCAGCTCGGTGAACCCAAATGTGATTTCCAACACGGCGTGGGTAACACCCCGTCAATAGACCCGCACGAGACGGACTGCAGATCGGAGCAGCCGCGTAGTAATCCGTAAACCTGATGCCATCCTTTGCCAAACCATCAATTCTCGGTGTCCGAACCTCCGAAGCGCCGTAACATCCCAAGTCGTAGTAACCTTGATCGTCAACCAGTATGAAAACAACGTTGGGTTTACTTGATTCAGCTGCCTCAAGGATCGCATGGGGATAAATGGCAATCCCAACAGCAAAAATCACCCAACACTGTGCAAACCGAATCAGCCGAAGCACATACGTGGAGACGACTTCTGCATCAGTTCCAACTTCCGTAGGAAAATGCGAACCCTGACATGCTGTCAGTGCGGCAAACCTTGCCACACCTCTCACATCAGCATGTCCGGTTCTCACAATTGTCAGACCCGAATTAATAGACATACGCAAATTCATTTGAGTTAAGTAGAACCAGACAGACGTCAGCAAAAGCACGAACATGACGATCGACTTGTGATGGAAGCAGATCAGGTACAAAATCCTCGTTGGAATACAGCCGCTCGGTGAACGAGAATTTCTCCCCCGTATTTTCCTCCACCGCTACGCGCACGACCTCAAGCGGAGGCAACTCAGACTTGGGTGCCTCGACCGACAACCCCTGCTCTATCTCCGCCCAATGCTTCAAGATCTCGTCAACCTCGTCGCCGGATGGTCTCCGCGCAAAACAGAGATCAAAGCACATCTTGACCGCGTCGATGTCACTGTCGCTTTCCTCAAGAACCCGTGATGCAAGCCCCAAGGCACGCGCATGTGATGACTTCCCATTAAACAAGGCAAAAGCTTGTGGTGTAATCGTCGAAGCGTCTCGCTGCTCGCATGAAAAATCAGGTGACGGAACATTGAACACTTCTAACATTGGATCAAGAAGGCCACGTAATTTCAGAATATAGACCGACCTTCGATGTCTTTGAGCAGGCAATGGATGAGGAGTCCAAGCGGCCGCGAATGCACCCATCACCTGACGTGGTTGCAGGGCCACTTCCGCATTGATTTCAGGACGGCACGGAATTCCACCGATCTCCGGGTTCAACTCGCCAGATACAGAGAGCATTGCATCTCGCATCTCTTCGGCCGTTAACCGCCGCGGCTGGAAAACGGCATAGGTTTCTGCCTTTGGATCGAATCGTTCAAGATTGCCCACATTCGGATGCTCGCTCCGCCGAGCATACGCATCCGAAAGCATGATTTGACGGTGCATCGACTTGATAGACCACCCTTGCCGGACAAACGTAGAAGCTAACCAATCAAGTAGCTTCGGATGCGTTGGACGCTTTCCCGAAGATCCAAAATTATTGGGATTACCTGCAAGGGCACGACCGAAGTGCCACATCCAGATCCGGTTCACTATCACTCGAGTGGTCAATGGATTCGACGCATCCGCAACCCACTCAGCAAACGAGGCTCGTCTACCTTCAATCGACACGGGTACCTCCGCGTCGACCTGCTCCCTCAACACACTCAAGATCCCCGGTTTCACCGCAGCACCTACCGAGAATGGATCACCACCGGTGAGTATGGCGGATTGCTCAAGGTCACCATTTTTTAGGTGATTTTCTGGTATGCGGAACGGAGCATAGATTCCGCTCAGTCTAGGAGTAACACCACTGTAAACTGACAAGGCAAAGGGATTGTATCGATCGAACTCCCACTGCAATCGTTGGATACCTTTGCGTGCCACCCGCTCGAGACCGAACTGTTCAGGGCTGAGCCCAACCGACTTGGGAGGATAGAGACTCTCGTCCATCTCTGCTTTTCGCATCGCCTGACGCACCGCTCCAAAAACTCCACCGAGCCCCTTCTCTGCAATCAAGCGTTCTACCTCTTGGTCCCAAAGGGCTCGTGCCCCATCAGAACCAAGGCCATGCTCCGTGAACCAAACCCCAGCGTTATCCAGCAAAACCTGATCTAGCTGCTTCAACCTCTCTTGGTGCTCTGCCTCCCTGCGATGAAGGTATACCTGTTCTTCGAAATTATTTAAATTTTCATTCTCCAAAAAGGCCATCTTTCGTTCAGTCAGTTGCGTTGTGGCAAATACAGCCTGAATGGAGTAGTAATCTCGAGTGGGTATCGGATCGAATTTGTGATCATGACATCTCGCACATTGCAATGAGTGACCCAAAAACACTTCACCAACGCTATTGGTAACGTCATCCAGGAAACGTTGCCGAGCCACTTTGGCAACCTCCATTCCAGTCAACTCCCATGGGCCCATCCGCAGGAAACCGGTTGCAACTAACGACTCCGATTTCTCAACTTCAACGGAATCATCGCCAACAAATTCATCTCCAGCAATCTGCTCTCGGACGAATTGATCGTATGGCTTGTCGTGATTAAAAGCACGAACCACATAATCGCGATAACGCCAGGCATTACCACGCTGAAAATCATTGGCAAAACCTGAAGAATCCGCGTATCGAACCACATCAAGCCAATGTTGCGCCATACGCTCGCCATAGTGTGGCGACTGCAGCAGTCCATCAATTACGGAAGCAAAAGCCTCACGATCAGTTCGTGGGTCCTTGCAAAACTCTTCCACCGCTTTCGGATCAGGCGGTAACCCTGTCAAGTCAAAACTCGCTCGTCGAATTAATGTCCGCCGATCTGCGCGTTTTGCGATTTCCAAACCGTTGGGGCGACTCTGCTCCAAAAGAATATCGATCGGATTTCGAATCGGATGACTCAATCCAGCATCCGAAGCAGGACTCGACAATTGATCAGCAGTGTCGCTCAACATGAATGGATCTACGACAGGTTGATAAGCCCATAGCCCGTCGACAGCGTAGCGTCGATTGGTCCAAGCATCATCGAGTCCACCAGAGGTCGTCACTTGGACGCCATCTTCAACTGTCCAGCGATCTGCATACCGCAACTCCAAACTCTTGATACGATCAGCATCGGGCCATACTGCCCCGCTCTGAATCCACTCACTGACCTTTTCAACCTGCGCATCCGTCAGACGTTCAGCATTCTTGGGTGGCATCGCCGACCAATCTGCGTTGTTCCTCAACACCGCTAAATAAAGAGGGCTCGACATCGGGTCGCCCACTCGAATCGAAGGAACACCACTATCACCCCCTAGCTTCAGTGATCCCAACGAATTGACTTGAAAAGAACCCTCCACCTCTCGGCCCTCCGCCCCGTGGCAACCCAGACACTTCTCACGAAATATTGGCTCCACGTGACGGATAAATAAAATCTCCGATGTCTCAGTTTCACTAGTTTCCGTTGCCTCAGATTCTGATGCAATTGCACCGCCCATGAGGAATGGGCAACAAGCGAGAATGGCAATTCGCTTAACGGATAGAAAGTCTAAAATTGCAGAAAAACACGTTGAGACTTGTTCAATCGATTTGGAATAGAACTCCATCATCCACCATTATTTGAAACGATTACACTCTGGTTGGGCGACTATTCTATCAGGGGCGGACTAACTAGCCGGTCCACAACCTAAAAAGGTCTTTCCACCCGACGATCAGCACCAATTACCGAAGCGATAAACGCTGCCGCGATGTTATAAAAAAAACCGGTATCCACCAGCAACGACTCTGAACGAATTCGAAGGATAGTTCTAATCGTTTTTCGGACATGTCTTCCGTGCATTTCCTTGTATTTCACTGTATTTCCCTGCCTTTCCGTGCCTTTCCGTGATCAATACGGCTCGTCAGGAGGGATATAGCGCGGCAGTATGAAATGGTAACGGTTGAGAGCGAAAAAAGCCGCAATTCACACCGGCATCTCTCGGCAGAAAGCTGGGGCGGTTTGAGCCGCAGTCGGCTATTGTGCTGCGGATCCAGCACACACCCTCAGACGCTTGCTCGTATTGAGGCCAGCAGGAGAAACCGAGGCGAGATTCATGCCCGTTAACCCCGCGGGTGACGCACTTCTCGTCGAGTGATGAGGCCGCAGATAAAGCAATGGATAAGGGAACGGCTATTGCCGCAAAGCAGTTCCACGCTATCAACTACAACCTGCGCCGGTTGGACCACCCGCCGGCTCGAAAAAATATGCCTGAGCGCATCGGTGTCTCCGGAGAGGTGAAACCAATGCGAGTCATTCCACGAGATTCTGCGTCCAGGGGTCCGCCGGCACTGGTCGGAGTGGCTCAGCATCAACCACTTGTGGCCGGGGTGGCCACTGTTTTCGGTCCGTGACTGGCTCAGCCGCTCGATCAGCTCATGTGTCTGTTCGTCGGTCAGATGCGTTCGCCTGCACTCGGCGAACATCGTGGCCGAGTTCGGGACAGTTTTGGCGGTTGTCGCACCGGCTGTTTCGTTTCGCCCCGGTTCGCTTACCGTTGATAAACTCAAGTATGCAAGCATCACAGAATCGCAACGGTTATTTTTAACCACCAACTCAAGTGTCGCCGAAAACCAGCCGTTTTCCATCTCAATTGGACTCACTTAAGTCGTTGCGAGCAACCATGACGTCTCCACCGAGTAGTTTTTGAGTCGTTGCCTGCTTCATTGGACCATCTTTTGAGAATTGAATCGCCGTTTAACAGGGACCAAACCTGAATGATGTCGAAACGATTCTGATTTTTTTTCAGGACCCCGCGCAGAAACTCGGCGACAGTTACTTCTTACCACAAAGGCTTACGCTTCATCCTAGCCGAACGCGCTCCGCTAAGGACACACTGCCAGGCGGCTGACTAACTTTGACGTTTGCCGAACCGTCAAACCGCTACAATGGTCACGCAAAGCACACGCTTGACGAACGCGTCAAAACTAAACTACGTGTAAGAATTGCCATAGTTATCAACGCTCTGGTTGGCCTACAAATCAGGATTTTTCTCGTTATCGAATTAGAGAAATGGTTCTCACGGAAATGTTTCTACCCCGGCTAGAAAAACTATTCGCATCGGCCACTAAAAATAGATGATGCGATTGACCAAGCGTTTCCAAACACATGGAGGCTAATGCGGGCCGCATTTCCCACAAAGTACGCTTGGTCTGGCATCCCTGCCGACACTTCGGGTCCACATCGAGACCAATCAACGATACGATCAACCAATTCAAAGAGGAAAGCTAATTTAACCTGCGAAAAAAGCTGGTTGAAAATCAGTCAAAGGGCGCACCCCGTCGCCTTCATTCCCCAACCGCCGGTACCAGTACAGGAATTGATCAACAATGCGCATCGTGATCTGCTATCCCGTTGAACAACGGCATCTGGAACAAATCCAAGCTGCTGCTCCCGAGGCAGAAATTGTCAACGCCGGCCAAGAACGCATCGATGAATTACTTCCGACGGCCGACGTCTTTATCGGTCACGCAAAAGTGCCAGTTGATTGGAACCGCGTACTGGACGCTGGGAATCTCAAATGGATCCAATCATCTGCTGCCGGGCTTGATCACTGCCTGGTCCCTGGTGTCATCACGTCCAACATCGTGGTGTCAAGCGCTTCCGGTCTTTTCGCACCACAGGTAGCAGAGCAGACGTTCGCGCTTCTGATGGGTTTGCTGAGAAGCATGCCACTTTTCTACCGTGCCGAAGCGAAACGCGAATTCATACGCCTACCGACCGATGACTTGAGGGGTAAAACGGTCGGCATCGTTGGAATGGGAGGCAATGGACGAATGCTTGCCAAAACCCTTGGCAGTTGGGAAACGACACTGATTGGAACCGACTATTACCCGACGGACCCGCCTAAAGAAGTAACGCGACTCATGCCCGCCGATGCCATCGACACTCTTCTGGCAGTCAGCGATATCGTTATCCTCACCCTGCCTCTGAACGAAACGACTCAGGGGTTAATTGATGACGAGAAGTTCGAAAAGATGAAACGCGGCAGCTACCTCGTCAATGTAGCTCGCGGTGCGATCGTTCGAGAAACCTCGCTCGTTAATGCAATTAAATCCGGGCGACTTGCTGGTGCTGCGCTTGATGTCACCGAAGTGGAGCCGCTTTCCCCTGAGAGCGAGTTGTGGGACGACCCTCGCGTTATCATTTCACCACATGTCGGAGCACAGTCTGGCCGGCGGGTGGATGACACAACCGATCTCGCCTGCGTGAATCTAAAACGCTACCTTAACGGCGAAACACCCATGAACATTGTCGACAAGAAACTCGGCTTCCCACACCCATCGGTTACGTGGAAACCGGTAGACAAACCTGCTTAACCCCTAGCGTTTGACCCATTCAAAACGTGGCAATTTTGGGACACCTGTTTCTCTGAACCAGAATTTGCCCGTCGCTCGGGATCGAGAACCATTACACCTGTTTTCGGTTACGAAGCAAGCACAGCCACCGAATCAAACAACCCAGAAACCATAACACTGGATCTTTCAGACAGGATGCTGAAATGATGGACAACAAGACAAGCAGTAATCGTCATCTACAACTTAAGGGCGCTGCACTCCATCAACAGAAACGCTGCGTGGGTGCGGTACGCCTTCCCCTGACTCGGCAAGCTGATTTCGTGGATGATTTCAATCGAATCTATCAGTCAATCGGGATGAGCTTGAAAAGCACAGATTCTTTCGGCGCAAGAAAAAACCCCGGTGACGCGAACATCACCGAGGATTTTTGATCCGTTTACCAGGCAATAGTCTCAATTAGCTATCACAGCAATCTCTCGTATGACCCCTTCACTTGGCGAGTGATTTGATCGTAAGCGGCAAAACCGCCTGAACATTGCTGGAACCAATCGTTGGCTAATACCTCGGTCTCATCTTGCTAATTACGCACCAGCAGTTGGCTCGCAACCGCAGGTTGGCTCAACAACAGCTTCACAGCCACAGGTTGGCTCTTCCTCTGCTCCGCAAGCTGGCTCACAGCTGTCGCAGCCGTGCTTCGCCATCATGCGTGAGAAGAAACCCTTGATTCGGCCACCGCAAGCAGCTCCGTCACAAGTAGCTTCGGCTTCGCAACCGCAAGCAGGCTCAACAGGAACTTCGCAGCCACAAGTTGGCTCTTCCTCTGCACCGCAAACTGGCTCACAAGCGTCGTCGCAGCTGTGCTTGGCCATCATGCGAGCGAATAGGCCTTTGAGGCGTCCACCGCAAGCTGCGCCATCGCAACCTTCGACAACTTCTGCACCGCAGACAGGCTCAACAGGCTCTTCGCAGCCGCATGTTGGCTCTGCTTCCGCACCGCAGACAGGTTCGCAAGCATCACATGCATTGCTATTACAAAAATTAAACAGGCCAAACGCATTAGCGTTGGCGGAGCTCGTGGCGACCATGACGATTGCCATCAGAGCTGGAACGATTACACGACGCATCGTGAATTCTCCATGGATAAAGGTTTCAGGAAGGTAACTGCAACGCCTGAGCCGCAACACGTCCGAGCGGCCAAAGACCAGCTTCAAGCCTTGGCTCGACGCCGATCACTGACAAAGCTCTTCTTGCTTCTCAGGTCGATCGGCGTGTGGCGGCGCCAGCGACAGACCACCTCTGCATGAGGTGTTCACGGGAAACTATCGACCACACGACTTTGCAGGGTGCGTAGTTTCGAGAAAATCTACCGCTGCACTTTTCTAAACCCGTTGATTTTGCGGACCGCAACCATCGTTCCGGCTGCAACGATTTTTAGGGTTCCTTCCCGATGTCGTTCCACCGTACCGCGTAAGCTGTACCAATCCGGTGGGGAGATAGGGCGAAAACCCTCGAAACAGAACGCCCAAGCTGCACAAGCATCAACGGGTAGACAAGACAACCCAGTCGTTCGCGTCGCTTTCATGACGCTTATTCTTCGCAATCGGCAGCCCCTACCCAAGCAAACTCGCATCGCCGGGGCGTTCACACTTTTGGGCACAGAGACCTATTGAATGAACTCGTTTGCCTTCCAATTGTTGGTGAGGTTCGGGTAACCACTCCCTACCCAGACAGGCCCGCGAAAAGGCTGCCCAAAAAGGCTGCCCAAAAAGGCTGCCGAGGCAGGCGACCCGAAAGATCGAACCAGAGGGATCATCCTCCAGGCCCGGTTCTACCATCAACGATGACTGGCTACTCCCAGCTACCAGAACTTTCGCTCGCTAGTCACCGATTCGAACCGCGAACCTCACGTCGCCATTTTAACGGCTTCAGGGACAAATCGCTGTCATCTTCGTAATGCACGGTCAGCCGATCAAGCTCAGCTTTGGCTTTTTCAACTTCATCAGCGTAAGCAGGGTTCTCGTACTGATTTTGAAGCTCGTCTGGATCCTTCTCTAAATCATAGAACTCCCACTCATCAAACTGATAAAAGTGAATCAACTTGTATCGCTCGCCCCGAACACCATTGTGTCGCGGAACCATATGAACACTTGGGTATTCATAATAGTGATAATAAATGCTATCTCGCCAAACTTCGGGAGTTTCGCCTTTCAACAAGGGAACCAACGAAGCCCCCTGCATGTCCTCAGGACTTTCCGCTCCCGCCATCTCGAGAAAAGTTTGTGCGTAATCGAGATTCTGAACCAAATGCTCATTGATGGTGTCGGGCTCTGTCACACCGGGCCACTTAATAATCAGAGGCATTTTCAATGACTCTTCATACATCCAACGCTTGTCATACCAACCATGATCGCCGACGTAGAAACCTTGATCTGAAGAATAGATAACAACGGTGTCATCTGTCAGTCCAAGCTCCTCAATGGTTTGCATCAAGGTTCCTACACTTTCATCAACTCCGCGAATGCAACGCAGGTAATTCTTTGCATAGCGTTGATACTTCCAACGAACTAAGGCTTCGCCCGACAGATCGGCTTCGTGAAAGGCACGATCCCTCGGAGCATAGGCTTCACGCCAGACCCGCATCTGCTCGGGACTCATCCTCTTCATGTTCACCCACGCTGAGCGATCGATGCGTCCCTTGATAGACTGACCATCAAAAGCAGGAACCAAATCAACAAACAAGTCAAAATTCAGATGCATGTGCCGATCGATCTCCAACTCCTGAAATCGAGCTGGTGGCGCGTTATCCTCCCATTTATCAAATAAGGTTGCTGGCTCGGGCAAATCAATCTCAGCGTAAAGATCAAGGTGCCGTGGTGCCGGCATCCAATTACGATGGGGCGCCTTGTGTTGAACCATCAACATGAACGGCTTCTCGCTGTCTCGCCCCGTTTTCAACCAGTTCACTGCAAGATCCGTCACGATATCAGTGCAGTGTCCCTGCACCTGCCTTCTCCCCTCTGAGTTGATCAGGTCCGGGTTGTAATACAGACCTTGTCCGGGGAGGACTTCCCAATCATCAAACCCCTGCGGGTTACCCTTCAGATGCGACTTTCCATAAATCGCTGTGGTGTAGCCGGCTTTCCGCAATAACTTGGGAAATGTCTGCTGGTTCCAGTCAAAAGAATTCCCATTATTCATAAAGCCATTTTTATGGCTGTGCTTGCCCGTTTGAATCACGGCACGACTTGGCCCGCAAATCGAATTGGTGCAAAAGCTGTTCCGAAACAACATTCCCTGCTTAGCCAATTGATCAATTTGCGGCGTTGGGTTCACCGACTCAAGCCAACCCTCATAAGCACCAATCGCGTGCGGCGCATGATCGTCAGAAAACACAAACACGATATTCGGGCGTTTTCCGCCGTCTTCCGCAGCGGACACCAACGTTGTCAGCAGGGAAAGTAACACCCAGAAACAAAACGAATGAATCAGAAAGTTACGAAACACGGCAGTCC
Organism: uncultured Rubripirellula sp.; assembly: GCA_938075415.1. Lineage (GTDB taxonomy): Bacteria > Planctomycetota > Planctomycetia > Pirellulales > Pirellulaceae > Rubripirellula. The sequence continues at coordinate 26,447 of CALJHC010000038.1, read as the reverse complement.
TCTAAGGAATCAGGGTCATCTCGATTGAATAGCTTCGCGGCGAATTCTAACGTAAACCCTCGCAAGATGTTTGCCGGGAATGCTGCCAGCCAGAAATAACCGGGTGTCTCCAATCCCAGCGATGCAAAAATCAACCTCTCTAACCCTCGCATCAACAAAAACACTGACTCAATCCAAGATTTGATCACTGGCAAATACTTATCTCGCCACTTTGCCCAGAGCCAGCCAGACCTTGGTTAAAAACCAGCCAGACCTGGGTTCCACTCTCGTTGGAGATGCTGAGAGTCAGCAGCAAATGGGATTCGTACGAATCACTCCAAACAACACTCAAGTGAAATGAACGCGGGATTTCTGTAGAATCATCTGCACGGCAAAAAATCAAAAGAAAAACCTGACGCTCAAGTCAATTGGCATCATGACAGACAGTGCAAACTCACCGGCAAAGCCTCCGAATCTGACCGACATTCAAGATGCGTCGCAGCGCATCGCCGATCACATTTATCGGACCCCGTTGATAGAGTGTGACCGTCTGAGTCAACAACTGGGCGTTTCACTGCGGTTCAAACCGGAGTCACTGCAGCATGAAGGCTCATTTAAAATCCGCGGTGCAACGAATGCAGTTCTTTGCCTACCTGAGACCCTCGCGAGAAACGGAGTGATTGCGCATTCCTCTGGGAATCACGCTGCGGCATTGGCGCGCGCGGCAATGCAAAGGTCAATACCAGCGGCAATCGTCATGCCTCATAATTCATCCCCTCGCAAGCTGAACGCGGTGCGCCAACTGGGGATTGAACCACATCTCTGCGAGCCAAGCAGTGAGGAAAGAGAGAAGGCAACGGAACGACTGATCCAATCAACCAAGGCGACTTTAATTCATGCTTATGACGACCCTAATGTCATTGCAGGGCAAGGAACCGTGGGCCTAGAAATCATTGAACAAGTCGATCAAGTGGATTCAATTTTTGTTCCGGTAGGAGGAGGCGGTTTACTTTCGGGTGTCCTCATTGCTGTAAAAACCTTACGCCCTGAAGTCAAAATCTATGGTTGTGAGCCGAACCTAGCTGACGATGCCTACCGAAGCCTGAAAGCGGGAAAACGTCTGATGCCCACCCGATATGATTCGATTGCAGACGGTCTTCGAACCGCTCTGGGCTTAACAACTTTTCCAGTGATTCATCGCCTTGTTGATGATATCCTTCTGGTGGATGAACATGAAATCCAATCAGCCACCCGATTGCTTGCCGAAACTGCGGGCCTGGTTGCTGAACCATCTGGCGCTGTTACCCTCGCGGCGTTGAAACGACATCGCGAACGCTTTCAAGGCGACTCAGTCGTTGCGGTGATCTCCGGCGGAAACATCGAGATGTCTCGATGCCAACTAGGGCGTCTCCCCTCCGATTGAAAGGCTTGGGAAGAACTGGATGCCGTTGCTCTAAAATACGTCCGAATCAGCGTCACTCGGCATGCGCCAATCGCCCCTAGGTGACAAACTGACCGACCCAACCTTTGGACCATCGGGCACGCAGTTTCGCTTAAATTGGTTCTGAAAAAATCTCGCGAAAAACCGGTCCAAAGTTGCAGCGATGAAGTCTTCCGAATAGTCAGTATCAAACTTCGCCTGCGAGGCGAGAAAAAGAATTTTCTCCCGTGTGAATCCGTGTCGAATGAAGTGAAAAAGAAAGAAGTCATGCAATTCATACGGCCCCACCGAACTCTCCGTACTCTGCCTGATTTTCCCATCCACCGTGGGCGGTAATAACTCTGGCGAAATCGGTGTTTCCGAAATCCGTATCAAAACGTCAGAAAGAGATGGATTGACCCTTGAGACTGCGACATGCCTGACCAGAAAACGCACCAACGATTTAGGCACTGAGGTATTAACGTTATACATTGACATGTGATCAGCATTGTACGTTGACCAACCCAAAGCTTGCTCACTCATATCGCCGGTACCGAGCACAAAACCTCGCGTCATCAACAACATTGTACGCAGCCGAGCCTGAACATTTTCAAACACAAGATCAGCCGCATCGTCGGGTAACTGCTTCAGCGTTTGCTGCAACTCATCGAGGTCAGTGGCCTCACCCAGTGGAATGCCAAATGGTTGATGCCCCATGGATCGAAAGGTTTCCACACACTGTGAGCGAATGTCGATGCACTCGCGGCTAACACCAAGTTCAGAAATCAGTTTCTCCCCATTTCTGAACGTTTCGCTAGTCGTTCCGAAACCCGGCATCATAATCGCTCGTATCTGATCACGTGATCTCCCCATCGCATCACAGGCATCAACGGCAACCAAAAGCGCCAAGGTGCTATCCAACCCACCCGAGACACCAATGGAAAGGGTGACCGAATCGTCAAGTCTCGACACTCGCTTGACTAAGCCCGCCACTTGTATGCCAAGTATTTCCGAGCATCGCCGATCCAATTCATCCTTGGATTTGGGAACAAAGGGATGAGGATCAATTTCTCGGTACAGTGAAACTAAGTTCATCTGGCGTTTCTGCTGGGGTGCAATGTCGACTCGTCGAAATTCAGTGTGCCACGGTTGCCTCGCGTCATCAAATGTTCCGATGGCTCGACGATCTCTCGAAAGTCGATCAAGATCAATATCGCAGGTCAAATCAGTCGCCTCGACAAACATCGGTGACTGACCATCCCCAATTCGCCGCGATTCACCAATCAAACTTCCATTCTCTGCAATCAAGAGATGACCACCAAAGACCACATCCGAAGTCGACTCACCTGATCCCGCAGAGGCATAAGCGTAGGCTGCGATGCAACGACCCGACTGGCTGCGCACCAAATCTTTCCGCCAATCGGCTTTGCCAATGGTCTCGTTACTTGCCGACAAATTCAGAAGCACATTGGCTCCAGCGAGTGCCGCATGACTGCTGGGTGGAATAGGACCCCACAAGTCCTCGCAGATCTCAATACCAAAAGTAGCCTGCCCCCAATTAAAAAGCAGGTCGCAACCAAACGGAACAATCTCGCCGCCCATTTCGACAGTCGATGGGTCCGTCTCACTCGCGGCCCGAAAATGTCGAGATTCGTAAAACTCGTGATAAGTGGGTAGGTAACTCTTGGGAACAAAACCTTGAATCCGACCGGATGAAATCACCGCCGCGACATTCATCAAAGAATCGGCGACTCTCAGTGGTGTCCCGATAACCAAAACATTGCCACTGTCCTTCGTCGCGTCACGAATCTCTAGCAGCGCAACTTCCGCCGACTGCAGAAGGGAGTCGGTCAAGAATAAATCACCACAGGTGTATCCAGTTAACGCCAATTCAGGCAACAACAGGACATGCGCATCAGTCTCCTCCAGTAACCCCAAAATCGCTTTGACGTTAGCTGTTGGGTTCGCGATGGCGGTCTGCGGCGACGCTGCGCGAATGCGTAGGAAACCGTGGGGAAACAAAACAACCTCTCAGGTGGTTATCGTCATCAATCAAATAGAAAAACAACAATCGCATGCACGTCTGGCGTGCCAAGTTGCGACGAGTCAATTTGATGATCATGTCTGAAACTACCATCATTATCCACCAACTCAAACCACCGAGGTCCGCGTTTCTTCTCCAAGATCATCCAAAAATCCAACAGGACACGCGAAATCCCTTTAAACCGCGCCACCCGATTATCATTTCTTCCCTGGACTCGCCCAATCCACATAATGCAACAAAGAAAGCAACTTTGCGTTTTCCCCTTTAATTGGGGTCCCCGCCTCATAACCTTGAAAGCCCCGTGATGGAACCATGACCATGAAACGATGACCACGAAACCCAGGCGTGCGATAGGACACCGGACGGATCGAGAGCGTTCCAATGGATTGACGTTAGCGTGAAAACAGAATGAATAAAACGTCCGAATGAAGCACGACGAATCGATCCAGCGCCAGCGACGAACTCGCTAAATCCTTAATCTCATCCCACCAACAAAATTTCTGTTCTCCTCGTTGGCGTCTCCATTTTCAATGACGGCGTGTCCCCACGAAAAACAACCGCTGCTCAAAAAATGTATTCAGTGAGGAACGGATACCTTGATACTTGACCGCCAGCCGATTCAATCAAAGGTGCCAAAACCTAGCCAAACCGCGGTCGCCCAAAAGAGTCGTAAGCATGCTTAGATCACGCCGCTCCGTCAAAGCAAGTATCGTGACAAAAAATGCTGGGAAGATCCCACGACCTTACCGCAAAGACAAACAGTCCAATCCCACGAACACTCCTTCAATCTAAAGAACCCAAGCCAAACATGCCCCATTCACCAATCACTTACGAATGCTTTGACTTCCTTGAGGAATTGCGTGCCAATAATCGAAGGGATTGGTTTGTGAATCAAAAAGAGCGGTATAACGAAGTGGTCCTCAACCCAGCAGTCGAATTGTGCTCGCGTCTCGTCAAACCACTCGGCAAGCGAGCACCCGATCTCGTCGTCGTTCCCAAACGGTTCGGTGGATCAATCATGCGAATCTATCGCGACACACGGTTTGGCAAAGATAAAACCCCTTTCAAAACCAATCTTGGGATCTCAATACGTCATCAATCATCGACAGATCTTCACGCACCAGGTGTCTATTTACACATTGAACCGAGAAACTGTTTTCTTGGTTGCGGCAGCTGGAAACCGGATCGCGCGTCTCTTGGAGCAATTCGCCAACGAATCGACTCGAAACCAGCGTTGTGGAAGAGGACACGAAAAAGCGTCGGCAAAGAGTTTCCTTTCACCATTAGTGGCGAAACACTCAAGAGGGGCCCGCGAGATTTCCCAAAAGATCATCCCCTCATCGACGACCTAAAACGAACTGATTTCATCTTACTGCTTCCAATTGACGAACCTCGGCTCGTTGAAACGGATCCAACCGACTTCCTGGTCACGGCAATCCACTCAGCTAAACCCTGGCTTCGGTTCCTCTGTGAATCCATGCAAATCGATTACCGATGAGACCGAGAGAAAGGACCAACCCAATCACCATGCGCCCCGTGGGAGCATTCACCCATTGGTTGGCTGGAAATTCAGATGCGGTTTCAATTCGCACCACGACTATCCAATAAAACCAACAGGCTAACTTGCAATGATCAGTCGATTTAAATCTTGCATTCTCAGCGGCCAAGGCTGACGCTGGCCACAACTGGTCTGCCACCATTGCCCCAGCGTATCTGGACCGCACAGTTCAGAGACGCGCCATAATTCCAGAGCCTTCTGAATTGGCAATTCCGGGGACCGGATCAAATCCAACTCAACCCCCGCAGCGAGCACGAGCGGTACCGAGGCAAATCTCCAAAGTCTGGCGGTGGATTGGTCTGCCAAACCGCGTGCTAGGTATCGCTCCATTGCTAAACTTGTGATCAGCCACGTCAAACGAAGAACCTCTGGTATTTCCGGATCAATATCAGTCAAAACCGCCTCAATCCAAATCTTGCCTGATTTGGAATCAGTTCCGCCGTCGCCACCGCGCACCGGCTGCGCCGTATTCACAATGGTTGTTGAAATCCACCAATCATCAGGTGGTTGCTCCCATATCTCAATCCCAATCCAACGCAGTAAGCCTCTACCGCACGTATCCCATCGATCTCGGATCGGGCCAATCCGCAACGACAGTTGTTCAGCCAGTTTCGGAAAAAGACCAAGGAAATCGTGTCGGGCATCACCCAGCAAACCTTGCACTGACTTACCCAACGACTCCAAGTGCAATTCCGAGCAACCCCCAGCTCGCAATGCATCAATGGCGGCTGGCGGCAATGTGTTTCCGGCAACAACTTCATCACGGAGGCGATTCCAGAAAACAGGAAGATCGATCGACTCGTTATTTAGCCGTAGGTTGATTGAGCTAATCGAATGCTTGAGTGACGACTCCAAACCTGGATCGACACATCGTTGACCAGTAGCGATTGAAAAAATCGCCTGCGCAGCGCTCAACTCGACATTGCCAACCCATTGAAAGGACGTGCGATCGACCACGATCTACCCCTCACTCATATTCGCACGAATCCATTGCTCCAATTCCTCAAAGTCAACCGGTGGAAGCTGGCTTAGATCGGGGCGTAATTTCTTGGCGTCATGCAGATAAACGTGGTGCACCTCATCTTGTTTCTTGGTGGTATTCCAATGAACCAGAATCCGAATACATCGAGGCAACGACCTGGCAACGGAAATTTCATAGGCGCACAAGAGAGGGACTTCCAACCACCCAAGCTGTCTTGCAGCCAAAGCGGGGAACTCAGAGGTCAGGTCATGCGTGACCGTGAAGGTGACGCTCGCAACGTCCTCCGACTCCATGTCATTTCTTCTGATCATCAACGCGAGCATTTGCCGCGTCGCGGTCAAAATCTCATCCCGATCATCGGAAACAACGGTGGTTGCACCACGAACACCGCGGCAAACGATAGGACGACACTCACTCATGGAAACCCTGTGAAAAATAGTTGGCGGCAACCGCCCGCAAAAATCAGACGCTCACACTATAGATGATCGACCAAGATGACGATAATCGGGTAATCGCAATTTCTGTGCTCCGCCGTCAATGCCGCAGCCCAAAAATTGTTACCTTTAACCAGAACCAGACAATCCCCGCATCACCAAGGTCTTCCCCCCATGCCCCCGGAACACAGCAGATATCAAGAAAAGATCATCAAGAATTACTACCAGAATCGCGATGCCATTGGTATCCAAAAGGCACAGGAGGCGGTCACGGAACTCTACCTGAGCGAAGGCAAAAAAAGAGAAACGGTTTGGAAACGGCTGGAAAGCCATCTTGAAAAAGCAGGTTTGCCCGCTAAACAAATCGCTCACCTTAGAAGCCAAGACAGCCCCGAGCTTGTCCTCGAAGCACTCAAAAAATTTATTTAGAGAGACGATACCTGAATCTCTCACGATTGCCACCTCAGTCAGACCGAACATCCGCCGTCAAATAGCACCAGTCAAGTAACCCAAACTAGCAATCGTTGGTTGCCGCCGAGTTGTCTGTGTGAGAGCTGGCAACACGAAAAGCGACGCCCAGCTACACGAGCCGCAAAACTTCCTGATTGTGACGCGACAACGGCCACAAATCCCATCCCCCGATTTACCTGCCAAATAGGTTTACCTGCCAAATAGGGTTACCTGCCAAATACGTGCCGTTGCCCCTTTACTTCCAGCAGGGAACCGAAGCGGTCAGCGCCAATCTAACGTTCGGTTGACTTAACGTGATCGTTACCGGCTTCAAAGGCAGACGGGGCCACCCGTGGCCTGATGCGAAAGGCAGATGCGAGAGGCTTGATGCGAGAGGCTTATTACGAGAGGCTTGATGCGAGAGGCCTGATGCGAGAGGCTGGGTAAGCGGAAATCAGATCTACATTTCGTCTTCACCACAAACCGGCAAAATCACAAGCGGGGCGTTTTAACCCCCGCACTCGCAGTTACCCGCTCTTGGCGGATCAGCAAGCCTGAATTCTGACGCAAGAACTAAGAGCACGAAAAATGGGCAACGTTCTTTGTTGGATGAATCACTCACCCAGCAAAACCTCCTTGCATCTTGCTTGAGCCGCCTGGAAACGGCTTCGCCAAAGAATACGCTGCAGGAGCGACGCATGCCTAAGATTCCAATCCGTTGCTACCACAACATTGGCCTTCCCCTTTGCCGTTCGCAACAATAGCTGACCATCGGGCAGAACGCTTTCAACGACCCAAAATTTATCGACGACGTAGGTGTAGGACTCACCTTTGTGACTCCCAACTACCCGCTTCGCACGAGGCCCGGGCGAACTGCTTCGCTTGGACTTTTTATAAACAACCCAATCTCCGGGTTCCCATTCCCTTGCCATGTTTTGAAACTCCGTGGAAGTTAGATCTCTCGTCCCGTCCTGTGATCTATCGGGTCTGATAGGTCATAAAGCAGCCAGGAATAGCATCAGAACAGATGGTCGACCGCAAACTGAAAGTCCAGCTGGTTGGCCAACGTTCAATTCAATCGCCCAAGTTGCCGATGTCAGATTGAAGCCGAGTCTCACAAATACTTAACACCATCTCGCATGGTCACAACCCAATGCCGACCAATCACTGCCCTGCTTGGACCTATTGTAGGAAGATTTTCATCACGAGTGAATGCAAGAAGTGAAAAGCGTCCGAACAACGCAACGCTACATTTTCACTCAGCTCTTATCCAAGTCAGAGACGAATACGTCCAGCAGTGAACCACCTAGTACCCGGCTTCACTCACAACTGGACATCAGAAGGAGCAGCGACCCGGTGCAGTCCAAGATCCATGGGCTCTACCTCGAGTTGCCCCATCGATAAGCGATTTGACACGATCAACGAGGGATCTTCCGGTTCAGAGATTTGAGATGAAGGCCCCAGCGATGACGGAAAACAGCGATGACGGAAAACAGCGGGAAGGGAAAGTCCTTGATGAAATCAGCAATTCAACTTTCACAAGGAGGATTGGCCAAAAACTGAAATTCTGCAACGAAAAATACCGCTCAGTTTCTGCACTTGCGAGCAAAGCGATCCCTACTAGGCAACCCCACGTAGGATGCAAGTTTTCGAAAAACTTCAGCCTCCGAAAAGCGTTCTGGCAATGTCACGCCCAAATATTTACTCAGAACCGCTATATTAATTCTGTCCGAATCCCGCTCGAAGCAGTTGCCATTCACCTCAGCCGCTCCGACGACGGACCAATCCTCGGCCGAAATCCCCTTAATTGACACCCTCGTTTCGCATGTATCACAACACAAACGAATTAACGACCCAACATTTTCGGGTACTCGCTCTCAACCCACTTGGCGAGGCATTTTCAGAAAATTGGCTCAATAACCTGCTGTTCGCCTTAACAATTCTTGGCCTCATCATCCTTGTGACATTTGGCTTCTTTTTCGCCCGATATTTTAAGCTTTGGTTCCAAGCGTACATGTCGGTTGCCGATGTCAGTCTGGTTAGCCTGATCCGAATGCACTTCACCAAGGTCAATCCGGTTGTTGTCGTTCAAGCCAAAGTAATGAGCGTGCAAGCTGGACTCGACATCAATCGTTCAACAGGAATCAGCACCCGGCGACTCGAAGCTCACTTTCTTGCTGGCGGCAAAGTCATCAACGTGATCAACGCAATCATTGCTGCACACCGTGCCGAAATCCCGTTGGACTTCGACCAAGCCGCGGCAATTGACCTAGCCGGTCGTGATGTACTCGACGCTGTTCAGACGAGCGTCTACCCCAAAGTGATTGACTGCCCGGATCCTACTCGCAGTGGTAAAACCACACTCAGTGCGATCACAAAAAATGGAATTGAATTACGTGTTCGCGCTCGAGTGACTGTGAGAACAAACCTTGCACAGCTAATTGGCGGAGCGACCGAGGATACAGTCATCGCCAGAGTTGGTGAGGCAATCATCAGTTCCATTGGCTCGGCGGAGTCGCATTTCCAAGTGTTAGAAAACCCCGACATGATCACACGCGTGGTGCTCTCACGTGGACTCGATGCGCAAACCGCTTTCGAAATCGTCTCCATCGACATCGCCGATATTGATGTCGGTGAGAATATTGGTGCAAGACTGCAAAGCGATCAGGCCGAAGCCGATACACGTGTTGCTCAGGCACAGGCTGAGCGACGACGCGCCGAGGCAATCGCGGAGGAACAACAAATGCGAGCGAAGGTTGCAGACAATCGCTCCCAACTCGTGCTCGCCGAGGCGGAAGTCCCCATGGCGATGGCCGAGGCTTTTCAGGCTGGTCGCATCAACTCCAAAACTTAATCAATCGGCGATGGCTTACCGCGCTCCGCACGTTGAGACCACGGCTCACCCATTTTTTGAAAATCGGTTCGCGGGAATCACACTCTCGGGCAGAGCCGAATTTCACTTCCTGCCCTGTGTTCCACGCCTTTAAGGATGGAAACACGATCATGTTGGTCTCTTGCTCTGCCACATTCCCCCAACGAAGGCTATCAGTCTCCTGGCCACTGATTCGGCACCATAGATCGACGCCGGGTCCCCTCGTCGGTGATTGCCCTAGTTCAGCCAAGCCCCAACGATGACCGCGCACTCCTGTTCCAATGTCTAAGCGTCTCTGTTTTTTCGATCACTGCCCAACACTCATACAAATGGCCTGAATCGGGAGGTAACCGCTCGAGCAAAATAGCGGCCCGAACGCAGCCATCCAGGTGTTTCCCAAACCTATGAACAAAGATAACGTCACCCCAAGATCCTCTTATCGAGTGCAGTTTCTCGGCGGCATGGGCCACCAGCTTTCGGGGATAGTCGACCGCCCCTCAAACGATCATCAAACTCGAGCCATCGCCGTCTTTAGTCATTGCTTCACCTGCAACAAAGATCTCAAAGCGATTGTAAAAATCTCCCGTTCGATGGCACAGCAAGGTATCGCTGTTCTTAGATATGACATGACCGGACTAGGTGGAAGCGACGGAGATTTCTCAAAAACCAACTTCAGCACCAATCTAGCCGACTTGAAGTCCGCGATTGAATACACCCAACGTGAACTGGGAGTGGTAACCGGCCTCATAGGGCACAGTTTTGGCGGAGCTGCCACCTTGGGTTTAGCCGGAAACGTCAACGGTCTGTGCGATGGACTCTGGGACCATGATCCCCACCTGATAACTCTGGCAGCACCCAGTGACACCCGTCACCTCGCAGCACTATTGAGCCGCATGAACCCAACAATCGAAACCGCGGGCAGCGGAATGGTTTCCATTGGTGGACGCCATTGGCGAATCACTCAGCAAATGCTTGATAACTTTCGGACACACGACCTCACAGAAGCCATTGGGAAAATATCATCACCCACCCTTCTAATGCATTCACCCAGTGATGAAACGGTACCTTTTGACCACGCATTGAGAATCATGGGGATTCTTAATGCAACACCTGACTCCAAAGCAACAGTCAACTTGGTCTCCCTACAGAATTCAGATCACCTCCTTACTAATCAGCCAGAAGACACCGAGTGGGTCGCCGCCTGCGCAGCGGCATTCCTAAAGAGGCATTCAGCAAGACAAAGCGAGAAGGACTAACAGTATTTTAACGTTCCTTTCGACTTTGCAAGACATGTCAAGTTTTTCAAACACCCTCTTCGCGTTTTACAAAGACCAACCAAAGCTTCAGTGCCATGAACCTAAAACGGATCCATCGCGTCACCGTCGTTCAGTTCTTCGTCATTGCGTCGATTCCCCTGAATGTCCTGTGCGCACAGGACGCCAACACTCCCAATGTTGACTCTGAAAACACACTCAAAGTCATGACCTGGAATCTCGAATGGTTTTTTGATGAAAATGCATCAGATAACTACAGCGCCTTGGCAAAAGAAAAATCCACTCCCAGTCGAGAACAATGGGACTGGCGTCGCGATGCGGTCTCCGACAGCCTGGCTAAATACCGACCCGATATCGCAGCGTTTCAGGAAATTGAAAACCGCAGAGTACTTTGGTACCTGACTCGATCCCTACAACGAAATCATCAACTGCGTTACCTGGAAACCGCACTGGAAGGCCGAGACGTCTCTACCGAGCAAGACGTTGGAATGATCACTTCCGAGTCGGTTGAGATAATATCCGAAATGATGCACGGCTACACACCCTCTCTCCGTGCCACAAAATCGTTTCAGAGCGTCACCAAACACCTTCAGGCAGAGGTGGCGTTTGAGTTCAATGGTATCAGCCACCCAGTGATTATTTTTAACACTCACCTACGAGCAAGACCTGAAGCCGCTGAGTTGAGAATCAAGCAAGCTCGCTTAATTCATCGATGGATCAAGAAAACACTTGAATCGGGTGCCAACGTTCTGGTTTTGGGCGACATCAATACCGAGCACACCGGAGATGAGATCACGGCGCGAACCGACATCGGAGTGCTCTGCGGTATGGAAACTGCAGAAAGAACAGACGACTTAATCGATCTGACACGCAATCTCGCACCAAGTGACCGTCAGACACACCTTCTGCCCGGCAAGGAATTTGATCGAATTCTCTGCAGCCGATCGTTAATCGAAGACACGCCCAACGTACCAGACCTGGTATTTAAATCGATTGAGACAATCGCTCAGGCCAGTATTCGCGGCTCAAAAGACACCCCCGAACAGCATTGGGATCACTACTGGCAAATCACAGACGACCAGCGTGACATCAGCGACCACCTGCCCGTCATGGCCAGTTTCGAGGTTCGATAAGTCCCTGCGTCATCCGACTCGGTGATCCTCTCTCTATTTCCGAATTTGCGATCCGATTTCAAACCACTCAGTCTTGATGGCCGGTAGATTCCCGAGACGAAGAGAACTCATCGAAAATCAAAAATGTTTCCGGATGTTAGTTTTCTTAGTCGCTAGCACACACCAGTGTTTTCAATAGGACTATCCAATGCTGACCATTCCTTCTCTGCAAGCTCTAGCCTGTGGCCATTGATTCGTAATGGGCCTTGATCTTTGGTCGACATTATCCTGACGGCTCTGGTCTGACGGCTCTGGTCCCGAGACCAACGATCTTCGCTCATCGAACGCTTAGGTTGCTGACGAACTTTTCGACGACACCGATCCCATCCTGATATGGATCCGGTCAAAGATCCCACTGATCTTTTCGCAATCGCATCAGCTCAGGATATTTCTCATCGAGGTCATCATATTGCTCCTTAAGCTCAAGCAGGCGATTCTTAAGATTACCTTGGATCTTTTCATAGCCCGACCTACCGTAAAGATTCATGGTTTCTTTGGGATCACTCTGAAGGTCATAAAGTTCCCACCCAGGCGTGGACGGTTCGAAAACACCTTTTCCTAGTTTTGCGTCAAGCGGCAGACCATAAAAAAACACAAGCTTGTACCGTTCGTTTCGTATGCCATAGTGCGCGGGAATATGGTGGTGCGCCAGGTGCATCCAGTACCGATAATAAATTGCATCACGCCATTTGCCGGCAGTTTCACCTGCGAGAATTCGACGCAAACTGTGTCCCTGCATCCTGCTGACATCAACAGCATCACTCAACTCGGCATAGTCTAAAAAGGTTTGGGCAAAGTCCAAGTTGGAGCAGAGTTGAGTCTGGTTAACGGTGCCGGCGGGAATCGCACCCGGTAACCTTGCGAGGAACGGCATGCGAAACGACTCTTCATAAATCCAACGCTTATCAAAGTAATCATGCTCTCCCAAAAACATGCCCTGATCGGCTGTATAGATCACCAGAGTGTTAGCGGCTAAACCGGTCGCGTCAAGGTAATCGAGGACACGACCAACATTTTCGTCGACCGCTTTGACACAGCCAAGGTAGTCATGCAAATACTTCTGATAGGCAGCCTTACCTTTCTCTAGATCAGTGAGTCCCGACAGATTGATTGATCCCGCCGGCCAATCAACCTTCTGCACATCCGCCACCATGGTTCGGCGCGGATGCAATCTGCTCGTAATCGAAGTGCCCATCTGCCTGGTGGCCGTTGAGCGATGCGAAAAATCCTCCCAAAGTGTTTCGGGTTCAGGAATCTCGACCTCCGCAAGGTAGTTTGCGTGTCGGTGCGGCGGTTCCCACTTACCGTGCGGTGCCTTGTGGTGCAGCATCATGAAGAAAGGTTTTTTTGTTTCGCGTCGATCTAACCAGTTCAGAGCTTCGTCGGTGATCAGGTCAGTGTAATATCCGGGAGTCCGTTTCATTCCCTTCCTAATATTTGGCCGGTACTCCACACCATCGGTCGACTCGATAAAGAACGGATCGTGGTACTGACCTTGCCCGGGACCAACCTTCCAATAATCGAATCCCCACGGTGCCGAACGCAGGTGCCACTTTCCAAACAAAGCCGTTTCATAACCGCCATCACCAAGTATCTTGGCAACGTTAGGGACACCATCTTTGGGTCCAGGAAATTGATCAACGAGGGTTTTGACACCGTTCAGGTGGGAGTGCTGCCCGGAGAGAATCACAGCTCGACTTGGAGTGCATATTGAATTGGTAACAAAACATTGATCCAGCCTCATTCCCTCCTTGGCGATTCGATCAATATTAGGTGTGGGCGCCACCGCCGATAGTCTTCCACCATAAGCACTGATCGCATTGCAGGCATGGTCATCCGACATGATGAAAAGAATGTTCGGTCTTTCGTTGGCCAAGCTTAATGAAACGAAAATCGGTAAATGAAGAATTAGAAAAAGGTATTTCATCACGTTCGCCATCAAGGGAAAATAGTCGTTTGGAAGTTCTTCTTGCATCGGTAAGTCTACCGTGACTCACGACAAAGGTTTAGCACCGGCAAAAGCACAAACGGCCAAGCTAAACTTGCCATCACCGTAAACGCATCCGACACCCAGTTTAGCGTAACTTTAACATTGCCGACCGTTCACGAGTGCAGGTAACCAATACACTCCTTCCTCATTTCCAGTCGGCCAGAATTGAGAAAGCGAAGCAAACACCTGGGCTCGTCTTGTTTTCGATGAATAAGTTCGAAGAATCCTCGGAAACCTTTGAAAAACCTTTCAACGCGTGCTCAAATTTTTTAGAATTCGAAGCACGGCATTGTGATCCAAGTTTTCCGAATCAATGGTTATAGAATTGCGAACATTCGGCATCACGCCCAAGGCTCTCGGAATCTACCGAGATCGGTTCGTTCGCGGTTAGCGGATCACGACACATTGATAAAACGAATTGGCCAGCGAGTGTCCCTTTGTTAAATCCACAAATCACACCACCTATCCTCCGAATCTCAATGGTTTGAACTGTGCGTCCTTTTTTTATTTACGCCATTTTATTCGCGGTAAGTGTCCCGTGGTATTGGCAATTCTTACCGGAAACCGCACTCAATAGAATCGCTGGCATACCGCTTTGGGCGTTGTGCTCCATCGTCGGCGCCGCGTTGATCTCACTACACACTGCATTAACGCTGCGTCACCCTTGGCCCTCTGAAGGGGACGACTCTTGAATCGAAAGACAGTCATCTTTGATGCAGCAGACCTGGGATTTATTGCCATCTACCTGCTATTGCTTCTTGTCATTGGATTGATCGGTTGGCGTTCAAAGAAGAACAACACACTGCAAGATTTCTATCTGGGTGGTCGAGGCACCGGCATCTGGGTTTTACTGTTGACCCTGTACGCAACGCAGTACAGCGGAAATACATTGTTTGGATTCACGGGCAAGACGTATCGCGTCGGTTTTGCTTGGACCGTGAGCATCCAATTCATGATCACCGTTATCGTTGTCTACTTATCGTTTGCGCCGAAACTATTTGCAATCAGTCGAAGGTATAATTTTGTCACTCCAGCGGACTACCTTCAGCATCGGTTCAACCATCCTAAGCTCAGTCTGATAGCCTCGATCGTGATGATTCTTGCGATAGGAAATTTCCTGCTTGCGCAATTGATGGCCATGGGAAAAGCGGTCGATGGCCTGTTCGGCGCGGATTCCACCTTGGCATACGGTGGCGGAGTGATTTTTTTGGCAGGCCTGATTGTGGTCTATGAATCACTGGGTGGTTTTCGTGCAGTTGCATGGACCGATGCGATACAGGGAAGCATTCTCTTCCTCGGTTTTGCATCGTTGCTGTTTCTCGTATTCCAGCAATTTGGATCACTGGAATCCGCAACCAACCTGATCGCTCAGCAGTCACCGAAGCATCTTGATCCACCCGATGCACAAGGCATCCGCGAATGGGTTAGCTACCTTGTCATTGTCGGTGTCGGATGTGCACTGTATCCGCAGGCGATTCAGCGCATTTACTGTGCAAGGAATGCCAAAACACTTAGGATCAGCCTGATGTGGATGGCCTTCCTTCCACTGGTGACCACACTTGTATCGTTAATTGCGGGTGTCATGGGGCGAGCCTACCTGCCGGGTCTCAGTTCTGAGCAGAGTGATTCGATGCTGACGTTACTATGCGGTGCGATTCAGGATCAATCTCCAATCGCACACGCACTTGTGGTTATTCTTTTCGCCGCGATCCTCGCGGCCATGATGTCCACGGCTGATTCGATCTTGTTGTCGATCTCTTCGATGATTACCAAGGATCTTTTCTCACGCTGGCTTTGGCGTGATGCCCCTGAGGCAGTTCTAATGAAGGTTGGAAAACGCTGCTCATGGTTTCTCGTCGCCCTGTTGAGCGTCGGAGCGATCTTGCTGAAGGAAACCACGTTGGTAAGTTTGCTGGACCGAAAACTTGACCTTCTAGTCCAATTGAGTCCAGCTTTTATTCTTAGTCTCTGGTGGTCACGACTAAGAAGCCGCGAGGTACTTTGCGGACTCGTCGCGGGTATCGCGCTCTCGCTCGGCATGACCATCGCCGGCCACGGCAAACTCTACGGAATCCACGCTGGCCTCTATGGACTCGCCATCAACCTGACGATCGCCGTCTCAGGATCTTGGCTTCGGCAACCACTTACCGAGAATCCTGCGGAACCTCAGCAGAGCAATGAGGAAACCATCGTGAAGGTTGGGGAAACCTAAGATTTTCTTCAACCAAGCCGGAACAACCAATGAGACCAAACGCTAAGAAAACACGTCAAAACAATCTCACGCCGCGATCCTGATCGACCAATTCACTGTATGATTTGTTCACCCCGCAAGGCTTAGCCAGCGTTAGGGCACTGCTAAGGCTAAGGCCATGTTAAGCTTAAGGCTCTGTTAAGTTTAAGGCAGATAAGCGGACCCTACCGAAGTGATCGTTACTCGAGACTCCCACCATTGAAACGGCGACCTGAACTCCCAGCATTTGTCGACGCGGATGGTAGTGACCCGTGACCCCCGTTTACTTTGTGCTAACCGTGACGATGTTGGGGAACCCCCGAGTGTCTCCTCTGTTCAATTGGACTCAATAAGCGAAACGCTTAGAATGTGATACGGCCTCAAAATTCGATAACACTAATAACACAACAAGCTATTTTCCAGGGTGTTTGATGACGATGCGAATCAATCGATTTTCCTTTCGATGCACTTATCTTCTGATGATCTGTTGGTCGATTTTTCTCCCATTGATTTGTGGAGCAAGCGATGGAAGTGATCCACTGCAGATCATTATTGAAGCAATGGGCGACACGGAAAAGCCAGAAGTGCAAGCAGCTTTGCTGAAAGGGGTACTCGACGGACTGGAAGGACGCCGCAACTTGGCCGCCCCATTGGGTTGGCCTGAATTAAGTCAAAAGCTGGCTTCAAGTGACAATACCGTGGTCCGAGAACGCGCGAGATCGTTATCGCAGCTTTTTGGTGATGTCGATGCACTCAGTCAAGCAATCTCACTCCTGAAAAACACCGCAGCGGATACTGATGACAGACGTGCCACCCTCAGCATGCTGTTGAATCAGCAAAACAAGCAGGCATCAAGTTTGCTGAAGGTGCTGATTGACCAACCAACGATGAAGCTTGATGCCATCAGAGGCTATGCCGTGGTGGAGAACCTTGAGGCTTCATCAATTCTGCTGACACGTTATCAAAAGCTAGACAGTCAGCAAAAGCGTGCGGTGATCGAAACCCTTGCTTCAAGAAAGGTCTATGCCAAGGATTTAATTGAGGCAATCAAAACGAAAAAAATCACCCGAGCAGATGTTCCGGCTCAGGTAGCCCGCTCCCTGAGAGACCTTATGGGCGACCAGTTCACAAAGGTTTTTGGTGAAGTTCGTGAAGTCGAAAAAGATCGCCTGCAACAACTGGCCGAGTACAAGCGATTGTGTAATCCTGAAGCGATGGCAAAAGCAAACGCTGCACGCGGACGTGCCGTTTACAACAAGACTTGCGCAGCCTGCCACAAACTCTACGATCAAGGTGGCAATGTTGGCCCTGAATTAACTGGATCAAATCGCGCTAATCTGGATTACATCCTACTCAACAGTGTTGACCCCAGCTACGACGTACCAGACGCCTACAAAACGGTATCAGTCCTGACTGTGGATGGACGCTCAGTCAATGGAGTGTTGGCTGAAGAGGATTCAACGAGAATTGTCTTGAAGACACCGGAACAACCCAGATTGGTGATTGCCAAAGACGACATTGAAATTCGAAAAACCTCAGACAAGTCCATGATGCCCGAAGGTCAACTTGATCAAATGGCCAAGCAAGATGTGATTGACCTGATCAAGTATTTGCGCACAACCGAGCAAGTGGAGACGGCAAAATGACCCCGCTTAAAATCAACATGCAACAATGCCTCCGAACCAGAATACGTACCATGAACTTCAATGAAGTCACAGCGTTGCAACCTTTTCGCACTCTACAGCAAGTGCTGCAACTTTCAGTTCTAATTCTCATCGCGATAGGCCCCTTTGATTTATTGCACGCGACGGAGTCCAAAAACGAGCTGCCAAAGAAACAGCATAAAGACAGTGACGCACCATTCCTCAAGCCAAACGAGGCGGTTGCCAAGATGGCAATTCCGGATGGCTTTGAGGTTTCGGTATTTGCTTCCGAACCCGACATCGCCGAGCCCATCGCAATGTGCTTTGACGATAAGGGCCGACTTTGGGTCGCCGAGAACTTCAATTATCGAACACGGCGCAACCACACTGACGACCAAGTGAGTCGCATTCAGATCCTTGAGGATACTGATGGAGATGGAAAGTTTGACAAAAAGAAAACCTTCACTGACACCTTAACCTTCACATCAGGATTGGCCTGTGGTTTTGGTGGCGTTTTCGTTGGATCACCACCCAACCTGACCTTTATTCCTGATGCTGACGGCGACGACGTCCCCGATGGACCCCCGCAGGTTCTCTACGACGGTTGGGGAATCAATGACCGACATGAAACCCTCAATAGCTTCATCTGGGGCCCAGATGGATGGCTTTACGGTTGCCACGGCGTTTTCACACATTCGAATGTTGGAAGACCGGGTGACGACGACAAACAAAGGCAATTCATTGATGCGGGAATTTGGAGATATCACCCGACTCGTCAGACGTTTGAAATCTTCGCGAGAGGACTCTCAAATCCCTGGGGATTCGACTTTAACGATCATGGCCAAGGATTTGCCACGTGCTGTGTGATTCCACACTTATTTCATGTTGTGCAGGGTGGTGTTTACCATAAACAAAGTCGCCCGCACGTTAACCCACACATTTACGATGACATCAAGACGATTCGCGATCACACACACCTCTCGGCACACGGCGGAGCCAGGTTCTACTTGGCTGATGCGTTTCCGAAGCAGTACCGCGATCGGCTATTCATGTGCAACATTCATGAGCACGCTGTGCTGACTGACGTGATGACACCCAATGGGTCGAGTTTTGTGGGCAGTCACGGCGACGACTTTATGCCCACCAATGATCTGGCTTGGGTCGGTTTCAGCGTAGAGATCGGTCCTGAGGGCGGGCTGTATCTTTTAGACTGGCATGATCAGGATGTTTGTGGCAACGCGATCAAATTTCCGAATAGCGGTCGAGTCTATCGGGTCATGCCGAAAAATGCCGGGGCTTCTCCTCGTCGGGATTTGGGGGCGATGTCTGATGAGGAATTAGTTGAACTGCAGTTACACCCAAACGATTGGTTCGTGCGCCACGCGCGAACAATCCTTCAATATCGCGCAGCGTCGGGAAATCTCGATTCCACTCTGGTTCATGCGAAATTACGCGATCAGTTTGACTCCAACGCCACCGTACCCAAGAAACTGCGAGCCCTATGGGCATTGCACGTTACCGGCGGGCTTAGCGAGAGCGAGCTTCAAAAACTGTTGAGTCACAATAGTGAGCATGTCCGAGCTTGGTCGATTCAATTTCTGTGCGATGCGAGCAAGACCAACGCCTTCCAACCAGAAAATCGCGGTACTTGGGATCTGAACAAGGACGTCGCCAACCAGTTCGCCGACATGGCCAGAGAGGATGCTTCGCAGGTCGTGAGACTGTACCTCGCTTCAGCGATTCAACGCTTACCGTTCGAGCAGCGATGGCCGATCCTTGAGGGATTGGTCGCTCACGCAGAGGATATGGAAGATAATAATTTATTCCGAATGTACTGGTTCGCACTGGAGCCAATGGTCCCAAGCCATCCCAGTCAATCGCTGAAACTAGCCGTCGCGGGTCGCATCCCGGCGTTGCAAGAATTTGTTGCGAGGCGTTTGGTCAGCAACAACAGCCAGCCACGGCAGGTCAACCAAGTTGAAAAGTTGGCCCAATGGAATCGCATCGTAAAAACGCTATCCAAAACCGTTCGTGTCGCCGGGGTGGGAGAAGGCGGCGTTGTTCAGCATCAAATTTTTCGAAATAAGTCGGCGGTTCAAACTCACCCACTCGATCGCAACACGCCGTGCGTTTTGACGCTCCCTCGCGTCGATGTACCGAAGGGAGAAACGACAGCCTTGAAACTTCGCGTGAGCCATCATCCTCACGGTGACTGGCAGTTGCGTGTCTTGGCAAATGGTAAACTGATCGACGATCGAATGGTAAGCACCGAGACCGTTAGTTCGAATGAATGGCTGGATGTGTCGGTTGACCTTTCCCAATTTGCTGGCCAACGCATCAACGTCTCCTTAGAGAATCGAGCAAATGATTGGCACAACGAATGGGCCTATTGGAATCAAATCGAAATTGTCACGGAATAAAATATGTTGTTCATGAATGAGTTCGCTCCCAAAATCGCATGCTTGTTTGCGACGCTGGGGTTATTCGGTGACACGTTGATGGCCGATGACAAAGCGAAGGTAGTTTTCATCGCCGGCAAGCCCAGTCATGGACCGATGGCGCATGAACATCGTGCGGGAAATTTAATTTTGTCCGATGCGTTAAATCGCTCAGGCCTGAATGTGGAGACCGTACACGTACCCCATCCAGGCTATCCCGAGGATTCTACGATATTGGAGGGTGCTGCAACGGTGGTGATTTTCTGCACCGGCCACCAAGGTCATGTGCTCAATGCACATCTGGATGAATTTGATGCGCTCATGAAGTCGGGGACTGGTGTGGTGATGATTCATTGGGCGACGGAGGCAGAGAAAGGAAAGCCGGGCCAAAAGTTCCTTGAATGGATGGGTGGTTTTTGCGATCTCGATTGGTCAGTGAATCCTCACTGGGAGCCTCATTTCCGCGACCTTCCCGTTCACCCAATCACCAGAGGTGTCGCCCCGTTCAGCGTTCACGATGAGTGGTATTACCACATGCGGTTTACAAAGGACTCGAAGGGATTAACTCCGATCTTGTCTGATTTACCTCCCCCGGAAACCTTGCGTCGGCCTGATGGTACACGAAGCGGAAATCCCGCGGTTCGCAAGTCGGTCGCAGCGGGCAATGAGCAAGTGGTGGCGTGGGCTTATCAGCGGCCCGCCGGCGGACGCGGTTTCGGGTTCACCGGAGCCCACAATCATGTGAGCTGGCAGGATGAAAATTTCCGGAAAGTTGTTCTCAACGCGATTCTGTGGACTGCCAACGTTGAGATTCCGGAGAATGGTTGCCCATCGCCAGAGATCAGCGATGCGAGACTAAAAGAAAACTTGGATGAGAAAAGATCTCGGAAATGATTAAGCAAAGAGATCCATATGCAAATTGTGACGAGCGTGAATCGATGTCTCCTGATCCTTATTGCGTTTCTGATGGTGGATCAAAACCATCGACAGGCTGTTGCAAAGGACGACCGACCAAACATCCTGTTCTGCATTTCTGACGATCAAAGTTTCACTCACACCGGAGCCAACGGGGATCCTGTTGTCAAAACACCAGCGTTTGATCGCGTGGCCCGAGAGGGCTTGCGTTTCATTCACGCTTTCTGTGACGCCCCAACGTGTGGACCATCGCGATCCGCCATCCTGACTGGCCAGCCTATCTGGCGTTTGGAACAAGCCGGCAATATCCACAGCACCTTGCCGGCAAAGTTCGCAACCTACACCGAACTGCTAGAGCAAAAGGGATACTCAATTGGATACACCGGCAAAGGTTGGAGCCCCGGTCGATTGGAACCCGGCGGTCGAGTCACCAACCCAGCCGGTCAGCGTTTCAATCAAAAACAGAAAAAGCCCTCTTTTAACGGCATACGAGGCACCGATTACGCTGGGAATTTCAAGGATTTTCTTAACCAGGTACCGTCGGGAAAACCATTCTGCTTCTGGCTGGGAACCTCCGAACCGCACCGACACTTCCAAGAAGGCTCCGGAAAACAATCAGGGAAGGACCCAGCTGATGTTTTAGTTCCACCAATCTTTCCCGACAACGATATCGTGCGGAACGATCTGTTGGATTACTTGGTGGAAGTAGAACACTTTGACTCGATGGTTGCTCGAGCGATCGCAGAACTGGAATTGAGGGGTGAACTGGATAACACCATGGTCGTTATCACAAGTGATCACGGGATGCCATTCCCGCGGGCAAAAGCATCGCTTTATGATGCCGGGTCTCGGGTGCCATTAGCAATACGCTGGCCAGAAGGAATTAAAAAAGCTAACCGAGTGATCTCGTCGTTTACCAATCTCAGCGACCTCGCGCCCACCTTCTTGAAGGCTGCTGACATCGTTCCACCGAAGATGATGATTGGCCGAGACCTGCTGCCAATATTTCGAGGTGAAACAACCACCCACTCCGGCTCAGCCTTTATTGCCATGGAACGCCACGATGGTTGTCGGCTGGGCGGAAAAGGCTATCCCTGCCGAGCAATCCGAACCAAGGATTACCTCTACATTCATAATTTTGAACCGGGTCGATGGCCATCGGGTTCACCTGACCCCACTGTTTGCGCCAGATCAATCCCCTTCGGAGAAATCGATTCATCACCGACCAAGACGTTCATGATGAAAAACCGTCACCAGCACGGTATCGCGAAATTATCCGAACTGGCTTTCGGAATGCGTCCGGCGGAAGAACTTTATGATCTCAGCAATGATCCGCACCAGCTGGTGAACCTCGCCGGCTCGACCAAGCTGGCAAAGGTACAAGAGCAATTACGAAAACAACTATTCGATCACCTTGAAGAAACCAAGGATCCACGACTAATCGGCGAAGAAATTGCTTGGGATCACTATCCGTACTATGGAAAGATCAGCACCCCCGGCTGGAAAGTTGACCCTAAGCCTGAATAGACAACATGATGATGCACCTTCTGGCTATGCAGCAAACTGCGTCCTCTTACTTTTCCGGTACCGCTTCACCCTTTCCTCGCCAACCTGGATAATAGCAGCAACCGTAACAAGTCTAAAATAACCAACCCTTGCTTACTTTCCTGCTCCTCACGATGTTCCGGCGATCCATAACATGAAGACTGTTCGAAGGCAGGACGAATTTTTCAGCGTGGCTCAGGCTGCCTGAGAGAATCACTTCATCATCCCTCGGCTGTACTCGCAATCAGGGCGTCATGCCGATGCCTTCGATTCGACAACCATTGGGACAATGGGTTCAGGCACGTGTTCTATTCAATCCACACGATTTCGAATGTTGCGAGGCATTGCCGATACGACGTAATCCGTAGCTGTCAAATCCCAATGGCACCGAGTTGATGCCCGCGCGAATCAATCCACAATGATCTCGTTCACGTCGCTTCGTTAATTGATGAAAGAAAAAAGGCCGAGGCGAACTATCAAAAGATCGACAAAATCCTCCAAATCCCTAACAGTCCCACAAGCACGACCACAAGCCTCGCCAACTGAAGCTGTATCCCTCCGAAGTGAATTTTTTGCGAGGTATTCCTCGAAACCACCAACAACAAGAACGCAGCAACAATCGGAAGTAAAAGACCATTGGCTACTTGCGCAAATGCAATGACGGTCGAGGGCGTGCTACCGTAGGTCAGCGCGGAAACACCACCGATAAGAACGACGCAAAGAGCAATGATACGAAAGCGGATTCCAGAGGGGTGAGCATTCCAACCCATGCACCCACACAGGGCGTACGCCGTGGCTAATGGTGCAGTGATTGAACTTGTCAGGCCTGCCGCGAATAAACCCAAGGAAAAGGCAAAGGTGCTAACCGTTCCAAGCGTTGGCTCAAGCTGCCTGGCAATGTCACCCGTTGTTCCGATCTGTGTTTGGGTATCAAAAAAAGCGGTACTTGACGTGATCAGAATGGCGGCGGTTACGAGACCGCCCAAAGAGACGGAAAGAAGGGTATCAGTATTCGATTGCTTAATCGAATACGTTAATGGCTTGTCTTTCCATGTCGTCACAGCGCTGCTTGCATGCAGGAACAGGTTATAAGGGACAATCGTGGTACCGATTAAAGCAATCACCATTGTCAGGTCTTGTGTCCGCAGCCTGGGGATCAACAGCCCGCTAAAAATGCGATCAGCACTTGGAAGCGAAAGACAGGCAGAGCAAAGAAATGCCGTGCTCAGAATCGCTACGAGACCAACCAAGATCCATTGAAGCACCGTGTACCTGCCAAACAGAATTAGGGAGGCGGAAACCCCAATGAGTACCAGCAAGTTGGTATTGATACCCGTTGCAGTGATCGTTTGAATACCCGCCGCCGCACCCGTGAGATTCCCAGTTTGATAAGCTGCATTACCAACACCGACAGCAGAAATCACGACTAGAATCGCCGGCCTTAGCCATTTGGTACCTTTCAGCGTCTCTCTAATTGACTCCCCAAGACCCTGCCTGTTGACGATACCGACCCTCGCTGCAAGAGACTGCAAAACGATCGTTCCAAAACAGGAAAAGAGAATTGTCCAAAGTAACCCACAGCCTCGTTCAGCACCGGCGGCACTTGCCGTCACCACAGTTCCTGGACCAATGAAGGCTGCTGTGACTAATAACCCCGGGCCCAGTCTTAGACCACTCGCTTGGCGGTTCTCTGAACCGCGGTGCTCATCGACTTGCATCGTCAACTCCAATCCGTTCCACTGCATACAATCCAAAGGTCGCAAGCCAGTGGTCACCCTCGTAGTGCCCGCTATTGATATAGGACAGCCCTTCTTTCAGATGCGACTCAGAGCTCGTCAATAACGGTTTGCGAAGTGGGTGACCCACCTTGAGAGCAGATGCCACCGATTGCATGCACCAAGCTCTGTGAAGGTTTAAACCGGCAAGATGGACGATTTTCGGATCACTAGCATCACTAACACTCACCGGCGCAATCGTACCATCAAGCAACTGCACGCCCAGCTTGGGTACAAAACCTGATAGCCACGGCTCATACTCATCCTGTGGCAGCACCCGACGCATTAAGTCAGCTTCATTCCAACAAGATGAAAAGAAATCATGTCCCGATGGTTCATAATGAACGGGATAATCCAAATCATCAATGTAGAACAGCCTCGCCTTTTCCAGGACAAGCAATTCGAGTCGTTGACGCTTCATCACACGCGCATAGTCGAGAATCTGAGCCAGCGCGAAAGCCGTATCGGTATGCTGACCAATGCGGATGGGATAAGACAACAAAGGCAAATAAGCCATGATCCGCTTTTCCAGCACTCGCTCAAGCGGCTTCAGGTTACTTCGCCAACGCTCAGCGTCTGCATCTTGCCAGCTTTCCAGCTCCATCACCAAACGCAAAAACCAAGCCCAACCGTACATCCTTTCAAAAGCTTTCTGCTCGTCCCGATTAAAAAAAGCCGCCTCCTTGGCAAGGTTTTCTTGCGTAAGGTGCTCATTCAGCAAACTCTTAACTGTTGGTGCCAACTTGAGCTGGGGGTGGCCTTTCAGTAAACGAACCAGTAGCCAATGACCGTGCACACTGCTGTGCCAATCGAAGGACCCATAAAATGCTGGAAAATGCTGTTGAGGGGTTTTGATCTGACTCTCATCTGAGTAGACCAAGGAAAGCTTATTGGGAAATTGAGTTTGGACACCCTTGAGTACCAACCGACCCCACTGCTCAGAGGTTTCGTTGTCCAGCAGGGAATCCATCTCCCAACCGCGTTGAGCAAAGGCGAGGGAATGAAAAGAAAACAAGGATAGGACGACGAGAATAAAATAGAACTTCATTACCTGTCACTCTTAAATGAATGTGCGTGTCTGCATCGCCTTGATCGATGTCCATCGATGCAGCAACCTCTAACAAGAATGTGAAACTATTCCGAGATCATCACAACCAACCGGGGCAACCAATCTCGATCTATGGATCTCTCATTCAACGCTAAACCTTGTTGATTCTGGCGATTCGGCACCTTCGCTATCGACAGAATCAACTTTCATCGAAACCCACGCGTTCCAACGTCATTCAAGATTACTTGAGTAACGAGTCAAATCCAGATGCCACTGACTGACCAAGGAAGTGAAAAGCAAGCCAACAGTCTAACAAATCAAGCTGGTGCAAAAAAACGGCATCGATAATTGCACGTAGGGTTATTCGTATCCCACACTTGGACAAGGTCAAGATGATCACGAAGGCACGCTCGGCGTGACGATACGATGATTCACTGCAGTGGCAGATCAGCCCAAATCGGTGCGACCCCATCGGGAAGTTCGCATCTCAAATTTATTGAAAGGATCACAACGCCCCCAACACTGTGCCTGAACACTGCAGCATTGTGCTGTTGTAACGGCTAAAAAATGATAGAGGCGTCCGCTCAATTTGAACGTTAGCTACGTGGCGAAAGAAGACATAGGATTTCGGAACAAAGTCCAGCACCTGAACCCGGTCAGCCATAACCAACCACACCA
>CALJHC010000037.1 GCA_938075415.1 uncultured Rubripirellula sp. | reverse complement strand
CTGACAACGCCATCACGCAGCGAGACCGTTCCGACAAGCAGACCGATCACTAAAACAGTTGCGAGCAATACAAGCTCGGTGGAAATAACGAATCCGCGATCGTCATTCCAAAGTCTCCTGAGAACCATCATTGGCTCCCCCCTTTTCAAAAAAAAACAATCAACAAATCAGTGTTGATTCCGTCATCAACTACTTATTTTCAAAATCCAAAAGCGAGAGATGCTTCACCCGTCGGTAGCGGCAAACTTGATTTAAGGGAAAAGATTTGGTGTATTGGCCTTGCTCCCCGATTCTCCAGGCGGCGCAATGCCCAGCACCAATACCGGGTTTGCTGCGGTGCCCGAATCGAACAGTGTGGCAGGATCATCGGCATAGGCACCTTGGTGAGCGACAACCCCGTCGACCACGATTTCGTAGGAAAATGAATGGTCAAGATTGTCCAGCCCCACCGCTACATCTCCAAACTCTTGGACTACCTGATCTCGAACGAACACGAGTCCAACGATCGCTCCCAAGGCCAGCAGCACCGTCAAAAGGATCATTGAGATCGCTGAAACGGTACCACGCTCATCCGCGAGCAGTGCCCTAAGGTTGATCACCGTTGTGCTAATTATTTTCATGGAATCACTACTCAATTTTTGTGCGTCTCAATATCTGCGTATCTCAGTTCTCGCGTGTCTCAGTTGTCAGTGCCTCTGGAATTGTTGCCGTCACGGGATAGACGAACCTTCTGCGACAGGCGGTTCACTGATGCTTATCCCAGCCGGTGGGGCAGACGCAACATCCTGTCCATCGCCGATGTCAACTTGATCGACGTAACCAAAATTATTGAAGGATGTAGTAACCGTCACTCGTGAGGTCCCAGATGTGGGGAAGTCTTTCACAAGTTGCACAACCTCCGATTCACCCGAAGTCCAATCACCCGTGACCGTAAAGTCAGGACCGCTAACCTCAAGTGAATATGATTGGTTGAACTGTCCGATTGACGCGCCTGTGTCACCCAACTCTTGGACAACGGCATCACGCCAAACAGTGATTCCGACCAGAAGACCGATCACAAGAATCGTGGACAGAAGTATTAATTCGCTAGAAACCACAAACCCACGTTCGTCGCTCCATAGCTGTTTCAGAACCGCCATCAATTCGTCTCCCTGTTTGCAGACCGGCGTTTAATAAATTCATTAGGAAGCTCACCCCTCCAAAGAGACAAAGCACGTCCAGCATGGGTGAGAAAGGTGTACTGATCACGAATCGCTGAAGGACTCATGGATTCAATTTCTTTCACCATCCACTGACCAGCACGAGCAAGGCATTCTTTCGGCGGATGCATGGAATCCGGGGCCATCGCCCACCATTCCAAGGCGTGACCTGTCGCCAAGACCCGGCCCCGCTGAATGCCCGACGGGGAAGAGGGTGTTGCAGCAATCTCATCTCCAGCCCATGTTGCTTCCCAGTAACCTTGCGCGGACTGCGTAGCGATCAGTCGACGAGTCGCATCTGTCAGATGGGACAGGATCTCCGATCGCGTCTGCAAACTGAGAATGGCATGTTCGTCATCCACCCGCAGTAAGATTGCGAGTGTGTACAAGCGATGATTGCCTTCGCAAACGCCTTGCCCCATTCTTTGCCGCATTAGCCGTTTGGCTAACACATTGAAATCAACAGATTGCATCTCTCGCGTCGACCAAACAGCCGAGTTTGGTGAATAGAGAGCCAGTGAAAGCACGGTCCATTCGTATTCGGTTTGGTTCACACTGAAGTTCAGCAAAGCATGCCGCAGCATGTCCTCCATACTCCGGATTCCCTTACGAGTTTGAATGGGATAATCCAGCGGCGTACCGATTTCCGCAAGTGTGGCCAAGGTGTGGTCAAAATGACTGGCGGTCGCTAATCCCTCCTGCACTCTGACAGCCACCCCCGTGTCAGTCGGAACCAGTAATGGCGGCGTCTTTTCACCCCATGCTGAAATCAATGCCGAGTCATTAATCAACAACTGCCTCATTTGCGTTCCAGAGAGGCATTGCGAATTCTGAAATTCCGCCGACGCGCCCCAGAAACGAAGAGCGTGATCAACATGGTTGATTTTAGGTTCGGACTTTCCAAATATTGGCTCGAGCTTTGTCAGAACAAGATGAAGTTGGTCATCAGTTACAATGCGTGGATCATCATAGATCGGCCGGATCTCCAAAGGTTGGTTGCGAAATGCTGGCAACCTCGGCGATGCATAACGATGACGATTAATCGCCAATCCACTCGAAATCAGCAACGTGGTCAGCAATACCACTTGGCTAACCAAAAAGCTGACGTGGCGACGTTGACGATTCGACTTTTGAGATTTCTTCACCATGACGCCACGGCTCCAAACTCAGGTTCTGAATTCGCAAACCGATCTGCCACTTTACGACGAAATACGAAACTCTGTTGATCTTCGTAAATCGGCTTCCATTCGGAGTCTCGGTTTCTCGCTCGCTTGAGCAATCCCTGTTGACTCAGTTTGTCAATGACAAGGTTTTCGACTCCATATCGATCCAGAATATCTTCCCATCCGTAATCGCCGCGATGAACAGCGGCGTAGTCCCGCCGAGCCTGTTGGGGAAGTCGCCCTATTTGACTGCCCGTGAACAACTCGGCATCCGGACCAAGTTGCCATGCCAGCCAATCGCCCCAGACTGCGGGAGCCCAAGTCATCTCGCCGCCGGGTTGCTTTCTCAGTTCCGACGCGAGAGCGATCGGTGTGTTTTGCCCATAGACTTGTTCGGGTGACCGATCGGCACCCCCTAAAAGTGGCTGACTGAGCGGCGATAGGGCAAACGCAATCCATATTAAAAGCAGACAGATCAAAGACTGGGCGAACTCCATGGATTGAGGCGACGCCTTCGGTTGTCGCCTCATCAGTTTGCTCGGCAGCTCCGTCGACCATTGTCGATGGATGTCGGTCGCATGGCGTACCAATGACATGACAAGCATCGGCACCACGATGATGCTTAGCTGGATGTTCCCCATTAAAACTGCGGATCCACCCAACAAGAGCAGCACTTCCACGGTACGAACACGCCGGCGACTCAGACGAAACAGCAGCATCGACGTTAGCCAACAACCGATAAACCCGACGCCTGACCAAGTTAGCAATAACATCGGTTGTTGAATTTCGGTGGTCTGTCCCAGCAGGCCTAAGTCACCCTGAATCAAATCGGTCCAAAGTGCCCAACCGGCCGGCTGCAACAACGTTGCCACGCAACACATTTCGGTAATCAATAACCAAGAACGAACCTGAGAATTGGCTAACAAGGTCCGCCATGAATGCCCCCGCAAGTGATCGACGACTTGGCCCACCAAGAATGCGAAAACCGTGGCCAATCCAATGGTGACCGACCCATCTAAATTCGCCCAAAGGACGATCAGAGCGGGTACGCTCCAACGCAACAGAGCAATCGATCCCCTGCTGCGAGAATGCGTTCGCCTACTTTCCCAGACTGAGGTGTGGGACAATAACCAGACCATCAGACTGGCACACATTGCTCCCAGCATTGTCGTCCGAAGAACAGACAACTGTGGCCAGGACATGTAGAAACTCCACGTGACGGCGATCAACACCAACGACTTATGACCGGTAACACGGTGCACTGCCATGCCGATGAACATCAACGTCATTAGGGGCGCAAGCGTTAACAGACCGCCCAAGGCGGCCGTTCCACCCCAACGCTCAAGAGCCGCCATCAAGACTTGCGACAACCATCCCAACGGCTGGTGGTACATCCCTTCGGTCAATGGAAAAAGTGACCGCATCGAACTGACACTGCCGGTGTCCAGAATGGCGTTTCCCTCAGCGACGTTGAGCCAAGTTACTGTGGGTGCCAAAGGTAGATGACTGAGAAACAAGAACATCAACGCATATGCAGCAACCATCAAAACGTCCGACCAAGTCGCTACGTAGCGATCGCTCAACACCGGCTTGAGTGCCGGCGCTAGGGGAATCGACTGTGATGCATTGGAACTCGACAAATTCAAATCCTGTCTATTTGAATCGTGTGAATCGGCAGGCCTCAGAGGGTTGATGTATCTCAGCTTGGTTCGGGTGTTGCTGCGGTCGGTTCGTGTGACTGACATCAGCTGGAGAGTGTTAGGGAATCGCCGCACAGTCCTTTCGAACAACGGCAGCTACTTGATAACGCTGATCAGAAATATCAACGCCAAACGTTTGAAGCACCTGTGGCACAGGAGAGTCATTCATGTTCAAAATCAGCGTGACCCTCGTCTCATCAAGGTCAGTAACACTCGTCGTAGCCGGACAATACAACCCGTCCAAAACCGTATCTCCCGAGCATGCCACGCCGTCAGCGTTTTCCATAATCAACAGCAAACCGGGTGAAGCAGTCGAAAGACCATGAGCAGCAAATAAAATGGTGTTGGCAACACCTTCGGCCTTGGCAATACCTGACGGATCGTTGATGTCAAACGCATACATTTTCGAAATCTCTCGAGCGGTCTCCTCCGCTGCGCTGGTCAACGTGCTCTGAACAATCAGCAGGGGTCCAAATTGGCAAAAAGCAACGAAAGCAATCAGCAGGATGGGCAGCACCAAAAGCCCTTCCAGAATCTGGACTCCACGACGAGTTTGCCCCGTGCCTCCCGAGGCCGTGGGGTTGATTCGAAAATTCACCGTGGTTGGGTGCATTAGGTTCTGACTTTGTGGTGGTGACGCAGACTCTTGGTGACGCGTTGATCGGTGAATAAGGTGATGGAAACCCATGGAATATGGAGGCCAAAGAGAGATGGAGTCCCAAGGGATGCAGGAAATCAAAACGCTCGGTGAAATGCGAATCGACGATCCCAGATCAGTCGAGCGATACTGCAATCAGGGCGTGATTGCCTCGATGGCTTCGGCCAATTCAATTAATTCATTGAGCAATGCCCCCCGAAGGGTGGCGAGTCCCGCAATCACGCCGATTCCCACGATGGTTAACAAGAGGAGGTACTCGACGAGGACTCCGCCGCGATCATCACGAAACAGACGCTTTTTCAACGCGGCTAACACATTCTTTGTCATCGTTAATCCACTGGTTGGATGGAACGGAAGAGTCGAATTGTCCCCACGCTTCTCAATTAAAACTCGGACTAACCAGCCAACACCTCACGCCAAGACAAGCAGTGGGTATCAAGACTCACAGGCTCGAACTGACAAATGAGCGTGGGAGGCCTTTGGTGTTCGAACCAACCACGACCCTAATTCGCCATCTTGCCCTTTCAATCCGTAAACGTGGAAAAAACGGTAAAAAAGGAAATACCAGAAAAAAGGGCAAACTAGGCAATTCAGGAAATATATTAATTCTGCTTATTACAATAATGGGATGTCTAAACTTCAACGCTCCAACCGCGCGTTTCGGAACCGGAAGCAGAGTCCAGAACATGCTCACCCTTCATGCAATCAATGGGTTTGTCCCGATCCGCATGCCGATACGAAGTGCGCGGGCGGGCTGCCTACTGTTTTTTGGCGATGCTCTGATCGAGTGAAACGCGGTGGTATTGCCGTGTATGAGTTGATCTTGGTTCTACCCCTGCTGATCCTGCCCCTGCTCGCGGTGGTTGTGTACGGCGTGCTGATGGCCAACCGCCAACCGCTTGAAATGGCCGCTCGTGATGGTGCTTTGATCGCCAGCCACCTGGATCTACCCACCACTGCCGGCAATGTGGTCCCAGTAGAAGTCGAGAACGTGATCGCGTCGGCACTGCAAGAAATCGGTATCGATGTGACCACCGCGCTTACCGACGGCACCCTAACTATCCGACTCGAACACAATGTTGATTCCGCAACGGGTGGCATTTTGGATCCCCCCGTGGTCTTGGAGGAAGGCACCCTGATTTGTCCGGCCCCCAACTTGGCCCCACCGTCAGTAACAGCAACCGATCGCGGATACGTGCGACTGACGGTCTGCGTGCGTTCGGACCTGTTAACGCCAAATCTGATGCAGACCTACTACATCGACATGTCTCAACGCGTCACCGCCCAGACCAAGACGTTGCGTCATACCGGCTTCTAGAGAATTTTCAGGCGGCGCGTTTCGCAGCTCAGAACTTTGCAGCCCAAAACTTGAATGAGAATGAACATTGCTACGCTGGACCATGAAATTGACCTGCCGCGCCTTCCCAGCACCGATCGGTGCTGGATTGGACAACCCAGTCTGTCTGCCTAAGCGACGAACGCAACTTGGCGAGTCGACAGGCATGGCACGATCGGCTTCGCTACAACTGGCGAATCCAGTCTCGACTGACTTCAGCCTCAACAGGCCAGGTCAAGATCCTGCCGCAGCATTCGACTCCCTTCGACCTAGCGAACCCACCAGAAACCAAAACCTACACCGCAACGTTCAACTCCATCCAGCAGACAAGACCCCACTGCTCCAGAGTGCAACAACTCTCACAGCCCCGATCCAAGAACAAACAGATCCTGATCATCGGGCCCATCGCTTCAAAGAATCAGTCAGCCCAAGACGGCACCGTGCTCTTGCGCATCAACAACAATTTGCCCACCGCCGACCAGTTGCGATCCACGATGGCGTCCCGCAACGGCATGAGTTCATTTTCCCGGGCTTGGCCAACCAACAATCTGAAAACCGGTCTCTTTCGGATCCTCTCCACCTGCTCGAGATTGCTTCTGCGACCTCGGCTAGACGCGTCGAAAACAACTCCCAAGATTGGTCTGAAATTGTGAACCATCCTATCGGGAAGGTAACCGTGCTATGAAATCGATTTCAACTCTGACCTCCTCGACGCTTTACCGCAGGGAACGCAACGCCCTTGCCAGCCCGATGTATCGGCCGCCGAATCAATGTGCATCGCAAAGTCGTTGGACGAAACCGCGACATGGAATCGCGACTCTGAAATTTCTGTTCATCACTCCGGTGGTTTTGACTTTGTTGATCGTGGTTCTGGATGTTGGCAAACTGTGGCTGGGCAGAAACGAACTGGAAAATACCCTCGAAGTGGCTGCTTTGGCCGCCGTTAAGGAGTGGGGAGATAACGGAGGCAGTGGCGGAACGCTGATTCCTCGCGAAGTGGGTAACGAATTCGCCAAGGCGAATACCGCCGGAGGCGTCTCGGTCGACCTTTCCGTCCTCGACCCGACCTTAAATCGAAATGCCGCCTTGTCGCCAAATGAGAACGCAAACTGCCCGACAGGTGTGCTTGTGTTTGGTGCGATTACCGACACCGACCCCGACGTCGTCTTCAACGCCGGTGCGACACCGAACTGCGGCGGAGCAGGTAGTGTTTTCGTAGACGCCACCGCCCAGGGTAGCCTGGGTGCGGTGAATGCTTGGGGAATCTCCTTTCGGACAGATCCAGACCCGACGGTAAATCAGTCCCTCCAAGTCGACAAAATCACCATCAACTTGGACCCAAACAATACCTCCGGGGGAGCGAACAGCTTCAATTTCAGTTCACAGACACCGACACTCTCCACTAACTCGCCCGCGACCATCATCGCAAGCAATGGTTCACAGCCTGACAACTTTGGTTTCACTCAGTCTCCCAATGCTCCGACCAATCAAGTCAACTTCAACTGGGACACCACAACTGATTTCCCCACGGTGCTTGAAATCACCTTCAACAGCGACACGGGTGTCGAAACGACGCTTGGTGAATTTATCCCCGGCACGGGTTCGGGCGCGAACAAGTTAGACTCTGGCTTTAGTCCAGGGGACCGATTAAGATTCGGAGCCGATATTAGGGTCGGCGGTAACCAGGGGGCCGGTCACGAGTTGGGCAACATTGGAGCGTTGGTCACGATCAATTTCTCGAATGCTGGAGTTCCTGACCCGAACCCTTCGGTAGGGACTTTTTTTAATAATCAAACAGCCGGTTTAGATCGCAGTCAGGATTGCTATGACCCAGCGACATTGGTCGTAGATAACCGTGGCTTTTCCCACTATGTGGTGCACGGGAGACAAATTCTCGATCTCCCTTGTCCATCGACCTCCGCCGCCAATAATAACGGCCAGTCATTTTTGATTCTCAGTGGTGCCGGTGCCGGCGGGCAACCTTTTGCCGTTCGAGCACAAGCTGAAACTGAAATTCCTTCAGTGGTTAGTCAACTGTTTGGTTTCCCATTGGGGCCCTATCGCGTGCAATCCAAAGCGACAGCCTATTACGATTGCACCACCCAAGAACCCTGCCTCATTCGAATTGACCAATTCCTTTGCAATTGACCAAGGATTGGCAAATCTCGACGCCTGCCTACAAGGAAAGTGCCGAAGTCAAGGCGACAAGGAAAGACACCCAACTCGCATCTGCAGACTTTGCGATGGCAAGTCACGAGTCGATGCTGATCCTTCATCCTTCTGTATTGGACTGACCACGACGCTCTGGCATCTTTCGGGTCACGGTTAGCGAGTTCAAGAATATGAACGAAGAAGGTCTTGGAAAAATGGAAACTTGCATTGGCTTACGGAATCAACGGTTATGGCGGACCATCGGATCAACCCGACCGTTCTTCGATAATCACGGTGAACACCGTCCATCTCAACGACCTTCCTGCCATCTTGCCCGTCGCTTGCAACCAAGACAAGAAGATCACAGCGATCGTCTGAAAACGGCCAAAAGCGGGATCTCGACGATGCCGTTTCCAGCGTCCAAACTCTGCTAGTTGGATTCGAAGGAATCGTAGACCTCTTGGAAAATCTGATTGGAGTAAGGATTTTCAGCCGGAGCCCCCCAGTGAATGGCTTCTTCTTGTTGGTCCTTCACGTGCCGCCAGTTGTACGGTCGAAAGTAATAGTAAGTACTGACAACTTCCAGCAACCGCAGCGGTGGAGCCATATGGGGCGGGTGGAGCAGCGAGTAACGAAACCGACCACAATCGCACTTTGCCCGCAAGCAACAAGTCTTACTGGTTCCTGAAGCATCGCACGCCTCGTCAGCTATTTCATCGCAAAGAATGAGTGCTGCGGGTGGTTCCGGTGGCGAGCCTTGGGGTGCCCTAACGAGTGTCTCGAGAGTTCGGCCTGCAACAGGAGTCTCTTCAAAAACGTCCCGAAAGCGTATCCCGTCCATGACGGTGCGAGGGCCCTTCGCATCGACGGTGATCACAGGCTCTTCTGCCGAGACGACTCGAAACGCAGACTGCTGGGCGGTTGCTTTCGGTGTGTCGATTTCCAAAACAAATCCAACAGCCAAAAGGCCTGTCACTGCTAGCAAAACCTTCATTCCATTTTCTCCGATGCGATCCAGACAGTTGAAGGCCACTTCGGCTAGGCCCCGGAATAATCCCTACAGTCGTTCTTCGACTGAATCCATGTTTCAGATTGAAGCAAATCGACGTGAACACAGACAACTTGCTACCAGCAACCATTTCAGGCCAATTCAACGCAGATTTCCACGGTGAGCAATTCAAAAACGACAAAGCCCGAATTGCTAGCGTCCAAAACGGTGCGACCTGCGGCTATGAACAGCTTGATCGATTTCCGGCCTAACAATCCAAAGGGCAAAGCATGCTCTGGTAAACAGCACGGATTATACCGGTCGATTTGATAATTCCGCTCATGTCGTTAATCCGGTTTATCCGATAAACAGTTAAGCAGCGGTAGGTCTGGCCGAAATGGCCTACGTGACCGTTTTTTTCATGGGTGCAAGAGTCGTATCACCTGCATGTACTGAGTGGGATAGAAGAAGACAGCATGAGCACAAAACCTTTCAAGGCTCAACTTGCCCTCGTTACTGCCATCGCATTTTTTCTGAACGTTGTCCCCAACGATTGGCAAAACAATCTAGCCGGACAAGTTGTTGACAATTTACCTCCGCCGCAAGAAGTCAACCGTGACCCGCAGCCGAGCCAGCAAGATCTAGACACCGAAGCAAGTCTGATCAAAGGTGTTTTCGACCCCAAACTGACATTCCGGGTCGATCCAACACGTTCCCGAATCATAAAGACCGCCTTGCCGGTTACGCGAATTTCGGTCACTGACCCAACCATTGCTGACATCAACGAGTTCAGTCCAACTGAACTTGAAATCATGGGGCTCAAAGCTGGCGAAACAACGCTGACCCTCTGGTTCAAAAGCCAACTCGGCGAGGATCTCATTCTTCGATACCTTGTAAAAGTCGGGGCAGATGCGACAACTCAAAAGACGGTGGAGGTTGAATTTCGCAATCTGGAGAGACGTCTCAATGAGATGTTTCCCAACAGTCGCATTCAGCTAACTCCGATTGCTGACAAACTGATCCTTCGGGGTGATGCCCGAGATGCTGAAGAAGCATCTCGAATTCTTTCAATCGTTAGTGGCCAGTCAGTTGATGGCAACGGTAACCTGACGCAAGGTGCGTTAACGACGTCCATCGTTGCCCCCCTTCCAGGAACTCAGGATTTCCCTGCCACCAGGTTGGTGAACATGCTGCGAGTGCCGGGTGAACACCAGGTCATGCTTCGGGTTCGCATCGCGGAAGTCAGTCGAGATGCCGTTCGTGAGATGGGAATGGATTTCGAATACCTTGGCGACAATCTCAGCGTTTCCAATTTCTTGGGCGGCACGGGTAACCTCAAGGCCATTTTGGATGGATCTGATGTCAACTTTTTCATTAAAGCGTTCAGCTCCAACGGTGTCGGCAAGATTTTAGCTGAGCCAACGCTTGTCACTCTCAGCGGCAAAACAGCCAGCTTCATTTCTGGGGGTGAGTTTGCAGTTCCAACGACGGTTGGTGTGGATGGAGTGGGTGCGGTGTCAACGGAGTTTCATGGCTTTGGTACCACTCTGGATTTTACGCCCACAGTCTTGGACAAGGACAAGATCCGCCTTCAAGTTTCACCGAACTTCAGCACCGTTGACGATTCTTTATCCGTCAATGGGATTCCCGGGCTCAATACTCGAGGCGCGTCCACGACGGTCGAACTCCGCGAAGGACAGTGGTTGGCGATTGCCGGACTGATTCAAGACACTGGGGGCGGACGAAGAAGTCGGATCCCTTACATCGGGGACATCCCCGTCCTTGGCGCCGCATTTGGTAATCAACGTGACCAACGTTCAGAAACCGAATTGGTGATTTTAGTAAGCCCTGAACTAGTTCATCCGATGGAGGCAGAGCAGGTTCCGCTGTTCTTGCCCGGCATGGACATCACGGAACCAACCCCACACGAGTTCTTTTGGCACCAACAGGTCGAAGGGCTACCCAACCAACACTTCCGAAGCACAATTTGGCCCGCTTATCGCCACCAACTCCATCACGAGAACAAGGCCATGCGGAAGTCATACCGAGAGACCAAATCACGTCACGGATTTCGTGACAGCCAAAACTATTACCTATCGGGTCCTCACGGATTCTCAAAATAGCAAGCCGCACGCATTCGCGAGCGAAATCAAAACTCACTCGCTTCCCATCGCGAGGATCAAAACAATGAGACCCACAAAGCAAACGAATCACTGGCCCTTTTCCGCGATTCTACTTACCTGCGCGTTATCAGGCTGTAGTCATCTTCATGGAAAAAAAGTGACTACCGTTATCGCCGATCCGCCACGACCTTTGGGCGCTCAGTTGAATGATATCCATAACATTCAAATGGATAATGCCGAGGCCTCCAAGTATGTCGTCCACGAGCATGAGTTTGCTTTAACCTCTGGCGAAGAATCGCAAGTGGATGATGCATGGCGTTTGAACGAAGCGGGAGAAGATCACGTCAAAAGGATCGCCGTCAATTTGAAACGTGGCGACATTTTCCCCGTGGTGGTCGAGCGGAGTCAAATCAGCCCCAAATCGGGCACCGAGTATCAGTACCCCATTCATCGCAACGAACAGCTTGATCTTAAAAGGCGAGCGATTATCGTTTCGGCATTACAGTCCATGGGGGTGGAGGATGCCGAACAGCGTGTCGTGATCGCGCCAGCTTTCGCGGAGGGACTAACGGGTGTTGAGGCGAGTTCGGCTTACGCTCGTGGCATGTCAACCAACGGCCGACGAGGTGGCGGAGGTGGACTTGGCGGCAGTGGTGGTGGCGGTTTCGGCGGGCTTGGCGGTGGTCGAGGATTTTAGTTCATCCTTTGCCTGACCCAATCAGCTGACTTGATCCATCTCAAAACAAAACCATCTGTTCATCGCAACGAACGATCCAGATAACCGACCGATAAAAATCTACGCCCTTCCAACACAACGATTGTTTGGAGCTGATCCCTTGACTGCTCAACACATCACCTTCTCGTTGATGGCATCACTCTGCCTCCTGGCGGGATGCGTCTCCACCCCAGTTTCGGCTCCAAATTGGGCTTCAACCACTTTGAATCAAGCCGACATGGATCGACAGCTGAGCATGGCAAGGCTGGGTGAGCGGCACGGTCAAGTGACCACTGCCGAAAAGATCTACCGAGAAGTAATCGTCGACCATCCTCAAAACGTCATTGCCTTGCACCGACTGGGCGTGATGGCAGCCAAGGATCATCGACTCGACGAAGCCAATGACCTCTTTCAGAAAGCACTCGAACAAGAACCTGAGAACGTCGAAATACTCGTCGACCTTGGATATGCTCACTTTCTTCAAGACGATCTGGTCAAGGCGGAACAATTCTTGAAACAAGCTGTCGCATTGGACGGTCAAAACCAACGTGCTCGAAATAATCTGGGGCAGGTTCTGGCTCAAATGGGAAACTGGGACGACAGTCTCGACCAATTTCAGCGTGTAGCCGATGAAGACGACGCCTATGCGAACCTGGCCTTCATGCAGGCACAACTTGGCGAGATTGAACTCGCCGAAGCAAATTTCCATCGTGCCGTTTCCATCGACACCAGTAACCTCGCAGCCGGCGAAGGTTTACTGCAACTGGCGTCCGCCAAAGCGAGGGCTGAACGTGCCATCCAGAGCCGCGTTGCTCAAGGACAAGAAAAATCGGTAAGGCAGGTCGCATTCAATGCAGACTCCGACGTGGCTACATCGTTTGACATCCCCGCATCGGCCGCACAGCCACTGCCGACACATCTCGATCTAACGACTGAAACCAAGGATGCAATCATTGTTGAAACCGGTATATCTAGCGATCCACTGAGCATGCCCCAACTGGGTCAAGCGGTTCGAACTGCCGCGTCGAGACTTCCGGCAGAGCCATCCGTGGTACGCGTTGAGGCACCGTTTTCCGTGGTCGCGGATCACTCGAGTACCGCCGCTGATTCACGTGTGACTGAAGACCAGCATTCCAATCTCAGTTCAAGTCAAAACGAAGAAGCAATCGCACCAGGACTCAGTAAGAAAATTTTGTTGCAACAAACCGTTGATTCAACACGCTTTGACAAGCCCCAAACGCTGGGCATCCCCCCATTGCCGAAATCTGATCAGACTCTAGCTCGTTCAATTCTGTCCACCAATCAGTCCAATAAAGTAATTCGCATGGCGGCTCCGCTGTCATTAGACACTGAGTCCGTGCTGAAGCATCCTCAAGCGAAATCCAAATCACCGACTCCTGAAATGAAGCGGAAGCGTCCTTTCGTGACGCCCATTTCCCCAAGAAGCGGTTCGCCGGAAGCCGAAACTGGTAACACCTTGAAAAAGGACCTCTCCGAAGATACAAAGTCAGAGGCGGTTCGCCACGCAGGCGAAACGAGCTTTTCGGTGTCTGGTTAAACTGCGATTTTCTTTCGATGCATCATTCTTAGAATGCATGACCTCAAGATCGTAGCATCATGAGTTCGCCTAAAGTGCAACTAGCTTTCACCGAGTAGGCTGTTGGACGACTACGGATAAAACGTTGCATGTCTAAGTTCAAGATATTTATTCTGGCAACGGCAGGTCTGTTGGCTGCCGTCACGTCAACCGT
Organism: uncultured Rubripirellula sp.; assembly: GCA_938075415.1. Taxonomy (GTDB): domain Bacteria; phylum Planctomycetota; class Planctomycetia; order Pirellulales; family Pirellulaceae; genus Rubripirellula. The sequence goes on along the minus strand of CALJHC010000037.1, from coordinate 495 downwards.
TTGGTGGGTGGAACGCCCCAAACGCACTAGAATGGAATTCTTCGGCCATCTTTATCATGAACGATACGATGAAGCTGCCCTGATGCTCAATGCCCCCTGCGATCTTAAATTAGCCGCAGATGGGGGCATCACCGTCATTGACCAAAAGGGAAATACCACTGCTGTGTCGGCGACTAAATTGCCCTTCCTAGTCAGCGGAGGCAATGCGAGACGCCCCGGTGTGCACACGATGACGGCGCTTGGCGAAAGCACCAACGGAATCTTGGCCTCACCTCCGGTCATCATCCACCTGAGTGTCGAAGACGGTAAGGTTTCTATTGAGAAGGTGGATTCATGAGCAAAGACTGCTAGCACTAACGGCAACTGCATCTGAATTCCCAACCCAACCGGCTCAATGCTGAGAGGGAAGCACCCACGGCCGAACTTACGCATGTTTTGCAGTGAACAATCGCTGGTTCCGACTCCAGGATCCAGATAATCACCCCGGTCAACCAT
>CALJHC010000036.1 GCA_938075415.1 uncultured Rubripirellula sp. | reverse complement strand
CAACGTACTCGCCGATGGGCTGGCTCTCAGGGTTGGGGAGGATTCTCGTTCTTTCCTTCAAATCGTCAGGAAGGCTACGTGTCAGGTCATCACAGTTGGTCATAGTCTCCGCGCTAACTGGCTACTGCGTTCTGTGGACTGCGTTCTGTGGACTGGGGATCTAACGCTTTGGACTCGGCGCTATGGATTTAACACTGTGAGCTTAATACTGTGTGACGATCCTCGTTGCTTCACACCTCGGCAATGAGTTGCTGCTATCGTTCTGAGTAGCAAAATTTTTTTGAGAAACCAAACCAAGGTGACAGGTACCAACAACCCACGCGGTTCGGGTTCCTTTGCGTGATGCTAGTTTCTTCCGCATCAAAAAATTCGATGGGTGTCCGTGAACGATAATCTGAATCAATGAGGCGATGTCCATCACGGGGATCTTTTTTTCGGATCTTCCATCAGACCACTGGGCGGCGGTCGACGGTTGCAACAACTAAAACCCGATACAGAGATGCCGATTTGATCACTGAGTATCCGGCGGCTACTTACGATTTTGCACAAAAGCCAAGCGAAGGTTCTATGGTCGCCGATCAGATCTTCGACCAAATCGCCGACGATAAAACGTTGCGTGGTGTGAGCGCACATGTTCGCCGACACGATCCTTGACTGAATTTCGATCTCACACGATCCTCACTTCGAAGCGTGGTGGAAAAGTAAGCGATGCGGCCAAATCTTCAGGTCCCTCAGGCCCACTATTCCGAGCAGTCCCGTCTTCGTACCGGTTCCCATTGAGGCGATCACTGTATCTCCAAGTCGGAATTCGAGGCGCTGCGATGTAGCGAGTAAGCCGCGGTTCACTTGGATTAGCCACGAACGGTTCTTTCCAAATCTAAAAAGTTGTACAAAGAGTTTCTTTGCTGCCTTTGGCGATTTGGCGAGAACCACAATGATTCCGCCCGAAGCCTGAACATCAACCGGGTTGCCGTCGAGTTCAGCTTGAAGATTGGCCGTAATGCCGATTGTCGGTCGGGTTGTCACTATTTGGATGCCCCGACACCATCACGTGTTGAGATTCGGATGGTTCCGCTCATTTTCCATTTGGCACTGGTGGCGTTGGCGGCGGTCGAACTTGGAACATTGAGTTCAAAACCGTCGAACGAGTAACTGATTTCCGCATTTCGCCCCGTCAACTTATCGTAAAGTCCGATTGCCAATTCCGGCCAATTATTTGTTCCTGCTTGATCTGACATGTTTGTTTCCTTGAAAGGGTGACTTTGTTTACTGGGGGATAGTAGAGGCCCGACAAGCGCGACGCTGCCGATTGTCCGGCACCGGTTGGGTCGCGCATGGACGGTTCATTTTCCCTTGGCGTATCATCTTGTCAGACGTCATTCCGACGAGGATCCATCCGCGGTACGAGAGACAGAACCTTAGGCGAGGAGTTTTCAGAATCATGGTCTTACTTATCCTGCCAAATCAGCTCTTCGAGGCTCATCCGGGGCTCGCACTCAAGCCGTCACAGATCATTCTTCTGGAAGAATCGTTATTCTTTTCGGACCAGCGTCATCCGGCGAGGTTTCACAAGCAAAAGCTATTACTTCATCGTGCAACGATGAAGCGGTACGAAGCGTTTCTGAAGGGGAAAGGCTATGAGGTGCATTACATTGATTTTGATGCAAACCGTTCGTCGATGAGCGATCAACTGAGGAAAGTGATTAAAAAATTTGGGGAAAACACACGCAAGCTCGTTTGCACTGATCCAACCGATTTTGTTTTGAGCAAACGATTGCACAAAGCCTGCAACGACCTGGAAATTGAGTGCGAGCTTCTTTCCAACCCGGGTTTTCTCAATTCGACCTCGGAGAACTCTGAATATCGATCCGGTAAGAATCGTTGGTTCATGGGAGATTTCTATAAGTGGCAGCGGAAGCGGTTGGGGATTCTGATGGACGGCGAACAACCCGAGGGTGGCCAATGGAGTTACGACGATGAAAACCGAAAGAAGGTGCCGAAGAAACTGCTGGCAAACATCCCCGATCTGCTCACGCTGAAGCAGGACGTAATCGATGAGCAGGCGATGCACTACGTGAATGGCAGGTTTCCCGGGCACCCTGGTAAAATCGACCGAGTTTATTATCCGAGCGATCACCGTACGGCCAGGCGTTGGTTGAAACATTTTTTAACTCACCGCTTCGAGGCTTTTGGTGATTACGAGGACGCGATCGTCGAAGGGGAGTCGTGGCTGTGGCACAGTGTGCTGACTCCGATGATGAATGTCGGTTTATTGACACCCGGCGAAGTGGTGAAGTCTGCCATCGCCCATGCCAAGAAAAACAACGTCCCCATTAATTCGCTCGAAGGATTTCTTAGGCAGGTGATTGGTTGGCGGGAGTTCATGCGTGCCACTTATGAGGATTTGGGTGTTGCGATGAGAACAACCAATCACTGGCAGCATCATCGCAGCATGCCCAAGAGTTTTTACGACGGTACAACGGGGATACCACCCGTTGACGACGCGATCCAGCGAGTACTTGATACCGGATATTGCCACCACATTGAACGTCTGATGGTCCTTGGTGGTTTCTTGTTTTTATGTGAAATTGATCCAGAAGAGATTTACCGCTGGTTCATGGAAATGTTCGTTGACAGTTACGATTGGGTGATGGTGCCAAATGTCTTTGCGATGAGTCAGAATGCTGACGGTGGATTGATCACGACCAAGCCCTATTTTTCTGGGTCCTCCTATGTGCGGAAGATGAGTCACTATAAAAAGGGCCCGTGGTGTGATGTTTGGGATGGACTTTACTGGCGTTGGATCTGGAATCACGTGGATGAACTCAGCAGGAATCCACGCTGGGCGATGATGTGCAGCATGGTGAAGAAGATGGACACAGAGAAGCGAGGCCATCATCTGCTTAACGCCCAGGAATTTCTGAAGGATTTACGTTGAGCATGCTGTTTGGGGGATTGGATGCCATTAATCATCTGGGAGCTCCGTAAGGTATGCCGACTTCGGGGGTGTCCGTCGCGACACAGACTTGCAAGCATTGTGGGTGGGCCGTCAGCGGTTGGAAGATCATCCAGAGGTGCATGCGTCGCCTTAAGACATTTGCAGATTTCCGCGAGAGATAAATTAGTAGCCGATGATGTGCTCATTCTGATATCACGGTGATCTGACGAATGAGATTTTGTGCTGTTGCAACTGCTTTGACGAGGTGTGTTAAACTGGTTTTGTAAGGTTGGGATTCAAAAGGTGAACACTTGGCTAAGTTTTAGTGATGAAATCGTCTGTTTTGGTCCTTTGCGATCTCCAAACCGTTCAACACAGCCTTGTATGGATTTTGTTATGTCAGATTCGTTGTCTTCCGGGATGTTATCCAGCAAACAAACAAGGTCGACGCTATCGAGGGTAGCCTCGGTTTTGATAGGGAGCGTTTTGGTCGCTGCCAGCAGTGTTTTAATGATTGGCCCACAGATAGTTGTCATCGTCCCCGTGGCGTTGATTCTCGGTGTTACTTTTGCGGTAAGGCGTTCTGCTTGGTCGTTGGTGTGTGTTGGGTATATCCTTACTTTCGGTTTCGTGTCATCGTGGATCGGCTACAACGAATTGAATGATTACTTGCAAACCAACGACTTTATAATCTCCACTGGGATCGGGGCGTTTGGATTCGCTCTTGTCCTGGCGGGTTTTTGGATGGCACTTTCGGTCGGCTCCAGGCAGCAGACCTTGGATAGCGTGTAGGTCGCCCCGGCTGGATGACGATGTGTTCTTGCACAAAATGCGAAGCCGTTCACTGGCAAGGCTCACTGTGTTGACATGATGGTGTTCGCATCACTGATCAATGCGAACCGTGATGGGTGCTAACGGTGATGGGTGCTAACGGTGATGGGTGCGAAAACGCCAGATGGATGGCGAATGATCCTAAACCGCAGGCGTCAAAATCGCCAAGCGGTTCACGGGATAGCGGTCCACAGGATCCTGTGCAGACAAGCGTTCAGGAAATCCGGCGGTAGGTGGAAATTGGTGTTGCAGTGATCACCAGGTTAAAGTCTGGCAGTGAGAAATCAGGACGCCAGAATCGAAAAGAGACAAATCACTGCCGGCTACGTAAGCAGCTGCAGCCAATCCCGTGCTCCATTGCGGGGCTAAAGGTCACGCCTGTTTCCGCACCCTGCCAGAAAAAAGGCATTCGTGGAGCAGGACTGCCGAAGCGGTTCATGCGATCCGCCTCATAGATTTCCCCATTAGCCATCACGTATTGAATGCGTTCGCTGTCCCTAATGTTTTTAGTTGGATCAGCCCCATTTTGGAAAACCACCATGTCTGCAAGTTTTCCAACTTCAATGGAACCCAGATCAGCGTCGAGTCCGAGGTACTTAGCGCCGTTGATCGTCCCGCAGGTTAATGCCTGAATCGGGGTCATTCCACCTTGGACAAAACTCCACATTTCCCAGTGGGTGCAAACGCCGTTGAGTTGTCCGTGTCCACCGGCCTGAACAAGACCTCCCTGATCGACGACTTGTTTGGCAATCTCTGCGACTCGAATGTGGTTGTAGTCCTCATCCGGTGATTTCTGTCGTCGACGTGAGCGAGGGTTCAGCACATGTGGCGGGATGAAGGTCATTAGTCGCGGATGACGCCAGAGGTCGTCGATCTGGTACCAATACTGCTCACCGGAAATTCCGCCGTACGCAACGCTGAGGGTCGGGGTGTATCCGACCTGTGTTCCACGCCAGAGGTCCATGACATCGTCGTAAGCGGTCTGTATGGGCAGCGTATGTTCGATGCCAGTATGACCATCAACGATCATGGACATGTTGTGCATGAAGGTGGAACCACCCTCGGGCACCACCATCATTTTCAGTTCGCGTGCCGCAGCGAGCACCTGCTGACGCTGGTCTCGCCGCGGTTGGTTGTAGCTTTTGACGGTGAATGCCCCAACGGCTTTCATTCGCCTCAGATGAAATAAAGCATCCTCCAGGCTATCAACGTTTGCCTTACTGGCACCGGTTGCTCCGTAAAGAATGGTCCCGGTCGAGAAAGTACGCGGCGCGGTGATGATGCCAGCTTTGGTCATTTCGCTAGCGGCAAAAATATCGTGGGTCCGGTTGCTGGGATCATGGATGGTTGTGACGCCGAAGGCGAGTCTTGCGTAATCGACCCAGTTTTGTTGGGGAGTCATTCCGTTAGTTGCCTGCGCACCGTGAGCATGCGTGTCGACAAAACCGGGACTGACAGTTTGACCTTTGGCGTCGAGTTGATAGGCGTCGGCAGGTATTGGGATCTTGCCCGCTCGTCCGACACCGATAATTCGGTTGCCTTCAATCAGGATGGTACCTCGCTCGATGACACCCGCTTTACTCATCGTCACGATTCGAGCATTTGTGATCGCAGTCGTACCTTTCGGTTTAGCATGCGGCAAGCGAAAACCGATTCCCAGCTTCGCCGGTTCAGCCGTTTCCTGCTCGACACCGCAAGTATATAAATCGGGACCGAGGCTCCAGTGGATGCTTTGGCTGTCGCCAGAGAAATGGATGAAGTCGCCCGCGTCATCACTGACTTTTCGAGTGGGCAGTCCTTTTGCATCTGGACCAACCGTGATCGTTGACCCCGAGTTGACGAAGGGTGCTAGGTAAACATGGAACCGTTCGACAAATGCAATCGTTTCTTCGTTCGGAGAGATTCGGAAATCCGTGGCCCACACACTTGAGTAATGCACGCGTTCTCCACCACCATTTAGATCCATTGAGCAGAGCTTGAGGTTATCGGCGTCCTTGGACGATTCAGAGCGGGTGAAAAAAACGCGTGCGTCAGATAGCCCAAATTGTGGTTTCGACCCAGTGCTTATCAGTCTTTCCGGCTCACCGTCTCTGGTGTCAACTCGATAAATGCCGCTGTCTCGCGACCAAAGCGGGCTCGTAATACCGCCGCCGCTGACTTTACGGTAGACAATGCTTTCGCCATTGGGTGAAAAAACCGGTTCGACATAATGTCCGGGTTGTTGTGTGACAATCCAACCCTCGGTCTGATCCGGATCAACCGAAGCGACGCGAACGGATCCCAAGGATTGATCGTTCCACGTGGTGTAGACCACGTACCGCCCATCCCTGGAGAAGCTGGGGTAAAACTCAAAATGCTGCTTTTGTTGTGTCAGCCTTTTCGGAGTCCCGTTAGGTAGGTTCTTCACATACAGATGCCCAAGCGCCTGGTAAATGACACGTTCACCATCGGGAGAGACCGTAACCCATCGCAGCATTTTGACATCGAAATCTTCCTCACCCACCGGGATGGGAAATCGTACCGCCTGCTTTACCATACGCCGATCCTTGATGCGAAATGGTATGACCGTAGCCTCACCCGTCTCGATTGAGATACGACGGATTTTTCCCTTGGCCCATGCTACGATGGTCTTTCCGTCGGGCATCCATGCGAACGCGGGATAGACACCGTGGATTGCCCATGCTTCCTGCATGTCACGTTCAAGCAGGTCATAGATCAGTCGTACCTGTCCCGATTCGATATCGAAGAGGTGTAAGCCGGTCTTTGCGCCGACCCTTCTGACAAATGCGAGTGTTTTGCCGTCGGGTGACGGCGTTGGTCGGCAAGCTCCGCCGGGTCCACGGATTAACGTTTCGGAATCACCCGTCGCTAGTTCGAGTCGCTTGATCGCATAAATCCCTTTGGTCGAATCCTTGTCGTACTCAAAGGTATCGCCGGAGGTCGCATCGAGCGAATAATAAAGATAGCGACCGTCTGGCGAAAAAACCGGTTCATTGACATCCTTTTGATCATTCGTTCTCTGGGTCAGTTGTAACCCTGCCGTCGCTCCGTTTTTCAATGCGTCACGGTGGTACATCCACATTTCACCGGCACCCAGGGAACGGCGACTGGTGAAGTGCTTCCTCGCAACGAGGTACTCGCCATCGGGTGACCAGACGGGGCCATTAAGCAGCCGGTAGCTCTCATTGGTTACCTGAAGGGGCTCGCCGCCGGAGGAGGGTAAGATCCAAAGGTTGTCGCCAGCTTGGTGAGTCTTGCCTCCGCGATCGCTCGTGAAAGCGATAAACTGACCATCGGGACTGAAGCGTGGTTGCATGTCCCACGAGACGCCGGAAGTTAACTTTTTAGGTGTGCCTGATTTCCTGCTTCCATCGGCACCGCTAATCGGCATTTGGTAGAGATCCCCGAGCAGATCAAAAATAATCTGTTGTCCATCAGGGCTGACATCAACGCTGATCCAGGTTCCCTCAGTGGTATCGATGGTTTGGCGTTTTTGCGGGCCGGGGGCTGTCTCGATATCCCAATGTGCTGGGGTCGTGTCCTTGGGTTGATCTTTCGCCGCCGGTTTTGACTCGCTCTTTTTGTTCTTGGAGTCCCAGCCGTGCGTGGTTGAAACACTCAACAGCAAGAAGGTCAACGCGAGCGATAGTTGGGTAGCTGTCATGGCAATCGGGAAGGGTAATGGCAGTTTCATTGGGGACATGATGGCGTAGGAAGTCAGTGACGTGGGGCGTACCGTGACCGTTGATGGGTGATGCAAAACCGATAAACAGAGTGTTGATAGTTTATCTTCCAACAAGCGATGACACCCAATTTAAATTGGCTAAGTTCGTTCAATGTTTTTGTGAATGATCCAATGACCAGATTGCAACACTGCGTTCTCGAGAGAGTTGCCCCTTTCGATGGCTAGGATCGTCATGATCGGCAATGGCGCAAGATATGCAATTATCGGTCGGCAAGGCTTGGTGGGGCAGTGTAGACACGGTCAAGGGATCCATTTGCGAAGCAAAGAGACCTGAAACACCGCGTGGTGTTGTGTCAAGAATAAGGTCTTAGTGTGCCGTGGTTTGACCGCAGAGTGCGAAACGGCGTCATGTTATAAAGATCGCGGCGCGGATGACGTTTGAAAATTTGTCGATTCGTATCGTGACGAAAGACTCGATGTGCCTGTCAGAATAGAATTGGCGTCACTGCTGAATAATCGTGATAGATTTGGGAGCACTGGAGACCCTGATTCGAAAACCGAAAAAGTATCTTTACCAGCAATCAGCATCCTTACGCATTCGGGGCGAGCGAGGGTCGAGTGACGGTTGCCGTTATCGAACCGCTTACTTAGCAAGATGGTTGCTGTTCTCGAAATTCTGGCGGGTGTATTGTCCATCGACCTGGCGCATGATTCCCAATGGATTGCCGTCGTTGAGTTCCAGTGGTAACAAGTTCTTGGGATAGTCTTGATAGGAAACAGGCCGTACGAATCTTTTGATGGACGTGGGTCCGATACTGGTGAAGTGCGGATCGGACGCTGCCGGATAGGGTCCGCCATGGTGCATGGCGTGGCAGACCTCAACTCCGGTTGGGAAGCCGTTAACGATCATTCGCCCGGCCTTGTTTCGTAGTTGCCAAATGAGATCTGGGTACCGTAGCATTTCATCCACGTCAGCGTGAACGGTTGCCGTCAACTGTCCTGTGAGTTGATCAATCACCTTGGCTAAGTCCGTTTGGTTTTTCCAGCGAACGATTGTGGCGAAGGGTCCAAATAGTTCTTGGTTAATTTGTCCGTCACTTACTGCGACTTCAGCCTCGATGATGGAAATGGCAGGAGTCACTGTCCTGATGTCTGAATCTCCGTGAGTTCCGTGGACCAAGTCTGCACTGTCCGTCTGTTGGCGTAGGTCCAACCCAACTTCAAAAGCCCGCTGGATGCCCGCATGTAACATGGTGCCAGCGGGCGCAGCCTTGATTGCTTCTTTGATAAGTTCGATTAATTGATCGCCTGCGTTTCCGTCCGGAACCAATAACAGCCCGGGATTGGTGCAGAATTGCCCCATGGCAAGGGTCAGCGATGAGACGAAGCCATGGGCTATCTGTTGAGTTCGGCTCGCCGCAGCGTCGGGCAGCACGACAACGGGATTAACGCTTCCCATCTCCGCGTAGACGGGTATCGGGGCTGGGCGACGCGAAGCAAGGTCCATTAACGCTCTGCCACCCTCTAAACTTCCGGTGAACGCAACTGCCTTGACCTCTGGGTGTTCCACGAGTCTTCCGCCCACAGAATGGGAAGGACCCTGAAGAAACGAAAATGCGCCTGGATGAATTCCTGTCAGGTCAGCCGAAACCCGAATCACCTCGGCAGCCATTTCACAGGTTCCCGGATGAGCAGGATGAGCTTTTACAATCACTGGACATCCCGCCGCTAGTGCCGTGCATGTGTCAGTGCCGGCGACCGAGATCGCAAGCGGAAAATTGCTGGCTCCGATGACGACGATGGGCCCGATGGGTTGCAGCATGGAACGGATATCAGGTTTCGGGAACGGAACACGTTGAGGTTCAGCATGATCAATTTTTGCCTCCACCCAACTTCCCTCACGTAGCATCTCGCCAAAAAGCTTGGTTTGTGAAATCGTACGCAGTAATTCTCCACGTACTCGTTGTTCCGAATACGCGGTTTCCAGCATGCAACGCTCAACGAGCTCCTCACCACGCGCATCTAATCCTGCAGCGATGCGATCGAGTAAAGCCGCTCTTTGCTCAATAGTGGTATTGGCGAGTGCGGGAAAAGCTTTCGAGGCAGAGGTAGCGGCAAGGTCGATCTCAAATTCGGTTGCCTCGAAAAACTTGGTTGCCAATTCTCGTCCGCTAACCGGGCAAATTGCTTGGAACGCGTCAACACCGGCAGATTGCCATTTTCCGGCGATTAATTGCTTCCCGTTTAAACCAGACAAGATGAAAACCTCAGCAGAGAGAGATCGGTTTTAGATAGGTCCACCGCTGTCTCTTGCTTAGCGATTAGCCTAAAGGATTTGCTAAAACGGATAACGTACCGTCTCCACGCGTGATCGAGATAGTCGCTTTCTTTACCTCGGGAACAAAATACTGATAAACCGTCGACCTTACCAATTCACTCGTAGCGTCTAGTGAAGCACGGCAACTTCTGCTCTGTTTGTTTCTTTTCAGACGACTGCCTTGGAGAGGATTGAAACCAAAATCGGGGCATCAGGGGCAATGATTGTTAGGCTGGGATTATTTCAAAGAAGGGCTTTCTCAAGGAGATGAAAGCGACACTCTGGAAAGCTCCCAAGACAGAACGTTTCAGTTCTTTTTCAATCTCTGGCGAGATGACCCACACGACCGTCACCAGTAACGATGGCCAAGAGAGTCGTGAGACCTTCTTAGCCACTGATGCACTAACCGGGGCGGAACGTTGGCCGGTGCTATGAGTTCCAGTGATCATGGAAACGGCGGCGGTGATGCGGAGGGCACCAGGGAATCGTGGCGGCGGCGGGCCGCGAAAACGCAGTGGGAGGTTGTTGCCTGTTATTCGTGAACATCCGGTGTGATAACAAGCGATGCGCAAGCCGCACGCTGTGTACCACCAAAAATAAGAAAGTCGTGCGAGGTGGTTTCGGCGGTGCGCGTTGCCTACTGTAGGCTTAGATTACTGCTGAGCTTGCTGAAATAATTGTCATGTAATTGGGTTCTGATCGGAGTGGGATCGTTCCTGTCGGTCATGTTAAGCGAGTCTGCCCGCGACTCAGCAGTTCTGGGAATAGTTAATTGAGCGATGTCGATGGCCAGTCTTTGCACTAGCTTATCAAGCGGTGCGTAAATTCCTGTTTCAGTTACCGCAATGACATTGACCTCCGACTGGCCTTGGTGTGTTGAGGAAGGAACCATTTCGCCGTCGGGACCCGAGGGCGATCGGCTTAATTCATTGATGATTCGTAACGCATCAAAAGCTGAGCAAATACCGTCCCCGTTTTGATCAAAGAATCCTGCACCGACGGATAAGATTAGGGAGGGGTCGCGGAATTCCCCGGTCTCGAATTCGCTGAACCTTCTTCCGACGACCTCATTGACGATTGCTAATGCATCCAATGAGGTGACGGAGTTATCGTTATTGACGTCTGACGGTTTCACGAAGTTTCGCCAGATGTCGCCCTCAACAAGTAGGGTGTAATCACCATTGGTGGCTATCTGTACTGGTTGTCCACCACGAATTTCAACGCGATCCGTCCTCCACGTTTTGCCGCCGATGAATTGTTGTCCACGGGCGACACGTGCTCTTATTTGCTTACCGCGGGATGTGAGTTTCTTGCCGTTGGGGCCGACCACCAAAATCTCGCCGGTTTCGGTTTCGGTTATCTCAAGTGCTCCGCCCACCTTGTGATCTGAGTCGGACCAGACCGCAGTTCCATTGCCGGTCGCCGTTGCCGTGTCGGTGCTAAAGTATAGTTGGTCGATCAGAATTGAATCCTCTGATCCATTGCCAGCTGTAATAGGGTCGGAATCAATCACCCTTAGGAGCAGGCCACCTGTAATTGCACTCGGTAATTGCGCAGAGTTGCTGAACGAGTCCTTAGATGCAATCGTTAAGAGATCGAACCACGCGGATCCTTGATCCAGTGAGTATTGGAAGTGGAAGTTATCTCCCTCCGTGTTGGACGGGCGTTTCGCCGCGACATGAAAACTCAATGCCTGTTCGACATCAAAGGACCATTGGTGTTCGATGGCGCTGGTTCGACTGGTCGGCTTTCCGTTGGTGCTCGCCTCCCTTAAAGTCTGGTGTACATCGTCGAGGTGAGTGAGCTCGTCCATGCTTCCTTGGATCATCGAGCCGGTGATTGTTTGTTCAGCGGTCGGGAAAAAATGATTGATGACCACGTCATCGTCGGCGATATAGATCAGGCCGGAACCGTCACCAAGTATTTCGTAAGTTTCATGCTCCGTTAGATTGAGTCGGACGGTTTCAGTTCCTTCTTCTAATTGATCATCCACTGGAGTTATCTTAAGTACAGCAGCGGATTCACCTGCGAGGATGGTGACAACGCCGGAGTGAGATTCCAGGAAGTCGGTTGTGGATGCGGTTCCAGTTAGCTCATAACGAAGCGTCAAATCGTGGGAAGCTGGTTGATCTAATTTGATTCGCCACCAGCCAGACTCTTGACCGCTTTCGGATGAATATCCGTCAGGGGTTTCAACGGAGACCCGCGGTGGCAGTGGTGTCGATCTTTGGCTCTCAAAGACCATTCGATCAACTTTTAACGAGTCAATGCTGCTTTCATTTTGCCTGCGGTTGGTGTCGATGGCTCGAACCACCACGGGTCCGGAAAATCCATCCGGTAGCGTGATGGTGTAATCTTTCATTTCCGGAGAGATCGCGTTGATTAGCGTTCGCCAGCCCGTACCATCACCGGTGTCATACTCAAAATTAAAGGACTCCACTTCGCTGGAATGCCCGGCGTTGAGATGAAATTCAACACCTAGGTCACCGCCGCTCACTACGAACTCCCATCGGTACTCGCTGCGGGTTCGGCGATTCTTTTGATATGCTTCCTCTTGAATGCTCTGAATGATGCCATCTCGTTCTGCCACATTGCTCACATCGCCAACAACTGATCCATGAACCAGAAAACCGGCGGAGGCCAGATCGGTATAACTAAAAATTGGGGCAGGATCATCATTGCGAATGTTACCGCCTGCCGCTGCCTTTGTGAGGTCCGCCGTAGAAGATGAACTAACCACTTGCACCTCGAAGCGTTCGTCCGGCTCGTAGTTCAGGTCACCTAAGACCTCAAAAGTAATCGGAGCAGTGATTTCACCGGCTGCAAGCGATACCGTACCGGTGGGGATGCCTCCCAGGAAATCATCAGAGTCTGTGTCGTTGGAAATCACTCTCCATTCAAAATTGATTACCTCTTGTGATTGTTCGTCGGTGCCAATTTCAAACAGATAGGGAGTGGTTCCGCTATCTCCTTCATCGAGATCCGACTGGACGGGTTGAACCTGAACATCAATGACTGAGTTGATTTGGACTGAGACATTCGCTGAATCGGATCCACCGCGCCCATCGGATACCGTGTAGAGGAAAGAGTCCGAACCGTGATAGTCAGCTTTGGGAGTGTACGAGAGTGTTCCATCTGTGTTGAGAATGACCGAGCCGTGCAGTGGGGCTCCGATGTCAGTGACCAACAGAGTATCACCGTCAGGGTCAGTGTCATTAAGCAAAACGCTGAAGGTTGCGGAGTGGTCCTCCGTTGTTTCAATTGAATCATCCAAAGCGACGGGTGCCCGGTTGATTTCGGTGACGGTTACATCGACCCATCCGGATGAGCTACCACCGTCACCGTCAGAGATCGTGTATTGAAACTGGTCGCTTCCAACGAAGTTTTCGTTTGGCGAATAGATAAATTGTTGGTCTAGCTGCAGGGTGACGCTACCGTTTGCGGGCGTGGTGAAGTCGATGATGTTTAGCGTGGAAGAATCAATGTCGAGATCGTTTTGAAGAGGATAGATCCCAGCAGTTTCGTTCTTGGCAACGCCGAGAGTATCGCCGTTGACCTCTGGGGGATCATTGACTGCCACAACGTTGATGAAGACAGTACCTGTGTCAGTCCCGCCGTTTCCATCGGACAGCGTGTAGGTCAAAGAATCGTTACCGAAATAGTTTTGGTCGGGCGTGTAGGTGATGGTGCCGTCATTGTTTGCCGTGGCGGAACCATGCGTCGGTTGTACCATGGAAGAAATAGCCAGCGTATCTCCATCCGGATCAGAGTCGTTGGCTAAGGCATCGACCGTAAGATTGACGTCCTCATCGGTTGTCAGAGAATCATCGCCAGCGATTGGATCGTTATTGAACGCGGCAGCTGCTGCAACTGCTGCTCCTGCATCTAAGATTCCATGGCCGTACTTTTCGTCAACGCCGAGATCGCCTTTGTCCTCTGCGGTCGAGGTCAACAGCTGCCTCACGTCTTCAGGATTGGTGATACCGAGGGAGACAATTAAACCGGCAGCCCCCGCGACATGTGGCGCTGCCATCGAAGTGCCTTGGAAAAAGTAATAACCAAGTGCGTCGGTTGTTCCTGAAAAAGTACTTTGCAGAATACCGTCGGCGTAGCCGTCACCGTTTTGATCGACGGACACATCTCCGCCGGGAGCGGCAATGTCGATACTCGTTCCATAATTAGAGTACGGCGCGATCTGCTCATCGTACCGTGTGGCACTGACGGCAATGACGTAATTGTCATAGGCCGCTGGATAGCTGACTTGATTGAGGCCATCATTCCCCGCCGCGGCGATTATGGTGACTCCCTTGCCGTGTGCGTAAGCCAAAGCGTTTTGGAGTGTGGTCGAGGCACTCCCGCCGCCCAGACTCAGGTTAAGTACATGGGCGCCCTGATCGGCTGCCCAGCGAATGCCATTGGCGATACCCGAATAGGTTCCGGATCCGTCAGCACCCAAAACCTTGACCGGCATCAACGTCGCACCGTAAGCGACACCTGCAACACCAGAAGCATTATTTGTACTTTGCGCAATGGTTCCGGCAACATGAGTTCCATGGCCTTGGTCATCGTTGGCATGACTGTCGTTGTTGACAAAGTCATAACCAGGCAGGAAGTTCGTCTCGTTTAAATCAGGTGATGCATAATAATTCCCCAAGGAGTCGCTGTAGTTTTCGTAAGCGATCCCGGTGTCCAAAACTGCGATCACGGCGCCGGTTCCGGTGGTGACCGACCATGCTGCCTCGGCATGGATTCCGCCAAATTGTGTGTTATCCAAGTTCCACTGGAGTGAGTAGTAGGGATCATTTGGCACGGAGGTTCTTGCCGCACGGTAATTCGGCTCGACATACTCAACTAACGGATGCTTGGATAACGCCTCCATCACTTGGTCTCTGGCTGCCTCAGGGACAGTGATCCGTTTCACACGAGGGCTACCATAAAGTGTTTCCACTTCATTAGCACCGTTTGCTTGATAGACGCCGTTGACTTGTGCCACGGTTGCAGCGGGACGGAACGAAACAATCAACTCACCAGACACAGGGCCTTTGCCACCGCCGTTTCCTCCGGTATCAGAGTCGGGCAGTTGCGGACCATCAGCGGCAAGCAGCTGACGAGGCTCCAGAGATTGAAAGCCAATTAGCCTCCTTCGCAATAGGTTCCGACGAGTTGTTTTCGAAGTCCTCAAACGTTTCCTCAGCTGCCCCGCCTTGAAACCCTCTGTCATTAGATCGTTAGCTTTCCGGTGAATATTTTGATGCCATATACGCCAAGTCAGTTATTCCTATCGATCCCCCGTGTTATTGAGAGTACTTCAAGCAAGTCGTGTGCCAAAACGAACTTCGCTGGTAAGATGTCGTTCAAACCATGCAAAACAGGCAGCTGGTGTGCTTGGAAGGGTTAGCACGGCTTTGACAGGGTTATGACGCTGGGTCGCAATTTGAGATTCGGCGACCCATGGGATAGCAAGATGAGACCAGGGTGTGTTCTTGTAAGGCAGAGCGATTGAAACGGAGCCCACAGTTCCTTCGGAAACGCGAGACGGAAACCAATTTCAAACGGGGTTGACCAGGTAATCAAGTTAAGAGTCGCGACGTTCGGTCAGTAAGTGGCTAATGCTCGAGGGGGGAATCATCAGCTCGCGTTTCTAAAAAGTGGGTGATGAACCACTGTTCTAAGCAAGTCGCAGCGATCCGCGGGTGACGAACAGTTTACGCCGAATCAACACGCTGGTTTCGGGGGGGGAAACCGCACGCAGCCTCGCAACCGACATGAACAAAAAATTGCTGTCAAGGTTTCAGATGACAGCAAGTGAAACCCAAGATGTGGGCCAAGTCCTAACCTGCCGCATCGGCCATTGACTTGAAAATTTGCGAACAGCACAGCGCAGTTTTTCTTGAGAGAGATGCAGCTAGTACCTGCAGGTTCGTCCACTGAACTGGATTTCGACAGACGAAAGGGTAGACATCCAGTTTGGTCAGCGAACATTCAGCGACTTGACCTACGGGATCCATTCCTGATCGTAAAGAAGTGACCTGACTTTGGCTCCGAACGGGATGCCAGAGTAAGTTGTAATTGTCGAGTCGATCGAATCTGACGAGGCTAAGATCACATGCTGTGATGGTGCATTCTTACACGTGATCCCTTTACCTTCGTGAAGAGGATCAGCCATTTGCGGTGCCAGGTTTCCTGCCAAAGACGGATTCAAGGCTCTTGATTTTCGTCACAACCCGAACACCATTCTGCTCGGAGACCGAAGCACTGAATCGAATCGCAGTACCGCAATGGTAGGCTAGATTGAAATGATGAAAGTCACGGAACGGCACATCGATTCGGAGCGATGGCTTTCCAACGATATCTAAATAAAAGATGCGAGCCTCGTTGAGGTCCTCGGATAACCGTAGCCTTCCTTGCGCCTCGACTGCGTCCTCGCTATGTCGTACCCAACTCTCGAAGACTTTCTCTTGATAAGGTTCGTAGTTGGACCCATCTAGACCGGATAGCGGTGTATCAGCGAAACCGATTTCACTTGTCTTATCTCCGAACATTCTCAAGACTGATAAATGTAATTTTCCCAGTTCCTGATTTTGCGAATAACGAAGATAGCGACCTGTCTTTAAGCGTCCTCCTGCTTTTCCTGCTAACACAATTGGAAGGCGGGTGGCGGTATGATTATCACTGTGGCCCATCCCAGAACCGAAAAGAACAAGGCTGTTATCCAGCAAAGTACCGTCTTGGTCTTTGAAGGACTTCATTCGGTCCAAGAGATAATCAAATTTTTCCATATGCCAAAGACTTATTTTGAGTAGGGCATCAAGATTTGTTCGTGAAAAGTTTCTAAAGAAATGCGAGAGATAGTGATGTTGTTCGTTGATCCCGAGGAAGTTGAAGATCATTCTGCTGTTGCTGTTTCCAAGCATGTAGGTAACACACCTGGTTGAATCAGTCCAAAGTGCAAGTGTGATCAGGTCGATCATCGATTCGACTTGTTCATCAAGGTTCGCTGGAGCGACAGGGCGTTGGAAAGAGCCTGTGTTGACTTCCGGTGCCTCCTTGTTGATTCGGTTCAAGCGTTTTTCGGTTGATCTCACGACAGAGAGGTACTGATCGATGGTTTGTCGATCTTCCACGCCCGCGATTCGAACTAAGTCTTTTGCGTCTTCACTAACACGATCCAGCAAGCTTCGCATCTCTTTGCGTTGACGCGGATTTTGCAATGGACTGCGGAATAAACGGTCGAAAACCAGTTGTGGGTCGCTGTCGCGGGGAATCGGAGCACCATTGTGATCGTAGGAGACGTAACTACAGCCGATCTGATTGGGGAATAATCCCTCTGTGGTGAGCTCTAATGATCGATGAGTTGTTTGATGACCGATTCGATCCGCGATCAGTTGATCCACCGAAGCAGTTTTGGTGTTGCGATGGTGCCCGCTGAGGAAGCGGCGAGTGGAATTGGCGTGCGATGAGAACCCAAAGTCACCCAAGTTATCGAGAATGACGAGCTCGTCGCGGTGCTTGGCAAAGGGTTGCATTAAAGGCGACATGCGAAAGTCAAATTCAGTCCCACCATTAATGTTCCAGCTGGGTGGATGTACACCGTTGGGCTTAAAGAGCGTCATGAATCGCAACGGTGGTGCGGCTTGGTCGGCGGCTTGGCCGCTGGATCGCATCAGATTCAGGAACGGCAAGGGAAGAACAGGACCGGCAACACTTCGCAAAAAATGCCTGCGTTGGATTAAACGGCTCATCAACCGAATTCCTCATGAAAAAAGTACAACCTACCGGCTCGCAACACTGCTCTTAATCGGCTTGTGACCAACAAACGCTTCCATCCAACATTCTCAACTAGGCAACAACCACAGGCTGCCACCTAAAGATTCGCGGCATATTGGAAGGGAACACTATTGATCACCTGCCAAATTAACTCCTGGAACGTGCCAGTTGGAACCTCATCTTGGTCAGAAAGGGGCGGCGAGGTCATTAATTGAGTGATTTCCTCGATGGTACCCTGATCGTGCCATTGTAGTTCACGGCAGAGTGCATAGGACAGCATTCGCTCGACGAGGTTACGAACGACTTGCTCACGGCGATCGGTCGTCAATAACCGTTTCAGTTCAGGGAAATTTGTGAAGTTTTCTCCGGTTGGCAATTTTCCACTGGTATCGATGGCCAGTGATTGGGCGGATTGGTCGTTTAGATAGGTCCCGTCCAGTTTGTACCTTTGCAGGGCGAACCCCAATGGGTCGATTTGGTCGTGGCATTTTGCACAAGCCGGCTGGTCACGGTGTATTTCGAATCGTTTTCTAAAGCTCAGTTTGTTCCCAGGTTGATTGGGTGGAACCTGTCCGATATTTGCTGGGGGTTCAGGCAGGTGAGTCCCAAGGATACGTTCCAGAATCCAAGTCCCACGAAGAACCGGTCCACGATTCATCGCCAAAATTCCTGGCATGGTCAGTAATCCGCCCCTTTCTGGCGTTGCTTGCAGTTTCAGGCGGGAATTGGTGACAATCTCCACCTCGATCCCGCGATCTTTCCGATACGCAGGAAGGTTTTTCCTATCGCCGGGATAGTATTTTGAGGTGTGCGGGTTGGCAAAAGTTACCCTTGAATCAATCAGCTCTGTCAGCGGACGATCCTCCTGGATCAAGTAACTGATAAAATCAATTGGCTGTTGTCTTAACGCGTGTGAAACCGGAGGGTTGTTGGAAACTTTCGAAATCTCATCGAGAGTCAACCACTCAACGGCGAAGCGATCTGCAAGGTTCTTGCCTCGTGCATCGACAAGCATACGTTTCATTTGCGCTCTGTAGATATCCGCTTGAAGCAGGCTGCCTGCATTAGCATGTCGCCTCAATTCGTCGTCGGGTGGCATTCCCCAAAGAAAAAAACTGAGACGCTCGGCAATCTCATGAGGATCGATTCTGACGCGGGTTCCCGGTTGTGTTCCTTCCAATGCCTTGGCGACTTTTCCGCCTGCAATTATTCCGCGAAACAGAAATCCTGGTGACATCAGGACCGTCTTTATTTCTCTGCGCAACGCTATCATCAGCTCTTCACCCTCTAATTGGTCGACCTTCGATTGCGAGCGTTCGACCAATGATGCCGGTGGTGGCCGTCGGTAAGCCTGTTCGTAGAAATACTGAATCAACGCACTTGCTTGTGAGTGATCTAAGCCGTTGGTGGTGACAGGACCAACAATCTTGGAAAGCTGTTTTTCGTTGTCCTTCGAGAAAAATTGTTCCAGACCGTATTCGATCACTATCGAGAATTGGTCCCAAAATGGTTCGGTGAACGGCCTTGTCGAGGTGTCATTGGTGAAGCCGCTGGGGCCAGGTGGATCCGTCGGAAGTAGCTTGAGAACCAATGACTTTTCAATGACTGTTTGCTCAGCTTCGAAAACGGAAATCTCGAGTTCGAAACCGAATAAGGCACGAAGTGATGTACGTAATTCATGCACCGAAAGTCTTCTGGGTTTTATGGCTCCAGCGTTTGTCGTTAGCGACGGAACGAACTGGCGTTTGTGCCACTGTTGGATTGTTTGACGGTCTTTGTCAGTCAATGGTTGACGATCGCTTGGTGGCATCTCACCAGCATTGATGACGCGGATGACACGCTGCCAAAGTTTGAAGTTCTGTCGAATATCCAGAAGGTTTTCTATTTGCTCAAAATCGATTCCCGCTTCTTGATCGCCGGCCTTGGAATGACACTCACAGCAGCTTTCCTCCAGGATCGGCTTCACCCGTTCGGTAAAGTCGGTGGTCCAAGCCGGTAACTTGCTTTCCTTGCTCGAGGCGTCATCTGGCTGTTCTGCTAAACCATGATGGCTCAGGCAAAGCAACAAGAGAACAACGATTGAAAGTAAGGGACGCATCCTTGGGGCCTTTTCCAGCAAGCAGGAGTAAAATCAACAATAGATATCGCCATGCGAATTTTGCAGAGCTGTTCAGGTAATTTCGGTGGCAGGCTGGCAAGCAGCATTCAGCCTCAGGTTACCATGCCATTGAAATCCCTATCCTAAAGGATGTCATGGTTAGGGATGGAAAAAGGGTAATCTAACCCACGTCAGAACCAATCCAATGAAAAACATGTGCACCAGAGGATGTCTCGCACAACTGGCCAGGAAAGATCCGGTCTTTTTGCCGGGCTGGCGGGTAAAGCTGTCATGTCGCTTTTTACGGTGAAGGTTTACCGACGTTGTGCCATGGGAATTCGATTGAAACACACGCACTCTCGTGGCTTAGGGAAACGGGTTACAATGTCGGCGTCGAGAGATAGGTGTGGGAACTGGGGTAATTTGCAGGAGAGAGAGTCCGACGCATTTGGCAGCGATTCGGTGTCACGGTCAAGGGCTATCGTTCAGACGTTGATTTTCTTTTAAACATTTGGATACAACTTGAGAGACTGATGGTTAATTTGTTTTATCGCGAGAGCAATCGAATGTTTCAACGACTAGACCGATTTTTGCTGGCTTCGCCCATGGCGGCGGTTTTGATTGCTGTGACTTTACTTTGTACCTCTAGTCTTAGTTTTGCGGCATCGCCACCGAACGTCATTTTTGTGTTGGCTGATGACCTTGGCATTGGTGACATCGCTGCGACCAATCCATCAGCCAAAATTAAGACACCAAATCTTTCCCAAATGGCGTCTCAGGGAATCACGTTTTTGGATGCCCATAGCCCGAGCGCAGTTTGCACGCCAACGCGTTATGGTTTGATGACGGGACGATACAACTGGCGGTCAAGGCTGGCCAAAGGTGTCTTGAGCGGCACCAGCGATCACCTGATTCCAGCGGACCGCCCAACGGTTGCGCATCTTCTGCGGTCAGCTGGTTACCACACCCAGATGATCGGTAAGTGGCATCTCGGTTGGGATTGGGCCAGAACTGAGTTGGGTGACAGGAGTGCCCGGCAGATTGATTTTTCGAGAGCCGTGAGCAATGGACCTGATATCAATGGGTTTGATGGATATTATGCGCATTGTGGATCGTTAGATATGCCGCCTTACGTTTGGGTGGATACCGGAAAACCTACTGCCATTCCAACAAGGGAAGAGGGAGTCACTAAGCAACAGGATCCTTACGGTTGGTATCGCAAAGGGCCGATCAGTCCCGACTTTGTCATTGATGACGTACTTCCGCATCTTTTTGAGAAAAGCATTCAGCACGTTGAAGAGAGAGCCGGAGACAAAGCGTCCAAACAACCGTTCTTTCTTTACCTGGCACTGCCAGCTCCCCACACCCCAATTGTGCCAGTTGCACCCTTCAAAGACGCGAGTGGGATGAATCCTTACGCGGACTTTGTGATGCAGATCGACCATCACATGGGTCAGCTTTTTGAAACGTTGCGGAAGCTTGGCATCGACGATAACACGTTGATTGTTTTTTCCAGCGACAACGGCTGTTCGCCTGAAGCAAATTTCGGTGTTCTGAAGGGACATGGCCACGACCCGAGTGCCGGTTATCGCGGTCACAAGGCGGACATCTATGAGGGTGGCCATCGAGTACCCTTAATTGCAAAGTGGCCTAGTCGTATCAAGGCAGGTCAAACGACTTCTGCGGTTGCATGCTTGACGGATTTTTATGCAACCCTCAGAGACATTATTGAAACTGAGCCTCAAGATGTTGGCGGTGAGGACTCACACAGCTGGCTTCCACTTTTTGATGGATCCGAAACTAACATGCGGGATTCGTTAATCAGCCACTCGATATCGGGAAATTTTTCCATTCGAATGGGTGAATGGAAGCTTTGTCTTTCCTCCGGCAGTGGCGGTTGGAGCGCACCCCGCGAGCCTGATGCAATCAAAAGGAATTTACCCGAGATGCAATTATTCAACCTAAAGCTGGACCGGGGAGAACGAACCAACGTGATGAACCAGCATCCAGAGGTTGTTCAGTCATTGCTGTCCCGCTTGAAGAAAGAAGTGGAAAATGGACGCAGCACTCCTGGCAGCGCGGTGGATAATGATCGTGTCGTCACTTTCCTGCCAATAAAACGAGTCAATCGGAAACCATAGTGTTTGGCTGCCTGACTTAACTACTCGAAACTAGCGGTTGAGGAGAGAAGGATCGGCAATGTCAACATTCGAAGTACTTGATCCTGACAGCCTTAGATCGGTGGCACTGTTTTAAATGCGACCGGCTTATATTTCGGTAACGCCACGGGAAGGATGTTCTGCGGCCGACCGAAACCTATTTGACACACCAGAGCGTTGACGATTCTATGACTTGCAGTCCTCTCGAAATCATTACTCGCAAACGCGATGGTGGCGAATTAAGCCAATCGCAGATCGACGTAATGATTGAAGGTTTTTTGAGTGGTGGGATACCTGATTATCAGATGTCCGCTTTTGCCATGGCGATCTACATTCGGGGGATGTGCTTGGAAGAGACCATGCATCTCACTAAGGCGATGCTGGATTCGGGAACGGTTCTAAATTGGAGTGGCGAGGAGACAACCGTTTCAAAACATTCCACCGGTGGCGTCGGTGATAAGGTGTCGTTGATATTGGTTCCCCTTCTCGCCACGTGTGGTGTCCGGGTTCCGAAGCTTTCGGGGCGTGGCTTGGGACCGACCGGTGGAACCTTGGACAAACTGGAATCGATTCCGGGGTTTCGTACTGATCTCTCGATCAGCGAAATTTTGGATATCCAAGAGAGTGTTGGATGCTGTATTACCGGGGCAACTGATGACATTGCTCCCGCTGATAAACGCCTGTACGCGTTGAGGGATGCCACCGCGACCGTGTCGTCGATCCCATTGATCACGTCGAGTATCTTGTCGAAAAAACTGGCAGAAAATCCCGACCACCTGATTTTGGATGTGAAGGTGGGAAGCGGAGCGTTCATGAAAGATCAGGCATCTGCGGAAGCCTTGGCTGAATGCTTGGTAAAGACCGGGACACACATGGGTGTGCCAACTGATTGTGTTCTTACCGGAATGGATCAGCCGCTGGGTCGGTGCGTCGGTAATCTTCTGGAAGTGCATGAGAGCATTGAAGCACTCTCTGGAGACGGCGAGGCTCGTTTAATGGAAACCGTGGAACATCTCGCCGCTGACATTTTAGTGTCAACCGGGATCTGCGTCAGTCACGGCGTTGCTGTTGATAAATTGCGAGAAAATATTTTCAATGGAATGGCATCGAGTAAATTTGCTGACATGGTCTCGGCACAGGGTGGCGATCTGAGCTTGCTTCCGCCTAGAGGTGAGGATGTTAAGCTAACGGCTAAATCCTCTGGTTATGTCACACAAATTGACGCTGCCAAAGCGGGATGGGCGCTCATTGCACTCGGCGGCGGGCGGGAGAGAAAGAGTGATTCCATCGATCACACCGTCGGTTTGGAATTGACGAAACGAGTGGGTGATCAGATTAGTGCTGGTGAGGACTGGGCGAAAATTTATCTTTCTTGTGATGAGCAACGTAATATTCGGGCCTTGAAGCTTTTGTCTTCGGCTATTTCGATTCAGGAGGCACCCGTCGAAACTTTGCCGATAATTATCGACACCATCAGGAGCACACAATCATGAAACTGACGGACGAGCTTCGGAACAGCTTGTGCAAGCAAGCCGCGGATGCAGCGGTTGACGCCTATGCACCTTATTCAAAATTTAAGGTAGGTTCCGCTGTGCTGACTTCTTCTGGGAAGGTGTATGCCGGATGCAACGTTGAAAACGCCTCTTATGGACTGACACTTTGTGCCGAACGCGTGGCAACGGCTGTGGCTGTCTCCGCAGGCCAGAAAAATTTGACTGCCATCGCGGTTGCATCCAAGGATGCGGTGTCACCTTGTGGTGCCTGTCGTCAAGTGCTTGCGGAATTTGCCACCGAGGAAACGGAGGTTCTAATCGCAAGCTTGAAAGGGGTGTTAGTCGAGCGAATTTCACTTAGTGAACTGCTGCCAAGGCAATTCAGGTTTCAAGCATCCTAGTTCTTGAATCACCATTTCTACTCGGTCGAGAGCCATTTTTTTTAAAAAACAGTGACGGTATGAAAAACATTTTTTGCGTGTCTCACCCACTTTGTGACCACCATCTTACTGAGTTAAGAGAACGGTCGACTCGACCGTCTGACTTTAGGGCGATTGCATCAAGATTGACCAGCTTTCTTGCTTTAGAATCGACCTCGATCCTTACAACGTCGGAATGCCCGATTGAGACACCGGTTGCTGGGATGGTCGGTGCCAAGGTAAAGGAAAGGATTGGTGTTTTTCCTATTCTTCGCGCGGGCTTGGCGATGGTTGATCCGATGCTTGATGTCATACCGGATGCTCAGGTTTTTCATCTGGGAATGTACCGAGACGAGGAAACCGCCACGCCAGTGGAGTACTACAACAAGCTTGCTGAGTTCGATCCTGTAGAAATTGGGTTCATTCTCGATCCGATGTTAGCCACGGGTGGATCAATCGAGCTTACCATTAGCGTTTTGAAGCGTTGGGGTGTTACAAGGATATCTGTTCTTTCTCTGATCTCATCAAAAGAGGGAATCGAGAGACTTTCCAAGTTGCATCCGGATGTTCGGTTTCACACATGTGCAATCGATTCTGTTTTAAATTCAAAGAAATATATTGTTCCTGGTCTTGGCGATGCCGGCGACCGTCTCTTCAATACCCTTTAGCCGTTGCCGAATGCATGCAAGAACCCACCGCATCTTTTCTTCCGCAGGCCATTAGCGGCTTGGGATTGGTTTTTTTCATTTTTCTGGCATGGTGTCTCAGTTCCAATCGAGGAAAAATTGATTGGCGCTTGGTTCGAGCCAGCTTGATACTGCAATTGGTATTGGCGGTAACCATTCTTTGGACGACACCTGGCTATTGGGTTTTCGAGACGCTTGGGGCGATGTTCAATACGGTGATTGAATTCGTCAATGTTGGATCTGAATTCGTGTTTAGTGTCCATTCGAAACCAGGTGAACTGAATTTCCCACCATCTGATTTACTTGTACGTGCGTTCGCTTTCGGCGTCATGCCGACGGTGATTTTTTTCTCGTCGTTGATGGCGGTCCTTTACCATTTAGGAATCATGCAGATGGTAACAGGAGCGTTGGCCTATTTGATGCAAAAGACACTTCGCACCTCAGGTGCCGAGAGTCTCGCGGTTGCTGCAAACGTTTTCATTGGGCAAACAGAGGCTCCCTTGGTCGTGAGACCCTACCTTGCCGGCATGACGAGATCCGAGATGCATGCTTTGATGGTTGCTGGTTTTTCGACCGTTTCGGGTGGTCTTTTGGTGGTATATGTGGGTATGGGAGTCGATGCAGTGCATTTGCTCACAGCTTCTGTGATTTCTGCGCCGGCGAGTTTACTGGTCGCAAAGATAATCGTTCCCGAGACGGAGACACCGGAAACCAATTCAGCAACGACGGCGCAGGTTACCATGAAGGCTGCCAACACAATCGAAGCTGCCGCAAGCGGTGCTTCGGAAGGCATGAAACTTGCAATCAATATTGTGGCGATGCTGATCGCTTTTCTTGGTTTGATTGCGATGTCCGACGCGATTGTACAGTGGTGCGGAACGTGGTTTGGATTTGTTGGTGAGAATGAGTGGACACTCGCAAAAACGCTCGGCTATGGTTTTTCGCCAATTGCTTGGATGATGGGCATACCAGCTGCGGAATGCCTCAATTCAGGTCAGCTTTTAGGGCTGAAGATTTTTGCAAATGAGTTCATTGCCTACGAGAGATTAGGCAGCTGGATGCAAAATGAAAATCAATTTTCGACCAGGACTGCAGTGATTATGACCTATGCGTTGAGTGGGTTTTCCAATTTTGCTTCGATAGGTATTCAGATCGGCGGGATCGGGTCGTTAGTCCCGGAACGACGAGGTGAGTTGGCCACTTTTGGTTTGCGGGCAATGCTCGGTGGTGCCATCACCTGTTGCATGACCGGATGTGTCGCCGGACTTCTGACCACCGTGTGATACAAAACGCAACGATTGGGTTGCGGAGGAGCGGGCTTGATCCGGTCAACGCTACAGAGTTTCTACGTCGATGATTTCTTCATCTTCGACCTGTGCATTTTCTGCTGGCTCATGATTTTGCTCAATCACCTCAACGTCGAATCTTCTGGCCGGTGGGGTGGGGTTCCTCTGATACTGATTGGCATTAGGCGATTCGCTGTTTGCAGATCCTGCAACGTAACGCATATGCAGGTCCGTGACTTGATGCGTTTCAGGCGAGCCTTGCGGGGGTGCATAGGCATTGAGGCCCTTGGTGGTGCGGCCTTGATAGATACCGGTGCCAAGAGGTGTCTTTCTTTTGTCTTTTAAAGGAAGCTGCTTGGTGGATCGGT
Source organism: uncultured Rubripirellula sp. (assembly GCA_938075415.1). Taxonomy (GTDB): domain Bacteria; phylum Planctomycetota; class Planctomycetia; order Pirellulales; family Pirellulaceae; genus Rubripirellula. Next base: position 25,857 of record CALJHC010000036.1, on the reverse strand, counting down.
ACAAAGCAAGTAATGAGACATAGAGGGCTATGCACATTCCAAGCAGACTGAACAGTCCGGTGCCCAAACCAATTCCAGCAGCCTCGGCAAATTCTGACGGTTTTGGCGGTGCCCCCCATCGACCCATTTCCGTAAACTCCTTACTGGCGGAGTAAACCAGCAGCATGCCGAAAACGCCGGGAATCAATGAGAGGAAAGCGGTGGTATAGCTGCCACGGCGACTGGGACGAAAAAGAAAGACCGCTGCGAAGGCTGCGACCAAAAGACCCAGACAGGCCGGTCTCATGTCGGCATTTTCGAATAGCCAGCCGAGTGTGGTAACTTTTGGCACGAAGAAACCTTGTAAACTTCAAAGCGAGGGATTGGGTAGGCCGTTGGGGAATCTGAGTGCGGTCGCTGACACATTCCAAACGATATTTGGTTAAAACTATCCCCTTCGAGGGCATAGAACATTTTTCGTTGCTACTGCGACGGCGGCAAATTTTATCACCGCACACTTTGGCGTTCCACACACTTGTCATGCAGATTGTTCGGATTGTAGAGGATAGCACAAGTCGCTGCACGTTAGAATTAATCACCAGAATGAAATAAGTCATTCCTGCGGCTTCACCATTGGAATTTGAATCGCCAAATGCACCATTTTTTTCCTGTTTCGGTGCGACGAACAAACAAGAGGCCGACGTGTGTTTCCCTCGCCAGCTCGCGACGAAGCCGGCGATTCAGTAGCAGTTTTCACCGCAGGTAGCCGTTCTTGTTGAAAAGGTTTCATGAAAATGTGTCGACTGTTAGTCGTTTTATTGTTCTGTTTAGGGGTCAGTACCACTGCCGAGGCGGTTAACCAGAAAACAGGGGGGCTTGTATTCGCTGTGGTTGATGGGCAGGAATTAATGCTCGACCTGTACCGACCGGAAGTAGCGGACGACAAGCAGCAAACAACTAACGTGACGATCGATAATGCGACAAAGTTACCGTTAGTCATTTGGGTTCATGGTGGGGCTTGGCGCGCCGGAACACGACATAGGGTACCGATCTTACGTTTGCTCGAACACGGTTACTGCATTGCTAGTGTTGACTATCGATTAAGCGGGCAAGCCAAGTTTCCGGCAGCCGTGCATGACATCAAGAGTGCGATTCGATTCCTTTGTCTTCATGCCGACAAGTATCGGGTTGATCCCAGTCGAATTATTATTGCCGGTGAATCAGCGGGCGGCCACCTTGCTGCTCTCGTCGGGGTGTCGCAAGGAGTTTCCGAACTGGAAGGCTCAGTTGGCGAACTGGAGCCGACGGATGGGAAAATCGTCGCGATTCTATCCTTTTTCGGGGCTTCAAATCTGAATACGATTCTTAGTCAGTCAACCGATCATGGTCTGCGCGTGAGAGTTCCTGCACTGCGAATGTTCTTAGGCGCCGTGCCATCGGAACTGCCGGAAGTCGCGAGGCTTGCTAGCCCGGTGCACCATGTTGACGGAAGTGATCCGCCGCTTTGGCTCATACACGGAACCGCTGACCCGCAGATGCCACCGGTACAATCGGTTGAGTTTGCCCGAGTTTACCGTGACATGGGGCTGAAAGTACGACTGGAAATGATCCCTGACGCAAAGCATGGAGGAGGCGTTTTCTACACCAACGAGAGGTTGGATCAGATTGCTAGCGAACTAAGGGTGGAATCTCAAGCTAAGTAGACTTTAGTTGTTAAGCAGTCTGAGCTACGGGTACAGTCGGCATTTTTCAACCATTACCGCTGTGGGTCCTTTGATTGGCTGTGTGAGAGAGACATTCACGAGGCGTTTGAATACTTGGAGAATGACTGATGCTGGATTCTGGGGGATAGCCGCGATATCAGCCTGGGTTTCAGCTAGAAAGGAGGCGGTCAGAGTCAGTTTCGAAGCAAGGTGAGAAGATGCTTTTTTAGTTGATGGTTCACTCGTAGATCAACGGGACAGCGGAGTCGGTAGCCAATAATGAGAAAGTAGGATTGCTGGATCTTTGGACGCCCAATTAATTTTGGAAGCCTTATCCGACCCAAAGCTGCCTTTGGGAGACAGTTATCGAGGGCCAGCCGGTTTTATTCGGATTCACTGGTGGGCCTTCTTGGTGTTTCTGGAACTGTTTTGGTAAACGGTTAGTAGAATGAACTGATTGTGAGGCGCGGAAACGCGATTGAGCCGATGGGCAGGGTAACGGTGTAGCCGAATTCTGAGACCGTTAAGAGGGAATTGGATGTTGAGAATGAGACAGGCCATGAAATGGTTTTTGGTGTGCGTGATTCTGTTGATATCGGTAAATGCCGACGCCAACGATGATGTAAAGACGTTGCAGTTACTGCTCGGACGCACCTGCTTTGATTGTCATACCGAGATTGATCCTGAATCTGGAGTGGATCTCAGTCGATTAGAAACACTCAATATCGACGCCCTCATGAAATTGCTTCCGCTGATTCATGAGCAGGTCATGACCGGAGAAATGCCTCCTTCAGAGGCCAATGGTCTGGAGCCGTCGGAGCGATTAGTGATCGACAAAACGATTCGGGGCATTCTTGGGGCGAATCATTCCGAATTACTTGACGCCAGATCGAGTGAGATGCGGTTTGCGAATTACGTCAACCATGAATTGCTTTTCGACAAAACCGCGGTTGCCAATGCAGCTACGGAGAAGCGTCGCTGGCTCGTTAGCCCAAAGATTTTTTACGAGCGTGTTATTGACGTATTCGCATTAGAAGGGCGTGAGCGCGACAACTATTCAAAACGCGGTCAGCGGTTCTATGGTATTACCAATCCATTCCTCTTGCCGGATCGCAGCGGTATCCGCTACGACGATCAGGGGCTTTTGAACGGTGGACATTTGCTGGTGATGCTGAATAACGCTCAGTGGATTGCAGGCAAGTACGTCTTTGCCGCAGTTCATGACGGCGAAAATCGCGGAAGTCTTGAATATCCCGATCCTAAAGATCGTTGGTTACCGAATAATATCCCACGATCTTATGTCGAACTTGCGAATGCGCGGATTCCCGTTGGCAGCGATTTGATTCATCAAGCGGTGACCGATCATTTTCAGCGAGTACTGCGCCGAAAGCCAAACCAGTCTGAGTTGCGGTTGCATACTGAATTAACACAAAAAGCAATCGAGATTGGCGGGAGTGCGCAGGGCTTAAATCAATTGTTGATTTCCGTTTTGTTAAAATCAGAGTTTCTTTATCGTTACGAATTTGGCGATGGTCCGATTGATGCGTTGGGGCGCCAGCAACTCTCTGCCCTTGAGGCCGCCGATGCGATTTCATACGCGATAGGGGACCAAAGGCCAGACCAACAGCTTATCACTGCAGCTTTACAGGGAGCTCTTGCGACCCGTGAGGATTATGCCCGAGAAGTGAAACGTCTGTTGAACGATGATGTTTACTATCGTGGCCAGATTGACCCTTCTTTAAACGGTAAGCACTACCGATCCAACGAAACATCTCATCCCAAGCTAGTACGCTTTTTCAGAGATTTTTTTGGGTACCCTTTGTGTCTGAAAATTTTCAAGGATTCCCCAAGGAGTGACGGGTACTATCGAAACCCTGGAAGAGGTTCTTTGGCAACGCCTGGTTGGTTAACCCTCGAGGCTGACAGGATTGTCACTTATCACGTTGAGCGGGATCGTGAGGTGTTTCGAAATCTCCTCACCTCTGACCAGTTCTTTGTTTATCACGATAAGACCAATGAGGTTGGCGAGGAGATTATCAAGGAGTGGAGTGAAGTTTATGAGAAGCTCAAGGGCAGTGATTGGCGTAATGAACCTGAGGCTGTGCTTGCCGATAACATTGATTTTATAAAATTACGCAAGGCGTTGAAGACAGCTGACACGTCACGGCCAGGTGAACTTGTGAACTACATGCACTACTTCAGCGAAACGTTTGGTAACAACCGAACACCGTTCACAACCATTCCGTGGGCGCACGGTTATACCTTCCATCATTCGCCTTTTTATGGTCTGCCACCTACACCGAGTATTGGTCGCTACGGAAGTTGGAAGTCAACAAAATTCCAGAGTGGTGTAGAACCGAAGCAATTTTGGGATTACCCGACACAACAGCCTTTCGCAATCGAAAACAGAAAGGGCATTCTCACGCATCCTGCATGGCTAATCGCACACTCGTCTAATTTTCATACTGACCCGATTAAGCGAGGGAAGTGGATTCGCGAAAAACTCTTGGCGGGATTTGTCCCGGATGTACCCATTACCGTCGATGCACAGATACCGGATGATCCGCATGTTACGTTACGAGAGCGGGTTGAATCTGCGACGGCAAAGCAGGAGTGTTGGAAATGTCATCGGAGGATGAATCCATTGGGCTTTGCCTTTGAAGCGTTCGATGATTTTGGTCGGTACCGTCTTGAAGAGCCCCTTGAATCTGCCGAGAATCGGATCGCAAGTGGCGATGGAAAAACGAGTTTTGATCGGTTTAAGACATTGCCAGTGAACACTAATGGGACCCTAGTCGGTACGGGTGATCCCCAATTGGACGGGCCAGTTACTGACGCTTTTGAACTTATCGATCGATTAGCAGCCTCTGATCGTGCCAGGCAATCGATGATCCGTTACGCTTTTCGTTTTTTTCTCGGAAGGAATGAAACACTTACCGACGCGCTTACCTTGCAGGACGCGGATCGAGCCTACCTCGAGAGTAACGGAAGTTTTAACGCAGTGGTTATTTCGTTGCTTTCGTCGGACTCGTTTCGATTTCGACGCGTTGACCCCTCAGACACAACCGTAGCCCTCAAGCATTGAACATGAACACAAGACGTCAATTTCTAAAACGCTCATTGGTTGCAACTTCCGCCATTGCGGGTGTACCAAGCATCGGGGCAGCCAGCGGCGGTGGCGGCATCCCTAAACGCTTTATTTTCTTACATCGCGGAAATGGTCTGTGGCCCAAAGTGATGGTGCCGCCGAGTTTCAGTAAGGAACAGTTGGAGATTGAGCGAAGAAAAGAGGCATTGGAGGTGGACCTCGATGGACACGACCTGCCGGAATGGATGGAGCCGCTTGCGGAGCATCGAGACGACCTCACCATCCTTCAAGGGCTATCGGGGAAAATGTGCACGGTGGGCCACCATTCATGGTGCTCTTCATTAGGGGTGTTTAAGGCTAATGAGAGGCTAAGTTCAATTCGCTGGGCTACTGTCGACTTTGAGTTGGCAAAATTGTTTCCTTCTCCGGTTGGGCATGTCGAGCTTGCATGTTTTCCGTTAGGGGGCGGCAACGCGCGGGGATCGCTTGACGGTATTGCGACGGGGTTCTCAGCGAGAGGTCCACAGCAACCCAATTACGCCTTTGGTTCACCGAAGGCGGCGTTGAACGAATTGTTTAAGTCCGTTTCCGATGATTCAGAGACTCAAGTCAAGTATCAGCTGGATCGTCAACTGCTTTCGTTTCTTGGCAATGGTGAAAGGAAACTCAGCGAAACGCTGTCACAGAGTGAATTGCCGAAATTAGCTCACTATGCCCAATCGATTGAATCCATACAGGGTCGCAATGAGAGGATTGATGCGATGGGAGACCAGATTCGGCGGCATGTTCCGGAACTCGATGCGAAGTACCTTGCTGATGAGATGACTACCTTCGACCGTCAGCGCGGACACACCGAAGTACTTCTCGGTGCCTTGGTTTCGGGATTGACCAATGTGGCCGCATTTACGGTGGACGAACTGGGCCACCGCTATACTGGCATTCCTGGAATTGAAGGTCAGAAAGTTAACATGCATGATATTGGGCATGGTAAAGAAATCGGCGGGTTGACTGCGGAAGAGATCCGAAAGCGTTGTCGCCATCATCATATGACGCTCGTTGACACGATGGTCCGTCGCCTGAAGAGTATTCCCGAAGATGGTGGAACCATGTTTGACAATACCATGATTTTCTATTTTCCAGATGGTGGTGAAACTCATCACTCGCACGGGACTGAATTCCCGTTTATTGTCATGTCAGGTGATAAGGTCGGACTCGAAATGCGAAGGCGTTATATCCGTCTTCCCAAATATGGCGATCCAGGTCACAAAACGCTTGGTAATTGGTACACCACCTTGCTGAATCAATTTGGAAGCAGCATCAACCATTACGGCGCCCACGATGTGGGATTGCAAGCGTTTGGAATTGATCAGACCGGCCCAATCCAATCCTTGATGAGTTGATTGAGACATTTGAGGCTGGGAACGCCATCGCCTTGTCTGGTTCTGCCAGTTCAATTGATTGGCTGACCCTTTTCGCCGAAGGCGTTGCACCGCGAGGTCAACGGTGAAAGGCATGTTTGCGGCGGGGCGCAGGTAAGACGGGGCGCAGGCAAGGCGGGGCGCAGGTGCATTGCTTCCTTTGCTCTGAGTTTGATGGGGGGATTACGAAGCGCTAGATTCAAGCGATCAGGTGAATGCTAAGCGTCAGGTTGACGCACTATTTGGCAATTTCTGGATTCTATGAATCGCAATGCTTCTCAGCACGTAAGCCCAAGCTTCTCAGTCGTTCGTTATCGCCTAGAAAAACAAACGCATCTCGATTCCTCCGTTCGAGCAAGTCACTGTTTGAAAACTGTCGATTGGAAGCTAACTGCGCGCCGTTACTGTTTATGACCAGTCCGGTGTCTTTGGGGGATCTCTCCGATAGGGTTCGGCGAAGGGTCTCCGCTCGTACGGGTAGCATGAATCAGCTTCCACCCCAATTTTCGGCGTAATGCGTAGAATCGATAGGTTCCTCCTAGATTCACAGAGATTCACAGGGGTTCACTGATTTTCTCACTTTGCCCGGAGGAAATTGAAAATGGTGAAACTATAGATGGGTGCAGGACAAAAATGAGTAGCACCGCAGGGGTTCGGATGAATCGTATCGCCAGTGAAACCAACGACGCAGGTATTTCTGTCTGCATGCCAACGGGATCGATCCGCCCAGATAACGGCCCAGATAACAGCCCAATGGAGTTGAGCGATTTTCTTATTGGAACGCCTCCGCCTCAGGTTAATTGGCTTCATTATCTACCCCATGACGCTCAGCGTTCGCCGATTGTTCCGCTGCCACCGCGAACCCAAAGGTCAAAACGTTGGCTCGATGTCGTTGTCGCGAGCATCGGTTTGATCCTTGCCTCGCCACTGATGCTGATCGTGGCCGTCTTGGTGAAACTAACATCACCGGGAGACGTTTTGTTCTCGCAAACAAGGGTCGGACTGAATCGCAGGAACCGCAGTCCTGCAGAGCGACGCTCTGACTCCATCGAGTACCCAACAGGTGAACGACGCTTTGAGTCCGATCGAAGGAGTCGGTCAGGATACGGACGCCCGTTCACGCTTTACAAATTTCGAACCATGGTTGTTGATGCCGAACGAAATGGCGCGCAGTTTGCGGTGAAGAACGATCCAAGAGTCACTCGTCTTGGTCGCTTCATGCGGCTAACCCGAATCGATGAGATTCCACAACTTTGGAATGTTCTACAAGGCGATATGTCACTGGTCGGTCCGCGGCCAGAGCGACCCGAGTTCATTGAGGAGCTTTCCAGGGATATTCCTAATTATATTGACCGGCTTCAGTTAAAGCCTGGAGTTACCGGAATCGCACAGGTGGTCAATGGCTATGACAATAATCTTGATAGCTTCCGCCGAAAAGTTGCCTACGATCTGCTCTATCTTAGAAATTGCTGCCTGATCAACGATATCAACATCCTCATTCGCACCGTCTACGTTGTGGTGACCGGTAAAGGTGCGATGTAGTTCTACGCGTAGGTTGAATCGTCTGCTCAATAAAATCACTGGGCGTGAGGAGATCGTCAGATCCACCTTGGATCTATGCTGTGGCGCCTTTTGAGGAAGAATCAAGTGGTAAAAGTCGCTCAGAATAAAACCCGCGAGACTGTATTACCGAGTTGGCTGGAGATCGAGTAAACTAAAGAAAACTCGAATCCAGACTCGCTATAGATAATGCATTATGCCCGCCCGTAGTGTTCTTTTTTTTCTCTTTGCCGTTTTGATGCTGCTCCTCGAACCCGTAGAGTCAGCAGCGGAATCGGCGATCGATTTTTCCCGCGATATCAAACCGATTCTTTCGGATAAGTGTTATGCCTGTCATGGGCCTGATGCAAATCAGCGGGAAGGCGGTGGTGAAAATGGGTTGCGATTCGATATCGAAGAAGGAGCTTTTGTCGATTTAGGGGGGTATCAAGCCATCGTTCCTGGTGACCCGATGGCAAGTGAATTGATTCTTCGCATCACCTCGGAGGATGCCGATATCGTGATGCCGCCTTCCGACCATCCAAAATCTCTAACCACGGATGAGATTGCTAAATTGACGGCTTGGGTAAAAGAGGGTGCGAAATGGTCTCAGCATTGGGCTTATCGTCCGCTTGAGCGCCAAACCAATCGTAGTGGTGATTGGATCGATCAGCTAATTCGCCAGTCGCTCAAGGAGCATGATTCCAACCTGTCGCCCTTGGCAGAGGATGGGATTCTACTCCGACGCGTGCATTTTGACCTGCTCGGCTTGCCTCCCACCGCCAGCGACCTCAAAGCGTTTTCGGAATCGACCGATACAGACCGGTGGGAAAAGCTGGTGGACGATTTGCTTGACTCGCCGCACTTTGGGGAGCGTATGGCAATCTACTGGCTTGACCTCGTCCGGTACGCTGACACGGTTGGCTATCACGGTGACCAAGACATGAGTGTTTCGCCATACCGAGACTATGTCATCAATGCGTTTAATTCCAATAAACCGTTCGACCAGTTCACTCTGGAGCAACTTGCCGGGGATCTGTTGGATGATGCCACGGACGAACAGAAGATTGCTTCGGGTTATAACAAGCTGGGCATGATGTCGGCTGAAGGTGGGGCACAACCCAAAGAATACCTTGCAAAGTACGCATCAGATCGCGTCCGGACGGCCTCGACCGTTTGGCTTGGCTCAACACTTGGTTGTGCTGAATGTCACGACCACAAGTTTGATCCATTCACTCAGAAGGATTTCTACCAGTTCGCTTCCTATTTTGCAGACATCAAAGAACGTGGGCTTTACTCGGGTGCGAATCGGGATGGTAAGTGGGGACCGTCACTTGATGTTCCTGACGATAATCTCGCTGAACTGCTAGCGCCTCATCTGAACCGCAAAGAAGAATTAGAGAGACAGTACAACGAAACAGCCATTGACGGGGCCCTTGCGAGTTGGTCCGAGAGTCTTAGCAAACCTGGCAAGAATTGGCTGCCTTTGCAGGCAGTCGAAATGCAGGCCCTGAACGGGACCAAACTCGAAGAGCTCGAAGGGAAATCAATCCTTGCCAGCGGTCCCGGAGCAGAAGCAAACACCTACAGCCTAGTGTTTGAACCGGAGTTGTCAAAAATTGCAGGTGTCAGAATCGAAGCGTTACCACATGATTCGTTGCCTGCCCAAGGGCCGGGTCGAGCAGGGAATGGCAACTTTGTTTTGACCGAACTGAAAATCGATATGATCGACGGTGATTCAGACGCGAGGCCTATCAAATTAAAGAACGCACTGGCTAGTTTTGAGCAGACAGATGGAGGTGGCAACCCTTACAAGGGCTGGAAAGCAATTGCTGCGATTGATGCTGATGAGAAGGGAGCAAAATGGGGCTGGGCCGTGATGCCAAAATTTGGGGTTAGCCATGCTTGGATCGCCGAGTTTGAAGTACCCATAGAGTTAACGGAGGGGCAGCAGATACGGGTGGCGATTGAACAAAATCACGATAATCCAGGGCATACACTCGGACATTTTCGATTTTCGGTCACCGACGGAGCGGTTAAATTTGATCCGCGGCGGGCAGTTCCAGCAGAAATCCTTGCGGTGATCGATCGAACTGTTGATCAACGCTCTGATCAGGATCTTGAGGTTTTGAGTCAGCATTATCGCTCGATATCACCCGAACTCGCTGAGGTGAGAAAGCAGCTGGATCAGGTCAACCAGCAGATTGCCGACCTGAAGGCGCAGCACACTCGGACCACGCTTGTGACCCTTGCGGTGGAACCCCGGGAAATGAGAGTTTTAGCCAGAGGTAATTGGATGGATGACAGTGGTGAAGTGGTCACCCCCGGTCCTCCCCACTTCCTCCCTCAACCAAACGTTGATGCGCCACGTCAGAATCGGAGGGACTTGGCACAGTGGTTAGTTTCATCCGACAATCCACTCACTGCTCGGGTGTTTGTCAATCGCATCTGGAAACTGTTTTTTGGAACAGGTTTGTCAAAGGTTTTGGATGATATTGGTTCGCAAGGTGAATTTCCCACCCATCCGGAATTGCTTGACGCACTTGCTGTGGAGTTCATTGAAAGCGGTTGGGATGTGAAGCATCTGGTACGTTTGATTTTGAATACGGATGTCTATCGTCAGTCGTCCCTTCCGCGGCTCGAATTACGAGAACTTGATCCTTACAATCGGCTTTTGGCGCGACAATCACGATTCCGACTGGACGCCGAGATGGTGCGAGATAACGCTTTGTCGGTCAGTGGTCTGTTGGTTTCAACCGTGGGAGGTAGAAGCGTCAAGCCCTATCAACCTTCAGGGCTATTGCGTCATCTCAACTTTCCCACCCGTAAGTACCAAGCTGATAAGGGTGTGAATCAGTATCGAAGGGGTTTATACACGCATTGGCAGCGTCAGTTTTTGCACCCTGCGATGAAGCTGTTTGATGCGCCGGCAAGGGAGGAATGTTCAGCGGAGCGACCCCGGTCAAATACTCCGCTTGCCGCGTTGGTTCTTTTAAATGACCCATCTTATGTCGAAGCGGCACGCGTCTTTGCAGAAAAAGCGTTGAGGCAGAATGACCTGTCGGAGCAGCAGAGGTTGGAGTGGATCCTCTCTAGGGCTTTGACCAGAGAACCTTATTCTGGCGAAGTTGAAATACTTGCAAAACTGCTCGATAGTCACCGAATACATTATCAACAAGCAAAATCAGAGGCGACGGAACTATTGAAGATCGGGGATCAGCCGGTGGATGACTCTCTCGACCCGCTCGAGCTGGCATCCTACGTTGCGGTGACTCGAGCTATTTTTAATATGCATGAATTTATCACCCGGAACTAGTTTGCACGCAGGCTGGTTGGTGCCTTAGCTGTTGCACATTGCGTGGTGTGTTTTCCTATCCATGAATACTTATCGCTGAATGAACGACTTCATGAACGATCCATTCTTACGTTTGAGTCAACGACGCGCTTTTCTTCGCCGCGGTTCGTACGGAATTGGCGCTGCAGCGCTCCATGCCTTGCTTGGAACCCCAGGGGCCAACGCGGCGGATCGGGATATTTCGTCTGAGGGAGCGGATTCTGGGCCTTGGGAAGGTATTTATTCGGCCGATCCACGTCAGCAGAAAATCAAGCGGGTCATTCATTTATGCATGGCAGGAGGGCCCTCGCATCTTGAAACGCTCGATTACAAGCCTGAGCTTAAAAAAATGGACGGCAAGCCAATGCCCAAGTCCTACACCGAAGGCAAGCAGATTGCACAACTACAGGGGCAGGCGGACCGATTGAAATGCCTGGGGCCTCAGCATGAGTTCAAAAAATATGGTGAATCGGGCTTGGAGATAAGTAGCATCCTGCCAAAGATTGGGGCGCTCGCAGATGATATCTGTGTGATCCGTTCCATGCAGACGGATCAGATTAACCATGATCCGGCTCATACTCTGATGAATACTGGAACCTCCATTCCGGGACGGCCCTCAATGGGATCATGGTTGCTTTACGGTTTGGGCAGTGAAACGGACAACCTGCCGGGCTATGTTGTGCTGACATCCGTCGGAGGTGGTCAATCGCAGCCGATTGCCGCTCGACAATGGCACAGTGGGTTCTTACCGAGTCGGTTTCAGGGTGTGGAATTCCGTTCGCAAGGGGACCCAGTGCTGTACGTCAATCATCCCAATGGCGTCTCGCCGACCAAGCAGCGTGAGGTGATCGATGCGGTTCAATCGCTTAATCAGTTGGGACAGCAGCGTTTTCACGATCCTGAAATAGCCACTCGCATTGCACAGTACGAGTTGGCATTCAAAATGCAGATGTCGACGCCCGAGCTAATGGATCTATCCTCAGAGTCGCAGGAAACGCTTGATTTGTACGGAACAAAGGGAGGTGACGGATCATTTGCCGCTAACTGTTTGTTAGCCCGGCGATTGGCCGAGCGGGGTGTTCGATTCATTCAGCTGTACCATCGCGGTTGGGATCATCACGGTGGGATTAAGAACGGAGCGAAGGTGACCGCTGATCTAGTCGATCAGGGGACCGCGGCACTAGTGTCTGATCTCAAGCAACGAGGAATGCTCGATGACACGCTGGTCATTTGGGGTGGTGAATTTGGACGTACTCCGATGGCGCAGGGATCGGGACGCGATCACCACATCATGGGCTTCTCATGCTGGATGGCTGGAGGTGGCATTCGACCAGGTTTTTCTTGGGGAGCTACCGACGAGCTCGGTTATGCGGCGGTGGAGAACCCAGTGCATGTTCATGACTTGCACGCGACCATGCTTCACCTGTTTGGGGTCGACCATACACGATTGACGTATCGATTTCAGGGGAGAGATTTTCGTCTTACGGATGTTCACGGTCGGGTCGTCAAGGAAATACTCTCGTGAACGGTAGGTTGGTCTTCTGGGCGAAGGCTCTTTAGGATCCGGTTGTCATGAGGAACGACGTGGCCAGCGTGCTGGTTTCGTGCCCGAGGTCGGTACCTCACTCAGATTACCTCGATGCAACGAGTGTGAATTGGGTCAATTAAAAAAACTCGAGCTTAGCGTGAGGCTAAACTCGAGTTGATTGATTGACGCTCCTGTGGTTGGACAGAAACGTCATTTGATTGAGTGAACTCGCCATGCAGGATGACGGTCAACGCCTAGCGGCGACGACGGGTTCGTGTTGATCGCGTACGCCTTGAACGTTTCGGCGGCGTGTCCACGACAGCCACTTCCTCGGCTGGTTCAACCGCTTCGTTTTCAGCTTCTGCGGCTGGTTCCTCTGCGGCTGGTTCTTCTACCACTGGATCAGCCGGTGGTACAGTGACCACATCAACGATTGGTGGCACATTGGTAACAACCGTAGGTGGAGCGGTCGCTGCGGTACCGACACCTGGGGAACCTACGGTGGTTCCATCAAGAGCGACGTGAACGTAGCTGAGACCAGGCATCGCATCGGCTGCAGCGGCGGGATCATCACTGGATCGCATGACCAAATGAGTACCGTCAGCCAAAGGTAATTTCAGCGATGGATGGTTAAAAGGAGCTGTTCCGGCTGGAATTCTCGAGTCGGTCAACAATTCCATCATGTCAAGAACCAGTTGTTGCTCAGCTGCCGACGCGTCCAGAACGCGAATTTGACTACTCAGCTCGGGCAGGTCGTGATTGCCACCTCGAACGTAGAAGTCCAGCATCTCCTGAAGATTTGCTGCGCTTCCGTCGTGAAAATACGGAGCCGTGAATGGCAAGTTGAAAAGGTGACTGGACTTGAAGGATCCGACGTCCGGCACGGCCTCATCATTTGGCACAGGCGAAAGCAAATTCAGGTTCGCCACGGTGGCACCCGGGTCGACAGCGAGTGGAGCGACGCCGGTGACATCAAACGGTCTTCGGCCCAAATCGCCTGTTACAGCGTGGCTTCGGCCGTCCTCGTAATGGCACTTGTTGCAACGCATCTCTTCAAACGCTCGAACCATGGCACGAGTTGGTTGCTCGGTGGGAACGGAAGCGAGGGTTTGCTCGTAAGCTTGCACCGCAAGACCAAAGAATAAAGAGAAATTGGCTTCGGTGATTGTGCATTGACATTGTTCGACAACGCCGGGAGTTCGACAAACGTTTGCAAATACCCCAGGAGCCAAATCGGCTGAAACGAATTCACTGAGTGGACCGTCGCCGAATGCGTTTTGGATCAGCGTGATGTATCCACCGGGTACCTTCAAACCCTCGTTCTCAAGTGTCGTCGCGATGTCACCTGTTTGTTCCGCCAATGGCACAACATGGCAAATTTTGAAACCTAGGTCACTGAAGCTACGTCCCTCGGCGGCCATTTCCACACCGTTGTTGGGTGGTCCAACTGCTTGAGAAGCTTGCGACGACTCCAGAATCATGACACTCTTCATGCCCGTTGGAGTGTAGAGTCCAGCGCGAACTTCACCGGATGGATCCAGTCCATTGAACACAAAATTGGCTCGGCCATCCCAGAAGTTGTGAACACTGTTGGAGTCAACCGCTGGCGGAGCATTTCGCCCAGTGATTCCCAATTCGCCCACGACTACGAAATCATCTGCTGGTTGGGCACAAAGTCCACCCGGGGCGTTAACGTCATCGACGCATGCGATACCCCGAAAAGTTGAACCTTGAACACCAAGAGAACCCAAAATTCCATTGGGCAGTTGTCCTGACTGGATTCTTAATGGGTGGGAGTCTGACCCGGCTTGGTAATGACATGAGGCACAAGCGTATTGCCCACCGTTACCGCTGCCTAGTTGTACATCCCAAAACAGGGCCTTGCCGAGCTTGATGGCCGCTTCTTGGGAAGCTGCGGTTGGGAATGCTTCCCAGCCGTTGTTAAGATCGACATCTGCAGCTTTTGCTGAAGTGACGCCGAGAGAGAGAATGGCAACCATCATTATGTGGCCGCCGAAATGGCGTGTACGCACTGATTCACCTATAGTGATTCTAGGGGTAATGAAGATTATATCGCACCCCCGTGCGAGACCCGATAATACAAGAAATTAATTGGAATAGAAATGGTAAATGCAGAAATTACTGGGTTTTTGGAAAATAGCAATCCTGCTTTTTTTATAAAGAAAACTGTCAGTTTTTGAGTTAATCTCTGCTCTTTTGGCGGTTATGGAACGTTTCCCATACAGGAATCTATCCAGATGCACAACTTCGGAGGACGTTTAACCTTGAACGATCCAGATGGATCTTGGATTAAATCCGGTTGTGATTTCGGTCGTCAATCGCGGCGTGTTTTCTCTCCCACCCGGCCAGGCTCAGGCACTTCATCGCGATTTGTGTAGCTCAGCATGTCATCCTGGGTGCCAACTTTTCCTGAAGCTGTCACCAAACCATCGGTAACCAGTGTCATCAGCGGTTCCGATGAACGTTTACCAACCCAGGCGAGCCCTCTCATTAAAATCAGCCGGAAAAATGGATCATGGAAGGTATAGCTGTAGTGTCCCAGTGTTGTGCCAAACACGCGGCCATCGCCTCTTTCGTAGACCCAAAATGCGTCAGGTCGGACACCAGACTGGGTTTGTGGTGCTGAAAAATTAACGAAGGAGGACTTGAAATCAGCGGGTGCAATTGCCCCAACGACTCTTACGGTTTCTTGTTTCCGTAGATTCCAATAGGACTCGTCCCGTAACGAAATAACCTTTGGAAGACGGAAGAACACTGGATGAGAGGTGTCAAGCACGACCGAGGAACGCTGATCGAATTTTCCCCAATGGGAAGTCGAGTTTCCGTCCCACGAGCATCCGATGCTGCGGGACAACTTTTCTGCGCGATCAATGGGACGCATGATGCAGGATTCATGAATCGTTAAAACACCGCCACCTCTCTGGATGAACTGGTCAAGCAGTTCGTGTTGGCCATCCGAGAGATCAGGCAAATGCAGATACATCACTAAGATGTCAGCAGCTAGAAATTGTTCTGCGGTAGGAAAACGAAATGCCGTATCGACTTCAATGCCCTCAATCTTCTCTAGCATTGGAACAAACAATTCTTGAGTGCGGATGTAATCATGTTCACCGCCACCGTGATCTTCCGGTCCACAAAGCCACAAGATACGAAATGGCTTGTCATAGGAGGAAGTGCTTACTTCCCCAATCCATGGTTTTAAAACCTCAATCGGGATCAATGCATTTGGTTTCGGGACAATTTTGACTCCGCGATCCTCCGCGCCACAGATACCAAGTAAGGCAACCTGTATCATGAGCAATAGTGCGAGTTTGTTCACGTTGATCTAATCCACTTCAGGAAAAATTTCTCGGTTGAATATTAGGTAAGAATAACGAATTTGCTCGATCCGTTGTCATTGCTCAATTAAAAAATGCCATCTAATTGGGGGCCTTGGGGTGCCCGCCCAAGATTTCCTGGCAAGCATTCTCGGCTCGTACAAGATTCACAATGATCCTAGAGCAAAAGAACGGAACCCAAAGTCGGTTCGCTGACCGACTTTACATCTGGATCGACGAACGAAGGCTAACGATGAGTCGAAGTAATCCGCAAAGCAGAGAATGCCTTGGGACATGAATCTGTGAATGAAACGTGCCCTCGTTTCAACGATTGACTTTCTGTTACCGGTGCCCACTCGTTGCCAGTCCTGTCGTTAAGTTGTCGTCGTTCCCGGGTTTGTCGTTCTCGGGCCTTCAAGTTCCCGGACCTTCAAGTTCCCGACGTTCCCGATGCCCTCTCGTTAATGCTGACTGAGGCTAAGGTTGGTTCGGCGTTCTTGGTCTGCAACGGTTGTTGCTCGTTTTCGCCTCGCATGTTCATCAATCGTCGCGGTTTCCCAGTTTTTCCTAGACCGGTCTGCATCGTTTTTGCCGCATTCTGCAGTGTTTTTCTCTGTGGTTGGACTAACCAATGCAGTCACGTTCTGCGATCGTCGATAGACGAGTGGACGCTACTTTGCCTGTTTTCGCAATCATCGAAAGATAGACTTGGTCGCAGGGTGGTGATTGCGTCAGGCTAAGCGAGAGGGACTAGTCAATCGAATCGAATTAATTAGCAGGGCTCTGCTGGTGGTCGCTACTTGCTAGCTGGCGGTTTGGCTAGCGGTTGAAATCTGCGCGGAACGGCATTTCGAAAACGGGTGATGATCGACTGGTTGAGTTTCACCTCGGCGAGATTATTCCACTCGTAGGGATCTTTGGAAATGTCGTAGAGCTCCTCATCACCATTTGCGTATCGGATGTACCGCCAATTTTTTCCGCTGATGGCAACGGTTCCAGGTTCTCCCATGTAGGTGAAAGCAAAATGACTCCAATCAGCGTTTGCGTCTTGTAAAAGTGGGATCAGATTCTTGCCCGTTGCCTGGGGAGGGGAAGTGAGCCCACACAAGCGAGTCAGCGTTGGGAATAGACTCAACAAATCCACCGGCTGGCCGCATCTGGATCCAGCGACTGTTCCCTGAGGTAAACCGGTGGTTCCCGGTGGCACTCGGAGTATCAATGGAACGCGAGTACAGGTGCGCCACGCCGTAAATTTTTGCCAGTGTTGCTTCTCACCAAGATGCCAGCCGTGATCACTCCAAAGGCAAACAATCGTGTTGCCTCGATTTGGCCCTGCATCAAGTGCGTCAAGCACAGTCCCCAGATTGGCGTCCATGAACGCGATGGATGCCAAGTAGGCTCGTATCCCCTCACGCCACTGACCCTGTTTTCTGATGTGGTCGAAGTACCGATTGGGTCCTCGTCGCTTACCGGCATCCGGAAGGTCGTCTAGATCGTTCGGAAGATAACCGGGCGGCAGTTGCACGGTCTCGATTGGGAACTGATCAAAGTACTTTTTGGGGTTGAACCAGGGTTCATGCGGGCGATAGAGGCCGCAGGCTAGAAAGAACGGCTGTGGGTGTGCGACTGACAGGACGTTGGCGACGTAGTTTGCCGTCAAGTAATCACCCCCAAACTCCTCATCCGAGACGTCGAAAGGATGCCAATCCGTTTCACTGTATTGCCATTGACCTGCTCTCGGGAGCGACTTGGGCCGCTTACCCCACGGGATGTGTTTTGGAAAAGGATTCTCGGTTTCCTTTGCGGGGAAATATTCGTCCCACGATTGCGCGTCGATAAAATAGTGGAGCATTTTTCCTGAGCCGCTAGCGCGATATCCATTTGTTCTGAAATAATCAGGCATCAACTGAACGTCGGGCAACACCGCTCTCATGTTCTGTTCATTCCGGTAGAAGCCAGAGTCCTTGGGAGAAATTCCGGTGAAAATCGCAGTCCTCGAAGGGTTGCATGCCGGAGCAACACAATGTGCGTTGGTGAATAGAACGCCAGATTTTGCAAGCCGATCTAAATTGGGAGTACTCGCTTGAGGATGTCCGCCTAGGCAGCCAACCCAGTCGTTTAGGTCATCCACAGCAATGAAAAGGATGTTCGGCTTTTCCGCTTTACTGGTTTGACCAGATGCAAAGGGTGTGGACAGGAGCGAGAATGCAAACCCCGCAAGGGATAGAGAAAGAACGAAATCTCTCGTTAGAATCATGGTTCGGTTGCAGTGTTTGGGTTTTTGACAATTCAGTTCGTTGTTCCTGGTTCGATAGAACGTTCCATCCAGTGCTTTGGCGGACGCGCCGCCAAACCAGTTTCGAAGGTCAGTTTTTTTTTCAGTGGTCAGTTTTCGCCATGTTGCGATCCGCCTAGAATGTTATCCCGCCATACAACGGTGATCCAAAACCAACGGGATTCGCATTGGTGTGAATGAATCCAGAATCGAACGATGGGAATGACCCTTGCTAGGTTGGTCCTGCCAAGTCTGGGCTGGTCCTACGGAAGTCTGGGCTGGTTTTGCTTCAGGGTAAGGCACGCGCGCCGCAGTTCCAAAACAACGAGCCATGATAACGATTCTCTGAGGTTAATCGGATGCAGGGCGTTCACTTTTAGAAGAATCATCTTCCATGGATGAAATTACTTCTCAGCAAGTCAAAGGCTTCAAAAACGACGGCTTCGTTGTTCTGCGAGGTTTTTTTGATTCGACACAGGTTCAAGAACTTACGAGTCATCTTGATGGTTTTGTTGATCGACGCGTTACGGAGTTACCCCATCATCATGTTTTTTACGAACTACCAGGTGTTAAGGATTCTCTGAAACAGATTCAGCATTTGGATCAGCATGACGCCACGTTTCATTGCCTGCTGCACGAGGGACGTTTAAAACGTTTGTCTGAATTGCTGTTGGAGGATCAGACGATCGGTCGAAACCTACAATATTTCAACAAGCCACCGCTGATTGGGAAAGCCACACCGCCTCACCAAGACGGATTCTATTTCATGCTCGATCCTCCCAAGGCATTGACGATGTGGATCGCGGTTGATCGAGCAGATGAGAACAATGGATGCGTTCGCTACCTGCCAGGATCCCATCGGTTGGGTCTGCGGACGCATCAGCGAACCAGCACCCTTGGTTTTTCGCAAGGTATTCCCGACTATCCATCGCCGGCCGAGCGGGATCACGAAATCACGATGACGGCTGAACCCGGGGACCTTCTGGTGCACGATGCCTTGACCATTCACCGGGCAGAGCGGAACCAATCCGTCGCTTCCAATCGTCGGTCGCTGGGATTCATTTATTACGCAAAATCAGCCAAGGAGGATGAGGATGCTAAACGCAGCTATCAGCAAGAATTGAAGCGAGAAATGGACAAGGCGGTTGGTGCTTGAGCAAGAGGGCGTTTATTTTTGGATGCAAATTAACTCTCTGGCAGTTCTTTGGAACAGCTTGCCGTTGGCGGCCGAGAAGGAACTCAGTGTCCAAGTCTTTCCAGCAGATCCAAGGTCATTGACCTCGATTAATGCTTTCTCATCAAAACGCTCACTTGATCCATCCACCACGTAGACGGTGCCAAGCATCGTCGTGAAGTAGATTCTTGAATTAATAACGATGGGTGTCGCGGCCGAAACATGGCCAAATCCGCTGAGTAGGCGTCTGGCATCGCCCTGCACTTGAAACCCGGATCCTGTCTGATCGCCTCCCTGAAACTTATCCCAAGAATACGTAAGTTTCCCCTCGTCGCTGAGGACCTGAATGGGAACTTGCAGGTAACTGACATCACCCGTTGTCAAATTAATCCGACCGAGATAACCCTCGCGGCCAGCCATGAAAAAATGATAATTCCCAACACCAATGTTAGAGCGGTGGGTGTTGAGGCGTTTGCCTGGCCAATGATTGACGGTCTGTGCGGCACGGTATGTTCCCGCCTGAACGTCAAAATCCATGACGGTACTTGAACCGCGCATCGAGATTCTTTTACGCGTTTGGCCGGTCTCCAAATCAAGAATCACGAAATCGTTCCCATCAAAACAGTAGGCGTTTGATTGGTCGATGAAGTGCGTACCTTCGAAATAAAGATCATCCCGTTGCCAAACCCGTTCCGTCGCGTCGCCAAGACGGGTCAGCGTAAGTCCAAACGGAGTTTCAGGTGGAAAGTGACCACCACCGCGTGAGTGCAACAGTACCTGTTTGCCACGTAGGCTTCCACGAGCACCTTTGCTGTGTACGCTCACACCACCATCGACCACGGTTGACGCATCACCGGTTCTTGCATCAAAGGATCGGACAAACATCCAAGGCCAGCCCTGTTTGCTATTTTTATCATAGTCCTTCGCTGTTTGCGGTCGACGCTGTGGATCACCCGAATCACGCATCATGACGTAGTGGAGCTTCCTGTCAGCCAGAAATGGTTGGAATTGTTTGGCTGAGTGTTTGGTGCGGACCTCAAATTCACGCTGCCACTGGATACTACCTTCCATGTTGCAGCAGACGATTGATCCACCCGCGTTGACGAACCAAACATGCACTCCATCTGTCACAGGCGTCGGTGTCGTAGAATCTGTAAAGGTTCCGTTAACTTGATTGGGTCGCCGTCCCGGTAAATCAACAGTCCAAAGCAAGTCTCCCGTTTCGGCGGAATAGCAGAGTCCAACGCCGTTTGCCGCCCAAGTTCCTTTGGGTCCATTATCTTTGGCAGACAGAGGGGCAAAGCAGGTTAAGAACAATCGGCCATGGGCCACCGCGATACCGCTGTGCCCGGTTTCCGGCAATGCAGTCCGCCAGAGGATTCCTTGATCAAGTATGACACTCCATTCAGTTGAATACTCGTGGTCCGATGCAAGGTGAAAATTTCCATTCGGTCCCCTGGCCTCTGGCCATGTTTCTGTGCCGTACGCCAAGCCCAGGGTTAAGCTGAGCAGAATCGCAGGATAGACCGTGGTGTTCATGGATCACCAAAGATTAAAGGGTTAGTAGGGTGTCATTGCGGGGATCAGCATAGTGACCGAGAAAAACGCCCAAGCCTGGATGGCAAGTGCAACGTCGCAAAGGAATGCCTTTGACGCATTCAGGGATGCCGCCATCGATGAGTCCCCCGGCGAAGGAATGATCCGAGTCCAAAGCAGCATATCACCATTCGGAATCATAATTGCTGTGTGACGCCAAGAAACGTTAGCAAGCCAACACCGAGTGGCGGCTCGATAATAATCTTCTTCGACCTGTTTTACTCAGCTATTGAGTACTGCTGGCTGGCGTATCTCTTTGGCGATAAATGAACGCATCCGAGGTAAGCAGCGAGACCAACAACGCTCGCATGCTTCCACCATTGTCTCGGTATGCCCTGTGGGCCTCCTGAAGCACGTTGGCGTCATGCAGTGTTTCGTTTCTACCCATCCAAAACCGGAAAGCGTGGCGGACAAACACTTGTTCGACCCTCTCACTGGCAGCAAGTCGTTCAATCAAATCAATTGCATCGGAAACTTCACCATCTAGATCTTCATCGCCGGACTCGATGATCTTTCCAGAGGTGTTCACCACCTCACCGAGTTCGGTCTCACGGAAGATTCCGGCATGGTTAAACATTTCGAAAGGAAGTCCAAGTGGATCCATTTTTTTGTGGCAAGTCCAGCAGTAGTCCTCGCGTGTCACTCGCATGCGTTCGCGCAGGGTTGTCTTTGGTTCGTCCGGCAACATGGCATCCACGGTAATAGGAATATCCGGTATGCCACCGCCAATAAGTCTTTCACGAATCCAACGACCGCGTCGGATCGCATGGTTGTCCATCGCATCGGAATGAGAAACCAACCAGCTTGGGTGTGTCAGGATTCCCATACGCTGTCCTTCCGGAACCACTGCTAACTCACGATCAGGCTTCATGCTCCCATTGCCGAAGCTACGCCGACTTACTCTGGCAAAGACTTTATCGCCACGAAGCGTGGCCGGATCGATTTTATGATTAATGCTTGGTTGACGAGACTTTTTCTGTTTCGGTGGTGTTTCGCCCGGGTTTGCCAACTTCCATGCTTCCAGTTCGGCCTTCGCTTTTTCCGCCGCCTCTTCGGCAGCAAGTTTGGCTGCTGCCACCGACGCGGCTTCTTCGTCTTGGCTGCGCCGCCGTCCGAGATACAGATTATCCCCCCTCGTCACGACAATTTGCTCAGTGGTTAATAGTCGTTTCAGAACATCCTTGTCGTCTTGCAAGACGAGCTCGATTAAACGATCTGTACTTGCGGTTGCATCAAACATGGCGCGGTAATGACTGCCTGTATTGACACCGGTGCTGGACAAGGCAGCCGTGTCTTTGCAGATGTAGCCACCCCTGTCATAGTCAAAGTAGTCTCTAAAGAAACGCAGTACCCGAGGCTTGCGAATGGAGTCATCGGCAAGCATACGTTCCACTTCTCTTCGGACATCGTCCCTCGTCGTCATTTTGCCTTTGGCAATGGCATCACGAAGAACACTGTCTGGCTTGATGTAACTCAACGCATGATTCACTGCCAAACCGAGTTCCCAGTCCTTCAATTTGACGCGGCCAAAGGAGTCGGGTGTCCCTTCCTCTGCCAATTCAGGGCGGAAAAGCGCATCACGCTCAAGAAAGATCGAGGATAGGCCAAGTACACTGCCCTGTTCCTTGCCCAGCTTTTCAATCGAGTCATGAACAATTCTCTGATACGTCCTCGACTGTGACTCCGTTGGTGGCCGAAAGGTGACCGCTTCGTATAAATAATCGACAGCCTGTTTGACCAGCTTGTCGTTCGCTTGGTCCGATTCAAATAATTCAAAGATAGGCGTGATGGGCCGTTTCACCGATGTGGCGTAGACGATGCTACTTGGAAGACCTCTGATGTCCCCTTCCATCTTATCAGCGATTGATTTTGGGTCATCAGTGATTTGGTAAGCCTGCGCAATACTCAGCGGTCCATAGGCCATGTAGCGAATGATGTCTTCCGCGGCGCCGAGAATCTGCGTCGCTTCAGCGCTATTGACGGTGTAGAAGCTCGGATAGTTTTTCAGCCCATGATCCCGAGCAGATGAAAGTACAGCTGGCAGACTTTTGACGGCGGTCGCGTAGGCGACGGTCCCGCCTTGCCATTGGATGATTCGGTCGGTCCCGAAATAGATTTTTAATTCGCCACCATGGTTTGTCGGGACAACGTCACCATGGGAACGTAGTCCGGGTTTTTTGGGGTCATAATCGGGTTCTCGATTGATTAGCTCATTGAGACGGGTTACGTGCTCTTGCGGGGTGACTCTCCACAAGCGGGCTGGTGAAGACGTGGGATTAAGCTTTATCCCTGGCGGCAAAACACCGAACAGCAAATCGTGGTCAACGAAGTTCCCTTTTTCAGGATCCGATGAGGCCAAAAACCCACCAAATTCTTGCAGATGATTTGATAATTCCCGAACGATCCAATCCGTCAATTTTAGCCTGTCAATAACGTCAGGGGATTCGACGTCTGATGGTGGCATCTCGCCCAACGCGACCTGAGCCCATATTGACTTCCACTGGGCCTGATTGATCTCGTCGATGGGACCTAAGCCCTCAAGGTTCAACCCGGCTTCAGCATCTGAGCCGCCGTGGCAGTCAGTGCAGTGATCCTGAAGAAAGCCTTTTGCAAAACCTTCAAACGTTAACCCCGCCGGATCGCCGGGCGTGTAACCCCTAGCGGTCCCATGGAATAAGGAGAAAGTTAACAGCAGAAAGTAGATGGTTCTCGGTTCGCCGATTGTCATGCCAGAACTTCTCGCAACGGCCCTTCTGAGGAGTCGAACTTTTTAGCAACCTTTTCATTCATGTTGAATCGATCGCACGATTTTCCTGCAACATTGAGAAGTGTTGCATAAAGAGAATTGATAGGGCGTTTGCTATCCATTTGAGTGAAGCAACCAGTCTTGAATGCCCCGTCCAGATTTCCAAGTAGCATGACCGGCCAGTTAGCACCGTTGGTATGTTGCTTGTCCGCATTGTTGCTGGTGTAAACGATCAGGGTGTTGTCCATCATCGTTCCGCTGCCTTCAGGTATACTATCGAGAGCCTCCATCATGCGTACCAGCATTTGGCAATTGTACTGGCGGATTTTAATCCAAATGGGATTTCCCGGCTGATTGATGTGCCCAAGGTTGTGTCCTTGTTGCTCAACGCCGATGCCTTTCCATGAGCCAAAAATTTCGCCTCGACCTGAGCCGATGGTTAACGTGTTCGTAATTCCAGATTTTAACGCGGATACTCCGAGATCCAAAAGTACATCATGCCAGTCAGTTTCGAACTCCGGACTCCCGTAGCGGCCATCCACCTCAGGTGCAAACTTCTTCAAGTGATCTGAAACGGTTGCGAGGCGATCTCGCAGTCCGTTGACGTCGCGGAATCCCTGCACATATTGTCCATACCGCTGCTGATCAGCTGTTGGTAAACGCTTACCATTGATCTCAGCCAAGTGTTCAACCTGGTCCATGACGCTGGAGCGGGCCTCGAACTGTTGACGGATTTCGCCGCTTGAAATTCCACCGTAAAGCATTTGGTAAAGGTGATTGGGATTGGAATGCATGAAAATTGGCTGCCCAGCACCGCTTGCGGAAAGGTTTGCAATGGTTGGTTTGCTCTTCATGTTCTCCAGAGAGTCCATCCCAATGCACAGGTGCGGCATCAGGGTCGAAGGAAGTGTTTTACTTAATTCATAGTCGATTGTTCCTGCGCTGGGTGGAACACCATCACCGCCTCGGTAACCGCCTAAAGCGCCAAAAAACGCGCTGTGTGATGGGGTGGTGTGGGTGCCATGCAGGCCGTTGATGATGTGCAAGCGATCTTTGTACGGTTCCAAAGCTTGGATCGGCTCTGGTAGTTGAAGGCCTGCCAGAGAGCGACTAGATTTTGCGCCCTCGGGAACACAAGTACTGGGATGAAACCCCTGATTCTGCATGAAGAAGACAACACGTTTTGGCGATGTCGATGCGGAGGACAATTCTATTCGTCCAGCACTGCTGACCGTCGTGGCAGCTAATAAATCTTTGGCGGAGAAAGGTGACCCCAGAGCAGCACCAAGGCCGCCGGCGAATCCTTGTAGCATTCTTCTTCGATTTAGCATCTCGTCATTCTCATCAACTAGGAAATTGAGCAAGCGTTTTTTCGGTCCGCTGTGAGCAACCGATTGTCCCGAGTTCAGGACCGTGTTCGGTCGCCAGGGGCATCAAAGAGTCTTTGCCGTCGGAAGGCTCGAAGTAACAAAGATTCCTGACTTGACTGCCTGAGGATTGTTGGTCTTCGTCAAAGGACCGTTCAACACCAGCGATCTTGGCAAATGTCTTGGACGATTCAATCGTATTTTCCACTTTTCCATTATACGGGATTCTATTACGCAATGGAAAGGTAATCCCGCCAAAACAGCCAAGCAGCAAGTGCAGATGTTCCCAATCATTAGCCATCGGCGTTCATGACTCACTGGAATCCTCAACTGCCCCTATTAACCAATCGGGGTGCTGAAGAGGTCGTTTGAGGTATTGCCGGCAATCACCCAGAAAAAAAGAGAACCGCGTTACGAGGCACTCCACCAAGGTGGGGGGGCGAGTGCCATGCAGGCAATTCAATGCTAAAAATCGTCAGGAGAGACAGCACTTGATGCCGGCGACGCGCTCAACTTGATACAAGCGATGCACTCAGAAAACGTGGTCCACCCAAGTGAGAGTTCCAACGCGATTTCTGACGCCAAATCCTAATGGGTGGCACCTGCCCGACCCCGGTCACTAGCCGACAAACCGTCGCCTGACTTTGTCGCTAGATTCTTTGGTCTAAAAACAACCCCACTCGCTGGCTAAAAACCAGCGGATCCGTACACCAGAGACTTGTCGGTTCTTTTTCAGCCCATGTTATCCCGTCGCAACCTTTCAGAGTATCAA
>CALJHC010000035.1 GCA_938075415.1 uncultured Rubripirellula sp. | reverse complement strand
CTCTGCTCGTCCCAGTCCAAACTCCCCATCACACGCCGCACGTCACGCTCGGTCACACGATCACGGCCTTCGTCCACACGAGGCAAGAACAGAAACGCCTCCGGAATCTCAGGAGCCAGATGCAACATCCCCATGATCTGTGAGAGACGTGCAGGCGTCACATGCCCAAGGCGTGCGAGCCGGTTTTTGTCTCTCTGGCCACAGACTCTCACGCTCTGTGCTGGGCCGTGACACAGTGGTTAACAGACAACGCCGGTCGGACTGACGGTGGAGCTGGGAGTGGCTAAGAAAACCAGGCAGCGATTCGTCTCACGTGTGACCAGACTTGACGAGCAAGGTTCGATCCATCATGCAAGTGATCGAGGGTTACGTGAGACGATGGAAACAGTGGGTACGGGTGGCCTTGGTGAGTATGCTAAGCAACAGATCCTTGACGACGACGTCGACGGTTACCTGCCAAGCCTACGATGCCGAGTAAGCCCATCGCGATCGCGGTGCTGGGTTCAGGGATCGGTGCTGGTGATTGCAATGTACTGACGATTCGAAAGCCTTGAGAGGAAAGCTCTGTCGCGTCAATGTTATACGACTTGATGAGAGATGAGCTATGCGCGTACGTCTCGGCGATGCTGGTATGGGCAAGTGTTCCACCAAAGAGGTTGTACTTGATGCCGTCAGTCGTTTCGATCATATCGCCAGCACTTCCGCCAAGTGACATCACACCATACTGACTGGTACCTCCGGTTTGATCGGTTTCGACAAGGTACCGTACATTGCCACCTTTTACGATCTTGTCGGCATCCGTTCCCTGAAAAACACCAGCGGTACCATCGTAGGAGGTCGGCGCTGTATCACTGCCCACGGTGTAATCAAAATAGCTGGTTGAGTTGGTGTCGTAGAATGCTGCTTTGTAAGCTTCATCCGCATTCATTAAAAAGAAATTGGCGTTTGCGTTACGATAAGGATCCGATGCATCATAGCCCGCATCGGATATCGACCATTGATTGACGTCCCATAATTGCCAATTGGCTTGCCCGTTTGTGTTGAGGTTGTATGCGGCGGAATAGCCCGAGCTGGTGTTCAGCCAATTTACAAACTGCGTTGCCTCAATGTAGCTTATCCCCGTTGCTGGAAGCGTGTCTTTGAATCCTTGGTTGCTATCGCCGTTAACATAAGAATCTGACGAATAAAGTGTGTCATTTGAGTCGGCCGGCGTGTACAGGTACATCGTCACATCACGGTCGCTACCGTTTTGATTGTTGTACTGATTAATCATGCCACGCGTGATCTCGTACTTGGACATCTCGTACTGGTAAGCAACGGCCCCCAGACTCTGCGCACCGATTCCTGTATAGGTGGTTTCGATGTCAGAGGTGTTGCTCAAATCAGCGATCGAGACGGTAGAGATCGTAAACTGGTCTACCCCGGTTCCAAAAGTGAAATCAGCGTATGACGCGGGGAGATGCTGCAACCAACCCAAGAGTCCTATGAGCAAGCAGCTCCCGAGAAGCGTTCGACGGTGGACAGCGTTGGTTGACATCGATTCGAAAGCACGGCTTATCACAAAAAGAAAGCTCGGGCTGCATGTACCTATTCTGGAAAGTGGCGGGGGAAGAAACCGTCGCGTCGAAGTATATTCGACAAATCTGACTAGGATAAGACTTAACGACGCGAAAACTCAGATCGCAGCATCATGCTTGCGAGTGGAAAGAACACATCTCCAAGCGACTAAGCCGCGATCGCCATCATTTCCCATTAGAAAGAGCCTAAATCGTTCTGCAGTAACCGTTTAGTTGATACGCAGCAGTATTTTCTTGCCTTTGGGCGGGTGAGCCTATCGCGCTGCGATGCCATCAAGTCCCTCCCGCAAAAAAAGCTCGGCGGCATCGACAGGTCAATGACTACCCCGTGGGGTCAAAAAGCTAAAACGAGGACTTTGGCCGACGGATTCCGATGATTCATCTTTTAAGGTGGCCCGGATTTCGGTCGAAATTGAGTCCAGATGAGCGGCGCTGGCTAAAAAGTGATCGAAAACGGCGGCACTGCGCAGCAGACATCACACCACCGTTTTTAGACCAAGGCGGTGCGGATCGCGTGAAAACTGCCGAACTAAGCAGCGCGTCGATACGACCGAAGTAAGCCACCAAGACGCTCGGTCGTTTCAATTGTGGCATCCATGTCAGGCGGTCGATCCATCGGCACGATGGGCTCGTTGCCCAAACCTTGATGATTTCGTTCTGTGTGATAATGACGAGGAAAGCTCGAACAGCTCTGCGCGTCGCTTTCTCGCCAAAGAGAATCAGTTTGTGAAGACACTCAGTTTTCAGAGATCCAAAGAATCTTTCTAACTGTGCATTCAAGTTCGGGGTTCGCGGTGCCAGGCGTACTGGCTTCACGCCCTCGCGTCGCAGGCAATCACGGAACGACTTGCTGAAAGTCGCATCGCGATCCATGATTAAGTACTTCTTGCTCTTGAGGAAACCATCTTCATGGTTGGTAAGCTCGAGTGCCACCGTTTTCATCCACGCTTCGTTCGGATTAGTGGTGCAGCCCGCAAAGGCGACGCGGCGGGTTTTAAGCTCCATGACAAAGAGCAAAATAGAACGTTGTCAGGCCACTCGTTGTCCAGACTTCAACAGTCGTGAGGTCGATACTTCAACAGTCGTGAGGTCGATCGAAGCCATCACGTCCCAATGCGACTTCATGAATGTCGCCCACGATCCCGTGCGTTTGCGATCCGGCGCTGGTTCGATGCCGTGGGCTTTGAGGATGTTGCCAATGGTGGAGTCGCAGATGTGGGAGCCAACGTTCGATAGCGCACCGCTGATACGGTCGTAGCCCCAGGTCGGGTTCTCTTTAGCGAACTTCACGGTCAAGTCGACGATCTCCGGCCGCGTTCTTGGTCGACCGGTTGTCCTCTGTTTTCGATCGGAGTAGTCCCACTTTTTGTCAACCAATTGGAGGTGCCATCGTAGGATCGTGTCGGGGGTGAATAGCGTGCCGACCTGCTCGAGTTGTTTGCGTCCCAGTACCCCGCCTTTGACGGCCAATCGACATCACTGCTCATCGGTCAGCAAAATTCGTTTCTTTCCGAGCTTCTCTTTGAGAACGGCATTCTCGATACGAAGGTACTCAATGACTTCTGGTTGTTGTCGATTGATCCAGCCGGCAAGCATGATCAGCATCAACTGCCACGGTTGCAGGGCGAATTTCATCGGCGTCTCAGGGATTCGGAAAACCCGAGACGATCATTAGTGTAAAGCGAAATGTAAAGCTGCGTGACCGATCCTGTGAGCGATCGAGGCTTGCCTTCGTTCCGGTTATAACGATCGCAGAAACATTACCGCCCTCGACAGCACGTCGGTTCGGCTTAGATGTAGGCCCGTCAAACGTTTGGAAGTCGCCTTTATGCAGCGTTGAGTGCTCGGCTGAGTTTTTTGACCCCACGGGGTTAACCGTACTTTGGGGATGACTTCCAGGTGGAAGCAGATCGCCGGTTCGTTCTGGTGTTGCCTGCACTCTCAAACTTTCTCCTGATTTGGGCCGCATGAGTTATTGCCGACGTCAACATGCATGTCAGGTCGGATGAGATGCTTGGCACCCGTGCTCAGGAAACCTCGTTTTTTGAGGTGTCGGAGCGTCGACTGAGTTTTTTGACCACACGGGGGTTGCCGGTGGGGAGCCTCTCTCGGGCAGTGAGGCAGGTTTTGATTCGGACGACTGGTTGGATTAGTCGCCTTTTAGGGCTGATTGCACCAATGCGCAACAGTTGACCTGTAGGATCTTTATCGGAGCAGGCCAAGTCAGTTGGTGTATTCGCTGCTAAAACCCCGAGAAAGGCACGTTTTGCTAGGCTTGGATACCGAAAGAAACCTTGACTAGTTAGGACTATCCACTAGGCTTCAATGATGCCGTTTTCAATCGATAGGAGCCTGAGGGGCCGCAGTCGATTCCCACCCGAGAGGCATTGCCCACCCACCAATCGATCCGAGCCAGAGGGGCCGCAGTCGATTCCCACCCGACATCCATTGCTCACCCACCAACCAAAGGTACCTCTCGGCAAGGTGTGTCCGTCATTTGTCGGCGACTGGTGAACGGCGAGCGATCCAATGATCAAAGGGAGTTTTGGACAAGGCATCGGCCCTGATCACCTGTCGGCAGACGTACTGGCAAATCAACTCATACTCAGCAAATTTGAATGACTAATTTTTGGCATTCCCACACTCCAACGTTTCAAGTTTTCGCGTTCATCGCGTTAGCCGCTGGGGTAGCAACTCCAGTGGCTGTGGGACAGGAAAGTCCTCCAGCTGCGGCAACGCAGGCGACCGCCCCGTTAGACTCCGAAGCAGCAACGGACGTGACGGCTGAGGCAGGATCCGGAACCGCTGCACCAGAGGAAGATGCCGGCAAAGCTCTTGCTGACCTGCTTGGCAAAGCGATGGCTGATGAGAACCTGTCAAGCGAGGCCCCAGACGGCGAGCAAAACGCTGAGGCAAAGCTCCCTAATGACCGTGTCCGATTTTCCTTTGACGGCGTCGCGTGGCGTGATGTGATTCGATGGTTGGCTGACGAAGGCGGTTTAGCGTTGCAGGTATCTGAATTGCCTACCGGTAGTTTCACTTATTCCGATCCGCGAGTTTTTACACATGCTGAGGCCATCGATCGAATCAACCTGTTTCTGTTACCCGAAGGCTTCACCTTGGTCCGCAGCGGGCAATTGCTATCCGTGATTAACCTTGGCGATCAGCGAAGCATGCAGCAATTGGATGCGATGGCCGAGTTGGTCACGATCGATGAATTAAAGGATCGTAATCGGCACGAAGTACTGAAATGTATTTTTCCTCTCGGTGATATCGATCCAGAGGAGGCGGTTCAGGAACTTTCAGTCATGAACCTGATGACGACTCCTGAAATGCTCGGGAAGACGAAACAACTGATCATCACGGACACCGCATCCAAGCTCCGCAGTGTCCAATCAATCCTGTCCGCTTTCACGCCTGACGAGATGGCGAATGGCACGGTCGTTGAAAGCTTTGCCCTCAAGCATGTTTCGGCTGAGGATGTTCTGCTTGTGGCTCGTCCACATCTCGGTCTCGCAACGGGTGAGATGATTGGCATCGATGTCAGTATTTCTGCGGACGTTCTGGGCAAAAATCTCTTTGTGACCGGATTGGAAGATAAAGTGAAATTGCTCGAAGGGTTGGTCAAGGCAGTGGATCAACCTGAGCAAAAAGAAAAAAGCGAGGAAGGGGAGTCCGTGCTTCGCTCACACCCGGTGACAGGTGGGAATGTGGACACCGTCTACAACGTTTTGCAAACCTTGCTGGCAGGACGCACCAGTTCGATCAGACTGTCGATGGATGAGGCGGCTAACACGATTGTCGCCTTCGCTCCCGAAGCAATCCAGAAAGAAATTCAGGGCACTGTCTCGCAATTGCAGGCGACCGAAGCCGAATTTGCTGTGATCCCACTGAAGACGGTTGACCCGTACTTTGTCATCAGTTTGCTGGAGGAAATGCTGGATCTGCCAGACTTGTTGGATGATCCTGAAACGATCGACCCGGACGCGCCGAAAATTGACGCAGACCCGGGTAGCATGCGGTTATTTGTACGTGCCAAGAAAGCAGATTTGGAACAGATCAAGAAAATCGTTGAGGGACTGGACTCTGCGCAAGGTCTCGATAGTGGGGATCGATTGCGATTCTTGCCGTTGAAGGGTGAGAACGCAGACGAGTTGCTCGATGCGGCCGTCAAGTTTTGGCGGGGCAATAACGAGGTGATTCGGTATCGCTCTCTCGGGAATGCAAGTGCTGCCAACCTTGAAAGGGTTGTCAACGATCCGAATGAAAAGAGGGCGAAAAAGGAGCGGGCAGAATCCGCCGCAGAACCAACCCCAGACAACGCAGATCAACCCTCTGGTAACGCTGATAAGCCTGAGACGCCTGCTCCGGGCAAGGTTGATGCGAGGTTGACTGCAACCAACTCGCAGATGCTGACAGCGGCACAGAATGAGTCTTCTGCCATCCAACTGCAAATGACACCTCGTGGTTTGATGTTAAAGTCAGAAGATCCCGC
This sequence comes from uncultured Rubripirellula sp., assembly GCA_938075415.1. Lineage (GTDB taxonomy): Bacteria > Planctomycetota > Planctomycetia > Pirellulales > Pirellulaceae > Rubripirellula. Next base: position 53,134 of record CALJHC010000035.1, on the reverse strand, counting down.
TGCCTTGGATCGTTTCGAAGAGCATTTGCGGGCGATTACCGGGCCATTGAATTCGATACCCTCACCCCCGGTCGTCTTTTATCTTCAATACACAAAAGCTGATGATGCCTTGCGTTTCCTTGCTGACTTGCTTGATGGTGGTGAGGCAGCCGCGGAGGGACAGGCCGGCTCGTTGGTCAACGGTTTCTTGTCCTCTTCTGGCTCCATGCTGGGAAGCTTTTTGACGACTCGCGACGGCGTGATGACGCTGACCGCGGGCACTTCCATGAGTGTCGTTGCGGACACTCGCTTGAATCGTTTGATTGTGCAGGGCTCAGCTTCTGAGGTCGAACAGGTTGAAACCTATCTCAAAATTATCGATCGCAGTAATGGCTTGGCGGATATCAAGACCTATGGTCAATCGCACGTGATCGAATTAGCGAACATCAAGGCAGCCGAGATGGCGTCTGTGATTCGTGAGGCGTTCGCAGGGAGAGTGGTCGCATCAACGACGGGACAAACTGGGCAGCCGGGGCAGCCAGGGCAACAACCCGCACAGCAACCTGCTCCTCAGAAGCCTGACCCTCGCGAAGCGGATAGCAAGCCCAAGAAGGGGGCTGCTCCCCAAAAATCAACGCCGCCCCGAAACCTTGAACCCAAAATGACGATTGCGGTTCACGAACCAAGCAATTCATTGGTCGTGACCGCTCCAGACCAACTCTTTGAAGAAGTGGAAAGGTTGGTCAAAGTAATCGATTTTCGTGGTGAGCAGATGATCGAAGTGGTGGCTCCTGCGAATGGTCTGATTTATGAAACATTACTTCAGCAAGTCATGCTGGGCCAAGAAGGATCTTCAAGCCGTACGTCTTCCAGCAGCAGTCGTAGTTCGTCATCTTCGTCGTCCCGGTCGACAAAATCTACTGGACGTTAAAGGTAATTGGAGAGCATTCCCATGGTTGGACGAAATAGATGTTTTTTGATCCTCGCCACGGCGACATTGAGCGTTGTCACTTTAGGCATGTCGGGGGCTCTCATGGCCCAGTCTGGTTTGCGGGAATCGCTCGAGAAGCTGGATCGTGACCAGAATGGTTGGCTTGATCCCGAAGAGGTCACACCACTTGCCCGTCCCTATTTAGAGCGGCTTGCGAAATCTCGTCGAATGTCGATGGGGCAATCTCACGAAATCGTGCGGTGGCAAGAAGCCGCACGAATCTACTTTGCCCTGCAGAATGGTGTTGCCGGGGAACGTATTAAGCCGGACTCAGAAGCTTCCGTGAAGTCATTTGTGCCGGACGCCGAGACCGAACTTGTACCTGAGTTTGGCCTGCCCGCCATCAAGTTTCCCTACATACAAGCCGATTTGGACGAAGCGGACCGTACTCTGGCACGTTCGGATCGCAATCGTGACGGGTACATCGACCATGCTGAATCCAAAAGAGCTGTTTGGACACATCGCCAGCCGTTTGAAGAGGATCTCAACAAGGACGACCGTCTGAGTCGCCTCGAATTGGCACAGCGCTACGCCCGACGCCGTTTGCTTTCCGGGGCATCTGATGAATTGGTCCGTAAAGCTGGTAGGGTTGGCAATGGCATTAAGCCGGTGACCCGACAAGAACCGAAAGGACAGGACAACAATCAGTGGTGGCGTCGAGGCCGTGAATACTATTTGACGTCTACCGTGCTCGGACGTTTTGATAAAAATCGAAATGGTCGGTTGGAAAAAGACGAGACGGTGAGTCTCGGATTTCCGCCAGGGAAGATTGATATCGATCGAGATGGAGAGCTCTCGCGAGAAGAACTTCATACGTACCTGATGCAGTTGCAAGAAGAAATTGGCGATCTTGGTGAGGGGCTCCCCGGATGGTTTTTCGAACTCGATGAAAATCGTGATGAGCAGATCGCGATGGTCGAATTCACAACCGAGTGGTCGGAAGAGAAGATTGCTGAATTCGCCTCGTATGACGCCAATGGTGATGGCTTGCTGACGGCAAGTGAAGTCTTGAGTGCCAAAGCTCTCGTGGGGGGCAATTATTCCAACAACGATGCTGAGGTGTTAGCGCCGAAGAAAACCGTTATTTCCGAAATTGAAGTGCTCGAAGATTTTGTGATCAGCGATTTGAATGTGCGCATTTCGATTACGCACTCGCATACGTCCTATCTGGATGCTTATTTAACAGGACCAGACGGGCAACGAATCGAGCTTTTCACTGAGGTGGGCGGACATGATGACCACTTTGATGGAACGGTCTTTGATGATCAGTCGCAAACACCGATCACGAAAGCACGCCCGCCATTCCAGGGAAGTTTCATCCCTGAAGCGGCTTCGAAGAAACAACCAAGTTTGTCAAGTTTCAACGGCAAGAGTGCCAAAGGTGTTTGGCAGCTTGTTGTGCGTGGGTCTCGCAGCGAACGTTGGGGCATGTTGCACAGTTGGGAACTGATCGTGACGCCAGTCGACGATATGATGGACCCCGAAAATGAGAGTGCAGAGGCTCCTGCCGTAAAGAGTCCTGACACAGCGACAACTTCTGCGGTTTCCCAGTCCGCACCTCAGACTCAGGCACGTGCGGCCGAGGGCGCTGCGAACGCCAGGATGAGTGGTGGTGGAGCAGACCCCGGGAAATCGGAAGCGAGGCGGGTCGCAATTGAGAGATACCAGCAGATCCTCAAGAGCCGTGAAGGCATGACAGGAACCGAGGCAAAGCAGATCTACATGCAAAAGTATGGATCAGGTGACAAGAGTGGCAAGTCTGGATACGGCGAGGAAAAACGCGAGGACTAAGGCAAGAAATATGACCAGGTCCAGCAAGACAAGTCGGATTACAATCGGGCTGGCTGATCTCTAACGCTCCTCGCCTCCTCAATGAATGACCAGATGCCCGTGTGACAGCTTTGTCACACGGGCTTTTCTTTGCACACACATAGTAGGTCCGGGTGGGACTTGCGTGGGGCAAACCAGTTTGGAGAGTCAGTGTTCACGCTTGAGAACTGGTGCCGCCCGGGGGCATCGTCCTTGGGTCGGCGTCATTGGGTCGGCGTCATTGGCAATCTCGAGTGCACGCCGTCTTGCACGCCCTGAGAGACCCGTCACGGGGAGCTTAGCTCCAGAGTGCGGTACCGTCCGCTTGAAGCAGACATCAAAGAAGCCGAGGTTTACCGCCTCGGCTTTTGTCGTTTTAGTCGCCGTGTTGACAGCTTTTTTCTGATTGGTCACTTTCAGAAAACGTTCTCACTTTCCAAAGTGAATAAGAATGTGCGATCTGGCTTTGGCTTCTCTGGCCCCAGACTCTCACGCTCTCTGCCGGGCCGTGACACGGTGGTTAACAGACGGCGTCATGGACTGACGGTGGAACTGCATGTCGCAAAGAAAACCAATCAGACATTCATCTTACGTATGACCAAACTTTACGAGCAAGATTCGATCCATCATGCGATGATCGAGGGTGACGTTAGACGATGCAGACAGCGGGCCGCCGGCGGCATGGTGAGTTTACGAAGCAACTGACACTTGACGACGACGACGGTTACCGGCAAAGCCTACGATGCCAGTGACTTGCCAGCTCGCTTGATAGCTGGTGGATCCCCTCGTCTACTCGGCTCGGAAGGCAGGGAACCGCCTTCGCTTGGAACACCTCGCTGGTCTGGGTGGCTGTGTCGCGCACCGAAGTTTCTGGCTGATCCTCGAGGCGGAATGCGTTAAGATAGGCCGATCTTAAATGATTCGTTCTTCTATGCTGCAGTTTGCATGACTCAAGACGACCAAAGTCTTGGTAACGAAAACACTCTGCTCGGTGGTAATACCGAAGCGAGCCAGCTCGACGAACCTTCAGCCTCAAAAGGAGAAAGCACATGAACAAGAAATCAGGTTTTGTGTGGTCAGCCGCCTTGATCGGATGTGTCGCGTTGGGTGCGTATGTCCTGAATCGTCCCGCTCCCGTCCCGCCCAACATTCCCATCAACCCCAGCCCGGAACCAGACTTGGATTCGAGTGCAAACTTCGACGCCCGGAATGCCTTTTACGAAAACGCCGTCGATCCGCGGATCAAGTCAGCGAGCGAGGCCAATGAAGCTGCCGCGAAGCGATGCATTGAGCGGATCGAAAACAAGATCGAGGTTTACCGCACGGGAGTTGATCCTTTCGTCGCTGATATCAACAGTTGGGGTACGCGGTTGCGTGTCGTCAAACGTCTGGGGAGCGACTGGTGGTACGAGGAGAACGATGTTGCCGCTTTCGTCGGGACCAAGGTCAGCAAACACTTGTTCGACGACGCGCGAATTCAAGAAGATATTTCCACCGCACTGCAGCAATTTCGTGAGGATGTTCAGGCCAACGAAAACACGATGTTGATCCAGATTCGAGCGGCCGTTTCAGCCAGCGGACAGGTTTCGATCCCCGAGCAGAATTTCAATGACTTCGCCAAACTCATCAACGAAGAGTTGAACCAGTATGCAAACTCCTTGGCGGTGGATTCACTTCAGCGTGCCGTGTTGACGGAAGTGCTTAGTGGTGTCGGCGGAGCAGCCGCCACCCAAATTGTTCGGATGATTGCGGTCGAGGTCGCGACCATGCTCGCTTCGACGGCGACCAGTGCTGGCGGAACGACTGCGGTCACCACCGTCGCTGGCGGTGCCGGAGGCACAACAGTTGGACCTTGGGGCACCGCCGCGGGCGTCGTGGGGGGGCTCATGATCGGGCTAGCCATTGACTGGTGGATGTCCGATTCCTATTCCGCGGAATTATCGGACCAGCTCAATGAAACCATTGACCAAGTCAAGTTGGGGGCCGTTCAAGGTACGGATGGAAAAGATGGACTCAAGGTGACGTTGGACGAAGCCTGTTCCCAATTGCGACGTTCTTATGAAGAAACGCTGTACCAGCAAATAGTTACCGGAGGCGAGCAATGAATAGGTATTTAACTCTGCTTGTGACGGCCGCCATTCTTTCGGTATCGCCAACGACAACTTATGCCGGGATCGGGGCATCTTTGCTGAAAGCTGCCGGCAAGTTCATGAGCAAAGAAGGCAGCGAAACGGCGAGCAGGCAGCTCGCCAAGGGGATCAGCGATGAAGTTGCCGATCGCGTCGCCACCAAACTGCTCAAAGAAGGTGGCGAAGAGGTTGTTGAGAGAGCAGCCAAATTGACTGCCGAGCACGGCCCGGATGTGGTTCGAGCGTTGGGCAACGTCGCGGACCCGATCGTCGTTTTGAAAGCACTCGATGATTTACCGATCAAAGCCAACGTACCTGCTGCCGCAGCTCGATTGGCCGCTGGCGAAGGCGGTAAACAACTGGGCGAATTGACCACCAAATATGGCAGCAAGATGTTGGCCGCCGAGGTCAAGCATCCAGGCATCGCAACCGCCTACGCAAAATCGCTCGGTGACGAAGGCATCGAATTGTGTTCCAAGCTGAACAAGGATCAAGCCCTCGACATCGGACGGCACCTCGATGACATCACTGAGCTGCCGCCTGAGCTGAGACGCAAATTGCTGTCACTTGCCGACGAAAATCCATCCGGCCTTGCCAAGTACGTCCGCGAGTTCACAGCGAACAATCCCAAGAGTGTGCTGTTCACCGTCGCGGCAACGACGCTGCTGCTCTCTCAGCCAGAGACCATGCTGGGCGGCCCGGACAAACCCGATGGCACGCCCGACCCGGGTTTTGTTCAACGCTTCTCTGATTGGCTATTTGATCGCACATTCAGACCAATTCTCAAAGCCGCTTTGTGGATTGGAATTCCCTTCGTCGTGATCTACGCTGCTTGGAAACTTTACAAGACGTGGCGAATCGACTCCCGCGAAATCCAAGACAAGACTACTCCAGCCACGCGGGCTGACAAAGAAGATCAGCAACGCTAATTCGCACGAATCGTACGCTAATCAAAACCATTTTCTCAACGGACTGGTGTGCGATGCGTGTAGACGAGTGTTCCAAAACTCCTGCCCATCGTTCAGCCGAAATCACAACGTCAAAACAACAAATCACCGACCGTCAAAGACTCTTTCTGACTTACAGGCTTTACTGCGTACCGCCGCAGCGGACTTGCCTGCGCATAGTGAAGATGCGGAGTTACCGTAGGTCTCGGGGTGGCTGAAGGCCGAGTATGAGTCTGCCAAGTAAGAGGGGCGGACGGCGCAGACGCTAAAGTCTTCGGTTGATGAGGAAGATTCCAAGAACGACGAGCGTCAGCATCAAGTAACGATCAGCAAGCCATATTACATGGATGTGTACGAGGTAACTCAGGCACAGCATGAAAAAGTGATGGGTAAGAAATCCAGCTATTCCCAGGGTGATAAAGTGGGTATCCGTCACCCCTTGGGGTCAAGAAACTGAAAGGATGATTCTGGCTGTCAAACTCTGACCCTGCATCGTTTCGAGACACCGGATTCGCGGTCGAGATCGGTGGCAACACCGACAAAGACGTAGAAAAATAAATCAAATCCACAGTGGGGCGCGGCCGTGCCCAAGCCGACTGTTATTCGTTGGCGTGGTGAGCGTGTAATAGATCGCCGGTTCAAGCAGCGCGTTGATACGACCGAAACAAGCCGCCGAGGCGCACGGTTGTTTCGATCTCAGCATCCAAGTCAGGCGGTCGATCCATCAGAACCATTAGCTCGTTGCCCAAACCCTGGTGGTTTCGTTCGGTGTGGTGCTGTTCGAGGAAAGATCGGACAGCAGAGAATCGTATCTGGCGTGAACAAAAAGCCAACTTCATCGAGAGCCTTGCGACCGATCGTCTTGCCCTTGACGGCCAAGCGGCGCCGCTGGTCATCGGTCAGTAGGATTCGCTTCTTACCGATCTGTTCCTTCAACACGGCAACTTCGGTCTGTAGATACTCGATCCGAGCCTGCTGCTCGCGGTTGACCCAGGCGGCAAGTCCCAGCAGCATCAGTTGCCAAGGCTGCAAGATGAACTTCATCGGCGTTTCGGTAGTGAGTCAAACCCGAGACGATCATCGGACTGGACCGAAACGTGAAGTTGTGTGGCCAATCCTGCAAACGATCAACGCTTGCCGCCGTTCCCGTAAAACGATCACGGGAGATTTACCGACGTCAACACGCAGGTCAGTTCGGCTGAGATGGATCCCTGTCAAACACCTGTTCGCCCGTTATTTGTGGCGTCTAATAATCGACTGGGTACTTTGACCCCCAAGGGATCGGTTGTCGGGTTTTGACGTTACGTTTTTGCCCCTCATAGTCCCAAGCTCATTCCAGATTTCGCTTGGATCAATGGCGACCAATGCGAACGATACGACGAGGAGAAAGGACAGCAGTTGGCTCGCACAGTGATGGCGAGACACAATGGAGTACTCACGGTGGCCGAGGAGCGTGTGTTTGGAAATGTGCGACAGCAAGTGTTGGCGTTCGAACACCAACCGCAGAGAGATTGGAAGTATGTGCCAGTCGCACCAGCTCCCGCTTGCAGTCTGTGGCCCAACGAAATCGTCACGCCATTGATTTGTGGCTGATTTGATTTGCGGTTAACCAGCATTTTGGTTTTAGCACGACCGTGATCGCGACGCGAAGGGGTTCATTGACAAGAACTCACCAAAACAGATTCTCTGAAAAAAGTTCGCGAATCAGTGTCGCTCAAGCGTTCCCGAGTTCAGGGTGATATTGGTTTTGCGGCTGACTCTTGAGGCTTGCCTGTTATTTTTTGGTTGGCTTCAGCGATGATCAATTGCAAAGCTTCATCATCCGGTTTCTTTTCAAGTCCCTGCTTGGCATACTCGATCGCTTTTCCTGACTTTCCGGCATCTAAAAACGCTTGAGCGGTTCTTCGCAGTAGCCAGACTTTGCCGGATGAGGTTTCGACGTCAAACTCCATTAGCTGCAGTGCTTCGTCGGTGAATCCCTCGACGAGAAGTTGCTTCGCGACGGCTGCCATCGATCCACCCCAAGGTGCAGGCTTTCCTTTTTGTTTGAACCATTCGATTGCGGCATCGACTCCACTTGCCTTCACGTAGCGGTAGATGCGTTGATCCTGCGTGATCCTTGCCTTGCCCGGCATTCGATACGGTTGACCGGTCACAAGATGTATCAGCTCGGTATTCAACTGTACCACTGCATTCCAAATATCGCTTCCTCCAAAGGGATCGCCTAGGTTGCACAGTACGATCACGAAAGCATCTTCGTCGACCAATCGACTCTCCATCGCACGAAACCCGTTGATTGCACCCCCGTGGTTGACAACTTTCACCACTCGCTTGGTAACCGGATGTGTTCGATTGTAAATCTGCCAACCGTAGCCGTAGATGCTGTGGGGCCGGCCGCCTGCCGCTTTGACTTCCGGTACATCACGATTCGGGGTGAACATCAAGTCGCGATACTGTTTGCCGAGCAGTTGATCGGTAGAGAGCGCACGATCCCAACGGAACATGTCTTGGACGGTTGAATAAAGGGCGCCCGATGCGCCGGGTGTGGAGTCCATCTCGATGTAGTCGGCATTTTCAAACGCAAACGGTCCCCGCCGATATCCACTGGCGCGATTCTCGAGCACGTAGCGGTTTCGGTCATAGCCGCTGTCGTTCATGCCGAGCGGTTCAAAAATCCTCTGCTTGAGATTCTGCTCGAATGATTTGCCCGTCACCTTTTCAATGATCCTTCCCAGGATGACGTACCCGGCGTTGCAGTAGCTATAGATCGTTCCCGGTTCGTTCGCGAGATCAGAGCTGCAATGCAGTTTGATGAATTCATCTTTGCCGTAGGAAGAACGCGAGATCCTTCCACGATAGTCAAAGCTGGCTGTAAAATCTTTGAGGCCGGATTGATGGGCGAGCAGGTGATGGATGGTGATTTGGCTGCCAGTATCTTCGCGGTAGTCGATCAAATGATCACGGATCGTATCATCCAGTTCTAGCTTGCCTTCTTGCACCAGTTGCATCACTAACATGCTGCAAAACTGTTTGCTGACCGATGCGAGACGAAACTTGGTCGCCGAAGTGTTGGGAATATTCCACTCACGATTGGCAAGTCCGAATCCCTGTTCAAAAATGACCTTACCTTTTTCTGCGACCAAGACAGCGCCCGAGAAAAGTTCGGTATCGGCAGTCGCTTCGCAAAGTTTTTCGATCGCCGATGCTTTATCCTCACCGGCCTCGTAATAGCCAGCGGGGAGTTCTTGCTTGACAGTCGTCTCCGTTGGAGACTCAGTGTCATCTGCCCAAGAAGTCAATGCACTGAAAATTAAAAGAACGATTGACGCGCTGATCCATGCTGGAATTCTGATCCATGCTGGGATTCTGATCCATGCTGTGATTCTGATCCATGCTGGGGACAGGCCGTTCAGTCGCGGTGGAACACAACGCTTGAATCGATCTGGTATTGAGATCATGCCGTTTTCTCGTGTCACTGGTCTACTTACTACTGTCACTGGTCTACTTAAAACTTCTGCTGGGGTTCGCCTTCGAGGTTGATGTGTTGGGGCGAATTCTTTTCGGTGGCTACTCCGGAAAGAATATCTCTCCTGTTATCGAAACCTTCATTAAACCTTGCTAATGCTTTTGATCGATCATGAAGATTTCTTCAATCAACTTGGACTCATCTTCTATCCCTACTTTTGGTCGGAAAGCTTGGTCGGTTTTGCGCCAAGCAGTGGCAGGCCGAGTCGATCGCCGTTGGGTTGGAAACCGTCTCCGTCGACATCGACATAGATCGGATTGCTGACTGCCGTCGGAGGGATTTTACCAAAACGCGTTCCCATGACTTTTTCCATCGTCAAGCCTTCACCTATCGCAGCGACGATGATGTGAGAATCTTGCTCAAGCAAAACCGTCAGCTCTGCTTCGAATTTGACCGGGTTATCGGCTGCACCAAAGTAATCTTGGTTTTCTCTCGCGGTGTACGTTAATTCTTTGTCGGGTCGTCCATTGATGAAAACTTGGACTCGGTTGACAGCTAACCAGTTAGGACATTGGATGTTGACGGACAGGTGAAGCCTCCCTGACGACGCAAGCAGATTGCCTCCGGGAATGGCTTCGCTGCGTGAATGAACGGTTCTTGAATTTTTACCGGCTGGCTTTTCTGTGGCTGGCTTTTCTGTAGCAGGGTTTCCAGTCTCTGGGTTTCCAGTCTCTGAGTTTCCAGTCTCTGAGTTTCCAGTCTCTGGGTTTCCGCTCTGCGGTCCGTCACCACTTTCCGCACCAGCACTTGCTTTAACTGATAAGAACGGTCCATTGGACATCACGATGTGACCGGCCTCGGTTTGCTTGACCATTTCTTCGGTCGTGATTTGAGACGGGTCGTCGGTGCTGCAGGCGACCCAGTTTCGCCGCCAACCACTGCCGTGGTGGTTGTAATGGGAATCGGTGTTGATCACACCGGGAATTCGATAACCTTGATTGAGCAGCTGCATCCATTGGTGGATGGTGATGCGTTTGCGACGACCCGTAGGCGGATCGTTGACGACGTCCCTGAAAATCACAGCCAAAGGATGCACCTCAACGATGTCCGTCCATTTCAGCATGTTGCGAAATCCGTCGTCGGCCACCCCGTCGCTATCGGCATCGCCATAGATTTGATGAAGGTTGGGGTGATTCATCTGGACGACTTTTTCAGAGCCTTGGTCCCACATAGCGAGTCGTTCAATCTGCACCGCAGGGTTATAAGAGGAACGGGGGCCGCCGCCGTTCTGGGTATGCGGATGATGGTGTAGGGGAAAAGCGTTTTGGTGGTTGACGGGTGTTGGTGTTCCTGTCAGTTCCATCCCGGTGCAGGTCGCCATGAGGTGTGTCAGCCCCATGGATTGCAAATAGGGCATGTAGGAACTGACAACGTTGTGTTCGGTACAGGGTGCGAATTCAATGTGTTCGCATAACAGGTTTTCAACACGTCCATACTGATCGGATGTGTTATCGCCCGACGGGCTGCTGTGACTGTGAAAGTCGGTGCTGATCCAGCCGTTCGAGTGAACCACTCGGTCAAGTTGCACCGCAATGCTTTCAACTTTCCCCTCGGTGATTTGGATCTCACGCCTGATCGCATCATATTCCGGACCGCGACTCAAGTAGATTTCATACCGACCCGGATCGAGTGGGCAATGGAATCGCCCATGGACAGAGTAGACAAGGTTTTCAACAAAAGTCCGTGCGCTGCTGAGTCCAAAGTTTGGGTCCTCGCCGTCGATCGAATAGATGGTGGCCTTTGCGGGGATCAATTTTCCTGTGTCATCCCGCACTTCGGCAATCAGGCCGCTACCGGTTTCGAGGGGGATGACAAATTCACTTGGTGAGTCATTGGCGGTCACTGAGATTTGTACCGGATCACAACCAATCGCTGACGCAGTGATGAAGTAGTCACCTGGTGACAGACGCAGATGAGCTAGGCCATTGTCATCGGTTTGTAGAGGAATCGTCGTCGCATCGGCTTCACTCGATTCTGATGTCACTTGACGAGTCACGCTTACCCTGGCTCGGTTGACGGTATCCAAATCATTACCACTTGAAAGATCGCGAGTCACACGAATGGTTTGTAGTGGAAGAGATTTTTTACCCGAGTCGATGATGGTGTGGAGGTCGTGCAGGCTGGTCGCGGGGTAGAGGCGAACCCTCCATCGGATCGACTCGGTTGACTTTTCAATGTCTGAATCAGAGTAACGCAATTGGTACGGTCGTCCCTGTTTCCACTGTGGCGGTTGCGCTGATCCGGGAATTTGAAATCCGATTGATTGTCTGAAGAAAGAATCCGTACAGGTTGCGATCATCCGAGCGTTATCAACTTGAAACTCAAACCAGCCATCCGCTCGAACTCCATCCCACGCTTGGATGTTTGGCGATTTGATTCCGGTGACCGTCACGGTTGCTTCGACATAGGGGCTGTTGTCTCTCAGTTCATATCGCACCGTCGCCACCGTATCGTCTTTGGCGATCGTGCGCGAGGACTGGCACTGCCAATAAACACGATCATCTTCCTTTCCCCATTCCATCAAATCCGGATTTTGAAAAAGGTATCGGCCTGCGGTCGGTGTGAAGGCACTCAGTTGATCGTTAGAAGGATGGTTCAGCGTGAGGTCAAGTATCGAACCGCCGATCGCGCGAATGGTCATGTTTGCATCGCGAGTCGGTAGTGGTGCCGCAATGACCACGCTAAGCGCCTTGTTGCGGAGAAGGTAATCGCCGTAAATCCAATCAACTTCTTTGCCGTCTAATTCAACCGACTGCCCCGGTTTGATGATCGAAATTTCTGCTTCTCCGGCGGTGGCCTTGCAAAAAGACAAGAGCATTAAAAAACCGGTCAGAATAGGAAATGCTTTCGCTCTTTGTAATCGATGCATTGAGTTTGTCTGATGAAATGAATTGATTAGTCGCAGGGGTGTTCAAAAAAGTGCTGTCAGGTGAAACGACGGTCGTTCAGGCGGCAAGTGAATTCAAGAACGTCGGAACCAACTCCATCCAAGGTTTCTTCTGGTCCACACCATCTGCCACCGAGAACGCACTGCTTGTCAGAACCCCCGACAAATTACACTGCATTTGAAAATAGCAGTTCGAGTGATAAGGAACTGGTGATCGCACTGGCATGTTCAGCTCGATGCCAACTATTGGTTTGCCGAGTCTGTCGTGTGTGCTCGCCGTATCTCCTTCTCGAATCGTTTGGGGGCGGATCGATTTGAGTTGATTTGCCAGCCCCATGATTTTCCAGCCCCATGATTTGACCAACCAAGGATGTTAGCACTCTCGTTGGGTGCCGAGACGGAAGATGGTCTCGGTATTAGGTTGCGTCCCAAACGGGGATACCTAGAAATTGACCCAGCGTCTGAGCATCTTCTCGGATGCGATTTAGACTTCCGTGATCGACCACATTAATCCGTTGTCCAGATTCCAGCACCAGATTTAACTCATAGCTGTAATAGGACGAATCTTTTTTGCGGCAATATTCCTTGATGAGCTGCAGAGCATGAATGGAATTGAGTTTTGCGTAGCCGCTTGAGGCTTCCATTTCATGGGGTCCAATCGATTTGGCAGCTCGCCTGCCTTTTCGAAAATCGCCGGTCTGTTTATCGAATCGAATTGGTGACAGGGCGCTGAAAATGGTGAAAATTCCGCCAAGAGCGAAGATGCCACCAAACATCAATGGCATCGCTAGTCTTACCAGAGAACCAAAACCATCAAACTTAACGTCCCCGTATATGGCATAAGCCATCCAGCCCGTCACACCGATCCCGATGATCATAAAGATCAGGCCAAAGAGGAGGTGGCCAACGGTGGTTTTAAATTTGGCAACGAAAGGTTCTTCAATCACCAATTTGTGGGTCCGGAAATTTGCACCGCCTCTTTTTACCGGACTCCAACTCACTCGATTTGCCAGATCGTCATTGAAAGCGGAAGGATCGAACGGTACCGCTTCGATGCTGAATTGGTTGATGAGATTTCGAAGCTGGTTGAGCATGGCATTGTGATTCGGTTTGTTATCGAAAACCGCGGCTGATTGCAATTCGCAATTCAAGCAAAAACTTGATGGACGCAGGCGGTAAGATTGATAGCGGGCGAGAGACGTATGAAGGACTTTGAGATGCACGGAAGCGGAGAACAAGAATGCAAGGACGCTGATCGCTCAGTGCACTAGAGGGACTTGGGGTAGGACCGAACCAAGACCACCGCTTTTTCCTGAGAGCCCTGATCGTAACACAATTCCACAGCGGAATCACAACACAGAAACGTTTTCGAGGTGAAGGTATTTCGGAAGCGAGGGTGTTTCAAAGATGACGCGATCCCGTTGGGTCAAAATATCGAAAAGAACATTTCGGCCGACGAAATCCAGAGTTGCGAGGGTTGATTTGCCCCACTTTTGGGTCGAGAGGTGATCCAGCGTGAACGACGATAGCCGAAAAGCGAGTCAAAACGGCTTCACCGCGCAGCAGATGTCACACGAATTGTCCTGGGACCGCCGTGGCGCGGAGCGAGTGGCGACCGAAAGAGCTAAGCCGCCCTTCGCTACGAACGAAGTAAACCACCCAGCCGCGCGGTCGTTTCGATCTCGGGATTCATGTCGGGTGGACGATGCATCGGCATGATCAGTTCGTTACCCAGCAAAAGATTCACTGTCGATCGACTGCCCAAGAGCCAAGAGCCAAGAGCCAAAAGCCAAGAGCCAAAAAGCGTGCAGAGCGGTTCGAGAGTCGTGTTCAATGGCTCTGCGATCTGATCGTTCATGCCATTCCGCAATGTAGCCTGACTTGATGGCTTTGTGTTTGCTGGGACCTATCAAGTGAAGAACTGAAAACTGGCGTTCGCTATCTCGGCTCTATCTCGGCTCTCACCGCTTCACGGAACGAAGGAGAAAAGTGCCAGATTTCAATGATGTCGTTTCCGGATGAGACGCCATACGGAGAGATGATGAAACGCCTGATCCCCAAAATCCACAAAAGAAGGGTCCGGGCAAGAATCAGAAGCACGACCGGTAAGACGAAGTATCGCAGGTAGAATTCCAAAGCGGCAACTCCTGTTGCGATAAAACAGCTATACGCGACAACAAACACAAGATAAGCCAGCAATCCGAGTATCACTACATACGAAGGGCGGTGCTCCCAAAACCTCCAAGCTGAAGCAGTGTTTCCGGCGTTTGGTATCTTGGATGATCTATTGTGTTTGTCGCACAGTGGAATCTGAACTCGAGCATCCGACCAAGAGGATTTCCGAACCCTCGAGACTAAAACACACGTCAGCACAAAAAAACAAAGGCCCCAGAAACTTGTGGCTGAACTTGTGGTTGGTAAAACAAAAGCTTGCATGACATACCAAGTGACCGAAACAGCAATCACGCAGGAGAATACGGTGTAGCCAAACGTCAAGGCTTTGATCTTTTTGGGGTCACCTGTAATCCAATTTTGCCAACGATACGTACGGGACGAGGCATCAATGCTGGGGACGTCGATCCAACCTTGATCGGCCGATGGTTCACGACACAGTGCACATGCACCAACTAGTCGCTGCAATTGATCCTTTGAGACGCAGAGCGAAGATTCAGGTTGCACGATAGACATCTCCCCAATGCAATGCGTTGACAGTTTACGTTGCCAGTCGGCGATGTCGATGAAGCGACACGGGACGGTTTGTCTGTGAAACAGACAGCATTAAAATGTCACTATAACGAAATGCATGATCCAATGAACCGGGCAAAACGTCGCACACCGGTCGATGCGGTTTTCGTTCCCTCACTCGTTCAAGGCTGACCGGCTGCCGAGGACTCGATCTTCGTATCAGAAGCCCGTCTGAACCAACAATACTGACATCAGCATACAGGTCAGCCCAGCCGAGATGCTTGGCACCCGTGCTCAAGAAAACCTCGTTTTAAAAGGTGTTGGAGCATCGGCTGATTTTTTTGGCCACACGGATTGGTTAGTTGAAAGGAAATCATTTTCATCCACGCTTCGTTCGGATTGGTGGTGCAGCCCGCAAAGTGGACGTGACGTGTTTTCAGTTCCATGGCAAAGAGCAAATCGAACGTGGTCAGGCCGCCCTTGGTCCAAACGTCCACGGTGGTGAAGTCGATTGAAGCCATCGCGTCCCAATGCGCCTTCTAGAATGTCGCCCATGATCCTGTCTGCTCGCAGTCTGGCGTCGGTTCCATGCCGTGAGTCTTGAGGATATTTACAATGGTAGAGTTGCAAATGTGGTAGCCGATGTTCGATAACGCACCGCAGATACGGTCTTAGCCTCAGGTCGGATTCTCTTTGGCTGACTTCACAGCCAAATCAACAATCACTTGGCAGGTTCTTGGCCGATCTGGTCTCTGCTCTTTGCGATCCCAGTAATTCCACCCACTGGCGAGCGATTGTCGATGCCAACGTAAGACGGTGTCCGGCGTGAATAGAGAACCAACTTCGTCGAGCGTCTAGCACCAAAACATCTTACCTTCGACGGCCAAATCGAAGCCGTTGCGCGTTGGTCAATAGGATCCGTTTCCTACCGATGTGCTCTTTCAGCACCGCAACCTCGCTCTGCAGAGACTCGATCCGCGACTGTTACTCGCGATTAACCCAGCCGGCAAGAATCATCAGTATCAACTGCCACGGCCCGAGAATAAATTTCATCGACGTCTCGGAAACGTGGGGAAATCCGTGACGATCATCGGCGACAGGTCAAAAACGTAAAGCTGCTTGCCCAATCCTGTCAGCAATCAAGGCTTGTCGCCGTTCCGGTTCGAACCATCGCGTAAACCTTGCCGACGTCATTCATGCACTTCGGCTCGACTGAGATATAAACCTCGCAAAAGCTTGCAAGTCGCCTACTGGCAGCCTAGGTTGGTCGAGTATTTTGACCTCTCGGGATTCACACCGAGCTGACCGAGTTACTGTCTGGCAAGCTAGTTCACAAAGTGTCTGGTGCAATGAAGACTCTTGGCACGCTGCTCATCGTTGTTGGCCTCGCTGACTTTTTCATACTTTTCACAGGGTTCATTGCGTTGATGACTCCAATCGACGCCGCCGCGTCGTCTCCAGCTTTGGTTGCAAGCACCTTTGGTGCCACGATGCTCCTTCTTTGCGGTGTGGGCGCCGCGTGCGTGATCGGTGGAGCAGTGGCTCTTTCACGATGCATCAAGCCATCACGTCAACGCAAGCGGGAAGGAACGAAAACAGGGACCAGAAAACCAATCTGGGTCACGCTTGTCACGGCGACACTCCTTGCTTGTTTGGCTTTTTCGGGCTTCAAGTTCACGACCCGCTGGAATCCCGATAAAGTGTGGGCTGCGAAGGTCATTGGGGAAGCAACAGAACTTCAGATTCTGCTTGCGTGGTACTATGAGGAGAACGGCCGGTACCCGACATCGTTAAGCGAAATTGACCAGCAGTACACGCAACCAACCGACTACCTAACTCGCAATAGCACCGCGCCGGACGTGGACAGATGGTTCTACGACCTAATGAAGCCGAACGATTACCAGTTGTACGTGACAGCCGACGCATGGGTATCGTATCATGATGCCTTGGTCTATCGAAAGTCAGGCCATTTCTCCGAACCGTGGTTCGACACTCGTGATGCTGAAGATTGGCGGGATTTCGGAAGATGGCGGTACGTGAAGGGGTTTTCGCAATATGTCAAGCAGTACGAGTTTGACGCCCAACGCAAACCGCAGCAGAAATGATCATCGTCTTGCCGCCGAGCCAGATGGCGTCAAAGGAAAAGCCCTCATCGTGTCAAACAACATACGCCAAAAAGCTGCCAGGTTACTCGTCATCGCATTCGTTGCAGTGACGACTCTCCACGCGTCGCCCTCGCGTGGGCAAGCTGCTGACATCAAACAACGACTCGAGGGAGTAGACCTGGAGGGAGTAGACCTGGAGGGAGTGGACCTGGAGGGAGTGGAGCAACTTAGGTTAAGCCCCAACGGTGAGTTGGTCGCCGGTTTAACCAAGCCATATGACAACCCCGCGCCGATGCCCGGCTCCTTCTGTCTGATTAAAATCTGGTCTGTCAAAAAGAAACAGCTCGTCCATAAGTTTCGTGTTCCCGGGGCGGTTTACGAAGCTGCTTTCAGTCCGGATAGCGGGACACTCGTTTCTGCGGACAAGACTGGCAATCTTGGATACACCACAAAGATCCGCGCGTGGAACCTCGTGGACGGCTCAGAACGTCAGGTTGGCGGTTTTTTGGGGGTAAGCAACAAATTCTGTTTTAGCCCGGATGGCAATCGCCTGTCAGCCATCCAGTTCCCTGAATACAGCTTTCTCAATCCGTTGGGCGAGTACACATTCAAACTGAATGTCTGGCAAGTCAAGGAAAGAGGCTGGCTGAGCATCAACATCCCCAATGCGCTTGGCGATCACAGAGCGACGTTTCCTTTTCGTAAGTGGGATGGCAATCCGGACAGCGATGAGCGAGTACAAAAGAGTCTTGAACGAGTGACACCTGTGCTCAGAGGGTTTAGCCCAGATGGCAAACAACTGATCTGTGACTTTGAAACTGGCGCGCGAACCTATGACGCCCGGTCTGGAAGTATTCTGCAGCGACCGGATATCTGCTCTGTCAGTCTGTTCAAGTCCATATTGATGATCGCACCTCAGCAGGCCCCCGCGAACGTGAAGTCGCTCAGTATTGAGCTGATGCCTGGCAACAAAAACATTCGATTGGAAAAAGGTGCCGATGGCTGGTGGAGGGCGGATATGGACGAAACGTCTGATTTCAAGGTTGATGGTAAACAGTTCGTTTCACCTGCAGGCGACGTCGAGACGAAAGAGGATATCTTGATGCTTCTCGGACTGAAAAACGATTCGAGCCTTGCGGATCTCTCATCGCTCAGGCATCCCCTCGGCGTGATCAAGATTGACCGTAACCATTCGGGACTGGAGTTCCGGCTTGAGGGGATGAAGGACGGGGTGCAGTCAACTGAAACACTACAGGCTGGCAAAGTACGCTGGACGTCGACGGTCGTCGACAGCGAAGAGTTGCCGGCGATTCAGCTTCCCGGTTCCGATGCGTGGAAACAGCTCAAGTCGAATGCGGAGAGAACACTTTGGTACGAGGATTCAGGGAATTACTACATTCTGCAGACGTACAAAACGCCCAGGGCGCTGCCACTGGATGATATTGAGAAATTTCGAGCTTTTGCCCGTAAGCAGGCATCAGCGATGAATGGCGGTTTGGTGGAGGCCAGATACGTGCAATGCAATGGACGCAGGACTGGCTACTTCATCGTCAAAAATACCTATCAAGATTTGATGGGTTATCGCTACATCGGAAGGTGCGTGATCCCAGTTGAGGGAGGAGCGTATGAAGTAGGCATGGATGCTTTGCCCATCGGGATCACTGGCAAGCGGGAGGCAGTCCTCAATATCGAACTCGGTCTCTTGGCGAATTTGACGATGGAGGAGATTCCCGCCGAGGCGCCGCCCACGCCTGGTCATCCGGCTCACAAGCCGGGTGACAAGAGGATTAAGGGAATCTTCAAGGATCCCTATGATGCCAAGTTTGATGCGGCAGCCAACTATAGTCCCACCGACGATGCCAAGTTTGACACTCAATTTCCAAAACATCCGTTGTCTCGAGTGAGAGACAAATTGTCTAAATTGATCGAATCGGTTGTGATCAATGACGAAGGGGCTGGCGTAGAGGCCACTGAGAATTCCACTCGGATTGCCGTCTCCGTCCTGGACCAAGAGCATGGCGGCATCTACGTCCTTAACGCTGGGGGATCGGAAAAAGAAAAACAGCGACTGACAAAGGGCAACTTTGACATCCTTCCTCGATGGTCGCCGGATGGAAAGCAGATCGCATTTCTGGCGATGCGAAAACAGGATCACGAATTGGCCGCAGAACATGATCTCGCATTCCACTGGTTTCTCTACGTGATGGACGCTGATGGCCAGAATCCGCGTCGCGTGACCAAGACGCCGGTCGGCATGATTTTTCAGTGGTCACCGGATGGAACCCGATTCGTGTTCCAGTCCTCCTGGGAGGATGTGAACAACAAAGCAAAGGATGGCACGGTGTCATCGGCAATCTATGTCATGAGGTCGGACGGCACGCAGCAGAAGCGAGTTACATTCGGTGAGAACAATGACAGCTTTCCCTCCTGGTCGCCTGACGGCAAGCAAATCGCTTTCTGCTCAAATCGACATGGCAACAACGACATCTTCGTGATGAACGCAGAGGGAAGCGACGTTCGCCGACTGACCAGTCATGAAGCCAACGATTCCGCGCCCATCTGGTCGCCCGATGGAAAGCAGATTGCCTTTACATCGTCTCGCGAAATCGGAGCCGCTTACACGGTGAATGCCGATGGAACCGGGGAATCCTTCCTCGCTGTCAGTGGCCGTCCCGTGACATGGTCGTCGGATGGACAATCACTTCTCATCGAAAACGACGGCCAACTTGTACTCAGCAGCGCGGACGGAAAAAACCCGAAAGAGTTGATACTGGAGGGCAAATCAGCATTGGACGGCGAGTATTCGCCTGATGGCAAAGCCGTTTTTTACCGTTCGAAAGTAAATGAGACCTGGACACTCATGTCCGTTGACATAGAACGGCTAAAGAAGGAATCCATCTGGAGCGATTCGGGAAAGTTACTTGGTTTCTCTGTATGTCCCCAATAATTGACTGACGGAAAAACCAATTAATGCTGTCCCGCCCTGTATCGCCTGAAGATCGTCAGTGTGGAACCGGCGGTAGATTGCTAATGGAAGTCTAGTACCGACGAAAATTCGGGCTTCCAAAGAAACCGCAAACCGTTCACCTTCGGTGCAAGCGATGTCGGAATGACAGCAGGACAGCCTGACTCTTTCTCAAGCAGAAAGACGATTCGAGACTGGCCAATCATTCCTCGCTTTGGCATCCCCAGAGCACGACCAAAATCACACACCCCAAGCGGGGACTGAACATCCACCTTGTGGAAAAAGCGGACGAATCAGGTGCAGAAAAGACACTCCCATCGAAAAGGTAGGGTGGGTACTGACCGTCAACAACCAATGAATGAATCGGATATCCAATCAGAATGTCGAACAATCCACCTTTCACAACGAGAGACGATGGTCACCACTAGATCGGTAAGCGAGCTCCTTCCTAACGGGCAAGCCAAGATAAATCGTCTCATAATCACGGGCGCGATCTGCCTATTGTGCTTGGCGGTCATTCCCTCGGAGTCGAAACGGACAAAGACGCTTCAGCGTCGTTTTTCACTGAAACCGACGCAGAAATATCTGTTGGCAGCCGAAGCCTCGGCGAAACAGGACCGCAGGAATTCGATCATCCTCCGAACGATGTTGGGGCTTGTCTTCACCTTCGATGTCTTCGCCATCTGGCGAGTCCTCAGAACTGAGGGTGACAATGGCGGCCAATCGCCGGTTTCCGTTTACAGGCCTGTGGCGAAACTGGTTCTTGGGACGTTGAAATACTTCGGGGCATTTTTGCTTGGGATTCTCGCGGCCTTGCTGCTCACAGGCTCAGCTGAAAATCTAGCTGAGGGTTTAACCGGATTCGATGAGATAGCAGCGGTTGTTTTCTACGTTATTCCTGGGCTCTACGCCTTTTTTACTTTTCTTATTCTGGAATTCCCCGATCTCTTTATTCAAGCATGGTGGGCGTCGCTGATACTCTTGATGCCATTTGTGTGTGAGGCGTTAGCCCTGCTCCAGCGTCCTTCGACTCTTGATCCGTGGCGTCCTGTATGGATTGGGTTCCCTGTCGGCTTTCTCGGGACAACTGGCATTTGTTGGCAGGCTCTAAGTTCATTATGAATCGCGCGACGACCAAGTGAGATGTGCCGCTCAGATACCAAAGTTCTTGAAAAATAATATTGAAATCCAACGTGATTCGTGAAGCCTGATGCTCCCATGCAGCACGGGTACCGTCGTGAAACGCCTGACAATGCAGCCGGAAATCTCGCGTTGGTGAAAGCCACTCACCCTAGACGACTTCGTTGGCGTGATAGCGGACTGAAACGTGCAAGTTTTTCTCAAAACCTTGCTGGCTGGCTCACCAGCCAGTCGATCACTGATCGCGTTTTGAATCGACGCCAATGGTACACTTGCAATGCAAACGAGCTACGGGTTCCACTTTCCCAAGCACCTTTGGCCGCCTTTTTTACTGTTGGATTGATGGTAAACCGACATCATTTGCGAGTTCCGCCGCAAGCTTCACGATTCTGGGGCTGAGCCATGCATAACTCAAAGGCGTGAGCCAGACGATAGTCGCTCATGCAAGATGGTTCTTTGCCTCGGAGCGGCCCGATCGCGGGCGCGGCTCAGGACTTGCTTTGACGCCGACGCAATGAAACGACCAGGCAGACGGCCAAAGTGACTGCGAACGACGAGGGTTCAGGTACCGTCGCGCCGGTGGTGCTGAGGATCCAGTCGTAATGGGCTGAAACCCTGGTTGCCCCCGACAAATCACCGTAGTCGGCGTCGGAAGTGCCGTCTGCGGATGCGATTAATGAATTGACACCTGAAAGCACGTAGCCCGATCCAAAATCAATAAACATTGCACCGCCACTGTCACCCGGCGCAATGTTGTATTCCAAGTCGAGTGGATTCGCATCACCTAGATTAACAGGTTCACCACCATCGGGGTTGTCAAAATCGCTAAACACCAAATTGCTGGAAAAACCGATGGCACTGCCAGTGATGTCGATGACATTGTTACCGGCACGCCTGGTCCCCGAAGTCCCATCCACGTACCCGCCAGTGCCCGTCCCAGTGTTTCCATAGCCAACATAAGTGGCGATGTTGCTAATCTCCGAACTCGAAGTGTTCAGAACCGCCGCTGTGACGTTCGTCTCCAGCGTAGCGAGTCGCAGCAGGGCAATGTCGTCGCCACGGGTTAAGCTATCGTCAAACGTGGTGTACGTCGGATAGAGATAGGCCTCCAACGCTGTATGAACCCCACCACCCGTATCCGAAAGGTCGAATGTGTAATTGGTCGCCGCCTCGCCACCATCGAAGCAATGAGCAGCCGTGAGAACCCAACCAGGAGCGATGAGGGTTGCCGAGCATCGCATGGTTGAGGTCGTTAGATCTCCGACCGAGTTGAATGCTGGATTTGACGCAAGTGCCGTGTACTGAGAGTCAAGCTTGTCATGCCGGATGACGCCTGCACGCGCGGTCGTACAGGTAGTCAACAGACAAAGCAGCATCAGTAGTGCAAGTCGCCTAACTTTCGGAATGAACATGCTGTTTTCCTCAATCAATAAAAGAATAGCAGAGACTATGATATCGCAAAGATCGACCAAACGTCTCGGGTCAATGAAAAATACACCCATGCTGTT
This sequence comes from uncultured Rubripirellula sp., assembly GCA_938075415.1. Classification (GTDB taxonomy): domain Bacteria; phylum Planctomycetota; class Planctomycetia; order Pirellulales; family Pirellulaceae; genus Rubripirellula. Next base: position 30,463 of record CALJHC010000035.1, on the reverse strand, counting down.
CATCGTCGCTGAATCTTGGGCAGTTCGTATCGGACTTCTAACAACTTGTACCAATCCCTGGCGATTTCGAATTGACTCAACTGAGTGGAGAGTTGACCGATGCAAAGGACCGTGGTGCACCGGACGACGTGTTTCTGATGACCGCATCACCTGAACGTTTCTAACGCACCCATTCGTCATTCATTTCCACTTACGAAATAGCCGCCCATCGCCCTCGCCGCTGCAACTCGTTCCTCCCAAGTCAGGGACACCCAGATTCGGGAGACCCAGATCCGGGAGACCCAAGAATGGAGGACACACCTCAATTTCCACCAAATCTAATATTCGACACTGTCAATCGCTATTCGATTTGCGCATTTTCAAAAAAAACCTTTGTTTTCCAGCATCGGGGAAAGGCTACTCAGTACTCAAGTGGTTCGACAAAGTGCCGAGCTACACCGGATGCAAGCTTTTTTGAGAAAGCGGATTCGAAGCGTCTCAACCGCCAATCTTTTTTGATTTTCCCCCAAGTACCGAAGCAATTTGCAAACACTTGTATGCGGAAGGCCATTCACAAAGAGAGAAACAGGCGGTCGCACTCCCGAGAAATCGCACTCCCGAGAAATTGCACTGGATCCGATACGGAAAACAGAGACGCTTCCAAAACGGCTCTCTCGACAACCTTGGGGGTATACGCCAAGAGTCCTTTGAGAGTTCGGCGGAAACGAACGCCGCAGAACGTTAAATCACGTGGATATCGGTATCGCGCAGCGGGCCAAAAGAAAGATAACCACAAATTGCCGGGATACCGTAAGCGGTAGGCCTGTAACACGCTAACTCACACACTGGCTCTGGCAGGGCATGAAAAAAACGGTCGCTCGTTACTCGCAACCGCAGATTGAAGTGATTCAGACTTGTTTCTCCGCATTGTGAAGTCGTTTTTTAGGAGCCTATGTGACATGGAGCCACCAAAAAGAGTTGGCTCCTTACTGATCTAATCAGTAAAAAAAATCTGCGGGGACGTTCTCCGCTATGCAATTTTCGTCTCTCCAAGATTTTAAAAACAACAAAATTGTCCATCAATGCCTTGGTCGCTTTTGAGAATCTGTCCGCGTCAGCTTGGGGTTTTGGCAGCGAAATCAACAGCGTTAAAGGCCAAATGCCAATTCCAGCAGGCGACCCGTTGTGACCAGACGCAAAGATAACCAGACGCAAAGATAACCAGACGCCGCAAAATGGAAGCCCCGTCCGTTCCGACAAAACCCGGGTCGGAACTGCAAACCGGAGCTGATAGAAGAAAGAGACTGATATCCAGGAGAGTGCGGATGATTGAGATCGCACATGCATTCCAGATCGAGATAACCTCTCCTGATTTACATGTCTGGATCAGGCCTTAGGCCAAGCGGGCCAAAGTTCACTAGAATCAACTTGCGGGTCTGTTGGTTGGAGCGAGAATGGATTTCGGTTGATTTCAAAACCAGTCAATTTTCAATTGGCCGGTCGAAACGTATTCACGGCGTAGGTTTCCTCGCAACTGAACGACCTCGACGCGGCATGATCGTTGCCTAGCATTCAGCGCTAAAGAATCGTCTGGTGACGTTACAATTGTTGCTTGGCGGCCAAGGAACAATTGTAAAGGTCAGTGCCTGCAATCCTGACATCTTCGTATCGCCTGAGAGATTAATATTAATCATGATTAGTTGACAACGCGTTTTTACCTTGCACGTTGCTCAGTTGCTGCTCAGCTACCAAGTCGCTCAGTTAGTTCTCTGCAAACAAATTCATTCGGGCATCGCGAGCGATATTATTGATGGAACAGGGATGACGTCATCTCAACAGAAACCTTTTACTGCGAATTGCACGACGATTACCCAAGGCCGCGCTGTGCGAACAGAGAAGAGTGGCTAGTCTCCATCGCGGAATAAATAAAAAGATCTCACCGAGATCTAATTTTTCGATTCAGAATTTCTACGCAACGAACGCATCGCCAGGATTTTGATTCGATTGGAAGGCGATCATGATACGATTCAGTTTTTCTTTATGTGACGATCCTCGAGAGGTTTCAGTTTGAGCTCCCATGGTCGAATCCTGTTAGAAGTATGTGTCGCCTCAGTCCAAGATGCACTTGCCGCTGCTTCGGCAGGCGCCGATCGCTTGGAGCTAAATATGGCAATGGAACTCGGCGGACTAACTCCAACCATTGGCCTGCTAGGGGAAGTCAAGCGCGCCGTCGAGATACCCGTCGTCGCGATGGTGCGGTGCAGACCCGGAGGCTTTTGCTACTCATCGGCCGAGCTTGGTGTAATGTTGAACGATGCGGAGTTGCTGCTGGCTGCCGGCGCGGACGGGATCGTATCGGGTGCACTCCACGCCGACCGAACGCTGGACGAGAACTTTTGGCAATCACTGAAATTTCTGTCCAACGATCGCCCGCTTGTCTTCCATCGAGCACTGGATGCGACGGCGGACCCGCACTCTCTGCTACAAAAGCTAGTCGACTTGGGCACCACGCGAGTATTGACTTCGGGCGGCTGTGCTACAGCATGGGAGGGACGCGAGCAGATCGTGCAGTTTCAAAATGCTTGGGGGAACCAAATCGAAATCTTGGTCGGCTCTGGCGTTTCACCGGCGAATGCTGTATCGCTGATTCGCTACACAGGTTGCAGCCAAGTGCACGGTTCGTTTAGCCAGCTAAGTCAAGATCCATTCGGTTACGTCGGTAGTCAGATCGTTCGCGAGACCTCTAAGCATCTGGTTTCAGCAACACGAGTGGCACTCGATTCGGATGACTCTGGTTAATCAAAAAGCGATTCACTTGTGTTTTCATTTGTTCGAAAATTGCATCGAATGAACCAGTGCCCAGCAAAAACAGCGGCTTACACGGGCACACAAGCCAGCGGCAAGCACATCGTTATTACGCTGACTCAATAGAAAATGCCTGGGTGCAAAAGCGGGATTTTGGCAGATTCCAAGAGGTCATCGATTCCGGTGAGCTTTCGCAATTCTGGATCAACAGGAGTTTGGCGATGGATGAGTCTGGCGATGTTGTTGCAAAAAAAAACCAGAACTCAATGGTAAGCGACTTCAGTTCACCCGCTCAAGTGCCGGCGTTTCCGAGAGTCCGTCAAGTCTGTCAGGAAAGAAAACGCGGCAACTGACGCTCAAGTTGTCGAAACCGAAACCAACGATCTCGATGATCCACAGACAGCGGAAACGACGCAGTGAACACTTCCCAAAAGGGTCGAAATAGCGATGTTGAAGCAAGAATAATCATCGTCTGCCAGAAACTAATCGCCAGTGGAAACGGACAATGCTAAATAACGATTGACAAAATCCGTAATAATCGCACCGGCCCGCTAAAGCGTCTATCACGCAACACGTGAAACAGGTCGCCGACGCCCCCTCCTCTCTATCACCATCCGAATCATGAACCTAGCAGCAACCCAAATGCCGTGCTGATGGTTGCTAGAAACATGATGTTTAGATCGAGAGCTGCTTAGTTCATTCGAGCCTCCCCGAATTTTGAACCCGAGAGTCTGGTTGCAAATCGATAAGGATTATCAAATCTCTTGCACAAGCGACATCGCCGCCACTGAGTTCTTGCCAACGGACGCGTAGAATGATTCCGCGGCTTAAATCATCTGAGAGATAGACCGTGAATGCGTCTACTGAGGAGAGTGCTAGGCAGATGGAACAATAATTTCAGATGAACGGCGGTTAGCTCTGAGACTTTGGCGCGGCGACTCGCCGAAAACCCGCTTGTAGTACCCTGCAAAACGCCCAAGTTCCGCAAATCCGTACTTTCCAGCAATGGCAGTGACGCTGGAGACGTCAGGGTCGCTGGAAACCAATTCTCGGTAGATGCGATTCAATCTCATACTGCTTAGGTACTTCGCCGGACTCGTTTTAACCGTCTCTCGAAACGCGAGTTCTAGTTTTCGCCGTGAGCAACCAAGTTGACCACAAAGTAGGGGAATCATGCACGGTAGATTCAGATTGCAAGAATCCAACTCCATTGCTCTTGAGACTAATTCCCAAGCTCTCAATCGACTCATTTTCTCCGCGGCGTTAAAAACACACTCGTCTGTAAACGAGAGAAGAGTACCGACCGCAAGCGAATTAAATCTTTCCGCGGTGAGCACATCCTGCCGTGCCTGAAGTACCGCTAATTGGCTAGCAAAAAAATCAGCCCAACCGCAACTCACTCCTTTGGGTGGTTGGACAAATTGATTCGATTGGCCGCCGCTTTCCAAAAAGCACTCGAGCTGCTGCTTCGATCGGGGTGATATCAATGGGTTGTCACAGGCTTCCAAGATCAACGATCGATCCCAAAGGAGCACGATCACTTCTAGTCCGCTACCCTGCCTGATCTGCATCTCCGTGCCAGACTTACTGACTGGTAGGTGTTGCTGACAAATGTCTTTCCCCCAAAATCGAAAATCCCCATCTCTCCGAGGGATCGCGATGGCAAAGCGATCGCCGCGAGGCGTTCCCACACTGTGCAGTTCAGCCCCAACCTTCTCTTCGTAGCAAATGAATTGATTGGTGGCAGCGAACTTTAACTTGCGACAATGATCGCCATTCGAAAGCTGAACCGTTTCATAGTCATAAATCTGCCGCAGTAGAGCAGCATTCTCGGACGGGTCCGTACTCGTTATCTCATCGGCTAGCAGAACATCGTTCGGCAACATGGCTGTCATGACTAATCGCGAATACGGGGGAAAATCTTGATAAGGTTGTTTCTTCCCTGTGCCGACACCCTCTGCGTCTCGACAACCCAACCATCAATTGCTGATCGAGACGCTGCGGGCAAGAAGGTCAAGGACGATTGCGACTATGCAATCTGCGCAAACACCATGTTCGCTCTTGGGAGCCAAATTTACCACTGCGATAATCATTTTTGCGCAAATTGCATAAAAGCATTCTGCAACAGCATGAAAAACGGGGGGGTGGTTGAGGTTTCAAGGCGAACAACAAAACAAACGGATCGGCAAAACTGGTCTCCCCAGCAGCTGAAAACCAATTAAATTGCAATCTTTTTCGCCGATCGCACTTATTTCAGGTGTAATTCGCGAGCTTGCGCGATTTGCATAGCAAGCATTTGCTGACGAGCTAGCATCACTTAGCATCTGCAAGTATTTCTAGCTTGGAGAGATTCTTATCTTGAATTTCAACGCGTCTCGACTCTGAATGGCCACGATTCCCGAAAAACCTTTGACCGCCTTGGCAGCAGCTCCACCGATTGGTCGGATTGGGTCGCCGCACGAAGGTGCGGGTAGTCCGGCGAATCTGGTACTTGAAATTATCCTCGTCACGCTCAGACGGCATTTTAAATGGACGATCGCCTCGGCGATCGTTTTCGCATTGCTTGGCGGCGGTTATCTTAGTTGGTCCGTCGAACCCAAGTACCGTGCGAGCCACTGGGTGGAAGTGTCCCAGCACCGTGTTCTCAGTCCCGGAGTGTCAAAACGCCCAACTAATTTGGTCTCGAGTGAGACGCCGATCATCCTCTCCGAGATCATCGTCGACCCCGTTTTATCGAGGCCGGAAATCCAATCGCTCCCCAGTTTCAAAGACTCTGCAGTAAGAGCGAAATACCTTCGTGAGAAATTAGAACTGAAAGGTGGTGGAACACCCGGAAGACTTTCCATCACGTTCAACGATCCCGATGCAGCATCGGCTTCCATCGTCTGCAACGCTGTCGCTGACGAGTACATGGATTATCGACGGAAGTACGAGCAGGAGCAGGCGGACATGATCCTTCGCAGCCTGCGACCCGAGTTAAAAAAATGGGAGGACCTTGTCAAAGAGAGAAAAGAGAAGGTCGAGAACCTGACTCTGGCTGCAATCTCTGCTGGCGAACTGGCCGAGAGTCAAACGGAAGGTCGTTTTTCGTTCATCGCGGATCTGCGAAAACGCATCAACGAACTGATGCTGGATCAGGTGGGTCTTGAAGCAAAAATCAAAAAAGTCAATGCAGATTGGCCGGCTAACCGTAACGAGATCGAAAGTGCGGTTCAGCAAGACCCCGAGGTTCAGGACCTGAAAGCATTGATTGATGCTTACCGAGGTGTCATCCGTGGCATCAAAGTCAACGGAATGGAATCGGTTAAACGCGATGAGCTCGGAATGCTTCAACAGCAGATTCTTGATGCAACTGATGATCTGGGGACCGCAGAAGAACTGGCCGGAAAAAATTTGTTGGATCAATGGGCTAGCGATGTCACCCAGGGACTTGAGCGCGAGCTCTACATCTCAAAATTCGAACTCGAGATGTTGCAGACCGTCTTTGAGGAAGAGAAAGAAAGGTTTTTAAAGGCTGGTGATCAAGCATTGAAGCTTCGATTCGCAGAAGACGATCTAGAATCTGCCCGAGGCTTACTTGATGGCCTTCGGCAGCGATCCACCACGATTGAGATGGAAAGTCGCTATGCAGCGCCTGTCATCTCTCTACGACGAGCGACCCAACCCGAGCATCCCGTCGACCCAGTTTATGTCACGAAAGAAAACGCAATATTTTTGCTCGGGCTCGCCTGCTTGCCGTTTGGACTGGCACTGGGATTGGAATTCAAGCTGAATCGATTCACCACCATCAATGCAATTGCGGATCGAGTCCAGCTCCCCATTCTCGGGGAAGTTGCATCGATTAGCGAACTGGCTGAGAAGGAAGCTACGAAGGAAACCAAGGATGCCCGACGTTATCGTAGCTACACGTATGCCGGAGATATACACCGGCAATCAGTCGACAACCTTCGCATTCGACTCACCCTTGGCGATCAACTTAAACTCGGCAAGGTCACCTCGATTCTCAGCTCATTCGAAGGTGAGGGGAAAACGACATTATCCAAAGACCTCGCGCACTGCCTATCAGAGTCGCGACTGCAAAAGACTCTTCTCATCGACATGGACTTGCGATGCCCCGATCAACACCGAGTTTGGGGAATGACAAACACCAATGGAGTGTGCGAAACGCTGCGTGGTGATATCCCATTTCAGAAGGCGGTCAGAAAAGCGGGGGACTCATTCGACGTGATGCCCGCGGGTAATAATCAGCAGATGCATCTTTCCGGCGTCATCGCAGAACGAGTGGATGAGTTATTTCAGTGGGCACGAACCCAGTACGACTACATCATTGTGGATACAGCACCACTGAATTACGCAGCAGAAAGTCTCGTTATCGCGAAACACTCCAATACTGCAATACTGAGTCTATTGCGTGATGTGAGCCGATTAGAGCCAACGCAGAATACCGTTAGAAATCTGAATTCTCTAGGCGTTCCACTCCTTGGATGCGTTCTCTCAGGAATCACTCCACTGCAGTACCAATACCGCTACGGCAATTACTACTACTATCGCGGAACCTACTACTCAAAGCATTCTCAAGAAGACGTTAACTAATCCGATAGCAACCCACCTGGCAGTTGTCGAGTCAAACCATCACAAACGATCTTAGCCATTAACGTAGATTCCTTTCATGATATCACGTCTACTTGCACGACTGATTTCCGGCAATCTGCGAGTCAACGCTAAGCCAGAGAACACGAGTAAAGGTCAATCGAAACTATTGAACTTACTTCATCGACTATGGGTGAAGCTGTTATTTAAAGACGCGCAGGCTCCAGAATTTCACTTTCACCGAGCATCATTGGTTTTATCTTTGGTACTCGTCATTTCATTAATTTCTCTCTCAAGCTTCTCGTATTGGTATCACACAGACGCTCTACCAAGTGTGCTTTTGGAAAAGGCGGAATCCGCGGCACTGGCCGGAAATTTTCGCAGTGAAGTCGAATGGCGTCGGCGGTACCTTCTGGTTTCTGCAGACGACATCGAGACGCAAGGCCGACTGGCACTTGCCATTGATTCATTACTCCGAAATGAAAACCTCGACGATGGAAATCTCGGGACCTTTGAGGCGATTCGGCAATTAGAGATCGCAGAGAACCTCAGTGATGAACTCAATGACAAACTTAATCGCGAATTGAGACGCCGACTGGCGAAACGCTATCTCGAGGCAAGTGATATTCTTGCAAACGCTGCACGCAGGCAAGATGATGAACCAATGGAAGATTCACTCTTGGGTGAGTCGATCGGCTATCTAACCAAAGCAATGCGGAAATTAGATACTGGAGTTCCCCAAGAAGAAGAAAGTGAAGTTGATTTAGCTATCCAAAAACTCGCGGTTCGCAGGGCAATTCTCGAACAGTCCATCCATTCGCTGGCCACCTTCAAGATGCGGTCAGACACGCAGGATATTGTGTCCACATTCAGAGACGCCAAAGGACGGTCCGAGAGCTACTCGAAGAAACAATCGTTGTGGTTCGATGATGCATTGCGAAATGCCATCACGTCAAAGCATCATGACGGAAGCTTTCTAAACTTCTTGCTATCGCATCGAGACAACGACGAATACCCTTGGAACAAGGCTTATCAAGACGAGTGGCGATCACAAATCTGGCAAGAACTCCCTCAGCTTATTTCGGATCGTGTCCGCGGTTTGAACTCGAACCAAGGTAAGCTCATCTCGCTGCAATTGGAGAGTCTTTCTGGCGATAAGTCCACGGAACAGGTGGCTAGCCTTTGGGCAGACACTGCAGATCAATTATGCGCAAAACCCGAAATTCAAGCTGCGGAGACAAATAGCGAGGAAGATGTTCAAGTCGATCAAAAATCAACAATGGAAGAACTTTCTTCACGCGATGAACTGCTGATGCTCGAGGCACAAGCGGAGTTTGCGATCATTTACAACGCATGGCAACGGCATCCGGTTGATCGATTGGATGAGAAATCGACTTGGTGGTTAAAGATGTTCCAGATCGCCAAAGAAGACCAAACTGAATCTCTGGCGAGCCTTCTTGTCTCACGAGCAGAGCGTCACATCACTAACGGCGAAATCAAGAAAGCTTCCGGATATCTCCAGCAAGCGATCAATCTAGATGGTGTGACGCCCCTGCAAGCATATGAAATGCTCGCGACGATCGATTTAGACAAAGCAATAGATGGTCCAGAGACCGCAGGAATCGACTCCGCGATCGAAAAATGCGAATCATCACTTGATCGGTACCTCAATGCCATTGTTAAACAAACCCGCGAACTGGAACAACTTGGCCTGCCTGAAACGGATCGTTTCAAGCGATCACGTCGCCGCTTTTTGCTCGCGCACCGAGTGAACCAAGAGGTCATGAACCTTGAATACCGCTGGGGGCGCGACCGAACAATCCCGCCCTTGGATCGTTTCAATGAACTTTTGACCGAAGCAGATAGACTCGAACTTTCGGCAGCATTTGAGCTAGCACAGGTGGACCGAGTTGCCAAGATTTTAAATCAAGCATCGGACACCTATTCGGCAGCTAAGTTATTTGAGAACGCTCTTTCTCGGCACCCCAAGGATCCGTCTCTGCGTAATCGCTGCTTTGACATCTGGTTCAAACTTGGAAATCTTGACCGAGCGGACATGCATTTGTCCACCGCGACGTCGCTGACGGATGTGCACGGAGAGACACGGATACTCTTTATGCGGTTGTTGAAAATGTTGAGAGAGCCAGAACAGGCCGAAGCGGTCCAGACGCTGCGTGAACAGGCAGAAGTTTTGCAACTCAGAATTCTAGAAGACGAAGAAAACCAGTCCATCACTAAACAGCAAATGGGCGAAGTCACTCGTCGCGTCTTGAGATATATTCAGATAATGCTCCCTGACGCCGATGTTCCACTACGTGAACACATCGGATCCCCGTTAATGCGTCAACGGTTATTTGAGTTTGCCAAGACTGAATCATCGTACTCTTGGATCACTGGACTAGCGTACGCTCTATTACAGTTTGAACTGCCAGAGAACCGCAAGCGTTGGATTGAAACGCTTGCTAATATCGCCCAGCACGACAGTTTCAGTTCGTTGCTAAGCCGGTGCCGCGCTGATGATGCAATGGGCCACCATTGGCCTGCGATTCGTCGTTTATTAGACGCCGACGGCCTCACGAAATCACAACTAGGCTTGGCACGACTCTACGCGGCCAACCTCGCAGAAATTGCCGCAGGTCATGCTGCGAAACGTGAAGTGTTACTTTCGATTGCCCAGGAAGATCGCACGCCACAGCAATGGTTCCAGCTCTGCTTCTCAGAATTGAACATGATCACCTCTGCGAGGGATCTCGCAATGACAACTTTCGCAAATGGACTCAGAAAACAGTTTGATCAGCACCGAGCATCACTAGCCAGTGTCGAGGGAGACACAGGTAAATTCACTTTTTTGATTAACGCTTGGTTCGATTTCGAATTAGAGGCAAAAGAGTACCGTTCAAACACTAAAAAAACCGAGGTGATGAAGCGGCTTGCGTCTGTCATAGATCGCTTGCTGGAAACGGAGCCTTGGTGGACTCCTCTGCTGACACTTCGAGGCTTGATCGCAGCAGAGTCAAACGACGCCAGAACTGCTGTCAAACATCTCAGCTTGGCATTAAAAGGCGGAGATCAAAGCATCGAAACCAAACGTCAGCTAATCAAGCAGCTAGATCAGATTGGCGTTAAAAACGAAGCGGATCAAATTCGGCGTCAACTGGAACGATCCCTTCGTCGCCATGTATCCATTTGGAATAATTACCGGACAGAAAACCCGCAATTACGTAATCCGGCTGCGAGATTGACTCATCACCAAAATCTTGCAATGACCCATGATGTTGCTAATGTTTGGTTGATGTGGGCGAGATCACTTGCCGATGCTTGTCGCCAGTCCGTCACACCCGACAGGCATCAGGAATTTCTCAGGCTTGCCGACTATTGCCTTACCCGAGTCGAACAGCTTGGTGAATCTGATTCATTACCTACGCTAATGCTTCGGCATCGGATCGCAATCGTACGCAGCAACCTTTCCGAAGCTAGAAAAATTGAGGAAGCAATCAGTGCGCTAAGCACTCGTGACACGAACGCTTCCGATGCACTCATTACCTGCGTTTTATCACGTGGAGAAACAAAGAAAGCGATTGAGCTGCTTCAAGCTCTCAATGAAACGGAACCCACCGAAGATCGTTTGATCAAGCAGGCGCAATGTCAGAATGGTATAGGTCTGACCGATGAAGCAGAGTCAGCGTTGAAAAAAGCTATTGAACTCTTTCCTGAATCCGATTTGGCACGAGAAAATCTCGCCCGATGGATTTCCGTAAAGAAAAATCCTCAAGAAGCAAAAGACCAACTTCGGGACCTACTTCTTGCAGATTCCAGTGATCCGAGCCGTGAGAGAAATCAATTGACCTACGTGCAATTGATCAACAATCTGGGGAACACAGCCCAAACGGATCGAGAATCGATCGATTTACTGCTAAGGATCGCAGCCACCGACGGGGTCTATGCAGAAGCAGCTAGCCACGCCGCCCTCAGATTGACCTCGCGCAGTATCAATCGCGACCGCTTCAACGAGGTGGATACAGAAAGCTGGCTTGCAGAACGATTGGATGACTGTTTCAACACCCTGGATACGCGGGAATGGATTACCCCATCGGACCTCAGTTCTTATGGTACCGCAGTCACAAACCTGCACCCCCGCGTGGCCCAATCAAAAATGGACAAGGTACTAGAGCGTGTTGCCAATCTTGGCGATTCGCGTTTGCACTTGTCACTCGAATTGGAGTGGTGGAAAAACGAAAGACCGACCCAGGAACTAGCAAAGATCATCGAACGATGGCGCAAATCGGTGATCCAAGACAAGAGCGTTCAGGAACCCATCGCGAACTGCCTCGCCTGTACCGATCACGTCAGCATCGGAAATATCGAAACAGCCGTCTCAATTTTTTCAGAAGCATTTTTTAAGACTCCGCAAATTATTGAGACCTATTTCCGATTGCTGACCGAAGCGAATCATACGGATCAGCTAGTAACTTTTGCCAACCATGCGATTCAGTTGAGTACCAAGGATGAGCAGTACGCGCTGATTGCACAGACTGGCATTCGCTATTTAACAAAATTGCCGGATGAAACAGCAATCGAAGTCGCTGAGCGTCTAATCGAACTTTGTCCAAACTCGCTACCCGTCCTTGATTTCGCATCACAAATGCACTTCAACCGTGGCCAAAACGCTAAAGCGTCAGTATTGATCGCACGGATTAACGAAATTCAGCCCAATCAAGCTTTAGTCTTGAACAACTTGGCGATGTGCCTCATCGAAATTCCCGGAGAGGTGGGGCATGCTATAGAAATCGCCGAAAAGGCAAACCGGCTTGCACCACATGACGCAAGCATCATGGATACACTCGCCGTAGCATTGCTGCGTGATGGGCAGTCGGACAGAGCAGTTAAACAACTCGAAGCCGCGATCGCGATTCGCAAGGAGCCGAGATTCCTCTTTCACCTTCTGATTGCCTACGAGCAACTTGGTAAGCAAGACGAATACGAAGAAGCCCGAAGCTTACTTGGCCAGATCCAACTTGATGTCTCAGGGCTCACCGCCTCAGAAAAAGCAATCTACGAAAAGAAATTCCTCTAAAGGATGCCCCGATCGCCCTAGTTGCCCTGATTGCCCTGAGTCATCCAAGCGTTCGAAACGATGATCGCTGATTATCCATGCCTTCGCTTTTGATCGAAAAAAATTGATCATCAAGACAGAACGTTACGATTGATCACAAAGTCGGAGGATCTGCAGGAGATGCTTCGTCATCATCTAGCGATGGCTCAGAGGTGTCATCGGTCAGTGTAGGAACGTTCGTCTCGTCGGACATTTCAGACAGGGTCGTCACCGTTGCGGCAGCTGACGCAACCGTCCCGCCTTGGGCTGCCGATGAGCCGGAGCTTGAACTCGAACTAGAACCTGCGGCGGCGGCGGCGGCAGCGGCGGCCGATAACACGGCAACGTTCGGCGAGGTCTGCAACGCTAGCCCCCCCGCACCACTAGATTGCAAAACATAACGGTAATCAGCGTTTTCCATTCGCATTGCATCTTTCTTTTCGGGAAGCACCACCATTCCGATCGCTGCAATTCCACCATTCGACGTGCAGAGTAATGCGTAAGCGCCAGGTTTGATCGAGTTGAAACGAAACTTACCATCGCTATCCGTTTTGATGCTCGAATAAGTCTCTTCCTCAGCTACCAATAAAATATCGGCGTCAGGGAGAGGATCAAGTAGTTTCGTGCCGCTGTTGCTCGTTCCTGGTCGGTAGACCGTTCCCGTAATCCCACCATTGACGAGAACGACCGATGGAATCTCTTGAACATCTTGTATCGTCTCGATTCCACTGACACGCGCGCGTCGAATCTCACTAATGCGTTCTACCTTAGACGGATCGACTTCGGGTCGAGCTCCGGATGTCCCTTTTGTCAAATAAGGCAGCACAATTGAATCAACTTCACGCTTTCCAAAATTAACGCACCAGAGTTCAATTTGATTGGGAAAAAGTGGCTCCTCCCACTCACCACGTTCGATAACGTGAACCGCCGAAACTAAAAAACGCCCCGGGCCAATAAAGGTAATCATATGAATACCCGGAGCAACATCCTTGAACGAAGTCTTACCAGTTTGATTGAGCCGCAAAAACTGAAACTCACCGGATACTTCCGTTAAAAGAACAACGCCTTCGGTCTGCAGTCTAAAATCAGCTTGGTCGCCAAGATCAAAGATCTTGGCTGAGAAGGAACCATCTTCATCAAGCGATACCCAGGTTGCCGTAGGAACATCACGATCGTCGCTTAATCCAACCTCAACGTTTGCACCATCCAACGCATTATCCATTTTTAACGCTTCAACGCTAACGTCGTCCTGTGCATAGCCACTGCTAGGAGTGATGCAGCATGCAACCAACACGGCGAACAGAATTGAGGTCAGTCGGCAAAGGAAAAGGTCAAAGAGGTGAAGTCTGTTAGGCATATCGAACAAAAGGGGATTATCTAAAGGTTCTCATTGAAAGATATCGATTGAACGTAGGCGATATGGATTCTCATATCTGCAGTCGCACGGAAGACGCTTCTATTCCGGTTCCTCAAACCCAACAGCCGTTATAAATCCAGATAGCATCATCAATAGAATTGAACCCATTAGACCACCGAACGTCAGATATCTAGAAAGACTTGGCTCCACTTGAATCGGCGAACTCGGCGTTTCAATCAAATCAATCGAATACCCCAAATCCGTTTTCACGTTCGTCGGTATTGCCATCTCCGAAAGAATGCGATCGCGAATCGTTAGCTCTTGGGTCAATTCCCTTCTAAGCGAATACACTTCGAAAGCAATCTGCTCCTCTAGATCCAATTTTCTGGCGAGGGCCCGCATCTGCTGCGAGATCTCAAGATGTTGTTCGAAGATCAGTTGTATTTGCTGCGTCAGGTACTCGAATTTGATATCGACCGATTGTGCTGAACGATCTTGCCCAGCCCGATCCAACTGGCTCTCGCTTTTGGACGTTGAAAAAATGGTCGATTCTCGCTCGGAACCAGAATCCATCGCACTTGTCGATACCAGATCGGCTGAAGTGAACGGGTCGTCATTTGCGCCCTTGCGATTGACGACACCAAAAGTCTCGCCTTGCGGTTCCGGTCCAGCTTTGGGTTCCGGTCCAGCTTTGGGCTCTGGTCCAGCTTTGGGTTCTGGTCCAGTTTGCGGATCTGGTCCAGTTTGCGGATCTGGCCCAGCTTGCTGTTCCGCCTTTAGCTGCATAAGCCGTTCTTGCAGCATCGCTTTTCTGTCGTGTAACCGATCGGCCTGCTGCTGCAGAGAATTCCACTCAAGCGCGGCAGGAGAAACCAGGCCACCATCGACCCAGCGTGCTTCCGCATCAAGTGGTAACTCAATCAGCTGTGCCTTGAGACTCCGTATTCGAACTTCACTATCGGTTTTCAAAAAAGTCAAACGATCAACAGCATCAGAACTCTCCCTGTAACGGTCCGTTCCGTTAAGGGCCAGTTCAGCGTAATCAGCATAAGCCTGAATAAAATCTCTCGCTCGGCTGGGTAACCCGTCCCTGTAACTGACTCGGTAAAGGGTTGCTCCTTCAACGGTGTTCAATCTGTGTACCTTGAACTGCTCACCTGAAAGAAATGACGATACGATGGACTCCGCTTTCTCCGCTGACGCAGACGCGGAGATTGCAGCAGTTCCCCGGTCGAGTGTCTGAATCGGGGGCAACAACAACTCAGGCGTTAGAAGGATCATCTCGGGCGGCTGAGCGGCTACAGATTCAACATAATTCTGATCTTGAACCATGCCAGTGGATGCGACTGGAACGAGCCGCAATACCACGCAGGACTCAAAACTCGGTGAAACCTTTTGGTAGAGAAAAAAACCAACTGCCGCGCCACCAAACGCTCCCCATGCACCCCACTTCAAAGATTGTTTTAAAAGGTACGTGAGCAAAGTGGTGGCTTCTTGAATCGGAAGGGTTTTCTGAATCATCACCGCGATAGCACATCAAACGTGCTATCATTCAACGCTTCTCGGCGCTTCTCGGCAAGCGTTCAGGCAGTAAAGTAGGTACGTGAACCAGTGTGATTCAACATCTCCTCGGCGACTATGCAATTTGCGCAAACAAGTGATTTGGCAGCTGATAAGGCGGAATTTGAAGCAGCATGTCAAGCCGCAGGATCGCTCCACTCAGGTCGAAGTGTTCTCGTCACACGGATGAATTCTCGCTCGCTAGTTCTGAAAAACTTGATAGCCTTGCGGTGCGGCCCCACACTTAGCGGTCACCGAAGAATGATCCATCATTCGGAACCGATGGATTGGCAATTTCTTATCGTTATTGCATCAACCAATAACGCTCCATCTCCCGGTCTCCCTGACTACACCGTCGATCATGCCTAAATTCGCAATCTTACAACGACGAACAAGGTTGGAGATGGGGGAGGGATTCCAGGTCTTCCTTTTGTTCATGAATCTATTGCTGATTGGATATTCGCTTTGGATGTTCGGCGGCCAGACTGATGCTGACCGAAGCGTCATTTTGCTTTCCATGTTAGGTCTATTCGTATTGATTCAGATCGGCCACGTTAGTGGAAAAAGGTGTTGGCATCCACCGCCAGTGCCTTCCTCTATCTGCTTGGCGATCGCCGTGATAGGCACGCTTCAGTGCTTGGAACTACCACACGCAACCATCCGATTCCTGTCAGCAGGAGTGTCTGAAGCATGGCAGAGTTGGATACCTCGATCCCTAATCGTGGAAGCGACCAACTCCGGGGACCCCGCTTTGTCATTCGCGGCTTTCAACCTGCAATCCAAAGCACCTGCAAGTGGTTCACCGTGGTTGACACGCCTCGCCATTTCGACGCCAATCACTTTTGGACTCGCCGCGTGGATCTCCTGCGGCATGACATGGAGCGTCCGGAGCGTTCGCGGTTTCTGCGCCGGATTAGCCATCTCTGGCTGCGCCCTCACCTTTTTCGGATTAGCCGATGCCATTACGCTCAGCCGCGACTGGCACCATGAATTGCGCGCTCGACTGTGGATTACCCCCATCGGGTCGGACAGTCCATTTGGAACTTTTGTCAACAGTAACAACGCGGCCGGTTTTTTACATGTCGCTTTGTCCGCAGCAATTGCATCCTTCTTTCTTGCCCCCAAGAATAAGGCGAACCTCAAAGGCGGCAATTATTGGCAAAAACTATCGTTGTTAGCCATCGCTATCATCGCGACAGGTATCCTCGGAACGCAGAGTCGCGGTGCCACGGTTGCACTTTTTGCAGCTGGGACCATCTTTCTGATGCAAACGCGACTCAAATCATCACGGTATCGCACCGCACTATTTTTGTTTGCAATCCTTATCGCAGCGACTTCACTTTTTGAATCGATGGGAACCGGAGAAACATTCGTTGATCGAGTCCAGTCAGTGATTGACGGACGCGCATCAGAAAACTCACGAGTAACGCACTGGCAGGATGCGCTGCAAGCAGCGAGTCGCTATGCTCCAATGGGTTCGGGACTCGGAACCTACCGTTACGCCTACCTGCCGTTTGATCGTACTGCATCTACCCGGTGGCATGTGAATGCCGATGGGATGCCAATCGAATGGTTGGTTGAGGGCGGGATTTGGCTTCCTGCTTTCGTACTTCTTGGCGTTCTCTGGTGGTTTCGCATTCTTAGACGGATCAAGGTCGCACTGAGTGATCAGGAAATAAAATTAACGAGCGATCAAGAACAAATTGCTTTCGCGGTCTGGAGAATGATGTCGTTTTTAACGGTCACATTATTGATCACTCAATGCTTTGACTTCGGAATTTTACTGCCTGCCGTCTACCTTCCTGTCGCCGTTCTATTGGGATTGATGAGTCACATTTCCAGGACATTACAAGAAAATAAAATCGGGAACGCGAACGATAGAACCAATCGCTTCTATGCAACGGCTCTTTATACCAATGGTATTCTTCTTGCGGGCGCGGCATATTTTTCCATCGGTGCGAGCACATTCTTGGACCTCCGCCAAGCAGCGTGGATCAAGAAGGTAGAAACGGTTTCGTCAGCCAACCGTCGAACCACATTTGATCAGTGGCGATCCTTTGATAAGGAATTGAATCATCTTGAAACGTTTGTCTCGACGTGGCCGTGGCGAGCGAGCAGTGAACACTTCATGTTGCTGAGTTCTCTCCGCATCCGTCAGCAACAGTACACTGGTTGGCAGCACCTGCAGAAAATGATCGAATCGAATTCGGTAGAACCTAGCGAGATCCACCCCAAAATGCTCTCCCTTGCTATCTTGCGTCAGTCCTTGAAAAACCGGGAAATGCAAGGTTTCCACAGTGGGCCAGCGTCCTTGATGCTACCTGGGCAACAACTGGAACAGTACATCACTGCCAGAGATGACGCCATGATGTCGTTGCTACATTCGCCTCTCGATGAGAGACCGAGAGTGCGTTTAATCGAAACTGACCAATTTGGAAAGCAACCCATTACATCGAGCCAAGCACTCGGCCAACAGGCTGTGCAACTTCGAAGAGGAAATAAAAATATTGCAGGGTATCTCAAGAGAATGCTTGAATGACCGACCAATGTTTCGAGCGTTCTCTTGAAGTTCATTACCAACACGAGGATCGATCATGTGTCATTGGCTAAACCAAAATCGGGCGTATGTGGTCGGTGTTTTGCTCGCCCTGAGTACAGTAACGGGCATTGCTGCGGAATCACGTCCAAACGTGCTGTTCATCGCGGTCGATGATCTTCGACCAGAACTGGGGTGTTACGGTAGCACGCGCATTCATAGCCCCAACATTGACGCTCTTGCTGCGAGCGGACGACTGTTTCGGCAAGCGTATTGTCAGCAAGCAGTTTGCAATCCGTCTCGGACAAGCCTCATGACGGGAATGCGGCCGGATTCGATTGGAGTGACAGGGAACCACTCGCACTTTCGAAACCATCACCCGAACGTCGTCACGCTTCCTCAATACTTCACGCAGCACGGTTATCACACTGCCGCGATCGGCAAAATCTATCACGGCGTGTTTCCTGATGGCGCCAGCAGTACCAAATGGGACACGATGGGCGACCCACAAAGTTGGTCGGTGCCCGCTATTCGTTTTGGACCTCGGTACTACTACACCGAAAAAGGCATCTCGGCGGCGAAGAGTACCTTCGAGAGGGTCTACAAGCCGAAGAATCCTGCACCAGATGACTGGACAAAGAAATTGGTTTTCGGTCCGGCGACAGAATCACCCGACGTTCCTGATAGTACGCTCTACGACGGTCAGGTAGCCGATGCCGCGGTGAGGTCACTGCAGGATTTAAAAACCAGCGACAAACCATTCTTTTTGGCGGTCGGATTTATCAAGCCGCATTCACCTTACATTGCACCAAAAAAATACTTCGATCTCTACAAAGACGTCACGCTACCAACGCACACCGAGTTCCCAACTGATGCTCCGAGTATTGCCGGACACGGATCAGGTGAACTACGTCGGTACACGGATCAGCCCAAGAGCGGTGTGATCGCTGACGACAGCCAGCGGCGCGTACGACATGCGTACTTCGCTTGCATCAGCTATATCGACGCTCAGGTTGGGCGTGTGCTGAACGAATTAGATCGATCTGGACTGAGTGATAACACGATCGTTGTGCTGTTTGGCGATCATGGTTACCACCTCGGCGAACAGGGTCTCTGGGGAAAGACGACCAACTTTGAACTCGACACTCGTGTGCCTCTGATCATTCGAACGCCGCGGTTGAAGTCTGCCGGCGAAGCAAGTTCGTCTTTGGTGGAACTGGTTGATCTCTATCCGACGCTGGCCGAGCTTGCCGGATTGCCGATTGCCGAGTCACTCGAAGGTATTAGCCTCGCTCCAATCCTGAACGACCCTAATCATGTAACGAAGACCGCAGCCCTGAGTCAGTACCCAAGAGGCGGCGGGCGGATGGGTTACTCGATGCGAACGCCAATGCATCGGTTGACGCAATGGGTGCATCGTCCGACCGGTGAAATCCGCGAAACTGAGTTATACGACTACTCAGACGGACCCGTCGAAAAAGAGAACATCGCAAAGTCATCGCCGGCATTGGTCAAAGAACTGTCAGTTCGCCTTGCGGCGTACACGCGAGTGAAGCAGGAGGCGGGCACTGGATCGACGAAACCGGAAGCACGTCGCACCACCAGTTTTGAGCAAAGCGAGGCAGGGCAATTCGACGAACTCAAGTCTCCGATTGGCGTATGGACACCAACGGGGGGAACAACGATTGTCGATGACAAACATGCGAAAACCGGAAAGCAGTGTCTGCAACTCACCGGCGGCAAGGAGACGAGTGTTACACTCAAGCTTGCTGATGGTGCCGACACCAGTGGTGAACTGATCTTGTGCGCCGAACGCTGGACAAAGCGTGACCCGTTCTCCTTTCGTATTCACAAGAATTCTGGCGATAGCTGGAAAGAGATTTACGTTGGCGATCATCAAGTGCGAGTTGGTCGATCTTTCTTGTCGACCATCAGAGTGCCACTGGGCGATGACGACATAAAGCAACTGCGATTCACGGTGAAAAGCCCACCGAACACCGGCGTGCTGATTGATGACATTCGCCTCGCTCCAGCTTTGCCACAGAAGGTCGTGAGCGTTGATGTCCTACCCTTGACGCTGCCCGCTTTGGTAGGTGTCGATGCAAGCCCTTTGCTAAAGATAAAAATTGAAGCCGTCGGAAGCTTGAACCCGATTTCACTGACGGGGTTGCGGGCCCAGTTTCAGTGCACCAAAGGCGACGTCGAGTCGGCGCAAGTTTACTTTGGCGGAGCGAACAGTCAGTTCACGACAACGCAGAGATTTGGCGAACCGATCAATGTAGCCGGCCTGACCGCGTTGGATTCGCAAGTAATGATTGACGGTAAACAAACATTGACCGAGGGCGCAAACTACGTTTGGATTGCCTGCAAATTCAACAAGGATGCGAACATCGATCATACGGTGGGCGTGAAGTGCTTGAGGGTCGCGTTTTCCAATGAAAAATCCGTGAATCTAACTGATTTGTCGACCCAGCGGATGGGTGTCGCCGTCAGGAACGGTGGCGACGATGGTGTCAACAGGTATCGCATCCCCGGCTTGGCAACGACCAATGAGGGGACGTTGATTGGCGTTTACGATGTGCGGCATCGAGCGGGTGGCGACCTTCCCGGCGACATTGATGTGGGTATGTCGCGTTCAACCAATGGTGGCCGAACGTGGGAATCCATGAGGGTCATCATGGACATGGGCAATGATCCGGACTGGCGGCATGACGGCATCGGCGATCCAGCGGTGCTCGTTGACAAGAACACAGGCACAATTTGGGTGGCCGCAACTTGGAGTCACGGCAATCGCTCGTGGTTCGGATCGGGGCCGGGAATGAAGCCGGAAGAGACCGGTCAGTTGATGCTTGTCCGCAGTGATGACGATGGCGTTACATGGTCGAAACCGATCAACATCACCAAGCAGGTGAAGAAACCAGAGTGGTGCTTCATTCTACAGGGGCCGGGCAAGGGCATCACGATGAGTGATGGAACGATCGTGTTTGCCGCTCAGTATCAGGACCCGCCCAATGAGACTAACGAACTCGCCCATCGTTTGCCCCATTCAACAATCATCTACTCGAAGGATCACGGCAATACATGGCATGTCGGCACGGGAGCATTCGATGATACGACCGAGTCGCAGGTGGTGGAGATTGAGCCCGGCGTGTTGATGCTCAACTGCCGCTACAACCGAAAGGCTGTGCGAGTGGTGATGACCACTCGTGACATGGGCAAGACGTGGCAGAAGCACACGACCTCTGAGCGATCTCTGATTGAACCCGGTTCGTGCATGGCGAGTCTGATCGATGTGGATCAGGAGGCTGGCACCGACGGCGGCGGGTGGCTGTTATTCTCTAATCCAGACAGCACGCGTGGCAGGAATCATATCATGATCAAAGCATCGCCTGATCGCGGTTTGACGTGGCCCAAAGAGCATCGACTGCTGCTGGATGAAGAGAACGGTGCGGGGTACTCGTGCCTATCCATGATCGACGATCAGACGGTCGGCATTTTGTATGAAAGCAGTCAGGCGCACATGACGTTTCAGCGAATTCCGCTGAGCGATGTGGTCGGAAAAGAGGAGGCAACGAAAAACGTTCGCCCATCAGAAAATGCCAAAGCCCTCAAGTTGCCACGTGTCTTCAACGATCACATGGTGTTGCAAGCCAATTGCGAGATTCCTGTCTGGGGTCGTGCACCTGCGGATACCGCCATTACAGTCTCACTTGGGACTGAGAAGCAGATGACACACTCCAACGAATCAGGCGATTGGAAAGTACGGCTGAAAGAGCGAGAGGCGAACGCATCTCCGTTGATCATGACGATCGAGTCGGAAGGCGAGCGAATTCGGTTTGAGGACGTCGTCGTTGGCGAGGTCTGGGTTTGTGCCGGACAGTCAAACATGGAATGGACTCTCGGTCAATCCGCGGGCGGCGTTGAGGAGTTATTACAAGCGGATCATCCGAAACTGCGACTTTTGCATCTGGCTGGCGGAGCAAGCGGAAGTTCCGGTTCTTACACGCAACAGCACCTCACCCGTTTGATGCCGGAGACATACTGCACCGGTGAGTGGAAGCTCGCTTCCGCTGAGTCAGCTCGTGAGTTTTCCGCAGTCGCTTGGTACTTCGGCCGACACCTGCAGGAAGAACTCAAGGTCCCTCTTGGTTTGATTTGCCCGGCAGTCGGCGGCACTCCCGCCGAAGCATGGATTCCTCGAAATGCCCTTGAAGCCGATCCAGAATTAAATGGCCTCGTGGCAGGTAACTGGCTCGACAATGAACGCCTCGGCGATTTCTGTCGCACGCGCGGTCAGCAGAATCTATTGCCAGCGATTCAGACGGGGGAGTCGATCCCCGGTGATGAGTTCGGTCCAAATCATTCTTTCAAACCGGGCTTCATGTGGGACGCTGGGATCGAGCCGTTGATTCCCTACGCGATTCGAGGAGCCATCTGGTATCAGGGCGAGTCAAACGCCGAGACTCCTGCGCGAGTCCGAGAACACGGAAAACTGTTTCCGCTGCTGATCAACGAGTGGCGAAAGCAATGGGGACAGGGCAACTTTCCTTTTCTCTACGTTCAGCTGCCGGCCTTAGACCGGCCCGAGTGGCCGTGGTTTCGGGATGGGCAGCGCCGAACACTGGGCCAAATCAAGAATGTCGGCATGGCGATCACGATCGACTCAGGGCATCCGTCGAATGTGCATCCGACTTTGAAAAAGCCGGTTGGCGAGCGGCTTGCAAAGTGGGCCTTGGGCACCAGCTATCAATCCGCATCCAACGCGACCTTTTCGGGGCCATTGTTTGATCGTGCCGAGCGACAAGGTGACTCGGTGGTCATTTCATTCAAGCAGGTTGGCAGTGGCATGAAGTCATCGGACGAAAAGCCGCTGCGGTACTTCGAGATCTGCGGTAAGGACGGAGTCTTCCAAACGGCCATCGCAAAGCCTGTCGGAAAGAACGCCATCTCAGTATCCAGCCCGGATGTCCCCCTGCCACACGATGTGCGATACGCGTGGCTGCCGTATCCCAATCCCGCGGTCAATCTTTTCAACAGCGTCGGCCTACCCGCATCACCATTCACAACGGAGAGTACCGAGACTGTTTTCGCTCGACGAACCGCAGCATCCAGGCGACCCAATATTTTGTTCATTGTCTCTGAGGACAATAGCGAACACCTGGGATGTTACGGCGAAAAACGTGTTCACACCCCTCATCTCGATGCGCTGGCCGACGGAGGCGTTCGTTACACGCGGGCCTATGTACCTTACTCGGTCTGCAGTCCATCGCGGGCCGCCTTTCTGACCGGACTTTACACGCGGCAGACCGGACATATCGGACTGGCGACTCACCGCTTCTCGATGTATCGCGATTTCAAGACCATGCCTGCGTACTTCCAACAGGCCGGTTACTACACCGGGTTCCTCGGAAAAACTCACATCAATCCTGAACGGTTGGTTGAAGACTATGTCGATCACCGCGCCATCCCGAATTCCAACTTCGGTAAGACAATCAGTATCAAAACCTATGCCGAACAAGCGGGCATCGTCATGAAAAATGCCGCGGATCACGACAAGCCGTTCATGCTGATCATCAACTACGCTGACGCTCACCGTAGCTTTGTCAAAAAAACAAAGAACGGATTTCCGACGCGACTCGTTGAAGATCCCATCAAGCCATTCCCTTGGATTGGCTCTGATTCGCCACATCTGCGCGAGGAACTGAGGGACTACTTCAACTGCATGAACCGCCTTGATGAGGGCGTTGGGATGTTGCTCGACAAGCTCGATGAGAACGGCTCACGCGACAACACACTGGTCGTTTATATCAGCGATCATGGTGCGGACTTTCCCCGCGGAAAAGGCAGCATCTACGAAAACGGGACGCGAATTCCAATGATCGTGAACTTTCCGAAGGACTTCCCGGAGGCGAAAGTCGAAAACGGTATGGTGTCAACGATTGACATTTTGCCGACGATGTTGAGTGCAGCCGGTCTTCCAGTACCCAATCACTTGCCGGGCATTGCACTTCAGGAGATTGATTCCGGAAAGTCTCCTTCACGGAAGTACATCCACACCTTCACAACCGGCTCATCCCCCAACCTGTTGTATCTGCAGTTCGGTATTCGGGACGAACGCTACAAACTGGTCTACAACCCGGATCGAGCACTCAATCGACTCGGCGAATCTCGTTACAAGAACAGTCAATTGCCCGAAGAACAACACGTGCAGAGCTTTCTGTATCCGCCCGAATACGAACTGTTTGACCTGCAGGACGACCCACACGAGTGGAAAAACCTGTCGGATAGCGCGCCGCACCACGCGATTAGGCAGCGACTGCTTGATGCCATGCAGGATTTCCAAAACGAGATCAAAGACCCGTTCGCCAGCAAAGAGAACATCGCCACCTTCATCGCCGAACAGAAAGAGTACCTTCACAAACCTTACAAGAAGCCCGGATTTCGTTGGCCACATCTCATGATGTTCGAGAACTCTCAGGCGAGCGCACCGCAGACTTCGAGGCATCTCAATTATCCACAACCGGATATTCCCGAAGGCGCTCCCGTGGGGTCAAAAAACTGACACGAGTATTTTGACTGAAAAGTTTCGAGGTACCGCCGGCGCATGAGATTGGATTTTGGATCGAGACCGTATCAAAATTGGACGTTGGCCGGAACACCTCAAGAGCCCGGAACACCTCAAGAGGCCGGAACACCTCAAGAGCTGGCCAACTTGACAGCACGAAGTCCTGCCAAAATCGGGCCGCCTGAATCGAGTGACGCCGGCCTGAAGCATCTCGATGACTTTCATTAGTCAGACTCACTGACTCTCAACGCATTCACTGTCAGCGCCGCCGGGCTAGTGCGTGGGACAAGAGGCTTCACCCCAATCCTTGTCGACTTCCGGATCAGCCGAAAACAACGTGATCTACTCGTTTCAACGACAGCGAGTGAAACACTTTCCTAGAATCATTTAGCCCATGGGACCAATCTGAGAATCTTAATCACAGCTTGGACACTCCAGTCAACTGGTTCATGCCGACTCAACTGAAGCGCCACCGCGCAGCAGACACCAAACAGATCACCCTGAAACGGGAGCACTGCGGGGCGAGTGAAAGCCGAACGACCCACGCCGCGCGTCGAATAATGCCCGTGTTGGTCAGTCGTCGAGCGATGCTGGTCGAAAAGCTTGACTTGCCTGTTAACCAAACGCCAAGTTGTTTTTTTTCAAAAAGACAATCATTCCATCGATTAACACGACCGCGTTGACCAAAGTGCAAAAAAGTTCGCGGACCTCCAGTTCGTTCAACGGCCAGACCGTGACGGACGGATAGGACGCAAAAGCATCGCGGCGTTAAACTTACTCGAAACATACAAACCGAGACTTGTGGTCGCGAGAGTCCGTCACGGTGAACTTTTGCTGACAGTCGCAAAAAGCGATTGACCGCGAGCAAACAACGAAGGCCGATGCATCGGCCTTTGTGCGTTTTAGACTGCATCGTGGGGTGATTATCGATGGAATGCCTGTGTCAAAGTGCTCAGACCCCTTCCTGCTCGCTGCTTACAGCAAAAAAAGCCATGAATCATTTTCCTCGGCTAAAAAAAGTCTGACACCTTGTTTTGCTGGAATTCCGCATTGATCAGACAGTATCGTCTGCTTGCCTATTCTGAAACAGTATAGTCCCTAAGTTCAGCAGACTCACTATACTGCCGCTAAGTCAGCGGCCTGCATGTCCCACTTGCAACGGCATTTTGACATTATTTGGCCGTCGGATCGGACCAGTTTTTGCAAAGCTTTCCTACCCTCGGTCCGTGTTCTCTTTTTTGTTGGTAACCCGGTACTTGCCATGTTTTCACCGATCGACTTCGGTTCAATCCGTCTATCAAGTGATTCTTCTGGTTCAAGGAAGCACAATCGTGTAAGGCGTTTTCAAGAGAAGCAGCGATCGCGTCGGCGACGACAGTCGAGACGTCTTTTCAACATGGAGTTGCTCGAGCAGCGTCAGATGCTCGAGGCTGACTTTGAACTCAACGACAACACGTTGAAAATTAATGTTCAAGAGAACGACACTGTTTACCTGAGTACTGATCCGGTCAGCCATGCTTTGCAGTACCGTTACGCGCTGACTGACGATTGGGATTCTAACTTCAATGATAAAACCGTCGCGTTGGATGACAATTTTCATCTGGCACATGAGGAAGGGTTCAAGATCGAAGTGGGAACCGGACTGAAGAATAGCTCGGTCGATGTTGCTGACGCCAAAAATTCGGTACTGATCCTCGCGGGCATCGAAACATCAGGGTCTTCCTTGGAGGTGACTTCGTCGATTGATGTCACCATTGCTGGCGATTTGGTGACCGACGAAGGAGCTCTGATCATTGAACTCAAGGACACCACCAATATCTTTGGAGGATCGATCCGTCATAACAGTTCGACGCTAACCATTGGCCCAGTTGATACCGAAAGCAATGAAGATGCAGATTTCATCGCCGATGAACAACTGACGATCCACGCAGGTGAGATCGAATTCGTCACCGAGCAGATTTCCAAAAAGTCGGTCAAACAGGTAGTTGCACAAGACAAGATTCAGTCGGAAATAGTCATTCAGGACGCGGTGATCCATGGTGAAACGGTAACGATCGAAGCGGTCAGTGAGGATCTTTCGATCGGAGCCTATCCCGCGGAGGCGTATAAAAGTGACTGGACTCCGAATTACGGAGGTCCAGACGGGCAGAAACTGTTGGCAGCTCTTCCCGGCGGGGTTTTCGGATTTATCACCGGTGGTGGATTGCCGGGCGGTGTGGCGATTCGCGAGGCGACCTCCATCCTGACGATCGATGGCAGTACCATCCAATCTGCCGGTGATATCCTGATTGAAAGCAAAAACGAAACAGAGGCCAAGACCAAGGCGATCGCAGCCAAACCTGGCTGGGCGGATAACGATGCGTTCAGTAAAGGCTGGGACGTGCTCAATACGCTGAGTGTTGGTGTCGCCTTCGCCACCGGCGTTTCCGATTTGGATATTCAAAACAATAGTTTCATCCAATCCGAATTTGGAAGCGTCAATATTGTCTCCGAAGGAACGGTAGCCGCTGAGGTAGCTGCTAGGACAACGCAGAACATCAGCAAGAATGGTCCGGCTAATTCACTAGGTGGCGGAGGTTCGATATCGCTGACCTTTTCCGACGCGGATATTACTGCGACGATCGATTCCACCTCCAGCATCATTGCCGCTGGAAACGTGAATTTTGAAGCAACCGGCGAGGTGATTAACGAAGGGGATGCTTCGTCGGTGACCTATTACGACGGCTACGGTGCGGGCGTGTTTGCCTACGGTACCGATAGCACGAACGTTCATGCCTCTGTTGATGGTACGATCGCTGCGCAAGGGGCTTCGCTGCAGTCGCAGCAATTCAAGCAGGATGACATTGATACGACCACAAACACCATCACCATTGCCAATCATGGCTTTGTCCAGGGGCAGCTTCTTACGTTGCAGTCTGATGCTAACCCGGCGCCCGACATCCCGGAAGATATCATGGGTATCCTGCCCGGGGATGAGGTTCGTGTCCACGTGGTGGATGCGAACACGATCCAACTTTACCTGGTTCAGCCGCTGGAGTTAGAGGCACCCGAAGGCGACTCGGAGGCAATTCAAACGCTGTCGACTTATCAGACAATTTCGTTCGATCCTCAGCTGCAAAATCTCACTACCGGTACCAACACGCTAATCCTATCAGCCGACAAAGAGGTTCTGATCGTGGGTGATACACCCGATAACGATCAACCGATTGCGTCTAATCCTTTGGTGACCGGGCAGGCGGTTCAATATCAGATGGAGGTGTTTGTCACCGATGCTGAGGGAAATCCGGTCGATAGTGAACCCGTAGAAGGTTTATTTGATGGGACGACCTACTATGCGATTGTTGATCCAGCCAATCCCAATCAGATTCGACTCGCGGTCAATGAGCGAGATGCGTTGGAGGGGATTGCGGTTAAAATGACCGGTCCCGGCGTCGGCACTCGTCATTTCTTGACCTATGTTCATGAGCAAAAGGCATTCTCTCCTTACACCGATCTAGACTCGGAAACCGGGGTGATCCACATGGATACCACGGGCATTAAAACAGGTGATCCACTTCTGTACGATCCAGATCCTTCGATACAATTCGAACGCAAAATGGATCGTACTTCGGTATTCAACGCGGACGGGAAGTCAATTGACTTTGATGCACCCGGTACGATCGATTATGGACAGCCAGTCCTCGATTCAACCGTCTTCGTGATGACGATTCCCGACCATGGTTTCGAGCATGGTGAACGGGTTCGTTATTCCACGGCGAATCAGGCGGGTGAAGACTCAACTGCGATCCTGGTAGGTGAGCATGACGAATTGCTGGATGGCCAAGAATACGTCATCATCCGCGTCGACCAGTGGTCGATCCAACTTGCAAATCCCGATACGCCTGACGTAGCAATTGAATTAGTCGACGGGAGTGAATCGGGAACTCAGCAATTGATCAGCGTCGATTCGGGACGCGCGGTTTACTTTAATCCTGGTGGAACCGTTCAGTGGAAGGTGGTTGATACCAGCAACAACAGTATTTTGTTCGTCGAGCCGCACCGACTTCTGGACGGGCAACGATTGGTGTATCAAGTCGCTGCGAACGTTGGGGGAGAGGGTAACCAGCCCGTGGGCGGTTTAGTCTCGGGCGAGAGTTATTATGTGATCGTTGTCAGCGAGTTCGAGATCCAGTTGTCCCGGTCTTCCGACACGGATTGGAATCGTGATCTCTTTACCAATTATGTCAGCATTGCAGACGGCGCGGTGGAATTGACTTCCGGAGCGACTGGATCGACCGAATCGTTGCATCGATTCGTCGTCCAGAACACGGATATTGAAGATGACTGGATCGTTTCACAAAATCACGAACTGTGGACCGGTCAAGCCTTTACCTATGAACTGAAAACCGGGCCGGCGATTGGCGGTTTGAACGAGGGGCAAACCTATTATGCGGTGCGCCTGGATGCCAATCGTTTTCGCGTTGCCGATAGTCTTGAAAACGCCTCCTTGGCAGTAGGTGGAATCGAAGGTTGGGTGGACCTAACTAGTGTTGGCGAGTCCAGCACCAACCAGGCGGTTCGTTACGAAACGTTTGTCTATCCCTTTGAGGCAGATCGATCTTCACCTGTGGTGGATACGGTGGCCAACACCATCGAAGTGATCAACCACGGGATGACCACGGGACGCCAGGTGAATTATCAAACCAGCGGTGGTGATCCCATCGGTGGGCTTGCAAATGCAGAAACATACGAAGTCATCGTCATCGATGCAGACCATTTTCAGCTAAGCCCCGTTGAGGGATTGACTTACGCCAACACAACGGCGTTGCCGGGTCAAACGATCGAACTGTCCGAAGGTGCTACGCTGGGGACAGGGATGCATGTTTTTCGCGTAATACCGGATGTTGAAATTGCGAATCGCACCGATCCTATTTTCGTATTCAATCCACTCGAAGTCCCTCCGGTAGACATCGATGCGGATCGGATTCGCGTGCAAGGGCTCAGCGTGTCAACTGGCGATCCAGTGCGTTACCTAACCGGTGGAGGCACTGCGATTGGCGGCCTCGAAAACGGCCAGACTTATTTTGCGATTAGAATCGAGGATCCAGCAGGCGAGCCGACATCTTGGATCCAACTTGCCGCAACCGAAGCGGATGCCTTGGCGGGTAACTACGTAGACTTCACCGCTGCCGGCACAGGTTCGGAACATGGAATGGAAGTCGATTCGACGGTCTCCGTTTTCGACCTCGAAATCGAGGGGTTGGACTTTGGCATGACTTACTATGCCGTGGTTCAAGGCCCCAATAGCCTGCGTCTCACCGAGTCACCGCCGGCGGCCTATCAGGCTGAGGCACAGCCTTTGGATTCGCTGATTGAAGCCGGTGCTTCTCCCTATTCCCTTTTGACGACCGAGGGGATTACGGTCGAAGGTATCAGAATTTCTGCGGAACTGGAGGCGGAGACCGCGAAAACCGCAGGAGCTTTGGTAGGTCATCATCCAACCTTGGCGGATTATATCACTCGGCCGGAAGTAGCAGTTCGGCACATAAAAAATCAAAAATTGGGTCATGCCGCTCCGACTCATAACAGTGCTGCAGGCAGAGGTGAAGACGGTCATTACAACCGGAACTTTTTGGCCTCTGTCGCATGGAATGCGATTTCGGAGCACAACGTCACGGCCACCGTCGGGCAGTCCGAAACCAATGACGCGATTTTAATATCGCATCATGATGTGGTGATCGAGGCGGTCATCGATCAGAAGATCGAAACACACGCACTTGCTAACTCCATGCCGGAAAGTGGCAAGAAATTCATCATCGCCACCGCCTTCGCTTACACCGATGCGAACAATCGCGCCGAAGCCATCATCGGTAGCCATGCGAGGATCGATGCTGGTGGTGAGCTCGAGGTGAAATCAGTCGTCGAGTACCCGAGGTTGGTGGACTGGAAAGATCTCATTCCCTTTCAAGGGAATTGTGTCGATGGAGACTCTGACACCGC
>CALJHC010000034.1 GCA_938075415.1 uncultured Rubripirellula sp. | reverse complement strand
TCAGATATGATCCGGCGACACCGCCGTTCGACAAGCGCCGGCGAAGGACTGAGGGACTTCGGAAAAGCCTTCTTTGCGGTTTCCGCTCCTGAATTTGTGCTTAATTGGACGGAGGGAAAATGATGAAGTCCTCGTAAATTTGCTCGGGGCCATTTGATCCATTGAGGACCACCCTAGTGAACAGAATCCAAGCCGCATGAATCGACCACTGTTTTGGGTGGATGGATCAATGCGTGGGCAGCTATCAAAAGCTAAAATCCGTCGAGTCTTTCAATTCTATGATTCGAAAGATTTTAAGTGCGAAACCGACCAAGACGCAAGATAATCGAGATAGCGGAAGAAACGATGAGCAAGCGAGTCTTATTTGTATGCATGGGAAACATCTGCCGCTCACCTGCGGGAGAGGCCGTCATGAAACGGTTCGCCGAGGAATTCCGAGTCCCCGTCGAAGTTGATTCCGCAGGAACTCATGGGTACCACGTTGGTGAACAAGCTGACGTGAGAATGCGAGCCGCGGCAGAATCACGCGGCTACGAGATGAACAGCCTGGCTCGGCAAGTCACCACGAATGATCTCGATCCCGGTCACTATGACCTCGTTCTGGCAATGGATTCCGACAACCACGCTATCCTCACAGAGATGGCCGGTGGCATTTCCCCCCACGTTCGCCTGTTCAGTGACTACTTGGACGAAGACTGGCCAAAAGATGTCCCGGATCCATACTACGGCGAGGACGAGGGTTTTGAAGAAGTCTTGGACATGCTGGAGGCCGGTTGCCCCTTAATCCTTCAGACACTGGCGGGCGCGGATATCTTTGAGGGTGAATTCGACGAAGAAGCAGAATAGGTGGTCGAGAATGATTGACACCCCAATGAAGTCATGGATCGCTTGCTGAACGACTTCGTCGGGAACCTCTTGATCGCTCGAATCGAACACGGCAACCAATCGGAACCGTCTCGGTAACCGCCGGAGTTTTACTCGCCAAGACCGCATTGATTGCTGACTCCAGGAATCGTTTGCTCACGCTCTTGCCATCAGGGCTATCATCAATCGCCCCCATGTAACGGATCTTTCGTTCTCGATCCAAAACATAACATTCCGGTGTCGCCATGGCTCCAAATCGCCGAGCGATCTGCTGACTCTCGTCAAAGAGGTATGGGAATGGAAATCCCTTCTCTGTCGCACGATCCATCATCGCCGGCAAAAGATCTTCCTCCACCTTATTCACATTGATCGCCACCAATGCCACGCCTTTGCCTGAATACCGTTGATGCAACGAGACGAGACGATCCTCGGCATCCACAGCGTAAGGGCAGCTGTTGCAAGTGAAGACAACCACCATCACCGAATTGGATTCCCATTCATTAAAAGAATGGATTTTCTCGTCAACACCGGGGAGTTCCTCCCATTTAGGTGCGTCATCCCCAATCGAAAGCACCTGGTTATATTTCCCCGCCTGCAATGCCTCCAAAGGGACCAACGAGCCAACCATTACCAGAGCAGCCAACACGACGCTTCGACTGTGTAGGTGCGAAAAACCAAACATGGCGAAAACTAAGCTCCAAAACAAACCGACATTCAATCATTCCTGACATCTCAGACGGAGACTCGATTCTCCTGACGCTTATCTTAGCGTAAAAGATGATTGATTAGCCATCACCACCAAGAAACAGACAAGGAACAGGCGGTTCAGTCAAAACCCCTGGCGACGCTCGACCTGTTGGCTCGCCATAAATCAACCACAAAACTTACCACCTCAGTTGACGCGAGAACCAAAGGATTGCATCGTGAGCGAATTGGCCCGCCGAAAACGGTGCGTCAGCTCAAGCTGTTTTATCATCGCCCGAAATCACGAGCGAGCCAGACGTGCCAGTGCCTCTACCCCACGTTTCAAGGTCTCATCCGTTGCAGCGAAACTAATTCGGAAGTGAGAATCCCGCTCACTAAAAATATTCCCCGGAACAAGAAGCAGGTTCTCCGAGATAGCATGCTCTGCGAAAGCCGCCCCACTTTCGATCGGTGCTTTGGGATAAAGGTAAAAGGCACCGTTGGGTTTTGAGACTTCGTAATCCTTAGCGAGAGCTTCATAGACGAAATCGCGTTTTCTTCGATAGTCGTTGACGTGATGCGAAAGGTCCACTTCCATCGCCTCCAGGGCTCCCCACTGTGCAGGCTGCGGCGCGCAGACAAATGAATATTGCTGCAATTTTAGCATGACGCTCGTGATCTCTTTGGGTCCGTGCACATAACCAACGCGCCAACCTGTCATCGCGTGACTTTTGCTGAAACCATCGATTACAATCGTTTGATCATTGAATTCTGCGGGAGAGTGAAATTCACCGTCGTAAAAAAAGGTGCTGTAAATTTCATCAGAAACCAGCGCGATTCCTTTCTCCGCAGCAAGTTGGGCAACTGCCTCGAGCGATTCGCGATCCGCCGTTATACCGGTCGGATTTGCCGGACTGTTCAATAAGATCATCTTCGTTTTGGGGGTAATTGCCTCGGCAATACGATCTGGATTGAGACGGAAATCTGGATAGGTATCCACCGGCACCGGCACTCCCTGACACATGCGAACCAGTGATGGATACATCACAAAATAAGGATCCATAAAAATAACTTCGTCACCCGGATTCACCATGGAGAGCATGGTGAGGACTAATCCGCCACTGGTGCCACTGCAGACGAAAACATCACGGTCTTCATGACTCGGATAGGTCTCAGCAAGACGCGCGGCCAGCTGCACTCGCAGTGCAGCAATTCCCTGCGTGGGTGAATACGCGTTTTTCCCAGTCTCAATCGCCTCGATCGCCGCTCTCTTGACACTGTCGGGAACGTCAAAGTCCGGTTGTCCAATGGAGAGGTTGATTGGGTCCTTCAGGTCCGATGCCAAGTCAAAAACTCGGCGAATACCACTGCTGTCAAAAGCTTCGGTTCGTTCAGAAATCCAGGGATGCATGGCAAAACTGCGTATCAGAAGGAAAACAGAGAGATAGACGAGGACGCAAAAGTCGGCAACGATGTGGTCGTGCGTCCCGAGTGTATCAATCTTTGCTCAGTCCACCGAGTGGGAGACCCAACCCTTGGCCGAAGTTCAACTTGTCGAACCGGTTGTCCGATTTTGCGGCGTCATCACACGTCATGACGAAGCTCAACAATGGGCCATCGATCATCTGACGAAACATTGGGGTGACCCTGTCCTGAGCAGCCCCCCCATCCCCTTCGAGGCGGGTGGTTATTATCGAGCCTCCATGGGCGAAAACCTGATCAAAACACTGGTGGCCTTTGAGGGGTTTCAGGACCCCGGAGAACTCGCCGACTGGAAAATTGCCACAAATCATTGGGAATCTCAATACGCATCGACCGCGGGACATTCCGAATCGCGACCAATCAACCTCGATCCGGGATACATGTCGCAGGCAAAACTTGTCCTCGCAACCACGAAAGACCGAGATCATCGGATTTATTTGCGCAATGGAATCTTTGCGGAGGTCACGCTGACCTATGTGAGAAAGGTTTGGGAACACCACCGATGGTCTTACCCAACCTATCGAGGAGAGGAAGTCTCGGCCTTCGCCCAACAATGCCGCCAACACCTGCGATCTCACCTCAAAGCGATTCAGACTTTTCGTCAGCGTGAAAAAGGAGTGGTTCCGACCAGCGAGCGCCTAAAAAAAAACCAAGCCAGTGACAGCAGCATCCAATAATCCGAGAGAAGCCGAAGAAAAAATCACAAAGGAATCCAGGGGAAATCCCAGAAGCATCTCGGGGAGACATGATGGGTTTCTGTTCACCGCTTCCATTACGTTGAAGCTTTGGCCAACTCACGCTTCAGAACAAAGTGGGCCCAACACAAAACAATCACCCCGTGGGAACCGCTGGACTCATTCGCTTCAACCGGACTCATTCGCTTCAATTTTCCACCTCGCTCTCGCAGGATCTCCTTCACCCCCTGCAGGCGACTGACCTCGACTCGACGATGGCTTCTCATCGGTGACCTTGGCGGACTCAATCGAGATGATCCAATGGGGGCAACGTGCAAGTTGCAGGTTCATTCATGGCTGGTTCACCCACGAACATTTTGCAAGTTGTTCGGTATCGACGCATTTGCAGCCAGAAGAGGGTGAAGCAGTGCCAAGTTATCGTTCTGGCGGCACTTTGGTACACTGCAGTTTGCCAACCGACAAAATGTCTGTTATTCACAAACCTCTAAGATTGAATGGAAAATCGCGTGAGCCAACTTGCTGGTAAAATCGTAGCCGTCACGGGCGGGGGCACTGGAATCGGAGCGGGGATCGCAACGGGTCTCGCTGCTGCCGGTTGCAAAGTCACCATCGGCGGTCGTCGCCTCGAGCCCCTCCAAAAGATTGCAGACGCTTCCAAGTGGGAGCATCCAATTCGCTGCACAACAATGGATGTCTCAGAACCGAAAAGCGTCGAAAACTTCTTCGCCGACATTCGGTCCAACGTTGGTGAAGTTGACATTTTGGTCAACAGCGCTGGTATCAATATCCAGAAACGGACAATGGCAGAGATGTCACCTGAAGATTGGGAACGAGTGCTCTCCATCAATGCGTCCGGTGCCTATCGATGCATGCTCGAAGTTTTACCAGCGATGCGTGCGCGTCGAGATGGACTGGTTGTGAACATTTCATCCGTAGCTGGCAAGCGAGCCATCACTTTGGGAGGCGTGGTTTATTGCGCCAGTAAATTTGCCATGACCGCTCTGGGAACCGCTGTCTCCAACGAAGTACGCGACGAAGGTGTCCGAATCACAAATGTTTATCCTGGCGAGGTCAACACACCAATCCTGGACAATCGGCCAACTCCGGTTTCGCAAGAACACAAAGACGCGATCCTGCAACCAGAGGATATCGCGTCGGTAATTGTGACCATCTGCGCCCTGCCCCCGAGAGCGAATGTGCCGGAAATTGTTATCAAGCCGACAATTCAGGAATGGGTTTAGACGAAATTAACGCCGCACCGGACGAAAGATTAACGGCTCGTGGGAGTGCCGTCATTCGCAAACCGGTTCGCCAATCCGCGGAATGTGAAACCACATTTTGCAACCCGATGTGACAACCGATACGCTCATGCATGACAGCAACCCCATCCCGCGTCAGATGTGCAGCTCCTTCGGGAATTTTTTGGTAACGACAGATTCCCAACAAAAAATCATCCGTCGATTCCGATATCGCCAACCCAAGACAGTAAAGAGATGAACGAATCGGAACCGCAACCCAACGAAAACGAACAGGATGATGAACACGCCGATGAGAATGAACTATCACTTGATGATTTAAGCGCGGCCTATGCTCGTGTAGCTGCCGAACATGATCCCGAAGCATATGAAGCGCCCGAATCGGATTCCTCCGAAACAGAAAATCTGATCGAGGGCGAACTTGAGGAAATCATCGACTCGATCGTCGAACCAGAGGAACAAGCCGCCTCGCCCGAGGCCATCATCGAAGGGGCTTTGTTCGTTGGACACCCTGACAACAAAGCGTTGAGCGAACAACGCATCGCGTCGCTGATGCGTGATGTCACCCCAGAGGAAGTGGAACAAATCATCGAGCAACTCAATGATTCCTACAAAGAATCCGACCAGGCTCTGCGTATTGTTCGGGACGAACGTGGTTATCGAATGACCATTGCACCTGAGGTTGAGAAAGTTCGACGCTCGTTTTTAGGTAAGGTTCGCGAGGCGAGACTGAATCAACAAGCGATTGAAGTCCTTGCCTTGGTTGCCTATCAGCCAGGTGTGACGGCCCAAACGGTGCAGGATCAACGTGGCAAAGACAGTGGCTCAATCTTAAATCAGCTCGTTCGCCGCCAGCTCCTGAAGCTTGAACGAAAGAAACCGGAATCAGGTGGCCGAAAGATACCGCATTACCAGGTCACGGAGCGATTCCTGCAACTATTTGGACTCGAATCCATTGATGATCTTCCGCAAGTTGACGAGGGTCTTCGCGACTAAAGGAGTTTAGCAAATCGATTCAGATCCCGAGTAAAAATCGCGTGGAAGCAGCCAAGAGATAACCATCTCCACCTTCTGTTCAGTTCCACCAGCGGCGTCCGTCAAATAGCAACTTATTGATTGAGCCAATCCCTTCCCCACATGCACCCTTTCCCTTCATGCAACCTTTCCCCTCATACAACCTTTCCCACCGTGCACCATGGCAGGCAACTCAGGTTGAGACCACCGTCATCTATCGACTGACTCAACAGCAAGGATGCGTCTGACTCACAAAAGCATGTACTTTTGCTCGCAGTGGTATTCTTCACCTGAGTCCATTAAATCCCGACAGCCAAACAGTCAGACTCAACTTCGTTTCAACCCAGATCAGTTAGGACAACTCAAGATGATTCGCGGTGTAGCACTGGACATGGATGGACTTTTGTTTGATACCGAGTCTCTCTATTGGCAATGCGGAGATGAATTGTTAGGCCGGAGGGGACATCGATTTTGCGAACGGCTTCAGCAACGCATGATGGGCCGGGTGGGTGTCTCCGCCATGAAGCAAATGATTGAGTTCCATTCGTTAGACGATACCCCGGAAGCGCTTTTAAAAGAATCCAATCACGTCTTCACAGGACTGCTCCAACAAGGCGCACAAGAAATGCCGGGTCTCAAGGAATGGATCGAGTTTCTTATCCAACAACAGATCCCGTTCGGACTCGCCACGAGTAGCCAACGTCAATTTGTGGATATTCTGTTCCGAGAACGCGACTGGAAAAATCAGCTCGCGTTCATTCTTACCGGTAACGATGTGGACCGGGGAAAACCAGATCCTCAGATTTATCAAATGGCGGCCCACAGGCTAAGCATTTCTACCAACGAGTTACTTGTTCTCGAAGATAGTGGTAATGGCTGTGCCGCAGCGGTCGCTGCTGGAGCCTGCACCGTTGCAATCCCCAGCCAGCACACAAAGGATCAAGACTTCACCGGATCCACGCTGATCGCTGAGTCACTATCTGACCCGAGACTTTGGGATCTTGTGTTAAAGGACTAGCCAAACAGGCTCTTTCTCGCAGAGCACGCCGTCTGCTGACGCGAAATGACTTGAGCAAATCGCTGGACGAGTTGAGTAAAACGCTGGACGATTCACTCAACGCCATCGAGATTCGTCGAGACTGGAATATCGAGACGTGGATCGCTGATGAAAGGATAGCGACCAATCATTTCGTCACCTGATTTCCAATTCAGCACACCAAAGTCCCGACGCACACGTTTCGATCATTTCGGGTTCACGCCTTGTAATTGAACCAACGCCTGATTCATTCGATGGCTACCAAGTCGGTTGCTCCCCAATTCCGTTGCTCTCCAATTCCGTTGCTCTCCAATGCAAGACTGACAACACCACCAGCAAAGCAGGCATCGGAAAAGGATGCTCCGAAAGTCAATCAACCTCTCGACGTCGTCAACGGTCATCACCGATATCCGCGAAGTCTTTGGTCAAAAACCATCCTTCGGGTGGATCGGGCAAATCAAAGGATTCGTGATAAACACGTTGACGCGTCTCAATCCAAGCCAGTGTTTTCTGATGCAGTTCCGAGGAATGCAATTGAACGGCTTTTCTAGCCAAAGCCTTCGCTTCTGAAAAATCTTGCCTAGCGGCTGCCGCGATTGCCAAGTTATGAATGGCCGCGATTTGCAAAGGGTGCTCTTCTCGTACCGCAGCCCAAACCCGTTCGGCCTCCCACCACCGCCCCGAACTCGCTAACGCGTTACCTTCGCGCAACTGACGACTTCCCGGCATCACAAAGGCCACCTCCAAGGCGACATCCTCCTCAACCAACGAGGGTGTCATCAGTCGGTAGGTCTCACGCGCCGCAGCAATGATAAGAATCTCATCCGTACTGCCAGCTGTTTTCAAATCAGGATACAGCCT
Source organism: uncultured Rubripirellula sp. (assembly GCA_938075415.1). Classification (GTDB taxonomy): domain Bacteria; phylum Planctomycetota; class Planctomycetia; order Pirellulales; family Pirellulaceae; genus Rubripirellula. The sequence continues at coordinate 26,398 of CALJHC010000034.1, read as the reverse complement.
CAATGCCGTCTCCCTGTCCACGGTCAAGGGAAATCCACCACCTGATCGATCATTCACCAACGGTGTTAGACGCCAAGAAATGGTCACTTTGTCATCCGATCGATGCTCGGGATCACCAGAGGGTATCTCGATCAATTCACCACACAAAAGAAAACTCGCACCGACAGACCTCGCCAACGAAGCAAGTGCGAGATCATTCACCTGGTTATCGGTGGCGGAGACCAAAGCGACCCCCTCATCAGAAGGCAGCGATAAACCGTCCACCAAGGTCAATTGTCGCCCGGAGTCCGTCGGGGCCAGCTCAAATAACTTTGACCGAACACGATTCGCAATCCGATCATCGCCGACGATATCCGAGACGACCACTCGTGAACCAACCGTTGATGCAACCAAAGGAGGCTTCCAACGATGCACTGGCGCAGCGACCTTGCATCCGCTCAGAAAGCAGGCCAAGAAAAGCGAAAAGCCCAAACACCGTGAAACTGCACACCGTGACACTGGACAACGTGAAATTAAAAGACCCATTACTCGGGTGTAAGAAGTCGCGTCAGTCCGCGTCAACCTCGCTGTCGTTTTACAGGAGAAAAGCCCTGGCAAAGCACATCCAAAAAAAGGGAAGCCGAAAGATCAGCAGCCCAAACGCACTGCTCCGACCTATCCACCATCCGTTATCGCCAAAGACTGGAAAAATGTCGAACTGGCGTCGATTTCCATCTGCACATTTCTTCGGTCTCAAACAGACCAAAGGTGAACAACGGAATTACCAAAGAGAGCAGAACTTGCAACGACCCGTGACGTGAACGGGATTTGCTCCCGCCCCCAACGATGTCACAAAATTAATCGATCTCACCCTGATGCGATCTCAGGACAGTGACCACTAGGCAGCCTGCGCGACTTGCTGCAGACGCGGAATCATCATGCTTTCGCGTCGCATTCCGTCGCTACCGTAGAAAATGATGGTGTTTTTCAAGTAGTCACAGATCGCCGTCAGTTTGACGCTTCTAGGTCCGTGCAAACAAAAATAGATACCGACCTCCTTACCACCGCGAACGACTTCGCGCTGAGTCACCGGAAACTGATCGGGTACAAGATGGCCCAGCTCGCACAGCTTTTCTTCAATGGTCTTACAAAGAGTTGAGTAATCAATCATCTGTGGTGTGAGACCAATCATCCGCATCCCTTGGGCTGAAGAGGGCTTGAAAATAGAGCAGGACCGAGGTGATTCCTCATTCGCTCAGCTAGGGTATCGGCGCGGAGGCGGCGGAAATTTAATTCACAAAAAAGTCTATAGTCCGGCAATCGAGAAGTGGGGTAAGTCTTGCCGATTGTTCCGTTTTAAACTTTTAAAACTATTTTTCTACGGGCCCAAAGCTCCATTTTTTTACGACTTCCACCAAAGTTTTCACAACTTGCAGAGAAACCGTTTAACGCAAAAAAAAACTTCCTTTTAGTCGCTGTAAGACAGCGATTCGCTTAGCCGGCATTCTTGAAAAAAATTAGATCAACCCACCAATACCCTGCGACTATTTTTGGTCAATTGGTTTCATTCATTCCACAGAGAGACAGGCGAGAGATACACAATGTTAGCGCCGTTCGTCTTCATAAACGTCGGTACCTTTGACGTCAGTGACGCTCGATTAGCCACATTCGAATCGAAGATGCACCCAATTTACGCGGTTCCCATTGACCCTTGACTTCTTAATCAGTCAGTGAGAATCAAAACCGCTGCGTAATAGCTAATTCAAGAGTCTGCTGCAGTGAGTTCTGCAGCGGGCGGAAATTTCCATCTGACCTAGCGACCGGTCGCCGATGGAAAATATCGACCCGGAGGGCGACGCGGTTGCTGCCACCAACGTTTTGGAGAGATTTACTGATCAGGTTGCGTCACGCGAGCATGTATTTCGTGGAGCAAGCGTTGTTCAAGGGTCGCGTCACGCCCAAGAGGGATCCAGCCGAGAGTTCGTGGCCCACCGTCTTCCCGATCTAAATGCCGAATCACGGTTCCATCATGCCTTTGGCTCGATGTCGTCTCCGTCGCGTACTGACTGCGGTCGGTATCCTCAAGCTCCTTGTGAACCACCACTTCTAAAACATAACCGCTAGACGACGGACGAAGCGTCACGACAGCTCGACGACGTACCGATTGCAGGGTGCTTTGTAGCCGTTCAAAACCAGGGGTCGTGTCCTTCCGCCATGGTTCCAGAACGGAAGCTCCAATCTGATAGGTGGTCTCTACACGACCATCGAGAACAATCCCGTCCGAATTCTGAACGGGCTGCTCTTTTGCAATCCGAAAATAATCATCAATCGTGTCGATGACCTGTGCCCAAACAAATGCGTCCTTTGCGGCGGGCAGATCGATCGGATTGGGAACAAATGCTGGCGGTGTCTGATCGGTCAGGCGGTAAAGCAATTGCCCACAGCCAGTTGATAAACAGGCCAACAAAATTGGAACGGCCACCCAAGCAAGCTTGTTGCTGCTTGTGTTTTCTGCACACCACGTTTTCAAGTGTTGTTTCCCGTTTCGCTCAGTTGCCTGCATCATACTGCTAGCGAATCTTGACGTTAGAGTATCGGCTCGCAATGCTGATCGGCAATGGTTTAGCGCCCGGTGTATCCTCTGGAAATAACGACCAAACCGGCACCATCACCTGCATGTCCTCAAGTACCTCTCGCTGACTCAACTGAATTTTATCCTCCCGAACCACCGCTCGGATTGTGTCCTGCACTTCGCTCAAAGGCAGCACCCCAGCCTCCTCCCGCTCCAGTACCCTGACAATGTGATAGCCCAGATCATCTTCAATGATCTCGCTCATCGCGTTCATTGGGATCGAAAAAATCTGTTCGTCAATCACATCAGAAGCAAGTGACCCTTTTGCGGTCCAATCATGCAACCCACCTTTGCTGGCGAAGGCCTCTTGGCTTTTCTCGCGGGCGACTGCCTGCATGCTGCCACCAAAATAGGCCTCTCGTCCCATTTCCCAAATTGCTTCGTAAGCGGATTCTCGATCAGTGAAGTTCGTAAAAAGAACAGATAGTTGCTCCCATTTCGCTCGTGTGGGTCGCTGAAACTCTTCGAGGTTCGTCTGGTAGTGGTCGTTGATCTCAGCGACTGTCACCGTCGGTTCCCGATCAACTTTGCTTCGAATGTAAAGATGTCCAAGCATCGCATCCATGAACTCACGTTGTCTCGCCGCAAGCGAACTACCCTTTTTCCTCAATTCCGCGTCAAGCTTGGCTAATTCCTCCACCTTGTATTGCTCACGCAACTGTGGAACCTCCGTCTCAAAAAACATCTGCCTGGCACGCACCGAAAGCCGATCGTCAGCCTCTCGTCGCTTTTCTGCAGACTGCGTTGCCACCTGATCAAGAAGAAACGCCTCTCGCATCATTTTTGTTTGAATGGTCTGCTGAAGTAAACTGCGAGTCATTCTTGTCCTGGCAATTACCAACTGATCCTCAGGTACGCTACCGCCACCTCGGGCAATCGCCTCCTTGAGTTGCGAATCCACTCTTGCAACCAGATCACCCATAAGAATTGGCGTGTTGCCGACGCAGGCAATGATGGCGGCAGGATCAGCGGGAAGTGAGACAACCGTCGGATTCTCATCCTGACCAGAATTCCCAACAGAGTCTTCCGACTGGCCAGGAAATGCGACAACGCTCAAAGCTAAAAACAAAGCAAAACAGAGTCGACGAGGAAAAAGATGCGGCGGCATTCGTTGCCCTATCGTTGATAAATGTCGGTGGTAACGTGAAATGGGCCCGGGAAATTGGCCCATTAAATAAACCCGTTAAATAAGCCCGGGAAAGACACTTCCCGCTTGTAGCCCGAGTTCGTTTGAGGAGGCAAGACTGAATCCACGGTACGAATCCATAAGAATCCTTGAAATCAATGCGATGAAGTACTTCATCATTGCTGGCAATCCTCAGGTAACTGCTAGCAACGTGAAAGATTCATTCTGCATTCCCGACTGGAAGAAAGAACCACCGCACTCTGAGTCCTCATTTTCTTGGAAAAAATGCCACCTCGAACCAATTTTTGACGCATGGAACGGGTTCTAAATGGCCGCAGGTGCGAACAATCAAGGCGGGGCTTGTACCACGACGCCATCGATTTGGCAGGCTCCGTATCGCTCGCCAAAAGTGGAGCAACACCGCCTGATTACGAAGCGGGAACAGCGATTAACACGGATCCGGCCAAGAACTTGCTGAATCCCAGTGAATGGGAAGCAAATGTCACCCCCCTATTTCGTGACTCATCACGCACCAAAATCCGATCTTTCCGGACCGGTCTTTCTTTTCGTACTCTCCAAAGGGTCCGGCGGAAGATTCAGTTGAGCGACAGGACCAAAGCAGACGAATTCGAGCAACAGGCCTCCACAAACGGAATCAACATGTCGATCCAATGGACTTCACCGGGAGAGCGACGACCGCACGCGATGCACCACCGACCGTCCCTTGACGAGGCAGCCAGATTTCGGATGGTCAGCCTGCTTTGGTTTGCCGGCATCACGCTCTTGCTCGTTCCCATGGCGACACTGCTGGATATTCCGATCGCGCAATGGTTCGCCACCGAACCGTTGCCCGAGTGGATCGGTACCATTTTGGACGTGATGCTCTATTACGCCCATGGGATGGGAATCACCTGCATCTTACTCGCGTTGTTATTTGTCGCACCGACCAAACGTTGGCACCTACCAAGATTGGCAGCCTTGGCTGCGGGTGGTGGCGCGATATCAACTCTCACGAAAATGTTCGTCCTTCGGCCTCGACCAAACTCACTACCACTCTCCGGGGCAAACAATGACTACGCGTGGATCTGGACTTTTGATTGGACCCTCAGTCACGTCGCTCACTTTGAGCCAAGCTCTCGTGCATTTCCCAGTGCTTACCTTGCGACGGCGACGGCACTAACCGTCGGGCTGTGGGTTCTTTTTCCGAAAGGACGTTGGGTATTCCTCAGCCTTTGCTTCGGGACCCTGATGCAACGCATCTATTGCGGCTCACACTTTCTCAGTGACCTCTTTGGATCCGCGGCCATCGGACTGTGGTGGTCCTATGTCTGCTACCACCCGAGCCTCATGGGCTCACTTTTCGACAAACTGGAACCAGAACGTGATCTCGAAGAACGAGCAAGGCGATCCTTCAAGGCATCCCAACATTTAGCCTCATCAACATCGGGTAACATCGCAAGCCTACCGCTGGCCAATTCGCCCGACGAGTCGCTCCCCGCATCTGCCATGGGGATGGCCCCCTCTGTCTCCAACAAGTACCAGAGCTCCGCCCGATCTGCACACCCACACGAAACAAACAGTCACCCCATCTCAGCAACTGCTAATCATCCTGCGGCAATCCGAGAATCAAATATCTCTGATTCCGCCTTGCCAGACATTTCTCAAACGGAAAATCGGGATAGCCTTCCAGCCGAACTCAAAGGAATAAACGCTCAGTCTCCAAATACACAGAGACAACATTCCGACCGCGACAGCGGAGACACCCTAGATGATGAGAGACGTGCCGCCTAAAACTCGATGGAGATGCCATCAGGTCACGTTGCCAAAATCCAGACAGGTCAGATAAGTCCGCGGAACTTCACTTCCTAATGACTTTTCTCTCTCTTTAACCCAGCAAAACGACGTTCTCACACAGAAACGTTGACTCGTGAATCGATCCCGACAACCAATTCTCTTGAACGCTAAGACTTAACTAATTCGCTTCGAGCAACCGCTGCCGAACCGAAGGGATGATTTCTCGCGGTACAAATTTGGCAAGCTTCGTATCGTCATCGCTCAGAATAGCGATCTGCTTTAGCAACGAACTGCTAACGTGCGCGTATTGCTCCGCTGCCATTAGAAATACGGTTTCGATCTCAGGATCAAGTTGCTGATTGGCCATCATCATGGTGAACTCACCCGCGATGTCAGTCAAAGGTCGGATCCCACGAACCATCACCTTTGCATCGATACTTCGCAGGAAATCCACCGCCAATCCGGTGAAGACTTCCACTCGAACATTCGGAAGGTGCCCCGTCACACGCTGGACCAGATCAACCCGCTGTCCGGGTTCAAACAACGCTAGCTTGTCAGCGTTAATCCCGATGCCAATCACCAGCTCGTCAAAAAGAGGCGATGCACGTTCGATGATGTGCAAATGGCCAAGGGTCACCGGATCAAATGACCCCGTGTAGACGGCCGTTCTTGATCGAGCAGCAGCTGCAAGTTGACTCGTTTTCTCAGACATTTAGATCGAACCGAATGACAAAAGGTACGCAAAAATTAGCCAGCGATCAAAGCAAAGCGAGAAACAATTCGGGAAAGGAGCAAGTTAACAATCGCACGAGATGATTCGAAGGCGAATCGACATCACTACAAGACTGCATCATTAAACATGGTCACCCAGAGTGCTGACAGGCCTTCCTGCCAAGAACAGAACATCCCAGCAAATGCAACCGCTGTCGATTCAATCGACCCCGTCGAACATAAAGGGCGATTAAGCCCTTCGCACCCAGAACCTCAAAATCCCCGCGGTGATGAGACACTCCGAATCGTATCAGTTCGCAGTCCAAATTACCATGAACCCGTGATCCACCACCCAGAGTTCCGTTGCTGAAACTCCCTGAGCCTACACTCCTGCTCCAGGAAGCCAATGAACCGGACCTTCAACCAATACTCTCAAAGTCACCGGATCGTTGCGTCGCTAGCGAGAAAATGCCGAGAGGCGTTTTCGTTGGCGAGCGGGTTGGACCGCAATCACCTAGAGGAGAAACTGTCGGACAACCGACATCAGCTGTTCAAGATCGGATTCGTTATTGTAGGCATGAATGCTTGCTCGAACGCCCCCATCACGGCAGCTCACGACAACATTCTGCTTTAACGCTGATTTCCGGAATTCACTTGGACTGACTCCGGGAACTTCAAAGGTAACAATTCCGCTGCGATGCTTCCCTTCAGGACTTAAACGCGTTGAGATGCCAAGGGCATTGAGGGACGATTCAAGTGTCGAGACGAGCTGTAAAATCCGAGAAGCGATGGAGTCATCACCATGCATTTCACGAACTTTCAGAAAAAGATCCAGTGACCGTTCCAGTGCGGCAGCGCCAAGCAGATTGCAGGAGCCAGCCTCGAACCGACTCGCAGAATGACGCAATTCAAATTCGGGCGAGGCGTAATTGAAGGCGTTTTTCACGCTGTTCCATCCAACATTTCCGCACCGAATTCGTTCCAGATGCCTTCGTGCAATCATTGCGACTCCAATTCCCTCTGGACCCAGCAACCACTTGTGGCCATCGGCGGCGAGAAAATCGACAGGCGTCTGACGTAAATCAAGTGGATAAACCCCCAAGCCTTGGATTGCGTCAAGAAACACAAGCACACCTTGCTCATGGGCTCGGCGAACCAACTCGGCCACGTCAATGCGATACCCACTCGCGTAGCCGACCCAACTCGCGGCAATCATCCGAGTGCTGCCATCGACGCGAGCCATCAAATCATCAACTCGAACCTCACCTCCATGACGCGGTACAAGTCGAACCTCCACCCCTTTGGCAAGCTGATTTTGCCAAGGAAAAAGATTACTCGGAAACTCACCCTCGGGCACGACCACACTGTCTCCAGCCTGCCAAGGCCAGCCCTCGGCGACCAGATTGACTCCAGTTGTGGTGTTGGCAACTAGACAGATTTCAGAAGATTCGGCACCCAACAGGGAGGCAAATTGCCCTCGAAGCCGCTCGGCACTGGCGGCCCAATCTGGCCATTTCGTATCACCATGCTCAGATGCCTCCGAGCCATATTGGCTGATCGCCTTAGCTGCCGGTCCACTCAGCGGAGAGACCGCAGCGTGGTCAAAATACGACCATCTGTCCACAATTGGCATCTGATTCCGCCACCAAATCCAAGGATTCTCTGACAAAAACTGATCATCAAGTGCGTGCTTTTTTGATTCCGACGTCACATCGGCAGCATTTTTCATCTATCATTCCCGTTTTCTGTTGCGTTATTGATGGAATTACCGATACAGATGGTGGTGAGTATCGCGAGTCCGTTCTCGGATCAGACCGATGGCATGGGAATCGTCGTGATTTGTAACTATAATGCCATCGTCCCAGATTACATCCGTGTTTAATTTCTCTGTTTCTGTCTATTTGGCGAGGTGATTGATGCCCAAGGCGCTCTGTCTCATTAGCCTTGTTGCGTCGATATTAATCGTCGTTCTCTTCCTTGCTGATGCTTTGTTGGGCATGCTGGGAATGGGCGATATGGCGCCACTCCGCTCGGTAAGCATGACCATGGACCTCACCTTCGTTGTGATGGCGGGGGTCATGATTTTTCTCAGCTGGTCCACTTACCGAGAGCAACGCTAACGGATTTTGTAGTCAGATACCGGTTCTTGAAAATACCGGTTCTTGAAAATCCAGCAGGCTGCCGGATGCTCACCACGCAGCACTGAGCTTCTGGACACTCCGATGCGGTGGAACTCTCTGACAACGCCACGTAGTGCGAATTCCTTTGCTACGTCTTCCCTGCTTCGGGTCCGGTGTGAAGCCATCATGGTAAGGTCGATGCGCCGAAAAACGCATCATGGCGTTCATATCTGTCTCCCCACCTACCTCGCTTGCCGCAGTGCTGACACGACCCTGACCGGCTAGCAACTGCCTCATCCAAACCGATGCGTTTTATCCAAAAAGGGTTGGCTAGACTCGTCAACACCGTAAGGTCGACGCAGACAAACTTGATTGGATGTCACAAACCCCTGCATTCAACTTCGACTGGCATCCGGCAAGCGAATGCAAACCAATTCAAGACATCGATCCTTCGCTGTCTATCGAGCAATCATTCTCACAAAAGTGCCGGCTATCCTAGCTCCTGATTGCGCGCCGACAAACCAGTCAGAATTCAGTAACCGGTGGCATCATCGCTGTGATACGATTGGATCAGCGATTCATTCGATCAGGTTCGCCAAATCTTGGCTTCACTCCTACAGATCCTTCTCCATGAAATTATCCAGACGCCAATTCAATCAAGTAATCACCGCCGGTGCCGCAGCAGGTCTCTCAAATCCAGCGTTGGCCCAGGTGCAGTCCCAACAATACCTGCAACTCGAGACATTTGTTCCCACAAGACAGATCACCAGTGGACCAGAGCATCATTGGTTCGGCTATTACGACAAGCGAGAATTTGATCCAACCAATCGATACGTCCTGTCCAACGAGGTTTCCTTTGAAGGTCGCGCACCGACCGGCAGCGACTCAATTTCGGTAGGCTACGTTGATCTCCAGGACAACGATCGTTGGCACAAGATCGGCACCAGTCAGTCCTGGGGATGGCAACAGGGCTGCATGCTTCAGTGGGTTGGACCGAACGGCGATAAAATCCTTTGGAATGATCGCGAAGGAGATGATTTTGTTTGCCGCATTTATTCAATCACAGACAAAAAAATGCGAACGATCCCGAAACCGATCTACACCATCTCTCAGGACGGTCGCACTGGACTCTCTGTCGACTTTCGAAGGATTGACAATCTCAGACCCGGCTATGGATACGACGGTCTTACCGACCCAAATGTGTCAAAACGAGCGCCCGAAGATTCCGGGATTTGGCGGGTCGATTTGGAAACAGGTGAATCCCAATTGATCCTTTCGCTAGCGGATGTGGCCGCTCTTCCCTGGCCAGACGGTGATCGACATCAAGATGCTTGGCATTATTTCAACCACCTCTTGATTAATCCCAGCGGTGATCGCTTCATTGTTCTTCACCGATATCGCCCTAAATTCGATCCCCAAACACTTCAGTTTGAGGGTGGATTTGTGACACGAATGATCACGGCAAATATGGATGGCTCAGATCGATACATTCTTGATCCGAGTGGCTACACATCGCACTTCATTTGGAAGAACGATAAGGAAGTCACCATGTGGACACGCCCAGAGGGCCAACCCAATGGCTTCTATCAACTTAGGGATCAATCGCGTGAGTTAATCGCTGTTGGAACCGAAAAAATGCCCAGCAACGGACACAACACCTACCTGCCACAACCTTACTCAGATTGGATTCTCAACGACACCTACCCAGATCGCGCCACATCTCGTCAAACGGTCTACCTTTATCATGTCCCCTCGGGCAAACGGTTTGACTTAGGTCATTTCCCCTCTCCCAAAGCCTACCGAGGTGAATGGCGATGCGACACCCATCCACGATCCAGCGACGACGGAACATTCGTTGCGATTGACAGTCCACATCAAGGCGGTCGGCAGGTCCATCTATTGGATGTCCGTCAGATCATTGACTCACTCTAACTCCAGCTTGGACGACCAAAAAACGCCTACTCTTTCATTCCTCCCTTTTTGAATAACCACCATGACTCATCGACAATGAAACTCTGTTTTCAAAGTGCTCGCGAGATAGGATCTCGGCAAGATAATGACCTGCATCTGTTCAATTCAGTCGATGACATGGATCAAACCATCCATGACACCAGCTACGCACGGTGTCGAAAATCACTGACAAAAATCAACAAAAAAACTCGGTTGCCGAACCCGAACACCCACTAAATCTGCTTGGGCGAAATGATTCAAACCTTCCCGACACCGGCCTCACAATGGACGAAACCCTGCAGCCAATCTATTTTCGGCTAACTCCAAACGCTTCCCTCTTGTCGATCATCCATTGCTGACCGCAGCGAGACAGTTTGCGGACATTCGAATTGAAAAATTCTGCAGTTTTTAAAATCCAATCTACTGCGCACCTCGTCTCTCCTGTGGTCCACGACTTCGCCACCCTGAAAACCAAGGCGAAGCCTAGCCTCACACCAACCAAAAGGTGACGCAATGAAAGCCTCGCTACGATTCCCACTATCCCTCATCTATCTAATCCCGACTTTGGTCCTTATCGGTTGCGGCAATCAGTCTTCAACGCAACCAGATGCACAGATCACAACCGAGGGACCGACGTCCTTGATGAGAATGGAGATGACCAATGAGGCATCAACGTCTTTGATGGACACTGATATGCCAATGCGCGGGATTGCTGCCAATCATCCTCCTGATACAGGACAAGGCCCGGGGATGGCAGGCAATCGCTATGACGTGATCCACGAAAATCAGTTTTTTCAAGTGATTGACTCACCACTCAGCACTTTTTCCATTGATGTGGATACCGCCTCTTACCGTGGTGTTCGACAATACCTTCTTGAGTACAACCAGCTACCGCGACCAGACGCCGTCAGAATCGAAGAATTGCTCAATTACTTTCTCTACCCCTATGACGGCCCCGACCCGAATCAAAACTTGCCTTTCGCCGTCGATGTCGACACCACGCTGTGCCCTTGGAATGACAACAACCAGTTGGTTCGAGTCGCACTCAAAGGCAAGCAGGTGGATTTCGAAGAACGTCCCAAGATGAACCTGGTTCTGTTGATTGACACCTCCGGTTCAATGAATCAACCCAATAAACTTCCTCTCCTGAAGCAAGGGATGCGTCTACTTCTAAACCAGTGTGACCACTCTGACCGTATTGCAATCGTTGCCTACGCCGGCACTCCGGGCCTTGTGCTTGACAGCACACCAGCGGACGATCGGGACAAAATCATGGATGCCCTGAATCGACTAGAAGCTGGTGGCAGCACCAATGGTGGTGGAGGAATTCAACTCGCTTATAAAATCGCATCAGAAAACTTCATTGAAAACGGCACAAACCGAATACTGCTAGGGACAGACGGCGATTTTAATGTCGGCATGACCGGGACAGACCAGATGGTGCACCTTGTTGAACAAAAAGCAAAGCAAGGAATCGACCTGACCGTACTGGGTTTTGGAATGGGTAATTACAACGATGCAATGCTGGAACAAATAAGTGGCAAAGGGAATGGAAACTATGCCTTGATTGATACGTTCTCAGAAGCCAAAAAAGTCCTGCTGGAGCAACTTTCTGGAACCTTGATTACGATTGCAAAGGATGTAAAAATCCAGATTGAGTTCAACCCAAACAAAGTCTCGTCCTACCGATTAATTGGATACGAGAACCGCGTCATGGCGGACAAGGACTTCAACAACGACATGAAAGATGCGGGCGAAATTGGGGCGGGACACTCCGTCACCGCCCTCTACGAAGTAGTGCCCGTTGCAGCGTCAGGCGAGAACGAAACCGATCTCGATCCGCTCAAGTATCAAACCACCCGCAAGCTCTCTCATGCGGCAGACACCTCGGAATTGATGACCGTTAAACTTCGATACAAAAACCCGAAAGAGCAGGAAAGCAAGAAAATTGAATTGGTGGTTCAGGATGAAGCCATCCCATTTAATCAGACTGACCCCGACTTCCGGTTTGCTGCAGCGGTGGCAAACTTCGGCATGCAACTTAGAAATAGTGAGCACAAAGGCGTCTGGAGTTACTCGGACATCCAAACCACCGCCAGAGCATGCGTGGGTGAAGACCGCCATGGATTCAGAGAGGAATTCCTGCAAATGGTCTCCGTCGCAAAATCCCTTTCGTCCAATGCATCAAGTCTCGACATCTCTCCGCCACTTTTGATCCAATAGCCCACAGGCTTGCATCATCAGTATTCAATTGAAACTGAAAAGAAAAGCGATCCATCTCAGTTTCCACATCGAGGCCTAAGCACCAATTTCAAGGTTCGTAAAAAAACGGTGCGAGATCACTCGTTCAAAACACGAGCATGAAACAACCTGGGTCCTGAGTCCTAGATCCTGAGTCCTAGGTTCTGAGTCCTAGGTTCTGGGGCATCGGTTCTGGGGCATCGGTTCTGGGGCATCGGTTCTGGGGCATAGATCCTGGGTCCTAGGTTCTGGGTCCTAGGTTCTGAGTCATCTCAGCAAATCCTCACTCGGAAATTCATGGGCAGAAACACTCAACAACAGAAGGCTGCGTTTTTCGACTGCAAGAGAGTTCCGCTGTTTTTCATGATTCGTCCAACTTGCCGCTTGAAACGGAAGAACAAGCTAGGCAATCTCACTGCATAACCGTTATCTTACCGTCCCGGGCTCCCGATGCTTGTTGTCTTAATGCTGAATTCATTACTTCAGACTTGCCCGCGGTAGCAACATCCGATCAATCCGAAACGCCCCTTGAAGACGCCTCCGGTAAGGTCGACTCGAATCCCGCCAATGAGCCATTGTGATGGAATACCGCGAACTCTCAAAAATGATTGACCAAGCACTCCTTAGCCCCACAATGACCATTGCGGATTTGGAGCGAGGAATCGATTTGGCGATCGCCTACGATGTTGCAAGCGTTTGCATCATGCCGTACCACCTCGCACGATGCTCCGAAAAGTTAAGTGGCACAGAGGTTCAATCCTCAACCACCATCGGTTTCCCACACGGTGTACACGCAGCAGAAATCAAGGTTGCGGAGGCCAAAAAAGCGATTGAGGACGGATGCCAAGAACTCGATATGGTCATCAATATCAGTCAGGTCCTCAGCGGCGATTGGAATGCAGTCCAAGATGAGATTGCTGCTGTCATTGATGTCGCACACTGCGCGAAGCAAAAAGTCAAAGTCATCTTCGAAAACTGCTACCTCAACGACCCTCAGAAAATAAAACTCTGCAAAATCTGCACCGACCTCAAGGCCGACTGGGTTAAAACGTCAACAGGCTATGGCACAAGCGGAGCAACCCACGAAGACCTAAAACTAATGCGTGAACACGCCGGTCCCGACGTTCAGGTCAAGGCGGCAGGTGGTGTCAGGACACTGGAATCGTTAATTGCGGTCAAAGAACTCGGAGTGACTCGATGTGGCGCAAGCCGAACCTCCGACATTCTAGATCCTCTTCGAGAGCAACTTGGACTGCCAAAGATTGAAGTGCCGACGATTCACGTGGCTGATGCCAACCCAAATTACTGAGTCTTGCTGATCGCTCGACGAGGGTCCTAGCCAGCGTGTCCAATGAGTCTTTCGGCACCCTGCGCCAACGCGGGCAACCCATTCACGTGGATTGCCGAGAATGAACTTGCCGCAGGCCTCGCGGTGCATCTCAACCCAACAATCAAAATCTTGAGTTTAATGAACCGCTCTTGTTACCATGCAATGGCCAAGCGTTACAAAGCAACGCTCTCAATCCCCATGATAACCCTGGATGCTAGTAACCAAACTGTGGCGTAACAACCGGCGCAACGATTGGCTGCCGAAGCACAGGCCATAGCGGTCGCATCATCGTCTGGGGCACAAGGGTCTGCGCGGGCATGTATCTCTGTACCGGCACCACCGATGGCCCAACCGTTAGAACCACCTGGCCAGTCGGTACTATGAGGTTTGGATTCGCAGAATAGACGGTGACTGACTGCGGCACGAAAGTATTGCCGTTCATCGGTGACAACACCGTTACGGGCTGACTCAGGGATTCGGATGCACCATTTGTCCCTGAACTTGCAGCAGGATCAATCGGTGTTGACGTCTGACTGCCGCTCAGATTACTCGATGCCGCTTGAGGCATCTTGGAAGCCTGAAAGCCGTCGGAGAGGCCAGAACCAACACTGCTTTGAACATTCAACGGAGTGACCAATGGGCGAAAGACGGTGCGCATTCCAAAGAGCCCACGGCGTTCCGCAGCGTAACCAACAATCGCTGCAGGTGTAACAACACCATTCACCACAACCATTGGCTGACTTGCGGCACCCAACGCGGTAGAGGGTACAACCGGTTGGGTCGCGAACTGGTTTTGGACCACCGGATTCTGGAACGAAACGGTAGGCGACTGAATAACCACCGCCTGAGTTGGCTGAATGATTGGGGCGTATTGGGCCGACACCGCAGGAATATCCCAACAACTGCCAAACGCGAGAGCAACCAGTGCAAACAGTGACTTTGACTTGTTCATGATTTACCAACCCAATGATTAATTAGCCATCTAACAATCGCTGCGTACGCTTAAGCCTCCTGATCAAGCATCAGCCAATTGCTCATCAACGCAGCAACTAACACGATACACCTACTCATCCCTACCGACAATCAGCAGTGCCACCTTTCCCTTATCGTGGGCAATCCTGTTCCGGTTATTCATTCCATGACGCTTACGCAGCCTGCAATCCATTGACCAAGCCTCCAAAGAATAATTCGAATGAATGATTACCAACCACTCTTCCACTCCTGAAACGGTGGCCTCTGCGTCTTTTCTGGACGCCATCGACGGGCGAGAGTAAAAGAAAATGGATCGAGTTCCGGCCCGTACGAAGACCCAGCAACATTGAGACCTGAGCGACATTAAGCCCCAGCTAGCTCAAGCCCCAGCTAGCTGGGGCTTTGGCAAACTCAAACCTTACCTGGTACGAACCCAGCCGTTTCTAACTGCGACAACGCCCGTCCGCGTCAAAGACAAATGGTTAACCCACGTCATGCTCACAACGAGATCCTGGAATACGCTGGCTACTTTCTTCTGTAGAGTCGGTAGCGAAATGCTCACCACATTGCCCCCATTGGTCATAAACCAGCAGGTCCCTCCAAAGGAAACCGATGACAACCTGCTCAAAACTGCCTAATGAATTGAAAAACACAAGTCCGCGCAGAGAAATATTGTTTCCTCCATTCCAAGATGATGATTTGTAGTTGAAGCCTTGATTCCCCTACGATTAAAATTCCACCACGCCCGACCTGGGGGCCATTCAATCCTCGAACTTCAACTTGTGCCCACACAACGTCAACAGTCGCCCATCAAAGCCCAGAGAGCTTTGGCTAATGAACTCCACTCACCGAGAGTTCCGACAACCACGGCTCAATCATCTTGGAATCTAAAATCGTGGCATCGAAAGACACTCAAACAAGAACACAAACAGCCTGCCTGATCATCCTTGTTGCCGTCGCACTGACCTATGTAGTGTTTTGGTTACGACCAGTCTTGGTTCCGTTTGTTGTTTCTATTTTCGTCGTGAGCGGGGTTACACCAATTTTAGAATTACTGGAGCAACGACTTGGTGTCAGCCGTCTCGTTGCAGCAGGGATCACTTTTTTATCGGGGGTGTTAATCCTTGTCATTTTCGGCATCTCGATTTGGCTCTCAATTGTCGACCTCTCCAACAACGCGTCCGGCTACCGGTCCCGTGTTCGAGAACTCGTTGCTGAAGTGGAAAAAAAGCTACCGATCGACTTATCCAACGATGCAACAGAAACGAGCCCGCAACGTGGGATGATGCCGATCAATGGTGGAAACAAAGTCTCGTCTTTGATTGACGGTCTCGTGGGCAACGCCATCGCCGTTGTTTCACAAACCTTCCTCAGTCTTGTCTCAACAAGTCTCGTGGTATTGATCTTCGTTTTCTTCCTGCTTCTAGGATCTCCCGCGATTGATAAAAGCCACACAACAGTGCAGGAAATTAACAAGCAAGTCCGAACCTATCTTTCGCTGAAAACCACCATTTCAATCTTCACGGGCTTTGCATTTGGATTGGCATTACACTTGTTCGGTGTTCCGATGGCGTTCACGTTCGGCGTCTTGGCCTTCCTGCTGAACTTTGTTCCAAATGTCGGGCCAATTGCCGCAAGCCTGTTACCCCTTCCCTTGATCATCTTCGCGCCTGACGGCACTCTTGCGTGGATGGTATCGGTGGTGATCGTTACCAGCATGATTCAGCTATTCAGTGGCAATGTAATTGAACCAAAAGTGATGGGTGAATCCTCAGACCTTCACCCGGTCACCATCCTGTTGGCTTTAATGTTCTGGGGTGTCATGTGGGGCGTGATTGGAATGTTCCTTGCGACCCCCATTACCGCAGCGATTCGCATTGTTTTGGAACGTCTTGAGCAAACTCGCCCCATCGCTCAACTCATGGCTGGCAGATTGGGAAAGGCAGAGACAGCTTGACCAAAAGCATGCTGATTCACGCCGTGCTCTGCAAAACGAGTTACAGGGTGCAGTATTGAAGTTGCAATTCTTTCACGGTGACACACCTAATTGACCGACGGTGCCCTGACCTTTTCCGGTATCAGCAACACCGACTGACTGAGGCGGTGAGACGTGGGCGGGTGCTAAAGTCGCCTAGAGATCTGATCCTCAGGTTCTGAATACGAGGCTCACCGAAGGGTAGATCGAAAATCACCGTCCCCGAGTGGTCTGCCTCAGGCTGGCAAACTCAATTAAAAACAAGATTTCTCCAAGATCAGATTGCAGCGTACAGATCCAATCACCTTCCGATTGTCGAAACAGAAACGTCATTTGCTGCCGCGATCACAAAGGAACGAGAGGCGGGTCCGACTCAAGGAAATCATCTCATTGCCGATGCTTCAAGCGGCGAATGACACAATCGATCACCACACAGGATTCGCAAATGGGCTTCCGAAGTGTATGTTGCTTTCACCATGCACCTAATTTTACCTCTTATGGCAAGCCTGCTTCTCGTCGGCGGGCTTATTCTGATCAAACGCGCCGGGCAGGCTGGCGCGTCCAGCCTGATGGTTCTTTGTGTTTCTAACCTAACCTCCTCTTTCATCTTCTCGATCTTCTGGGCGTTGGGTGGAGCGTTCCGAGGCTGGGAGCTGATCTGGCAACCCCTGGTCATCGCAGCATTATTCGTGATGGGGCTTGGTCTCACGTTCGCGGCAGTTGAAGTCGGAGACGTTTCCATTGCCACACCTATCTTCGGTGTGAAAGTTGTCTTTGTAGCCATCTTGGTCACCCTTCTTGGCGTCCAAGACCTACCTCGTTCAGTTTGGCACGCAGCCGTGCTTGCGACACTGGGCATTGGTCTCATTCAATGCACCGGACAAGGCAAACCGCGCCGTGTTGCGATGACGGTCCTCCTGGCGCTGTCCGCCGCGATCTCCTTTGCCACCTTCGATGTCCTTGTGCAACGCTGGGCGCCAGCCTGGGGCGTTGGCCGATTTCTACCGTTGGTTTATTGGATGGTCGGAATCAGCTCGATTGCGTTAGCCCCGTTTGTCTCATGGAAAGAAATTCGCAAACCGGGAGTCATCGCACCATTATCAGCTGGTTCGGTTTTGATTTCGCTGCAAGCAATCTGCATTGTTTCCGCGGTAGGTATCTTTGGAGATGCGGCGCGGGTTAATGTGGTCTACAGCCTTCGTGGTTTATGGGGAGTGTTGCTTGCTTGGGCTGTGGCAAAACGCTGGGGGGGAGCAGAAGCTGAGCACTCAAAAGGAGTCATGCTGACGCGATTAGCCGGAGCGGTGGTCCTAACGATCGCCGTAATCCTTGTCATTCTTTCGGAATTATCAGCATGACACAAAACAAACCGATGCGGATGGCCGAATCATTTTAAATGCCAGTCTGCACCATCAGACATCACACTCTCGTTGATTTCCAGAAGACGTTGTTTCATGCGATCCAGATCAGCGGAACGTTGATTCGCCAAATTTTCTGTCTGTGCTGGATCCCTCGTTAAGTCAAATAACTGATAGTTGTGGTACCCACCATTTTTTATCTTTGGAATCCAACTTTCATCAAACAGATTACTCTTTGAGAGTTGATAATCGGGGTCAGCAACTAGCACCAAATCACCCTCCCTCATTGCAACAATGGGGCGAGCTTTCTGCAGGTGCCAAAACAATGGTGTCTCACGTTGCCCGGAGGAATCCCCCCCCAACAAGACTGGCGACAAGTCTACGCCATCCAGGGTGACCCCTTCAGGTGAATCCAAATCAAGTAAACCGCAAATCGTCGGCAGCAAATCCACGACACCACCCGGATGACCAGAAACCTGACCGGACTGAATCTTGCCTGGCCAACTAAAAATCCCCGGAACGCGGAGCCCGCCCTCCCAATTCATTCCCTTCCTTCCGCGGAGACCTCCGGTTCGATCATCACGATAACTGCCGTTATCGGAAGCGTAGAAGATGATCGTATTCTCCGGATCATCAATCTCAGCCAACTTCTTCAGCAGTCGGCCAATCGCCCGATCGGTGTTATCGATGGTCCCCGAATAAATCGCCGCGGCATCCTTTGTTTCGCCATACCTTTTAGTGATGTTATCAGGCGACGCGATAGGGGCATGTGGTTCATGAAACCAAACATTCAAAAAGAAGGGTGTCTGATCGACTTTCTGATCATCAAGCCAACGCATTGCCTCATCAACGACTAACTGACAGGAATAACCATTCATTGGACCGACCGGATCTCCGTTGCGTAGAAAGTTAGTCGGGTTTTTATGGCTCGGCTCGGCGTTGTTCCAAGTGGCAAACCAGTGATCAAAACCATGCTGATCGGGTGTTGGCTTGTCCACTTGGTCGGTAGGCAATCCAAGATGCCATTTTCCAACATGTGCCGTCGTGTACCCAACCTTTTTCAAGATCTCCGGAATGGTCTTCTCCCGAAGTAGTAAATGAGAGCGTTGCTTCGCATCAGCGATCCAACTGTAAACCCCGGTACGGATGTGATGCCGCCCAGTCAACAAACTGGCTCGAGAGGGAGAGCAAACGGCGCACCCGGAATAAAATTGTTGAAAACGCATACCCGACTGGGCTAAGCGATCAAGAACCGGTGTCTTCACCGGACCACCGTAGCAACCGAGGTCGCCATAGCCCAAATCATCTGCCAGCAGGATCACCACATTTGGCCTGCGTTGCTCCGCGGATAGTTTTTCACTTGCAAGGCAAAAGAAGGAGAGGACCACGAGACTGAAACATTTCGCTGGATACATGATTTCACCTCCACTCATTTATGTGTCAATTCAAACAAACGTCCTAATCAAATCTGGTGAACATTGCGACCAGGAATGAATCGCTACAAAAAATCCTTCGCGATCGCTGCCATTCATAGCCTGGTCCCTTCAACCAACCGAAAGCTAAATCACCAGTTGCCCTGAGCGTCTTACAGGATGCGTCCTTCACAACGGCACGAATTACACATCAAGTTCCCGGCTCACAGGCATCACTTCACAACGCGAATCGCCTTACACAAGATAGCGATGAACCGTTTGAGTCGCTTTCCGAGGATTGTGTTTAACCTCTTTGTACAAAGCCCTCGAACAACGCTAGCTGTCCAAAAGCCGATCAACCTTCCCTGGGCATTGATAATTTGCGGGAAGCACGCCGAATCCTCTCCACTCCCCTCGCCATGGAATCACATGGATTTGGAAGCCACAAACCATCAGATCAGCTGATCAACGCAGCACTGAAAAATCAGCAAAGCTTGCATAAATCGTGAATACCATCGCAATCAAAACCAGTCCGACCGGCATGGCAAAACGCCAGGGTGTCATATCCACGGCGCCAGAATCCTCCTGCTCGAATTCGGTATCACGAGGCCGTAGTTCTCCGATGACCAACATCATCACCACCAACCAACTGAAGACCAAACCAAGAAAATGGAACTCGTGAATTGAATCCACCACCGTGCTGAAAGGCTCAACAAAATAGCCAATCGCAATCGCAAACACTCCAACAAGCAAGCCTGCTTTTGCTGCGAGGGGCGAAACACGCTTGGTCAACATTCCCACTAACACCACGGCAAAGATGGGAATGAAGTACATTCCATTCATCTTCTGCAGGTACCCGAAAATATTCCCTTGTGTTGCGAGCAGAGGAGCGATCACCATGGCGATTACGGCCACCACCCAGCCGAACATTTTCCCGCTCCGAACCACTTGCTCCTCAGATGGGTCTTTACTCAACACGCCCCGATAAAACCCCAAACTGAAAAGGGTGCAGGAACTGTTCAGCGCCGAATTAAAACTGGAAAGAATCGCCCCAATCATCACAGCAGCAAAGAAACCTGTCATCGCGGGTGGCAACACCTCATTAACCAAAAGACCATAGGCTTCATCTGGCTTGATTTCTTGATCTTGAAACATGGTGTAGGCAATCATCCCCGGAACCACCAGATAAATCGGCCCCAACAACTTCAATGCCCCCGTCAACAGCACACCTTTCTGCCCCTCAGCGAGGCTACTTGCCCCAAAGGTTCGCTGAATGATTTGCTGGTTTGTCGTCCAATAAAACAGATTTAACAAGAAGATTCCCGAGAAGATCGTTCCGAAGGGGACAGAGGTATCCTCACTGCCCACCGAGTTAAATCGCTCTTTCTGATCCTCCATCAAAATGGAAACACCCTCGGCGACGCCACCACCACCAAGTTGACTAAGGGCCAGGTAGGCAATGGAGAAACCACCAACAAATAAACCAATTCCGTTGATGGTGTCAGAGACTGCAACGGTTCGCAAACCACCAAACAAAGCATAGATCGACCCAATGATTCCAACGACCCAAACGATCAACCACAGCGATAGCGTTTTCGGATCCATTTCCATCGTCTCGGGTAGGGAACCGAGCATGGAGGGAACATCGAGAATCCCCATCAAACAGGTCGCGCCGGTGTAAAGTATGATCGGCAGTAAAATCCCAACATAAGCGAATAGAAAAATGACATTGGTGATCACCTGCGTTTGATGATCAAATCGGATCTCCAAGTACTGCGGGACAGTTGCCACACCACTCTTCAAAAAACGCGGCAAGAAAAACCAGGCCATGAAGACCAGTGCAACCACGCAAACCACTTCCCAAACCATCACGCATAGGCCATCGGTGAAAGCAGCTCCGTTCAATCCAACCATCTGCTCGGTGGATAGATTCGTCAGCAGGAGCGATCCGGCAATCAACGGAAACGTGAGCGTTCGACCGGCCAAAAAATAACCACCGCTGGTCTCATGGTCGTCGCCTCGAGTAAGCCACCAAGTCAGGATGGCGACCAATCCAGTGAAAAACAGGAATGATAGGATCGTTAACACGAGCGAACTCTCTTCATTGAGAAGGATGGGGTATTGAGATGACTTGAACCTTCACCCTGAACCTCACGGGAAAAATATCATCTCGGCGTTTGAAATCTCGCGTCAACATGGTAAACGGCCGCAGCTGCCACACAATGATCACGCTTACCCCTGCGGCTCAGTTTTTCACACTTTTCCGCCGAATCAACTCAGAATCAACACCGAACACATGCTGTTTGCCAATGGATCCCCCATCCTGGACCAAGCGATCCACACAACCTTAACGATCCTTCAGGATGACGCAGGCTGAAATCCCGTCCCAGACAACACGATCTGTCCCCCTTCCCGCGAGCAGAATAGCATCACACCTCTCTCAAGGCATTTCACCGGAGCTCGTTAAACCAATCAACGTCTCTGCCCCAAAGACGGCGCACCAAAGCATCACTCCGGTCACTCGAATCTGAAGAGCCAGATTCCCTAGAAACGTGACGCTGATTGTCCCTTGCACCTTCATCCCCCCGGTGAGCCCGAACAAAAACCGCCTGCTGATTTTTCTTCGTTGCAGGAACGCAACTGGCGACAAAAACGCAACAAGACATTGCCGTACCTGACATTGCCGTACCTGACATTGCCGTACCTGACATTGCTGTACCTGACATTGCCGTACCTGACATTGCTGTACCTGACGTTTGCAGGAAACGTCTAAGGCAACTAACGCAAGCATTACCAGCCGTCAGTCAAATCGCAATGAGAGCAGCCGCTAACGAGTCATTGATCGCTCAATCACTCGAACTCACAAGGCTTGGCTCCACCGATGCACCCTGATGATGTATCCGCAGATACTGAACAGCTTACAGATGCACCCGTTGAAATCGTTCATGGAGAGCATTGCAAAACACTGCCACGAGTTGGCAGCCAGCCCTGGCGTTCATACCACTCAGCGGTTTGACGAAGGCGCGGCTCGAGTGATCGTACACAACGGAACCCAGTGTCCAGCTTCAGTCGGTTAGCGGAACACGCCCAAGAGCCAGCTCTTGCCTCACGAGTTTTATCAAGATTGACTATCCGAGCTTCACCCCGGATCTGGCCGATTATCTCGTTGAACGCGGCAAATGCCATTAGCAAAGGAGTGGGAATCCGCAAATTCCAGATGCGATCACGCTCAACCACCTTCGCTATTAATTTCCCAAGATCCGCGTAAGTGACAACCTGCTCATCAGCGACGAAATAACCGCCCTGCGAACTATCAACCTGATTCAATCTTTTGCCAGATTCACTGATTACCTGCATGGCGAGACATAGGTCCCTCGCGTGAATCGCTGAGAACTGATGATCTGCGAGACTTGGAATCAGATGCACTCCGCATTTCGCAATACCGCGAAACAAATTGTAACAATCCCTGTCACCCTCACCGAACACAATCGGCGGACGAACGATTGAGGTAGGTACCCGATCACTAAACTTGCGCACCGCCAATTCACCCGCTAGTTTTGACAGGCCATAGTTAGATACCGGAGACAACTTGTCTGTCTCAGTCCGTGGGATGCCAGGCTTCGATGGTCCGGCGGCGGCAAGTGAAGACGCGACGACAAGTACCGGTGGTGTTGGTTGGTCGTCGCAGGCGCGCGCAACATTCTCTGATCCGGTTTCATTGACACGCATCAACGTGCTCATCCGGTTGCTCTTGGTGATCCCGGCGAGGTGAAATACGACATCCATGCCGTTGAATGCCTTACGCAACGAATCAACGTTGGAAACATCTCCCACGCGAAAATCAGGCGAATAACGCTGTAATTTCGTACGGTTCGAATTCTCTCTCACCAGGCAGGAAACCTGATAGCCCTGCTCAAAAAGCACCTTCACCAGATGACATCCGATGAACCCTGTTGATCCTGTCACCAACGCTCGCTTCATCGCCCCATTCTCTCCAACTGAAAGGATTGAAGTTTTATTAGGATTTATGCAACACTTAGAAGAAACGACCCGAAAGTTGCGAACACGAAGGCGGTGCAATCGTCCGCCTCCGAGAAGCTCGATTCAGGTTGCCTGCGTGTTGGACAGACACTGCAAAGCATCGTCCGACAATGGATTACCAACAACGCCATCGCCCGTCCTCTCGCCGCCTTCCGATGATGGCCGCAAGAGTGTTTCTCCATTCTTTATTTCGGCAAATGACCCTTTTCACCTAAGAGAAAGCGTGTGCATCCAATGTTTGGTTAGTAAAGTTCTTTCCCTCATTCAACACAGCGTGTGGTCAATGAGCCGGCCTAGAACCTCGACGGCAAGTACAATCGCTGATCAAATCAACGACACAGCACAGCTAACGCATCCGATTTCCAAAATGCCTTCGGATGAAACACTCAACTGCCTCCCACTCAACTCAAACTAATCCGAATATTTCAAATTCCATTTGGGCTAAATCGTGAAATTTCAAAAACCTGATTCAAGTGGTTAGAGCTGACGTAGGCTGGTTGATGTTCGCACCGCAGCGGCTGACAGAGTTGACAGCGGCTGAGAACGGATAATGAAGGGAAAATCGATAACCCCATGAAATCGACACCCCCATGAAGAGGCATTCCAAAGCAGATGTGACCAAACCAAACTTTGCTGACATGCCTGTTGAGGTTCTTTTAGCAAATTCCTGGAAGATCAAATCGATCACTCAATTCAAGACATTACCGAACCAAGACTGCAAAGCGGGTAAGGCAATCTTCGACGGGAGCCTCATCTTGAGCAAACCACAAGCAAAGCAGTTTCTGCACTTGGCTTCCAAAATCGAAGTGTGGGCCCAACAATGCGAATCACGTCTTAGAGAATGGGATTCGCTTTTGACCCTTGAGAGGGTGACGTCTTTTTCGCCGATTGAATGGTGTTGGACTCTTCGCTCGAATCCCCGTGATCAACACGGTCATTTCGCATCTGCATGAGCCAACCCTGAAACCAAAATGGCTCAAATCGGTATCGCGCATCCCCGGGGCGTTGAGTATCAAGATTTACCAACCCCGATCGATTAAGAAGACGCTGCACAGAAACACTCACCACCTCACCCCGATGGAGAACATTCACATGGTCTTTGTCCCTGACCTCAAAATAACCCTCTTTGCTCAACGCAACCTCTTTTCCATATTTGAAAGCCACCTCCTCGAGCAACCTCACGTAGAGCTCAAGATCCTGTGGCTTGAGACGACTGGGACGATCACCTGAAAGCGTGTCGCGTTCGAGCCATTTCGCAAAGAATTCCGCGCGAAAGCGATTCTCGTCATAGCTTTCTCCCGCAACCACCGTCTCTTCGACAATCTCTCGCACCATCGAATTACCGGCGAGGTTCGGTAGCACCGCCGCAACTGAAGGTCGCTCACTTGCCCACTGCATCAAGGTTTCCTGAACCGTTGTTTCAAGAGACCGGTTCTCCTTGAAAACCAAACCAGAAAATTCTTCATCAAGTCGAAAACCCATGTCGCTCCAGCGTTGATAATCTTCCAATGACAAATGCTTTTGCTGATGCGACTCCTCATTCCAGCCAAGCTTGTACTTCCAGCAATGATAATTCCAACTAGAGACCATTAAATCTCCCGTTGTTCTTAGTTCTGGTGCATTGAGAACGAAGCAACGGAGTCCCGCGGTCCCTTGGCCTGAACAGCACTGATGCCAGTAATCGCGGAAAACCAACGGTCGACCGAAAATAATTGCGTGCTTGACCCGTGACTGATCCTTCATCACTGAATGATGGATCGTTCGCATCAAGAACAGGTAATCTTTTGGATGCACTTCATCGAGTGAATCAATCACTAAGAAAGGTTCTTGGATTTGCAGAAGACGCTTCTTAAATTCCCGACGACCAGCAGGCGTCAAACCGAGCAAGTGACCAATCGCGTGATCGCCGAGCTCGATATCTGGTGCGTACTCCGAAAGCTGCATCTTATGCAACTCAACATACCAGTCACGCACATCAAACTTTCGTACCTCGCCACCATCGAGTTCATCGCGAAATAGCCCGGATTTAATAAACGTCTTACCCACACCAGCCGTCCCAGCAACGATGGTTACGCCTCGAACCGGTGCAACGTTTGACTTGAGATGACCGGCAACGACCGAATCAAGTCGCTCACGCAATTCGTCATTTGCGGCCCAGTAATAGTCCGGTAACGTTCGATAGCGACCATCCCCAACTTGGATCGTTGGTGGTCGAACTTCCTTATCAATTTCAGCAAACGCATCCAACCACGGCGCGGTAGAAACTTCCTTCTTGGAATCTCCGATAGAATTTTTCTTCAAGCGAGCGACGTTGGGTCGAGGCGATGGCCCACGATTTACCCTGAAGAGGATCTGTTTGTTCGCGCTGTCATCCTCGCTTCTTGTTTCAGTAGCATCGCCCTCATTCACTGACGCGTTGGCGACACCAAAGTCGTCCGCCTCCGAAACATCCAGCGAATTAACAAGAATGCAACCGAGCGTAACGTGAAAAGCCACCCTCGAAATCACCGCTCGAAAACGGACCAAACTCATGGAGACGCAGGAATACATTGAAGACACTGTGTTAGCGTGAGTTCACACCCCGAAATGTGGGGTCGGAGGACCGGAAGAGTACCGTAAATCCCCACCATGTCACGCCAAGACCACACGAGAAAATCACAACTTAACCAATGCGACGTAATTGCTTAACCGAATCTTAACACTTCGAGGTTCCATCCCACAAAAAGCAAAAATATTCAGCAAAAATGTTTGGCGATT
>CALJHC010000033.1 GCA_938075415.1 uncultured Rubripirellula sp. | reverse complement strand
CGGGCGTTACGAGTCACCGCTTTACCATCAATAACAGCAGTCGCCTTGACCGTTAAATTAGTCGTCGCGGGTGGCGCGTTGTCTGAGGTGGTCAGTATCAAGGTTCCCATCGTATTGCCGGGACCTATCGTGACTGGCTCGGTGGTAACTCCGGAGGGAAGCCCGCTGCATGAAACTTGGATTTCACCGTTGTATCCATCGTTACGGAATGCAAACAGGCGGATCGTTGTTCGTCCTCCCCGTCGCAATAGCATTGATCCCGATGAATTGCCGGGTACAGCGACGAGACGAAAATCCGGAAGGGGACGACGAATTGCAAACCGATAAACCAAACGAGGGTCGGTCTTGACGCTGCTGTGACCATCACGCAGCAAGACGCGATAGGTGCCGTCCTCGGGCGCGGTGAACAGGTACGTCGGATCTGAGCTTCGATAATCAAATTCATGACGACCGGATCGATTGGCTGTGTTTGCTTCAGAAACATCATCAATGTATTGAATGTCTGTGACTTTCGTCTCGCCCTGATCATCGACACTGACGCGTTGAATCAACAGAGAAGCATCGGTTGCCACTCCGAGCCGATGCGAAATGACATCGAGTATCCAAGTTTCATCTTTCTTTGCATCGAAGGAAAACCAATCCGCGTCACGCAATGGATAGAACTGACCTGTAACTTCACAGGGAGGAACTAGTTTCTGAGGGGATTCGGCAAGATCGTTACTACCACTTTCCAAAACAATGGGCGCACTTGCGACCGTCATCAACAAAGCATTTGACTGTTCGTTACCGGTACCAAGTCTGAACTCAAAGCCGTCCATTCCACCTTGATGCGGTTCAAGCAGCGACGAAAACACAAGCTGATCCGCACTATTGGCGGGAACAGCGATTCGAACATCAGCCTTTTCCAGCCAGTGTCCGTCCACTTGCAAGTTTGTGCGAATACCACCGGGCAAATTGCATCCGTAAACGGTGTATTGATCATTCGTTCCAGGTTCGCCAGCGGGCGGAAAGATAAAATCGAGATGTGGACGAGTGCCAATCATTAATCGGTAATAGAACCCCGTCCCGCTCCGAAACAACGCGTCATGAACCTTGAGAAAATAGATATCATTCGTTGGCAAAACGACATCAATCAAGGGATCGTTTCGTGCGCCGATTCTTGAATCAGCAACAACGGATCCATCCGCCTTGCAAAGCGTCATCTGAAGGCTGATTTGAGAATCAATTCGCTTTGCAAAACCGTTAATCAACAATCGGTCATTAGCTTTTCCCTCGAAGCGGTACCAGTCAACATCCGCCGCCGAATCGGACTTTCCATTGACCGTTGTCGGCAAGCTTAGTTCGCTGGCAGGATTGGTCAGAACCTTTTTGCCATCCTCACCATCGACCTCACTCCAAGCGGGAACCTCGTTTCCGCCGTTGGGCTCAACTTCCAGAACGTCGACGACTGAGCCAACCATGAAGGTTCTTGGATTAGACAAGCCATACTTTCCGTGGGATCGAACTTCATACCTTCCGGCGGGAACCGTTGCCCCAATTGTGACCAGAAAAGCATTCTCAACCGGCCGCGGATTTTCATCGAACGGACTTAGTTCCGACAGCTTCTGTTTTGATGTGATACCCGGATGCGAAAACCACAGCCGATTTGTTTCATCCAGGTTTTTCCCGGCGATGGTTACTTCCACCGCCGAGTTCACTGCACCACCAGCAGGAAAAACTTCCTCAACTTGCGAGGTAGGTAACTGGGCCTCGACGGGACAAGCCATCCCAAACAACGCCAAGACGATCAAAAGAAACTGGCTGGTTGGACGACCGCTGATTTGCATTGGAATCATGGCTCGCATTACCTGACAAACTGAAACTCTTTGGCATTGAAAATCGCCCATAGCACGTCTTCCCATGCTTGTTGCTTGTTGGTGTAAGCGGCCAAACTCTTGACCACAAACGCGAGTTCCTTGGGTGTGGGTTCACGACTAAAGGCGGCAACGTAAAGTTCTCGAACTTTTTCCGAATCATTTCGGTCTTCATCTCGCGCCAACAACGATGCCCTTCCTCCATTGCGTTGCAAGCGGTTCTGCATGTCGGTTGAATTCAACAGATGCAATGACTGGGAAAGGTTGGCTTCAACGGATCGTTCACATTCGCAAGCACTCTCTGCTGCCGGTTTCCCAAACACTTGCAGGAAATAGTTATTGAATCCGTTATCGGGAAGCTGAACGGCGGTGGTGCCTTGTGGAATCCCCGAAAAATTGCTCGTTGAGCCTGCGACGGAATTGACTGCATCGTTCAACACCTCAGCCGAAAAACGTCTCGGGTAAAACCTTGAAAAGTTTTGATGATCCGTAATATTCGATTCAGTGGGATCACTGCTAAGTTGATACACGCTGGATTTGCAAATCGTTTTAACAAGATCCTTCATGTCAAATTGGTGATCGACAAAATGCTTTGCCAATGCATCCAGTAATTCGGGGTTCGACGGAGGGTTGGTCACTCGTAAATCATCCTCCGGGTCCACAATCCCCTTGCTGAAAAAGTGCTTCCAGTAGCGATTGACTAACGCCTTGGCGAAGAAGGGATTGGCGGGGTCTGCCATCCAATCCACAAGGTGATGACGCGCATCCTCGTGCGGCTGAAGATCCAACGCTTCCCCACCGAGAGGTGTTGGCGCGACGTCATCGCCGCTACGTGGGTTTCGCGACTTGGCTGCAGCGACTTTGACAAAAACCGAATCCGGAATATTGGGCTGGGGATTGTACTTGCTACTTTTCATCCCAGTTTGCGTGAAGAACGCTTCGAATCCATAGTAATCCTGTTGGCTCCAGCGTTCAAAAGGATGATGGTGGCATTTGGCGCAAGCCAAACGCATTCCGAGAAACAACTGCGCAGTGTCCTCCATTTTTGCGGTGGTCGAACGGAGTTCGCGGTACCAGGCAACTGGTGGATGTGTCGTTGGGTCTCCGGAAGCAGTGAGGATGCTACGAACGAATTCATCGTACGGCATGTTTTCACGCAGGGAGCGTTTAATCCACGAATGGAAACGATAGGTGTAGGGAATATCGTTATTGTTGCGTCTTTTGTTCCGTAAGACCGACGCCCATTTATTTGCGAAGTAATCCGCGTAGCCACTGGAATCAACTAAACGTTCGACCAACTGGTCCCGCTTTGATGGATTTGTATCGGCAGCGAATCGTTCCGTTTCCTCAATCGTGGGTAGGCATCCGGTGATATCGACCGTCACACGACGAATGAAGGTCGCGTCATCACACACCGGTGACGGAGGGATTCCAAGTTGCTCAAGTTTTTTGAACACCAAACGATCTAGAAACGTCTTTTCGGGTGGTGTTCTTTCAACAGGAACGCCCTGCGGAATGATGGACCGAAAAACGGAGACGTGACCAGAAAAACGAACCATTATGGCAACTTCACCTGGCACCAACTGGACCGAAACTCGACCATCGCTATCACAACTAGCCATGTCCTCATGATTGGGTTCGTAAGACGCAAGCTGCGTGACATCACGGGTGGAGCCATCGCTGTAGTGGGCTGTCACAGCAATTTGCTGACTGGTACCAAAGTTCATCTCGCGAACCTTGGGAGTCACTTCAATTCGATCAAGGATTGGATCCTCTTCGCTTCCCATTGGCGTGCCCTGATGAATCCATCTCGAGATCAACTGCCATTCGTAGGATCCAGGTTCAAGACGTTTCCCACCACCGTGCGGCAACAGGTTGGCTGGTTTTTGTAACAGTAGACTGTATTCAGGATCGCTCAGAAAAATGCGTCGACCTCGGTCTTCATGAACCAGAAACTCATAGTCGTCCTCTGGATAGAAACCCAACAGCGAAAGCCGGAATCCGTTTTGGCCATCTGTCTTACCGTGACATCCTCCCGCATTGCATCCGCTCTTGGTGAAAATCGGAACGATTTCGTTAGCAAAGTTGATTTTCAGATCTTCACTGCAACTTGAAATTTGCAATGCCAAGGAAGCGGATTTACCCGATGGTTCAGATGCGGTGATCGTGACGACACCGTCAACTAACGGTTGGACCAAACCATTACGATTAATCTTCGCGAGTTGAGCCGGTTCAAGCTTGTAGTTGACCTGATTGGTAAGGTCGTGTTGCTGACCACTCGAATAGACACCGGTTACAACCAATTGCTTTCGAGCATTACTTCCAACCATCGAAGCTTCGCCAGACTGCTCAATACGCAACTGAACCAAATCACCGGGGGGGCCCAGTCCGGGATAATCTGCCGCAAACAGGGTGATGAAGGAACCGCATATCACCGATAGAAACACGCTGTTGCGAAGAAGCTGGTTCATGATGGATTTTGCTTTGGGGGGAGATCAAAGACTTCAGGCGGACACTACAGTCTGATCTTCGCCGCAGCCACAATCAAGCTAACGGCACAGAATTTCAAAACACAGCCATGCAATTTTATGACCTCAAGGAAGGGGGAACAGCCTCGCAGTGCCGTCTCCATTGGAAAGCAGCAATTGCTTGCCATCGGGAGAAAAACTCGCGTAATTACCCACTTTGCCAACTCGAGATTCATGCAAAAGCCTTCCGTCGGCCACATTCCAGACCTTCAAATAACCCGCATATCCATAAGACAGCAATCGATTACCCGATGCATCAAAAGCTACACAATGGACATAGTCTGTGTGCCCCTCGAGCGTGCGTTGCTCTTTGCCCGTGATCAGGTCCAATAGATGGACTTTCCGATCGGCCCCTGCAGCAGCAACCAAGTTCCCCTTCGGATTGATGGCGATGCTGTACATGGTTTGCTCAAATTTGGCCAGCTGCTTGAGCTGCCGACCACCAACGATGTCCCAAAGCCGAAGTGTGCCGTCTGCTCCAGAAGTAACGGCGAAAGTCTCATCCTGACTCATCGCAATTGCGTGAACCTCGCCATCGTGCCCGCGTAACTGCGACTTCTGTTGCCCGGTGGTTGCATCCCACACCCGAACCGTCGCATCCGTACTGCACGAGGCAACGATCTTTCCGTCGTTACTAATGGTGACACCATAGACAGGGCCGCTGTGGTTCATTTGTCGACGCTGAGCCAACGCAGCACACCTCCATTGCTGAACTTCACCTGATTCAGTTGACAACCATACCGTCTGATTGTCTAAAGCGAAGGCTAGCTGTGTGATTACTGAACCAACCCTGAATGTTTGATGTTCCGTCAACTCGGTTGTCGGCTGTACCCCGGGGATCGAAGGCCCCAGCAGGTGGACGTCATTTGCGGTTGTCGCCATCGCCAGTTTCTGATTATCGGGACTGTAAGCGATCGCCGCGAGGGCAGAGTCAAGCTTCATTGATATTAATGGCGAGTCCGGTGAATTCATGTTCCAGATAAAGAGCTCCCCCTCATCGGTACCCACCGCGACGCGCTGATTATCGGGTCTCACTGCCAAACAGGTTGGCTGCGATTCAATCAAGGAAGGCTCGATAGTCTGATCATCCGCCTGCGTTCCATCTTCTTCAGTGACTCGATAGGAACGGGCCTCCGTCCCATTGGATCCATCGGAAAGGATGATTCGCTGATCTGTTCCACAAGTTAAAATCTGTGTTCCGTTGTTAACCAGAGACATACCTTGGATTGGGCCCTGATGGATCAGTCGGGCCCAGAGCACGGACGTCTTCGAGCGTCTCAAGGTCTTGTCTGTTGATACGGAAGCGATGGTTTTTCCATCATTGAGGTATCCGACCAGAGTGACGGCCGAGTTGTGACCACCGATCCACTCCAGCAATTGCCCGGTCTCAACGTCCCAAACGCGAACAAACCCATCATCACAGGCGACCGCAGCCCGCTTACCATCTGGTGAAAGAGAGACTCGGTGAATGGCTGCTGGATGCTGCATTACCTGAAGTGGTGAGCCATCTTGCAAGTTCCAAGTTCGTAGTGTGCGATCTTCGCCGACCGAAGCGATCAACTGCGAATTCGGCGCGACCACCAAATCACGAATACGAGGTGTTGTTGAGGCGTGCGCGTCGATTGTCCGAACGAGTTCACCGTTGCTGAGATTCCATTGACGGATCGTACCATCGTCCGCACCGCAAAGCAGGTGCTGTTGGTCCGGAGTAAAAACCAACGCGGTACCCGCAACGGTTGCACCCTTGCTGACCTCCCATTGATACAGCGGCTCGGGATTTTCTTCTGTCGAAACCGGTTGCCCCCAAACCTGTACCTTTCCATCGGTACCGGTCGTTGCAAATCGAACAGAATCAGGATGAGCAACCACTGCGTTGATCGGACCCTGATGACATTGAATGCTCCCCCTCGCGAACCCATCACTCGATTGATGAAGGTGCACACTGCCGGTTCGATCAGCGATGCCGTACCAACTGCCATTGGGAGCGTAAGTGATGGAGGTGGGTTGGTATCCCGAAACCGCGTGAGGTGTTCCTGAATTGCCGGTTGTCAAATTCACAACAAAGGCTTGGTTACTCCCCAAGCAAACTGCCTGTGATGCTCCCGAATTGAGCGACCAGTCAATCAAAGAAGATCCACCAAGATCCGTTACCAGCGGAGCGCTGGGCATTAACTGCCATGAACGAACGACACCATCATTTCCGGCCGTAAACAATTGTTGGTTATTGGGTGCGAACTGCAATTGCGTGATAGGTACTCCACCAATCTGGAATTCACCCTGCGGAGAATCAAGAAAAGGACTCCACAGTTTGACGGAACCAACCGCATCACCGGTTGCGAAGTAGGTACCAGCACCCTGGTAATCCAAAGAAAGAACACTCGCGATGTGCCCATGACGAGTGGATGCATTGGAATCCCCATCGGCAATTGAACGATGCTGGACTGTCTTATCTTCTGAAACTGAGATCAAATTTTTTCCGTTAGGACTGAGTGCAATGCCGTTCACTTGCGCCTGATGTTCCTTGAAGAGCCGGGCGTGTGAAGCGGGCGGAAGATCCCAAATCCGCAAGGTGTTGTCCTGAGCCCCGGTCACCATCGTTGAGCCATCCCCGCTAACAGCAAGACAAAAAACGGGCGCCGTATGCTGGGTGTATTGACGTAATTCATTGCGTGATTCAGCGTCCCAGACACGGACCGTTTGGTCAAAACTGACGGTGATCACCGATTTTCCGTCAGGCGAAAAAACACCCATCGAAACCGCACCCTCATGTCCTTGCAGCACTTGTCCCGCCGGGTTCAGTTGAGCAGGAAGCCTGACCGAAAACAGTAAAAGTGCGAAAGCTAGGGACAATGAGCAACGGAAATTGAACATCGTTCACTCGCATTACGAGACACGTCATTTTTAAAGTCGATGACGTTTTAACGGGTCGGAAAGTCGGGTTTTTCGGCTTTATCCGGTCAGATCAATCTTAGAAGCTCGGATACAGGCCGACCACACATCAGAAAAATAAATTCGCTGCGAGACCGAAATGAAGTGTATTTCGGTTGCAGATTTGGTTCATACTGGTGAGTCCGTCCAACTGGTTGATTCACTTGAGACGGCAGCGACTTGACTCAAAACAACCGCTCCAATTTAAGCACAACACTCTTCACGATCCCTCAACGAAAGACGCGGTGGGGGATCGAGTAACTTGGTTCTCACTTTATCAAAAAAGGAATCAGCGATGTTCGACATCAACTTCGGACGTTCAGTCAGGAATTGTGAGGGAACCTCCCGACGCGACTTCATGAGAGTGGGTGCGTTAGGCTTTGGCGGCATCACCTTGGCAGACGCCATGTGGGCCAATGCCCAAACCACAGGATCGATGTCTTCAAAATTCGATAAGTCAGTCATCTGGCTGTGGCTAAGCGGAGGCCCCACGCATGTGGAAACCTTCGATCCAAAGATGACCGCCCCTTCGGAGTATCGGAGTGTTACCGGCGAAGTCAAAACCAATCTAACCGGCGTGACGCTTGGTGGTAATTTCGAGCGGATGGCAAAAGTCGCCGACAAGATGGCGTTCGTTCGCTCGTTTGCACACACCAACAGCGGTCATTCCGGTGGCACCCATTATGTCATGACCGGCTACGATAATCGCCTCGCGGACAACGGTGGAATTCCTTTACGTCCAAGCATGGGGTCAATCGTCTCCAAGGTTCGAGGAACCAACCATGCGGTCACAGGCCTGCCAACCTACGTGAGAATGAATGGAGTCTACGCGGACGGCCCTGCTTTCCTCGGTACTGCCTATGGGCCATTTGATCCCAGCGGCGAAGCTCGTCGAAATATGGCACTGCAAATTGACAAAAACCGCCTCAATAGCCGGCGAGATCTTCTGAGCGGAATTGACAATATCCGCCGTGAAGTTGACAGCAGTGGTGTCATGGATGGAATGGATTCGTTCGAGCAACAGGCATTCAACCTGATCCTCAGCCGATCTCAGCAATCCTTTGATCTGAAATACGAAGACCCAAGAGTGGTTGACCGTTACGGCAAAGGGCTTGGTCAACAAATGCTACAAGCACGTCGCTTGACGGAGGCCGGGTGCGGTTTCGTTTCGATCAATTACGGTGGTTGGGACATGCACGGCAACATTAAACAATCCATGGATCAGCGTGGTCCGGAGGTCGACCGTGCGGTATCTGCATTGGTCGAGGACTTGGATCAGCGTGGTCAACTCGACAACACCCTGCTGGTCATTAGCGGTGAGTTTGGCCGGACGCCGAAAATCAATGGTGGTGGTGGTCGTGATCACTGGGCACCGCTGAGCACACTCGCCTTGGCTGGTGGTGGCCTGAAAATGGGACAAGTTGTTGGTGAATCGGCCGAAAAAGTGGACGTCCCAAAAACTGCGCCCATTCGACCGCAGGACCTGATGGCAACAGTTTTCCATGTCATGGGAATCGATCGCCGAATCCAGTTCACCAATCAAGCGGGTCGTCCGACCTACATGATCGAAGATGGCAAACCAATCGAAGAATTGGTCTAGCCCGCGGCATCGAAATACCGTGGCCCTGTCGTCCCGGTGTGGATCACTGCGTTATCTCATGAAATCAACCGATCAGCTTTGGAGGTAGCAGCGATTTCGTTGTGGCATCGCTTTCCCCGCGAATCTCCTGCCAGATCTTTTGCACATCACAGGATCGTAAAAAAAGATATTCAAGTTGATCGGTAAAGGCTTTGACCGAAAGTGCCCATCAGCCTCTGCCGAGCCTGATCCTCTCTGATATTCCAGTCTTGAATCGAGCTCAAGACGAATAAGAAGTAGCGGGCCTGCGGCTGTTATGACTGCCAGCCCTCGCGGTACTCCCGACGCAGGAATTGATTCGCGGCAGCATGATTAGTGCAAGCCATTTGCTTGGAGTCCCAGAGTAGTTTTTTGTGCGTGAGATCTTCTCGCAGTTGAGATCGCAACGCGATGTTACCCAAAAGAACACCCTCTGTAAGCGGACCCGCCCAGTCAAAGTTGGAGCCAGCTTTCGGACCACCCTTGCAAGCCTGAATCCACTCTTCATGGTGTCCCGGGGAACGGGCTAATACTTCCGGCGGCGTTCCGTATTCCTTCGCGTGTTCATCAGGGAACATCCGCCAACCGTTATCCCAATCTGTCAAAATCACTCCGTCATCACCAACCAACATCACGCCATTGGCAGCCATCAGATCACCTTCCTTAAGAACATCTGGGCGTGGTGGCCGCAACCCACCATCATGCCATTGCACCGTAACAGGCGGCATCTCGCCGCGTTGAGGAAACTCAAAAGTCACCACCGAACCAAGCGGATACGATTCCTTATTCACTCGCGTGGATACCGCCTCAACACTACTGGGCGACTTCAACTTGAGTGCACGATAGACCGGATCGAAGTAGTGACATCCCATATCACCCAACGCACCAGTTCCGAAGTCCCACCAGCCACGCCAATTGAATGGTGCATACGAGGGGTGATACGGCCGCATGGGAGCCGGTCCAATCCACAAATCCCACGCCATCGTTTCCGGTACCGCGGGCTGATCCGCTGGACGAGGAACACCCTGAGGCCAATACTCGCCGTGCAAACCGCGTGAAGGCCGATCGGTCCAAAGATGAGCTTCACGAATTGGCCCGATCGCATTATCCATGACAAACTCTTGAATGATCCGAGTGTCTTGGTCAGCCTGAGCCTGATTACCCATCTGCGTTGCGACGCCCGCCTCGCGTGCCGATGCTGCCAATTCACGAGCCTCCCAAATCGAGTGCGTCAACGGCTTCTCACAATAAACATGCTTACCAAGTCGAATGGCTGCCATCGAAGCGTGGAAGTGATGATGATCCGGCGTTGAAACGATCACGGCGTCGATCTTCGACTCCATCTCAGTCAACATCACGCGGTAGTCCCTATAGCGTTTCGCACTGGGTAATTTCCCGAAAGCCTCACTGGCACGTTGCCAATCAACGTCGCATAGGGCGACGATATTCTGCGATTCAGTTCCGCGAATATTACTGCCCGCCCTGCCGCCTGCACCGATGCAAGCAATGCTCAGTTTTTCATTCGCTGCATAGGTTCGAGCTGAACCGGATTGCAAAATCATAAACGAGGCTGCAGAAGTACCCGACGCCCGCAAGAAACCTCTTCGATCAACATTTGATGGCATGAAATCACTTTCTACTTTTCCGATTACTAAGTTGGTTGAACGCAAAATTGCATTCATGACGACTGGACCCGCGCGGTTCAGTCTACCCTAAACGTTGTTACGATTAACGATGAGCAGCTCGGCGTTTGGGAAGAAAAATCAGCGAAGACCCGATCTGCAATACGATCGATTTTGTTTCCCAGCCAAATCCCCCTCCCACATGGGCAAAGACAATCACATTATCACAAGTGAAAGGGGAGAACTCGCCAACTACGCTTCAAGCAACCTGGCTCGTTCCTTGCATGGCGGATTATCAGTGTGATGGCATTGGCGGTTATCGCCACCGTCTTTATGATTTCTTAGTCTTGCAATCAAGTTGCGCAGGCAACAAGCAAGTACAATACAATGCAGGAAGTCTGGCCGTAGCGCTCTCGGTCGGTCCCGCATTAGGGAATCGGGCTGGTGACTGAATCGCTAAGTCGTAGTGGTGGGTACCAAACCTAATTTTTTTGGCAAATCAGAACTTCCGTTACTGCTACTAACAATTGACCACACGAACGAGGCTAGAGCTAACATGAAATTCGCTCGTTGTGCCGCGAGTCTTAGCGGCGTCGTGGTCCCATCTGGAGTTTTTCTCTTTCAACTCATTGCACTCTCAACGCCATTGATGGGTGAATCTCGGAATTCAGAACTGGACCCAATCGTGCTGCGGGATCAGGCAACTCGAGTCCTTAGAACCTATTGCGTATCGTGCCATGGCTCGGACAAACAAGAGGGCGAGGTGCAACTTGGTGAGCTTGAGACGATTGACGCAATCGACCGACAGGCTCTGCTTGGTCGAGTGAAAGACCTTGTCCATCTTAGCGAAATGCCTCCGGAGAAATCCAAACAACCCAGCGATGCTGAACGCAAAGTCCTGATGCAATGGCTAGACAGCCAATTAACTGGTGATGCAGCCAAGGCGCTTGCTGAAAAACTGCAACGTTTCGAATACGGCAATGCCATCGAACACGAGGACCTCTTCTCTGGCGAGCATGCTGAGCTTCGGGGGCACACACCAGACCGGCGTTGGCTAGTGAGTGAATTCATTTTCAACGAGACGGTCAATCGCCTGCTTGATTATCAACCCTCACGTTCAATTTACGGACAGCCTCAACAGGTCCAGGGTGACAGCGGCATCCACTGGAGCCCAAAGACTGAAAGGGGAAACAAGTTTCGCAGAACCATCACCAACCCCTATCTGTTGCCCGAGAAGATCGGAGTGCGCTACTCGGCACAGCAACGCCTGACAACCGGCCACCTGCTAACAATGGTCGGCAATGCCAAGCGACTTGCTGCACACATGTCATCAGAGGGAACCATGAAGGCGCACTACCCTGCGATGTACGCGATCATGAAGCGTGAACTGGATCACCGCGAAACGCTGCGTTCACGCGAGCAATTTCTCAGAACGTACTCCTTCATGGAACATCTTCTCAAGGAAATCGATGGCGACCAACATGAGGCACTGCTTCCTTTACTGAATCGGAAAAGAATCCCTTACCCGGGTCCTCCGAAACATTCAACAAATGGCATACAAAAGCGGAACGACAATCTTGAGTTCCTCGGTCGCTTTGATCAGGAAGATATCCGTGCCATCCTGCGAGGCATCGCGACTTACAAGCAAACCAGCAAGGGATTTGTGGAACTGAGCGAAGCGTCTCAACTGGATCGCCAAGGCAACCCCGTTTGGGCCCCCTACAACGCAGCGAATCTTGAGGAGTTTGACAGCATCATCCTGCGTAGTGAGCGAGACTGGTTTATCGAAGGTGTGACCGACTACCGAATCCAGAACCGCATCGTCACCATGAAGCTGTTTTACGATACTTGGGACATGAATCAGCTCTACCAACACGTTCAAGGTGGTAATTTCAGTCCTGCTAAGTACGCGCCACTGAAAGACAGCGAAATGTCGGTCATCGTCGCGACAATCAAAAGACATCGTAAGCAGGGTGACCGTTATCAAGAGATCATTGAAAAATGCATGGCCGATTGGGAAGCATCGTTCAACGCTGAACTTCAAGCCTCGGGGGATGCTGACGACGCGTTGATGATGCAGATGATCACCGAGCTGTACCAGCGTATTTTTGAGCGAACGCCGTCTGATCCAGAGATTGCAGAGAATACCAAGCAGTTCAAGTTGTACTTGGGCAAGCTTGATCGGCAACGAGCCATTGCGAAGATGATTGAGTCACTCATTGTGAGCACTGAGCTTGCGTACCGTGACGAGTTCGGGGCAGGGGAACCGGATGAGCACGGCCGACGACTGATGTCGCCGCGTAACGCGAGCTATTCACTCGCCTATGCCTTAACGGATTCCAGCCCGGACGACGAGCTGAACAAGGCGGTGGCCGAGGGCCGATTGAACTCGAGAGAAGATTACCAACGAGAGATCCGACGATTACTCAACCGCCGCGATCGCTGGTGCATTATCGACGAAAGCATTCAGGCCGCTAACCTCAATCCGAGCGTCACCAACCAACCGATACGTAAACTACGGTTCTTTCGAGAATTTTTTGGCTATCCCAAGGCGATGAAAGTCTTCAAGGACGACGCCCGTTTCGGCGCGGGCCGTCACGAGCAAGCTGTCAGCCGTTTGATTGACGAAGCAGATCTGCTGGTTGAATACATTCTCGAACAAGATGAACGGGTTTTTGAAGAACTGCTAACGACACCTAAGTTCTTCATTTACCACTCCGGCGACAACGCAACGATGGAAGCCGGTTCGGATCAGCTCAAGCGTACCTACGAGTATTTTAAGGAATTCGATTGGGAATCGTGGGAGCCAGACGACATCGAGCCTCACCAATCCTTCATGCAGACGATCTGGGAGTTTCGCAAAGTGCGTGGCGGCGACAGTAAGTCGCTGCTAAGTGCGTTGAAAAGAATCATGACGGCATTGGAACTTCACTTCAGTGATGGCCAGGCCAACGGCATGCCCTACATGAAGATGTCCATGGGCTTTTGGCACGGTGGCAACGTGGTGGGCCGAACAGGCCAGCAGATGCGGGGCGAACAAGTCACCTCGTACTGGAACCTCGACTGGAAGACGTGGGACTATCCGCCTCAGCAGCCAGCAACGATCCCAAATCGCAAAGGCATGCTGACTCATCCTGCTTGGCTGATCGCCCACGCACAAAATCTGGAAACTGATCCCATTCATCGCGGCAAGTGGGTTCGCGAGAAATTGCTGGCGGGAACCATCCCGGATGTGCCAATCACCGTTGATGCAGTGGTGCCTCCGGACCCTCACAAGACACTTCGCCAGCGGATGGAAATTCGGACCGGCGATGACTATTGCTGGCGGTGTCATCAGAAGATGGATCCTCTTGGGTTCCCCTTTGAAATCTACGATGACTTTGGTCGATTCCGCACCGAGGAAAGCCTTGAACATCCAGATAATCTCATCA
Organism: uncultured Rubripirellula sp.; assembly: GCA_938075415.1. Taxonomy (GTDB): domain Bacteria; phylum Planctomycetota; class Planctomycetia; order Pirellulales; family Pirellulaceae; genus Rubripirellula. The sequence goes on along the minus strand of CALJHC010000033.1, from coordinate 49,775 downwards.
CGCCGGCAGACAAAGCGCCACTCACCCATGGTGCCAAACTACCGATTTACAAGACCTTGCCGGTTGACCCGCGCGGTGTGCTCGAGGGTACGGGAGACGAAACGCTTGACGGCGATGTCAAGGATGCTTTCGAATTGATTGACCGCCTGGCGGAATCGGACAAAGTTCGGCAGTCGATCATCCGCCACGCCTTTCGTTACTTCCTGGGCCGCAACGAGACACTTTCAGATTCAAAGACGCTCATGGACGCGGACAAAGCCTACCTAGACAGCAACGGCAGTTTCGATGAAGTCATTGTTTCGCTGCTCTCGTCCGACTCTTTTATCTATCGCACACACAATCCCACGGAATAAACGATGTTGATCAGTCGGCGAGAACTCTTGAAGACAACCGCCCTGGGCACGACAAGCCTTGCGCTAACACCGTCATTCAACCACCTGATTGGCACCAAGGCCCACGCTGCAACCCAGGGATCAGAGGGTGTCCCACACCGGTTTGTTTTTATTCGAAAATCAAATGGCAACCTGACCAATCAATTTGGCCTGCCCTCCTTTTCAGATCAACAGCGAAAGAAGCATGAAGAGAAACAGGCGTTTGAAGTCGGCCTGGCCCAGCATGAACTACCTGACTGGCTTAAATCGCTTGATGGATACAAGGAAAACATGACCATTCTGCACGGCATCTCGATGTCGGTCAGCGGTGGAGGACATTATTCGTACTCAGGATGCATGGGCGCTTACAAGGCGGGGCGAGATATCCTTGGCAACATCAAGTGGGCAACGGTCGACTTTGAGTTGGCCAAACTGTTGCCCTCACCCTTCGGACATGTCGAAATGTCTTTGGCGGTACCCCACGGACGTGACCACAGGACAGGAATCGTCTCGGGCTATTCAGCACCTGCAGCAAAACAGCGAAACTATTGCTACGCCGACCCAATGACTGCCCATCAGGAACTTTTTAAATCAGTCACCAATACGGACGAGGCCGACTCCGATAAAGCATTGCTTGACTACGTGCAAGAACAGGAGATACGTCGGCTTGAAGGATTAAACGGTGACGAACGCCTCAAGATCAGTGACCAAGTTGAATCACTTCAGTCGATCCGTGACCGTAACATGAAGGTGGCAGCCCTTGGGGAGAAGATCAAGGAACACTTGCCCAAAATTGATCCCATTCACGCCAACGGTGGCGAGGATGCGTCACTACCACAAAAGCAAGCCGCCTTTACCGACATCATCATCGGCGCGCTTGCGTCAGGCCTCACCAACGTCGTCACCTACACCATCGATGACCTGGGCACCGACATCACCTCCTTGCCTGAGAATCAGCAAAAAACAAGTATCCACCAAATCGGGCATGGAGGCCAAATTGCTGGTGCCGCGGAAATGAGGAATGCCATCAAGACTCACCACATGAAGCAAGTGAGCACCCTTGTTAACCAACTCAAGGCGATCCCCGAGGCGGGCGGCACGATGTTTGATAACACGACAATCATCTACATGCCCGAGACCGGCGCTGGTCACCATGGCCCAGACACCGAGGCCCCGATGGTCGTCCTTTCTGGCAGGAACGCGAAGCTTGATATCGCCGGCCGCTACATCCGCCTACCGTTCCACGGTACTGAAGGCCACAAGACTCTGAGTAATTGGTACACGACCCTGCTTAACGCATACGGTAACCCGATCAAGCACTATGGTGATCTTGACTTGGTCATGCAGCGCAAGCGTCTCAAGCAAACCGGCGCCATCGATCAGTTCATGGCTTGAACGATTGGCCATCCAAGGCCAGGCAAATAACTGCCGCGTGATTCACTGCAAATACACCTCGTCCAAAACGCGTCTTGCCCCAATCCAAGACAAAGGATCGACTCATGAGTCTTCCACGATCGCATTGTTTCGTAGTTGCCGCATTGGTGCTACTGAATGCCGCAACCCTTATGGCACAGCAGCCTCAGTCGTCGCTTGAGCTTGCGGTGCCATTCACCAACCACATGATCCTGCAGCGGCAATCACCAGTCCCGGTCTGGGGGTGGGGCACGCCAGGTGAAACCGTAACTGTTTCTTTTGCCGGCCAAGAACAAAGCGTGAAGGTGGGCGACGACGGCAAGTGGATGCTCAAGCTCACGCCACTCAAAGCTTCCACTGACCAACGCCAACTCACAGTCACCGCTTCGGGCGGTGGCTCGATTACCATTGAAGGAGTGCTGGTGGGAGAGGTGTGGTTTTCCTCGGGCCAGTCCAACATGGTCTGGGTCGCGAGTAAAAGCAGCTGTCGTGACTTGGCCAACACGCTCGCCAAATCGGAACAAGACATCCCAATCCGCGAAATCAATATCGAAACACAGTCAGCACTCTACCCACAAGATCGAGCGACGTCCGAAGAGGGTTGGAAAAAATCGAGTCAGGCGGGCGGCTTCTCTGCATTATCGCTGTCGTTTGCGCACCAACTATACCAAGAGCTTGGCGTGCCGATCGGCATTCTACTTAGCGCGCACAGCAACACACGCATCGAGGCGTTCACCCAAGGTCAGGCGATCTTGACGCATCCTGAACTGGAGGACGATGCGAAAAAGATTATGGATGCCGATGTGCGGACCAAACAGGGCCGGGCAGCCTACAAGCTGTACGAAACGGAACTGATGGCTTGGCAGCAAGAAGCTGGCGAAGCCGCATTAGCGGCTTCGAAAATACCCACACGCCCTGCGTTGCCGGGCATCGCTGCAATGTGGCGTGGGCCCTCGCAGTTTTATAACGGCAAGATCCACCCTGTAGTTCCCTTCGCGATCCGCGGCGCAATCTGGTGCCAAGGAACAAGTAACGGTGATGATGGCAAAATCTATGCCGCGAGGATGGAGGCGTTAGTCAACGGCTGGCGCGACGCCTGGAAAATGCCCAACATGCCCTTCTACTTCACGCAGATGCAAAGCTATGGCAAGAACACAACACCCGACGATGTCGGCTTTGGCGAAATTCGTCAGGCACAACATCAGTTCTTTGTTGAGAATCGCGAGAACGTCGGCATGGTAGTCCAGTTCGACGTGAATAATGACGACGCTGGTGGCATCCACTACTTCAACAAACTTCATCCCGGCATGCGAATGGCGAGATGGGCGTTGGCCAAGCAGTACGAAAAAGATATCGCGTTCACCGGTCCGATCTTTAGCGGCTATCAGGTGGATGGCAATCAGGTTGTTGTCTCATTCGAAAAAGAGTCCCTGTTCGGTGGACTGATGGTTGGTGGTAAGGGCTCTACAAGATCAACCGATCCGGGCGAGTATGTCGAACCCGCCAAGCCAACCCCCGGTGAGAAGCTCAATCACTTCCGACTCTGCGGCGCTGACAAAAAATGGCATCGGGCAGATGCAAAAATCGTCGACGATACCGTCGTGGTCACCTCATCAGAAGTAACTCAGCCACACGGCGTGCAGTACGCCTACAATGCGGTTCCGAAAGGAGCGAACCTCTACAACCGGGCCGGTTTACCTGCGACACCGTTTGCTCAAATCGACGGCCAACTGATTCTGATTAGCCACGAGCAGCGTCAAGCTGAGCTCGAGGCTAAGTATGCCCAGTACACGGATCCCGATTACCCTATTTTGCAGGTCGCGGAATATTACCGCGACGGCGTAATCATTCAGCGTGACCAGCCGATCCCTGTGTGGGGCCACACAAATGTCGGTGAAACCGTCACCGTCACCTTGGGCGGGGTCACAAAAACCATCAAGCCCAACCAACGTCAGCAATGGTCGGTCGTGTTCCCTCCGCTGCACGCGTCCAGCAAACCAATCAAGCTGACGGTGCAGTCAACCCATGGCTTTACACGAACGGTCAACGACATCTTGGTAGGCGACGTTTGGTACCTTACCGGTAGCACGCAGCTTTCCTCGCAGTGGCCGCACGACCTGCGCAACCCCAATGCAAAGTTACCCGAACCGATGCCACTTGTTCGCGAATTCAAACGCCGCACTAACGCCGATAACTTCACCACCCCCAGGAAACGCAAATTTGAAAACGGCGGTGGGAAATATCGTTCTTACTGGGCGACCGCTGACTATGACCACGAGGGACAGGGAGTGACGACGTTCGCTTATCACTTCGCCAAAACTCTTGGTCGTCCGGACGTCCCGCAGGGGTTCATGACCATGTCCTCAGGACGTGGCGATCAAAATGGTGTCTCGTCTTACGCCTCGCCCCTGTCATGGACCGGGTTCCATGGTGTGATGAACCTCGATAATCCGGCCTTTCAAGATCGGCTTCACGAACTACTCTTGTCATACCCCAGTACCGAACCGGCGAAACAGGCAACCAACAAACACCTCGAGGAGGTGCGAGCATTTGTCCGGCAAATCATTACCTTGGACGGACAAGACACAAACCCCAATGCCTTTCCACTGAACGCCCCAAGTCTGCCCGAACCGGGCAAGAACAGTGATATCCCCGTCGATCAGGTTCCCACCTATGCCTACAACTGGTGCGTCAGCCCTCACACGCCAATGGCCGTTTCCGGGGTGATCTGGGTTCCCTCACCGGCCAACATCGGCCCTCACCCCGATCAGTATGCCGCGGAGATGCAAGCCTATGCTGCCAGCCTGCCCACCACCTTTGGCCAATCCCAAGTACCTTTGCTACACGCACAACCGTCACCCTCGCTGATCCAAGGCATTACCATACCAGACATCCCGGGTGCGGCCTCTGTTACGTTTAATCAATGGCCTGAGAGTCTCGAGGGATTGGCAAAGCAATTAGCTGTTAAAGCGAAATAGGTCGATGCTTTCCAGACAAACAAATCAGCACCCCTTCACTCGAGAAACAGATTTCAACAACCAATCATTACCTTGAAATCATTGCGGGTCTTCGCCGTTTTTGAAATCGAAGTTAAACGGAATGTCTCTCCGAAGCATCCGAAGCATCCGAACCAAATCCGAGCATCGAAGGTACTGACACAGGCTCGCTCAGCTACCTGAAACGCATGGATCCCCACTGAAAAAAACCACCGCCTTAGCGTTTGTTGGGGTTCTTGGCGGCCAGCCCCTCGGTGGAAAGATCATTCGTGAACAGCGCGGTCGCGTCGCCACTTGTCTTGCCAAAACTAGAAACTTATTGTTGAAGGTGGAATCCGAAATCGCTTTTATCGTATTCTCAACGAGCCGCTCATCGAGCACGATCAGCATGAAGACACTCGCCGAAGAAAGAACCGTCAAGTGCGAGCGGAATCGGTGTCCTTAATCTAAAATGCAAACGCACCAAACCTCAACCAAACCGTGTGATACAGAGAGAACCAAAGAAGAAAAGTGGGACAGCGTGAAAGCGTTACAATCTTTACCATCACAATTCGGATGATGTCTGGATTGCGGCTCTTTACTTGGAACGCGAGAGCTGGATTTACTTGGAACGCGAGAGCTGGATCCGTTTTGCAGCCGCTTAATTTCCCAAGATCGACAAAGACTGACCTGTGAAGAAATATTCAGTTCGTTGGACCTGCGTTCAGTTGACGTTGTCGCTGCTTGCTACGATGCCAATAGCGGCTGCGCAAAACCTATCAAACAACGATCAACAAACCGATTTTTTTCATCGCTACTGTGGAGACTGCCACGGCGAAACAGATCCCAAGGCTGAAACAAGCCTGCTGCACTTCCCTCATTCAGCCTCAACAGAAAAAGATTGGGACAAGGTAGTACGTGCGCTCACTAAACTGCAGTCTGGTAGCATGCCGCCCTTGGACTACCCACAGCCTCTCCCCAAGGAACGCGAGGCGGCTGTGAACCAACTGCGACTTAAGTTACGAAACGAACTGGGCTCCGATTCAAACAAAACGCTCACTCCAAATTCACGACGATTATCTAATTTCGAATACGAAAACACCATTCAGGATTTATTGGGCATTGATCTCCATTTGGCGAAGCACCTGCCAGAGGATCCATCGAAACCTTATCGATTCAATCAGACCCCAGATTTCTTACGCATGACCGGCGAACGTTTGCAGCGATACCAAGAGAATGCGAGGCGAGCATTGGATGCGGTGATCGTCGATCCGACCCCACCAAAAATTCATCAAGCGCGTCGCGAATGGATTCCGGAAAAAAACCCGAGGGAATTGGCGATCGAGGGGAACAAGCGAGGTAGCCCCGCCGATGGACTAAGCATCAAGACTTGGCCCACACATGGCACTTATCGCGTCCGCATCAAAGCTTCTGGCAAGTTCCCCGAGGGCACAACTGACTTCCCTTTGAGACTTGTTATGGGCTATTCGCTGGCAAGTGACATTGGCGCCGCACCGTTTACGACCGTGGGCACGGTGTATCTGAAGAAGTCAGATGACCACTCACAAGTCTACGAGTTTTTCGGGCGCATCGAGAACCACCCTTCCGAACCCGAACGCCAATATCGCCGAGGTGGAACCAGAACAGGAAACCTGGTTACCATCCCCGAGGCGATGGTGATCACGCCCCAAAATCTGTTCGATGATGGAACGCTAAATGATCGTCTCGATTTAGCAACTCGTCCCACAGCGGTGATTGATTGGATTGATTTCGAATCGCCTTGGTCAGAAACTTGGCCGCCACCTCACCATCAACGAATCTTATTTGACTCACCAATGCAAAATAAGGATTCGGCCAGCTATGCGAGACAAGTGATCGAGACGTTCCTCGGTCGAGCTTTTCGAAGACCGGTGCGGAAGGAAGAAATCGATCGTTACGTTCGGATCCACGAGATCCATCACCTCGAGACGGATAATTTTGAGGAAGCAATTCGAAAGACGCTTGCCGCAGCATTATCGTCGTCAAATTTCTTGTACCACATCAACTCCAAGGATGTTTCCTTCCAGCAGTTTCAAATCGCGAATCGCCTCAGTTATTTCCTATGGGGATCCATGCCTGACGAGCCGCTATTTGAGATCGCCACGGCGGGACAACTCAATGACCCCAAGGTGATTGAAAGCCAGGTACGTCGAATGCTTGCCGACCCCAAGTCACGCCGGTTCATCGACCAGCTTTCCCGGCAATGGCTTGGACTCGACAAGTGCATTTCGATTCCCATCCACACAAAACGCTTCCCGCGTTTCTTGCACCTCGTTAGTCGTGGTCAGCACGCCGGTGACGAAGTTCCATTTCGACCCACCATCCGAGATGCAATGGTTGAAGAAACCATTGCGTACGTTGGAGAATTAATCGATAGCAACCAGACCTGTTTCAGTCTGATCGATTCAGACTTTGCGATGCTGAATGAGAGGCTTGCGTCACACTATGGAATTACGGACGTTCGAGGACATCAAATACGACGTGTGCAGTTGACTCCCAAAAGCAGCCTCGGTGGTCTAATGACGCATGGCTCAATTCTCACTGGCAACAGCACGGGATCCGTGCCTCACCCGGTCTACCGTGCAGTCTGGCTTCGCGAGGCAATCCTCGGCGATGAAGTGAGAGACCCACCGGCTGATGTTCCTTCACTTGAAGAGAACCCGACAGACAAAAAAGACCAGACGCTAACATTCGCCGAGCGTTTGAACTTGCATCGCACCAAAACAAGCTGCCGAGAATGCCACGCATGGCTTGATCCTTGGGGGCTGGCGTTCGAACAATATGACGCCATCGGTCGATTTCAACCGATGGTGCCGCCAATGAACACTCGTATTCGAGGGTATGATCCAAAAAAAGACGAGACTCTTTCTGATTACACTAAGTACCTGACACAAATCAGCACCGTGAAGGTTTCTGCATCTTCCACATTGCCAGATGGAACGGTTATCAATAGTCTCGAAGATCTGAAAGCTTATTTACTGACCAAAAAATCGAATCAAGTGGCGACCTCCGTCGTTCGTCGTTTACTCAGCTACGCACTTGGACGCGACTTGAACGCTCACGATTATCTTACGATTGAATCTCTGGTCGAAAAATCAAAATCGAATGGTTACCGGCTTCAGGATCTCATCGTTTCCATTTGCCAAAGTCCCGTCTTCCTCAATCAGGCTCAATGATGAAACAAAAGTCATGGCATCTAAATCGACGAGAACTTCTCAGGGGAGCGGGAGCTGCGATTTCGTTGCCGTTACTGGAGAGCATGTGCTGGAGCAACACGGCGGCGCCAACGCTTCCCAAACGCATGATGGTCAGCTACTTTTCCTACGGAGCCTACATGCCTGAAGCTAAATCAGGCGTCCCAGATCAACGACTCGCCGATCAACCTCATCCGGATTGGAGTTGGTGGCCTTGCAAGAACCCCGGACCGCTATCGTTTAACGAATCTTCATCACCCTTTGAACCGCTCAAGCATTACGTCAGTTACTTGCAGGGATTGGACCATGCCGGAGGCTGGAAATTAGGCGGTCACAGTTCCGGTGATGTGTTCGCAACGGGAGCCGACATGACGGGTCTCGACAAGACAAATAATATTTCAATCGATCAGGTCGCGGCCAGATTGAACGGGCACCAAACACGATACCCTTCGCTTGTTCTTGGAACCGAGGGGGGGACTGGCAGTTATGGCCGCTGCAAGACGCTATCACATCTAGGGCCCGGTCGCCCCATTCCCTCGTTGAATAAGCCTCGGGAAATCTTTGATCGCTTATTTCGGCCATACGATGGGCAGGACAAAACAAGTGTTCAACAAAACTTGAAGAATCAAACATCCTTACTGGACTTAGTGCTTGAAGAATCCAGAGGCCTGCAAAATCGTCTGGGTGCGGCAGATCAGAGAAAACTTGACGAGTATCTTCAGTCCGTGCGGGAGGTCGAAGGACGAGTCGCGAGATCAAGTCGCTGGATCGATCGTGAATTACCATCGGTGGATGCTTCGACATTGAACCTTGAAGTGACTGAAGAGGATCCAGAGAATTTCCTGCGATGCATGTACGACTTGATCTTCCTCGCCCTGCAAACGGATACTACGCGGTACGCCACGTTCATGCTGGAAAGTGAACAGTCGGGTGCCTCTGAACTTCAAAACTATGCCCACTATCTGTTTGGCTACAGTGGCAATACTCATGACATCTCGCACAAACGCCCGGATGACATCTCGGGCAGATGGGATCAGTGGCGAGCGAAGCAGCATGCCTATTTTTTAAAACGTCTCAGGGATACCCCCGAAGCGGATGGAAACATGCTCGATCGCACTGTCGTCCTGTGGGGCTCAGCCCATCCACACCAGGCGCACAACACACGAAATTATCCGATTCAACTTGCCGGTGGTAATCAACTAGGATTTCAACACGGTCACCTGCATCAGTTTATCGGAGACAGGAAAGTCCCCCTCGCAAACCTCTTTTTATCCATGCTGCATTCAGTGGGCATTCCGGTTGATCAATTTGCTGACAGCACCGGCGAAATGAGCGAAATATTTCAACCATAGCGTTCAACGAAATCACTGCTCTGGACTGCGATGGCGATCGATTTATCTGCATTTCTAATCCGACGAGAGAATCAATTCAGGCCAGTTTTTTGAGAACGTGGAACTGCATAGCATCGCGTGATATGGCTAGCCGTTCACGCGTAGTCGGTTGCAAAAAATGCCACACACCGTTGTCAGCGATAATGAATCACTCGCAAACTGGTATCACATTGCAAACTGATCACGCAGAAACTCGCCCGCCCAATTAAGCTTGCTGAAATGGACCAATCTTCAAAGTAAACTGAGTTCGCCTGACCGTTCGAGAAAAACTGGAGCCAGTCAACTGATGATCATCAGCTTCGCGGACAATATGTTTTTCGAGGATTTGTTTGCCCTGTCGCGACCTTGGATACCGTGGATCTTCTGTTTTCTCTTGCTTTGGAACGGAATTCTCACGTGCTTCCTCTACCGGGTCTGGTCCAGAAAATCCAAGCGGCGGTGAGACACATGTTAGAGTCGGTGCACCCGGGGAAAAACTCGCGATTTTTTCATTGGGCACCTCCACACACACACTCACCTTTTCCGCCCGCCAAATAACGATATTGACCATCGGGAACCCTCGAAATTCCCGTTCGACAAGAATCACTGATCTCTTATCCTCGTGAGTAAGAAAAGTCACGTTATACTGATTGATCAATCCCACAGAACCAACTACACCCAAGGATTTTGACAATGGGGAAACACAACAAGAATCGTTCGCGTCGAAACTTCATTCGATCAACTGCTGCCGCGACGGGCGCCCTAGCAACGACTCCGTATTTTGACTGGTCCGGAAAGGCATTTGCCAACCAAGATAAAAACGACCGCCCTAATATCGGATGCATTGGTGTTGGCAGCATGGGCTCAGGTGATGCCCGGGGACACGCAAACTTCGGTAATATTGTTGCTGTATGCGACGTTGACGAGCGACACGCACTGCGAGCGAAAAATGCAGGCAACATCGGGGGCGGTAAAGCCGACACCTACGAGGACTATCGAAAAGTTCTTGACCGGAACGACATTGAAGTAGTGAGCATTGTGACACCCGACCACTGGCACATCAAAATTGCAGTGGAGGCATTGGAGGCTGGTAAACATGTCTTTGTCCAGAAACCACTAACACTGACACTGGAAGAGAATCAGCTAATTCGCCGTGCTTGCGAAAAGCACAAAGATCAAGCGTTCATGGTCGGTACCCAACAGCGAAGTGATCGCGGCAAGTTCTTGCGTGCTGTTAACATGGTGCAAAAAGGACTACTTGGAAAAATCAAACACGTCACCGTCGGCATTAATGGCTCGCCCACCGGTGGTCCTTTCCCAATCGCAGAAGTTCCAAAAGAACTGAACTGGGAAATGTGGCAGGGCCAAGCGCCTGCCAAGGAATACCGACAGAAGCGATGCCACTACGAATTCCGATGGTGGTACGAATATTCTGGTGGCAAGTTTACCGACTGGGGTGCTCACCACGTTGACATTGCAATGTGGGCTTTGAATAAAAATGGTTCGAAACAGGGACCTGTCGAAATTGACGGCAGTAACTGCCAGCATCCCGTAGAGTTCAAAGACGGTAACCCGACAGTCGATGATCACTACAACACGTCACATAATTTCTCAGTGATTCATAAATTTGATGACGGCATCACCATGGACGTAACCAGTCATGGTGACAATGGGATCACCTTTGAGGGCACAAAGGGGCGGATCTTTGTTAACCGAGGGAAGATTACGGGCACACCGATTCAAGAGAATTGGGACAAGGATGCTTACTCCAACGAAGATGTCAGTGGCCTTTACAAAGGCAAACCTTACGAAGGGCACAAGAACAATTTCTATCGATGCATTCGTGACGGTGGACTGACCGTCTCAGATCCGTTCAGTCACGTCCAAGCAATGTCGGTTTGCCACCTGAGTTCGATTGCCGCCCGACTGGGTCGTCAATTCAAGTGGGACCCAGCCGAAGAAAAAATCCTGGGTGATGAACAAGCCGCTTCCATGCAAGCACGACAACGTCGTGAAGGCTACGACATCCTTAAAGTTTAAAGTGCAAACCATCGATCCGTGACGTCAATCGTCTCCTCGCATACGCAAAAATTCCGCGGTCACCAAAATGCAGCGGGATGATCAGGGCGATGCGAGACACCGACAACAAGGGGATCGTGACTGAGTCAAATGTTTTCAATCAAAGTGTCAGGACTCGTTCAGTGAACTGAGTCCTGGCACTTTTTTCGTTGCGAATGATCTTTTCAAAAAACAATCTCGGCATCCCAATCAATCCGGACTCGCTCAAAAGAAGCTCGGGCTCACTCGACCTCACAACGCCCGCCACAAATTGCTTGTTGCTCACACTCCGAAAGGTGGCCAACCCTCAGATCTGCCAAGAGCTGATGAAGCGTTCGCCAGTGTCTGGGGCAGGCCAAAATTGCGTCCGTGGTGAATAAATGATGAGTGATTAGCATCGTGTTGTCGGAGTTGGTACGATAGTTCGTACCCATATTCAAGTGATTACCACGATTCGGAAACAGCTATGTCGAAACAATCGAAGCAAGTCCCTCGACGAGGATTCTTGAAAGCCGCTGCATCAGCAACAGGTGCTACGGCATTGGCCCCGACGATCATCCCCAGCTCAGCACTTGGCCTGGACGGCGCTGTGGCTCCGAGTGAACGGATTGTGGTAGGTGGAATCGGCATCGGACGGCGAGGTGGCTATGACCTCGGTTGCTTCCTTCAGCAAAAAGATGTTCAGTTCGTCGCAGTTGCGGATATCAAGCAAAAGCGACGCGGCGAAGTGAAACAAATCGTTGACAAACATCACGGCAATCAAAACTGCGATACCTATCGTGACTTTCGTGATGTGTTGGACCGGGACGACATTGATGCCGTACTGATCGCGACGGGCCCGAATTGGCATGCCACAGCAGCAATGACCGCTGCAAAGGCGGGCAAAGACATGTATTGCGAAAAGCCAGTCACCAAGAACATTGACCAGAGTCTGATCCTGGCAGATACGATGCAGCGGACCGGTCGCGTGTTTCAGGCTGGCACCCAGCGTCGCAATCTACCCCACTTCGCGTTTGCCTGCGAATTGGCTCGTACGGGAAAGCTTGGCAAACTCAAGAAAGTCTATGCCCATCCCGCCGGGATGCAGGCCTTGATGAGTGGCTGGTTGCCGGCCGAAGCAGTACCTGACAAAGAGGTCGTTGATTGGGACATGTATCTTGGACCCGCGGCTTGGCGTCCATTCAACAAAAAATTGCTTGACGGTTTCAACTTTGAAAAAGGCGGTGGTTTTGTTGGTGCATTCAGAGGTGGAGGTGTCTTGGAATGGGGCTCGCATTGCGTCGACCTGTGCCAATGGGCTGTCGATGATTGCCTGCCACCGGTGGAGTACAACGCGCCAAAAGATGGCGAGCTTGTCGCACGATATGAAAATGGTACTGAGCTGATTTTTCGCGAGAAAGGCTGGATACCACTTGGTTCCTGCCCCGTCCGTTTCGAAGGTGAAACCGGCTGGGTGGAAGCGGGTGATAGTGGCAAAATGGTTTTGAGCTCACCTGAACTACTCGCTGGCCGGGAGGTCGCTGAAATTGGTGGCTATCCTGCGACATTTCACGTTCGTGATTTTCTGGACTGCGTAAAAACTCGGGCTCAACCCAAGGGTAACGCCGTCGCGGCATGCAATGCGCACATCGCCTGCCACGCAGCGAACATCGCGCTTCAGTTGGATCGGCAAGTGCATTACGACAACGTCAAGCATGAATTCATCGATGACGAACCTGCAAATCGTTTGCGATCCGAGGCATTGCGAGAACCTTGGCGGCTCTAAGGCTGCTTTGGGGCGATCTTGATTAAAGACAAGACGTTTCCAATCACGAATGTTCCGTTTTCGCCTGCAACCAATGGGGCAAGTCAAGCACCAGCCATCTCTCGTCGAGAGAGTCACTGAAATCCCGGACCCTACCAATGCATACAACTCAATCCACCTGCCGTTTTGTCCTCACACTAATCTTTTGGTGTGCGTTTTCACTCGTCTCCACTTGGGCTGAAAATCAATCAACCTCACCTGAAAAGGAAAAGGCGGCGATCGCGGTTCTGCGATCGGATGCCTCACCAGCTGAGAAAGCCCTAGCCTGCAAGAAACTTGCAATCGATGGATCCGTCGAGGCACTTCCTGATCTGGCAAAGTTACTACCGGATCCGCAGCTATCGTCTTGGGCCAGAATTGCTCTGGAAGCGATTCCTGGTCCCCAAGTGGACCAAACATTACGCGAAGCGGCGAATTCGATTGATGGGATACTTTTGGTCGGAATCATCAATTCCATCGGTGTTCGTCAAGATCCAGAAGCAGTCGATGCGTTGACCCAACACTTGCAAGACAAGAACCCTGAAGTCGCGGCTGCAGCTGCCGTTGCCTTGGGAAGAATTGGAAACGCGAACGCCACCAAATCGCTGCGTCAAGCTTTCACTGCCGCCTCGGCAAACGTACGTTCAGCAGTCGCTGAGGGTTATCTCCTTTGCGCCGAACGCCTGCATGCGGCGGGGGAACCACAAGCCGCCACCAAGATCTACGACGAAATTCGCGGAGCGGATCTCCCCAAGCAGCGAATCATTGAAGCAACCCGCGGGGCAATCCTCGCTCGTAACGAGGAAGGTATTCCCTTGCTGTTGGAAACGTTTCGATCGCCTGATAAAAAAATGTTTCAATTGGCGTTGGGAACTGCACGGGAATTTCCCGGCAGTGCGGTGGACGAGGCCTTGGCTGCGGAATTACCCAATTCGACACCGCCGCGGGCCGCACTGATGATCCAAGCAATGGCCGATCGTCCCGAAACCGTGATGCTTGCTGCCGTATTGAAGGCTGCTGACCAAGGTGACCCGCAAGTACGAATGTCGGCCATCAATGCCCTGCAACGCGTCGGTGACCCCTCGTGCATTTCTGTATTACTCAAGACCGCAGATGGAGATGACACCGAATTAGCAAATGCCGCCAGGCAAACGCTGGCTGCGTTGCCCGGTGCAAACGTCAACACACAAATCGTGGCGATGCTACCTGGATTGAAGGGCGAACGTTATGCGTTGCTTCTCAGATTGATTGGTAAACGCCGAATCGATGCGGTGAACGAAGTCATCCAAGCGCTGGATGATTCTGATTCCGAAGTACGAAGTGCCGCCTTCTATGCACTGGGCGAAACCATCAACCTTGATAAATTACCGGTCTTGATCGCCCAAGTTGTCCGTCCCAAAACTTCTCAAGATGCGGAAAAAGCTGAGCAAGCTTTGATGGTGGCGAGTATTCGAATGCCTGACCGCGAAGCCTGCACGGCGGTGCTTGCATCCACCATGAACCGAGCATCTTCAGGGACCAAGAGCACCCTTCTGGAAATTGTCGGAGCCGTGGGAGGCAACAACGCCCTGAAGACGCTTGCTGCCGCTGCGAAAAGCAACGACCCCGAGCATCAGGACATCAGCAGCCGACTACTTGGCAAGTGGAACAGTGTTGACGCGGCACCTGTCCTGCTTGACCTCGCCACGACGGCACCTGCCGAGAAATATCAGATCCGAGCACTTCGCGGTTACATTGGGATTGCGCGCAAGTTCCCGATGCCCGAGCAAGAGAGAGTCGAGATGTGCCGGAAAGCAATCGATGCATCGAGTCGTACCGCTGAGCAACAATTGGTGCTGGATGTACTGAAAATCCATCCAAGCCAAGACGGTTTGAATCTGACAATCAAAGCCAAGCAGATTCCACAACTGAGCAAAGAGGCGGAGGCCGCCGCTCAATTCATTCAGCAAAAGCTAGGCAAATAGGTCGACGATACCCACTCGACAGCGAATGAGTAAAGCAAAAAGGTCTAGCCCGACGCTCGCTTTTTGCTTGCGAACCCACGCCGGGATCATCCATGGACCGCGCTGGGACTCTGTAGTGATCTATCGCAAAACTAACGACATGAAACGCGGTGGTCGTTGCACCAAAAGCAATTGCTCATGAGCGTCGGCCTCCGAGATTGAGTGATATGAAGCTCCCCCACCAGTGCCTGCGTGAGCGATTACATCAATAGAAAATCTCCCACCCCCCCCAGCATTGAATGTGGCTTACCCAGAGGACAAGGTGAAGGCTTAACCAATCACCGAAAAAAACTGCTTCAAGGCGAACCGAAGTCCGTCATTTTGCTGCAAGACAGCAGCAAAGACGCAATGCTTGCTTCACCCCAGCCCAAACATCGTGCCGCTCACCAGCAATGCATCTGATCGCCAGCATTGCATCTGATCGCCAGCATTGCATCTGCTCACCAGCAATGCATCTGCTCACCAGCAATGCATCGGGGCCTAGTGAGCGCGCGTCACAGAGACCATGGTCAGAATCGACACCAATGATCGATCCTAGCGGATGTAAAAGATTGATTGAGTAAGGGCACGGAATTTGCCCACACAGCAAGATGAGACAAATTCTGGTTGACGTGACAACAATCTTTAATAGGCAGAGGGAGTGAGGCAATGGAACGTGGCTTTTTGATTGATATGGACGGCGTGATTTATCGTGGTGGCGAGCTCATCCCAGGGGCAGACCGATTCATTAATCGCTTGGTCCATGAGGGGATACCTTTTTTGTTCCTCACCAACAACAGTCAGCGAACCCAACGCGATGTGGCGACCAAACTCGCGCGACTGGGTATCAATGTTTCGGAACGTCATCTGTTCACTTGCGCGATGTCCACTGCAAGATTCCTGGCGACACAGCGTCCCAACGGAACTGCCTATGTCATTGGCGAGGGCGGGTTATTAATGGCGTTGCACGAAAATGGCTATTCGGTGGTCGAGCACGATCCAGATTACGTGGTGGTCGGCGAGGGGAGGACGGTCAATCTGGAAATGCTGGAAACAGCGGTTCAGATGATCCTTAACGGATCGAAACTGATTGCCACTAACTTAGATCCAAACTGCCCAACCAAGAATGGTACGCGTCCGGGTGCCGGCGCAACGGTTGCTTACCTTGAGACAGCCACCGGCTGTCAGGCGATGAACTGCGGAAAACCTAGCCCAATCATGATGCGGGCAGCGAGAAAAGAACTCGGTCTGGCGACGTCACAGACGGTGATGATTGGAGACACGATGGAGACGGATATTTTGGGTGGAGTGCAGATGGGGTACCGAACGATTCTGGTTCTCAGTGGGTCCACCAGTAAGGCTGGAATTGGAGCCTACTCCTACCATCCCGATCTCATCCTGGAATCGATTGCCGAGCTGAATCAGCACGACCCAAACCTGGAGGCGGTGATTCCATGGGGAGACCGCATGGACGACACCGTTACGCTCTCGGCTTAGCGGTGCGGGAAATCGTTCGCGTCACTCGTTAAGAATCGTTGGCGTTCGTCGTTCAATACGACCAGAAGATGATCCATGGGGTCGGACATCGCAAGCACCACCGAGAGACGAAGATGACACACCAACACAGCCGGTCCAGTCAGTGAGGCGACAAGACGTTCCAGATAAAAAGAGCTGGCATAACACAATGAACAAGCTGCCCCTGAACAGGCGACACCTCCATGGAAAGAGTGCCGTTATTCGTTTCGTGATACCTAAATCGAAAAGACATCTCGTGAAACCGCTTCTTCAATTCCGCCACCGAGACGACCACCAGCGGGCAGAACCTGTCACCAACGCGGCAAGATCACTCGCCGCTACTCAATACCTTTCACATCACAGGCCTAATCGACACCGAGGGCATCCTGCCCACAATCGGGTGTTAGTTTCTGAAAATTTGATGCCAATGCTGGCTTTGCCGACACCGATAAAAAGCGTGAGGACAGATAGCTTACCGACTCACTCAACTTATCTAGTTGAAGCTTGTCGTTTTTCAATTTCCAAGCATGCTTCACCAAAAGCTTGACCGATCAGGGCAAAGGTTTTGGCACAACCCAGATAGTGATACCCAGCATTAGACGCACCGCGTTTCCACATCTCTTCTTTTGACGCTCCAATGCGAACGGACCGGTACTCCTTAACAAATTCATTGATCCGTTTATTGGGCATCACCTTGTCGCCATCAAGGTACTTTTTCAAGATCTCCGCGGCGATCGGATCTTTAATGACATTCTTCGGTTCATTCTTTTTCAAGTAGTACGCTGTTTTATTCACTGCACCGATTTCATCAGACAAATCAGATAACGGCTGGTCCCAGTAAGGAGCGGTTGGTACAGCGGTGACATTCTGCTTGAATTCTGGAAGGAGAGAAGGCGCAGCCATTGCATCTCGAAAATACTCAGGCTGGTCGCGCAATCCACCAACACCCATCACTCCAATCACAAATGGCATCTGCGGCGCACTTAGATCATTTCGAACATCACGTATAAAATTCGCCATCAATTGCGAGTACAAATCGTATCCACCGGGTTCCGTACGCCGCGGATAGGTATTCCGGTCAACTTTATCGTTCCATCCTTGGAACCAAACAAACCCTGCAAGTTCATAACCGACCGAAGCGTCATAGGCTGGAACCACCTGCTGTGGGTCGGACAACACTTTTTGAATGTGCTGGATCATCAGTCGATAATAGTGACCGGTTGCCAATTTCTTCTCAGATTGAACCTGCCTGAGATCCTTCCCGCGTTTTTCAAGTGTTTCCAAATGAGCCTGATTGAATTCATACGGCCCCGAGCTGGGCGGGCGAAAATCGGTGTGAAGTGACTTTCCACCCCAAGCCGTTTTGATGAGCAGAATGGGACCGTCGTAACCCTTGTCAACGGTGAGGCCGAACGTAAACTCCGGACCAATTTTACCGTCACTTTCCCCGGGATTTCTTCTCGCACCAAAACCGGTTGTCAGCTTGCCAGCCACTTCACCATTCCCCTCTTTCGATCCGGTCAAGTACGAGATCCACACATCATCCGAAACGGTGAAGTTACCATCATCATCTCGCATCTCTTTTAGTAGAGGTGCAGTTGCCGGATCATCACCGAGGTAGTCGATGGTCTCGATTTTCGCATGACCTTGCATGTTCGACTGCCCCGCAAGGATGTAGACCTTTAACGGCTTGCTCTCAGCCGCATCACCGGTCGGAACAAATCCTGCAGTCATCGAGAGGAGTGTCAAAGCAACCATCAATCGCGATGTGTTCATCTTGCTTCATTCATTGGTAGGGTTGTGGAGCCAACGTCGGTTTTCTTACTGATCGACCTGAGGCTGGGGGCTCGTTTTACCAAATCCAACTGGGCCGTGCGATGACGAGGCGACTCTCGATCGAAAACCTCAGTTGGGCGTTTTCAATTCCCGGGATGATGGTGCGAAGTTGATGGGAATTTGCGAGGCAGCTAGGATTAAGTCGACAAAGAGCCGAGAGGATTTCGCAATTCCCCAAGACTTGCAACCACGGATGCAGCAAAAATCATCGTGCAAATCACACTGCCAGCCGATCGCAAGTCGCCTTCTTTAACAACGAGAGCGTGATCAATTTGACAATAATCATCAATCAACCCGAAATAACCCCCAAAGGTTGATCAATCGTGGAGGTTAGGTGGTTCAAATGGTGGATGATTTCCCGATCAAAAGTCATTCGCCCTCCTTTCTTGACAAGATCAAGATAGAATGTGTTGAAAAAGGCGGAGGAACATCACGATGCAATGAGCAATGAGATGCAATTCGCCCACTTTTTGCATCCAACGGTATTTTGGACTAGGAACGATTCATGATCAAAGAGTGGGCAGTGAATACTGATGGTGACATCAGCTGGTTATTGCGTCTTTGTTTTGGCCTGATCTTATCTTGCGGATTGATTGATGCAGTCACGTTGCGCGCTGACCAGCAATCAGGCAGCGATGAATTGTTAACTGCTGCCGCCGATACCTCGTCTGCGACACAAGCGTTCCTGAGGCAATTCTGCGTTGATTGCCACGGTCCCGAAACACAAGAAGCAAGTCTTCGATTTGACGATCTCGGGTTTGATTACTCGGACGCAGAAACCGCGGAGACATGGGATCGAATTTTGACCCAAGTTCAATTTGGCGACATGCCACCCGAAGGAAGCTCGGCGCCAGAATCTGCTCAACGAACTGCATTCCTCAACAGCCTTGAGAATGAATTGGCCCGCTACGGCCTCGGTCTGGGCATGGATCAAAAAATGTTGCTGCCACAATTTGGCAATTACATTAATCACGAATCACTTTTTGACGGCAGTGTCGCAGAATTGCCTTACACCCCCGCTCGTTTATGGCGACAGAGGCCGATCATTTATGATGCGATCTGGGGAAACGCTTATGGACGAGCTCCACGGTATAGCGTGAAGATTGGCGGAACTGGCAATCACATGATTCAACGAGGTCCTCACAAGGGCAAGTTGATGGCGACTCGCTACTTTGCGGATCGTAAATACGCTAATCCATTTTTTGAGTTCGTTCATCATGCCTCGGGATTCACGGATTATGCATCAATCCTTGCCGATCAGTCGTCACTCGAATCGCTGCTTGTCAACGCCGAAACAATGTCTCAACTGCTTACGGTTGGTCAAAAGGTTCGCATCGTAACGCAGGTCAAAAACAAAGGCAGTCGCACGGGGAACAATGAAGCGATGTTTGTTGGTGGGGTGACCACAACGACCAATGAGTACCGTGGTCGAATTCCGGTCATCTTCAAAAAAATCACCGAAACCGAGGGTCATATTTCCGTTGATGATTTCAACGAAGCATTAGATGTGGCGTTCACTCTTTTCTTGCGCCGCGTTCCGAAACCGGAGGAATACGAGCATTACTGGAATCACGTCTTTCAACAGAATGTGACTCTGGGCAATAAGATGGCCCTGCAGGCAGTTCTCATTTACGTAACATTGACGCCAGAGTTTGTTTACCGAATGGAGATCGGACTGGGGCAACCAGATGCTCACGGACGTCGCTTCCTTTCCCCCCATGAATTGACACACGCAATTCATTACGCGTTTCAAAACAAGCCACCCTTTGGGGTCGATGAAGTCGAAACAGTTGACGTCTACACCAAAAACAGTGAAGCACCAATTAAAAAAACCATGACCACGCCCCGACCGGCATGGGCAGCCGGCCATGGTACTCTGGCCAACGAAATGAAAGCGGGAAAGCTCAAGACGCGTGACGATGTTGAGCGTGTCGTAAGGCAATTACTCGACACACGGGACAAAAATTGGTCAACCAATCACAACCGAGATTACTTGACGACACCCAACCCGAGGATCCTTCAGTTCTTCCGAGAATTCTTCGGCTATTACAAAGCCCACGAAGTGTTCAAAGACACCGAGGAATTTACCAAGAAGGAGGGATTCCAACAGTTCGATCAAGGCACGGCATCGAAGCTGGAATACGACACCGATAGTCTCATTCGTCATATCCTGATCGAAGATCGCCATGTTTTACGTGAGTTATTGACCACGGATAAAGTGGTCGCAACGTACTGGAATGGGGCGAATGACTCAGTGCAGATTCAGCGAGCTGGTGGGGAAGAGAAGTATCGTCAAACGCACCATGTACAGAGCTATAATTTTGACCCTTTTGACAAAGCATACGATAAGAACAACAGCAATGATCCGCTCGTGCGTCAAAATGGATTGGTATTTCGTGCTGACCCGGAACAACGCTGCGGAATCCTCACCCAACCGAGCTGGTTGATTGCTCATAGCGGTAACTTTGACAATGACCCTGTTCGACGCGGTAAGTGGATACGCGAAAAACTACTTGCTGGTGTGATCATGGATATTCCAATCACAGTCGATGCAACGATTCCCGATAATGAACACGAAACACTCAGGGAACGTTTTCGTGTGGTGCATGACGAACAATGCTGGCGATGTCACAAGAAAATGAATCCGCTCGGGATGCCTTTTGAAGCCTACAACCACGTCGGACGCTGGAGAAGTGAGGAACTGGGACGACCCGTGGATACCCATGGTGCGATTTCAAACACCGGTATCGATAACCTTGATCAGGAAGTCACTGGGATTCGCGTCATGATGGAACGACTGGCGAAATCCGACAGGGTTCGCCAAAGCTTTGTGCGACACGTTTTTCGTTATTGGATGGGACGCAACGAGATGTTAAGCGATTCCCAGACACTGATTGCGATGGATCGCGCTTATGTGGAAAATGAAGGAAGCTTTAAAGAACTGCTTGTTAGTCTTTTGACCTCGGATTCTTTCTTGTATCGAAAGTGATTCCCATGAACAAATATGATCGACGCCAGATCCTCCGTGGTGTCACTTTGGGTGCAGGCGCCGTCGCGTTAGCGCCGTTCCAGCGGCATTTAAAAGCCGCGGAGCAGCGTGACGTTCCGATGCGTTTTGTCTTCGTTGTCAAAAGCAGCGGACTGCAGGGTGAATACCTGAATCCCGTCGGGCTGGAACACGGAGGCGATCAACTGGTCGATGAATCTCTGGAGGGAAAAGTACTCTCCGAGAGCATGCAGGCACTCAACCCTTTCAAGGATCAATTGACAATCATCCAGGGCCTCAGTGGGAAAATGACCCGTACCGGTCACAGTTCTCACTACGGCGCGTTGGGTGGCTACAAGGCATCTCCTCATGCACCGCCATTGTACGCAACCATTGATGGTTACCTGTCAGAGGAACGACCGTCAGTTTTCAATCACATCGGATTCAAAATGGGTGAGGGAGGTCAAAATGTGACATTCCCCGCCATCTCCGCCAAAGGCAAAGGGCAGCAACTTCCATTTCAGCAGAATCCCATGGCTGCATTCGAGAATTTATTCGGGAGCATCTTGGAAGGCGGCGATTTGAAAAAGAAATACACGCGCACCGGAAACGTGCTGGATGCCATGACATCCGATATCCGAAAATTGCAGCAGTCATTACCGGCCACCGAAAAAGAGAAGCTTGGTCACTACCTTAGCGGTTTTGAAGCATTACGAGATCGGCGGGTTCAATTGGTTTCGATGCAAAAAGTGCTGAAGGAAAACGCGCCTGATCTTGATGACAAGTACACCTCGCGATTCCCAACCCATCATCTCGAGGCACATTTTGACATGGCTGCCGCGGCGTTAATCACTGGCTTGACCAATGTGGTGACGGTTCACGCCGATAGTTTGGATTCCGTCTATTCCGGTATTGGTGTCGGGAATAATGTTCATGCGATTGGGCATGGTGCGGGTTACGCTACGCTGTCAGCTCAGGATTGTCGCAACAAGATTCGCGGCTTTCACATCGACCTGATCGCTTCACTTGCTGCAAAACTGAAAGCGGTCCCCGAGGGAGACGGGACGATGCTGGATAACACGGTCATCGTCTACACCAGTGACAACGCTGCCAGACATCATTCGATTGGCGATGACTGGCCGATGTTTGTTGTGGGTAACATTGGTGGACGGTTAAAGTCAAAAGGTCGGTACCTTGCGTATCCTCGATATGGACGTCCCAACCACCAACACACCATCTGTAATTGGCTCACGACCCTTTGCCACCTTGCTGGTCGCCCAACGCAACTTTTTGGGCAACCTGACATGGCTTTGGGTAAAGTGGAAGATCAATCGGGCCCATTGAGTGAATTGCTGACATGAGATTCATAGTCAAGGTCGCCGATTCTCGGTCGTTGCTCTTGTTGTGGGCGTTTTGGATTGCAACGCTTGTTCTGCAAGGAGCTAATCTTGCGCGCGGCGAGGATCTGAGCACTTCGGCCGCACAGAAGATTCTTGCAGGGAAGGGAACAGGCTTAACGGACGACGATCTAGAGAGAGTTTGTTCGGCAGGCGATTTAACCAAACTCGACCTGACGGGCTGCAGCCAACTGACCGACGCGGGCATTTCAAACCTCGTCAGCTTGCGAGAACTGAGTCTGCTGCGTATCGCGGGATGCCATCGGCTTGGACTACCAAGTTTACAACTAATCTCAACGCTGCCAAAGCTGACGCATCTGGACATCAGCCAACTTCGTGTTTCCTTGCCAGATTCTTATAACGCTTTGGCGAATTCAAACTCGTTGAGGAAATTAGAGGTTCGGGACATCCGCGGTTTTGAAAGTCGTGGTTTGGAAGCATTACAAAACCTAACCTACCTCGATCTTTCTAACTCCACCGGTGGGATTACCGACGCTCATCTTGAACCGCTTGCCAGTCTTGTCGCCTTACGCCATCTGAATCTCAATGGAAGTCGGCAGTGGAACGCAAATCGCAATTTGACCGATGCGGGATTAAAACATTTAGAGGGTCTAACCAAGTTGGAATTCCTCGGCTTGTTCGGCCACTTCAGCCTGACGTCCAAGGGCTATAACCCCTTATTCGAAAGATTGGCAAATCTGAATACCCTGGAAATGGGTTTCAACTGGCCACTTAAAGGAACCGAGATTCGCTTGCCGGCGACGTTAGAAATCCTGGACCTCAAGGAGTCTTTTCAGTTGACCGACGCGGCAGTGGTGAATCTGCAACAACGCCAGCGATTGAAAAAGTTGAATCTATTTTACTGCTTGGAATTGACTGATCGCAGCCTGGTGGCATTACGGGATTTACCTGATTTGGAAATTTTGGATCTCGGTTGCATCGCAGCAATCACCGATTCTGGGCTAGAAAATCTTGAGAATAATATTGGACTCACTTCGTTAAGCCTCGGTGACAATGATCACCTGACGGATCAGGGCCTGTCTTTCCTCAGCAAGATGCATAAGTTGCAAAAGCTCGACCTATGGAGCCTGCCTGGCCTGCAAGGCGATGGGTTAGTTGTCGTCAAACAAATGCCAGAGCTTCGCAAACTCAATCTGTCTGACTGCGTTCACTTGACCGACGCAGCATTGCAGCATGTCGGCAGCCGTGAGCATCTAACTGAGCTATATCTTGATCATTGCGAGCAGCTAACCGATTCTGGAACGAAGCAATTGCAGAATTTAAAGCACCTGCGAGAGCTGACTCTCAGTGGCTGTAGAGGCCTTACAGACCAATCTTTGGAGACGTTTCGGGGAATGAAAAAACTGGAATACCTGGTGGTCGATAATTGCCCGGGTTTTAGCAGTCAATGCTTGGATGAACTGCAGCAAGCACTACCCGAGTGCGTTATCGTGCGAGATTAACCAACACGCGTGATCTCATTTCTGCAAAAAAAAAACGCTAACCGCTCTGTTCCATCCACAACGGCACGAATGTTTGAAAGACCCAAACCACTTGGTGCTGAACATCCATTAGATTCTGCTGCCGAGATGCGTGCTGATGATGGAAAGACAACTTCAAAAATGAGTCAGACCAGTCGATCGGTGATATGCTGACGACTGGCTTTCTGACTTTGACACTACCTCGATTCGATGAGGCAAGAAACAGTGATGCGAAATAATCAACGGCTGCAGTGGACCAGCTTTTTGGCGGTTGCCATTACCTTCGCCAACTTTGCCTCGGGGCAGTCACCGATCGACATCGGAAATCGACGCGAAATGTTCGTTGATCAGACTCTGATTGCTTCAATGGATGAAATTGAGTTGCGAGTGCATCAACCTCAGCCTCGAGAGATGGTTTTTGTGACGGATCAACCATGGGAAGGAAACACCTGCGCTTATTACACAATTTTCGAAGATGAAGACCGATATCGAATGTATTACCGCGGTTCGCATTGGGATACCCTTGCAAAAAAAGCGACTCACCCTGAAGTGGTGTGCTATGCCGAGAGCACTGATGGAATTCACTGGGTGAAGCCTAAATTGGGGATCTGTGAGTTTGATGGTTCACGAGACAACAACATCATCTGGGACGGAGTTGGGACACACAATTTCACTCCGTTCAAGGACACGAACCCAAACTGTGCGAAGGAATCGCGTTACAAGGCGCTCGCCAGAGGACGATCACTGCGCAAGGGAGATACAAAATCGAAGCATGGGCTATTCGCATTCCGCTCTGCGGATGGAATTCACTGGGAATTAATGTCTAACGAACCGGTCATCACTGAAGGTGCTTTTGATTCGCAGAATCTGGCTTTCTACGATCAATCTGCCGGTGTGTATCGTGACTACCATCGCTGGTTCAACGAAGGTGTTCGCGACATCATGCAATGCACTTCCAAAGACTTCCTCACATGGAGTGACCCAAAGCCCCTGACGTACGGTGATCAACGCAAAGAGCATCTCTACACCAACGCGATACGCCAATATCATCGCGCACCCCATCTGTTTATCGGATTCCCCACACGGTACCTACCTAACCAAGGGCAGCGTGTTGAACCCATTTTCATGACTAGCCGTGACGGCCTGCACTTTTCTCGATTCCCTCAGGCTTTGATCACCGAGGACGCACCAAAAGACCGTCAGGGTAATCGAAGTAACTACATGACCAACGGATTGCTGACACTTGTGGGATCCAGAGATGAAATGTCGATGTACGCCACTGAGGCTTATTACACAGGTCCAGATAGCCGGGTGCGTCGTTTCGTGATTCGCACAGACGGTTTCATCTCAGCCCACGCAGGTTCGACAGCTGGGTACTTGCTCACAAAACCGATTCTTTTTTCCGGTGATGGCCTAGAGATCAATTACCAGGCCGCTCAGAACGGATCCGTAAGAGCAGAAATCCAAACGCTGGATGGTGGTCCCATCGCTGGCTTCTCATTCAAGGATTGCCCTCCGATGATCGGTGACTCGATAGCAGCTCCGATCAATTGGAAAAGCAAAAAAACACTTGAATCATTGAGTGGAAAACCGATCCGCTTGCGGTTTGAAATCAAGAATGCTGAGGTTTACGCATTTAAATTCCAAACGCTTGACAAATGAAGCTTTGCGAACGGTCGATAGCAGTATCAACTGTTCTGTCAACCAACGATATGACAAGGATGCCTGGCATCCTGATCATCTTGCCCGCTTCCTGTCGACTGACAACCAACCCCGTGAATAATTTATGAGCGGGCATGTGGTTGGCTAGAAAGAATTCAATTCAATTCTGGTATTGAGAGTGTCAGAAGATCGATAGGGAATGGCAACTGACTTCTAACTTTACATCGTGTCTCAGAGACAACGCATCCAAAAACTCGCCGCGATATTCTGGATTCCTAACGGCATTGCTGCTTGGAATTCCTGAGTGTGCGTCTGCTTGAGATAATCATTCCATAACATGACCTGAAACCGTTCATTATTGGCTAGAAATGACCGAAGCATGTAGGATTCGTTCCAGAACTGATTCGCTCGCAACAGCCGCTCTGGATAAGTAAAAGGGAAAAAGATGTCATGAAAGTGAACGATCACTCCCGGATTCAATTGCGGAAGAATCTGATGAATGATTACATTCACGTCGCTTCCGCACTTCGCCACGTGAGAGGAATCAATGAACAGAAAGTCTTTCTCTTCCAATTGATCGAAGACGCTCAACTGAACATCCTGCACCACCGATTCGATCAGATGAATTTGGGACTCATCACCAACTTGCAGTCTTGATTTAAGTCGTTCGCAATTTGGTTCGATCAAGGTAATATCAGGGTCAAAATCTTCTAAGTGATCTACGGTGTCAAGGATCACCGCTGAAGAAAAACCAGAACCAATTTCTATAATCTTTCTAGGCCGAAATTCACGCAGCAACGCATGAAGCACTGCGCCATCATCCAACTGAAACCAGTCATTCAAGTAGTGGTAGCGAAACGAATCGTTCCGCTCGGGCGGGAAAGGGTAATCAGCCAAGTGAAGCTTGATCGAGGCCAGAAGCTGTAACTGCGATTTTGAGTTGAGGGGAATCCCCGGCAGTGCGTCGGCATTGAGCGACAACGCAGACACCGCATCCAGTTCTCGCTGAATCTCCCCAACCGACGGTATGGGAGAGGCGTAGTGCCCTGGATTAATTTGGTAATGCGATTGGGCAGCGGCAAGCAATTCACGATAACGCTTACCGATCACGGGAACACGAAAGAAAAGCTGGCGGAAGGTATCTTTGGCTGACAACCTTAAGCTCCATACTGAGAATCGGCGTGTTGGTTGCTCAACCAGTGAACGACCGCCTATTGCACCATGCCTATTTCTTACTGGACATGACTGCTCTACGTTATTCTCCACTCGTCGCACCGTCTAGGCGAAGTCGTGCATTTAATCAATCGATTAAAAAACACTTCCCCCCCCAACCTCAGGGATACTTGAACAGAGACCTTCTACACACAACCACAGGAATAAGGCATTTATCATGTCTGTACTTGGGTTCCAAACTCATTCACGCTGTCTGAAGACACAGGCGGAACTGCATTGAAAAGAATTGCAGAGTCATCCTCGGCTGAATAGTGTTTCGAATCAGTCACGAAACGGACGAAGAGGATAAGTGGATTCATTGATCCTTTCTCCTATCGTACAAAATAGAATCATCGCGTTGAGCGTGCACGAATGATGAGCGTGCTGAAAGTCTTCGCAAAGCACCATGCAATAGGAAACATCTGCGAATTGATCCTCTGCCAATGCCGCTTAATTGCCGCGTGAACGTGACTAGTTTTTTCCTCCGTGAAATAATCCCCGCTCTCTCGTCGTAAACACGGTAAAGAACTCCATAAATTTCGTTTCGTCGGGTTAACGTCTCCTTGCATCCTGCCTTGGTAAGTTGAATAACGAGAACCGAAAAGGAGGCTGCTATAATCTTCGACACCGAGCCAATGGACTTCCATATAATCATGACTTGATCAGAACTATCCTTTTAACCTTGAAGCGATCCTGCACCAACGCTGACAAACTTGTTTATGTCCGAATCAGATTCCCAAAATTCAAAAAACCACTGGAACCATTGGGGTGAGCTTCGCCTGCTCGCTTGTTTCATTGCAACCGTGAATGTGGCCAGCGTCTCAGGACAGGTCTTTGACTTTCATAGCGTTCGAGGCCGTGAAGTGACCGGCGGTCTCATTGAAATCCACGAAGGTGAATCAGACTTCTCCATTTCCGGAACCTCACGTGTTCAGGCGATGAATCACTACGGTCCTCAGTGGAGTGGCAATGCCCACCTACTTTGGCATGGCAAGGTTGGGGACGAATTAAAAACAGACTTTCTCGTCAACTCTACGGGCGTTTATGACATCACCCTGCAATTTACCCAAGCGGTTGACTATGGCATTTTCGAGCTAACGCTTGAGGGGGTAAAAAGTCAAACTGGCGAGAACAACAGCGTCGCCGCTGCAGACCAGGATCTCAAGTTGTCAGTGGATCTTTTCAGCCAAAACGTCTCGCTCTCAAAACCTGTGCGGCTACGAAAGGTGCATTTGCATTCTGGTCCTCAGGTCCTGCGAATGAAATTAACAGGAAGCCACCCCAACGCAAAGCAATATCGCGATCAGGAATACCTTCTTGGATTCGACTACCTGCGTCTGGAGCGTGAACAAACGGAACTCGAGTTGGAGAACAACAAAAACGCAACACCTAGACCAGAAAGTGTGAGCCGCCCGGTTTCTGAAAAACCAGACAAAACCACGAACGCCTCGATTGATAGGCTTCTACAAACGTTTTGTCTCGATTGTCATCGAGGCAAGGATACCGACTCGGGAATTGACCTGGAGGTGCTCGGCAATCACGAGGGAAAGATCGGCAACATTCAACTCGTCCGAAAGGTTCGCGATACCCTGAGACGATATGAAATGCCCCCAGAAGATGAACCGCAACCCACACCGGGTGAACGCCTGCAGCTCGAAGAATCATTCCAATCAATCATTAAGCAGTACCTAACCGAGAATCCTGACACCGCGCCGGTTGTGATGCGACGCATGAATCGCTTCGAGTACAACAATGCTATTCGTGAACTACTAGAAATGAGTGGAGATATTTATCCACTACCCGAGAAAACTATTCGTTCAGGCCAGCCCTATTTCGATCCGGCATCGGGACGTTTTCCGCGATCGATTACGGTTGGCAACCGCACCTTGGGAAAAAACCAGGTGGAGCGACAAATCCTAACGGGAGTCTCGCCCTTTGCCATTGATCTGCAGGCGGAAGGAGGATTCAACAACCGGGGTGATGAACTGAGCATCTCACCGATTCTGCTGGAAAGCTTTATTACCCTCGGCCGGTCGATCGTTGATGCTCCTGAATTTGATGACTACTGTGGACTGACTGATACTTTTTTTTCACCGCCAGGCGGCCAAGATTTAAACCAGCAAACGCCACTGATAAAGAGACGACTTGCCGAGTTCTTGGAAAAAGCTTTCCGCTCTTCCATCGACCCCGAAACCTTGAATCGTTATCACAACTACTTTCTCTCTCGGTTGAAGTCCACATCATCCTACCGACAAGCAATGAAAGATCTTGTCGCGGCTGTGCTCGCGTCACCTCGATTTATTTTTCTTGCGGAACACTCACATGGTCAGAACGAAACCGTACCGCTGAGTGCTTACGAATTAGCAACAAGACTATCGTTCTTTCTTTGGAGCAGTATTCCCGATGACGAATTGCTCAGCGTTGCTAGAAATGGCTCATTGCTTGATCAAGATGTTTTACGATCTCAAACGGTGCGGATGCTGGAAGACCCTCGTTGCCAAGCAATCTCACAGAACTTTGCCAGGCAGTGGTTGCGACTGGATTACCTTGTCACCGCCGTCCCTGACTTTGAGAGGTTTCCTGAATACTATTCGCGTATTGGTTGTGAACAGTGGAAATTTGGACTGCAAACCATGATCGAACCTCTGCTGCTGTTTGAAAGCATCATGGTCGAAGATCGATCCCTGATGCTGCTCATCGATAGTAACTACACGTATCGATCACAAGAATTGCAGACTTGGTACGACGACAAAGTACCTTTTGAGAGCAAGGAGAATCGAAATCGCTTCAACACCAACATGCAGGCCTTTACCAAGCGTCCGTTAACCGATCGTCGTCAGGGTGGTGTCCTCACCTCTGCAGCGACGTTGACCATGACCTCGGCTCCACTTCGCACAAGCCCCATTACCCGCGGCGCCTGGGTTGCCACGGTACTACTTAATCAGCCGCCACCACCGCCGCCTGATGTGGTCCCAACAATTGAAGCTGACGAGCGTGATATCGAAGCCCAAGGTTTGACACTTCGCCAAAGACTTAAGCAACATCAGGCGGATGCCGCCTGTGTCTCATGCCATTCAAAAATCGACCCTCTTGGTTTTGCGTTAGAGAATTATGACGCGGTGGGTCGTTGGCGCGATCAATATTCAACCGGTCTTGCGATTGATGCCAGCGGAAAACTACGCGGATCACTACCTTTCAAAAACATTACGGAACTCAAGGATCAGCTTTTGGTCCATCCTGAAATCTTCCTACAAGCTTTCTCAGAACACCTTCTTTCTTACGCCATTGGACGCCCCTTAGTCTTGGAGGATGACCCCGTCATCGACTCGATCACCCAACAGGCGGTGGACCATCAGGGACAATTCACGAAAGTGGTTCACGCCGTTGTGCAGAGTCCCACGTTCCGTCTCCAGCATACCGAAACCACCTTGGAAGGGTCGAAATGAAGCGACACCAGATACAGCGAAGAGACGTACTACGTGGTGCCGGTGCCACACTTGCTTTACCCTGGATGGAAGCAATGGGGGATCCCGGGGACAATCTGGCCCCGGACACGGCAAAGTCAGCCGCGACCAATCAGGCCACCCCGCAGCGAGTCGCTTTCTTCTACATTCCCAACGGTGTGGTTCAGTCCACATGGAACCCAATCAACACCGGACCCGATTTCCAACTCAGCCCCACCCTGCAACCGCTCGAAAGCATACGTGAACAGACACTGGTCCTGAGTAATCTGGATCGGATCAAGGTGCCAGGCACCGACGGACACGCCCAGGCGAGCACCTGCTGGCTAAGTAGCGCTGCGCCAGATGAACTTTCACCCGCGGGCTATCCGCTGAAACGAACCATTGATCAACTCATTGCTGATCACGTCGGGCAACAAACCGCCTTCCGTTCACTTGAGCTAAGTTGCAATCCGTTTGAAGACAACAAAGAATCCATTTACTTCGATAATATTTCGTGGTTCGGCCACGGGCATGTCGCTCGATCCTTGCGTGATCCTCGAAAGGTTTTTAACCGACTCTTTCGAGTGGATCAGCATACCCTGAGCGGCAGCGTTCTTGATCTGGTTGCCGAGGATGCGAAGTCATTGCAACCCAGTTTGGGAAAAAACGACAGACGCAAACTGGACGAATACACCGAATCTGTACGTGCTGTCGAACTTCAGATCCAACGCGTCCGTCGACGACAGGGCGATATCCAAAAACTGAATCCCCAGGTTCCGGTGAAACCTTGGCAAAGCATGACCCGCAACGAGTTCATTCAAGTCATGGGTGACCTGATGATCCTTGCCCTACAGACCGATTTGACGCGAGTTGCGAGTTTGATGACAGCACCCGAACGTTGGTCGACACCACTCAAAGTGGAGGGTTGGTTTGATTCCCCCATTGAACATCACTCTTGGACTCATGGTCAAGGCAACGAGCACATCCGCCAAGAACTTGCCAAATTGGATCGCTTTCATGTTGAACAATTCGTTCATCTGGCAAAAAAAATGAACGCAATCCAAGAGGGTAATCGAACCTTGCTTGAAAACACCATGTTTGTGCTTGGGTCTGGGCTGAGCAGCGGGGAACTTCATGTCTACAACAACCTGCCAACGATCATCGCGGGAAGCGGAGGGGGAGCAATCCATACCGGTCAACATCTACGCTATGCCGAGGGAACCCCCGTCGCCAACCTTTGGTTGACAATAGCAAGCGTCATGGGGGTCCCGATTGACCGCTTGGGGGATAGCACTGGAACGCTATCCAATCTAAAGAAATCCTGAGATGCACGGGTAACAATCAGACTGAACCTACCGCGCTGAACCCCATGACAGTTTTGATAATGACTGAGCTTCCCATCAGTTCTTCGATGCGACTCGTGTGATACGACCGGGAACTTGACTTAGCAAAATGGCCCATTGTGTTTGAGATTTCTTTCGCGAAGGCAATTTGGTTCCCCTTGGAAAGTTGATTGCAGGGGTCATCAGTGCTTTGACAGGTCAATCCACAATTCGGAGTTTTCGCAGGCGTTTCCGTGTTTCGGGGGA
Organism: uncultured Rubripirellula sp.; assembly: GCA_938075415.1. Taxonomy (GTDB): domain Bacteria; phylum Planctomycetota; class Planctomycetia; order Pirellulales; family Pirellulaceae; genus Rubripirellula. The sequence goes on along the minus strand of CALJHC010000033.1, from coordinate 17,469 downwards.
ACTCATCGAAAAATTCCAATCTGCGACATCGGCACTAGTCCATCTGGACAAGCGTCGATGATCTGTGAATTTTCGTCAGACGGCAGAGCCTCAGAAGCCAGAGCCTCAGAAGCCTGAGCCTCATGGTTTCGCTCCACCGTGTTAACAAGTTGTCGCGATGACGCAGTGAACAGTGTCGGGTTGATCGCGGTCATTCACAAAGCACCGGTTGATGGTCACGTGTGGGTTACAGGTAACCAGCGGAACCACTTGCCGACGCCCTATTATTGCACTGGTCGGATCAAATATTGAATCAGATCCACTACGTTCTTCGGGGGAAGTCCAATGCGGTCGACACTATTCGTTTTATCAATCGTCGTTTTTCAGTCGTGTTTTGCCGTTGCGAAAGATCGAGATGAGCGGCGTCGTCGCGATCAAATTCGCCGAGAGGTCGACGCGTCCGAATTCGAGTACGAAGAGAAAAACCGCAGCGAGCCATCTGCGGAAGTCGTCTCAGGTCTTGGAGGTGCGGATACCGATCGTTCCTCGAGTCCTGGTGAAGTTGCTACGGCTGTGACCCTACCAAATCTTGCGTCTTCCTTCGCGTCGGACGATCAGCGGCGACTCGGTGTCCTGCTGGGCAAGGCGCTATTCTGGGATCAACAGCTAGGGAGTGGCAACGGCGGCAACTATGCTTGTGCATCTTGCCATTATTCCGCTGGTGCCGATTCCCAACCTGACCGCATTAACGCGGGAACCCTTCCCGCCGGGCACAACGGTTCTCCGAACGTCATTCGTGGTTCCTTGGGAGTTCGCTACGCTGAATTCGTCGCGGTGCGGTTAGAGAGGATTGGTTCGGAAGAGGTTTCCGCAGGCGTTGAGGTATTTACGGAACCTGGGCAGTACGCGATCACCGATCGAAATGCTCCCCCCGCGGTTGACTCAGACAGCATCCACAACTTTTGGGACGGACGCGCCAATTACGTTTTCAACGGCGTGGATATTTCGGGCGTGAGTATCCCCATGTCGACCCGCGGGGGTGGCCTATCTACTCTTCAAATCGCAGAAGCCTCTCAAGCCAGCCAAGCTGTTGGACCTTGCTTGAGTCCAGCGGAAATGTCATCTGATGGGCGGACCTTTGCAGACGTGGGATACAAACTTTGTCATGCAGTCCCTCTAAGATACCAATCCGGAGATATCGTGAATGAACTTCGTCAGCTGGGATTCGGAGGGATCGGAGGGTACGACGATTTAATCCAAGCGGCGTTCATGGGTGGCCCACTAGACCAGTTTGTCGGTGATGAATCGACGGGGGTTACGACGATGGTCCAGACACCTGACGGAGTGATTGAAGATCGGTTGGTCTCTCTCACCGAGCAGAACTTCTCGGTATTCTTCGGAGTTGCGGTTGGCCTGTACGAGCAGACCCTCGTTTCCATTCCAGAGCGGCTACCGTCGAAAAAACAGATTGAAGCATTCGAGGAAATGAGGTGCCACAAATGCCACTACGTGGACGGACGTAGCCATGCAGTGATCGGAGAGGTCGGTAACCGTCCGTTTTCTGCCACAGGCGTCTCCCCCTTGAGCGTCGACGCTGGCGTGCAGACTGATGACCAGAATCTCGACAGCCCGGTTCCCAACTTCGACGCTGACGAAGACGAAGGTCAATTCAAGTCGACTCATCTCTTTAACCTCCCACTCACAGCACCGTACTTTCACGACGGCAGTGCGGAAACGTTGAAAGACATGCTTGACTTCTATGTTCGAGGAGGAGATTTCAATGAACGTAACAGGAATTCACATGTCCGAGAACTTGACGCCAGCGACGCCGAGTATCGTAGAGTTTTGAAGCTGATGCGGCAGTTGACGGACCCTAGAATTGAGGCAGGTTTACCTCCGTTTTCGCATCCGTCGTTGACGATCCCATTGTCGAGTGAGCGTGAGGTTTATCTCGCTCCCAGCGACGTGGGCAAAGGCGGACTCCATTACACTGTGCGAAATGCAACCAATTGACGCAAAGTGCCGTAACCCGGGATTCCGTTGCTGCATTTTCTCATGCACCGAGCATGTGATCTTTCAGGTCTAATTTCGTCGGGCTCAGGATCACACTGTCTCCGGATGGACAGATAGGCTCAGGTTACATTGAGTTCTGGGGTGCAAACCTTCAAACCCTAGGTCTTTTGGAAATCCACACCTGCTTTAGCGTAGAAACGATCGTCAGTGCGTTGGACCACCGATCACCATGGGTTGGTCACGAGTAGATGGTTCAACGTTGATTCTAAACTAATCAGCAGAACCCACTCTCGCCTGCATTGGCATAGCGAAACGAAAAGATGCCCCCTCTCTTATCACTCAAACACCGCTAGTTGAGGCAGGTGATCACTTAATGAAAACGATTCTTTGTCGTTTAGATTAAGTCGAAATGCTCCCTCAAACAGCGCCCTTGATTGAATCACTCGTTCGGCCAACGGGCCAGCGGCCATGACATAATCAATTCGCCACTTAGGAACATCGGCTTTCATCGTTAGGCCATCCCCTTTTCCCGCTCTGGCGAAAGTATCCACCCACCCCGCATCGATCCAGAGCTTGTATTCCTCAGACTCCGGCCCATGGTTCAGATCACCGATCAATAGCATGGACCTGCCAGCATCCAGATCGGATTTCATCGACTCAATCATTGCCCGAACTTCTTTCAATCGCCGCGTGGGGTCAGCGGTGGGGTAAAGATGAGCCGAGTGAACAATCACCGAATCACCACCGTCCATCCTGATCGCCGCTCGTCCCCAGTGCCGAGTGAAGAGATCGACCTGCCTTTCACCTTTGACCGGAGCATTCTGGGATTCAATAATCGCGAATTTACTTAGTAACGTTCCCGGCCAACTGCCGCCACTTGGGAACCGAATGTGGTTCATGCCAAGTAGGGCGGCAACTTCCTTCGTAAGCTGTTCATTGGGCGATTCAGAAAAGTTGATGATGTCTGGCTCATGAAGTGCCAATTCCATCGCTAATCGCTTCGCCATCTGACCTTTCATAACCGCTTGCTTGGCCCAGCGGCTTTGACTTGGCCATCCAGTAAGCTTGTAAACATTGTAGGCAATCACACGAATCGGCTTTGGATTTGGTGCATTGGCCAGAGCTTCGGTGTCACCGACGGCAAGACTCGCCATCACCGCTCCACCAAATTTCCTTCTTGAGATGATCGTCACGGTAGTCTCCGTTTTAAGTAATACTGCTTTGGTCTTCACTCAATCGATGTCGAAGCATTGACTCTGAAAAAAATTGGGAATGCTAGGACCAGTTCACCTCGCCGTACGCAAATGCCGTACTCAGGATACAACTTCTGAACATCAAGATGTGTTGATCAAGCTAGTTCGGGGACAACATTCAGCGAGTCTTTCATTACTGGTCGATCAAGCTCGGATTTTGTATCGACCAAAGAAGAAAAAAGGGTGGGTTGCGAGGCAACCCAGAAAAAATCATCCTGAAAAATGACGTGCCGCATTATCGCAGCAGGCTTGCTTGAGTAGCTTGGCCAATAGCTTGGCCAGTAAGGTCTCCATCCGCGGAACGGACAGAAACCGGCCCGGGAATCAACCTCGGAGACTTTCGAAAACGGCTCCTTGCTCCGCTGATTTGCCGAAGCTCAAATGAAACGAAAGCACTTTGCCCTGAACAGGGTTCGCTTTTACCTTGCCAAGCGCAGGGTAGTGCGTCTTGAACTTTGGCACGTCACTCGAATCAGGTTGGAATATCATGACTTCAAGTCGGAACGTCATGACTTGCGTTGTCAAATGTCGCGGCGCGTTGTTTATGGATTTGTGGTGAAAGAGTCAAAACCTTGAATCCCCTTTTCAGGTGGGCCGATAGGATAATCGAACCACCTTTTCAGAATCCCTACGGTGAAGTCCCAAATCTCCACAGGTAAGTCTTGATGAAAAACCTAGCGACGAGTTTAGCCGCACTGCCCCTAATTGCTGTGTTTTGCGCACCATCGTCAATGGCTCAGCAATCCAACTCCGAGGAATTCTCTCCCGCATTTTACGCATTTGAAAACGGAGTCAATTTTGGTTCAGCTGAAAATGATGCCGAAGTACTGCGGGAACTGGGCTACGCCGGTGTCAGTCAGGTCACTGCGGGCGGTGAGCAACTTGCACAGCGGGTTGCCGAATTCAACAAGACAGGACTAAGTGTGCTTAGTATCTATCTGGACGTCGGAGATAAACCACTGGCTGCAGAACTTGTAAAACCATTGGCGAATCGCGGAGGACTTATTGAAATCACAGTGCGAAGCATTACGCCCAATACCGTCAAAGCCGTTCGGCAAACTGCTCAAATGGCGAGTGATCTCAAGATTCGCGTAGCGCTGTATCCTCATCATGGAAATGCCATAGCCACGATGCCGCAGGCATTGAAACTAATTGCTGAAGTCGACCATCCCAATCTTGGTGTGATGTTCAACCTGTGCCATTTTCTCAAAAATGAAAAACCGGAGAACCTAGAACTGGTTCTTGAAAAAGCTGGCACTCGCCTTTTTGCCGTGAGTACCTGTGGCGCTGATTTAGGTGGTCAGAACTGGAGCGACCTGATCAAGCCGCTGCAGCAGGGCAATTTCCCGCAGGTTCGACTGATGCGAGCCCTCAAAGCCTTGAATTTCCAAGGGCCTGTCGCTCTGCAATGCTACGGCGTAGGAGGTGACAAGCGAAGCAACCTGAGTGATTCAATGGCCGCTTGGAACAAACTTCTCAAGGAACTTTAAAGCGGCACAGAAAAACAGCCGTTGGTCGCAACTTCTACTTAAGTTTTCACCACCCAGACTCAGGTCAACAATGCGGTGAACAACCGGGTTAGCCTGCATTCTGGAATCAGGTTTGATTTGATGCTCAACCGGTCCATGCCAGCTGGCTCACGGAGGCAACGTTCAACAGGCATCTTTTGGAAATCATGAATGCGATACGAAGTTCCTTTCACCCGCAGTGCGAAATCGGGCTCGTGGGAGGTGCGTATTCAAGCCGGGGACACGACGCTAAGAGAGCACCAAGAAAAATCTAAGACGATATTTGATTCCATTCACTCAATAGGAAATTCGCTCAAGGCTCGGATCTCGCTCTTGCCAAGCAATCGTTGCCAGATTGCCACATCATCAATCCAACCGTCAAAATTACGTCCGGTCCCTGAGCGATGCCCACCTATCACCAACCCGCCAAACTCCGCCGCGGGACCTTTTACTGGCAACGGATGAGTCACCACCAAACTTCCGTTCAAGAATAATTGCAGCGATTCAGAATCAAAGGTGAAAGCCACATGGCTCCAACGGTCCTTCAACAGGTCACGATCAACAAGAAAATCAAAGGGGCCCTGAGAAAGCGGTTTGGGGGCGGCTCCCGGAGTTTCGGCAGGTTGCAGGGTCACTGTAAACAATTGCAGATTCACTTTGTTCGGATCGTTTGCTGCTCTTAAACCAAGAGACAGGTGCCATGCCTGAGTGTTACTGATTTTCCCCTGCGCTGTGCTTTCCAATAAGAAGCTGCGGTCTCCAGTACCGTGACCGGGCAAAGTGGCGCACTTGAACCGAAGTGACGCAGTGTGGGCTGCCGAATTATCATCAAGAAAACTACGAGGCACGCTCAAATACTGGCCTTTTGATCGTTCGAAACGCACGGCTCCGCCGCGTGCCTGCTGGGTGGTCTCAATCGACACTCCTCGGTGGGCCTGAGCGTCAATCCGATTACCAAGTAACGATTGGTTTTGAAATCCCTCGTTGAAATCCCACATCGCCCGCCTTTCTTTTTCTGAATCACCCAGCGCTTTTTTGGGTGACAGTTCAGCAAGGGGTAAAACAATACGACGATTCACCTGATCTCCTGGCTGACGAAATTCGACGATCAACTCAGGCATCTCACCACTTGTCTCCGCTGTTAAGGTCAAAAACTGTCGACCCTCAACCAATGACCACAGCAAGGATGGATGATAAACATCAAGACCGGTAATTGTGCGTTCATGCCCCGGTGAAATGACAAAGTCATGCAGATCGTACCCAACTCGATCCGGATGCTTCAAATGTCTTGCCACGTGGATGTCACCGCCAAGCAACGTCACCCCAGAAATCCCCTCCTCTTTAATGAAATCCAACAACGCGTCACGCTCATACCAATAGGTGAACATGTCATCGGTTTCAGTATTTTTTTTATCTTGCCAGATTGCGCCCATCGCCAGAACCTTGAATATTGCTTTCGATTCTCGCAAGCCATTCAGTAACCAATCCCACTGTTCTCGTCCGAAACAGGTGGGCTGGCAATCATCAACAGGTGAGGGCTCGGTCTGTGAAAAATAACGAGGGTCCAGAAAAAAAATCTCCAAGGCCCCCAGATCCATTTTGTGGTAGACGCCCTCACGACCATTGCCATACATGGCGTGGGCCCGGTATTCAACAAAGGCTTGCCGAGTCCGGTTTTTTGCTTCAAGAAAATTCAGACCGTTGCCATTGTTCTTTCCAAAATCATGGTCATCCCAAGTGCCAATCACTGGCGTCGTCTGACCTAGTCTGGCCAGATCTGGCATCTGCAAGAATTGACGATGCTTGCTTCTTGCCGTCTCCAGTTCTGAACTGTCGATATATGGAGTGTCGCCCATCAGGCAAACAGCATCGACGTTTAGTCTCTGCATTTCGTTCCATATTTTGGTCGGCTCGACATCAACGCATGAGACAAAACTGACAACCACCCGATTACCGGTTCGCTTTGGTGATGCGGTGGTGAATTGGTGTGCCGGACTCGCTGCGATCAGCACCGTTGTCGTACTGTCTATTCTCTCGATTTGATATTGGTAGGTTGAATCAGGCTGAAGTCCAGAAATGGTGAAGTGAGCAACAAAATCACGTTCGGCCGTGCAGTTTTCCTTGGCGACTTTGATAAGGTTCTGATTCGAGTCAAAAACGCGCAGGCATAGTTCCTGCGTGTCTGCTGACGGACGGTAGAGTAATTGCACACTGCTGGACGAAACCGTACCCATAAATGGCCCAACGGTATCACTCGCCCGAAGGACGGTCCCAGCGGCGACCATGCCAAAAACCCATACCCAACGCGTCCACATAGAACTGATCTCTCGTTAAAAAATTGAATTGAAAGAATCAAACAATCGATTAGATCGATGTCGTTTTCATCCTGAACGTACCAGGGTGTTTGAGTGATAAACGGAACCTGAAACGATAACCACCGCGGTCAGGCAATCGGCTTGAAAACTTTGCGTAAGCTGTAATCATTTTCGCCAAAAAGAATGGAAACACCTTGGTGTGAAAAAGTGTCGCCGAGTTAACAATCGACAAACTTTAGCCACAGCACGACTTACTTTCCAGTTGACAACCTAGAACTCAACGGGATGCTGAAAACGAAGCAAGGCATTGTGTTACATTTGAGCGACTGAGTTGAAAAAATAGCCCGATCTTAACCGGTCAATCAGCGGAATTTCAAAAGAGCCCTCCTGATATGAAAACAATCGTTCGACTTCATTGCAGGATTGCTATCGTAACCTTGATTTGTTTGGCCTGCACGAGGGATCGTGCGAGCGTCGCTCAGGGGCTCGAGCCAACGCCAAACATCGTCTTGTTTTTGGTCGACGACATGGGGTGGCAGGACACATCAGTCAGTTTCGGTATCGAAGAGACCCCGTTGAATCAGCAATTTCGAACGCCGAATATGCAGCGACTAGCGGATTCCGGAATGAAATTCACTCAAGCCTATGCATGTAGCGTCTGTTCCCCGACTCGCGTCAGCTTGATGACGGGACTAAACGCGGCGCGTCATCGGGTTACCAACTGGACGCTAAGGAAGAATGCCACCAATGATCGCCCACATCCAACGCTGAAGTTTCCAAAATGGAACATGAATGGCTTGTGTCCCAAGCCGGGCGTGGAAGGTACCGTCCATGCTAAAGCCTTACCCGAGTTTTTAAATGAAGCCGGCTACCATACGATCCATGCAGGAAAAGCTCATTTTGGAGCCATCGGTACTGCCGGTGCTGATCCTTTAGGTATCGGTTTTGATGTCAACATTGCGGGCCATGCTGCGGGAGGACCGGGAAGCTATTTGGGCAAGCAGAATTTCAGCGCGGCCTGGCGCAATGGTGATGAAATCTGGGATGTTCCCGGACTTGATAAGTACCACGGTGAAGACATCTTTCTGACGGAGGCGATTACCCTCGAGTCCATTGCGGCAATGGATCAAGCCATTGATCGGGAGGAACCTTTTTTTCTCTACCTCTCACACTACGCGGTGCATGTTCCCTTTGCGGCGGATGATCGTTTTTACCAGGCGTACGTGGACAGGGGCTTGAGCCCCACCGAAGCAATGTATGCCGCGATCGTCGAGGGAATGGATAAATCTCTCGGTGACATTCTCGATCATCTCGCAATGAGAGGTATCAGCGAGAACACGGTTGTTCTTTTCATGTCAGACAACGGCGGACTGAGCGCCAGCGGAAGAGGCGGGAAAAAGCACACTCACAATCAACCACTTTCGAGCGGAAAAGGATCTGCACATGAAGGGGGAGTCAGGGTTCCGATGATTGCTCGATGGCCGGGAGTCACAGCAGCTGGATCCAAAACAAATCACCCCGTCATCATCGAAGATTTCTTTCCCACAATCCTCGAGATCGCTGGGATCCTGAATCCCGAACAGATCGGCGGCGTGATCGATGGTGTCAGCTTTGCCTATGTATTGCGAGGACGTGATGAATCAACGCAACACGATCGCGCGCTACACTGGCACTTCCCTAATAACTGGGGCCCCAAGGGGCCAGGCATAGGACCATCGAGCGCAATCCGACTCGGTGATTGGAAACTGATTCACTATTACGATGGCCGCCCAGTCGAACTATTTAACATCTCTGAAGACATTAGTGAATCCAACAACTTGGCAAGCCAAAATCCAAAAATGACTCAACGCCTTGCCAATAAATTGCGTCAATTCCTTGATCACGCCGAGGCTCAATACCCGATCGATAAGAGTACCGGTCGAACCACCGCGATCCAACGCCCCGGAGATTAAAACCGAAAAAAATAGAGAATTCCCTCTTTCCCCAAGGGAGAACCGTTTGATCTGTGTCAAGCCAATGACTTTCAGATTAGATAAGTCAGTCGTGCGATTACAGCTTTGGGACTCAAGCTCTACCGACTATAGTCTTCTATTAGAGACAAGCACTTCTTAAACAGTAACATTCGAAAGCATGCCAAAACATATCGCCCCGCAAGTTATCGCCCCGCAAGTTATCGACCCGCGCGGTACACGCCGATCTTTTTTGCGAGCAGGAACGACTTTGCTTGCGATTCCATTCCTTGAAACGTATGCAACATCACAAGATCTTTCGGCCTCTCCTCCGAAACGTGTTTTATTCTTGGGCGGAGGATTTGGATTCACAAAAGATACTTTTTATCCCAGTAAGGGAGGGCGTTTTTCCGAGATAGGAATGACGGAAGGACTCTCACCATTGGAGCGTCATCAAGATGACATCTCCATGGTCACAAACTTGACCAACCATGGAGCCACCAATCCACATGGAGGCAGCCTCTCTTACCTCACCGGAGCCAACGTTGCGGGGACACCCGGCAAAAGGTTCCACAACTCGATTTCATGTGACCAAGTACTCGCAGAGCACTTGGGTAAGAAAACCCGCTTTGCCTCCCTTACGCTCTCAGCGAATGAGGCTGACAACAATTCTAATTCGGGTCATGGCGGAGGCCTTTCCTTGGCCTGGGATAAAACGGGCAATCCGATCCCGGGAATCGCCCGTCCAATTGACTTGTATTACACCCTTTTTGCCAATGCAAAAGATTCAAAAGAAGAGCTAAGCAACCGACTGAAAAAACGACAGAGTATTCTCGACATTGTCCGTGTGGATGCCAATGGCATCAAACGAACACTAAGCAAAGGTGACAACCTCAAACTCGACGAGTACTTCACTGGTGTTCGCCAAGTGGAGAAGGGACTTGAGCGGCAGGCGATCTGGGCGGACGTTCCAAAACCACAGCCAACGATGGACGAACCGCCAGAAGGCGTCTCCGGCGAACAGGCAATTCAACTGATGTACGACATGATGATTGTCGCCCTGCAGACCGATGCCACTCGCGTGATCACCTATCGGCAACCGGTTTGCTCTGTCTTGACGGGAATGGGCATCGCGCTCAAGGCGCACTCATTGAGCCATTATGGATTTTCCGAGGCACGAACGCAGGCTTCACGCCAGCGTGACAAAAAATGCATGTCGTTATTTGCGCACTTTCTTGATCGCCTAAAAGAGGCAACGGATAGTGATGGAAGCCGCCTGTTCGACAATTGCATTGTTAGCTACGGAACCAACTTGCGGTCGGGCCACGAACTCAAGAATGTCCCGGCACTTATTTCTGGTGGAGGAGCCAAAGATATCAAGCACGGTAGCAATATCGTGTTGCCCGAAGAGGACACTCCGTTGGCAAATTTTTGGTTAACCCTGATGCAGCAAGCCGGAATGGAAATTGAATCATTCAGCCATAGCACCGGAATCATTCCAGACCTGGTCTCGACAAAATCGTGATGCAACGCGACGAGGATTTGGATAAAAAATTCTTCGCCGTCACCAGAATTCAGTTGCAAATCGCCACTCTTCAACACTCAAGTCCTACCTTACATAACCAAGCTATCCATGCGAAATCGTTTGCTTCTTTTCGCCGCCATACTCTTTGCATTTCTTGCCAATCATTCACATGCCCAAGACGAAATCGCGAAAGAGTCCCGTGATCTAAAAGAAAAGTTACAGCCTTTTCTTAAGGCTTATTGCATGGATTGCCATGGTGACGATGTGCAAGAGGGTCAGGTCAGGCTTGATCAAGTTTCTTGGAAGATTGACAACAACGATATTGCTCAGCGTTGGCAAGATATCCTTGATCAATTAAACGGCGGCGACATGCCTCCCACCGAGGCGGTTCAGCCATCAGGTGATGAAGTTGCTGTTGTACTGGAGCGACTTACCAAGACGTTAGTCAAAGTGCGTCGACGCCTCACTGACAATGGCGGTGAAATTCGCATGCGTCGTTTGAATCAGCGCGAGTACTCCAACACGATTCGGTCGCTTTTTGGTTTCGATGTTGCGTTGGACGAAATACCCGAGGACGGCGAAATCGCAACCTTCGATACCGTTGGTGCCGAGCAGTACTTCACGTCGATGCACTTGGAAGCCTACTTGGAATTGGGCAAGCGAATTGCGGCCGAGGCTCTGAAGTTCAACACCCAGAAAAAACGCGAGGCCGAGATTTCCCGAACAGATCCGGAAACAAGCCTCAACACGCGTATGCGAGAAAAACTCGCCGATCTGGATCAAAAAATGGCAATGAAGAAAGCGGGCAAGTCTTGGCAGGAAATGGGGTTCAAAGATGAAGGTCAAATGGAAATCATCTTTCGACAATGGCAACCTCGAGCCGAGCTACCCCGACGTTATCTCCAATACCCTTTGGTTGATTCAGGTGTTTACAACTGTGATGTTGCTAAGTGGGTAAGCATCTCAAAACACATCGACATTCGCGGCGATTACCTGATTCGAATTCACGGTGGTGTCGTCGGTCAACCGCACGAAATGAGGAGCGTTGTCCGACTGTGGGATAAAAATCGAATCCGCGGCACGCTCAGGCTACAGGGAACCCCAGACAATCCAGAGACGGTCGTGATGAAAGCGAGACAACCCATGGGGCGTTTTCAGCTCGGCGTAAGTGTACGTGAGAACGTACCTGAAAACACAATCAACTCGATGCAGGGTTATTTGAACAAACTTGAAGGATCCAGCGAACGTGCCAATCCACGTGCAGCAATTTGGATCGACTGGCTCGAAATCGAAGGGCCCTTTTACCCCGAACAGCGTCCTGCTTTTGAAGAAATTCTCTATCCCAATGCAGCCACTGGCGGTAAGAGTGAACTATTGGGCCAAGATGAAACAGTACGTGAACTGCTCACCAAATTTGCATTTCAAGCATTTCGGCATCGTGCACCCGAGGCTGGCTACATCGATCAATTGCACAAACTCTATGAAGACAATCGCGTGAAGGGACTGAGCTATCATGACGCCATGACCGAAGTCATGGGCATCATCATGGCATCGCCGAGTTTTCTTTTTTTGCAGGAGGAAGCCAGTGTTCAGAATCAACGGAGTTCAAAGGGGGCGAATAATCGCCTGCCTGCTAACCATCAGCTTGGGAACCGCGAACTGGCAATTCGCTTGGCCTACTTTCTGTGGAGTAGCCCGCCGGATGATGAGCTTTATGCAGCCGATCTCTCCGACTCGTTGATTTACTCTCAGCAAATTGACCGATTACTTAATGACCCGCGTAGTTCAGCATTACGTGATGGATTCATGAGCCAGTGGGCAGAACTGGATCGATATGACGCAATCACAGTCGATAACCAAAAGCACATCCATTTCAATGAAGGTTTGCAGCAGGACGCAAAACAGGAGGCACTTGAGTTCTTCGGCGTTCTGCTCAAGGAGAATCTGCCGGCATCCAACCTGATCGATTCTGATTTCGTGGTCGTCAATTCAGCACTGGCCATCCACTATGGAATCGATCTTCCTCCATCAAATAATGCTGAATTCAGGAAAGTGCACCTACCCGACGGGTCACCGCGCGGTGGACTATTGACACAAACTGCCTTCCTTACAACGGGTTCTAATGGAGAACGTTCTTCACCTGTCATCCGGGGCGCTTTGGTTATGGAAAAGCTATTGCACGATAAGCCAGCACCTCCACCACCCAATGTCCCTGAACTTGGTGCCGCGTCGGAAAAACCCAAGACCAATCGCGAAATGGTAAAATTGCACCAGAAACAAAGCGTCTGCTCTTCTTGCCACCGGAAAATGGACGCGATCGGTTTTGGCCTTGAAAATTTTGACACCACTGGACGTTGGCGTGAAACGGAAATTGTCGGAAATGAATCGGTCGTCATTGATCCAACCAGCATGCTGCCCGACGGATCAACTTTTTCAAACGTCAAAGAATTGAAGTCTGTGCTGATGAAGCACGAGAAGGAATTGGCTGAGGAATTGGTTGAATCGATCATGGTCTACGCCTTGGGACGAACCATCGAGTTTTCTGATTCCGAGCACATCTCACAGATCCTCAGCAGGCTTGAGGCGGGACACTATCGTGTCCGATCGATGATTCGGGAAGTTGCATTGAGCCAACTTTTTCGAAGTCGCGGCTGAGCATCACGGGTACAAGGCACGCAGCAAGGTTCTCAATCGGTTAAGGTTTAGCTTCCTCAACACTGCGCGTGTTGTCCGTATCCCTGACCCTTTCAACCGCACGCAGTCATTATCATGCACTCACCTCGAGCCGCACTTTTCAGCGTCTTTTTTTTAGGCAGCTCTTTCATCGGAGCCTGTCCCCTGTTGGCACAAGATCAGAAACAAACCGAGCCCACGCTTTGTCGCGGAAATTATCACTCAGAGGCTGACGCTGTTGCTCAATTGGCCAGAATGGCGAGCACCTATTCGAGTCTTGAGCAGTGGCAAGATCGGGCAACTGCGATCCGGAAACAGATCCTCACCGGTGCCAAACTGATGCCGTTACCGACCCGTACACCATTGAACTCCATCATACATAAAAAGCGTGAATACAACGGATACTCTGTCGAGTCCGCTGCGTTTGAAGCTCGCCCGGGGTATTTGATGTACGGCAATCTTTATCGCCCGCTTGGTAAAAAAGGTCCTCACCCCGCTGTACTTTGCCCTCATGGTCATGCGACCGGCCCCGCAGGTGGCCGTTTACGTTCCGATCAACAGCATCGCTGTGCAACTCTTGCCAGAATGGGTGCTGTGGTTTTTTCGTATGACATGATTGGATTTGGCGAATCCCTTCACCATGGATGGAACCATCAGCATCCTCAAGCACTTACCCTGCAAACATGGGGAAGCATCCGCGCGATTGATTTCGTGCAATCACTCGAGGATGTTGATGACCAGAGAATAGGAGTCACGGGATGCTCGGGTGGAGGTACGCAGACCTTTCTTTTGGCGGCAGTAGATAATCGAATCACTGCCTCGGTTCCGGTGGTGATGGTTTCGGCGCATTTCTTCGGAGGCTGTCACTGTGAAAGTGGCATGCCTATCCACAAGACAGCCCAACTCGAAACCAACAATGCGGAGATCGCAGCACTTGCAGCACCTCGGCCACAACTTCTGGTCTCAGTCGGTGGCGACTGGACAAAGAACACACCGGTGGTTGAATACCCCTACATTCGAAACGTTTACACGATGCACGGGAAAGCCGCCAATGTCGAGAACGTTCATTACCCCGGTCGCGAACACGGATATCAATACCTCAAACGGCAGGCGATGTACCCGTTCTTGGTCAAACACCTAAAGCTCAACCCCGCCGGCGTCTTTGATGCCACCACAGAATTGTATGACGAAACGGGAACGATGCTGGAAAATCCGGAACAAATGTTCGTGTTCGATAAGCATCATCCTTACCCAGAAACCGCTCTGGAGCCCGGCAGCCAAGTAAGCCTTCGATGATTTCCGAAGCGACCTTCGGAATGATCCCTGCTCTTTCAGTCAGCCACATCACATTGCTTGGCGATCACCTGCCCGGTGAATCCTTGTCCTAGAAAGCAGATCCACTTTGAAAATCAATACCGGCATCATCACCACACCGTTCCTGATCCTCAGCGTTACGTTGCTGCCTTGGGGCACAACAGAAAACAGAGCCTGCATGGCGGAAGGAGTAACTGCCGCCAAAACAGCCAATCTTCGTGTGATGAGCTTCAATATTCGCAACGGCAAGGCAAATGATGGTGATAACAGTTGGCTACATCGCAAACAATTTACAGCTGATGTTATCCGGGATGCAAAGCTGGATCTGATTGGATTGCAGGAGGCATTCCGATTCCAATTAAATGATCTTCGTGAACAGCTACCTCAATTTGAGGAGGTGGGTGTCGGCCGTGACGGGGGGACAGAAGGCGAATATTCAGCGATCCTTTATCGCGGCGACCGCTTCAGGGCGATGGCTTCAGGAACCTTCTGGTTATCAGATACACCCGAGGTCAAATCCCGCCACTGGGGAAACCGTTATTTGCGAATTTGCACATGGGTTCGACTGCGAGACAAAACCTCGGATAGTTGTTTTTATCTTTACAACACACACTTTGATCATCAATCGCAAAATGCTCGTTTGAAATCCGCACAGTTGATTGCTCAAAGAATCCACGATCGTGAGCATGATGACCCGTTTCTTCTCACTGGCGACTTCAACGCTGACGAGAATAACCCTGTGGTGCGATACCTCAAGGCACAGGAACCGACACTCCCCAAAAGCCCTATCACTATGATTGATACCTTTCGGCAATTACACCCAAAAGAAAAACTAGTCGGTACTGGCGGTGGATTTGAAGGCCGTGCCGATGGCAAGAAAATTGATTACATCTTTGCTCAACCAAACGCCGAAATGATCAGTGCATCAATCATTCGGACCCAACGAGAGGGACGGTTCCCGTCCGATCACTCGCCGGTCACCGCTGAAGTGCGTCTACCGATGCAGCAATAAGATCCGCTGCAATTCAATCGAAGCACCAAAAGTGAATCCAATTGCAATCTGAACTGAGGTGACTTGGTCAAATTACTTAACTTTAGCCGTTGATTCAGTTTCTCTAGAATGTGGCTAACCAGATATTTTCGGATCACTTTTCACCGACGCTGATCACGACTTGTTTTTTTCAATCCTGGTTAGATTCGCTGCCTGACCTGCCAAGGCCAACCCTACAAGCGATCACCATCCATAGGATCCTTCTTGATACCCGCTAGATCGCCCAATTCCGACTTTCAGCAGCAGCGAAAAAGGAATGCTTTGAGTACCACACGTCAGCCTGTTTTATTGATTCATTCCGTCAGCAAAACTCCGTCAAAGTGGTCAAATCCCAAATCAATCCTGCGTAGGCGGGATACTGAAGAACGACATGTTTTTCATGTGACGGCCTCGCAGTCCACATCAATCACTGACTGAACTCTTCCGTGGATGATATGGTGAAGACATCGCAAGCCCCCCCTTGCTTTTGCTTAACGATTCGATGACATGCCACGGGGACATTCGATGACATGCCACGGGGACATTCGATGAGAATGAATGAATCAAGACGAAGCACCGCCGGAGAAAATGGACAAAAAAACCGAAGGACCGAGTTCTTGTTCCCCGGATAACACCGACGCCCTTCATCTTGAGCCCCCGTTTCTTCTCATCAGCTGACCGCTTTTCCCTCATTCACTGAGACCCCATGCGTACACTCAACACCCTTCTGTTGCTGTCATTCATTACCGCAACAGTTTCTGCCGTCTGCCAGAATCGCCCGAGCCTCAGTGACGACGACTTAGATTCTTCCGAAGGCCAAAGCACAACGGTCTCGGCAGCCGAGCTTAAGAGGAGAAAGTGGACTCAACTGGAGCCGTTCCAAATGTCATCCGTCGGCACAGCTATTTCAACGCGTCTCGTAAACGGGGTGCCTATTCAGGAAGAATCTGAGATCGCTGTTCTGAATATTGACGTGATGACAAATCTCAAGAGCATCTCTGGTTTTCGGCTTGATGCACCAAGGAATCGAAACACGAAAGCAGCTAGCACCTCTCGTTTCGCTTTGACCAATCTTTCCATCCAGAAGATTGAGAGTGAAGACACCTCCGAGGGTGCAAACACTTCCGTTAAAGAAATCCTCACCCCGGCCTCGCTAGCTTCCCTGGCTGCAACGCAAGGCGAAGTGAATGATGATTCACAGTGGACTGTTGATCTCGGAGAACAAGGGCGTGCCTCAGTTTTTTTCGTGCTCAATTCCCCAATTAACAACCACGGCGAAATCATGCTTCGATTTCGCATTGCGCAGAATGTTAAGCAGCAAGGAGTCATGCTCACGCCGAAAATATTCGCGACCACAACCAAGGATGCAAATCAAGCCTCACAGACTCTTTCCAAAGATCCAACAGCAACCAACAAAGAGTAATGGCTCACTTGCTCGACCAACACGGGCGGAGAGGCCAGATTCCCCGGCACGAATTCATCACTAACCTGCAGTTTACCTGTTCCCAACGGCTTACCGGTAAATGCCCGACTCTAGACTCACTGTTTTATCCCGCCTGATAAAGGCCAACAGACAAAGCCCCGGAAGCCGTTCCCATGGCTCAAGCAGGCACGTTTGTTAGCCAGAGTATCGCTGCCATTGACAATGCCAGGAACAGTAACCATGCAAGTAACAATGACCCTGCAAGTAACAGTAACCATGAACTGACCATGGGTGACGGGGCAAGACTGCCTGTTTCACTTGCCGGGTTCCTTCTCACTGCTGACCTCTGCTGACCTCTGCTGAGAGCAGACCGAATAATTATCACCATCGATCCCCGAGACCTCAGGAAGTAATCACCCCATCCATTCGATAAGTTGATTGACAGTAACGACTGCGATAGTTCTTTCTGAGATAGACTACTGAAGAG
>CALJHC010000032.1 GCA_938075415.1 uncultured Rubripirellula sp. | reverse complement strand
CCGAATTGGATCATCACTTCTAATTCACCGCTCTACAAGTGAGTGGGCGCAAGCTTGCTCAACGCACTCTGTGTTGATGGGTAAGTGTATCCTTAATAGAAGTGCTGCTTTGGGGTCTGCGTCAGTACCACAGATTGTCCCGTCATGATGCGAAGGTTGAGGATTTCATGATTGCTGCGACTCGAATCAAGAAAAGAGGATCGTTTCGGGTACTGCTGGTGCGAGGTGCTTATCTGACCACGGTTTGGGGCTGGCTGTTGGTGTGCTTCCTCTTTCCGACTTGGATCGGGAGAAGTTACCATCAGGATCGGGTGAGCAATCAATGGAGAGTCAACGGTACCTTTGGAATTACAGGATCCGGAAACCCAATAAGAAGCCAAGCTCCGGTTTGGAGCCCACCTCGTTCGTCCGGTGGTCTTCCCACAATTGTTCGCTGGCCGTTCGCCTCGATCAAGGCAAAGAATCACATTGAAATCGAGTGCGCTGCGACGCTATGGCGATTCACTAGCGGATTATTCTTTGCGGGGCTCGTTGTGTTAGTTCTTAGATGGACAAAATTCGTTCGGGAATCGGATCGGGTGCTGTTAGTCGCCGGCGCGATCACTGTCGCCATGCTAACAGCGAATCTTGTGTTGATTGGAGTCGGTGTCGCATCGATGGGGTTTGCACTCATTGATTCGGTGGTCATCGGCGTTATTGGCCTGGCGATGTTGGCGGGTGCCATCCTTGGAGGGTTTGTTTTGCGCGTAGGTGATCATCATGCAGCGTCCCAAAACTTGACTCCCGAGACCGAACCGACATCTTCAGCCCCCGTCACCACCACCGACGCGCAAGAGTCTTTTAAGGGGTCTCTCCTTACTTCGGTACGAAGCCTGTGCTGGTGGTGGAAGATTCCAGTTTATCTGACATTTCAATTTTTCGTCTGGGGCTTGGTCGCTGGGCAATCGTGGCCAGTTGGACGTGATGTCTTCGGGCCCTATCGCCTGCAGCCGGATGTAGTCGTGATCGCGTATTGGGGGCAATTTGTTTTGCTCCCTTTTCTTACGAGGCGTTTTCAGATTTTCGTGCTGAGCCAGCTTTTGTTGATCGTCTTGACCTACGTCTTGCCCAACTGGCCACAGGGTGGCAACGAGTTTGCCCCCTTCCTGCGCATTCCCCCGGGTGTTTGGCCACTGTTTGGGATACAGTTCGCTGCAACGCTGGCACTGTTCTTGAAGGCCCCGTCTCTTGGCAGGCAGTTGACCGGTATGCGGCGTCGAGGCGCAAGCGATGATTCGCCATGAGTGGGACGCGCTAGCAACTTGGAAGCTCTCCGGCCTGAATGCTCGACGCTTCCCCCTCGCACCTCCCACCTCTCGCCTCGGGGGGGGAGAGGTGGTTGCTGATTGGTTCAACAGCCCTACTTCTGAAAAGATTCGTGCTCGGAATCACCACCGCTAATCAGGTAGGCGGTCAAGTCGAGGATTTCGTCTTTGGTCATTCGGTTGAACAAGCCGGCTGGCATCGGAGAGGTCTTGGAAACGACGAGTTGTTCAATTTCATTACGATCGATATTCACTCGTTTATTGGGATCGGTGAGATCCGTGTTGATTGTGATACGGTCGCCGTTCAGATTGACCACAACACCGACGTGAATATTCCCATCGACAGTGAGGACTTTCACCGA
This sequence comes from uncultured Rubripirellula sp., assembly GCA_938075415.1. Lineage (GTDB taxonomy): Bacteria > Planctomycetota > Planctomycetia > Pirellulales > Pirellulaceae > Rubripirellula. The sequence continues at coordinate 6,730 of CALJHC010000032.1, read as the reverse complement.
AGAGAACTGGTCGTTGATGATTTTGCTTGGATTAACCACCTGATCAAGCAGATCATGAGCTGAATATCGTCGGCCGGCTGTGGTGAGGTCAGGCCCGGTCATCCCGCCTTGGTTCTGAAAGCGATGGCAGGCGTAACAGGCCGCTGCGGCAAACATCTTACGACCATTCTTGAAATCTCGCTGTTTCATTTGGGTCTTGGCCGCTTGCGAGAGTTCATCGAGTGTCCACTGAGTTTCTGATCGTCCGGCAAAGATTTCGCCAAGGTTCTCCAACGCGGACTTCCTCTCTGGTTTCTTGGCAAGGATTTCCTTCAGCGATTCTTTTTGAGATGCGCTGAGTGATGCGACCGCATCATCGCGGATGAATTGAATGAATTTTTCAAAGCTGGCACCGCCTCGGTAGTTGGCAGCCTTGAGGAACCACTCGAAATAGGCGGTTTGCAATTCGTCGGTCCAGCCTGATTTGAGAAAACGGATGGAGCGAGCGTACTGAACCTGCTCTTCCTGAGTCGGAGCGGTCTCCATCAGAGCCAGCGCTTTTGCCGCGACGGTTGGTGACTGCAGCCATGCGAGCGTTTCGCCTAACAGCCAGTTCAATTCCGAGGACTCGGACGGAAAAAGCGGATCGATCGCGACGATCAGTTTCTGAACCGATGCGTCATCGGGTCGTCCAAATCGAGTCAGAACAATCTGAAGAGTGCGTTGCAAGGTAAGTTGGCTGTTCGCATCGAGATTTGACAAATCGATTGCGTGAAACGCATTCAGCAGTTTGTCTCGCATCACGGTGTCGACCGGTGGTGTGGAGTCGGTTCGGTGCTGTGGGCAAACTCCGGTCACTCGGGCGAGAGCCAGCAGCGCTTCAACCTGAATCTGCGGATTCGTTTCGCTGAGTGCTTTATCCGCCCATGTGCCAACGGGCTGATGTTCGATTGCGGTTCGCGCGGCGAAGCGGATAAAGCGATCTGCGTTGGCCAGGTGTGGCCACGCGGCGTCAATCGCTTGGGGATCCTGCTGGCCGTGGAACACTTCAAGTGAATGACGTAGCTGTGCCAGGTCATTCGAAGCGGGTACATGATCAACCGGTTCCGTTGATTCGTTGCCAACGTAGGTAACCCGATAGAGCCCCGATTGCACTTTCCGCCCGCCGATGGTGAAGTACATGGCGCCATCGCCTGGATGGATGATTGCGTCGGTGATCGGCAGCGGAGCTCCGGTGACGAACTCTTCTTTGGTTGCGGTGTACGTGGAGCCATCGGGGGTCAAGTGAACGGCGTAGAGCTTTCCCCAGCTCCAGTCGAGCGCGTAAAGCGCGTCTTGATACTTCGCTGGAAACTTCGCGCCGTACCCAAAGGTTGTGCCTGTTGGCGATCCCGGTCCGATGTCCAGGACAGGTGGTAGGTTATCCGCGTAAAAAGTCGGACGTTTACCGGCACCATTTCGCCAACCGAATTCGACGCCGCTGATGACGTGACAAATGCGAGTTGGTCGGTACCACGGCACGTTGAAGTCATACTCCATGTCGGCGTCATAGGTGAACAGTTCGCCATCGCGATTGAAGGAAGCATCGAAAATATTGCGAAACCCGCTGGCGTAGGCTTCAAAGTTCTTGCCGTCTGGATCGACTTTGTAAATGATCCCACCCGGCGCAAGTCTTCCGCGATTGTGGCCCCGTCCGTCCGGCATGCTCGGAAGAAGGTGATCTTCTCCCCAAACCTGTCGAACCTGCGATGTTTCCGCCAACTCGGTTGGCGTCGTGTTGTTGCCTGTGATCAGAAATAACGACTTACCATCGGGACTCGGTACAACGGCGTGAACTCCATGATCGCCCTGAGCTTGCATTTCCCGCAACAGTTCAACCTTGTCTAGCTGATCGTCGCCATCACTGTCGGTGATGCGGTACAGGCCTGATGGCATCTTTTTCTCATAGTCGTTAACGGCGACATACAACGCATCAAATGCCCAGACCATTCCGTTGACCGCTCGAATGTCAACGGGCACTGGCTGGATGTCAGCGGCATTCAAGGTCTCGCCGCTTGCTGGCGGCGTGATCCGATACAGCCCGCCGTACTGATCACTGACCAGCAGTCGACCTTTATTATCGGTGCAGAGATTAACCCACGAACCCTGGATATCGCCGGGCACCGAGTAGAGCAGTTCTGCTTTGAATCCCTTGGCAACTTTGATGCGATCGATGGGCGTCGCCTTGTTACCAGTTCTTACACTGACTGCATCAATTGCAGCATTGCCTTCTTTGCCTTTAAGTTGCCGCAAGCCGATATCTTTGAATTCGACAGTCATCGGCGCTCCGGCGTGGAGTTGAAGCGCAAGAATACCTTTTTGTTTTGCTTCCGGATGATTATCGGTCAGGTCCATTGTCGTCACGCCATTGACCTGATGAATCTGCCGGTTGCCGACCGCCGTGATCGTCAATTCGTTCCACTCCGAATCGACGAGCTCTTGGTTTTTGTCACCAACCTCGCCAACCACCTCGGGCTTGCCGTTCTCGCCGACGACGACTCTTTGAAAACGCTTGGCGACAATGCCACGCCATTTCTCTGCGTAGAGCATTCCGAAGAACTCAGGCTTCGGATGTAAATCCGCCTGATAGCCTTTCACGACAAAATCCTCTGGCTCGCCGACCATTTCGCTTCGGTATTGAACACCCGAGTTGTTGCCAGAAAAGCGAACCTTGGCCTTGAAGACGAAGTTGCCGACGTCACCACCCTGCCAGACCAAGAACGTATTGCCTTGGGTTGGTTTGTCTTTCGTCGTTTGGCCGAAGATAGCACCGTCTTTGACGGACCAGAACTCTGCCTTTCCGGCCCATCCGGAGAGGTCTTTACCATTAAAGAGCGATTGAAATTCCTGAGCACTGACAGTGGCAGTGGCAGCAAGAAACGTAAGTAGCATCGGTGTTAAAAATCGTTTCATAGATCTGATGATAATTGGGCTAGGGCGTGTTTGAGACGCGTCAATGCGAAAAGCAGTTGCAGGAATGTTAAGGTAATGGCTCTCTTCACGAACCAGGCACTGGCGATGAAAAGGCCTAGGAAAGTATCGCACAACTGCCGTGCTTCGTGCGACTGCTATCAGGTGCGGCTACAGCAAAAGTTGGTTTTTTTTGTTCAAGATTTTTCTTTTGTTTGCTGTTTTAATTCGTCCAAAAGCAGCTCGCCATCACTATTGGAATCGATCGTTTTGAATCGCTTGGTCAGGGCGGGGACATTGCGTCTCTTGGGGTTTCCGATAAATTCTTCCAAGGTAATCGCTCCGTCGCTGTTTCGGTCTCGGCTCTTGAAAAAAAGATCCCGCGATGGCCGTTTGGGTGCCGTGTCTTTAGGTACTGGTGTTTTCGTCGTGTCTTTGGGTTCGAGCTGTCTTCCGATAGCATCTCCGGAACTTTCACCACCGGGGTATTTCGAGTTGACACCGGAAAGATGTTCCATCAGCTCTTTCTTCAGTGACGCGTAGACTTCAGGAAGCTTAGTTCGCAGATCATTCTTCTCGGCAACATCGTTGCTGAGGTCAAAGAGCTGGAGATCCGTTTTCTTTACCTCAGCGACCAGAGCGTTCCAGTCGGGAGAATAGTCCCTGCCAATATCGCCCCACAGTTTGTAGCTGCCGTTCCGAAGCCCGATGTTGCCCCAAAGTTCAAAGATCATAGAACGCTGGGGAATCGTTTGCTTCCCGCGCGACAGCATGTGGGGCATCAGAGACAGTCCACGAACGGGGTTCTTTCCATTTGTCTTTGGAACAGGAATGCCTGCAGCGTCGAGTAGGGTGGCAAAAATATCACAATGCATGGCCTGCCCATCTGACACCACACCCTGTGGCAATCGATCTTTCCAATTCATGAGCAACGGGACATTCAATCCACCCTGATACGTGGTCGCTTTACCTCCGCGAAACGGGCCGTTGTTCCCCGGAAACCGGCCACCCGCTGCTGCTTCTTCCATGGTGCAACCTCCGTTGTCGCTAACAAAAACGATGAGAGTGTTTTCGGCGATGCCCACCTGATCTAGCACGTTGACTAATTTGCCGATGTTATGATCCATGTGTTCGAGAACGGCGACATAATCGCTGCGCAGGAAGCTGACACCCCGATGGAGCGCCTTGTTGATCCAGGCCTCAGGCGCGGAGGCTGGCTTGGATTTATCCGTGCGAAGTGGCCCGTGCACAGCGTTGTACGCGAGGTAGCAGAAGAATGGGGCGTCCTTTGCCGCGTTCTCTCGGATAAACCGTTCAGCCCAAGCGGTGAATAACTCCGTGGCATGTCCCTCGGAATGATCGGGCTTGCGATTATGCATCATCTTGGACTTGGCATTGACCCAATAAGGATGAGCCCCTTTGAGAAACCCGCGAAACTCATCGAACCCGCGGTCATTCGGAACCTCGCCTTCGTGCTCGCCGAGATGCCATTTACCGAAGGCCCCAGTTTGATAGCCAGCTTCGTTGAGATACTCTGAGAGCATTTTTACGTCGCGTTTGATTCCGCGATATCCGGGCGATCCGAGTGACTGTTGGCCAGGGCCACGCCACATGCCATTTTCCGTCGAATACTGACCTGTCAACATGCAGGCACGCGACGGTCCGCAGAGTGGGACGGTATGGTAATTCGGAAATCGTACACCCCGAGCGGCCAGAGCTTCCAGCGTCGGAAGTCGCACCTCGGTCTTGTCCCAATTCGAGGGTAAGTCACCCCAGCCGTGATCATCAGAAACGATGAAAAGAATGTTGGGACAATGGGAGGTTCCATCGGGTTGTGACTTCGTCTGCCCTTGTGTCGTGTGTGCGGCGACCGGGGCCAGTGCCAGTGTTATAAGAACAATAGAAAATCGCAAAGTCTTCAACTTCTTTCATCCCTTTTTTCGGGGCGAGGGACTGCAGGGTTACTGATCCTGGACTGACGCTGCAGGTTGCCCTCAATGCGGTCTTTCCGAAATTGACCACCCTGATTCGTTACCGACCCACAGCAGATTTCACGCGTGATTCTCAAGATACCTGAAGGTTAGCAGTTTTGCTGCTGCGTGTCCGCTGTGGTGAATCACTTGAGACGCACACGGGATCGTTCTGATGTGGTTTTGTATTCCGGTGCTGCTTTACCTGGCAGCCAACGGAAAAGTTGATCGCGGGTTGCCTTGTGGGATGGATCACTCGCGAGGTTGAGAAACTCGTCCGGATCGTTTCGATGGTCGTACAATTCCTCTGCGCCATCTTCGTAAACAATTAAACGCCAATCGCGACTGCGTAGGGAGTGATTGCCAAAATACGAAGACGTGATCGCTGGCCGATCGCGTGATGTGGCGGGATCGTTCAGTTGAGGGACAAGAGAAAGGCCTTCGAGATGTTTGCTTTTCGGCAGATTGCAAATCTCAACCAGTGTCGGGTAGACGTCGAGCAGACTGGCGGGCTCTGCGCAGGCCTTGTCATGTTGGATCCCCGGCCCAGCAAACAGCAGCGGTACTCGTGTGGACTCTTCCCAGAGAGTTCGTTTGGCCCAGTGCTGCTTTTCGCCGAGATGAAAGCCGTGATCACTCCACAGGACGATCACCGTGTCGTCTGAATGTTGGCTGGATTTCAGAGCATCCAGAACGACGCCCACGCAATGATCAACAAAGCTGATGGATGCCAAGTAGGCGTGCGTCAGGCTTTGCTGCTTGCCGTTGCTGACCACCTCGGCATGGGTCGGAGCCACCGCATAGTTGTTGATCGTCAGAAAGTTTTTTGGAAGGTCATTGAGGTCTGGCTTTGGGTCCGGTGGCAACGAGAGCGAATCGGCGTCGTAAAGATCAAACCACTTCGGCGGCACATAGAGAGGAACGTGTGGGCGAAAGAAACCAACCGTCATGAAAAATGGTTTATCAAAATCTTCCTTGAACGCTGCGGCCGCATTTTTTGCCAGTTGATGATCAGCCATTTCAGCGTTCGTCGCCGGAAACGCTCCCCAGTCCCACGCACCGCTCCAGTCAGAGGGACGGTTCATTGGCTTCTTGGGTCTGGGGCTTCTCTTGCGGCCAAGTGATCGGTCGATGTCACCCGCTAACCTTCCACCAAAGCCGTGATGCAACACCTTTCCACCCTCCAGGGTGACATAGCCGTTATCTTTAAAGTATCTCTGAATCGTAGGAAGATTTTTGAGAGCTGGCAGTTCCTCGTATCGGGGTCCGATTTCATAACTGCCGTGTGTCGTCGCTGCGACGCCAGACATCACGCTGACTCGCGAGGAAGTACAGACCGGAACGGCGCAATGGGCGTTGGAGAAAATCCTACCGCGTTTTGCCAATGCATCCATATGGGGAGTGATCGCTTGGGGATGGCCTTCGAGAAAGCCGACCCAGTCGTTGAGATCATCAATGCAGATCATCAGCACATTGAGTTGCTGAACATCCGACTGTTCAGCATTCGACGGTTCGGCACTTGACGGTTCGGCAGCCCGGATCGTCGCTACACATTGAAGCGACAACACGATCATCACGACTGCGGCAGGGAATCTATCCATCGATTTTCAACTTCGTCTCGAAAGGAATCACTTGTATGCAAGGCCACCCAAAGGGGACAGTGTAACGCTTGGGACGTCACCGTCAGTCGTTTTAATTTGTTCGAGAGACTCGATATTTCAGCAAGCAGTCGAATCACTCCGGTTTTCGGCGTCAGACGCTTCGCTGACGAGATTGTCAAGTCATGGGGTTGTTGGTCCAAGTTTTTGAGCCGCAGGTTGTGGGGGGTAACC
>CALJHC010000031.1 GCA_938075415.1 uncultured Rubripirellula sp. | reverse complement strand
AGCTCCCCCGGCAGGACTCGAACCTGCGACAAGGTGGTTAACAGCCACCTGCTCTACCAACTGAGCTACAGGGGATTGATCAGTTTGGAGCGAATTCTCCCACCGATCCTGTAGAGGACGAAATGTACTCAACCGGAGCAGCATTCGCAAGAGCCGTTTTGCCCTCAAAACTTGCGTCTTTTTCGGCAATCCGATGTTTCTGACGGTTGTAGCGGATTGAAGATCCGGCCGCCGGAATCTGGCGGAATCTGGCGGATTTCGTATCGGCTAGAACCTTCTTTTTTTCTTCCAAGAGCGTCGATGCTGGCGTTGAACCATTACCGGCTTTCTGCCGCACCATGTGGGAAAATCGCGGAGTGGATGATGCGTAAGATGGCCGAGCATTTTTGATGCCCGCTTTCTCCGTCGTTTAGCGAATCATGCTCATGTAGAAACTGAATACCCGCTCTTGGTCCGTATCGGCCTTGGCAACCGGATAGGCAAAATCAAAGGCTAGTGGTGCGGGACCGAGCATTGGAATGGCAACACGAAGTCCAAAGCCTGGGGCGACTCGGAATTGATCCGAATTCAAGTCAATGTTTCTTTCCACCGTCCCGAAATCCATGAAGGCGACGCCTCGGAACGCGTCATCCGCCGTAAGAGGAAACATGTATTCCACTGTATTGAGCCATTGGAATCGGCCGCCAACCTCCACTCCGGTGGCACCCACCGGACTTGCTCCGCGAAAATCAAAGCCACGCAATGTGGCGTAACCACCGGCAAAGAAGTTCTCAAAGATGGGTGTTTCTTCACCACTGAATCCCAGTCGGCCCGAATAGGATAAGGTTTGCTTACCCGATCCATCGGCGCGTTCACTCAAAAGCCAGTATTGGCGTGCTTCCAGTTCAAACCTGGAATACTCGTAGTCGCCGAAGACTTCTTCGAAAGAAAATTCGAGATAGTGACCTTCGGAGGCCTGAATCGGTGTGTTGCGGGTGTCATGCTTTAGTGAAACCTCACCACTCCAAAGCCCATTATCGCCCAACGCTTCATCAAGTAACGGCTCGCCGAGGAGACGAGGATCGGTGATCGCCACATTTTGGCCGGTCACACCAGCGCTGATGGAGAGATCCGGGGTGATGCGATAGCCGAATGATAATCGTCCACCCATTCTTTCCTCGTCCCAATCATCAAAGCGTCGGTCGTAAAGAAAGCCGCTTACCGACATGCTGATGGGGAGGTATCCCAATAAATTCGGGTCCGCGAACTGCAGGGTGTAACGTTTGAAAACACTGCCCGGTGCCGCTTCCAGCCGAAATGTCTGCCCGGCGCCTCGGAACGCTGTTCCGCTGAACATATCTCGAAACGATTTCGGCCAACGCGTGATGTCGAAGTTACGCTCATCGATGGTCAATTGCCCCGTGATTCCGGCATCACTGTTGACCGCTCCACCAAGCATGATTCGGCCCGTTCGAGCCGGAAAACCATTGATGATCAAATCCGCTTCGCGAACTCGCGGTCCTTGAAAAGCAGAGTACGTATTGTTTGGGGCGTAGGGATCTAAATCCGTTGGGGAAGAAACACTGCCGGCAGGATCATTCTGACCAACATTTGGCGCGACGGTCGGTGGCGCTGGCAGACGCGTTCCTGGCGCTGGTGGTGCGGCGATGGTTTGGCCAGTGGTTGGAAATTGGCGAGCCACGTAGGGTGTCTGATTCCCGGCCGGAACCACCATGGATTGGTCTCCCCAGTTGGGGCTTGGCTGACTGATTGGCGGTGCGGGCATCTGAGCAGTCGTCACGTTCGAATTTGACGACTCGTCCAGCAATCGGTAGACGGAGTCACTTGCTGCTTGGGAGGGATGGTTGGAAGTGGATGTTGGTTCGGTGTAGTAGGCCGATTTGACATCGGCGTTTGCTGCATTGAAGTGGCCGAAGCGTTCACCGGAAACCTGTTGAAGTAATTCAGGCGGGTTAACGGGTTGGCCTAATTCCAACGCGACGGTTTGGTCGGAGGGTTGTGCGTCGGAAATCGAAGCAGACCGGTTATTGTTTGGGAGACTGGGGTTGGTGACAATCGATTGTCGATCCCCAGAATCGTTGGGGGTTAAGTCGGTCGAGGTGGGGTGCCCGAACTGATTGGAACTTGCCTCAGTGGATCTTGCTGCAGTGGATCCTCGCTCGAACGACGGTGTGTCAGTCGTTGCCACGCTGTCGGCCGGTGTCTTGTTCAGGAATGAATTCGAACGCAGCCCGGGACCCACGCAACCGCTGATGCAAATCAGCGAAGTGATTGTCATCGCGAGGCGGCTTGGAAAGCGGCCATTTGGCGAGCACATTGAATCCTTCATGCGGTCAGCTGCGTTACTATTGGTTGAGTTTAGTCTGAGAATGGTCGTGGCAAATGTCGCCAAATCGATCCGGCAGTTTGATAAGGATTGATCGTTGACGACGGGGGCGGTTTTTAAAGTGTGTCAAGGTAGTCGTTGCGGGGAACCACTTTGATATCGGGTGGGTCAGCGACTTGCGGATTTGTTTCCAGCAATTGGCTTCTTTCGATCCGCTTTCGGTTCAGCTCTAACGTGCGTCGATCGATCCAATCGCCCTCGCGGAGGTCGACGAGATTGAGCATGGTTGTCTCACGCATCAAATGAGGTTCGCCTTCGATGTTGACGCGGATTTGACCGACTTTCCATCGATCACCCTCGCTGACGTCGTAGACCAGGTCAACGAGATTGGCTTCGTCTCTCATGACAGTTTTGGGTTCGACCTCGGCGTAGATGAAACCCAGTTCTCCGTATCCATAAACGATTTCGCCCACATCGCGTCGCATCACCGTTCCGTTAAACATGTCACCTGATTTCAATTCCAAACGTGCTCGCAAAGAATCTTTGGTGACGAACTCGTTGCCGATGATTTTGACATCATTAATTTTGAATCTCGGGCCTTCGTTAATGACAAAATTCACCGTGAGCCACTTGCCACTTTTGTCATACTGCAGTTTCCTGCCGACCGTCGCGGTCAAGAACCCAAGGTTGTGGTAGTAGCCAGCGAGCACATCGACATCACGGTCAATTTTATTGAGATCCGCGACGTTGCTCATGTAAGTGACGACTCCGAACATGGGGCCGCGGCTGTTGATGATTTTCAGCAGACGAGCTTCACTCACCACGCTGTTGCCCTCAATCGAAATCTCTGCAACGCGTTCTTTTGGACCTTCATTAATTCGGAACAACACCAGTCGATCGTCATCCTCGACACCGATTTGTGTCGTGATGGAAACTTGATTGAAGCCTTCTTCGCGGTAATAGTCCATCAGCCGACGACGACTTGACTCGATGGAAAACTCGTTCAGCGGATCTTTGGCTTCGATTCCTGCTCGCCCCGTGAGTTCCCTCTCGTTGAGTCCTCGATTGCCATGAAAGACAACCTTGGAAACTGCCGGGCGTTCGTGCACTGAAAAGGTGACATGCACCCCATCTTTTTTTTCATCAATATCGAAGGTGACGTGGTCAAATGACCCCAAGTCATTGAGGCGACGGACATCACCAAGTACGGTCTCGTAATCGTAGAAGCGTTTTTGTCTCGTTTGAAGTTTCTGTTGAATCTGGTGGCTACTGATGGTTTGATTGCCAATCACTTTAACTGAAGCGACGACGGCATCGCCTTTCTCGCGGTGAATCGTCAGACCATCCTGATTGTGGATGTAATCACGAAATTTCGGTTTTTCTTCCTGGCCGGGCATCGGTGATCCACCGCCGGGTCCCATGCCGCCACCGAATTGAGCCCAAGCAGGTGTGGCGGTGATTATCATCAGCAAGGCCCAAAGCGTCCTACGACGCGGGCAGCGTGCAATCAGACGCGGGATTACGCCAGCACTGATCACTTCATGTTTTAGGCAGTTCAACGTTTTAAAACCTGATGGCATGCCGCAGGGACCGTCTCTCGTGTGTGATTCGATTGCCGAATTGCGGCACGGACGGCGCAGTTCGGAAGTCGGTAATTACCAACCGAGGGGAAGCGGCCACAAGCCAGATTTCCTAAATGCAGCAGTGATTCATTAGAGTAATTGGCAAATTTGTTGGAAGTTTTCTGCTCAGAGTGGACCAAACGTTTTGGTTTCACGCTTGGGTTTCACGTAAGTTGCGTCCCTTTGAGGGCTCTTAATGGATTCACCCTCGATGTTTCGACCGCTTGAGGTAGGTCTCTTATGATGGGCAGCCAAAGGTTGACGCGCCGACCTGGCGTCGTTTGTGTCCTGAGAATTGAAGACTACTGTCGACTAACAAGACAGTGAATGGGTCCGGAGTTAAATGTTTGGATCACTGATACAAAGCAGTTGTGGGTTACCGTGTTCGGCCACTTGCCAGGCCACGAAGTCCATCGCAAGTCGCAAGTCGCAAGTCGCAAGTCGCAATCCGCAATCCGCAAGTCGCAATCCGCAAGTTGAAGAGGCCACCGTCATCCACTCTCTGTTTCGCGTTCCACGGTTCGCATCAAGCCTTGCGGCACTCACCGGCGTTGCTCACCCGAATTGGGGTTTCGCAGATTTCTTTTATTTCGCAATTCATGCAGGATCGGAATTGCAGTTGTTGTTTTTTTAACTGCACGGTGCCAAGCAATCGAATGACTGGGGTGGGGTGTCGGTTATCATTGTTCTGTTGCAGGTCTTAATACGAAATTTGGAAACGAAGGTCAGCTCGTGAAAACCGATCGATTTGAGTCCCCCTCGAAACTACGCGTGCTGATCCTGACCAGTGCCAAAGCGGGGTCCGGCGCCGGACGCGACGAGATCCCCATCCTGCAACAATCCCTCGATGCGGAATCGGTGCATTGCGAGGTGATTAGCAGCATCGAACTGATGCGAGAAAGGCTGGGCGATCGCGAGCAATTTTGTCAGACGGTGGTGATCGCTGCTGGTGGTGATGGGACGTTGTCGTTGGCAGCTTCGTTGATTATTGCCTCGGAGCAGGGTGACCCCTCCTCTTCTGAAAATGTTAATTCGTCGGCGCCGTCGACTTCAATGGGCGAACAAGACACTTCGATCTTGCTACTTCCCATGCCGATGGGGACCGAAAATTTAGTATCACAACAGTTTTCACTGAGCCGTTCTGCAGATGCTGTTTTAGCAACCTTGCGATTCGGTCAGGTCAGCAAGATCGACGCGGGAATGGCGAACGATCGAATTTTTCTCATCATGGCAACTGCGGGGTTCGACGCGGCGGTGGTCAAGCGTTTGCACGAGACACGTCAAGGACACATCCGCCGCATTAGTTACTTGCCACCGGTTGCACACTCGATGTTTCGTTACCGGTTCCCACCACTCAAGGTTCGTCTGGATGATGGTCGCGAATTCAGTTGCGGGTGGGCAATGGCCTTCAATCTGCCGCAGTACGGAGGTGGTTTGCGAATTGAACCCGAGGCAGATCCAAGTGACGGTAAGTTTGATGTGGTGCTTTTTCAGCGAAGGTCGATCTGGAGCGGATTGGGATACGTGTTGAAGATCTTCCAAGGCAGGCATTTCCGTGACGCGTCCGTGGTTCGACTTCGATCCAGAGAGGTCCTGATTGAGGCGGGTTGCGAAGTGCCATTCCAGATTGATGGTGATTTCGAAGGTCATCTTCCTCTTCGCCTTCGAATGCTTGATCGTGCGGTTTCTTTGCTGTTGCCTGATCCCCAAGGGGTTGCGGGGGTGGGGGATGGATAAGCCTTTTAATCTTGTTGATTTCGAAAATTCGAGCGTTGAAGTCAGGCTGTCGGGTTTGCGAATCGGTTTCCGGATCTGAGTCGTTGAGAAGGATCGATCAATGATGGCTAACTCAATTTCAGGCGATTCACCAGGAGTGACCGGATTCCACGAGGTCGACGTTTCAGGATGGTTGCCGAAATTATTTATCGCCCACTCCATCGAGGCGAGCTACTCGTCAAACGTTTTGGTATTCTGTTTGGGGTTTGAAAAAGTCACTCTCGACGGTTTCTGTTTTCTTGGCCTGGTCACTTCGGTGTGACTGGTCGTTTTAAAATGTTGAGCTAACGCCTTGATGTGTCTCGGTGTGGTTCCACAACAACCACCGAGAATGGAAGCGCCAGATTCAACCCATTGCCGAGCGAATTCCAGATAACGCAATGAAGCGACGGCATGTTTTTTTTCATCGGTAGAATTTAGCCAGCCAAGTCCAGCCTCTTTCGGGCCCGCATTAGCCGAGACTCCCAAGGGAACAGCGAGGTTTGCGGTTTCAATTGCCTGAAGGTACGGCAGGGTTTGATGAGCATCGGTGCAGTTGATGATGACCGCACGGCATCCGAGATTTACACAACGTTTGGCGAGGTTTGCCATCATCTTTGGCGTCATCAGATCCGCACGGGGTCCAGCGGTCAGAGCGATCCAGGTTTCGCAATTAGTTTGAATGGCTTGCTCGACTGCCACTTCGGCTTCTTCGAAATTGGCGAACGTTTCACAAATAATCAGATCACAACCAGAGTCATGCAGGCAGCGAGCCATCTGGCAATGATCTTGCAGGCTGCGCCGTCCGGGTGACTGATCTGGGCGATAGCAGTCAGCGATCGGAGCAAGGCTGCCGGCAATGCGCAGACGCTGAGGAGTAGCCACCGTCAATGGGCCAGCGGTCTTATCGTCTTTCCCGGTTGCTTGTTCTGCTGGGGCATTGCTGCGGAAGTGAGTGAAGGGTTTTAAAGCCTCTGTCACTTCCTTCTGGGCAATTGCAACTGCCCTTTCGGTGAGACGCCGCCAGTTAGAGCCAACCTGGCGTCTGCGAGTACGAAAAGTGTTGGCGGTGTGAATCGTTGCACCGGCAACGATGTAGTCACGGTGAATTTCTGACACAACGTTCGGCGCGGAATCGATGGCCACGGCGCTCCACTGCTCGTTGTCAACGCAGACACCGCGTGCAGCGAGTTCAGTGCCCATTGGGCCATCGAGCAGGGTGATCATGCTTCAGCGAGACCGGTCACCTCGAGGGCTTTCTGCTTTGCCCCGCCCAGATCAAGCTTGCCTGTCCCAAGCATCGGGATCTCGTCAACGACATAAAAGCTGTCGGGTGAGGGAATGAAAAGATTTGGTAGCCCAACCTCCGACAAGCCTTTACGAAGATCATCCACGGATTGCTCGGTCTGCAGGTGCAGCACAATCAGCTTCTCACCCTTTTTGGCGTCCGGTACCGCGGTGACGCAGACTCTCGTGACGTCATCGTCGTCGCCTTCACGAAGTTGTTTTTCGAGTTCCTCTTCCACTTTGCCATGAGGGATCATTTCGCCGGCAATTTTTGAGAAACGTTTGAGTCGGCCAGTGATGTAAATAAAGCCTTCCGAGTCGATATGAGCGATGTCACCGGTGACATACCAGCCATCTTGGATGGCTTCGCGGGTCTGTTCTTCGCGATTGGCGTATCCTTGCATGACATTGGGACCGGTGATCATCAGCATGCCATCTTCGCCAGCGAGCAATTCGCGGTCGGTTTCTGGTTCGACGATCTTTGCAGCAACCCCGGGCAGTGGACGCCCAACGGAACCCTCTTGTCGATCTTTCTGGAATTTAGCCTGCGAACGTGAGGGTGGAATATTAACGGAAACCAATGGGCTGAGTTCAGTGGTGCCATAGCCTTCCACTGGTCGAACACCGAAGCGTTTTTCAAAAGCTTCGAACTGTTCCTTGGGCATCTTTTCAGCACCGACGACAACGACATCGAGGTTTGCAAATTGTTCAGGCGTGATACGACGCATGTAGCCTTTGAGGAAGGTCGGAGTGGCCAGCAAAACACTTGCTTTGTACTTCCCAGCGAGTTTGCCAACCTGTTTCGCGTCAAGCGGATTGAAGTGGAAAACACCGGCGGGTCCAAGCAAGTTGACGGCCCAGAGTGTCACGGAATAGCCAAAAGAATGAAAGAAGGGCAGGATTCCCAACGCGGTGTCGTTGGAATCAAGCCGAACCGCACGATCGATGGCTTCGACGTTGTGGCTGATATTCGCGTTGCTAAGCTGCACACCCTTGGGCATTCCCGTTGAACCGCTGGTAAAGATGACCGTCAGCAGGTCATCAGCCTTGATTTTGTTAAGTCCCAAGATCCAGTCAAGCAGGAACGCTGGTATGAGATTGGCTTGCGCAAAACCAATGGCCTTATCCATGATGGTGACACGATCCTTCAGTGATTCAAGTTTCACCACGTCCGCATCAAGCTCTAGATCAAGTTTGTCGTAAAACTTTTCGCTGGTCAGCACATGTTTGATCCCGACATCGTCGATGCAGTGATTCAAGACGTTACTGCTAACGGTATAGTTCAGGTTGGCGCTGATGCGTCTGTCCATCGCCAAAGCGATGTTAACCGCAACGCCCCCAACACTTGGTGGCAACAGTACGCCAATGAACTGTTCATCATCGGACAGAAATTCGCGTCTGAGCGCGCGACGCAAAACGAGGACCCTTGTGAGCAGCGTCCGACCGCCCGCTTCGTTGCCAAGTGAATCAGCAGCTTGCAGTCGCCGGCCTCGGCGTCGCCAGGTGCGAATGATTCGTTTGGCGAGGATAGGATAGGATTCGCGTCGTTCGCAGGCCGCACGGGCGCCAAGGGATTGGATTTGACTGCGGACTTTTTCAAGAGGCGTATCCGTTGCCATCGTTGGGCCGATGTGCAAGGTTAGTTTGCGTCGAAAGTCTCGGGGCCGCTTGAGAAAGAATTTACCGCCGGAGAAGCTAAAGATGCTTCCCCACATTCCTTCGAGCCATACCGGAACGATTTCAGCTTCGGTGCCTTTGAGAATTTTCTTGATGCCAGGTTTGAAAGCCTGTAGTTGGCCGGTGCGAGTGATCGTTCCCTCGGGGAAAATGCCAACCGCCTCGGAGGCATTGAGTGAATCCCGTGCGGTCTTGAGCGCTCGCCCAATCGACTTGGGGCTGGGCATCATCAGGATCGTGCCGAAAGCACCCGCAAGGTACTGGAGGATGCGGTTTCGGAAATTACTGCCGTCGACGACAAATCGGACGTTGCGAGGCAGCATCCACAGGATCAGGATTCCGTCCAGCCAAGAAACATGATTGCCGACAATAATGCATCCGCTTTTTTTGGGAAGGTTTTCTAAGCCGATGACTTCGCGGCGATAAAGGATGCCCAAAAGAACAAGAAATGGGGTGCGGACGAACGTACGGGGTGCAACAACCGCTGTGACGGCAGCAATCGATAAAAATACTGCAACGTTGATCAACAGAGAAATTTGCAATCCACTCACGATGCGTACCTGGTAACTTGAGTCAATGAAGTGCGAAATGCGATTTTGGCTTTATCTCTTCGAGAATCAATGCACTGGTTCTCAAATTCGCCAAAGGTGCCCGGTAAACCCAAAGGTGCCCGGTAAACCCAAAGGGTCTCGATCAACACCGTCGAGTTCACTCCCGTACTGGAGGATTGGCAGCGACGGGTATCGTAACGTAATATTCTTGCCGATTATTGCTTTTCCCGATACCTCGGACCACCTGGTCAGTTTTCAGCGAAATAATCCTTCTCTTAGTCGGGAGCCTCGATTGGAGTGACTACTTCGCAAAAAGCTGTGAAATATCAGCGAACGCTTTGAATTCTAATGCATTACCAGACGGGTCGAGGAAAAACATGGTGGCTTGTTCCCCCGTCTGCCCCTCAAAGCGTTTGTGGGGTTCAATTTCGAACTGCACTTCCGCCGCAACGAGTCGGTCACGAAGCGATTCCCATTGGGGAATTTCCAAGATGACTCCGAAATGGGGCACCGGAACATCATGACCGTCAACCGGATTGCTCAATTGAGTTCCAAGGTTTTGGCCACCGGAGTGCGCAACAACCTGATGGCCGAACAGATCAAAGTCGATCCAGGTTTCACTGCTGCGTCCCTCAGGAAGTCCGAGGATTTCTCCATAGAAATGCCTCGCCTCTTCGATGTCGCGAACGGGGAAGGCCAGGTGGAATGGTTGCACGGGACTTGCTTTCACTTTTGTCGGAATGTGAGGATTGTTGAAGTCGAAAGATCCATATTCAGTGATTGTGAGTTTGACGCTGCATTACTGCAATGCACAGAGGGTGGCGAGGCGTTAACATTCTTGCATTCGCTTGTGAATTGAATTTTGAATTTCTTGCGCTCGGCCAGTGCCTTGGATGGATGACGTTTTGGATTCAGTTTGCCAATCCGGCAGTTGCGAAACCATGGGCTGACGCAATTCGTGATCAGGACACTGACCGGTGGGTGATGCGGTATGATTTGGTTGTGGTAGCGCAGACGCCAACGGGTGTGGAATATCGCGACACATTACGTGAGTTGTGGGGGTCCATTGTGACTTCAACCGTGACTTCAACCGTGACTTCAATTGTGACTTCAATTGTGACTCGAAGCGATCAACAAGACGGTGCCAGGCTGCCGAGAGGGTTAGCCAATTCTGGAGATGGAAAGATGAAGGAGACAAGGGTGCGTGTACTTATTCTTAGTTTTTGCGTGATGGCGTTAACGTTATTTGACTCAACAATTCTTCTCGCTCAGCTAAACGCTGGTGCATTGAAGATCACTCCGGATGATTGGCCCTGGTGGCGTGGTCCGAATCGCGATGGTGTGGTATTCCCCGAAGTCATGCCGCCAATTCGCTGGAGTGAATCGGAGAATGTTCAGTGGCGTGTTCCGGTCGTTGGACGTGGACACGGATCGCCGATCGTCTTGGGGAATCGAGTTTTCTTGGCCACCGCCGATAAGGAACAAGAGGTTCAGGTGGTTTTGTGCTGGGATCGTCGAACCGGTCAACGTGTTTGGGAGGCAACTGTACATCGCGGTGGTTTTCAAAACAGAAGCGGCAAGCCAGCGAACGAGAAGGCCTCTCTCGCATCCAGCACGATGGCCACTGACGGTCATCAGTTGTACGTCAACTTCCTCAATGACAATGCGGTGCACACTTCAGCCCTCACTCTGCAGGGTGAAGTGATTTGGCAGCAGCGCGTCTGCGACTACACGGTTCATCAGGGTTACGGGACCTCGCCGGCTTTGTATCAAAATCTGGTTCTCGTTTCCGCAGACAACAAAGCCGGGGGTGCGATTGCCGCACTTGACCGAGCAACCGGCGAGATCCTCTGGCTGCGAAGTCGGCCAAAGAAACCGAACTATGTTTCGCCCAACGTGATGCACCTGCATGGGAAAGATCAACTGATTCTTAGCGGATGTGATTTGGTGACCAGTTTGAACCCATTAACCGGTGAGGTGATTTGGGAAATAGAGGGTTCTACCACGGAGTGTGTTACAACCAGTGTGACCGATGGAGAGCATGTCTTCACCAGTGGTGGGTATCCCACCAATCACCTCGCGGCGGTCCGTGCCGATGGAACGGGCGAAATTGTTTGGCAAAGAAATACACGAGTCTACGTGCCCTCCATGCTGCAACACGATGGGTACCTCTATGCAACCTTGGACGCGGGGGTGGCAAGCTGTTTTCGATGTAGCGATGGCAAGGAGATGTGGAAAGCGAGGTTGGGCGGGACTTTCAGTGGTTCGCCGGTGATGGTCGGCGATCGAATCTATGCGACCAACGAGGATGGCACCACCTTTATCATCCGAGCCAGCCCCGAAGGGTTTGAGCAACTTGGTAAGAATCAGGTTGGGGATAACGTTTTTGCGACACCTGCCATTTGTGGCGGTCAGATTTTTCTGCGAGTTGCGAAGATGGAAAACGGGCGGCGCAATGAGTACCTCTACTGCATTTCAACGAAATAGCGAAGTGACCGTTGGCAAGGTTGGGTGCAAACTGATGGAGTCTCAAGGATTCCATCATGGTCATGATGTTAGTCGTCCAGGATGGATGGAGGTGCTTCGGAGCGTTGTTTTATTTTAGGTTGCGTTTGGCAAGGCGTTCAGCAAGGCCTCGGGTTCAGCGTTTGGCTGGTTATTTTCAGTGTGGGGGAGGAGAAGTGTTTCCGGCTCTTCAAACCGCGCAAGGTTGGCGTTGAAACCACGTTTCCATGCGATCCATCGCTTCGTTCAGATTCGAGAGGCTATTGGCGAAACAAATACGCAGGTATCCTTCGCCGTTGCTTCCGAATGCGGTTCCGGGCAGCAGTGCGACTCCCATTTCACTCAGTAAGGCATCGGCAATCTGCTCACTGGTTCTGCCCTCAAGTGTGATACGGGGAAAGGCATAGAAAGCTCCCTCGGGCACCCGGCATTGTAGGCCGGTAATTTGATTGATTCTCGCAACCACCAAGTCTCTTCTCTGCTGATAAGCATCACACATTGCTTGTGTTTGCTGTTGACACGCCTCGAGTGCGGACAGGCCCGCCAGTTGTGTGAATTCTGCGGTGCATCCAATCGAATGAACCATGAGAAGCGTTACTTTTCGGGCAAGGTACTCGGGCATGATGCCGTACCCAAGGCGCCATCCGGTCATGGCATGGGATTTTGAAAAACCGTCCACCAGAATCGTTCGCTCCTTCATCGATTCAATGGAAAGGATACTTTGATGCGGACGCTGGTCAAAAACCATCTGGCCGTAGATTTCGTCGGAGAGGACCCAGCAGTCATTCTCGATCGCCAGCTTTGCGATTTCCTCAAGTTGGCCTTGAGGAAGGACGCCGCCGGTCGGATTGCTGGGTGAGTTGATTACGATCATTCGAGTGCGGGGTGTGATCAACTGCTTCAGTTTTTCAAGCGGAAGGTTAAACCCGTTGTCCCGATCCAAGGCAATGGGCACTGGTGTTGCCCCGGCAACACGAATCATCGCTTCGTAGGTTGGGAAACCTGGGTCGGGGTAGATGACCTCGTCACCTTCTTGAGCAATGGCGAGTGTTGGCAGGAAGAGTAGTGGTTTTGCGCCCGGGCCAACAACGACTTGTTCCGCCGAGAGATTCTGATGCAGTCGCTCGCTTGCGGTTCTTGCAATCGATTCTCGCAAGGGAGTGATGCCGGCTGATGGCGTGTACCGGGTTTTGTCCGCCTGAATTGCTTTGATACCACACTGCTTGACTAACGCGGGTGTTTGAAAATCAGGTTCCCCAATTTCCAGGTGGATGATGGATCGACCTTCTCGCTCGAGTCTTTGTGCCTTGGCAAGTGTTTTGTACGCACCCTCGGGTTCGATGTCTCGTACGACTTTGGCAAGCTGGTTTTCCGCGTAGTGATCAAAGGCTGTCATCGTTGAAAACCATCCTCGGACGTGTTCGGGCGAAAGCGATCGGTGAGATATCTGAGTCCGGTTGATTGGTCCCGGTTAATTTTCGTGTATTCGCGATCTTTGAGACGGTGAGGGATCGGCGGGCCTCACCCAAATCTTTCGAAGTCTAAGCGTTTCAATCTCAGGGCTTTGATCGTTGCGGATCACCACACGCTGATCTCTTCCCCCTTTCACTCCGCTTGATCTGGTTCAGGCGAAGTCCCGAGGGTGCTTCGAATCGTAGAGTCAGGGATGTAGAGGCAGTGGGAAGGTCACAGCAACGAGACGGAATTATAGCAGTTGTTTTTTTGGGGTGTCTTTGAATGCTCGAATCAGACTGCAACGCATTTTCAAATGATTCAAGCTTCATGCTGTCATGTGATTTTATGGGTTGAAGAGTTCGAAGTGGCAGTCGAACAGCATTTTGGTTTTGAGGAAATTTGATAGATGGATGTGCCGCTGAACGTTTTGGTCTTCTGAGCGAGGGATTTCGAGGGTTCTGATTGGAAGCAATGCACAGTCGATTGATTGAAGCACTGATGATCAGCCGTCTGTTCTATTTTGAGTTGGGATTGAAATCTTTGGTTTGGAGCTTCGTTTTCCAAGAGGGAGGGCCTAGTTGAAAAATCGTCACCCTTTCTGATTAGGCCCCCGATGGCTGACGCAGTACGTATTATTGCTGGAGTTGCCGTTCTGGCGGTGTTTGCTTGTTTTCTGGAGGCCGATGCACTTATCCTTTCCCCCTTCCCTGAAGTGCTTCTACACCTCTAGGCGAGTGGATGTTACGATGAGGGCCCCGAGGATCATCAATGAGCAATTCCCGTTGCCATGAATGCTTCACGTAGGCGATTGCTGAGGGTCTGGCGAGCGTGAGAGTGACCTTTGGTTCCCACCTTAAAAACCAAAATTGCATTGCTCCGCACATGCACGTTGTTGAGGCAATTTGGAGTGTTGATGCGATGAGCGAATTATTTGCAAGCTAGCGGCTTCTTGAGTTGTCTCCGCGGTGGTGTCGTTGACGGATGTGTTTCATTTCGGTCAGTCCCCGAGGATTCCGAAGAAGCCTAGAGTTCCAAAATCCATTTATTTTAGAGTGAGCTAACGATGAAACGATGGCCGTTTTTTGCCCTGCTTTTTGTTTTCAGCTGCGTTGCTGGTTGGCTGGTATCACGTTCGCGAGACCCAGTTGGTGGTGAAACAGCAAAGCGTCAGTTTGTCAGCATGGGGACCGCGCCCGTTGGTGGTGCTTTCCCCGTGGTTGGTGGTGCCATCTGCGATGTGTTGAATCAGCACAAGTCAGCGATTGATTGGAAATTGAGTCCGAAGGGAACCAAAGGGTCGCAGGAAAATATTCGCCGGCTACAGAAGGGCGAATTGGAACTGGGAATGTCCAACGCCGCGATCTCTTACTTTGCTGCGAGAGGCGAAGGTGGTTGGACCGAGGAATATGACGTTCGTGCGATCGCGACCCTGGCACCCAATGTTGCTTTATTCGTTGCCCGAGCCGACTCGGGGATCCAGAGCGTTGCTGACTTGAAGGGTAAGCGAGTGATCACCGGTCCTGCCGGTGCCGGATTTCAGATGTTCATCGAGCCTATTCTGAAAGAGCACAATGTTGCGTGGGATGAGATCACTTCATTGAACGCAACGCAAAGCGGTTCAGTCGATCAGCTTGCTGACGGTTCAGCCGATGCTGCTTTTTTGGGTGGCGCCGTGCCAACCGGGTCCATCACTCAGGCAGCCTCTACGTTTGAGGTTCAGTACGTGCCGTTTGATGACGACGCGCGGGCAAGATTGGTCGAGAAGTACGCATTCTTTCACCCCGCGACGATCCCTTCGGGAACCTATCAAGGTCTCCAAGACGATTTTCAGGGTTTAAATGTTGGATCAATGCACTTGATCACCTCAGCCTCACAAGACACCGAGTTGATCTACCAGATTACCAAGACGCTTTGGGAAAATCGGACCGAGGTTGCTGAACAGCATCCAGCGGGAAAGGCACTGAATCCCAAGAATATCGCAAGGGACACCGGAATCGAGTACCACCCAGGAGCGGTTCAGTTTTATCAAGAGGTTGGTGTTTGGCCAGAGGTGACCGATGCTGCTGAGTCTGCTGAGTCATCGGCCGAAGAAACCCCGTCGTCGGAGCCCACAGAAAGTGAATCAGAAAATGAATCAGAAAGTGAATCTGGCGATGACGATGCGACGGCGGAAAGTGACTCGGTAACTGCTGAACCGGCAAGCTCAGATAACTAGAGAAGCGTGAGACGCTCGATGGTCAAGTTGCCGATGCATTGCACTGACCTTCTGGTGCCAACGGCGAGTGTGATGATTTTCGGTCGCTTATTGCGGTGCGAAGCTGATTGGTGCGGTGCGAGGCTGATTGGTGTGATGGTCGAGCCTTGCTCAAAAGGACCTGCTCATTGGCTGGTTGGCTGGTGTTATTTTGCCATGTTGTTTTGCATGCCCTGCGCTGATCTGCATTCCATAGGTTGTAACTGTTTTCGCTCGCCATTGATTGGTTGGTATTTGTAGGATTACTGCGGGTTTCAGAAGTGTGATATGAACGATACAAACGAGGTGGGTGGTGCCGTCGTGGGGCCGGTTGAAGCCGGGAAGAAATCCGCGGTAACCGTCTTGGGGATTTTGCTTTGTTTATTCACCCTCTTTGAGGTGAACTACAATCTATTGCAACCTCAGTCCGCGCTTGCGATTTTCGTAGGGATTGGGCTGGTTCTCTGCTATTTGACCTTTCCGGCCTCAAAGCAATTGGCTTCACATCCAATTTCGCAGCGAATCGATCTCTTGCTGGCCGTGTTGTCCGCGGCGACTTGCCTGTATGTGGTTGTGCAAACCGAACCTTTGTTCGAGACCACGTGGTCTAACGGATTTTCGCTTGGTAACCGAGCTGGCAGTGAAACGCAGCTTGATTACTTGGTCGGCGTGATTGGCGTTTTACTGGTTCTTGAATCGACCAGACGCAGCATTGGCCTGATTGTGCCCCTGTTGGCATTGTCATTCATGGCTCATTCGTACTACTGCTATTTCAGTATTGAACATGACCTGCCGATGCTGCCCGACTGGATGCTACCGCATGCCGGTCAAAACATGAAAGACATTGTTAGCACCACGTTCCTTCAAAGCTTGGGTGTTTTTGGTCCCGCCGCGGCGGTGATGTTCAAGTATGTCTTTCTTTTCGTTGTGTTCGGATCTTTTTTAGAGATGTCCGGAGCAACCAAATTCATCATCGATTTTGCGACCAAGACCTTCGGTCGAATTCGTGGCGGTCCCGCAATGGTCTCGGTGATGGCCAGTGGATTGATGGGGTCCCTTTCCGGGTCTGCGGTCGCCAACGCGGTGACCACGGGTACGTTTACGATTCCCATGATGCGAGGTGCAAAGTTCCCCAAGCACATTGCCGGTGGAATCACCGCTGCTGCGGCTTCTGGTGGAGCGTTGGTGCCACCGGTAATGGGGGCGGGAGCTTACATGATGCTGGAGTTGGTTCAGCCCCAGGTCACTTTTCTGACGATCATGAAGGCGGCGATGATTCCCGCCATTTTGTATTACCTTTCAATCCTCGCTTTGGTGTTCCTGTATTCAAGGCGTTTGGGTGCTGCGAGTCTGAATGCGGAGGAGTTAGCCGCGAAAAAACTATCGGGTTTTGAGGCGTTGGTTTTCTTCAGTGCCTTGGGGGTTTTGATTGGCCTTTTGGTTCTCGGTTTTTCTCCGTTTCGAAGCGTCACGGGATCGCTGGCGGTCATCCTGGTGTTTGCAACGAGAAACAAGAAGCTTGCGATTGATGCCTCGGCACGGCGCGAGGCGCTGGTGGGTTTCTTTGTCATCATGTTTCTTCACCAGCTTACTCTCTACGCACAATCCATCTCGCCCGATTTGATGCGGCCGTTCTTGGCAAGTTCGTGGGTGGATCCGCGCACCGACACCGTCTCGGTGATTCTTGTGATTGGTTCTCTATTGGAGTCCGCAATCGTCGGCATGTTTGGTTTACTTTTGTTTTGCCTGAGGAATCCAGCATGGCGGCCCCAGGTGCTGACTGCGTTCACGAAGTCAGCAAAGAACGGGATTGCCTTGGTCGCCGCGAGTGCCTGCGTTGGCATCATCATCGGGATTGTTCAGCAGACCGGGATCGCAAGTGATTTCAGTTCAGTCATCAAGGGCGTTGTGGAAACGAACCTGTTTCTTGCACTTCTGGGCATCATGGTCTGTTCGCTGGTGCTGGGGATGGGTGTGCCTTCGGTGGTTTGTTATCTGCTGATGGCAACGTTGATGGGGTCGCTTTTGGGTGAGTTGGGAGTTTTGCCCTTGGTAGCCCATTTGTTCATCTTCTACTTCGGAATGATGTCGATGGTGACTCCCCCGGTTGCATTGGCGGGATACGCGAGTGCCTCGATTGCTGAGGCACCCATTATGAAAACGTCGATGGCCGCTTTTCGTTTTTCCCTTGTCGGTTTCACGTTGCCCTTTATGTTTGTTTACCGACCGGCGCTCTGTTTGTTGGCCCCGCCTGGTGTCGAGTTGACTTGGTTTGCCGTGTTTCATGCGGTGGTTGCCGCGGTTTTTGGGATCTTGGCCTTGGCCTCGGGGCTGGCTGGGTATGCAAAACATGCACTCGGTCCAATCTCGCGTGGTGTCTTGTTTCTCGCGGCCGGCTTGCTGCTAGCGCCACTTTCGAAAATTGGCGATGTTGATGCAGGTATTGCAGTCGATGTTGTGGGAGGGCTTTTGTTCATTGCCGTGTATCTAAACAGTCACTGGAGTTCCAAGCAGTAACCGTCAGGTGAGGCCTGTGGTCAGGTGGCCTCATGGGTTTCACATCAACTCGGTTCGGCGGTAGCCGCTGAATCAAATTGTTTCCTGAATGCGCTTTGCAAAGTGACCATGGCGAAGTTGATGGAAAGTGAATTAACCATGGTGATTTGAACAGCTTGCATTGAACAGCTTGCATTGAACAACCTGTGCAGTGGGGTGGGCAGCGCAAGTCACTTGAGGTTCCTTGTTGGCTAGTTTTTACGTCAGGGCTTGATGCTGGCGACGGGACCGGCAAATGGTTTCATGAGACGCTAACGGTAGCGTCAGTAGAAATACCAAGTGACGATTCGCCTGATGGCCGTCTTTGAAAACTTGCAGTGGGTACTTTGGTCCTCGTCTCTCGCTGATCCTTGGTTGCTGCCTCGAGAATCGTCTGGGTAGAGTCACGTTGTGCGTTGCGTTTGGCTTGTCGAGTGTGCGTGGAGGTGAGGTTTTATCAGCCAATGATGAAAGTCAGACACTGGGCAAGGAAGCCCGGAAATGGGGAGGGTGTAAGAAAGAGAGTGGGTTATTTTGGGTGACGTGACGCGATGAAAGCTAATAAAACCGTGGTTTTGTGCGGGCGGGCACTGTCCGAAATTGCTTCTCAGGCTCCCGTCGATTATTTTCTTGGTTAGCAACTTCTCTTTTTATCCCGCCGTTCGGTTTATGCAGATGATCTATTTTATTCCTTGGGCCGTATTCTTGTTGGTTTGCATCGTGGCCGTACCCGTGGCTTCTGTCATGGAGAAGCGGAAGCGATTGCGAGCGATGGAAGGTCTCTCTGAGGATGTCTCTGATTCGACGGGGGAAGAGATCGTCGAAGAAGCTGAGGTGGAAATTGGTGACCAAGCTGGTTTCGGCGATGCTGAATTTGCCGCTGCGGAAGTTGAACCGAGTTCAGATGCAGAATTCGAAGGTTTTAACTGATCTCAAGGCTGTTGCCCCAAGGGGTGGTGCCGTTGCTGATAGGATTTGATGTACCGCTTGTTTATTGGAATCGAGCGAGCAACTGGACGAAACGTTGGCAAGACTTTTTTCAAGGCAGTGGTTCATCTCACCTTGACGCCTTCGTTGCGTTTGCCTTTGGCAAGCATTTGATACCGGGAGCGGTTTATCGCAGGATGTCGTCAATCCGAAAGAGTACTTCGTTGCTCAAAGGGGTTGATCCGGCAATTTCTTTGACCTGTTCTGGTCGTCTCGCTCCCACCAGTGCGTGTCTCACACCTCTTTGGCTAAGGGTCCAGCCAACGGCCAGTTGTGCCGTTGTGCGGTTCACTTCTCGCCCAAGGGTTTCAAGTGCATCGACCACATCGTGTGCTCGCTCTCGAGCTTCGCCACGGAAAATTTCGTAGCTTGGCCGTGAGTCACCCGGCGCAAATTCGTGATCTCTCGAAATTTTGCCGGCGAGCAATCCTTTCATCAGCGTCCAGTACACATCTGTGTGGGTCCCGAGTTTGTAGCAGTTGGGAATGATGGTTTGCAGCGATTCTTGCTGAAGCAGATTGAGAGGTACCTGAATGGCGTCGCACGGAATTGATTCTGCTCGTACGGCTTTGTGAAACGCCAGAAATTGCTCCAGTTGAACGTTGCAGACACCAATGGATCGACAACGCCCTTGCTGGACCATTCGACAAAGGGAGGCGGCGCTTTCTTCGATGGGTATCTCTGGGTCCGGGCTGTGCAGCATTAGCAGATCAAGGCTTTCAATCCCCATGCGTTTGAGTGAGGTCTCCGCATCGTTGGTAATTGTGGTCGGGTGAGCGTCGATCACACGCTGACGATCATTGGTCCATCGTTGCCCTACCTTGCCGATGATGCAGTAGCGGTCCCGCTCGCTTTTGATAAACCGCCCCAGGAGACGATCGCTTTCACCTTGGTAGCCGTAGCTGAATGCGGTATCAAACGTGGTGATTCCCGCGTTGATCGCTGCGGTAATCGTTGCCTCGGCATCTTCATTGGTGACACCAACGGTTGTAATACCGGCAAGGGGCCAGAGTCCGAGTGCCACCGATGGTGTCGAATCGAGCTGTATCATTTACAAGTCTTCCGTTTTGTTAACCGCGAGAAAAGGTTATTCCCTCCCAGAGAAGCGTGGCGTGCTTTTGAGCATTCTGGGCACGGAATTGTGGAACTGCAGTTGGGTGCATGCGAGAAGGTCGTTTTGCTTGATCGACCATTCAGGCAGTTGCTGAAGACTGCACTTGCAGACCTGTTGTTCGCCAGTTTGGTGATGGTTCACACTGGATTTGCACTTGAGTCAGTGATGGATTGGTATCAGCATCAAGTCATCGGTGACTCAATTCAATGGCACACGAGAATGATAGACTCTTTCTTAGCGTTTTTCGCACCCGGTTTTGACAATGGCGACACCGCACGGGATGCCACCTCAGCGTATCGAATGGCTAACGTGCAATGGGATGGCATCCTGATGAGACCTTCATTGAATTCCATGATGGCGATATGAAACGCAACAGATGAAAGATGAGTATGCCATGGTCGGGAAATTGCATTTGATCACGATTCAATAAAAAAAGTGTGCGAGGGATTGACCCGTCGCACACTTGCGTCGATTGAATGACTTGTTTGGCTAATCAGATCTCGATGGTCAGACCAAAGTCAATGCCTTGCACCCAAAGGCTCGAGTCGTCGAATTTGAACGCAGGGTTTGAGCCACTCACGCTGGTGTTGAGAAACAGTGGGTCAAGGCTCGTGTCGATCACGTCACCAACAAGGGAGACGTTGTCGAAGTAGATGAATGAGTAGCCTAGGGTGAAGTTGACGTTGTCTCTGACGGCGTACCCAATCTTGATATTGGCTTCGGGGGCGAACGAGAAGGTGTCGCGTTCATAGTTACCCTGATTGCCCATCGCCAACATTCCGTTTGAGGCGTTGGTGGCGGGAGCAGGGAATGTCTGGTCCGAACTGGAACCAGCAATTTGCACTCGCTGGTTCATGTTCCCGAGGTGAATCTTGGTCAAGGAGGAAGCCGACCAACGGCCTCGCTTCAGGGCAAATTGAAAGCCAATTTGACCGCCATTGAACTCGTTGTCGTTCTCGAAGTAATCGCTGTAACGTCGTAGCCTCGCAGTGTTCTCGTCCAGCGTCTGGCTTTCGATTGAAAGCATGTCATTGATCGAGAAATGGGTGTAGCCACCGATGAGATCGATTTTGCAATTATCGATGCTGGCAAGATTCAGTTTGGCGTATCCCTCCGCGGCCCACAACTTGAGTTGGCTTCGACCTGCAACCGAGCCCGAAAAGTGGGGATCGTTGCCGCTGAGATCGGTTGGTTGAAAGGCGACCAACAGAGCGTCGTTTGCCCCGATATCAGTGTTGAAGTAGGGACGGCCGATCGACATGTTGGATCCGTCGTCGGATCCAAAGTAGGAATCATCGTTGTTCCCAAGCCACCAGAAGCGGCCTCCGACGGAGAGGTTTTCCGTCATCTTTTTGCCAAAATCGAGTCGGATGCCACCGGAAGGTTCGCCGTTGATATCATCGCCGAATACGGTTTCGACTGAGTTGGGTCCGCCCTCGGGAAGCACTGGCAGCGTTGCTGGATCTGAGGTGGTGATCAGTGCCGGCATGGATCGGTTGGGTGTGAACCACAGCAGGGCTTCGCTCGACGCCCAATAGTCCGAACCTTCCAATCTCCCGATCAGTCGCGACATCAGATTGGTTGGTAGGCCGTTACCATCGCAGTCCGAATCGCTCAAAGTTTCGCAACTTGTTTTCGCACGGTCACCGGAGAGTGGTCGCAGTGAGGTGAGTGCCTGTGGTAACTGGCCATCAAAAGGCTGTGCTAACGTCTTGAGTCCGTCACCGATCGGCTCTGGTAAGACGTGTGAAGCGGCCTGATATTCGCCCGCGAGCGCCGGTTCCAGTGGAAGATCCCCCACGTGGCTGTCGCCGACATGGTTGTCACCGACGAAATCGGTCGCGGTAAGCTCAGCACCCTCGGCATAGGTCGCATCTTCGTGAAAGTAAGCGGTTTCGCCGTAGCCTGGAAAGTCGCCAACCGACTGACTGTTTTGCTCGGCACTCGCGATGCTTGCTCCGGTGAGCAGCATTGCGGTCAGAGCCAGGCGTTTAACGTTTGTTTTCATGGAATGTCTCATACAGTCCGGGATCGCTGAATTGCTTTTGTAGTGAATCGGCTGAATTGATCCCGGGAAACAGAACTGACATTATCAGCTGAATTATCAACCCAAACCTCCTATCTTGTTATTCTTAGCCATTCCGACTTACATAATCGTTTCAATAGGCAGTACTTACAGGAAGCTCTGCATGTCAAGAGCGTGAAATCGTTGTTTTGCTGAAAGATGAATTCCAGAAGAAGATAAGAAATGTCCTCGGAAGAGAAAGACGCAGAATCAAAACGCCCGCCAAGGCCCCAGACGCGGGCTGACTCGGCGTTGACGATTCCCGATCCAATTCCTGCCAAGGAGTCCGAAGCGGCGAATTCCGAGCTGGCGAATTCCGAAGCGGCGAATTCCGGTGGGGAGGAGTCTGCGTTGTCAATTGGAGTACGGCCAAGTGCCAATCGCGCTCTAAGTTTGATGGCTGCCCGCGGATTTAGGGCCAAAATGATGCGTTGGCGACGACAGCTTGTTCTGATCAATGAGTTGGAGTCGACCTTACTGGCTGAGGACGACGCAGCTTTGCGGAAGCGGTCACTGGCGCTGCGATACCGAGCGATGGCTGGCGAAAAATTAGCAATCCTGTTGCCTGAGGCTTACGCACTGGTTCGTGAATCAGGCCGTCGATCTTTGGGAATGCGGCATTACGATGTTCAAATGGTGGGGGGGATTTCCCTGTTTGAAGGTTGTATTGCCGAGATGCAGACCGGCGAGGGAAAAACCCTCACAGCCACTTTGCCGCTGTATCTGTATTCGCTGCTTGGCAAGGGGGCGCACCTTGCCACGGTCAATGATTATCTCGCCAAGCGTGATGCCGAATGGATGCAACCACTGTATGAGATGCTGGGTGTTTCAGTGGGGATTATCCAGACGCCAGATGATCAAGCATCGAGAAGGAAGTCGTACTCTGCGGCGATCACCTACGGAACCGCAAAGGAATTTGGATTTGATTTTCTGCGTGACCGTTTGTTGCTTCGGGCTCAGAATCGCGTGGAGACGGAGATGCTTGGTGATGGCGGGGTGGGATTTTCAGATAGTGGTGATGAAGTGGTCATGCGAGGCATGCATTTCTGCTTGGTTGATGAGGCTGACAGTATTCTGATCGATGAAGCGAGGACGCCTCTGATTATCGGCAGCATCGAAGACACTGTAAGGGATCAAATTGTTTCGACTTATCGATGGGCTGCGGAGACTGCAAGCGAATACGAGCAAGACGAACATTTCGAGATTGATCCTGATACCAAACAATATGAGCTGACCGGGCGAGGGCGACAAAAAGTGCGATCACTTAACAAGAGTGACCTGGTGCGAATGATGGGTTTGGTTGATTTGTATGAATACACCGAGCGGGCCATCAAAGTGCATCAAGAGTTCTTGCTTGACCGCCAATATGTGGTTCGTCCGGGTGACAAGGGTATTGACGAAATTGTGATTGTTGACGAGTTCACAGGCCGTTTGGCTGAGGGGCGAAAATGGCGTGATGGAATCCACCAAGCCATTGAGGCCAAAGAGGAATTGGAGATCAGTGTTCCGACGGGACAAGCGGCCAGAATCACCGTGCAGGACCTCTTTTTGAGGTATCCAAATCTTGCTGGGATGACGGGTACTGCGGCGACCAGCGCTAGCGAACTGCGTCGCATTTACCGTACACCCGTTATCCGTGTTCCCACCAATCGTCCCCCGCAACGTCTTCGTCTGACTGATCGTGTTTTTGGAACGATGGAACAGAAATTCGCAGCGATCGTTCAGGAAGTGAAGTCAGTGGTGGAGGGAAATCGTCCCGTTCTCATCGGAACACGTTCGATTGACAAGAGTGAGCAGCTTTCCAAAATGCTGACAGATGTGGGGATCGAACATCAGGTCTTGAACGCGAACAATGCGGCTCAGGAGGCAGAAATTGTGTCCGATGCCGGAGATGCGTGTCGAGTGACGGTTGCCACGAATATGGCTGGCCGAGGCACCGATATCAAATTGGTGACTGGTGTTGAGGGCAGGGGGGGGATGCATGTGATTTGCACCGAACTGCACGACGCGGCTCGAATTGACCGGCAGTTGATTGGCCGGTGCGGTCGTCAGGGGGATCGAGGCTCTTACCGACAGTACCTTTCTCTTGATGATGACATTTTAAAGGGTGGCTTTGGCCCTAAGAAAGCTGACAGTCTCAAGTCAATCGGTGAGTCCAGTTCGGGTGAGCTGAATCGATACGCAAAGAGATTTCAAAAAGCTCAACGAAAGGTGGAGCGGAAGCACTTTCGGGACCGAATGATTTTGTTACACATGGAAAAAGAGCGCAAGAAAATGCAGCGAGAAATCGGGCAGGATCCCTATCTGGATACACCAGATTGATTATCACCGTAAGCCACCAGATAGAGTGATTCGGGTTGCAGGAATCTTTGCTCAAGCAACCCTGTGACTGACTCGTCATTGCCTTTTTTCATTGCGGTTTTTCATTGCGGTTTTCTAGAAACAATCCGGATTGAGCGGTAGAGACGGCACCACGCTTGTCGAAAGCTTTTCAGAATTCGAGCGTGAGATGATCTTTTGCGATGATCACTTCCGAATCAAGTCTTTCAACGATCGGGGAGATGTCGACAGGGTTTTCGCCGGAAGCTGATGGGTTGACGTGGGTGAGTAGGATTTTTTTTGGCTCTGCCGCCGCAGCCACCTCCGCCACCCGGCTTGTCCAACTGTGCCCCGTCTTTTCTGCCCAAGCCATGTCTGTGTCCTCGAAGTAGCATTCGTGGATCAGCAGGTCAGCGTTCTTGCTCCACATCGCGTGTTCAACGCTCGTGTCACCGATTGTGTCAGTCGCATAGATCAGTCGCTTGTTGTTTTCCCAGTCGAGTCGATAGGCAACCGAACCTCCGGGGTGGACTTGACTGCGCCAGGAAACTGAAGCGGCTCCAATTTTGAAATTATCTTTAGCATCAATCTCATTCCACTCGGCATCGAGGTTGGCTGGGAACAGCATCGGATGAAAAAGATTTTCTCTGATAGCAGCTAGTTTTGCAGACTCTCCCCAAATACGAATTTTACGCAGCTGTTTCTGAAAGGCTGGATCGAGCAGGTAGGTCAGCCCCAGAACGTGATCGAGGTGAGCGTGACTTATCATGATATCAAGCGTCTCTTGCTCAATCAGGTCCAAGAGCCGAAAGAACCCGGTTCCAGCATCAAGAGCAATTCCTGATTCAGGAAGGAAGTAGCATGAGGTGTGACGCGACTCGTTTGGATGATAGCCTGCAGAGCCTAGGCAGTGAACGTGCATGGTTGAGAACCAGTTCAGGAGGTTCGATGGGTCAAGTCGTCTTGGGATTCAGTGAGTTGGTACTTCGTATACCGTGGCAATCAGATGTGATTTCGGTGGTTGGCTGGGACAATCAACGAGATGACAAACGACCTTGATCGTTCCCCAATGATAACATCGAGCTGGAACCATTTTGTGTAGTGGGTTACTCATATCAAGAACCTGAGTTTAGCTGGGGTATGATCAATGTTTGGTTCACTGGATGAGGTGCCATTTGATGGATTCGAAGAATCGCCGTCTCAAGACAGATGAGTTGATTGATTTTGGATGTAATTGTCCACAATGGCGATGATGCCGAAGGTGATTTTTGCATTCACACGGGTGTTGTTGGTGGCTTCATCAAAACGGTCGGCAGATTGGGCTGAGTGATAGGTTTCATTGAAAACAGGTTACACTCTGTCTAGCTTGCCGTGATAAGTTCCTTGACAGAAGTTTTGGGCTGGGGAATGGATGTTGCTGAAGAGTTTGAAAAATCAGCGGTTTTCACGTTGGTCGGGCCCGTTAATCGGCTTGAGCGTTGGGGCTTACTGTGGCGTGCAAAATCCGTTTGTTCCCGGAGCGTTGCCTGTGTGGGTAACGGTGGCGGGCGGAGCTCTGATCGGTGGTTTCGCGGGTGTCCTGGTGATGTTTCTGGATCCGTTATCCCCGCGTTTGACGACGGAAGAGCAGATCGACCAGCCCGCCGGTCGATGCAAAGCCACGTCGAGTCTCGTTGGCAGGGTCGTGTCCCTATTCGGCCTGTTGCTTTGCTGGATCCCTTTTTTGGGTTTCTCGCTTAACCTTATCGGAGTGCTGGTGAATCGCAGTGCGGATGATTGGGCTATTGTTATTTCCAAAATTGGTTTGGCAATCGGGTTGACTGTCAGCATCATCATGTTGGTTGGCCTAGCCTTGGGTTGGTAAACCCTGAATTCTTTCGAGTCAACAATCAACAATTGCGGTTGGCGTTCTGTGATCGCTGAAAAATTGACAGGATGGAGAGAATTTTCGAGGGTGATGCCATGATCCAAGGCAGCAACACCATTACGTTTCACCAAGACGTGAGGGATTCGGAGGGTTTGATCGTGGTTCGCGAGATCATCGGCCGAGCCGCATTCTTCTTATCGAGATGAAAACTGGCGATGTCGAATTTCTGCTTGATAGGGAAGTCGCTGAGCCGGTCATGCAGGCTCTAAGATCGGCAATTCAAAAGACGACCCCATGGGTGGCTTGATGGAGGGTTGCGTTGGTACCGAGCTGTTCTAGCAGGCTCTTCTCGACCGGTTATATCTTCATTGCGGGGCTTCTTTGTGGAAACAGGTGGGCAGTTTGCGCGGTCTCTTCGCCGCAATCAGGTCAGACGAGGCTGGAACCATGAATCACTTGGCTCTTGCGGAAATCGCAGATCGACTTCGCCGGCAGACGCTTGGCACGCAGGGTGCGGATGATCACGGTAACCCGGCTGACTGTATCTGGATGCTCAGCCATCAAGGCGTGACACTCAATCTCGAGAAAACCCGAATGGAACGGATCGGATGTTTTCGCATTTCTTCATGCCTGTTCTAATTTCAACCACAATGCTCACTATGCGATTGAGAATTACGAATGACTCCTGCATGCATCGCTTGGTTTGGCACTCGCAATTTTTGGTGGTGGTGTCATCTTTTCTATGTACATGAATTATGATTTCATGTTTCAGTCGACCCATCAGGGCGAATTGAAGTTCAATGCTTTGGTTCAAATATTTGGCCGTCATGCGGTGCGCGTGATGTATTCAGGCCTCGCAGCGTTCTTGAGTGTGCTGGAGATCCTCTCGTCATCCGGTACAGTAAAACAGATGGAACCGAAAAACGATGGGCAGAATTTTTTTCAGCCTGCCGGCTACCTTCGTCCTGCCACACTGATCAACGGTTGATCCAACACATCCGATGGTGGCTTACCAACGGATGCATGCTGGTTCCCGAAAAGAGGTCAACATCATGTAGCCTTAGCTGACGTGCCTTCAATTGGGTGAGGAGCAAGCTCACTGAAATCACTGGACTCAATAACGCTTGAAGTGGTGGGCGACGATGTTGGAGACTGCATGGCATCTGAATTGTTTGGGGAATCGTTTTGCGAACAGAGGCATGCTGCTTGTACTCGTTGTAAATTACTCCTTTGTCTGATCGTCCGAGCGAACTTGATCTCTGTGCTGACTGTCGTCGGGACTTTGTTGAGATAACCAGCGAGGTTATTTCGGAAGGTGGGGACACAGCGTCGACAACGCATCACGGGAAACTGCCGGCAGAGATCAAGACAACTCGCTGGTTTCCGGATGCGAGCTTACCCAAAGCGACTCGTTCAGGATATTGAGATACCTCGCAGAGGATTCCTGTGAAGACCCAAATGTCCAGAAACGACAGTTTTCACCCCTTGTCTCTTCATCTTTCTCAACAATGAATGAGTGCATCGCAATCACACCCAACGCTTGGAAACTCAAAGCGCTCGAAACTCAAAACGCTCGAAACTCAAATCGCTCGAAGCTAGGTGCAGTTTTTGCAGTGTCCACGCAGAAGGATTTCAGTGATATGCCCAAAGTTAAGACTGAGAGATTGACTCTTTTTGGTCAATTCAACCTTCTCCATGCAAGAAACCGATCCGCAATCGACACAGACAAAATGTGGGTGAGTGCTATGCTCGCGTTCTGAGTCATGGATGACCTCGAATCTCCATACATGATCGCCGAGTTCTGATCGCCGAAGAACGCTAGCCGTGACGAGGTCATTCAGATTACGAAAAACGGTTGCCTTGTCAAAATTCATCTCACGAAGTGCGAGGAAGACCTCTCCGTGTGTGAGGGGTGAGTCCGACTTGAGGAGGATGTCAAGCGTCGCAACTCGCGCAGGGGTTACTCTCAAACCTGCCGAGCGGATCATCTCTTTTGCCCAACCTTCAGCGTTCTCTGTTTGTTTCATAGGTTTCCAAATGAAGGGGTATCGAACACTGGAGATGGTAAGCGAAATCGGCTTCAGTCGCAGCGGGTTGAATGAAAATCGTTCACCATGCCACAACAATTACCTACAAAAAGTAGTTTTACTTGACTCGGAGATTTATCAGCAATCGCAATCCAACACCGCTTCGATCTTCTTCAGTCGGGCTTGGTCATCAGCCCCACTCTTGCAATCGTTGTGCATCTGCACTAGATTTGCAATAGAGACCTGCTGAGCACAGAATCAGGCCAACAAAGGGTCATCAGGGGGCTTCCACCTTCCGCTTCTATCCAACAACACACTCATTCTGCCCGGTGACACCAATGAATGATTTCAATGACACCCAGACCGATGAACACCCTCGACTGCCAGTCACTGTATTGAGCGGTTTTTTGGGTGCAGGAAAAACAACGCTGCTCAATCACATACTGGAAAACCGCGACGGCCTTCGCGTTGCGGTGATTGTGAATGACATGAGCGAGGTGAATATCGACGCAGCGTTAATCAGGGGAGGAGATGCAAATCTGTCTCGCACGGAAGAGCAGTTAGTGGAAATGACCAACGGTTGTATCTGCTGCACGCTGAGGGAAGATCTGCTTGTCGAAGTGTCCCGTCTGGCCAATGCGGGTAGGTTCGATTACTTGCTGATTGAATCCACAGGAATCAGCGAGCCAATGCCGGTGGCTGAAACCTTTACTTTTGAAGATGAAGAGGGCTACAGTCTCTCTGATCTTGCTGACCTCGATACGATGGTGACTGTTGTTGATGCAGGCAACTTCATGAAAGACTTTGGTTCATGGGACGATTTAAGGGACCGACGAATTGGGATTGGCGAAGAAGATGATCGAAACATCGTTGACCTTTTGGTTGATCAGGTTGAATTTGCCAATGTCATCATTATCAACAAGACTGATCTCGTTAGCCCATTCGAACTGGAGCGACTGGAACAGATTATCCGTCGGCTTAACTCAAACGCAAAGATACTTGCTTGCACCGAGAGTCGCGTTGAACTTACGGATATTTTGGGTACGGGCCGATTTCAGATATCGGAAGCGGAGTCGATGCCTCAGTGGCTAACTGTGCCAAGAGGAGAAGAGGAAACAGAAACGGAAGAATATGGCATTTCCAATTTTGTTTACCGTCGATCAAGACCATTTCATGCCAAGCGTTTCGCTGAAATGCTGGATCAGGACATGGATAATGGCTTGCTGTCGGGTGTGCTGCGAAGCAAGGGACTGCTCTGGTTTGCGTCGCGAAATGATTGGGCATACGACTGGTCGCAGGCTGGTTGTTCCATACGCATGCATCCAGCAGGTTACTGGTGGGCTGCCGCACCGGATGATGAATGGCCTGAAGACGATCAAGCAAGGCAGGAGATTCAATCAAAAATTTCTGGTGATCACGGAGACCGACGGCAAGAGATTGTTTTCATCGGCCAAGGCATCGACCAACAACGCATCGTGAAGATTCTCGATCACTGCCTCTTGGCGGATTCCGAGTGCGCACTTGGATCTTCGCAATGGGTAGATTTCGATGATCCTCTACCCCCAATTGAGCTGGAAGTTGACGAGCAGGATTCTGCGGAGGTGCTTGGATGATCCAAGGCAGTAATTCTGAAACCTACGACGTCATTGTTATCGGCGCCGGCGCGGCGGGCATAGGAGTCGCTGTCGCGCTCAAGCATGCAGGGATCGAAAACTTTCTCGTTTTGGAACGACACATTGTCGGTGCCTCTTTTGCCAATTGGCCTGCAGAAACCCGTTTTATCACACCATCATTCCCCACCAATTCAATTGGCATGCTTGATTTGAATTCAATTGCCGTGGGAGTTTCTCCAGCGTTCAGCTTGGAGGTCGAACATCCCACCGGCAAAGAATTCGCCTCGCATTTGATCGGGGTCGCTGATTTTTTTGAACTGCCGATTCGAGAGCAAACGAATGTCCTTCGGGTAACGAGGATCGGTGAGGACTTTAAGGTAGACACCCAAGACGAAACACTGCGCGCAAAGCATGTGATCTGGGCAGCAGGTGAGTTTCAATTTCCACGAACCAGCGGATTCAAGGGAAGCGAGTTGTGCCTGCACACCTCAGCAGTTGGTAGTTACGAGGAAGTGGGGGGAGATAACTTCATCGTTATTGGTGGTTACGAAAGCGGAATCGACGCAGCGTATCACCTCGCTTTCTATGACAAGCGAGTGAAAGTTTTTGACAGGGGCTGTCCGTGGAAAGACGAGAGTTCTGATCCCAGCATTGCCCTTTCGATGTATTCGTTGGAACGCATGCGCGAGGATTGGTTCCGAGAGCAAGTTGAGCTTTACCCCGACACAACCATCACTTCAGTGACGAAAGCAGGAAGTGGTTTTGAAGTTTTTACTGACGACAACCGAATTTTCTTTTCGAAACATCAACCTTTCTTAGCTGGTGGATTTGAAGGAAGTCAAAAACTGGTCGCCAACCTATTCGAATCAAGGCACGATGGATTTCCTGCCCTTTCTGAAAATGATGAGTCCACCATCACTCCCGGTTTGTTTCTCTGCGGTCCCGCCGTCAGGCATGATAACCATGTTTTCTGTTTCATTTACAAATACAGACAGCGTTTTGCTGTGGTCGCTAAGGCAATAGCAACCTTGCTTGGACTACCCGCTGACGAGCTCGAAATCTACAGAAAGTGGGGCATGTACCTGGATGACCTTTCTTGCTGTGGAGAGGAGTGTGCCTCGTGTTAGAACGGTATGAGGTGCGAACTGTCGCAAAAACCGGTGTGAACAGAGACTTCCTCGGGAAAGCTCTTCGGATCGATTGGCTGGGGCAAACGATGGCGAGCCTTTTCTGGATCGGGAGTGTCTTCGTTTATGGGATTAGCTCCCTCGGGGATTGGTTGCAGTTGCTCGCAGCCTCGGCATGGCTGATTGCAAATCTGGCCGCACTTTTTTTGTCGGAGACCCATTAGCGTGTCTGCTTTATTCGACGTGATCAGTGACTTTCCGGGCGATGGGGCAAGGGAGGAGTCCATTGCGAAGAAACCCGTTGACGATGCGGTGAACTTACTTAGCCAACAGATCTGGTGCTGGGGAAGGGACATCCTGCGTCCAGAGGGGAATTGGCTCCTGGAAATTGGCTTCAAGAAACAACAGCCACCTGGGTGGCGAAAAGAATGCTCGAGTCTCTACACGCTCAAATTATCAGATCAGCGGTGTATCATTCTTCGAGGATTTGGAATCTTCTATGGATTCCCGTCGCATGGAGGCATCTTTCTACCACGTTTCGAATTCAAGCCTTTGTTCCTACCCCTTGGGAGGCTCCATCAGCCTCCATGGTCAGACGAAGATCTTCCAGAGCTAAATCCACCTGAACCATCCCAGCGGAATGTCTGCGTCTCATTGACGCTGGACCTCATTGATTGGATTCGGGCCTACGAGGTAAGGATCTTCGAAGAACTAGGCATTCAATATCGGCGGCAGACTCTCAGGCAGTGGAATAACGGAAAACGCGTTTGCACGCAGCCAGAAGATTTTGCTTCGGCTTGGCGTGAACTCTCTTTTAAATTAGCGGCAAATGCCGATGACTATCTGGTTTGACTTCAATCAAGACACCAAAAGGTTTTATCGAAATTAGTTGAATACCGCGATGAAGTGGGAAGGTGTTTTAGATCATCGTAGACAAGTGCGTCACACATAATCAGAAGCCTTACTGCTTGATGATTTCAACCAGTCAATGAAGGGCCTTGGCTTTGGATTCTCATAACTTACCCCTCCGGTTACCTCAAGCAACATTTGGCGAGCAGGTGCGAGATCAACTGCCGTTCTGCAAGTCAGTTCTTCAAGGATGTGTGGGTAGACGGCGAGTTCGCTGGCGATAACAAAAATCGCTCTCTTGTCCTGAAAGCCTGGTTAATGGACGACTTCATCGAAGATTACGTGGCATACGAATTAATTGCGGAAGCGTTCTGCGTTCAGACTGACGTTGAATGTCCTAATTGTGAATCTGCCCTGCTGTATGACCAAGAGCGGGAAGTTTACCTGTGTCCTGATTGTCGTGGTGAGTTCGTGGATAATGCCGGTTGAAGTGGGATTTCATCCAAATGGTCGTCAGTTGGTCGTCAGCAACACCAACTTTTCTGTGCAGCCTACTTCACAAGTAGCCGATTAGGTCGATAATGAAATTGTTAATTCACTCATGCGGATGTGGCGGAATTGGCAGACGCGCTAGATTCAGGTTCTAGTGCCCGCAAGGGCGTGGAGGTTCAAGTCCTCTCATCCGCACTGTAAAAACAGGGGTTTCCGGCCATCACGCTGGAAACCCCTTTTTCGTGGGCACACCCGCCGGCACACCCGCAAGGCAAAACACGCTATATTAGGAGCAGTCAAAAAAACACCCCGCGAAGTCACGCCAATGACCGCACGGGGCTAACCACATCTCGATAGTAAGGATCGAAACGTGACTGCTACAAAGTCTACTCAAAAACCTGCCAAACCCTATGAGGGTTATCCACTCTTTGCACACTCTCGCGGGTACTGGTGCAAGAAGTTT
The DNA here is from genome assembly GCA_938075415.1 of uncultured Rubripirellula sp. Classification (GTDB taxonomy): domain Bacteria; phylum Planctomycetota; class Planctomycetia; order Pirellulales; family Pirellulaceae; genus Rubripirellula. Next base: position 123 of record CALJHC010000031.1, on the reverse strand, counting down.
CGCGGCAAGCAATACAACTGCGGACCGTGGGCTGACCCAAATGCCGCACTTGCTCGCTGGCATGAGATACGCAACGAGCTGGAAGTAGGAAACGAGCTACCGGCAAAGAAGGGGCAACTGACA
>CALJHC010000030.1 GCA_938075415.1 uncultured Rubripirellula sp. | reverse complement strand
CAGCCCAACGCCAGCGTCACGAGAAGAAAGGCCAAAATGGTAAGCGGAAGCATGCGTCTTTTCATTGTTAAACCCTTGAGTGTCTTCTGTGCTAACCACTGTAGCGCCCTATCAAGGTGGAGCAAAAAGCAAACGATTCTGATGGTTTTTCTCTGACACTGTCACAGGTCCTCGCCGTGTAACAGCCCCCCCACAAAACATGACATTCAGCCGGCAGCTCAATTTGGCAGCTCAATTTGGCGATCCATGATAATGCAGCCCTAAGCGTCGACAAAGCATTCCAACCGCAGCGAGCCTCGCAGAGATTTAGCGCATCAATGCTTTCCGAACAGGTGTGGACCAATCACCCGAATTTGTGTTCCTGATGACTGCTTCCACAAAAGCGGCCAACCACCTCAACGCTTGCCAAATGCCCAGAACTGGCTGGGTGTGTAGGCATCATCAAAGATGCGTAAAGCCTGTTCAACTTGGTCTGGATGCTGCCTCGCAACATCCTTCTCCTCGCCAACGTCATCTGCAAGATTATAGATTTCAATGGGTGGATTTTTTTCCTTATTGAGATTGCGCTGAACCGCTTTCCATTGATTAAATCTTGCAGCCCGCTTCCCGCCCTGCTCATAAAACTCCCAATAAAGGTAGTCGTGCTGCTTCTGGTTCCCATGGTCGCCCAAAAGTTCCGGCAGCATCGAGATACCATCAACCGAAGGAACCGAACTCACTTCTGCAATCTCGCAGAAAGTGGGCAGGATATCCCAATGCGCCGAGATCAGCTCGCTGGTTGAACCAGCTTGTATTTTACCAGGCCAACGAGCAATCAATGGAGCACGAATACCGCCCTCGTAGAGATCACGCTTGTGCCCCTTGAGCGGCCCATTGCTGTCGAAAAAAATCGGATCATGACCGCCTTCACGGTGGGGACCATTGTCACTGCTGATCATCACGACCGTGTTTTTATCTAATTTCAGCTCCTTCAACAGGTTCATCATCTGACCAACATGAGCATCAACCTGAGTCATCATACCGGCAAAAGCAGCAATCGGATTTTTAGTTTCGGTATTCGCGTAACGGCCCACTTTCTCCGCAAACTGAGGAAACTTCTCCTCAAATGGCTGCCGGTATTCGGACGTGGCGTGCATCGCCGCGTGGGGAATTGTTACTGGAAGGAACAGAAAGAAAGGCTTCTGCTTGCTTTTGCGTATGAATGACAACGCTTCTGCCATGATCATGTCTGCAGTGTGCGTTTGACCGTCCAAGCCTATTTTCTCACGATTATGCCACAGGTGCTTTGGATAGTACGAATGAGCCTCTCGCTGGCAGTTGTAACCATAGAACGTATCGAAATGATCCGCGGGATCACTGGTCGAACCGGGAGCACCAAGGCCCCACTTTCCGAAAGCACCGGTCTTGTACCCAGCCACCTTAAGCAGTCGAGGTAAGGTCACGATATCTGCGGGCATCGGTGCCTGGCCCTCGGGCTTTACCTCGCGGTTACCTCGCACGAATGCATGCCCGGTGTGCATTCCGGTCATCAGGCAACATCTGGTCGGTGCACAGACGGTCGAGCCAGCATAATGCTGAGTGAACCGCATGCCCTCAGAAGCAACCCGATCAATGTTGGGTGTTTCAAACTTTGACTGTCCGTAACACGATAGATCGCCGTATCCTGCGTCATCAAGCAGCAGGTAAATGATATTTGGCTTGGTGTTCTCCGCAGCGGTAAGTTGAATTACGAAGAACAAAAGGGTGCCGAGAAAGCAAATAATCTGTCGACTCATGGTGAACATGCTGTTGCGTTAGCGGTACTGTGTCGTGAACGCTGCGGAGACTACGTCAATAATCCTGCCGCACCGGATAGTAGTTTATCATGTCACTCAGCGAGCAAGATCAATGCCTTGACGATCCTTTGTCTTTCCGATCTTTTCACCGTCGCAGCTCTGACAGGGTTCTCACTGATTCTCTGCAGGATCAGTGATGCGTTTGGGCGGTGACGATCAAACCGTACTGTTACGACAAAACAAAAAAAAACCTGCGATCCTCGATTCGGAAGCGCAGGCTGTCAATTTGGTAATGCTGTTAGCAGTCTCTGTGCTTACCACCTCAATCAGAGGTGGTATCTCAGGAGTTTCAGATCGATTTGAATTTGCGGATGCCGCTCAATCAAAACTTTCTCGAACCACCTGCCTTGGGTTACTAGAACTCAAATCACACATCTGTAGAGAGAACCGAACCAGTCGGCACCTCTCAACATGCAAATCAGTCTTCGATGACGTTCACGTTTTCAGCACGTGGTCCCTTAGGACCTTGGCCTACAGTGAACTCAACGCGTTGACCCTCTCGTAGATCATCAAAACGTCCGCCTTGCATGGCTGAGCTGTGAAAAAAGAGGTCTTTATCGCTTCCATCGCTGATGAAGCCAAAACCCTTGTCAGTAAGTCGCTTGATTGTGCCTTCCATTAAATTGCTCCATTGGTGGGCTGTTTCGCTTCCTCCCGGGACAAAACGCTTGGCCAGTGGATTCCGCAAGTAACTTTGGTGCGCTCTGTTTGTCACCGACGCAGAATATAGCGTTTCGGCAACGGGTTTACCATTGATGCCAGTCGACAAATTCTTCTAGCCAATGGTGATCACGAATCATCGTGACCTTAACAATCTCTCCAGTATCCTTTGGTTTTTCAAGTAGTGTTCTGTGATCATTTATCGAACCGCTTGATAGAGGTATTCGATAGATGGGTGGATGGACCGATTAGGGAAGTCAGTTCGACGGTTTCCGAGGAGCTGATTCACCTTTTCGTCGCTTAGGACGCTTCTTTTTCTGTTGTTTTTGGAATTCTTCGCTGAAACTGTAGGAAGGCTTGGCTTTCCCTCGCTTGCCCTTACCTTTGAGTTTTGGGTCTTTCTTCTTGCCAGGTGCCTTCTTCCTCGCCGATTCTTTGCCGACGTTCGAACTCTCGCCACCGGCCGTGGTCAGTTTGTCGGCTCCACGCCCTGCTGGCGCCGGTTTGTCCCGGCGCTTGTCTGAATCACCTGAATCCTTCGACTCAAAATTATTTTTTACTCGGGCCGGACGTGAATCGCCCGAACCACCCTGTTTCCCTATCTTGCCAGCAAGTCGTTCACGACGGCCGGGCCTACCGGGTTTTTTGGTCCCACGATCCTTCCGCTTTTTCCTCGAATCATGCGAAATTTCTTTCGATTCCCCGTTTCGCGATCCTGAATGCTGAGACTCATGTCGGGAATCTGATGCCGTTGGTCGTGAATCCTGAGACCGAGAATCCTTAGACCGAGATCCAGAATCCTGAGACCGTGAATCCTGAGACCGGGATCGGGAACCCTGCGAACGTCCTCTTGAATCCTGGAACCGTCCTCGTGAGCCTTGTGATTTTCCACGACGGCTTTGCGATCGACCGCGGGGCCCTTTTGAACCACCTCGCTCCTTGCCTGAACGACCATCTCTGGACGCCGGACGATCTTTACCGTTACCCAAGTATCGCTCGATATCAGAGACATCTCGCCTTTGACCATCGGTGTAAAACGTCACCGCAACGCCTCTGGCCCCCGCTCGCCCTGTTCGACCAATTCGGTGGACGTAGGTCTCTGCATCCATCGGCATGTCAAAATTGATCACATGAGACACGTCATCAACATCAATTCCGCGAGCAGCGACATCCGTCGCTACCAAGACATTCACTTTGCCTCGGCGAAATGCAGTTAGCGTCCTTTGACGGGCATTCTGAGATTTATCTCCGTGAATCGAGCCCGCATTAAGGCCCATGTCGCACAACTTTTTCTCAACCTTACTGCACGAGCGTTTGGTACGCATGAAAACGATGGCGCGCGTAACTGAGTCGGAAGACAGAAGCTTGATGAGCTGTGAAATTTTCTCTGACGTTTTCACTAGCCGAAGTTCTTGATCGATGTTGTCCAACGATCGTTTCTTGGGCGTCACATTCACGGCGACAGGATCTTGAAGCAAACCGGTCGCCAAATCAGAAATATTCGGCTCGATCGTTGCTGAGAAAAATAAAGATTGCCGTTGGATCGGAAGGTCAGCGATGATCTTTTTCAGGTCGGGAAGGAACCCCATGTCCAACATGCGGTCCGCTTCATCCAGAACAAAATGTTCCAATTGATCCAGCTTGATGTGACCTTGCTCCATCAGGTCCAACAATCGACCCGGTGTTGCAACCAAGACCCGCGTGCCACGACGAAGGTTTCTCACCTGTTGGACTTGGCTCACTCCGCCGTAAACCAACGTCGCGCGGATTTTCAGATAACGTCCGTAGGTCGAAATGTTTTCGCCGATCTGGACAGCCAGCTCTCTTGTCGGTGACAAAATCAGAGCGAGCGGGCGCCCGGGAGCCGCTCGTCGTTTGGACTGTCCGAGTTGATTGAGGATCGGAAGGACAAATGCCGCTGTCTTTCCAGTGCCCGTTTGAGCACAACCAAGAACGTCGCGTCCGGCCAAAGCGTGGGGAATGGACTTTGCCTGAATTTCGGTCGGACGCTCATAATTCGCCGCCGCCAATGCTCGTTGCAGTGCCGGAATTAGCTCAATTTCTTCAAATGATTCCAAGGTAGTCTCGATGGTTCGATCGCCGCTTTTCCCAATGCGTCCGTGAAGATGATCTCTTCGGACGGTCAGTAGAGCTGGCAGTGGTCAAATTTCGGTCGCACTCATTCACAACCCATCGTTCTGAAGGGTATTTCGTGGCAGGTGCGACCGGGTTCGCGGGATTGCGATAAACGTTGCAAAAGAACCCTGGACCAAACAAGAAACCGCAGAATTCATCGGGTAACGGCGTCGTAACGGCGTCATTCATGCGGCATCAAAAAGCGGCCAACGAGACCGTCATGTAGCAGCGGCAAAGGCAAGATCGCCTCTCAGGAGTTAACGAGCGGACCGCTGATTCATCAGAATCTTGAAGCGAGTACGCTTAATCCGGCGACATCTCTCGGGGATGTCTTGTTTTCGCTTGGAATCATGCCGAGTCACCCTGAGCAGTCTCGACCTGAAAAAGTCTACGCGATCGACCCCAAATTGGCTAGACCCACTTTGGATTTGGTTCGAAATGCTTGTTGACCGTGTGGGATGTTACCGATTGGTGAACATTTTCAGAACAGGTCGAGATTCACGCCGGAGGCGATTGTTGGCCTTCAAGCACGGTGCCGCCGCCCCATTAGCCCAAGCGTCAACTCACTCGCCCAGCAATGCAGAATCAGACGATCAAGAACCTTTCTATTCCACTGCGTCCCCGACGCGACGCCCATTGGATTTCCAACCCTCCACCGCCATCACGGCTTTTATTGCCGCTCAACGGAAGACGTCAGCGGTGACCAGAATCGATCATTGCGACTGCCTTGGCCCGAAGGCAAACTCGGTTCAATGAAAACATCTTGGTAACTCGCTGCATGCGTTCCGCAGGCTCGACAACAGCCTTGCAAGAAAAAGCAATCAAACAGTGAACGGCTGATGATCGCAACACACGTCCAAAGTCCGTCACAAACAGGAGTCAGACACAGGAGTCAAAATGGGAGACAGACACCGGAAACAGACACAAGAGTCAGGTACAGGAAACAGGATCAGCCCGGATAGCCGGTCCAAGAGAGCAGGCCAATTAAACCCCATGCTGATCCCCAATCCGACGCCGTGTTGGTGACTTTCCCCTTTGCTGTTCGTTTTGTACCCGGGACGGGCCATCGCCCACTTTCCTCTTGTGTTGAAATTAAAAATTCCCCCGCCCGTTTTGTCATTGAATTCCCTGGATCTTTGGCTGACAACGCGTAAAGAACCAGCCCCGTTCCCAACGCATCGCTAGCAGCGTCACGCCGCCATCCCCAACCACCATCCTCGTTTTGTTCGTCTTCCAGTCGTTTTAGGATTTCTTTCTTTTCGAACGTTGAAAAGTGATCAGACAGCAATAGCTGCAGAGAGGGTATTTCAATGGTTTCTGTCACCGAAGGTACGCTGATGTATTCCAGCACGGCATCCTCATCGAACGATTCAGCGTTTTGAATCAGTGCCAAAGTAACCCACAGCGTTGTCGCCAAACGGGTTTCCCTTGGATCGCGATTTTGGGCGGGCAACTGGCCACACGGTTTCCAACTGCCGTCGGGTGATTGCTCGGTCGCCAATTTATTGGCAAACCGATTCCTCCAAGAAGAATCCTGAGGGTTTGGCAAGGCCAGCAACAGACCAGCCAGCGTGTCGATGTTTCCGCTCATTGTCTTCTGTTGATCGCAATCAGCTTTCTGCTCCGGCTTCACAAAATTGACCACGTTGGTCGACCAATCACTCCACTGCTGCAGGTCCGTCTCGTGGCCCAGAAATCCACGCTCTTCTCCAAGACGAAATGACCAGAGCATGGGTGGAATCTGATGACAAGAGACACAGCCACGCTTGGATTTCCAATCCTCCCCGGCCTTGGCCTGATAGGCTAACCCCCGCCGGATCGCTTGTTCATATCGGCCCTCCTCTGCGTTGGCTCGGTGGTGAATTTGAACAATGAAGGCAATCAGCAGGGCGAAAAAGAATCGCATGCCTGGCTCCTGGATGCTGTGGGGCGGACATCGCGTTCGACGCGAAGAAAAATGCCCGCTCAATCTTTTGGGGGCATCCCAGATCGCTCAACGGAATCGCGGGACCTTCATCATAGCGATCCCAGCGATCGCTGAGTTGCGAAAACCTGAACACTTCAGGTGATCAATGTCTTCTGAACAGAAACATCGATACCCACGGAACGAGCCTGAAATGCGTCTGCCCTTGCAAAAGCAGCATCCACCACCACGCTGCTTACATCCCCACTGCGATTCAAACGGACTGAACCACCGCTTCGATGCCGGCAACTTTACCACGGTAAGTTCATGGCATCTCGGCCATTCCCAAATCGCTGCCGACAAATTTCCACCACCTCGGTGAGTCTGATACCGGTCCGGACTCAATTTTTGCGTGTTGGATTCTAAAATCGTTCGAAGAGACAAACAAAAGGACACGTCGATAATTTTTTGCGTTCGTAGCAACATCACGTGATAAGGACACCTTGCTGCCGAGATAGCGTCTTTCCTCACTCCGGAAAAATGAATGCATTTTTATTTTTTGCTCATTTTTGATCATGAAGAAGACCATGTCGAGATTTGCTGATCCTAAGGAGACGCCTCCACTGCATGGGCGGCGTCTCCACTGTTCTTGCCGAGGCCGTCAGTTTGGTTTTTAGTTGGAACGTCCCCGACGGCCACTCGCGTGGCACTATCGACGCACCAAGCTATCCAGCAGTCTCGACAACATCGGAATCATCCCAGGTTGCAGAGCCCCCAAAGCAGCTGCAAGCATCACTGACGGACGCGCGGTGGAGGCCAACTTATTTTGATCGTTGTATCTTTCGCAGGCTGGCACCAGCTCTTTTGAGCGGGCATCCAAAGGGAACCAAGGAGATCCGTTAATGAGCTGGTTGCCTGATCGCCTCCATCGGTAGCGGTATCAAGATTTCAAAATGCCATCCGATAACAGCGTCCCCAGAACCGGAGGGTTGACAGGATTCAATCGTGATCCAGTGACCACCCCGTGCAAAGGTTTTCAGAGTCGAGGTCACGAACTAACTGTTCAGCCAAGATCCTGCGACTCGCCCCAGTGGTCAAGAGATCGAAAATCGGTCACTCCCTATCTTTTCATAGAGCGCACATTGATCGGTAATTGAGTAAACCGCCGACCAGATTCATCTTGAAAACCTGCCTGATTACACCGATCCAATCATGCCAAAGCAAACACCATGGTCATCCCTGTCACAGGCTGAGATTGATCGCGTTGTCATGATGGCTTGGGAAGATCGCACAAGCTTCGACGCAATCGAGCAGCAGTTCGGCCTGACACCAGGCGAGGTGATCAAGTTGATGCGACAGGAGATGAAACCCAACTCGTTTCGCCTTTGGCGTCGACGCACTCAGGGACGATCAACCAAGCATGAGGGCCGCTTCTCTAAAGCGATGGGGGCGACCGTCACAAGACGTTTCAGAGCCAAATGGCAAAGGGGCTGACCATGTGGTGTCGCCTAGTCGTACCACCTCCCTTGCGTTGACACTAACCAGCACAACGCTAACAGCCAAATCTCCTTAGGCAGGGATCATTGACGCTTACCGTCAGGCAAGAAACGTTGGCGCTTGCCGTCAGGGACAGCTTATTGGATGCCGGCGTACGGGTGATTGGAAACGGCCTCCCATGCGATCTCACGAAATTTGATGTCCAGATTTTCGCCGGGGAAAGAAAGAGTTTTCAAAGGTGCCGGACTCGTCTTCAAGTCAACAGCTGATCGCTGGTAAAGCGTCGAGTAGAAAACGTAACCCTCTAGCCACTCAAACCCCGGTCCGAGGTGCCCGAGTTTGTCTCGCCACAGAGAACGCTCCTTCTTGCCGACCACGCGGTGAATCCCTTCGACGCCCGGAAGGTCACCACTCATGAATGCCTTGGCTGCGAGGACCATCGCGTCGGAGGTTGGTATCACATAAATTTTGTTGGGATACTTTTGCCGAAGTGGTTCAATCACGGTGTCGGACAGGGCGTTACGCTCAGCACCCAACTGTTCAAACAATTTGGGTGTAAAATCTGATTCAGACTCGATAGGTGTTTTGATCTGTTCAAGTTGAGGCCATGCGTCGGAAATATAAAACTTCATCTCCGGGTTGTACTTGAGGCAGTAGTCGATCCAGCATGAAAAATATTCGGGTCGATCTTGGAAGTAGGGACCAAAAACCATCGCCTCCCATTGCCCGTTGGCGATCGATGCCAGCAGTTTTGGATATGGCTTACCGTCAAAGCCAAAAATTCCATTTTCCTGCTCCCACTTATAACGGGCGCTGCCCGTCATTCCACCCCCGGTGTGAGTGTGTAAGGGTTGTTTGAATCCAGAAGCTTGACTGATCCACGGCAACGTCTTGTAACCCGGCACCATAAAGCTGTGCCCAACACCGACAATGCGCAAGGCACCGTCTGTTGGTCGGCTGAAGGTAACGGTCTTTGGTGACTTGCCTCGCTGCTCGTAGATCTCGCGGACTTGGTCCGGAGCAAGGTAGCAAACCGCATTCTCAGGAAAACGATCCTCTTTCCACCCCGGATTCACATTGAAGGTTCGGGGCACGCCACGCCGGCCCTCCATTTGGCTGGCCAAACCGGCCAACATCTTATCGCGATACCAACTCGCCTCATTCCAAGTCAGTTTGCCGTCATTATTTTTATCGGCATCGGGAAACTGCTTCAGCAGTCTCAACAACTGCTCGTTGGACTTGGGAGCTTCTTGCGCACCGGACGTGAAAGGATCGGCAGTATGGAAAGCGAGGATCAGGATAATCACCACGGCATGGCGGAGTTTCATGACCGATAGCACGGCAAATGACTTCATGTTGTGATCTGTGTTCGGAGACTTAAATACGGGTCATTCCATTCAGGGCGATGGAACAAGACGGGCGTTGTCATTATTAACCGCACTTGAAACGATTACTACCGAGGGAAAAAGCCAGAATATCTGGCCCTCCTCTGGTCCGAAAACCGCCAAAAGCAACAGCGAAAGATGAAGCTGGCTCCAAACCGTAAGGGACGTGATGCAATTACCAAACTGAATTCACTCGTCGCCTACAGTTCCTTCACTTACCCGTTGCCTTCAATCTTGTCCGGCATTTCGGCCCACAGGATTAACCGTTGTCTGGAAGAAAGCTTGCCATGGGCCCAGCCGGGTATGTTTCACGACGTCACCACGAGATCCACCCCAAACCGGTTGGTGCAACCTTGATTTCGCCCACCGATCCACAGAATCGCATGCGTGGTCGCATCTCATTTCGAAACTCCCGAAGAAGATTCACTCAGGCGGTCGCTTAAAACGAAAAAATGCGAGGTTTTTTTCTGACCTTCTAAACACTGTTAAAAATCGGTGTGGAGCGAAATTCGTCACCTTCGTACCATGCGTCACGTAAAGCAGACCCAACACTTTCGCTGACGCCGGATCGATCATTGAATCCTTCCCAAACACTCAGAATCATAGGATTTCTATTCGTCATCATGACGCGGAACGGTCACGCGCAAGATCTGACTATCGATTCCGATAATTTTTCCCAACAACCACCGATTTATGCGACGTCGCGATTGGAACCACCTAGGTTAGAACAAGACTCACAAAAGCTCAGAAAATATAAAAGGCAGGCCCTGCAGAGTGTTTTCTTCACGGCAGGGAAGACCATCGACTCTGACGCGGGTGGGTTATCAACATCCTTCTTTGAGGCGGGCATAGGATCGGGCATCCCACTGGGCAGCTTTGATCACCTGCTTGGTGTTACCCCACGTGTTCGCATCGACTGGCTCGAAAATGCGTCCCAGTTAGATTTGCCGTCGCACTTGTATGCATTTGATTGCCAATTTTTTTACCGGAACGAGCTGAACGAAAAGCTGTCTGTGCTCGGCATCGTCTCACCATCAATCCGCAGCGATCTAACGACAAGTGATCAAGCAGTGCGTTTTTTCGCACTGGGCTTGTTGAACTGGGAATATGTTCCTGATCGCCTCACCATCTCAGCCGGTGCTGTGATGCTGGGTCGGGCCGACCTGCCCGTACTTCCAGCGATTGGGTTATTGTGGACACCAAATTCGAAAACGAAGTTTGACCTCCGTTTCCCACTAGCCAGAGCAGCCTATCGCTTAGAAAAAGAGGGTAGCACTCGTGAACTCTGGACTTTCATTTCCGCGGGAATTGGCGGGAACACTTGGGCTGTGACGCGTCCCGATGGTAACACGGATGAGTTCTCACTTCGTGATTATCGAGTGATGGTGGGAGTTGAACGATTGGAGGATGGGGGCGGAAGATGCTTTATCGAAACGGGGATCGCATTCGGGCGACAAAGTGTTTTTGAGAGTGATGACGCCGAAACCAAATATGGAAATGCCATACTGCTTTCTGGTGGTTGGCGCTATTGATCCCGCAATTGATCTCGCAATTGCATTCCAAATAGTTCCAACGACGAAGTTATCGCAACCATCTCGTCTTCTCCGCATTTTGATTCGACGCTGCGAACATCCCACCACGATGACTAGCGATTACGATATCTTCTAGCCTTTCCAACTCGCTACAACAAGTCTTCCACAAAGATGGTCTGCCGGAATGAAGTGGTACACCCTGTTCGCGCTAACGGCACTATTTCCGGTTCACTGCATTAGTCAGGCAACTGCCACCGACCCACCCAACATCGTCATCATTTACGCAGACGATTTAGGATACGGTGACGTTCACTGCTACAATCCAAATCGAGGCAAGATCAAGACACCGAATATCGATCGTCTTGCCGCATCCGGAATGCGATTCACCGATGCTCACTCGTCGTCGGGAGTCTGTTCTCCTTCACGCTACACGCTCTTGACTGGTCGGTACCACTGGCGTACCCGATTACAATCCGGCATTGTCGGCTTGTGGGGGCCACCGATCATTTCACCGGAACGAATGACGATTGGTTCTGTTGCTAAGCGGGCCGGATATCGCACCGCCTGTTTCGGCAAGTGGCACCTTGGATGGAATTGGGAAATCCCCGCTGCCTTGGCCAAGCAGTTCAAAGCCCGACCCAAAGGTGAGTTGACGCCAACCGCAGACCAACGCCGGGCTTGGCAGAAAGTATTCGAACGATCGATTACTGGCGGGCCAATCGATCGAGGGTTCGACACCTACTTTGGAGTCGATGTCCCGAACTGGCCGCCCTATTGTTTCATTAAAGATAATCGAACCGTCGGTATCCCTGACAGCTTCTTGAAAGAGGAGCTGCTTCAAAAAAATCAAGCGAGCCATCAAGGCCCGGCGATTCAGGGGTGGACACTGGAACCAACGCTTCCTGAACTCGGACGCAGAGCGTCTGACTACATCAGCAACCAAGCCGATTCAATCGATCCGTTTTTGATCTACCTGTCCCTGACCTCCCCGCATACTCCATTAGCGGTTAACAAACCCTGGAAGCAGAAAAGCGGTTTGAATGCGTATGCCGATTTGGTCATGGAAACCGATTCACTGGTTGGCGATGTCCTAGCTGCCTTACGAGAGCATGATCTCCAGAACCAAACACTCGTTCTTTTTACCAGCGATAATGGCTGTGCTCCCTACATCGGTGTCAAAGATCTCGAAGCAAGAGGGCATTTTCCCAGCGGTCCCCTTCGCGGCTACAAGGCGGATGTCTGGGAAGGTGGACACCGTATTCCATTCATCGTTCGCTGGCCCGGTGTTGTGCAACCCAGTACTCTGTGTAATCAACTGGTCCATCAGGCTGACCTGATACGAACCATCGCGGATATCCTCGGCACACCACTACCAGAGGACGCCGGCGAAGATAGCTACAGTCTTTTACCACTGCTCCAAGGATCAAGTGGCGAGGTGCGCACCAACTCGGTTAGCTGTTCCATACGCGGCGTACCCAGTATCCGGCTTCACAACTGGAAATACATTCCGTCAGCCGGTTCCGGTGGTTGGAGCGCAGGTCGTGATACCAATCACAAGGCTCAGCTTTATAATCTCGATACCGACCTCGGCGAAAAGAATAACCTTGTGAGCGTGGAGCCAGAGCAATTAGCGCAATTACAGGGATTACTTGAGACAGTCATCACCCGAGGCCGATCTACACCGGGAAAAAATCAACCCAACGATGTTCGGGTTAAACGTTATCCCGTGGCCAACTGATTGATCAGAAGAAAAAGAGTCGTCCAAAGCAGCTCATTCTTTCGGCAATCCAAAGCGGTCCCCAACATGGCAAAGGCACGGGCTCAGCCTACCGCCAATGACCGACATGAAAGCGGAACACTGGATCTGTCCAGTCCAACCGGTTTGCTGAACGCCGAAAGGGTGTTAACGACCTTACGTTTTTACACGTTTGGCTGAACTTTTTTTCGCACACCTTCAACGATCCTCATGCTGTTGAATGCAAGGCAGCGGACATCATCAACAGCGATCACGCCAGCGGACCAAAACATCGATCAATGGTTCCGTTGCGCATCGCCTGAAATCTTTAAGACAAGGGAACGCGATTCGAAACAGCACGCAGCGCAAAAACCAATCGCCTTGACCAGAGGTTCAAGATCGTCAGCAACCACATCGGCTCATCATTTTTCCTGTCAGCACTGGAAGACCTAGAGGTCAATCAGTCTTTTGCTTGCTTCGCATCTAAAGCTCGCTGGTAATATTTATGAGTCACCTTGTCCTGATTATCCAGCAGCCAGTCGATTGTTGGTTCATTCTCCATTGCTTTACGTATCGCCTCCTTCATAGCCCGACGATGGATATCGAATAAAGCCTCATGGTCAAGGTTCTCGTCAGTTGCAGCACCGGGGTTAAGCCAAACAGAGCAGACAATTCCCAGATCATTCGCTTTTTCTTTGGGAATGAATCCAGCACGGACGGCATCCAACACACCATTGGAGATGGCAGCCTGAACCGTTCCCATCAAAATATTGGTATAGGCTGAACTCTTCACCGTGACCTTACTCACCATCAAAGTGACCGGCCGTACCTGAATGTCAGTGTCCATGATGGCGAACACTTTGGAATGACCCGCGGCCTGGTTACCAGTCAATGTTGCGATAGCAGTCCCGACTGGACCATCTAGTTCCCCAATCACCACCTCGGGTTCGGCCGCCGTAAAAGGGGGTCCGCCCGCAATCAAGCATTCACCAGTCCGCATTACGATTCGTTCACTCATCACTGTTTTCCTCAAGTCCGGGTTGTCATTTTTAACATAAGATAGCCCGGCGGCCCAAAATGGTCATCCGCACTACCAGGCTTTCTCGCCCATGGCTTGCCAGAGTGCATTCACTAGGTCCACGTGTGGTCCGGATCCGCGTTGATTTTGGGGGACTGTCGGTGCTGCTACGGCATCTGGCTTTCCTCAAAACAAGGGTGGTGCATCACGTCTCTTTCATGGAACTGAACCTCTGCGGGTGAGTCGTCACTTGAGCGAATTGAACACCTGTTTTCTCCGACTCCATGCAACGTGCGCCACAGGAAAGAGACGTAACGAATCTGAATTTGGGAACAGTTTTGCTTTCTGCTGTGACACGTAATACGTTATTCTGACGCCAGTCAGCCATCGCTGATTTCAACCGACTCTGTTTTTGGGAGCATTCTATGCGAAGGTTTGATAGAAAAATGCCAAGTTTTCCACGGCGGACTTTTCGCTTTCCATCATTCTTCGAGCAGAACCGCGTTTGCTGGGCAGCACTTAGTACGCTGGTTTTCCTGGTTCTGATGCCGATCATCCCTGCCGCCGCACAGTCAGAGTTTCCCGATGATTGGTACTTTTCTCCTGAGGGTGGGGTTCGAGGAAAACTAGAGGGTAAGCCAGGAATGCCGTGGTCTGCCTCCACTTGGATTGGCGAATCACATGACCTGCAAAGTTGCAGTGGAAAAGTGGTCGTTCTCGATTTCTGGGCCACTTGGTGCGGCCCCTGTGTCGCCTCCATACCTAAAAACATCGATTTGGTCAGTCAACATCCTGACGATTTGGTGTTCATTGGGATGCATTCCGCGACATCCGGCTGGGACAAGGCTCCACAGATGGTGGAGGATCGCAAAATCAATTACCCCGTCGCATTGGACAGTGGTTCCACGGGAAAGGCGTATCAGATTTCTGCGTTTCCGACCTACGTGATCATTGATCGAACAGGCGTCATCCGTGCCGCAGGGGTCATCCCTTCACGTGTGGGCGAAATTGTTAAAAAGTTGCTCGGAGAAAATTCGCCATCGGCCTCCGTCTCCATGGCGTCATCGTTCAGTCAGGAATGGTTCTATCGAGGCGCCAACCTGATGACCTCTTGGCAGAAGCAACACGGTCAACCGATGAGCCAGATCAAGGCATCCTCATGGTGGGACCCAAATTCGAGAACGGACCAACCAGAAAAAACAGAAGACGCCCCAACTGAAGAGACACCGTCCGATCCCACGGCAGTGACTGGCGTTGACGAAACTGCTTCGACGCCCGATGAGATGATCGAATTTAGTGAGGTGGAAAAAATCCGCGTTTTGCACTTTACTCGGATCGGTCATGCAATCGCGGGAACCCACCTCAAGGCTTTGAATGCTGCCGCTATCAAGTATTCGCCGCTGGGGGTTGGCTTTGCGGTCATCTGTGATCATGACAGCGAATGGAGCGAGTCACAAAAGACCGCTGAGACCCTGGAGCTGAAGATTCCGATGGCGTTAGATGATGCCGTCGAAACCACTCCAGCCGAAACCACCGATGAAACTAGTGCATCGACTTCGCCACGAGAAATGGGTTCCACGGCCAAAAGCTATAACATTCGAGCATTCCCCGTCACCGTTTTGGTGGACAGGCAAGGTCGGATCCGCGCAACCGGAATCAAGATCGAGAAACTCACCGCAGCGATCGATCAACTGTTAGCGGAACCTGCGGGCTGATCCTCGAACCCTACCAAGTGGTGCATTCGACAATCAAAATTTTGGAATAAACGAATCAATGTCAGATACCGCGCTCGAAACCCAAGATCCTACAGACCCCAATCATCTGGGGCATGACATGGAGCCCAATGCACCTTTTGCCAAGGCTGTCATTAACCACGTCAGTAAAACAGTCGTAGGACAAAGTGAAGTGGTTGAGCGAGTGCTGATTGCGCTGCTCACGGGAGGCCACCTACTGCTGGAAGGCGTTCCGGGTATTGCCAAAACCTTGCTTGTCCAATCCGTGGGAAAAGCAATTGACCTGCAGTTTAAACGTGTGCAATTCACCATCGACCTTCTGCCTTCAGACATCTTGGGCGCTGAGATTCTCGACCAGCAGTCCGGTAAGTTTCACATTCACAAAGGCCCCGTCTTTACGAATTTATTGTTGGCAGATGAAATCAACCGCGCATCTCCCAAGGTTCAATCCGCATTATTGGAAGCGATGCAGGAGCGCCGAGTTTCCATCGGTGATGAAACGCACACCCTCCCCGCTCCTTTTTTGGTAATTGCGACCCAAAACCCCGTCGAGCAGGCGGGAACCTTTGAGTTACCTGAAGCGCAACTCGACAGATTCATGATGTGCCATCGTCTCCGATACCCCACACCGGAAGAAGAAACCGAAGTGGTCAGACGATCCTTGAAGCTAAAACTGCAAAGACAGGGTGATGGTGCGGTTCCACAATCCATGTTTGATGCAATTGAAAATACCCGGGGTGTTAACATCAGCGATTTGACTTCGGCAATGACCGAAGTGCAGCAGGTCCATGTGAGTGAAGTGTTCATTAACGACTGCGTCAAATTAATTAATGCGACCAGGGATCATGAACAACTTGTTCTTGGATGTAGCCCTCGAGCCGTTCTGAGTCTCGTGCAAGCTTCTCGAGCCAGGGCCTACATCTATGGTCGTGACTATGTCGTTCCAGAGGATCTTTTCACGCTCGCTGAGGACGTAGTTCTACACCGTGTCCGATTGAGCTATGAGGCGTTAGCCGATGGAATCACCTCTCGAAAGTTACTCGATGATCTCCTAGACGCACTCCTATAGAAAGTCCGACGCGTTCGTTTGATGCCGATGTCTTCGACACTCCAAGAAACACTACCGCCGCCCGAATTGTTGTCTCGTGCCAACTTTGAATTAGTTGTACGTCGCATCGCTGATGATATTGCATTCGGAACCGACGATTCCCTGTTCGTGGGAAGCGGCTTGGAGTATGCCCATTCAAGGCCCTATGAGCCGGGAGATCCTGTCAGGGAAATTGATTGGAAAACATCTGCTCGGACAAGGGTTGCCTATGTCAAGCAGCGGGAGACCTTGAAACGTCTGCCGATGTACCTTGTCGTTGATACGTCGGCATCAATGAGTGTAGCCTCGACGGAACTTAGCAAACATGATCTTGGCGTTTGGATTGCTACCGCAATGGGCTTGGTGGGACTGCGGCGGCTAAGTCCGGTTTGCCTGTTAAGTGCCGGATCAAGACAAAACGAATTGGATTCTGGTATCACACCAAGTTTGAATTTAGATCACTTCTGGCGCTGCATTGAACCTTTTCGAATGCACCGAGCCGACGAAGAGACCGAACTGGCAAGTCGCTTATCGAGTCTGTCATCAAGTATTCAACGCAAGAGCCTGCTGGTTGTGATCAGTGACCTACATGACCCCAAAGCTGTGTCCAGCTTGCGGAATCTCGGCCACCAACATGATGTGGTTGTCTTCCATTTACAGGACCCCTCAGAAACGGGGTCGCTCAAAGCAGGTTTTTTCCGTGGTACGGAAGCAGAAACAGGGCTTGGATTTCTGGGTAGTAATCGTTCTCAGTGGCAAGCGAATGCCGGGGTCGCCAGAAAACTTGCTGGTGCCGATATCAGCCACTTACTGCTTCGAACCGATCAAGCGATCGTACCACGCCTTCGTGAGTTTTTACTGACACGAGCCACCCTGCTCCGAGGTCGACAGTGAAACTCATTTCCCAATTCAGGATCATCGTCCTCGTACTGATCGCCTTGGCCCAGATTCACCTGACGCGATGCGTTGCCGATGAGGCGAATAGCCCCAAGGCGGATCCGGACTTAATCGTCAAACGAGGATTATCGGCTGAGGTATTTTTCTCTCATGAGAATTCACAATTAGTCGCGATGGCCGAGCAGACCAGCGAAAGTGACGTCTTGGTTCGTCTGGAGCGGATGGATCAAGATGACTCTGGATTTGAACCACCCTTTCAATACAAGGTGCAGTTTTTTGGTGCTCAGGCTGGTGACTACGATCTGTCAAATTGGATTTCGCTCGAAGATGGATCGAAACCGGTAACCGGCGGACAGGTTCCTTCGATGTGGGTGAGAATCGTCTCCGACCTTCCCCCTGAGAAAGGAACAAGCCTTTACGAGATCGCTGACCCCGCGTTGTACTCCCCAAGCGGGTATCGCCGCATCGCTTTTGCCCTGGGCACCATTTGGCTGCTCACCCCGCTGGTCCTCTTGTTTCTGAATCGACGTGAGAAGTTTGAACCGCCAGCACAAATTGTCACCCCACCCTTAACGCTGACCGATCGACTTCGGCCACTTATCGAGTCCGCTCACCGTGGATCCCTCACCACGGAACAGAAGGGTCAGATGGAGTTACTGCTTTATGTCTTCTGGCAACAGCGTCTAAAATTACCCGGTTCTCTGACTCAATCCATTCCATTGATGCGTTCCGATAAGACGGCAGGTCATTTGCTCAGAACGCTCGAAGCATGGGTTCACTGCAGGCCTGACCGTCGCCCGGTTTTGGATGAATCTACGCTTCAGGCTTTGCTGGAACCGTATCACGCAAAGGTGACATCCCCATCGAAACAGCAAGGGAAGCAAGATGCCTCCGTTTCGGTTGAACATTCATCAGTATCCGAGGCGGTGAAATGACCTTTGCCCACCCAACCTACCTTCTGTTGTTGCTCCTACCCGTTTTCCTATTCTGGTGGACCGTCCGCAACACTGGCACACCGATTCGACTACCTTTTGATCGAGAGGCACACCCAAAACGAAACTGGCTGGGCTTACTTCTGCGCATGATCGAGACGCTGCCGTCATTGGTACTTGCCTTGGCCATCATCATGCTCGCGCGGCCACAAATCCTGCGTGTACCAGAGCGGGATCGAATTGCCACCCACATCACAATTTGCATGGATGTCTCTGGCAGCATGGGTGCAGGAATGGGGGAACTGAACCGTTACGAAAGTGCCGCAGCGTCCATCGAAAACTTTACCTATTCGAGAGAGGGCGATGCAATCGGACTTACCCTGTTCGGTTCTTGGCCGTTGCGTTGGGTACCGCTGACAAAGGACCTCCAAGCTCTGCGTAACGCTCTAGTGTTCGCTAACCCAAGAAATCAGCCCAGCGGGATGGGCGGAACGATGATTGGGTCTGCACTGAAGTACTGCGCGGACAACATGCAGCGGGAGGCGGCAAGATTAAGCGGGGATGACGACCAAACCTTGACTCCCAACTCCTGGCGTGAGAAAAGGGCCAAAGACCAACTGTTTCGTCGAGTTTCCTCCGGGGGCGATTCCCTTTCGAGCCAGAAGTCGGATCGGTTATTGGTTTTGGTCTCCGATGGGATGAGTGGCGACCTCAACGGGCAGGAGCAAATTGATGAAATTTCCGGTCAACTCAATGATGCTGCAATCACGATGTATCACATTCACATTGGAAGCGACACCATTCCTGACGCGGTATCGAGCATTGCCGAAGAAACTGGCGGAAGAGCTTTTCTCGCGACCAACGCCGATGGTTTACAGCTAATCTTTGATCATATCGATCAGATGCAGCCCGCCAGATTTGTGTCCACCGCTTCTGTGCCGGTGGATTACTTCGCCCCTTTCGCAACCATCGCATTAGCCATCCTTCTCTTCTATCTGTTTAGCCTTCTCAAATGGAGGCACACACCGTGGTAGAGAATTACCTATTGTTCTCTTTGCTTTCAGCAGCGGCATGCGGCGTGATAGCCATCATCGCAGAATGGCTTCAGTCGCGTCGCACCGAGAGCGTTGCGAGACTTGTTTTTGGGCCCGATCAACGGCCTGTGTGGTGGACACGGTACGCATCAATTGCTCGTGTCTTGAGTTTGTCCGGTATCGTTTGGGGACTGGTAATTTTCCTGATCGTTCCTCCATCGGCCGCCGAAATACAACCAGACCCCGAGGCATCCAAGCACGTTCTGATTTGTCTTGATTCCTCACCAAGCATGTTCCTTGAGGATGCTGGTCCCCAATTTTCTGATTCAAAAGGCGCGGAACAAAGAATGGTTCGTGCCGGAAACGTGATGCAGTCAATCCTTGCCCGACTGGACGGTGAGAAAACACGGGTCACCGTGTTCGGCGTCTACACCAAAGCAGTGCCAATCATTGAAGAAACATTTGATAAGGCAGTCGTCCAGAATCTGTTCGATGGCCTGCCGGTCTTCGCCGCGTTTGAACAAGGTCCAACACAACTGACATCAAGTATCTCGGATGCGATTGAATACGCGAGACGTTGGCCAGATTCCTCCACCTTGTTACTGGTCGTCAGCGATGGGGACAGCACGGATCGAACACCCATCCGTGCAATACCAAAAGCCATCGCTGATACACTCGTTGTTGGTGTAGGTAGCACAAAATCGGCAACAACGATTGCCGGACACTCATCTAAACAGGATGCCGATTCATTGAGGAACCTGGCCAGCCAGCTGAGAGGAACCTATTTTGACGCCAATCTCAAACACTTACCCAGCCGGCTTCTCGATCGTCTCTCTGTGGTACAGCCCCGGGTCGTCGATGACATGGGAATTCGAGAAGTGGCGTTGGTGGTTGTTGTGTTCGGTTCAATCATCCTCTCCCTTCTGCTGCCAGCTTTGACGATCGGCGGTATCCCCGAACATCAACGTCTGGACCGAAGCTCTGATAAGTTTGGGCAATCTTCCCGTCTTGATACATCTGTTGCAGGAGGCGTCAACGAATGAAGAATTCAATCCTTTGGTTAGCTTGGTGTTGTCTACCTGTTTTTGCAGTCTCCTACCACTATGGCCCTGGGCAGGAGTGGTTGGCGAGGGACCGCGCTGCCGGATTAATACGAGAAGCGACTCAGTTATCGCTTGTTGCCGAAAGTGAACAGGAATTGGCTTATGAGTCACAACTAGTGATGCTCAACGCTCGGCGAGAGGCATTCCTAGAGGGTGTCGACTGGCAGACCACCTCTGAGCACCCACTATCAATCGCTGTTCAGGAGGCAACCACACAGCAGCAGGCAGCCTACGCAAAAGCAGCCGATAGTTGGAATCGCACTTCAGAGGTGTACTTGGACGCAACCGAATTATTACTGGACACGCTAGATAAATCGTCGGAACCGGTGTTGTCAGAAAGTGATCAAAATCTCCTGGAATCACTGCGTTGGGCGGAGGCACGGGCAATGGTTCGCAGTGGGTATGTCTTTGACGGGGTAGAACAACTACAAGCGTTGTTAGATTTGCGTCTTGCATCCGCCACGGACCAGCCGTTGGTGCCGACAACCAGCACTCGACCCGTGTCAATTTCGGCGGCAGACTCATTAACGCAGCAGCCGTCGGGGACAAGTCGCAACTTGCCAACCTCAGCGATACGTGAAGAATTGGCAGCCGCACAGTACATCGGCGCGAGATTGCTTCGTGAAGAAGGCCGATCCCCGGAAGTCTGGAAGCCTATCGCCAATCTTGCCAGGCAGCAGTATCGCTATTTGGCAGATCGATCAACCACCGTTTCCAAAACGCGTCAACCGGGTCAGCAACGTCAAGCAACCCCGTCTGAGGATATTGCCGACGAACGCTTATCTTCAGGTGACCGGGTGCAACGCAACCTGGAACAGGTACTGAACTTGGAAAGAAGTAGCTCCGAACAACTTGAGGGCATTCCCTTACCGAGACAGGCACCAATGGCGAGACGACCCGGAGACGGCCCACCCGGGGACAAGCCCGGTAAGGGTCCCGGTCGAGGTCCTCTTCGTGATGGCCCGCCAGGTGATGGTGCGGGAATACCGCGTCCCTACGGAGCGGGCTGGTAAACCACTTGAGAGTAGTCAAATATTCTCGCGAGACTTAAAAAACGAAGCAGCGGCACAAAGAAGCAGCACGCAAGAAAGCCAACGAAATGTCGAATCCGATTCCTGAACACAATTGCAAGTCAAAATTGACAAGGCAACGATCAATGGCAACACAGCACCAAAACGACCATGCTTTGAACTGGCAACGTCTCGGAATCAGCAAACATTCATTGATTCCTTTTCTGGCCATCCTGCTGATTCATGGTAGTGTCCAAGGTCAAAATAAAAGTTCATTGCTCACACCTCAGAAAACAAGGATTGGGACTGCCATCTCAATCAGCAAACCGGCCGCCGGCTCGCAGGTCAAACCTCAACCGCCTCCATCTCGGACGACCACAGCGCCGAACGTAACCCCGCCGACCGGTCGACCCGAGCAGGCAGGTGCAACGAAGCCCGACAAAGCGATGCAGCAGATTATCGATGATCTGAAAAAGCTGCCGGTCGATGAGCGGCAGGCGATGATCATGTACTACGAAGACCTCGGTATTGATGTTTCTCAGGCAATGCAAAACGCGTCAACCACCATGACTGGACCCAATGGTGCGCCGCGACAATTATTGAGGTTGATCAGAACCGTTAAATTTGTGCGGCGTCCAGAGGCCGTTCTTGACGCGAGAGGTAAAATTGGACTCGTATCAGAAAGTCTGCCGACCGAAGAAGCGACTGACCAGGAGATCGTTCAATGGTTCCACCGACATGCAATGGCTGCCGAATGGGACGCTGTCAAAGCACTTTTAGTCCTGAGGGCCGGTCGTGAGGCAGAGGGGCTATACGCAGCGCTCATTCAGGGAACGAACCATTCAGAATCCGAATTAATCCCCGAGGATGTGCTGGGCCTTTCCGAAGCAGCTCCAACCGAATTAACCGACTGGCAAGTTGATGCCTTGGCTGGATTACTCAAGTCCGCAGCAAGAAAAACCAGTACGCGTCCACTCATCGAGCGATTTCGCCGCGGCACCACCTGGTTCGGTAGCGAGGATGACACCAAAAGAGACCGCACCGTTCGCCTGCTGTTAGCGGCAGACCTGCCCATCGAGGCCTTTGAATTCATGCCGTCTCTTGAAGAGGCACGTGCCGATGCAAATGCCACCGTGATTCGAGGTCATGCTGAGTATCAATTCGCCAGGTCATCTGAGGCATCGGGTGTGGAAAGTGACCAATTAGTGGAAGCAGCTTGGGCGCTGTTTGGTGAAGTGGCTTTGCTAACCGAGGCAGACGCGACGATCCGCTCGGCCAGTCTCGGCCAAGCAGTGGATCTTCTCCCTCGCGTCCCACCCGGACCCGGCCTGGAATGGCTTCGCAATTTGTTCACCCATCCCTCCCTAGCACCAGCGGGCCTGCAGGCCGTCGCACTGAAAGCACTGAAATTGGAGGATGAAAAATTACCCGAACCCGTCCGTGCTCAAGCAATCCTTACGATGAAAGAGGCAGTTGATACCCTTTTAGCGCAACAAAACCTGCAAGGCGATCAACTCAAAATACCGCTGCGGATGCTTACCATCGGTTTGTTATCGCGCGCGGAAAAAGCAATCCAGGCACAGGCAGCAAAAAACGGCGTTTCCGAAGTCGCTGTCCTGCTTCTGCGATCCATGCCTGATGAGGATTGGCGTGCCAGGATTGAGCCGAGTTTAGTGGGTCGTGCCTATGGAGCGTTTATCGGCGTCGCTCTGATAGCGGATGAAACCGACCTCGCCTTGGAATTGTTAGCCCAGGGAATTGAACGCCAACGTTCGATGAGCACCGAACTGGCAAACCAGTTCCTTGCCCTTTGGGTGCAGCGAATGCGAGCGAGAATGGCGAACCCCGTTTCGTCGACCAATTCTTGGATGTATTCCTACAGTCGTCGGCAACGCCCATCCGCTCCGGTAACACGCGGATGGCAGAAACGCAATCTCGATCGCCTGGGCGATCTACTCGCCTTGCTCGAACAAATTGGGGTTGATGGCAGAGAACTACCAGGGGTCGTGAATGCCCTGAAAGCGTGTTACGGAACAACGCAGGCCTTTGAGCGCGATGCAATCGAAAAGATTCTCGGCCCCGTGGACGGTATTAAGGCGCAGGTTGCTGCTTCACTTGCCTCCACCATGCGTCAAGGACTCAGTGGTGACTGGCGTAGCCGCGAGGCTCAAAAAGACGCCGGCTTTGAAAGATCTGATTCTGAAGTTCGGAAGATCGTTGAAAATGGTTACGACCTTGCGACTGCCCTTTCGGAAACCGCAGTCGCAAATAGTGAAAATGAACAGGAGGCATGGCAGCACGCCACCCTCAAAGCTGCACTCACATTCGATCGCATGCAATTTCGTGGCGAGCGAGAGCAGGATGCGGTGGCCTACGACGCTGCTCGCCAATTAGTGTTCAAAGCGTTTCGTGACGCAGCATCTCGTTACCGCCAAGCCCTGGAAGGCGGTCGGGTCAGAGCAGATATGCAGATCTATAACGTTTGGTTCTCCCTGGCACTGGGAGCTAGTGACCTTGGTGCCCTAACCCTCGATGACTTGATGACCGAGGGCCTTGAAAACGCCGATCAGATTGATCGTATTCGCGATGATATTGAAACCATGAGTGCCGAGCAAGCCAGCTACCATCTTGGTGAGTTTGCGCGGGGCGTGATGGCAAATTTGAGTCAGACAAAACCGGAGGTCAAGCCTCGGCTTTTGCAAGCCGCAGCCAGAGTTGTTGGCGACCACTCCGCTGGCGCACCAATCCGAAGAACCTTAGATCTGTATGATGAACTTGTGCAGGATGAGATCCACCTACGACTGGCGATCGACGGGAGCGATCGTGTTGGCACAGAACCTTTCGGTGCCACCCTTACCTTGCAACACACCGCTTCGATCGACCAGTCCGCTGGGGGTTTCGCCAGATACCTCATGGATTCCTACACCGAATTCAATGCGGGCCAATGGACGACCATCAATTATCAGGAGCGTCTCAGGAAAAGTATCGAGTCCTCGTTCAACGGCAAAGTGGAGCTATTGGGAATTGGATTCTTTCAGCCAATGAACCCCGCCGAACCGATCCGAATGAATGGGCAGACTGGATGGGAAGAAAAACCGATGGCTTACCTGGTGCTGCAAGCGGTCGACCCAAGCGTTGACCGACTTCCCGAGGTGCAGATGGACATGCACTTTAACGATGCCTCGGGTCCAATTGTCCTTCCTGTTGTATCCAATGGGGTCTTGATTGATGCAGCGGCAGAGGCTGCTAGTCGACCAATTGCCGATTTAGTGATTGAGCAGACCCTTGATCCGCGAGCGATGCTAGAGAACCGCGATGACAAAGAGGTTGAACTCGAAGTCGTGGCGAGATGCACCGGCGTTCTCCCTCAATTGGATCGTCTTCTCGCCAACACAAGCCTCTCCTTGCCAGGTTACCAGATCGTTACCTCCGAGATCATTTCCGATCCGATTGACGTTGGTCAGTCCTACCGTAAGCAGGAAGAGGAAGAGCCGCAGAGTACCTCAAAAAGCCGTTACTCTTTCGCTGAACGCTCTCTGCCAAGCCTTGACCCAGACCCTGATGGGAGATTTCGCCTGGGTACCATGAAAAAATGGATCATCCGGTACGTACCCCAATCCACGACAACTTATTCGTCGCCTGACTCGTTCGTATATCCGGAAATTAATCAAACGGCGTTAACAGGAATCCGCGACGAAGCTAACCCCGAAGCCGATGTGAATGACCTAGTCCTAAGCAGTTCTCGCTTCACCTATGAAGATTACGACCTTGTCCCCGTCGAAGAGTCGGTTCTTAAATTTAATCAAGCCGGAATCTCTCCGGTGGTCCTGATTGCCTTCTGCGTTGGATGCCTGCTTCTGGCAGCCTTCGGCTGGATTAAGTATGCCGCCCAACCCGTCGTTGCAAAAGAGAGCGATTCACTTACGATCTCGGACAACCTGACGCCAACCGGCGCGGCGCGAATCCTGAATCGCATCCAGCTAGACCCGGGTACGAATCTGACGGTTGCAGAACAGGCGGAGTTGAGAGAGTCGATCGAAAGGCTCCAGCGAGAACACTTCGCTAGCTCAAGCGGTTCAGCAGCTAAAGGCGGCGAAAGCACTGAATTGACGGGAACAGTCCAACGCTGGGTTGAGCGTGCAAGTCAAAATAAACTTTGACATTTGGCTTGAATCCTGGCCCCATCGCGGTGCAGTATCCCCATCACTTTCTGAATCACACCCCGAATCTTTTTTTTAAAACATCGGCTAACATTGTCCCCCCACGCAACGACAGGATGGCACCAAGCGATTTGTCACCCTGGCGTTTCCAGCAAATTCGGCTCGGGAACGCTTTGATCACGCGGCAATTGACAATCTTGGCTGCAAAGTCTCCTGCTCAATGCCGTGACCTAGAAAACGTCGACCACGATGGAACACCACCAATGCAAAAAGAAGCAGGTGTTCCTGCCGTTTCGCTCAAGGTAACTTTCGCTCAGCCGTCTGTGTCATCGCTTTGGGGATTCGTCTTGCCATACCCATCGAGGCACGCTTTGAAAGAGCTTCACAACACGATCATTGGTCAACTGCCGCCCCTCGGTTGATCGACCGTTATCGATAAGGCTTTTGGCTCGAGTCACCAAGTCTTGAACGACCTTGGGATGATCGAATGCCAAGTTCCTTGTCTCACCTGGGTCCGCCTCGAGATCAAATAGCTGAACGAAGGGATAACGCTCTAGTTCGAGATGTGATTTAGGATTCTTTCCGTATTTCCTTAACGCTTCACGCCAAGCCTCATCGGACGCTGGCTCATTCCCCCAGTGGCCAACTGCACCGCTTCCGGGACAAAACGCAATTTTCCAGTTTTCATGCCGATAGGCATACCCTCGCACACCTTGCAGGAAAATTTCATCACGTGCTTTCACATTCTTGAACGCATCCGACTGCTGCGGGGATTGAATTAGATGCTGAACAAAACTAATCGAATCAGCACCTTCGTGCTCGGCCAACGGTACGTCCGCGATTTCTCCCAATGTCGCCATGAGATCAATCAGTCCGATCGTTTTATCACAGACCGAACCAGATGGTACCTTCCCGGGCCATCTCGCTACGAAGGGGACGCGGAACGCACCTTCGTAAATCGAGAATTTATAACCTCGAAACGGCCCCGCCGCAGAGTGGCCCTTGCGCTTTAATTCACTGAGTTGACCTTTCGTTGCTTTACGACGATCACCGGCATAAGAGGCCGGACCGTGATCCGAGGAAGCGATGATCAGCGTCTCATCGGATAGACCCGCGATCTCAATCGCTTGCATGACGCGGCCCACAATAGCGTCGGTGTTCATCACAAAATCGCCATAGATTCCAATCTCGCTCTTGCCCGCGAATTCTTTGCTGGGACTGACCGGAGTATGCGGTGCGGTAAGTCCAACGTAAAGAAAGAAGGGGTTCTCGCTGTTACTTTGAATGAATTGCTCCGCCTGTGTCGCAATCACATTCAACACATTCGTGTCCTCAAAATCATGTGCAGCTGGCCCCATTCTGGCAAAGGCGGACCATCCTTTCGTTGTGGAAACATCTCCAACCCAATGATTATTCCGCACAAACGCATAAGGGAACATATCGAGAGAACCTGGCAGGATAAAACTGTCATGCAACCCATATTGCGGGGGCCCGATCTCCAGAGGAGATGAATAATCGACGTTTCCAATTCCCTGAACCTCTTCGTTCAAGGTGGTCATACGGGTACCAAGGTGCCACTTACCAACATATCCGGTTCGATAGCCAACCGAGCCCAACATTCTCGCAAGCGTCATTCGTTCAGCTGAGAACTGGGGACCAAGAAAACCCCATGGTCCGCCTCGTTCGGGTTTTCCAAAACGAAACGCGTATCGTCCCGTCATCACACTGACCCGAGAAGGCACGCAGACAGAAGCAATGGAATACGCATTGGTGAACCGCATCCCCTGTCGTGCGAGTTCGTTGAAGTTCGGTGTGCTGGTCTTACTCTGGTCAAGTCCGAAACACTCGACATCCCCATAACCAAGATCATCTGCAAGTATAAAAATCACATTTGGCTTTGGGCTATCCGCGGTCGCAGTTTCTGGGCCGATCAAGATCGCGAGGGTGACGGCGGCAACCATCAAGAGAGGTTGGAACGGAAGGGGAACTCGGCCACGCGTATCTTCGGTAGGGATCAAATCAAGCATTTTTTGTTTTGTCGACTGTTGGTAATGGTGAGGCTGTTGGTCTGTTCTCAACAAGCCGAGTCGTGAATCGCAGCTGTCGCTCACAAACAGCCCACAGATTGCATGATAACTCCGACACGCTGACCGAGGAGGGACCGCATTCTTTCACTTTACCAGCTTCCGTAAGACTAAACGTCAATAGAACCGAATTAACCTTGAAACCAATGATCAACCATGGCCAAGTCACTTCAAAGCTCACTCCACGGTTTGGGCGGCTATTGGACTGCTAGGGAACCACGTTGGAGGGACGTTGTGGAATCACGTTGGAGGGACGTTGTGGAATCACTTGGGGGACTTTCGGAGATTCTCTTGAAAACTGCTTCCAATGCGAGCGAACTTGATCAGCGTCAATGTATTGAGTTCCCTGTCGGGCCAGTTTTGTAGTTGAAACAGCGTTTTTCAATTCAGCGTCCGAAACCGACGCCTCACCTGCACTTTGGTCCGCAGGGCCACTGAGTGTCAGATAGTGAAGGTGTTTTGAGCCACGGATGATCAACCCTTGATCGCTCAAAGCCGGTGTACCCCAGAAGACTTCCCCTTGCTCTGATATCTCCGAAACCGATTCGATCGTAACTCGTTCGCCAAGCCTCAGCACATACAACTGTCCGGATGCATTGATCGACAACAAGCGGTTCCCGACTAAGACTGGCGATGCGTAGTCCAGCGAGCCGAACCTTGTATTCCCAATAATTCTTGAATTCTTTAACCTCAACTGCTGAACCCGTTCTCCTGTTCTCGCATCCACGACAGAGAGAACGCCGCGTGAGACAACGTAAAGCTTTGACTGATGGAGTATCGGTGATGCGTAGGTCGCGCCAACCATTCCTCGCCACGAATCCCCAGCTTCGGTAATATCTCCAACACCTGAGAGCTGTAGCGATAGGCTGCCGCTTCCCTCTCCTGAGAAGCCAAAGATTTCCGAACCCTTCACGACCAAGCTCGTGTACGCCTGACGTGATTCCGTCGCCTCGGCATATCGAATAAGTGTTCCCCTCAACGGATTCATGGCCCAAATTTCACCCGGCACCATCATCACGAGATTCTCTAAACCGTCCTGGTCCTTCGCAATCGCAGGGGTTCCCCACATTCCATCTAGCCCAGACGCTGGAGTGGTCCAGAGACGACGCCCACTACTTTTATCAAACCCAATGATGCATCGGCTTTCTGCGGCAGCGGTCACGATCAGAACATCGCCGCATAAAACAGGGCTGGACGAAGATCCCCATCTTGGCGGATCAGAGCCACTACCCACCTCAGCCGTCCAAACCAATTGGCCGTCGAGACTGAAAGCAAACACGCCACCTTTGCCAAAAAAGCAATAAACAAATTTGCCGTCTGAGCACGGCGTGTGTGATGCGTAGCCGTGAGAAGAAACACCGGACTTGTAGTAGGAATCCTCAGGCAAGACGGCGGCGACTGCGTATTCCCATAGCAGCTCACCCCCCTTCAGGTCAAAACAAAGCAGGTGGCGGGTCAAGTCCTCAATCGGACTGGACTCCTTCTTGGTGACCCCATAACCCGAATAGCAAGTCACAAAGACCCGTTGACCAACGATGATCGGACTTGACGCACCCGGCCCCGGCAGTGCGACTTTCCACTGCAGATGATCCATCGCCCTCCAAGAGGGGCTCAGGTTCTCCCCACCTGCAGCAACTCCACTTCCATTGACCCCGCGGAACCTTGGCCAATCATCGCCAGTCGCCGTCAATTGCAAAGCAAACAGGATAAACAGCGTTAGACCTATGGCCATGCGGCAGCTAACCCAACTCAACGTGGCGTTGATCATAGAAGCCTATCTCGCAATTCTTCTGACTCGACAAAACCGGACACGATCGGCTTTTCTCACATCTTAAAATTTTGGCGGCCCAGAGACGTCAATTAGCATTCAGAAGCGTCAAGCAGCATTCAGAAGCGTCCATTAACGCTCAGCGGCGTAGCTTCACCCTGGCACGACCAACCTCGGGTCACTGCTATCAGGATAGTGCGAAGTCGAGTTCTCGTTCAGGTATCACAACAAAAACACTGTTGACGTTGGTGGTGAGACAAACATCGCTTCAACTCGCTTCCGTTGAGCCTCGAATGAAGCAACATGCCGCGGCCGAATCCCGATCGATCGCGTCCCTCAACAAGAATCCGAACCGGATTTGGAACGGTTCTGCGTTGAAGGCCACCCTCGCTTACTCGAAACAACGCTGCCAATGCGTGAAAACATTGATGCCTCAGTCTCTGCCCTCCCTCGTCCACGCGAGAACAAGCCTTTCGGTTTCAGCGCTGGACTGCGAACCGATAGCAACTATCTTCTCACCGGCAGCCACACAACTGAAGCAAAAACAGGAAACTCCATTTTTGGTTAACTAGGTGTCCAAACTAATCTCGATCCATTGCTTCTCGAAGACGAAGGGCAAGACAGCATAACCATGCGACTTACTTTCGGGTTGTGAGACTTCCTACTGGGCAGGCAAGCAAAGGACGAGCACTTCTCCTTTTCTTCAGGATCTTGCTTGTTATTAATTTAACTGAGGTTGGTCAGTGCATTTGCGACCTGCCGCTCATGATGCCCCGAACCAGCGAGTTCCCGCTGCGGAACCCTTCCTCGCCGATTCAACTCGACAGCCAAGGATAGCCTGATGAACATTTCTCTACGTAATCGCCCCAATCAATTGCTGGCGTTCGCAGTGATTAGCTTGATCTCCGTGGATTTGGCTCCTGATTTGTTCGCTCAAAAGCCAGGTGGCGGTAAGGTGAAAGTTCTTGTTGGTTTCGCCCAACCACCCGGACAGGCTGAAGTCAATTTGATCGCCAACAATGGAGGTCAAGTGACTCGACGATTTAGAATCATTGACTCCCTTGCCGCCGAGCTTCCACAAGCCGCTGTCAATGCGTTAGCCAACCATCCGTCTGTCAGAATCATTGAACCTGACCTGAGGGTAACCGCTGATGAATATGGTGACGATTGGGGTATCGAACAGATCGGGGCACGGCTTGTACACCAGGGGGAGGTTGTCCCCGAGTTTGGCCCGATCCTTGGAACAGGCATTCGAGTTGCGGTGATTGATACCGGAATTGATTACACGCACCCCGATCTCGCCGATGTCTACGCCGGGGGTTACGACTTCGTCAACAACGATCAAGACCCGATGGACGATCAATACCATGGTACTCATTGCGCTGGCACCATTGCGGCGACTCTCGATGGATCCGGGGTGGTCGGCGTTGCTCCAGAAGCTGCCCTTTACGGCCTCAAAGTCCTCGGATCTGACGGCGGAGGCACGTACTCAGCAATCATTGCTGCAGTGGATTGGTGTGTCCAGAATCAGATTCACGTCGCCAGCCTAAGCCTTGGTAGCCCCGGCAATCCTGGGACTCAGGTACAGGCCGCTTTTGATGGAGCCGAAGCCGCGGGCATTGTTGTGGTTGCATCAGCGGGCAATTCAGGGGCAGGGAACGATACGGTTGGGTATCCCGCAAAGTATTCATCAGTCATTGCCGTGGGCTCAACCACCACCTCAAACACAAGATCCAGTTTCTCCAGCACTGGTCCCGACGTTGAATTAGCAGCCCCCGGCTCCAGCATTCTCTCCACCTATCCAGGCAACCAGTATGCCTACCTGAGTGGAACCTCGATGGCCTGCCCCCACGTAGCTGGAGCGGCCGCACTGCTGCTATCGGCCGGAGTCACCGACGGGAACAACGATGGGAACATCAATGATGACGTAAGGCTCGCGATGCGAATTACGGCCGTGGATCTCGGATCGGCCGGGCAAGATGATGAATTTGGCCACGGTTTGGTTGACGTGGCGTCCGCGATCGCATTGGTGGGAACCGGTGATGGGGGTGGTGGACCAACAGACCCACCAACCATCTTTAACGCGCCAAGCAATTTAACGGGCACTGCCAACCTGCTGACGGTTAGTCTCCAGTGGAATGACAATTCAAACGTCGAAGACTTGTTCGAAATTCAATACGGAACCAAAAGACGCGGTCGAATCAACTGGCTGGGATCTGAATTTGCATCAGGTGGTGATGGAGCAACTCAGAATGCATCCTTTAGCCTTCCGTCCGATGGCACGTACCGGCTGAGAGTAAGGGCGATTGCGGAGGATGGAATCACCGCGACTGGTTGGTCGAATGAAATCCAACTTGCCGTAGCGTCAGCCGATGGCGGAGGTGGTGGTGGTGGTAATGGAGGAGGTAATGGTGGCGGAAACGGGAAGAAAAAATGACCTTCCCTGAACGCTAGAAGCCCCACTCCAACCGCATCGTCTCCTCGATTTTTCCGGCCAGATATGACCAGCCGAAAGGTCTGCTGGTGCCGTGTGCTTCAAAGGCGGTCTGATAATCCCGCCCTAACGCTATGCTGACTCTTTCAAGGAAGCGAACAATGGCTAACCATCGGCCGCTCCTAGCATGGGATCGACCACGCCATAGATTGAAAGAAATCCTTGGCAGTCCAAGCAGTCACCTCGAGGAGTCAGGATTGAACTTCACCTTTAAGTTTCAAGAGTAAAATACGCACCTTTTCAAAGTCCAATCACATCCATTTCCTGAGTGATTTGATGCCCTGCGGAAAGGATGGCTTGTGACTCCGAGGATTCTGCGTTTAGCAATGGGTTGGTATGGTTAAAATGAATGAACTGAACCTTTTTCCGTTCAGCCATCGGCAACGATTTGAATCGACTGATACTCTCGACGATGAAGGGATGGGGAATTTCTGACATGTCCCGGCCCGGCAACTCGTCTGCTGCGTAAAACGTGCCGTCAAGTAATGCGACATCTACCCCTTCAATAAGGTCTTCGATTTTAACGTCCCATTTCTCCCATTTATCAATATCAGGTAGATATAGAATCCTACGGTTTGGTCCATTGATTTGATACCCAACCGTCTCTGAGAATTCGTCGCGGTGCGGAACTAAAAAAGGGATCACTGACAATCGTTCGTTCAATGTTAACAGTTGTCCCGCTGCAATTTTTTCGATCTCGATCTGGTTCAAATCAACCAACTGGCTCCACGGTCCATTAGTCTCCAAAAAAACCTTCATTCTCGGCATCGCCAATACCTTGATTCCGTTTGTGCCCATGACCTCTCTACCCAGGTGCAAAAGCCCACCGTAATGCCCGACATGGGCATGGGTAAGCAAAATGCCATCAAGAAGCGGACCTTTCGCCTTGGGTTTGCCAACTTGATTTAACGCATGCAACTGAGCCGGAAGGCTGGGTGTCGCATCAATTATCCAGCGTTGATTGGAAATGGGATCAACAATGGCCAAGCTAGCCACCTGTTTTCTTGAATCAACGTTACGCCACGCTGATTCGCAACACGGCTTCTGACAACCGGCTTGAGGAAAACCACCATCTTGTGCGATCCCTAGGACAACGGCGAAGGCGTTGGTTTCGCCCACCCCATCCTCAGCACTGACGCAGGCCCACGGAATGAGACATAGCAGCGAGAGGGCAAGGAAAAGAAAAAGCACCGGAAGTGAAAACCTGATCCCCTGGCGTTCAGAGACTATCTGCCCCCGTTTCTGCAGCGAGTCGAACGAGCGACGAGTCCATGCGGTGTTAATCATTGAAAAACCAATCAAAATTGAGCGATATTTTTTGTGGTTAAGTGTAGACGCATTGGATGCTGCGATCACGTCTCAATGGGTCCGCACTCCAAACTGAGTGGCTTAAAAGGTACTGCAAAGGTGTAAGAAGATCGTATCTGCTATGCTTTCGGACCAATTCAACTGATTTTAGCTTTCTTTACGGAGTCCATGATGAAGCCGATCTGGCTCATGCTTCCTTTGCTTCTTTTAACCAACGAACCCGTTTCATCCTCTGAGAAGCCGAACATTATCCTGGTCTTCATCGACGATATGGGATGGGGCGATTTCTCTTGCTTCGGTAACGTACATGCAAAAACGCCTAACATCGACCGCATGGCCGAACAAGGCATCCGGTTCGAACAGTTTTATGTCAACTCACCGATTTGCTCACCTTCGCGAACCGCGATCTCAACGGGACAATATCCACAACGCTGGCGAATCACGTCGTATCTCGCTCATCGCAAAATGAATGAGGATCGCGGTATGGCCCAGTGGTTAAGCCCCGAGGCACCGATGCTGGCCAGATCCTTACAAAAGGCTGGATACACGACCGGGCATTTCGGCAAATGGCACATGGGTGGACAGCGAGATGTGGCAGACGCGCCCGCAATCACTGAGTATGGATTCGATACGTCGCTTACCAATTTTGAGGGAATGGGTCCGAAACTCCTGCCATTAACTCTCAAGCCGGGTCAGGATGAACCCAAGAAAATATGGGGGGATGCAGAGCGGCTCGGTGAGGGTGCCCGGTGGATGCTTCGTTCGGAACTGACGACCGGATTTGTTGACGCTGCGATCCCCTTTATCGATCAGGCAGTCGCGGCCGGCCAACCGTTCTACATCAATCTTTGGCCAGATGATGTCCATAGTCCCTTTTGGCCCCCAGTCGCCAAATGGGGTGATGGATCCAAACGCCGACTCTATCTATCCGTTCTCGAGTCCATGGATCAGCAACTGGGAAGACTGTTTGATCGTGTTCAGAATGATGAAAGGCTATCGAATAATACTCTCATTCTAATTTGCTCCGACAACGGGCCCGAACTGGGCGCCGGTGAGGCAGGGCCCTTTCGCGGTTACAAAACACACCTGTATGAGGGTGGCATTCGTTCACCCTTGATTGCATGGGGGCCGGGTATCGTCGCCAAGCGGGGATTTGTTGATAAAGACTCAGTGTTCTCAGCGATTGACCTGGCACCGACACTTCTAAGCCTTAGTGGAATCGAACTAGGGGAAAGCACCCAATTTGATGGCGAATCACTCGTAGAGACATTGAAGGGCCAAGGCGGATCGCGCACCGAGCCAATTTATTTCCGAAGGCCACCCGACCGCGATTCTTTTTACGGCGTCACCGACCTACCTGACCTCGCGATGCGGCAGGGACCATACAAATTACTGTGTGAGTATGACGGATCAGGCGCTGAGCTTTACGATCTAAACCAAGACAGATCAGAAACCAACAACTTGGCCGCCCAATTACCCAGTGTGGTCAACCAAATGGTTGCCAAGTTATTGAATTGGCATCAATCAATGCCTGCAGACAAGGGCGAAACTTATGCCTCCAGAAGAAAAAGAAAACCACCGAACCCAAAAAAGGAATCGCCGCAAGCCTCGATCATCGCCAATCCCAACTCAACCAAAACTAAACAATCCCGTCCTAACATTGTGATTCTGCTGGCGGACGATTTGGGATGGAACACCGTTGGCTTTCACAACGCTTCCTATTCCACACCCAACATCGATTCAATCGCAGCTAATGGAATAGAACTAAATCAATTTCACGTTGCACCAATGTGCAGCCCAACCCGAGCCGGGATGTTAACCGGCCGTTATCCGATTCGTTTTGGTCTGGCGAGAGCTGTCATACCACCGCAACGGGATTTCGGTATTCCCGAGAGCGAATCCAAGCTGGGTGAAATGCTCAGATCACTGGGATATTCTCACCGAGGCATCTTCGGTAAGTGGCACCTAGGTCATCGAAGATCCAAATGGCACCCGCTGGCAAACGGCTTCACGTATTTTCATGGCCATTACAACGGTGCCATTGATTACTTTGACCTGACAAGAGAACAAACAAGAGATTGGCACACCAATTATTCCACATCGGATGAGACCGGGTATGCCACCGACCTGATAGCCAAATCCGCCGCTCAATGGATCACGAAGCACTCCGCTGATGCAGATCCCTATTTCTGCTACGTGCCGTTCAATGCGCCGCACTCTCCGTTCCAAGCCCCTCAAGATGCGATTGCAAAATATGCGCCGTTGTCCGGTACAGAAAAACGCCGCGACGCCAATGGCAAAACCTATCAAGCCATGGTCGGCAGAATGGATGAGGGGATTGGTCAAATCCTCACAGCTATAAAAAACTCCGGTGAAGCTGATAATACACTGGTTTGGTTTTTTAGTGACAATGGAGGCGTAAGCGGTTTGAGCAACCTTAACCGACCACTTCGCGGCGCAAAGTTATCCGTCTACGAAGGAGGCACCCGTATTCCCGCTTCGGTGAGTTGGCCAAAGAGGATCAAGCCGGGACTGAAGTCGGAATCTATCTGCGGGTACATCGACATTCTTCCAACGATCGTTTCGATTGCCGGTGGCAACGCTGACACACTCACCAAGAACCTGCTCGATGGAGTTGATTTATCCAAAATACTTACCGGAGAAACAGCTGACGTTTCACCGAGGCCATGGTTCTCCTATCACGGCCAAGGCGGAGAAAAAACAGAGCACCTTGCTGTCATCAAAGAGGGTTGGAAACTGAAAGTGAATGGACCGGTTTTAAAAAGTCTCGAGCAATTGGAGGACGGGCGTAACGAGGTTGAACTTTTTCAACTCTCCGTTGATCCGTATGAGCAACGGAACGTCCGTGGCGAGCAACGCAACAGGGTGAACATGCTCGGCAAACTTCTCATCGAACACCGTGCCTTACAGCCTGCTGACTCGGTTCCACCATACAATCTGGGGAAAGATGGCTTCGTTCCACCAGAGAACTGGAGGTTGGATCCGAGTAATCCAAATCAATTAGTTGGTAGTACTAACCAAAAATAATGATTCACTAATTGGCTACTCAACCTTTCAACGTCGTATCCAAGCCGTTGAAGCTTCTGCCTCGGCCAACAAAAAGCTTATGCAAGTGACACAAACTGAACATCATGAAGTTTGTGTGATTCGATTTGTCCCCGAAACATTGAGAGCAATCAATTCGCCGATTAGCGAAAAAAAGCGAGCGGCATCAGCAGCAACACCGGTCGTTAACTGGCAGAACCGCTGCCATGGAACGATTGACCCGATCAAGCAGAATCGCTGCGGCGGCAGGAATTGATTTTGGTAATGAGCCTAGCCAACAACTGCACGATAAATCAGGAATGCCCGCCACTCTATCTTGTCCATCGAACTTGCTAGAGTTCGGATCGAAAATCCCCTCCGGCCTTTCACGGCTTGAGTATGGGTGAATCAAAACTCAAAATATCCGACGGTTTGGCATCAGTGATCGAGGGTTTAAAGCTAAAGGTCGTTGGATTGTAGGGACCAACAAACGCCACATCCAAATCAGGCTTGATCATATTTTCCATGCCCATGCACCACATAGTGGCATTGACAATCATCCTCCGCACGCCTTCGCTCAGGACATCCTCTGACGCACCCTGCGTGCTACAAAACACTCTTCCCTCGGGGCCACCTTGGTATGAATAGGTGCGTACCCAGGCTGCCGGCTGAGGTGGCTTATCTGCAAGCGGTTCCGCACCCACCTCCATCGACGCGAGCACTTGGTTAGTTGCCAGAACAACCGAGCCGGGCATCGGTCGGGCCGAGTAAGCACCAGCCATGGCGTGCATTGACTCAACACCACGCATGACTGGGTGCGCAACCTGCTCTGGTACCGTATTCATGGCCGTCGCAAAGGTATGGTTTCTTCCATAATGACCAGCGCCAAGACTCGGATTCCAAGTCTCCCCCAACACCTGGCGGCCAAAGCCACCCACAAATTCTTCTCCGCCGTGGTTGTAGTTAAAAAAGGAATACTTGCCTTTAATACCGTTAAAGGCATGAGTCGTCGTTCGCAAACCGATGACCGGACCGCCTCGCTTTAGATAGCCTTCGAAGTGCTCCATCCACGCTTCATCCGGTTTGATAAACCTAAGAAAAAGGAAAAGCATATCAGCGTCAGCAATTTCCTCGATGCCAGGAATGTTGCTTGACCCCGGCTTGATGACGCCCTCATCGGTCTGACCGAAAAGGATGGTGCATTTGAAGCCATATTTCTTGGCCAGGATTCTCGCAATGGCTGGGCAAGTCTCCTCTCCGCGATACTCATGATCCGAGGCGATGAAAAGAATGTGCTTCCCCTTCCCCGGACCAGACTCACCCTCATAAACAACGCGGTCTGCACCGAAGGTTGTTGCAGTAATCAAAGCGAAAGAAAAGACACATAATAAAAGCTTGCGAACCGTCATGTTAACTTTTTCAATACCAAGGAAAAAAGGGCGTTTTGCATCTGGCGTCTTAAACCTAAAGACCAAACCTCGCTCGGAGCCCATCATACACGATAACCAATCGCAACGAGATCAGCTGATCCAGCAAAACGTGGGATATCCCCGCCGTCTCGCTCCACCTCAAAGCCTACATGACTGACTGGGGTCAATTCTCGCAAGGTAAACTCAAATAGGCGTGGCTTTACAACAAAATAACGCAGCCAAACACCAGACCGATCCTTGCTACGATCGGCCCTTGATTCAAGGTCGTTGCACTGCAGCTCCGCGAACTGAAAAAGGAAGACCCTTCCTTGGCGCAGCCAGCCAACTGGACGCGACACGCCCTACCAGCGGTCGACGCACTGCAGACAGGTGCAAGAAAAACAAGAAAAAAGAGCATTCCCTTGACGCACCTAAGGCTGTGTCAAGGATTGCCGTCGCTGCAGGACCTTAGTGCAACAGCGCATCGCACCGCCGTACATTGCGCTAGTCGAAAACCCAGCAATAGGAATCACTTCGAAACCCAAGGATTGCCAAACACTGACCGCATATCGGTCAAGCTTCTCTAACCCGTATTGTGGCAAGTAAACCAAACGTGACCCCTGATCAACCTCTAATAAAACATTGCTGTAGGTCATAAAAGGGTACGGAAATGAATTGGGCACGGAATCAGCATCCGAACTGACATCTGCCGGTTGCATCGGGTTCGTTTGATCCGTCTGGGTTCGGCTGGGTTCACGTTTATCATTTCGAGCGGTACTCACCCCCAACGCGTTGGCCGGAGGTAGAACAGCGGGGACACGAACGACACGGTATCCCTCCTTTGCAATTTGTTCCGCTATCTGGTCGAGATTGGGTGCGATGGCAAGGCTACCGGCGATTGCATGAGCTGTTCCACCCGCTAGTTGAGGCCTCGCAATCGTCGCACCCGTTTTATCCACAAGGCTTACAACATCCGCGCGTCCGAAAAAGAAATCTTCACACTGCTGTTCAAATCGCTCAACCTTCTCAGGGCTGTCCCTTAAAATTTCGGTGGCTTTCTCAGCGCCCAATCGACTGTCGGCCACCATCACCATCTTGTTGGGCAACGGTGTGAGAATCATATCAATGTGACCAATTTTTTGTTTACCCTTACCCACCACCAAAATTTCCCGTCCTAATAACCCTTCAAACCTTTGGATCACTTGATGTCGGCTAAGGCCTAGTTCCTGCGCATTTTCGACAATGGTGTCATTGCCTATGAACACCACCTCCTCGCCGCAGATGATATTACCTCCCTCAAATGCCAATTCTGTTTTGGTCGTTTTCAGTTGCAGGGCTTCACTTAACACACCAGCCATTTGTCGATCATCCTCGCGATCGAAACGGCTCGGCACGAGCAATTCAGGTCCATCATCGCCGTTGAGCACCAAAAATGGATCTTGAGGCCAGATCGACATGTCGCTTTCGTCAGGCATTTCAATCATGGTCACATTTTGAGAGTTTCCATGGCTGGCAAAAGACTTGCGATCGTTAACCAGCAAGAGAACGTGTGTACCCTCAGGAAGCCCATTGACGATGTTGTTGATCAGATCGGTGTTGCGTAGCGTTGATTTACGTGCGCTATTCACACTGCAGACCACAACTTCGATCTTACCCGTGACATCAGTGACTAGTTCACGATGATCGTTGCGGTCGTGGAGATGAAGCCAATAGCCAGCGGAAATGATCGATAAGCTAATAATCACTGAAACGAAGATCGCCTTCATCCTGCAACAACTACCTTTCTTCAATCCCCACCCAAACTCAAACGGCATCATTTTCAAGTCTGTGAACAGAGTTAACCAAATGTAACGTGTCTAGCGTCAGCCTCCCCGCAGGCTGACGCTTAAACTTGGGATTGGACATAACGCTATGACCTGTCCCAACTGGCTCTGCCGAACTGACTGGCAAAGCGGATATACCGCGAAGCATTTAACGTTGCATTCACTTATCTTGTATCAAGCTTCGCAACTCAGCCACTTTACGGACAAGATCTCGATGCTCCGCTTCACGCAAATCAATCGCATCTTTCATTCGAGATTCGACATTGGCAATTTGGTCCTGGTTTGTCCTGCCTCGCGCTTCACAAATACTGACACGAGCGTCAAGGTTCCCGATACTTTGATCCACCAGAAAAAAGTCTTGATCAAGTTGATCCTGCTGAAGTTCAAGATTTGCAATGCGATCTAGAAGTCTACCGCCGCCCTCAGCCCCCGGCTTCTGTCCATTAGCGGACGTGTTGAACATGGCTTGGCAAAGCATCACTGCGATAGCAAGGGTGCAAACGGTCAAAGAATGTAAGAGTAGTTTTCCAGACATGACACGATCCTTAGTGCTGTATCTAATTAAGGTAACTTCAGCAGCGAGCGTAAAACAAAGACTCGATGCAACTGGTGTTTGTGTAAGGCAAAAGCCGTGCCAATCCACAAAACACGAAGAATTGTCATTGAAACCCAGCCCTCGGATCTCTTTATGAGACGGGCAGTGGAAACTGAGACAGGATCGCTCGCTCGATCGATTCAGGGGTGGGGGTGCGCAGGGTGTTGCCCTCAACCTGAAATCGAAAGCCTGCTCAAGCGGCCAACCCACCAAGTTTTTCGTACGGAACTGGCAAAAAAGAGAATCTGCAAAAGACAGAATCAGGCGTCTGACAGAATTTGGCAAGAGCGGGATGACCGAGGCTGCTACTTGCTTGCTTATCTCGGTTTGTTTGCGAATTGTCCCACGTTAACCCACTTCACGATTTGACGACCTAGAGCCTGACCCAACTGTGCGAATTTCGCCACCAAATCGATCAAACCGAGTGCTGGTACAGCGACCCGTTGCCCTTAAATTGGCAGGAAACGAACTTTTGGCAGCCGGTCAGCCGAAGAGTGTCAAATTCACCGGAATTCGTTTGTAACCCAATGCGTCTTGGTACACGTTAAAGCACTTCACGTAGTCCATTCCGACCCCAGATGAGCATCTCTATCATGCCGACGAAGGCGATTCTGCTGTCCTGTTTAGCAGTCACTACCCTGCTTACCCAGCAAAAATCCAGCTACGCAGAACAAAGTTCGTTACCAAATCCACTCCAACTTGCCATTGATTGCCGCGACCTGTCTCGGCGATTAATCGAAGCGGAATTGCAAATACCGGTATCACCGAGAAAAGAGAGTTCGAGTCTCGCATTGTGGTATCCGAAATGGGTGCCCGGATCACATGGACCGGGTGGACCGATTGCCAATATCGCGGGCCTGCAGATTTATGAATCCGACGGAACTCGGCTCAATTGGAAACGATCCCCGGGCGAAGTCTATCGCATTGAAGTGGAGTTGCCGGCAGACACTTCCAAAATAATCGTTTCAATGCGTTATGTGGCGAATCAGCCAACCACCACTTCTTTTGGCCATGATTGTTTCACCAGCCCTCAGATCGCCGTGATCAGCCCGAGCTGCCTTCTACTCTATCCAGAGGGCGCC
Organism: uncultured Rubripirellula sp.; assembly: GCA_938075415.1. Classification (GTDB taxonomy): domain Bacteria; phylum Planctomycetota; class Planctomycetia; order Pirellulales; family Pirellulaceae; genus Rubripirellula. Next base: position 183,140 of record CALJHC010000030.1, on the reverse strand, counting down.
GATATCGACCAACAGAAGATCGATGTCAATTTATTAGCTCCCCATTCATGGAAGCTGGCATCTGCTTTACCACAATCGCCCTCGGCTGACACAGCCCTTAACAAAACGTTCTTTGGCAGTGTTTCCCTCCGCACACTTGCTGATAGCCCGATCATGATTGGTACGCATTACCGATCAATTGAACTTGTGGACGACCAAACATCATGCCCTCCCCATACGCTGCATCTATTTGCTGACGACGACGAATCGACAAATCTGGATCAAGATGTTATCGACCTCTACGCACGAATGGTCAAGCAATCCGCGTTATTGATTGGATCCCATCCATTTGATCGTTTCGACATTCTATTAGCTGTCACCACCTCACTTCCAAAAAACGGTTTGGAACATGCGAGATCCACACTGAACGTCCTGCCACCTCAGTCACTCCGGTCGCCATCAGCACTCAAGGGCTGGGATCGACTACTGGTTCCCCACGAATACATTCATGCGTGGTGTGGAAAGTATCGCCGCCCCAAGGGAATGTTGACGACGGATTTTCACACACCGAAGGATACTGAATTGCTCTGGGTGTACGAAGGTCTCACTCAGTACCTGGGCGAGTTAATTGAGGCTCGCGCGCGATTCATGTCAAAAGATGAATTCCGTCACCGCCTGCTAGTGGAATTGCGTAACGCGACGCATCAGCAGGGTCGCCAATGGCGCACGCTTGCCGATACCGCGTCCGCTTCCCACATCCTACGAACCTCAAGTCCCAACTGGGGTGGTCTGCGCCGCAGCCAAGATTACTACATGGAGGGCATGCTCTTTTGGTTGGAAGCTGACGCTCGAATCAGATCACTAACCAATAATAAAAAATCATTAGACGATTTCTGCCGAAGTTTCTTCAAAGCCTCCCAACGCACCAAAAATCCAAAGGCCTTTGATCGACAGGAAGTTATCAAACATCTTCAAAGAATTGCCAAGGATGACTGGGAGGGCTTGATTATTCGTCGCGTTGAATCTTACCAACAACAATTTGATCCCGAGCTCGCGTCGTTACTCGGGTATCACTTTGAGAAAACAACCACAATTCCCAACATTCCCCCAAACACCTTTAGATATCGGGGAGGGATCGACCTGCTAGATAGCGTCGGCGTTTTCCTCTCAGTCGATGGCAAGGTCCAACGAATTCTGCTAGGAAGCGTAGCGGAAAAGGCGGGAATGGCTCCGGATGATCAGGTGATTGCCGTGGGCGAGTTAAAATGGTCACCGGATCGGATCCTGAACGCCTTTAGAAACGCCGAGAGAGATCGTACTCCCGTCTCCTTACTTTTATCGCGTGCTGAAGAAATGAAGACATTGCAAATACACCACGACGCCGGACTGAAGTACTGGAACCTCACGCGAGATCTATCCAAACCAGACCTCCTTGAGAAAATTCTGATGCCGATCAGCGGAACTCAAAAGTAAAGACTCGGTCTTCCCACCAAGTCGAAATCAAACGCAAGCAGAATCTTCAAATCGTCCCACGTTTCGTTGCGTTCTCATCCGGTCTGGTGGGACGCCCGTGACCTTAGGTCCGTTCCGTATCGGTCATGGTAGCCACTCCATTCTGCTGGATAACCTGCACTGCAGCAGGAATAAAGCAAACCTGTGTTTCATGTGATGACCACGCCGAATTCCCGAAACTTTGCCCTCGAAACAGGGTTTTATATCCAAGCGATAGCAAAGAACTCCAGAATTTACCGACTCAAGAAACCCACTAGCGATACACCGACGCGAATAACGCTTGGCCATCGGCTCTATTAATCGTCGTGGCTTAGCAGATGTAATTCGTAGCAGCAGTCACTAGCAAAAACCTGAATTGCATTTTTCGCAATACATACCAGCGAGAACTCCGGACGACCCAGCCACCATTTCGTACTAATCTCTCGGCAACGACACTCTTATCAAAATCAGTCCGCAACCAGATTGAACCTGAAAAATGTTTGGTGACTCAATGAGTCTCAGTAAGGGTGAACTTCCCACTGACTGCAAAGGTCCAAACTCAATCTCAATACAAGGGGCATCACCAAAACAAGGTAAGTCGGTTTTTATTAATCGCGCAAAGAAACCGCCCGAAAGAATTAATCGGTGGATCATCCGAGGCGTGTGCCACTCAACAAAAGTCTGTTATAAAATTTTCAATGCTGCATCTAAACCACAAGCTTAGTACTTGGGATTCCAAATAGTCATGAAGCGAAAAACTCTGATACTGCTGCTGCCTATCCTGTTAACAGGCCTTGTAGTTGTCCTTGCTCAGCAGCCTCCCCGTCCCAGAACGCACACGATCATCAAAAAGGGGACACTCACTCCACTTCCCGCGACCTCTGAACCACAAATCGCGAATGAAGTGACGATCGAAATCATCGGAGACGAACGAGTGATACGTTCCAATGGAATTCCAGATCACAAGACCGGGAGGTTCCCAAATCGTGGTAACCCCAACCGAATCTCTGCTCAACGACATGAGTATCGTCTGCCAGCAAAACCCAAAGCTGCGGATTCCATTACACCGATGACCGGTGAGTTTGGCGTAGCGGTCAACGGCATTCCATTTGATCCGGGGGCCGCCGAATTTTTTAACGGTGAGCCGGGCTGGCAGTACGAACCACTCTCCGGTGCAATTGCCCTCGGAATCGACGTTTCACACGCCCATGTGCAGCCGACCGGCAAGTACCATTATCACGGCTTGCCAACTGGACTACTCGACTCCATATCACTTATGCGTGATCATCACTCCCCCTTGGTCGGTTGGGCTGCGGACGGGTTTCCTATCTACGCGATCTACGGCTTTAAGGATCCCGAGGATTCAACTTCAACAATCGTACCTTTGAGGTCCAGCTTCCAATTAAAAAAAGGCAGCCGACCCGGCGGTAATGCGCCCGGCGGGAACTATGACGGGACTTTCGTTCGCGATTATGAGTACGTCGAAGGATCCGGGGATCTGGACCAATGCAACGGACGATACACGGTCACGCCTGATTATCCGGATGGCACCTACGCATATTTCATGACGGAACAGTGGCCGGTAGTCCCACGCAACTGGCGAGGGACCGCCTCCAGTGATTTCCTTCGTGGACCCGGTGGTGGACGGCCACCCAGAGGAAGCACAAGTGAACGCGGTGGACGAATGGCCGCCTCTGACCAACGCCCCCCAGCAGGCGATCAAAATCCAGCACGGGGATTTAACGATCGTGCACCAAGGGACCAACGAGAATCAGGACGAACGGGTGGCCCCCCTGGTCCCGGCGTGATCATTCCGCCTTTCCTCCTACCGACCCTTCGCTTAACAGAAGAACAAAACAAGCAGCTTCAAGAACTGCAAGGAATGGTGGATGATAAACTAGAGAAAATTTTAACACCGGAACAAATGCAAAGACTGACGAACCCCCGATTTCCGAGAGGAACCGGTGGCTTTGGACCCCAGCGTGGACAACGCGCGTTTCCACCTGGCCAAGGGCCGCGTGGTTTCTAACAACACCTGAGCCACCAGCTTCACAGCTAAGGATTTTTCTTGAACCGTACCTCTCTTGAGACTTCAGGAATTGGCATCCTCACTTAGTCAAGTCATCGCCGATGTGACAAACCGAGTGCAAAGGGTGACGTTCATGCAAATTCTCTTCGCAGGATAACCTACAAGGTACCCCTCAACTTCATCCTACCTAACCGGTCTGCAACTGAGAAAACGGGTGACCCCGAACGTGCTTGCCACAAGTACTTTTGCCGGCAGGGATACCGAGACTGACATCCCCTACCAGAAGTGTAAAGTCTGACTTCCCCAGAGAAACCATCCATCAACTTATTTGAAATGGTCGCCCGTGTTAGCTCTTGCTTTTGGTTTCGGGCCTGATCGCGCTTTTCAAAAAAGGCTAGATTTTTATTCAAAATACAACCCCCTCGTTTCGCTTGGTGTCGCACGCCGTGATCGAACACCTTGGCAAACGAGGATTCCTTCCCGCGATAGCTAGGCTCGTTCGAATTGCATCACAACTGGTGCGCCTTATTCAACCGACTCATTGCTCGGCAGATCTCTTTGCCGACGAGCGTCATCCGTCAGTCGGTGTCCAATCCTAATCAAACGGTTAATATCGTGCGCCTCGCCGGGCTGACGTAAGTCAACGCGTTCGATCAGTTCGGGCGATATTTTTTCGAGTGATCTCTCGTAATACTTATCGTAGTATTGGATCATTAACTCACAGAAAGCCTCCCAGTTCGCCGTATCGATTGCGTGAAGCGCTTCTTTCAATCGCTGACCGCCGAGCCGTTTCTTTATTCGCTGAGCCTTCAAACGAAGATCAGCGACATCGAATTCACCATAATCCTTCAACAGGAATTCGACCCGCGCCAATCTCTCAGCATTTAGGTAAAGCATGGGCGCTTTTCGCATCTGCCCAAAGAGAGGTTCCGGAATTACCGCTCGGCCTATTCGCTCACTCTCACCTTCAATCCATACGGGCTTCGTTGAGTCTAAACATTGCCACCGACCGAATAAATTATTTTGAAACTGTTCAACCGTTGGCTGCTTGACGCCCGGAAACCCACCAAAAACACTACCCCGATGACAAGCAAGTCCCTCCAAATCAAGCACCTCCTCGCCATGTTCGGCCAACGTCTTGAGTAACCGCGTTTTCCCGACACCGGTTGGCCCAGAAAGCAAAATAATATTACTCGAAATGGAAAGACACGAATGTGAGTGCCTTCGGTACGCCTTATACCCGCCCTCCATCACCAAAGGCAGCAATCCATTCCGCTTACACAACCATGCAACACCGCGACTTCGTAATCCTCCTCGCCAACAATGGACCACAAATTCCCCGTTGCTATCTTCACTGAACCGGCCACTTGTCAGCACCTGGCGCACCTTCGCAACCAATGAATCAAATTTCTCAGCCGCGATGGAGTATCCAAGTTCTGTTGCAACCTCCGAGCCATCATGTCGATAAAGCGTTCCAATTTTTTTTCGTTCTTCATCGTTGTACAGTGGTACGTTCACCGCGCCGGGCAAATGCCCCTCCTCAAACTCACCGGGGGACCGAACATCGATAATTGGATGCGTTGCTTTAGCTAAGCACTCCTCAACCGTAGCCGAAGCTACCATGGGAGAACTAATTTGATTGACGATCAAAGTTCGATCGGAGAGGTCAAGATGAAAGTCATTCACGCCTAGTCAGCTCTTTCTGTTAATCATGAACCGTTTGCTCGAACGCCGCCTCTGCCAATGGCAACCCATTAATCAGGCAGAAAGCACAAGCCGAATAACGAAAATGAGACTTGTCAAATATGGCGGACAAACATTTACTTCCTGGATCGCTGCAGAGAGGATTAGATTTCCAAAGCCAATCGACACTGGAACGTCAATGCACTGAACTCTTTAATCATGAAGCAAGATTGTAACGAGCTTACCCTGAGCTCGAAGGACATAAGGGAAAGAACGAATCCGGCCAGCCTGCAACAACAAAACTAGCAGATTACCCCTTCCGGGGGTGAGATTGCGTAACCCAGGCACATTTGATCTCTCTGATTACTCGACCCGCGAATGATCAACCCGCGAATGATCAACCCGCGAATGGATCACCAATCGAAAGCTGCAAGCTTGTAGCAGATCGAAGTGATCTTACAGCAGCGTAAGTAGATGTTATCTTTACGGCAGTCAAAGGCAAACATCACTTCAAATTTGTCGAGAGTATTATCCTGAACGCCATCGTTGAAGTATGCGGGATCACGAAACATTACCAAGAAGTCTCAGCGTTAAGAGAGGTGACGCTGCGCGTGGATCCGGGGGTGACAGGATTGCTGGGTCCCAACGGTTCGGGAAAAAGCACCCTGATTAAGTCGCTGCTAGGACTTGTCAAAACACAGCAAGGGCGTGGCAGCGTCCTAGGGATTCCCTGGCCCGAGCAAGACCGAGCGATCCGGGATTTAGTCGGATACCTTCCCGAGGACGACTGCTACATTGCCGGCCTGAATGGTATTGAGTCGGTTGCCTTCATGGCAAACCTATCCGGACTACCAGGAACCGAGGGACTGCGTCGCGCCCACGAGGTCTGTGATTTCTGCGATATCTCGGAAGAACGTTATCGTCCGGTCGAATCCTACTCAACCGGCATGCGTCAGAAACTCAAATTCGCGCAAGCTTTGGTACACGACCCGCCGTTCTTAATCCTGGACGAACCGACCACTGGATTAGACCCGAATCAGAGAGAAGCGATGCTGAGTCGGATACGAACACTCTCTGCAAAACTCGGTAAATCAGTTTTACTATCGACACACATACTGCATGATGTTCGCTCCGTTTGCGATCAAGTGATCATGCTGGTCGACGGATCGGTAAAAATCATTGACACCTTGGACAACTTGAGTCGCCCCTCAGAACCCACCATCCACCTGAGTCTAATGGGTGATCCTACCGACTTCATCGAGAGATTGCGTAACGACGGGTTCAGTATCAACCAAGAGATTGATGGTTCGCTTAAGGTAGTGGGGGTCCATCTGGATCAGACAACGCAGCTATGGACTGCAGCCGCAGCCACCGATACACGGATTCGTCGAATGGAACCTGCGAGGAACGCCCTTGAGCAAATATTCTTCGACGCAGCGTCCAAGGGCAAGGTGAAATAATGCCGATTCATGATCTCGGTTATCGACCGTGGAATGGATACCGTACCGCGCCGCTGCTGCGACCCATCTTTGTTGCAAAAAGTGGGATCTCTCTGGTTTGGCGACGCCGCTGGCTTCGACTCATGTTGATGCTTTCCTGGATACCAATTATTTTCCCGGCGATGGGGATTTTTGCGTTCGAATATTCCTCGAGTGATCCGGAGATGAAAGGGTTTGTTACACAGCTAATCAGCGGCCCAATGCGGCGGCCCGACTTGGCCTATGTAGCGATGACGGATCCAGACGCCGCGCGTCATGAGGTATGGAGCACGCTAATCCTGACGTTTTTCCGATACCCGCAACTGTGCGCCATGGTGCTACTGGTTGGGTTGATCGCGCCAATGCTGATTTCCTATGATCTCCGCAGCAAGGCCTACTTGCTGTACTTTTCCAGACCCCTGAGACCGATGGAATACATCGCGGGCAAGGCAGCCGTACTTTGCTTTTTCCTGACCGCCACCATCACCTTTCCAGCCCTGATTCTTTACTTCCTAGGTATCTTGCTTTCGCCCAGTCTCTCCGTTGTTGTAGACACTTGGGATATCCCCCTGCGGATCATGGCTGCAACGCTCGTTTTGGTCATTCCAACCACTTCACTGGCGTTATGTTATTCGTCACTGACTAGTGAGAGTCGCTATGCGACGATTTCGTGGTTTGCAACTTGGATACTTGGGATCGTGGCCTATCAAATCTTAACGTTCATGAGAGTCTTGTCCGGTCCGGGTCGAGGAAGGCGCGCTCGTGCGTTAGCAGAGACAAGCATTGATTTTGATCGTTACCGTTTACTCTCACCCTACCACACACTGGGGAAGGTGGAGTCTTGGTGTTTCGGCCTCGATCCAACCCCGGGTAGCGTCTGGCCCGCGTTCCTCGTGTTACTGGTGATCACTTTCGGCGGAATTTGGATTGTGCGTCGTCGAATCCTAGCGAGGCTGAGTGTTTAGCAAATGATTCGATTAAAGAACCTCTCAAAACTGTATGGAAAGGTCATTGGTGTCAATGATCTTTCCATTGAATTGCCAAGTGGAGCTTTTGGGCTGGTTGGCCCGAACGGCTCCGGGAAGACCACCCTGATCAATTTAATCACTGGTCAGCTAAGCCCCACACTTGGTTCCGTGCAGATCCTTGATGCAGACCCCTGGAAAGACCGAAAGGTTCTTCGCAAAATTGGCCTTTGTCCCGCCACTGATGTCCTGTACCCAAATGTGACGGCTCGACAGTGGGTTACCTATCAAGTGCGTCTACATGGGGTGAGTGCCAAGAGCAGTAGCGAGTTAGCGGAGAATGCTCTAGAGCAGGTCGGGATGACTCTGCAGATGGATCGAGCGATGGGAACTTATTCTTTAGGAATGCGCCAACGGACAAAAATTGCACAAGCCATCGCGCATCAGCCAGACTATTTGATCTTGGATGAGCCTTACAACGGGCTTGATCCTGTCGGGCGATATCAAATGACCGAACTTCTCAAACACTGGACGGCAGAGGGAAAAAGCCTGCTATTTGCCAGTCACGTTCTCCACGAAATTGAGGCAATTACGTCTTCGTTTCTGCTGATACACGGTGGCCGTTTACTTGCATCCGGTTCAGCGGAGGAGTTGGATCAAATTCTCACCGATACGCCGCAAGAAGTTTCATTAATTGGGCGGGACGCGGCGGGATTAATTAATCACCTTGCGGACAAACCGTGGGTTGAGTCAATGCGATTGCTTGAGAATCGTACCGAGTTGCGTCTCTCGGTACGCGATACTCCAGCTCTTTACGAAGCTTTGGTGAGTGTGATCAGCGAAGGCAACCTCAGCATTGACCAATTCCGATCCGCTGACGGCAAATTATCAGCGATCTTGGAGTCATTGCTGCGGCAACATCGGGGTGAAATGAAATGAATCCCAAATTAACCATTGATGTGATCAAATTCGAACTAGCCCGCTCCCTAACCCTTGGACGCAGCAGCCTGTGGCTAATACTCGTTCTTTTTCCAATAGGGATTGTGTCAGCCCTTCGCCTGAATCAAGTACCTACGGACTCGGTAGAGCGTTGGGGCGTGACGCTCTACTACCTGATACCGGAAGTGATAACCCTGCTAGGACTTCTCCTCTGGGCGACACCTGTTATCAGCACTGAGGTCGAGAGCCAGACCTGGGTCTACCTTGCGATGAGACGTAGCGGACGATTCGACGTTTTGCTCGGAAAGTACTTCACTGCTGTGACTTGGACGCTTACAGCCGCGATCCTTTCTACGACCGTGTGTACTGTTCTGATGGGAGAAGCTGGTGGATTACGGTTATGGCTAGTCATGATCGCGTTGTCAGGTTTATCCAGCCTTGTCCATGCATCACTTTATGTCCTGATCGGAACCGTTTTCTATCGACGCACCATGGTCTCAGCGGTTTTCTACACCCTCGTGGTCGAGTATGGCCTTTCTTTTGTCCCCGCTGTTGCCAATAAATTCACGATCAATTATCGCCTGCGTGGTCTGCTGTCAAATTGGATGGATTGGAATCTGGCCCGTAGTGAAGCCGAAAGTGTTTTCGGCAGCGAGGCAACGCTAACCCATCTGGCTGTCTTGTTTCTAATGACCACGATCTTTTTTGGCATTTCGCTAGTACGTATTTCTCACAGCGAATTCCCAACCCAACAAGAGGGTTGATCAACAAGCGTTGAATCAGCGCACTCGGTAAAATCCTTGTGGTGCGTTAGCCGATAGCGATCGCCCAAGCCGCCAAGAAAGATTCGTACTGAGAGATTCCGCTTGGTCTCTCGACACCGCAAGCAATTCCAAATTGAGTAAGCTCTTTTGAAAAAGACCAGTAAGGGTCGGGTGCGTTTCAGGCTGCTCCACCCACAGCAAACACGAAGGCAGACGGCTAGAATACGCGGTTGCCCGAACCACTTCTCCCCATTTAAGCATTCGCCATACCATGAAAGCCATCTTTCACTTTCCAGCGATTGCCCTGCTGTTCGTCAGTCTTATTTCAACGCAGGTCATCGCTGCCACGCAACGTCCGAATATTGTTTTGATCTTGGTGGATGACTTACGTCATGATGTCTTCGGCTTCATGGGACATCCCTTCATTGAGACACCACACATTGATGCATTGGCGCGAGGCGGCCAAGTTTTCGACAACGCATTTGTGACAACCTCACTCTGCTCACCATCGAGAGCTTCGTTTCTAACCGGTCGCTATATGCATAACCATCGGGTAGTCAATAATTCAGACCTGATGCGAGCGGGTACCGTTACATTCCCACAGCTGTTGCAGACTTCAGGCTACAAGACCGCTTTTATCGGCAAATGGCACATGGGGGGAACAAGTGATTCACCTCGCCCTGGATTTGATCACTGGGTCAGTTTTCGGGGTCAGGGAAAATACTTTCCCGCGGGCCAGAAGTTAAATATCAACGGGAAACTGCTTCCACAAACGGGCTACATGACCGACGAGCTGACAGAACATTCAGTCAAATGGATATCGTCCAACGATCAAAAAAGCCCATTCATGCTGTACCTATCCCATAAAGGCGTGCATGGCTTGTACGATCCTGCCAAACGCCACCTGAATCGATATCAAAACAAGCCCGCTCCACAACAACAAACAGACGCCAAGACGTCGACGGTTGATGCCGAGGAAAAACCGATGTGGGTGCATGACCAACGCAATAGTTGGCACGGTGTTGAGCACGCCTATCACGGTCGGTCGGGACAGACCATTGATGAAATGTACCGGCATTATTGCGAAATGGTGCTATCCATCGACGACAGCCTCGGCAAGCTGATCGAGCAATTAAAGAAATCGAACGCTTATGAGAATACCCTGATTTTGTTCACCAGTGATGGTGGTCACCTTTGGGGTGAGCATGGATTGATTGACAAGCGATGTGCCTACGAACCGTCGATTCGCATACCACTCATTGCACACTGGCCTACGACAATCACCCCCGGAACCCGATGCGATGCGATTGTGGCTAATATTGATATCGCCCCAACCCTCGCTGAATTGGCTGGCATTAAGTCACCGATTCATGCAGATGGAACCAGTTTCCTGCCCCACCTAAAGGATCCGGCAACACCCTCAAATCGCTCCAACCTCCTCTATGAGTACTACTGGGAACCTGCTTTTCCCCATACACCGACTACCTTCGCTTTACGCGACCAACGCTACAAATTGATTCAATATCATGGCATCTGGGACACTGATGAACTCTACGACCTTCAACGTGATCCGGGTGAAACGACCAACTTAATTCTTCAACCAGAACACGCCGAACGTGTCACCGAGATGCGAGTCAAGCTCTACGATGAACTATCGAAAACCGGCGGACTTTTAATCCCGCTTGGGTTCAAGCGAAACCATGGCGCCAACCGACGTAATCCAAACGGATCACTGCGATCCAGATTCCCAACGCATCTCTCAACGCAACCCGAGAAATAAAATATCGAACCATCTGGATAGCGTATCCAGGACTCGTTGCCATAAAGCTTGACACTGAACTCGTGATTGCTCCCTACGTGATCGCTCCCTACGTGATGTGATACTTAGTCGCGAAATAGTTCTCCACAAACTACCGGACTTACCCAGGCAAGTGATTGAATTCCCTCTTGTCTTCTAACCCTTTCTCATCGTTTTCTAACGAAACGGCTCACTTGCCAAGTTGATCCACCGAAAAGCATCGCGCAATCGATAACGGCGGTTTGACAAGATCGTTGCATGCCAGCTTCACGCCCACACAGATAGACCAGTGATCAATGGTTACTGGGATCAATGGTTACTGGGCTCAATGGTTACTAAAATCGAGATCCATACTGAGGAGGAAATACAGATGGAAGCCTTTAGCAATCACCAATAAGCAGAGGATTGAAATGTCTTATCCGTGGCGGGATCATGGTAAAACCGGTGCATTCCACCGTTGCTCGCATGACACGCATAAAGAACCGTTGTCTCCGTAATCAGGAAGTTCAACCTACCGATCCTTCCTCCGATTATTTTTTCGTCAACAGGAACTCTCGCAAAATCCACATCGAATCCGCCATCATCGGTTGCGAATCGCTGAGACAGAAAAGCAACCAGATCCTTCTCATCGATCGAATAGCAAGCGTAGTGATCCAATACATCTCGTTGCAGTCTGATATCGGTCGCGTCAGGCGGGATCAAATTACGACCACGTTCCGGCCACCAGATCCCGGTTCGATTGCTGTGCCTGGTTTCTACTCCGTATACCCAAAAAACAGATACCCAGAACATCGCAAAACACAGCACAAACCCTAACAAGACCCATAGCCATGATTTCATCACTTCATCCACGTTCAAATTAAATTTGCTGCAACAACTTCCGCTGACATAAACGCCCTCCAGACACTCCTAAGATGCTGTTCGATCGACGAGCAATACAAACAGATAATCCTCAGTCTTCTGCTGGACAAGATCATCCGGATTGCCGGCATCTAAAAGCCCAGCAATGACCGACAGACGACAAAACAACCGACCGCTAATCCCTGACCTGCGATCACCCTATCCAACCGACTGCTGATTACAACACAACAACGAACACACAGCGCGAGAATCCAATCAGGACTGCTTTGGCTAGTAATAGTTTAGCTCCCCACCACCGCTTGTTTCAACACAAGCATTTATCAAGCATCCGCCCGACAAAGCAGTCAAACGAGTCATCGACCGAACCATGAGCATCACCACTATCCATCATGCCAGCCAATCCATGAGCCAACATCGATCAGAATCCAGTCAGCCACTAACAGGCATGTCATCAACTGACTCGCGTTGACAGCATTGCCACCTCGATTACCTAGCTATCCCAAGATCGACGAAATCTTCTGTTATCGTACAGCCTGGGTAAACCGATCTGTCCATCCCATCAAATCACGAACGACATCAACATGACGCTCGCTTGGTGATCTCGGAACCTTTTACAACCAAAACATTCGGAATAGCTGGATTAACCGGAACCCGCGATCTAGGACGTTGCGCCTATGGCGTCCATGAAAATGGAGTTTCCAAGACGGTCCGGGTACCATCAGGGAAAATACGGTCAACATCGTATGCACCTTCACTGAATGCAAGTGGCTCTAGGAAACTCAGTGACTTAACGATTGACAAACCATTCGCAGCCACGAAGTGCAAACCAGAGAAAGACAAAACGTCGAACGTCTTTCCGTGAACCCTAACAGAAATCAAAAGAGTCGCAGATCGAAACCTGTTGCGAGTCACTGCACTAGGTTTACCTTGTTGATGTGCAACTTTCGATCAGCGTCAGCTAGAAACAGCTCAAGAAAATTCGTCGCAATCCAGATGCTCGGAAAGGGCAATAATGATTAGAGCCGAGGCCCTGCCAGAGTATTACCGCAGATTTCTTTGGATATCCATCGCGAGCGCTGCCGCCATCAGTTGGTGTATCTTCGACGCTCAAGTGACCTACCCGAAAAAGCTAGCCATTGCAGAAACCTACGAATCGTTTCCACAAACGGAGGAGGGGAAACGACAATGGCAACAAACCGCAATCGAAAAAGGCTGGTCGGCTACAATCCCCACCAAATCGTCGGCGGAGGTCACTAGCCTTATTGCCAATCAATACATCTTGAGCGGGGTAGCTTTCCTGATCGGATTGGTGATGTTCCTCAAATGGTACTTGCCCCGTGGTTCATGGATCGAGGGATCCGACAAACTGGTCCGAAATAGCTTTGGGTCTGAGTTCGAGCTGGATCATTTAACGGGACTCGACAAACGTCGATGGAGCGAAAAAGGAATTGCCGTTCTCCACTTTAATACCGACGGAAGAAATAAACGTTTTGTGATCGATGATTTCAAGTATCAACGCGAGGAAACCGGAAAGATCCTGAAGTATGCCGAAGAGAAAATCCTGTCTCTCACTGAACCCAAGAACAACGGGAACTCCGACAGCTCAACAGAATCTGGCAGCGAAACAGAACCCGCTGAGTTATAGGAGCCTGTAAATCCTCCTCCGGTGATAGGAGTCAGTCACCCTGCCCCGCGATATTAGCTGCCTATCCTTGATTCACTCGCAATCACTTTTGTCCATTAATACCACTCATCAGCAGTGGGACATCCGTTGGCCACTTCCAAAGGTAAACGCCCCCTAACGTGCACGACGAAGGCAACCTCTCACGAGACGAAGCAGACTGGATCCCTTGGGCGATCTTTATTGGTCCGCTAGCTGCATACATGCTGATCGAAATTGCGATCATCAGCATCTGGGAACGTATTGATGTGCAGCTTGATCCTTATCAATCCGCCAACGCAATACTGGCAGTGGCAATCACTCGCACACTTTTGCTAACTGGCCTGATGGCCTGGGCCATCCCTCGCGTCTTGAAAACGTTTGAATTCAAGGTATCCCCAATCGCTTTCGCAATTGGGATGCTCGGCGGCGTTGTATGGATCGCTCTCTGCAATCTAAACGTCGAATCAATCGCGTTGGAAATCCTTGGCCTGCCATCAGATTTTCTTGGATCGCGTGCCGCTGTTAACCCTTGGGAATTGTTCGATACCGACAGCTCACTCCATGCATTTCTGATCACGCGATTTTCACTGCTTGTTTTGGCAGTACCGATTGCCGAAGAGCTATTCCTCAGGGGCTTTCTTATTCGATATGCTGAAAGTCCAACCTGGGAAACGCTGAGACTGAAGGATATTGGGATCGCTGGCTTCCTTACCGCTGTTGCCTATGGAGTCCTGACGCATCCGGCCGAGTGGTTGGCAGCCGCAGTGTGGTTCTCGTTGATCACCATCATGATGATGCGAACAAAACGCTTCTGGGATTGTGTGATTGCACATAGCATTACCAACCTGATACTTGGAATCTACGTCATCGCACTTCAAGATTGGAGACTGTGGTAAAGTTTCGGAAAATCTTAACGGGCACCTTACACTTTTCGAATCTAATTGTTCAAGCGACCTTGCAGTGAGGTGTCGACGATAATCTGACAACCGACATTACCGGGTACCCCTAATCGCCTCGGTGCCATGATCGCGGCCCACTTGGAAACCGGCAAGTCCAGCATGATCAACGCCATGCTACGGGGGCAGACGTTGACCGACCATGATCGCTTTCTCCCAACCGAACGGAATCGACCAATAATTCGTTAACGCTAGAGGAGACACGATGAAGCAGTTTTGTAATTCCCGGTTCAGGACGTGAAGTGACTTACATGCCTCCTTGCCAGCATCTGTGACCAGATCCTTTCCCACTACGCTTCAAAGATTGCACTTGGCTGATCATCAATACGGTGACATTGCCTGTTCCAAAAAATGCCCCAATCTTTGCCAAACCACCCCTCCCGCTACCTTCCCACTCCCTTCTCTTTCCAAGCTGATCCAAGCGAACGTCCAAACACCGATTAAAGCCACGATGATCATGATGCAAGCAGACCGCTCTTCCACACCCAAGCTAACAACATCACTGCGTTTAGCCTTATTATTGACCTTCTCTGCGTTATCACTGCCATTGTTGGCACAGCAACTCCACGAAAACAATCAAGGTACTGTCCAGTGGAGAGAATCGATCGACTTCACCGAATCCCGAGAGATCACATCGAACCTTACAGGCCAGCTAAGTGGTGAAATTGCCTTCATTCAAAACACTCTTGTCGGTCCAAAACGAGGCCAGCAGGAACGTCCGCTTCTGGTAACTGATCGCGCCGCGTTGCTTTTGTTCTTTCCGAGCGAACGGACGACGAACTCGTATCGGGTCACAGTCAAAAACCGCAACGGCCAGTCAGTTACCTTATCACTTGCAGCACCTTGGAACGCTCCAAAAAACGACTCAATCAACTCCGATGGTCGCCCCCAAGTGGTATTCAGCAAACGCGTCTGGACAACCTTGATCCCCTGGAATTGGATGCATCCCGGAATGGAGATTTCGGTGCAAGAAGACTCAGGAAACAGTGGCCGCCTGCAGGCCGAAGATTTTGAATTCGGGCCTCCCATTGAACTGGTGACACAGCACGTAGAAATTGGGATGCTCCTTTCTCCCTCGAGTGTTCAGGCCAATCAGTGGTGCAATCCTAGCGATAACCTTTCGCCTGAATTAGCTCTCGATTACTTTCAAATGGTCCCGATTTCTAAGTTCACAGCAGCACAGTACCTTCCGATTTATTTTCCAAAGGTCGTGCTGCCGAATGGCAACGTGTACACCGACCGCAGTACCTTTGAAGGTGCTGGTGTTTACAAGGGCGACATGCGTCAGCAAATTGCCAAGGGGATGGTTTCCACAGGCATCAACTACGCCAACATCGGTGTCCCCTCCTCCATAGGTGGAACAGAGAAACAGCCTCGGCCATTCCGACAAACAACCGTCCACACCAGCGCCGGTGTCTACACCGAGAAAGACGAAACTGGAAACGCAAAGCCAGTCACCGTTCGTCACGGGCTGAGCGGCGGAGGTGGTCAGTTGACATTACTGAACACCACCGGCAACGAATTCTCTCACGAATACGGCCACGACCACGGTTTGCCACATTATCCCGGGGGTAAAGAACTCAGCGCCCATTCTCGCAATGGCGCTTGGGGTTACAACATCTTTAAAAATAGGTTCATCGGCAATCTGGATTGGAATGGAAAACGCCCAGACGCTGAATTCCCCTATGGCTTTGGAAAGGATGCAATGGCCGGGGGCAAACCTTTAGGAGCGGTCAGTGTGTTCACACATCACACACCCTTCTCCTTGAAGATGATCCAAGACAAGGTTGGAAGTGAATCTGGCGTTCTCTCTGATAACAGTCCTAGCGGCTACCGAAACTGGGACTCGCAGCGTCAAACCATGGTGGACATGGAAGTGGAGTATCCCAAACCGGATCGAATTGGCGTTCCTGTCATGACCCTTTTGGGAATGTATGACCCCATTCAGCCAAGTGAACGCCAATCCTTCATCTACCCTGCACTGTATGGGAACTGGGGAAATGCATTTTCACCATCCACCATCAAAAATTCAAATCCAGACCTGGCACAGACACGATGCACACTGGAGGTAACCGACGAGCAAAAACGGATCTACCGTTTTCCACTCCATGACGAACGTCTTGACCCGAATTTGATGAATCAATTCCACGTCAACCTTCCGTCATCAGTTCAGTACACTGAGGCGCGTATAGTTTTTCAAGGCGAGAAGCCGCAAGTCATTAACCAACGCCAAATCGAGCCACCCAAGGCAAAACTGCCTGAACCGGTGATCGTTGGAAAGCAGATCGGATTTACCTCCGCTGCGGTGCGATTACGAACCATGGACACTTTCCTCACCGTTGGCGGCTACACCAACCCCGATCACTTACGCGAATCACTGGAAGACTACTACGGTCAAATTACGGACTATCGACAGGGGACGACCTTCGAAGCCGGAAGGGTGTATCGAAAATTAGACGGTAGTTACTATCAGGCAATGTTGGCCTCGCCGACAGACACCCAATTTACGTTTCGCAAACTCGGGGAAACCAAGCCATACCTCAGCCGCCAGCGCCTCGAACTTGGTCAACTTAGCAAGGACTACGCCAAGGTCGTCATGAAAGGTAAGAGTGGCGTTTACTATTACGTCCCGATTGACCGAACCTCTGTCACGCAATCTGATGCACCAAGTGCCGAATCCGCCGCATGGTACGCCAAAGGTTCTTATTCCACTGTCACTGTGATTGCACTCAACGCGGATGAGACTCAGGCATCAATTGTCTTGAGAGGACAAATTAACGACTCGCACGTTATTAACCGCGGAGCCCCTGTGACTGAATCGAGTCGAATCAGGTTTACGTATCACCCTGACGACAATCCTGATTTGGCCCCCGGTAACTACCGAATATCATTTCCCGTATTTGCCCAAGCCTGGCACGTCAAGCAGCTGGTGGAGGCCTTTCGGGTTGTGGG
This sequence comes from uncultured Rubripirellula sp., assembly GCA_938075415.1. GTDB lineage: Bacteria > Planctomycetota > Planctomycetia > Pirellulales > Pirellulaceae > Rubripirellula. The sequence goes on along the minus strand of CALJHC010000030.1, from coordinate 165,582 downwards.
CGTCATCCGAGTTAGAAACTAAGGGTTTTGGCGGCAAGGTCTGGATACTGTCTGACTACAATTTCAAGCTAAATTAACCTGCCATTTAACCTACAACCCAACGCGAACCAGAACAGGCCGGCAGTGGTGTGAACCTTCATGAATCATTAGCCGGCGGCTGCACATAATGCCAGGATTTCCTTCTTTACAGGGGAACCGAATACCTAGCTGCTTCGCATAAAACCAAACACCCCACACAAACCCTTAAACTACAACGCTACAATATCGCCCACCAAGAACTCGCATCGGAACGTCAAGATGGCTGGAATGACGGCTTGAGAGGCAACCTCAGGGCGATTCAAGATAACCAAAAGACGCTCATGGACGAACAACTGAGGAAATAACTTCTGTCACAACATGCCCCTAAAGACTTCATTGATTTGACACATCGAAGCGTGACAACAATCGCTGCTGCACTTTTTTATCTCATCCCGTCTATCGCAACTGCAGAGACGGGGACGTTCGATTACCTTCGAGATCTAAAACCTATCCTGGCACGCAACTGCTTTTCATGTCATGGCGGACTCAAGCAAGAGGGTTCGCTGAGGCTGGATACGGTTAACTCAATGAAGACGGGTGGAGATAGCGGTCCAGCGGTCAAATCAGGCAATCTTCTAGAAAGCCTGATTTGGGAACGCGTGAATAGTTCCGACGAGTCAGACCGCATGCCACCGGAGGGTGAACCGCTATCAACTTCTGAGATCTCCTTAATCAGGAAATGGATCCTTGATGGCGTTCCCACACCGTTCAACGAAGTCGCACAGAGCGATCCGTCCCAACACTGGGCATTCAAGCCAGTCACCAAACGGATACCGCCCGAGGGTACGGGACATCCAATTGATAAGTTTGTCATGAAACAGCTGCAAGACTCTGACCTTGTGCTTTCTCCGACTGCAAGCGCGCACGATTTAATTCGAAGGTGCTACCTTAATCTTCACGGTTTGCCGCCAACAGTCCAAGAAACACGCCACTGGACCAACCGTCTCGCCACCCACCAAGGGTTTGAGGAATTAGTCGACTGGTTACTGGACAGTCCGCGATACGGAGAACGATTTGCCCAGTCGTGGCTTGATTTGGTCAGATATGCGGACACCCACGGTTTTGAAGTCAATACGGCTCGACCCAACGCATGGCCCTATCGTGATTTCGTGATCCAATCCTTTAACAACGACACACCCTACGATCAGTTTATCCGACAACAAATTGCTGGAGATCAACTAGGCATTGACTCAGCTACTGGTTTCCTTGTCGCCGCACCGGTGCTCCTTCCCGGCCAGATCGGAAAAGACGAACCCTCAAAGAGGCTGGCCAGACAGGACGCCTTGGACGAAATCATCACAGGGACCAGTGCAACTTTCCTTGGCTTAACGGTGGGCTGCGCGAGGTGCCATGACCATAAATTCGACCCAATCAGTCAGCGTGACTACTATTCGTTTCAGGCGTTTTTTGCTGGCGTCAGCTATGGCGATCGACCCATCATGGATGCCGAACACAAACGGAACCGGCAATCAGCCCAACAGAAACAACAGAAAGTCGCCGCACTCGAGCATCAGCTCCTAGCCTCTCGAAACGAAATTAGCCCAGTCGAAACGCTGATCATCGATGATGAGGACATGACTCATGTCACCATCCTGAAAGAGAAGAAGGGACACGGAACTAACCCCGACGGAACTCAACGCGGATACCGGCAAGATAAGGGTGACGGCAGCCGCGTTCCAAATTTGAGCGGAGGACGATACACCTGGTGGGCCAACCATCCTGACGAGGACGTTTTTACATGGAACCCTACAGCGACAGGGCAGTACCGTGTTTGGATCTCTTGGGGTGTACACGGCAGCGGTGTGCACACTCGCGACGCGAATTATGTGCTTGATCGTGACGGGGACCTGAGCACACGCGGGGATCAAACGATCATCGCAAAGGCCGATCAGTTCTATTATTCAGGGCAAACTGAAGGTGACTCTGAAAAAACCCCAAGGTGGAGTGGTCTAAAGGATGCAGGCATTCACCATTTCGAAGTCGAAACCAAAATCATCCTGAGGGGCGGCAGCACCGGATCCGGCATTACTGCCGATTCGCTGGTACTGCAGCGCCCGAGTGCTGAGTCGATTTCATCTCGTCCCCTACCACTTCTTAACGAACCAGTCGCGTTTGATCGCAATGTGGAGGTCTTTACCCCTCGGGATGTTAAGTACCTGCGATTCACCTCACTCAACACACATAACCAAAACCAATACGAGCCTTGCCTCGACGAACTAGAGGCCTACAGTGCGGAACACCCAGCGACAAACCTCGCATTGGCCACCGCAGGTACCGTTGTTACTTCTTCTGGGAATCTATCCGAGTCGGGGCGGCATCAACTGAAACATGTCCATGATGGCAAATACGGCAACGACCATAGTTGGATATCAGACAAAAAGGGACAGGGCTGGGTGCAGTTACAATTCCCCCAGACTAAACAGATCAGTCGTGTTGTTTGGAGCCGAGACCGAAATGGAAAATTTAAGGATCGGTTACCTATTGATTATCGCATCGAGGTATCCACCGACAATGAAAACTGGACCTTGGTCGCCAACTCAAAACAGCGGCTACCCTTTGGTACCGCCATCGATCCCGTTGAGAACCTGGTCCGAAACGCACCAGTTTCGGACCAAATCAAGCTGCGTGATGCATTCAACGAGCTGAAGAAACTGCGTGATCAGGTCAAAACGCTGCTAGCACCGAAACGGATTTATGCTGGTCAATTTCATCAACCTGACGAAACACGGCTCCTAAATCGTGGGGATCCCGAACAGCCAGAAGAAATAGTTACTCCTGCAATACCTGCGGTATTTGGCAACCTGAATCTACCTGACACGTTGACCGAAAGTGATCGAAGAATGCAGCTTGGTAACTGGATTGCCTCCGACACCAACCCGCTCACCGCCCGCGTCATGGTCAATCGAATATGGCGTTTTCATTTTGGACGTGGCTTAGTTGAAACGACAAGTGATTTTGGTCTCAATGGTGTTGCCCCCACACACCCGGAGTTGCTGGACTGGCTAGCGACCTACTTCACCACCAGCGGTTGGTCCGTCAAAGAAATGCATCGCCTGATCATGACTTCGAGAGTTTTTCAGCAGGCGTCACGCATACACTCAGAAGGAAAAATGGCTGATGGAGATTGCAAACTCCTTTGGCGATTCCCGTCCAGACGATTAGAAGCCGAGGCAATCCGAGACAGCATGCTCGCAGTGAGTGGTGAACTCAACCTCACCATGGGCGGATCGGGATTCGACTTCTTCAAGTCTCGCGGTGGCCTGACGGGTTTCCCACCGATTGTGGAATTTAGCCCGGCCCAACTTCGCCGTATGATCTATGCACATAAGGTTCGAATGGAAACGGTGCCTATCTTCGGAGCGTTTGACTGTCCCGATGCCGGTCAACCCATGCCGCAACGTGCCAGTTCAACAACAGCAATCCAAGCACTCAACCTTTTCAACAGCAAATTCGTGTTCGATCGCGCAATCGCTGTTTCCAGCCAAGTGGATACAAACGCCACGCCAACCGAGCAAATCAATTCAGTTTTCCGCTTGATGCTTGGCCGGGACCCTAGCAACACAGAGCTCGAAGCCTCACGACAAACCGTTCGGGACTCGAGCCTACCCAACCTCTCACGAGTCCTGTTTAACAGCAACGAATTTCTCTTCATTCCCTAATTGCGAACCTGATGATGTCACGTACCCGCGGCAGCTCAATTCGATCATTGTTGGATCGGCGTGAATTCTTAGGCAACACCGTCTCTGGGTTATCCTCACTAGCCCTCGCGTCTCTACTGGATCAGGACCAATCACTTGCATCTAGCCCTGTATTCGATTCACGCCAACCCCATGCCGCACGCCCTGGTCACTTTGATCCGAAAGCAAAAAACGTCTTGACCATTTTCTGTGCCGGAGCGTGCAGCCAGCTGGAAACCTACGACTACAAACCCGAATTGATAAAATTTGACGGTATGCCATTCGACGATGGACCACCGGTTACCTTCCAGGGGCCCTCCGGTAATTTAGCGAGACCCCAATACGACTTCCACCCGCGCGGTGAATCGGGAAAGATGATCTCGGAGATGATTCCGCACCTCGGCGGCATTGTTGATGACATTTCCTTCATCCATACGCTCACTAACAAGTCCAATACTCACGGACCAGCCGAAAACTTTCTTTCCACGGGATCAGTGCTGGACGGTTTCCCAAGCATGGGAGCATGGACAACGTATGCCTTAGGGTCCGAGAACGAAAACCTACCTGCTTTTGTCGCTATCCCTGATCCTCGTGGCGTACCACAGGCAAGCGTGAATAATTGGGGACCAGGTTTTTTACCCGCCGTCTTTCAAGGCACTCCGTTCAGTAGCACACAACCCGTTGGCAACCTTGCTCCGCCAACAGCAATTTCACCCTCAGCGGATAAATCTGCAAGGGAACTTCTTCAACTGATCAACGAGGAACACCTTGCCCAGAATCCTAACGATGGTGAACTGGCAGCACGAATAGCCAGTTACGAACTGGCGGCTCGCATGCAATTATCCGTTCCATCGATTAGCGACCTATCAACCGAGACAGCTGAAACACTTCGCCTCTATGGCGCGGATTCGAAAAACGACGACAAGGCGGGGTTCGCACGCAACTGTATTTTAGCGCGTCGCTTGATCGAATCGGGCGTTCGATTCGTGCAGCTATTTAACGGGGCCTACGCCAGCGGTGGGGCACTTAACTGGGACGGACATCAGAAATTAAAAGAACAGTACGATGTTCATGCTGAGATTATGGACCAACCGGCTGCAGCACTGTTTAAGGACCTAAAGCAACGGGGATTACTCGAAGACACCTTGGTTGTCTGGTGCACTGAATTCGGAAGAATGCCAATGTTCCAGAAGGGTGCAAAGGGCAGAGACCACAACCCACAGGGCTTTACCGCATGGCTGGGCGGCGCGGGAATCCAACCCGGCGTCAGCTATGGCAAGACAGATGAACTTGGATTCAAAGCCGTCGAAAACATTTCCAGTGTCCACGATCTTCACGCAACCATGCTTCATCTGATTGGCCTTGATCACACACGACTGACTTTCCAACACAATGGCTTGGATCGCCGACTCACCGATGTCCACGGGCATGTTATCACCGAAATACTTTCTCAGCAGTCATAACAAACGGCATTCACCAGCCAAGCAATCCACGCTGCAGACCGAAAACAGGGTCGACTCGCGTTTTAAAGACAAGATGGCATCAAGATATCCGAATGACTCCCCGCCACGGAACTTTCCAGCCCCAACCTATCCACGACTAACAAGCAGATTTGAGTGTTGTTACTTTGGACTGGAAAGGGAGAGAACATCATAACGTTGAGCTTACACGCAACCGCACTGTATGCCTGACAACGCTGACCAACAATTCTTGGCCGAGAGAAAGCACTACTTGCATCTGCGGAAGGGAGAGAATCACCCATGACGATCAACCACCCGTCCGGCCACGAACCACTCAATCGCATCTTGAAACTGACCCAATCAAGGAACCACAATGCGAGACTCCTAGAAACCAAATATCAGACGCTTTCCCAGCAAAAAATGAAAATCGCCTACGGCATCGTTCCATGTTTTGATGGCAGGTAAAACCAGAAAATAACCGAATCAAGTACAAGCCACCGTCATCCACCGGTCTTATCATCCATCGTGTTTTTCATCCTGTTTTCGGAGTCAATCTGACCAAGGGTTTCGGGACATCCCTTATTGCCGCGTCCCTTACGGAACGAATTTCCGCAATTATTTGCCGTAGTGATTCCCTAACAAAAACCACTGCAATCAAGCACTATCAAGTCCATGCTTTGCCAAAACTGATAGGATAAGGCTGTGCCATCAGGGTGTGGCCGAAAACCGACCTCGCCAAGGTTTTAAGATAACCACCCTTTGACGCTTGAAGCGAATCCAACTGCAATAGGATTACGGACGTGGGCCCATCAATGGATCGCTACACTGTCATTATTAGCGACTTCGGAAAACACGACCGCGGATATCGCGGCACCAAGACCTTCTGGAGTCTGGCAAGCATCTTTGGTGCTTATGCGGAACTTGGGCTTTATTGGTTTTTAATTCGCTACTTCGGTCGTTCCGCTGTCACTCTCCTGCGTCCATCCCAATTACTCAGTGGCCCAAAAGTACCAGACACCGATTGGTTATTCGTTGGACTACCAACTTCAATCACCAAAGAGCATCTTCGGCGAATTAATTACCGACGACTCGTTCTTTATGACTCTACCGATCAACACGAAGTCTTCTTCCTTGATTCCGACCAAGCAACCCTCCTCTCTGAGACGGACATCGTCTTAAAAAACTTCCGCGATCGTCGCTGGAATTTCCCGTACCGAATCGGGTTTCTACCTATCAAAAGGCCTCCACTGAATAATCGGTTGAGTATGGCGATTACGGTAAAAAAATGGACCAATGGATTGGGACGCGATCCGCGAAGGCGTTATGACGTAGGATTTGTAGCAAGGCCCACCGGCACGGTGGAGACGAACCAAAGACTACGCTGGATGGTGGAATTAAAACGAGAACGCTCCAACCTAAGTTTATGGGGCGGTCTGGTGGGGGATACCAGCTGGCGTAGGTCATTCGAGTCCCACCCTGACGCCAAGACTCTGGAAAACTGCTGGCTCAACTGCAAAAAGGTCAGCTTTTCCAAGTACTTCTCTGGACTCTGCGAATCCAAGGTAGCTCTCGCACCAAGCGGTTATGCACCGTGGTCTTACCGTCATTTCGAAGCGATCTATGCCGGCTGCATGGTGGTGTCAAATGATCTAAGTAATTATGAATTCTTGATCCCTTTCCCACGCGAAACCATGGTTGAAGTGCCGGACGGCGAATCGGTGGTCCCGTCAATCGACAAGGCTCTCTCCATGCGGGAAACCAACCCAGAAATCATTGAACACAACCTACGTTATCTGGACCGTTGGCTCGACAAGGCCCACTACTCAGCAGATTGCCCTGATACTCTGGATCGATTCATGGCTGAACTGACGAACTGACGGAATTGATTAGAATGCCAAGGCAACCCCGTGACCTGCCACATCAGAAGATACAAAACGCTTGCCACCAATTCATTAAAGCGGCTTAACGAATACCAGCAACGCCATTGAGTTTTCATTGAATCACCAGTCACAACACCGACCCAACGAAGAAGAAAAGATTGCGTGTTGAAAACGTCGGTTTTTTCGATCCTACACGGCTCATGGCTCACATCGAAAAGGTTCGCGCAGATTCAGCGATGCTTGACTATTAACGTCAGGGTGGCAGGCTCCTTCCTCTTTCTTGCAACCGGAAAATAGGTTTGTTAACACCCAACCTGACGTGAACCATTGAAAGCTTGGCGATTCGACTCACCGGTTTTCCGAATCGACTCGAACTGACTCGTCTTAAAATTTACGGCTAACGGACAGACGTTTTCTTTGAATATCAATCTCCAGCACCTTCACTTTCACCACATCGCCTATCGCAACCACCTCGCTAGGATCCTTAACGAACTCGTCTGCCAATTGCGAGATATGAATCAAAGCATCCTGATGCACACCAATATCAATGAAGGCTCCAAAGTGAGTGACGTTGGTGATAACACCCTCGAGAATCATGTCCGTTTTTAAGTCTTCGACGCAATTAACACTGTCATCAAATCTTACCTCACGAAATTCGCTGCGAGGGTCTCGGCCCGGCTTTCCCAACTCTGAAATGATGTCCTCAATCGTCGGAACGCCAAATCGTTCATCAACAAAATCCATGGCATGGACTTTCTCGCTGAGAACCTGATTACCTACCAAGTTGGTCGCATTGACGCCTAATACTGCAGCCATCCTACCGACCACCCCATAGCACTCAGGATGGACACCAGATTGGTCCAGAGCCACATCCCCGCCATGGATCCTCATAAAACCGGCAGCCTGTTCAAACGCCTTCTTACCAAGCTTCCTAACTTCCTTTAGTTGATCACGATTATCAAAACGCCCATGCTTGTTTCGATACTCAATGATATTCTCTGCTAACTTCGGCCCAATGCCTGCAACGCGGGACAGCAGGGGAGCGCTTGCGGTGTTGACGTCCACTCCGACGTGGTTGACGCATGATTCCACTACCCGGTCCAGGCATTTCCGCAACTGTGTTTGGTTCACATCATGCTGGTATTGCCCAACACCGATTGACTTCGGATCCGTTTTCACCAACTCTGCAAGTGGATCTTGAAGACGGCGGGCGATACTGATAGCTCCGCGGACAGTGATATCCAAGTCAGGAAATTCTTTGCCCGCGATTTCGCTCGCTGAATAAATTGACGCGCCCGATTCGCTGACGATGACTTTTGTCACTGGTAGCTTCTTCTTCCGGATCAATTCTCCGACAAAGGTATCGGTTTCTCTCGAAGCGGTACCGTTTCCGATTGCGATCAGCTCGACGCCGTATTTCTCGATCAGCCTAAGGAGCGTCACTTCGGACGAGTCGATCTCACTTTTTGGTGGCGTCGGATAGATCGTCGCATTGCTTAAAAATTTTCCGGTGCCATCGACAACCGCTAGCTTACAACCTGTACGAAACCCAGGATCAATACCGATGGTCACCCTTGGACCAGCGGGCGCTGACATCAGAAGCTCCCTTAGGTTCTTACCAAATACTCCGATAGCATCTTCGTCAGCATTTTCCTTCAGCGTCTGCAAAACAGCCGACTGGGTTGCCGGCATTAATAGCCGATCAAAGCATTCCGCTATCGTGGAGTCTAATTCCGCACGAAACTCAAAGTTTGGGTTTTTAATAAGCTTCGAGGTTAGGTAGCCAAGAGCACGCGACTGATCTAGTGACACGCCAACTCGCAGCACACCTTCCGATTCACCTCTGAGCATCGCGAGTATCCGATGTGATGGGACCCTCCCCACTGACTCCTGATGATCAAGATAAAGCTCAAACTTATCGGCCGCGTCTTTTTTCCCACGCTTGACTTTTGATGTCACTCTCCCGCTTGCAAAAGCGGTTTCCACCATCCAACTTCTGGATTCCGCATCCTCGGACCATTGCTCTGCAAGGATGTCCAACGCACCCTGCAAAGCCGAGTCCCTGTCGGGAACATCAGCATCCACATTGACAAAGCTTTGCAAGGTTTCTCGCTTTGAGCGTTCTAAACTTTCTTGCCGACTAAGCAGGTCAGCGAGAGGTTGCAAACCACGTTCACGGGCAGTCATTGCACGTGTCCGACGTTTAGGCTTGAACGGCAGGTAAATAGCTTCCAGCAGTCGAATCTCTTGGCAGCTTTCGATTTGTGCACGGAGCTCACTAGTGAGAAAGCCTTGCTCCTCCATCGACTTCAAAACCGTAGTTTTTCGAGCAGAAAGCAACTTCGCACTCTCCAGTGCGTCTTCAATTGCCCGAAGAGCAACTTCATCCAGCCCCCCCGTTGCCTCCTTACGATAACGAGCGATAAATGGAACGGTATTGTCCATATTGAGCAATTCAACAGCAGAGCGTACCTGCCGATTATTGAAACCAAACTTAACGGCAATTTGTCCTACGACATTGTCCAGATCCTCTTTGCACTTCATTCTCGTTCCCATGAGTCTGATTTAACGACATCTTGATTTCAGTAAGCAACCTATTGAAGCAAAGAGAAACCGACCCGTCAGCACGCCTCTCCATTCCATCCAGCCACACGAACAAGTATAGGCATTCTTGATCACCTCTATACCACCGTCAGAGGTAGTTCAACGACTCACAAACTATCCAATCAGGCGTCCAATCTCCACAATCATGGACACCCAATTGGATTTGAATGAACAATGGATTGCGAAAACGTCCGCGATACGACATGGTGGGAGGCCTGAAATCGAATAACACGAATTTTCCATGAAAATTGTTCGACTAACGTTTCCAAGCTAACAATTAAAACGCCGTCGGGCTTTCTTACGACGGGAACTAGCTGTCAGGTCTGCCCTGTTCCTTCATTGCTACCGAACTCAAATTTCTAATCCATGACCAAGACAACACGCTCCATGACCGTGGACGAGAGCAACGCAGGACGAGTGGATCTCATTGTACGAGAATTATCTGATTCTTCACGCAGTCAGGTTCGCGGAATGGTGGAACAAGGCTGCCTTTCAATCAATGGCTCGATCTGCAGTAGTATCGCTCGCACCGTTGTGGTGGGTGATGTTGTAACGATTTGTTTTGACATGCATCAACGTTACAAGGAGAAGAAAAAACGCTGGGAGGACCGAACTTTTCGCGTGGTGTTTGAGGATGACGATTTAATCGTCGTGGATAAATCCGCCGGGACTCTGACAGTGCCCACGGACAAAAATGAACGCAATACACTGGTTGAGCGCGTGTCAGTGTATCTAAGCCATTCACGTGGCAATCGCGATGCTTCGGTCGTTCATCGTCTGGACCAAGCCGTGAGCGGCCTACTGGTTTTCGGAAAACACGAGCGAATTGCTGAGAAATTGATCGAACAATTCAAGCACCGTAAGCCGCTTCGGGTCTACGCAGCGATCGTAGACGGTTTGATGGACGAGGATGATGGAACGTTTCGCTCTCATTTAGCCACCGGAAAGAATCTCGATCGCTACGTAGCCAGGCCATCAAGTGAAACCGAACTCGCAATCACACATTTTCATGTTCTCAAACGCCTTGCGGATACAACACTGGTTGAGGTCACGCTTGAAACTGGAAAAAGAAATCAAATTCGTATTCAATTCGCAGACGCAGGGCACCCGATTCTCGCCGATCCCAGGTACAAAAGAAAACAGGCAATGCATCGTCGTTGGATTCGAGACCGCATCGCATTGCACGCAAAGACACTTCGCTTTGAGCATCCAAAATCGGGTGAATTGATGACGTTTGAGTCGCCTCTACCGTCCGCGATGGAGAAATTTGTGGCGGGTGATGCTGCTGCCGTCCGCGCCAGCCAACGCTATTCCAAGAAAAACACAAGGCCTCGCTAGCCCACAGACTCAAACTTTCTAGCCTGACAATCAATGGACCGATGCCCTCGCGCCACAACAGATTTAAGATGATTTTAAGATAGCTCTCCGCCAACAAGATGAGCGAGCCGATTCAAATCGTCGATCCTGTGACCATCGCACTGCGTGACAACGCCCTATTATGACCAAGACCACCAGCGCCCGCCAAAACGGAACGACTCGCTCAGAATTAATGGGCGATGGCGACAACTAATTTGTCAAAAAGTTGAAGGACGGGATGATAATGTCCTCGACCGTACAATCCATAGTCATCAGCTCGAGGAACGTGGCTTACCAGTTGCAAGAGAGACTATTTCCCAGGCACATGATACGATTTGCGCAAACGAGTTCGGTGAACGTTCAACAAAGGGTGGCATGCATGCCTTGTGATCTTGGTTCGCGCCCGCAACATTTGGCTGGCTTTCAAGAAGCGGATCGGCTAATTGACTTAACTGGACTACATTGAACCCCAAAGAGTGCGAACACCTTAGGCCAACCTAACGAATAACAAACCAGCATGAGCAACGCAGCATTCCCACCTACTCATCGTACTCACGTACGTTCTCTCCTATTTCTAGTGTTACTTTCATCCGTTTTGGGCTGCGACCTGCTGACTTCTCTTGATGTTGTCAGCAGCCCGGCTTCACTGAAAGTAGGCGATGCGGCACCACCTCTTGAGGTCACGGATTGGTATCAGGGGGCCCCGCTTCAGGGGCTGACCAAGGGAAAAGTTCACGTCGTTGAATTCTGGGCAACCTGGTGTGGCCCGTGCCTGGTCAACATTCCACACATGAGTCAGTTACAGGTCAAATACGCACAGGATGCAATCTTTATTGGAGTAACCAACGAAGGACCAACGACGGTGGAAACCTTCTTAGCGAGTGAGTCAACAGGCGGTGCGCCCTGGAATCAGGTGGTGTCGTACCGGCTCGCCACAGACGGAAAACGATTGATGTATCAAAACTACATGGCGGCGGCGAATCAGATGGGTATCCCAACGGCATTCATCATCGACCAATCGGGAAAAATTGCTTGGATTGGACATCCCGCTGATATTGACCAACCGCTGGCGTCCACTATCAACAGTATGTCTGAGTAGCAGTGACCGATTGTCATTCCCCCCCTGGTTGCAAATCTACCCGGCCCAAAAACTTACCGGACCAAAAACGCTGATTTCAGACGCCGTTTCAAACAGCTAGCACATGACAAACACCTTGGCCAGATTTGGTCGAACACCGAGCAGGAAAATCATTCAATCTCAAAAGCTGTGCCAACTGGTCAAAAATCCCCATCGTCTTGACAAGGATACGGAAATTATGGTTTGCGTGTTTTTGTGTGATTCAGTCTAATTTCGTTCCGTGAGCCCAACTTAGCTAACGGATTTGATTGCGAATCCTGCTTCACTTTGAACAACCGTTTAGTCAGGTGTGATGAAGTCTCCCCTGATGTGACATTCCTTAGTTTTGAGATCCGCCGAGAAACCTCGCCTCATCTCTCTTGTTACCCACTTATCTCACCCTGTGTCTTGAAGTCGGATTTTCCGGTCGAGTGAATTCCTATATGGACGCATAGAGAACCAACGAACATGCAACTTCCTATTGTTGACGATAGCCCCCCGAGTCCAGTCAACGCTCGATCATCGCACGAAGAGGGCGACGCGCGAGGCAACTATGCTGTCATCAGTCTCGGCTGTCCGAAAAATTTGGTCGATACCGAACAAATGCTTGGTCGTCTTGATGAAGACGGGTACAGGATGGTGGAATCCGTTGACGACGCTGAATTTGTGGTGGTCAACACTTGCGGATTCATCGACTCGGCAAGGGACGAGTCATTGGAAGCGATCGATGAAATGTTGGACTTGAAGAAGCAGGGTAAAATTCGCAACGTTGTTGTTACTGGTTGCCTCGCGGAGCGTCAACAAGGCAAGCTTCTTGAGCAAAGGCCTGAGATCGATGCAATGATTGGCGTCTTCGGACGCAATGAAATCGTTTCCGTCATTGAAAATCTACGTAGCGGCGTTGATGAGCAACAAAAGCTGTTTCGCCCCGCTGCCATACGGCCTTTATCGGATGCGAAACGGAGAGCAGTCACTCCTCGACATTTCGCCTATTTAAAAATCAGCGAAGGCTGTGATCGCCTCTGCACCTTTTGCGCCATTCCCAAAATGCGTGGCAAACACTACAGCAAGCCAATTGAACAGATCATTGAGGAAGCAAAGCAATTAGGTGAAAGCGGAGTCAAAGAGGTAGTGATTGTTGCGCAAGACACAACTTATTACGGCAAAGATCTCTACGGTCGGCCGCGTCTTTCGGACCTACTGCAGCAACTTGATGCGATTGAATCCATTGATTGGATCCGACTGATGTATTTTTATCCAATGTACATCGACGAGGAACTCATCAAGACGCTAGCCAACGCGAAGCGAATTCTGCCTTACATCGACATGCCACTTCAGCATGCCAGTGATACAATGCTGCGTCGAATGTCTCGCAAAACAACGCGGGACAGCCAAGAAAAGATTTTACGGCAGTTGCGAGATCGCATCCCTAATCTAGTCATGCGGACCACAATGATCACAGGATTTCCGGGAGAGACTGAGGCCGACTTTCAAGAACTTGCCGATTTTGTCTCGGAGCAAAAATTCGAGCACCTCGGAGTGTTCACCTATTCAGTCGAAGACGATACCCCTGCCGTTAAATTGCCAAATCGTGTTGAGCCGCATATTGCCAATGACCGCTATGAGCGTTTGATGGCGATTCAACAAGAAATCGCTTTCGACTGGATTAAAAGTCGCGTTGGCACGAAGGAGCAAGTCATTCTTGATTCACCCCTTCCTGACCAACACGGAGTCTGGATTGGTCGAACCCGATCTGAAGCGCCCGACATCGATGGGATTGTCTATGTTTCTGGGTTCAGTCGTCCGGAATCGGTGGAAACTGGCGACATGGTTCGCTGTGAAATTGTCGCCGCCGATGGTTACGATTTGATTGCCGCTCCGCTTGATTCTTAATAGCTGAAGCGATGATCGCCATCTTGGGCTACTGCTGCGGATGTCAGGTTTTATTCGTCGGCTGGATAATTTGCCAAAACGATACTGAAGATGCTTTTGCGATAAACAAAAGGGGGGCCATCCACTGCACCGACTCGCGAGAAAAGCGAAATCAAAGCTCCGTTTGTCTGATTCTGCTCCCTAATGTACTGGGAACATGAAAGGCAAGCAGGAAACAAACCTCTTACTGGTCGCGTTGTCTAGCAGACACCCGAACTGAAACCAATGCCCTGCAGACTCTTGGTCACGCGGCGAAATAAACACTGATCCGGCAATCCGGCCAACCTTGATGACCAATCCGCCACGTCGAATTCCAGCGGTAGGTAAATCTCGGCAAATGCACGCTACGAACCTGCGATGTTCAGTAAAAACCGCTGCCGTTTGGCTCTGAATTATTTCCAATCGGACCAGAACTACCGCGAAACTCGGGGCAACGATGGGCTCTAAAAGATCTGGAAGCGATCCCGCGACTCGACCAGCAGTCCGAGCCAAATATTACGACTGGCTCTGAAGAGATCACTCTTAAAAGAAAACCGCCCCAAACGGTGACACGCGACTTCAACTTGCCCCTCATTCTTACAATTGATTTGTTAGGTACACTGATGCCACCGGAATTATCTTCAGCACAGCTTCCAAACCCGAACCATTCCCACGGAACGGAGATCCTGCAAACGATGACCTCGTCAAAATCTGGATCGATCTACAACGTACCCAATGCCCTGACGACGGCGCGTTTTGCTCTGGCGATTGCCGTAATTGCACTTATCCCGCTAGAAAAGTACACGGCGGCCGTGACCATCTTTCTCATTGCTGTCTCAACCGATTGGATGGACGGATACTGGGCCAGAAAGTACGGGCAGGTGACAAAACTTGGACGAATCTTCGACCCATTCGTTGACAAAATCATCATCTGCGGCACGTTCATCGCTCTAGTAGAAGTTCCTGACTCTCCCGTAGCCTCGTGGATGGCCACCATTGTCGTTGGTCGAGAATTACTGGTCACTAGCCTGCGTGGAATGATCGAAAGCTCTGGAGGAGACTTTTCTGCGAACCAACTCGGTAAGTGGAAAATGGTACTGCAGTGTGGTGCCGTTTGCGCTGTACTCTGCTCCTTGATACAACCGAACACTCAATGGCTGGCAACCGCAGGAACCTGGTTCCTTTGGTCAGCGATCTTTTTGACCGTCTACTCCGGATACGATTATTCCGTAGCCGCGGCGCGAATGATGCGTGAATCTTCTCCCGTGGAGTCCAAAGAGGCTGAATGATCGTTGCTTTGCAAACTGTGATCCTATTGACGTTGCTGGCGATCTTGATAGGCGGCTTAGTGAGTTGGTCGCTTCTGCTTCGATCGTTGATTCGTGCCAAAAAAGCATCCAACGCTACGTTCAGATGCTGGCTGGATTCTCTGGTCCCGTTTCAGAAGCGTGACCGACCGTTTTGGTCACCCGCTGACTTCTTGATGGCTTTTGGCTTACGAATTATCACGCCCCTTTTGTTGATCAGCCTGTTCCAAACCGTAGGTTGGATGGCAGCGGGAACAATCAATCCTAGTGACAGTGCGGACAGCCCGGTTCAAATCGAGAATCAGGTACCCATCAGCGGACAAGACGCTAGTCAGAAACCTGCACTCGCTCCCTCCACCGAGGACGCAGTCAAGGATCCTGAGTCAATCGAGACAGCTGGCTTGGCAGACACCGCACTGAAGAATACCTGTGTTCAGATCGGCGCGATGTTGATGACCATTGCCTTAATCATTGGCTGGCTGACCATCTTGAAACGAGACGCGGCACAGCGACTCGGGTTGCAAGCCAACCCAAACGATTGGCTACTAAGTTTAAAGGGAATCGCTGTTATCCTTCCTGCTGTGATGCTGAGCAGTTCTATCGCCTCCTATTGGGTGGACTACGAGCATCCGGTCCTAAAAACCTTATTGAGCCAAGGCACACCTGTATTCTGGACAGTGACATTCTTTGCGACCGGGTTGCTAACGCCGGTTCTCGAAGAAATCCTTTTTCGAGGCCTCTTGCAAGGCTCGCTGCAAGGAATGGCTGACCGAAAAGTTGATGACACCGCCGCGAGCACCGGTAAATGGCGACCCTCGGCATACTGGCCCCTTTTTGTTACCAGCTTTATCTTTGCGATCATGCACTTCCCAAATCAGGGAGCGGCGCCGATCCCAATTTTCGTATTATCCTTGGGTTTGGGCTACCTTTATCGCCAAACAGGCTCTCTTTTCGCTCCCATCGCGATTCATATCGTTCTTAATAGCCTTACGCTACTTAACGCACTCGCAAACGCCTAAAGTTGCCCCGCGAATCGCACCTCTCCTTGGTCCAGTACAGATCACGGCATCTGGAACACGGCGTCTGGAACACGGCATCTGGAACACGGCATCTGGAACACGGGGTCCTGCGTCACCTACTCACTTTGACGGAGGTGACCGGGTTCAACAATGCCGAAACACAAACGCTTTCTAGACCAAATGTGACGAATTCAGTTTCAGAAAACCGGCGTTTCTGTAATTCAAACGAAAAGAATATCCCGCGACTTTCAGGTATTTGCGGCCTAAACCCCTCCTTCTTGCCGGTGCATGCAGTGGACAACGCGGCTCCGGAGAGAGCGTGCTCTACACGCTCATCTGCAAAACCAACTGCCCCCCTAGCTCAGCATGATCCAAAGGAATTGCAACCGCTTTACGGCTCAATAGAACAGATCGCGTTTCAAGCAGTCTGCTATAATTCAACGGATCGGGATTGGACACTCCCGAGCCTCCAATTAACGAAGATGCCAGCGTTGCCTAGCCAGATGCTTTCTTGCTCAGGTAACAATAACGTCAGGCAAAAACCAATAGCCAACAGAGGTGCTGATAATCGGAGTATTTCAGCATCACCGCGGAACTCAGCACCTGAGTTCCTAAGATCATTAACATCCAACATCATGCGGAACTGATTCGCAAATGCCACGCGATCAACCGCAACAGGCAAATCCATGTTGAACTTAATCTCAAAAGCATCAGCCCACACCTGCAACGGATCGACGCGACGCGATTTTCTTCAAGTCGGTTCACTCGGCGCGCTTGGTTTTGGACTCCCTCAATTACTTGCCGCCGAATCCGCGACATCAAATGACTCGAGCAACGACAAACGCTCGTGCATCATGATTTTCAACCTTGGTGCGCCGAGCCACCTCGACACCTTTGATATGAAACCCAATGCACCCGCAGAGGTGCGTGGCCCCTTCCAAGCCATTTCTACCAATGCTGATTTTCAAGTTTCAGAAATACTACCAAAGCATGCTGAGATTGCAGATAAGTTCTCGGTCGTGCGTTCCTGTTACCATACCGCCGCAGCGGTTCATGACGCGGGCTGGCAGATGCTGCAGACCGGGCGGCAGTTTACAGGTGGAGTGAATTATCCGCACGCCGGCGCGGTGTTGCATTATCTGAGAGGGCGACGTAGTGACTTACCAGCT
Organism: uncultured Rubripirellula sp.; assembly: GCA_938075415.1. Lineage (GTDB taxonomy): Bacteria > Planctomycetota > Planctomycetia > Pirellulales > Pirellulaceae > Rubripirellula. The sequence goes on along the minus strand of CALJHC010000030.1, from coordinate 148,004 downwards.
CATGTCGTCCTGCCAGAAACAATGGGAAGGGGCGGCGGAAATCTACCCAACGGCCAAGCAGGCGGCTTCCTCGGAAAGGCGTTCGACCCATTCGCATTGATGGCGGACCCCAGTAAAGAAAATTTCAAGGTACCCGACCTGTTACCACCCAACACGCTAGGTGATGTCCGGATCGACCGACGCCGAAGAATGAGGGATGCGATTGAAGGACGTCTCAGCGAGTTGGAAGCCACAGAATCAGCCAAAATGCTTGATTCCAATTTCGACTCTGCCTATCGGTTAATGAGTAGCCAGCAAGCGAGGGAAGCTTTTGATCTAACCAAAGAACCAACAGCGGTTCGCGAACGATACGGCATGAATCGCTTTGGTCAATGTTGTTTGCTTTCCCGACGGCTAATCGAAGCGGGTGTTCGATTCGTTACCGTCAACACCTTTTTGACAGTCTTTAACGAAGTTACATGGGATATCCATGGAAGCAAGCCGTTCACAACCATCGAGGGAATGAAGAACATCGTTGCCCCAATGTACGATCAAGGTTATTCAGCATTGATCTCGGACCTCGATCAGCGCGGCATGCTCGACGACACCTTGGTCTGCGGTCTCGCCGAATTCGGACGAACACCCAAAGTCAATCCGGCCGGCGGCCGAGACCATTGGCCGCAATGCTTTTCCTGCACTTTTGCTGGCGGCGGTGTTCAAGGTGGCCGTGCGGTCGGTGCCAGTGATCCTATCGGTGCGGTTCCAGCAGATCGCCCTACGAATCCCGGGGAAATCATCGCCACCATCTTCAAGAGCCTAGGCCTTGACCTGCATGCTGAATTGCCAGGACCAGCCGGACGACCCTTCCCTTTGGTCGACTTTGGTGTCAACGAAATCACCGAGCTATTTTCCTGATCGCACGTTTCCAAAATCTCGCGATTACCATCCGAAACGCTGAAGATCCTGGAAAAGGTATCCAAGAATATCCCCCCTACCTCTAACCTGATTAACCAAGAAGCGATCGCGGCATTGATACAAGCAATGCATTTCTCTCGCCGCATCACCCGCTCAATCTGCATCCAATGTCAGTATTCAAACTCGAGTTCCCCACCAACAGCATGTATCCGCACCGTTCTCTCCTGATATTCGCATCACTCCTTCTCTTTGACATGGGCTTGTCTGCTGGTGAGATACAAATCCTGCCGGAGGTGATCCATCTGAATGGGCCAATGACCTCACAGCAGATCATTGTTATCGAACTTGCAGATCACGGTACCGCTGGTCCCGTGATTAGCAACAAAGAGATTCAGTTCACGTTCAGCGACGAGTCCGTTTGCACGCTGGAAGGAAGCCAACTTCAGTCGTCCTCAGATGGACAAACAACCATCACTGCTCTGGACAAACAGGGGCGACGAGCGTCAGCGACTGTCCACGTCACCAATAGTAGCGACACAAAACAGTGGAGTTTTCGTCACGAAATCCAAAGCATCCTTACCAAAGTTGGATGCAACTCCGGCGCTTGCCATGGAGCACTCGCAGGCAAGGGTGGCTTCCGCCTCTCACTGCGCGGTTACGATGCGGACGCTGACTTCAAAACAATTGCCCGTGAAGCGAGAGGGCGTCGTATCGAACTGGCTGACCCCGGCAAGAGTCTTTTGCTAACCAAACCTTCTGGCGCCTTGCCGCATAAAGGCGGATTAAAACTTGACACCGAGTCAGAGAATTACGGGGTCGTCGCGAATTGGATCGCCGCAGGAGCAACCGGGCCAACTATCGATGATGTCCGACTATCGGAAATAACCGTATCTCCTGAAGTCTCAACTCTCGCCTCCGGTGATCAGACGCAGATTCTCGTCACGGCACATTACGATGATGGACGCGAGATCGATGTAACGAAATGGGCAAAATTCACCTCCACTGACGAATCGATAGCGACCGTAACCGATCGTGGTATCGTCTCAGTGCACAACAGCGGTCAAGGGGCGGTTCTTGTCTGGTTCGGCAGTCAAGTCAAGCTGGCTCGGATCACCGTACCGTACCCAAATGAAATTGCGTTAGAACTATTTACAAACGCGCCTTCTAGCAATTTCGTGGATCAAAACAATCTCGCTCAGTTGGCAAAACTTAACCTACCACCCTCACCACGCTGTGATGACGATTCTTACCTACGACGGGCCACCATTGACACCATCGGTCGACTACCCACCCCGGAGGAACGTGCTGCGTATCACGCTCAGCCCCAGGACCAACGCCGCCAATGGCTTATCGATCAACTGCTGCTAAGCAGCGACTACGTTGACTACTGGACCTATCGCTGGTGCGATCTGCTTCTGATTAACGGAACGCGATTGAGACCGGTTGCAGTCAAGACGTATTACCAATGGGTTCGCAGTGCCGTGGAGAAAAACATTCCGTGGGATGAGCTAGTCAAGCAGGTACTCACAGCCACTGGGGGCAGCAACGAAAATGGCGCAACTAACTTTTACGCCCTCCATCAAAGCCCTGAAGAAATGACCGAGAATGCCTGTCAGGCTTTTCTGGGATTATCCATTGGTTGTGCCAAATGCCATAACCATCCTCTCGAAAAATGGACCAATGACCAGTACTACTCAATGGCAAATCTCTTTGCACGCGTCCGAGCAAAAGGATGGGGAGGCGATGGCAGAAACGGCGATGGCATCCGCACACTCTATGTCGCAACGTCTGGTGAACTCATTCAACCCAACCGTGGCAAACCGCAACCTCCTGCACCCCTGGATTCAGATCCAATCGATTTCAACGACCCCAAGGATCGACGCCTCGTCCTCGCCGACTGGATGACTTCCCCCGATAACCCTTACTTTTCCAGAGCTATCGCCAACCGAATTTGGGCGAACTTTTTTGGACGAGGCCTTGTCGAGCAAGTCGATGATTTACGCCTGAGTAATCCAGCGACTAATGAGCAACAATTACAGTCGGTCGCCAACTTTGTCATCGAATCGCAGTTCGATCTTACCAAGGTCATGCGAACCATCCTGCTAAGCGAAACCTACCAACGACAAAGTATCGCACTGCCAGAAAATAAAGCCGAGATGAAGTACCACAGTCGGTACTATCCCAAACGACTGATGGCGGAGGTGCTCCTGGATTCAATTGACCAGGTACTCGGAACGACCACCGCATTCAATGAAATCGCTTTTCCGGGGGCAGATACGCAAAAAACCGAGTTCTATGCTGAAGGCACTCGCGCCATCCAACTTTATGACGCTTCCGTCAAGTCATACTTCCTGAAAACCTTCGGTCGTAATCCTCGTGAGATCACCTGCGAGTGCGAACGCAGTGACAATCCCAGCATGGTTCAGGTTTTACACTTGTCCAATGGGGATACGCTAAATCCAAAATTAGAGAGCGACTCAAACATCATTTCAACGATGATCAAGTCCGGCTCCTCTAACGAACAAATCATAGAACGACTCTTTATCGCTGCATTGACTCGCGAACCAACCAATCAAGAGTTGGGAAACCTTACCACTGTCATTGCGGAATACGGTGACGACCGTGCGACAGCTTTGCAAGATGCAGCGTGGAGCATTCTCACCAGCAGCGAATTTGCATTCAACCACTAGGTTGCCGACACCATTACCAAGTCTGAATTGAATCACTTTCTGCTGCAATTTTGATCTACCCTCCCTGATGTCTAGAACTCCTACTGACGCCATGAACCCAAAAACGACCCGTCCATCGGTTTTGAACCGCCTAATCTGCGTTCTGGTTTTCTGTATCCCTTCAGCCTTCCGCGACACACTGCCTCTTGTCGCAGCGGCGGATCCTATTGAATTCGATACCGAAGTGCGCCCAATCCTTCAAAAATATTGTACGGGCTGCCACACAAGCGATGACGCAGAAGGCGGCTACGTGATGGAAACCCACCAGAGCCTGATAGCTGGCGGAGAACACGGGGTTGCAATTACCCCTGGATCAGCCAACAGCAGTCGCTTAACGCTTAGGCTGCAAGGAAAATTGAAACCTAGAATGCCACCGGAGGGTGAAGCTCGACCAACAGCGACGGAAGCCAAGCTACTCGCGGATTGGATCGATCAAGGTGCCATCGGACCAAGTGGCCCCACCCCACTGAAACGATCCATCGTGACGCCAGCATTAAAAATGACAGCCGGAACCGCGCTGCCTGTTACCGCCATGGCTGTTTCAGAGGATCAGTCCAAAATAGCAATCGCTCGTTATGGAGAAATTGAAATTAGTGACGATCAAGGCGTTCCGTTACTGACAATCCAGAACGACCTCAACAAGGTCAACGCAATCACGTTCAGCTCAGATGGCGCAAGAATACTCGCCGCGTCAGGTAGGACCGGAGCGTTCGGCCTCGCAGCCATCTATTCAACTTCCAACGGAGAGCTGCTGCGGGAATTCGTCGGTCATCGAGACGTTCTCTACGCTGCCGCCTTCTCTCCCGACGAGCGTTACATTGCAACCGCCGGCTACGATCGCGAAATCGTTCTATGGAATACCGAGACCGGCGAATTGATCAGACGCTATGCCGGTCATAATGGTGCGATTTTTGATCTCTGTTTCTCCAACGATGGCATCTTGCTCGCCAGCGCCTGTGCGGATGAAACCGTCAAGATTTGGCATGTTGAAACTGGCCAGCGTCTTGACACTCTGAGTCAGCCTGAAGGCGAAGTACTTGCTGTGCTTTTTTCTGCTGATGACTCACATGTCATCGCTGGCAGTTCTGACAACCGCCTTCGCATCTGGAAACTCCAGTCAAAGAAGTCTCCGCAGATCAATCCACTAATCGCGACTCGATACCTCGACGAGACCGCTTTGACACACTTGCAACTCACCCCCGACGGAAAAACTCTTGTTGTCATTAGTGAAGGCGGTGGAATCAAGCTCGTTGAAACTAAATCATGGAGCCAAGTTGCGGCCCTGGGGACTTTCAATGAAACCGCAAACGATCTGGTCATCAACCCCACAGGCGATGCGGTTACGGTCTGCCTCATGAATGGCGAGATCATCAAACGCACACTACCCTCCACCACACTGGCACAAGAGAAACCACCAAATCAGCTGGCAACCGTTTACCTGGATCTTGGGCCCTTAACCCAACTCAATGAGATTGACCTGAGAACTGCGAATCAACTCGGGGCTGAGCAAAACTCAGCGATCCCAGTCCAGCGTGGCGTAGAAATCACCGGTTCGATTAGCTCTGCCGGTCAACAGGATCTCTATCAATGGACCGCAAAAGCTGGCGAGCAGTGGGCGATTGATGCCGACAGCCTCGACAAAAGCCTGATTGATCCAATCGTCACGATCCTGGGTGCTGATCAACAGCCTGTGCTTAGAACACGATTACAAGCAATTCGAGATTCGTACTTCACCTTTCGGGGAAAAGACAGTTCGCAGGTTGGGGATTTTCGACTTTTCAACTGGGAAGAAATGCGTCTCAATGATTACCTTTACGCCGCAGGAGAGGTCACCCGCCTTTGGCTTTATCCGCGTGGCCCGGACTCTGGTTACAACGTGTATCCCAACGACGGCCAACGGTGGACCTACTTCGGAACCACACACACCACTCATGCTCTAGGCGAACCAGCCTACGTAGTGCGGCCAGTCAAACATGGTGAAGCAGCCGCAGCCAACGGCTTACCGACATTCGATATCTTCTACCAGAATGATGATGACCCACAACGACTCGCGGGTAAGAACAGCCGCCTTGTTTTTTCAACGCCGGCAGATGGCCAATATTCAGTTCGCGTCTCTGACACACGCGCCAGCGGCGGCGACAACTATCAATATCGTCTACGAATACGCCCGGCGACTCCAAGCTTCAAGCCGATTGTTAACAAAGCAAACGGCAAAATCCATCGTGGCACCGGACGGGAATTTACCGTGCGTGTTGATCGTTTCGATGGATTCGATGGAGAAGTGACATTCGATATCGCGGATCTTCCCCCGCAGATTACATCCAATCTTCCTGTTGTGATCGAAGCCGGTCAACGCTTTGCAACTGGAAATCTATGGGTTTCAGAAGATGCCGTGGCTTGGGAAGGAACGCTGCAACCAGAGGTTATCGCCACCGCATCGATACAGGGTAAAAAGATTGAACGCCGACTAGGACCCGTTGGAGAACTGACCCTCGTAGATTCACCCAACGCAATACCGACCATTCAACCGGTTAATGGTGAAGTAGCGAATGATGAGCCTTGGCTGATTCAGGTCCGCCGCGGTGAAACCACTTCCGCACGCGTGCTAATTCGCCGGAAAGAAGGATTCAATGCAGAGGTCAGTTTCGGTAAGGAAGACGCCGGAAGAAATACCACCCATGGCGTCTACGTCGACAACATTGGCCTGAACGGTTTACTTGTTCGTCAAAACGAAACCGCCAGGGAGTTTTTTATCACTGCAGACCCTATCGCCAAGACTGGCAAACGATACTTCCATCTGAAAGGGGCTAACGACGGAGGAGTCACCTCACATCCCATCGTTGTTGAAGTTCTCCCCTGAAAGATCAGGTGGCAGGTAATCCCAGTCACGGCTATGGCAGCCATGCTTATCCCCGGAAGCTCTCCGACGCGGTTCGTCGAGCCCACACCTTACCAAGCCCAGTCCTTACCAAGCCCAGTCCTGACGACCGCGAGACCGCGCAATAAAAAACCCTCGGGGGAACCGAGGGTTTTAATTGATTCATTTCTACCTGGCGTGAATCCGACTCGCGCTAATCAATACGCCTACGCCTCAGTGACGACATTGATTCGTCGGCCTTTACGATCGAAACTGACTTTACCATCAATCAAAGCAAACAGCGTGTAATCATTGCCTTGGCCCACGCCCTTGCCTGGATGGAATTTGTTGCCAACCTGCCTGACGAGGATATTCCCTGCGCGTACAGCTTCACCACCAAACTTCTTTACACCGCGTCGCTGAGCATTCGAATCGCGTCCGTTGCGGCTCGAACCCTGCCCTTTCTTATGTGCCATCGTCAAAAACTCTTGTTTTGCTGTGAAATTTCCTACTTGCAGTTAGGATATCGGGTCACCCAAGATACCTCAAGAGCCAAACGGTTGGAGATGCTGGAAGAAGAATGACACTAACCACCTCAACACCAACCGACCCCCCCTACAGAACCAATCGTCCTCAGGCGGCGATATCGATTAACGCCCCCTCCCACCATCCGGAGCAGTAACCCTCATTGAGTCCGTGTCGCTGACGATGACCACTACCGGTGTTTCTCAGCGTCCAGTCGGCTTCGTGAGGACTCATTGGAGATTCCTCTCGCCCTGATAACTGCACGCCCCCCAAGGCTTGTTCCATTTGTGAAATTCTACTCTTCCCCTGACAACCATTGCACTCTGATGCGTTGCACCTCAACCGTCCCTGCATCTAATTGCTCGCATTTATCCAAGCATTGCTGGCCCTCAACCATTCGCCCCAGTTGAAAGTAAAGCTCAGCCAGCCGTCGGTTTGCATAGAATTCCTCGCCATTGATCGTAATCAACCGCTGGAACGACTTGATCGCCTCCTCGGCATTTCCCGCTGCCCAATTTCCTTCCCCAATCAAGGCGATCGTTGCTGGCTCATTGGGAGCGAGCTGCTCACACTCCCGAAGTGATTCCAACGCCAAGAGAGGCTGCCCTAACTGCAGATGGGAATAACCCAAGTCATAAAATGCCCGAATCCGATGCCGCTCCCTATCAACCAAGGTAGCCATCAGCAGAAAAGGGTTTGCCTTTTCGTATTGCCCCAGGTCGATAAGCAATTCACCGTAGGGCAGGTAGGCCCTTGAATACTCACCCTTCTGAAACAACTTCTCATAAACAAGGTAAGCCTCGTCATCCCGACCGCGCTGCCGAAGCGAGTCGGCCATTACAAACCAACTCTCGAGATCATCAGGAAGTAGGGTGGTAGCATCAACCGCATTGGGAATCGCCTCCTCAAATTTGCCTGCCCAATGAAGGACTTTGGCCAAATTACGAAACGCGACAGCCTGTCGCTCAAGATCGATACCTGCATTGATCTCAGCGGCGACTTTCTCAAACGCCGCTTCAGAGACATTAGAATCCTCCAACCAATTTGACCGACGCAGTTCATCGATCACTGACTTGGCAATCAACCCATGCGTGGTAATCGTTGGATGAACATGATCAAGAAAATATTCGCTTCCAAAACAGCGGTGTGAATAGGTCACGTCAGAAATCGCCCCCAACACGTTGTCGAAATCGACAAACAGGCAATTCGTTCGTTCGCAGGTAAGACGCAACGCTTCCAGTATTGGCCGGGTCGCCCGAAGTGGGCAGACGTCTTCATCGACGGCACTCAAAAAGGCTTCTCTTGCTAGGGCATAATCTCCCATTTCGAAAAGGCACCTACCACGAATGTAATGCAGGTCGGCGCACCTCGGATCCGATTCAAGTTCTCTGTCAATTTCAGCCAACGCCTCAGGAAATCGACCCTCAGTGTAAAACCCAGTCAGACTGACGCTTTCGGAATCCGAAACAACCGCGGTCTGTTGCACCTTCGCCGCAGCGTCACCCAATTCGGCCGAATTCAAATAACGGCGAGGCTCGGAGCGATCATTTCCGTTAAATGAATAGTTGCCAATGGACTTAAACGGTGAGCAATCCTTCAAATTTGACGCGGGAGAGATGAATATCAGCTCGGCACCACATTGGTCCGCCAGATCAATCATGCGATTAATGTTGTATTGAAAATGCTGAACAACCTGACTCTGCCACACCTCGTCCCGATCATAGTCTTCTGGTCCCGCGGAGTGATTCAGGATCTCATCCACCTCCTGTGGCAACTGAGCCTTACGCTCTTGAGTGAAGGGTTTGTGTTGTCCTGTTGCGGTCACCAGAACATTCCATACCCGAGACTTCAGCAACAACCCCCTGGCACCGGCAACCATTCGGTCTTGGGTCCACGCTTCATCTATCAGACCCGAATAAGTGCGGCGTTCAAGAAATTCATTATGTCCGGTCAGCACAACGAAAAGGTCCGGCTGATATTCAACCAACTCTTCCATGACCTTCACAACGCGATAACTCGCGTAACTTACACCGCCAGCATTGATCACCTCCCAATCCGAACGCTTATCGAAACGCGGGAGCAACGCTCTGAGCCAACCAGCGAACGAGGTTCGATCGTCGAAGGGTCGTCCAAACGTAGTCGAGCCTCCTAAGGCAAACACCCTTTTGGTGCCCGGCTTCTTTTGTCTCGCAAAGCTCTGGTCATTAAACCAAGACAGTTTTGAGGGGTCTGTCTGCATCACCGGATTCTCGCCGCCTTCCCCCGCGGTCGTAAACAGCCTCTGTGTCGAACTAAAGCCAACAAACGGATCCTCAGTCACCTCCTGCACACCAACATCAAGCACCCGAAATCCAAGTTCAAGCGAAAAGAACAATGCAAATGTGGATACCATACTGAAGGCAATTTTCTTCCTTAAGGTTAAGTCCCCAGTTGGCGGTTCCGATTTTCGATTTGACATAGATCGCCCGACGCTAGTGGTGTCTGCAACGGATTGACATAAGGCCGCATCAACCAAAATTGCCCGATATCATACGGCCGTCCTCATCACCAATGTCGATGCAGACAAATGGGTAGATGTCGCCAGACTACCGGAGAAACGGACAGGCTGAAATACACATTACTTCATTGCAGATCACCAGCAAATAAATACACCTACCTTGCATTCAACCCGGTCTGCCACCGCATGCAAGCACCAATTCAAACTTTCGAACCAGCCGCTGTTTTTATGATGCCTGAGCTACTCAGCAGCCGTAAAAACGTAAGTCCCTGCATGGGAATCGACGGCGATATCTTGAATACTAAGTTCGGTAGCGAAATCGGGGACGATGCTTGGAGGCGAATGCCCCTGCGGCATCACTTGGTAAAGCGCCGACCGACCGACCTTGCGAGAATACATACCAAACAAAATATCGCCCGACAGAGACCAAGCCAGTTCCCGGTTGAGTTCCTCGGTCGTTCTAAAGACGGATACCAACTTCCAATCATCTTCAGATGAAGCTGTTGCAATTTCCACCTCTCGATTTAAATTGCCCAGAAAGGCAAGCGTTGTTCCGTCGGTCGACCATGCCAAACGCGGATGCAGATAACGATACGGATGACTACCTTTACCAAGCAACGGTGTGGTTAGACCTCTATCGACATCATACAGGCGAATTCCGTTGTCATTGGTGTAGGCAATCCAACGACCATTCGGAGACCATCGAGCGCCCCAGCCATCATCAATTCGCTTCACAGGGTTACCGTCCGACCTCATCACCCAAACACCGGCTCCCTGTTCGTATCTTGAGCAGGTAAAACGATCTCCGCGGGGCGACCAACTGGGCATCAGCCCGTGGCCAATCTCACGTGACTCAGAACCGTCCTTCGCTATCAACACCAGGGTGGCCTGATGTTCACCCTCAGGCGGAATGGCGTGAAACAAAACACTCTTCCCATCTTTTGAAACACTCGGTGCACCCAAGACAGGATATTTTGGATTCTTGTATAGCAGCTTGGGTCTCTGACCAGGACCCGAAATCGTGTGCAGCGAATAAAACTTCTGCTTCTCAAAAACGAATTCGTCATCCGTCAATAAACCATCGTGATTCTGATCGAGCCGGTGGAAGTAATACCTCTTCTGAAGCTGAAATAAATCACGCGGATGAAATTGAAATTCATCGAATGACAATGCGTCATCATGGTTTTCATCACGTGGTCGATATTCCCATGGATAATTAAAATTGCCAAGCATTGAAAGCTGATATTCGTGAAATGAAAGCGCGCGATCACCGTCCTCATCAAATCCGGCCAAATTGGACGAGATCAAGTGCCTCCGGTGAATCGGCACCGATGCTTGCAACTCGTTCGCACTGAGCCGTCCATCCTTGTCACTGTCAAACCGTTGAAACCGTTCATTGAGGTCACAAACATTTGGACCATCCAAGCGGGTGTATTCTTCAAGCGCCACAACCCCATTACCATCAATGTCCATCTGCCCAAAGTCAGCAGTGCCGCCGCGGTCCCACATGGCAACAGCAAATTCGCTTTCGCTAATTTCGTCATTCTGGTCCGTATCGGCCCGAAGAAAATCCGCAAACGCAACGACGCGACCTTGGGGATAACGCAGGGTATCGCCGGAAACCCATTTCAGGCCCAACTGCGTTTCCAAAAACGACAGCGCCTCTTTTCTGGTGACAGCGCGGTCGCGGTTTGGATCGGCATGTAGAATCATGACACGATCCAGTCGCCGACGCCCATCAGTTGCCAAAGAGGCTATGTAATTTATCGTAAACGTTGTGCTGTCAACGGTTTCTCCCGGGCGATAATTCCATTGGTCATAGGACTCATCCAAGGCATCAACTGCCCGACCCCACATTGCAAAATACGGATCTTCTCTTTCAGCGACTTCATCTTCGGCATCCGGCGCAGGCCCTTGCTGCAAGGCAGCTTCTTGTGCAACCAGCCTGCTCAACATCGCGAGGGCGACCGCGATACCGCAAGTCAGAAGAAAGAATTGCCGAAAGCCACTCAAATTCAGAGATCGCCGTTGGAGAATCACTGAGCAGAAACCCCTTCGGCGGTCGTTTCATCAACCAGCCGCCGAACGATTTCCTTAGCATCCACACCCTCGCTCTGCGCGGCAAAGGTGGTGATCAAACGGTGCGACAAAACAGATCCAGCAACTGCCTGAATGTCCTCTAACCGAACCATGTACTGACCGCGAAGAGCAGCTCGCGTTTTCCCACCCAAAATCAGGTATTGGATCGCACGTGGTCCGGCTCCCCAAGAAACCAAAGGCTTCATCCAATCCGGTGATACCTCCTCTTGCGGGCGGGTCTTTCGAACCAACCGTACGGCGTACCGGTAAATATGTTCAGGCACGGGTATCCGCCGCACGAGCTGCTGAAATTCAATAATTTCTTCTGCTCGCATCAACGAATCCAAGGATGGCAACTCTTCGCCTGTTGTCGAGCGGGCAATCTGAATTTCCTCGTCCTCAGAGGGGTAAGTCAACTCAATCAAAAACATGAAACGATCAAGCTGAGCCTCGGGAAGTGGATAGGTCCCCTCTTGTTCAACAGGGTTCTGAGTGGCCAAAACCATGAATGGCTCATCGAGGGAATAGGAGGTTCCAAGCACGGTCACCCGACGTTCCTGCATCGCCTCGAGAAGTGCTGCCTGCGTCTTCGGCGGAGCTCGGTTAATTTCATCGGCAAGTACGATGTTGGCAAAAATAGGCCCGCGGATAAATTTGAACTCGCGGCGTCCGTCCGGCGTGTCCTGCAAAATGTCAGTACCCGTGATGTCCATCGGCATCAAATCAGGCGTAAACTGCACTCGGCTGAAATCGAGGGATAGGGTTTCCGATAGCTTGCTGACCAGAAGTGTCTTTGCAAGTCCAGGGACTCCCATCAACAGACCATGACCACGAGCGAAAAGAACGATCGCAAGTTGTTCAATGACGTCAACCTGCCCAACAATGACGCGGCCTAACTCGTCCCCCAGTCGTTGATTGACTTCCTGCAGCCTCTCGATTCTCTTGACGTCGTCAGAACTCAGCGAATTGGCAGTCGGATCGGCGGATTGGCTCATCAAAAACCAGCAGCAAGAGGTATGAATTGACCCGCAACAGACTACCGGGGAGTTGCAGAAAAATCAAGGTTCTGAGAACCCAGGATGGTAGCACTTGAAAGCCTGCCAGCCTTGTCAGGCTTGGCCCTGAATCTCCACAACCACAGGTGGATGCAACCTACTCAGATCTGAACATTTTCCCTAAACTGCTTACCGGCATCACGTCGCACAGGCAGGTTCTTCACTACGACCCCCACCTTGCGATTCTTTGACGCAGGAAAATGCGATTTGTCCTGTTTCATCCAAACCGTTTGTCCACCTAACTCGATACTCGGACGATAGTCTGTTGCAGCGACCCAGAGGCAGCTAGATTCAGGCATTTCGACTTATGTGGCGGAAGCCGGCGGGCCATCTTTGTTTCACTCAAGAATCGCACAAACATCGTCTGCACAATCCCAGGAGCATCAAGCCGAACTCAGTTGACCTCCGAACGGCTTAATCCTTAGTCGATCTGGCGAGCAAGTCTTTCGGCCCACCATCACCTGTTACGCACCGGCACAGTGCAACCAAAGCAGCGGCACAGTGCAACCAAAGCAGCGGCACAGCGCAACCAAAGCACCGGCACAGCGCAACCAAAGCACCGGCACAGCGCAACCAAAGCAGCGGCACAGTGCAACCAAAGCACCGGCAGACCAGAAAACCTCAAGCCCTTGGAATACGTTTTTACCAAAGGGTTCAATGTCCGAATCTTGCATCAACGGTCCTTCCCAGTAACATGCGAAGGTACCAGAAACATTTCCTTCCTCATCAACCACTAGAATCGCGATAGCCATGACGCCAAAGACCGGAAACCGCCGTCAAGCTGCCATCGCTTTTATCTTGGTCACGCTGTTCATCGACATCCTTGGGATCGGTGTCATTGTGCCGGTCCTACCTGAGCTAGTCAAAGAATTACTCGAAAACGACACGAGTCAACTCGTAGCGGATTCCTCGGGGGAGACGCTCAATGAAGTTTCTCCCTCGACCCAGGCAGCTTTACCGGCGAGCGAAAGTTCAGTCACTGAATCCAAGCAGGCCGACTCTCAAGCCGCTTTTGTGCGAGCGGGACGGTACGTTGGCGTCATTGCCGCCAGCTACGCACTGATGCAATTTTTCTTTGCGCCCATCATGGGCGCATTCTCGGACCGCTTCGGAAGGCGGCCCATCATCCTATTCTCACTTTTCGGTTTGGGGATTGATTTTCTGATACAGGGTTTTGCCCAAAGTATTGGGTGGCTATTTGCCGGGCGTTTGATCGCCGGCATCATGGGAGCCAGTTTCACCACAGCAAACGCCTACATCGCAGACGTCTCCACCGACGACACAAGGGCCAGAAACTTTGGCTTGGTCGGAATGATGTTCGGGCTTGGCTTCACCATCGGGCCCGCTCTGGGCGGCCTTCTTGGAACCTACAGCTTAAGAGCTCCGTTCTTCGTCGCCGCGGGGCTCGCGCTGATCAATTGGCTTTACGGCTATTTTGTTCTCCCTGAATCCCTTCCACCGGAAAAACGCAGCGAACTGACGCTCCGACACATCAGTCCCTTGTCCAGCATCACGCGACTTGGGGTCTATCCAATTGTCGCCGGCCTGGCCATTATTTTCGCCTGCAAATCGCTCGCGCAACGTGGGCTCGAAAATGTATGGGTTCTCTACACTGCTTACCGCTATGACTGGGACGAAAGAACCAATGGACTCGCACTAGGCTTGGTCGGAATTTGCGCAATCGTGGTCCAAGGGGGACTTGTTCGTCCAACAATCAAAAGACTAGGTGAACGAAAAACGGTCATCTTCGGAACCATCATCGCAACTGCGGGCTTCCTTGGCTACGGATTTGCAAGTGAAGGATGGATGGTCCCGTGGATCATCATCATGAGTTCGGTGGGTGGGCTCGCAGGCCCAGCAATTCAAAGCTTGGTGACAAGCACCGTTGACGAATCAGAGCAAGGGAAAATCCAAGGCGCGTTGACATCCCTGACAAGTCTCACCAACATCATCGCGCCGGTTTTATTCAATACCGTTTTGTTCAGTTACTTCATCAGCGACAAAAGTCCAATCCAGCTTCCGGGGGCACCGTTCTTTGTCGGTGCAGTGTTGATAGGAATCTCGACCATGGTAGCAATTGTCGTGTTCCGTCGCTTTCCGAGTGAGGAAACGACGGTTTAACCCCTTAGCCAGGCTAATGATGCGCCGAATCGATCCAACCGCAGCCAACACGGGTCGATGCCAGTTTTGTTAACGGTGCTGACGTCAATGAATTGCAAACCATCACGGCGTGATGCGAATGACCCGCTTGCCGCGAACTGTGTCACGTCCCAGATCAGCTTCCACCTCAATTAAATGAGTGCCAACAGACAGACCATCGGCAAGCAGTCCCTTCCAGATGTGTGGCGTTTTGTGGGGACCGGGCAATGGAGTCCATTTCTTATCGTCAATCGCGTCTTCCCTCGCCTTATTTGCAACAAAGTTAGGATCCGCCATGCGAACCCGCTCCATTGGCACCCATGCTTTCATGCCCCTCACCCTCATCCTGACTTTTGATTTTTCAGATCCATTGAAAACATTCACGGTTACTTCTGTCCGTGAAGATGACTCTGCCGAAACATGCTCCGGCGAGTTGATGCTCATTTGGTAATGCGATGGTTCACCAGCACCACGAAATTTCAATGAGTAAGACGCACCATCAAACTCCATGATGGAATAACCATTGGGTCCACCATCGCTCATCGTTGCATGCGGAATGCCACGCTCATCTTTCTGTCCACGCCACCAGCTACCACCAACCGTTACATTGACGATGTGGTGATGACGCTCCACACCCTGCCATCCATCTTCCTCTCCAATAAAACGATGCTCCATGTTGTGGGTGTGTGCCGCAATCGACACCGTCGCTGGCCGCTTCTCAATCAGACGGTAAAGGGATTGACGATCAACCACCGAGGTAAGTGGAATGTGCATCATCAAAACAACCAGTTGATCGTCCGGAATCAAAGCCAAGTCATTGCGTATGAACGCCAGCTGCTCTTCACCAATGCCACCATGGTAGTGCCCGCGTTTGCCGTCCGTTGCACCGTGCCACTCAACATTGTCAATCACGAGGAAATGCGCCGCACCATAGTCAAATGAATAATAGCTCGGTCCATAAATTCTCTCAAAAGTTTCATCGCTCAGCTTATCACTGGGAGCATCCGTGTTGAGGTCATGATTTCCGATTACGTTGTACCAAGGAATTCCAATTAGCGCGATCGCCTGATTAAGAGGCTCCATGATGGCCAGGTCATCAAACACGATGTCACCAAGTGTGACACCAAACGATGCATCGTGCCCCTCTTCCGATACAATCTGCTCGATCACGTCATGGGCGATGTACTCTACTTGGCTCAGATTACTCGGCTGTGGATCACCGAACAAAATCGCCTTGAAACTGTCAGGCTCGTCATTCCGATGAAGACCAAAATCAACTGAATCGGGTAGTGGTCCAGTTGGTTTCACACCGGCATATCTGAAATCTGCTGGAGAGCCGTTTGGCTTATGGATGTAGTAAAACTGTGGCAGATGTTCCTGATTTCTTAAGGTAGACCAACCACGGGATTTGATGACGAAAATGATCGTATCTTCGGTGATGGATATTCGATACCTTCCCTGAGCATCCGTCTTAACAATCTCGCGACCATTACTGACCCTCATGCCGGCCAAACCAGGTTCACCGGGATTCAAGACACCATCACGGTTCAAATCCTCAAACACAACTCCGCTGGCGACGGTCACTTCCTCGTCAGTGTTTGAAGTAACGGAATTGGCCTCTTGCGAATCATTGCCCTGCTCATGAGCGTCCAGTCTTTGCAATGGCGTCAAAAACAAAAATGAAAACAGTGCCAAGTAGCTGTAGCATCGATTAGTCACAATCGGATAACTCTGGGAAAACATGTGCAAAGGACCTTTAGTGAAAACGGAGTGGGATTACCGTAACCAGACCCACCATAAAAAAAGACACAAACTCGCTGTGCCGTTAGTCCTCCCTGTTCCATGATCAGGTTTTAACAACACAGGAGACGACTCAAGGATTGCCAGTCTAACAGTTGTGACTAACCGCGCGATCAAGCAGAGGATGCCTTGATCATTCAAAAACTATTAATTGAAGCGTCCACTACCCCACAAAGCATTTCGGTTAGGGGGTACCAATCCAGGGCGGTTGGGATTCCTGTACAAAATGGAATTAACCAACGTCTCCCCGCCATCCTCCAGGCGAAGGTCATGATGCCAAGACTGTGAATCGGGAACATAATCTTCCCGGTGCGGCCAGTCGCCGTAGGGATTTCCACCCAAAACCTCGCATAACTTTTCCGAATTAAGGGTGACGTCACCAGCACGAGGAGGCATAGGGCCAGCGTCCATACGTGGACAACCATACAACAAATTTGGGTCGTACCCGCCGACCACGTTCACGATCTGTGCTATTTCGAACAGGCTTAATTTCCTGTTACCGCCGGCATGGAACAACCCCGGTAGACGCCGCACCATCAAACGATGAAACAGATGATTCATGCAATCGGTGTACTTCGGAGTCCTTACCTCATCGAAATACAACGTCGCCGGCTTGTTCTGTCTGAACCGCGACGCAATCCAATCGATCGCCCCGGCATGCCCATTAAAACTGATGCCCATGGGAAGTGAGATTCGCAGGACACAAGCATCCGGCAGCGTCCTGAAAAGAAACCTCTCCGCCTCCACCATCTTCGCACCATAAATCGTTACCGGATCGGGCTCGTCCGTCTCGACGTACCCACCACCTGGCCGCCCGCCAAACACGAGATCAATTGACAGGTGTAATAAATAGGAGCCGTGGATTTTTGCCAACATGGCAACGTTTTCAGTACCAAGCACATTGACTCGATGGGCCATCGTGGGATCCAGCTCGCACGACTTCAAGCGGCAACTCCCCGCAGAATTGAGCACGCTTCCAAATTGATACTTGTCCCAAAGCGCAGAAACCGCATCCCTGCTCTCCAAGTCACATCCAATCAGACCAGCACCCTTCAGCGGCCACATTGTAGGTTGCCTAACACCGATCACCTGCTCACCGTAAAGCGACCGAAAATAGTGAAATGCATTGTAACCAGGAACACCAGCCACCCCAGTAATCAACATTGGCAGGGCAGGCTGCCCCTCGGATACATTTTCTAAAACCGCCATCAACTAAAAATCCCTTTGACGCATCCTTGACTAGAAAGAACTTCATCAGCCTGATGGAAAGAAAAAAGACATAACCTGCAACACCATGAAGCAACCGATTGGCCGTTGACTGCCCGCCTGTCAAAGCAATTCAGCCATTGCTTGTTAAGGCTAAAGCCAATAAGAAATAAATCAAGCACAGCGGCTTCAATTGTTAACCACTCGTGGCACGACCAACAACCGAAAAGCAGACGGCCTGAATCCAATCAAGCGGATGAAAAAATCAAAGTAATTCAGGATCACCCGAATTAGATCCAAGCTGCTCCGAAACTGAAACGAGGTCGTCTTCGCCGCGCAACCTTGTGCCAAAATGAACCAAAAGGGTCCCTGCGAAAATCAAAAAAAGGCAGGCGGCTAACCACGCAGCCGGGAGATGTGTTTGATCATCAAATCCCTCACCAAGGAAACTCAACTCCTCAGAGTAATGCAGTACCAAATTCAACAGGCCGTTGTGAACAAGATGAATCAACATTCCCGGCAGGACGCTTCCGGTTCGATAAGCAACCCAGCCAATCACCAAGCCCATTAACGTTGATGGAATGAAGCGTTCAACAAGCAAGGTGCTGCCAGTTAAAACATGAAACAAGCCAAACAACAGCGACGTGATCACAATTAAACGCCAAGGCTGAAGCTGCTTAGTGAATGCTGAAAACAAATAGCCACGGAAGCAAAGCTCTTCGATGACCGCAGGACAAACCGCAAATACTAATAACAGTAATATAACCGGCGCCTGTTGCATCTTAACGATCATCGATTGGGCATTTTCAATCTGCGTCTCACTTAGGCCGCCGATGCCTAACGCATCGGCGATCACAAACGCTTCGTGCGCAATCGCCCAACAGCCGAGCCCAAGAAACGCAGACCCCAATAATGCAAGAACATTAAAACCGCTAAGTCGATACGTCGTCTGGATCTTACACCGTTCCCAAATCGTTGCCAAAAGCGGCAACATGCCGAAAGTCAATACAAGCCCCAGTGCATTGAGCCCCAACTGCACCTCCACGGACACCACGTCACCGAAATTTCGCAAAAACTGCATCAGCCCGTTCGAGACGATGAAATAAAAGGGAACCAGCAACGCCAACAACAGCACAGCACTGGAGTGACTGGGATGGTCTGAACGGCGACGTGGCCTCTTCAGTAGCGACAGCGCGGTTTGTGAACTGGTTCGCATCACTGCATCACCGCCAAACAGCTTGGATGCAATCGCCAAAGCGGCGGCGGCGTAACTTAACGTTGATACTATCGCAATCGATGCGCTCCCCAGATCAATGCTGCCGGAGAGAAGATCCCGCGCAAGGAGTACAATGTTAATCAAGGGCACGACTGCCATCAGACCATCGAGTCCAATCCCGGGTACTAGTGAGACCATTGCAGGTCCCAACGAAAGTAACATTACGGGAATCAAATAAGCCTGAGCTTCTTTGAATGACCTTGCATAACTGGTTAGCGCAAGCAGCACCGCAGAAAAGAACGAACTAAAGAGAACCAACAACGCAAGCATCGGCAATACCATCCAGATTGGTGGCGACGCTTCTTCTTGAAACAAGGCAAGTAGACCGCTGGCCCACAAAGTGGTGAACATGGCAAACAAATTCGCGACGGCCGTCAAAAAAGCGACTGTCATTACTGCAAAGTACTTCGATACCAAAACTGAAAATCTCGATACCGGTGACGCCATCACCGCTTCTAACGTTCCACGCTCCCGCTCCCCGGCTGTCAGGTCAATCGCTGGATAAACCGCTCCGGTGATCGTCATCAAGACAAGGACAAGCGGAACTAACGTCGCCAGCAGGTTGGACTGCTTTGGGGTACCGACATCCTGCACCAAAACATCAATCGGTGAGCGATATCGAGGAACTGCCGCTTGGAGCACCAAATTAGCTTCCGCCAGCTTAAACCATTGCAGTCTCTCCGCAAGAATTTGCCGAGCTGTTTCACTGGCTGCATCACCTCGATGCGCATAGAGTGTGATCACATTCATTCCGTTAGGTGCAACTGTGATCTTGGCGCCAACGTCCGCCTCATTTGCCTCAACAGCGAGCTCCGCGTTCTCGGCGCGACTTAGCCCCAGCCGAAAATCTGCAATCTCACCACCGCGACTTTCAACAATCTCGCTCGGTGGCTGACTTCGCGGGTCACTGAGCAGCCGAAGTAGTGCATCGGATTCGCTTGGCGTTGCAACGCACACGGTATACCCCGTCTCCACATCGCCCGAGGAAGACAGCAGAAACCGATTCAAAGCCATGCTTAAAATTGGATACAAAAGCAAAGGCATGAGAACAAGCGTGATCACCGTGCGGCGGTCACGCATGGTTTCACGTAACTCTTTGCGGTAAAGACGCCCGACCCTCAGAACACGGCGGATCCGCTTCGGGCCGTGACCCGGGCCACCTTTCATCGTCTGTCCTTCGATCTCTTCACCATCACACTGATTAGGTTGTTTCATGGTGACCACCTTGCAGGAGACCGACAAACATTTCCACAAGATGCTCACAACCAGTCGCAGACCGCAGCTCCATCATTGTCCCCTCATAGGACAACGATCCTTCGTGTAACAAACCGAAGCGGTCGCAAAGTCGCTCTGCCTCATCGAGGCGGTGAGTGCATACGACAACCGCTTTTCCCCGATCCCTTAAGTGACCGATGTACTCAAAAATGGTTTGGACGCCCACGACATCGAGTCCTCGGGTTGGTTCATCCAAAAGCATCACTGGTGGATCATGGATCAGCCCACGAACCAACGTCACTCGCTGCCTTTGCCCTGTACTTAGCCCACCTGCTCGACGATCCAAAAGGTCATAGATTCCCATCAGACTTGAAAGCTCTTCACACCGATCCCGTGCCACGACTGGATCAACCCCGTACAAATCACCAAAATACAAAAGCATTTCGCGGACCGTCAGCCACGGGTAGACACCATCACTGGCCGAAACAAACCCGAGAAGCTCCTTGACTCCAATCGGATCGAGTCCGGTCTGCCTACCCTGAACCGAGGCGTGTCCTGCATCGGGTTCCAACAACCCCAAGATCATTCTTAGAGTGGTAGTCTTGCCCGCACCATTGGGGCCCAATAGACCATAAACCTCAGAGCCATCCACCGAAAAAGAAAGTGAATCGACTGCGCAAACGCTCCCCTCTTCGAGCGGAAAGTTTTTCGTTAATGAGTTCACAGACAACATGTTGAAGTAGCGGCAGTCATTTGAAGCGTTGAGGATCTGAGCGCTGATTCTAAATTTCTTAAGGCGTCTCAGGCGAGTCAATTCATGCGATCACCCGAATTGTGCTCGGTAAAGCTTTCTGTAGCCACCTTCATCCAATTGTTCACTGTACGACGCCGGAAACGTCAAGGATCGGCAAATCTGCTCGATATCCGCCAGAACACCCTCATTAACCGAACAAAACCTTATTGGTTCTTCGGAATCAGAATCCCAAGATCGGCGGATAAGAGCGTCAAACGCTGGTTTTATGATCCATAGCACCTGCTTGATCGTTAAATCATTGTCAGATTCACACGGCTTCTCCGACTAGAAATCATCTGATTCGATGAATAAAACTGGGTAGGTTACCACCATGCCCTCGCCGAAACCCAATACGAGTGAACATCCAGACGCAGGATTTTCAAACTGCGAGCCAATGAGAACTGTCAATCCAGTCAATCGCTCGCGTTGCATCCGATCGCCTCAATTGTCGAAAATCCCTTGAACTTTATTCGGCCTCAGTCTTGTCGATATCCTCCGCCTCAAAATCACTCGCATTCACCCATCCCGCTCGGACACTGTCAGGATCACTGCGGTACTTCTCATAAAAATTGCGATCCCTAACATTGGCATATTGGTAGCTATCGAACACATCGCCTCTTCCATCGATCCGAGGGTCGCCCTCAGACCGCAATTGCTGTTCCATCAATTCCTTCATCAATTCCTTTCGCTGCCTGTACCTTGGAGCGTCGACGAGATTTTCAAGGCAATCACGATCGGTCTCAATATTAAATAATTCGTACTCGGGTCGGCGACCGAACGAAAGCTGCCACCAATTCACATGACGGCCCGAACGACGTGCCTCCAACACTTCGGTTTTCGTGGGGCTACCGTCAGTGTTTAGATAGCCGGTGATCGGATCACCTGCCGGCCAACGATCGGTTTCAAAATTTCTCAAAAGTAAGAATGAACCCTCTATGATCCCGCGGACTGGGTATCCAACATCCTCGGGGCGGCCGATGTCGTGGCGTTCTTTGCCGATCAAGACCATCTTCCGCTCATATCGCTTCGGGTCATTTTCAAACAACGGAACAAGCGACTGACCAGTTAATTCCGCCATCCCGCTACTTCTCCAATCAACCCCAGCGATTTCGAAGTAAGTAGGGACAAAGTCAATGAAAGAAACCAGATCATTGACAACCCTACCTGCATCAACAATTCCTGAAGGCCAAGACATCGCTAACGGCAAATGATTGCTCAATTCATACTCTTGACCCTTCACTCTTGGAAAAGGCATACCATTATCACTGGTAACCACGACAAGGGTGTTGTCGAGTAAGCCCCGTGTTTCCAACTCATCAAGCATCCTCCCGAGATGTGTGTCAAAGTGCTCGATCTCCAGAGCATAATCGAGCAAATCATTTCGAACCACTTCGTTATCAGGCCAAAAGCCAGGCACTCGATCGATCGTGGCAAGATCCTTTCCTCCAATTCGAACACCGCTACCAAATTCGTAACCCCGATGTGGCTCGGACGCCCCAAACCAGAAGCAAAATGGCTCGTCCTCGGGAACCTCATCCAAAAAAGCCTGGAAATTCGTTGCGTAATCATTTGCAGAGATACTGCGAGTCGGTGGTTTCGACTTCCATTTCGAATAGGGTTTCCCCGCAAGTTCGCGTTTTCCATCGCTGTTCTTGGCGACACCAGGCGCCCAACCTTTCCCAGTCATCCCTGTCGAATAACCAACTCCTTCAAGTACCTCGACATAGGACAAGAACTTCTCAGGAAAGTAGCACCAATGGTTCGCTGCTTCTTCTAATTGCCACGAATTCCTTGCCGTTAACAAGCATGCACGCGATGGAGCACACTTTGCATTGGGTGTGTAACATCGGTTGAAAAGTAGCCCTGACTTCGCCACTCGGTCAAAGGCCGGTGTATCAACCCAAGTCGTCCCGTAGGCACTTGCATGCGGAAACGACTGATCGTCAGAAATCGCAAAGAGAATGTTGGGACGCTGCTCCGACGTCTTGGCCCTCGTCGGCTGATTATCAGTCGTTGAAATGGCGCTGAAATCGAAACCCGACAACTCACTCAGCCCAAAACAGGTCATCACTAACAAAGCCATACCTCGGGCTAGATCATTTAGGCCCAATAAACCATTGACCGACATCACGATAAATCCTCTGAAACGCAAAGAAACAAATTTTTTGACGCCGACTATCTTACCGTTAACCCAGACGCCTATCACATGAGGTGAAACAAGAGAACCACCACCGACAAAGCGGGAAAAGATCGAACGGTGTTGCAGGTCCTGAACATCACATCCACCAACCGATCAGCGAATATCCTCTCGTGAAGGAACGAGCGCATCGCTGCGAATTGCAGTTAGAAATAGATTAACCGCCTGTCCGAAACCGGGAAATCCAGACACCCCCGACAATCGTATCGCATCGGACCTCAACTCGACCCGCCAAATCCACCACGCAAAAGCCTTTCAAAACAATTCAAGGGCGAATTCATGCAACCCGACAGCACTCGCACCTATTTTCTCAACAGCAGTCAGAAAAGCCTCAAAAGCTTCTCAAACGGTGTGATCAAAATGGCACAGCCTAATTTGTCATGGCCCTGCCAACTAAGAGGTAAACCATCGGCTGAATCACACTTAGCCAACTCCATAGAAAATTTATCCACCATCGATTTTCCAAGGTCCTCCTGATTCAGCAATCCACTCAGGAAGGGAACAACGCTGGAATTGCCACAACCCACTTCAGTGGCTCCCCCACCAAAATAAAGCCACTGTCGTCATGACAATGTCGGTAATCTGCGGACATCCCCAGTGAACAATCCGTTGACACCCAACTGAAATGAATGCCCGCAAAACCCGCTGAGTTCGCTGTGCTCGGGGAGTTCGCTGTGCTCGGGGAGTTCGGCAAAACCTACTTGCAGGTTCCTTCTCAGGCCACCTGCCTCGCGAATCGTCAATGGACTATTTTTGTTCTGCGTGTTTCCATCAACGGACTGAGTCAGTGCCTAAGACTTCGGCCACGGCAGCCGGCACACACCCCACTGCCCTTCATTTTCGTCCACCGCTATTTCTATAAAATCAAGTCGATCCGAAAATTGATCACGTGTCCTCTCGATGACACGTTCACCAATGACACGAGCCATCTCTTCAGCGGTCGTGTTAACAACCGGCAGAATAACGCAATCCTCTTTTGGAAAAATCCAGCGACGATCCCTGAATGTGGCAGTGGTTTCCCGTTCCCCCACCACAACCTTGATTTCGTCATGGTTCTGCGGAAGCACCACATGGTGATCCAACTGAGACGTTTCCTCCAACACTGCGTCGCGCAATGCGATGAAATCGACAACGTATCGATTCTCATCCAATGGTCCCTCCACGCTGGCCCTGACCTTGTAGTTGTGGCCGTGCAATCGTTCGCATATGTCACCGGCAAACGTTATGAAGTGAGCGGCAGAAAATACGAATTGCTGTTTGGTAACATCAACGCGAAATGTTGGCTGATTCATTAATATTCTCCGTGACAGGTCTAAACATCCGTTTCGAAACTAAACAGTTTCTTCCAACAGCAGTTACCCCTTCACTCCTTTTCGAGTTGACATGCAACGGGCTGCAGGCAGACCACGAAAAAGAACGTAAAGTGATGCAGCGATCAAATCAGCGGTTGTTCCCGGATTCAGCCGATGTCCGTCATCCCTGAGAAAGGTATCAAATTCCTTCACCTGCTCGGGATTGTCAACATCCACCTGTGATGCCAATTTCTGCACCTCAGCCGCCACCTCGTTCCCATTCTTACGAGCGATCAAGCTATCAGGAAAACCGGCCAATAACTTGATGTGCGCCGACACCACCCCTCGCATTAAATCACCGCATGCCTCAATCGATTCAGCAACAATGGGCAGGATAGAAGAAAACAAATCACCGAAATCCGTTGCGTATTGCATGGCAATTCGATCACGCGCTGCCGAATCGGCCATCGCCTCGATGAGGTTGACCTGATCATGGGAGTCGTTGACATCCCACCGATCTGCTTTCCCAAGTCCGCCAGCACTAGACAGGCCAATAGCCTCAAAAATCAACCGATGATCCTCCACCGATAATCCCTGAAGGACATGGCCAATTTCCACTAACCAATCCTCGTCACACGGGTGATCTATTTCTTGATGTTGCAGGCGGTGATCGGCGGCAACCAAAGGCCCAAGTAAAAGCAAGATTCCAAGGTTCACGTTGGTCTTGCACCGCTGGACGGTTTCTTCAACCGAACGTTTGATCGCCAAGCTAAATTGCTCGCACGCGGCAAAATGGGTCGAGGCAATCTCGGCTGCAGCTACAAAGTCCTCGTAGGAAAGATCGACGAAGGGACGTCCGGGGAAAACATTCCCCACCTTGGGAGAGGTTGCCTCAACAAGACACGCCCATCGTACCGCTTCAGCGGGTGATCTCACCTGGTCAGCTATCCAACCCCAAACGGGTTGGCAATCCTCGGAAAGACCTGTTGAGCGAACCTCGACCATGACTTGACTTTTTAATCCTCAGAAAGTGATCCTCTCAATCTGTTAACCAAGACGCAGCATCCCTGAATCGCCTTAGCACAAGACGAACGCATCATGCCTCATTACCTACAGGTAAACGACAACCTCGAACCGGGCTGCGTGCTTTCTCCATCATTCATGACCGAGAAAGGAATGAGTTTATCGCATCGATCGTTTCATCCGGTGCATCCTCGATGACGTAATGTCCTGCATCTGCAATCTCCAACACCTTCGCATCTGGCCACACCGCCTCAAAACGCCGGAGGCACTCAGGGCGAAAACACCAATCTTTCATTCCCCAAACTAACAACGATGGTAACCCACTGAGCTGTGGAAGGGCCTTCCCAAGATCGTCAAGCTCACTGAAGGTGGGATGACTGGAGCTCATCGGTATGTCTTTTACAAACCGATCAATCGCCACCCGGTGCTTCCAATTGTCATAGGGAGCCAAAAGGCCACGTGCCGCGTCAGCACTCAGGCGATTTCTTGACATCGCCATCCTGATGGCTGATGCAGCGAATAAGTTCAAACCTCGAACAGCCAAAGTTCCCAACCACGGAAAACGACAAGCAGAAATCCTAAGCGGTATGTAAGGAGGTACGAACGCGGCGGTATTCAACAAGACAATTCCCCTGAATCGCTCCTGCGTCCTTAGCAAGGACGAAAGGCCGATCGCGCCACCCCAGTCATGCGCCACCAATGTAATGTTGCGAAGATCAAGTTCTTCGATCAACGTGACCAAGTTGTCCCGGTGATCCGAAAATCGGTATGAAAATTGATTTGAATCGGGTTTTTCGCTTCGCCCACAACCAAGATGGTCCACCGCCACCACTCGATGCGTCTTGGCGAATCGTTCTACCACACGACGGTAATAGAAACTCCACGTGGGGTTGCCATGAACACACAGCAACGTCTGGTCCGAATCACCCTCATCCAGATAGCGCAGACGATGCCCGTCCACCACGATTTCGGAGGAAGCATAGGGGAGCAGATCTGCTGCAATTGCTGAAGTCATTCCGAGAGTGTCCTCGATCGAACCGCTTCAGAAAAGGACCTACCTTCGCTCGCCTTAAAAAAACAACCTTCAAGGCCTCACCACACGATGGAAATTCCAGCGAAGACCGTCAGCATCAAAACACACAGACGACGCAAGGCCACGCCCCAAGGCTGACGGATATGAATCCATTCTTCGGGCAAGTCCAACGATAGTTCCGATTGAGGCCTATTACCCATCTCGCTGGTCACCTGATGCCCACCTCCGTCAGAAAGTGGGCAGGATCCCGAACCTGCCGCGATGGAATTACCGGTCCAACTCAAACTCCAATCGACGCGAGAAACGGAATTCTTCATGTCGGACGAACGTAAAAACGCAAGTGCGGGAAAGCAGAATACCGAGATTGAATAAAGAACTCCGGCAAACAGCCCGGCACTGATTGCACCTTTGAATGCGAGCGATGGCTTTCCCCCAAGCTCCGTCGGTCCAAAAACGACCGGTGCCCTCGTCAGGTCCCGCGATCGTGACTCTCTCTGCTGCTCGAGCAATCTAATCTCAGCCCTCGACTGTTCACCAAAACGGAGCCACTGTTTGCGGCTTCTGGCAGCATGCTCCGCAGTGCCAACCGAGGAAGCGGTTTGGAACCCTACCAGGTCCACCTGCCCGCTCGCCCCCGTGATATCATCTCCCACCGCTTCCAGCTCCGCACGCCGTAACACCTGAGCACCCTTTCCAGAGATATTCTCGGTTTCGGCGACCGCCGTCCAACTCGCCCCATAATGCTCAGACAATTCAAGACGCCAATTTGCGATGGCGACGCGAGTATCCAGCCCATGATTCATCCAGCGTTCACGCACCAGCTTCAGTCTTTGAAGAGCAACATCGCCTTGCGGTATCGAATACCTGCGAAGCTCACCATTGCGAAGGCGAAGCTGCACCCACTGTCGCCGCGGTGAGTCCGGCCAATGAGTCAGGACGATTACCATGACGGAAAATGCGACAAGAAAAAAATCTTGAACCGACAGGCGACGAACAGCCGCTAGCATTTACTATCTCCAAGCTTTCTTTGTGTCTGCTGCTGTGGTAAAGATCTGGTGATCGAGCCATCGATCACCTGGTTCGATTTAACCTGTATCGGAAAACAAGCACCGCGGCGACCAGTCCATTTGTAGCGGTTATTGCGGTTATTACGGTGTACAAAGCATGTTTAGGATCAAAATCTGCGGAGTGAGAACGATTTCTGATTTGGACGCGGTCGCCCGGAGTGGCGCAGACGCCATCGGCCTGAACTTCTTTCCCCCCAGCCTACGGTTTGTTGACCCAACTTATCAATCAACCATCGAACTCAGCAAAAATGCCGCTTCATTCGGGCTGATGCGGGTAGGCGTTTTCGTTAACCGAACCCCTCAGCAGATCGAGCGCTTAGCCCAGCAGGTTGAACTGGATGCGGTCCAACTGCACGGCGATGAACCCGCGGAGTCGGCTGCGACTTGGTCGGGACTGGGACTGCCTATCATTCGCGCGATCAAATTACCTCGCAACGAACTTGCCCCCGAGGAGATTGAATCACTTTGCGAACCTTGGATTTCCGTCGGCTGCCATCCCCTGTTTGATGCAGAAGTTGGTGGCTCGCATGGCGGCTTGGGACACAGCTTGGATTGGAACAGTCTCGGAAGTTGGTCGAAACGCAATTCTCAACAAGCGTTCTCGCTCGCCGGTGGCCTCCATCCTAAAAATGTCGCAATGGCAATCAATGCCACCGGAACCCGAAGCGTTGATACGGCAAGCGGCGCCGAAGAGCCTCGCGGAACTAAATCGCGGAAGAAAATCGCTGATTTCGTATCCGCCTGCCGAAAAACTCCGAATTGGTGAATCGGTTTCCTCTGGCCGACACTCTCCACCCTGATCAAACCAACTAGTTCGATCTACGCGGCAATTGTTCCATTGATGCTCCGCTATCCAATCCTGGAATCGGCATTCCAACTCACCAAACACGCTGCCAAAGACCAACTCGTACCGAAAATGCGGTCGAAACAAGCCGGGATGGGAATGGCCGTCAAAACTCACCGACAAATCGGAGCAACCGAACGGACGCGAACGCCCTGAAGTACCGAAAGTTGACCGGCCACATCGTATTGCCGATCCATCGCTGCTAAGAAGAGATTTCTGCCTTCGACCGAATTCAACCGACTCATTTCGTCAGAATCAGCTTACCCTGCCGAGTTTTCCGCAGCCGGTAAAGTTGTGAATCGAACTCAATCCATATCTCGTCGCCACACCGAGCCAAGTCCGTGAATTTAATAATTTTCGGCAACATCCCCTGCGATGATTCATCGAGGTCCAGGTTCAAATCACCAGGGGCACTCTCGGTCGCCCCAGCTTTCTGATCTCCAGTGCTCTGGCCATCTTTCATTGCAAACACTCTGTCATTTCATGGGATTCTCGAATTCCATCTCGGCTGAGACACCAAAATACACTTATTGAGAACGATTCGCAATAAAGGGCGTCTTCTATCTCGAGACAATCCACTTACAAGCGACGGCAACCCTAAGTCACTATTTTAAAATAAGTTACGTTGATCCCCTCGAGTGCCGCCTAGCGGAAACCAGGCGGGATTACCCGAAAAAAGAGTGCCACGCCGACAGACTGTCATTGCAAAAAGCCCGAATCAATCTGATCTCCATTCCTAACCCTGATCTCTATTACCGCCCTGACATCGGGGGGCTGCCTCGAAATCGGGACCTAATCAACCCACAACGCACGATCGCTACAAATGGCCCGCAAGCATGCACTCCCGGAGAGACTCAGTAAGACACCCCTCCGAATTTGCGGTTTACTCCAGTAAACTGTGATTTCGAGCAAACTTTTTACGGTTTGCCTAACGAAACGAATGTTTACCGATTAGCGTTTGTGGGTTTGCGGACCAGCAGGAGTCCTTGTGTTGGGTCCTCGGGCCCTCCGACGTGAATCGACATCTACCCTTTCTTTCTAGAAGTGAGTTCTGAAGTGTCGCAAGTTGAAACGGATCGCCTTCCGTACAAGGTCAAGGACATTAGCCTCGCAGAATTTGGTCGAAAAGAGATCGAATTGGCTGAAAACGAAATGCCAGGTTTGATGGCATTGAGAGCAAAGCACAGTAAAGACAAGCCGCTTGCCGGAGCAAGGATTGCTGGCTGTCTCCATATGACGATCCAGACCGCTGTTCTGATCGAGACCCTCGTGGAACTTGGCGCCGAAGTCACGTGGAGCAGTTGCAACATTTTCAGCACGCAGGACCACGCCGCAGCAGCAATCGCCGCTGCGGGGATTCCTGTTTACGCCTGGAAAGGTGAGACGGACGAAGAGTTTGATTGGTGCATCGAGCAGACGCTTCATTTCCCATCAGGGAAAAAGCTGAACATGATCCTGGACGACGGTGGTGACTTGACCGCCATGGTTCACGATCGATTCCCGGAATTACTCGCCGACATTCATGGAATCAGTGAAGAAACCACCGCCGGCATTCACCGCCTTGAGGTTCTCAACAAGACTGGCAAACTGGCTGTACCGGCCATCAATGTCAACGACAGCGCAACCAAAAGTAAGTTTGACAACCTCTACGGTTGTCGGGAATCGTTGGCTGACGGAGTCAAGCGAGCAACCGATGTGATGCTCGCCGGGAAGGTGGCCGTCGTTTGCGGCTACGGCGACGTTGGAAAAGGATGTGCTGCGAGCCTCAAGAGCTATGGCTGCCGGGTCATCGTCACTGAGATCGACCCGATTAACGCATTGCAAGCATCCATGGAAGGCTACGAAGTGGTCACCATGGATGAGGCCTGCAAAGAGGGACGGCTTTTTGTCACCACCACTGGCAACAAAGACATCATCCTTGGCAATCACATGGTGAACATGCCGAATGATGCAATTCTCTGCAACATTGGTCATTTCGATACCGAAATCGACATCGCTTGGCTTGAGCAGCAAGTTGCAGATGGCAAGGCAACCAAGAGCGAAATCAAGGCCGCCGACATCGGTGCAGTTGACCGCTATACGTTCAATGACAGCGGTTCCAGCATCATCATTCTGGCCAAGGGCCGCTTGGTCAACCTTGGGTGCGCTACCGGCCATCCCAGTTTTGTGATGAGTACTTCCTTCACGAACCAAGTTTTGGCACAACTTGAACTGTGGCTAAATCGTGACAACGATCAGTACGAATGCAAGGTTTACATGATCCCGAAGCACCTTGATGAAGAGGTCGCGAGGCTTCATTTGGATCAACTCGGTGTCAAGCTGACCGTTCTCACGCAAGAGCAAGCAGATTATCTGGGCGTGCCAGTGGAAGGTCCCTATAAGCCCGAACACTATCGCTATTAAGCCTCAGTAACGAATCCTTCCAGTCGATTCAGCAAGGCACCTGAAGCAATTTTGCTACGGGTGCCTTTTTTTATGTGCAGAGAATAAGAAAGCCATTTGCATGGCAAACCTGTCCAATGTCCCACCCACAGATGAACGCCAAGAGATAGAGACGTTCCCATTACCAACCCTCTACGACTGAGGGCGAGGGCACTCGCTCAGACCCATCACTCAGACCCATCGCTCAGACCCATCACTCAGCCCCATCGCTCAGCCGCCGAGACTCATCAAAACGCTAGCGATTGACGTCACGATCAAACGCCGATTTAGCCCTCAGTGGCGAAAACGAAGGAGCAGACAATTCTTCAATAACGTTCTTACTTTCGCAGATTAAGAACAGGGAAAACCATCCCTCCAATTCGCGGCGCACATGACATCGCCTCGCTTGACGTTGGGCAACCCATCATCAGGCTGGAACTTCAAACGTTGGCCGCTTTTTCTTAACCGGTCTCAGATGAATCCGCGATACCGAGTCACTGATTATGGACAAGCGAGCGTTATCAGCGATCGCAAACCTGATTCACACCAAACGATGCCGTGAAACACACAAAAAGATAAACCCCTTTCACCACATCAACAGCACCACTCCGCGCCGCCGGCAATATGGCATAGGATCTTGAGCGAAACCTAAAACTTTCCCAAGACTTTTAAAACGCTAATTCAATGCCTCAAACTGCCCCGTTTGCTGCCTTACGCTATAACCTCGATCACGTTGGTTCATTATCAAACGTGATCGCCCCACCCTATGACGTCATCGATCCCGAACTGCAGGACGAGCTGTACAAAAAGCATCCAGCTAACTGCATTCGAGTGATTCTCAACCGAGTCGAACCTGGCGATGAGGGCGACGAGCGGTATGAGCGAGCAGCAAAATTCGTCAGCCAATGGTCCAGCGAAGGTGTTCTGCAACGCGAATCAGAACCAGCTTTCTACGTTTACCATCAGCAGTTCGAGCACGAAGGCCAAACCATCAATCGCCGTGGCTTCATGGCCCGAGTGCGGATCCAGCCATTCGGTGAGGGCAATATTTACCCCCACGAAGAAACACATCCCAAAGCAAAAGTCGATCGTCTAAAACTCACCAACGCTACCAAGCAAAACAACAGTCAGATCTTCGGATTGTATCCGGACCCGGAAAACCAGGTCATCACCTTACTTGATAACGCTTGCGTCTCTGAACCAATCGAAGCGACCGATCACCTGGGCGTGCGTCACGTTCTTTGGCCAATCACTGACCGAGAGATTATCGAGCAAGTCTCGACTCTGATGGACGACAAGCCAATGTTCGTTGCCGACGGACACCACCGATACGAAACCGCGTCGAACTACCGAGCACAGCTTCAGGAAGAACAGGGACCACTTCCCGAGGATCACCCGGCCAACTTTGTCATGACCATGCTGGTCGGCATGAGTGACCCGGGGATGATCGTCCTTCCCACGCATCGATTACTACGCGGAACACCTTGCTTTGAGTCGTCGCAAATTATCGAACGACTCGGAGACGCGTTCGACTGCAAGACGCTTGCCGGCGGCGTCGCAGCTGCCGACCAAGCTTGGTCCGAAATGGAGGCTGCGGATGAACAGGGAATGATTGCCCTTTACGGCGTCTCTGACAACACATGGGTGCTAGCAAAAGCAACCCCGCAAGCAGCCCAACGCATCGCTGGTTTGGCTGAGGCACAGAGCGAGCAGTGGCGTGGACTTGGAGTCAGCCTCTTGCATCGTCTGGTGATCGACAATCTTCTCGGGTGCGAGGGCCACCCCAAACCGACTTATGTACACGACGTTTCAGAAGTCGTCGAAGGAATTAGAGGCGAAGGAAGCCAAGCGGAAAGCGATAGCGATGAGCCCTATACGCTTGCAGCGTTGGTGATGCCGGCAAAGCTGGAGCATGTGGAGGCCATCAGCTTGCACAAAGAGCGAATGCCTGCCAAAAGCACCTATTTCTATCCGAAACTTCTCAGCGGGCTCACCTTCAATCCGCTTCACTAACAAAGTTGGGATCCTTCCTAGTTTTGTCCAACCACTCACAGGTGAACACCTTCTTCCCGCCGCTTCGTTCAGCTGTGATCCTGCAACCACGCGTCGCTTTACCCGGTCGTCGGGAAGTAAACGCGAAGATTCCTTAGCTTCTGCCCCTCCTCGAGCACCGCAGCAGCGGTCGACTGGAAAGAGCCGCCAGAGAAGAATCAACCAAGGGTCGGCAAAAAAGCTCCCTACCAAGGATCACCCTACCCTCCCGCTGGGGAACAAGTGCATTCAACAGAAAGCCCGCCCCACCAATCATGTGGCCAAAACAGTTTTTTAATCCGGTCATGGCTCGATGGGCAAAACCGATTCAACTGCGGCAACCTCCCTCCGCCAGATATCCATTAGTCAATTACCGGCCTGCGACCCCAACAATTCTGCGACCCCAACAACTCTGCGAACCCAACAATTCTGCGACCCCAACAAGTCTGCGAACCCAACAACTCCACAACCACGGGGCATGTGCCCCACAAACTGTCGCCCACGGTTCCAGCTGATATCTTTCCTCGCCGCGGCAAGGTGCAGACAAACAGCGGTTAACGATGCCCGATCCATCCCCCAGCAAAGCTCAATTCCACCTACCCTGCTTCCAAAGCGGCCTCAGACCCAAGAGGTCTCATGGAAACCGCGTCAACGGCCCATAAGCGGGAACCCAAGTCAAGGTCAGTTTCGTGTGAAACCAGTCTTGTTTCACCGACACACCATCACCTAGTATGCCCAAGGGTAACAGCAATCAATGGATTGGTTGCGGCAAAACGCTTTCTAAGGAATAGAGAGCAGGTTAAATGGGAAGGATCCTCTGCGTGGTCAATCAGAAAGGAGGGGTGGGTAAAACAACCACCGCCGTCAATCTTTCTGCCGCCCTAGCGATCGCTGGACAGCGAACGCTCTTGATGGATATGGATCCTCAGTGCAACGCGACCACCTCAGTCGGTATCCGCCCAACGGATGGGCACGCCTTAATTTCAGACGAGCCAATCACTAATTCGATGCAGAAAATTGATGCTGCCGGATTCGAGATTGTCCCTGGCAGCAGAACTTTTCAAGACATCGATCGTTTAGCATCTTCGAAAGCCTCAGACGCGGAACGATTAAAGAGCCACCTCGATACCGCATTTGAGTCGTTCGACTACGTTCTGATCGATTGCCCGCCAAGTGTCGGCACTCTTACGCAGACCGCCCTAACGGCTAGCACCGAAGTGCTCATTCCAATCCAGTGCGAATATTTCGCCATGGAAGGTCTGACTCAACTGATTCAAACAATCAAGAAGGTCATCGTTGCGACGGATGGTCGCCTTTCCTTTGGCGGGATTCTGTTAACCATGTATGACCCAACCCTAGAGCTAACCAAGGAAGTGGACGAAGAAGTTCGTGACTTCTTTGGTGAAATTGTTTTTCAAAATGTCGTACCCAGGGACGTCGCACTCAGCGAGGCACCCAGCCACGGCAAGACTGTCTTTCAGTATGCCCCGCGATCTCGTGGAGCATTCGCTTACACCCAACTGTGCATGGAGGTGCTCCAGCGTGACTAGTGCAACCACTAACAAAGACCGACGTTTGGGAAAAGGACTAGCAGCACTGCTAGGTACACCGCTCGACGAGCACGGAAACCCTCTTGAAACCGCAAGTTCAGCAAGTGGTGTTGAATCACTTGAACTGCCAGTTCATGAGATCGAAAACAATCCATTCCAGCCTCGTCGCGAATTCAAGAATGAAGAAATCGCTTCGCTGGCGGAAAGCATTCGCAATCACCAGCAACTCCAGCCGATCCTGGTGCGGGTGGTCGATGGTCGCTACCAGCTGATCAGCGGTGAACGGCGCCTTCGAGCGACAATCCACGCGGGAATGCAAACAATTCGTGCTGAAGTGCGAGAGGCCGATGATCGCCTGGTGGCAGAATTGGCCATCATCGAAAACCTGCAACGCAAAGATCTCAATCCAATCGAAAAGGCGATGTCCTTCAAGCGTTACATTGAAGAGCATCAATGCAAACAAGATGATCTCGCCCGTCGATTAAGCATTGACCGTAGCACCATCGCGAACCTGATGCGATTGCTTGAACTACCTCAGGCGATCCTCGATTCACTGGTCGCAGGTGAAATCAGCGCAGGCCATGCTCGAGCATTGCTACCTATCGGAGATGAGGTGGTGCAAGTCCGAACCTCGCAACGAATCATGGACGAAAGATGGAGTGTCAGGGCTACGGAAAGTTTCGTTTCAGAGCTCCTCAAAAAAGAGGAGGACAATGACACTGGTCGCCGGGTCATGAATGCAACCCGGCAACGGCGTAAACAAGTCTCGCCACAGATTGATGCGATGCAACAAGAGATGCGAATGATCTTTGGGACAAAGGTCGAAATCAAAAGCTCTGCTCGAGGTAAAGGCAAGATCACCATCCACTTTACGGACGCCGAAGAATTCGAGCGTCTGCGTGACCTTCTAGCTGACAGCAGCCGGCCCCAACTTAAGATTGCCGGATAAAAAGAACCGCGAGCGGAAAGGCAGCCCTTTGGCTGCCTTTTTTTATTGAAAAATTCGGCATTCAGTGCTCCAACAAGATGCCACCCAAGCCATCGAGAAACGCCGCAGCTACCACCCATCCGGGGTATCCCTGTGATTCCCGCCAGCATCAAACGCCCAGACCGGGGTGTTTCCCGAGATGGTTTCACTCAGTGCCGCCAACTCGGGGGACGCGGATGTTTCACGGTCTGTACCGACTTCTTTGTGCCGTTAATTCGCGTCGAGACTTGCCACGTCCGCAATTATAACAAGGGTGCTAGCTGCTCCATGGGCACCTGATGGATTCGATGCGATTGAAAGCCTGCGGTAGCTCGACGAACGCTCCGATTTGGTCCGCTTAGAACTTCCTTGTTTTTTTGGATTTGCGTCCTCTAGCTGCCATAGTTTTATGAAAGAAGGACCCACGCACTAACGGTTACCGACTAAACTTGTCCCCAGCATTGACCTTTTCTGATGCAATCTTCTCCAACCGTGTTTTTCTGGGAAGCAACATGCGGAATCCAAGCAAATACGTCGTCGCTTTTTTCTTAGCGAGCTTCTGCTCAAATTTCTTTGGCGAGTTGTCCAATGTGGCGGCTCAGGATTCCGGAGAGCAAGTTACCGCTGCGGATTCATCCACCCCAGATGCTACCCTCCAAGAGTCAGTTAGCAAGGATTTGGTAACTGAGTCTGCTGAGCAAGCGACGTCTGCTGAGCAAGCCGCGTCTGCAGGGGAGACTGCGTCGCCGGTGGTTCCCGTTAAAGCTTCAACGGCAGATACCTCAAAACAGCAAATCATATCGGTTGGTTTATTGCTGGTTGGAATTGTGTCGGTCTTGGGAATGATCATCGGCCTTCGGCTCAATGCCTTCCTTGCCTTAATTATTTCAGCTCTGATCGTTAGCCTTGGTGTCGGGTGGACGCAAGGCGAGGACGCTGGGAGTCGAATGTCTGCGGTGGTTTCAAGTTTTGGCTCTTCCGCGGGTAGCATAGGCATCGTGATCGCAATGGCAGCAATCATCGGTAAATGCATGCTTGACAGCGGAGCGGCTGATCGCATTGTCCGGAATGCAGTTGCAGTGACCGGTGAGAAGAAGGCGTCTCTTGGACTAATGTTCAGTGGTTTCATCCTCGCGATACCCGTTTTTTTTGATACCGTATTTTATCTTCTTGTCCCACTTGCTCGGAGCCTTTATCGGCGGACCAATCGTAACTACCTTCGATACTTGATGGCAATTGCGACCGGTGGTGCGATTACACATACCCTTGTTCCCCCGACACCTGGCCCATTACTCGTTGGAGCCATCCTTGGAGTCGACATCGGAACGATGATGTGGGTTGGAACTCTTGTCGCCATTCCCGCTGCGATTGCCGGTTTGATTTTCTCCGTGATCGCTGACAAGCTCATGCCGATTGAAATGCGTCCTCTCGGAGCTCAAGAAGACAAGCACGCTGCCCTTCCAGAAGACAAACTACCAAAGTTTTGGATATCACTTTTGCCGGTTCTGCTTCCGGTTGCCATGATCGGGGCTGGCACATTAGCAGCCACATTCGCTGACCGGGAGGACCTCGCCAAGCTGTCCGTTACCGATCTTATCGACATGGACGGTCTAACCAACCAATTCATGGAATCAACTCAAGGCGACGGGAGTGAACTTGCCGTGCCTGATGCTTCAGAACCAGCCGTCACTGAACCTAGGATGACTCCGGCGGATCGAGTGCTGGAAAGCTCAAGAATAACCGACAGTGAACGAGAGCTTTTGGCCTCGCCTGTGGAAGACGAAGCGACCAAACAGAAGGTCGTGCTGATCTTAAACGACGTACTTTTGGATCCTAAGCTTTACGCTGAGTCCGCTTTTATTGGGGTCCCACTTTCCTCTGTTTCAAAGAAGATGCTTGGTGCCAATCAACTTCGCATGAAGCCAGTGGATCGACGGCGGATGAATCGCTCGCTTCTCGAAGATGCGTACCCGAACCTTATCAAGAAGCATCAGTGGAATTCGGGTCGCCGTGAACTTGCCAACCGACTTTCATTATTTGGCAACCCAAACTTTGCACTGATGCTCGCAGCAATCTGTGCAATGCTTACCCTCAAGTCCGTGCGTAAACTCAGTTGGCGAAGCCTCGGTAACGATGTCGAAGATTCACTCATGAGCGGCGGTATTATCATCTTGATCACCGCAGCGGGTGGAGCATTCGGTGCAATGCTGCAACAAACCAACATTAGTGACACCATCCGGGAATACTTTTCCGGATCAGCAGCGTCTGGCATCGCACTACTATTGCTAGGCTGGGGCATCGCGGCAGTTTTGAAAGTCGCTCAAGGTAGCAGCACGGTTGCAATGATTATTGGGGCTGGAATGATGTCGGCGATCATCGGCGATTCAAAGCCTGATTTCAACATGGTCTACGTCGCAACCGCTGTCGGCACTGGATCTTTAATGGGAAGCTGGATGAACGACAGCGGATTCTGGGTGTTCACGAAGATGGGTGGGCTTACCGAGGCCGAATCATTGAAAAGCTGGACACCACTGCTAATCGTTCTCTCGCTGGTTGGACTTGGAGTGACCATTCTTCTTAGCCAATCTCTGCCAATGCAAGCTGCCCTATGACCAACGCTGATAATCACGAAGTAGGGAACTCGATTTACCGAGGCTTCGTCATGGCTGTCATGTCAGCTGTGGTCACTAGTTTCATGCTCTTAGTGAACGGGTCCATTATCTGGGCTATTCTTTCGCTATTCGCGTCCCAAGGGTATCAGTGGGCAGCCAAGCCAGAACTATCGCAGTTTGCTCTGTTTCTCTTTCCTGTCCTGCTCACGCTAGTCGAGTGGAAACTGTTGGATTACTTGCGGGGCCAGATTCGCTCTCAAAGTGAAAGCTGAGGAGCGGTCGCATCGTGCGGTTGCAGTAGCCGTAACTGCCCAAAGAGCCACTGCAGAACTTACTGCCACTCAGACCGCTGGAAAATCTTTTCAATCAGCGTTTGCGCACACCAACGGACAGTTGATCAACCTGATCATCGACTCCGAATGTATTTTCGCCCCACCCACGATTGACTTGTCAGCAAAAAAAACTCAAATCGGACTCGTATTCAATTCATCAGCATCAACACACTCGGCACCGGACCCGAGACACATGAATCCAAACTTCCCGAGGGCAAGACCATTCCGCGTACCGCGTTTTTCTGTCAACGAGCAAGATGAAAAGAGAAATTTGAAAAGTGAAAAACTGGGCCGAACGATCGGAAGTGAAACCGGCCTGACCCTCACCAACCCACTTGGGCACCGCTTTACTCAAGAACGAACGAGTATTTTACCACGACGGTTCAGCCTGGTCGCAATTCCCCAATGAACGTCAATCCAGGGCGACTGCCTGTTCGAGAGCGTTAACCCGCGGATCCGAAACAATTCAATAACATGTAGCTTCGCCAACGGCTAAGCTACTATGCCAGAAACATAGCGTCACCGTAGCTGAAAAACCGATACTCTTCATCAATCGCTTTCTGATACGCATTCAATATCAGCTCACGTTCTGCAAACGCGCTGACAAGAACCAGTAACGAACTTTTCGGCAGATGAAAATTGGTGATCAATGCATCAACTGATTGAAATTGATAAGGTGGCTTGATAAATAAATCTGTCATCCCCTGCCACGGTATCAGTTGCCCCTGACCTGCTGTAGCGGAACTCTCCAAAACCCGAACGCTGGTTGTTCCAACAGCAATGCAACGTCCACCTTCCTCTCGACGCGAATTAATCAATTCAACGCTTGCCTGATCAATCCGCCCCCACTCGTGGTGCATCTGATGCTCATCTAACTGCGAAACCTGAATCGGTCGAAACGTCCCAATTCCCACGTGCAACGTCACCTCGACAATTTCAACCCCCGATTTCCGAATAGCATGGAGCAGGGTTTCTGTAAAATGTAAACCGGCCGTTGGCGCCGCAACACTGCCACGTTCTTTTGCAAAGACCGTCTGATAGCGTTCGATGTCACTATCGACCATCTGGCCATCTCGGATGTAGGGAGGCAGGGGAATTCTTCCGTAACGCTCGAGCCAATCACTCGGTGACTCTAAGGTTTGATCACCCTCTGACTCATGTGGCACATAGCCATCGGGCAATTGTGGTTGGACAAGAAGGTTTCCAGACTCGGTTCTTGCGATAACGACCAATTCCATTCCATCTCGCGCGTGACGATCCTTGATCGTCAGGATTTCACCCGCTCGCAGTTTGCCGCGAGTCTTGGTCAAGACTTCCCAAATACCTGTTTCCTCGTCAGCCTGTAGAAACAGTCCTTGCCAACGACCGCCGGTATCCTTGCGATAACCGACCAATTTAGCTGGCAGGACACGTGTATTATTCAGCACGAGCACATCATTGGGCTTCAGCAAGTCCACAATATCCCGCACATGAAGGTGATCCACCTTGCCCGACTTGCGATCCATTCGCATGAGTCGAGAATCGCTACGAGACGTCACCGGCTCTTGTGCGATTAGTTCCCGCGGTAATTCGTAGTCATATCGATCAATCTCATTCATGTCCGAATTTTAACCCCCAAAGACGAATTCGAAAACGACAGGGGAGAAAGGAAAAAGAAGGTGATTTCTCTTCGTTTAAAATTTTGCATTGGGGTATCTCTCGCTCGGCGAAACCAATGCGCGATGTCGGGTGCCAAGTAGCGTTGGACAGCAATTTAGACAGTCTCGAAGGTCAACTCGGCACCCTTGAGCCCGAAAACATCAACAAACGCGTCTTTGATCGATCACCTAACTGAACCTCAACCCATCTTTGTCGAATCCCAAGGTAAAGATCGCCCAAAAAGTCCACCGTCTTCGGCAAGGCAAGGTCAGATGCGATTCATGCAAGGAAACGTAACTCTTCATCATCAGAAAGAAACAACTCGGAGACGAAAACCTGCCAGGCTGGACGATGTCACACCTCGCTGCAAGCCGCTAAGACCAAGAGGCGACCTGTGGTTGCAGCTCAGACCATCCTCACGAGCGAATCCTGAAGCCCTCGGTTTCAGACTGACCCTTGATGACTAGACCCTCAGAAATCGACATTTCGTCGATCCGCTCGGATAGATCCTCTTGCACCTGAGCTAAGAAACTCGAACAGACAGATGCTTCGCCTTGGACCTCCAGCGACACACTGCCATCAGATTCGTTGCGGACGAAGCCCGAGATGAAATAACGGCGAGCTATCGACGCCGTGGTCGCCCTGAAACCAACTCCTTGCACATGCCCGACAAACCGAATCTTTTTCCTGATCAAATTGGCCATTATCCACCGCCGGTGTCCGTGTTCATTGGCGTCAGTTCTAAATTGGCGACGTCGCCAGTCTGACGCGTTGAACCTCAAGATTCTTGATCAACCTCATAGCGTTCCAGCAAAACCAAACACATGTCATCGAAGGGGTCAGCGGCGCCAACGTGATCGTTGACGGCAGTGACCACCTCGTTCATCACATCCTCCGCCGCACCACCCTTCTCGATCATTTCGCGAATTCTTTGAATGCCAAACTCCTCATCTTTGACGTCCATCGCCTCATTGACCCCGTCGGTGTACATGACCGCAATGTCACCTGGTTTCATCACAAACGAAACCGCTTCGTAATCCATTCCTTCCGCAATTGCGATAGGCAGTCCCGACTCTTCCTCTCCCGGTTCACTCATGGCGCGTGAGACACCATCTCGCACCAAGGGCGGCATGTGTCCTGCATTGACGATGGTCACCTCGTCACTGGACGGATCCACGACAAGTACCAGGAAGGTGACAAAGCGTTCCACCTCCAACGCGCTCATCCGATCATTCAGTCGCACAATCGCCGCAGCAACATCGCTGTCACTGGCGAGACAAAACCTTGTCTCAGCCGAAAGCTTTGCCATGAACATGGCTGCGGCGACACCGTGACCGACGACATCCGCCACCACAATCGCAACTCGACCACCGGGTAGGTGGATATAATCGTAATAGTCGCCACCAATGTGATGCGCCGCTTGGTAATAACTGCAGACGCGAAACCCAGGAGCTTCCGGTGGGCTATCCGGCAGAAACGCCTTTTGGACCTCCGTCGCGAGCAATAGATCCTGCTCGACCTCCTTCTGTCGCAGCGCCTGCTCGTGCATTCGCGCGTTGTTGATCAGAATACCTGAGTAAGCCGCCACACCTGCAAGAAGGTCCGTGTCATCTTCCCTAAATTGACCGCGACCCTGCGTCGAATCAATCTGAAGCACTCCAATCGCTTGATTGTCTGAATCCAACAACGGAGCACAAATCATCGATCGGATCGAGAAGTCCGCAATGGACTGACTGCTGTCAAAGCGACTGTCATCCGAAGCATCCATCGAAAGAATCGCTTCTCGACTCTCCATCACTTTTCGCACAATAGTTTTGCTGATTCGAATTGTTTCGGTCTCATCCTGATCACCACGCGTCTTAACCCAGCGTGGAATGAGATTACCCTCCTCATCCTGCATCACGATGAATCCCCGGTCCGCCGCCGGGAAAAGTTTAAAAAGGCTCGTGAGAATCTTCGGAAGAACCTCATCAACCACCATGGCACCACCCAGTGCGCTGATAATTTGCCCGAGCGCCTCCAGTTTTGCCTCCGCCGTTGCGGACATTGCGAAGCCGTCAACCGAATTACGAATCTCCACCATCGAATGACCGCTCTCAAACGGTTTCTGTGAAGCTTCTCGATCGTCGACCATCATGATGCCAAAATTGGCACCCTCGAAAGTCATTTCACTGCCGGCAAATGCTGGGGCCGAATCGGCAAGGAACGAAAACTCCACCTCACTGATCCGTATTCGATCACCTTCCTTCAAGGCGGTCGGCGCGGTGACTAGTTCGCCATTCAAGTACGTTCCGTTGCGACTTCCGGAATCCGAAACAAGATAGCTCTCCCCCTCGTGGGCAACCTTCGCATGAAAACGACTAACGGCACCCGCTTCGACGACAATGGTGCATTCTGGGTGCCGACCGATGGTTGTCTCGCCGTGGCCGATTTCAAATTTGGATGAGGCATTACTTGCGCCCGAGATAATTTGCAAAAAAGCCATGTTGACCGCCGTTAGCGCTCCGTAAGAGTCTGATACACACACAGTCATTCTACGAAGCGGATACGCAATCAACAACGAAGGAACACTCCGCGAGTTCCAGCGGAGGCCGTTTAGGGAAAAATCACGGCCATTTGCACGGGCAAATCCAATAAAAACGTCTTCACTTTTCTAATGGCTTGGCAAATTAAGACCGTTGCAGGACTGATCAGTCCCCTGCAGTGCAATGGCTGACCACCTCCTGGCCAGTCAACCACGCCACGAATCTCAATTCGAAAAACGGATCCTCCTCCGATAGACATGGCAGGTTGAACCCGAAACACCTACATTCCGCTTCGAATTCATCGATAATGCAGGCTGGTTCTCCTCGCTCACCATACCAATGGCGTCCAATAACCTTATCCGATCAGGCAAACTCAAAGTCCTCTCACAGCGTCGAATAGCGAGTGTTGAGCAATTGGTGTTTTCGCGGAGAAAAGAAACAGGGTCTCTCGGTAAAGATCATCTGCGAAAACGTGCTCAACTTAGTGCAACCATGCACCACATCAACATCAACATCAAGGGAATCAACTAGGGATGCAAAATCTTTTTGAATTGGCGAACCTTGACTTAAAAAACGAATTCACCGAATCCCTCGTCACGACTTCCGCGGTGAGGATCGAACGGATCATTTCCCTCGGCCACGCCAACCCCGCAGAAGGCTGGTTTGACCAATCAGAAAACGAGTGGTTTGTGCTATTGAGCGGCGAAGCGGCGCTGGAGTACCAATCCGGAAAAACGGTACGTTTACTTCCCGGTGATCATTGCTTGATACCGTCAAACCAAAGACATCGCGTGAAATGGACAAAACCAGACGAACCAACCGTGTGGCTTGCGGTTTTCTTTAAAAGCGAAGAATGAATCAATTCAAACCGCTCGGTTGAGCAGCACTCAATTCTCAGCCAAGACCAAGACGTGTCTCCGCGGTTGCGTTCATCTCAGGCGCCTTCATTGAAGGAACCAACAACCGCCCCAACCCTCTGTTCTCCAGAAGGCTAGCCAATTAGACGCAGATGATTGATCACCCACAGTGCATCACTGGCGGTGAGCCGACCATCTTGGTTCACATCCAGTGATAGACTTTCGGGGGTGAGTTCACCTGAAACATTATTTTCTGCGAGCGAGTTAATGATCATTAATGCGTCCGAGGCCGACTCCGCACCGTCTCCATTTACATCCATCAACAACCCCACCACCGCCTCGGTCGTTATCGATGAGCTTGTTTGATCAGTCGCCGAAACCTGGGCTGAAACGTTGATCGAGACGCTAGAGTCGACAATGGGCGTCTGAATTGAGATTGAACCTGCAGAGGCTAGCAAGATTGTCTGCGATCCACTTGTTCCCGACGAATCGGTATCCGCATCAGATAGCACGCTCGTCGAACCAGAAGTTGTTTGAGTTAGCGTCGCAGAAACCGTTGCACTTGCTGTGAGAGTTGTACTCGTTGTCAAATCAACGGTTTCACTGCCAGTGCTAGCTTGTTGATTGTTCACCGGAGTTGGTGCCAACTGTCGGCTGACGGGAATCACGAAACTATCCCAAAACCATTCATCGCCGAGGTTTGAGGGAAGATTGAGGAAGGGATCTGGAAGCGGCGGCGTAGGCAAGGGATTGATAATGAGAGGATCCACCGTCGGTGAATTCAACGGAAAACAAAGATCGCCAACTTGAAGACAATCAAAAAGAGGTTCCATTTCGTCTGAAACCTCCAGTGGTCCGATCGGATCAGTAAGCGAATCAGCCGTGAGCTGGGACGAATAGCTCTGCGGTTCATCCGAGTCCGTAGCCAATGTCAGCTGCGTGTAATAAACACCCGGGGACAACAGCAATCCCGATACACTTCGAAGATCATCGACCGGTGACGCATAAGAGTGCAGTAACTCCTGCTTATCGTTGTAAAGACGAAAAACTAAAGCTGAATCTACT
This sequence comes from uncultured Rubripirellula sp., assembly GCA_938075415.1. Classification (GTDB taxonomy): domain Bacteria; phylum Planctomycetota; class Planctomycetia; order Pirellulales; family Pirellulaceae; genus Rubripirellula. The sequence goes on along the minus strand of CALJHC010000030.1, from coordinate 103,485 downwards.
GACTGGTTCGCGGGAGAGATTGATTGGCTAGAGAACGTAAAACTGAGGATTTGGGATTCGGTTAACGCAATTGGCATCGCAGCGGAGCGTTGCTCGTTATCGATCAAGCCATCAATTAATGGTATCGGCGAAGAAAATGCGTCTGAGGATTCGACCACTATCCGATAGCTTCCCGTTCGATGGCGATCCGCGACGTTATCCGAACCGATGCTGATCATCAGACGGTCGCCAGCTGACACTCCATGTATAAATAATTGTGTGACGCCGTCTCCCTTAAAGGTCGTTTGTGTTGAAACGGGAAGATCGCTGGAGGAAGAAACCGTAATCTTGGGCACCAAGCCGAACTGTTCGACTGAATGAACCTCCAACAAAACACTATCGCCCTCCACCATCGTAGCCGGAAGCTCGAAGCGATAGTTATCCACCTGATGGGGTTCCGACAGAATACCAGTGGCCGAGTAAACGGATCGCGCAGACGTTTCAAACATTGGCTCAAGCTCCATTTCCTCATCGGCGTTCTCGGCCTTAAAGGTGGGTCTCTCAGGATCCAGTCCAGGAAAGGAATAGCCGCGATCAGCGTGCTTATCATTCCGGTGCCATTGACTGATTTTCGTCGCCCATTGCACTAAAGCATCCTGATACTCATGCACGACACTTGGGTGCGAGACATGTAACCCATAACTGCCGATTCCCGACACATTGGGCTGACTGGAATTAACCCTGATGAAGATTTTTTCGTCAGCATCATCTACATCGATCACAACGAAAGCGAAACCGGATTTTGGGTCCACCTCAACAACACCACGAATTTCCTCCTCTCGATTCATCACCGAGACAGTTAAATCGGCGACGCTCAATCCAGCGACCTGTGCTGATACTGCGATGGGACCGGTGTAACCTTGGGCAACATCAAATCGATAGTAATCAACATCATCAGACGTCGAGATATCCCCCATAGCAAGCCACGCTTGACTGCCGTCAAAACCCTCGTTTTCAGATACCGAGTTTCCGCCCCGCAGCCTAGAGGCCTCCTTGATGTCATCGTTGTTCTTGGTGGGATCAATGAAATCACCCTGCCTGTGACCAAAGCGTTCACGGATTTCACGAATGTCATCTTCAAGTAAATCACTGCCTCCTGACTGTCCATGCTCGTGCATCAACGACAGAGGGTCTTCACTATGCTGCAGCCCTAAAACATGCCCCAGTTCGTGGGCAGCTGCAGTCCGAACTTGGTCAATACTTGTCCAATTCTGAGCAGTGTTAAATACAATGTCGCCGGACCATGTACCGGTCGCGCGGGAGTTGGCGTCGATGGCTTCTGCCCACGCAGTCCCTTCGAGTTCTAAACCAAAAATCCTTACATCACCAAATCGTGGATCTCCTCGCCAACGCCCCGAAATGCCTGCTGGACTACCGTCATCGGTAACGAATCCAACATTTACATTTGCGTGCGGCACCCACGTTTGAACGGCCTCTTCAATAGCAAGACGCCAAGTGCTCGAGCCAAATTTCTCGTCAAAGACAGCTTCTAAATTAGATTGCTGTCTGCCAACTTGCGTCTCATCGGGTGCGATACTGAGGGTCAGATTGCCGAAACCAATCAAACTACTTATTTCAGCGTGAAGCATTCGCCGCCCCTCCAGACATTGAAGCGCAAGCCTGCGTTTTTGTCGCTTAAAGATTTTCCTACCCACTTGTCGGTCACCTTAACAATATGCGATTGATGCTTTCGAACTCAGAACTTAAACGCAACGCCTTCAAATCAGGGTCTTCCTTCGCGAGCTCTGCTATCGAGACATTACTCCAAACAGACTTGCGATACCAATCAAGAGAATTTTCTAAATAGATAATACGATTCAGTCGTTCCGATTTCCCAGCAGGCACCAGAATGCCTTCTTCTGATGCTCCGATACCTTCCAAATACGGACCTGAAGATTCGTCCAATAACATTTCGTGTTCGGCAAGCAAACTGTAGCAGCAGGCAATCTGATAAATGAGCATCGGGTCGTCCGGGTTGATTTCAATCAAATCACCGAGATCCTTCAAAGCCATGTCGGTCTGACCGTGCCTTGCGTTTAAAACCGCTCTACCCGCCAGCCCACGAGCATTAAGTGGATCCTGTTCGATGATATAATCCAATTGCTCAATCGCTGCCCAATCATTTTGGTCATACTCACTCAACAGGTGAGCAAGTTGCTGCCTTGCATCAATACTTGTCGGAAAACGCTTCACCGCTTCCGTCATGAGTTCAATTGCTCGCTGCGGATCTTTTTGCTTCCACAACCGGCTGAGCCCCAACCAGTCCTGAATTGACACAGGTGCGACGGAGATCGCGTGACGGTAATCCTCTGCCGCTCCTTTCAGATCGGACATTTTCGTTCGAACTTTCGCTCGAGCCAAATGGGTCGAAATCGATGCCCCCTTTGCCTCAAGCATTTTAGTGAGAATGCCCTCGGCTTCCCGCCACTGACTCAACGCCTGATGAGCTAAAGCAAGGTTATGCTGAGCTTGATAAAAGCTGGGCTGCTGCTTTGTTACAATTCGAAAGTCGCTGACTGCTGCCGATGGAAGATCTAGTTTTAAAAAACAGATTCCTCGGTAGAATCGAGCCGCAGGAAAAGCTCTTTCTCGGGATAACGCCTGCGAGTACGCATTTGAAGCCATCGCAAATTGTTCCAGCTTCAAATGACTGTGACCAATCAGCAACCAAACGCTATAGTCAGCAAGCGATAATGATTCAATTGAGTCCTCGGCGTTAGCAAGCGCTTCCCGATAGTTACCTGCAAAATAGTAAGATAAAAACTCGCTCTGCTGCCGCTCTTGCCCATCCGATAGCTCGCTAATAATCCGTTGCAGTCTTTCAGGCGACATGAACGGTTCCGGCAGTCCATCCTGTGTAAATCGAAAAGGCGAATCTGAACTTCCCGTGGAGGCAATCTGACGAATCCACAGGTCATGCAAAACAGCTAACTGATCGACAATCGGTGCCTCAATTAATTCGCGGCCAAGAGCATTGTCGGAAGTAACTGCTAGCGTGTGGAGATGCAAAAACACATCACTCATCTTCCTTTTGGTTTCAGTTGTTAATTCACCAAATTCACCTATCACCGACAGCAATGAAATGGCTTCCGGCAGTACCTGACTGAGTTCGTTAACGGCACGATTCTTTACCAAAGCCTCTCGGCGCACACCCTTGTCCCAAGACCATTTGCCAATTATCGAGCCCAGAACAAGAGTCAGGATTGCTACAGAGATTCCGGACGAAACTATTGAGTGGCGTTTGCGCCACTTGTTTACGATCTCCACCCTGCTTGGTTGAGCTTGATGCACAAGGTGACGATTCGTGAGTTGTGCACGTAGATCCTCCGCGACTTCAGAGGCTGATTGGTACCGACGTTCAGGGTCCTTCTCCAGTGCCTTATTCAAAATCGCACAAACGCCCGCGGGCAGTTCCATTCGCTTTGCAAGCTGAGAACATAAGTTTGTTTTTCCGTTGCCCTGCAAGCGACTCGGAGGTCGGTACCCAGTCAACAACTCGCACAGTACCACGCCCAAAGAATAAACATCCGCACGGCCATCCACCTCAAAACTCAATACCCCTTCGGTAAACTTCTGCTGGAACTCTGGAGACATGTAGGCAACGGTCCCGCCAACTAAACGATCTGCAAATTCCGCTATTCTCATATTGGAAGCATTCACCTGGGAGATATTGAAGTCAAGTAACCTTACCTTGCCATCGCGTCCAATTAGAATGTTAGCTGGCTTAATGTCGTTGTGGGTAATTCCAAATTGATGAATAAACTGCAACGCCTCCGCTAACTGAATGCCGATACCTAGAACTGCATCCAAGAAGGATTCCTCATCCCAATCCAGATTAAATTCCGCAATCAAGGGTACGTTCCGAGAATCGCTAGTTGACCCGACTCCGGGCTCAATTTCTTCAGCACTCTCGGCATGAATTCCTGGACGTTCTTTTACCTGGCAATCACCTTCAGAAAACTTTGCATTGGATTGATCACCGCGTAAGCCCGGCGCCTCTGAAAACGTCTGCGGTGGACCACTCCATTCTGACTCGCTCGTCTGACCACCAGAACGATCTGCTGGTGCAACCGATTGAATCGGTTCCGTTTCACAGGAGACTTTCGAGAGCAAGTTCTTGAGAACTTCTTGCCTTTGAGTCAGGAACAACGAAATGGTTTTACCGGATGCTTTACCGCGAAAAGTATGTTTGCCGGCGGCGCGAATCGCTTCATCCAGAGGGTTTCTGTTTTCAATTGCGGCCTGTCCAAACGAATCAGCACGCTCTGGATAAACATGATCCAACAAGTCAGCAATCGTTGTGCTGCCGAGGAAGGGCATGCAGATTCCGGACAAACCGTCTACCTTGTGCACTGAGTGGATGGGCACAATTCCCGAATGCTGAACAATCGATAAAACCTGGGGTTCTGACGTCTCTCTCGAAGTAATCTTCAACGCCACCAACCGGTGCGACATGGAAATCTGCTGCGCCAAAAAAACTTTAGCGACCGCCCCCTCGCCAAGTATCCCGAGTAACTGAAAATCTCCCCATCGCGTTGCAATCTTCGGAAAATCGATTAACTCTTTCGATCGCTCAAACAGTCTTTCGCATTCAAATTCAAGCAACGACAAACCATCTTGATCAATCTTAATCTCGGGAAGCATTTTCAGGGAATCAGCAACGGTGACGGGAACACCTGCTGTGTGTTGATACTCCATCCAGACTCGCAGCAGTTCCACGCCGCCGGCGATCAGATATTCGCTTGCTTCATCACCAAAAGCGTGGGCCAGTCTCCATTGGTCAAACAGCTCTGCCAAACAGACATTGTGTAGTCCAACATCGGCAACCTGCGACTCGAGCATTTCAACGAGTCTATCAACGACCCAAGCGCCACCAAGTTGTTCGACCGATGCCTCCACCATTAGAGCACCCGCCTATTTAACTCGTCGCGGAATCTCTGCAAGACGCGTTCGATGGTTCGTAGACTCCGACCCGATATTTCGGCAATCTCGGCGATCTCAGATCCTAAAACGCGTAAACGCACAATTTCCTGCTGGCGATCGGGCAACTCCGACAGTATCTCATCTATTGACATCTTCAAAAGTTCGAGATCCGTATCGCTATTACGCCTATCGGGTGACAGGATATCGTGATGCAAAGAAACAGTCCGTTCAACACTGCGTTTGCCAGCTCGGTGAAACGTCGCTCGCGACCGAACTTTGTTCATGCAAACGACCAGCAACAACGCCCAAAGGTCGCCACTGTCGGGTAAGACGTACTCACCGTGTGCACTGCGCCTGAAAATGGTCCGAAATACCGATTGAGCAACGTCTTCCGGGTCGAAACGGGATCTGAGTGAGACACTGCACTGCGAGCGAACGAGGGCAAGCAGTCGCTCCGAATATCGCTGGTGAAGTTGATACGCAGCGTCCTCGCTAGCAGTCTCCTTGAAAATTTCAAGAAGCACACTATCGCTTTCGATGCTTTCCCCGTGCAAACAAGCTTTGTTTGCACACATCTAAATTGTCCGGACGAAGGTTACGTAATCCTCCGCAAAGCATAACCGAAAAACTGGTCAAAGTAAATAATTCTGTGGAATTCTAGCCTCTGGTCATTTCTCAGAGAATCGCCAAATCCCAAGGGATCAGACTGACACAATCGCAGGCAAACGATGCGACATTTCCATGGAATGCCGCAGCGAACGCTGGAGACCCACCACCGTACTACAGTCAAGCATTCCGGTCGCCGGTTCGGGGCCGGTCGGTTCGGGGCCGGTCGGTTCGGGATCGATTGGGCCCAAACCGAGCCTTTTCAAACAGTGCTCTACTCTGAATCGGGAGAACTGTAGTCGATAAATCCATTCTGCTCATCCATCCGCTCGAAATAATCACCAACGATTTGTGCCGCGCCATTTCCCAGCATTCTGCTCATGAAGCGATTACTGGGTTGCTTGAACAATTGCTGCAAACCTTCCATGTCTGGTGTAAACCCGTCCGCCTGAACCAAGTAAACCGTTCGGCCCGATTGATCGACAGCAACTGAGATCACTCCCGGTTCGTTGTCAAATACCGCCTTCATAAAATCCTCACCTGCCGCTTCAATGCCCGGAACAACGCTAATGGACGCACCAGAGAACCCGAAGGAGGTCATCCAAGTGAATGGCCCCAGTCCCTCTTGCAACAATTCAGCTTTGTTCTCAGGAACTAAATCGCGAAGCTCTCCAATCCCCTCTAACTTTGACTTTTGAACCATTTCGTTGGCAGCCTTTAGGGCAAGCTTCCTTGCCTCCTTCACTCGAATTTCCATCACCACTGCATCCCTGACTTCACTCAATTCGGGTGTGTAAGCCTTCGTCTCTTCAACCTTCCAAGCGAGATACTGCTTCATGGACCTCGGATCGGACGTCTGGACTGGTGCGAAAAGCGGCTGTGTTGGATCCAACGATTGCGCATTGGCGGTGCCGTACATCAGCTGAACAAAACTCGTTTGCTGCCCCATGAACTGTGCCCCCGCTCCCATTGCAACCGAGGAAGCAATCGGCTCGTCGCTGATCGAAACCTGCGAAACCGGTCCGATTAACTCATACTGCAGCCCAAGCTCGGTTGCGATGCTGGAAAGATCCAATTTCTCCGGAGCCTTACCTTTGGAAGTGCCCTGAATACTCAGGCTGGTCTCGTACATCGCATTTTGCGAAAAGAAGCGACGCATACGATTGTTAACGTCGCTTAATGCCTTCTCCAGATTCTCCTGCGCCACCGCTTGAACCATTTCACGAGCAACCTGATCGCGAACACTCTCAAACGACTCAACCGTGGTTGCCTCCTCTTCTGCCGCAGTTCCAGCCTCTTCTGCAGCAGTTCCAGCCTCTTCTGCAGTAGTTGTGGTATCGCCAGCCGTGTCTCCTACCTCCTCGCCAGCTTCCTTGTCCTCACCAGCTTCCTTGTCCTCACCAGCGTCCTCCGATGCATCAGAGTCCGTCGTTTCCGCTGGTTCAGCTTCGCTAGCTGGATCGTTGGTTTCAGCAACTGCTGAGTCAACCTGTGCTTCTTGAGAATCCGATTCAGCCTGAGACTCAGCAACCGCGTCTTCATCAGCCGCGTTGGCAGATTGATCCGACGCATCGGAATCGGTCACCGCTTGTGACGCCGAGACAAGAACAACGGCATCGCCAGTGTCGACTCTTGACTGCTGGTCAGCCGGCGCGTCACCCTGACTATCAGAAGACGTGGCTTCATCTCCCTGCGGTGGTGCATCCTGCTGCGAGGCAGGCTCAGGTGTAACTGGTTCTGTCGCCTCTGGTTCTGGCGTTTCGGGCTGCGTCTCCGAAATCGCGACTCCGGTTGCCGCATCGGTTTCCGTCGCCGCATCGGTTTCCGTCGCCGGATCGGTTTCCGTCGCCGGATCGGTTTCCGTCGCCGGATCTGGCGAACTATCAGTGGTGTCAACCGGGATTAAAAAGTCGCCACCCTTGATCCTCTTTTCGTACTCTTCACGAATTTCATCCTCCGTCAACTTTGCGACCTCAGCATCAATGAATGTCAGGGGGTCGGCGGAAACGTACTCAATCTTGGCTTCATAGCGACGATGAAAGCCGGGATCGGCGGAAAAATCACTTGGGTCCCGATCCTTACCCTCGTCGTAAACGGCTTTTATCTCAATCTCACTGGGACTTGCCTCGGTTTGCGGAAGGAAGTCATCAATTGATATCCCGTAGGCGGAAGTGGTGGCATTTCGGTTGAGCTTAAGAAAATTGCCCCATTGCTCTTGGGGCGTAAGCAACGGTCCCTGTCTGGGTGATTGATTAACAAAGAGACCGGAAATCCCCCTTTGTTCGTAAACCTGCGCCAAAAGATGTGTTCGCAACTGCTCGTAGAGGTGCGGTCGCCCCATCTGATTTTGAGTGGACCGCATCAGCAAACCGTCAATGTCTCGGTCGGTAATTTTGCGGTTAGTGAACTCTTGCAGCCAAAATTCAAGCGAGCTGTCGTCCAGCTCAAACCCTTCTTTTTGGGCGAGTGACGCAAACATCAATGAGCGAATCGTCCCCATGAAGCTCGGCGATTCATTGATACCGATGGCTTGGACTCGCTGATTTTGGTCATCAAAGCTGAAACCAGCCGTCTGAGGGATTCCCCCACGCCTGATGGTTTCTTCTGCCAATTCCACCAGAAAACGGACACAGGAGTTGTGGTTGCGGGTGAAGTAGTCGACTCGCCCCCGGGTCAATTCCGTTCCCGAGAAGGAAGCCACGACACCGTTTCCCGTCGCCCCAGCATTGCGACGCATGGAACTGTCGAGCACCGGCAGAGCCACAAAAGCAAACAATGCCAAGCCGGTCAGCCCAATCATCATGGGCTTGAGATTGCGTCGAAATAGCTCAAAGGGACTACTATTCATGATCGTGATAACTTTTGACGAAGTGGTTCCCAGTTCGATCGGCTTTCAAAAAAACATGAAAACCGTTGAGTTCGATCGTTTTCCGGCGAAAAAGCTATAGAAAACGAAGCGTCTTTGGGATGCTATTTTGGCAGGATTACTGAATGTGTGTGAACGGAGTCGGCTTGACAAGGATGGCCAACCGACCAAATCTCTGAGGAGTCGACAGTGGAAACAGCGACGCCAATCCACGGTGAAGTGATTTCGAGACGTCGGGTTATCTTAACGATTCCCCGCCGCTTTCTAAGTCCCAGACCGCAAAACTGACAGAATCGCGCCACTTTTGACGCAACCCCTCAATTCTTCCTCGGAGCGGGTCACACTACATGCCCCGATCTGCGAAGTAGAAAGCGTATCGCCCGTTGATTTACAGGGTCAAGGTGAGATTCGACCTCAGCGTCAAATCTCACCGCTAAAAGCGACCATGAATCTCTTTCCTTTCAAAAATCGCCCACCCTGAAACTTTTCCAACGAAACTGAGACCCCCAAATGCGATGCCGACCAAAACAGACAATCGGTATCGATCAATCCTCGAATCCCAACCCCCTTTTCCCTTCAAAATCTGCAGCTTGAATGGCAAAAAGTAACGGCAAGCACCTGGTAATCGTCGAATCACCAGCCAAAGCGAGAACGATCTCCAAATTCCTCGGCTCCAATTACCAAGTGGAGGCGAGCATCGGTCATGTCCGCGATTTACCCGCTGGCCGAAAGGAATGCCCCGAAAAATACAAGGGTGAGTCATGGGCCTACCTTGGAGTCAATGTTGACGACGACTTCAAGCCACTTTACATCGTCCCCGGTGACAAAAAGAAACAGGTCAAAAAGCTTAAAGACGCTCTCAAAGACGCGGACTATCTTTACCTGGCGACCGATGAGGACCGTGAAGGTGAGGCGATCAGCTGGCACCTTCAAGAAATCCTGAAGCCGAAGGTACCGGTCGAGCGACTCGTATTTCACGAGATCACCAAGGAGGCCATTTCCAACGCGTTGGAGGCAACGAGAAGTATCGACAGCAGCTTGGTGCATGCTCAGGAGACTCGCCGTATTCTGGATCGCCTCTACGGCTTCGACATGTCCAATCTCCTCTGGAGACGCGTGGGCAAGGGAACCAGCGCCGGAAGAGTGCAGAGTGTCGCAGTACGCCTGATCGTTGAACGAGAGCGATCACGAATCGCCTTTGTTGACGCGACCTACTGGGACCTGTCTGCCCAATTTGAAACCAACTCTGGTGAAACTCTTGAGGCAACTCTTCAATCGGTGAACGGTCGCAAGATTCCATCCGGAAAAGACTTCGATTCGGAGACTGGAAAACTAAAGAAACCCGAACTGCTGCAACTCAACGAGACCGAAACCAACACGCTCGCCAGTGAGCTCCGAACCGCTGACTTCCGCATCACCAAGGTTGAGGTAAAACCGTTTGCCGAACGACCTCGTCCACCTTTCACGACCAGTACCCTGCAACAGGAAGCCAACCGAAAGCTGGGTTTCACCGCTCAGCGGACCATGAGTGCCGCACAACGCTTGTACGAGAATGGTTACATCACCTACATGCGTACCGATAGCATGACGCTCAGCAAGGAAGCAATTAACGCTTCTCGCGAGTTAGTCAGAAGTGAATATGGCAATCAATTTCTTCACCCAGACGTTCGGGTTTATCGAGGCAAAGTCAAGAATGCCCAAGAAGCTCACGAAGCGATTCGCCCTGCAGGCACGCCTTTCCGACTGCCCGGAACGGTTCGAGGCGAACTCGATTCCGATCAGTATAAGTTGTTCGACCTGATCTGGAAGAGAACCATCGCCTGTCAAATGGCTGACGCAAAAAAACAGCGAGTCAGTATTACGATTGAAGGTGCCGACACCACCTTTGTCGCAAGCGGAACGAGCATCGAATTTGAGGGATTTCTGCGAGCCTACGTCGAGGGCACTGACGACCCAGCCGCTGAGATTGCCAACCGAGAGAAAATCCTTCCCCGAGTCACTCAAGGCGACCCGTTGAAAGTGGGTCTCGTTGATCCAAAGTCCCACACCACCCAACCACCGGCCAGATTCACTGAAGCCACGTTGACCAAGACACTCGAAGATAAAGGGATTGGTCGCCCCAGTACCTACGCTTCGATCATCGGAACGATCACCGACGAGCGAAGGAATTACATTGAGAAACGTGGAACGGCGTTGGTCCCAACTTGGCGTGCCTTCAGTGTCACACGCCTGATGGAACAACACTTTCCAACCCTCGTGGACTACGAATTCACCGCGGACCTCGAGAACCTACTTGACTCCATCAGCAGGGACGGTGTGGGCCGAGAGGATTACCTCAAAAAGTTTTACTTTGGCGATGACTCAAAAGAGAAGCATAACGTTGGCCTTCAAGGCCTGATCGCCACGAAATTGGACGAGATTGATCCCGTCACGACTGCCAGATTTTCGCTGGGGCTACCCGCTGAGGGTCCTCACCGAGAGGAAGTCTTCGTCCGAGTCGGACAATACGGACCTTACATCGAGCAAGGCGAGCGAAAGGCCTCCATCCCTGACGGATTGCCGCCGGATGACATGGACCTCGGCAAGGCGATGGAACTGCTGGAATCAAGTGAGGTTGAAGACGAACCCATCGGAACCCACCCGGAGTTGAAGAAACCCATCTACCTGAAGGTGGGACGTTTTGGCCCCTACCTACAACTGGGTGAGAATGACGATGAAGAAAAACGCAACCAGGGCCTTCTCAAGGGAATGGAAATCGAGGACGTCACACTCGAATTAGCCTGCAGACTGCTGCAACTGCCTCGATCACTCGGTGAATTCCCCGATAACGGCGAACTAATCCAAGCTTTCGACGGTCGCTACGGACCCTATGTCAAATGCGAAAAAGAAACACGTTCACTTCCTGCAGACCTCTCGCCACTAGACATCACCCTCGAACAAGCCATCGAACTCCTTAAACAACCAAAGAAAAGAGGTCGGGGCACGCCGAAGGAACCACTGCGAGTCTACGAAGACAAATCGCCGATCACCGAGGGAGAAGTAAAAATCCTTGATGGTAGATTCGGGCCTTATGTCACCGACGGAGAGACGAATGCATCGCTGCGAAAAGGAATGGACCCCAAGGAAATGACGTTCGAATCGGCGCTGGATCTCCTCGCCGAACGAGCAGCAAAGGGACCGTCAAAGAAGAAGAAGAAGAAGAAAGCTGCCAAGAAAAAAGCCAAGAAGAAAAAAGCCAAGAAAAAAGCTGCCAAGAAAAAGGCAGTGAAGAAGAAAGCGACAAAGAAAAAAGCGGCCAAAAAGAAAGGAATGGCACCAAAAGGAACGTAGGGAAAGCGATTTTGCAGACACCCGGCAATCGAGAATTTTCACGAACAAACGGGAATGCTGGACCGCTAATAAGCCGCCCGCAGCCTGAATCGTTCAACACATGCCGGACTGACCACTCCAGCGATATTCAACCTTTTGTGGCACTTAGAATCGGATTGACCTTGGCGCGAACGCCTGAATTGCGATGATTTGAGCCTCACATACTTCCCGATTCCTGAGGAAAACCCACTCCGGACTCGCCCTGACATCGTGTTGGGGGCATTTGATTTGATCTTGGAGAGCCGTGAAACCGCGAGGGAAATTCAATCCAGTTTCCCCCTCGCATTGACGGTAAAACTTGTGAGAATAAACAGCTTCTCGAGATAAAGATTCGATTCGTGGTTATGGCCAGCGCCCCACGAATAAGATGCAAACAGAAACAACACCTAGGAACTGAGCATGCCATCAGGAATTGAACGAGTCCGTGAAATCAAACGCTTACGAACACGCCGCAAGAAAACAGCCAAGCTAATCGCACGCGTCAACGCTGGTTCGATTGAGAAAACGGAAGCCATTCGAAAACTCCGCCGACTGACTCCTGGTGCTGATACCATTATCGCACGCGAAGGTTGGAAATAACGGGAATTCTCGTCCATTCTCAACCAAATCCAGTCCACTCTCATGCCTCATCAGGACGGCTTTTGCGACACACCTGCTTAGCACGGCAGAAGCGACGCCGCGAACGAATAACGATTTCAAGCTTCGGAATACCCTAAGCCGTTGATGTTAGTCACCCTGAGTGGTTCTCAAAGATCTCGTGACGATGGACCCTCTAAAATTCGTGCCGCCGTGGCGGGGTGCATAACGATGAATGCATTTAGCGAACGCTCAGGCTCGCTGCGGAAACAGCAAAAGCAGATCCCATGGATCGCTCCAAGCAAAGGTTGCCTTTCGAGGAATCCAAAGAGCATCCCGTCGTCTGTCACTTCATTCTGAACGTCGCTGAATCACGAAAACCGCGTGGATCTGACGAGAACAGCTCGCAACATACAAACCCTACTCAGCTACCTCGCCTTGATGGCTCCCAATTACCTCACGCACTCAGCGTCAGCTTAACTCCCAATCACACAAGAACCGGGTTTCATGGCTCAACCTGTGAACCGGAGAGCCTCGTTAACTTTCTGAGATGTGTTTGGACGACCGTTCCCCAAGTCCGACCAAGACATCCACAAACGCGACACTCGGTGACGCCCGAAAGCCACGGAATTGAACCAACTGAACGTCGACAGCGTAGTGTGACCGTGTAACGAAGAATTGTTTGCACTCCGCTCGACACCGCGTTGGTCCGAGCTTTCCCGGTTCACGATCGGTTCGGCCCCAATTGGCTCACTGCCAGGTCGATGTTCAAAGCGATTTCGCCAGAAAACGTCGCGTTTAACGTCCCTGTTTCCGTCAAGCTAAATTCCAAAACCGACCCGTACACCGCACCCTATCATTAAGCAAATTGAGTACAAAAGATGATCAGGGCAAGGATCACTCAAGCCAGAAATGAAACCCCCAGTGTCAGCCAATAGAAAATAGGTGATTTGAACAAGCAAGTAATTTGTTAAACGGAGGAATCGGTTCATTGGAGGGCTTCATTGAAGCAGCATGGTATGGCCGTTTCGATTAGACTGATGTCTCTCCGACTGCAAGTCGGACCGCACTCGCACCGAGGGATCTTGAGACCACGCAGGCGTTTACCTCCACCTCCACGACATCGTTTGCGTTTAGATCGTATCTTCACCCTGAGAATGACCGCAGAAAATTTTCGGTGCGGACACTCAAGAACCAAAACCGACCCAACTGATTTCCGGACACGATGAGCACAGACGATTCGAATCGCCCGATGATCGAGGCTAGAGGCCTCAGTAAGTTCTACGGTCCATTTGCCGCGACACGAGATGTCTCTTTCTCCGTCGGCGAGGGAGAACTCGTAGCGTTCCTTGGCCCGAACGGCGCCGGGAAAAGCACCACGATGAAAATGCTTACCGGCTACATCGCCCCCAGCGAAGGAGAGGCGAGAATCGCTGGTTGCAACATGATGGAAAACAGAATTCAAGGCAGTCGTCATCTCGGCTACTTACCTGAAAATGGCCCTTTCTACCCCGAGATGACACCCCTTGCGATGCTCGATTTCTTTGCTGAAGCGAGAGGGTTGACCGACGAAATCAAGCAAGAACGCATCGAAGCCGTTATCGACATCTGCGACCTTTCTAGCGTCTTGCACAAACCAGTCAGCAAACTTTCGAAGGGATTCAAGCAACGTGTTGGCATGAGTCAGGCCTTGCTGCACGATCCCGACGTCTTGATTCTTGACGAACCAACCGCCGGACTGGACCCAAATCAGATCCGCGGCGTTCGGCAAACAATGCGACGTCTGGGAGAAACGAAAACAATTCTTTTAAGCACTCACATTCTGCAGGAAGTCGAAGCGATGGCGAGTCGCGTTGTGATGATTTACGAGGGTCGCAAAGTCTACGATGGCGATGTCGAAACACTTCGCAAGATCGGTGGCGGTGACTTGGATCAATCTTTTCACGAATTGACCCGCGAGGCGAAAACGAGTGAGGATGAGCAGCTTGAATCTTAAAGATCCATCCCATCCCCGGTCATTTACCGAAGTTGTGATCTGACGAAATTACCAGTTGGAGACAACCCGATCTTGTGCGACGAGGTCAAACGACCACCCCTCCAAGAAGCTTTTGAATCCAGACCCTCCAAGACCCGAACCACACACTAGCGAAGAACCATGGCGTTAACCAAAGTCAGCACGGCTCTGTTCGTGCTTTTCGTTTACGACTTTGCCTTACTAATTGTCCTGCTCGCCATCGTGACGTTAATGTCGCGGACAAAGCGAGCTGCCTATGCGGTGATGAAACGCAACTTCAAAGGCTATTTCAGTAACCCGACGGGCTATGTGTTCCTTTGCATTTTCGTGTTCCTGACTTCCTTGGCGGCTTTCTGGCCGTACGAGTTCTTTAACCAAAACCTCGCCACTCTTGATCAGCTCAATTACTGGTTCCCCTTGATCATGCTGGTCTTCATACCAGCGATCACCATGAGTATCTGGGCAGAAGAAAAGCGACAAGGGACGGATGAACTACTGCTCACCTTGCCCGCTGATGACTTTGACATCGTCATTGGCAAATACATGTCAGCAGCAGCGATTTTCACCTCATCTTTGCTTTTCAGTCAGCTCAGCACCTTCGTGACGCTGGCCATCCTTAGCGAGGGACAACTGGACATTGGCCTAATTTTCACCACCTACCTCGGCTATTGGTTTGTTGGTTTATCCATGATCGCCATTGGCATGATTGCCTCGTTTTTGACGGGAAACTTGACCGTTGGCTTCATCCTTGGTTCCCTGTTCAATGCCCCGCTGGCCTTCGCCTCACTGGCTGATTCGGTCAGCCCGAACCAGCAGATTGCAGCATGGATCGCATCAGCAGGAATTGCACGTCCATTCGATGACTTTGGGCGTGGCATCATCAGCACTTCGTCTGTCTTCTACTTTTCACTGGTCGGCTCCGTAGCCCTTTACGCTTGCATGGTGCTGATTGGGCGTCGACATTGGACTGGCGGAAAAGACGGTAACACGATGGCTTGGCACTATCTCAGTCGAGTGATCGCCTTGACCGTGTTGACCATCTCGCTGGTGGTTACCTTTCGAGCGCGTGATTCGGTGCGTCTTGACACCACTGAGGGCCAAGTGAGCTCGCTCGCGCCGGCAACGAAGAAGCTGATCCGTGAGCTTGATTCGGATCAACCCATCGTCATCGATGCCTTTGTCAGCACAGAGATACCCGAGATCTACGCGAGAACCCGCTACAAGTTGATCAATCTCTTGAAGGAGTTCCGCAGCGAAGCTGCCAAGGGAGGACGAAAACTTGAGGTGAACCTGTATCAAGATATTGAACTGTTCAGCGAGGATGCTGCCTTGGCGGAAGAACGATTTGGAATTACGCCGGTCGCCAGAACAGTGAGGGAAAAGGGTACACAGAAGCAGAAACAGTTCATCCTCGGCGCAGCGTTTCGCTCCGGACTCGAAAAAGTGACGGTGCCAATCTTTGAGTATGGGATACCCGTTGAGTACGAATTGGTCCGATCCATTAACACCGTCGCATCAGGAAAGCGAAAGCGTATTGGGATTGTGCAAACTGACGCGTTGATGATGGGCGGATACGTTCTCAATCAAACAGGTAATCGTGTTGCCATACAGCGTCATGTTCTAGTCGAAGAACTCGCACGGCAATACGAGGTGGAGTCAGTTGACCTGTCAGGCCCTATCACGGTCGGCTCCTACGATGCACTGCTCGCGGTTCAACCGTCGTCCCTCGAACCCGCAAGATTCCAACGCCTCGTTGAAGCAATTGGCAACGGCATCCCAGCAGCAATCTTCGAAGACCCTGTGCCACAGACTCCGTACATCCCCGGCACGGCCAGCCCCAAGATGGTTGCGTCACCTCAAGGTGGCCAAGCGCCCAGCGGAATGGGAAAAGCGGACATCCGTGATCTATGGGACGTCCTTCAATTACAGGTTCCAGGCCGTGCCGCTCTGCAAGGCATTTATGAACCAGACCTGGTCTGGCAGTTCTACAATCCCTACCCAACATTGCAGGAAGAGGGACTCAATCAACTTGCCGTCTTCATTGATGAAAATGCACCGGGTATCTCCGAAGGACAGGCACTTAACGCACAAAGTGTTATCACCTCTGGCATGAATGAAGTGCTAACGCTTTACACCGGTGCAGTTGGTGCCAAGGAAGATAGCACACTGACCCACACTCCCCTGCTCACGACCGGTGACCAAAGTGGATTGATTTCGCTCTCGTCGCTAGTGGATATCTCGCGAGGCCGTTCGCAGCTCAATCAGGAAATGAACCAACCAACGCCCTACCTTTCCATCGCGATGTCCATTGAGGGCCAACCACCTCAACAGCAAACCCCGTCCGCTGCGACCACCGATGAGGCCCCCAGCAACCAAACAGACCCTTCCGACAAAACGGGTCCCAACAACAGCGATTCCATCCGTGCGGTCTATGTCGCAGACACCGACTTGATGCTGCCACAGTTCTCTGCAATTCGGGCCGACCCCGACTCACTCACCGAAGTTCGATATCAGTTCCAGAACGTCACCTTTGTCTTGAACTGCGTTGATTGGGTCGCTGGCGAAACCGACTTCATCGAAATTCGAAAACATCAACCAATCTTTGCAAGTCTGACAATGATTGACGCTGTCAAACAAGAGGCAATCACACAGGTCCGGCAACAAAGTAACGCGTTTCAGCAAGAGTTCGAAATCGCTGACCGCGATGCCCTCGAGTCACAAGATCGTCGACTACAGAAGCTTCGTGAAGAGATTGAAAAACTGCAACAAGATAAAGTAGATGACCAGGCGGAACTTCAGGCCAAGCAGCAAAAGTTTCAGACCCAGCAGGCGTTGGAACAGAGAAGACTTGAGGTGAAGCGAACCAAGATGGCGAGAGAGCGAAACATGAAGGTCCGTGAGATCGAACGACGTGCTGCTGAACAGGTAACAAAAATCCAAAACCAAGTAAAAGTATCGGCAGTTGCCGTGCCATGCATCCCGCCGTTGGTCGTTGGGATCATTGTTTTTGCGTCACGCCGATTGCGAGAACGCGAGAGTATCAGCTCAAGTCGACTGAAATAGCGAGAACCGAAACAGTGTCCGAAGGTAAGAAAACAGCAAGTTTCTGGGGCGTGGCGATTGTGGCAGTCACTGTCGCTGCGGTCGCCGCATGGCCAAGAAATGTGGTGGAATCCCAAACAAGTCGAGTCGGTCAACCGTTGTTCGAGGAATTCACTGACCCGCTCATAGCGGCGAGTTTGGAAATCATCACCTTTGATGAAGATCAGGGGCGACCGTCAAAATTTGAAGTTGGCAAGCAGAATGCCAGTGAATTATGGACGATCAAATCCCGTGGCGGTTATCCAGCGGACGCTTTTGATCAAATGCAGCAAGCCGCCACCGCGTTGGTCGGCTTGAAGATTCTCGATGTGCAAACACGCAATGCCGAAGACCACGATGACCTCGGTGTCATTGAACCAAACTTGGATAAACTGCAGACCGGGGATATCGGCATCGGTCGCCTTGTCTCTTTC
The DNA here is from genome assembly GCA_938075415.1 of uncultured Rubripirellula sp. Lineage (GTDB taxonomy): Bacteria > Planctomycetota > Planctomycetia > Pirellulales > Pirellulaceae > Rubripirellula. Next base: position 85,577 of record CALJHC010000030.1, on the reverse strand, counting down.
CGTGACGCCTCCAACAACCGGCTCGCTTCACTTGTGGTCGGTGACCGAGTCAAGGACGATCCATCCAAAAGGTACGTAAGGATTCCCGGACAAGACCCTGTCTATGTGGTTACCTTGGATGAGTCTCATCTGACATCTGATTTCCGAAGCTGGATAGAGGATGACCTTCTGCGTTTAAGCAGCATTGAAATTGGAACCATCAAAATCGAAGACTACCTTTCGTCCCCCGGGCAAACCCGGATGGTCCGGACTCGAAACTACTCGGCCGATATCAGCAAAACCATCACAGACTGGAACCTTGACCGATTACTTGACTACGATGCAAACGATGAATTCATCGAGCCTACCCTTGTACAACTCACGGAAAACGACAAACCAAACCAACAGCGTCTCAATGCCCTTGCTAACGCCTTAGATGATCTCAAGATTGTCGATGTTGTGCGGAAACCAGAGGGGATGCAAATCAACCAGAAAAACAACCAAGATCTCGCCGCTGACAAAAATGCACTGGCTTCGCTGGGACAAAGAGGCTTCTACCCCCAGTTGAACACTGATGGGTCGGTCGCAATTTACTCCGCCAATGGTGAACTACACGTGACACTCGAGGATGGCGTTAAGTACGTCATCCGATTTGGAAATATTGCGGGAATCAGCCCCACCGAAGGAGGCGATGCTGATGGAGACATCACAGAGACTGGCGTGAATCGATACCTGTTGGTCACAACCGAAGTTGATGAGTCGAGATTCCCCGTTCCGACCATGCGCCCCATTCCGAATACGATAGAAGAACTCAAGAAAAAACTTGCGAGCGAAACGAAGGCTTCCACTCCAGTCGGTGACGAAAAAAATGACACATCCGTGCAGCCCGCCGAATCATCCACAGACGAGGACGAACTGACCGAGGAAGAGTGGCAAGAGAGATTGGAAGCTGAACAGGAAATCATCACAAAAGAAAATCGTCGGATCATGGACGAACGAAAAGATCAGCTCAATGAGGCTACCCAGAGAGCAAATCAACTCAACCAACGCTTTGCGGATTGGTACTATGTCATCCCCGAGCAGACGTACACCATGTTGCGTATCAAGCGTGATCAAATCCTTGAATCATCGTCCGGATCAGCGCTACCGCCCCTGATCAACCCGAATTCTGGCGGTGGGCTTCCACCCCTGCAACTACCACAATTCTAATGCGATGCAAGTCGCCACGCCGGGGCAGTCACGGTCGCAACCTGATGACACGAAAGTTCATTCCAAGCCATCGTCTGTGACGGCAACTCTGTTGTGCTAATCCTTCCACACTCCATTCCTTTTTAGGCATGGCAGGGAAGAATTGAACGAACAGGCTAGACCAACTGCAGCAACGCCATCGCGTCACCTTGCAAACCATCAAGCGACCCGTTTTTACTCATTGCAATTACCGAGCGAGACTGCTGCCACCCAGTCGCCTCACGCGGCCGACACAGGCAATGCACTCAGGTAATGCACTCAGGTAATGCACTCAGGCATGGCCCGTATGTGCTACCCGAGTCCGACGCTCATGCCCGCTATGATCGTTAAAACATTCTCCGGACTACCTGAAACCAGTCCCGTAAAACGTTCTACAATGGCCACAGCACCAGTCCAGTGCCGATCACTCAATAGGGCAGTGCGATCGAACTGAATCTCCTCTTTTTCAGTCCATGGGTCCAATACCAGAACTCGAGCGACTGTAGCGATGTATTCATTAGCATTGAACAGCGTTGGAACTTTGCAGCGTTGAACTTCGAGCTGTCCCGTCCCTTACTTGAAAACCACTGTGGTGTTTCGGTCGAAACTGCGGTTATCCTAGGCCGGGATGCGTAGCTTTTCAGCTCAAAGCATGAGGAGTGCCGGGTCGCCCAGAAAGCCACACCATCAACCATTGGCCCCGCTTCACTTGACTCGAATGAACGCGTTGGCTCCACCTTTTTCTCCATCTTACAAATCGGTTCAATCACATGGTTAGGCATACCTTTGCTTTCGTCCTGATTTGCTCAGTTCTCTCAGTCTCAAGTCATGCCCAATCACGACAAGGTAAACGCCGTGGTGCCCTACTCGGTGGTCTTGCGGGAGCGGCAATTGGTGCTGCAATCGGAGACAAGGGAGACAACGAAACAGCCGGTGCGTTAATCGGGGGCGCCATAGGCGCGATCACGGGTGGATCCATTGGTAACCAGTATGACCAACAACGATCCCCTTCACCCTACCCGGAGTATCAGCAACCCAATGCTTACCGACCAAGGTACGCTCCCTACTACGCACAGCCAAATAACCAACAGCGAACACCGCAGCGGGTGCTACCACCGACGTCAAGCCAAACCGTGATGCCCCAAAGGCCCTCCGATCCGTCTGCGGTTCGACCCATGACGGTTCAAGAGCTTCACACGCTGTGGGAAAGTGGCATCAGCGAAAAGATCCTTCTTCGTCAATTGCAGTTGCAAGGACTCGATCGATCCCTGAGCGTTCACGAGGTAATTCGGTTTCATCAGGCAGGCTACAGCGAAACATTGCTCGAAGCCATGCAGACCGCTTCCCCAAAGAATCGACGACAGGCAACCCGTCAGCAGGGTTCAGCAAAACCGAACCCGACCCAATCCACAAAAAAAACCTCAACCCACCAACCGGTGACGAATCCCGCTACGCAATCAGGAACCGCCTTCGATGGCACCTTGCTACTGCCGCCACCTCCTCGACGCGGTAATCGACGCTAAACAAAAGGCGTGCAGCTGGGGTCGATAGAATTCGTTCCTTCTTCCCGTTTCACACGGGGCATCCGGCTCATGTTGACAACGATAGCTCCAACCCATTTCCAAGGGGCACGAAACAATGGGGGGGGTCGCCGGTTTTTGACATCACACCTACACTAAACCAGACGCACTCTCCTTTTCCGGCTCTGGTGCGAAGCCCAAATCCAAAGTGACCAACTCACAGCGCAATGGCAAGCGAACAAGACATTTACGAAGAGCACGTGCTGGACCACTACGAGGATCCGTACCATCGCGGCGACTTGGATCACGCCACGCATTCGCATGAAGCGGACAATCCATTGTGTGGTGATGTGATACAAATTGATCTGAAGATTGGTGCTGACGACACCATTGAGGAAGCTTGGTTCAATGGCGACGGATGCGTCATCAGCCAAGCTTCTGCGTCGATGCTGATTGAGACGATCGAGGGAAAGACACTGGACGAACTTCGCGACTTTTCCGCAGATGAAATGCTCAAGCTTTTTGGTCCAAAACTCACGCCGAATCGACAGAAGTGCTGCCTTCTCTCGTGGAGAGTCCTGCAAAGTGCGGTTCACTCACCAACTAATGACTCACCAACGGACGACGACGACCTACCTGAGGTCAACTTCGGTGGACCAAGTTTGGGGGAAGAATCCTGAGACCAGCGTTGGATTGAGTCATGCCTTGCCCAAGAGCTTTGACATGGGCGAGCGGGAGCACCGAATGCAACTCGCAGACGGCATCAGGGTTCTCCTCAGAAAAACTCCAGAGAGGTAAAAAAGAGTGGGCGAGAGATTGAACGCCTTGAGTGTCGTTTTCAGTCGACCTTCAAGGTGACATGCGAATCATGACCAGCCCCCTCTTTTTGGACAGTCGGCGCCATATCTCGCCAGGGTTATGTGAAGACTAAAATCACTCGCCGAAGCACCACACCATCGCTTGAAACTAAGCAACATCAAACCTTGAGACCGCTTCATTTACAGACCGCGACCAAAGTTTCTTACAAAATCAATCGACATCCGCCGTGAACCGTGCGACTCTTGATTCGGTACAACCTTTGGATCGCTGGAGGTAGCGATTGATCTACAATGTCAGGAGTCTCAGCGGACACGCATCAACGCCACACTTTCAAGACAGAAGCGACAGTGGACGAAAGCGTGATCAGGCAGGTCAGAAAAATCAGTAGAAAGCCAAACTTGATCCACTGACATCCTCACCACGGAATCACCATCAACGCTCAACAAAACACCATCATCTCTCTGAGAATTAAATCACTTGAACACCCCCTCACCACTCAGCCACGCAGAAGTAGAGAAGATTCGCCGAGAGTTTCCGATCCTGCAACGCAAGACAGCTAGCGGCGCGAAACTTTCCTTCCTCGACAACGCTGCCAGCACTCAACGCCCGACATCTGTCATCGATGCGATGTCGGAGTGCTACCTACGGTATTACGCCAACGTCCACCGAGGCATTCACACACTCAGTGAAGAGACAACCGCAGCATATGAGGAAGCCAGAAAAACGCTGGCCAATTTCATTAACGCTTCCTCCGTGCAAGAAGTCATTTTCACCGCTGGTGCCACCGCCTCAATCAATACCGTTGCGAGAACCTGGGGAGACCAGAATCTTTCGGAGGGAGATGTTATTCTAACGACTATCGCGGAACACCACGCGAACATCGTCCCTTGGCATCAACTCGCTGAGCGAACCGGCTGCAAAGTTATCTTCCTGCCGATTGAGGATGACTTCACCTTTAGCACCGATTTGGTCAAAGAGTACCTGGAGCGTTTCCGTCCGAAACTGTTCGCTTTCACAGCCGCCAGCAACGTACTGGGCACCAAACCACCGGTTGCCCGATGGATCTCACTCGCTCGGTCGGTCGATGCGATCACCCTTGTCGACGGCTCTCAAGCCGCGCCCCACGAAACGCTCGATGTGCAACAGCTCGACGCCGACTTTGTCGTCTTCAGCGGCCACAAAATGTGCGGGCCCACGGGAATCGGAATCCTTTATGGAAAACAGCAACTACTCGATTCCATGCCACCTTTCCTCGGCGGAGGCGGGATGATCCAGAGAGTCAGTGTTGAGGGTTTCGAAACGGCTGAACTGCCCGACAAATTCGAGGCAGGAACTCCACCAATTGCTGAAGCCATCGGAATCGCCGCCGCCGCAGACTATCTGACGCGCATTGGACTCGATCGCATTGCGCAACACGAACACACGTTATGCCAAATCGCCGACTCAGGCCTTCGCCTGATCGATGACGTCGAGGTTATTGGCCCTCATCCCTGCGACAAGGGTGGCATCGTCAGCTTCAGCTTGAACAGCGTCCATGCTCATGACATCGCGCACCAACTTGACTCCTTGGGAATCGCCGTCCGAGCCGGTCACCACTGCACGATGCCCCTTCATCGCGCGATGAAGAAAACCTCAACGACCCGGGCAAGCTTTTACCTTTACAACACCCCTGAGGAAGCGGAACAGTTTGTCTCCGCGATCGAAGCGGTACAAAATAAATTTGCCAAGACTGGGCGACGACGACGCAGCCGATAACGAGAAACATTGCGGTAATCACTGATTGCGTTGGACGATTACCTGCTACCGTGAATCACATTCATGCAATTTGAAGCCACGACAGCCAAAGACTCTGCAGGGACAAGTAGAGGCGGCAAAGGTTCGCAACACCGAGCCTTTGCTATCAAGCGATGGCCTTCGGGAGCGGGTGGTTAATCGGGCTGCTTGCTCGCAATTGGGTGCATTGCGTGTGACTGCTCAACATTCTCCACGAGACCAGATTCTTCGGTCTCGAACATCCCAAACCATGCAAAAACGTTTTCGCTTTCGTTCCAAGAGCGTCTTGGTTGAGCAAAAACCGGTATCAGAGGTGACACACTCTTCAGTGGGACCTGCAGGTTCGTCTTGATGAATTAGTAGCAATCGGGGTAAAACAACCCTCGGTTTGACGAACCGAATGCTTCCAAAAAAGGATGATTGGAAATGAGCTTGATTTTGGGTGAATTCGCGGAGCAAGTTGGTGGGACACTAGCTGGCCCAGCCAATCTTGAGTGTCATGGAGCAAATCCCCCGGACGATGCATCAGCGGGTGACATCACCATGCTGGACTCATCCGGTCGAGTGGAACTGCTGCAGGACTGCGCCGCATCTGCGGTGATCACACCGATAAAGATTCCCGACCTGGCAATCGCTCAGATTGTTGTCGCGGACCATCACGCAGCCTTTGCTCAGGCTGTGAAGCACTTCCGTCCACCTCTTCAAGTCAACTGCATCGCATCTGGCATCTCAAAATCTGCCAAGGTTGCGGAAACCGCGGATGTGCATCCCAGAGCGATTATCGGTGATAACGTCACCATCGGCGAGCGAACGAAAATTTATCCTGGCGTCGTGATCATGCCGGAAACCTATATCGGTGATGACTGCATCGTTTATCCCAATGTTACGATCTATGAATACACCCAGATCTCGGACCGAGTGGTGATTCACGCTGCCTGCACGATTGGTGCAAATGGATTCGGCTATCGACAAGAAAACGGTCGCCACATCCCGGCCGCTCAACTCGGTTACGTCGCCATTGAAGCGGATGTCGAAATTGGAGCCTCCGCAACCATCGACAGGGGCAGCTACGGAGCCACTCGTATCGGCGAGGGCACCAAGATCGACAACCAAGTGATGATCGCTCATAACTGCCGAATTGGTCGTCACAATCTAATTTGTAGTCAGGTGGGCATTGCTGGCAGCAGTAATACAGGCGATTACGTTGTTCTGGCGGGTCAGGTTGGACTCAAGGATCACATCACGCTTGGTGACCACAGCATTGTCGGAGCTCAAGCGGGCGTCATGGACGACTGCGAAGGCAATGAAGTTTATTTGGGTTCACCCGCAACGCCGCAGCGGGAGCAGATGCAAATCATGGCGGTTGAGCGTCGCCTTCCGGAGATGCGCCGAGAGATGAAAGCACTTCGACGAGAAATCGAGGAGCTGAAGAACGCCGCGGAAGGACCGAAACCCGCCGCCGCGAAACCAGAACAGCAAACTCCTCAAGCCTCCAGCGACCAGAAACAGGTGGCATGAAAACGGGCGAATATCATCCGTCGGCGCCCACGGCTAACCGACCATGCGACCAGCAAAGCGAACGTCCCGTCGGCCTAATCGCCGGATGGGGGCGTTTCCCGGTTCAGGTTGCTCAGACGCTAAAAAACAACGGAAAGCAGGTGGTCGCGGTCGCAATTACCGGCCACGCGAGCGAGGAACTCAACCACGTATGCGATCAAGTTCTCTGGTCCGGCGTAGGAAGAATGGGCCGTCACCTGCGATTTTTCCGTCGACAAAACGTGCAGCAAGTCACCATGGCTGGAAAGCTTTTTAAAGCTGACTTGCTTTACAGTGGTTCCGTTTGGCTGCGTCACCTACCGGACCTGACCTGCATCCGCACCCTTGCCCCCTGCCTGCTCGGCAAAAATCGTGATGCAAGAGATGACAAACTCCTCTCTGCGATCACCGAGACCTACACAAGACAGGGACTGCAGATTTTTCCGGCAACCGACATAGCACCCGACCTCCTTGTGCCAGAGGGTCACTTGGCCGGGCCCTCATCGACAAAACAACTTGATCAAGACATTCAATCGGGCTGGGTGATTGCAAAGAACATGGGCGGCCTGGACATCGGACAAGCAATCACTATCAAAGATGGTATTGTCATCGCGGTTGAGGCAATTGAGGGCACCGACGCCTGCATCGAACGCACCGGCGATCTATGCAAACGTGGCGGATGGACACTTGTCAAAGTCAGCAAGCCTGATCAAGACATGCGGTTCGATGTCCCAACCATTGGACCTCAAACCGTTCAACGCGTGCGAACCGCTGGCGGCAAAGCAATAGCGATTGAAGCGGATAAAACCATCGTAGTCGATCAACAGAAAACCTACGCACTAGCCGACTCGTTTGGTATCTCCATCCTCGCACTCAGGGATCAACCGAAGTGCTCCCTCCAAGCACGCTGCACCGATCCAGCACCGGACGGCAACAACGACCTTCCCAACGCCACAAAACCGGAACGATCCGCGGCTTAGCGACCCCACTGACTGACGGCTAAATGACTGCATCGATCGCGTTGACGCAGACAAAGCCGGAACGGAATCTCGAGACGATTGATCAAGATTGCTTCAGGCCGTCACCCTCGGATCACACCGGTAAACTGCTCGATTGATTCTATCCAGAGCAGACAAAACATGAATCCGAAGCGGCCGACCATCACAGCAAATCGAGTTATTGAGCGTCAACAATGAGCACCAATCAAGTACTCGAAACGCAACCTCCGGCAAAGCTTAACCTCTTCCTTGAATTACTTGGCAAACGTGACGATGGGTACCATGAAATTGACACGCTCATGGTTCCAATCAACTGGTGCGATCGACTCGTCCTTCAACGCACGAAATCGCCATCGATTCGATTCAAGGTCCTCCAACCAGATTTTGATGGTGTGCCCACACAGAGCGTGACACCCCTCCCACCTGAGCCCACCGCCGCCAACAACCAACGAAAAGTCGAAAAGGTACCCGCCAACGAGGGCAACCTTGTACACCAAGCTCTCCAAGCTTTTCGGCGGCATTTCAAAATCAGCGATGGCTTTGATTGCCTGTTGGAGAAAAAGATACCGGCGGGTGCTGGGATGGGTGGAGCGAGCAGTGACGCAGCAAGTGCTCTGCTGCTTGCCAGCCAACTCCACGACCTACCGATCCGTTCCACTGTGCTTCATCAACTTGCAGCAAAACTGGGCAGTGATGTCCCTTTTTTCCTCGGCTCCCCGAATACCATCCAACCCATCAATTCTTCTCAAAACTGCCAGCAGAAGACTTGCTTCGCGATGCGAGCAACCGGAAGAGGAGAAAAACTAGAAGTCGTCGATTGCCCGAAAAAACTTCATTTTGTGGTGATTTTCCCGGGCATCGGCCTTTCGACACCAGCAGTCTTTTCCTGCTGCAAAGTGCCGGAGCAACCACGAGAAATCGCCCCTTTTCTGGATGCACTCCAAAGAGGCGACTTGGAAACAGCGCCCCGATTCATGGCGAACCGACTGACGGAACCTGCAAAAAAACTTGCCCCCGGCATCACCACCACCTTAGAATCTTTGAAAAGCGTGGGACTTCAACACAGCCAACTCACTGGCAGCGGCTCGGCTTGCTTCGGGATTGCGGAAAGTGAAGCGGTTGCCAAAGACTGCTCAGAGCGACTGAAACAAATCACTGGCGCAGGTTGCACCATTCAGACAGCTCAAAGTGTCGAGGTCCCCGTTTTGGCGAACTAAAACTCGCCTCCAAGCGAGTTACCCATTCCGACACACGCATCAGCCCCAATCATGATCGGGCGAGGGAGGGACGGAAATTGGAAATCACTGAGATTCGCATCAAATTGATGGATGAAACCGAGGACCGCCTTCGAGCGTTCTGCTCACTCACAATCAATGACGCTTTCGTGATCCGCGATCTAAAGATCATCGATGGCAGCAGCGGTACCTTTGTGGCGATGCCAAGCAGAAAACTCACCCACAATTGCCATCGCTGCAGGTACAAGAACCAACTGCGTGCCAACTACTGCAACCATTGTGGCACCAAACAGAGACCCGATGGTAACTCCGGTCAGGGTGCACCGAAAAAGCTATACGCCGACGTGGCCCACCCCATCAACAGCGAGTGCCGGGATAAGCTCCAAAATGCGGTACTGGCCGAATTTGAATCAGAGCTTCAGCGCTGCGAAGAGCCTGATTATCGATCACGCTATGATGACGACTTCACAGAGATAGCCTCAACAACCAAAGTGGATCAGCCCGAGCACGGACCACCAAAACCACACTTGCCATCGGAGCAGCAGAATACACGACAGGTGGATACAGCCGAACCGCGACAGGAGGACTCAACCCAACCGCGACAGCAGGCAAGTCAGGAGCCCACCAAGTCTTCACCTCAAAAAAGCGAGCACAAAAAGCTAACAGAGGCAAAATCATCCGAAGCAGATTCAGAGGATCCCTTCGGCCTGGGTGTTTTCTGATATCACGAAGCCCGAAGAGCCGATCAAACCATTGACCAGGTAACCAACTCTTAAGTTCGGTCGATAACCAAAACGCTGCGATAACCTTACCCATCACCCAGAAGAACCTCGCATCTACGACGAAGGCTCTGTTGCCGGTTACTGCAAGGCTCTTTTTGTGGATCCGATCGCACCAAGTTACTTGCCGAGACGAATTTCCCTGGCAAGAAGACGTCCCTGGCAAGAGGAAGTTCAGCGGCATCGCTCAGGCTTTCCGAAGCATTCGGAACCCCAATGGCAATGAATCGAAAGCGCGTCTTTTTCAACGATACTTCTGCCATGGCGTTCGAGATGCTTCATGTTGAGCGACATCCATCGGCGGCAGACCAGAGTGAATACCACTTGTTCAGCGTAATTGAGTGGTAACGCAAAATCAAAAAAGCAGACACCCTTGATCGACTGGATTCATGGCAAACGAATCCCTCATTAAGCAGCCTGAGCGCCTCGTCGTGAATAATCGTTAATCCCGCATCCCATGGGGGCCAAAAGCGAATCAGCCCTGAACGGTTTTCTAACAACACTCGAAATACCAGCCGCAAGTGCATCCTGCTCTTGAGCCTCGCTGACAGAGTGGCAAATCCATCGATGAGACGCCCGTCCATCTGGATCGACACGATGAACACGCTCACGCCAAAGAGGCGAACTCACGGCAGTGGCGACCGAATCATCCCACCAATAACAACCGACGTTTCGAAAACGGGATGCTTCACGGTAACGCGCCCAGAACACAGTCAACCCAGCGTCCGATGCCATGTCCAAATAATATTCAGCATCAACTGCACTCGCCGCAAGCACCACGAGCGAACGCGTGAACTCGGGATCAACATGCCGAGACTGCGATAAACGAGGACTGGAGGGCCAATGAAACCGAAGCTCCTCGGCCAACCCATAATAGGGAACCCTGCGTGCACCCGAGCAAGAAGCAGAGCGGACTCCCAATGAGAGAGGACCAAGCAGATCCCACCAAATCGCAAGTGGCGCTTGCGACATCACTTCCGAGGCCAGATCAACTTCCACCGGATGCCGATCCCCGCGACACAAAACGACAGCGTCAGCGGACCTAACGGGTCGCAACCTGGCGTCTTGCAGGCTCGACCGAGTGGCGACCTGAAACGAATAAATGGAGCAAAAGTCATAGACACTTCGAAACGATGGTGATTGATGATCTCCAATCCAGAGCAACGTTTCAAGAAACGGCTCACTGCAAGATTGACCTGAATGAGAACCACCCAGTGCCAGGGACTTTGCCGAATAACGATCACCAGAAGATTTTGACATCATCTTATCCATTTGTTGCGAATTGGACTCAGCAGGTTTACCCGCGAAGCCTCAGCGATCCATGCAACGACACAACCAATAACGTTTCACTGATCCGGCCCCATATTTGAATACGAGGCACCTGAACACGAGGCATCTGAACACGAGGCTATAACCGCTCGACATCGATGATCCACTACGAAAGCTGTCGCAATCATCATGATGATCCAAGGCGATCATCATCGATCAAAACGATTCAAACACCCAAAGCCTCCTCAGCCTCCTTCAAACATCTCCACGCGTCCGCCACCGATTCGCAGGCTCGCAGTCCATCGAGCATTTCCGAATTGGCAATCAGACGGCTTAATTGCGAGAGAATACGAAGGTGTGAGGGATCGTCGTAAGAGCAAATCAAGAAAAAGATATCCGTCAAATGCCCCGAATCCGAGAAGGGCAACGCCGTCGGGCTGACCGCCAATGCCACGACGCTGTCGGCCAATATCGACGTTTGCGGTCGCCGGGGGTGCATCAAAGCGACACCACAATCCAATGCCGTAGGATGCATGCTCTCGCGAGCTTGCACCGCCTCGGCCATCGCGGGTGCATCCCACATCAAACCCGATTTCGAAGACAGTTCGCACATGGCTCGAATCACCGAACCACGCGTTCTCGCGTTGAGAGGCACTGCGATCGTCTCGGGAGTGCAGATTTCACAAATTGCACGATCCACTGATTCTCCTGTCACACGATCAACGACCTGTTGAACTTTATGAAGATCCTCAGAGTCGCTTGCACCAATTCTTTCCTCAAGCCAATGGTGGATCTCCGCCTCATTGAACAGCCAATCCCCGGCAACTCGCCGGCCCGGCAGCAACCCACGCGACGCCATCTTGATCACCTGAACCGGAGTCAGATGGAGGTATGCCGCGATCTGTGCGACGCTGTGATCTTCCATGGAGGGAACTCGAACAATGGGGTTTTGCTAGTGCACTCTCTAACAGGCTAGCATTCTTAGCGATCTTGCTAAGTCACAAAATACGGTATCGGCAAAATGCCTTTCCCATCAAAAAATGCCTCGCCGTAGCCAACATCAAAGAGCATGACAACTAAACCAGAAACCGTCACCATCAACCACGTCATCAAAGCCTCCGGAAACCAGAAGAAAAAACTTGAGTGATTCATGGGATTTTGCGGGAATTAACAACGATCCACTCATTACCCAATGCAGATCCAAACAGCCCACACCAAGCAAAACCCGAAGGGCAGACCATCTACCGAGAGCAGCATTAACAGCGAAAATGCCTCCCTTTGGTTATAGAGAAAACGCCCGATTCATCTTGACCAGAGGCGGTTTCACGAAGTAACCAAGGAAACAGGCGAAGCTTAGAACAGAAAAAGGCTCGCAATTTTTCCGCGGAACAGCGTCGACAGCCATGCAAGCATTGCACTCTTTCCGAAACATCTTTTGGCAACATGCTCTGACAGCAATTTTGCTGGCATTGTGTCTTTCCTTGTCGGCACAGGACTTGTTTGCCCAAATCTCTTTCAACCCACAGCCGGCACCCGCTGGTGCCAATTCCGGATTCCCGGCGGCGAATCAACCTGCTTCACCGCAAACCAATCTGACTCCGGTTAACCCATCAGCGAATACCTGGAGCGGCGGGAATACCTGGAGCGGCGGGAATAACTCGACCGCTTTTGACCCGTATGCGATCAACTCGCAGGGAATGGTTCCCGCACCTGCGACTCCCAGTGCCGCCGGTGGGTCAGCAGCTTTTCCAAGCACACCACAAACTTTACCTGGCGCAGGCTTGGCCGCACCCAACTTCTCCAACAATGGTAACGCCTCCGTTCAAGGTGGATCGGCGATCACCCCAAGCACCCCGGGTCTTAGCAGTATCGGCACACCGACCGTGTCAGGGCAAACCGGCAATACGATTGGCGGGTACCCGAATTACAACCCCGCCCCAGCGAATCGCCGTGGACTCTTTGGCCTTTTCTCACTTCCTGCGTCTTCGACTACCGCCTACGGGACGCCCAATACACTGAATAACCCATCCGTTTACGGAGCGAACGGACCCGCTTCGATGAACGGAGGCCCCGCTCCCAATGCATCTTACGGCCCAAATGGCAGTGCTTATCCAAATTCGATCTATCCACAAAACAGTCCAAACACACTTTTTCCGGAAGGCTTTGGTTCGGCCTACTCCGGCGGTTTACTTCGAAACCCCTCAACCTCCTATGACAGTTCACGATTACTGCAGGGTCCAAGATTTCGGTACACCTATGTAAGCCCCGGCAGCAAACCAGAACATCTCGGCATCAACGATTTCGACACATCACTCGCATTTGCCTTGCCCAACTTTTTAAATTTCAACCAACCACTTTATGTCGTCCCTTCGTTCTCCCTTCACCTTTGGGACGGGCCGGTCGGGACAACTGGAGCGGATCTCCCGTCAAAGGCCTACGACGCTTTTGTGGATCTGGGTTGGGACTCTGATCCAAACAAAATCTTTAGCACCGATTTTGGGCTGCGTCTTGGAGTGTTCTCAGATTTCGACACCTACACCGATCGCAGTTTTCGAATTCGTGCTCGTGCACTAATGAATTTTAGATTGACGCCAACAACAACCTTCAAGGGCGGAATCTATTACGTGAACCGAAATGAAATCAAACTGATTCCGGCTGCTGGCTTAATTTATCGCCCAGATCCTTACACTCGCTTGGACCTCTACTTCCCCAAACCTAAATTCGCAAGGTATTACCGAACCCTTGGTACCTACGATCTATGGTGGTACATCACCGGTGACTACGGCGGTGGAAACTGGACAATCACCAGAACCAATGGCGCAGAAGACTCAGTCGACATAAATGATCTTCGAGCCATTCTTGGTTTGGAATGGGGGCCCTCCCAATCATTAGCACAGGGGCGTCGATCTGGATTTGCGGAGATCGGATACGTTTTCAATCGCGAGGTTCTTTATCGAACTCAGCAGGCCGATAATTTCAACCCGGATGACGCCTTTGTTTTCCGCGTTGGAATTGGCTACTGATTCACCCAGCCCCACCTTCCCAAAAAAACACCAAGCAATTCCGCCACTCGCCAAACCGCGACTTCCTCGTTCGCGTGGTCGTTTTGCAGGCATCTATCGAAAAGGTAGCTGCGATACCTTCGAATCACGCAATCAACGATTCCCCCGCGGACTCGAACCGCCGGCCCAGAAAAAGACATCCCCGAGTTTGGCAGTTCAATCCATTGAACGACAAAGCTTCATCCCATGTGCGGGAACAGCCAGAACGTGAAGCTGTTTTGAGCGACGCATCGACAAGAATGCTGCTTCCCGAACCACTGGGCAAGTCGCTGGTGATATGGATCTGAACCTGGGTGCTGTGACCTGAAATCACTGCCAAGCAGATCGTGGTAACGAACGAATTTCCGCCGTGGGAACAAGTGATTCGACACGCTTAGTAATGAGGCGGTTTCTCGTCCAAAAGGTCTCGCTTGTCTTCAACTTTGTACTTGAAGTCATCCAACTTTTGCTCAAACCGGACAATCACTCGATTGATTCGATCAAGGTTCTTCCCCTGCTCGGTAATCACCTCATTCAACTGCTCAACAAGTCGCTGTGTGTGAGCAAGTTGGATTTCAAGCTTTGTAATTCGATCCTCGTGATTCAATGCCATCGCAACGACCTCATCGAGTGGTGTGAAAACAAATTTGCAGCCGCGACGACAGAGAATCGACGCAAGTCGTTAGGCAGAACAACACCATAAATCCGAGTCACTGAAATCCGAGTCACTGAAATTGGCGTCACAGTGAGACAAAATCAATGAAAAATCAAAAGACGGAACAGTCGAAACGAATCAAAACAATGAGACTCATTCGACCTCGGCATTCAAATTTGGCATGACTGCAGATCCTGAAGATCCCGCTGAACAGTCAATCAGTTGGTCAGCGAACTCAGATTGCTTTGATGTCCTCGAACCCTCGCAGGTCGTAGGGGATCCCAACATAATCGAGAACTCGACACAACCCTCGCAACGCAACGCCAAAACCATCTGGACCGCTGAATCCGCCGAATTGCCCGCCACCTTTTACGTGCGGCTCGAGGTCCAGAAAAACCCCATCAGCACCACGACCGGTCATCCGTTGGTGTAACTCAGGCAAGTAGCTTCGAAATTCCCTCAGGATTGCTTCATGACCACTGTCACCAATGTCAGCCGGCACAAAATTACTCAAACTAGCCTCATCAACGTGCTCAATACGTCCACGTGGCGATGGGTCGTGATAATCCTTGATGTGAAGCCAACCCAAGCTTGGCTTCATCGACAGATACTGAGCGTAGGTTTCATCAGCGGTGAAACCCTGCGTGACGATGTTGGCAGCATCGAAAATGGTCAACATCGCCGGATGATTCACTTTCTGAGCAATGGTGGCAAGCAAATCACCAGTTTGCCCCACAAGATTCGCCTCAACCTCCAATCCAAATGTCAGACCACGTTGATCGCAGTGCTCAGCAATTTGGCCCAACTGATCACACACCTGATCAAGATGATCCTCGGGTTTGGTTCCCTTGGGATGGTAGAACGCAAAGCCCCTTATCAACTTTGCTCCAAAGGCTTCAGCACGATCACATGCGGTCGCCACGTCTTCCCGCAAGTATTGATCAAACGGCACATAGCGATTCGAGGTCCCATCATCCACATCCTGCAATTTCACCTTGCCGATAGGAGATCCGATACTGCTGACTTTTAATCCATAGTCTGCCTGCATGCTAACGAGACGTTCGACCTCGGCATCACTCAGTTGCATCACATTTTTGATTCCGTCTCCGGCATCCACAAATCGAATGGAATAGTACCTGAGGCCCAAGGCAGCAAATGCCGAATACTGCTGCACCGCTTGCTTTTCGTTGGCAGCCTCATCAGCGAAGCCACTCAAAATCACAGGTGTCGTCATCGTAAATTCAAGTGTTAAAGGAAGAAAATTTGAAACGCA
Organism: uncultured Rubripirellula sp.; assembly: GCA_938075415.1. Classification (GTDB taxonomy): domain Bacteria; phylum Planctomycetota; class Planctomycetia; order Pirellulales; family Pirellulaceae; genus Rubripirellula. Next base: position 69,473 of record CALJHC010000030.1, on the reverse strand, counting down.
TTCAAACAAATCAGTCGTGAACGAGCCTGGGGGTTCGCTCGAAAACACCAGCGGAACAACGGATTACTGGAACAACGGATTCCCCAGTCGGCTACAGGTCAGCTACAGAACGACTGACAGGCAATCGCTCCGTCTTAACTGTCTCACTCGACAATGCCCACTCACAACAATACCTTCGACAAAGACGGATACTACTCGAAGGCCGCACCTTCGCATTGCAACGAATCGCCGGTCAAACATCATAACGTTCCCAACTCGTCTCATCGAGCGGCCAAACAAAAATGCATTCACTGGATTGACTGAATGCGATTGAGAGGATTTCTAACCGTCTCTGTTGCGGTTCACGTTGTGATACCCAGATAACTAGACGCCCAGATGACTAGAGACCGAGAGGCAGAGACCGGGGCAGAACGTAGAGAATGAGCAACATTAGTCGGTAGGGAAAAACTGCCATTGGTTCACAACCGTTGGCACTTTTCGACCCCGCCACCCTTGGACAAAAGCGACAAGCAGGCGTGAAATGACCAACGGAGTCATTGAGAAGACGCCGAGCACGAGCAAACCCGTTTTTAGCGACTCAGCATTGCTTGGTGTCTTTTCGACTCGTGACTAGCCTTGAGACGATCCGAACTCAAATGGCGGCATCATCCGAAACCTGAAAGTACCGATCGACTTGGCTGACGAGACTGAACCAAATCCGCCAAGGCCACCGAATCCTCAAGCCCCTTGAAAATTTAAAAGTCACGATCGCCGAGAAAAACTGATCATCCCAGGGGCTCCACTAGCCTTTTTCTGGATATTTCACGACGATATTGCTGTGCAGGCCCCCCCGTGGAGTCCATTGACTCTCGACGGTGACCTCGCGAGGCTTCACGACCGCGATAAAATCATCCATGATTCGGTTGGTGACCGCCTCATAAAAGATCCCTTCATTTCGAAAACGCTGGAGATACATCTTCAAACTCTTCAGTTCGACACATATTTCGTCCGGAACGTAGGTGAAGATAATTTTCCCGTAGTCAGGCTGTCCGGTTTTCGGACAAACTGAGGTAAATTCAGGGCAATGATGAGTAATTGTAAAGTTTCGCGAGGGACTAGGGTTCTCAAAGACCTCGAGAGTCTCCCGGAATGAATCAGAATCGTTCAATTTGATAACTCCAATAACGAAAACCGAATTCTCGCACGGGCCGTCAGGAACGGCTAGGGGTACGTTGCGCGTTTCGGAAACCTTTAGCAGCCGTCAAGGTGAGGGCTTACTCACCGGCACCAACAGCTTTTTCATTCGCACCACCGGCTGCAATCTACGATGCTGGTTTTGCGATACTCCCTATGCGTCATGGACCCCAAAAGGAAAACCATCCAGTCTCACGGATTTGGTCCTCCAGGCGCAGGCATCGGGCGCCCAGCATGTCGTCCTGACCGGCGGTGAACCCATGCTCTCACGAGAAATCACCGCACTGACCAAATTACTTCGACAGGCGGGATTTCACATCACCATCGAAACCGCGGGAACGATCAACCGAGAGGTCACCTGTGACTTAATGTCGATCAGTCCAAAATTTTCATCCAGCGCCCCCGACCAACAACGGCATCCAACTTGGCACCGACGCCATCAAGCGAACAGACTCCCCCTGGCCACGATCCAAACCTTGATTGACCAATCAGCGGATTACCAATTAAAATTTGTGGTTGATTCGAGCCTCGACTTCAGTGAGCTGATCGAGCTTCTTGATCAAATCAAAGCCAATCAAAAGAAAGTCTGGGTGATGCCTCAAGGCAGTTCTATCGAAGCCATGAATCGGGCAACCTACTGGTTAAAACCCTGGTGCGAATCACATGGGTTTAATTACTGCGATCGAATGCAAATTCGCTGGTACGGGAATCGACGCGGGACATGATCAAACGACCAACGAAAGCTAACATCGATCACACCGGGCAGGATCAACCTGCTCGCGTCAACTCCCTCTTCCAACAAGGCTCGTCAGTGTTAGTCGGGTTCACCACACTGACACCGCGGCCTGGCAAGATCTTTTCAACGATCTTAATGCCGTGGCCGATGACACGCTTTGCAGGCCAAATCCAACCCAAAACGGGGCGTCTTCCGATCTTACTCCTGTTCATCTCCATCCTCGCTGGACCGAATCCCTTGGTCGCCCAGCAACAAGACAACCAAACCAAACCAAACCAATCAACATGGACATCGCAACGGTCGGTTGCGGAGCAAAATCTTGCTGCGAAAGAATACGATCAGGCTATCACCCGATACCAATCGGTCAGCCAGGAAGTACTTTCGCCAAAAGATCAATACAACCTCGGCATTGCTCTTTACCGGGAGGGTGATTTCGATTCGGCAAAAGCCGCATTCCTGAAAGCGTCAGGCTCGGTGAATCGCGAACTTGCCGCTGACGCACGGTTCAACCTCGCAAACGCCTGCTATTCTGAGGCGTTAGAAATAGTAGAACAGCCTGCTTCCAGTGGAGATGCTGCGACAACCAACCCACTGCAATCGCTGCAATTCGCAATCACCAACTATCGCTCGGCATTGCAGCTTCGACCAAGTGACCAGGATGCACGGTACAACCTTGAACTCGCCGCAAAGCTGCTTCAGCAACTGAAGGAACAGGAACAGGATCAGGAACAACCAAGTCAGGATCAGGAATCCGAGCAAGATCAATCCGAGGAAACGAATTCTGATTCAGAAACGGACCAAGAGAATTCCGAAGCCGACTCGAACCCGAGTGACTCACAAGAACAGCAGCCGAGTGGTGAAAGTCGCGACCCCGCCGATTCAAGCGAGGATCCCGGCAGCTCAGAAAACGCTGACACAGAAGACGCTGACCCCTCTGAGGCTGCGTCGGAAAACAACTCCGAGTCTCAGTCGAAGCAACCGGAAGATACGTCGCAACAGAGTCCTGAATCATCGAATTCGGACGGTTCCCAGACAAACAACCAACAGGGTGAAGATTCTCCGTCGCCCGCACAAACAGACGGTACCGAAGATCAGGACGCAACGGATCCAGCTGATGAGAATTCTGACCAGACGCCAGAAAAATCGCAGGCTGGAAACCAACCAACTGCGGAAGACGCAGGTCAAGGAAAAGCGGATGACGACGCGATGCCGGAGAGTCCTGATCTGGGTGAACTAAGTAGTGACAACGCACCCACTTCGGAAACCGAATCAAACGAAAACAACGCAGAAATGCAGCCCGGTGTGATGTCAGCGGATGAAGCGAGAAAATTACTTCAATCAATACGCGATCGACAAATGGTGCGGCGTCTGCGACTGCAGCAAAAGAACCGTGCTCAAGTCGTCCCGGTGCAGAAAGACTGGTAGTCCAAATAAGGGCGTTGGGAATGAAGACCATCAGCAACCTCAACAGAGAGTCAACCTTTGGCGTCTTCTCGCTGCTTTGCGCCGTGTTTCTCACACACGCTGCGACCAGGTGTGTCCAAGGTGCTGACATTCAGGCAGACGTATCCACCAGAGAAACGTACGTAGGTCTTCCGATCGTGCTTCGCATTTCAATCAACAACGCAGCGGAGCACGAAATCCCTCAGTTTCCGAAAGTCCCCGGCTTGGAAATCAAGCAAGCTGGCCCACCCTCTCGCAGCTCGCAGAGCAGTTGGATCAATGGTCGCAGAAGTCAGCGCACGACGATCACCTATCCTTACCTGGTCACCCCATCCTCAGAAGGCGTTTTTACCATTCCTCCGATCAAGGTGATTGCTGATGGTGTGGCGAACATGACCAAAGCCGTTCGCGTGGTAGCAACGAAAAGCGAGACGGGTGACCTTCTCTTTGTGGAAATCAGCGGTAGCAAGAAGAAAATCTTTGTGGGTGAATCCCTTGACCTAACCCTTCGCCTGTGGATTCGCCCCTACCAGAACAGCGACTATCGAATCGCACTGAATGAAGAAGAAATGTGGTATTGCCTCTCCGAACGCACCTCGTGGGGAATTTTCCAGGACCGAATGGAAGAACTCGCCGAACAAAGAAAAAGGCCCGGTGGCAAACGCGTCTTACGGGAGGATTCAGAGAAGAGTCCGCGTGAATATATTCTTTACGAAATCAAGACCACCATTTACCCCGATCGCCCTACCGCAATCGATGGCCAAGACACTCGGGTGATTGTGAACTACCCAGTATCGCTTGGTCGATCCAGAAGCCCGTTGGATATTTTCTCTGGTGGCGACTTCTTCTCCGGCACTCCTTTTGGGAACTCCTCAGCCGGCTCCTTTGGTGGCCGAGTCTCTGTCACAAAATCACGACCGCTCATCGCAGAAACGTCCACGGTACCCATTGAAGTCCTAGCGGTCCCAGAACAGGGAAAACCAAACTCCTATGTTGGAGCAGTGGGTCAGTACTCCATCAAAGCCACTGCCTCACCAACAGAAGTTGCAGTTGGAGACCCCATCACACTTGAATTGCAAATCAGAGGTGATGGACTGATGGATGTGCTTCGCGCACCGCCAATCCATCAGCAGGTCAATCTGACAGAGGACTTTAAAGTCACCGACGAGTCACTTGCGGGCATTGTTAACTCAAGCTCCAAAACGTTCACCACCAGCATTCGTCCGTTGCGAGAAGGTGTTGCAGAAATACCTGGCATTCAATACAGCTATTTTGATCCCGATCAACAGAAATACATCAGCATAAACACAGATCCGATTCCAATCACCGTCAAGCGGGCGGAAGTCCTGGCATTGAACGCAGCAACAGCGGGCAGCCAAACTTACACTCCCGAACCATCCAGCGACGCTACTTCGGCAGATACAAAGGGTCCGTCCGGCAAGGATTACCTTTTTCGTGATTCACAAGAACTCAACACAGCAAGAGTTCCCCGGGCATGGCCCTCACCCATTTTGATCTTGATTGCGTTCCCACCTTTCGTGGTCTTGGTAACCGCTAGCTTCCGTCACCGCGGGTTGGTCCAACACCTGCTTTCACCGCGAAGACGATTCACCATGGCAATTGCCAACTCGAATACAGCGTCAGAAATCATCCAGGCGTTCGAGACCTACCTCGTTCAGAAGTTTGCACTCACCGTTGAAACGAACCCAAGATCCTACGCACTCGGAAGCCTTCGAGCTTTCGGACACCATCCAATTGCGATTCAGGCGGAAAGATTATTTCAATCTGATAGCGGGGGCTCCGTTTTATCGATTGACCAACTTAAAAAAGAATCGACTGCGGTGGTGAATGAAATTGAGCGACAACCCAAGCCCAAACATTCGAAACACTCACGACTTCTCGAGAGGAAAAAACTCAGCCCATTATTCTTGGCAGTCTCCTTGAGTGCAGCATTATCATGCCAGTCGACACAGGCCGCATCTGAACAGCCACTCTCTGAATCCCAACAAAAAGCGATCTTGGCCGAGGCACTCTCCGCATACGACCGCGGCCTCTCGCTCGGGGATTCCGAGGAGGCAACCAGAGAATTCCAAGCAGCTGCGAATTCATTCGCAAGCCTCATTAGCTCAGGTCTAGGAAGCGACAAACTCTATTTCAACCTTGCACAAGCCAGGCGGCGATCCAAACGACTCGGACCTGCCATTGCCGCTTACCGTCAAGCACTCGCCATCAACCCCAACGAAAACCTCTACCTACAACAACTACGGTTCACTGAATCGCAAAACGCAGCAACCCCCGGCGAGCTCACCAACCTGCAAGCACTTCCGCTTCATCAAGTCACCCGGTGGACACCACCCCATACTCTCAGGTCATTATTTGCAATCACCTGGCTCGTCACGTGGGGCCTGATACTCGCTCGTCTTTTTGTCGTCGTACCGGCTTTTAAAACAACGATTGGCCTGATGGCTTTATTGGCCGTTACGAGTGGCACACTATACGCTGCACACATCTCTCATTACCAAGGCGATAACGCAGTCATTCTTGTTAAGCCAAATATCCAACTCAGAGAAGGGGATGGCGAGCAGTTCCCCGAACGGTCGGACATCAACCTAGTTGAAGGTTCGCGATTGACTCTCAATCAAACCCGAGGTGATTGGCTAAGGGTCACAACTTCTCAAGACCAATCTGGCTGGATCAAGAACGACGATGCGATTCTGATCCAAGCCGTTCAATGAATGAACACTTCATCATTGATCCGTAACGTTGGTTTTTCGCGAAACGCCGAAAAAATGACCGTTCCTCACTTCGCCAGAACAGCGGAGGATTCTTGATTCCCCATCTTTCGGGTCGAGCCGGGGAAACCTATCGGTGTCTCAAGTCGCGTCGTTTGGATGCTCGCAAAATGGATCCTTCACTCGCTGCCCTGCCGGCCACTAAGACGCTCCACTTGGTATCCAGCCAAATGAATTGCTCAATCTGGGCAGGCTTGACCCAAGGCCTATTGGCTTGCCCTTGTCAACGTGATGAACGGTGCACCACGCAATAAAAAAAGCGACCTTATCGGTCGCTTCACATTGGCCCACTCCACGAAGGAGATGGAAAGGCTAATCCTTTTCTTTTCCACCGGGCTTCGATACCTGGTCCATCATTCGTGACAAACGCCCCATACTGCCGCCTCCGATCGAACGCTCGACGGCACGTTTCTCGGTGACGCCACTTCCCTTCGATTTTGAGGAAGCCCCGCTCGACGCGAGTGGTCGAGACGGGCTCGGCTTTGCAGGCACCACTTGTGACCGGATCGAGGGTCGACCTTTGGAAAGAGTCCCTAAACCTTTCGATACCTTGGGTTGCTGCGAACCGCGAGAAGACCGAAAGGAACTACTGAGAGGTGAAGACGATTGTCGATCCCCCTCAACCTTTCCGGCTGATCGTGTCGGCGAGGAAGGTGCACGAGGTGGTATTGATCGGTTCACGGCAGATCGGCTTCCAGTGGATGGACTTGCTGCGGATCGATTCGCTGTTGCTTTCACATCAGGCTTTGCAATCGCTGGAGAACGCGAATCCCGCTGTTTGAAACCAGAAATCGCGTTCTGGTTTGCCTCAACGATCGAACGAATTTCCTTCTGCTCATCTTGATGCCGATGGCTATCAGACTGCTTGCTTCGGTCAACAACAACATCATGCTTAACTCCCTTTTTCTCGGGTAGAGAATGATGGCCCTTGGTGGAGACCCCTCGTTGGTTTTGCGGTAACGCGTGATCATCGCGTTGACGATCGACAATCACCGGACTGGTACGCCTGACCACTGAGTTCCGATTGGCTTCGAAATGATGCGAAGTTTCGGAATGTCGCCTTGCAGTTCCGACTGCGTGATGCCTGTTCCAATCGTGATCATCGCGCCCAGAATCAAGATTAGTGACCACGGCACCTAACAGGATCTCTAAAAATGTCGGGGCCCTCACACCACTGGTGTACCGATTCGGCCCACTCCCGTACCAAATCTGACGGGTTGAATCGTAATGGCGATGGTAGCAACCAATGGAAGCCAATGCTTGCTCCAGTTCGGCAAACGCGCAATTCAACTCCCTGTAACACTGCATCAACCGAGCTGCCTCTGGGCATCCAGGATGGGCAAACAGCACCAACTCGATGCGTTCGTGCACGTCCCCCAAATCCCACCAGCAGTCCCTGAGCCGATCCCGGAAATTGGGATGCCGAGAGTAGACCTGCATTCGACTCGAGGTTCGTAAAAGGTCGTAACCTATTCGTCGTTCGTAAACGCCATATCCTCTTTCACGAATAACGGCGTTACCAAATCGCACAGCCGCCTCTCGGTACTGACAGGCTGCGTCCCGAAGAAAGTCAGTGTGGGAAGCCGTGGCTGAGCGAGGAGTGCTGCTGCACAGAATAATTCCAGTAAAAACTACAGAAAGAAACTTCCACATGATCGTGACCTCGAACGTTGAGCCTGTTAAAAGGGTTTCATCAGAGTGTTGTGGTGTTTAACGCACAGGGCGTGCCAAACCTGAAACGGCTTGTTTTTGCCAAGCGACAAACACCATTGACATCAGATCGACAACACACCACTGAGACGCGTCACCACATTGATAGCATCTTAAGTTGCGTTATCCCTCAAATCGATTTAATCCACATAACCCAAACGGTCGACACTGAGGTAGGAGTCTGTCTCCTTCCACACAAACAAATTTTTTGGTGAAGCAGCGTTTCAATTTCGCTGAACCTTCAAATTCCATTGCAACGAAAATCGACAATACTGAGCCTTTTCATGTCAAAACCGATTCTTCGAATTCACAATCCTGACAGTCACACCTCTGAACTTGAACAACAGTGGCGTGAAAACGAACTCGATCGCATCTCGGGTGCATCCGATCCAAAAAAAGTAGCTGTGCCACTTGGAAAAGTGGTTCCCTTGCTACTGGACGCAGCCCAGCATCAACGAGCTTGGTTGGACGATTTTTCCGACGATTTGGTGAACATGGACGCTGATCTCTACGACATCCTGCTTGCCTATCAGCAGATCAAGCGGCGATCTGCTGCCTAGGCAGCAAACCAGCCTGCACCATTGATCGCCTCGGAATCACGGGCTCAACGGAATCACAAGTCCAAGACCCGACGACCTCAGGGCCTCGAGGCAGTCGGGGTAAATGCTAGGTCTGTCGGACTGGCCCGATCGGGCGCACCCGACGTCTTGTTGCAGAAAAGTTACCTAGAACCGAGAGACCTAACCTCGGTCATTCGATTCGTTACGAACACCACTGTTGACCCGCGCGAACTCAGTTTGTTATCCAAGATAGAAAATAATTCCTACATGGGGAAAGCTGATGCGTTCCATCGCCGTGATCAATCAGAAAGGTGGAGTGGGTAAAACCACCAGCGCTGTCAACCTTGCCGCCGCATTGGCTGAGTCAGGCCGTCGAGTGTGCCTGATGGACCTTGATCCACAAGCACACGCATCCCTTCATATGGGAATCACCGCTCATGGCGATTCCCCAAGCATGTACGAAGTTCTTTGTGGAGATGCCTCACTCTCTCAGGCAAGACAACAGGTAAACGAACATATCTCGGTCATTCCGTCAAATCTCGATCTTGCTGCAGCAGAACTGGAATTAGCTGGTGAGGTTGGACGCGAAATGATTCTTCGCGATCGGCTTGCCGAGGACGAGGCGGACTTCGACTATCTGATTTTGGATTGTCCGCCTAGCTTAGGTATTTTGACCCTCAATGCCTTGGTTGCCGTCAAAGAGGTCTTCCTTCCTCTACAACCCCACTTCCTTGCTTTACACGGTCTAAGCAAGTTGCTGCGAACAGTCGAGGTGGTTTCGCGACGGCTCAACAGTCGATTGCGGCTAACCGGAGTCATGTTATGCATGTATGATTCGAATACTCGCCTTGCTGCCGAAGTCAGCACCGATATCGACGAATTCTTTCATGCAAGCAAAGGTTCACGGGATTTCTTTTGCGAGGCGAAATTCTTTGAAACACGAATTCGGCGAAACATCCGCCTCGCCGAGGCGCCCAGTTTTGGGCAGTCAATTTTCCAATACTCTCCAGAGAGTAACGGGGCGGCTGATTACCGCGCCCTGGCGCAGGAAGTTTTGTGGCAAGAAAAAAATCAGGATTCATCCCCCCTGAAATCGGCCCCCCTGAAATCGGCAGCCTGAAATAGGCAAACCTGAAATCGGCAGCCTAAAATAGGCCAACCTGATCTAGGCTCGGGACTTAGGCCTCCAGTTCAAGCTAGAAAGAAGCCGGTTCGACCGTGACGGCGTTTCTCAACGCGTCTTCTTGGATGACTGTGATCCCTCGAGTACTTTCCTCAGACGCCAGAAGGTGCAATGATTTCTGGAAAGTGCCGCGATAAAAATGCTATCTCCTTGAGCACGGTGGTAACCTCGAGGCTCGACCCATCAGGCTGGCGGATATTGGATTCTCCATTCGCTAAGCATACGACGCAACTTGACTGTCCTCGTTGCATTTAACCGCTGACGAGGCCCTGGGCTTGCAAGCCCCTCAGGAACGCCGATTTTCTTCTCTGATACCGTCGATTCTAAGCTTTTCCAAGGCGAATGTATTCATCTGGAGTCTGACTAACGTGCCTGTCTAGTCAACGCCCTCATGAATCGGGCAAAGCCGATCAGGCTACAATTTTTCATCACACGATCGGGCAAATTGGTACTGCTGCTAGAACCGTCGGAGTCTTGGCAACCGAAGATCCTTGAAGAGATCTCAGCACCGCGAGCCCAAGAAAATTGCTCATTCGTGATAGAACGGTATTTTTTTCACCATCATCACTCGGCTTTTCGCTTTGTGGAGAGCTGGATTTGCAGCTTACTTCGCGTTTCACTGGAAAGGTGACACCCCTGAGGGGCCTCCCCCCCTTCCTTAGCCGTTTCCGTACCTCTAGCGTGTTAGCAGAGGTTTCGAACTCGGATTCGGTCGGTAATGGAATGACGACAACGGAGATACAAGTCAAAGGCGCGCGGGAACATAACCTGCGTGATATTAGCCTTACCCTGCCCCGAGGTGAACTGATTTGTTTCTCGGGTGTTTCTGGCAGTGGAAAGTCGTCCCTTGCGTTTGACACCTTATTCGCAGAAGGCCAGCGGCGTTACGTCGAGAGCTTGAGTAATTATGCTCGGCAATTCATGGGGCAAATGCCCAAACCGGATGTGGACCTGGTAAGCGGTCTCAGTCCGACCATTTCGATTAGCCAAAAATCATCTGGCACCAATCCCCGAAGCACCGTTGGAACGATCACGGAAATCTACGACTTTCTCAGGGTCGTTTTTGCTCGTGTTGGCACCGGGCACTGCCCAAATTGTGACGTACCGATCGAGTCCCAATCGCGAGATGCCATCACCGCTCGGCTGATGAGCCTGTCCCGTGAGTCGACTCTTTGGGTGCTGGCTCCACTGATCAGAAGGCAAAAGGGAGAGTTTCGGGATCTTTTCGAGGATCTTAGGAAACAGGGATTTGTTCGTGCGAGAGTGGATGGGGAGACCATACGCTTAGCTGATCCACCCTCACTTGACCGACAGAAAAGACACGATGTGGAAGTCGTGGTTGACCGCATTCCGCCTGATGATCGAGATCGAGGTCGGGTGATTGAAGCGGTCACCGTCGCCCTCAAGCTTGGGGAGACAACTTTCTTTGTCTCGGAATCTGAACCCAATGACAACCAAGCCAGCCCCGTCAAGCATGATCATCTATTTTCGTCTCGATATGCGTGCGGTAACTGCGGGCAAAGCTACCGACCTCCGAGCCCTCAACTGTTCAGCTTCAACAGCCCTCAGGGAATGTGCACCGCCTGCGACGGTCTGGGAAGACTCTACACGTTCATTCCAGAACAACTGGTACCAAATGATCAGCTATCCGTTCGCAAAGGCGCAATTGAGTTGCTTGGAAAGTGGGGCGATATCGGCCGATACCGCCGACATATTTACCGCAACGCCGCTGAAGCATTGGACAAGATCCTAGACCTCGATAAAGGAACAATGCTCGAGGCTAAATGGTGTGACCTATCGGAGGAAGCTCGCTCTACCTGGCTATGGGGTTATCAAGAGACGCTCAACTTTAATTGGCGTGGTGGAAGCAAAGCGAAGCGATACAGTGGAACGTTCGAAGGCTTTATCCCTGAACTGCTGGAACGTTACCGAACCACAAAAAACAAGATGCAACTGAAGCAGCTAGAAAAGTACATGGAAACCATGGGGTGCCCGGACTGCCACGGGGATCGCCTCAACCGACAGGCGTCATCGGTCACGCTGGAAACTACCTCAACGACCTTCCTACAGTCTCAAAAGAAATCAGCCTCGACGATAAAAGGCGAATCAGCCTCCGAAAAGTCACGGTTAACGCTTCCTGAATTATGTACCCTTTCCATCGACAAACTGGAATCATTTTTCGATTCATTAAAATTAGGAGAGACAGAAACACTTATCGCATCGGAGGCCTTGAAGGAGATCCGGCAACGTCTTGGGTTCCTGATGGGTGTGGGTCTTGAGTACCTAACGCTTGGTCGAATAGCGCCCTCGCTATCAGGCGGCGAATCGCAACGAATTCGACTCGCGGGGCAAATTGGTAGTGGTCTGTCCGGAGTCCTCTACATTCTCGACGAACCGTCAATCGGCCTTCACTCTCGCGATAATGACCGTTTAATTGACACCCTGGTGAAACTTCGTGACTCGGGCAACACGCTGATTGTGGTTGAACATGACGAAGACACCATGCTCGCGGCAGATCGCATCATTGACTTTGGTCCCGGACCGGGAATTCAAGGCGGACGCGTGGTGGCCAGCGGAACACTCGACGCGATAAAGAAATCCGGGAAAAGTGTCACGGGACAGTTCTTATCGGGTCAGCGTCGTATCGAAGCCAACCCTTCGCCTCGGAATATCAAGGCGACTAAAAAGCTTAAAATCAAGGGCGCTCGCCATAACAACCTCAAAGAAATTGATGCCACCATCCCGCTCGGCACTGTCACCTGCATCACGGGAGTATCCGGAAGTGGAAAAAGCTCGCTAATTGGAGGCATCGTTGAACCCGCCCTCCGAAATGGTCTCAACAACGCCGCTTGCGAAGTGGGTGATCACGACACCATTGAGGGCTTGGAATTTCTCGACAAGACAATCGCCATCGACCAGTCCCCCATCGGACGCACTCCGAGAAGTAATCCCGCAACTTATGTCAAAGTGTTTGACGAAATCCGCAATCTCTTCGCAAGACTTCCCGACGCGAAAACTCGAGGCTACACCGCCAGCCGATTCAGCTTTAACGTTGATGGTGGTCGATGCTCAGCGTGCGATGGAAATGGTGCCAACAAGCTGGAAATGGATTTTCTTGCCGACATCTGGGTGACATGTCCGGTGTGCCAAGGCAAACGATACAACCGCGAAACGCTCAATGTTCAGTTCAAAGGACATTCCGTATCGGATGTTCTCTTGATGGACATCTCCCAAGCGATGCGACTCTTCCAAAACGTGCCAAAAATTGCCGACAAATTGCAGACGCTGATCGACGTTGGACTTGAGTATCTGAAACTTGGCCAGCCATCCCCAACGCTTTCCGGTGGTGAAGCTCAACGCATCAAGCTAGCGAGGGAACTGAGCAAGAGGGAAACCGGAAAAACGCTCTATGTTCTTGATGAACCAACAACGGGATTGCATTTTGCCGACATTGAACTGCTTCTCAAAGTCATTCATGGTCTGGCAGATCGAGGGAACACGATTGTTATCGTCGAGCATAATCTTGATGTGATCAAAACCGCGGATTGGATCATTGACCTTGGTCCCGAGGGTGGGGAAGGCGGAGGGCGTGTCGTCGCCAAGGGTCGGCCCGAAACGGTTGCCAAGTCCACTCAAAGTCACACCGCTGTCGCACTCGCCAAAGCTCTCGGCATCAAAAACAACAGCCGGTTAAAAAAACCAACCAGCACGATGGTCAACGACTCAAGTGACGAGAAGGCCAAAACTCACGTGGTGGTTGAAGCAGCGAGCGAACATAACTTGAAGTCGGTCAGCGTCGACATCCCACGTGATGCCATGACTGTCTTTTGCGGTCCCAGTGGCAGTGGAAAGAGTTCGCTGGCCATGGATACCATCTACGCCGAGGGGCAAAGACGCTACGTTGAATCCCTGTCGTCTTACGCCCGCCAATTTATCGGTCAGGTGCAGAAACCAAAGGTTGAACGAATCGAGGGGCTTTCTCCCGCGGTCGCTCTGGAGCAAAAAAACCTAGGTCACTCACCTCGCAGTACCGTGGGTACGGTAACTGAAATCTATGACTATTTGCGGGTGCTGCTTTCGCGGTTAGGCACGATGCATTGCCCAACCTGCCGATGCGAAATCGGAACGCAAACTCCAGATCAAATCACGGAAAAAGTTCTCCAACTTCCGGAAGGGACCAAAGCGTTGCTGCTAGCACCGCTCGACGTTCAACAAGGCGACGCCTCGCTGCTGACTTGGCAATCACTTCGGACAGCGGGGTATGCACGCGTCAGAATTGACGGTGAAACCTATTCACTCGATCAGGCGCCAGCGCTCGACCCCCGCAAGGTTCAAACCACACAGGTTGTCGTTGACCGTCTGGTCATCAGGCAGTCCGAACGATCTCGGATCAGCGATAGCGTCGAACAGGCACTTTCACTCGGAGTCGGCGAGATTCAAATCGCCTTCGCTGATGAACAACGCGATGAAAGTGACTGGAAAGAAATCACCCATAGCCAGCACCTCGTCTGCACCAACTGCAGCCGAAGCTTCAATGAATTAACGCCTCACCACTTCTCATTCAATACCGCAGTGGGATGGTGCTCGCATTGCGAGGGACTCGGCACACAGACAGGCACCAATCCTACTGCACTGGTCAACGACCCCGCGTTAACACTTGCCGAGGGCGCAGCAATGCTGTGGCCCGATGTTGAATTGAGTTATTCCCAAGGGTTGCTCAATGCTTTATCAAGATACACGGAGGTACCCACGAATCAGCCTTTTGATGAATTGACAGTATCACAACGCCGTATTCTCTATCGCGGATTTGGTGCAACATGGATGGACGTCTACCCGGAGGATCTTGCCGGTAGCAAGCCCAGCAAAAAATCCGTTCCACTTTTCCGATTTCAGTTCAAAGGATTTTATCCGGCGTTGGATGAGGCATCACGACTGAATCCTAGCCTTCGAAATCGCCTTGAGCAGTTTGTATCAGAAATTGATTGTGCTTCCTGCGAAGGATCTCGACTGCGTGACGATTCGTCCGCGGTTCAATTCAAAGGGCATTCCATCGGCGACTACGTTCATTTCCCGCTGAACCGTCTTGACCAAATCGTCAAGTCCTGGAAACTGGACCGCCGTGAGAAGAAAGTTGCTGGCGAACTGGTTCGAGAAATTCAATCACGCATTCGTTTTCTACTCGATGTCGGACTGGGCTACCTCACCCTGCATCGTGGCGCAGCAACCTTATCTGGTGGCGAAGCACAACGCATTCGTCTCGCAGCGCAACTTGGCAGCGGTCTTTGTGGAGTTCTGTATGTTCTTGACGAACCAACGATTGGCCTGCATCCGCGTGACAACACGAGACTCATCGGGGCAATGCATCGCCTGCGAGATCTCGGGAATACACTTTTGGTTGTCGAGCATGACCAAGATGTAATTGGCAGCAGCAACTATGTCTGCGACTTTGGGCCCCGCGCTGGCAGGCTGGGTGGACGAATTGTTGCCAAGGGTGAACCGAAGGATCTCATTCCCATCGAAAAGTCGGTCACCGGAGCCTATATCAACGGAACCGAGGCAATTCCCCTGCCCGCCCAGCGGCGACCGGTTTTCAGCAAAGCCGGACTGCCCATGGTAAATTTCCTGACAATCAAGGGTGCGAGGGAAAACAATTTAAAATCGGTCGATCTGGAACTACCACTGGGTGTCTTCACCGCGGTCACCGGCCCAAGTGGAAGCGGCAAAAGTTCCTTGATTGAGAAAATCCTCTATCCAGTCCTTGCCAAAAGGCTACACCGTAGCCGGCTCGAAATCGGACGGCATGACACAATCGAAGGCCTGCGGTACCTCAACAAAGTGATCCAAGTCGATCAGTCCCCGTTGGGCAACAGCCCCTCCAGTAACCCCGCAACCTACACTGGACTCTTCGACCATATACGACAAGCATTTGCCGAAACACCCGATGCCGCTGAACGGAGATTGACGGCAAGGCATTTCAGTTTCAATGTGGCCGGGGGTCGCTGTGATACTTGCGAGGGGTCAGGCCAGCTAAAAATTGAAATGCACTTCCTGCCGGACGTATGGGTCACATGCGAGCAGTGCGAGGGCCGACGTTACAACGAGGAAATCTTATCCGTCCGCTTGCATGGCAAGACCATTGCCGAAGTGCTCGAATTGCCATGCTCGGAAGCACTGGAGCTTTTCTCAAGGCACTCAAAGATTTCAACCATTCTGAAAACACTTTGTGACGTTGGCCTTGATTACGTCACGCTCGGACAGTCCGCCCCGACGCTCTCGGGTGGCGAGGCACAACGAGTAAAATTGGCCGCTGAGCTAAGCCGACCCGGCACCGGAAATACGCTCTATTTACTTGATGAACCCACCACCGGACTTCACTTTGACGACATCAAGAAGCTGCTGGATGTGCTTCAACGACTTGTCGACCTTGGTAACACGGTGGTTCTGATTGAACACAATCTGGACGTGATTAAATGTGCCGACTGGGTCATCGACATGGGCCCCGAAGCGGGAGTCGATGGCGGAAGGATCGTCTTTAGCGGGACACCCGAAGCACTCGCCAAAACCGCAAAACAGAAAAAACGCTCCAAGGAAGTGATCAGTTTGACGGCACCCTTTCTCGCTGATTCGCTCAAAGCAACCACGAGCACCAAACCAATTTCACCACCCATTGGTTTTGCCAAAACAAGCAGCATTGCCAAAGATGAAGGGACAGAAAAATCCTCCGTTGCAACAAGGATCAGCAAAGAAGATCAAAAAAGCTTGCCAACTGAAGAGAGCGAGCTCCTTCCTTCAGCAGCTGAAATCTCTAACCCAGAATTCAATCACAATCAGTCCGCGGCAATGCCCTCGCAAAGCGAATTCGCACCATGGAAATTACTCGGTCGAAAATGGCACCTCCTCGGCAAGGGATTTGCAAACCAAGAAATGCCCCGCTGGGACTTTGATCTCATTGAATCACTGTATGGCCAGCTCGAGAAAATGACCGGAAAGCAAAGCCTTCGTTTTGAGGAGTCAGATTCATTCTGCGTTCGTCTAAATGATTCCAACCCATGGATGATCATTCATACGAAGCTAACTGAGTCCGTTAACGTCCAGTTGCTCGGACACATTGACCAGATGGATCCCGATCTCATCAAAAAGCAAAAGGTCACATGTTATGTGACGAATCAGTCAAATAAGGCTTTGAACAAAAATCCGTCTCAGTCTTTAACGATCCAGTTAACCGAACCGGCACAACTCCGCGGACGCTACCTCAAGTCGCTTCTTCAAACTCATTTGCAACTTCACATCAGTTCAATCTCCTGATGATTTCCCTGTGCAGATTCCACAACAGAATCATTCTCACAACAGAATCATCACCAGTGTTGATTTCCTTCAGGCGCCGACCCACGACGCTTTTCACCAGATTCGCTATCGGCACCAGTCAGCAACACAGCCTGAGGTGGGAAACTGAATCCTCCTTGGCTTACCGGTTTGATGATTGGCCGATCTCAAACTGGTCTACCAAGGAACCGCCTTCCCCGGCCCAAAACATCCCCACACCAACAGCCAACCCAAGGGGTTCCCCCATCCCAACTCGAGGTCTAACGTGTTTCGGGGTACCTGATGCACAAAACATTCAGCCGAAATGGTGGCAGTTGTGCCGGTGGTTGTGGCACCATACCCACTCAATACAGCGTAAGCGGGATTCACACGAAGGCATCCCCAACCATTCCAACACGGTTAAAATCCCCAATCTGTCAATGGATACAAGAGGTGCAAACTAAATGCTCAGTTCTGGGGACAAACCTCCCCTGCATTCTGCCAAAATTGGATATATTATTGTTAGTTTGATGTACTCTTATCGATCAATCGGTGTCTTAGCAGTTCAAACTCCGAATCTCTTCATAGAAACCTGTCCAACGCCAAGAAGCGGCCCTGCATGAGTGAATACGGCGCATTTAGTGATGATTTCTACGTCAATATGAACCTCGCGACCGAGATGGAATTGCCGCAAAGTCGAGAATCTGTGCTCCATTATTTTGAGCAGATTCGGCGACGATTCCCCAAGATGCAAAACTTTTACTCTCGCGAAAAATCTGAGTTTTTTCTCGAAGAGGAAAAAGGTGCAGGCGCCTATCGATGGGTTTCGCTCGAGGGCAAACGCGTCAATAGCGGGGTGGTAAACCCAGATTCCTATGACACAACCATTGAGCAACACCGGTCCGTGCTGGAATTGGTTCCCTACGAACTTTCAATCAGCCCGCTCGATTGTGAGTCATTAAGCGTGATGTTTGGTTTTGATTTTGCTTTTCGGGGAAATCACAATGATCTTCTTACCGAAGCCATCGGTGTGACCCCGGGGCTGGAACGGTTTAGCCAGATTCCAAATGGCAAGCTATTGTCTGCCGAGCCAGCGATTCAATTTGCGCTCGACGAAGATTGCCGAACTCAATGTCGTGTCAGCTTTGAGACACGCACCACCGCGTATCAGGTTCGCACGGGTGACTTTGGCGAAGAGCAACTCAGTGTCTACCTCACAGTTCGTCGTTATGACAGCCTGAATCCCGACGAAAACTATGCGGAAGAATTTGTTCGATTGGCCTCATTGGGGCGTGATCTTGTGGATGAATACCTCGTCAAGAATGTGCTTCGGCCTCTACAGCAAGCAATCTCACTTCGCTAGTTCTCATCAACATCAAAGCCATGTGACTCTGCCGCTGGGGTATTACTTCAAGTGTTCGGGAATCCCATCGCTTTGAGACCGGCTCTGATCTGCCCAGCCTTGCTTGAACCCCTCGCCAAAGATCGCGTTAACCAGACCCACGTTTCGATTGGATCCTAAGCTCGATGCGGAGCACACTCTCGCTTTGTTCCACCTGGCGTTTTCTCTCCAGACCATTATCCGCTACCAACCGATCATGCTTGAGTTGAGAATTCAATGCTCCAAGCAATCCGCCCGGCAGCGGAATCCTTCGACGCGATTGATCCCGTCCTCCCCTTAACAAAGGCTACTGACGAGCGTTTGAAGCGATTCAGTCAGTACAAGGAATCTCACGAGACGCCATTCCTCCAAGCACCTTTCTCCGGCCCGAATCAGTGAGAAACCAAGGTCATCAATGGTGGTCATAACCTGCCACGAGTGTTGTGGAAAAAAACCTGGACAGGTATCACCAAACAGAAGCAGAAGCCCACCTTATTGATGCTCAGCAAACCAAGATCTCACTTGATGCCGATATTGACTTTCACGGTGCATCCACAAATCCGTGTGCGGGTGAATGACTTTTCCGTCCGGGATATCAAAGATCTTGGAAATGGGTGGACGCAAGAAGGTAAAGTCAGCAAGATCCAAGTGGCTTTTCAAAAAGGTATTGGCTTCTCCGCAAACGAGAACGGGCCGACCCTTCAAACGAGATAGACGCATCATCGCTGACGCGCGATCACTTTTCGGGTAAGACCACAATCGATCACCGTCAAAATGATCGTGTGTAAAAAATCCTTTCCAGAACGCCGCAATCTCGTCATCAGCAAGTCCAATGTAACTCGCAGCGATGGCCCCCCGAGAAAACCCGCAGATAAACACGGATTCCATATCTCCGCCATACTGCTTGCAGATGCGAGGTAAGTTCACTTTGCAATAATCGATGGTCGCCTGTCGGTCTCCCCACCAAGTACGAGTGTTGCGATTTTTCCCCTCAGCGACATACGGCATTGAGACCCAAATATAGTGGTCCCCACCCGAGACGCCGTAGCCCAGATTGGCGTCCTTGACTTCCCCCGTGGATCCACATGCAGCGAATTCATTGCCAGTGTATTCCACAATGACGGGGTACTTGCCACCGGGCTTCCAGTCGACCGGTAGGTAAAGCGAATGATAAACCTCAGTACCCACATATTCCCGAGCAACCTGATGCACTCTTCTGCCAGCGGCAGGTTGCTGCATCGTCATTTCAGGTGATATCAGATCATTCTCTTTACGAATCTCCTCAGCCGTTGCAAGGCAACAAATGAACAAGCCAGTCAATGTGGCCAACAGCACGAAAATTCTTTTGATCATGATGCTTTCTGTTAAGCCCAATATGCAACACACAAAATAGAAAGCAACGGCACGGGAGCCTCTAGCGACTACTGCTCATGGAGCAATTCTGCAATCTTTGAACGATCATTTTCGATGCGATCAGCATGAATCAAAAGCCAAGAATGGCCCTCCGTCCCTACTTACCCTCTCGCAAACGGTGCCCTAGAAAATCATCCAAGTCGGTGATCGATTCAATGAGCGAGACAGTTTTTTCAATGTCATAGACCACACGTCGAAACGCGATTGATTCCTCATCAAAAACAACGTAACAACTCCGAGGATCACCATCGCGAGGCTGTCCGACACTGCCAACATTGACCATAAAACGGTGCTCAGGATCACTGACATCAAAGCGTTCAACGCCCTCGCTAGGCCGCATGAATCGAAAGTCCGCTGTGAAGACACCGGGAACATGCGTGTGGCCTTGGAAACACAAATGGGAAAACAGTGAAAAAAGTTTCTCCATCTTCTTCCGATTCTGCGTGTCCTCGGGGAAAACATATTCATTTGTCGGACCACGTGGTGACCCATGAACAAAGAGCTGTCCTTCCTGCTGGACAGATCGCGGAAGATTGCAAAGAAAATCCATCCGTCGACGACTCGCTTCCTCACCGTCGACGCTCATCTCAATCTGTTTACGAGTCCAAAAGATGGCCTGCTCCGCAGTCGCATTGAACCCCTCTGGGTCAAACAGTGCGCTGCAGTCGTGATTACCCAAAATACAAAAAGCGAATTCTGTGGCTCGATCAAGGCATTCGTTGGGGCTCGGTCCGTACCCAACCACATCACCGAGGCACACCACCCGATCCACATCCAGTTGTGCAATGTCTGCCAACACGGCTTCCAACGCCGGTAAATTACCGTGGATGTCACTCAGAATTGCTGTTTTCATGACTTAGGGCGAAATTGACTCGGTGGTGTCAGAGGTCTCGCGGAACCGCAATCACATTTATCTGACTAATAATGAACGACGCCGATGCCATCTTGTCTTGTCGGAAACAGCAAGGTCTGGGTGAATCGTCGTACGGCCTAACAAGATTCATAACGTCGAGAGCAAAGAACGCCGCATTAGCGACCATGTTTCAACCGATCACCCAGTGCATCCGACAAATCCGCCTCGGCGTAAATTTTGTTTGCAGTTTTTTCAATATCGTAGGCGATTCGCCGGTAGGTCAACGTTTTTGCTTCTGTGTCCAAAATGACATAACACGATCGATTATCGTCATCCCGAGGCTGGCCTACGCTTCCAACGTTCGCCAGCACCTTCTCACCAGTCAGTTGGTAAACGTGCTCGAACTCATCGGGGGACACAAATTCGCACCCCGTCGTGAACACGCCGGGAAGGTGGGTGTGTCCCATGAAGCAATAACTCTGCACTTTCCCGAACAGAATCTCCATTTTTCGTTGATCAAATACATATTCGGGAAAGACGTATTCGTTGGTCGGATCTCGAGGTGAACCGTGAACAAATTTAAATTCGCCCTCGTCGATATTTCTTGGAAGCTCACCCAAAAAATCCCAACGCCCGTCGACCACATCCCGAGAGCCTGGGCCGCTATCGAGACGATCCCGAGTCCAGTAGATCGCTTGCAACGCCATTGGATTAAATCCATCTGGATCGAAAAGCGCAGCTTGGTCATGATTGCCAAGGATGGTTGACTTGCATCGCTGCATCACTAGGTCCAAGCATTCGCATGGATTTGGACCATAGCCAATGATGTCCCCGAGACAGTAAATTTCATCCACGGACGAACTACTGATATCCGACAAAACAGCCTCGAGTGCTTCGAGATTCCCGTGGATATCACTAATTAACGCTCGTTTCACTGGTCTTTCCTAACCGTAATTTGTAGATCCGCCATCAGCGTTCGCGTTCCCGCAATCCAAGATTGTAAAGGGAACCAAAAATTCACGGCAATCCCATAAAAAAATTATGACAGATGTAATCGTCGCTGACCATCGTGCTGCCCCCGTGCAACTGGCAATCGAAACAACCGGTCGACACGGATCTCTCGCCATTTTGCGGGGCAATTTGGTTCTCGAATCCATAAATCTGCCAAAAACCACCCGAACTGCTGCAACGCTGGCGGTGCATTTGGACCAGATTCTTGCACAACATCGCTCTGGGACTCGCCGATTAGACCTGATTTCCATCGCGGATGGCCCAGGATCCTTCACTGGGCTTCGAATCGGAGTGACGACGGCAAAATCTCTCGGATACGCACTCAAAATCCCATTGGTGTCGGTCGATTCGCTAGCTGCAATCGCGGCAACCACCTTTCAGGATCACCCGGAGGCTGTTTCGGTCTGTGTCGGATTGGATGCGTATCGTGGCCAAATCTACTCTGGCTGCTTTCATCGCCAAGAATTGCTACCCCCACAAAACCAGCTATCCCCACTATGGACACCTCATCCACCGCAAACGCAAGTTTTGGACTCTCAAGGCTGGAGCCGGCACCTGTCGAAAATAGGCCAGGGCGAGAAACGCCTGACAGAAAATGTGATTCCCATGCCCCGAAACTGGCTCAACACCGGTGACGAGCGACCTTTTCGCGAAGCCGGACTGGACTGGCTCGAGCGATCCTGTGATGCGATTGGGGTCGGACTGCTTGGCTGGAGAGCCTATCAACTTGGGCAGACCATCGACCCGCTGAAACTGATGCCCCGATACCTCAAACCCAGTGCGGCCGAAGAACAAGCCAATCAACAAATTTGATCACCAGCCCGGCACCCCGAGTCAGTACCACGGCAAACGCGACCGTTCCCGCCGCGGTAAGTCCCCTGACATTTGAATGATCACCTCAGAAGCCATGAAAAAGAAGAGGTCCGGCAAAACCCTTTTTTGGGCTACTTTGGCCAAAACGTGAAGAATCTAGCGTGACGCAAACCTGCGTTGATTCCCAAACCAAATCGATTCTCACGCTTGCTGCGTCCAACCGGCACTGACGAGTGCTGAACCATACTCAACAGCGTCTCTACTAAAAAAAACTCCGCTAGACAGCGTCTCTCAACCGCTGAGTCAGATTAGGAAATGCGGCTCTCACTCGGGTCCAATTTGGAATCGCTTCTGCACCGCTGGGATCGTCTCGGAATAACTCGGCCGCCTTGGTAATGCAACTCGCAAATGCATCAATTGCATGTTCCTCCTGATGACGGTCGAATTCAAGATCGTTCACAATCGCATCAGCTGCATACTGCCGAACACAATTCTGAGCCACCCTCACGTAAGAAGCTCGTAATGTTCCAAAAGTCGAGGGACTCATGATCGTTCCCTGACTGGCCAGCGTTCGATAAACGGTGGTCAAGATGTCGACAGCCATACGCATCAATCCAGCCTGAGGATCCTCCAGAGACAATGCCTGATGCTTGTGTTCGTACAGGCGACACAAATCTGTCTGGCAAACTTTTTTTAGGGATGTGTTGCGATACACCTCCGCAAGCGTTCCAACCTCTAGCCCCCAATCACTCGGGATTCGATTGGTCCTCGCTAGATTTCGCGTCAGCGAAAACTCACCGGACAGCGGATACCTAAAACCTCCCAAAAACCGAACGAACTCACTGCTGGGAAAAACGGTGGCAAGGGCCCGAACCAACGGTGTCACCAAAAGACGGACCACCCGTCCGTGCATGCGATCTGTTACACGAGCGTAATACGCTTTGCAGAACTCAAAATCGATCGCCGGGTGCACCATCGGCAGGCAAAGTCGCGCGAGAAGAAAACGATCGTAATCGACAATGTCGCAATCGTGCAGCACAAAGGTACTCAATCTCGGATCATCCAGCAGATAGCCGAACGCCGTCCAGACACTGCGTCCCTTTCCCGGTGTGGCCACTGCGATCCCAGAATCCATCAACTCTGAATAAATCGACTGAATCTCTGGACCATCGGTCCAAAGAACCTTGGCCCGATCACCAAGCGGTTTCACCTTGGCCACCGTCTCCTCATAATCCCGTCTGTCCTGAGCGACCCCCAGTGTCACCACCACCGTATCGATGTAGTCCGCTTCGGTCAGCTGCTCGATAATTTGACCAAAGGGTTCCGCTCGCATGTCTCCGGCCGTCACCGGCAAAACAAGACCGATGGGGTGATCCTTGGTTGCCTCGCGAAGCATCGACTCCAAGCCTTCAAGAGTGCCAGTCTGAAGGTCATGAATCGTCGTGACGAGATCATGTTGAAAGAAATCAGGCATGTTGATCCAACGCTCCAATCTAGCGAACCAGTGCTCATTGCGGCCACGTTTCCCAAGCCTAACCCCTTCCCGAGCATGTGAAAATGGAGACTAGCCAGCCATGTCATTACTGCCGGAAAACACGCCTTAAAGAAACGCAAACGGAACAAGTAACGGCTTAAAAACTGCTCCGATGGCGACTGGAGACTCGTTTTTGGTCTAAACCGCCAACACCGAAATAAAAATCAAGCCTGATGATGGGACTGATCAAATGGCAAAACAAGAACACTGCATTCGCCAGTAACCTTTCCCTTCGGACTGGTCCGCAACGGTCGTTTAAGAAAGCCTAGTTCTTTGGCGACCCGCCCTGGCCGGCCCCTGGAAATGATCATCAGCACTGGCTTATCCGATGCATCAAGAATCCTCACTGAACCTTGCTTGCTGCGGGACCGCTATTAATCGCTGCTGCCAACGACAAACGGCTGTCCAGCAGTGTTCGCTTGTTCAATGGAGACGGCTTGCTGAGCGTGAACATGAGAATGCCCGGGAAGATTCTCGACAGCAACTGCCAACGCGATCCCAAGAAATAGAGCCAGACTCAATTTGCCACGGTCATGCTGGTGAAACGAAACTTCCGGCAGCAAATCAGCCAGCGCGATGCAAATAAAGAAACCAGAAGAAACTGCTAACCCCCATCCTAGTAAGACGGAGTTCCCGGTTTGCTGATTCACCCCAAAGTAAAAAATCAATGCCCCAATGGGACAAGCCATCGCAAACACGACATTCACAATCGCCTGATGAAAAGGCGACCAACCACCTGACTTCATGGTGGAGGTGATCGTGAATGCATCGAGTGGCTTGTGCAAGGCCACCGCCAGAAAAGTGCCCAACCCCGCCAACACCACCCCGGCGTGCTGAGCATCTGCCAGCGTACTCGCCGCCAAAGCCACTCCATCTATCAAAGTATGCAACCAAAGTCCAAAAAGAATTCCCACCCAACCGTACCAACGACGCCTGGCTGTCCCTTCTGTCGGCTGATGCTGTGAGTGATCGCAATGCGCATGGTGTTGATCAGTTCGGCGTCGACGTAGATCAATCCCGGTCTCATTAACACGGCTTTCAATGACCGAATCACGATTCTGAACACCCGATCGCCCCGAACCTTCTCTGTCGTTCCCGGTCACGATACCCTCAGCCGACTCAATCAATCCGTCAGTCCCAATGCCAAGCCGCTCGTCATCATCCTGGCTCTCGTTGATCGGATGGGGTAACTGCGGAGTCTCGACTATTCCCTGGCCACTCTCGAGGCCATCCCTGATTAACTCGGATACCGCTGGCAGTCCCTTTACGCTCGTGCCAGCCGCCAGCTTGGCTTCAGCAGCGGTTGACGCTTGCTCCAGCTCGCCGGCAGAATCCAACGTCTTTTGCCTGACGGTCGGTTCAAAAACATCATCTAAGTCCTCACTGACCTCCAACGCACCGCAGCAAGGCTGAACAATCTCGCTATCGCCGGCAAGCCTGAGGGGTGTCGCATCAACGAACCCATGTGTGTGAGGCGCGTTGAATGCTCGAAGCACCAAGAACATCGCGATCACCCCAATCAAGCAGGCAACACCTGCTGTCGAGGGTGAACCCAAATTGGCAATCGCGTGCGGAAAAAGATGCAGGAAAGCAATCCCCAACATCAAACCACCCACAAAGCTGATCAAGAGCTGCGTTCTCAGATGAGACATTCGAACCAGCGACGGCAACTGCCCTCCCAACGTGGACATCAGCACGATGATTAAGCAATAGATTGTCAGCTGTGTCTGCAGGGTCATAAAGGTCTCATCAAGGACTTGGCATCGGAGACTACAGCGTTAAACAATGCGCATACGCGAATCTTGAAAGGCTCACGGAACGACGGTGATCCAACCGGATAAACTATTGCAAATGAGCGCGAATTACAAAGGGTTGGTTCATAGAAAACAAAGAGCCTGACCGCCAACTCGCAAGATCCAGACACAATCAAGGCCATTAGTGACCCTCTACCGCTTCATTCACTCACTGAGATCGCCTTTTCGTATGTTGCGGAATTCCCAATCAAAATTTTTTTAGCCCGCCTCTACCAAGGACAAGATTCATCCGATTGGCAGATCAACGATACTGACAAAGACGACAAACTTTGGCCTTCTTGCAACAACATCCCTAGACCCGAATCGTGCCTGAATATCACCAAACCGCTTCAACAAACCCAATCCGAAAAGAATCTCTGCTTCAATTCTCGAAGCCATTCGCAATCCCGGGACCTCAGCCCCATGATTCTCTGAAAACCAGCGGAGTGCAAAGTAGCGAGACAGCCATTTTTGCATTCATCATGAAACCGATTCCAACAAAGACAAAACGCAAGCCTTTAACATGCTTCACACTTGTAACAAACACAAGCAAAACTGGGATTCCAGATAGGCTGCATGGAACCAACACCTCAGAGCGCCGCCGAAATGAAACGCTAAAGTGAAAACCTTAGAAATTTTTCGTCGTGATGCCGAGCAATCCTTGGCGGAAACCCTGTCAATCGATTTGCAAACACCTGATGGAATTCCGTTCGAAAGACAAACACACCCATCCACCACAAGCACTTCCCACAAGTAGAAACACAAAGCTAATTTCTGTTAAGTTAATCCCACATCCAGAGATTCTAGCCTGCGAACCAACATGTCTTGCACACCTGAAACCAACACACTAGCCATGCCCGTTGACTTAACTCTTACCGCCACTCACATCAACGCAACAGTCATTCGATCCAGCAAACGAATTGATAGAGCAAGAAACTGTTTCACTTCGATTTGCAAACGGCTAATCATACTGGCTGCAGTCTGTTGTATCAGCCAACCCCAAGCGTCGGCTGAAACACCTCAACCTGCCGTCTACCAAACCCTCAACGATCAATCGTATCGCAACGACACGAATCTCGCCGATGCCTGCCAACTGGATCTGTATTATCCCACCAATCGTGAAAACTACGCTACCGTAATCTGGTTTCACGGGGGCGGCCTCACCAGTGGCAAACGATCAATCCCCACTGCGCTAAAGAATCAAGGTATCGCCGTCGCAACTGTCGACTACCGACTATGCCCGAAAGTAACCGTTCGCGAATGCCTTGATGATGCCGCGGCTTCGGTTGCTTGGGTGTTTCAGCAAATTGAAAAATACGGCGGGTCAAAGAATCGAATCTTTCTCAGCGGTCACTCAGCTGGTGGTTACTTAACGAGCATGATTGGTTTAGATAAATCATTGCTTTCCAACTATAAAATTGATGCTGATGACATCGCTGGGCTGATCCCTTACAGCGGTCACACCATCACTCATTTCACCGCAAGGAAGGAACTCGGCCTTACCAAAACGAAGCCATTGATAAACGATCTGGCACCCCTTTACCACGTGCGGCCAAGTGCTGCTCCCATTCTGTTTATCACAGGTGATCGCGAGCTGGAAATGCTCGGTCGCTACGAGGAAAACGCCTACATGTGGAGGATGATGCAGGTGGTTGGCCATCCTGATGCGAAACTCTACGAGCTTGACGGATACAACCATGGCAAGATGGCCATTCCTGCCCACCCTCTGCTTTTACGCTTCATCGAGCGAGTCTTGAAAGAGAAGAACTAATTCCGCTGCAGCCAAGCGTCAAGAAACGAATGGTTAGGTACCCGAAATCTAAGTGAGCTAAGGTGCCAGCTTTTCAGCAAATGCCCGCGAACGCAAAAAAAGTTGGATGTGGCAAATCGCAATCTGCAGCGCTCTGCCAAACCGTAGCAAGAAAAAGTCTTACCAAGCAACCTGCCGGAAGAGAGATAACATGGTCAAAGTTCTCGCAACTGCAACATCCTCATCACGATTGAAGATTAGTTGGAAAGGAGATCACCGATTAGGTTTGGGGAACCACATAGTGCGTAGCGTTCATTGATGAAACTGTTTGCAAGGTATGCTCATAAGCCATCAACGATTCTGCACTTCCAACGACAAAACGACCGTTGGGACGCAAAAGGGGAGTGATTCGTTTAATCAGTTGCTCACGCACCGCAGGCTGGAAATAAACCATCACATTGCGAAGTAACACCAAATCGAATTGAGGCAGCGAGGGCCAAGTTCCCGCTAAACTGAATTTCTTCCATTCCATCATTGACCGCAAGTTTTTTTTGACCTGCCAGCCACTTTCCACCGGTTCAAAAAATCGATTCAGTCGCGAGGAACTCAAACCGCGTGAAACCTCGAACTTCCGGTACACTCCTTCAGACGCAGACTGCAAGACCTTCGACGAGACATCGCTTCCTATAATCTGAACTCGCTTTGAAAGTTGTGGTGCAATTTCCGCCAGCAACATTGCAATGCTGTAGGCTTCCTGCCCGGTACTGCAACCAGCAGACCAAATCGTAATCTTTCTTCCGGTTCGTTCCGCCTCTTTGCAAATCGCAGGCAAAACATCTTTTTCTAACTGTTGAAAGGGAGCCTGATCCCTAAAGAAAAAAGTTTCATGCACCGCAAGAACATCGACCACCTCATCCCATAAATTACTATTGCTCCCGATTTGCAGCGAGTGAATTAAACCGTGCAAGGAATCAAATTGAAAGGTATCCACCAACGGCGAGAGTCGGTTCACCACCAAGTACTCTTTTCCAGCAGCTAACGAGATACCAACACGCTGAGAAAGCATGTCTTGAACGAGACTAAAATCTTCTTGCGAAAGCGTCATTTTTGATTGATTCTCTTTTCTCATGACTCCACCTTCAGGTGAGAGCCGATTTTCTTTCCGACTAATTCAATTGGAATGATGTGGTCAGCTAGACCTTCAGTTACCACGCTACCGGGCATTCCCCAAACAACACTCGTTGCTTCATCTTGTGCAATTACCCATCCTCCGGCCTGGCGAATAGCACGACACCCCTCCCTACCGTCGTACCCCATCCCGGAAAGGATGACTCCAAGAACATTACCTTGTGTTTCTTGCGCAGCAGAAAGAAAAAGAACATCTGCAGATGGTCGACAAGAATTAACCGCTGGAGAACGGTCAATCACCGCCTGATATTCATTTCGAACTCGCTTCAACGAAAGGTGCTGTCCTCCCGGCGCGATTCGAATCATTCCCGGCTTCAGAGCCTCGCCCGCTGTCGCCTCAGCGATGTCGAGTCCAGTCTCCTCCGCCAGCCTGAGTGCAAGGTAATTGGTGAACAGCGCCGGCATGTGCTGAACAACAAGAATTGGCTTCAAAAGGGATTGGCGAAACGATGGGTTATGGAAAACCGATGCCAAAGCTGCTGGACCACCGGTGCTGGCTGCAATCACCACTAAATCCACATCCTTCTTTTTTGTCGGTCGCGCTTGGACCGCAACGGGTTTTTCAACCCTGAGAGCACTTCGTGCACTCAGCCACTTCAAACGCGGAGCAATTTGCTCGCGAACTGTCGCTCGGCCGGCATGGAGGTCCACCATCCGCGTCCCGCCTGGCTTGAATACAAAATCTTTTGCACCAAGTAACAACGCATCGGTTGTCGTTTTTGCGCCTTTTTCAGTTCGAGAACTGAACATGACAATCGGTACTTTGACTTTATCCTCGCGTAACTCTCGCAATAACTCCAAGCCATCCATCCTGGGCATATCAACATCAAGAAGCACAACATCTGGCAGATGCTGGCGAATCATCTCAAGCCCCACAATGCCATCTGCTGCTCCACCAACCACCTCAAAACCGCCAACATCCTCGAGTGTCGATCTCACGATGTTTCTGACGACGCTCGAATCGTCGACTAATAAAACGCGGATGGGTTTTGATAAGGTCTCGTCAGGCTTCTTTGACTTGCTGTTGGTCCGACTTTTATTAGGTGACTTCCGCTGATTTCCGGTCGCCGACTTCGAACTAGAAAGTGCTGATCGAGCCTGGATCGGTTCGCCACTTGGACCAACTCCTTGCGGTTTTTCCGTCACAGGAGATACGCTGGCTGTTTGACCTGCAGTAGGATCCTCCAATACTCCGATCGCTCGTAACTTTCGAGTAATGGATCTCTCGGTGCAAGGTTTTATCAGGTAATCATTCACCCCAGCATCACGGGCTGCCTTGATGCTGTCCTCGTTGGAGATGCTACTGATCATCAACAGTGGTAACTTCCTGTATCGTGAATCGCGTCGAATACGATTAATGAACTCCATCCCGTCCATCTCGGGCATTTCCCAATTGATGGTCACGACATCAAAGGAACCCGATTCCTCCAAATGCCGCAAAGCCTCAATTCCATTGCCCGCCTCAACTGTCTTAAAGTTCAGACCGCGCATGATTTTCGCAATGATTCCACGAATCGGTCGCGAGTCGTCAATTACAAGTGCGCGCATCACTGCAAATCCCCACTACCAATGAGAAACGAGGAGACGTCATCTCCACCGCCGCTCGAACATCCAACGCATGGTTGGCGTTAGTGTTACTCAAAATTTTGAAAACTTCTTTTATAAAAACCATCGCAATCACAACGATTCATCGACGGTAATCTAATCGCTGATCGATCTCACATACGGAATTCAGGAAACGCAAAGCTCCTGCGATACCAGAGCAGGTTCGGATAGTCTCCCTGCCGTCTCCCCCAAAACAAGGCATTCCGCATCTTTCCATACGGGGGCACCAAAAAACCAATGCCCCCCAAAGGCTCTATCCTGCCTTAAGTCCGCATCATCGCTCCCGGTACTCTTCCACCAAACGCTGAAGATTGGAGGCCATTCGTGAAAGATCGATTGCCGCTGCTTGAGTGTTTGACGCGCCCTCAGCGGTCCCCTGCGCCGCCTGAGCGACCTGTGTCATGTTTTGGGCGATTTGGGCAGTTCCTGCAGCAGATTCAGCTAGATTTCGACTAATTTCTGTGGTCGTACTTGTTTGCTGCTCAACCGCACTGGCAATCGTGTTTTCCTGCTGGCAGATTGAATCCACGATGCTAGTAATATCGCTGATCGCCTCGACAGCCCTCTGCGTGTCTTCGCGGATGAGATCGATTGAATCTCTGATGTTGTTGGTAGCCGCCGCGGTTTCCTTGGCAAGTTCCTTAACTTCACCGGCGACCACTGCAAAACCTTTGCCAGCCTCGCCGGCCCTGGCGGCTTCAATCGTCGCGTTGAGAGCGAGCAGGTTTGTCTGCTCAGCGATTGAGGTAATGACTGAAACCACTTCGCCAATTCGCTGACTACTCTCGTCAAGCTTGTTGATGGATGCATCGGCTGTCTTCGCAACGTCGACCGCTCGATTGGCAACTACAGCAGCCTCGCCGGCACTCGTCGCCACCTCACGCACTGAAATACTAAACGTCTCCAGCCCTGTGGACACATTGCGTGTGTTATCACTAACGTGATCGGCCGCCTCGCTAACGACTCGCGCCTGAGCCGTGGTCTCCTCCGCGGCAGAACTCATATGCTCGCTGACGCTAGTTAACTCCTCGCTTGCCGAAGCCAAGGTGTGCATGTTGTCACCAATTGCAAGCACTAAATCTTGTTGTCGGGACTGCTGCGCCGTGAATCTTCTTGAGATGGCAATCGCAACAACTGAAACCAAGGCGGCCGAGATTCCCGTTACCAATACAGTGAACCAAAAAATTTGCTTAGTCGGTCTCTCGACAACCGTTACGGGCACCTCGGAGACCAAAGCCCAGGTAACCGTGTTACCATCGCTGCCACCGGGGTGGACGACAACTCGGGCCCAGGTCTGCAGTGATACCTCCCCTTTCCTTCCTGGAAAACGACCGACACCGGTCTGGGACTCTTCAGAGAACGGCCGTGTCGCTCCGGCGGTTTCAACTCGAGTCTTGAGAATCTTCGCCTCATTGCCATCTTTCGACTGCAAATTGTTGCGAATCAATGAATCGATGCCAACAACGTACAGCTCGTCTCCATTTTCTGAAATCTCATCCGGCTGCACGATTTGATCAATTTGATCAATTGGCATTTGAAACACGAGGATACCGATCTTCTCACCGTTGCTGAAAATGGGAGAAGCGATGAAGCTCGCAGCATTTCGGTAACTCGGCTCATAAGGTTTGTAGTCAGAAAACGCTACAAAATCACTCCAGCCAGAATCAGACGCTTGCGATACTGTTGTTGCGAGGTTTGAGCTGGAAAATGGACCCCTTCGTAGCGATGTCGCAAAATCAGCCTCTTTAAAAACTGAATAGACAACGTTACTCGTTTTCGCGTCAACCAAGAAAACGTCATAGAATCCAAACGTCTCGCGGTAACGACGAAGCACGTCGTGGTACCTACTGTGCACTTCACTGTAAGTGCTGCCATCTTCCGCGTCCTTCAAACGATCCTTCTCTCCCAAAGCGTTATCATTCTGCACGATGTATTGACTCTGCAGGTAGAGCGCTTCAAAGGCCATCGGCTGGACAATCGATTCTACGGCTGGATCAGCGCCCGTCTCTTCGCGGTAACGTGTGGCGAACTCCGTTGAATAGAAGCTTTTTAATTGATCGCGTAACACCTCGTATTGTTCACTTTGTTCGTAACCATTTTTATCCAACTGATTAAACGCTTCAGTGAACTCCTTCATGGCATTGACCACCATCAGGTTCTCGCTGAATACACGAACTTGATCATGCACCGTTTCAAAATAGCGTTCGATCTGAACGGACTTTGAAATTCGTTTCTCAACCAGCGATGCTTCCGCTTGCTCAGACTGTAATCGGGACGCATAGAAGTAGACGGTCACACCGAGAATCAACAAGGGAATTAGAGACAATAGCAGCAGGGTGATCAGTAATTCACCGGTCAGAACCGTGAAAACGCGAGCGATCCACCCCCGCGAGGCCTCTGATTTCATATTCGTTTTAGTCATTGGAATTCCTGTTAAACACCAAACGTTGCCGATTGGAGACTCTCTTTTTTAGGACCTTTTTCAGCTTGCAAACGTGGCCCGTTCAGCGGGATTGTTCGCATTTCTTTGATTTGCTCAACCTTCAGCAGCAACACCAATTGGTCTGGCATGCGTGCGACTGCATCAATCCGACCCGCCACCTGCGGATCCACATGGGTTGGCACTAATTCCATCTCGCTCTCTTTGGGACTTACTACCGGCCCCATTTCGTCCACGCAAAGACTCACCAGCTCACTGCCAACTTCCGTGATCAAGTGAAACCGCGAATCGGTATCGTCTGGATTCGAGTTCAGACTCAGCCAATCCCGCATCTCGATCACCGTCAGGATCTGGCCCCTCAAATTGATCAAACCCGCCACCGAATCACTGGCTCGAGGGACCGGGGTGATCACCAAGTCGCTGACAATCTCACGCACACGTGACACCGGCACACCGCACATTGAATCCCCAACCCTAAAGGTGCAGTATGCAGCTTCACCTTCTTGAATTCCATTTTTCATAGACTCACCCCGCTCCCTGGGTTGCTTCAACAAACTGTTTATCCAGATCTAGCATCTCGATGATCCGTCCCTGCACAATCACGAGTCGTTCCGTTAATCCATGGCCAGCCATTTCACCTTCTCTCAAGCTGACTTCCGTGCTTTCTTCATACGTGGTGGCAACGTCTGCAACGCTTTGAACAACGATTCCGACTCGACCACCATCCTTGTTGCACACCACGACCTGCGACTTTTGTTCGTCGAATCCCAAGGTTTCATCATTCGTAACATCGAAGCGATACTGAGGCTCAAAGAACGGTCGTACCGGTAAAATCTGTCCCCGATAATTCGTCGCCAAACCGCCGTCGAACACCTGTATTTTTGATCTCGCTATTTCTTCAAGTCGCTCCACGTAACGCATCTGGATGCCAACTTCCCGCCCACCACCAATTTCGCAAATCAAAAGTGATTGATCTTCGGGAACCGATCGGCTCGATGACCTCGCTTTAGGTTCACCTAACATTCCTGATAAGCTGTGGTCCGACACCGCAC
Organism: uncultured Rubripirellula sp.; assembly: GCA_938075415.1. Classification (GTDB taxonomy): domain Bacteria; phylum Planctomycetota; class Planctomycetia; order Pirellulales; family Pirellulaceae; genus Rubripirellula. Next base: position 35,741 of record CALJHC010000030.1, on the reverse strand, counting down.
GCTCAGCGTCGATGGAGTCTTGAAGTTGCCCTTGAAACGCCGCTGTTAACCCGGCCAATTTGGCGACTCCCCCTAGGTCGAGAATCAAGGCAACTGATCCATCACCCATAATCGTCGCCGCAGAATAGGCGCCGATCGCTTTGATCGAGGCACCGATGGGCTTAACAACAATTTCTTGGCTGCTTAGTACTTCATCAATCACCAACCCGTACTTCAGTTGATCCACCTTCAAGACGGCAACATGCTTTTTGGATTGTTTACGTCCGTTTTGACGGTCTCCATCGGAACTGGCCGCACCCGATGAAATACCCAGAACTTGATCCATCCATACCAATGGCAGGAGCTTACCCCGCAAGCGATAAACCGGCACATCGTGCAACCACTCAATCGGACTTGATTCTCCAATAGTGACCACCTCAAGAAGACTTGCCTGCGGTAAGACGAATTGTTGATTCCCTGATCGAACGGCCAGCGCCGGCAGGATAGCGAGCGTTAACGGCAGCTTGATGGTGAGGGTGGTTCCTGATCCGACAACGCTCTTGACGTGCACGGAACCACCGATTTGCTCGACGTGACTTCGAACAACATCCATTCCCACACCACGTCCAGAAATCTCACTCACCTGTGAGGCAGTTGAAAAGCCGGGTTCGAAAATCAACTGCAATAGTTGCTCCGCGCTTGCTTTGGCTGCCGTATCGGAGTCAAGCAGCCTTCGCGAAATCGCTTTCTCCCTGACTTTATCGACATCAATGCCAGCTCCATCATCCGTAGCCTCGATCACAACCTGGCCACTTTCATGCCTCGCATTTAAACGAATGACTCCCTCGGCGGGCTTGCCGGCAGTCATGCGATCATTAGGCCCTTCAATACCATGGTCAACGCCGTTCCTGATTAGGTGGGTCAGGGGGTCTCGAATCGCCTCGAGAAGCGACCGATCCAACTCCGTTTCTTCACCAATCAATTCCAATCGAACCTGCTTACCACAACTAAGCGCCAGGTCCCGCACGATCCGGCGAAACCGCCCCCAGATAACTCCGATCGGTTGCATTCGTGTACGTGTCACTCGATCTTGTATATCGCTCGTGATCTGGCTAACTCGATTGGCAACAAGCGTCAAACGGCTGTCTGATACAAACTCACTGCAGCGAGTTAAACTATTCCTGGCGAGTACTAATTCACCCGCGAAATCCATTAATTCATCGAGCAGCCCCACATCAACGCGTATCGAGGTGGGTTCAGCCTTGGCAACTTCTGCACCATCAACAGCGTTACGGCCTTTGCCATCTGCTACATTCGACTCCAAGGGTGATTCCGCTTCGGAGTCAAGCCTCTTTGTGCCAACTTGCCGGTCGCCGTGGCGAACCTGTTCGGCGTTTAAGTTTGCATCAGACTTATCCGAATCTTCGATGAACGAACGATTAACCTGCGTCTGACTGTCTAGATCGCCCACTTCGTCGCTGGGATGCTCCGACAACTTCGACTCGCGAGCAACGCTCTGCGATGCCAGTTCAACATCAGATTCGATGTGGCTTGTCGAATCAACTCCGTCGGCACTGCCACTTGGAGATTCCTTTGCTTCGGTATCACCGGCACTTGCTGCCTCATCAGAAACGCCGACACGCCCGTCGTCACCGTCCACCGTCTGGGTTGGCGATAACAGAGCAATCAGTGCGTCTGCCACATCACCATAATCCTTTTCACCTTCTATCCCGCTCTGCTCCAGACTTACAAGAATCTCTCGGATCGCATCAGACATTGCGAGCAACCCGCTCGCGATTGCCTGATTGAAGATAAGCTCTCCATCTCTCAGTTTCCCGAGCAGCGTTTCGCCCTCGTGTGCCAAAGCCCCAAGTTTCGCGAAGCCGAAGAAGCCACTCGAACCCTTGATTGTGTGCACGTTCCGAAAGATGCTGCGTAATCTCGACTCATCATGCGGATTCTCCTCCAACGCGACTAGCTCCTGATCAAGTTGATCTAGGTTCTCGTCACATTCCTCAAGGAAATCGGCAATGAATTCGTCGTGTTCGCCCATCAGTCTCTAGAAAGTATGGCAGGGTAAATCTTCATTACGCTGGTTCAGTTTTCGCTCCACATCGTGATAATTACATTCACGAATTCAACTTACAGGTGCCCTACAAAGCACCGCTCTAATCAGCACCGTATTTCAGTTCAACATGGGATCCGAGTTACTTTTCTCGTAATTCTTGCCTCCACCGAATCTGAAGAAGTGCGATCCAAGCCTTTGCGTTGCTAAGAAAATTGGGAATGCCATGACTGGCAGCTGACCTATTGAAATAGCAAGCACCTGCAACTCTGCGCCATAACACAACAAAATAGCTACTCGACCTTGTTGACTACGTAAGCAATCCGTTTTGGTCTGCCGAACGCGCAAGCTAGCGCAGATGATTTAGTCAAAGGCATTATTCTAGTTGCACCGGTTAAGAATTGTGTAACGATTTATTCCACGCTGTCTGCCGGATTCAAAAAGAAACGGCTGATTGACGCAAGTTGGACCCGTTGGAAATGAGTTTCGCAACACCTACCTTTCTGCAACCCGTTCCACACTTCCGTGTTCGACGGCTTTCCCATGCGTGAGGATCCACGCAGACAACGCATCGGACGCACCTTGCAAGGCCCCAGTTGCTAAGCGGATAGCCCTCATTGCAGATTAGAAATCACTTGGTAACGTGGCTCACCGGGGATCTGACGCTATGTCAATTCAGCGACTCTGGCACTAGACCAGATCAAGCGTCGTGAGAAACGGAAAGCTGCGTGTACAAAACCACGCTGGTGTTACCTTGAAACGACAGACCCGAACAGACCGAAACCGGTCTTTGGATTAGGCAACGGTAAACTGATAGCAGGGCGTCTCAGCACTTGGATCCCGGTACTTCGATCCCGGTACTTCGATCCCGCGACAAGAACGGAAGTTCTGACGGTGCGAACAACCGGGACTCTTAACACGACGATCTGCCCCCCCAAGCTCTGCTCGCCTCCGCAGCAACATCAAGGTGATCAACATCAGTCTGAAGACCGCTCGCGTCGGTGTCGGTGCCGCTCAAGCGAGTCATCCGCTTAGGTTATCTGCCTGCCACAGCCCCAGAGCCGGATTCTGCAAAAAATAGAACTCGTTGCCTTCGTCATCGGTATGCCATCCGTCAGATAATTGTTCAACGTCATAGCGTCTAAGCAACTCGTCAAGATTGCCCGGAGTGTAATTGACTGACGCAATTTCCTCCGCCGATAGCTTCCCGGCAGCGTAAACGACCTCAAACCGATTTTCATGAGATCCATGGACAAGGTGTGCGGCAGCGGACGGATTAGCGGCAAGATCTTCATTCGCTGTAACCAACTCCAAAATTTCTTCCTTGGTACGATATCCATATTTGCGAATTAACCGATCTATCTCTGCATCTTCACCAAATTCCTCAACCGCTGGCCCGAGCACCGTCAACCTGCCTCCGTCTGCGATTGCAAGCCGACTTCGATAGATCGCTTTGTTCCCCAGCCAAGTACTCTTGAATTCCGACGGATCCAGGTAGGCAACGACATGTTTTGGGGCACGATCTAAATGCGTGATATTGACTTGTTTCGCAAGATCGGCGGCTTCAAAAAATGTCTCATGATCATCTCCGATATAAAGCCCCCGAGTGTGCAGGGTTCCGTCAGGCATCTGCTGAATCACGGTTAATGCGTAAAGCAACGGCATCCCACTGCAAAACTCATCCTGGGCATGATTCAATATTTTACGCAACGGTGTATCGGCACGACCCAGAGTCTGTTCAATACCGTACACGGCGCTGAGAAAATGACTCTCGTTAATTCCCTCGACACCACCCGTACCAACAAAAACATTCTTGTTATAGTTGGCCATTCCAATGACCTCGTGCGGGACCACTTGGCCAAGGGAAAAAATGAGATCGTGATCCCCGTCCCGAAGCATCCGGTTGACTTGTGCTTTCCAAGGCTTGTTGTAAACACCTCCGGTGACGTCCGCGACAAATTCGGCGGAAACCGTCCCAAGTGTGACGACGTCATCCCGCCAATAATGGGGTCGGAACAGTTCATGCGGTACCCCCGGGAACATGTGATCTAACTGATCAGGCTTCATGGGACTGTGAGTCCCCAAAGCGGGCATGATGTCAGTGATCCTGTCGCCTAGCAGTTCGTGGCAAAGCACCGTTAATTCACCCGCCCGACTGAAGATTCGCGTCGCGTCCGGTGGCAACAGCAGTGTCTTTTTCGGTCGTCCCAACTGATCAAAGGTCTCGGTCAGGGCCTCCCGTAGATCATCGGTGGTAAGCGAATTAGTCAAGCCACCGTTTGCGTAATAAGTTGTCATAAGCTTGCGGGAGACAGAAGTAGGGAGGAATCGGCAAGACACATTGTTTACACCAATGGCATGGTTTTATCAAAAGGTAGCCGTGTTGGAACGGCGATCCAATCGGATTTCCGAAGTGGTGAGCGTTCCATGTGGCAAACATTGCATTGGTGCAGGGCGTTTGTTGCTTGGTTGTTGTCCCAAACCCTTCCTGAGGTCGCCGAGGTTGATCAGGTAAACTCAATAACCTCCTTATCAGCGCACCGCTTCATCACTGTCCGGCTGAACAGACGATGACCGAAAATTACGCACCGGATGGAATCCGGTTGTCGATTCAACACCAAGTGATTCATCAGGCTGACGAACGCCTGAATGGGCGAGACAGGATCGCCTTCATCCACCAATAATCGAATCACGCTTTGGTCATCCCCAATTTCGGCTTGACGAAGCAGCCATCGATCACTTCTGATTTAGGGATGAACAAGCCAGAAATTGAAACTCGTATCCCACACCGCGCCCCGATGCTGCTCGTTGACAAAATTGTCACGATGGGTGACGGAGAAATCACCTGCCTCAAGACCTTTTCGGATGAGGAACCATTCGTTCAAGGTCACTTTCCTGACTTCCCCCTCGTGCCGGGTGTGATCCTCTGCGAGTGCTGTTTACAAGCCGGAGCCCTCTTGCTGTCGGATATGGCATCACTTGGTGGGGACACTGTTCCAGTGGCCACGCGAATGGACGGTGTAAAGTTCAAGCGAATGGTTCGTCCAGGCGACACTGTCGAAATCAATGCCAAACTCAATGACCAAGTCAGCAACGCCTACTACATGACTGGCAAAATGACCCTCAACGGAAAACTAGCGGTGCGTCTAGACTTTGCGTGCAGCGTCTCTGAAAAACAATAAAACAGCGACCCAAAGACTGCATTCTGCACAAGCAACGATTTTCTCCGAACGGTCGACCACAACCACACTGATAAACAATGAACGCCAATCAAACGGATAACGATCCCTCAATCGATTTCATGGGGTTCTCAGAAAAAACCTTTCTCGTCATGGGTGTTGCCAATAAAAAAAGCGTGGCTTACCGAATCGCAAAGTCAATCGAGCATTTGGGTGGAAAAGTCATCTACAGCGTCCGAAGTGAACAAAGAAAAGAGAGCCTCGGCAAGCTGCTGGCAGACCGTGATATTGTCATTTGCGATGTCGAGCAACCTGAACAAATCCAGACACTCGCCTCCACCCTGACAAGCCGAGGCGTACGGCTTGCCGGATACGTTCACTCCATTGCGTTTGCGGACTACCCCGAGGGAATACGCCCCTTTCACGAGACAACAAGGAAACAGATCCTTCAAGCATTTGATATTTCCTGTTTTTCGCTGACCCAGGTCAGCAACGCATTACGTGAAATCTTCGAACCCAATGCCTCCGTGGTGACGATCGGAATCAGTACCACTCGGATGGCAAGTGAAAGCTATGGATTCATGGCACCGATCAAAGCCGCACTTGAATCCTCGCTGGCGTTTCTCACCAAATCGTTCAGCCGCTTCAGTGAGGTAAGATTTAATGCGGTCGCCGCGGGCCTCTTGAAAACCAGTGCCTCGGCAGGAATCCCTGGCTATGTCGACTCCTATTTATTCGCCGAAAAAGTCATCCCAAGAAAGAGGGCCGTCGAGACGGACGAAGTTGCAAACACGGCGGTATTTCTACTCAGTCCCCGAAGTGGTGGCATTACAGCGCAGTCCATCGTTGTCGATGCAGGAATGTCGATTAACTACTTTGACCAATCGGTAATTGATGCAGCCACATCCGCAGATTTAAACGGCTAGGGTTGATCCGATAGATCAATGTGAAAAAAGAAATAACGCAGCCGCCGCTGACAACCTTCTAACGCGGTTCAGACTCGCATTGACCTGAATCCACCCATGGTTTGCATGTGCAATTTTGGACGTGACGACCTGTCGCCGAAAACCTTCACAACGCAGCGATGCAGATCCGGGCCGAGAAACTTGTGATGCCTCGGGCACCGGCAAACCCTACAAGTGGGACGCCATGACTCGGAAGGATCGTGCCCGATTGCCGACAATGATCTCCTTGGAAGAATTCTTGCTGAACCCCTCCAACGACCTTCGCAGATGCTTTCACAATGGCTATGATTTTGGAGTAATTGCGGTTCCCTCGCGAAGCCCCGCACACTTCGACCAACCAACCGGGACTCCGCATCAACCCAGACGACAGTGCGACGACCGACGAAGGGGTCAAGTCATCACAGCGAAACTCGGATGCCGGAGAGTTGTTCATCTGCGAATCCAACTGAAACGCTCCAAGAATGTGTGTGAATTTTTCCAGTCCTCGTATCCTGAAACCTGCTATCTGATGGATTTCTAAAATCAAGATCCAGCAACCCAACGTTCCATTTGACTTGGCAAATTAGTTACCCTGATACAAGTTCATAGCACTCTTCCCAATACTCGACAAAGACAAGAAATGTTTTGAAACAGTGATAGCAAGGTTTGTTATCCAATGACTTTTTTTCTTCTGTCGATCGATACCCCAACCAACCTCACATTGCAACGATTGCCTGACCAACTCATGAGCCAGCAGATTTACATCAACGGCGAGTACCTCTCAAAAGATGACGCGAAAATTAGCGTTTATGACCATGGCCTGCTCTATGGCGATGGAATCTTTGAGGGCATGCGAATTTACGGGGGCAAGGTTTTCCGACTCAATGAACACTTAGATCGTCTTTGGGAATCGGCTGCAGCCATTTCCCTAAAGATGCCACTGACCATCGAAGCATTGGCGAGTGACCTCAATGAGTGTGTCCGCCGCAATGGGCACGACGAGGGATACATTCGCCTTATCGTTACCCGCGGTTCCGGCGAACTCGGGCTAGATCCATTTCGCTGCTCTAATCCACAGGTCATCATCATTGCGGATAAAATCTCTCTCTACCCGCAGGAGCTTTATGACAATGGACTGGAACTAGTCACCGCATCAACCATCAGGAATCACCCCGCCGCGCTTAGCCCGCGAGTCAAGTCACTCAATTATCTCAATAACGTTCTTGCAAAGATGGAGGGCCTTCAAGCCGGATGCAAAGAGGCTTTAATGCTGAACCATCTGGGGCAGGTCGCAGAATGTACCGGTGACAACCTGTTTATCGTCAAGTCGGGAAGATTAATGACACCCTCCAAGGAAGCGGGGATCCTTGAGGGAATCACACGCAACGCAGTCATCCAACTGGCGAAAGAAGCAGAAATTGAAACCCTTGAATTGGCCCTCACACGACATGACATCTACACCGCTGATGAATGCTTTTTGACTGGAAGTGCCGCTGAAGTCATTCCAGCAGTCAAGCTGGATGGGCGCATTATCGGCAATGGCACCCCCGGCCCCGTGACGGTGAAATTAAACGAAGCATTTCGTGCCTTGGTACGCTCGTAACGGTTCATAAATGTTCAAAGTGGTCGGATACTTTCTCGCAACACTTCCCGCATGAATGCCTCAGTCAAAATGGAGTTTGAGGCAGGTTCGTCCGAATGTGACTTTAGTGACCTTGCTGGTTCGCACTCGCTAACCTGTAAATAAACTGCCCGGCGATCGTGGGTCGCCGAAGGTCAAAGCATTTCCATTCGACTTTCTCCCAGCTTGAGCGAAAGCAGGCCCTGACTCGTCTTCGTTTGACTCACCCATGATCCGTTGTAATCCAACCCAGCGTCCACCCGTCGCGTCCTCTTTGTCCACTCAACCTCCTCGCTCAGGAAGAAATCATGAAAGCAGCTTGCTTTGCCGGTGTGCAACAGATTTCGACCCAAAACTTGACCAATCCGGTCCTTCACAGCGATCTGGATGCAATCGTGCGAGTGGAAATGGCGGGACTCTGCGGTAGTGACCTTCATCCATACTTCGGTCGAGAGAAGGGCATTGCCACTGGCACCGTCATGGGCCATGAGTTTGTCGGGGAGGTGGTTGAAGTGGGATCGCAAGTTTCCGCACGACAACTCGGAGAACGCGTCTGCGCACCATTCTCGACAAACTGCGGAAACTGTCAATTTTGCAAAACGGGCCTAACGTCGAGGTGCGTGAATGGCGAACTATTTGGCTGGCGACAAAACGGTGTCGGCCTTCATGGTGGCCAGGCGAATTTTGTGCGGGTTCCCAATGCAGATGCGACCCTGGTACCTATCCCAACCGGCATGAATCACGAGACCGCAATTCTGTTAGGAGACAACCTCAGCACGGGATACTTTGCCACAGACCTAACACAAATCACACCCGAGGAGACGTTTGTCGTGATAGGTTGCGGCACAGTGGGATTACTCGCCATCCAATGGGCCATAACACTCGGTTGTAATCAAGTCGTCGCAGTGGAACCCAATCACGAGAGACGCGAATTAGCTAAGCAACTCGGTGCCATCACCGCCCGAGACGAGATTTCAGCAAGGCTCCTAATAGATGAACAAACCGATGGTCTTGGTGCCGACGGCGTGATGGAATTCGTCGGACTTCCAGATGCACAAAAAACTGCCTACAACCTGATTCGACCGGGTGGTCGGATGGCAGTCATTGGCTGCCACTGCACGCCGAACTTCGCTTTCTCGCCAAGTCAAGCTTACGACAAAAATCTGACTTATCGTACAGGAAGATGTCCGGCGCGATCCTACATGAGCCACCTACCTCAAATCGTCGAAGATAAAAAAATGGATCTCTCTTGGTGCATCACGCATCGCTTCACTATCGACCAAGCCGAGAAAGCCTACCGAACCTTCTCGACCCGCGCAGAGGGCTGCATCAAGGCCGTATTTGAATTCTGAGTCAAACGGACACGGTGTTATCGACATCAGAAAACTATCTGTCTGAAAAAAAACGCACAGACCGAACCCATGTTTAGTCTTTAGCGACCGCGCAATTCAACCGGCAGGGTTCCCAGCGCCCAATCAGGTGTCCCGAACCAGTTGTGCATTTCAATTAGAAACGGGGCAACGACCCCAGCAGGCTCTGGCAAATGACCGAGGTCTCCTGTTTCAACCATCCAAGTTTCCAACGCTGCCCTCAATCGAAGGAGGGAAGCCTGGTGTGAGGGATTATCAGATTTAGCCAGATTGATGATTTCGTGCGGGTCAGACTTCGTATCGTAAAGCATCTCAACTGGGAATGGCTGCATCAAATCCAGCGGTGGACCGGATAACTGCCCTTCCGATTTCATTTTTCGCATCAAGGGCTTTACCAGAAAACACTTCTCCTTGTACCGGTTCAACGTTTCAAAACCCGCACCCGGAGTAAAATTTCGGATGTAGTGATATTGCTCATCATGAACCGAGCGCATGGTGACCTGCGTTTCATCAATCCGATCCCGTGCAGCAAACGCATACCGACGCGCCGGGTCAGATTCAGCGCCAACGAATACTCGACTCTGCATGCCGCGAGGCCGGTCAACACCGGCAAAACTCATTGTGGTTGCGGTTAAGTCCAAGAGACTGACAACGCGGTGACTTACCGTTCCATCCGGAATATTTTCACCCAAACGAGGGCAAGCCTTTGCATCCCGAATGACCAAAGGGACCCTCAGCCCTTGATCGAATGGCCAATGTATTCCCCTCGCAGTTAACCGACCATTGTCTCCAAAAAAGATAACGATGGTGTTTTCATCTAAGGCGTCAAGTTCCAGTTGTTTTAAAATCTGTCCGATTCGAACATCCGCTCCACTGACCGAATTCAGATACCGAGCCCATTCCTGCCGCACAAGCGGATGGTCAGGATAATAAGGCGGTGGAGTAACATTCGCTTCGGTTGCAACCTGAGGATGCCACTCTTCACCTACCCACGGAACGCGACTTTTCTCGGCTGATTTCCGATCGTAAATGTCATACTCAGCCTCCGGTAAATTGATTTGCGCAAAGAAGGGCTCTTGATCCTTCAAATCATCCCACTGGTCCGTATCATACAAGTTGCCTTCGTTGACAAAATTCAAATCAAGCTTGCCTGTCCCGACTCTTAGTTCACCAAGATGAGTGATGTTGGCGGTGTAATAACCGACGTCCCTCAAGCGATGCGTGAGTGAACGAACCCCCTCTGGAAGTCGATAATCGTCATCACGATGTGAACGCATGTGATGCATATCAGTTGTCGTCTGGTACATCCCAACCATGAAGCAAGAGCGACTCGGTGCGCAGACGGGCGATGTCGCAAAGCACTGCGTGTACCTCACCCCCTGTGCCGCAAGCTTGTCAAGATGCGGTGTGTGGACATTGGCCTGGCCATAGCAACCAAAATCATTCGAGAAATTTTCCCCCACAATCCAGACGATGTTGGGTCGACGGGCCTCCTCGGCGCAGCTCTCTAATCCGGTCAACATCAACCAAACTGCGACGCATGGAAACAACCCGCAACGAAGCGAGACAGCGCCGCGATGAAAAAAGGTCGAGCAACACCAACCAACAAACATAGAGAACCTTCTCAGCTTATGAATTGAACCGATCCGTCAAATAATTCGGAAGCAGCAAGCACCGGAGAGTTTAGCGGATGAGAAACCAGCACGGGACTGCTAGTCGCTGACAATTCCCATCACTGCGACTTCCGCAACGTATAACCGGCGAATCAGGTAATCCGCACAAGTATTGACCATCTGCGTGATGCGTCTGCCACCCAGCCCGGGATCGCCCAAGGCCAGCCCCGCAGGATCAACGGCCCCGCAGGATCAACAGCCCCGCAGGATCAACAGCCCCGCAGCAACTCAGCCAGGCTCGCCTAGGACTGATTCCATGGCTGCTGGGGACACTTCATCTGGCCATAGAAACGCTGGCCGCAACCCCTCGCAGAATTCTCACGACCGTCCGACCGAACCCTGAACCTCATTCCAGACCGTCAGCGGTTGCCTTCACCGTTCTTTTCCCGCTAAACGCTCCAGTCGAACCAACCCCAGCTTCGCAAAGCAAGCTTCACACCGATTACCTGACAAAGAGTCATCGGAACGTGGTCTTTACCTAATTGCCCTTGGGTATTTCCCGGTTGGTCACAGTATACTGAGGAACCACCTTGAGACGCCGGCAGCCTCATTCTCAGCCATGTTTCAGGTTCGAAAATGGCTGAGAAGAATCGACGGTAATCCTTCAATTTTTCGGTTTCCGTTGAGAAGATCGATCGGTACATGAGGATCGTCTGTTCCCTATCAGCACCCCACCATAATTTTCTTCCCACCCCAAAAAAGAGGCACGGACCTGTTTGACGCGACATCAGCCGCGGCAAACATCCTCAAAGTCGATGTCGACGGTCGTCAATCCCCGCCCGGCGTGACAAGTAACTTCCGAGTCTTCACAGCGTTAAAATCCGACTCTGAACCTCAAGGTTCACCTGGTGTGCGAATCCAAACGTTTGCAGGTCCTTCATCCATTCAATCGATGCTCCCAATGAACGCTCAATTTTCTCCGTTTACCCTCGGCAAACTGCTTGCGTTGCCCGTCGTCACCGTGATCTTGGCGGTTGCCACGTTGATGATTTGCATTCGTCCTGCGAAAGCAGAACTGGTTGCTATCTCGGAAGCGGACCTGACTTTTTTTGAAAACAAAATCCGACCGCTGCTCATCAAGCACTGTGTTGAATGCCACGGAGAGGAAGAACAGTCGGGAGAACTTCGCCTCGATCAACACGCCCGTTTTCAACAGGGAGGCAGTTCAGGTCCGGTTGTCGAACCAGGGAAACCGTCAGCCAGCCGCTTGATTCAGTCGGTGGAATACAAGGACACTGATCTGCAGATGCCACCAGACGGAAAGCTGTCCACCGAGAACATCTCACTGCTCAAGCAATGGGTAGAACGCGGCGCACCCTGGCCGGCAGACACCAGTAGCGGCGAACCCAAACCTATAAAAATCACGACCGAGCAATGGATCACTCAACAGCAATCCTCACACTGGTCTTATCAACCGGTCGTCTCTCCCGAGCCTCCCGCGATCAATCAATGGCCGGTCGCACCATCTCAAACAGCAACGGTGCTGGGCGGAGCGACTAAGCCGAACGGAGCGACGGTGCCCTTGAGCAGCATCGATCGTTTCGTCGCGAAAAAGCTGTTGGAGGCTGATCTTTCAGCAAACCCAGTGGCCGATCGCCGAACCCTGATCATTCGAGCCTACTTCCATCTGATCGGCCTACCGCCCAGTTACGAAGAAGTCCGTGACTTTATTGGTGATTCCTCACCGGAAGCTTTTGAAAAAGTAATTGATCGCTTACTCGAAAGCCCACACTATGGTGAACGCTGGGCGCGTCATTGGCTCGATATCGCACGATATGGTGACACAACCGGATACATCGCAGGCAGCCAAGAGACGCGTTACCCCTACGCCTTTAGTTTTCGCGACTATGTCATCGAGGCCTTCAACACCGACAAACCATTCAATGAGTTCATCATTGAACAAATCGCAGCGGATCGCCTGAACTTGCAAGCAGAGCAACGCCCGAGTCTTGCTGCGATGGGTTTTCTCACCGTCGGGCGTCGTTTCATGAATCGGCAGGTCGATATTATCGATGATCAAATCGATGTGGTGACTCGTGGTTTCCTCGGACTCAGCGTTTCCTGTGCACGTTGTCACGATCATAAATATGATGCGATCCCAACCGCCGATTACTACTCTCTTTATGGAGTGTTCGCTAGTTCCGAGGCCCCCTCAGAACTTCCACTCCTCAGCGATTCACATGATTCACCTGAATACGATGCCTTTCTGGCTGAAAAGGCGAATAAACAGAAAGAAGTGGATCAATGGCTTGAGGAAAGACGCCTTGCCACGGAAGTCGAATTGCGTGGTCGTATTGCGGATTACCTCACCTTTCTTGCAAAATCACTTCCACAATATGCCAACGGCAACAAAGTGCCCATGCAGGGCGAACGAGGTCCTTTGCGGCCAGCTGCAACCGTTCGATGGCGACAATATTTGACCAATCCAGAACTTTCACCAGAACCGATTTGGCGGCTGCTGAGGGATCTCAGCGGCATCAAGCCAGACGATTTCCAATCTCAGCTTCAATCGTTATTAAGTCATCCCGATTTGAAGGAAGCTGATCTCTCGCAGAACCCTGAGGCCAACGCGGCTGATCAGCAACCACTGTGGAAAAGCTTACCCGATGCGTTGACCAAAGATCTGATTCAGCAGGAACCCAATTCTCTACCCAAATTGTCCAGACTTGTGGGTGAGTACCTTGAATCAGTGATAAAGAAATGGGCGGAGCAAGCCAAGACGTCGCCCAAGCTCACAGAGCTACCGAATCCACAAGATGAAGCTCTTCGACAAATGCTTAAGGCCAATGCGAGCCCGGTAACGCTAACGACAGAACATGCCGTTTTCCATTTGGATCAGGGCGAAAGGAATCGCTACAACCAACTCAAAAACGTTGTCAATGGTGTTGCCGTCACGCACCCCGGTGCCCCCCCAAGAGCGATGGTACTCAAGGACAAAGCTCAACCCATTAATCCAGTGATCTTCAAGCGTGGCGTCGCGAGTAATCGTGGTGATTCGGTCCCGAGGCGATTCCTGCAGGTGCTCGAGATGGTGGATCAGGGTGCATCTTTTCAAAACGGCAGTGGCCGTCTGGAGTTAGCCAAGGCAATCGCCAACCCGGCAAACCCTCTCACCGCGCGAGTAATCATCAATCGAATCTGGCAACATCATTTCGGAGAAGGTCTCGTCCGCACTCCAAGCGATTTCGGCATCAGGGGTGAACCTCCAACGCATCCTGAACTACTGGATTATCTCGCATCCGAATTCATGCGAGATGGATGGTCGATCAAGAGACTGCAGAAACAAATCATGCTGTCCAAGACATGGCAGCAGTCCAGTGCTTCTCGCCCAGCGGCGTTCCAAACAGATCCAGAAAATCGCTTGCTCTGGAAAATGCCTCGCCAACGCCTAGAATTCGAACCGCTACGCGATCGCTTATTAGTTGCTGCACAGCAGCTGGACACTCGTATCGGTGGGCGATCGGTGAAAATACACCAAGACGCTACTCGGCGAGGTCTCTATGCCTACATCGACCGAGAGGATCTGCCCGGTCTTCTCGCTAGCTTCGACTTACCCAGCCCAGATGCGAGCCGTGCACAGCGAAGCGAGACTACCGTCCCACAGCAAGCCCTTTACCTCATGAACTCAGCCTTTGTACTGGCGCGGGCAAAAGCAGTCGCCAAGGGAATCATGCCGGAGGATAATCGATCGCCTGATGGAATCACCAAGGAGTTTCGAGCAAAAAAAATCCAAGAGTTTTATCGTCGTGTCCTGAGTCGTGAACCGGACGACGAAGAGCTGCAAACCGCTTTGGTCTTCACGGATCCCGACAGCCTCCAGGCCTATCGTGCAAATTCAGAAACAGATTTACACAGCCCAATTTGGCAGTTTGGCTACGGAGGCTGGGATGCAACTTCCAAGAAACTCAATTACAGCGTCCTACCCTACTTTGATGGTTCTGCATGGAAAATTTCAACTGAATTTCCCCACCCCGTCTACAGCTACCTTCAGCTTTCCGCAAATGGCGGACACACAGGAACCAAGCAAATATTGAGCCCGATTCGTCGATGGACAGCACCCGTTTCTGGCAATTACCAAATCACTGGAACCCTCACTCACCCCTCTGATCAGGGTGATGGAGTTATCGCGCAAATCGCGAAAGAGAAATTTGGCATCTTGGCACAATGGTCAGCGTTCAATCAGGAAACCGAAACCAAAACTGATTCAATACGACTGGAAAAGGGCGAAGCGATTTATTTGATTGTGCATTTAAAAGAAAGCAGTGGCTGGGATAGCTTTGGCTGGAATCCGGTTATTAATCTACTGAAAGAAAATCAAACCGAACCATGGACCGGACCATCAACATGGAATGCAGAAAATGAGTTTGCCGCCGCCTCAAAACTTCAGCAGCAAACGGAAGAAGGAACAACGCTAGACGTTTGGGTACAGCTAGCACAAGCAATGATGCTTAGTAATGAATTCGCCTTTGTTGATTAGCAAGGCATTATTTTTTCACCGGCCTCCGTTACTCTCGGCACCATAGCTTCCAAGCTACCTGGGTAGGATTCCAACCAACGCTGCAACAGATGATTTCATTGTCAAAATAAACCGTAAAGAATCAGCCATTCTTTGAATTCCCCTTTGACCTAACGACTCAATCGCTAACCGCTGTTCAAACCATGATGAATCGAAACGATCTGCCCCGCCTAACTCCACCAACAACTCGTCGCGATTTTCTGCAACGCAGCGGAATGGGCATGGGTTCTCTTGGACTGGCGGGACTCATGGCAGATGTGTCGAACGCTGCGGGAGGCACAACGACGAATCCAATGGCTCCCAAGACACCGCAGTTTCCGGCAAAGGCGAAGGCGGTCATTCACATTTTTTTAAATGGCGGTCCCTCACAGGTCGACACCTTCGATCCGAAACCGGCATTGGATCAATACCACGGGAAAGCCATCCCACTTTCTCTTCGAACAGAAAGGGAGACGGGGACCGCCTACCGTTCGCCGTTCAAATTCACCAAGTACGGCCAGAGTGGAATCGAGGTCAGCGAACTCTTCTCTCACGTCGGCGAAAGCATTGATGATGTTTGCGTGATCCGTTCGATGCACGCAAATGTTCCTAATCATGAACCATCACTCATGCTGATGAACTGCGGACAAAGTCAGTTCGTGCGTCCTGCAGTCGGCTCGTGGTTGACCTATGGACTGGGCAGTGAAAACCAGAATCTCCCAGGGTTCATTGCGATGTGTCCCAATGGGTACCCCATCAAAGGGGCCGAAAATTGGCAGGCCGGGTTTCTTCCGGGAGCCTACCAAGGCACCTACATCGACAGCAAACACCAAGATATCGAGAAGCTCATTGCAAACATCAAAAATGCCTCGGGTCTTGATCGCACGGAACAAAGACGACAACTGGATCTTCTGCAGACAATGAACCAAAAACATCTCAGGAATCGTGCTAATGATGCTGGCTTGGAGGCACGAGTCCAAAGCTTTGAACTCGCTTACCGAATGCAGATGGAAGCAACCGACGCGTTTGATATAAATCGTGAACCACAGCATATTCGTGACATGTATGGCGACTCTGTTCAATCCCGACAAATCCTGATAGCCAGACGCCTGATCGAACGAGGCGTCCGGTACGTCCAACTTTGGCATGGTGCGGGTCAACCATGGGACAGTCACGACAAAATCGAAACCAACCATCGCAGATTAGCCGGCGAGTGCTCACAGGCGATTGGTGCTCTGATCAAAGATCTTAAACAACGCTCGCTGCTAGATGAAACTCTCATCATCTGGGGTGGTGAATTTGGCCGAACGCCAACCGTCGAACTACCTAAACCCGGAGCAAATGCCGGGACCAATAGCGGAAGGGACCACAACCATCATGGTTTCACCATGTGGCTGGCAGGAGGTGGCGTTAAAGGAGGACACGTCCACGGAGCAACGGATGATTTCGGCTTCCAAGCTGTCAAGGATCGAGTTCACGTCCATGACCTGCACGCCACCATGCTTCACTTACTAGGCTTTGACCACGAAAAACTTACCTACCGTTATGCCGGTCGCGATTTCCGACTCACCGACGTGCACGGCAAGGTTGTGCATGACATCCTTGCCTAGTCCTCTTGCAAGCTCACAGTCGTGTAATCCCAAAGTCGCCTAATCGTAATCCCAGAGTCGCGTAATCCCAGAGTCGTGTATACAGGTCCCAACAGTCTGGTAAATAAGCAAGATAGCTCAAGTCTTCTCAAGCTCCTTCACCGATGCGCTCGCCCCTCAAACAAGGTTGCCACTAAGCTTTAGACTATCACACGTTGCTTGTTACCAACCCAACTCGCTGGGATCTAAATCCAAAAAATCCGGGCCATCTTCACGAACTTCAGGCCGCTCACCGGCAAGTTTCATCCAGGCTTGCTCGTCTGTCTTTGAGTCTCTTATTCAATAATAAAATCTTGCAAACCTCTCTGGCGATCTGCTCATAACCCTTAACATTGGGATGCACACCATCCTTAAATGTCATCAAATCGGGTCGATTGTTCAACAAACCATTCAAGTCAACCAACACGACGCCGAGATCATCGAATTCTGCAACAACACGTCTGATTCTATCGCTCAAGTTCCTCAAGCGTGGTTCCCGCTCGCGCAAATCCGCAATCCGCTCCGCCGTCAAACCCTCGGTTTCCAAAACCATGGGTGTGGGTACGCAGACGAAAATAATCGGACTAGAACCGAGACCTCTTAGCTGAGTGATCAAATCACGATAATCGTTATCAAAACGATCAATCCGATCCCAGTTTTTTCTATTTTTCCCGACCGTATCATTCGTCCCTAATGAGATTACGACCGCATCGGGTTGATAGTTTTTGACACGGTCCAGAACACTCCAAACATTGGGTCGCCCCACTTTAATAAGTGTTGCTCCACCAATTCCAAAGTTCTCCACATCCCATCCTGAACCCAATCGCAGTCTCAACTTAGCGGGATAAGATTCCGTGCGAGCATCGACCCTTGCACCTGCGGTGATACTATCCCCCAGACATGCGATGCGAATCGCCGAATCGGCACCGCGAATGTTCGTCTCTATCCCGTCAAGGGCTGAGACATCAAGCAATGCAATCATGACAGAAGCACACGTCAACAACCAAACCGACGGTGGAGGTTTCCTGCGACCCAAGAACATTCCCTTCATTATCGCTCCTTCATGTCTATTGGCTTGGAGAAAACACAAAACACCTGACTTTGCAAACGGATCGGAAAATCAAACAAATGGACACGTGTTGCAGACTTCCAAATTACCCGAAACCGCCGAACAATCCGTCGATACTAACCACGAAAGCAGTTGGCGAGGCCAGTCAAATCCTCATGACGCTACCGGCCCTGCATCCCTACCCAACCTGCGCGATCTGTAATAGATAACAAGCCCCAACAAACCACTGAGCGAAAACCCAATCATCCCTGCAACACAGGACAATAAGAGGTGGAAAAGAAAAAGGTAGCCGTCACCCACGCCCGTTCCTGCCTGAATCAATTGATCGGCGGCTGGCATCGGATAGAGAAGATTTATTCCGTCCAAAACACACCACGTTCCCACTTGCAAGCAAAGTCCCACCAAAATAGCGATGACAACCAATGAAATAAATAGCTTTCTCCTTCCCCGAGGCGAAGTGCAGTGATCACCGAAGGACGCTTTTGTCCTTTGATGAAGGGACCTCGCACCAACCCAAACGCACACCATTCCCAGCAACACTAACAACGGAACACGGTAGCGCTCAATCACCTGGTAACCAAAGGGAACCGGTGGCCTAAGTGTGATCGAGATGGAATCAGCGGGCAGACCCGAGTAACTGCCCTTCAGTGTTTCCCCCTGCCGAACCATTTCCGGCACACAAGCGACACTCCATCCCTCTGGCACCGCCAATTCAACGTTCAACGTTCCAAAAGCAGACCAATTCTTTGCAGGCGACAACAAGTAAGCGAATTGTCGATACATTGTCGGCCTATCGAAAACGATCGTTGCATGTTCTTGGTAATGAACAACTAATTCCGAGCTTCCAGACGGGATGGTACATTCAAAAAACAATGGTTTAATCGATCGCCAACCGCGACTCCTGAAAGGCAAATCTTCCTCTGCCGCCATCAGGCTCGGAGTCACCAACGGTGGCCACCAAGATTGAAACGTCTCAATTGAAGATTCGGAGAAATATCCCTCGACAACTTGACCGTTTAAACGAACCTCGTGGTTAGCATTCGCATTGGAGCCAAATGCAAACGCGAGGGACTGCACCTCAGGATCAAAATCGTTCCTCAATTGGTAACTCGCTGAGACAGTTGCCGG
Source organism: uncultured Rubripirellula sp. (assembly GCA_938075415.1). Taxonomy (GTDB): domain Bacteria; phylum Planctomycetota; class Planctomycetia; order Pirellulales; family Pirellulaceae; genus Rubripirellula. The sequence continues at coordinate 16,590 of CALJHC010000030.1, read as the reverse complement.
TTTGCCTTGTTCGATTGGACGTAGATCGATAACAAGCTTTTCGGATTCGATCACCACTTTGGTGAGACCCAGCGGTTCGCCAACAACGACCGCAGACGTGGACACCGGACCACTGTTGCCAAAGGCAGGATTTGAACAATCCAGAAAGAACCAACCAGCAGCAACGAAGCACACTGTCAGATGAAGAGGAGCAGCGATTTTCATAACGGATAACGCTGAGCGTATCCCAGCGATCAAGTATTGGGGCCTGCCAAACAAAGGAACAACGCAGCAAGGCGTTTGGCAACTGATCCTTGGCACGTCGACAAAAACATACGTAGCCTTCTTTGCTATTTCATCAACCTTGAGTGTTCCAGCGAAAATTCTACTAAGCATGACGACCGCAAACGTAGCTTGGATTTAAAAAAGCGACATTTTTTAGAGTCGCACCTCCCTCATCCAGCCACCACGGAATCAAATGGAGTTGGCCTCAACAGGAAATGCCCAGCCCGCCCGTTTCCGATGTTTCGAGAGAATGATCGCCATTCATTGCCTCGACAGGTACGACACGCGTGTCAAGCTTGCAAAAGCACCACCTTCCCCTAAGAAAGCCCAACCGCTTGGCCGGAAGCTAACAACAACAAAACGAAGACAATTCCGCGGGTAAACGTCAGACCCGTTATTCTATATAACCACGCCGAGTATCCCCCACGGCACACAGTCATACCAACGCCGGTCGCATTTCCTAATCCGCCAGCCAAACAAGCGATTCAGCCAAACCCACCCTCCGGTTGTGTCGCCAGATACAGGGTCGAAACGCAACAATGTTATCTAAACGCAAACCACAGGAATTACCGTTGAGCCTTCACCCCCAAAAGTCCGCCGATCACTCGCATGGGTTTACTGAATACCTCCCTCTCGCTCTCGCACTTATCGCCGTCCTGATTGGAAATGAAACCACGGTGCATGCCGATCGTCCCAATGTCATTGTGATCATGAGCGATGATCAGGGTGGTGGCGACTATGGATTCATGGGAAATGACGTGATCAAGACACCCAACCTTGACGCAATGGCCGACAAGAGTGCGGTGCTGACTAATTTTTATGTAAGCCCCGTCTGTGCTCCCACGCGAGCAAGCCTGATGACAGGTCGCTACAACTACCGCACACGTTGCATCGACACGTATGTGGGTCGAGCCATGATGGACACCACTGAAGTAACCATCGCCGAATTCCTTCGCGATGCCGGATACAGCACCGGGATCTACGGCAAGTGGCATCTGGGAGACAACTATCCACTTCGACCGCAGGACCAAGGATTTCAAGATTCTCTGATTCACCGCGGTGGTGGAATCGGACAGCCCTCGGATCCATTTGGAGCTGAGGGAAAGTACACCGATCCAACTTTATTTAAGAACGGCGTGGAAACACCCAAGAAGGGGTACTGCACCGATCTTTACTTCGATGAAGCAGTCCAATTCATTGAACAGGAAACCAAAGCAGGCAAAAACTTCTTCACCTACATTGCAACCAACGCACCCCATGGTCCGTTCAATGACGTCCCCGAATCACTGTATCAGGATTACCTGAAAGTGGACTTCAATCCAATCCTCGTTAACAAGATCAATCCTGCGAGGAAGCCTGCTGAATTCGACAAGCTCGCGCGCATCGCAGCCATGATTACCAACATTGACGATAACGTTGGAAAATTGCTTGTAGCTCTGAACGAATTGGGCATTTCTGAAAACACCATCGTCATCTATCTCAACGACAATGGACCTAACTCGATGCGTTATGTGGGTGACATGCGCGGAATGAAATCTCATGTTGACGACGGGGGAATACGCAGCCCACTTGTTTTTCACTGGCCATCAGTCATTAAGAAAAAAATGCGATTGAATCACCTTTGTGCACACATCGATCTTTTGCCAACTCTCCTCGATGTTTGCGATGTCCCACGCCGCCCGTCGGTTCATTTGGACGGACGCAGCTTTTTACCAATTCTAAAAAATCCAATGACGGACATGCCGATTCGGCAGATTGTCCTGCAAGCACACCGTGGTAATTCCCCGCAAAAGTTTCACCATTTTGCGCTCCACGAGGGACCCTGGAAACTGGTTCACCCCACCGGATTTGGTAACGAGCAATTTGACGGTGAACCAGCCCTTGAACTGTATCACTTGACCGACGATCCAAAGCAACAGCACGATCTCTCCTCCGAGAAACCCGAAATTTTCAACCGGTTGAAGCAAGGATACGAGGACTGGTTTTCAGACGTCAGTTCAACCCGACCCAACAATTACGCGCCACCACGAATCGTCATCGGTACTGACCATGAACCGGTCAGCACCTTGACGCGTCAAGATTGGCGGCACGCGAGCGGACAACCTTGGGGACGCGATTCCAATGGATTTTGGCTTTTGGAGGCCCCCGAGCCCGCGGCATACGAGGTCGAACTCATTTTCAAAGGAGATCACCCGACGGGAGAGGCTCGGATTACAGCGGGGAAAGCCCGACTTGGGATGGCGGTGTCTACAACCCAAAGGCGTGGACATTCAACGCTCATGCACTTTCCTTCAGGCAAGTTCAAGTTGCAGGTTGACGTTGAATTTGATGGGAAAACGCAAGGCCCTCATCAAGTCATCCTTACGCGACAGGATTAGCCCTCCGATCGCGTATCCTTTTCAACCAAATGCAATTGTCATGTGCTGAGGTTCATCCGTGAGCTGCTGCTGTTGGCTCAGCAGAGCGAATTTGCAGTCGCTCGCTGTCAATGCTCAGGGAAATCCCGCAAATAGCGTTCTAACAGGTCGTCAGCATTCCCTTCAATCAAATAAACCTTACCACGAATGGTCTTTGTTTCCCCCGACTCTAAACCTCCGAGACGGAAATCTGAGTGAAGGCAACGCGCGACCCCCTGAAAAAGCTCTTGATAGGGTTCAAACGCGACACCAAAGATTAGCGATTCATCACCACTGAAACATCCAATCAATCCGTTACTGGGAATGATGCTACTAAGTGGGCGTGGATTGACGTCTGACCGAGGCACGCTTTTTGGACACCACACTTGCCCCGGAACATACCTCGCTTGCAACGCCCACGGATCAACGTTTGGTAGTCTTGTCAACTTTCCATTGATAAAGATAAAGCACTTCGGAAGATAGTCGTCCAAATCCCCACCCCTAGCAGCGAATCCAGTGAATTCGCCCAAACGAATACAGGGCTGCGCCCAATGTGCCTCCGATCTCATCCCGGTACGATTGTGTGCAACGATGCGAAAGTTCACCTCGTCATTCTTGGCGGTAATCGTATGCCTTACCTCTAGCCCGTCTTCAAGGACATCTCTCAATTCAACGATCGTTCGATTCTCATTAATCGACAACATTTCAGGCCTGTGGGGAATCACCGTATGCCCTACCCAATCTGCAACGGTCGATCCCGCTCGACAATAAGCCTCGAGATAGTTGATTCGAATCTCACCCGCTGGTAATCGTTCACTTTGAAGGATAAGCCAGTGAGGCTGTTCATAACGAAGGGTCAAAGCACTGTCTGCCGACGACACGCTTGTCACGAGTGAACACAAACAGAACATCCCGATCAATTTCACCGAATACATCAGCTTGTACCTTCTTCGATCGATCAATTTCTTTAACCCGCAGTGACCAGTAAATCGGTTACAAAAGGGAGGCAGCGATTGGATTACCACCACACCAAACGATCACCTGATACCCCATTAATTGCCCAACCAATTCGGCAACTAGCAAAACCGAGGGAACGCCCTCCGTCACGATTCACATGTTGCCTTGGCCATCAACGGGACAGATGCTTAGCCTGCTGATTTCTTACGACGACTCGCCCAAACGACCATCCCGGCAAAGCCGAAAAGTGAAAGCAACAGTCCAATACTCCGCCAGAACGGAAGGTCTCTCGTGAATCTAAATTCAAGATCAAGCTCAAGCGGAGCGTTCTCAGCCACCTGGACACTGCGACTAAACGTATAAAAAACACCCTCCTCTGGCAAACTAATGATGATCGCCTGTTGCGCCGGTTCGGTTGAGCGTTGATGTTGGACCAACCTACCGGCGATTCGCTCCAACATCACGTTATCCTCGGTTGTGTTACCGCCCAACAACTGCGTCATCTCATTCAGCTGAAAGTTCAAAGAGCCTTGCTGCAAAATGGGATTATCCTCCGCCGCCTGACGTAATTGTTCCGTACCCTCCAGAGTAAGCTGTTCCTGATCATTATCTAAGACCATCCTTTGACGTATGGTATTCAGAGCAACAATCGCTCGTTGTGTTTGTAGCCTCTCAAGCTGCACACGTGCATCTTCATTAGAAGCTTCATCGAGTCCATGCTGATTGACAACGCTGTTGAGCAACCTGTTCGCCTTGATTTGATCTTTCTGAATGTATTCATTCGCCTGCTGAAAGGTCGTCGCAGATTGCTCAGCTTTTCTCTGGAGAGTCGTGGTCGATTTCCGCAGGTACGAACTCCGATCATATTTTGACAGATTCGCCTGCCGCACCAGGTCAACATTGCCATCGTTGTCAACCATTTCATACCCCTTTGGGGCAACCACGCTCCACTCAATATTTTCCAAGGGGACATTCAGCTGCGGACCCTCCAGATGCAGCGTTCCAAGACCGTCTCCAGGCACCGCATAGACAAAACTGACTTCCGCGGTGCGACCATCGACCCCGGGTAGAACGTAGAACTGCCAAGCGTTCGCATCACCACCAACTCGAATGGAATTAACGCTTTCACCATTGACAAAGATGCTAAAAACTTCTCCGTCCTTCGGTAGTCCAACCGTCAAACTGCTTCGTTGAATTACCTCCATGCTGACATCAACGGAGGTCAGCTGATCGCCACTAGCGGCAAGAACCGTCAACAGCCTGCCCTGTGCTACTCTTAATTTCAACGCATCAGCCAGTGAATGACGCTGAACAGTAACAACCAGTGGCTCCGCAGACCCCTGAGCTCGCATGACCACTACCGGGAGTTTTGAAAACGAGGAATCACGTAACTCATTGGGCACCGAGCTCCAATCCATTTTGGTCCAACCCGTTGGGATTTCCGGAACGTCAACCTCCAGGCGTCCGCCTGCGCGAACGGCAAAAAAGTATCCGACTTGACCCGCGTCCGGAAACTCTACGAAGTGCAATTTTTCTTCACCATCGACGCGATCACCTCGCCGCTCAAACTCTATTCGAAAACTAACTCTCCCCAAAACTCGGCGTTTGAACTGCAATTCCCAAAGCTGCTCGGCTTCATCCACAACAACAAAATCGCTCACAACCGCACCCGTTACGCGAACCGGTTTCATTTCCATTGCCCCCTGCATCGGCAGCTTGACCATCATGGATCGAACCGAAGCATTCTGCACCTCAAAGTCACCGATAAGAACCGATCGTGTTTGGCCCTCCCGCAAATCAGTCTCCAATAAAACGACTCCAGAAATTCTCGCTTCAAGCTTTTCAATCCCGATAACAAGATTCCAGTCGGTCTGCAGCAGACGAAACGCCAACGCACCCTGCGATGATGAACCCAAGACTCGTGGATCCACCTCAGAAACATTCTGGCGACTGATGGAACGAAGTCGAATCCCGGTGTCGGGCTGGACCACTAAATCGCCGCTCTGCCGCAACGCTTCATTCAATTGAAATCTCGGAATCGTCCAATCTGTTGAGGTGTCTGGCGTATTGGCAACAAGTGTCACGGCAAAACTCTGCGGCCCCAACGTTTTTCCATTGAGATGCATCACCACCTGCCTTTCCCCTGCTTCAGTCAATTCGGACCAATGATGCAGGGCAGGTCCTGATAACGACTCCACCTCGAACCCGTCAGGCAAAGCAAAACTTAAATTGAACAAACCGGAGCGTGTGATTTCCGCCATCAAATTGACGGAAAGAACCACCCGCTCATCGTCAAGTGAAAGGACCTGCTCGCTAATCACTCGTACTTCTGCCGCGATGGGCGCGACCCGCATTTTCACCTCACCACCATCTGATCCGTATCGATAAACGCGGTACAGCGTTGCATTGGTGTCATCCAACATTGATGGATCAAAATCGCCCAAATTGACCGGCGAAATGTCGGCGGGTTCTAACTTCTCGGGCTGCGAATCCGAGTCGAAGGCCAAGGCGAGCAAACCGACTTCCCCATCCGCGTTGAGAATCTTGAGAGGCGAGAGCGTCAAATCAGTGGGTAAGCTGTCCAGGCCTCGTTGTGTTTCCACCATCACGGAGAATGGCTGCGACTGCACTGGAGTGATTTCCACACTGAGCTTCCCCTGATCGGGATCAAATTGCCATGAGCCAACCGGTCCGCTCACCTCACTGACAGTCAGCCCTGTAGGAATTTCGACGGATAGTGAATCAATTACCCCCTGAGCGGTCCGTAAATCAAAACGATGACGCCCATCGACAACACCCGGTCTGGGTAAATAAAGGTTGGACGTTTCAACAAAAAACCGGGTTGCCTCTGCTTTGACGTCTCTCTCCCTCGCTATCAGTCGTATGGCTGAAGGTCCAACCCCCAGAAGCAGATTACTGGTGGTGATTCCCGATTCCTCATCCTCCACGGAATCCACTCTAATCGCATTGGTGCAACTGATTGCTCGATCGCCCTCATGATGTTGAAGCCGCAATCGTTTCACCGCTGCCTCACTCGTCAACACGCTGACACCGGCGTTAAAATTGATTGACTCATTTTGATAAGAAAATTCTGCGGTATAGCTTTTACGAACACTTGTCTCAAGTTGTTGATCGTTAACCAATGCCTGCTGCTTACCTTCATCACCTCCGACAGCGTTAGGCTGATTCGATCCCTCCGGTAAAATGCTGATGGTATAAACCAGTCCACCTCCCGCATCCTGATTTTTGGTCAGCTTCAAGCCTGTACCCTTGAAGTGGGTCAAGACACCGGGTGAGCGCAACAGCAGAAAGCGATCTCCTTCCAAACCGGTGACCGTTAGCGATCCACTTGCAAGCAGCCGCTCGCCTGAAGGCGAGACACTCCAACTCTGAACGATTGAGTCGGCAGTTTTCAATGCGTCACCGGGTAGGCTAACCGAATCAGCAGCCCAAGAACCACTGAAGGGCAATGACGCCAATAGAAAAATAAGTGTGGCAAGCCCGGCTCCAATGCCGCTTGAGCCACCAGGCTCCGTTCCATCACCCTCCGGCCCGGAAGCTGAATCGTCACCATCAAGATCATTCCTGTCATCTTCAGGCCCGTTTTGCATCCCACTTGAAACGGGGGCGCCTTTGCCTATGTCGGATGCTCGGCCGAAATAGCTAATCCCGGCTTTCCAAAAATCAACGATCGAAGAAAACGATACAAACCAGGTGATTACGATAGCGATCACCCAGAAGAATGCCGCACCACTATCATGCTGCAGCAGTAACCCAACCATGAACAGAAACCCGGAAGTCACCTTCAAACGAGTTCGAAACTCTGAAAATCTGGTCAGTACCGAGGCAACCCACGACACGATCCCCAGCAACCCACACAACAAACCAATTATCGAAAAATTTGCCCGCCAAAGTGGATGATTATACACCTCCAAATAGACCGAATCACCCGAGGAGAGTATTGGAAGACTAAGCGAAAGGCCTCCAGAATATTCCACCCCTCGCCCCGCAACCATCGCAGTCGTGATGGCCAGGTAGACTGCACCAATTGACATCAACGCCCCCAGATGTCTCCACGGCGATGCTGTTAACCTAACCATGATGGCAAGCACTGGCAGAATCAAGCATCCCAGAATCCCGCTCATTGCGTTCTGAGTGATCCATTCGAATCCAGTGGGTTGCAGGATAGGATCAGGAGGCATCACCGTCCCGTTAGCTGGTGCAATCATTCGTCGGTCGTCGCCGACCACCGTCCACTCTGTCTTCAAAACGGGCGCAAACACAATGGGTAAGGTTAAAACGGGGCGTGTTTCCCGAACGGTTGGTTTACCCAATCGCAAACGAACTTCAACCGGAATGTCGGGATCGATACCCCCGGGTAAAGGTATCAGGGTGAACTCGCCCGCATCCCGGGCATTGACGGGTTCATCATTGACCGAAGCCTCCCACAGACGAACCGGTGGTTCTGGCAGTTGCAATTTCAGGGACCTCTGTCCCCTGGACTTCACAAAATAAAGCAACTCGGTCACCAACTCGCCGTCCTGCGAGATCCGCGATTCAACTTCAGCAAAATCAACCACTTGCCCAACCGTCGAACCTGGCTGAAACCAGCTCACTTTTAATTCCAATTCGAAGGGGCGCTCGGTGTACTGCCAAGTGCCTAACGATGGCGCGGAACTCAATAGACGGAGTTCGTTTGGAAGTTCCGATGAATCCAGAGCCAGCATCCCGTCACTGACCAATTCAGCATCCATCTCCACCTGCATCGGGCTCACCACCTGAATAAACCCACGTTCACCTTGGACGCCGAGTGGTGTCACTTCCCCGGGGGAAAACTTGCCGGCCTTCGGCTTTTCCTCAAAAGTAACCAATAAAGTGTAGGGGCCCATTACTGGCTGATGCAGCGTGACGGTCAAGACATCACCCGATCTTCTTGAATCCTGCACATCATAGCCATCGACTACCTCGTTCTTTAAATATTCTGGCAGCCGGATTTTCAATTCCGAGACGGGCGCTCCAGTGATGAAATAAGTGATTAAGGCACTTCCGTATATGTGTTCTTCGCTCAACGAAAAAAGATGAAAGACATCACTTTGGATACTGCGATCAAGTCGTTCGACCGCCATCGTCGCTGCCCAACCCGGCTCGCGGATTCTGAACGCCTGTTGAAGGTTAACGCTTGGCTTTGGAAAATATGCCAACGATTTCTCCACTAGCAAATCGATAGATTCAACGGCTAGCCGGTATCCGGGGGATCCAACGATACCAATATCACCCCGAACGGATTTTGCGTCTGGGTGTTCAATCTTTGGTAACACCCAACTTTCTACTTTCGCTGGCGAACTCTTCTCCAGATGCAAATTGATTAATTGTCGGCCCATGACATCCTGCCCAAAGATCACCTTCAGATCACGGCGTTGGTCTATCACCTCTGATTCAACCAGGTAGTCAGCGACATTTGCCCCCGTTACCGCTACTACTGAGTAGTCCTCCGGTATTTCGAAACGCCATTCCCGGATCGCCGCTTCCCGGATGTCCAACTCGATATCTGAAAGAATGACACGTTCGGTCTCGCCCAACTGATACTGAACTAATTCCGAAAGGTTAACTTCAGGCTGTACACGGTCAGCGGTTACGGAGAAAGAATGCGACGCGGAAGGAAAACGGTAGACGTAAACCTGTCTCGCATTGATTGCTTCACCGGCAAACTGTTCCGGCGCCAGTTGAGTTAAACCTGCCAGATCTACAGGCTCTAATCTCACAGAACCGACATTACTGATCCGAAGAAAACCGGAATGCCTAATCGCTCCTATCGGCTCGATACTCATCCCCTCAACCTTTAACGGGAACGCCCCCAATGCATTCTGGCTTCGAATGACAACACTTGCCGAACCACTGATGGGCTGACCTAAAGTGATGTCCAACCGTCGCTCGTCACCGTCGGTGCTCACGCCCCAAGCAACCACATGCTCCCCTTTGACATCCAGGATTTCCCCTGGACCGCGCATTTGCAATCCAATCGTGTCCAATTCACCCTGCAAGACCTGATAGGCCAGTGAGTGTTCCTGTCGAAGTAAACCACTGCCAACCGTGGTTTCAACCAAACCAGTCGTTGAGAAAAACAACTTGCCCTCAACGGTGGTTCGTTCTGACTTCCACTGCAATCTGACGCGTCCGCTGGCGGGTAAAAACCCAACCCACGAATCCACATCCCGCTCTGGCGAAATCGACTCCCCATCTCGATAGAACGTCAGGTTCTGCTCCATTTCATCTAGCTTCAATGGAACGACTGGGCCAGATGCCACCGAAAAGTCAGTCCCGAAATTCTCACCCTTCATCACTGCAACCCGCGCGACGAATGAGACTTTGAGATTCGTTACACCAACTTTCAAGAACTCTGCTTCGTAGACCGCAACTTTAGGTTTCCCAAGCAACCGTATTCTTACATCGGGATGCTCCGGTAGTCCTGCCAAAGCAACATCTCCTCGAAGCAGCTCAATCTTTGCACCTGCCTGGTTCACGTTGGCTGTCGCGGTCCATTCAAATTCAATGGACTGCCGGTCCTTGGCCATCCGCCCCTTCAGATCGACGTCAGACAATTCAACAGGAGCGGGATCAACACCAGCAACCTGCAACTGGAACTGCAATTTCCCGCCGCTGGTCGTCTGAAAACCCTTTCCATTTTGACTTCCTCCAATCGGCAGGAAGCCCTGAGTCTCAGCCACCTTGCCACTGACGCCCTCAGCAAACTGCACCTCCGCAATGAGATTGAATCCGACCGCCTCAGCCGGCCCTAAATGGGTTAGCGTGACATTAGCAGGTAGCCGATAGGGCGCAGAATCAATTTTTACACTCGCACTAATCGCTGAAAGACTTTCATCTACCTGCAGCTCCAGGAACCGTTCCTTCCCCGCGCGGCGAACCGAATACGAAAGCACACCCTCACCGGTAACATTGGTAACGGTCCCGGTGCCAATCAAAGAGAATCGCACACTTTGCGCCTCTCCCTGCACAACGTCAATCGCCAAATCGATCACCTGCTTGGCGACACGTTCATTCAGAACTGCGTTCATCTTCGCTGAAGCACGATAGAGCACTGGCGGTGGTGGTACTGGCTGCGGTGGACCAATGACGATCACACCGGAGGGATCAGGCTCTCCTTTTTGAGCGAGTTGATCCTGACCGGATTTTTCCTGTGCGTACACGACACCGAGCGAAAACGTGAAAACGATTGCCAAGACCCGCAAAACGTTCAGGCCCGGAACCGAAGCTCCCTTTTGACGCGGCGTCTGGATTCGCCCCTCGCGTTCAGCTCTGACTGAGAAAACGGTTCTCCCACTTTGCCAGCTTGGACATGCTGAGCGGCGTTGCTGAAATCGATTCATTCTCTCATCCTCACGATCTTCATGGATTCAACACAAACAGGTGCGAACCCCTATTACTGAAAGCTGGCTCTGCGGATTACTGAGAGGCTGCATCAACCATCAAAAACCCATACAAATCCACGACAACACCGTTCTCTATGCTTGTTCAGGTTCCATTCTTCGCTCAGGCTCCATTCTTCGCTCAGGTTCCTCAACAAAGACTGGAAACGGATCCTCAACTGAAACACACTGAATACTTACTAACCAACGACAACCTTCCATCATTGTCCCGCTCGCCTACTGGCCAATCATTCCCCTTGCCTGTTCAATCATTTCCTTCAGCGAGGCCACTCGAGCTAAGCTCTGAACGTCGCCTGACAAACTCGCAATCAACTTGGCCAGGGTGCGCAAGTCAACCAAATCCGCAAAATCATCTGATTTGAGCTTCATTGCGAGAAGGGATGACACCATGGCAATCTTCATCGAGGAACTTGCCTCATCAGGTCTCGCCGCCTCTGGATCAAAAGTCATGGGCCATCTCTTTTCCACCATCAAACCGGAGGAAAGATCTTTAAATCGCACTGACACCGACCCGAGATCACCTGACCCATCGGGCCTCACCTGAACTTGGTAAAGAGCAACACCAGCCTCAGCTGCCGCCATCTCCGCCGCATCAACGCGATCATTTCGGAAGTCTTCTTTCTTCAGCCGATGCTTCTCAAATCCGAGAAGCTTATACATCTCTACTCGATCAGGGTTGAACTCAACCTGAACCTTGACGTCCTTGGCGGCCGGTCGAAGGGCTCCAGCAATCTGCCTGGCAAACCCCTCATCCGCCGATTCACCCGAATCAAGCAGGTAGTAACGCCCATCACCCTTCCTGGTTAACGTTTCAAGAACCTCATCATTTAGACCATCTGCAATAATCCCTGCCGCATCAAATGCGATCCCAGAAGCTCGCATACCCAACACAAGGTTAGCAAGCCGGCTCGGGTCTGCATCACCAAGGTTTACCGCACCGTCGGTCATCAAAATGATTCGATTTTGAGCGGAATCGCTAAACTGTTCTTTTGCCTTCTCAACGGCAAGCTGCAAGGCGGCTTCAAGATTCGTCCCGCCCTCGCTTGGAAGGTTATGAATCAGATTCACCAAGTCTTTTGCTTGGCCACCGCTAACACGATCAGCCAGCAACCTTGGCTGCATGGCGAACGAAATCAGCGTAACCTCATCAGCAGCTTGCAATTGATCCGTCAAGACACTGAATGCTTTCCGTAGCGTTTGCTGTCGATCCATTCTTTCCATCGATCCGGAATTATCGATCACAAGTGTCAACTTCAGCGGTGTCGTTTTCGCCCGCCCTAACGCAGCGGTCCGCATCGAGATACGCAGCAGATTTCTCTGCTGTAAAAATGGATGAATCGCCTGCTCCACCTGACACGCCACCTTTTCTCGCTGGCTTGGCATGGGGTCGCCATAGTCAAACGCGTTCACAAATTCCTCAATCCGAATGCGTTCCGCATCCGGCCACTGCCCGCTTCTTAGAGCGGCTTGTGCGAGCTTGAATGAAACATCACCAACGTGCAGCGAAAACGTTGAAAACGCCTCTTGTGCAGCGTTCAATTCGTTGAGCTCCGGCGCTTGTGAAACGAATCGATCTCTATCAAGCAATTCTGACTGCGGTGGTAAAGCTTCATCGGCAAGCTCGGGACCAGCCTTCTCCCTGGCTAGCAATCGCGAATTCCTCGACCTCGACTCCCTGACGCCGGAGGAAGGCTTGGTGCCACTCCTTTGCCTTTTCAACTGTTGGTTTTTCTTTAAGGAATTCTGACCCTCAGGTTCCTGCTGCGATTGAGCTAACCCGTCATTCAGTGACGAGTCAAACAAGCCTTCTGATTCGTCGCTGTTGTTTCGAAAACCTAGCTTCGTTTCAGACATCTCCTTCTGCATTAAATTAAAACCCTGCTGAGGAGAATTTAATGCCAACGAGTTATCCGCGAAATCTCGTTCACTCAATCTCCGAGTCTTAGCATCTGAAAATCGGTCACGATCCGCGTCGATGGATAGGGATTCAACGCCCTGCATTACCGCCTTGCCTGATCCCGAGCTCGACCGATTTGGCCGCGCCCCTTTTGAGGCTTCCAACGAAGATTCGCCACGTTGCTGCTGAGAAAAGTTCCCGCTTAATCTTCCCTCATCCGCAAGGCCGGAGTAGTCACGAGAAAATTGGTCATCTTGTGGATCGTCGGAACGGGTTGAACGCGTAATAGCCGCAGCAGATTCTTGGTCGGTAATGATAGAGGACTCACCTCCACCAAACCCTCCCCCACCACCTAAACCACCACCTGATCCGCCAGACGGGGGCAGAGGCTGACTTAAAGATGAAGTCGTTGGAGCCGCCCCGCTTTGATCATATCCACCTGCCAATGGCAGATTTTCCGCCAATCCACTTTCAGCCTGTAGCTCCATTTCGATCCCCATGTCGGCCTCCATATTCTCTGCCGCAACGCTCGGGTACCCAAATTCTTGGGGTGGGTATTCAGAATTTGAATAGATCTCGCTAAGCATCGCCGAATCCGCAGATTCCTCTTCCTCCCCAGCGAACCACGCACTCGCATCAGACGGTCTGCTAGTGGCCGACGCCATCTCCCTGTAGACCAAAGGTTCCCCGTTAACAAATAGGATCACCAACCCACAAGCCAACGCACTCAACACCGTAGTCCGCACTGGTCGCTGACGAACCATTTTGATGAAGCCGTGAACTGACGCCCCGACTTGGCGATTCCATTGACTGGACTTGCCATCACGCAGGAAAAAAAGACCAAATCTGCGAAGCGACCCAAGCGACGAGCCGACAAGTCGTTCACCGAGGCGACCGGCCAGGTGACGCCCGCTTGAGATAGGTTCAGGTGAGATAGGGTCAGGTGAGATAGGTTCGCGTGAGACTTGCTTGGATTCCGGATCATGAATTTCACACAACGCTAAAATGTCGCGGCGTCGATCTTCACTTAATTGCAACGCAGACCAGTCTTCCGTTGACTCAGTTTCCACCCCTAGGTACTCAGCACTCACTGGCGCAGCTTCACTCAGGACTTGCCTGATTTTCAGAACTTGTTCTTCGCTTAAATCGGATTCCGTAGCGGTCTCTTCGATTAGACTCGCGGTTCGAATCATCAACCCCAGCCGATTCATTCGATTTTGAAACGCGTCAAGGCTAGGTTTCTCACTCAGCAGCTTAGCGATTTCGTCCTGCTCAAAATCTGATGCCTCGCCCAGAAGATAGGCAACGACACGCGCCTCCAATTCTCTTGGCAATGCATTGCCTGGTTTTGGTTGATTCATTGCTTTCAATCCATTCCGACGGTGTGCAATTGATCGGCCAACCGCTTCAATAAAAAATGAAGGCGATATCCCACATTACTAACGCTCATACCCGTTCGCTCACTAATCTCTCGGTACCGTAAACCATCGAAGTATTTCATTCGAAGAAGTTCTCGATCAACATCCGGAAGTGACTCCATCAGCCCTTTGACCATCTGGATCATCTCCAATTTGGTAAACGAATCCTCTGGTGAATCATGGGTAACCTCAGCATGTTCCAAGATGGCTTCAGCTCGTTGAGCATCAACACACCTCTCATTCCGAAGATGATTCAAGCAACGATTGCGTACGCTCCGGTAAAGCCAAGCACGTGGAAACTCAACTTCGCTCCATTGCAAATGAAGCTGCAAAAACACCTCCTGCACAATTTCCTCGGCAACAGCACGCCGCCCCACCAACGCACAGCCAAACCGAAGCAGTAAAGTTTCCTCCTGGAGGAAAAGATCGCGAAACGCACCCGATTGGGAACGCGACGCGTGCTTCGATTTTTTTCGAGAAATCCTCTTCAACATTACTCAGAACGTTCGCGTCGCAGGGTTTTCGACAAGTGAGAATGACTCCACAGATAATGAGGAGACACGCAGACTGGCATTCTATTAGGACATAAATCGAATATTCCCCAAGTTTTAAAGCGATTCTAAGCATCGAGGGGAAAAAAACCCCTCCGGACTGAGACACGGGGGGGGCAGCCCGATAAAACTCGCAGGCTCCGATTGTGCCGTGGCAAGGACCCGGATTGAATCCCGTTCTAGCAAGATTGGATAAAATCCCAGCCGATGGCGTCTCGCCGGGTGAAATCCCGACGGTGGAGGATTGGGCCAGCCTTCAAATCGGGAAATACCGACTCCTACGAGTCAGGCATTCCCTGACCTCAGCCTGCTTTCATAGTTCCCAGCCTGCTTTCATGGATCCCAACCTGTGTTCACGGACCCCAACCTTCGTTCCCGATCGCTTCACGACCGTATGGACTTCTCGGCGAAAGGAAGTTTTTCAAGCAAAGTTCAACTAAGTCGCATCCAATGATCAGCATTTCACGACTGCCACAAATCATGATCGAAGGTCAACTCAACCCGTTTCCAGACAATGAATGACGCCGTGCGACTGGCAGCAGCTGCTGATGGAAAAAGCCCCGAGAAAATGAACTCACCGAGCTTGATGCTTCCTGACGAGTCACGCCACTGGACGTTCCCGCCGTCATTCATCGGGGCAATTCGCAACCATCCAATCAAAGGCTCTGGATTCAACATCCATGACATTGAACCCAGCGATTTAGTCGAACGTTCTCAATCATTCACTTCTACGTCACGAAGTTGCTGATCAAGAAAAGCGACCACCCGCGATCGTGATTCCCCCTGATAAAACGGCTTACCACCATGCCCGCCCTCGGGAAGCAACCGAAGAGAAAGGGACAGGCCCGCCGCCTGGTACACTGCTTGGATGCGCTCCGATTGATCCACCAAGACCGTCTTGTCTCGATTACCATGCAAAACTAAAAACGGCGGGTCATCGCTGGTAACATGAAAAACCGGAGAGGCAAGTTTGGCCAACTCAACCTTCTTGTCCGCACCACCTCCGAGCAAGCGATAAACAACGGATCCGACCTCGTTGGCGCGATGGGGTTGGGTTTTGGACCTTAACACGAAATCGGTGGGACCATAAAAGTCGACTACCGCATCAACCCGCGACGACTGGTTGAGATTTCCACCCACGGTGCCTTCGAGGCTTTCCACACCACCGGAGGTTCCGATCAGTGCAGAAAGGTGGCCGCCCGCGCTAGACCCCGTCGCCGCTATCCGTTTAATGGAGTAACCGAATCGCTTCGCATTCGCCCGCAACCAGCGGATCGCACCTTTGCAGTCATGTATTTGAGCAGGAAAAATCGCTTTGTCTGTCAGGCGGTAAGAGATACTCGCCACTGCATATCCCTCTTCGGAAAGCCAATCGACGTGGCAACTTGATTTACTTCCATTTTTCCAGCCCCCACCATGAATATAAACCACCAACGGCGCATTTGTCTCCGCCGGCAGGTAAAGATCCAGCTTCAGTGAATGGCCGTCAACTTTCGCAAACTCCAGATCTCGGTGCACCGTTACCTCCGAGGCCCAAACATCCGGCATGCCGGTAATTGCAAACGATACCGCAAAGACCAAAACGCGATTCAACTTCATTCGTAAAACCCAGACAAATCAATCAAACAGAAAAGCGACGGATCGGAAGTATAACACCACCCA
>CALJHC010000029.1 GCA_938075415.1 uncultured Rubripirellula sp. | reverse complement strand
GCGATGGGTCAAAGCCGATGGGTCAAAGCCGATGGGTCGAGGATCAGGCGTGAGCTTCATCCTGAGTGATTAATGTCTCACTCGCCGGATCGGCCACGTAATTCCTCGACCGCATTTTCAATACGGTCAAGTCGCTGAAGAATCGCATCCAGTTTGTCGATGAGTTCGATCGACTGCATGTTTTCCTCATTTGTGCTGTCTGGTTTGGTTGTCCCACCGCCGCTTGAACTGTGACTTTTCGTGGTTGACCTGGAGATGATCTTTCCATCTTTTATTTCAAAGAAGTGAGCTGATGTATCACCAAGAACTTTCATTTTCCCCTTCGAAAGTTCGGTCGCCTTCTGCATCGCTTCGGAGACTTGTTTACGAACGGTTTCTGGCAGGTCATCCAGTCCCGAGACATCAATCCCCTGCAGGCTAATTTGCGGGAGACCCTGAAGTTTTTTAATTTGCACCTTTATCGCATCACTCCCTTCCCTCAGATTTGGCATGTCGGCCATGATGGATTTGAGTTGCTTACGGATGTCGGCGGGAAGGTCATCCAAGCCTTCAATTCTGGTTGTGACGTCGCTATCGCTGGGCGATTGATCTGGATCTTTTGGTTCGTCATCTGTGGAACCGTCAGCCGGCTTTTCTTTATCAGCCATAACAGACCCGCTAATGACAGCAAGAATGTTTTCGCCGTCTTTCACAACTTTTCGAAAGCTTTGACTAAACGTCTCGCCGTCAGCATCCAGAGCGAACTCATGTTTTTTTCCGTTGATGACAACGGTGATTGAACCGCTGACTGTCGCATCCTCTGTCCCAACGTTTTCAGCGTTTGCGTCGGCAGGATCACCGGAATCGAAGTTTGTGTCAGCAACAACAACCGTTACTTTTTTTGTCGCTTCAGACTGATCAGTCTGCGCAACAACTGTCGAAGAAAAAATCAACGACAATGATATCCAACACGCAAATCTAATTGGAAAGCTCACGAATGTATTCCTAGGTCAAAGGACGGACTCACCGATAAACAACAAGATTCGAAGTCAGTGAGTATACGTCGTTCACCAAGATGATTCCATTCGAGCTTCTAAGTATTGGGGCCCTTAAATCGTCGAGTGTGTAAACGCCTGAAATTTGAGTTGGGGAAGTAGCCAAGGCAAGGCGCGACGCTCAGTTGGCTGGAATTTGCTGCGGTTTGGCAGATAAACAGGGCGGATGAGCAGTCGATCGAATCACACGGAAGTCGAACGTGGATTGGAAACTGGCCATTGCAGGTTCAGAGACAGCAAGCTCGCATCGCGTGCTAGCAATTACAGTCTGGGTGGGAAGATAAGCTGAGTTGGGCATGCATCGAACGTTGCCGAACCCAGCCGAAAACGGTCTCGTGCACGCGCCGGAATCTCGATGAGTTCCGATGGGGGATGGTGATTAAGTCATTCTCTGTCTGTTTTACGCCACGGCTTATCATCGTGTTGAGTGGGGAATTTTTTCAGACGGCTAAGAGGTGCAGTGTCACCTGATTGAAGTCGTTGTGAGGAAATTCATCGAATCATCCATGACTGTATGGGTGAGAAGACCTTTTTTCCGCCGAGGTTTTCATGTCTCGCTGGCGGCCTCATATTTGTTCAGCTCTCTGGTCCCGACTTGGACGGGGACTAGTCAATGGCGAGTTTGTGAGCGGCATGCAGCGGCGGGAACACGCACATCATAAGAAAATCTTTTTTCGGAAACTGAATCGGACCACCGATAGGGTTGATCATCACGTGCAAATAAGGAATTTGACCCAGCATAAAACTAGGTTTCAAGCATTGGTTTCGGTATGATAGGACCCGCGCGAGGGGGAACGATTTGGACGCTATGTCGTGGTTGCGACCTCGCAATTTCGGGTCAGGTTGCGTGGTCTTTCGGGAAGCCGGAAAGACCGGTCCCTCTTCCAAGGTGCTTACTTGGATCATTTGACGTTCCCTTTCAGCTTTCCAATGTTAGTTCTTTACCTTTCTCGCCACCTACGGGTTCTCATGCGTTCACGTCGATCGATACGTCCAGCAGCGATCACGGGGTTATTGCTGTTGGTATCTTTGCAACCCTCTCCATCTTTTTTTGGCGCTGGTCAGCCAACTGCGTTGGCAGACGTCCTTCCCCTTGGTGATTCCAGAGCCAGTTCGTTACAGGTCACAACGGCCTCTCGCTATTTGGAGATGTATTGCTTTGACTGCCATGGTAAGGAAGATGGCTCGAATGAATCAGATGTGAATGTAAGGAACATCACTAACAAAAACGCTGAAGTGAACGCTGAGTTACTTTCTGCTGTACTGGACGTGATCTCCAAGAGGGAGATGCCCCCGCAGGATAGGAGTCAACCGACCGAAGAGGAACGCGGGAAGATGATTTCGTCTTTGAAAGGGATGCTTGCTCACTTGGTCGAAAGCAACGGGGTACGCGGCGAGACTCCGATCCGCCGGATGAATCGGTTTCAATATAACAATGCAGTGGTCGATCTTTTTAACCTCAATTGCATCGTTTTCACCCTGCCAGAGCGAGCGATGCGTGATCACAGGAATTACTTTCAACCCGCATCCGGCGTGATGCCTGATGTCGTGTCTGTCGGAAATCGACCACTGGGTAAGTCACAATTGATTGAACCTCGTTTGGGCGGGGTGGCCGCGTTTCCCCAGGATCCGCGGGCTGAGCACGGCTATGATAATCAAGCGGATCATCTCAGTATGTCTCCACTATTGATGGAGGCTTTCTTGAAGCTGGGTAAGTCGGTCACCGAAAGTCCAGACTTCAACTCAAAGCGTGTCGGGATTTGGAATGAGTTTTTCAAAACGCCCGCGGAGCCCTTCGGGGAACCAAATCAGTTGCGAGATGCGTTGGCGAGTCGCCTTGAGCCCTTTTTGAGGCGGGCATTTCGGGGGCGTTCTAATGCTGAGATGGTCAAACGTTATGTTGCATTTGCCGAGCATGAGGTAAGCCGCAGCGGCGATTTCTCCGCTGCAATGAGATCGACAGCTTCAGCCATCATCGCGTCACCACGGTTTTATTACCTCTACACTCCTCAAGCCGTGACTGAGGTGGAGCTTGAACGAAGTCGCTTGGAAAACGGTTTGCAAGTCGCGACTAGGCTCGCGATGTTTTTGTGGGGAAGTATTCCCGATGTGGCATTGCTGGATGCTGCAGAGCGAGGGGAATTGCTCACGGAGCAGGGCATACAGCAACAAACCGATAGGATGCTGCGTGATCGCAAATTGAAACGGTTTTGCGATAGTTTTCCTAGCCAGTGGTTACAGTTGGAGCGAATCATTTCGTCGATTCCTGATCCGCAACAGTACCCCAAGTTCTACTTTTCAAAATACAGAGACAGCATGCACATGATGCTCGAGCCCTTATTGCTGTTCGAGACGGTGCTTATTGAGAACCGCAGCGTGATGGAGTTGATTGATCCAACGTTCTCCTATCGATCAAATCTTCTTGAGGATGCTTATGGCGAATTGGCAACAGTCGAGCATGGAGGGCAAGCGGGAGGGGGAGTCACCGCCTTGCAATTCAAGCGTGTGCCCATCAGTGATCGACGGACGGGAGGTGTGATTACCAATGCGGCAGTGATGACGATGACGTCAGGTCCATCTCGGACGCAGCCCATCACTCGTGGTGCTTGGGTTGCGGGTGTTATTTTTAATGATCCGCCCAAGCCACCGCCGGCAGATGTTCCTCCGCTTGAGGATGATCAGCAGGCCGAGAATGAATCCCTGACGCTGCGAGAACGACTCGACCTTCATCGCGAGCGTGCGGATTGTCGAGGATGCCATGAACAGATCGATCCCTTGGGGTTTGCGCTTGAGAATTATGATGCTGTCGGCCGGTGGCGGTTAAAATATGCTAATGAGCGTCAAATCGATGCAAGCGGCATTCTGTTCAACAAGCACGAATTCGATGATGTTGCTGGATTCAAGGATGCGATTCTGAAAGAGAGAAAACGATTCATTGAGGGATTCACCGCACATCTTCTTACCTATGCATTGGCGAGGGAATTGACCGTAGCGGACCGCTTGGTGGTGCAACGCATCACGTCAAGTTCCGATCAAACGTCGTTTCGTTTACAAGAGCTAATAAGTGCAATCATTCAAAGTGAGCCTTTTTTGGACTTCGGCGTCTTGGACTAACCTGCTTGCATTAGGATGACGGTCGTAATGCAAGAATGTTTTCACACCTATTTTTGATCAAATCATGAAATCTAGAATGAGTCGCCGGTCGGTTCTGCGAGGAATCGGCGGCGCCAGTTTGTCCTTGCCTTGGCTGGAAAGCGTGAACGCCCAGAGTTCCGCTGAGCAAAGTCCCCTGAGGATGGTGCATTACTATGTCCCAATCGGCGTTGTTCGGCGGGGTTTTTTTCCGGGTGAATCGGATCATGTTATCCCAGCCGGAAATCTCGGCAATGTCATGCAGTCGCTGGGGAAGCAGGATCCAAAATTCAGTGATCGACCGCTGGATGTTCTAACTCCGACCATGCAACCGCTGGAATCAATCAAGGACAAAGTGAGTTTGATTACCGGCATGGATCGTACTTTCCAAGCCGGGACCGACGTTCATGCGCAATGCGCATCATGTTATTTAAGCAGTGCAAAGCCTTACGAAGTTCAGGGTACGGCGTGGCCGCTGGACCGAACACTCGATCATCTTGTCGCCGACGTAATCGGCAAACAAACTCCTTTTCGGACTCTGGAATTCAGCTGCAACAGTCACAAGGACAACAAAGAGTCCATTTATTTCGACAACATTTCTTGGTACGGGACCGGGCACTTGGCACCCTCCATTCGTGATCCACGAAAGATGTATCGGAGGCTATTCTCTGCTAATGAAAATGAGGCCTTCCGTGACATAACCAGTTTGGTTCTTGAGGATGCGCGTTCTCTTAATCGTGAATTGGGGTATTCAGATCGTCAGAAGTTCGCTGAGTATTTTGATTCGATGCGTGCCATTGAGAATCAAATTAATCGACTTGAGGCACTCAGATCCTCTCTTGCGAAGGTTGATTTCCAAGAGCCAACGGAATCACATTTGCCAAGAGGTGAATACATTCGCCTCATGGGTGATCTGATGGTGGTTGCATTGCAATCCGGACTGACCAATGTTGCGACGTTTATGGTTGGCCCCGAACGTTGGGATACACCCTACCTGTTTGAAAGTCTGTTTGATAAACCGCGAAGTCACCATCAGATGTCGCACAATCAAACGAAGATGATTGAGGACTTGCTGAGGGTCGATTTATTCCACATGGAGCAATTTGCGTACATTGCTGAAAAACTGGATCGGATAACGTCTGAAAATGGCAAGTCGTTGTTAGACAATACGCTGCTGACTTATGGGTCGGGACTTGGGGATGGATCGACCCATCAGTACAACGATCTACCGATTGTGATTGCCGGAGGTGGCGGACGAATTCGAACGGGACGTCACCTCAATATGCCAGAGGGAACGCCTTTAGCGAATCTTTGGCTCACGCAGTCGCAGCTGTGTGGCTGTGATACACCCCAGTTTGCGGATAGCAGCGGACCAATCACATCACTACTCAACGGCTAGTGTTTCCGGATCATTCTGTCCGAACTCTTTTTTGCGATCCATGCCTAACTGTGTAGTTGCGGAATCGGAGATCCGCTTTCCAAGAGCCTTATTAGTGGGGTCGGGATATCGTTTTGCAGTCTCAGTTGTGTGATATCCACCAGACTGTGCATGATGGTGGAGATCAGATTTGTCATGCCAACCGGCTCACCAGCCGGTTCACCGGCAACCGCATCGCTTCGTCCGATTACTTGACCCATTTTTAATCCACCGCCGTGAAGTAACAGTGGGGACAATCGAGCCCAGTGATCGCGTCCACCCTTAGCGTTGATCGCGGGTGTCCGTCCCATTTCACCGCAGGTGACAAGCAGGATTTTGTCGCTCAATCCTCGTTCTTCAACGTCCTGAATGAAGGTGGAGACAGCATGGTCGTATGGTTCAGCGACGTACCGCATTCCCTCGTTGAGCGTGGCATTGTTTTTATCGGCATGAAAGTCCCAAACGAAATTGGTTGAGACGGTGACAAATTTGCAACCGTTTTCGCAGAGACGTCTGGCAAGCAGCATCAGCTTACCTAGGCTTTGTCCATGATCGCGGTAGTTGTTATGGTTGTTCCACCGTTTGCTGATCGATTCTGGCGGAACAATGCGCGAGGTGTCATAACGTTCTATCACCTCAGGCGACTCGTTTTTTAGGTCGAACGCTTTGGTGACTCCGCCGAGAATTACATCGAATGCTTGTTGCTGGAATCGGTCCAGTCCGCGTATCTCTGCATTTTCATCGAACTTTCGCTTGAAATGATCTAGTTCCGAAAGCAACGCACGCCTATCCCCGAGACGATCTGGGTCGATTTTCAATTTCATGTTGTTCAGCAAATCCCCCGCGCCACTGGGGACAAAGGGAGCGTAGGCGGAACCGAGATCACCCGTATTAGAGAAATTCCCGAATGCTTTGGTTTGGGGTTGGAATTGTTCATCAATCGCCTTCGGGAATAGCATCGCGTTGGTGGGCATTCCACTGCGTCGATCAGTGACGCCTGCAATCCGTGAATAGATTGATCCAAGATTGGTTTCGTTGCTGTATCGGCTGACGAGAGGTTTAAGATTATGAGCCGCGTCACCAGCTTGGAAATTACGAACCACTGTCGTCTTATCTGCCAGTTGAGCCAGCTTTTTCATCGTGGCGCCGTAACGCACTCCGGTCAGGGTTGTGGCGATGTCCCCGTTGAAACATCTGTACTCTGACGGCGCCGTCATTTTAGGATCAAAGGTCTCGGTTTGCGGCGGACCACCATGCATGAAAAGAAAAACGACTGAGCGGTCTTGCAGGACGCCATTCGCCATCGCTTCTGCAGCGAGGAGATCGGAGAGACCGATGTTGGGAAAATTCTGCAGACCTGTTGCCAAAGCGCCCAATCCGAGGGAACCAGCCTTTAGCATGCAGCGTCGATTGCGTGGTGATTCGATTCTGAACATTGGCTTCTTTCGGAGGTGCGGAATGCCTATCATAGCATTCCTCGTCGGTGATCACCAAGTTTGAAGTCCGAAACCACCCGATCAAATGCAGTTACCCGCGGTTCAGATCCTCCGATAGCCAAACATGAACCCAAAGCTTGCAGGTAGTACGTCCTCAGCAACTCTGGCAGGGACTTTACCTCTGGAACGTTCGTAACGGAGGCATGAGATACTTGTCGTTGGTTTTGCACGCCAAGTTAACGCTTCCGATGCAAGCGTATCAATTTTGGGTCTGACCCTCGTCCGTCAAAATAGTCAGGGTGGGTGTCAGTGCGCAAGAGCGCAGGAATTGCGGTGTTGTTCATTGCTGAAATCGTTCTGCACAGGAGTGGAATCTTGGTGCGAAGGCCTCGGTTGGCGAGCCAATGACGTGAAGCTTTAGAATTGATTCAGGAACAAATAGGCTTTGAGAAGCACTCAATGATACCACCGCTTTCAATCCCTCTGTGTTCTGTCAATTTTTCTCGCCACGCCAACCTTGACCTCGCTTGGATCACGGCAAGATCGTTGGCTCGTTGCCCCTCCCCGAAATAAATTTCCAATTACTTGGGGCACAGAAGATTTTCTAACCTAGAGTTTCGAACATCAATTCCATCCTCTAGCAGTGTCTCGGAAGAATCGAAATATTCGGCGCATCCGACACTTCTAGTGTTTCCTTTTGGTAGGAAGCCGGAAGTCGATACGGCGTTAGGAGACTTGCCGATGTTTATTGGTAACACGCCGATGGTGTGTTGCCTGCCCCTGTTTTGTTTTACGGCGTTATCCACTAGAGATTTCTCGAGTATAAACCAGCACGAAATATGTTTAGTAAACCACTTAGCCTGGTAGTCGATTGTCGCGGTATGTTCCATGCGGAAAACAGAAAACCAAAGCATCCACGGACTGCAAACATTGCGGTGTTGATTGCTGTTCTTCTGGTACCCATGGTTGGTATGCTTGCGCTGTCGATCGATGTCGGTTACTCCATGCGAAAGCACGATGAATTGCAACGGGCCGCTGATTCCGCCGCTCTTGCGGGAGCTCGGGAACTGGCTCCTAATCACCTTGGTGAGCAGGACTTTGATATGGCAAAGGCCAGGGTGCGTGAAATTGCGGCGAAACGGCTTGGTGATTCGGCTGAATTCAACGTGCTGGATGATGACATTGAATTGGGTAGATTTGAGCCACGAACCGCCTACACACGATTCACCATTAAGGAAGATGGGATTTTTGACACAGTGCGAGTAACGCTTCGCAGGGACGGCACGGCGAATAAGCCATTACCATTATTTTTTGGTGGGATCTTTGGCTTGGTTGAAAGTGAAGTGGCTGCTACCTCCACAGCAGTTGTTCAAAAACCAATTGCTATTCGGCCCGGTGCTGCAATCTTGCCGTTTGCTATTCCAGAATCGTCTTGGATTGCTTCGAAGGATGGCAAATTGAGGCTTCGAAGCGACGGGAAAATTTTGGACAGCCAGGGGCAGATCCTTCAGCAGGACTGGTCGACCATTGATTTTGGTACCCGTCGAAACGAGACGGCGAATCTCAATTATCAAATGTTGAATGGTCTCCATGATTCCCATTTGAAAGCACTGTATCGAGAAGGACGTATCAAGGTTCTTACCGCGATTGATAGTCGCCAAGAGATCTGGGTGACAGCACGAGTTGGACTACCAGAGGAACTGCTGGGAACCATCCCCCTAATTGAAGAAAAAGCCAGGTTGATTCCCCTGTACACGCAGAAATTTGGAAAAGACCGAGAGCTTGAATATAAAATCAGCAATTGGGCGGTGGCTTCATTGCAAAAGATTGATGTTGAAGGTGCTTTGGATATTCACTTAGAAATAAGTGAAGCATTTCTTTATGATGGCCTTCTGCGGCCCGGTCCAAATCTCTCGGTTGAGGAAGGCGTGATTGTCGGCGCTTACACTTCGCCGATCTTGGTGGATTGAGCACCGTTTCTTTTTACAGTCGCCTGCACTGTCCTTGAACTTTCATGCTGTCGCTTCAGGCAGCAGCAATTCGTCTTGCGTGGTTAAGCCGGGTTTTTGAAGTGAGATGTTGTTCGCGCATGCGCCGATCAGGCACCAGTAGCGGCAGGTGGATTTAGTGAGCGAATTTGGCCTGTGAGGCAGAATCGAAGTACCTAATGCTGGGTCACTGGGTGACCGTTTATGACCGGAGGTATCCAACCGGTGCGAACAGAGTTCGATTGTTTAATGGTCGGGCCATGCAGGGTTGGATGAAGCCACCGGCAGTATTTTATGCCCCAAGAGATCTGTGCAGTGGGCACATCTCGTCGCGGTGGTTCACGAGCTCATCGAGCTCGTGTCTCGATTGCCAGCCTCTCAAATGATCGACGCGATCACTAATGCGACAACACTCATTAATTTGAGGAGGATGTTGAGCGAGGGTCCCGACGTGTCCTTGAACGGATCGCCTACGGTATCACCGACGACTGCAGCCTTATGAGCTTCACTTCCTTTCGTCAGTTTCTGACCATTTACCTCGAAACCTTCTTCGATCATTTTCTTGGCATTGTCCCATGCTCCTCCGGCATTGGATTGGAAGAGGGCCATCAGGACCCCACTGACCGTCACACCCGCAAGCAGGCCGCCGAGCATTAAGGCGTTGGTGTTTCCGGGCAAAAAGAACTTCGGGACAAAGCCGAAGAAGACGGGAACTAGTACCGCTACTAGACCGGGGATAATCATCTCGCGGATAGATGCGCGAGTCGAAATCGCGACGCACTTACCATATTCCGCCTTCCCATCAGCAGCGTGAAACGTGGCTTGATCCTCGGCGGACCACGTTTCAATCTCTTTGCCGTCGTTCTCGTTCATGACTTTTAACGCGTTCTTCAGTTCAGGAATTTCCTTGAATTGCCGGCGAACTTCTTCGATCATTGCCATGGCAGCCCGACCGACCGCGTTCATGGACAGAGCCGAAAAAAGGAAGGGTAGCATCGCACCAATAAATAACGACGCCATGACAAAGGGATTGGTAATGCTGATGTCCGTGATCCAAAGACTTGGGTCGTGTGTTGCGTTATATGAGGTGATGTAAGCAGCGAATAACGCAAGCGCAGTGAGAGCAGCAGAACCAATCGCAAATCCTTTGCCGATGGCAGCGGTTGTATTGCCAACCGCGTCAAGTTTATCAGTGCGTTCTCTTACTTCAGATGGCAAATCCGCCATCTCTGCAATCCCGCCAGCGTTGTCGGAAACCGGTCCGTATGCATCCACTGCCAGTTGGATTCCCGTATTGGAAAGCATGCCCACTGCTGCAATGGCGATGCCATAGAGCCCGGCGAGTGAGAAGGCACCGAGGATGGCAAACGCGATAATCAAAATGGGGAACACGGTGGACATCATGCCCACACCCAAACCGGCGATTATGTTCGTTGCGGAACCAGTGACTGATTGTCGAACAATTGACTTCACCGAGGGAGTTCCTGTTCCGGTGTAGTACTCCGTTACCTTTCCAATCGCTAGTCCCGCACCCAAGCCGATTAGGATAGATAAAAAGACACCGTTGCTGGTGAAGATCTCCCCATCGACTGCCCAAGTTGTGGGCAACATGAATTGGATGATGGCGTAGGTGAGGACCAACAGGATTCCGGCTGATCCAAACTCGCCAAAGTTCAACGCGTGATGTGGGTCACCTCCATCTTTGACCTTCACAAAAAACGTTCCGATGATCGATGTCAGGATTCCAATGCCAGCCAAAACCAGTGGTAGAAGGACTGCTGAAAGACCGAAAAAATCATCGGGTGTCTCGGTGATAAAGATGGGATAAAAAGCGGATCCCAAAACCATCGCACCAATAATCGATCCGACATAGGATTCAAATAGGTCAGCACCCATCCCGGCAACATCACCGACATTATCACCGACGTTGTCAGCGATGGTCGCAGGATTTAGCGGATGGTCTTCTGGGATGCCCGCCTCAACTTTCCCCACCAAGTCGGCACCAACGTCTGCCGCTTTGGTGTAGATGCCTCCACCAACGCGAGCGAATAAGGCAATCGAGGAGGCTCCGAATGAGAAACCTGTCAAGACGGTGATGACACGCGTCACACTCTCGATCGAGTCAAGTCCGAACATACCGGCGTAAATGAGCAGCAGACTACTGAGGCCTAGCACTCCCAGTCCAACAACTCCCATTCCCATGACAGATCCACCAGCAAACGCCACTTCTAACGCGGATCCAAGACTGGTTCGGGCGGCGTGGGTGGTGCGTACGTTAGCCTTGGTTGCCACCTTCATTCCGACGAATCCGGCCAAGGCAGAGCAAATCGCACCCAAAGCAAAGGAAACGGCGACCAGTGGAGACGACTGCTCGCCTTGCGTGCTGCCGGCATAACCAAGTAAGCAGGCAACAATTAGCACAAAGATCGCCAATATTGAATACTCAGCCTTTAAAAAAGACATCGCTCCCTCGGTGATGTTGGCGGCGATACCAGCCATCTTTTCTGTCCCGACTTCCTGCTTGGCGACCCACGAGGATTTCCAGAAAGTGAAAGCGAGCCCCGCAATTCCTAAAAAGGGAATCAAGTAGGCGATCCAAGGAGTGCCGTTGCCAGTGGTTGCGATCTTTGGAGCCACAATCAACTCGGTTTGGTCGCCGGATGAATTGTCCGACGCTTCAGTTGCAGTAACCGGTGAGTCGGTTGTGGACGCCGCCGATTCAGTGGAAGTATCTTGCCATGCGAGCAGATTGACGGGAGCCAATATGACTCCCACGAATAGTGCGAGCAGTGTTAACCGTAGAGACGCCAGCATGATTCCAGTTTCCTCGTGATACGACTCGCAGTTGTCCTGACACATCGGTGTCGAACTCAACATCAAATTAGATTCAGTATCGTACAGTATGAGCCAGGTCCAGTGCGCGTGCCAAGCTCAGAATCTGGGGTCTCCCTCGACAAAGTGAATCAAGGTCCGCGGACCATCGCGGCGTTTCAAGATAAAGAATTTCAACGACCCAGCGATGCCGGCCGATTTTTGGGCCGAAATCGCTTCAAAGTCGTGGGTAATCTCCGACGGAAACTGTTGCTAGCAACGCTGCCGGGTGGTCGTCCGATCGGGAGTTGACGAAGGGGGCCGAGCAAGAGAAAGGGAGAGGATGAAAAGGCTAGGGCCAGAATCAGTTCCCGACCCTGATCACGCAGTACCATCGCTGCTTGCTTGGATATTTAGCGCAGCGAGGAATTCGTTTCACTCGATTGATGTCAGCACTTCGAGAACAGCCGTGCGCGGTGAACGGGTCCGACGACTTGGCACACTCCTAGCGTGCTGCGAATCCAACAACTGCTTGTTGGAAGGGTCGCAGCCAGCGTCCTGCTTCACGGGAAGATGCCCCTGGCTCGCGATGCAAACCGCGTGCTCAATTGACGTCACAACATGCCACGTCACAACATGCCACGTCACAACATGCCACGTCACAACATGCCACGTCACAACACGCCCAACGCACAACATGCCCAACGCACAACATGCCCAACGCACAACATTCACAAGGCACAACATTCACAAGGCACAACATTCACAAGGCACAACATTCACAAGGCACAACATTCACAAGGCACAGCATTCACAAGGCACAGCAAACTCAAAGCTTAAATCAGTTGACTGGAACGACCTGATTTTCAGGTCAATAATCAAGTCGAGATTACGTCGAGAAGGTAACACTTTATTTCGATGCGATCGTTGGAGTTGTTCCGTATTGAGAGGTAGATCTGATGCCAACGCTTGAAATATTTTTCACTCGTTACACGTCTTTGGTCTGGAACGAATTCTGATCGGAGCGAGATTTTCTCTCCGGTGCGGCATTTCTGCTTGCAACGATGAGCAGCGATGAACCCGTCCACCTCTGAGATGCACTAGCAGCCCAAATAGCACGAAATTGCAAAGATCAATAGTTGTTTGGTTCCACTTGATAACGGTACGGGTTTTCCTGGTTTCTCAAATGCGCAAGGGCGTAACCAACATAAGCGTTGCAGGTAGTTTCGGTAAAAGTCTGAGCGAAGTTGCTCATGCAGCGACAAGTCATGGTGGGTGAAAGGAAAGAAATTTTGTTTGAAGCATGCGGGAGATGAAGCATGCGGGAGATGAAGAAGGCCATGAGGTTCAAAAGGCTATGGGTTGGTGGGCGCTGGTTAGTTTTCTGGCGTTGGAGATGGATATTGGCAGGTTAACCGCCGTTGGATTTCTCCTTGACTTTGATTGATTGTCGGACGCTTGTGAACATTATAGATTCGTCCATGATTCGTGAGCAGCGGATCAAAGAGAATTCGATGAAGTCACGAAATGATCTGTTGATCAAAGGGAAGGTTATGCGATTCGATTTGAAGATCAGTAACGCTGTGCTCGTTTTTGTGAGTCTATTTCTTTTTGTTCCTGGTTGCGGCGATTCCGACAATACGGTGATCCAACCGGACAGCAGAGAGCCGACGGCGGAAGAGTCCGCAGAGTACGAGAATGAAATTGAAGAAATGAATCGAGAACGGGAATAGATTTTTTACCTGGCTAATTTTTCAACTACTTTCAAGACACGGCTAATTTCATGTACAAGACGCTGCGGTCAAGAACCGCATTCACGCTCGTTGAGCTGCTGGTGGTGATCGCCATCATTGGAATCCTTGTTGGTTTGCTTTTGCCAGCTGTGCAGGCAGCGAGAGAAGCGGCGAGGCGAATGAGTTGTTCCAACAATTTCAAACAAGTTGGACTTGGGCTGCACAACTACCATGCGGCTTACAAGCAATTCCCCACACAACTTGGTGGTACTGGAAGCAACCTGCAGGGTGCGGATCGCTACTACCTTGGCTCAGACAGAACGAACAATCAGTCAATTAGCTTCCTTGTCGGATTGACACCGTTCATCGAGCAGCAGGCCTTGTGGGAGCAGATCAGTCAACCTAATTCGAGGGATCTCAACAATCCGGGGACGCTTCGCATACCACCGTGGCCTGCGATGGGGCCGACAGCCACTGCGGTGAATGCCGCCAATCGAACTCCACGAACTAGCACCTACAATGATGGTTATGAACCATGGATGACAGAGATTCCCACGCTGCGATGTCCAAGTGATCCTGGTAGCGGCTTACCAGCGATGGGGCGTACGAACTACGCGGCCTGCCTTGGGGACGCAAACCGTTATCACGATTCTGGGCCAATGTCGAGTCGTTTGGTGATCAGTTCCTTCCGCTCGCAGGAGATTCGAGCGACAGGACGGGGGGTCTTTGTGGCGAGAACGGAAGTGAAAATGCGGGATATTCTCGACGGACTGGCCAACACCATTCTTGGCGGCGAGATTGCAACAGATCTCGGCGACCGTGATATCCGAACGGCGATCAACGAGAATGTTGGAACGACAGAAGTTCAAGATAACCCGATTGCGTGTCGGGACGCGATCGATCCAGATCGGCCGCAATTTTGGCTGCCTTCCGCCAATCTCCGATCACGAGATAACGAGGGGCGTGGTTACCGCTGGGCCAATGGTAATGGCACCTTCAGTTCGATGAACACGATCCTGCCTCCGAACAGCGAAAACTGCGTACGTTTCGGCCCCACCGGTCTCGGGATTTTACCTCCGAGCAGCCGTCATCAGGGCGGTTGTCACGTCCTCATGGCAGACGGCGCCGTCATCTTCATCACCGATTCCATCGAAGCTGGTGATTCAACGATTGGCACGGTGCGTCGCAGTAGGACGGGGGTTCGAGCACCGGGCTCCGAGAGTCCCTATGGATTGTGGGGTGCGTTGGGAACCAAGGCCAGCAAAGAGGTGATCCAAGAATCGCTCAACCAATAGCGTCGAGCGTTCAACGGTCTTTTCGGAAGATTACGCTACTTCTTTTCCGAAGCGATGTAGGCCTCGCCAAGTTGCACACCGAGGTGAATAATACCCTCGGTGTTCAATACCAGTTGTTTTTCCTGAATTGGAAGATCAAGCTGATTGAGCAAAATCATGGCTGGATCGGATTTTGCGATGTTTTGAATTTCGGTCACAACGTCTATTTTATCCAAACCTTCGCTCGTCGTTGGTGGTTGCTGGCTAACGATCCACAGCAAACTGGGCATTGCCAGATCCTCGCGAGTCGATTGAACGAGCTTTCGGAGATTGTCTGGGGCGGACTTGCGAAAGGGTCCAAACGACATGTCATTTTCTCCGACATGATAGACCACGGCTGCTAACTCCACTGGATGACCACGCTCCTTCAGGTCCGCGATTGACGCTCGGATGAATTGAATCCAGGCAGGGTAAAGGTTGCGAGTAGTTGCGACACTTCCTTCGGGCGTCCAGTCAATCATCTGGGAACCGCTGTGCGTGAATTTCGCAATCGCAATACGGTCGACTTGATTCATCAAAAGGGTTCTGGCAAAGCTAAGTTCGGGACCGAAGGTATCGTAATAGCCAGTCAGGCCCAAGGGTTCCCAGGCATCCGACTGATGGACGCCACCACCTAATGAATAGCGGAAGGGTATCCCAGGTCTGTCTTGGAGTAACCGTTGTGCGCCAGAATCGGAGAGGACCTGTTGGTGAAATGACCTTTCGCCCTCCATGTTGCGGTGGCCTGCCATGACGATCAAGCGAATGGGCTCGCCTTTTTTAAATGGCCATTTGGCAAGGCTCCGCCGTCTCAGCGGTGATTGCTCGATCGATTCAAGATAAGCGTTGGCGTAGTTGGTGCCGTGTTCTAACTGTCCAAGGGTTCCGTAGTGATAGTGAAGTCCGACGCCTCCGCCGATTTCTACGGCAACTTGTGAGGTTGGGATGTAACTCGCAAATTGGTCTCGCGCGACTGCCGCTTTTTGTCCAACGCTGATCGCGTGCATTCGTGGACGAAGGTCCATTCCCCAAATGGTTTTGGTGCAGAGTTCTCCGACATAGAACGGAAGTTTGTCCGCGTTGAGATCGCGTCGAATACAGTGCATGAAACGTGAAAGGTTTTCACCATAGGCCTCCATGTATTGCTCATTGAACATGTCGTTTTCACCTTGGTGCCACATGAATCCTTCCAGTCGCCAGGACTGTTTAGCAGCATCAAGTAAAGCCAGAGAACGTTTGACCTCCTGAATCAAAAGAGGGTACATGCGAAACCCAGATGGGTCATCCGGGTTCCAGTCACCACCGAGATGCGTTCCACCAGCTGCGACCTTGATGATTGCGATTCGGGAATCCAACGTCGTCGCCAGTGAGTGTGCAAAACTTAGCTCCGGACCTACGACACCATTAACCGGTTGAAGTGGGACCCAACCATCTGATTTGAGTTTGTTTTCACGGCCAATGCAGTAAGAGAATTTTACCTGCGAGTCGGGCTGCGCGACGTTCCTGTAAGGTGGGTACTGATCGACGTCCTCGACACGAGAGTCCGACCCAACCATATTGGACTGCCCCGCAAAAATGAAGACGCGAATCGGGTCCTCTTGGTCGTTAGCGCGGGCGTATTGCAGCTGAATTAAGAGAAGCCCGATTGGTAGTAACGCCTTAATCTTCATCATGAAAGCGATCCGGGTCAAAGGTTAGGTGAAGTAGTTAGGTTTATCGGGCCTTACAAGCAGTTAGGTTGGTAGCGACTTGCAAGCGAAGTGATTCGTGGTGAAAACGAGGGCAGTTCGTACGATCATGGCGTTCGCAGCTATGCGTTGATTCAATCCGTGTCATTGGACTGGCTGCTGGTGATGGCTGCGGCCCGATTCTTGTGATTGAACCGGTTAGCTGAGAGGAAACTTCGATGCACGTAAGTGCTTGTGACTGAGTGCTTTTGACTGCCAAAGTTGTATGTCGCGACGTTGCAAGAAGGCGGGCATTTGTCGTCATCGGGTTGGGGCATCCGTTCCGATTTCGCCAGATTAAAGGCTAGCCGCGCGTCTCTGTCACCGTAGCAGTTCCTGATCGCTTTGCGGATGGAAAATTGTCGAGACTTATTTTGCCGGTTCCGTCATGCAATACAACTTAGTCAATGTCCTGATGAGCAGGTTGCCGCCAACGACGCTCGGCGTCGCGATACATAATTCGTCGAGCGGATTGGTTCGAAGGATTTCAAATTCGGGTCCGGCTTTGATGACGTAGGTCAGGCCATCCTCACTCAGGCAAAATATCTTGCCGTCGTACGCCCAGGGTGACGAGGTAAACGAGCCTTTTGGCGAGAATCGGGTTTTCCCATAAATCTCCTCACCGGTCAGTGCGTTGTGGCAGGTCATAAAACCCTGGTCATAGACGGTGTAGAGGCGTTTCTCGTAAACAAGTTGAGTCGTGTTGTAGGGAGAGCACCTTGGCTGATACCACTCGATATACTCGCTGGACGCAAAGTCTCCATCGGGGGCAATATCGCCCTTCCCGCCCGGACGAATGGCGAACGTCGGTCGATGTTGATCACCAACATACCCAGAGGAAATGTAACATAAGCCATCAACAGCAAAGGGGGACGGAATGACCAAGATGGACATGTCGCCGTCAAATCGCCAGAGTTCTTCACCATCGAGTGAGTAACTGCGGTTGATGCGTTGGCCCGGGACGATGATTTCGGTGCGTAGTTCATTCTCCCAAACAAAGGGCGTCGCCCAAGACATGATCTCGTCGCGTGGCGTCTGCCAGTTTTGTTTGCCGGTTTCGCAATCATAGGATGCGATCCACGATGTTTCTTTGTTGTCGTACACGACGAATACTTGATTGCCGTGGATGACAGGGGATGCCGCTGCGCCATAGTCCATGTTGGTTTTCTTCGGTTCAATCATCCGCTTCCAAAGTAGCTCACCGTCCAGTGAGTAACAGAAAAGGCCCAAATCGCCAAATAGAACGTAGAGCCGTTTTCCGTCGGTGGTTGGCGTCTCAGCTGCGTATGAGCTTTTTGGGTGACGCGGAACCACTGGTCGTCCCGTGTAGGATTCTTGCTCCCAGAGTTTCTTACCCGTTTTCAAATCAAAGCAGTGCATCATCCAATGGTGGATCCCCTTAGCTGGATCGCGGACACCTTGGCCCAGGTACAGGCCGGCGCTCGGGGCAATGTTTTCCTCATCAGCTACCACTGAGGACACAAAAACCCGGTCACCTACCACAATCGGGCTTCCCCAGCCTTGGCCCGGGATTTCCACCGACCAAGCCACCTGCTCTGTTTTACTCCAACTGGTGGGAAGCTGCGGGTGATCTGACGCCACACCGGTTGCATCGGCGCCGCGAAACCGAGTGAAGTCCTCCGCGGCGACAGCGTTGGTTAGTCCAAAACTCTGGACGCAGAAGCTCAAGATCGAGCAAAGGAATGCTCGCTGGTAAGATCGAGAATGCATCATGTTTCCTTGAGATCGGTGTCGTTGAGATCGGTGTCGTTGTGGGCGAGTGTTTGGGATGGGCGTGGCGGTGCATGTAATGGACCGCCAAACTTGTTGAGAAGCGGCCCCAAGACAAACATCACTTTGTACCGATTGGCAATCAAGTGGCGAAGAGGATCCACTTGATTTGGCTCAGTCGGACAATCAGCAACCAAATTCAGGCTTCATTTTGTGTGAAAACGCTCCCGAATTCCACCCGTTGTACGAATCGACCTATCGGGTGGGCCCGATCCTGGGTGGACGGGCATCGACGCGTTGGGAGATTTCGGGGACCTCACTTCACTGTGCCCGGCCGTTTGTGCACGGTTTCACCGCCATCCCAAGTCCTCGTTGCGGCAACCGGTTAGTGGTTTGCCAGCCATTTTTGGTTTCTGCCAAAAACATTTCCTTGCGTCGTGCTGAGAAGACCAGAGCGATACCTTGTCTGGCTTTTTTCGGGGGGATGGTTCATAACATTGGGTTAATGACCCACGGGATTTTTTCTTCATGAAAGAGGCTTACTGATGCAGTTGAACAAAACTCCTCAAACGCTGGTTGCATTCGGAGTCCTCGTTGTTTTTGGTTCGATTGCTTCGTCGGAGGATTATCCACAGTGGCGTGGTGTGCACCGCGACGGCGTACTCACCGAAACAGACTTAGTGACCGAGTTGCCAGAGGGTGAATTGGCACCGAAGTGGTCGGTCGCGATCGGTTCAGGCTACAGCGGACCAACGGTCGCGAACGGTAGGGTGTTTGTTACCGACAGAGGATTCGGCGATTCGGATAACAAGGTGGAACGGATCTTGTGTCTTGATGCTGAGACAGGCCAAGAGCAGTGGAAACATAGTTACGAAGTGAACTACAACGATGATCAATACAACATAGGATACAAGGCAGGCCCCCGAGCTGCCGTGACGGTGCATCAAGGTAAAGCTTTCTCAGTCGGCGCGATGGGGCATTTTTTCTGTTTGGATGTGACCAGCGGCAAGGTGATTTGGAAACGGGAGCTCGCTCCGGAGTTTGACGTGAAAATGCCCATCTGGGGCATCACCGCGGCACCGCTTGTGTTTGAGGATTTGGTCATTCAGATCGTTGCTGGATCTGACGGTGCCTGCGTGGTCGGGTTTGACCTTGAAACCGGGAAAGAGCGTTGGCGAGCTCTCGATGAACTTGCCGGTTACAGCGCCCCAATCATGATCCGGCAAGGTGATCAGGAAGTCGCTGTCTGTTGGACCGGCCAGAGCGTGACGGGTTTGAACCCTCGCACTGGCGAAACGTTTTGGCGCTTTGCTATGGAACCAAGAAATATGCCGATCGGTGTTGCAACACCGATCGTGAGTGGTAAGCATCTTTTTGTGTCGTCCTTCTATGATGGTTCGATGCTCATGGAACTTGATCCTAGTCAGCCCAAAGCGAAAAAGGTTTGGAGAAGGATTGGGCAGAGTGAGAAAAACACGGATTCTCTACATTGCATGATTAGCACGCCCTTGATCAAGGGCGAACACATTTACGGTGTTGACAGCTATGGGGAATTGCGATGCCTCGATCTTCTAACAGGTGATCGGGTCTGGGAGGATCTTACCGCTGTTCCTAGGGCAAGGTGGGCAACCATCCACACGCTGCGTGATGGGAACCGCGAAATTATGCTCAATGATCAGGGCGAATTGATCTTTGCGCGGCTGTCTCCGGCTGGATTTCAAGAGACTTCTAGGGCCAAACTTCTCTCGCCGACTCTTCGGCAACTGCCCAGACGGAATGGTGTCACCTGGGCCCATCCAGCTATTGCAAATGGCATGATCTTTGCGCGTAATGATCAGAAGCTAATTGCCGCTTCGTTGAAGGGCGACAACTAGGTCGTTCGCCATACCGTGTTCGGCAACTAGGCCGCGTAGGCACTATGGAGATCCGAGCAGTGAACCGTTCGACAGGCGTCAAGCAACGCTGGGTCCGAGTGTTGGTTGGGGCAAACAACAGTGTTGGCGGAACGAATTACCTTTGCTCGAATGTTATTGAGTTCTCCACGGAGAGAATAACCTGGATCTTGAAAGTTTGAGTTGATTTTTTCCGTTGTTAAAGTTGCGCAGAGAGCGGAACGCCACCTTTGCACTTGGATTAGTTGAAGCAGACATGAGGTTGCCTTCACGTTCCCGGATAAAGGAAATCGTCGACCAAAAAAGCAGTCCGATCTAGCCATTGAGGTTAGGTGCAACCCTAACCATGGAACCTTGCCATATCTGCAGATCACTACCGGGACAGCAAAAAAAGCAGGGCAATTTATAAAATGGTTAAAACAGCAGTTCCATATATTGATCAACAATCGCTTGCTGTGAAAATTCATTGGTAAGTTTTTCATAGCCGGCACGCGCCATTGCTCGTCGCTTGTCGGGATGTTCCAAAAGGTAGCTTATCGCCTCTGCAAATTGTCTCTCATCGCCAATGTCAACGAGGTGACCGTTGACGCCATGATCGATTAACCAGTTCGGACCCTCCGATCGAGTCGAGACGATCGGTATCCGCTGCGACCAAGCCTCGAGTACGACATTGCCGAGGGCTTCTCTCTTGGAAGCGAACGCTAGAAGGTCCGCGGCGGCAAGATACCGAACAGGATCTGATTGCCATCCGGTGAATCGTACCCTGTCCAAAATATCAAGGCTGTGTGCGATGCCTTGCAGTTTCTTGAGTTGCTTTCCGTCGCCAATAATCCAAAGGTAAGCACTGGGTAAGCGTTTCAGAGCATGAAGGATTAGGTCAAAGCCTTTTCCCTCAACGAGCCTTCCCACTGCACAGATCAGGGGGACGTCCAGCGGTGTCTCTAATTCCGATCGCGGAATCGGAACAATGGGAACTGAGTGGGTGAAGTTGGAGATGACGCGCTGCTGTCGCCGCCAGCCTAGCTCCCTTGCTCGCTCTGCAACGCAAGGAGAGTTACAGATTAAGCAATCGACGGCCCTATAATCATGAAGGTTGGCGACCAGATCTCCCAGTCTTGCAAAACGCCTGCCGACATGGCCACTAGTGGGCAGGATTCGTGCGCCTCGGTGCATCCAGCCGAGCATGGCATCAGGACACCATTGGTCGTGCAGTCGATCCAACCGCCGGGGCAGGCGAAGGCGATCCAGCGATAGGGTTCGGTAACGGCTCTCAGCGAATACCTGCACCGAATCGGGTAGTTGATCGCGCCATGGACGATTCGGAGCAATCACGACCTTCTGTTCCACACCTCTTGTGTTGAACGCCTGCACGAGCTGAACAAAAAATCTTTCGGACCCACCCTGCTCTCCAAATTGGTAGTGCAGCAGTCGCACAAAAATCTCCCTGACCTGTTTTCTCGGAGTGGTTTTATCCGTGAGTTATTCGCTGGTACAAAAGTTCTTCTTGCTGTTTTCTAGTTGAATTGGGTTAGGGTGATGATTGTATTTGTGGACTCGTTGTCCCGGCTAACCAGACGCTTGATTCAGTTTGGGACGGGGTAGGTTTCGACTGCAGGTGTTTTCACGGTCAGTGGATTGGGGTAAGAGTCAATTTTCCTGACGTATTAATTCAATCCCGCTGATCAAGGTTGTTCGTTTAACGGCAGATAATTGGAGTGTGAACTTATCACGAATCAGCACGTTGTTCTCAACCCAGACCGTCCCTTTATTTGGTTGACCTGCTTTAACGTACGCATTGTAATTTTCGGCGACATCCTGACCCTGTAGCTTGATTTTTTGGATGCGATCTGTCGAGGCCGGGGACTCAGGCAACTGTGGTTCAGCAAAATAGATCCTGACCTGATAGTTTCCGGGTTTCATGTCCCGGATCACCAACGACTGTAGTCCGAGTGCGAACGATCCGCTTACCCAAGGGTGGACATCGTCCTGCTGCATCCAAAGACTATGCTGATAATGGTATTGGATATCGCTGTTGGTTTCGATACGAATCATTGGTGACGGCCCTCCAACCGATGGGTAATCCAACCATAAGGTTCCTTCGCGAGTCATACGATCGCCCGGCGCCCCAAAGTTGATTCCAAGGCGTTGGAGCGTTCCCGGTTGTATTTCGCACTCGCCCCACGACGACCACTGCTCATGGCGCTGCGGCATTGCGACGAGAGACATCGCCGTTGGAAGTGGATAACTGCAGGTGCAGCCTTCGTAGAAATAGGGGACATTCAAAACACCACCGGACGGGATGATGCTGTTAGTGCAACCGCTTCTGGGGCCACTGAGAAAGACGGTGCCACTCTCGATGGATTTATCGTAGAACGCAGCAGTTCCACTTCGCAAGGTGTACAGATTCCCATAATCAACACCACCGTCACACCCGTAGGTTTTAGGAAAGGCCCTGGCTTCCATGAGTCCGGTCAGTGGGTTGATGCGTTGACCCACCACACGCGGAGTGGATTTGGAAGAGAACGGTGCGCCCGAGGGTCGGTACTGGCTAGGCTCCAGTTTCTCGGTCGGCGCTCCGCCAAGGCTTTCCCGTAGATCTAGCCGTTCTTCCGGCTCCAGAACACGGCCGGTGTAAATGTCCGATAAGACGATTGGCAATAACGGATAGTCAATTTTATAATTTCCCTTATGCCTGGGCGCATGCCAATTCTTTGGCCGAGAGATCATGGTGGCTCGGTCGAAAACGGGTTGGGGTGATCGTTTGAAGTGCGCAAGCTCGTCGTCAAACCAAAGGACGCCGAGAGGAAATTTGACTAATTCGTCCTGACTGGTTGCAAAACCACCTACATAGCTATCCGTTCCTGGAAGTCGACCCGTTCGTTGCACAATGGATCGCTCAGGTATGACGTTATCAACTGACTTGAAATTACCAGGCTGTAGGTTCGAGAAGGCCTCGTTTTTAAATGGGACTCCGCTGACTGCAATTCCGCCGTAGGGACGCAATGTCTGTAAATAGGGCGTGAGCGCAAAGTCGAATCGCTCGCTTGTCAATAATGTTGTGACGTAGGGAGGCAATTCCAGTTGCCGCAAATTGGCGTTGATTATTGCGGCACGGTCACCATCAATTCCAGCTTGGTTGAGTTGCGATCGTAGTCCATCGATGCGTTGTTGATCATCATCGAAAGCAATGACTTGATAGTTGGATGTTTCGATCAAAGCTCTTATGACCTCCCCATCATGGAGGCCAACGATGACTGCAATCCCATGGTCACTACTTGCCAGTTTGACCATGTTTTCACACAACATCTCGGCTGACGGACTGGATGAAAGCGGACGAATTTCACGATGCCATTTCTCTGGATTGGTGCTCACGTCGTTGTTGGTTCCGCGATAACACAGCAACTCTCCTTCGCGAGTCGTAACAAACAGACTTTGATTGGCGACCACCATTGAATGAATCACTCCATCGATGCCGTGTTGCTTTTCGTCAAAGCGATATGTCTTGTCGCCGGCGCGAATCTCACGGCTAATACCGGCGATTCCCCCGTTACTTGTCCGAGCACCATCTTCGTGCTCGTGTTGGTTGACCGCATCGTCATAGGTTAGTTGTCCTCGCCTCAGTGCCCGGGCTTGATCAGGATCTAAGGCAGCAAACCAACCGCCCGGGTAACGACCCGCCTTGGGAAGTTCGAAACTTACTAGTTCGCCTGTTCGCCGACTTAGGCGGGCCGGGTAGGCATTTGAGCAGGGCACGATCACGTCTTCGCCATCTATCAGCAGATACCCCTGAGGAGCGAGGCCACCAATCGCTTTGGTGTTGTGGGGCTGCTGTCCGAAGCGGTAGCCCAAGCGGTCGTTTCGCCAAAGAACACGACCCGTTTCAATCTCCATGGCATAGACAAAAACGCCTTCAAAGGGCCACACTCCTGCCGCGAAGTAAACCACTCCGTCAGCAACAACCGGGCCTCCGCGAATGGGCCATACCGAAATTAATCGCCGATTTCCTAAAAGTTTTCGATCACTCGGTACTGCCTGATGTTTCCACTGCAACTTCCCGGTTGCCAGGTCAACGCAGTACATGCATCCATCATCGGACCCGAAACAGGCAAGTTGACCAGAGATCGCAGGTGCAAGTCGAACCGGTCCATTGGTGTAGAACACCCATTTTTCACGTCCACTGACTGCGTCGTATGCCGAGACTGAATCGGTCTGGGAGGACCCAATCAGCAAAGTGTCGTTGGAAATAATTGGCTCATAGCCCGCATCGAAATGAAGTCGGCTATCTCGAAAAGCCGGCCTAACAGGAACCAGTTCGCGACTCCAAGCCAGTGTAAGATCGTTTGGCAGGATCTCGGTGGTGACGGCACGTCGCCCCGAATCATGCCGATACATCGGCCAATCAACCGCGTTCGCAAAGCTAGCGACTAATGCAACAGGGATCAGGTGTATCAGGTTCATGAAGCAAAACGGTAATCTGAGAAACATGCCTGTCTTCCTGCCCGTCAGGGTTGGGTGATATTGCGGCGTTAGAACTGGCTCGAAATTTAACATGCCGTGGATCGTCTGAGCAAAGAGATGGTTTGGAAATCATCGAGTCGATGTCGCGCCGTCACACGGCACCAAAACA
Organism: uncultured Rubripirellula sp.; assembly: GCA_938075415.1. Taxonomy (GTDB): domain Bacteria; phylum Planctomycetota; class Planctomycetia; order Pirellulales; family Pirellulaceae; genus Rubripirellula. The sequence continues at coordinate 38,946 of CALJHC010000029.1, read as the reverse complement.
ATTTGTGCAGTTTAGCCGCTGGAAGGAGCGTTCAGGGGGCAACCGACTTGCTTTCAACGCTCTTTCAGCGGAACAAAGCCAAGGAGCATCCCATACAATCAGACGATTTTGTAGTCGGGTTGATGGTGAGGTTGTCCCGCATGGACGTTGATTCCTAACGGTTTGGCCACCGAACCAAACAACGCCTGCGAGCCGCCACCACAATGTTTCAAATCGTTGGGAACCTAGCCATCATGTTTCGGATCGGATTACCTGAAAAGGATCCATGCTGTTTGGTGATCGGTCAAATCTAGGTCGGTACCGGGTGGATGGCTGGATGCTGCGTTGGTGTACGTAACTCGCTAAGTGGTAGAATGAGGGTCACTATTTGACGATGGAGTTTGTTCACGGAAACTGAGGGAATTCTAGGAACCTGAGTGCATGGGTTAACTCGACACTGAAGTGGTTTAGGCTATTTCTTTTAAGTAATTCCGTAAGTGCAACAGCACGTTGGTTTTGACCTGACCGTCAAGATGGTGTTTTGGGTTTCGGAAATGACGAAAACCGTTCCCGTAGGGCGATTGTCTACCGAATCGACAAGACAGCCTTTCGTGGCGAATTGAAACAAGTGGTTGATAGATCGCGGGCTACTTGCCCGGTAAAAAGTGTACAATTTAGCCGCACTCGAAGAAGATCCAAAAGCGTTCAGCAACGCTCGTAGTTGTTTTAGAAAAGGAAAGAAATGAAGCCGGTAACTCAAGCTATTGTCGTGGCCTCACTGATTTTTGCTCTCGGCTGTCAAAACGAGGTGAAGGTCTCAGGGAAGGGCGAGCCGCAAATGACAGCGAGGGTTATGACCAGTTACACCGATCAAACCATGGAGGCATCTTGCGGGCAGTGCCAATTTGGGATGGAGGGAAGTGGGTGTGACTTGGCCGTTCGAGTCAATGGAGAATCCTATTTCGTCGATGGGGCGTTGATCGATGATCATGGTGATGCGCACGCCAGTGATGGATTGTGCAACTGTGTTCGCCTAGCCGTGGTCACGGGGGAAATCAAAGAGGATCGGTTTTTGGTGACAGCCTTTGAACTGGAAGCGTCTGAGGCAACAAAATTACCGGATTTCACCAGTGAATGATGGAAGAAGGGCAAGCATCGTCGGGAACCACTACGTCCGATGATAGTGTGGGCGGTTTGCGGGAGGGTTTTTTGACAACATCGAGCAGTAGAATAATCTTCTGCCACCTCGAGTTGGCCTAATCGACTCGGCGTCTTCGCTGCTCGCAAAGGATTCTGCGGCAACGGACAACTCGGGTCAGCGATTCTCACAAGTCCAGCGATTCGCACAAGTGTTGAGGAGCTGATCGATTTGTGGCCAAAAGCAAACGCGAACCAAGGTTCTGGTATTCAAGACAGTTGCTTTACTCCTGTCATTTGTTCCATCAAGATGTAATGAAAATTGGTATCGATGCGGGAAAATTATCTCGTTCGGACATGTGCGTTGGCAGATGTTCTTTCTTGTTGAACCCTGTCGCGTAAAATGCTGCTCTCCGAGGGGAACCGAGATGCCTGGGCTATTGAAAGTTATCTTGCGCGTTCAGCGATCTTATTCAATGCTGCCTTAAAATCTTTGGCTTGTGCGCGATTATATCGCGTTCCCGGAAGGATCGATTGGATCACGCCTTCCGCATCAATGATATAGCTATCGTGGACCTGCCGGCCCGGACTGTACCTCGCGGTTTGTGTGGCGGGCGTGTCCAATGCAAGAGAAAAAGTGGTGCCCGTTTTATTGATTACCTTCTTCAACCCCTCTTGGCCTTCCCTCTCTTCGCGAAAAATGACCAACACATTGGCGTGATGCGATCTAAGATCCTCGGATAATTCGTTTTGCAACTGGACCAGCTGCGCCATGCACGGTGGTCACCAATGTGCCCGATCAAACAACAGAATGGTTGGGCCTTCACTTTTCCTGACATGTTCGGAAAGTTTTAGAAGATCAGTACCGAGTTGCGGGATTTCAAAGTCGGGCGCCCGATCACCCACCGAAATTTTTTTAGCCGCTTGCTGATCGGTTTTTGGGCTAACCGCAGCTGGGTTCCGCTCGCTCGGTTTTTTCGGATCTTGGGCCGTCAGTGTGCAAGGGAAGATGGCGCAACCATTAGCGATTAGAACGACCAAGGGTACTAGTATTGATGACAGGGCGGGGTTCAGCAAACGTGTTCTCACGGTCTAGTCTCCCTGCAATGTTTTGGCGATTGACAATAAGAGGATAGCAGAACTGCAACCGGAGATGCGCTGCATCAACTGCCCTGACCCTGCTATGTTTCTTGTGTTCGTGGCTTTATTAGGAAGAAAACGATGCAGAATTTGCGCCTTGCGGATTGGTTTCTGAATTAAAAACCTTCATTATAAATTAAAGCGTGGCTGATCCTGCACATTTGGTTGCGAGATACAGGCTGGCAAAGTTCGACGTGAGGGAAATCCAGGTTGTGATCGGATCATCAGCGCAAGTTATTGGCTGTTGTTACACGGGATAAACAAGAAGGTAGCGTTCGTTGGCGAGCGCTGTCTTGCATACGGCTGAACGGTTTCCCTGCACGTAACGGTGGGCTGCGATATGTTATCGTCTGGGAGTGGCGTGCATGATGCGACCCCGCCCGTCTTCTCGATTTTATTTTTCCGTCGTCGCGAAGACGCTCGGTTGATAAGTTTATTGATATAGGTAACGCGGCAGGTAATTGGGTTTGCAGTAATTTGCCATGGCTAGTTGGTCCATTCTTCTTGAGGGCATCGGGCGATAGCCATTGGACAGGCAGGGACAGCCCGTCCAGAATCGAGCCGGGCCTCGTCGCGATTGTGATACTTTAACGCTTGCTAATTATTTCGCTGGAATGAATTGTTATGAAAACCACTCTATCAACGTTCTTGATGTTTCTTGGATTGAGCAGTCTGTTGTTGGCGCAGAGGCCATCTACTTTGCGCGAATCAATCGACGTTGATTATGAGGAACACTTGTGGCCTTTATTTGATCATTGGCATCGCAATCCTGAATTGTCGTTAGTGGAACACAAGACAGCGGCACGTCTGGCGTCGGAATTGCGTGATGCCGGCTGTCAAGTGCGGGAAGGTGTGGGTGGTACGGGCGTGGTGGCGATCATGAGCAATGGACCGGGGCCCATGGTGATGATGCGCGCGGACATGGACGCTTTGCCAGTGGAGGAAAAGTCGGGACTTGCCAATGCGTCGACTGCTACGCAGAAGAGCCCGATAACGGGCCAACTTGTCCCCGTCATGCACGCATGCGGACACGATGTGCACATCACTGCATTAACAGGTACCGCGAGACGCATGGACGCATTACGTGATCAATGGTCTGGTACCCTGATGCTAATTGGTCAGCCGGCTGAGGAACGTGTGATTGGTGCCAAAGCGATGATGGAGGACAATCTTTGGGCCCGTTTTGGAAAGCCCGACTACGCATTGGCTTTTCACGTCTGGTGTGGTGGCGAGGCGGGGAAGCTAGCGGTTTCTGAGGGTAGTCCGTATGCGGGTGCTGACGCGGTTGACATCATCATTCATGGAGTGGGTGCACATGGGGCGTCACCCCACCGAGGAAAAGATCCGATTGTTTTGGGAGCGCAAATTGTACTTGCGTTGCAAACTTTAGTGGCTCGCGAATTACCTCCTCGTGATCCAGGTGTTGTCACTGTTGGTTCCTTTCACGCTGGCGCAAAGCACAACATCATTTCTGATCGAGCAGTGTTGCAGTTGACCGTTCGCAACACGAGTCTCGAGACTCGCACGCTATTACTGGAAGGGATCAAACGTATCGCTGAAAACCTTGGACGTGCTGCGGGCCTTCCAGAAGAGAAGCTGCCAGAAGTGATCTATTCTGAATCAACACCACCGACAATTAACAGTGGTGACTTAGCTCGAAGGCTTAGAAAAGTCTGGCAGGCGAAAATGGGTGGGGGGATCATGATGGATAGTGATTTCGTAGCAAAGCATCGTAAAGGAATGGGTGCCGAAGACTTTCCGTTCTTCACGACGGATCCCCCAATTCCCAGCGTGTATTTCTCCGTAGGAGGAACCCCAACTGCAGAAATTGCGGCGGAAACTAATGGTGGTCCCAAGGTTCCGTCACATCATTCCCCCTTTTTCAAGATCGCTCCAGAACCGTCCATCAAGGCGGGCGTCGAAGCGACGGTACTGGCTCTGCTGGACTTACTAAGTCGAAAATGAGCGTGAGAGAACGCCTCCAGTTCGCTGACAGCGAAAAAGTCGAGTCTCTCTGATTTTAATCGATCCAACTTGCGATCAACAGAATGATCCTCAATCGGGGTCTCGCTTCCAAATGTGAAAGTTGCGGCCGTGAATATTTGCACAGTCAAACGAAAGGATGGGGGAGCAACCGCACAGTCCGAGACTGCCATTGGAGAAACGGCGATTAGAAAAGCGGGGGCTGGGATGGCTGGCGTTAGCATTATCGTGGTGGTCGCCAACGAGGTGTGCCAGCGACTCGTCGCAAGAAATATGATAGAAAATCACTTGCTATTTGGATATTTATCCGATCTCTTCGCCGTGCCTTTCACCGTGGGACTGGCTAACGCCTTAGCTGCGGGGCGTTTCTATCAGTTAAGACCTGTCATGTTCGGTATCCTCTTTTCCATTCTGGAGCTTGAAGGGTACAGGGATCCGTGGGATATCGTTTGCTATTGGTCAGGCGCCGCAGTGAGTTGGGGCTTGATGTGTCTGGTGCAAAGAAAAATATAAGGTAACGGTGTTGCTCGAGCCAAGGCGAACGAGACACGGTGATTTGTCTCTCGGGAAAGGAAATGCATTCCTGTTTGCAGATTTCACTCACCTAACCCACGACTGATGTAAAGGGAACCCTAGCCGATTGGATGCAAGGAACGACTGGGGCTGACGGGCTGGAGTGAGATGCCCTTTCCCTCGAAAGCCAGACTTGTAGTCCACTCGTACGGCGACGCTAGCCAGCATTCTATTCGGTTGAGGAAACCTTGAGCTGAAACTCAAGCTTCAGCCAGTATACGAAGCCTTCTAACCGAACCGCATTGTGTCGTGTTTTAAGTGCGAGTTCGACGTTTCCACGCGACGCGGCTTCCTGCCCGGTGCCCTCTTGAAACGCTGCCGTTGGACTATACCGGTTTAACGCAAATGCCGCCCCGCGTCGGCAATCCATACGCGCGCCCCTCGTCGGTTGTGAACGAGCACAAAAAAACCAAGGTGAATGTTGACTATTGGTTAGCCTTGGTGACCGCAGGTTGCTCGCTGGCTTACATTGCGTTAACAATCATTCTGGTCGTCTCTTTGCGCCTTGACCAGGTCGTCGGAAGAAGGTTCTTGATTAACATGCCGGTGTTAATTGGTCTCACGGTATCTGTTTTCCGAGCGTCTTTGCGTGTTAGTCCATTGCGGGATCACTTCGGCCGTTATTTAGAGTGGAGTCATTTTAGACATGCTGGTGTAATAGGTTGGGATTCAGTCACTATCATAGGACTCACTGAGGCGATTGATTTCCCCAGCCTTGCGGTTGCTACGTTGGCTTGGGAGTTGGGAGACCGCAACTTGTCAGCTACACAGAAGTTTAAGACGGACGGGCAACCATTGGATAAGCCAATGCACGCGGTGATGGCGATGGTGCCATGGCAAGCTTCGCACGCGTGCTTCGCGACGTGTTATCGTTTTCGGGTGAGACTGTATAAAAAATCCACGATGCAGCGTGGGCACGGGGATTAAAGTATCGGTTGCTAACACAACCCTTGGGCCAGGGTTTGAATCACCTAGCAAAAAACCGCCAAAAAAAATGCCGCCATCGAAACAGTTTCGGTGACGTTAACGCTATCGTTTAGGACACAATACCCGGTTCCCCCCAGTGCGCAGGACAAAAGTAAAGCAAGGAAAAATGGTGAAGCTTTTGTTGGTAGCTTCAAGCTATCAGGCATTGATTCAGGAGGTCAGGACGCGGGTCCGCATTGAAGGTGCTTTTGTTTTGGGCCGTGAACGGCGGTAACGTTACAAAAGGGGAACGTTTGTCTGGTTGGTTTTTACTCAGTTAACTACTCAAAGATGGTAAGCTCGTTACCGATTGGTTTGATCAGGGGCGGACAGCGTTATGGAATCAGCACAGCAAGTTTCAGTCAGAGTGGATTGAGTGATGGCGGACCGCCCGTGTTATTGTTTAAAAGAAAGTGCGTTTAATCCTTAGCGATTTTTGATTCAAGTCAGCTAGCGTTTCTGTAACGCCGAGTTTTAGACGCAATCAAAAGGTGAGGTCAGAAGGCCAAGGTGACGCCGAAGTCTTTCGTTTGGGTATTAGAAGAAACGTGGTTTGTGACCCGTAGGAAGAATAGAATGATTAACAGGCGGAAATTTGTCAGTGGTGTTGCCGCTTCCGGCCTATCTGTTTGTGGAGGTAATGGTCGCAAGAGTTTTGGTGCTCCGAAAGGACCTCAATTGCCCAAGGTGGCGGACCTTCCGCCTGCCCGCAGGGATGAAGGTATTTTCACTTATCTGGAACGGGTTCGTGGTAAGTTTGATCAACAGAGCTATCGACAAATTCTGGGCTGTGCAAATCCGTACAAAGAGGGCGATGCCGGATTAGGCGTCGCCACCGACAGTGAGGCGGTTCGACAATCGGCACGGGTCTTGTTGTCTCACACCCGCCTTGAGGAGATCGACACGCACCCAATTTACGCTGATCAACTTTCAGCGATGCTCGATCGAGCGAATCGCAGCCAGAAACAAGTGGCCAACCAGTCACACACGTTGGGGGAACTGAAGCAAACGCTACTGGATAAGGATGAGGTTTACCTGCAGGGAATCATGCCAGGTTTGTCGAGTGATGTGATCGGTTGCGTTGTGAAGTTGATGAGTAACGAGGAACTGATCAAGGTTGGCTCGAAAATCTTCAATCCTTTGCCTGACAGCCATATTGCATCACGAGGTTACCTTGGAGCACGAATCCAACCGAATTCTCCAACGGATAACCTTGAGGACATACGGTGGCAAGTATTTGATGGTTGGTCGTATGCGGTTGGTGATGTCCTGTTGGGGACCAATCCGGTTTCCAGTGATCCGAAATCAGTTGGGGCCATCGAGAAGGCGTTGCAGGATATTCTTGTTACGTTTGGAATGCAGAATGTGGTTCCCCATTGTGTCCTCTCGCACATAGATGTTCAGGCAGCGGTTGAGAAGGAACTACCCGGCAGTACCTCTTTGTGGTTTCAGAGCATCGCTGGTACAGATGGCGCTAATCAGACCTTCGACATCAGCGTAAAGAAAATGCTGGATTACGCCGAGCAGCACCGGGGCCGCTTTGACTTGTATTTCGAGACCGGACAAGGGGCTGACTTTACAAACGGTCATGGAAACGGCTTCGACATGGTGCTTCATGAAGCACGTAAATACGGTTTTGCGCGGCTGTTAAAAGATAAGGTCGCTCTTGCAAAATTGGGAACTGGCCTGAAGCCGTGGGTTCACGTGAATGATGTTGCAGGATTCATCGGACCGGAAGTCTTTCGAACTCGTGAGCAATTGGTGCGATGCTGTCTCGAGGACATCGTCATGGGGAAGTTACACGGGTTGGCAATAGGGCTTGATGTCTGTTCAACCCTGCACATGGAAGTTTCACTGGACGATCTGGACTGGTGCATGGACCAGGTGATGCCGGCAAATCCGGCATACTTGATGGCCTTACCCACCAAGATCGATCCCATGCTGGGATATCTCACCACAGGATTTCAGGATCACGTTAGGCTGCGTGAAAAGTTTGGGTTCCGTGTCGATGATCGCGTCTGGAAGTTTTTCCAAGAACTGCGGGTGATTGATTCCCTCGGGAAACCCACTGAACATTTCGGGGATCCGGTTTGGGTCTACATGCAGTACATGCGTCGTAAGGGCGACAGTCGCACGGATGCGGAACTTCGGACTGATGGCAACGCGCAGATCCAATCGGTACGAGATCGCGGTGTTTTTATCGCAGAGGGCTATGGTGCAAGCTTTGGGGACCTCACGCCTGAACTGGGGGATCAGATTTCGGAAATCTACCTTGACGCCAAGCAGAGTATCTGGGCCGAACTAACACCCAGCTTTATCAATTCTGTGCCTGACCATGTAATGCTGACGTCGCAGTCAAGTGATCGAAATGATTATATCTTGCACCCCACCACGGGTGAGGTGTTAAGTGAAGAATCCAAATTCGTCGTGGAGCAGTTACGGTATGCCCGGGCGGGTAAGTACAATGTGCAAGTGGTCATCTCAGACGGACTGAACGCACTCTCCATCATGCAACCAAAACAGCTCAGTCCATTCCTGAACGAACTGAAGGAGCAATTGTCAGGAAGTGGATTGAGCGTCGCTCCTGAAAATCTTGTTGTGAACGCGGGGCGAGTCAGGGCTGGCTACGAAATTGGTGAAATTCTTTACAAGAAACAGAAGGGTCGAGGTGCGATCCTGCATGTCATTGGGGAGCGACCGGGAACCGGGCATCGGACCTTTTCGGTGTACATCACCGCTCCGGACGGAAAGGTTTGGGCGATTCCAAAACAAGTGGATCACAACATCACGAAGGTGGTATCGGGTGTGGCAACCACCGCACTTGCGCCACAATCTGCCGCGGTCGAAACGGTACGTCTCCTGAAGGTAATCATCGCCCAATCATAAGTCACTTAGAGCTGGGTTTCGGTGCTTGGTTGTGACACGTTTTATGCCATTGCTTGGGCCATTGTTTTGGGGGCATTCGTTGCCTGATTACGGACAGTTATTTACGGATCCCTCCTTCCCGAGGGTATCCAACTCACGCTGCCCCGCACTGATTGAGTCTCGTCGTTTAGACAGCAAGCACGAATACGACGTTTCTGGTCCAGCGAATTCCTGCGTTGCACCTGTTTTGCGTGAGGTAAACTGCTGCGATGATTTGTTGAATTCGCAGTGCACTTTGAAAATCGGTAAGGAAGCAGAATTCGACACTGATCGGTAGATAAGATAAACTCCCTGCTTCAGCGAATTCCCGCAAAGGTTGGCCGTGCCGTTTGTCCATCGAGAGAACAACAAGAGATTTTGCGAGATGAAACAAACTGGAGATCGCCGAGCCTTTCTAAAGGGATCCAGTGTCAGCCTCGCATTGCCGATGTTGGAGACTTTTGCGCCCTCAAGGGCCAAGGCGAGCATGCAAGCTGAAGAGTCCATTGATCGGCCAAAACGCCTGGTATGCATCGGTGTTTACCTCGGTTTTTACCAACGCGATTTTTTTCCAGCGACGACGGGCCATCAATACGAAATGCCACCAACCTTGAGGCCAATCGCTGGCCATCGAGACACAATGAGTATCTTCTCGGGTCTTGATCATCGAGGTCGTAATGGCCACGAGGGTTGGCGGGCATGGATATCCGGCAAAGCAACCGGAAGCGTGTCGTTTGATCAACTGGTCGCGGACCAACTTGGTGATCAAACTCGATACGCGTCGCTACAGTTAACTTGCGGTTCGCCTCCCGGTGATGCAAAGCTCAGTTTCACCAAAGAAGGTGTCGCGCTGCCCATGATTGGCCGACCTAGTGTTTTTTATAAAACGTTGTTCCGCTCTGGTTCTGACAAAGACCGCATTTCTTACCTGTTGAAAACCAATCGTAGCGTACTGGATGGTTTGATTGAGGAGGCAAAAACCCTCGAACGGTCGGTGACCGCAGATGATCGCGAAAAACTAAACGAGTACTTTTCATCGGTACGCGATGTTGAAAAGAAGCTGCAGAAACAACTTTTATGGGTCAACAAGCCGACCCCCAGGGCGGATTACACCTTACCTGAGTTTGATCCTGTCGCGCCCGATGTGGCACTTGAATGTGAGTCGATCATGTACGACCTGATGGCGCTGGCATTGAAAACCGACTCCACTCGAGTCTTGACGTTCCTGATTCCGGGTTGGAGTCAGGTGTTCACGATCAGAGATAGGCGACTAAGTGCGGGATATCACAGTCTTTCACATCATGGAAATGAAGCTGCAAAAATTGCCGATTACAACTTGGTGGGTATGGAACACGTCAGACGCCTCGGTGCATTTCTCGACAAATTGAGGACGAGCAGGGATGCAGACAATAATCCTCTAATGGACACAACAACGGTGTTATACGGTAGTGGAATGGGCGATTCCAACACACACGACAATACAAACCTCCCAACGTTGCTTTTGGGTGGTGGTTTGCGTCACGGGCAGCATCATCGAATCGATAAGCAAGCGCCAACACCCCGACGTTTGGGAGATCTCTACCTCAGTCTCCTGCAGCACTTCGGGGTGCGGGAGGACCAATTCGCGGGTGCAACGTCGAATATGAACGAATACCTGCTTTAGTTTCAATGAAGAACTCATGACTGAACAATTGAAACATCAGGCTCTCGCCGCATTGACTTTGACTCTAATCTTCGTTTCGATAGATTCTGACAGGGTTTTTGGTGCGGAATCTCTTCCAAATCACGCCTCTGAATTTATCAGGAAAAATTGCCAAGGTTGCCACAGCGGCGACGATGCTCAGGCGGGTGTTCGCTTTGAATCGAGTCACTTGAATTGGCAAAATGCAAGAGCGATACATTTATGGGAACGTGTCTACGATGTCGTTTCCAAGCACGAAATGCCGCCTTCCGAATCCCCACAACCAACCATTGGCCAGAGAGAGCGAATGTCGCAGTGGTTGCAGAGTCAACTTTCTCACCATGCCAGGCCCGGTGGTACAACGATCCGGCGTTTGAATCGAGAAGAATATGAAAATTCAATTCGCGATCTTTTTGATTTCCCTGAATTCAACGCACCGGATGCATTCCCTGCGGATGACACGCGATTTGGATTTGACAACATTGGTGAAGCTCTGATTCTTTCGCCACCGTTGCTCGCGCAATACCTAGAACTTGCAACGCAAGTTGCGGACACTATTCTTCCCCCGGACAACGGCGATGAGGTCGCCGTACCAAAGCATTATCATATTGGTGCAACTGGTTTGGCCGAAAGCGCGTGGACGACCGTGGAGGGAGATCGTTTTCGTCTTGCCTCGTCCAAACGGGATAATGCACACACCGCTGGGTGGCCGATCCGTTTTTCAGCACCAAAAAGCGGCGTTTATCGGCTGACGGTTGATGCTGTTGCTTTGCAGACGGATGAAATGTTTTATCCAAGGCAAGAAGCACCGTTCCGTTTGTCGATTTATGCCAAAAAGAAAACCGAGCAGACCTACGATGCTTTCGCAAATTTACGAAAGTTAAAGGCATTTGACGTACCAGTTGACCAATCATCACCTCATTCTTTCACATGCGACGTCGAGCTGAATCGCGGCGAGTCGTTTGGTTTACGTTGGGGTAACGGTCCAATTGATTCCAACGGGTTTAATCGGGTGCGTTTGAAACAGGACCGGAAGTTGCACGCGGCCATGCTTGGGATTAAGAGAGATCCACGGGGAATGACGCAATCGCAATATTACGAATTGACGCTGGGGCACATGGCTAATGGTTTGAACCTGGACGATCCACGATTGGATGAGGAACTTGAGGGTCGCGGCTTCGGTGGAATCGGACATAAAAATGGCCCCCAATTAATGGTTAATTGGTTCGCACACGAGGAGGTGAGGAGATACGGGCCGGCTTTGGATATCACAGAGGTCTCGATCGAGGGACCGACGCGGCTGATCGAAGATGACGAGATGCGTGTTCAGAAAAAACGAACCGCGACCTTCCTCGGTAAGCGTCCAGCAAACGTCAGCGATCGTGCCTACGTCAAGTCGGTGATCGGGCGGTTTTTACAGCGTGCTTTTCGCCGTTCTGTTAGTGATCTGCTGGTCCAAAAATACACTGATCTGGTTCTTTACGAAATGCAACGGCGCGGAGCACGCGTTCAAGACGGGTTGCATGTTGCAATCAGGCGGGCGTTGGTCTCGCCCAATTTTCTCTATCGGAGTCCACGTGATGGCCGACTTGACCAATTCGATCTGGCGAGCCGGCTCAGCTATTTTTTAACGTCGTCGCCACCTGATTCGGAATTATTCCAACATGCTGCCGAAGGAAATCTCGCAGTTCCTGATATTCTAAAAAGCGAAACCCAGCGATTGCTCAGCAGCAAACGCCACGGCAATTTTGTTAGCAGCTTCACGGGGCAATGGTTAGGTACTCGTCGTCTGAGTGATATCATGCCAGACCCACGTCTGTTCTTCTATTACCAGCAACATCGGATTGCTCAGACGAATGAAGTTGAAATGCTTTTTGAGGAAATCCTCAAAGAGAACCTCACCGTCGACACGTTCATTGATCCAGGATTCAGTTATCGGCACAAGGTGTTGAACAAGATCTATGGAAGCGAATTGGAGGGTGATCAGACACAACGTGTGGAATTCAAGCGTGGTGGCCGTGAGGGCGGAATCCTAAGCCTTTCCGCGGTGATGATGGCTACCGCGAACGGAGTCGATACCCATCCGGTGCAACGAGGCGTGTGGCTTCTTGAAAATGTATTCGGGAGACCCACGCCCGGACCTCCGAACAACGTACCTGCCATCTCGGTAGACACCTCCGGCACAACCACCATGCGAACGTTAGTTGAAAAACATCGGGCCGATCAAAGCTGTGCAAGATGTCATGATCAAATTGATCCACTGGGGATGGTTTTGGAAAATTTTGACCCGGTCGGCCGATGGCGTAAAAATTATCCGATCTACATTCAAGCCACCGGGGATGCGTTGAAAGAGGAGTTTTACTCCAGCACGGGCACTGGTACCAAGGCGGGCCCTGTGATTGATTCAGTTGGAGTGCTGAGTGACGGAACAAAACTGAACGATGTCACGGACCTCAAGCGTTACCTTGTGGACAACGTCGAAATCTTCTCACGCTGCCTCACTGGCAAGCTGCTCGTTTATGCAACCGGTCGTCCGATGAATTTCGGAGACCGCCGCGTGATCGACAAAATAGTCTCCGACGTCAAAGAGGAAGGAAATGGATTTCGCGATTTGATCATAGCAATCGTACAGAGCGAATCATTTGCGGTTAAGTAAAGTGATCGACTAACTCTTTGCCATTACTTGGCGACTACGTCGACGAATAGGGCAGTTGGAAGTTCACCAATGACCACAAGACGGTTTCGTCAGCACCACCCCTAGGTTCCCTTAGTAACACCACGAATTAAGAAGCTGTTGGGCTTTGACTCGATTGCCAACCGCCACGGTCGGTGGTTCAGCCTTCATCCTTATCAAGGTTGAAAAACTACGAGAGTATCATCCGGTGCATAGAGAGTATTTGTCCCGGTTCAACTCGCTTGGAACGACCTACCAACAGCGTGAGCAAATACTCAGCATTTCGCAGAAATCAGATCTGATCGGCTATCCATTAGCATCTCGGATGTTTGCGATATCTCGCATGCCGTTTTCTGGCGTTGGCACACTGAAACGTCAAGCAAAACCCCACAGGATTCAACAACGCGAGGTAGGCTCGGCATCACTAACTGAACAATTCGGGGATTGGTGATCCATCTCTGATCAATGTAATGGGACGACCTACGTTTGCATTGTATTCCGTTTTGGGATCGATTCCGATGTTTTGAAAGAAGGATGCTGCTAGGTCGTCGGGTGTAAAACCGCTTCCGACGGGCCCGGCAGCCTTAGCGTCCGTTTCGCCAATGTATTGACCAGTGCGAATCTTGCCACCAGCCATCAGTGAACTCATTGCTCTGGCCCAATGATCACGTCCAGCATTGTTGTTCACCTTGGGGGTTCGGCCAAACTCGCCGGTGACTAAAATGGCTGTCGAGTCGAGTCGTCCTTGCTCCCCAAAACGATCCAGCATCGCGGAGAGCGACTGATCCAGATTGGGCAAGAGTTGCCTGCCTAGTTGATTAAAGTTGTCCTGATGAGTATCCCAGCCCTCCAATAGAACCGTAACGAAGCGAACACCAGACTCAATTAGGCGGGTGGTCAACAAGAGGCTCTGTCCAAATTCATGTCGCCCAAAACGTTCAACTTCGCGATCAGCCTCCAGTGAGAGGTCAAAAGCGGATCGGGCCTTGGGAGAGCTGATTATCTGATATGCCTGTTGCGAAAACTTATCGAGACTGCGGACGGAATCATCCATACTTTCGTATTGTGAAAATGCTTTATCAATATCGTCCACCAGTTGTCGCCGCCTGCGATATCGATCGAGCGTCATGGTTCCATCGAGCGTAATGCCTCGGACCCGGAACGGCTGTCCAAAGCGTGGTTTTTCACCAGTGGACAGAGGTGCGTACTCAGCGCCTAGGTAACCGGGGCCCTCGACTGGGCGTTCGATGGAAACGAACGATGGTAGGTCCGCTGCGGTGGGGAACTCCTTGCTGACGACCGATCCAAACATTGGATAATCCACAACGGGTGTCGGTAGGTTGCCTGTCATCAGGTAACGTGTTCCCAACCCATGGTCGGCCAAGCTGTGGGAGATCCCGCGAATCACCGCGTATTGATTCGCGCGGGTAGCGAGTTTGGGTAGATGTTCACAAATTTCAACGCCAGGGACCGATGTTCGAATCGGTTCGAACTGACCCCGGTACTCCGAGGGCGCGTTGGGTTTCATATCAAAGGTGTCTTGATGTGCTGGTCCACCACCCAGGAAGACCAGAACCGCCGAGCGGTCATTGTCTAACTGACCTTCAGCATTGGCTATTCGAAGGTAATCACCCAGAGTCAGACTGGACCCGATAGCACCAACCTTTAGAAACCGACGTCTTGAAACAGGCATCATAAAGTCCTCATAGCGATTGTCTGCTTTAATCCTACTTGATCAGTAGAAACTCTTTCGTGTTAAGCAAGGCCCACAGCAAATCCTCCAAGCCGCTAGCCAACGATTCTGATTCGTCGAGGTGCGTAACGCTTCGATCAATCTCTTTTTGGTTTGGCATACGGCAGAGTGCTCGCAACCAAGCTTCCTCTATTAAGTCTTGAAGCGGCGGGGCCTCACCCGCGGTTTCTGCGGCCGCAATTTCAGATAACCATCCGCTATTTTCAAGCCTCTGCTCGATAATTGGATCGTTCTGAAGGAAAACCGATTGAAGCAGTGTGGGGTGATTGTTCCGTTCGCAGTCACAGTTCACCGCTCGCTCAGGTTTCCCAAAAATCTGCATGGCATAGGTTCCCGCCAGTCGCATGGAGAGATGGCCAGTTGCTCGCCGCGTCAGGTCCTCACGCACATGTTCTGCCTGTTGACTCGAGCCAACTACCTGTTTCACGCCATCGTAGACCACCTCTGCTGGCAGTCGTCGTGGAACCGCGCGACTTAAATTCTTCTGGTCAAAGCGATTTGGTCCTGACGGTTCAGAACTTCTTTGATAGGTCTTACTGGAAACGATTTCACGATGAAGCCATTTCATGTCGTAATCATTCTGGACGAAGCCTGTCGCCAGCCAATCGAGTAATTGTGGATGCGAAGGCGGATTTGCTGGATTCAGGTCATCCGGTGGATCAACGATTCCTTGGTGGAAATAGGATGCCCAGACACGGTTGACGAAGGCTCTGGCGAACCAAGGATTCGTTGGCTGGTTCATCCACGCCATGATTGGTTGTCTTGGATCCGCCTTACCTTCCAAAGTGACAGACCCGCTTCGCAACAGGCTCACTTTCTCAGCCTGTTCACGTTCGCCAATGTAGAGCTCGCGCCAGGGATAGGTTGCGCCACCGGCAAGGCGTCTCAAAGCGTCGTTACGAATAGGGGCCCCGTCATCCCCGCGAACATTCAGTCCGACGGTAGCTGCCAGTTGTCGATAAACTTCACGATCATCGGGTCGGACACCGAATTTGACTGTTTTGAAGAAGCGGCCAAAATCCTGGTAATCCTTCTGCGTCCATGGTGCGAACGGGTGCTTGTGACATTGAGCACACTGTAGGCGTACACCGAGAAAATTATGCGCAAACGCTTCGGCAGCACGTTCTGGTTCTTGCATGCTTCTGCGAGTCCAGTAATGCGGCATGGTTTTGCGTTTGGCAAATTCACTTTCGAAACCTTTTTGAAAATAGCTCGAGGTTTCTGTTGTGTACTCTTGGAAAGTCTGCTCTGGGTTGCGGCCTTGAGCGAGAACTATATCCCTCACCAATTCATCGTACGGGACGTTTCTATTTAGCCTGCTGAAGATCCACATGTACCACTGCACGGACAGTTCCTGTCCAAGTTCAGCTTGTTGCTGAGGGTTGCAGCCAGTGTAGTCGCATAGCTTATTTGTCCACCACGCCGCGTATGCGGGTCGATCCAAGAGCTGATCAATTTTGGCTGACCGTTTGTCGACCCTTGGGTCGCTCAGGAATTTCCGAGTCTCATCTGGCATCGGAAGCGTACCGGTCAGATCGATACTTGCCCGGCGAAGAAACTCTGCATCACTGCATTGCTCAGAGGGTGGTATTCTTAATTTGTTTAACTTAGCCGCTACCATTCGATCGATCGGTGCAGTTGCTGAGTCGGTCCTGATGGGCTGGAAGGTTGAAGACGAGAACGGGCGTAATACCGGCACCGATGCGACACCATTATCGTAAAACGCGATGACATGCGTGTCGCCCGATCCGGTGGAACGCACCACGCCGTCCTTCGAGACTTCTGCGATGGAATCGTCGTTAGTCCGAAATCGGCATAGCGGCGTAACATCCTCTCGATCGCCGTTCTTCCAGATGGCGATAACCTGCAGGCTCGTTGATTCGTTTTGGTCGTCAAATAGGACTTCGGTTGGGAACAGCTCCAACCTGTTAAGTTCCTGAGAGTCGGGCGAATTCCGAGCACCCGAATTGACCCAACGCAAAAGTAAGCGATATTCCCAGGAGTCGGTAGTGAATCTTAGGCCTCCCTCGTGCTCTGCTTGGAGGGTTGGTTTTCTAAGGATCAAACTGTTGGGGGCGTTTCCTTGTTCAATTCTGCGTCCCTCTGTGGACGCGGCATCACCAATAAGCCCCCTGTGGTCCATTCCAAAATCGTATCCGAACAGTGATAGCCGAAAGTCACCTCGTCCTTGAAAAGATCCATGACAGTTTCGGCTATTGCAACCAAGTCTTCCTAACAGCGGGACTACGTGGCGTTGGAAGTCGGGAACCTCTGACTGATTGGTGGTTTTGTATCGCTGATCAGCCGACGGAAGGGTCTCGGCTTGGGTGGAGTCAGTTTCTGAAAGCAATAAAAGGCAGAATGTGAAAACTAACCCGTGTCCATGAAATACACGCGAATGAGAGGCGGATTGATACATATGCATTTTCCTCACCGCAATCCACAGAATTAAGAACCGGGCGTTCACTGATCAGCCCCTTGGGAAGCTCACTTATTCAGTTTGCGAACATCTTCCGTCACACTTAGCTGGTCACCTAATCGCTGAGGGTGTTCAACCGTTGCTTGGATTGCATCCCCCACAGCAATACTGTGATATGCATCCTTCTTGTTCCAAAAGCCACTCAGCATCACAGGCTTGCCAATGATACTTTGAGGGTTTTTTGAACGATCCTTGTTGGGTGCACTAATTATTTTCGTTACCTCGACTGTCAATTCCCATAGCTGCTCATCTCTTCGGACCACTTTCGCTTGCAACACACCGTTGAATCCTCGAAAGTCGTCCGGTAGTTCCGGATAGTCGCCTTTTACTACAGGAGCGACTTTGCGAAGCATTTCACCAACTCGTAGGCTATCGTCGCCGTCGTGCAGAGCTCCAAATTGGATTGTGTCACCCACTCTTGCGACAACCAAGGCATCCAGCAGTCGCGAAGGAACTCCCTCGGCGTCAATATTTTTCCCCACTAATGATTTCGGAGACCGCGACTGATTGTTTTTCCAAACACGCGGAACAGCGTCCACGGTCACCGAAAAGGTCCCTCGCTCGACATCTTTTTTAACGAGACGTCCCACCAGCATGCCGCGAAAACCCTCAGCTGGGTCCTTTGAATCCTTCGCGCTCGGCGCAGTAGCTCGCATCTCCTTCATTTCCTGCTCAGGGCTCTGCCGGATGAATTCTGCTACCGTGAGGTGCTCGCTTTGTCGCCCGATGTGTTGCATTCCAATTTCGATTTGATCTCCAACTTTCAAATTGTGGTAGGCCTCCTTACGATTCCAGAAACCAGCAAGCATCATTGGGCGACCGACAATACTGTCAGGCTGTTTCGCGCCGCTTTCCTTCCAGATTTGGGCAACCTTTTTGACGGTGACGATCAACTCGAATGTTTCCGGATCCTTCTTGTTAATCTCTGCAACCACCGCGCCTCGGAAGCCCCGGAACGCTTCGGGCAGCACGGGGTAATCCTCAGCCTTGTAGGGCGCAACTTTTCTCAGAAGTTCACCCGGAAAAACCAACGCGTCCTCATCGTTTTTGCACTCGAACTCCAGGGTCTCGCCTAGACGCGTGGTCACCAAGACGTCCAAGAATTTCCCGAAGACTCCCTCGACCTCAATCGACTTACCCACAATTGACTTGGGGTTCTCTGCCTTGCTATTTCGCCACACGCGCGGGATTGCATCGACGACAACGACAAAGGAACCACGTTCTACGTCTTTTGCTGCCAGACGGCCAACCAACATTCCGTTAAAGCGTTTGATCCCGGCTGGCAATTTATCGGGAGTTGACTTTAGTTCTTCGGCAGAGGCGACTGATTTGTTATTCAGACCCTCCTCCGCAATAAACGGTGCAGACAGACAGAACAGAACGATCCAACAACAATACAGCGATTTCATTTTGTCTTCCTGTTCTCAATTGGTTCAGAAACTGTCGGATCAGATTATCCGAGTTAAACAGTTTGAGGGTTGCTAGGATGCGTTGAGCATCGGTAGTCGATTCGAGTGATGGGTTTGTTTTTCTGGTTTTTTGTGGGATGCATCACCTAAGCCATTGGGCCCCTTGGTATACCGTCGGCTTACCAAAAGGGGATGCGATCACATCCCGACAAGCTGTGCGTTGGCAACTGTTAGACGTTCCTAACGCAGAAATCATACACCCGTTCAATGCGAGTTGCTTGAAGAAAACCAATGGACGGGAGGCTCAGGCACAAAACAAGCGAGCTGATCATCGGAAATGTTATCGAAGCATTGATTCGATACCTTTCCCTTCCCGAACGGGCAAAAGTGCTCTGCGGGACACTGGTCGTTCGCAAATTATCGCGGATTGCATGAATGGTCGGTTGAGGCCTACCTTTTTTCGCGATGGTGTCCAAAAGTTGGGACCAGTCGAAGCAACTTAGCCATTGAATGAGCAACCTTCATCCAGAGTCCAAGTTCTCACTGCCAAAAACTGCATTGACTGACTTGCGTTCTGCTGGTGTTAGACGTTGCCTACCCCGCCCAAGAAAATATTTTGAGGAATTTATTGGTCACCGCTCTCCGCTTTGATCACCACTGGGGCAACCTCTTTAGCCCAGACTTTGTATCCATCGGGGTTCATGTGAATATCATTGACGATAAAACATTTCATTCTAGGCTTTGAATCGTTTCCGATAAGGCCCGAGGTTGTGTCGATAAAGGTAAGCCACTCGAAACGCTCGCATTCTTCTTCCAACTTTCCGTTCGCAACCTGGATCGCTTCCCATTTGTCGAAACGTGGCCCAGGGCTGGGCACAATCCCAAGAACATAAAAACGCGTTTCGGGTAGTGCCTTTCGGACTTGACTGTAAAAGTCTCGGAAATGAATTGCGATCTGATCTGGTGTTGTATTGCGGGCAATGTCATTGCTTCCCTCATACAAAATTACGGCGCGAGGTTTGAATGGGATCACCAGATGATTCGCGAATGCTTCCGCCGCGTCCTTCATTGTGGTACCACCGATCCCAAAGTTGTAGATGGTCAGCGGAGCCAAGTCGTTTGAAACGGTTTTCCATCGAGCCATGTGTGAACTCCCGATGCAAATAATTTCCCCCGTTTTCGGCGATGCGTCCGGAATCCTTTCCTCGACAAGTTTTTGCCAGTCGGTCTTATTCCAGTCTCGCTGTGCTTGCGCGGACCGAGAAGTACAGACAAGTAGAGCTAGGGAAATAACGCTTGCAACTACCAACCTGGATTGCTTTCGTCTTACTTTTAATAAGAGTTTGCTACTCATTAATGGCTGCTTTTGTTCTGATGGGACACGCCTACATAACTTAACGCGGGCTGTTTGTTGGATCGCACACTAACCGATGGTTAGCAGCCTGTCGAGGTTTTGAATAGGTTGCTAGTGGGCTCGCGCCGCGAAACTGTCGACGTGCGTGTAACTCGCATAACAACATAGCGCTGATCCTAGCCAGCGCAGTGAGTCATCTTCAGCAGTCCCGCTTGCGAATCGTAGTCTGATACGGTGCTGACCGTGTCACTCAGAACGCGCGTCGGAAAACGTCCATCCAGTGCTCAATCTGACCGTTGCAAAACCAATGGATCCTGAGTGTGAGAATCGTGATGGTCTATTGTGGTGAAAACATTCGCTGATAAAGAACGACAGTTTTCATGGATGAAACGGCTTTCGATCCCTCTATATTCGGAGCAACATCTACCGGTGATTGACTTTTGCGGAATACCCCCTTTGGCTAAGAGTTCAACCCTGTGAGGACGCATCTATTCGCCGCGTTCGAGGCATCTGCTGGCAAGTTTTTCGCAGTTGGCCGGTTGCCGGATCCACGGTTTACGCGCCATGATTGTCGGTGTGGCCGAATAGGGCCAGCTCAATCAAACCTGAATCAGCTTTCAGCGTCGACTGAATCTTCACCACCTATTACTCGTCAAAAACCGATGCAGTATCGAACGAATCGAATGAACCTGTCTTCTCTGCTATTTGCCTTTTCGGTGGTCGTGCTATCGATCAACAGTACGGTTTTCGTCCAATCGGCTGAAGGGCAGGATCCCCAAGCTTCTAGCCGTATTGATCAACTCTTTAATCCTTCACACCTTCTGAAGGTTGACATCCAAATTGATCGTGATGACTGGGACAAGATGCGTAAGCAGTCACGTGATCTCCTAGGCTCCTTAAAAGCGGACGAACCGGCCGAATCTCCATTTGAGTATGTAAGGGCAGACGTAACGATTGATGGATTTAAAATCGAAAAAGTGGGAATTCGCAAAAAAGGTTTTTTGGGGTCACTGGACGAAGACCGGCCATCCTTAAAAATAAGATTTGACAAATACAAGGACCAAACGCCCTTTGGGGAAGTAGATCGGCTGACGCTCAACAACAACAAGCAGGACGACTCTAATTTAAGTCAGTATCTTTCTTACAAGCTTTTTGCAGAGGTTGGTGTTGCCGCACCTCGCTGCAGTTTTGCTCTAGTTACCGTTAATGGCGAATCTCTCGGTGTCTACTCAAACGTCGATTCCCTGAAGCCTCCAATGCTAAAACGAGTCTTTGGCGACGGAAGTGGACTGCTCGCCGAAGGAACGCTGGCCGACGTTTTGCCTTCAGCCAAAATGAGATTTGAATACAAATCGGAGCCCAAGAACAAAACCAGGATCGACGAACTCACCGAACTGCTTGCAGAATCCGAGACTGATGACGCGCGATTGAATTCGCTTCTAAATGTTGAACAGTTCATTAAATTTTGGGCGATGGAAAGTCTGATTGGTTTCTGGGACGGATACACTCACAACCAAAACAACTACTTTGTTTATGAGAATCCCATGGACTCTCGGCTCTATTTTATTCCATGGGGGACCGATTCATGCTTTACCACGGACGTTCCTGGCATCATCGATCCCATCCAAAACATTGCTGTTCATACAAACTCCGCGCTTGCTAACTATCTTTATCGCAAACCGGAAACTCGCCAGCGCTACTTGGAGACACTAGAGGTTTTCCTGAAGCATTGGGACGAATCGGACTTACTGGACGAGGTCGACAAGGTAGAGAAATTGCTTTCCGAGGCGGTGCTAAGTAAGCCAAGATTTCAGAATGGTCTTGATCGAGTGCGGGATTTTATTGAATCACGCCGAGGAGCGATCGAGAAACAATTAGCTAAGTGGCCAGTTGCTTTAGAGGTGGGGCCCCGAACACCTGGATTAGTCACGGAGTTCGGGAGTATTGGAGGTCGGTTTCGTACAACATGGACGAAAGAGGCACCTAAGGAACCGGAATCGCTGGGTGCTACCAGTGCAAATTTTCAGTTGTACTCCGAAGAACTTGATTTCAAGTTGCTTGGGGTGACAACCAATCTCAGCGAACATTATGACGATCGTGCACGTGACGGAATCAAGACTCCGACGATTGTCTTTACTGGTGTTCGAAAAAGCGACGGAAGGAAGCTGATCTACATTGCGAAAGTGAAGCCAGACGACTTCCACCCGTCCAAGAAGAAAGTGCCGGTCAACGGAGTTCTGATAGAAGGAGGCTGGATCGCGTTTTTCACAATGCTCTCGGTTAACCCGGGAGCGATCAAACTTATCAATGGATCAGTACAATTGGAGCAGGCCAGCATGGAAGATGGAGCCGCTGTCATCGGTAAAGCGGATCTAAAAGTTGTGGGATTCGCGGAAAAGAGAAGGGAAAAAGTTCGTTGGAAGGCTAACTAATCAATCCAACGACCTCTGCCGAGCGACAACCGGTCTCCGTGTCGACGTCGAGGTGTGATCGCCGTGGGGCGTTTACTTTATTCCGCCGTTCCAGGTGTGATTGAATGGGCGTGCTGGGGGAAGTCAAAGGTCAGCACAAGCGGTTCATTACCGTTGTTGCTGATCTCAACGCCGCCATTGTCGATGGCAAGCTGGGTGATAAAACCTATCTCGGGATAGATCTCGCCAAGAATCATATTTTGGTGATAGCGAACTGCCAGCTTTCCAACACTGCCACTTCCACCATTGGTGTGAAATAACGCTGGGCTCTCGGGTGCAAAGTTGGTCTTGGTACC
Organism: uncultured Rubripirellula sp.; assembly: GCA_938075415.1. GTDB lineage: Bacteria > Planctomycetota > Planctomycetia > Pirellulales > Pirellulaceae > Rubripirellula. Next base: position 16,147 of record CALJHC010000029.1, on the reverse strand, counting down.
AGGCTGGAGGGTCAGCCGCAGGATCGAACATCTCTGCTCGCCAAGGACGTCTCCATAAACAATCCACTTTGCATCGACGCCGTCGCCGACAAATTCACTGGCATTGATCGCAGGTCGGGAGTTCTTTTTGACAAAATCGGGATCTTGGTTTGCGGCGAAGTCGAGCTTTTCAACCAAGTAGTCCCAGTCTTCGTGGCGATCCTTGGGATAGTCTTCTTCCCGGCAAGCATAAAACGCATCAGCCGCACCAATGCTTCCGTCAAGCGTCAGGTCCTCGGCCAAGAAGTGCTCGTCCATCGTGACATGCAGTTCGTGTGTGCAGAGATTGGTTGGTGAGTGAAGTACACCGTTGGGCATTACGAATCCGTTATCGAGTTGCATCATCACATGAGGTGCGAGATGACGAATACCGTTGTACTCGTTTTTTCCGAATCGCTTCATACAGTCGCTAAACTGTTCTTTCGTCACAAATGAATACAGGCCCATTGCGGTCGTGTGATAATGCGACGGGCACACCCCCGGATTGTCGAATGAATTGATGTCATAGACCTCCCACTTGGTCCAGTGAAGGTGATCTGGTATTGGATTCAGATTGTCGAATTTCTTTGACACAATCGGCCAGGTGGGATCGCCATAAAGCGTTTTAGAGAACGCCGTGATTTTTTCACCCATGACAGCCTCTGGATTAGAGACGATCAGATCCTGCAGCGAAATCACTTGCCCATCGGGAGTCAGGACGTGCGATTCACCCTCCCGAAACGGTGCTTTGTTGGTGCGTGTGTCGATAACGCCTGTCACGATCGGAACGGTGCAGCACATCCATAGTTCGTCGAGCCCTGTGCCGTTCATGTAAGTTGGGTAATACGACTGCTCATCAAGTCGAAGGCGTTTACCCGGAGTACAAAACGTTCGTCCAGCGTAACGGTGGAGTAATTGCAATACACCGTCGTTCTGGTTGACGCAATCATCGAACGTGGCAGAGTTGGCTCCATCGATCACATCTTGTTGCGGGTACTCGTGCAGTTTATCGGCAAGGATTGAATTCGAAGCAGCCATTTGTGTTGCACCCCAATCAGTTTAAAAAAGCGTACCGACTCCAAAAAGATTTCGGCAATGAATATAAGTATCAATTGGCTGATACGCAAAGAGGATCGCAGTAGCCCCCCTTTTCGCCGGTCAGCAAGGCGTGAAGTGTAAGAATAAGCGAGGCAGAAGGGAATAGACCTTGGCTGACACATGTGACTCTCATTCCGATACCATTCAACGGGATTTCCAACCGATACGCGCGGTAACGTCAGTCGATCTTCTCGCTCTGACCGCGAACCTTGCGCAGCAATCAGCATCAGAGGGACCAAGACACAGAAACAGTGGTATATTTGATCTTCCCATCCGATGGACCTGAGCGACAAGTGACCGATATCTGGTCATGTTCGATGATGTTGTAACTCATGGGAAAGAAATCAGGGCTTATCCCCGTGTTCCGATGCGTTGAGACTCCAAACACTTGCTGAATGACCTGAAGTCCTCTTTCACGTTGGTCCGAGGCATTCGTCCGCTTCTGATCAGTCAACCAAAGAAACGTTTTGAAAGAAATGATGAACTCATCAAATTGGATCCTGCCAACGTTGGTGCTAGGTACCCTCATCGCAAGCGGCGTGGTTCTCGCGGATGAAAATCAGGCTGGTCCGGGAATCTGGCCTTTGGAACGGTTGAAGACAGACGTGCCGAAATATCGTGTCGTGGACGACTCCGGGCCAATCCATTCCCTGATTTATCAGGGCGAACCCATTTCCGGCAAACCGACCGAGGTATTTGCTTTCTACGCATCACCCAGAACGCTCGGGATTCCTGTACCGTCAAACGGGCTGCCGGCAGTTGTGTTGATCCATGGTGGAGGCGGCACCGCATTTAGTGATTGGGTTTGGATGTGGGCAAAGCGGGGATACGCTGCCATCGCAATGGACCTATCAGGCCGTCGACCACCGGCACCAAAGTACGATAACAATGGCGAGAAAATTCGGGACCATGGTCACCAACGGGATCTTCGGAAACGGCTGCCATTTGGGGGACTGGATCACACGAGGGTTGAGAAATTCGACAGCATAGGTGGCACTGTTGATGACGACTGGCCTTATCATGCTGTGGCGTCGGTGATGCGTGCTCATTCTCTTGTTTTAAGTTTTGACGAAGTTGACCCCAAGCGTACGGCAGTGACCGGTATCAGTTGGGGCGGATACACAACGTGTTTGGTCGCTTCACTGGATGATCGATTTAAGGCCGCGGTACCGGTTTATGGTTGCGGTTTTCTGCACCAAGGCGAGTCGGTGCAAAAGCCGGCCATCGATTCGCTCGCTGAGCAAAGGGATGCCTGGGTTCGTGCATACGATCCAGGCAGTCACCTCGCCAAGTGCAACACGTCGATCATGTGGGTCAACGGGACGCATGATGTTCACTACGTTCTGGATAGCTACGCCAAATCCTACGCACTTCCAACTGGTCCTAGCACCTTTCGTATCGAACCAAGAATGGGACACAGTCACCCGGCGGGCTGGAACCCCAAGGAGATAGGCATTTACCTCGATTCTGTGCTGAGAGATGGAGTGCCGCTTCCTGCATTGGGTGAAATGAAAATGGAACCCTCGGGGCGGGTCATCGCTGAATACCAATCACAGACAAAGCTTGTGAAAGCCGAACTACATTACACGGATGAAACTGGACTGCGATCACAGCGAAAATGGCGGTCGATCCCTGTAAGCATTCACTCAGATTATCTTGCCGCGGTCGGCTTGCCCGCTGACGCGAACACCTACCTGATGACCGTTGTGGATGAGCGCGGAGCAATGGTCAGCACTCAAGTTGGATTTCAGGCGACCCCCACAAAAAAATAACTGACTTAACCGTCATCGGACGTTGAACCACAAAACGACGTCACCGACAGGCAAAACCTAAAAATGTTCGATGTTTGTAAGGCAGAGGTCTCCTTTAACTTGCAGCGAATGACTCGGCATAAGACACCTTACACACGCTTCGCCTGTTCGGAGACGTGATTGAGCGAACCCTTTTCAAAGTCGCGAGCGGGTGTTTTCTTTATTTTGCATTCTGTCACGCGAAGAGAAGTTTCTAGCATTTGGAATCTACACAGATGAATCGATTCGTGTTTGCAGTCTTGCTGATCGCCAGTTTGTTTCAGCGTGCCGTTTTGTGCCAAGCCGATGATTTCACGAGTCAACCCAATATTGTCCTGATCATGACGGATGATATGGGATATTCAGATTTGGGATGCTTCGGTGGTGAAATTCGGACCCCGAACTTGGATCGACTTGCACGCAATGGCATGCGATTCACACAGATGTACAACACCTCCAAGTGCTGGACCACAAGGATCAGCTTGTTGACGGGCCTGTATCACCAACGAAGTGACAGGAACTTCACTAACACCGCCCTCGCTGGGGAAGTGTTAGGGACGGCGGGATACCGCACTTGGTGGTCGGGAAAACATCACGCCGACTTCAATCCATACGACCGCGGTTTCGATCACTTTGCAGGTTTTCTTGGTGGCGCCATCAATTTTTGGAATCCAGATGGTCGTACCGCTCGGAAGGGTGAAGCGATCCCGGGCTGGGGCGCGAATTATGACTGGGCGTTCGATCAAAAAATTATCAAGGACTATCACCCAGATCAAGGTTTCTACGCTACGGACGATTTCACGGACTGGGCTTTGGAATGGCTTCAAGAGGAGTCGGTTGGCAGCAGGCCGTTTTTTTTGTACCTAGCCTACAACGCGCCCCACTGGCCCTTGCACGCGCATCGCTCTGACATACAGAAATACGATGGTGTCTATGATCAAGGTTATGCGTCGATTCGTCGGCAACGCTACCAGCGTCAATTGGATTCTGGCCTCTTCACGCACGATTCGGCTCGACTCAGTTCACCGGAACACGATGAATGGGATTCCTTGTCGGATGAGGGAAAAGCGGAGGAGGCATTAAGAATGCAGATTCATGCGGCGATGGTCGATCGAGTCGATCAGAACGTTGGGCGAGTTCTAAAGCAGATCGAAACCAGCGGCCAACTCAGTAACACCCTGATTCTTTTTTTAGTCGACAACGGTGCGAGTCATGAGAATCCGGGTAAACGCGGCCCAAGGGATGTCAACGCACCGATGGGTACAGTCGGCTCGTTTGAATCGATTGGGCAAAGCTGGGCAAATGCGGTCAACACCCCGCTGCGCAAGTGGAAAGTGCAGGGTCTCGAGGGCGGCATCTGCACGCCGATGATCGCACACTGGCCTAAGGGGATCTCACCCGACGCAAACGTGATTTGCCGAACCCCTTGTCACCTGATCGACGTCCTTCCCACCTTGATGGAATTGGCAGGTGATTCAGCGGTCTACCCTGACGATGTACCTGCCGTCGATGGCATCAGCCTCACTCCTTTGTTCAGGGGTGAGAAGCTAGCCCGTACGGATCCATTATTTTTTCAATACGGAGGCTGGCAGGCAGTTCGACACCATCAGTGGAAACTGGTTCAACAAAGAACCAAACCATGGGAATTGTATGATCTTAGTCGTGACAGGACTGAGACTGATAATCTTGCGTCTCGATACCCTCAAAAAGTTGAACAGATGAAAGATCGATGGAGGGCTTGGTATCGTGATTGCACCGAGAGCGAGTGGAGAACGCGCACGAGAAAGTGATTATCACGGCGGCTAAGGTTCAAGCAACCGTGCATAGGTTGGTGCGTCATGGGATCTGTAATTGCTCGAAAGAACGTCGTTTGGTCGGCAAGCAACAACAGCGGAAGTCACCGTTTGAACAACCAGGATTCCTACGTCTGGATTCCGTCCTTTAACCGTCAGCGCGCGATTAGCCGGCACAACCCTCGGTGGGTCGCGTTGCCGAAAATTATGTCTTGCGTACAAATATGCCAAGTTTCGTTGCCAAAGAATTGTGAGATGGTAAGGTTGGCGAATATTGGCATGAACGAGTGCACATGGACTTGACCACGGTGACACTGCCCGACTTGCAAGGTGCTTGACTTAGGGCCACGACGACTGATCCATGTTGGTCATAAAACACCACTAAGTCTGCTGCAGAACCACTGCATGACTTGGGGAGGGTCGGCCACAGATCCATTGTCAACGCATGAGAAAAGGCTATTCCCTCAAACCTTGCTTATTGAGGTGTCGAGAACTCGGGAAGGTGATCTACCATTCCGGCGTCAGTTCGCCGCAGTTCAGCAAGTGTTGCCGCACGCATGGCTCTCAGTTTCTGAAGGTGTGCTGGATCGAGTGCTAGGTTGTTGAGTTCTTCCGGATCAGATTCCAGATCGTAAAGCTCTTCGACCTCACCCTCCACAAGGGTTCGGATGTACTTGTGACGGCCGTCAAGCAAGGAGATCCACCACGGGACTTTAGCTGTCTTATAAAGCACCTCGGGATCAGTGGGGATCTGATCTGTGTCGCTCCCGTATTTCTCGCCCGTAAGTGCAGTCAAGACTGGGTGCGGCCAGTCCGCGTTGGGGTTCGTCAGTAGAGGCGTGAGGTCATGCCCGTGCATCTTCCAAGGGATGGGCAAGCCGGCAAAAGAAAAAAAGGTTGGAGGCAGATCTGTACCGCCTACGGGGCGAGGGCAGACTTGCCCCTGCGGTATTCGTCCCGGGAAACTCATGATCAGCGGACCACGTATATTGGCATCGTAAGGTGCGATTTTCTGTTGGAATCCATTCTGCCCCCATGCGATCCCCTGATCTGCGGCAAATACAATCAAGGTATTTTTTGCTTGGCCAGATTCGACCAAAGCTTTTCGGAGTTGTCCCACGGCGTCGTCGATGGCGAGAACGCCCTGATGGTATTGGCGGACCCAGTTCTGCAAGGTGTTGCCATGCAGCGGCGCATTCACGACCGTTCGTTGCTGAACCCCCGAGTCCAACTCTGCTTGGCCGTCTTGGTTAGCAACCCAACGGTTACGTTTGCGCACGTATTCGGGTTTGCCGCGTCGCGATGCACCGGGATAAATATTTACCGGTTCAGGCACGGTGGCATTGGGATAGGCGCCTTGATGGCGTTCCGCAGGGGTAAAGGGACCGTGAACGGCACCAAAGCAAAGCCAAAGATACCATGGCCGATCCGCTTGACGATGCTTTCCGCGAATGAAGTCGTCTGCGCGGTTGGTGTACCAATCGGTTGTGTACCCAGATACTCGCTGGACTTTTCCATCCACTTCAACGATCTGGTCGTCATAGTAGTGGCCCGCATTTTCAGGATATTTGGGACGACTCCAGACAATCTGATGGTCCCAGTCACGGCCATATCCACTATCGATACCGGTGTGCCATTTTCCAATTTGCGCAGTTGCGTAGCCATTCTCGCGGAACACGCGTGGCCAAAATGGGCACTTTTCCGGATCATAAACGCTGCCGGGGTACACACCTTGCATTCGCATCGACTCCACACCGTACTGGTGAAGTCCGGTTAGCATTGTGGCTCGCGATGGCATGCACCAAGTGCCGAGATAAGTGTGGGTGAAACGAACACCGTCAGCGGCCAACGCGTCGATGTTCGGCGTTTTTACCCAGGGGTATGCCTCGGGGTAACAACTGACCGTTCGATAGGACTGATCATCGGTAAAGATGAACAGGATGTTGGGCCGTTCCGCTGCAGAAACCAGCTGGCATGTGTAAACAAGCAGAAGGGAAACAATACCGGTGCGTGCCATGTTTGATCGTTTGGTCGGAAAGTGTTAACGCGAGACGTTCGTGGTCAAACGCAGATAAGACTGCTGTCCTAACCCAAAACCTCTGTAATGTCACTGGTGCTGTCGCTGAATTGATCAGAGGGGGCGGCGAGTTGGTTGGCGATCGTTACAAATAGGTTGGACAGGGGCACGTTATCGCCGTATCGAAGGTGCGAACCGTGGCGGAAACCCATATTTTGCCCACCGCTAAGAATGATGGGATAATTGATTGCCTGATGGGTCTTGCTAGTGGCACAACCGTAGAAGCACAGCGTGTTATCCAGCAAAGTGCCATCATCTTCCTGAATCGAGTCCAGCTTCTTAAGGAAGTTGGAATGCATCTTGTTAAGAAACGTGATGTATTGTGCAACTTTCGCATAATTTTTTTTCTCATGTGACAAACTATGAGAGGAGTTCGACAACCCAATTGCGGAGGGGAATTGGTCAGTTAGCCCCGCTTCCTCACACGCGGTTTGGAAGGTTGCAACCCGTGTCGAATCTGTTTGAAACGCAAGGGCGAGCAGGTTGTACATGACCGTCAAATATTCTTCAGGACTGGTCGGGTTGGCATCCAGTTCCAGACCGTTGCGATCCACCTCTGGCTTTGGAGTGTTCTGCCAAAGCTTGGTGCGTTCCGTCATGCGTTCAACCTCGCGGACAGAACTGAGGTATTCATCCATCTTTCTTTTATCGTTTGCACCAAGGCGTTGGTTCAGGTCCTGGGCTTCACCGAGAATTTCATCGATGATACTTCCGCGACTTGCCAAGGCATTCTGTTCCGATTGGGTCACTTCACCAAACATACGTCGAAAAATTTCGGCCGGCTTGTTCTGTGCGGGAATAGGTCGCCCGCTACGATCAAACGAAAGAGTTGAGGAGCGGTAGGGTCGATTGACACCTCCCATTGAGGACATCACGAGTGATGGGAATCGAGTTTCGTTGCCGAGTTCCCCTGCAAGGTGTTGGTCGATTGAGATTGATTGTTTGTCATAAGTCTTGAGTAGGTTTGCCCCTGTCAAAAAATAATCCGCGCCTTTGTGCGCCGAGGTGCGTCGCATGGCTGGGTGTGAAAGTCCCGACAGAAAGGTGATTTTGTCTCTCAGGGGCATGATGCTTTCGTGCATTCTGGGAGCCGCGTAAGACTTCCCTTCTCCCATGGGAAACCAGCCATGCTCCATTCGATCGTCCGCATCGTCTGCAGGCATCGGGACGCCATAGGCAAAATACCCCGCGAAAAAACGCTTCCTGTGAAGTTTGGCTGCGTCGCTCGCCATACCTTCAAGCCAAGGCAGAGCCAAACTGACACCGGCCGCCTTGAGTGCCATACGTCGATCGAGATGCCATGATTTGCTTTTCACAATTAGCTCACTGGGTTTGGACGCTGGAGGTAAGAATCAGGGCTCGTTGTCAGGTTGTCACTTGGCGGAAAATGGCTCGGACAAAATGATCTGCTCTATCAAGGTTTGGAAATTGTCACCATCGTTCTCTAGCGTTTCGCAGATGGCGTCAACAGTCGGTCGGTCGGTAAATTCGAGGTAGCGACCAAGAGCGTAGGACATAACCTTTCGTACCACCGCACGGCGAAACACCGATAGTTTCTCGCTTAGCAGGTAGCGTTGCAGATCGTCCAAACTCTGGATTTTCGTGCCGTTATTCAGTTGGGTTGAGGGATCAATCCTAACCTTCTGGTGCGGCGCAAGTACCAGAGGATCGTTCGATCCTTCTCGCCATTGGCCCAATGCATTGTAGTTCTCGAAAGCGACCCCCCAGGGATCAATTTTTTGATGGCAATCACGGCAGCTTGTGTTTTCGGCGTGAGCGACTAGCCGTTCCTTCAGCGAAAGCAGGTCATCGTCTTGGCTTTCCCTTTCCGGCAGTTCAGGAACATTTGGCGGTGGTGGTGGCGGAGGATCATCCAGCATCCTCTCCAGAACCCATACACCGCGTTTGATGGGATGTGTTTCTGCTCCGGTAGAATTGCCAAAAAGCATGCTCGCTTGGGTCAAAAGGCCACCGCGATGCTGTTCTTGGTTGACAGGAAGGACCTGAAAACCGCCGCTGACGTTAGGGATTCGGTAATGTCTTGCCAGGGTTGGGTTCAAGACCGCAAAATCGGAGTCGATGAAATTCTGAATCGAGAGGTTTTCTGAGATGATGTGATGGACAAATCGGATTGTCTCCTCTTCAAACAGATCCTTGGTGCGTTCATCGAACTTAAAAAATTCGGGATTCACCGCCAAGCGGCGAATCCCAGCAAGATCGAGCCACTGTGCTGCAAAGTTTTGCGAGAACGACTGCGACCTTGGATCCGCCAACATTCTACGTGTTTGATTGAGCAGAACTTCAGGGTGGTTGAGTTGTTTCGCACTTGCCAAGTCAAAAAGAATTTCATCAGGCATGGAACTCCAAAGAAAGTACGATAATCGGGAGGCTAATTCATAATCGTCAATCTGGCGTTTCTCATACTTGCGTTCATTGGCAGTCTGTTTCGCTTCCGGTTCGCTTAGCAAGAGGAAGTTGGGGGAGCAAAGGACAGCTGTCAGCGTGGATACCATCGCATGATCAAATGAAGGCTCCGCCTCACGAAGGCGTTCAAACAACGCCACTTTGCTGGCAACTTCCGACTCAGTGACAGGGCGACGATAGGCCCTCTTCATGAACTTGCTGAGAACTTCTTGCGCGTAAGTCGATTCGTTCGCCTGAGAATCGGACTCGAAGAGGATCGCCTTGCGTTGTGGCGGAGGCCAAGTGTCGTAATGGTTGCAAGTGATTTCTACCCAGTCGATATTCAGTTTTGGCAATTCTTCGTAGGTAAGCTGACTGGTTCCTCGACGATAATCGTTGAAGATGCGGAAGTAAGAAGGTCGGTTCGGTTTGTTGGACTGAAAGGGAAAGTTGGCCCCCTGGACAGCGAATTCATACGTCTTCATCTTTGTCGAATTCACTTCCACGTTGGCTGCTTCCTTCTGGTCCGAGACTCCCGCACCCCGAAAGGATCCCAGTTCAAAGGAGAGGCGTGGGAACGAATCGTTGGCACCGGGAACTGCGGAGCATCGGATTCGAACCTCAACCGGCGAATCGTAGGGAACCTCATACATTTCAATGCGAAATTCAGGTTGCCACCCTGATCGCCCAGCACCCTTCGCTCCACCAATCTTCCTTTCTGCTGCAAAGGTACCCCCAATGCGATCAGTAGGCCGGTTTCCGGCGAGCAGAATTCCCTCGATCGATCGCGAGCCATGTTCCAATGCAAAGACACCAGGTTTCGCGTTGACGCCAGAGGAAAAACCTGGTCCCTTTTCGAGTTGAAAACCAACGGTTTTCTTCGTTTTCGTTTTGTTTGCAGGGTTGGATCCAGCTGCGTCCTCCGGCAGAAATGCTTCTTCTGGCTCTACACGAACGAAGTAGGGAATCGGTTGCGTACTGGGTACCAAGATGATTCGCTCGAGGGCTGATCTTGCAATTCGCTCAAAGTACTCAATGTGCAGTGCCGAGGTCCCAAGTACCCTGCTGTTGTTCTTAAACCCTTCCTTTGCGACACCCTCGGGTGGCAAGTCGGCTGCAAATCGAAGGTCAAGGTTAAGCAGATCACGCAGGGTGTTGTTGTACTCGTACGCCGTCATGCGACGAAGCACATTTTTTCCCCCGGTCGATCTCTTGGCTTCCATCGCCTTCCGCAGTGCCAAGGTCAGGGCATCAACCATCGTTAGACGCTCTTTATCGGAAGGTTGTTTCACTTCCGGTGGTGGCATCTCACCGACATTGGTCAGATCTAGAACTTCCTGCCACATATCAGCATCAACCCCATTGATAAAATCAGGATCGAGGCTGTCTAGTCGCAAATCCCCTTTTTTATGTTTGGGCCCGTGGCACTCAAAACAATACTTCGACAGATAAGGACGGATTTTATTCGAGTAAGCCTCCGCCACGGTTTCGGCATCAGCGTAAGTTAAACCGGGTGAAACCACGGTTCCAAAGATTGTGATAACCATGATCACAACACGTGTGAACGGATTGCAGTTTGTAAAATCATGAGTGAGATATGAGCTGTCTATGACGACGCGTCGTTGAATGCTGCACTTGGTCAAGTTTTTTTCATGCCGTCTGTGTGGTTGCCTGAACCGAGAAGTAATCAAGTATGCCAAATGCGCTGCGTCGGATCGAGAGCCACATTGATTTCAAAAGCGGGCGGGTGTTGGGGTGACTCGGTAGACCACCCCGACGGACAAACATAGACAAAAACCCTTGGTAAAGCCAGTTTTGATCCGTTCTAACATGTTTGTTGGCGAAGTGCCTCAGGTATTGAAGGCTGCCAAGTACGCCGTGAAATTAATGGATTCTGGAGCTAAGAGTCTAGTGATCCAGTTAAAAAACATTCAAAAGAATCTGGCAAGCGGCAACATTTTCTATTGAATCTAAAAGTAACTTGTCAAATCAATTTATCTGATCGGCATCGCTACTTGGATGCCCCACCACCAAAGGCAATGCAGACCTGCACTGGCGAGGATATTCAACAAGGTGATACGCCAAAATTTTGGCTTCGCAACCAACATCCGCGATGGACTCGCCGGCTAAGGCCCTTCTATTGAAAGCATCCTCGTGTTCGTTAGCCAATCTCCAGTAGCCAATCTCCAGTAGCCAATCTTCAGTAGCCAATCTTCGGTAGCCAATCTTCGGTAGCCAAGCTACGGCGAATTCCACAGCATCGTTGTTCGGCCTGACTGATCCATCCAGACAAAAAACGACTCGCAGAAACACTCGATAAGTGCTGACGCGGGTTGGTCGACCTATAGATCCGGCAATGAATTACCGATACCACCAGCCCTCTGCAGCAGGTTGTTTGACAACACGGCAGGAGCGACTCAAAAGTCTCTGATGAACAACACCAGTTTGGCTATTTGCGATTCCCGAGCGAGTTTAGATTTCCGGGTCCCCACGTCGGCTCCTGCTGCGCAAACCACTCGTGTAAGTCGGTGTCCTTGAAGCCGAGTGACGGAGTGGATTGCCACTGATTCGGCTGTCAAAGTCGGTTACCAAATTAAGTAAACACGACAGAAGCACTGACTGATCGATCTTTAAAGATAAAAATAGCCTTTTTCATTCCATAAAGGGTAATGGCCCTCGGCCATTACCCCTTTGCCCTTGTCTTTTCCGCAGTTCGCTGGGCAGGGGATTGGCCTGCATCGTGTGCATGGTCAAAAAACGCCGCCAGCGGGAACTGACAAAACCGGCACTTGAGGCATCTGACCGCATCTGTAGGATGAATCACCCCCTGATACGTTTCTCGGTGTTAGTTTGCAGCGATGCTGCGAAAATTCTGGATAACCAATGATAAGAAAATTTGTAGCCGCCATTTTTGGAGCTGTCGTATTCGGTATTCTGTCACCGTTAGGATACTTCCTTGCCTTCGATGGGTTTCCTATCGAAGGCATTACTGGTGTCGCTGGCCTCGCCGGCGTTGGCGCGTTGGTTGGTGCCATTCTCGGCTGGCTATTTCCACGGTTCTTTACTTTTGTCTTCGAAGTATTCCTGGAGCTTTGAGTTCAGCAAGTATCACCGAACGGCCGTCGCCACCCAAGATGCAATGAGTAATCCGGCACGCAAAGAAGTTGCTTTTAGCTGTTGCTATGTTACTTCGAGGGATTTTTTAGCTAAGCACGCTCTAGCGATGACGCTGGAAAATATCGAGGATTGGCTTCAGTCCCACGTGAAGCATCTCGGCCCTTTCTTCGGTTGATGCAGGCGTAGGCAGCAACAAAAAACGACCCGTTAAGAAGACCGTAGCGTGTAAAATGAGGATTGAAATACGACAACGAAAAGCCAGAAAGTGCTGCGCCGAAACTTTGAGGCGTTTGAATTAAGGCTGCCTCATTAGCTGGTTAAGTTATCAGCAGCAGATCTGCAATGACTTTGCCAAGTGGGCCGGGTCTGCCTGTTTGAGCTTCGTGAGTTGCTGTCGCGATCGGTGTATGATTCGTTCTAAGCATTCCAAAGAGCTCGGAGCAGTGCATGACCTGTTTATGTAAAACGTTTTATCTAGGTGCGATCGTTCCAATGTTGATTCTAGGTTGCGGTCGGGTCGAAACCGATGATCGGACGACCGGTTCCGATTTTAATCCGGTGTATCCCGAGATGCTTGTAGGTTGTCAGTATTCCGGCCGCACTGGCGGTTCTAGGTACGATGATCTGCAGTGGACGTTTGACGAAAGTTCGTTTGAAATCATAGCAGGTGCCGATGGGATGCCCGGCGACCTTGCAGTGACTTTGCTTCCACCGAGCACCACGGCTGACCGAATCAAGGGGTTGTGGAAAGTTGACGGCGAAGTTTTGACGCTATTTGAGATTTCTGCTGACGAAATTCTGATTGAGCAGGACCCGATTGAGATTGCAACATTTTGCACGCCCGTTATTCGAATACAGCCGCAATCCGCTCAGTACATGTTCAGTAGCGGTGTTAACGTGAGGGGCAATCCGGCCTTGCCAAATGATGCAATGCAATCTCAACCAGTAAGCGAGTAAATGGATAATCATCTGCCTGACCGAGCTACGGTGCTGCTCGCCATCGTTGGACTGAGTTTGATCGCAAGCGGATTTTTGATTGCCTTGCTAAGCTACCCAACTCGCTTTACCAGCCTCGTGCATGACTTTCCGCATGATGAAAACCGGGCCTTGTACGCCATCATTGCAGTGGGATTGGGTATCAGTACCTTTCTGAAATCTGCATCCCGAAATACCCAGGCAATGACAGCCCAGCAGAATAGAGAAGTGAGCATTGCATTGTCGGCTGGGCTTTTTCTGCAACTTTCGGCAGTGATGCAGGGGCCTATGCCATGGATAGCCATGTATCTGCTACTTTCAACGCCACTTTTGGTTTTGGCGTCTGTCCGCTACGCAGTTTCCAAGGGCTACGCAAAGTTATTCGGAGCGTTTGGGCTTTTCAGTGTGTTCGGTTTGACCGTTTTGGTGATGCTGCCAGAGCGGCGTTCCCAGAGACAGGAAAGGTAGAAGCATTTTCGGATGGGCTAAGGTGGAAGATAGGTTAAACGGTGCAAACGAACACGACGTTTGCCGTAGTCGCTGAGCCAATACAGCTGATAATCCAGCGGTAACGCATGACAATCGTACTCATTTCCCTTGTACGACTGTGACCGTGTATAGTCTGTACCCCATGAAGCGACCAATGCCGGATCATTGGGCGATGCTGACACGATCAAGTTCGCAGGGTAAAACCGACCGACCACATAGCCATCTCACACTCAGGTGCTAGCTGGTTATTTGAGTTACGCTTTCGGGATCGAAGGCGTCTAACAGGCAAATCCCGCAATCATTAAGTTACGAAGCTATGGCCATCACCTACCTGAAATCTGGTAAGCCCGAGACAGAGCGAGTCGCGGAGGATGTCAAGGTACGCAACATTGTTGAGACAACGCTCGCTGAGATAGCCGCTCGTGGTGATGCCGCAGTGCGAGAGCTTTCACAGCGATTTGATCAATATGACCCGCCCAGCTTTCGGCTAAGTTCCACTGAGATTGAAGCGGCGATCTCAAAACTCTCAGACGGTGAACTTGCCGATATCAAGTTCGCGCAAGATCAGATTCGAGGCTTCGCACAGGCGCAACGAACGACCATGTCGGACCTCGAGGTTGAGACACTTCCCGGCGTGATTCTCGGTCACAAGAATATTCCGGTCCAATCGGTGGGTTGCTATGTCCCGGGGGGCAAGTTCCCGATGGTGGCATCTGCACACATGTCCGTCGTGACGGCATCCGTAGCCGGCGTACCGAGAATTATTGCCGCGGCGCCGCCCACAAACGGTCAGGCGCACCCTGCAATTGTTGCGGCGATGCACCTCGGCGGCGCGCACGAAATCTATACTCTCGGTGGTATGCAGGCGATCGGCGCCATGGCGTTGGGTACGGCAACGATTGACCCAGTTGATATGATTGTCGGCCCGGGTAACGCCTATGTCGCTGAAGCCAAACGCCAACTGTTTGGACGCGTCGGAATTGATTTACTCGCGGGGCCAACCGAGACATTGGTTGTGGCTGATGACACGGTCGACGCCGAGCTTTGCGCGACGGACCTGCTGGGACAGGCTGAACATGGGTACAACTCGCCTGCCATCCTGCTGACTAATTCCGCCCAACTCGCCCAGAAAACTCTCACCGAAATCGACCGGATTCTTGCCATCCTGCCCACGGCGGAAACAGCACGCGTATCATGGGAAAACTATGGCGCTGTGATCCTCTGTGATACCTATGAAGAAATGCTCGCCACCGCGGATAATATCGCTTCGGAACATGTTCAAGTCATGACGAAATGCGATGATTGGTTCCTCGAAAAAATGACGAACTATGGAGCGTTGTTCCTTGGGCCTCGGACTAATGTGGCCAATGGCGACAAAGTGATTGGGACCAACCACACGCTGCCAACCAAAAAGGCCGGGCGTTACACCGGCGGACTTTGGGTCGGGAAATTTCTGAAGACCCATACCTATCAAAAAATCCTGACCGATGAAGCCGCAACACTAATCGGACAATACGGCTCGCGACTCTGCATGCTCGAAGGATTTGTAGGCCATGCTGAACAATGCAATCTTCGCGTTAGACGCTACGGTGGGAAAGATGTGCCGTATGGCTCCGCAGAGGTTTAAGTCGGGAAAAAGGATCCACTTGGGAACTCTAACCAGAAAGGTGAACGTCATGTCAACCGAGGGAGTGAATACTACATCAACGGAAGCCTATTCTTCAAAGCCGCAACGGAAAATCCCCAATAGCCGTTTTCCGCTGCTGGTGCATCGCGACGCCGTTCCCGGTGGTGGGGCTGAGGCGATCAAGAAACGGTTTCGCGAAAATGGCTGGTCAAACAACTGGGACTACCCGGGAGTTTATGACTATGCACATTTTCATTCCACGACACACGAATGCCTCGGCTGCGCGAATGGTTGGATGGAGTTTCATGTTTCCGTTGGCAAAGGGGGCTGGACCCGAATTAAAATCTGCACCGGTGACGTGATTGTCATGCCGGCTGGGGTTAGCCACCAGATGGTCGGCCAATCAGATGACATCCATATGTGTGGTGGGTACCCAGATGGGCGCGACTGGGATGATATTCAGGAAGCGTTTCTGAGTGATGAGGACTACAAGCTAGCCTGTAAACGGATCATGATGCTGCCGATTCCTGCCCGAGATCCTGCGACAGGTCATCCGATGCCCGAGTGGCACGCCGCCCCTTCGTCAGTGGATGGAGGATGGAACGAATGGCGTACTCGTTTGGACGCGAGATCCTAAAAATCTGAATGTGCTTTTTGATTTGGTCATGCGAAGCGACATTCTGAAATTAACAATGGCCGCCACACACACCGCTATTCTCAGTGTGTGTCGGCGAAATCGTGCGACCAATCCGGATCGAAC
>CALJHC010000028.1 GCA_938075415.1 uncultured Rubripirellula sp. | reverse complement strand
TTTGTGGAAGCAGTCATCAGGAACACAAATTCGGGTGATTGGTCCACACCTGTTCGGAAAGCATTGATGAGCTAAATCTCTGCGAGGCTTGCTGCGGTTGGGATGCTTTGTCGACGCTTAGGGCTGCATTATCATGGATCGCCAATTTGAGCTGCCAAATTGAGCTGCCGGCTGAATGTCATGTTTTATGGGGGGGCTGTTACACGGCGAGGACCTGTGACAGTGTCAGAGAAAACCATCAGAATCGTTTGCTTTTTGCTCCACCTTGATAGGGCGCTACACTGGTTAGCACAGCCGGTACTCAAGGGGTTTAACAATGAAAAGACGCATGCTTCCGCTTACCATTTTGGCCTTTCTTCTCGTGACGCTGGCGTTGGGCTGGAATTTCACCGCGCGGGCCGCCTACGAGTCCGCTCCCTATCAGGTGGTGAAGAAGTCAGGCAATATCGAGATCAGGGACTACCCCGATTTGATGCTCGCTGCAACGAGTTCGAAAGTTGCCTCCAACGGGCGTGATGGTAGCTTCATGAGGCTGTTTAGGTACATCAGCGGCGACAACGAAAGCAAGGAAAAAATTTCCATGACGACACCAGTGTTCATGGAGGGCGGAGTCGATCAACCAACTGTTTCGATGGGATTCGTCATGCCGAAGTCTGTCGCAAAGCAAGGTGTTCCTGCACCTACCGGCGACGGTGTTGAAATCCAGACACGAAAAGGCGGACGTTTTGCGGTGATTCGATTTTCTGGTCGAATGGACAGCGATTTAGCGAGTACGCACGAGAAAAAACTACGCCAGTGGCTTCGCGAGCAGGGACTTGAGGGTGAAGCATCGGCGGACACCGCTGGATACGACCCTCCTTTCACACCAGGGCCGTTTCGCCGCAACGAAGTCCTGATTCGCATCGCGAACGGATCCCAAGTTCAAGCGTCCGACGATGCCACCGACCCGACTCCGGACGAAGAGTAGCATGTGGATTTAACGCAAAACGTAAACGTCCACCTCAATCCAGATGATCGGCTGCCTGTGGATTTTATGGTGCAGGTGTTCTTTGACGGCGATTGTCCCCTGTGTGCCAGAGAGGTAAGGTTGCTTAAATGGCTTGATCGAAAAAAGCACATTCTCTTTACCGACATCGCTGGTTCGTCATTTCATGCTGCTGACTACGGCAAAAGTCAAGACGAGCTGATGGCGGAGATTCATGGCAGAATGCCCAGCGGCACTTGGATTTTGGGTGTGGAGGTGTTTAGGCAACTCTACACCGCCGTCGGGTTTGGTATCCTCGTCTGGTTCACGCGTCTGCCGGGAATCGCCCACTTGTTGGATTATTGCTACCGTTGGTTTGCAAAAAATCGTCTCGCTTTGACTGGGCGTTGCGATGATGGTTCATGCAAGATTGGGCCATGAGAGCGTTCAGCCAGGCCAGTCAGCCTTTCACGATCTTGTGGAAAGTCGAGCAACCTTTTCGCAACCTTTTGAACGCGTTTGCAATGGGGACGCAGTGCCCTTCTTCACCGGTTAGCGTGACGCGATTGCATCAGGTTATCGGAGGCCGGGCATTCCAATTGATTTGATCAGGCGATGAGATCATGGACCACCGAGGCGTCTTCGACTCCGGATAGACGAAAATCTAAGCCTTGGAATCGATAGGTGAACCGATCGTGGGCGAGTCCAAGCAGGTGCAAAACCGTTGCATGAAGATCCCTGACGTGAACGGGGTTTTCCGCAACGTTGTAGCTGAAGGCGTCGGTTTGTCCGTATTGAAATCCAGGCTTGATACCGGCACCGGCCATCCAGAGGCTGAAGCAACGTGGATGGTGATCACGGCCAGCATTGGGATCATCCCACTTGCCTTGGCCGGCAACTCCACGCCCAAACTCACCGCCCCAGATGACCAGAGTGTCATCGAGTAGGCCGTGGCGTTTCAAATCCTGGATGAGCGCCGCGCTTGCCTGATCGGTGTCGAGGCAACGCGAAACACACCAAGATGTAAGTCTGGAATGATGATCCCAATCGGGATGGAATAGTTGAATGAATCGCACATCCCGCTGGGCCAACCTGCGTGCGAGGATACAGTTCGCGGCATAACTGCCGGGACGTCTCGAGTCCGGCCCATAAAGCTCAAAAGTGGATTCAGGCTCATCCCTCAAATCAGTCAAGTCAGGAACGCTAGCCTGCATCCTGAATGCCATTTCGTACTGCCGAATGCGTGTTTCAATCTCAGGATCGAGCATTCGCTCATGATGTCTACGATTTAACGCAGACATGCCATCGAGCATCTCTCGTCGAAGTGTTTTTGGGAATCCATTTGGGTCGTTGAGGTACAGCACAGGATCCTTGGTGTTTCGCAGCGTAACCCCTTGATGCTTGGACGGTAAAAAACCGCTCCCCCAATAATTATCGTAAAGTGGTTGATCGCTGGGCCGTTTCATCCTCGAAATTAGAACAACGTAATCTGGCATGTCTCGGTTGACGCTTCCCAACCCGTAACTTGCCCAACACCCAACACTTGGGCGACCTGGCAAGTGATGCCCGGTTAAGAATTTTGTCATTGCCGGCGCATGGTTGATTTGATCAGTGACCATTGATTTTACAAGACAGATGTCATCGGCAACGCTGCCGAGGTGTGGCATCCATTCTCCGATCATGGCACCAGATTGACCGTGCCGAATAAATTTTGCGACCGGAGGCAGGATTAACTGTTCCTGGTTGGCGGTCATGCCCGTTAATCGCTGGCCTTGTCGGATGCTATCCGGCAGCACGGTTCCCGCCAGTTTGTGGAGGTCAGGTTTGTGATCAAATAACTCAAGTTGAGAGGGGCCACCGGACTGCGTGAGGAAGATGACTCGCTTTGCCTTGGGAGCAAAGTGAGGGAGTCCACTCAGGCCGATTTCAGTGGAATTTTCAGGACGCTCTTGTGCCAAGATCGACTTCGCGGCGATCGCCCCCAAACTAAATCCGCCGTTGCTTAAAAAAGCGCGTCTTGAAATTTCGAGATTCATTTTGCTTACTTTTTGCCTATCTGCCACCGACAAAGATGTGAAAGGATTTCGACCCCGTCAGGAATGAATCCAACAACTATTCCAGAGTGATCGCCTCATCAAGATTCATGACCAAGCTGGCACAGGTCATCCAGGCTGCCGTCTGAGCTACTAACTCCGCTGGGACTTCATCACGTTGACCAATCTTGGTATAGATCGCTGCCTCGGTCGGGTTTTCACCGTAATAATCTAACGCCTTCTGATGCACCTGTTGCAGGTTTCCTACCTCAAGATCTTCCCAGTCGCGTGATAGAACACGCCTTCCGAGTAAATTCAAGGAAGCATGAAAGTCACTCTCCTGTACCATGACGTCCGCGAGTGATCTTGCACATTCGAGGTAAGTTCGATCATTCATTAACGTTAGTGCATGCAGGGGAGTATTTGTTTCGCTGACGCGTACCTCGCATACTCGTCGCTCCGCGGAATCGAAGAGAAAGGCGGGTGAACTGGAACGCCTCCAAAAAGCATAAAGCGTCCTGCGATATTGTTCGGGGCCAAGACTGGGTTCGTATTGAAACCGCCCCATTGTGATTTCAGACCAAATTCCTTTGGGTTGATAAGGAAAGACAGGAGGTCCTCCCAGAGCTGGGTTTAGCAATCCCGAGATGCTTAAAGCGTTGTCTCTCAACATCCACGCGGGCAAGCGATACCTTGGTCCCCGGGCAAGGAGGCGATTGTCAGGATCGAGTTCCATCGATTCTTCACTGCCCTGACTCGATTGTCGAAATGTCTTGCTCGATGCAATTAATCGAAAAAGGTGGCGAAGATCCCATCCGCTATCGATGAGCTCACTGGCAAGCCAGTCCAGTAGCGCGGGGTGGCTGGGAAGCTGACCTTGCAGGCCAAAATCTTCCGACGTAGCAACCAATCCGGTTCCGAACATTAATTGCCAGGCGTGATTCGCAATCACCCGTGCCGTGAGTGGATTTTCAGGAGAGACCAGCCAATTGGCAAGGTCAAGCCGATTGAGGGATTCTTCTTCTGGAATTTCTGCATCAGCTTTTTCGTTGGTTTTCTTTTCCCGTACCGGTGGTTCACCTGTAATGCTTGGTAGGAAGCCACGTTGCACTTCCTTCCCCTTCGCATCCCAAACGCCACGGACTAACACATGGGTGGGCCTAGGTTCTTTCCTTTCACCCAGAACCATCACGGATCGAGCTTCGGCTTGACCTCGAATTTGCGATAGTTGACGACGGGCGATGTCAAGTTTTTGCTTGACCATTTGGTAGTCGATAGAATCCAACGCGTGTTGCTTTTCAAGCCTCGTCATTAATTCCTCAGGGACCTCGTCGAGGTGCTCAGGATTGAGCGTGATGAACTCTTGGATAGGGGAACCAGAATCTGTTCGTTCCACCGTCTCGCCGGCTTCAGAGGATAGTGAAATACGAAAGCGTCCCAGATTCGCGTCTCCCTGTGTTGAACGCTGTTTCAAGATGATGACGAATCGATCTCCGGCTTTGACGGTATAGGGCTCAGCCAGTCGATAGACACCAATGTGGGGTTTTACTTCTTCAGCCCCTTCGGTGGTCCATCCATCTCGAGCATCATCATTGAGCGTTTCCTTGATGTTCGAATAGCGAGTGTCCCAATCTGTTTTTCGGTCTTTCTTTGCCTCATAGTCAGCCTTGGCCGAAGCGATCTCGAGTTCCAGTTCGCTGGGCCGGTCTCGTTGATTCACTAATACCTTGACGTTGGTGAGAATGAAATCACCTTTGCCCTGACGGGTAAACTTTTCTTCGATGTGAGATCGATGGGGCAAGACCTCAATTCGCCAACCGGACAGGCGATGCATTCCCTCGGGGACTTCCAATTCAATCCGATAGTCGTCTTGATTGGGGGTGGGGCCGCTGGTTTGAATCGTGCCGTCACTCTCTGTGGCAAACTCAGTGCCCTCATTACTTTCTACCGACAAAACCTTTGGTACCCTCCAAGCCTGATAAGGATCTGGGGGATTGTTCTTAAGGTCTTCGACCCAATCAATGAATGAACGGTGGGTGATCGATTTGGATTCAGACTCGACCTGCTGGCACTGACTTACAAAACGCTCCATCTCAGCAACACGTTCCGCAACTAAACGCGACTTATATTTCAACGACGGCTTGGCGCCTGTTCCCGCTTTACCATCTTCATCAATACTGTTGAAAAATGCGGTGAGCGAGTAATAGTCTCTCTGCGATACTGGATCAAACTTGTGGTCATGACACTGACTGCAACCGAGGGTGAGGCCCATCCAGAGGGTGCCCATTGTATTGGTGCGGTCGAGGACATAGTCAATTCTGGACTCCTCCGGATCTCTTCCCCCTTCACCGTTGGTCATGTGGTTGCGGTGAAAACAAGTCGCCAGAATCTGTTCTTGAGTTGCCTCGGGAAGGAGGTCACCAGCAAACTGTTCGATCGTAAATTGATCAAAGGGCATATTAGAATGAAATGCATCGACCACCCAATCTCTCCAAGGCCAGTTCTGGCGGGTTTTATCAGCTTGATAGCCATCTGAATCTGAATACCTCGCAGCGTCCAACCACCACATCGCAAGCCGCTCCGCATGCTGATCCGATTCAAGAAAACTCTCGACAAGATTTGCCCATTGGCCATCGGTCGGTTGCGCTTCAAATGCCTGCATTTCCGATTCACTTGGAGCGACGCCCCGTAAGGTGAAGGAGAGTCTTCGCAGTTGTGTATGGAGATTTGCTGGTTCTGATGCGGACAGACGCTGCTGAGTGAGGTTTTCGGTGATGAAATAGTCGATTTCACTTCCCGCTTGCGAAGTAATTTCCGGTCGAGAGATTGGTTCGAATGCCCAATGCTTGCCCCACACTGCACCTTCAGAGATCCAACGACGCACCAGTTCAATTTCAGCAGGTGACAACGGTTCGCGATGCGAGTCCGGAGGCGGCATCGAAATGGAGCCATCAGTTGTGGTTATTCGTTCCCAAAGCAAACTTTTGCTTAGATTGGCTGGGTAAATTGCGGCTTGGTCATTTGATAACTGTTTTGCGGTGGCTTCCAAATCCAATCGTAGATCAGCTTCTCGATTCGCTTCATCTGGCCCGTGGCACTGGAAGCAGCGATCTGAAAGGATCGGAAGGATTTGTCGGGAGAAGGAAATGTCAGCTGCAAAGAGTCCTGAAGAGAGGATGAGCTGGACGCATAGAAAACCGGCGTGTTGGATACCTTTGATCAAAGCAAATCTCGCATCTTTTTAGAAAGGGCTAACTGGTCGAGAATTACAACGTATTTTACTGGTGTCGGTTCTGGATAACGACTGAATTGAGGAAGCGGACCGGCAAGCGTAAGTGTGTAGAACAGAACTTACCACATCGAGATGCAGTGACTGATCAAAAGCGTGTCACCAGATGCATGGCAGAAAGCTAGTGCTACCTCTCGTTCTTTAACCATAGTGAATGATGAACTCAAAAAGGGAAGCATCTCGTGGAGATTTTCTGAACTCATTCGGCTAGAGAATAGATGCTATACTTCCCCTCGAAACCTGATGTATTTGGTCTAAAATTATTGCGGAGCAATGGTTTCAGGATTAATCAGTAAGCGGTGGTGTTTTATGATTTATCGAGATGTTTTCATTCTTGTTTTTACCGTGCCCTGTCTTATCAGCATTGTGTTTGGTTACTTCTCTGCGAAAGTTAGCCGCCAGAGTACCCAGTTTGTCTTATTTGGGTTTGGTGTTTTCTTTTTCTGGGCGGGATTATTCCTTGCGAGTGATATTGGGTATCGTGCCTGGCAGGCAACGCCTGATCCACCCCCGGAGGCTTTTAGTGATAGCGGACCTATTGGCGCGCTTGTTTTTGGGTGGTTTCCAGCAATCCTTTTCTGTCTGGTTATTCGTGCCATGTCAAAAGCATCCCGCTGGTTGTTGAGGCGTTCAGCGTCTGATCCGGACACGTAAAGAAGTCGGGTGTGTCAACTTGAAATTACGGTTGGCCAGGATGAGTTAAAGACAACGGCCTCTATGAGCGATTGGTTTTATGAGTGAGCAAACAGCTGAATCCGTGATTGAATGCGTGGAAAGAGAGGTGCATGCTCTTTTGGAGCAACAGGGCGCCGGGCATGGGATGGATCACATTCTTCGGGTGAGGGAGTGTGCAATGCATTTGCAATCTCGACTCGGGGGCGATGCGGTGGTGATTGAGCTTTCGGCGTTACTGCATGATGTCGGGGATGCAAAGTTTCATAATGGGCAAGAACGAACCGGTGAACTTTCACGACAAGTCCTAAAGCGTCATGGTCTTCCGGATTCGCTGGTTTCTCACGTCATTCATATCGTCGAGAATCTGTCCTATCGAAAACGGGCGGTGGCAGAACCTTTAAGTATGGAGGGAGAAATCGTTCAGGACTCTGATCGTCTCGATGCTTTGGGCGCCGCCGGGATCGTTAGGACCATAGAATACGGACAATTCAAGGGACAGCCTTTTTTCGATCCGCTTGACCCTGAGAGACCGTCGGGTGTTACGCATTTTCGAGACAAGCTTTTTCGCATTTCTGCCATGATGCACACTGCGCCGGCGAGGGAGATAGCACATCAGAGGGAGGCGTTTATGAAACAATTTCTCAACCAATACTTTGAGGAGATCAATGTTCGACCGCCCGATTGGTTTCATGATATCGAGGGTGTCGGTGTCGACAGCACTTCTGACTGACTTTTCACCCAACACGCAGGATTTGGCAAGATGCGAGCAGACGTGGAACCGCGTACCGTGAAGACCGGTAGGTGCAGGCGGGGAGTTGTTCATGCTTGATCGTTACCGATCGCTCGTGTCGATTCGCACTTTAATTGCTACAGCCCTGTTTTGTCTTGCGGCCTTTATCTTGATGTGGTGGATACTTTTAGTGAGTTATCCTGCCGCTTGTCATTGGTTTTGGCCAAGCCACTGGGATTTTGCGAGTCTGCGCGCATTCATGCTTCCAGATATTGCTTTACTGGTTTCATTAATTGTGATGTCCGGCGTCGCTTCCTTGAAGGTCGATTTGAACGGGAGATGGTGGGTCAGCACCACAGCGTTTGTTTCGCTTTACCCCAGCCTCTACTGCTTCAATGTTTCGATCATCACTGACGAGGCTTGGGTCTCCACGGCGTTGATGTTCTCCCTGACTGGAAGTTTGTACTTATGCAGCAGTGTTTTAGGCAAAACCGAGGAGGAGCCGTTATTGATTCGACCTGTGGAGCTAACCAAGACAAACGCGTTGGTTAAGACTGGTGTACAGGTCGTTACGTTTTGGACGACCTTTTTGGTTATCTATCCAAAGGCCATTCTCGCCATTGAACGTAAACTGGAACTTCCCAATGTCACCGTGATGTATGCCGAACCTGTGTCGGCGGTTTTGTTCATTGCAGCGTCCATTCTTGGGATGGCTGCGGCCTATCAGATGGCAGCGAAAGGTTCTGGCACACCGCTGCCGAGTGCCACCGCTAACAAGCTTGTGGTTTCAGGTCCGTATTCGATCGTGCGGAATCCCATGGCCGTTGCAGGTATCTCGCAGGGCCTTGCGGTGGCTCTGCTGCTGGGTAGTCTTGGCACCGCTGTCTATTGTGTTTTGGGTGCGGTGTTATGGCATCTCGTTGTCAGGCCGTTGGAGGAACGTGATCTGGCAGCTCGTTTTGGCGATCGGTATCGAAACTATCGATCTCGTGTTTCGTTGTGGCTACCAAGAACCTCCGTGTACAAAGCCGAATAGGTAGACGTGTGCCTGCTAAAGAATCGGCGTCTTTGCTACTGGACTGAATTTGCTTAATTGTTGCGAATGTTCCCGCTCCAACCCCTGAAGAGCTTGTGAGAATAATTTCCTTTCTACCGAGTGCCACCGAGATCCTGTGTAAGTTGGGGCTTCAAGAGCAACTTGTTGGCGTCTCACACGAGTGTGATTTTCCGCCTGCTGTGCAATCACTGCCCAAGGTGACCGAAAACGCTTTTGATAAGGGTGAGAGCAGCGCTTCTATTAACACTCGCGTCGGCCAGGCAGTGAAAAGCGGAGATTCGTTATTTAATCTGAAATCGGAGTTATTTCTATCTTTAAAACCAGATCTCGTGGTGACTCAATCCCTTTGTGGGGTTTGCGCGATTGACTCAAGAACTATTGGGAATGCGATGGCGTCCCTGTCAAAGGAATCGCGACTTGTGGCCCTATCCGCGGAAACCCTGGAGGATGTTTTCTCAGAGGTGAGAATGCTAGGCGGATTGACGAGAACAGAAGATTTGGCTGAGGAAGTGATTCGGGATCTACGCGGACGGATTGATCGGATTGCCAAACGCAGTCTCGCCCTTGCTGTGAGGCCAAGCGTCGCGTTGATCGAGTGGCTGGATCCTCCCTTTAGTGCAGGTCATTGGAATCCCACGCTCATTGATATTGCGGGTGGGACCAATGCGATCAAAACCAACCAGCAGAGAAGTGTAGCGGTGTCGTGGGAGAAGATTGTGGAAGTCGATCCTGATGTGCTTTGTTTGGCCTGCTGTGGGTTTGATGTCAAGCGAATTCAAAATGAATTTGTAAAAGGCGGTTTTCAGGAACGTCTTAGGTCGCTGTCATGCTTCAAGAATCATCGAATGGTTGCCATTGATGGTTCGGCCTATTTCAATCGACCCGGCCCGCGTTTGGTTGATGGCCTGGAAATACTCGCAAATGCCCTGCACCCCGCTCTGCATCCATTGCCCGTTGGACTAGAACCGGCGACCTCTTTAGGCGATGGCTAAAGCGACCAGCAAGCAACTTTGGTCGGCAATCAATGAGAGTCCGGCGTCGCGAGCACACTCACACGCGATGGGATCTTCCGCTCCTGGTTGCATCCAAAGATGGCGCACTCCGAGTTGGATTGCCTCATTGACAATGTCGCGGGTCACGCTGGGTGGGGTGACAATGGAGAGTGCAATAGGTACCTCTGGAAGGTCTGCGAGGTGGCGGTACGCTTTCGCTCCCTCGATGTCATTCTCGATTGGGTTGAGAGGATACACGATGCGACCGGAATCCTGTAACGCGCGGAAAATGATATTTCCATATTTGTGGCGGCGTGACGAAGCGCCAGCCACCGCAAAACTGCTTGCGTTTAGAAACGCGTCGATTCTTCGATCTGCATCCAACATTCTGTTTCTCTTACCGCATCACTCCTGTGACCTTCACTTCTATATCGTAACCATTCGGTCAGTTGAATTGTTTAATGACGATATTCGAGGGCGATACTAAGCGGAGATTTATGTTCAGATAGCTTATTTGAATGTCGTTTGAACGTCCGGCCTGCACTTGCTGTTTCATTGCGTGAAAAACTGGGCGAGAGGTTTTGTGTGTGGATGTTCTCCTTGTTGCGGTCGATGGTTAAGCCGAGCGAGTTTGCATGATTTATCATGCCTTCTTGATAAACTAGTGTTGAGAGTTCAAGACTGTTGGAGAAGGGCTGAGGTTGGGGCGTTGACGCCTGGCCTTTGTCTCATCGGGTGATAGGGAAGACACAACCCGAAGGAACATGGAACGGATTAGTCGTTCAGATGGCTTTAACCAATTTTTCCATTGTTAGAGGACGAAATGGTTGAGCTTTGACTCAATCGTTCTGAAACGCGTAAGCGTTCGCAGTTAATCGATGCTCGGCACGACGGTGGAGCTGCTTCAAGAAAATATGATCACTAATCATCCGAGATAGCATTTTGTCGAAATGTCGACTCTGATAGGTGGAGTTTTAGCCGCCGCTACTGGGACGATTTGGAGATCGGAAGTGTTGCCTGATGTCACGGAGTGTTTTTCGATAGGGTATCGCGCTTTTTAAACGCACAGTCTGCTAATCCGAGGTAACCACCAGTGATTTGAATCGGGGTTGGCGGTATTGGCGTTGTCGAATCGTCTCGAAGGGGAGCCCGGACAACAGCAAAAAACAGCGTCAAGCAGGGTGAGAGGCGGGAGTGGCAACCGAAAAGGTACTCGATAGCCGTTTGCTGGAGGCAGCTTATCGAGCTTTATCGAGGACGCGTCCCAATTCGGATTTTCACTTCTCATTCGATTCACTGGTGACACTCTATTAACGCAAGATACTTACGTTTAGCATGTTGTTCCGGTCTGGACAGTAGACTCGCATCCCCTTAATTGGAATTCATTGAATCGTGCACTGGCTGAGAAGAACCCTGCCGTCATTTGCTGGCGTATTGAAGCGCACAACCAGTGCTGTGACCATACTCTGCTTGCACCTCCCGATTTGTTTCTCACAGGAGCTCATAGAACAGCCGGCACCCGCGAGGCGGTCTGTGGACGAGGTGGCGTTAGCCGACCTGGGAGTCAAAGACGTCGCGGGAAGTGTCTACTATGGAGCTCAACCCAAAGACGAGCGATTCTACTCACAGCTGCGCGACCTAGGCTTCCGATCCATTATCAGTGTTGATGGTAAGCCACCTGATTTGGCAACTGCAAAGAAGTATCAGCTAAAGTGCGTTCATCTTCCCATGGGATATAGCAAGCTGACCAACAAGCAAGAAATGGATCTGGGTAAGGCGGTTCGGGATTTGGCGGGAAAGATCTATGTCCATTGTCATCATGGGCGCCATCGGGCGCCGATCGCGGCCATCGTTGGATGCGTTATTGCGGGGGAATTGGACCCAAGTCGGGTTGATCAAATTATTAAAGAGGCTGGAACCAACGCCGTTTACGTTGGGCTAATTTCCTCAGCGCGAAGCGCAGAGGCTGTTTCTGAGAAGAGGCTTGATGAACACGACGTCAACTTCACCTCCAGCGCACCGGTCAAGGTCACCGCGAGATTGATGTCAGCAATGGCGAATCCAAGTCAGCGTTTGTTTGACTGGTCTGAACGTTTACCAGTCGATACATCTGGGTATGGTGATTTAGCCAAAGAAGCCGATTCCTTGGTCATTTTGGAATCGTTGAAGGAATGCATGCGTGCGTCGGGGTACAAGATTCGCAGTACGCATCGTCATCAAGTTCAAGCTGACGGTGATTACTCGCGTCTGCTGACTGACGCCTTCCAGCTTAGCAAGAAGGTCCACGATTCATTTCAAGCCAATACTCGTAATCGTGGCGAGGACATTGAGAAACATAGTCGACCGTTGGTGGTGGAATTGCGTGGGAAATGTGCCACCTGTCACGAGGAACATCGTTGATAACTGGTCCAAGTTTTCGTACTAATTCCGAAGTGTCCTCTGCGAGCGAGCCATGCCTCCAGCGAGATCTGAAAAGAATAGTGGATTGAATATTCTGGCGGTCGAACCCTTTTATGGCGGAAGCCATCGCGATTTCATTGACGGTGTTATTGATAGAAGTACGCATCGATGGTCTCTGGTGACCGCGCCATCGCGTCATTGGAAATGGAGAATGAGGTGTTCTCCGCTGTTATTAGCTGAGCAAATACGTGATCGGTTTACCCGTTTGGATTCTAATTCGAGCGAATCATTCGATGCCATTTTTTGCACTTCGATGCTCGACGTGCCACAGTTGCGTGGTTCCATTGCCGGTCTGTACAACCACCGGAAAACAAATCAGTTGAAAGAACGACAAAGGCTTGCGCAGTTACTGCAGTTGCCATTGGTTTGTTACTTTCACGAGAACCAATTCACTTATCCAATCGCTGGTAATGCCAGGCAGGACGACCATTTTGGTTATACCAACCTACTTTCCGCGTTGGGTGCGGATGAGGTTTGGTTTAATTCTAAATTTCATCGCCGGGATTTTTTGAACGCTTCGGCGAGATTTTTGGAAAAGATGCCTGATTCCAAAGGTGAGCACCATCTGGAGCGGCTTGCTCCTCGTTCAGTGGTGATCTATCCCGGCTTCGATCCGGTGGAGACACCGGATTTACCCTCAGCAGAGTGCATCGCTCCCGATAGGAAAGGCAAATCGATACCACTGACTATCGGATGGGTCAGTCGTTGGGAGTATGACAAACGGCCGGATCAATTTCTTACTCTCCTTCGGAAGCTTAATTTGAAGGGCCAGAACTTTCGGCTCGTCTTGCTCGGCCCTCGACCCAAGCAACTCTCCACAGAATTAGTTGCGATTGAGAATGAGTTCAGCGCCAAGTTGATTCATAGCGGATTTGCTGAGACGCGCTCGGACTACTGCGAGTTGCTGGCTCAGCTAGATCTTGTCGTCTCAACGGCGGATCACGAGTTCTTCGGAATTGCAATATGTGAGGCGATTTCGGCCGGTGCGGTTCCTGTTCTCCCTGATCGGCTCAGCTACCGAGAGTTGGTTCCCAAAGCTTATCTCTATCAAGATCTGGACCATGCCGTTAGTCAAGTTATCGGCCACGCTTGCGACGAAAATCTAGGACAGAAAAGGTCGTTGTGCATTGCTCATATCAATCAGTTCAGCAGGGAGAAATCGGTCAAGGAGATTGATTTGCGTTTGAGCAATTTGGTGGCGGGTAAAGAAAATGGTGTTGGCTTACCTGATTAATCCACCGCGTTTTGACCGTAGGTATTGGTTTTGGTCCAGGCAGCATACCTGGGAAAAGTTAGCAGTGGTTGCGTTGGTCGAGATTGTGGATTTGTAAGCGTTTTACGAGAGCGCTGGTTTACCCGATCGCTGCCTTCCCCGTGGGCTGTCTTCCCCGTGCGCTAATTTACCCGTGCGCTAATTTACCCGTGCGTTAATTTACCTGAACGCGGGATAATTGGGGTGCCCTTATTGAACTGGTTTAAACAATCGTTTCTTTCACGTAACGGGACGCTCAGAAAACCTTTGGCCACAGCGAATAGGATGCCCAGTTGCCGCTTTTTCTGGGTGACAGCGCAGATCCTGAGTTGGTTTAAGGAAGGATGAATGGCGTTGGGGTGAAACCCAAGGGCATGAAAAATAAAGACAGCCAACCGAGTGCAATTCGAATACTTCCAAGCGGAACATCATCATCCGCAGTCTTGGGATGAACGGGTCCCATCCATAGGAGAAGAAGTAACATCAACGACCATCCCCAATACCCCATGTAAACCACCGACACAGCGGACGCAAACAAGAACAGTTTTGCGATGGGATGGGCCAACGACCGTAGCAATGCGTACAGGATATGGCCACCATCGAGTTGCCCGATTGGAAACAGATTCAGTGCAGTGATGAAGACACCAACCCACCCAGCGTAGGCAACGGGATGTAGCATCACGTCATGGCCTTCTGGTAGCGATCCAAAAGTGAGGTAAACCATTGCTTTGAAAATGAGTGGCTCGCCCAAAGATAATCCCGCCGCTTGTTCGTCCACTTTAAAGACTTCTGAGTAGTGAAGACCGATGAGGCTAAAGAGAACGGCGGGAAATAAGCCGGCAATGGGTCCGGAGATGGCAATGTCAAAAAGCGTTTTTCGATCGCCTTTTCCCGGTTGCATGAAAATCACGGCGCCCATTGTTCCGATTGGGCTGAGAGGCATGGGGATAAAGCAAGGTAAACTTGCTGGTACACCATAGCGCCGAGCTTGTAAGTAATGCCCGAGCTCGTGGGCCAGCAATGTCGTGATCAAGGCAAAGGAAAAGGCAAGTCCACCGGTCACGTAGGTGCTCAGGCAGGTCGCGATCAATAGAATTAACGGCGTTCGCCAACGCGGTCTGTGCCGAGTGATTGCAGGGGAGGGAGCACTGAGTTCAGCATCAATAATGACTTCGTTGCTATCGCCAGCTTTGTCTTCTTCGAGGTTTCCATTCATGGTGATGGAATATACTAGGCATCCCGACGTTACTAAAGATCACTACTGGCTAACAGTTACGGTTCGAGCGGCCCAGTACCGAAAAACTTTTGTCTGTCCGTCGGATGTGGTAACGGGTAATTTGGTCATGAACCAAGCGTTTAGGTCGGCCAGTCCGATGAATCGGAGGAATGACTGACATCGGTAAGGTGCAGAGCAATCATGCTGGAGATCCGCGTGTAATCCGCCTCCCTCTGATCGGGGTCTGGTTTCAGCATCCCCGTGACTAACTCGCGCAGTTCCTTGGGTGCGTTGAGCCATTGCTCTGTGTCGTCAATCATTTTCAGGTAGAGGCGATTGTCATTGTCAAAATGTTTCAATTGATGAAGCATTAGCCCCGAGAGCATTTCGTACGCAACGCATCCAAGGCTGAAGTAATCGCTTCGGTAATCGCCAGGAAAACCCTTGAGTCGTTCCGGTGGCAGGTAGCCTCGCGTGCCGCTAACGCCTTTGGTTGCAGAAGAATTTTCAGATTGGTCTCCCGCGAGGCCGAAATCCAGTAACTGGCAGTGCCGAAGGTCGCTGCTGAGAATCACGTTGCCGGGCTTAATGTCTCGATGAACAATTCCAAGACGGTGAATGGCATTCAGACCATCGAGAAGTTGTTTGAAAATCCGCAACGCTCCGTTCAGGCTAAGCGGTCCTCTGGCTAGTCGTGAAGAGAGTGTCATTCCTTCGAGGTATTCCATGACGAAGTAAGGGCGTTGGGCAATTTTGCCTACATCGTAAATTTGGACGACATTTGGATGGCTAAGCTTTGCCAATTTTCTCGCCTCCGCAAGAAATTGCTCCCGCTTGGTGGAATCGGTCTTCATGTTTTTAATGGTTTTGATCGCCACCGTCCGCATCAACGTTTCATCGATTCCTCGGTAAACAATACCCATGCCACCGAGTCCCAGCACCTCGTGGATTGAGTATCTGCCAATACGTTTGGGTAGGGGAATAACGTTGGACGATGTCGGTGTCGTGTCCATCTTTTTTGAATCGTCGGTTCTGCCGTCGTAGACGAAGCCTCCACCGTTTCCGCTGGACACTTCGGCTGACTGCATTCCCGTGGATTTATCTGCGTCGATACTGTCCGACGTCATTGCGTAAGGATCAGAGATGGGCTTTTCAGCTTCCAGGTCCGCATCGCCTGCGTCTTCTGAACTCGATCCACCCGATTGCGTTAAACCCGCTTCAATCTTTGTCACGGTGAATGTGCAGAAAGGGTCACCCTTGTGGCGGCAGGTATTCTCAACAACTTGTAAATCCTCTGCAAAGTAGTCGCCCAGGCCTTGCAGAATACCGTTCGCTAATGCGCAGAGCCCTCGCGGGGACGAATAGACCACCTGCACTTCATTTTCCGATAACTCGAACGCCTGAATGGTTGCAGGCTCCGCATCCGGGTTATTGATTCGAATGGTTCGGTGAATCAAGGATTCGATATTTCCGAGTAGTTCAAACGTTTTCCACTCAGGATGCAGCATGCCGCGACTAAATTTGATCAGTTCAGGCGCCGCAAATTTACCGACAGCCTCAAGAGCTGTTGGCATGTCGATTTCGAGATGCTCACATGCCGAACCAACAATGGCAAAAACTGCCTCGTCTGGATAAGTCTGGATCGGGGAAAGGACAAGCCCTTCGTGACCTGCAGACTTCAAGATGTCCTTCCATACGACCGAACCATAGTTCTGCTCAATGAACTTCTTGACGATGACGCAAATAGAGCCGTGCATTTCGTTCTGTCTCTTCTATCTCAACCACCAAGCCACACCGGGCCTGGGGACGTTTCGTGATCTGGAGGAATGGGGGGCTGAACAGGGTGCTGCACAGAATGCTGGGGTGGCCATCATTAAATCCGCCGCTCCGGATGAGCTTATAGCCAATTGGCTTTGTCGTCCCGCTAAACGCTTCTTCTTTTTACAAGTTACTTGGTTTGGTGATGCTTCTGATTAAAGGGTACAACAGTCTGACGCAACCAAGGGACTAACACATCAGATGACCAATTTGATTAGTCCAAGGTTCTCGGTAGACGATTTACAATCGCCAGCTGCGTAAGTTTAACGCCAACATATGAGGTGTTGGGTTGTGATTTGCTGAAACGGCGCGAATTCGCCAGTTACGCTAGTTCTTCAATCGGTTTATGCTCCCTAGACTGAGTAGGGGACCGGTAGAAACGGTGGTCTCCAAAACTGCTGCAGTGGGGTGCAAGAACCTTTAATCCCTATTATCACCAGATTCCTTAGCGAGGGAATTTACGGCGTTCAATTTCTACCGGATTCAAGTTTTGCTCAGTCGCTCGTCCAAGGATGCAAAACCTTCTTTGCGGTGAACGATTTCGAGGTGGAGGCGGAGTTAGGTGAGATCAATCGGGCGGTCCGATTTTGCGATGAGTCAATCCGTACAGTGAATCACGAGCGTCTGGCATTCTCAAGTGCGTCTGGCATTCTCAAGTAATGGACAGCAGGGCTTGAGCTTTGCGAATCAGTCTCCATCACTGTTATCTTTCCGGCTTTTTACATGACGGTCGGTAAGTGTTTGACGTCACTGATTGCAAAAGCTGAGTTCTTCAATCTCTTGTAGGGTCCTTTTTGTTGCAGTTCGGTGTCGACGGTCGGTCACTTCCGTGTGGATTGACCTAAGCGCGGCCACGTCAGTCAACTTGGTTTGGCAACGACGAAATGAATCCTGGCTATTTGGGTCATCCTGAAAGCGTACACAATCACGGCTGACCGATTCCTGTTCTCGGTTTGAAAACAATTGCGAGTTCGGGAATTAGGGATTTTCAAAGGATGAAACTTCCTGATCAAAACAGCAAGGTCTCGAAATTTTGGGTCATTCATCAAGTGTTGATGATGTCAGCGGCGTGGCTAACGGTAGTTCCGGAATACATCGGTTGTTCGTAAGCTAGTGAGCGTTAAGCAAGCACACGTCACGGCTACGGGGTTCTTGGAAGTTTATCGTCAGTTGGAAATTGCAATGAGCATGCGAACTCATTCGTCAGGTAACGGAATTTGTCGATGATCGATTCAATTGGGGTAGAGGCATGGATCATGTTACTCCTTGGAGCGATGGGGATTGGCATCTCCAAGTCGGGGTTTCCCGGTATCAGCATGTTTCATGTTGTCGTTTACGCCTTCGTTTTCGGAACGATCGAGTCGACAGGGATTTTATTGCCAATGTTGGTGGTTGGTGACTGCATTGCAATTTTTATTTTCGGACGCAAAGCGGTTTGGCCTCAAGTGCGAAGGCTTCTTCCTCCCACACTTTTCGGTGTCTTGGTTGGCTGGTTGATGATGGGGCGTTTGGATGAGGTTGTGTTCAGGAAGATGGTCGGTGCGATTATTCTGACACTCGCTGGGCTGCAGTTGGGGCGTTCGTGGAGACCGAACTGGTTTGACAGTGTTCCCGATAAACAGTGGTTTGCCGTGACCTTGGGATTCTTGGCGGGGGTGACGACCATGCTCGCCAATGCTGCCGGGCCAGTTGTTGCGTTGTATTTACTGTCGGTTCGGCTTCCCAAGTTGGAGTTGATTGGAACGTCGGCTTGGCTTTTTCTTGTGTTGAATCTCGTGAAGCTGCCATTTAGTTACAACCTTGGGTTGATTAACTTTAGCACGCTCAGCATTGGCGCCGCTTTGGCAGTGGGGATTCCGTGTGGGCTTTATGTCGGTAAGTGGTTAGTCAATCGCATTTCACAGCGTTGGTTCAATGGGATTCTTCTGGTCCTTACTGCGGTGGCTGCGGTTAGGATGATTTTGACATAGCAGCGTTTTGGATCTTTCCACGGATAGCTGGGTTTCCTAACAATCTGTGAAACCTTTATTTTTTTACTCCCCTACTGGGAGTCGTAATGCAGATTAAAGGGAGGTCTTTTTGCGACAGGTTCAGTTTCTGCTGACTAGCAGAAACAGCACGTTCTGATACAATTCGGCTTCATGGTTGCTCCATAACGGCATGGTGATGTGCGACACGGCTGTTTCCCGATCAGTTCGCTTGACAGCCTTGGGAAGCGAACGCTCGTCGACCGAGTCGATGGGGCTGATCAGTCATGAAAGCTTTCTGGCGTAGTCCTCTGAGCCACCCTCAGCGGAACGCCCAAAAAAACGCTTAAAACATAATGATTTAAGCAAAATGCCCAGGTGGTGGAATTGGCAGACACAGGGGACTTAAAATCCCCCGGCCAAATGCGGCTGTGCGGGTTCGAGTCCCGCCCTGGGTACTTCCTAATGGTTGTTGGTAGCAATCAACAGCAATCAAAACACCGTATTCATTGGTGTTTTCAGAATCCGCCGATTCGCTTGCGGGCTGATGACTGCCATTGCTCGCTATGTCGTGGGGTGAATTTTGGGGTACTTTTCCAGGTACCCCAGTGCCGTTTTGAATCGCTCGTTCAAACGATGACTGCATCGTCATCGCGTAGTGCTTCATTGCAATAGGAGCGCTGTTGCCAAGCCACGATGCAACGTCTTTGATCGGATATTCGGCAATCAATTCGGTTTCGCGTGTCGCTCGCAAGTTCTGCATCAGCTTTGGCCAGGCGGTCAGCCCCGCACGCTTGATGATCTTTTTGAATGTCTCGCTGATGCCGGTGTCGGCGGTTTAGCGTGTGACCACCAAATCGGCACTCTCGGGGGCCATCTCCTTCGCACGCATCAAGTGCGGTAACATCTCGGGAAAGATCGGGCAGACTCGCTCCGGCGGTGTCTTATTCGATCGAACAATCATCTTGCGGTTTGGTATGTCGATGTCAGCCCATCGTTGAATCCGCGTTTCATGGGACCGCATGCCGGCGTAGCGGGCGAATGCCAACATGATTCGCCAATCCTCGCAGTTCGCATGCTTAATGCATCGCTCGATTCAGTCAGCCGGAACGAAAAATTGACGATCGGGGCTGTTGCCAACGGTGATCAATTCATCGGCGAACGGATTAACCGCGATGATTCCGGGGCGCACCGCCAAGTTGACACGCTCGTGAGTCCGTACGATGCGTCGGCACAACGTGGTTTTCGCTAATCCGCAGAGGCGGTTTATGTCAGAGACAATTTATGTCAGAGACGGTTATGTCAGACACGGTTATGTCAGAGACGGTTTATGTCTAAGGTGGGTTTTTCTGACCGCCTTTCTCGCCAAGGCTGTCTAGTAGATCTGGCAATCTCCGGTGTCACCTTTGCCGATTACGAGTTGGTCGAGAATGATGCGTTCAGTCAACGCGAGAATTTGCATCCGTCAGAGGGCGGCGGCAAGCCGTGTCGTTCAAGCCGTGTCGTTCAGTAAAATTTTCCGCTGGGGCGATTACCAGTAGCCGGCGTCATGGGTCGCGATGCCTGTCTCACGGTCGAAGTAGTACGTTGCCCCTGCCGCACTGCTTCTATGGGGTCCTCGGTAACTGGTTGCGTTCTCCAGCACTTCCCAAACGACAGGTTTATCGAAGGTGATTTCTGTTGATCGGACTTTCGGCTCGTAACGTCCCATCGAAGAGCCTTTCCGGGCTTCTGCGATTTCATCCTTGGTGTACTGCTCCCACGATTTCGGTTCGGTGGCCCGGTCTTGCTGGTACCGTTTCCAAACTCCTGCAAGATAGGCGTCGAAGTCCTCCGCGGAGATGCGGTAATGCGCCATGTGCCCATTGCGATCGCTGATCAGCTTGATGTCGGTGGCTTCCGCGGGAAGGTACCGCATGATCCTCGGGTCGGTGATTTCGGATCCTTTTCGAAAGCGGTGCATTCCAGTCAGGAATTCAGCCTTCTCGGGGGCCTCATGCATTTCAGCTGTCCGAATTGTCGATCCTCCGGACGAGATCTGTCCCGTGGGCAGATTCTTGGTATTCTGAATCGAGATCTTTCCGTTGGGGCCGACCAGGGTCTCAAATGAGGGTGCCGAGATATCACCCTTTGTGGCCGCTTGATCGACCTGTTTTTTCGGTAACTCCCTTGGTGTCCAACTGACTGTGCGTGTTTTTTCGTCCCATTGTCCCATAAAGATTGTGGGTTGGACTTTTGGCTTTTGCTTGAGTTCGGCCTCGGAATACTTCACGGGTCCAAAGCGGATCAGCATCAGTCCGAATTTTTGTTTGTTGTATTCGGGCATCGCCAATATATTCTCAACGATTGCGTGTTGCGGATTCTCGGCGGGCCAAGACCAGTTCAAGCTCCAGGCCGATGCCATCCCGGCTTGCGAACCGCCCGTGATCACGAGATCACCTGTCAGGGCGGTGGCGTTATCTCCATCAACGGTTACCGCCTCAAATGACCAGGTGCCGCGTGCGGCGTTGAGTCCCTTGAAGAGGTCGATCTGATCGTGGGAAAAGCTCTTGGGCAGTGTCCATCCAAGGGCCTTCCAGTCGGCGGACACTTCTGACGCTGGCGTCTGGGCAGCGGCTTGCCGCGAAGAAGACACGAGGGTCACGGAGCACAGGAAAACCATGGCAAGTGGGATGGTGTGTTTCATCTTTTTCTCTTCTTTTTCGTGCTGTCGTATCTTAGCGTGTCCGGCTCCAGCAGCGGACCTACTAGGACGTCCATTGTAGTGGAGTGTTGGCAACTGTCTGTTTTGTTTCTTTTCGAATGATGGGTGCGACCGTAAGTTATGCTGGAATAGGATTTCGCCTGGGTCCTAGAAGCAGCCCGATGGGGAACTGTGGACGTCGTATCTCACCCGGAAATTGGATGTCGAATCTCACTAAGGGATTACAACAAACAGGCTATTGGCAACGAAGTCCCTAATGAGAAGGAGTTCACAAATTAGGGGTAGGGCCGACGTCTTGATCCAACTTTTTCTCTTGTCTGTTGCGGTACCATCGCTTAACACGACGCGCAGAGTAAGCCTCGCAACGCAATCCTCACTTAGACGCCATCGATTACTTGGTTTGCTTCTACTTTGCAAAGCAGACGATCAGTCTATGTGTAGTTGATTTTCATTGCTGTTCCTCGTTGATCAAAATGCGGGGTTCTGTAGGGCTAGGCGTCATCTGTACAAGTCACACCGATTGTAACCCCTTGATCTGGCACCCGGCGAATTTCGATTCGTCTAATGATTTGCCCACGGGGGATTTTTGGAAAATTACTTGGTCAGGGACCAAATCGGGAGAGAATGTGTCCGTATCCCCAACGGTTGCTACCCCTCTTCTGAAAGCAAAGCACAATCCAATGATGAGGATTAACACTGCATCACTGATGGATTGCCCAGGGTTTGTCCTGATGCTTGGATTGAGCAGTGTGATATCGAGGCAAATTATCGCCGACACAGTTTAGGCAGTGACGAGGTCGCATTGAAAAACTTGGAGACCGTCCTGTCTGTGCGTGGCATGCTTGATCCCGTGAGCGGCCGACCCATCAGAACCAACGAAATGATCTTTGCCACCTCAGGCAAACCAAGTTCCATCGCTTCATGGCCTTCCTTGTTTGGAGTCGATGACTCCCAACAATTATCAAATGAAGTAGAGCGTTAGATTTCTTGGCATTGTCATTGATGATGACGGTCACCATCTCTCTGGCAGTTGTGGGTCATAGAAATGAAATCTTGCCGAACGAACGATTTTACAGGGATGCACACCTCCAATTGCGTTTGATGAAGCCTTTGACATTCTGTCATTTTTGAGTGACGTCCGCCAATGAGGATTCATGGCGGGAGGCCGAGGCAGCTACGAATGTGTCGCGGTTACTGCGAGGGAAAATGTGATGAGCAGGCCGGCTCACTACCGATTCCCCAAAATCGGCGGCTGAAGGGTACGCGTCCGAGAAATTGCTGTGGGTGTAGGTGTGATGGATGTTATGGAAGTGGTGGATGGGAGTGTGATGGATGCTGGTGCGGTTTGGAATTTCAAGGGTTGAATCGAGTGTACTTTCGAAGAGGCGTGGTTAACAAGGCATGTGATGACCACAATGGTTCCGCCGCGGGAACCACGCAACGGCGCCTTTTGGTTGCGGACTTTGTAAGATCGAATGATTGCTTCGATCTGTGGTGACTCGCGATGTATTCATGAAAGTCATCACGCATTTGCGAGTGAACTCTTGGTCCGACTTTCAAGCGGGGGGCTGATGCGGTGGCGGCCTGTCAGTGAGTCATTTTCGGCGAGTTGTGGTCTGGCATTTGACGCGGCGCCTACGCATTATCTGTTCTGTCTGGGGGTCGGACCTATCGCACGGACGCTGATGAAGACTCATGGAAGAGGCGACGGGCTTGCAGGTGTGTGGCGGTTGTTGGGGGACGCATCTTCCAGTCGCGGATTACGTAAACGTCATGGAATGTCGCCATGGGAATCGCGATGGTGGTAATGCGGCAATGGAAGCCGCGTTGCCATGAAGGTTTTGGCTTCGCCGCATGCAGCGCATGAAAAAACCCAGGCTCGGGATCGCGAGGCGGACGCTCACCCGAGACCTGGGACTTCTGGCCCAGGCAAGAGCCGAGAAGATCGTTGATTAAGAAGTGACAACGCTGTGTTGAAGCAGCCGTTGTTCGAGCCACCACCGCCATGCTTTCCTTAACACAGCGATGGTTGTCTTTCCCGTCATCACAGCGAGTGACCGTCTAGTCGGTCCGAAGTGATCGGCCGGGTTCCTTCCGATTAGGTCGCAGGTGCAGCGGTTGCGTCTGCTGGATAGGCGTGCATGCCGTGCTCGGAAATATCCAGCCCAACGGTTTCTTCTTCCACGCTGACACGTACTCCGAAGACTGCCTTGAGTGCACCGAAAACGACTGCGGAGAAGACAAAGGCAAAAATGCCGATGGCAAGTGTTCCAGTCAGTTGGACGCCGATGTTGTGTGCAGGATTGAAGGAGAAGAGACCGACGGCAAGCGTTCCCCAAATACCGCAGACACCATGGACCGAGACCGCACCAACAGGATCATCAATCTTCAATTTGTCCAGAGCAAGGATTGAAACCACAACCAACACTCCAGCTACCAGCCCAATGATGATGGACGAACCTTCGCCAACGACGTCAGCACCGGCAGTCACTCCAACCAAGCCTGCAAGAATACCGTTGAGGGCCATCGAGACGTCAGGACGCGAAAGCACAGCGTACGAAGTTAGGATCGATGCAACTGCTCCGGCACAGGCCGCGAGGCTGGTTGTGACAAAAACGTATGACACTGCTTTCGGATCAGCCGAAAGAGCTGATCCGCCGTTGAATCCAAACCAGCCCAACCAGAGTAGGAAAACGCCGATAGCGGCAAGGGGCATGCTGTGCCCAGCGATCGTTTGGCTGCCAGATGAAGTGTACTTACCGGTTCTTGGACCAAGGATCAGACAGCATGCGAGAGCCGCAAAGCCGCCGAAAGCGTGAACAACGCTGGAGCCAGCGAAGTCGTAGAAGCCCATTTGGTCCAACCATCCTCCGCCCCATTTCCAGCTGCCGGTGATTGGATAGGCGAATCCCACGAGTAGCATCGAAAATAACATGAAAACGGGAAGCTTGACCCGTTCTGCAACCGCTCCAGAAACAATCGTTGCACCGGTGGCAGCAAACATTGCTTGGAAGATGAAGTCGCCCCACCACGTGTATCCAACATTGTAGGCCTCGGTGGTCATGGAGGTGTCGCTCAGGGACTGGCCGAACCAACTGCCCATGGCGAAGTAACCGTTGAAGTCTCCCGGGTACATCGCATTGAAACCCCAGAACGCGTACAGAAGAACACCTGTGCAAACAATCCAAACGTTTTTGAAAATGATGTTTACCGCATTCTTCTTCTGCGTGAGGCCAGACTCAAGGGTCGTAAAACCCAGATGCATGATGAAAACCAAGGCCGCAGAAATGCAGATCCAGAGGTTGTTCACTGTGAAGGTTGAGTAACCCTCGGAGGCAACATACTCTTCTGATGAATAGGCGTCCTCGAACGAGGCGGCTTCTTCTACCACCGCCTCTTCAGTTGCCGCCTCTTCAGTTGCCGCCTCTTCCACCGCAGCGGTGACTTCTTCCGTGTCTTGGGCAAACACTTGAGCTGGATTCACGGCGAGAAACGTCGCGACAAAAAGCAGGGTGAACATCGTGCCAAGGCACGATTCCGAAAAACATCTCATGGTGGCAGTTCCTTGAAGTGGAGAATCATCTGCAGCGGAGTGGTCTCGATCCCTATCGAGAAAACCCATCGGCGAGTTCTCGCCCGAATCTCCCATGTCTCACCTACGCTTTGCCTGGGCCGTTAAGTGCCAGTGAATTGCTCGAGGTGCACATAAAAGAGCGTCCGCTTGCATTCCCCAGTCAGCATTAACCGCGCCGAAACAGAAAAAAGAAATCAGGCAGGCGACTTAAGTCTTTTTCAGTCAATCACTTAAGATTCTCAAAAATAGTAGAGATTGCCTGCAGTCTGCCTGTGCCAAACAAACGGTTGCCCGAAAGTTGTGCGTCTGTCTCCTTACTGCCTTGTCTTTGTGCAATCAATGCCGTCCGGTCCATTTTTTACCGTGTAAAACGCGTTTCTTGCCGAGGTTGACTGTCGGGCGAGATGCTTAACCCTTAATCAGTCCGAAGGGTGTTCTTCTTCGCATTAACGATTCAGAGCTAGAAATGGGGTCAAGAATTGTGTTGATGCAAGCCTTTGGGCAGAGTCTTAGGACGCGTCCCAAGTCAGAGCCTTGGAGAATGGATCACGGAGGCCAGTTCGCGAGCCAGAGTTTTGGCCACGGGAAGGGGTTGCAGAGACTCGAGAGCGTCCGCGGTGTCAGGATTTGGCCGCCGCTCGAGAAAGGCGATCATTAATTGCGAGGCCCAGGCCCTGGTTGCCAACTGGCCGGGCAACGATCTGGTCAAGTCCCAAAGCATCGAGTCGACGCATCGCAGCGAATAAATTTGCCGCTGCCTGTCGATAACATCCATCTCTCGAGAGGTATTCCACGGCCTGGAAACCTCTTAAATCTTCCGCTTCCGACTCAGGTGAAAGTGTCAGCAGTCCCACTTTTGTATCGGAAGCGATTGGTCGACCGTGTTCGACAAGTTTCAGGGGCGTACGTGGGGCATAGTGCTTGGTCAGTTGTCCTGGCGAGGAGGGTGATTCGTTATCGGTGCCAGCAATCCGGACTTCACCAATCAGAGTTTCCATCGATTCCCGTGTGATTCCACCGGGCCTGAGCATCACCACTTCATCTTGGTGATAGCCAACAACGGTCGACTCGACGCCGATCTCACATGCACCAGCATCGAGTATCTTCGGCGACTGATGACCAAATTGTTCTCGAACATGATCTGCAGTTGTTGGGCTGATGGCCCCGAATCGGTTGGCACTCGGTGCAGCGATTGGGCATCCCGCAAGACGGATTAAAGAACGAGCCGTCTGATGTCCGGGGCATCGAATAGCGACCGAGTCGAGCCCTGAGGTGACCAGGTCGGGGACGATTGGCAGCTTTTCAAGAACCACTGACAAAGGGCCGGGCCAAAACTGATCCATCAGTTGTTGGATTTTTTCAGGAACGTGACGAACCAGTGTCTTCAAATCGGCTTGATCGGAAATGTGGACGATTAGTGGATCAAAATGCGGACGTTGTTTCAGTTCAAAAATCTTCGCCACTGCGGTCGCATCCAGGGCATTTGCACCGAGACCGTAGACCGTTTCGGTCGGAATCACCACTAGGCGTCCGTTTCGAAGGTCTTCTGCTGCTTCGTTAAGCTGTAGATCAGAAATCAAGGACTCATCTCAGTATCGATAAAGAAGTGCCCGGGGCATATCAAGCCGACCATCGCCGAGCGGCCGTTGCATATTCTGGTCGAAAGGTTTGCCAGCGAGAAGGGAACCAAGTCACCAGCCTCAATCACTAGGTCACTTTTCAGGGATGGCAGCCTGAATGAAGAGAAAAGCTTAGGGTCGCAACGATCCATGATCCAAGTCTTGTTTTTCGCCTCGAAACGGACAGCAGAAAATGTCGCATGCCCGTCAGCATCGAGAGTGTCAGGGAACCTTTTCCACTGCTAGAGCAAAGTCTGCCAAACCCCGATCATGACTAAACTCTCCAATACGTCGAAGATTGCCCGGTCTGGTAGGCGACGTTCAGATGCGGGGTTTCCAGCTTAACGCCACCTTGGTGCAGGCTATCGACTCCGGCGATCACCATGCCGGACGTTAACAGTGTCCGTTCCACTGGGTAGGGTGCTTGGTGATCAAGAATCGTTGACTCAATGTGGTGGGCAAGCGGGTTAAAGAAATCAGCGGTCGTTGAACCGTGTCCGGGCATGGGTAAGTACATCTGACATGAAAGGATGGATCCATCATCAAGCATTCCGGCATAGTTAAAATCACGGATCCCCGTCAGAAGCATCGTGGTGCGTAATCCGTCAAGATGCTCAATGATGTATCCAACTGAATCCGGTGCAAGCGAGCGAAGCCACGAAAGGCTGGGTACATTGGTTGGGAAACCACCTTCGACGGGAAGGTTGTGACTGCGGGTGAGGGCGGTCAAAAGTAACTTGCGTGTTTTTTCGCAATCCGCCAGTGAAAGTCGCTTCCACAACGCCTCACCACGCAACGCCTGCACAGATCGCACCCCGGTCTCCCCTCCAAGTCGACGTTCTGACATGCACTGTGCTGTTTCCAATGCATGGATGTCATAGCTGTCGATTCCCCCGTAAGCGACACAAACGCTCTCTTTAAGTTTTGCGTTGTGGGGCATGTCAATTGATGGCATGCGACGGGTGACCGGCAAGGATGATCCCGCCAGGAACGGGAAATTCAGTCGTCTTGAATCCTCCACCATTTCTACGCATTCCTGCCAGTCGGTTGACAGATGTTTGTCGTTGAATACCGGGACCGAGCGTCCGCTGTCCTCAAAGACTTTGACGACGCGTTTGAACCAATCATACCGTGGGTAACGTTTTTGACCCTTTTCATTTTTTGGGTATTCACCATGCTCGCCAATGATGACGACGCCATCGACCGCTAATTGATCGCCACCAAGAGTGAGCGCGTCTTCGAGCTTCGGAAAAAGCTTTAGCTGATGGCGTTTGACTCGTTGCCGGCCAAGATCATCGTCGGGGAACTGATCCAAATAAACCGAGGCGACTTCAATCCTCGGTGTCTGCCACCCTGAACCCCAGGCGTAACCCATGGTGTGCCGGTCAAGGAAGTGCTGAGCGTGTGAGTGTTTTCGCACCACTGTCCCCAGAAAAGCAATCCTTGGCTTTTCACCTGAACCCTTGGTGGAATCGGTCTCGGCGCAATAAGCCGTGTTGGATCGGTTCAACCCGGTTACCGCTCCGTAGACACCCCCGGCTGTTCCAGCCAAAAATCGACGACGATCGATTGAAAACTCATCCAGTCCTGACTTGCCAAGCATGCGAAACCCCCTGGTAGGATCCATCTGTTGAAAACGTTGTCTCGTGATTGTACTTGGTCTCGCCGTGTGCAGGGGCTGACACCGTTTTGGAACTTTGCAGGATCTCCCGTCCTCTCGTTAGCGGGGCCAATTTGCCTGCTCGCACTTGGCGTCCGTTCACTGGTTCGCGCGAACGTGACTTCCCGGGTGATGTTAGGAATCGGGTGTGCCGAAACTCGCTCAGGTTTGGTGGATTCCACTCCGGCGGAATCGCTTGCACGCCGCTTGCTGCCATGACTCCCAGCCTTTGGACCCGGTAGAAGGCAGACTGAAGTGGTGCGACTGATGAAATGCGGATGATTCGGGGCTCGGAATGATCAAGCTGTTTTCCAGCAACAAAAATGACGGTGCATCCGGTTCGCTGATCGTTTACCGGTTCGGTTGCAAGGTTTTTAGATGCCAGCTGGCGAACGAATTCAAACGTGTGGCGTCAGTCACCCAGGATCGTTCACCGATCAACGCCGTCTCTGGTTGCCTCAGGAGCGGCTTGGAGTTGCCCAG
>CALJHC010000027.1 GCA_938075415.1 uncultured Rubripirellula sp. | reverse complement strand
GATGATTCCTCTGCTTTTTTTCACAACACCCGTTGTCAAAAATAGATTGCTGCATAAGAGTATCAGTAGTGATCTTCCGTCCTCGGATGGCCGATTGCCGCGTTGTGTCCGTTTTGGTCAACCTCCACGAAACGGGTTTTCTAAGCATTGGCCGCAACGCGATCCGGCGAAGCTTCAGTAGCCCGATCTGGACAGACCTCGTTGTGACGTGAAAACCGTGGTGATCATGGTCGTGAGGAAGACGGAGCGACCGTCTTTTGAATTTAGGTCTGAAAACTAAG
Source organism: uncultured Rubripirellula sp. (assembly GCA_938075415.1). GTDB lineage: Bacteria > Planctomycetota > Planctomycetia > Pirellulales > Pirellulaceae > Rubripirellula. The sequence continues at coordinate 88,468 of CALJHC010000027.1, read as the reverse complement.
CTTCAGAGATTTTCCTTCAGAGATTTAGCTTCAGAGATTTAGCTTCAGAGATTGACGGCTCGATCACCCAGACAGAAATGCAATTCGCAGATCACTGCTACATCGATGTCGATGCCTAGATTTTGGAACAAGACCTGGCATGCCGATTGAGAAATCGAAACCGCTTCTTATCCCCTTCACTGCCACATGACCCGTATTTCCACCGAAGATATCCGATCTGTCGATCGCGAATTGCTAGCCGCAATGCGGTTCGGTCAATGCATGGGAATTGGTGAACTGACCGAACAATTGGGCGTCACCGCGACAGCAGTGCGTCAGCGTGTCGATCGACTGCTTGAGAAAGGGTTACTTGAGCGGGATAAAGTCGTCTCGGGTCGGGGACGGCCAACCTTTTGTTACCAGCTGACACTCACTGGTCACCGACTTGCCGGAGCGGATTCATCGGATCTTGCAGATGCTTTATGGCGAGAATTACTCGCGATTGAAGACGAAACACTGCGTGAAAAAATTCTGCACTCGGTGGCAAGGCGTCTTGGAAAGCAGTATGCAGACCAAGCGTCATTATCCACGCCGGTTGCCAACCAATCCGACAGCTTTGAAGACCGCTTGAAACGACTCTCGGAATTGATGTCGGAAAGTAAAATCCCGATTGAAGTTTCCAAGGCCGGACAAATGCCGGTTCTTGACATATCCACCTGCCCATATCCATCACTTACGGACCGATCGGATGATCGTGCCATGTGCCGACTCGAAGAACAAATGATCTCGGAAGCTCTGGGGCAGCAAATGCACCTCAGCAGTTGCCGGCTCGACGGAGACAGTTGCTGCCAGTTTTCAGCAACCAACCAAGAATCGAGCACGTTGCCTGCGACCAGCTTTGCCTCGGAACCCAGTACGAGTTGATCTCATGATGCACGGTTCACGGCTCGAGCAAATCAGCAGTCACTCATTAAATTAGCGTTAATGACGAGTTAACCCGTCAGGGGCTTACCTCGTCCCAATCATTCCAACAACAACCACACCTGTATCAGATAATACGGATCCTTTCGAATCATGAATCACGTTTTGAAAATCGAAGATCTACACGTCAACGTGGGCGACAAGCCAATTTTAAGCGGCGTGAACCTGACAATTCGACACGGCGAAACCCACGCTTTGATGGGCCCCAACGGCAGCGGAAAAAGCACACTTGGTCTCGCAGTGATGGGGCACCCCAACTATGAGATCACGAGCGGCAGTATTCATTTAGACGATGAGAATGTCTTGGAAATGGCGGCGGATGAGCGTGCCAGAGCCGGGATTTTCCTCGCCTTCCAGCGTCCAATGGCCATCCCAGGCGTCAAAATGGCTGACTTCCTTCGCCACGCGACGACCAACATTCGACGTCCAGACCGCAAAGAGGGCGAAGAATTGATCCCGATGCGTGAGTTCCGCAAAGAGCTGAAAGACAAGATGGCTCATCTGCGGATGGATGTTGAGTTTGCGCGTCGTTACGTCAACGATGGGTTCTCCGGCGGAGAAATGAAGCGTGCAGAAATCCTCCAGCTTGCAATGCTTCAGCCGAAATTCGCGATCCTTGACGAAACCGACAGTGGCTTGGATGCCGACGCGGTGCGGCTAGCTAGTGAGTCCATTGCTGAAATTGGCCACCAGAAAATGGGTCTTCTCATCATCACACACCACGACAAGTTGCTTGAACACAACCCACCGCAATTCACACACGTGATGCTCGGTGGGCGAATTGTGGAAACGGGCGGTCCAGAGTTGGCAATTGAACTGCACGAGAACGGTTACGACCGTATTCGCAAGACCTACCCCGAGGCGGAAGCTGCCAACCAAGAAATGCTGGCGGAAGAAGCAACTGCTTAAGCGATTTGAAAACCGGTGAGCCGCCGAACTGCGGCTTCCAACCAAGTTCAAACTAACTTGCCAGATCGACTCCATTGAGGACGTCTGGAACCTGAAAAAGATTATCACCAAAAAACCTCTGCACCGATCTGCTCAAGCCGACAGGATTTACCATGGCAACTGATCTTCAAGCGTCTAACGAACAAGACGACATCGGCGAGATTAACAAATACAATTTTCGCACGGAGACGACAGGCGTATTCAAGGCCCAGAAGGGACTTAGCCGTGAGATCGTCAATCAGATTTCGGACATTAAGAACGAACCTGATTGGATGCGTGAATTCCGCCTTAAATCATTGGACGAATTCGAATCGCGACCGATGCCCAAATGGGGCGGCAGCATCGACATCGACTTCCAAGATATCTTCTACTATCTGAAGCCAACGGACGGCCAAGGCAAATCCTGGGATGATGTCCCTCAAGAAATCAAGGACACGTTTGATAAGCTTGGCATCCCAGAAGCGGAGAAAAAGTTTCTATCTGGTGTGAAGGCCCAGTTTGAAAGCGAAGTGGTCTACGGATCTCTCGAATCCGATCTCGCTGATCAAGGTGTAATCTTCACCGACACCGATACCGCTGTTCGAGAGCATCCTGAATTGCTTCGGGAGTACTTCGGCAAAATCATTCCTCCAGAGGACAACAAGTTTGCGGCGTTGAATAGCGCGGTCTGGTCGGGCGGATCGTTCATTTATGTCCCAAAGGGTGTTCACATTAATTTCCCCCTGCAGGCGTACTTCCGTATCAACGCAGAAAGTATGGGGCAATTCGAACGGACATTGATCATCGTGGATGAGGGTGCAAGTATCCATTACGTCGAAGGTTGCACCGCCCCAATGTATTCAACCGAAAGTTTGCATAGTGCCGTGGTCGAAGTGGTGGTCAAGAAGAATGCGAGGTGTCGCTACACGACTATCCAAAACTGGGCGAACAACATCTACAACTTGGTCACCAAGCGGGCATATGCCTATGGAGATGCCACGATGGAATGGGTCGATGGTAATCTGGGCAGCAAACTGACCATGAAATACCCCGCCGTTCACATGAAAGAGCCCGGAGCCCGCGGAGAAATTCTTTCAATCGCCTTCTCCAGCGCCGGACAGCATCAGGATGCCGGTGCCAAGCTAGTGCACGAGGCGCCCGACACGACGGGGCAAATCATCAGCAAGAGTATCAGCAAGAATGGTGGGCGAAGCAGTTATCGTGGCTTGGTGAAAGTCGACCCCGGTGCTCACAACAGTAAGAACAATGTTGTGTGCGACGCACTCATTCTGGATCCCGAAAGCCGAAGCGATACCTATCCGTACATTGAGATCGCTGAGCAGGATGTCCAGATTGGCCACGAAGCGAGTGTCTCGCGGATCGGTGAAGAACAAATGTTCTACCTGTTAAGTCGCGGACTTACCGAACAGGAAGCAAGCACAATGATTGTTAACGGGTTCATCGAACCGCTCGTCAAAGAGTTGCCGATGGAATACGCCATTGAAATGAATCGATTGATCCAACTGCAGATGGAAGGAAGTGTCGGGTAAGACGCTCGCAAGATCAGAATAACTCGGGAACGGTCCCAAACTGCGGCCATGAATCGGCCATTCTTGTGACTTTGGATGAACCGGTACTTCCTTGCTGGTTGACTGATACGCGTAGAAGTGAATCCTGTCCAGTTGGGTTCACTCCTTGTCTTCCAAAAGAATTGCACCTGCAATTTCCAATCAAGAACTGAAAAACACAAACAGCTTCGAAAAGCTACACAGAACTGACCAACCTAAAATCAAGATGACCTCCACCACAAAGACAACGTTCGATGCTTCTGGCTTTCAAGCCTTCCTGCAGGCCCGTCAGGAGCCTGATTGGCTGACCGAGATGCGTCAAGAAGCCTGGGATCATGCCCAGGCGATGCAATGGCCCGATCGTCGGCACGAAGAATGGATCCGTACGGATATACGAATCTTCCAAATCAACCGGTTTTCACCGCCCCTTCCGCTGTCTGTCGATTCCTCATCAATGGATCTCGACGGCGTCCACCAGCTAAAAGGCGGTATTGATTCTGCGGGAAGTATCGAAACCCTCGACAGCCAACTGGTGAGTGATTCACTGAGTGAAAAATGGCGGGAGAAAGGTGTTCTTTTTGGATCACTGGAAAAGCACTGCGAGACACATGCTGATCTGATTCGAAGCCACCTCTTCAGTATCATTGACTCGGATCATGATAAGTTCTCTGCCTTACACGCCGCTTTGTGGTCGGGCGGGCAAATCCTTTATGTCCCGCGCGGGGTGGTCATTGACGAGCCTCTGCACATTGGAAGCGTTCTCTCCAAAGGCGGAACCGACACGACTCACACACTCGTGATTCTGGAGGAGGGAGCTGAGGCGACTCTACTTCACGAGTCCAACAGCGCGGATCCTACTGACAATGGATTGCATCTTGGTGCGGTGGAGATCATCCAGAAAGCCAATTCACACCTGCGTTATGTCAATCTTCAAGAGTGGGGGCACAAGACCTTCAATTTTGCGATCCAGAAAGCACAAGTGGATCGCGATGCAACGCTGCAATGGACGCTTGCGGCAATGGGTTCACAACTCACCAAGGTGAACCAATCCGTTGACCTGGTTGGCCCAGGTGCGAATAGTCAAGTCAACGGTGTGATGTTCACCGAAGCCCGTCAGCACATTGCCTATCACACGCTTCAGCACCATCTCGCTCCGAGTTGCCGCAGTGATTTTCTGTACAAATCAGCCCAACAAGATCAAAGCCGCACTGTCTGGCGTGGAATGATCAAGGTAGACCCCGAGGCCCAGAAGACGGATGGCTATCAACGTAACGACAACCTCGTCTTGTCTGGTGCGGCTCGTGCAGATTCCATCCCTGGCCTCGAGATCGAGGCGGATGACGTACGTTGCACCCATGGCAGCACCACGGCGAAGGTCGACGAAGAACAGATATTCTACGCTCGCGGCCGTGGATTCACGCGGAAAGAGGCGACAAGAATGATCGTCAGCGGATTCTTCCAGCAAATTTTTGACCGGATCACCATCGAAAGTGTGCGTGACGCTCTGGGAGCAGCCATCGCTCGGCAGGTAAGGGAATACGAATAAAATCGCCTGCTCGCCTCAATGAGTGCCAGCAGACGTTGCCACTTTTGACTTGGTGGCAAATCGGAATGATTTGGGTCGCATTTCTTCGTGATTTGAGCTGTAAAGCAATCAATGGGGTCACCGTGGACCATCCCGCGTCCGAATGGGCGTCACCGGCGAAATATTCCCCTAAGGCTGAACGGCTAACACGGTGTTGTCGCCAAAACCGGTAAGCTTGCCACCACTTTTTGTCTCGCACGGAGTCCATTTACCGTTTGACATCGTGCAGCTTTTCAATCCAAACTGTGCACTTGGGTTAGACACAGATCGTTACTTCCTCATCCTTTATTTTTCAATTCTCCTCACCAAAGGGACCCACCATGGCACTAGCAGAAGACAAGGTCCGTGAATCGCTCAAGCAAGTCATTGACCCAGAACTATTCGTGAACATTGTCGACCTGGGACTGATCTATGTGGTGGACGTTGCAGAGGAAAATGAGGAAGGCGTCCACGATGTGAATGTAGAGATGACCATGACAAGCCCCATGTGCCCCGCCGGGCCACAACTTGTCGCTGGTGCCAAGAACGCGGTCGAAGGTCTTGACGAAGTTGCCAATTGCGAGGTCAAGGTGGTCATGGAACCAGCTTGGACCCCAGAGAAAATGACAGATGAGGCTCGTGACCATCTCGGTATCTTTTAAGCTTTTCGAGAAGCGCATCCTGTACTCAGAAATAACCAGGCGATTGAGACGCATGGTTTTGCTCTTTCCAACACGGAGGTTTCACGCGTGCAAATCTTTGTTGGTGAATTTGTTTGCGGTGGCGGACTTTCAGACGTCGAACTTGATCGCATCCCGCAAAGTCTGCGGCGTGAGGGAAAGGCGATGCTCGATGCCCTCGTATCGGATCTTTCGCAGTTTTCCGACACCGTGATTCCCCTGGACGCGCGTGTTAAAGTTCATTCGGAGACAACTGAGCCTCAATCAGAAAACGAATGTCACCAACGAACCTACCTTCCAATTCGACGCGACCAAGCACTTTGGGGTCAGTGGGTCGAAGCCGCAAAATCTTGCGACGCGGCGTTGGTGATTGCTCCCGAGAGTGATGGAGTGCTGGCCCAAGCGGTTGGCATGCTTCGAGCAGCCGGAATTGACGTCATTGCAGGCAGTGGTGATTTCCTTCGGGTGGCGAGTGACAAACTGCTTACAGCGAAAACGTTACTGCGTGCGGGCATCGCACATCCGCCATCCTATTGTGTCTCAGAGGGGCCGATCTCGGATGAACTCGCGGCTTACACTCACTTTGTTGTGAAACCCCGGGATGGGTGCGGCACGCAGGAAATCCGGCGTTTTCAATCACTCGATAAGGCAATTGCGAACTTGGAGGAGAATGAAATCCTGCAAGCATGGATACCTGGGCAACCGATTTCAATCTCGCTCATTTCCTCACCCACGGGATCCGTGTTTTTGCCCGCCGTCTCTCAGGTTCTTGAAAAAAGCACGCTTGAATACGGCGGCGGATTGGGCCCTCTTACTGAAGAAGCGCAACGACGAGCGACAGCCCTCGCCAGTCGTGCCATTGCTGCGATGCCGCCCACCGCCAGAGGCTTTGTTGGGCTGGACCTTTTACTCGGCAATAGCCCCAGTGAGGATGTCGTGATTGAAATCAACCCCCGCCTCACCACATCCTACGTTGGATTACGCCACATGATCCGTGGCAATTTAGCAGCTCGCCTCTTTGATCTGGAAACCGGCCCTGTGTTTTGTGAGACGGCAGTTGAATCCGTTAAATGGAACCCCGAAGGTGTTGTGGCTACCAGCAACGATATCTAAAGCCTAATCATGCCAACCAGAAATCAAAATTTGATTGTGGGAATGGACATCGGTGGGGCAAACCTCAAGTACTCCACTGTCACCAAGATGCCCTTGGAACCACCGGAACCAACAGACCTTGGTACCGGCGCTGGTTTCATTCCCAAATCCAAATCTTGGTCAACCACGTTCCCGATGTGGACCGATCACCAACGGCTCTGCGAACAATTGGTGAGTGACCTTGAGAGTTTGGATGCGTCGAAAGTGGAAGCATGTGCGGTCACGATGACGGGAGAACTCGCTGATTGTTTCTTTGATCGAGCACAGGGTGTTGCCCACATTATCCAGCATGTCCAAACAGCGTGCCAGCGGTTGGGGTTCCCCGAGGCCCGATTCTATGGCGTTGACGGCTCCTTCCGGCAGGCGAGCGAATGTGCTGGCAATGAAATGATTCTTGCAGCATCCAATTGGCATGCGCTCGCTAACAACATCTCTCAGGTAATCAACTCCGAAGCAATTCTCATTGATGTTGGATCCACGACGACCGACATCATTCCGTTGTGCCCTGGTAAAATAGAAACCGATGCTCAGACCGATTTTGATCGACTGAGGGAAGGCTCACTGGTCTACCTCGGTGGCGAGCGAACATCTGTGGCAACCGTGATCAGTTCGCTGCATTTCCGAGGTGACAAGGTCCCGGTTGTCCGTGAACATTTTGCAACGATGGTGGATGTAAGGTTGATACTGGGTTTCCTTCAACCCTGCGAGCAAGATTGCGACACCGCAGATGGTCAGCCAAAAACCAGACGCCATGCAATCAACCGTCTTGCTCGACTGCTAGGATTAAGTTTTCACGAAGTCTCCAGCCAGGAGGCCGATGGCCTCGCTGAACAAATTCACACTGTTGCTCGACAACGACTCGAAGCATCGGTCTTGCGATTGCGCGCAGTCCGTGACGCGTCTCCATTGTATATCCTTAGTGGGCACAATGATGATCTCATCACCCTGGCTGAGGGACAGGACGTCTTGAGGATCCGCGAAGTTCTCGGTCAGGAAGCTTCGAGAGCCGCACCGGCCGTTGCAGTGGCATGCCTGCTGCGAAAAAAAATCAACGAGGAGAATCCGCGATGAAGAGAGTGGTTAAGATTGGCGGCAGCCTTCTTCAACGACCTGACTTGTCAACGTCATTCCATCATTGGTGGGATCAACAAACACCCGCTGACACGTTGCTAATCATCGGTGGAGGCGATTTGATCAATGCGGTGCGAAACATCGATGCAACCCATTCATTGGACTTAACTGAAACGCATTGGATCTGCGTCGAACTTTTATCACAAACATTCAAGATTGCCGCCTCGATTCTTGAATATCCAACGGTAACAACAGACAGTCAGCTGCAACGCTGGTTAAAAAAACCCTCTGCTTTGGGCGGTATCTCGCTGATTCAGGTTGACGCCTTCTATAACCAATCTCAGCCCGCATCCAATCGTTTCTTACCCGAGGACTGGCAAACCACCACCGATTCGATCGCAGCTTATCTCGCACTGACAATTCACGCCGAAGAATTAATTCTCCTCAAATCGTGCTCCATCCCTCAGACCACCAGTTACCAAGAACTTTCAGAAAAAGGGATCGTGGATCAAGCCTTTCCCAAAATCGCCGAGGAGGTGCCGCGAGTTCGCGTTGAGAGGTTGGTGGACTTCAAAACATCCGTCTAAAACATAGTACGTTGGGTCTCATTCAGCATTCCCCAAGGCCGAGAATGACACTCCAAATCGGAGTGGTGCTTAGATTTTCGGGCGAGCTGAGCAGCCAGTGAACTCGATGCAGGCCGAATGGATTCTCATGATTGCGACGGGTGGGAAGTCTCGATTTTCACGAGGCATGAATCGAGCAAGCTTCGTTAATTAAATGCTGACACTGACGTGAATCCACGACTGTCACGAAGAGGCGGAGCCTAGGTTGATCAGCTTACACCTCAACAGGAAATCAAATAAGTGACCCAACCGGCCTGAAGGCGAAACCATAGCCCTTCTGTTTGAAGCAAGAGGCGAGCGGGTGATCCGCCCCATCATCCGCCCAATCGCACCAACATCTTATTGGTCCCACTATCTTATTGGTCTCAGTGCGAATCAATGTGAGACGACGATGCTCTAATCTTGAAGCGTTCTCTGAAAAAGTCGGGCTCGAATTCGGTTTCCATGCTCATGTGCATCGCCATCTGTCTTGTAGATCTCGATCGCCCGATCCGATTCACCCAATCGCTCCAAACATCGAGCCAGGTTGTACCGAGCGGAGGTTTCCCAAATCGACAATTGTGATTCAAGGAGAACGCGTTTGGCGAGCCAACCCTCGGCAGTCTGATAGCGAGCATCGTCATACTGTATCAAGCTGATCCAATAGGTTGCGGTTCGCTTTCCGTCCCGCATGATCTGCTGTGCCTGAGCCAGTTGCGCTTCGTACGTTTGCTGATCCATCCCTAGATCCCGTCGGACGCCGTAAGCCTGCTGAAGATCGACATCGATTTTTAACTTGTCGATTTCAAACTCAGGCGCTCGTTGTGCTAGATAGAGGGTCCTCGCCCCCTGTGAATCGGTTTCCTCGTTGTCGGTAAACTGACCACGTAAGTGGTTCCAACGCCCGAGCGACAAATCTCGAGACATATCAATGGGGGCATCAAGAATGGCCCACGCTGAACGGTACCAAAAATTCAGCAGTGGATCACGTTCACACACCTCAAGCATTTCCTTCTCGTAAAGATCCGCCAGGTAAGGGATCTCCCAAATTCGCACTCCGGCAATTCCGGACACTTCATCAATCTCAGCGGCGAGAGTGTCAATCTCCTGATACACGATCATGCGACGATCGCCTGTCAGAGCAGCCTCGAGAAACTGCATGCGTCCGCTCACCGTCTCGGGCATGACATTCAGCAAGGCTACCGATTGCTGAATCTCATCTTTTGACAATGGATAGTCAAAAAAACCTGGAATGTTCAGGCGGCGCATCACAGAAGCATCCTGCCTCGCTTCACCGAGCGTGGCAATCCCGTTCTGACCGGGTCCGGGTATGTAGGTGCTGAGGTCAGGTTCAAAAAGATAGACCTGATCCGCGATCAAAGCTGCGACACACCACGGCAACAATTCGCCCGTCTCGCCATCTTGTCGAGCAAGAACAAAGGCAGGTATGGAGGCTTGCCGGCATAGTTGGATAAAGACTCCGGAACGCTGCAGTGCATCACCGATGCCTCTCCAGAGCGTCTTGTAATCCGTTTGTCGATAACCAGCCCCCTGCAGCTCGAGCCCAAACGGAAGTTGCGGCGGAGTCAAAGGCGGCGCCGCAGGTTCCATCGGCTCAAACGCAATGTTACGAACGGTCCAATCAAAGAGTCGCGCGACTGTGCGAAGCTTCGTGGCATCTTCGTCGCCCAACTTGGCCTGCATCTCGACCAACCAAGATTCCAATAGCGGATCATCACTTCCGGGACGATCTGCCCATTCGAGGATTTGTCGAAAAAGGTAGGAGTCACGAAGATGACGGACATCCAAAGGCTGGTAATCCACTGATTCGATGCGAGTCCCAGCATCCTCCGCTGAAAGCAATTCCTCTATCACAGTAAACTGTGCTGGCACCGTCAAATCACTCACATCTCGCTCGTTTTTCCAACGATTCAAATGGTAAACAATCTGACGGGTTGCTTTCTCCTCATTCAACTCGACAAACGTCTTCAGCAACGCAAACACTTCTGCCAAATCATCCTGCTGCGACTGAGACTGCAACTGCGTTTGACGCTTCGTCTGAATCTGACGCGCCCGCTCTAGGTCGTTGCCACATCCGGCAAAAAAAATCAGCAGCGGCAAGACGAGACAATTCGCCAACATCAGCGTCGAAACACTCGTCTGTTTGGGTTGCCCATGCGTTTGAATAGAAAACTGCCGTTTTAAGGTTGGACAAGTCGACTTCGCCGATGATGCCATGGAAATTTGCACCTGTTGATCAAGAATCCAAAAGTTGACGTGTGCGTAGGCGTTGTCAATTAGGAGAGAAAGGGAGGAATTGTTCATTTCTATTGTACGAGATCAACGAAGATCGGCCTCCTGAAACCATTGAAACGCTGACAATCGCCGGGAAAAATGCCGCAAAACGGTGGCTTTCATCGTGGTAAGGATTGCTCTGACAATGTTGAGTTGGCAAAAGGTTCGGTTATTTTCGGTCACCCACGTGCGACGCCGATTTCCCGAGACCGATATTCATTCCCTCCGGAACGATCAACCGCTAATCAAACCCCGATTCATAGCCAACCAATTGATGGTCGCCTTGCATCGACTAACACACAAACAACACCCCGAGCCAACGGAGGTCGACACCCAAACAGGCTTGTCGATTTGCTGAACGCAGAACAGTGACCCCATCGGGAATAATTCTGAAACCCACACCGGTTGATTTTCGGCGAACCAACTTGAATTGGAACTGAAGGGACAGGTGGAGGGTCCAGCACCACTGACTTCTGGATCTTCTGAAGCCTCTGGATCCGCTGACCAAGATCACCCTGCAGGCGTCAGCATTATCAGGTGCACTGTGCTGTTACTTATCGCGGTGCACGTTGCCGGCTTGTCCCGCAATTCAGGCCGACCACTACAAGTTGTCCAACTCCGAGACCGTCGCTCGAAGACGAAGCAGTCGACCGACTAAATCGGTAAAACGATCCAATGGAACCATGTTGGGACCATCACTCGGTGATTTCTCAGGATCGGGATGAGTCTCAAAGAAAAGAGCATCGACTCCGATTGCGATCGCGGCCCGCGATAGCGGTTCAACCATCTCTCGATTCCCACCCGTTGTTCCACCGAGACCGCCAGGACGCTGCACACTGTGCGTCGCATCGAAAACAACCGGCACGCCAAGTTGACGCATCATGACGAGTGATTGCATGTCGTTGACCAGTCGGCCGTATCCAAAAAAGGTTCCACGTTCACACAGCATCACCCCCGAAGCGCCGCTGCCAACCGATTTGTCAATCACATAACGCATGTCTTCAGGAGCCATGAATTGCCCTTTCTTGACATTCAATGGCACCCCCGTTTTGGATGCAGCCACTAACAGATCCGTTTGGCGAGCGAGGAAAGCCGGAATCTGAATTAATGAACAGACTTGTGCAACCGACGCAGCCTGCTCAGGAAGGTGGATATCCGTGGTGGTTGGCAAACCCGCACGACGACCAATCTCCTCCAACCCGCGAAGCCCCTCTTCTAACCCAAGACCTCGATATGATTCGAGGCTGGTTCGATTGGCCTTGTCGAAAGAAGCCTTGAAAACAACATTCACATCTTTGCGTTGATTCAATACAGCGAGCACTTCAGCAATTTTCATTGCCTGGTCAACTGTCTCCAAAACGCAGGGACCCGCGATCAGCATCAAGGGTGCCCCTGATCCACATTGATAATCTCCTACCCTCACATTCTGAATTGGCATCGCGTTCTCTCACCCATCAAAAAGACCTATTGGCATGACTCGCCATGCTGCCAGTGTCGATGATCTTGCAGCTTCCGGCAATCGGGCAAGTCCAGCAGCGAAGCGAAGATCGCCTACGTTTGCCCTGCTTGGACCTCATAAATCGAAGCAAAGCAAGCAATCAAGAATGCTCATTGACGCCAGGGTTCTCTCGACAGTGCTATATCTCGATACAGTTCGTGCCTGCTGATTCGAGAACAGGAAATACTCAAGATCGCAATGCATGCTCAATTCGATTGCAATGAGCCCACCACCCGCATCGGCAAGTAAAAACCGTATCGGAGCGCAGAAACCGCATCGGCGAGTAAAACCCGCATCGGAGCGCAAAACCTACCGAGCACGGGTAGGGGTGGGAACACGAACACTCCGGTCTCGATACAAATTTGCCTCGAAATGATCGTGCTCGTCAGTGACCTCACTGGTGTTGATCGCCCTAGTACCCATCGTTTTGGTGCCCATCGCTTTGGTACCCATCGTCCTTGTACCCAACGTCCTTGTACCCGACGAATCGGGCCCCATCGTCTCAGGACGCATCTGTGCGACAGCCCGACCAGCGACATCCGAAATGATCCGAATGAAGTCATCTCGAGTCGACATTTCCACCTGAGAGATGCGATGGGCTACGTCAATCATCGCAGAGGTGTTTTGCTGAGATGCCAGCGAGACCTGGCCCATGAACCGAGCGGTCTCAACAAAATTGTGATCGGCCGACCGTCCAATTAAACCACTGAGCGTTCGGGCAATTAGGTCAGCCCCTAAATTATCAATCTGCACAAAGCAGTCGATCGTACCAGTGACGGTGGTCTGCCCGCTCGCTCCCTTTCCATAGCTGCTTCGTAAAACGAATACACCGCGTCCACGGATTGGTGCCGCAACCAAAGTGCCATCGTAGCTACCATCTGCTACGTAGAGATGAATCGACGGATCTCCGTACACCAAATCGATCTCACATTCGGTCCCGTTACCATCCTCAGCGACCAAATGAAAAGGGCCTGTCCGACTAGTTTGGACCTCGGTGATTCCCATCAGTTCCCAGATCCCAACCATCACCTCTGGCTTTCTGGCCAGAAAAAGAAATAACTCTGGCTCGCACGTGATCGCCTGAGTTGGCAATCGGCGATAAAGAGTTGGTGACTTGGCAATTTTTAAAATGCGGTCCTTCGCCTCAGGCTTGAGCCGGTCCAGAGGGAGGTCAGAAATCACCTTCTGACGCTGCAAATAGGGGCTCGAACCTTTGGATGATCGAAACAGCCGCAGCGGTTCCGCGGCGTCCAATCGAGAGGGTACGAGAACTGCCGCGCTGATCAATAACGCGCAGATCCCTTCCACTACCAATGATACTCGGATCGTTGCCCCCGACACCGATGTCCCCTCTCACTCGGGTCACGTCCCGTTCGGCTGTTTCCAATCGCCCACCAACGGTGAAACATGAAACCGAAAAATTCTCAACTCAGACGTGACGTTCTTGTGTGTTATTCGGTCGCTAGAACGAATCAAGTTGAGAAAATCGTGACATTCGGTCAGCTCGCCGCGGCCGGGACTCGACACCCAGCCAGGTTTTTCGATAATCCGCTGCGTGAGCAAATTTGTCCTCAAGGTTGAGACAGCGACCCACCCATCGTGGTGGGTCTGGCCGCACCGAGGTTCGGAAGATCCAAATAGACCGAATCTTGCTGAGCCAGTGCTGATCAAAACGACAGGGACTTTCGTTCCGGAAAAAACATTCAGTGCACCAAAAATGATTTGATGCATTGGCCCCAACGATTTTCAAGCTCCTGACGGGGGCTGCCTTGGAACCTAATTCAAGTCAAAAATTGTCCAACTTCCAGACGAAGGTCAGCGAAACGTCTTGATAGCGTGCAAAATTTGCACGCCGATTGGTCGTGAAGGCATTGCAACTGAGTTTCACGTCGCAAGAGGCACGTTCTTCAGTTGATTTGCAAACAACCGGAGCGCCGAGAGTAGTCGATCCTGACTAGTCAACGAGCCCCGACCGAAAGAAACGAAGATTGAATCCAACCGGTCCCACCATTCCATAGTGAGAAAGCTTTCCAATGGCCAAGAAAACGATTGATCAGATCGAAGTAGCGGGTACGACCGTTCTAATGCGGGTGGATTTCAACGTACCGCTGGATGATTCACAGCAGATCACCGACGACCGACGGATTCGAATGGCGATTCCAAGCATTCGCAGCGTGATTGATCGAGGCGGGCGACTGATCCTGATGAGCCATCTCGGCAGACCTGCCGGTGAGGGCTTTGAGCAAAAATTCAGCCTCGCACCTGCTGCGGCACGACTCGGTGAGATTCTTGATAGCAGCGTTGTGATGGCCAACGACACGGTGGATCAAGACGCCTCCACAAAAGCCGGTGAACTAAAAGATGGTGAAGTGTTGGTGCTTGAAAATCTGCGATTCAATAGCGGTGAGAAGAAAGGCTGCAGCGAATTCGCCGCCAAGCTATCGTCAATGGCGGACGCCTACTGCAACGATGCCTTTGGCACCTGTCACCGTAAAGATGCCTCCATGGTGGCCGTTCCCGAAGCAATGGAGGGTAAGCCGCGTGTGGTCGGCCACCTCGTTGCCAAAGAGATCCAATACCTGACTGATGCAATCAGTACACCCGCACGTCCGTTTGTTGCAATTCTGGGTGGTGCCAAGGTTAGTGACAAAATTAACGTGATCAACAATCTGCTTGGCATCTGTGACGCCGTGTTAATCGGCGGCGCAATGGCTTACACCTTCTCTCTTGCAAAAGACGGAAAGGTGGGTGATAGCTTGGTTGAAAAGGACAAGGTCGACCTTGCCCGAGAATTAATTGGAAAAGGTGGCAATCAGTTGCACCTGCCAAGTGACACCCACTGTGGCGATGACTTTGGAAATATCGCGGGTTGCAACAAACAGGTGGTCGCTGCGGGCGAAATCCCTGATGGCTGGGAAGGCATGGATATTGGGCCAGTTACTGCCCAGCAGTATTCCACAATTATCAAGGATGCGAAAACGGTTGTATGGAATGGTCCAATGGGTGTCTTTGAAAAACCGCCAATGGATGCAGGCACGAAAGCTGTGGCTCAGGCAGTTGCCGACGGCGATGCGATCAGCATTATTGGTGGCGGCGACAGCGCAGCGGCAGTCGACCAACTGGGATTTGCCGACCAGGTAAGCCACGTAAGCACCGGTGGTGGAGCCAGCTTGGCAATGCTCGAGGGCCAACGATTTGCAGCAGTGGATTTACTTGATGATTTGGACGCTTAACGCACGATCGTGAGCATCATCAACAAGTCGCAAATCATGACGGCAGAAGACCATCGACTCCTGCAGTCTCAGAGACGGGAGCTGAACTGGCAACGGTGGGGTCCGTACCTATCTGAACGTCAGTGGGGAACGGTGCGTGAAGACTACAGTGAAGGCGGCGAAGTGACCTGGAGTTACTTCGCCCACGATCACGCGCGAAGTCGCGCTTATCGATGGGGAGAAGATGGTTTGCTTGGCATCTGTGATCGCCAAGCTCGTCTTTGCTTTTCCGTCGCTTTATGGAACGGCAAAGATCCAATTCTCAAAGAAAGACTTTTTGGTATCACCGGCCCCGAAGGCAACCACGGTGAGGATGTCAAGGAAAGCTACTTCTATCTCGATAGTACGCCGTCCCATGCTTACATGAAGGCGCTCTATAAATACCCTCAGCGACGTTTCCCCTACGAGGAACTGGTTGAGGTTAACATCAAACGCGGTCGGGACGAACGAGAATATGAACTCTTTGACACGCATGTTTTTGACGACTCACGCTACTTCGATGTCACTGCCGAGTATGCCAAAGCCTCGCCAAATGACCTGTTAATCCGCCTGACAGTTACCAACCGCGCCGCCCAGGCGGCTCCACTTCATCTGTTACCACAACTTTTCTTCCGAAACACATGGACGTGGCAGTGCGATGACGAGGGATGCACGACTCGCCCCAACATGCATCTAAAGCATGGCGTTGTTCAATTATCACATCCATCGCTCGAGCATTTCTGGTTCGCATGTGATGCAATGTCGGACCCTTCTGACACGACTTCCGCGGTCACTAACAACAACCGCAACCGGGATGCAAAGATGGCAACCCAACAGTGGCTTTTTACTGATAATGAAACCAACCGCGAGCGTCATCCCGACCTGCCCTGCGAATCGGAATTCTATAAGGATGCATTCCATCGCTACGTGGTCAATCGCGAACCGCATGTGGTGAACCCCTCGCAAAATGGAACCAAGTGCGCTCCCCATCTGACCTATCATCTTGCTCCCGGGGAATCAAAAGTTGTTCGTTTACGTTTGACCAGAGCCGACGCGATTCTGATTAGCGAGCAATGCGAGAACCGACCAGAAAAATACGCCGAGGTTGCATTTGACGATCAATTTGACCAATGCTTTGAACAACGTATTGCTGAAGCGGATGAATATTACTCGACGCGAATTCCCAAGACGTTGACCACCGAGCGTCAGAATATCATGCGGCAAGCCTATGCCGGCTTGCTGTGGACCAAGCAGTTCTATCACTATTCAGTGTCCACATGGCTTGATGGTGACCCCAATGGTGTCACTGCTGAAACAGCTCGCAAAAAAGGTCGCAACAGCGACTGGAGACATCTTTTTAATCGCGACATCATTTCGATGCCGGACAAGTGGGAATACCCTTGGTACGCCGCGTGGGACCTTGCCTTTCACATGGTTCCGATGGCAAGTTTGGATACCGAGTTCGCAAAAGAGCAGATGATCCTGTTCCTTCGCGAGTGGTACATGCACCCAAGCGGACAAATCCCCGCTTACGAGTGGAATCTCAGCGACGTCAACCCGCCCGTCCACGCTTGGGGTGTCTGGCAAGTTTACAAAGCATCAGGTCCGCCGCGCCAAAGAGATAAAGTCTTTTTGGCAAGAGCATTTCAAAAACTGCTGATCAATTTCACTTGGTGGGTCAATCGCAAGGACCCTCGGGGAAAGAACATTTTCGCGGGGGGCTTTCTTGGACTTGATAACATCGGTGTCTTTGACCGCAGCAAACCGCTTCCCAAAGGCCATCTTGAACAGGCGGATGGTACATCCTGGATGGCATTCTATTGCGGATCGATGCTGCGAATCGCAATAGAGCTTGCTGAGGACAATGTTGCCTATGGGGATATGGCCAGTAAGTTTTTTGAGCATTACGTGGCCATCGCCGAAGCAATGAATTCGATGGATGGCTCCGGACTCTGGGACGAGGCGGACGGATTCTACTACGATCATCTTTACGTCGATGGCGAATCCATTCCACTTAGAGTTCGTTCACTTGTCGGCCTGCTTCCGCTGACCACTGGGGTCATCCTGGATGATGCCATCATTGATCGCCTGCCTGGTTTTCGCCGACGAACCGACTGGTTTCTCAAGCATCGGGGCAACCTTAGCGATCACATGACTTATCTGGAACAGGACACACCTGATCCCCAGAGCGCTTCCAGAAAACTACTTGCCATCCCCTCCGAAGATCGGTTTCGACGACTGCTGGAGGTCATGCTTGATGAAGATGAATTTCTATCGCCGTTCGGCATCCGAAGTTTATCTGCAGCCCATCACGAAAACCCTTTTATTTTTAAGTTCGGTGGCCAAAAACACCAGGTCGATTACGTACCAGGAGAGAGCGATAGCGGGATGTTCGGAGGCAACAGTAATTGGAGGGGACCAATCTGGTTCCCGATGAACTTCCTGTTAATTCAATCCTTAAAACGCTATCATGGGTTTTACGGTGATGACTTCAAGATTGAATGCCCAACTGGCAGCGGCAATCAAATGACCTTGATGCTGGTGGCTGAGGAACTCGAACGCCGGTTGATCTCGCTGTTTGAAAAAAACGGTGAAGGAAAACGGCCCTCACACGGTGATGATCCTTTCTTCCATGACCAACCTGATTGGAATGAACTTGTGCTGTTCTATGAATACTTTCATGCCGACTCAGGACGCGGACTAGGAGCAAGTCATCAAACGGGATGGACTGCATTGGTTGCCTCCATGATGGCGTATGACCTGTAAACCAAACCCTCAATCAATTCCATCATCCAACTTGAGGACAATTGAGGTAATTCGCCTGCTTCAAAATCTTGTGTTTAACGCCTCTAGCGCGTCTCCCCAAGCCAGATTGCGACGGATAAATCCGAGGCCCGACGGTGGAGATTCCCGCCCAGCTAAAACTTGCCTTCGCAGTCATCCCGATCCCCGAGACGGTCGCTAATCGGAAGCGGTTTCCGAGTACCCCAAAATGTGGACAACATTTTCCATGACCATCGGATCCATTCCCATTGAAAATTAATTGGTGAACCGACCACGCAACGTCGCTTTGCAGCGTTGAATGTCACCAGCCCTTCCGCTTGATTGCAAACCAGCCACCACAAAATGGTGATGATCAGACAACATCCGTTTTAAAACACTCGGTTTCTGGCAACATGATGCTGATTTGATTGGGTGCTGTTTTGGCGGTTTGGGATCACGTGAGGCCGGCCTCACGCAACGAGGGGATTCTTTTCCAGACAGTCATTCACAGCGAGAAGAACGTGTTCGTATTGAGACGCAAGTTGAAAAGTGTAGGAAGCGCGGATACAACCACAGTCCAGCGGCGTCAGATATGACCCATGAAAACTTGGCAGCGTTAATCATTGCACGCGGGACTAACCTTATTCCGTTGCAATAATTCTGAAACGGGGTGTTTACCTTCAAAACCTCGACTCTCAAAACCCTTCGGAGTGAAACATGCGATGTTTGGCTTATTGGTTGTTCGTTATGGCAACCTGCACAACGATGTTCCAGCCAATAACCTCTTTGGGTAATGATTTAGGCACACTAGGACGAATCGAATCGCATAGCACCGGTCTGGATCAATTCATTACCCCAGATACAAAAATTGAAATCCTTGCGAAGGGGTTTACCTGGTCGGAGGGTCCTGTCTGGATCGGAGACGTAAGTGACGGGCACCTTCTTTTCTCGGACATTCCTCGCAACACCATTTTCAAGTGGTCACCCTCGGTCGGTATCGAAACTTTCATGAGCCCGAGTGGGTACACCGGGGTTGCGTATTATGGTCTCGAGCCCGGATCCAACGGGCTTGCAGTTGCCCCAGACGGTCGGCTAACGCTGTGTGAACATGGTGATCGACGGGTTTCGGTATTGACCAGGCAGGGTGGAAAACGAACGTTGGTTGATCACTACCAGGGAAAGCGACTCAATAGTCCGAATGATCTGACATTTGATAGAGATGGTGTGATTTATTTCACCGACCCGCCGTACGGTTTACCAGATCGCGAATTGGACAATCGCCGCGAACTTGATTTTTGCGGCATCTATCGGATTGATCCTGACGGATCGTTAACGCTACTAAGTACCCAACTCGACCGCCCAAATGGAATTGGATTGTCACCTGACCAGCAAACGCTTTATGTTGCGCAAAGCGACCCCAGCAATCCGATTTGGATGTCGTTTGAAATCAACAATGACAAAAGTTTGGCAATGGGAAAAAAACTGTATGATGCCAAGTCATTCATGGGTGAGTTCCCCGGTCTACCCGATGGGCTGACGGTTCATTCCAGTGGAATCATCTTTGGTAGTGGACCAGGTGGAATCTACATCATTAGCCCCCAAGGTGAATTGCTCGGCAGATTCATCACCGGTGGACGAACCAGCAACTGCACATTGAGTCCGGACGAAAAAACACTGTACATTACAGCCGATGCACACCTCTGCCGCGTGAGACTTCGGTAAGCCAGCTTTGTTGAGGACATGGAGTCAACACCGCCTCATTCAACGAGACTTAACGCTCCACCAAGTGTCTCAGCGTGATTCACCAATTCGGTCCATGTAACGGGTGGATTTCGCGAGCTTCGCTGAGGTAAACCTTAAGATTGAAGTAAACCCACGGCTTGATTTGATACTTTTGGAGGACCACCAAAGTGATCACCTTTTGTATTCGAACACCACGCATCTCTCACCATCTGATTTTCAATGAATGAATTCAAGCATATCCTGGTTGCAACCGACACACGACTTCCTGAGCATCCGATCGTCGACAAGGCAGCGGAGATTGCGCGAAATAGCGGAGGGAAGCTAAAGATTGTCGATACCGCATCAGAGTTCCCATGGACGGTACGACTGACGATGACCGACCATCAACATCTACACGATCTTCTCGTTCAGGAAAAAGCCGAAGCTCTGGAAAGCCTTGCAGCCCCATTGCGTGACCAAGGGATCTCCGTCGAGACGAAAGTCCTTGAGGGTAAGTCCTCCGTTGAAATCATTCGCGAGGTGATCCGAAACCAGCACGATCTCGTGATGCGTGTTGCGCGAGGTGCTGACAGCCGGAGTGGTTCATTCTTTGGAAACACCGGCTCACGACTCCTTCGACAATGCCCCTGCTCTGTCTGGTTGGTTTCCAAAAGCACAACGCCCAAATTCAAACACGTCCTCGCGTGCCTGGATACATCGTCCGATGATGCAATGGACGCAGAGCTGAATCAACGTGTACTGAAGCTTTCTGATGCAATCAGCAGCTACCACGACGGACAGCTTTCTGCCATCCACACTTGGTCCATCTGGAATGAGCAGATGCTTAAGGGACGACTCGGCCAAGAACAATTCGAGGAGATTGAACGGAATACTGAAAAAGCAGTTCAAGAGAAGTTCCATTCATTCATTGCTTCCAACACTGAAGCTCCTGTATCCTCGAATGTTATCAAGGGCGATCCAGAGGAGGCAATCACTCAATTCACTCAAGCAAAAAATGTCGATCTGGTTGTCATGGGCACCGTGGCCAGGTCCGGGATTGCGGGCATCGTCACCGGTAATTCAGCAGAACAAATCCTGAGCAACCTGCAATGCTCAGTTCTTGCATTAAAACCAAGTAACTTCAGCAGTCCAATACAGGTGGAATAATCCGCGACGTTGAATACCTGATCGTCCGAACACGTTGATTCCGTTAGTGAGTCTCGTGTTTCAGAGCACAAGATAAAAATGAACCACGAAACGTCGAAGCTCGCTTCGTGTGCAGTCTTTGTTATTCCATTTCGTCATCGTCAATTGAATCGGGAAGATCCGGCTCCAGTTCATCCCAGTCATCGAATTCGTCGTCCACCTCTTTGTCGCCCACAGACATGACGGATTCCGGTGGCAGCTTTCCAATTTTTGGATACCAGCGAATGGTTCGCCTTGGTGGATCGGATAATGACTCGGACCTTTCCGAAGCGACCCAGTCCACACCACCGATTCCCTCGGCGGTATCGCCCTCGCTGATCGGTACGTCATTCTTAAGTTGGTGCAGAGAACACGCCCGCAGAAAACGTTCGATCTCTTCTACCGGAAATCGATCAACGGGATAAACCACTTCAAAATCGTTCCGGTCAAACTGTTCGTTGCCGACCGTGTCCATCACTGACCAATCATCATCAGCCACTCGAAATAGCCGGATATTTGTCCATGCATCAAGTGGTGGCAGTTCCTTGGCCCATGCCTGATTTAAACCCTGGCGTAGGCTGTCTTCATCACGAAGCACTTCACCACCCGGGTTGAAATAACAAATCGCCTCGGGTAACTCCAGAACAGCTGAGACTGCCTTGGTGAGAAAATGCAACTCGGCGATCGCATCGTACCCATCCGGAATGAGTGGAACCTCCTCGTCATCTTCCGAGGATTCCTCCAGACCCAAAACATAACTGATGAGGAATCTTACCTGTGCCTGATGACGCGGCACCTCCTCACTGGGATCTTCCCATCCCCACGATTGATCCATTGCACGGTCGAGACAACCGGAATAGGCAAGGGGACCATACTGCCCGAGAGACCACGACAAAAATCGTTCCGGGTTCTCGTCAGGATCACCCATGTCGTCTGGCCAAGGAACACCGACTGGGGTCACGAGAAGATGACCACGCACATCCTCCCGAAAACGGTACACCAGCGTGCAGGGAGAATCATCATCCTCCATCGACTCATGTGAACCCACATATTCAAATTGCTTCAGTTGCTCTTGGATCAGCTCCAAAGACACCGATTCCCGCATCAACACACACATACCTTGAGTGTAGAGTCCCTTTGACATCTTCACTCCCATGATCAAAGACGTTGCTAGTTGATAAAAAATTAATCGACGAAAATCTATCTGAAAATAATTTCTGAATTCGGCTCAGGCACGCTAACTCTAGCGAGTCAAAGAGGGTTCGAAAACCGACCATCCGGTATCGGCGATTAATCATAGACGGGCAACCAACCGAACGATACACGAATGCTGAAAGGCACTGCAACGATTGTTGATGATTGCTAACGATAAATGAGTCGGCTCGAACAGACATTTCAATCAACCCCACCTCGTGAAACTCATTGATTCAATTAGGCGACCCGACGAACAGGACCTTTCGCTTTCGAGCAGTCATTTTGGGATGGATGAGCCGCACCGTTGTGATTCTTTTGTGATTCTGGCGTTAACGAACTTGGTAAAGCAAAGATCTGTGGCTCTTCAGCTTCATTGGGTTGCATCGTCTGTAAATTAACCAACGATCGATTCTCTTGCCATTGAAAACCCAGAATGCGTCCCAATAGGGTCCTGCGTATAAACGCTTCATAGCTGACCAGAGAAAGTGAAAGACTGGCGGCAAAAACGAGACCAATCTTCAGCAGAGAGGACGTGTTGGGAAGCAACCATTTTAGGTCGACCTGTAACAAACCGAGAATTGGATGATGAATCAGATAAATCCAAAATGACGCTGCAGCGAGGTATTGGAGCTGCCACCGCAGTCGACCCCGAACTTTCGCAGCCAATCCAACGAAACTAACCGTAATCAAGGCGGCCGCTGCGCAGGTCGTTACCGCTAGCATCATGGTTGCGAATTGATGATCACCGCCACGAAGATGCCATTGCCCTAACAACAAAGCAGAAATAGAAAACGCCAAAGCAAGTCCAGAGGATCGATAAACCTTTGCGGCAATCCAAGTTAATCTCGGATCATAAAAAGCCACCAACGCTCCACCGGCGAAGAACAGTCCACTGTACAGCCATTTACTCAGCACTGGATAAAAACGGTGCTGAAAGCCCCACACTACCTCGGGATGAATGAATAAGGTCAGGCAACCCATTGCGGATAGCATGACGACGCAGAGGGTGGCCGAAAGGCGATAGCGAGCAAGAATCTCGATTCGCCGGTAAAGGAAATATGCTCCGGCCAATATCAGCACGTACAGAAAAACGTACTGCAGAAACCAAAGGTGACTCAGGCCCCAGAGGTCCTGATCGATCCCGTCGGCGAATTTCAGACTTTTTAACTTGCGAAGCGGGATCTTGCCGTCAGCGACCCACCCCGCCAGCCACACGTAGAGGTCGATCGGCAAGATGACAACCATGCCAAAACCCAACGGAACCAACAATCGCCTTGCACGTGAGGTAACCAGTCTTTTCGATCCAGATCGAACCAACGACCCCCAAGCAAAGTATCCCGCCAGCAGTAGAAATACCGGCATGATGAAGAGTTCAATCGACCAGAAAATCAGTGAAGCCGCCCAATGGGGCGAATCCTCTACGGACCATGCGAGACCGGGAACCTTTGGATTCATGTAGGGAACACAGCAGTGCAGCAAAACCACCCCCAAGGCGGCGTACCCTCTCAGAGCATCCAGCCCCGGAAAGCTGACATCTGACTTCGATGTGATTTCCTTTTTCTCGCTCATACGTCCCGTTTACCAAACCGGACGGAATCCGGCATAGATCAGAGTTGATCAGACAGGCACCGATGGATCTGCTAATTCCGGCGACCCGGGCGATCACTCACGAATCACCATCTAGGGTGCCAACTGAAAAAAATCGCCCAGAACAGACACGAATAATTTTTTCGTTGGCAGGAAAACGGTCAGCGTCAATGAATCTGATATTGGTGAAATGCAAAAATCAAGGGTCAACGACTCCCCCTCGAATTTCGGTCCCATCAACAATCGATAGGTTCGATCAGGCGGGGCACCAAAGGCAGACCAAAACATCGCCAACCTAGTCCTTCGCAACCAGCTACCCAGCATTCTCCTGAGATTTCCGGAATCACTTGCCCCCGTACGAGGGTTTCCATGCTCGATTCAGGTGGGCCACCACCGGTGACGCCAGGGAGGGGAATTTTGAGAGAGCAGCACCGCCAAACTTTCGTGCAATCGAGGATTGAAGCAAGCTGGTCATGATACGGCAAACCCTGCGTCGAGACGCAAGCAATGCTTTCTGCTGCCCACGCCAGAGATCGCCAATTTCGTCGAGATCATCTTGTCGAAGCGCGATCAAATCGGCGGCCTCCACACCGCTCATCATCCCCCAGGTCATTCCCTCTCCAGTGAATGGTTCAACGTAGCCCGAGGCATCCCCAATGGCCAGTAACCTGCCCACACCCGCAACTCGGGAACGTCGCAATGGCGGTGTGACCATTGCATCAGAAAGGTCGGTGATCTCGTTGAACGGTAAAACACTTCGTTGAAGGATCGCTCGAACACGGGCGACCGAATCACCAAGCCCCTTGGCCTTCGAACCAGAAAGTAATGCCGAGGCAACGTCCACCCGCCCATGTTCCAGGCGAACAAGACCCACATAGCCATCCGCGTCACAAGCCATACCAATCACACCGGTGGAAAGCCGCGTGGCCTGTGCGGTAAACGATATTCCAAAAGGACCATGAGGCTGAACCTCCCAAGGCAATAACCGGCTTGAACCGGATGCGTTAAGCCCCGACGCGATGACCACCAAACCGTAACGCTCAAAGGTCTCTCCAGAATCGGGACTCACTAAACGGACGTTTACCTCGTGGCGATCAATCGCATCAATGGATGCAGTGACCGGTGACATAACAATCGCGCCCGAACATCGAGTTCGCTCCAGCATTTCGGTGTCTAGTTTCTCTCTGGAAATCGCTAGCCCTGCCTGCAGAGGGACCTCGACACACTGGCCACCAAGCGAACCAAACCATCGCTCCATGGGCACACCGTGCTCCAGTGACCAATCACTTAAATCAAGCTGCTCTAACACGCTTACCCCGGCTCCCCCGATGCAACAACCACATACCTTGGAACGCGGGAAAACCGCTTTTTCGGCCAAGTGCACCGGAAAGCCATGCTGTCGTAAACGCAAAGCACAACTGCATCCCGAAACTCCACCTCCGATCACCAATATTGGGCGTTGCATTGAAATAGGATCCTCACTCCGATGATATAAAACGACTTACCTACGTTGCCAACCACGACGAGTGTTCATGCTGCACCTTCAACCGATCAATTCAACAGGTTCACTCGAAAGAATCAGTCGCGTGAAAGTCCCTGACGGCAAACTCGAACACCTAACCCGTCAATCATCCCCTGAGTCAACCTCCAATCCTTGAATAGCGTTTCAAAAGATTGTCCCGAAAGTCGATTTAACCATGCACTGGGGTTGATTGAAAAATCACACTTTGGGAGAGATTCGATCAGTCAGACAGGTCGATTGAACGATACGAGGACTCACTGCGAGTCACTGTGCGTACCGATGCCCAAAACCTAATCGTTTATCAAACAAACGCAGGAATTCGCTCCTCAGCTGCCACTTCATCGACGGTTACCAGAAACCGACAAGGGACTGCACGTTGAATTCGCACCGGCCTTGCCAAGGCTGATCTTGCGATGGAACCAAATTCATCGATTGTGAAAGCAGCCCGCACGCTCGCTAACGCGTCATAGTGAACCACCGGCGAACGCGTCAGGCATCTTGATGCCAATGCAACCAACGCAAAATTAATTTTTGATCTCTCCAAGTCGCAAAGCACCATACTGCCGGAACTTGCCAATTGCATTGCCTGCAATAACTGAAACACTTCGCTGTCATTCAGGTGGTGAAAAAAAAGCGATGATGTGACAACGTTGAAACCAGATGGCAAGGTTTCCCTCAGGCAGTCACATTGCAGCGACTTCACCGAAACTCCCACTTTTCCTGCAATCCTCTGCTGCTCGTCACACGCTACTTGGCGATTATCCACCAGCGTGACATCCAGCCGCCAACCTTCCTTCTCTGCACGACGCACCCAGCCGATGGGCACGTCTCCCGAGCCACTTGCGACGTCAAGCAACGATAGCTTTCCATCTGCTCGTGACCTCGCGATTCGACGGATCGCTCGAAACATTAAACCCTCGACCCCACTGAATCGATTCAGACGGGCCAGGCCTTTCAACGCCCAACGATGATCCTGCTCAGGCAAATCAGGATCATCCATTAACTCTGGCTGCAAGTCCCGCTTTTTCATGAATGAAACCTTCGAGCAATCATTCGATCCTCCAATGGTATCGAGCGAGCTAAGAATTCGATGGCTTTGAGTCATCACTCCCCGGCAGATTTTACACTCTCGGCGACTGGTCGATGAGTCACCCTGATCCAAAGGGCACCAACAACTGAGCTTGCCAGGACTATTAGACTGACGATCTGGGAAATCGATAATTTGGTGCCGAATTGCCCCAATTCATCCACGCGAACTAATTCCAACACGAAACGCATGATTGCGTAGGCTGAAAAACCGGCCATCATTAACATTCCATCTCGCATCGAAAACCTTGACAGCCCGCACAACACAAGACACATCAACAATCCAGAGAAACTGCTAATCAATTGAGCCGGATAAACGGGCAATGCCGTTTTGGGCAGAACATCAGGGCCCCATTGATAACGTTTTCCATCGATCGTTGCAAAGATTCCAAGCCTCGCCTCCTCGCTTGGAATATTGCGTGGAGCCATCTCCAGAAAAGTGGGATCCTCCGCTAGGGCATCTAGTTTTGAATCGACCTTGATACCTGCCAGATCCGCGAGTGTCCCACCCTCAACCGATTGGATTTTCATCGTCGTTTGGTCGAATCGAAAACCCAATAGTTCGCCGCTCCTGAGCTGCCGCTCGTAGACCGGGCTGCGAGGTGGGAAACGCAGGGCATAGCTTGCGTCTTCACAGCGACCACCGTAACAGCAGCCATTGAATAAACATCCGATTCGGCCAAGAAACAGTCCCAGAAACAGGCAAGGCACAATCACGTCGCCGAGTTGCAGAAGACTCAATCGATGCCGAAACACAAAAAATGCGACCGCTAAAAAGCCACCGATGAACGAACCGTAAACCACCAAACCTCCCTCGGTGAAACGCAACATGTTTCCCAGCGTTTCACCCAGCGTCGATCCAATGAACTGGTCGCGGTATTGAATGACAAAGAAGACTCGAGCACCCAAGATTCCGCCAAAAAAAGCCCATGGGGCCATCGAAAGGATGATTTCGGGATCAATTCCTTTTCGTTTTGCTCGATGGGCCGCAAGTGCAACCGCCGAGGTGATCGCAGCTAACAGCATCATCCCATAGCCACGAATCGCCATGCCAACAGGCTGTCCATCAAGATTGGTCAGCTCAACGCGAGGTAGCATCAATACCACCACCGCGGCAAAAATCCCCCAAAGTAACCCCTCAGAACCAACAATTGAAGCAAGTGAGTTACCGCGGCGGACACCGACGTAGCAGCGGAACACAACCAGACATGCCAACGCTATCAAAACCCAACCGATTCCGAAAACCGGCAATCCAAACGCTTCGTGTGGAATCAGAAAAAGTGTTCGACGCATCAGGCACCCGGCAATGGAAGAAATCGACCGAAACCATTGATCTGGACGGCCTCCTCTTCGCTTTTCTACGCTTTACTACCTCGTGACGTCCAGATCGCTGCAATTTAGAAACCTCGATCCAACCGTCATTGATAACCCTGTGCTTTCAATGACGGGTAAGCAATTGAGTAGAAAACTCACATCCCGGTTTCGCTGACGGCTCAACCACTGACTCAATCTGCTTTGATCGGGCTGATGCATTTCACTTCGAACTCACCCGCTAAATGACTTTCCCCCCAGCAATCGGGGTCGGTGTTAGCTAACGCCCGATGACGAACCAACCAAAATCGCTACAGATTCCTTCACGCAAAGTCACCTCCTCGCAGAGCGATACCAAGCAGAAAAACAAAACGCTCGGAGTTGTTGACGACAATCACTGCAATGGCTTTCCAATCCCACCAAGAAACTGCCTCGTTTTACCGATTAAAAGCATGACTGATCAGCCGCTCCGTATTTCGAAAGCGATGACACGCTCACTACCCAGTTTCCGGCAAAACACCGGTGGTCGTAGTGGTGGCTCTCTTCTACTCATCGCAATTTTGATGACCGGCGCAATCCAAGTGAATTTGTACGGAGCGACGTTTCGTGTGACCACCAAGGTCTATGCCGGACCCACCCTGAAACCGTCAGCCGAGCACCTGATCCTTTTCCAAGAAGGTTTGATTTATGACTTTCCACAAATCGAATCTCGCTACGTCACCATCTTTGATCTTTCGCAAAAACTTGTGACGCTCATGGATCGAGAGACTCAAGTCCAAGCATCGGTCTCGGTTGATGACCTGATTAAGATTTGTGCGCAAGCTCGAGCCGCTGCTAAAACAGAAGAGCAAAGGACGCAACTGGGCATCAACGCAAAAGTTGAAACGAGCACGAAAGTTCAAGGGTATCGTTTGCGATTCGCAAACCTTGATTACCAACTCACCGGTCAACAACCCGAGAAACCTGCAGTCGCTGCTGAGTTTGCCAAGTTTGTGGACTTAGCAGCTCGCCTGAACCTCGTTCGCCGTCTGGGACCACCACCTTTTGGTCGTATGACGTTGAACCAGCACCTTGCAGAGCGGAAAGAAATTCCTCTCGAAACAACACTCACTTTGACCCGGGGAGATGAAAAACTTGAATATCGATCCACGCACGAGCTAGAAGAACTCACGGCATTGCCAAAAGCAAATATTGAGAAAATCGAGGAAGCGATTGGCATGCGAGCAATCTATCGGCAGGTCAACCTCAAAGAATTCCCCTGATAGCAGCAAAGAATCCAATCTTTTCTGCTGACTAACCCAAGATGACAGCGATCTGACAGCTAGGATATTCTCACCCTCTATTTTGGTTATACTTCACCTCCAAACCAACCTTCTCACATTGGCGTCTGGCAGCAGAAAAGCCAGTACCTCCCTTCACTCTTTTGCTCGAGCCGTCCGCCATGAAAATCAAATGCCCCGCCTGCGCAAAAGTTTTATCGGTTCCGGATTCGGCAGCCGGTAAAGTCGTCAAGTGCCCATGTGGAAAACAATTGCGAGCACCGGCGGCGAGCCCAACCTCCGCGTCGACACCACTGGGATCACGTCCCCAAACACCTTCAAGCCCGGTCACTGGCAACAAGCCCAAGGCGGCTGCCAACAGCTTGGACCCAGGTATTTTCGATGATTTACCCCAGAGTAATCTAGGACCTGTTCAATCCGCCGCAAACCCGTACCGACATCCAAACGCATCGCCGGGAGCCGCGGCGGGAGCCATTCCTTCGGCACGAAACCAGACACTAGCTGGGGTGGGAAGTCGCATCCTTGGCAGCATCGTCGATGTCTTTTTCTATTTGGGGATTCTCGTCCCTTGTCTTGTTGTATTCGTTCTTATGTTCATGCCAGCCCAAGACGGTGGTGAACCGACAGTAGGAGCTTCTCTGGCAGGGCTTGCAATCCTTGGCATCGGGATAATATTGCCCACGGTGGTTAACTGTGTCCTGATTGCAAAATCAGGACAAACGATCGGCAAGAAAATAGCGGGAACGAGAATGGTTGATCAAGAAACAGGAGCAACCGTCGGATTCCTACAAGGTTATTTACTTCGCACCCTGGTGTTCTCACTGATCACTGGGGTCCCAGTAGTGGGTGGTTTCGTGGCGATTGCGGACATCATCTTCCTGTTTATCGAAGGTAACCAAACACTACACGACCGACTTGCGAAAACCCGAGTGGTCGTCGCCTAATTTTGGCTTCACTTTACCGTGATCAGTTCAGTGTGATCCATAAGATCACCACTCCATGAAGCGAAATGCCGCTTGCACTTCCAAATGAAGTGGCTCAGCTAGCCAGACACTTTCGCCGATTAACCACCTTCGCTCCTTGAAAACAACCTGCGTTACGTCTGAATCATGTCACGCGCCGTGAAGCCACAGGGCGGCGGCGACTGAGAGACGGCTTCAGGCGGGATGGGTATCCGATTCGCTCCCACATCAACCGCTCGAGTGATCTCATCGACGCTTTCAAGATGACACGTTGAGAAATCTCTAAGCTGATCCGACCACCGCGGATCCCTCGTTTCCGATGTGAGCGTATCGATCAGCGAAAGATCAAAAAAAGTCGGCCCGGTCGCTTGGACAAAACAGTCACTTGGAAAAACTGGTCGCTTGGACAAACCACTCGCTTGGACAAACCAGTCGCTTGGACAAACCAGTCACTCGGAAAAACTGGTCACTTGGACCAAGTGCCCCCGGTCCACCTCGTCAGCGGTCACGCTTAGCAAAGATTTTGCATTCGCGACAGGCTTGTGGCTCGCCAATGAACGAATCGAAAGGTTAGAATCGTCGGTGCAGCCTGACTCCCATGAACAAGCTTGAGTCAATTGCCCAGGAACGGACGCAACCAGATGCCTTCAAGGAGGGTCACCCGATGGCTCGAAATGAACAACTCATCCGCCAACATAAACTGCTTCAACTTCTTGAATTCTCCCGATTTGGTCGAACACTCGAGGAATTACGGGGCGACCTTGTTGCCGATCTCGGCCTCTCGACGCTCCACGAGCGAACGGTAAGACGAGATGTCGAAGCATTGCAGGCGGCTGGCTTTGACATCCAGACCGATACACTGGAACGGGGCAAGGTTTACAAGCTTGGTCAAAACTGCAACGGCGTTCACGAGGTGGGGATCTCAGCGACTGAACTGATTGCTTTATCGATTGGACGCGAACTGCTTTTCCCTCTTTTAGGAACGCAATACTGGCAAGGCATCGAAACGTTCTGGAACAAACTTCAAGAAGCTGTGCCCAACGGTGTTTTTGATCATTACGCCCGCTATCGAAAATCGCTTCATGTTTTTGGTAGCCCCAGAAAAAGCTATGAAGATCAGGCGGGAATTCTCAAAACGATCAATCGTGCCGTTCTGGAGCACCGTATCGTTGAAATCGAATACGAACCCGTCGCAAAGCCCGCGACGGTTCGAAGAATTGAACCTTACGGATTAGCGGTGTACCAAAGTAGTATCTATGTTGTCGCAGCAGCGGAGGAAGTCGATGATCCGGCAGAACGACTGAGGCACTGGAAACTTGATCGCTTTCGACATGCTCGGGCGTTGGACGAGTACTTCAAACCTGACCCCGCTGTCGATCTCGAAAGTCACCTTGGTCGCAGCATTGGTATCTTTTCTGGTGATGAACCAACGATTGTCAAAATTCGTCTTGGCGGCCGGGCATCGGCTTGGGTTCGAGAAGATCCATGGCACCCGGAGCAAAAGATCGAAACAGATGCCGATGGATCCGAAATCCTCTTCGTGCCAGCGTCACACCCCAGAGAACTGCTTCCCAAGGTCCTCTCACTCGCGGCCGATGCCGAAGTGATCGAGCCGGCATCTTTTCGCGAATCGGTGGCGGAAGCGGTCCAGGGAATGTCAAAGAATTATAGTTAGCTAGTGAAAAACTTATGCATACAATGAACACACCAGCAACGCAGATCGCCAACGTCCATCCTTTGCCGACGGTAACCAAATGAAATAACGCTGCTCACCCCACAACAGACTCGGGCAGAATGGGTTAAAATTCCAGACATCTACAAATGACCAATTACGAGGACGATTCACGATGGCATGCTTAGGCAAGAATCGAAGGCTTCGCTTGCATCGCATCGCAAGACCACAAGTCCTGAACTGCCTCGCGTTTAGCGTG
This sequence comes from uncultured Rubripirellula sp., assembly GCA_938075415.1. Lineage (GTDB taxonomy): Bacteria > Planctomycetota > Planctomycetia > Pirellulales > Pirellulaceae > Rubripirellula. Next base: position 56,354 of record CALJHC010000027.1, on the reverse strand, counting down.
ATGATGCTCGTGACTTCTGAACGATCAAGCATGAAAGCCGCTGACGTTCCTCCACCGACCGGACCCGCGGTGAGGGAATTGATCGAGCAACTTGGCGCAGAGAGTTACGCCACGCGGATGCGAGCCAAGGAGACATTGCAGCGAATTGGTCTCGAAGCCTTTGACCAACTTCAAGATGCCCAATTTCATCCTGATAACGAAATTGCTCTGACGGCGCGCTACCTTATTACCAGCCTAAGTGTTAGCTGGTCAAAAGAATCGGATCCTCCTGAGGTAAGAGAAAAACTTCAGGAATACGGAGGCCTCGGGGAGAAGGAACGCCAAAGACGAATCGACCAACTTGCTGAAGTCGCAAATCGTGCGGGAGCGCCCGCCTTGGTGCGCATCGCGAATTACGAGCGTTCGCTACGCCTTAGTCGACACGCTGCAATGGCGATTATGAAGCAAACCCCTTCTGAGGTCGTCGGGATGCGTTTGCGGACCGGTGAAAAAATCCTTCAGGCACTCATCACAACCGATCGCCTAGCTTCGGATTGGTTGCTGGCCTACGGCACAGACCTGACCACCAACACCTACGGCGCGCAGAAGTGGCGTGACTTGATAAAGGTTCAGCGAGAAAAAATACAAAAGGAATTAGTCCATACCTCCACTGAACCGTCCATGCTGGAGCTTGTTCGAGTTTGTGCGACTCGCGCATCGAAGCATGGTCTAACCGATGAAGCAATTTCGCTTGCCTCACTGCACAGTGATCTAATCCCCCCAACAACCCGAGGTCTGATCGATGCTTGCTCTTGGGCGATCGATCAGCAATTGCATCAATTTGTTTTGGAGCTACAACGCCAGCATCGGAGAATGTTTAGCGAGCATCCGATGCTTCTCTATGGTGCCGCCGAAGCGCACCAGATCGCGGGTGCCACCGAAACCGGCCAAGAACTGGCGAAACTCGCGCTGCAAATGAATCCACTGCCCAATCAAGTTGCAGGCGAGAGTCAAATGCAACCGCGGGCGGTCGAAGAATCCGCTCGGGCTCATCGAGAAATTGCCAACCAATTAGCCGAAAGAGGCCGCTTTGATTGGGCCGAAGGAGAACTTCGGCTGATCATTGACTCCCTGGATATCGCATCCAATCCCGCAGCGATTGCCAGAGCTGACTTGGCAGTCCTGCTGGGAGATCTGGAGCGGCATCGCGATGTGGCGAACCTGCTTCAACCTCTGGTGGATCGAATTGAGAAAGATGACAAACTGAAGCAGCAACTCATTCGACTTACCTCTTTTAACTACTCCTATATGGTCAGCAGTGCACAATATCACTCAGGCCTCGCACTGATTAATGAAGGTGATGTTGATCAAGCTCGACCCCTGCTCGCTCAGGCTTTCCAACGATACCCGGTTAATGTCGACATTCTTATCTCCATGCATCGACTCGATGGTGATGAAACCTGGCGCAGCCTTGTCGATCGCACACTTGATGTGACCGTTCGTCAAGTTGAACAATCCATTCAGGATGTCCGAGATGACGCCAAGCGTTTTGGGCAACCGATCACGCAAGAACTTGGCTACCAATTGAACCAGTATGCGTGGCTTGTCGCCAATACGAGGGGCAACCAAGAAAAAGCACTCAACTACAGCCTTGAATCCCTCAATATCTCAAATGATGGCGCAAAGATGGACACGTGCGCCAGGTGCTATTTCGCCACCGGTGATTTTGACAATGCCATGCGAATGCAAAAACTCGCGCTAAAACAGATGCCATACTCGCCACCGCTTCTGCGTCAACTGAAGCTGATCGAAGACGCGAAAAAGAAGGCATCTCTTCCGTCAAATCAACCAGTGGTTGATTGATTTGATGACGGCGGTGATTGACCACACTCTCATGGTCATTTGCCGATGGAAGATCGTCTCAATCATCGGAAAAAAGAAACATTCTCTGTTCCTGTTCAGCTTGAAAATGCGGTCAGGATCACCTCTGGGGTACACTGCTGTGGTGGCAAAGGTATCTCTTTTTCGGCTTGGCATTCATTTTCAATTCATCGCCCCCGACAAACCATCAAGAGCAGTAATCCAGGTCGCTGAAAACAGGACCCGGCTTGACCATCACCTGCAGCAACCGACGAACGATGTGGCGAAACGCATTTTAAGAAAAATAAAATGCTCTTCCGACCAAGCGAACCAGAGAAATTTGGCAAAACTGCAGTCGAGACGAAACAACTGGCTCAGCAATGACGTTTTGAAGCAACTACAGTTCACACGATACAAAACGGTTCGTTACACTTTGCATCGTGCCGGTGACCATGATCGACACATCAAGTCGTTTCCATCATGACGTATCAATGGAAACAGGCAACCTTCGGGCAAGTTCTCGGAATCAAGCCTGATCAAATTCTTTTTGGCTTTTCGCGATCAAGTACTCAAAATCATGAAACCGCTTGTTCAAATTTCACTTGACTTAACCACCATCAACGAAGCGATTGAAACGGCCGAAATGGCGATTCGTGCGGGGGTGGATTGGCTAGAGGCGGGTACACCACTGATTCTTGCCGAAGGCCTGCATGGTGTCCGAGCCTTGCGAGAGCGTTTCCCAGAGATACCGATCGTCGCTGATTTAAAGACGATGGATGGTGGATACCTCGAAGCCGAGATGATGGCGGGGGCCGGTGCCACGCATGTTGTCGTCATGGCACAGGCTCATGAGGAGACCATCAAATGTGTGGTCAAAGCTGGCCGAGACTGCGGTGTCGGCGTGATGGGTGATAACCTGGGATACAGCACGATGGTCGATGGGGCGCGGCGGCTTGAGGATCTGGGGTGTGATTTTGTGGTTCATCATATCGGCTATGACGAGCGTCGCGGCATCGCAGCTCGCGGCGATCGAATGCCCAGCCCCCTGGATGATCTTCGCGCAGTCGTCCAAGCGGTCAAGGTTCCGGTCCAGGCCGTTGGCGGCCTTAGCATCGAACAGGCAGTACGATGTCCCGAATTCGGCGCGCCACTTGTCGTTCTCGGAGCCCCTCTGACGATCGATGCGGATGCTTTCAAGACCGCGTCAGGGGACTTGGAAAGTTCATTAAAAATGATTTGTGATAAAGTTCATGCTTACGGAGAGATCAGCCAATGAGCGAATCAGCAGCAGTCGTCAATTTTGCTCCGGAACCCGGCAGTGTAGAAATCCGTTCATTTGCTCGGCCGGAAATTGGTCAAGACGATGTCTTGGTGGAAGTCGCAGCTGTGGGTGTGTGCGGTAGCGACCTGCATCAGTGGACATCGTCTCACAGTTGGCCCGTGAATTACCCGGTCGTTCTGGGACATGAATTCGCCGGCACCATCATTGAACTCGGTGGCAATGTCGACGGCTGGAAAGAAGGTGATCGCATTGCCAGTGAAACCGCTGCGGTGATCGATCTCAATAACCCAATGTCTCGACAGGGTCGATACAACCTTGATCCAACGCGCAAAGGCTTTGGGTATGGCGTCGACGGAGCGATGACACAGTTTGCGAGGGTTCCGGCAAGATGCCTTCACCATGTTCCTGATACGCTTTCACTCGATCACGCAGCGTTAACCGAACCATGCTGTGTTGCCTACAATTCGGTTGTTGGCAACTCACGAATCACACCAGGAGACCGAGTGCTCGTGATTGGCCCGGGGACCATTGGAATTCTCTGCGCCGCTGTCGCCAAACTTTGCGGTGCCGATGTGGCAATCCTCGGCTTGGAATCCGACTCTGCAAGATTTGCGATCGCTAAACAGTACGGCATCACCACGCTTACAGATGCTCGCGATTGGTCCCTTGAACGAGATGGATTAGGAGCCGATGTCATTGTTGATGCAGCGGGTGTATCTCCGACACTGAAATTAGCGATAGAACTGGTTCGTCCATCGGGATGGATCACCAAGGTCGGATGGGGCCCAAAGCCTCTCGATTTTTCTATCGATCCTCTTGTTCAAAAAAACGTCACCCTGCAAGGCAGCTTTAGCCACCACTGGGCCATTTGGGAACGCGTTATCGCCTTGCTCACCAGCGGGCAATTAGATGTGGCACCTATTGTCGGAGGTACTTGGTCCCTGGAAAACTGGCATGATGCCTTTGAAATGATGCACGAGGGAAAAATTGTCAAATCGTTGCTCAAACCAAGCCTGTAACGATTCCCCCGCTGACTTCCCCGCTTCCTCCAAAAACAACCAAACCTCTGAAGCTCATTCAATGCCAAAACTAGCCGCTTTCCCAAAACTTTACATGCAAGCGTTGTGTAAAGATGGGACCATGAGTCTTGCCGAATGGATCGAGATGGCAGCTGAACTGCCTGTGCAAGGACTTGAATGGTACGCCGGTTTTCTTGAGATGCAAGATCGCATTAACTGGGCTCCAATCCGAAGGAAAGTGGAAGAAAAAGGTCTCACCATTCCGATGATGTGCTGCTCCCCCGATTTCACTCATCCAGATCAAACGTTCCGCCAAGAACAGATTGAGCAGGAAAAATTCTGGATCGACATGACTCACGAACTCGGTGGTCAGTTCTGTCGAGTGCTCTCAGGACAACGACGCCCTGAAGTTTCAAGGGAAGATGGTATTCAATTTGCCGCCCAGTGCATTGAAACTTGCGCCGAGTATGCCGCGACAAAAGGCATTACGTTGATCATTGAAAATCATTACAAGGACGATTTCTGGAACTACCCCGAGTTCGCGCAGAGGATGGACGTCTTCTGCGACCTTTGCGATGCCGTTGATGCGCCCAATTTTGGTGTCAATTACGATCCAAGCAATACGATCCTCGCCGGCGAAGATCCTTTGGACCTACTGCGTCGTGTCGCAACAAAAGTTGTTACGATGCACGCGAGTGATCGTTACCTGCTGGAGGGGACCATCGAAGATCTACGACGCGATGAAACCGGTGCGGAGGGATACGCAAAACGGTTAAGCCATGGTGAAATCGGGAAAGGCCTCAATGACTACGATGCAATCTTCAGTATCCTGAAGTCCGCCGGATTTGACGACAATTGGATCAGCATCGAGGACGGCGTTGATGGCTTTGACCAATTAATGCGTAGTGCAGAATTCTTGCAACGCAAAATCGCACAGCACTGGCCCTCCTAAGCACAGCACTGGTCCTAAAAATCGCAGCACTGGTCTTCGAAATGGCAGCACTGGTCTTCGAAATGGCAGCACTGGTCTTTCTTGGCAGGCATCTTGATGCCATGTAGCCAAGGCCCAAAAGAACGAATCGCCGTTGGTTCGCCAAAGATTCGACTTGGACTAGACAGCTCCACAAAGCGACCTGAACTATCTCTTGTTCAAAGCAATCATCGGCTGCTCATTAGGAACGAGCTTTGATCAACCGGCCAATGACATTCGGTACACCCCGTTAGCGGAAATCTCCGCTATCTGAGAGTGACATGCTGATTCAGTGGCTTAATGGAAACAACAGCGAATCAGTTACCGAACGGATTGCTGCCCCCAAATGGATCATCCATCCCACCGCCATCTCCGCCGCCGAACGGGTCGTTACCACCACCGCCACCGAATGGATCATTTCCACCAGCTCCAAAGGGATCCTTTCCATCATTCATTCCGGCCCCAAAGGGGTCATTGCCACCAGCACCGAAGGGGTCATTGCCCCCAGCATTGTTGGTAGCGTTAGGGTTCTGCTTCGCAGAATTCGCTGCAGCACCATCACTTTTCTCCGCAACCACAACCTCATGATGGAAAGTTGGCAGATCCTCGCCCTTGGCATGCAGGCACTGGATGTCGCCATCACTACCAACTAAGTAGAGTCGATTGGTGAGCGTATTGGTAATGAAATCGGCGGGACGCAAGTCTTGAGGTGATGCGACCATCTGGCCGCTCTCTAGATCCAAAACTCGGCAATGCCCACTCAACGTGGTGATGTAAAGTCTTCCATCAATGACCCCCATGAGTTCACCAACACCGGTGACGGGTCGCGACCAACTCATCTGCCCGGTATCCGCTCGTAGAGAAAAGAGGTTGCCATAGGCTGATCGCAACAGGACCTGATCACCAAAGACAATCGGTTCGTTGTAGAAAGGCTCTCCGATAGGCTGACTCCACAGGACCTCGCCGGACCGGCTTGCCCGAATCCCGTAAACCTGACCGCCCTCTGATCCGAAGAAAAATCGATTTCCCTTGGCCGAGGCGATCCGACCGCTGACAATGCCATCAGTTTTCAGCCTGAACAGAAGTGATGGCACGCCTTGCATTTCCATCACATAGACAAAACCGCTATCGGTACCCCATGCGGTTCTCGACGAGCCGACATCAGGTGCCCGAACCGGTAATGCCAGCGCCGAGCCATTCACTTTTTCCAAAAATGGATCGATGGTTGCATCTCGCAACGGGTAACATTCGATACCTCCACCGATCATCGGAATCATGACAAAATCTCCAGCGATCGTGGCACCAAACGAGGGTGCGCCGATCGTCGGTACTTGGCTGATGACTTCACCATTGACCGAGTCCACGTGATAAAAGTTAGAGCCATTGACGACAATCAAATTCTCTTCATCCGCACCAAGAGACATGAATGGCAGATTTTGGTCGCCAACGCGAACCATCCAAATCGGCTCACCTGTCTCCGCATCTCGACACTCCAAGGTGCCGTCATTCGAGATCGAAAAGAGGTTCACCCGGGGTAGCGTTCGCACACGAACCTTAGCCTCAATTCCCCGTCGCTTGAGACGTCTTATCTCATTATTGGCAACACGCTCAGCTTCCTGTCGACCCATTGGTTGGCCATTGGCTTGCAACTGTTCGGTCCGCATTCGAACAAGAACATTCGGGTCAGAAACCGGTGGTTTCGCTGATGCATCCCCATTCGCTGGGGCCGCGTCACCAGGAACCACCTTGACGATTTCGACGTACTCCACCGGGTCGCTTTCCATCACCACCAATTTCTGATGCGAAATGGATTGCGCCCCCCAAGGAGCAGTGACGGGACGAGCCCATGCTTGATTCAAACCAAGATGCTCAATAACGGCATACGGAACCAAGTCATCGGCAATGACGGTGCCAGCAGCCGTAAATAACGCTATCGAAGTCGCGAACAAACGGTACATGAGGAATGGTTTCCTTGTTTTCTTTCGCCAAAAGCACAGCAAGCCGTTCACCGCATCCCGTGCTATCCGAGGACATTCTTTCGATGCCTTCGTGACTCTAAATGACCAAAATAATGCCGAACGAGCGTCAGTCCTGAACGATTCTAGAATTGGACACCGATGGGTCAAGCGAAGCCTGCCCCCTCAGTTGACGTCCCAATTGGAATCGTAAAGCACACCCCCCTCGGTGGCATAAGCTCCAAAGTGGGTGCATTGGAGCCTCTAGAGAAGATCGTCAAGGAACACAGTCTACTCGACGATTCTTCCCGCTGCGAATGTTTTGTAAGCCGGCAAAAAACAAATTGCCACCTACAACCAGACTGACCGTCCTGACCCCAATTCTAACAAAGACCGCGCAACACGAATTTCCGTTAAACGCAGCAATTCACGGCGAACTGGCGCATTGCTGATCAACCTGATCCCAGCAGGGAATGAAAGCTGATCACAAAGGATTCGCCCGAATTTGACGTCCAATCACACTCTTCCTGATGGAAACCCAAAGCAGTGGTTCCAAAGCAGTGGCTCCAAAGCAGTGTTTCCAGAGCAAACACGTTCAAGGAGCCTGCTGCTGGCGTCTCGGAGGACCTGAGTCGATCCAAGTGATGCGAGAGAAGTGACCAACTTCTCTTGCATCACTTCATCATCTGATCAACTGTGCGATATGATGAGCGAAAAGTGATGGGATCGTTCATCGATTAACTGGAAATTTTGCAGCAGCAGGAGAACAACATGGGCAGCTTGGGCACCGGCGGAAAAAAGATTTTGATGATCGTGGGAGACTTTGTGGAAGATTACGAAGCGATGGTGCCGCTGCAGATACTCTTGTGCGCGGGCCATCAGGTTGCCACCGTTTGTCCCGGTAAATCAGCCGGGGACAGCGTCGCGACGGCGATTCATGATTTTGAGGGTCATCAAACCTACAGCGAGAAACCGGGCCATCAATTCGCCATCAATACAGACTTCGATGATTTGGAACCGTCTAATTTTGACGCCTTGGTGATCCCCGGTGGCAGGGCACCGGAATACCTGCGTCTGGACGCTCGAGTCCTCGATCTGGTCCGGCATTTTGGAGCAACCAACAAGCCGATTGCCGCCATCTGCCATGGACCTCAGATTCTTGCCTCAGCGGGGCTACTAAAAGGTCGACAGTGCAGCTGCTATCCCGCTGTCAGCCCCGAGGTCACCGTAGCGGGTGGCACCTACATTGCCCCGGCCGACACGATGGATTCAGCTCATGTCGAAGGGAATCTAGTCACCGCACCGGCGTGGCCCGCGCATCCTGCTTGGATGCGGGCATTTTTAGAGATCCTGTAATCAGGCATTGGCTCAAGACCGATCGATTCAATGCGACAACATCGTGGACAAAGTTGAAAGCAGCGGGACCTGTTCACCGTTAATCCTGATATCGCGGTCAATTGCGTTTCCTGCCATACCATGACGTCTGCCTCACTGCTGAGGCAAGAAACATGGGTGGACCCAAATCGTTTGTGACCTGTCTCCCCTGCAGCTTCCAACGTGGGTTCACTTCAACGTCACTCTTATCCATACTTGCAAATCAATCCTATAATTCTTCGCATGCAGGCGTGCAATTCGTCCGCCCCACTGCGTGACCTCCTTCAATAATGATTCCGAATCGGATGACCAACAACACTCTGCTTTCGCGACAAGACGTCCAAACACAGGACAGCTGGGATCTCTCAAGTCTCTACCCAGATGACTCGGCATGGGAAAGTGATTTCAAGGAGCTTGAAAATCAAATCCCAGAGTTTGACAACTATCGGGGAAAATTGGGCGAATCATCTGAACAACTCGCAGCAGCACTCACCTTCGATAGCTCCTTTGATCGAGTTGCGGAAAGGCTGGGCACCTATGCCTTTTTGAAAACTACCGAAGATCAAGGTGACAGCACCTATCAAGCGATGAAAGCGAGATTTCAGAACTTGGCTGTTCGAGCGGGCCAGGCTGCGAGCTACATGCGTCCTGAGATCATGGCAATTCCCGAAGCAACGATGAATGAGATGCTCCAGGATGAACGACTGAGTTTATTTCGATTGCAATTGGAACGCTTGCTCCGCTATCGCAAGCACACTCTCACCGATAACGAGGAAAGACTGCTTGCAATGCAAGGCGAGATGGCCTCAGCCGCCGGAAATGCCTTTCGTCAGCTAAATGATGCAGACCTTCGATTTGGCGAAATCGATGATCACCAAGGGAACAAGATAGAACTTTCCCACGCAACGTTTGGTCAACTGCTCATTTCACCTGAACAAAACATTAGGCGGCTCGCGTTTGACCAGTACTATGAACAATTCGCGGCGCACGAGAATACTCTCGCTGCGACGCTATGCGGCAGTATTCAACGTGATGTTTATTACGCAAAGGCTAAGAATTACGAGAGCAGCCTTCAAGCTGCTCTCTATCCAGATAACATGCCAGTTGCTGTCTACGAGAACCTGATCCAAGCAGTCCGCGAATCCCTTCCATCCGTGCACCACTACCTTGACGTTCGCCGTCGCAAGATGGGCCTGAACGAGTTGCACCACTATGACACCTACGTCCCCATCCTCAGCAATCTAGATAAGTATCACCAATGGGATGAGGCTGTCGAAGTGGTCATGGAATCCCTGCAACCTCTTGGCTCCGAATACACACAGACGTTGGAGCAAGGCTTGAGAGGTCGCTGGGCAGATCGTTACCCAAACCGAGGTAAACAGAGCGGAGCGTTCAGTTGCGGCACTTTCGATGGCGATCCGTATATCCTCATGAACTTCAAGCCGGAAGTTCTCAACGATGTTTTCACGCTAACTCACGAAGCTGGGCATTCAATGCACAGCTGGTACTCTGCACAGCATCAACCCTTTGAGTATTACAACTACACGATCTTTGTTGCAGAAGTCGCGAGCACCTTCAACGAGCAATTGCTCACCGAACACCTTCTGAAAAACGCCGGGGACGATCGTGAGCGAGCCTACCTGATCAACAACGAACTCGACAGCATTCGAGCGACAGTCGTGAGGCAAACCATGTTTGCGGAATTTGAAAAGCAAACGCATGAAATGGCCGAAGCAGGAGAACCGCTGACGGTTCAATCCTTTCGACAGGTCTATCGAGAACTACTTAATGCTTACTTCGGTCCTGACTTTGTGATTGATGAAGCCCTCGAACTTGAATGCTTCCGCATACCACATTTCTATCGGGCATTTTATGTCTACAAGTATGCCACCGGCTTGAGCGCAGCGGTGGCCCTGGCACGTCGTGTTCTCGAGGGTGGCGAGTCAGAACTCCAAGACTACCTGAACTTTTTGAAAGGTGGGTGCAGCCAAGAACCATTGAAACTGTTGCAAGATGCGGGAGTCGACATGACGGGCCCACAGCCAGTGCAAACCACACTTGATCGGTTCAAATCACTGACCCAAGAACTTGACTCCCTACTCTGATCAAGCCGTACTCGCGAGCTGTTCACCGGGCAATTCGAATGACGACACGCAATGCCTCACTGGCTAGGCAGGAAAACAGGATCAGGTAACTCGTCGGGACGCCGCAAGACGGTCGCCTCAATGATGCTGTCCGGCGGCACCTGCTCCTGACCTTTCTTCTTCTCTTTGTGGGGATCGACGCGAATGAGCCGTGAAACCACGCCCATCCCCTCGATTACCGTTCCGAAAATGGTCTGATCGCGTTGTGCATCAACCAGTGGGGTTAGCAGGATTGCAAATTGGCTGGTGGCAGAATTTGGATAGAATTTATCTTCGGATCCCTCGTCCCGGGGTACCTTCGCCATCACCAACGATCCTCGCATCCCGGACCTTGCATCTGGACGCTGATGCTCATCAACCAAAAATCGAATACCCGGATCACCGGGAACAAAATCAGGATCACCAACCAACGCCAGAAGATGTTCGATCACCTGAAAGAAATCTTTACCATCGTAGAAATCATCCTCCACCAAGGAGATGAAGTTTGACACAGCAGAAGGCGCCTGATTAATAAAAAGTTCGACGATAATATCACCTTGAGTCGTCTCTAATTTGACTCGAGGAAGGTTGTCGTCCTCAAACTCCTTCTCTCGAAGCGCCAGTTCGACGTCGTATTCTTTTTTCAACGCATCCAAACTGAACTCCAGACGCAAGTCAACTTCTTCCTGCTCGTTATTATCCAATGCCTCATAGAGTTGCTTGGCCATGTCAAATTGACCACTGATGATCGCCGAACGGCCCGCGATCTCAAACAGGAACTTGAGATTTGATCCGCCGTCAATTAAGCGAGCTGCACCCTCGAGCGTTCCGGTGTCGTAAAAACCAATGCCGTGACGATGCTGTAACATCGTCACCATGTAGGTCGTTGCCTCTTTGTCAAAACCAATACGAAGAATGTCCAACGCGGCATCGTAGGTTTTGTCGAGCAATATCCTCGCCCGGTTTCGCTCCTGAGAAAATGCTCGGCGATACTGCGGTCCATACTGTTCGCGATTCGCATACCGGATGTAAATTTCGCGTTCCTTGGCCACCGCATCTTCAAGCTCCAATCTCATCTCGCGAAAAAGCTTGATCCTCGCGTCCAGTTCCTCCTGATAACCCTCCGGTACTTCATCCGGATCATTCGCCAATCCTGGCTCTGCCGGTACCGAAGCAGCAGGTGGAGCCAGATTTTCAGTGACTGCCTGACCCTCTGCCGTTGAAACTGCGTCGGAGTCGGCCACCTCTGTATCTGGTTTCACTGCCGGTTGGTTATTCTGAATTGCATCAGAGCCCTGTGCTGGTTTTGTCAGTATCTCGTCACTCGATTGAATACCACCTGAGACATCTGACTCGGTCACCTGAGTCGAGTTTTCCTGACCCAAAACAGAAACGCAGTTGACCAAGCCAAGCATCAAGACCAACCACTGAAGCGATGATTGAGGCCTAAACCAGACAGTGTTTCCGGGGAACATATTGATTCTCATTCAATTTAAAACAAGCAATTCTTGGTAACTACGTCGCATCGGACGAACCGGTTCTCGGAAAAACATCGGCTTCCCGAGCCGCGGATCCCATGTCAATTCTAATCTCTCCGCAAAACCGCCTGACCGTAGCAATGAGAACAAACCGAGCATTCGTTACGCATTTCTCATCCAAAGTGGTCTCAGAAAAACCACCAAGTAGCCGCCGGAAAACCGCCAAGTGGTCTCAGAAAAACCGCCAAGATTGAAGCCGTGGTGAAGATTCGTCATCAAGAAGTTGAAGGCAAATGATTCACTTTGACACCTCGTGAAAGCCGGACTTTAGCGTTTGCTCAACATCAGGAAATACCACGCCGAGGCTGCCAATGGCATCATCACCCCCGATTCATCACACCTGACGGTCAGCGGCAACTTGTCGGTAAAGTGAGTCAAGGCCCCATCATACGCTCGTCATGACCAAATCCATCAGGGAACGCCGGAGCGTAACCGCGTTGAAAGTTGTGACAGAAATGACGAGGTGAACAAACCCTTCTCAGGCTTGATCCCTTTTCAACCCCATCTCCCCGATCCTCCCACACGATCCTCCCACACGATCCGATCCCGACACGCTCTCCGACGCATCTGGCAGAATGGACGCCTCATTCGGGTACCGAGAAGCAATGGAGGCAACGGGGCCGAGCCCTAACCATCGCTCACAACGAGAGCCCGCAGCGTGGTTCACTTTCAATGAAACCCAGCCGGGTGTTTCCGTAGATCCGAAAATCCCAATTCCCGGTGGGCAAAGCCTCTGGATCAAAACTTTTTTCCGTCTCGGCAACTAAAACACTACCGATCGGAGCATGCTCCCAGAACCGGCTGATTAGGCCCTTGAGATCCGGCAGTGCGGAATCCCACAACGCGTAAGGAGGGCATAAGAACACGACCCAAGGCTTGTCGTCATCCGGTGGTGACAACTGAGCCGCTCCGGCCAAAAAAGCATCGCCGTGAATGACTCGAACTTGTGATTCGAGTTCCAGTACGGTCGTGGTCTTCTCAATAAAACGAACAGCTTGCCGATTTTGTTCCACAATCACTGCTGACTCGGCTCCGCGACTTAACGCTTCAAACCCCAAAGCGCCGGTGCCCGCAAAAAGATCAAAGGCAAGTCGCCCGCGGATGGACGGACCAAGAATATTAAAAAGATTCTCGCGAATGTTATCCTTCATCGGACGCGTGAAATCGGCACCGTGATAGTCAATTAACCTGCCCCGATGCTTTCCACCGATAATCCGCAGTTTCGTTGGTGTGGCTGACTTCTGACCTGCCCGTGACTCAGACGTCTTGGACCGACGTGACCCACGGCCTGCACCGGATCCGCGATTCGTATTTGTCTTTGTTTTTCGATTTGATTTCATCGCGAGAGTATAGACCGCACCGGACAACCCTGTCTCTAGGCCAATCAAAAGGAAACGCCAAACCAAATGGGCCAGACCCAAAAATCCCATGTGACTTCTCGCCAGTCATATCGGGTTCGGTCATCCCAGATTCGGTCATCCCAGATTCAGTCATCCCAGATTCAGTCATCCAAAGTTTGACGCAAACTGTCAATCAAATGCAAAAACCTTCGAGTCACGCTCAGCCAACCCCATTCCAATCAACCGCCCAAACGGTGACGGCAACGCATCAGCCATTCATCTGAGAAAAAGGAAGGGATTACCTCACAAAGCAACTTCGTCGATTTTTTGATGGCGGAGACCCCGAAACGAGCAAGGCATGCAAGGGTTTTACCGGGTCCATTCTCAACCAACCCGCTGCCAAACATGGGCAACGAGGCGCACGCCGCATCATTTCAGCAACCGATCCATTCGATCTTTTTGCCCATCCCCTGTTTAGCTAGCATTGAAACGGCCCGCCCTGAGTCGGAAAAACAGGTTTCTCTTGCCGCTTAACACCACCAAGACGTATAGTTGAATTTTAAAGATCCAGTTTCTCGCTTCGATTTGATCGGGGATTACCGTGTCTCGCTTTCTGTTTGGTGTCTTCACTGGCGTCGCGTTGATGTACGTCGCTTTGCACTACCATGTCGTGCGAGGGAACGAAGGTTTTTACCTCGTCCCTAAGCTGACGCATAATCTCAGTGAGATCTATGTGGACACGCGTGATTTTGAGGCTGACGATTGGATCGAACATCAATCCGTTGCCGCGGCAATCATGCAGAGCAATCAAACGCACCTGATAGGTGAGACAGCTTTGAACCCACTGCAGCGATCGGTTCAGGGAATTTTCACCAATCTTCTTCCCGGACAATGAGCGCCAATTTGTTTCCCAATTGGCTAAAAACTCACCCCTTTTTCAACGGGTTCCCAATCAGTTTGAAGATCAGCAGAGTGTCTCCGGTCTTATCCTAAGAAACAGCAGCAACAGCCGGACCAAGCTTGGAGTCGTTCGGTGATTTGGGCACCCAGCAGGGGTCGACCAAGATCCGCTGATCACTTGACTGCGTTCAGAATCCTCATCTGACTTTCATCCTTCAAGAATCCTGAAGATCAGCAGCAGCGTTTCTTGCGGTCAATTGGCGAGGAGTTTCCGAAAAGCCGGATTCCCACCATCATCAGCCGAATTTTCATCAATGGCGCACAATTCCCCGGCTATGTCGGCAGCTGGGTGACGCTTTCTTCAAAACAACGAAAGCACTGTGTGAGAGCAGTGAAAAACTATCACCCACCCCCCAAAAAACAATCAACTGGACTCTTCTGTTTTGATTGGCCCTGAGGAGAAAGGCCTCTTTTTTCTCCTGATGTCTCGCTCAGGACTCAGGCAGGGTGAAAATCATCGCATCAATCGTCGGGTTAAGCTGGTCGCGGCAAGAGTCAACTGCTTCAACGCTTTCTTGCTGACAGACGCTTCTCACCGGCGAGTGATCTCGAGACTGTCATGATCGTTGCTGCTGACACCACCGGTATATCAACTGCGACACGCTCTCTTCATAACACGCTCATTGCAAGCGTTTCTTTGGTCGATGCACCTCAGTACGGAAACGAGCAATTAGCAGCAAGCCAAATTCAAATGCATGACACGGCTTCCACGACTTGCCGTCCACCCGCACCATGGAATCTTCGACAACTGGGGGATCACCATGTTTTTTTGGGGAGGACCGTTGAGTTGCTACCGCGAGTTCCGTCTGTATTTTACCGTGATGGTGTCATCAAGCGAATCGACGCGCTGAGAAGCAAGGAACCTCAACATGTTTTTTAACCGAAAAAACTACTTCCTTGCGGGAGCTCTTGTGCTGCTGCTCGGAGCCGAACTTCAGATGGTCGACTCGTTTACCCTGAGCGAAGGGACGACCCGGGCACTGGCCCGAATGTCGAAGCCAGATCAAGTCGCTTCCAAAGCGGGGATGGCTTCCCTGCTCATGTCGGTGCATCCCGAACCGCGAAAACGAGTGGAACCTCCCTCTTGGCTTGGACTCACTCTGATAGCGTCTGGGACCTTCATGTGTTGCCATGCATTTGCGACTCGCCGTCGTTAATCCAACCTGCAAAAAAGCGAATCCAGGCAAGCTTTTTCACCGTTGACCAACAAGCGTGGAAAGCGGTTGGCGAAGGTTCTATTGCTGCAACGATGCACCCCCTTCTTTCCCTCTGACTCAAACACCACAAACAAAGAGGCGACTAGTTTAGAATACGCCGCGTTTCTCAACCCAAGAATCTAACTCACCATTCCCTCGGGAGATTCTGTCACCATGCTGATCCGAAAGGATCATTGGTACATCGAGAGTCCTGCACGTCGTAGAAAATTGTCGTCTAAGATTGCCTTGATGAATCGGTCGCTCGCAACTTCCACCCTCCCTTTCGCTTGCGGCCGGTTCCGAGGCAATTTTTCATCCACAGCACCAAGAGTGACTCATTGCGTTGCCCCATCGCTTTTCTTTCAGGCTGATAAAATCTCTTCATCCAACGCAAACAGTCCCTATTCAACTTGCGTCGAACTAACGCAGCGACTGCGTAAGCATCAACGATGCGAAATGGGCATCACCATCCCAACCGCAGGCAATCGCCTTCTGCTGGTCCATGGCATCTGACAAACCTCTGTTGGTAACAACGGAGAGCCCCTGCGCGCTTCCCACTGGATTCTCACTAGCCCTCTCGGGCTTGGAACGTTGTTGATCATTTGAGCAATCCCGATCGCAGCGACACAATTTGGGTCGTAACAATTATTGCGACGCCGCATGCCTGCATCGAATAAGGTTCTCCATCAACAAGTTTTGTAGAAAGAAGTGAATCGTTTCTTTCCGATCACTAGGAGCAAGAAACAGCGGGTGCTGAATGTCAAAACCCAATGGTGAACTCGGCCTGTTTTCACCGCGATGTCGTCCCGTTTTTGAAACGGCATTACCGTTGAAAATGCTAACCAAAAACGATCATTCAGCATCCATCTAATACCACATCGCCAATTTGTTCAATCCAAGCCCTCAAGCAATGTGCTAGCTCATGCTAATATCTGTCGTGATTCTGAACGTCGTCTATTTCGTTTTCCGAAAAAAGAGACGTGTTGCTCAGTCTTAGGCAAACGCTCGTTTTGCTGAATCCTCACATCGCTCGATTGCGGAACGAGGAGGCTCGGGTGGTGCCGAACTGCTCATCCAGCCTTGTGGCGGCATCCGAGGGTCGTATCGACCCGCTCACATCGCCTAGGCCGCATCTGGATCCTTATCGATACAACAAGGGCGTGAATTCCCGCAATGAGTCGCTAGCATTAATCCTATGGCCATGACTGATTGCTTGCAGGCCCAAAGAGCGATAGAATTCCGGCGTTGGGAATCGGCGGTTGAACGGAGACCCGCCCCCAAATCCGTGCCCCCATTGATGAGCGATCTATCACTGTGACGGTGCAAAGCAAAGAGTCCGAGACATTTGCCAACATTATCACCTTGGAACAGGACCATCTCAATCAGTTTGGCTCCGCCAAGGAATTTGCCAATCGATTCGACGATATTCTGGACGAAGCTGAAACGGGACCTCAGCCTGTGAAAGTCAGCTTGGACTTTCAATGGATCAATCGGATCACCAGCATCGGACTGAATGAGATTATCGGTATCAACACCGAAGCTCGCAAAAGGAACATCCGCATTGTTCTTTCGAATGTTCCAAAATCAGTCCGAGATATTTTCTCGTTGACTCGGCTCGAACGTCTGTTCGAATTCGATATCGTTCGAGCCTCCGCCTGAAGAATCGTTTTTGGGACGCCACTTCCTACGATTGACTTCCATTCTCGGCCAAAAAAATCGATTCCGGTAAACAGGGCTGTCTTCTCGCTGATCACACCTGGTTTCGGAAGCTTTGATGATTACCAGACGGGAATCCCTCTCGTTAACAATAGTCCTGTTAAAAAAACTGACTGCGCCATCGGCTTCCCTGAAGCCTTTCTCGGAAATGTCACACCGAGCGCTTCGTTTCGTTTCCCACTGCCGAGCGTTTCATGACTCGGGGGCCGCACAGTGAGTCCCATAGAAACCCACCCCCGACCATTGGCATCCGGTTTTCAGTCCTCAGGACGCCGATAGGTTCTGCCGCTAGGTTCTGCCGATAGGTTCTGCCGCTAGGTTCTGCCGCTAGGTTCTGCCGCTACGCAGCATTAGTAAAGCCACAAGGAACTTCAACGGGAAAGATTTCAGAAGAGACATCAATCTGAGCAACGCCTCCAGACACACCTTCGCTTCACCCATCCATTCACGAGAAGATTTCGCGATTTCAGCAGTTGCCGCGATTTCAGCAGTTGCCGGGCATGCTTTCCACCATCGGGAAATTGGTTTGGCGAAACCAATCATTTCTTAATGAGAAGGCTTGGCGGCGCGATCAGAACTGACGAAGGAATCGCAGATCACCGCTGTAGAGATCCCGAATGTCGGTGATACCATGGCGACGCATGCAAAGACGCTCCACGCCCAGCCCGAAGGCGAACCCACTGTATTGCTCAGGATCATAGCCAACGGCTTCAAAGACGTTGGGATCCACCATGCCCGCTCCACCAAATTCAACCCAAGTACCGTTCCAGTAGAAATCCACCTCGACGCTTGGTTCGGTGAACGGAAAAAACGAGGGACGAAATCGAATGTCCACATCCGTGCCCAGATAATTCTCTGCGAACACCCGAAGAACCGTCTTGAGATTAGCCATGGTGACATGACGATCGACGAACAAACCTTCCATCTGATGAAACATTGGGAAGTGTGTGGCGTCAGGTGCGTCAGGCCGGTAAACGCGGCCAAGAGAAATGACGCGAATCGGCGGTTGCCGATTCTCCATGACACGAATCTGAACCGTGCTGGTTTGGCTGCGCAGTAACTGTGAACCTTCTCCACCAAGGTCAGCACCTTTGCTCGCCGTCGCAAGATAAAAATTATCGAGTGGATCACGAGCCGGGTGATCTTCGGGGATATTCAATGCCACAAAGTTATGCCAAGGATCCTCGACCTCAGGCCCTTCCGCGGCCTCAAAGCCCATGCGACCCATGATCTCCATCAAGTGTTCGATGGTCTGGGTAATTGGGTGAACGTGACCCAATTCTGGTCGAACTCCGGGCAGGCTGGGATCAAAGGTTGGATCAATACCGCCCTGATCTGCTTGCCCTAACCGATCCTTTGCCTCCCCAAACGCTGTCTGAATCGCATTCTTGGTTTGATTCAGCCGCATACCAGCGGTTTTTCGATCCGACGCTTCGATCGACCCCATCTGCTTCTGGATGTCTCGAAGCGCACCGCTTTTCTGTCCAAGGAAGCGAACACGCGCCTCCTCCAGGGAATCGGTATCAGTTGCCGCCTGAAACGCATCGGCTGCGTCGGCAACCAAGCCATCGAGAGACGAAAGGAAGTCCTGTAGCGACATGGAAAAACGTCGTCAATTTGAGCTGGAATGGTCAACAAAAGAAGGGCCGCCTGGACCCCTCTTCCTTCTTGGCTCGCTAGAAGATCAAGGCCGTTAACTCGGCCTGGTCAATCACTTACGCTGAGGCTGCGGAGGCAATTGCTTCTTTGACGCGATCACAAACGCCCTTGAAACCCTCAGGGTCCAAAATCGCCATCTGAGAAAGCGTCTTCCGATCCAACTCAAGGTTTGCCAGTTTCAGTCCGTGAATGAATTCGCTGTACCGCAGATCGTGCAGTTGGACCGCGGCGCTGATACGAATGATCCACAATCGGCGGAACTCTCGCTTCTTTCGGCGCCGGTCTCGAAAAGCATACGCACCACTCCTGAGCAAGGTCTCCTTCACGGTACGGGTCAGCTTGCTGCGACCCCCGCGATAACCTTTAGCACGCTTGAAAAGACGATTCTTGGATCGGTTACGAGCCACACCTGTGGTGGTACGCATGTCTAACTCCTACTCGGAATGGTTTGATTGACTACCGGCATCAGGCCCCGAGAAATGACGAATTTGTGAAGTGATCACTTCGGCATCTCGGCGTTAAACCCAGACGGTTGGAAAAATGCTTTCCTCGAAAAATACTTTAAATAACGATCGAAACGCTTCACACACCAACGAGGCTTTCGATCAAACGCACTCGCTTCACGATCTTGCCAGCTCAAATAGCACTCGGCCCGACGTGAGTCCATCATCTCAGAATCCATCATCTCGACGAGCAATGCAATCTGGTGACTTCTAAGATCACTAGCAAACCGATGGAACGCCCTCACCCTTTTGTTCAGGGCAAGTTTCGGAGTCCAAATTGGCTCTGTCTGTCATGCCAACGATGACAAACCTGATCGGTAAGCTTCGGCCTAAT
The DNA here is from genome assembly GCA_938075415.1 of uncultured Rubripirellula sp. Classification (GTDB taxonomy): domain Bacteria; phylum Planctomycetota; class Planctomycetia; order Pirellulales; family Pirellulaceae; genus Rubripirellula. The sequence continues at coordinate 36,546 of CALJHC010000027.1, read as the reverse complement.
AGCTATTGCCATTGAGGGCCGCATGGATGGCTGGTTCCATGCAAGTGTCGACCGATGTCGTTCCACGCAAGTTGCGTTTTCGCTTGTTGGAGACCGCTTGGGCAAGGTGGCTAGTACCGCTGCTGCGATGCATCGCCTTTCCCTTCGCGGAGAGGCGAAATCGCTTCTTGGTCCCTTTGTGGGTCTTGATTTTTGTTTTAGCCTTAGCCTTTGTCATCCGTTCAGCCTGACCAGTTTTATCGAGAACTTTGGTGTGGATCGTCGTCAAGGTGCGAGAATAGCGGAGCAATCCTTCATTGGAAAGTCCTAATGGGGGATTCAGACCGAGTTGTCATTGACTTCGGCCCGCTCTGGTAGCAATCGTCTCAGCGAAAGGGATGCCACCCCCTCTCTGGTACTGGGCGGTGAACTACCCGCTGCCGATTGGAACCGGAGCTTGTCACCAACTTCCCGCACCAAAATTGAACGACAATCTTTCGCAATCGGCAACCGTCAGTCATGCACCCATCGGATCTAGCCCCTAGTCGACACCTGTCTATTCGACCAATCAGGCTGACTCGGTGATCTCAAAATTGATCATTGAGGGAAGATAATGTCAGCTAACTGCTTGGCAGAACCACGCTAATTAGCATCGCCGAAGACTAAGCGTTGCCGCCAAAACACAGCGTTGCCGCCAAATCAATCAATGCCAGCTGGTTTCTGAACCCGCGTTCGCCTGCGCCGTCCATCCCGGCGATTGAAGAGCCAGTCAGAAAACCAGCGAAGGACAACCTGACGCACTCCGCCTTGATCATTGCCAGATCACCGTTCGACCTGTTCCCCTCAGGCATGCAAAACAATCCATCAAGCTAGACTCAAGCGAAACCCGCACCGGCAACTGCCCAAAGAGACTACTCGACCTGATCATCCCGGGCAGACTCAGCAACAGCATCAACCGATGCCTGCAGCTTCGATCGACGACTGTCCCAAAAGGAGAATCCGAGTGCGACAATGGTGAGTGGAGCAACGATGTAAATCGCGGTTTTGGCAAAAGAATTTTCCCATTCCGGTCGAGTCGCGGTAATGATCAGAAAAGCGGTGTAAAGCGAAAAGTAGATAAGGAACAAGGCACCCTCATGTCGTTTGATCACACCCCCGAGCCAGAAGAAGGGAAAGCAGATCACCGAAACCGCCACCATGATTGGCAAGTCAAACGCAATTGCCTGCTCCTGCACGGATACACCAGAGGGAGCCACGAGACTCGTCAGGCCGAGAACACAAAGAACGTTAAAGAGGTTACTTCCCACCACATTGCCAACCGCAATGTCTCGTTGACCACGGAAACTCGCAACCACCGATGTCACAACCTCCGGCAAACTGGTTCCAACCGCGACGACAGTCAGCCCAATTACCAACTTGCTCACTCCCAAGCTTGTCGCGATTTCGATAGCACCTGACACCAACCACTTTGCACCGAAAGAAAGAAGCACTAGTCCGCCAATAAAAAATGCCGCTTGGATCAAAAGATGCTTGGAACCAGATACCTTCTTCGAATCCTCGCTATTCTCTTCCACTGCCTCCACGCTTGCTCGCCGACTTGCGCGAATACTGTAGGCGATATAGAGCAGTAAGGCACCGAACATCATCGCTCCCTCAATCCGATCAACCACTCCGTCCATTGCCGCAAGCCACATACTGACTGCTGCAATGATCATCAAAGGCACGTCCAGTCGGATCAGTTGACGGGAAACAATCAACGGGGTAATCAAGGCTGAAGCCCCGAGTACCACGAGTAAGTTGACGATATTGCTACCCACGACATTACCAATCGCGACATCTGCATTGCCAGAAAGAGCAGCTTGCAGGCTAACTCCCAGCTCTGGTGCACTGGTTCCAAAAGCGACAACGGTCAAGCCGATTACAAGCGGCGATATCCGAAACGCCGAAGCCATTGCCGATGCGCCACGCACCAATAACTCGCCGCCAACGATTAGCAGCACGAACCCCAATAAGATCTGACCCGCAACGAACATGCAAATTAATCCCGTTTACTCTGATGAGATTCGATTGAAAGCGTGATCCGTCAGTCTAACAAATTAAAGCAAACACCCGAACACACGATATCTTGTCGCTGGATTCGCCTATCTTGTCGCTGGATTCCCTTTCCTTGTTGTCGGATTCCTCATGCGGCTTGATTTCTTGTTCTAGGCAACAAACAGTCAAATTCAGGCAACTTTCCCATCAGAGGCTTCTTCTCCTTCGGCTCCAACCCCACTTGGCAACTCAGCGGACACGTGAAGCCGAGAGTGCGATTCGAAAGACGAATCCATCGAACGTCAATCGAGCCAGATGGGCAATCAAGTCATTTGCCGGATCTTTGCCAAGCGATTTCTAAAATCACCCGATGCCTCGGTCCCCAACAGAATTCTTTATGGGAAACTGAGTAAGAATCCGTCCTTAGGTCACTCGTCCATTCAGCGCAGCGGTCGAGTCAACAAGGAATTCACATCTCAACGAGGACTTCACATCAATGAACTGCCTGAGATTTAGATGATTGATGCGGGTCCGATTGCGGCCCTTTTCTCTAGCTGCCTGCACGATGCAATTCAAGTTGCATGACGCAAATCAATGAGGTGCCCCCCGCTTGAAGATGAGATAATACCTGACACATCAAGGATCAAATGACCTGCAAAAGACGCACCCATTGCAGCAAGGATTCTTGGCTGGTTTCACCACCGGAGACAACAGGATATCCCGCCTTGATCATCACTTCCGCCCATCCGGGAATCTCTCCCTTGGCCGATGAGGGTAACATCATCTGAAAAGAGCCTTGTCCGTCATTCTCGGCCAACCGTATCGCCGGTGGGCGGCTTTTGGAGGAAACTGCGACACCTGAAAAAATCTGTCGCTTTGCCAAAGCGACAGCAATCGCCATCGAATCCGCCGCATTCCCATCCCCATTGGCCAACGCTCCACTGGTCGCAATGGCAATTGCACTTGAGTCAATCGGAGCCTGCTTTTGCAAACTCGCAGCGAATCTTGCGATCACTTCAACCTCTTTTGGAAGCCATCGCTGCTGATCCTCCGCAGCAATCGCACAGAGCACGACCCCGGTCTTTTTCGCGAACTTTAGCCAAGATTCAGCAACCACCTTGGGTGAGCCCTCCCCTGGATTCATCAACAAAACCAGCAAGCCCAAACGCTCCAATTGATCGATTTCCTTCGGTCCCGCGTAAGCGGCAGCATTGCCAGCTTCCGGCAATTTCCAGTCCTTCACTTCCCAATCTGTATCAACCTGTGAATTCCAGACCGATGGATAAGCTCCTAACGCTGAGCCGGTAATCGTTTCCGGATTGATTGACAAGGCAACGGGTTCACCAGCACGCAGTAACGACAGGCTCAGCGTCTGATTCGGAGAGGCCGTCATCAGTAACCGACGAACATCCTGAACAGCATTGACCGAGGTTGGACCGATACCCGTGATCACATCACCAACCTCAAAAGGCTCTGCCGCCTGAAAATCAGGGACGATCGCGTCAACAACCACCTGCCTTGCACCGTCAGCGGTAGGATCACCCGCCGCTTCTTCCGGGGGTGTCTCTGCCTGGGTTTCGTCGTCGCTGGCGGTCGCTTCATTTTCACCGGCAGCCACCGCTTGGTTACTGGCTGAACTGAATTGATCAGAAAGAACCAATCCAAGACGCTGAGGTTGCAGAGCGGGGATGGACGCGGCGAGGGTGACCTTAACATCCTTGACCATGTCCTTTCGCTTCAATTTGACGGAGATCGTTTCACCGGCATCGTAGCTTCCGAGAACTTGTCGAATCTGTAATTGTCGTCGAACTGGAATTCCAGCAACTTCCAGCACCTCGTCACCCGCCTCCACGCCCGCCAATTCCGCCGGACTGCGAGCCCGAACCGCCGAGATTGTTGTTCCGTCGGAATAGGGATCGCTGGATCTTGAAACAATCCCAATCATGCCCTTTTGAATTGAATTCCCCTGCTTCAACCTGCCAAGCTTCCGAGCGATGACATCCATTGGAATCGCAAAGGCGATACCCGAGTCGTACCAACTGGTCGGTGATTCAGCCCCTCCCTCCGCAACGGCAGGGATCAGGATTCCGATCACTCTGCCATAAAGGTCAATCAAAGGACCGCCATAGAAAGATGGCGAAACACGAGCGTCACATTGCAAGGCGATCCCGTCAAGTCGCTGCTGCGCACTAAGGATTCCGCGACTGACCAGCGGCGAGGATTCGTTACCATAACGCCCCAACGCGATCACAGTCTGGCCGACCCGCAACTCTTTACTCGAGTCAAAAACAATCGGCTCAATTGCACGTTCCACATCAACCTTCAGGAGAACCAAGTCGCGATGCTCGTCCCGAGCAACGATGCGTGCTGCATGCCGAGTCCCATCTTCAAAAACCGCCAGCAAACTGGCGGTGGGACGGGTCGCCACAAGACTCGATGTCAGAATCAATCCCTCCGCATCCACAACAACGCCGGACGTCGGCGCATCCCGCTCTACTTCACCCTCGGCCGCACCGGAGGCTCCGATCACTTCGATTGAAACGACCGAAGAAAGAACCTTTTTCGCCGCCGTACGTACCGCACCAGCCATCGCCTGTTGATACTGCAGTGTCGTTGATGTCGCCGCCTCCTGAGCGTGGGCAGTTCCCGACCAAGGTCCCGTCGACAGAACGAAAAATAGCCCCAAAACAAGATATCGCAACATCAACATGAGACGTAAACCACAACAATTTTTAATCGGTAGGAACAACACTGGCCTCGGCATCAGGGCTGGATGGTAATCGGTAAAATTTCATTCCCGCGTTGAACCGTCAGATCCACATCATCTCGACGATCAAGCGTTCGAAAGACCTGACGCATCACACGCTGGCTTTCGACCCGTTTTCCCTCAACGAGGACGATCAAGTCATCCGCTAACAAACCGGCCCGCCAAGCGGGGCCGTCCTTGAAAACACGGTCGATGTACACCGGTGTGGACTCGAGGACATCAGGGATTAGGACAACACCCAGGGTGCTTGGCTGATGCGATCGTTCACGCGGTAAAAGTTGATCCGCTGGATCCAGCATGGTTGTTTTTCGACCGGCGATGATATCGCCAATGGTGGTTTTTGTCGCAGATGCTGGGATTGCATAGTTCAGCCAGACGCCTGTCTCGGCATCCCTTAATTCCTTGCCAAGCATTCCCACCAATCGCCCCGCAGCATCCACCAATGCTCCGCCCGCTGCCCCGGGATTATTCGCAATCAGATCCAGCACAAAAACAGAACCGGAGTAAGGGGTTTTGTAGGTTCCTTTTCTCGCATTCAAACGAGCAACCGACGCAATCGTTCCCTGCATCACGCTGGCAGGCTCGTTACCAGTTGCAATATTGAAAAGATTGCTGACCGCGAGAACTGGATCTCCCCACTGCATGACGGGCCCCTCTTCGAATTTGAAGAAAGGCAGTTCACTCGCTTCTATTTTTAGAACCGCCAACTCCAATGCCGGTTCAAACCCAACAATTTTTGCCTCGAATCTTCGACCGTCATCGAGTAACACAACGGGCTCAACATCCAAAACATAACTCCATGCCGTCGCAACGTGGCCATCAGGCGAAACCAGAAAACCACTTTGATACGCCTCGAGGCCCGACAAGCCACCAGCACCATAGATTTTCACGACCCTCTGCTGCGCGTCACGAGACGTTTTGACCACCGCCGGTTCAGCGACTAGAACCATGCACGGATAAACGCCACAAACAATCAATATGAACAATCTGAGGGAACTCATCAGATTACCACCCCCATCCGCTGCTGTTGCAATCTGGTGAAGTCAAGCGATGGTTCTGGCTGACGCAGAGGCTTCCAGATCGCCAGGTTGGATCCCGTCTCCTGAGAGTCAATTTCCAATGCCTGATACTCTGACTTCAACCCAGCGTCACGTCGGTGGTTACTCAAGTGGGACGCTCGATGATCTCCACTCAAACCACTAATGCGAAAACCAAACCAAGCAGGACTCAAAATCCAATCTTCAATCAAGCGATCAACTGGGGGCGTCGCAACGCTGGCCCCGGTTGTTTCCATTTTGCTCTTCTCAGCGACCGCTAGCTGGAACGCGGCCAGAACATCAGTTGCCGGCGCTAAAATCAGGTCACTGCCGGCGAATCGCAAGTTGCCGGGGCGTTGCAGTAAAACCTGCTCGCCTCCCTCTATGACTGCTTCATCGCCCGAAATCCCTTCGCTACTTCGTTCCCATGAATCAATGGTCAACTCCAAAATCGCCTCGGTTCCAAATTTCAGAACGATGCCGATCGGTGTCGCCCGTCCGTTGTCGGGGTCATCCGTGTAGTTGAACCATAGCTCTGCGGGATCAGCATCCCGATCAGCGAAGACCTCGATCACCTCAAGACGCTGCGTCTTGGGGTGGACCATCCAGCGAAATTCCAGTTCTCCATCAATGCCGACAAAGCAGTCCCGAAGTGGTCGTTGTCCTCCCAGGGGCATGCTTCCCAAGAAGAAAGACTCGCCAAACTTCTTCGGTCCCTGCTCCAGCATCCGACGCCAACCATTCAAGGCAGCAAGAATCGATAGCGGGGACTGGGTTGTCACAGCGTCATAACAATCTGACTTATCCTCCACCTCGAACGATTCATTGCCCATGTTCAGCGACATTCCGCCGGTTGAAACGCTGAATGAGAAATCTTTTGGAGAGTCGGAAACCGTCTTGCCGGAAACCACCCAGCCCTGCAATTTTGACTCCGCCGAACCTTCCCGAGGTCCATCGGGCCTTTGATCTTGCAGGGCCTTGAAAATCCGATCCTGCTGCTGTTGATTGAAAAAGTAATTGGCATACCCCTTCCGTTCAGTTAGTTGGCGCTGAACTGAATCAGGGACAGACTTCTTTGCAACTTTCAACTGGGGTCGCATCTGAGGGGCTGGCTTTTCCCCCTCTTCGGCCTCCTTTAAATCCTCGAGACCTTTTGGTAGTTCCGGACCGGGCCGAGGGGGAGGCGGCGGAAGTGCCGCCGACATTTTCTTCATCAATTCATCCTCCTGATGAACTCCCATCAGTCGAACCAATGTCTCCCGCGTTTCACCCTCTGATCGATAGGCTATTCGAACTCGCCATCCATTGGGCAACGTTGCCAGAACCTTCTGGACATCGTTGGCAGTACGAACGGTTCGCCCGTCCACTTCAAGTATCTCGGCACCATAACGAAGTCCTCTCCTGTACGCATCGCTCGACTCCAGCAAATTACTGACACGTACACCACCGTCAGGATCCGTTGCCACGGTCGCCCCCAACGTTGCATGATCGACGATTCTTCCACTTCGAAGATAACCGAGAAAATTTTTCGCCTGCTGCACCGAGATCGCATAACCGACCCCGACGTTCACTCGTCCGCGTTTCTCAAAAGAAGCCCTTCCGACGATTCCGAGCAATCTTCCCTCAGAGTCGTAAAGCGGGCCACCGGAGTTGCCGGGATTGATCGATGCGTCGGTCTGTAAGCAATCTCCATATTCCAACAAAGTCCCCGATGGGTATTGGTAACGACCAACACCACTCAAGATCCCCCACGTCACTGTGGGTTGCAGGTTGGAGGCCAAGAGAAATGGATTTCCAATCACCATGCACCAGTCACCCACCTGCGACAATCGGCTATCCCCCAATGTTGCGTAGGGGAAATCATTTCGACCTAAAAGTCGAATCATTGCCAGATCACCCACGGGATCAATGCCGACAATCACCGCATCGTAGATTTCACCGTCACTGAGTCCACATCGCATAAAAGTACCTGCCGGACTCGACACGTGAAAATTTGTCAGCGCGTATCCGTCCGGCGAAATCAAAACGCCACTACCACCACCGCCTCCACCGGGGACAAAGACACTGACCGCTGAGGGAGTTGCACGCTCAATGGCGGCAATCCGTTGCTGCTCGATACCAGCCAAGATCGGATCCAGTTCCAGCACCGTCTCAGCGGCTCGTGTTGAAACGCAAGTCAAGGCGACAACCACCGTTAACTGCAGGGCGATCGCCCGTACACTGAAACGCTCACGCTTGTGCATCTGTAAACCTTGAACTTGAAGACTCATTTCACTAATCTCGGCCGCGTCAGTTGCACCGTGTCACCAACGTCACCGTCACCATCCTGATCAACGTATATTTGCAACCGCCTGGCTTCAGTCAACGGAATTTCAAATCCTCGAGATCGCCGATCCTCCAATGTCTCCCGCCACATTTCTTTTCCGTCCAGCTCAATCCGAACGGTGACCGCGCCACCATCAGCGACTTTGGAATGACGCTGTACCGAACCTGCCAAGATTCTAAATCCAGGCTCGACTCGGTACACAATGGAAGAACCACCGTGCATCTGAAGGTCAGCCTCTCCTTCGACAGTTGGTGAGAAAAAGGCGTTGAGTGTTTTGGGGCTGACATTACTCTTGATAAACGGCGAATAGCCTGAGTCCACGGACTCGGCCGTCGCGAGAAGAACCAATCCTGAACTCCAGCGTATCGTCGCCACCTGGCTCAGCGGCACGCGATGCTGCAACGAATTAGCCAGCCGAAGACTCAACTCATCTTCTCCGTCAGCCAAAGTAAGATCACTTACTTTCCACTGAGAGCCAAAAACGTCAACGACTGAGATCGCCGATGAGGCTGGCTCAGCTTCTCGAGTCGCAAAAACCACTCCCTCAAGGCGATCGATCGGAGCATCGACCGATGTTCCATCCAGGTCAAATCCAACCGAATCGGAATCGATCTCCGAGATTAAGCCTTGCTGCGGGTCAAGTCGATCACCCTCTCTTCGAATGACCAATAAATCAGATCGCTGCTGCTGCTCCAGCCAACCCAACCACTGCGAATCAGTCGCTGGACGGCCAGGCTGAAAACGAATTGCCCGCACCTGTTGAAGAGGAACACGAAGATTTGCCTGCTGTCGCGGTTTAATCTCGAGTGTTTCCTCAGACGAGCTGACCGTCTCGGCCGCGATACGGGTTCCATCGGATAATTCCACACGAAAAACAGGAGACGACTCCGATCGATCTTTCGACAGAACTAATGAAGAGAGGGACTGAAACTCGATTGATCTCACCGACCCGTTGACTTCAATACGAAGTGACGAATCCTCGATATCGAGCAAAGGCCCTGAAAATCGCTCTCCCTCGTTGGTTTCAAGCACCACCGGTAGAGAAGACAGCAGTAAGCTACCGATCAGCGACCCAACGCCAGCGAAAGCCGGAATAAATAAAAAGCCCAACATCAACCCCTTCGTCATCTTTCCACGGTGATCGCCCAAATGTCCCCCGCGGGACGTCTGCATTATCCCTAGTCGTCGAGGCAGCCAAGAATCCTATGGCTCTCTCGTCATCCCCGGCTCGTATCATAGCAGGCCAAACGGCTGACAAGGTGGGTGCTTCGATGATCAAAAAACCACTTTGAACAGGATTCATGCAACCCCTTCCCCCCTCAGGCCCCATTGACCGCGGCCCTGATCAAACCATTTCCGTGATTCAATCCCCGGGATTGCTCTCGTTGCATCCCAGCCGGACCATTACAGGGCAGCATGGCGCGCCTGAAAGTGGAAAAGTTCTGAGCAGGTTCTCCCGAATCAATCAACGGGCAGCTTCTTAAAGTCCCAATCCCTGAGACACCTCGAAATTATTCTGCTCCGAAACCGCCTCGCTTCTATTTCTCGTAATAAGCCAACAAGACATTAGATCGGGGAACGAAAACATCGTGACCTCCGTCTTGGCTCATGATCGACGCGTTGTCAGGTAAGTGTAATCACCCAGAGCCCGTTCGTAGAAAGCAACCGTCTCTCCGGCCTGTTGGTTATTGATACAGCCTGACTGAACGGCATCTTCGACCGCGTTCTGTAATTTATCGATCAGTTCTCGCCCTTCGTATTGAACATACCCCAGCACCTCACGAACCGTATCTCCTTTGACAATGGACTGTACCTTGGCAATTCCATGATTGACATCAACGTGAACCGCATGGGTGTCTCCAAACAAGTTGTGTAGATCACCAAGAATCTCTTGATAGGCTCCAACCATGAAGACAGCCAGAAGGTAAGGCTCGTTCTTTTTGCAAGCGTGCAACATCAGGGTACGATGTCGCTTACCACAGCCAATGAACGCATCAACCTTACCGTCGCTATCACAAGTGATATCCCCCAAGACCGCATGCCGTGTCGGTTTCTCCTCCAGCCGATGAATCGGCATCACAGGAAACAATTGATCAATCGCCCAAGAATCTGGCATCGATTGAAAAAGCGAGAAATTAGCAAAGTAGATGTCGGACAGCATGCGGTCCAGGCGACGGATGTCTTCTGAATCTTCACCTGAGACCGAGGCCATTTCACGCACGCGATGGCAGATGGCAAAATATAGATTCTCAGCTGCAACCCGCTGTTCCAGTGGCAGATAGCCCCCGCTAAAAAGATTCATACACAAATCCAACGCAACTTGCGCGTCATGAAAGGTCGCAAGCATGTTAGCCGGCTCAAGATTCTCGTGGAACATTTTCAAATCCAAGACCGGCTGCTCATAATCATCAGGTAGGTCCGACGGCAACTCCTCCACGCTTCCCTGCGAGGTCACACCAAGAGTCTCCATGACCAAGACACTGTGGTGTGCCGCCACCGCTCGCCCACTTTCGGAAATCAGTTGAGGATGCGGTACCTCTGCCTCATCACAGACAGTCCCAACGTGGTACACAACATCGTTTGCGTATTCCTGAACGGTATAATTCATGCTGGATTCGGAATCCGATCGCGAACCGTCGTAATCAACCCCCAGGCCGCCACCGACATCCAAGTACTTCAGGCCCGCACCGCGCCGGTACAAATCAACATAGATTCTCGATGCCTCCAGAATCGCCGCTTTCAATTGACGGATATTGCCGATCTGGCTACCAACGTGAAAGTGCAACAACTGAAAGCAATCACCCATCCCAAGCTCAATCAAACGATCCAACTGAGTCAGCATTTCTGCGACCGTCAGGCCAAACTTACTTCGGTAACCACCGCTCGCCTGCCAGCGTCCGCTGCCCCGAGTTGCTAATTTTATTCGCATGCCAATCGTTGGACGAACACCAAGTGATTCGGATATCTCCAATATCAGATCTAACTCGCTAACTTTCTCCACCACCGGAATCACTGTCCGTCCCATCCGCTGGGCAAGAAGTGCCATTCGCGTGAACTCCGCGTCCTTGAAACCATTGCAGACAATTGGCATGTCAGGGTCCGTCATTGCCACCACCGCAAGCAATTCGGGTTTGCTTCCCGCTTCAACACCAAAACCAAAATTGCGACCATGTTGAATGATCTGCTGCACGACATCCCGCTGCTGATTCACCTTGATCGGGAAAACACAGCGATAGCCATTGTTGTAATGATGACTCTCGATCGCCGCACCAAAGCAATCATTAAGGTGTTTCAGTCGATCCGCCAGAATCCCGTTGAATCGTAACAGGATCGGCAAATCCAGGCCGCGTTCACCCAACTGATCAACCAGTCGTTTTAGGTCAATGGAATTGGTAGCATCACGATCTGGAGAGACGCACAAATTACCTTCTTGAGAAATACGAAAGTAATCGTCACTCCACTGCGTAATTTCATAAAGCTTCGCAGCATCTTCGACCGTCCAGGCCTGACCAGCGTTAACGCTCATTCAATTTCTCTCACAGTAAATCGCAATTGGTTCGTAAACACTGAAAGCTGTGCACGCCAAAACCACCATGCGAGTTTTGACGAGGGCGTTTGTATACCCCAAAAACCGTCCGAACGACATCAGGAAAAACTTGCAAAACAAAAACTGTCCAGTGAACCTCTTTCCTGCAAGCACAAAATTGCGGAAGTCAATCCATCAAGTGCCTCCAATAACGATCAACGACACCGCCTCATTCGTCGTTGATCAAGCACACCACCACCTATCTCCACCTGTCTTACCAGGCCGCTTATTCAGACTGTTCATACAGGCCATTTATCAAGGCCGTTTCGCTGATCCTGTCCCCTCGCTGGACTGTCCTCACGCCGACGGATTAACGAATCTCCAATCGCCCAGCCTTTAAAACGATGCTACCCCTTCGTCACAAAATCATCTTGCCTTGATCCTGCTCTTGCATACATTTTCCTGACACGCGACGCGGTCAGCTGATCCTGCCACGTACGTGATTCCAATCAACAAAACCACCGCCGAACGAGTGGACAAAGCAGGAGCTTTCATGAGGGCAACTGAGATGGTTCAGTTTTATTGTGTTCAACTTTATTGTGTTCAACACTTTCAGCGACAAATCCGGATCCTCAGCACTCGCATGGTTTCAAGCAACTGCAAGCTTAGAAAAAACCTTGCACGACGACCGATTCAATTCCTGAATCTGTTCGGGTGTCTCTCTGTCTTTCTTGTCGCGGAAGGCGTGCCAGTCGTGGGCGAGGTCAACGGGAGCGTCGAACCTCCCAACTCCAAACCACCATTCACCGTTAAGGTTCCCGGAATCGTTGTCGCGAATGAATTCCGCGATCATGTTGTTCATGCGGGCGAAATCCCCTCCCACCGAATGGTGATCGTCAAGCTGCACCTCACCAACCAAACCGACAAGCCACTGAAGATTAACCGCATCGCGACCGATTGTGGCTGCATCCAAACTCAACACGATTCGTCAACCGCTGCTATCGGAGAATCCCTGGAAATTCAAATCAAGCTCGCAGCCTCCAAACGCGAGGGAAAGACACGTCGCAAAGTAACGTTTCATACCGATTCAGATACCAGACCCCTGATCAACTGCCTGATCGAATCGAACGTCATCTCTCCGGTTACGCTTCATAAGTCACGTCTGGAATTTTCTTCGAGCAGAAAAACCCAATGGATGACAGGGGCAAAAACCAAGGGTGTCACCATTCGGGAATGCCAAAGCGTCCGAGGCGTGATTCGCGTGATCAACTTGACGCAAGACGAAAAGGTGTTCCGTCTTGAAGTTGAACCGCTAACTGAATTTGGAAGTGCTTCGGATTACCTTCGGTTCTATTTCAATGATGGCATTCAGGATTCACATATCGACGTTCCAGTTGAAATTCGCAGCGAACAGAAAGCCCGATTCGTTCCCTCGTTCGTGATGATTGACTGGAAGAAAAATCAGGCATTCATCAAAGCCAGGGTCCTGTGTCTACCCGGTCACCAACGCAGGGTTGAAAAGCTTAATCTTCAAATTCTGCCGACAAGGGAAACAGACGAGAACATCCTCATCAAGGAGCTGAGCTGGAGCCAAACCTCCGCAATGCTTCTCGAGATAAAGGCAAGGATCTACAAAGCACCGATCGGCCATTCGCAGATCCCAAACCAGATCCCAAACCAGATCCCAAACCAGAGTCCGGACCAAATATCGGACCAGATTCCGAATAAAAATACCGTTCGCCAATACGAACCCCTCCAGGGCGTCGAATCTACCCCCGAGGACCACAATCCCATTAACGCTGTATTGAACTTGGTTGACCCAAACCGAAACCTTATCGCCACTGTCCACTTATCCGCTTCGTAACGCCCAACGAAGACGAATCGATCGGACAGGCAAGCATTACGAAATCACTCACGAATACTTCACGCAACTTTTATTGGGGCAAAAATGATACGACGGCTGGGACTGATCGTTTACGCGGTCGAAATTATCGCAGGCCAAATCTGGTCGGCGGATCTTCCACAGACCGATCCACGCAACGCATGGAATTGCGCCTACCCGTACACCGAAACCACCTGCCAGGCCGTCTTGCTGTCCTGGGCAAAAGATCACGACCAACCGTGGGAAACCATCTTCGCAGGTGCAGATTGCGCCGGTTGCGAGCCACATTACCAACAAGATCAAAATGACTACCAGCATCTTGTCTACGCCGAATGCCAAAATCGCTTCGGGGCTCGTTTCACCAGCAATAATCTGATCACGCCTATCACACGTTTCAAGCAGGCGTCGGGGGACAATCCAGGCTGGAGCGTCAGTGGCTGGTCATTCAATCGATGCTTTGAAACATGGCAATGCAGCCAATACTGCTCGCTGACGCAATACCCACCTCATTGCATTAAATTTCGAAGCACTAACTGGGGACTCTATCAACCCAATACACAATCACGCTGCGAAGCGGGTTCACAGCCTGACGAGCAATCGCTGAACCTAAACGAGCTAGGCACTGAGTCGCCGAATCCGATGCAATCCGAACCCGTTCGGGACAAAACTTGGCAGCCGGCACGGTAAAGGATCACGCATCCAACTCAGGAGATATGGATCCCTGTTTGGGAATTCCAGCGTTCGCCATATGAACACTCAACATGGTCGCGCGGCATTCCCCCTTTTGCACACGTGATCAGGTAAGAAAGCGACCTGATCACCTCCGGCTTTCTGGGCAGGAGCCAAGCAGATCGACGCATGCGAACGGTCCGCATGCGTTCCGAAGATATTGCGAGACTCGAATCGCATCTCAAACAACTGAACCTCTGAGACTCGTTCAAAGTATAAAATGCAGACGGAAACCACAGTCATCAAAATTAAATCGATTACCTTGTTCGTGTCCATGGTGCTTGGAATGCTCTGGATGCAAAAATGCGCAGCACAAGAGTCCGCACAAAGTTCCTTGGAAAAGAAAAAGATCGCTGCAGTCATCGGACTGCCGAAACCTCATCCCGTTGATCGATCCGCCTTCAAAACTCCAACCGAACAAGACCGGATGGAAGTGGAGAAGTACCTTGCCGATTTGAAACTGATCCCCAGCACCTTCGATCGCATTGCCTGCGCACTCACCGGCTCTTACCTGTTTTTGGGAAAACGCAGGGAGCATCAAATTGCAAGCTATCGGCATTTTGCATTTGCATGGGCACTACAAAACCAACCAAAACTTGAGCGGCTAACTTTCTGCGACCAAGAGCAATTGACCCCAGAGCCAAACCATTTTCAAGGAGATTTCTCTGAATCGTTTTCGACACGACTTGACCGTCTTGTCGTGGAATCACCATCGCTTGAATCCACATTTCACGAATCAATCGGGCAGTTGCGATTTCCCCCATCGGACAGGAGTGCATTGTCAACGCCCTTGAGAAACTGTGGCGTATTCTTTCCAACAAGAGCCGTTATCTCTCATCCTTCCAACTGCTGGTCAGGCGACGCATGGGATCGCAACCAATCGTCAGTTAGTGCAAAACAACTAGAGGGAGTCCAATGGATTGGTGAGGATCTTCTCACTCTTTTCGAATTCAAACCGGCTCCATTTTATCGATTTTACTTCACCATCTATTTCAAAAAGGGGGTCCCCGTTCAATGCGATTCATGGCGATGCCAAGCGATTCCAAATCCGCAGCTACAACCGTCCGCCACAGACCAACCGATCCCATCGAAAACATTCTCGATTGCAACATCGATCTGCGTTGCCACGACCCGTTCAGATTGGATTCCGATGGGCCCAACATTTGTCCCCGTCGCGATTCGATCCAGAACGATTAACGATGTTCATGAAATTGAACTGAAGACGCAGATCAAGTGGCACGGTGATTCGCAAATCGATCCCGTTGTGTTTCAGGTTGATCCCGTTATCGAAATAAGCCCTATGGAATTCAGCAGAACTGTCAAGCAATAGCGAGGTGAATACATCAACTCGGCAAACTGTAGCCCCGTCACGTAATAGAGAACAACAATCAGCAATCCGGTTCATTTTGGTTCGGGCCGGGGTATCCCTGAGCAATCGTAATCGGCTTTCAATCACCTGCCCCAATCGATTGCTCGTACCGCAACTGATTCAATTCCGCGGACTCAAATAAATCAACAACCGGCATTGGGTAGGAGTCCCCAAGTAGGAAATCTGAGGTGTTTTGATCATCCTTGGGCAGATTCCATGGTGTATGGACAAGGCTATTCGGCAAATCTGCCAATTCAGGAAGCCAGTGCCTCAAGTAATCACCATTCGGGTCATAATCCTTTGACTGCTTGATGGTATTGAACCAACGAAACCCTCGAGCATCGTTACCAATGCCAGCAGCGTAGTTCCAATTACCGTAATTCAAACAGGGATCGTAATCGAGTAACTGGGATTCAAACCACTCGGCACCCATCCTCCAGTCGATGCCAAGATTCTTGGTCAAAAAGCTTGCAACATTTTGCCGACCTCGGTTGGACATGTATCCAGACAACTTTAGCTCTCTCATATTAGCATCGATCAGAGGGAATCCGGTTTCACCCTCTTTCCATGCCTCAAAAAGACGTGGGTCATCAAGCCAGTTAATCGCGGTGCCCTTGATTCCCTTCTTGTGAAAAATTTTCTTGCCATGCTTGGCTGTCATGAAGATAAAAAAATCTCGCCAAAGCAGTTCAAATTTTAGCCAATAAGTGGAGTCGTTTTTGACTCGCTGGGACTCGTAACGAGTCACCTCATCGCCAATCTGCCTAACGCTGATACTTCCATTCGCTATCCAGGGTGAAAATTTGGAAGAGTCGTTAGCAAGAAGCATGCCGTTCCTTGTCTTCTTATAATTCATCAGGCAATCGGATTCCCAGAGGTAATGGTTCAGTCGCTCTAAACCCGCTGTGGAACCACCTTGGTAACGCATCGTTGGATTCGGGCCATCTTGCTTTTTGGTGGAATCGAGTGATTCCAAAGCATTCAACGAGCGTTCTAATGAAAAATTCTCTTTCACCGATCGAAAATGACTTGGTGCTGGTAAAGCAGGCGGAAAAGCGGCACGCTTCTCGAGGACCTTTCGGAATTTAGTGAAAACCTCGGGGACCTCTTCAATGGAAAACGGAACCGTATCCCAATCGCAGAAAGTCTGTGGAGATGATGCGTGAATCGTGACGGATTGCTCAGAACATAGCTCACGCACCCGCTGTTCCATCTTCCTTTCCTCAGAAGCCACTTCCTGATGAAACGAGACGGATGCGACTGGCAACTGTTGGATCAGATCCAGAAAAACATCAACGGTTCCACCCTCGCAAGCTCTCAAGCCGCCGCCAAGACCCGACAACTGCTGGTCGAGATCTTGAAGTGACTCCTTTAGAAATCTCTTGCGATGGATACCCGTTCGGGAAAAACCGAAAGAGGTTTTTGCGAACCAGAATGGGTCGACGATGAAAATCGGCAGAACGCAATCGTTCGTCGTCGCATTGGCCAACTGGCAAGCATTACGAAGCGGTTCATGATCCAATACTCTTAAATCATTTCGAAACCAAACAACGTGGATCGCCATGAGTACCTCTTTGTAAACTTGAAACGGGTTGCCTGCCGGAATCATTATCCACTGGCGTCCACCGACGGAATCACGTTGCGTCAGCAGTTAGTCAACAGCACCAGAAAACAACCTCGCTCATCTTGACGACATTTGCTCGCTTCTCACTCAAAAGTTCATTCACCAACGTCGACCACCAGATTTTCCCAACTCCCGCTCCATCGGCAATTTACAAATAAAATCTCAGCACGCTTCTCAATCAGAACGATCAGGATTCATTTCACAAAATGGGCGTCCCAATTTGCTAATTGCTCCCTACTCGGGCATCGGGTGAATTTCCGGTGGATCAATCGCATCCTGAGCGACCTGTGGGGAAACCAAAATTCAAAACATCTCGTCGTGGTGTTGAGAACGTGATCCTTCTCGGACCGCCTTGGTCACTCACCACGCCCGGTTAGCCCCTCCGTTGTGCAGACCCCCATTGAAAAGGTCTCACTGGAGCAGATCAAGGTTCAACAGATCACCGTTCAGCAGATCACCGTTCAGCAGATCAAGGGTCAGCAGATCAAGGTTCGGCAGATCTCCGTTCAGCAGGCGCCCCTTGAGCAGATCTCTTGGCAACATGTTTCGCGGAAGATGTCGCATTTGCATCAGGGGATAATCCGCCTCGCGATGGGGTCTCGGTAAGGACATACAAGCGTGGCCCCCAACGGCAGGTACTGGAAAAACGACCTTCAATCCGCCCTGAACCAACGCGTGCCTCGGGCAACGTCGTTCCAATTCGAACCTGACTGGCCAAAACGGTCTTGGCAGGCAGCTTAATGACCAAGTCAGCCAAACGCCGACACCCCAGCATTTCAACCAAGAGTCCGGGACTGCGGACGCCTTAAAACAGTCCACTGATCTAGCATCGAAAGTGGTATTTTGAGTAACCATAGAGTTTCCCAACGACGCTACTCGCTCGACCGTGACGGGATGACTTTCACCACACTCACTTTCCCGATATTTTTGGCCCTGGTCTTCGCCCTGCACTGGGCGTTGAGAACCCAGAAATTGCAGAACCGAATACTTCTTGGCGCGAGCTATTTCTTTTACGCATGGTGGGACTGGCGATTCTGCTTCCTCATGCTCGCGTCTTCACTGATTGACTTTCTGGTCGCGCAGAGAATCTCCCAGTCTCCTGACGATTCCAGACGTAAACTTCTTCTAGCTACGTCGATTTTGTCTAACCTGGGTCTACTTGCAACATTCAAGTACTTTGATTTTTTCATCGATAACCTCACCCACATTTCAAATCAGATCGGTTGGTCTCCCGATCTCACTACGTTGAACCTTGTGCTACCTCTAGGGATCAGTTTCTACACCTTCCAGACTCTTGGGTACACGATTGATGTCTACCGCAAAAGGATACAGCCTGCGCGGAAAATAGTGGACTACCTAGCGTTTGTGTCATTCTTCCCGCAACTCGTCGCGGGTCCGATTGAACGTGCTGAGCGAATCCTTCCGCAATTCGCGGCACGCAGGACATTTCAGTTTGACTTGGCATGTGATGGGATGCGGCAAATCCTCTGGGGCTTCTTCAAAAAGATTGTCATCGCCGACCGTTTGGCATTAGCTGTGAATCCCGTTTTCGCTGAACCCGGAAATTTTTCTGGTCCGCACCTGATGCTGAGCACTATCTTCTTCGCATTTCAAATCTACTGCGATTTCTCAGCCTACTCTGACATTGCAATTGGAACGGCGAAGCTTTTTGGAATTCGACTCTCTCGCAATTTTGCTTACCCTTATTTCTCACAAAGCATCAGTGAGTTCTGGCGACGTTGGCACATTTCTTTATCCATGTGGTTTCGAGACTACGTGTATATTCCACTTGGCGGCAGCCAATGCTCACCTGCTAGACGAAGACTGAATCTGGCGATCACGTTCGTGCTGAGTGGTCTATGGCACGGTGCGGCATGGCGATTTGTTGCATGGGGTGGCTTAAACGGCTTGGCGATCGCATTACCTGGCCATCGACATTCGTCTCGAACTTCAGGCCGGACTCCTGAATCAAAACAGCTTGACCCCATTTCGTCCGATAGCGAAACAAATCGCGAGCCACCAAAAAACCGATCGAAGAAAACACTGAGAGTGGAAGATGTACCCGGTGGAAAGCACTTCTTACCGCGTCCGGGCACGCTGCTTCGCATCTACAGCACCTTTGCCATCATTTGCGCCGCGTGGATTTTCTTTCGAGCCAACTCCTTCAGCGATGCCATTGTGATTTTCCAGCAAATCGGTCGTGATCTCTTTTCTGCAGATGCGTATCGTGACTTAGCTACCACCTTGCAACTGGATCGATATCAGCGAAAGACAGCAACAATGCTTCTGATGCTGATTTGCTGGGAATGGGTCTTTCGCAGAGACAACCACCCGCTGCAACTACGAGGGTGGCCAACAATGGCACGATGGAGTCTCTACACGGTCCTGATTTGGAGCACACTGTATCTGATGCCAAAGACTGGGACAGGGGAGTTTGTCTACTTTGAATTCTAAACAAAGCACGGTCTTTCGTTTCGCAAAACGCCTTGCGATTTTTTTGATATTCCAGTCCATCGTTGGCCTGACTCTAAGTTTTTATAGTTCACCGGCGTCAAGCAACCATTACCTCGCGGCACTCCGAGACAAAATTCAACATCTGGAATCGCTTCCTGATTCTCGGGTGGCCATTCTCGGAGGATCGAACACCTGCTTTGGAATCCACAGCGAAATCTTTGAGCAGAACTTGCAACGTGGCATTGCCAACCTTGGGCTTCATGTTTCCCTTGGACTCGAATTTCAGCTGAACTGCTACCTGCAGCATGCTCAAAGCGGAGACGTGGTCATGATCTGCCCCGAGTACCACGTGTTGATGGATGAAAAAAATCGACAGGGCGATCCTGTAGTGATCAATCAACTACTCGAGCAATTTCCTGAAGCCAAAAAGTATTTCCGTGATGCTGGCGATAAAGGATGGAAAGAATTTCTCGATCACCAAGCTGTCCTTGACGCTCATCAATGGGTGCATCGATCAATCAAAATGATTCACGGCCGTGACAAGGCTGGAAAAACCTATCGTCGTTCCAGCTTTAATAAGCACGGAGACCTCACCGCACACTACGGCGTTCAACCTTCGAAACTCATGCCGGTCAGCACGCTCAAGGCACCTGACAATAAAACCTTGAAAGAAACCGTCGCGATACTGAACAGGTTCCACGAGACTTGTCGTCATCAAGACATCTCGGTTTATCTTGCTTTTCCACCACTCGCTCGGTCCACCTATGATTCTTCAGCCGATGCGATTCGGGTTACCGCAAACTTCCTTGATAAACACTGCTCGATTGAGCCCTTGAATCGACCCGAGGATAACGTTTATCAAAACGAGCAATTCTTTGATTCGGCCTATCACCTTGATGCAGCCACCGGTGAAGTCCAAAGTGAGAATCTTGCCTTGGCCTTGAAGGAACGGATCCAACATCGACCCGTCGGATCGACCCCGCGACAACCAGAGCAGGTTGCATCTGCCGTCAAAATTGCGAGATAAAAGTCGCTACTCAGCTTGAGTCCCGACGAATTGACCAACCAAGTCTAGTCTCTCCCTCATCGCTTCAGGCGAAGAAGGTTGCCCTCCTTTGACTAACCGACCAAAGCAAGACCCTAAAAAAAAAGATTGCATTGGCTAGTCGCTACGGCTTTCTGATCCACGAATGACTGCCCACTGTCAACGGGCGCAGCAAGCATCAAATAGAGCAGGGGAATCAGGGCTCCGGTGTTGGTTCAAATGAGGCAAAATCTCGACACCAACCAGTGGTAACTTGCTCGCTGTTAACCGTTGACTAAAATTGGTGACATTAGGATTGCCGACATCTAGCGTGGCTCTAACGAATGGAAACATGATTTCCACACGATTGGGGACCTGTCTTTTATCAATGGGCCAACAGGCTATCGCAGCTCTTGCTAACAGGCCGGGGCCTTGGTGCAAAAAGGGAATACAGTCGACACCTTCGCATCGATCCCCGAATCATTTTTGTTTTTTGGCTTTACTCGGCTTGGGCATGGCATTGACTGATTTTGCCCAGGACCGCCATTGTTCTGACATCGCCTTGACCACCTCGGGTTGTTTTTCAGCTTGATCAAATTGTTCTGTCCGGTCCTTTGCAATATCAAACAATTCCCATTTGCCGTTGATTCCCAATCGAACAAGTTTTTGCTCGCCCAAGCGAATTGCGGCGTTACCCTCGTGTTCCCAAAAAAGCGGTCGATCTGAAAATTCACCCACACCAGTCAGTAAAGGCTTGAGGCTCTGACCGGCCATTGGTGAGATCGTTTCGCCAGCTATCACCGTTGGATAGTTTGCTCGCCCCAGATCGACACAGGTTGCCATCAAATCGATCACGTGGGTAGGCGTCTCGATCCATTGGTCATTGTCTCCGGTTGAATGGATACCCGAAGGCCAGTGAGCGATCAGCGGACTGGATGTCCCACCCTCATGGTTGTAATGCTTGTATTGTCGGAAGGGCGTGTTATTTAAATGTGCCCAACAGCGGCCGATGAAAACGTTTGAATGTGGATCACCCGGTTGCTCACCATCGTATCGCCCACTAATTCCCGTCTCCGCATTACCGCCATTATCCGACAAGAACATGATCAAGGTATTCTCTAATTCGCCGCGGTTTTTCAATTCAGAAACCAGGTTCCCAATACTTCGATCCATCTCCTCAATCATGGCGGCGTAGATCGCCATCATGTCGTCGTACTTCTTTTGTTGTTTCTTTGACAAGTCATCCCATGCCGGTATCTCTTTCGGGCGCGGCTCCATTTTCCAGTCGGGATCAATCAGGCCCATTGCTATTTGCCGAGCGTACCGGTCCTCACGCAATCGGTCCCATCCACCAAGGAACTTACCGCGATATTTCGCGATCGTTTCCTCTGGTGCCATGCAGGGAAAGTGCGGAGCAACGTGAGCGAGGTACCAAAAAAACGGCTTTTTCTCCTCAATTGCCTCATCAACAAATTTCAAGCCCTGCTCGGTCCATAAGTGAGTACCGTACCAAGGCGGGTTAAATTGAGGATCTTCCCGCGAGACCTGCTCCCCATTCAAAAAGAGCTTCGTACCACCCTTGGGCCCAGTCTGATTACTGAAGTGAAGTCCACCCGCGGGTAGGTTGAGACTGCGATGAAACCCTCGGTTTGCGGGCGTGACCCCGTGCTCAAAACCAACATGCCATTTTCCCGTCATGCAGGTGAAGTAACCGGCATCACCAAGTACTTCGGCAATGGTGACACACTGACGATTTAATTGTCCTCGATAACCCGCTGTCTTTTGATCGTTGGTCATCCAGCCAATGCCGGCTTGATGTGAATACAATCCAGTCAAAAGACTTGCTCGTGTTGGGCAGCAACGGCCCGTGTTGTGGAACTGAGAAAACTTGACACCGTTTGCTGCCAGTGCATCAAGATTGGGTGTCGGTATCTCACCTCCGTAACATGCGATATCAGAGAATCCCATGTCATCGACCATTACCAAAACGATGTTTGGCCGATCATCAACCGGCTTCGAAGGATCTTGCGCGACCAGCCCTCGATCCAAACAAAATAACAAACATAAAAACAACCACATGGTCAAATGCCAGTTATTGTTTTTTTCGTTTACCACGCTACTGATAGTCATGAGGGTACCCTTTCGTGGTCGCCAGGAAGCTCAACGAAATTTTCTTCCGTCAAACAGGTTATCAGGTAATCCAACGTGCAAGAGCGACAGCCCCTCTTATTACGTCTTGGATTAAAAGTCAATGTTCCAATTTGCAATCCCATCTTGTGATCACCAAGACCGCAACTGCCGAGGTTAATTATTCAATACAACAACCCCAGCGACTAGGGTGCGAAGATTCAATGCATTGAGGTCACCCAAACAGGCGGTCCCGTCGCCATAACGGTGTCGATAAAAAAGAACGATGGAGACCACTTAGCCGATTTTTTGATCCCAACGTGCATGCGAAATCAGCGGATTCGGACTTTGATCTCTTCAGAATGCCCATTGGACTGTCCTATCTGCCAAGACACGAACAGTCTAGGTCAACCAAATCCTGAAAACTCAAGAGTTGGCCGCAACTGTACTGCGAATGTAGAGCGAATTTCCTCGTGAGCTATCAGATGATCCTGCGAATGGACAAAACGGATGCGTGCATGATGCAGATACCTGCGATAATTCCTCGGTCCCAGAACCAACACTCATCGTGGCTGCGATAGGATTACGATCAATTCAAAACTCATCCATTTGCGGCCATCGACGGTGGGCGGAAGTATGACCACGACACTTCCTGAGAATCCGAGCTTATTCATCTTCATCTGCAACGCCAACGAAGATCCCATCGAACTCCAAAGATCAAACCGCATCGGAACCATTTCAACCGAAACAAATCAAGAATGAATTCACCCAAACTAACTAGTCTCTGGATTGCAATGGCCGGTTCGCTTCTGTGCCCGGCGACAGGACTTGGTGACGACATTGAAACCAATGACAACGCAAACCCAGTTTCAAATGTCGTACCGGTTTCAAATGCAGTACCGGTTTTACGTGTTGCTGAAGGACTCAATACAAACGGTTCCTTGGTGAAATATTATCGACGCGGTCTTAACTATGCCACCGAATATTTCGGCAACTACGGCCCCTACTATGTTTACCTACTGGGTCCCGACAGTGAATCAAGTGTTCGCAAGATCTATCGCCAACGCGCGGTGAGTCGAGTCAATCCTGACTCGGATCGCCCAGCGGAGCAGCAGATCGCAGAATACCTTAGGCGTCCCAACGTCGTCTCGGAAATCCAGGCCGCTTTGAAAGGCAAGGCCGAAGGTGGTTTGACGTGGACGCAAGAAAAACCCGTTCTCTACGAGGATGTGACAACGAACGCCACGCAGCGAGCTCTGGATCCAGTCGAGAACACATGGGGAGCCCTTCACGAATATCACCATGTTTTTCAAATGGCCCATTGCGATACCAAGCAAGATCGCAGCTCTGAAAAGAACATCAATTCGTGGATGGCCGAAGGCATGGCAACGTACAGTTCGGCCAAATTCATGGACAACATGGGGCTTGTTGATTTCAGCCGCTACATGCTGCAACTGAGAGTCTCGGGCGCTAACATCGGACGCCCTGGCATCAATGATTTTTTAACCACAACGAACACATGGCAACTCGATGACGAAAGCTATTGGGATGCAGGCAAATCAGCGCCGGTGTATTACATGCTTGGTGCATGGGCAACCGCCTACTTGATTCACGTGCAAGGCGTCGACGAAGTCGTCGTTTTAAAAAACTGGTATCACGACATTCCGCGTCTTGGCAAGTCAGCGGCATTCAAAAAGCACATGGGAATCACACTCACCGATTTCTATGTGCGATTCAATGACTTCATTTGCCAGCCTGATGACGATGTCATGAAGATTTTCCAGAGCAAAGAAAACTCAAGGTAATCCGATTACGCCATTTCCATCAGGCTCTTTAAGTGGACACATCATGCGACAAGATGAAGCTGGTCTCACCGAAGGCTGGATGCGGGGAAAGATGAGGCCAGAAGCCTGTCACCACTGAATAAGATCTAGCCAGGAAAACAGGCTAACCTGATCAATCGAGCGCGCGGCCGTAGCAACCAACTATTCCAGCTGAGTGATTTCCTGAAGCACGCGACAGCGGACGAATACTGTCGATTGCCTTGGTGTATTTTTCCGGCACGATACCACAAGCGACCGATTTGATCGCTCAGGTAGTTTCGGTCGGAGTGCGTCAGTTTCGGGGCCACCTCCCCGAAGATTTGCTCGTAAATGGTAGCCCAACGATCAAAGCGATCCGAAAATTTCTTACTAAGGTTCCCTTCCTCGCCACCTTCGCTTGGTTGGCAAACACGGAAGATGACTGGATCACCAGGCGCATACCCCCAATCGCCCAACAAACAGATTCGAGAAAAAAGAGCCGCATCTTCGGCACTTTCCATGGTGTCACCCCACCCCCCGGCATCTGTCACGGCATCCCATCTGAACAGGGTGCACGACGCAACGCCCGCACCAAAACGAAACATCCATCTTAAGGGTGACTTTGCAAGCTGGGCACAATTATCCCGCTGCACTTCCATGCCACTGCTATCTAGGAATCGCCGATCAGTCGATACCGCAATCATGTCGCGACTGTTTTGCAACACCTCAACGGTGCGTTGAGCAAAGTGATCAGGCCACTTATCATCTGAATCAAGAAAGCTGATGAAACTCGTTCGAGGCGTGGCAGACATGCCCTTTTGGCGTGCCGCAGCTGCGTTGCTGTTTTCTTGCCTCAAGAGCTGAAAAGAAGGTAATCTTCTCGTACCATCCGTCTTTTGCCTTTGAATCCAATCCTGCACTGCTTCGTAGGTACCATCGGTTGATCCGTCATCCACAATCGTGACATGGTCGGGCACCAAGGTTTGCCGAAGGACTGAGTTCAGCGCTTCAATGATCAAGAAACGTCGATTGTAAACCGGAATGATGACACTGATGTCGCTCATTATGCAGCTTTCGCCTTGGAACCAAATTTTGAACGCAATTTCACTAGCCTGCGATTCAGCCGCCCTCTTCTCAATTCATCGATGCCGGGGCGAATGTGATAAAACGAAGCTCGCGCGCTGAGCAGGTCAGCGGGTACCTCCGTCGTATTTCGTAATTCTTGCAAGCTAACGCGAAATTGGTTCGACGCTTTTTCTGATATCAAATCCTCAATCGCAACCAGTAACGCTCGCTCCTCTGACTCGTCGCTGAGCAGACCAAATGGACAACGCTTCTTTGGCGTAAAGAGGATTCCGCAATCAATGATTTCGTCATAGACGTCGGCGATTTTCAGGGTAAGAATCTCGCGGAATTCTGAATTGTCTTTTGCCTGCTGGTGCAAGTCAGCGTTGCTCGACTTTGCCCAAGCCGAAATCGTGTAACGATGGATCAGACCCTCAGCCTCAGCCCCAATCCTCTTTTTCAACCAATGTCGCCTGCGATCACTTGCCCCCCTCTCACCATCAGCAAAATCGCCGAACAAATAGGCCGAGTGCAGTAAGCCCGCATTAATCAATTCGAGGCTCTGATTCCAATCAGCCAGTGCGCCGGCAGTCCCCACAAGATGACAGATAAATGGTTTGTCTGAAGGACGAAAACAGGTACCGAACAACTTCTTAGCGACGTCGTACGCCCGATGCACTGACTGCAGCGATGATCTGTCGAACCCCTGTTCTTGCATCAAACGAAATAATTGGAGGTTTGTTTGCGGGAGCGACATTTTATTGATCCTTTTGTTGGCAGGATTGTTCTGACTGGTATCTCATGCTGCCTTGCCTATGACTTGTGGACTTGGATCGGGGAAAACTTGGGAGTGTTGCTCAAGAGGGTGTGCCTCAGAAACATCCAGAATTGGCAATTTGGAATGAATCGATTTCGGATGCCTGTGCTTATTCCAGAGTGTTTCAAGTGGAGCGGCAATTGATTTTTCAAAACGAGATCCCAGCTTTGCTCCAAGAGAGCGTTTAACTCGAAACAGCCAGGGAAGGCTGAAACGTCGATGTCTTGCCAACCACCGATGCCCGCGTTTCACACCCCTTGATTTCAAGGGCACGCCATATTTCTCTGACATTCGCGCATAACTGGCCCCGCACCATGCCTCACTCCATCGAAGTAAGAAGTACTTGCGATCCTCACCCAACAGTCGCTTGGGTGGGGCGTAAGTGATCACCGATCGAGGCTCGACCCAGATATCTCCTCCAGACTTTGTGACTTGAAGGCAAAAGTCGCCATGTTCCGCATGAGAAAAGAAGCCTTCATCAAATCGCCCCGTCTTTTCAAAGGCCTTCATCTGGACCAAGACAGTGTGGAATTCAATCAGTTGAGTCTGCTTTGCAGTCAGCGGTGCCGTTAGTTCGTTAAGTGGAAGGTGAGCTAAGTGGTGTTGCTCATGATATTCGGGAACTCCTTCGCTGGAATTCCTGATCTCAACCTCACCACCGAACATGTGGATGCGCTTCGCTTCCGGCTCAAATTCGCAATAAAGAGGCCCAACAACCCAGGCACCGGTGGTTTCGGCGCAGTGAACCAGATGAGTCAGCCAGCCTCGTTGAACCAACACATCATTGTCAACGAAAACCACATGCCGCGTTTGCACGTGATCGAGCACCAGATTGCGTGCCTGATTGGGAGTAATGAATTCCTCGTTTCGAATCAGCAGAAAACGATGCTCCTCAGCCGCTTGTCGTAAATAATCGCGAACTTCAGGCGGACTTCCTCCATCAACCACAATGAGGTCGAACGGCTCTTTGGTTCGCTCAAGTAAGGACTGCAAGCTTCGTCGAGTCGTTGAAAACTGTTCTCGGGGAACAAATCCAATCGTGACTCGGGGATTTCCGGACATTCACAAAACCTCAAGGCCATGCATCAAACCTCTCAAACCGTTGAGAGGTGTTTAGATTCCGATTCGTTGGTTAGGCGATACCGAATCGAGGAGGCTGCTGTCAAATGCATTCGATCGCTGAAATTAGCAAAATAAGATTGGACCTTGGATGAAACACTCCCCGTGCAGCCAACACATTCGACAAAAAGAATCCAACAACGCGACAAACCGGAAGGAAGATTAGGTTCGGGGGCGAGGCTTCATTGAGACCCTGACCGCCTCCTTGCCGGTTTGCTAGCAAGGGGCCGCCATCGACCATCTCTCGCACGGCGTTGCTCGCGAACAAGGGCCCTGTCCAGCACGCCGCTTCGGTTGATTTTGCATCCGGCCTGCTCAAGTGAATGAGACAAAACAGCTCGCTACCGCAGTTAAAACGAATCTAAACCCCGAGAGCTAATTACCGAGTTCGGACGGACTGTTCGTCTTTGCGTTGTTGATGACTTGAATGACACCCCCAGCAGTGGACGAAACCAGATTTTAGTCGTTAGAACATTCCGACCAACGACTCGGGTTGTGAACTGCTTTAGCGAGATCACGGCACCGAGTAAGAGAAAAGCATTTCGTTTCCAAAGTGCGACCGACATTTCACCCAGTATTTTTCGCGTCAGGTTTTTCGCCCGGCAAGCGGCTCAGCGTTTCCTCTCAGCTGGTTCCCGACGCAAATATAAAATGTGCCATACTAAGGTGCCATCATGAGGGTGATTCGGAAAATAACCTGACCATTACTCCAACACAACAAGTTAGAACCATGTCGATTGAAGAGTTAGCGACCCTTTTCGGTTGGTGCACTGTTGTCAACTTTGGCATTCTGATTTTTACATCGATCCTCTTGACCCAGTTCAGGAAATGGATTCATTCGGTCCACGCTAAGATGTGTGGTTTATCAGAGGAGGAGTTAAACCAACGCTATTTTGCATACTTGGGCCAGTTCAAGATACTCTGGATTATTTTTAACCTAACACCTTATCTGGTAATAAGAATCTTCATTCTCGGCGCTGCTTGATGAGGAACGAAGCAGTAATGACTGACCGGTTCTTGATGCGGATCAGACTACCTCATCATCGCCCAGAGTGATGCTGAAGCTTGACAAACTCAGACTTACCAATGGCATCGGTTGTTCTTTTGTTTGCCCATGAAAAACGATTCTCCAATCGCTTTCCCGAAAACCTTGTTTTGAATTAGTCCGTGTGGCTAGGCATCCTCGCATCTCGAATTGAAAGCCAAACGATATTTGAAGACGCGGCCCCGAAGGCGTCCGTATTGATAAGCCTCATTCCTAGGCCCCATTCATAGGCCCAATTCATAGGCCCAATTCTTAGGCTTATTCTTAGGCCCATTCATAGGCCCCCTGAGACGTCCGGTCAGCAGAGCGTTTTGAAGTTGATTATTAATCAGCAGTGATGATCAACTTTCGATGGCACCAAGGTTGGACAGGTGAGCGAAAGACCAAGGGCGTGGTCGGTGCGTCGGTCTCGACTGACAATTCCTGTCTCAACTCACGATTCCTGTCTCATTCTGATTCAGGTTGATCACTGCATGCCCGTTAAGGCGCGTGATCACGGTGTTTAAAGAAATGGCACGCGTTTTGCCTAGCTAATAAACCAGCTTTTCTTTTCTCTTCTCTGTTCACGGGTGATCTCATGTTACATCTTTTTGCGCCGCAAAAATGCGTGCCAGTCTTTGTTTTGATCGTCTTTGGAATAGCAAGCCAAAAACCAATAATGGCTGCTCCCCCAGAATTACTTGAACTCTATTTCGCAGAGCTTAGCCGCAGTGATTGCGATCATCTGGCTGTCGCTGTTCTTGACGGAGCGATCAGTTCACAAACAAGCAGAGAGGGAGTTGTTGTTTCCATGTTTCCACCCAGAAATGACGGTTCACGCACCGACAATGGTGGTGGCTCTGCATCGGGCGGTACAAAATCCCGGGCAGTTGATTACAACGTTTCACGCTCCAAGAAAGGGTCTCGGTCCGAGACCGGTGGCGACCGAAACGGCAGGTCCGACGTGATTCAATGCGAGCACTGCGGTGCGTCGTGTACCGAACCGTGCCGCTGCAAGCCTTACGGAATCGGGCTAATCTTTGGAGCCTCTGACGACCAACAGTGCATGTCGCAAGCCAATGAGCAGTTCACTTACATCACCCACAAAACATCCTATGGAATGCGGGCGGTCACACTGATTTCAATGGGCCCCAATTCAAGTCAAACCTTAGCCATCGCCAAAGGCTGGACAACCGAGAATGATTGCCACGTCGATCAGCAACAAAAGCCAACGTTTTCGGCTGATCCTAGCCCTTGGACCGAAGTGGGTATCATCCATAATCGGACCTTAGACTATCTGACACCCGACCTTAACCTGACCTTGCTGAACCTGCGACAAGGCAATGACAAAGTGGTTCGGAAAAAACCAGGCCGAACAACCTTTGCGGATATCACACTCAAAGGAGCCAATCGAGCCGCCCCAGCTGAAAAGATCATCTACGTTAATAGTTGTCTTTTCATATCCCGTCTCTACGGTATCCCTGCCGACCAGTTTCTTCTGCCCAGCGAAGCGTTAACCGAGGATGATCACATCGCCGAAGATGGTTACCGCTATTACCAAGAGGTTCAGAAACGGGTGTCAGCCATCGCTGCGGTAAGGGAAGCTTTCGAGCAATTGGAAGGGACGATTCTGCTGAGTCCCGATCTTGCGAACTTCAATCGTTCCATTGACCAACAGGCTCTCGAGACACTTCAGTCACTCGACTGCAACGACCAAGAAAAAGCGTTAGTTCTTGGTTCACTCTCGCTGGCTAAAGGCACTGTCGCTTACTGGAATGCCCAGGACGATATTTTTGACGGAGACGTCGTGGCAAGAGGTCGAGGTAAATTCTGGGCAGACCTCGGAGGCTTCGTCTCCGGATTCACCGGAGCTTTGGCCTACAACAACAACAACGGCGGGGCGAGCGACGTTAATCCTTTCGCCTCTGGTGTCGCAACGGGTGGTTTTGCTTCGTCGCTCGTGGATGACGAAGAGGAATAAATGAGTCAGTAGGCGTTTTCTCACGCTGGTTGACTGGATACCAAAGAATGGAATTAAAAAACGGACGCCCGTCGTGCGGGCGTCCGTTTTTGCCGGGACGACGTCGTACTTCTGTTCCTAACCGTAGCTATCTCCGTTCCTAACCGTAGCTATCTCTGTACTGATTGTCATAGCAAGATTGCTTAAGTCACTTAACACAAACAACGAGGACCGTTCCCAGGAGACGAAAAGACAAACGCCGCTTATCAGGTCAAAATCTTGAAAGCTGCCAGTTTTTCGCTGCTGACGTTAGCATGAGTGAAGCATCCCGAGGATCGGAAGTGCCCGCGTTAATCAGTCCAGTTTAGCCAGTAAATTTAAGTGATACTGCCGGCTTCCGTGGTGATGAAATCCTGCCGGAATCGCTTAACGCGAAAATGAACCGACTCCTCGGGGTAGACCACGGTGGTGAGGGAATCTTGCCGGAACAACTGGGCGCGAAGATAAACCGATTCCTCGCGATAGACCACGGTGGAGAGGACACTTGAAGCCGTCCCCCAAAAATTACGAATTGCACTTTAATCGCCGAATCTGAAGTCAGTTTCATTGAGTCGTAACGAAACGGCGTCAGTTTCATTGAGTCGTACGGAAACGGCGTCAGTTTCTTAGCCCTTGCTTAGCGTGAAGCCGAATCGCAAGGCGTGATTTTACGCTAGCGGATATTGGCCGGATTGCACCGAAATCGCAGGCGACTGCTTGAGCACGAGCGCAGGAACTTTGCTCAGACTCTCGGCTTGCGCATTGCTGAAGAGATGCAAACCGCTCAGCCAAATCTTACCCAGCCAGCTCAATCGATAAGCTAACTGATCAGTCATGCAGCCTTGGATGTTAACTTCCTGCAGCCTCGCATCCACTGATTGGCTATACCCAGTTAACAGAAAACAATAGCCGATTGCTGATACAACAATGCTTTCACCAATTGAATCAATCTGACCGAAGTCAGTGGTGCATCGGACGTCTTTACATCATGCATGGACCGGCCAGAATTACCGCCTTCATTGCACGAAGAATGAGGACGGTGCCATCAATGACTACACCGGGGGCTAGATGGTCTGAAACTATTTCCGGAGGGGTCCTGCGAGCCTACCGGCACCGATCACCCTCAGGGTAAATCTCATTCCTTGTATACTTTGGAGAATGAAATACGATGCAATGCTTGGGGCTTGTGTTGCAACGACGCCCGGTCGCCGTGGTGGAGGCGACCTTTGGCAGTGGAACGGTAATGGCGTTTAGTCTTCATTTTGAATCGACTAATGGTCTTGAGAAAGTGATCGTGAATGCGATTCAGGTGGTGCGGAAAAAGTAGAACTTCCTTTTGATTTTTCTGAGGTGTCAGTAAGCATAGGAGTTGACTTTGCAAGAACGCGAAGATGTTGGCCCAATTCACTGGTTGGTTGAACTCATTGACCAATTTGTCGCGATTGAAGTATTCAATGGCGTCGTCTTTTGTTTGATTGTCTTTCTGACAATTCTGGCAGGCTTGCAGGTAGTCGTCTTCGACCTGGGAAAGTTTCGCGGAGTTTATGAAAAAAACAAACCTGGCACCAAGTGGCTGGTTAACAAGGATCCAGTGCATCCCGGGTTCAAGGTGGTAGCCTACCTTGGAATGGGTTCCGCCTTTTATGGGCTTTTCATCGCTCATGTTCACCTGTCGGTCGGTTCGTGGATCGGGTTAGTTACTTTAATCATTGGAATTGCGGCTTCGGTTTCATTTGTTGAGCGAGCTAAAAAAGATCCGCCTCCGCAGCAAAAACTCAACCCGTGTGAAGTGGTCAGTTGGGACCCGGATATCAAACTGTCCTGGTGTATGACATGCAAGGCGCATACCCGTGTTCTGAAGTCAGGGGATTTGCAAGGCTCTTGCGCGAATTGTCGAGGGACAATTTATAGTTTGTTTGTGCCAGTCCATACGCGTAACGCCGGTTGTGGCTGTGCCGGTTGCGCCGCGGTTCCGGCGGTCATAGGTTTGGCTTCTTTGCTCGGGTGGTTTGGCCCCGAGTACATTTTAGCGGGTGCCGCTCTGGGCGGATTTGGTTTTTTAATCGTCGTAGGGTTTCCTGGGTTTTTCTTCTACCAATATTTTCTATGGAAAGGTTGGTCCCGTAACGCGAAAGAGATGATCGCAAAAAAGACAGGTGAAGAAATGACTTCGGAAACCAGCGGAAAAGAATTGTGATTCCATGGAGATGGATTTTGGATCACTTCGTTTTTTTATCTGCAACTTGGAATCGCTACGAGCACGTAGATTACTTCATGGTTTTCGAACCAAGAGCAAAGATTGGTCGCTCGCGTATTGCAGTAATTGTTTTCAATGACGGGTCGCAATCATGAATTGATCCGTTTTGATATAACTTTTTGGAGAGGGGCCGTTTTGGAAGATGCTGATCCAACACCTGAGACTTTAGTCGATTTTATCGAACGACTGGAGGAAACGTCGCCGCTTCAGAAAAAAGCGTTCATTCAACAAGATTTGAATGTGGTGAAAAAAGCGGGTAGCTTAAGTCTTAGCAAAATTGAATCGAGCGGGTTGCGGGCTGCCGCTGTAGGGCAAGAGTTCGTCGAAGCTGCCGCTTGAGCCAGAAATTCCGGTCACGGCAGTCAGGACAGCCACAAAAAAACGGGGCTCCCTGCGATAGCAGAAAACCCCGTAAATAACGAGTGCGGATGAGAGGACTTGAACCTCCACGCCCTTGCGGGCACTAGAACCGGAAGCTAATTCAAGGGTTTGCGAAACACGGGAAACCCCGCAAAACACGGGTTTTCTGAAACAACCAAACCGCTGAAATAGGCCCGAAGCCGACTCAACGGGTGTGCCAGGTGTGCCCGTTACGTCACCCCCGAAAAGCAATTCCAAAACTTTTCTGGTTTCCGTGTCCGGTTTCCCCCGAGAATCGTACTCTACCCACCGCAGCTCCGCCCGGCACCTCGTCGGCGTCACAGTCATCGACCTGGATCAGCTCGTAGCCGTTGCTGGTTGGTTGCAATTCCCATTTGGCCCAGATACCATCGTCCAGGGTTTTGCCCCAAATCGTCCTCTACCTATTACAGCCCGCCCAACGTCGCTGCCCCACTCACCATCCAAGCAGACAAAGAAGTCATCGAGACCGATATTAGGGAAGTTAGCTGTCTGCGTTTCACTACAATCGGTGACAACGAGTACAAAACAGGAGGTTACGCAGATGACGGGAAGAGACAATCCCTTTTCCCCACCGCGCGAATCCGATCCTTCGGAATCAAGCGAGGAAGTGCCGAGCAGTTACTCTATCCCACGGTTGGTGTCCTACTCGCTCGCGATGCTTCTGGGAATCGCGTTTTTGATAGGAGGCTCCGGTGTCATCGATCGCCTCTATTCGATAGATCTGGATTTTCCGTTCCGTACCTTTTTGTGGTTTGGTGGGTTCTACACGTCGATATTTAGCGAACAGTTCGTGTTGTGCACAAAAGCAGACCGAGTTGCGACGCGGAAACTCGCGCGCGGTCGCATTGCTAATCTTGGTTGCAAGGGTGCAATTGTCACAGTGTCGGTTGTTGTAATTATAACCGTCCTTTTCTTTTCTGGGGTGGATTGGCTCAAGCTTGGACTGAACGCCATTGCGGATTGGTCGGAATCAGAGAATGGCACCATGGTGGCCGCCGGCTGTTATTTATTCGCTTCCGTTATGTTAACTGGGCGGGTTTTTTATCACTGGAAGCGTTGGTATTTCCAAGCGGCAGAGGCGTGCCAGAGGACGACGCGGAAGCGTTGAGGTTGTACCGCTTAGCGGCGGAGCAGGGGGTTGCGAAAGCTCAGCACAACCTAGGTGTGATGTACGCCAAAGGCGAAGGCGTGCCACAGGACTACGTTGAAGCGTACGCATGGTTCTCCGTTGCCGCCGCTGGCGGTTACGCAGACGCTGCTAACAACCGAGACGTAGTCGCGGGCGACCTCACGCCCGAGCAGTTGTCGCAAGGGCAGAAACGGGCGACTGAATTGTTTGAAAAGATCAGTGGCGGGAAGTAGTAGGAAGCATCGCAGCCCCGCCCGACCGCGCATAAAAAATGGCGGCCTCGAGCAATTCTTAACCCCGAAGCCGCCAGGGACCAAGCGCAGTTATCGGTACGCTTGACCCACAAACTAATTCTTCCGGCGGATGAAGCCTTGAGCAAGTCGCACAGGCTGACCATCAAAGAACCCTGTCACAGCGTAAGCAGTTGCCGCTGGTGGGACGCACGTGTCCATAGCGTTGAGTTCCACAACTACCGTCTTGCCTTCGCAGTAAGCCGGAACCCGAAGGCAAATTTGGTTCGCGATCAGAATAACCGGCGTTTGTTCCTCGAGTCGTGGCCAGCTTTCGTGACTCAGCACGTGGCGGCTTTCACACCCAGGCGTGATAACGATGTCAGCGTTTTTTATTTCGATCATTAGAACGCCTCCTGCACAGCACGTTTGCAGAATTCAGGAAAGCCTGCTCGGCACGCGGACCGAAAGGCTGTTCGTTTACCACGCATCGCAAAAGTAAGACCCAACAATTTCGTGCGGCAGTCGCCGGCAAATAAACGCCACTTGTCCGGTCCAATCTGGTACAGGTTTTCGACGTGCTGTGAACCTCGATCGAAACCATAACGAGGTGAACCGTTACGAAGGTGATACGCGGCAAATTGGTAACACTCATGCCGCAAAATTGACTCGCCAGTTGTCAGTCCAGTGGTGGCAGAGCGACTCGCGAAAAAAGACAATGGTTGCCGACCTTCGGACTCGCAATACTTTCCGAACTGCCGAATGTCCAAAAGTGTGCGACAGTCGAACCACCCATGAAGGACCCGAGGGCAATCGTCCACGTCGGTCAATGCCCAGAGGTCCGTTTCGTGACAGCAAAGCTCACCGGACCCGAGCTTGTTGTATGCTATCGCGCCAAGAGCGACCTGCCGATCCACCTTCCACCTTGGCAACCCGAGAGCTTTTGCCGCCTCTCGAGTCGTCAGCATTTTGGAGGCTTGCCTTAGTTTCTGTCCGTCCATCTTCATGACTCCGTTCAATACGGCGTTGGCCGCATTTTGCACAACGTGTTCGACGCGTCACCAACTCTGTTCCGTTGTCTAGTTGTGTCCGTGTAATCGACTGGTATTTCTCACGCTTGGTTGAACCACATGCCGTGCAGCGAGGTGTTTCGACCGTTTGGATAGTCCAATTATCAGTTGTCATTGTTTGACCTCAAGAAAGTGTTATTCGCCACGCGAACAAAGTTAAAAAAACTGGGCGTTAGGGAAAGGAATTTGGGGAATTGCACTGTTCCCTTCGAGAGTCGAATGTGTCACTTCAAATATAGTACCTACTGCCACCGGCGTCGGCGTTAGCTAAGACGCCCGCCTTTGTTCTGTTCTGAGAGGGTGTACCGTGTGCCTCCCCTATGGGACACCACGCCTCCCCTCTGGGACACCACGCCTCCCCTATCATGTGCTTGGGGAGGCGGTGCGTCTCCCCTTCTGTAAGGATGACCGGTAATGATTCGAACACTACCGCGATTACCTTCGCCCACTTTTTTGGTAAGGATGACGCCACCTTTTTCCATCTCACTCAGACATTTCTGAACAGTTCGCGGATGCAGTAATGAAACCGCAGCGATCTGATCCTTGGTGGTGTCGAACTGCTGCACATTGTCATCAGTCGTGTAAGCGTCCTCCCAGCAAACTCGCAATACATGGGCGTGCGAGGATCCCGGCAAAGTTGGAATGACTGAATTCCGCAGATGACGCAATGCTTCAAAGCGTCTCGTTGATTTTGCTTTGCCGTTCATCTCGCTGGGAAACCTCCAACGAAACCACCGCTGTTAAAATCATCGAA
>CALJHC010000026.1 GCA_938075415.1 uncultured Rubripirellula sp. | reverse complement strand
CAGGATTCTCACCTGTTTTATCGTTACTCATTCCGGCATAATCACCCGATGACCCCGACACCGCTCGTTACCGTACGGCTCGTATCTGATCATCGGCGCTCTCCTACCGCTCTAGTAAACTAGAGCCCGCTGCTTCGGTGTCATACTTACTCCCGTTCATTATCGGCGCAGAAATGCTCGACTGGTAAGCTGTTACGCACTTTTTAAATGGTGGCTGCTTCTAAGCCAACATCCCAGCTGTCACAGCACTTCAACTTCCTTAGTGACTAAGTATGTCTTCGGGACCTTAGCAGGCGATCTGGGTTGTTTCCCTCTCGACCGCGGAGCTTATCCCCCGCGGACTGACTGCCGAGATAATTTTACCGGTATTCGGAGTTTGGTTCGGTGAGGTACCCTGGGAAGGGCCCCCATCCGATTCAGTATCTCTACCCCCGGTAAATAGTGGCTCGACGCTATCCCTCAAGATATTTCGGAGAGAACGAGCTATCTCCTGGTTTGATTACACTTTCAGTCCTCCCCACAAGTCATCCCCTCGGTTTTCAACCCAAGTGGGTTCGGTCCTCCACGCAGTTTAACCCGCGCTTCAACCTGCTCATGGGTAGATCACACAGGTTTCGCGTCTGCAGCAAACGACAATAACGCCCTATTCAGACTCGGTTTCCCTTGGGCTTCGTCCCGGAAGGACTTAACCAAGCCGTTTACCACAACTCGCCGGATCATTATGCAAAAGGCACGCCGTCACCCATTTCGAAGCAAGCTTCGACATAGGGCTCCGACCGCTTGTAGGCACATGGTTTCAGGTTCACATTCCTCCCCTAACAGGGGTTCTTCTCACCCTTCACTCACGCTACTGGTGCACTATCGGTCATTAAGGAGTATTTAGCCTTACGGGATGGTCCCCGCAGATTCAATCCAGGTTTCACGTGACTGGACCTACTCAGGTGCTCCTATGGTGTGTGTCTGTTTTCGTGTACGGGACTGTCACCCTCTGTGGCGATCCTTTCCAGAATCTTCCACTAACCACACACAATCCAATGTTGGAGTCCTACAACCCCGCGAGGGAAAACCCCCACGGTTTGGGCTCTACCGATTTCGCTCGCCGCTACTGACGGTATCGATTTTTCTTTCTCTTCCTCTGGTTACTTAGATGTTTCAGTTCACCAGGTTGTTACAGACCAGCCTATGTATTCAGCTGGCCGCAGTTGGGAATCCCGGGATCATTACTTGTTTGTCAACTTCCCCGGGCTTTTCGCAGACTTCCACGCCCTTCTTTCTCTTAATGCCAAGGCATCCCCCATGTGCCCTTTGTAGATTGGCCGCCGAAATCCCGAACTCGGAGTCTTTCATTCAACAAAGGAGAACCTTTGCCGGAATCAGATCCGAACGTTATTTCGTCGATTTTCTACTATCTAACGATATCACATGGTAGCTAATGTCTTCTCGGTGGAACACGAGTGAACCACCCTGTCGACATTAACTTGCACAGAATCCTATTCAGAATTCAATTGCTGTTCAGGCAACCTCGAAAGGCAACCCTACAGCAACGCTCTTTGAAATTGTTAGCAGACCTACCAACAAGCTTACGCCTGTTGACAAGCAACTGCTTTCTTTTCAGATGCCAACTACCAAACAACCAAATTGTCAAAGATCAAAGCCTTGAAATGCCACTGTGGACATGACTCAAGGGACGCTGCTGGAGAGCAGCCGAGCAGACCCTCCTTGAGGGCCAACTCGGTTACTCCCGAGTGAGGGGCGAAAGATAACCGTGAGGTTTTCTCTCGTCAAGCGGAGTTAGAAGCTTTTTTCTCAGAAACTTGAGAAGCGGCTTCTTGCCCCAACTGTGCGGAGGTTTTCGCATCTGAATCACATCCTTGCAAGGAGGCAAAACGTTATTCGACGAAAAAACTCAACACTTCTTTCCGAAGCGATCGGAAAGCATCTAACGCCTCGATCAAGCCGAGCAACGCTCGAAATCCATCAGAGACCAATTAGCTTGCTTGAAAAACTAGGAAGGCCGCCAGACAATAGCGATCCAACGCTTTAGGTAACCTTTTCATCAATCAAGTGGAGGTGGACGGACTTGAACCGACGACCCTCTGCTTGCAAAGCAGATGCTCTCCCAACTGAGCTACACCCCCAGAAGCCTTAAACTTGGCATGTGAAAGCCGACTTGGCAATGTCCAAATTCAATTTTCACTAACCAAACTTAAGTGGGCGTGCCAGAACTCGAATCTGGGACCTCGTCGTTATCAGCGACGCGCTCTAACCAACTGAGCTACACGCCCGTACAACCGTAACTGCTCGGAACCGTTGAAAATCAACCGCACTTGCTTGTTACAAGGTTGCTTGCGAGCGGGAAAGTGTAAGGAAACTCGTTACGGTGTCAAAGGGAAGAACCCTAGGATTCTCAACGGTTACCAAAATCTCTCCCGCAGCATGTGTTTCTTAAACGGCAGAAACGAAACTCTCCCACAGGAAAAACGTACAAAACACTGCTTTTAGTTACTTAAAGCGAAAGACCGGAGGATCCCAAAAACCAATTCTCGCTGAGGCTTCCCAGAATCTCATCGGCTTTCGCTGTGTTTTCCAAGCCCTCAAGATCGATCTTAATCGCCATCGAAGCCCGGTTCATCGATGCCCGCACCAGCAAATTTCTTCCCAACCCCAAGGAGTTCTGCTTTGGGCCGGCGGGAAGTTGCCCCGCCGACACAAGGCATCCGTCGAATCAGTCGTCCACAATGTCATGGATGAATCCTTGTTAGTGAATCCTGGGTAGTGAATCTTGGGAATTGCGCAACCCCAGAAATGGTGCTGGTCCCCTGTAACCACTCAGGTTGCATTCACCGGGAGCCCCGGGGGGAGGCATTCACTGGGAGCCCGGGGGGGGAGGCATTCACTGGGAAACCCGGGGGAGGCATTGGCCAAGCCAAGCATGGTGCGGACTACCGCAACTAACGAAAAATTGTGCTTCCCAGCTTAATCGCACGCACCCGCCGCTCTCTCTGAAAACCATCTGAACATCATCTGGAATGATTGGACAAGCCGGTTACCCCCGATTGGAATCACGGGAACCAAATGACTGCAACGGCGACTCTAACCCGGAAGAGGCGTGCTCCAATTCGGCCGCCGGTTTTGAGTGACCATCTTCCGCACACGACACCTAAACCCTCTCCGTCAGCAGCATCCTAGAATCCTGAAACAACCAGAATGGCAGGAATCAGTGGCATCAACACGACCTGCACAAATTTTTTGGATCAAGTCAATAACGCCCTAAATCTCGGTAAAAGCGAACAAAACCCCATCCGCGGTACTGATTTCCACACGACAAACGTTCCCGCCTGCTTCATTGCATCGCTGCCCGTTCGATAAACCAATATTCTCTCGGAGTGTGTCAGGTTGTTAAAAATGATGCGAATCCTCGAAAGAAACGGCTCGGAAGTCTAACCCGCTAGAAGAATTCGCAATCATGCTGCTTCAAATACATCACCGCTTCCAGCGTTGCGTCGTTTCCCACGGCGGGCGAACCATCCCTCGGATCAGTCGTGATCATGCAAGGTGCATTCGGACCAGCCTCACCATTTTTCTCGCGCTACTCATCACCCCTACCCCTTCCCATGGCGCACCGCCCACGGCGACCGAGGCTCTCTCTTTGTCTCCCGTTCAAAAAGACGTGATTCACGACCAAATAGCCTTGTCCGAACAAAACCAATGCTCCGTTGGGGAGATAAAAACAGAGGGTTGGTCGGGATGGGAAGTCAACGCTCCTGATGGAACCGTCTTGCGTCGTTTCGCTGACACAAACGACGACCAAAAAGTTGACATTTGGTCCTATTTCAGAATGGGTATTGAAGTCTATCGAGACATCGACCAAGACTTCAACGGAAAAGCCGATCAGTACCGCTGGTTGGGAACGAACGGGATGCGATGGGGGCTGGATGACAATGAGGATGGTGTCATTGACAACTGGAAACGAATCTCCGCCGAGGAGGTAACAGCTGAACTGATCCGAGCAATACGTGATCAAAACTTCAAAGCATTTGACTGCTTGTTGGCTTCAGAAGAGGAGCTTCGCCAATCAGGAATTGGACCTGAGAATTACTCAAAAATCATCGCAAAAACGGCGGCGGCAAGGGAAGGCTTTGTGCTGTTTTCAGAGAGCCAAACCCAAGTCGATTCAGGTTCGGAATGGCTGCAATTTGCGGCAAATCGGCCCGGACTCGTGCCCTCGGGCACCGATGGCTCCTTGAGAGATTTGGTCGTTTACGAAAACGCCGTCGCGATGTTCCAATCAGCCGGGCAAACATCGCAGATTTCCGTCGGAACACTGATTCGCATCGATCAGTCCTGGCGTCTTATCGGACTACCCACCTTCCCCGACGAACAGACCAATCCAATCAGCAGTGGTGTCTTCTTTGAACCTGCAACTCCAAACATGATCTCCGATTCAGCGATCGCAATGTCGGATGTAACGCAGCAGTTGATTCAAGAACTCGAAAACATTGACCAACAACTTGCCGGCAACGCATCTCGGGACGAGTTGCCGCAACTGAATGCAAGGAGGGCTGATCTGCTAGAGAAATTCATCGCGTCAGCAAACCAACCTAATGAACGAAATTCATGGACACTTCAACTGATCGATATGCTCAGCATCGCGGCGCAAACAGGTGATTACCCCGAAGCAATGAGCCGACTGGATGCCCTGACAAATCAACTGGAGGACGAGAAATCCCCCCTCATGGCCCAAGCCAAGTATCAATCCATCACCACCAATTATCTGGTCGCTCAAGTAGCCGGTGCCGATTTTGGGACGGTTCAAAAACAATACATCGAATCACTTGATCGCTTCGTGCAGGACTTCCCCGATGCTCCAGAATCGGCTGCGGCGCTGATGCAACTCGCACTTAACCAAGAGTTTGAGGGAGAAGCCCAAAACGCAATCACCTTGTATCAACGTGTGGGAGCACAATTCCCAAAAAGTTCGAGTGTGCAGACAGCGAACGGGGCGGTCCGCAGACTTGAATCCGAAGGAAAAATGCTGGATCTTCAGGGGACGACTCTCGCTGGAGAGTCTTTTCAACTCTCCAATCTTCGTGGCAAAGTTGTTATCCTTCATTACTGGGCGACCTGGTGTAACCCCTGCCTTCAAGACATGAAAGGACTCGCTCAGCTGAAGAAAACTTATCGCGGGGCAAACCTGGAATTCGTCGGGATCAACGTTGACATCGATATCCAGAAACCTCGGGAAAAGGTCCGTCAAATGGCCACGAACTGGCCTCAATTATTCGAAGAAGGTGGCTTGGAGGGAAGCAACCTATCGCAAGCTTTAGGGATCCAAACTCTCCCAGCCATGCTGCTCATCGATCCGTCAGGCAGAGTCCTACGGAATGACCTGAGATTTTCGGAACTTGAGTTAGAGCTTTCTCGTTTGTTCAAGAGAAAAAACTGACCTAAACGAAGACCAAAAATCCAACCACACACCGAAATAATTCCCAGCGTTGCCCAAAAATCCCGAAAACAATGCTCGGGGTTGGAACCTAGCTAGCTGGCAAACAACTCCCCCGAAGGATTCAACGCCGTGAAAAACCGCTCCACAACTGCAATCGGAACCACTTGACACTCGGTCAAACTGATGAGGACGCCTATCTATCGTGATTCACGTGTCCGCGAAACAGAAACGATTTGCTATTACATGCCAAGCGGTTGGGTTTCGAACGGAGGTTGCTCATGGTCAAAAAAAACTCCCTCAAGCCAAAGCTGAAAGCCGCTGACCGGCGACGTAAAAAACGTTCCTCAGCCTCAAATCGCCCTGCCCGCGGATTGCCAGCAAGCCAATCGCTGGGCGAAGCGTCCGGCACAACTTGCAAGGTTGACGTCGTTGGCCTGATCACTGAGGTAATTCTGAAACACGTCGACCATCGCCATCATTCGGGGACCGATGCTTTCGTCCTTTCCACCCTGAGCGGTATTATGAGAGGGTCGGCACCTGCGACCCCTGAGGCGGCTCATCTTGCAGGAAACCTGCAAATCATAGCCGATCGAGATGATATCCCTGAACGCCGCTACCGAGAGGGAGTGGAGAGCGTGCTAAGCATGTCTCGACAGCTTGAAAAAACACAAACAGCGGACGCCTTCTTGCAGTACCTGACAATTTTGTCGCGTTGAGCCAGATTGAAGTACTGTGTGAAACCTCGGTGGAATCTTGAACTGCAGCGTTACCGGACCACAACACTTTGTGGGGGAATCCCGGCTCGCCTGTGTGGCCGCCCGAATCCCCAGCGAGAAATCGAGCCTAGTGATTTGTAAGATCCCTTCAGCTGAGACCTCAAAACGCCTGGGCGCAATTGAGCAAGTCGTGGGGTCACTGCCTTGTCCGATTTGCTGTCCCTTACAAGGCTCAGCGAGCAAAGAAAGCAGGCCACGACACCGCAGATTCAACGAACCTCCGAAACACGGAACTGGAATGGGAGTCACGGAACTGGAATGGGAGACACGGAACTGGAATGGGAGACACCGAACTGGAATAGATCGTCTGAGAGGGGCGCAATCAGCTCCCCCCAAAGGCGACGGCAACCTGGCAGCGAGGCGCGAGAGGCCCGCTTGTGAGGGGCTGCTCAAGACTGGGCGGTCGCACCGACTCGATCTCTAAGTCCGGACAGGTTCCGACTCGGCCCGCTTCGACTCGGCCCGCTTCGACAGGCCCGCTTCATAAGGCCCGCTTCATAAGGCCCTGAGCGGGCGTTCAGAGCTGAACCCGCTCAAGAGAAATCATGGCCATGCCCCATCCTCGCTCCTATCCCTCGGACGGTTCTCGCCTCAGTTGAAGCCATTCGGTGTGGAAAGTCCCTTCCCGATCAACCCGTTGATAGGTGTGGGCACCAAAGTAATCTCGCTGTGCCTGAAGCAGGTTGGCAGGAAGACGTCCTAAACGATAACCGTCGTAGTAGCATAACGCCGCACTAAACGCAGGAACGGGTACACCCAGAACTGAGGCGGCGGCAACCACGGATCGCCAAGCTTCCTGAGCGTTCTCAACGGCTTGCTCAAAGAAAGGATCCAGCAACAGGTTTTCCAAATTGGCGTCGCTATCGAATGCCTCTTTGATTCGATCCAAGAACTGAGCTCGAATAATGCAACCACCTCGCCATAGCAAAGCAGAGTTTCCGTAATTCAGTCCCCAATCATGCTCAGCTGAAGCGGCTTGCAATTGGACAAAGCCTTGCGCGTAACTGACAATTTTCGACGCATAGAGCGCATTTTTGACGGCATCAACGAAGGTTTCTCGGTCTCCAACAAGAGCTTTTGCCGCAGCAGTCATCTGCGGGTTCATCTGCTCGCCGGGCCCCTTCAATGACCCGCTCGCACGAACTCGAGCATCCTTTTGTGCCGATAAACCGCGTGCGAAAACAGCGGTGGTCACCAGCGTGCTGGGCACACCGAGGTCCAATGCAAGCTGACTCATCCACTTACCAGTCCCTTTCGCACCCGCGACGTCCAAAATTTTATCGACGAGAAAACCGTCTCCCTCTGGATCCTTGACGCTGAAAATATCGCGAGAAATCTCGATCAGGTAACTCTGCAAATCGCCTTGATTCCATGAAGTGAAAACGTCGTAGAGTTCTTCGTTCGAGAGTCCACCGATCTCGCGAAGTAACTGATAGGCTTCACAGATCAGCTGCATGTCACCGTATTCGATGCCATTGTGAACCATTTTGACATAGTGGCCGGCACCACGGGGCCCGACCCACTCGCAGCAAGGGATGTCATCATTGGGACCCACCTTCGCAGCAATCGCCTGAAACATTTCCTTGACATGGGGCCAAGCTTCCTCGCTACCGCCCGGCATCAGACTAGGCCCCTTCAAAGCGCCCTCCTCGCCACCGGATACGCCACATCCACAAAACAGCAAGCCTGCCTCTTCCACTCGCTTGGTGCGTCGTTCGGTGTCCGCATAATGAGTATTTCCACCATCGATGATGATGTCACCCGGTTCACACAGGGGAATCAATGACTCAATCAGC
This sequence comes from uncultured Rubripirellula sp., assembly GCA_938075415.1. Taxonomy (GTDB): domain Bacteria; phylum Planctomycetota; class Planctomycetia; order Pirellulales; family Pirellulaceae; genus Rubripirellula. Next base: position 236,020 of record CALJHC010000026.1, on the reverse strand, counting down.
GCATCCACTGCAGGGCCAGCCTTGACAAGCAGCATCAGCTTGCGAGGCCGCTTGACAGATTTAACAAACTCCTCGATCGAGTGGGTCCCGACAAAGTTCTTGCCGGACGCACGTCCTGCAATGAGCTGATCCACTTTGTCCGTGGTTCGGTTGTAAACGGCTACTTTGTAGCCACGGCTTTCCACATTGAGGGCCAGGTTTTCGCCCATCACCGCCAAGCCAATCAGACCAAAATCACAGTCTCCGCTCATCGATTTGTCTTCCTATCCAATCAGGGTTTCATTCGCGAGTAACAACATCTTGGATTCTAGGCTGATAACCAGATACGAGGCAGGGGGCGAATCTCAAGCACCAGCCTGATTGCCCGATACAAGGTGCCGCATACAGCTATTATCAGGAAAAACCCGACTAAACCGCCGAATTCCGGGTCTGACCAGCTTTGCTAAGCCAAATCCGACCGACCAAAAACCAAGCAAGGTCCGGCGAAGATTTAGCCCCAACCCAAACCATTGCACCCGAAGATCTTCTCGTCATCATCGGTAAAATCCGAGGTGGCTCAAGCGACCGTCAACTGCAGAGACCTGTTAAGGTTCAGGACGCAAAAGGCGGAAAAAGGGCAGTGACGTCGATGATCCACTATCGAAAAGTTCATGCAATGTCATCGTTGGAAATCACTCCACTTGAATAACATTACCGATGCCTTCACCGAGAAAAGATCAGCTGCCCACCCCCTCCCTCGGGCGGCCCATGACTCGCAGACGGACCGAGGCTGATTGCAAGCCTTCTGACATTCGTAATGCAGAACCCTGCCAATGAACAACACTGGGCAGTGCCGATGAATAACACGGGGCAGCGACATTGCACACGGGGCAGTGCCCCAAGTCGCCTAAACCACACAGCTGTCCTTTCCCGTCCCTAGGACTCGCTCACCAAGCAAAACCGGCAATTACCTCTGATCTTCCAGCCAAAATTGCCGATAATCGTTAACATCTCGTCCGATTCAGAGACAAATTGGCTTAGTTGGGCAGCTGATTGATTAGCCAGATGCTAGGATTAAAACTGCCTAATCGGAAAGATTTGCTCAATGTGACAAATTTGAGTTTCGCCACGTGTTGGGGGAAACTAATTTGTTGTAGTGACCAACAGGTCGAATTATTTTCATTAGATGTCAGGCCGACGTTGCAGATTGACTCAGCGACGGCTTCCAGTTGAATCAAGCCACCCGCGGCAATTATATGAACACGTTGCAACGCTTCATCGCATTTTCGACTCTCGTCGTCGTCGCATTCGCCCCGCTGTCCGAAAGTTTCGCACAGGGCGGCGGTGGTGGTGGTGGTGGTGACACCAACTTTCTCGGAAGCCCGATCGCCGGTATTGATGTCGATGCTGCGGGCGTTCTGCGTGTCAAACAATTCGATCCAAGGCTGGCTCAGCAGCGTTTCGCAGCCGCCCGCGCTCAGGGCGATCGAAATGTGATGCAAGCCTCGAAGCTACGTAAGGTTTCCCTGAATCGTCTTGAGGCAGCAATCGTTTCTCAGAGAGAGGCCGGTGTGGAGCTCAGTGATGACCTCCTGGCAGTTGCTGGCCTGACCTCGATTCAGTACGTCTTCTTCTATCCAGACACCAAAGACATCGTGATCGCTGGTCCCGCCGAAGGGTTCTTTGCCGACCAAACAGAGCGTTTGATCGGAATGGAATCGGGTCAGCCCACGCTGCTCCTCGAGGATTTGGTGACATCACTTCGGGCCTTCGCTCCAAATACGAAACCAACCTCGGTGATCAGTGTCTCCATTGATCCAACGGCCGAAGGCTTGCAGCAGATGAATCGGTACATGCAGCAAGCTCGCCGGGTTGCTCGCCCAAGCGACGCGGCTCGAATTGCTCGAGGAATGAAGGAAAATCTTGGTTTGCAAACGGTCACCTTCAAGGGAATCCCCAACTCCACCCACTTTGCTCGAGTGCTCGTTGAAGCGGACTATCGCATGAAGTTAGTCGGCATTGGATTGGAACGACTGCCTGTTCCTGTGAAAAGTTATGTTGAGCGAGCCAATCCAAGTGCGGTCGCTGCCAACGCCATGGAACGCTGGTATTTCCAACCCAATTACGACGGTATCGCCGTGAACGATGATGGAACAGCCATGCGAATCAAAGAGCGTGGTGTTCAACTCGTTGGCGCCAACGAGCGAGTCGTTGAAGGACGTCGTGCCGCAAGCGGGCGAGCCAATCGAGCCAGCCAAGCGTTTTGTGCCGATTTCACCAAGAAGTTCACCGCAATTCAGAAACGCGTTCGAATCTATGCCGAACTTCGGCAACTTATCGACGTCTCGATCGCAGCAGCCTACATTCAGCAGCAAGACTTTTATGGTCAACTCGAATGGAACATGCCGGTCCTGCTGGACGAGTCAAAGGTTTCCGTTGAAACCTACACAGCCCCTGAACAAGTCGAGACTGCGGTCAATGCAATCTGGAGGGGTAACACTTTGATGACACCACTCGGCGGCGGCGTGCGTGTCGAACCACGTATCGCACTTGAATCGGGTCGAGTTGAAGTTGATACCGATGGAGCCAACAAAGCGGCCAAGGAACTTGCCGGTCCATCAAGTCTCGAACCCGGACAATGGTGGTGGGATTGAGCGTCGGATCGAATGGATAGCTTCCGCAAATTCAGCGATTCTTGGCACCGGATTGCTTCCCAATGAAGTTCGGATGGTGAGGAATACAGTGAAGATTGATAGCGGGCCGCCTGAAAGCGGCCCGCTTTTTTTGTGCGCAACCGAATACGCTTTCGCATGGGCTCCAAAATGGTTTGCCTTGATTCCCCATCCAGACGTTTGAAATCACTGAGCCTTACGTGTCGCTGGGCTTTGACCAGGTCGGAAAATCAACCAACCTCATTTGGCCACTTTTCCCCGCGTCATACCCCCGATCCTGACCTACTTCGTTACCTCTTAGCCGATTCAAGTCCTGACTTTGAATCGGCTAAGTCCGCTTAAAACGCTGGCATGAATTCGCTCTCATCCCATCGTTTCGATGGCAAAATGGGAAACACTAAAAGTTCATTCAAGCGTTTCTTTGGAGCATCTCTCGGATCATCACCGTCGGGGACCAGATTCTCAGAGAACGAAAAAATCGAAAGTGATAGCCAGGCGTTTCTGCTTGTCAAAAAATAGGAGGGAGAGCCTTAAGCAGATTTTCTCCGGTCAAGGCTGACAAAATCCCCTCATGGAATTTCCAATGGAATCAGGGACGAAGTGTTAAAATGTCCAAAAACCAGTGAAAAGGTTCTCTTCTGAGGTGGATTTGGGATAAATTCCAATGACGGAGGGAAGGGATGAAGGCCGCAAGCCCACTCCGCAACCCACTCGTTAACCCAGAGCAAACCACTTCAATAACGAGGGCCAGAGGACACAAACAAGAGTCACTGGGTGAAGATCCTTCTGATGAGTCATGTGCCTGCTTGTCGGATCATTAGCTGGACGCTGAAGAGATGACGCTGAAGAAATAAGGTGCGACCCCGTCAGTCGGCGGTACAGATCATTCCCATCCCTTTTTTCCGTCCAGTTTATTCCACTGCAGTGATTTGAAGTCCCCGAGCAAAATGGCGTGGATGGGGAAGGCACAACCTCTCAGCCCAATCAACTCATAACCAACTAATCAATCCATGATGCAATCGGTAATTCAACCGCCAGCACTGATCGATGTGGTCGTAAGGGTGTTGTTCTTTTGTTCTTTCCTGAACGTGCTACCGGTGGTTTGCTTTCCCGAACCGGTAATTCTTTACGGTCAGGACGGTGGCGACTCGGGAAACGATGGCAGCAGAGAAACCTCGCACCGTGACGCCGGCGAATTTGCAATGGCAAGGCAAGCAGCTGAGAGAGCCGAAAATCCATCTGATGCTTCAACAAGACGTATGAATCAGCACCAACGGTTGTCGTTGGAAACTTTTTCAACAGGTTCTTCCCTTGGTTCAAATGATGCCTATCTTCCCTCGGCACCTTCTGGGCAATTCGACGCCGATTTAATGGATCAAGCCAGCGGCGGCGGCTCCTTTGCAGACTTCCAAATGCTGATTGACCTGATCCAAACGACCGTTGTCCCGGATACATGGGAATCGCTTGGCGGCCCCAGCACCATGGCGTCCTATCCGCAAGGAGTTTACGTGGATGCCTCCGGCACAATCATTGATTGCCAGCCCCTATCAGCAACACATGTTTCAATACGAAAAGAAGCAGAACCTAAGCGGAATTCGGCTCGCGGCAAGTCAGGTTCCAATGCATGGAAAGACCCGAGCAGATTACGATTTGTTTCGCTCGGCAGGCTCTCCTCAAGATGGAATCGATGGCAGCAACAAGGTTTAACTCCCTCCGAAGCGATGCGAAATCTCGCCGGATTATCTTCGATTCAACACATCTTTCTTGAACCCAATGACATTGTGATCGCTGGCACCGTCGGAGGCATTGACCAGACGGACGGTTGGTATCAAGACCGAGAATCAGGCAAGAGCACACTAAGCTTGGACTTCCTGCGAGCTAATCTTTGGTCGGCATTCTTCCAACAACCTTACGGATGCACAATCGATCCAACCAGGGAAGGTTTGCAGCGGGCGGCCGAAGTGGGACAGCGGATACAACAGCAACAGATCCCAATCCAAGAGGCTTCAGGTGCTCTTACGGAGGCATTAGGAATGCAGCGAGTGGAGGTCTTTGGTATCCCAGGTGATCTTCCAATTGGTTATGTGATGGTCGAGGCGGACCGACACATGAAAAAGCTTGCCCTTGGCCAACACCCAATGCCTCTCTCGGCGATGAACTATCTCGACGCAATCGATCAGGCGATTGCGCAAGGACCACCTCAAGAGCTACTGCTGCGACTCTGGTTCACCGCCGAAGCTCGACAACTGAGGGCCAATCAGGAGAAGACATATTTCCAACTCTCCGGGACCCCGATTCGCCTTAGCAGTGAGAACGAACGGGCTCTTCTCAGCGGCAAACGGGGTGCGATAACGCAGGACCCCAGAACAAAAGCATTCGTTCAATCGTTTAACCAGAATTGGGTTTCTATTCGACAAGACTACCCAATTTATGGAGCCCTTGAGTCGATCTATGAAGCGGCATCCCTCGCCGAAGTGATCAAACGTTTCGGAGACTCTCCTGCGCACGCCAGAATCGTCGAAATATTAACCAATGGTGCTACGGAATCACCGGCTCTTCTCAAGACACCTCGGCAAGTGGCTTCGATTGGAACCATGCATTCGGTTCGACACGGATCCAAAAGACACCACGTTCTGCTCGCAAGTGGCGGAGTCTCAGTAGACTCCGGGCAAACGCTGCCAGAGCAATTAGTTCAGTATCCTCTGATTCAAACGCAAGTGGACCACCAATCGGCAAGACCCTTACTTCAACAGCGATGGTGGTGGAACTCAGAATCCGATGCCAAGCAGCCCTAATAGGCCGTTCAGCAAGTTAATGGAACAATCTTTTCACGTAAGGTTGAACAGAACAACGACTGATCCGGATTCATCGAACCGGGTCGCCCACTTTGCAGCGGGCAGCATTCTGCAAATCGTTTCTCAGAATCGCAGACGAACACAACATAGGCGGTCCCCTGTTTGATCAATTAGGAGTTACCGAGATGCCAGAACCTTTCTTGGAAATTGCTGAACGAATGCTGGTTGGTCCCGTTTGGCCAGCATCCATCCTCGCAGCACTTCTGGTCGTCTACACCCTTTTGGGCATGCTGGGCCTACTGGATCTCGGCTTGGATCTACCTGAAATGGATGCAGACCCCTCCTTCGGGCCAGACCTAACCCAAATAATCCCATTCGATATGGATTTTCTTCAGGGAATTGGTGGAATGACAGTTCGCTGGACGAACTTCAGCCGACTCCCGATTATCCTGTGGGGTGGTATTTTTACGGTCATGTTTTGGGCAATTTCATACGGACTCTGGCATCAATTCGATAGTCAAAGGTACGCCCCAGATTGGGCACCGAGCCTAATTTTGATGGTCCGGAACGTGGTATTGGCTGTGGGATTGACCAAGATCACCACCCAACCCTTACTGCGATACTTTGTCCCACCCCCCATTTACAACCATGAAACTTTGATCGGCGAGAAATGTGAGATTTCGACCTCCGAGGCAACTGATAAATTCGGACAAGCCAAATACCGCACCAACGCAGCACCCTTACTGCTGAACGTCCAAACCGATGGTTCTATCATCACCAAAGGTGAACAGGCCATCATCATCGGATTTGATCCCGAACAACGCATCTACAAAGTCACTCAACATTCAACGGAGCCTTCGGCGTGACCCTCTCGATTCCCCTCGCAGCATTTGACTGGACTAGCGGATGGATGATTGTGATCTACCTGATCGCTTTCGCCGTTTTTTCAGCCTTACTAACCTTCCGAAAATACTTCATCGTGGTTGGACCTGATCGCGCGATTGTGAAATCAGGTTTAGGTGGTCTGGACGTGACCACCGCAGGGGGCAAATTCATTGTACCTCTCTTCCATCGATATGAATTCATGGACCTGACGCTGAAGAGCTTTGAAATCAGCCGACAGGGAAGTGAAGGTCTCATCTGTCGAGACAATATTCGAGCCGACATCAAAGTGGCCTTTTTCATCCGCGTTGATAACACGCAGGAAGAGATGAAAGAGGTTGCGCAGTCGATCGGAGCAAGACGCTGTAGCGAAATTGAAACACTCAGAGAACTTTTTGATGCAAAATTTAGCGAAGCGTTGAAAACCGTTGGTAAGCAATTTGACTTTGTTGATCTTTATGACCAACGAGACAAATTCAAAGTAGAAATACTAAAAGTCATCGGTACGGATCTCAATGGTTATCGGCTTGACGATGCCGCGATCGACTACCTCGAGCAAACCCCACTTGAGATGCTGAGTCCCTCGAACATCCTGGACGCGGAAGGAATCAAGAAAATCACTGAGTTAACCGCGACGGAAAAGGTAAAAGAGAACCAATTCACGCGTGATAAAGAGAAGACACTCAAAAAACAGGATGTCGAAGCGGAGGAAACCATCCTCGCGTTGGAACGGCAACGGGTAGAAGCGGTAGAAAAGCAGCAACGCGAAATCACCGAGATTTCGGCCCGCGAGCGGGCTGCCGCGAAGAAGGTCGAGGAAGAGCAACGACTGGAATCCGAAAGAGCAAGAATCGTCACCGAGGAAGAACTCGGTGTTGCTGAGGAAAACAAATCACGCCAAGTCCTTGTCGCGATGCGTAACAAGGAAAAAACCGATGCCGTCGAAGTCCAACGAGTTGAGCGAGATCGGGATCTTGAGATGACGGAACGGCTGCGTGTCGTCGGTGTCGCTGATGTCGAGAAAGAAAAAGCGATCGAAGTTGAAAAGCGAAACATTCAGGAAGTGATTCGCGAGAGAGTTGCTGTTGAACGCGCCGTGGTTGAAGAACAGGAGCGGATCAAAGACACCGAAGAAATTGCTGCTGCCGATCGTCTCAAGAAGGTGCAGGTCACCGCGGCCCAGATGCGTGCCGAAGAAGAACTGATTCGCCAGACAAAGCTTGCCCAGGCTGAAAAAGATGCCAGCGAATTACTGGCCGAAAAAATTCGCATCGAAGCGGAAGCCAGACGCGACGCCGCAGAAAAAGATACGGCTGCAACAAAAATGCTCGCCGAAGCTGATGCGGCAAAGTCAGCCGCTGAAGGCCTAGCCGAAGCGACCGTGCAGGAAGCCAAAGCCACCAGCCTTGAAAAAGAAGGTACCGCCGAGGCGTCTGTCCTGCAGAAAAAAGCCGTTGCCGAAGCGAAAGGTATCGAAGCCAAAGCCGATGCCGTCCAAAAACAGGGTTTGGCCGAAGCAAATGTCTCTCGAGAGAAATACCGAAGCGAAGCGGATGGTATCACCGAGAAAGCAGAAGCCATGAAGAAACTCGATGGCGTTGGAAAAGATCACGAAGAGTTCAAGCTGCAGCTGGACAAGGAAAAAGAAGTTGAAATCGCTGCAATTGACGCCCAACGAGGGATCGCAGAAAGCCAAGCTGGCGTGGTTGGGGATGCACTCAAAGCGGCTCGCATCGATATCGTTGGCGGTGACGGTGAATTCTTTGACCAGATCACCTCCGCTGTCAAAGGCGGTAAAGCCATCGACCGATTTGTTTACAACAGTAAAGTCGCTACCGATATCAAAGAAACGTTCTTCGATGGTAATGCTGAGTACTTCAAAGACCAACTCAATGAGCTCATCACCCAGTTCAACCTTGATACCGATGGAGTGAAAGACCTCTCCATCGCGGCGTTGATTGCGAAGCTACTCGGACTCGCTGACACCAACGAGATCCGTAGTCAACTTGCCAGCTTGCTGAGCATTGCGGGAACCGCCAACGTTGCCGACCAGAGGGTAGGGAAACTGCTGACGCAAGGCGGAAGCCTGCCCGCAGCGAAAGCAAAGCCAACCCAGTGAGGCTGAATTTCAAGTTGAACTTCGACTTGAACTTCGAAGACTTGACTCGAAATATTGCTAACGATTCTGCCGTCGGACGCCATGGTGCTCAGACAACCATCGCTTCCACGGCAAGTGAAGCAATGGTAGTGGCATGACTTCAACTGCTCTCAAGCGGTTGCCGCCGAACAAACGGACATCATGACGGAATCAAAAACGCTCGCGGCTGGAACCTACGAAGTCTTACGCAATCGGTTGCGAGAGGCCGCGAAAGATCTGCGCGCCCGACTCGGCCGACTGAATGAATCCCGGGCTGAGGTTTTCGGGAACATCGATACGTCTCTGGTCGCGACCGAGCGAGTCAACACCGAGCATAACTGCGTACCGCGTGACATTGTTTCTGTCGGTGACCAATTCCTGTTTGGGTACAACGTCCAATTTGGGCTGAAAACCGAAATCAACCTCTCAGATGTTTTTTCCACCTATCGCTTCGACGAAGGTCAGTTCCACCATCTACCGCTTGATCTAATCGGTGATCAGCAATTTGCCAGTGACTTCAACGAGCTTTACCGCTTCTACAAAAACACTCGCTTTTCAAGATTCTTTCGTATCGGACCGATGCTTCACATGGTTTTCCAAGTTGGAAAAACCAGCAAAGACATCAAATCATTCAAATGGCGGATGGGCGTCGATTCCATCGAATACATCGACAACCGAAGTGAACATGAAGTTCGCGATCCAGCTCAGCATGAATTCAGATGGAATAAGACCACCCGTGATCAACACCATTACGGTGCACACCCACACATCTCGATCGAAGATCGAGTCTTTGTTGAAACTGTCGGCGGTGACCTCACCATCAAGGTTGAAAACAATACCGAAACGGGCGAAGGGATCTATGCCGAGTCGGTCGACAACTCAGACCAACAACTCGACGATGCCGAGATCCATTATGCGATCGTTGGCAATCTCGTCCTGATGAAAATCCGACCCTATCTGGAATCAGATTTCCGTTACTTGATTTTCAATGGAAAAATCCAGCAGGCAATGCGTCTTGATGATATTGAGAACGCTTGCGTCATGCTGCCAAACGATCATGGATTGATTTTCCCCGGTGGATATTACCTTCAAACGGGCGAATTCAAACGGTTTGAACACGGTCTGAGCGACATGCGATACCAACGCACCATCGCTTCACCCAACGGCGAGGACTATCTCTACCTGTTCTACAACCCCGAATCGGGAACCTATGTCCAGCTTCGCTACAACCTAATCCGGCAAACCGTTGACGCACCCTTGGTCTGCCACGGACAGACGTTTTTCGAGGGAGGTGAAATGGTCTGTTTTCGGGGGCAAGATGACCCTCAGAAGCATCACGCTATTCAAATATGGCAAACCCCTTTCACCGGCTCTGATTACGTCTCCGATAACCAAACCGACTCGTTTCTCTTCAAGATAGGCAACAAAGAAATCGTCGGCGGAATGGCGGAATGCAATGAAGTCATTCAGCTTATCGACAAGGACGATAGTTACGAAGATCTTTACCTCGATCTTGTGCGTAAAACCAGTGACCTTTTGGATAGTTACTTCTGGATTGACAAAGAGGAAATCGAAAAGCTTTCTGAACCTCTCAGCCGTATTCGGGACGCATCCAGCGCCGCGGTTGAAGAATTCGAAAAAGTGGTTCGTCTACGGCGTGACACCGAACAGCGAACCAATGAAGTTCAGAAAACCATTGGTAAACTTCTGAAAACCATAGAGCGAAGTCGCTTCGAGGCTATCGGTGATTTTGTCTCCTCGCTCGCGCAACTTCGAGAGCAGCGTGGACACGCAATTGGTCTCAGAGAACTTAAATACGCAGATGAGGAGTTGATTGAGACGCTAGAAACGTCAACCGCCGAACATTCTGATCGTCTCAGTCATCGATGTGTTGAGTTTCTCCTGAATCCAACTGCTTTGCAGCCTTACTCAGAGAAGGTTCAGTCCATTTCTGAAAGCATTGCCGAGGTCGAGTCAGTATCAGCAGCCAAAAAGCTTGAAAAAGCAATTGAACAGAGTGGGCAAGATCTGGAGTTACTGACTGAGACGGTTAGTAATCTGAAAATTGAGGACACCAACAAACGAACCGGCATCATTGATTCCATTGGTGACGTCTTTGCGTCATTGAATCGGGTTCGAAGTTCCCTGAAGGCTCGCACCACTGAACTGCTCAGCGTTGAAGGACAGGCAGAATTTGCATCACAATTAAAATTGCTTGAGCAGACAACCTCAGGCTACCTCGATGTATCCGACTCACCACAACGCTGCGATGACTACCTGACCAAACTCATGGTTCAAATTGAGGAACTTGAGGGACGATTTGCGGAATTCGATGATTTCGTTGTCCAACTTGCCCAACGTCGAGAAGAAGTCTACGCAGCGTTTGAATCGCGAAAAGTCGCCCTGATTGAAAAACGCAATCGCCGCGCTGAATCACTGACCGCCGCCGCCAACCGGATTCTCAAAGGGATCGAATCTCGCGTCGGAAAAATGGAGACGACCGACGAGATCGCAGCCTACTTCGCCAGCGACTTGATGGTTGAAAAAGTCAGAGACATCATGGCGCAACTCGAGCAACTCGAGGATGCAGTCCGAGTTGAAGACTTGCAAAGTCGGGTGAAAACCATTCGAGAGGATGCGACTCGACAACTGAAAGATCGCCAAGAACTTTATGAGGATGGCGGAGATCTAATTCGACTTGGCAAGCATCGTTTTGCGGTCAACACCCAAGCGCTCGACCTCACCACCGTCCTTCGCGAGGGCGAAATCTGCCTGCACCTCACCGGGACACAGTTTTTTGAACCCCTCGAGAATCAGCACCTCACAGACGCTCGCGATCTATGGACTCAAGAACTTGTTAGCGAAAACACATCGGTCTATCGCGGTGAGTACCTTGCGGTTGAACTTTTCCAGCAATTGACCAGTCCCGAGGTGAAACAACCCTCCACTGAGATCTCGCTCGGATGGGTTCAAAAGCAAATGGGTGGTCGTTTTGAGGAAGGCTATGCCAAGGGTGTCCATGACGAAGACGCGTTCAAGATATTAACAACCCTGCTGGAAATTCATCATTCCATTGGAATGCTAAAGCATCCACCCTCGGTGCGAAGTGCCGGAAACCTTTGGTTCAATTCGATTCTTGACGCCAAGAATCGCAAGGTCATGACGGACTGGATCGGCGGTTTCGCCAAACTCGCCAAAGCTTATCCCAACGCCAAACCCGCAGTTGAATTTCGCAGCCGGCTGACGGAACTCGCTGCCAATGACGGCGATCAATGGCGACCCCTGTTTGAAAAGGAGATTAACCAGAACGCAATTGCGGATTACCTTTTCGACTACCTGACTCAGACAACCAAACGACTCGTTGTCAGCAAGCGGGCAGCCAACCTTTACAATGAATTCATTGGCTCAGTGCCTGAAACGGAACGAGAGAAACTGCTCACAAAAGTACTGAAGGCGGAAGCGGACCCCAAACGTGCATTTATCCTCGCCAGAAACTGGATCGATGCTTTCCTCAACAATCACCATTCCGGCCCATCAATTGATCTTGCTGCTGGTTACCGGGACGAACTGGCTTGGCTTGTTTGCCGTGGTGGTGCCAACAACTCCAAGCCGATTGACGTTGAAATTGCCAGAACCCTAACCTCCCTTGCGGGCAATCACTCGGTGATTAATCGTGGTGATCTGGCGCTGCACTATCACGAAATCCTGAAACGAGTCGGCTCTTATCGATCTCAGGACGTTCCTAGATTCAGACAACTTCACCAAACAAAATCTGAGCTCGTGGATTCTGCAAGGCATTCCATGCGACTTGATGAATTCAAACCTCGGGTACTGACCAGCTTTGTTCGAAACCGGCTTTTGGATGAAGTCTACCTACCGCTGATCGGAGACAACCTAGCGAAGCAGATGGGCGCATCGGGTGATAACAAGCGAACGGACCGCATGGGCCTACTACTACTGATTTCACCGCCCGGCTACGGAAAAACGACCCTGATGGAATACGTGGCCAACCGGCTTGGCATCGTGTTTATGAAAATCAACGGCCCTGCACTCGGGCACTCGGTCACATCACTTGACCCGGATGAAGCTCCAAACGCGGCAGCCAGGGAAGAGGTGGAACGCCTTAACCTGGCACTCGAAATGGGTGACAACGTGATGCTTTATGTTGATGACATTCAGCACACCAATCCTGAATTCCTTCAAAAGTTCATTTCACTATGTGATGCCACCCGCAAGATCGAAGGCGTGCGAAATGGACGCACCCGGACCTTTGACTTACGAGGCCGCCGCGTTGCGGTGGTGATGGCCGGAAACCCCTACACGGAAAGTGGTGATCGATTCCAAGTCCCTGACATGCTCTCCAATCGAGCGGATGTCTATAATTTGGGTGAGATCATCGGTGATTCTGCCGAAGCGTTCGAAATGAGCTATCTGGAAAACTGCCTGTCCAGCAACGCTAGTCTCGCGCCGCTTGCAACAGCGTCGCCCGCAGATGCTCGAAGCGTGATCCAAGCGGCGGAACGAGATTCGATGGACGGCCTCGAACTTCAATCACGCTTTTCGATGGACCAAGTGCGCGAAATGTTTGAAGTGATGCGAAAATTGCTTCGGGTTCGTGATGTTGTCCTCAAGGTGAATCGAGCTTACATCCAAAGTGCTGCTCAAGCAGATCACTATCGAACCGAACCTCCCTTCAAGCTGCAGGGAAGTTATCGAAATATGAATCGCATCGCGGAGCGTGTCGCGTCCGTGATGAACGAGTCCGAGTTGCAATTGCTGATTATCAGCACCTACGAACAAGATGCACAAACACTGACGACTGACAACGAAGCAAACGTCCTCAAGTTCAAAGAATTACTGGGCATCATCACAGCTGACGAAAAAGAGCGTTGGGATGCCATCAAGTACGCCTTCGTCGAAAACGTGCGAATGGCTGGCATGGACAGCTCAGATCAGGCGGGGCAATTCATGCGGCAACTTGCTTCGATGCGAGACGGTCTCGAGTCGATTCGGCAAGTCATTTCGCGAGCGATTGCGACGGGCACCCATGACACCGAACAACGAATGGATGATCGCGTCGAACAACTCCGCCAGAGCGTCAGTCAATCCGCAGAGCAACTGACCGAATCGCTTCACCAGACATCAAAAGAACTTGAAAAGATTGCGATGCAACAAGTCACCGATCCTCCACAACAACGGGTGCTTGTTCAACACAAAGTACCTCGCGTTCTGGCTGATTTGGTGAAGGGACAATTCCACCTGATGCAAGAGTGGCTGCGTCCGATCCTTTCCGAATCACTTGATAACGGTCGGGACCTCGATAAGCTGCAAACGCAGCTCGAAGCAATGATGCAAAACTACACGCAAGTCGAGCAGGCCTTCAAAAAAGGACGGACGAACTCACCTGACCTCTTTGACTCGCCACCTGTTGATGCAAACGACGTGGACCCTCCACCAGTCAAATAAACAACCTCCAAGATCAAACTAACCTCCAAGATGTCGAGGTCAGCTCTCTTAAGCGAAACCTCAGTGATGAATGGTCCGATGAATTCGTTTGGTGACCTCCTGGTAAAGCAATTCAGGCAGTGGACCTGCCGTTGCCGCTTCTAGATTTTCCGCGAGATGCTTTTCGTCGCAGGTTCCCACGATGCTGGTGTGGCAGTGAGGATGGGAAAGGGTGTAACGCAAGATCAACGCAGCTCGTGTCATCCCCTCATCAAGCAATTCATCAAGTTTTGCTTCCTGCCAAACGTCGTTCAGCACCGGCCTTTGAATCACGGCCTCGGGACCTCCATGAGCGATGCCCCCTCGCACGATCACCCCCGAACCGCCCTGTCCAGCTAATTCAATCATTTCATGATGCTCAGGTTGCAAGCAAGAATAAGGAATCTGAAACGTGTCAAATACTCCCAACTGAATAAGCCCGCGAAGATTGGGAAGCTTACTCGACACCCCCAGAAAACGGATCAGCCCTTTTTCCTGAAACCTTTTCAGCAGGTCAATGAGTCCAGCATTAACCAGTGTCTCGGCATCACCACCGTGAAATTGAAGCAGGTCCAGGTGATCCGTCTTCATTCGCCCAAGACTGGCCTTCAAGTTGCCCTCAATCACATCTGGGTCCCAATGATGCTCGATCTCCAAGTGGTTCTCATGCTGAGTGTACACGCAGCCGCATTTCGTGGCCAAAATGAATTCATCGCGACGATGTGAAAGGTAACGCCCGATTCTCTGCTCGCAAATTCCGTAATCTGGTGACGTGTCGATGAAATTGATACCCGAATCCAAAACAAGATTCAGCATCCGATCAGCCTGCGACTCATCAACCACCCTGACTCCCCACGTTTTCGGTCCTCGCAGCCCCATGCTTCCGTATCCAAGCTGTGTGACTCGCAGACCGGTTTTACCAAGGATCTTGTTCGGTAACATGAAGAAGGGCCTGCTGCGGGGGATGCGTGAAGGAAATGAAGGTTCGTAAAATCGCTGGAGCCATCAAAGTTTAGCCAAAATCCGCCCTCATGGCGGCTCATCCACCCTTGGTCGGCTATGACAGCGGGCCACATCACGTCATGATGTAGAACTCGTTTCGAACAAATGGGGTCAACCACCCCCAAAAGGCAAAGTGCGAAACGTTACCGGAATCGCCCGGTGCCCCAATTGACGAATCTCCAGGACAGACGAAATCACCCAGAAGATGGCCGCCACGTACAAAGATGCAGGCGTCGACCTCGATGTCTATGCCGAATCGATGAGCCGACTGCCTCGCCTGATGCATCGGACATTCAGCCCACGCGTGATTCCAAGCGACGGTGGATTCGCGGGATTATTCCGACTTGATTTCGACGGAAAACTCTTCGCTCGAAATTACATCGACCCCGTCTTGGTCAGCGGAACTGACGGCGTCGGTACCAAACTGAAAATCGCTCAGCAGACTGGCCAGCATCAGACGGTCGGGATTGATCTGGTGGCAATGTGTGTCAATGACCTGCTTTGCACTGGCGCAGAACCACTCTTCTTTCTTGATTACGTTGCCATGGGTAAAGACGACCCATCCCGGCTTGAAAAAATCGTTCAAGGAATCAGTGATGGATGCGTTCTCGCTGACACCGCTCTGCTGGGCGGCGAAACCGCCATCATGCCTGACATGTATGGCGATGAGGATTACGATCTGGCCGGTTTCGCTGTCGGTGTTGTTGAACGCAAGAAACTAATCAACGGCAGCTTAATTGGTGAAGGCGATGTGGTGTTGGGTATCGGCGCCAGTGGACTTCATAGTAATGGCTTTTCATTGGTTCGAAAGATCATTCGCGATGCTGGATTGAACTGGGAATCTGCACCAGAAGCACTGCAGGGAAAAACGCTCGCTGATGCATGCTTGCAACCCACCGCAATCTACACCAAAGCCATTCGCGCGGTGCAGTCTCACTACCAAGTCAAGCAAGTGATCCATGGACTTGCCCACATCACCGGGGGCGGCCTTGAGGAAAACATTGATCGAATTCTTCCCAAAAATGTCGACGCATTGATCGATGTTGAGGCCTGGAACGCCCCGCCAATCTTCCAATGGTTGCAGGCAACCGGCAGTGTTGCCGATTCGGAAATGCGAAGAGTTTTCAACATGGGAATCGGGCTCGCCGTCATCGCCAGCGACTTTTACGCAGATAGCATCGCCAGCCAAATCACAAAATCGGGATTCTCGTGCCAACCCATCGGAAAGATTGTCAGCGGCTGCGGAACCGTTCGTTACTCAGATCAATGATCGACTAACCCTTCATTCATGCATCAGATCACACAAGCTGATCACTCGGAAATCTCAACGCCACGATTTCTCATCACCAATTGCCCAATCGATGGAACGGCCGTCCTCGCAGACCGGCCCCTCTTCCTGATCAAAAACCACTCAAATACGCCTTTCAGTAAACCCTCATCGCAACGCTTGCTCGTGTGGCCCCCACACGTCCTGCCTGAATGAAAAGCTCTTGAAAGGAACCTCGATAAATGATTCACACGTCCGTCTTAATTCCTCTTAGAATATGATCGGCAGCATAGGAAGACCTCAACATTTCAACTGCGACTCGAAGTTAAATTACCTTGGGGAAACAAAATGAAATCCTCATTCCCGGATATGTGGACTTCAACACGAGTCATCACCTAGACCAAAAAAGACAAATCGGACTCAGGGATTGCCTGCCACGCCTACCTCAACGCCTCTCATGAGCTACCACCAAGCCCCGAATCGTTCAATGATTTCGCCATTCACGAAACTGCTATTGTTACTGACCCTTGGATCTCTGTCTGCTCAACAGATAGCCAACGCGGCAGACCATTGGCCGCAATTTCGCGGCATCAATGGTGATGGCGTCGCTAACGACCAATCCATCCCAATCAATTTCAATGAATCCAGTCATGTAACCTGGAAATCGAAGGTTCCAGGTCGGGGATGGTCCTCGCCAGTGATATCCGATGGAGTGATCTGGCTTACCACTGCGGTTGAGAAAATCCCTAACGAGGAAGAACGCCTCGCATTGCTTCGCGATGGCGGGATCGCCGAAAACAAGTTTCGACAATTAGCGATCGCTCGCTCGATCGATCTGAAACTGGTTTCAATGGACATGGCATCGGGATCAATCTTGCAAACGGTTGACCTAGCGAACGACGTCAAGCCAGACGCGATCCACTCGGTCAACAGCTATGCCTCGCCAACACCAGTGATTGATGGTGACAAGGTCTATTGTCACTTTGGAACCTATGGAACTTTCTGCGTTGATCGATTGACAGGAAAGATAGCTTGGCAACGCCGCCTCCCACTCAATCACTCAGTCGGTCCGGGCTCCTCTCCATTCATTCACGGTGGCCTGCTGATCCTGATTCAAGATGGAATGGAACGACAGTACGTCGCAGCCTTGAACAAAAAGACAGGTAAGACACAGTGGGAAACAGACCGTCCTGAAATGGAAGCACCCACAGGAGATCAAAAGAAATCCTTCTGCACTCCGATCGCCTTGAAAGACCTTCAGGGTCGTGAACAACTCATCTGCATGGGCTCGCAGTGGATGGTTTCTTATCACCCGGAAACCGGCAAGGAGATCTGGCGTTGCTACCATGGAAAAGGTTTTTCCGTGGTGCCGCAACCAGTCTATGACCATGCCAAAGAAGTGGTTTACTTCTGCACTGGATTTGGGAAACCACAATTATGGGCAGTCGACGTGTCAGGTTCAGGCGACGTGACTCAAAGCCATGTGAAATGGATTGCCAAACAAGGTATTCCGGCGAAATCATCTCCTCTTCTGCATGATGACAGAATCTATATCGTCGCTGACAATGGTATTGCGAGCTGCCTAAATAGTGATACCGGTGACCAGATCTGGAAGCACCGTATCAGTGGTGATTACTCGGCCTCGCCAGTAATGGCTGGTGGCCTTCTTTATTTTGGCTCGCACGACGGCAAGGTTACGGTCATGCAGCCCGGCGACGAGGCGAAAGTCGTCGCTGAAAACCAGCTCGAGGGAAAAATCATGGCAACACCGGCCATTGCGCAAAATGCTCTCTTACTGCGTACCGAATCCGCGGTCTATAAAATTGAGTGAGCCGACCAGCAGACCTGGTTTGCTGGCTTTTATCGCAATTGGTACCCGAAACGATTCGCGCCGTTGAATTCCCAAGACGGCGTCAACGAATCAGCAAGCGACACTCGAGTCAATTTCCAGGATCAGTAATCACCGAAAATTAAACATCAGGCGGAGAGTCCGCCACCGGCAGCATCATCCTGCTTCATCAATAAAGTTTTGAAACCCCCTGCTTTTCAATCCGATTGAGATCGTGCCCATTCATCTTTTCCCCCGATCGTTTTCTCTACCCTAAGTCGACGGAGAGAAAAAGATGATTAGCTCATGAAAATGAACCATCTGATTCGGGGCTGAGATGAACGCTTCATTGATCCTGGCGAATAACCAAACCGCCGCACGAGTAAGGGCACATTGAGAGGTCGGTATTTCAAGACAGCCCTGTTCTATTCCATCGAGTCTTTCGCTTCAACGCGATGTGTCGGAACCGGTCGCCCGGGTCGCAACGCGTGCGATGTCAGATTGCGTATTTCACCTTGCCTGGAGCGGCCGATCCTTTCCACTGCTTCTTGGCAAATCACCAGCAATGCTTCCGGATCCATCGCGACTCTCGCGTTAATAATTAATTGGACGTCTGTGTTCACAATCCGATTCGCCGCAAGGCCAACATCAACGGAACCTTCATTGGAAACCACGTTAGCCACAGCCTGAGATTCACCACCCAGAATGGAGACTTTGACGTGAGCGATCACACCACTTTTCGAAATAATTTGATCAGCGAGGTCACCCACTAAATCTTTAGCAAGCTGATCGAGATCATGCTCTGAATTCGTGTCACAAAGGTGAGCAGAAAGGTTAACCCATCCTAATTCTGCCTCGCCCTCAGCGTATTTGTCATAATCAATCTCCAGCAACCTTCGTCCAGCGATGGACGGTGTTTCGATGCATTCCAAAATGCTCTCAATACCGGTTCCATCCACGGAACTGACCGCGAAGACCGGTACCTCCGGAGCAACCTTGCCAAGCTGTGTTCGAAGCAATTCAACCTCGTCCACCGATAATTGATCCGCTCGACTGATCAACAGGTAATCGGCCTCCTCAAGCTGCTTGTGAAAGATGTACTCAGCCTGTGGAGAAAAGCCGCTTCGCCTTGAACCATTTCCCCCAGCCAATAGGCGCAAAGCGTGGGAAGGCTTCAGTAAAACACCAAAGGGCGCAAGC
The DNA here is from genome assembly GCA_938075415.1 of uncultured Rubripirellula sp. Lineage (GTDB taxonomy): Bacteria > Planctomycetota > Planctomycetia > Pirellulales > Pirellulaceae > Rubripirellula. The sequence goes on along the minus strand of CALJHC010000026.1, from coordinate 216,774 downwards.
TCGAAACGATCCCCAAAACGTTCTTGAAGCGGCAAGATCACGGTAGCAACGAGGTCCGTGCAACTACCGACAGGTTCAGCGAGCAAGACATCCGGAATCTGATCCGCTGTCAAATTGTCTGCTGCATCAACTAAATCGTTAAAACTGCAGCAAAAGCAAGACCCTGATACCTCGCCCACCGCAAAACCCTGAGATCTCAAATTTTGCGTATCGACCAAATCACTTGCTTGGTCATTGGTGATGATTCCGACACGAAGTCCCCTTTCGATGTATCGCTTGGCAAGTTGAGCAATCAACGTCGTTTTCCCAGCGCCGAGAAAACCGCCAATCAAAACGAAACGAATTTTTTTCTGTTCGGACATGACAACTTCAACCAACCATCAAAAGACTTCACTCAGACCAAACGGGTACTCGCAGCAGAAAAACACATCGCTGCAATCCTCGAGACCTATTGTATCGAACGCCTAAAACATTTGTCTTCCAATCCGATTTTTATGAACTCAATGTTCAACCACACACAAAACCGTTTTCGAGCGACTGCCGAAAACCAGGCTCGCTCCAGACCCAGCGAGTACCTTTCCTTTGAATGCAGGCATCGGAACAACGGAAAACACGTACAATATTAACTGCAGGACCACAGTTAAATTGCTTCTCTCGACCACTGCTGAACTCTAAACTAATTTTAATGACGATGCGGAGGTTCCACTGAGCAAGTGACGATTCTCTTGGGCAACGATGACTGCGTTTGACTCGCCATCCTGATAACATACCCTCCGAAAAGAAACCCAGCGGTTATTTCCAGGGACAAGACGCGTTAAATACCGGGGCTCACCTCTCGTTGTCGACACGAACGGTGAAGCTTATCCTTGTGTCCCTAGACTGATTGCCCTCGATCAAGGATTATCATCGATCGTGAACCTTGACGCTGCTGCCCTGCCTTGAAAAGGCACCCAGATCACCCCTCGCCGACGCCCACTCTCTTTACCAAAACCACCAAGCGCATGAGCGACTCGTACGACACCATCATCATCGGCGCCGGAATGAGCGGTCTCGCGGCAGGAATTCGGCTCGCTCATTTCGACCAACGCGTCTGCATTCTCGAACGGCATTACACCATCGGTGGATTGAACTCATTTTATCGAATGGGTGGTCGGGATTACGATGTTGGGCTGCACGCAATGACCAACTACGCCAAAAAAGGAACCAAGAAAGGTCCATTGGCAAAGTTGATTCGTCAACTTCGTTTTAGCTGGGATGATTTTAAACTTGCCGAGCAAGTGGGATCCTCAATTCGCTTCCCAGGGGTCAACCTGGATTTCAACAACGACATTCGTTTTTTGGAATCAGAAATAGAAAAGCAGTTTCCCTCACAGATCGATGGCTTTCGACAATTATGTGATTCGCTGCTCGACTACAGCGATATGGATGGTAACGACCCAAGGTTCATGCAATCTGCTCGCGAGGTTCTTGCATTGCATCTTTCTGATCCGCTATTAATCGAAATGCTGATCTGCCCCCTAATGTGGTACGGCAATGCACGCGAAGACGACATGGATTTCGGACAATTCTGCATCATGTTCCGCGCTTGTTTTCTCGAGGGATTCGGAAGACCCTACAAGGGTGTTCGTGTCATCTTGAAAAACCTCGTCAAACGATTCCGAGGCCTGGGTGGAGAGCTAAAATTGCGAAGCGGTGTATCCAAAATCCACACCGAAAATGGTGTCGCGACAGGCGTCGTCTTGGATGATGGGACCGAACTGGAAGGAAAACGCATCCTGTCTTCCGCGGGCAATATAGAAACCCTTCGTCTTTGTGACGACGTTTCCGAACCGCAAGTCGCCAAGGCGGGCAAACTGTCATTCATTGAATCGATCTCGGTGCTGGACCGACAACCCAAAGAAATTGATTTCGATCGCACCATTGTCTTCTACAACGATAGCGAACAGTTTCATTGGAAACGTCCTGATGAGTCCCTGTGTGATGCTCGCACCGGTGTTATCTGCTCGCCGAATAATTACATCTATGACCCAGAGGAAGGTGAGTTGCCTGACGGTGTAATTCGTATCACTACCTTGGCCAATCATGATCGCTGGTGTGCATTACCTGAACACAAGTACCGTGCTGCAAAAGCAGAACAGTACGACCAATCGGTGGCGTCATCGGTCCGTTTCATGCCCGATTTCAGACGACACGTGATCGACACCGATGTTTTCACCCCAAAAACGATCCGAAGATTCACGTGGCACGATAACGGCGCCGTCTATGGTGCACCAGACAAACAACTTGACGGCACCACACACCTTCCTAATCTTTTCTTGTGCGGTACCGACCAAGGATTTGTCGGTATCATTGGTGCCATTGTCAGCGGAATCAGCATGGCCAATCGCCATTGCTTGGTCGTTTAATGGACATGCAACAGAGGCGTCCTGCAGAGAACTTGACTCCTCAAAAAGTTCGCCGAGCATCAGCCAAAACCAGCCAGAGAAGCAATGCGAAAGATATCTGGATCCTGCCTCAGGACAACGTGACAAACTCAACATTAAAAATCTGTCCTCAGAAAAACCTGTCCTCAGAAAAATCTGGCATCGGAATAATCTCGCATCGGTGATGACAGAAGTGTAAACAACTCCAAAAAAGCAACGGCAAAACTGTTGAACGATGGACCTCTCCCTTCCAGCGTTGTCGTTGCAATAACGCACGCCACCGCGATCACTCGCAAGTTATCCGGTCGAGATTCGCCATAGAATCCGTGCTGCATTAAGTTAAAAATCGGATCCGATTAGATCCCCACCCAAAACAACGGCAAGCTCGTGAAAGATCGAATTGAAACAGGCATACCCGAACTTGACACGCGACTTGGGGGTGGACTTTTGCCTGGCACACTGACGGTTGTGATGGGGGCCACCGGAATTGGCAAGACACAACTCGGTCTGATGTTCGCACATCATGGACTCCGGCAAGAAAACGAAACGGGAATCTTTTTCGACCTCACTGCACGGGGTGATTCCCAGAATCATTCGGATTATGCGCAGCGCATGTTCGACTGGAAAATCCAACAACAACCATCGGAACAAAAAATACACGCTCCATCAGTCTGGGATCGCAGTGATGCGCGTAAAGATTCGCTGCATCTGTTCCAACATCGGGGTCGTCGAGTTACCGCCAACGATATGAACTCAGATCAGTGGCGAGAATGGAAATATGAGCAGGCCAAGAAACTTGATCAGACTATTTACTTCTTTTACGGAAACTTTGCTCACGGGGTCAGACGATGCGTCATTGATGGAATTGAGCCAACGGAGCGGGCGGCCGATTCGATTCAACTTGAGGTATTCGAATATGTCTACCATCAGATCCTCCACAAAGAGCACGACTGGGTGGCGAGAGATCTCTTTCGCGCTGACTTTCGTTCCAACGCGGACACCATTGACCAACACCAGTATGACCATCGAAAAATCGCATGCTTGCTGCTCTACACAAGCCACGAGGTCATGCTTGATGACCTAATCTCCCGGCCTATTGAAAGTGGAGATTTATTATCAAATGCAAACACGATCATCCTGATGGGAAAGACTCGCGAGGGAAACAAGATGGGAAGAGCACTGCATGTTGCTAAACATCGTGGAAGCGTCTGTGATGAATCCATCGTGCCGTACACCATCACCGACAAAGGTATCGTCATGGATGATGCATAACCGATCCGAAACATCCATGTCAGATCAATAAAACTGCATTAGAAAGTCTCTACGGCACTGGGCCTCCCACGACCGATGCAAAGCTTTAACAAAGCTCCTCTACCTGAAAACACACCCGAGCCTTCCCTGAGAAGGACTAACCACTCGCCATCATGCGGTCCATTTGGATCAATCGACATCTGGAGCAATCGGCATTTGGAGCAATCGGCATTTGGATCAATCGGCATTTGGCAACCTCTCTCGTGGACAGGCAACTCTGGAAGACTCGCGAGTGTGCCCACTGGTCCGGACATTCACTTACCCGAATTGGCCCCACCCGGACCGGAGCTTTTTCGCTTCTCGAAGTAAAGTTTGATGGGGACTTCTGCAAACGGCAAATGATCTCTCATCACACCGATTAAATAACGCTGATAATCATTCCCAAACGCCTTGGGTTCACTACACATCAAAACGATTGTGGGAGGTTCCGTGGAAACCTGAGTGGCGTAGTATATTTTCGGCCGACGGTTCTGATAGAGAGGGGGTTGATGAGAATCGGTGGCAAATTGAACCAATCGATTCAAGACTCCTGTTGAAACACGCTCTCGTGCTTGCTTGAACAGCATTGTCGCATGATTGAGCAAAGCCTTGATATTGCGTCCCTGCTGCCCGGTGATAAACGCGATTGGTGCGTAACTGAGGGTAGGGAATTGGGCTCGAAGATAATCAACCCATTGGTCTGTCGTAACATCACCATGCAGAAGGTCCCACTTATTAACAACAAGAAGGCAGGGCTTGTGATGCTCCATCACATATCCCATCAACTGTTTGTCAACTTTGCTGACAGGTTCCATCGCATCAAAAAACATCAGAACGACATCAGCACGCCGAATGCTGCGTTGAGCGCGATGCAGTCCGTAGAATTCCAAATCAGTTCGCTGGCTTTTTCGCTTTCGCAATCCCGGCGTATCAATAGCAACGATACTTTGACCATCAAGTTCAAAGATAACGTCCACACTATCACGTGTGGTACCGGGAACTTCGCTGACAATCATTCGTTCTGACTCAGCGAGCGAATTAACAAACGTGCTCTTCCCGACATTTCGGCGTCCCACAATAGCGACTTGCATGCGAGGGGAAGCCACTGTCTCCTCGTCCGGCGATGGCAAGACCTCTTCAATCTTCTCGATCAACTGCTGCCGCTGACGATTTTGAGTCGTGCTAACGCAAATAAAATCCCCGTATCCAAGTCGATGAAACTCTTGCGAAAGCGCTTCCTGATGGGGTTGGTCTGCTTTATTGGCAACCAATAAGATCGGTCGTTCAAGACCACGAAGTCGCTCGGCAACTTCATCATCCAAGGGCATCTGCCCGGTTTGCACATCGACTACAAACAGAATCACGTCAGCAGAGTGAATCGCAAATTCGATCTGACGCTGGACGTCGTCAGTGAGGTTATCCTCGTCGACGATTCCGACCCCTCCGGTGTCAATGAGTTCAAAACAACGATCCTCTGTTTCGATCAGGGTCGTCATTCGATCGCGAGTCACCCCGGCATAATCATCAACGATCGCCAAGCGCCTTCGCGCCAACCAATTAAAAACACTGCTCTTGCCGACGTTAGGTCGACCGACGATGGCTACTTGAGGAACGGGCATGGGACAAACTCAAAGGGGCGTATCGACCAGCAGGAGAAATCGCTCCGGTGAGATGCCGGTTCGCGAAGAAAGCTCAAACTGCTGTGTTTTCCGACCGCAAAGATGGAATCAGAGGGATGTTACCCAGATCCTATGCGTTGCCAGCTTGAAGTCATAGGCCCGTTGAGCGAAAGCACTTCAAAACTCGCATCCCAAGACCTGCATCCACTCCATCTCGACGGCAAACCCCTCACCATTGATTCAAATACCCGCCAAAATCGCTTCCATGACGTGGTTTCGACCAGTTTGCCCCCAAGAAGGTGGACCGCCTATTTTTTCACAGGTTCCTTCGCAGGCGGCATCCGGTTACCCGTATTGAGACCAGTGTCGCCCAGAACTTGTGTCGCGACCTTTGCAATTCTTCAAGACCCCCTGCCGCTGCACCATCGTGCAAATTACCAAAGTTAGCATCAGCAACCGACATTTTCTCACCAACACGTATCTGCCGAGCTCACCAATCGGTAAGTTGTACTTTCGGTTCAATCCAGCGCCGCCAAGCAATTCAAAATCATCCAATCGTGAACCTCCCCCCACCCCAGCAAGAACAACGAGCAACAGAGATGGAACCGGATCCTCCCGATGCAGCCATGATTCGCTCACAAGTGACTGCCTTGGCAGAACATTTCCAACGATCCGGCATTCACACGCTGCCGCAACCTAACGAGCAATCGGTTGCCAAAATCAAGAATTGGCTCGAGACCACCCACTCACCCTTAGTCGAAGGAATCGCCGCCACCGATGACCACCAACACCATGCACAGAAAAGCCAGCTCGACACCGCGAGATCAAGTAACGCATCAAACCATAAAGACTCCAGAACAGACTCCTCCAAACTGAACCCATTGCCAGTTCCTCCACCCTCAAGCAGGCAAGCACCAACGCCAAGTCGATTAAGAACGGTCGACGCGGTTCAGACTGACACCGGTCCTTACCCGGGTCCGGATTTGCCTGACGAGCAACGAAAAATCCAACTTGACGGACTTGCTGCAAGTGTGGCCGGATGCACCAAGTGCTCCGTCCTATCGGGCTGCCGAAACACAACCGTTTTTGGAGAAGGCCACGTGCGACCAAGAGTTGTTTTCTTTGGCGAAGCTCCAGGCGCGGAGGAGGATCGTTTGGGCCGACCGTTCATGGGCAAAGCAGGCCAACTGCTCACCAAGATGATCGAAGCCTGCAAATTTAGCCGGGAAGACGTCTACATTCTTAATACCGTCAAATGTCGACCACCCAACAATCGCAACCCCGAGTTGGACGAACGCCAAAATTGCAGGAGCTTTTATCAGTCGCAGTTTTCGATTCTCAGACCTGATTACATCGTCTGTCTTGGGGCCGTCAGCGCTCATGAACTTCTGCAAACAAAACTTTCGGTGGGACGACTGCGTGGAAAACTTCACAAGTTCCATCAGAGCAAAGTCTTGGTGACCTATCATCCCGCCTACCTGCTTCGTGAGCCCAATGTCAAGAAAGCGGCATGGCAAGATCTTCAAATCATGCTTCGTGATGCCAAAATTCAAATCTAACATTGATGCGGGATGGTGGTGATGCGTGAAAGCAGAGCCGATCCAGCGACTACCCCACTTGAACATCCATCGCCTCCTTGCGATTTCAATCAAGAATTGACACGCTTTCCTCGTCGCCCACGATCCGACCTTCGGTTGCAGACCCTCTGACTCGCCTGATTAGCGAGAGTCCTGACCGGCGATTCATCAGGCGTTTCCTGCTTTGAGATAGAAACTCTCATGCATTGGGCAAACCCTGTCGCGATCAACAATTCATCGGCTATAAGGCCAAAATGTTGAAGCGAAGAAAAGAATGCTGGCATAAGCGACCGCCAGAGGAATCGAGTGGTTGCGTTTTCAGATGACACAATGCAATCAGCTCATTGCTGTCGTGCCGAGTGCTGTCGTGCCGAGTGCTGGCCCACGGACCAAACGTCTGACAAACAACTCTGAAAAAAAACATTTTTTCCCCGACAAGTACACGACCAAGTACATGAACAACCGGCAGGCAAAACCCGCATGCAAAACGATTCATTGGCACCCTATCGATCCAGAAGGGTAGCCTCTGACGTGCACCGATTCCTATTGACCGTTTTTTGAGGATAGGAACAATCTTGATCATCCGAGGCAATGATTGCCCTGGAATGAGCGGTGGAACCGCTCAACGGAATTGACGCGAACGCGATGTGCAGGGAGGCACTCATGGCCGAGCAAGATGATGCCAAGTATCAGGCTAAGAAAAACCAACTGCTATCCCAATCCGAACCGAATTTCAGCACATTCCAAGGCTCACAAGCGGAATCGGACAGCAGTAGCGGCGAGGACTACTCACTTCGAGAACTCCTTCCTGCAAGTCGCTTCCCTGCTGAAGTCGACATACGGTTTCGGTCAATCGCAAAGTCAGCTGAATCAGCTGAACCCGGACAACTGGTTGTTTACCGGATCGGTCAAGATTGTCCATCACGTCTTGTTTCCGATGCTGCGGCGCGCGGTGCGTCCGGGATTCTTACGGAACAGGTGTTACCGTCTCCGTTACCGCAATGCATCGTGGGTGACGTTGAAATTGCAATGGCGTCCGTTGCGTCACATATGCAGGATCGCCCTGATCGTCAACTTCTCAACATCGCCGTGATTGGTTCTGCGGGCAAAACCACTTCAACGCTTCTGATTGCATCCCTACTGAGGTCCTCAGGGATTCGCACAGCATACTGGAGCGACTTGGGAGACAGCGATGGAATCGTTCAATCAACACCCGACCAAGGCATTCCCACTGGCGCCTTGCTAATCGATTGGCTCGGCGAGGCGGTCGACAACCAGTGCAAAGCAAGTGTGATCGAGGTCTCTGAAGAGCTCTCTCGCCATGGACGGTATGATGCCGTGGAATTTGACATGGTGGTCGTCACAGGATCTTCGACCAAGCCTGAGGATTTTGGTCCTTCGGGAATCCAATGCGTTCTTGAAAGGCTCGCACCTGCTGGTGTTGTCGTCGCACCAATCGACGATCGCCATGCGATTCGTGCGATTCGGGAAACCGGCTCACGGATCGTAACGTATGGGGTCCGGAAAGCCGCTGATGTCACCGCAAAAATCATCGAACAATCAGATGGATTAAGTACGCTAATCGTTTCCCATCGCGACTCCACCGCAGCAATGGAAACACCACTATGCGGCGGTGCAATGGCGGCGAACCATGCCGCCGCAACGGTTGTTGGACTTCTGCTTGACCAATCATTGCCTGATATTGTTGAGCGACTTGGGCAACTTCCCGTCGTTCCGGGACGTGGTCAGCGTCTGACCTCCATGGAACAACCCACAGTGGTTCTAGAAACGGGTGGATCAATTGATCGATTGACTCAAGCGTTAAGGACGCATCGTTCAATGAAAAGCCAAGGTAAAATCTGGTGTCTCTTCGCCATCGCACCTCATCTCACGGAAAACGATCTTTCAGAGTGCGGCAGTGTGATGGAACGTTTTGCCGACAGGGCGATTGTTTCGGCAACACCCGCGAGCAAGCCAAGCTTTCTCTCAAGGTCACACGAAGTACTCGATGGAGTCAAGAAGTGCGCCGCATTTCGACTTGTTGCCGACCGAAACCGGGCATTGGACTGGATTCTTCAAGAAGCGAGTGATCAGGATACGATCGTCGTGTTCACAAACGAGCAACTTCAAACAGCACGACAACAACGAAGTGACTTGAAGCGACTTCGGCAATGCGTCGAGCAAAACTGGAAAGCTCGCAAGGCAGCGCCGCAAGCAGGAAAGAATCAAACGCCAAATCTTTCAGTTTTTGGATGATCAGAGTCAACGCTCTATCAACACAGAAGCGAGGGCAGTGATTCGAAACGAGTCGCTTGCGATCAATTGACAACCCTGCAAGTACTTGAAAGTTCGAGCATCAAAAGTCGAGAGACGTTCGCCGATCAAAGTCTTCAACTACCAAGCACCTGGGCATCAAAGAGTAATCACCTTCGGAGGGGTTTCTGAAAGCCCCGCTATTTCCCAGCCGGGGTTTCAGCAGGCTTGAACGAATTACTGCTGAATTGCATCTGATTTACTCAACGCAATGCAGAGTCAATGCTTGCCATTCAATCCATTGAATTCGCCCACAAATGGCCAAGGATTCGTCACATTCTTTCTCAATGGCGTGCTGACAAGCATCAACAAATGCAAATGGATCGACGTAATCACGTCCACTTTGATCCGAAATGATTTGAAAAACGGGGTGGTGCCCAACGCGTCTGAACCAATATTTGGCATTGCTGAAATCTGCCTCGCGTCGGTGCATGATACCGTGCCAAAAACTGCCGTTGGACGTCTCAATTTCTTGGCTGATCGAGTGGCTACGATCCAAATCACCCGCCAAAAGCCAAAGCGCACTCCTCAGTAACCGCTCAGAGGCGTCGGAAAGCCCACCCCAGCTCAAATCACTGGATTTATTCAATAATTGGATCAGTCGGTCGTCTTGCGGCCCCTCTCTCAGCCCCGGCAAAGAGGCAGCAAGAACCGCCTCGGAGAGCGTTGGGGGAAGCAAATTGACGAGATTGTCTGCAAATGGTTCAAATTGTGGCATCATTCCCGATCCAAGAGCTGCGGAGAATACGGCGGTTGAAGGCTACCGAGCGTGCAGTGGGATTGCTAGACTACTACACCGATTTGGCCGGTATCCGACTTAGCTTTCCTGGATTACCGAGCATCCATCCGATCCCGTTCTCGCGATATACCTCGATGACTATTGGCGAAACGCCGGACACTCCGGCAGCAGACAACGCTTCTTCCGATTCCCAAAACTCGAAATCAGAGATTACGGAGCCAGATACCGGCTCTGTAAAACTTGATGCCGTAAGTGAAAAACCTGTCAGCGATCCCGCTGATTCGGCGGAATCAACCGCAACGGACCGGGTAACGAGCCCGGAAAACGATTCCGTTGACAAACCGGACACACCAGCAACACCAACGGTGATTGCCAGAGGTTCAGGTCCCCTTGCCTCCCGAGGCATTACCAAGCCCGCCTCACCCGCCGTCGACATGAGTAAGTTGCGTGCAGTCTCGGGTGAAGCAGGAGCAAAAGGCAAGAAGAAGAAACCCCCACGTCCCCGTTTGGCTGGTGAATCAAAGTCCAACGACTCCAGGGGTAACAGCGACGGTGGATCTGTTGGCCAAAAACAACCTCGACGTTCCAAAATTGCGGTGCCTAACCTCCGTCATGGATTGCCAGATGATATTCAAGCTGAGTTTGAAGCTTTGCTGAGTGATGACGATGTGGACGGGATCCTTTCCGGTCCCGCAGCGGAAGGGGTTAGAAAAAACCCGTACGAAGATGGATCAAGAACGCAAGGCATCGTGCTGAAGATTCACGCTGATGATGTATTCGTCTCACTTGGTGGCCCAGATGAGGGCGTGGTTCCTTTTGACCAATTCAAAGAGGAGCCCACTGTTGGCGCCTCAGTCGAGGTGGTGATCCGAGGTTTGAACCGTGAAGACGGTCTTTTCTCTCTTAGCCTGCCGGGCGGAACCATTGAGGCAAATGACTGGGAAGACCTCGATGAAGGCACCGTGATCGAGGCAACCGTTACCGGCACCAACAACGGCGGGCTGGAATGCAAAGTCGCCGGGGTCAAAGGATTCATTCCAATTAGCCAAATCAGCGAATATCGTGTCGAGGACACGAGTGAATTTGTTGACAAAAAACTTCTTTGCGTTGTCACCGAGGCCAACGCCAGGCGTGGCAACCTCGTTCTTAGTCATCGAGCGGTGCTCGAGCGAGATCGAGAAGAGAAGAAGCAAGAGCAACTCGCTAAAATGCAGATCGGCGATGAGATGGAAGGCACCGTTCGCACCATCAAGGACTTTGGTGCCTTCGTCGATCTCGGCGGACTCGACGGACTGATCCACATCAGCAAGCTGAGCTGGGATCGGGTCAAGCATCCAAGCGATGTCCTGGAGGAAGGTCAGAAGGTCAGCGTCAAGATTGATAAGATCGATGACGCCACCGGAAAAATCTCACTGTCTTATCGTGACCTGCTTGAAAATCCATGGAATACGGCAGAGGCGGAATTCTCGGTTGGCAGTCTTCATCGTGGAACCGTAACCCGCACAGCTACCTTTGGCTGCTTCGTCAGATTGACCGCAGGAGTGGAAGGCTTGGTGCACGTCAGCGAATTGGCCCATCATCGTGTCTCCAAGGTTGATGCATTCGTGCAAGAGGGCAACGAAGTTGAAGTAAAAATACTCAGCTTCGATCGTGACAGCCAGAAGATTGCCTTGTCGATCAAAGCAGCACAGCAGAATGCGAGCGCTGCTTTGGAAGCCAAAGCCAAGGAAGAGGAAGTCGAGGAACCGCCTCGGGAGGTAGCTGTCAAAGCACAACACGATGGTCCACTTCGTGGCGGTAACAACCGTGATGCTGGTGGGTCCCAATTTGGGCTTCGCTGGTAAGCATTCGCAGCGGTAAAAGATAAAATCAGCACGCTGGTGATTAACAATCACTGGCGTTTTTTATTCTTGGCAACCCCTTAACGAGACCGGTGACCCAACGGACTGGTTGAAATGGCTCTCCTCAAAACGGCTTCGATCACGGCCTGAGTCCAGTGGACTAGCGTTGCCGGATTCAGTCAGTCGATCTTCACCAAGAATCCGAACGCAGGGAGTTGATTATCCCGCGGTCGCCTGAATGAAAGCATCCTGAACTAGGCAGGCAAGTTTCTGGTGTGGGCGGGTGTCTCAGCGGGAGGAAGTTCCACACCGTGTTCCTCTTGGAAACGCCTTCGGTCAACTGCCGTCGCATAATAACGAAGCCAAGTGTCACTGTCCTCGATACAACGCCACTCCAAATTCTTACCTTCAATCTCAACCTTCTTCTCACAGCAAGGAAGAATGTCACGGTAGACAACTTTGTAGAGATCTCGATCAGATAGATGATCGGTGTAGCGAAGCACGACACGCTGCGAATGCAGCTGCACGATGGTTTTCGTCAACAGATCGGAGACCTCTGAATCCGTCAGTGTCTCAGGAGCAGGCAACTTCAAACTGGGGCTAAACCAATTTGAAATCGGAAGCGCTGGAGCGCGTTCCCAAGCGAGCATGGATTCCAAATACTCGTTCTCCATTCGCAATGGCATCTGGGAAACCGAATCACTCTCAATTGATTCGTCGCGATATGGCTCCAGCTCATCTCGAAGTTGTGCGTTGGTAAGAAGCAAGTCAACTTCGTCTGCTGAATACCGGCGTTTTTCGCTCGTGTCCATGTTCGCTTGTTCTCAGATCAAATAAGGCAAATAATGGGTGATCCATAAATTAAATAATGCTCGGATCACCAACGCAGGCTCGATGTTATCTATCGGAATTACGCTCTCAACTTTCTTTTGAGTGAAATTGAGGGAAACTGCTTAGAATCCTCTGACCCATCCTGCCCTGATCGTTACAAACGGAACGGCTTACCAAGAATTGCCTAAAATCATTCCTCACACGGCCCGCTTTGCGGCCGAAAATGACCTATCTGTTGACTTGTCGATGGTCTTTAGCCAAACCTGCGAGAAAACCAGAGGTTTTTGGGAGACCAAGATAAGCGTTTGACGTGGAAATCACGGCTAGAACGCCGTTTTTCGAGGGAATCGCTTTTGCTTACCGATCCGCAGCTTTCCTCAAATTAGCGAATTTAACTTTCGCCATGGCCTTCTTTTCTCTGACTTGGCGGTTCGGTCAACTCATGCCGCGTTCACAGCCAAGGTTTCTCTGTCGGGTAAACCACATTCATGTCGCAATTTGCGGGCATTTCCTGCAAAGAACAACCGGAACGATGCCAATCTGCCCGAGCAAACAACCGGCGATTTTTCTGAAATTGCCAGTGGAGTCAGAGCCATCAGGCAAGAAGAAATAAGGCCGCTCTGCGGCCGTTGACGCTGAGCTACCCTTCGTAAAGCTCAACGTAATCGCGAACCATCGATTCGATGGTGAAATCAGTGTCTATTTTTTCTTTGGCAGCCAAACCAAGTCTCTCCGCTTGGTCTCTGTTCTCGAAAATCCATTGCGATGCTCGTGATAAGGCAGCCATGTCGCCTACTGGGTAAAGCCGTCCGGTCTCCTGATCACGAATCAAATCTCGATTGCCAGGTATGTCACTGGCAACAATCGGGAGCCCTACCTGCATCGCTTCGATCAACGAATTACTTTGTCCCTCGTATTCACTGCCAATCCAGAATTGGCTGGCATGTGGCAGAAGGCTTTGAACATCTTGGCGGTTTCCAGCGAACCTAACTCGGTCGATGGAGGTCACTGAATCGCGAAATCGCATGAGTTCAGCACGCTGAGGGCCATCCCCAACAATCACCAATGTCAGATCCTCTCGCAAAGTTGCCAACAACTCAGCAGCCCAAATCAGATCACGGTAGCGCTTTTGCGGCCACAATCGTCCCACCGCGAGAACCAACTTTTGACTGGGCGAAACCTTCAAGCGATCAAAGGCTTCGTTGCGAGAAATCGAGGCGCCACCAGACGACTCAGTTGCTCGTCGCGGCTCAATTGCATTCGGAATCACTGAAAACTTTGATGCTGGTAAACCATGATCCGCATAGAAGTTTTTGACCCCCGCACTGTTGGTGGTGATCGCTTCGGAATACCTGGCAAGTCGCCGGTCCAGCCAGAAATGTGCGGGGCTTTTCCATAAATCCACGCAACGTTCACTGGCGAAAATCCGAGGTACCTTGGCCAGTCTTGCGGCGACACGCCCAAAACTATTGGCCGCGAATAACCACGTGTGGACGATGTCTGGTCGAATCCGTACCAGTTCACGACGCAAACGATTCAATGCGGTAACATCAGCTTTGAAACGCTTGCCAATCACCGTGACAGGAATGCCCGAACGACGTAATCCCTCGCTTCGAGGACCATCTCGAGTCAGCAAAAGCACATGCACATCAAAACGATCACGTGGCAGATTTTCAGCGAGCAAACACAGTTGTTTTTCTGCGCCGCCTAAATCCATCGTGGGAATGATGTAAACCAACTTTGTTTGCATCAGTCAGCCTTTTGCTCGTTAGGACTGTTTTTGAATCATGCAAGTCACCGTTGGCGTGCCCGCGTCAGACGCTTAATCATCTCGACATAAGCCTCGGTGCACCGTCCCTCTGATCGAACTCGAACCAGTGCGTCCCTTAATCTTTCGGCTCTTTCGCTCGCTTGGTCCATGTTTTGCAGGACACTTACAATCGCTTCTTTGACCGCTTTCGGAGTCGCGTCCTGGCACCAAACAATGTCATCACCAACTCGATTCAACGTGTCTTTGAACGCCGGGCTAGCCGAGGAAGGGGCCTGCGAACTAGCTCCTTGCTGGCCTTCAAGGCAACCATCAAGTAGGCGACGAATGGAAGGTAAATCAACGCAGATGACGGGAATCTTTGATGAAATCGCCGTCGGAAGGAAGTAATCCAAGCCGTTGTCATCCGTTTGCAAGTAAAGATCCGCAGCCAAAAAAAGGTCGGATGGGTCACAGAAAGACCCCGGCATCGCAACCGAAGCACGTAAACCATCTGCTCTTAAATACTTGTAGATCGAATCTCGGTTAGGTCCGTCACCCACGAGCCAAATCCGAAGGTTGGGATACTTCAGAAGAAGAAACCTTGCCGTTTGAACCAACAAATCGACACCGCTGTCCTGATTCATGCTTGTTTGGCACAAAAGAACAGGCGAATCCGGTTCGGTCGCCAGATCACTGTTAGCCGCTGCCAACGCCGACCTTGCGGCCAATCGACCCTGAACACGCAAGGAATTGCTGGAAGAGAAACCATTGGGAATTCGAAATATTTTTTGCCGCTCAATCCCACGGATAAGAAGTTCTCGCTCAGTCATGGCGTCCTGCACCACCAAGCCATTGACGCGACTTGCTGCCGCCGAGCATTTCTTCCCATTTCGGCTAGAAGACCACCATTGAAAATCAGATCGGTTATCGCCGCCGCGCAACTTCGCCACCACCGGGATGGAGAACTGTTTCGTCACATCCATCACTGAGAGAAGCTCCTCACGAGTGGAGTCGACGTAAATTAGGTCATACTTCCCACCGTTTTCCGTCACCCATGCGGTCATTGAACGAATGTATTTTCCCATTGTCCAATCGCGACGCGGCGCCATGCATCTGCGATGCACCGGAACTTCCCGAACAATAATCTTTTCTGGCCAACTCGCTGCATATTTTGGCGTCAGCACCTCCGTTCTAATTCCTTGTCGCCGCCATGCCACCGCTTGATGCAACAAGGCACAAGCTGAATCCCACGCGCCGTGAGGCCAAAAACGCCGACCGATCATCAATACGCTGGTTGAATGATTCACGATTCTGCCTGTTTCGATGCGGCCTCTATTTCTTCCTCGTTTAGAACCGCTACGTACGGAAGATTTCGATACAAGTCCATGTAATCGAGACCGTATCCCACAACGAATTCGTCCGGAATCTCAAAAGCAACAAAATCAGGTCGCAAGGCAACCGCGTGATCTCTTTTCTTATGTAGCAGGACCGCAGTCTTGACATCCTTGGCACCCGACTTTTGAAGAATCTGCACCATTTTGCTAAGTGTTTTCCCGGTGTCAAAAATATCATCCACTAACAATACCTCCCGACCAACAACGTCAATCATCATGTCGGTACGGATCGTTAAGTCGCCCGAGGTGGTGCCACCATGATAACTCGATGCTTGGGTGACCCCCACACGCAAGGGCATGCCAAGTCGTCGAATCAAATCGGCGAAAAGCACAAGACTGCCGGTCATCACCGCAATCACTGTCAGCGGACGACTGCCATATTCTCGGTCGATCTCACGACCCAGACGTTCTACGCCATCCCGCAGGTCAGCCTCGCTCAAAAGGGTTCGCATCGCTCGAATACCCGCCTCTAACCATGAAACTATGAAACCGGTCTAAAGTGACTTCGGCGAATGATAACTTATAACAATCCGTCAATTTAGGTGACATGGGAACAAAATACGAACCCTATCAGATGTCCTGAAAGTAAGGAGAGCAAAAGACCGAAGGTACCAAAGCGGGTATCCTCTGCACGCGAATCGAAAACGACGTTCGATAAAACGCGTCAGGGAAGCAATTTGCGGTGAAGTGTCCGGTATTTGCGGTCTTTCGACATCAACCGGCTCTGAACAAACATGATTCCGGTGACCACCCGCTGCGTCTTTTCACTCTTACTATCGCATCGAGTCCTGATGACCAATTCCCAACGACTCGCGAAAGCGCGTTCCTGCTTTCTTCACTGGATTGCGGAACGCTCCAACTCCGATTCGAACGACCCCGCCTCCTCTGAGGACGCCATCATTCGTGAAGGAATGGTAATACGGGACGACTTCTTCCTGGGTCGTCGTTTCGTCGGTCAAGATTATGATGCGATTTGGTTCATCGAAGAGGATGAACTGAAGATCTTTAATGCACAGGGCAAGGTCGTAACCGCACTGCACCGTGACGAGATCGATCTCCGTTCAGCTGCCCAAGGCAAACAATCTGACAACGCAGAGCATTCACAGGTGATTGCTTTACCACAGACTGAAAACGAACCGCGAATCTCCAACCAAGATCCAAAAGCCAACGATCTGGATTCTGGCACCTCGCAAGATCGACGTGCCGCCTAACGCGAGGCAAACCGCCTGTTCTCGGATGATCCTTGAGTCCGAAAAAAGACGAACTAGTCGCTGTATCGTTGAACGGGGATCCTCTGCACTTTTTATCAAGACTTCTTCAAGCATTACATCGGCAACCCAGAGATGCCAAATCCTTGCGATTGATCGCTGCTGCATCAGCTTCTCGGTTTCCTTATCAACTCGGACATCGAACCTACTCATCTTTTGAGGGCGAAATCCGCACCCCAGTTCTACCGCTGGGACTTGCCGGGTCATCAGGCAGCAGTCAAACCCCCGCTATGGTCATCGCCGGAATTTCCTCTGCCATGCCCTTGACTTTTCCGATGGGTACAGGCCCACCCGATGAACGTCACACCCTTAATTCAGGGACGTCACCACGGGTGCCTCTGAACATTGCAACCTAACGGGATCACGCAATCGATGACCGTCAAGCACAAGAGTTCAGCTAAGCACAAGAGTTCAGTAGACTCTTGGGATCAACAACGCGATCAGAAAATACTGCGACAACCGTTGTGAACTGCTGGTTACCGACGGCGCCGGCCCGCTTTGTAAAACTGCGTGAACAGCCACGGCAAGTTCTACTGCCAAGGATGCAACCTTGAAGCTAAAAAAAAGAATACATCGGGCGATTCGGCTGGGAATCTAGATCCCTAACGGACATCAGGGCGATCTCCAATTACGAAGATGAGCGCCGGGAAGAGTTTTGGTAAGATTGGCCAAGTTCAACTCGTTTCCTATGGAAGCGTTATTAAAGTCCACGAGCCTTCCTTAACTGAACCTCAGGTAACCCCATGCGAACCTTCCGATGGAGTCTTTGGCCGGTCTTCACCCTTTTCGTAATTTCCAGTTGCATTGCACAGTCCCCTGCACAGTCCCCTGCACAACCCAGTGCGGAAGAAACGGCGGCGTCACGCGCATTAGCCATCTTGGAAAACTCTGGAAATTGGGAATCCATCTTCAATGGGAAGGACTTGCAAGGCTGGATGGGTGACACACAGGGATATGCTGCCGACGACGGTTTGCTCATCTGCAAAAAAGGTGGCAAGAATCTTGTTACTGAAAAAACCTACAGTGACTTTGTGTTTCAGTTTGAATTTAAACTGGAAGAAAGTGGCAACAATGGGATCGGAATTCGAGTCCCAAAAAGTGGGCACGCGGCAACGGACGGCTTGGAGATTCAAATCCTTGATCACAATGGCGCGCGTTATGCATCCGATACCAAACTTGCTGATGGATCAACTCGAAAATTATCCTGGCTAAAGCCTTGGCAGTATCACGGATCCATTTACGGAATCACTGCCGCAAAAACTGGCAGCTTAAAGCCCGTCGGTCAGTGGAACCAAGAAACAATTATTGCGATTGAAGACCACATCATGGTCATCCTCAATGGCTCCTTGATTGTGGATACCTACCTCAATAAAACGACACCAGTCGATGGCAAGGCTCACCCGGGAATGAAAAACACCAGCGGTCACTTAATGCTTGCCGGACACAGCGATCGGGTCGAATTTCGAAAGCTTCAGATTGCCGACTTCACCAAACCGCCAACGACCCCTCAGGTGACCGAGGATAACCAACCGCCGGTCGGATTCTCAGCTCTTTTCAACGGAACTGATCTCTCGGGCTGGAAGGGACTGGCTCACAAAAACGCAGTCAGTCGTCGAGCATTGACGGGGAAAGCACTGACACAAGCACAATCCGACGCCGATCAATCAATGCACGACCATTGGAGTGTCATCGACGGAATCCTTACCTACGACGGCAAAGGGCAAAGCCTTTGCACAGCGACAGACTACGGTGATTTTGATCTCTACTTGGAATGGAAAATTCCGCCCGGGGCCGACTCCGGGATTTACCTCCGAGGTACGCCGCAGGTGCAAATATGGGATCCCTGGGACACCAGAAGCAAACCAGCGGGATCGGTTCCTGACACAGCTGACAAATGGGTCGCCGCCTACAACAACGGCCGAAACCTCGGCTCCGGTGGCTTGTGGAATAATCGTCGCTGGCGAAATAGTCCACTCACTCGAGCCGATAAACAACCCGGTGAATGGAACCAATTCTTGATCAGAATGGTCGGCGACAAAGTCACAATTTGGCTCAACGATAAACTCATCGTTAATCGAGTGGAACTAGAAAATTACTGGGACAAGTCTGGCATCAATCCGCTACCACGTGCTGATCAAATTGAACTGCAACACCATGGCAGTGAACTTTTTTTCAAAAACCTGTTCATTCGGCAACTCCCTTATTGAATTGCGATGCATCAAAACTTTGCGAACCCAATCCTGGACCGTGCCCAGTCGGCATGCTGCCATCAGCATAGCTAGTCTTGCTGCATCACCGTGCAATTCATCACCCTGTCACTTTCGATCCGCAATTCAATCATCATCCACTCGGAGCAAGACAGAAAAACGAAATATCTCCAAAAGAAAAAAGCGGATCCTGGTTCAACAACGAATGGAAATCGACGAGCAGAAATCGACCAAAAATGATGGGGCGTGACTGAGACCTTTTGCGAGCAGTCAAAACATCTTTTGAAAACGAGTGAATGTGCATGGTTTTGCATGCCGATGCACTTTGCTGACCGCCATACCGAGTCTAAAATTCATGCGTGGGATTGAATATGCCCACGCAAGCTTTGATCCTCTTATTTTCGGCAGAGGGATCATTTTTAGGGTTCGCCTGCGTCACCGAAAGGCTTGTGCAGTAGCACGCTGAGACGTTCGCGTTTCTCCCAGCGGCTCCATTTTGCCGCCGACGGATCAAAGCTAAAACATGACCGGCCATCAGACTCATTGAGCCTGATGACCGGTTTTTTTATGGAAAAAACCTAGAGGTCCAGACCAAGCTCTAGGAAACCACAATCAATCTCCGACCCGGAAAACACCTTCGAGATGCGACCTCCCACTGGCCGAATCTTGATCGCCTGAAAAAGCGGTGAGGGATTCACTTTTCACAAAATAACCAGCCAAGCCTTTTGGACCCTTGAGGATGGCAAGCCCGATCAACGCAACTCAATTTCAACTTCACAAAAGCCCCAAAAAAGCTCGCTGCCGCAACCAAAGGCTCGGCAAATTAGCCGACCAATCCCCCTTGCCCGAACCTTCATCGCATTTGAATCGGCAGCAGCCAACGATGATCAGTTGACCTCACGCATGAAATAAATTCATCAATGAAACCTGCTCGTCGTTGCCGGCCACCATACGGTGAACCTCGGGATATTCCATACTGGCTAGATCGATGCACTCACGCCATCGGATCCGGAGGATGCCATCGGACAATGACGTTAGCCAGATGGGTCAGAGCATCTCACCGTGTCAAAATGAGTTCACTGTCAGCATGAACAAAGCAAACCAGAGTGGCAAAGGGCGGATTGCACGCGTTGAATCCAAAGAGATTGGATACGACCCATAAAAAATCATGGCATAAAAAAACCCGAATCAAGCAATTGCCCGACCCGAGTTGAAAAAAGCGGAGGGCACGGGACTCGAACCCGCAGCCCCTTGCGGGGTACCTCAGTTCCAGTGAGGCCGCTCACCAATTCGCTTACCCTCCAAAGCTCGCCCTATTCTTGCGACCCGGGGCGTCTGTTGCAATGGATACTTTCTTGGCAGTTTTAGCCATAAAAACATCATCGCCTATTCGGGGCCGACACTGTAACGTTTAAAAAGAATCTTTGGCACCGCTAATCAATTTAATGAACTCGCCATTGGATTCAAAACGACTCAGTTGCTTGGTTAACTGCTCCATGGCATCACAGGGATGCATGCTGCTGAGTGTTCTTCGCAGCATCGTCATCGCCTCGTAAGTTTCTTCGTCGTGAAGCAATTCCTCACGACGCGTACCGCTCTGAGAGATGTCGATAGAAGGCCAAACACGTCGATCTGCTAGCTTTCGATCCAGAACCAACTCCATGTTGCCAGTTCCCTTGAACTCTTGGAAAATCGCTTCATCCATCCGGCTGTTTGTGTCGACCAAGGCCGTACCCACAACCGTCAACGACCCACCCTCTGCGAAAGCGCGGGCGGTCGCGAAGAGCTTCTTCGGGATATCCATCGCTTTGATGTCCAGACCGCCAGACATGGTGGCTCCACCGCGTCCCGATCTACCAACCCATTTGTTGAAAGCTCTGGCCAAACGAGTGATTGAGTCCAACATCAAGAAGACATCTTGGCCGCTTTCTGCCAAACGGCGGGCTCGATCAATGACGAGCTGGCTGAGGCGAACATGACTTTCAACGTCCATATCCAAACTGCTGGCGATGACTTCGCCGCCTTCGACGTTTCGCTTCATGTCTGTCACCTCCTCCGGTCGCTCATCGATCAGAAGGACCATCAGCTTGACCTCGGGGTGATTGCGGTGAATCCCCTGGGCAATGTTTTGTAACATCACCGTTTTACCGCTTCGCGGGGGCGCCACAATCAATGCTCTTTGCCCCTTCCCCATCGGAGCCAACAAGTCAATCACACGATTGGTCAATGGCTTTTGACCAACCTCCAAAGGCAACCAATTCTCTGGATTCTCTGCGGTGAGAGAATCAAAACTTTTCACGTCCGGATATTCCTCGGGCTTAATGCCATCAACATCGAGGATCTCCCGAACTCGTGGCCCTTGCTGACGCCGAGCTTCTTGGACCATCGCTTTGATGTACACGCCCTGCCGAAGTCCGAACCGCTCGATCATCGTTCCTGGGACAAACGGATCGGTGCGTTCTCTGGCGTAATTATTCTCGATTCCACGTAAGAATCCGTATCCATTGGGATGCAACTCAAGGATTCCGAAGCCTTCCTCCAGTGGTGCATCGCTCGGCAGATCCGCTCCCTCGCGATCCTGGTGTGAACCACCATTACCGCCAGCGGGACCTCCACCATTTCCACCGCCGCCGCCGCGGCGACGCCTTCGCACTCTCGGTTTTCCATTTCCACCGCCGTAACCTGAGCCCGGTCCGTTGGAATTAGAGGAATGTCGACCTCGATTCGTCCGTTTCTTTTTTGCCATGGGTCATCCAGAGGACCAAATCGAAAGAGAATTAGGCTGAAACCGAACAAATCAGGGCAAATCACCCTCGATCACTTGATCTCAATTGCCAGAAACTCTCTACCTCGATTCAGCAAGATTGAAGAACTACCGCCGTAACTGATGGAATGGAAACCCTGACCAGCGGATCGGCGGTAATCGAACCACCAGGGTTTATTCAAAATGTGTGGAAGAACGACCACACACGGTTCGTCACGAGAATTTCTGCTCGTAACCGTGACCTGTAACGGCCACCCAATGTGACTTTTCTATGAATTTGACTTCGTGTTAACGAGACCACCCAAATCAAAGGGTTGGTGCTCTCAAAACCCTTCAGCTTGGCGTTTTCGCCAAGATATTGAGGGAAAAACTGTGCTCCTTGCTTTTGTAATTGCTGCAGCACGCAGACAATTCACGGCCTCGATCAATCAAGCCGACTACCTAGTATCAAAACGAAAATGTTCTGGAGAACCAAGTAACGATGCACTCACACGCGTTTTTTGATGCGGGTTCATCGCCGAAGAGGGACGAGATCGAGACGTCCTTGGAGAGGATTTGCTAGCGAAATCCGCAAGCAACCTTCAAGCAACTGTCTGAAATATAAGCGGTTCCGAAGCGATGTCAAGTGCGAGTCTGCCGCATCGAACAGCCCTGGCACGCAAACTTCGCAGATACCGCTAGCGTTAAAGTCGACGTAATCTGTAGTTTTGGCTCAAGCGGCACAATACCAACTGCCGAAATCCGAGAATGAGCGAGTCTACATTTCTCGATTCCATTTGGCTTCTATCGGCCTCAAACAACTTGGTCCTCTTGATGCCCCCCACCGGAAAATGACTCTAATGAGTACATCAGCACGCAACACAGCTTCAATCGTAATCCTGCTTTTAGTGGCATCCCATAGCCAAGCGGAAATTGGATGGCAGACGGATTTACGCGCTGCCCACTCCATGGCGCAACAGCAAGGCAAACCGCTGCTGCTGCATTTTTACGCCGATCAATGCTTTTGGTGCGATAAACTCGAGAAAGGGGCCCTGTCGTCACCGATGGTCGGCGATGCGATCAAGGAAAATTTCATCCCCGTCAAAGTTGATCTCAACACCAGCCCAAAACTCGCTGAGATGTTCAAGGTCAGCAAATTCCCGTCCGATGTCATCGTGACCTCCACCGGTAAGACAATTTCACACTCAGTAAGCCCACAAGACGCATCCCGTTTTGTCGAGATGTTGGATAATGCGATGGAAACCCTCATCGAGGCGTCTCCGAGTGAGAGTCAGATCGCGACAGAGAACAGCCCTTCAGAACCGGATCCTGAACCGAAGGCTCCTCTGCAGAAAAACTACGCCACACTCGGGCAACCAACCAAAAATGCGATGCCTTCAAAACAGGCCACTGAAGAAATTACGCCACCCGGGTATGCAACATCAGAAATCCCTGTTTCACCGTCCCAAACGATCAACCCAGCTAACACCGACGAAGAATCTGCCCTGACTGATTCGGTGACCACCGCATCACCCTCAAGCGAAGGAAACCACCTGACACTGCCCAACGATGCATTGCCATCCGCAACCGCTTCGTCAGACAGCTCGGCCAAACCGGATACCGAGATGACTTTGCTGCTTCATAAGGACCCCGTCACCCATCAAGCATCATCGCCAACCCTTTCCACCAAGGCACAGGATACCGATTCTCAACTTGCCAATGCGGAGGGTATCGCGATGCCCCCTGACACGGAAAGCACCTCAAGTAACGGGACTGCACAAGCCCCTGCAGCCGATAACGCGACACCACCAGAACTCGCACTGGATGGCTTTTGCCCCGTAAGCGTGATCGACGAAGATCAGTGGGTAGAGGGACAACCAGAGATCAGTGCTGTTCATCTCGGCCGACTTTACCTCTTCGCAAGTGAAGAGAAGATGAAGTTGTTTCTAGCTGACCCAAATCCATTCACCCCCGTTTTGAATGAAATTGACGCGGTGGTATTTTTTGAGGAACGTCGAATCGTTCCTGGAAAAAGAGAATGGGGTATGAAAGATCCGATTCATCAACGGATGTTCTTCTTCTCGGATGAAGCATCCATGAATCACTTCTATCAGCAGTATGAGAGATACGCTCAATCGGCCATCGACCTGATGGATGAAGCCATCCAAGAAACGCATTCGGGAAGCTAGTGTCCCCGAAGCCGTTGCGACTCGACTGCTTTCTCATGGCGATCCCAGGCTAGCCGGGATCGATTCGGGAATCCGATCAACCTATTATCTTCTGCAATTAGATAGATCACCTCGGACCGGCCTTTCGCATTCGATCGCTTCCATCATCGGCGTGAGACAAGAACCGAAAACCACCCTTGGATACAATCTGCAAGCGTCAGTGACTGCAGTTCGACGAGTCGTTTTCGATCAGAGACATTGGTGAAATCCTCTCATCACCGCCTTCTGACATTAACGTCATCGCCAAGCGCTGGCGGGTGGAAACAGCAATCACTCTTTGACCAATGTACCGATCAAAAATCAACGACCGGACAACGTAAGGTCCAAATGAATCGTTGACGGGTCAAAAGGACGCGAGCGTGGAACTCATCGCGCATCTCGATTCCACTTCGAATTCAGCCGTCTGTTGAGAGAATCGCAAACGATAAAAACAGCAGCAACCAAGGCAATTGTCGACAGGCGCACTCTGATCAACCCGCAATAAAATACTATCTCAATCAGCACCAAACAGAAGCAAGCCTCGAGGACGAACCTGATGGACCGACCAATGGTGACTTTTGGCATTCGGTGTCAAATGCGATCTTTACCGTCAGCGGCCTATCGTATTTCGGTCGTTAAATCAGGTTTCGCATAACCTGGTCGGGCACCTGAAAGAATCGACAGCCCAACGACACCGATTAGCAACGCAATCAATAGCCAAAAGCTTCTTGCGGCTTTTTTGCCAAACCGGCTTTCAATCGCTGCGACACTGAGCATCCGATAGGGAAATTGCCAAGGGCCGAGGGAGAACAACGTGAACAACGCGGCGATCCCCATCGCAACCGCGCCCACCAACAACTCGTCGTTCATTTGCTCGAATCCCATCAAGTTGAAAACCAGATAAAACATTCACTCGTGAAAGAAATTAACCGATCGTGGTTGCCAAATCACTACAACTGAGACCCAAAAAAATCAGCGAAGAGAGGTTGTACCAACATGCAGCAACGATTTCCAAGCGTTGCCTGACCGATAATGAGCAGAGAAATCCTTTCTGATGCCTGCTTAAAAAACCAGCTCCCTTCATCCTGGGACATCTGAAGCCAGATCTCAGGACATCTGAAGCCAGACGATGCCCAGTGCGACGCTTTCTTCCAGCCAGCGGCCAAGGCATCAATGATTCGCGCCGGTTACGGACAGCGTAAAATAAATCCTACACACAACCGCGGCAGTCTTTTTGTTCTGGAAGCAAATGATTGACGTTCTCTATCAACGCCCCGGGCGATCGCTGAAGGATTCATGGAATCACAAGATCCGGGCTTTTCCCCGACCATCCTACCAAGCCTCTCACCACCCCCAGCGATTCACCGAAATGACTCCGATTCACTGAAATGACTCCCTTTTCCTTCGTCACATCGCTGGTCGGCCAAGCCCCTCCCACCGCGTCACTGAAGATTGGCGGGTATAATGGACGCCAAACAATGATGGCGGACAGCATGCATAGATTGCAGAGTGCACGAATCGAAAAACGACGTTTAACGAGTTGGACATCGTCTTGTGACACCTATCCCCTAAAGTTGATTCCAACCTGAGTTCATTAACCTTCCTCCAAGTGAATCTCTGCTTACCTTCCATCAAAGCGTCATGGACAAGATCCAAAGAAACATAACCATGACTCACCCCAAATCGTTTTCAGACGATCTCGCAACACCCGACACTGTGACCGCAACACAGAAGAGGTTGATACTGAATCCCGATCTGGCAACGAATGAAAATCCGTTGACAACGCCGCTATCACGCTAATCCCAATGTATTCGTTTCCCCAGCACAGCAAACCAAGCACCGCTCGAAAAATCATGACTGATCAAGTGGTCGCCCGCCAGCGATTGATTCCATCCGCAACCACGTTTCTTGTGTTGCTGACCCTCGGAATCTTGCAAACAAGATCCCTCGCCGCAGATCGTTTTAGCGAGAGCGATCCCATGATTCAACGACTCAGCCTATCCAACACTTCCGTGCTCGATGGGCAAGATTTTCGAACGGCACTTGAGCGTCTAACATCCATCGGCCAACTAAATCTTTGGCTGGACCGTAATACGGATCCTTCGCAAGTTATCCAAGCGGGCACACTGGGTCCGACGCTTTACATGGCCCTGAAGCAAGTAGCCGCCACTCAGAACTGCGTGGTGATGCCGATCGCAAACGTTGTGCTGGTCGGCCGAGCCAATTGGGTTGACGAAGTCACGCTGAGAATCATGTCCACGCCATCCAGCAAAAAGGGACCCGTGATTAACATCGACTGGGATCAACTCACCACACCAACCGAAGCATTGAAGATGGTTTCAGTTGCATCCAACAGCAGTGTTACAAAAATGCCTCATGACCACTGGCCCGAGGTCAAATTGACGAAAATCCATCGCAACATCGCCGAGAAACTGATTCGCTCCCAATTCATCGACGCGGAGTTAGCGGCGACAAACCATGCCCCCCTGGGTCAAGAATCCTCAGGTCAAGAATCGCCTGCAGCGATGATTTCGCGACCCTACGAACTCAAGACAAAGACTACCACGGACGTTGTCCGAAAATTTCAAACAGCCTCACCCAAAAGCCGAGTCTCATCTTCGACTCGTGGTATCATCGTTGAGGCAACGACTGGCGAGCACCGGAAGCTGATTGACCTACTTCTCTCAACGGGCGTGGGCAAGAGCGGAGCAGACCCCAACCGCGACACGTTCACCCTGAAAAAGATGACGACATCTGCTGAAAACGCGTTCAGGCAATTTGCACAAACCGCTGGACGAGAATGTCTGATACGTCAAGACGCTGCTGCGGCCTGCAAACAAATGGTCACGCTGCAAGGCGAAAACAGGACCCTGAAAAGCTTCGTTGACTCCATTGCTCGACAAGTCGGCGTTCGTGTGATCTGGCAGGAGAAAACCATCATCGTCTCGATTGCTCCATAACCTCGAAAAGTGTGGTTCAGAGAGTGAGTGTCAGAAAAAATCCTGCTTAAGTTTGTGATTGGCTCGCTCGAACATGTGCAGAAGATCGTCCAACGCCTACATTGGACAGGGAATTTCAGCAAACCCGCCTCATGACATCTCAAGAGTTCGTGTGGATCAAGACCTTCACAGTGATGAAAGTTGATCCTGATCTCCTGAAGGTCGCGTTACCAGTGAGCAAAAACCAGTGATTAAAAAGAGGGGCGTGCTCATTTTTACCGTTCCCCTTTTCGGACTTCTCACTTCCAAGCTGCTCAAGATTGATCTGTCAGGTTTCCGCACCAAGCGATACAGAATCCCCCCCCACTCCATCTCACGTGAACAGATAAACATGCTTCACCGCACTCTTTTAACACTCGCGCTGTTGGTCCCTCTGCTCGTCCAAGGCTGCACCGAGCCGTCAACGGATCTGGGGAACGAACCTGATTCTTCTGCAGTCACAAACACACAGGGAAATGAATCAGAAACCACTGAGAATACAAACGATCAACCAGAAAAATCAGAGTCGCAAGATTCGGAGGAAAATCAATCGCCCAACAATCAACCAAATAGTGAATCTCCCGAATCCGAACCAACAGTATCCAAGCCTCAGATTAGTGGCGAGGCGTTTCGACTTGCTGCGTACGAGGGATCTTTGGACAAAGTAAAATCCGCAGTCGAATCAGGTATGGACATCAACGGAATTGACCCAGGACAAAAACTGACAGCGCTTCACATGGCAGCCTACAACGGGCACACTGAAACCGTTACCTACCTAATCAGCCAAGGAGCGGTGGTTGACTGCCGTGACTCTCAAGGCAAGACACCGTTAATTCACGCTTGCACTGGCCCGTTTGCCGAGGCAGTGAAGGCGCTGATCAAAGCGGGCGCGGATGTGAATGCAATTGATACCACTGAAGGCTTCACACCACTCATGATGGCCGCGGGACTAGGTGAACCTGAGGTGGTGGAGGTACTGCTCGAGAATAATGCTGACCCATCTGTCAAGGATCAGGATCAGGAAACAGCGATGGACCATGCGAGAAACGCTGGTCACGCAGCAATCGCCGAACGCCTCAAATAGAACTCGCTGGCGTGGGAAAGAATTTCCAGAGCATGCAACTGCGGGCAGGAGAAAACAGAATTTTCGACACTAAGGCACAACAGTGGTTTCGACTGTTTTGACAACACCCTGTCTCACGCGAACACTTCTCACCTCGACTTTGAGTTCAAAAGTTTGCGGTTGGTTGCTAACCATCACCAACTCGTAGTCAATTTTTTCTCCTGGTTCGATTGACGGAACACGGGCAATCGCCACCGCACCGGGACCAATCTGAAACTCACCCACATCCGGATTGGTCGAACGGCTCACCCTCTCCAATCTGACGCCGGAAGGAAGCTTGAATTCAATAGCAAGATCCCCATCGCGTTCGTTGGAATCGTTGACAATCCGCAACTGATAACGAATCAGACTTTCGACACTTGCCGGATTATCCCGTCCCAACAGAGAGACCTTCAAGTCCCCTGATCTGGAAGCTTGCTCGACGGGAAGGACAGGATCATTTGGCTCGGCAGGATCATTGACAGACGCGGCAGGATCATTGACAGACGCGGTAGGATCGCCTTGCAGTGGGACAGCTAGATCCGCCGATGACCCGCTCGCCTCAGTTCCAGAACCGTTCAGATTTCCACCACTCGGACGAGTTCCGCCACCGGACTGCGGCAAGATCGTTACAGCTAACGAATCCTCAGACACTGCTCCGGTATCCGTAAGCACTTGCAACGTCACCTCAGCTTGATTAACTGGAAACGCAGCTTCAAACTGCCCTTCGAAAACCACCTCTTTCCCGGGATCAACTCGCAAAAGATTCCAAGCGACCTGCCGCTGCTGCAACAAGGATTGGTCGGCACCCTGCGTCGCTTGCTTCAATTGCAATTGATCAGGAAATGACATCACCACGCGAACCTGACTAGCCACCACATTCCCTTGGTTGACCAAGGTTGCCCGAATCAGAGCATCCTGACCCATGACCCTTTCTCTCGGCCCCTCTAACTTGATGGATAAATCAGGCGCTCGCGGAACCGGATTGATCACCGTCACGCAGCTTTCCTGTGCTACCCTCTGCCCGCCATCAGCGGATGCTTGAACGTTTAAACAGCGTTGCCCGGCCTGAACCGGAATAAACTCCACTTGCGCAGCCCATGTTTCACCGGGCTGAAGTGGTCCATTGGCTTTCGTATTGGTCACCGCAGCATTCCCACTTCGATGGATTACCCCCGAATCTCCCGAAGCTAGTAACTGAACATTCCGGAGTGGACGATCACCCGTGTTGATCACGTCGATGTCAAACTTCACCGGCTGACCCGACTCCACTCGCTGCTGAACCGGTTGCACACGCACCGAGAGTGCTGGTCGAAAGACATCGATGCGAAGCTTTTCCTCGGTCACCAGTCCGTCACCACGCGCCTGGAAAACCAGATCAACTGGTGATTGAGCCACGACATCCACAAATAAATCCAACTGCTGCTGCGCGGGCAAAGTACCGATATCCCAGGTCACCGCATTGGGAAGAACCCTTGCGAAGGCATCACTCCCAACAACCCTTGTCCCGGGTGGTAATTGAACATCGACCCTGACGTTTCGAGCTGGCTGGTCACCAGGATTGGCCAAGTTGGCAATGGCTTGAAATGGCGAATCAAAGGTTGCAATCGGTGGTGCACCTGCCCTCAACTTTAATTGCGGCGCGCTCCATGTGACAAAAGTCTGACCTCGCCCCAGAGTGACACTCGGAATATTGTCACTCATTCCACCCGGACGGATGATTTGAATGGAAACGGGCGCAACGCCGCTGGTTCCCGACTTTGGAACCAATTGCACTGCCGCATTCCCGGATGAATCAACCTCTACCTCCGTAACGGTTGCGTCATCAGTTCCCGCAAATGAGGCTAACTCAGGCTGCAAGACCTCGTATCGCACCGTCCATCCTCTAGCTGGCAAACCGCCCTCCGAACGCGTGACACGCGTGGAGAGAACAACAGCCTGTCCCTCTTTGACAAGCTGAGCATTGGGGAATTGCCACCTTGCATCAACCCAATAGATCGTAGCCGTCGCTTTTCTCTGATCCCAGCACTCACTTTCCGGAGCAAGAACCGTCACGTGGCTCGTTCCCTCACTCGGGCTGCTCAACGTGATCCAGGTTTGCCCTTTTTCAAGCTGGACATCATCGCGCGTGTCATGATTCCCTCGCGTGATCAACATTCGTTTTGTACTGGTCATTCCGATGGCATAGGAAGGATCTTCCTTACCCGGCCGGTCTTTTGATCCGACAAGCTTAGTGAGCATCCCGGGAGAATCATCTCCTACTTCGATAAAAGTTCCCACACTGTCTGGTGTCAGCATCCACTCCAGCTTCTCGTTCATTTGCAGATAGCCGTCAGTGCCGCAGATTCCGGACAACAAGACAACCTCACCGCCCACCGGAGCGACGATCTTGCTCGGGGTAAGTAGGATGCAACCGCGATTGCCCCGACTGGGCAATCGGCAGCCTTGATGAATGCACTGATCTCCATAAAGCACCGCGGGTGGTCCATCCTGACAAGACGCGTCAGCCAAATCAGTCGCAACGAGAGTGGTCGGCGCAGCAGCGAGAGCGTTCTCCTCTGGCGGACATGGCAGGGGTGCATCAGGTTCCTTAAATACCGGCGATGGAAATTTGCAATCACCATCACCAAACCCAAGACCTGCAAAATGATTCTTAAAATGACTCTTGATACCGCATGAATCGCTACCGAAACCAGGAACGGCAAGAGTTGTTGTGTAGGGCTTCGGAGCAAAGAGCCCGGCGCCGGTGGAATCAATTGCGGGCAATCGCAGTTGATTACAACCTACTCCACATATACACGCGATCAAAACAACAACGATGCTACTCAGCGCCCGCAAGCGGTTGACTGACCGGGATCTTTGGTGCGATGGGGATATTGCAGACATAAGACACGCTGATTGCTTTCCGCACCGCGAGACAAAGACATGCGGCTAGCGAAAGGTTTCCGATTAAAGAGACTTTGACCTGGCAACACTACCACGCCGCTGCCTTATCTGTTGTAAAAAGGCAACGTGATTCGTTGCGAAAAATCAACGCCCACCCTTTACCTGACCAGTCTGTAACGATTGTCGCGATGAATTTAATTTTGCCGCACTGATAAATTCAAGTTTGACGCACTGGCGAGTGGGCTGAATCAAGTCGATCTGAACAAGAGGCCATCGATTCCCTGAACAAGAGATCCCGCATCAAAGCTCAAGAATCACCGAGCGGACAGAGGGATTGACTGAGAAGGACTCGCAAGAACCACTCCTCGCTCGGATGACCCCATCGGTGAAAAACCGGACCGATCCACGCCAAGTACTGAAACACGGTTCCTCATGAGACAACCATCCCGAGTGAGCCGAATGATTCAGAATCGGCCCGTAACCGACATGTCAGGAGAACTCAACTCGCGATTGACAGCATGAGACGATGCAGTCATCCTAATGCGATACGAAAAGTGAGAAAAAATTCACATGGCCGACCCGATGATTAAAATGATCATTCACACCAGCATCCGCCCGATTAACAATGGCTGAGACGGGTGAGAGCAATTCGCGGGAATGACCATCCCGTTGAAATCATTTCGGGACTTAAAGCTTCCATTCACCCCCGAGGCCTAACATGGTTCGGGGGTTTTTTTGTTTCCATACCTAATCCGTTTCCACCTTTACGATCCTGGCCAAAATTACGTTGACTTCGTTGTGACATTGAAGGCTCTCCGAATGATGGCGACCTCAATGACAGGATCATGATGCTTCACTCGAACTAGTTCGAAAAGATGACCAATCAACCCATCCTCATCTACGACACCACGCTCCGTGACGGCTCGCAGGGCGAGGGGGTCAGTTTTTCCCTGCAAGACAAACTCAACATTGCATCGCGACTCGCGGAAACAGGAATCGATTTCATCGAGGGCGGCTATCCGTTGTCGAACGAAAAAGATGTCTCATTCTTTGAACAAATTCGAGAACGAGATCTTGGTCACACAAAGGTCTGCGCCTTTGGAATGACTCGGCGTAAATCAATGGACGCCAAAGACGATCCAGGAATGCAGGCATTGGTTGCAGCACGAACACCATGCATAACGCTTGTGGGCAAGACGTGGGATTATCATGCGACCGAAGTCCTGAGAGTTTCCCTCGAAGAAAATCTCCAAATGATTGGGGAAAGTGCGGAGTTCCTGAGCGGCCACTCCGAACTGATTTATGATGCGGAACATTTTTTTGACGGGTACACCGCCAATCCACAATATGCCATCGATACGCTGAAGGCTGCCGCAAGCGGTGGTGCCAAATGGCTGGTGTTGTGTGACACCAATGGCGGGGCTCTTCCCGAGCGAGTAGCGGAGGTCACTACCGCGGCGAAGGAAGCACTCAAGGATTGCAAGGTTGAATTTGGAATCCACACACACAACGACGGCTCGATGGCAGTAGCAAACTCACTTGCGGCAGTCGATGCCGGTGTCTTGCAAGTACAAGGCACAATCAATGGGATTGGTGAACGATGCGGCAATGCTGATTTGATTTCAGTCATCGCAAACCTTGGCCTGAAAAAGAAAGGGTTTGATGTCCTGCAAGGCAGAGCCCTGACACCGCTCACGGAACTCAGCCGGTACGTCTACGAAACAGCCAATCTGCAGTGGCAAAATGGCCAACCGTTTGTGGGTCAAAGCGCATTCGCTCACAAAGGTGGCATGCACGTTCACGCTATTAACAAGGCGGCGAAGACCTACGAACATATTGACCCGTCTCTGGTGGGTAACGAACGCCGAATTCTGGTTAGCGAATTGTCTGGCCGTAGCAACATCGTCGCGTTGGCCACCAAACACAATCTGCAGGATGACCGCGAGTTAATGGACAAGATCTTGGCGGAGGTGGTGACGCTGGAAAACCAAGGATACCAGTTCGAAAATGCCGGAGCTTCGTTCGATTTGCTGGTCAAACGAATCGCTGGAACCTTCCAGCCCCACTTCGAAACAATCAAGTACCGAATTGTTTCTGGTGATCGTGACCCCGCCAAACAAAATGAATTCGCTGAGGCAATCATCAAATTAAAAGTGGGTGAGACACTGTGGTTTGATGCGGCCGAAGGCCAGGGACCGGTCAATGCCCTCGATGCCGCACTTCGAAAAGCACTAGCCGACACCTACCCATGCCTAGCCGAGATGCGTTTACTGGACTACAAGGTTCGTGTCGTGGATTCAGGTGCCGGCACCGCCGCCTCAATTCGAGTCAATATTGAAAGCGGTGACCAAGAAGAATCTTGGGGCACCATCGGAGTCAGCGAAAACATCATCAGCGCGAGCTGGCGAGCATTAGTTGATGCCGTCGAGTACAAGCTTCACAAAGAGGAAATGCCACTCGGTGGATGATTCTTCTCCAAATCATCTCCGCCGTCCACCTTCCCCCTCAACACCCTCTTCTACATAATCTGATACCGATGAATCAATTGCCGGATCGATTTGATCATGCCGCCGAAGCCACTCGAATTTCTCAAGCATGGGATGACAATCAGTGTGGTCACGCTGAGGTCAACCGGGATCGTGACCCCTACTGCGTGGTGATCCCTCCCCCAAACGTTACCGGGGCACTTCACCTTGGACACGGGCTGAATAATACGTTGCAAGACATCATGGTTCGCATGAACCGAATGATGGGACGTGAAACCCTTTGGATGCCGGGAACTGATCACGCCGGAATCGCCACCCAAGCTGTGGTTGAGCGACGCCTGAAGGAGCAAGAAAATCTCTCTCGACATGACATCGGTCGTGAGGGACTGGTCGACCGCATCTGGAAATGGAAGGCGCAGTACGAAACCCGCATTCTTGGCCAGTTGAAACGCATGGGTTGCAGTTGCGACTGGGAACGCACCCGATTCACACTCGATGACCAATGTGCTGCGGCAGTCCGCGCCACCTTCTTTGACTTGTTTGCCAAAAAGCAAATCTATCGCGGTAAGCGACTGGTCAATTGGGACACGTTCCTGCAGACCGCTGTCAGCAATGATGAAGTCAAAAACACCTCCAAGAAAGGTCATTTCTGGCACCTTTATTATCCGGTTGTTGACCCGAAACCCGGAGAACCCGAGCGAGTCGAGATTGCAACCACTCGTCCCGAAACCATGCTTGGTGACACCGCAGTCGCCGTTCACCCGGACCCCAAGGGTGCACTCGATGCGATCGAGGACGGACTCAAGGATCGACTGAAAGAATCCGGTGAGAATGAACGGAAAGAAATTGAGGAGCAACTTGAAAAATTAATTCAACGGCGCCAGACCATGCTCGATTCGTTGATTCAGTTACGGGAGATGGCACTCGATGGGCGTAGATTGCGACTTCCACTGACCGATCGTGAAATCCCATTAATTGCGGACCAATGGGCGAAACCCGAACTGGGTAGTGGATGCGTAAAAATCACGCCTGCCCACGATCCAAACGATTATGAAGTTGGGCAACGTGCCGGGTTACCGATGATTAACATCTTGAATCCTGATGGAACCGTCAATCAAGAGGGTGGCCCCTATGAAGGTTGCACCATCCCGCAGGCTCGCAAACGTGTGGTCGCAGATCTCAAAGCGATTGACCTTTTGGGTGATGTTGAAGATCGCGAAATTGAATTGCCACTAAGTGATCGCAGTAAAACACCCATCGAACCCTACCTTGCAGATCAATGGTTCGTTGCCATGGACGAACTCGCCCAATCCGCCATGGATGCCGTTACCGATCAAAGCGTACAAATCTATCCAGAACGTTATCGAAAAGGCTACTTGGACTGGTTGAGTGAAAAACGTGACTGGCCAGTGAGTCGGCAACTCTGGTGGGGACATCGAATTCCTGTTTGGTCACTCACAGGCTTAAATCAAACAAACGTCACCGAAATTGCCAGCCAACTTGATTCAATGATTGCTCAATCACCGGAAGCGATCAGCTATCGAATCGATCAGTTTGACGATGGATCCCAAGGAATCTTCGTCTGCCTTAGGCAGGAGGGTGATGAACGAGAATCCAGCCTCGAGTCACTTGGATTGACGCGAGACCCGGATGTCTTGGACACATGGTTTTCCTCAGCACTTTGGCCGCACAGCACACTGGGCTGGCCAGAAAAGACACAAGAACTTGATTACTTTT
Organism: uncultured Rubripirellula sp.; assembly: GCA_938075415.1. Lineage (GTDB taxonomy): Bacteria > Planctomycetota > Planctomycetia > Pirellulales > Pirellulaceae > Rubripirellula. The sequence goes on along the minus strand of CALJHC010000026.1, from coordinate 181,383 downwards.
ACCCCACCAGCACACTGATCACCTCTCGGGATATCATCACCTTATGGGTCGCGAGAATGGTGCTGATGGGCCTAAACAACGTTGGCAAAATTCCATTTCGCGAAGTCTTCATCCATCCAAAGATCTTGGACGGTCAGGGTGAGACGATGAGCAAGAGCAAGGGCAACGGTGTTGATCCGATTGATGTGATCGATAAATTTGGGCCTGATGCATTACGTTTCGGCCTTGCGCGTCTCTCAACCGACACGCAGGATGTTCGCATGCCCGTTCAATACGAGTGCCCGCACTGCGAAAAATTGATCGATCAGACGAAGAAAAATCGTTCGCAACCCACCATTGACTGTCCAGGATGCAAGCAAGCATTCTCCACACAATGGGCTGAGAGCGATGTGGACAAGGCGTTGCCCAAGGGCGCCGTCGTCAGCGAACGATTTGAAACGGCGCGGAATTTTGTCAACAAGCTTTGGAACGCTGCACGCTTCGCCATGATGAACATGGACGGATACGAACCACAAGCGATCAACCTCGAATCTCTGCCCGTTGAGGACCGCTGGCTCTTGAGCCGACTTGCAACGATCACGCGCCAAGTGAGTGAGGGATTGCAGCAATACCGTTTTGCGGAATCCTCACGCCTGCTATACGACTTTGCCTGGGATGAGTTTTGCAGCTTCTACTTAGAGATTGCCAAACCCCGTTTGGCGGACCCAGCCCAACGAGCGACGACACAATCAGTCATGGCTCATGGTCTCGACACCCTCTTGAAACTTCTGCACCCGACCATGCCATTTGTGACCGAAGTGATTTGGGAACACTTGAACTTGGTGGCCCCCCAACGCGGACTTCCCGCACCCCAAGAGGCGTCCACATTTGCGATGCGAGCTCCTTGGCCAACAGCTGATCAGTCACACTTCGATGAAGGTATCGAACGCCAGTTTGCCGAGTTTCAGGAAGTGGTCGGTGCAATACGTCGTATTCGCGCCAGCCAAAATATCGCACCCCGAGAAACTGTACCCGTAGCGATTCGTTGCACGGAATCATCCAAGAAATTGCTCGAACCCATGAAAGCCTACTTCTTGGGACTCGCGCAAGCGGAAGTCACCACCTTGGGACCCCAAGCCGAGGCCTTCGAGACGGATGCCCCGCTGGGAATCCCTGCAATGGAAATCGAAGTTCACGTTGATCTCGAGAAATTCATTGACGTGAAAGCGGAACTTGCGCGTCTTGAGAAGTTACTGGGTCAGATCGCGAAACAGATTGGTGGCAAAGAGCAAAAACTCAGCAACGAAAACTTTGTTGCTCGCGCCCCCGAGGATGTAGTGCAACGAGAAAAATCAAGCCTAGAAGACCTGCGGAATCAACACGAATCCGTTGCCGCTGACATTGCAAGGCTGAGGGCGAAATCGTAATCAGGTGCATTCACCTGTGTAACGCAATGCTGGGCATCAACTCCATCTTGAAATTTACCGAGTTCAGTCCACTCGTTCTTCTTTCAAGGACAATACCGACCAAAGACGTCAAAATCATGGGGTGCCTCCACTTTTCTGAATCGGCAAACGAGCCAGATTGTGATTACCGCGTTACCAAGGGATGATGATCCATTGGATTTCCTGAACGGGTAATGCTGCAGCCAAGTCAGCCCATCTGGATCGAATCAACGTCTTACTGAAGATAGGCAATTACAAGATGGGTGTCCGGTTCAACGAACCGACCCAAACAGAAAGACCTGGCATGACTCAGTGCCCGACTTGCTTGTGGATTACCGCTGCCATACAACCAAGGCATGAGTAACCTAATTGCTGCTGTAGTCGGAACGGGATTCATCGGGCCGGTCCATGTCGAAGGCCTTCGTCGCGCAGGCGTCGAGGTTGCTGGAATCGCCGGATCTTCGCCAGAAAAATCTTCGATTGCCGCCCGGCAACTTGGCTTGCCCCTTGCCTACCCCGATCTCAACGCAATCCTCGCAGACCCCAGGGTCGATGTGGTCCACATCACGTCCCCTAATCACCTTCACTTTGAACAGACCGCTTCCGTGATCGAGGCGGGCAAACATGTGATCTGCGAGAAACCGCTCGCAATGGACTCGGCAGAATCTGCCAGCCTCATTCGATTAGCTGAATCCAATGGTGTCGCAGCGGCGGTCAACTACAACATTCGATACTACCCGCTTTCTCTCGAGAGTGCCGAGCGATGCAGACAAGGACAAACCGGAGAACTCTTTCACATCACCGGCAGTTATGCTCAAGATTGGCTTTTCCATCCAACGGATTTCAACTGGCGGGTCCTTGATGATCAAGGTGGTGAACTGAGGGCGATTGCAGACATAGGGACACACTGGTTGGACCTCATTCAGTTCATCTCGGGACAGAAGGTGATTGCCGTTTGCGCTGACCTAGCAACCGTGTATCCACAGAGAACAATGCCCCTCGGCCCTGCGGAAACTTTCACAACCCCTCTCGGTGAGGAACGTCCAACCAAAACAATTAATGTGACGACCGAGGATTTTGGCTGCGTACTACTTCGATTTGACAGTGGTGCAAAAGGTGTCCTCTGGGTTTCACAGGTGGACGCGGGTCGAAAAAACTGCTTGCAGTATGAAATCGCTGGCTCCAAGCAATCGCTTCGCTGGAATAGCGAAAGGCCCAATGAACTGGAAATTGGACATCGTGATTCAGCCAATCAAATTTTGCACCGTGATCCAGCTTTATTAACCGATCTCGCAAACACTGCGGTATCCTATCCGGGAGGTCATAACGAAGGGTTTGGCGATTCCTTTAAACAACTTTTCAAGGCGTTCTACTCATCGATTGAATCCGGAAAATTTCAAGACACCCCCACTTACCCTACCTTTTACGATGGCCATCGCGAGCTTTTACTTTGCGAAGCCATTTTGAAAAGCCACCGTATGCAACGCTGGATTGAACCAGGAGCGACAAACCAATGATGAACCTTGGATTCGTTAGCGCGATACTTCCCGAACAAACCATAGAAGAAGTTTTTCAAACGGCATCAAGTATCGGCTACGACTGCGTCGAAGTGATGTGCTGGCCACCTGGAAAATCAACTCGACGTTATGCCGGCATCACTCACATTGATGCAACTCAACTTGATCACGCTTCGGTGGATCATCTCAATGAATTGCAGGAAAAGTATGCGGTCAAGATTAGCGGTCTTGGATACTATCCCAATCCTTTATCTTGCGATTCAGAGGAAGCCAAAACCGCCGTGGAACATATCAAGTTGGTGATAACGGCCACTGCGACGCTAGGCCTGAACCGAATGAATACGTTTATTGGCAGAGACTGGACCAAGAGTATTGACGAAAACTGGCCTCGATTCCTCGAAACATGGCGTCCCATCATTCGCCACGCGGAAGAGAAAGGAGTCAAAGTTGGCATCGAAAACTGTCCAATGCTCTTCACTGCTGACGAATGGCCCGGGGGAAAAAATCTCGCCATCAGTCCTGCGATTTGGGAACGAATGTTCAGTGACATTCAAAGTGATCATTTTGGTCTCAATTATGACCCCTCGCACATGATCTTTCAGCAAATGGACTACCTTAGCCCAATGCGTGAATTCTCAGACAAGCTCTTCCACATCCATGCAAAAGATGTTCGGGTCGACGTGAATCACCTTGATCGGGTGGGCATCCTTGCACATCCAAATGAATACCATTCACCAAAACTACCAGGAATGGGAGATGTGAATTGGGGACAATTTTTTTCTGTTCTCACCGATGTCGGCTACCAAGGTCCGGTCTGTGTGGAAGTGGAGGATCGAGCCTACGAGGATTCGGCGGCGAATCGGAAACTGGCTTTAGTCCAAAGCAAAACCTACCTACGCAATTTCCTACCGGGTTAATGCTGGTGAACCTTGGGCGAATCAGCCTTGAACTTGAAACCAGGTCAAAAGATGCCTTCCCCAACAAGCAACCAACAACCGTTGCCAGGATCCATTCACGCCGAGGTCAAGTTGCATGGCGTCTCACAAGGTTTCAGAAACAACTTGCTGGACCACCTCATCGGAAATCCCGATGCCAAAGCTAGACTGTGGCTGAAGCAAGCCCAAATGCCATCAAAGCTTCTCGCAATTGATCGCTCTGCTGTGGCTCTAGTGGGGTCATTGGAAGTCGCAATTCACCGCTGTCCCGCCCAACCATCTGCATCGCGGTTTTGATGGGGATTGGGTTCGTCGATAAGCCCAACATCTTTGAGCACAGTCCAAACAGTCGGTGGTGTATGGCTTGTGCCGTTTGATAATCGCCGGCAAGCGCGGCTTGGACCAGTTCAATCATTGGCCCGGGAACTAGGTTTCCTGCCACCGAGATGACTCCCTCGGCACCAACACTCATCATGGGAAGCGTCAGCGAGTCATCGCCACTGAGAACGGTGAGGTCGGTTGCTCCCGCAATCGCAGAACATTGATCCAGCTTACCGGTCGCTTCCTTGACCATGGTAATCCCATCAATCTCAGCAAGCCGCTGAATGGTGCCTACCTCAATTTCTTTTCCTGTCCTGCCAGGGATGTTGTAAACGCACACTGGAATATCGACTTGCTCAGCGATCGCTTTGAAGTGCTGATAGAAACCTTCCTGAGTCGGTTTGTTGTAATAGGGTGCGACTTGAAGGGTCGCATCGGCACCCTCCGCAGCAGCTCGCTTCGTCAACCGAAGGGCTTCGGCAGTGCTGTTGCTGCCCGTGCCAGCCATCACCTTGGCGCGGCCTGCAACACATTGGATGACCTCGGTGATCACGCGATCATGCTCATCATGAGAAAGCGTGGGTGACTCTCCGGTCGTTCCAACGGGAACGATACAGGTGGTTCCAGCAGCAACCTGAAATTCGAGTTGCTCTCGAAGCAGGGCATAATCAACCTGCCCATCCCGAAAAGGCGTGATGATAGCAACAGACAACCCGGCAAACTCGGAACCCTTACGTTGGGTCATGATAGCCCTCGAAATGCAATTCGTGATGGAAAGTGAGAGTTTAGCAGCGTTCGCTGGGAATCAAAAGGACCGAGGGATGCCGAAATGCAGAGTAAAGTCGACCAGCAGCTCTGCCTCCTCGATTCTCGTCTACCCCTGTTTTGCCATCTTTTGCTAAACATAGACGCCGAGAGAGTTGGAGGAAGGAACCTCAAGACTCACATTGAGCCGCCGGATACCCATCGCTCCGACCGATGTCACCACTCGATGGGTGGTCCACATCAGTGTCCCAAATGGCTGATTCGCAGACCCCATTCCGTCGTCGACCAACGATGGAAAGCCGCTTTGCAAGATGCAAAACTTAACGCCCGCCCATGCCAAGTCGCCTGACGCGATACGTGCTTGTTGAGATCCTTAAGATCTTCATTGTATCGCTCATCGTTCTAACCCTGCTTATCCTACTGATCGGAGTGGGAAGAGAGTTGCTGCGCAGGGGCTTGGGACTCTCGGCTGTGGTGCAGTTGCTGCCATACATACTTCCCATTTCTCTCCAATTCGCATTTCCCGCAACCGCGCTTTTTTCAGTCTGCTGCGTCTATGGCCGAATGGCTGCCGATGGCGAAATCGCAACGGTCAAAGCTTCCGGCATCTCTCCGATTCGCTTACTGAAGCCAGCAATCATTTTTGCTGCGATTCTCAGTCCCATTGCGGTGATGGTGTCAGATCTCGCAGTCTCGTGGGGACGCCCTGGGGTGAACCGAGTGGTTCTGATGTCAATCGAAGACATTGCGTATCGGGTCTTGCGCAGTGAGCAGACATACACATCGGAACAAGGCTTCTCGATTCACGTTCGAGAAGTAAAAGGCAGGACGCTTGTTCGCCCAACCGTGACCGTCCACAACAGCGGCTCACAAGGGCCCATGAAACTATCGGCCAAAGAGGGTGAACTGCGACTTGATCCTGAATCTGAAACGCTGTTGCTAAGAGTGGTTGATAGCCAAGTCGAAGGAGGGCATCTCTTTCACAGCATTGTCCCCGGAGAAACGGAGTTCAGAATACCTCTTTCTCGAAAAAACTCGCAGCAAGACATCAGCAAGAAAAGTCCGAGTGAATTACCAATGAGCCTGCTCAGCAGTGAACGCTTGCTGCAAGATGGGCGGAATCATGCAATTGTCGGACAACTCGCGGCACACACCGGATTTGCAATCCTTACCGCGAGAAACGAAAACATCTCCGGCGTAGGGGATAATCAAATGGAATCAAAGCTCAAAACAAGCCGAAAACGTCTTGTTCGGTTGCAAACCGAACCGTGGCGACGCTGGGCTTGGGGTTTTAGCTGCTTCTTCTTTGTTTTTGTAGGAGCTCCGCTGGCGATGCTCGCTAAGACGAGTGATTACTGGTCCACCTTTGGACTCTGCTTCCTACCAACGCTGATTCTTTATTACCCTCTGTTTATCTTCGGCCTCGAACAAGCCAAAGACGGCATTGTACCGCCGTATGGCGTCTGGCTAGGCAACATCATCCTCGGACTGCTGGGCACCGTTTTGATGACAAGGGTACGACGCCACTAGAGGCTCGACTCTCCAGGCCGAATGCCTGTTCGCCGTCTAACTCTTTACCTTCGCACTGGCAGCCTAATCACTGCATGAAGGCCCCCATGCAACGCTGGTGTGGAAATGTCTGCGTTGACTTGCAGTAGGCTAGCTGTGAGAAAGTCTCACCCATCGTGGAGCGAGGCAAGGTTACGTCCAAAACTCTCTCGCAGGAACAAACAACTAAAACTCCGCCCGTAAAACATCAATCACTCGGGTGACCTCATAATGCAGACGAGGAATCTGAAAAGCAAGTTTTGCGCGATCCCCAAAGTGACTTGACTTTTCAATCGCTTCGGCGGCAAGACGCAGCTCGTTTGCGCAAAAAAGATCGGCAGATCCTTTGAGCGTATGAGCGGATCGCTCAATCAGCCCAAGATCACCGTCGGTAGATTGCTCATGGATGGATGCCATCAACGCATCACATTCTGGAAGGAATAACTCTGAAAGTTGTCTCAAGGATTCCATTCCACCGGGAAGTCGCGCCAACGCCGCCTGAAGATCAACCACCGACATCAGATCTTCAGGTGTCTCGGCAGAGGGCGTTTCAGAAAAACCACCCGGCTCGTTCGGTCGAGCGTTCGGTGAGGAGGTCTCCTCCACTGAACGCTTTCCAAATCCGCTTTGAGCCTGCCGACCCTGACCCTCCACACGGTGAGGATCATCCGACAATGAATCCATTTCGGTGTCAACGATTTCGACCGAATCATTTGCAGCTTTTGCCCCAGATACGATGACTTGCTCACTTTCTTTCCTCACCCCCAAAGTGCCCTTGGTATCGCGATGGGCAAGGCTTGTGTTGGTGTCAGGAATCCCTTGATCGCCAAAGCGGCTGAGGCCAGCCGACGCAGCAAACTGCTCCAGTAAATCTCGCAATTCATCGGCTCGGATCGGCTTGGAAAGATGCGCGTCCATCCCCGCGGCTTCGCAAGCGATCCGATCCTCTTGAAAGGCGGCCGCGGTCAGCGCAACGATAGGTGTTCGCTGCCCCGTCTCCGCCTCAACGCGGCGAATTTGCTCCGTCGCCGATATACCGTCCAGCACCGGCATGTGCATGTCCATCAGAATGACATCGATGCCACCCTGCTGCCAGCGTTGAATTGCTTCTTGTCCATTTGCCACCAAAATCGACTCATGCCCAAGTGCCCTCAGCATACCGAGCGCCACTTGCTGGTTCGCGAACCCATCCTCGGCAACCAAAACTTGAAGGGGTGCGTGGGTGTTGGATTCCGCGGGCTGTTGGACCGAATCACCATCGATGACTTGCAACAATACTTCCAAAAACTCCGACTGGACAAGTGGCTTGGTAACAAACCGATCAATACCTAACTTCAGCCCGCGTTCACGTTGATCATGCTGATGGGCGGATGACAATAAAATCATTTTAGGTTTTTCGGCTCCGTATCGTTGCCCGATGATCTCCGCTAATTGAAAGCCATCCATCTCCGGCATCATAAAATCAAGTAGCGCCAGATCAAAAGGACAACTCGACTCGTCTGAGGCATCAAGGGATTGCAACGCATCCTTTCCACCACAGCACAAAACGGGGATCGCCTTCCACCTCTCGAGAACCTCTCCCAAAATCTGCCGATTGGTTGGATGGTCATCAACGACCAAAACTCGCAGCCCTTCCAAAACCGTCAGTCGGGAAGAGAGCGTTTCGGCAATCGAGGTGGTTTCTTGCAGGGGGACATTAAAAAAGAACTGACTCCCGTTACCAAACTCGCTTTCAAGCTGCAGTCGACCTCCCATCAGATCCACCAACTGCCCCGAAATAGCCAAGCCAAGTCCCGTCCCCCCGAACCGTCGCGTCGTTGAAGCATCAACTTGAGTGAAAGCTTCAAGAATTGACTCCTGCTTTTCAGGTGGAATCCCGATTCCAGTGTCACTGACTCGGAAATGGATCCTTTGGTCGGTGCAACGAGCTTCTTCATTCGATGCAGCATTTTTCTCAGCCTCAGTCCGAACCTTCAGCTCGCCCGGCTCATTGCCTGACTCATTGCCTGACTCACCAGCAACTCTGTCGCTATCCAACCCAGCATCAACACTTCGGATCGGTTCTTCCTCGGGAAATACCTCGACGATCACTTGCCCGTACTCAGTGAACTTGATGGCGTTGCCGACCAGATTAACAAGGATTTGTCGTAAGCGTCCCGGATCACCAATACAACATTCAGACAATTTAGGTGAAAGATGACATACCAATTCCAGATCTTTTTCCGCCGCTCGAACCGCTAGAGTCCGAACCGACTTCTCAACGAGATCACGAATTGAAAATGGGATGGACTCCAACTCGAGTCGCCTCGCTTCGATCTTGGAAAAATCGAGAATGTCGTTCAACAAACCGAGAAGGGAATCCGCCGAGTCTTGAAGGATGTCGACATATTCACCTTGCTCATCACTTAGCCCCGTTTGGGCGAGCAACTCGGACATCCCAATGATCGCGTTCATTGGTGTTCGAATCTCGTGACTCATGTTGGCCAAAAATTCGCTCTTGGCTTGATTCGCATCATCGGCCGTAACTCTCGCTGCTTTGAGCTCCTCTTCGTACTGAATGAGATCGGTCACATCTCGTGAGATCCCAAATGTACCGACGACACCTCCCTCATCATCGAAAAGCGGCATCTTTGTCGAGCGGCACCATGTGTCTGATCGATCTCGCCAAGTCTCCTTCTCAAGACGGTCCAAAAGTGGTTGTTCGGTCTCCATGACCTCCACTTCATCGGCACGAGCATCTCGGGCATGCTCATCACTAAAGATGTCAGCGTCGGTTTTTCCCTCAGCTGCCGAAGCATTGGATAGCCCAAATTTTTGCGCCATCGCCTCGCTGATTCGTAAAAAACGACTCTCGCCATCCTTAAAATAAATGCTGTCGGGAATGTGCTTGAGCAGGTGATTTAACAAGTGCCTCTCGTGTCGAAGATCTTTCTCGGCATGAATCCGGTCGGTGACGTCCCAGAACATCACTTGAATTCCAATCACCTCTCCCTCGTTATTAAAAACCGGACTCTTTACACGCTCAATCCAACATTCTGTTCCATGTTTATCGCAAGTCCTCTCAACATTGTGTAATGACTGCTGCTCATGAATCACACGTTGGTCATCTCTGGTGTACTGCTTGGCAATCTCCTCGGGGAAAAGATCCCGATCAACTTTGCCAACCACGTGATCGAGCGTTAAACCACGCCAATTTAAATAAGCTTGATTGGCAAAAACTCGACGACCAATAGAATCTTTGAACAAGACGCTCAGCGGCAGACTCTCGACCAAAGACAGGTAGGTTTGCTGAGAACTCACCGCCTCAAACGGAAACGATTCGGAGGACTGCGATGACCGAGCAGCATCGGTAGATTTCTTCATTCGGTCCTGATTCGTCATGGAAAACACCTGAAATCGGAGCAAGACTCACTGCATCGCGCAATTGACATGACGTCAACATCCATGCTGGTTTTGGAAAATGCAATACTCATTCTGACCCGACGTTGCTGCTTTGGCTCAATGTTGCCGCTGGATGATTCTGAGGTTCCACGCAATCAGCAGCTTCCTCTTTGCAAGATGCCTCAACGGTCACGTCTTTCAATCTAACCCGTCAGCCAACAGGGCCCGACAATTTAACGCAATGCGAAAAAAAACCGGCTTTGGCGAGACCGTGACTATCATCCAAGTTTGCCCATCTATTTTCAATCTGTCTAAGCATTTGGTTGATTAACGATTCGGAGAACCAATTCAGATAAATCAGACGCTAAACTCGAGATTCCAAGCCAGAGAGACGGGTTGACCAACAAAAACGGCGAAGATCACCAAACACAGCCGGTGCGAATCCACCCCTCGATCTGCTCCACCTGAGACAATCCAATCCGGGACAATCCAATCCGGACAAACACAGCTTTCCCCTTAAAGCACCATCAACCGCTCCCAGGCGATGACCGGAGGACTATCGGGGAGTGAAGTCATCGGAAGTGGACAGTGCTTGTGCGAAGAGAGCCAACAACTCAGCGCCTGCGTCCAAATCATCCGTGGAGACAACCTCGACGGCAGAGTGCATGTAACGATTAGGAATCGCAACAAGTCCGGTCGCCACCCCCGCTCCATGAACCTGCATCACGTTTGCGTCATTGGGAGTGGCGCGGCCAATTGCTGCCAACTGATAGGGAATACGATTTTCCTCACTGATTTCAATGAGCCGTTCGGCGACTCGCGGGTTGATGTTGGGTCCGCGAAAGATCACCGGCCCACGACCCACAGCCAAATCACCTTGGGTGCGTTTGCTGATCGTTGGACAATCCGAAGCATGCGTCACATCTACCGCAATGGCAACATCCGGGTGGATACTGCCAGCGGCCGTCTTGGCACCCCGAAGCCCTATTTCTTCCTGAACGGTGGACACGCTGTGTAGATGACAAGTCAGGTGGGCAGCATCAGAACGACGCAACGCCTCAACGACCGTCCATAAACCCGACTTGTTATCCATACCGGGCCCACACACAAGATTCCCCAGCAGTTGTCGACACCCGAGATCAAGCGTGATCGGATCACCAACACTGACTCTCTCTCGAGCTTCGGCTCCATCTTTTGCCCCAATATCCAGCCAAAGATCCTCAAGACGAACCACTCTGCCTCGCTCCTCCTTCGTAAGGAGATGTATTGGCTTGCGGCTGATGGCGGCAGCAAGTGGGCCTGCGTTGGTCCAAATGGTCATCGACTGACCAATGAGCTGTTGAGGATCCCATCCGCCGATTGTTTGCGCGTACACAAATCCGTCATCATCGATGTAAGACACCAACATTCCGATTTGGTCGCAGTGCCCGGCGAACATCAAGCGAGGTCCAGTGGTATCGCCCACTGCAGCAATCAAGTTTCCATGCACATCGATTCGTATCGATTCTGCATAGCCCTCAAGATAGGATTTCACCAATGCCTGAATGGGAGCTTCAAAACCCGAGGGGCTCGGTGTTTTGACAGCCGCATTGAAGAAAGCAAATCCAGCGTCATCCATGAGTCAATCCACCAATAAAAAGAAGAAAACAAGCGGTTAGAAACGTTGCGTTCCTGTGGTTGGAACACTGGGTCACCATGCGGACCCGCTTCACATCCTACCCGCCACCGACCCATTCCAGTTTTTGGTGATCGCTCAAAATCTGGTCAGCCGAACGAAAATCGTTCCAAGAAACCCTGAGACGCCCCCTCAGCCGGCCGCGAAACCGCAGATTGGACACATTCCCATGACCGAATAGAGAAGTTTGCAAAAAAAACTTTTCCAATCCATCAATCTCCTACGAAACGGCCCGCTGGTTTTCAAGGAACCAAAAGACTCGTAATTTCCGATAGTTTACGACTCTTGAGCCAAGATTGAAGTCGTTGGATCACAACACCGAGCACAAAGAAACCGCTGATAGTGCTTATTCGCATTCAAACGCACTAAAGAGTTAACCCGGTTTTACTCGACATTAACTCACGGAAGAGTCACTTTCGAACTTTTGAAGTCGAGAGACCGAAAAGGTTCGAACAGATCGCATTGGCAGTCTGGCGTGACGAATCCGCCCAGGGGGGAATCTGGGGAACACACTTGCGACGATTGATCACGACAGAAATGTCAACAGTCAATCATTCAACAGTGGCACGGCGAGCATAGCCGAATGGTCCAGCAACGGAATCACTGATTCCGACTGCCAAGGAACATTGGGCATTGATCGCCGCATGTTCACATCTTCTACCCCGACGTTGCCTTTTGGGCAGCGGAACTCGCATCTGCGTGTTCATTTTTACTTTTAACAACCAAAACCGCGAGGATCCCGCAGGGCGAGCGTCGCAAGATGCAAACCGGGTGGCCCAGACCCAACTTGAAAATTTGATGCACCTGTTCTTTCGACGCGACCCACCGCGACCGAAGGGAGACTATCGATCAGGACCGATTGTTTGCATCGACCATCAACGATGAAGGGCTGCGAGAACAATGGATACCGACGCACCATTGTTCGAGGGAATATTAAACGAGGCGTTATGGAGAACCTAGCATGAAGGTCTTCACAACTGGACAGGTCGCCAAGATCTGTAAAGTAGCACCCCGAACCGTATCAAAGTGGTTCGACTCGGGGCGTTTGAAAGGCTATCGAATCCCTGGATCACAGGACCGCCGCATTCCTAGAGAATACTTGATTAAGTTTCTCAAGGAGCACGGTATGCCCTTGGGTGATCTTGAAGACGAAGCAATGGCAAAGTGCCTGATCGTCGCTCAAGATCAAGTGCTGATCGAAAACTTGAAGCGAGAGCTTCCGCCAGAAAAAGCGTTTAAGGTTGCGGTTGCAGCCAGCGGCTTCGAAGCGGGAATTCAAGCCGAAAGCTTTAATCCGGATTGCATCATCGTTGACTTCTCGATCGGTAAAATCGAAGCCGTTCAGATTTGCCAAAATCTGCGCAAGAACATCGATTTCACTGACATCGTTTTGATCGCGTTGCTTCCAGACGATGGGCAGCCCATGAGCTTCGATCGAAGCAGCATCAACGAAACGTTCAAGAAACCTTTCGATGCCCACCTTCTGGCCGAGCGTCTTCGTACGCTGGTCGGAGCAAGAAAAGAATTGGTCTGAGCCGACAAGACTCGCTGTCGTTCGCGAGTCTCAAAAGCACGGATCTTTATATTCTCACTTTGAGGCGTTTTCCATCCCCGCAGATGGAAAACGCCTTTTTTCGTTGGCACTCGGTGACAGTGGATCCGTCACTTAACCGCCATCTCGTCGAAAAATTCTAAGCCGGTTTTCTCAGCCATTTTGGCCCAATACCCAACACGGTTAATGAGGATTGGCCAGATCCATTCCCTGCTGGCCCTCGGCAACTTATGCTGATGGTGGTTGAAGGGACCTATCGACTGCCATTGATTCGATTCGAATCATGGTCGAGCGCTGACCCTAATCGGCCCGCAACGTTCACACTTCGCCCTGGATACCTCCCTGTACCTAGCCCCCCGAATCTCTAGTCCCTGTATCTCTAGTCCCTGTATCTCGCCCCCTTTTCTTCAAGACAACGCTGCACGAGATCGCGATGAACATTGGCTCCACCCATTTCGATCAACAGGGTAACGCTCATTTGGTCGATGTCTCCCAGAAGGCCATCACTGTTCGCAGGGCAACCGCACAGGCGGTGGTTAGTATGAAAAAAACCACCTCGTTACAGATTTCCAGCGGGGACATTCAAAAAGGCGATGTTCTTGCGATCGCACGTATTGCAGCAATTCAGGCAACCAAGTTGACGCAACAACTTATCCCACTTTGCCATGCCATCCCCATTGAATCCGTCAGCGTTCAATTCTCCTGGCCGCAACCCCATCAAGACCAAACCAATTCAAAACTTCTCTGCGAGGTCTCTGTTGGCACCACCGCAAAAACCGGTGTCGAAATGGAAGCGATGACGGCTGTGAGCGTCGCGTGCCTTACGATCTATGACATGGTCAAGTCAATTGATCGCGAATGCCAAATCGGACCAATTCGCCTCGTTCAGAAATCCGGGGGAAAGTCAGGTGATTTTTCCGCTGAGACCGAAGAAGGCCGTTAAGAAACTCTCGTCTAAGCGGTACTGACACCTAGTAGCTTGTCGTCACTTATGTCAGGTCTTGCATCCAACCTCAGCCAACCATGAAACAATGAACGTCTCTCAAATCGCCGAGGTGCCAGCGAAGCAATCCTGCGATCCAGTTTCGCAACTGGCCGAATCCGTTTCTCGCCCCCTCGACAGCAAACTGCAAGAGACGGCCACTTCGCGGCGTATCGATTCGAAAGAGGGTTCCGAAGCCCCCCAAAGAGCAAACAGCACCTCCGACATCCGACGTCTACTGTTTGGGCCGATCGCGTCGGAACTTCGGCAGATTGAATCGCGTCTCAAGCGAGAACTATCATCGCCTCTCCCCGACTTGCAAGGAGTTCTCAATCACGGCACGCAGCTGGGCGGCAAGCGACTGCGACCTGCCATGTTGTTGCTGTTCGGAAAAGCGAGCGGGCAACTCACTGAGCAACATCGAGTGATTGCTACCGTGGTGGAAATGGTGCATACAGCGACTTTGGTGCATGATGATGTCTTGGATCAGGCAGACACACGTCGACATGTCCCCACGGTAAACGCCAAGTGGAATGAGCACACTAGCATCCTGCTAGGGGATTATCTTTTTTCACAAGCGTACCGACTTGCTGCGACCACCTCGTGCACGATCGCGTGCGAGAAAATTGGTGAAGCAGCACGGCTAGTCTGCGAAGGCGAGCTGCGACAGGTGCTCTGTCGTGATGCATTGGATCTCGACGAAGCGACCTACGTATCCATCGTCGCGGCGAAAACAGGTGAACTTTGCCGAGTCGCTTGCGAACTGGGCACGATCCTTTCTGGGGCTTCCACAGAAATCTCCGCTGCTGCGTCCACCTTCGGCAACTCGCTCGGTATCGCTTTTCAAATCGCTGATGATTACTTGGATCTCTGGGGAGACCAGAAGACAGTGGGCAAAACCCTCGGCACCGATTTGGAACAGGGCAAGATGACACTTCCCCTGATCCGGCTGTTGCAAACCTCCAACCCAACATCTCAGAAAGCGATTCGTTCCATCCTGGGCGGGCCCTCAAGCGAACGGCTCGAAAGAATCACACCCTTTCTCGATGCTTCAGATGCAAAAGATTACACGATGGAGTGCGCAAGAAGGCACTACGACACAGCCGTGAAATCACTTGCCTGCATTCCGGAAAGCGAGGCCAAGCAATCTCTGCTAGCCATCGCCAAGTTCAGCGTCTCTCGCGAGTTTTAGCGAGTTGAACGTCACGGCAATCACTCTGACGCAAACTCGAGCGACATGCCTCAGTATCTTGGGCGTCAGCTTACCGACCAAGAATCCCCAATCCGGATTGGGGACCGCAATCTTTGCCGAACAACGTAGGCTCGGGAATTTGACTGGTGAGCCCCCGATTGGAACATGCCGAGGCAAAGACACCCAGGATGCGTGACTGACTAAATGGGACCAGCCCTTGACCGTGACCACGTCGTCAATGGTTGCAAGCGAGTTGCCCACACTTGCAAATCCCATCTCGGAACGCGGCGGACGACGGTACGATCGAAAGATCCCGGTCGATTCAAACCGTTAGTCAAAAGCTCTTCGTTGCTTCAACGACTGCATCGACGGTGATTCCAAAGTGCTTGTAGACCTCGGAGTAGGGTCCACTCGCACCGTAACTGCTCATACCCACAAACTTGCCTTGCAGTCCAATCCAACGATCCCAGCTCATTTGAATACCAGCCTCAACCGCCACGCGTTGAGTCACACTCGAGGGTAAGACTTCTTCCCGGTATTCAGCAGTTTGCTTTGCAAACAACTCCATGCAGGGCATGCTAACCACGCGAACCTTACCGCCCTCTGCGGTCAACTGCCTTGCAGCGTCGACACACAAACCCAACTCGCTACCGCTACCCATCAAGATTACATCTGGCGTTCCCTCGCAGTCCATCACAATGTAGCCGCCCTTTGCACAACCCGATGCGTCACCAGTTTGCGACCGATCAAGGGTTTCCATGTTTTGCCGTGAAAGCACAAATGCGGCGGGAGCGTCGCTGATGTTCATTGCCGCTCGGTAACACTCCGCAACTTCATTGGCATCACCGGGTCGAAAAACATTGAGACCAGGAATCGCTCGGCAAGCACTTAGGTGCTCGACGGGCTGATGAGTTGGACCATCTTCCCCAACCCCGATGGAATCATGAGTCAAAATATAGATCACCGGTTGATGCATGATTGCAGAAAGTCGCATACCACCACGCATGTAGTCGGTGAAGACAAAGAAGGTAGCTGCGTAGGATCGAAGTCCGGAAAGTGAGATGCCGTTGACGATTCCCGCCATGGCATGCTCTCGAATCCCAAAGTGCAAATTACGTCCAGCATGGTCACTCGGCAGAAACTCACCCGCTCCGTCAAAGGTCAGGTTAGATTTGTTACTCGGTGCCAAATCTGCGGAACCGCCAATCATGAAAGGAACTCGCTTGGCGATCGCGTTGAGAACCTTACCGCTGCTGTTTCGGGTGGCATCACCCTTTTCACTTGCCTCAAAGGAAGGGATGTCTTGATCCCAACCTTCCGGCAATCGACCGGCAAAAACATCTTCCAGTTCGGAAGCTTTTTCTGGGTTGGCCGCTTGGTATGAATTCCAAATTGAGGTCCAAGCCGCAAAGGCATCCGCCCCGCGTTTACCCAGGTTGTTATCAAAATGCTCGCGAACGCCATCAGGCACAAAGAATTTCTCGTCAGCCGGCAAACCGTAAGCTTCTTTTGCCAACGCTACTTCATCCCAACCCAATGGAGCGCCGTGGGCGCCATGAGTGTCTTGCTTGTTCGGTGCTCCGAAACCAATGACGCTGCGAACGATGATGAGCGTCGGGCGATCTCCGCAGGATTGAAACTGACTGATGGCCGCACGCAAGGCAATTAAGTCATTCGCATCATCAACATGAGCGACATTCCAGCCCAGACCTTGGAAACGTTCCGCGACGTTTTCGCTGAAGGCAAGATCGGTATCGCCTTCGATGGTGATGTGGTTGTCGTCGTAGAGCCAACAAAGATTATCAAGCTTGAGATGACCGGCCAAACTTGCGGCCTCACAAGCAACCCCTTCCATCAAGTCACCATCGCTGCAGAGCGCGTAAACGTTGTAGTCAAACAGTTGGTGGTCTTCGGTGTTGTAATTCGAGGCAAGCCATTTTTGAGCCATGGCCATACCGACAGAATTGGTTACCCCGGCACCGAGTGGTCCGGTGGTCGTTTCGATTCCAGCCGCTTCTCCAAACTCAGGATGTCCCGCACAAGGGCTGCCTATTTGTCGAAAACTCTTGATGTCGTCCAAGCTGATCGAGGCTTGACCCGTTGAATTCCCTTGATCATCAGTCTCTTGAACACCCGTCAGATGCAAAACGCTATAGAGCAGCATCGAGGCGTGACCACAGGAAAGTACGAATCGATCTCGGCCCGGCCAATTGGGCTGCGTCGGATCGTAGTTCATGGTGTGGTTGAAAAGCTCGTAAGCAATTGGTGCCAACGCCATTGGTGTCCCAGGATGACCGCTATTCGCTGTTTGCACAGCATCCATGCTGAGGGTACGAATGGTGTCGACGGCAAGTTTTTCAATGTCACTCGTTGCAACACTCATCTGCTTAATAACTCGTTCACTATTTGGATCGGATGAAAAATGCTCCTCCCGGGGGAGAACATTTCCTTAGAAAAGCAGCGAAAATCCTAATCGGAAACCCTCTCGTTCGGGAGGGGGGATTGCACCAACGACTTCTCGAGAACCAGAAACCAGTGATCAAGACACCATAAACTTTGCAGGAGGGTACAAAATCAATCGCAAAGTGGCCTCTCACACAAATCATTTGCCATTTCCCGTCGGGATCAGAAGCGTTTTCCGGTCCAGGTGACAGGCACAGCCAAGTCAGGTTAGGTGGGAAAGCAGGAAAGCGGGGTAAGCTCTGACTGAGAGTCAAAATCAAATCACCACACAAAACCTGGCAATCGGCACCTCGACCCGGGGGGCAACTTGCTCAAAAAAACATACATCTCCAACCGGATTCTCTCGTTGAAACATCCGTGTCATTGATTCTCCAAATGATCTAATCGCGACACAGCAGTTATTTTAATCGAGCGAGTCAGTGCCAAAAAACTCCATTTCTCGCCCCAGTGTCAGTCCGATGATCCAGCACACTCGAAAAAATTTGGCACCCGCCCCTTTGGCACCTGTCCCCCCGAATCGACAGCACTCAATCTGGAAATTTCGTGGGGCTCAAAGAGGTGACGCTTCCGCGGCAGGACTACGATTCCGGCCAAGATTACCGGCGTTCCGAAAGGGCATCAGAAGAGGTTTCTTCAGTTCTTTCCTCGTCGAAGAACGATCTCAGATCAGGTTCGAATGTCCCAATCGGACATACGGTCAATCATGTCGCGATGGGTCAAATCAAACTGCAGCGGGGTAAGCGTCACGTTACCATCTCGTAACTGGATCACATCCGCAGAAGCCGGTGGCGGTTGATCAGGCTCTGTCCAAAGTGCCCAATAGTAATCTCGACCATGTGGGTCAGTCCGTTTTTCATAACGTCTTCCATACTGCTCGAGACCCATCGGGACGACGCAAACCTCTTTGGGACCGAGGGTGGCCTGAGTTGGGATATTCAGGTTGAACAACTGCCCAGCCGAGTCGGGCTGCGACACCAACCCCGCGATGACATTTTTCGCGATCACCGACGCCGCCTGAAAATCAGCATCCTCATCGTATTCCAATGACACCGCGACGCTCGTGATACCAAAAAACGCGCCCTCGACCGCAGCGGCAACGGTTCCACTATAAAGGACATTGATTCCTGCATTCAGCCCATGATTGACCCCGCTGACCACGAGATCAAAAGGCTGGTCCTTGAATAACTGCCCAACTGACAACTTGACGCAATCAGCGGGAGACCCATCAACAGCCCAGGCCCAGTGGCGGCCCTCGCGGTGGATCGATTTACACGTCAAAGGGGTCAAAAACGTGATGGAATGCCCAACCCCGCTCTGCTCTGTCATCGGCGCCACCACCACGACCTCGCCCAAGTGCCGTAACTGCTGCTCGAGCGCAGCAAGCCCGGGTGCGTAGACCCCGTCATCGTTGGTAAGAAGAATTCGCACGCAATAACCCCAGTGTGATTAAGAATTTCGTTGTCTTTGGCCGTGGGATCGTACTGTAACCGACAGCGACGCCAACAACGACCAACAAACGCCCAATGAGCGGGCTTCGCAGGAACAGCATTCCGACAGATCTCTCACCGGTCCCCAAGGTGCAGCTTCCCAGAACCTCGTTTACCAGAACCTCGTTTACCAGACCCTCGTTTACCAAGCGTCCCCAAGGCCGTGATGGGGGACAAACCGAGCCGAATCGGCGGTCTAGCACGACAGAAAACGTCAGGCATCCGAAATTCTGGTTGGCAACTCCTTGCCTGAATTGGTCTTACTCACCGCTTTGGCAAGCCTCGCAATGGCTGCGAAGTCCAGTGAAACGGCGATCTACCGCCAAATTGCTCCCAAATCGTGAACGACCCCAAAACGTGAATGACACGGTTCCAACAATTAAAAAACCTGACAGCCATCATCTTGGATGCTCTTCAAAGCACCATCCAAGACGACACATCATCGATTACCCACCCCTCAACCGATGAGGGACCTGATCATCGGCCCCTTGGGAACACGACAGTCATTTTTTACACTTCTCAATTACTCCTCGTGACACTTCTCCCGTGGTGCTGATCGGATGACACATCCAAACCCTTCGAACGAAGTAGCAGAAACATCAACCTCCGCCTCGGAAAGCGTCCCTTCGCAGGAACTGACGCATCAGCGGATTGTGGTTCTCGACTTCGGCTCTCAATACGCTCAGTTAATCGCCAGACGTGTGCGTGAGCAGAACGTCTATTGCCAGATTTTACGTCACGACATCAAGGCCGAACGACTCGCCGAGATCGCCCCGAAGGGCATCATCCTCTCCGGTGGCCCTGCGAGTGTTTACGAAGACGGTGCCCCGAGGTGTGACCCTGAACTGTTCAAATTGGGGATTCCTGTTCTGGGAATTTGCTACGGAATGCAACTGACCTGCGAGGCACTGGGTGGGAAAGTCGATAACACCCCTTGCCGCGAATACGGGCCGGCCACTTGCGAGATCAATGAACACTCTGGAATCTTCCAAGGCCTGCCAGACTCGATGGACGTCTGGATGAGCCATGGAGATCAGGTATCCAGCATCAGCGAAGCATTTGAGCCAATTGGAAAGACGGGAACGTGTCCGTACGCAGCAATTCGTCACCGAGAACTGCCTGTCTTTGGTCTACAGTTCCACCCAGAAGTGACCCACACGCCAATGGGCGGTCAGCTTCTCCGAAATTTTGTGATCGGAGTTTGCGGATGTGACCCCACATGGGACATGGGTGATTTTGCGGAAGCGACAATCGAAATGATGCGTCGTCAAATCGGAAATCACCGAGTGATCTGCGGTTTGAGCGGTGGTGTTGACTCGAGTGTCGTCGCAGCTCTCCTCTACAAAGCAATCGGCCCACAATTGTCCTGCATTTTGGTTGACAATGGACTTCTCAGAAAAGGCGAGCGAGAAATGGTCGTCCGAGAATTCTCGGATCACTTCAAAACGGATCTTCATGTCGTAGAAGGTGAAAAGCCATTTCTTGAAACACTCGCAGGCATCTCCGAACCGCAGGAAAAGCGAAGGCGAATTGGGCACGCCTTCATCGATTGCTTCAAGGACGAAGCTGATAAAATCCAAGACGCTCACTTTCTCGCCCAGGGCACCCTTTATCCCGATGTCATCGAAAGTGGCGCGGACCCTGATGGGCCAGCGGCAACAATCAAGTTACACCACAACGTTGGCGGGCTGCCGGAGGAACTGGGCTTTGAACTGATTGAGCCCCTGCGGGATCTTTTCAAAGACGAAGTTCGCCGACTGGGAATCGAACTGGGGCTACCTGAGTCACTCGTTTGGCGACACCCCTTTCCCGGACCGGGGCTCGCAGTGCGATGCCTCGGCGAAATCACCAGCGATCGCCTTGCGGTGCTACGTGAAGCGGATTCAATCGTGGTGGAGGAAATTCAGAAAGCAGGATTGTATCGCGAAACCAGTCAATCCTTCGCTGTCTTGCTGCCGGTGCAAAGCGTGGGTGTCATGGGCGATGCAAGAACGTATGAAAATGCAATCGCAATTCGAAGCGTCAATACCAATGACTTCATGACCGCTGACTGGAGTCGCTTGCCGTATGACCTGCTGGCAAAGATGAGCTCTCGAATTATCAACGAAGTGAAAGGCGTCAATCGTGTCTGCTACGACATCAGCAGCAAGCCGCCAGCAACCATCGAGTGGGAGTAGGGTGGCTCGAAAAGAAACAGATACCCTCGCAGCAATTTGCGATGCCAATGACCAGTAGAAACCCATCGATCACAGCAACGACACAATCTGCCTTCGGGTACTTCAAACCAGCGAAGACAGAAATCGATTCAAGCAGAAGACGGCAAGAATGGAGATGGCAAGAATGCTGAAAGAAGCGAGAAGGAAACACTTCAAGAAATCTCGTCTTTTACAGTTAAAAACGACCCTTTTGCAGCTCCGTAACCATTGCAAACAAAGGATCGAATTGAACACCGCCATTGTGTGGGAGTGACAAAAGTATTTTTCATGATCTGGTGACACACGTGAATTCCGACAACAAAGACCCCTCCTGCGTTCCTGCCCAAAGCCAACTTGACACGGTAAAAAACAGAACCTCGATCGATCACAGCCCGCCCTGAACATTGAATCCCACCCCTCCGCCTTTTGCAGCAAGACGAACAATCACGCGCCCCAAGAATGATCGGCTCCACTGAAACCCACCACCGCGGATCACCTCCCTTGTCAGGGGCGAACCACCCCAACTGAAGTCAGACGCAACAACATGTCACGCCAATACATCTACCAAGTCGAAAACCTCACCAAAAAGCACGGGCAGAAAACCGTGCTCGATGACATCTGGCTTGCCTTTTATCCAGGTGCGAAAATCGGAGTCCTCGGTCCTAACGGAGCAGGTAAATCAACACTGCTGCGAATCATGGCCGGTCAAGACACCGACTTTGACGGGACAGCGCGCCTCAGCAATGGCTTCACCGTCGGCTACCTGCCGCAGGAACCACCGTTGGATGAAACCAAAACGGTTTTTGAAAATGTTCAACTAGCGGTTGCCGAGCGTCAAGCAATTCTTGATCGCTATAACGAAATAAGCTTGCTACTCGGCGAGGTGACTGACGATGATCAGATGACCAAACTTTGCGATGAGATGGCAACACTGCAAGATAAAATTGACGCCGGAAATCTTTGGGAATTAGATCGGCAGGTCGAACTCTCAATGACGGTCATGAACCTGCCGCCACCCGATGCGGAAGTCTCAACACTTTCCGGTGGTGAAAAGCGACGCGTCGCCCTATGCCAATTGCTCATTCGACAGCCTGATCTCTTGCTTCTTGATGAACCCACCAACCACCTTGATGCGGAAAGTGTTGCGTGGCTCGAGCAGCATCTTGACCGATACCCGGGAACCGTGGTGGCCGTCACGCACGATCGATACTTCCTCGATAACGTTGCCCAGTGGATTCTGGAAATAGATCGCGGGCGGGGACTACCGCATGAAGGCAACTACACCGCATGGCTCGAGGCGAGGCAGAAGCGAATCAACATCGAACAAAGGCAACACAAAGCTCGTGAGCGAACTTTGGCACGCGAACTTGAGTGGATTCGTATGAGCCCGAAAGCGCGTCAAGCAAAAAGCAAAGCTCGTATCAAATCTTATGAAGAGCTTTCATCACAGTCCTTCGAAGACCGACCTGACGAACTGGAAATTCAAATCCCCTCAGGAAGACATCTTGGGGAAGTCGTCATTGAAGCATCGAACCTTAACAAGGCGTTTGGTGAACGAGTCCTTTTCGATGACCTCTCCTTCAGGCTACCGGCCGGCGGCATCGTTGGGGTGATCGGTCCAAATGGTGCAGGAAAAACCACCCTTTTCAGAATGCTCACCGGGCAGATGGAACCAGACAGCGGAAACATCCGAGTTGGTGACACCGTCGACCTCGGCTACGTGGACCAAAGTCGCGATTCGCTGGATGATGCGAATTCAGTCTTTGAAGAGATCAGTGGGGGCACCGAAACTATCGTGATGGGCGGAAGAAATATCTCGTCCCGGGCCTATGTCTCAAGATTTAACTTCAAGGGACCTGATCAGGAAAAAAAAGTTGGTAACCTTTCCGGCGGAGAACGAAACCGAGTTCATCTGGCAAAATTACTGCGACGGGGCTGCAATGTCCTGCTTCTTGACGAACCGACCAATGACCTTGACGTGGATACTTTGCGAGCTTTGGAAGAGGCAATTGCTAATTTTGCCGGGTGTGTGGTCGTGACAAGTCACGATCGCTGGTTCCTTGATCGGCTCGCTACCCATATCCTAGCGTTCGAGGGAGATGGGAAACTTACCTGGTGCGAGGGTAATTTCGAGGTTTATGAAAGGAATTTGCGAGAGCGTCTGGGCGAGGACCCTGACGATGCTACCTCGATGCGACGTGCGAAGTACAAGAGTATTCATGCTGGACCCTGACCCTACAGAAACGCCACCAATGATGGACAAAGGGTGTGTTTAGGCTTTCCATGGGGCAAGAAGCGGGACCCACGAAACCATTCCAAGGAAACCTTTCAAGCGAACTGTTTATCGAGAGATACCCAAAATTTCCTTCAACGAAACATGGTCGCAACTCAAAGAGATGTGTTGATTGCGATCATCAACCGATATGACAACAAGATTCCATTAATGCAGGAGTGAATGATGACAATCCTACGTGTCGGCACTAACGAAAAGTACGCCGATGGCTGGGGCAAAGCCTTCTCGAGTTCTAAAAAGAAATCAACAAAAAAGAAGGCAACCAAGAAAAAAGCAACCAAAAAGAAGGTAGCCAAGAAG
Source organism: uncultured Rubripirellula sp. (assembly GCA_938075415.1). GTDB lineage: Bacteria > Planctomycetota > Planctomycetia > Pirellulales > Pirellulaceae > Rubripirellula. The sequence continues at coordinate 157,353 of CALJHC010000026.1, read as the reverse complement.
AAAGCAACCAAGAAAAAAGCAAAGGCGTCCAAGGCTGCAGTTAAGAAGAAAGTCGCTTCGAAGCCAAACAAAAAGAAGACGGTAAAAAAGAAAGCCGTTGCAAAAAAAACCGCGACCAAGAAAGGCAAAAAGAAAGCGAAGAAGTAAATCTTTTTGGCTCACCATTCCAGACGGTCGGCAACCGGTCGTCTGCGAAATGGGAACTCTGATCTAATAACGCAAGATCCCCTTTCCTTCCTCAACCAAGGTCGCTGGCCTAATGTCAAACCTCCCGCCACCCGAGAATCTGGGCGAATCGCTCCAACGGTTGGCGGGGTATCTCAATTTTTCATCAGGCCGTTGTGATTCACTGACCCTGAAAGCTTGGAATGAGGTCTACAGCACGGCAGTGATGGGCAACCCACTGACCGGCCCCCCGGCTTGGCTCGTGGTCAGAGATTGGTTAGCGGAAACGCTTGAAAAACTGCAGAAGGAACAGCCTGCGTTCCAAGACTGTAAACAGGCCAAACGAGTCCTGCGTTTGCTTTGGAGCGAACTTCTTCCCGCTTATTTGGATTTCCACAGGGACTTACTTTTCCACCAAGTCCCCGAACTGATTTTCAATGGTTTCTTCATGGCAAGAGCCGCGGATATCTTGCTCTCTGGTCAATTGATGGATCCTGAGCAGGTCGTGATACAAGCTGCCATTGATGGGTTGGATGATTTTGTCGGCTACCGTCCCGTGGCGATGCTTGAAAATCGACAATGCACTCCTTATCGGAATGAATTTGTGCGGCCGGTGCCGCTGTACATCAAAGACGCTGGCATCTCGATGGGTCCCTATCATGACCTGATCGAAGTTGCAATGCAGACCTTGCGTGACACCGACCCAGAAATTCTTCGCGCGGCCTCCTTTCATCCTGATCGAGTCGAAGAACTGGCGATGGACCCCAGAGCTTACGACTTTGATCACCCGGTTAATCGAAGACCCAATTATCACTTTGGAGGCTGGGACGATCGATCGATCACTGCCGACGGCTTCTACAATCGCTTCGTGGTCAGACAAGTGACCATGGAGGCGTTGCTGAGTCGTCTTCGAGAAGAATCTGAACTCGATCCTCAAGAATTGCTTTCCGAGGCCGCTTCGGTCCTGGCTGGAACCATTTTGATGGCCTCAGCGATCAATGGATGGGGACCAGGTTGGCACTCAAGCGACATCACACTCGGCTCACTCATGAAGCCGATCGCTGCGTTTCGAGACGCCTACTACGAGGATCGCCTGAATCGATTAGCGGGGCCGCATGGCGAAAGGCTAAATGAAGAGCAGCAACTGCGTCGCCAACCGTTCGGAGCAGCCAGGCAACATCTCAATGCGGCTTTGGCAGAGCGACGTGCGGCACAACTTCAACACGTTCAACTCGCGAGACTCTATGCTCGCATGGGTTACCCCGACGCAGCAAAACGACAAACCGATGAGGTCGCGGCAGCATCTGCTCGAATGATATGCCGCATCGATTGTTTAATGACGCTGGGAATGCGAGCGATACGGACTGGCCAACTGAAAAAAGGAGCCGAGGTTCCTTCCATCGCGTTCGATTTATTGAAACGCGGTATTGAATGCGGGGCAATGATGGACCCCTGGGACTTCCTGGGATTCAGTGGCAACTTCAGCCTCTACCCGGGTCCCGAAAGTGCCGTCCACGATACTCGTGTCGATGACATGATCGCGTTGACAGAAAGCCTTTTCGGTTACACCGCACATGTCTGGAGTGAAGCTGCAGCTCAAAACGATGCATCTGCCTATGCAGCGATGGATCAACAGTACCTCGAAATGGCAGAATGGTGGCGTGAATTTGCAGTCCACACGGTGGCTTCCATCGAAGCCGCTGACCCACTGGAATCTTACGAATCAGCGAAGTTAGTGGCCAGAGCCCTTCAACTTTGGCATGAGGGCGGTGCAGAAGCGGGAAATGTAGCATTCTGGGCACCACATGCAGATCTGTTCGATTCGCCTCGGGCCTACGCGTTAGTCATTTCAGCACTCTTGGACCGTGAGGATTTTGTCCCCGCGATGGCTCTTCTGGTTCACTGGCTTGGCAATGCTGAACGAATTGGACTGCGACTCGGGGAAAGCTCCCTTCCCAATCTCTCGGAACGGTGGCTCCTGAATCTCAGAAGCTTCCGTCATCGGACACGATCGAAATCCGAAGGCAAGAAACCTGACGGGACAACGGGTACCGTCACCTCGTCACCCGCCCCCTCATCAAATGACCAGACGAAATCGCACAGTCTGAACAATACAATCTGGCCTCAAGTCAGACGACTATTCGATTATTTCGAAGCCAATGCCGAAGAGTTCTGGTCGACTCCGCAATTTCAATTGGTCGACCCGAAAAAAAGATCTTCCCGAGACTGGGAACGTGAACTCAACGAAGCGGATGAGTCTGACAATCTCTACGGCGCTGCCTATGAAGATGTCGTTTACAACGACACCACCGACGATGGAAATGAGGGGGCAGTTTTTGAGTTTGGTAATGACGCAAGTCAAAACGAGCTGGAAACCGAGTCGAAACGACTCATTGAGCACCTCGATTTCATGCAGTCGCTCGCACGAATGTGGGCAGTCGCTGCGGACATTGCGGTCAGCGAAACCGATGCTGAAAACTTGGCAGACCGGCAAGGTTCTCTGGAGGCTTGGTCAAGGCGAGCAAAAGAGAACCGAATTGGTCTCCTGGAACTACTCGCATCCGTACGCGAACATTCCATTGCGCCAGCGGGCAGCGATAAAGATTCGATGCGAAGCTATGATCGTTGCCGAGCATTACGCGATTCGCTAATGGAACGAATCATTGGCACAGCCGTGGAAATGTCTGACGCACGCAGGCTAATCGATGGCGCAATCCTTAGCCTTTCGGATGATCCCGAGGTCTGGCTCCAACACGCAGAACTAGCAGAAGACGACCTTCATGCAGTGCGGATTTTCGGTGCGATCATTGCCTGCAAACGCGATCAGGTCCATGATTTATTTCCCGCCTTTCTTGACGCGTTGAGGGACAAGAGCCTGCTTTACATTCCACTCTCTCGAGGTGGAGATCCCGTCAAAATTTACCTTTCTCGACTACGCCAACGAGTCCTTCGTCACCTCATGCACTGGCTTCCAAGGAGAGGTCTTATTGCTGAAACCTGTAGGCTGATGGAGACGGCCAGGGCGATGGAGCAAAGTAATCCAATTGGGATTGGAGCGGTTACTGAATTTGATTCACTCTTTAGGGTCGGATATCGATCACTGGTTGCATCCTTAGTTGAATCCGCAAGGCAGACGACGAGCCCAGACGAAACAGAAGTAAACCAGACTGCTATCGCAGATACTCTAATTCCTCAATTAGAGCGTCTCACAGAAACAATGCTTGGCAGCTGGCTGGCTCACAGCCAAACCTTACGACTATCACCTTTGGAAATGGTGACCCACCCCAAGAAATGGGACCGTCTGGTTAGCTTTATAAAAACTTACGGTGATCCGATCTTCACCCAGATGTTTTTGCAACTCGGCAATGTCCGTGCAATCCTGCATCAAGGTGTCGCGACTTGGCTGAAACGGGCGATGGTCGATGGTGAAGACCACCTCTCGGACACGCGACTTTTCGAGGATCTGGAGAAAGGGGTCACGACTGTTGAGGAGGCTGAACGATGGATGACTTTGGTTTATGAGTCGTTGATTGACCATCACACCGAATACTTAGATTACAACAGCACTACGACTCAAAGCGATCGTGGCGACCTCGTCTACATGTTCCTTGACTTCCTGCGCCTGCGCGTGAGGTACGAAAGGATTGCCTGGAATCTGAAACCGGTGATGTGGGCGCACGAGGTGCTGGTCCGAGGCGGACTTGAAGAAGCGGCTGCGATGTGGCGACGAAGCCTCAGCGACCGCATTAGCTCCGAGGCTGATGTTTATGTCAGTCGCATCCGTGAACTGCAGACAAATTACGCGATGCGCATGCCGACGGTCGCGGACCGGATTCAAGAACGATTCGTTCAGCCGATGAATATTGACCGCATGCGCGCCTACATTGGCCCGGCCATGCGGGACGCCGAAGCAAATCAAGACAGCGTTGCCTTTGAACTGCTTGAGCAGGAAGCAGAAGTGCTCACCAAGCATCCAACCGGTGTTGGACTCGACGTTCCAGCATGGCTTGATGCCCTTGAGGCCGAGGTTGAAGACCTTGCGAGAAAACGCAACAGCAGCCTACTAGATCCTCAATCATTAATGACCATTGAATTTGCTCCGCTGAGCCAAGAAGCAATTGATGAGCAACTCGAAATAGCGCAGCAACAAGGTCGCCGATTACCACACATGGAGTAATCAGCATAATTTTGCGGCGACGTTATTGGGGACGTTATTGGGTCAGATCAGTTCAACAAAAAGCAATGCATCAAGCCACGGATCGTCAGATTTCAGCGAGACCCGACGAAACAGTTTCTCGACGGCCGTTTCACGCGAACTGATCTATGGATTTCTCAGAAGGATCGTTATCTTCTAGGCCTTCCACAAAAAAGCGAGATCTTTACCTGGCTCGCCAAGTGATGAAGGTTTCGAAGAGGTGTCCTCTGAACTGAGTCGGCAAAACGGATGAATACGGTCTCCATTAATCAGCTTTCAACACTTCGTTGGAGCTTCGAAGAGGATGCCGAGGCATATCATCAACGCGGTTTCACAGGGATTGGAATTTACCGCCCAAAGCTGGAAGACTTTGGTTTGGATCGCGCAATTGAACTACTGGCAGAATTTGAGCTGTCACCAACCTCGCTTTCTTGGATTGGCGGTTTCACTGGAAGCGACGGTCGCCCCTACACCGAGGCGGTTGCTGATGGCATTCAGGCGATCCACGATGCGGCCAACTTGGGTGCCGAGTCGTTGGTGGTCATCGCTGGCGGACGAAATAATCACATTCGCAATCACGCCAAGCGAACACTTTGTGATGCCTTAACGGAACTGGCACCAATCGCTGAAGATCAGGGCATCCAACTTTCCCTTGAACCTTTTCACCCCGGGTGTGGCGAAGAATGGTCGTTCGTTAACGACCTGCACTCCACGCTCGATATTATCGAGATGGTAGCCAGCCCCAACTTGGGCATTGCATTAGACACTTATCACCTTTGCCAGGATGACACCGTCATTCAGTGGTTGCCAGAAATCACTCGGCACCTCCACTTGGTCCAACTCGGCGACGCAAGGCATTCTCCGCTGGGTGAAATGAATCGCTGCCTGCTTGGTCGGGGATCGGTGCCAATTAGAGAAATTATCAGCACGCTCTTTGAACATGGATACAACGGCCCGGTCGAAGTGGAGCTAATTGGCGAGGATGTCGAGACGATTTCCTATGAACAATTACTGGACCACACTCGCCATTTTCTAGAACAGACACTCGGATCCGTTGGATACTCCTAAAGAGCTTTCACGCACGAATATTGAAACTCGTTTCAGTTGATTGTGTCATTTTACATGACCATTGATCCGAACTCCGCTGGCAAATTGCCACGGATGGTGACACCCAGTCCCCTTTCTTCGATTTAACCCCATCCCGCCGTGAATGAAGATTTGCAGGCCTAACGGACAGGCGGATTCCAAGAAGCCAAACCTCTTGCGGCTCACTACGCGCGTTTTCTATTCCAAACGACAGGTTTCCCGAGGCGACACCCGTTTCATGAGCGAAGCAGGGCCAACAAGCGCTCAGGGGTATCTGTTCAAAACGAAATGAAACCAACTGCTGCCTGCCCACATCTCTGACCAGAGCCCGTTAAACTGGAGCGGCTGAGCCATCTAATTTCGCAACAAAGATTGCACGCCGACGCATCACAACGCGGTTGGGCGACAGCATTCGTTCCTCGCTAAAGTCAAACTTTCTCGCTTCCAACTAAACCTGGCAACCTTGGCGAACTGATCGCCCAAGTCCCGCACACGGCAAATTCCGCAAATACATCGATTCAAACCAGCCTTCGCCACCCCGCGATCTCGATGCTGGTCGCTTGACAAGAAACCGAGAGGCATCTTTGCCATCATGCTTTTACCTTCCCAGTTAAAATCGTGTCTCCAAACAAGTTTGTTCCTGCTTTTGCTCAGCTTGTGTGGAAGCAACACGCTCGCTCAATCTCGAATTCCGCTCTCTGTGCTCCCTGAAACTCCCGATGGAATTCGAGAACTAATTCAAGCGGGACGCGTCACACTGGTTCACGGGCAAGATAGCGAGGGCCAATTACGAGATCGTAATCATCAGTCAGAAACCTCACCTGAGGAACTGAGAACGGCTCTGGCAGAACAGAATCGAAACGCCAACAATCCAAACTCCCGATCCAAATCACTCTCGGCGATGACCGTCTACCGAGTTGAATTTCGTTTTACGCGAACAGGAAAGTGGGCATGGAATGCAAATCAAAGACTCATGACCATCCAATGCCGAGCACGGCTTCAGTCATGGCAACCCATTCACACCATTTGGTTTAGAAACCAACCGAATCACGACAATTTCTGGAAAGACCGATTGGTGCTACATGAGTTTGATCACGTGCAACTTTCCACTGAACCGTCGATGCGTCAACGGTTTACCCTGAAGCTTAGAAAAGGTGAAACGATCAAGCATTATCTCGATCAAAACGAAGTCCCCTCAGATCAGCTTGCGGACAAGTTAACCGATCAGTGGGTGCAACGGCAATTCGAGCAAATTGTTGCACTTGTGGACCTTCGGTATCAAGAACTCGATCGATTGACTCAACACGGCCTCCGCGTTCTCCCCAAAGAAGCCTCCTTTTACCCGCTTCTTCGCCCCGATTCGCCCTAGTTGACACCAGCAGTCGGTCTCCTGACCCTCGAGAACCCCTGCTCGAATCATGAACCAAGAAGCGTCAACCCTGCCCCAGCGACAAGGATCAATCACCGAGAGTCGGTTACCCGTTTGACCGCAGCGAATGGGCATGATGGACCAAGAAACCGCAGAAGAAGGAACACTCAAAGGGGTGAAAAAGTCTAGGGGTATGGGTAGAACGGTAGGACGTGGTAAATTCCTAGTTAGACAAAGGCCCTTTCGGTTCGGCCTATCCAAGAACTCCTTTGGCGATACGTCCTGATGTCAGTCGATAAATACGCAGTCTGCCCATGCGGAAGCGGCAAAAAGATCAAGTTTTGCAAGTGCAAGGAATCCATCGACGAAATGGATCGCGTGGTGGGCATGGTCAATGGCGGACAAGTGGTACCGGCTCTGGATCGTTTAACCGAAGTACTGCAAACGCATCCCGACGCCGCTTGGGCCCTGGCAATTCGAGGACGGCTCCTGTTGGACCTGCGAGAGTATGATTCTCTGAACGAGAATGCTGATCGATTTATCCGGCTACAACCAAGCAATCCCCTCGCGTTGACCCAGCGAGCCGCTGCGAACCTTTTCCGCGGTGATGTCGAACCGGCCACCGAGGCGATGCTAGCCGCTCTGACGGAGAGCGGACGCGATGTTGATGCGTTTGTTCTGGATGTTTCCTCCGCTCTGGCCTACATGCTTGCCCAACGAGGAGTCTTCCTGACCTCCCGCGTCTACGCCTCACTGGCAATGATGACCACGGGGTACAAGGGCGGCCAGGCTGCGGTTTCTGTCCTTCAGCAACTCAACACCTCGCCCACGATCAACCAGTTAATCAAAAGTACACCCACGCTAATCCCACGCCCTGCGGATGTTGATTGGGCCGAACGCCTTGACGAAGCCTTCTCGCTTCTTGAAAACCAGAAAATTGACCTCTCGGAATCGAAATTCCAATCCCTGCGTCGCACCTTACCCAACGAACCATCGGTTCTGTCGGGACTACTCATGTGTGCCATCTGGCGTGGCGATACCGACGCCCAATCCGAACTGTTTAAGAAGCTTTCCACCTGTGATTCGCTGGATGAAGAGCAACGTGTCCGGTTTCGCGCTCTCTCTGCCCTAGTTGATCCAACCTCACCTGATCTATCAATCAAGGTGCTGAAGCTTGAGGGATCCATTGATAACGCAGATGAAGTAGAAATGAGCCTGCTCGCGGATTCACGTCTCACCTCGCTTCCCAGCAATATGCTCGGGTCCCTGCGCATGACCGATTCGGATGTGCCACCGAAAGCCGGATTTCAAATTCTTGATCGCGACAAGCCCGAATCGCTTGATCAATTACCGGAAGTCAAGGATGTCGCAGAATCGATCGCTCTTGTTTTTGTCTATGGAAAGCAAACCGATCGTGACGCTCGCTTGGAGATACATGATCTACGACCGAAGCATTTGCAAGAAGTCAAAGATAAATTGGGAGCGATGATTCCAAGTTTAGAGCTGAACGAAAGCGAGAGTGACCCACTCCCACTGCTCGCAGCGTGTCAACCGCAAGTAGCGATCATCCCCTACCAAGCCAAACAGGCAGAGGCAGAGAAACTGCAGTCAGAGTTGATGATGGCCAGACTCGGCCGGCGAATTGCGGAAACCGAAATACCTTTTCTTGATGGAAAATCTCTCATCGAGACCGCTGATGATGAATCACTACAGTTTGAGCGAACCGTCGCGGTAAGACTGCTAGAGCAGTACGACGAGATTGTCTCCAAGGGCGACGAGGTCATGCGAGAAGTCTATGAGCTCGCCAACCTATCTGCGCCCACTGACTTGCATCCGGAATCATCAGAAGCTGAAGCAATCGCCAATGAAGATCTGAATCGCGTTCATGGGGATAAGCTCGATACTGAAACGCTCATCTACCTACTGCAGCGAAGTCAGCAGGTAGCTGCCACACCAGCAATGAAGCGTTTCGCCAACCAGCTGATCGAAGCTGAATTAACCGAAGAACAGCAACCGGCAAAAATGCTGGCACACATGACGCTGGTCAACACGGCCAAGCAAAACGACAAAGCACTCGAAGCCCTTGAGAACGCAAAAGCGTTTGCCGAGGCAAACCAAATACCAACCGCACAATTACTCCTAACCGAAGTGGGCTTGCGACTCGCTGCGGGTGACCCCGAGGGCTTCCAGAACACGATCCAATCACTCACTTCCAATTACGGTAACGATCCAGAAGTGATGGCCAAACTGCAGCAAACGTTGATTGCCTATGGGCTAATCAGTCCCGATGGATCGCCTCGAAACGCTCCGGCACCGCAAGATCCCGCCGCCCAATCGGAGGCCGGTGGACTCTGGACTCCTGACCAAGGGCAACCACCAACCCAGGAGGGTGGAGGCAAACTTTGGGTACCGGGAATGGATTGATTCGCGGTGTGACCGCGATTGCAGGCCGGCTAGAATAGCGAGCGTAAATTTGTCACGAATGCCTCCCTGTTCAAGTTCGGTTTAATCCGGAAGCAAATCATTTTCAGAGATCGTCAGCGCCGCAACACCGGATTAAGAAACAGGCATATGCAGTTGCTGACAGTTGCTTGTTGATTGTGGCTTGTGGCTTGTTGATTGTGGCGAAACCAAGCAATCAATGAGAAGAGACTTGGAGTTTGACTCGAAGACATGTCAATTGGGGAAACACATTGGCCCTTCTTGTCAACACTGGCGTTGGCGACATCAAAGACCAATGGTGTGACCCGTTGTTGAAATGAACTATTCTGCAAACGAGGCATCTCGATTTAGATCCCTCGCTCCAGCTTCCTTGCTTCGTCAAGGCACTGGTGTGACAAGCTGGAGAGCGTTTTCATCATGCAAACACCAGTCGGGCAAAACCTAAGCATCGACGAAGGCTTCATGGCAAGGGCCCTGCAAGTTGCGGAACTTGGACGTGGCTTCGTCGAGCCAAATCCAATGGTGGGTTGCGTTATCGTTCGCGACGGGGAAATCATTGCCGAAGGATTCCATCAACGATTTGGCGGTCCACACGCTGAGGTGGAGGCATTACGCAGTGCAGACCCCAGAGCAACGCGAGAATCAACTGCCTATGTTTCACTCGAACCATGTTGCCACCATGGCAAAACCCCGCCATGCTCCGAAGCTCTAATTCAAGCGGGGGTCAAACGCGTCGTCCTCGCAATGAAGGATCCATTTGCAAAGGTAGACGGCGGCGGCATCCAACAACTGGCGTCCGCGGGAATCGAAGTCACCGCAGGTGTACTAGAATCCAACGCCATCGAACTCAATGCTCCGTACTTGAAACTTGTGAAAACAGGCAAGCCATGGGTCATCGCAAAGTGGGCAATGACACTGGACGGGAAAATTGCAACCCGCACCGGAAATAGTCGTTGGATTACAAATTCGGAATCACGACTTGATGTCCATCGAACACGTGCTCGAGTGGATGCAGTCATCGTTGGCATGGGAACGGTGCGAGCCGATGACCCCACACTCAATGCGAGGCTTCCCGATGACGATCCAATCCGCCGAGTCGCCGAGCGAGTGATCTTCTGCAGAAGTGGGATACCGAGTCCGAATTGTCGCTTGATGAAAACGGCACGGGAGATTCCGACTTGCATTATTGCTGGCCCAAGTATTCCAGAAGATGAAATTCTTCTAGCTCGATCCCATAAGGCGAAAGTGATTCGCATCCAACAGCAAGAACCACAAGCAATGGTTCACGATACGCTTCTAGAGCTTGGAAAGCGAGGGATGACAAACGTCCTGCTGGAAGGAGGTGGCGACCTGGTTGCCAGCTTTCAGGAGGCAAATGCAATTGATGAATTCCATGTCTACCTTGCACCACGCTTGGTCGGTGGCCGTGAAGCGCCGGGGCCTGTTGGAGGGTCGGGCGTCGAACTAATGTCAGAGGCTCAAACATTGGAAAGAGTGGGAATGACACACTATGGTGACGACCTGAAAATCACTTATCGCCGCCGACAGACCGGTGATCAAGTACCCTAAAAGAGAGTGATCAGCGACAAATGCGGTCATCACCTATCGAACCCTCCCATGAACCGTTCGTTCAATTGTCGCCTCTAACTGTTTTCCTGAACGAACAACTAGCCCACACGCAACATCATGACCCAAAGAGACGAATTGCGAATTCCGATGGGCGAAAACGCCGAAACCGTCGTCCATATCTCCCAGCAATTGGATCGACTGCGCCACATTGCAGAGACCAGCCTCACTTCTCGAGAGGTGAGAGACCGAGGTTACTTCCTTCCCTCGGAGGAGGATTCGCTGCTCGCCACCTGGGTTTCATATCACCAATGCCGAAACGCCCTCCACGAAATCATCTCAACAGTCAATCACAGTGACTCGAAATCCGAGCAGCCATGCCTGGCAGATTTCATTGTTGGCTATTCCTCCGCACTTTTATTAGTTGAGGCCGCAAGGTTCCTCCGTGACGCATTCTCAAAAGAAACTGTCATCCGACAGAAACTCAATGAATCAAATCCGGGACTTCAACTTGAAGTTGACAGTTTTGAAAAAATACAACGCTCCCTCACTTCACCCGAAAATGCGGTCAAGCTGAAGAAAACTCAAGAGTTTTTCTTTGAGCACTTACAGGAAATCGCCGACTATTCACATCAACAGCCTGAACTGAAAGCCGTCTATGAACTGATCGTTGATCGACAAGCAGCAATTGAAGTTTCAACTTCTCGATACATCAAAAGTCGCCTGCGTGATCGTGGCGAACAACTCAGTGATGCGGTCGTACAAAAGGGCCTGCTTGCCGCTGTCTACGCGATTCAGCAATGGGGAGCTGTGGCCATTGGCGCAATGTCAGTCAAGCCAATGCACACACCACAACTTCCGAAACCGATCGAAGAGGAATTTCGTCAGATCATCCAAGCAGGGGATGTGCTCGTGACTCGTAAAGAGGGAGCCCTGACCAACTACTTCCTTCCGGGATTCTGGCCCCACGTCTCACTGGCTATTGGAAATCAGCGGGTGGTCGAATCTTTGAAAGATGGCGTGAAAGAACGAGATCTACAATCACCGTTCTCCAATGATGGAATGATTGTCTTGCGTTCTCACCTATCAACGGAGCAAATTAGCAACATCACCAATCGCGCAAAAAGTCACCTGGGAAAACCCTATGACTTTGATTTTGACTTCACTCGGAGCGACCGAATGGTTTGCACCGAAGTGATCTACCGAAGCTATTCAGGGATTGGCCAAATCAATTTCCAACTCACCCTTCGAGCGGGCCGACAAACACTGTCTGCCGAAGACCTTTTGCAACTTGCCTTAAAAAATCAGCACTTTCAATTAGTCGCCAGCTATCATCCTTCTCAAGGCGAGCAGATGCTTAGTCCCGAGCGAACACGGGAGCTTGTTCTTGCTTCGATCGGAAGGAAGTCTGTCAAAACACAAATGGATTAAAACCTATGCCAGCCAAACAATTCCAAAAGAATCAACCAGCCATTGGATCAGATTCAAAAGAAAGGGAGGTCCATCAATCCTGTGTCACGCCTTTAAAAGGTGGTAACCATAAGCAACCGGCGAATCCGATTTGCCCGGTGTGCGGTGGCAACTTGATCGACATCCGCGCAAAACTTCAATGCGAACGATGTCACCGCATTTGCGAAACCTGCTGCGAAGGTGGTCGTGGATAGCTTTGACCACCCAATATCCCATACAGGCACAACCTGCGAAATAAAATTACCGAACACCCAAGAGCGTTAGCAAGCAGGTCACGAGAAGGCCCTGCGTGACTTCCGCAAAAAACACCAACGCGTCGCAAATCGGGTCTCAAAAAGAAGTGACTTCGGACAAGCAGTCGTACCCTGCAGGTCATCAAATCAATTGACGCAACATCACTTTCTGCTGTTTGCAGCTAACCGCCTTTGCATAATCACCAACCTACTACGCCGTTACAACAACTTAAATTCAAGTCGATCATGAAACGCCGAGCCTTCCTTATTGGCAACACACTTACCATTGCCAGTGCCACCACCATGCTTCCTTCCGCCTCGCTCGTGGAGGATAAAGCCCCCTTGTCTGTTGGTCTCATCACCGACCTGCACTATGCCGACAAACCTTCGCGTGGCAGCAGGCACTACCGTGAGTCGCTACAAAAGATCGAGGAAGCCTCGGAGGCATTCAGAACACAACACATCGATTTTGCAGTCGAACTAGGTGATTTGATTGATGCTGCAGATTCAGTGGAGACCGAAAAACGCTATCTGAAAACGATTAATAAAAAATTCGAGCGCATTTGTGATCAGCGACATTACGTCCTCGGCAATCACTGTGTGGACACACTGAAAAAAGAGGAATTCTTAGGCGAAGTTGGTCAGACGCAATCCTACTACTCGTTTGACCAATCAGGCTATCACTTTGTGATCTTGGATGCCTGCTTTCGATCTGATGACGTTGGGTATGAGCGACGCAATTTCCAGTGGACTGATGCGAACCTTTCGCAGAAAGAGATTGAATGGCTGGAGGCAGACCTAACGCAAACAAAGCTTCCGACGATTATTTTCATTCACCAACGACTTGACGTCGATAACAATCACGGCGTCAAAAACAACGCCGCGGTGAGAAAAATCCTCGAGAACTCTCAACAGGTGCTCGCGGTCTTCCAAGGCCACAGTCACCAAAATGACATCAAGTGGGTCTCGGGGATTCCCTACTGCACTTGCGTCGCGATGGTCGAAGGAAACGGAGTGGCCGAAAACGGTTACTCAATTCTTGATCTCTACCCAGACGGAACTCTCCAATTAAAAGGTTTCCGGAAACAAGATAGTCATCAATGGGCAAAGAACCGTTCAAATACAAATCGGGGCTGAAAGCGAGACACTCACAAGCCCCTGATCGTGTCGTAGTTTGAGATAATTCGTCGGAATCTCACTGCCAACAGGACTCAAAAAGCGATGTGGTGCGAAGCTGATCCACACGCAAGCTGCTCGAGGTGGTCACTGCCGTTTAATTTTCATCTAACTTGAATCGAATCAGCGATTCGATGGTATCGGCCAACTGTGACGCGTTTTCGGCAAGCATCATCGTAAAATGGTGGCCCGAAATCCGGTGTAATGACAGAGGGGCGAACTCTCCCCAACCGAGATCATCCGCCAAGTCCTGACCAGCGGCTTGGGCTAAAACCGAAGTATCCTCCGGACGAATCATCATCACCGGTGACGAGGTGGAAGAAGGATGGTGACACTGCAGAAGTCTCACGTGCTGCTTGCAGACGGTGATCAGACGATGAAGGAAGTCGCGAGTGGCGTGTGATGGCAGAACACCGTTTCGAATCCCTAAATCAAGCACTGCCTCGATAGCCTCCGCATCGGTTAATCCGCCCAGCAAATCCGCCTCCACTTGCATCGTCGTGCCAGCAAAGTAATTCGTAAACGTTACCAAATCCGACAGAAACTTTGCATTGTCGGCTAGGTCAACTTGCTGAAAAACTGACGGCAGTGGTGTGTCAATCATGATTAATGCTTGAACTTCGTTTCCATCGTCTCGAAGCCTCAAGGCAAGTTCATGTGCAAAGACACCGCCAGTTGACCATCCCAATAGACAAAGCGGACCATCATTGACCACCTGATGAACTTCAGCTGCATAATCCTCAACCAGCTGCTCCATCGAACCATGCGCCAGGGAGCCCGCTTCAAGCCCATGTGAACGCAAACCATAAACAGGATGTTGTGTGAGATGTCGAGCCAACTTATCGTAGCAGCGCAAATCACCGCCCACCGGGTGAAGACAAAACAAAGGCGAGAGCTTGCCATGAGCCCCACCCAATGCGACAACGCCAGGCCTTCGTCGCTTGCCTCTAGCTCGGACTATCTTCCGCCGCTCAGATTGAAGAGGCAAGCGATCCTCAGCTTCGCAGCTTTCTGTTTCAACGGTACCTGAAAACGACTCAGCGGCAACTTTTGCTAGTCCTCGAACCGTTGGCTCGGTGCCAAAACCAACGAGCGGAATCTCAACGCCAAGCTCCGATTCCAACTTGGCTCTTAGATTCATCCCAATTAGCGAATCGAGCCCAAGACTGATTAGTGACTGATCTAAACCAATACGCTTTGGATCAATGCGCAGAACATTGGCAAGTGTTGAGCAAATCAACAGCTCAAGCTCTTCAATTTGCTGGCCCGTCGACCGATTCCGAAGCTTGGCAATGAAACCGTCGCTTTCATTTTCTTCCGAAGGACCATCCGCTTCCGATGACTGCGTGTACTCTTGTGGGGAGTTTTCATTGGGGCAACTCATGCAGTCACTCCCAGCGTCAAAGGAGTGCCTATCAAAGCTCCATCACACGGATCAGAAACCAACAAAACATTTTCCCTGACTGATTTCAACTTCAGGGTGCTAAGCAAATGCGACTCTGGATCCAGCCACAAACCGGAAACCGCTGACCAGAACTCCCCAACGTTCAGGCGACCGATCGAAACCACCTCAAGACAGCCCGCCAATCGCTTGAGAGAACACAAGGAACTGAAACGCTGTACTGATCGACCCATTGATCTTAGGACCAAAAATACTCTCGATTCCTTGACAAACTGCTCTCTGACGGAACCGCCCCTACAGCTCGACTCACGTGTGAATGGTCGCTGAACTCGCGGTCCAAAACATGCTAATTGCCAAAGACAACCCAAGTGATCAAAAAACTGGCGATTTGGCCACCATTGAGCTTGGATTCGGACGAGGCCGCTCCAACTTGGTAGCCGAAAATTGATCATCAGCAAACAGCGACAAAGCAGCGAAAAACAATGCAACCAGCGACTGAGCACCCGTCTGTTACCCAAAAAAGCGTTTGATGGCTGTCGCATGCACTGGTTAACGACCAAGATCGTTAAATCGACCTTGGTCATGGAGATCCCTAACAACGGGAGATCGCATCGATGCGGTGACGGCTTCATATCGTCAGGTATTGCTAGATCCTCTTCGTCCCTGATTCCGACCCGGAACCATCCTTTATTTACCCCTGAAGCACTTTCCAAGTCGAATTTGTGTTCCTCAGCGAATCATGCAAAAAAACTTGATCGACTGCACGTTAGTGGTTCGATGCCACAGCAGGTCTGCAGAAAAATTGTACCCACTGGCTGGGCAGCTCAAAGGAGTTTGTCCATAAACTTGTCAGAAAACCGAGGCTCTAAGGACGAATCCTTTCAGTTGAGAAGGGGCGATTCCCAACCACGTCGTGATAAAATCTCGAGAACCAGGAGTGCCAAATTTCTGAAATTCCCGGGAAACATTTGAATTTACGCAGCCCTAAGAAATCCTTAATCCTGCCCCAAATCATGGTGAACGACTCGGTACCCCCGAAGCCAACGGAATTGGATAAAATACGGTTGTCGACGGGTGCGGTCGTCGGACACTTCAAAGCATCTGGTTGTCCTTCGATTATCACTTAAATTTGTATTGCTCACCGTCTTTCTTCTACAACACAAGCTGGTTCATCATGTCGATTGCTAATTCTGAAATCCAATCACTCACCGCCTCGCAATTTGAAAGACCACAAAAGTTCGCCGAATTCTGCAACAACGGCGGATCCCCACTTGGTGGATTGATCAATGGCCAGACGGTCGCTGGAACCATGAACGCGACCTTTGAGACAATCGACCCCGGTAGTCATCAGACCTTGGCGACTGTTTGCGAGATGGGGGCGGCCGAAGTGGATGCAGCAGTCCGAGGTGCACAAAATGCCTATTTAAATGCTGATGGAACAGGATGGAGAAATCAACCTGTCGAAGAGAAAATTGCAACCGTGATGAAGTTCGTTGAACTATGCGAACGGGACCGAGACATTCTGCTCGCTTGCGAAATCTTTGACGGTGGTAAGGTCTCTGAACTCGCTGAGGGTGATTTCGGGCAGATCCGGGCTTGCGCCGAATACTTCAGCGAAGTTGCAAGACGCATACCCATGGGCGACGGTGACTCACTAGAGGTGGGGCCGGGGGTGCATGGGTTTAGCTACCGAGAACCTTGGGGCGTCGTCGCGGGCATCATTCCCTGGAATTATCCGATTGTCTTGACGTCTTGGTTTATCTTCCCCGCCTTGCTCGCGGGGAACTGTGTCCTGATCAAACCAGCCGAGGATACCCCGCTTTCCGCACTCTACATGGGAAAACTGGCTGAGGAAGCTGGATTCCCACCCGGTGTGATCAACGTGTTGCCAGGAAGAGGCGAGTTGACAGGACAGTTTATCGCCGAGCATCCCGGGGTGCGATTTATCTCCTTCACCGGCTCGCCGGGGATTGGGCAGCATATCCTTCGCACCTGTGATCGACACGGCACAAGAATGAAACGCGAAATGGGAGGCAATGGCTCAGCCATTGTCTTGGCAGACGCGGACCCCATTGCGGTTGCGCGAAAAATTGGTCGGTATACCAATCAACATTTTGGTCAAACTTGTTGTACGATTCACCGTGTTTTTGTTGATCGGAAAATTGCGGATGATTTTATTGATGCACAAAGGGACTTCTTTCAAACACTCAAAATCGGCTACCAAGCTGATCAGGGAACTCAATTGGGCGCCGTCATCAATTCGACCCAACAGGATCGAATCTTAAGTGCTCAGCAACAAACCTCCCTGCGTGGTGGCAGCCCACTTTTGTCCGGAGGTGTCGCAGAGGTCGAAGGACGTTCTGGCTACTACCTCAAACCTGCCCTTTTCAAGACGGAACCAGAAATTGATTGCAATCCATCCGAAGTGTTCCATGCGTTCGCAACGATTTGCCCAGTCAATGACGCAGAGCAGGCGCTCACCTTGGCGAATCAATCGCCTTATGGACTTGGCGCAAGCGTATGGACCCAAGACATCGAACAAGGTGTTGCGATCTCCAAACGCTTCAGGGATGGAACCTGTCAGGTAAATTGCCATAATCAGATCGCTTATGGTCTTCCCTACGGCGGTCAAGGTATTTCAGGTGGCCCGGGAGCGGGTGTCAATTGCGAAGAAACCTTCACCGATTACACCCAAGTCAAAGCGGTGTACGTTTCGCAATACGATGCCTAGGCGATTGGCAAGTGGTGAGAAACCGCACGAAATGAGAGGGGCTCGTCAAGGTGAAGGCAACCCGCTGACGAGCCCGGCCTGAACAATCGAAACGCCGGCGATGAGTGACCTGAACTGAACTCAGGATACTGCTCTGGTCACCTCATTTGGCGAGAATCATAAACACGCAGCCAAACCAGCGACCGGTCGAACCACGCTCTGAATTTGGCAGAAGTAAGACTTCAACGAGGCCACGGTGTAAATCCCGCCGATGGAACCCTTACCGACCAAAGCGTATGGCCCGCAGTGATGTACAACGTTCGACGATCGGCACCACCAAATGCACAGTTGGTTACCATATCCATGGGTACTGAGATTTGATCAAGAAGCCCACCTTGGGGTGAAATCACATAGACTCCAGCAAGATGCTTGTTTGCAGTCTCGTGCGGCGGAGCAGCATAATTGAGACCAGCGGTGGCGTAGACTCGCCCCTCAAGATCCAATGCGATCCCATCAGGTCCCCGATCCATGCCCCAGTCGTACAACTTCTTTTTCGTTTCCACTTGAACTCCTCCGACTGCGTTCAAGCTAAAACGATAGAGAGCGCGATCGCTTCCCTGGTCATCGTTTGCGTTGACTGCAACAAAAAGAAATCGATCATCCTTTGATACCGCTATTCCATTGGGGCGTGAGATCTCTTGCCCCAGTACGCGAGTCAGTTCGCCAGAAACAGAAATCCGATAAACGCCCTCAACCGCTTGACCGGCCTCGTCAAACTGTTCCAACCCATCACGACTGCCATACCTGGGGTCGGTAAAGAAAAGGTTCCCCTGTGAATCCATCGTAATGTCATTGGGTGAATTGAATGCTTTTCCTTCAAACTGATCAGCCAAAACAACAATCGTTCCGTCAGATTCGGTTCGAGTAATTCGACGATTCCCACCCTCGCAAGCGACTAACCTTCCCCGCTGATCAAACAATAGACCGTTGGCTTTGCCAGAGGGAGTTCGGTAAACCTCCAATTCACCGGACGGATCCACTCTCATGATGCGGTTGTTCTGAATATCGCTAAAAAAAACACCCTCGGTTGGATGCCATGCAGGCCCCTCGGTGAAAGCGACTCTTCCTACCGCCTTCAATCGCTCATGATTATTCACCACGTTCTGCGCAATCAGCGAGGACGTTGACGTGCTGATGAAAGCATAAAGAACAAGAAAGCAAAGTATGAACCGGTTAATACTAGACACCTTTTTGTACCTTTATTCTGGACTAAAAAATCAATCTCAAAACTCAATCCCGTGACATTTTCTCAATGGCACCAATTTCACAACTTCAAGGTTCATCGTTGTCTTACTGGATGCCGTGCCCTTTTCCCCATTAAATCAATCAAAACATGGATTGATGCGATGTACAAAAATACTCAACAAAAAAAGAAACCAACCTCACCGCTTTCACAGAACAATCATTGCCACCAACTCCACACTTCGTTGCTCTCATCGTTGGCACCGATCGGGACGCACCGTCGCGCAAGTGCCTTCACAAAACTGGATGTCTTCAGATGCCTGGGGTCACGCTGAAAACAATCGATATCCCTGTCCATCAAGAAGAGAGTAGCGAAAGCATCATCAAGCTCGGGGCTGAAAACAGAAATTCTTACTTTGAGAAAAGAACGCGATGGGATTGTCATAAACAACTTTCTGAATCAACGATTCAGAATGACCCCTACGTCGCATTTCAAAAATCAAATCAGGTACGGCGGTTGGCTTACTTGGCCCCCAGTCACCAGCGGAATTAACCAGCAAACGTTCTCCACCGACCTGCTCAATCATATCGACAGCCCGCTCAGGTGTGCACTTCGTCACCGGATAAAGTGTCATCCCGGCCCAGAAACCTCGATCGAGCACCTCCGCGATGGTGTGCTCTTCAACATGATCCACTAAGACGCGTGTGCGATCTATTCTTTGATCATCGCAAAGCATGTCCAGAATCATCCTTGTTCCTTGATACTTATCCTCGAGATGTGGAGTGTGTATCAAAATCTGCTGCTCATATCGCAACGCAAGTTCAAGATGCTCCAGAAAAATGGTCGCTTCATTCTTGGTGTTCTTGTTTAATCCAATTTCACCAATTCCGAGCACATTAGGACGATCAATGAACTCGGGAATCATTGCGATCACATCGCGTGATAGAGAGACATTCTCAGCTTCTTTCGCATTGATGCACAGCCAAGTGAAATGCTGTATCCCATATTGGGCAGCTCGTTTTGGTTCCACATCCGTCAACTGATGAAAATAATCGCGAAAGCCATCAACACTTCCTCGATCAAACCCAGCCCAGAAAGCTGGCTCACTCATCGCAACGCACCCCATTCGAGCGAGGGTCGCGTAATCATCCGTGGTTCGAGAAACCATATGGATGTGTGGGTCAATGTAGTCCATTAATTCCGCCAACCAAAATAAAAATAAGACGTCAAAAAACCAATATCAATGGGACCCAATCGATGGTTCCCAGCGAACCGTCATGCACCTACCTGAATCAAATCTCAAATTCCTGACGCCACGCATCTGAAAATTCACGTGAGAAAAGACGCTGTAAACGCTCTGCACGATCAGGATCTGATGTCAACAAAATCCGAATGGAATCATCAAGCTTTGCTCGGCATGCAGCTGCATCCCCCTCAAGAGTTTCCCCTTGATCCAATGCACGATCGACGCGATCCAATGTGGCCGCCACTTCGAGCAACTTCGCTCGAATCTCAAGGAAACTGCCCGTTAATATTTCATCACCCTTCTGCATCAACAAAGTCCTTCCAACTCGTTTCCCTAGCTAACCGCCCATCGAGCAATGATGCGCGTCAATGGACTCAAAGCCCATCAAAAGTCCCGCAAACCACCGGTAAGTTCAACGTGAATCAGCTTCCGAGTCATCGTTCAATACACTTCACGGATCGACCGTCGAAAGCTTGACTGAAAAAACACACTCCAGTGCCAGGCATTGATCACTAAACACAAGTGAAAATTAACACGTTGATCCTGATCGAGAACCCCGACGGAGACGCATCACGCCATCGAAGTGACCCGCAAGACCAAACAGCCCGGAGACCGTGGGCTTAAAAGTATAGCGAGCGTCTAACAAGAATTCCCCCCCGGACTTTGTAAAACTCTCTGGCCCAATCTAAAGAGCCAAATCGCACGCAAAAACGCCCAGATGCGAATTGAAAATCAGAATTGCACCGACGCAAGCCCCGTGTCAAAGCAACTCAGGGACACAATCGATAGGAGCACAAGCCAGATGAAGCAGTAAGGAAACTGCCTGTCCTACCGATTGAATCGACTAGGGGCATCATACCGACACCGATCGAAAGAATCTGGACCCGAAAATTCAACGAAAACTAACTGACCCTCAACGGTGACCTAACTTTCGACTTCAAGCTGCCACCCTATCAACACTCACTTCGCAGGTGGCTAGGCTCCGCTTTAAATCGGATTTGCAGACAAATCTTTCGAGAACTAGAACCCCAGTTTGTCGAATGTTAGGTATTGAACGAACCCTCGAAGTCCTCGCTGAGTCGGAAAATCCGCAGGCCAGTAACTTGCTGCTGACTCTGGCGAAGTCAGAAAACGAGAAGGAACGTGACGTCGCGATCCATTGCCTAAGCCGCCGATCCGATCAACGGGCATCTGAAAATCTGCTAGAAATCTGGGACAAACTCACCAAATCTCAGATTGACGACATCAAGGTCGATACCAAACGGATCGAATCCGTTCTTCGAGCAATTCTCTCGAGACCATCTAAGAATTGGCGCCAAGCAGTCAAGGCTTCCCACGATCTTAATCTGGTCAGCTTGATTCCGACGCTGATAGAGTTCGCCGAAAGAACACCACATCCTCACTGTGAAGCGGTCATTGAGACACTTCGAACGTTAGTAACGAAACATCGTGATCAAGTTGCCTTTGAGGATAAATTTCATCGAAAACTGAATCCAGTTGCCGCAAAACTTCTGGAATCGATTCAGCGCTATCCTAAGCACCAAAACCTGCAACTCATTGAACTCTACCTGGTATCGGTAAGCAATGAAGACGCAGAACTGGCAAGGATAATCAGGCATCAAACAGTCGAAGCAAAGCTCATTCTTGAGATGATCGGAAAGTCCGATCACCCAATAGCTATCGAGGCGCTAGCCAGCTTCCTTCGCATCGAAGACCTGCCGCAAACAGTCTTAAAGCTGATTTCAAACCGAGAAGACATTGCGTTTCGGAATCAATTACTGCGAATTATCGGTCACGCGCCGACGCGTGGTGTTGCTTTGAATCTTGAGAAACTGGATTTGCCAAAGTGCTGCCTTGAAAAAGCAGACACCTTGCTCGCGATCCCATCGAAACACAGAAAAGCGTTTGCGATCATCCACCTGACTTGCAATTCGCAAAAAGGGGAAGTCCTAGACCTGCTCTGTGAACTGGCCGAAAGCGATTCCCCTCAAAGTCGAGACGTGGCCGGCTGGGGATTCAAGCGTTGCCAACTTCCAACACCAGACCAACTGGCTCGAACTGCTTGCTCCGTTCCTTCTGAACAATGGACCGACAAAGCAGAATCTCTGTCGACCAAAACACTAGAACGGTTGATCAAGCAACGCCGTTCCGATCACTCATCGATTGCTACCGGGGTCCAACGCGTACTGGGGAGCCTGCACTGCGATGCACTCTTGGCAAATTTCCAGCAACGTCCACCGCACGAACAGAATCAGCTGGGCCAGATGGTGAGACGCATCGACACTAACATTGAAGCTGTTCTTCGTGGTGCTCTACGTCACCCTGTGCTCAGTAATCGACTCGACGCGATCGCAATGACCGGTGCCGCTGGATTGGCGACTCACTTCCATGTGGAGCTCGCCGACATCCTCAGAAACGACAATGATCAAGCGAAATCTCTTGTCGCAGCAGTGATTGGATCCGACACCATGCCGAAAACCCTTGAGATTCTGGAAGACGCGGAAAAGACCGCCGAGGGATCAATCCTTGTTGAAATTCAATCCAACTTGTTGAAACGTCAGAATGGGAAATCACTCGGATCCTTCCTCATCCCTCCGAGATTCTCGAGCGAATCCGAACAGCAAAGGATCGACCATTGATGGCAATCGAAGATACGTTGGACTTATTTCCAAGCTCGATTCTTGGTGATTCGACCTTATCAAAATTGGTGAATCCCCTCATCGAACGGATGGATGAATCAATCATCGACAACCCGTTGTTGATTCTGATCGCCGGTGCTCTTGTGATCGCTAGCTGGGCGATCCTTCGATATCTGCGTCAGCAACCTTCCCCGATTGACTCAACCGAGGCCCTCTTTCTGGAACTCTGCAAGGCTCATCGAATCAGGTCAAGCCGACAAGCTCTCTTGGAGCGTCTCGCCACAGAATCAGATTTGGAGCACCCGATCGCATTGTTCATCAGCAAGCAAGCGTTCGACCAAGCGCTGAATCAGGCAGCACAAAGCATGGCAAATGATCGAAAGATTCAGTCAAAACTATTGGTTGTACGACGAAAAATTTTCGCCACGGGCTGACCCACGTAGAACAGTTCTGACAAGCAACATTTCAAACCAAAACGGCAATCTCCAACGCCAGTACAGGCTCAACAGGCGGTGTTGATCACGAACTCGCCAACGGACTGGATCCATGCCAGCCAGCAGGCAGTTTCAATGGGGAACCTGGATTGTGGCCAAGTCTCTAACGAATCCGAATTTTTCTGCCGCAGATGCAGATCAACCCTCCAGTGGGGCAAGAATATCCATGGCTCAGCCAAAGAGGTTGTGATTGGAAATCCAGCCGAGCGCGCGGTACAAGGGGCAAACTTGACAGGACGTAAACCTGTTACCACAGGCCACCGAGCTTCGAACAGGTAAAGCGTCAAAGAGTGCCGTCTCTCGATGAGAAACGCCCCTCTGGCACTTTGGTGGGGCGATTGCACTCAGCTGGAAAAGAAAAGTCAGAAATTTTCCGTTTCCAGAGTGCGTGACCGATGGTGGTTCCGAGACGGTAAACCGCCCCGAGACACCCGCCAGACCGCACTTAATAAACTAGGAAAGACAGGTGGTCTCCGTAAACATGGAATGACTTACCGGCCTTGTCATAGTTTGGGTAATTGCGAACACTACACCCTGAGACAGTCCGGTGGATGAAAAATCGACTTCAGCCTCCGCTATTGGGCAGACCGGTTGGTTAGACCCGAAGTCGAGGATCAAGTTGATCCGCCGGTCTCTAATGAACCCGAACCGATCGAAAGACCCCGAATGAATTTTCCTATGCCTCGCGACCTTGCGGCCAACGAGATCCTTGGTAGCCAAGCCTATCAATCCTATCAGCGGCAGCGACAGTTGACGCTTGGTGACTTGCTTTTGGAAAACCGGATTGTTTTCCTGCAAGGTGAAATCCATTACGCCAACGCCAACGACGTCGTGATGAAGCTTCTCTACCTTCAAAGCGAGAACCGTCGCAAAGACATCCATTTCTACATAAACTCACCCGGCGGAAGCGTCACGGCGACCTTGGCCATCTACGACACCATGCAAATCTTGTCGTGCCCGGTCGCAACGTATTGCGTGGGTGAAGCCTGCAGCGGAGCCGCTGTTCTATTGGTCGGAGGCTCAAAGGGCAAACGAACCTGCCTGCCACACAGTCGAGTCATGATGCACCAGCCCATGGGAGGCGTTGGTGGACAGGTGAGTGACATCGAAATTCAGGCTGCCGAGATGTTCCGCTACCGAGATGTTCTCAACCAGATCATCAGCAGGCACACTGGAAAATCCGTCGAGCAGATTTCCGAAGACACCGATCGCGACTTCTTCCTCAACGCAGAGGAAGCAAAAGAATACGGTTTGGTGGATGAAATTCTCTCCAAGCCACCTGAGGACAGCGATGACGAATGATCAACGTGATCATTGACAATCTCTGCTTTCCATCTGCAACAACCACCACCATCGAGAATCACTAGCAATGCCTTTGATCCCCTACGTTGTCGAAAAAAGTGGCCGCGAAGAGCGAGTCTACGACATCTACAGTCGCCTGCTGAAAGACCGGATTATTTTCCTCGGTCAACAAGTGGATGACCACATCGCAAATGCTTTGGTTGCCCAAATGCTATTCCTGCAGTCAGACGATCCCAAAGCTGACATCCATCTCTACATCAACAGTCCCGGAGGAAGCATCACCGCGGGCATGGCCATCTATGACACCATGCAATTCGTTTCCTGCGATGTCGCCACCTATTGCATTGGTCAGGCCGCTTCGATGGGGGCTGCGTTGCTCACCGCTGGCGCAAAAGGAAAACGCTTCGCGCTGCCCAATGCTCGAATCATGATCCACCAACCACTCGCGGGAATGCAAGGTACTGCTCGCGAGGTTGAAATTCACGTTGAGGAATTGCGACGCATTAAACAGCGAATGAACGAATTAATGCTCGAACACACGGGGCATTCACTTGAGAAGATTGAGAAAGACACCGACCGGGATCGTTTCATGTCCGCAGCAGAAGCTTGCGATTATGGTTTGATTGACAAGGTTGTCAGCAAAAGTGATGAGAAGTAATTCGATCCTGATGCCACCTAGGCCTAACTACCTATCAGGTCATCCTACTGATGATAATTCCAAGAAGACGGCTGGCCATCGCAACCATCGTCGTCTTGGCGATCGGTTGCTAACCAACCGTTCATGAAGGTGTCAGCCGCTTAAACCCCTTCATCGCAGCCCTCGCTTGTAAAATCCCACCTAAGGGCCGCTGTTGCGTGCTGCACACTCGATTAATCCGACAAAGTTAATTCTGAGCAGATTTTCCGTACTCGATTCATCAAAAGACGTACCTCTCGATATCAATGGGGAGCGGTTTGTCTTGCACTACCCTCGACTTCACAGGGTTCTCTGGTGTTCAGCCCAATCAATTTTGCAACCACCACTGCCCTATTATGGCTGCTGGTTTCTTACCATTCATCGGCAGCCAAATCAGAAGAGTTAAGATTCGATGCCGACAAAGAGGGTGTCTCCATTTTTGATAACGACACGCTCGTTGTCCGCTATCAGGGATTGACTCAATCACTCAACGGCCAGTGGGGGCGGGCAAATTACCTACATCCAGTGGTAACCCCATCAGGCAAACTTGTCACTGAAGATTTTCCTGTCGATCATCGGCATCACCGAGGTATTTTCTGGGCTTGGCATCAAGCGTGGATGGGAACTCAAAAATTGGGTGATGCATGGGCCTGCAATAATTTCACATGGAAACTCAAGTCAAATCGAACCTTTCATGATGGCGACGGCATCACGATATCGAATCATGTGATCTGGGAAACCAAGCACCATGGACAAGACGATCCCAATGTCAAAACCAGCCCAGAAACTGCGAACCTCTCAAACAACAAATCATCACGACTGCAAATTGTCAGTGAAAGGAATCAAATCCACATCGGATCGCTAATCAATGGCGTTCGAGCTATCGACTTCTCCATTTCACTTCTAGCCTTACAAGATGAAATACAAATTGGCGGAAGTGAAAACGAAAAAGGATATGGTGGTTTCTCTGCCCGAATTGCACTCGATGGCTCAGAAACCTTCACGTCCGACCACACAAAAATCACGCCGATCACCAAGGCAATAACCGCCGGTACATGGATGGATATCTCGCGACATGATTCTGGGGTGACCATTATCAATCATCAAGAGAACCCGGGCGTTTCCGAGAACAAATCGGATTGGATTGTTCGCGTCAAGCGAAGCATGCAAAACGCAAAGTACCCGGGTCGACACCGCATCACACTCTCACAAGAAAAACCGCTTGAAATGCGTTATCGGGTCGTTTTGCATGATGGAAATTGCGGCTCGGAAGCAATCGATGAATTAGAAAAACAATTCAATTCCATCACCTCCCGCAGATCGCATTGATCCTCTCCATTGCAACCGCAGATCGCATTGATCCTCTCCATTGCAACCGCGGATCCATTGCAACCGCGGATTCATTGCAACCGCGGATTCTGACTTGGCTGGAAGTTAAGAAACTTCCCATGCTCCGCAAGCGTGCCCGCTCAGCTCGACTGCGTGACCGACTCCCAACCCTCTTTGCATCGCCCGATCGGCTCAACAATGATCGACGAGAGAACCTCCATTCGAGTTTGATTCATTGATCAATTCAGATCTGATTCGCATCGCGATAGACGGTTCAAGCATTGCGGAAGTTGCCAAATGACAAGCATCTGCTCCAGCTTTCAAATAGGAATCAACATGCCGCCCACTGCTGACCCCACCAACCCCAATAATTTTCAATTGACTGTCAGCTTGCTCAATCACTTTTCGAAAACGGGCAACTTGCAGAATCGATTGCTCACGAATACCTCTACCGCATATCCCGCGGGGTTCCGCATCAAACAGAAGGTTACCACGATCATCTCGAACTCGCGCCGCAAGACTGTTCGTCATCGAAAATCCATCAATGGTACCATCAAGGGCTGAAACCAGTTTTTGCACGGAAGACATCTCTTCAATGAAGCCAATCTTGATCACCAACGGCGCATCACCAATGGCATCTCTTATGCATTGTGCCACTAACGTTGATTCCTCTGCGGACTGGTAGAGCTGACCGTCGCAAGTCGAGACATTAGGACAAGAAAAGTTCGCCTCAATCATGTCGGCACCACTTTCAATTGCCCAGCAAGCACACTTTGCATAATCCTCGGCCAACTGATCAAGACTCCAGCCCTCACGCTGCGTCCCCACGACCGACACAGAAAGTACCTTTCGACGACTTAAGCGATGACGTGTACGCTCCACATCTTTTCGCCATACAAGTGGATCGCTTGATGGCATTCCGAACGAAACCGCCCAAGACCCGCTCATCTTCGAACACGTACGCACCTCTGATTCGAAACCGGTCATCACATGAGACTCGACCGGTTGCAGATTCGGCATTGAATAACACCTGCGGGCTACGCTCCGCACTGTCTTGTACGTTAAAACGTCAAACCCAAGGTCAGCATAGTGTTCGCACCAATCACCGTTCAGAAGCGGTCCGGCAGCAACACCTAACGGTGAATCCACAACGTGTCCAAAAAAGTTCCATTTAGCACCAGCGATGCCTGATCGGGTCATCGGCGCAGATGGGTTCGATTCACCGGTGAAGCCTCTATCGTGACCCAACTGTTGTTCGGCCCCATCAGGTGATGGCACCAACCCAAGGGATCCTGTTTGAGCATTTGTAGATGCGGTTTGATTTCGCCCCCTGGGTTCGCCGGCTGCCTCCCTTGGCGAATGCTCGAGGTTCCATTGATACGTACGCGAAACATCATAGAACTGAGGCGTTGCCCCGGATTGCTGACCAGAACACGATGGCGTTGGACCGGTGTCATTTTCTTGCGTTGGCAAACTAATCCTCTGATACGTATTCGAGCAGCAGAATAGGTTCTATCCGATTATTCGTGGTAGATCAAAACGTTCATCGCCAAAATTGAAATCACATTCCTTGACGTAAACAGAATCCCTAACAACGCGATTCCTCTCACTCACCCTTCTCGGCAGCTCAATTTAATGCGTCCATAACAATCCCAAAGCAGTCGCAAGCTTCGAGCCGAGACGGCTCGAAAACGAGAGACGTCTGGATGCGATTTTGGAAATCAAACGGGCGGTTCATCCCCAAAATACAATCCATTCGGCGATTGACCTAATGCCCCGAGGAGACAGAAACCGGCTCTACCGTGATTGCAATCACGATGGGTGCGGTGGGGTCGTCTCCCTTTACCAACTCGATTGACTCCACAACTTGATGCGTCGTTGGCCTCACCTGAAGATAACGAATCTGCTGACCGCCGGAACTCATTGCAAATTCAGATCCAGGAACATCCACCCGTCGAATGTAATCAGCAAAATGAACAGCATTCAACAATGGATGGTCCTCGATTGAGCCATCCTTCAAATGCAGCCGAATCGTCATCGACACCGACTTATCACCATGGGCGGGGAAGCCCCATCCACTAATCCCACCGAGCATGTGAATCGCCTTAATTGGTGAGTTGCAAGGCACACTGACTGACTTTGGCATCGATGGGGGCAGAGTGCCATTGGGTCCATTAAGCAGCACGATATTCGGAACGCTCTTTCCCTGTGGATCGACTAACTGGAAGGGAACCTCTCCAACCATTTTGGGTGACCAATTCGGGAAGACAATCCGGTCAGGCCCGTTATCTCCACCATGAAAGAGTCCCTTGGTGCTCACGGCCGTGGCGGCTTTGCCAAGCGGCAATGGCAGGTAAGCCCCTTTGTCGGTCAAAAACTCAAGCAAATCGGATAACCCCTGCTCATTGATCTGCTTTTCAAAGCCCTCCGGCATCACCGATTTCTTCGATGCGACCAATTGCTCGATGTCCTCTCGAAGCACAACCTGTTTCTTACCCTGTGCATCGTATAACTCAATCGCGGTCTGAGTTTCAGATGCCAATAATCCATTCATGACAATGCCATCGGTCGTCAGCACGGAGTAACTTCGATAGTTACCCTCCACACTTCGGCTTGGATCAAGGATATGTGTCAGCAACTCGGCCTTGGGGTGAACCGCCATTCCCGTAAGATCGGGCCCCACTTGATTACCCTCACCCCGATGCTTATGGCAGTTTGCACAGTTCTTGGTATAGATCTGCTTACCACGCTTTAGATCACCGTTCTGCATCGTCACCTTCATCAGGGCATCGAGAACCGCCACTCGATCAGGGCTAGGCACCCCACCCGACCTCGCAAAAACTTTCGTTGACTGCTCGCGTATTTCTTTGCGGGGATGTGCCAACAACGCCTGCTGTTGATCAAGTGCGAGGTCAGAACGATCCATCAGGCCTTTGCCCATCGCTGCCAACAACGATTGTGTGCTCTCAGGACGAGAAAGCATGACGCGAATTGCGGTCGCCCGAGTACTCGGTGTCATGGTTGGTAAAAACTCCACAATCACGTCACCCACATCGACAGCGCGACTTCGTTGTAACGCATTGACCAAGCCATCAGCTGTCGTTGGATCAGTGCGACCAGTGATGCTTTCGAGCAGTTCAACAACGACAGCGATGTCACCTGACATCAGGCCAATTAACTCCCTAGCGGCTCCAACTCGCTCTGGCCCACCTGCCTCCTCATCCGAGGCAATCTCCATCAGGTGCTCGGCGATCATCTTTGCATTTTCAGCTAGCCCCTCACTCCCCAAAGAAGCAGCCAGACGAATCAACTGTCCTTTTCCGCTGGCATCAAGCTTGTCAAAAATCGCAAGCAATTCAGCGTCTGCCTTCTTGGTAAGATTGGCCGGACTGTCACTCGGCCAACCCTTGGTCCATCCAGCAATGATTGCAGAACGAATCGAAACTGCAGAATCAACAAGCTCCGAAAGCACACGTGCCAAAGCATCTACATCCTGAGAACGAGCCATGTGCTCGGAAACGATGGCAACAGCCTGATTCAGCTGATCAGTAGCGTTGGGTTGCCGACAGGCAATGACAAGAAACGAACCGCTACTGTTAGCAGCTGCACTGGTTGCAGCATCCAACATCCATCGATCAGCATGATGCTTGGGGTTTTGCAAACTATCCAAAGCGATTTCTGCATTACTGCCTGACTCCGGCATCTCTGCCAATGCTAACAAGGTCGACAAGCGAACCTGTGCGTCATTTGAAGCAATCGCATTGGAAGCAACCAACAGATCTCGCCCATATTCATCTCTCGGCAAAATCTCCACTGCCGTTCGCACGACTGCTGATGAAGCGTGGCGCAAAGCCTCCTCGAGAATAGCGTGCCCAGCGGTGCTGTTGAATTGATCCAGACTGCTTAAAGTCCGCAGAGCGTGGATCGCTCCCACGCTCAGACCGACCTCGTCAACATGAGTTTGCTTCACAAGCTCCATCAGATCATCCGTTACGGACAAATCCTTTCTCTCTATCAACATTCTCTGAGCGTGACGTCGCCAGAACATGTTCGGGTTCGACAAAGCCTCAACGAGATCTTTTGATGAAGCATTGGCAAGAGAAAAAGGCACTGAGTCTTTTCCGTAAACAACTCGGTAAACTCGTCCGTGCTTCTTGTCTCGCAGATCAGTCACGTAGGCGTTTCCCGGACCGGTCTTGAATCCAACCGGTGTTGGATTGTGCTGAACAATGTAGTTGTACCAATCCAGAACCCAAACATTCCCGTCTGGCCCAACCTCCGCCATGATCGGCGCCGACCACTCATCATCACTCGCAATGAGATTGGCTGGACTTGTTGATTGATACCCCGCACCGTCCCGAGTCAGAGCAAAAGTTCCAACAAGATGTCCCGTTGGTCCGGCAACAAACGCGGCACGGTTCCAATACGAACTTGGGTAACGACGAGCGGTGTAGAGAGCGTGCCCCGCCGCTGCGGTGTACCCGCCATGATGATCGACCTGCCTGACCTTTTCAGTGATCGGGGCAAACTCATGATTGTCGGCTATACCTTGCAAAACCGAAGAGGTCCAACCGCGAACTTTTTCATAATAACGATTTGCAACGGGCATGAATTCACTGGGGTTTCGGTTTGCGGTAGAACCAAACAGCAAACCCTCCTCGCTTAAGCCAACGCCCCATGAATTGTTATTCGTGTTTCGTAAAAACTCAAAATCCGTCACAGCAACCTTGCCGTCCACCTCCTCCACAAAGAATCGATAAAAACCAGTTCGAAACGATCGCTCTACACCGGCAATCTCCCCATTAAATCCCGCGTAACCAACCATCCCATAAAACCAATTGTCGTGACCATAATTCAAATGACTCGGTCCGGCATGAGTATCACCGGTGCTCCAACCGGTAAAGAGAATCTCCTTCACATCAGCAACGTCGTCACCATCGGTGTCTTTGTAGAAAAGAGTGTGGGGGGCTTGGTGCATGATCAGCCCACCATGGGAAAACACAATGCTGGTGGGAATACTGAGTTTGTCCGCAAAGACCGTGAATTTATCCGCTTTTCCATCTCCGTCACTGTCTTCGCAAATCCGTATTCGATCCCTACCGGAACCCTCTTTCTGCCTTTCATTCGGATAATCGTAAGTCTCCGCAACCCACAGACGTCCGCGTTCATCCCAAGCCATGCAAATCGGCTTACCCCCAAGATCAGGTTCCGAAACAAATAGGTCCAAGTGAAAACCCTCGGGAACCGAGTAATGTTTCATGGACTCCGATGGATCCAATGGCTTCTGCATCAAGGTCCTGGGATCTTCTTGCTTACCCCACTGAGCACCCACAACATAATTGGGGATTTTTGGTCCCACATCGACATAATCAAACGGCTCAACCTCTTGAGTCAGGGCCGTCATCTTCAAATCGGCAAGCGGCTCTGGCTGAACACCAACGAACTCGGGAACCACTGACGGGTCCTGACCACATGCCCAGCGAATCCCTCGCTCTACCAGATTCTGAAAACCCTCGTTCCCAAAAGTACGAGAATCGTGTCCCCACGCTGTATAAAAAACTCTGCCTTTGCCTTGCGTACGAATCCACGTCCAAGGCTCTCGATCCTCACCTTCCTGGCGGTACTCAAGAACCGTTCGATCACGTTCGTTATGCAGGGTGTGCACATACGTTTCATCCCAACTCTCAAAGCTGCTATACCCTTGCATCAAAGGGTGCGACGCGGCAGCTTCGCTGGGACTCACGGAAAAAACACCAGCACCATGTCGCTGGAATTGCGCGCCAATCAGAGAGACGATTTCTGGCTGATTGCGAAAACAAAAAGAAGCACAGTGCAGTGGAATGAAGCCCCCACCCTGCTCCACGAAACGTAACAGTGAACTGGCTTGCGAGTCACTAATCGCATCAATATTGGCATACACAATTAAGCCATCGAGCCCCTCCAATCCCTCGTCGGAAAGTACCGCGTTGACGTCATCGCTGTAACGAACCTCGACGCCTCGGTCTTGAAGAATGGGCAGTAACTCAGCCGCACGGCGCGCCGGTTGATGGTGACCCACATCACCCAGAAAGACAAGGCGAATCGGATCTGCCGCCGAACCGGCACTCGGTGCAATCGCGCTCAATAAAACGAGAACACTTAACAACGTTTTCTTTCGCATCGGAGGCCAAGTCGTTCCAAACATTTTCAATTCCGAATTCATGGAAGTTAATTTTTCAGCAACCACAACCATCTCCTCTGTTTCAAATCGTCGAAGAGCGATGCCATTGACGGCATTAACATCAGGGTAGATAGAAGGTGAACCCCGCCTAACCCAACCAATACCTAAAAAGAATTTGGCATCAAAAACTCCAAAGGCAAAGTGACTCGATCATGTCGAACTTCGCCGCAACGCTAATTCTCACAAACGACAAAGCAACTAACTCAGCGTAAATTCCGGCAGATCAACACGTTGCCCACCCTTCATTGCTGACTCATGAGCACAGATACCCACACATGTCCAGTTGGCACTGGTCACAGCGTTAGGCCACGGATCACGATCCTCGATGAGCGCATTGGCAAATTCGTTAACCAGATGGGGATGCGAGCCACCATGCCCTCCGCCCTGAATGAAAGAGAGATGTTCAGAATCATGAATCTCTTGAGGAAGGGTGTATTTGCGAATTTCTTCAGGAAGTAAATGCGCAAAGTCGGGCACCTCCACTTTCTCTGGAATTTCTGGCTCTGGTTTCTTTGCAGTGTGAATCACATGCGGCTCATTTTCCACCAACGTCCATTCGAAACTCTTTTTCGTTCCATAAACGTCGAAGCTCTCACGATACTGACGCGCGACATCATAAAGGAATCTCCAAATGTGCGCCGTCACATCAGAATCCTTCACTTTGATGTGGCAACTTTGAACGGCGAAGGGATTTCCTGATTTCTCTGCAATATCATCGCGAACCGCACCGCTGCCAAAACAACTGACGTACTCCGCTAAACCTTTAACGAGCCCAAGACACGGGCTCACCACGTGAGTTGCGTAGTGCATGGGAATCATCTTTTCCCAGTACTCAGGCCAACCATCCATATCCTGCGGGTGAGATGCGGCGAGGTGCTGAATCTTGCCTAATTCGCCTTTCTCGTACATTTCTTTGATGAACAAAAACTCCCGACTGTACACCACCGTCTCCGCCATCATGTACTTCAGTCCAGTCTCTTTCACCTTTTCCACAATCTGCTGACACTCCTCAATCGTCGTGGCCATCGGCACGGTACACATCACATGCTTTCCAGCATCAAGAGCTTGCAATGACATCCAGGCATGATCAGCAATCGGACTGTTGATGTGAACAAAATCAACATTTGGATCTGCAAGCACCTGCTCAAACTTTGCGTAGCGACCCGGGATTCCAAACTGATCAGCAACCTTGTTCATCTCCACTTCATTGCGGCGGCAAACCGCTACCACGTTCGTGTTGGCGTGAGATTGATAAATGGGAATGAACTCGGCACCGAACCCGAGTCCGACCATGGCAACATTTATCGTTTGGCTCATTAAAATTCTTCCTTATCGAAGTGTTGTTGCTGAAGAGTGTCTTGTCTAATTCAAGCCCCTTGATGATCAGACTTTTCGCCTCATGACGTTTGTGTCAAAAAGGGTTTTTGGCATTCTTCGTCACGATGCCAGAACGATTCATGGATGTGACAGGGCCCCGTCAACACAACCGACGGGCGGTTCAATCAAAACGAAGAATTCGCTTCCTTTCAGTCAGGCGATTCCGATCTTGAGCAACTGAGCATCAAGCAATCGTCACCGAAAAAAACATTCGATCACGCAGGGACAACATTCCCTCCATTACACCTCAAACTGAACATCGGAAACCCAATCAAGCAACGCCGGAACAGTGATTACCAATCAATTCATCAAACCCCAACCGACGAACCTTTCGATTACCGAGGTTATCGTCGAGGTTGTTCTCCAACATTCTGACGGTTACGGGGGTAAAGTCCATGAGATCCTGCGCAATAAATTTGAGATTTTTCACCAGCATGGAACGCTTAAATGCCGTAATTCCCGCTAACCTATCTATCCAGACATGAAAGAACTTAACGATATTAACCTAACCTGCCTCAAATCCAATCCCCATGAAACCGCGCCGATCAGTCGCACTCCTCATTGAAACCTCTAATGCTTACGCACGTGGATTGCTCTCCGGCGCAGTTGAGTACATTCGGGGTCACGAAGAATGGTCCGTTCATCTACCAGAACTTCAAAGAATCTCGAGTCCACCAACCTGGTTCAAAGGCTGGAGAGGCGATGGCATTATTGCGAGAATAGAAACCAAAGAAATGGCGAAGGTCATTTCGCGAAAACGTCTACCGACGATTGATGTCAGCGCCGCTCGGCATCTCCCCAATATTCCATGGGTTGAAACGGACGATCGAGCGATATCTCAACTTGCAGCAGAACACCTTCACGAACGAGGTTTCACCAACCTTGCCTTTGTTGGCGACCCGGGCTTCAACTGGTCATTTTGGCGGGAGCAACACTTTGCTTCACTTGCCGACGAGAAAGGCTGCAGCTACTTCGTCCATCAATCGCAATCAAGACTGGAGGATAATTACTCCCTAATCCGTGAAAAAGACAGATTAACCAAGTGGCTTGTCACGCTCCCTAAGCCAGTCGGCATCATGGGGTGTTATGACATCAAGGCACGCGAGGTTCTGGATGCGTGCAGGGAACTCGACCTCACCGTACCAGAACAAGTCGCGGTGATCGGAGCCGATAATGATGAAATCCTTTGCAACCTATCCGACCCACCGCTGTCAAGCGTCATTCCCAACAGCCAGCGAGCCGGCTTTGAAGCCGCCAGCCTTTTGGATCGAATGATGTCAGGCGAGAAAATAAGAAGCGATGCTATTCTCATTCAACCGCGTGGAATTAAAACACGACAGTCCACCGACACGCTTGCGATCGATGACGCCGATGTCGCAAAAGCATTGCAATTCATTCGACAATATGCGTCGTCCGGAATTAACGTCAATGACATCCTTCGAGAAACCTCACTTTCACGCCGAGTGCTTGAGAGCCGATTCACGAAGAGATTGGGACGGACACCGCATCAAGAAATTATCAGGCAAAAGATTTCAAAAGTGAAGCGACTGCTGATTGAGACGGATCTGTCTATCGCTGAGATCGCAAAACTCGCGGGTTTCGAGCACGCGGAATACCTGAGCGTCGCTTTCAAGCAGTTCTCTGGAATAACACCGAGCGCCTATCGTCAACAGCAAACATCTAACCATTAATCGTGCAACCGCATTTCACCCAACAATCAAGCAGAAAAGCGATCATTGGGGAGATCGCAAATACGATCCAATAGCAACAAAAAAACCAAAGAACAAATCAGCTCATCTAACCGACTATTTGTTCTCTGAGCTCTGAGCAGGATCCTGTTTTTTGGCAGCCGTACCATTACGTTTCTGCTTTGATCTACCCCCTGAGCCACCCCGTTTTGGCTTGTGCTCATTGGCCCGATACTCGGTGGCAATGCCCTCATCGCCTTGGGATTCCATCCAGCTTTGCAGCTGTTTTTTTAACAGAGCCATTGTTGCCTGCTGGCCAGAATCCGAGGCCAAGTTCCGCATCTCCAAGGGATCCGTAACCAGATCATAGAATTCGACCGCAGGTCGATTCTGATAGCGATCCACAGCGGCCTTCGCTGCGGCATTCCCTGTCGCGGCAGCGTTGACCAAGGAAACAAACTCGGGACTTTTAACGCAAGCGTTGGTGAATGGCTGATCATGCTGCAGATTCAGAATCAGCTTATGAGTTTGCGATCGCACCGATCGAATTGGGTAACATTCATTTCCATTGATGATGCCACGTGTGGTCATCGCGCCATAAACAAACGATTTATGCTTGTCCTGATCCCCAAGTAAAACAGGAAGAAAACTCCTGCCATCCAAACTTGCCCCACGATCCTTGCCACCGGCAATCTCAAGAAACGTTGGCAAAACGTCCACGTACTCGACCATCGCATCGCTGATCGAACCGGGCTGTATTCTTCCGGGCCAGCGGACCACCATTGCCGATTGCAGACCACTGTCATAGCAGGTCCACTTGGCGAATGGCATGGAATTACCTTGTTCAGAAAGCACCATTACCACGGTATTCTCAGTCAGGCCATGCTTCTCAACTAAACGAAGCAACTGACCAACCTGATCATCAAAATATGAAATCTCAGCCAGGTAACGACTGAATCCATCTCGCATCTTCGGGGTGTCAGGAAGATACGGCGGCAAGACAATTTCGCTGGTGGGATACTTGCTCGCATCGCCTTTATTCCACGGCGAATGAGGTTCATTACTGCAGGCAAACAAACAAAATGGAGTATCCTCGGCTTTGCATTGCTGCATCAGCTCATCAACCATTTCCATGTCAGGATTATTTCCTTTGGAGCTGTATTCGAAGGGAAATAACGGACGCGGCCCCACATGGACTTTGCCGGATAAAGCGAGTCGGTAACCCATCGGCTTAAAAAAATGATTAACATTTTTGATGTGATCAAATGTCTGAGTGTGATTTGGATAAGCACCCGTCTTCACCGGGTACTGACCTGTGTAAAGATTGTGCCGAGTTGGTGAACACATCGGTGCGGTCTGAAAGCACCTAGCCATTTTCATGCCTTCGGTTGCCAACTGATCAATGTTGGGGGTTTGAGCCTGCCCACCGTAACAACCAAGATCGCGAAAGGTGCAATCATCAGCCAAAACCACCAAAAAATTCGGCTGATTCGCGGCGAAACTGACACGGCCACTCACCGCGAAAACTATCATCATCGCGAAGACCACTGCGAACTGCCCCCATGAGCACCAGCCTCTCACTCTGACGACTCTGCTATTTCCATCCATTCTGTCCCTCTGATCAACCAACAACCGCAACATGGCAAACCACACCTGATATTTCGAACCAACAAACAACAACCAATGCGTGCAACTCGCTTGAGCGAATCCACGCGAAAAAAAACAACAACTCAGCGAGTTCACTAAAGATACCGAACCAATCGCGGTAATTCATCGCCGTGAATGCCGTGAACAACCGGCGTATCCGAGAACCGTCTCCACTTTAGACCAATCACCCAGAGCATAAGAGATGTCATCGCGTTGCTTTTTAATGTTTTCGATGATCGCTTTCATTTCAGCATCGGCGAAATCACAAACACTTCACTGTGACGTTGCGATCTACGGGGGAACCTCGGCCGGTGTTGTTGCAGCGATTCAGGCAAAAACGATGGGAAAACATGTTTTGATCATTGAGCCCTCAGGCAGGATCGGCGGTCTGACCACCGGTGGCCTAGGACAAACGGATATTGGCAAGAAAGCGGCGATCGGTGGTCTATCAAAAGATTTCTATCGGAAAGTTCGGCAACACTACTCAAAACCTAGTGCTTGGAAGTGGCAAGCAAGCGATGAGTACCGTAGCGGTGGCCAATCAGCAACCAGCATCACGGAAGAAACCATGTGGACATTCGAGCCAAGTGTGGCTCATCAAATCTACTTGGATTGGGTTCGCGAAAACGAGATTCAAATCATCTACAACGAACGCCTTGAACGCAGTGAACAGGGTGTCTTGAAAACGCTGGCACCACCAAGAATATCAGAAATCCGACTTGAATCAGGAAAACGCATCCTCGCGAAAACCTTCATTGACTGCAGCTACGAAGGTGATTTATTAGCTGCTGCTCAAGTGCGTTACAGCGTCGGTCGGGAAGCCAATTCCGTCTACAGCGAAACCCTCAACGGCGTTCAAGTCCAGAGGGCAAAACACCACCAACTAATGCCTGATGTGGATCCCTACCTGGTCCCGGGTAAAAAAAACAGCGGCCTGCTTCCGCACATCGACCCAACGGGTCCCGGAGAAGAGGGCCAAGGTGATCATCGGGTTCAAAGCTATTGCTTCCGAATGTGCATGACCGACCATCCCGACAATCGAATTCCATTCATCAAACCCGCAGGCTATGTCCCGGAGTGGTACGAATTGCTGCTACGCAACTTCGAAGCCGGCGAGAGGCGAATTCCTTGGCACATCGGACACATGCCAAATCGAAAAACTGATGCGAACAATAACTACGGTTTTTCCACTGACTTCATCGGCCAAAATTATGACTACCCCGACGCCTCCTATGCACAGCGTGAAAAGATCGTGGCCAAACACCGTCTATACCAGCAAGGATTCCTCTGGACGCTTGCCAATCACCCTAGAGTCCCAGCCCACATCCGTAAAGAAGTCTCACGTTGGGGAATGTGCAAAGATGAATTTGAGCATGGTGATGGATGGCAGGGACAACTTTACATTCGCGAGGCACGGCGGATGGTTAGCGAATATGTCATGACGCAACATCATTGCCAAGGTCGTGAAACGGCGAACGACTCGATCGGACTTGCAGCCTACACCATGGACTCGCATCACCAGCAACGTTACGTCGGGGTCGATGGAAAAGTCCACAACGAAGGTGACGTACAGGTTGGTGGGTTCTCACCCTACCCAATCAGCTATCGCTCGATCATTCCATCAAAATCAGAATGCACCAACCTCCTTGTCCCCGTCTGCCTTTCTGCCTCGCACATCGCATTTGGCTCCATTCGAATGGAGCCAGTTTTCATGGTTCTCGGTCAGTCAGCGGCGAC
The DNA here is from genome assembly GCA_938075415.1 of uncultured Rubripirellula sp. Taxonomy (GTDB): domain Bacteria; phylum Planctomycetota; class Planctomycetia; order Pirellulales; family Pirellulaceae; genus Rubripirellula. The sequence continues at coordinate 117,941 of CALJHC010000026.1, read as the reverse complement.
TGCTGCCTGCCTGTCAATCGACCAGAACTGCGCGGTGCAAGACCTTAAGTACAGCGACTTGTCACAACGTCTCGTCGCTGACCAACAAGTTCTCCAGTGGACTGGCCCAAAGGCCTCACCACCCAAAGCAGGCATTGATCCAAAGACGCTCCAAGGAATCGTTATCGACGAAGTACAAGCCAAGCGACGAGGTTTCGACCGGGCCGGCACAACCGTCTATCCTTACGTTCTCGATGGCTACCTGCACGATGGAGACACCGACAAAGGATTCCAAACCGCAGTTTTCAAATTCCAGGTTCCTCAATCCGCCCAATACGAAGTGCGTATCGGTTACTCGGGCTATCCCAACCGGGCCAGCAATGTCCCGGTTCGAATCGAACACGCCAGAGGTACAACCCAAGTGAAAATTGATCAACGCAAGACCGCGCCAATCAATGACCTCTTCCTTACCGTTGGTATCTTTCGTTTTGAAACAGGATCTGATTATCAGGTAGAAATCAGCAACCAAGACACTGATGGACATGTAATCCTGGACGCTATTCAAATCATCAACACCAAAACCGACCTTGAAGATTAATCAAGCCAATAGAACTCGACTCATCTACAGACAACTGGAACGAAAATCCAATTCACCCCCCCAGAAATCAGAAATCAGCAATCAGAAATCAGCAATCAGAAATCAAGAAAGCAAATGCATGGCATGAACTTCGATCGCATCAAGCCCAAGATCTTTCAGGTCATTTTCCATGCAATGAATTCGATCGGCTCGATAAATCCTCGCGACAAAGCGTTCGAGAATGCCACTGCCAACGCCTGCACCCTCAAGTGAGGTAAGTGATTTCACCCTCAACGTTTCTATCGCAAACGATGCCGCTTTTACCGGCACGTGTTTGCAACGCAAGCAACAGCTGTTTGGCACTGCAAAGCGTTCCGCCATCTAGTCAACCGTGCTACCCCACCAGTTGGCATTCGGCTTCCAGTTGGGATCAAGCATCGCTTCATGTTTTTTTTCCAACTGCTGCCAAAGGCTCGTTTGGATGCGCAAAAACTTTGCCTCGGTTTTCATGGGGTCATACCTCGGGTCCGGTATCGGAAATTTAGCTCCGACCGAAACGAGCCAATCCTGAAGTTGCTCAGCCATCGCTTTCGTGCGAGCGGGAAATGAACGTGAAAGATCGCTCTGTTCATGGGGATCGGTGGACAGTCGGTATAACTCATCTCGACCATCCTCGTGGTAATGAATCAGCTTCCACTGACCAACACGCAACAACGAACTGGGTTCTCCTCCCTGATTATCGTAGTGTGGATAATGCCAATACAAAGGCCGCTCGGGAATTGAACCACCTTCCAACAATGGAACCAGTGATACCCCATCCACGTGCTGCTCGGGTCGCTGAGGAAGTCCACAAAGTTCAAGAATCGTCGGATAAAAATCAGCTCCCGTGACCGGCACGGAGCACTCCGCTCCCGGCTTGGTCACCTCGGGATAGCGAATGTAGTAAGGCTCGCGAATACCACCTTCCCACTGACGCCCCTTCCCGCCCCGAAGGGGTAAGTTGCTAGTGGCATAGGCATCACCAGACGAGACCCCGCCATTGTCACTGGTGAAGATAACGATGGTGGAATCTTTCAACCCGCACGATTCGAGTGTATCAAGCACACGACCCACCGCTTGATCGGTGGTTTCCACCATTCCTGCGTAGACAGGATTATCTTGAACTTGACGAACTGGCAAGGTTCGATCGATCTTAAAACGCCGCTGCCCTGCTGGAAGAACAGGAGCTGCCTCTCGATACTTCTGCCATAATTCCTTGCTGGTTTGCACTGGAGCATGAACCGCATAGAACGACAGCATCGCAAAGAAAGGCTCCTCCTGATGCGTCTCAATGAACTTTGATGTTTCCTGAGCGAGCCGCATCGTCAGTGACTCACCTGCAGGTCCATCCTCAAGCCAAGGATTCTTGTAAGGAGGAAAAAAACCTCCGGGTGGGCTACCGCGATGATGCCCCGCGATATTGATTTCGAAACCATGATCGGTTGGCAACGAACCTTCTCCGCCGAGGTGCCATTTGCCCGCAAAAAACGTTCGGTAACCACCTTCCTGCAGAGCCTCGGGCAGAGAAACATCTTCGCTTGGTAAAGCGTGGCGATAGTCAGCAGGTAACACGGGGTCCTCTCGCTTCCATTCCATCCCCGACCTTGCTCCAATCCAGTTCGTTACTCCATGCCGAGCTGTAAATTTTCCCGTTTGAATACTGGCACGGGAGGGACTGCAAACGCGGCAGGTCGCATATCCCTGCGTGAATCGCATGCCGCCTTTGGCGAGACGATCGATGTTTGGACTTCGGTAAAAAGTGCTTCCTTCAACCGAGAGATCATGCAACCCCATGTCATCGACAAGAATCAACACGACATTCGGTTTCTTTTGTGAAGCTGACACGCCAGACATCACTACCAAGAGCATCGCCAACAAACAAAGGTACCGCATTTTAATTCTCTCGATTCATAAAATTCAGTAAGACAAAAACTTAGTTAATTTGTGACCCCGCTCAACCGTTACGCAAGCCATGACGCCTTGATGATTGCCAAATTTCCTCATCCGACGCGGGTATCAAAATGACCTGTCCAACATTCATTGCACCAACAGCCTCCGTCGCACCAGCATTATTGATCGCAACAACATTCATCGCATCAGCTCAAAGGGAAGAATGATTTTGTCAAATGATGAATCCGTTGAGCCGCAACCTCGGCACCGTTGACACCCCTTACCTCGTCACTGAAATCCTCAAGCGACTTTGCATGATAGGATGTTGGTCGCTGCACTCGCTGGTTTGGATCGGGCAAAATCTCTTGCAGCGTGCCTAAGAGTTGAGCATCGCGTTTTAGCCAACGCCCACAACCCAGTCTTTCAATTCGTTCGGCATTATCAAATTGATCAAAGGCAAGCGGCCGAATCACCTGAGGAATCCCAGCAGCTAACGCCTGAGAAGTCGTCCCGACCCCGCCATGATGCACGATGGCCGAGCAATGCGGCAACAATCTTCGTAACGAAACATAGTCGCGAGACTCCATCCCGGTGGGAAGCTGTGTTGGGAAATTTTCCGGGTACGAACTTAACAACAGACCGGGACGCTCCAACTGACCGCAAACCTGAACCGCCAATTCAAAAAACTTGCGGCAATGTCGGTGCGCGGTGCCCGACGTAAAGACGATCGGACGATTGGCGGGTGTTTCAAACTCTTTCCCCGAGATATCTTCGAGCGGGAAGCCACAGTGCACCAACCCGGGAGCAAAACCGACGGTGCCCGGAGCGAAGCGTTCTGGGTACAACGCCATGGTCGCATCGGGGGACAACCACCAACGATCCATGATGCGTCGAACGCGATGAGTTAATCCGTGACGGCGACGTATCCGGTTGATCGCGTTTCGCAGTAAAGGATCAATCACACCGAGATCAATGCATGCGTAACACGCCTTGATTAGCCACTGAGGACCGCGTGGCTCGAACCACCAGGGCGACAACCGCGGAGGCTGACGGAAGGTTCTCAGAATCACCGGTTGCAGATGGACCCCAACGAGTGGCACCGAAGGATTTGCCTCCCGAATAACACGGGAAACAAGATCCAACGGGTGAGCAACCAAGACCGTTTGCCCCGGGATCATGTGGCGTTGAATTACTCGCTCATGACTCTCCAAGAAATCTCTCACCATGACATGAAAAATTTGCAGCGGCCCCTGAATTGGACGCCAAACGTTTGCGTTGCCGATCGCTTCAGAAAATCGCTCAGTGCTGATGACTGACTCGACTGACAACCCCGCCTGACGCGCCAACGCGGCGTAGGGCTCAGCAACCGATATCACGACCTCGAACCCAATCTTTTTGAGTTGGCGACCGATCGCAATCATCGGATTAACATCACCCCGAGATCCGGGGGCGGATAAAATCGCTCGCAAGACTATCGCTCAATTTCGTATTCGGCAATTTTCCGATAAGCCGTTGCACGACTCACACCCAGCAACTTTGCAGCTTCGGGAACACTTCCATCGCACCGATCCAAAGCCTTGGAAATCAAGCGTTTTTCCCACTCATCAATTCGAAGTGTCTCCAAGCGACTCACCCCCGCATCGCGTAGCCCCAAATCAGAGGGGACAATCGCTGGGTCATCAGCCATCACGACAGCGCTGTCGATCACATTGCGCAACTGACGCACATTACCCGGCCAAGGGTACTCGCGCATCTGTGCCATCGCTTCATCGGATAACTCAAGTTCTAAACGACCATGTTGCCTTCGAAAATGAGAGAGGAAATGTTGAGTCAATAATGGGATATCACTCCCTCGGTCCCGAAGCGGGGGAACGATCAATTCAAACACGCTCAGTCGATAAAACAGATCTTCGCGAAACTTCTTCTCCCGAACAAACTCAGAGAGGTCGCGATTGGTTGCCGCAACAACACGAACATCCACCATCACCTCCTCGGTTGCTCCGACAGGCAAGAAAGGATGCCCCTCGAGAATTCGAAGCAACTTGGCCTGGCCCTCAAGGGTTAATTCCCCGATCTCATCAAGAAACAGGGTTCCCGTATGCGCCTGCTGAAACCACCCCGCGTGATCACTGTCGGCGCCAGTAAACGCACCTTTCTTATGACCAAAAAGTTGACTCTCCATGAGTTCTCGGGGAATTGCCGCACAATTCACTGCCAGCATCGGGCGTTTGGATCGAGGACTCGCACGATGCACCGCCCTAGCAACCAATTCCTTACCCGCACCGCTCTCACCTCGTATCAAGACCGATCCACTGGCGCGGGCGATGCGAGATAGCCTTGTCTTCAACCGCTCCATCGGCGAACTCACGCCGATCAGTTCATCACAATCTGCATTGCGATCGGCAATACGATTCCGGTCCGCTCGCAGAGAATTACTCTCCATTGCGCGAATCATGGCACACGCCAACAGACGGCCTGCAGCAACAGTGAAATCAAAATGCTCGTCATTAAAACCGGTGTCCTCTCGATAAAGATGCAAGACCCCGAGGTTTACCTCACCACCTTCAAGGGGAACATGAATCGCATCGGACCAGTCACCACGCTGCATTGAGTCCGGCAGCGATGCCCCATCACGCTCGCGATTCAGCCAAATCGATTCACCATCTCGAACAACGCGTTGACGAATTTCGCGACCAACCGAAATCAGCTTGCTACTCTCCGGAGGAACAACCCGCTGGGGTTTCAATCGGCCGTCACCAATGTCGTACGAGACTCCAATTACGTTGGCACCGGTGCGATCCCGTAAAAGATCAATGGCTAAATCGATCACTCCATCCACGTCTCCCTTGGTCAAGAGCTGCAAACTGAGTGTGTAGAGATCGAGAAGGTAGCCTGCGTTGGCCACGTGACCGGCGGGATCGCTCACACCCGATGGCCATGGACTCCTTGCGGAAGCCATTTCCTTGATAATCGTCGCGGTGTTGGCCCGATCGGTATCCACCTTCGATGCGTCTTCCATTAACTGCAACTCGGTGGAACCAACGCGAATCTTGGATCGATTAATCAGTCGAGCGTGATCGGTTTTTTGACCGTTAACATGCGTTCCATTCCGACTGGATGTGTCCCGCAAATGCCAGCCATCATCCTCAAAGTAGACCACTGCGTGAAAACGAGATGTCGATGGATCAGACAACGAAATCTCGCAACCGCCGCCACGCCCAAGATGAGATGGCCGATCACGGTCAAGTGAAAACTGCCGCCCTTTTTCCGGGCCGGAACGAATCAGTAAATAACTGGTCATGAAACTTCGAGCTTTTCCTTTTTGATGATTCGCATGCCAACTGATTAATGAGTTGCCCGCGATCAGCAATTCTCCGGTACCGTGAACGTCGCCCAAACACTGTCACCGGTAAACAGGTCCCAACTCGAATTGACGCAAATTGAATCCCACAACTCAGCGACCGGCCTGACACCAGACAAGCAAAAATGACAAATCCATCGGCAGTTCAAAACAAAAACACATCACACCACCATACGCAAACGTTCAGAATCCCCTACAAATCTGCAGCAAGTACGAGGCTCTGCCGGTTGGCAGTCATCCCCTGTGTTTCTACTCTGCCGTCTCATTTTAAGGCGCGAATGGATTCGATGCAGGGAGGGCAACCACGTTTTTGACCTCTGACATCCAGCTCTGGTCCACTGATCAGCCAATCGAGAGTCAAAAACGCCCTAAAATCGATCCGAGACTCGCTCTGTTCCGCCTTCGTGGTAAAAATCCTGCGCCAATCAAAATATTTTTCTTGGCGATGCTGCCAAAATTCACCCAATCAAGACGCGAGCGGTGGCCCCTGAGGGTGATCAAGGAAGTGATGTGAGGCCAAAAACATTGTGAATCCTAAGGCGGTTTTGCCCTGACAAGCCCCCAATTGGCATGAACCCACCAGTGATCCGCATCTCACTCACCACGACCAAACCATGCATTCCTATCAGCTCGGTTTTCGCCTTGGTGGCAATCGGACCTTTTGCTAACCTCCGATCCGCTCGCGAAGGGAAACCTTCAACGCGACAAGTGAAGGCTTCTGGGCTTTCAGTCATGTGGTATTTCGCTGGAAAGGAGTCCAACGTGGAAACCAAACCGCTGTGCGTTCATATACGCTGGATGATTCGCCGAGACATGCCGTCTGTCTTGGGTATCGAGAACGCTTGCTTCGAATTTGCGTGGAGCGAAGATGATTTCATCCGATGCCTACGACAAAGAAATTGCATCGGAATGGTAGCCGAACAGGACAACGAGGTGGTGGGATTCATGATCTATGAACTCCACAAGAATCGATTACACATCCTTAACTTTGCTGTTCATCCAGAACATCGCCGAACAGGAGTTGGCCAGACGATGGTCAACAAACTTCTTGGCAAACTCTCACATGAACGACGAAATCGAATCATGCTGGAAGTTCGGGAAACGAACTTGGAAGCACAACTCTTTTTCAAGTCCATCGGGTTTCGTGCAATCTCTGTGCTTCGCGACTTCTACGATGACACCGTCGAAGACGCCTACTTGATGCAGTTTCGCTACCAACCCACAGCCGAAGAACTTGCTCAGCCGCACAATCGCATTTCAAAGCTAGCTGGCTAACGGGTCAGGTTTGCCCAACGAGCTCAACCTTGAGGCTCGTGAAAACCGAATCAATTACCCAAAACCAGCGTTCAAGCGTCAAAGATTTCAGCTTTGGCTAACGAGCTTCGGAACAATTTGTCTCGAAGTCAGCGGCCCCGATGAACTATCGTGACCGATCTGCCTGTCTCAAAAAAACTCAACCAAACGTCAGGTATTCTCGCCGATTGCGCACTAAATGCGTCTCAAATGGACCTGAGGGTGACCCAATGCGTTCAATCACAATGCGAGCAATCACAATGCGTGCAATCACCAACTATTCGATACCGCTGGATGCTCTGAATCAGAACTGATCACGAATCGCGTATAACTCGTCCATGGCGTCAATCAATTCACCAAAACGCTCTTCTGAAACAAGTAACGCTCGGTGATCCAAAACAAATAATGAGTCGCCAAACTGATTTGCCAAAGGGCAAGGGACGGGCTTTCTGCAGCGTCGATCACTTGTTTTTGCCAAGGATCGATACCCCGCTCCGATTGGCAATCCAATTCGGACTGCATGCTGAATAATTCGATCACGTTGACTCCGGTTTTCCGCTAGCCAAGCAATTTTATAAGGATTGGACAGCAGCCCTTCTTTTGATCCAGCCAGCCATTTCCAAGTGTCAAAAGATGCAATTCTCTCGCATCGCAGACGCTGCCAATTTTGTTGACGCTGCCGCGACATCTCCTCAATCCGATTGAGCTGTGGTATCAAAACCGCTGCCTGTAGAGGTGACATGGGGTAAACCTCTCCCGGTCGATCCATCCAAGGGCCCAACCGAGCAGCAAGATGCTGATCATTGACAACCAGGGCGCCGCCATTACCGGCAGACACTGGCTTGCTGCCACCGAAACTTAAAGTGGTGAAGTGCCCGTGGGTGCCCGCCAGTCCTGCCGAAGATCGCAAACCAATCGACTGGCAAAGGTCTTCGATCAGTAGCCATCCCGCCTGATCACAAATCTCCCGCAACCGACGCGTCTCCGCCTCGGCACCATAAAGATGTGATGCCACGACGACCTTGATCGAACTTGATTCAGCGCCCACAGCAAAACTTTCGAGTTGCTGCGGTGCGATCGAGAGTGTTTCCTCGCAAATTTCTGCGAGAACCGGTCTCGCACCCAGTAATTCGACCGTCCGGAAATTGCCTGGGAAATCGTAACCGGCAAGCACAACCTCATCGCCCGACTGAACTTTGGCCATTCGAAGAGCGATTTCTAATGCCGCGGTTCCGCTGCAACACAGCCGCACCGCCGCACCTTGGAATAGTCGCGAAACCTCGGTGCACAGGACGCTAACGAGGCTCGAGTCATACCTACCCCATTCACCCGTCCGCATGGCCTCGTTCACCGAATTGCGTATTTCTGGCCAATCAGGAGGCCAAACTGGCGCGTCAAATTTCATCGGCTATCCCCCGATTCGCTGGCCTGCGTGCTGAAAAGTAAGCAATGAATTGGCCTACCTTGAACTCAATGAATTGCCCACGTGGGGCGACCGATCCATGTCAGGAAACCACTTCAAATCACCTTGCGGGACATTCCCGTGAGCAACATACCACGCCGAAAAGCAGCCCAGCCTACCCACACCTCCTTTATCCCCGCCTGTAAAAGGGAAATCATTCGAAATCCAAGGCATTGATGAGTCAGATGCTACGGCACCTCAAAATAGAGTAGCCGGGTTTAAAAAGGGGATTTTAAAAAAAGATTTTCAAGTAAACCGTTGAGGCACGACACAGAAAAATTGAGCGGCAGCAGATGACAACAGAAAACAACTTAACACCCCCAGTTGGTTTCAGCTCCCCGAAAAACGCTGCTTGGTGATTTGCGATGCTGGCGGGGTTAAACGCGAAAACAGGGGGGTTCGACGGTGTTGGAGCCAGACATTCCATCGCTGGCAGGGTACCTGACACTCAAAAACTCGGCGAAATGACTTGTATCGCCGGTGCAGCTTGACCCTTTTTCTAGGATCGATTCAGCGTTCTTCACTCAAAGGGATGAGCTCCGAAGGTATCCGACGCGTCAGCCACACCTTCCTTGCGACCAGAAATCGGCGTGCTTGCTGGGCTTGTGACGTTTTTTTAGCTTCCATATCATGCGTGGCTTGAGAAATTCCCCTCAAGTGAGTCCAAACCGGACGGAAAACACGGTGACGGTTCGCAGTCCTTGCGATCCATCTCAAAAGCGTTCTTTCTCGAGTCAATTTAGACCGTGAGGCGTTTGCGTGGAAATCCGCTTTTTCACCCCTCCCTCGCCTCATCGACCTTCAACCATTGTTCGAAGTGCAGGCGGGAGAGGATTCGGCTTGACCATTGAGCAAATCGGTTTCGAATTTGACAGTCTCGGCTAACATCCAATTGTCAATCTCGCAATGACTTTCGGTTTACTCAGGGGTGAATTGCAGCGACCACTAGTGATCGGCGAAAGCCTCTCATCGGACTCGCGGCTTAGAGATATTTTGAAACTACCGAAATTCACTCCATCTGACACTTGTGTCAAAGACATTTGGAAGGCGTTCGATTGTTGAATCCACTGACTGATTCGAGCCTGCTTGAAAACCTGATGCCATTAGCTCAAGGCGGGGAAGCACCTGAATTGAATTCCTTGGAAGCAATCTTCGGTAATCCCTTTCTCCCGATCGTGGTACTATTTTTCCTCTACTACTTCATCGTCCTCGCACCTGAACGAAAAAAGAAACGCGAAGTCACGCAGATGAAGTCCAGTTTGAAGAAGAATGACCGCATCATCACGATCGGCGGAATCCACGGTACAGTTGTTAACGCACCGACGGAGGGAAATGTCCTGACGATTCGGATTGACGAGGCGGGAACCACAAAAATTAAAATCAATCGCTCCGCAGTAGGCTCAGTCATTCGAGACAAATCAAGCACTGACGGCGGCGCGAGTGATATAGCAGATTTGAAGTAACGAGATTTTAAAACGCCTTGGCACCGATGTCTTGGCAAAACCTTTTGGGTCGCCGATGTCGATCAACTTCTGCCCAAACGCAAAGTAGATTTGACAGCTGACGGCCCTATTCATCGATAAGAATCCACGATTCAGAAGACAATGATGGACGGCTCTCTACTGATTAACCTGACGACCGAATTACTTGCTCAAGCGCAAACGGGCGCGGGGGCCGTCGGTGCTGGCATCTCAGGAGGCCAATACATTGCAGTGATTATTGCTGCATTGGTATTGATCCTTCCTTTCATAGCTGGCAACTACTTTGCTCGCTCATTCAAGATGCCAACCTACGGCACGCGTTTCGGATGGGTTCTGCTAGCGTTGACCGTCAGCATTGTCGTGCTGTCAAGTCGACGGCCCGGCCTAGGAGTTGACCTTCGCGGCGGAACAATCTTGGTGTACGAAATTGATTCCAACAAGATCGGTGAAGCCGAGGCCGAAAGTGGTATCGCCATCACTTCGGAAGATCTCGTCGAACCGTTGACGCGTCGAATCAATCCAAGCGGAACTCAAGAAATCCAGATTCGGCCCTACGGTCAATCACAGATCGAAATCATCGTTCCCGAGGTCCAGCAGCAGGAAGTGGATCGAATCAAGAGCCTGATTGAGGAAGCAGGAATTCTTCGATTCGCAATTCTTGCCAACGAGGCGGATCACCTGCCAGCAATCAATCTTGCCAGGGATCAAGCTGAATCTTCCAACAGTGGTATTCGAACCTCAGAGACGATTCGTGGCGAAGATGGAGAACCCGTCGCTTTTTGGGCGAATGTTGATCGCGAACTCGTGGTGGGCGCCGATGGGCAGAAGGTTCCAGGTCCCCTTCGTGTCAATGTCGCCACCGCCTTGGTTCGCAACCCCGACTCGGGACAAATCATCAATCTGCCTCGGATGCTTTTAGGCGAAAACTCTGAACGTAGAATCGCAACATGGATCGACGAGCAAGGGCTAAGCGGTATCGAAACGCTGATGGTTCGTGACCCCTACGTTGAAGATGTCACCGGAGAGGATCTCGCCTTCGCGGCCAGCGTTTTTGACCAGAATGGTGCTCCAGCGGTTTCCTTTACCCTGACAGATGCCGGCTCGGGAAAATTCCTCACACTCACAACCAACAACAGTCCCGTTAATGGTCGACAGCGGCAACTGGGGATTATTCTTGATGATGATCTTCTTTCCGCACCCAACATTTTACAGCCGATCAAAAAAGAGGGACGAATCACTGGGCGGTTCACCCGTGAAGAAGTCGATCAGCTGGTTCAGATTCTCAAAGCTGGGCAACTTCCTGCCGCACTCACCAAGCAGCCGATCGCTGAAAACCAGATCGACGCAACCCTCGGCAAGGATACCATTCGTAAGGGGGTCCTCGCGATTGCAAGCTCGCTCGCTCTCGTCCTTGTATTTATCTTTGCGTACTATGGTTTTCCGGGAATGGTGGCTTGTATCGCCCTGTTGCTGAACTTGGGAATGATCCTGGCAACCATGGTTCTCATCAATCAACCGTTAACACTTCCGGGACTTGCAGGCCTCGTTTTGACTGTGGGTATGTCCGTTGACGCAAACGTTCTGATTTTTGAGCGGATACGTGAAGAGATTAAGAAAGGTGCCGCCGCTCGAATGGCGGTGCGAAATGGCTTTGCCAAGGCAACCATCACTATTGTCGACGCCAACCTGACCACCCTGATTACCGCGATTGTCCTCTATGCCATTGGAACGGATCAGATTCGAGGGTTTGCCGTCACCCTGATTCTTGGAATTCTGTTCTCGATGTTCTCAGCGATCTATGTATCGCGAACCATCTTTGACGTCGCTGAACGCTTCCGTTGCCTCTCTCTGAAGATGACCGACGGTGTGAATGGAATTCGAGCAGCACTCACTCGTGATGGCAGCTTGGACTTTATGGGGCTGGGAAAAATCACTCTGTCGGCTTCGGCTATCTTGATCCTGATCGGCATTGCATCCCTCAGCGCTCGCGGTCGCGGAATTCTAGATATCGACTTTGCCGGAGGCTCCTCCGTGCAGTTCCGACTTGATCGTCCATCGACAACCGATGAGGTTCGAGCGATCGTCAAATCAGAGATGGTCAAGCCGTTCACTGAAGTTCTCATCGATGATGGCAAACTTACCAACGACCAGCTTTCCGAAGCTGCAAATAGTGCCAAATCGGAAGGCATGCCGATCGAAACCTCGCTCGTCTCCAAGGGATTTGTTAACGACACCGACCTTCAGGCTGCCAAGTCAGTCGCTGAGGAATTGCCGTACACGGTCAACGGTGTGTCGATGGAAGGTTCGGAGGACGCGACGATCTACAAAGTGGATTCGTCATTCCAGCGGGTCGATGACCTCAAGGCTGCAATCAAAAGAGCATTCAAATCCAGCGAGACGCTCAGTTTGGTGACCTATGACATTTCAGTTAGCGAATCAAAAGAGGAAGCCCCCGAAGAGATCGCTCCGACGGAAACCGAACAATCGGCGATTCCTGGCGATGACAACGGTGTGATGCTGGTCACCACGATGCAAGAGCAGGACGAAGACGGAGGTGATCAGGCGGCGGAAGTGGAAGCAACGCAAGAAGACTCGGTGGAAAGCAGTGAGTCGGCAGCAACCACAAGCCGTGTCGAAATCCAACTTGGAATCGCCGGACAATCCGAAGGCGTTGATGGTGAACAACAAGGCGCTGCGATCAGTGAAGACACGCTGAAAGATGCACTGGTCTTGGTTGCTCGTGAGGCCGGTATCACACTGACCGATCGTGTCATTAATGTGAATCCAGTACCTGTAACCACTGATGAACAAGCACAAGAAAGCGAGTGGACCCCAGGATCCCAACTTCGCTTCATGCGTTGGCAGGTAGACTTGCCACTGGACACCAACGCAACGCAACAAGTGATTGCTGGAATGAAAGAACGGATGAATTCGGACCCCGTCTGGGTTAGCAGCAGCAGCGTTGGAGCACGGGTTGCCGGTGACATGATTGGCCGTGCCTTTGGTGCTCTGTTCGCGAGTATCCTCTGCATCATTGGATACATCTGGTTCCGATTCCAACGAGTCATCTACGGATTCGCAGCCGTCGCTGCCTTACTTCATGATGTGATGATTACTCTTGGAGCGATTGCAATCAGTTACTGGCTCGCCGGTGCACCTGACTTCCTCTTGATTGACCCATTCAAGATTAGCCTCACCGTTGTCGCGGCAATCCTGACCATTATTGGTTACTCTCTGAACGATACGATTGTGGTTTTTGACCGCATTCGAGAAACCAAAGGAAAAGCGAAAGTATTGACCGGTGAGATGATCAACACGAGCATCAACCAAACACTGAGCAGAACCTTACTGACCTCGCTAACCACTTTAATTGTTGTGGTTCTGCTGTACTTTTTCGGCGGTGAAGGGATTCACGCTTTTGCCTTTGCCTTGGTGGTCGGCGTGATCGTCGGTACCTACAGTTCGGTCTTTATCGCCAGCCCAATCCTTCTGTGGCTCATCCAAAGACAAGAGCAAACCAAGGCTGCCTGATTCAAGGCGAGCTGATAGATCAATTCGAGATTTCTTCTCGCCGGAGCCACGTATCATCAATCGAGGCTCCGGCGATTTTCGTAACTAGATCGCGATAGAATTCCACCGCGTCACAAAATACCTGACTGCCCTTTTTCGTGTCCGCTGACGATTAAACGACTTAACTCAAAATCACCACTAGCCGTCACGGCATCGGTAAAACCCCCTGAATCGATCTCGAGAACCAGAATCATGAAGACGCTCCCGCGTAAGACACTCTCCTTTTTGGCAATGCACAAGCCTCTCATCATCAGTGCCTGCCTGCTTGGTGCCTTCGTTGTCGATGCCGTTCATTGTCAAGCACAATTGCGACTGCTCGGTAGGAAGAACGCGGCTGCGACGCAAACAAGCCCACCCAACCCGACGGTTCAAATCCGATCAGATATGGAGTATCTCGCCAGCGACGATTTGAGAGGACGAGGCGTTGGCGACGCATCCATTGACCAAGCCGCTGCCTACCTTGTCGAACGCATGAAAGCGATTGGGCTTAGCACCGACGTCTGGCAAAAATCTCCGTTGCAACCGTTTAATGTCACTCTCGGCGCGAAACCAACAGACAAACAGAGTAATTACCTCGAGCTCTCACCAAGTACCAACGAGCAAACCAATCAACGATGGCAACTCGGTGATGGATTCACACCACTCACCATCGGAAGCGCCTTGGGAAAAGTGACGGCTCCCCTGATCTTCGCGGGATACGGAATCACAGCACCTGAATTGAACTATGACGATTACCAAGGTATCGATGCCAAGGGCGCAATCGTGATTGTGCTGAGAAAAGAACCGCAGCGGACAGACGAGGAAAGCCGTTTCAGTGGCACGCAGAACACCAAGCACGCTCTCTTTTCCGCCAAGATCAAGAACGCAATTGACCACGGTGCCAGCGCGTTGATCCTTGTTAATGATAGTGACAGTGTGCTCGTCGCAACGGACAGGATTGACGAGGAAAAGAAGCGAGAAGAGACACGACTGAAAAAAGTGATCGATGAACTCGCCTCGATCACTGACGAGAATCAAGACCGGAAGAAACAACTCTCAGAACGGAAAATTCGAATTGAATCTTCGCTGATAGCACTCGATCAAGACCTCTCCGAAGCTCAACGTGGTGTTTTGGGAATAAGTGAGGCGGGAAGGCGGCGTCCCAACGACGACTCAATTCCGGTTGTCTCGATCGGCCGCGATGTCCTTGACCAATCGTTGATGAAGTATTGCAAGGTTGCGTTATCCACTCTGGAAGAACAGATCGATCAAACCGGTGAACCGGCAAGCAAGCCGCTTGCAAAAATTGATGCGACGATCTCCGTTGGAATCGAACCGCTCAATACTGAAACCAATAACGTTCTCGGAGTCCTTCCAGGAAAAGGGCCCTTAGCCGAAGAAACCGTTATCGTTGGCGCCCATTATGACCACGTCGGAATGGGCGGCAACGGATCACTTGCACCCGGCACCATTGCCGTGCATAACGGCGCCGATGACAACGCGAGCGGAACCGTTGCCATGCTCGCAATCGCAAAGCAGGCCATTAGCGAATTAGCTAGCAAAGCAAGTCGCCGCCGGCTTGTGTTTATCGGCTTTTCAGGTGAAGAGAGAGGCCTGCTTGGTAGCAAACACTATGTTAAACAGCCAAGGTTTCCGCTCGAAGACACAGTCAGCATGATCAACTTGGATATGGTAGGCCGACTCAATGACAACGAATTGACCGTTTACGGGACCGGGTCGGGCGAGAACTTCGACTCGATGGTGGATCGACTCAACGAGAAGCAAGCCACTCCTTTTAAACTTTTTAAGATGAGCAGTGGCTACGGCCCCAGCGATCACCAGTCATTTAATGAGGCGGGGATCCCCGTTTTGTTTTTCTTCACTGGTATCCACAACGATTATCATCGCCCAAGTGATGATTTTGACAAAATCAATTTTGGTGGACTAACCCGGATAACCGATATAGTTTCAGACGTGGTGTCTGAACTTGCGACCCAGGAGTCTCGACCGGTATTTGCCGAGACGGACAAACGAGTGCAAATTCGAAGGCAAATGACGGCATTTTTGGGTGTGAGTCTCACTGATGATGGTGATCGAGTTTCGGTTGCTGATCTTGTCGGTGAGGGTCCAGCCAGCCAAGGTGGCATCCAAAAGGGCGATCAGATCATAAAACTGGGTAATCAAAACGTTTCAACTGCGGAAGAAGTCATTGACTGGGTTCGATCCAAGTCCCCCGGGGACGAGGCCAAAATCATCATTGATCGGCTGGGCAAATCGGTCGAATTGACCGTTGAGCTTGGAAAACGACCTGCTCAATAAGAAAGCTTTTCAATTCGTGTTGAACATTTTGGGACCTTACCGAGGCAGTGATTCCCAAAAATCACTGCGTTTTGGCCTCAATCACGTTGAGTAAACGAGTTTTTAACCGCTGGGATGTGCACCAGCACTGAATTTTTAATCTTTACGGCTTCACTGAGTGGTGACACAATCCCCAGCAATTCGGATTGTTGAAAATGAATCAACGATCCAATGCGACGGACTCGTTAAGCGATGGACGCTTACAAGTCTGACATGCCCCACAAGCACCGCATCGGGATTCGACGCGCACCCATAACGCAAGGAGAGCGGAAGTGCGACTTATTGGTAAAAAGGCCCTTTTGTTGGCCACTGTTTCACTGATCATGCTGGCCCCAGGCTTTGCCAATGCTCAGGACTCTGCCCATCGCATCGCGGTGGTTGATGTTGCCTACATCTTTAAAAATCACCCGGGCATCAAAGCCCAAGTTGGGAAAGTTGAATCCGACTTGAAGGCATACGATGCACAACTTCAGGCGAAACGCGAAGAACTCAAGCAAGCTGCCGAGCAACTTAAGTCCTTCAAGGTTGGTTCCGCTGAGTATGCCGCACAGGAAGAGTTGGTGGCATCGATGGAATCAAAACTTCGACTCGACATGGCGCGTACTCGAAAAGAGCTCGCTGATTCCGAGGCGAAAATCTATTTCCAGAATTACAAACTGATTGCCGACGGCGTCAAGTTCCTCGCAAACCACTACAAGATCAACCTTGTCCTTCGTTACAACAGCGAAGACATGGATCTGGAAAATGGCGAATCGGTCATTCGTGGCGTGATGAAGAACATTGTCTACCATGACGAGTCGCTTGACATGACCAAGGGTGTGATGCAGTACTTGGATCAATCCATGAAAACTGCCAACAGTGGCGAAGTCAGCACCAAGTAGTCTTCGACGTTTGGTCGCTACCACAGTAGGGAACGGATGCTCTTGGAAAAGCATCCGTTCGCACGCATCGATCGAAACTCGAAAAGTAACGTCTTCATCTGGAAGTCACGGGGAATCGATCATCAAGGGCTCCGGCCCAAAGCGGTGATGACAAGTCACCATCAATCGTTTGATTATTCAACGCACGCATCTTGATGAAGCGTGCTTCAGGCATGGAGGCTGGCGTGAATCCATCACGCAATCAACACACACTTGCCGCTTCATGTGAAGTGCGCGGTCGCGGATATTGGAGCGGACAGGAAGTTCGCGTGATCATCCACCCGGCAGCGGCGAACACTGGAGTCCGCTTAATCCGAACCGACTTGGACGAACCCAACACATGCCAAGCATTGGTGGGATTTCGGCAAGAGGCAAGTTTGCGAACCAACTTGGCCCATGGTCACGCGAGCTTTCAGATGGTTGAACACCTGTTAGCCGCTCTGTCAGCCTTGGAGATTGATAATTGTCTCGTAGAGATTGACGGAGAAGAATTCCCAGCACTCGACGGAAGCAGTCTTCGGTATGCCGAGGAGTTATCTCAGAGCGGTTTGATTATTCAAGCTGCACAGAAACAACGACTAGTGATTAAGGAATCCATTCGCATCGAATCAGATTCTAGTTGGGTGGAGTTATCACCGGCGTTTGGTGGGGAAACCCATTTCGAATATAGGCTGAGTTTTGATGACCAAACCCCCATTCGCCCACAAAGCTATGGAGTCTCACTCTCCCCCGAGCGATTCATTCGCGAAATCGCCTCGGCAAGAACCTTTGTGACAGCCGAGCAAGCGGCAATGATTCGAGCCAAAGGTATTGCGGGACACGTCACCAATCAGGATCTTCTGGTGATTGGTGAGGATGGCCCGATCGAGAATGAATACCGGTTCCAAAACGAGTGCGCACGGCACAAAACACTCGACCTCATTGGCGATCTCGCGTTATCAGGCGTTGAGTTCATTGGACGAGCCGTTTCTTACCGTGGAGGGCACAGCCTCAACGGAAAAGTTGCCGAATACCTCGTGGAACTGGCGGCAGAGCGATCGATGAAACGCCAAGGTGTTGAAATTTCTCGCCCCACGCTACGAAATGCAATTTAACAACCATTTGCCGGATCGGCCGTTCATCCAACGTCAATTCCATGACATGGAGAAACCATGAGTAACATGATCGCACCCAGCGCAGTGGTAGATCCGCGTGCAAAAATCGGGAACAACGTTCGAATCGGACATTTCTCGATCATTGGTCCCGATGTGACCTTGGGTGACAATACACAAATCGACGAACACGTTGTCATGACTGGGATCACCACCGTTGGTGACGACAACCATTTCTTCCCAGGTTGCGTCATCGGTGCAGCACCACAAGACACGAGCTACAAAGACACTCCAGCACGCGTTGAAATTGGAGATGGAAATACCTTCCGAGAACACTGCACGGTAAACCGGGGCACCGAAAAAGAACAATGCCTCACCCGCATTGGCGACCACAATTTTTTCATGGTCGCAAGCCACGTCGCCCACGATTGCGTGTTAGGAGATCGGATTGTCATTGCGAACAACTGCATGTTGGGCGGCCACGTTCATATCGGAAATGACGTTACGATTTCCGGGGGCGTCGCCATTCATCATTTCGCATCAATCGGCCAACTGAGTTTCGTTGGTGGCATGAGCCGTGTGCTGCAAGATATACCGCCATTCATGCTGTGCGATGGCAACCCTGCTCGGCCTCGATCGGCTAACAGTGTTGGCTTACGTCGCCATGATTATTCAAATGAAGACATAAAAGCATTGTCTTTGGCATACAAACTTTTGTATCGTTCAAAAATAGGAATCGAAAAGTCGAGAACGGAACTGCTTGGCAGCGGCCCTATCCGACCTGTGCTAAGGCATCTTTTCGACTTTATTGATCATACCCAGGGCGGTCGCAATGGACGCGGCCGTGACCGACGAAGGAGTGCAGCGTGAGCCAACTACGGATCGCAGTTATCGGAGCAGGACATCTTGGACGAATTCACGCCAAACTGCTCGGCTCGATTGAAGGTGTCAAATTAGCTGGGATTAGCGATCCGTTTGAACAGGCAAGAGCACGGGCCGAAGAGCTTTATGATGCTCCCGTCTTCGCTGATTACCGTGATCTAATACCCCAAATCGATGCCGCGATTATCGCGTCACCCACGGACTCCCATGCGAAAATCACAAGGGAACTTTTGAAGGCGGGAAAACATGTCTTCGTGGAAAAACCGCTTACCATTGACCGATCGGACGCAACACAACTTGCCGCATTTGCGAACGCGAAACAACTCACTCTTCAAGTCGGTCACGTCGAACGCTTTAACCCCGCGTTCACCGCTTTGGGTGATCTGGCAGTCGACGTGAAGTATGTCGAGGCGGTCCGCGCATCAAGTTTTCCTGGACGCTGCCTTGATGTCGGTGTGGTGATGGACTTGATGATCCACGATCTCGATCTCGTACTTTCCCTCACTGACGCTCCGATACGATCTATCTCGGCGAGCGGACTGTCCATTGTTTCAAGCCATGAAGATCTGGCTGAGACTCGTATCGAGTTCGAATGTGGCCTAGTCGCCAACTTGAAAGCCTCGAGAGTCAGTCCTGAACCAGCAAGACAGATGCAATTGTTCGGCAGCAATGGATTTGCAGAAGTTGATTTCGGAAAACCGTCACTGTCAACGTTGAAACCCTCGGGTGATCTGGTCGATCGGTCATTCGATCTTTCGGAACAGGCTGAATCGCCACTCGGTTACGGCGAGAAACTTTTCAGCAGCAAACTGACGTGTGACACCGTCGAACTCTCTCCAAGAAATGCAATCCTTGACGAATTGCACGACTTTGCGATCAGCATCCAGTCAGGATCCACTCCAACCGTGGACGGAGTGGCTGGTGCACGAGCGGTCGATATTGCCCAACGGGTTCTCGAAACGATTGACGAGCGAATCTGGTACCCGAACGCCAAGACTTCAGAAATTGGTGCCCATGCTTTCGTTCGCGAACGCGTCGAGCAGACCAGTCGACGACTGCATGACCTGCGTCGGGCAGCCTGATCTCCCAGACAAAGCCTGATCGAAACCTTCTCACATGGTTCCTCCAAGGTTTCCTGAGTGCTGAAATTGGGAAAACCGATTTCTCGAAAACTCGTGTCCCCATCATTTGGGGGACACATTTCAGCTGCAAAAAACGTTAGACTGTGGCTCGATTCGAGTCGACTTGATCAAGTTGGTCGTAACGAGCTCTGCCGTCGTTTTCCGCACACCGGATCATGCCCTTGGCTTTGCCTCGCGATGTTCATTTGGCAGCCAGCAAGCCAACTGCTTGCCTTGGCTGATCGGACTTGCGTAAAAGATGGATTCATCGAGACCCAATTGACGCCAACAGGCTTGAAACCAAACCGGTGCGTTTCGGCCTTAGCTAGTCCGCACTCGTTCGGTGAATCTCGAATGACGCAACCGATACGTAGTTTCCTTGCGATGATTCGACTCGATGTGAAGATGCGGCCTAACCCATTGGTGGTTCCGTCCCGTGTAACCGAGCAGGTTGGGGCGGACAACTTCCAACCACGACGCAGCACTTCCAACCCCTTTGAGAATATTTTAAGGTTTTCCATGAACAGTGTATTTGCTGTCGCATGGATCCAACCTTGATCAAATAATTTACATACGATTACCGTTATCATTCCTCGCGAAAGCGGATTCGCAACCATGACCGAACCCTCTGGCCAAATTGATCACGTACTCACCGAGAGCCGCTCCTTTCCGCCACCAGCTGAATTCACTGAGAAGGCGGTTTTCTCAAGCATGCAGCAATACGAGGAGGTTTATCGACGTGCCTCTGAAGATCGTGATGCGTTTTGGGATCAAGAGGCTCGCGAACATCTTCACTGGTTTGAGCCATTCCAAGATGTGTGCCAATGGAATCCACCCAATGCGAATTGGTTCGTCGGTGGTAAGACAAACGCGAGCTACAACTGCCTTGATCGGCATGTTGCGGCAGGGCGTGGTGACAAAATCGCGATCATTTGGGAGGGTGAACCGGGTGAACAACGGACGCTCACCTATCAAGAATTACTCAGTGAAGTTGCCAAGTGCGCGGCGGCAATGCAAGAACTTGGGGTAGGTGTTGGCGATGTTGTCAGCGTCTACATGCCGATGACTCCGGAATTAGCAATCACCATGCTTGCTTGTGCTCGCATTGGTGCGGTCCATTCGGTGATTTTCGCGGGTTTCAGTGCTGAGTCGATCGCCGATCGAAATCAAGACGCCGGTGCCAAACTGATGGTCACCGCTGATGGTCTCTATCGCCGTGGTAAAGTCTTATCGCTCAAAGAAACAGTCGACGATGCCCTGTCAAAGTCACCGTCTGTCGAAAAATGCTTGGTGCTAAAACGCGTCGGACAGGACAACGTGTCAATGCAAGAGGGTCGGGATGTCTGGTGGCACGACATCGTGGACAAACAAACTGGTGATCTACCCGCCACGCCACTTGATAGCGAGGCATCACTCTTCATCCTATACACCTCAGGCAGTACAGGTAAACCGAAGGGAATCCGGCACACCACCGCAGGGTACAACCTTTGGGCCAAGCGTACCTTTGAGTGGGTTTTTGATCATCGAGATGATGACATTTACTGGTGCACGGCAGATTGCGGTTGGATCACCGGCCATAGTTACATCGTGTATGGCCCGTTAGCCGCTGGCGCAACGTGCCTGATGTATGAAGGAGCACCAAACTATCCCGCAGAAAATCGCTTTTGGGAGCTCGTCGAGAAGTACAAAGTCACAATCCTTTACACGGCGCCCACTGCCATTCGTGCATTCATTAAATGGGGTGACCAACATGTTGATCAACATGACCTCTCGAGCTTAAGACTGCTCGGTAGCGTGGGTGAGGGTATCAATCCCGAGGCTTGGATGTGGTACCACCGCAAGATCGGCCAGGAGAGGTGCCCGATCGTCGACACGTGGTGGCAGACTGAAACCGGTGGGATCATGATGAGTCCGCTTCCCGGAATCACCGCAACCAAACCTGGTTCCTGCACCCGTCCCCTACCAGGAATTGTTCCAAAAATTGTTGACGAGTCCGGTAACGATGTCGATGCCAACCAAGGTGGCATGCTTTGCGTCTCAGAACCTTGGCCCGGAATGCTTCGGGGAATCTGGGGTGATGAAGAGCGTTATGTTGACCAATACTGGTCCAAAGTCCCCGGCATGTACCTCACCGGCGACAATGCCAGGCAGGATGAAGACGGCTATTACTGGATCATGGGACGCATCGACGACGTGATCAATGTCTCGGGACATCGCCTTAGCACCATCGAAGTTGAAAGTGCCTTGGTCAGTCACGATTTAGTTTGCGAAGCTGCTGTTGTTGGTCGTCATCATGAACTGAAAGGGCAGGCTATCTCTGCCTTTGTCACCGTGAGCGGTGGCGAACCCACCGAGGAACTCCGCAAAGAACTTCGACTACACGTCCGTGCCCAAATCGGTGCCTTAGCGCAACCAGATGACATTCGCTTCACCGCTTCGCTGCCGAAAACACGAAGTGGGAAGATCATGCGAAGGTTACTTCGGGATATTGCGTCAGGTAAAGAAGTTGCCGGTGATACGTCCACCCTCGAAGACTATTCAGTTCTGGCGAAGTTACGCACCGAAGATTGACCAAGGTACAGGCTTACTGACCAAGACCTCAGTCGTTCGTTGATTCAACGTTCGACGGGGTCTCAATTGACTTTGGATTCACTTCAAGCCAGCGTCGTCATTTCAGGACAAAAAGCGGCGAGATCATCCTGTTCCGACCGGTCCTTGTCATGGACATGGTCATGATCAACTTTCTTGCCTAGAGCGTTGTGCTACTCTTGAGAACGGGCACTAGCAGTGCCAGCACGACACCGAGCACCAAGACCGCCATTACCAATAACATGACCGGTTCCAACAAACGCACAAAAAGGTCCAACCGGCGAAACGTTGTTTTCTCCAGCGAATCAGCGATATCCGGCAGTACCTGATCCAGCGTGTTGCTCTCTTCACCGACGCTGATCATTTCAACCACTGACGGTGGGAAGTAGCCAGAGCTTCGAAGCGGCGACGCGAGACTTTCACCACTCTTGATATTCTCTGTCGCGTTGGAGACCGAGTCACGAAGAAGTCGGTTACCTGCCGCGGTGCCGCTGATCTCAAGACTCTTCAAAATTGGAACGCCGTTGCCGAGAAGGGTTCCTAGAACACGACAAAAACGAGCGACAGCCAAGTTCATCAAGATGCCGCCCAGAACGGGAATCTTTAACTTCGCGTGATCGGCCATCGCTTTTCCCGCATCGGTTTGTAATCGCATCCGGATCGCGACCAATCCGGCCAAGATTGCAACCAGAAGAATCCAGCCGTAAGCCTGCAAGAAACCGCTGAACGCCAGCAGCATTTCCGTGGCATAAGGCATCTGTCCTGTTTTCCGCAACCGCTCAAAAAGCATGTCAAACTTGGGAACAAAGAAGACAAGCAGGGCTGAGAGAACAACGGTTCCGACCGAGAAGAGAAAGATGGGATAAGCCAGGGCGCTAACCGTCCGTCCTTTCAAATCCTCTTGCAATTCAGTGAATGAACCGACTCGATCCAAGGCATCTTCCAAGAACCCACCCTCGGTTCCAGCGCGAACCATATTGCAGGCCATCTCGCTGAAAATTTTTGGGAACCTCGCCATCGAGTCACCAATCGGCTCTCCCTCTTCAACTCGCGTTCGGATCTGTGAGACCACTTCCTTCAGGGCAGCGTCAGAGGACTGTTCAGAGAGCACATTCAGAGAGCGGATCATGGGAACACCAGCCCGCAAAAGTGAGGCAAGCTGAGAATAAAAGACAGACATCGTCTGACCATTGACTTTCTTCTGCTTGCCAAACGCACCCTGGGAGGCATTAGCCTGCTCTTTGACACTGACTGGAAACAACGATCGATCGGCCAGTAAACCGGCGACTTCACGGTCGTTGGCGGCTTCAAGCGTTCCGGTCACTTGTTTGCCCGATAACTCGCGGGCGGTGTAGGCGAATACAGGCATCCTAGATTGCTTCACCCTTTGTCACGCGTAGCAGTTCGTCGATGGATGTGTCTCCCGACACCACTTTGTCCCAAGCGTCCATTCGCATGGTTCTCATACCAGTTTTGACAGCAGCTTTTCGGATGTCCCAACTGCTGGTTCGCTCCAAAGCCATTTGGCGAATTTCGTCGTTGGCAACCAGTAACTCATAGATACCAAGACGGCCGCTGTAGCCAACGTTTCGGCATTCACGACAACCAACACTGCGATAGACCGGGTTGTCACCAAGAGCGTCCCAAGGGAAATCAGATGGCAGTTCACTTCGATCCGGACGATAGCTTTCCTTACAATGCTTACAGAGACGACGAATCAACCGTTGGGCCATCACTGCTTCGACGGTTCCAGCCACCAAGAACGGTTCTACGCCCATGTCACTCATCCGAGTGAAGGCTCCCGCAGCATCATTGGTGTGCAATGTACTGAAAACAAGGTGGCCAGTCAGCGATGCTTGGATTGCGTTCTCTGCGGTTTCCAAGTCACGAATTTCCCCGACCAACACGATATCGGGGTCATGACGCAGAATGCTTCGAAGCGAATTCGAGAAGGTAAGCCCAATCTTGGAATGAACCTGAATCTGGTTGATGCCATCAAGCTGGTATTCCACTGGATCCTCAGTGGTGATGATCTTGGTTTCGGGACTCTGTATCTGCAGCAGGCTGCTGTAGAGGGTCGTCGTTTTACCCGAGCCTGTTGGACCCGTTACCAGGACAATCCCGTGCGGGTATTCAATGATGTCACTAAATTTCGAGTAGATCTCGGGCGACATTCCCAAGCTGCCGAGATCAAAGACCATCGACGATTTATCCAAGACACGCATCACCATACCTTCCCCATGAATCATGGGGATCACACTGAGACGAATATCAACATCTCGACCATGAACACGCAGTTTGATGCGACCGTCTTGAGGTAGCCGCTTCTCAGCAATATTGAGGCGAGCCATGATTTTCAGGCGACTGATGATCGCAGCCTGAAACCGGTTGATCTCCGGTGGTGTGGGTTGAGGGTGGAGGATCCCATCAATTCGGTATCTGAAAATCAGACCTTTGGACTGCGATTCAATATGGATATCACTCGCCCGCGATTGAATCGCTTCGAGCAGAATTTCGTTAACAAGACGAACGACCGATGCTTCCTGAGCCATTTCACTCAGTTCACTGCCATCGGACTCTATCTGCTCAAGTAACTCCACCTCTTCTTCGCTTTTGGCCGCCATCAGGCCTTCGACGGTCTCGCTACCCACACCCAAGTGCTGGTTCATCAGTCGAGAGATTTCAGCTCTCTCGGCAACCACAGGCAAGATGTTTCGCGAAGTTGCTGCGCTCGCCTCATCAAGCGGATACAGGTCCAGCGGATCAGAAGTTGCGACAATGATCGAGTCTCCATCAAAACCGATCGGAAACAGGGACTGTCGGTAAATCAGTTTCTGAGGAAACCCATCAAGAGCCTTAAGATCAACATCGGTCTCACGCAGGTCAACGTACTCAAGCCCTACCTCATCGGCCAGCGCCTGCAGCGCTTCTCGTTCCTCAATGAACCCCAGCTCGATCGCCGCTTCGATCACACCACCTGAACCATGGTCTCGACTCTGCGTTAATTGATCTTCACTTAACAGTCCACGGCGTTCCAGGACTTCGCCAGCATGCATAATCATCGTTGTCTTTCATTCCAAATTTCTCGGCGTTGTTCCGCTCTAACGTCCGCCGCCACTAGGCCGCCCACCGCCAGCTCCACCGGGAGCTCCACCGGGAGCACCACCTCCACCGAATGAGGGCCTTCCACCGAAACCACGCGAACTTCCTGAACCACCCCGCGTGCTTCCTCCGGAGCCACTACCAAATCTGGATCGGAAGAATTCAATACGACGTTGAATTTCTTCTGCACTTGATCCTCCACCAGGCGTGGCCGGCGAAGATGAACTGCTGCTGCTCGATGAGCTACCACTTGACGAATCGCTCGTCGACTTGGCTTGCGTACCGAGAATCGATTCCAAAGCAGACTTGAGAACGTCCGGATTAACACTGCCCGATGGGGCATAGGTGACTATCGTTTCCTCCGTCACCATGCTGCTTTGATCGAGCGCCTCAACCAGTTGCCGAATCTCGGAAAAATCCTGAGGGCTTGCGATGACCACCAAGGAATTGCTCTTGGCATCCACAGCAACACTAATCTTACTTCGCTCACTCTTGGCTGCCTGGGATCCACCTCCACCACGTTGACCTCCGCCACGTAACGCATTGAAGAAATCCTGCGGCGAAGGGGAACCACCACCGCCACGCCCCCCACTACCGCCGCTTTGTGCTCCGGCGATGCGATCACCGAAGACCGATTTCACCACGTTGGCAACATCACTTGCATCCTGATAAATAACAGGGATCAGCATCGGCTTCGAAACAGTTTCAATGTCCTCTGGACTTTCTGCGATATCAATCTTCTCAAGAATCATCTCAATCATCTGCATGTCGATGGGATTCGCGTGAATGATTAGAGCGTTCAGGCGAGCGTCGGGAACAATGTTGACCGATCCTGTCGAAGTCAAAATGGAGCGTGATGAAGATGCTGCGGCGCCTCCGCCGCCGCCGCCCATACCGAGCAATCCAAGCATTCCGCCGCCAAGCCCACCGGTCATGCTGTCAACAGCTGACGAGATAGTGCTCTCGTTTCCACCGAGGACGCTTGAGATAAGCTCGGACGCAATTTCTGCCTCGATATATTTGAGCCAGATAATTGTCGGCAAATCTGATTGAACAGAGGACGGGGTTGCAAATGACTCCATCAAACCCTGAAAAAGATCCAACGCCTCCGAATCCTCCGAGGCGATCAACATGCCAGCGGGCGTGAATTGGACAATGATGTCGGCCCCCTGCATGTTGAGCTTCATCTGAGTCGGTACGTCCGTCGCCGGCTCGCTAGCGACTCCACTAGCGTTTTTGTCTGACGGTGAAGCCAAATCCTGAACTTCATCGTTTTCTGTCACAAATCGGTACTGCTCAAAACTTTTCAGCCGAGCTTCTTCCTGATCCCGAAGGTTTTGATCCCGAAGGTTTGAGGGCTGAGATTGAGGATCGGGTCGTGGCACCATGCGGTCTGGAATCCCCCCACCGTTGGAGTCAAAATTCCCGGGTCTCGCTGGGGTGATGGTTCGAATTCGGTTGGTCCGACCGGTGGCCTGCCACAATCCCTGAATTTGCTCCAAGGCCTGCTCAGCACTTCGACCACTGAACGGCAAAACTCGAACTTTCTCGCCCAATGCACCCAGTGCATCGCTGCCTTCCAGTTCTTTGAGAAGATTTTCAACCAACTCAATCTGCTCGTTGGTACCGCGAACCCAAAGTTTGCCGGTGACTGGATCTCCATCAACGACCGGACCCTCACCGCCCTCTTCGGTAATTCCGAAAAACTTGTTGATCGTCAGTAGAGCCTGAGCGGGATCCAAACGCTTGAGATCCACAACCTTGAAAGTGGTTCCCGAACCCTCCATCTCAGCGATCGTCTTTGTGATCACGAGATGCGTTTCAGGTCGAGCCCAAGCAACAATGGCATTCGTTTTAGGATCAATCGCGATGCGAGCATCGGGACTGCCGGCAAGCAAGGTTTGCAGCACGTCAAACACGGTCGCCGTGTCAGAACTGCTGACAATATGAGTCTGAAAAACGGGATCAACCATCTGCGACTGCTCCTCAGACCCGGACGACACGAGTGGCTGATCCGCTTTCTCAATGATGGATCCCAACAGACCAGTTTTCCCTGGCAAGCCAGAGGCGTAAATTCGGTCTCCGAACAGCCCAACGGAAATTCGAATCTCATCGTTGGAATTGACACCAGGCTCCAGCCCCAGCAAAGGACGAGCTAGCTCCAGCAACTCTTCGGCACTGCGATTCTCGAGGATAATTTCCACCACATTGGTATCAGCCATCGCAGCCGACTCCAGAAGATCACGAATCGCCATTAACTTGTCTGCTGTTTCGGTCACTTTGACCTGCCGAGCAGAATCGAGGACGACAACGCGTC
Organism: uncultured Rubripirellula sp.; assembly: GCA_938075415.1. Classification (GTDB taxonomy): domain Bacteria; phylum Planctomycetota; class Planctomycetia; order Pirellulales; family Pirellulaceae; genus Rubripirellula. Next base: position 89,930 of record CALJHC010000026.1, on the reverse strand, counting down.
CCCATGGCCCGATCATCAAGGCAAGTTCCTGTTTGGCTGCATCAGGCGTCATGCTTCCGAGAGGAAAGACGCAGCTGACGATGTCGCTGCGACCGCGGTCCTGAAGCGCATCAGGAGAGACAAGCTCAGCAATCTCGCTGATCATCTTGTCTGCATTTTCCAGCTCCAAGTCGATCACTTGAAGCATCCGACCGCGACGGACGAGGGAGTAGCCTCGTTTCATCAAAGCGAGATTAATGACATCGAGCCCCTCTGCAATCGAATAGGACCGGCTGGGATCGGAAAAGGAGAAAGTGCCCAAGGGTGGCTCATCCACCTGCAAGGCAAGGTCCGCTTCACCGGCAAACCAGTCCAAAACATCCGACCAGCCCGTTCCTGAGAAGTTGAAACGCAGGTCCTCGGATCGTTCGGGGTTGGTGTCGGACGACGACTCATCGGTTCTCGAGAGTGGTGGTGTGGAAACCGGTGCCTCCGCACTGGCTTTTTCCGCAGTTTCGTCCGAATCGCCAAGCGCCACTGGCTGCAGCTGCCCCTCAGCAGGAGGGGTAGTCTCCGACGGAACAACGGTTGATTCAATAATCTGATCGCTCAATTCCTGACCTTCAGAGACCGCGAATGTCGGGATGAGGAGAATTTGTGCGACAACAATCGCGGGGGAAAGTTGAAGTTTCATGCGAGGCGAACCGGGACGAGATAGAGAAATTTCTCAGGCATTCTAGATGACTTGCAACCGCCCATTCGACGGCGAGGACGGTTGGCATCATCATACTTAGTCGCCAACTCTACCCATACACTGCATATAACCCCTATTCACTCGCAGAGTTCTGCCATGATCGTTGACTTTTCCCATGAACAAACCTCATTATCGGACGAGTCGCCACCATCCCTAGGGTCATGCCTGAATCTCGTTTCTCAGCCAACACGACCGAATTTGAGGAAAAGAGCATCAGCATGATCAGTTGCAGTGTCAGTGAAGACGGTTCAAGAAAGAATCGAATATGTTGCTTTGCCTGAGATTCAGCACTCCGACAGAAATTGAGAAAAGAAAATAAAACGTGCCAAGTTGGGGGATTTATCGCCGAAAAACTAATCCACTTTCCGAATTACCCGTATCCGTTTACCCCGATTAGAAAGGGATTTCGGGAGCGGCAAAACCCTCAGCCAGTTATCTTTTCGCCACAGCATCCATTGGACGAGACTCTCATGGACTCGGCAATCGGTTGCGACGCCATGGCGAACGTTGACACGTGAAACGGGAGAATTCCAAAGAGGGAATGCAGACCAGACAAAGACTATTTGAGGATGACTTGCTAGTTCAACTCAGTAAATGGCCAATTCTGAAGCGGCGAAACCCTGAAAAGGTGATCACTCATTTCGTGCCCAACGCGAAATCGCGGCGGACCAACCTGCCACTGCTTGGCATCGGGAATTCTCGATTGGATGGATGTCAAGATCAGGTAGCCGAACCAAAATGAGAAACGAGACGCATTCGATGTCCGCCGGTCGGAAAACTCAGTGATTCTGCTAAAATCTGTCCCCGGATCAAACGAAAACACTCCGACTATTTGCCTGCACCCTGATTGCTGGATCAGTGCGATTTTAACCAAAGCAATGTCGGAAACACTGACACGAAGCTGTTCCGCTTCCGGTGCGTTGCTTTGATCAACTAATCCACCGGAAACATAATCAAAGCAATTCCAGTCGCTGACCTTCTCCCACTCGTTAACCCTACAGTTCGCCCTCATGCTCAATCGGCAAAACAAGTTGATACTCAGCACAGACCAACAAGATGCGATGCGACGCGCAGGCAGAGTGAACGGGCAGTTAATGGATCACCTACGCCCACATGTTATCGCGGGAATCACCACGAGTGAGATTGATGACATGGTCTACCAATGGACCAACGACCAAGGGCACACCCCCGCAACCTTAGGATATCAAAACTATCCAAAGAGTTGCTGCACCAGCATCAACGATGTGATCTGTCACGGAATCCCTGACAACTACAAACTTCAAGAGGGTGATATTGTCAATGTTGACATTACGACGATCGTCGATGGGTGGCACGGCGATCAAAGTGAAACATTCTTAATTGGGCAGGTCTCAAAACAGCGTCGTGATGTCACCCAATGCGCGTTTGACTGTCTTTACCTTGCGTTGGATGCATTAAGCCCCGGTTGCAAAGTCAGCACCATCGGCGAGGCGATCGTCCCGGAAGCACACAGCAAAGGCTTTTCCGTGGTACGTGAATATGTCGGTCACGGGCTCGGCAAACAGTTTCACCTGGATCCTTCAATCCCACACTTCCCCAATCGACAAAGCAGAATCGACCGACTCGAACCTGGGATGTGCTTCACCGTGGAACCCATGATTAACGCTGGGACGCGATACACCAAAAGCGATAAGCATGATGGCTGGACGGTCAGAACTCGTGACGGCTATTCATCCGCTCAGTTCGAACACTCAATCCTGATGACAGATCAGGGTCCCGAGATACTCACCAAGACAGAACTCGGCCCGCAAGCGGGACATCAATTTTGATGACACACTCGATGCCAGGGAGACAAGTAAAAAAGGGGTAAGTCAATCTTCCGGCGGACCCAAATCAACCTCCCTGTGAACACAAGATGCGATCTGAAGCGTTCTGCAAAATAAAACAACCACAGCATCGCCTCCGTTGCATCACCGCCTTGGATAACATCGCCTTGGATAACACCGCCTTAGATAACACCGATCAGATCATCAGACTCTGACTGAATAAATGATCTCGAAGGTACTATTGGCTCCTCGCCGCGCTCCTCTCGAACACCAATAGCATTCGCCTGCGTTCAGGATCAGCCGCGCAGTTGGACACCGGCAGGCAAGTCAGCAAATGGCTCCAGCACTCGCAAGAACTTGAGGAACTTTCTTAGGGCGGTCTGGTGAAGTTCCTCGGTAGTGAGACTGACAAAACCCACTCAACACATCAAACAATTCCGTAGAAGACAGCGACGGCTCATTCGCATCAGTATTCAATCACAGATGTCTGTCAAAAGGACTGTGATTTTACCACCTTTTCGATTCGGTCGATTTCAGAACTTATCGCCGCTTACCGTCGATATCAATTTTGGTTTGATTCGTTCGTTTCATCTTCAGCTGTCACGTCAACAATCTCCGTTGCAACAGCGGCTAATCGAGTCGCTGCAACCGGTGCCTGAGTTACCAACGGCATCACCGATCTGAAAGTCAGATCCAATCTTTCTGCATAGCCACGATCAGCACCATGCTTAATCAGGTAACGCAGGTTCTCTGCTGAAACGGAAATACCCGACGGAATGGCTCCATCCACCGGATTCTTCAGTCGTACAATTGACTCGGGGTGGTCACTTGCGGTGAAGAAAAAACCACCTTCCTCATCATCCCAAAACCATTGAATCTGCATGTCCATCAATTGTGACGCCACTTCAATTAACCTGGCATCCTCCGTGGCTCGATGCAAAGCCAAAACACCAGAAATCAAAAAAGCATAGTCATCGAGGTATCCGTCCAATTTCGCCTCACCTCGAGCGTAACTTCGCAGTAACCGTCCCTCATCATTGCGAGATTTTTCCATTAAGAAGTCCAAGGCTTCCACTGCTGCCCGCAGGTAATCTTTTCGATTCAGCAACCTGCCAACATCGGCTAATGAAGCGATCATCAGTCCATTCCAGGCGGTCAAGATCTTTGTATCCGTTATCGGCCTCTGGCGTCGGCCTCGGGCCTCCAGCAAAGCAGAATAGATCGGCTTCATTCGCCCTACCAATTCAGCGACAGTCACTCCCTCACTGGCGGCGGTGACGGCTAGATTCTCTCGGGGAGAAAGAACAAAGAAATCAGCTTCAAAATTCGGCTCACCGTCCAACTGGTAAATCGATGCAAATTGATCGTATTTTGAAAGTGATTGAAACGCCTTCAATTCCTCCTCAGTCCATCGGTAATACTTGCCCTCTTCTCCATCGCTGTCGGCATCGATCGAACTGTAAAAACCACCTTCACCATCTCGCATCTCGCGAAGCACAAAATCACAGATGCCTTCAGCAATCAGCTGGTATTCCGCATTACCCGTGCGGACCGAGGCTTCAGCGAAAACGCTGGCCAATTGAGCGTTGTCGTAAAGCATCTTTTCAAAATGAGGGATTTCCCAACGGGGATCTACACTGTATCGATGAAACCCACCACCTAAATGATCGTACATGCCACCACGAATCATTCCGTCCAACGTACCCATCAACATCTCATTGGCGGCCAGCTCAGCCGAATCGCGAACCGTCGGCACGACTAAGTCCGGCGTTTTCTCCTGACTGCCTTCCAATAAACCCGGATTTGAGCCAGCATCACCCGGTTCTGAAATCGCTTCTGTTCCAGCAACGCTTTCCATTGCCGCCGCGTAAGCAGAAAGAAAAAGCAAATTAGATGGCTCGGGAAATTTCGGACCATCACCCGACGAGGCAAATCCACCAAAGACTGGGTCATACTGACTACGAAGTCCATTCAAGACTTCCGAAATTAACTCCCGATCAAAAGTCCGCTCCGACATCACTCCACCATTGGTCACTTGACGTTCGCGAATGGCATTGGTCAACGCAACAGATTGGGCTCGAACTTGATCGGTTTGCTCTTTCCAAGCTAAATCAATTTGACTCAGTATCGTCAGAAAACCGGTGGTGTTTCCGCGATCGCCATCTCGGGCTGGAAAGTAGGTCCCGCCCCAAAATGGCTTCGCATCCGGCAGTAAGAAAACGGACATCGGCCAACCACCACCTCCGCTGATCAACTGCACGGCGGTCATGTAAATCTGATCCACATCAGGCCTTTCCTCACGATCCACTTTGACGCAGACAAATCTTTCGTTGAGTAATTGTGCGATTTCGGTGTCTTCGAACGACTCCCGCTCCATGACATGACACCAATGACAAGCGGCATAGCCCACACTCAGAAAGACTAATTTGCCCTCACGCTTGGCCTTATCAAACGCCTCCTGACCCCAAGGATACCAATCAACGGGATTCCTGCAGTGCTGCAAAAGGTAAGGACTCGATTCATCTGCCAAACGATTCAAAACTTCCTCGGTTTCAGGATCGCCACGGTCACCCGTTGCATCGGTTTTCTCTGTGAAATCATCGTCAGGCTGATTAACCGAGTCCACTGTGGCAATTCCCTCCTGTTTTTCATCTTCATCGACCGACGTCGACGCAGTTGCTGTGCCTTTGTTTGCCGCCCTGTCATGATCAGGAGCAACCGCGGGTTGGTCCGAAGGTACCTCGGGTTGGTCAGAACCAACTTCTGAACGACTCGATCCTTCCTGAGAACATCCACTGCTTGCAAATAGTGAGCAACCAAGCGCATACGCAAGACAAAAAACGCTAACTCGATTAAACATCTGGGTATTCCGGGCAGTTGAAGAACGCTTTGATTCACTCGCGGATAGTTTACCGCGATTGATTGTTGCGAGTGGGCAGGATCGAACCCAGAGAATCATTAAACACAGACTAATTTTGAACGAACACCGGTACATGGCAAGTACCAACTTGCCGACACACCCCTGCAGCGTACACGCCCAACGAAAAATAAACTGAATCGGTGGGCGAAAGAACATCAACAACACCGTCATTCGCGAAATCAGCAGAACAACCGACCACGCGTAACAGAAGAAAAAGCGACAGGAAAACGCGGGATGAATGACGACTCCAAAAATGCATCACCTCGCTATTCCCCTCATTTGGCCTGTTGCGTTTTCAAGTTGATTCTGTCCCTCGAGATCTGCTGGTGCGTTTCAATCGATGCAAATCCTCTTCCTCGGTGAGCATGCCCCATTTTAAAGCACAATCTTGTTCGTATTGCTTGCCAAGGGTTAGTGCCGTTGCGGCCTTTGCCATTTCATAGCCGAGATAGAATGCATGCCCAGCATCAACGTTAGCAGCATGCTCATCCTCCAACAAACGCTCAAAGAGCCGAAAGGGGTCACGATCAGATAGCCAAACCCCCGAACTAACAACATGAATCTGACCATTCTGAGCAAACAGACGGTAGTTATGATCCTTGATGGTCTTTGCTAGTTCGCTAAACATCTCTTGGGGATAATCCAGCAGTCTACCATCTCGCAACATGATTAGATCTTCAGAAAGCCGCTTGGGCGGAATACCTTGACTCACGCTATGGTGGACCAGACGACGAGCAATATCACATTCCTGAACAGAAGATCTCGCCCAATTAATAACCTGCGTTGTCAGCACACTTTCGATACCCAGTTCTTGACAAATCGCCATGAGTAGAAAGTTGACTCCGGCCGAGTCGACATCTGTCAATTCGGTGACATTGCCTATACCCATCATCATCGGCAATTCAGGGTATTGCTCGCGCACCGCAGCATAACGAGCAAGACTGCTCATCAACCCAGCCCCTATTGGCTCCAAAATGGAATCCAGTCTCATCGCAACGCCTCGATTGGCTAGGTGATCAACCGAACGGTGCAAGCTCCCGAGGTCTTCGACAGAATCAGGAATCACCACCACCTCGCAGCCCCAATCCACTGCAGCTTCATAATTGGATGAATTCACCGATAGAACAAGTGAAGCCCCTTTGCTTACAGCATCACTCACCTCTTGGGGATCAAAGGAATCAATTGAGACCTTGCATCCAGTATCACACACCGCCGAAATGTAATCGCCAATTTCATGGCACCGCCCAGTTGGATCGCAACCAATGTCAATTCGATCTGCCCCAGCATCTCGCATCTGCTCCGCAATTCGAACGACCTCGCTAATCGATTTTCGGGGCACATGGTTAATCTCGGCGATAATTTCAATTGAGTGTTCACTCAGGTCCGGATGAACTGCGTTGTGCCCAAAGAAAACAGGAATCTCTCGGCAATCCTTGGGCCCAACCAAAACCGGAATCCGAACACTTTCCTCTAGTTTTTCAAGCCCGACATCGCAATAACCCGGCACGACGAGATGAGTCGCATTGCTGGGAATCGCCAGATGCCGGACCAACCATTTCGGCGTTATCAACGCTGCAACGGTGATAGGCATGACGCCAACTGAAAATTCAAAACCATATTTCTGCGACATTTCAGACACCACATCACGCAGCGCTGTCTCCGCAAGACGCCCTGTAACAAAATGGTAATGGTGACCTGATTGTGGTGTGAATCTCAGCATGCCGTATTCACTTGCTTGCGTGATGGATGCAGACATCATCGTGAAGTAATGTAAGAGAAACTACATCCTAATTAATGATCGTGATTAATACAGAGCACCTTGTCACTACAGACACCAAACTGCTTTTTTAATGGTCAGCTTTTACGAAAACAGAATCGCTCATGAAACGACCGACTTTCGATTTACTTACACTGATTCCTTTACTGTCTTGACGGCATGGGTTTGTTTTAGTCAACTATGCCAAACGAGAGATTCGTGTTTCAAGCTTGACATCGCTCAAGTCTGAACGTGGCCGGGATCTCTCGTTTTTTTATGCGCCGACCCAGTTCGCAACAAACGCCATGCATCACTGGGTGGCAAGCTCGTCTTCGAGTGTTATTACCACCCCATTTATTTCCCTGATGTTGACGAGTTCAATACGAGCTTACGTAGGTAAGGCATCCACTACGAACTGCGTGGCGAAAAAGAAAAACAGGGTGGACTCAGAACCCTACAACTCTCAATTGCTTGAAGATGAACCGCCCAATGGGCCTTCCAGTCGTACGCGGTTCCCACAATTCTGACCATCGTCGGTTCAGTCAGGCGGTGAGCTCTGTTAGCCCGATACATGATGACCAAAAGCGCAAAAAGCAACCACGCTTTTGGTGCCGAAAGCGTGGTTGCTAATTGAAAGACCAAAATAGGTCTTAATTCCCGTTCAAGTCCGCAATTCCGAAGGTGAAGAAGGTTTGCAAGCCGTAATTAATTAGCTGCTCTTCACACTTGTATTGCAGAATCACGTAGTCCCCTGGTTGAATCAACGGTCGGGCCGATGGATTGTTGTAGGCTTCCTTGAGATCCACCTCGATTGCGATCTGACCATCGCAGTCGGTTTTCCTGAGAATGTAAACAATTCCCGGTGGAACACCTTCCAGGCCGCCCATGCCGCCCATGCCGCCGCCAATTCCGCCGCGGCCTTGGCCGCCCATCTGGCCGCCTCCGTAAACCTGTCCGGAGATCGCCATCGCGCCGAGCACATCCAGATCGTAATCTCGGGGCAATGGATGCTCTCCACCGCCTAGAAGTCCACCCGTGTAGAAGACCTCCCTCTCGCGAGATTCGATGTAGACGATGTCACCATCCTCGAGCGTCACATCTTCTTCATCCAGAGCGGGCACGACACCCGGCTTCACCCGCAGAGGGATTCGCAAAATGGTCGAATCATCTGGTAGCTTGGGCAGACACGCACAGGGATCAAGTCGCGCGGCTTCTCGGTAAGCGTAAAAGGTTCTCATGAACTCTTCACGCTTGCGTTTGTCGGCCTTGGTCGCACGAAGTATCAAAATCTCGTTTTTGGCACTTAGACCGGGCAAACCACCCGTTTGCACCAAAGCGTGCAAAATGTCGTTTTTGTAGGCAGGTAAATTGATGGTGCTACCGCTTGCGGCATAATCACGTCCAGTACCACCTTCAGCCCCACCTGATGATGCTGCATCCTCACGAATGACCACAACGTTGTAGGTCCGCTCGCGAATGATCGTGACAATCGGTCTCGCTTTATCGGGACGAAGTATCTCTTCCTTGATGTAGGCATCACGAATCGCATCTCGCACTTGATCCAGTGTCAGCCCGTCAACATCGATTGGCTCAAGCAATGGAAGTGACAGCGTGCCGTCATCTTGAACCGCAATCGGATAGCCAATCGAGGGTGGAAGCGAACTTTCTGCGCCAGGAAAGTTCACCGGTGGCGGAGTTGGAGGCGAATTTGGCTGCGAATAGGGAAGAATGCCATCGACGTAAACTCCAAGAATGTCGCCCGCGCCAAGCTGATAATCTCTCGGTGGCTCAATCGAAAGCAACGATATGTCCACCGGAACCAGTTCATTCTTCGGTTCAGGGTAAAAGTCAGCTGGCAACCGATTCGCTGGCACACCATCAATCGGTTGCGTCAGCGCGGCACAGCCGCTCAGTGAAGATGCGAGAACGCACGCGGTGAATGCTTTCGCGGCAATTTGAATCGCTTTCGCGAGTGGCTGCGAAGCGGAATGCTTTGTGCTCATCCCTGAACTCTCTTCCTAATACCCGAATATGAATGGTGAAGTGCAGATTGGTCGCTCTGCATGCGTCTATTCAAAACTGAACGGCAGATCGCCGCTGTCTGAGTCAAACTGTATCTCAACCGCACCCTCAGATTTCGCTCCGGTAGCGTTCTCAATCCACTCGTCGTAACCAGCCGGAGATTCCACACCAGCGGATGCAGCGGGAACAGAGACTGATTCTGGTAAAGTGAAAGTCGCGTTTGGCTTCTCCGCTGGTTCGTCCGAGCTGTCGACCGCAGACGCTTTCGCTGTTTCGACAAACGAGTCAAAAGCCTGCTGAGGCGGTGAAGCCAGTTCAGCCTCCTCAACCTTGGGCATTGCAGTTGGCTCTACCGCCGGAATGAAATCGCCGAAAGTCGGTGGCAGGTCTGAAGGCGAAGGAATGGCAGCGGCCTGATTCTCTTCTTCAAGAACCGTCTGTTCTTCGGGAACCGCCGGTTGGGCAATCGCCGATTCGAACACTTCGGGCGTTCGCAGATTCAGCTGCACACGACTCCAATTTCCAACTCCGTCTTGCTCAGCAGCTTGAGCCCCGCGAGGATACCCCTCAAACCAGGCTTGAACAGCAGCTTGTCCATACGGCGACTGGTATTTCCAACCCCAATATTCTGACGGTGCGATTGGTGGTGTGCACCCGTTTCCTCCAGTGGCAACCGCCTGATATCCGGCAAGAAAACCTCGCCTTAGCTCTTTCTGATACTCGTGGTCGCGGTGCTGTGACCTGATTCGGATCCAAGCCTTTTCGGCCAGCGCCCGATCACGATAATTCGCCATGGATTCATCGACCCACGACTGAACATCTTTCGCCGCAACTTTGACGCTTGATGTGAACAGAGAGCATCCAGTTGATCCGATGCAGCAGAAGCCAAGCACTGCCGCGAGCGTTGCGCGCCGGTGTCGTCTCCCTGACTGCAAGCGGTCAGAATTGGTCGCGTTCACTTTTGATTGGTCGTTAAGACGAATCGCCATTTGGGCCCCCCTGGCAGCAACGGCATTCGGTACTTCAGTCACTTCTTTAGCGCACCGAGGTGCGACTGCAGAACGTTATTTCCTCCTTATCGCCTGTCGGGTACTCCGGAATTGAACGAAAGTTCGGGAAATTACAGTTGTGACAGCAATAATGCCTTTACCGGTCATCATCCCAATGGCCATTGCCGAACCTCTCAGCATCCTGCAGATGCAATGACCCAACTCAGGAAACATCCGCCTTTTTGCTGAGGCCGATGTTCGATCAGACGAGTTTTTTAGCCACCGATTAACGTTTGACCTTCAATTCTGCCGGACACACGAAAGCAATCATGTTTTCGGCTCTTTGTCCTAGCCGCGAACGAATACGGGTTACGGTCTGACTATTTAGCACTCAAACGATAAACGAAACCGAGTAAAGATTGCCTGGCAATGAAACCCGCAGATTGATCCAACCACTTTCTTCACCAATTACCGATGCATTCTGGAGTCACCAGTTCTGGGTGGGCATGATTCACCAGCAACGATTCAACAGCGTTGGTAAGAAACCCTCCCGTCCACTCTTCGGAAAGTGTTTGCCAACAACTCAATTCGTTGCTTTCCTGTGAAACCAATTCCCCTTTTTCGTGAAACATCGCAGGCACCAACTCAAGCGGCTCGCCACCTCACTCGCCCAAGTTTTCATTTAACAAGCAGAAAGTCCAAATTACGAATTCACTTCGCGAGGTCGTTTCTCTTACGCAGCTCCCCAACTCCGCAACTTCGCAGCAAGCGAATCTGATGACATTGACGGTTGCGACCTCTAAACAGTTATCAGCCGGTCATTTGGGGGGATTTATCTCAGTTTCATGAAACATGCCAATCAGGGCCGGACGAAAAGTGAATAACCAGCGAGTAGCCGCCCAAAACCCGCCTACAAAGATCTAACTAACCACCGAACGAAGCCAAGCAACACTCAGCAAAAAGTGTAAAGACCTGGTGAAAACGCTAGGTAGTTGCCAAACGGTTTTGCGGCATGAACTGACTGAGAAGGCAGTTCCGAACCTGAAGGATGTCTCACGACGTTCAGCATGAATCTCGCTGTGTGCATGGGACCACGACCGTTAACGGCTTGACCGTTTAGACTTGCTCTCTGGAGTGCTTTTGCAAATGCCGATTCTTGCAGCCGAACCTGTTTGCTATCCGGATAATCTTTTTGAGCAAGAGGACGTTACGAACCAGACATGGTGGTTGCTTTACACCAAAAGTCGCCAAGAAAAGCAATTAATGCGTCATTTACGGCAACGCGAATTGCCACACTATGGACCGCAAATTGCCAATCGCAAGCGATCGCCAGCAGGTCGAATACGCACATCTTTCCAACCGCTTTTCGCCAACTATGTTTTTCTTTGCGGCGAAGAAATGGCACGTTATCAAGCCGTATGCACCGGCTGCGTGCTGAAAGCCACCGAGGTGATTGATAGCGGAAATTTAGTAAGAGACCTCAAGCAGATTGAGAACCTGATCAACTTAGGCATTCCTCTGAACCTCGAAAGCCAACTTTCGGCTGGCCAGAAAGTTCGCATTCGAAATGGCGCATTCATGGGGTATGAGGGAATTATCATTCGACGAGAGAATGAAACTCGGCTGCTTGTGTCTGTGAAATTCATGGAACAAGGTGTCAGTGTGAAGCTGGATAATTGCCAACTAGAAGCAGTCGCTTGACAAGAAGCACTGCAAAAGCTTCGCAACTGCATGACGTCGGATCACCCTCCATCGCGGATTGAATTGATGCAAACAGCTTAGAACACCTTACGGAAATAGCTCACGGTCCGACCTTTCTGCCTTGCGGTGATAGAACTTCTCCACCTTGGTGACCCTCGTGCGAATCCTGCAAGGAATTGAGCTAGTGATGGCCCTGGGTCCGCCCCCTTTTGACATTCTATCACCGCACCTGAGTGTTCTAGATCGAATCCGGTTTTGACTTTCCAGATTCAGCAAAAGACATCGCTGCATCACGACATGGACAGTCGATCCGATCTGGGGTAACACCGATTCGATTTGTGTCAATGATTTGAATCAGGAAGATGGGCAGTGTAAAAAGACGAGTAAGGCTCGAAACAATTTCGTCAATCAACCCGTCACTTCAGTTCACCGAAAGCGTCCCCTTTGCCTACCGCATTAATCACCGGCATTACCGGCCAAGACGGATCGTACCTAACGGAACTTCTACTATCGAAGGGATACGAAGTGCACGGCCTGGTTCGTCGCACCAGTTCGACCGTCAGGAGGCGGCTCGAATCACTTTTCCAAGATAAAACAATTTATGAAAGAAAGCTATTTCTTCACTACGCAGAATTAGACGACACCACAACGATACGACGAATCGCCACAGCCTGTGAACCGGATGAGGTTTATCACTTGGCTGGTCAGAGCCATGTTGGACTGAGCTTTGAAATCCCAGAGACAACGTGCCAATTCACCGCCATGGGGACCCTAAAACTTCTCGAAATACTCCGCGATCTCCCCAAGCAATCAAAACTACTCCACATCAGTAGTTCTGAAATCTTTGGTCGTCCCGAAACTTCACCTCAAAACGAGAATACCCCATTTCGTCCCGTAACCCCCTATGGAATTGCAAAGAACTTTGCGACGCAAATGGTCACGCTTTACCGAGAGTCATTCGGATTATTTGCGTGCAATGCAATCTGCTACAACCACGAATCGCCCCGCCGAGGCGAATCATTCGTGACACGCAAAATCACCTTAGGCGCCGCGGCCATTTCCTTGGGCCAACAAAATGAGTTAATCCTCGGATCGTTAGACACGCGAAGAGACTGGGGATACGCACCAGAATACGTCGAGGCGATGTGGAGGATGCTGCAACATGACCGCGCAGATGATTATGTACTCGCCACAGGACAAACCAACAGCATCGAAGATTTATTGGATGCCGCATTTCACGTTGTCGATCTCGATTGGCGAGAATACGTCAAGCAAGATGACCGATACAGACGCCCAGCCGAAGTGAGCCAATTAGCTGGCGATGCGTCAAAAGCAGAATCGGAACTGGGCTGGAAAGCGAAATCACTCCTTCCCCAGATCGCAGAACAGATGGTCCACAGCGATCTCGAGAGATTAAAGGCCAACTGATCCATTTCAGATGCCCGTGAGATCATTATTGTCAACAACCTGATGACTCTGGCTTGGCTCGTGACCTGGAGCAGAGTCGATAACACTGATGTAAACCGCAACAGCTAAATTGATGATGATGGTCAGAAACACTGATTGGGTGCAAACGCCGATTGAAACACTTGAGTCAGTTTGCAAGGCATTACAGAGAGAGTGTTGTCATGTTGATCTCGAACTTCTCAGCCCATCGCCAAAACTTAATGACTACCAACGATTGATCAAATCCAGTGCAATCCATAAAAATTTGGGGGACAACAGATTCAGTTTTAATAGCCTGATTCAGTTATCCCGCGAACAAGATTCCGGCAGAGGGTCGCCTAACCAAGCACCATTTTGCACAGCCTAGACTAACGAAAGTCATCTTTAACGGCGTCCGCGAAATGGCTGCGGCGGTTGCAGCGCCGCACTATATTCGATTGGCTGCTTCGAGAGACTTGAAAACCCGGGCGACTGATTTCCACTGCTCAATGTTGTCAGGTCAATGCGTTGGGGTGCCGAGGTTGGCATTGCGAACAGTTGTGGATCACCACTTAGCAGTTGGTTAATTGCGTAAGACCCAACCTCAATCTTCATTGACAATGTTGGCCCCGTTGCTGGAATCAAATGAATCTCGACCTGATGCGGAATCGAACATTGATAGTCAGCGTAATAGGCATGCCTCGAAGCATGGCTTTTTGCAATCAGCGAACCGGAAGGGGCATAGAGAAATTGGTCAGTCACAAACCCCGCGCTCGGATCCATCATGAGAACTCGTTGATAGGTTCCGTCTGACATTACCACCCGACTTCGGACCTCTAACTTTCCATCAGTTCTCGCAACAGGTCCCGCCATCACCATTGCCGGGTCAATCTGGACCAATCCAAGAGCATCCATCATCCAAGTGGGGTCCACCGGCAGGATCGCCTTGGCCAATTGCTTTTGGTACTGTTCGTGCTTCGCGTAATAAAGCGTTTTTGACACGCCCTCGGGAACCTCAAACCAAAACAGATCCGAGTTGCTCCCCATATCAATTCCGGCGAACAGAATAGGAAGACTTGCCCTGAGTCGGAAATTGCGTTCTCGTTCCAAATTCAGAGTTGCACCAAGTCGAGGCAAGTCGGGCATACTGAGAACTTCGACTGACGCAGAATTTGTCGAAAGCTGGGTTATCGATTGAGTGCGATTGGTGGTCGCCGCGAGTTCCTCCAGAGTGGGAACAGCCTGGAAAACCGTTGGCGGTGGCGGAAACAAATTCAGCACCGGTTGCCGCGAACAAGTCGCACCACCGGTAACAAACAAACCGGCAATGACAACTAAAGAGCAAAGCCATCCAGGAAGTGCATAACGCTCCATCAGCCAACCTCCTTATTCACATTGGGTTCGCTCTGGGAATCCACTTCATCTTCCGCTTCGCAATACAACAAATCATTAAGCTCATCTCGAAGCGCATCCGCCTCACCTCGGGTGATCGTTTGCACAGGCACTTCTATCAATTCCCCGGTGGTAACTACCTCGACACGGAAATATTCGACTTCGTCTCTTGTTTCTTGTGACGGAATAGCCGCTTTGACGATCCGCCGACGCAGCAGCATCAATGTCAAAAGGTACCGACTCTTCTCCTTACCAGTCACTTGACTCATTTGCCTGAGAAGATCGACAAGGACCGCCGCTGGCGCCAGCACGAGCTTCTTTTCATCCGAGGTCGGCATTCGATTCTTCCACCAACCAATCGCATTTTCTGGCGGCTCGTTCCAACTTTCAGCAGAATATTCGCGACGCAAGAAATCGTCTTCCACCTCCACCACTACGGAATAATAGACCTCACCGCCGCGAAGTGGACGTTTCTGCGCATAGCATTGACGTGTGCAACGACCTACTTTGTACTCGCCCAGCATGAAACAAATGCCGTGAAACGTGGAGAAGTCACATCGAGCAACACCTGCCCGATGCCCTTTACTACCAAAACCCCTAATCACTGCGATAGCCAAAAACCAAGCCCTCGCCAGAGTCAAGAATACTCCTGAATACCAGAGCGAGCGGTCAGAAAGCAGTTATTCCTCTGATTCCTCAACACAGGACATATCCGCGCGATGTCGGAAAACATCGATTTTCCAAACGCATGATTAGTGATCGATGCCCCTGCCAGGACTCGAGGTGGAGTCGTCAAATTCGGTACGGCGAACCGTAAGAATCCAATTGTCCCCCGAGGTCTTCACCCCTGATTCAACGGAACGTCCTTGCGTGAAAAAAGAAGGAACGGCATCCTGCAAATCATTTTCATCCTGAAAAACAACGACTTGCTGATCTCCACCAACTCGCTCAGCAACACGCAACAGGATTCCGTCCGAATCGGTCCAGGCAAAAAGTGCCGAGGTCTTATTGGGCAACCGATGTCTTATCACGTCACCATTACGGGACGACCCAGCGAATTTCATTTCAAACAATTCCGTAAATTCCTCGGAGTGCCCCAGCCAGACCAATTTCTCAGCATCGGGTGACCAAAACACAGCCTCGCTAAGATTTCGATGCTTGTGCTCATCCCGTCGAAAAAGTTGGTGAGTCTCGCCGGTGGATAGCTGATAGACCCAAACGCCATGTTGGTGAATGAACGCGATCGCTTCACCATCGGGAGACCAACTCGGTGATCGTCCTGATGAAAGCCTGCGACCCGATAAACCAGTCGCGTCCATCAACCAAATCCCTTCTCCTCGAAGTCGGCGCTCGCATACAAACCTGTCTCCAGATGGTGACCATGAAGGCGACATACCAGCGCAGACCGCACGAACACCTCCACCGTCAAGCGATAAACGAAAAATTTTCATCGAGCTAAAATCGTTCGAAGGCCCCTGGTGGAACAAGATGGCCCCAGATCCTCGATGCAGGCTGGGTCGGCCCAATGCATGCGTCCGCTCACTTTGATAAATCTGATTCATCGTGCCACGACGGTCACTCACCACAAACTCCATGGGACGAATCAGCGAAAAAGCGAATTCGTCAGTCGATAGCTTACCGTCAGAGTCGATATCGTAACGATGAAAATAAAAACGGCGTTGGAGTTGAAAAAGGTCCACCTCATCAAAAATGAATTCGTCGTACGTCAAAAATTGGTCGCCATTGCGATCAAGAGGCAAGCGGTGCCAAGGGTAATTACGGTTACCCAGAGGAGAAATCAAAAACTCTCCCAGATTCAAATACTGATCCCCGTCGTCATCAAAACCATTCATCGCTAAGCGAATCTGTTCAGAGGAAAAATCAAAGATTGGCTCGTCCAACTCATCGTGGCTTAATCTCCCATTGAAGTCGCGATCTGCATCCCGAAACCATTCAATGGGATCAAAGTAACATCCACTTTGGCCATCAGCGAACTCGTCATAGTTAATCAGGGAATCATTGTTATGATCAACTAATTCAAATGAGGTAACTAAGCTTGGGTGAAAGCCCCAAGAGCGATCCGATTCATCCTTATCAATCAAACCGTCACTATTAAGATCGATTTCAATGAAGACACCATAGAGCACCAACCTTCCGGTTGGGTCACGCAATGGGTTCCCCTCTTTCAGACGCATTCCCAATTGCTGCTCAAGAAAATGCTTCGCCTCGCCGCGACCCACTTTCCCATCCAAATTTTGATCCGCACGATCAATTAACCTTCCGGTTACAAAACGATTACCAACCGGCGTGATGGAACCAAGAAAATTCCCTACAAAAGTGTGTGCGCTAATCTGCTCATCCGGCCTCTTCTCCCAATGCCCATACGCCTCATCCAATGCGGAAATCGCATCCGTCATAAGACGACCAAAAGGATCGGGAATTGCACCACGGTAAGTGGCCTCAACCAAACCGGGAATCGCTGCGTATTCACGGACCGACAGTTGTGAATTCTTGTCAAAATCAAAGAGCAAAAAATCTCGGCGTCCCTTCCTCCTATCAGGGTCACCTCCCAAGTACTCCTCGAGTTCAAGAGAACGATCGTTATTCCGATCAAGTGCTTCAAAAGACTGCCGAATCTGCAACGCTGCCACTGTCCAAGGATCACTCTCGTCAGCCCAAAGATTCATTGCCGGATGAAAAAAGCAGACCGACAGAAAAAATAAACATAAACCGGTACAGATAGAAAAACGGCAAAATGCAGCGTAGAACGGCGTGCGAAATCGCACGAAAGGTGACACGGTTTGATTATGCCAATTCACAAAATGATTTCCATCAATTGACTGATGAATCGCTTCGATAAAACAAAAAGTCATCCAGTTACAAAACTCGGAATAGCTTGAGCTCACATCACTTGAAGCTGGTGCTGAAAAGTATAGCCTTTCAGCTTTTTAAAATTAATGCTGGACGCAATCAAAGTCTTTTGGAAAAGCGACTTGTTCCCACCTTGTCTTGGACAAACTCGACAAACAACAGCCAAGATGATGTCCTGAATCAAGAAAACATGTGATTCACGGTAAAAAATCTCCGTCACACCATTATCGATCTGAATGCGAATGGGTAGTTTCCGGTATCTCATCGCGTTTCATGGAAAGACCGCCTGGAAAAGAACAGCGATCAGCTACCCCCCGAGAACACGACCAATCTTCAGTGCACAGCTTTGAATCCGTGCACAGCTTTGAATCCGTGCACAGACCTGTTAATAAAAAATGGAGGTGACGGCTCGGTTCCAATAAGCCGGGTTCAATAAGTCGGTTCAGCATGAAATCGCCAGCCTGTCTGCCGCACCGTGGTGACAAATCCGGATCGCTCTGAGCAAACTCCAGAAATCAATTGCCATGAGGGGATTCAATATCCGTCAACCGACATAAAACCAGCCGACGCTGTCACGATGAAAATGCACTTCATCCTGAAAACCCATGATCACCAGAACAAAAGTGCAGCGAACGTCACGATAGTGAAGTCACCAACATCCAAAAACGCGACTTTTTTCGACCCTGGGCTTAGCCCGTCAAATGCGAAAAAAACCCGAGCTGAGATCAAGCTGGTCGGTCACAGCATTTACGACAAAGCTTCAGCTGACGCCTGCCCCCCAAATTCTAGAAAAAACTCCCCAATCATTGCAAATCACGCACACGTTTGGACTGAAATAGCAGCTTGGGAGTCTAGCCGTTGACCAACTGACCGTTGGTCGATAAATTTTCGTTTTGTAGTCCCGTTTTCAATTTTTGAAAGCCCGACTCTCATACGGTGGCTGTAGCTCAATTGGTTAGAGCATCGGATTGTGATTCCGAGGGTTGGGGGTTCAAGTCCCCTCAGCCACCCTGTCGGCGAAGAATGCGAAATATCGTGGTTGATCGCCGACCCCGCTTCTTAGTTTTTCCCGCGTTGATGCGGTGAGATCCCCCCCTCACAATCGGTCGCTGGCAGACAGTGCCGGTGATGCTCCGAAGGAAGCAGCATCTTGGCTTGCACTCTTCTGCCAATTTCAGAGACGGTAGGGCATCTGATCAGACAAACTTCGTCAAAATCGAAAGATGGAGCGTTGCCCCCTTGGTTCACGTGACCTCGATCACAAAATTGGTAGCAGCATTCTTCGACTGCTGACTTCTTCGCAGAAGAGATTAGAGGCAAGAGATTAGAGATAGGGGATTAGAGATAGGGGATTAAAAGAGTCGCCCAGCAGGGAAAAGTAGGGAGCACGGCTTTAAATCGAACTATCAGTCCCTCACGCGCGCAAGGACAGACAAGAAAAATGCCTGAACAGCAACTGCGTTCTAGAAGGATCGAGGGATCGGCTAAACAACGCGGCAACCCTGCCAAGCAATCACCGACTCGAAGAGATGCTGAGTGATCATCCAACTGCCTAGCATCGAAAACAGTACTGGAGCGTTGCCAGACCACAACTAAACTTTGCCAAGCTGAGTAACAGGTTAAATTGGTTGGCGAAAAGCAAACTCAGTCAAGAAAAGTCCCAATGACATCCCCGAGGTTCAACCCTGCGAATTGGGAATGAGGCGGTCGTCTCAAACACGTAGCTTCAAGGCAATCGAAGTCACGCCGGCAACCGTACGTGCCACTGCCACGACAATTGCACGCTCGTCGTAAGAGGGAATGGTTCCCGAAAGTCGAACCTTACCACCACCGAGATCCTCGGCCTGTACGTGGTAATATCCAAGGCGATTCAAAGAGATAATCACACGATCGACGAGTGATGGGGTATTCGAGACGGTCTCACTTAATGGTGGCTGATCGATCACAATAGAATCTATAAAAACAGTGTGGGAAGATTAAAAGAAGACCCCCGCATGCCTCACGCTCGTCCCAAAGTGGGGGGATCTGACAGCCTCCTAATGTAGGTGGAACACACTGAATTTTCAGGTGCGAATTTCACAAGAAGTTCTATCTTTCAAGCAGTTGTCGCTAAAAACCCGTTAAAACCAACACAATCCATCACTCATTGCCCTCTTTGCTGGACATTATTTTTCCATCCCAAGTGCATGCCAATCATCAAAATTTCCTGAAAGAACGCTCACTAGCAACCGGATTTCCACCACGACCAAACAACTTGGCGTTGCAATCCTTGAAGACAAAGTGACCACAACGGGAGACAGTTCAACACTTTTGGGAATGGAGAAATCGCCAAAGTTATTTGACCAGAGACCGAACACACAAGATCTGCTTCCATCCTTGTTGTCTGATACGAAAAAAGAGAGCTAACAAAATAACGATAAGATTGAGCGAAAGAATCCTGCGGCCACTTCCCGAAACCAGCGTCACCTTGAAAATCAACACGGCTTCCAACTCACGAGCAATCAGTCGATGCAGGTTTTGCAAACATCATTTGATTCGCAGAGATTGGCTGAATGAATGAAGCACAAGTCAACCCAGTCCGAGGGACATGAGCTTACCTGCTAAGTAGACTTCCCATCTCAGTATTCAACTTGGGAAATCATTATCCAAACTAAGAACCACTTGCATCGCCCGGCAAGAACAAAACCAAATCCTTTTCCATCACCATGCTCTCAAGATAAATGAACCAGCACCGCAAGAGAAATGGACCAGCAAAGTAGCATTAGCGCATCAATTTTTGAGAGTCCCATGTTTAGATATCAACCACAAACCACTGCGGCCTGTCCATTTATGTAAGACTGTTACTTGGATAGACGAAAGCCACCTAGGATTGATGTCCACCGTTTGAATCGACTGATTCATGTGCAAGCAACCCAAAAGTCAACCGGATTACCGTTCTGGACTGATCTCTTTCTCACATGTTCAAATCAAGGAATCAGAAATATGAATACCAGACCTCAGAAGAAATGGATGATCACAATTCGTCCGCTGGGTATTTCATGCGTCCTCCTGACCTTCATCTGTATTCAAAAATCAATCGCGGAGGACAAACCATTAAAACGCGTGCTACTCGCTGGTGCTGCGGCGATTGAAATCACTCCTCCACTCGGAGAAATGGTGGTTGGTGGTTTTGTCCCCTTCCCAGCCAATCAGATCCACGACCCGCTTTTTGCAAAATGCATTGCCCTGGATGACGGAGAGAATCGTATCGCGATTGTGATCTGCGACAACCTAGGAATCCGGCGAGAAGAATTCGACAAAGCCAGAAGAATCATTGCTGAACGGACTGAAATTTTGACCGCCAACATCTTGATGGCGGCAACACATACCCATTCAGCCACGCGTGGACAGACCGAAAAGTACAGTCCAATTTTGATTGAGGGCATAGCGCAGGCGGTCCAGAAAGCAGTCGATCAACTTGAACCGGCTCGAATTGGCTGGAGTTCCATTGATGAACCCAGCGAGGTGTTCAATCGAAGGTGGTTCCTTGAAGATGAAACCCTACGCCACAACCCCTTCGGAGGAGTGGATCAAGTGCGAATGAATCCTCCGCGCGGTCACCTGTCCTTGGTTGAACCCGCTGGACCGATTGATCCCGAAATCTCTGTGCTGAGCATCCAGGCAATCGACGGAACTCAATTAGCCCTTCTCGGAAATTATTCACTGCATTATGTCGGTGGTGTTACCCGCGGAGAAATCTCAGCCGATTACTTCGGGCTGTTCGCTGAGAAGATCACAAAGAAACTGGGGCAAAGTAAGGCATCTCATCCTCCGATGGTTGGAATCCTCAGCAACGGCACCAGCGGTGACATCAACAACATTAACTTTCGAGCTCGAGACGGTCGAAGATGGGCACCCTACGAGAAAATGGAACAGGTCGCTGATTTGATCGCCAATCGTGTTGAAGAAGCACATCGTAAAATTGAGCATCAAGACTGGATACCGATCCGATCCATTCACCGTGAGATTCCACTCAAGGTACGCAAGTCTGATCCATCACTTCGTGATTATCATCGTGAGCTCAGCAAAAAAGATGAAACCGATCCGGTGCATCACCGGTACGAAAAAATCTATGCGGACAGGGTGAGAAATCTTGACTTGGGCCCGAATCAGTACGAAATTCCCCTGCAATGCCTTTGCCTTGGCGACTTGGCGATTCTAGGAATTCCTTTTGAGACATTCGCTGAAATCGGATTAGAACTCAAAGCAAAGTCACCCTTCAAAAAGACGTTCACCATTGAACTCGCCAACGACAGTCGGGGTTACCTGCCAACACCAAGGCAGCATCGCCTTGGCGGTTATGAAACATGGATGGGCACAAATCGAGTTGAGAAAAATGCGTCCGAGAAAATCACCGCCACGCTGCTGGAAATGCTGCGTTCGGTTAAGTAGGGAACGACTTGCCAAATCAGAATGGACCGAGTTGCCTCCCCAGAAAAGACAATGAGAACCGGAAAAGTTGCTGCCTAAAACTGCGACCGTTCTTCCGCCGCCTCGGTTGTCAATCGCAGCATTCCATCACGATACTCCAAGTGCTCTATCTCCGAATAGAACATGACACTCGGATCGATCCCCGCCGCATCATGCCGGCGTATCATCGCATCAACGCTGGGGATTTTACCGATCGCTGGCAACACCAGCAGCCAAATAATGGCCAGCAAGGAGAGGGCAAAAAAGAAAGCACGACAACGGCTCACTAAACTCCGACCCAAATCGTCTCGCGGGATCACGACACTGGATTTGGGCTCTGAAGTGTCGTGATGAACCGATGGATGGAATTTTACGTTGCTCATTTTGCGAGCGTCTCCCTGATGTAGTCGGCAAAGACAATGCCAAACATGAGGTAGGCCATCAGCAGGGTAAGCACAATATTGAGGGTCTGCCCACAGACGTAAAGGATTAACGGTCGCCCACCTTGCATTTGACGTTTTAAATTCGAAAACTTGGTGTCCAGGCCGATACTGACAAATGCCATGCAGAAGAACCATCCTCGCATACCCTTGGTTGCCCCTTTGACCGTTAGCGTTACCAGTGACTCCCCATCAACAATCATCTGACTCAGCTGAGTGAATGCTAGAGAGGCAACAACGAATCCCAAAACAAACTTTGGGAAACGCCGCCATATTTCCATTGCATCAGGACGTACACCGCTGTCGACATCTCTTTCCACAAACATGACCCAGTATACAGCCACACCAAATGCAGTCACTCCAATCAAGATATTTTGAATCATTTTGACCGTTGCAGCGGTCTGTTCCGCGAGACCACCCAAACTCGAACCTGCCGCAACCACAGCCCCCGTTGAATCAATCGTGCCACCGATCCACGCGCCACCCACAATCGGATCAAGTCCAATGGTTTCGATCACAAGCGGCATCACCACCATCATGACCACGGTAAACATCAATGAAATCGCGATGGCAAACGAAAGCTCTTCTTTCTTCGCTCGGCAACTCGCTGAAGTCGCAATCGCCGCAGACACACCACAAACGGACATGTCTGCGCTAATCACCATCGCGAGTGACCGACTTGGCAATTTTAAAATACGCGTGCCAAACCAATAGGTCGTTATCAGGACAACCGGGGTGACCACCCAAGCGACAGCAATTCCCGGCAAACCCAAAGCAATCAACCGATGCCACAGAACCTCGGCACCCAGTATGACTAACCCCGTCTTAATGTAGAGTTCGGTCAGCACCGCGGGCCTCAGCCAATTCGGGACACCAAGCGTATTACTAATCAGTAATCCAACCGTCAGTGCCCACAAGGCATACTCAAGATTAAAATTCTTGACGGTTTCCTGACCCGCCATCACGTAAGCAAAACCCGCAAGCAGAAAGACAACAGGGAAAGCAACAATGAATCGCGAGACCGACTTCCCCTGCATCCAGCAGGCAAATCCGAAGCCTGCCAGAGAAGCAACAAGAGGGCCCAAGAAAATCCCTAGACTCGTAGACCATGCCTGCCCCCACGGCAAAGAGTCCAACGGATTATTTACCCAAGAACCGGGCTTCCCGACCCATGACTTCCAAGGATGCCCCGACGTGGCTTCCCCGTCGGCAAAATCAACCGTCGACCAAGCACATAAAAAAGCTGCTCCCAACACCGTTAGCCCAACCAAAACCGCAAGCCAATCCTCTCGACAATACCATTTCGAATCCACTGAATTCTGAGGATTCTCACGATTCGCCGATGGTTCTACTCTTTCTTGACTCACGCAACAGCACCTCAATCATGACGGAATGGACCAGGTATTCGACCGTAACATTCGCAGTATCTTAGCAGTATGAGAAATGAGTGGTGAGCAGGATAAAATTTTCTTCCCTGTGCATTGAACCACAACAAATCACTCAAACCGGCATTCCAAGAAAACATCCAATCGTCGCGGCAGCAAAGACCGAGTGTTGACTCGTCGAGCATTAGTTACCATCTGAAAACTTAGCAGCACACCAAGTCAGATAAGCTAACCCTTGCACGAAGACTGCAAGACAGGAACAAGTAAACCGGAATCCAGAAAACCGACTTTCCTCCCCAACAGCACTCAACCAAGTCGCAAATTACCGTCTAGGTTTTTGGTACTTTTGGCAATGAAATCCTTGCACGAATTGGCAAGAAGCAATAGAGCAAGAAGCAATAGAGCAGTGGAAACCGAATGGACAGAATCCACTAAGTGAAACCAAAAGCAGAGACGCTCTTTCACGACGTCCTGAAATGCCATCAATGATTCGGCATTCGCTGACGGAGGCAACTAA
The DNA here is from genome assembly GCA_938075415.1 of uncultured Rubripirellula sp. Classification (GTDB taxonomy): domain Bacteria; phylum Planctomycetota; class Planctomycetia; order Pirellulales; family Pirellulaceae; genus Rubripirellula. The sequence goes on along the minus strand of CALJHC010000026.1, from coordinate 65,525 downwards.
CGCGATCTTGGGCCCAGTCGCCCAAACATTCGATCCAATTCATCACGGCTAAAGAACAGAGACGTGGGACGACCATGAGGGCAGTGATGTGTGTCATGGTAGAGATCTTTCTGTTCAAGAAGACTGGTGATCTCTTCCGGAGTCAAACGATCACCAGCTTTCACCGCCGCCTTGCAGGCAATCGTTGAAAGGAGGTGATTCAGCAGATCCTTGGCATCGGGTTTTTTTCCGGCCGAAACAACCGAATCAAGCAACGTTTGCAGCATGTCGCCCGGTGAAGTACGACCCAAAATAGCAGGACACGTCTGCACAAGAATCGTCTCACCTCCAAAGTCGTCGATTTCGATACCGATCTTGGCCAACACATCCTTTGCATCCATCGCGGCAGTTCGCTCAGCTGGGGTAAGCGAAACTGGCTCAGGAACCAGTAAACGCTGTGTTTCCAGAGATCGCCCCTGCTCAAGCACTCGGTCGCAAACGCGTTCATAAAGAACCCGCTCATGCAAAGCATGTTGATCAATGACTACCATCCCTGATTCATCTTGAGTCACAAGGTATCGCTGATGCACCTGGAACCCCAAGTAGCTAACGCTTGGGGTCAACGATGATGATGAGTCGATATCCTGCGTTGCCTCACCATCCTGCGTTGCCTCACCCTCCTGCGTTACCTCACCCGAACGGACCTCTCCATCAAGGCTTGGTGACGAACTCCTTACGCCCGGTTCCGATTGATCCCAGGGCGCAGCCTCTAAACCACGATTGACCTCACTGCGCCGACCCGTTGCGAGAAACGCTTCGATGTCTCGCTGCGTACGCACACCCTCTCTACCACCTGTCGCCGCATTCTCCTGCTCTGTCAGCAGATGACTCATCCCACCGACCGGGGGAAACGGCTGAAAAGCAGCAGGATTCTTACTGTCCGTCGCACCTTGAGGACCGCTGCCGGACCTTTCGGTTCGACCCGTTCTCGCCCAATCGATGATTGCCTGCGTTTGCTGATGCTCAACGGATCCAACCGGTGGTTTTCCCAACTCCGCTGCCAAAGAACCAGAACCACCGTCAATTGTCTCTGGCGAGGCGGGTCCAACTCGCTGCGTTAAGTTTGTCGTCAGAAATTGATGGCGCAATGACTGCAACAAGCGACTATACGCCCTGCCGCTGTCCGTAAATCGCACCTCAAGCTTGGTCGGATGCACGTTGACATCGATCATCTCAGCAGGCATTTCCATCCGAAGGAAACAAACTGGATGTCGCCCCACCATCAGAAGCCCTCGATAAGCCTCTGATAACGCATGCTGCAATGCTCGATCACGTATGTGTCGACCATTCAGAAAAAGGTACTGCATGCGATTGTTGCCTCGGCTGACCGAGGGATCACCAACGTGGCCGCTGATCCGAATTTGCCCGTCATCGCTGTGTATTGGGATCAACGACTCGGAAATCTCGGCACCAAAAAAAGCATGAATTCGATCCAACCAATTTGAACTCGCTGGCAAATCGTGCAAAGTCTTGCCATTGTGGCTTAGCGCAAAGTGAACCTTGGGATTGCCCAAAGCTAAACGCGTGAACGCCTCGACGATATGGCCTTTCTCCGTTTGAGCGGTTTTCAGAAACCGGTGACGCACCGGTGTATTGAAGAACAGGTTTCGAACTTCAATCACCGTTCCAATCGGAGCCCCACAAGGTGCAGGCGGCTCTGCGACGCCTCCCCGAACCACCATCTCGGAACCGCAATCCGCCGATGCCGTCCGAGTGCGGATGGTCAGTTGTGAGACACTTCCAATGGAAGCCAAGGCCTCACCTCGAAACCCGAGCGTCCCCACGTGGAAAAGAGAATCATCACTGGGCAATTTGCTAGTTGCGTGACTGGATACCGCAAGTGGCAGCTGTTCCGGAGTCATCCCACAACCGTTGTCACTAATGCGAATTAATTCGCTGCCACCTCCATTGATCGTGACTTCGACACGTGTCGCCCCAGCATCAATGCTGTTCTCCAACAGCTCCTTGACAACTGAAGCTGGACGTTCGATCACTTCTCCCGCGGCGATCTGATTGATCAGCGTCGGCGGTAACTGGCGGATCACAGGTAATTTTTGTTCGGCAATGCTCATATACCGAATTTAACGATCCATGGGGCAACGACAACCGCGAGGATGGTCGACTGGGCAAATTACCTCGATTGCCAAGACACAAATGCGTCCAAAAGGTGCCTAAGGATTTAACCCCATCCAAATTCGACCCAGGTCGGTACTACCCAGACCTTAAACCGTCAGGAAAATTCGGAAACCACCCCTTGAGGCAAGCTCACGCCGTTGGCCCGCCCCAGACACCCGCATGCCTGCAGTGACCGGAACTGACGGAAAATGGACCGCGCCCGGCTGCGTTTCGCAGGTGTGACCCGACCTCGCAGGCAAAGGAGATCAACCAGTCACTCCGCCCGAATTGTTCTCCAACCCTTCAGATCGGTCTCTCAACGATGACAAAGGCGCGTAATCATGCCTCGACCCACCAACCAATACCGATAAACCGATGCCGACAGACCGATAAAAAGACCCTCATCAAAAACTCGAATTAAAAGCTCCATCAACGGAGCATCAGAAGCATTCGCGAATTGCCCCTTCGAACAATAATTCGAACCGCCTGCCCGGCTTGGCTCGCTTGTGAAATGATCTCAGAGAGTTGCTCAGCAGAAACCACCTCAACTCCCGCTGCACCCTCAATCACATCGCCGATTTGCAAATCAGCATCATCCGCAACACTGCCTTGCTCAATTTCAGTGACAATCAAACCACGATTGAGTCCCCGATAGCCATACCTTCTAGCCGATTCAGGAGTCACCGGAACGAGCTTGGCTCCGAAGATCTCCCCAGATTTAAACAGTGCCATCGCAGCATCGGTTCTCTCTTGCAGGTCAACTTTCAAATCGAGAACTTCTCCCATTCGGTTGACCTCAAGATTGATCGAGGTTCCCGGACGACGCACTGCAACATCATTGACCAAATGAGTCCCACCGCGGCACGGCCTACCGTCAATCTTTGTGACAACGTCACCGGGCTGCAAACCTGCGATGGATGCTGGCTTACCCTCCAAGACACCCGCAACCAAAGCACCCTTGTCCACTTTCAAGTCATAGGCCTTCGACGCTGCGGGAGTCACATCAACCACCTGAGCCCCCAAGAATCCTCGACGAACCTCTCCTGTTTCAATGATCGAATCAAGCACCGGTTCGGCCAAGCTGACAGGAATCGCAAAGCCAATGCCAGCGCTTGCGCCACTGCGAGACAATATTGCCGTGTTGATACCGATTAATTCACCTCGGAGGTTAACCAACGGCCCTCCGGAGTTGCCGGGATTGATGGCGGCATCCGTTTGGAGAAAATCCTCGAGCCCATTTCCGTCGGCAATGATGCGTTGCCTGCGATGCATCCCGCTAATAATCCCGCTGGTGACCGTTTGATCCAATCCAAAAGGACTGCCGATCGCTAAAACCCAATCGCCCACACGAAGGTCATCTGAACTTCCAATGGGTGCCGCTTGTAAACCCGGCAAATCAATCTTGATGACAGCTAAATCCGTTTGCGGGTCAGTACCAACGACTTCGCCACGTACCGTTTGCCCATCAGACAACTCGACGTTCAATTCGTCTGCTCCTTCAATCACGTGATTGTTGGTGAGAATGTACCCGTCAGGTCTCACAATCACTCCGCTTCCCATTCCGGTCGACGTGTCTGGAGTGTTCGGCATTCCAAAAAATTCGCGATAGGCTCGCGGCATATCTCCTCGAGATGAGGTCTGCCGAGTGCTAATTCTGACGACACTGGGACGAATTGCCTCCGCGACGTTTCGAAACGCGTTTGAGAGACCCTCTGCTTGACTCAGGAAACGCTCGTTCACGATCGGAGTTCGTCCCGAGGGCGACGACTCTTGTGCCCGAGCAGAAAACAGAAGACCGGAATAGGCAACGGTGATCACGGTGATAAGAGCACCGCTGACCATTCCAAATAGGGTGAATCCGAACTTTCGAGACCCGTTATTCATAAAGCGCTCTCCGGTACAAGTAAATTCAGCATCGACGGGAATGTTGCTGACCATTATCTCTCAGCGTCAAACAAAACCCATTCCATTCAACCATCCCCACCCCAATCAGTTCCGGATTTCGCGGCAAAATACGCGAAACGCCAAAATCGCAAGTGAGTGAGACTCAAGCGACACGTCCAATCCAGGCCGTCAATTTGACAAGCATCAAATTCCAGCCAACGAAGGAAGAAATGGCCCGACAGCTTGCATCCTGATACACCCGCACAAACTCCCGAGCCTTCGATACGCCCCTTTCATTTTTTCGAAAATACGCACCCAGATCAATGTGGGGCGTTGATCAGGTTCCCTACAAACCTGGTTGTCAACCGATTAGTCCAAATCTGAACGCGACACCGAGGCTTGGACAATACTGGCTTGATCGAGGTCCGCATATGTTCCATGCTGACCACTTCGTAACTTTGATTGACCTCATTTCCTCCCGTTAGCACCCCATGCTTATCGACAACGGCATTCTAATCAGCGTTGCCGCACCGCTCCTTTCGCTCGCGGTGGGATTTTGGCTGGGACTGGCATTACGCCGTCACCGATATCCTTTTGTCGGTCCAAGCCTTAACCCCCCTGCCTTCGCGACAGTGAAAGAGCAGGCCGCGGTCGCTGCCCAAGGGGCGAAGGAACACGCAACCTCCACACTCAACTCTGCTCCGGCAGATCACTCCAACTCGAAGTACCTCGATGATGCAACCGAGCGACTCAGGCAGATCAGCAATGAATGTCGAGAAATGGATAGGACACGCTCGCGCAGTTTCGACACCAACGAACTCAATCAGCTTATTGATGAACATCTGCAGAGCCATCACGAGATTCAAACAAGGCTGAAAGAAACCGAGCATCGACTCGCTCAACAATACATTCGAGTAGACGGTTACATCAAGGAAGCACGCACTGACGACCTAACCGGCCTGCCTAATCGCCGGGAGTTCCAGAGGAAACTGCAACGGAAATTCGACGCCTTTCAAAATGGTGACAAACCCTTTGTCATTTCAATTCTTGATGTGGATCACTTTAAGCACATCAATGATCAGTATGGCCACTCAGTGGGTGACACGGTTTTGAAGTCGATTGCCGAACAATTAAAAACCCACCTGAATTCGAATTCTTTCGCCGCAAGATTCGGTGGTGAAGAATTCGCAATCATTCATGACCATCCCTTACCGGAGGCGAGCCAAGAAATGGAGAGGCTGCGTCGCCAAATTGAAAACAAGATTCTTGCGGGCCTCAACCCTCCGGATCAAGTAACCATCAGCGTTGGATTGAGCGAAGTGTCCAACGAGACGTCGATCAACCTACTGGTGCAACGCGCCGACACCGCCATGTATGCGGCAAAGCGAGCCGGCCGTAATCAAGTCCGAAATCACAATGGTTCACTCTCATTTCTTCAACCGGAAACCCCATGAGAATGTTTGTTCAGCAAGAACCATGTCCAGCTGGCCTCGCAAATGAGAACGGCGATGCACAGATTGCCAGTTATCGCCTTCACAACGCCGTTCTCAATCAACACCACATCTAGGTCTTACCACATCTGGGTCTTACCACATCTAGGTCACACCACATCTGGGTCCCACCAAGTCTGGGTCCCACCAAGCCTGGGTCCCTTCGCAGAATGAACAATTCTCTCAGCATGCCATGGGATCCAAACGCCATGATCAAACCCCCGGGTAATCAATGACTAAATTAGTGGTTAAAGGGTCTGCAGCACCCAACTGCCCGGATCGCCGGTCCTTACTTAATCACACCCAACTTTTCCGATCTCCAAATCATCGAAGGATCAAAGGCTTAACCATTCAACGATGTCGACCCTTCCGATCTCAATGACCAAGGCCGCTCGGTGAACAAAATGGCGAAAAAACCGAGAGGTTTCACCGCGGAACTGCGGAACGACCAGAACTAAATCCGCTGGTTCCACCGCTGATCAGCCCGGGCTGCAGATCGAACGCAGGAGCGGATCACCTTGAGATCCTTGTTTCCGCGGGGCAACAACAGCAACGCAATGATGACGGCGATCCTCACGTTCAGTAAAAAACGACTCAATTTTGAAGGTTTTTAATGACGTTTGGGCGAAGCTTTGATTGCAGCGAAACGGCGGAGTCGCGATAATCCGGCGATTCAAATCGTGGTTCATCAGCTTGCCCTTCCTCGAAATCCCTCACACGCAGCATGTCAAATCCTAACTCGGCCAATGAAGGTGCTTCAGAACTCGCTGACGCGGCAACTGGACAAATCGGTCCCAGCCCCGAGCAAGTTGCTGAACAAAAAACGCTGTTCGGTCACCCGACCGGCCTCTACATGCTGTTCTTTGCCGAGATGTGGGAGCGTTTTTCCTACTATGGTATGCGGGCCTTGTTGGTGCTTTACATCATCAAAGGTTTTCTCAGTCGTTCCGATGGTGAAGCGTATGCGATCTATGGTGCGTACACCTCGCTGGTCTATGCGACTCCCTTTATCGGTGGCATGATCGCCGACAAACTACTCGGTGCCCGCCGGGCTGTGGTCCTCGGTGGTTTACTGATGGCCGCGGGCCACCTTGTGATGACAATCGAAAGCGAAATTCCATTTTTCATCGCGCTCGCGCTACTCATTGTGGGTAATGGATTCTTCAAACCCAACATCTCAACGATCGTCGGATCACTGTATCCCGAAGCAAGTCCGCGTCGAGATGCGGGCTTCACCATTTTCTACATCGGCATCAACCTTGGGGCCGCAATGGCACCTCTGTTGTGTGGTTACGTCGGTGAACAGTATGGATGGCATTACGGCTTCGGATTAGCAACCATCGGAATGCTCATCGGTCTTGCCGTCTTCGTCGCTCCCGCCAATATCACTCGATTACTCATTCTGAGTGCTGCTCTCCTCAGCGGCGGCACCATGATCGCGTTGAATTGGAATGAAGTGATCTACGCCTTCGGGCCAAATCTTTTGGTCGCATTATGCCTGATGCTTTCGGGACTAATTGCTTTCATCGCGATCAGCAAATCGGGCATGCCAAGCTGGGCGGGTGAAGCCCCGAACCCTGCCAACCTAAAGCGTTCCTTCATCGGCCCAATCAACCGTGAATGGGCTGTCTACATTGGGTCTTTTCTTTCAGTGCCACTGATAGCTTACATGGTTCTCAACACTGCCTACGCTGGATGGGCTCTGATGATTGGTGGTGGGGCTGCACTGGTTTATCTAATGATCGCAACCATCCGATCGCCAAAAATTGAACGAGAACGAATGCAAGTGGTCCTGATCCTGATGTTCTTCACCATGCTCTTCTGGGCATTCTTTGAACAGGCCGGCAGCAGCATCAATCTATTCACCGATCGAAATGTGAATCGCGTCTTCCCAACCGAGTCGGTGACTGATGACCAAGTCGGGGACACCATCACAGTCGAAGTCACTCAAGGCCTAACCGGCTACACCATGACTGAGGGTGAAACAGAGAAAGTGATCACCATGGGTGATATCGATTCGTGGAGAGAAGAGAAACGCGAATCGGTTGAGTGGTTGGTTAGCGATGATGATATTGGAATGACGATAAAGGGATCCGAAGTGGCAACCAGTCAGTATCAAGCTGCCAACCCAATGTTCATCATGCTTTTCGGTTTGGTTTTCTCATCCCTATGGGTGTTCATGGGCAAACGAAATATCGAACCGAGCACACCGGTCAAGTTTGGACTTGGCATTTTCCAACTCGGCCTCGCATTTGCAATCCTCTGGTGGTCAGCCGTCAATGCCGACACCAGAGGAATGGCTGGCATGGGATGGCTGCTGCTTTCCTACCTTCTGATTACCACGGGCGAACTCTGCCTAAGCCCTGTTGGACTCTCGATGGTGACAAAGCTGTCACCAAAAAGCATCGTCAGCATGGTGATGGGCGCGTGGTTCTTGGCCACCGCATTTTCAAACTACCTGGCGGCCGTGATCGCGATGTTCACCGGTGTTGAGCACGGAGACGAGACGGGCGCTTTCCCACCGCCCATTGAAACGGTTGACACCTATGCCAACGTGTTTGGCCCCATCGCGATTGCTTCTATCGTTTCAGCGTTCGTCGTCTTAATGATTTCGCCGATCCTGACTCGCTGGATGCACGAGGGTCATGACGCAACCGATGACAACGCGACTGCCGAAGCCTGATTGGGATCCACGAGCAACCTGCTTCATCAACAAGGTTGCTCCGATGCAAGTTAACAAATCACTCCAGCCGTTACCGCACGCGACTTCGCCATTGAATCCAATGATTCGGCGGGGTAATGAATCGTCGTGTTACCACGTTTTGGCTTGTAGGCAGTTAGCATTGAACAGAGACGCAACAAAAGCGTTCAGGGGCATCATGGTATGTGGACTGACCCAACTTTGAAACCTTTTTTGAATACACAATTATTCTGACGCAGCGCACAAGTCGCGTGCTTTGATCTTTTGATATGAATAACACCGAAACACCACGCCTGCTCGGAATGCTGCGTCGCGTTCTGCGAGACTGCAGCACGCTCTACCAACGCTGCGGGAAGTGGATGGTGAAACGCTACCCAACTCTGATCGAAGGCGACTTAGACTACTTTCCCACTTTGATGGATGACCTGCATCGAGGATTGGTTGTCAAAGTCTATGTCGATATTGTCAGGGCTGATGACCGATGGTCCGGAGCAGAGAAACAGATCGCCGCGGAAATGATTGAGCACCTCTGGGGTCAAAAACTACGTGGTTCCGAATTGAGGGAAGCAGCGACTGAATTGTTTGCCCAAGCAGATGCATTGAAATGGGAATCACTCGTCGCACCCTTCGTCAGGTACGCTCCCCTCGCAGACAGCAAGGCACACGTCGAAACCATCGCGATGAGACTTGGAAACTTAGTGGCCAAGTGCGATGGTGAAATGTTCCCGGAAGAAGAAGTGGCTCTTCATACTCTTCAACGTGACCTTGATATGGCGCTGCATCCAGCCAGTTCTCAGGAAAATTTGGCTCCGCTTACCTCCACCCAACCCAATCCCCCTCAATCCACCGGCTCAGGCAACCAGCAGCAACAACAACAGCAAGAAGAACAAACAAGGCAGCAGGCAGCAAATAAAGAACCCGATTTAAGTCGCGAGGAACGATTGCAGCAAGCGCTGAGCGAATTAGAAGCGCTGATTGGCCTGGACAACGTGAAGGAACGCGTCAAAAGCTACGCCAATTTCTTACGTCTTCAGCAGCAACGCACGAACGCTGGTCTCAGCACAATGCCCATCAGCCTGCATATGAACTTTGTCGGCAACCCAGGCACCGGTAAAACTACGGTGGCACGAATCATCGGCCAAATCCTTGGTGCTTTGGGCACCCTCAAAACTGGACACGTTGTGGAAACCGATCGCAGTGGCCTAGTGGCGGAGTACGCAGGACAAACCGGTCCAAAAACCAATAAACTTTGCGAATCAGCACTCGATGGCGTCCTCTTCATCGATGAAGCGTACAGCCTGATTGATCAATCGGGAGAAGATGCTTACGGACGTGAAGCTGTGCAAACACTGCTCAAGCGAATGGAAGATAATCGAGATCAACTTGCCGTCATCATCGCTGGATATAGCGATGAAATGGAAAAACTCATTCGCTCCAATCCCGGACTATCTTCTAGAATCAATACGAAAATTGAGTTTGAGGATTACACTCCCGTCGAATTGGGCCAGATCTTTCAAACCATGTGTGATCAAAACCAATATCAATTACCGGGCACCGCTCGGCATCGGTTGCTAGTGGGATTCCAACATCTTTACGATCGTCGAGACCGACACTTTGGCAACGGTCGACTCGCAAGGAACACCTTCGAGGACAGCGTTCGAAAACTTGCTGACCGCATTGCTCAAGTCACTGAACTTTCCGAATCGCTTCTCACCAATTTGACGGCGGATGATATATCGATCCCCGACATTTCTGCGGCGGAACTGGAATCACTTGTCAAAGACGCGCCACCCATTCGGACCGCGTGCATCGGATGCAATCAACTAATCCGAATCCCGGCTCGCTCCCTTGCCACTCGCATCAAATGCCCTAAATGTGACACGGTGCAATGCCACCAATGGGCGCCACTTGCCAGTAAGTGAGCAAGAACACGGGGTTGCAAGAACGCGATAATACGGGGGTGGAAGAACGCGATAATACGGGGGCGCAACGTAGGAAAAACAGGGTGGGCGATAGGCGAACACACTTGAGCCGAGGTCCGGCAGCAGTGGCCGATACCAGTTCTTTCAGTCAAATCGAGGGTGCTTCTGCCGACATCAGTCCGTCAAACGAATCAAGCAGATCGATTTGCGCGATATAGGAAAGCCGGAAGTAATGTCAAATTCACCACGGCACCGAGGACCATGGTGATAGCAATCAACAAACCGAATGTGGCGGTCGGGACAAATTCGCTCGTGGAGAGAGCGCCAAATCCGACGACCAGAGCAATTGTTGAAAGTATAACCGGAACCCCAATTCGACTCGTTGCATATTGGATTGATCGATAAACAGTTCGACCCCGCTGTTGCCCCTCTTGAAACCTCAGCAGCAGGTGCACCGAAGCATCAATCGAGATGCCAATTGAAACTGCTGCAATCATTGCAGCGCCCATATTCAGACGCTGGCCAAACAAACCACACAATGCCAAGACCGATAAGATTGGAAGCAAGTTTGGAAACATTGAAACCAACGCTAATTTGAGCGATCGGGTAACCCACCATAGTAAACTTCCAACGAGCAGAGATGAGGCGAGAAAACATCGCCATTGGTCAATGATCAACTGGTCAATCAGGCGTGAGAGCAAAAGGTAGTATCCCGTGACTTCAGCAGTTTCTGAGCCGCCAGAAACCCTTTGCCATTTCTCTGATTCGGTGCGAGACTCAACCACGCGCCGAACCTCGCTAATCAAACCAGCTCTCTGTGAAGGTTCGAGGTCCTCGCGACTTCTCAGCATCACGCGGATGTAGCGATGGTCCCGCTCAGGCGAACTTATCAAAGCGTCAAAGAAACCGGGCAAGGCGACGTTCATGAAGGAAAGCCTGGCATTGACCGGAAGAAACGCCGCAAAACGGCTTCGCCGAACCACCAATTCAGCATCAGCAAGACTCAGCACCTTGGTTAACCTTGCCCCCTCCACCTCAATTTCTCGTAATGCATCCTCAAGTTGAAGAACCTGATTCAGATATTCATCGGTCAGTTCCCTTGGCGCCTCAATCATGACATCCCAAACCCCCGCACCTCCAAAATGTGACTCAACTTCTTGGTAGGCGAGTGAAATGGAACTTGTTTGGCCAAAATTGTTCAGAAAGCTTCGCTCTGTCTCCAGTGATCTCAAGCCCCAAAGGGCCGCGGCCCCACCAACCATTGACAGACAAATCAGCACGTTGCCATGCTGCATACTGACCGAACAGGATCTCAGCGCCAATCGACGCAAATGATGATCGATCTTCTCTTGTAGTGTTGTCAGTTTCCTGGTGAACCCGCCGACCTGTGTTCCAACACTCGACGAAGCATCAATGGATTTCGTCATCCACGGCGACACACTGATTCCCATCACCACGCCGACAAAAAGTGACAACGACACGAGAACTCCTAACGAGGCGATCGCAATCATGCATCCAAATTGAGCAATCGGTGTCAGATCCGAAACCGACAAAGCGAAAAAACCAACCGCATCGGTCAAGCCTGTCCAGAAAACGGGACGAGCTAATCGGGAAATCGCGATGAACGCAGATTTCCCGGCGCCCTGACCTCGCCACCGCTGGGAACGATAGAACACACCAAGGTGAAGGACAGCGGTTACAGCTATCACGGTGACAATCGCGGTCAAGACCGACGAAGCGATCGATAGCTGCCAACCAATACCGACCAAAATTGCCTGCGTAACAACAACTGTCCACAGAATGGAGACAGCAGCAAGCAGGACAAAACGTAAATCCGCCAATGTCAGAAAAACAACAAAACCGAGTAGAGCAACGGTCAAGATCGCAAGTCGCTTTCCATCTCGCTCAATAAGATTTAAGCCATCACCAATCATCACCGACTCACCGACCAAGGCGGCATCCAAACAAACCTTCTCTTTGTCGGAGTGATCGTTTTTTAGGTGGGAGAAAAAACTGCCGAACGTCAAGGAATCTCGAATTTCCTTTAACGCTGAGATGGACTGAACAACCGATTGCTGATCAAGCAGCACGACAATCGCTGCTCGGGATCGATCCGAGGAGTGTGTGTAATTGGAGAAAAGACTCGCGAAACCCCTGGCGACCTGATCGTCGTCTCGAAATAGGTTGGGGATTTCTGACGAAGTGAACGAAGGACGAAAGCGATCCATCGCGTCACTGAGACGGGAGAATGAAAGCACATCGGCGACCCCGGGGATTTCAGCAATGGAGCCAGCGATCAAGCGATTCCGTTCCATTCCAGACTGGGTTGCCAAATCACTGTCTTGGTAAACAAGCAGCACTGCGGAATGACCGCCAAAAAAACGCTGAAACTTCTGATAGGAAAGCAGATCTGGATCATTAGACGCGAAGAGTGACTCGACACTTCGATCAAAATTCAGACTGGAAGCGATCGGCACAGCGCATGCCAGGCTTAACAATCCAATCAGTGCAAGTGGCCACCTACCGCGAATCAGCCAATCCGCATAGGAAACACCCCAATCATGATGACGAGAATGGTTTATCATCTTGTCGGGCCCCTCAGACCTCGCTGCACAAGGCCTAGAATGCTCTGGATTGTTCGTGCTGCTGGTTTGAGCTTCAAAGAAAAAATCCTTTTACACATAAATTCGATACAAAACGTCATCGATGAATCAGTCAGGAAACCAGTTGAACGATGCCAACCCGCGATCGGCTGGTGAACCGATTTTTGAAATGGATTCGGTCGCTACCAAACCATCACTGCGAATCATCACAATCTTGGTGCTCACCGCACTGCTGACCAGAGGCACTGCGAGTTGGCTGTCTCTGGATTCGCTAAAGCAAGATCCAGATGCGTATCAGGCAATCGCAGAAACTTTACACCATGATCATGTATTTGGCCTAGAAGCCGACAACGGTGAAATTATCCCCACCTCGTTCCGACCGCCTCTATACCCAAGCATCCTCTCCTGCTTCGTGTTGGGCGAACATGTCTCCCAATATGCCATCGCGATTTTCCACCTCTTGCTTGGCATCATCACCGCCATCTGCACTTACCAATGCTGCTCCGTCGTCTGCCGGAATAGTTACCTGAAGAGCGGCCTGGACAAAGTAAGCGAGCAAGTAGCAATCACCGCAGGAATCCTGGTACTCATCGACCCGATTCTCATCCAGCAATCCACACAGACCATGACCGAAACGCTTGCCACCGCGATCGCCAGCCTCGTGTTGCGTCACTGGATGGTGCGTTCCACTAATTCAAACGCCTGGGCAGCGGGTTGCTACGCAGGCCTGCTCTTGGCGTTAGCCTACCTTTGCCGGCCCACTTTTCTGGTTTGGGCAGTTCTCCTGCTCGCGGCAGATCGTATCCCACGAATCCAAAATCAAACACCTCCAGAGCAACGACGCATGAATCGAGTGCGTTTTCTGGCTGCGACACTCATATTATCGAGCGTTGTGCTGACTTGGATGCTTCGCAATCAAGCAGCAACAGGTTATCCCGCTTGGGCAACAACACATGGCGGTTACACACTACTGCTTGGTAACAACCCGCTTTTCTATGAACATCTAGAAAATAACGGGATGACAAAACGATGGGATGCGACCGCGTTCGCAAGTGCATATCGATATCGATTTGGCGAAAATCCCCGCGAGGAATCCTTCTGGCTCAACACCCGACCACACGACATTGAACCCGCTCGGCCGCCCGAGGGAATGACCGAGCACGAGGATGACCAAATCAGTTATCAAGCTGCAGTGGCAACCATACAAAGGTCGCCCGCAAATTTCCTAAAAGCATCACTAAATCGTGTTTATCGCCTGTGGACTCCCATCCCTTATGCGGCCGAGGGGCGATCGAATTCAAAACGTGCAATCATTGGCCTGTACTACTCCCTGATCTACCTGTGCGTCGCAATCGGCTTGATTCGTTACTGCAGGCGTCGCTGGATGAAGCTTTGGCCCATGATTGCACTGGTGATCGCCCTGACTGGTGTTCACGGATTTTACTGGAGCAACCTTCGCATGCGGGCGCCGGCGATCCCGGTGTTGGCGATCTTTGCTGCCGGTGGTCTGAACCGAATCATCAAAGGAAGCGATTAACCAGTCGCATCGCTTCCACCTCAACTCATCCAACCAACTGAGCAAAGAAGAAGATGTGGCTTACCCTCACTGGCCTTCGCACATTAACCAAGCAGGAACGCGAGCTGGTCAACCCCGCAACAGACTCCCTGGTCAACGCTATCACTGCAAACAGCCAGTCTGACTCAAAAGAAAATGCCTGTGACCTAGAATCCAACGCGATCCAAGCTTGGACTCCATCTGAGTGCGATCACGATCCCCTGACCGGCATTGACTGGTTTGATCAGTGGGACCACGAACAGCGTTTGTGGCTACTCACTCAAGTCATGCAATCGCTGCTCCTCGACACGGTCGCACCACCACCGCAAGCAGCAATTTTTGACGCCACCATCGACGCGATTTTCTTGACGGTTTCCAAGCACCTGCAGGGTGTCCCCAATACGATCCAAAACCAACATAATCGCGACTTATGGCAACTGCGATTGAAGAATGCCTTTGAGAGTCAAACAACCACCGCATCGTTGGATGTTTTCGATCGTCACGGAGCGAGAGACTGGGCCGCATTAACCATTCAAATACAAACGAATATCGCAGGCCCCAGCTGTTATGCCCAAGCGGATTCAATGCGAGATGGACCAAGAGAAAACTTGAAGAAGTTTATTCGCGGTAAAGGACTACCCGATGATTACCTGGAGAGAATCCCACCCTTACAATCCGACAACCAAGCGAAAGAGTGTCTGAATCGTTTACGCCAGCTGACTAATTAGTCCAGCGAACCTTTGACTGCACCCAATAAAAAACCAAGCCACCCCAGAGCGTTGAGAGGGACTCCGCAAGCACCCACCACGCAGGCATCGCAGCTTGATAATCAACCACCAACTGAAGCAGCCCAAACACAATCGTCCCTGCCGCGAGAAGGCGAATCAGCACGTGATACCTCTCCATGTCCGAGGCAAGGAAAAGCATCAACACACCGACGAATCCGTACAGAAGTGAGAGATTGCGGGCGAGGTAGAACGTGAGTGGTGAATGGGGAAAGGGATCAAACCCAAGAAACTCAGCAGCTCCAACCATCCATTTTTCAGGCATGATCGCTGCAGCAAAGGCAAACAAACTGACATTTCCTATCATTGTCAGAAACAGTTTCAAGCAGCGTCTATATGGACATTCAGATTGAATCACACTTCGTTCCTGATTAACCATGCCCTGAACCCCCTTCATTTGTCCCAAACCAAATTGCGAAATTTTACCTTGGACCGATCCCGCTTTTTTACTCCTCCCAAGGTAAGGGAGGTGCGGGATCACAAACCTTCAGCTGGGCAGTTAATTGATCTGGAATTGCAAGAACTTTATGGCGGTTCAAGTCGACGTAAACCCAACGCGTTTCGACTCTTGCCAGAACTGCTTGGTCTCGTGGCCTACAAATAACATACTTTCTCTTCGATGCAAATCTTGCAATTTCACTGACCCAAGTGCGAATGATTAACTCATCACCCGCAATCGCTGCAGCTCGATAAGTGATGTCATGCTTGCGAACGACCCAACCAACACCTTCTCGAAGACCAGCCTCCGCATCCCAACCGCCAACTCGCGTGTGTTGCCCAGCAGCCCAAAGTGTCCACTGCAGGTATCGTAGATTGTGAACGTGTTGCTGCGCATCAATTTCGTCGGCCTCGACTTGATGCATCAGATCATAATAAAGATCCATCTCAATCCATTTCTTTCAAACCATCTAAATAAAGCATTCGCCCTTGGCGGCGACCACAAGCAATCCTGAAAACTGATTATGCTGAGCTAAAAGATCGTGACAATCAACCACACTACCAACCCATGCTGCAATCGTTAGACATTCAGGAATCACACCGATCAGCAGTCGCGTCCCAACATCTTGCACATCGCTCAACCATGATTCACAAAACAACCACTACCTGAACATGACCTCTCAAGGCAAAAACACAGACTCGACATCGCAGGTTCGCTGTCAGACTATTTTGTAACAAATGATTTCCCACGAAATTACAGAATGCTGTATCGGATTCATACACCGTGAATTCCAACGATCAAATCCCTCATCTGCGAACGAATGGATGGAAAGCTAAGAGGGGAGAGGATCTTCTGATTGAGGGTTACATATCCCAACGCTAAACCACCCAAAGGTCTGAAAGAGTCTAGGCCCACATCAACGAGGACTAACGCACTGCCAGGCAAAAGATGGCCGCGATTTCAGTCAAACCGCAGCAAGCGGCAAACCTACCGAAATCAATCCACCCGCAGTCAAACCGCTGAAAAGTAGTTCAAAAGGCGGCATGTTTTTCGCCGAGAAAAATTGACTCCGCGTATTTCCAATAGCCAAACCAAAAGAAAGACTGGCTGATTTCCAAATCAACAAGGGCTGGAAATCACTGGGTAGTGGCATGAAATCATGCGGTTCTCTTCGTGGAGAAGTTATCAGATTTCCGGAAAAAACCAGCTTTTTTGCAGCAAACATCCCGATATTAAGCATGCACGGTAATTCAACATTACCCGCAACATTGATTGTCGCGTAGAATAAAGGAAAACCTCTGAACCGATGTATTGCACTCATTTAACAGTGCTTCGGTTGTCAGGTCGAAGCGAACAGCAGTCCGTTGAAAGACCGCATCGCACACCCAACAAGTAAGAATCACTTCCACCCAATCGTCCTTCTTGAAAGGATTATCAAACGATGAACCTGTTCAGACCCCTAAACTTGTGCATGTCAGTTTTGATGATTGGCTTCACCCCTTTCGCTGCTTCTGCAGGAGAAAAAGAGTTGTCGGACAACAGTAGCAAGAATGCTCAGAAAACAGAGGCAACCGCGACACTCGCGGGCGGATGCTTTTGGTGCACCGAAGCCGTTTTTGAAAGAATGCAAGGCGTTTCCGATGTTGTCTCCGGATATATCGGCGGCACAGTGCCCAATCCGACCTACGAACAAGTCTGCAGCAAGACCACCGGGCATGCGGAAGCGATCGAGGTGATTTACGATCCCAGCAAAACGAGCTATGAAGAGTTGCTCGAGGTGTTTTTCAAAACGCACGATCCTACAACCCGTAACAAGCAGGGAGCAGATGAGGGCCCCCAGTATCGAAGTGCTGTTTTCTTCCACAATGAAGATCAAAGGAAAGCGGCCGAGAAATACATTGCTAAGCTTAACGATTCTGGGGAATTCAAAACCCCAGTCGTCACCACTCTGGAAAAGGCGACAAAGTTCTATCCAGCAGAGGAGTACCACCAAGACTTTTATCGTCGGAATCCAAATTACGGCTACTGCCAGTTCGTCGTTCGGAACAAGGTGCGAAAGTTTAATCGCGAGTTCGGTGACAAACTCAAGAGGCCGAACGAAAAGTAAGTTCCATCTCGCTGCAGCATGATTTGACTGCCGTTGGACTCCTTAGCAATCGTGTAAAACACTCCGAAAGCCTGGCGGCCATCCGCGAGGCTTTTTTTAGTCGATGGTTTCTCTCTCACGACAAGGAGCACCCTGTCGCCATAGAGGAGGCAAAGCATGAAAATCACTGTAACTTTGACACTCTCATGCACAAGACGAGCACGACCAAGCACCAGACGACCTCCGAGTGTTGGTGCAGACTTACTTTCAGTTGGTAATGAGGACCTGTCGCAAGCGAATCACCATCCACTGAACCTAACCCACTCCCGGGCCGATAAGCTTCACAACCTGCAACCTCGTCAATGATTCGTCACGCCTGATTCCTGCGGTCATGGCGAAAGCCAATAGTCAATCTGCGGCAGTCCCAAAGACACTCCACATCAAGAGAAAACTCAGAGAAAAACCCTTTCGCGCCTCAAGCGAAGCTCTGACTCAAAGTTGTTGGATCCACGATCCCCGAAAGCGTTTCAACTGTGCTAGGCTATGCGACCGCGTACTTCGTTAGCCCGAATCACACCCGACTGACGCCGCGACGAGAACACCAGACTCGCTTTCCTTATGATGAGCTGAACGCGAGACACAGCGACAAATCGCTTCAAAAAAACAATACTTCCCCGGGTTCGCTGCGAGCTAGGAATTCACCTCTAATCAATGGGTGGTCCTCGAAACATGCGAGCGAATTACGGACAACCTGAATCAATGGCCAGTTAATCGAATTGCTCATGATCCAACGTCGCCAACTCCTCCTTGCTGCCTCCGCAATGACCGCGGCAGCGTCTCTGAAACCAAGTGAATTAATAGCCGCAGAAAAGGGGTCAATGAAAATGCCAATTCGATTTGCGATGAACACCAGCACCGTTCGTGGTCAAAAACTGACAGTCGTCGAACAGGTCGAAATCACGGCAAAAGCTGGCTTCGATGGCATCGAGCCATGGATCGGCGACCTTAAAAAATACGCAGAGAACGGTGGCTCGCTGCCTGACCTAAAAAAACAAATCAAAGACCTTGGCCTGACGGTGGACAGCGCAATCGGATTCGCCAACTGGATCGTTGACGACGAGGAAGCGAGAAAACAGGGCCTTGAAAA
Organism: uncultured Rubripirellula sp.; assembly: GCA_938075415.1. Lineage (GTDB taxonomy): Bacteria > Planctomycetota > Planctomycetia > Pirellulales > Pirellulaceae > Rubripirellula. Next base: position 46,759 of record CALJHC010000026.1, on the reverse strand, counting down.
TGCTCGCCAAGAGATGTCGATCGTCAAAGCGATCGGTGGATCTCGTATTGCAGCCCCGCCAGTGGGAGCGCATCGAGGAGACAGCACGTCTCCACCCTTGCCCGTCATCGCCCAACGGTATCGAGCATTGCTTGAGGTTGGAGCCGAAATCGGAGTCACTCCACAGCTTGAATTGTGGGGATTTTCTCCAACCCTCAGCAAGTTAAGCGAGCTAGCCTACGTCGCAGCCGGCGCAGAACATCCAGATGCCTGCGTCCTGCCCGACTTCTACCACATCTACAAAGGCGGAAGTGACTTCTCTGCACTGGGGATGATCGAAGCATCACGAATGCATTGCTTCCACATGAACGATTATCCATCGGATCCACCTCGGGAAACAATTGCCGACAAACATCGCGTTTTCCCGGGTGATGGAGTCTGCCCCTTACCACAGATCATTCGCCAATTAATTGATCATGGATTCCGCGGGACCTTCTCACTCGAACTTTTTAACCCTTCTTATTGGGAACGCGATGCTCTGGAAGTTGCAAGAGAAGGATTGATGAAGTCCAAGGCGGTTGTGCAAGCTGCCACCAGCTGACATCCCTGCGAAAGATACAAGGCCTGATGAATCATCGCGTGTACAGCAATACAGCGAGATCATCAGGCTTGCCAAGATCCTGACTCTCGGACAGTGCCATTCGACCGCTCGCATGATTAGCTAATCTCTCAACACGAGCGATCGGTTTCCCGATGCGACCAAGCTGGATCACCTCATCAAGGTGCAGATTATCAAAAAGTCCATCGCTGCCCACGATAACCGTGTCCTTGGGGCTTAGTAACTGCGCTGGTCCGATTTCGATTCGCATCTCTCTGGAACCAACCAGATTGGACACGAGATGCCTTTCATCATGCTGCATCGCTTCACGCTCGTCGAGCAACCCAGACTCAACTGCATATCCAACCGGTGAATGCAGCGTTGATTTCCACTTTAACGCTCCTCGCTGACCAACCATCAAGGCCATCGAATCACCCACCTGGTAGGCACGAGCAACACCACCTTGAATTTCCACAACCGACAGCGTGGTTGCAGCACCGACACCAAGGTCAAGTATTTCTCGATTTGCCTTTTCGATGCCATCAAGAATGGCCGGGCGCATATCACCAGATTTCTCGAAACCTGCGAGACTATCAGAAATCACCTGGACTGCAATTGCCGAAGCCTTGTAGCCGAAAGGACCACCGCCGACTCCGTCCGCAACCGCCAAAACGATTCCTCCAAAAGGAGTTCGGATCACAGCAGCACTGTCATCATTGGGCTCCTCTTTCCCCGGACAGCGCCGACAGTACGCAACAACCTTACCCTCAGGAAACGATAACAAATCCGGCGCAGCCATATCACGTTCTAAATAGAACTCAGGTTTCAGTTCGGTCGTTGTCATCAACATGATTCACTCCCGTTCGGGGGCAAGACAATTGGCTAGGATCCGGATTCAGGTTTCCGTGTGATCGAACTCCCTATTCTAATTATCTCCGCGCTGCTTCTTGTAATACCGAATGGACTTCAGGCGATTTTTATTCCATTGCCTGAGCATCTGGTTCGCATCACGAAACCTTTGATGGGGTTCGATCGCGAGGGATTTGCGGATCATTGCGATTACGTCGGTATGAAGGCGGCGGCGCAACAAAGCGGCCCCAGGAAAAGGCCACCGAAAGGGGTACTCTGGCCAATGACTCGAAAAAAGGCGATAGGTCAGTAATCCAATCGAAAACACGTCCGATTTTGTCGACGGTTTTCCCATCGCCTGCTCGGGTGCCATGTAACCCACCGTGCCTGTGCCAGAACCATTGATGGTTGCTTGAGCAACCTTAGCGATCCCAAAATCCGAAAGCCTCAGTTGAGAACCACCGAACATCAAAATATTCTCGGGCTTGATATCGCAATGAATCACCTTACGTTCATGTGCATGAGCGACCGCTTCAAGTAACTGCTGAGTGATCGAGAAGGCGGTTTCAAAAGAAATCCTCTTTTTTAGTCGATCCTCCAATGTTTTCTCGGCCAGGGGAGTCACGATGGCCAAGTAGTCGCCGAGGAAGGTTGCATCTCGAATCGGCTGAATATTCGGATGATCAAGCTTCATCGTTAGACGAACCTCTCGGCGAAAATCATCCAGCAGATCACCGGACACATGAGCCGGCAACGGGATTTTCAAAGCAACTTTAATACCAAGAAGAGTATCTGTCGCAGCATAGACAGTCGCGAATCCACCGCAGCCAATGCGTCGGTCCAATCGGTACTTGCCAAGTCGCATCCCCACTCGCAGAGCGGGCTTGCTTGACTTCATTAGAAAAACTCCATTCCTCACGGCCTAGGTTGCAGCCCACTTCATGACCGTCCCTAACTGGCGAACACCGTGGGTGTTCAGATCATCAAGTCCCACTGGTCAATTCAACACCGGCGAGCATTGCGACTAATCATCTCATCAACCCAAACAACGTCAACCAATTCCGAGTGAATTTAGATACTTAATCAGTAAAGAATCATCCGGCATCCCCGCCCCAAAAAAGTTTTAGATCCAGTCACGTTTTCAATCCGTCAAAAACAGGCAGAAGCCAACAAACAACGGATTTCAATTACCGGCAACCTTCCATTTTCGAATGCAGGCGAGACGTCAGGGTGATCCGTGATTTGCCTCGAAGATATCGGCATCACCACCTGGAACCGAACACCCGTTGGAAACCCTCCCTCCATTGAGCAACGGTTATCCACCAGAAATGGCCTGCATTACAAATACCTCTGACTCATTTCCAAGAAGCGTCTCTAACGCTTCTTCCTGTGCCACCATCTGCCCATCCACGAAGACCGAAAGATGCCCTCGCAAGGCTCCCTCTTCATCAAGCAGATATTCTGACATCGCCGGGTACTTCAGAAACCAGTGATTCAGAGAACTTCGCAAAGTCCCCGCCACCAATTCACCCTCACTGGGGCACCCAACATGTTCTGCCAATTGGATCGAGAATTCTACTTTTGGCATTCCAATTCCACCCTAAATCGTCTTTGACGTAAACCTGTTTTCCCCGCACAACCACTCACACATCCGAGATGATTCAATCATCTCGTAACTAACCACCTTTACGATTAACGGTCTCCCACTGCGGTGCTGTGAGCTTACTGCACAATGGATCGTTGTGAAGGCTCGGTAGACTAAAATCCACTCACGTCCCTGAATTAACCCGCCTTGACGGGAATCCAGTCAACACTGGATTCCCGTCAGAACAGTCCCCGCTAATTCCCTCAACCCGCACACGAACTCGTATTCCTCAGCCAGAAGCCTTAAAACCACCAGGGACCAAGTCATCAAGCAACCACTAATTTGCGAATCGATCGGGCAAAATCCTTTCAATACCGTCAATTGATGAAGGCTCATCTTCAATCGCTTCGGCAATCAGCTTGCCAGTGATCATCGAGAGGCTAATCCCCATCATTCCATGGCCTGTTGCCATCAGCAGATTACGGTACTTTGAGGTTCGCCCGACATAGGGAAGTCCATCAGGTGAACAGGGCCGAAGCCCCACCCATGGCTGACAATCTTGGAAATCATCTTGCTTGAGCGCGGGAAAGTATTCTGGAATTGACCGCACGATCCCACGCAATCGCGAGGGACTGATTGATTCGTCGTGGCCAACAATTTCCATCGTTCCGCCAAACCGGAGACTATTCCCCATCGGTGTCACCGCAACTCTAGCTTCCTTCAAGATGGAACAAACCGTTGGTTGTTGACGGGGTGTTTCCAGCGTCAGGCTGTAACCTTTTCCCGCCTGAAGTGGAAGTGAAATCCCCAAGTCATCAGCTAATTGATTCGACCAGGCACCACCACAGATGACATACTCATCACCGCTAATCTCGCCAGTCGAACTAGTAATGCACTGGATCTCATTTTGCTGAGTCCGAAATCCACCACACTCCGTCTCCCAAACGAACTCCACACCGCGGCGTTGCAACTTCTCCTCCAGAGAACTCATCAAAAGATTAGGTGACAGGTGGCAATCGAGTGGAAAATGGACTCCCCCCACAACATCCATCTCGATACCCGGATCAAGCTCTGCTAACTCCTGAGGGTTCATGACGGATGCCGGGACCCCGAGAGAATTAGAGACAGCCGCAACTTCGGCCTCCTCATGCATCCCCTCTTCAGTAGCGCAGAGCATCACGAGCCCTTTCTGTACCAGATTGAACTCTCCGGCAAGCTCCGTTTCAAGCTCGAGAAATGCTGCACGCCCCGCGAGGTTGAGATCACGCAACAGCGGAGAATTCTGTTCAACATGCTGCTGGTTACAGGCGCGTTGGAATTTCCATAGCCAGTCAATCAGACTCCAAGACAACCTGGGACGGATTGCAAATGGCGACTCACGACTCCATAGCCACTTCATGCCCAGCTTGATCATGCCCGGTGCCGCCAGAGGAATGAAGTGACTGGGCACCAACATGCCAGCGTTACCGAACGAACATCCGTCTCGAACCTTCTGTCGACGATCCAACAACGTGACTTCATGACCCCGCTTGATGCAATGCCAGGCAGTTGCCAATCCTATGATTCCGCCTCCGAGGACGACTACCTTCTTTGACAAAGCTACGACTCAGGTATCGTGGTTAGTGATTGATTTCAAGTCTCGGTGACATCCGAAGGAATCCCCAATCTGAATGGATCATCATCTTGAAGAAGCAAGCGTCCCTCAGCGGTCACGTGGGCGCGACCCGATACCGAGGGAATGATTCGTTCAGGGTTCTCATCTGACCAGTGATAGACACCCGAGAAAGAGGTCCCGAGAATTCCCTCCTGCACCCATCGTTGGCCTGCTTGCAAAGCACCATCCGCGGCGAGACAGGCAAGCTTGGCACTGGTTCCAGTACCACACGGAGAACGGTCGTATTCCAATCCTGGACAAAGAACAAAGTTTCGTGAATTCGATCCGGGGTCGATTGGCGTGTCAAAAAGCTCGATGTGGTCAACCTCGGGAAATCCCTGCTGATTGACAGACCTGCGTATTCTGGTCGTTATCTGCAGCAACTCAGAAATCGGAGTGGTATTCAAACTGGGCCGTGGCTGCCGCGTCAAAAAGAACCAATTACCGCCCCAGGCGACGTCGCCAATCACCTTCCCTAAACCGGGAACCGACAGCTCAACCCCGGCCTCTTTTCGATAGCTCGCCACGTTGGCAAATTGAACTTCGCCATTCCTCTCAACCGTTGCATTAACAACCCCCACTGGGGTTTCGATTCGACAAGCGTCAGAACCAAGTCTTCCCAAGAAACGCAAGGTTTCAACCAAGCCGATCAATCCATGACCACACATCCCCAGATAGCCGACGTTATTGAAAAAGATCACACCCGCATCACAGGTCTTATCAAACGGCTCGCAAAGCAGAGCCCCAACCAAAACGTCGGCCCCTCGCGGCTCGGTAACCATGGCACAACGTAGACCATCAGCTGATTGCCGAAATCGCTCTACACGACCGGGTAATGGCCCAAACCCTAAATCAGGTCCCCCCGCGACAATCACTCGAGTTGGTTCACCAGCAGTATGGGAATCAACAAACTCAATGGATTGCGTCATTCAGTTCAACCTCAAAGCTAAAATCCATTCCGACATGGAATCAATAACAACAGACATGGCTCAACACCTACAACGCACGATCACGAAGCGAAAAATTCGTCAACCAAAGTAACTGATAGTCTCAAGATTGACCCCAATCCTCCTTCGAAATCAGGAAGGTGTTCATCCCAGACCATGTCAGACGTAAACCGTTGCAGAAAATCATTTCGTTCAAGCACCACGGCGGAACCGCTTGGCCTGGTGGATACAAAAACTCAGGAATCAGGAATCAGGAATCAGGAATCAAACATCAAACGGAGTCATGCAAAACTGGTTCACACGGCGTAATCACGACCATCCCATGATGACCACCATTTTAAAAATAAACCTAATTGTTGCTCCGCGAAACGCCGCTGACTATCACTCAAGCGATCAGTTGGCATGAAGTGATTTCGAAACTCCTCTTCGCCCTGAATCTCAAGTAAATATTTGTAGAAAAGCACAAGATCTGGACCCTCATCGTAGGTAGATAAGACAATCAAGGCCTCATCCAATTGCTGGGCCAAAATTCGTGCCTGTTGATCGCCCTTCGCAGCCAGTTGACACAACGCGACCAACTTCAGCACTTGCTCGGGCAAACAGTTCCCGATACCCGTGATAGCTCCGACTGCACCACAATGGACAAACCCGTGATACACCTGCGTATCGACACCCGCCATGAGCAACAGGTCATCGCTGGCGTTAGTAATGTGCTCGGCAGCGTAACTGAGCGATGCGGCTCCACCGAACTCCTTGAATCCCACAAGATTTGAATGCGATTCTCGTATACGAAAGAAAAGGTCCGCCTTGGTCTCGAATCCGTAATAGGGGCTGTTGTAGATAACAGCTGGCAAGCTGGAGGCAGAGGACAGAATCGAGCAAAAATGATCATACTGAGCCGCGGAGGAGGTCCCTCTGGATAAGACTCGCGGAATCAACATCAGACCATGAGCGCCAACCGACTCGGCGTGCGATGCATGCTCACAAGCCAGTCTCGAATTCTGCGCGCCGGTACCGACAATGACACGAACCCCGGCTTCCACCAAACGCTTCACGCCCTCTTGTCGCTGAGTATCGGTCAATAAAGGCCAATCCCCCATCGAACCACAGTACACCACACCCGTCATGCCGGCGTCCTGCAACCTTTTACCCTTATCCACTAACGCATCATAATTTGGGGTTCGATCATCCAAGCAGGGAGTCATTAACGCAGGAATACAACCACGGAAAACTTCGGACTTCATTGAATCAACTATAAATGCGAGTAACTAAAGACAAACATCGCTGCAAACAGCACCAGCTCGGCCCAACAGTCAGATTCTAGCCTTTCCAGACAGAACGCAATTCAAATTGAATCCCACCGGGCAACCATGATCGCATATCCACGACCGTTGCAAGATCCCAAGGATGGAAAACAAACGCAAAAAACACATCGCAGCAAACACAGCACAAAAAACCCGACCTGCAAAACTGAGGTAATTCCAAACCAGCTTTTTCGCCGAATCGTTCCTGGCGAAGCCTACCTTAAAACACTCAAAATCGGCCCCGCTCGCAAATCATTGATTAGCTTTTTTCTTGATCAAACGCTTGGATCGATAACTTCAAACCGTACCGATCAAAAAACCATGCCCATCCTTGGCAAATTTTCTTGCGTCCATCCACCCATCGCTCGACCTCGAGAAAGCCAACTATTCGCACCATTATCCTACACGTTCCACGGATTCCTCACAGGCCTGAGCAAAACACCTCAATCCCGATTCCCAGACCGATTGCAACCGAAATTGCTTCGTAAAAATTAATCCTCTGGCAGTAACCCACACCAACTGAATCGCCAAGACTTCCGCACCGACTGTGCACTTAAAGACTGCCATGATGCACGAAATGATTCGCGGCCATCGATTCATGAATCCCCAGTACAGACACACTACAACCCGGCTGATCCGCATCAATTGATTCCCCTAGACCTTTGACGCAAAGACCTCAATTTGGGATGTTGCAGTCGTTCAAGATGTCGAAAGCCCACTCCGACCATTCCAGCGGACAAAACCACCTTTGACACCAACTGATTGATCTTTCGATTCACTCATTGAAAAAAACCCTCGGCACGGCGTTACCTCACTGCTATTAATGTCAACAAGCGAAAGATCATGATGTTCTGGAAACGCTCAAAACAACCGCCACTGAGCGCTAGGCAGCGAGTCGATCTGGAGTTACTGATTCGACGGACCGCAGCAATCATCGGTACCGATTTCATCCATCAGTCCACATGGATTGATGACGTTGGGCAACTAAAACTTGACCACAGTAGTCCAGAAACCCTCCTGGACTCTGCGTCGACATCCGTTCTAGGGTGCCTTCCGAAAATGAGCCAGACACCAACGATCAAGACCACGACACTTGAAACGCTGGGCCAATTTTCCGACTACGCCCCCACCGCAGCGGACGGGCAACCTCTTATTCGTATTGCGGATGAATTACTAACCGACTCACTACGTCTTGTGATGGAGTTGTCTTACCAACATTCGATGCACTTCTGGACCCAGGTCCAGCAACCTCATCCACTAGACACAACTCCCCTCACCACTCATCTCTTACCACTTTGTTGTGGCCTGGGACTCTTGGCGAGCGAGGCGTGCCTTTATGACTCACAGTGGTCACTCGTTGGCTACAGTGGGTGGACACTCTCAAGATCAGGGTACTACACCGCTCAAGAAATCGGTTACTCCCTCGCCGTTTTGTCACAACTGAAAAATCAAAACGAACCAAAATGGATTGGTCGACTGCGTCCTGACTCGCGTGTAACTGCACAACAAACAATCCGGTTCTTTGAAGCCAAGCGACAAAAAAAATCGCCAAATCTTTTCAACGCTCAGGAAATCCCCGCTTCAACTTGCGATTCCAACAGACTCCATCGATGGCTTGCCGGCGATGACCCGGATTTCGCGTTGGCGGCAATTGAGGCAATGCTGCTTCAAAACCAGACACTCACCGGAATTGAATCAACAACCCTTGAACTCACCCACAGCAAAGACCCCAGCTTGGTTCACGCGGCAATCAAACTGCTCGGCAAACTAAGCCATCCTTCACCTGAAACTTTTGGGAGACTGGGTCGATTGATCAATAGCCGTGACCTAGCGATCGCGATTGAAGCGATTCAAGCGTTGCTCTCCCTTGATCTCCCCATCACTCGGCACCAAAAGCGCATTGGAAAAATCATCGAAATGCTGGGTGCTCATGGTGAGTCTTTGCTGATTAAGATAGGGCAATCGAAATCAGAACTTACAGGAATAGCCCCCAGCCTCTGCCGTCAACTCGACCTTGCAATCCATAAAATCGACGTCGAGCTACCTTGGTTCGATTCAACGTTGCAGTGCCTGATTGCCACAAACCCGCACCCAAAAAACGCCATTGAACTGCATTGCCGTAACGCTGTTGAGATCCTTTCACATCTAGCAACTTCTCCGGACAACTGAATTCGCCAAGGCTCAAGAAAACGTCCCACATGCTAAAAAAAAACGACCTCTTGATGCGATACTTCACGCGAGTCTGAGGCAGTCCCTCCACACTGATCAAACATTCTGCCCAACAAATAACCAACCGCTTCCATGGGCCAAGGAATGAAATGCACGCCCAGCGTGGACACTCGCACTCTTTTGCATCACCGATCGCATGGGTCAAGCACGGGGCGAAACCGCTCAAGCTCAACGCTAGGATTCAGTTCAAAAGCGTTTCAGTCAAAAACTCTAATCGGTCACACTTGAACATCAGGGCCGAACAGGAAACCGTGCAGAGAGGACGGGGGCAGAGAGGAGCAGAGAGGAAGGGGGGCAGAAAAAACGGGACTGGAATCTGCGATCCATCCACCGATAATTTCCCCCACACGCATTTTAATAGCTTCGTCACAACTTCTTGCGTCATCATTCAATCTTTTTGCCTCAGAAAGGTTCCAACTGAAACCCGGAACTTATCGAAGTCTCTATCGCCAAAAATCAGATGATTCGCTAAATTCTCTCCTTCGAAAGACTGCATCCGCCATTTGGGGCTTAAACTCGTGCGACGATTCCACATCACCTCAGCCATATTTGCCGGCCTTGCACTAGGCAGCGTGCTTACCAACGCCAACGCTCATCCGGGTCATGGTGAACCGGGACCGTCCCATTATTTTAACGAGCCAGCTCATGCGATTCCCCTATTGATCCTTGGACTGATCGCAGCGTTTCTTGTCTCCGGTTGGCACAAGACGAAAACGGGAAAGCCAAGCGTCAAAGCCTGACTTAGCCCAATCGTCGATAGGCTTCTTCACCAGGCTTCTTCACCAAGCCTCTTCATCAGGCGTCGAGATTTCGTGATGCTCCGTCATCTTCCCTCGGGCTAGATTAATTCAGCCCCATGCGACCAAACCATCTTCTGTTACAGTCGCTTTCATTACCGACCGCCAATTTCGGTTGCACTCAGGGGCCGCGTTTCTTGCGGAAAACGGCGAACGGCTCAGCGAGCCATGACTTAAGACCTCATCAACGCTGCCTCCTAGCGTGTAAAATCCTGCGTCAATCGCATCAGCGGCAATCTTAACCCTTGCCCAAAAGACGGCGAACAAAACAGGTAGGTGAGCGACCGGCCTGGCGGCGGTGATGAATCACAACCAACGTTGCTTCAGCTCTTTCCAACTAAGCGTGTTGGCTACATCCCCTGCCACCAATCCGCCCCGCCTCGCTTGCATGACCCCATAACGCATCACGTCGAGCCCATCTGTCGAGTGTGCATCAGTACTAATGACGATGGGGATGGATCGTTTCTTGGCCGAGGCAAGGTGGACATCATTCAAGTCCAACCTGGCCGGATTCGCATTCAACTCGAGCAACTTTCGATGCTGCTTGGCTGCTGACATCACGGCATCCATATCAACATCATACGGATTCCGGCGGTTCAAAAGCCTGCCGGTCGGGTGAGCGACACAATCCACGTTCGGATTTGCAATCGCGCCCAATAGTCGATCGGTGATCTGTTTCTGATCTTGCTTCTGACCATAGTGAATTGCTGCGAGCACCCAATCCGCTTCCGCCAAGCAATCATCCGGCAGATCCATACCACCTTTCTCCAAGATATCACATTCAATACCCTTCAAGATGATCAGGCGACCCTCGTAATCAGGACGGATCGCATCGATTTGCTCCCATTGCTTTCGCAATCGTTCTGTTCCCAGCCCCATGGCCATCGAGACACGTTGGCTGTGATCGGTGATGGCGATGTAATGAAGCCCCCGAGACAAGGCTGCATCGGCCATTTCTCGAATCGTGGCCTCCCCATCGGTATCGGTCGTGTGCATGTGCAAATCACCCAAAACCTGATCCACCTCGAGCAGTTTCGGCAAATCGTTTTCTTTGGCCTTCGCAAATTCCTGTCGCCCCTCACGCAGTTCCGGAGGGATCCATTGCAAATCAACGGATTGATAAACCTCTTCCTCGGTGGATCCACAGACACGGGATTCATCTTCGATTCGAAATACTCCGTACTCGTTTACCTTAAGCCCCTTGTGCTTGGCCAATTTCCGGAGCTGGACATTGTGTGCCTGAGAACCGGTAAAGTACTGAAGTGCTGCTCCAAACTGTTCGCTTTCTACCAAACGCAAATCCACTTGGAACGCCTTACCCACTCGAATTGACGCCTTAGTGTCGCCACGAAGTATCGTTTGCGAGCGTTGATTAAACGCTTCGAAATGATCCATGACCTTGCCTCGATCTGAAGCGACAACCAGAAGATCAAGATCGCCAACGGTTTCCCGCCCTCGACGATAACTCCCGGCCCATTCCATTCTCAACACCTCATCACAACGCTGCATGTGTGCCGTCAACGCTTCGACCAACTCATCTCCTTGTGACCAATAGAGACGCTGCGCGGCCTGTTCAGCAATTTCCAACCCATCCAAAATCACCTGCTGTGTCTTTGATCCGAAACCTTTTAATCCGCTAACACAGTCCTGCTCACAGGCCCGGCGCAGATCATCTAACGTTCGAAGCGTCAGGTGCTGGTTAAGCAGCGCCGCTTTCTTGGCCCCAAGCCCAGGGATCCGAGCCATCGCGATGACCACTTCCGGTACTTCGGCTCTCAGTTTTTCCAACTGCGGCAACGACCCGGTACGAACCAGTTCTTTGGTCTTGTCGAGCAAAGTTTTTCCGATCCCGGGTAACTGACTCAAGTCTCGCGACGGATCTTGCAGGATTGCTGCAACCGACTCATCCAACTCACGAAGAGCGCGAGAGCCATTCCGGTAAGCGCGAATCCGAAAGGGATTTTCCCCACGAAACTCCAGCAAATCGGCCATTTCGTCAAAGACATTTGCAATTTTTATATTATCCACTGCGACCCTCTGATGGTTCGATGCCAAGGCGAGACAATTGCTCAAGCGCGCTCGATGGAGTCTCGCAAATTTCGTAGCACTTGCGAAGTGCCTTTTTCCTCAAGACTAGATCGTGAGTTCAGTGATTGCACTACATTCCATGGATGAGCTTCCACAAGAGGCCCACCAAAAAAAGCTCCAACTACAGTGTTCTCCAATGACTGTTTACGAAATGCAGACAAAATGGGTAGCCTGCCAGAAAGCCAGATCAGGGGGAACCGGGAGTCACGCCGCTGCATGTTGATGATCAAAAGAGGACGCTCTGCCGCAACGACTCAATCGCAGTCGCTTCGATCCAAGCCACTATCTTGCAAAAGCCAGCGGCGAGATATCAGCAAGATCACAGAACTGGATCAATGCTGGCAAGTTAACCAGCACCGAACACCACTTAGCCAGCTTGAAAAGATCGGGGAGGCTGCCTGGAACCCAAAAGTGCTTACCATGAGTCCTCCTTTGCAGTGATTCAATTGCAAAGGCGAGCCTAGCATCGCCAAAACAGATCAGCCAACTACCCAACGACACGTGTAATTGAAAGAAGGTGCAGAGTTCAGATCACCAACCTCTACAGCGACTGACCCAACGACTTTTTTGACTGGGGCTGCCTGATAAAGCGATTGTCGATACCTGATCCTGACCCAACGGTGCGACTTCTGGAGGTGGTTGAGATTGTGGTCAAGTCTGAACTGGCTTTTGTGTCTGAATGACGCTGCCCATTCATTCGATTCGACTCCGATGCACTTCGCTCAACCTCCCCAGAGGGCAGGGGCTTTGCATTGGTTTCTAGTGCTTCGCGTCGCGAGTAAAGTGGCTGATAATCAGACGGAGCCACGATCGGTTCTGCACGTACAAAATTTTCGTTTCGAAGCAGGGTTTCCAAGCTGGGGCTGACGTCCACGCCAGGCTGAATCCCAAAGCCATCATACTTTGCCTCTGTCTCCGAGTGGATGACAGATTCGGACTGCGTCCCTGATTTCCTCGACCCATCAAACTCACGCAAAGTCGATTGGTGTTTTCGGGAATGCAACAGAGCGGTGGAATCACTTGGGTCCTGCAGTCGCCACTGATGCGTGAGATCAGATCGGCCAAATGAACGAGAGCTAAAATCATCAATTTCCGGCGGTGGATTGGTTTGAGATCTTGAATCATCTTGCTCGTCCCTCGCACCAACGCCGGGATTCAAATCCTGTGCGTCGCCAGGTAAACGGTCAGGTCTCTCCACTCTCTCCAGCTGTGGGGGATTCATGGGAGTGAAATCAGAGGCCCTCGCGTTGCTTGATGGAAACTGCTCACCAAGGTCGGCTGCAGTTAATGGTCGGGTGGAAGATGTAGCTGAGCTTCCCGTGGTGTCAGATCGTGTTGCCGAATCACTATAAGAATTTGCACTGATCGACGACTGATAACCTATCACAGCTGGCTGGTTTGGCATTGCGACTTGGGCACTCGCAGGAACCACACCACCAGTCCAAGGCACAACCCCATAGGCGAGTGCAGCAGGAGCATGCGTGAGAGTAGCAGGCGAGAGTGAACCAGCCGATAAGACGTAGGCGGACGATGTCGGTAGAACTGTCCTTGCCGCTGCATAACCTAGATTGGGGTAAAACAGGCCCGAATTAGCAACCGTCACGTAACCTGGCGGGCAGGCATCTGGATTACTCCAACCTGTACCGCCTGACGACAGATTGGGCCGAGCGGTTCGAAAGAGTCGAATTGGAGTTCGTTGCGATTGCTGCACAAAGGAGGTGCAGGGCTGCTGCACAGTTACCTGCTGCCCCGTTGTTGGATCAGTTGTCGTGACGGGGCGGTAATAAGTGACCGGAACACGATACGAACTGGTGGTGTAACCCGTTCCAAGCCAACGTCGCCAGAATTGACTCCAGCAACTTTCGGACCTGGGTTGGTAAGCGCTGTACTGGCCGGCCGAAGCATTGATGCCACTGGTCGGTACGCCCGACTGACCCGATGCAAAACCATTTGAAGGTGAATCACGGCTTGTCGTTGCGACCGGAGCGATTGAATTGGATCCGGGCGTTTGCGGGCCTGCGATTTGATACGAATTGTTTGTCGCTGTCGGGTTCTGAAAAGCCGTAACCTGCAAAGCGGCACTCGTGGCACCGGGTGATTGATTGAAACTTGGAGTGCCTGTGGAGGATACCCCCAAAGTCGAACTGACCGGAGCAGTTACTGGAGGTGGAAGCGTTACCGGCTGTGTCGTCCCCGAAGTCGATCCATTTCGACCCGGGAACAGCCGATCAAAAAAGGAGACGCTGGAAGAACCACTCGCGTCATTCGGGTTCCAAGAATTATTGGAAAGAGGAATGAAGCCGAGCCACATTCCAGAATTTACCGAGCCCGTGTTGGCAACTTGCCGAAAGTAACTTCGAGAGCGAGTTTGCCAAGCCCTGAAAGGACCTGGGTTACGAAACGCGGATCTTCCCAACAGGGGCTGGGGTAGCAAGAAGACAGGAGCGGCAGAGGCGGCATTCGCGTTACCCACGAACTGATTAGCGCGAAGCCCCAAGTTGTTCGTTGACCCCGCATCTACTGATGGTCCCGCATAAACAGATGGATTTTGCAGATAGCGTATTGGGGAGTTCCCCGCAGCCTGCTCTCCATACGCGTTGCCAAACTCTTGAGATGTCGAAGCCGAAGGGCTTGCGTTGCTCGAAGCGGCTTTCCTGGCAACCGTTCCCGCCACGTTCAGGCTTGGCCCGCCACCAAACGCTGGAGCCACCTCAGCAGCAACCCAACCTGACGTTGTCTTCGGTGAGCCGTTCAATGGAGCCACCCATATCGGCCGCCCCGAATCATCAACCTGCCCTGATTCCACGACAGCTTTACCGGTTTCATCAGAACGTCCAGTCTCAACAGATTCTCCGACCGCAATCCCCACCCTGACAGGAACAAACGGAGTCTGTGCCTCGGTGGCGACGTCCAAGCTGCCACTCAGGGCAATGACAAGACAACAAATCAAACGCATCTGATAGTCCAGAGCTATGTGGTAATGACACCCAATCAGGCTGCCGCAAACGCTAAGGTCCTGTTCGCAAAATCAAAACCAGACCCTGCACCTCAACGAAACTGCCACCGATCAACGGATTGGACAATTTTGTCGGGTTGAGTGGAAACCTTGGGATAAAACGTAATAACTGCCCCAAGTGGAGGTCCTCGATTCGGATAGGTCAATCTTTCGTATTTGAACTTAAATGGAAAGACAACCTTTTTCGCTGAACCGGGTACGCGGGTACCGCCTTTGCCGGATTTAACGACAAATCCATGGGTTGCCTTTCTTTTTCCCAACGTGCCGGTCGATCGGACATCTTCTTGAAAAGGAACTCGAGTCGAGCCTGTTCTGCCGCAGCCGTTCAATTCGCGTCGAAGCGATCCCCCCCCCCCAAGCCTCGCGTATTTGAATCAGGAAACCGCTTGCCCCACTGCGAGCAAAGCTCGCCCAGTCAAAACCCCAGTCGGAATTCCAGAGCCAAATAAACCCCAGAGCCAAATGATGCGACTCCGCTTTCCCGACTGTCTCTGCTGACTCCACTCAACGAACGATTTTCAACCATGGATGAACCATCGAATGATGAAAAACGGTTCAGAGACGGGATTCGAGCAACAATCGGTGCAGGTGCCAGACCCCTCAGATTCTGCGGCTCCGTTCTGCATAATCGTGGAGGCGGACACATAGAAAGAACAAGGGTCGGCAAACCATCGAACTCGGCGAATGCACCTCACTGCCAAGGTGGCAACTGACCAAAGTGAGCCTCGCAGTGGAGAGTTCCACGAAACTCCCTAAAGCATTCGCGACAAACGACTTACGGAAAAAGCAAAATGAACGGCACGCGGGTTGCTATGTATCGGTTGCATTCCGATGGCCCTGCCACCGGTGTTCCGACAGCGAGAGCGTCGGGCTGAGCCCAATCAGTGGCTTGGTTTTTCAGTTGCGAACAGATCCAAAAACATTTCCGAATTCATTCATCCGTGTGATTCAACCGTCAAACGCCCTCGGGGTTTGGCTTTTGATCCACGAAACACATTGACGATCTACAGGAGAATCACGTCGTGGCAAAGCAAATCGTTTTCGACGACGACGCACGCGGCCCATTGTTGGCCGGCGTCAGTAAGTTGGCGCGAGCCGTCCGCAGCACTTTGGGCCCACGCGGTCGAAACGCTGTTTTGGACAAAGGCTGGGGATCCCCAAAGGTGACCAAAGACGGTGTCACTGTGGCCGAGGACATCGAACTTGATGATCCCTTTGAAAACCTTGGCGCCCAACTCGTCAAAGAAGCCGCAAGCAAAACCAACGATGTTGCGGGTGATGGAACGACCACCGCGACCATCCTCAGCGAAGCAATCTTTCGCGAGGGCCTGAAAATGGTAGCCACTGGTGCCGATCCAATGGCGCTGTCCCGAGGTATCAACCAAGCAGTCAACGTTGCGGTGAAATCGATTGAAAAAATCGCCAAGCCGATTCAGGAAAAGAGCAAGGCAGAGATTCGCCAAGTTGCAACCATCGCTGGAAACAACGATCCTGAGATCGGACGCGTTTTGGCCGATGCGTTCACAAAAGTTGGCAAAAACGGTGTGATCACTGTTGAGGAAGGTCGCTCAAACGAAACAACCGTGGACGTTGTTGAAGGCATGCAGTTCGACCGCGGATTCCTTTCACCACATTTCGTGACCAATCAAGACGATGTGAGTGTTGAACTGGAAGATTGTCATATCTTGCTGTTCGAAGAAAAAATCAGCAACAACAAGAAAATGATTCCGCTGCTGGAAGCCATCAGCAAGTCCAAGAAACCACTGCTCGTCATCGCTGAAGATGTAGAAGGCGAAGCGCTGGCAACACTTGTCGTCAACAAGATGCGAGGCATCATTTCGGCTTGTGCGGTGAAGGCTCCTGGTTATGGAGATCGTCGCAAAGCAATCTTGGGTGACATTGCTGTCCTGACCGGCGGAAAGGCAATCTTCAAGGATCTTGGAATTGACCTCGAAAGCGTCAAAGTCACTGACCTGGGGCGTGCAAAGAAAGTACGAATCACCAGCGAAGCGACGACAATGGTCGGTGGTGGCGGCAAGAAAGCCGATATCGAAGGTCGTGTTGAACAGATTCGTCGAGAGATTGACCAGACCGACAGTGAATACGATCGCGAGAAACTCCAAGAACGCCTCGCGAAACTCGCGGGCGGAGTCGCTCAAATCAATGTCGGTGCGGTCACCGAAACTGAAATGAAAGAGCGAAAAGCTCTCATCGATGACGCTCGTGCGGCGACGCAAGCTGCTCTCGAAGAGGGAGTCGTTCCCGGCGGTGGAACAACCTTGCTGCGATGCCGTGCTGCGGTGGAAAAGCTTGAGAAAGCGACAGAAGGCGATCAAAAATTGGGGATTCGAATTGTCCGTAATTGCCTCGACCAACCGCTGCGAGCCATCGCGAATAACGCGGGCTTGGATGGTGCTGTCGTTGTGAACCGAGTATTGCAGCTCAAGGGTAAGACCGAGGGTTATGATGCAAACGCTGAAAAGTATTGCGATTTGCTCGGTGCAGGAATTGTGGATCCAGCCAAGGTCGTTCGCACCTCGCTGACGAATGCTGCAAGCGTCGCGTCGCTCTTGTTAACCACAGAGTCCCTAGTGACCGAAATCCCCGTCGATGAAGAGCCAGAAGGCGGCGACCATCACCATGACCACGGTATGGGTGGCGGCATGGGTGGTATGGGCGGCGGCATGGGCGGCATGGACATGGGTGGCATGGGCGGAATGGGTGGCATGGGCGGAATGGGCGGCATGATGTAGTCAGGCCGATCTCTTGTGATCACCCTTCCCAATATCAACCATTGAAATTCAACCATTGAAATTCAAGAAAACATCAATCCAATCTCAGATCTTAAAGAAGTAACAAATCATGGCTAAATTAAATTTGCGTCCACTCGACGATCGTGTTGTTGTTCAGCCCAGCGAAGCCGAAGAGACCACCGCTGGTGGGATCGTGCTTCCTGATTCAGCGAAAGAAAAACCACAACGCGGTACGGTTGTGGCAGTTGGCCCAGGTCGACTTCTCGATAGCGGTAATCGCGGCGAAATGACTGTCGCAAATGGTGACACCGTGATCTACGGAAAGTACGGCGGAAGCGACATCGAAGTCGACGGCCAAGAAATGAAGATTCTTCGTGAGGGTGACATCCTCGCCAAGGTCCTTTAATTCAAGTCATCAACTTCAAAACGTTCATCGCAAAATAATACTTTGAAGGAACTCTTTCGTGGCAAAACAACTACTCTTTGACGACCACGCCCGATCTCGCATGTTGGCCGGTGTCAACAAGCTTGCCGACGCGGTCGCAGTAACCATGGGTCCCACGGGACGTAACGTCATCATCGACAAATCCTTTGGTGGACCAACCGTCACCAAAGACGGTGTGACAGTTGCAAAGGAAATCGAGTTGGAAGACCGGTTCGAAAACATGGGTGCCAAGCTCGTGATCGAGGTCGCTCAGAAAACAAGCGACCTTGCCGGAGACGGTACGACGACAGCAACGGTTTTGGCTCGTGCCATCTTCCGTGAGGGCCTTCGCAACATCGTCGCTGGCAGCAACCCCACCGCAATCCGTCGGGGAATTGACAAAGCAGTTTCCGCTGCAAGCGCTCAATTGTCTGCCATGGGTCGTCCAGTCAAGGACAAGCAAGAGGTAGCCAATGTCGGCGCGATCTCTGCCAACAACGATTTGGAGATTGGCCAACTTCTTGCCGATGCCCTCGAGCGTGTCGGTAAAGATGGAGTGATCACTGTTGAAGAGGGTAAAAGTCGCGGGACGGAAGTCAGCTACGTTGACGGAATGCAATTCGACAAGGGTTACATCTCGCCCTACTTCATCACCGATCCAGGAACGATGGAAGCGGATCTTGAGAACGCATTGATTCTTCTCTATGAGAAGAAGATCAGCAACATTCGCGACTTGGTTCCGCTTCTAGAGAAGTCGGCTCAGACAGGACAACCATTGCTAATCATTGCAGAGGATGTCGATGCAGAAGCTCTAACTCTTTTAGTTGTGAACAAGCTCCGCGGAACCCTGAATGTTTGTGCGGTCAAAGCACCCGGGTTCGGCGATCGACGCAAATCCATGCTAGGTGATATCGCCACCCTGACCGGTGGTACCCTCATCAGCGACGACCTTGGCATCCAACTTGAGAACGTCACTTTGGATCAACTTGGCCGTGCCAAGAAGGTGACTGTCGACAAAGGCAGCGCGACCATTGTTGAGGGAGCGGGAAAACGTGGCGACATCGACAAGCGTGTTGCTCAAATCCGTGCTCAAATCGATCAGACCGACAGCGATTACGACAAAGAGAAGTTCCAAGAGCGTCTTGCCAAGCTCGCCGGTGGTGTTGCCGTTATCAGTGTTGGTGCGGAAACCGAAGCGGAGATGAAGCAGACCAAAGCACGTCTGGAAGACGCACTGCACGCGACACGCGCGGCAGTCGAAGAAGGTATTTTGCCCGGTGGTGGTGTCGCATTGGTTCGTTGCCGCGAAGCGGTTGAGGCAATCAAAACAACGCCTTTGAAAGATGACACGGGCAAGACCCTGTTGGCATCCGCAAAGGGTGAAGAGAAAATTGGCGTCGACATCATCTTAGGTGCGTTGGATGCTCCGATGCGTCAAATCGCCGACAATGGCGGCATCGATGGCAGTGTTGTCGTGGACGAAGTCAGGTCCAAGGGCAAGAACATTGGATACAATGCTCATGCTGGCGGGTACGAGGACATGTTCAAGGCGGGCGTGATCGATCCTGTCAAAGTGGTTCGCACTGCTCTTTCCAACGCCGGCAGCATCGCTGGTTTGCTGCTGACAACTGAGGCGCTTGTCACAAACTTCGATGATGAAGACAAGGAAAAACGCGCCGTAGAAGGCGTTGTCGCCTAGTCGCCAGCCAGGAAGCCATTCGACGCGAATCCAAGTTAACGCTTCCTTCGTGACGAATAACCTGATCATCATGACGGGTCGCCTGCCAACAACACCAATGGCATGCGGCCCGTTTGCCTATAACTGCTTTTGAAAGAGACCGTATCAGCACACGGTTGTGCTGGGGATGACCATCGAATCATGGCCGAAAAAACCTGCTATTACGAAGTTCTCCGCGTCGAACGGTCGGCTTCGAAGGTTGAGGTCGATCGGGCTTATCGAAAACTAGCCATCAAGTATCATCCGGATAGCAACCGCGATGATGAATCGGCGATCGAAAAGTTCAAAGAAGCCACTGAAGCTTACGAGGTTCTTAGCGACGCCGAAAAACGTGAACGCTACGACCACCATGGCCACGCAGGGGTGGAGGGTGTTCACCAGTTCAATGACGTGGAAGACATCTTTGAGGCATTCGGCGACCTCTTCGGAGGAGGAATGTTCGGTGATCTATTTGGATCACGAGGTGGTGGCAGGTCCCGACGCGGCCGCCGCGGTGCAGACCTCCGATGCAACGTTTCATTGACCTTGGAAGAGGCAGCGAGGGGCGTTGAGAAAGAGATTTCTTTTCGCCGACGCGCGAAGTGTGATACCTGCAGCGGTTCTGGAGCAGAACCGGGCAGCGAGCCCATGCGTTGCGAAACCTGCGATGGCCGCGGGCAGGTGATTCAGTCAGCAGGAATCTTGAGAGTTCAAACCGCTTGCCCCAACTGCTCCGGAACCGGACAGCAGATCAGCAATCCTTGCACAGATTGCCGAGGGTCTGGACTGCAAAATCAAAAAGCAGAACTCACCGTTGATATCCCTCCGGGTGTCGATGATGGCACAAGACTCAGGGTGCAAGGCGAAGGAGAAGCCAGTCCCGATGGCGGGCCAGTTGGTGATTGCTATGTCTTCATTTCCGTCAAGCCTCACACGCTGTTCAAGAGGGACGGAACCCATTTGATACTGCAACTGCCAGTGTCATACAGCCAAGCTGCGCTGGGTGCTGAAATTGAAGTCCCCACCTTGGACGGCCCACAAACATTGACGGTGGGCCCCGGAACGCAAAATGGTGATGTATTCACCCTCAGCGGGCAGGGTATCGTGGACCCCAGAACTCGCTCCAAAGGTGACCTGCTCGTGCAGGTATTCATCGAGGTCCCAAAGAAACTCTCTTCAAAGCAAGAGAAATTACTTCGCGATTTGGCAGATCTTGATCATGAGTCGGTCTTGCCTCACCGAACAACTTTCCTAGAGAAGCTGCGCAACTTTTTTGAACCGGACACCGATGCAAAAGATTCTTAAACATTTTGATGATCAAAGAATCAAACGAAACGCCACCGTCACAGAACAACGAAGAATAACTCCGACGCCGCAACAGACATGACACAGAACGATCCAGAAACAACTGACACCAATGAGGATTCAGCGACAAGCGAGAATCCACAGCCCAACGACGACGCCAATAACCTCCCTCAAGACTCGGCTTTTCAGTCGGAACTTGATACGGTTGCTGAGACCCGAGACGAAGAACTAGAGCGTCTTCGCGATGAGACGGATCAAGCCAAAAAAGGCGTCCTGCTGGCGCAAGCGGAGGCAGAAAACTTCAGAAAGCGAATGCGCCGCGATCTTGAAGACCAAATGCGTTTTGCCGCATTACCTCTGGTTGAAGACATCTTAGTCGTTCGCGAGAACTTGTTACGCGCACTTGCTGCTGCCGAAAACACCACCGATTCAGCGGGCCTGCAGGAAGGCGTCGCGATGGTCTCCAAGCAACTTGACGATGCGTTGGCAAAACATTCGGTGGAAGAAATTGCAGCACAGGGAGAGGCGTTTGATCCGAACCTCCACGAAGCCATCTCGCAGATGCCAAGTGAAGAGAAACCGGAGGGCGCCATCCTCCATGTGACCCAAAGTGGTTTTCGAATGCACGACCGAGTCATTCGACCGACTCAAGTTGTGGTAAGCAGCGGCTCCGCCGGCACTTGAATCGCCTGGTGACCAATCATATTGCAAACATTCAAATCCATGAAATGCTGCCGGCTTTCTCTGATTAAAAAAGAACAGCCCAATTATTGGTGAGCACCATCTGGAATGGTTTTGAACGACTCCACAAAACTTACGAGTCGAAGGACAAGTCATTTGGTGGACACAATTTGATTGACCGCCAAACCTCGGCTTCAGGTCCTATCGATTCATCCTTTTCTGACCGATAGAGCCTTCACTTTTGGATCATCCTTGCATGACGCAGTAGCGCCAGATGCCGTAAAAATGACAGCCGGAAGCGAGCACCACGAAGAGGTGCCAGATCGCGTGGAAGTACCTTCTTTTGCGATCTCGAAGCAGGAAAATCACTCCGATTGAGTAAATCACACCGCCAGCAAGCATCCAACGGCCAAGACCGCTGGGAACATGCGATGCCAAGGGAATTGCCGGCAACCAACCCAAAAGCAGGTAGGTATAGGTTCCAATCGAATTGATGCGATATCGCATCGCTACTTTCTTAATGAACCCTGCAAACGCAGCAATCCAAATCAACCACAAGAGTGGTTCACGCACCCAATCCGATGCGTAGCGATAAATGATCGGGGTGTAGGTTCCCGAAATCATCAAATAGATCATCGCCTGATCGTAGGCCCGAAGTGTATTCAGGCAGTCTCTTTGATGCAAAAGGTGAGAGAGCGTTGAAAAAAGAAACGTTCCGAAGACCGATAACACATAGGCTGAACAAGCGAGTGATAAACCGATTCGCCCCGCAATCAACCCGTCGCTGATCACCGCTTCCACCATCCAGACTCCGAAAAACAGCGTCACCACTGCGGCGAGCCCATGCGTTAAAGCATTGGCCCATTCCTGGTCCGGCTGAACCGGCGCTTTTATCGGATAGTGCATGAAGGGATCCAATCACAAGGACCGGTTGATGCGATCAACGAGTCCATTCGCTCAACACAACGCTATAACTTGATTGAAAAAAAAGAATCGATAGCACAGCTTGAAAACCATGCTGCCCTCAATCCAGAGAATGTCACTCAACGGATCGCTCGCCAACTCTTTCTCTCGTGCCAGTTGACCGTTTTTCCCATCTCTTGAGAACCACTCTCTTAAAGAGAATTTCTTCAAGAGAGTGGATTGAATTGTTCATTTCTTCTCCACGCGTTGCAAATGCGATAAATTACGCCAACCATCAGGACATGAATGAGCGTACCGCTGGAACTGACTGTCCAAGCCAAGCCTTTTTTCTGATCACTTCCATCTGACCTTGGGATCACGAATCCAACGATGCTGATCAACTGCAGTTAGAAACGACGGCCAATCACTCCATCTTTTTTGAATCAGCGCCAACCTCACGATAAAAGCAGGTTACCACCATGATTTCAATCGAACCCCGTAAAACCAGACTGACAGTTTGAATATCAAACGGCAGAGGCAACCATCATGTCGCTTTAGGTGCATGTCTTAGAATCTAAATTTTGATGGGCCTTTCAATCCTTCCCCTCTCAATACAACAGAGACAAACTCAGCGATCGAGAAATGTGGTTAGGCGAGCGACAGGCTTGGTTCAGGGGAGAAAAAAAGCGAGTCTGATTCTCATCGCAATCAATGTTTAGTCATTGCCAACGCTTAATCAAGGTCAACAATGATTTTAAGCAGTGAAGGAGAATGCAAAATCGATCCTGCTTGGTGATTCGATGACGGCATTCGATTGTCCAAAGGGCAAACCGACATCAGGAGACGTATGCAGCGTGCTAGGTGATCAAGAACAGGAACAGCGATCCCATCGAATCGCACTCATTCAAGAGACACATCCAGAATTCTCTCTGCCGCAAGAACTGAGAAGCATACAGACGCCCCTTTTTGGAATTGCATCAAGTCATCTTGGCAGCGACCCCGTGGTGCTCAGACACGTCTGCCAAGCACTTCGTGACACAATGGAGGTCACCAACAAAAAGAGGGCCATGGCAATGATAGGTTCCTGCACCGCAATCGCACCATGGGCAATGCATGCATCTCGAGTCTTCTCCACTTCCCTGTTAATCATCGACCCTCAAAAAAAAATCGTTAGTGTCTCAGGCTGTGACAATGCGATTGCGGATTACGCCGGTACGGTCACAATGACCCTCCGACAATTCGGCTGTCGATCCCAAAACGGGTGTTCTGGGATCGACGAGGTGATCATCCTGCTCGCCGACCAGCTATTCGTTCCTTTTGCTCGAAGGAATGGGCGAATTGAGAGTTGTGTCCAGAAACGCCTGGAAATAACCAAAGGCGATAGCACCCTGATCGGATTAAGTGGGCACCGAAATTGCGCGGGACCAAAGCTCATCACTCAAGGTGCAACCACATGGGCTCAATCAGAAGGACGTTTTAACGCCGGCAAAGAAACGGAAATGAAAACGTTTCAAAATCAAACAGCACACCGAAAGGTATCAACAGACTTTGTCACACCTAGCGAGCTTCGGGATAATCAATGGCTGGTTCATTGCACACGTGCACCAGCAGGTCCCTGGCCAGATGAAACGGATTCGCAATATAAAAGATCGATTCTTCTGAATCCCGAAAAATTAATGCAACGTACTCCCCTGGATGCACTCATTCGGATTCTTCGTTCTGGTCAGCTAATTGCCCAAGCTAGAGTTAGCAATCGGAAATTTCCCGTTGTCTCGTTCTCGTCAATGCCTCTAACCGAACTGTTGCGTAGACGACGCTATCGACCGCACCTTCGCCGTTGGGATTATGAACCGTATGGAATCGCAATCAGCCAATCCGCAGCCAAGTTGATAGGTATTCGTCCGGTCATCTATCGATTTGCCAAAGACGCTAGCGCCCTACCCGAATCGCAACGATATCGCTTGCACCCTCCGGGAAAGACGTATGACTGGAGTCAAGAACAGGAGTGGCGGTCCCCTCAAACAGTCAATCTTAATCAAATCGCCCTGAAACACCTTTGGGTGTTTGCTCCCGATTTGCCGGAGATCCGAGCGCAAATCGAAAGATCCTCGAATCTTACTCCTCAAGCTTTATTTTGCTTTCTTCAGCCAGCTAATTGAAGACGCATTTGGGAATGCACTTCCTCGCAAAATGGCTATAATTTCAGGGCCAGACAGATAACGCTTGGGCAACTGATTCCGCCCTGTGGGTCGAGACATCTCATGAACTGCGTCTGCCATGGCTTCACAAACCTCTCAACAGCCGCATATGATTCCGTTCCGTTGCATACCTTTGAGGTGATTTGATTTTTATCACCCTTTGAACCCTGTTTGCCGACGCGTCACCGAACCAAGATCGAACACTCACGGGTGACTCAGTTCTTCACAGTTTTCCAATCGCGTTGCAAAACAAACCCGACTCTCGTATCGATTATTCTTCAAGAAGGCGAATCTCTTGAGTACCGACAACCTAGTCAATCTTGTCGCGGACCCAGCAAGCGTTCACGAACTGGCTACGTACAAATCGCTGGGAGAGGATGAACTCAACCAAAGGATCTCAGCACTCCGAGAAGAACTGGGTGATTCCTTGCTGATACTCGGCCACCATTACCAGCAAGATGATGTGATTAGGCACGCAGATCTGCGAGGTGATAGCTACCAACTCAGCCAGATGGCTGCTGATAGCAAAACCTGCAAAACGATCATTTTTTGCGGCGTCCACTTCATGGCAGAAACAGCGGACATCCTTGCAAACCGACCGGAAAAACTGAAGCAACGCGATCAGCAAAGGGTTGATGTCATTCTGCCCGATATGGCGGCCGGTTGTTCGATGGCGGATATGGCCGCGATCAATCAGGTCGAAAATGCGTGGAACGATATGTCGGAGATCATCGATACCGAACAGGTAATACCTGTCACTTACATCAACAGCGCAGCAAGTCTAAAAGCTTTTTGCGGCAAACACGGCGGAATCGTCTGCACCAGCAGTAATGCAAAAGCGGTCATCCAGTGGGCCTTTGAACGTGGTCAACGCGTTTTCTTTTTCCCCGATCAACACCTCGGAAGAAACACCTCACTGACGATGGACATCGAGGAAGATGAGATGCCAGTCTGGGATCCATATGCCATCGACTTAGGTGGCAACACGGAATTGGCGATCAAAAATAGTCGAGTCATTCTGTGGAAAGGCCATTGCAGCGTTCATCAAATGTTCCGTCCCGAGCATGTTGAAGCCTTCCGATCACGCGATCCAGAAACAAAGATCCTGGTTCATCCTGAATGCCCTCGGGATGTGAATGACTTGGCAGACGTCTCGGGAAGCACAGGTAAGATCATCTCGACCGTGAAGTCCAGCCCACCGGGCACCAAATGGGCAATTGGCACCGAGTTGCATCTGGTCAACCGCCTCAAGGCTGAACACCCTGAACAGGAAATTAACTTCCTGAGTCCTGTTGTCTGCATGTGTGCAACGATGTACCGCATTGACTTACCCCACCTTTGCTGGGTTTTAGAAAATCTCCGCGATGGTGCAGTGGTGAACCGAATCCAAGTTGACGACGAAACAAGTCGCTGGAGCTTGATCGCTTTGGAAAGAATGCTTTCCATCAATTGACTAAGCTGATGATCCGCTCACCGTTGTGCACCCCCGCACAATAAAAATCCACCGCCAAATCATTGCGGTGGATCTCGGAAACAACGTGTCTTTGTTCAATAGCATGCTCGACCGACAAGATCAGTGCTGGGGTGATGGCGGATCATTCCTTCACTTGGGTGTCTGATACAACTTGGGTGCCTGATACAAGTTGGTGCCCGGTACAACATGGGTGTTTGCCTGATCAAGCTCAGTTTTAACCTATCCTGAATGCATCTCCCAAACTTTCCATTGGAACGGATTCGGCCCATCGCTACATCGACGCCTTACCGGCCAGAGAAGTCACCATCGCTCAGAAAAAAACTTGCGATTCTGCTTCTGCAGTTCCTTACTTGCTGGTTTGCGATGGTGTTCTTTCACGAGATTGGTCACCTGATCGGTGGATGGTTAACCGGAGCGCAACTGCTGCGTTTTGACTTGACGCCTTGGAGATTACCGTACAGCATTCACTACCCCAATCCGCATCCCCAAATCACGCTCTGGTCCGGCCCCCTATTGGGCATCGCTATCCCCTTCATGGTGAGAATCTGTTTTCGATCAACACTGACGCAAATGTTTCTAAGCCTCGCTCTGCTCGCCAACGGGACCTACCTCCTTGCTGGCCTGTGGGGTAACCATACAGAACTTGACACGCAGCGACTGCTTGCAACCGGTACGTCGTCTTCTACCATTGCAATCTACTGCCTGTTAACGATGGTGCCAGGTTACCTTGGCCTGAGAAGACGATGCATTGAACATTTGCAACCCACTCCTGCTGCAAATCTTCTCAACCCTCACGGCAAGACGACGGCGACCAAGGAATCGTCAGCGATTGGTGATGAACCGACCGAGCCTTAGTGTAGGTCAAAACATCGCGACGTAACTCGCATGCTGAACATGAAACAGACCCAAGATCGAAACCCGCGCCTCCATCGTTTTCAATCAGTTTTTTAAAAGCAAGCCATGGCGAGACGATGCCAATCGTTACTGGAGTTCTCTCTTGGGATGGTGTAGCTGTCTATGTTGCAGACCATCTCATCCACCTCTGAACCTGCATGTCCAAGTATTCCACACAAAACTAGTGGGGATTCCCGCCGGAGGACGATAATCTGACTGCACGGAGTTATCGAGGCTGCAAGAAGGTAATCTGGCTGCACGGTGGCCAAGCATCAGAACAGTGTCAATGATCACCGTCCAACATCGCCACTCCACCGCTAGTGCGTAGCCACCGATGAAAGAGACCAGGTTCCCCGGAAAATTCACTCAGACAATTAATCCGTGGACGTTACCAGATAGCCGCAATTGATTCAGCGATATCTCTTTTCCTCACGGCACATCGTTGCCGCCAGTTTCCATGCTGGAGCCGGCAGTTTGAGAACAGCTGGACCTGGTGAAAATCTGATTCCTGCGGGCAGGGTGGTCAGCGAGAGCTAGCCAAAACCGATTAGCGTTTTGAAACCACAAATCGATAGGCAGAGAATGTGGGATCTTCGCTAGCGAGGTAATCCTGAGCGGTAACGACTTCCGATTTCTGATAGCCACAGTCGGTGAAAAATGAGCTCGGGTCATCACATCCAAAAATAAATTTCTCACCCAGCTGATCCATTCCCTCGACGAATGCAGCGATCTCTCTCACTTCCGTCGTGCCATCCACCACATTCTGCGTGACCATGTCGGACCAAAGGCAGGAATCTGGGTGTTGCAGCAGCTGAGAGATAAGCGTCAAGATTTCACGATTTTCTTGCTCCGTGAAATACATCGAGCAACCTTCGTAGACGATTGCCGTGGGTAAATTCGGTTTGAAATCGGGGTGCCGAAGTAAAACCGAAGCTAGGTCATCACGCTTGAAATCCGCCGCCACCATTCGACGTTGCACCACCGGTCGATCCTGCAACTGCGAAATGACACGAGTGCGTTCTTCTAACATTTCCGGCAAGTCCATCTCAAAGAATGTCGGCCGGCCGAGCTCTTGGCACAATCGAAAGGGTCGCATATCCAGTCCAGCTCCCAACAGGACCACTTGCTGCAGTCCCGGGACGCTCGCCAGCGTCTCGTCAATGTGCTTCGTTCTCGCAGCGACGGTTTGCTGCAAATGCGGAAGAATTCGCTGGAGTCGTTTTGCTAACAACTCACCATGCGGTCCAGCAGCGTGACGCTCGTGGGCGTCATCCAAGCGGACGTAGGAACTGTCAGTCGATGCTCTCAACCCGGCAATCATTCGAGCTGAAGCCTTCAGCTTGTGCTTAAACAAGGGATTGATTGCCGGCTTCTCACGCGTCGGCTTCAACTGAATTGAGGGTTGGGCAAAGTACTTCATCTCTGCTTCGGCAACCACTTCGTTGTTGGATCTGAAAACAACAGGCAACGTGACAAGCACTCGTTTTCCAGCGAAGTAGCGTTGCCGAACCATCGTGGCAGTCTCTTCTGAAATATGGCACGTCGCGGTGACATGCCCCGTGCTGGGGCTTTTGTAACGCACGTCCATCGCGGCAAGCCAGAGAGACGCAGAATTGTCTTCGTTGCATGGATGAACCCCAGCGAATGGCACACCACGCAGCAGAGTGGCCAATGCCAGACCACCGGTGTAGTCGGCGGATAAGGAAAGGAGCGCAGCCTGATGCGTTCCATGCTGATTGGTGGTTGCATGATTCAGAGGTAATTCAGTGGTGCAACCACCCTCCTCAACCTCCAACACTCGCCAACCCGTCCATTGAAGGACAGGTATTGCCTCATGCAGAAGCCGTGTCATCAATGCTGGATTGACTCGGGAGTCGTAATCCTGCGACCAAGAAATCCCGCTATCGCTGAATTGTGAAACAATCATGAATCCCCCAAGACCTGGCCGTGCCAGATGTTTTCCACAGACATCAATTTTCTCCCATTTGTTGTGCGAATTATCTAAAGTCGCACCAACGTGATGGGCCCGTGAAGATTTGTAGCAGCGTCTTGGTGGATTGAATCGCTAAAACCGGGACGCTTCCTGAAAAGACAACGAAACTCGTGGAGATATTTCGGGTGAGTGAAGGAATAGCAATCTAGGCTTCCGGTGGACTCGTAACACCTTTAACTCGTTCGTTTCACTTTTAATTCTCAGAATCGACACAACCGTTATGACAATTTGCCAGCGGTAACTTGATGCCTGATGCCAAATTTGAAACCTCCGCCACAACCTTCCACCTCAGTCATGCCGAACGAACAACTCTCGAAGAATCAGTACAAGATTCTTCACGAGCTGTCCGACGACTCCATCGTCAACTGCTATCTCGCAGAAGATCTGCGGGATGGTCAGCGATTGATCGTGCGCGAGGTTCCAAAAGATCTTTTCTTTGAAAGCGGATTTCAGAGATTCGAAAATGAAGCGCGTCTTACTTCGGGAATCCGCTGTGCCAATTATTCCCAACCCATTGATTTCAAAATCCATGAATCGGTGGTGCGGGTCTCCTATCGCTTCATTCCCGGTGAATCACTCGCGGCGAAGTTTCATCGAAAAGCCCTCAGTGTTCGCGAAACGATCCGACTCGCCTGTGACTTACTGACGGCGTTAAGCAATGTGCACCGCGTGGGCTGTGTGCATCGGGACATTCGTCCATCCAACATCATCATCAACTCTAATGGTGAAGCGACACTATGCGGATACGTTCCTCTATGGCGTCCAGAAGTTTTTGGACACAACAATCGTTTGGGAAGGGAATGTGCATCCTTTACATCACCCGAACTATCCGGTGTGATCGATCATGACGTTGGCGAATCATCTGATCTTTATTCGCTCGGATACGTGCTTGATGCGGCTCTAGCCGGGGCTGCAGCCTTTGACGGCGATGTCAGTGAGATTCTTTATCAACACATGACATCTAATCCAGACGAAGGAAGATACGCTAACGACACACCGTCGATCATTCTTCAGTTTGTTGAAAAACTGATCCAGAAAGAACCGCGTGATCGCTACCAAACTGCTAGCGCGGCCCTCTGGGATGCCCAGCAAATCTTAAACATAATCGATGGTAAGATTAGCGAGTCAGAATTTGTGATTGGCAGCGCCGATCATCGAATCGCTTTGATTGACCCCGCTTTTGTCGGTCGCGAGGAGACAATCGCGAAGTTAAAGGATCAATTAACCGGATCCGAGCGAGGCGGTAATAGTCGTTGCCTGATCAGCAGCCCCTCGGGGATTGGAAAAACACGACTGCTGACCGAAATTTCTCGCATCGCAGCAAGACGCAATTTCTTCATTCTGCACGGTCGTTGCTCTCAACATGCAGCTCAGGAACCGAGTGCTCCTTGGCTTCAAATGGTCGACCAGCTATCCAACGCACTACGCCGGGATGCCACTTATCGCGAGGAAGTAAAGCGGCGACTGGAATCACATCGTGAAGAAATCATTACAACGATGCCAACACTGGCATCTGTTTTTGGTTGGCAAGGCAAAACGATTTCGGGACCAGACGAGTCCGGCCAGGATCGTGTCATTGATTCGTTCACCAAAGTGTTCACATCCCTTGGAAAGATGCACCGTCCTGTCCTGCTGACACTGGACGATGCTCAGTGGATGGATGACCAATCCAAGCGAGTTCTGGGTGCAGTGACACGGACCATTGCGAACAATCTCGCCTTGATGGTCGTCTGTCGACCGCTAGAAGGAATCAGCTTGGAACTCACCAAGCTTCTCAAAAACGCAACGCAAATCAATTTGGGACCCATCGGCACCAATGCCGTACGTCAACTCGCTGAGTCGATGGCGGGTCCTTTACCATCAGAAGCGATCGAGGTCGTCCAACAGTACGCCGAAGGCAGCCCCTTCATGGCAACCGCCGTGCTTCGCGGGATGGTGGAGTCGCAAGTTCTCACGGCAGAAGAGAAGCATTGGCGAATCAACACCGAAAACTTGACCTCGTTTCAAGCGGCCGAGGACGCTGGCCAAATCCTTGCTGAACGACTTTCCCAACTACCCGAAGCATCAAAACGACTCATGGTCGCAGCTGCGGTCATCGGAAAAGATTTCAACAGCGATGCGGCCACTGACCTGGCCGGAATGACCACAGAAGAAGCTGCCGCCATCCTGCAACAAGCGAGAAAACAACGACTCGTTTGGATGCGGCCCAACAGCTTGGTTTCCTTTGTCCATGACAAAATACGCGAAACAATTCTTCAGGAAATCCCGAACGAAACCATCCGGGAGATGCATGGGCGTTTTGGACGGCAGCTCGAAGAAACCTCGCCATCTCGCGTGTTTGATCTTGCCTATCATTTTGATGCCGCAAATTTACGTGAACTCGCGTTACCACATTCGATCAAAGCTGCGGAAATCGCCCGAAAACGATTCTCACTTGATATCGCTCAATCACAACTCAGCATCAGTATTCGAGCGTTTGAGCATGCCACCAAAAAAACCCGGCATCGTGTTGAAATGATGATGGCAGATGTCCTGCTTCTTCAAGGTGAATACGATGGCTGCCAAGTCTGGCTCGACAAAGCATCGGAAAGTGCAAAGACAGAACTGGAAAAAGCCGCCACCGCTCTCAGGCAGGGTGACCTCTATTTTAAACGTGGAAATAAGGACCAAGCAGCCGAACGATTCGAGGCATCACTCAAGCAACTCGGACATCCCATTTCCAACCGCAGAGGTTCAAAATGGTGGGACCTTGGTAAGGAGATTATGAAGCAGGGACTCCACAGTTGCTTCCCAATTCTTTGCGCAAGAAAAGGCAGGCTGAAAAACGCCGAAGATGCGATGGTCCTGTCGCTCTACAGCCGCGTCGCACATGTCTACTGGTACACACGAGATAAGTACCGAACCCTTTGGGCTCACCTGCGCGGCCTCAACCTCGCCGAAGTCTACGAACCCACTGAACACCTAGCTCAATGCTATTCCGAACACGCACCGGGAATGACACTGCTGAGATGGCAGACTCGAGGACTTCGGTATGCGCAAAAATCACTTCAAATCCGAGAGGAATTGCAGGACATTTGGGGCCAAGGCCAGTCTCGCAACTTCCTCAGTATCTTCCTCTATTCTTTCTCGCAGTTTGAACGATGCGTGACCGAGGCCGGACATGCAGTCGAGATTTTGGAGCGAACAGGCGATTACTGGGAAGTCCATATCGGGCGTTACCAATTATCGGCTGCCCTTTACCGGCTTGGCCGACTCGAAGAGTCGGTCGAACAGGCGAAACTTAACTATCACTCTGCACTGCGTCGCGGTGACTATCAGGCAACTGGGAATGTGCTTGATGTCTGGGCCCGCGCCTCACTGGGAGAAATCCCCGATGAAGTGATTCGCGTTGAACTCGAACGCAATATTTACGATCACCAACGTCATTGCCAGGTCAAACTCGCTCAAGGAATCAAGGCGTTCTATCAGAAACAGTTCAGCCGATCCATTGAATGCCTTCAGGGGGCTATTCAACAGTCGGAAAGGGCGAAAGTCAGCAACACCTACGTTAGTCCCTGCTATGCGTGGCTATGCTCAGCGATGAGATTGGAACTCGAAAATAATCCGCCGAAATCACGTTCGGCTCACCGCAGTAGCACTCGCGCCCTCTACAAGACTTGTCAACAAGCCGTGCGTATTGCAAACCGGTTCACCAATGAACAGCCGCACGCTTATCGAGAATACGCAGCCGCAGCAGCAATGACCGGACGCGTAAAACTTTCAAAGCGGTACTTTGCAAAAAGCTTGGAGACTTCGAAAAGACAAAAGGCATCCTTCGAATATGCGTTGACTCAAATTCTAAAAAAAGAATTCGCGCTGGAACTGGGTTGGCGGGTTGATCCCGAGGCAATCGCCGCCGCGAGTGATCTTGTCTCGCGATTACAACTGTCAGTCAGCGTCGGCGATCAACGTAAATCCATCTCGCTGTTAGACCGTTTTGATTCCCTGTTGGAAGTGGGGCGAGAAATTTCAACCAGTGTCTTGCCCAAAGAAATTTATCAGGCCGCCTCCGACGCCTGTCAGCGCATCTTACGCGTTGAAAGTGTGTGTTTAGTCCAACTGGCGTCCGATGAACAACCTGTAATCACTTTTCCTGTTGATGCTCAATTCGACCCGGCAATCCTTGCCAGCACGCAGGAAAGCAACGCGACCTACATCTGCGATCAGGCAGAACATACACATCGTGGCGTCACCACAAAACTAAGCGGTAGTTTTCTATGCAGCCCCATCGTGGTAAGCGGCAAAGTGGCTGCCTACCTCTATCTGACAAATACGCGATTCTCCGGTGTATTTAGAAATGATGAGTTGCGAATCGCTGATTACATCACCACCGCGACCGGTGCGGCTCTGGAAAAAGCGGATGGCTTCTTGCAGCTGAAAGATTTGAATCTCAATCTGGAAAGAAAAGTAGAAAACCGCACCGCAGCGGTCGTCGAACGTTCCAAGGAACTGGAAAATACGGCGAATCAATTGCGAGCAGCACAAGAGAAACTAAAAGTTTCCAAGGAAGTTGCCGAGGCTGCCAACGAGGCTAAGAGTAGTTTCCTTGCAAGAATGAGTCATGAAATCCGAACCCCCATCGCCGCCGTTCTTGGCTTCACCGAGCTATTGCTGCGTGGTGTCATCCACAACGACGCCGATCGCAAGAGACATTTAGAAACGATTCATTCAAATGGTACGCACCTACTGCATTTACTAAACGAAATCCTCGATCTCTCCAAAATCGAAGCGGATCAGGTCGAAGTCGAATTAGTACCATGTTCACCCGCATGGCTGATCGGTGACATTGTTGCATCCATGCAATCTCAAGCCATCGAAAGGAAAATCGGACTAGAACTGAACATCAACAGCCAAGTCCCAGAAACCATAATCAATGACCCAACTCGCCTACGACAAATCCTTACCAATCTGATTGGCAACGCAATCAAGTTCACCACCGACGGCGGCGTTAGCGTCAACCTTACCGCTGCGTCAGAGGGTCCAAGGCAACGACGTTTAGAGATTTCCGTTCGAGATACCGGGATTGGCATGACCGCCGAGCAGATGGGGCGGATTTTCGAGCCCTTCACTCAGGCCGACACCTCCACAACTCGTAAGTACGGCGGGACTGGACTGGGATTATCCATCAGCAAAGGGCTCGCGGAACGTCTTGGTGGAACCCTCGGAATTGACAGCGAAGCCGGTTGCGGTACGGTGATCACGCTGGACCTCGCCACTGAAATCCCAGAGGACTCGAAAACGCTTTCAGCCGAAGAAGCTCGACAAATCACCACCCAGTCTCGCAATCAAGATTTCAAAGAAGTCTGCTTGAAAGGGATGCGGGTTTTGGTTGTGGACGATCAACCAACCAACCGTGACCTGATTCATCTTCTCCTCTCCGATTCGGGCGCAAGCGTTTCCAATGCCAAAGACGGAAGAGAGGCAATTGAGGAATTGATGGATCATGGCAATGATGCCGACGTCGTCCTCCTCGATATGCAGATGCCAATCATGGATGGCTACACGGCGGCTCGCGAATTAAGAAAACGAGGGTTCACAAAGCCAATCATTGCCATGACAGCTAATGCGATGGCCGGTGATGATCAAAAATGCAAAAACGCCGGTTGCTCCGACTATCTCGCAAAGCCCATCGACCTCAATGCATTGCTCCAGAAGGTGCGAGCAGCGTTACCGGTTGATTTGAATTCGTTGTCCGCGAAAGGAAAAGAGCAAACTCGTGAGAACGTGGTTGAATCGGAACAAGTCAAACACACTCGTGAGGCACAGAGCAACCTGTCATTGACGACCGCAGCAGCAAAGAAAGAAGATGAATCCAATGAGATCCTTCCCAAAAATTGGCTTCGTGAATTTGCCTGCGAATTAGTTGATCGTGTTTCTGACGAACTGCCTCAATTACTACATGCCTACGAAACCGGCGACCTAATCGAGGTTGCTAGACTCGCTCACTGGATCAAAGGATCCGGCGGAACCGTTGGACTCCCCAAACTGTCACAAATCGCTGTGCACTGTGAAACGGCAGTAAAACAAAATGAACTTGATTCGATTCTAGAAAGCATTGAGGAGATGAATCAGTTTTTGAATGCTGTGAATCAAGAACGAGAATCGTTGAGCGAAATCGAGCCATAGTTGTCTGTGAGATCTGGCAACCTAACAAGCCAATCAAAGTGAAGCGATTTCAGCACACTGAACCTGCCAATAACAGCACACTCTTGCTCACTTCTGGAGCTCCCTGGAGGAAGTCCACCAAAGCCCAAACCAGCATCTTGTGCCACCATGATGAGCTAACTGAATTGGGCGGACTCATGTCAGTACAGCAAGCGAGGCTTGGCAAAACATCACCTCATCGCGAAAACTGGGATCAATCAATGGATCGGGTCAGCGGCACCTTTGCAGGCGGATCACGCCGTCTCCACTCATCGAGTCTTTTCCACCCCCAATCATCGTCCGCCGACAGAGCCTGCGGTTTACGGACGTTTGCTTTTCCCTCGCCAAAAGCAGAGCGAGATTTCCGAGCACCACTTCGGACCGGAAACAGTTGTTGATGTGTCACCAAACACACCTGATTCATCCCAGCCACTCCTTGCTCTCTGATTCCACAGCGACCATGATCAAGGCTTCCTGATCATCAGATCAGTATGGCCAGTTACACTCATCTCATGCTCTCACACGAAAATATGGCAATCCCTCCCTGGACTTTCGAATTACTGCGACGTGGACTCACTGATGTCGCAAAGAAAGCAACCGAACCTGAGACGATCGAGAGATTAAAGCACCAGGCTGGCGAACTACTGCAAGAACTGCCTGATTCAGCTGCCAAACAAATTGACTCGATCATGCGGCGTGCCGAGGCGGGAAAAGAAAGCATTGAGAAATGGGCCCAACGAAGATCCTCCCTCACAACTCCGATCATCAACGCCAGTGGTGAATTATTTCATGAAGAGGGTACCGGGTCGGCACTGGCAACGTCCGTCTTGGAAACGGGCCATGAATTACTAATGGGAGACATTGCCGCCGGCATGATGAACCATCGTCGGTTTAATCAACGACTGCAGAAACTACTTCCTTCGGGTTCCGATAAATCCGTTGTAATCACAAGTAATTTATCTTCGGCCATTGCCTCAATCCCACTGCTCTATCCAGATCGACAATTCGTCACCAATGCAAACAGCCCACCGGCACCCATTGATCATCCTTATGTGGCACCCATTTTCAATTACATGGTGCCGAAACTGCATGACGTCAACCTTAGCAATCCTGTCATGGAAGATGACGTGAAATCATTGCAACCCTGTTGCATTATTTCCACGAACAATGGCACAACGACAACGAAAATCTCACCACTAGATCCCTCAGTTGCCCGCCAAGCGATGATCTTGCCTGTTGCAACCTTTGCAGACCCAGAACGGTTCAACCTACCCTCCGCAGTTTCCATGATTGAGAATGGAATTGACGTGGTCGCATTACCCGGAAACGGACTATGCGGCGGCCCCGACTGTGGCATCTTGGTGGCGCCGACCGAAGCGATTAACCGGCTTAACACCCACCCCCTCTGGCCCGCGTTTTCGGCAAATGAATCGACCAAATTAATGATGCTGATCACTCTTGAACTTGAGGCAACCGAGCCAGAACTGATCCCTGTGCGTTCGTTATTAGAGACAAACATTGAAAACTTACGATCACGAGCCGAGCGTCTTGCCAGTCGCCTCGGTGGAAATGATCAAATCAGCAGTTGCGAGGTCACAGCCAAGGATGCAACCATAACCAGCAGCGGATCTTGGCGAATTCCCTCACGTCAGTTGCGGATTCGACACACATCAAAAAGCGTCCAGAGTTGGCAACGTGCACTCGCTCAAGACTCCCCAGCGGTTCTGACAAAACTTGATGAAGACGAACTCAGCATCGACCTTCGGTGGGTACCTCCTATCGATGATTCTCGACTCGGAGAAATCTTTGGAGGCACGATCTCCTGAAACAATCCCAGCGTCACAGTATTGAAGTGGCTGATCTATCAGCCATGCGCTGCCGCGTGACTCTGAAATGGCTGCACACAACTCTGCTTGGAATCATCACTCGACGATTGAATTGACACAAAAACTCACCCCGCCGTTTCTTGCCCTGATAAAGTCCTGTCATTCAGGCATCGGTATCCAAGTCAGGTCATCCCACCACCACTGATCGTTCGTCTGCGTCTCACCCTCAGTGGTCCTCCCGTTCATCACCACCGCTGTGATGGATTCTGTTAAAGACCTGACGACCCCTGGGTGGCTCGCCAACACATTTCTTTTCTCAGATGGATCAGACTGCAGATCGTAAAGCTCCATTGCCTGTTTTTCGTGCGGCATGATCAACTTCCATTGCTCAGATCGAATTGCAAATCCACCCCTGATACTGTGATGGATGATTGGTGGACGCGATCCACTTTCCTCAGGATCAGTCAACTGCGTTAACAAACTGACACTATCTTCCCCCGCATCATCGGGAAGAATATCTCCAAACAACTCGGCAAAGGTTGCGAGAAGATCCGTCTGGCAGATTGGTTCTTTGCAAAGCGTTCCCGCTTCGATTTCAGCTGGCCATCGAACAAAAAAGGGAACGCGATGCCCTCCCTCGTAAATGGATCGTTTCCCTTCGCGGAAGATCCCATTACTTTGATGATGAAAACTCGCCGCTCTTTTCTTCCAGGTGGTTTCAGGTCCGTTGTCACTTGAAAATACAATCAGCGTGTCCTCACTGACTTCAAGACGTTCCAGGGCATCGAGGATCCTGCCGATATGCCAGTCAGTCTCCATCATGAAATCACCGTAAGCACCCGCCTCACTCTTCCCACGAAACGACTCGATGGGCACGACAGGCTTGTGGGGTGATGTGTAAGGAAGGTAGAGAAAGAAGGGCTGTTGGTCGCCGCCGTGATCCACTTGCTTTTCAATCCAATCAATCGCCTTGTCTGTAAAAAACGTCAGGCACTTTGAGTCAATAAAGTCGGGTGCAATTTCGAGTTGCCCCTCTACGATTCCCCAATGATTAGTCCCCCCCAAAGTTGTTGGCGATGAGTCATAAGGTGGTGAAATCCGATAGTCGTCAATCGCAATCGCGTTTTTCTTTTTCTGAGTGTACATGGTAGGAGGCACCACTGCCTTCCGCCCCTCGAACCATGCCAGAATCCCATAATTAAGCGAAGCGGGAATTCCAAAGAAGTAATCAAATCCTTTATCAAGAGGCATATCGAGAACGGGCTGTGTCCAATCTCGCGAACCACGTTTTCCTGGAAAGTCCATCCCAAGGTGCCACTTTCCAACCATTGCAGTGGCATAGCCATGCTTGGAACACAGTGACGCGAGTGTTAGCCGCTCATCCTCGATCAAGCACGGACGTTCTGCACCAAAAACACTTCGCTTTAACTCAGTTCTCCAACTGTATCTCCCTGTAAGCAGCCCGTAACGACTGGGCGTGCAAACCGTGTCACTGCAATGCGCATCGGTAAAAATAGCGCCCTCCCTCGCAAGCCGATCCAGATTCGGCGTCTGAAACTTTGAATCGGGATTCAAACAACTAACATCGCCATACCCTTGATCATCCGTATAGATGACAACGATATTCGGACGCCTAATATCCGCAGCCTTTATGTCCGCTGGCAAGAAAAAATGCAATAAAATGAGACCCAAGATGGATCGAAAGGCAAACGCAGATAAATCGTGAAAGCATCGACCAAACATCATTGCCATCCTTTCTTCAGGACACTAGCTAAACACACCATCAGTAAGAATCAATGACCGGGCTGCAAGAAAAATCGTGTCTCGTAAGGACAACCGCATCCTCACGAACCACAGCCCTGCATTGCCAAATTCACTTTCGCTGAAACCGAGACACCAATTCTGGGTAACCGTGCCTGAGTACCGCCTCGCGTTCCCATTGATCAACCGCCCGATCATAGATCCCTCTCATGACCTGACGATCGGAAGCAATCTCATCAACGTCGACAAGATTCGTGATTTCCAAAGGATCAGAGGCAAGGTGATACAATTCTTCACTCGCAGGCAAATCAGACCCCGCTGAAGGCCATCGAATCAGCTTCCAGTCCTTGGTCACCACCGAAAGACTGTGAACTTTGCTGGGTCCCCAAACATTGATCAATGGCAACCACTCATGCAGTGATTCCTCTGAGCCAGTGTAGAGTGTCATGAGGTCCTTACCGTCTACACCAAGAGGGAGAGGCAGTCCAGCTAACCCTAAAATGGTTGGTCCAATGTCGACATTTCCCGTCAAGGCGTCACATCGACGATAAACTGACTCCGAATCATTTCCATCGATCGATGATGCATCTTTCTCAGCATCAACGGCAGACCCCACCTCAACACTTGCGGGACCTTGAGATCGAGAAACTGAACCCGAGGGGCCGTTCTCCGCTTTCAAAAAATCGGCAACATTCGCTGGCGAGGATTTCAACGCAGGCAGATCCACTCGCGGATCGTAGATGATCAAAGGCACACGAGATGCTTCCTCGTACGGAAGGACCTTTGAACCGTACCCATGTGATCCACACATAAATCCATTGTCTGATGTGTAGATCACCACAGTATTCTTATCAGCACCCGCTTCGCGCAAAGCTTGACGCACCATGCCAACCGCAACATCGATTGCGTAGATCTGCTGATAATAAGTAGCCATCACTTGATCATAATCATCACTGTAATGCCAACTATGGAATCTCTCATACTGCCGTCCAAAACGGCTTTGCTTTGCAAAATGATCTCCGTATTGTCTTCCATAGTTGCTGGGTTTCACAAAGGTCGCACCTTCGTAAACATGATCAAACCTCGGATCAGGAGTCGTCGGATGATGCGGTGCCTTGAAACTGATTGAAAGACAAAACGGACGATCCACCTGCGAAGCCTCCAGAATAAAATCTCGACCGAATGCTCCGTAGGAAAGCGTTGAATGCGGGTATTCATTCGAATACTTCTCCATCGATTTATTACGCTTGGTCGAATAGGAAGTCTGTCCCGGCCCGCCTCCCCAACGATCAAAATCCTCCGATGGCAAAATACCTTTTTCACCCGCCTGTTCGGCAACTTCAAAACCAAACTTACCGGCGAAGGCGGTCTGATACCCAGCTTCCCGCAATAGCAGCGGGTAGGAATTCTGCCACTGATCCAACAAAAGTGGACCATGCTCAAAATTACATCCCGTCTTGAACTCGTACTTCCCCGTCATGATGTTCGCACGACTTGCCATGCAGATTGCCGTGGTGTCGTAGTGCTTATCAAAAACGATCCCATCATGGGCTAACTGATCCATGTGCGGTGTTTGAACTCCGGGTGTTCCATAACAGCCCATGGAGTAG
The DNA here is from genome assembly GCA_938075415.1 of uncultured Rubripirellula sp. Classification (GTDB taxonomy): domain Bacteria; phylum Planctomycetota; class Planctomycetia; order Pirellulales; family Pirellulaceae; genus Rubripirellula. The sequence goes on along the minus strand of CALJHC010000026.1, from coordinate 5,991 downwards.
GTGCTTTGATCATCCGCAAGCAAGAAAACAATATTCGGACGCTGTACCTCCTTCACCCCTTCAGCAAGCAGACCTTGAGACCAAAACAGACACATCAGTGCAGGCGTCCAGAAGAACATCTGAAAACGAACAGGCAATGAATAGAGATTGCCGGGCACAGGACGAAAAAAAACAGACATCGATCAGCCTCGAATCAAGTGGAAGAATCAAGTGGCGTTAGTATAACCAACGCGATCCCCGTCGCCTGAACTGAGTGTCTCAAAACGGGGCTAAACATGAGAGCTATCCGATGCGCAACAAGAAAGATGGTGTCGTGACTGATGCAATAGAAAAATCCACTGATGTTAAAAAAACGGACCGATGCCCCGAGACGGTGGAGCTACTCAGCATCTGAAGTCATGAGCATCTGAAGTCATGAGAAAAAGCGGAGAGTGCCGCGAAGATGGATTGCCGTCACGGAAATCTGAAGACAGCCTTCCTGAGTCAATCATCAATGGATGACCCAAAACCCCAAGCAACTGCGTCCCAACGCACCAGAAACCCAACGCACCAGCAGTTGTCATGAAGCTTTGTTTGATGCGTGGTGTCTCGCAAACCGGCAAAATCGAACCCAAAAGGTCGATCAAGAAAGAGAGAGCAGAATCGGATCGATCAATCGATCGATTGTCGTTTGGTAAAAACCTTGTCTTTTCGCTTCTGGATACCAGCACGGTCCATTAATGACTGCCGCATCATTTCATCAACAAAATCATCGTCAGCAGGCGGTGGACCATACGCCCCCAAGGTATAGGGATCGTAATCCAGCGTGTATTCATGGCGGGCGATCGCAACCAAGCTGCCCGGATCGACTCGCTTTCGAATAATCGTCTGCTTGGAAACCTTCGTTCCGTTGCGACTGTTGAGATCCCGTAAGAACCAATAACCTTGCTCGAGTGTCAAACGACAGTGTTGACTTGAAACATTTTTGAATTGCAAAGCGATGTCGCATTCACCACGACGTCCGATCAATAACCTCTGCTTGGTGAGAGGAATCGGATCTCCACCGCCGCATGGCGTCAATTGACCGTATTGGCCGGCATATTCTTTTTTTTCTTCACTCACAATCTGTCGCCCAAAACAAAGTCAATTCGAGGAGCGGCCCTTCGGAGTATTTTACCAAACAACCGTTTGCCGAGGGATTCCGAGCCGCCTGAAGTCCATCGTCATCCAATTTGCATCCGAATCAAGGGAATCAACTCAGATTGCCCGCAGTCGATCAATTTCGGGGCCGCCGAGGCGTCAGAAACCGAACCAAGGCAATCTAGGACCTGATTTGTGGCGATTTCGAGCTCAAAAACAGGTTCAAGCAGTGAAATCCCTAATCCAATCCCCCAAACGAAGTATCTCGATCATAGGCGCATTCAGGCAGAGATCCAACGGCTAAAATCCTGACTCGCCTACAGTTTTCTACCGTCTCAACCCTCAGGTAAGCAGCCCTTGGGATCTCTCAATCAAACCAACGCTGCCTTGGCATGGCAAAACGACGGCGCCTGCATTAACGCGTTTGGGGCGCATCTGCGTCGACGATTTGGGGGTAGGGTGCAACGTGTCAGCCTTGACGCTGGCTTCACTTGCCCCAACGTGGACGGAGCAGTAGCCAAAGGAGGTTGCAATTTTTGTGACAATCGATCCTTCAGCCCATCAAGGCGGGTGCGTCTACAGAAAGTTGCCCAACAGCTGACCACAGGTATTGAAACGGTCCGAAAGCGGTATTCAAAAGTCGTCGGGTTTATCGCCTATTTCCAACCCGCGACCAATACCTATGCCCCTGTGGAACAACTCAAAGAAATTTTTGAACTCGCGTTGTCGTTACACCCCGAAATTGTCGGACTAGCGATTGGCACACGTCCTGATTGTGTTCCTGATTCTGTGCTGAACATGATCGAACAACTGGCAAAGAAAAGTGATGTCTCGGTTGAATTCGGAATGCAATCGATCCATGACGCCTCTCTTGATTGGATGAATCGCGCCCATTCCCACGCCGACATGATTAACGCGATCGACCGCAGTCGTAACCGAGGTTTTGAAACGTGCTCTCACGTCATCCTGGGAGTCCCCGGAGAGACGCATGAGATGATGATGCAGACGGCCGCAGAAATTGGCAGGCTGGGCTTTGATGCGATTAAACTTCACAATCTTTACGCGGTCAAAGGTACACCACTGGGGGACGAGGTCATCGCGGGAAAAGTTCGAATGATGGAGTATGAAACCTACCTGAATACCTTGGTGGATTTCCTCGAACGAATCCCGCCACAAGTGATCGTTGAACGAATCAGTGGGGATGCCCCATCTGATTTCCTGATTGAACCCAAATGGTGCCTTCGTAAATCAGAACTAAGGTTGGCAATTGAAAAGGAATTCGCCCGACGAGGAACCGTTCAAGGTAGTCACTGGAAAGCTTCCACATCCAGTCCCGGTGACCGCCCAATTCCCGCAGACGGCACCCCGGCCGCCATCAAGGAACAAATCGATCAGCGAGGAAGATTACCAGTGCTGAAATTACAAGATCACGCTGAACGCCAACATGATTAACACCACAATGAACTGCCTCAATCACGGCCTGTTTCAGCGAATTCAGTTAGTGACTAGACTCTGTCTCGTGAACGTCCGTTGATTTAACGACCTTTGTCTGACAGTTATTATGTCGCCAATATCAACAAAGATTGCCGCAGATTGAATTGGCTCGCAGCAGTGACCACCACGATCAATCAAGCATCCTGAATTAACCAATATGGCAAGACTTGGCATCATTTTTGGATTACTTCTTTGCGGTGTTACCGTTGCAGCGATGCTGCAAACGCCACAGAAAGATCCAAGCCAGCTCTACGCGATGATGATCGGTATTCCCATTCTGTTTTGTGGCGTTGTTTCATTGAATCCACACCGAAGAAGGGTCGCCACGATGATCTCGCTAACACTTGCTTTTCTGGGTGCCATCGGTGGTCTCTCCTGGCTCAGTCTACGCCTTAGCGGTAACGGCTTGCCATCGAGTGATGCGCCCTCGCATCTTCCTATTTTCGGGATGACGACATTATGCTGCGCCCTGATACTTGGTTGCATAATTGGTTTTTCTCACGACCGAAAACAAACCCTGAAGAAGCAATGAAACGCTAACTTCAGAAATGAAACCTCTTTGGTTTCCAAGCCTTTTTCCGTTAACCCGAGCCGTTATTTTTACCGCGATGGCTGATCAAAATTCTCAACAGGAACGAATCGCACCACTGCTTAAGGCGTTTGCTTTGGATGATCAACTTCGCGCCCAACTGGCAACGGTCTTGAACGCGTTACCCAACGAAGTTCTGAATGACTTTCTGGAAGCACCTCAATTGCAAATCACCGCCATCGAGCGACACAAACGCTTGCTGGGTAAAAAAAGACCACCACAAACATTTCTTTCCCTACCCGGCGCTGATGGTCGAGGAAGTCGATCTGTTGCCCTCAAACGAAAGCTTGAATCCTGCGATCGCTCCTTTTGCCTTTATGTGATCGCTCACGAACTCGCCCACGCACACCTGCACAACGGACGATGGGGTGAGATCACTGATCGTGAAGACGCTGCCGACGCACTCGCCGAGGCCTGGGGTTTTCCCAGACCAAGCTTGGCCAAAAGTCCATTCTTTTGATCCTCTGACTCCATCGCTCAGAAACTCCGGCCAGCCCTTGAGAAACTCCGGCCAGGCTTGCTGAAACTTTCCCAACCTGCATCCAGTTCCAACATCGCCCCTAGATCGATATCAAACAATTGTTCGCAGAACAATCGGTCGGGACGCTGGACACTTAGCCAGAGGAAAAGATTAGCCCCAAAGAGGACCCCAGCGTTTCCCGACAGCAAGCCAAGAATTATCTTGTCACTCTGGGGTCAAGCTCAAACCCTTGTTTCTAATCGATCAAGCTGAGGAGCTTGTAGGCATTCGCACAATTTGGAGAAGCCTGGGGATGAATTTGCGCAAAGCGCGGGATCGATGGCTGATGGCACGCTTGACCGCTAAGTCCAGCTCGCCAAAGGTCCGATGATACTCAGGAATAATAAAGAGAGGATCGTACCCAAACCCCCCAATTCCACTGCGGGACTGTGCGATCCGACCGCGACAGATTCCGTGATCCTCAAGAACAATCTTGCCTTCAGGATCCGAGAGGCAAAGGTAGCAGTTGAACTGCGCCCCTCGCTTTTCTTCGGGCACCTCTTTCATTTCTGCCAACACCTTATCGTTGTTGGCTTCATCCTGACCATGCAGCCCGGCGTAGCGAGCGGAATAGACCCCTGGCTTGCCACCTAAGGCATCAATGCTTAGGCCGCTGTCTTCTGCCAACACCCATTTCCCAAGATGCTTGGCCTGCTCGGTTGCCTTCAAAGCAGCATTGGCTTGAAAGGTCTCTCCGGTTTCGTCCACGTCAATGGAGTCAGGGATCTCACTGAGCGATGTGAGTGAAATTTGGTCCTCAGGCAACAACATTCGCAGTTCAATCAATTTCTTTGCGTTGTTGGTACCCAGGACGAGGTTGAACATTGTCTTATCGCATGCCGAAGGCTGCGCCGTAGAGGCTTCGTTTGGAAATTTTAGGGACCGCAATTGGAGTCGGCTGCACATCATAAGGGATCTTCGCCACGCCGTTACCCAAGATACCCCGGGTTCTCGTGGTAACTTGTCTTGCCACAGCAGGATCAACGTTAAATGCACTGTATTTTTTCATTACCGCTCGAATCTCTGGTGCATATTCAAACCGTCCATCAGGTAATTCTCGCCCCAATTCCTCGAAGCTTCCGATCGTCACCAGTGAGCGATAACGGTCATGAAATTGGTAAGCCTCCACACCTTTGGACCTTAGCTCCGAAGCCATTTTCTCTGCGTCAGCGGCGTACCTGTTCAGACGATCCTGACTCGGTTCGAATTCTTTGTTGACTCGTCCATCCACAATGGTACCGAGACCCTCGAACGTTTTCACAACAACGGTGTATCGACCATCGCAGTCCAACAGACTGTGGTGCAGGCCCTCATTCATTTGGTGAACGAACGAGTCCACTTTGGGAGCCGAGAAAAACTCCTCTGGCAGCATGGGATTTCGCGTCACAAACGCCTGACTCATGGGCCCCATCTGACCTTTCTTTGCTCCAGTCTGCCCAAACAATTTTGCAGTGATCGACTTGACCGTGGTGACAGGATTGCTTTGATCCGTTTCCGCATTCAACTCGTTCTTGTCCTGGAAGATCGGTAACATCGCCGTGCGAATCACTTGCAGATCTCGCTCAACTTCGGGGCGTTCAACCGTATCGTATTCACCCACCAAAACCGCGTAGGCATCATACTGATACCGGTTGGCGTAACGCAGTCGCTTGGACGTGGTCGGGTCCTGCGCGATTGTCCCGGTGAAGTCGAACTTCTCCTTGTAAATGTAAGCCGGAATTTCAAGTTCCTGACGAATCTCGTTAGCAAGTCGTTCTGCACGTTGCCGCGAGCCAACACCAACGAAATTGGACGCCAAAATCAACCAAGGCCCATCCGCTTCGGTCAGTTCCAATGCGTCTGAGTTCATCGGCTTTGCCGAGGCCTCTCTTCCAAACATCTTCAATAAAGAAGGGGTGTCAGCTTGCACCGCCTCTCCCAAAAAAATCACGGCAATCAGCAAGAGGAAAGAGCGGCTCTTTGAAACGGCAATCATGATGACTTCCGGAGGGTTCTTGAGTGGTTCAGGTTTTAATTGGTGCCACAGGTACTTGTTGTCTCATCATTCCGATAACAAATTTCTGGCCAACGAGGAAAGACAAAAAACTGAATTTGGTTCTTTCAAATTCAGTTTCTTGAAGGTTTTTGCAGAGAAATCAGAAAATCGTGGACAAAAATCCCGTCTGTACAACGTCGCAGCAGGCAGGCCCCTTCAATCCACTGCGTTCAAATCCGTTCAGAATCACCGAAACCAATCCAATGCTGCCAATCAAATAAAAACAGCGAAACC
>CALJHC010000025.1 GCA_938075415.1 uncultured Rubripirellula sp. | reverse complement strand
TAAATCCCCACCATGTCACGCCAAGACCACACGAGAAAATCACAACTTAACCAATGCGACGTAATTGCTTAACCGAATCTTAACACTTCGAGGTTCCATCCCACAAAAAGCAAAAATATTCAGCAAAAATGTTTGGCGATTGTCGCAAATACAATGACAACACACTGTTAATCACCAAAGAATTCAGTCGCACCAGAAATCACCAACATCGTCACTGCTCGCGTTTAAAAAAAGCGTGCGAGACCACACCAAAATGCTAGATTAGAGAGGATCGGGATGCCAATCCTTGCTGCTCGTCACAGCAGTACAGGTCTTGATTGCGACTTTGGGGGTTTTCGAGCAATTGGTTAACTTCACCATTGCCCCGCACAGGCAGGGTTCCCCGTTTGAAACTTAACACTGCCCCAGCCTGCCGAGCTGACCCAATCACGAATTGGCCGAAAGGTAATGTGACGCTCTCGATAAAACATTCCCTCCGGGAGCCAGTTCTTATGGCCCTGTTCTGAAGGCCCTGTTCTGAAGGCCCTGTTCTTATGGCCCTGTTCTGAATGCCCTGTTCTCAGCCAACGAGACTGCCACTGGCCTTTGCCATATCTTGATCCAAAGAATCCGCTGCAATCCAGCCACTCATCAACACCATCGGCATTCCCGGCCCCGGATGCGCCGCACCCCCGGCAAGATAAAGCCCTTGAAGATCTTTCCTTCGGTTGCCGGGCTTGAAAGCGCCAGTGAAGGTACCGTGACTCGCCAGACCGTAGATCGCTCCATTGAGGACGCGGTACCGCTGATGAATTCCCTCCGGCGTCAGCGAAGACTCGTGAACAATCGATCGTCGCAAATCACTCAGCCCAGCGGTGCGTTCCAACTTATCAAGAATCACTTCTCGATACTCTGGTAACATTCGTTTCCAGTCATGATGAGGCCGCAAGTATGGAGTATGAACGAGGATGTAGAGTGCTTCACCACCCTCAGGCGCCACCTCGGGTTCACTAATCGACGGGGCACAGAGGTAAGCGGTGGGATCGGGTGCCGGTTCACCACGCTTGTAAATCCAATCAAATTCTTCCTCGGGATCTTTCGAAAAGACGAAGTTATGATGAAGAAGTTGCGAGTACTTGCGATCAAGCCCCAGGTACATCACGACACCACTGCAAGCAGGCTCGTGGCGATTTTTCTTTGTAAAACGCTTCCCCTGATCGGTCTCACCTAACAGATCCCGGTAAGTACGGATCGCATCGCAGTTGCTTACCACCGCATCACAAGCAATCGTCTCGCCATCGTCTGTCGAGACGCCAGTCACGCTTTTCCCATCCGTCTCAATCTTCCTGACATCCACGTTCAGACGAATCTCTACACCAAGTTCCCGCGCAAGTTTCCCCAAAGCCTCGGGAACCGCGCGAGTCCCACCAACGGGATACCAGATCCCTTCCTGTGTCTGCATGTGTGCAATCCCACAAAGTACCGCGGGCGACTGATAGGGAGAAGAACCGACATACTGCGTGAAATGATCCATCATCTGTGCGACGCGTTGATCCGGTACGTGAGACCGAACAACCGATGCAACACTTCGCCCCATTCGAAGCGATAAAACATCTTTCAGCACCGAGGCCGATAATGCCCCACCCACTTCCATCGTGTCCGCCAGCCCATTAATCGATCGCCAAAAGAAAAAACGATCGGAAACACCATGCAACTGCTTGCTGACATCAATAAATTTTTCATAGCCGGTCGCATTTTTTCCGTTCGTTGTGAAGGCGTCCAGATGCTGCTTCATCGTATGGAGGTCCGCAACCAAATCGAGAACCGCCGGCTCAGAGCCGTCCGCATCCTCATCAAAAAAGCACCTCCACTGCGGATCAAGCGGTAACAACTGCAGATAGTCCTTCATTTCCCGACCCGCCTCAGCAAAAACCCGACTAAGGACACTCGGCAGCGTGAGGATGGTGGGCCCCATATCAAAGCGAAACCCCGCAGCCTCATGACGAGCAGCCTTACCGCCGTACCAGTCATTCTTTTCAAGAAGCGTGACGCGGTATCCTCTGGCGCCAAGAACACAAGCGGACGCGAGGCCAGCCAGACCACTGCCTATGACGACCACTTGAGTTGAATCGGGGTTACGAGCACTCATCCTGAAAACTTCTGACTTAAGGGGCCTTGACTAATATTACTTATCGAACGTTAACGGTCGGCAAGCACGAGAACCATAGTGATTCGCCAACATAGTGATACGCCAAAAAGCAACGATGCGTTGCCACGGTAAACAAGCTTGCCAAGGTCGCTGATCACCGGCATCTTGCACTCTCACAAACAAATCACCAATGTGTCATCATTCGTTATCGTTTCGTCCTCTCATCACACTACTAACCAGGCGTCGTAATCCTGCAAACCTCGAACGGATCGAGGAACCATGCATAAGTCGTAGCGCACCGAGTAACGTTTGTGCATCAGAGGCAGAGCGAAAGACAAGGTGCGGTGTGAAACGAATGACTCGTCTGCCCTTCAAGACAGGAACCGTCATTGCTAATAAACCGCTTTCCCCCCGAGTCACACCGAAGCCACTATCACCACGACCACCAAAGGAGACCCGCGGGTCGGCCGTCGGGACGATCAAATCGTTGATCGTCGTCGAACCAACGGACAACTCCGACCCAACGCTTCTTGCATCACTCGGTGGCCCAAAGACACTCGCCGCAAGCCGGTAACGGCAATCATTGATGATCTCGATTGCATCCTTGATCTCCTTCACGCGAATCGCCGATAACACCGGCGCAAACAGATCAGTGTTTGCGATCGCATCCCCCGCATTGATTCGATCAATAACCAGCGGCGCCATTCGTCCAGATTCTTCAAAATCCTTTTGCGAATATCGCCCCGTTCGATCTTCGCCCCCAGATTCCAAACATTGAGAAATGACACGTCCCACCTCTCCTTGCGCTGCTGGATGGATAGCGAGTTCTGGCGATAACGCGAGTGTTGGCAGCAAATGCTGCAAGACACCTTCGACTTCATGATCACGACCGATTAATCGACGCGGCCCAATGCAGGTCGCACCACTGTTGAACGATAAACCAAAAGCGATGGCATCAGCAGCACGCTTTAGATCGGATCCGGGCAAGACAAGAACCGCATCACAACCACTGAGTTCGAGAATCATCGGAGTCAGCGTTTCAGCAGCTTGCCGAAAAATGGCCTTCCCCGTTGCGGCAGAACCCGTCAAAACGATCAAGTCAACTCCGGCATCAATCGTAGCGACCGCGGTTTCCTTCGAAGAATCGAGTAATTGCAAGGCGTCGCCGGGAATACCACATTCGTAAAAAGCCTGAACCAATCTCTCGCTCAGCGCTTCACAACCCTCTGCCGGTTTGAATAAAACACGATTCCCCGCCGCGAGAGCCTGCGCGATCTGTGTACCGACCAACAACAAGGGGTAGTTCCAAGTACCGAGAATCAAAACTTCACCGTGCGGTTGGCGATGCACTTCGTTACGCACCCCCCACAGCCATAAAGGACGCCCAAAGACACCAAGACGCTTTGGTCTCAGCAACGAAGGACCGCGTCGCCCAATCCAACGCAGCGCGGAGCAAAGCGGTAGCAACTCGCCAGAGATTGTTTCCAAGGAATTCTCTCGCCAACTCCGCCGGCAGAGACGCGTCCATTCGTCGGCGTTATCAGCAAATTGCGCAGCCACCTTTGCGATTCGCTTGCATCGTTCCCGCAACGGCATGAACTGCCAAGCTGAGCGATTGCTCGAGCCCTGCGATTTTTTCATCATCGTCTCGCTTCTCAAATTACGCAGAACACACCAATTGATTAGCTTGGTGATTCTTATTTCAACTTCATCGTCCCGGGCCACATCCCTCACCACCTCAACATCTTAGGGCTGAGGCGTAAAATAACGAAAAGAACGAACCGCCCTCGATGAGTAACCAATCAACATCGATTCGACTCGGTGACGCAACCATACCACTTTTACCGAGGACGAGGATTCCCTTCACGTCGATACCAGCCCATGGAAATCTTCAAAAACCAAAGACCACTCCCACGGTATTGATTCACCACTGTTCTTCCTGAGATCGCTTGCGCACTGGAATCCAAGATTCCGTCCCTTTCCCCAAATTAACCGCTTTCCAAAAACGAAGGCATGCCATCACGTCATCGACCGAGGACCCGTTTGCCCCCGATGATGACCCACGATGACGACCGAATCATCCAATTCACACACCCAACACCACCACATTTTACGGTAAACAAGCAGGTGATGACGGTCTCATCGACCATGTATCGCCCTGCCCGAACGCCAGCAATTGCGAAAAAGAGGCAAACATGATCAAGTCGCGGAGTCTCAAGCAAGCGTCTCGACACCCTGCCTCCGAACCTCACCAGTCGGATCAGTCTTTGTAAATCATCCAATAGCTACGAATTCTCACAACGTTAAACGCTGTGATGTTGGCATAGACAACCGCGTGTGGCCAGAGTTTCTGATAAGTTTGGTCGCCGAGGTGCGCAATCACTGCGATGCCGAGTAACCTAGCATTGAAGGCTCAAAGTTCACCACCTCTGAAACGACTTCACTCCCAGTCGGGGTAGCAGCCCTGACAGATAGTCAAAAGAGAATGAACCCAGAGACAGTGATCCAAAAGATTGTGATTCTGGGGCCTCATCCAACCAGACCCAATTTCCTTCGGCCTCAGGCGAACCGCGAATGAGGCGGTGGAAAACGATCAAAACCAAGCTCCGCGATGAAAGCGAGTCAACGCAAATAGCGGCAAAACCCCGATCTCTCTATCCGATCCCTCCACTAGATCCTCGTGATACAATAAAATTTGTGGTGAATCAGGAGACAGCTGCGGTTCAAATGGACCGGGGTGACGGTTCCTGGCCCGGTAGCATCATTCTAAAGCGATCAAATGCCTGATTTTATTCACCTTGGAAAGCTCAGACCAATTCTCTGTCACCCACAACTGACCTAGCAACCAACCGATACTGGTGACGCAAACTTGGAAATCTGGCATCGAATTCTCGCACGTTACCGATGTCGGTATGCGCCGATCCAACAATCAGGACTCCTTAACCTGTGTTCCTGCAAAGACCGAGCAACGCTTCACTTCGCACGGACATCTTTTTGTTGTTGCAGACGGTATGGGGGCCCATGCAGCAGGTGAACTGGCGAGCCAGATTGCCACCCAGCACATCTCCCAAACCTATTTTCACAGCACAACGGCCAACACAGAAACACTTCGCGATGCGTTGATCGACGCAAACCGCGAGATTCATAACAAAGGTCAAAGCAACCCTGAGTTCCACAACATGGGAACAACAGCGAGCAGCTTGGCAATCAGCAAAGCGGGTGCGGTCGTCGGTCATGTCGGTGACTCAAGAGTTTATCGATTGCGAAAAAATCGGTTAGAACAACTGACGTTTGATCACTCGCTGGTTTGGGAAATCGAAGCAAATCCAGAGCTGGATCATTCCGCATGGACAGGGCCAATCCCCAAAAATGTAATCACTCGATCGCTTGGTCCAAACTCATCGGTCCAGGTCGACCTTGAGGGCCCCTTCCCTGTCGAAACCGGTGACTGCTTTCTGCTCTGCAGTGATGGATTAACCGGCGTGGTGGATGACGAAGAAATTGGTGCTCTGCTGAACTGCCTCTCCAACGCAGATGCCACCCAAGTCTTGGCAGACCTAGCCAACCTTCGAGGCGGCCCCGATAACATCACTGCCGTGGTTGTCTCGGTTGATGAGGCCCCCGAGCAGCAACCTGCCGCACCGAATGCACCACCACGAGGCAAACGAAATCGAATCAATCCGACTCTGTTGTGCACCACTATCGGTGGCTTACTTCTGATGACCACCCTCACCGGCCTCGCAATCGGTGGTCAATCAACTATTTGGCCCATCATCATTGTGCTCGCGGTGCTCGGTTGCATCGGAGTAATTGCGTGCCTAATCCAAATGAATCTTAACCGTAAGGATGAGAACCTGTCGCTCATCAGTTTTGGTGGCGAAGCCCCCTATCGCTCCTACGATGCAAACCCGACGAATCAACTTTATGATCGCCTCGACGAAACGGTTCAGACCTTACATGACTTCGCAATCGAGCAGAACTGGATGATGGATTGGACGATTGTCGACAATCATCGCAAGGCAGGAAAAGCGGCATTGAAAAGCGAAGGTGCGCGAGTGGCCATAGGCTCACAGGCCAAAGCGATCATCGAAACCATGAAGCAACTTCGTGAACAACATGATCGTGCCGCTGACGAAACATCAGTTGATCTCTAGACAAGCTGATTGCCAAGTTCGTTTAGCGATTTGAACGAAACCACTGGCAAGCCACCCCTCGCCATGCTCGGAAGCCATAACGATGCGGGCGGAATGCTTTCATCAGCGTAACCAAGATCAACATTTCAGGTGAGCACAAAAGACAGTGCAAACCGTTACTGGGGTGGCATCACTTAACCCATCATCCAACAGTCATCTCGTTGGGGTCTGCACCCCGCATCCCGACAGAACAAGATAAACAGCGAATCATGAAACGACCGAATATCCTTTGGTACTGCACCGACCAACAGCGGTTCGACACCATCCGCGCACTTGGGAACCCAGATGTTGTTACGCCAACAATCGATAGTTTGGTTTCATCCGGCGTTGCATTTACCCATGCTTATTGCCAAAGTCCGATCTGCACACCAAGTCGATCCAGCTTCATGACTGGCATGTACCCGTCGCGAGTTCACAACACTCGAAACGGAAACGACACCTTTCCAGATTTCCCACCCATCATCAGCCGACTCATCGCCAACTCGGGATACCACTGTGGCATGATCGGAAAATTTCATCTGCAAAGTTCGGGAAAACGCACCGAACCACGCGTCGACGATGGTTTCTCATTTTGGAAGTTCAGCCACGCCCCACGTGATGATTGGCAAGAAGGGCATGATTATGCGGATTGGGTTCAGCAACGGGGAGGCGATCTTGACGCCCTGCGACAGCACGAAGATGGTGTTCCAACTGAATTACACCAGACCACTTGGGCTACAGATCGCGCGATTCAATTTATTGAATCGCAGCAAAGCACCGAAGAACCCTGGATGCTGAACGTCAACATTTACGATCCGCATCCTCCGTTCCTACCCCCAAAATCCTATGCTGATCGTTTCAATCCGGACGCCCTTCCCGGCCCTCATTTTCGGGAAAGCGATCTCACGCATCAGAAAAAACTTGCAGCGCTCGACTTCCAAGACGAACTACGCACGCCAGAACAACACGAAGCAAAAAAGGCCCAAGCTCGTTACTACGCGATGATCGCGCAAATTGACGACCAATTCAAGAGAATCCTTGACTACCTGGACAAATCCAATCAACGCGATGACACGGTGATTATCTTCACCAGCGATCACGGCGAGTCCCTCGGAGACCATGGCCTGATGTACAAGGGGTGTCGCTTCTACGAAGGTCTGGTTCGTGTGCCACTTATCTTTAACTGGCCAGGGCAGTTTGCCGAAGACCTGCGCAGCGACGGACTTGTAGAATTGCTCGATATGAGTGCGACCCTACTGGATCTTTGCGGGGTCGAAATCCCCAATTATTTTCAAGGACAGAGCCTGCTTCCAATCCTGACAGGAAGCGTTTCACCCGGTCATATCCGTGAGTTCGTTCGCAGCGAATACTTTGACGCACTGGACCCTCATTTCACAGGTGGGTCAGGAACCTTTGGAACCATGTTCAGGACACCGACTCACAAACTGTGCATGTATCACGACAAAAACCTAGGCGAACTCTACGACCTCGCAAATGACCCCTGGGAGTTTGACGATCTATGGGACTCCCCTGAACACCAAAGTATCAAACATGAGCTGATTCGGCGATCTTTTGACGCTCATGTCGTACTGACCACAGACATGGGCTCGGAAAGAATCGCTCCGATGTGACCGCCCCTGCTGTTCAATAGCCAGCCGGACAAACTCGCCTTCCCATCGCGATCAGAAAATGATCGATATCCCCCACCGGTTCGACCAACGAATTTGGCGGCGAAATCATCCACTTTCTACACAAACACATCGATTCATTGCGGCAGCCTGTAAAAACCGTAAACTAGTGTCTTCATGGCTCACTGAACGACAGTGCCTGAGCGCAAACCAAAATGTGGCTCTTAATGCTCAAAGGAATAGTTGTATGTTACGAAAACTGGTACTCCCCGTGGCTCTGCTAACAACCACCATCGCTCTCAGCACACAAACCTGTCATGCAGCAGAACTTTTCGGTTTCAAACAAGGCAATGTCGAGCTTCGGTCTGCAGGCTCTTTAACGTTTGGTCCGTCCGGCGTCCTCTTCATCGGCGATGCGAAGGCGGCAAAAATCTACGCCGTGAACACCGAAGATGAAACGACAAACACGGATCGCGTTTTCAATATCGAAAACCTCAATGAAAAGATTGGTGCGGTCCTTGATGCCGAGCAAATCAGCATTGGCGATCTTGCCGTGAACCCCGAGACGGGCAATGCATTCCTTTCCGCAGGAACCAACGGCAAGACAGAGATTGTGAGGGTTTCAGCCGATGGTTCAGTCGCAACCCTCGATTTGAAAAAAATCGCTCACTCATCCGTTGCACTTCCCAACGCCCCGGAAGACAAAGAGGTGGGTGAAGGGCGAAGACGGGGTAATCCCCGTGACAAATCCATCACGGACATCACTTACACAGCAGGTCGCGTGCTAGTGGCCGGAATCGCTGCAGGCGACTCCCCGAGTGCCGTTCGCGAGTTTGATTTCCCGTTCAATGAATCCTCAGCGGGTTTCCGAGTCGAAATCTTTCATGCCGCTCATGGTCGCAGCGAAGATTACGCGCCGATTCAGACATTTGTACCATTTAACATCGGTGGCGAACCAAGTCTGCTGGCCGGTTACATCTGCACGCCGCTAGTTAAAATCCCTGTTGGCAAGATCAAGACGGACACGAAAATCACCGGTACAACGGTCGCGGAACTTGGTAATCGCAATCGACCACTGGACATGCTTGTTTACCAACAACATGGCAAAAGCTTCTTGCTAATGTCCAATAGTTCGCGGGGAGTGATGAAAATCAGCACCGAAGACCTCGAAAAGAACACCGGGCTAACCGATCGTGTCGCCAACGGTGGTGTCGCCGGTCAATCGTTCGAGACCGTCGAAGCAATGCAGGACGTCGTTCAGCTTGCGAAACTGGACGACCAACACGCGTTGGTTGTTCAACAATCCGGTGACTCAGGCATGAGCTTGCGTTCGGTTCCGCTTCCGTAATGAGTGATCGCAAGCCGTCCAAACGAGATGAATGGAAGACTCAGTGAACTTCTGAGTTGCAGTCTTTACCGACAGCTTGCGTACATTCCTCGCGATGATGACCCCGCATCGATGCCCCACTTGCATCGTCTCAACGAATTCATCGCAACACCTGTCTTGCCGTGCAATCACCGTGACCTGGTGGTTCATGGCAGTCTTAAATGCCCGCTCGATTCCTTCACCAATAATGCACACATGACCAACTGCCTGCGCAGCTTCCTGCCGATCCTTATGCTGCTTTCCTTGTATTCCGCTGCATTCCCAGCGAATAAGCCAAATGTAGTATGGATTGTGTCGGAAGATAACTCGATTCACTACCTCGAACATTTTTTCCCAGGTGGTGCAAAGGCACCCAGTATTGAAGCATTAGCCGCCAGTGGGCTCACCTTTGATCACGCCTATTCCAATGCACCCGTTTGCTCCGTCGCAAGAACAACGCTTGCAACGGGCTGCTATGGACCGCGTATCGGAACCCAGTTTCATCGTCGGTACCAGCTTGCGCCGATGCCCAACGGACTCAAGATGTTCCCTGGTCTGCTCCGTCAGGCAGGTTATTACACCACTAACAACAGCAAAAAAGATTACAACGCCGTTGAAGGCGATGGCGTTTGGGATAAATCATCAGCGAAGGCAACTTGGAGAAATCGCCCTAGTTCCTCCACTCCATTTTTTCACATGCAGTCCCATGCCCAATCACATGAAGGACGCCTTCACTTCGACCAAGCAACTTTCCAAAATCAGCCAACCGAATCCGACCCTAAGAAAGTTAGCCTTGCTGGATACCACCCCGACACGCCCTTGTTCCGTTATACCCATGCGTATTATCTAGATCGCATGAAGGAGATCGACAAAATTGTTGCCGACACCGTTGCAAAATTAGAGGCGGATGGACTACTCGAAGAAACCTTCATCTTTTATTTCGGTGATCATGGTGGTGTTCTACCCAAAAGCAAGGGCTACCTGAACGACGCTGGTGTTCATGTTCCCCTGGTCGTTCGTATACCCGAGAAGTTTAAGCACCTCGTGGATCTCCAGCCGGGTTCGAGAGTCGATGGGTTTGTTAGCTTCATTGACTTTGCCCCGACGGTGCTTCAATTAGCGGGTGTGCCAGTTCCCAGTGAGATGGACGGCAGACCGTTCTTGGGTGACGGCATTTCAATGAACGAGGTCAATCAGCGGGACGAAGTATTCTGCTATGCTGATCGCTTCGACGAAAAATACGATTTTGTTCGATCAATTCATCACCAACAGTACCACTACGTTCGCAGCTACCAGCCCTACCTACCCGATGGGTTAAATAACAATTACCGCTACAAAAACCTGGCTTACGCACAATGGCGAGATCTTTTTGAAGCCGGAAAACTCAGTGGCCCCCCCCTGACCTTCTTCCAAGCAAAACCTGTTGAAGCGTTGTTCGATTGCGAAAAAGATCCGCACCAGGTCGACAACCTTGCATCCAAGCCAAAGTATCAACCGATTCTAAAAGAGTTGCGTGAGAAACTGACGGCGAAAGTTAAATCACTTCCGGACCTGAGCTTTTATCCCGAAAGTTATTTAGCCAACCACGCAATGGACTCCCCGACAGAGTTTGGAAAAAACCATCAAGAAGAAATCTCATCATTCGTCGATCTTGCTAACCTGGCACTCACCCCGAAACTCAATCAAACCCAGCAGCAAAACCTGATTGATGCCATGAAATCTGACAATCCAATGATTCGCTATTGGGGTGCGATGACATGTGCAGCATTGGGCACGCGAGCAAGCAACCTCGCAACTCAGGCGATGCCACTGTTAAAAGATCCCGACGAGACGGTTCGTATTCGTGCAGCGGAATTCTTGGGTCAACTGGATATCATTAATCCCCAAGAGACGCTCGTTACGCTGGTCAACACAACTCAGGACTCAATTGTCGCCACCGAGGCCCTCAACGCGGTTGTCTGGTTCCGCGACTTCTTTGATGGTCAATACCCGGTCCTGCGAACTGACTTTCAACCCATCGCAACTGGCGCGGATGTCGATGACCGATTGAATTACATCAACGGAGTCCCCTACCCGGCCAAGAAAAATCAACGAGCGAAGAAACCTAAACCAGCTGCAAAGTAAGTGGCGGTCAACGCCACCAGGAGGCTGAACCGGGAAGCAACGGCTTTTACTACGCTGCCCGGGGCGTAACTGACATTGGTTCGGTTTCCACTCAAGTAATGCCACGCCGCAAGACGCTCAATGAAGGGTATTGAAGGAGCCCCCAATCGTTAGCCTACCGGCTTTCCACGCTCGACTCCTTCCCAAATATCGCTACCAAGGTTTTCATCAAACGGCTTGAACATGCCCCACGCAACTCTCAGCGACGACCAGATCCATCGACTCAATGAGATTGGCTCAACCCTCATCGATCAGTCTCGAGCCAAAATCATTGTCGAACCTCAGTCGCGCTCAACCGGATTTTGGTTTGGTGGAGGAAACGTCACACAAGACTCGCAGGGCAAACTTTGGCTCGTCGGGCGCTACCGAAATCAGGGTGACTCGCGTACAGGTCTGCATGCCGGAGAAAGGGGTCTCGAGTTAGCAATTTTCAAGTCGGACGACCAAGGCGAATCATTCCAAAAAGTGCTCTCTCTCACAAAAGCTGAACTTAGCCTGGAACAACGCGAGGTTCTCTCAATCGAGGGAGCGGCAATCCAGTTTACAGAAGCCGGGGTTGAACTGTTCGTATCAACAGAGAAAGCAGGAATTAACTATCCTGAGAATCTACAAGACTATTTAAAACCGGGTACAGGTGTCTGGACAATTGACCTACTGCGTGCCGAGAACGTTGAATCGCTCGCACAGGCAAATCCCTGCACGGTTGTCGAAACCAGCGACCCTCGATTTATCCACATCAAGGATCCATTCCTCGCCAATCATCGGGGTACCCCCAGCCTACTTTTCTGCTCTCATCCATTCTGCTGGACAAGTTCCAACACAGGGATTGTCCCGCTAAGCAGCCCATCGATTGATCTGAAGCAGATCTCTTACGATTTCTTTCCGAGGGGATTTACTTGGGACGTGGCGATGACCCGCGGAACCTCGGTTCTTCCACTGCCCTCCGCGGGCGTCATCGCTGATCAAGAAGTCAGTCTTTTCTTTTATGACGGTGGAGAGTGTGTACGAAACCTCGAAGAACACTCCTCGGCGAAGAAGCGGCCGCGTGGCTATTCTTGCGAAGAACTTGGCGGTCTAGCTTACTGCCTTGAGGGCGACCTGATGCATCCCAATCGCCTCAGCAATCTGCAGCCATCTTTCACCAGTCCCCATGGCACCGGCTGCAGTCGATACGTTGATGTTCATGATGCTGGTGAGCATTATTACGCGACATGGCAACAATCACAGGCAGATCGGTCCCAACCTCTGGTGCTTAACCGGGTGAAAAAAGAACAGATCCTAGCCATCTTGAAGTGAGTGATCGATCGCCATTCTTGGTGGCACTTCATCGCGGGACAAACTCACATCGATTGAAGAACTTACTTCAGGCGAGAGCTAACGGCTGAGTAAAAATCAGATCGGAGCTGCCCAATTGATCTGTGATGAGTCTAAGTCGGTAACGCGATAGCAAATAATTCGGTGAACACAAACTGAATACCGAAACCTGTCAGCAACGCCAATTCCAACAGAACGATCTTACTGCACGGAGTGTGACGCGACATGGCACTACCCAGCGCGAACACTAAGCAAGAAGCAGCAAGTGCCAACGGCATCCAAGCCATTTGCAATGCGGATACGTAAAGCATTAGCAACAAGAAAGCACCCACCGCCAATCCATAATGAGATGCGACCAATTCGCTGCCAGAATTTTCCTTCTCGACAAGCGATTGCTGACCGGACCAATGAGAGTCGGCAAAACTGCAAATCAGCAAGAATACCAGTATCAAGCCAACGTAAAGCGTAAAGGGAGGTAACGAGACAGCTTTACTTTCCGCAACCGCCTCGAACCCCTTCACGGTGCTATCCAATTTTTGACGCAATGGCTCGCCCGTCGCAAAAGTCGGGTCCAAACGCAGGCGATTCAGCTCCTCCAATACCTTGGGTTGCTGCATCGCAACCTCAAGAGCTGACGCTAACGACGTCAAGACCTCACGGGGTGTTCCCTTCGGAGCCCACCAATAGTTTGCGTTTCGCAAGACGACAGGAATCCCCAGTTCCGAGGCGGTGGGGATCTCGGGAATCGATTCATGGCGTTGGGGACTTAGAACGGCTATCGCCCGAATATCACGTTCTGGAGGAGTTCCGGTCACACCCCTAAAATCGAGATACTCTGACAAAGAAAAAATTCCGGCATCAAGGTGCCCACCGATAATTTTGGAATATCGATCCGCGCCGCCACCAGAGGAGACAATCGTTAACTCGGCCCCGGGGACACACCGTTCCAACTGCAATGCAGAAAAATAGGCCGGCGCACCTTTATTAGCGGCAAAACGAATCGATTTCGGTTTTGCTTGGGCGGCCTCAAGTAACTGCCGTAGATTCTCGATCCTCGAATCAGCTCGAACAAGAACCACCATCGACATTTCGCCAGTCAGTGCAATTGGTTCAAAGGCCTCGGGACCATAATCAACCGTGCCGGCAAGTTTCGCCGTAATAATTGCGTTGTGATGACAGAGAATCTTATAGCCATCCGGCGGCGCGTTCTTCACCTCACGACTTCCTATCGTACCGATGCCGCCAGCTTGATTGATAATAACAATCGGCTCTGTCAATCCCTTTGCTGCTTGCAGGCCCTGCTCCATGATCCGAACAAAAGTGTCGCTGCCACCGCCAGCAGCATAGGGAACGATCACCCGGATCGGACGATTCGGATAAGCCAACGATGAATCTCCAACATTCTCTTGCTGGAACCACCAACTGGCGAGAATTAAAATCAAAATGCATGAGACCGCATGCCAGACTAGAAGACTTCGGTTCATTCGTTCGCCTCCGGTACCGATTTTGATTCAAACCAACCCTTGACTCGTTTACCGTAAAACGGAGCGAACAAGAGTGCGATGGAGAGGGAAAGAAAAACCAGTGAAAGCGGTCGAGTGATTAACGGTAAGAGGCTGCCATCAGAAGCTTGCAAGCCAAGACTTAGATTCTTCTCTGCAATCGGACCCAAAACAAATCCAATAATGAATGGAGCAAGCGGTACTCGAACACGCTCCAAAGCAAGTCCCAGCACACCAAACCCCAACATCACCCAGACATCAAAAAATCGATTCGAGAGGGCATAAGACCCGATCACACAAAAAGAGAGAATAACTGGCAATAGGTAAGGCTTGGGGATCATCGCAATCCGCGCCAGCCATCGCATGGAACCGAGCATCATCAAAGCCATGGCAAAGTTGGCAAACAGCATTGCACCCATGATCGTGTAAACCATCGTCGGGCTTTCAACAAATAAACGAGGCCCCGGCTGAAGACCGTGAATCACCAATGCGCCCAACAGCACAGCCTCAACAACGCTCCCAGGCAATCCCATCGCAATCAACGGGATCAGAGACCCTCCGATTGTGGCATTGTTGGCCGCCTCCGAGGCTACGACGCCCTCTTCGCAACCAGTCCCAAAGCGTTCGGGATTCTTCGAGAAACCCTTCGCCGCCGTGTAAGCTGTCACCGAACCAATGTTTGCACCGATACCGGGCAACATTCCAATCCATGTTCCGATAATGGATGATCTCACCAGATTGACGCCGTGACGCATCAGTTCTGATGGCCCCAACCAAAGTGTTTTCTTACCAATTTCAACCGGCTCGCCCTTCTCTTCAATACGAACCAGATCACGCAGGATCTGATTAACCGCGAACAAGCCAATCAGCACCGGCAATAGCTGAAACCCGTCGTTCATTTCAGTGAAACCAAAGGTCAATCTCGCTGCGCCCGTCGCAGCATTGATTCCGGGCATCGCCAGAAAGATCCCGAGAAACCCCGAAAACAGAGCACGGATCAATGAGTCTCCACCGACGCTTGCGATTAAGACCAAGGCCATTGTGACCAGAGAGAAGTATTCAAAAAAACCAAAGTGAGAGGAAAGCACTGCGATTGGACCGGTCAACAAAACCAGAAACAACCACGAAATACCACCACCCACCGTTGACGCCATCACCCCTAATCCTAGAGCCCTTTCTGGCTGACCCTTCCTCGCCATTGGGTATCCATCAAGCGTCGTGATGATCGATGCAGGTGTCCCGGGCATCCGCAGAAGCGTTGCCGTGATCATCCCGCCACTGACAGCACCAACGTAAATGCTGATAAGGAGAGCCATTGAAAGCAGTGGGTCGGCACCATAGGTGAGCGGTAAAACCAAAGCGATCAACATCGTTCCGGTCAGGCCTGGCACTGCCCCAACAGTGATTCCGAGGAAGGTCCCCAACAAAACCAACCCCATTCCAGCTGGACTCGACAAGACACCGATCGCTTCCTGCAACGCGGTCATCGAGAAACTCCGGAGCCAAGGTAGTGATTCACGATCTTAGTTCCAGCATTCAAGTGCAACCATAATCTCCGAAGAAGTTCGTTGCTAAGCTTGATCACGAGTTAAATCGCCCCGGCATTGGAAAGTTTTGAAAACTGAGAAGTGGAACGATAGCGGATCGGGCGCCGACGAGCAAACCTCATCATCGCAACCAGACCTCTCCGACTCATTCGATGACAAACACCCCATGGTCTCCGCAAATCACCCAATCCGTAGGCACTATACCCTTGCCCGATCACTTCCACCCAGTGCACTCAACGCTGTATGTCGTGTCAAAATAAGCTTCTCCACCTCCTCCAATGACGCCTTATCCAGAACTCTTGAGGCAGCGCTAACCGTCTGCTTAATCTGCTCTGGGCTGCGTGAGCCGACAATGGCACTTGTCACCTCCTCTCGACGCAAGACCCAAGCGATGGCAAGTTCGGGCAACGTCCAACCCAGTCCGTCCGCAACGTACTTGAGCCCCTGAACAAATCTCAGATTGATCTCCAGTTGCGGTGATTGAAATCGAGGATCTCGGCTTCGGTGATCATCTTCGCCAAGCGACATCGCTCGCTTCGCATCGAATGCGCCGGTCAACATCCCCTTACCCATTGGGCTGTAGCAAACAACACCAATCCCGTTCTCGCCACAGTGGGGCAACACGCTGCCTTCCGCCTCGTCTGCAATCATGCTGTAAGGCGGCTGAGAGGATTGAATGGGAGCAATCCCTTGCAGGACTTTCATCTGCTCAGCGCTATGGTTGGAGACGCCGATATACCGGACCTTACCCTGCTGTTTCAAATCACAAAGTGTCTGCCACCCCTCCTCGATCTCCGCATCGGGCTCTGGCCAATGCATTTGATATAGATCAATGCAATCGATCTCCAGTCGCCTCAAACTCGCCTCGCATTCAGCGATCACACTTTCACGCCGCAAAGATTTCCCGATCGTTCCGTCCCCATTATCCAACCTTCCGCACTTGGTCGCGATCAGGGGACGCTGGTCAGCCGCTATTTGCCGAACTGCCTTGCCAACCAAAACCTCACTGTGCCCGAATCCGTACACCGCGGCAGTGTCAATCCAATTCACACCTAATTCCACCGCATGGGTAATCGCCTCGATTGCAGACCGATCATCCTGTTGGCCCCAGCCGAAAGGCCAGTCACCACCGCCAATCGCCCAAGTTCCAAGTCCTATTACACTGATTTCGGGGCCATCCTGCCCAAGCTTACGTGTTCTCATCAAAAATACTCCCCATTCAAAATCACCGACGCTTGTAAATACTTACCACCAAAGATCACCAAATTCTGATCAACGCGGTTCACGACTGCCCGTTCAACTGTTTCTTTATCTCAGCTAATCGATCAGCAAGCTCGCTCTCAAATCCTCGATTCACCGGCTGATAAAATGATCGATCAACACCTAGATAACTCTGCGCCACAACGCCTGAATCAGAATCATGTGAATAATGATAACCTTCTCCGTGACCCAATTCCTTGGCTCCGCCATAGTGTGAATCCTTGAGGTGTTTCGGAACTGGAATTAAGCTGCCGTCCCTCACTTCACGCCGAGCATTACCAATCGCCAACGTGGAAGCGTTGCTTTTTGGCGCAAGCGAGAGATAAGCCACCACCTGGCTCAGGGTCAACTGGCATTCAGGTAAACCCACCCATTCACAAGCTTGCATCGCGGAGACAGCCATAACAAGCGCCTGAGGTTCTGCATTACCAACGTCCTCGCTAGCGAGAATGACCAACCGTCGGCAAAGGTATCGAATATCTTCACCACCTTCCAGCATTCGCGCCAACCAGTACAACGCCGCGTCAACATCACTGCCACGGATACTTTTAATTAACGCACTGCTCAAATCATAATGATCATCACCTGTTGCATCGTATCCACCGAGACGCCCTCCCAAAGATTCAACAGCAACCTCACGCGTTACCGCCTCGCCACTGGAACAGCTTAGAACAGCAATCTCAAGTGCAGACAATGCTCGTCTCGCATCACCCTCACTTGCATCAGCAAAGTAGTCGAGCGCTTCCTCAGTGACCGTCACCTGATGCTTGGCGAGACCTCGAACCGAATCAAGTATCGCCCGATCCAACAACCTTCGCACATCGACAACCGTGTGTGACTCAAGCTGAAACAATTGACTCCGGCTCAGCAATGCGGCGTTAACTGCAAAAAAAGGATTACTCGTGGTCGCGCCGATAAGCGAAACCACGCCCGATTCAACATCGGGAAGCAAAGCGTCCTGTTGGCTTTTACTAAATCGATGAATCTCATCAATAAACAAAAGAGGTCGACTACCACCCGATGCAACAACATCAGTTGCCCAAGCAAGTATTTCACGCACATCCTTCACACCACTTGAAACAGCACTAAGCGTTCGCATCTCGGCATCCGTTTCGCGGGCCAGTAATTTGGCTAGCGTTGTCTTTCCCGTGCCCGGTGGTCCACTTAGAATGATTGAACCGAGTCGTTTCGCGTCGATCATTCGACGCAATAACTTCCCTTCACCCAAGATGTGCTGCTGGCCTACGAATTCGCTCAGTCGAGCCGGACGCATCCTTGCTGCGAGCGGTTGAGACTGATTCAAATAGTCCTCTTCAATTCCGGCGAACAACGATGGTGGTTGATCCTGCATTCAACGACACTCATAACACAAAGAAAGAAATAGCCAAAGCATTCTCGAAGAGGCAATCAGCAGTCAATCAAGAATCCACTGAACTACACCCATTTCAAACAGTCATTCGTGATCGCATTGGAACGTAGGCAGACATCAACCGTCAAGCGCGGCCTTTAACATGCCTTGATTTTCCGCTTGGGGACGCCAGCGACAGTTCCTTGACCGTCATCTAAGAATTGAAGACAGTGCCAGATAAAACGTGCAAGAACACAGATCTGGAAAGCTCAGGAGAAAAGCGAGTGATTGAAACTCGGTTGGCAGCGTGAGTGACAGGAAGCTTGAAGAAAGTTCTGTAACAGCCGTGGCTAGGCTCGCTTCTCCCGAAGGTCCGAAGCACCGGGTTGTGCATTGCGTTCCTCGTCCGACGCTGATTCGGCTTGCTGTTTCACAAGACGCCGAATTAACCACGGCAGTGGGTCAGTTAACCCAGAAATTGGCTGGTCAGTTCGTTGACCGAAAGATTGCGAAAAAGTGCCGATCGTTTGCAGGTGACGCATCGCTTCGCTCGCTTGAGAATTTCATCACCAACTCGTTGGTGATGCCTTGAACAGGTTGGCCCACAAACCGCCTTGGAACCTTCTTTCTGCGGAAACTTTTCCATTTAATTTCGACCAATCCGGTTATTTTCCCCAGCTTCATCAGAAGACATGGCAAAAAAACGGCATTTTATTGGCGAACGACCCGAACATTCGACAAGTCCGCGCAATCATAGTGCCCCCGGTAGCCCGCTCCCCGAAAAGTAGTGTCATTCAGCCACCCTGCTTCCAGTGCAGGCTTGCCAAGGTTTTGACGATCAGTACGACAATCAGGTTGACCCTCCGATCAAGTCATTCATACTCGGCAATCTCAACTCGACCACGAAGGCAAATCCCTCAAGAAGTGGCTGGTCAAATTCACGTCCCTTCGCCGTGACCTAACACTGATTGCCACACTCAACCTCCGCTCAATCAAAACGCAAACAACGTTCCATGACAACCGAAAACCTATTTTCAATCCCGAAGCTATCCGTGATCGATGTGATCGGCGAGGATGCGGTTACCATCCTTCATAACTTGACGACCCAATCGATTAAAGACCTGCAGACAGGAGAAGGCGCCGAGACATTTATCACCGATGTCAAAGGAAAGATGATTGGCCACGTCATCCTTTACCGTACCGAAAATGGCCTTCGATTAATTGGCCCAGACGGACAATCTCAGGCTATTGCGACTCACGCGGACCGATACACCATCCGTGAGGATGCGGTACCGTCGATCGCGGATGAACAATACACCGCACTGGTCGCAAACCGATCAACCTCAGAACGAATCCTTGCCCATCTCGCTGACAAATCGCCAACGAGTGCCGATGAGAAAACGAAGTTAACAAGTTACTCCTTTGAGACCAACGGACATCCCATTCTTGCTTACCAATCCGATTGGATTGGAAGTGGTACCCACGTATTTCTTTTTCAACCATCGAGCGAAGATCAAATCCATGACTCGATTCGAAAAATCGTTTCCGTTCAAATCAGTGATGAAAAATCTTTCCATCACGCGAGGATCGCTGCCGATTATCCGTGGTATGGAATCGACTTGAATGACACGAATCTTCCGCAGGAAGCCGATCGGGATGATGCCACCATTTCATTCACCAAAGGTTGCTACCTTGGGCAAGAAACCATCGCACGACTCGATGCGATGGGGCAGGTGCAAAAGAAACTCGTCAAGTGGAAACTTGAAGGCCCACTTCCCGAATCGGGCACAGTGTTAAAATCGAACGAAAAAATTGTCGGCCGACTCACAAGCGTTGCCCCCGCTGACGAAGGAGGTATCGCCATTGGCATGGCGAGAAGGAGCCATTTTGAATCCGGCAGCCGAGCTTTGATTGAAGGCCACCAAGAAATGCAACGCGATCAGGCCGATTCACCAACACAACACGCATCCGAACTCCATCACGCCACCGTCCTCTGATCACCCAGTGCAGCAGATGCCTGACAGCTACAATCGACTTGCCGCCAAAAAGGTCGCCCTGACCCGTCAACGCAGGAACTCCAACACTGGAAGCTGAATGGATCAGTGGTAAAAGCATGGTGCCGGCCCATCGCCCTGCGTTTGGTCAGCCTCACTGTCAAACGGCGGACTTCGACCAGGGTTAACCTCATCCGCTCTGCGGCATGTCTTTGATGGGGACCACTCAAATCAAGATGCGGCACGCGAGACGAGGATGCCCAGCCACCACTTAACTGACGAGGCAATGTTGCAGGTCCTCCGCACCGGGCAGCACAACTGTCAGATTGTGAATACCGACCCTCGCATCGTGATCCAATGCGAGGAACAAGATAAGCAAAAAACGCCCCAGGTGATCGAGAGTTAAGTGATCACATTTGCTGACGAATGGATTGGATCGCATTCAGTCATCGCTGCAAAAACGCGTTTACCAAAACGGCCAATCCAAAGCTTCACGGGTCGCTCACCGCAAGACCGGTAACGCTTAAAAAGTGCGGCGGGATCGTGATCGGTGCCGCGAACCTTAATCACTTCGGGGTAAACATTGCGACCTCGAAGTTCTTTTCTCAGCTTTCGATCATCGCAAGCTCCAACCCAAAACACTCTCCCCAGAGTCGCGAACTCACTCAGTTCAGGGAAACAAGTCGCTTCGAGATCGCCGGCAAGCAAGAAGCCAGCCGGCCCAGAAAGGTACTTGGCTCCATAACGTTCCGCCAAATCCTCCGTCAAACCGGCCGCACGAATGGCCGCACGTGGATCAATCAAATGTGAATCTTGGATTTCGGTTAGCTCGGAAACCGTCCGCAGATTTTTCCCCTGTGTTGTTTCCTGACCAAAAGTCGATACCGATCCATCTCTACGGATCAGCATCGCCGATCGCCTCCCCATCGGTAAACCCGCATGCTCGCAAATTGCCCCCCAAAGCACGGACTGTTCTCTTACCGAACCGCCAAATTCAATCCAACAACGATGCAAACGATCCGTGCTGATTTCTCCAGCAGGAATTGCTGTGGCGGGTGCTAGTTTCACCACGGCACCCTCCGCCTTGCCCAGCATTGCTGAAACGTGCAACCAGGACGGCGAAAATAATTCCGGGTCACGCGCGGTTCGTCGTTCAACCCTTCTGTCAGGGTCAATGTGCAGCCAACCTTGTTCCGGAATCATCTCCGTCGAAACATCATCGCAAACCACTTCAAACCCAAACGCACTCTTTTCGGATGCCAAGTTTGCTCGCGCCATGGTGGCGACCAAAGGATCTCGCTCGACCGCAGCAACATCACCTCGAGATAACAACGACATGGCGTCACCACCCAAACCGCAGCAAAAATCGCTAACCCTCTCACCCAAAAACCACCCTGCTTTCACTGTCGATACCTGCCAGCACGTGGCTTGTTCCAGCGATCGCTTTGTCACCCAGAAAACACGCTTCGTCGATTCCCCTCTGCCTGCTCCTGCGGTATGCGAGGTGGCTTCCGAGATCGAATCGCCGACTACCGAAGTTTGGGGATCCGTGTAATTCTTCACATGACCTGTTGCGTCGACCTGCAACTTGCGTCGCGCGACATCTTGCAGGACGGTTATTTCGCGGAGCAGCTCAGCCAATGGCTGTCCGTGACTCACGGCAACCTGCTTCAGTGCCCTCTCCAAGTCGAAGCGACTGCTCGCCTGAGAATTGACGATCAACGATTCGAACTCATCAAAATTCGTCGCCAACTCTCGAGCCGCGATGATCGAACGTTCTGAAGGCGTCATAGGGATTCTTCCGGATGGTTCAATCTTAGCAGACACGACGTCATTCAAAAATTGTGCCATATGCAGAGCAAGTTGTGCCGAAAAAAGACGGTAGCAAAGTCCATGATGGACAACGAGCCGGATATCGAATGGTTATCCGAAGGGCAGGGACCGTCCAAGTTGCGTTTGATTGCGCACGTCTCCTCAATGAAGAGGGTCGTCAGCATCGACGCGTTGGGGTTAGTTTCAAATCGTTGAAATGACTCAAATTAAATCGATCTCCGCACGCGAATGGTTTGCCATGTTACCACGACTACGATCTGTCGCTCTTTTCGTCGCAGCAGCGAGCACCCCTTACATTGCAACGGAAACGGATTTCGGCAGGAACCTCGTCTCCAAAGTCAGCTCATCCATCATGCCTGACAAACCGATCACTCAGGGAAAGGATGCGCAGAAGTATGAACTGGAGAGCTTGATTTCGGCGAACTCGAAGCAATATCGTTATGACATGCCACTCGCACAAGACCTTGGGCAACCCGAGTTCCTAGGCCAGGGCGAACTGAGCGTTGTCGGCACGCCGGTAACCGATCTTCGGGAAGTCATGCGATTCGACATTTCTCCTGAATGGGTGCTCGATCGATTTGCTCGAGTCTCCACCGTGCTCGCGGAAATCCGCCTTAAAGCTTTGAGAGTGCCCATTGTGACCGGTACCCGAGTCGATGATCTCGCCGGAACCTTAACCTACTACTTCGATGGAAATGATCGCCTCCAACGAGTCTCAATGCACGGGTTCACCGGCGATCCCGAGCGACTGATTGGGTCGATGACACAGCACTACGGGATGTCCCAAGAACCTAACCTGGAAGCCGGCGTGTTCACCAAACGCTGGAACGGAATGCCGGTTCATTTCCTGCGTTTGACTCGCAATTCAGTCGTGCATTCGGACGCATTTCATCAGAAATACACCGTATTTCTTGAACTCAATCAGCCAGACCTGCCATTTGGGATGAGCGAAGAAGCGAAACAGATTGTCGATAATGACCGAGCCAATGGACGTTGGTAATCCCCGCGATTTTCAACAAATTCAACCACAAAAGTGGGTTTCTAGCCCGCATCTGCTGACACGGGCATCTTCAACCCCGGTAGACTGAAGCGGTCCGGGTCGTCCCGATCCGCCACTCCTGATTCATCTGACACCTTTTGTTCGGGATGTAAACTGCTGCAAAATTTTGAAATCACCTGCAGCCAGCAATCTCATCCCCGCATCGATTTGATCCGGACCCGTTGATCTCAATTCAAATTCTTGGGATGACCAGTATGCCACGTTATGCTCCGGCATTGATCGCGACGACAATCGAAATTCCAACGCGAATCAATAAGCTGTGGCTAAACCTTTCCTCTGATTGATTTGCACAACGTTCTCATGAAACGTTGTGTATTCGATGCGAGGTAATGCAGGTCTCCCGTGAAAGTCGCTTGCGAGGAGAAATGGATATGGATGCGGATTGGTATTACATGACCAAAGGTTGGATTCGCAAAAATAAGCGAGTCGGCCCCATCAGCGAAACTGCCTTGCTTCAACTGATCGAATCGGGGAAAATCTTTCCTGAAACGCTGCTGCAAAGCAGTAAAACTAAAGGAAAATGGGTGCCGATGGAAACCATTGGTGCTGCGATGAAACGCTGGCGAGAATTTCACCCCGAAGATTAAACATTCAGGATCGGCCCCTTCAACAGGGTTTCGACTTCGAATGAACGCAATCGGTTTCTCACAGAAACTGCCGAGAAACGAAACCTCCCGTCAGTCGCATCAGACATGAACGATCTCAAGTTGTGTTAAAACCGATCCATTTTCATCACTCTAGCTGCCACCGCTCAAGACTGACTCACCGCATCGCATTTCGACAATCTGGATTTTCGTTCGTGCCGACTTTCACTGCGAAACAACGATCCAACTTTCGTCTGGATCACCGCTTCTTCTCGATCGGACCGGATTCCGACCAGCCAATAAACTCCTAAAATGGATTGTCCGTGGTCCAGAACCGCCACTCACGACTCTCCGCAACGTAAACGCAGGATGTAATTCGATTGAAGCCAATCATTGAAGCACCTCCCGCCAAGACAATGGCCGACTACGCTGCAATCGCAGTTGCGCCAATCTTGATCTTTCTGATGATCAGCAGCCTCGCGAACTTCCTAACTCTGATTTTCTATCGCGGAAATTTTGACGCAAGAGTTTCTTGGATCGTGATGATGTACGTGCTCGGAGCGGTGGCTATCGCTAGAGTTGCCATCGAGCAAAATCGCTCCCACTCACTGGGATACGCTGCGGTGCTGGGCGCTGTCGCACTGATTGCAATGCTGCGGTTCATCGATTCGCCGATTTTCGTTTTTCTGATCCTGGGAACTGTTGGTTATCTCTCTGACGCTATCGTCCGTGACTGCACGCTAATTGACGAAGGTGTCGACAGCAGTGATCAAGGACTGGTTGATTCTGGAAGGCTCTTTTTCAAAGACCAGGTTTCCCATACTGAAAACGCAGACGCGAATGGATCGGTGAAAAAAAATGATTCGGACCAAGCATTGGGTTCCGAATCTATCCAGTCGAGCAAAACTGCGCAGCAACGAAAAACGAGTTATGGATCAACTGCGGGGCGGAAAAAACGAAAAGCCAAGCAACCCGGTCGCACGGTCATGTACCTCGCACTCGCTGCGTTACCCCTGTTTGGAATCGGTCAACTGTTCCTCAGGAATGATTCAGCAACTTGGAACCGAGCTCAGCAGTTGCTGGCGTTTTATCTCTTTGCGAGCTTGTCGCTGCTGGTGACCACAAGCTTTCTCGGTCTGCGTCGTTACCTACGACAACGAAAGGTCGAGATGCCAGGCGATGTATCCGTTGCCTGGATTAGTGGAGGCTTGACGATGATTGCTACCATCATCTTCGTCGCTTTCTTCCTCCCAACCCCCGGGCGACTTCTGGCTAGTTTTGAAATGCCCTTCACGATCGGTTCTCCTGATTGGCTGAAATCAAGTCAATTCGGCTGGGGTGACGAAGGAACCGAGGATCAGTCAGAGAATTCACAGACTGTCGCCAGTGCTGATCAACCTGAAACCAATGCTCCCAATGCAATGCAATCGGGTGCACCGCAGGGAAAAGCATCCGGAGGAAACCGGGATCAAGGACCAAAGGGAAATCAATCCGGAGGACAGAAGCCCGGAGGATCTCAAACCCAACAAAATCAGGGTCCGAAGGCTTCATCGAATCAGTCAAAATCAAACCAGAGCAATTCTTCTGAATCCTCGAACCAATCTTCTGCGAACCAAAAAGAATCTTCTCAGACAAAGCCATCCGGGGACCCACCCTCTTCTGCCTCCGAGCAGACGTCCAGCAACGGCAAGAAATCGACGAACAACGAAAACCAACCGAAAACGTCACCCAAGTCCTCCGATCCAGCCGGCAGCTCGCCGGGCAAGCAGACCGCCGCTCGAAGTGAACAATCGCAGGGTAGTCATCCAGATCAGCAAGCGGACCAAAGAGCGGATTCCGACAAAGACGGCAAGGACAACACCTCCGGCGATCCTTCACCCACTAAGTCACCGAACAACCAACCTCGTGAAAACAACAATAACTCTGCCAACAATAATCAGCAAAAATCGTCTCCAACTGATTCTCAGTCACCTGAAGCAACTGATGGTGAATCCAATCGCGAGAATTCTAATGCTGACACCGAAAGTCGCGAACCAACTACCCAAGAAAACCAGAACAGCAAGGAACAGAAATCCTCGGCGGGCAACCAGCCGAGCAACGACTCAAAGCAACAGCAGCAGCAACAACAATCAGCCAACGAACCAAGCAGCATCAGCCAAGCCCTCGCAAAGCTTGGTGGTTTTCTCAACGGTGTCATTCGAGCGATCATCATGATCGCATTGCTAGGTGTCGTTCTGTTTTACCTTTGGATCAATCGGCAGCAAATTCTTGATTGGTGGAATGGTCTCTTTGATACCAAGCAAAACAAGGGGAATGACAACGACAATCAACCAATTCCTGCGATACAATCGGCACCACCACGGCGGTTTGCCAGCTTTCGAAACCCAATCGAGCAGGGGCTCGCAGCACCCAAAGTGGTGGTTGTCACCTTCCAAGCCTTCGAAGCATGGTCACGCGAGAGGGGTGTCGCCAGAAATCAAGATGAGACACCGTCAGAATTCCTGAAACGAGTCAAAACGGCGAGTCCAAATCTCTCGACATCGGCAACAAGAATCGTTGATTCGTACCAACGCGTCGTCTACGGAAGGCAGCAAGCGAATCAAAGCGATGTGGACGGTGCAAAGGAAGTCTGGCGTGTCATGAAGACGCAAGCCAACCAAAAACCAACACCCAATAACGAAACCTGATCAATTTCAATCGATCAGTTGCCGCAGAATTCCAATCAACACCCATCTCCAGTGAGGTGAACTTTTCCACTGGGGTGAACTTCCACCAAGGTGAACTCGACGACTGCCAACGACGAACGGCGCGATGCGAGCACTTGGACCAAACTTTCTCTAACGACTCGCCAGCCAGACCCAGATCCATCTGCGGATCAAATCGCTGGCTCGATGGGAGAGAAGAAGTGCTGAATACGAATGACGAGAAATTTTCATGTCCGAGCGATCAGTTGAAGCAACCCACCCTGATGAATGATCAGGATCACTTCAGCAGCGATTAAGCGACGATTGCGCCCTGATTAATCCGCCTGGTCAATCACACCATCCAAGGCACTCGTCAGCAAGCCTTCGTCTTGTTCGATCACCAGATGTATCGTCAATGCGAGCAGCGATTTACCACCGAGCCTGTCGGCTCGAAGTTTCACGAGGTCTTTGTGCGTGCAGACGACGAAGTCAATGGCATCACCCAAGCCAACGATCCAATTCCTCAAACGATCAACCGTCTCAGAGGAATAAGCATCGTGGTCAGGTAAATGCATCGATGAAACCAACCTCGCACCGGCGACCTCGAGTGTTGACTCGAATGCACCTGGATTACCGATGGCGGACACGACAGCAACACGAGACAAACTCAACTTTTCAAGCGGATGCTCAACATCGGGATATTCAAATAACCCCAAGGGCGCGTGTCGACCTTCAATGATCGTCGTGTCGGGTGCGTGCGTCCTGACGATTTCCTTGATCTGACTTCGTTTTTCTGATGAAACGAGATCACATCGCGTCAGCAAAATAAAATCGGCTCGTCGAAGGCCACTGATGGATTCGCGAAGCAACCCTCTTGGCAATTGATATCCGTATCCAAAAGGACAGGTGCAATCCAATGCGACCAGGTCAAAGTCTCGGTGCAAGCGACGGTGCTGAAAACCATCATCCATCACGATTACCTCTGATTCGAGTTCGTCTGTGGCGACACGTGCCGACTCCACTCGATCAGGATTCTGAAGATGAGGCACGTCGGGTAAGCGATCGTGAAGCTCCAACGCTTCATCGTTGCTGTCCTCTTCCCCCCGACCGTAGCCACGAGAAACAATGGCAACACGAACCCCTCGTCCTCGAAGGTAACGAGCCAAGTAGCAAACGATTGGCGTCTTCCCTGTCCCGCCCGTTGTCAGATTCCCGACACTCACCACGGGTATACCGGCACGATCGACTTGGCGTTTTCCAGAATCAAATTGTCGATTTCGAAAATAGGTCACCACCGAATAGGGCAAACTGCAAACCCAAAGCCCCATCCTTAGCATCAGCGCGATGAGACCGCGATGCTTTCCGCTCATGATTGACCTGTAATCAACACTCATCTGGCTTCTTACCTAACACCCACTGCTGGAAAATGAATCAATGAACAAAATCGAGGACACTCCAAATCCGCGTTCCCATCTTACGGCTCACCCAAAGAAGATCCTTGTCAAGCAAAAGTGAATTCATCGCCTGACGTGGACTCTACAGAAAGCTCAGCAGGTTTCAAGCGATGAACCAATCTTCAGTCATTACGCCGCCCGGGTTGTATCAGTGATTCTTTCTTCGCATCCGGCTGCATCAACACCTCATCGGTGCTCTGTGGATCAACGGTCCGGCAAGTTTCCGTCAGTCGATCAGCTAGTTCATCCAAAGGATCTTCCCATGTTTCCACCGTTGACTCGATCGGTGGAATATTCGCCATTTCATCGAGCAACAAGATCATGCGCAGACAATGGCGAAAAAGGATCCCCTCTTCCTTCTGCAACTTTCTGGCGGTGACGTACCGATTGAAGTCGCCACCAAATTCCAGTAACTCGCCAACGATCCAGACCGGACGCACGCGCACGTCGTGAACTCGCGGGAATTCATTCTGGAAGAGCCTGAGGATTTTCTCTCCGATGGTTAACGGCCAAACTTTGGGCTCCTGAAACATGACTCTTCCAAAACCACGATCTTCGATTTCCTCTTCCTCCTCACTCTCTGACTTGGCACCAAGTTCCTCTGCCGTGGCAAGTCCCAATTGTAGTAACTGAGGATCGAGTCGTGATGTTGCGAGCGTTCCCGCTGGCATTTCATCCAAGGATGGCATTCGTGCCAAGCGAGCCACTGTGCCGGGAACCTCAAGCGCACTCTCGAGCGCCGCGATTCTCTCATTGGGGTCGGCAATGGCAAGCTGATCAGCCAGATAGACACCAAAGAGTGGATTGATGCTTCGTAGATAAACCAATCGATCAAGTCGTTCAGTGGGGGCCGCAGTGACAGGTTGGTAATCCTTCACTTCAAATCCACGACTCTCAATCAAGCTGGGATCCACTTCAATTTCCTCATCACTCTTTTCCGTCGATTCAGGACGCATTTGATCGAGAATGGCACCAAAAAGCCCCTCGGTGACGGCCTCTTTCTCTTCATTCTCTTTGCGATTGGTGATTGATTTGGGCGCGGCAGGCCGCGGTTTGGGATCCAGTTCCAAATAACCCGCGGACCAAAGGGTGATCAACATTCGATTCAAATCCCTCTGAGCCTCTTCGATACCCTTGGGGTGAAGCAATCGCCGATTGACCATCTGCCGAATCGGTTCCACGTTGGAATCCTTTCCAAGCAAATAAGCAAGCAGACGCCAAGGCAGACGTCCCCGACTTGCCAAATCAGCAGCATCGGCCTGCTGCAACTGAAGGAACTGCTGTTCACTCCAATACGTCTCCTCAGTTCGCCGCTTGGGCATTTTTTTCTTCAGCTGCTTTCTTGCCCGCAAGAGTCCAGGATCTTTTGTGTCTTCTGGAATCGAATCGAACTTTTCCCTCCACCGCTCGATTTTCACATCATCTTCGTGCGCCAAAGCAAACACATAGCCACGATCGTCAAACTGCGGTCGACCAGCACGCCCGAAAATCTGCTGCGCCGAAGCAATCTCTACTAGCTTTTTCTTGTCTCTTGGCCCCTTCAGCAAACTTGGCAATACCACACTTCGGGCCGGCAAATTAATCCCAGCCGCTAAGGTCTCGGTGCAGACACAAAAAGCGAGAAGTTTCTTTTGAAACAATGCTTCGACCACGCGCCGATAGCGTGGCAGGACGCCCGCATGGTGGACGCCAACGCCTCGCATCAATAACTGTTTGAGCTTGGGACCCACACCACTCGAAAAATCAACTTGCTCCAGATGGGCTGCCAATTCCTTCTGTCGCGCTTTGTCGATGACTTTCTTGCCTTTGAGTAATTCAGCGGTTGACCAACACTGAGAACGACTAAAGCAAAACATCAAAGCCGGCGTACGACGGCTTACCTCGTCACCTTCCGCAATTTTTTCAGCAAAGTCCGGAAGTAAATCATCTCCGATCCATTCGTACTGCAACGGTACTTTCCGCTCGGTACCCACCACCAATTGCAACCGACGCTGGTGAGCTCGATAAAGCCAAGAGGTGAAGTCCATCGCATTGCCTACCGTTGCACTCAGCAGCAGCGTCCGCACATTGGCTGGCAATAAAGCAAGCGTCAACTCCCAGACGATTCCGCGTTCAGAATCATTGAAAGAATGAAATTCGTCCATGACCACGGAACTGACTTGCTCAAACGAAAACGCCTCGGGATTGAGTAACCGATTCAGCAAAATCTCAGCAACAACGACCAGGACGGGAGCATCAGGGTTGACGCTCCGATTGCCAGTGACCAAACCGACCTGACTTTCAGAGAAGCCCCAACGAACAGCGGAAGCTTTTAGTTCATCGAGCTTCTGGTCGGTCAAAGCAATTAGTGGTGTGGTGTAATACATCTGCTGGCCCGTGCGAAGTGCCTCATAGACGGCAGCCTCCGCAATCAGCGTTTTGCCTGTTCCCGTCGGAGCACAAACCAGAACCCCCTGGTCGCCAGTGAAATAGGCCAATAACGCCTCTTCCTGAACCGGATAGGGTTCGAACGGCAATTGCTCGAAGTACTCGGATGCCAGGTCGTCGCGGTCGGGAGTTTCTGATGTTGAATTCATTGCAACACTCTTATAACAGCCTTCAACCACTGCAAGCAAACGAGATTCAGCGACGGATTGAAGGGATTTCATCGCTCGAGAAATGGCAGGGCTAACAAACCTCAGCTCCCTAACGAACGCTTTGCATGCAAGCCCGATCAACCTCGAGACCAGCCACCTGAGCATCACTTTCTCCGCGATTGTCTGATCAATCCCAACCGCAGCGATGCCCCATATCCATGCTTCCACCGGTCAACGGTATGCGTAACAAACAGACTTCCTCGACCACTGAAATTCACTAGATGGTTGCTCAATTTCATCATGTGGTAACAATAAACGGAGCGAGAAACGAAGGTTTCACATTCACAGCGGCGACAGGATGGACCATGAAAAATACGCTCCGCAGCGACGCGAAACAAATTTGGAACGCAGCGGTGGATGCGGTTCGCGCCAGACCACTTGTGAGTCGGACGCTGCAAATTTGCGGTGAACAGCTTCGGGTTGGTGACATCACCTACAGCCGGGCCGACTTTGAGCGGGTTGTGGTTCTCGGCGCTGGAAAAGCGGGCGCGGCAATGACTCAGGGCTTGGTGGATCAGATCAGCGACTGGCTTCCGCTCTCGGGATGGGTCAATATCCCTGAGGGAACAGAGATCGATCTCTCGCAAATCACCCTGCACCCTGCTCGCCCCGCCGGACTGAACGAACCGACGCAAGCCGGAGTCGAAGGAACGAACGAAATTCTAAGAATAACGGAAACGCTTAGTGAGCGAGATCTTTGCATCGCATTAATTTCAGGTGGTGGCAGCGCGCTGCTACCAGCACCCATTCAGGGCGTCAGCCTGAATGATAAAGTTGCCGTCACACGACAACTTAGCGCTTCCGGTGCGGACATCATCGAACTCAATACCGTTCGCAAACACCTCAGTCGAATCAAAGGGGGTGGACTCAGGGACGCCTGTCATCGCGCGCATCGACTCACCCTCATTCTCTCTGATGTTCTTGGTGATCCACTGGACCAAATTGCCTCGGGCCCAACCGTCGAGGACACAACGACACCCTCGCAAGCTTTAAGCATCCTGCAAAAGTATGACATAGACAAAAACCTGCCGAAGAACGTTTACAATGCGCTTGAGAGAGCGACCCTGAAACAACAACAAAATCAACCACTCAATCCCTGTGTCGACAACACTGAGCGTGACCAGACGATGGTCATCGGCAATAACGCGATCGCCGTAGACGAAGCCGGCATCGTTGCCGAAAAAATTGGCTACAACCACATGATGCATTCAGCAACCTCTTCGGAAGGTCTTGCCGAAGAGGTTGGTCGCCAACTCGCCGACACCACGCTTTGGATGATGCAAAACGGTGCCAGCGAACACCCACATGATTGTGTTATCACTGGCGGTGAACCCGTCGTGCAACTTTGTGAACCAGAGATACGCGGTCTCGGCGGAAGAAACCAACAGCTCGTTCTGGCTGCCTATCAAAAATTGCTCGAAGTAAATCTTACCGCCGAGCAATGGTCCAGACTGTGCATCCTTTCCGGTGGCACCGATGGCGAAGATGGCCCGACAGATGCCGCCGGAGCGTTTATCGACCAAGCGGTGCATCAGGCTGCTGTCCAGCACTCAATTTGCCCCAAGGATTACCTGAGCCGCAACGACGCCTACAACTTTTTCAAGAAAACCGGAGGACTGCTGATCTCAGGCCCGACCGGGACCAATGTTTGCGATGTGAGGGTGGCGATGATTCGCCGCTGAACCCCTTCAAGTCTCGATCTTTTTACGGTCCAACCCCGTACCACACGCCGCTGTAAGGAGAGCCAGCGGGTTGGACGAATCCGGTAAATTATGATTAGCTTCTGTGGCGGATTGCTTGCAGTGCTGCCTTCAACTGACCCACTTTTGGGTTGCATTCGAGCCAACGCAGGGAAATCACGAAAATCTTCCGAATACCGTCCACCACTCAGATTAGAAAAAGCAAAAACGCCAACTGATGGGTCTCCACCGAATGATTGACCCTGACTGAGCCAAAAGAAGCATTCGGTCCTCGCCCCAGCGACCCAGTGATCCAGCGACTCAGTGATCCAGCGACTCATTGATCCAGCGACTCTGTGAACCTGCGACTTGATGCCAATGCGAAATTCACCTTCGCCAAAAGTCCAGTTCGCGTTACAGTGTTCACTTGATCGACACTGCAACCAATGCCCGCAATGCCCAGCGGACCACTTTCATTCGCCTTGAAGCCCTCAATCGACATCTCATCGAGTGAGAAAACGGCAACCGCTTGGATCACAAGGTTGCCCTCACAAATTTGATGCTCGACGCCGGAATGAGTGATTAACAAGAGGCCTAAAAGAATCATGTCTCTTGAATCAAGCGATGAATGGACGCTGACAGACGAATGCGATCGCCCCCAACCTTCATTACGATTGGAATCTTGAGATGGACCCTAAGATTTCTCCCCGAACCGAGGATCTTCATTGGAAACGAAAACCAGACAACGAGCACCCGGTTCTTAAGTTCCGGATGAACCATCGCTTGGTTTTCCTCTTTGCGATCCTGACGTTTTCGGGCTTCGCGTTGACTGCAACTTGGAACCCGGGCTTTGCCGAGCCCCCTTCCAACCCCACCACGGTTGAAGACAAGAACGAGCAAGAATCAGGATCGCGGCGGAAGCATACCAAACAGGATTCCCATACTCAGGTCGAACCAGGGCGTGCCGACGCCACGAATCAAGCTTTACCACCACTTCCTTCCCCGATGCCATTGGGCAATTCTGGAGACGACCCGGAACTTGCCGCCGCCTTAGAAAAACTAACACCTGAACAACTCGCTCCCCCCTCAGAAGGATCTTTTTTGAACGAGCGGGCGTTCCGAGCTTTCCGGGAAGCATCCGAAGGAAAATTCTCCTCCGGCGGAACCGGCAATGTCATTCTGGATGACGTTCTGCAAGTCATGAGGAAATCGGGTCCGATTTCTTCTCGACTGTCCTCAAGCCAACTCCCCAGCGATAACCAATCCGGGATTCCGGCCAAGCCTGAATCAGATGGACCCGGCAAACAGGAAAAGATGAGGCTTTCGCGAACAGCCGAACAACTTTTAAAAACAGCCCGACTTTTGGATCAGTTGGGCATTCAAGACCCCGAAAGCGTTACCTTGGCGAAGCAAATGCGGGCAATGGCGGTACGGTTGCTAACGCCATAACTCGCCCCATGGTTACCCGATCAGGGTAAACCTCATTACACTGTGGGCAATCGAAACACCACCTTCCATTACGAAGCGACATCCTTGCCTGCCCTTCCGCGTTTTGCCCTGAATCGAAACACGCTGATTCTTGCCGCCTTTGTGCTACTGGTTGGCGGCGTCCTTTTCACGGATTATTGGTCCGCCAAGCCCGAAGGTGTTCAAGCGACCTTCGTCGGCAGGTCGTCTTGCGTGGAGTGCCACCAGAAGGAGGCGGCGGCTTTTCAGGAATCGCATCACGATCTTGCGATGGACTTAGCGACTGAAAAAACAGTCCTTGCTAATTTCGATAACGCAACGTTCGAACATGACGGAGTGGTCAGCCGAATGTTTCGCGATGGTCCGCGATACATGATTCACACCGAGGGTGAAGATGGCGAGATGCGTGACTTTCATGTCAAGTATGTCTTCGGCGTCGAACCACTTCAGCAGTACATGATTGAGTTTGATCGCACGCCTGAGATGGCAGAAAATGAATTACCGCGGATTCAGGTACTGCGATTGAGTTGGGACACTAAAAAGGAAGAATGGTTCTATTTACGCCCGCCTGATGTTCACGACAAACTCGCCCCTGATGATCCCTTGCACTGGACCGGGATTGGCCAACGATGGCAAACCATGTGTGCAGATTGCCACTCAACCAATTTAAAACGCAATTTTGATCCGCAAGCGAATCAGTACCACACCACGTTTTCGGAAATAGATGTCAGCTGCGAAGCCTGCCATGGGCCAGGCAGCCTGCATGTCGAGCTTGCTAATTCCAATTCAATTTTTTGGGATCGCCGCCATGGTTTCGGACTAGCCAAATTAAAAGGCGAAAATCCCGAACCACAATTGCAAAGCTGCGCTCCTTGCCACAGTCGACGCGGATTGCTGGATACCGACTTTCAAGCGGGCAACGATTACTGTGATCATTTCCAGCTGGAACTTCTCCAAGAAGACACCTATTTTGCTGACGGCCAAATCAAGGATGAAGTCTATGTCTATGGATCGTTCATTCAAAGCAAGATGTACCACAAGGGTATTCGATGCACGGATTGCCACGACCCACACTCGTTGAAACTGAAGCATCCCGGAAACGCCACCTGCACCTCGTGCCATCAGCATGCGGCAGGTAAATATGATGTCCCGTCGCATCATCACCATGTTCCAGGAACAGAGGGCGCAAAGTGCGTCAATTGCCATATGCCGGAACGTACTTACATGGCGGTCGACCCAAGACGCGATCACAGCTTGCGAGTTCCAAGACCCGATCTGTCGGTCTCCATCGGCACGCCGAACGCCTGCAGTGGTTGCCATGTCCAAGACCAACTCAAATCACTTGCCCCTGAGAAGCAGGAAAAACTGAGGGAGTACGCCGACTGGATTCAAGCTGCAGAATTAGGCGATAAGGAAATCATCAGTGCCATCTCGGCCACCGATCGATGGTGTGACGACGCCTGCGAAAAGTGGTACGGCGCAGAGCGGAAAAAGCCACCGCACTTCTCAGAAACGATTGCGGCTTACCGCAAAAACCGAAACGTAGCTGACCCGAAGCAACTCCGTGAATCAATCAAGGAAATGCTGAAACTGGCGAATCAAAGTGACATGCAATCCCCGGCGATCGCCAGAGCCTCCGCACTCAACGAACTCGCCGCCTCTGGTACTCCGGAAGCATTTCCTGCCGCCGTTTCCATCCTCAAGAAAACCTCTGAATCGCCGCTCGTTCGAGCAGCGGCCATTAATCTTTTCATGACGGCCCCGTCGACGGTGATTCGGAAAACATTGATGCCGATTTTGAATGAGGACACGCGACTGCTACGAAACGAGGCCGCCAGAGTTCTTGTTGCATCGGGAACCTATCAGACACTTTCAAGCAGCGAACAAACGCGAGTTAATCACGTGTTGAAGGATGTCAAGACATCATTGATGGCGGCGTCGGATCGCGCAGGTGCCCACCTCGGTTGGGCAATGCTCTGCGAAGGTCAAGGACGTTCGGAAGAAGCAGTCAAGGCCTACGAAACCGCCATCAGGGTCGAACCCACGACGACCGGACCTCGTTCAAACTTATCCAGCCTTCTCGAAAGAATTGCGACGCAGCAACCCGGTCCGCAATCCAACGCGTTGATGAAACGGGCCGTCGAACTTCGCAAGCAGGAATTGCCCTTATTGCAACGCGATGCCAACCTCGCTCCAGAAAACGCAAGCGTTCAGTATCGGTACGGACTCGCACTTTATCTTTCGGGTCAGATGACAGAAGCGATGCAACGGCTTGAACTTGCTGCTGAACTTGAACCAGAAATCCAGGACTTTCAGCAGGCCAGAGATTTGCTTCGTGAAAAACTGCAACAGACTCAGCAACAACAGTAACGTGAGGTCCGAAGTAAGCAGTCCCACTTCCAAAAAAACTCATTCCTCAATCAACATTGCTGGATCAATATTGCTGAATCAACATTGCTGAATCAACATTGCTGAATCAATATTGCTCAAAAGCAGCATTCAATCGATTCTCAGCAACGAACAATGATCGCAGAGCCTCTGCATCAACATTTCCGGAAAAACCTTTAAACGTGCGACACGAGCAGGAACGACAATGCTTCACGCGATCATCATGGCAGGTGGAAGTGGAACTCGATTTTGGCCAGCCAGCCGTCGACTGCGACCCAAACAACTTCTCTCGCTCTCCGGCGATCAAAGCATGCTCCAGGCGACAATTGACCGACTTGGAGTACTTGTGCCCCCTGAGCGTCAGCTAATTCTGACCAACCGTGACCTGGTCCCAGCGGTCCAGCAGCAATTACCTGAGTTACCTGCGGACAACATCGTTGGTGAGCCATGCAAACGAGACACCGCCCCTTGCATTGGGCTCGCGGCAGCTATCGTAGAAAAAAACGATCCCGAAGGAATCATGGCGGTCATGCCCTCAGATCATGTGATTCATTCGGCTGCTCAGTTCCAGTCGGCAATCGAGGCGGGAAAATCGCTGATTGAGGAGGATCCGACCCGCATTGTCACGTTTGGCATTCGACCAAATTATCCTGCCGAATCCTTCGGCTACATCCAACGCGGCGCATCGATTCAAGCAACCGAACAGACTGCCGCGTTCAGCGTCAAATGCTTCAGAGAAAAACCCGACCGCGAAACGGCGCAAACCTATTTAGATGCCGGCACTTTTTATTGGAACAGTGGAATCTTCCTGTGGCGGGCCTCAACGATCCTTGAAGCGTTGAAGAAAAATGCTCCTGAGATGCACCAACACATTCAATGCATCGCCGACTCACTTGGCAGTGATCATTACAACGAAACTCTGGAACGTGAATTCACCGCAATCGACGGCATATCGATTGATTACGCCGTCATGGAGGGCTATCCCAACTTGGTCACCATCGAAGCACCCTTTTCATGGGACGATCTCGGTAGCTGGCAGTCATTATCCCGACTCCATGATCCCGACCAAGACAATAACACGGTGGTTGGATCCCACTTGGGAATCGATTCTCAAGGCTGCATCTTGGTCAGCGATCCGGATCACACCATTGTCACCATCGACGTCGAAGATCTAATCGTGGTTCAGACCAAGGATGCAACTCTGGTTGCGCCAAAAAACTCTGAAGAACGGGTTCGTGAGGTTGTCAAGAAACTGGAGCAGCAATCCATTGACAAGCTTCTTTGAACAGGTGTCACGAGGATTTCAAAGCGGCTGCCCCGTGAGAACAGGTGGTGACGAGAGTAGTCCTCATTCTCTAGCGTTCATTGCTCAGCAATACAACGTGCGAACGTGAATGCCACCAGTGTCAGGAAGCACGCACACCGATGGATCCCAACAGCCTTCACTTACCTGTGGTGCGATTGGGTATGTGCGACCCCTGAAATCACCAAGGGTAAGGTGTCGTGGAAAATCAATGACAAGATTCACTGCTAGTCATCCCAGGGTCAACGAGGCTGTTGAATCCAATGACGATCTCGAGTTGATTCACTGACGTCTGGTAATG
The DNA here is from genome assembly GCA_938075415.1 of uncultured Rubripirellula sp. Lineage (GTDB taxonomy): Bacteria > Planctomycetota > Planctomycetia > Pirellulales > Pirellulaceae > Rubripirellula. The sequence goes on along the minus strand of CALJHC010000025.1, from coordinate 129,529 downwards.
CACGCCACTGAGCATGCTTGCGAGGATTCGCTTGATCCCCCTGAACCCATTCAGCCGCGATAGCACGGTCAGGGTCCGGTTCGGTATCCGTCATACTCGCAAACCTGCCGGTCACAATTTGATCTTTCGGGATCGACTGATCAGAAGGGAATGATGGCTTCCATGAGTCGACCAGTGATCGATTGTTAACGGGTACTCTCTGACCCAAATTTGTCTCCGTCAACGAAGAGGCCACCGGTTGCTTTGGTCCCGGCGATCGACCGAAGTCTTGCGTCACTGCCAACGGCCCATCATGGAGTACCGCATCTGGTGAAGTCAAAACCTCATCCTCGGGCGTCGCCGTCACAAAGCGATCTTGAATGGCACCGGGCCGTTCGATCGGCGCAGCGAGGTCTTCGAAGGTCAGTGGGATATCCAGTGACTTACGAATGCCCGTTCGCGGCACAGTAGAATAATCGCCACCAGATGATACCCACGGCTTTTCAACCGAATGAACAAACCCACGATCTGCGTCCGTGGCGGCTGGATCAGCTCGCACGACATCAGCTCGAAGATTGGATGTTTCAAATCCGAATGCCAAAAGATCCGATTGTTCGGGTCCGGTGACTTCGAATGGATCAGTGGAAGCTTGTTTGAGTACCTGATACCGCCGAAATGGCAACGCAGCGAGCGTACCACCACAAACGATTAGGACACCTAATTGAAGAGTTCTCACAGGACAGGCTCGGAGCTGGAAGTTGCGAAAACACGCAACACCAAGCCGGTCGAGCTGGGCGTGTACGTGCCACCAGCTTCGTCCATGAAACCAAAAAATACGATTTGCTTCTTGCAAACGTTATCTATCGGCAGCCTCGTGAATCCTTCTTGAGACGAATTTGATTTTTTTCTTGGACGTTGCCCCTCAAGAATCTTCCATCAACTTCGGTCGATGACAGTCAGGGCCCCCTCTCAATCCAAACAATCCCAACCCTTCAAGCTCACAAACCGTTTTGATCCATCTTTGAATTTGTACAATTCTTGACTGTTCAATCATTCACCAACCCGTTAATTCGCTCGAAATCAATAAACCACGTAAAACCAGACAAGTTCGCCAGTAAAAATCTCGCCCAAAAATCTCGCCCAAATATCTCGCCGACTAGTCAATCGCCGATCGCGAGAGTGCTGGCGTCCGTCGACACGGAAATGAAAACAAGCATTTTTCGATGGTGGGCGTGAACGATTCCGCCCTACCTCTCGGTCTCATTCCGGAGCGTGGTGGCGTTTATTGCACTGATCTACCAGAAAAGCGGTTTCCGAATGTGGAAATTGCCCTTCCCACCTTCGACGGACGCCCTTGGGCTGATACGATTCTGCTACCTAGGTTTACCCGATGGGTTCGCGCCGGAGATAGGAATCAACACACCATGGAAGCCGGAATTGTAGGCTTGCCGAATGTAGGCAAGAGCACGCTCTTTAACGCTTTGACCAGCTCGCAGGCTGCACAAAGCGAGAACTATCCCTTTTGCACCATCGAGCCAAATGAGGGCATCGTCAACGTCCCCGATGGACGACTCGATCGAATCACCCAATTTATACCCACCAAGAAGGTCATTCCCGCCGCATTGAAACTCGTTGACATTGCAGGAATTGTCAAAGGAGCCTCTGAGGGAGAAGGATTGGGCAATAAGTTTCTCAGCCACATTCGTCAGGTCGATGCGATCGTGCAAGTCGTACGATGCTTCGAGGATCCGGATGTGACTCACGTTGCCGGCACAGTCGATCCGATTGCTGATATCGAAACGATTGAAACCGAACTGATGCTGGCAGACATTCAGACGCTGGAAAATGCTCTGGGCAAAGCCGAACGTACGGCTCGAAGTGGTGACAAGGAAGCAAAACTGCGAGTGGAAGTTATTGGAAAATGCAATGCTCACCTCTCCAATGATCAACCGCTTCGAACACTCCAGCTGAACGAAGCAGAAGAATTGGCCGTCTCGAGCTATGGCCTGATGACAGCGAAACCGATCCTGTACGTTGCCAACGTTGGCGAGGACGACCTTCAAGGTGAAGTGGACCTGGTTCAAAATGTACGTCAATATGCGGAAAACGCGGGGGCACAGGTGGTCTGTGTTTGCGCCAAACTAGAAGCCGAACTAGCGGAACTTGATGATTCCGATCGAGATGAGATGCTTGCGGAAGTCGGACTGCAAGCGCCGGCGTTACACCAAATCGCTCGACAAGCTTATCGAACGTTAGGCCTCCAGAGTTTTTTCACCGCCGGAGAAAAAGAAGTGCGAGCCTGGCCAGTTCCCATTGGAGCCACCGGGCCGCAAGCTGCAGGAGTCATTCACTCCGATTTTGAACGCGGTTTCATTCGCGTTGAGGTCTACACACTTGATGACCTTGAAGAATACAAAAGTGAAAAGGAGATCCGCCAAGCTGGGAAGCTTCGGGTCGAAGGAAAAAATTACATCATGCAGGATGGCGATATCTGCCATTTCTTGTTCAACGTTTAGAAAATCTGGGAGCAATCAATATGAAGTGGTTAGCCGTCGCGTGTGCTCTAGGAGTTGCTCTTTGCTGGGGACTTTACGGTCCAACCCTAAGCCACGCTCGAGCCCCCAATCGCGAATGGGGTCCCTTCAAACCCTATCTCTTCATCGGTATTGCCTACTTGGTCATCGCCGTCATTGGTGGTGCGATGATGATGAAACTGGCTTTCAATGATAACTTTGACTACACCGGCACCTACGCTCCAGCGATGAAGTATGGTTTCTTGGCAGGTTGCCTCGGTGCGGTTGGCGCACTCTTTCTCACCTTCGCGCTTACCAAAGCGGGTGGAAAACCCGCTTACGTGATGCCAATCGTTTTTGGTGGAGCCGTGTCGGTCAACGCCATCGCAGCCTTCTTCAGCCTCAAACAGGGAGAAACGGCAAGCCCAATGATGTGGGTGGGAATGGGACTTGTTGCCGTTGGCATTATTCTGACCGCGGGTAACACGCCACACGGTCACCCGCCTGCGAAGCCAGCACCAGCAGTCCCGGGGACAAATTCGTCTGCCGAGGTAACCCAAACATCCGAATCTCAAGACGACACCACAACGACGACCTGATGCACCAATCGCCCACCGATCCACTTTCGATCATTCGGGCAATCGATCAGCAGGTTGCCCATGTTTGGATGGTTCGCACGTTCCTCAAGCACGCTGATGAGTCGGAAGATGATGAGGAACTGCGGGACATCGTGCGCGATCTTTACGACTTCATTCTCGCTGTCGGACCACTTAATGAAGTGGATGATCCAAGTGGCTATTTAAAAATGGCGAAGAAAAAAATTGGAAAACTCAAACGCGCAACCGCCCTCTATGAAGAGATTCAACCCGAGGTGAGCGGGCACACCAATTTTCAGATGGCAGCGAGATCCCTTCGACTTGCGGTGGACCAAATTGCTGCCTTGATCGAGACTTCCAAGCTTCTCAAGCCTCGTCCAAACGACACGTAATGACACTCCCTACAGCTCAGGACCTTACCTGAGTCGAATGGATTCGCTCGGAGACTCATGCTTCATTCAGGTGAATCCCTGAGCCCAAAATTCTTTCTCAGCTGTACGTTACCCTGTCAGAACGATACTGCCTTGATCTTCGCTTCTGATCGACTCTCCAATCAATATTCATCGTGCTTGATTGAAGTCGCCAACACTTCGCTGATTGAGGCGTCCCATCGACTCCGTCTGCCGAATTAGCGACTCACAGCAAGTCGCAAGCAACCAATCCAGTATCGAAGCTAGCAAGCCCTCCTTTGTCCGCCCTCGGCTGGTACATCAGCCACCCAAGACATCGAAACCGCGTGAAACATTAAGAGCGCATGAAACATTGAATGAGCGATTTCAATTTGCCTAAAAAGGCGGACAGTCGGATGGTAGCTTAAAAACCGCTCTAGCGATCAGGCCCTCGGGGGTGTTAGGAATCAATACCGAATGGTTCCACTGCCCAAGCCAAGAGTCAAACGATTTTCATGCCGTTGTTTCGAACGCTACTGCTGGTTGTAATCACTGCAACCTCTTTAACCCTGAATGGTTGCGTTCGGCGTCGCATGACCGTGCGAACCAATCCGCCCGGGGCGACTGTGTCGGTGGATAATCAAATCATCGGGACCTCACCCGCAGCGACGAGCTTTGTCTATTACGGAACTCGTGAATTCCGCATTGAAAAGGATGGTTATCGGACCGAAACGTTGAGCAGAAGGTTAAATCCACCTTGGTATCAACTTCCCGTTCTCGATTTCATTTCTGAGTCGCTCTGGCCGGGCGAACTTCGCGATGAGCGTGTGATCGATGTTCAACTGATTCCGAGCGAATTGGAAAAGTCGGACGAGGTGGTTGACCGCGCAGACTCCCTTCGCAGCCAATCACTCTCGGGAATGGTCACGGCCCCAAAATAGGCACGTCCAATGCGGCAGGTATCAGCGAGTGTTTTACTGGCTCCCGCTGTCATTGTGGCCATTTTCTCCACAGCCTTAGTGGGAATTGACCGCCTTGGTTTTCGTGATGTCAGCCACTTTTACACTCCGCTGTTTCAATACATTGGTGAACGTCAGCAAGCGACATGGATTCCACTTTGGAATGAATTGGATCACACGGGAATCCCTTTAGCGGGTGAAACGACGACCGCGGTTTTCTACCCAATTCGCGCCCTCCTCTACCAGCTTCCGATCGAACCTAACATCGCTCTGGCCTGGTACGTATGCATTCACCTCATCATTGCGTCGATCACTGCCTGGAAAGCTGCTCGTTGGCATGGCGCCTCAACGGTGACATCGACCGCTGCGGCTCTTACCTACTCGCTTTCCGGCTCGGTCTTTTTCCTGCACACCAACCTTCCCTTCCTGGTTGGGGCAGCATGGCTTCCCTTGGCACTCTCACCGATGCTCTGCTCACATCCGATCCTGAACCGTCGGCGCGTGGTCCTGGTTGGTTTTGCGTTGGCGATGATGATTTTGGGTGGCGATCCGCAAACCGCCCTACATGCTTGCCTTGTTTTATTTCTAACTCGCTCGGTCCAGTTGCTCCGAAAAAAATCAACAACCATGCGGTTTAGTGAGCTGCTCAAAAGCTTGGGGCTTGCCTGTGCTCTTGCGGCTCCGCAAATAGCTGCATCATTGGACTGGAGCCTGCAGAGCGACCGAACGCAGGAACAGGGATCTTTCGGTGAGGTGCTTAACAAACCACTTTCGGGAGACAGACGCAATGAGTCGTTTGCGTTCTCACTTCCACCTTGGCATCTTTTGGAAATGTTTTCACCAAATCCGTTTGGATCACTCTACCCTGTTAATCAACGAATGAGCCAAAGGCTCACTGACGACGGTAGGATGTGGACACCAACGATTTACATGGGTTTGCTCATTGGACTAAGCCTGCTGACGATTAAAGATCGCTGGCGATTCCGAACGATTGATCGCTGGTTTCTTCTATCGCTGATTGGCTTATTTGCGGCTTTTGGGTCATTCGGTTGCATGTGGCTAATTCAAACAGCGAGTGGCTTTTCTTTGCAACGCGACGGAGCGGCTGGCGGGCTTTATTGGCTACTTTACTGGATAATCCCCGGCTACGACTCGTTTCGTTACCCTGCAAAATGGCTACCATTCTTTGCCATCGGACTTGCAATCTCCACCGCACGTCTTCTCGATCGACCATCCGCCGTAGAGAGAATTCGCCGACTTCTCACCGCCAGCACCCTTTCGCTCTTCGTAATCATGCTTGCGACTTGGGCGGCATTCCTTTCATGGGAACTCTATGACCGACCCATGGAGGAACAAATCCCCAAAGATGAATTTTGGGGACCGCTGCAAATACGAGAAGCTTGGTGGGAAATCACCCAATCATTTTTTCACTCCAGTCTTGTCGCCCTGACGATGGGGTTTGTGTTTTGGTTGCGAACCAAACGTCAATGGACACACCAATCACTTCAAGTCGCACTAGTCATCGTTCTGGTGGTGGACATCTCCTACTCAGCGCACCGTCTCGTTTTACGTATTCCCATCCAGCAAGAGCAAAGGCTGATAAAACTGGCACAGGAGAAAACATCTGATAGTCAGGCAAGAATAACGATTAACAATGCAGAAGCATTCCGCAGCCCAACCAATCAAGCGCGTTCTTCCTCAGTCAAGGATCCACAAACGGCACAGACGGCATTCGGGCACAGCAGATGGCTGCGCACTCGCAGTGGTTCCGGTTGGCCGAATCAGTGGAGGGAAACAGGATCAGCGGTCAGGAAGATCGAAGTTGAAACGAGCACTCGCCTCGGTTGGTTTGGTCGCTGGCACCTTGCGGATCGTCAAGCAGTTTTCAACAGCATGACTTCAATCCGTAGCGCCAACCTAGCAACATTTTGGAGAGCCACTCAACGCATCAACAAAACCCAAAGCCCAACTGAACAAGCCAGGTTCTGGCTGGGAGTGCGAAAATGGCTTTCCATTGATGGCGTCATGACCACAGCAAGCGAATCAGTTGAGCATGAAATGGATTCGCAACGTTACCTACTCGCGAGCACCATCAGAAAACTTGATAAGCAAGCCATCGAGTCTAACAAAAGCAGACCATCCGATTCAGCCCCATCCAGTCATCACGAAAAAGATTGGACCCATGATCCAGGTGCACAATTGGTCGCTTGGCCCGACTGGAAAGTTATTGCCGAAGAAACCGCCAGCGTTTCGGTCATGATGCAGCGTCTCAAGCAAATCCAAATTTCAGTTCCGCCAAGAGGCAATCCGAATTTTGTCGCCGAACGATTCGATCCAACGGGGGTGCCTGTACCTTGGGTAATCACAGCCAAAAAAAACCAATCAGCTCAACCATTTGCCAACCCCAAGAACAACAGCGTCGAAAACAACACCATCAGCACCGAGGTAACGAATGTGTCCAAGACGGATGAATCCGCCTCCTTTGAAATCAATACCACTCGAAAGACCCTCCTGACTCGCGCGGTCTATCAAGACGGAAACTGGAAAGCGACGTTTCGTCGAAGCGGCGAAGAAGAGTGGTCACCTCTAACGGTCCACTCGGTTGACTACCTCAAGCAAGGAATCATCATTCCGCGTGGGCGGTACGAAGTTAAATTTCGTTATCAACCGTGGTGGCTCCCGGGAACGCTGGTCATCGCCTGCATCGCGTGGGCCGGTCTTGCATATCAAGTACCAAAGCACAGACGCAAAACCACCCAAAATCCCGTCTAGTCATCGCAAATCTTTATTTACCGATGCAAAAGCGGCTGAAAACTCGGTCAAGTAGATCGTCCGTGTAGACGGCGCCGGTGACTTCGCCCAAAGATTCCGCAAGAAGACGTATTTCAGCCGCAACGTATTCATGCCCCTGCTGCGTACGCGTTAATGCAATCGCGTTCGCAACACACTGACGCGATTGATTCAACGTCTCTTTGCAACGAGCGGCCGTCCCTAAAACCGAACCCACCTCTTCGGAGTCCAATGAATCGAGTGAACGCAAAATAGCATCTTCTAACGGTTCAATACCGTCACCGGTCAACGCACTACACGGTAACCAATGGGCCGAAGCAAGACGATGCTTCTTCAAATCGGAACCCTTTGAATTTTGATCCAAGCCACCACTCCGCTGCTGATCTGCCTTTGTCGCAACCCACAAGTCAATCACTCGCCCGCGTTGTTCTTTCTGAGCAATCACCTCGAGTTGGCTGGCGGCATTTTCAAAATCCGCCCGAGATGAATCAACGCACCACAACCTCAGGGCAGCACCTCGACTGGCACGCACTGCCTGCTGCTGCGAAAGGCGTTCCACGTCACAGCGTCCTGATTCGATCCCCGCTGTATCCACCAGTGCTACCTTCCGCTGTCGAATCAATGCATCCGCAGTGACAACATCTCTCGTGGTGCCGGGCACGTCGGCGACTATTGCAGCCGACCTCCCAACCAAACGATTCATCAAAAAACTCTTACCAGCGTTGGGCTCTCCACGTATTGCAATCACAGGCTTCGCCGAACCTCCGCCGCGTTCCTTCATGGCTTCCCATGTTCCAAGCAGTTGCTCATCCATTCGCTCAAGCCGCAAAATCAATGCTTCATCAGTGACAAATTCAATGTCCTCATCAACAAAATCCAGACCCGCTTCAACATCAGCCAGCAGATCAAGTGCGTCCGAACGCATGGCCTCAAGGGGACGTGATAAGTTACCCGACAGCTGCTCCAAAGCATGATTCAGTGAGCCTCGCTCCTCCGCTTCGATCACACCCAAAACCGCCTCGGCCTGCGTTAAATCAAGCCGACCACCCAAGAAAGCTCGCAGTGTAAACTCACCTGGCTTGGCCGCCCTGGCTCCGCACTGAACAGCAAAATCAACCACCGACCGCAGTAAAGGCTGGCTACCGATTAAATGAAACTCGGCTGAAGGCTGTCCTGTGTAACTCTGATTCGTTGGCCAGTACAACAAACTCAGGGGAACCCAACCCAGAGGGTCACCCAGATCGATCCTCACCTCTGATCGGTTCGCCTTGACCAAACCGCGAAATGCTGCGGAATCACTCCCAACCGAAGAGTTCCGGGGAGCCTCTAAATGAAGTATCTCCGAATCAAAGTTCCTCACGACGCGTTCTCTTGCCCCCGAAAATGGATCACTGTCACCAGGAGGACCACTTTCGACCTGCTGGTCACCGGGCAACGAAACCGAACCAAGGGACAATTTCATGTTGTGGAGAACGCTGGAAACATCCTGCCCCGACAACCGCACCACTCCACGATCGCTCGGTTCCGACGAAGAGGCAATTGCTACGATGGTGCGTTGAAAGTCGTCAAGAACCAGACTGCTTTCGCTCACTGTGTCCGCCCAATGACGCCAAGATGGCTCGGTAACTGAAAGTTCGGTTCGACCTGAGCGGAGTTGCCTGATGACACCGCTGTGGAAACCGACTGACTGACACTCGAACCTGCTTCTCGCAAAGCTTCCAAGACAGCTTCCTGCGTCACAATATCCCGCAAAATAATCGGCTCATCTGGACGAGAGCCTGGATAAATCGCCAAAAGAGGAATTGAGCGACTGTTCAGTTCCTCCAACTTTTGCTTGATCTCATCGTTGTAGTCTGTCCAGTCAGCATACATGGCAACGGCACCCAACTCCTCAATGACCTCACGAGTCTCTGAGGTGTTGATGGCCCGTTCGTAATTATAGATGCAAGTCGCGCACCACTTGGCTCCAAAATCAACCATCACTGTTTGACCTTGGCTTTGCAATTGCTGCAAAGCGGGTTCACCATACGCAACCCAATCAAGTTCCTTTTTAACCTTGAGCCCCTGGAACGCCCAGACACTGATCAAACAAGCAACCAGAGAACCAGCGACCCAGGCAACAAGCCGCTTTTTCAACGGCTCGTAACCTTTCACCTGCCCCACAATCCACAGACCAAACCAGACTGCGATCAGAGAAACAAAGAGGGGCAACTTGTCATCGTCACTGAACTGCGAAAAGAAGAAAGCAACCGTACCAAGAAACAGGAATGCCATCAATTCATTGACCTTACCCATCCAAGCACCCGGTTTTGGCAACCACGAAATCAGGGACGGTCGAAGACCGATGATGAGATAAGGCACTGACATGCCCAGCCCAACCACAAGGAAAATTGCCACCGTCTGAATTGGTGATAGCTGAAGTGTGATTCCGAGAATATAACCGAGCAGTGGTCCGCTGCATGGTGTCGAAAGGATCGTTGCAAAAACACCTTTACTGAAAGCCCCTACAAGGCCTTCACGATTCTGTAATTCGCGTGAACCCTTGCCACCAGCGATCCCCGGGGTGGGCAATTCCCAAACACCCAAGTAACTCAACGCCAGCGAGAAAACTAGCAACGTCAAACCTAATCGCACCGGAAAATAAGTGAACTGCTCACCCCAGCCAAATTTCGAGACAGCGGCGACCGCGGCGAAAATGGAGAACACAAACATGATGCCACCGACGTAGACCAAATTCAAAATCAAGATTCGTCCACGATCCTCACCAGCCTGCTGTACAAAGCCCATAATTTTCAGGCCGACAACGGGAAGAACGCACGGCATGAAATTAAGAATCAGGCCACCGACCAAAGCAAAACCTAGAAGGACCAAGAACGGCCTTCGCTCTGAAACAGCAACGCTTGCTCCTGATGATTGACTTGTCTTGGCATCGGGACTGGGCGGCTCAACATTTTGTGTAGGCGTTGCAACCGTTGAAGTGTCAACCTCATCAACCCAAGCAATCGTTGCCGCTGCATCCAACGCCTCGGCTCTCTTGGCGGAAACAAAACGGATGTTCCCGGTTTCCTCTGAATCGACGTCACCCACACCAATGGTCGCCGTGAACTTCAAGGCCATAGGCTGCCTGCAACTGCTATCGGTACATGCTTGATAAGCAATCATCCCGGTCACAATCCGCAAGCCATCCTCGGTGCCTTCAGGAATCAAAACCGGTAAAGACCACGCCACCTCCCCCTCATAGTAGGAGACCTCCAGAGTCGGCAGCAACGCGTTGCTGACCGCTTCCTTGTTGGCCACTGGCTCCCCCACCTCCAATCCAGCCTTGTCGGTGACAACAAAGTTAGTCGCAGAATCCGAATCATCGATCACCGATTGATAAACATGGAACGATGCGTCAGGAGAAGCCTTGAAATGAATCATCGTCGTTTGGCCCGCCATCACCGGCAACGGCGATACTGCACCCTGCCACTGCACGACATAATCTTCATCGCGAAATACATCGGAATCCTCAAACAGATCCGCCGCGGCAATACTTTGATCAGCTGATGCAGCAACCGCAACGGTGGCCGATTCTTCCGTCAACAATGCTGTCAGCTCGGCCGAAGTTGGCATGCAACGATTGTCGCCACCGGATTTGCAGACTAATCCATTCACCTTGACTTCAATTGGATCCGTATACCCCTTCGGTATCACCAAAGGCGCGGTCCATACCACCAACCCCTCGTGCTCCTCAACGGTCAAGCCATTGTAAATGGCAGAGACCGATTTCTTGGGTGGCTCAATGGGAGTGAAATCTCCGGCAAGGCTGATCTCCCCCGGCGAGATCAATTCGATGGCTGTTCTTGTTGGACCACCAGAGGGTTGCGTGACCGAGTAGAGATGCCAAGTCGATGCCAAATTTGCCACCACCTCCAAGCGACCTTTTCCGTCCGCCTCGACGAGATAGCGAGCTTCCCAAGTCACCGGCTCCTCCTCCGCGAACTGCTCGGAACCAACACCACCTAACGAGAGTTCTGGAAAAAGATCGGCGCCGAACTCCGTTTGAGCTTTTGAGTCAGAAACGACACCTAAAAGGACTAAGCTTGCGATCAACAGCATCCGTGCTGGACCGACGCAGCGGTCTAAACTTGCTCTAATTTTCATGATCTTTCACTTTGTTCCGGAAGCTAAACGCCAGTCGCTAATTCTACTTGCGAATGCTTTTCCAAGTCAACGAAGCTGAGGTCCTTTTGGCAACTCAAACGCTGCACCAATCTGCCTGACCCGCCTCAAGTCCATCACCGCAATCAATGCCGGCTGGGTGTGTTACGAACCAACAATCGCTCTTTGCCACATTGGCTGACGCATTCTTGGAATTTAAGCCCAATATCGTTTCAAGTAATTCACAACCAAATTGAACGGCCACAATCAAAGCGGCCGCCTCTCGTCAGATTCCATCCAATAAAAAAATGCAGTCACCACACGACAGTACAGCAATCCAGTTGTAAGCATCTGACTCCGCACCCTCTCATCAAATCCTCACCAGGTAAAGACCTGCACCATGAACTTGCCAATGTCGTGATGGTGTTCCCCTGCCCCAACTGAAATTCGGTGAAACCGCTGCAGCGAACGACAGAGAATGCCCCAGAGACTTCACCCTCGCCGGTTCGTGATCAGACGATCTGTGATCAGACGATTTGCTTGGGGGAAAACCACCAGCCTGCAACACCACTGGATATCACGCTTGGTCCGTAACAAGATGCGAGCCCAGCGACACCAACCGATCAAGACGCAGCGAGATCACCCTCGCATCAACCGCAAAGAAACGCTTCTCAATCAGAAGCCAGACTAGCCAATTCCCAAGGCTGATCCATGTGCTGGCACCATGCAGACGTTTTGCAAAATCACAGCCAAAATCGCTATCACGACTCTCAAGGCTAGGATGGTCTCGAGCAAAAATTTGAGACGCTTTCACCCATAACTCGTCGTCAGACGAATTCCCTTGCACAAAGCTACCGACCCAGCGTGACAAATCTATCCACGGGGTATCAACTCGCAGAGCGTCAAAATCGAAGAAACCACTGGGACACCCGTCCTCGAACAAAAGGTTTTCACGATGAATGTCTCGCAACACGAACTGAGTGGGTAAGGGCCGAGAAGAATCCTGCATGAGTTGACTCAAGATCCTCCGCTTCATTTTCACCGCATCTTGTCTCCAAAGTCCGATCGCTCGTTGGACAACGTCGCCGAGTTCCTCGCAAACCCCTTCCCCGATCGCTTCCCCGATCGCTTCCCCTCGCTCTAATAACCAAGCATCAAGCAACGAAGTGACTCGATCGATTCGTTGCATTCTTGATTGAATCGCTAGGGGCATTTGCCGATGAGTTCCAAACCAACTCGTCGCTCCGTGAAAACGCTTGATGGCCTCGACACCTCTCAAAATCAACTCAGTATCACATTCTGACGGTAGTACCGACCCTGGCATCCAATCCATCAACTGCCAAAATCGACCTGCCGACGATAACCAACAGCAATCTCGAATCAGACTTCGATTGGCCGATTGCCAAACAGATTGTTCCCTTTCGTTTTGCGTTGCACCCCAAAGGTGATCGACTACGCGGTGAGATGAAGCCGAGAGCGAATCGATGCTTGATAAATCAGCATCCTCAGAGGCGGCAAACAAGGAATCCGTCGATAACGACCGCGTTGAGCACTCTTTGCTTATCGCCTCCACGCCGCTGCCATTTCGATTCAACGAAGTTGGACAGTCTCGAAGATTAAAAACAGAGGGGTCAAAAGAATGAATTTGAGGAATGAGACTAGCCAAGGCTGATCTGGAGACACCCACGACCCGAGTGATTTCGGCAAGACGCTGCTGCGAAAACCCCTTTGGCCAACCCCGAAGCACCAACTCACGACCCGTCTGGTGATGACATCGATAGATCGATGCGCCACTCAGCCCCGAGGAGATCGACTCAATCGACTTAATTCCAAGGGTCCGCAGAATCGTTGGTTCCAGTGGAGGGTGGTCAGGAAATTTCATCACATGAATTGATACGGAATTCCAATTGGTTTACCCCTCAAACCGACACATCAGTTTCAAGCAGTTGGGGGTGGGAAATCATAACCTACCACATCCACCTTTCACCCCAACGCGACTCTCGAGGTCAACGGGGTACGTGCGATTGCATCAATGCTCGAAACAAGTCAGTTCGTTCTGCCAGACCTGACAAGGTTGTTTTTCCAAATTCGATTGAATCGACTGCAAATGAAGATGTCTCCAATAATCACCCCTGCGTCAATCCGCTGACCGCGCACCGAGGCTACTGCTGGGCTGAATGCGATGGACATTCGTGACTCAAACCGCAGTACAGCAGTGACCCAAACCGTGGCTCTGGATCGTGGCTCTGGATCGTGGCTCTGGATCGTGGCTCTGGGGATAGAGACGTTCCTACCAAGCCCTCGGCGTGAACCGAGCCCTCAAGCACTCAAACGGACACGAATGAAATCAGGATATTTCCATGACCCCAGTCGAAATCCCGGCAAGAAACAAGATTCGTTTATTTGCCTGAACACCATCCGAATTCAATCGACCAAGGCAATGGCCTGATTCCAAGGGGTGGAATGGAGGGTACTTTGCGTCTTGGGCCAAGCGTGGTCGAGCAGGCTTCGTTCAGAACAGGAAATACTGAAAAATTGGCCTCTCAACACCTTTGACGTAAGAAAAACCCACAATCAACCTGTAATTCCCCGCCAAAATCCTCAGAAATGCCCCCATTATCAACTCGGCAGATCCAGCGGAATGGCTTGCATCTTGATCCGGCCAGATAGTAGAAGGTCATCATCTCCTACCCCCGAACAGGTTTTTCATGAGCGATCCACTTCCCCCATTCGATTCAATTCTGCTGGTTTCCTTTGGTGGCCCCGAGGGTCCGGATGATGTCATCCCCTTTCTCGAGAATGTCCTCCGGGGCAAAAACGTTCCCAGAGAACGCATGCTGGAAGTGGCGGAACATTACAACCACTTTGGCGGTGTGAGTCCGATTAACGAGCAATGCCGAATCCTTCTCGATGCGATGCAAACGGAGCTAACCGCTGCCGGTATTGACCTGCCAATCTATTGGGGCAACCGAAACTGGAATCCAATGCTCCCGGATACGCTCGAGCAAATGAAGGGTGATGGTAAAAAGCGAGCGTTGGCATTTTTCACGAGCATGTTCAGCTGCTACAGCGGATGTCGCCAGTACCGTGAAAATATCGCTGCAGCTCAGGAGCAAGTTGGGCCTGACGCTCCGATTGTTCAAAAAGTACGAATGGGATTCAATCATCCTGGATTCGTGGATGCCATGGCGAAGTCGGTCAAGGACGCAATCGGCAAGTTGGAGCAACCTGCTGATCAGCTTCACACGTTATTCACCGCACACAGCATCCCGATGGGAATGGCGGACAATTGCGATTACGTCAAACAACTGACGGAATCCTGCCGTCTGGTCGCCGAAGCAAACGGTGTCGGCAACTGGCAACTTGTTTTCCAAAGCCGCAGTGGACCACCTCAACAACCTTGGTTAGAACCCGACGTTTGTGACGTCATCAACGAAATGGCCGAGAATGAGAAACCCAATGGAATCATTGTTGCGCCGATCGGCTTTATCAGCGACCACATGGAGGTCATGTTTGATCTCGATGAAGAAGCCGCAACTGCCTGCGCCGATCATGATATCCCCTTCGCCCGCGCTGCAACCGTGGGCACTCACCCAAGCTTCGTTTCCATGATTCGCGAACTGATTCAGGAGCGTCTTGAAAATCGCGAAGAAAGAAAAGCGATGGGTGAACTAGGTCCTTGGCATGATGTCTGCCCCGATGATTGCTGTCTCTACACTCCGCGCAGGCCCCCTGCACGCTCGACAACCTAAAGCCCACTCATCGGTTGCTCGAACCTATTTCCCAAACCAGCGGTGTCTCCGCCAAGGAAGAAAGCACTCTGGTTTGGGAATTCGTTTGCAGGCAGTGTAGCCATGATCGATCAACCAAAAGTTAACCATTCTTACCAGACGCGGTGAGCCATCCCTAGGATCAAGCCTGCAAAGACTTGCCCAGCCCTGAGTTCTTAGTCCTGAGTTCTTTGCCCTGAGTTCTTAGTCCTGAGTTCTTTGCCCTGAGTTCCCAGCCCTGAGTTCTTAGTCCTGAGTTCTTAGTCCTGAGTTCTTAGTCCTGAGTTCTTAGCCCTGAGTTCTTAGCCCTGAGTTCCCAGCCCTGAGTTCTTAGTTCTTAGTTCTTAGTTCTGAGTTCTTAGTTCTGAGTTCTTAGTTCTGAGTTCTTAGTTCTGAGTTCTTTGCCAGAGTTCTCAGCCTTGCGTTCCTGACCGGTGGTTCAGTCTTCACGCTTGCAGAAATCATCTGCCAAGAATCGGAGAGCGGTTTTACTCTGATGGAAAGCGGTTGTCACAACCCAATAAAAAAAGCCTTCGCAACGATGGCGAAGGCTTTTTTGTCATTCAATGTTTCGTTGGAACTATGCCAGATCGCGATCCTCAAACAGAAGCATCGCCAACATCCAAACTGCAACCGTGAAGCAGAGCAGATAGTTAAATGAGGCCGCAAGGTAAATCAGCGGAATCGGATTCCCAGAGTCCACCGCGGCCTGAACATTGAACACATTCAAGTTGGGTACGACCACCGCGATCAGATTACCGACAAATCCCACCAATTCATTATTCCCTTTGCTCGACGCGACAAGGGGCGACGTGAGGTTTCCTATCACGTAAACCACGAAGCAAGTGATAAAATTCGCCAGCAGTGGCAACCGAGTTGCCAGTGCAACCGCAACCGCTCCAATCGCCATCGTCTCCATGAAGTAAAGTCCCAGGACGGGTACCGTTGTCATCACTTCGTCCAAACCTTCTTGCCAAGTCGTATCGCCGCGTGTGTTCTCACGGGCATCGTAAATTGGCTTGTAGCTGATTACGACAAGAAGCACTGCAGAAATAATCACAAACAAAACCAGCACCGATAACATGATACCGGTGTACTTACCCAAAATGAATGAGCGACGACTGACAGGCTTACTTAGCACGGTTAAGGCCGTTCGTCCCTCAATCTCCTCACTCACACTTGTCCCTGCGCTCCAAACCGCGAGCAGCATTCCAAAGACCATGATCAGCGTGACACCACTGTCTTTCAACAACCGAATGTCATCACCGAGCGTGTTAAAGGGGTAAATGCCGAACAAGAGAACCCCAAAAATTCCCAAGCCGAGAAGAAGAAGATAAAGCGGTTGTGCCATCTCGTTCTTGGCCGTGGACAAAGCCAGTGCCCAAACCCTCGGAGCCGCCTGACGGAATGCCATGATTCCGGTCATCAACAGGAAGAAGATGACGCCAATCCCAACAATCGTTCCCGCTTCAGGAACACTCGGTACGTATCTGAACGTGAAGATCACCGTCGCATCGTCGACTTCCTGGTTCTGAATGTGAAGCCGAGTTGGGTCTCCGGGAATCGGTGGCGCTTCGCGATCTTCGTAGCGAAACGTCAAATCTTCATTAGCGTTCACCCGTGTTGGCGCCTTTGAAAAACTGGCGGGCGATGCCGAATCCGCCAGGTAGATCGTCTTGTCGCTTTGGATGGTCACACTTTCGGCACTACGCAGGTTGTAGCTGAGATTGGTGGGTTGAAAGGGTAGGGTGCCTCCTTCCTGATCAACCGGAGTCGCCTTCACCAACTGGGTGACCGTTTCCACGCCGTCATCCAGGAAATTAACCTCCATAATGGAACGAACAAAGTCCATCGGGCGAGCAACCAGCGGTGTTGCAGCGAGACCAATTAACGCATAGACGCCAGCAACCGCCAGCAGATAAGGAACGACTCCTTCTAGCAAAAGGTCTGACCACTCTGACCGAGTTCGGTACCACGCTCCGTAAACGACGCCAAACCCCAAAACGACGCCGATGCAACCGAGCGGAAGGTACAAGGATTCCGCATACATCTCGGCTCGGGGGATAAAGAGGGACCAAAGTCCGATTGAGATCACACCACCCACAATCAACGAGGCGGTGATGCCCCGACGCGGCGAATCAGCAAGTTTGCCGATCGCAGGCACAAACGAGACGACGGACAGTAGGGAGTAAAACACCAAAGAAACAATCGCTCCGAAGGCCAACCCAACGGCGATAACCCAGATTGGTGTCAGCCAAGACGGAAGCCACTTCATGGCCTGACCAAGCACCAATGTTGAATCCAACAGGCCAGTTTGCAACAGCCCTGTGGTGGTCGAAGCGATGGCTCCTGATCCGACCGAGACGCATTCGGAAAGCAAAGAAGTCGATGAAAGCAATGGCATCATGTCAGGCCGTCCGGCAAGTTATTCAATTCGTTCATTCACGTTCTGTGAGCGAACAGTCTAATTAAAGGTCGTCTCTGGCGTTGCGTGATCATTCGCCGTTTGTCGAACTTGACCGGAGTCTCACCAGAAGCGACCCAAGCCTGTACGTCCAAAGACTCGGAAGCATCCACCGGTGACTCAGACCCCTCCACGGAGCTGCGATCACACAATAGGGATGATTTGAGACGTTGAACTGCGACAGCCAACCACAATCTGGGCGTCTGGCTTCAGTGGACGCACTAAAGACATTTCGCAACGGTCATCCCAGACCACGTCTTGAGCGGCGAACTGACGATCCGCGTTTTTAAGTCTTCGCCAACAAATCCAGGCCAGACACTCAAGATCACGTTCAGTACGCATCGACGTGAAAAAAGGTTTGGCATCATCGATAACGTGTCAGAAGCTCTCGAATTTCGTCGGGTACGGGCGTTTTCTCGAGGCGAACCTCACTTCCACTAACGTCCGTGTCTTCCGAACAATCGCCCCGATCCACCTCTCCAACATGGTCACCACGGATCAGGCGACAACAAACGGAGGTCATCTTACCCTCCGCGATCTGCTGACCATCCCGGGAAAAGTGGAAAGAATATTCAACACTCGTCGTTCCAATTCGAACCACCTGCACAGCGATGGTCAGTAAATCCTCAAACTTTGCTGCGGCAAGGTACTGACAACTTGCCGAAACCCTTGGCCAGGTAACGCCGAAGTCTCCCGAACTGGATTGATCGCTCAGAGATCCACCCGAGACCGATTTCGGCATCACGGATAACCCCAACGCACGTAATAATTCGTGCTCCGCCGCTTCCATCATCGGAAAGAAAGCCGAGAAGTGCATGATACCCGCGGCATCGGTATCTCGAAATTCGACACGTCGAGTCGTTGAAAATCCCACTGGAAGTACCTTCGTAAAACAACGGTGCGAAATTGCCCAACCCGTTTTCCGTGCCAGCCTTCAGCCTTCGAAACGGTTTTTAGCTGCCGGAGCGTTGTTTATTTGTAAAAACAGTTTTCGCTTGCAGAAAGTGAGCCATCGAAAGATGGGGTCTCACCAACATAGTCGTGCGCCCTGAAATCTGCGAGTGAACCCCGCCCAAAGCAACGCATGAATCACCCCTTCCAGCGGATTCCTCCCGTTCCAACGGGTTCAGCGAGCCAAAGCCCCCCAAATCGATCCGGCCCATGGGTTCCAGAATGACTTGCTGGTGAAATCGACCCCCGCGGAAACATCACGAAACGAACAACTCTGGAATCGAACCCCAGCTGGGCGACGAATCTCAGCTGGGCGACGAATCTCAGCTTGGCGATGAATCCCAGCTTGGTGACGAGGCGAACGCTGCCGACGGCTCCAAACCTTCACGCGCAATGACAAAAGCACTGCGTTGCGAGGAATTTGGACACATCTCGCACGTTTCCACCAAGTCGGTGCTCCATTTCACCAGCCAGAGTCAACGGGGACCCGATGGATAGGCCAGGCAGGATCCAATTTGCATTGACCACGCGACCTCGAAGGCCCCTGTTCCCCAAAAGCCCGCTGTTCCTCGAGGGTTCCTGCTCCTCGAGGGTTCCTGTCCCTTGAGGGTTCCTGTTCCTTATCAGAGCCCGAACCGGAGCCTGCCGGCACTTTCTCGGCAGATCCTGACAGCAAGACCTTTTTTTGATACCAAACCAATGGCTACGCGGCCTGCCGTTTTCGTCCAAAACCCGACGGAAAACGAAAACAGCCGACAAGTTGCCCTTGCCGGCTGTTGTGGATCAAAAAGAGCTCGGTGAATCACTGAAACCAACGTTTCGGTGCCTATTCACCAACGTAGGGCAACAAGGCCATGAAACGCGCTCGTTTGATTGCGGCGCTCACGGCGTGCTGACTCGCAGCAGTACAGCCACTCTTGCGACGGCCGACGATTCGACCCTGCCGATTGACCATTTTCTTCAGCAACTCAACGTCCTTGTAGTCAACATACATAGGACGTGGACGCTGGCCATCGACGAAAATTGGATCTTTTTTGCGAGTACGCGAACGAACGCGTGATCGCTTTCGAGCTCGGCTTCGCGTGCTCATTGGACGAGGAGGCATCTGGTTCTCTTTTGTAAGGCGAACGGTCTAGTCGGTCGTTCCAGCGATCGGAACGACTCGCCAACGAAGAAGTGCGACACAAAATCAAGTCGCCAATCCCCAACAAGTGGGGCAATCTTCGGACGAAGAGTATGGTCGCGAAGAAACTTCCCTGCAAGGGCAAGATGTCGGCCTTTTTGCCCTTTCGCAATCGAAAAACCTTTGCCATATTTCCCGAAATACTTCAGTCGGGGGGATTTTGCGCGAATTCGCCTGCTCTGCTGGTCAAGACTCATCCCGCTTAGGGTGATTCGGCACCACCGGAGAAGTCACCAATCGGATCCAACCAACGTGAGATCGGTTGGCGGTGTTGCCGCCCACAGAAAGCTGATCTCAGAATAACGGGTCCGTTTTGACGCGCGACGGAGCCTTATCCATCTCAAAAACTGCCCAACTCATGGCGGCGGTTTTGGAACCGATGGCCAAGGTCGCCAACCCCAAATTTCGCAAAGCGTTGCAATTTGCAGTGGCTCGACGTTTGATGGCTTTGGTAGACAGACAAGAAGCGAAGAAGACGGGGCGAGCGTGAAAGCATGCAGACGCCCAATTAGTGATTCATCACTGGCGAAGATCCAAGACGGATCGGGAAATCGCAGCTACTGGGAACTCCGGAAGTCGTCAGTGTGATGTTCAGAAAAACGGGTTTGAGGCAACTGAGATTAAGGTTGTCGGCAAACGCGAGACGAGGGACGACCTCACGGCAGGGGCCAAGAGCGACTCCAACATAGGAAAACCGGGCAGAGGGACATCGGTGAAAGGCAGCAACGTTGCCCGACTCACTTGATCCAATCGGCTCGACCGATGAATTAGGTAGCCCTGATTTCAATCGGAAAAATTGATCAGGCGAGCCTCCAAGCTCTGACCCATTACCCAGACCGTTAACAACGGGAAGTTCAACTTCCCACGCAACACAATTTGAAACAACTGAGTTTGCCTCGGCATCGGACCGGGTTCCCACCGTGGAAGGGAAACCAATTTGGAGATCGAACTGTCTTCGACGCTCCCTCGGCCCAATCCGGCGACAAACACTGTTTAGGTGAAAAGAAAGATGACCCTCGAAAAACTAAGAAACATCGGTATCAGCGCTCACATCGACTCGGGAAAAACAACCCTCAGTGAGCGAATCCTGTTCTACACAGGTCGCATCCATAAGATTGAAGAGGTCCGCGGGGATGGCGATGGCGCGACCATGGACCATATGGAACTCGAACGTGAGCGTGGCATCACCATCACCAGTGCCGCAACAAGCGTTAATTACCAGGGTTATGACATCAACCTGATCGACACCCCGGGCCACGTCGACTTCACCGTCGAAGTGGAGCGTAGCCTTCGAGTGCTTGATGGTGCCGTCTTGGTGTTGTGCAGCGTCGGCGGTGTACAAAGTCAGTCAATCACTGTCGACCGTCAAATGAAGCGATATCAGATTCCGCGAATCGCGTTCATCAACAAGATGGATCGAACCGGAGCCAATCCTTACCGAGTGGTCGAGCAGCTGAGAGAGAAACTCGGCGCCGAAGCATTCATGATGCAGATTCCAATCGGTGCTGAGGATAATTTCGAGGGTGTGGTCGATCTCATCGAAATGGTCTCATTCACCCACGCCGGTGAGGAAGGCGAAGAAGTGGTCGAAGGAGCGATCCCGGAGGATCTGCAGGAAGAAGCCGATGCAAAACGCGTCGAGATGCTTGAAGCGTTGTCAATGTACAGCGATGAAATGATGGAGTTGCTTCTGAGCGAAGAAGAAGTCTCGAAGGAATTGATCTATAAAGTCGCCCGTGATGCGGTACTCGGCGGTGCGACCCCAGTTTACATGGGAACCGCGTTCAAGAACAAAGGCGTTCAGCCGATGCTTGACGCCGTTCTGCGTTACCTTCCCAGCCCACTGGATCGGGAAATCAAAGGTCGCGATCCTTCGGACGAAGAGAAGAAAATCGAACTCAAACCAGATCCCGAGGCAGCTTTCGTTGGCATGGCCTTCAAGATTGTCGACGATCCGTTTGGACAACTGACGTTCATGCGAATCTATCAGGGGAAAATCAAAAAGGGCGAGAACTACGTCAACCAACGAACCGGTCGCAAAGAACGATTCAGCCGAATTGTCCGAATGCATAGCGACAAGCGTGAGGAAATTGATGTGGCAACCGCCGGTGACATCATCGCTGTCATGGGTATCGACTCCGCCAGCGGGGATACTTACGCCCACGAGCGTGACGCCTGTACACTCGAATCAATGTTCGTACCGGAACCTGTCATCAAGATCGCTATCAGTCCTAAGACTCGGAGCGATGGAGATAAACTCGGTAAAGCACTTCAACGCTTCCGCAAAGAAGACCCAACCTTTCGAGTCTTCACCGATGAAGAAACAAATGAAATTCTCATCAGCGGAATGGGCGAACTGCACCTCGAAGTCTACATCGAACGAATTCGTCGTGAGTATGGTGTCGAGCTAGAAGTGGGTGCACCAAAAGTCAGCTACCGTGAAAGCCCGACCCGCGAGGTCAAGTTCGATTACAAGCACAAAAAGCAGTCGGGTGGTTCGGGGCAATTCGCTCACATCAAGGGTCGGCTCACACCGATTGAAACGGATAGCGAAGACAGCTTCGAGTTTGAAGAACACATCGTCGGTGGTCGGATTCCAAAACAATACATCCCAGCGATCGAAAAAGGTTTCCGTGACAGCCTTTCGAAAGGTCCCGTTGCTGAATACCCCGTGGTGGGAACATTGATCCACCTGGACGATGGAAGCTTCCATGAAGTTGACTCCTCGGAAAAAGCGTTCTACACCGCTGCCCAAGGTTGTTTCCGTGAGTACTTTAAACAGGCCTCACCAAAACTGCTCGAGCCAATCATGAATGTTGAAATCGAATGCCCAGAAGACTTCCAAGGTACGGTCGTGGGTGACGTCATCCGTCGACGTGGAATTATGACCAGTAATGATGTGGTCGAGGGCAACAGCGTCATTAAAGCCGAAGTACCACTTGCAGAGACTTTCGGTTATGCAACCGACCTGCGAAGTATGACCCAAGGGCAAGGTACGTTTACCATGGAATTGGCCGTCTACCGCCAAACCCCAAGCAATGTTCAAGAAGACATTATCGAAGCGAAAAAGAAAGCTGCGGCCTCCAAGTAGTGACTCGCGAACATTCGTCAGTTTGCAACTGACCAAATTCCACACCAAAACGGCAGCCGGATTCGGCTGCCGTTTTTTTATACTCGCCTCCTTACAACCTTCGGCTCCAAATCACCTCGTCGATTCTGCAGATTCCCTCTGGGTGATCACGAATGACAGAATCGGCCCCCCGCTCTCGATAG
The DNA here is from genome assembly GCA_938075415.1 of uncultured Rubripirellula sp. GTDB lineage: Bacteria > Planctomycetota > Planctomycetia > Pirellulales > Pirellulaceae > Rubripirellula. Next base: position 106,522 of record CALJHC010000025.1, on the reverse strand, counting down.
GCAGACAGCGCCAGCGAGTTGATTCATGCTAAAATGCACGGGCCTCATCAGGCAGTCATGCGTTTTGACTTCACCAGGTGTTCCAGCCTGATAGACGCCTTCAGGATCACAAAACTGTCTGTGCTAACTTGCGATTTGATTCATCGACAACTGCACCATGCCTACCGCCAGCAGTCACGAGATCCCCAAGGCAGCGTTGGACAAATGGGAAAAGAATTTCAGTACATGATCTCGAGATTGGCCAGTTACCACAGCAGACACGGAACCACCTGGCAAAATCAACCACCATCATCTTTTTCGAAACCAACCCGGTTGGTGTTCCGGACGTCGCAAATCAGCCTTGTTGGGTAACACGCCAAGCCATCAAACCGCTTCATGGCGAAAGCAAGCTTGCAAAGTAAGCAACACCTCACCGGGGCAATACGATTAACTGCACTCACACAGCTAGATTTTTAACTTCAACGGAACCAGCAAGACCATGCACCGAATCGCCAACACCCTCTTCCTTCTCGCTTGCCTTGGTTTGCCATCGGTTCAATCCGCAGAGAATCAAAAAAGCGAGCCAACCAATTTTGTAATCTTTGTCGCTGATGACATGGCTTGGGATGACAGCGGACCTTACGGGAACCAAAATGTCCGAACTCCAAATATGGATCGACTCGCGGTGGAAGGCATGCGGTTTGATCAGGCCTACCTCACATGCTCCTCTTGCAGTCCCAGTCGATGTTCAATGCTAACGGGTCGCTACCCTCATAACACCGGCGCGGGCGAGTTACATTTGCCCTTGCCCAAGGACCAGACAATGTTAACCACGCCACTGAGGGCGATGGGCTACTGGACCGCCGTTGTCGGCAAGTGGCACCTGGGAAATGCGGCTGCAGAACAAGTGGATTTCCGTAAGGGCTCCAAGCCTGACGCCATGGGTGCAGCCTGGGTGGAAGCGATTGAAAACCGCCCCAAGGACCGCCCCTTTTTCATGTGGGCGGCACACAGCGACCCCCATCGCGCCTACGCACCCGGCGCGGTGACTCCGCCTCATGCCCCCGAGCGAGTCAGCATCCCAGCATTTCTCCCAGACACACCGGATGTCCGTGAGGACCTAGCCTTGTACTATGACGAAGTCAGTCGTTTTGATGAGCACATTGGGATGGTGCTTGAAGAACTCGAATCACAGGGGCTCACCGAATCGACGATGATTTTGGTGATCAGCGACAATGGTCGACCTTTCCCTCATTGCAAAACCATGGTCACAGTCCCCGGCGTTCGGACACCATTTATCGCCAAACTGCCAAACCGTATTCCGGCCGGCACGACCAACCAACAAGTTATCAGCAGTATCGACATTGCGCCGACCATCCTTGAACTAGCCGGCGTCAAACCCCTCGACACCATGCAGGGGAAAAGCCTTCGGAGAACGCTAATGGATCCGAAACAAGTGATTCGAAAACATGCCTTCTCTGAGCATAACTGGCATGATTATCGTGCCTTTGAAAGAGCTGCATTTGACCGGCAATACTGTTACGTCAGAAATTGGCTACCCAGCACCCCAGCGACGCCCCCGGCCGACGCAGTCAACAGCCCGACTTATCGTGAAATGAAGCGACTTTTCAAAGAAGGAAAACTGACCGACGAGCAACAAGCATGCATGATGACGCCTCGACGTGAAGAATTCCTTTTTGACACCATCAAAGATCCCAACTGCTTGAATAACCTCGCTGAGGACCCCGGGATGATCAGTCGTCTGAAACAACTTCGACTGGCTCTCGACGCTTGGCAAAAGCGAACCGGTGATCAGTTTCCGGGCGAGGATCAACTGACACCCGACGGATTTAACCGAGAAACAGGCGACCGAATGATCAAAGGGGCTCACCCAAGCCTGATCAGTAAGAAGCAACGTTAAAATGCCTGGGTCCACCGTTGACCAGCGACGGACTCCATTCAACGTGGCCATCCAAATCGCTGCTTCGAGCAGCGAGCACTCAGTAACGGTTAACGCGGCAGTTCTAACTCGATGCCCGACTCAGTTGAAAATCAGATGCATGGATCGATCGAATTGACCGTTAGTTAACACCTGTTCAATTCCAGACTCCTTCGCCTGCTGAATCCGCTCTGTCTGAACGTGCGGCCCGAATGCAATGACGGCCGCTTGAGGGCAACGTTCAAGACACATGGCCTTGAGGGAACCAGCAAGACCGCCACGGGTTGCCAAATCCAACACGACATAACGAACATCGCTCAAGTCTCCGTCAGGCAAATTACCACCGAAGGCAAACTGAAATCCCGCTCGATCCGCGACACTGCGGACGCGAGATGCGAACATCAGATCACCTGAAAGCATGACAATTCGCCTGACATCGGCCTTTGAATTTTGACCGCCATCTTTTTCAGTTTCTTGATCGGTCATACGGAACGCTTTGCCATTTCGGATTTCATGAATTGCAACCCTTCCGCTGCCAGAACAAGTTCATCCTCGAACATACGACGCCAGATTCGAGTCGCCGCAGCAAGCTCAGGTAAAGCCAAACCAAAAGCCTCGATCACCAGCCAACCGTCGTAACCTGATTTCGCAATCGCATCAAAGTTCTCTTGCCAATTGACACCACCCTTACCCGGGGTGCTTCGATCGTTCTCGCTGATGTGAATGTGAAATAATTTGTCACCCCCGGCGTTGACCGCATCAGTAATGGACTTTTCCTCGATGTTCGCGTGAAAGGTGTCGTACATCATGCCACACGCCGAATGATCGACTTCCCGTGCGAAGCGAGCTGAATCGGCATGAGAATTGAGCAAGTAAGTTTCAAATCGGTTCAATGCCTCAACGCCCAACTTGACGCCTACGCTGCCGGCGTGCTCTGCAACTTCCCGCATGCATTCGACGCCCCATTTCCATTCGTCATCGGTGGGACCGGCACCGGAGAAAAGCCCCAGGGCTGAGTGATACGGACCAACGAGCGTTTCAACACCCGCCGCTGCGCAGCAATCGAGTGTTCGTTTGGTCAGTTCAACACCCTTGGCACGCACAGCCGCATCAGGCGAAATCGGGTTATCCTCCTCGCCGCGAACGGTCACACCCGTACGCCCGAGTCCCATTGAATCAAGTTGCCCGCCGATTGCCGCATAGTCCAAATCTAAATTGAAAATTGGCAATTCAACGCCGTCATAGCCGATCTCTTTTAATTTTTCACAGATGGGAAGGATTTCGTCAGTGACTTCACCGGACCACAGCAAAAGATTCATTCCATACTTCATCGCAATTCGTTTCTCTTTCATCGGGACGTCGGATTTATCTAAACGCCAGTTTCATTCAACCGTCGGTTCTGGTTCATCGAATCAGAACAAAAATTCGAGTGCTGCTCTCAAATCACAGCAGTTCAGCAAAAAACGATCTCATGGAAAAACTCGGCGTTCACAAGGTGAGGTGAGAAGACTTTCTCGTCGAGATTCTACCAACTTTTCCGCCGAAGGTAGCCAACTCAATAGCGACTCCGGCAATGGCTCCAGTTTAACTCGACGCATCACTTGATTAAGACGAAACAGCAGTCGCTGCGGCTCGTTGTAGTCGTACAAGAACTTGATCTCCGTAAACCGCCGCAAAACTGGAACCAATTGCTCTGTTGGCTTTCCCGTGATTTCATTCACGCAACGTTGGATCGTGTGAAAACCAACGCTTTCGATCGCTTGGTAATACCGCCCTGCCGTCTCTGCGTTATCCCTTACCAAGAATCCGTCAAGGAACATTTCGATCAAAATATGCCCCACAAACGTTGGGCGAAAACCAGCATCGCCCGGCAACTGGTCCCTCAACTGCACAGCAAACTCAAGATTTGTTGTTACAAACGCCTCCGTTACGTGAAACCAGTGATCATCTTCGTGATGCTTGACGATCCCCTCGGCTACCTCTCGAAGCTGTGGGTCATCGTGATCAAGAAATGTCGCCGCAATCTTGCCTCGGGCGCGAATCTTGCGATCGACGACACTAAGCCAGTCCGGTACCCCAGTGGCCACCGCAACGAGTGGACGATCGAGATAAGGCACAGCGTGAGTTAAAAAGTTCATGCCGAAAAGGCTATACCGAAGCAAGGAGTTGCACCAGAGTCACCGATGCAGCAGCTAGTTACTTGTTTCTGCTGCACTGAATTTCCAAAATCCTGAGGACACGGTGCCGATTCATTGCGATTTTAATGAAAACCGCTAGGTTTGAGGATACAGCGACCAAATCGATTCACACATGACCGTGGCCCCCAATGGCGAGAGGAAGGGCTGTTGTCCGAATTCCGAACTTATCCGGCTCGACCCGAGCCAGCTGACTAACTTTCTTGGAGGTTCTTGCCTCGCCCCGTCGTCACGGGTGCAAGAACCTGAGTAAACTATGCATCCCATCCAAGAGGAATCGGAAGCCAAGGCGATTGACCGAAGTTTTTGTCAATTGCCAAAACGACTCGAATCTCCTTTTCTCTTCGGTGTTAACTTCCAGGCTGTTCATCTAGCTCTTCGAGATCCATTCGCGATGCCAATTCAAATTCGATGCCAGTGTGGTAAATCTCTGAACGCGCCAGACACCGCTGCTGGCAAGGCAGTGAAATGCCCGGGATGCCAGAAAGTTCTCCAAGTCCCCGCGAAGGGCTCAAAAACTAAAGCTGCCGCTTCACCGCCCACTCCAGCCCCTGCGGCCTCCGCTGGCAACGAACTTGATGACTTGTTTGATGAGGAAGGATTTAATCAACAAATCGAATCCGTCTGCCCAGCCTGCAAAGAACCGATGGCTGCTGCCGCCGTTCTCTGTACAGGCTGTGGGTACCATCGAGAGAGTGGAGTGAAGTTCGAATCGCACAAGACGGCCGGTGTCGATATCGACCATGGGACACTCGCCTTGAATAAGGCAGAGAGTGATATGATCGACGCCGCGGCGATGCAAAAGAAACTCGCCGCCGGCCCCGGAATGCCCTGGTGGGGCCTCGCGTTAGTCCTCTTCGTCATCGGTAGCGGACTTGTCATCGCAACCTTGGCCATGAACGCATCGAGACGCGTGGACGCAACCGCACCAGCCAACCCGATGGGGTTATTCCTGTTATTGTCGGGCGTCGCCGTCATCATGGTGTCATTTGGCTCATACCTCATGATCGTCGTTCATGCATTCAAGCAAAGCACCCGCGACGGTCTCCTCACTTTGCTCGTGCCGTTCTACATTTTCTATTATCTCTTCACCACTTTCAGAGAAACGTGGAAATATCTCTTCGTGGCACTGCTGATGGGTGGAATCGGTGCCGGGCTCTTCCTTGCCGCAGCAAATTCATTCGCTCAGGCCGCGGCAGGCTGATCAAGACAGATTGACGCCGCCACGTTTAACCACGTGGTTTTGAAAAACGGTGCAGATGCACCCCCATCTTCCAGACACTGCTTTGGGCAGCCACCTCACCAAACAGACTATTCCAAGGCGATCTCATGGCCGGTCCCTCGAGCGACAGCTGAGGCTGCACTCGTTGGACTGTCCTCTTAGGATGACACCTTGAATGCTTCAGGGTGATCGGTGAGTTGCACCGCTATGGAATTTGAAGCCAAGTCGAGCGCCTGTCACAAATGGAAACGAAGCCGTTCCGCGTCGGTATCTCACCGAATCAAATGCCCATGAAAAATGGACTGATCGTCCAACCAAAGGATCGTCCAAACACTCAAACTCTATCGTTTTCGACAATGAAAGATGGCGAAACAAGACGCGAGCACGAAGGTAGAAGATTGCAGCAGAAGAGCCTTCGATAAACAAGAATCAAATCGACGTGAAATGTGTCAAAACCGAGTGATCCTTAAGCGTCCCCCGCTTAATCACGACCTGCTTAATCACGATCTGATCAGTCATGGGGGTCACCAGCTAGCACGATAAGTGCATCGCTCGCAGGTCCCTGTCGACCGGCTCCAGAGTCCACGAACTTTCGACTTGGAAGGTGTCAGAAATCACTGCTTCGGTGCGCTCGCAGGAAGGAAGGCAGGTTTGGTTCGGCCAGACTCACCAGGAGCCCCGAGTGTGGAGGAGCGTCTCAGGCCGTTACCCGCAATACCTTGCTGCATCGCCTCCCTGCTCGGAATCGATATCCCAGGCTGGATGGATTGCACCTCACGACCCAGCTGCTTGCGACGAATCGTTGTCGTTGTCAGACCACTGGTCGGCACAGACTCGGACCTGGTTGCCGAAAGGTAATCCTGGTACTGCGGCGAAAGACTTGCAACTTTCTCCGAAGAGTTCATGTTTGTGTCTTTTCCGGGTAGCAGCATCGTCGCGGGAATCCCCTGCACGGTGGTGCCGCTGGTTGATTGGAACGAGGTCACCAGCGAGATACGTCGCTGTTCACCACCGACCGCATCCCAAGGAATCCAAATACTGTACGAAGCACCTAGATCCGATTGCCCATAATGCCGCGTCAACTGCTCGGGTGTGAAAGCGAATCGCTTGACACCATCCTCCGATTCGTCGGCGTTCTCGTCAAAACCATGGATGGTCAACGTTCCATCAACCGGCACAGGTTGCGATTTTTCGTTGTAGAAAAAGACACGACCTCCGAAACCCCGAGTTGGTGTTCGTCCGACTTGAACGAGCGTATCAGGGGTCCAAGTTGCCGCCAGCTTGACCGGATTAGGATATGGCTCGGGTGCTTCATCATCCCCCCCCATAAACGGCAAACGCTCCAAGAAACTTGGCTCAGGTTCGCTCACATTCTGACTGAGCAGAGAGCGATCGGGTGTTGTGACACAGCCGATCATTGAACTGGTCAAAATCGAGGTCACTGCAGCAGTGAAGTGCCTTCTCGATAATCGCATGGCAAGCCTGAGTTTGGTTAAGTAGGAATGGCAAACAACGCACTGATACAGTCAATCACTTTCAGCAACCTCAAACATCACCTGACGCGTACGGATGCTGGCTGAACCCGAAGGGTGGCGTCTTTGGGTGAATCCCCAGCGGTTGCGGACCGGTTGTTCATGAGAGGAAAGGTGCTGTAGGGATCGCTAGAACTTAACTGGTTATCGACAGGGGTAACGTCGGCGTTCGGAACCTGACCGGGCTGCAGCAACGGCAGTTTCTCGACGGGAACGGCCATGGAATGACTTCCCTGCTTGGCACTCACCGCACTGCCAGCATTCTTCCCCGCCTGAGAAATGGGTGCAGTTGGAATGTGTTCAATTGGAACGATGGGGCGCGTCGTCTTGTTCGACGCGCCAGAATCCGCCGCATTGGCCCCTCCATCGCCACGCATGACACTCGGAGCATGGTCGCGTTGTCCGTTGAGGTATTGACGATACTCTTCGGTGAACGGGTAAGCCGAAGGCGTTGGATAGCCTTCACCTGGAAAAACCTGAGCCTCAGGACTTGGTCGTTTCCGCATGTCGTCAACGGTTGGCTGAAGGTCAGGATAAATGGTTTCGCCAACGGTAGGACCCCAGAGTCCATATCCGCCACTCATTCCGACATCACCGTGGGCCTCAACCACGTCGGCGAGACACCAGCTCATGCGACTCGATTCGACTTCCTTGACATAATCAAGATCCTCTTCCCCCGTGACCAACATGGGTGTCAGGAAAACAAGCAATTCGGATCGAACCTCAACCTCTTGATCGTACTTGAAAAAGTTTCCGATCACGGGGATATCAGCAACATAAGGAACGCGTCGACTAAACGCACTACGCTCTTTTTGTATCAGACCACCGAAAATGACTGTCTGACCGCTGTAAGCCGCAACGACGCTCTGAGCGGTCGTTTGAATGATGTCATTGATGAGAACGACCTCATTACCCGTTCCTGTGGGAACGGGCGTTCCATTGTTGTCATCTCGAGCCGAGCGAGTCGCGTCAACATCCATGATGATCAAACCGTCAGCACCCACTCGAGGCCGAACGCTCATGATCAAACCTACCTCCGAATCGGCGGTGACAACCTGTGTTCCTGAAATACCGTTGTTGATGACCCCTGTCACTCGGGCAATTAACCGACCAACTTGGACGAAACCCTCTGTGTTGTCCATTGTCATAATCTGGGGTCGGCTGAGAATCTGTAGACGCGATGCGTCTTGTAGCGATCTCAAGAGCAGGCTGACCGAGTCACTGGCTGCACTCAATACAAAGCCGCCATATCCAAGGCTCTGGTTCACCTGACCGACTCCAAAACTGGAAACGCTGCGTGCGGCTAGATTTCCCTGTCCGAATGAGTTGGCTCCGGAAAGTCCGTTACCGTTGAAATCAAACCCGCTCGCACTGGCTGCCGAAGCACCAGGAAAAGCACCAGAGGCGATGCCTCGATCATAGAGAAGCGAGTCCTGCAAGCCAACTTCACCGCCGACTTCAAAAGCATCGTCAAGACGAACTTCTGCGATTACCACCTTGATCAAAACCATTGGCGGACGACGATCCAGTTGATCAATCATTCGTCGAACATCCTCGTACAGACGTGGCGAAACACTCAGCAAAATGCTGTTGCTCACCGGTTCCGCAACCACAATCAAATCTCGATCAGCAAGATCGAACGGGCCAAGCCCCTGTTGGAACTGCTGGATCGTATTGACAGACTGAGTTCTCTGCTGCACGTAAGACTGAATTGCCGCAGCAACATCTGTTGCACTCTGATGCCGCAACCAAATCACCTCAGTGATCCGCTCGGCAAATCCCTCACCGTCAAGTCGCAACAAGATACTTTCGACAACATCCAGATCGTTTGCACCGCCGCTAACAATGATACTGTTGGTGCGCTGATCGGTGGTGAAACGTAATGGGACCAGCGAACTCTCGCTTGACGCAGTTGAGGAAGGCAGATTTGCTGCACCGACACTCGTCCCCTGTGTGCCTGAATCATCCCCGAAAAGGGTCTGCAGTGCGGTGGTCAACTGCAAAGCGTCTCCATACTCGATGGTGAATACCTTAACGAGCGACTCAATACCAGGTGCTTGGTCAAGCTGGCGAATTAATTCCCCAACCAACGCCATGCTTCCCGATGGCGCTCGAACCACAATTGCATTGCCACCGGTGTCTGCGGTCACAATCGCTCCAGCCAGAATCCCGGAATCTATTAACTCTTTCTTCTGGGGATCAACAGAAACGATTGAGAGTGTGGCTGACGCGGGAGTGATATTGTCACCACCACCATCACCCTCTCCGTTGATCGCCTCCTGCAAGACTGGTGCAAGGTCCTCGGCGACTGCATGACTGAGTGGGAAAATCTTGATTTGATTTGTTGCTGCAACGTGATCCACATCTAATTCATTGATAAGCCGTGTGACGGCCTCCAAGTCGCGGGGCGATGCGCTGACAATCAGCGAATTTGTCCTGAAGTCGGCGAGAATCCGAACTCGTGTTCCGAGACTTGGCCGAAGATCATCACTGGAACCCGGTCGATCAGTGAAGAAATCTCGAATGGATTGCTCTGCGTCCACTGCTGAGGCATTTCGCAACCGGAAAACTCGCAGGCTGCTTGAATTGTCAACGGGCTGGTCAAGCTTCTCAACCAACTCCATCACGCCAGCAATCGCTTCTTTTCGTCCGATTAACAACAAGGCGTTGGGTGAATCAAGTGATGTGATACTTACCTCCCCTTGTCTAGCGGAGAGTACATCTTGGTAAAGTTCTTCCAAGAGAGTTGAAACCGCGTTGGCATCCGCATGCTCAAGCTCAACAACCTCAACATCAGGCTTGGTGACTTCGCTCTGTTCCTCAATTTCTTTGATCACATCCATCACACGTTCGACGTCACGCTTGGCACCGCGGATGATGATGGTGCCCAACTCAGGGACAAATTGGATCTGAGTGTCACCAATCACACCAGCACCGCCTTCGTCGTCGGTCATGTCAACGGTGCCCTCAAGACTGCCTTGGGCAGCACTCGGAACCGTTGCCTCAACCTCGGATCCCTGCTGAAACGCAGCCTGCCGGAAAACCGAATTGGTAGGCGGCGATGACTCTGTTCGACTGGACTCTCCAAGCCCTTCCATCAAGCGGATGGCTCGCTGAATCGGCGCGGGCTCGGCGTAAATCAGGCGAACCAACTGCAGCGTCTCTGCGCCTAGAGGGCTAACCTGGTCAAGAGTACCGATCAGCTTCTCCCACCCGGCAATTGCCACCTGCGGTGCCATGATCGTCACCGTATTGGATGGCCGACTCACTTGGATGGTTGTTCCACGCAATGGCTCAACATTTAACTGATAAACAGCTCGTTCCCCATTGCCGCTCGTCGTTACCGCAACGTTTGCTCCCACAATCGCGGACAGATTTGATTCAAAATCACTCCAACTAATGTGCTGGAGAGTTTTCCTGAACGGCTGAAGGGTGTTGGCCTTCACACTCGTCTCAGAAGTAATCAATGCATGCGCCTTGTCCGCTATCATCTGCTGCGCCGCTGCAGGGGCCATCACCACCAGTTGTGAGCCCTTCGCATCAGCGGCAATCTGAATCTCCGGAATATCCTGGTATTCCATACTTAGTGCGGTTGCAATCGCCTTGGCTTGCGTTGTGGGAACTGCAAGTGTCTGAATCGTTGGACCATCACTCTGCTGAGCGAAAACGCCACTACAGACAAGAATAGCGGAAAAAGACAGGGATCTTAATTTGACGAAGCGTCGCATTAGCGAGCACCTTAACTATTAGTCGGAACAAAACGACGAACCTCGTGCGGATCTCCACGAGCGCTCACCCGCACATCCCTCTCTTTCGGCGTAACCGGCACACACACTAAAGCGAAAAACGGATGGATAACCATTACAACCCCGCCAACCCGGCCTTGATAGCATTTCATGAGTGTCCATGAATGATCTTTCACGTCTCGATCCTATTTTGCTAAAGCTCAAGGGATTTCTCACCGGGCCCCTCGTGGGACCCAACACAATCACCATCAATTGAATCCCTCTGGTCTTACTCGATGCGCAGTCACTCTCTCATGAACACGCTATCGAGACACAAACGTTGCCTCACTACTTCTATTGCAGCCCTCTTTGTTTTCACTGCGTGCGGCTGCGGAACAACACATCAGATGGGTGCCGCGACTAGCAACGCACCCTATGGACCGACAAACTTGACCGGCCAAGCTGCCAATCCCGGCATGAATGATGCCGCGACGACGGGATGGCTAACCGGGTTTGGCACCACCAGAGTTCCACCACCGGCAACCGGTTCGTATCAGTCAGTGGGCGATCAGACTTCGTCTCGCAATCTTCCCTTGACTCCCGGTGAATCTGCTGAAGAACAAAAGGGGAAGAGCGGCCTGAATCCATGGCCGGCAAGCTTCAACCGTCAATCCAATTTTGAATCGGTGACCACTCCTACCAACACCTTGGATTTTGCAACCTCGATCCCCAGAACCAGCGATGAACCCCAAACCGCATTGTCCGAACGCGAATCAATCTATCGAACGGGCTTAAAAGCAACAGACTTGACCAGCAGCGTCGCACAGCTGCACAGAACGAATGGATCCACGACAAATGACTCAGCGGTGCAACCCATCCCATCGGGCTGGCGGGACAGTGATCCAAGTAAAATGAACATCATCGGTTCAGGGATAGACCGCGACGCACTTGTGACGGATTCGATATCGGCCAATCTGCCCTTGAGCCCCGCCTCGCTATCAACCACAACGGTCCAGCAAACTGGCGAAAGCACCGCTCCACCACCCAGTGCCAATCTTACTTCCTCAACGAATGCCCAAAGCGTTCGACTTGATGAGCGAGCGGGGGACAATCCCTCCTCGATGTTGCCGCCCTTACCGGCCAACCAGACCGGTTCAAGACACACGTCAGAACCTCTTAGTTGGCGTACACCCGAGAAGGAAATCCAACAGCGGTGACGATCACGGATCAAGCCAACGCCGGTGAAATATAACCGACGGAATTGAATGATGACCATTTGCCAGTCATTCATTCACCGTGGGCATCACCTCGTCAACTCGGCATTCTTTCGGCCATTACGGGACCGCTAACTCTTGGGTCCACAACAAAATGTTGCACCATGGGCCAGCGGGTTCTTCATCCGCCAGATTTACTTCCGTCAACTTGAATCGACCAACGTCCAACAGGTAATGCAATTTTGTAACGCATGGCGAAAATCAATACGATAGGCGTCTAGCGATAGCCAAATTGATGATTAAACCAGTTCTTGGATGACCCGCGCATGATCTGGCGTCAAACGGACCGGCCGACCATCATTGGTCGCCAATTCGATACCGGGATCAATCCCCAAGCATTGGTAGATTGTCGCGGCAAGATCTGACGGAGTGATCGGCCGGTCAATGGGGGATTCACCCATTGAGTCACTTTGACCGACAACCTGACCACCGCGGATGCCGCCGCCAGCCATCAAAACGCTGAAAACTCTCGGCCAGTGATCACGTCCACCGGCGGCGTTCAGCTTGGGCGTGCGTCCGAACTCACCCATCACAACAACCAGCGTTTCCTCCAACAATCCACGTTGTTCCAAATCTGTAATCAGGGCACCCAGTGCTTGATCCAGTGAAGGCACTAGCCCCACGGGGGTTTTCGAGCCGGCAAACCCTTCTTTTAGACGCGTATAGAGTTGGTTGTGGGTATCCCATCCCCGCTGATTGACCGTCACAAACGGAACTCCTCTTTCGATCAATCGACGCGCTAACAAGCAACATTGACCGATCGATTTGACACCATACTCTTGCCGGATCTCGACGGACTCCTTTTCAATTTGGAAAGCAACCTTGGCGTCATCCGAGGTCACTAAAGCATAGGCCTTCTCAAGATCAGGATCAGCAACCGCGGGACCGGGCTCATCATTCCCCGAAAGTTGCATTTGATTCATCGCTTCGATGAATTGCATGCGACGATCAACACGCGATTGATTCAAGCCGGGATAGAACTCCAAATCCCGAACTTGGAAATTAGGTTTCGCTGGATCACCACCTACGGAAAACGGCTGATGATGGCTGGGCAAAAAACCTCCGCCACTCAAATTCGAACCACCCACGCTAAAGTCGGGGATCGCAATATTACTTGGCAAAATAGATGGCCGCTGATTCAAATGAGAAGCGACCGCACCGAAGGCAGGATATTCCAGCACCGATGATGGTTGATGCCCCGTCATCAGGTAATGAGTTCCAAAATTATGCTCACCCAGCGGTGATGTCATCGATCGGATGATGGCGAGGCGATCCATTAGCCCAGCGGTCCTCGGAAGACAATCGCTAATCCGAATTCCGGGCAAAGTGGTCGGGATGGTTCCAATGGGGCCGCGTACCTCCTGCGGAGCATCGGGCTTTGGATCAAACGTTTCCAAGTGACTTGGACCACCGTCAAGCCAAATCAGAATGCAAGATTTTGCGGAGCTCCGGCGAACGCTATCACCAGAAGAACTTGATGAGGGACCTTCAGCCGTGACTCGTCGCATTCGCAACCAATCGCTAATCCCCAAACCGATTCCGAGACCGGCTGCGGAGAGACTTCCGACCCGCAAAAAATCTCGTCGGCCCGCCGCAGGTACTCGATGATATGGAATCGGACGGTTCATGAATGGAGCTCGCATTAAGATCCTTTGATTAGTGATTGGTGGTAAATTCATGGCAATTCAAAAGACTCCAAACAAAATCCTGCAGCCATTGGGTTCGATTGAGCTCTGGCTGACTCTTAAGTTCCGATGCCCAAAAATCTCTCTCGGCGACAGTCAGTGGGCGTTGCAAGGCGCGGCGAGTCAGAATCTCGACCACCTCAATCATCGGCTTATTTGTATTGAACAATTGATTCAGCAGCGGTCCGCTATGCTGCAAACGCTCGTTCAACAGTTCCCCATTCAAAGCGTAAAGCTTCGCCTGAAGTCGACTCGAAGCATCCTCTCCCTCGCCCTGCTCACATGATGCTTCACGAAGACACCTCCCCAAGATATCCAGAGAACGAGAGGCAGTACCGGGATCAAACAGGTCAACTGCCCGAGTCCCCAGTGGTGCATCACCGTATTGCTCTGGGATATCAAGGACATCAGAAATTGCGTCCGCGTGAACCTCGGCTTGGAGGTTCCTTTGATAATAATGCGAGTAAAATTCTGCATCTGAACGATTCCCGTTCATAGCGACGGAGCTGCGTTGATACGCGTCGCTCAACGCGATTCGCCGTAGCGTTCCACGCAAATCATAATCTTCTTTAACAAATGATTCTGCCAGGGCTTCGAGCAACCGGGGATGTGTTGCCGGGTTGGTCTCACGAAAATCATCCACCGGCTCAACGAAGCCGCGTCCCATTAGATGCCGCCAAAGTCGATTCACAATCGCCCTGGAGAAAAACGGGTGCGATGGATCCACTAACCATGTCGCAAACTGCTCAGGAAGTGTTCTTTCAACATCCTCATCGAAGCTTCTGCCTTCAACATGGTCGGCCACACGGTCATCACCAGCCAAGGTACTCATTTCTCTGACGACCGGGGCAGCCCTGTCTACGGCAGCTGCTGTCTGGTGGATTGCAAGCTCATGGCCTATCAGATCCTGACCCGGTAATTTTGGAACGGCATTCCGCCCAGTCTTGGGGTGGACAACTTTTCCCGTGGGATCCTCTGACACCTCCTGCCCCACCCGAACTGTTGCAAAAATTGCCGCCAAACCGTGGTAATCATCTTGCGTCCAACGATCCAGTGGATGGTCATGGCAATTCGCACATCGCAAACGACTGCCCATGAACACCTCACTTACCAATTCAGCACGTTCGCGAGCTCCGTCAGCTGTTCGCAAAAAATTGGCAGGTCCAACGCGTTCCACGTTCCCCCGCGCGGTTAGCAAATGCATGGTCACTTTGTCATAGCCGACTCGCTTCTCAAGCTGCTCTCGAAGCCAATCGTGGTAAGTCTTCAGCGCTAAGTCACCATTGGCTAATTTTCTAATTCTAAATAGTTTTGCGAACTGCAGGGCCCAATAGTCATTGAATGCATCCGAATCCAACAGCGAGTCAATCCATTCCGACCGACGAGTCGCTTGGTCCCAATTCAAAAACTCCTCAATTGATTGCGAAGTCGGAAGACGACCGACCAAATCAAGACTCGATCGGCGAAGAAAAGTCAAATCATCGCATCTCGGAGAAACCGGAATCCGAAGCGTTTGCAACCGCTCGCCAACGTACTGGTCCACGAGGTTAACGGGAGCTGTCGATGCCCATTGCTCCTCAAAGGAAGCGTCAACTTTCTCTGGAGTCTCATTTGGCACCAGGATCTCAATCGGCACAACACGGCTAAGATATCGAGCAATGATGACATGCCGCCCGTTACGTTGGACCATCACGGTCGCTGTTTCCGGATCAACAACCACCGCAGATGCATCCTCTGGCGTGAATACCGTCCAACGCGTCACATCCTCGGAATGCCCATCAGTAAAACGGGCAACGGATCGCAGGGAAATGGATTCGCCCACCTGATTCACCACCACCTGACTCGGATCAACCTTCAAATCAAGCAGGCGGATTTCTTTTGCAACGCTCGTTTTGTTGTCCAAACCGACTGTCAGTTCCCCCTGAACTGTCTCGCTGGAGTCAGAGGATTGCTCGTCGAGTAAATTCTGACGAGGCTCCACCCAGTGCGCCCCACGCTGAATCCAAGTCTCGATTCGCTTGGCTCCCTCACCCTGGGCAAGTAAACGCTGCCCACCCCCATGCTCCACAGTCTCGGTTGCCTTTAACAGCAATAAACTTCGGCTTGGAACCGCTAGTTGAATTCGTCGCCCACCAAGCTGCTGCGAAATTTCACGATAGTCCGCCCGCGGATCACTGCCGTAGAGAGACAAATGGAATCCGCCACGGCCCGATGCAGCACCATGGCATGAACCGCGATTGCATCCAGCTTTCGTGAGAACCGGTGTGATCGTTGTCTCAAACGTGGAGGCATAGCCAACGTTTGAGACACTCACCATCCAGCAGCACAACACACCGAAATGAAGTAATGGAGCATGGAAAAAAAACCGACGTATTGCAGTCTTGACCAACAAGTCAGTCCTCCACTCGTGCCGGCCCTTTTGAGGCCTCCGCACGATAACTCTCTTTCCACTTGGAAAGAATGGATTGTGCCTTGGGAGTGCCGTAATTCTTCAACCGACCAGCGTCAATGATGTTGTTCACAATCCGCGTGAGATCCTTTCGTGCAGCGTTGTTCTTTCCAACATAAGCCTCGATCTCCGCCGCCATTTCCAACACCTGAGTCTCATTCGCAGACTTTGAGATCATACGACGCAGTAACGCGGTCAACTGAACATCCGTTTGTGGCCGTCCGCTTTGATTTTTAGCCGCCTGATCTGGTCGTCGCATCGCTTCTTCACGATTCCTGCGATCCGAAGGCTGACCGCTGGAAGTATCAGCCCCCCTTGCGGCGGAACGATTCATACGAGGGTCTGCTCCCATCAAGCTTTCCACCGTGGGCACCTCTCCACCTCCGGTCGCCGCCACAATCGCTTTCAGAATACCGAGCCCGTCGGCCTGCAATTGTGGTTGAATCAAGGCGACGTTGTGCGTGACCTTGCCACGATTCGCAACGAGCACTGTCAGGGTCACGTGTCGGTTAAGCCCGAAGGCGCCCGGTCCTTCGATCCCATCTGGTGAAACAGCGTAGGTAACCTGATCGCTAAAAAGTCGACGCACATTGCGAGACCAATCGACCGTCTTTGTCAGATCCGCTGTCAAAAAAACGACGCCAACCTTCATCTTCTGCTCGTCGGAACCTGTCGATTTTTTCTCTGCTGGATCACCCACTTCTGTCGATTCGGATATCGAACGACCCGATGCATAATTGCCCACCGTTCGCATCAACGCAAATCCCGGACGCGTCAACTCGTGGACAAATAAAATTAAGCTGGGAGCACCTTCAAATGATTTTACAAGGTCGACGGTATCGCCTTCCATTTTGCCGGTAAGGAGCTGACAGGGAAGCGATGGTAATTCCTCACCGACCTGCGGGCCCGAAAAAACGGGATCCTCTGCGTGTACCCAACTCAACTGTGTTGCAAGAAGAAAAACGAAGACAGTAATCAATCGCATCACGAACGACTCCGAACAGTCACGGTTTGAAAACCCTTTGAACTGACTCAGATCTCCAACATCAGTTCGTCGGGGTGGTGGGTGGTGGGTGTTACCCAGATTCAGCTACCTGAGACCAGTTTACACCGAAATCGCATGCTCTGTGATGCAATAAAACGATATGCCGGCGAGGATTCCATCGAGTTTCCGCCTCTCAACCCACGCCTAGTATGAATCCTGTAGGCAAATGACCCTCGCTCTCAGCCTCCTGATCCGCCATCGCCGCAACACATTCTGCATCGTTCTTAACTTTTTCAAGGCAGTTTAAACGCCCCGGGCGGATGTATCATCTGTCGGGCTGTCTTCATGCTGAATGCCCGGGTACTCAATGTGAGGCCCGAGAGCGATGCAACGGAGAGACATGCGTCGGAGACAAAAGCAGCTGAGAGAGAAGCAACTCGTGACAGGCGAGATACGTCGCCGCGTTGTCAATCTGGAACTTAACCTCTTCAGTCAACGCGATTACACTAAAGTGGGATCATAAAAAACGATCTCCGAAGGACCGATCCCTCAGGATGCCTTTGAAATACCTTCCTGAAAGCACCCCTGAAAATCTCAAGCCCCGCTCCTTAGATATTCACGAACCTCCACACCCCGCTCGAAGCCACCCCGCCCTCCCCAACGAACATGTCAATCAAGCCCCTGCTGATCCTGATCGCTCTGGCCATTACAGGTACCGGTCTATCTTTAATCCTAGGCTCTGGATGGACGACCGAGCCGCAAAACACCTTCATGACGCACACCATCCAGCGTGGCCGCCTCAGCGTGACCGTCACCGAGAATGGAATGCTGGAGAGTTCAAATAACGAAGAGATCAAGTGCATGGTGAAAGGTGGCAGCACCGTTCTCTGGGTTATTGAAACGGGAACCTTCGTGAAGCCTGAAGACGAATTGGTGCGTCTTGATACATCCCTGATTGAAGACAATATCACGCAACAGAAAATCAACTACGAAAGAGCGGTCGCCAACCAAATCATAGCGAAGAGCGAAGTCGATGTCGCGCAAACGACCGTTGATGAGTACCTAAACGGAACCTACATCGAAGAACGCAATACGATTGAAAAGCAGATTTTCGACGCAGAAGAGCAGGTAAAAAAAACACAACTCTCCTTTGAGTCTGCTGAGCGTTTGGCATCGAAGGGTATGTTTCGATTGCTACAACTGGAAGGCCAGCAATTTGCAGTCGATTCCGCTAGAAAAGACCTTGCTCTGAAAAACCAACAACTCGCAACACTTCAAAGGTATAAACGCACAAAGAAATTGCAAGAATTGAAAAGCGCCCTGGAGGCAGCCAAAGCAAGACTCGCCGCCGAGGATGCTTCGCTGAAACTAGAGAAAGATCGTCTGGAACGTGATAACCAGCAGCTCGAAAACTGTATCATTCGAGCCAAGTCTGAAGGGATGGTGATCTTCCCGTCCGCCGCTGAATGGAAAGAGACTCCGGACATCGAGGAGGGCGCAGTCGTTCGAGAACAACAGACCCTTTTAATGATCCCTGACCTGGGAACCATGCAGGTGAAGGTCGGGGTCCATGAATCCAAGGTGGGACGCTTGAAACAAGGAATGCGTGCAGAGATTCAGCTTCAGGACAGCAACCTCATCGGTGAAGTTTCTGACATCGCAGAGGTCACACGTCCGGCTGGATGGTGGACTGGCAACATGGTCAAGTACGACACCGTCATTCAACTGCCCAACCAAGAAGGTCTCAAACCAGGAATGAGCGCCGTGGTTGATATCGTTTTGGCCGAGTACAAAGATGTCCTAAAAATTCCCGTTGCAGCAATCGTTGAAACCAGCAGTGGTTACGTTTGCTGGGTCAGCGACGCAAAAGGGGTGAGTAAACGACCGATACAAGTTGGTGATACAAACGATGAGTTCACAATTGTAAAGTCAGGTCTTCAGGACGGGGAAAAGGTCGTTCTTGACCCGACCGCCTTCATTGAAGCAGCGCAAATTGAGGCAATGAAACCAATGCCGACGAAGGATTCGTCGGCCGAGGAAGGTGAACCCGGGGAAAGCGGTGCGGCCACCGACGGAGAAAAATCAGCATGAGCCCAACTTGGCTGCAATCACTGCGGCTTGGTGTCAAAAGCCTCATGCTGCAAAAAATGCGTTCCGCTCTTGCTGCGACCGGTATCTTTATCGGAACCACCACCGTGATCTGGCTCGTCGCTATCGGCGAGGGTGTCAGCTATAAGGCACAGCAGCAGATCATGGAACTCGGCGCGACGAACATCATCATTCGAAGCGTTGAACCTCAGTCGTCCGATAATCAATCCGAACGCGTCAAAAGCTATGGCATACTTCGCGATGATTACCGTCGAATGCTTTCAAACATTCCTTCCATCACTCGTGCAGTTCCCATCCGCGAAGTTTCGCGTGAATGCCTTGTTGCCGGGCGTACCGCGAAGGTTAATCTGGTTGGCAGCACGATTGATTACAAAGAACTCAACGGACTCCAAGTCGCTCGTGGACGTTGGCTGAGTGAGCAGGATGGACGCGGCAATGTGATCGTGCTGGCAGACCAAACAGCAAAACGACTCTTCCCGACCGAAAATCCAATCGGTAAAAAGATTGGAGTCGAAAGTGACGTCTACACGGTCATTGGTCAAACCAAAGCCCGCGCGGCATCCGCAGCCATCGGTGGCAGCCTGGCTGCAAGAGATTACGCCTTCGACGCCTACATTCCAATCGAAACTTTCCATCATCGTGTCGGTGATCAAATCATGACACGAGTGGGCGAAGGACGAGGGTTTGATTTCGTCGGCGAGATTGTCCAACTGACCCAGATCACCCTTACCGTCCCCACCATGCAAGAGGTGGATGAAACCGCGGCGATTGTGGAACGACTCTTACGCCGCTATCACCCGGAAGAAGATTATGCAGTGGTAATCCCCAAAGAACTACTCCGCCAAGCCGAGCGTACCCGAGCAATGTTCAACATGCTGCTGGTCGTCATCGCCGGAATCTCGCTGCTGGTCGGTGGTATCGGAATCATGAACATCATGCTGGCCACTGTCACCGAACGCACTCGGGAAATCGGAATCCGACGCGCGTTGGGAGCCAAAAGGGACGACATCATTCAGCAATTCATCACCGAAACGCTAGTGCTGACCGGCGGCGGGGGATTACTCGGCGTCGCCTTTGGCATGATGTGCGGACCAATCTTCCGAACGGCCCGTACCGTTATCAGCTCACTCAATCCAGACTTACTGCCACCGATCACACACACGATCGAACCAAGGATTGCGATTTGGTCGATCATACTTTCCATCGTCATTTCGCTTGGTGTCGGCCTTATCTTCGGCGTCTACCCCGCTCGCCGCGCCGCGCACATGAACCCCATTGAAGCGTTGAGGCATGAGTGAAAACCAAGCCTGATAGCTTGCGTCCGGCACCAACCAATCCGTCAACCATCACTGATGTCCGCTTCATGGCATTCTGCGTGAAAAGAGTGATTCCCACGTCAACTTAATCACCGAAACTTTTCCATCGCGGGCCGGTCAAGTCGAGCCAGTCAAGTCGAGCCACCCAAGGTCGGTACACACAACTACCTTGGACCATCAAAAGAATGAAGCTGCGGTATCCGACAAAACCGGGCATGCTTTTACGCCAACAGTTCCTGAATCACTTCCCCCGGTTGCCCATCGAGCAAGGACTGCTCTCGGGCGTTCTGCTCATAGGTCAAGCGGCTTGGTTCGAGTCCGAACAAATGAAGCAGGGTCGCATGATAATCGTAATGATTGACGATTCCCTCAATCGCATGATGGCCGAACTCGTCAGTTGCACCATGCATACCCGAACGAAAACCGCCACCGGCAACCCACTGAGTGAAACCATAGGTGTTGTGATCCCGCCCAATATTGGCTTCATTCTGAATCACAGGCAGGCGCCCCATTTCACCACCCCAATGCACCACGGTGGTGTCGAGCAAGCCACGCTGTTTCAAGTCTCGTACCAAAGCGGCGGCGGGCTTATCAATTTTCTTGCACGAGCTTGGCAAAGACTTCACAATGCCACCATGATGATCCCAGTACTGATTTTTGGTGAAAACCTGTACAAAACGCACTCCACGCTCAACTAGCCGACGAGCAATGAGGCAACGTTCACCAAATTCGCGAGTTGCCTCATCGTCCAAACCGTACATGATTCGCGTGGCCTTTGATTCTCGGGTCAAATCGGTGGCTTCCTCCGCAGAGAACTGCATCTTTTCAGCGAGTTCGAAATTTGAAATCCGAGCACGCAACTCGTGTTCACCAGGCCTTGATTCCGCATGTTGCCGATTTAGTTGACTCAACAAATCAAGGTAATGACGTTGAACTTCCCCCTTCATTTTCGGCGGCGGCTGCAAGTTCAAAATCCGAGGCTCCACCGGCCGAATCACGGTCCCTTGATAAAGCGAGGGCAGCCAACCATTTGACCAATTCAAAACACCCTCCACCGGCAGTCCACCCGGATCAGTCATAGCGATATAGGCCGGCAGGCTGTCACTTTCAGTGCCAAGAGCATACGCCAGCCAACTTCCCAACGCTGGACGCCCCTGCGTTGGTCGTCCGTTGTTCATTGCATGAATGGACTGACCGTGATTATTGACGCCCGTGTGCATCGAGCGAATCACCAACGCGTCATCAACAATCTCTGAAAAATGCGGCAATAATTCAGAGACATCCGTTCCATGTTCGCCATACTTTTGAAACTTCCACGGAGAGCCAAATACCTTCGAACTGGCCTGAGCGGCGTTGTCATATTTGATCTTGCCGGGAAACTTCTGCATGTGCAATTCATTGAGAATCGGCTTGGGATCCAGCATGTCGACTTGACTCGGACCACCCTGCATGAACATGGAGATCATCGCCTTGGCTCGTGCGGGATGATGAGTCGGCTTGGCGGCCAAGTCAAAATTCTGCTTGCCAAGTTGAGGCTTCTTCACCTCGCCATTGGACTCCCTCGCCATCATGCAAGCCATCGCAAGTGGCCCAGCACCGATGACTGATTTGGCAAGGAAATGCCGTCGGCTCGAAACGGTTAAGTCTCGCCGTGTCGCTTCTGCAAAACCGCCGTCCGCAGATACGTTGTTGTTTGAAAAGATTGCTCGCTTGAACATCGCCTATCGTCCCTTGCCCTCGAGTTTGCAAACGCTTCGCTAAACCTTCAGAAGTCACCGCCACGATGAGATGCTCGAAGCCGAGGCCCCTCATCAAACCAATCTGACCCCCTCGCTGTAACAACCATCGACGAAGATCCTTTACTCTGGAGATCAACTGTCGACCACTTGATCATCCGCGAAACAAGTCATGCAGCCATCATTGAATGAATCAACGCAAGTCGATCCGTTCAATGCCAGATCGCCCACCTCTCACAAACACTCATCAATTCTCACAAACACTCATCAATTCTCGCAAACGCTCATTAATCAACATACAAAAATGCGTTCGAACTCAGCATCGCCTGACACGCTGAAGACAACGCCAGCAACGAATTGTCAGCCGCAGAACGCTTCTCGTCCATCTGTGCAAACCGCTCCGTCTGCTCCTTTAAAAACTGCAGCAGTGTTCGGTCGGTCACATCATCAATCGGTTCCGAAAAACACTGCCCCCAAGCCTCTCGGATCCAATTTTCCTGATTGGTATTTTTCTCAATGATGCGTTTCGCAAGGTATCCAGCACGATCCAAAACAAATTGACTGTTCATCATCATGAGGGATTGCGTTGCGACATTGGAGGCATTTCGCAGTTCACAGTTGGGCGCGACCGTTGCCACATCAAAGGTTTCCAAAACCGCCAATGGGCGACTTCGGCGAACCTGAATGTAGAGACTGCGGCGCAACGCTCCTTTATAATTCTCAGGGGTCCCTGTTGGCTTGCGTTCACCATCGAGCATTTCTTTACCGATGACAATCTGCCCCACCACATCTTCCTTGACCGGAACGGGGGGACCATGCAACTCTTGAACCAACTCACCGCTCGCGGCCAACATTGCATCGCGAAAAGCCTCTGACTCCAGGCGACGCACGGACATTCGCGAGTACAAAAGGTTATCAGGGTCAATACCATCTGCCACTTCGTCTCTCAATGAATCTTGCTGGTAGGCATGAGATGAGACGATGAGTCGATGAAGACGTTTCATTGACCAGCCAGATGAAAGCAGTTCACTCGCCAGCCAATCCAGCAACTCAGGATGCGAGGGCTTTGCTCCCAAAGAACCAAAATCACCGGGTGTGGAGACAATACCCCGACCGAAGTGATGCATCCATAATCGATTCACCAAAACGCGAGCAACCAACGGGTGCTCCGCATTGGTCAAATTTTTGGCATAAGCCAAACGCCTGCCTGAGGACGGCAAGCTGGGATCGTTTTCAGGGATTTGAAAACGATCCTCGGGTTTCAGCACCGTTAATTCCGATGGCAGCATTGGATCGCTCGGTTGCTGATGATCCCCCCGGATAAAGAGATGTGTTACCGGTTGATGATTTTCTGGCTCCTGCAACACGCGAACAAAGCGTTCCTTGGGTGCCTTGGCACGAATCGCATTGATCCCATCCTGCAATTTCGCCAAAAGTGTTTTCGCATCGGTCTCCCGACAAACCTTGGCTGCTTCCTTGTACTCCTGCAACTCCGCGAATGCCTCTGGGGCAAGCTTTTCTAATTGATCGGGCTGGACGAGTACATTCGGATATTGCTCCGCAACTTGCTTCTGTTGGTCAGTCCAACTTTCCTTCTCGATGGAAACTAGGTCATGGAAAATCTTCTGATCGCTTTCGGGCAGAGCAGCAATTTGGCCCTTTACCAATTGATCGAGATAGCGTTTCTCTTTTTCTTTTGCGATTCTTTCAATGTCGCCCGCTCTTCTGGCTCGTTGCTGCGCGTAGAGATAGAGGGAACCGTTGGTAATATTACCGACACTCGGGTACTCCTCCAGCAAAGCGACCTGCTCGGGTGTCCTAACTTTCTTTTCAGTATGATAAGCCTTCCTTAAGGAATCTCTGAGATCGTCAGGCACCACAAGCAATTCCTCATAAAGGGTTCGTTCGATGTGCGCCTGCTGCTTTTCGGAGCGATCCGCTTCAGCCTGCTTTGCCTCCTTCTCAATCGTCGCACGCTCATCGCGATTCGCCTGGGTGTACAAAGAGATTCTTCGCTGCGTGGGTGTTTTCCAATTCTTCCAATCGAGAGAGGGTTCAAAAATCGCTCGCATCCGATAGTAATCTGCTTGGCTGATCGGATCGTATCGATGATCGTGACATCGCGCGCAACCAACCGTCAAACCGAGAAATGTGGAACTCACAATTTGCACTGTGTCTGCAATGTTTTGGTTCGCCGCCTCAGCCCGATCGACTCCCCCTGAGGAAGTTCCATCAGGGGCCATACGAAGGAATCCTGTCGCAGCCAACTGGGCGATGCGCTGCTCAGTCAAGTCGGATCCAGCCTGATGATCACTGGTCATCTCATCGCCAGCCAACTGCTCCCAGAGAAACTGGTCCATCGGCTTGTCAGCGTTCAAACTGTCAATCACATAGTCACGATAAAAATAGGCGAATTCACGCTCGACATCTCGACTGGTGTATCCATCTGAATCGGCATACCCGGCCACGTCCAACCAATGTCGACCCCAACGCTCTCCATATTCCGGAGCAGCAAGCAGACGATCGATCAATCTATCGACCGCATGGGGATGTTGATCACTTACAAATTGCTCGACCATTTCCCGCGATGGTGGCAGCCCCCAAAGATCAAAAGTCAAACGCCTCACCAAGGTGCTGCGACTTGCTTTCTTCGAAAAACCTAATTCATTCTTCACAAGCTCTGCTAATAAAAATGAATCGATCGGCGTCTCGACCTCAAACGAACGGCCCGATACCGATCTGGTTGCATCCAGCGATGGCACAACGGGACGACGAATGGTCTGAAACGCCCAATAGCGACGTTCTTCCTCGGTAATGTAATCACCCCCATCCAGGGTCTCCGGTTCAGGCCTGGCCGTTTCAGCGCCGGCTTGCAACCAAGAATTGATCATCGCGATTTCGTCCGGCGACACCGCAGTTTCGCCCGGAGGCATTTCCCCTGATTTGATACGCTCTAAAAGCAAAGATTCCGTCGGTTTGCCGGCAACAATCGCTTCGCCCGATTCGCCACCTTCAACTAACCAACGTCTCAACCGAACATCCAAGCCACCTTCAACCACACCCGCCTCCCCATGACAGTGGAAGCAATGGGCTTTAAGAATCGGTCGAACGTGCCTTTCAAATGTCAACGGTTCCTTGACTTGCTTATTGGGCTCCACGGCCCAAACCTGCAAACCAAACATCCAGCCAGGTACGAAAACCTGAATCAATATCGACAGAGTTAAAATTTTCGGTGTCTGCATTTTCTGAGGTGGGCAAGGGGAAGAAAACGCGATATGGCGGGCAGTGCTCTTAGGGGACAGTTTAAGCGAAATACGTCCCAATTGCCGACATTGATCTGGCCAACTGCCGAATTTGCTTTCAAGAATCACCGTTCAACTCGGATTTTGCTTCAATCACTGCATATGATTCCCTCAGGGAACGCCTCACAGCCTAGGTGATCTGATAAAACTTTCCCGATCGTTTTTCCCAAGAGTCCACACGCACTGCGGCCATTGGGTTATCGTGTCAATTACCCCCCGGTTTCTAAAACACTCGCGAGACCGTAAATGCGGTGTCGACAGATGCAACGATCACCACTTCCCTCTAACGTCTACCAGCTCGAACCCTCGAACCGCTGGACGACCACTGAGCCGAGCAAATCCGGTGGAACCTTGTTCACGAGGAACACCCGAAAGAACTGCTCGTAAAACAAATAACCCATTCCATCGACTCAAGATCAAGAACCAAAACGATTCAATGATTAAACGAACGGCGAACTCGTGGCTGCTCTTCCTCAGCCTTCCACTTTTCCTGATTCCCGCAACGAACGCGTTCTCGCAGATTAAGTCGATCAACGACATTAAATGGGTATCCAAGTCGCCGATCCCAAGTTGGATTTGGGATACAAAGGGTTCTTCCGACAACCAGGTGCTGCATCTTCGAAAAGAGGTAACCATCACCGCACCGATCAAGTCAGCCTTGATTTACACGACTTGCGACAATCGCATGACCTTGTGGATTAACGGTAAGGAAGTACACAGCAGCACTCAATGGGAAACCCCGTTTCGAGCCGATATCGCCAAGGTGCTCAAACCGGGCATCAACACGTTTGCGGTGAGAGCACAAAACGATGGCGGTGTCGCTGCCTTCATCTTCAAACTTGTCGTCGATCATGGTGACGGCAAACAGACCATCGTTAATTCCGATGAATCTTGGAAGTCCTCCGTTAAAAAACCAAGCATTGATTGGAATCAAACCGACGGATCCAACGTTGCCTGGACTGGCAAACTGAAGACGCTAAATCGTATCGGGTCCAGCCCTTGGGGCATCCCCGGTCGCCCCGGCTCCAAATCAAGCAATTCCGTTATCGCGGTCGAAGACATCCAGCTACCGGCAGGATTTGTCGTCGACCTCGTGCATACCGTTGACAGCAACCAACACGGATCATGGGTTGCACTGTCTAAAATGGGAGATGGACGACTGATCGCATCTGACCAAGCGGGAAAAGGTGCGGTACTCTTGAAAGTGATTGAATCCGAAGACGGACCAAGCGTTGAGATCGATCCGCTTGAAGTCACAATCCCCGGTCGAAGTGAAAAGCTCAGTGGTGCGCAAGGTCTTCTTTGGGCATTTGACTCACTCTGGTTCCACAAGAACGGTGGCAACCTCTATCGCGTTCACGATTCGGATGGGGACGGAAAGCTGGACACGGCATCGGTCGTTCCCAGCCAAACCGGTGGCGGCGAGCACGGCAACCATGCGGTGATTCTTACCGAAGATGGCCAAGGGATTTACATGGACGGTGGTAACCATGCACCGCTGGCTCAACTTTCCTCCTCCGCCGTCACCAACTGGCAAGAAGACCATTTGCTACCTCGAATGTGGGATGCCAACGGTCACGCCCGAGGCAAACTTGCCCCCGGTGGTTGGGTCACTCGACTTAATCCGGAAACACTCGAGCAAGACCTGGTTTGCATTGGATTCCGAAATCAATATGACATCACCCTGAACCAACACGGCGATCTGTTCACCTACGACGCCGACATGGAATGGGACATGGGATCACCGTGGTATCGCCCGACACGAATTTGTCAGGTGGTCAGCGGTGGCGATTATGGATGGCGAAGCGGAACGGGTAAATGGCCGACCTATTACGAAGACAGCCTTCCACCGGTGGTTGAAATTGGCCCCGGGTCTCCAACCGGGGTGGCCTCAGGGATCGGTGCAAAGTTCCCGGCAAAGTACCAGAGTGCGGTTTATGCATTGGACTGGACATTTGGAACAATCTACGCGATTCACATGGAGCCACACGGTGCAGGTTACCGAGGGGTCAGCGAACCATTCGCCACGGGATCACCGTTGCCCGTGACCGACGCGGTTGTTGGTGATGATGGATACTTCTATTTCACCATTGGCGGTCGAGGAGCGCAATCAGCCCTGTATCGAATTCGCTACGAAGGCGATGCCTCAACTCGCCCCATGGCGAAAGCAACGCTGGCAGACTCCGAGCTTGAAGCTCGAGCGGCGAGAAAACAGCTCGAGGCCTTCCACGGTCGCCAAGTGGAGGGCAGCGAATTGACCGATGCGGTTGCCTTGGCGATTCGTCACCTCGGAAGCCAGGATCGTTTCCTCAGGTCCGCAGCCCGGGTCGCTCTGGAGTCACAACCTCCCGAAGCTTGGGCCAAGCAAGTTCTCAGTTCAGACTCGCCGCAAATAAGAATCACAGGTGCAGTCGCGATCGCACGAGCCGGTCAGCCTGAACATCAAAAAGCAGTTCTCGACAGCATCAACGCATTGAATCCGGAAAAACTGACGCGGGGACAATTGCTAGGTTGGTTTCGCGCACACGCGCTGACGATGCTGCGTCTTGGCAAACTGAATGCGGACCAACGAGACACGCTCATCGCAAAAGTTCATCAGGTTTTCCCGAGCGATGATGGAGACATCAATACCGAATCCATCCGAACACTCGTCACATTGAACGACCTCGGCGTGATCGCTCCGGCGATCAAACTGATTACCCATCGAAGTGAACCAGAAATTCCAGATTGGTCCGAACTTGCGACACGTAATGCAGGCTACGGAAGAACCGTCCAAGGCATCCTCGACAACCACCCGCCAAGCCGCGAAATCGGCTACGCACTGATGCTTCGAAACATGCGAGATGGCTGGAACCTGGAAGAACGCAGGGCATATTTCGAATTCCTTAACGCTGCGGCCAAAGGATCCGGCGGTGCGAGCTTCCCGGGATTCTTACGCAACATCCGAGAGGAGGCACTGGGGCATTGCACAGACACGCACCGCGAAGCACTGCAAGGCATCACTGGCGAGGATTTCAACCCGCTACCGAACTTCGAGATCAAACCAGTGCAGGGTCCGGGACAGGTATGGAAGCTTGAGGAGGCTCGCCGTCACACCAATTTCCGGCAGGCAAACTTTGAAAACGGACGCAGCCTTTACTTCGCGGCAAGCTGTGGAAAATGTCATCGCTTTAACGGACTCGGCGGTAACGTTGGCCCCGATCTAACCAGTATCCGAAATAAGTTTGATGTGAATTATGTGATTGAACACATCATTGATCCAAACAAAATCATTTCGGATCAATACCAGTCGTCAGTCTTACTCACAGCCGATGGTCGCTCCATCACAGGCTTAATGTCCGTTGCTGATGGCAAAATCGTGGTATATCCGGCGGATGTGAACGCCGAGCCGGTAACACTGGACTCAGATGAGGTTGAAGCCATCAAGCCATCGCCAATTTCGCAAATGCCCAAGGGGTTAATCGATGGACTGAACGCGGACGAGGTTCGCGACCTTCTCGCCTACCTGATGAGTGGTGGTGATCCAAAGGATGGTCGAACCTACGGAAAATAACGCCGACCGCTATCAGCATTGCATCCTGGTTCATCTGCGGACAATACCCCCATGCAATGCTCCATGGGTTGGTGGTTTTGCAGCCTCGGGGAATCCAGCAAAACACCTCGAGGTTCACTACTTTTGCTTACATCAAGATCAAACAGAAAGACTTAGCGTTGCTGGATCAACGCTGTCAAGCGTCTGGACGATCGCGCCCATTTCCAACAACCGGTGAACTCAATCAACGAGCGTTTACCGCGAGCGATTCACCAATCTCTTCCCGATCACCAATCTCTTCCCGATCACCAAGGTCATGCCACCCACCATGCAGTCATTCAAATCACCATCAACACGCTTGCTCGGCAACATCGTGCTTGGTGCACTTTTTGTATTCCAACCGCTCAACGCGGCCAAAGCTGAAGATACCGTGAAGGTGTTTATCCTCGCGGGACAATCTAACATGGAGGGTCACGGAGTTATCACTGCGGATCCAGCGAGGAACGAAGGCAAGGGAAGCCTTGAGCATGCAGCGAGGAAAGATTTGGGTAACGCTGAAATCGGCCAATGGCTGGCGTCAGATGGATCATGGAAGGAACGTTCTGACGTTTGGATTCATTATTTGAATCGCCATGGTAAATTACGTCCAGGTTTCGGTGTTAACGAGGATCGAATTGGCCCAGAACTTGGTTTTGGTGCGGTGATGGGCACTCAGTACCAAGAGCCCGTCTTGTTGATCAAACTTGCATGGGGTGGCAAAAGCCTCGCTAAAGATTTCCGACCACCCTCAGCGGTGGGCGGCCAGACTGGTGACTACTATCAATTGGTCATCCGTGACACGCAGAAAGTACTTGCGAACTTCAAGACACTTTTCCCTGAATTGTCGGGCAAGCAATTAGAACTCATTGGGTTCGGATGGCACCAAGGCTGGAACGATCGTGTCAACCAATCGTTCAATGATGCTTATCAGGAAAACATGACGCATTTTATCCATGATATTCGTCGTGACCTTCAACATCCTTCATTACCGTTTGTGATCGCCGAAACAGGAATGAGCGGCTATGAGGAAAAACACCCTCGAGCCGTCTCGTTGATGGCCGCGCAAAAGGCAGTTGCTGACCAGGAAGAATTCAAAGGCAACGTCGCCTTTGTCGAGACCAAACCATTTTATCGATCCGCCGATCAAAGCCCCTCCGGACAAGCGTATCACTGGAATACCAACGCAGAAACCTATTACCTGATTGGCCAAGCCATGGCAGAAGCGTTGAACAAGCTTCAATCCAAATAACCAGCGTGGCAAGCAAATGGATCCAGCTAAAAATCTCCTGGTCGGATTCACAGGCAGATTCAGGAAATGCATTTTCATCAAAGCCTCATCGGCTAAAAGTAAAAACGTCTCGAACAAAACACAATCTTTCACTGATGTGAATTGAATCATCTCAGCAGTAAGAGCCAGACGGGACGTTCTCACTGTCATCTGGTCCAATTCCACAACGAACATTTTGATGATTGATCATGGCGAAGTCGATTTACGCGATCGGGACACTTGACACCAAGGGCCCCGAATTATCGTGGTTGGCGGGTGCGATTCGAGCTTGTGGTTTTTCGGTTCAAGTCGTTGATGTTGGGACACTGGACAACCCAAAGGGCCTCGCTGATATTTCGCGTGAGCAAGTGCTCGGGGGTGCATCCCTACCCAGCAGTGAGCATCGCGGTGACGCGATTCGAGCGATGGGTGATGCACTTCGGGACTTCCTGATAGCGGAAAATTCAGCCGGTCGGGTGGCTGGAGTGATTGGCATTGGTGGTAGTGGCGGGACTTCGCTGATCACCACGGCGCTCCGATCATTGCCAATCGGATTACCCAAAATCATGTTATCAACCGTTGCCAGTGGAAACACGGCACCCTATCTCGATTGTTCCGACATCACCATGATGTACTCGGTGGTTGACGTCGCAGGCCTGAATGCTGTTTCCAGAAAAGTATTCGCAAATGCTGCTCACGCGATCGTTGGCATGGTTCAACATCAACAGCCAATTGAATCCACCAAGCCTGCACTCGGCATGACAATGTTTGGTGTCACCACACCTTGCGTCACGCAAATAAGAGAGGCACTTGAAAGCGATGGCTATGAATGTCTCGTCTTTCATGCTACCGGAACAGGCGGGCGAGCGATGGAACAGCTCGTCCGATCTGACCTGATCTCGGGCGTTCTTGACCTGACCACAACCGAGGTGGCTGATCAGGTTGTCGGCGGGGTATTCCCCGCAGGACCAGATCGCTTTGACGCACTCATTGAAAAGAGCGTCCCCCTGGTAATCAGCCTCGGCGCTATCGACATGGTGAACTTTGGTTCATTAAGTTCAGTCCCTGCATGTCATCAGAATCGCATCTTGCATGTTCATAATGCCGAGGTGACGCTAATGCGAACGTCAGCCGACGAAAATGAATCGATCGCGAATTGGATCGCCGAAAAATTGAACCGTGGCAATTCTTCCTGGACATTGCTGATTCCCGAACAGGGAGTCTCTTCCCTCGATTCCGAGGGGCAACCTTTTCATGATCCTACAGCAAATGATGCCTGCTTTGAGACACTCGAGTCAAAACTAAAGACCAGCAGCAATCGCAGGATACGTCGCGTTGCGGCGCACATTAATGACACGTCTTTCGCAAGGGTTGCCTTGGATGAATTTCGCCAGTTAATGGCTGTCAACACGCAAGCCAAAAGTGGTGACAGCCACGTCAATAAGGATTAATCCGAACCAGTCCTAACCTTCCAAGAATTCTCCCTAAGCAGAACAGTACCTGTCCCGCAACTCAGCACGGCAAGGATTGCCAGACAATTTCCCAAGGCTAACCTCTCGCCAGTATCCAATATAAAGTCGCCAGATTTTTGGGGCGGTCGATACGGTAGACAAATGTTGACTTGCTAATTCTTGGCTCGATATCAAAACGCAGAAAAGAGACCATGACTGAATCCCGTACCACAATCCTCAGACGTTTCCGCGAAAAGATCGCGCAAGGGCTTCCAATTATTGGAGGTGGCGCCGGAACAGGCATTAGCGCAAAATGCGAAGAGGCGGGAGGAATTGATTTGATCGTCATCTACAACTCCGGCAAATTCCGCATGGCCGGGCGTGGTTCGCTCTCCGGATTGATGCCCTATGGAAACGCCAACGAGATCGTTAAGGAAATGGGACGGGAAGTAATCACCGCGGTGCAATGTACGCCCGTGCTGGCGGGTATCTGCGGGACAGATCCCTTCATGATTCGGGACCACCTTCTACGTGAATTAAAGGATCTCGGATTCGCGGGAGTCCAGAACTTCCCCACCGTCGGGCTCATTGATGGAACCTTTCGGGCTAACCTCGAAGAAACAGGAATGGGCTTTGACCTCGAGGTCGAATGCATCGCAGCTGCACATGAAATGGATCTGCTGACAACGCCCTACGCATTCGACGGTGAACAATCTCGAAAACTGACACAGGCTGGTGCTGATATCATCGTGGCGCACATGGGCTTAACGACCAATGGGCTTATCGGAGCTAAAACATCACTTACGCTTGATGACTGCATCCCGGTGATTCAAGAAATTGCTGATGAGGCCAGATCAGTTCGTGATGATGTCATTGTTCTTTGCCATGGAGGACCCATCGCAGTGCCCGAAGACGCCCAGCATATTCTCTCCCAACTTCCCGGTGTCGATGGGTTTTACGGGGCAAGTTCAATGGAACGACTACCAACCGAAATCGCTATCAAGGCACAAGTCAAGGCATTCACTCAGATTCGTCGTGACTAGCCGATGAATAATCCAAGCAATCGATCGGACACCGAGCAGGCCGTCCCTACGCATCGACCAATCTAAAATTATCCACCAAGACTCGCGAGGAATTGCGAAACGAACCCGATGGATGAACCTTCGTTACGTTCCGATGTAACCTTTCATTGTGAACTAAGCCCGCTTGATTCAAACCGGACCCATTTCCGCATCCATTGATTGAACCTACCCGACTTTTGCAACGAACCCGGCGAAAACCGTTTCAAAGTCGAGATGAAACGATAAAGCCAGAAAGCGACAAGCACCGAAGATCGCCCTGGAAGCATCAGGCCGACGCCGTCATCTTCAATCCACCGGTGTACTTCTCGATCCCCTCGGGATTCCATTTCATTCCCAGCCCGGGTCCATCCGGAATCGGCAAGGATCCATCGGGCGACATCTGAATCGGATCCAGCAACAGATCATCGATATAGCGAGATGGTGTTAAGTACTCGACCCACCTCGCATTTCTCGCCGCCGCAACCAACTGCAAATCAGCGGCGAGACCAACTGCAGTGTTCCAGCCATGCGGCACAAAAAGTACAGAATGGTCATCTGCCAAATCGGCAATTCGACGCTCCTCACTCAGCCCACCAACTTTTGTCACATCTGGTTGCACATAGTCAATCGCTTGCTGCTCAAGCCACGGAATGAAGGCTTGACGACGCGTCAGCACCTCACCGCCGGCGATTGGCAACGGTGCAGCTTGGGTCAATCGCTTGTAACCCTCCATGTCATCCGGTCGCAACGGCTCCTCAAACCACGCTACGTCATAATCTGCAAGCATTTGCGCCGTACTCAGAGCCCACTTGTACCCATGCGGCCAAAAGGCGTCAGAACCACCGGCGTCCACCATCAACTCTATTTCGTCACCAATGGTTTGACGCGCCGATCGAACGAGAGCTTCATCCGTTTTTTTATCCTGACGTCCAAACGGTCCCCAGCCAATCTTGAAGGCGCGAAAGCCTCGCTGGATTCCTGCTTCCATAGACCTCTCCATCTGCCCCGATTCATCCATCAGAAGGGATGCGTAGGGCTTGATCGATTCACGATAACGCCCACCGAGCAATCGGCTGATGGGTTGCCCGGTTACTTTCCCAAGAATGTCCCACAACGCGATGTCGATCCCAGAAATCGCATGAGTCAACGCACCCCCTCGGCCTTGCCAGAACGTCTGCTGATGCAAACGCTCGGTGGTTGCCGACGGATCAATTGCAGACGCGCCGATCAGGAAAGGCTGAAGAACTTCTATCGCCCCTTGAACGAGCGCAGCGGAGGTGAACACACTCCCCATTCCAACAACTCCATCATCAGTCATCACCTCAATGAGCGTGTGGAGATTGGTTTCCTCTTTCAGTAGGCGTTCATCCCAACCACCGTCAGGAGTCGCACCCCGCAGTGGCAACAATCGCACATCTCGGATTTTCATCTCCAGCTTTCTCCTTAACCCAATTCAGGCAGACACCCCGATGTGGAGATCTGGGCGATCTCGGACAACGGAAAAACACACTCAATGACGTACAGTTTACATGACCAAGTCACGGAAACAGATCACAGGAAACAGATCACAGGGGACACAGGGGCTTTCACTTGTCCAAATCCCCAAGAAGCAACGTACAAACAAGACGGACCGATCAAGGGTTGGACCGCGAAACGGAAATTTTCGCCTTCCGTATCTGCTCCGCAACAAATTTGTCATCAGGCGAGACAGCTAACACCTCTTTTAACACAGGCAAAGCTTCTGGCCATCGCTCCGCCCGCACCAGAGCGAACCCGAGCATTCTCAGCGAATTCAAATCCTCTGAATCAAGCTGCGTTGCAATCCGAAAATGCGTTGCGGCCCGGTCAAATTGCTCGTCATCATAAAGCAGGGAAGCGAGCCTCCATTGCGCTGCGTGGTGGTCCGGATTCATCTTGAGCAATCGCTCGAAACAATCAACTGCATCTTGATCGCGACCATCGATCGCATACTGAGCCCCAGCGTAAAACAATGACTCAGGATCATCTCCCGACTCCACCGATTCCCGCAATTGCAAGGCCTTGACTGCAAGCGGTGCAGCCTCGTCTTGCTTGCCGGCCCAACTGAGTACCTGCGCGAGATTTGTTAACGCAGAAGCTTGAACCTCGACATCAACGCTCGCATCGATCGCAACACCAACCTTTTCGAGGACTGTTAAAACATGTTCCTGATTCGACTCAATCCAATCTGACAGCTGCATGACCTCCAGAATCGCCGACGTAATTTTTCGGTGGGTCGCAACCGAGGGATGAACGTGATCCAGAAAGTACTCACCCCCGTAATTGGGATGCCCGTTCCGAGCAATACATTCCGCTTCCAAAATTGACGGCAAATCAACTAGCGGTACACCATGTTCAATGGCAACGCGCTCAACGACCGCCTGAATCGAAGCCGTCGCCCTGAGCGAACAGACATCAAGATCAATTGCTCGCTGCAAGACGTCGTTGGCCTCAGCGTATTGCTTCTTGGCGTGCAATAACTGCCCCATCAAGAAGTACCAATCGGCACGCGATGCATCGATCTCGCCAGCCTTCCTTAGACTTTGCAAGCACAAATCGACGCTGCCTTCCGCCAAAAATTTCTCGGCATCTAAATAATGTGACAACCATTGATTCTGCTGCTCCGAGTCCAGGGACTTAACGTGCTCACTTTTGAAAGGTGAAAAATCCTTGAGGTTGGAGGCTGGCTTCACGAAAAGAATTCGTGCGTCAACAGACTTGGCAAGTTCAATCATTCGATTGAGGTTGTACTCAAAATGCTCGATAGTTTGGGTGACCTGAATACTCTCTAGGGAGTACGCATCGGGACCAACTGAGTGATCAAGAATCGTATCCACCTCGAGCGCCACCTGATCAGAAATCCCAGCTGAATGTTTCCCGAATGAACCCACTGCCGGATTCAGCCAATCATCCAGCACACCAAACACCCGGCTATCGAAAAGCGGTCGAGCCCAGGCAGAGGAGGGTGACGAGGCGGTCATGAGGTCTCCGTACGTCCGTTTCTCCAAAAATTCGTTATGCCCCGTGTAAATCACGAAAAGATCAGGTTCTTTCTCGATCAATTGCTCCATCAGATTAACAAGGCGATAACTTGCGTAACTGATTCCACCCGCGTTAATCACTTCCCAAGAATGCTCGGAGTCCAATTCGGCCAAAGATAACCGCAACCAATTAACGTAGGACGTTCGGTCATCAAAAGGCCTCCCAAAGGTGGTGGATCCACCTAGGCAAAACACTCGATAGGTACCACCGGGCTTGGTATCAGGAAAACGCTGCTCGTTAAAGAACGCTAACTTCGCTGGAGCCGTTCGCCAAAAATTTGCTCCGTCAGTCCTCTCTGTAACAAATAATGGCAAGGTTTTAGAGAAACCGACAAACGGATCGCGTCGTTGCGATATCGTTTCCACTCCAATCGACCAGAAAAAAAACTCCAGAGGAATGAACAGCGCGGCAATCAACGACAATGAAAACACGACTTTCTTTGCCTTGGAGATCGGTCGCGCGTTAACGCCGATTGCATCCTTCATTGATTCACCCTTCGCCCGCTGACTACACTTGAACTCCATCAAGCCGGTCCCCCTGATTTGAGGAGGCACGGTTGGTCGAGGCCAAAACAACCTACCATTTTTTAATCCCGCAACCACAACGCATCACACACCTTTGGCCCGAATCCCCACCTGTGAATCGACATGATGTGGCATGTTTCCACCGGGCACGAGAGGCCTCACCAAAGGTTTTGTGGTCAAATAGTGTTCCACCACCCTTCCCAGCCTGACAGGCCTTTTGCTGCTTGAATCATATGCCACATCGCTTCGCCCTAGTACCATGCATTTTGTGGATGTTACTAATCCCCTCGGTCATCATCGCCGCAGAGCTACCCTCCACAACCTTCGGGGACGAAGCAAAGCGGGGCGATGCCACACCGGAACCTGAGGATGCTAATCTCGAGCAAAATCAACCACAGCAAAAACCTATCGCGGACGACCAACAGGCAGTCAGCCTTCTCAATTCCTTTTGCATTGATTGTCACCACGACGCAGAAGAATCAAGTTTCGACCTGATGGCTCTGACTGACCCCCTCGCGATTCGGGAAAATCTTTCGATATGGACCAAAATCAGCAACCGTCTCTCAGACCGATCGATGCCACCTTCGGATTCAGACTCGCCCTCTGACCAGAATCGATTATCGATCGTCCGGTGGATTCAGCAATCTATCATCCGAGAAGTCTGTGAAGATGGACTCTCGCCCAGTGGCCCCATCATCCGAAGACTCAACCGCACTGAATACGCCAACACTGTTCGAGATCTACTCGGTATACATGTCAATGCAGCACACGCCCTGCCAGTTGATGGTGCTGGTGGAGAGGGTTTTGACAACGCTGCAGAAACGCTTTTCATTTCTCCGATTCATGCAGAAAAATACCTGGATGCGGCAAAGGAGGCATTGTCTCATGCAATGCTTGACCCGAGCCCACGAGATCAACTGCTGACGGTGACACCGAATGCTTCGATCTCCGCCAAGGCCGCCGCCGAAGCAATCTTGGAAAGATTTTTACCTCGCGCCTTTCGAAGACCGATCAATCAATCTGAAAAGCAAGAGTACTTGGAGCTCTTTGAGCAAGTCTTTGAGCAAGAGCGTCTTTTTGAACCTGCAATTCAACTCGCCCTCGAAGCGGCCATGGTCTCACCCAAATTCCTCTTTCACCTGGAAACAACAGCCACCACTGAGCAACCTGCAAAGCTTAATTCCTACGAGATGGCAAGTCGACTTTCCTATTTTCTGTGGGCGTCGATGCCCGACCGAGAACTGCTGGAACTAGCAAGTCAAGGAAAATTGCAAGACGACTCGGTGCTGGAGCAGCAAGTCAAGCGAATGCTTAATAGCCACATTGACAATCGTGGCCTTCGGCGCGGTGCGAAAGTTCGCGAATTTGCAACCAGTTTCACCGAGCAATGGCTTGGAACCCGAGCAATTGGCCGCGAGTTTGAACCTGCGGCGGCGTACCAGTCACGGTACGATTCAGAACTTGAGGGCGGCATGAAGTACGAGCCCATTTTCTTCTTCGAGGACTTACTCTCTGACAACCGATCACTCCTTGAACTCATTGACTCTGACTTTACCTACCTCAACAACCGACTCGCTCGCCACTACAAAATTCAAGGTGAATTTCGCGAGCAGCCAAAACGGACTGAACTTCCTGAGGATAGTGTTCGCGGCGGGTTGCTCGGAATGAGCGCAGTACTGGCCGTCTCATCCCTGCCCCACCGAACCAGCCCCGTCCTTCGCGGAAAGTGGATCATGGAAACCATGCTAGGTACACCGCCGGCACCACCGCCGGCTGACGTCCCCGAATTGGATGGAGCCGATCATCCAATCACTTCAAAAAACCTGAGGGAGCGTCTTGAGCAACACCGCAGCAATCCGACCTGCGCATCGTGCCATGCCTCATTGGACCCCCTTGGTTTTGGTTTAGAAAAGTTTGACGTCTTGGGAACCTGGCGGGATAACGAAAACGGAATTGCCATCGATTCAACGGGGCAGCTACCTGATGGAACCTCCTTCAACGGATCACGCGAATTGAAACAGTTGCTCATGCAAAGAAAAGATCAATTCACGCGGCAACTTACATCCAAAATGCTAGGATTTGCTCTCGGCAGAAGCCTCACCTTCGAGGACCACTGCACCGTCGATCAAATTGCGATAACGCTGCGACAAAACGAGTACCGAATTCAAACCTTGGTGACAGAGATCGTAAAAAGCGTCCCGTTTCGATACAAACAGGGTATTCTTGAAACCGGTGCAATCCAAAATCCATCTCAGCAGGGGGACCCAAGTGACAACTAAATCCGATTTATCGATCGCACTCACGACCTAGCGGGACAGACCGCTGCTCCGACTATAATCAGAAGCGGGCGCCGAACGCTGCTAACGCTGATCCCGAAACACGACCACCACCTTTGCACCACCCATCCTGCCAAAACATGCGAGCGAGATGTTTCAACCAACAAGCCGGGCACAGCACACCCAAGTTCCCCATCGTTCCGACCTCGCACTTCGGAATGAAGCTAACACTCGAACATCAATTTCTCGCAGAACGGTGCTTCGAGGTACCGGAGCGGCACTGGCGTTACCGTGGCTTGAAGCAATGACTGCGCAAGTCAATGCGTTGGATACCGGGGTGGGACACAGTGACAGCAATCGCCCCATTCGACTGGCTGCACTCTTCGTCCCCAATGGCGTTCGGCAGGACTGCTGGACACCAGAAAAGGATGGTGCCAATTTCGAAATGACTCCATCCTTGGAGCCTCTCAGTAAGGTTAAGGATCAATTATCCGTTTTCACTAACCTGTGGAATCAAGGGAGCAACGTTGGTGACGGGCACTACGTCAAAACGTCCGGATTTCTCACCTGCACCACGATCAACAAGTCGCTGGGAATCGACTTGAACTGCAATGGCAAATCAATGGATCAGGTTGCGGCGACTCACGCCCAGAAACAAACCCCCATTGCCTCCATCGAGCTGGGGATTGATCCCGTCACGACGGGCGTCGACACCAATGTTGGATACACGCGAGTGTATGGTTCTCACATCGCTTGGGCGGGACCAACCAGTCCGCTCGCGAGAGAACTCAATCCAAGGCTAGTCTTTGAGAGACTGTTTCGGGCCTCTAATCCAAATCGGGCTCTGGATCAGCAAAACACGCTTCTCTTGGATCGTGTGCTCGCGGACGTGAGGGAATTAAAGGATCAACTGGGCGCGTCGGATCGCCAGCGAATGGATGAGTACCTGCAGTCTGTTCGCTCGATCGAAAAACGCCTGCAGAAACAGCAATCGGGCAGGAGCCCATGGCAGCCGCTTGCAGAACTCTCGATGGATCAAGCCCCCGCTTCAGATCAACCTGACGACTTCCCGGAACATGTTCGCCTAATGCTTGACATGATTGCGTTGGCTTTTCAGACCGACACCACCCGAGTTTGCACCTTCATGTTTGGTAATGCTGTCAGCGGTAGAAATTTCTCGTTTCTCGAGGGCGTTTCCGGCGGCCATCACGATACTTCACATCACCAAAACGATCAAAACAAGTTGGACGCGTACCAAAAAATCAATCGATGGCATGTTGCCCAATACGCCTACCTTCTTGAGAAACTTCAGAGCATGAAAGAAGGTGAAGGTAACGTCCTAGATAACAGCATGATTCTTTATGGTTCCGGCCTCCGAGATGGCAATAGCCATAACCCACACAACCTACCGATTCTTGTCGGCGGCGCGGCGGGCGGAAGAATCACAACGGGAAAACACTTTCGACAGAACAGCGAAACGCCTCTGGCTAATCTATACACGGGGATGCTTCAAGCCTTCGGCTGTGAGATCAACGGATTTGCCGACAGTACCGGAACCTTGCCTGGATTCCGAAGTTGAACGGGGACGCCGAGGCCGAACCAGATTAATCTGATTCGGAAAAGACTTCCGTTCCGTTTCAATTCACGGCACTCGCCTACCGTATTCTTGACGTCGCGAAGAAAAATCGCCTCCAGCATGGGGCGACCGCCTGCAGGAAAATCACTGACGATTGGATACTTCGGTGACAAAGCAATCCGAGCTTTCAAACTACCGCAAGAATTCCCTCTTGAATATTTGCAGCTTGAATGCCTCCAAATTCCATCGACTCCCAAGCACTATCGACTCGGAAGCACCATCGACTCGGAAGCACCATCGACTCGCAACCCAACTCGTTCTGAATTGATATCGTGATCGCGGCTATGGCCACAAGTTCATCGACTGCTGGGATCAACTAGACGCCTCGCTTTTGACTCTCCCCCCTTCCAAACATCGTACTTGGGATCCGCATAGCGATTAAAGAATGTATCCAAACGCTTCGCCAACTCGTTGCTTTGCACTTGGTGCTGAGGCTGACCAAATAGATTGAATCGCTCCCTGGGGTCCGCTGCGAGATCATATAATTCCTGCGGCCCGTTCGGAAATCGCGAGACAAACTTCCAACGGTCTGTTCGAATCGATCGACAAGATTCCATCTCGTAAAAAACCTCTTCGGACCACTCCGTTTTTTCACCGACAAGAAACGGTGAAAAATCGCGACCAGGTGATTTGGGTTCTTCCGCCATGCGGTCAGTCAATCC
The DNA here is from genome assembly GCA_938075415.1 of uncultured Rubripirellula sp. GTDB lineage: Bacteria > Planctomycetota > Planctomycetia > Pirellulales > Pirellulaceae > Rubripirellula. The sequence goes on along the minus strand of CALJHC010000025.1, from coordinate 65,566 downwards.
CAAATGACCCAAGACACTTGGCAGGAAATCGTAGTTGCTCACAAGGTGATCAATCGTCGTGTTTGCTTGCACCTTGCCTGGTTGGCGAAAGAGAAGCGGCACCTGCATCATCAAGTTATGAGCACCGATTGGCCTGGTGTGATCTCCCATTCCCCAGATCCCATTCTGCCCTCCCATCCATCCTTGATCGGCGGCGTAGACAACCAAAGTTTGCTCATCAATTCCAAGCCGCTTCAGGACCTGCATGATCTCGCCGACGCCATCATCCACACCACTTGTTTCTGCCGCGACACGCTCCATCGCAACCTGCTGATTATGGAATGATTGATTGTGATGCTGCCACGGATGCATTTGATCGACCGGAAAGCTCTCAAAATGCACTCCTTCATAAGCTTTTGCGTGTCGGTTTCTCGAACGATTCAACATCAAACTTCCGAGCGAATAAGGTCCGTTGTAGGCGAGATAAAGAAAAAATGGCCGATCGTGATTCCGTTCAATAAACTCCACTCCCTTTTTTGTCCAAAGATCCGTCGTGTACATCGGCTCCTGATAGATCGCACCGTTTTCGATGATTGGCTGATCATAGAATTCTTTCGTTGAACCATCGGGCTTGGTGATCCAAAACGAAAAACCCTCTGACGGTTTGAGGTTCGCTCCCAAATGCCACTTCCCGCTCAATCCGCAAATGTAACCTTCATCGCTTAAGATTTCTCCAAGCGACGTGAACTCATCGAGCGTGTTGTAAGCCTGCTCGCCGATCATGTACTTGCGGTCAAGAAAGCTGTGCAGGCCGTGCTGAGATGGAATGAGCCCCGTGAGGTACGTTGCACGCGTTGGAGAACAAACAGGGTTTGAGCTCATTGCTCGTGTGAACCGCACACCCTGTTTCGCTAGAAGATCGATGTGGGGTGTGCGTATGTCTGGATTGCCGTAACAACCGAGAGTCCATGCGCCTTGATTGTCAGTAAGAATGAAGACCACGTTTGTCTTCTTCTCTGCATCACCTGTTGCACGATTCTGATTTACCGTGCAGCGGTCGCCCAACACCTCAACGTCGGCAGCATCCCTCCGGTCGCCCACATGATTATTGATGTCATAATCGTGTGCATCACCCGCATCAGGCATGTTATCAACGACAACCACAGGATATTCAACATGATCAATCTTTGGACAATCGACGCTAGGTTCCTGCGAAACAGCAACCACGCTACTTGCCGACGCGATTAGACAACTGGCAATCAGCAAGCAGCCACGCAACCGGCACCAATGCTCAACACGATGTTGAGATCGGAAACCAGCAAATCCCGACCACTTCCACCGACCTCCCAAAGGCCGAATCCAAGATGATTCCACCGCACTTGATCTCTCCAGCTCTCGGCACATTCCCATCACCCCATCACCCCATCACCCGACGAAACGAACACTAATCTCTCGCAAAACGGCCCGAACAACGAGCAATCGATAAACTTCCCCGGCCACCGCAAAGGAATGCCCTGCCTATCAAACGATCAAACACTCCGCTTGCATCCCATCAACTGCTACTTTCCTGACTGCAAAATCGGATCGTGATGCTTCAGTCTCCAAGACTCAAGCTCCTCTCGCATCTTGACAACGATATCCTGACAACTTGCATGCTGACTGCGATCTTCTAGCTCATCAGGATCATTCAATAAATCAAACAGTTGCTCACGTTTGGCTTGTGGGTAAAGGATATATTTCCAGCGATCGTTACAGATCATCCTCTGCGTGTGGGTAAACACACCGAACGTGCTTTGATGAATCTGTGACACTCGCCCCGACAGCAGTGGCAACAACGACTTGCCTTGCACCGTTGGTGGAACAGAAATCCCAGCGAAATCACAAAATGTCGGAAACAAATCAGACAATTCAACGATTGCACTCACCCTCTTGTTCGAAGGGACCGCCTGCCAAGACGCAACCGGCAAATCGTAAATCAAATCATCATTATCAGAACTGGAACCTGAATCTGAAAACCCGGAGGGCCCCACCATAATCAAAGGGCTGCAAATACTATGCTCATATTGATTTTGCTTACCGAGCAATCCATGACTACCCAAAGCCAACCCCTGGTCACTGGTGTAGACAAATAGGGTGCGTCCGAGCCTACCAGCTTTCTTCAGTGCCTCGACGATTCTGCCAACCTGCCGATCGACATCACTGACCATGGCATAATAGATTGCTAATTCCTCTCTGACATCGCTTGGCTTGAGCGGCCGTGGCAACAGCACTTCGTCTCGCCCGCCCTGGTTACCGTGATCAAAACCATGCCCCTCTCGAAAATTAGAAGGAAGCCGCATCTCTGATGAAAGATAGGAATCTCGCATCCCCTGTGGCCACTGCCTCGGGTCATGAGGGAACGCAAAATTCACATGCAAAAAGAGCGGCTGACTCGGTGACCCGGCTTGGATTACACCAATCACTCCATCAGCAATTTGCCGACTGTTGTCGGGTAACAAACCAACACCCTTACGCAGTTGCGGCTGATTATCCTGGTCCTTGAAGGTCCACCCGCGATAGCCGGTCAACGGCCGCTGGCGATCATCCAACTCTGGCAACTTCACTCCCCTGGCACCGCCACCGGCGGAATAGAGTGCAGCCACACGATCATAGCCACGCTCAAGCGGGTGCCCATCGTTGTGCCACTTACCACTATAGATCGATTGATAGCCTGCACTACTGAGAGTCTCAGCGAGCGTGTTCAAGGCCGGATCAACGCGACTCTTGGGGTAATCCACCAAAGCGGTAAACGCATTACAGCCGGTAAGGATCTGCGCCCGACTCGCATAGCAGATCGGGTAGCCAGTGTAGGCTCGAGTGAACGTCGTACCCACCTTGGCTAGTCGATCAAGGTTGGGAGTTCTGATTCGTTGATTTCCCGTTACCCCAACCGTATCAGGTCTCTGGTCATCTGAAACAATAAAAACAATATCCGGCAAATTCGATGCTGATAGCGTTTGAGGGTAACCGCACACCGAAACCAAGAAAGAGATAACAATCGACCACATCGCCCTTTGATAAAACACCGCATTCACCCCTTTTCAGCCGGAAGGATAATCTTGGTCAAATAGTGGAACGAGAAAACGAAGCGTCAAGTTATCGACTCCGCAAACGCTGACTCGAATTCAATCAGCATCGCTTTCTTTCAAAACACTCTGATTCGAATAAACACAGCGGGTAAATCGAGTGACTAAATTCGGAACCCGGTACAGTACATCCACGCTCACGTACATCCACGCTCACGTTCATCAGCGTTCCCGTTCATCAGCGTTCCCGTTCATCCACTTTTCCATCACCGCAAATCACTTTCCACAGCAATACAGACAGAATCACAGGCCAACGTGTTTACAATTCAGAGGCGACCTCTATGGCCCATCAAGCAAAGTTGCCTTCACAAACCTTGGCGTTTTCAGTGATAAAAACTCATCTTATCACTTACCTCGATCTGAAAACTTAATCACCGATCGAAAACGACCCTACCATTTCAAAAAAGACTGTCGTCCCCGACAACCGTCAAGAAAACAAGGCCAACAGAATCCGGGATCCCTGCTTGTCCGCCTTGCAAATCAGCTCAACGGCTTGAGGGTTCAACTCCTCCGGCTGACGATGAATTGGCCAAGAACAAGAAATATCCTTACCAGGCCATTGCGAAGGGGCACTCTCTCGCAACCAACCACCCTCGGTTGGGCTTGCAAAGATCTCCACAGACTGCCCTTCCCTTCGCATTCAATTCAAGTTCGATTGTCGGCGGAAAAGCAAATCCATAAATCCGAACCAATCGAGGCAATGCCCCAAAAAACCGGAGAAACCATGCCATGCGACATCATCACGATGGGAGATCCTCAAAACTCTTGATAGACTGAGTCATCGTGGTTGCTTCAACAGGAATTCAGCCGACGGCGAATCAAACCCCAAAGAACAAGGTGACTTGAGAGTCGAAGATTGCGATGCAACATGAAGCGAGTTATCTATGCGACCACTGTGGTGAGGAAATCGTGATTCCGATTGATTCTTCTGCTGGTTCGCACCAAGAATATGTTGAGGACTGCCCAGTTTGCTGCAACCCAATGCTGATCCACATCGAATTGGATGAAACGGGCGATGCAGATGTTCGCAGTGAGGCCGAATCAGAGGGTGCCTGAAATATCAATCGATCCTCTTCAAGCTGATTGCTCAAAGCGAGCCAGATCATTCGAACAAAAATCCAGAATCAAAAGCCAACGAACCTCAGGTACACGGCACACATCCTCCTACGGACAAGCAACTCATCAATCTGAATGCCGACACCTCACGACGGCACTGCGTTGAGAAGATGCGAGAACCTTGAATACCCTGCAAAATCGCCCCCTCCATCAAGCCCAATCATCCATCGCACGATCAATCGAGCGGTTAAAAATCACATGAAAACAATCAGCATCTTCAATCACGTTCTTGGCCCAGTGATGCGGGGACCCTCCAGTTCCCACACTGCCGGGGCATTCCACATCGGCTCCATGGCAAGAACACTACTCGGAGGTCGACCCAAGCGGGCGAAGTTCGCATTTGACCCTGACGGGTCTTATGCGGTCACCTATGTCGTTCAAGGAGCAGACCGCGGATTCGCGATGGGATTGATGAATCGCCCACTAACCGACGAATCCTTCTTCACCGCCCTGCAAGACGCATCAGAAAGTGGTCTGCAGATAGATTTTGAAATTCGAAAACTCAAGAACTCCGATCACCCGAATGCGATGGAGATCGAACTGGAAAATGAGGAAGGGAAAACCCTTCATCTGGAGGCGCGGTCAATCGGTGGTGGCGAAGTCGAGATCGCTTCGATTGACGAGCGTCCGGTACTCCTCAACGGCTCCGCCTATGAGGGACTTCTGGAAGTAAAGTCGGAAAACGCGGCGACTATCATCCAATTATTAAATGATGACCAACACTCCGCCCAACCCGTCAGGGAAGAAACATTCATTGCCACGTCGAGAATCCACTTTCGACGCACTGAGTCGATCTCCAGCGAACTAAATCAGGCAATCCACGACAACGACAATCAGGCAAAGATCTGGGTTTCAACCCCCGTTTACTTCCCTCAGAAAGGCGAACCGCTATTTCACAGCGCGGCTGAAATGGTCGAACTCGCTGAACGACGCGGGGTGACCCTGGGCGAAATCTCGCTCGCCTACGAGGCTCAGCTGCTCGGAATGACGGAAGGCGAAGTGATTGAGGAAATGATTCGTCGCTACGAAATCATGGCTGCGTCAGTGCAAACGGGACTCGATCCTAACTTCAAAGGGCTGCAGTTGCTTCCGACCTGCGCCGGGCAAATTTTCCAAGCTGAAGCAGATGGAAAATTGGCCGTCAGAAGCTTGCACACTCGCGCCGCCGCAAGAGCCTTGGCTGTCATGCACGTCGACGCTGCCATGGGAGTGGTTTGTGCAGCACCAACAGGTGGATCAGCGGGCGTCGTTCCCGGCACGCTGGTGACGTTAGCCGAAGAAAAAAACCTGACACCTGAAACGATCGCCCGCGCCCTGCTCGCTGCGGGTGCTGTGGGAATGATCCTGGCGATTCGCGGAACCTTTGCTGCCGAAGTTGCTGGATGCCAAGTTGAAATTGGTGCTTCCGGTGCGATGGCAGCTGCTGCGGTGGTGGATACGTGCGGCGGCAGTGCCAAGCAGGCCAGCGACGCCGCAGCGATCTCCTTTCAAAACACCATGGGGACTGTCTGCGATCTATTGCACGGCATGGTCGAAATCCCTTGCCACACTCGAAATGGGGCCGCTGCCGCCAACGCGTTTGTCAACGCAGACCTGGTGCTTGGCGGATATCCCAATCTGATTCCTCTCGATGAAACCATCGATGCCGTTTACGCCGTTGGCTTGGCAATGCCCTCGGAACTGCGATGCACTTCGAAGGGCGGATTGGCAATTACACCATCCGCTCAAGCGCTCAAACCTGCCTGCTGCGGTTCTGGCTGCATGAGCTGCGGTTGAACCAGTCCTCTAAAATTCAGGACGGCAATCAGACTGCAGCCCTCACTCTTGGGGACTCACCTCTTGAGCCCCAATGGGGCTTTGATGGGCAGCCAACGACTCTCTCTGTGAAACAGAAATCAAGACAAAGCGATTGCTATCATCGATAGCGATCGGTCGGCCAAACCAGTCAGCTTCCACTTCAACAGAAAGGCCCAATTACCAAAGATCGGGTTACCAAAGATCGGGTTTCTTGGCCTCCAGTACTTTGCTTGCAAAACTGAAGCGCAAAAATGGGCCCCCGGCACTTGGCTCGATAGCATCCTCATAGTCCCTCCCTTAACGCTAGCACGTTTTGACACAAAACAGTGCCACCTCAGCTCGCAGCTTGGAAGTCGAGCTAAACTGATCTAGCGATCAAGTGAACCAGTTGGATACTCTGCCCAATAGATCCGATGAAGTTAGATCGCAAACCTGCGGCCCACCTTCGGTAACTGGATCATTACATTGAGCAAATCAAATCGCCAATCAGTCTATCGCAATTGATTCAAATCGTTGTCACAGCAACGAGTAGGATCCAATCGCTCATCTTGTCGCGTCGAACGAAACGAGATGATTGACGACTGAGATTGAGTCATGGAGGACAGTCGTGCAAACGCTGAAAACCGCTGCAATCGTCGTTTTAGTGATGACGGGGGTGTATGGGACCTATATGTCAATGCACACTCCTGCAGAACCACTGCCGGAAGAGGTTCAATCGCTACTGGATTTCGGTAGTGATAGCGATCTGGGTTTTGACATCGATAGCGGCCTGCCTGAATCGCTCGGGTCAGTTGACATCGGTGAGCCAATGGATTTTGGTGAAGAAATTGCGTCACCCTCCGACATGAGCTTCAGTAACGCAGGGCAAACGGGTGTCTCACCGGGCACCGCTGACGGCGTTTCAGCCGATCAAACGCAAATCGGTGCAGCAGCTTCACCCACAACCAACACCAATCAAAAAACGATGGGTTCAATCGTACAATCCGGGCCCACGAGCAATGCCGGTCAAGTCATGAACTCCGGTTCAGAGATGGCCACAACGACAACGGCCAACGGTTCACCCAGTCTAGCACTGACAAGCGGAACCTCTCCCAGTTCAAGTCAGATGCAGCCTCCGTCAAGCAATGACGTTTTGCGAGCAGATTTGGCCTCGGAGACATTAACTCCGAACCTTGGTTTAATGAATGCAATTCAAACCGCTGACCGGCAATTCTTCAATGATAAACGGCGAGATGCGCTCGCCACGCTGAGTATCTTCTACAATGCTCCAAACATGACCGGTGAACAACGCAGCGAGTTGCTCGCTCGCCTTGACCCACTTGCGGCGGAAGTCATCTACTCAAAACGGCACCTCCTGGAACAACCGCATCGAGTTGGACAGGGCGAAACCTTGATGCAGATCGCCGCGATGCATCAAGTGCCTTGGCAACTTATCGCGAATATCAACCATATTTCGGATCCAGTGACAGTTCTACCGGGAACCGAACTCAAGGTCTTACGTGGACCGTTTCGCGCCGAAGTCAATCTGAGGCTGAAAGAGTTAACGCTGTTTCTTGGCGATCTGTATGCGGCTCGTTTTCCCATTGAGATTGGCGACGACCCCTCACCAAGACTGGGCACTTACACCATTCAAGATAAACAAACAGACAAGACCTACTACGATCGACAGGGATCCCCGATTGCACCCGGCAGCGCAGACAATCCATTTGGTAACGTATGGATGGACCTCGGTGGCACGCTCTCCATCCATGGAAGCCCCAGCACAACGATGCCAACCGACCGAGGCTGTATCAGCCTCGCTGCTGACTATGCCGATGATCTTTACGGAATCCTATCGACGGGTTCGTCGGTCACCATTCGCAGGTAGATCACTGGCCCAACGCGTCAAACCCTTGCCGGGGCTAATTCATCCGCTCCCCGAAAAACATTTCGCGTGCTGACCAAAAGCTGCATTGCCTGACGGGTTTTGGACCACGGATTTTGGCCTGTCTGATTTGGCCTGTCTGATTTCTCTTTGCAGAGATTCCCCAACGGCATTCGGGGTGAATGCCTGGCAACTGGCTGCTCGATTCGCTGAAATAACCGACAAACCCAGAGTATTCGGTGAACCGCGATCATGGTCGATGAATCCGGTTATCTCGCAACAGAATCATTCTGGATCAGTCTCCGATCTGCTGGTTCAAGGTGGTGATTTCCTTCTCGCTCTGGAGCGGAGAACTGACACGGCTCGTCTTTTTGGGCTGTCTTGGGAATCCCATCTTTCCAAGACGGCAGGAACAGGTCACGATTGGAGGCCTTGATGACGCTTCGACGGAAAGATCACGGTGCGTTGACCGTTCCAGACAGAAGGCGAACGGCCGAAATAACCTTCAGAAAGATCAACGATGCCAAGGAAGACACTCGGCTGACCTGACAATCTCATCAAATTACCTATTAAAACGACCAGACAAATTCAGGACCAACACGGCATGTCTTACGATCGTGAAGCATTGATTGACTTAATCTCGAAAGAATCCTTACGGCGTGGTCAATTCACCCTCGCGAGTGGCAAGCAAGCGTCTTACTACCTTGATTGCCGCAAAATCACCTTGCACCCCAAGGGGGCGAATCTGATCGCAGAGGGCATGCTTGATGTGATGCAACAACTAGGCGAACTTCCAGAGGCAGTTGGCGGAATGGCGATCGGAGCCGACCCAATCACCGCATCCATTGTGACAATCGCAGGTCAGCAAGATTTACCGCTCAAGGGATTCATGGTTCGCAAAGAACCCAAGGATCACGGAACGGGCCAACAGGTCGAGGGACCGGTTGAGCCAGGACAGAAAGTGATCATTGTGGAAGATGTGATCACCAGTGGGGGAAGTGCCATCAAAGCTGTCGAAGTGGCTCGAGAGTACGGCCTTCAGGTTGATCACGTCATCGCGATCATTGATCGACTTGCCGGTGGTGAGGCCGCATTCGCTGCAAAAGGAATCCAATTAACAACGCTAACCACCATCCGTGATTTTGGTATCGAGCCAGAGTGACCTCAATGCTCTGCCCAGCGGTATCAAGCACCTGCTCTTCGTTGCCGGAATTGGGGCCGACAACCACGACTCAGACGAAAAACCGACGATGACACCGCGAGGCATCTGTTGTATCGCGGAGAGATTTGTCCAAATCGCTCAGAGCGTTTGAACAAGGGTTTAAAGGCTGTATTGATATTTGATACACATCACGTATCTCTCGGATCAACGTGTCCATCATGAAAGCAACCTCGCTTCCCAAGGACGGGGCTCGAAAATGGAATCAACACTCCATCATCAGTTGAAAGAAAAATACGCCGTTGGCGGAGAAACGGAGGTCACGCTAGGCCGTTATCGCATCGACGCAGTGAACCATGGAGAACTGATTGAGGTCCAGTGCGCGTCCCTTTCCGCGATTCGCGGAAAATGTCAACAACTTCTCACGGGACACTCGCTTCGCGTTGTAAAACCGATCACCCTTCGAACTCGAATTGCTAAATCAAAACGGCCGGGTGGACCCATCGTCTCTCGGCGACTTAGCCCAAAACGTGGTAGTGTGCTTGAGCTTTTCGAACAGCTGATCTATTTCATTGACGTCTTCCCTCATAAAAATCTGGTTATCGAGGTCCCGCTCTTGCATGTGGAGGAAAAACGTATCCCCCGCAAACGCAAATCCCGATGGTGGCAAAAGGATTTCCGCGTCGAAGATGTCCGGCTTGAATCCATTGAAACAACGCTGCAGTTAAAAGTCCCGTCCGATCTGATCGATATCCTGCATCTTCCCGCACCGCTGGATCCCTTCAACACATCGGATCTGGCCGAAATGATTGATCAGCCTCGTTGGATGGCTCAGCAGATCGCCTACGTGCTGAGAAAAACGGGTGCGATTGAACAAGTCAAACGTGAAAGAAGTGGCGTGATTTATCGACGCGCGGCCTGATAAACAGGGCTCTGATAAACAGGGCTCTGGCAATTGAAGCGATCTGTGAAGCGACATTCAACGGGAAAAGATCGATTCAACAACAGGCCCCTTGCGCTATCACTTGCCTCAATTAAGCTTCGAGAAGACATTCCACTGATTTCATCGGGATGCCGCTCGGATCAAGGCCTTAACGATAGCGAACCACCGCCGAAGATTGACGGTTGCATTGCCACCTCCATTCATCAGAGGCTCCACTGCTCACACCCCTGCAGTCAGCCAGCAGGATCAAACTCAACTCGCAGCGGCTTGACCACGGAAGCCGACATTGGAAACGTCATGAAGGACACGTCATGCTTCGTGACAAATGACTTGCAGTGTGAATCAGTTCTTGGCTAACGAGCAGTCGGAGAACGTCACCGCAATACCGACCCAAAGAGTCGATTATCACGAACGAGCAATGGGCCGTATCAGCCTGCGATTTTGCGATGTCCCAAGAATAAATCAGCCAACATCACCTACTCAGTGGGCAAGACAGGAGGAAGTGCGTTGCCCTCTTTATCAACAGGATAGACAGCATCGTGATCCGCGAGTTGCTTGATCAGCCCTTGCATCATCCTTTTCAGTTCGGTTGGTCGCTTGGCAACCAGATTGTTTGACTCAAATGGATCTTCTCGTAGGTTGAACAACTCATAGTTGCCGTCGCTAAATTGGATTGCTCCGCCCGTTGTTTTGACATTCGGCAGGGTGTGGTAGATCACTTTCCAATCACCATCACGCCAAGTGGTGAAATAATTACTGCGATGGGTTCCGTGTGGATAATGCATCAGAAATTGTTCGGCTCGCGATTTGTCCTTCTGCCCCAGCAACAGTTTCTTGAGAGAGACACCATCAACAACATGCTCGTCCGCAACCGAAGCCCCCACTAATTCTGTCAGGGTTGGAAATAAATCGACAACCGAAGCTACCTGGGATTGAATTGCACCCAGTGGAATCGGCAAAGACGCTTGCAGGGCGGAATTTGGAGCTCGACGCGCCCAAGATGCGATGAACGGAACTCGCATTCCACCCTCGTAATGAGCACCTTTCTTGCCCCTCAATGGGGCGGCGCAGGCCACGGCGTGCTGCTGCCCCAGTGGTCCGTCAGATCCATTGTCTCCGAGAAAAATCACCAGCGTCTCCTCCGAAACACCCAACGCATCAAAATGATTCAGCATATCGCCCAAAGACTTGTCCATCCCCTCAATCAATGTCGCAAACGCTTTGGCGTTGGCGGGCTTGTCAGAATCCTTGTAATGATCTGCAAAACGTGGATCAGAATCGAAAGGTGAATGCACGGCGTAGTGCGAAAAGTAGAGATAGAAAGGCTTGCCAGACTTGACTGATTTGGTGACTGCTTTTTTAGCTTCCAGTGTCAAAGCCTCACTCAGAAAGACATCGGATCCATGATACGCATCTAGGTGCGGAACCGCGTGGTTAGAGCGTTTCGTCCCCAGCCCAAAGTTCTTCTCAGCATAATAACTGCCCGGTGCACCAAACGCAGCTCCGGCGATATTCACATCGAAGCCAAGATTCAAAGGTTCAGCCCCCTCATGCTCCCTGGGACCAAAATGCCCTTTTCCAACATGGATTGTTTCATAACCAGTCGTTTTCAATGCTCCCGGAAGTGTCACATCACCCTTGCGAAGTCCGGCCCAATTCCATTCCGGTGCGCCAAACTGACCCCGGTTGTCTTGCTGCGGATTAATCCAATTGGTGGATCGGTGTCTCGCCGCATTCTGGCCCGTCATGATTGAAATCCGTGTCGGCGAACAAACACTCATGGCGTAAAACTGATTGAATCGTATTCCCGTCGAAGCCAGACGCTCCATGCTTGGTGTTCGATACCAGTCATTCAACGGATAACGTATCGGACGCCCCGTCTCGTCGGTCAGAAACGGAACGGATGTATCCATGACTCCCATGTCATCGACAAGAAAAACCATGATATTGGGTTGCTCTGCGGCTTCGACACATTTTGTCGATGGAGAGACTAACCAAATGAACATGACCAACGCAAAACAAATCATCCGACGCGTCATATCGTGTCGCCTTCTCTTATTAAAAAATCGATAAATCAACCCATCACGATCTATCAGGAATCGTGATTTCAGTGAACAAAAAAAGGGCCTCGCCAAGTGCAAGCAATCAGCTGTTACTTGAACTCACCACTATTCAACCAGCGATGTCTCAGCGACAACAGCCAGCTGTCGATCGCATCGAACTGGCAAACCAATCATTGCGTTCATGATTCAGGCATTTTACCTCAACATGACACGTCCTCGTCTCACAACGAATACCAATAACCAGTCGCTCTCCTCTCAAGCAGCATACCGGTCACCAAATGAATTGGAAATTTGGTGTGCGATCCACATGCTGAGGAAGGCAGCCGTTGATTCAATAGCATAACCGAAAAGAGCGATCACTGACCAAGCCGCCTTGCAGCTTACCTAACCCACCTAAACGCCAGCGGTGGGCAAACGAAACCCCAGGTCATCATCAAAACCTCACCGGTTAACAACGGCGTGAAGCAGGAGCGGAAACAGTTAACCTTGGGGACGCAGGGAGTCACTGAAACCTGAAGGTCCAAAGCCCATACATTCGACACCCTTTTTTGATGGAAACAAGAACGCAAATTACTTTCCGCCCGCTCAACAACTCAATCAGCAATGTGGCCAGGGAATGCCTACCTGCTAAACGCCAGGCAGTTCACCAAGACAATTCGCTTTCCCGTTGACGGAAAGCTCAAGGTGTCTCTCGCACGGCTTGTGTCATCCATTTAGAAACGAGATCACGGGGATGTAATTCACCAGCTACAGCGGGAAGAGTAGTCAGGAGCACAAATACGGTCTCTGTATCGGGATCAGCCCAACACAAGGTTCCCGTGGAACCGTCATGACCAAATGCCAATTCAGATGCTTCCCCACGTGTAAGGGATGCCCCGATCGCAAACCCCAGCCCTCGAGCCGGAACACCTGTCACGGGTTCTCGATGAATCATCATCCTAGAATGGCGAGGCAGCAGAAGTCGTCCCGAAGGCCTCAGAAATTCATCGAGAAAGATGGCGACATCGGAGGCCGTTCCGAAGACACCACCCCAAGGCGCTCCAAGCAATCGCCAGTATTCGCTGTTCCAATCCCATTGCTTGGAATCAACAACACCCCCCGAAGCTTTCCGTTTCCCGCCAACCTCTAAATTCCCGCCAACCTCTGGGGGCAGCTGATCCGTTTGGCACCTCATGATTCGATCACAATCCATTCCCTCGGTTCCCAGTGCCGAATCAAGCATGGACAGGGGAGAAAAAACGGATTGCCGGACAAATTCGGAGAGGCTCATCTCTGTGACCCGGCCAATCACTTCACCTAGCAGCAAGATTCCCATGCTCGAATAATGAAAACGCTGCCCCGGTTCAAACAACAAAGGCTCTCGTACCGCATGGTCGACAAACTGCTCCAAGGTTGCATGCTGCGATCGCAGTTCAATATTTTCTTTCACTTGATCCGGCAACCCTGAACGATGCGACATCAATTGCCTGATACTCACCTTCTCTCGCCGTTCACCACAAAACTCGGGCAAGTAGTCACAAACCATGTCAGCAAGCCCAAGATGGCCCAATTCGACCAACTTCATTGCCGCGGCAACCATTATGGGTTTGGAGATCGAAGCAAGCAGAAATATCGAGTCGTTCGAAGTGGCATCTCCAAAGTGGTGACAATGAACTTCATCGCGATGCCTGACATGCAAAACCGCAGCCTTTAAGCGATCCGCATCCACACAACCGGATAGGTATTCACACGCCCGCTCCCAGTCGATTGACTTCACAATCTTACCCCTCCGAATAAATGCTCAGTTGTACCCTAGCATAAAATCTAATCTGTTCGGTCAACACCTGCCGGAAACGCGAATCACGGCGAAAATAAGTCTGTGAGACCCAAGGCGATCCATCTCGAAGCTGCCCAGCTTTTATTTCAAAAGGTTATTAATCCGCCACTCAGTTTTTCTGTCAACGATGACGCACGCAACACCTTCACTTCTAAATATCAGCAACCGCAGGACCGACGACTCGATACAGTTCACAATCTTCAAAGAGAGTGACAACTGATCGATAGCGGGGAACCAAACTTCGCCCACAAAAGAATTCCCTAATCGCTCTTCCTCGCCCGCACACCGTGATGGAACCATCCAACGACTTCTGCTGCGGCAGGTCACCGGGTTGGCGGATCGCAAGGGTCTTCAATTCACCTTCAGGTAAATCTACACCGAGACAATCCAGCGTGAGACGATCCAGCGTGAGACAATCCAAAGGGAAATTAATAAATGCCCGCTTTCTCCCTCCAGCATTTGATGATTCACCTCAAACAAACAGCAGGGATCCGATACCCAGAAATGTCTCGCAACCGCCGAAAAAAACTGACGCGATAAACATCAACAAACTCCCAAACCCTATCGACAAATGATTATTTTACCGTTCCCGACCTCCAACGGTCGATTATCGCTAACGAATTCATTTCCCCGGTTCATGATTTGTATCGTGACGTAAACTCACCTAGACTAAGGTAGGAAATCCAGCACCTCAATTATCTCGTTCACCGCGTTGATTCAGGCGACAAATCCGGGCAGTTGCTTTGGGTTTCAGTTTAATTGGATCACCGATCCAATCACGCGCTGGTTCGTTGATCATCACTCTGATCAGTCTAAACAAATCACCTCGGTTTAACTTCACCACCGAACAATCGACATTCACCACCTCCGTGTCGGGAACACCAAGAAACCTTGAATCGATACACTGGCATTTCTCGTGCATCGATCAATCAACCTACCCCGACGCAACCTACCCCGACTTGATGACGCCCATTCGATGACGCCCACTGACGAATCGCAACGAATCCAGAACCGCCTGACCAAAGGTTCGTTCGTGGTGGCAAGCCAGTACGTTTTCCTGCTAACGATTCTTCTTCCGATACAGTCAAGTTTGGCTGCCGACCGGGTGAATAATGATGCTGATAGCGTTAACGAAAGCGAGTTGCTAGTCCCGAAGCCGATTTCAAATCGATGCGGAAAGTGCCATGGCGCTGAAACCCGAAAAGGAGACCTGGACCTCAGTTCACTCGTGGGAATCAGGGCCGGTGGAGAATCAGGCGATCCACTTATCGACCAAAAACCTTTAAGCGGCCGACTTTGGCAAGTCATTCAGGATGGTGAGATGCCACCCGAGAACGAAGCACCACTAGATAAAGAAGAGATCGAGCAAATCAAATCGTGGATCCAAGCCAACCATGCACGACTAAGAGAAGCATTGTCATCTGAAAAGCCAAAAAGCATCCACGATGTGTTACCAACATTGCTTCTGAGATGTGTCAGCTGCCACGGCGCGCAACGCACCGATGGCGGGCTCGATCTCCGCACTCACGCATCGATCATCA
Source organism: uncultured Rubripirellula sp. (assembly GCA_938075415.1). Lineage (GTDB taxonomy): Bacteria > Planctomycetota > Planctomycetia > Pirellulales > Pirellulaceae > Rubripirellula. The sequence continues at coordinate 50,163 of CALJHC010000025.1, read as the reverse complement.
AAGGTGGCGAATCCGGGTCAGCCCTTGTGAAAGGTCAACCGGACGAGAGCCTCTTGATTCGGCGAGTGGAGAGTCAAGCGTGTCCCCCGGGTCACCTTCTTTTAAAATTCTTTGTCCGTCGACCCAGCAAGGCAGAGATTAATCTCCTGAGAGACTGGATCAAAGCAGGTGCGCCCGAAGGCAATGTAAATCCGGATATCGCATCAGATGCCCCAGACCCTTTGGTGTCAGAATCAGATCGTCAGCATTGGGCTTATCAACCGCCTCAGAAAACCACGCGGTACCAATCCATCGATAACTTTATCGAACAACAACTACACGAGATCAATCAAACCTTCTCTCCTCGGGCGGAGCGAGACACTTTGATCCGTCGCGTTTACATGAACCTTTTGGGCCTTCCGCCCAGCCTTGACCAATGGCTTCATTGGCATGACCACCCGTCACCTGACTGGTACTCGATGATGGTCGATGACGTTCTGGCGTCGCCGCACTATGGCGAACGATGGGGGCGTTACTGGCTGGACCTTGCAGGTTACGCCGATTCAGAGGGTGGGATATCAGCGGATCCGATTCGCCCGGTCGCATGGAAGTATCGCGACTACGTGGTGCGTTCATTCAATCAAGACAAGCCCTATGATCAATTTCTCATCGAGCAGTTAGCTGGAGACGAACTCACCGATCATGCGAACGTGCAAGAACTGCAACCGGAAATGATCGATCATTTAATTGCAACCGGTTTCCTGCGAATGGGAATCGATGAGACCGGTTCAAGAACGATGAACTTTGTTCCCGAACGCCTCAAAGTAATCAGTGACACCATCAGCATTGTCAGCTCTGGCCTCATGGGCCTGACCATGGAGTGCGCACGTTGCCACACCCATAAATACGACCCCATACCTCAACGTGACTATTATCGATTCAAAGCAATTTTCCAAGGAGCTCTCGATGAGCACGACTGGAAAAGTTTCAAACAACGTAAACTCAGCATCGGCCTGGACAAAGATCGCAAAGCGATCGCCGCCACGAACCCGCCACTCGCAAAGCAGCGCAACCAATTACTGCAACAAGCCAAGCAACAGCAAGACAACCTGACAATGGTTACCTTGCGTTCACATTACCCTGCACAAAGTGAAGCTGACCAATCCGCAACCTTGGTCGCATTAAAAGTTGCAGACAACCAAAGGACGCTGCCTCAGCGACTGTTGGTGGAAAAGTTGCAGAGAGCTCAAGCGATACCAGATTCCGAACAGATCTCGGCCGTTCTCGAAGCAAGGCTGAACCTGGAAAAAATCGAAGACCAGATCCAGCGAGTTGACCGGCAAATGGTTCCGCCGCTCACCATTCGCGCTCTTTGGGATAACGGACGCCCCTCGCCCACCTACATTTTAAAACGGGGTGAACATGACAAGCCGGGGCGACTGGTTGGCCCGGGTGTACCCTCGGTCTTAACCGATGGTGAGACACCGTTCAGTTACTCACCTCCGTTTCCTGATGGCACAGCCAAAACGGGCCGACGGCTCGCGTTTGCACAATGGCTGACATCTCCCCAACATCCTACGACGGCAAGAGTGATGGTGAATCGAATTTGGTTTCACCATTTCGGGCAGGGATTAGTCTCAACATTGGAAAACTTCGGTGTCATGGGTCAAAAGCCAACCCACCCTGAGTTACTTGACTGGCTCGCCATCTCTTTCGTAGAAAACGGATGGAGCATTAAAACAATGCATCGCCTAATCTTAAATTCTCGCACCTACCAACAATCTTCGCGGGTGACCCCACAGGCCAAGAAGGGCGATCCGCAAAACAAATACTATTCCAGAATGCCACTGCGTCGATTGGATGCAGAATCCATCAGAGATTCCCTGCTTTTTGTTAGTGATCAACTCGATACCACACAAGGTGGTCTGCCAGACCCCGTTTCCGTTAGCAGCGAAGGCGAAGTCAGCATCAAGCCCACCGATACCAGCAAATGGCGACGAAGCCTCTACGCACAGTATCGCCGCACCGAAATCCCAACCATGCTTGATACTTTCGACTACCCACAGATGGGCCCAAATTGCCTTGAGCGATCCGTTTCGAACGTTTCGCCACAATCATTACTGATGCTGAATAATCGCCAAGTTCGAGAACTCGCCGCATCTCTCGCCCATCGGGTCCAATCGCTACTCTCAGAAAAAACAGGTAAAGCAGATGATCCCACAAAGAATCAGCACCCCGAAGATCAATACAACCTTCTGATTGATCTTACCTACCAAATTACTTTATCCCGATCTCCAACGCTTCAAGAAAAAACACTTGGGCGAGAGACGCTCAAGCATCTGCGCAATCGCCTTAGTGGAAACCTGTCTCTTGCCCTTGAGTCCTACTGTCACGCCATCATGAATTCGGCGTCATTCCTGTACGTTGATTGATACCCAACCATCCGCTGTTCCGCAAAAGTCTCAGCCTTGAAACCTGCTTCGAATCAAAACACGAATCGCCGCGATTTTTTCGCGACCACCAGCCAGGGCCTTCTGGGTATGGGGCTTGCGCATTTGCTAACGCAGGATTATCTCATTGCTGATTCCTCAGCTTCTGAAACGCCTGGCAAAAGCGAGCGAGCGAGGTACGACCTCACCGCCAAATCCGCCCATCACCCTGCGAAAGCTAAATCGGTCATTCAGTTATTCATGAATGGGGGTCCCAGTCAGATGGACCTATTTGATCCCAAGCCAGTTCTGAACAGGATGGATGGCAAGCCCTATCCCGGCAACGTGGAAGGGATTGGGAATCAAAGCACGACGGATATCGGGGTGATGATGGGCGGGCAGTACCCCATGCATCAACACGGCGAATCAGGTTTGTGGCTTGCGGATGTTTTGCCTGAAACGGCTTCCCTTGCAGACGACCTGTGCATGGTTCATTCCATGTGGACCGATCACCCGAATCATGACAACGCTCTATACAAAATTCACAGTGGTCGCCTCTTCATGGGCTATCCAACGCTTGGATCTTGGGTCGTTTACGGGTTGGGTTCAGAGAACCAGAATCTTCCCGCTTATGTTGTTTTAAGCGATCCACTGGGCTTACCAAAAAATGGAACTCGGAATTGGACCGCTGGATTCTTGCCGCCGGTCTACCAAGGCACACCATTTCGGCCAACGGGATCTCCCATTCTCAATCTATCAAAACAGTATTCCGAGCCGCCGGAGGTTACCCGGACCGCTCGTGAACTATTGCGTCAACTGGACCGTTCGCACCAAAAAGAACGACCCTATCAGCCCGAACTGGATGCAAGGATTCAGTCCTACGAGCTTGCATCTCGAATGCAACTTGCTGCTGGTGAGGCGTTGGACATCAATCGAGAAACCAAGGAGACGCAAGAACTCTACGGTATCGGAAAACAAGCCACCGATTCTTTTGGACGAAGATGCCTTCTCGCACGACGTCTCGTCGAACGAGGCGTGCGTTATGTTCAAATTTTTCTGGAGGAACAGCCATGGGATAGCCATGTAGACCTCGCTTCGAACCATCGGGCGGCTTGCGAACGGACGGACCAACCAGTGGCCGGGTTGTTGCGAGATCTGAAACGATCAGGATTACTTGATTCAACGCTTGTTATTTGGGGAGGAGAATTTGGCCGCACCCCGACCTCTCAGCGTTCAGGTGACATTTACACCGGACGTGATCATAACATGCAGGCATTCACCTCATGGATGGCTGGTGGTGGAATCAAAGGTGGCGTTTCCTACGGGACCACCGATGACTTTGGACATCAAGTTACCGAAAATCCCGTGAGCGTACACGACTTTCACGCAACGATTCTTCACTGCCTCGGATTGCACCACCAAGACCTTTTCTTTGATCGCAGCGGACTCGAAGAACGGCTCACAGGTGTCAATCCACCAAGGGTCGTCAACGAGCTTCTCTTGTAAAGAAAGCTAAGGAACCCTCAACGCATGATTAATCGTCGCCATCTATTTTTATCCGTCGCCGCATCAACCGCCTCCACCGCACTGCAAGCGAAACCATGCGAACCGGAGGCAAACAGCCCCAACGCTGCGGAGCAACAGGTACGCAGTTCGAAGCCTTCAGAGGGCTCAATAGAGAAGACGGAATCCAGTTCCAAGCAGACAGATGAACCGCCCGATCGTATAGATACCAATGTTTCGCTGTTTCAATGGCCCTTCAGGAAACTGCCGTTGGATGAAGCGCAAAAGCTCAAACTGCGACTGAATTCTCTTGGATTCAAACAAGCATGGGCTGGATCGTTTGAAGGAATCTTTCAACGCGATTTAAGAAGCGTCAACGATCGACTTGCTGCAATCTGCGCCAAAGACGACTTCTATCAGCCGTTCGGTTCAGTCAATCTAAACGCCTTGGACTGGAAGAACGACCTCTTGCGCTGCCTGACTGACCACCAGATGCCGGGCATACGTCTTCATCCAAATTATCACGGATACGATCTGGATCGTGACGAAGTGAATGAACTGCTGGAAATAACTTCAAAACATCATTCCATCGTTCAAATTGCTTCGGCAGTCGAAGACACACGTACTCAAAATCAGCAGTTCTCCGTACCTGATACCGACCTTACACCGCTGATCCGCAAGATCTCAGATCACCCCACCGCTCAAGTCCAAATCCTGAATTACCGGCCACGGGGCAACATCGCCCAGAAGCTTGTGTCGATGCGGCAACTACACTTTGATACAGCTCGCCTCGACGGAACGGATGGTATCGCCACTTGGATCAAGCAAACGTCCCCTGATCGCATTCTCTACGGCTCACATGCACCTTTCCTCATTCCTGAAGCAACATTGATACGCATGCGTGAATCACAACTCGCCCCTGAAACACAGCAGAAACTCTTTTACTCCAACGCGGATAATCTTGCCGCCGCAGGCAGGAACGCCAGCTAACGAAAAATCTGTTTTCATTACCGCAGGCAGAGTACAGTAAGACGAAAATCGATTCCCAGTATTCAACTCAATCGCTAACTGACCTTCGAGCCAGCGTTCACTGGTTTGTAAAATGGGTAGCGACTCATGGTAAGAATCAGACAAATCCAACTCTCTCCCAAAAATGTCGCTAGATTGACATGAACCACCAACACTTTGGCCTACCCAGCCCTGAGCAACTGAAACAGTATCGAATTTGGGATTCTTATTTCACACCAGCACATTCATTTCCGGGTCAAGATGGAGCCAGTGTCTGGATTGCTGAAATGGAACGGGCGCGATTCGCCATCGAACTTGGTCACATCCAAAAGCTTTGCTACTTCGCCCATGTGGGAACCGGCACCACGACCAACTCGGACCTCGAAGACAAGCTTGCAACGGATCCAAGAATTGTCCTAAAGCCACTTCAACACGCACCCAATGAATTACTGGCATTAATGCAAGTTAATTCTAATGACATTCCCCGATCTCTTGATGCAATCAATCGATGGATCGCAGATGGTCCGATGCACGGTGTTTATTTCCCCGGTGGAGGCCCGGGGGCGGCACCCTGCACCGAAATCCGTCTGGAAAAACTGATCCGACGAGTGATTGACCTGAAGGGTGTCATCATGCAACACACTTGGTTCAAGACTGGAGGAAAACAAGGCCCCGGAGAAACAACGCCGCATGAATTAGCAACGCTCTCCGCTCGGTTTCCAGAACAAACTTTCATTGCCGCCCATGCAGGTGGGGAATGGGAAAAAGGAATCCGAGCCATTCGAGATCAGCCAAATATCTCGATTGAAACCTCAGGTTTTGACGCAACTGCGGGTTTCATTGAAATGGCAGTGCGAGAAATTGAAGCCTCTCGAATTATCTTTGGAAGCCATCTGCCCTCTCGCTCTCTCGGAACTGAATTGGCAAAAGTGATTCACGCGGAAATCAGCGAACAAGCCAAGCATCTGATTCTTGGCGTGAACTTCCGAAAACTGATCCAACGATCCCTCGACCACAAGCAAAACTAAACGTGCCAAACGGTCACTTGCATGGCTGGTTCGGTTCCGAATCCTGTGTTGAGATTCCATAATCCCATGCACAGTCCCTGATTTCGGCAACTCACGTTCCATAACCAGAACATGAGAGAGCATCGATACACCCTTACGAAATTAGAACGACTGCCGATCGCTGATCAATCGACGATGCAGTTTGATCGGCCCCGCAACCAACCAAAGCGAAATGCTGTCGAAAGATGGTGAGTAAAAATCCTTCGTAGGATTTGGCTTAAACCTTTCCCTACTCATGGATTAATTTCTCGAGAGCGTTCCAGATAGTCACAGCACCCATTGACTGATCTGGGAACCTTCGATTCATGCGATCAGGGGATGGATCAGCTTTCCATGAACATCTGTCAGTCGGCGCTGGATACCGTTGTGGTAATAAGTCAGCTTTGTGTGATCGATCCCCAAAAGGTGCAACGCGGTGGCATGCAGGTCATAACAATAAGTCGGTGACTGCTCGGCCTTGAAACCAAGATCATCGGTTGCCCCATAGCCAACACCCCCTTGAATACCACCACCAGCGAGCCAGGCAGTGAAAGCACCCGCATTATGATCGCGACCGCGACCACTTCCGCCCTGCGAAGCCGGCTGGCGACCAAATTCTGTTGTGCAAATCACCAAGGTTTCGTCAAGCATGCCACGCAACTGCAGATCCTCAAGCAGTGCTCCGGCGCCATGGTCGAGTACCCTACCCCAATAGCCATGATCTCGTGGCAGATCCTCGTGGCTGTCCCAATTCGGGCGAATCGGTTCTGCGGTTGTGTTCTCGGCACCACAGTAGATCTGAACAAAACGAACACCTCGCTCAGCCAACCTTCGAGCCATTAAACATTGGCGTCCAAACGATCCCGTGTCTGGATCATCAAGTTGATAGAGACGTTTAACCGATTCATTCTCTTGACTCAGGTCCGCGACCTCGGGCGCACTGAGCTGTAATTGAGCAGCCATTTCATAGGCACTCATTCTTGCTTCCAATTCGGATCGACCAGGACGCTTCTCAAGGTGCATTTGATTAAGGGCGCGAAGGAAATCCAAGCTCGGCTGATCGGTGGAATCAGTCTGTTTGCGATAACGATCCGGTGGAAACAGATCGGCAATCGGTTCCCGCGGTTGATTCAATTCGAGGGTCACAGCTTGATGAACCGCCGGAAGAAAACCAGCTCCCCAATTAATCACTCCGCCCGGGGGCAAACCTCGAGGGTCGGGCAACACAACAAACGAAGGAAGATTATCCGTCTCACTTCCCAGCCCATAGGTGACCCAGGAACCCATACTCGGAAAACCGGGCAGCGTGAACCCCGAGTTCATCATGAAGCAGGCTGGTCCATGCAGGGCCGTTTTGCTGTGCATGGAATAGATAAAGGCCATTTGATCAACGTGCTTGGCCAAATTGGGAAATAGATCACTCACCCACAAACCAGACTCACCATGCTGCCGAAACGGCCAAAAACTTGGTTGGCAATTGCCCGGTTTTGATGCAAAGAATTGCAGGGCACCATCAGGATCAAATGGCTTCCCAGCACGTTTTTCCAGTTCTGGTTTGTAATCAAAGGTATCGACCTGGCTCATCCCGCCAGCGCAGAAAATCTGGATGACTCGCTTTGCCTTGGCAGGATGATGCGTAAGCTTCGACGATTCACTCGCAAGAAGCGTATCGAATGCCATCGAGGCGAAACCGCCACCCACCATTTTCAGCCAACTCCGCCTTGGCGAACTCAGCAAATCAGATTGACCGGCCAACTGCAACGCTGGCGAACCTGCGTTGAGACGTTTTTTTGGGAAAGCTTTCGTGGAAGGTCCTTGCTCAAACATCGCCTCTTCCATCTCCCTGAAGAACATCTTGGATCACGTGCCCATGGACATCGGTCAAACGTCGTTCAAAACCATTATGATAGAACGTCAGTTTTTCATGATCCAAACCAAGCAGATGCAAAACCGTTGCGTGAAGATCGTAGACCGTTGCGACATTCTCAACCGCCCGATAACTAAATTCGTCCGTTGCCCCATAAGTAAACGGCGCCTTCACACCGGCACCCATCATCCATGCCGTAAAACCATCGGGGTTGTGATCCCGTCCACTCGCCCCTTTCTGGAACGTTGGCATGCGTCCGAACTCGGTAACCCACACCACAAGTGTCTTTTCAAGTAGGCCACGCTGTTTCAGATCCTTCAGTAACGCGGCACATGGCTGATCCAAAACCGGACCGTGCTTGCTGTATTGGTCCAAAATATGTTTATGACCATCCCAATTACTGACACCCTCCCCACCAGTCTGGTAGGCACCATTAAATAACTGGACAAAACGGACACCTTGCTCAATTAGCCTCCGTGCAAGAATGCAATTATTGGCGAACTTTGCCTTCAACGGCTGACTGGAATCATCCGCGCCATACTCACGCAAAGTGGCAGCAGTTTCGGTCGACAAATCCGTCACCTCCGGAACACTCAGTTGCATCTTAGCGGCCAATTCATACGACGAGATTCGAGCCGCTAATTCCGTATCGCCTGGAAAACCCTTCAGGTGTTGCCGATTCAATTCCTGCAAAAAATCACGAGTCGCCGCATCGGTCTTTTCATCAACACCCTTAGGAATCTGCAAATTCTGCAACGGTTTGGTTGCATTAAATTCCGTTCCCTGAAACGCCGCTGGTAAAAACCCAGGTCCCCAGTTGTTCACACTCGCCTGCGGCGTCCCCCTGGGATCAGAAATTGCAACGTAGGATGGCAGATTTTCATTTTCAGTCCCCAGAGCCCACGTTGCCCAAGCGCCCATACTTGGGAAGCCGTCGAGCGTGTAACCCGTTGACATAAAGTTTTCGCCCGGTCCATGCGTATTCGTCTTGCTGGTGAGAGAATGGATGAAGCACATGTCATCAGCCAATTCGGCCATTTGCGGCAGCAAGTCAGAAACCATTTTGCCACTTTCGCCACGCGGCTTGAACTCCCAAGGACTCTTGGTCAACATTCCCTGCTCACCCTGAAACGTTAGCAATTCATCCGCTCCTGGCATCGCCTGTCCATGGCGCTTGATCAACTCAGGTTTGTAATCGAACGTATCAATTTGACTGCAGGCACCAGAACAGAATATGACCAGCACATTTTCAGCAGCCGGTCGGTGATGAGTGGGACGGGAGGCGAATGGACGCGAGGGATCAATCACCGGCTTTCCCGATGAATAGTCCGCAGCAAAAGCCCCTTCTCGCTGCAAAAGCGAAGCCAGAGCGACACCACTTAATCCTGCGAAGGTTTCACTCAAAAAAGCGCGACGATGTGGTTTTTGAGGCATCTTATCGAATCATTGGTTCATGGAACAAAACTAAACAACAACGTTTTTAATCGATGGTCGCAAGCCATCGATGCACTTCACAAACAAGCATGACTTCTTACGGTATGAACACAAACTCGTTGGTGTTCAATAAAGCTCTGGCAAACGGCCCCCAACCATGCTTTGCAACAAACGTTAAACTGCTCGACGTTTCTTCTTCCGTTGGCCGGCGTTGAAAGCACACTTCCCAAGCACGCACGACGCGACGCCATGGTTCCGGCTCTTCTTTTTCCAAACGCTTCGCAAGTAGACCAGCCTGCTGCAGTACGAACGTACTGTTCAAAAGATTTAACGCCTGCAAAGGTGTCGTCGACCGACTGCGTTTCGGAACCACCATACTTGAATCAGGACAGTCAAACACACCAAATACCTGATCCTTTTCTTGCCGGACCTTGGTCATGTAAATCATTCGTCGCCAATCTGAAGGACCGTAGGTCTCTTTGGGGTGATAATGCCTCACATTTTCCATCTGAACCTCAAAGGCACTAAACCCTGGTCCACCAGGATGCCTTAAATCCAACACACCTGTCACTGCAAGCATCGAATCTCGTATCGGCTCCGCCTCGAGACGACGCGGCGCAAAACGCCACAGCAACCGATTACTGGCATCAACCCGTAAAGCGTTCGCGTCCGGTGCATTGTCTTGGCACCAGGTATTTGAAAGCAGAATCAGACGATGAACGTGCTTGAGCGACCACCCGGATTGAACCAACTCACTGGCTAACCAATCAAGTAGTTTTGGATGCGTCGGTGGGGATCCATTTCGTCCAAAATCAGAAGGCGTGTCAACGAATCCCTCACCAAAATGAAATTGCCAGATCCGGTTAACAATCACTCTCGCTGTAAGCGGATTCTCCGGATCACTAATCCATTGAGCCAACTGAGTACGTCTCGCTTGCTCGGAGGACGACTGATCCAATTGCCATTGGGTGAGCGCTTCGATCGCGCCGGGTGCAACCTGCTCTCGAGGTGAACCTGGCTCGCCACGATAAAGTCGATGAGTGGGTCCCGGCTGAGAAAATTGCCCGATGTACGCGACCCGACTAGCCTCTAACCGCTTTCGCTCTGTGACCAAGTCATTCAGACTGGAAAGCCATTGCCGACCGTTTCGTGCCTCCTCATCAGCAAACCGTTCAAACTGATATTCGGGTGACCTTGGCATTGCTTGATCAAACGTTCGACGGTCTGATGAACTGGCGATCACTTCCCATTGACCGGCGGCATCAAGTAACTCGATTCGATAGCCGATCGCGGTGCGATCCGAAAACTTTGCTTGGCGATCTCTTCCCCACTGAATCCGGTCGATGGATATCGGATGAGGAAATTCAATCTGCACCCAGCCACCTGCCAATTGTGAAGAAATCCAACTCTTAGAATTTCCGAATTCACCGTCATTGATTTGGGATAGTCGATGCGTAGGATGCACAAAATCACCCGACGACGTCGCAACACCCCCGGAAGATGACAACGCGACATTGACATCACCAGAGAAAACCTCCAGCTCATCAATGCACGCTTCGCTCTGATTAGATGCATCAATCCAAAAACGAACCGCCTTTGCATCACGAGATAAAAATGTTTCGGTGTTGATCTTTGCGGACACTGAGGGTCTTTGGGAAAAACCCTCCGATGCAAAATCGCTCACGTCTTCATTGAGGACTTCTTCGAACACGATGGCGTCAGCTGTCACCGCGCTTCCGGTGTCCCCACCCCTCAGCAGGAGAACATCATCAGGTTCTAAAGCATGGACCCCGGCATCGAAAAAACCGCTCCATCGCTTCATTTGATCGACCCCACCACTACCATCTGAGCGCAGTTGCTGATTGACTCTAGCGATCTCTAACTCACCCTTATCAGAGCGGATCAGATAACGGGCATCAGTGCTGTGAGTGGAGAATCCCGCGCCCCAACTAATCCAAACCCTGAACTTGCCTCGCAATCTGGGTTCGTACCGAAGCAGATCCTCTCCCGATTGATGGTTCCACCAGGTGTACCCGCCCAAAGAGAAAGGATTGATCTCTGAGACGTCCCCAGCAACACCTTGCGATTCTTTTAGCGCGACGGCATCGGTCTCATCCATTGCAAGGACGAAGCCGCCGGTACGTTCTGGAGGTAAAAATCGACGCAGCAATTCGTTCAATCGATCTGATTCGTCAGAAATCTCAGTCAGACGCTTTTTCTGGTCCTCGGAAAGTGCCAGTTTTCCGTCAGCGTGATTCACCCCCGCGAAAACAGCCTGCAGTGAGTAGTAGTCGGTCTGACTGATCGGATCAAATTTGTGATCGTGACAACGAGCACAGCCAGTGGTCAGTCCGAGGAATGCCGTTCCTGTCGTGTTGATCATGTCATCGAGTTCATTCATACGCTGAACTTGACGTAACTTTGGGTCTTGCCCCTTCACTTGATCAACCGGCCCGGCAACCAGAAAGCCCGTTCCAATCGGTGTCCCAAAAGCATCACCCGCGATCTGAAAACGCACGAATTGATCGTACGGCAGATCGTTATTGAAACTGTTGATCACCCAATCCCGAAACGGCCAAGCGGTGGGCCGTTCGCGATTCATCTCATAACCATGCGTCTCGCCAAATCGAATCAGGTCCAACCAAAGACTCGCAAGGCGTTCACCGTAAAGGGGCCTGCCCAAAACATCATCGACCAGTCGCTCCCATGCGTGGTCTTCCTGATCTTCAACAAAAAGTCGAACCTCATCAGGTGTCGGTGGAACACCGAGAACCACCAAGAAAAGTCGGCGGATCAAGGTGGCTCTTTCGGCCCGCTGTGAACCCTCTAACCCCGATTGCAATCGACGCTGCTCCACAAGCTCATCGATTGACCCAGCATTCGGTCGCTCCACCGGCATGAAAGACCAATGACTCAGCTCGTGCGACTCCTCATCCGGCCCATAGCGTTCAGGCGTTATCGCCCCCTCGGAAATCCAACGTGCCAACATTGCAATTTCCGAATCCTCGAGCTTGCCATCCGGAGGCATCTGATATTCGGCCACCTCGTGCCGGATCAATTTTAGCAGGTAACTTGAATCAGGCTGCTCGGGAACCACTGCTGGTTCACCGCTACCACCGCCACGCAGAAGTCTGGCTCGGCGATCGACGCGAAATCCGCCTTCCTGCTCTTCGGGTCCATGACAATCAACACAATGGCTCTGCAGAATCGGCTCAATCTCCCGGTCGAAATCAACCGCAAAACTCTCCGGCGATTCAAGCAACATTCCCAAAGCCAAACCGACAAGGCAGCACAAAACCCCATAGAGCCGACGAAAACAGATCATTACAGGGACCCCTGACGCTCTGGACACAGACGCTCTGGAAACAGACGCTCTGGACTCGAACGCTCCGGAACTCAAAATTCGGCAAGACGAACTCATTTCAACAGGCATCAATTCAGTCAACATTTAGAAACTCGTTAGAATTGAACAGTGAACGACAAAACGCGAACAATCCATGCTCGTGAACAAAGCGTGCCGATAATACCAACTCAGCATCTTCTGGCTCGCGTCCAAAGGCAAGCAAGAAACCACGCTGCACTTGATCATTAACACCGTCGCCTACTTCACTTTTTAAACGACGTGAGAACCATTCACTTTGCCGAAGCACCAATTCGTTATTGAACAAGGCAAGTGATTGCAATGGAGTGGTGGTTGCCAGTCTTCTCGGGGTGAAAGTGGCCGGATCCGGACAGTCAAAGGTGCTAAGAAATTCATTGGGCGTTGTCCTGACCACATAGCGATAAATACTTCGCCTCCACAAACTGGGGTCGTCAGCAACAACATACTGATAGATTGGCGCATAGGCTTCTTTGTAAATGAAGTCCTCAAATCCTGGCCCTCCCATTTTCAGATTCAACTTACCGCTGACCGCGAGAATCGAGTCTCGTATTGCCTCGGCCGGCAGTCGCACGGAATTCTGCCGCCACAACAACTCATTCTCCGCATCAAACTTCAATGCAGCATGCCCCGCGTCAACAAACGAACTTTGCTGATACGTTTCACTCAGCAGAATTAAACGATGCAATGCCTTCAGCGAACCACCCGATCGACGTAATTGATGGGCAAGCCAGTCGAGAAGTTCCGGGTGAGTCGGCCTGGACCCACCGAACCCGAAATCACTTGACGTCTTCACAATCCCAACACCAAAGTGCCACTGCCAAACACGATTGGCGATGACACGATAGGTAAGAGGGTGCTTGATATCGGTCAGCCATTTTGCCAACGCGACTCGGTAGGCACCCTCGGTCGCCGCATCATCTTCAATCGAAAACGAAACACCACTGACGCACGTCAACGCCCCGGGACTCAAGACCTCACCCTCGGGTGTTTCAGGATCACCTCGACGCAGCAGTCTTACCGCTTCCGGTTGCTCTATCGGGTTCACCGCAAAGACCCTCGGCGGCGGTCCCAGAATCTCGATCGCCTCATCTAGTATTTCCATTTCGGCTCGCAGCCGGGTCAGTTGCTCGAACTCCACGCGGCTCAATGACTTGACTGAATCATTCACAATCTTGGGGTCGCCAAAACCGATTTGATCATGGGCATAACCGTTACCGCCATCGGTCGCCATCAGCGTAAGGAACCTTTCTGACTCAGATAACTTCAACCCAATTTCCTTCAAACCGTCGGAACGCTTCAGTCCAGGAAAATCAAGCACAATTCTTCCGTCAAGCAGAACCCAGACATCAGCCTGATTCCCCCCTTGGGCACCGAAATAGCCTAGTTGTGATCGAAACGTTAGCTCATGAGAATCCATCGCCAACCGGATGGCGTCCAGATCAAACGTAATCGCTGCATTGGCGTGCAGCCCTATTAGATCGTGGCCAGCTTCCGTGAAATTCACGCCGCCAAGTTCGGGGGAATGCTGACTGGCCACCGGTCCATTTCGAATGACATCCCACGCCGCGCCCGAGGTCGAGGGAATGCCTCGAACTGTCAAACCGGTCGACGACACCTGAATCGTTTGCTGGTTATCCACTCCGTCAGGAATCACAACCCCGTCAACAAATGGAAAGGGGGATGGGGTGAAGCGGTTCGTCACAACGTTACCCAACGCACCAAAATCGCGAGTCTGCACCTTGGCTGTTCTGGGATCAATCCCAGAACGAAAGTCTCCCGCCCCCAAGCCATCACCACCGCCAACAACATCTGCCAACGACAACCCCTCTCCCTCTAGCTGCGCAACCCGATAAGCCACTTCAGATCGAGATTTTTCCAAGCGTTTTTTCTCTGCGTTGTACTTTTCAATCGCCGACTTCAACACGACACGATCACCTCGCTTTACCCCAGCGAAAACCGATCGCAATCGGTAGTAATCTTTCTGAGAAATCGGGTCCAATTTATGATCGTGGCATCGCGCACAGTGAACGGTCATGGCCGTTGCCGAGGTCATCACCTGAGTGACCATATCATCCAAATCAAGCGACCTTGCCGAGCGACGCAACACCGGACTCTTTGTCTCAACTTGCCCAACGTAATCCCACGGACCAGCGGCCAGAAAACCAGTCGCCACGATCGATTCAAAATCATTCGGCCGCAAAATGTCACCCGCAATCTGCTCCTGCAAAAATTCGTCATAGGGCTTATCTTGATTGAAAGAGTCGATCACGTAATCGCGATAACGCCAAGCATTCTCCCGTCGTTTATCTCTCTCAAAACCGTGGGTGTCAGCGTAATGCGCTAAGTCCAACCAATGACTCGCGTACCGTTCGCCGTAACGGGGCGAGTCCAGCGTCCTGTCGACCAATTGTCTCCACGCATCCGGACTTTCATCTGCAACAAACCGTCTGATCTGCTGGGGATCAGGAGGAAGACCGTGTAAGTCATAATGCAGGCGGCGAATCAACACCTCACGGTCGGCTCGTCCACTTCGCTCTAAACCCACTGACTGCAAACGATGGTCAATCAGTGCATCAATTGAACGATCTGATTTTGCAACAATGGGCTGTAAAGACCACCATGATAAATCCGCTCTCGCCGACGATCGCATCACGGCATCATCAGGCCAATCAGCACCCCCATTGATCCATTGTCGTAGAAGCTGAATCTCAGCCTTAGATACGCGATCACCCTCCGGTGGCATTCGCGGTGGTTCTCCATCCACTGCCTCAATCAATCGGAATAATTCACTGCTTTGATCGTCACCCGGGACCACCCAGCCCCCATCAAGCAGATGATTAATCGACGAAAGACGCACGTCGCTTTCTCCGCTTCCGTCATGACACCCGATGCATCGATTGGCCAGTATCGGCGAGATCTTTTCCTGAAAAAAATCAACCTCGGCATACGCTAAATCTGGAGCAAAGATCGCCTGTGACAAAAGCCCCAGAAACAACAGACGCAACCCAACACATCCCGCGGGTTGCAATCTTCTGCGTGAAAACGGCACTGTTTTCAGACCACCGCTCAACTTCGCACCAGGAAGTCGGCTCGATGTGACTTGAAAAGTCAAAAAGGTTTCCGAATGAATCATGATCCTTCCTGTCATCTCTCCCCACCAAAAGAAGCTCCAACGGTGCCGCCGAGCCCGACGAGACGTTGCATGAATAATCCACAACAACCCTGGCCCAAGCGGCAATGCGCCGCAAATCCGCTATGGAAATAGGCATAGGAAATCCGCTCAGTGAATAGGGGCAAACCTAGCAATGGTTGCAAAGTTTCTGCTTTCGAATCCACCAAGACCAGGTCACTCAACCGATTGGCAGAGCCTTCATTCAATTGGCAGTCCGCGGGTCGATGGGAATCAGCGGAAACACCGTCGAGGGCGTCCGGACAGTGGCCATCATCTTGGTAAGTCGCTCAACAACATCGGGGTGTTCATCAGCAACATCGTTGGACTCGCTAATGTCTTTGGCGATGTTGTAAAGCTCTACTTCAAGATTGCCTTTGGTCATATTTTGCCGAACGGCTTTCCAATCACCGACGCGAATTGTTTGCTGGCCACCGTAACTTGGGAACTCACGATACAGATACGACCGATCTGCCTGCTGCTTTCCAACAAGTGTCGGCAACAGCGAGACACCGTCACAACGTTCTGGCACCGATTGGACTGCGCCCACCGCATCCAAAATGGTCGGCATCCAATCCTCAAACCCACTGACAAAGTCATCTTGTGAACCCGCGGAGACACGACCGGGCCAGCGAACCAAAGTTGGAACACGAACACCACCCTCGTACAGCGATCCCTTTAGACCACGCAACTCACCAACACTTTCAAAAAACCGATAGTCCACCTCTTGGTCCAAATGCGTGGTTCCGTTGTCACTCGAGAAAATAACCAGCGTGTTATCGGCGATTCCTAACTCATCCAACAATTTCAAAACGTTACCAACATAACGATCCAGTCGTGTAATCATTGCCGCATAGGCTGCGCGGGGAGTGAAATGCGGCGTATAGCCATATCCCTTACCCCGGGTGAATGGCGGATCATTCCAACCAAGACTCAAATATGGATTCATTTCTTCATCAGGAACATGCAACGCTACGTGCGGAATCACACTTGGGTAGTAGAGAAAAAAAGGATCACTCTGATGATCGCGAATGAACTGCATAGCCTGTTCATGAATTCGATCCGGTGCGTAGTCCTGCCCCTTGAATTGTTCATAGGACTGCGGGTCTGAGGGATCCGCTCCCTCGGCAAGGGAGGCGTGACCAGGAACGGGTGGATCATTTCTCAGGGCGAAATGCTGATCATCGTCCCAAAGGTACGAGGGGTAATAACTGTGCGCGTGGGCCTGGCAGTTGTATCCAAAAAATCGGGTCACTCCTTGGTTCAAAGGCCGACCCGTGGACTCGGGACCACCAAGCCCCCATTTACCAAAAGCTCCAGTGGTGTAGCCCTGCTGCTGCAACAACTCAGCAATCGTTACGTCTTCATCGGGAATTGGCCACTGGCCCTCCGGTGGTGTCGACTTATTAGCCCGAACATAAGCGTGGCCGGGATGCATACCGGTCATCAGAACACACCTCGATGGCGCGCAAACAGCGTTCCCGCTGTAATGTTGCGTCAAACGCATACCCTGCGTTGCCAATCGATCCAAGTTCGGTGTTTTGATCTTCTCTTGACCGAAGCACCCCATTTCACGGTACCCCAAATCGTCAGCCAAAATAAAGACGATGTTTGGCTTCGATTTTTCAGCAGCTGTGCCGCACGTCGCCGCGAATGAGGCTAGCAACGCCACGGCACAGACGAGGCGACCAAATTGGAACACAAAACGCATTGCAGAGGCTTCTCAAAAATAAGGATAAAAATGTCGGGAAACTCAACCGACAGTCTACAGGATCGAACCTGCCCAAGGTGTCTCCCGTGCACTTTTCCAGACAACAAAACCAGCCACGCAGGGCAGATCCAATGATCTTCCTACGAATTCCTACTCGCGTATCACAACTCAGGCGTGAATCACAGGCAACACCAACGTCCACCGTCCTATTGCATCCGTCCTGAAACTGATCCGTTGGAAACATCGCTAACCACGAAAAACCAAGCCAATTCGGCTTCAAATCAGACGGTTTCAAGAACGCAAATCAACCAACGCCGATTCTCCGACGAACCCTTCAATCAGTTGAATATCACCGCGAAAAAGCGAATCGCCAGTGGCACCGCGAAACAATGAACACACCCGCAATCACACATGCAGGGAACCATACCGCCCAATCTGTCGTCATAAGCTCACGCGGAAGGCAAGCAGAAAACCGTCAACACCGGGCCCCTGCTCACCCCTCGGAAGATCAAACTCCATCGCTGCGAAACAAGCCGAAGACGTTGACAGAAACCTCCAAAACAGGCACCGTTAAGATTCCTGTCGGGTCAAAGCCGAAGAACAATCGGCTATCCAAGACAAAGCAAGCCTGAGAAAGTCAGTCGATCTTAAAAACAAAAGACTACCTTTCACCAAGTCATTCCCGAAACCAATTCATTCCCGAAACCAGCAGGTGTACAAAGATTGTAGGCAAAGAGAATCCAGTTCGATTCCTGAATCGCTTCTCTCGTATTTTTTTGATTTCAGAAACCAGCGGATATTTGATGAACTTCGGTTTTTAGACCAAGATTCAAGCGAAACGCGAAAGGATTCACTTTCGCAAGTTACAAATGAGCAAGAGCATGAACCGAAGCCGCAGACCCGACAATCGACGCAAGCGGAGACTCGGATTTGAAAACTTGGAAAGCCGAAGATTGCTTGCCGTAGACTTTGAATTCAATTTCATCGCGGGAGAACCTGTTGGCTTCAATCATCCGACTGAATCATCGATCTATCGAAACGCCATCGAATCAGCAGCAAATCGCTTGGGCAGTTGGTTTCTACACGATGCCAGCCTGGTGTTTGACGTTCGATCATTCGAGTTCGATGGATCAGCAATTGGGACGGCGAGTTCGGCCGGTGGAACTGAACCACCTCAAGGCGGATTCACTCACCAACTCGTCCCAGAAAAAGTTCTGAATCAAAACGATCTCAACGGCACGTTGCCGGACGGCCAACTCCAAATCTTCTTTTTCGACCAAGCTGATATTTTCAGTTACCAGACCGATCCCTCAGCAGGAATCGCCGACGATCAGATTGATTTCCAAGCTGTCATTATCCACGAACTACTACATACCTTTGGATTTACCAGCGCGACCAGAGCCAATGGCAGCGACGACAACGGTCAAGGCATCACCACGCCAGGTTCCTGGTCAGTGTTCGACAAGTTCGTAAGTGATGTCGAGGGCAATCGATTCATCGACCCGGACCCCAATTCTGCAACCGCATTTCAGATGGACGCTGCTGCGTGGAGCATTCACAGCGTCGGTGGCAAAGGCCCCAACGGAGGGTTATTTTTCGATGGACCAATGACAAAATCCGTCTACAGCGGTCGAGTCCCACTCTATTCACCCTCCACCTTCTATCTTGAGTCCAGCGTTTCTCATTTGGATAGCGAAGGGTACCCTGGATCCTCCTTCATTTTCTCGCCAATCACGCACCTGATGTCTCATGCATTGGTGGATCGTGAAGTTCCCCAGGAACTGACCTTGCTGGAAAAGGCAATTCTGACTGACCTTGGATTTTCCATGCGAGAATCCGAGCCGCCCATCATCAGCGCTCCAGCCAACCTGACGCTGGAAGCCGACTCCCCCTCTGGCTACTCCGGCACCTCAACCCCAATTGATGAATATCTTTCTTCGGTCACCGTGACCGACCTTCTCGATGTGAACCCCACGTTCTCTTACAGCCTACCCACCGAACTAACACTGGGTTCCCATTTGATGACCTTGACCGCCAGCGATGCGTCGGGAAACGTCACGGTCGTTTCACCAAGCTTGAACGTCGTCGACACGACACCGCCCGACCTGCTGGTGACACCCCTGCAGCTAACGATCGAAGCAACCAGCCCCTTTGGTTTTCCGTTTGCCCAATTACCCATCACCACTAGCGCCACCGACATCGTTGATACGAATCCAACGATCACCCATGATTCACCCACCTACCTTCCAATCGGCTCCTCCAGTGTCACGTTTACCGCAAAAGACTTCAGCGATAATGCACACTCACAATCGAGCACCGTGCTGATCCAGGACACCACTGCACCAACGTTCACACCGCCAGCGACGCTGTCAGTCGACTCCAATTTGATCGACGGCGCAGACATCAAGAATCTGCAAATCCTCGACTCTCTGAAAGCCTCAGCAGCCGACATTGCTGATGCGGAACTCACTTTTACCGCCAGCCCAGCACATTTACCCTTTGGTGTCACGGAGGTTACTTTCACGGCAATCGATGACAGTGGGAATTCGTCTCATGCTACCGTGCAAGTTGATGTGAACGATGCCACTCTCGTTGTCAGAACCTTGCAAGACGAGCTCGATTCCACGCTGGATATCCTTGACCCGGAACAGATGGAAGATCTTAGTTTGCGAGAGGCTATTTTCTTGGCAAACACGACCCCCGGAGCGAATCATATTGTGTTTGCAGGCGGCTTGGCTGGACAAATGCAGATCGAATCGCACCTTGGTCAACTTACCGTCTCAGAAAGTCTTTCCGTCACAGGGCTTGGCCGCACATTGACCAGTATCAATGCGGCATCGTTTTCCCGAGTCTTTAACATCGTTGGTCAGTCAGTCGATGTCTCAATCAAGAAATTGTCAATCACTGGCGGCTCACTGAATGTTAACGGCGATTCAGGTGCTGGCATTAGATTTGATTCGGATGGACTTCTTGCACTGGAACACGTTGTCGTAACCGGCAACCAGACAAACGGGGATTTTGCGCCCGGTGCCGGAATCTGGATTTCAGACGGACAATTAACCGCTCGGGATGTCGAGCTTCGGGATAATCTAACCTCAGGTGATTCTTCACCGGGAGCAGGACTCTGGGCAGAATCGGCAAACGTACAGGTTACGCAGTCGCAGCTGTCCGGAAATCGTACCGATGGAGCTAACTCTGCCGGCGCCGCAATAGCGTCCTCTCTTTCCTCCTTAGACCTGAGTTTCTCTGAGCTATTCGATAATCAAACCCTCGGGTCGGCTGCTGCAGGCGGCGCAATCTGGCTGGCACATTCCAGCGGATTGATCGATTCAAGCACCATCGCGGAAAATACCACACATGGTGATCAGGCACATGGTGGTGGTGTCCACGCAACCAACACTGACATGGAAATCACCAACAGCACCGTTTCGCAAAATCAAACAACGCTAAACGCCTCCGGCGGCGGTATCCACATCCAGGCTGGCTCACTCAACCTCAGCCACAGCACCATCACGAAAAATACCGCGGCAAATCAAGGTGGTGGACTGGCGAGCGTCATCAATGACAACACTTTCCTGAATCTTCAACACACAATCCTCGCCCAAAACAATGATTCGGGATCAGCACCCGATTTGGCGGATGGCGGCTTCGCTGTTCAATCCAACTCCTTTGCGCACAACCTGATCGGTGACAACCTCGGAACCTCCCTGACTCATTCGCCAATCGCCGATTCAACTGGCAACCTCATTGGGTCTTCGCTCGTTGGCGCAGTGATTGACGCGCATTTATCTGATCTCAAACATCATGGTGGCGCAACACGGACGCATTCCATGTTCGCACACAGCCCCGCGATCGATGCTGGGAACCCAAACCTTAGTGAGTCGATCGCTAACTCTTCCTTTGATCAACGTGGTATTGGGCACCCGCGTTTACTCGATGAAATCATTGACATCGGGTCGGTGGAAACCTTTGGAGACACTCTGGTGACTTGGCCAACACCCGACCCAATCGAGTTCGGCGTGGAATTGAGCTCAACCCAATTCAATGCAATCGCAAATCTTCCTGGCACACTCACCTACACACCACCAATCGGTACCCGGCTGGAACCGGGGCAGAACCAAGTACTGACCGTCCATTTTATTCCAGACGATCTCGTCCGATACGCTGAAGTCGCAATGCAGGTGCAAATCGATGTTAATCGTGCAGTGCCTGAGGTAACGTGGAATCAACCCGCGTCAATTTCCTATGGAACCCCCTTAAGCGGAATCCAACTCAACGCGACCGCTGAATTACCTGGAAGCTTTCAGTACAACCCAACGATAGGCAGTATTCTTGATGCAGGCGAGAACCAAGCCTTAACCACCATCTTTATTCCCGTAGATAAAGTGCACTACACCAATGCGCCTGCATTGGTCCACATTAACGTCACCCCTGCCGAGCCGAATATTACGTGGGAAAATCCAAACCCAATCACTTACGGAACCTTGCTTGGTGAAGAACAGCTCAACGCCACTGCCAATCTCCCGGGCTCCTTCACCTATTCGCCCCCGTTGGGAATTCTTCTCGATGCAGCCACGGCTCGACCACTGACCGTAACGTTCGCCCCTGACTCACCGAATTATGCAACGCTGACCAAAACGGTCTACCTCGACATACAGAAGGCAACGCCGGAAATTCATTGGCCAACACCGGAGGATATCGTTTCGGGACAACCTTTAAGCAACCAGCAGCTCAATGCGACGTCCACTCAAGCCGGAGCATTCACTTACCAACCTGCAGCCGGAACCATTCTCACCTCCGGTTCCGAACAAATACTGTCCGTTAACTTTTTTCCAAACGACGATAAGAATTTCAACGTCACGCAAGCCACGACTAACATCAACGTGGTGGGTCCCTTTGACTTTGGCGATGCACCCTCATCTTACCCCGTTTTGCTAACTCAAAATGGAGCGCGCCATCGACCTTCCTCCCTGTTTCTTGGCGAACAGGTTGATAACGATATTGATGGCCAAGCGAGCGAGAATGCGGTGGGCGATGAAGATGATGGGCTGCTGGTACTGACAACACCAATTGCGGGTTCACAGTCCGCATCGATCGCGAGCTGGATGGTCGAGGCGAGTGAATCGGGAAAACTTGATGCGTGGATTGATTTCAACCAAGACGGAGACTGGCTGGATTCAGATGAAAAAATCCATCAATCGACCGTGATCACCGCGGGTGAAAACCTGCTTAACTTCGTCGTTCCAGCCCATGCGGTATCAGGTGAAACCTTCGTTAGATTAAGACTTAGCACCACCGGTGAACTGTCGCCAAATGGCATTGCCGCTGATGGTGAGGTGGAGGACTATGCGATCTCACTTTTACTCGGATCAGACCAAACTAACGCCTCTGTTGAATGGGTCACCCCCAACGCCTCGTTAAGCATTAACGATGACTTGATCACCTTCAATCAGGGAGACCTCGATAGCTTGGTTGTCTCGCCCGTGGACATTCAACAATTGACGATCGCAGGTAATCTCAGCAACCAAAGCATCACTCTTCACTGGGATCAAGCGATCCTTGCGACAAATAAGCAATACAACATCGACGGTCATCTTGGTGGAAATACCATCATCTGGATTGGCGGCCAACCGTTGATTGATTTGACATCCAATTCACCTGTCAATCTGTCCCGTTTTCGCAAGCTGGACCTGACTTCAAATACCCAGCAGACGCTGCGGCTAAACCAAGAGGTCGTCGAGCGGTTGTCACCTTCGGTCCAGCAAATCGATATTCACACATCCGCTGGCGATACAGTCCAAGTCACGGATGCTCAGGATTGGCGTTTGAACGACCCCGTCTTCTCAAATGGAATCTGGCTCTTACCAGCCTCACATGAAATTCTGACGGGCATGCGAATGCAAGTCGCTACGCCATCGCTCTGGCACAATTACCTCCGTCCAGGTGACGTCAACAATGATGGTCAGATCTCTGCGTTTGACGCCTTGAGAATTATCAATGAAATTTCGTCGGGCAGACACTCAGACGAAAGTCAGAATTTGATGGCGATCTCGCAGGTTTCAACCTGGCCCAATCTCTACTTCGACCACAATGCTGATAATCGAGTCACTGCCTTGGACGCATTGCGAGTGATCAACGATTTGAACCGTGAGTCATCGGATCAGCCATCCGGTGAAATGATCGAAGCCAACGCAGCGGTCCCGGCCCACCATATTCAGGCAGCTGGTAACCAAGTCACACGTAATCTGCGATCACGCATCACTTCCATTTCTCTTCCTGACATGACTCACATCGCGATTGGGACGGTCAAACCCAAAGAGAAAATCAGTTTCAGTACCTTTGTGACAAAATCCTCTGGTCCCCAAAACCTAAAACGGGAACTTACCCCCGAGGCTTCTCGAAGGAGCGAGTCAGGGTGCCTGAACCACTCAGATACCACTGAACCTGCTTCCGAAGAGTTGACGATCGCAGGCGGTGAAACCGACAACTCCCGTCAGATCATCGACCACTTGATAGCAAAGACAGGTTCGTGGCTGCCGGAAACTCCGTGAAACCGAACGTTAGACCTGAAAAACGAAAGCCGGGATTGCCTTGAACCGCCGTCATCAGGTATCGGCAGGTTGTAAATAGGTCACACGAACACCTTCGGGTGGAAAGTTCAGGCGGCCCCAAGCCATGGATCCGGCCCAGGTTCCGGCCCTGGGGGACCTGTCGATAGCGGAAATCAAGGATGATTCACCTCGAAAAAGAAAAATTATACCCCTACGTCTTTTGGCGTTCATTTGCCCTATCGCTTGCGTTCCTTTGCTGGGTGGCGCCCGCGCGCGCCGAAAACGACCTTCTCTCCCAACTCGACAGCAGTCTCCAAGCTGAGGAATTCGACTCCGCAATCGCGGTAGCCGAGGAGTTGATCGCAGCCCCCAACAACGTCTCGGATCTTACCCTTCCCTTGGCACGCCTGGCGCGGACTCTTCAACAGTCTGGCCAACTGGAAACCGCAGCCCGTTTTTATCAGGAATCGGTAATTGCCTCACAGCGGCCCCAAGCGGAATCGTTAGAGAGCGAAAAGAAACAGATGCTACGCATCGCAACTTCACTGGTGCTGATCGAAACGGGAAAACTGGAGACTGCTTTTGAAGTGTTGGCACCAATCGCCCAAGGTGCTGCCGTATCAGAGAAAGGTGAAGCTGGCGATCTCCAGAAACCAGATGAACTCCGAAACACCAAGTCGGACCGGAAGTCAGTGGCTGAAAGTCAAACTGATATGACTTGCGAAGTTTTGATTCGAATCGGATCGAGTGCCTTATCCAGGCAAGAACCGTCGTTATCTAATCGAGCGTTCTCTCTTGCCTGTGCCATCGCCAATACTAACCAGGAAGCCAAAGCCAAATTAGGCCGTGCCTGGTCAAAAGCAAGTCTGGGTGACGAACCGTTGATTGCCGCTAAGGAGCTAGAGGCATTTCTGAGTGAATTCCCGGATCATCCCGACTCGGCCCAAGTTGCGGGTATCTGCATCAAATGCTACCACCAGGCCGGCCAAACTGACGCAGAAGGAAGAGTAACCGCCGAATTGCTATCGAACTGGCCCGACTCTGAAGTCGCCTGGACCGTTGTGCGTGAATTTGAAAAAACACCACCCTCACTTGTTCCCGTCTCTGTCAAAAATTGGCTCCTCGACCACTCATCCAAGGACGCTTTAGCTCGGCTAACTCCCTCACTGCTGGCAATCACCATCGTCGCCGCTTCCGAGCAGGAATTGCATCCGAATTGGACCTCAGTTGCAAAACAACTAGCTCGAATGGACGAAGAGGGAATCGCAACGCAACAAACGTTACGTAACTTAACTCAAATGGATCGCGAGTCGCAGGCAGAAAAGTTCGCCTCGATGCTCATCGCACCCGCCAAGCAAGACTCGATCACAGCCCCCTCACGTGAAGCGGCCTGTCGATGGGCTGGACGGACCGCACGATGGTCTCTGCTTGCCACGGCATGTGAAACAGAAGACATCAACCAACCCGGTCAATCACGCACAAAGGTCGTTGAACGTCTTATCGCCGAGGCATTAACCCAAACCGGCAACATTACTGATGCTGCAAAATGGTGGAACCACCTAGTTGACCAACGTGGCGCCAGTGACTTTGCCACGCTGCTTCGATGTGCAGAAGCTGAAACCAGCACCGGATCAGAATCGGGTCAAGCGGCAAGCCGTATTGAGGCCGCCAGGGTTGCCGCTGACGGGGACGCGTTTCAATTAGCTTTGGTTAACCTTTTGGCAGCAGAGTTGCACATTCGAAAAACCAAATTTGATCAGGCACGCGCGTTGCTCGAGCAGATCATCCGCACGCAGGGGACAGAAACCGCCCTTCGTGGAAGATCTCAATGGCTGATTGGCGAAACGTTTTTTCTGCAGCGTCAATACGCAAACGCAATCGAAGCCTACCGTAAGGTCGAAGGCATCGATCCAACGGGTCCCTGGGTGGCCGCTTCCATGATCCAGGCAGGCAAGTCATTCGAGCAACTCGGATACACCGTTGAAGCCTCCACGTGCTACGGAAATCTCGTCACTCGTTTCTCAGAGACGTCGCACGCGGAACTCGCTCGAAAACGTCTGGCTGCATTAAGTCCGCGCCAGTCGCCTTCGAGTGAATCAACGAAAACACCCATACGTCGATAATGAACAAAACTTTTCCCTCTGATGATCGACAGGCTCGCCCCGAACGTTCTCGGTTGGGGCGTAACCACACCGCAGCTCTGATCACTCGCATTCTTCCGCTCTTGATGCTGGTTGCGGGAATGCTATGGCTTACCGAAACGATGCGTCCGGCCATGGCGCAACAGACAAATCAAAGTCAAACGTCGTCAAACGAAACCAATCTGAGTGGGTTCAATTCCAGCCAAGCGACAGCAGCTGATCAGAACGATGCCCTCGGTGGCGCCATTCCCAGTCTCCCCACCACACCGAATACGCAAGACCCCGCTGGCCCAAAGAATCCCTCAAACATTGAGCAAACTCCACCCAAGGCGAGTCTGATCTCCAAAATTAGCGAGGGCGGGATACTGATGATCCCACTGGCTTTATGCTCACTGGTGGTGGCAGCAATCTTCATTGAGAAAGTCGTCTCCCTGCGACGCGGCCGAGTCATACCGCGTCCATTTGTTCGCCGCTTCACGGAATTTGTTGAGGACGGACAACTTAGCTACGAAGAGGCAACCAAACTGTGCGAGGAATTCGATTGCCCGGTGGCGGAGGTGTTTAAGGCGGCGATTCGACGCTGGGGTCGCCCCATGCTGGAAATTGAGCAAGCCGTTATGGATGCCGGTGACCGCGTCGCAGATTCACTCAAGCGGTTTGTCAAAGTGTTTCATGCAATCAGCAACGTTGCACCCCTCATCGGTCTTCTCGGAACCGTCCTGGGAATGATTGAATCCTTCGAGACCATCAGCGATCAAGAATCACTCGGTCGACCTGAGATGCTGGCATCCGGAATTAGTACCGCGTTGATGACAACCGCAGGTGGCTTGATGGTCGCCATTCCTGCCTACCTCGCTTACATGTACTTCAGCAGTAAATCAGATCGTTACCTCACCGAGATTGATCGATTGTGCCAACGCGTTGTGGACTGCATTTCAGCAGAAAGCCTGGACAAAACGGTCAACAAGAAAGGATCGTCCAAACGTAGTAAAGCGGCGTGATCGGTTCGGAGCCTCGAATCATCAGCAACTTCAAGCAACTTATTCACAATCTTGTCTCCCCCCAGTTAAACCACTGGCAAACGTTCAACCACTGGCAAACGTTCATTGGCTCGCTCACCAACCGAACCATGCCGCACTTGTCTTTCCCGAAATCAAGCAAAAACTTATCTCATGTCATCACGCCGCCGAACAGCCGAAGACGCGACGATCAATCTGACACCCATGATCGATATCGTTTTCCTGCTGGTGATTTTCTTTATGGTTGGCAGCAAATTCAGTGAGGCTGAAAGCCGCATCAAAGTCAATGTCCCAAGCGTCAATGAGATGCAGTCGATCACTCGGGTACCGGACGAGCGACTGGTAGCAATTAGTTTGGACGGATCCGTTTTCTTGGACGACAACAAGGTCTCACTGCAGCAATTGACTGAACAATTGCGTGATGAACTCAAAAACTATCCCGATACACGAGTTGCGGTACGCGGCGAAGCGACCGGATCCCATCAGCAGACCGTTGAGGTCTTACAAGCGATACGTAACAGTGGTGTTGAAAAAATAGGAATTTCAACACAGAGGATGCAGCGTTGACTGAAACGTCCTCAATATGGACTGACCCAAGTTACGTCACAGCGATCGTAGTGATCTCAGTCTCACTGCTGGTGCTTTCGGCGTGGCTATTTTCAAGGTATCGCAAGCAGGGACGCCCCTCAGCATTGATCTGCTTAATCGCGTCAATCGCTCTACACCTTGGCCTAATCTTTTTCCTGCCAGCCTTGGAATCCTCATTCCAAAATCAAGAATCCGAGTCGGATGCAAACGCATCCAACCTGCCGAGTGCTCCGGTGGAATTTTCCACCTTCGATCCGGACACGCAAACGGTTCAATCCGCTGGCCTTGCGCAAGCAGTGATCACTCCGTTACCCGTGGACAACTTTTCTGAACCGAATGATTTCCAGACGGATCAATCAGAAGATAATCTCTCAACCGCGGCGATTCATGACGGGCAATCTGAATCTCCAACTGATCTCAAAACCGACAACCTCAGTTCTGAAATCAGCGAACTTCACGATGCGACGATGCTCAGCGACTTGAGCGACATTGATTTACCGGATCTTGACGCAGAGTTCGACTCGCTGCTGGCCGATGCATTTACGGGACTCGATCCCATTGACCCTGAAACGGTGATGGACGATTCCGTTGCGTTGAATAAAAGCGAACCGACAAACGACAATCAAGAGGAACAGCTCGGTGTTCAGGATTCCGCGGGCGATCCAAAAAACGAAAATCCCATTGTTGATACAACTAATTCAATTGCCGAAACCGCTCCATCGACTGACTCGGAGAAGATTGAAAGCAATCCATCCATCACACCGGTAGTTAGCAGTCCCTTCGAAGCGCAGACGGGTACCGTGCTGGGCTCCAATGAAAATGATTTTGCCAACCGGACGGGTGAAGCAAAGACTCGCGCACTCCAGGAGACCGGAGGCAGTTTTGAAACAGAGCAATCCGTGCAACGCGCCCTGCGTTTCCTGGTTAAACAGCAACGCAAAGATGGAGCTTGGGACCCCAAAACGACCGGTGCGGGTATTGAAAGGTCACCACTGGGGATGTCGCGATCGAGTGCGGGGACTCGTGCAGAGACTGGCATCACGGGACTCGCACTGTTAGCCCTCATGGGCGCCGGTCACACACACCAGAACGGCGAATTTGCCGACTCAGTCTATCGGGGATTGGCGTATCTGATTCACAACCAACGCCCAAGTGGTTCGATGGCCGGACAGGCAACCACCTATGAAGCCACCTATTGCCACGGAATGGCTGCACTGGCCATGAGCGAAGCCGCAGCAATCACCAAGGATCCGTCTGCTCTTCTCTCAGCGGAGCGTGCTATTGGATACACGCAGCGTTTACAACATCCAGCGACCGGCGGATGGCGATACACCGAGGGTGACCCCGGTGACCTCAGTCAACTTGGTTGGCAAGCAATGGTCCTTGATGCTGGCCACCGTGCCGGAATCGCCATTTCACCCGCATCCGTAGCTGGCGTACAGCGATTTCTTCGATCCGTACAAACCGGTCGTAACCTGGGTCTGGCCAGCTATCGCCAAGGTGAAGCACCCAACCGAACGATGACTGCGGAGTCATTGGCAACACGTTTGTTAATCGGGGATCAGATAACTGATGCCGCCAAACAGGAAGGCACTCGCTATTTGATGCAAGAACCACCCGGTGTCGGACAAGACAATTACTATTACTGGTACTATGCAACCATCGCATTACATCAGCTACAAGACGTAAATTGGCAGAAATGGAACCTGAACTTGCAAAGCCGTTTGCTATCCAGCCAGCAGGCGGACGGAAGCTGGCCAACCACAAGTCTCTGGGGTGGTTACGGAGGAAAGATCTACACAACTTCCATGGCGACTCTGTGTCTGGAAACGTATTATCGACACACGATTCGCGAAAACAAAAATCGCATCGCCCAACAGCCTAACCCGACACTTCGTCGTTAACCTCAAACATGATCGCCGACCTCATCAATTCGGCCGCTCTGGCAGAGGGTTTCTCGCTACTCGGCATCACTCCGGCCGTCGAGCCATCTGGCTACAGCGAAATGCTCAGATGGATTGACGATGGCTTTGCTGCGGACATGCATTATTTCCAAGACCGAAAAGACGCGTACCGTCATCCCGATGCGGTGCTTCCTGGCGTTAGGTCGCTTATCATGCTCGCCTTCCCTTACGCGTCTGCCCCCACTCCCCCCAACGACACGAACAGCCTTGAGGCAGAATCACTCGACGGGAGAGCATCTTCAGACCAACACACCGCCGACCCAACCGAGCCAATTGCAGGACACGGTCGCGTCGCTCGCTATGCCCAGCTTGGCGTGGACTATCACGATCTCCTGCATGGCAAATTAAAACGGCTGTGCAAGACGATCGATACCCAAGAACCCGAATCAAAAAGCCGCGGTGTTGTTGACACAGCTCCACTCATGGAACGCGAGTTCGCACAACTTGCCGGCCTTGGATGGATTGGCAAAAACACGCTCCTGCTGAACCAGAAACAGGGCAGCTATTTCTTTCTCGCCTGCGTGCTTACTTCACTGGAATTACCTTATCATTCTGCTCACGCCACCGCGCACTGTGGGACCTGCACTGCGTGCCTTGATGCCTGCCCGACGCAGGCGTTCCCAGAACCGGGGCGACTCGATGCGAGAAGATGCATCAGCTACCTCACCATTGAACATCGTGAAGCCATTCCGCAGGATCTCCGCCATGGAATTGGCGACTGGGTTTTTGGATGTGACATCTGTCAGGAAGTCTGTCCATGGAACCATAAATCAATCCGTAATTCGCAGCGTGGGGAGGTTCCAATTGATCAGAATCTCGGTCGTAATCAAGTCGAATCAGCAGGCCAGCCTAATCCAGATCCAGACGAACGGGTGAGCCAGATCAAAAATGAGAAACAAGCAAGCTCAAGAAATCCGGAGACACTCGAACTTGAATCGCTGCTGTCCCTCAACGATGAGGATTTCCGTAAACACTTTCGCAAAACCCCAATGTGGAGACCGAGACGGCGCGGGTTACTTCGCAACGCTGCGATCGTCTTAGGCAATCAACAAAACCCTCGATCGATTCCCGCACTCAGTGGTGGCCTCAAGGATCCAGAAGCCATCGTACGCGGAGCCTGTGCCTGGGCCCTAGGGCAGTACAAGACCTCGTCCGTGAAGCAGTGCCTTGAAGCATGCCTTCAGAGTGAACAAGACCAACTGGTGCGCCACGAAATCCGATCTGCTCTGCAAGGAACGATCTCTCACGATTTCGATCCATAAAGGATCGGCATGCGACCGCTGGAAACTCAATAGCTCATTGAATTGGCACCCTGGGACCGGACCGGTCAATCGAGGGTGACTCAAGCATTCTCTCCGCAGAAGACCCACTTGATCCCGAAGCCGTAGCAGACTCTCTGGGATCATTTCTGGACCTGAACCTTTGCAACAAGAAACCAACCAATTGCGATGGCCCGTCGGTCAATCATCCTCAATCCAACCGATGGAATTCAGTCAATCGAGGGTGACACCTGCTAAGACGTAATCCGGCTACACCAATCTAGACCGATAGGTTCGTGACACTAAGTCACAAGACACCCACCGGATCAAAGCCCGAAAAAAAATGACCCGATAGGACTCGGTCAAACATTAAAGGCTGGAACACTGTGATTACCTGACCGGATCACCTGAGACTAGAATAAGCGTCCAGTCGCACCAGAAGTTTACAACCCCCAAAATATTGATGTCCCGTGTCCGCAATGGATGGCAAACAAAAGGGAAAACCTGACGTTGACGTGGACCTTTGAAGCTCAACGGCCAACAATCTTTCTCATCACCTAAAAAAGACCGAAACCAGTGCCGCTGATGAAGTCGTGAAGAAAGAGAGGGTTACTTGTTAACCCAACGACCAGAGATCCAGTATGATCACCAGGTCAAACGACGGGCTTGCTTGTCGAGATTTCCATCGGCAACCCAGATGCGCATCACCGACCCATAACACAATGTTTTTCGATATAAAAATCATTTAATCCATCTGCAAAATTTTACTGGATGGCGTGCACCCCGCACCGAAGTCACTACCTTTCCAAAAACCCTCTGACAAAATAAATAGAATGTCAAACAGTCACATCAAATTATTAACCGCTTTATTTTTTGCAGCTGGAACGTTGCACGCTAACGTATCTGCAGAAGAAAGAACCGTCTCGACGAAACCCCAGCCAGGGCAGCAGGTGGAACACCTTGCGGATGACCCTGACAAGCAACTCTCCCACCTGCTTTACTTGCCAGAAGGCTACGACGAGAACCAAGCGACCAAGTGGCCGCTCGTTCTTTTCCTTCACGGACGCGGGGAAAGTAATGGCCCCCTAAGCCTCGTCGCCAAGTGGGGCCCCCCTCGCTTTGCTCAAGAGGGAAAAAGCCTTCCGTTTATCCTTATCTCGCCACAATGCCCACGCAGTGGATCTTGGTCCGACGACAAACGACAAAACCAACTTGACCAACTGCTCAAAGAATCCTGTGATTCATTGAATGTCGACACCACGCGGATCTACCTAACCGGATTAAGCATGGGGGGATATGGGTCGTGGACGATGGCAGCAAATCACCCAGAGCAATTTGCAGCAGTGATCCCAATCTGCGGTGGAGGCGATCCAAGCCAGGCATCAAAATTAACGAAAATACCGATCTGGGTCTTTCACGGAGATCGCGACAACGCGGTCCCGATCAAAAAATCAATCAGCATGGTGGAGGCGATTCAAAAAAATGGTGGAGAATCCATTCGATTCACCACGCTTGAACACGTCGGCCACAACTCATGGTCGTCGGCGTACGCAATGCCTGAATTAGTCCAGTGGATGTTGCAACACAAGACTAAGCCAAAAGATGAATAGTGAGCCAAGCGTGATTGGCCAACTTTCATTACTTTTGCTACTCACCGTCCCAGGCATGGCACCGCGGCGGTGAGTGAGAAAGCTTCGATCCGCGAGAGACCAACAGTGTGGTCTCGCACCATCGGCGTTTCGGGGGCAGATTGACGCGCCAAAGAAAGTCGAGCGTTGGACAAAAACCGCCAATGGATGACAGAGTATTTCACCTCTGACACTCCAAGCACAGGAACAGTCGGCTGCCCGGGATCCGTTCCGAATAACTTCACTTGGCTTTGACCCTAAAATGAACGGGTTCGATCCGAGACAGCATTCTTGGTGCCGCAGTAGCGCCGTGCCGCGTGCAGCAGGTCCTCCATTTCATTTTGAGAATCGATTGACATGCGACTTGCACAAGTGATCCGCTCAAGGTTCGGCCGAGCAAGTGCCGTGATCTCTCTCGGGTGCAATTCCCCATCATTGTCACGGTCCAATCGCTCCAGTGATTTCCTCAGTCCTGCCTGCGCCATCACCCATTGCGATTGCAACAACGAAAAGAGCAAGAACGTTGACGCCAGTTGAACGGTTCGAGGAAGGCGAGTGAATGAAAACATCTTGGCATCTGAAGGTGGGACAGTGGCTGAACGAGCTTGGCTGGAATGGCCTTGAACCAAAAACTCGCAAACCCAATTGCAGGTCACTTTTCAGGACGCTTCGTCGGTGACTCACGACGCAAAGGAACCCGCCCCGAACTGGGACTCGGTCGCCTTGGTGCGTCTTGCCCCAAGCACTGCATCGAGACCGACTCAAACATCGCACCGCTTGCAGGCGTGATGACTTCAAGGGTTTGCTCGGCCATTGAATCGATCACGCTCACCAAACGCTCGGCTTCTTCAAACAACTGCTGCGGTGCAGTGATAACAAGCGAATTGCTCGGTTCGTGAACGGCAATCGTCATCTTGTGAGCGAGATCAATGATGGCTTGAACTCACTTATTGTTAGCCTGCGTCGAATCTTGCTTGCGGTCACGATCATCCTTCGAATCGGTTGGCCGCTGCTGTTGCTGAGCACCTGATGCTGCAGGCTGCTTCGCCAGCATTGACTCATCGACAATCACCCGGCCTGAACACTCACAGCAATAGCAACCACCCCTTGGTGAACATGCGGGAGGAATTGCGATTCAGCTGGCTAGTGAACTGAACGCCCTACGCGATCCTGCTGAAGCAATTTCATGTTTTTCTTGTTCAAAGGGAGGAAATCTGGTGGGGAGTAGCCGAAACAACAACCGCCCAGAAGGCAAAGCGGCTACGGGACTCAAAGCGGGAACCAAGTGCTGCAGGCTGAGCACTTAGGCGGAAGGCGGGAGAATAAAGCTGGGGGGGGAGGGAGGTGCAGCGGATTGAAGTGGACAACCAATCGGTCGCACACCAGATTGACGTGTCACATCCATCAAGGCGTCGTTTTTGATTAGCTTTTTCCCTCGAGTCCCCTTATTTTCTTGTCAGTTGAAAATCAAAACGGTGCAGTTTCAGCTCAACGCTCTCATCGGCTCTCAAAGCCCCTTGTCGCAAACTTTCAGCAGAAAACCGACAGGACCGATCTACCCCTAATGACACCAACCCCACAAAGTCCCCGGACCGCCCTGACGCTGCCCAGGGGTAGGCTGCTATGCGGGGGGGGAACAGGAGAGCAAGGCCCAATGAAAAGAACCGGCCCAGAAAACGCAACAACTCACTAGAAAGCACCGCAACTCACTGGAAAGCACCGCAACTGACTGGAAAGCACCGCAACTGACTGGAAAGCACCGCACGGCTCGCATTTTCTCGACAAACCTGTACCTGAGAGCGTTTGACCAACACTCGGAAGAAACCGCACACCACTTACGCCCCGATCGAATCACCCGATATCCCGACCTTATCAGGCTGAAAGCGAACGCGTTGGGGACCAGTCACAATTTTCTAACGCGTGGATTAAGCGAAGACAATTCGGCAGATCACTTGAAAAGCGAGCAAGTGCTGCAAAACTGCGAGGCTGGGAATCTCTCAAATCTGAAAAGCTGGCAACTACCGCAGCAAAGCTTCACTCCGCTAGAATGCTTCACTCACCAATCCACGTCATCAAAGCTAACCCCGCCCTCAACACCAAATCGGTAACTCGAAACTGCCGGATGCCCAAAGCAACAAAACCAAAGCAACCCGAGATGCTGGGATGCAGACGCGACCAACCACCCAAAGCAACCAGCGTCGTCTTCAGCAACAAGACCTTCGGGACCTGCCACCGAACCACGGCCTTTGGCACCCAAAGACACCAGACTCCATGAAGACCGCGACTGCGTCTCAATCGTTTCTCTGTCTTCAGCAGACATCAGCTCAACCAGGTGACACAATCAGCCAGAACAAACCCAACAAGCTTCATCGCTTACGCTAAGCCAATAACCCAACTAGAATTCCACCCCCTAGACACCGGAGATCAATAAATGCTGTCTTCCTTGCGACACCTTTCCCTTGCCGCACTTGCGGTGAGCGTAGCCATCTCAGCAGAGGCTGCTGATGGAGACTGGCCAACGTTCCGCGGCGCAGACCGAACAGCAACTGCACCGGACACCGGGTTGCTGAAAACGTGGCCCGAAAATGGCCCCAAGCTTCTATGGCAAACCGCGGGAATGGGTCGCGGCTATGCCAGCCCCGCGATCGCCGACGGCAAGATTTACACAATGGGTGACGGCCTCTCCACGGTCGACAACGCAGACGAATACCTCATCTGCATCAATCAGTCCGATGGCAAAGAGCAATGGCGAACCAAACTTGGCGACCCCTGGACCAGTGGCCCACCGCCATGGCAAAGCTCTCGCAGTACACCGACCGTAGATGGCGACTCAGTCTACGCACTGACTGCCGACGGCCTGCTGATCAAGATGGCGACAAAAGACGGCCAAGAGAAATGGCGAAAGAACCTGAAAGAAGAATTTGGCGGAAAGAAAGCTGACAGCTGGGGCTATAGCGAATCCGTCCTGATCGATGGCAACCATCTCATCTGCACCCCCGGAGGCGAGAAGAACACCATGATCGCCTTGGACAAGAATAGCGGTGAATTGATCTGGGGCTGCAGCCGCCCGGGAGACCGAGGAGCCGGACACGCATCCATCGTCATTTCTCACCCCGGTGGAAAAAAAGTCTATGTCACCACGACGGGGACTGGAGCGATGGCTGTTGACCCCGAAACCGGAACACTTCTTTGGGATTATGAGATCACCAAAACAACGGCCGTCATCCCAACCCCCATCGTCAAAGATGATCTCGTCTTCTTTACCGCGGGCTACGGAACCGGAGGCGCTCTGGTGCGGCAAATCACTGACGGCGATGCAGTAAGGATCGAGGAAATCTACCCAAGCGACCCCAAACTGCAAAACAAACACGGCGGCGTTATCTTGATAGGTGACCACCTCTACGGGGACTCCGGAGACAGCGGAACTCCATTCTGTGCGGACCTTGTCTCCGGTGAAGTACTCTGGAAATCAAGGGGCGCCGGCAAGAAATCGGCTTGCGTTGCTGCTGCAGATGGACACCTTTACTTTCGCTATCAGGACGGGACCATGACGCTTGTCAAAGCGAGCCCCGACGAGCTTCAGGAAGTTGGTGAATTCAAAATCCCAGGTAGTGGCGAGCGACCAAGCTGGTCGCATCCAGTTATCTCCCAGGGAAAACTCTACCTTCGCGAAGGCGACAACCTTCTTTGCTATTCGCTTAAATAGCAGCATTAAAATTTGCGGGGCGACTCCTGTCACTTAGGGCCTTGAGTGAAACACCAAGGCCCCATCAATCACGTCGGCAAGAATCACTTGCCAACAAACGACAAGCCGCCCACCCATTAACACTCGGTCGCGCGAGCAGTCTCCCGCGCGACGCATGCGACGAAAGCAACTGCACCGCAGTCACCGCCCTGCCGCTTCGCTCGCGCGAGCAGTTGCCCGCGCGACGCTACATGAAGGCCTTCTCGTGAGCGGTCTGATTACCAGACTTCTCTTTGCGAATTACCAAAGCATTGCACGTGATGGCAACCGCAAAAAAAGCATGCGCAGAAGGCTTCAACCAAGACAGAGCGAATAGCAAGGTTCGTGAACAAAAGAACACACAAGGCGAACCAAAAACAAAAAAGACAACAAGCCAACCCAACGCTTAACCCCAACAGAACCAACAGCAGAACCAACAAGAAAACATCGCAAAAGACGGGCTAAACCCAAAAGCCTCCAACCCAATCAATTAAACAAGCAACCATTCATTATGAAAGAAAACAGAACGCTATCACTCGACATTGCACTAACAAACAAAACAAAAACAGCACCACCTCAACTCAAGTCTTGCACACATAGCGAATCAAAAACAATTCATTCGCATGAGTAACAAGCAAGAGATCCGTTAAATGTTTTCAGCAACGTCAAGCGATACAACCCAGTGAAACAATCACAAAGAAACTTAAGACAGCAAACCAATCAAGCATTAGGTGCGATGTGTGTTTCGGGGTGACCATAATTTTTTTAGAACGATATGACAAAAGAGTGAAACTGACATTTGCATGAGTTAAGGTGATCGCTCTAATACCGACGTGACATGAACGTGGCAACAACGCTTCAGGATGAAGCAGTCGCTCGAACAGATGTCACAGAGACACTCTCACTGTGTAGCAACTTTTCGACAGCATGTTGTTCCAGGATGGAACGCGACGACAAGTTGAAACGCACGGATGCGTTCTACACAGCGGGAACTTTGCTGGGCAGCCACACGGACGTGGCTAGCTCAAGCAATGTTACGACCGGGCCTCTTGCCACCAGCTTCCAAACGTAGCCTGAAGGGTCAGATTAGTTGGCATGAATCGCTATACAATCTTTCGCTTGCTGACGCTCTGAAGAGTTAAACCTGCTGCTTCCACTGGCTTTAACTATCAGCGTTGAAACACCGAGGATCTGAACAACACCTATCACCTTCACAGATTGCGACTGAGTGATCGCACAACTTAGGTGATTGCAAACATCCTTCTTTCAGCTTTTTGCGAGCCAGAGATATCTGACCAAAGGGCTTCACTTCGGACTGAGCGAACTGCCAACAGAATCCAATTCAACATCGGACGGCATCAGCGACCCTGCATGCACTTTCAATGAGGCGACGACCTGAATCGCCCCGGAATCTGAAGACGATGAACCACTCAGCAGGCACCGCCTGCCTAGCATGACATTGGCTTGTACGACAAAACCAATGCAAGCGGGCTGGTTCACGCATGCGTCACAAGAAGCCTGCGTTTTCACTTCCGAAAAAAAAGTGACTCGATGGCGAAAAACGCTTTCCGCTACACGCCAGCGTGGCGAGAAAGCAATCAATCCAAAACATCGAGTTGCGTCTGCCCTGATTTTGACGGGAAGTGTATCATCCCGGTTGACGGATCCAATCGCAGCAAAAACATGCGAACCAGAGGGTTGTGAACCTGAGAGCACTGAACCTCTCGCCAAAACACTGTCTTTTCGCCGGTGGACCACAGGAAAACCGCTTCCCATTTAAATAACGTTCCAAATTCAGTTTCGACACAAGCTTGCTAACCAGTAAATCCCTCACCGGACACCGAAGCGAACCCGACTGGCAACAGCACCTCCTTCACAAATCAGGAATCTCATTGCCCCACGAAACTTAATATTGACCCGTTTTGAACCGCCACCTCAACGAAACCACAAGCCAACAAACGCGGCCACCTGGCAACATCCGGTAGCGTGAACCGTCACCTAAATAGTTCTCGTCAAATTGATGGCTGTCCCTTTTAGGTCGGCAGAAAAACAGAACGGTCCGGATAGCTAGTTGCCAAAGTTCAGCATCATGGATTCCCAACCGGAGATACACGTCCGAAATCTGCTAAACGCTTTACGAAAATGAACGATCACACTCAGCAAAAATATTTTCCTACGATTCTCAAGCACAGTTACCTTGATTTTACAAAGATGGTTCGACCCAACCCACTGATCAATGCTTCCAAAATCAGCAAGATGATAAAGTGCTTGCTACCGATTCCAACCGATTCAGTGAAGCGAGCGATCCTGCTGATCGTCATCACCTTGAACGCTTCCAGCACAGCGAAATCGCAATCACCGATCCAAGACATTTCCCTTGAGGGCATTCAGGGCGGCACCGTCACCCTCTCACGCGATCCGTCTGTACAATTTCACGTCATCTGCTTTCTGGGAACGGAATGCCCAATGGCTCGAAGTTACGGGCCCAAGCTCCAAAGATTTTCGGAGAGCTATCGAGAACAGGGTGTCGAGTTCATTGGGGTCATGAGCAATATCCAAGACTCACTCGAGGAGGCTCGTGACTATGCGAACGATCTCAACCTGACATTCCCGATTGGCAAGGATCGAGATTTTACGGTTGCCGATTCATTGGGTGCGACACGCACCCCAGAAGTGTTTGTTGTCGATCGCACGGGCCAAACCCGCTATCAAGGTCGGATTGACAACCAATACTCACCGGGCATTACTCGAAGCAAGACGACCAGCAACGACTTAACCGACGCAATTGACGCATTGCTGCTCGGGGAGATTCCAGAGAACACAGTCACCGAAGCGGTTGGCTGCATCATCGGACGGGGAAGCCAAAAACCGGTCGATTTCTCGGTAACTTACTGCAAGCAAATCTCACGGGTCTTGCAACGCAACTGCGTCGAATGTCATCGTACTGGCGAAATCGGCCCCTTCAGTCTCGAAGAATACGAAGAGGTCGTCGGCTGGGGCGAAACGTGCCTTGAAGTCGTTGAACTGGGGAGAATGCCGCCGTGGCATGCCAACACCCAACACCTTGTCTTTGCAAACCAAAGAAACATGCCGCCCCGCGACAAGGAATTGCTCAAACAATGGGTCGAAGCGGGCATGCCATTTGGAGACACCGAAGACCTGCCGGCGAGAATGGCACGCACCAACGGCTGGCGGCTACCAAGGGAGCCCGATTTGGTTCTTCCGATGAGCAACCGGGACATCGACATTCCAGCTGAGGGAACGGTCGAATACCAATACTTTGTGGTTGACCCAAAATTCAGCGAGGATCAATGGATCACTGCTGCCCAGGTGCAACCGGGCAACACAGCAGTTGTCCACCATTGCATCGTCTTCGTTCGCCCTCCTGATGGATCCAGCATCAACCAAAACGGATTTTTATCCGCTTACGTACCCGGGCAAATTCACTCGCCGTTACCACAGGGCTACGCTCAGCGAATTCCCGCCGGTTCCCGACTTGTATTCCAAATGCACTACACCACCAACGGAAAGCCGCAACGAGACCGCACACAGATTGGAATGATTTTCGCCAAACCTGAATCGGTCACGCACGAGGTGATGACCGTGGGCGGATTTGAGCAAGGGTTCGAAATACCACCCGGGGCCCCAAACCACTCCGTCGAATCGAGAATCCCGTGGTTCCCAACCGATGGCCACCTGCTCTCAATCACCCCTCACATGCACCTTAGAGGAAAAGCGTTTCGGTTCAGTGCTATTGGCCAAAACAAGACGCGAACACTGCTGGAAGTGCCCAACTATGACTTCAATTGGCAACACAACTACGAACTTGCCGAACCTCTTCCCCTAAGCGATTTTGATTCGCTTCAATTCATCTCCACTTTTGATAACTCAGACCAGAACCCTTACAACCCCGACCCAAAAGCGACGGTCTGGTGGGGCGACCAAACTTGGGAGGAAATGTCCGTTGTCTTCCTGAGCATCGCCAAACCCCTTCACAGATCGAGAACGCTCGACGATTCAAAACCGGAACCAATCGATGCGAGACAAAGCGTCTCTCAAAATTCAACGCGACTCAATGGCTCCAACAACGAAAATCCTCCGAACCATTTCACGCAAGCCGATAGAAATTTGAGGTCAAAGCGGTTTGCTTCCAACTACATGAAGCGGTTCGACCAGAACCAAGACGGTGTGCTCGACTCAAATGAATTACCGCAAGGGACTCGCCTGTACCTGTTCAATCGAATGGACCGAAACAGAAACAAGCGAATCGAAAAAGATGAAGTCATTCAAGAAGCGATGAAACGCAACAAGATTCCAGAGCAATGGCTGCAAGAGTGAGCCCCGGGCCTCTCAATTTACTTGTGGTTCAGCAGTGTAAAAAAATGTCAGCACCAAACGAAGGCATTCCCATTTGCATTCACCGAGCCGAATGGATACCGAGTCCATTGTTCCCGACCATGATGAAATCCGTGGCTTCATTTTCCCGAATGTGAAACGCAGTTAGTGACCTACTTCTTTGGAAAAATCGCGGATTGGATAGTCGACCATCGTTGGACAACGCTGCTGACGATGACGGTTTGGACTGGGCTGATGACCGTGGGACACGTCAACCCCTTACTGCTACGACCTCTTGTTGAACGTGTGGCGTCAAGCAACACGAACGATTCAACGAACCAACCAAAAAATGAAGCGAGGCGTGAGAAGGACTTCAACGCGCCCCCTCAGCGACCTCGGCCGGATGTGTCTCCCATCCAAGTCGCTGGTGGCGATGTTATTCTGGTGGCAAAATCGGACCAGTTTTTCACGCCAGCAGGTGCCAAAACCCTTCGGGCAGTCGTTGCAGAGATCGAAGCGTTACCACATGTCAAAAACGTCATGTGGCTCGAGCGAGCGCCACCGCTGAATCTGTTTGGCTTGGCAGATCCGATTCTACCTCGCAGCAGCTCGACCCAGAGCCAGTTCGATGCTGCCAAGACGAAAGCCTTGTCTAATCCGCTCGTCTCAGGCCAGCTGCTGTCTCAGGATGCCCAAACTGTCCTGTTAATGATCAACATTGACTGGCTCTTTGTGATGAATGATGGAGACTGCATTGAAGCATTGAGGAACACGGCCATGCAGGTCGTTGAGCGTCAAAGTGATGTCAAAATGCAATTTTCGGTCACCGGATCGGTTCCGATCCGCTTAAGCCGCTCGTCAAGCAACCGTCGCAACGAGGTCCGGTACCAAGTCATTGGGTATTCCATCGCGTTGATCATGGCCTTCGTACTCTTCCGAGGCTTATCGAGTGTTTTGATTGTTGCACTTGCGCCAACCTTTGGGGTCTTTTGGACACTCGGCTTATTGCACCTGCTCGGCTACGATGACAACCCGTTCAACGCTGTCATTGTTCCGGTACTCCTCTGCATGGTGGGCTTTACCGATGGAGTGCACATGATGGTTCAAATCCGAAAGCATCGAGCGGACGGAAAGTCTCCACGCGACGCCGCTCGGCAATCCATTCGTGAAGTTGGCTTGGCTTGCTGGCTAACCTCGCTCACCACCGCGATCGGATTCGGTTCTCTCGCGCTTGCACACCATGAAGTGGTTCGGGAGTTTGGGTATTGCTGCATGATCGGGGTGCTGATGACGTTTATCGCAGTGATCACCATCATTCCGCTGGCGTGCGCTACGCCGCTGGGAAGACGCGTGCACCACGGTTACGGAAAAAACCTTGTTGATCAAAACCTCAGTCGCATCTCGATCCTTATTGACCTTGTCCTCAAGCACTCAAATATGATGAGTGGCCTGGCGGTACTAATCACGTTCATACTCGCGGGCGTGACACTGCAATTAAGGCCCGACGAGCGTTTAACCAGCAGCCTGGAGGCGGGCAGCGAATCGGCAAGTGCTTTGGCTCACATCGACAAAGCCTTCGGTGGAATGGAAACCGGTCAAATCTCGATACGATGGCACGATCAGGTTCCGGAAAATGATCCATCGATTGGTCAGATGATCCATCTCATGAACAAGTTACTGCGCACCGAACCATCCATCGGCAATCCCCTCTCCTTGGACAATCTGGTTCAGGCATTACCCGGCGAAGGTGATTTGAAAGACCGCATGTCGATGATTGAATTATTACCCCCACCCCTCAAGCGAGCCTACTATGACCCAGAATCACGCTTTGCAAAGGTGGGATTTCGAATTCAGGACATGGGGATTGCGAGCTATGGCCCGGTCTTTGAAAGGATCGAAAAACAGCTCGAAGAGATCCAACAAGCCAACCCGGATTTCCGATTATCGATCGAAGGCAATGCCATTTGGCGGTGGAAAAACCTGTACCAGATTGTCGTTGATCTCGCCTACAGCCTAGGAACAGCTAGCATCATTATCTTTGGTGTTTTAACGGTTGTTTATCGTTCGCTGCGTCTCGGATTGATCTCGATGATCCCCAACCTCTTTCCACTCGCATCGACCGGTTTTCTTCTTTGGATTTCTGGACAGAACCTCGAGATTGTGAGCGTGTGCGCTTTCACGGTATGTCTGGGAATTGCGGTGGATGATACGATCCACTTCCTCACAAGATTTCGCGAGGAACAGTCAAAAACAGGCCAAAATCGTGAGGCGATCCGAAAGGCATTCATTGGAGTGGGAACAGCACTCGTCATGACGACTATCGTACTGGTCATAGGATTCAGCACCGCACTGCTTAGCGACTCACGCGATCACCGAATTTTTGCAATGATGGGAATCCTGACCATCAGCACCGCCTTACTTGGCGACCTCTTGTTCCTTCCCGCTTTACTGCTTCGCTTTGCCAAGAACCCGTTAAATGAAAACAATCAATCCGATTCGGACAATGCGTCCAGCAACACGGTCTGACCTCATCCACTTCGAGAGGACGAAACATCCATGTGGATGACTCAATTAAAAAATATAGATCTGACCCAACTTGCCGCGTTGGCGACTGCAATGATCGAATGTCTTCCCAGCAAACTGACACTGGGTCTTCATGGCACACTCGGTGCAGGCAAAACAACCTTTGTGCAGTTCATAGCAAAGGCCGCGAGCATCGAAACCGATTCGGTAACCAGTCCTACCTTCACGCTGCTGCAGACACACCAAGGCAAAATTAAGCTTCACCATCTCGATGCCTACCGAATCCACGATGAGGATGAGTTTCTGGAAATTGGTGTGGAAGAACTTTTTGAGGATGATGCCTGGACACTGATTGAATGGGCCAATCGAGTGCCAGGCATCATGCCAAACGAAACGCTTTGGGTCCAACTTGATCTGACCGACCACCATGATCGGAGAAACGTGACACTGAGCTGCCAACACCCGCAACTCATTCAAGGGATCTTCGATTTGGCGGAAAAGCTGCAGCGGGCAACCTGACCAAATCAACATGTCTTGATTGGCCACAACGTACACAACCCCGGTTAGACGCAGGGATCCCTCAAACGCCCCGCAACCTCTGCGAGAGATTTCCCAACGCAATGGATCATGCCCTTGATGGGTTGGTGGGCAGGGTTGACGCCTAGACATCCGCCTTCAGTGGTAGATACTGGTACCGTTCGAGAAACGAAAGGTGTTTCGGCTGCGAGACTCGCTATGGGTCAGATACGATCCATCGGTTCTCCAGCGAACTGTCCAGTCACCGTCATCAGTGCTCTGTCGATTCCAACGGCACATTGAACCTAGTCCCTCAGCCTTGTGAGCATGTCGAAAACAAAGGTCCCATTCGTCCTGCAACTGCCGAGTGATTTTTCACTCGAAATGGCATTCCGCTGCCTATGTGCCCGGCCCGGATGCCTATGGCTTGATTCCTCCTCTCGCGGGCAGGAGACGGATGCACCACTAGCGAGGCTGAGCCGTTATTCATTTCTCACCTCAGATCCGATCAAGACGCTAGAAGCGTGGACGGGCGACGCGTCTCCTTGGCCAACATTGCATCAGTGGCAACGCGAATTACCAGTGAATCTGGATCCAGACCTACCGCCGTTTCAAGGCGGAATCGCTGGACTTTGGGGCTATGAATCCGCAACCTGGCTTGAGGATGTTGGAATCCCGGACAATCAGGACCTGAACACACCAGCTGTCTCACTTGGACTTTACGACTGGGTGGTTGCCTCAGATCATCAACTCAACACTTCATGGCTAATTTGCCAAGGTGAATTTCACAGCGATTGGGAACAACGTTGTCATCTTGCCGCTCAACGCTCCCAACAAATGCAGCGTTGGCTGGGTCTTGAAATCCCTTTGAATGATGTTGACGAAGACACGAAAGCAACGGCAGCCTTGGAGATGCAAGTTGCCAATGAAGCAGCCGTTGGATCCGAGATTCAAGCAAGGGTTGAAAAAGAT
Source organism: uncultured Rubripirellula sp. (assembly GCA_938075415.1). Taxonomy (GTDB): domain Bacteria; phylum Planctomycetota; class Planctomycetia; order Pirellulales; family Pirellulaceae; genus Rubripirellula. The sequence continues at coordinate 5,415 of CALJHC010000025.1, read as the reverse complement.
GAAAGCATCAGAGACAAACAATTCCAAACTTCGCTGAGTGGCATTCAAAGCAATTTCTCATCAAATGCATTTCAGCAAGCCATTGCGGGCATTGTTCAAGGAATCTGCAACGGTGACTCGTTTCAGGTAAACCTTGCCCAGCGCCTGCTTACCGAAGCGTCCCTCCCTTCAAGCGACCTTTATTTAAAGCTTCGACAAACCAACCCTGCTCCCTTCAGTGCCTATTACTCGAGGCGTGATTTCCAGGTCCTTAGCAGCAGCCCAGAAGGCTTTCTGCAAGTCCGAGGAGAATACGTTGAGACTCGGCCAATTAAAGGCACTGTGAGAAGAACTGGAGAACCCGTCACCGATGGAGAACTCGCACAGAAACTAATGACCAGCGGAAAAGATCGTGCCGAAAACATCATGATTGTTGACCTGCTTCGCAATGACCTGTCGAAGGTTTGCGAGGATGACTCGGTGCAAGTGACCCAACTTTGCGGGCTCGAAACCTACCAGCACGTGCAACATCTCGTCTCGGTCGTTCGAGGAAAACTGGCAAAATCTAAAACTGCCTCGGAGCTGCTAGAAGCATGCTTTCCCGGCGGCAGTGTTACCGGCGCTCCCAAGGTTGAAGCGATGAAGACCATTGCAAATCTGGAGCCCAACCCGCGAGGCCCGTACTGCGGCTCCATCGGATACCTCGGCATCGGAGGACAGGCCGATTTCAATATCCTGATTCGCACAGTCACCGCAGTTGATGGCTACCTGCAGTTTCCTGTCGGCGGCGGGATCACCGCACGAAGCGAGCCCGCCGCAGAAGAGGCGGAAACATGGGCAAAAGCCGAGGGAATGTTAAGGGCGATTCTGCCTGAAAGGTCATAAAAAAGAGAGGTGACACCTCTGATTGCGGGTAATCAAAAAATCGCTAGAATTCCGGCTCGCTTTTGCATGGCACAGCTTGGCACCCACTCTTACCAATGTGTCGGTAAGATCATCGGTTGTTCTCGTTAACCAACCACCTGCAAGTAAGCCCCTATAGCTCAGTTGGTAGAGCAACTGACTCTTAATCAGTGGGTCCTAGGTTCGAGTCCTAGTGGGGGCACTTCATTCAACCTGCATCATGACGATGCAAGAGGAATGGGACAGCCGCGAGAGGACGATCAGCGAAGACGCGACCATCGCCCCACGTTCGGCATCCATGGCTCGGCATCCATGGCTCGGCGGACTCGTCCGCCAGAGCGACCACACCGAACGAATCGCCAAAGATGCCTGGGAAAGGTTTCGTTCCCCACGGCATGCTCGAATCGCCCCAGAGAGTCGACCGTACGTTCTCGTTCGATACCGGTGGCGGCACGCAACACGCTATGCAGGCGTTGGCCTCGATCGCCGTGTATTCGGCGTCCCGTCCAACTCCAATTTAAGCCAACGTGATGGCAGCGTTAGAAGTATTCTCGCAAAGAGCAGTGGAACCTCTCGATTGATCCTTCAATGTTCCCCAAGAAACAAATGGGTCACCGGTAAGTCTGTGGCCGTCCTCCTCACAAAAAGATGCATGAACTACGGTGCTTGCAGCCGCCAAGGACTGGCATTTAATTATTCCACCAGAGTCGGTCGCTTGAAGTCATGCGCAACACAGTGCAAAACGCAGCACGGGTTTCATGAGTGTGAGAAGCTAAGTGCTCTCATGCATCCAATCCTGAAAAAACAGATAAAACACCCATCCACAATCCAACGACAACGGCGGTTGACTAAGTAATTATTTCAGTTGCAGCCAAACACGAATTGATTGAGCAGGTCGCGGCGCATCCTATTTTCGCCGCGGCGTTGCAGAGGTTATTTATCGACAAAATTAAGTCGAACCAGACTTGAAGGAATAATCGCAAGCAACCCTCCTCCGGTGCTTCTTGTACTCAAACGGCTCTGTTGTCAATGCAGCAAGGCCACCGATAGCACCCGATCCTCAGCTCGTAGCCATACCAACAGGACCGAGGGCACCAGGTGCTCCAGATCGTGAAGAGAGTCCACCACCGATAAGCCCAGTCATCCCAGTCAGCCCACCACCTTTAGCTCGCTCACGGTTACATTGTTTCTCTTGTTCAGCGAGCTTCTGAAGGGATTGCCTGTACTTATTGCTGTCGCGGTTGCCTTGCGGTATTGGTGGGGGTTGAGACATAAGAAGCTTGCCGTGCACCTTCTGAGCGATCCAGCCGCTCTTGAGTTGTCGCTGAAGAGGATTCTCCTGCTTCTCACATCGTTCTTCGTTCACGCGAAGACGGTCAGTGGTGATCAACGAGATAAAAACCACCCGCCATACCTTTGTGTGGCGAACGGGCTGATGCCCCAACGCCTAAAAACAACAAGTTGAACGATCGATGTCCCCGCATCAACGAATCGCTCTCTCGATCAGATTTTTTGTCATTTGCTGAACCCTGCGATCCGGCCCATGAGGCCTGGACCAATGTGACCACGGCAGCATGTGACCGGGCGGGCTGGAGAGTGCCTGCGCCCACCAAATTGTCGAGGCGTTGAAGACAAAATTACCTTTTGGACCCGGATAGATTGTAGCAGCCCATTGCTGCGGATTGATTCCACCCTGCAATGCGGTGCCACTGGCAATCACCTCGAGACCGTCCAGATCCGCGGGTGGATCACCATGGTATTCCCATCCAATAAGACCGGGAATTTGATCACCCGCATTCATTCCCGTCCCCTCGTAAATCCAGTGACCTGGTTTTGTGCAAACCCAATCACCTCCACCGTTGACCGGCTCCACATTGCGCGCTCCGATGAGATAGCCCTCATCGGGACCCCGATGAGGAAACGGGCCGTGTTGCTTTTCACGCAGTTCAGCGAATTGGTAATTACCCCCATATGGTCCGCCACGGTAAAGAATTCGATGATCACGGCCATCAACACTATTGCGATAGGGACTCACCCAACAAACTGAATTGCCAGAAAAGAACATCAGATTCACACCGGCATCACGCAACTCCACGACGCTATCGTATTGTCGTTGATCCCAATATTCATCGTGTCCGACGCTAAAGAACGCCTTGCACTTCATTGCACGTTCTGGAGTGAGCATGTCGCTATTGCTGACATAACTAACGTTGTAGCCATGCTGCTCCAGCCAATAAGCCATCGGAAACTCAAAACAAAGCCACTCACCGCTTCCCATTGTCATGGGATTGTCGTAGATCTGCGAGTACTTGCCGTAAGGTCGATCAAAACTGACGTCGGCCCAAGGCCCCTGATTTCCCTTGGGGTGCGTGTAGACAGAATCTCTTTCGGGCCACTGATTATATGCCTGCCATGTATTATCACTGCACTGAACTAGAATATCTGCCGGCCGATCATCTCGAACAATGAAGACAACATAGCTTTGCCAATAGCCGAAACCACTTGCATCCGATTCAGTGGTCAAGCGACCGACATAGACGCCACTTAACCAATCCGCGGGAATATCAAAAGCGACTGAGGTTCGCCACTGGCACTCGCGTAATCGCTTCGGTCCATACTCAGGCGTTGACTGTCTCTCACCCTTCAATCCTTCGATTGTCTTCATCAATCTTGCGCCCCGGCCACCATAATATCCCGTGCGAAAGATCTCGATTTTGAAAGACTGAGCTGGTTCAGTGGAGACACAGATTTCCAACGGCTCTCCCGCTGAAACACTTTGGGATCGACAGTAACCTTCGATCAACGCCGTTCTGATCCCCGAACCCGAAGTCGGTCGAACACGAGTGAGCTGCCAATCCTCGGAACCTAACTTGTCATTCTCTGCTTCAATTAAATTCGTCGACTCAGCTGCCAACGATTCCCTACCCGCTAGGGAGCATGCCGCAAGTGTTGCCAAAGATCCCTTCAATAAGTCTCGCCGATGATTCATTGCCCAGATCGCCTTGCTCAATTGAATTCAATCAAATTACCCAGCCCTGATGAAACCGATGCTAAAGCAAGGCAATCATCAATGACAGCCAACCGCATCAAAATCCCCCTAACAAACTCCATAAAAAAAGAGAGCCTCCTTCAGCCCGCATGGAAAGACGCGAGAAAGATCGACCATCGACTTCTTATCTATCAACGAAATCTCCTCCAAAACGCCCTGGTTCGGTGAGCCATTATTGACGCTTCAAAACAATCAATCTCTTAATATCAGGGAATTTGCCGACCGACTGGTATTCACTTAACTGAACAACCTTCTATCAGCCCTCTTCAAGTTCCAGACCAATCATTTCTCATTGATCTCATTTTCAATTTCAGGCGATCTAATGCCTCAAGCAAAACGCAAAGCATTAAGTCCATTGGCTGTTAAAGAAACAATGGACAGGCTTATTCTCTCATGATTCACCTGTCCAACGATTCAACCGTTTACGATTGGCAGCAGCATCTCAATCTTATTTTCTATTCATCAGAAATCTTCTTGCAAATCAGTTAATCGCTAGCACCGGAAAGCACTCGTGCTAACCCATGCTTCATCAGGACGCCAAGAAAAAAACCCACTCGCTGTAACGCGAATGGGTTTCAAGTATTGGGTCAATCACTGCGGTCTCAAACCACTCATGGGGGTATTCCACACGAGCTCGTCAGGACTTTACGCTTCTTCTGTGCAGCAGGCTTTCTCTGCCCGAGCTCGCTTCATCAGGCCGCAACGTTTCTTTTTGCCACAGCATGCACCGTCGTCGCAGCAGGTCGCCACTTCAGCGACTTCAGCGACTTCAGCCACTTCAGCCACTTCAGTAGTTTCAGTGGAAACTTCTTCTGTTGCCTCTGCTGTTTCAAGACGTTTAGCAACTTCTTGAGCTACGCGGTCTTCGAAAGCTTTTTGCTCAGCAGCAATAGTTTCTTTGTTTTTGTGCTTCCAAACCTTGGAAAGTTTTTCTTGATAATTTGCAAAGCCCTCTTCTGTTTCGTCTAAATCAGAAAGATCTGCGGCAAGTATCTTGCGGTCTTCATCATCAAGTTCATAAACTTCGCTTAAAGCTTCCATGCGGGAGTTGAAGCGAACTTCTGCTTCGCGAGCAGAATTTTCTTGCTCTAAAGCTGTAAGCTGTTCTTTAGTAGAATTAAGTTGCTCTTCGACTTCAAGCATTTTCTCTTGAAGAGAATTTTGAGCCTGAACAGCTTCTTCTTTTTCAGCTTTTGTTTTCTCGAGGTCAGAAAGATATTGTTCACTTTTCTCTCTGATGGCTTCGATGAAAACTTTAGAAATGCTAGCAACGCTCTCTTCGGAGAAGTCTTGTTTGCCAAGCTTTTCGTCTAAAGCTGCGCGGAATTCATTGATGATTGTTTCTTTATCCATAATAGTATTATTAGGTTCTTTGTTTAGTACATTTTCTTGAGATGAATGGGAAGTTTTTTTGCTTTTTGTTATTAATTTATCTATTAGTTCGTTGCGACTTGATTTGGCTGGCTGAGCTTCACCCTTCTGCG
>CALJHC010000024.1 GCA_938075415.1 uncultured Rubripirellula sp. | reverse complement strand
TTAAGCTACCCCGCAAGGACTCGAACCTTGAATGACTGAACCAAAATCAGTAGTGTTACCATTACACCACGGGGTAGTGGGGCAGATCTTAGCAATTTCACCCCGGACGCTAAAGCCCGGTTTTCGTGAAAAATCGCGGTTAATCCCCCAACGTTCAACTAGAACCCTGCAGGACCGCCAAATGACTGCCTTGTGCAACCAAGACCTGTAGCTTCGGTCTGATTCAGCAGCAAATCTTTTAGGTTTTTGCCTGCACCGTGAAGGTCAATCGCTGCAATTCGCTGGCCAAATCCACGTTAATGACCGCGACCTCGTCACCAAGCCTGAGTGTTGTGGGTGCAAAATTTAAAATCCCTCTAACACCCGCTCGAACAACGATCGCTGCTATCTCGCCGGCGAAGGCCACCGGAACGGCTAGCATCACCAAGTCTGCTGGCGATTTCCTCATGGTTTCCTCTAAATCACCAATGGACTGAATCAATAAACCCGCCACGGTGGTGCCGATCTTCTCGGGCGCAATATCAAAGGCCGATGTTAATTCAAAGCCGAGTTTCTCGAATCCTCGGTAACGAAGCAAAGCGTGGCCCAACGAGCCAACCCCAATCAGCGCCACTTTCCATTGCATACCTGATCCCAGGGTCGCTCCGATGTCATCGATGAGTCCGGTGATTTCATAACCGACACCGCGTCTACCATGAGCCCCCAGTGCACTGAGATCACGTCTCACCACAGCGGGTGAAACATCCACCAATGCCGCAAGTTGCTTGCTATTGATTGAACCAAGACTCGTTTCGTTTAGCCGTTGTAGCTCTCGGTAGTAGAGGCTCAAGCGACCAACGGCGGGCTTGGAAAGGTCCGGAGGCAATTGGATCTGGTTGCGATCGCCTTGCTCAGTCATTGGATTGCCAATCTCCTGTGAATCAGAATTCTATCACACAAAGCCGCCTTCACCCTTCCTTTGGTACCCCAGAGAGTGATCACCGGTGTCTCCCTAAACAAAACGCATACCCAAACGCCTTGGTCAGCCGTCAACGCTCTCACTGGGCTTCTGAGCCCTTCCTGTGTCCAGCCACCACTTCCGCCAACGCAACCGAAACAGCGACGCGGGCTGGCACGGTCGCACCCGGCCAGCGACTGCAGCTTGAATCCAAAACCGGCGCTATCGAGCCTTCAATCTCAAAGGCTTCGGGTTGGCGATCTGTCCGCGTTGCCGAGCCTCATGACCCTCGACACCACGATCGCCCAGCTCCCATTTTGCCTCCTCAGCCATCTTCATCAACCGTCCCACCACTTTGGGATAACTCGAAGCCAAGTTGGAACTGCAATCGATATCTTCATCGAGATTAAAGAGCAACGCCTGTGCTGATCCGCCCTTTTCAAAATGCGGGTGCCGATTGAAATCGGACAAGGGAAGAAATAGCTTCCATGGCCCACTTCGGACCGCCTGCAGTTGATCACGATCATAGTAGTAGTAGGCATCGTGCGGAGTCACCGCCTTTTGATCGAAAAGTAGCTGCGTGATCGAAAGGCCATCTATTTTATTGCTGGGCGGTTCAACGGATGCAAGTTCGGCAAATGTTGGCAACAGGTCCATGGTGCTGGCCAACTGGTCGCAAATCGTGTGTGCCTGAATTTTGGTTGGCCACCAAAAAATGGTTGGCACCCGAAACGCACCCTCACTGGTTGTGTAGCCGCGACCATGCAACGGCAGGTTACTACCACGCGAAAGATCACCTGACGGCCTCGCCAACGGAGCTCCATTGTCGGAAGTCCAGATGACCAAAGTCTGCGTCTCGAGATTCAACTCCTTCAGCTTGCCAAGAATTTCACCCGTGGACCAATCCAACTCCTCGATTGAATCACCCCAAGGTCCGTTGCGACTCTTACCCCGAAATGCCTCACTCGCAAACGGCGCAGACGTACTGCCGGGCATCGCCTGAGGAAAGTAAAGAAAGAAAGGCTGATCTTGATGCTGGTCAATGAATTCCAAGGCAGCCTCCGTTAGCCGTTGGGTCAATTGATTTCGATCAACAGGTGCTTCGACCACTGCCTGATCTCTCATCAATGGCAGCGGCGGCCATTGAGATCCATCGAGTCTGGATCCAATCCGCATTCCGACCGCTTGGGTCATGTCATCACTGTAGGGGATTCCAAAAAATGTCTGGAAACCATGTTCAGTCGGTAGAAACGGCGGCTGATCGCCGAGGTGCCACTTTCCAAAAATACCAGTCGCGTAGTTGGCTCGCTCAAGCACTTCAGCAATCGTCTCTTCCTCCGCACTGAGGCCGTAGGGTGAGACTGGACGCAAAACATGACCATCTCGCTCATTGACATGCATCCCAACCCTCTGCGAATAACAGCCCGTCATCAAGCTTGCTCGTGATGGCGTGCAGACACCCGCGGACACATAAAATTGTGTGAATTTCCGACCCTCGTTTGCCATTCGTGTCAAATGCGGCGTTCGATGCAAATCGGAACCGAACGGTTCAATGTCGCCATATCCGAGGTTATCGCAGAAAATAACAATAAAATTCGGTGGTCGTGCCACCGTTTCTGTCGCCGCTAACCTGCTCTCAACCAAACAGACAAAGAGGAAACCGAGGGTTATCCCAAGTGCCGAACGCTTTTTGCATGATGGCATCTAATCATCCCAAAATGGCGGATATTACAGGAGCAAGGAAGAAGATGGTCGGGGGCGGCGCACTCCCTTGTCTGTCAATCTACCTTTTGTAGCACTCCGCACCAAGAATTTAGTACGATAGGGGTAATGTCACGAGATCACCAGTGGCTTCGCGATCTACTGCCGGCATACCCCGACCATTGGAAAGGTGCGTCAACAAGGTCGGTCGCGAATTACCGGAATGCTTTCCGGTCATGCCGATTGGGTGTTCACAAATCATCCTCGAGTTCCCTCCCAGAGAATTGTATTGATGCGTAACGAAAATCAAGTCACCCCCGCCAACGAAGAAGTGAGTGGGCCAGATGGTGACCGTCGTTCTTTTTTGAAAACAGGCTCCGCCATGTCGGCCTCAGTCGCCGCTTTGAGCGCCGCGCCGATGGTTCACGCTCAGGACACCGCCGGCGGGAACAGTGACACCGTCAGGCTAGCGATGGTCGGTTGTGGCGGCCGAGGCGGTGGTGCTGTCAACGATACCATGTCAATCAACGAAAACATTGAGTTGGTTGCAATGGCAGATGTCGATGGTGAAAAACTTGACCCCTTTCGCCGCGGGGCCTTGAAGCGACACGAGAACAAAGTAAAAGTCGCCGATAGCAAAATGCACTCGGGAATCGATGCTTATCGGCGAGTATTGGATGACCCTGATGTGGATGTCGTGATGTTTGCCACCCCACCGGGTTTTCGCCCTCAATACATCGCCGAAGCTGTTGATGCTGGAAAGCATGTGTTTGCTGAAAAACCGACTTGCGTCGATCCCGCTGGTTTTAAAATTTGTCTCTCCGCACACGAACAAGCGATTGCCAATGGCACTGCCATCGTCACCGGAACCCAGTACCGTCGTCAAACCAACTACGTTGAAGCGGTTAAGCGAATCCACGGTGGTGAAATTGGTGACATCATCGCTGCGACCACCCGGTATTGTTCCACGGGAATTTGGAACCGAATTCGTAAACCTGATATGAGCGATACCGAGTATCAAATCTATAACTGGATGCATTTCATCTGGCTCTCAGGTGACCAGATTGCTGAGCAGGCGGTTCACAATATTGACACAATGAACTGGATCATGGGTGGGCCTCCGGAATCAGCCTACGGAAGTGGCGGGCGATTCACGCGACCGGAAGGCAGCGAGATGTGGGACAACATTGAGGTCGATTACATCTATCCGGGGAATCGATTGCTTTCTTTCATGTGCCGACAAATCCCCGGTACCGCCGGTGACAATTCCAACATCATTTATGGCACCAACGGCACTTGCACCATTTACGGTGCCAACCGAGGTGCGGTCATTACCGATCGAGATGGTAAGGAGAGCTGGTCAATGCAAGGAAACATTTCAGCTGCCTATCGCCAGGAACACAAGGATTTAATCGATTCCATTCGTGACGGTAAACCCATTGTTGAACTGAAAGCCACTGCGGAAAGCTCCATGACGGCTGTCCTTGGACGCATGGCTGCCTACACCGGCCAATCGGTAAAATGGGACTTCGCGACCAAGGAATCCAAACTCGATTTATTCCCCGCAGATTTCGACATCAAGGGTGCACGCCCCGAATCGAAGCACGCCATCCCCGGTAAGACAAAATTGATCTGACCGACACGGCTTCGGTATCACGACGAAGATAACCCACCCGAGAACGGGTGGGTTTTTTCATGCAACAACCAAATGGCTTCAGCCAATCCCCGCAAGAATAATCAACCAACACAACTAATTTCCCTTCGGAAAGACGGTTGATCGACAAGCTCTGCCCTGCTGATCACACAAGGCGCAATCCATCATCAATGCATGGTGCCCAACTCTGCTTTACCCCGTCCAATGGCATAGGCAAACGAAGGACAAAGTATCACCTGCTGGATTCAACGGTCCATTGTGGTCAAGCAACCTCTTAACGATTCACACCCAAAGCACTGAGGTTGAACCGGATCTGCAAATTGCACTTTGGAAAGATTCAAACTTCCTCGCCGGCTGAGGCGTCGTGAGACTTGGTTGCTATCCATGGGAGCGCAATTCAACTGCCAGAATCAGCTCAACTGCCAGAATCAGCCTCGGTGTGACTCGCTGAATTACCTTGTCCCCAACGCTGAAAAAGATTGTGTTCAATACCGAAATAATCAAACGCCTTACCAATCGTCTGGTCAATCATTTCTTCGATAGAGGCGGGCTGGTGATAGAACGCCGGCATCGGTGGAAGAATCAAGGCGCCGAGATCATCCGCCTTGGCCATCATCTCAAGATGCCCCTTATGCAACGGAGTCTCTCGAACCGCAAGTAGTAACTTGCGTTTTTCCTTGAGACAAACATCCGCGGCGCGAGCCAGCAAGTTATCCGCATAGGAATGAACAATGCCGGACAAGCTTTTGATACTGCAGGGCATCACCATCATTCCAGACGTCAGAAAGGAACCCGATGAAATGGTGGCGGCAAGATTATCCGGTCGATGCACTACATCCGCCATCTCACGAACCTCTTCTGGTGAGAAGCTTGTCTCTATTCTGATATTCACCTCACCACCTCGAGACATCACCAAATGCGTTTCGATGCCAGGCATCGCGTTCAAGTGCTGCAAAGCTCTAACGCCATAAATGACGCCAGACGAACCGCTAATCCCAATGATGATACGCTTCTTCATTCAACTCGCCCCTGGTTGCGGCTAGGTCAGCGGTAGGCGAACCGACTGATCGACTAAGCTTCGAAAGTTGGTAATGGACATCATGACTGAGACAATCTGAACTCGAAAACGACTGCGTCGTGCAAAAGGCAAGTTGCTCATTTACTTGCAAAGATCGAGCTAACGTCCCAAACGTTCAAAAGATCGATGCTTCAGACAGGCCTAATTTGATCACCTCCCTGTCCTTCGCACCAGCACTATAGACGGAAAGAAAGCTCAATCGCACCTTCCCAATCATTGCGGTTGGGGTTTAGCGATAAAACACGCCCCAGCAACTCCATCTGCGACTCGGTGCTCTCGTCGCCAAGCAAGATTAACTTGCCACCCTGCGCGAACCTGCCATTCTGCGAGAAGCTGCCACCCTGCACACACCTGCTCTGACCGGTATCAACACCCCACTCACCACTGAAACGCGGGAATTGGTTTGATCGGGCGAACGTTCATCCGCATTGATACAACAACAACTCAGGCAGAAGATGCGTGGAATGAAACTCCTGTCTGCCCCGTGAAGCAACCTAGGATTCAGGCAGAGGAACGCGAACACCACAAAAACAACACCCGCCGTTAAGGGGTGGCCCGAGTGGAAGCCCGAGTGGTGGCGAATTGCTGCACTGGTGGCAGTGCGACACCCCTTTTCAAAGCTTCGTACTTCAGGGCACGCTCAAAGAAAGGAAAGGGATAGCCGGAATTTCGTCGCAGCGCGTAACGTTCCAATGCGACAACCAGGCTTCGATCCAATCGCCCCAGTCTCACCTGTTCCACCACAAAGCTCACGTAAGCTCTTTGTTCCTCACGCGTTGCACGAAGCCGATTGATGAGTTGTTCGCGTAGCGTGCTAACACGATCCTGCTTGGCCGAAAGTATCCTAGGAACCGTGATTTGTGCCTCACACTCCGAGGTTGTTACGCAAAAACCAATAAGCAAGACAGCGAGAGTGAAACTTCTCATGAAACTTTCCCCGAGTGCGACGGACTGAATCAGGCTTGTTGCTAACAAAATCTTGAAGCTCCGAGCAAGAGTAGTTCCAAAAGGTGTTAATTTGCAACGATTACGAAATCACTCCGGCTCGAAATTATATTCCTGCCAACCGGTGAGGTTGTTTCAGTTCATCCCTGACCACTTTATTCCGAATACCTGAATGGAGAGCGCGGATTGGATGCGTTGAAATGGCAACGCGAGTCGCACAATCAACCGTTCTCACATCGATACAAAACCGCGCCTAACTAGGCGGAAAATTGCTCGGGAAGGAATCCGATAATGAATCGTTTGTTGTTGATTGGCGCGACGGCGGCGCTACTGATGGGCTCGACCGGTTGTCTACACCACAACACTCGCGCCAGCCAAGCCTGCGAACCCGTTTCCAACCATCCTGGGGATGGTTGCGAAGCATGTGGAACGAAATCAGGCAGTGGCCTCTTGGGAAAACTGGGCGGCGTCAAATGTCAGTCAGGCAGTCGCACCGGCTGTGTACCAGTCAAGCTAGGCTGGCAGCGTGGTGGCCACGACTACAGCTCTCGCCTGATCCCGGGAAACAGACGGGGTAACCCAGCCAACGGAAGTGCGTCTGCCGCAGCCGCTGCAGCAGCAAATGCATACCCCTACTACACCAACCGATCGCCGCGAGACTTCCTGACGAATAACCCGCCAACCATCGGATATTAATCAGATCGGTTCGTTGAGTTCGCTCATTAGAGATCCGAACGCTAACGAAAAAAGGCCAACGGGGGATTCACCTGTTGGCCTTTTTTCATTAACACATCGTCCGTACCACCGCGCAGGGAACAGTTTCAACCTACTTTACCCTGACATTGAATCGCCCTGCAGGCACAAAGCGTTGCTTTTTGTTTGTGCACAGCGTTTCAACACGACCTTGTCGATTCCCAAAGCAGGAGCTTGCCTCGTGGCATCCGACGTTCGGCTCAAAGAGCAATTACCGGATCTTACTGAGCTAATTGTCCAAACCTATTCGTCTGAAGACACAATCAATCACTTGGGGCACTGCCCCTTGCCGAGTTACACCGGCGTGATTGACTGCCTGTTAAACCTAAAAGACATTCTGTTTCCAGGATACCGTCGCAAGGTTGGACTGCATCAGGGGAACATTCGGTTTCATGTGGGTAGCCTTCTCGATTCGCTGCATGATCAGCTAACAACAGAAATCGCGCGAGCTCTGCGTCATGAACAGCGCGTCCTTGACCAACATCAAGATTGCAGCGAGCCGATTGACTTTGAAGCCAAAGGCCAGGCAATGGCTATTGAGCTTCTCAAGCGAATACCCAAACTGCGACTCATGCTGGCCAAAGACGTCGAAGCCGCTTTCGTCGGAGATCCCGCTTGCCGAACCACCGACGAGGTTGTCCTCTGCTACCCCGGTGTGATGGCGGTTACCGTTTATCGTATTGCCCATGAATTGGTTCAGTTGGACGTTCCATTCCTTCCCCGAATGATGACCGAATGGGCACATCAGAAAACGGGAATCGACATCCACCCCGGTGCAAGAATTGGTGAATACTTCTTCATCGACCATGGTACGGGTGTCGTAGTCGGTGAGACCTGCGAGATCGGCAACCATGTGAAACTTTATCAGGGGGTTACCCTGGGGGCCCTCAGCTTCCCGACGGATTCGGAAGGTCAGCTAATTCGAGGCGTCAAGCGACACCCTACCATCGAAGATCATGTCGTTGTTTATGCCAACGCAACCATCTTGGGCGGGAAAACGGTGATTGGCCGGGATGCGGTGGTGGGATCGAGCGTCTGGATCACCCGAAGTGTATCACCAAACGCAACTGTTACCTTGGAGAAGCCTCAATTGCGAGTTCGAGACGGGGGCGAATCGGAGCGGCTTGGAGAAGATCTTAACTTTCAGATTTAACCGAAACCCTGACACTCCTCGCGTCGAACCGCGGGCGTGCGACTGCCGATCTGATCCAGCATTCGTTACGCCGCACGCGGCAATCTTCGACGCCAACTTGAAATCAAGACCAAGGGATTACTTTGACCTAACGAGAGTCGCCCCGCGAATCGGCCTGTTGATAGAGTTTGGCAAGCGGAATTAGAATCTCCTCAAGCCGCTGTTGATATTCATCAACACTCAGACTGTCTTTTTCTGATCGGAGTTGATCCAGCGAAGTTTCAAGTTGGTCGCGTTGTCGTCTCTCCTGCAGTGTGAAACCAATCTGCTGATCCGCCGCAGTCAGGACGGTTCGCACGCCAAGTCGACCGTCAAATTGCGTACCCGACTTGGGTTTCTTCACAGGATGAAGGCCCTGAAACGCACTCGCTGGCGTACCCTTTTGGTCACCATTGTCATCAATTAATGCATGCTCCGAAGGAATTCTTCCCTCGGAAAGATAAAACAGCCTGGTCAATTCTGATGCGGCCAGGAATGCCTCGTGAACCGAGACCTGCTCGTCATGATCAAGGTCAGCGTCGGACCCGGCAAGTGCATCAATAAAGAACCCACCAAATCTGGAGAAGTTCTGTTCTTCACCGCTGCGGGTTGCTGTAACAATGACACGATCTTCACCTGAAAGCTGGTTAATAAACGGCCCGCTGGATGAAGAGCAGTTGATCAGAATGATCCTTCGCTTCAGAGGTTTCAGAGCCTCTTCCAGATCGGTGGCAGAGATGTCAGGGCCACGCAGGTTGAATTTCGCGCTGCCCCGACTAAAGGTACCGTGACCCAAAAAAACGATCCAAACGTCAGCAGGTTTTTCGGTTTCTAAACCCGCGAGTGTCTGCAACAACACCGCGCGGTCTTCCTCAGGTTTCTCCGAATCCTTAGGACTGCCCACATGAGAAAGACTCGCATTTCCTTGCTTGGCAAATTCGGTCCACTTTGATCGCCACGCATCAAATTCCTTGGTGTACTCGGGCAATCCACCAGCTCCCTGCACAATCACCACATCAGGAACGACGTCAGCGATCGAACGTTTTTTGTCGCCAACCGGCAGGACATCCGCTTTGCCACTTTCCAGCGTTTTGACGACTTGCGATGAATCTTGAAGTAAGTTCGCGTCGGACTCCTTTGCGGTACCGGGCGCCTCAACATCCTGTGAAAAAACCGCGGATTCAGAAGCTAGGAAAAACGAAACAACCGTCAGCAGGATCAACCTCCTTTGCCCCGAAAGCTGACGAGGAAGGCATGCACTCGGTCGTGTTGATCTGGATTTGAAGGTTCCGGTCAATTGCTCAGTCATGCCATCCCTTTCCATCGTCGCAAACCCCAATCCAGGCACAGGCAGGTCATGGCCAGAATCATGACGAAAGGGCTGTGCCACAACGGATAAAGCCATGACTCCGTCACAGGTACTTTCTGGTTGGGCAAGGCCTGTGCAAAACGATCCAATTCTGAAGTGGTGATCACCCGACCACCAGTCTTCGCCGCAATCTGCTCGAGCCGATTCCGATCAACATCAAGCTGCCGAAACTCCGATGCACCGGGAGACTGTGTCCACCCCGTCTCAGATTCCCCAATGACCTCCCCGTCCATCGACATCGCTTTCGCAGAAACGTGAAACGCAGTTCCCCCATCGGACCAGTATTGTGACTGGTAAACACCCGGACGATCATCGTCCATCTCACCCTCCATCTGGAAAGCATCACCGCCGACGGGAGTGATTTCAAAGGTCACCTTCGCATTGTCCAATGGCAGGTAAGCTTCATCCCTGACGGTCGCGATCAGCTGCACCGACTCGTTTGGGTCATCTGATTGTTCGACACGCACTTCGACTCGTCTTGGCACATCATTGACCAGCCAGTGTGTGATCTGACGCCATCTTTGCCCCGTGGTGTCGTCATCTGTACTTTCTCGATGCATTGCTGGGCGCCAAAGATCCCCAAGAAGCCATGAGGCCGATCGTCCCCGCCCAAACCGCTGCGAGACCAACGCTGGATATTGCTGACCATCAACCGATTCAGCATATGCCAGAAGTGACGCTCCGGGCTTGAGATCGCCGGCAGCATTAATGGTCTTGTAAAGATTCTCTGCTCTGAGCCTCGTTTGCTCTTCGACCTCCGTATCACTGGATCGAAGCCAAGGCTGCAGCATGCCCTCTCGAGTGAGGCCAATTCGCAAACTACCCGCTGGTTTGACACCCTTCTCTTGCGAAGCATAGATCGGAGCCAATTCACCTAAGGGTGTCTCCCTCATCGCTTTGGATGCAAACGATTCTTGACCTCCCAACATGAGAATGCCGCCACCACGTGAACCGACAAATTTCCGGATCAGCAGCATCTGGTCCTGCGTGAAGAAATCGCTTTCCAAGTCGTCAAGTATGATTGCGTGGTAGGCAAACAGTTCTTCCTGAGACTTTGGGAAACCGTTACTCAATTCTTCCGATTCTTTCACACCCAATCTGATCATGACGGGTTCATCGTACTGCTCCGCTGCATCCTCTTGATCAGTCCCAAGGCCGGCGAAAAGCGGGTTGGTGCTGGTTACCGATCGATCTCGAAAACTAAACTTGGGTTCTTTATTGGCAATTCTTATCAGTCCAACCATTTGCACCTCTGCGTCGGCCTGCAAAGATCGCCTCAAAAATTTATATTCCCAGTTCGGTCGCCCCGCCACATACAAAATCCGATAGGGTCCACGTGATCGATGGACCGAAACAATTTCGGCGTTATTGAGCAAGGTGGCTTCCTCCGACGCGAGCATTCCCTCGGTTGTGGGATTCATGAACGTGTCGCGATCATCCTCACTGAATGCGAGGACCTCATAGAAACTGACTCCCATGGCCTCAGGCCGAAACCTGAACGAAACCTCCCCCTGATGCTGATCACTATCAATCGTCACCTTCTGTTCTTCAATGACCTGACCGGTCATCAGATCAATCAACTGCAGGAACGCATCCTTATCAGCGAGTTGTTCTGCCGCGTAGCGAACAAGGATCGTCGTCGGTGAGGACTCGAAATCCGTCTGCTGGATACTGATCTCATCAAGTCGAAGATCCTTAAACGCCGCCTCCTTGTCCTGAATCACCGGATAGACGGGAAACTTAATGTCCGACCAAACCTGATCGAGTTCTCCAACACCTAACTTACCACCATCGCTCGAGAAAGAATCCGTCGCATTGCCATCGGTGAACAACAGAACCCCAGCAACTGGTCGGCGATTCAAACGATTGTCCAGCGTTTTGACAGCGTTAATCAGTGACGAGGAGGTCGCTTGGGCATCAAGTTGATCAAATTGATCAACCCCCTCCAGACGCCTTCCGAACGTGTAGCGACGGACATCAAAATCCTGCTCCATACGAGCACTCCACGACGCTCCCTGCCTGAGTGTGGGCTCAAGTCGCTCCAGCCTACCCTCCGCTTCACCGGGCGGTTTAAGCTGCATACTCTGACTGACATCCACCAAGATTGGCAGGATATTTTCTTGAGGTCTCGCCCGCTCGCCACGTCTCATCGGTTCGATCAGACAACACGCAATCAAAGCAATGGCCATCACCTTCAGCAACGCACCGATGACCTGCACGGCGGTGATCCGACCAGCAGAAAGAACATTCCACAGTACGAAAATCAAACCCAAAATAAAGAGGGCGATCGACGCAGGTATCCACTCCGGTGACCCGGGAATGACATCCTGGAAAAACAGAATTTCAGCGACGATGCTACCGTTTATCGGTCCATGCAGAAAAGTAAGGAGCTGCAGTGATGTCACTTTCCACTCCCCAAACTTTCGTAATAACGTTGCACAGCGTCTTTGTATTGATCGGGGACCGGGTCGCGATCGATCGGTACTGTCGCATTCTTATCAGCGCTACGCCGCATTAGCTCCT
Source organism: uncultured Rubripirellula sp. (assembly GCA_938075415.1). GTDB lineage: Bacteria > Planctomycetota > Planctomycetia > Pirellulales > Pirellulaceae > Rubripirellula. Next base: position 19,962 of record CALJHC010000024.1, on the reverse strand, counting down.
CTGACACGCTCTTTTTTAATTCCCGAAGCGGAGTCGCAATCATTTCTTCGACCAAGTCCCATTGGGGACTTTCTGATTGACGCTTCAAGTCCCGCCGAACCTCCCTTGCCCGATCACGAATCTGTGCCGCCTCAGAACGCAATTCAGGATCGGCGACCATCTCTTCCACGTCGCGCAGGCGATCAGTCCAATCCCTGAATCCCTCACCGGTAAGCGGGTTGGAACCCGGTGATTGCGTGGCAAGCTGATTGAGCAATCCCTCGGCGGTTATCCCATCACTCATGGAGGAACCATCCGATCTACTCTGTCCGGTCGGTCGGCTACCGGTGGGCGCACCGGACGGTTGCTGACCTGATCCCGGTTGCTGACCTGATCCCGGCTGCTGACCTGATCCCGGTTGCTGACTGGGCGTTGCTTGTTGCTCTGTTCCGGGGGGTGATTGACTTTGCCCCTGATCGCCCCGCTCTGAACTTTGACCGGGACTTTGACCGGGACTTTGATCGGGACTTTGATCTTGAGCATTAGAAGCAGGTTGCGATTCCGCCTCTGGCGTTCTCTCCCCTGCCTGCTGATTGCCCTGAGAGCCAGCCGTGTTATCTTCTTTCTCAGTCTCGGCACGGGACTCGGACGCTCCACCTCTTGGAGCCTCCGAACCAGACGTCTCTCCATTTTCATCCGATGACGGATTTTGCGATGGGCCGTTATTTTCTCCGGGACTCGGGGAAGGCTGATTGGCTTGCGACTGCATCTCCTCTTGAAGCTGCCTCTCCAAAGTCTCCAGATTGCTAAGTGCTGACTCAAGTGCTCGGGTGTCATTCCCCAAGACGCTTTCGGCTGCCTCTTGAATCTCCTGCCGCAAGATCTCAATCCCTTCCGCCGCGTCTTTTTCGAGATCCTGCGACTGAGGCTGGAACCCTCTTTCCAGAAAGTTCGCGGATTCATCGAGTTTGCGTTGAATTTGACGTTGCTGAGAACTGCGAAACGATTCGTAAAGATTTTGGGCTAGAAGCGGCTCCGATTCTTCCGATTGCTCTACCGTCAGCCTCATCTCTTCCAAGAGTTCTTCGAGTTCTTCCGATTGTTCACGCAATTGACCAGCGATCGGTTCGCGACTTTGGTCGCCGCGCAGCCCGGACTGTTCATCAGGCGTTCCCATGGATTCCATCTTTTGAGAGATCTCTTCCTGTTTAGAACTGAGGCGATCGACATCCTCCTGCATCTCCCTCATTCGTTGATTGAACTGACCGGCGGCTTGATTTCGGAACTCATCTCGCATCTCACTCAGCTCACGTTCAGCCCGTCGCCCTGACGTTAACGCCTCGGAGGGATCGTTACGTTGCAACGCTTCACTCGCTTCCCTGACTCGCTCTCGAGTCTCAGCCAAACGCTCAGCAGCATCACTCATCTTCTGCTGGTTCTCTGGCTGTTGCATCCGCTCGTTCAATTCATCTGTTTCACGAAGCAATTCCTCCTGTTGCTCCCTCAAACGCTTCAATTGACGCTCAACCTCTTCTTGCTGGTCCGGCTCATCCTCTGTCTCGACCGCGGATTGCAGTTCAGCGATCGCATCGTTCAGGTCTTCCTGCCGTCTCGCTAAATCACGCAGGCGATTAAGCACTTGCCGAGTCTCGCGATCCTCTTGCGTTGGTTGTTCTGCATCGGCCGCCTGACTTTCTGTTTCATAACGCGACTCCTCTTCATCAATTTCCAATTCATCCAACTGCCGCTGTCTCCGATTCTGGGAAGCGCTGCTGGAGGACGATGAGGACTGTTGCTGTTGAGACCGTGTAACTTCGAATTCCCTCGCTCGCAGCTTCAGCAAGGCAGAGTAGGCATTTGTTTCTGATTCCAACGCATCTAACAAACTAACCTCTTCGGGTTTATCTTCGACACCATTCAAACGCTCAATCGTGAGGGTCATCGCATCTTTTGCTAGTTGGACAAATCGAACCGAGCGTTCATCGGAGACCTCGGCCCCCACTTCCTCTAATTGCTGCAAGGCATCGGATTGCGATTCCATGACCAATCTGAGATCATTGGGGTCCACCCGCAGACCCTCACTTGGCTTTTGATCCCTCTGCAAACGCCACGTCGCGTTAATGATTTCCTTCTGCAGATTCGCAAGCTCCTCTGCCTGGGCACCGGCCTGACCTTCCTGTTGCTCTGACATCTGCTGGCTTGACGTCGGTGATTCACCCTCTCGGTAAATCTCTTCAAACGGTCGCACCTCAGCGAAGAAAAGATCACTTTGGGATCGACGCACCTTCCCGTCCGGCGCGTGATCCTCGGCCCAGAAGTGATAGGTCAGCAAGTCATCTGGAACCGCACTCAATTCCTCAAAGGCGATCAAATGTTCAGCGGATTGTTGAATGCCCTTAGGAACATCAGCTCCGAGAACAAGATCTTTTGGGGGATCGTTGCGGAAGGTGTAGGAAATCCCGAATTGTAGCACGCCAAAATCGTCTTGCATTTCGGCGGCGATCGCGAATTCCTCCAACGGCGATACCGAGGCGTCCCCGGCGAGTATCAGCTTCAGGTCGACCGGCTGATTTGGAATAACGCGTGCTACCAATTCCGGTGGGTATTTATTTGAACGTCCGTCTTCGTCAGTCAGTTCAAGAACAAAACGTTTGGTTGCATCAAGGCTCAGGGTGGTTGAGTAAAGCTCATCTTCTCCGGCTACAGCATCAAGCTGGACCTCCAATCCGTCTGCGTCTTTCAGGGCTGCCCTCGATACCGACTTGTTCAATCGGCAGATCCAGGTCACATCCGACCCTTGGACCGCGGAGACACGGAAGGTGTCTTCCACCGTCTTCTCTGGAAGGTTTGTGTAATCCGGGTACTCCAGTTTCGCATCACTTCTAACCAATTCGGGGTGAGTGAACACACTGGTACTGTAGTACTCACTTTCCCAACCAGGAAAGACCACCCGGTAACGAAACGAATTTTGAATATTCGGCACGACGCCACCAAGGGTTGGATCACCCAGGTTACGAGACATCGGAAAGCGCCTCTCCACCCCATCAATTGCTTCAACCACTAAGCTGGCGTTCTCTGGTATCCGCCCGGCGTCCTGCTTACTAAATTTCGCAGTCACCACCAGTGATCGGCCGACTTCGATTTCATTATCACCAGGCTCCACGGTCGCCGTGACAGTATTTGCTTGAGGCACCTCGTTGGATTCCTGCGCAACGCCGGGTTCCATCGTAATTCCTGCCATGGAAAGAAAGGAAAATCCACAAAGGCAAACCGAAAAGACAGCCACACATCCGGACCTGAACATTTGCGACGACGAGATAATCCTGCACCAATGGTTGCGACTTGAGTGCAAAATTGAATCGCGGATCACCTCTGACTCGAGATAACTCACATCTCGCCGGCGAATTTCTACCGCGGTGAGCAGCAGGTTATTAAGTTCAGGAAAACGTTTTTCAATTCGGATTGCGATTGACTTATCGTCCAAAAAATACCGTGTGGAGATCAGCTTTAGCATCAGGCACGTCAATGCCGCTAACACACTTAGTGTCACCAAAGTCTCCCTTGAATCCAGCCGCCCACTTGCCACAGGCTTGTGTAACAGCCAAGCAATCGCGGCATAGATCAGCAGAGCCAGAGAGAGCCAATGCAGAAAACGCAATCTCCGAATCCTTGCCCCAACGAAAAACAACCGGAGGCTAAGATTGCCCGAGGTTAGATTGTTTTTTATTTCCATCACTGATTTGCTCCCAGAGCCATTAAAACGAATCCGCAAGGCACAACGCAGACCGTTTTGCCTAACCGGAAAATGCCCTCGCCCATTCGAGTCATACTGTTTTCCCTAGTTGAGACAAACGGTGCGGCTCGCGATTGGTGATGCGGCCCGAGAGAAATGTTTCGGTAAGAATCAATACGAGTGCCGCAACAACCAACCAATGCCACAAACCTTGACTTTTCTCCAGCTCAATGTCCTTCATCTGGCGATTGATTCGCGTCGCGGTTTCATTATCAAGCGTCTTTCCGAGCAAAGCACCAAAACGCTCGAACTCATCAAGCGGCATCACTTCAACCCTACTTTCGTCGTCTCCAAGATTGACAGCGAAGCTAACCGTTTTCTGTGCGTCAACAAGTTGATAAATCCCCGGTTGATCAATCACCTCTCGATCACCCTCCGAACGGTATTCAATCTCCGTTCCATCGGGCTTGGTCAGCACGCCGGACGCGGAAACAGAAAAAGGAACGGCATCGCCAACTGTCAATGACAACGGCGGTGCCCTTGTCCGACCGCGACTGGCGAACGCATCAATTAAAGGCAGAAACTTCGTGGACAATGCCAATTGGCTGGCCTCGGGTTGCCAACCACTGCACAGCACATAGATCGCACCGTCTCCCAATTGGTGTTCGATGATCGCAGGACTGCCATCATCAAAACTGGCGATCGTTGACGATGACTGTAGATTCGATTTCACCCAATGGTGTTTCCAAAAACGAATCTTCGTGAAGTCACTGAACTTGGGTTCAGCCATCTTCTGAAAGAGAGGATGCTTGAAGCGGATTCCCGACAGCATCGCATAATCGGTCGACTTGACCTCCTGCCCGGTGAACTTGGCATCAGACAGACCACTCAGGAAACTCAATAGCTCCTCTGCCTCTCGAGAATCAGACAGCACCGCGAGCAGCTGTCCGCCCGCAATCAGGTAGTCTTGAATTTCAGCATCCAACTCTCCCGCTGGTGCAGCTGACAGGATTAAAAGCGAGGGTTTCAAGCTCGCCACGCCTTCTATTTCGCCCGGTTTGAGCTTCCGTTTGGTCACCCGTCGATTGGCCGCGCCCAAAGGAAGTTTCTCGAGATAATAAAAGAGGCTTGAACGGGGCTCCTCCGTATCAGATCCAAAGAAAAAGATTTGATCTTCCACCACCTCGGGATCAACCACGTAATAGCGGTTGTCAAAGGAGCTCTGGTCTCCTGCAAGTTCAATGCCTTTGAACCGCCCGGAGGGATTCGGAATTGACACAACCCGCGATTGACCCGGAGCCACTTTTGTTTGCAGCGCGACACCACCGTTGACGGCCGCACGCACCGCATCGTCGGATTCCGCCACTTCGGCAGTTGCAGTTTCCGTCCAATTGATCGAAAAGGTTGAGCCTTGAGAATTACCGGAGTTGGTGACGCGTATTCTGGCGCGTTCCTGCTCATCCCCGCTGGCGTCAGTCGCGGTTAAAATTTTGATTGAAGCGTTAGTCTGGTCTTTTGTCACAACCGGTCTGATATCCAACTTCAGTCGCTTCGGCCAAGCGTAATTCTGCAAGCGTGAAAGACTTGATCCCTGTTGAAGATCACTGATCAGGATCAACTGAGCTGGTTGAGTTGCACCGCGTGCAGAGACGGATTCGAACTGATCCGATTGAAACTCCGAACGCTCGGAATTGTCCTCAACATCGGTTATCCGGTCGTCGTTGACTTGGACGTTCATTGCCAATTCGCCGCAAAACTCCAAGGCGGCTGCCAATTGCGTCCCTCGCCAGGTCGGTCCAATTGAGCCAACAACGTTACGCAGATTTTCTTTGGTATCTTCCAGATTCAGCGTGCGGCTTTCATCAAAGGCAACCTGCAAGGTGGCCGAGTCATCAAATGAAACCAAAGCGATCTCATCCGCTGATTGCAGGTCGTCAAGGATGGTATCAATCTCGGCTAGTGATTTTTCCCACAACCCGGTCCGCTGCATGCTCGCACTGGTATCGAGCATCACGATCATCCGCCTTCCGGCGACGGTTTCTTCGGTCATATTGGTAAAACGCAAAAATGGCCGGGTAAATGCCAAGGCGAGAAGAAGTAAAGCCATCGCCCGCAACAACAAGAGAAGCCAATTGCTGATTCGACTGCGTTTGGTTAAGCGCGGGGGTGTTGCTTGTAGAAACATCAAAGAACTGAAGGGAACTTTCCCTTTCGGTTGCCGACGTATCAGATGAAAAAGAATCGGGCCAACGATGGCGGCGGCACCGAAAAAATAGAACGGGGCTAACAAGCTCATGCTTTCGGCCCCCTTGTCTCGGACTCGCCAGTCCCTGTCTCCAACTTGCCAGTCGCTTCCACTAACTTGCCAGGTGCTGTCTCTGACCCGCTAGTCCCCAGCCTGTTTGCGTCGGTTCCTCCACCAGCGGCGACAGTCTGTGGCCTAACCCCGTGGCTCGGTCGGCTCTGCTGCGCCGAGACCAGTTCAAACAGGGCACTCTCGATGGGTTGATCAGTGAGATGCTGTCGAAAATCAACGCCCAAAGAGTTACAAATCGATCGCAACTCTTCCTGATGCTGATCCATCGCCTTGCTATAACTTGCACCCGCAGCGATCGGATCAATGTACACCTCCCGATCCGTCTCCATATCGACCACCACACTGGGAGCCTGGATTCCCAACTCCTTCTCAGCCGGGTCAAGAACCTGCAGGGCGAGCACCTGATGACCACGTGATCGCAAGTAGGCGAAGTTTCGGCGCAGTGCGTCAGTGTTAGCAAGAAAATCCGATGCAATGATGATCAGCCCCCGTCGACGAACGAGAGCAGCAATTTCCTTCAAGGGTTGCTCCAAATCGGTGCCCTGCCCGGCGACCGGCCGAGCCAACGCAACCATCAATCTTCGTAATTGCCCTCGCGTTCGACTTGCCGGAATGAACTCATGGACAATTTCGTCAAACGTTAACAAACCAACACTATCGCGCTGCAGCGTCAAAAAGTAGGCGAGTGTGGCAGTGAGCGTCTGTGCATACTCTATCTTTGTATATTCAAGCGAACCAAATCCCATCGATCGGCTTTGGTCAAGCACCAGAAAACATTGTCGATTGGTTTCATCATCAAATTTCTTGATGTAATAACGATCGCTTCGAGCGTAAAGTTTCCAATCCAGATTGCGTAGATCGTCACCAGTTGCGTAGGGCCGGTACTCACGAAATTCGACCGAACTACCATGAAAAGGGCTGCGATGCAGACCGTTGTAAAACCCCTCAACCAAAACCTTTGCCCTTAACGAAAGGTTCTTGATCCTCATTAAGGCAAGAGGATCGATGGACGCTGCGGGTTGCTCCACCGAAGAGGGTGGTTCCCCCTGAGGTTCAGTTACAGTTGCCATATTAAACACCCGCGATGACGGTTTCCAGCAAGCGTTCGATGACATCATCGATGGTCACACCCTCGGCCTCGGCACGATAGCTCAATAGTACACGATGCCTCAGAGTTGGCTTTGCCAAAGCTTCGATATCCTCTTGCGTCACGTGCGCACGTCCATTGAGCAGTGCGCGCGATTTGCCGCCCAGCACAAGCGTTTGAGCGGCACGCAGCCCGGCACCCCAGTTGACCCAGTTGTTAATGAAGTCGGGTGTCCCCTCTTGATTGGGTCGCGATGCCGCAGCGAGGGTCACGGCGAACCTCGCAACGTCCTCCGCAATTGGCACTCGTCTCACAATCTCGTGGAAACGCAGAACATCCTCACCGGTAAAAATTGGGTCAATCGTTTCGGCGCGTTTCGACGTCGTCCGCATCACGACTTCCAGCTCGTCCTGCGGGGGAAGGTAATCGATCATGACGTTGAACATGAATCGATCCAACTGCGCTTCGGGAAGCGGATAAGTCCCCTCCATCTCGATCGGATTTTGCGTCGCCAGTACAAAGAAAGGCTCATCCAGCGCGTAGCGTCGTCCCGATGCGGTCACCTGATGCTCTTGCATGGCCTCCAGCAACGCGGCCTGAGTCTTAGGTGGTGTACGATTGATCTCATCAGCAAGAATCACGTTGGCAAAGATTGGCCCCTTCACAAACTGAAGGCTTCGCTCACCCTGATCGTTTTGTTCCAGAATCTCGGTCCCAGTGATATCAGCCGGCATTAGATCCGGTGTGAATTGGATTCGCTGAAAATCAAGATGGAAGATCTCGGAGACACTTCTTACCAACAGGGTTTTGGCCAATCCCGGAGCGCCGGTGATTAAACAGTGCCCACCCGAAAACAGGCATAGCAACAGTTGCTCGATCACATCGTGCTGACCAACAATGGTTTTGGACAGCTCAGCAAGAATTTGCTCTCGACCTGCTCGAATCTGGGCGACAACTTCAGCCTCTTCCTCATCTGACATGACTTCGCTAGACATTGGCTCTCCGAGCTCTTGCAGGTTCGTTCTGTGGCAATCGAATCATTCGTCGAGACGTGCAGTATACAGTAGCAATTAGGCCGGTAGACACGAGGGATTCCCCAGCACACCGCTGTTTTCGGTGTTTTTTTATTTCGTGGAAATTGAGCGGAACCTGCCAGCCCACAGGACGTTCAATAGAACGATAAACAACCAGACAATCTCGACGACCACAATCTCGACGACCACAATCTTGGCTCAGACAATCTCGGCTAATTGAAGATTTGCGATTCGTTGGTGCCGAGTCCATCTCGCTGAACCACCCACGGTGTAGCAAGTGGAAAAACATCACTAAGCGGGCACTTCCCGATGGGCGGCCGAAGGTCAGTGATCGAAGGTCAGTGAACGAAGATCAGTGAACGAAGATCAGTGAACGAAGATCAGTGAACAAGCAACCGCTGAGGCCCGTGGCGGCACGACACAACAGCTAGATACCGGTCAGAGAGGTTAAACCGGCGAATCGACGCGGCGCAGAGATCGCATTCCAGAGATCGCAGTGCAGAGATCGCAGTGCAGAGATAATGGATAGCGAAGCGCGGCATGGGTCGGCCGTTATCGCATGGACTCATTTTATTGTTCGCTCATCAACCAATTCTAGATCGACAACCTGCCATCGACTTGTTGCTGTCACTGCCGTAAAAGCCGAGCGCAAGACGAATTCATCAGGACAGAATCAGAAGCCTCATGACAGAAATTGGAAGCCGCGAACTGAACAGTCGACTGCTCTCTTTGACGAACTTCGTGTCCAAGCGACTGGTCGCTTGCCGATAATCGATGAAACGGGTTGTTACTGCGTTGCTTTCAACGACGTCAGTAGATTTTCCATGCTTTTCACAACCAACGTCTCAATGCCCGGAGAATAGTCAAATACTTCAACGCTGGTCCAACCCTGGTAATTGATCTTCTCCAGCATTCTGAGGATTGGAACAAAATCGACATCACCCATCCCCGGACCTTGCTTGTTGGGATCATTCGCGTGGAAGTGAATCATCAGGTCGGCGTTGTCTTGAATGATTTTATCAATGGGCGTTCCCTCATCACTCATCGCTTTGACGTCAAGGTGCAAGCGTACATTTGGATGGTCGACCCTTTCGATTATCTGCCGGGCATCACAGGCATGATTAAGAAAATTCCCTTCTTCTTTTCCCAGCGGCTCTACCGCAATCTTGACGTTATGTTTTTCCAACTGCGGCGTGACCCGACGAAGCACCTCTACGGCGTTATCCATTGCGGATTCCATTGACTGCTCTTCAGGAACATTGCGTTGCTGCGGTGACCCCAAGACCATCAATCCTCCTCCGAGGTCGCTGCAAAGTTCGGCCAAGCTTGCTAAGTAATTGGCGGTGCTCTCTCGCACTGCTTTGTCCTCAGTCGTCAGATGGTATCCCTCTGTTTTGGCCAACAACCAATGCAAACCAATGACCTCGAAGCCCGCTTTCTCGACCTGGTCGCGATACGCGTTTCTAGACGAGGAATCGAAACGGAAAATATCGTCGCCCAGCATGAACGGAGCAACTTCCCAACCGGTGTAACCAGTGTCTTTGGCCAAGTCTAAGGCGTCAGCCAGATTCCAATCACCGAAGGTTTCATTACAAATCGCATATTTCATGGTTGGTAGCTCGTGATCTATGGGCTGACGTCGTGTAGCGAATGATTAGTGAAACGCGAATTAGAAATCCCCGCAAGATCCAACAGACGGCTTTTCTATCACCAAAGCCAACAATCAACTCGCCGCTGCCAAAGCAATGAACTCAAAAGGGTGTCTGAGTCTGGCAAAGTTTAACAGGCTTCGTAACCAGTCGAAGTCCTCACCCTGGAGTCGCTTGCTGCAATGGATCGCTCGACCATTATCAACGAAGGCCAGGGCCGCCAACTTTCGCGAGTTTCAAAATGCAGCCGTCAACTGCGGCTTTTGTTTCCGAAGCGATACCGGCCTAAGAGATCAACAGGCGAGATCGATCACGCAAGCCAAGACTACGACAAATCCTGCTGCCCTCTTCAACTTCAATCCTTCAGCAAAAACTCACCCCATCACGTTCGCAGCGGTTGTTTTCACGCATCCAACAGCCACTCCGCCAACCACAAGCGTCAACCTGGTCACCCACGTTCCGCCCAACCATTCGAAATTTCAGTCCACGCCCATCCACAACCCTCCCTGTCGCTCGACTCGGCTTCCAAGCTGACACCCTTCATCGCTTGCCAATAGGGTTAAAACTTTCCGAGTTAACCAACCCACTGCTGCCGTCTCGCTCTCACTCAAGTGAATGACTGCAACTAACGCTATCTTCTACGCGGAGAAGCGAACCGAAATAATTGCAACACTGTGGCTAACTCTGAAATGAGGCAAAACAAGATTCAAGAGCCAAAGCTTCAAAGACAACACACCACTGGTTTTGCCTGTGTTGCCTAAACCACCTCTCTTGTTCACTAGACCGAACAACGGCATTGAATTTCGATGAAAAGTGGGCTTTTTAATTCGAACGCAATCGCTCGCTAGCAACCAACCCTAAGTCTCAATATGACAACGGTTTAACCTCGGCTTAGGCGAACCAAGAGGAACAACGAACGAGGCCTGATTTTTGTTGCAAGCTGTTACTAGGTAGGCAGTTGCGCGTTTTGTAAAGAATGTATTTGACATCGGACGAAGTAGCCTTAAGATTTCGCCCCTGTCACCCACATATAGTGGCCTTGTGGCGCTCACGCCACTACTGGTAGTGCTTTCAACGGAAAAAGACGGTTTTCGAACGCGATTTACCTTGGTAACGCGAAGAGGACGTCAAAAATGAAAGCAGCTACCCCCATTTGGGTGCCCTTGTGCTTGCTTATCAACAATTAAACGACTTTGAACAATGCTTCGCGAGGATAGCGAACAGCCCTTGGCATTGTCTGAGTCCACGGACGAAATAATTAGGAGTCTTAGAGCGATGGCCACGGTTCTCACTGCGCAGAGTACGAGCGATGTTTCCAGCGATCCCGCATTGGAAAAGGTCAACCGAGAGCACGGCATCGAGTATGCCAAGCAGCGGTTTGGAAAAAAGCTTCGCAAGAACAACTCCGGAATCAAAGTTGAATCGACTTTCTGCCCGGACGACGGCACCACACCGTTTGAGACCGCTCAGTGGGAGAACCGAAGTGCGGCGATCAAAGATGAAAGCGGGAATGCTTTATTTGAACAGACGAATTGTGAAGTTCCTTCGAGTTGGAGTCAGCTAGCGACCAACGTTGTGGTGTCGAAGTATTTTTATGGTGATCCCAATAATGCTGAAGAACGAGAGCGTAGTGTCCGCCAATTAATCCACCGCGTGACGCGAACCATCAGCGACTGGGGTTTGGCAGACGGTTATTTTGACTCGCCAGAAGATGGTGAGCGTTTCTATCGAGACCTCACCTGGTTGTGCCTACACCAGCACGGTGCCTTCAACAGCCCGGTCTGGTTCAACGTCGGACTCCATGCTCAGTACGGTGTGGTGGGTGATAAATGCAACTGGCGATGGAACACCGAGACAGAGCAAACGGAGCAACCCGAGAATCCTTACGAGTTTCCTCAAGGCTCAGCATGCTTCATCCAGAGTGTTGCCGACAACATGGAAGACATCATGCGTCTTGCCTGTTCCGAAGCAATGCTATTTAAGTTTGGTAGTGGCACGGGTACCGACTTGTCGACAATCCGTTCGCAGCGTGAAAAACTGTCCGGTGGTGGAACGCCATCGGGACCGCTGTCATTCATGAAGGTCTACGACTCAATCGCGGGCGTAGTAAAAAGTGGTGGTAAGACGCGTCGCGCCGCCAAAATGCAATCGTTGAAAGTATGGCATCCGGACATTCTGGAATTCATCGAATGCAAGTGGGGTGAGGAGCAAAAAGCTCACGCTCTGATTCGCGAGGGTTACGAGTCAAACTTTAACGGCGAAGCTTACAGCAGCGTCTGTTTCCAAAATGCCAATCTATCGGTCCGGATCACCGACGATTACATGGAAGCGGTCCGAGATCAAAAGCCTTGGAAAACCCGTTGGATCAGTGAGAAGGTCGAGGCTGACGCGCCAGAATATGACGCCAAGGAACTTTTGAACAAGATGGCGGAGTGTGCTTGGAACTGCGGCGACCCTGGTGTTCAGTATGACACCACCATCAATCGCTGGCACACCTGTCCCAACAGCGGTGAGATCAACGCATCGAATCCGTGCAGCGAGTACATGTTCCTGGACAACACTGCTTGCAATCTAGCGTCAATCAATTTGATGAAATTTGTTCAGGAAAACGGCGATTTCGACGCGACTCGCTTCCGCTCCGCCTGCCGACTGTTTTTGATTGCGCAGGAAATCCTCGTGGATCACGCGAGCTATCCAACAGATCCCATCGCAGCGAATAGTCATCGTTTCCGACCGCTCGGATTAGGCTACTCGAATCTCGGTAGCGTTTTGATGAGTCGCGGTTTGCCGTATAACTCCAACGCAGCCCGAGGACTCTGTGGTTCTTTGACGTCACTGTTACACGGCGAAGCGAATCGAACGAGTGCCGAGATCGCCAGTGTCGTCGGACCGTTTGATGGTTACAGCGAGAACGAGAAGCCGATGCTGAATGTGATGCAGATGCATCGCGAAGCGTGTGACGATATCGACGAAGAAGGCCCCGCTGAATTGAAGCAGGCAGCTCAGGAGTTATGGGACGAGGTCCTGGCGATCGGCGAGAAATACGGATTCAGAAATGCCCAGGCCACCGTCCTCGCTCCGACGGGAACCATCAGCTTCATGATGGACTGTGACACAACGGGAATTGAACCCGACATCGCGTTGGTTAAATACAAGCAACTCGCAGGCGGCGGGATGCTCAAGATTGTCAACCAAACGGTGAAACTTGGTCTACAAAAGCTAGGCTACACCGAGTCACAGATCACCGAGATTCTTGATTACATTGATCAGAAGGACACCATCGAGGGTGCACCCCACATTGATCCGGATCATTTACCCGTGTTCGATTGTGCGTTCCAACCAGCCAACGGCGAACGAAGTATCCAATGGGAAGCTCATGTCACCATGATGGCCGCAGCTCAACCGTTTCTGTCCGGAGCGATCAGCAAGACGGTCAACATGCCCAACGACACGACGCCTGAGGACATCGCAAATGCGTACTTCTGGGGTTGGGAATTGGGTCTCAAGGCGATCGCAATCTACCGGGATGGAAGCAAGCAATCGCAACCGCTCAACACCAAGTCAGAAGGTGGTGAAGAGAGCGAAGAGCCACAGGTCATCACCCAGACCATCGAGAAAGAGAAGGTTGTTTACAAACCTCGACGCGAGAGACTGCACGATACCCGGCAAAGCGTCACCCATAAATTTTCCATTGCAGGGCACGAAGGATACCTTTGCGTAGGACTCTATCCGGATGGACGGCCTGGTGAAATTTTCATCACCATGGCGAAGGAGGGGTCAACCATTGGTGGGATCATGGACAGTTTTGGGACAGCACTCTCCATCGCGTTGCAGTACGGTGTTCCACTGGAAGTGCTGGTTAATAAATTTAGCCACACCCGTTTCGAACCGATGGGTCATACCACCAACAAGGACATCCGCATTGCGAAGAGCGTCGTTGATTACATCGCTCGATGGCTCGGATTGACCTTCATGAGTGGTTCCGATTCCAACCCGATCTCTCAAGCAACCACCAATCCGGCAAACCCCATCGATCCCTCTGATCCAGTTAGCAGCGTGATGATGGACCTCAAGGAGGACGCCGGTGCTGCGGTTGCCCTCGCAGAACGGGCGACCTTCCTCGCATCGATCGGCGATGTTTCAAAATCCAATGGCGCGACTCCCTCAGACGGTTCCAAAGCGAATCGTCAGAGTGATCAATTTGCGAGATTTCAAATTGACGCTCCCAGCTGCGATAATTGCGGCAGCATCACCGTCCGCAATGGAAACTGCTACCTGTGCCACAATTGCGGAAACAGCATGGGTTGCAGCTGATCCGATTTCTTGTTGAATCCACGACACCAACCTCGAATGCCTCGGCGTTCGAGGTTTTTTTTTGTGCCATTAGAAGAAGATCCGGCAGTTTTGATCTTTGTGCAATTGGATCACACCACCCGACAAATCCACTCCACATGAAATAATCCTTCATAGGCCGATCCCGAGCGTTTGAACCGTTGTTTCGCGATTGCCGCACTTGATCCCCGATAATTGGTGACAAGTCGATTGGTGACAAGTCGAAAACTGTCTCGGTCACACCACACAACTTTTCTCATGAGGCAATGGGCGACCCAACGCATCGTTCTCTCTTTTCTGGGAAATTCTCGTTCCCCGCTCAACAACACCCCGGTCCGGCCATGTAAATTCTAGTTCCATGTATCGCGTTATTCGAATTCTATTGCGGCCGAAGTTCTCAGCAACCTTGATTCTTCTATCAATGGCCATGGTGCCGGTTTACGCTGATCCCCCCTCATCAGGTCTGCATGAATCTTATTCAACGGATTTTTTTGAGGAACGCATTGCTCCGATCCTCGTGAAGCGTTGTCTTGAATGTCACGATAGCGTCACGACCTCGGGCGACTTGGATCTCTCATCCAGTGCTGGATGGCAGGCCGGTGGTGAAACCGGAAAAACAGTTGATCCCATCGATCCGGCCGACAGCCTTGTTCTTCATCGGATCAAGAATGCAGAGATGCCGCCACCCCTGAAGGGTGAAGCACAACCGCTGCCAGCTAAGGAAGCGGAGGACTTGTTGCGATGGATCCAGAGTGGCACTTTCTGGCCAAAAGGAAGAACACTTGATCGTTTTGAATCGACCAGTGAACTTCGCGCTGGGCGAGATTGGTGGTCACTGCAACCCTTGGAGCCAATGCCGCAGCGAATTACCGACGAAATTGGTCGACGTCGACAAGCAGGCGAGCAGGTTAATCCGATCGATCTTTTCATTCAGGAAAAATTAAAATCCAACCAATTGAGTTCGGCACCTCCAGCGAATAAGCGGGCGCTGATACGCAGGGTTCATTACACGTTAATCGGATTACCACCCACCCAAGACGAGGTATCCCGGTTTCTTAACGATACGGCGTCTGATGCTTGGTCGCGACTGGTTGACGACCTTCTAGCGAGACCGCAATACGGCGAACGATGGGCGCGGCACTGGCTTGACGTTGTTCGATACGCAGACACCAGCGGATACGAGCGAGATCAGGAAAAGCCCAATGCGTGGCGATATCGTGACTGGGTTGTCGATGCATTCAACGAGGACCTTCCTTATGCGCAGTTCATCGAATTACAACTCGCCGGCGACGAGAAAGAGGAAGCCTCTGAATCAGACCTGATCGCCACTGGGTTTCTGAGGCTGGGAACGTGGAACGATGAACCCAATGACCCGCAGGACTACCAATATGAACGGTTGGAGGATCTGGTTCACACCACTTCCTCTGCGTTTCTTGGTATGACCGTTAAGTGCGCACGCTGTCACTCCCATAAGTTTGATCCGATTGCACAATCCGATTATTACCGCATGGCGTCCGTTTTTTGGCCAGGTCCGATCAAGCCACGCCAAAGTAAATGGTTGGGTGGACCATCCCCTGAAGAACTAGGTGCCCCGGATGTACTAGGCTGGACTGACATCACAGCAACACCCGATGCTCTGCATATTCTTAAAAACGGAGATCGCCATCAACCGCTCGAGCCGGTTGTCCCCGGCGCTCTATCGTTCGTACCAAGCCTGCAGGTTGACTTCACAACACCGCAATCCGGAGCCCCGACGACGCGACGCCGAACGCAGCTTGCCGAGTGGCTGACCGAGCACCAACATCCACTCACTTGGCGTGTGATGGCCAATCGAATTTGGCAGCATCATTTCGGTCAGGGCTTGGTGAGGTCTCCGAATAATTTTGGATTCCTCGGAGCCCAGCCGAGTCACCGTGAGCTACTCGACTGGCTAGCAGCGGAGTTGATTAGAAGCGAGGGTCGGATCAAGGAACTGCACCGGGTTATCCTGAACTCCGCCACTTGGAAACAAGCAGTTGAACATACCGAAGCCGCGACTTATCAACAGCGTGATGCGTCGAATCAATTTCTATGGCATGCAAATCGACGGCGTCTCGATGCAGAAGCGATACGGGATTCGCTACTCGCCGTCAGCGGTGAACTGGATTTGAAAATGGGCGGCCCCAGTTTTCATGGTGAAGTCAGTCAACAAGCGCTCGCTGGACTATCCAAAAAAAGTGCCGCATGGAAGGCTTCTTCGCCGGCCGAACAGAAACGTCGCAGCCTCTACATGCATATTAAACGCGGATTGATGCCGCCGATGATGACTGCATTCGACCTTTGCGAGGCGACGCAAACTGTTGGCAAAAGGGATGTGACAACAGTCCCCACCCAGTCACTGACGCTGCTCAATCATCCGTTCGTTCATCAACGCAGTCAACATTTGGCCCAAACCGTGGTTGCACAATCACCGCAACGAGCCCAGCAGATCTCAGCAATCTGGATGTCCGTTCTTAATCGGCAACCGACCAGCCAAGAATTCGACTGGTCTCAAAAGCATGTCGTTCAACAGGCTCAGCGTTTTGCAACGATCCCGCCGCAACAGGATTTCCCACTGGCATCCGATCAAAGCGATCCGTCGAAAACCCTCACCCCATCTCCGGTTGTTCATTTCAGCGCGAACAGCGTGATGCTTGATCCGGAAAGTGGCGGCGTGGTAGGCGTTGCCGACCTAGCAACCGGATCCCACCAGGCGTTCCAAACACAGACCGAACGACAACCCATCCTCAAGAAACGTGCCTGGAATGATCAGCCTGTTCTTTGGTTTGACGGTGTTGACGATTACTTGAATGTCACGGGCAATCTTCTCACCAATGACCAATGCACCATTTTCTGCGTAGTGAATGATCTCTCTGCATCGGGACACCGCGAGATTTTGTCCAACTGGAACTCCAAGAACAACGTGGGCAGCTCTTTTTTCCTTGGCCTCACCTCGGATAATCAAGTGCGGATCACCGACGCATTCTCTAACGCCGGTCAGGTCACACAGCGAGAACAACCGTTCCTTTTAACCTTAGTCTGCTCTGCCGATGAGGTAACTTGGTTTCAGTCTGGTCGTCTACGGGGTCGACGTTCCGCTGGGTTACCAAATCGACGTTTCGACACGCCTTGGGTGATTGGCCAGCAAGGCAACATTGATGGCGAATACTGGAAGGGTGGTATTGCAGAGCTGATTCTTTATTCCACGGCTTTGCCACCTTCGCGAAGAAACCTGATCGAGGATCAGCTTGCGAAGCGTTTTGGACTGACCCTTGATCGCGAGAACGACCCAGCAACCATCACCACCGAAGCTCAAGCTCTGGCATCGCTTGCAATTGTATTGATGAACAGCAACGAATTCATTTATCTGGACTAAGCAATGCAAGAATCATCAGCCTTTCCCTGTGGAATAACCCGGCGCGAAACGTTTACACAAATCGGTGCCGGATTTGCTGGCTTGGCGCTACTGGATTTGATCAGCGGTGATCAGCCGGCGAATCAACTGATGGCAACAGATTTGCCTCGACCGACTGGATCGGGCCCACGTGGTTCCATTCTGCCTCGGAAAGCAGCCAAGTCCTGCATCTTTCTCACCATGAACGGTGCACCTTCACAGGTGGATACGTTTGATCATAAGCCCGCCTTAAAGAAATACGCCGGTAAGACACTGCCTTCGGATAAAGACTACATCAATTCTGGTGGACGGAAGGTTGGGTACCTGACCCCAGCATGGCGACCTTTCCGGCCAGGTGGTGAATCAGGACTGATGATTTCAGACTATTTTCCGAATGTCAGAAAGCATGCCGACAAACTGTGTGTCCTCAATGCTTGTCACACCGATAGCCACGCTCACGGCTCGGCATTGGTCGCAATGAACACGGGCAAAACACAGATTGGCCGACCTTCGCTGGGCAGCTGGTCTGTCTATGGACTCGGATCTGCCAATCATGACCTACCCGGATACGTCGTGATGCTGGACAAACGAGGTGGACCCATTAGCGGTCAACCAAACTGGTCAAACGGATTCATGCCCGCAAGTCACACTGGCACGCCTTTTCGTTCCCAAGGTGCACCCATCCTTGATCTTAGCGGCCCCGCACACCTTCGCGGGCTACCCCAGCAAGCACAGCTCGAACTGCTAAGCCAGTTGAACAACCTGCATCGCGAGCAACGCTTCGATGATGAGAAATTAGCAGCGAGAATCAAAAGCTATGAACTGGCCTATCGGATGCAAGCAGCAGCACCGGAGGCGGTGGCGTTAGAGCAGGAATCAGAGACGACGCTTGGAATGTACGGAGTTGGCAATCAACCAACCGACGAGTTTGGACGCAACTGCTTGATTGCCCGACGCTTGGTTGAAAGAGGCGTGCGATTCATCCAACTTTATTCCGGTGGCGGACACCTTGAAGAAACGTGGGACGCGCACGAGAGTGTCGAAAAGAATCATGGTCAACATGCCGCAGAGGTTGACCAACCGATCGGCGCCTTGTTGACCGATTTGGAGCAGCGTGGACTTCTGGATGAAACTCTTGTGATCTGGGGCGGTGAATTTGGACGCATGCCATTTAGTGAAGGTAAGGATGCCCCGGGCCGCAACCATAATCCCTACGGTTTCACCATGTGGTTTGCCGGTGGTGGCGTTCGCGGCGGCTTTCGGTATGGCGAGACTGATGAACTGGGTTTCGAAGCGGTAACCGACCGGATGCATCTCCATGACATCCATGCAACAATCCTGCACCTGATGGGATTGGACCATGAGATGCTTACCTACTTTCATCAAGGACGCAATGAAAGCCTGACCGATGTCGGTGGTCGCGTCGCACATGCGATCGTCTCCTGAGTCTCATCGCTGGCAAGAACCGCAAAAACGCCACCTACAAAAAAAGCGATCAAATGGAACTAGCGAAACTGACCACACGTCAGGTTGACGCACTTTCACGTGACCTTCCTGTCATCATTCCCGTAGCGGCGGTGGAACAGCATGGCCCCCATCTACCGGTATTCACTGATAGTCTTCTGCTGGGTGAAGTGGTTCGCCGAGCTCAACTGGCGTGTGCGGACGACGGTTTGTTTCTGCCTTTGATGTGGTTGGGAAATTCTCACCATCATCTTGATTTTGCGGGAACACTTTCCGGCGACCCCCGACTATGGATTGACCTAATGTCGGGACTTGTCGAGAACATGCTGACACATGGCTTTAAGCGTTTACTGGTCATCAATGGCCATGGTGGAAATTGTGTTCCTGTGAATCAAGCCCTGTTTGAGCTGAAACAGACTCATCGAAACGAGACGGATCTTTTACTGCTTGGGGCCACCTACTGGACCTTGGGTGAGAAATCCAAATCGGTTTCCAACCCCGCGTCTAAACCGGTGTCCAAACCAAGGGATCAACTACTGCAGACTCAGATGGGACACGCTTGCGAGTGGGAAACCTCGATGGTTTTGCAAATTGATCCCGAATCAGTGGGAGAATACCAGACACTTCCGGACGTATCGATGGAAGGTTCTTTTGAGCCTTCTGTCCGCGCGTGGGTGACGCAGGAACGATCCCTAGCTGGTTACATTGGATACCCAAGGGCGGCGAGTGCAAACAAGGGCGAATTCTTGCTGAATCGTTTCTCCGAAGGCTTGGTGAACTTGATCAAAGAGGTCAAACAGTGGGATGGCAAATCCTGGGCAACTCCAAGCCGCTCCTGAGGCAACCAGAGACGGCGTTGATCGGTGAACGATCCTGGGTGACTGACGCCACACGTTTGAATTCGTTCGCCAGCTGGCATCTAAAAACCTTGCAACCGAACCGGTAAACGATCAGC
>CALJHC010000023.1 GCA_938075415.1 uncultured Rubripirellula sp. | reverse complement strand
GATTTCGCTAGCTGCTGATACATCTGTCCAACGAATTTCCAAACCGTTGCTGCGAACAAAGCTACATCAGTTTGTTCAGCTTTTGGAACAAGCTTGACAATTCAATCGCGGCAACTTCCGTACACGCCAGCGATGGAACTGAAGCAGGAAAAGGTACGACCCGTTGTTCCCATTGCTCAATGGAGACAACGACGGATTGCTTTCCAAGCAGGAGTACCGGTTGTTTCAGGGATTCAAGAAAGAACAAGGTGATTTTTGTCAGGAAAAGCTCGACTAAGGAAATAGCCAATCGATCGCTCGTATCCGTTTGTGGTGATTGACGATGCTGTGGGTGACCGCAACGTGCGAAGGTCGATCTGTCCGTTATCTCAGACGCGTTATCGAAACGTTCGTGATTTGGCCCAGAGTGGCGGTTGAGCCCAGACCGATTCAATGCGTCAAGTTTTCTCTCGACCGAGTGGGCTGGTGGCCGCGGCAGGTGTTGAGGCGAATTGAAGGCATTAATTGCTTTTCTCTCGAGGTTGTCTTTCTCGATCGGGTTTTGCGACGAGCCGAATGTCGGGGCAAACATTGCGACCACCGTGAAAGGTTCTTTTTCCGTCAAGGGTGTGGTCAAAGACAAAGACGCCGCCAGTGCTGCCCTTGCGAGGGGACACTCGAAGGATCGAGGGATTTCCGCACTCGGCGCAGCGTACTCTCAGTCCATACCTCTCCAGCATTTGATGGATGGATCGAGCGAGAAGTTGGTTATCTGCCAAGTTGCCCAATGACTGCCCAGAATAGCTTGCGAGGTGCTTCTGGATGGTCAATCGGATCGTTCGATGCATTTGGTGGAGATCCCTCTCGAGTTGATCGAGTGATGACGAATCAGGTGGGGGCGTTGGCATCGACTGATGGGTTCTGAGGGGAATTGGATTCAAAATCAGATAGCTAGCATTTCTCTGCTGGCAGTTCAGAGAACGGGCGAGGGGTTGGCAAAAGGCGGCATTTTGTTGAGAAAACGAACGTTATTTGACTGAAAAACGGATCTCATGTCTGGCAGATTGAGCTTGTGATGTTTGGTGACCAGGGGGGACTTGGATGTCATTTAATGAGGAGAACTTTTGAGGGAAATGGCAGTCAGAGAGCCTTTCGGTACGGGAAAAGCGGTTTTTCTATGAATCTTTTGGCCGGCGGTTGTTGTGAAGTCATTGAACCCGGCCGGACCAACTTGCGGCGGTCATCCTGTAATAATATATACAAAATGTATAAATAGGGGTTTGGCAGGGCGATTACTGAAATAAGCTGGGCTTTATTGGTTCGGAAATCATTTCTAGGTCAACGTGGCGGCGGTTCCCAAATTTCTCTACTGTGCGGTGAAACAAGTAAGAATCCGTTCTCGTTCGTGAAACGCTCATGACGGTCAATCAGCAAACAGTTGAGGAGACAAAGGCCCAAATACGTGGCCTGGTAAATGAGATTGCGCAGCTGACTAAAAGTGGCGCGACCCCGGAGGAGTTTTACTCGGGGCTATTGACCCGAATCATCACGGCTTTGGCCGCTGCGGGCGGTGCGATTTGGTTGTTGGATAAGAACGGTAAGCTTCGCTTGCAATATCAGGTCAATGCCGAGCCTGCAGTTCTGACGCAAGACAACGAAGATGGGGTGAAGCACGACCGACTGATTCAAAGGGTAGCGCAATCAGGCCAGTCAATTTTGGTTCCACCCTATTCCGGAACGACCGATGGGGAAGGCGAAGGTAATCCAACTCGCTACCTCTTGGTCTTGGGGGCATTGAAGCATGATGACCATCAAGATGGTCTGATTGAAGTTTTTCAGCGGCCTGACACCGCTCCGGATACCCAGAAGGGGTACCTGCGTTTTGTTCAGCAGATGTGTGATTTGGCAGCGGAGTGGTTAAGGGGGCAGACGCTTCGAACACTCGGGGATCGCCAAACTTTATGGCAACAGGCCGATGCGTTTGCTCGAGCCTCACACGAATCGTTGGATCTCAAAGAGACGGCATACATCGTCGCTAATGATGGACGACGACTCATTGGTTGTGACCGAGTCAGTGTTGCAATCAAGAAAGGGACTAAGTGTCGTGTCCAAGCCATCAGTGGTCAGGATACGATTGAAAATCGGTCGAACATTGTTGCGGCGTTGAATCACTTGGCTACCAAGGTGGTCGCGGCGGGTGAGCCGCTATGGCATGACGGGTCGACCGAAGACTTACCTCCGCAGATCGAAGAGGCGTTGGAAGATTATGTCGACCAAAGCTACGGACGAAACATAGCCGTTTTACCGTTGAGGGAGCCCGAGCGACGTCTTGGTGTCGACCAAGAACACGGTGCAGCGGGCGAAATTGATCGTGACAATGCGCATCGCGGAGAAGTGATTGGCGCATTGATTGTCGAGCAAATCGAGAGTGCGATTCCGCCAGAAATCTTCAAGGCACGCTGTGATCTTGTTTATGAGCACGGAACGCGTGCGATCGCCAATTCCAAGTCACACAGTAACTTGTTCTTGATGCCGCTTTGGCGAGCAATGGGACGTGCATCTTGGGTTCTTCGCGCCCGTACCCTGCCAAAGACTGTTGGTATCATCGCCCTGATTTTCGTTGTTGTTCTTTCCTTGGTATTCATCGAAAAAGATTTCAATCTCGAGGCAGAGGGTACTTTGGTGCCGATGCAGCGTCGCGAGATTTTTGCGCCTATTGATGGGGAAGTTTCCGAAGTTCTGGTGGACCACGACGATCCAGTCGAGACTGATTCTCTGCTGGTGAGGATGCATAACCGAGATTTGGAAATCCAATTGACCGAGGTGGTAGGTCAGATCTCGACCAATCGAGTGGAGGAGCGCAGAGTCCAAGGTCAACTTCGGCTCCGAAATCTCGAGATCTCGGAGAAGCGAGCTCTGGAGGCGGAGCAAATTAAACTCGAGACGGAGTATCAAATCCTTCGTGCGAAAGAGCTACTATATGAAAAACGGATGAGTGACCTTGAGATTCGCTCGCCAATACAGGGGCGCGTCGTTTCTTGGGACGTCAAGAAAACTCTTCGTAGCCGACCGATCATGACTGGCCAAGTATTGTTAGAGGTGGCTGATCTTGACGAACCACTCGTGCTGGAAGTTGAGCTGCCTGAGAAACGCGAAGGCCATCTTGATCAATACGTTGAGGAACAAAAGTTGAATTCAACGGATCAATTGGAGGTCACTTATATTTTGGCAACGGATCCTGATACTCCACTGGATGCGAAGTTGGCGTTGGACAGCATTTCCATGCGAGCGGACGCCAATGAAGAGCATGGGGCGGTGATCAAAATGCGAGCGGTTCCCACGCAGGAAGATCTTCGTGCCTTGCAGCCGCGACCCGGAGCGAAAGTGATTGCAAAGATTTATTGTGGTCGTCGAAGTAGCGGTTTCGTTTTCTTTCATGAGATTTACGAATGGTGCTGCAAGTTTTTCTTCTAGGACTGTTATCCACCTGAATGTTTGCAAGTTCGCCTGAACCAAGCAGTTAATTTTCGGAGTAGATGTAGATGCGACTGAATCATTCTGGAATCCGCCTCAGCTTTTTATTAACTGCGCAGATCATCTGCACAGATGCTTGGTCTCAGCAAACCAGTGCACCTTCCAATTCGCCTGGCAACTTCATTGAAGCCGAAAACTGTCTCGTGCAGTACATCAGCAAGGTGAATGTGGCTGCAAAATCTCAAGGGGTTTTGACGGAACTGAAATTCGAGGAGGGTGACACGGTGGAGATGGGGCATCTGCTCGCAGTGATCGACGATACCGCCGCCGGGCTCGCGGTGGAATTGAAGCTTGCAGAGGAAAAAGAAGCCATTATCAATGCCGCTAATGATGTCAATCTTGAAGATGCGCGCAACGCGGAAGAATTGGCCACCGCGGAGGCGGAAGCATTCAAGGACTTGCGAAAAGAGGGTGCGATTCCCTACTGGGAGATGGAAAAGAAACGGCTCGAGGCCAAACGGGCGCAACTGCGAATTGATCTCGCGGTGATGCAGAAAAAAATTGCCGAAGTGCAGATGATTGCCAAGCGAAGTGAGCGGCAACTGGCAGAGTTTGACCTGACTCAACGCCGAATTACGACACCCTCAACCGGTTTTATCGAGGCGCGGATCGCGCAACTGGGTGAGTGGGTTCAGCCGGGAGCACCCATTGCGACACTGATTCAAATGGATCGTTTACGCGTCGAGGGTGATATCGATGCCTTGAGCTATCGAAGTATGGTTCGGCAGGGAACACCAGTCAAAGTCGTTATTGAAAATGATGTTGACCCAGACAAGACGATTAAAATCGATGGAACATTGGGTTATGTCAGCATGGAAATTGACTTGAATGACCGACATCGCGTTTGGGTTGAAATCCAGAATGAACCCATTAAGGATGATGCCACGGGCAAAGTGATTGATTGGTTAATCAAGCCGGGGATGCGGGCATCGATCAAGATACCCAAGAGTAATCTTGCCCTTTGATCCTGTTTTGTCACTTTCGTGAAGTAGTCGTCGTTTCAGTTTCTTTCGCACCAGTCGTTACGATCCATGCCAACGCTTGCGGAATCACTGGTCAGCAGTTCGTCACGGCCGCTTACGGTGCGTCGGCGACCGGACCTCTCTGCCAATCGACAGCGGTACCAAGGGACTGGCTATTGGGTCGTCAAGGAACCGGTTGGTCTTCAGTACTTCCGCTTCCACGAAGAAGAATACTTCATTCTTCAAATGCTCGATGGCCACGTGAGTCTCCAGCAAATCAAAGATGGCTTTGAGCGTCGGTTTGCCCCGCAGAAGATTACCTTTGGTGATTTGCAGCAATTCATCGGAATGTTGCATCGTAGCGGACTCGTTATCAGTAACTCACCGGGTCAAGGTAAATCGCTCAGGGAAAGGGGTAGGAAGAAGAAGAACAAAGAGGTGATGGGGAAATTCACCAATGTGTTTGCCATTCGTTATCGGGGTTTCGACCCCGAGAAGATTCTCAATGGATTATTACCATGGCTCGGCTGGCTGTTTACGATTCCGGCATTGATTGGTTTTGTCTTCATTTTTCTTGCCGCATCTCTTTTGCTCGCATCGCAGTACGAGACGGTTTACACACGGTTGCCGACGTTCCAGCAGTTTTTTGCCGCTGATCGTTGGTTCATTCTTGCGATCACGATGGCTCTGGTGAAGGTGATGCACGAATTTGGGCATGGCTTGAGCTGTAAGAAATTTGGTGGTGAGTGCCATGAGATTGGTTTCATGTTGCTTGTTTTTACGCCTTGCCTCTATTGCAATGTTTCCGATTCTTGGATGCTGCCCAATAAATGGAAAAGGGTTTGGATCGGAGCCGCTGGAATCTATGTTGAAATGTTCCTGGCTGCGATTGCGACCTTTATCTGGTGGTTCACCGAGCAGGGGACCACTCTGAATGACCTTTGCTTGAACATGATGTTCCTCAATGCTGTCAGCACGATTCTGGTTAACGGGAATCCGTTGCTGCGATTTGATGGTTATTACATCTTGATGGACGCGCTTGAGATCCCCAATCTTCGGCAGAAGAGTACTGAGGTATTGAAGCGTGCTTTTCAAAAAAAATGCTTGGGTCTTGAGTTACAGGATGACCCTTTCCTGCCGACCCGGGGACATTTTCTGTTTGGCGCTTTTACCATCGCCAGCGTGATTTATCGCTGGGTCGTTGTGTTTTCTATCTGTTGGTTTGTGATTAAAGTTTTGGAGCCATATGGCTTGCAGGCAATTGGTCGAATGGTTGCTGTCGTGGGTTTTGCCGGACTGGTGATGCAACCCATTATTCAAACATGGAAGTTTTGTCGTACTCCCGGGAGGTTGTCGAAAGTGAAGCGAACCCCATTATTCATTTCCCTCGGGGTGGTTGCTGGAATTCTCGCGGCTGTTTGCTACGTGCCGTTGCCGCATCATATTGATTGCGCACTGGAAATCCGACCAAGCCAAGCTGGTATGGTCTACGCGGGAACGCCAGGTCAGATCGAATGGACTGCTGAACCGAGGCAGTACGTCAACGAAAAAGATGCGGTTGCGATTCTTCGCAATCCCGATTTGGAAATTCGTCTGGCCGATCTTCGTGGTCGAGAAAATCTCGCAAAAGTTGAATTGCGAAATCTGTCTTATCGAAGTCGCAATGATGCGGCCCTGAAAGCGCAGATTGACACGCAGGAGGAACTGCTGACGTCGATCATGTTGTTGCGCAGAAAAACTGAGGAAGAAATCAAAGACCTGACGGTCATTGCACCCCGCAAGGGTTACGTCATCCCGCCACCGGATCGTCCCAACCCCAATGGGGATGATGGTCGTTTGCCAGGCTGGGTGGGATCGCCGTTGGAATTGCGTAATCGCGGTGCAACCCTGACTGCGGATGATGTGATCTGCGAAATTGGCAATCCAGATGCTTTTGAAGCCGTGTTGATTATTGATCAGGGCGACGTGCAGCTGATTGATCTTGGGCAAGAGGTTGATCTGAAACTGGATGCGGAACGGCACAAGACTTATCGCGGTCAAATCTCAGAGAAGTCGAGTGAGCCGATTTCCTCAGCATCTTTGTCCCTGTCGAGTCAGACCGGTGGAGACTTGCAGACGGAGATTGACCCGGCCACTGGTCAGGTGAAACCGCGAAGTATTTCGTATCAGGCAAGGGTTCCTCTGCAGGAAAAGGAGCTGCCCTTGCGATCCGGCTATCGGGGATCGGCCAAAATACACGTCGACCCGATGTCCCTTGGGTCTCGGCTCTGGCGGGTGATTTCGAAAACTTTCAACTTTGAACTCTGACCGATGCATCCCAAGAGGGTCTGTTTTGATGACAATCTTCATTGGATCGCCCGGTTTTCTGAATTCGCACCCCAGACTGTCTAGGTTTGGGGATGATATTCTGGTATCCATTGCATGCCAGTCTTGAAATCAAAAAACCCGGTCAGACGCGGTCTGGTGGGCATTGGTTTCAAAAAGATTAAAACGAACAGACGTAAAACACGGCGACTCCATGTCGCCGCCTAAACATTCAAACGTTTGAAATTTGCTTTGTAATTTGCAGGAGATGATTGATGGCTGAGAGCAGCAAAGATTCTAGTAAGGCAGAAGCGGCCGCCGCACCAGCGGAGCAGGCTCAGACCCAACAACCGGTTCAAGTTCAGGTCAATGATGACAACGCGGCGGCGACTTACGCCAACTTCTGCCGAGTCACTGGATCCCCCGAGGAGCTGATTGTTGACTTTGGTCTGAATCCACAGCCAATTGGTGTTCCAAAGGATCCAATTCAAGTGAAGCAACGCATCATCGTGAACTTTTACACCGCCAAGCGTCTTCTCGCCGCACTCCAAATGTCTGTTGCAAGACATGAAGCGGTGTTTGGAGTTTTGGAAACGGATATCAACAAGCGAGTGCGTCCGGGCTTGAATCAGCAAGGCCAGCAACCACCTGCCAAGCAAGACTGATTCGGCCTTGCCAATAGTGAAAAAACAAAGCCACGCATCAAGTGTTGATGCGTGGCTTTTTTATTTTTCCCGAAATCATTCGTGTGGTTTTTTCTTGCGAAGTGTTCACCCAATCATAATGGTTAGCGTTGGCAAATCACTTGGGCCAGCGCTGAAAGGTTCGGAACCATCTTGCAATCTGCGAAACGCTTTACCCGGAAAGATACGAGTCAGGCGTTCTTCAACTCTAGCTTCGATTGATTTCGTCGATCAGCATCCGAAGACGTCCTAAAGCGCGCCGATTGAAGTGAAAGACCAAACGAGGCAACGCTGCCAAGTCAGGTTCGCCGGATTCTTGCGGTAACGCTGTGGCTTGTTCATAGGTTCCCTCTTTGAGAATGTCACCATATTGATCTCGAATAAAGGATAACCGGTCTTCGGAAAGCGGTGTCTTGAGACGAAAGACAAGACGTTCTTTCACATAACGCATGCTGTGATAGACGCGATAAAAATCAAGGACTTCTTGGATTGCCTCATCAACAGAGTTGGTGATTTTGTAAAGTCGGACATCTTCGGGGCTAATCATTCCATTGGCGAGAAGTTGTTTTTCAAAAAAGATACCGGCATCTTTCCAATAACTTCCCTCTGGGTGATCAAGAAGCACCAAGGGCAAAAGGGTTTGTTTACCGGTTTGCATCAGCGTTAATGTCTCCAATGCTTCGTCAAGTGTTCCAAATCCTCCCGGCAGGCACACTACCGCGCTACACTCTTTGACAAACATCAGTTTTCGAGTGAAGAAATACTTCATCGTGACCAGTTTGCGATCACCTTCAATGTAGGGATTTGCACCCTGCTCAAAGGGAAGCATGATGTTCAAACCCATCGAAGCCTCGCGACCTGCACCGCGATGACCGGCTTCCATGATTCCACCACCGGCACCGGTGATGACCATCCACCCATGTTTCGCCATGGTCTGGCCCAATTGGGCGGCCGCTTGGTACTCGGGATGTTCTTCACCGGTTCGAGCCGATCCGAAAATGGTCAGCTTGCGACGTCTGCGATAAGGTCGGAAAACAGAAAAAGCGTATCGGAGTTCCCTGAGGGTTCGCGAGAGGATTTTTAGATCTCCCCTCGCCGATTGATCTTTCTCCAAACGATCAATGGTATTCCGCATCACCTCATAAAGGTCCTGCGAATCCACCTCAGAGATCGGTTCATCGGCTGGTTGCGGCCGTTGCAGTTCGTCTTCGCCGATTGCTTCGATGGGGAGTTCTGGATCTGACATGACCGATTCCTTAGAGGCACGTTTTGTAAAACGTTTGAGTTTGGGAAGATTTCCTGACGAGAGGAAGTAAAAATGATACCCCGAACGAGAACCGAGGGTGACCGCTCGCATTAGAAGAAGATCAGTTGCGTCCAAGTCTTATTGGCCTGATCCGCGCGAGCGATGGGTAAAGGTTCTGAACCTCAAGGGCCCTTGAGGACTCTTGTTGGCCGAACTTGCTCTCGGTCTGTGGTCAGTCAGTCCAAAGTTGGTGAGTTCTGCCGCGGGATCAATGACCTCAGGCTGTTTCCTCACCGGCAACCACTTCCATTTTCACCGGCTTAATCCGCAGTGATTTCCCGATGATGATCGCTAATGGGGCTGCCGCAAAACTAAGCAACGCACCCATCTTCACAGAATCTTGAACCGGGCCAGCCACTTTGAATGCGGCGACGGAGACGAAGAGAGCGACAGTGAAGCCGATTCCGGCAACCATTCCCAAAGTGACAACATGGCGGTAATCCATTTCTGCCGGTTTCTCCAGTTTCAAACACTTTTCGGCAATCAATGTCATCAGAGTGATTCCAATTGGCTTGCCAAGCAGCAGTCCCGCCAAAACTAACCAGGTACCGGTACCAAGACTGCTAAAGACCACCCCCGCGTTAACAAGTCCAAACAAGCCGAGGAAAAACTCAACCGGCAATTTCCAGAAGTGTTCGAACTCATTCAATGTGTCATCGCGATGCAATTCCTGCTTGGCGAAGAGTCCTAAATCGGTGTGCGCGTGCGGTAAGAATGGAATGATGGGGACAAGTCCCAAAGCCGCGTGAATGTTGGCTTCATAAAAGCTGAACCACGAGAGCACGCCCGGACCAATCAGGTAAACCCAATGGGACTGCACGCGTGCCTTGGAAAGGATTCGAGCCAAAAGCATCGCAGCTGCCGTCAGCGCAAACCACATCGGTTCAATCGGTGCCTGTGGATAAAACACGGCCAAAATGAGAAGTCCGGCGGCGTCATCAGCGATGGCTAACAAGAGAAGGAAAGCAATTGCCGGATGACCGGCGCCAAATATCACTCGGGCAATCAAATAACTGAATGCGATATCTGTGGCGCAGGGGACGGCCCATCCTTCGCCGAACACCGTGAGCTCGCCGCTGATGAGGCAACCGGCTATGTAGACCAGAGCAGGTCCTGCGATCCCACCGAATGTTGCCAGAAGGGGCGTTGCTGCTTTTCTGGGATTGGAGAGTGCGCCGCCGGGAAGTAGCGATTCCCAAACTTCTTTCGCCGCAATGGCGAAGAATAAAGCCATCAGAATGTCATTGATCAGGAAGTGAATCGTCAGACCGTGGTGCCCGTCGGTCTCATCATGATCACCGGCATCATGATCACTGGCATCATGTTGGTCCCCACCTGCCTGACTTGGGTTTCGGGATCCAGCATTCTCTGCCAACACCGACGTTGATGACGATTCGTTTGTTTCTACCGAACTTGATGCGGGGTCAGCACTCCAGCCAGAGACCAAATCGAATTCAATGAATTGATTGTAAGTTTCGGGTGTCAGCCTGAGATTCTCTGGCAGGGAGGACAATTCGAGGCCGCCGTTGGCCCAGAATAGTGCAACAATCGTTCCGGCAATTAGCAGGAACGAGTTGTCGATGAGGGTGCGGATCATTCCGCGTTTCGGTGTGTGCCCAGTCATCTGCGAGGACGGTTTCCCTTGAGGCATGAATTCCAATGTTCAAATGCAGAGTCTCTCTCGAGCTCAAAACAGAATTTGAACAAAAAATTGGATCGATCATCGGATGTTCGAGCAATCGATGATGCAAATCATAATGGCTTTACGGCGATTGGGTGAGGTCACTAAATATGATCTTTTCCCAACAGATTATTCTCACGGGACTTTTTTCGACAAGCGGAGACTTTCCGTTGTAATTTGTGCTGTTCCTGGCTCCTCAAGCTAGCCAGACCACGAGGTGAACGATCAGCGATGAAGGTCCGATCGAGTTCGGTACAAGAATTTATTTCCACCAAAAGTGAACCAAAAAGGCTGGCTTGTGAGGGTCTTCGGGAATTTTTGCCTTCGCTTGCCGATGCTGTCGGCACCGAGAATAAAAATGGAACGACTGAGCCGTCCTGCCGGCCCGCCGATACGTTACCCGAACCTGCTCAACTTGAGCTTTCGACCGCCCCGGCAATCGTCTCGGCGGCGATCCATGCGAGACTCATGATCGTTGCGTTCGGATTACCGACGCTGATTTGCGGCAGGATGGATCCGTCTGCGATCCACAGCCGATTTGCACCACGGACGCTAAAGTTGGCATCAACCACTGAATTTTTATCCTCACCCGCGCGACAGGTGCCCACGGGATGGTAGAGGGTCTGAGCATAACGCTGAATCGATTTGCTGACGGCTGATTCAGATTCTCGCCGTTTTCCCGGTAGAACTTCCAAGTCAATGATTGATTGCAAATTGGCGTCATTGGCGAGGTCACGAATGAATTGGACGCCCCCGATCATTTCTTGGAGGTCTTTTGGGTCATGGAGGTAACCCGTTGTGATCTCGGGTTGTGAATCGGGGCATCTGGAGGTCAGTTTTAATTCACCTCTTGATTGAGGTTGGGTGAGACTAATACCGATACTCAGCCATGCTGACGGATCCTCTTTCGGAAAACTTAGGTAATGGGTGGGAGTGACGTGTAG
This sequence comes from uncultured Rubripirellula sp., assembly GCA_938075415.1. Taxonomy (GTDB): domain Bacteria; phylum Planctomycetota; class Planctomycetia; order Pirellulales; family Pirellulaceae; genus Rubripirellula. The sequence goes on along the minus strand of CALJHC010000023.1, from coordinate 270,912 downwards.
TTGGATCGTGTTATTTAAAAAAAGTCCGCCAACTTCCGCCAAGTTGCTCGCCAGTGGCCCTGTCCCCAAGTGTTGCCATTTGGCGAGTGATCTGGGGTCTGAACGAGTCGAGAAAATATCAACTCCGTTTCTTAGTCGAAAGATAACCGGCATGATCAGATGATCTTGCAGATGTTTTCCAATATCAGTGGATTCGAACCTTGTATCAATTCCAAGTGTTTTGAGATCTTCGTTCAAGCCAAATCCGCTTCGAATCAAGATGCCAGGTGTGGCGATCGAGCCAGCGGCCAGGATGACACCTTTTCTAGCGATTCGTGTGACGGTTTCGCTTTCTGTTTTTAGTTCGACACCATGAGCGGTTTCTCCATTCCAGAGGATCCGGTTTGCTGTCGCGCGAACTAGTTCAATGCTCGAGTGCTCGGTTGCCTGAATCAGATCGGCGAGAGAGCGACGTCGTCCTAGGTTCTGAAGGCGTTTGTAGGCGATGGGTTTTCCGTCGGCAAACTTGCGAGCTGACTTGAGAAATGCGGTGGAGGACTCACTGAGCCACCGTGGATCTTGGGGTTTCAGGATGGTTTCGATCGATGACATCGCGGAGCGCAGGCGGTCGCTGCTCCAAGTACCTCCGGTTGCCTTGTCTAAATTGACTAGATCCTCCGGGGTTGGTGGGAACCAAATCATTGCATTGATTCGACTGCTGCCACCGATGCCTCGTCCACGCGGCCATCGAAGGGCTCTGCCGGCAAGTCCCTCGCTAGGGTTCGTGGCGTGGTTCCAGTCATCAGCTGAGCCAAGTAGATGCAGCCAACGAGCAGGACGTTCACGATCGATCTGCGGAGCCTGCTGCGAAGCTGGTTCAACCAGGGTGACACTTGCTCCAAATTCGGCGGTGAGTCGATTCGCCAAAAGGCAACCGGCAGATCCAGCTCCGACAACAATAAAATCTGGGTCACTCTTCATGCTTTCCCAACGTTGGTGCGATGGTGGATTCTCACTTTGTCGACTAGGATGCTGAGCCGTATTTGGTAACCGACGTCGTGCCTATTATGCCGACGTCCTGAACTGCTTCGCACCTCCGTCATCATCAAACCATGACTGATTCATCCGGAACTCAAATTATTCATCGTTTTTCGTTAGTCTCTACTGCCCCTCCCGACCCAATTCTTGGTCTCACAGAAGCTTTTTTAGCTGACCAGCGACCTGACAAGATGAACTTGAGTGTTGGTGTTTACAAGGATGCATCGGGGCAAACCCCTGTTTTAGATTGTGTGAAAGAGGCTGAACGGCGTTTGCTGGAAACAGAAAAGTCGAAGGGCTACCTGCCGATTGACGGTTCGCCTGAGTACCGCCAAGCCGTTCAGCGACTGATTTTTGGCGAGCAGATTGACTTAGGCCGCATCGCCACTTTGCAATCACCCGGGGGTACTGGTGCATTGAGGATTGCTGCCAGTTTTTTGGCTTCTCAACTCCCATCGATGCGAATCTGGGCTTCGAACCCAACCTGGGCCAATCATCACGCTGTTTTTGCGTCGGAGGGATTGCCCATCGAGTCTTATCGCTATCTCGGTGCCGATAAGACGTCTCTTGATTTTGATGGAATGATTGAGGACTTATCGTCCAACACGAAGCCCGGTGATGCCGTTTTGTTACACGCTTGCTGTCACAACCCTACCGGAATCGATCCAACCATCGAACAGTGGGATTCGATCGCTCAAGTTCTTGCAGACAAAAAGCTTTTGCCGTTGATTGACTTCGCCTACCAGGGATTCGGGAATGGTCTCCGAGAAGATTCTCAGTCCATTTCGGCGATTCTTCGTCATCATGACGAAGCTGTAATCTGTAATTCCTTCTCAAAGAATTTCGGTTTATACGGTGAGCGAATAGGAGCCCTTTCATTTGTGACCGCTGATGAGAATGCAGCAAAGGCCGTACAAAGTCAGGTGAAGCGTCTCGTGCGATGCAATTACAGTAATCCGCCACGGCACGGTGGAGCGATTGTTGCGACCATCTTGGCTGATGACCAGTTAACGCAGCAGTGGCATCAGGAACTTGGTGAAATGCGAGATCGAATCAAACGATTGCGTGAGCAATTTGTTTCGACAATGCAGAACACTGGACCGGGGCATGATTTCAGTTTCTTGCTTCAGCAGCGTGGTATGTTCTCCTTCAGTGGATTGAATAAAATGCAAGTTGATCAATTGAAAGCGGACCACGGAATCTACATTGTCGGCAGCGGTCGAATTAATGTTGCCGGCATGCAGGAAAGTAAAATGGATTTTTTCTGTGATGCGATTTCGCAGGTGATTGCGGGATAAGCAGTCGGTTCACACGCATTTGTGTGCGATGACCCCTCCGTTGTTCATTCAACTGACCTCGATTCCTTTTCCCCAATCTGCCTTCGATTGGTTCGCTTGGTATCGCCTCCTATGCGGTTAATTCGCACCAGTGGGAATGGTCGGCTATCGATCCGAAACCAATCGGTGATGGTCGACATCAGTTTGCTCCCGAGGAAGGACGTTACCCATGTCGTGTCGTCAACCTTGGAGGGCACATCTGTCCCCCAAAGCGTCTTTAAAACACACGGCGTCAAATGGGATATTGGCATCAAGAATCTTCTGCAACGTCCCGACGTAGAATTCTGGATCGTGCGCTGATTGACTCTCACGCACCGAGCCAGCGGCTCTTCTGGCGATCAGCTCACCCATGTCGTGCCGTAGCTAGTGTCGCAACGGGGTCTGGTCTTTTCAACTCAGGCTCTCGATAACGCTTTCTCAGTGAGTCTTCGTTCGTGGGTATTGGTTAGCGTTTCGAGAGGATCCTTTGGATCGCTGCTTCCTCGGCTGCCGCATCAAAATTTGGATTCAACGTATTGGGCACCGGGGCATCGGTTGCTTCTCGCCACTGAACCAGCATTGCTTGCAGTTCCCTTAATTTTGCTGCTTGAGTTGTTGCGAGGTTATGCAGTTCTCCAACATCCTTGGAAAGATCGTAAAGTTCAAATTCGCCGTTTTCAAAGTATTCGTGTAACTTCCAGTTTCCATGTCGAATGATGCTGCAGGGTCGGCTTCGAAATAGTGGGTCACGCTGTTCATTGGTGCGTTGGTAGCTTTGCAGGTAGGCGGGGAAGTGCCAGTAGAGTGCTCGGTCTCCCAGATTTTGTTTTTCACCTCGAAGGATTGGCATCAAGCTTTCACCATCAAGGGGTTGTTCATTGGGAACCTCGGCCCCGGTGATCTCGCAAAGGGTTGGATAAAGATCAACGTTAATGATGGGCGTGTCATTGGTGGTGCCCGGCTCAATCACGCCTGGCCACGTCACAAAGAAAGGTTCACGAATGCCACCTTCGTAGTAGGTGCCTTTGTAACCTCTCAAGGGGTGCATGGAGGTGGCTGGTCCGTAACCGCCATTGTCGGAACTGAACACAATGACGGTGTTCTCACGCTGCCCCGTTTTATCCAGTTTATCGATAATCTTTCCAACACCGGTGTCAACGCTTTCAATCATTGCCGCCATCACGGAATGGTCATGCAGTTTCCCTTTCGGCTTCGCTTGGTATTTTTTTACGAGCTCCTTGCGTGCCTGCAGTGGAGTGTGAACCGCAAAGTGGGAAAGATAAAGCAGCCAAGGTTGCCGCTGATAGCGTTCGATAAAGGCGGTCGCTTCTTCTGTCAGGCGATCGGTCAGGTACTCATCTTTCGGCGAGTCCTTCAAGCCAGGAGCTGAGGGGTGCGGAGGAAAGTAACCTTTTGGAGGGCTGCCGCTGTGAGAGCCGGCGATGTTGAAGTCGAAGCCGTACGGGATCGGGTCATCACTCAGATGCCATTTTCCAAGGATTGCGGTTTGATAGCCCGCTTTCTTGATCTGATGTGCCCATGTTTTGGTGGTTGTCTTCAAGGTGTCCGTGCCCGGGACGTGCATCAATTTTCCGAATTGGGGTTTTCCACGACGCGATGTACCAACGTTGTAAATTTCGTGACGAGGACTGTACTGCCCTGAAAGAAGAGACGCTCGCGCCGGGGCACAGTTGGCCGCGGCCGAGTAGGCGTTGGTGAAGACCATGCCTTGTGACGCCAAAGCATCTAGATGTGGCGTTTCGTAGAAATCGGAACCCATGAAACTGCAATCACGCCATCCAAAGTCATCAAGGAAGATAAAGAGAACATTGGGTCGGTTTTTTGTTTTCTCTGCGTTAGTTTCTGGTTTGTTTGCAGAGGCTGTTTTTACCGACGCAAGTGTCAGCATTAACACGCAACAGGCGAAGCAGGTTTTCGATAAAGGTTTCATGACTTGGTCGAAGAGACAGGGTTGGATTAAGCGGTTAATTCGTTAATGACACGAGCGGGTTCGACACCGGTCAAGCGTTGATCAAGACCTTGAAACGGGTAGGTGAAACGTCGGTGGTCCACTCCCAGCAAATGCAGGATGGTCGCGTTCAGATCATGAATATGAACGGGATCACGGGTGATGTTATAGCTGAAATCATCAGTCTCACCGTGGACGACTCCTCCATTAACGCCTCCCCCGGCCATCCAAACAGAAAAGCACTTCGGATGATGATCGCGTCCATAATTTGTTTTGGTTAACTTGCCTTGGCAGTAGGCGGTTCGTCCAAATTCACCTCCCCATACAACCAAAGTGTCGTCAAGCATGCCTCGTTGTTTCAGGTCGGTCATGAGTCCGGCGCATGGTTGATCAATGTCACTGCATTGCTTCGGCAGATCTTTCGGTAAATTGCCGTGTTGATCCCAGCCTCGATGGAAAATTTGAGTGAATCGAACGCCCCGCTCTGCCATGCGTCTCGCCATGATACAAGAATTGGCAAAGGTTCCGGGATTCAACACTTCCGGGCCGTACAGGTCCAAAACATGTTGCGGTTCGTCGGCGAGATCAGCCAATTCCGGAACGCTGGTTTGCATGCGAAACGCCATTTCGTATTGAGCAATTCTGGCGTTGGTTTCAGGGTCCCCAATTTGTTGAGCTGTTATTTCGTTGAGTGAGCCCAAAGTATCTAACATGCGCCGTCGCGATCTTGGATCGATTCCTTTCGGATTTGACAGGAAAAGGACTTTGTCGCCTTTGCTTCGAAGAGCGACGCCTTGATACTTGCTGGGCAAGAACCCACTTCCCCATAGCCGATTGTAGAGTGCTTGGGCCTGCTGTCGTCCCGTCCATGATGCCGTCATCACCATGAAAGCAGGCAAGTTCTCATTTTCGGTTCCCAGACCATAGCTGAGCCATGATCCGATGCTGGCTTTTCCGGGTAATTGATCTCCCGTGCAGATGTAGGTGATCGCGGGATCGTGGTTAATCGCTTCGGTGTACATGGAGCGAACTAAAGCGATTTCATCAACTTTTTTGGCCATGTGGGGCAGCAGTTCACTGACCATGGTGCCCGCCCGGCCATGGGGAGAAAACTTGTAAATACTTGGTGCGATGGGGAATCTGGCCTGTCCACTTGTCATGGTGGTCAGACGCTGTCCTTGGCGTATGGAATCAGGAAGATCCTTATCAAACCAATCCACCATGTTGGGTTTGTGATCCCACAGGTCCATCTGGCTGGGTGCCCCGGACATGAAGAGGTAGATAGCCCGCCGTGATTTGGGTTCGTGGTGAGGCAAGCCTAATTGTTTTTGTGAAGTTGTTTGAACGTTGCCTTTCGTATCAGCACTAGCAAGTCGTGAATCAATCGAGGCTAGCGCCGCGGCGCCCAGGCCAGCGCAATTGCGGGAAAAAAAAGCACGCCGTTTCAGAAGGTGAAGTCGTTCATCAAATGGGGTTGGATTCATTTCGAAACAACCTCGTCAAGATTGAGAATGGTGTTGCATAACAGAGCCCATGCCGCGTCCATTACCGATCCGGTACCGACAAATTCCTCTCGAAGTTCATTTTGCTCACGATAGTATCTTTCGCTGTCATTGAGCAGGGACATCATCGCATTGACCTCTTTCTCGGACGGTTCTCTGGCGGTTGCGATTTTAAAAACCCAATGAACTTTAGCTTCGTTTGTTGATTCAGGGCATTCTTGTTGAATGCGCTGAGCGAGTTTTTTTGCCGCTTCAATATATTGCTGTTCATTTAGAAGCAACAACGCTTGCAGCGGTGTGTTGGTGCGTTCACGTCTGGCCGTGCATGATTCCCTGCTGGGTGCATCAAGCATCGACATTTGCGGAGGTGGGCTGGTACGTTTCCAAAAGGTGTAAACGCTGCGGCGGTAAAGTTTTTCGCCTTGATCCTGAGAGAAACGCACCGTGTTGCTACCGGAGTAGCCAACGGCGGCCCAAAGGCCTTCGGGTTGCGGTGGCTTCACGCTTGGTCCTCCTCGTTGGTCAACCATCAACCCAGAGAGAAACAACGCCTGATCACGCAAGACCTCCGCATCCAGGCGATGACGTGGTCCTCGGGCAAGAAGACGGTTGTACGGGTCGATCGATTGCATCGTTGGCGTCACGTTATGACTCGCACAATAGGCGTTGGAAGTGACCATCGAGCGAATCAGCTGTTTGACATTCCAGCCATTTTCACGGAAGTCGGTCGAGAGCCAATCGAGCAAGGCCGGATGGCTTGGTGGGGCGCCTTGGTTGCCAAAGTCTTCGCTGGTTTTCACCAGGCCGGTACCAAATAGCTGTTGCCAAAATCGGTTAACAGCAACGCGTGCAGTCAGCGGGTGCTGATTTCCAGTCAGCCAGTGTGCCAGTCCCAAGCGGTCTTTCGGTGAACTTTCGGGAAAAGTGGGAAGGAAATCCGGCGTGTCTCGTTCGACAGTCTCACCGGGTTGGTCATATTGGCCACGAAGCAGCACATGTGAGGCTCGGGGCTCTTGGGTCTCCTTCCACACCAAAGTGGTGGCAATCTGTTTTTCCAGTGATTCCTTGGCTCGCCGGGTTCCTTTTTCCAGATCCAATAGTGCCAACCAATCGGGATGCAGGCAGTGGACGGTTCGGTAGTATTTTCGCAGCGCAGTTTGTACTTCTTTGTCACGTTCCTCCGGAGGGGTACGAACCAACGAGGTGAGTGTTGCGGGGATTGGAATTGCGGGTGATCGATAAGCAAACGTCAGAAAAGAATCAGCGTCATGGTTAATGATTTTCCAGTACAAATCATTTTGCCCCGCTTTGAGGTCAAGTTCAATTTGCTGATCCAGTGGCGACAGGTCCTGAGGTCCACGACGGTTTGAAATTTCTTTTCCGTTGAGGTAGATCAGAGATCCGTCATCGGTGCCGAATAAAAGTTTGACCTTCTGAGCTTTTGGAGATTGAATTGCCTGATAAAGAATCAGGGCCGAGGATCGATCTTGAATAGCGGGTAAGGAGTTGACGGTGACTTCGGTATAAGAGTTTCTTGGTTCCCATGGGTAATCGACATCCTCGTAGCGAAAGACTTGTTCCTTATCAAAGCTCTCCTGTTGCGAGGCAAACTTTCGGCTGTATCCCGGATTGGGGCTTTCAATGGGAAAGGGGCCGGCGGAGAACAGAGGTCCGAGCGTGATTTTTTGGTTCTCGGGAATCGTTGGGCCGGAATCACTCAACGAAAATCGAATCTGCTTGAACTGATGTTTCGCAAAAACAGATTGGTACTGAAGTTGAATGCGGATTTTCTGATTCTGATTCTCCGCAATGATGGGTGGAAAGGTGAACCACGCATTTCGGCCGCCGGGTTGTTGATGACCTCCAACTGCCCAACCCTCTCGATCATTCAGGGATGAATCGATGGCAAAACGAATGCCGAATGGGCCATCACTCTGCTCAATATCCGCGATGGCATGAAGCATCGGAAGTTTGATCCAAGGATCGTTTGCCTCTGGATTCCCAACTTCCAGCGTGATTTCGGTCAGGACCACATTTCCGTTTGCAGAAACGCCCACCTTTGCCTCTTCTGAATCCGTCAGCGCCTCCAAGTGAAGGGTGCGCCAGTTACCACCTGAGGGCAGGCTTGCCGTAATGGTGGTTGTGTCTTTGACGCCCGGATTGCCAGTGATTTTTACGGAACCATCCTCCAGTATTTCCATCTCCGCTTCGGCAGATGAAATTACTGCTTCGGGGATCAGGTCCTTCCTGATTCCCTCTGTCTCGTCAGTGAGGTGTTTTTCCCATCTGCGTTGAGCTTGGTCGATCGTATCGATGGGGCCCTGCATTTCCTTCTGGAAATCGCTGATCGCTAGCTGGTATTCAGTGATCAGATTCTTCTGTTCCTCTGTGGCAACTCGAATTACCGGCGCCGGATCTTTTGTGTTGCCATCCATCGCTTTGCCATCAAGACTATTGAAGAAAGCCGATAGCGAGTAGTAATCTCTCTGCGAGATCGGGTCGAATTTATGGTCGTGGCAGACGGCGCAGCCAACGGTTAATCCAAGAAAAATCGTTCCGAATGCATCGGTACGATCAATTACGTTGCGAACGAATACCTCATCGTAGATTGATCCACCCTCATTGGTCGTGACGTTAAGACGATTAAATCCACTTGCGATCAATCCTTTCTCACCAGCACCATCAATCAAGTCACCTGCAAGTTGCTGCGAGATAAATTGATCAAACGGCAGGTTCGAATTAAACGCCTCGATGACCCAATCGCGATATGGCCACATCTCTCGGTAATTATCAAGGTGCAAGCCGTGCGTGTCGCCATAACGAACTAAATCAAGCCAGTGCCGACCGAAGTGTTCTCCAAAGTGAGAAGAAGCAAGTAAGTCATCCACTAACTGCTCATATGCCTGAGGTGATGGATTTTCCAAAAACAGATCCATCTGTTCAACCGATGGAGGAAGACCCGTCAAGTCAAGGCAAACTTGACGAAGTAATTCCGAGGGGTTGGCTCGCGAGTTCTGTTGCAGACCCACCTCAGCAAGTCGTTTGTTGATGGCGTGGTCTATTGCCTGTTGGCCGTTGGTGATTGATGGGGGAAGTTCCTTCTTGGATGGATTGGTGAAAGCCCACGGTTGATCAATTTTTGCACCCGCCTTAATCCATCGTTCAATGATCTGTCTTTGTTCTGCGCTAAGTGGCTTTTGGAATTCGGGCGGAGGCATCACGAGGTTGGGGTCGTCAGAATTCACGCGTTCGACAAGAAGCGAATTTTCTGATTCTTTTTTGCTGAGAACTCTTTGCAACCCGCTGTCCGAGTCAAGTCGTAGTTCTGCCTGACGATCATTCCCATCGGGTCCATGGCAGGCAAAACAATGATCCGACAGGATAGGACGAATCTCGCGATTGAAATCTGGTGACGACGTTGAAGTCAGCTCTGCAACGGTGTGTTGAGAGAGGACGGTCACAGTGAATAAAGTAGCGAGGACTCGAAGTGGCATATAAATTGAGTTCAGCTGGAGCCAGACGAAAAGGTTTGGACGTTAGCGGGCCGAGCCGCTTCCCTCTAGTTTACCGTTGATCACCATTGCTTCAAAACTCGCTATCGATGAATTCCTTCAATTCCATCAAGTCAGGGTAAGGTGAGGATGATTCAACAATCCCGCGAGATCTCTTTTTGAGTGCTATTTGCATCAGATTGAATAGATTTCATGATCGACGAAATAACTCTGCGGGGTTGCTTGTTCGGTTATTTGTCCGCCGAGGCAAGCTGATATGGTGACCTTCATGAATGAGCTTGGGGAGATCGGTACGCTCAACTGCCTGGTTTCTGACACCTTGGCTCTCACACGGGATGACCACCTTGATTCAAAACCTACCCGTACGCCGGCGTTCGTGAGCCCCAAAACTGTTGGTTGGAGCATCTCAGTTCTCACCGCCGATACAGCAACTGCGTTATCGGCAAGCTTGGTCAAGTTGCATCGATGATCCTCACCGATGCATCTCTTATTGAGCAGATTCTTAACCGCATGATCAATCTTTTGATACGATCAATATCAGGTCATTGAAGTGGCCGTTTCGGCGTGCCCGAGATCTGGGAAACCAGCACGCTCGGGCCAATCGGTACTTGTTGGTTCCAGGACAAGGGTTTTCAAGAATTGAATTCCCCCCAACCTCCTCCACCGGGACTGTGCAAAAGCAGGCGGTCTCCGGGGTCCACTTGAAGCGTGGTTGTGAAGTCGAGCCGTTCTGGGATTCCCTGACGGATCAACCAGTTTTCTCCTGATTGACCTGGATCGCCATTTGCAATTCCATATGGCTGGCTTTTGCGCCGCGAAGTGATGAGGGAAACCACAAGTGGCTTAAGGAACTCAAATTCTCGTGTGACCCCATCTCCACCTTGGTGTTGACCTCGCCCACCACTGCCTGTGCGAATCGAAAACTGATGGAGTCGCACTGGTAAACGGGTTTCCAGGATCTCGGGATCGGTAATTCTTGTGTTAGTCATGTGGCAATGGACTGCGTCGGCACCTGGTTGGCTTGGTGTCGCCCCACTGCCACCAGCGATGGTTTCGTAATAACCAAATGAATCATCACCGATTAAGACGTTATTCATCGTTCCCTGGGATGCAGCCGCTACTCCTAATGCTCCGAGTAGAACATCGACAACACGTTGACTGGTTTCAACATTTCCGGCGACAACTGCCGCGCACTGCCTCGGGTCTGGGTGCCTCGGAGGGTCGAGTAAACCACGGGGAATGATGAGATCAACATCGCGAAGTGCGCCTTCACACAAAGGCAGTTCCGATCCTCCCAGACATCGAAATACATAAAGAACAGCGGCGGTCACAATGGCTGGTGTCGCGTTGAATCCGAATTGATGCACCGGTCCCGTTTCAAACTTGATTTCAAGCCGATGATTTCGCTTGGTCATCGTCACCGCTATGGTTGTGCCGTCATCGAGTGAATCACTGAAGTGCATTGGCATCGCTGGTAAGGACTCGATCCAACGCTGAACCGTGTCACCTGAAACATCAAGCAATTGACACATCATTGCGTCAATGGTTTCTCGTGAATAATCTCTGGCAAGTGCGAGAAGGGAGCGGGCACCAAATTGGCCAGCGGCCTGTTGTGCAGCAATATCAGCTAAGTTTTCATGGGGGGATCGCGATGGGTAGGATCCCGAGGTCAGTAATTTCAGCAGTTCTTTCTCCAAGGATTGTTCATTTCGAACCAAAGGGAAATCACGAATCAAGACGCCTTCCTCAGCGAGGCAAGTGGCGTGGGGCGGCATCGAACCGGGCGTGATTCCGCCGATTTCTGCATGGTGCGCCCGAGAAGCAACAAAAAAATCAGGCACACCTTGTTTGCGATTACCGCAGAAAACGGGTGTGACCGCTGTAACGTCTGGCAGGTGTGAGCCACCGGCGAATGGATCATTGCTGAGGTAACAATCACCCGAATGCATTTGCGGATAGACGCCAAGAATATGTCGAACGGTGTGCCCCATTGCGCCCAGATGGACTGGAACGTGGGGTGCGTTGGCAACAAGTGAACCATCCTTTCGGAAAATGGCGCAGCTGTAGTCTCGTCTTTCCTTGACATTCACACTGATTGAGGTGCGTCGCAAAACCTCACCCATGGCATCAGCAATTCCCTGAAGCCGACGGGCAATGACTTCCAGAAGTACCGGGTCTCTTGCCGTTGAGGAATCAATTTCCGTTGACTTGGATTCTTTGCGATCACTTCTTGTTGAGGTGAAATCCGCCGACGGTTTCAAAGCTGGTGAGTGATTGGGTGAAAGCATGATGACGCCCTCACCAAGGACGACTGCTTGCCATCCAGGCTCAACGACCAAAGTTGAATGTGGGTCGACAATTACCGAAGGAGAATCAATTTTCTGATCGCAAACTAATGATTCTCGATCAATCAGTTTTGCCTGAGTCCAACCTGCCCGATGCCAGATTTTGGTAAAGCACTCGCCGCTCTGTGTTGTTTTGCTTTTTGCCGAGTTGCTGTCACGGCTGGTTTCAAGGGGTTGCTGAAACGCACGTTTTTCCTGAATGGTTGTTTCGCACCGTAGTGCGACCAGTTCGAGGTGGCGGTCGTGACGCACGTAGCCGAAGGTATTTCGATGAGTCTGTTGGAATCGATTCAAAATAGATCCCTTTGGTTCGAGAGGCAGCGTTAGAGCTGCTTCTGTTCCCTGATATCGGATGTCGATTTCAAAATGTTCACGGCGGATCCCATCATCTCGGTGTTCGCTGTTAAGTTGCTCGCTTGCTTTGCGTTTGAGCGCATCGACTTCTTCGGTCAGCATCAATTCACTTTGACCATCCCATTCTTGATAAAGGCCTTGGGTGACCACGACACCCATTTCGGCAATCCCCATTCCCAAGGCACTCAGCATGCCTGAAGCGGGGTGATCAATGATGGTTTTGATTCCCAAGGCGTCGGCGATCCGGCAGAGATGTTGTCCCGCTGCGCCGCCAAAACCGGCCAGTGCCATTGAACGCACATCCGACCCTTGTGATGTACTGACTGTTCGAACAGCTTCGGCCATGTGCGTGACGGCGATTTCCAAAAATCCTTCTGCCAGCGATTCAATGGATTTTTCGTGTTGGAAGCCAAGTTTTGTCTGGGCCTCCCAGAGTCGTTTCTCGGCGGCTGACTTATCCAGAGGAAATGGGAAACGATCAATAGGAATGCGTCCCAGAAGCAGGTTGACATCGGTAACGGTCAGAGGTCCACCTTTGCCGTAACATGCTGGCCCGGGTTCGGCACCCGCACTTTCGGGACCCACGGTTAGTCGCCCCGATGCGGTCACGCTGCAAATGGATCCACCACCCGCCGCAACGGTCTCGATGTCCATCATCGGTGTCAGAACACGGATGCCTGCAACTCGCGATTCATAACGGCGTCCAACTTGACCCTCGTATCGACTGACATCCGTACTGGTTCCACCCATGTCCAAGCCGATGACCTTTTTTTGATTTGTTTTTTTGGCAAGGTCGGCTAACGCGACAACACCACCGGCGGGGCCAGACAGGATGCTATCCCGACCTCGAAAAGAGGATGGCTCCACCAGGTTTCCACTGCTGGTCATCAGACGCAGCTTGCAATTAGCTTCGCCTCCAAATTGATTCCAAACTTGATCAAGGTAAGTGGAAAGAATTGGATTCAGGTAAGCGTCCAGCGTGGTCGTTTCAGATCTCGCAACGTATTTGATCAGCGGTGCGACCTCACTTGATCGCGAGATTTCGTCAAATCCACACTCCCTTGCCAGCCGATCGATCAAATTTTCATGAGAGTCATTGAGGTGGCTGTGTAGAAGGCAAATCGCAAGTGATTGAGCACCTTGGGATCTCGCAGCTTGGAGATCGATTTTGATTTGTTCCGGGTCAATGTTTCGCAAGACCTTACCGGTTGAATCCAACCGTTCATCCACTTCAATGATCTTGCTCGCCAGAACCGGGTTTTTTTGGATGTTGATGGAGAAAAGATCGGGACGATCTTGTTCACCGATGTGAAGCAAATCACGGAAACCCTTGGTAACGAGCAACGCGGTGGGTGCGCCGGTTCGAGTCAGCAGTGCGTTGGTTCCTCGAGTTGTACCAAGGCGAACATCGACCGGGGGCAACGGTTCGAGGATCGGTACATGCAACAAGAGGTGTGTGGCCAGCACCGGGGCCTCAAGTCCGGCGCAAAGTTCAAGAGTCGAGCCGAGCCATCGCCGATGATGCAAATCAGGTGAGTTCGGTTGGAAACCAAGATCGCCGCCCTGATGTGATGTGACGCGACCGAGTTCGAAAGTCTGCCCATTCCGATCAAGAAGCGTCGCATCAGCACCGACCCAAAATGAGTCCGTGTTCCGTTCGGGCAGGGTGTCAACCGTAATCTCATGATTGGGTTTGATCGCTCGGACCGTTGCGCGCACACGTCCACTGCTGAGTACTTTGATTTCGCTGCGGGAATCATCTTGACAGACAAAGCAGTCGGTGAAAGTGCCGCCAATGTCCGCCCAAACACGAGTAGTCATCGGTTGAATAGTGCCAAGCTTTCATCGGATGCAGACGGGTCAATCAATGCCACAACAATATCTCCCGGGATCAAGCGATCGTCCGCTTGCGGAACACGCACGAAGCCGTCACGTTCAACTGCAGCAATCAAACATCGCCCCGCAAACGGAAGTTCCGCAAGGCTGGCTTTTGTCACAGCGGTATCCTCCAAGACTTCTAACTCGAAGACACCGATGGCGCCGTTGGGTAGCCTTCGTTGACTGATCACGGCGCCTTCATTCAGGTATCCCAAGATCTGTCTTGCCGTGACATCTCGTTCGCTGACTGCCTGGTCGATACCAAGTTTTCCGACCACGTTCGCGTAATCGGGTCTTCCGACGACACACATCACACGGTCCGCACCGAGTTCCCTCGCTTCAACGCCGGACATGATGTTGTTTTCATCGTTTCCCGTGCAGGCAACGAAGTAGTCGACTGTTCCTGCGCCTTCATCTTCAAGGATTGTTCGGCGATTTGCGTTGGCGTGAATCACGGTTGCATCAGGCAGCAGGCGGGCAAGAGTATCGCAGCGATCCGGATCACTTTCGAGCATCACGATTCGATAGTCTCGTCGCGAAAGTGAATCCGCGAGGTGATATCCCGTTTCACCGCCACCGGCAATCATGACACGTTTCTGAGGCGATCGATCGGCCTTGGTGGTGAAGAGTTCGCGGCTTCGTGAGACATCCTCGGGGCTGCCAATGAGACTTACGCGATCTTTACCATGCAGTTCGTCTTCTCCACTCGCAATCCACATTCGTCCGTCTCTCGCGATTGAGCCAATACGCACTGACGATGGTAGGGTAATATCACGAAGTTTGTGGTCAGCCGCCGAGGAACGACTGTCGACCTCCATTTCATAGACTTCAAGCTGCCCGCGTGCAAAATGCTCCAGGGGAATTGCGTCGGGGTTTCGAATGGCTCGCGCCAACTCAAAAGCGGACAATTGTTCGAGACTGAGAAGGCTGTCGATCGAGAAGTGCCGCTGATAATCAAACGTGCTTAGGTCTTGAAACGCCGGAGCGTAGACTCGAGCAATGCTGCGTCTTGCACCCAGTGCTTTTGCCATGCTTGCAGCCAAAATATTGACTTCATCATCTCCGGTTACCGCTAAGCAGACGTCAGCGGCACAGACATCGGCCTGGAAAAGCACGGTGCTGCGAGAGGCGCTGCCCACGATTGCACGGACATCTAATTCACTATTGAGCTGCGCGACTTTTTCGGGATCAATGTCGACAACCGTGACGCTGTGTCGACGTCGACACAACATGTCAGCTACCCATCTTCCGACAGTGCCTGCACCAAGGGTTAGGACTCGCATGATACTTCTGTTTTCTGAGTTCTCCCTCCAGCGGTTACTCTGCCGGGTGGAGTGGCACGATGCGAAGGGTTAACCGTTTACGGTCATGATCGCGCCGAATCGGTTATTTGATTTGGTTTTATTTTGCCGGAGGCGAAAAGCAAAGCAGCGTTGAGCGAGTGATGATTTGGTGAAGGCTGAAAGTTTTACGTCATCCAGCTCAAAAAAAGGAACACAACAAAGATAACTGCCATGAAGCCGGTGATCCATCGACCGGTTTGCCAAGCGTGTTGCAAGACAAGTTGGGTGTTTTCATGTCTTGTTGCACCAAAGACCAAAGCGATTGCGATGATCAGGGGAACGTAATAGAGCATGTAGGTGGGTGAGATGGATAGCATGTCTGGATACAGTGCGATCAATGGTTTTAGGGGAATGGTGATTTGCTGGTTGAGAGCAGATCATCGCGTGCTGGATTTGACGTTGTTGGTTCGGGACTTCAACCCGCCAAAGCTGAAACCACTTCATTGGATCTTGTGGCTAACTTTTGTCGGGCGTTGCAATTTACCTGAAGATCAACTCGCTGCAGGCTCTTCTGTTTCCTGCGGTTCCTCCTCCGGGTCACGTTTTCGTCCACTGATGGGAACAGCCAGTGGGCCACCGTAAGCGTCGTAGATCACCAAAATGTTCAGCAGACCGGCGATCACGGTGTACCACGTACCCATCTCGTAACCGGCACCGTGCTCAGCGTACCACGCCGCCACTTCGTCGGCTTCACTTTCCATGACCGGACGAAATGGTGGTGCCATCAACCCACCCCAGAGAGGTTCGTAATCGCTGTTTGTTTCGCCTAAGTCGGTCTCCTGATTCATTCGCCGGCCTTGCAAGTAGGCCGGCAACGCGACCAATCCAGCACCACCTTGTAGATAAAAGTGCCAGCGTTTGTCTCCGGGTTCCCAGGAAGAATAAACAACATGACTTCCACCCAAAGCAAAGCCAAGAATCCATGTGGATAAAATGCAGACCAAAAAAATAAATGCTTTTGTCTGGCGACCCTGATAAAAATGGCCGGCGCCGGGAATCAGCCACGCCAAGAGCGCCGCAAGGGGACGGTTGCGCAAATCAACGATTTCGCCATCGACCGCAATCGTGTTGTTTTCTTCGGATGCCATAAAGCCAGTCTTTTTTCAGTCCCCATCGGATGGGGTCACGTGATGTGATTCAATGCCGCTATTGTGAGAGAAACCTGAACGAGGCGATAGGTGAATCCACCCTCCCTACCAAGGAGTCCAGAATTCACTTAGTTCCTCTTTTTCATCGCAAACGAAGTGATTCGAGGTTCAACCCATCGAACCGAAGTCTAATCGATGGCAAATGCCAATTTGGCAAAATCTATTGACTTCAGACGGTGCCATTGAGTATCCACGACAACAGGTGTGCGATCACCCCCCCACAACTCACCCGTCCGATTATTTTCGAAGGCCCAGAAATGTCCCGCTCATCAATCTTTGTATTGTTGGCCCTCTCCTTTGTCATTGGCTGCGGCACTGATGATCCGACCGCGATTAACCTGCCATCGAACTCACCAGAAGTCGAGGATAACGCAATCGCTTCGGTGAGTTCGCCCACTGATATTGTTAGTCAATTCCTCGACGGAATTCGTCGTGGTGGTGGCGATTCGTTGGCGGAAAGTCTTCTCACGAAAAACGCTCAATCTGAACTGCGTCGCATCGGGCATTCCGTTCAGCCCATTGGTTCCCCTGATGCAAGATTCGAGGTGACTCGTTCCGAGACGGTGCCGAATGAACCGGGCTCTGTTTTGGTGCATACACTCTGGATCGAGCCAAGTTCCGATGGAACGGAAACAGAGAATCAAGTCGTCTGGGCCGTCGAGCAAGAAGGGTTGCAGTGGCGAATTTCGGGCTTGGTGATGGCGCTCGGTGAAACGCAGCCCCCACTGGTGCTTGATTTCGAGAACGGCGAAATGATGGCAAAGTTGCTTGCGAATCCCGGGATTAACGCTGACGCGACGCCCCAAAGTGCCACTTCACAGGCTGCCGCACCAAATGCTGTTTTGAAACGCTGACGTCACTCGCCCGGCGAAGGGTTCCGTTGCTCGAGGGATAATGCTCGAGGGATGACCGTTTATTCGAAAACATCGATTCAAAACGAAAGCTCTAGCTGCCCTGGAGAAGAATTGGGTCAAGGTCCAGCCTTGCTGGAATGGACCAGAATTACCTCCGAAGCGCCGAGACGGGCGGGTTGCTGGAGGACGTTGTCTTTCATCATTCTTTGCCTCAATTAGCGATCCAGCGGAAGTTAGCGCTATCTTGATGATCAAACACAGCCAGTGAGCCAAATTGGAGAAGACTCTGTTGGTTGGCCAACCCAATGCTGCTGCCATCCCGACACTTGTTCTGAGTCATGGATTCGTTTTCAGTCACGGAATCGACGATGGTGGAAATGGGGCCAGATGAGCAAGTGTCGCTTTACGGCTCGAGAAATTTTCGCATTCCTACAACCAACTTGTCGCATGCGTTAGCCGATCTTGAAAAGGTCTGGCGTGAGGTGCTTTGGCACTCCGATGCGACCCCTTTTGGATCCAATGCATCCTTCTGGCTCATGATTGCTTCGGTGATCAAGGATCTGTGTCTCCCCTCTGCCTTAGGCAAGTTGCCTTGCTTGCCTCAGCGGTTTACATTGACAGCAGCGGAGGCGTGTTCACAAGCGTTCCGAAATCTCTTGCTTGAGTGCCTAGAGGCCGAAGTGCCGGGTTTTGATTTCGAAAGCGCCGGCATTTGATCTCGATAGAGAGTGCTGAGCGAGCAAACGGTTTCCACCCATTCCATGGTGGCGTTCCGTTGAGGTCTTCGTGTTTTGTCTGGCGATTCATGGTTTTGCATAGGGGAAAGAGTGATGGCTCGAATTTTATTTCATCGTCTCCCGGTTTTTGCCGTTGTTCTCGGAGCTTGGATAGCTTTGGCTCCAGCGGACGCGAGTGCCGGTGAGCGGGTTGGGTTGTTTGCGAAGTTGAAGGCGAACGATGGAGGCTGTTTATTCTCTTTGAATCGCGGCTCGGAGTCGCCAAGTGAGGGGGAGATCGCCGAAGAGCCAGCGGAGGAGAGTCAGACCGAGGAAGAGGTTGCTGAAAAGGTAAACCGTCGATCTCAGCAAGGTGGAGGGCTCTTTGCTCGTCTCAGGTCCAAGCGAGCTGAGAAAGATTCTTCAGTGGAATCGGAAGATGCTGTGGAGCAGAGTAGCAGCGACCTGCCTGTCGAAGAAATTCCACCGGCGCCAAAGTCTTAGTCCGTTATTGATTCGGTAAAGCTAACCAAATCACGCCCCGTCAGGATCACTGGCGGGTTTTTTTTTTAGATTCAACAATTCATCCACAACATCCATCCGCAGCCTCGCGACGTCGTTGTAATCTTCGCCGTCATCGGGTTTCAGATAAAGGTGTTCAGACCCGTCGGGATCCGTCACCAACCACCAATCGGGTGTCATCACCGCATAGAGTGAGCGATTTGTCTGAATCTGGATCGGTTGAGCATCGGACATCCGCATCGACCATCGAGATTCGGGAAAGTGACCTTCATGTTCAGATACCAGACGTTTCAGGATCTCAGGAAGCTCATCGCTGGATGTTAAGTGGGGAATCCGTAGAGGACTGCTTCCCGTGTGGAGAAGTGGTATTTGAAGGTCGGCTGATCGTAGATTGGTCGCTTGGGTGCCAAAGAAGTCGCCTTGACCAAGCCGGAATCCACTCGCTCCCAACAGCACAAGGCAGGGGTCATCGTTAGTCACCTCGTCAAGTAAGTAGTCGATCATCAGATCAATCAGTTGTATCTGTTGGCCATATCGGTTCATCCAAAGCATGACCAGGTCGGGATGGTCATTTGGTACGTTTTCGAACTGAGCGGGTTTCACTGACGAGGCGATCTGATTCACAAGTTGCGCATCAGGGCCATCGTCGATTGGCCCGCCCTCCCCTTCTTGGTGCTCAGCTAGAGAGGTCTCGGCAAATGATTCAAACGGCTCAACTGGGGCATCCCAGCACTCGGCGAGGAAATTGCTGTGCAACCAGATCGCTCCGAGCGATTCACCGCTTTGGAGCCGTTCAACCACCGCGGCAATCAGTTGCGCGAAACGAGTTTCGAAACATTCTGCTGCGGGTGATGATCGTTCACTAACAGGTTCGGTCGGCAAAATGGTTATTTCGTCGAAGCAACTTTCGTCGGTGTTATCAAAAGGTCGGTCCGTGATCAGCTCAATGCTTCCGTTTTGTTTGCACCGTTCAACCCAATCATGTTGGGCCTGAGTCCAGTGCGCCAGAAGTTGGACTGGTTGATCATCCGAAGCGATCAAGCGATCCCAGAGGCAACCGCTGGCCGCCAGTTGGTCAATCGTTGGTGTCTGGTTCCACGAGGACCCGTAGCAGCTAAGTGATGATGGGGTGAAGCCCTCCAAGGAAACGATGATGAGTGGTGGCTCTGGCAAGGTGTTTTCAACATTTGGTCGGGTGATTTGATGCTCGTCTTTCGATTGCAATCCAGAAGGCGTCCTGTTGATCGGTGACAGTCAAGTTTGATTCGTTGGTGATTGCAAACGGAGAGTAGTTGTTGCTCGGATCAGCTGTGTCTCGTCGTGGTGTTCTAATGTTCTTCGTCAAACAGCTTACGCGAATCAACTGGATCGATCCTCAGTGCTGCAGTGTACCGGTTGGAGGCGGATTGTGCTTGTTTACCCAATGACGGGTTTTTGGTGAAGATCGCAGAGAAGGTGTTCAAAGCGAGGGATCCGTTTGCCTCGGTCGCAAGGTCGACGAACCGTTTTTAGGCTGGTGCGTTGGTGATGCTGCATCACCACGTCACTCTGCCCAGGGAGACTAGGCACCCCAAGGAGTCAGAGAACAAAGGGATGGAATAGCAGATGGGTCTCGAAGCGTGGGCAAAACCTTGTTGATCAGAGATTCATGATCAGAACATCACGATCGGGCTTTTCTCATCAGGCGTTCTTGGACAGCTTCGCCATGGCGAGCCATCAAGTCACTGGAGAACACCTTGAGAATTCAAGGCTACCTTTTCTTCGGCTTGTAAATTTCGGTTGCGGTACCGTAGTGGACTTCGCCAGCGTTCATCAGTGTTTCGCTAAGCGTTGGGTGTGGGTGAACGGAGTCAGTGATGTCATGAACCTCACACCCCATTTCGATTGCAAGCACTGCTTCGGCGATTAATTCGCCGGCTCCGCTTCCGACGATACCGCATCCCAGAACGCGGTGTGTCTTGGGATCAACCAACCACTTTGTCAAACCATTGGTGACACCAATTGCCTGAGCACGACCACTCGCAGCCCAAGGGTAGATTTCGATGTCGACCTCCCTTTGAGCCTCTTTTGCTTCTGACTCGGTCAGACCTGCCCAAGCAATTTCTGGATCCGTGAAAACAACTGCTGGAATTGCGGCTTTGTCAAACGCCGAGGACTTTCCAGCGATTACTTCCGCCGCAATTCGTCCCTCATGAGTGGCTTTGTGAGCCAGCATTGGATCGCCCGCGACATCACCGATCGCAAGAATGTTTGGATCTGCCGTGCGCTGCTGTGAATCGCAAACAACGAATCCTTTTTCATTGACGACGACCTTTGTATTCTCCAAACCCAGTCCTGCGGTGACGGGGCGACGACCGATGCTGACCAACACACGGTCGTACCGTTCGTGCCCGAATTTGTTGGGTCCTTCGAAAGTCACTTCAATCTGATCCCCTACCTGCGTAAGTGATCCGACTTTTGTGTTGAGGAAGATGCGACCGTCAAAGAGTGATTCCATTGCCTTGGCAAGTGGTTTGACTAAATCACGATCGGCTCCAGGAAGCAAGCCATCCATCAATTCAACAACCGTCACATTGGACCCTAGTCTTGCGTAGACCGAGCCCATTTCAAGACCGATGTAGCCTCCACCGACAACCAGCATCGATTCCGGCACGTCTTGAAGTTTTAGTGCTCCGGTGCTGTCCAGCACCCGATCACTGTCAATGCGAAATGCGGGTGGCATTGCCGGAACGCTGCCGGTCGCCAAGATGCAATGGTCGAACGTGATTTGACCACCTTCGGGAATCGATTTGTGATCACCTTCCAAATTAAGCGTCGTTGAATTGGCAAAAGACCCCTTGGCCTGAATCACCTTCACGTTGCGACGCTTTGCAAGGTTTGCTAACCCGCCGGTTAGCGTGGAGATAACTTTGTCTTTCTTGGCTCGCACTTTGTCGATGTCAACCGTTGGCTTGCCGTCGTATGACACGCCCCAGTCCGCACTAAGTTCTTCGACTTCGCTGATGACTTTTGCAACATGCAGCAGCGCTTTGCTCGGAATACAGCCCCGCAACAAGCATGTTCCGCCGAGTCGTGATTCAGCCTCAACGATGGTGACATCCAGTCCTTCGTCAGCCGCGAGGAAAGCGGCAGCGTATCCACCGGGACCACCACCGAGAACGACAACAGAAGCGTGCATGGTTCAGAGATCCAATCAGAAAGTTACTTGAAGGTCCTAGCCTTTTTGAAACGAAACGTCCCAACACGCAGAATAACCGCACGTTCTGTTGAGTCAAAACCATTCATGGAGAAGACAACAAGAGAGTGCGGTTTTTACATCATGGTGATCAGAACGTTTGATCGTCTGTCAATTAGCGGGACAGGAATTCAACCACGCTGTTAGCGTCCACTGGCAAGCTTACATCGCTTGGTCCAGGAATTCCGAGCATGGTTGCTTTCAGGTTTTCGCTATCGAAGGAAACCCAGTCCAATGCATCGGGGCTCGCATTGGCGATAACACCGCGATAGAGGTTTTTCAGGTTCTCTTTCCCTCGCACTTCGACAATATCACCCGGGCGAAGCAAGTAGTTTGGTTTGGTGACTTTGATACCGTTCACACGAAAATGTCCGTGGGTGATACCTTGACGGGCCTGTGGACGTGTCTTGGTGAATCCAACTCGACGTACAACGTTGTCCAAGCGACGTTCGCACATCAACAAAAGTAATTCACCTGTGTTGCCTGGCTTACGACCCACTGCGTCAAAATAACGCCTTAACTGGCGCTCACCCAAACCGTAGTAGTGCTTGATCTTCTGCTTTTCCATCAAAGCCGCACCGTAGTTACTCGGACGGCGCCCACGCACATGCATCCCGGGGGGATTTGGACGACGGTCTAAAGCTCGGGAAGCACCCGATGTTTCATAAATCAGGGTTCCAAGGCGACGGTTAATACGGCCTTTGGGGCCAGTGTAGCGAGCCATCTTGTGTTCCTTTTCACGCCGTCATCGGACGTGGTGAGAGACAATGTGTTAGAGGTCATACCTCTAGCACAACGCGATCCGTTGCAGGGACTTGGCTACCACAGGTTTGGGGCCAACTCAGGCATCCCCCGCTGACGATCAGCGAGGGTTGGTCGCGTGCAGAATTTTTGTGGTCGGGTAGTCTCTCTTTTTACCCAGTTTCTCACAAGGGGGAAGCGTCAGTAAATTGCGTGATTTATTGGTGAAAACGATCTGTTACCGCATCTGGACCGGTTGGGCGATTCCAATTGGATTCAGCAGACGGCCTTTCAGGAAATTCTTGACGAGTCGAACTCGATTCGACCCCTCTAACTCCGATTCTGAAACTCCGATTCTGAGGCTGCTCGATCCATTCCGACGATGAAAGTGAGGTTTGAAAGGTGGAAATGAGCTTTGCCGCCCCCTCAGATGGTGGGCTTCCCGCTTCTCTGTCTCGTGACGCCGCGAAATCGGATGGGACCATTGCGGAGATAAAATCATTGACCAAGTCTGTTGTTGGGCTTGGTTGCTCAGGAGGGCTATTCTCGCGGACTCCAAGGCTGCGCATTTCTGTTTGGGAGTAGCGAGAATTGGCCTTTGGGAAAACCCTTCTCTTCATCACTTTGCTGACAGTTGGGCCCTGATCCAACGCTGATCCAAGGTAGAAAGGCCGTCTTAGCTGAAGGTTGGCGAACCATTATTTTGGTTGTGGCATGTCTTTCCCGGTTCAGATTTTTGAATGTTGCATGGTTCAATCTGGGATTTCTGACCACCTGCCTGATTGACCCGGTGCTGTGATCTGATCGGTTCCAGATAGCATCGTACCGAGTGCTAGCCGATTCAGTTTGTGTGCGATACGGTGTTCCGGGTCTTGGGTCCTGTGTGACGATGGTATCTCAGCAGGGCGATTAGATGTCTGCAAGTGACTAAGCGGCGTTTAAGCTAGCCGTTGCATGCAAGTGGGAATGGTCAGCGAGCAAAGGGGCTCATTGCTTACGGTTATCGAGATTCGCAATTGGAGAGATGTGTGATGGCAAGTTTTGATGTAGTCGGTGTTGGAAATGCATTGGTTGATATTCAGGCACGTGTTGATGATTCGATCCTGCCTGAGTTGGGAATTGATAAGGGGGTCATGACGCTTGTTGACGATGCTCGGCAGGCGGAGGTGCTGGGGAAATTGGGTGGCTTACCGTTAAATCGATGTGCGGGCGGTTCTGCCGCGAACAGCATCGTTGCTCTGGCCGAGTTCGGTGGCAAAGCTGCTTATGTTGGGAAGGTTGGCCGCGACGAGGTTGGCAAGTTTTTCCTGGACGACATGCAGAGCCTTGGGATCGACATGAAGGGCCAGTACGCCGAATCACCCACCGGTACGTGCGCGGTTTTGATCACCGAAGATGCTCAGCGAACGATGCTGACCAATCTGGGTGCCTCAGCCACCCTGACAGAGGAGGACATCGATCGCAGCGTGATCAAGGATGCAAAATACGTTTACGTCGAAGGCTATCTCTTGACCGGAGAGACAACAAAAGCAGCCGCCTACAAGGCAATGGAAGTGGCGCAAGAATTAGGTGTGAAGGTCGCACTGACCGCGTCAGATCCATTTTTGATCAACATGATCCGAGACGAGATCTGGGATCTGATTACCGGACCGGTTGACCTGTTCTTCTGCAATGAAGTTGAGGCACAGAGTCTCACTGGTGAGTCCGACCCAATCGCCTGTGCAGCAAAAATTCATGAGCATGCCGAGAACGTTGCGCTCACTCTGGGTGAAAAAGGTTCCTTGGTGATGCACGGTGGTGAGGCGTTTCCGATTGAGGGTTTGCAAGTCAAGGCGATTGACACAACTGGTGCGGGAGACATGTACGCGGGTGCTTTGTTGTACGGCATCACCAACGGTCTGGATTGGCGGCAGTCGGGGCATCTCGCCTCTCATGCTGCATCGCGGGTGGTTTCCCAAATGGGAGCGAGGCTTGAGCAGAAATTTGGCGACGATGAGATCGCCAAAATCATTTCTGGCGCAGGTTGAAGAACAATCAACAACTGTCAACATGCTCTGGTGTGGCCAGTTCGTTGATGGGTGATGCGGTGAATCTTGCCTTAAACTGTAACGGTTGCATCGTTTGTTTTGGCTCGGAGATTACTCGGTACAAGCAACTGAGCCGGCGGGGTACCAGTTCAATGGTTTGACTAACTCCGAGATGCCGATGTTCGAAGAGAGGTCTTCTACTCTTCTCAGACGCAGCCGAACATCATGTCAGCCGATTCACTAGGATACGAGCAAAGCATCGAGCGAGAGCCCAATCTTGTTCGAGACACCGCCGCGATCGGTCTGGTTGCTCTGACGTTAATGCTGACTGTCTCCCTCGTCACGCGAAGTACCGCAGATCCGATTGAAACGCCAAGTTGGCCGATTCGGCTGATTTACGTGCCAGACATCGTTGCTTATCCGCCAAATCCTGCCGTCACCAATGCATGCGGCTACTGGGGTGCTTTGTTATCGGCCGCTTTGCTTGATTCGGTCGGAATCGCCAGTTTGGTCATCATTGCTGGTCTCGGTGCGTTGGCAACATCGCTCCTGATGCAATTGAACCATGGTTCGCCCATGTACCGATCGTTGGGAGCAACTCTTTTGGTGATTGGAGTTGCAACGACCGCTTCCCTGCTTCCCATCTCAATCGGTGGGATGCCTGTGGTTGGAAACGGTGGTTATCTCGGTGCCATGACATCGACGTGGCTGTTGGAGCATTTTGCCCCAGCGGGTGCGTGGATTTTGACTGCCACCAATCTCGCCGTGGGGATTTTGTTGACCAGCGATTACGCTCTGGTTCATTTTGGCAAACGACTCGCTAAAGGAAGTATTCGGGTTTCTCGTTCGGGAGTTAAGCATGCTCACAGAGCCTTGCCCGCCTTGCGACGCACTCGGCGACCGTTTGCCGATAATGAGAAACACATCACTCTGGATGCTGATCGCGATGAAGCCTTCGCCGGAGGGCGCTCGTCAACGGTTTCAGAGCCAACCATTAAATTTCGCCGACAGAAAACCAAGCATCAACCAGAGGACTTGGAATCAGAACTGGAAACAGAGCAACTGAATGATAGCCAGCTTGGTAACGCTGACGCGAATCACGAGACTGAAGACGACGGATATGAATATGAGACAGAAGTTGAGTCGGGGGATGAGTGGGAGGATGAGGTAGAGGAAGACGTAGCACTCGACGATTCATCATCGCGTGAAATTGAGTTGGAGGAGGAAACCATTCAGGTTCGAAATGACTCGGTCCATGAGGTTTCATCTCCCAAGGTTCGGAAGCCAAGACGCCGTGACAAATCGGATCCTCGGCAAGAGTTGTTTGATGAAATGTCTGAGTCCGCCCCGAGTGGTATCGAAGACTACCGATTGCCCCGTCTCGAGTTGCTTGAGCAGAGCGATGACATCAGCTTCGACGAACAGGAACGCGAGGTTCGAAACAAAGCAAAGATTCTTCAGGAAACGTTCAGGGATTTCGGATTCAATATCCGGGTGACCCATATTGATACCGGTCCCGTCATCGCCCAGTACGAGATCGAACTCGAGGCGGGTTTGCGATTAAGCAAGATCACTGGACTCGCTGACGATCTCGCCATCGCCTTGCGCGTGCCGAGCGTTCGGATTGTCGCACCAATTCCCGGGAAAAATACTGTCGGAATCGAGGTGCCCAACGAAAACCGACAGGTCGTTCGACTGCGGGATGTCATCGAAGAATCGGATACCCGAAGTGCCAAGATGAACATTCCCGTCTATCTGGGAAAAGATGTCTCTGGTAATCCGATGGTCGTCGACCTCGCAAAGATGCCTCATCTGCTGATCGCGGGGCGAACCGGTACCGGTAAGAGTGTTTGTCTCAATGCAATCATCACGTCGATTTTGATGTGCTGCCGACCTGATGAGGTGCGGATGTTGATGATTGACCCCAAGATGGTTGAATTGAGTGGGTACGGGCGTCTGCCGCATCTTATGCACCCGGTGATCACCGACATGCAGAAGGCGGAGGCCATTCTGGCGTGGGCAGTCGAAAAAATGGAAGAACGCTACTCGCTGCTTGCCAAAGTCGGTGTTCGGCACATTAACAGCTATAACGATCTTGGCCGTGAAGAGGTATTGAGACGCTTGGAGGTCGATGAAAACGAAGACGGTCAGGCAAGTGTCCCGGAGCGGTTGCCGTTCATCGTCATTGTTGCCGACGAAATGGCTGACCTGATGATGACGGCTGGAAAAGATGTCGAGCAACACATCATTCGTCTCGCGCAGAAGAGTCGGGCGGTTGGGATCCACTTGATTCTGGCCACGCAGAAACCAACCGTTGATGTGATCACGGGCCTGATCAAAAGTAATCTCCCCGCGCGTCTTAGCTTTCAGGTTGCCAGCAAGACGGACAGTCGCGTCGTTCTCGATGAGAATGGAGCCGATAAGCTGCTTGGTAACGGTGATATGCTGTTTCTATGGCCCGGCACAAGCACGCTGATTCGTGGTCAGGGAACTTACCTGTCGGATGAAGAAATCGACACGGTATGTGAGCACTGCAGCTCGGGGGAGCAGAACTTCGTCAACGAATTGATGAACTTGAAAATTGCCAAAGAGGGTGAAGGCGAAGCTGCCTCGATGGATACCATCAAGCAACGTGATCCCCTTTACGATAGCGCTATCGAGGTGGTGATTCGTGAGGGTCGAGGTTCGTGCTCGCTGCTTCAACGCTGCCTGGGGATTGGGTACGGACGCGCAGCGAAATTGATTGACTTTATGGCCGCTGATGGAATCGTTGGTGATTACAACGGAAGCAAAGCTCGTGAAGTAATTATGACCATGTCTCAGTGGAATGCGATGCAGGGAATTGAAGATGAGGAAGAGGATTCGGAGGCTGAGTCAAGCCCCGTGAGCCAATTAAATGACAGAGGGAATTCGAAGCAAGACGTGCAGCAAGAGGATGAAGAGTACGAGTACGAGTACGAGGAAGAAGCGGAAGAGGGTGATTGGGCTGAGGAAGATTCAGAGTACGAAGATGATTACGAAGACGTCGAATAATGCAGGCGGCTGATTGTATTGTGATCGACTGCTCTGCGAGAAGTGGCAAGTCAATTGCTGAACCCTTGAAGAATGTTTTTGACGAGAAGCTTTTGCACTGTTGGTGCTTCTTCTTCGATAGTTGCTTAACCCGAAAAGGATGCGGGCCAATTTTGCGAGGGGGATTCGCTCTATTTCTTTCAATGCGATTTCTTTTATTTCGATGCACTGATGACCGGCTGCTTCTCGACCTCTCGATACCTCAGGTAGCTGACTTCTAAGGTCTTTTGCGGGCATCGGATTGCGGGGATCGGATTGCGGGGATCATCAGTTGTCTTTTCCCCGAGAGTTTGCCGAAGGCTGCTGGTTTGGATTGGAATCCCAGTAATTGGAATCCCAGTGATTGGGTTCGTGGTCCGGTTGATTTGGTTCCCAGCCTGTTCTTTTCATTCAGGGCGTTCTCGGGTGTCGTCATCTTTTTTTTCTTGGCCTTCGATCCCGGTTTTCGTTAATGAAACAGGAAGTGAATTTTTCTAAGGTCGAAACGGTTTCGATCTTCTAGTATCGTTTAATTGGTGAAGGGTCGTCTGGATCGATCAAGCGAGTCGCCCGGGGGACTGAGGTGGCCCATCTTTAATGACCGACAACAGTGGTGAGGGATTCATGGAAGCGTTGCAGGATGATTCGGTCGCTGTTGTTCTTCCTGCTGCGGGCAGTGGCCAGCGTTTTGGTGCGGAAACGAACAAGCTTTTTGCCAATCTGGCGGGCGTTCCGTTGTGGCTCCACGCGGCAGCTCGACTCGGATCGCGTCGTGAGGTTGAGCGAGTTGTCATCTCCGTTTCGCCCTCAGATCTCGGGTGTTTTCAGGATCAACTACGGCAGTCGGCGGTGAACTGCAACGTCGAATTTGTAATTGGTGGCCGAGAACGCAGTGATAGTGTCCTCGCGGCCCTGAAAACGCTGGGCTCGGATTCAGCCATCCAGTGGGTGGCAGTGCATGATGCTGCGAGGCCTTTGGTCAGTGACGATGAGCTGAGCAACGTTTTCGGAGAAGTCCCCAGAACGGGCGCGGCGATCCTGTCGACCCCGATTTCGGGCACGGTTAAACGCGCTCTGGCGGGAAGGCAAGGTTGTGAAACCATCGATCGACGACACCTTTGGGTCGCTTTGACACCACAAGTTTTTAGCCTCGGGTTGTTGAAACAGGCCTATGGCAAGCACAATGGACGTCCGGCAACCGATGACGCCCAACTGGTTGAACGTCTTGGTCACCAAGTGACTTTGGTTCAGGGGTCAGCCGAAAACCTGAAAATCACTTTCCCCGAGGACCTTCTGTTGGCAGAAGCAATTCTGGCACGAAAATCGAAAAATGTCGCAAACTGATTTACTTGCTGAACTCTCTTGGCGCGGGCTCATTCATCAATGCACCGATCAAACGGGCCTCTCTGAATTACTCGCCTCCGGACCTCAAACCGTTTACATCGGTTTCGATCCCACCGCATCAAGCCTGCACGTGGGCAGCATGATGCAGTTGATGATGTTGCGACGATTCCAAAAAGCGGGTCATCGACCAATCGCTCTGGTGGGTGGTGCCACGGGAATGATTGGTGATCCCAGTGGGAAGAGCGAAGAAAGAAATCTGCTGTCGGCGGAGCAGTTGCAGAAAAATGTGGATGGCGTTGCGCAGCAGATGCGTCAGTTTCTTGAATTTGATGGAGATCAAGCTGCTGTCTTATTGAACAACTATGAATGGATGCAAAGTTACTCCTACTTGGATTTCTTGCGAGATGTGGGCAAAAGTTTTCCGGTCGGCGGGATGCTGGGAAAGGAGTCAGTGAGGGCAAGATTGGACAGTGAAACCGGACTGAGCTATACCGAGTTCAGTTACATGTTGCTGCAAGCGTTTGATTTTGTGCAATTGTGTAGGAGTCACGGTTGCCGTATCCAAGCCGGAGGCAGCGATCAGTGGGGCAACATCACCGCAGGAATTGATCTTGCTCGGCGAATGTTGGGTGAGCAGGTCTTCGGTGTTACCGCGCCGTTGCTCACCACAAGTGATGGTCGCAAGATGGGGAAGACCGAGAGTGGTGCTATTTGGCTTGATCCAAAACGAACCAGCCCCTATCAATTTTACCAGTATTGGCGAAACGTCGAAGATGCTGATGTCATGCGATGCATCGCGTATTTGACTGAAATTGAGAAGGAGGAATATGAATCCTTGTCCGAAGCTACTGAGAGTGATCCCGGACGCCGCACCGCTCAGAATCGTCTAGCACAATGGATGACAGAGTTTGTGCACGGCTCCGAAGGAATCAGCGCGGCGGTCCGTGCCTCAAAGATTTTGTTTGGTGGAGAAATTGGTTCTCAGACCGACGAGTCTCTTGGAGAAATTTTTGCTGATGTTCCCAGCAGTGAAGTGGAGCGACAATTACTCAATGACGATGGCTATTGGGTTGTCGAAGCGTTGCAAGCTGCCGGGCTGGTCGCTAGCGGTGGTGAAGCGCGACGTGCCATCAAAGAGGGTGGGATCTATCTCAATAACGAACGTGTCGTTGACCAGCAGTATCGACTTGGTGAAAAAGATCTCGCGAGTGAGACCGTGATGATCTTTCGAAAAGGCAAGCGGAATTATGCGTTGCTTCGTTTTTCCGTTTGACGATTTCTTTGCCAAGCGGATGGGTCGCCAATGACAAGGTTGCCAGGTTTTCAAAGTCATCTCATCAACCTCAGCAATGCCTGATCGATACATTGCACGATCGATACCGGACACGATCGATACCGGACACGATCGATACCGGACACGATCGATACTGGGCCTTATCGATACTTGGCCTTATCGATACCGGACACGATCGATACCGGGCCTGATAGGCGGCACTGTGGACTCCGGCCCCGGTTCAGGCGGCTCGCGGTGGGAACGGTGGCTCAACCGGAGAACATCCGGTGACCGGCGGGGTTATCGAACAAGGGTCTGCCGGCAGACGTCTTGTATCTGATCAAACGAGGCGAGGTGCAAGGTGGTGATTTTCGACGCGATTAAGGGACCCGCGATTTCGGAGTAGTCATTGATATCGTGGGTGTTGATCATCACGGTCACGGACCGGCCGCGGCGCGAGAGAGCGATCAACGCTGCGATGGAGGCTTCATCGCAGCGTTGTAAAATCACCAGAAGGGTTGTTTCCGAAGAGAGCTGAGATTCGCACTCAACAAGCAACTCAGGCAGCGTGAGGCCATCGGTGCGTTCGAGGCGAGCGAGTGACCGAATGAGTTCCGCATAATGCGTTGTCCCTCGGTCCGGAGGAAGCATGATTGGCCTCAGTCGTTCATTTTCATCCTTCATTCCCGCAGCATTCGCTGCTTCTCCGCGAAGGCGGTGATCGCCGGACCAGCCTTCCTGTCTGATTCGATCCGCCGCATCTCGTCCGTTGGTTGCAAGTCCGAAAGGTTCATTGGCTTCGTGCAACGCATTGGCAATCGATGCGGCGGCGGTAATTGCAAGATCCGAACGCACGGGTTCTTGGGCCGTTGGATTGGTGTGTCGATGAAGGTCAAGCACCAAGGTTGCACCGATGACCGAAGATGGTTCGTAGATTTTGCTGTGCAGCGTTCCCGTTCGAGCTGTTGCTGACCAATGCACGCTGCGCATCGGATCGCCGGGTTGCCATTGGCGAATACCACGAAGTCGCGTGGGGTCGTTCATCACATTCTCACGCATACGAATTTCACCAATGGGTCGTCGCGATCCAATCTCGTACCGAGTCAGTGATACGACCTCCGGTAGCACCGTCAAATAACTCGGCGGCGAGCCAACTCGAAAGCGGCGGTAAAAACCCATCAAGTCGCCCGTCTCCAGAACAGTCGGTCCAATCTGATAGTAGCCCCGACGATTGCAACGAATCTGGTAATCGAGGATTTCACTCTGCTTGCCCCAAAGCAAAGCGACTCGAATGCGATCCCCAGACAACTCCAAGGCGGGTGGTGTAAAAAAAGTCGCCCGCTTGGGAAGTAAGTCTTCGATCAATACCCACAGAACAGGGACCTTGCTGCGATTGTGGACCCTGATGCGCACCGGCACGAGAGATCCCAGTTTTACCTCGGCGTCATCCTCTGATCGCGTTGCATGGACAGCTGTCGCCCATGTTTTGGTGAGCCAAGCATTCAGAGCAAGCAGCAAGAACGCGGCGACCGCGGCAATGATCCATAGCGACGCTCCAAAAAACATTCCCAAAAGCAACAGGCCACTAATCAACGCCACCAAGGTGAAACGTGAGGAGGGATTGGTTGTCGATCTTGAATCGTCCTGGGGCATCTTGATCTGGGGAGAGGCGTGGTTGGGTCCGTTAGCGGGACGGTTGTCTGAACTCACCTCACGAGTTCACCGTTTGCGAATCGTTTCTGATGAGTGTGCTGTGAGTTGAGTGGCGCCGCGGAACCTCAGTGTGGGTCACACTAGACCGAGGCTTGAATTGTTGGGACGGCGATTTCCCCAACGATCTCTTCGATGACTTTTTCTGCGGTGACTTTTCGAAGTCGGCTTTCAGGACGCACGATGACGCGATGGTTCATCACTGGAGCGACAATTTTCTTGATGTCATCCGGTAGCACATAGGAGCGGCCCAGGATTGCTGCCATCGCTTGTGAACATCGAAAAAGAGCGATCGTGGCTCGGGGGCTGCCACCTAGTGCGATATCTTGGTGGCTGCGGGTTTCCGAAACAATTTGCAGTAGATATTGTCGGACTCTTGGATCGACGTGAATCTGTCGGATCACATTTTGAGCACTGGCGATTTCATCTGCCGTGGCGACGGCCCGGAGTCCATCGACCGGATGTCGATGTTGAAGCAGTTCAAGCATTCGAAGTTCTTCTTCCATCGACGGATAGCCAAGGGAGAATCTCATCATGAAACGGTCGAGCTGTGCTTCGGGAAGCGGGAACGTGCCCTCATGATCGACCGGATTCTGAGTCGCTATCACCACAAAGGGTGGTCGGAGTGTGTGGGTCACGCCATCGGCGGTAACGCAGGCCTCAGCCATCGCCTCGAGGAGGGAGGCCTGTGTTCGCGGAGTGGCACGATTGATCTCATCCGCCAAAAGGATTTGAGTGAAAACTGGCCCGGCTCGAAATTCAAATTCCCCGGACTTCTGGTTGAAAATTGAGGTTCCCGTGACGTCGGTGGGAAGTAAATCCGGTGTGCATTGCACACGCTTGAAGGTGCAGCCAACGCTTTTTGCCAGTGCCCTTGCTAGCATTGTCTTGGCAACTCCCGGAACATCTTCCAGCAGAAGGTGGCCGCCGCTGAGCCAGGTCACCAGAGAGAGAATCAGCTGTTTTCGCTTACCAACGATGGCTTGTTCGACATTTCCGATGATCCTTTTTGACAAATTGCCAACGTCTTGAGGTGTTTGGATTACGGCTGAGGACGCCGCACTGCGGGTGGATTGTGCAGTATTTTCGCGGGCAGCGGCCGAGGAGAGGTTACTTGGCGGCGGCGTGTTGCGATTTTGCGGATCATTCGGAGAAGACGGCATCACATGCACTTGAGATGGAAAAGTGAGTCGGGCAAAGATGGCTGATCATTCAGTTTGCACTATCATGATAGCGTAAGTTCGGTCTGCACCGTTTTCGGAAAGACCGTTATCATAAAAGGACTTCAGCCCCTGTTTGCTCTGGAGAGCGTTTGTTCATGGTGGGAAAACGCTAACCCGTGGTGTGCTAATGATGCTAGACATTCCAAATCTCCTGGTGACCGACGACGACGCGGCGTTTCGCCAAGTTGTGTGTGAGGGATTATTGCGTCGAGGTTTTCAAGTAACAGAGGCTGGTGATGGTCAAGAGGCGCTTGATCTGATGCAGCATTCCACAGTCCATCTTGCTTTGGTTGACCAACACATGCCGCGTCTAACCGGCTTGGATGTGATCCGTCGACTTTCCGAGGCACCCGAAAGTCCACCGTGTGTGCTCATGAGTGCGGAGTTGGACGATGTTGTGAGGGCCGAGGCGAAGCGAATGCGTGCCTTCGATGTGCTCAGCAAACCTGTGAGAATGCAGCAGTTGGCGGGTGTGATCTGCCAAGTCTTGGAAGCTGTTTACGACTGGCGGCCATCCAAGCCTCTCTAAGGGCCCTCTGGCATTGGTCCACGCCGGATTGCAAATTTTGAGCTGATTCCCACCTGGGGATTCTGGCTCGCCATAAACCGGTTCATTTCCAAGTTGATGGCAGTGCCCGGTTTCTCGCTGGATTATCTAAAATCAGTTGCTGCTTTGCCGGATCCTCTTGGGGCGATTGCTTTGAATCCAACTCTGGCGATTGCGACGGACTGGCGATGGATATTTTGAGCGGCCATCAATCGTCTGCGACTGGCAGTCATCATCGATTGCTTCGATTTCACTGCCTTGTCTCACTGGATTATTTGCAACGGTTGACTTGCACGCTGCTTGGATCGCATCCTCGTTGGACACTGTTGAGCACTGACCTCGGTATTCAAGGTGATCTCTGATCGCATCCAACTTGATGCAAGATGATCGATTAGAGAAGGCTCGTTGAGTTGGTTCGCACGTTCGGCTCAATCTGGTTTTTATCGATTGCGGTCTGAATAAGCACCTTGGTGGCGATACGGTGTCTGGGAAAAAAGTGTCTGGGAAAAAAGTAGCGACCTTGATAGATCAGACTGCGCAAATCAGACTGCAGAAATCAAATGAAGGGGTGCAAGTTTGCCGACTGATTCCGTTGCGGTGCCGATGATCCTTGTGTTGGTCCTTGCTTTAGGATGGAAGTGACCAACGCGTGCCTGAGCGATGGGTTGAATCGTGTTCGGTTGATGGTCGCCAGTTGAAAAGTTGACGGAGTTCAGCGACGGTTAAAGCGATGCATATGGTCTTGAGCCCGTGGCGACCGGCCAAGCAAAGAGAGGACGGGAGTCCCGCAATGTGCCAGCGTTTAAATCTTTTTGATCAGACAACGCATGGCTGCTCGCTGATGGTTAAACTAAAACCCAAATTGAGAACTGTTTCTGCACTTTTTTGAAAAGACTCATGACCCGCTACTTTCTGTTTTTTAGTTTGTGCCTGACAACAGTTCTGGTCCAAGCGTCGGATCAGCCAAACGTTTTGATCGTGATGGCGGACGATTGCACTTACAACGACTTACCGATGTATGGCGGCAAAAATGCCCGAACACCAAACTTGGAGCAGCTCGCCAACGACGGGTTATTATTTCGGAAGGCCTACCTGACCTCCGCAATGTGCCAGCCTTGCCGCGCCGAGCTTTACACGGGCCTTTTCCCGATGGGTAACGGGTGTGCGTGGAATCATTCTGCCAGCTTTTCAGAAACGCAAAGTTTGCCACATTATCTCGGGGATTTAGGTTATCGAGTCGGAATTGCGGGTAAAGTTCACGTCTTGCCAAAAAAAGCTTTTCCATTTGAGTCTGTACCCGGCTTCGATCCGAGTTGCGTCCGTAAGCCAACACGCGAGCATGACCTCGAAGGTGTGTCGGAGTTCATGAATCGCGATCGATCACAGCCGTTTTGTTTAGTGGTGGCTTTGGTTGAACCGCATGTTCCTTGGGTGATGGGTGATGCCTCGGCATACCCACCGGGTGAATTGAAATTACCTCCAAACCTCGCAGAGACGAAATTAACCAGAGAGGCTTATTCTCGATATTTGGCAGAAATCACTTACATGGATTCGCAGGTCGGTGAACTGCTTGCGTCGTTGGAGTCCTCGGGTCAGTCGGGTGAGACATTGGTTGTCTTTTCGTCGGAGCAAGGTTCGCAATTTCCTGGTAACAAGTGGACCAATTGGGATACCGGTTTGCACACTGGCTTGATTGTGCGTTGGCCGGGAGTGGTCAAGTCAGGTGTCAGCACCGATGCCATGGTGCATTACGCCGACGTGGTGCCGACTTTGATCGAAGCAGCTGGTGGGGAGGTGCCAAGTGATCATTTGGACGGCAGGAGTTTTCTCGAGGTGCTGAGAGGCGAGGCGTCTTCGCATCGAGATTTTGTTTATGGAGCGCACAATAATGTCCCCGAAGGGCCTCCTTATCCCGTTCGAACGGTCAGCAACGGCGACTTTCGCTATTTGAGAAACCTCACATCTGATCAACTCTACATTGAAAAACACCTCATGGGGATTCGAGGGGAAGGCACTCTCAACAATCCCTATTGGCAGACCTGGGTCTGGGACGCCTCGAACTCCGATTCAACCTATCAACTGGTTCGGCGTTACATGCAGCGGCCTGCCGAGGCGTTGTATCACACTTCGGTCGATCCCTTTGAGATGAAGAATCTTGCCGGCGATCCTGATTACGATCAGATCCTTGAAGAGATGCGAGCAGAACTGGACCGATGGATGATTTCGCAGGGTGACCCCGGTATTGATCAAGACACACGAGAAACACACCAAGCGGCCAAGCGTGGCAATCATCGCTACCGTCCACCCAATCAATGAGCTCATGATGCAAGGCTTCACAACCTTTCTACTTTTTTTGGTAATGACCAATGCGTTTTCGCTAGGCACCTGTGTCATTGCGCAATCCGCTTCGCAGGATAGTCGCGAGGCGAGTGATTCCTTCAACGAAACGGTCAAAAAAACGACGGGTGACAATCCTGACGAGGCAGCGAGTTGGGCCGATCTGCAGTTGAATCGAATCGTCTTTGGTTCTTGCATCAAGCAGGATCAACCGATGCCCATTTTTCGCCAGATGCTATCCCATCAGCCTGATCTTGCGCTGTTAATTGGAGACAACATTTACGGCGACACCGCCGACATGACCGTGATGCGGGAAAAGTACGCGAAGCTTCGAGGCAACACCGATTTCGCAGCCTTTGAGGCTCAGGTGCCGTTGTTGGCAACATGGGATGATCACGACTTTGGCATGAATGATGCCGGAGCAGATTTTTCGCAGCGAAGTGCGTCGCAGGAAGAGTTTTTGCGATTCTGGGGGATTCCAACCTCCTCGCCGCGTTGGAATCGACCCGGTGTGTACGATTCCAAGTTGATCGGGCCCAAAGGGCAACAGGTGCAGGTGATCTTGCTCGACACCCGTTATTTTCGATCTCCACTCAGGAAAGGTGCTCAACGACGAATTGCCGGCCCCTATGTACCGGATGTCGATACCACCAAGACAATGTTGGGTGAGGTTCAATGGGCGTGGTTGGAGGAGCAACTGCGAGTTCCCGCTGAGTTGCGATTAATGGTGACCAGCATCCAATGCATTCCCGAGGCGGCGGGGCAAGAGACTTGGAGTAATTTGCCAGCGGAACGAACCCGTTTGCTCGAGCTTTTCGAGTCCATGAAAGTCGAGGGTGTTGTTCTGCTGAGTGGTGACCGGCATTGGGCCGAATTGTCCGTTTATCAAAACAGGACTGGCTATCCAATCTATGAATTCACCTCCAGCAGTCTTAACCAGAAGCATCCGCGAGGAACACCAAGTCGAAACCGATTTCGAGCTGATTCAAAAACATTTCACCAAGAAAATTTTGGTCTCATTGAAATTGAATGGGAGGGAAATGATCCAGGAATCACACTGCAATTGCGTGACAAAGACAACCTGGTTCAACTGCAGAAAACCTTAAGCTTCGGTGAACTCAGGTGGGATGATCAGGGTCGTCCATGAGACGGATTTTCTTTTTATCCATCCTTGATGAGTTGAGTGGTTATTCATCCGTGATCTCGTTTTTGTGGTTGTCTCATGCAAATCCTGCGCGTTCCCGTTTCTGTTCTTTCCGTCTGGTTACTGATGCAGGGCCCGGCGCTGACGCAGCAGACCGAACAGGATTCTGGTCCCCTTAAAACGTTCCATCCGGGCGATTTGTCCGTTGAATTTGTCGTTGGCGGATTGATGGAGTCGGAGGGTGGCCTGTGGAAGCAAGAAGATAGTCCTCTTAGGCATCCATTCGGGATCGATTTTGATTCCGAGGGTCAACTTTACGTGGTCGAGCTCAATGGCGGGCATGTTCATCAAGTCTCGCATAGCGGGCGAGTGAAGGTTATCGCCGGGGATGGAAGTCAGTCGTACCGTGGTGACCAAGGGCCAGCGTCAAAAGCCACATTTAATGGAATGCACAACTGTGTCATTTCATCGACCAACGAGCTTTACATCTCTGATAGCTGGAATCATTGTGTTCGGCGGATCAACTTCAAAAAGGATCTCGTGGAAACCGTGATAGGCAATGGACAGCCAGGTTTTTCCGGTGATGGACAGCTTGCGACCAAGGCCGAGTTTGATTTCATCATGTGTGTCAGCCTCAGTGCAGATGGGACAACCTTGCATCTGACCGATTTAAAGAATCGGCGCATTCGAGACGTAGATTTGCAGACGGGGGTGGTTATCACTGTTGCCGGTAATGGCGAGAAAGGGGTTCCTGATGACGGGGCCAAAGCAATTGATAGCCCTCTCGTTGATCCGCGAGCTGCAGCATCGGATTCAAACCACAGACTATATATTTTGGAACGTGGAGGGCATGCATTAAGAGTGGTTGGTCCTGAGGGTCGAATCAAAACCGTCGCGGGAACAGGGGTGCGTGGGTATCGCGATGGTGATGCGAAAACAGCTCAGTTTGGTGCTCCAAAACACCTGTGCTTTGATGAGAGGCAACGAGTCTACATTGCGGATGATCTCAATGGTGCGATCCGAAGATATGACCCGGAAACCGAGATGGTAACCACCATTTTGGGCCGCGGATTTGGTGATCCAAAAATTCGCCTGTTGCACCCGCACGGGGTTCGGGTGCATCGCGGAATCTTGTACGTCGTTGATAGTGGTAACGACCGAATTCTGCGTATGAAAATTGATCGCTAGGGCGTGACCTGACCGTGCTAGAGATCTTGTGGTTCCGTCACTGTTTTTTTATTGAAGAACGGGTAGGCCACCAGTCCGATCAACAGGGTCACACAAGTTGCGATTGCGGACCGTGGTTCGCTGAATCCGTAAAGTCCAGCAAGAATGAGGGTTGCCGCGATATAGATCAGTGCCGGAATGCCCTTGCCCGGCAACCAGATTGCTTCACCTCGTTTTTTTAGTAGGAACAGCGTTCCAACGGTCAGGGCAGAGCAAAGGGATAACGTCATCCCAAGGTAGCCGAGTAATTCCGTCAAAGTGCTGATGGAAATGGCAAACATCGCTGCGGCAGATTGAAAGAGAATCGCACGCGTTGGGGTGGTCCGATGGATCGCAAACCAATTGTGTAAAAAGCCATCTTCGGCCATCTTTGCGTAGACTCGGGGACCGGTCATCACCAGGGCTGAGACAGAGGTGAAAAGTGAAACGACGATCACAATCCGAACAAAAGTCTCCAATAAATCGCCACCGAGTGACTGTGCCGCGACGGCTGCAATTTGGGGCAGGTTTTCATCTTGTAAAATCGTTTCGGCGCTGGGCGCGAAGACAAAAGTAGCATTCAGAAGCAGGTAGATCACGGTAACACAAATGGTTCCCAAAATCATGGATCGAGGAACGTTTCGCTTCGGTTGTCTCACCTCCCCCGAGATGTAGATCGCCGCATTGAAGCCAAGGTAACTGAACGAGATCCATACAAGTTGTTTTGCAAAAACGAAAACCTTGTCGATTGGTGATTGGTCCATCCCGACGCTGATTTGAGGAGACTTACCCGCCCATTGATCCCAAGACGCGAAGGCAAAAAGGATGAAGGCAACGATCATTAATAATTTTGCGATGACAATGGTGTCTTGAACGCGAGCAGCAAACCGTACCCCAATCGCGTGCAGGATGCCGGCGATTCCCACGCAGGAAATTGCGATCGTGGTATCCGACAACGACATTGAAGGAATCATCGGTGCCAAGTACTGCCCGAGCGACAGCGCTGCAACGGCGATCGCTCCGGTAAAGCCGGCCAACAGCGAAACCCACCCCGCCATCACTCCCGCGATCGGGTGCAGCGTTTTCGAAAGAAACAGGTACTCGCCTCCTGATTCGGAGAACCGAGACGCCAGCGATGCGTAGCCGATCGCACCACAGATCGCGATGATGCCGCCAACCACCCAGGCGAGAAGAACAAGTCGAGGGTCTTGCAACGCTGATAACGAATAGCCACTGGTGGTGTACACTCCCGCACCAATCATGCTTGCAACCACGATGGTGGTTGCCGAGGCTAGGTCAAGTGTGGGTTTGGGCTTGGGCAAGGATTTGATCCATCAGGGAAAGTCATTGGGAAGAACAAAGTCGTTGGATGGGGTCTAATCCTTCGCTTGACCCTTTGCGAATTCAAGGTAGTAGTTGTCCCGGAATCCTTGGATCTTTCGCTCGGCAATCAGTTCAAATCCAGCATCCTGTATTTCGTTGATGAACGTGGCTTTGTCGGCGCGGACATGATTGAGCATCCATTCTCGCGTCACTCCAGGGATCCGCTCAAAGTCGATCACAACCAGTCGTCCTTTGGCATTCAGTGATTGATGAATCGACCGCATTGTCTCGGCGGGGAACTCAAAGTGGTGGTAGACATCACAGATGAACGCGACATCCACACTGCTGGGAGCCAAGCAAATAGAATCTTGAGTGCACATGACGGTGGTGGCATTGCGGATGCCACGACCGTGGAATTGCTCGCTCAGATAGGTGACAAACTTTGGCGATAGATCGATAGCATAGATCCAACCGCGATCACCGACTGCTTCGGAAAATAAAATTGAATAGAAACCAGTGCCCGCTCCGACGTCAGCGACACGCATGCCCGACTTTAAATTGAGTTGCCTTAAAATTTCTTTTCTGGATTGGTAGACCTCGCGGCTTTCTACTTCAAACCGTTCGATCCACTGATCAACATCGAGCTGTGGATCAAGAAAGTTAGCATTGATGCCGGGGTTAATACTCTCTTTGGGATCGGTCGTTTGGTCCCTGTTATCTTGTCCGAAAGTGAGCGATGCCCCGGCGATCAAAAGAAAAGCAGCGTTGAAAGTCACTGATCGAAAGAGCGAGGAAATGTGCATGGCTGAGGATCCAAGGCAAGGATGATCTGGTTGCAAAATCATTGTGAGGGTTATCAGGTTCGCGCAGCAGGTGTGGCTCGCCGCCAAATCATTGAAAGCAGCTGGGTCAATGAGTCATCACTGCGCGTTGCTGTCTGCAGCCGCGTGTTTGGACAAGTTGGTCATTCAGGTTCAGGAAGAACCCGTCTACTCACCCTGTCTCTCAACGGCTGTAACGAAAGTTTACGCTGGTGAACGCCGCATGTGTGAGGTCTTGGCAGTGTTGGATGATTCCGATGTAGGGAAAACCGACGTAGTCTAGCACCGTTCTGTTGGATCCTCATCCATCTTGAGTTCATAATCGATCGGTTTGACTAGATTGCATCTCTTTGTCATTGCCGGTAATTCGAGGGGCCTGTTTGGCGTGAGGGGATTTGGGAAGAAACGATACTGCAACGACGGGTTCGCAATTTTTTCGTCGTTTGAAATGCTGCTGTTTCAAATTCGGTCCCTCTGGATTCGGATGTTCTGGACTTGTTGTCCAAGTGGCACCTGTGGGTCGGGGCGTCGATGCTGAAGTCAGATCTGAAGTGACTGGCTGCGACCAAGGGACGAAATCAAATTTGATGGTTAGAAATGGAATCAGAATGAAGTCATCGTCAGAGGCTGGAGCAATTGAAAAGAGTGCTCCAGCAACGATGCGGAATCAACATGATTACGAAATCATGTCAAACTCTGTTTCTTTTCGGGAAAGTTCGTACCCGGCTTCTCTCGCGGTATGACGACAGCCTTGGCGTGAGTCTTTGCGTGAATTGTGCCTTGGTTGCGATGGATCTGGGCGTGATCAGCAATTCTTTTCGCCATGATCCCCCCCCACCCAAGTGACGCTTGGCTTGTTACGATGTCCACATGAATCGCAAGGGTTCGTGGTGTGTCGTTGATCCCGCTTCGCCGTCTTGATGTCATCGGCTTGAAATCCGATGTTGGAGTGATTGGATCGCTCACCAAGATTGCCCAACGGTGGAATTCGGAGTCGCCATGCTCGACTTCAAAGATGCCTAAATTGCATGAACTTGTGATCTCAATCGTAAACTAATTCATTGCGGATTGATTTCCGCCACTGGTGACTCCTTTGGGGATTTGAGGAACAGCGTGACCGATTTCACACCAAAAATAACCTACACCCACACGGACGAAGCGCCGGCCCTTGCAACGGCGTCCTTACTACCAATTCTTCGGGCGTTCATTGGCGTCGCTGGTGTCGAGGTGGAATTGAAGGATATCTCGCTTGCGGGGCGAATCTTGGCCTCCTTTCCTGAATTTCTCTCGGAGGGGCAGCGGCAATCTGATGCGTTGGGCGAGTTAGGGACGCTAGCCAAGCAGCCCGAAGCCAACATCGTCAAGTTGCCCAACATCAGCGCTTCGATTCCTCAGTTGGTCGCTGCCATCGAGGAATTGCAAAGTCATGGTTTCGCGGTTCCGGATTATCCTGCAGAGCCAAAAAACGATGAAGAATCCGGAATCAAATCGCGCTATGCCAAAGTGCTCGGTAGTGCCGTGAATCCTGTTCTACGTGAGGGTAACTCGGATCGACGCGTCGCGAAGCCGGTTAAGGATCATGCGCAGCAGCATCCACATTCGATGGGAGAGTGGGTGTCTGAATCGAAAACACATGTTGCTTCGATGACCGAGGGCGACTTCTACGGCAGTGAACAGTCGCACGTCATGGAGACCGCTGACACCGTTCGGATTGAGTTGGTCACAGGGGATGGAGACGTCACCGTCCTGAAGGATGGATTGAGCTTACTTCAAGGTGAGGTCATTGATGCTTCTCGAATGAGTTGCAAAGCATTGCGAACTTATTTTGAACGAGAAATGGCCGAAGCCAGATCAAGCTCGACGCTGGTTTCGCTTCACATGAAAGCGACGATGATGAA
The DNA here is from genome assembly GCA_938075415.1 of uncultured Rubripirellula sp. GTDB lineage: Bacteria > Planctomycetota > Planctomycetia > Pirellulales > Pirellulaceae > Rubripirellula. The sequence continues at coordinate 228,556 of CALJHC010000023.1, read as the reverse complement.
GGTGTCTGACCCAATAATCTTTGGGCACGCCGTCTCCGTTTATTATTCTCAGGTTTTGGAAAAATTTGCAGATGTGCTTGAGCCACTCGGAGTTGAATTAAGCAATGGAATTGGTGACCTCTATTCCAAGATCACGGCGTTACCAACTGAGCAGCAGCAATCCATTACATCCGAGATTGATTCGATCTACGCGCAGGGTCCACCCTTGGCGATGGTTGATTCGGATAAGGGAATCACCAACTTGCATGTCCCCAGTCACGTGATTATTGATGCGTCGATGCCCGCTGCAATCAGATCCTCTGGAAAAATGTGGGGACCTGATGGCCAGCTTCACGACACGAAAGCCTTGATTCCCGACCGAAGTTACGCGCGCGTTTATCAAGCAACCATTGATTTTTGCAAGAACAATGGTGCGTTCGATGTCACCACGATGGGGAATGTTTCCAACATTGGCCTGATGGCGCAGAAGGCCGAAGAGTATGGTTCGCACGACAAGACATTTGAAGTGACTCAATCGGGTAGAGTTCGCGTTGTTGCCAGTGATGACACGGTGTTGATGGAGCATCACGTCGACAGGGGCGATCTGTGGAGGATGTGCCAAACCAAGGATATTCCAATTCAGGATTGGATTCGCTTAGCAGTGGTGCGAGCAAGAGCGACCGGTTCCGCAACGATCTTTTGGCTGGATTCAAATCGAGCACACGATGCGAATCTGATCAAGAAGGTCCAAACCTACCTGCCCCAGCACGACACCGAGGGACTCGATATTCAGATTATGTCGCCTGAGGTTGCAACCATTCACGCCTGCCAACGTGCAAAAGACGGTCAAGATACCATCGCCGTGACTGGTAATGTCTTGCGTGATTACCTGACCGACTTATTTCCCATTTTAGAACTGGGTACGAGTGCCAAGATGTTGTCGATTGTTCCGCTGTTGGCCGGCGGTGGTTTGTTTGAAACGGGTGCGGGTGGATCCGCGCCAAAGCATGTTCAGCAGTTCGTGGAGGAAGGGCACTTGCGTTGGGACTCGCTGGGTGAATTCCTGGCTTTGGGGGTCTCGCTTGAAGATCTTGCTGGGAAGACAGGTAACTCGCAGATTGCGGTTATCGCCTCATCACTCGATGAGGCAATTGGAACCATCTTGAGTGAAGACAGGTCACCGAGTCGTCGAGTGAATGAAATTGATAATCGTGGTAGCCATTTTTACTTGTCGCTCTACTGGGCTCAGTCGCTCGTCGCCCAAGATCAAGACATGGATTTGAAGCAACGGTTTGAGCCAATCGCGAAGGTGCTCGAAGAGCAAAGAGCAGCCATTTTAGATGAGCTCAATGCTGCTCAAGGTTCCGCCGTTGACATTGGAGGCTATTATCAGCCTGATCCGGTCAAGGTGGATCGGGCAATGCGACCTAGTCCAACGTTGAACGAGGCAATCAAGTTGCTGGCACCCGTTTGATTTTCGACGCTGGCTTTGATGTCCCGGATTTCAAAGTACCGGATTTCAAAGTACCGGATTTCAAAGTCCCGGCTTCGCAATTCACGGAGTTGCGAATCACGGTTCACGGTTCAAAGAGAAGATTTTTGCTTCTTGTCGGTTCAACGCCATCCTCCCCCGAAATGTATCGGGACCGAAATCTCGATCGGCGCCGCTTCCCGCCCGATCGTCACGTTGCCCACGAGGCGATCGGCGGATCGTTTCTCGACGGCCGGTTGATGCCATGTCGGTGGTTTTCCGCGGCGGCGGATGGCTTGGAACCAGCCGTTCTGAATTGGTGGTTGCTCGCCACCAACGCGATCCGCGTGTGCGTCATTTGCGATGGAGGGTTGATGACGACCATGCAACTGAGTTTGCTACGGTTTTCTTTGAAGGAGACTTTGAAGGGGTGGAGCGAATGCGTAGTAGCAGAACACCACCGGGAGGGCTAGCCAGTGAAGTACCGAGGCTCCGATCAGAACAAAGAGGGCTTGTCCGATTTGATGGGGTGCTCGGCGACCTTGTACGAGTTGTTGAAAAACATGTTTATACTGAAACCGGGAAACCATCAGGTAGGCCAAGACAAGTGTCAGTCCTGCCATGAAGAATTGCGATCCATCAAGCAGACGCTGTGCGGTCCATTGCACCGACTCGGGGTAGCTGGAGTCGCTTGCATAACCAGCTAATTCTGGCATGGCGATCGCAAAGGAGGCGAGGGTGCCCGCGGCGGCGGGGCTTGGTAATCCATCAAATCCATCATGACTATCATCCTCATCGGTTTCGACATTGAAGCGCGCCAGGCGAATGAGAACACAAAGGGTGAAGAGTACACCGATGCCCCAGCTCAGTTTTTGTGGCATCGCCATCCCGTACGAGTATTGCCAAACGATCACAGCCGGTGCGGTACCGAACGTGATCGCATCACAAAGACTGTCCAGTTCTGCTCCAAACTGACTTTCCTGACCCGTCATTCGAGCGGCGGAACCGTCTAACGCATCAAAAAGCATTCCACCAAAGATTAGGGTGCCGGCGATGAGCAGTTGGGTTTCATTGGTCCATTCAGGGTTGTCACTCATCGCAATGGCGATGGCAGCTAAACCGCAGACACCGTTGCCGAGGGTCAGCATGGTTGGCAAGACTGCCAGCGTTAGCCGACGTCGCCGTTTGGGTTCACGAGGACGACCGGGGTGGTCATTGGAAAGCACGTCAGTATCACCGGTTGCCGACTCTTTTTGTTCAAGAGAATCGGTAACCGTGGCATCTGCCGATTTAGGAGTCGGGTGTAACTCGCGCTTGAGTTCGCTCATGGACGATTTTCTGGCAGGACGTCGAATGGAGGGTTATGTTGCGGGTTCACGTTGAGGAGTGGAATCTAGCGGTCAGTGCAATGTCTGGTTTGGCGTCGTCGGGACGGAACAATCGATCTGGGTGGCTCCCAAGAATCGATGGTGCCGAGGTCATGATTCGTCGTTGCTTTCTGGGTCGTTGCTTTCTGGGGCGTTGACGATGGCTTTGGTATTTTGAACCACGGACCGGTAACGCGCGAGCGTGGTGCTGCCGGCGCTGATTTTGTCACCGATTTTGGCGATGATTTCAAGTGAATCCTCTTCGGGAAGGATCAATTCCGTTCGCGACCCGAGTTTGATCATCCCATACATTTCACCGCGATTCAAAACGTCACCGGGTCGAACCCAGCAAACAATTCGACGGGCGAACTGTCCGGTGATTTGACGGATGCGAAACTTACGTGCGGCGTGATCGGTTCGGATATCGTCCTGGTCAACCAAGACGATATCAAGATTTTCATTTTCTCTTGCTGACTCTGGACGCAGTGCATTGAGGAACTTGCCCGGGCGATAGCGAACTGCGACGACGCGTCCGGGCAAGGAAGCGCGATTTGCGTGGACATTGAAAATGGAGAGGAAAATGCCAAATTGAATGCAAGGTCCCAGTTCAGGATCCTCAATCTTTTCAATCTGCACCAATTTCCCGTCCGCGGGCGATACCACGGTCCCAAGTTCTGTCGGTATGTCCCGATTGGGGTCCCGGAAAAACCAAGCAATCAGTCCAACAAGCACAATCGGTGGCAGGGCCAGCGGTGGCCAAGCCCATGCGCCGGCGACTGCGAGCAGAGAGAACCCGCCACCCATGACGAAAAGCTCAGCGAGTCCGGCGCGAACAAAGGGCAGGCGATCACGCCAGGTGAATGGATCGTCCGAGTCCGCCCACCAGTAAGTGTTTTGATTTCGATAAAATTTTAGATCTCGTGGATCAATTGGTTCAAAGGGTAACGATCCACGTTTTCCTTGTCGTGTTTCTGCCATCCGCTTCACATAGCCCGGGAAAAACGTCGCGAGGTAGAACCTGCGAATTTTTCCCCAAGCCAATTCCATCGACATGACCACGCCGCCGCCGGGTTGGATGGTGGTTAACTGCGGATCCATCTCGCTATCGTTGTCCGGATGGCTTCGCTGTTCCATGGAAAGATTGTCCTGATCCAAAAGATAAAATGACGAAAAAAACTTCCGCTGATGCGTTGGTTTCCTGTTGGGCGTTGTCCTCATCAACCCAAAGACTATCCGCTATAACGGAGGGGTGTCGAGATCCGGTCCCGTAACAAACCTCGCTTTTCTGCAGCGTCATGATGGCAATTGGGTGTCAAACCGTCTCTTCACAGAGCAAATGAATCCACTTGAGGGGAAGTGCCCGCGGAAAAAGTCCTAACAGGAAAAATCTCAGTATCCTCATAACCGAACAACGATTTGCCTGTTTTGTTCGATCCGTCGGTGAGAGCCTCTCGAATGAAATGACCAGGTTCGGATAGGACTTGGAGGATTCAGGCTCAAAAGGCATGGAGGAGCAGCGGCGGGGGAATTGGAACGAGAGCCAAATCAAGACATCCCAGATCCGCTGTTGGTTGTTGACGCAAGGGTCAATCCAGTGTTGTTGGTCAATCCAGTGCTGCTGGTGAGTCCAGAGCTGCTGGTGAGTTTGGGCCGTGACTGAGTGAGGAAGCGTTACTTTGTGTTGGCCATTATTTTGAAGTCCAGAGTTTGAAGTCCAGAGTTTGAAGTTTGAGGTTTAGAGTCTGATTGAGACGTCTTGAAGATTCGTCGACTTGAAGTTTGCAGGGCAATGAGGAGCATGCCTGATTTTTGTATGCAGAGTGCTCGGCTGTTTGGTGCGTGAGTTGGTCCGAGGTGAATCGAGGATTGGATGATGGTGACCTCGATTTGACTTGATCCGGCAGTAGGGTGAAGAAGATTTGCGGACCGATTATTTTCAATTTTTGTTTCCACAGCTTAGAATGAAATCGATGATGACCCCCCGATACCTCATGCCTTTCGAATCTCGAAGGGCGTTGCACCGTTTCACCGACATTTTGATTGTTGGTGGGGGTTTGGCAGGGTTGCGGGCCGCCAATGCGGTTTCCTCCAACCAGACAGTTTTAATTGTCACCAAGGATCGACTTGCTGAATCCAACAGCACTTACGCCCAAGGCGGCATTGCGGGGGTTCTCGATCCAGAGGATTGTTTTGAATCTCATGTGGACGACACGCTCGGGGCGGGCGGTAATCTCTGCGATCCAGAGATTGTGAACATGGTGATTCGGGAGGGGCCACGAAGGATCGAAGAGCTTGTCAGTTGGGGGACGCAATTCGATCAGAGTGAAGGCTCGCTGTCCCTTGGGCGCGAAGGTGGGCACAGTCGGGAGAGAATTGTTCATGCTCGAGGAGACGCGACTGGGCAAGAGGTGATGCGAGCGATCATCAGTCGAACTCGAGAGCAGCCCAATATTGATATTTGGGAGAATGCTTTCACGGTGGATTTACTTTCCCATGAAGGTCGCTGTCGGGGGGCTTTGATCGTTCAGAAGGGCCGACGGCCGGTCATTGTGTGGGCTAAAGAAACGATTCTTTGTACTGGTGGAACCGGTCAAGTTTTTCGTGAGTCGACGAATCCTCTCGTCGCGACGGGTGATGGGCAGGCTTTGGCGTATCGCGCCGGGGTTCAATTGCGTGACATGGAATTTATGCAATTTCACCCGACGGTTCTCTACATCGCAGGATCATCGCGATCGTTAATCACTGAGGCGTTACGTGGAGAGGGCGCCCATTTGGTGGATTGCCAAGGTGATCGATTCATGCCGGCTTATGATGAACGCGGCGAGCTGGCTCCGAGGGATGTTGTGAGTCAGTCGATCATTCGCCAGATGGAGCAAACCAAGCATTCCAATGTTTACCTTGATTTGACGCATCTCGATTCTGGCCATGTTCACCAACGATTTCCCGGCATCGCCAAGGCGTGCGCAAAATTTGGTTTGGATCTCGCGAACGACCGGATTCCCGTTCGGCCTGGAGCCCATTACATGATTGGCGGTGTGGCAGTGGATCGCCAAGGTCGCACTTCGTTGCCCGGTCTGTGGGCGGCCGGTGAGGTCACCAGCAGTGGTTTGCATGGCGCAAATCGCCTAGCCAGTAACAGCCTTCTGGAAGGGTTGGTCTATGGAACGCATGCCGGTGAATCGGCATCACGGGCAGCCGCCGAAGAATCACACAAGATGGTCGCGTTGCCACTGCAGCATCCAGTTCAACAACCCAACGAATCGTTCGATGTGGCCGATGTTCGAGTTTCTTTAAAAAGCCTGATGGGGCGACTCGCAGGTGTGGAGCGACGTGCTGAGGGGCTGCAAGAAGCCCTTGATTCAATTCGCTCTTTTGCCGCCTATGTGATGCCTTATCAATTCGATTCAATTCAAGGCTGGGAGTTGCAGAACATGCTGCTGCTGGCGTCCTGCATGGTCGATACTGCGTTAGCGAGAACCGAATCGCGGGGCGTTCACTATCGAAGTGATTACCCGAATTCGAATGACCAATTATGGCGAAGGCACCTCACCATTCAAATGGATGTCGATGGTGGGCACCCTCAAATGAGCGAGCCGTTGGATGCGGGCCTGAGGACGCCAGTGAACAACGAGGATCGCTCGTGATCAGGGCAATGCGGCATCGGGCAATGCGGAATCGGGCAATGCCGCATCGAGACGAATCGTGACACGCTGTGCTCAAAAAAAGAATCCTTCAACCAAGGATTGGATCAACCAAGGGGTGCATTGAGAGGGTCAGCGAGGAGGTTCAAGTGGTTCAGCCATTGATGGGGATCAGTCAGGTTGGATTGATTTGGTTTCGCTTTCACTTTACCCGCAGACTGAATCGATGCAGGTTCCTGCTGGCAAACGATGGCGTCCCCATCGTTGGTTTCTTCATGACTTTTACATTGCGGTTGTAATCACGGTCATTTCAAGCGGTCGATACGGCACCGTTGTGAGGCAGAGTGGATCTCCATCATTTGGTGGAGATCCTTCCATTGTGGCCGGAGCAAAATCTGTGGCCGGAGCAAAATCTGTGGCCGGCGCAAAATCTGTGGCCGGAGCAAAATCGAGGTGATCTGTGTTGATCCGCATTGCTTGAAAATCAGTGACTGTTGGGATTGATGGAAGAGTTTTTAGGCTTCATTGATCCGGCAGCAACGGGGTGATCCGTTCTCGCTCGCAGGAATTCCAATTGCCGCTGTTCATTTTTCGGCCTTTAGGAGGGAAAGTAACGTCGCACGATGGTTGACCGGATCCGACTGTGGTTTAATTCGGGTCCCATGCAACTTGTCGGATCAGTGGCCCTGATTCCGAACCGTGACACAAGTTGATCTTTGTGGCTGACTCGCTTCTCATGCTCTTCATCGATCGGTCCAACCAATGCGTGACGATTCAAAATCGGCAGATGCGACGAATCATCTAGGTGATGACAGCGATGGGTCGATTGAGATTGACGGGGTTCGTTTGAAGTTGTCGCAGCCTTTCGTTGGTTCGGGCCAATGGATTGGTCAAAGCGAAATCTTGATGCAGTTGTTGGCCTGCTGGATTACCGTGGACGAAAAGGATTTACCGCTCACGCCTCGATTGGTGGGTTCACCCGGGATGGGGAAGACGCAGCTCGCCATTGCGGCTGCCCAAGAACAGGGGCTTCCTCTTTACATTTATCAGTGCACCGCCGACACGCGACCAGAAGATCTGCTTGTCACTCCGGTTCTCGGCGAGAGCGGCAGGATTGCCTATCATGCTTCGCCTCTGGTTTCGGCAATGCTTTGTGGAGGGATTTGCCTGCTTGACGAGGGCAATCGGATGAACGAGAAGTCTTGGGCTTCTTTAGCCCCTCTCTTTGACGGTCGTCGAATGGTCGAATCCATTGTGGCGGGTATTCAGATTCCGGCTTCGACTGAGTTTCGAGCTGCTGTCACGATGAACGAGGATGAATCGACCTTTGAAATTCCTGACTACATCCTCAGCCGACTTCAGCCGACCCTGAAGGTTGGTTTTCCCAGCAAGCAAGATGAGATGGCGATCCTGCAGTATCACCTCCCATTTGCCGAGGCGGAAATGCTGGCAATGACGGTTGAATTTCTCCAGACCTCTCATCAGTTGAATTTGGACTTTTCTCCGCGCGATGGAATCAACTTGCTTCGATTTGCGATCAAGCGTTTGCAGCAGAACACCTCACATCCTCTGAGTCGTGATGTGGCATGGCAGGAGGCCTTGGAGCGTTGTCTCGGTGAAGAGGCGACGGATCTTCAAAAGCTTGCTAATCGAAAAAAGCGTTCTCTGGGTGGTGAGGCGGTTCCGTTGGGTCTAGCGGATCTCTTTTTCGATGCTGATGACCCGCTGCATCCCGACCGTGACCCGTTGAATCCTGACGAGGACGAGGACGAGGACGACTTTTGATGGGTCTCCTCACTTGCAAGCTGTGAACTCAAGATGGATCGTCCGGCTCGGACAATTCCGTTTCGCCTCGGCTTCGATTTGAAAAAAAAGGAATCACTTCCTTCTCTTTGCCGCTTTCGGGGGGGGGAGATTTTAATTTTCTTTTCCAGCGACTCGTCTTGATCAGCGACTCGTCTTGAACCAAATCCGGGTAAGGACTGCCCTAAAATAGCTCACATGGGTGGTTTTTGGTCGCTTTCGGGCTGAATTGTGGACCGGAAAGTCCGGCTAAGGTGGGTCTTGCGGCTACCAGTTTGCCCTCATCGGCAGAAACCGGGCAGGTTGGCATAGGCAAAATCGGGAATGTCAGCAATATTTGCCCTGTCCAACCGTTTTCACACCGAGTTTTGTTGGGCGGAATGCGCCCATTTCGAGGATCCCCTGGGTATCGAGGTGGGTATGTGGGTGCCATCGTTGGAACTTTCTGGCACTCTTAGCCGTCTGAAGATCTCGGTCCGAGCACGGAAGGTCGGGCGTCGGCGGGCTGTTTGATGGCAGACCGTTGGTATTTACGTCGAGTGAGTCGGTTCATTTTGACCTGATTCATTCGTCTACACTCATCGATACTGTTCAAGTCAGGATAAGCAACAGCGGCAAATGTTTGCGGGTTTTCAGGCCCGAACTATACTCAGCGAGTGTCTCCGCACCTTCCCATTCGTCTCGGGGTGTTGCGGGAGAGATTCGTTAGGTACTGCCATTGGCGTTTTTAAACGCAAACCAAACCCGTTGGCTGTTTTCCTACTACCACCACCTAACTGTGTTCACCGTTGATGCATCAGCGGTTAGCACATCGCCTGGAAGGTTCGGTCTATGACCTCGCGTCAGCGAAAATATACTTCGACGGTTTCCTCTCAAACCGATGAAACACGCAGCAGCAAGGCTCGCCCGCTCGGGCGCAAATTGAGCCGCAATCAGCGTCGAAGAAATCTATTGGAAACTCTCGAACCACGGCAGCTATTAGCTGGCCCACAACTCATCGGGATCCAGCCAAATGTTGGCGAGTTGATCACAGAGGGTTCAACGGTTGAAACTGCTCCTCGCACGCTGACGCTTCGTTTTGATCAGGATCAAAATATTGATCCCGGTACCTTCGACGCGGTCAGGATATCGAGGGCCGGTGACGATGGTGAACTCGGCACACCCGATGATGTGCAGATTGTTCCCGCGTTGGTGTCGCTGGCGGACAGTGCGAACAACGAGGTGGTGGTTCGCTTCGGTGAAGCATTGCCCGACGATCAATACAAGGTGGAGGTGTTCGGTTACGACGATCCGTCCAAAGGGATTGTTGGCCTGAGAAACAACTTTAATGAGTTATTGCAACCGAGTGTTATCGGCCAGCGTGTCGACACGACAAGATTCAATTTGAAGTTGGGTGCCTTGATTGAGGCGGTCGTTCCACAACCCGTGATTCGGCAGTCTGATGGCACCTTGCGGCAGAATCGCGATGAGATCGTTGTTTATTTCAATGAAGATCCGTTGTTTGTTGAGAATGACGATTCTGGAAATCCAACGATCCGTTCGGCTGAGCATCCTAGGTTCTACCAGTTGTTGTTGACGCAGGAGACGGTTCGAAACAGCGACGATGCGCTCTACCACCCTGACGAGGTGATCTATGATTCGGCGACCAACACGGCACGCTTAATCTTTGCTCAAGATCTGAATGAGCTTGGACAGGACGTCGACGGAAATTCGGGCGTTTCCATCGAGGGCGGGACCTTCCGATTGCGTATCGGAACCGCAGTTGATGATCGAGTTGATGTGATCTTGCCTCCACTGCAAACCGAAGTCGAGGCTTCAGCAGTTGTTGACTTTGGTGTCGAAGGGCTGCAGCTGCGTTTTGTGGAACAATCGGGAATTGGGGAGGGATCGACGGGTCGCCAAATCAGTTTCGTTAACGGTCTTGGGGGTGGATTGTCTCACACCCTGGGCGTCGGGCCACGTGGTGAGGTGGTTTTCGACTTTGGTGGGGCTTCACCCACGATTCAAGATCTTGTTGATTACATCGCTGACCCAGTGAACGGTCTCGTTACTGAAATCGATCTTCTGGCAACCCCGCAAAATACTGCAGATCTGGCGATCACTGACTTGCCATCCCGCTTGATCGATTCACCTGCTATCACCCTTTCCGCAGTGGGTGACACCCTTGGAGAGGCATTCCAAGTGGGTGTCTTTGGACAGGGTGGTCAGCTAACGAGTCTCCTGCTGAGCGAGAGCATTGACCCTCAAACGGTTGTGATTCAGCCTCGTGGTTCCGATTTTGATCCAGGCGGTGACGAACGATTTACTCACATCAATCCAGATTTTGGTGCCGACGACGCAGCTGGTGTGACGGACGTTGCGTATAATTTTCAAGGTATCTTTGCCACCGTTGATGGGGTTAATTACCTCAATCAAATCACCGAAGTGGAGAAGACAAGGATTCGCGAGGCGTTGGGTCTTTGGTCAGCAAACATTGGCGTTCAATTCCGCGAGACAGAATCCGACGGGATCACCTTCGCTGTTGGTGATGATTCAAAGTTGGAGGATCTCGGTCCGGACACCAATTTGACATCTGCTTTCAACTTGTCTCTCAACGCCACTTTGCGAATCCCGGCTGATCCGAACAATCTTGGCTACACCGATGCGGCGTTGGTGTTTGATAAGTCCACGGATTTCAATCTTGATTATGGTGAGGATTTCACGCGTAAATCAGTCGCCGGAATCGGTCTGCTTCTCGGCCTCGAACCGGCCGCTGACTTGCTTTCCACTTCGGATGCTGGTGACTTGACGTCTGCCGGAGATGCAACGCCGACGATCATGGGTTTGAGCGCCGGTTACCTCAATGCTTCGATCGAAAGCTTGTCGGATTTGGAGCCTGTTTTCCCCAACAACTACGATGTTTTGCATGGTCAGTACCTGCATCGAACTGACAGCGTTGATATTGACCTTTATCAGTTTGTCGTCGATCTGGACGATCCAACACAAGTTGGCACTCTGACCGCCGAAACGTTTTCCGAGCGACTTGCTGACTCGAGTCTGCTGGACACCGAGTTGACATTGTTTGAAGAGGTCTCTGCCGGCATCGTGACCGATCTTGGTCTGGGGTCGGATATGGCGTTGAGCATTTCATCATTGATGCCGGGGCGATTGGGTAATAATTCATCCATTTCCTTTGTTCAGTCGGATCGCCTTGCAGGTGACACAGGCATTCGCGTCCTGCAGTCCTCGGACCGATTAGGCAATCCGTCTGCCAATGGTATTTTGATCGATCTTCCAAGGCTTGGACCCAACATCGCAGAGGTTTTTCTGGGTGACTTGGTCGACGCGATCAACAACCATCCGTTTGCTAGTTCCATTTTCCGTGCCTCCGTGATTGTTGGCGACGCGAACACTGACATTGGTGAGGCTGACCTGCCGACGTTTTCGCCGTTGTTGTTATCCGGTGGTGGGATTGAGAAGGTTCATCGCAATGATAATTATTTTGGCGAAGATTCACGAATCATCGCTTCTTTGGGCGAGGGCGTTTACTACTTAGGTGTTGCTGCGAGTGGTAACGATCAGTACGACCCAACCATTCCAGGCACTGGCAACGGTGGCCGGACACAAGGTGAGTACGAGCTTCATTTGAAGTTTGAGCCACAGGTGGATGAACTTGATGTGATTCGTGATCAGGACGGTGTTCGTGAAGGTGTTCCTGGCACAACGATTGATGGTGATGGTGATGGGGTACCCGGAGGTGTCCACAATTTCTGGTTCCAAACACGATCACTTGAGCGAAAGGTTTTGGTTCAAGGTGATGGTCAACGGGTGACCGAAGGTCAGGTCATGACCATCACCAGCGGCAGCAGTGTGGTTCGAGATTACGAATTTGTCACCGCCGCCGGAAATGGCGCACCAGGCAGCATCGAAGTTGTCTACTCCCTCGTCGACACACCGCTGCAGTTGGCCGAGGCGCTCAGGGATCAGATCAATATTCAGACCGTTAATACGGACGTTACGGTGGAGGTTGATAACACCTCCGGAATTCCTGTTCTGGTATTTTCCGGTGAACGCAGTGTTGATCTTTCGGCAGACTTCGCTGGGATGGAAGTAATCGGGCGAACGATCTTTGTGGATAAAATTGCGGGCCCATTTGCTGAGGGTACTTTAGAGCGTCCATTTAATAACGTCAGCAACTCCGCGGTGGCCAACGCGTTTGGGTCCTCCGCGTACGGAGACATTGTTCGTATCGTTGGCAACGGTGGTCTTGACAACGATCTGACAACTGAATCTGACAACTTGAGCTATCAGATCGGAACTGCCGAAACGGGTGGTTCAGCTTTGACCGACGGGCGGGCAATGAACGTGCCCAGTGGCGTCACCACCATGATTGATGCTGGTGCGGTCTTCAAACTTCGTAATTCATACATCAATGTCGGTAGCAGTACGGTTCAAGTGGATCGCAGTAACGGCGCTCTGCAGATCCTTGGAACTCCCCGGCTGATCAACTTGAGTTTGAGCGGGCAACCCATTGAGACCACTCTACTTGGCGAAGACGATCAGGTCAGCACGGTGGGCTATTCCGATGGCAGCGTGATTTTCACGAGTACTCGTGACCGTTTGGTTGACACGGCATCATCGGGCATTAGCGCTGACGCGTCTCCGGGTAATTGGGGTGGTATTGTTTTCCGTCGCGATATTGACCGTGCGGAAGGTCGTCGCGACCGTGAAGATGACGGTATCTTCATGCAAACGGTCAATCATGCAGAGATTCGTTACGGCGGTGGCAGCAATGTACTGATTGATTCGGTGCAGCAGTTGGTCAACCCGGTTCAGATTGTCGACATGAGACCAACGGTGACCTTCAATCAGATCACCTTCAGCGCCGATTCAGCAATCAGTGCGGCGCCCAATAGTTTTGAGGAAACAAGTTTTCAAGCACCTCAATATCAACAGGGCGGAGTTTTCACCGCGGATTATGATCGAATAGGTCCAGAGATCCACAGCAACCTGCTTGTTGAGAACAGCATCAACGGGTTGTTCATCCGCGTGACGACCACCCCAGTTGATCCACCGAAAGAGTTTACGGTAGCCGCTAGGTTCGACGACACAGACATTGTTCACTATGTTGCCGAGAACCTGACCGTCGTCGGGGCTCCGGGTGGTTCCATTGAGGATGGTGTGATTCCATCATGGCAGAATGTGACTTGGCAGCCATTGTCCTCCGGCTCGCTGGTCGGTGGAGACACCTACGAATACAAGCTCACGTTCGTCGATGCTGATGGATTTGAATCAATTGCATCGCTTCCGTTCTCGACGACCATTCCCGCCACATTCACCAACGGAGCGAGTGTAGAGTTTACGGCGTTGCCGACTGTTGGCAGCTTAGAGGATTACGTGTCTCGAAGACTGTATCGCGCCGATGCAGCGGGTGATTTCTTTCTTGTGGCGTCGCTTGATGCCGGCTCGATCAGCTTTATCGATGACGGGTCTCAGGAGGCTGCATTCCTTGATCCAACCCATCAGGGGATCCGAGGACGCCTTGATGCCTCGCTGGTGATGGATGCTGGGCTGATTGTCAAATTGCGTGGCTCGCGGATTGAACTGCAGCATGGAACGCAGATGCTCGCTGAGGCCAATCTCAACAATCCGATCGTGTTCACCAGTTCGCTTGACGATCGTTTTGGTGTCGGAGGAACGTTTGACACCAATAATGATGGCAGCGATACGGCAGCCAGTCGGGGTGACTGGTCGGGAATCTACGCCAGCCCCAATTCGACACTTAGCCTTGACCATGTCGTGCTTGCCAATGCCGGTGGAATTAGCCTGTTGCGTGGCGGTTTGGCTCGAGGCTTCGCGCCGGTTGAACTCGTGCAGGCCGAAGGCCGAATCACTCATTCACGTTTTGAAACCAATGATACCGGGCAAGATGGTGCGGGTCCTGCTGGCCGATTTGGCTTGTTGTCTCTCAACGGCGGGTTCGCCGCTCGAGATGCGATCTCAACCATCATGGTTCGTGGATCCCAGCCGGTCGTTGTTGGTAACACGTTCTATGATAACCGTGGAACGATCATCAACATCGACATCGAATCGATGGGAGCCGATCATCGCGTTGATCCCGGACGCTCGACCGGTGAAATCGATCGATTGAGTGGTCTTGATGACAACTATGGTCCGCTGATCCGCTACAACCGATATGACAACATCGTCTTTGAGGGTCCCGGCCAAAACGACAGCAATTCCCAGTTATCGGGTTTAGAGGTTCGTAGTGGTCTGATTTCGACTGCAACGGTGTTTGATGATACCGACATCGCCCATCTGATCTTCGACAACATTGAAGTGGGTAATTTCCACAGCAGTGGTGGCTTACGATTGATGAGTCGACCGGATGAAAGTTTGGTGGTGAAGTTCACCGGTTCTGGAAGTCCCAACAGCGCCCACGAGGGAACGGGTCTTACCGCATCCGGGCAAATTGGTAACACGAATCGCATTGGTGGGGCCGTTCATGTGATTGGCTTGCCAGGTGCTCCGGTCGTCTTGACCAGCATTCATGACGATTCGGTTGGTGCGGGAATGTCACCGAGCGGATCCTCGTTCACTGACCACGATGGAGATGGTGTTTCCAGTCGGCCAATGCCCAATGATTGGCGAGGCATCTTGCTGGATCAATTCAGCAACGACAACAATATTTTAGTGCTTCCCGAACTTGAATTGCTCACCGAAGTGCCTCCTGGGTTAAACGCATCGGTTGATAACGCGCAGTATCTTGGTGAACTGGCCAAGGAAGTCGTCACTGCTGATCATGCTCGACGTGCAGGTTTCGAAGTTCAGGGATACCTTGGCGGCACCACGGACGTGGATGCCTACAGTTTCACTGCTTCACCCGGAACGCCAGTTTGGGTCGATATTGATTCAACGAGCTTCACTCTTGATACCGTGATTGAGGTTTTGGATGCAGATGGTGTCGTGCTTGCTCGTAGTGACAATAGTTTTGATGAGACTGCGGCCACCAATCCGACCCAGGTTTCCATTTTCGATAACTCGCTCGATGATGGTGTAACTCGTTCACTGCAAGTTGATCCCGAGTTTTATACAGATCGAAATGACTTTGGTTTGTATTCCGATTTCGGATCATATAACCCGAGAGACGCGGGGATTCATTTTTCCCTTCCCGGTAATTCCACCGACCCGAGCGCCCGAAGTGTTTACTTTGTTCGCGTTCGAAGTGCATCGCTGAATCCAGATGATTCAGCCGGCGGTGTAACGGGTGGTCATTACCGAATGCAGGTTCGCCTGACCGAGGAACAGGCATTCCCTGGTAGCTTGGTCCGATACGCGAACATTCGTTACGCCAATCATGGAATCCATGCACAAGGTTTGATGTCGAATTCGCCGCTTCTTGGCGAAGCTCAGGAGAATGAAGTTGCGGTGCAGGCCGAGTTTGCTCCCGACTTTGTGACCGGTGGTTTCCAAGCCTACAACAACACACCAGTTGGTGGCGCCCTTGGCAGCGGTGCGCAGTTTGTGGGTAATCTCAGCAGTAATAACCAAGGCGTGATCGGTATTGGTGGAACGATCGGAAACCCACCGAGTTTCTTGAATGATCCGTTCGCCTACAATGCCGATGATGTTGACTTTTACCAATTCGAAGTCGACGGTGTGCAATCGGCGGTGTTCGACGTTGATTTCGCAGATGGCTACGACCGTTATGACACCAATATCTCGATTTTCTATGACGCGGACGGTGCGCCGTTAGCCGGAGAACTCTCCAACGATGCACCCTCACTGATCTTCTTCGGTTCTGCCTCCAATGTGCTCGATGATTTACCCAGTGCGTTGGGTGAAAATAGCGAACTTGAGAAACTGGTTCGAGGTTCCTTAACGACGAACGACCCGTTTGTCGGCCCCGTTGCTCTCGCGAGCCTTGGTGGTTTTGGTACCTACTACGTTGCGATCACCGAGAGTGATCGACAGCCATCGAGTTTGAACCTTGGCAACGTCGTGAGGGAGCCAATCAATTCGATCACGAGACTGGTTGAGGACCGTTTCGAGGATGAAGCGAGCACCACGGATGTTGATGCGGTGACTGTTAGTGATTTGTTTGATCGATTGGATCCAGCCTCCACAGTCAATGATCCCACCACTGCGTTTGGAATAGGTTTCGACTCTATTTTCGGTCACGGTAAGCCAGCAGGCTTCTTGACAACGACCGCGCCGAATCCATCTGGTGTCGGCACCGACACGGTGTTTGCCCACGTTGCGCCGACGCCGACCCCGCCTATTACTCCCCCGGCGGACCCAGCCAACGAGTACGACCCGGACGATACGAACATCGATCCACCAACCAATCTTGACCCACAAGCCTGGTCCTTGGTGGAGACCGACACGATCGGTACGGTTGCAACCCTTCTCGGTGGTGCTGAGAATACATCAACGGCCATACCGCATCTGTCAGTCAATGGAAGTTTGAGTGATGCGGATGCCGCTGATTTCTTTCAGGTCTCCATCCCCGATGGTGGCGGATCACTGACGATCGACATTGATGGAGGCTTTGATCTTGGAGCTTCGATTGATACGAAGGTTCATGTCTTTAGTCTCGATGCCTTCGGTGGCCCGCAAAACGCGGTGTTCGTCACTGGCAATGGTGGCATTGGCGGCTCAGGGATGGTTGAGGATGGGATGCTCGGCAGCTTGTCGGTGAATGATCCGTTCGCAACATTGCCTTTGTTCGGCGGTGCTTATCTGATTGCGGTAATGGGTCAAGACTCGGTTGTGAACTACGTTCAGGGTAATACACCACCCGAATCGGAGATCACAGTTGCCAGCGACGGGTCGTCGGGTGATTACGTCATGAGACTTTCGCTTGACACCAAGGCGGCAACCATTACCACAGCCGATGTTGGTAACGCCGAGGATTTCCTTGAGTTTGATCGAAGTAAGGTCTCGGATTCAAGCGTGACCTACGAGCAGGGACTTACCTCTTTGTTTACAAGTGGTAATGACGAGATATCGATCACTCATCCGCCAGCATCCACTGAGATTCGGTATCTCGATATCGCTGACGCTGATGCAGCTTTGGATCTCCCGCCGACCGCGAATCTAGCTGGTGGTGTCCTGACGGTCACTTACAATTCACTGGCCGCGACGGCGACCAATGCGGATTACAATGCGGTAGTCGGTGCGATCAATGGTGCGGCAGGGTTCACGGCCAACCTCGTTGATCCCGCTTCCGGAACCGTACTTTTCCCTGCTGGTTTGGAAAGCGGCTACTTCTCGATCAGCTATGCGGGTGAATCGGCGACCGTTTTCGTCTCGAATGTCGGATTCTTTGGGCCGGCCGACGCCACCATTGAAATCACCTCAGCCGCGCCGGGATTGTCGGACTACACCGTTGTCTTTGATGATTCAGAAACCGACGACGTCCCACCAGCGGTAGACTTCAACCCGTTCTTGCGAACTTTGACGATCGTTTACAACCCCCTTGCACAGCCGGGATCACTTAACCGATACGGCACGCTGGTCGCGATCATCGATGACCTTCCAGAGTTCAATGCATCGCTAGTGAACACTAACCCGTTCTCGCGTTTACCAGCATTGGTCGCAGTGTCAGAGAAAGTGGGGACCATTGCAAATTACAACAACGTGACCAGTGGCCACAGTTTGACCATCGAGAACACTGCGGGAACCAGTTTCCGATTTGATATCTTGGAGGTCCCGGGTTCTCCTGACCTTCAAGTCATCCACGACAACTTCGCTACCGGAACGTTGCAAGTTTTCGTTGGAACAGACAATGGAGCCACTTACCAGGACGTGATTGATGCAATCAACGCGCTTGTGGATTTCACCGCCACACTGACGGCCGGTGCGAACACGGCGTTGATTCCCTTGGGACAAGAGTCCATTCTCACTGCCGTGAATTCGTTTGATTTGTCCAACTATGTTGCGGCGGATCAACCGCATCTCTATTACAACCGCTTGCTGGAACTGGGAATCGATGACTCGGCGAGCATCACTCTGCAAAGTCAGGAGAATCTGGACAATGGATTGGATCCGGTTGAACTTGCCACTTACCTCTCGTTGGATAATTCATCGTGGCAACAAGAACGGATTGACTTAAGTGCGTTCGCTGGACACACCAATTTGCAGTTGAGTGTGGTCTACACCAACGGGATTGGAATCACTGGCTCTGGGCTTGGAATTGATGATGTGATCGTCGGTTTCGCAGAGCGTGGTGAGCAGATTTTCCGAGCGGTCAAAGGAACTAGCTTTGTCGATATTGATCCATTCAACGATCCGAAGCCACCTTACAACGGTGAGTATCAACTTGAGATTCGGAAAGCAACTGAGTTCGCCAGTGGAAGTGTTTTCAACGTTACCGTTGATGATAATTTTGATACGAACGATCGTTTGACTCAAGCAACGACAATGGTGGTTCCTGATCCAGTTTTGGTCAGTGACGGTGATACGTTCCTGCTGAGCGATGGTGTTTCCACTCAGGTATTTGAATTTGACAATAATTCGTCGATTGGCTTCGGTCATATCCGGGTGGACATGACCGCTGTGACAACGACTGCCGAACTGGCTAGCCAAATTCGGGATTCCATCAACGGTCAATCGGTCATTGCTGTTGAGGCAACCACTGCCGGTGGACTAGACGGAAGCGAGCTTGGTGGTGGCCAGGCAACCGGTGATCGGCTCGCGCTATCTGGCGTGCGTCTTGGCAGTTTTGAGGAATCGACCTTAGGTTCGAATCCCCTGAACCAGGATTCCGAGGGTCATCTGCTTATGCCGGTGATTTTCTATGATGGTTTTGGTGACACCAACTTCGAGCGAAATCAGGGTGTCGTGCTGGTTGAACACAATCAAATCAGCGATGTCCGGGGAATTGGTATTTGGTCGGAACCTGGTTCACGAGATACATCTCCCTATCAGGATTTGCCATTCCTTGCCGATGTGTTTGATCTGTACTTTTCTCCTCAGGTCGCCAATGCACATCCCGGCGGCGTCATTAATTTGCCGGAATTGAACGATTCGGTACTCGGTGGACTGACTCCCGGTATCGTGATCGAGAGCAACACCATTGATCAGGCGGAGTATGCCGGTATCAAAGTGGATGGCCAAACGGCACCTTGGGTGATTGAGGTTGGTACCGGGGACACTGTCTCGGACGGGACCACCTTTGTCATTGATGCTGCCGGTACCCGGGTCATCTTTGAGTTTGAAGAAATTGGTGAGGGTGCAGAAGGAAGTGGTGCTGCGACCGGTGGCGGTGACGGGGTGCGTGATGGTCACGTTCCGGTCTACTATCGACACAATGACGACACCCCGCCGGTTAGTTATTTTGGTCGGCTCCTTGAGTATTCCGAATTGGAGATGGTGCATGCCATCCGCGAGTCGATTCAGGGCAGCATCTTGATGACCAATGGTTTGGTTGAATTGGTTGAAGTTGAGGTCGGTCCATCACTCACCGCACCGATCTACACGGCAGGATCTTTGGACAGTGATGGAGCTCCCGTTGGGCCCGCAATTGTCAGCCCCGCTTTGTACATTCAAGGGGCTTCGGGGATTTATCCGAGCGTTCAGGGCGGAATTCCTGGTGTTACTGCCAACATTTTGAGTTATCAGGCCCCGGTTGCTGAGGCACCGCAGCCATTCGCTCGCGTGGTGAACAACACCATCTATGGAGATGATGGGACTCGCTCGTTCACCGAGGGTTCAGCGGCAGAGCCAAATGATCTGTTTATCGACGCGGTGGACACTCGAATCAGCGGCAGTCATCGTGATGACTACTCGGTGACAGCTGTGTTGGGTGACAACGGCGGCCTTCAATCTCCGACAACCGATGTTGACCTTTATCGCGTCTACTTGGAGGTCGGTGATCGATTAATCTCGGATATCGACACAGCCGGCGCGGGTGCACCTAACACTGCGATGCAGATTTTTGATGCCAGCGGGACGGTCCAATCCTTTGTTGATACCGATGGTGTTACAAGGACGGTCAGCAGCAGCGATGTTGGGCCGCCAGTCTTGACTGGAAATGGCGAAACCGGAGTTGGTGAGGATCCCTACATTGACTTTGTTGCACCCAAGTCAGGTGTCTATTTTGTCGGTGTCAGTTCCGAGGGTAATAATTCGTACTCCGGTCGCACCCTTTCCAACCGACAGCCTGGATTTGGTGGAACGGGAAGCTACAACCTTTCACTGCGATCGTATGCTCCCCGATCTTTCGTCATGAGTTTTGATGGCGACACTGCAGAGAATGGAACTGGGAACAGTGATCGTGATCAGGCTGGAGTTCAAGGTCTCGTCGGCACGACGTTCACGGTAACGACCATTGAGGATATCCCTGCCGCTTTCCCTCAGGGTAACGGAACCAATCAGGTGACATTCCGATTCAATGGTGGAGCTGCTGCTAGCGTGAGCGGCGGAGTGGTGAATGTTCCGATTGGGAGTGGTGAAGTCCATGATCTGATGAGAGGCATCGAACTGGCCTTTGGCGTGATTGGATTCGGTTTGCCAGTTCTACCGAACTACGACCTGAGTAATTTCCCTGAGTCAAGGATTCCGGGTGCTGTTCGGGCAGGGAAAGCAACCGCCCTTGGTGGTGCTTCTGGTCAAACGAGAATCGGGGATGAAATGCCTTGGTTCTTCTTTGAGCAAATTGGCATTCCCATCGACAACAATACGTCGCATCCAGATACCGGCGCATTGGTTGGTTTTGGACACAACAAATCCGGCGGAGGCAATGGAACGACGGAACTTTATGCTTTCATTGAGAATGTCGCGAGAATCGAGCTTAGTGAAGCCGCGATCGCTGCTGGCCTGACGCTTGATCCGGTCGCTGGTGAGGATGCTGATCAACTGCTCAACGAAACGGGTATCATGATCGCTGGTGGATCCAGCCCAACGATTCTCAATAACGTCTTCATGAATCTTCACGAGGCCGTTGCGGTTGAACGAACCAATGGGCTTCTTGGATTGGAAAGCTTCGGATCCTCATTGAGTCATCCGAAACCGTCTGAAGTCATTGTGGTTGGAAACATTTTCCAGGATGTCTACCTTGCGTCACGGGCGGACAACACTGCTGCTCAAGACACCCTTGGTGTCAATCATTTCAGTTTGACCGGGTTTTTTGATGGGACATCGAATGTCAATGGTGGCAACGATGATTTCAATCTAACGTTACTGCCAAGTGATCTGTCGCTGCAGCATCCCGAAGCAAACAACTTTCAGCCAGCGTATGGTTCGGTCATCATTGATTCGTCCGTTAATTCGTTGATTGAGCGAGATGGCTATGTCACAGTTCGTGAAGCGGTGGGACTTGGAGTCACCAATGTTCTGGCGCCGACCTCTGATGTTTCTGGCGTTCTGCGGGCGGACCATCCTGACTTTGCCTCGTTGGGAGGAATAGGCGCATCAGTCTTCAAGGATCGTGGTTCGGTTGAATTGGCGGACTTTGTCGGCCCGATCGCGATAGCTGAGATGCCACGTGATAACGATGCCGCTGGCATTGACTTGGACCCAACGATCAGTGTGATCAACCTCGCTGACGGCGTGTATCGGGATTTCCGTATTCAACTGCGTGACAATGGTGATTCATCGGATCCATTCACGGGGATTGGACTAGATGATTCCACGGTGGTTGTTCCGGTGATTGAAGGCTTGCGTCCTGCTGGATCCAACGTGACCTTATTGGAAAACGATCGCCTGCTCGCGGAAGGTGTGGACTACACCTTCTATTACGATGAGACTCGCAAGC
The DNA here is from genome assembly GCA_938075415.1 of uncultured Rubripirellula sp. GTDB lineage: Bacteria > Planctomycetota > Planctomycetia > Pirellulales > Pirellulaceae > Rubripirellula. The sequence goes on along the minus strand of CALJHC010000023.1, from coordinate 206,557 downwards.
TGATCACTTTGACGCCTCTAACAGGGGTATGGCAAAACGATCGTTCGTATCGCATCGAGATTAACAATCAAGATCGTGATGTTTTGGTTGCACCAGCAGCGAGTGAGGTTACCGATGGTGATCAGCTGACCATTGTTGATAGCCAGGGCGGAGAAATCGTCTTTGAATTCGAGTCCGGCTACTCCCTCTTTGTCCCTGAGCCAATCACGTTGGTTGTTCCTCGCGCGGGAACCGACATTGGAGGCATCAGTGACGGTGACCTGTTCCAGTTGAACGATGGTATCAACATCCCGGTCATTTTTGAATTTAACGCACCTGGTGGTTCCACGCTGCCGGGAACAGTAGCGATTCCGCTACCAACTCAGGCAACACCCGCTGATGAAGTTGATCTGCAAGTTTTCCTCAACGAGATTGCGGTGAGCATGGAGGAAGCGATCCAGACGAAGATTGATGACGAATCACTTGATATCGATGTTCGAGTACTCGGTGGTCGAGTCGTCATCGGTGGCGAACCCGGCGCGACAGCCATTACCGCCTTGAGTGGGTTGCAGCAACTTTCAAGAACGCTTGGGCTGCAGGTTCCGCAGTCCGGCGTGGGTCCCGGTGGAATCTCGGACGGAGATTCTTTCCGACTTGATAACGGCAGCGGCTCGCCTATCAGTTTCGAATTTGACACGCTCGGAGACGGAGTTGGAACCGCGCAAAACCGATTGGTCGATGTCCAATTCAGCACGACCGCAGAGGAAGTGGCTGCGGCGATCCGAGACTCGATTCTCGCATCGGGACTTGGGATCGAGGCGACGGTTGAAGGAGATGGTCGTACGGTCTTCCTGGGGCTGCCCGAGAGCGGCGATGCCATTGTGTCGTCCGGTCGTTTGGAAGTGGTGGGTCTTAGTCGACCTCCGCTCGATGGCGACACAATTACAATCTCTCCCTCAGATGATAGTGATCCGGTCATTCTGGAGATCAATCGTACCGACGAGGAAGATGGTTCCGGCGGAACGATTGATGATGGTGTTGCCACTGACAACTTCTCAGTTGACGTCACTCGATTAACCACTGCTGATGAGTTGTCCGCGTTGATTGCCAATGCGATGCAGTCGCTCACATCGGTGGCCGGATTGAACCAAGATGAAATTACGGTGATCAACGGAGGGTTGTTGGCCGTCGGCGGCCAAGAAGGTCTTGGTCTTGACGTTGATGGTTACTCCATGTCGGTGACCGGATCACCGTCGGTAACTGGACCGTCAACAGTTGCGATTAACGGTCCGTTAATCCTTGCCTTGCCGCTTGTCGGTGGTGGTGGAATCGTTGATGGCAGTGTTCTGGTTCTGAAAGATGATCTTGATAACGATGTGGTCTTTGAGTTCAACCTTGCGGGAACAGCCCCAACCTACCCAGGTTCGATACCGGTTCTCTACAACTCATTCGACACCGTGGACGTGATCGTTGTTAATCTTACTGCCGCCATTAATTCTGCTGGAACGGGCATCACAGCAACGGCCCAGGCCGTCGGGCGTGTGTCCCTCGGTCGAGTTTCGGAGGATCGGGTGAACATCAATGGGATTTTTGATCCCACCGGTGTAATCACTCCGGCTTCTGGGTTAAGTGGAGCAACTTTGCGGCGAGATATTGTTCGTGATGGTGAAATTCTTGAGATCACTCAGGGTGCGACTACCGTCCGCTATGAATTTGAGACTGCCTCCGGTGGTGGTGGTGTTGCAGCCGGTAATGTTGCAGTTCCATTCCAACCCGGTAGCACACCAGCTGATGTTGCAACCAGTCTCGCAGCATCCATTAACAACACCCTTGGTGGTTTAACCTTGGATGCGGTGGTTGTCCTGGATCCAATTTCAGGATTGCCCACTGGCGGCGTCACATTGAATGATATCCCAGGAACGATTGTTGACATTTCCGCAGCACCCACGCTGGAACTCTCGGGTGTCCCCGGCGGAGCAACTCCGATTCAGTACTCACCGTCCTTTGGTACGACTGAAATGAAGTTCGCCATGATCAGTGCGATCAATTCGGTGAATGTGGACGGTGAACCAGCGGTGACTCCGATCACTGCTGATGACCGTGGTGGAAGCAGCTTCTTTGTCGCCAATGCCGAATTCTTTGGGGGCGTGGCTGATCTGGATGGTTATGTCGAGAACTTCTTCCTGCCAGGTGTGAAGGATGAGGCGGGTAACTTGCTGAGACCGAACCGATCGGATCTCACAACGCAGTTCAGCATCCTGATGCCGACTGCATCTTTCGATTATGGAGATGCACCCGATCCACTCTATGGTGTCGCGGGACGGTACCCAACGACTGCCGCAAACAATGGTCCTCGCCATGTTCTGGGTGGAACGTTGATGCTGGGAACCAAGGTGGATGCAAATCCAGACGGATTGCCGGGTGTTTCGGCCAAGGGTGATGACTTGGCCATTGGAATTACCAGCAGCGGAACTTTGTTCACTACCACCATAGACGGCGGCGCCGTCATTGAAATTGACACCTCCGCAGTGGATCCAACGACACGAGACGGGGATACGATCACGATCGATCTGGGTACGGTGCAAGAGACGCTTGAATTCGATGTCGCAACCAGCAACTTGGGCGCATTCGATGAAGACAATTACGCGATCCGGCCCACCGACGCCACCTCTGCGGATTCGATTGCCGAAGCAATCCGACTTGCAATCATTGAGAGTCCCCTTCGTCCGGCAAGCGTGTCGGTTGAATCGGTCTCAGCGACTGAAGCTAAAGTTATTGTTGGTGCCGATGATGAAGACGGAGTGATCTTTGAAAGCGAAGAGAATCCGTATGGCGTGCTCAATCGCGGTGTCGCATTACCGATTGATGTGAGTGTGACCGGCGGCGGGGTATTGGAAGCTTGGATTGATTTCAATGCCGATGGTGACTGGGATGATCCGGGTGAGCAAATCATCCCGCAACCCAACACAGCATCTTTCATTGCACTGCGGAACGATCTGCTACCTGAGGAATTGCGGGGAGTCGTTTCAAACGTCTTCTCGGACACTGGTGGAGTCAGCACACGAACCTTCGGAATTGTTGTTCCGGAGACGGCACCTATTCCACCAACGGCGGTCACCACCTACGCTCGTTTCCGAATCTCTCAGGAAGGTGGGCTTTCACCTCAAGGCTTGGCGTTGAGTGGCGAAGTGGAGGATTACGCGATTGAGATTCTTCCAGGGCTTCCTCCCACGATTTCTGAGGCACAGAGTTCGTTAAGCTACTCGGTGACCGAGGATCAAGACTTGGATGTATCGGACGTCGCGTTGGGACTCCTCAATGGTATCTCTGACCCGGATTTAGATGACGTTGCGATTTTCGCGGGTGATCTTCTTCCCAAGCCAGTCACAGACTCCTTCGGTGAGAATGCTGGAACGGTCACCATCAATGATGACGGAACCTTTCTCTATGTGCCAGAAACAAATTACTTCGGGACCTTCTCATTTACCGCAAGAGTCACCGACGTCCATCCGTCAGCGCCTGAAACACAATTGGTTAGTCCGACTGCTTTGACGGTAACGGTCACGGTCAATCCTGATAATGACGCTCCGACAGCAATCGCACCTCCGGTTGTTTATGAGACTGGTGATCTCGATGAGGACGCGCTGACAACCTTCGAAGCCACCGATTTGATTGATCCGTTCTATCAGTCGGGTCCTGCGAACGAATCGGATCAGGCTCTGCTATTTTCCACTGCCTTCTCCGTGCAAGGTGCGTTGAAGACCGTTCAGGGCGGCACGCTCACGATTGCCGCAGATGGAAGAAGTATGGAGTACACACCACCGGCCGATTACTTCGGGGATGATGAGTTCTCGTACACGGTGATTGATTCACCTGCTGCAGGGCAAACTGCGCTGGAGTCGCTAGATATCGGAACCGTTGAGATCACATTGACGGCCGTCAATGATCCACCGCGACCGGGCGAGGATAATGTCTCAACCACGGAGAATGTTGCTGTCACGATTGCAATCTCCAATCTCTTGTCGAATGATACTGCGGGACCTGGTAATGAGACCGGCCAGAGCGTTGAGTTCGTTTCGTTTGAGGCGGTATCGGCTCAAGGTGGAACCATTGAACGTGATGGTGATGATTTGATCTACACACCAGCAAATCAGTTCAGCGGCGAAGATCAATTCACCTATCGGATTGCCGAAACCGGTAATCCGACGTCATTCGCAGACGGCACCGTTGTCGTCACGGTGATTCCAGTTAATGATCCACCGGTATTCATTGGTCAGGATGGGGTACTTGGTTACCAACCCTTGACAGATGATTTGAGCTTTATTGAAAGCAAGGCCGTTCCGCAAACATTGACTTACGATTTGAACGATTGGTTCACCGAGCCGGATCTCGAGGCAATGACTTTTGCCGTGACGTCGGCCGACACGGTTGCCGTTGACGCGTCGGTGCTTGCCGGAACAAGCACACTGCAGATTGTTCTGCCATCTTATGGCGGCGTCCCGGACCCAGTCGAATTGACCGTGACCGCATCGGACACCGCGGATCCGGGCAATGTGAACGCGACCTCACAGGCAATTCAGGTGACGGTCACCGACACACCTGATAGCCCACAACTTGATAATCCAATTGTTCAGATCACGGTTCCGGAAGACACGGTCGGTATCAGCGTTCAAATGTCAGATATCTTCAGTGATCCTGATGGCGACACTCTCAATTATACGTACCAGATCGCGTCAAATTCACTCGTTCAATCCATCACCTTCCCGAATGGTGTGATGCAAATCGTTCTGCAGGACGATGCCAACGGTTCGGTGGATATTACCATCATCGCATCGGATGGATCGAGTTCGGTGAGTGATACCTTCACTCTCAACGTCACACCGGTTGAAGATGACCCGATTGCCGAGCCGGATTCCTACTCCGTCGCACTGGGGTCGGTTCTTCAAGTACAAGATCCACAATTTGGTGTGCTTGCCAATGACTTTGATGCTGACGGAGATAATATCACGGTTGATCTCAACTCAATCGTCTATCCAACTCTGGGCGATCTTGCGATGAACCCAAGTGGCATTTTTGTCTACACCAATAACATCGGAGATGTCGGAGATACTGACGAATTTAGTTACCGCATCACCGATGGCGTTCGCTTCAGCGGTTTCGTGACAGTCACGATCTCGTTGACATCATCGAGTTACCAGAACCCAATCCTTGAAGCGGACGTCAATGCGGACGGCCGTGTCTCGGCAATCGATGCGTTGCGAGTGATTAACTTCCTGACCCGACGTCTAACCGGCAGCGAGACATCCATACCGGTTAACGAAATTGGTTCAGCACCTCCTGATTATCTTGACGTCAACGGAAACGGAAGCGTTTCAGCCAGCGATGCTTTGGAAGTCATCAACGCTCTTGAAGCCAATAATAATGCGGGCGGTGAGCAGATTGCTTCGTTTGCTGTGACCTCGAGCATGGTATCGGCCTCAACTTTGGGCTTCCCTGTCCGTAACTTTGATTCAGTTGACACTTCAGCTGAATCCTCTGTGGATAGACTCTTCGCCGGGCAAATCGAGATTGACAACTCACCAGCAGGTGATGTGGCAGACTGGTTCGCAGAGTCCAATGAGGGTGGTAACACCAATTCAGATGCCTCAGATGAAGCCCTTTCGAGCATCCTCGGGGATAACGATCTTCAGCTAGAGTTCTAAGTCGTTGGCTTCATCGCTTCGGTCCAAGAACCTCGTTCTAAGCGTGCTCAGGCATTGCTCAGAACGAGGTTTTTTTTGGGGGGGATGCCAATGTGTTATTCGCCGAAAGCCAAAACGGGACGTTGCGTTCGGAAGTGACTCTCAGGTACTCCGTTGCACCTGTAATACGTCCCGGGTTGAATTTTCTGGTGGACGCGGGCCCTTTCACTCCAGAGAGTGGAGTTTGGCTAGTGGACGCGCATTTGAGGGAAAAGGAAACTTTGAGTTCTTTCGCGAAGGCTGTTTTATCTGGCGCCTGGTTACGCTCGGTGCGTTAACTTGGGCTTGCTCATTCGTGACGCATCCTTGTGTTCGCGATTGGTTTGTGACGGGGATAGGAAGCGATCTGACAAAGGGAGTTTGCCGTTTCTGCCGAGTGGTTGCTAATGAGAGGCTTTTGGATTGGTTTGGGATCAATTTACGGGTGATCAGCCAATCGATGTCGAAGAAGTAAAAAAATACGAAGTCGAGAAAACGTTTTGCATTTGTGTTTCGTCTTATTTGCAGGGCCATGAGCGGAAAGCCAGAGAACGATCCTTCGAATGACGACCAAGTTGCCCGGGAAATCCTGGCAGCCGCGTTTGAGGATGCGCATCAGGAGCTGATTGGAACCTTGTACTACATCGTTGGTAATCTGGATGATGCAAGAGATGTCTTGCAAGAAGCGTTTTTGAAATGTTGGCGGCATCGGGAACGGTTGACTGAAATTTCGAATCTGCGTGCGTGGATCTTCAGGATTGCCGTTAACGCAGGACGTGATCATCGAAAGTCAGCGTGGAATCGAAAAAGACAAACTTTGCCTGATCAGATTCCAGTGGTTTCTCATTCGATTTCCCCGGAGAGTGCTCTGATGCATGACGAGCAATTGCGTAGGCTACAGGATGCCGTGATGTGTTTGCGGCCGGAGGAGCAGGAGGTCTTTTTACTTCGCCAAAATGGTGACTTAACCTACGAAGCGATTGCGGAGGCGACCTCTATCCCGTTGGGTACTGTGAAAACCAGAATGCGATCAGCGATCCGACAGTTGCGCGAGTCAGTGGGAGAAACTTCATGAATGGTGAAGATCAAGAAAAGCTTCGACAAGAGCTCATGGAGCTTCATTATGGGTTGTTGGACTCTGCCCAAGCCGATGCATTACATTCGAGAATCGAAAGCGATGTGTCGGTCGCCGAGCAATGGCAGCAAATCCAGCAATTAGTTGGAAAGATTCGTGATGTCGCAAGAATTGAGAACACTCCCCTGCCATCTTTGGAGATGAAACCGGAAACGTCAGCACCTGCGCCTGAGGAGGTAGCGCCTGAGGAGGTGTTGGGCGATCGCGTTGTCTCGACGGCAAGACCGCCGCAAGTGGTGGTGCAGCAACGACCTTCCCGTCAACCAACGGCACGATATCGTCCGGTTTTTTGGGCTTCGGTTTGGTCCGCATTGGCGGCTCTATTGGGTTTTGGGATGGTAGGAATCGGATACTTGCAAAGTTTGCCTGAGCCTCCTGTGGCGGCCATGACTTTGAAGGCCACTCCATTAAGAGATGCTTTGAAACAGGACGCGCGTGGGTATCGATTCACCACTAGCATGGTGAGTGAGTCAATCCTGAGCGGCAGCGTGCCAGTGGTTCCCGCAAACCTTACGTTCAGTATTTTGGCATCAGATCGTGTTCTTTTTTCGGGTTCCACGCGTTCGGATCAGCGAGGAATCGCGGACATCTTATTTCCAGAGAAGCTGGTGATTCCGCCTGACGCGACGCTTCGTGTCACAGCGGTTCCCAATGACGAAACGATCAAGTCATCTTCGATTTCGTTTTCAATTCCACGCACAAGGTGCATCACTTATCTGACAACCGATCGTCCCGTTTATCGACCGGGTGAATCTGTTTATTTTCGATCGGTGACGCTCAATCGGCAATCCTTGGCACCGGCATCGGGTTTTCCGATTGAGTATGAACTAGTTGGCGACCAGAAAAGTGCCTCGAATTCAGATCGTCTGCGGGGCGTCACCCAGGCCGGAGTTGGGCAGGGCGTTTTCCATTTGCCAGTGGATGCTGATCCGGGTGACTATTGGCTGAGAGTGCGAAGTCTTGATGGAATGTTTCCGGAGGAATCCGTCAGGTTGCAGCTTCGTGCCTACCTCGTGCCTCAGCTTGCCAAGCAATTGGTTTTCAGTCGCGAGAGTTTTCATCATGGTGATTTAGTCAAGGCCTCTGTGAAGATTGAAAACTTGGTTGCCAATCAATCAATCGAATCAGATGAATTGCTTGCCGGTTTCTTGATTAATGGTGTTCTTCAAGAGCCAGTGCCATTTCCTGTGGCAAAGGACGGCACCGCTGAGATCGAATTGCTCCTGCCACAAACAGACCCGGCTGCTTCGGTTCAATTGCAGGTCGAGATTCTTCAAAGTGGTGTGAGCGAGAGTCAGCTGTTCGATGTGCCGATTCAGTCAGGTGGGTTGGAGATTGAATTTTATCCCGAGGGTGGTGACTTAGCCGAGGGAATGCGAAACCGAGTTTATTTTTCAGTGAAAGATCAATTAGGTCAGCCGGCGAGCCTTTTTGGAGTCGTGTTGAATCAGAGTCGTGATGTGATCACGGAGGTGCGAACGACAAGAGACGGTTTAGGGCGATTTGTGCTTGAACCAGAATTGGGTGATGAATACCAGCTGCAGGTTGAATCGGAAAATGGATCGGTGCAGTCCTTCACATTACCGAAGTGTCGGCGGGACCTTCCGGTACTTGATACCGGTGGTGGTGTATTCGAGACTGGGTCGGACATTGAGTTTCAAGTCAGCGTTTCGGCCAAACGGGATTTGATGGCGAGAATCAGCTGTCGTGGGAATCTGGTTGATCAGCGAATCTTGAACCTTGATGAGGGTTTGAATTCCTTCTCGATTCCGCTGGGGAAAGAGGTCGGTGGCGTGGTTCGTTTGACATTGCTTGATGTCCGTTCGGAAATACCTCGCCCGATTGCTGAGCGACTTGTATATCGTCGTCCGATGAATCGTCTTGATATTCAATTGTTGGGGGTGGATGACTCGATCAGTTCGTACATGACCGGTCAGCATGTCCGGCTTGAATTTCGGATTTCAGATGAACAAAAGCAACCTTTACCCGCGATTCTCGGAATCTCGGTCGTTGATGAGGCCGCCTTGAGTTTACAACGCCAGAAGCGTCCAGCTCTTGAAACCCAGTTCTTGCTGTTGAGTGAAATTCAGCACCCATCGGATCTTGAGAATGCTGATTTCTACATCGATGGTGACGTGGCTTCAGAGCAAGCTTTGGATCTTCTTTTAGGAACTCAGGGCTGGCGCCGATTTGCTACTTGGGACGAGGCCCCCAGCACCAATGAATTTCGAGCGGCCTTGGTCCGACTATTGGAGTTGGACGGGGCTGAGGTTAGCACAGAAATCAATGCAGATAATTCACGCGTTTTGGTTTCTCATTGGATACGTTACCGGCAAAAGCTGGAAGTATCCACAAACAAAGCGAGGATCGGCTTGCAGTATGTCGCGACGATAATGAGCCTGGTTTGGTTGGTTATTTTTTCATGGCAACGAAGGAAGCGATCCCTCGCAGCGGTAGCCGGGTTACTGGCGGTCATCCCCTGTTTTCTTGTGCTGGGCTGTGGAGCGAACCCGAATGCGTCCACTCAGTCAGACGTTAGCGAAGAGTCTTCTTTGGAAGCTGATAATGTTCTGGCTGATAGGGACCTCGGGGCAAGCGAGATCGCGGTGCCGGACGCTCTCATGTCAGCGGACAAGGCCGAGGGCGGGATGCAGGTGCAAAGGATGCAGCCAACGCAGATACCAGCACCGATGATGGGTCAGGCAAGGAAATCTCGTCACCCGATCACCATGGATGATTCAAAATGGGTTGATTGGTTGACGGAGGAGAAAGTGGCCTGGTTGGTTCAACGAGTTGCCATCATGCAGTCGAACAAGGAAGTGACCAACAGTATTCAAATCACTGAGCAGCAACGAATGGAATTACTCTCTCTAAGAGGAATGACTGCCGAGGCTGCGGCAGAAAAGTTAGTCCGTGAATTGCAGTTTCCAATTCGGCAATACGCTCACCAGCGACAAGTGACTTCGGAGGTTCGCGGGCGTGACTTTCAGGAAACCATCTATTGGCACCCCGCCCTTCAAACAGACGGAAATGGACTTGCCGTGATTGAATTTGATTTGCCTGATCGTGTCTCCACTTATCGAGTTCACGTTGACGGTCACACGTTCAAAGGGCGTATTGGGTCACACAAGTCAACGTTTGTGACCCATCGCAAAACTGCAGAATGAAATGATTGGCAAGTCACTGTTAACAAAATGTGATCGTCAACTGAGTTTTGCCACGAGTTGCCGAACAAAGATTTTGATCTCGGCAAAGATAAGCAAACGCGTTGGTGCACCGGTCAGTCTCTGTGCGATCACTGCATTTTGCATGTCATTGGCACCACTTGGCGATTTCTTGCGAGGGTGGTTGCATGCGTTTTGATTGTTTCATTATTGAAGTAGCGACTTCAAATTGGTTGGTGGTGTCGACTGACGGTCATCAGCAGAGACAAGAAACAGGGACAAGAAACAGAGACATGAAACAGAGGGTCTAAAATTGACTGTGAAGAGGAGATGCCGATGGTCAATCACGATGTTTTCGAGGTAAAAAGCGTTTGACGAACTGTTGAAGGTTGGTAGCCAGGTGTTGTAACGGGGCGCGACGAAGGTGGCCATGTCGATCCGCCTGGATAGCCTTGCAGGAAAAGGTCTCGTATGCGGTTAAAAAGCCACCACCAAAACAGTATGTGTCCAAGCAAACAAGATGGCCGCCATCGAGTAGGTTTCCATCAGGTTGAGGTGTGTGTCCCACAAAAACTCGTTTACCACTCTTGTGTGGCGATGGCAGAATCATTGGTAGGTGCTGCCAATAGGTGAGGGCTTGATCCTGTTCGTGGATCTCTTTGTCAGGGTCATATCCCGCGTGCACAAAAATTGCGTCGCTTGTCTCGTAGTGTGATTGAAGGGTTTGGAAGAAATCCATGTGCTTGGGCGGAATTTTTGAAAGCGATCCTCCGTAACTACTGACAGTTGAGATGCCGCCATTTTCAAGCCAAACTTGATCGTTCAGCCCCCCCAAGGCGACGCCCAGTAGCATGATTTCATGATTGCCTCGAAGAGGAATCACTTGGCAGTGTTCTCGCAAGTCGAGAATCTGCTGCACAACGTCCCGACTGTTTGGCCCTCGGTCGACATAGTCACCAAGGAATACCAACTCATCATTCTTTGTCGGTTGGATAGTCTCGATAACGGTGCGCAGTGCTTTGGCGCATCCATGGATGTCACCAATTACAAAGCGTCGCATGGGTATCTCATGTGAATTGAAATCATGATGCGAGTCGGTAGATGTGAGGGTTATTGCTTTGGGCGTTAGTTGATGGCTTAGTTTAAGTTGGGATCAACTATCTCGACGCCCGGAGCGAGGTCATGAAGTACTTTGTGTCCACATTGCTTAACTGCCGTTTCCCACGATTCTTGGGGGTCACCGAAAAGAATCTCGGAATTAGCGTCACCAACAAGCCATCCACCAACTCTTAATTCCTCATCGAGTTGCCCCGGCCCCCAGCCGCTGTAGTCCTTAATGTATCGAACATTGGCATCGGTTCGTCTTAGAAGAATCCTGAGATGATCATCGTCACCGGTAATCCACGCTGGTGGATTTCCAAGATCGATCGACATCGATCCCCAGGGGTCAGCGGGGAAATCATGGACGGTATGTTTGACTCCTTGAATCGCGGATTCACCTGATGTTGATGGCTGGTCATCTGAGTTTTCGATCAGAATGCCACATGGTTCACCGATGCCTGCCAGGTCATGCAGGGCGAGGACGGGGCTTGATACCGGTCCACCCAAGAAGACATAGTCGTCCTCACGATCCTTGGAGGGATCACTTGCCGGCTCCACAAATTCCCTGAATCGTTGCTCTGTAGGACGATTGACCGTCAAGCCAAAAGCACCCTCGTCGTCATGCCGAATGATGAAGATCACAGATCGCATGAAGTGGCCATCGGACAGGTAAGGCGATGCGATGAGTAATCGGCCGGTGAGATTTTGCTTCATGGTGGGGTCTCAGTGGGACGCAATCGGTTGAATGAAGTGCAGTGCGATAGAGCAGCTGATTTCTCTCACGCAGAAATGATAACGACTGGTCGATGGGTTATGAGAAGAATCGCTGTGAATTTTCGGGTGACGGTTCAACCGAGGCGCGATCCCGTTTGCATGCGGTATGCGAATTTGGCCTGATTGCACCCTTCAGAAAACCCAGCCGCAGCAGCGACCCACCAGCCGCAGCAGCGACCCGGCATTCACTTAGGATTGGCGAAGACTGTAGGCGTCGCGCCATAAGCAGCCCGCCCAAGAGAGTCCAACACCGAAACCGACCAACATGTTGGTCGTCTCGTTGTCCAGACGACCCTTTTGCCTCATTCTATCGATAAGAATCGGGAGGGTGCAGGAGACGGTGTTCCCGATATCCGAGAGTTCAATCGGCAAACGATCTTCGGAAACGTCCATGCGATTCCGTAATTGATCAAGCATTTTCCAGGTTGCTTGATGGAAGAGGTATAGATCGATTTCCGAGTCGCTCAGTCCGTTGGTTTCCAGAATCTCGTCCACGAGGTGCGGAATGGCTTCAACGGTGAAATTGATTAGGCTCGGGCCATCCATATAAAGTCGACTCTTCCACCGTTTGCGATGCCGAGGTTTGATCGCATCCTGTTCCGGTCGTCCGCCTCCATCGCCAACCAGCAGCATATCACCACCACTTCCGTCGCTACCAAACTGGAATCCCCATAAGGATTGATGGTCGGATGCGGTCAAGTAGGTTGCGGCAGCTCCATCGCCGAAAATTGTTCGCAAGCTTCGGTCTTCCGGGTCAATGTATTTGCTGTAGGTCTCTGCGGTGAGCAGCAGAACTTTTTTTGCGGCTCCACTTTGGATCAGGCCATCAACCAAAGCCAGACCGTAGACAAAGCCACTGCAGCCAAGATTGAAGTCCAGAGCGCCGCAACGCGTGCTGAGTCCAAGTCGGTCTTGAATCAAGCAACTGGTCGTTGGAAGCGGGTAATCTGGCGTCTGAGTACAAAAAAGAACAAAGTCGATTTCGTTACGATTGATTTGGTTTTCCGCGATTAATTTTTCCGCTGCAAGAACGGCAAGGTCGGCAGCGGTTTCGTTGGGTGCGGCCAGGTGACGCTGGTGGATTCCCGTTTTCTCGGCGATCAGCTGAAGGTCCCAACGCGGATATTGCTGAGCAAGCATTTCATTGGTTTCCACCATTTCTGGAAGGTGGACAGCGATGGGACCAAGCTCGGCGTGGGGCACTTTTTATCCAATTTCAGGTTTTGTGCGAATTTGATTAGGAAGTCGGGCTGGCTAATTTGGCGAGTGCCGGTATCCCGAGCTTTTGGTGTACCGAGAGATTAGCGCCCGAGACAAGAACAAATCGCCGAACTTATCGCGGAAACGCAGGCATCTCTGTGCCACCGTTTGCTTAGCGGAGACGCATTTGCTGTGCATCGAGAAGCTCGATGATAACCGATATGTTAACTCGCGGATTAAAGTCTTGGTCTGACCACCTGAACTCCATTTCTTCCGTGTCTGGCTTCTAAGAGAGTTCATCTCGCTGATTTCTTTTCTTGAGACCCGCTGATTTCTTTTCTTGAGACCCGTTGATTTCTATTCTTGAGACCCGTTGATTTCTTTTCTTGAGACCCATTGATTTCTTTTCTTGAGACCCGTTGTTCAACGCGTCCAAACGACGAAACGGAGGATTTTCAGGGGAGCTATTTTCAATCCGGTCGCCCGATACGGGTTTCTCACGCCATCGGGCTCAGAGCTCTGGCTGACCACCTGCAGGGGGGTGTGAGCTTGTTTCTGCATCGAAGTGCGACTTCAGGCCTGTTTTCAGCCTCAGTGAGGCACAAGCATCCCGAAGTTTCTACGCATGGATCTCTTCCAAAAGATTGACCTATCTGGGAGACGAAGATCGCCCCAAGCTCGGGCAAATGCGGACTGGTCGATCACCTTTCGGAGTCCACAATTGCAGTGAATCCGGGAGCCCATCGAGGATGGGCAGCTGCCAGAGAGAAAGGCAGTGAGGCAGAAAGAGCGGCTGATGGGATTCGAACCCACGACAATCACGTTGGCAACGTGATGCTCTGCCAACTGAGCTACAGCCGCATGAGTTGGTTGGATGGCCAGTTTATGTACGGGGCGTTATTGCGGCAAGGCCTGATTGTGACGCAAATCTTTGGTTCCCAATCGGATCCACCGCGAAAACCCGATTCACGGGATTTATGGTTTACCGCTTGCTGAATCGAAGCGTTGGACGATAGACTACCGAGCTTGATTTAACCGAAACCCAGATTTCCTAGAGAGACCGCCTAACGCGTCTCTGGGCGGGCACTGTGTGATGTGCAAAACCGCCGTCGAGAGATCTCGGTGATCTGCCATTATTGGCATTTTATCTGAGATCCAGACCCAAACCGGAAGCTGAGGTTACCAAACGCTTGCACTGAAAGAAATTCGAGGTCTGTTGAAGGATGTCCACCTCTACTGAGACCGAAGCCCAAGAAAAAGCACCCATTCAACTTGAAGTGAAAGTTGAAAGTCCACAAGCATGCTTGCGTGAAGTGGTGGTGACCATCCCCGAAGCAGAGGTCCAACGATACCTGAAAGACGCCTATGACGAACTGGTGCCTGAGGCACAGGTTCCCGGCTTCCGAAGTGGTCGTGCCCCAAGAAAATTAGTTGAGAAGCAGTTCAAAGATCGAGTGACCGAGCAGGTCAAAGGCTCGCTCTTGATGGACAGCTTATCTCAGGTCACCGATTCGCAGGAGTTTTCCGCGATTGGTGAACCCGACTTTGATTACAACTCCATCGAAATCCCGGATGAAGGTGATTTTAAATATCAGTTTCAGATCGAGGTTCGTCCAGAGTTTGAGACTCCTACTTGGAAGGGTCTCGAGATCACCAAGCCAGTCGAAGAGATTAGTGATAAAGAGGTTCAAGGAGCGATTGATCGCGTCTTGGCCAAATATGCAACGCTCGAGGCGTCTGATGCACCCGCTGAAATGGGTGACACACTCTTGGTGACCGCTTCATTCAAGTTGGACGGCAAGACTGTCTCGGAAATGGATGAGGAACGCATCACTCTCGAGGAACGACTAAGTTTTGCCGATGCGATTAGCGGCGACTTTGGTTCCTTGATGACCGGTGCCAAGGAAGGTGAATCTCGATCCGGCCAAGTGAAGCTGGCCGACGGTATCGCCGACGAGGACCTCAGAGGAAAAGAGGTCGAAGCAACCTTCAAGGTGGTTGAGGTGCTAAAGCGAGAAATGCCTGAGATGACCGAGTCCTTCCTCGAGGAACTTGGTGATTTTGAGTCAGAGGACGAGCTCAAAACCTTTGTCAATAATTCTTTGGTGCGTCAGGCCGACTACCGAACGCAACAGTCGCTTCGAAGTACGGTGGTCCAATCACTTGCTGGCGATGCCAAATTTGATTTGCCTGAATCTCTGGTCAAGCGTCAAACGATGCGAGAGCTGGAGCGAAAGGTTCTTGAGTTGCGACGAAGCGGATTTGATGAGGATGCCGTCAAACGATTTGTGAATGCCTCCAAACAAAACGCTCAAGCATCCACTGAGTCGGCACTTCGCGAGCATTTCATCCTGGAGAAAATTGCTGAGGAAGAAAATGTTGAAGCGGATGAGCAAGATTACAACCAAGAGGTAGCTTTGATTGCTCAGCAGAGCGATCAACCCGAACGCCGGGTCCGTGCTCGTCTCGAAAAACAGGGCCAGATGGATGCACTTCGCAATCAGATTATCGAAAGAAAAGTGATCGAGATGATTGTCGAAGCCGCCCAAGTCACCGATGAAAAGGTGGATGCCAAAAGCGAGAGTGAGGACAGTGAATTCGCGATCGATCACAGTGTGATAGGCGTCAAGGATGAAGGGTCAATCCCCGAAGCCAAATATGACGACAACACACCAGCAGGTGCTGATAAGGAATCAGAAAAGGCATAGCGCTGGATGCTGCATAGAGTACCTACCGGTTTGAGAACACGATGAAAACCGAGCTCGTTGGTCGAGCTCGGTTTTTTCATGGGTCCAGCTTGTTGCTGCTTACCGGCCCATTCATTGAATTCTCTAGAACAGTTTGACAGCTAGGGGGTTCTCGCCCAAGTCTCGCGAAGTAGCTTGGTCTTGCGAAGTAGCTTGGTCTTGCGGCGGCCTTGCTCGCCTTTTCTCCTTGCCATTGACCGAAAAGGGCAAATGGAAGCTTTTCGGGGGGGGAATCCGAAGATGTTTGAATTAGCTGGTGGAGCGACCGGTGGGTACGGACGCATCTGCTATCAATGTGTTAAACTGAGTAGGTCTTAATTGATGTATCGAAGCCCCTTTGCTCGCCGGTTGATTTGAGCGATTAAACTTTCAGAGGCCAATTTTATGCTGGACAGTCTTTTGTTGGCGCAGGTCATGCGCGAAGCAGAATTAGGCAATGGCACCTTGGTCGGCTTGGTTGTGGCGGGGATCTTCTTTGCTGTGATCATGATCAGCCTGCTGATCTTCAGTCGCTACTTTGGTCTTTGGATTCAGTCACAGCTAACTCGTGCGGATATCTCCTTCTTTGACCTTCTTGGCATGACCTTTCGAAAGGTCAACGTCCGAAGCATTGTACGTAGCAAGATCATGGCAACTCAGGCCGGATTGAGTGATCCTGATTTAACGGGAGCGGCATTGGAGGCTCATTTTTTGGCCGGCGGGAATGTTCAGCAAGTGATTCGAGCGTTAATCGCGGCAAAGAAAGCCAAGACGATTTCCCTTACTTTCCGAGAGGCGACTGCGATAGATTTAGCGGGTCGTGATGTTTTGGAATCAGTGCAAACGAGTGTCTACCCCAAGGTGATTGACTGCCCACCACGTGGATCAGCAAAGCCTTCGCTTGATGCAGTAGCCAAAGACGGGATCCAGCTGAAAGTCAAAGCGAGAGTCACCGTTCGTGCTAACCTTCAGCAGCTAATTGGTGGAGCAACGGAGGAGACAATTATTGCTCGAGTCGGAGAAGGGATTGTCAGTGCGATCGGATCAGCGGCTGATCATAAAGCAGTGCTTGAAAACCCCGACGTGATTAGCAAGGCTGTGCTGGCAAAACGCCTCGATTCGCAGACAGCGTTTGAGATCGTGTCCATTGACATTGCTGATATTGATGTGGGAGCGAACATCGGTGCGCGGCTACAGGCTGACCAAGCTGAAGCGGATACTCAGGTGGCCAGAGCGCGAGCGGAAGGAAAGCGAGCCGCGGCTGTCGCTGAAGAGCAGGAAAATCAAGCAAAGATTGAAGACAGTCGGGCGTCAGTTGTGGCGGCCCAGGCAGCTGTTCCCCATGCAATGGCGGATGCCTTTCGATCAGGCAAATTAAATATTATGGATTACTACAAGCTGCAAAATGTCAATGCAGACACTGAAATGCGCAAGTCGCTCGCTTCGACCGCCAAAGATAATATGCAGCCGCTTGAATCACGTTAGTGTTGTTGCACTGGCTGATTGCTGTTGTGGATTCCATTTTGATGGAGGTTGTCTTGCGACGTGTCGATCAATCAAGACGGATGAGGATGTTAAACCTTTTGGAAGCAGATTTGAGAAAGAGAACTGATGTCCGGTGATTTGGAAGATTTCTTGCTTCGAGCCGCGAGGCGACGGCAAGACAAAGTGAACGAAGACCAGAGCCGCGAAGCTCGTGCAGACGCCCTGCGTACGAAGCAGCAAGTGCAGTCTCAATACTCAGATCGACGCAGCGAGCGACGGGTTCAACTGGACGTCGACGATGTCATGGAAGCGGAAGTCATTGAGTCAGGGATTGTCGAAGCGGAAATAGTGCAAACGACAAAGACAACCGCGGGTGGGCTGATTGGTGTTTCCAATTCAACCAAGGGTCAGCAATCGATCGGTGTCGAGGCTAGTTCAAGCGCACTGTCGGGCGACCGAAGTCCTAGGCAGGAGAGAGCGGTAGGGAGCCATTCGAGCAACCGAAGTGCCAGTCGGGGCGAGCAAGCGGATCCTCTGAACAGTCTTGAGTTAGTCGAACTGCTTGGGAAACCCGGTGGTGTGCATCAGGCATTGCTATTAAAAGAGATCATTGATCGACCCACCCATCGCTGGGAATGAATTCGCGTTTGATGTTGGATCGGTGAGTTTGAAATGAATCAATCCAAGGTTTGTCTTGGTTTTCGCCTTTTATGATTAGCCTTTCGATGGATCGTACCCCCGCCGTCTCTGTTGAACGGAACCATGAGTCGAAGTCAAACCGTGTCCTTGTTGCGGTTTGCACTCTGAATGAGTCAGAGAATATCGTGGAATTGATCACCGCGATCCGTCACGCTTTACCATTGGCGGACGTGTTGGTGGTTGATGATCAGTCACCCGATGGAACCGGACAACTGGTCAATCAGCTTTCCCGGCAAGACGAAAAAATCACTTTGAGCGTTCGCAAGAATCAGAAAGGCCTCGGTGGTGCAATCCGATCGGCGATGCAGCATGCGGTCGACCACGGGTACGAATTTTTCATCAATCTGGACGGTGATTTTAGTCACGACCCCAAGCAGTTACCAAGTTTATTACGACTGGCAACAGCGACGGATGATTTTGATGTCGTGATCGGTTCTCGATACGCTGCTGGTGGAGCAATCGTTGGTTGGCCTACTCATCGGAAATGGATGAGTCGCTTGATTAATCGATTTGCAATCACCGCTTTGGGGCTTCCGGTTAGTGATTGCAGCGGTTCGATGCGGTGTTATCGCGTTAACGCTTTGGAGCGAGTTGGTCTGCAGAATCTGAGAGTCAACGGCTATGCCGTTCTTGAGGAGATCTTATTGAAACTGGTTCAGCAGGGATCTCGACTGGCTGAGGTACCGATTACGTTTACCGATCGGCAGCGAGGTAAGAGTAAGTTAACCGTTGGGGAGGCGATGCGATCTTGCTCGCAAATGATCAGAATGTCCCTGCAACGTGGCTGACAGGTGTCCGCGAGCCATCGCCGAGGACCAACGTCGCATTTCTAGTGAGATTCACCCGAGAGAACTGCCATTGGAACTGATCGGCGAGTTGACAGTTGAGTTGGAACCCTTTGATCAAAGCTGATCCTGGTCGATCATTGGTTAATAAGCCTCATACTTGACGGGTTTCAATCAGGGTTGATGGGGACGGAGTTGATGAGGAAGCGGTGCCGTATTTTTTTGAAGAATCCAGATGCAGTTGCAGGCACGACATGATTTGCGTCTGCACCGGTTAGCCGGTGGATTCTTTGCCGGTGGATTCTTTGCCGGTTTGAGCTTTAGTTTTTTTCAAAGCTCAGCCTTTTTCACGCAACGACCATTGCCGGCTTTTGTATTCACCCCGGTTCAATTCAGTCCATCGCTGTTATACTCGTGTTTCAAGCAGGCGTTGGTTCCTGCAATCTATATTTGAGAACGGATAGCTTTGAATCAAAGGAATCAGCAGGGTGGTATCAGGCACGATTACCGACACCGACTTCGATGAGCCGTTGGACTCTTCAGGGATTGGCAATGTTGACGAGGTTGAGTCGTTTTCTTACGACGATGGCATCGTTCGGGCGTTTGCCGTTGCAACGCTTTTCTGGGGTCTGGTTGCGACACTGCTTGGATTGGCAGTCGCCCATCTATTGGTGATCCCAAAGATGTTCGGTGAAGACCCGGTGCTTTCTTTTGGAAGATTACGTCCACTGCATACCAACGCTGCCATCTTTGCGTTTGTAGGAAATGCGTTATTTGCAGCGGTCTATTACAGCACGCAACGCCTTTGTAAATCGCGAATGTGGAGCGGCCTGTTGAGCCAATTGCATTTTTGGGGTTGGCAATTCATCGTGATTGCTGCAGCGGTAACGTTGCCATTTGGTGTGACCCAGGGAAAAGCATTGGCGGAACTGGAGTGGCCAATTGACCTCTGGATCGCCTTGGTTTGGATTGGTTTCTTTGGCTTGAATTTCTTCATGACGTTGCGGCGACGTCGAACTCAGCGTCTTCACGTTTCTCTTTGGTTTTACATCGTGACGATCGTGACGGTGGCAGTGTTGCACATCGTTAGCAACGTTGTCTTGCCGATTGATCAGGTTACCAGTTATCCATTGTTCGCAGGTGTTCATGATGCCGTGATCCAATGGTGTTATGGATACAATGCGGTTTCCTTTCTATTGCTGATGCCTTTTCTTGGGCTGATGTATTACTTCCTGCCAAAGGCGGTGGGTCAGCCGATTCATAGCTATCGACTGGCGATCCTGCATTTTTGGTCGTTGGCTTTGCTTTTTGCCTGGGCTGGTCCTCATCGCATCCATTACACCGCGATGCCCGAGTGGGTCTCGTCGTTGGGAATGTTAACCGGCTTGATGTTGTGGATGCCGTCTTGGGGTGGTTTAGTCAACGGTTTGATGACCCTGCGGAGTCGTTGGGATAAAGTTTCGTCCGATAGCGTGCTGAAGTTTTTTCTTGTCGCCGTTGTCTTTTACGGCATCACCACTTTTGAATCGGCCTTGCTAAGTATCAAGAGCATCAGCAGTCTCAGTCATTACTCGGATTGGACGATCGCCCACGTCCACGCCGGTGCGATGGGTTGGAACGGAATGTTGGCGTTTGGAATGATTTATTGGTTGATGCCACGCATCTTTCAAACCAACGTGTGGAGTGAAAAAGCAATCAAGTTTCATTTTTGGATTGCCACGATCGGACTTCTGCTTTCCGTGGTGCCTTTATACATCGCAGGTTTTCAAGAGGCTTGGATGTGGGGAGCCTTGGATGAACTTGGCAACTTGAAGTACCCTGATTTTGTCGATTCCATCAACGCGGTCAAAATGATGTGGTGGCTTCGGATCGTTGGTGGCCTGATCTATGTTGTTGGGATCATCACGATGACGGTCAACTTCGTCATGACTTGGTTATCTCGTCCGAGTCAATATGAAGTACCTGTCCACCGCATTGACCCGGTCTCCTCTGACGCCTCATCGGGTTCCAGCCTTGGCTTACTCGGTGAAATTGCGACCCGGCTGGACAATGCGCCCGTTCTGGATGCGGCTCGAAGTATGGAGCGTGGGATGCAATTGGCTTGGCATCAGCGATGGGAACGATTGCCAAGTCGTTTTGCGAATTTAATGCTTCTGGCAATCATTGTCGCCAGTGTGATACAGGTCGTTCCGGTTTTTCTCGTACGCAGTAACGTGCCCAAGATTGCGACGGTCAAGCCATACACGCCGCTGGAGCTTGCTGGGCGTGAAATCTACGTTGCCGAGGGATGCTACAACTGCCACTCTCAGATGGTTCGGTCTCTGGTGGCTGAAACAAAGCGTTATGGCGATTACAGCCAACCTGGTGAATTTATTTATGACTACCCATTTCAATGGGGAAATCGTCGGATCGGGCCTGATTTGGCGAGAGAGGGCGTCAATCGGCAGACAAGCTTGTGGCATTGGAACCATCTTGAAGATCCGACAAAACTTGTCGAGGATTCCGTGATGCCATCCTATGCACACTTGCTCGACACCGCGATTGACTATGAAAAAATCGTCGAGCGAGTGAAAGTGATGGAGAGGCTTGGTGTGCCCTATGGCCAGGGGGAAAGTGAATCTGACGCCGAAGATGTTGATTACGCCCAACTAGCACGCGATCAAGCCGAGCGTGTTGCTGCCGAGGTTGTTTCTGCCGGTGGAACAATTCGAAGGGGTGACGTGATGACACTCGACTCACAGGCAGTCGCTTTGATCGCTTACCTGCAGCGGTTGGGCACAGATCTCACAGCGCCACCGGAAACGAAAGAAGAAACGAAAAATGAGGACGTCCGGAAACAGGTGACCTTTGAAGCGGGTGCGGAGATCCATGCGGTTGCGAAACCAGTTTTGGCATCCGCAGCACGCCAGTGAGACTGGCATAGTGGGAGCAGCATGGTGGTTCGTCCAGAACGATCTTTCATGCGAATCATGAAGTGTTTCGATGTTGGATATGGGAAGTGGTGTTAGCTCGATTTGCTCGGCTCACCAAATTGGCATCGTTCCGATGGTGTCGACTTCAAATGCTGATAACGGTTGCAGATGGTATTTCGAATTGGTTCCACTTCAAGATAGGGTGGGCGGAGGTTTTAGAGGATGAATGATTCAAAAGACGAACGGTTTACCCCTTCTGTGCAGTCAGATAACGCTGCTGATGGGCAAGAGAACACTTTGCAATTTGAAGAGAATCCAATTCCGCGTTGGTGGAAATGGTGTTTCATCGCAACCATTGCCTTCGCGCCTCCGTATCTTTTTTGGCATCATTGTGGTGTTGAGGGGCGATCGATGGTGGGGCGATATGAGGTTGCCTTGGCCGCAAATCTTCAATTGCAGTTCGGTGAAATGGGTGAACTGACCGCCGATCGCGAAAATGTTGTGAAGTATTTGTATGAGCCATCCTGGTTGAAGGTTGGCAAGGCAGTGTTCAAGGCAAACTGTGTTTCATGTCACGGGAAAGATGGCGGTGGTCTTGTTGGTCCCAATCTCTGTGATGACAGTTACAAGAACGTCAAAGACATTGGAGACATCCTGAAAGTTCTTCAGAAAGGTGCAAATGCGGGGGCAATGCCAGCGTGGGAGGGACGTCTTTCAGTCAACGAAATTGTCTTGGTCTCCAGCTATGTTGCTTCGATGAGAGGCAGCCAGCCCGCCATTGCAAAGCCGGCTCAGGGACGCGAAATTGATCCATGGCCTGCTGCACCAATTGCGGACGAAGCCGAGTCGGAGCAGAGTGAAGATCAGGAAATGATCGAGGGTAGCTCTTCTTGAACCACGAAAGCGATTGCCCAACGCAGATTCTCGCTTGAGATGTGTGAGGGTTGTCCCACAGTTGTCACCGTCAATGAATGGACCGGTATAGTCACGGGTCCCTGCAGTCACGGGTCCCTGCAGTCACGGGTCCCTGCAGTCACGGGTCCCGTAAAGACCTTGGCGGGGGCGAATTCGACATCCAAAACGGGTCGGTTTCTACTTCGCTTGCCAATGCGCTGTAAACTGATCCGTCATGATCAAAGGGTCAGACAGATAAACGGCTTCCTTCATCGCTGTTTGCAACAGAAAGATAAATGTTGTCGGCTGGAAACAAGGGCATCCTCAAGCTGAATCCCTCGGGTCCATGGCTTGAATCAGATTCATTTCTGTTGGTGGGCTGTCTTGGTTTGAGAGCTGTCTTGGTTTGAGAGATGACTTAGTGACAAGCCATGTTGCTCAACGTTTTTGACTCGCTGTCGTTCCTTCTTCATTCATCAGACTGAAGTGACAATCAAACTGGTTAATTTTCATGGCATTGTTCGTTAAAGCGGTTTTAGCAGTTGGGTGACTCATGAATTTGAAGCGAAGAGATTTTATTCGCGGCGCTGCCTCCACTGCCCTTGCCGGTTCGGTGTCGGGGTTGGATGTCGTCCCAGTGCTCGCTCGAGATGATCAGCGTGAATCATCTGTCGAGGTGATGTTGCCACGGAACCGTGTGCCGCTGTCGTTCATTATCGATGATTCCACCTGCTTGGTGAACATGGGGCACTTTTGCACTCCACAGTTCCAGAAAGCTTGGCCCGAGCGACAGGAGTACCAAAAGCCATGGCAGAGTTGGCCGCGGGAGATCCCGGATCAATTTGTCCGAGAGTTTGGTGAATGGTGCGCGGCCAACGATGTTCGAGGAAAATACAGCATCGTTCCCAATCCAGCGTGTGTCGGTTGGATGGATCGCGAGCTTCCCGGCTGGTCGCATCGTCAATTGCAGCAGAGCCTTGGTTTGGTACGAGAGTTGATGGTTCCGAATTGGGACATTCATCCCGAGATGATTACCCACACGCGTGTGATTGATCTGAAAACGGGAAGGCCGCTTGAGGCAATTAATGCGGGCACGATGGAAAATTCCTTTCCACAAGAGAAGAAAAGTGTTGATGAGTTGGCGAGCTATCTCGCTTATGCATTGCGTATTCTCAAGCAGTGTGATCTGCCGTGCGAAGGTGTTACGACGCCGGGTGGATTTGGCAACCTTGTCAAAGAGGAGCTATCGCTCGCGGCCGATCAATCGATTCGTGATGTCTATGGATGTGACCTGCCCCACTACTTCAAGTATGTAAAGAATGGTGATGAAAGCACGGAACCGATCATTGAAAATTTACGCGGCGTTGGAACCTCTGACGTAACCATGACTGTGAACGTTCCCGCTGGAACCGGTGATTGGTTCGGTGGATGGCAGGGGGATCGGCTGTCGGAACCGGATCGATACGCCAATGCGGAAGCCACCTCGGGTCGAATGGTCGAGCTAATCAATCGTCGGCAGCCCGCTGTGATGCTCTGCCATTGGCCCGGGATGTTCAGTAACGGATCCAAGGAAGGGTTCCATGCCTTTCAGCGGGTCGTGCAATCGCTGGCAACTCGATTCGGCGATCAGACGCAGTGGATGAAAGTCAGTGAAATCGCTCGCTACTGGGCAGCTAAGGCGGCGATGCAGTTTGAGCAGCAGGGGAGGCGACTGAAGATTCAATCACCAATCTTGGTCAAGCAATGCACGATTCGATTTCCTCGGCAAAGTGGACCGGTTCGGACTGAATCCATTCACAGTGATCACTCGGTGGATCACCTCAAGCTGCAAGAGGTTAATCATTGGAATCAGCTTGATTCGGGACGATGGATTCAAGATGGTCAGGACATTGTGGTCTGCTTGGATCTGAATACCTCGTTGACGCACCTGCACAGTGGCTGACCAGTGGATTCGAGAAGCCTTGGGTCCAGTGGTTGGTGAAGAAGAATCACGGAATTGTTTTTGCTTTGGCAACGTCCCCAAGCCACTGTGCTTGCTCGATCCATGTGAAGCTGGGCTGCCCCGGTCGCACCTCAAGCATTTTGAATCTTGCTGATGTGGCGATCTGGCGTGGGTAATCAGAAAACTGCTTTGTGAGCGAATCAAACAAAATTCAACGTTAATAGAGGTTTGAAAGACGATGCCAATTTCAACAGGTGATGAAATGAAAAGCCGTTCTTGGCGTCTCGACGAATCCACTTACAGTCAGGTTCCTGATGCTGTTTATCGAGTCGCGGTGCTTCCCTTTGGTGCCACTGAGCCGCACAATTTGCATTTGCCTTATGGAACCGATTGCTTCGAAGCGACGGTGATCGGAGATCATGTTTGCGAAGCGGCCAGCAAACGTGGAGCGAAAGTGGTTTTACTACCAACCACACCTTTTGGGGTGCAAACAAATATGCGCCGTCTACCGCTGGCAATTAACGTGAACCCGGCAACGCTCGATGCATGGGTAACGGATGTCATTGATTCGTTGATTGCTTCTGGTATTCATAAAATCTTGATTCTCAATAGTCATGGTGGCAATGACTTCAAGCCATTGTTGAGGACACTTGCTGGAAAAGACATTCAGGTCTTTTTGTGTGACTGGTTTCAAATGGTCAAAGACGTTTATTTTGAAATATTTGAGCAGCCCGAGGATCACGCTGGCGAAATGGAAACCTCATTGGCTTTGGCATATTTCCCCCAGCTGGTGATGCACAAAGATGATGGACAGTTGGCCGCAGATTCAGGCCAAACGAACCCAACGCGATTTCCAGCGGTGAACCAAGGTTGGGTTCAGATCACCAGACGTTGGGATTTGTTAACGACCAACACGGGATCCGGCGATCCTCATGCTGCCAGTGCGGAAAAGGGGCGGCAAGTGATGCAAGTCATCGAACATCGGTTAGCCGATTTTCTGGTTGAACTTGACACGACAAAACTCGATGAACAATTTCCTTTTTGATTTCAGGACCTTCATTCACAATGCTGGAAAAGTCACGCAGGCGGATTTGAATTCTGTTGCGTTTCGTTGAGTGGTAGTACCGTGGATTACCGACAGGACGTTGGTCAGCGACTCGGATTGAGGCTCATTGGCGGGGGTGGTAATTGTATGTTGCTGGACGCTGCATCAATTGCGATTAAGTATTCATCTAAAAGTGCGACGATCGATTGGAAATCTTCACGGCTGTTCAATCTTTGATAACGTTGGTCGCTGGCAACTTGTTTGTACTTGGCAATCAGTGGTTTTAGTTCGTCGCTTGTCGGGTGGGTTCCCTCGTTCAAGAAACTTGGCGGTAGGCTTAGGTATTTTCGCCATTGTTTGTCCAGTACGTTAAGAAGCTGTGGTGTCTTGGATGCCAGTTGCCTGCGAATGAAATCTTTCGAGTCGACACGTGGTGTGCCAAGATCCATGAGTTGGTTGGTGGGAGGCTGTTTCAAGCCGGATGCATCCAAGGAATTTGCCTGCAATTGATTACTCTTCGGCGGAATTGTGTCTGGTTTGCCTTGGGCGCCTTCCGCAAAATTGGCGATTTGTTGGGTTAGTTGTAGGGCGGGTTCTGGCACCGTGCCTGCTGGGTTTTGCCGAGTTTGCCGGTAGTAGCTTGCGGTCGCAGCGGGGTCCATTTTCAGTACCGACCCATCGATTGAGACGCCCGCAAAAAGTCCTCGACTGCGAGAGTAGGTGTAAATTTCGGCTCGAAGCGATTGGTCCGTTGCCGCTGCAGCCTCGCGGCCGGCAGGTCCCGCCGCGGCAGCAATGTCTGCCCCGATGGTCAACTTGCCACCGAGAACCCCTTCAATGCTGCGAGGTGTTTTGAAGACTAAAATTAGATCGGATGATTGCAGTCCAACTTGCCAGCCAATGTTTCCACCAGTCAGTGAAATGAAAACCGGTGCCCGCCAAGCTCCATTTGCATCGCGAATGAAGAGCAGTCCCCGACCGTGACGTGCTCCGACAACGAACCCGCCTTTGATGACGTTGGGAACGATGGCCACACCATGGGAATTGGCCAGCAGGTTTGCTGGGATTCGTCGGCCAGCGGTTTGAAGTGTTTCGTTGAACACCGTAGATGCGGAGCGAATGATTCGCGATTCAACCGATTGTGCTAAGGCAGCGTTGGACGCGAGCAGGGCAATCAGCAACAGCGAGGGGATAAAAGAACGAAGCACAATGTCGCTTTCTTGATGAGCAGGGATACAGTTCGATTCAAGTCTATGCCATCGACGACCTAGGGGAAATGCAGCGAATGATCCATTTGTGAAATCTTCCTCGTCAAGAAATTTTCCGTTGATCGATTGTTCAAGATCTTTTTTTCCGGTGATCGATACGGTGCAACGCTGAGCCTCAGGTTTGGGTCGTTGATCAACTGACCGAATCACCCTGGGATCCATCAGTGATTAGGTCAAATGAGCCTCGACCCATCTGCTCGCAAATCGAGACGATTTCTCCGAAGCTCCGTTCGAGTTGTGTCACTTGGTTGGCGTTGACGATAGCAGTGAAGCCGGACCAGCTGTCTGGAGATCCGGGCAGGTAGACAGCAACTTGCTTTCCGTCAGCGCTTCGCTCTGATTCAAATCCGATGACCTGACGATCCGTTAATTGAACCAGTACAGATTTTACATTGGGGCGAACGTCATCACCGCCAATGCTGTCTGCCATTTGATCCTTGAGGATTGCGTAGCGAGGAAAAAGCAGGAGTAAATTTTTTTCAAAGACCTTTGCGAGACGTTGGCTGATTGACCAGCGGGCAATCATGCCTGCAACAAAACAGAGAAGCAGGATGACGGTGATGGATAACGAAAGGAGAAATGCAACACTGGCGGAGGTTTGAGTGGGAATGTATTCCTGGATCTGGCTGCCCGCCTGGATCGCTAGCGGGGCGACTTGGGAGATCAATGCGGCGAGAACGATTAGAGGCAAAAGAAAAAGAAGACCACCGATTGCGGTTGTTTTCATGAACTGAATTGAACGCCGAGTTTTTTTGACAATCATGCTCGCGACCTAATCAGGGATTGCTGGTGTTACCATCAAGTGAATGATGGACTTAGCGTTGGTAAATGAAATTGAACTGGATGAACCAATGGTAAGTGAACAACCTTTCAGTTGCTGCGACTTGATTGGTTGTTCCGTTCTTACTCGAGGGAAAATAGAATCTGCCGGTATGACGAATCCGTCGTTTTTTGATCTTAGTGGATCACAACTGTAAGCTGAGCGGTACGATTCAAGCCATCGGTCAGCTAAGACGCGGGCATCTTAACTTTTTTGGAGTCGAATTCGCGTGAACAGATTGTATTTGCGAGAAAGTTTTTCAGTGTTTCTGTGGGTGGTTATTGGAGCCGTTTTCACCCTCGCTGAGCAAACAGGCGGGAAATCTGCTGAACAACCATCAAAGGAATCCATTCAACTTCTGGATCTCGATGGGCAGAGTTCGTGGCAGACGATTGTGGATCGTGAAAAGGGGCAGTACCTCGGCCACCCAACCACCTGCTTGCTCGAGGATGGAAAAACTATTTTATCTGTTTACCCGAAAGGACATGGCCGTGGTGGTATCGTTTACAAGCGAAGCCTCGATGGCGGAAGGACGTGGAGTAAGCGGTTGCCAACACCTGAGAGTTGGGCAACATCACGAGAGGTCCCAACACTGCACCGAGTGATTGATGCGGATCAAAAAAAGCGATTGATCATGTGGTCGGGCCTGTACCCTGCTCGCCTCGCGGTAAGCGAAGATGAGGGTCAAAGCTGGAGTGAACTCAAGCCGGTGGGTGATTGGGGCGGAATCGTCGTGATGGGGTTTGTTGAACCGTTAAGGACGGCACCTGGTCATTACCTTGCCATGTTCCACGATGATGGGCGATTTTTCGAAAAGAATGGAAAAGTCACTGAAACGTTTCGGCTCTTTCAAACGTTATCAACCGATGGTGGACTGACCTGGAGCTATCCCGAGCAAGTCTACCAATCGTCTCAAGTGCATCTTTGCGAGCCGGGTTGCATTCGATCACCAGATGGAAAGCAGATGGCGGTCTTGTTGCGAGAGAACTCCAGACGCAGTCATTCACATCTGATCTTGTCTTCGGACGAGGGGAAAACATGGTCCGCGCCTCAGCCTTTGCCACTTGAGTTGACCGGTGACCGTCACTGCGGAAAATATGGTCCCGACGGACGATTATGGATAAGTTTTCGGTGTCGGTCCCCGAAAGGAAAGACGAAGTCTCGGCCGTTCGAGGGTGATTGGGTCGGGTGGGTTGGGACTTGGGATGATTTGATTCACGGAAAGCCCGGGCAGTATTTTGTCAGGTTGAAGGATAATCATGTTGGATACGACACCGCGTATCCCGGTGTTGAGATATTACCTGATGGTAGATTCGTTTCGACAACCTATGGTCATTGGGATCCCGGAGAGTCGCCTTACTTGTTGAGCGTTCAATTCACTTTGGATAATCTGGATCAGATGGCGTCGAAATTCATCAAATCAAAATAAATGCCACCTTCAATGCATGGGATTGTTAAATGACATGGAACCATTTGCGGTAAAGTGTGCCTTGGCAAAGATCTTCAATTTCCTATCCAGCAGATTGAAGGCCCTTCAATCCTGTGTGTCATTGGTGAATTGAAGGGTTTGTGGAAGAGCGAGATTCGAGTGGTTCTGAAACGTCAAGCTTGTCAGCCATTTTTTTAGGCCTTCGTTAAAAGACGCGCACGAGGTTGAAAAGGTTGCCAAGTGGTTTGAGTCATGATTTGCTCATTTGTCCGAAATTATAGTTAGTGAAAATTGGATTCGATTTTTTCGTCTTTAATCGTGTCAGCGATAGAGGTTGCTTGTGATGGGTTGGTTTTGTAGTCATTCGAAAAGATCGTATCGATTTAGCTTGCTTCTATTGTGGGTGGCTGGGTTGAATGGATTTAGCGTGAGCGGTTTGATTGCACAGTCCTCAGGGAAATCGTCAGCTACTGATTCGGGGACAGAAGAACAAAAGCAGATTGATTTGCGTGCTCAAACGATTTCGGAGTCAATCGGGACACGTCGCGATTCAGAGCGGTTGTTTCAAGAGTCCATTGTTGAAATTTTTCAGCGACGCTGTCTAACTTGTCACCAAGATCAATCCAAGGAGGGCGACTTTTCGTTGTCCTCTGCATCCTCCGCCTTCGCCGATGGTCATATCATTCCGGGTGATCTTGATGGAAGCCGTCTGTGGGAGGTGGTGAACCCTGTCAACGGCAAAGCTGAAATGCCCAAGGATGGTGATGCATTGACTGCGGATGAGCTTGTGTTGATTCGAAAATGGATCCAGAGTGGAGCGGAGTGGCCGGTCGGTGATCCATTGACCTCAATGTCGCTTGATGATTCAGATTGGTGGTCGTTCCAGCCTTTGCAACAACCGACGGTTCCGGTGGTGGAAGCTACCGAGAGTTCAGAATTAAGCGTTGGAAATCCAATTGACGCCTTCGTGTCTGAGAAATTGTCCCAGCAGCAGCTTTCGCCCTCCTCGACAGCTGACAAACGCGTGTTGTTGCGTCGCCTGAAATATGACTTGCTGGGGTTACCTCCAACGCCGTCGGAGGTCCGATCGTTTGAGGATAACTCTGATCCATTGGCTTACGAAATGTGGGTCGAGAAATACTTGGATTCCAAGCACTATGGAGAGCGATGGGCGCGGCATTGGTTAGATGTCGCAAAATATGCTGATACCTGCGGATATGACAAAGATAAGTTGAGAGAGAACGCTTGGCCTTATCGTGATTATGTGATTCGTTCTTTTAATGAGGACAAACCGTATCCTCGTTTTGTGCAAGAACAGATTGCTGGTGATGTGTTGTTTCCGGGCAAGCCTGATGGAATCTTGGGGCTGGGTTTTATTTCAGCGGGGCCTTGGGATTTCATCGGTCACGTCGAAGTACCCGAGACCAAGCTGGATGGCAAGGTTGCGAGGAATCTTGATCGTGATGATATGGTCAGCGGAGCTTTCAATACATTTTGCAGTTTGACGGTGCAGTGTGCCCGATGTCATCATCACAAGTTCGACCCAATCAGTCAGCAGCAATACTATGGACTGCAAGCGATCTTTGCTGCGGTTGATCGAGCGGAGAGGGTTTATGACACCGATCCGGAAACTGAGTCGCGACGCAATAAGCTGCAGGCTGAAATCAAGCAAGCAAGAGTTGATCTCAAAGCGATTGAAGAAGCGATTGCGAAAGAAGGTGGCGAAGCGCTTGTCCGTTTGAATGATCGCTTCAAGACCTTGCAGGAAAAAGCAAGTGTCATCAAGAACGATCGATTTGGCTATCACAGCCAGATCACCAAGAAATCGTTGGTTGAGAAGTGGCTTGAAATTGACCTTGGTAAAAATCACGCACTGCAAGAGATTGTTTTACATGCCTGTCACGATGAATATGCGGAGATCGGTGCCGGCTTTGGATTTCCGGTCAGGTATCGAGTTGAGATTTTTCAGGACGCTGACGGTGAGACGGGAATTGTCGTTTTGGATCAAACCTCTCAAGACGTCGAGAATCCCGGATTGAGATCAGTGCGGGTGCCGTTGGATTTAACGTCGGATTTGCAACAGCGGGTTCATCGTGTGCGAATCACCGCAACCAAATTGGCAGAACGCAAAAACGATTACCACTTCTCGTTGGCCGAAGTGGAGGCAATTTCTCGCGATGGTGAGAATGTTGCGCTCGGTAAGTCCGTCACCTCGCTGGATTCAATCGAGGCACCAACGCGTTGGGCTCGGCAGAATCTCACCGATGGACATTGGGCTCAGTATCAGCATCCAGAGGTCGTTGATGAGCTTGCAGAAGTGACTCAGCAACGATCTGCATTGTTAGAAAAGTTACAATCGCCGGATCGCTTAGAACGTAAAGCTGCGATACAAACCCGTCTTGCTAAAGCCGAATCTGATTTGGGGAAATTGCCCGTCGGAAAGTTGGTGTATGCGGCGGCGACTGACTTCTCGGTGCAGGGTAATTTCAAGCCCACCTCTGCCAAGCCTCGAGCAATTCATGTTTTGGCTCGTGGTGAGGTGTCAAAACCTCTCGAGGTTGCGCCCCCTGAATTATTGCCGATGTCTGGTGATTGGCCAAAGGATTGGTCAAAGTCGATTGACGCTGATGCGCCGGAGGGCCATCGACGGGCAAGGTTGGCACAATGGCTCACGCACTCAAGTAATTCATTGTTGTGGCGGTCAATCGTTAATCGTGTCTGGTTGTATCATTTTGGCCAAGCATTGGTTGCGACTCCCAATGATTTTGGGCGAATGGGTGCCACGCCCACCCATCCCGACTTGCTGGATTGGTTGGCAGCAGAATTTCGAGACGGCGGGAAGTGGATTCGGCAGGGTTCTTTCAAAGATTTGCACCGCCTGATCGTGACAAGTAACACCTATCAACAATCCTCGGCGTATGACGCCGAAAAATCAAAGATTGATTCCGACAATCGATGGTTGTGGCGCATGAACCGCCGCCGTCTCGAGGCCGAGGAAATGAGGGATTCGATTCTGTTTGTTAGCGGCGCCCTCGATAAGACCATGGGGGGGCCTGGTTACCGACCATTCAAGTTGGAACGCCCCCAGCACTCACCTCATTATGAGTATCACAAGTTCGATCACTCAAATACTTCGACGCATCGCAGAAGTATTTATCGATTTATTGTTCGCTCCCAACCTGACCCTTGGATGACAACGATGGATTGTGCTGATTCCTCGCAAAGCACCCCCAAACGCGATGAGACTTTGACCGCGCTGCAATCTCTTTCCCTTCTGAATAATCAATTTAACTTGGTCATGGCCGAGCGATTTCAACAGAGACTCGAAAAGAGTTCCGAGTTACTCGAGGAGCAAGTTGATTTGGCGTGCGAAATTGTGATGCAACGGCAAGCTGATGCTGATACACGATCGATGATGATTGCTTACGCCAAGGACCATGGGATGGTCAATTTATGTCGATTTTTGTTTAACCTAAGTGAGTTCATTTACATCGACTGATGGTGATCAAAATGGAAAATCAATTCAATCGACGCGACGCTTTGACGAAAGGTGCGACAGGTTTCGGTTCCATTGCTTTGGCAACCCTGTTGCAACAGGATGCTAACGCCGAGGGTGTGGTGAAAGTGTTGCATCACCCGCCAAAAGCCAAGCGAGTGGTTCAGTTGTTCATGGCGGGTGCAGCGAGTCATCTGGATCTGTGGGATCACAAACCAATGCTCGAAAAGCATCATGGAGAGCCGTCCGATTTTGGCGAAGCTGTTGAAGCGTTTCAGAATGGACTCGGGCCGTGGATGAAATCCCCATTCAAGTTTTCACCCAGCGGCGAATGTGGAAAGCCTATCAGCGAGGTGGTCGAACCATTGGCAAAGCACGTTGATGAGATTGCGTTTGTGCATAACATGGTCGGAAAAACTGGGGTTCATTCGCAGGCGACTTACCTGCAGGCGACCGGTTTTGACCGACCCGGTTTTCCCGGGGTGGGGTCGTGGATTAGTTACGCGTTGGGGTCCATTCGCGAAGAACTACCAACCTTCGTGGTGTTGCCAGATCATCGGGGTTTCGCGAGCAATGGTCCCAAAAATTGGGGCTCCGGTTTTCTGCCCGCAAGTTCTCAGGGGACCGCGATCTTTCCGCAGCGTGAGAATCCGATTGAGGATCTGCGTCCAAACGCCGCCTTTGCAACCCCCGCAGCGGATCGTGATGGACTGGAACTGTTGCAGCAGCTTAACCGCAAATTTCAGTCGCAGCGCACCGGTGATTCACGACTCGAGGCAAGGATCCGGGCGTACGAGCTTGCGGCAAAAATGCAACTGAGCGCACCGGAAGCTTTGGACTTGAGCGGCGAACCGGCTCATATTCTGAAAATGTATGGTCTTGATCGGCAAAATGCGACCTATCCCGACGAGATCAATCCCGAGGAGGAAGCGGAGTATTTTGGGCGTAAATGCCTGATCGCGCGACGTCTGCTCGAACGAGGTGTTCGTTTTGTGCAGATCTGGTCCGGTAATGACAACAGTTTTCCAAGGCGTAACTGGGACAGTCATGAGAACATCAAGCGGGATCACGGTCCATTGGCGCGTGGCATGGCGGTGGGAGCTTCGGCATTGCTTGCTGACTTGAAGCAGACCGGATTGTTGGAGGATACCATTGTGCTTTGGACCACTGAATTTGGTCGGATGCCCAGCACACAGGGGAGCCTTGGGCGAGATCACAATCCGTATGTTTTCACCAATTGGTTGGCTGGTGGGGGAATCAAGGGCGGGATCAGTTATGGCCCCTCGGATCAGTGGGGATACAAACCGTTGGATCGTGAGCATCCCACGGAGGTTTACGATATTCACGCAACCATTCTTCATCTGCTGGGAATCGATCACAAACAACTCACAGTGCGCCATGATGGTATCGATCGACGCTTAACTGATGTTCATGGTCACATTCTGCAAGATCTTATTGCTTGATCCGGTCGTTCGGGTCATCAATCGAAATCAACCGGATGTAAAAATCAAGGACCTGATTGACACCGCAAGGATTCATAGCCGCCGCGAACCTAGTGAATGAATCCAATGATTTTCTTGGTCTTCCTTGGTGTTACATTTCAGGGAGTCAAGAAAAACCACTGCTGATTTTGATCTTCGATTGGATCACCGTTTCGATGAGAGCACTTTGCCTTATCGTCGAAGTTGATCGTTCATCTCTCGCGTTGCCGATTCAACAGCGTTTTGCCATTGTGTATCGGTGAATCGATCACGAAATTCCTCTCGTGCGTGAGCAAAGATCAGGTTTCGAGAGTTATTGACGATCGCGCCGAGTCCATCAGAGTCGAGTCCCATTAGAACGTTCTCGGCCGATCCACCCTGGGCACCAAAGCCTGGAATCAGAATCCAGCTTGTTGGCATTGCCTGCCTTAGTTCCGAGAGTTGTTCTGGATAGGTCGCCCCAACAACCGCGCCGATTGGCCCGAAGCCACTTGTTCCCACGCGCGTTTCGTTGAGCTCGTGCACCAGAGCCGCCACGGATCGATAAAGGGTTTGACCTTCGGTTTGACGATCTTGAAAGAGTCCACCACCGGGGTTGGAAGTCTTGACTAGTACGAAGACGCCCGCTTCGCGTTGGTCGCAGACTTCGGCGAACGGTTCAAGACTATCACGCCCCAGATAGGGGCTGACCGTCAGTGAGTCACTGCCCCATGGACTGGATTTTCCCAGGTAGGCGTCGGCATAGGCAGTTGCTGTGCTTCCGATATCGTTACGTTTTCCATCCGTGATCACGAGCAGTCCTGATTCTTGAGCGTGGCGAATGACATTCCCCAGAGCGACCATGCCGTGGGGCCCCAACGCTTCAAAAAACGCTGCCTGCGGCTTGACGCAAGGAACCAAGTCTCGCACCACATCGATGATCTCACAGCAAAAAGTTTGGTAGGCAGCAGCCCATTGTTGAGGGGTGTCCTCCGAGACGGCATTCTGGATCGATGCTGGCAATTGTTTTTTACGAGGGTCCAGGCCAACACAGGTGATGGAGTCTGTTTTTTTTACTGCTGCCGCGAGTCGATCCGCAAATTGCATGTTTTGTTTTCCTGTGATGCTGAGGTTCGCCGCAGGGCATGGGGTGAAGGTGGTGGGTGGTGATTCGCCAAATCATCAAGATTCAGCCTGAACCTTCCCGCGGTCTTTTGAGTCTCAGTCAGCTGGATGTTCGGGTCAAGGACGCAGAGGAGGCAGTCGGTTTCCAGTATGGCTGAGGGTCGACGCTCTAACTTGACACAGGCCCTCTTTCGGGGGAAGCCCGCAAGCCTGACAAGACGCCAGCGAGCCGACTAGCAAAAAAGCAACACTTGCGGTAATTTGTGGGCACGTCGAGGGATTTGCCGCAGTCGATTGACTTTGTTTTTGCAAGTTCTTTGTGGCGGGCTGTAGCGCAGCCTGGTTAGCGCGTTTGACTGGGGGTCAAAAGGTCGGAGGTTCGAATCCTCTCAGCCCGACTATCTTTCTAAACAAGCCCTTTGGCGAGTACGTCGAAGGGCTTTTTTTTTTTCTGTGACCAGACTTACGTCGCTCAAAGTACGGTTCAAACAAACCGCATCCAGGATCTCCCGTCGAACGGCATTGTTTGAACCGCGCCACAGCTCCGCCGCCTTTTGGCTCCAGTCGAAGAGTTGCAGGGCCGTTTCGGCGCACGCCTCGTCGATGTCTTCCACCGAGGCCAGTGATTCGTCGAGCGTCGCGACCTGGGCCTTCAGATCGTCGCCCTTGGCCTTGAACGTGTCCTCGTCGATCAAGCCGGCGATGTATGCGTTGAGCAGCCGGTCTTGCATGCCCGCCAGTTCGCCGCGTCGTTTGGCCAGCGACGACTGTTGCTGTCGCTGATAGACCGTCAGATCGCCGAGCAGTCCAGGCTTCGTCAATCGAGGTTAGATCAGGGGTATCCCAACCGGCGACTTCGCGAGCGGCGACCAGGAACGCGTCGCGGTAGGCGCGCTCGGCTTCCATCAACACGGGCGTCGTTGGCCAATCGGGGCCATCGTTGTAGAACCCAACCGTGTTCGGTGGCAGGTTCGGCGCGCACGGGGAGCGCAGAACATTTGAATTAGCGTTCATAGTGGGGGACCTATTCGCCGTCGGCCTTATACGCCGCGCGGAAGTCACCGAGGGCGGAACCGAAATCGTGATAGACTCGCCAGGTCGCGGCGAGCTTGTTGGGATCGGCATCGAAGCCGAAGAACTCGACCGTCGGGCTCTGCTTGCCCTGCAGGAACGCCACGATCAATGCGGCGTCCTGGCGACCAGCGAACAGATACCACGCCTTGTCGCTCGTGCCGGTGAAGCGAGCTGAGTTCGACAGTCGTGGTTCAACTTCGAGCGACACGATGTTCTTCAAGGCGTTGCCCGTCGGTTCGTCGTTGTTGGCCCGCTGGATGAAGTCGGACTGCAGCAACTCCTTGGCGGACTGCTGTAACTCCGGCGGCAAAAGCAATGTGCGCGGGCGAATGTCGAGGTTGCGATTCTCGTCGTCCCGCTGCGCCATCATGCGAGCGATCCCGGTTGCCAGCGAGGTCGCGTCGAGAGCCGTCGCTGCTCTACGTACTCATCAAATGTCAGTCCGATCGCCATTCGACATGCTCCTTGTTCTTTGAGATCACCTGCGAGCTATTGCTCACCCATCCCCTTTTTTCCAAGAGACCGAGTGAACTCGGCAAACAATCCGGCAAGAATGTCGAAATTCTTTTGGCCGAGTTGGAAATCAATAACGTCTGCATAGTTGAACGTGAGTCTGGCAACACCGATAATAGCCGACTTGCATTCGTAAGTTATTTTATGCCTGAGGATTAGACGCTCTTGAGCCGCCCTGACGACTCGCAACGCAGTATTATTCTTGACCGTTTCGACGCGGAGTGGGCCCGCGGTGCTGCGGCAGAGATACGTGACTTCCTGCCGGACGAAGCTGACGATTTGGCTGTCAAAACGTTGCTGATCGAACTGGTCATGATCGACCTGGAGCGCCGCTGGCGGGCCAACACGTCGCAGGTGGCGACACTCCTGCCGGATGCGGAGCAGTTTCCGGAAAGCCCGCCCCTGGAAGATCACCTAGCTCGATATGGGGAATCCGGTGCCATCGAGGCACTGCCGGTCAAACTCACTCGAGAGGAGTCGCACGATGAGTGCAGGTGACCGTGTTCGCTATGTCGCTGAAGTCATTCTCATCGCGTGTGTCGTCTTGTTCTCGCTGCTGATGTGGGTTCCGGTGGTGAACGGAGACCTGCTCATGGAGTGGAGGATTTCACACGCTGGAAAAATCGCCAGTCAGGTCGTTGTTGCCGGTGGGCTTATTGGCGTCATCTATTTCGCAGTGGACGCCGGTCGCCGTCAGTCCGATCGATTCGACTGGATGCGTTTTATTCTCCTCGCCGTCCTGGGATTCTTCACATTTGGCGCGGTGACGGTTGGCTATTACATCGTTCGGGTAATTCGACTCGGCGAGAGAAGCCAGAGCTGGCTACCATACAAGCCGACACGGAAATCAAAGCCGGGCAAGGGGGTCTGGTGGAGTTTGTCTCCGACCAAGTGGTCGCCGCGAATCCTCGACGCTCTGGAGCAATCCGAGTCGACCTCCGCACGTTTGGCGCTCGACGGCCAGGTAATCTGGGAGGCGGACGTGTCCCCGGATCTTCACCACGCCGCCCTTTGGATCGCCGAGCAGACTTTGGAGCGGGAGAAGATCGCCCGTCCGACGCCCGGCTATTTTTCTCAAGCTCTGGACGCTAAACGGCGATGGTTGAATTCGGAGATTGATGATCATCAATTGCTGGATGAGTGCCGCGAATTGTTGAATCAGTCACAGGGGCTATGGCCCTCGAATTGGTGTACTGGCGTCAATGCGACATTCGCCATCCACAATTGTTTTCTTAGATGCCTGGATCCGAATGCTGTTCACCAAATGGTCTTTCAAGCGGCGCAACTCCAAGCCATGCACGCCGCCGCGCTGGCTAGATGTGAATCGCTAAACTGCGACCTTTCCGACTTGACCCTGACAGAGGAAGAGGAAGGGGAACGCGAAGGCTTCAAGATTCGCAGTGTCGGATGCCCTGGTGTTGATGAATCATTTTCCGAGAAGATCATTCTTTTGCAGGAAGTGACTCAAGTCGTTGAGCAACTGGGGCGATACTTGACGGCCGCACTGTTGCTGAGAATGTCGGGGCGACCGGCTAGCAATGGCGAGGATCCTCTGTCGGTTGACCAGGGGGAGTGGCGAAGAATTGCGCAAGATGTCGCTGCAGAGAATCAATTGGCCGCACGGGCGATTGAGCAGGCATGCAGTCCACAATAGCCCATCAGGACAATATCGGGCGGCGCGAATGATGGGGAGCGAACACCAGGACAGTGGAGGCGTAGAGCAATGCGGTCGCCTTGCTCGTCGTGCAAGACGAACCCAGGTCAGAACGCCTCCAGGAGCGACACGAGTTATGACTGGCGAATTACAGCACAGCATTTCAGCGCTTTATCAAGCTTTCGCGGCGTATCGAACGCCGAAAGCGATGGACGCATGTGCGTGCTGCATCGATGGAGCTGCCAATTCTCGACTTCTTTCTCGATCGTTAAGGCAGTTGTCTTCTGACGATCTGTCTCATTACAGTCGCAAAGCCATGACGACGTGGGGAACCCAAACTGACTTCAAACACTTCTTGCCGCGTCTCCTCGAATTGCTGGCCCTGGAGCCAGAATCGGGCATCTATCTTGACATGCTGATAGGGAAGCTGGAATACGCGGACTACCTGCATTGGCCCGACGATGAAAAAGAAGCTATTTGTACCTTCATCCTTGCGGTGCGCAGCGACGGACTGTCGAAATATCCATATCACATACCGATTGATGAGTTAGTGCTCTCATTGGCACGCACAGGCGACAAACTCCATGAGTTTCTAATTAGATGGATCGAACGCGGTGATAGAACGGCGATTTATCATTTAGCGGACTTCGTCCAAAGTGTCTCTTTCAAGCTCGACGCGAACGGCACGCCCATTCTCATCGATGCTACGCCGGAAACGGCAAAACCGCTTCGCGACTGGCTTGTTTCCCGGGAGGTGTTGGAGCGTCTGCAGGAAGCGTTCATCACAGAAGGCAACGGCGAATTGGCGAATAGTCTCTCCGATGCAGAA
This sequence comes from uncultured Rubripirellula sp., assembly GCA_938075415.1. Taxonomy (GTDB): domain Bacteria; phylum Planctomycetota; class Planctomycetia; order Pirellulales; family Pirellulaceae; genus Rubripirellula. Next base: position 167,328 of record CALJHC010000023.1, on the reverse strand, counting down.
CAGCAAATCTCCTGGATGCGCGCCGCCTCCAGAAAATGATCAATATGCAAACAGTTTAGAGGCCACGCCGCTGCCACCACGCGCTATCAGGGCATAGGTCTCCGCATACTCCTCCACCATCCGTTCAAACGACTGCCAGTTGCCCCGACTATCTTTCGAAACAAGCCCTTTGGCGAGTACGTCGAAGGGTTTTTTTTTAGTTTGCCATCTCGCGAATGCTCCCCTTGGGTCACCGTTTGGCCAGTCGTCGAGCAACGGAGTCTGCTTGATTGACCATCCTGAGTGACGTGGCCTCTGGCAGTGTTTCATCGATGCAATGATAGCAAGGAAATTGTTTCTGTCTTGCCGCCAAAGATGGGTGCCGGTATAGGTCAATGCACACTTTGGTGATGCGTTTCACGGATGTCCTGATGGGTTGAAGCTTGGAGTGGACTTCCGCAGTGGATCCCCACAGCGACCTGAGTTTGTTTTGGCAGGTTGCAGCGGAGTGTTGTGTCGTCAGGTTCGGCTGTGAGGAGTCGCTTGCGGTAAGAAGTTGGATCAGCGGTTTAACTTTGTCGCGGGTGGGTCAATTCCATCGAGACTGATGTTGTGCGTGTCCGCAAAGGTCGCGTTGATCACTTCGTTGTTTGTGTTTGCACCCACGGCGGATGAGGCGCCGCCATCGGTGGAAAGAGGGACTTGCTGGCGTATTGCCTGTCAGGTGACATCATGAGTCGATCGATGAGAGGCGTTGTTTGAGTGAATTCATGAAACACGTAGCGGATGTTGTTGAGAAAAAAGTCATAGGGTTTACCGCGAGGGTGGTGGCTGTTTGCAGTGTCTCGTTTTCGCAAAGCGTTCAAGCTGTGTGTGATGAGATGAAACATTGAGGCGAGCGAAAAGGAAGTCGGATCAATGAGAAATAGAAGACACAGGCCAGCGATGATGTGGCTGAGCTTGATGATTGGGTGCAGCGTCAACGACTTGGCACTCGTCAATGCTCAAGGGATCGCTCTGCCGGGCTCGGCGGAGACGGGACAAGCACCTCAAGGGCAAGCAGTCATCGCAACGGGAGTTTCCTCCGCTCGGACCGACGCTTTTGGAAAGAGTGCGGCATCGACACCACCAAGTGCTCTGACCGAGGGCTTCGCTCCGCGTCCGAGCAGGGCGCAGCTTGCCGGGGTTGGGCAGCCTGGTGATGGTCAGCTATCGAAGTCGGCCGGACAGGAGCACCGGATTTATGACCTGCGACCCTACACCAACGCGTTAAAGACAGATGATCGTCCCGAGCGAGCTGTGGTGGATTGGATTCTTCGAGAGACCGGTTCAGAGGTTTGGTTCTCGGAGCCCTTCGGCTTTATGAATGTCAACCGAGATCAATTATCGGTCTATCACACTCGAGAGATGCAGCGATTGGTGAGCGGGGTGGTTGAGCGTTTCGTGGAGGGTGAAAAGGATCGACAGGTTTTAAATTTACGTGTGATCAGGGTGAGCAGTCCGACTTGGCGAAACGCCGCCTATCCTTTGATGCAACAGGTCAGCGCCGAGTCCGCTGGGGTTCAGGCTTGGCTTTTGAGTAAGGAAAATGCCGCCCTTCTTTTAAATCAATTGCGTCAGCGGCCTGATGCGGAGCAAACGCAGGACATGAATCTTGCGATTCACAATGGCCAGACCGAGCGGGTCATGAATATTCGCGGTAGAAACTATGTGCGAGGTTACCGTCCGTCAAGTTCTGGATGGCCACCCTACGAGCCTGAGACCGGTGAGATTCACGAAGGTTATAAGGTGGCAATCAGCCCTCTTTTGTCGACTGACAGTGAGGTGATTGATTGCGTGATTGAGGCAGATATTGATCAGGTCGATAAACTGAATCCTGTTGATCTGGCATTGCCAATGCGGGGTGGTGAAGCGTTTCGAGGCCGGATTGACGTTCCCCAGTTGGTCAGTTGGAGATTGAAGGAGCGTTTTCGGTGGCCGTCCGACATGATTTTATTACTCTCGTGCGGTGTGGTGGCTCATCCAGAGAGTCAAAGTGCATCCATTCCCTTGCTAAACCTTGACGCATTAACTGGACACAGTTCCGGCAGGGCAGATGCTCTGCTGTTCGTGCAATATCGCGGTCGAGCTTCGGAAAATTTGAACTCCACCTCAGGAAGCGTTCCTCAGATGGCCGTTAATCCCAATGGGTCTCAGAATCCGGGCATCACTCGCGGAAGGTATTGAGAAGGTTGGCAGCACAACAGCAGTGGGCAACCGCAGGCGAGTTGGTTTGGCATGGAGAGCGAGGATGATGGCAGGGGAAGTCTGGATTGCCCCCCCTGAAATGAGACGTTCGGTCTGTTTAAGATACCGGTTGAGGCGAGCGAATTTGTGAGCAAACCTCGTGACTGGCGTTCGGTGAATGAGTTGGTGGTTCGACGTGTAGAGATCGCGAACCGACTTCCGGTATGGTATTGGCGGCCGAAGTCAGAGCATTGCACACGATCCAGCTGATTTGACTTTTTGTTTCTCCTTATTCTCGTTCAGACATTTACCTCATGGACAATACATCTTCACGCCGTGTTGTGATCACAGGGGTTGGCATGGTTTCGCCCTTGGGCTTGGAGCCCGAGGCGATGCTTCGGAGTCTTCGGCAGGGGGAGAGTGGGATCAAGCCATTCACACGGCTTCCCCATGGCGTCTTACCAATTGATCACGGAGCAGAAGCTCACGAATTCACCGGTTCAATCGATGACTATGGACCGCTCGACAAAATGCTCAAACGGACGATTCGCAAAGGCACCAAGGTGATGTGTCGTGAGATCGAGATGGGAGTCGCGGTGGCTCAGCGGGCATTGAATCATTCGGGATTGTCGGTGGAATCACGCAATCGAGACCGGACCGGTGTGATCTTTGGCTGTGATTACATCATGTCGTTGCCAGAGGAATTCACGTCGGGAATAGAAAAGTGTTTGGATGAGGAGGGGCAATTCCAGTTTGGTCATTGGGGGCAAACAGGAAAGCCGCAAGTCAATCCTTTATGGCTGCTGAAGTACCTGCCTAATATGCCCGCGAGCCATGTTGCCATTTACAACGACCTGCGCGGCCCCAATAACTCGCTCACCATTCGTGAGGCATCCGGTGGCGCGGCGGCCTCGGAGGCGTTCAGCACGATTCAGCGAGGGCATGCCGACGCCTTGATTGTGGGAGCCACGGGGTCACGAATTCACCCCTTGCGAAGTGTTCATGCTTCGATGCAAGAAGAGTTAGCCAAGCCTTGTGACGATCCAACCAGGATGTCGCGACCCTTTGATCAATCACGAGATGGAAGTGTTTTGGGTGAGGGTGCCGGGGCGTTGGTTTTTGAATCCCTGGAGCATGCGACTGCTCGTGGTGCTGAGATTTATGGCGAGGTTGTGGGTTACGGCAGCAGCGCGGTCGGAGCAGTGGCTGGTGAGCGATTTCAACAACAAGCCATTGCGAACGTCTTGAGATCGGCATTGGGTGAATCCGACCCCGCCTCGGTTGGCCATCTTCACGCCCACGGCTTGGGGACCATTGATGGCGATCAGCAAGAGGCTTTGGCCATCGCGGAGGTGTTTGGTTCACCTGATTTGCAGCCACCAGTGACGACCGCCAAAGGTCACTTCGGAAATCTGGGTGCCGGAAGTGGATTGGTCGAAATGATCGCTAGTCTGTATTCGCTTGGTGGCGAGCTGTTCCCGATTCAAAATCTTGATCAGTTAGATGGGGGCTGCCCAATTAACGCCTGTTCAACGAGTGGGGTTTCTGCCGGGGATTCTTTCATCACCGTCAACGTGACTCCGCAAGGCCAGGCATCTGCGATTCGCATTCAGCGAATGAACTAGTTGTCAGTGAAACAGCAATCAGTCGGCTAGTTATCAAGTGGTGACGGTGAGGTTGACTGCTTTGCGTTGGCAAAACGCTCAATGACAATCACGGCTACCGCTGCGATCACAGCCAAGGTGATAAGAAAGATGATTGAGCTGCCTTGCCAGTCGGAGGGCGAGAAGTATTGCATCACTCGAAACTTTAATTTCAATGTTGCCGTTTCAGGTGTGGCCATCTGAAGTGGCCACAGCTTGACAACGCTGCCCAGCATCAGACCGGTCAATCCAGCCATTGTGATTCCGTGCTGACGTTCAAGCAGGCATCGAAGAAGTCGCGAAAACGCGAGCATCCCGACGGTGCATCCCATCGCGACGACAACCAGTTGTGTGAATCCTTCGACGCTAAACTGCAGTTTGGCAAAGTCCTTGATTAGACCTGTGATCGGATGATACACCCCCAGCACCAATAGAATGAACGCGCCACTGATGCCAGGTAGAATCATGGCGCAGATGGCTATCGATGCGGAAAGAAAAAGGTAGGGAAGACTAGCGTTACCACTTGAGGTGGGAAGCATGGAGATCATCACAGCGATAGCGGTTCCAGCCAGCAGTGAGCTAATGCGTGACGTCGACCATCGGTCAACCGATTTCACAACGACCCATAAACTTGAAACCAACAGACCAAGAAACACGGCGAACGTCTCCGGAAGGTACGCATCCAAAAGATGATGCATCAATCCAGCTAGCAGGATGATTCCCAAAGCGACACCGCTGCCGAGTGCTATCAGGAACCGAGCATCCAGATGCTCGGCCGCCTTGCGAAATTGCTTCGTTCGAAGCATCGATAACAGGTCAGTGTCGAAATGACTGATAGATCGAACGAGCCGGGAATAATGACCCATGATGAGAGCAATCGTTCCACCGCTGACTCCAGGCACGGTGTCGGCGGCACCCATGCAAAAACCACGGATCACGTTAGTCAGGTCCTGACGGTAACATCCTGTTCGGATCGGGTTCGTTTCGTTCATGGATTCTTTCATCGACACGTTTCATCGATGGATGATGGTGCAGGGAATCTTGTGGTTGCCAATCGGTTTCGCCTCGACCCGAAAACGGCAAATTCAGTTTAACCGTTGCATCTAGCCCACGCGGTGAGGGGAGTTGCCAACTAGGAACGGTTCGTTGGCCGATTCAAAGCAAAAGCTGACAATACTTCGGTGAAGCATAGGCTGTGAAATCAGCGGTCGCATCGATCAGCTGTTGTTTTTTTCTGATTGATCGAGGTTAGCATGCGGTGAAACGGGCTGGTTTTTGGACAGTTCTCTGTTGGCCAATCGTGTTGAGTGATTGGATGAGGGCATTCGATTTGGATGTTTTGGAAAGCTTTGGATGAAGCTGCTGGTGAAAGAGGGGATCGCTTTGTGACATCCTCTGACCGGGATGAGTGATTCGCAATCCCAGCCGAGGGTGTCGGTGATCTTGGAACTCGCTGCTTCTGGTCCAGCTACCGAGGTCTCTCATCTTTGCTCGGTTGGATGTTGCCCAAGAGATGATCGAGTCGCCGATCAAGTAATTGGGCGATGTTTGGCTAGCAGGCATAGGATTGTTCACGCGAACAAGGCGGCAGCCCAGTGGGGTGATCGGTGTCAGTGATTCCTTGAAATGGTGTTCTTTGAGAAAGTACAGCTTGCATGTTTGATTTGTTAATTCTTGCGGTCGTGCAGGGTATCGCTGAATTTTTGCCAATCAGTTCGTCGGGGCATCTCGTGATCCTCGGCGGGATGATGGGGGAACTGAGTGAATCGCCCACACTCGAGATCATTTTGCACACGGGGACACTTGGATCGATTCTTGTCGTCTTCTGGCGACGGATCCTGCGGTTGCTCTCGGAAGACCAAAGGGTTATTCCGCTCTTGGTCATTGGAACGATTCCCGCGGCAACGATCGGTATGAGTATCAAGCTATTGCTGCCCGAACTCTTGCGCAGCCCGATGTTGTCTGGGGCCATGTTGCTGATCACTGGCGTCATGCTGATTTTTCTCGGTCGCCTCGGCGAGCGAGAGGGTACCTACCAATCCTTTGGATGGTCCGCTGCATTCTGGGTAGGCTGTTTTCAGGCGTTCGCAATTTTGCCGGGGATCAGCCGAAGTGGTTCAACGATTCTGGGTGGTCGCTTACTGGGCCTGAAAAAGGAGGATTCGGTCACGTTTTCTTTCCTGCTGGCGATCCCGGCCATTCTCGGCGCGACAGTGTTAACGCTCAAGGACTTATGGGAACAGATGCAGCTTGGTGTGCCCGCGAGTCACTCGCCATCAGAATTAATGCTTGGCGCGATGATTTCTTTTCTGGTTGGAATTGTCGCACTTCGTTGGTTGATCGGTTGGAGTCGGGAGGATCGGTTGCATTGGTTTGCAGCTTGGTGTCTACCCGCCGGGGTTTTTACTTTGATTTATTTCAACTGAATCCCTCGAGTCGTTTCGAAAACAATCTCTCGAGTCAGCCGGTGCTCAAAGTGAGTGTTCTCTGCTCGCAGTTCGGCCGAAGAGATGCAGCATCGTCAGGGTGCAGCGTCGTCAGGGTGCAGCGTCATGAAAGTTTGTGATTTTGGTGGTTGAAAGGATTGATTTCTGGGTCTTGCAGGGCCAGCCGCAGCGCAGCAATGTTCACCGATCATGTTCACCGATCATGGGTGCCAAAGGTGCCAATCAACTGGACGGCTGATGACCCAACTGATACCGCAGGGGGTCGAAACCAAGGCTTCCCTTGATGAGGACTTTGGTAAGTAAAAGCTCTTTGGGGTTGCAGCGATGTGGACACCTGTCTACTAGGTGTTATGATGAACACTACTTGGCCACGTCGGTCCCATCATTCCTTGGTGCTCCGTCTCGATTTGACGCTTTACCGCCGGCTGGGTCTTACTCGCTGAATCCCGCTTTTGACGACGCTGGCTGTTGAACGCTTTGGTGAGGGGGAAATTTGTTCGGAAACGGTTGAATTGACCCCGGCTGAGTGTTGCTGAGTGTTGCTGAGTGTTGCTGAGTGTTGCTGAGTGTTGCTGAGTGTTGCTGAGTGTTGCTGCCATCCATCCCGCTGTTACCAAATTGGAACATCATGGAAGATCGTTGATGATTTTTTGATTGGTCACAGCAGGCAGTTCAATCGCTGAGTCGGTTTTTCCTGAACGCATCTCAATTTCACATCTCAAGTTCAAATGGAGACGGAATGATGTCTGAAACGCTCACCGAACGTCAAAAAGAGGTGTATGACTTGATCCGTTCGTTAATGATGGATCGAGGGTATGGTCCCACCGTGCGAGAGATTGGCGAGCAATTTGGAATCAAAAGTCCCAATGGCGTGATGTGCCACTTGCGGGCTCTTGAACGCAAGGGCTTGATCACTCGCAGTCCCAACAAGTCTCGAGCCATCGAGCTCACCCAAGCGATCGATCGTGCTCCCCATGCTTTACCGATGGCGGGACTGGTTTCTGCCGGTCCAACAACACTTGCCTTTGAGCAGGTGGAGAGCGTTGATTTTGGGGAGATGCTTTTCAGGGACGATCGCTTTACCTTGCGAGTTTCGGGTGATTCGATGATTGAGGCGCATATTGCCGACGGGGATTACGTCGTGATCCAAAAGCAGGCGACTGCCGAGGTGGGCCAGATGGTTGTTGCCCAGACGCCTGACGGTGAAGCGACATTGAAGTATTGGTATCCCGAAAAGAACTGTATTCGGCTTCAACCTGCTAATTCGTCGATGGATCCAATTTACGTTGACGATGCAACGGTTCTCGGAGTCGCTGTTGGGGTGGTGCGTGCATCGGTCTTGTAATCTTTGAGTCTGAACAGGTGGTCCTTGACGCCTGAAACGTTGATTGTCATTTGCGGGGGGTGGGGTTTTTCGGTCCCGCGGGGCGCCATGAGGACTGCTCATCGCTCGAGATGGTTGTCAGTGGGTTGTCTCTGGCTAATTGGTTGTCTGCCTTGGCGTCAGGGTTCCCCTCAGCGTAGCGGAACCCCCTTTCTTTCTGATGCTGGTTTGCGGTTCGATAGCCTCGCCATCAAATTCTGGGCGACGACTGCCTGGGCTTGAATTCGATTCTTTGCTATCGAAATGATCGCGGGGATGAGAAGCATCCATTTGCGGTGGGAACACTTCTTTTCCGTTGATTGGGTCTGTCAGGGCGTGGCTAAAGCCAGCGTCGACGGATCATGCAATGGGGAATCTTCTGCAAGTGAGGTTTGCGGATCGCTGTTCCCCGAGGCGAAAAATGTGATTTTCACGAGGGTATTGGCTGCATTTTCCAGTCGGTGGCATCTTCTTGGTCCTGAAATCCCCGAAGGTTGAAGGCTGGATTTTCCCGTCGATGCCGGCAAGGTACCGTTATCCGGGATGGTGGGGTTAACGTTAGGGGGGCAATCGCCCGATACCATGGAGGTGAAAGTAAACAAGGCTTGGGCCCGCCGGCGAACTCGCGTTCCGGGGCACTCAACGTCTCGGAGAGCAGATTGTGGATGTTTTGAAGGTGATTTGCACCGACAATGTCTCGTTTTTGGATCGCAGCTCGCTGACGTTTTCTGCTGTGATTGCGACGTTTGTCTGCTATCCTAGGGCGATCGGTGGGTTCGGCAGTTTGATCCATCATGCTCGATCAGGACGGGGTGAGCACGGTAGTTCGAGGTCGATCTTCTTCGGCCAATTTCGGCGGCCGTGTTTCAGTTGCTTCGTTCGGCCTTGATGCGAGTGATGGTGTCAGTTGTCGTTGCTTACCGTTCTGTTTAAAGAAATCCAGCCTCTTCCCAGTCTATCTTTTCCAGGGACAACGTAATGAGTCGAGTCGCACAAGACTTCACCGACTTACTACTCAAGCAGGGTGTGATCAGTCTCGATCAATTGAACGAAGCTGAGAATGTCGCCAAAACAACCAACACCGATGTGGGTGATGTGCTTGTGGAGATGGAGTACGCATCGCCAGAGGATGTGGCTCAGGCGATGGCAACACACCACAAGATTGATTTTGTTGATCTGCGTTCAGTGAGTGTTGCTGACGACGTGATTGAATTGGTACCGGAATCCGTCGCACGCGAGAATAACGTCCTGCCATTCAGCGATGAGGACGGGGCGCTTCGGGTTTTGGTTTCTGATCCATTTGACCTCGAGACGGTCGAAAAGCTTCGATTTATCCTGAATCGAAAGATTGAAACCGCTTTGGCCCCGAAAGTGGCGATCACGGCGGCAATCAACAAATATTACGGTCAGGTCGAGGGTGAATCCGCTGACTCGATGTTGCAGGAATTCACCGATACCGCGATCGACTTCACCGAGACAGAGTCGGGTGCTGAGACGGATGAAGAGGATGTAGATGACAGCAGCGCACCGGTGATTCGCCTCGTGAATCTCATGATTCAGGAAGCCGTTCAGTTGCGTGCCAGTGACATACACGTTGAGCCGTTCGAGGAACGCGTCCGTATCCGTTACCGGGTCGATGGGGTTTGTATTGAGCGAGAGAACGCACCTCGGAGAATGCTTTCCGCGATCATCGCCCGGATCAAGATTCTCTCGAAAATCGATATTTCCGAGAAACGCCGTCCCACCGATGGGCGAATCAAAATCACCGTTGGCGACAAGCAGCTTGACCTTCGTGTGAGCATCATTCCGACGAATCATGGCCAGTCATGCGTGATGCGTCTTTTGGACAAAGACAACATCAAGGTCGGCGTTCGGCAGTTGGGGCTATCGGGCCGCGATTATCGAATGTTCAACAATTTGATTCGGCGACCCAACGGAATCATTCTGGTCACAGGGCCTACGGGTTCGGGTAAGACCACGACTCTTTACGCAGCTTTGAATGCTTTGAATCGTCCGGACAGGAAGATCATTACGGCAGAGGATCCTGTTGAGTACTACCTGCCGGGGATCAATCAGGTGGAGGTTCGGCACAAGATCGGGCTCGACTTTGCATTGATTATTCGATCGATGCTGCGTCAAGCACCAAACATCATTTTGGTCGGCGAGATGCGTGATCACGAGACCGCATCAATGGGTATTCAGGCCTCACTGACAGGACACCTTGTTTTTAGTACACTGCACACGAACGATGCGCCCAGTTCTATCTCGAGAATGGTGGACATTGGTGTACCATCCTATATGGTGGCTAGCAGTGTGATCGCCGTGCTCGCACAGCGGCTGGTGCGAACCGTTTGTCCAAGATGTAAGGTTCGGTACAAGCCGTCGGAGACAGTGATTCGTGAGTCAGAGTTGCCGCCAGAGATGCTCAAGCAGGCTGAGTTTGTCCGCGGCAAAGGTTGTCCGTATTGCGGTCGAACCGGCTACCGAGGTCGGATCGGTATCTATGAATTGATGATCATTAATAACAAGCTTCGTGAATTGATGTTCCGCGGTGCCAGCACCAAGGAAATTCGAATCGAAGCCATAAATAATGGTATGTCAACGCTTTACGCCGATGGCATGTTGAAGGTTATCCGCGGAATCACCACGTTTGAGGAAGTGCATCGGGTTGCGAAGCAGACCGAGCAGGAGAGCTTGGCACTGCAGCATTTGGTTGATGACCTCGACTCGCTCTAATCGGGGGGTGTCCCCGCTGGTCTTGGTCGAAGTCTTCGGAAGGATCGATCGTGCTTTGGGGCTACGGAGTTCGTTGCGGCTTGGGTTGGAAAGCCCTTGCGTCTTGGGCCAAGGCGGGTCGGGTTGGTGGAACTATCGGTTGACTAGGCTTGTAAGAGGCACCGCTGACCACCGCTAATGTGGTGAAAAGGGGCCGTAATTTGGTCCAAAATGAGGTTGAAGTAATAATGCTTTGCTTGGTCGCTGTGCGTGACTCCTTTGGATTCAGCAAGTTTCTAGTGTCTTGCTATCGCCAATTGGGGGCTCATCGGCGACTCTTTTCCAGCAGGCTAACGCTTTGGCCAGTGTCGTTCGAATCGTCCATGTTGGCGAATCGTCCATGTTGGCGAATCGTTCAGTTTGAAAAATCGATTTCACCTCTAGTTTGTATCTCGCTACCGAGTTTTAGGAGCTGAACTTTGGCAACCGTTCTGATTGACAAACTTTTGCAGGCTGCGATCAAGCAGGGCGCCAGTGATATTCACATTGTCGTCGGGCAACCGCCTGTGTTTCGTCTGCATGGTCGAATGCGAAAGCTCGAGACGAAAACACTCGAGGGGGAGGATGCGGTTGGGCTGATGAAAAGCATCACGCCGGAACGATGTCAGCGAGAACTGCAAGAAGCCGGCAGTACGGACTTTGGGTTTGCCTTTGGTGACGCGGCCCGATTTCGAGTATCGGTTTTCAAGCAGCGCGGTTTCATCTCGATGGTTCTGCGGCAGATTCCCAATGATAAATTGACCCCCGAGCAGCTTGGCTTGCCGGAGTCGGTTGTGAAGATGATTCATCGTCCTCGCGGGCTTTTTCTGGTCACCGGGCCAACCGGTTCGGGAAAAAGTACCACGCTGGCAAGTTTGATCAACTTGCTTAACGAGACAATTGATCATCACATTATCACGATCGAAGATCCAATCGAGTTTTACCACGACCATATTGAGAGCACGATCAACCAGCGCGAAGTTGGCGTCGATGTTCCAAGTTTCTCCGAGGCAATTCGTCGAGCATTGCGGCAGGACCCGGATGTGATTCTTGTGGGTGAGTTACGTGACTTGGAGACGATCGAGGCTGCGATCAGTGCTGCGGAGACCGGTCACGTTGTCTTCGGAACTCTACACACCAACAGTGCGCAAGGCACGGTGAACCGAATTATTGATGCCTTTCCCGGTAACTTGCAGGACCAGATTCGAACTCAGCTCGCAAGTACTTTGATTGGCGTGGTCGCACAAACCTTGTTGCCGAAGATCGGTGGCGGGCGATGTGCTTCTTATGAAGTTTTGAATGTGACTCCGGGTATTGCCAACCTGATTCGTGAAAACAAGACGTTTCGAATTAACAGTGCGATGCAGACCGGTGCCAAGTTTGGAATGCAATTGATGGATGATGCCCTGTTCCATCACTGGAGAGAAGAGCGTGTGACGGTGGAGGATGTTTTGGCGAAGGCTCATCGACCCGATGACCTGGCAAAGCGGATTGTGCAGTCACGTCGAGGAGAGGGTGATGATTCCATTCCGATTCAGGATGACGATCAGTGAGTGTCGTTTGGGAAATGATTGAGGGCTTTGGATTCAGAGCGTTGGATTGAGAGCTTTGGATTCAGAGCATTGGATTGAGAGCATTGGATTGAGAGCATTGGATTCCGGTTGATTACAAGGCCTTCTGGTCACAGTGCTTGACCACCACTGTCAGCTGATTATTGCGGGATGTTGATTGCGGGATGTTGATTGCGGGGTTGGGTGTCTGTTGAGTGCGACCGAGTCGTACGGCAGAGAAGTTGAGGCAGCTTGGCTGTTCTCGTTGAAATTCCTTTTTATTGTTTGAAGCTAGCAGGTAACCGAAGATGGCACCTCGTCGTATCGGACAGATCCTCGTCGACCTTGGTTTTTTGACCGACGAGCAGCTTGAGGTTGTGCTTGAAGAACAGGAGCAGCAGCCGGGCTCGCTCTTTGGCCGAATCGCCGAAGAGATGCAGTTGATCACCGATGAGCAATTGGCTCAGGCCTTGGCCGAGCAGATGGGAATGCAGACCATCTCGTTAGAGGAGTTCAAGTTTGAGGAGGACATCCTTGAGAGAATCAGCGAGACGATGGCTCAGTTGTACCGGGTCGTTCCGCTGAAGTTCGAAAACAATCTGTTAACCGTAGCGACTTGTGATCCTCAAAACCTGACAATTCAGGATGAGTTGCGGACATTTCTGGGGCATGATATCTCCATGGTGGTTGCGACCGAACGCGACGTCCTGCAATCGATCACCCGGCACTATGACAGCGAAACGGAAAGCGTTGAGAAATTGGTTCAGCAGCTTGCTGATGATGACGAATTGAAGCAAGCGATTTCGGCGTTGGAGAACGAGAAGTTTAACATTACCGATGCCGAGGCTTTGGCGGATTCAGCGCCGGTTCGCAAGCTGTTGAACATGGTTCTCTTGTTGGCGATCAAGGATCATGCCAGCGATATTCACTTCGAGCCATTTGAGGACGAGTTCAGAATTCGAATCAAGGCGGAAGGGGTACTCTATGAGATGGTGCCACCACCGCGACACCTGGCCTTTGCCATCACCACGCGAATCAAGGTGATGTCGAATCTTGATATCGCTGAACGACGAATGCCCCAGGATGGTCGAATCGAATTGATGGTCGGTGGTCACCCGGTCGACCTTCGCGTGAGTGTGCTGCCAACCATTTTTGGTGAAAGCGTGGTCATGCGAGTGCTGGACCGCAGTGTGGTGAATCTGAGTCTGGAGAATGTTGGGATGGATGAATCCATGCTCTCTGGATTCCGAAATGCGATTGATCGACCCAACGGCATTGTTTTGGTGACCGGTCCAACGGGTAGCGGCAAGACCACCACGCTTTATTCGGCGTTGACGGAACTCAATGACATCAAAGACAAGCTGATTACGACGGAGGATCCGGTTGAGTATGACATCGATGGCATCATACAGATTCCGATTGATACCGATGTTGGAGTGACATTTGCAAGTTGCTTGCGTGCAATCTTGCGGCAGGATCCAGATACGATTCTTGTCGGTGAGGTGCGAGATTTGGAGACGGCAGAAATTGCCATCCAGGCTTCCCTTACCGGGCACTTGGTATTCAGCACGCTCCACACCAACGATGCCCCGGCGACGGTCACGCGATTGAAGGATATGGGGATTCAGCCTTTCATGATCTGTGCGACGGTCGAAGCGATCCTTGCGCAGCGACTCGTCAGACGCGTCTGCACCAAGTGTCGCGAAGAGGCCAAGGTTTCTTCAACGATGTTATTCGACCTTGGGTTGCAGGCAGAAGACATTGAAGGCAAGACTTTTTTCAAAGGGACCGGGTGCGACAACTGCAATAACACCGGTTACAAGGGTCGCATCGCACTGTTTGAGTTGATGATCATGAACGACAAGCTTCGTGAAATGGTGATGAACAATGCATCCACTGACGAACTGCGCGATGAGGCTCAAGGATTCGGAATGGTGCCTTTGCGTGAATTTGGAATCGCGATTGCCGCCGATGGAATCACGACGCTTGACGAAGTGATTCGTGAGACCGTTCAAGAGTAAGACTCGATTGTAAGACTCGATTGAAGTAACCAAGAGAAAGTGCCAGCGAGAAATCAATCGGATCTCGCGTTTGTAAACCACCACCTTTGCCACCCGTTTTGAACGGTTGATTTTTATGCCTGTTTATCAATTTGAAGCGATGGACGCGACCGGACAAGAGATCCGGGATGAGATCGACGCCGCCAATGAGGAAGAGGCGCAAACCACGATTCGTCAGATGGGATACTTCGTTACGAAGATCTCGGAAAAGAAGCAGGCCGCTGCGGCTCAGGGCGCCAAGTCGGGTAAGAAGCGTGGCTTCGCCATGGGCGGAGCAAAAACAAAACACATTTGCGCCTTCACTCGACAGCTCTCCATCTTGCAAGATGCTGGGCTTCCCATCCTGCGAAGTTTGAAGATCCTTGAAAACAACCAGAAACCGGGCAAGCTTAAAAACGCGTTGATGGATGTTTGTGATGAGATTGAGGGTGGAGCCACGCTGAGTGAGGCGATGGCCAAATGCCCCAAGGTATTCACGCGTCTGTACGTCAACATGATCAAGGCCGGTGAGGCCGGTGGTGCGTTAGAAACCATCCTTCAGCGTTTGGCCGATTTCCTTGAGCGAGCCGAGTCGCTTAAACGCAAGGTGAAAGGGGCGTTGATCTATCCCGTGATTGTCGTTTTGGTGGCGATCATGATCCTCAGCTTCATCATGATATTCATTGTGCCGACTTTCGAAACGATGTTCGAAGAGTTTGGATTGGCCTTGCCCGCACCGACGATGTTGCTGATTGCGATGAGCAATTACATCGTGGGCTACTGGTTCCTGCTGATTGCGATGCCGATTGTGCTGTTGATTCTTGTCAAGCTGTTGCGAAAATTCAGGCATGGCAGGATGGGTTTTGACATGTTCATTATTAAGGTGCCGATTTTTGGTGGTTTGATTGAAAAGAACATCATGGCTCGAACCTCGCGAACGCTCGGAACGTTAATCGCCTCGGGTGTCCCGATTCTCGAAGCGATCAACATTACCCGAGAGACATCGGGCAACGCGATGTTTGAGCGAATGTTTACCCGGGTGAATGAATCGATTCGCGAGGGTGAAATCATCAGCAAGCCGCTCAAGCAATATAGCGAACTGGGTTTGCACCCGATGGCGTTGGTTTTCTGGGGGTTGTTCGGGTCCTTTCCGGGCTGTGTCCTGATGTCCGTCGCTTTGACAGCCAAGGGGACCAAGCTGGATGACGGAACAATGGTTCAAACGCTGACAACAATGGGTGTTTACGGAATCGTCGGTGGTTTGGCTTTGGCCACCCTTTGGGGTTTGACAAAAATCAAAACACGTGTGGTCGATGACCTGGTGGTCAACATGGTGGACGTCGGTGAAGAAACTGGAGAACTGGACACCATGCTGTACAAGGTTGCCGATACCTATGACGAGGAAGTGCGAACGATGACTGACGGACTGACGGCTCTAATGGAACCGTTGATGATTGTGTTTCTCGGTCTCGCGGTTGGCTTCATCGTCGTCAGTTTGTTCATGCCATTGGTCGAATTGATCTCTGGATTGAGTTAGCGAGTGTTTCGTTTGAGGGTGCTCATTCAAAGAAATCGAAAAGACTCAGTTCTCAAGCGGGAGCTTGGGCCTTTTCAGAAGGAAACCAAAAAGAACCCCAAGAGAAGCAAATAGAGAGTAGAGAGTAGAGGATAGAGAGTAGAAAGCTGAGAGGATCCTGACAGTGTCAAGCTCGAGGTGAATCCGGTGTGTTACTGGCAGCGTGTCGTTCGGTCAGGACGGACCGGTGGACTGGCTCAGTGGTTTGGCTCAGTGGTTTGGCAGAAAAATGGCTAACGATTCCGGAGAAATGAATCGTTAGCAGGAATCGTCCGTGATGTGTTCAAGGCAATCTTACAACGGCTCAGTGAGGAGTTTGATGATGCGAAAACAAAGTGGTTTCACGCTGGTGGAGTTGTTGGTTGTCATTGCGATCATTGGCATCTTGATGGGGATCGCCGTTCCAGCGATCTTTGGTGTGGTCGAGACCGCCAAGTCGACGAAGCAACGGCTGGAGATCGGTGGCATCGAGCAGGCCATCGAACGCTACCAAGAGAAGTATGGTGATTACCCACCCGACTTTTCTGACTGGACGATTGTCGAGCGGCATTACCGGAAAATTTTTCCACGGATCGCGGCAACAGAATTGAATTTGCTGCAACGCCTGACGGACCTTGATCCCAGCAATGACCTGGAAATCGGTGCTGCTGCCGGAACCCATGACTCGTCTGGCTGGGGGGTTTCTGGGAATGATGTTGAGCTTTCTTTCGGCATGGATCGTGCCGAGGTGCTTGTTTGGACGCTCGGCGGATACAGCAGCAATCCCATTCTGCCCTTCAGTGGAGCGGGTGGGCCTTTGGAATCCGTTGCAATTGACGCAGCGAACGGGACACAGCAATTTCAGGTGAATCTCGATCGCGATAATCCGTTATACGAGTTTGATAAGACTCGATTGGATGTGGGAATTCCCGATAAGGACTCACCCATTTCGGCTGTCAATTTCTATCGTTCTACTTCTGGAAAGCCTGATTTGTTTCCACATTATTCGGCACATGATGACGGAGTGCCTTTCGTTTACTTTGATTCGAGAACTTACGCGCACCGTGATAGCACGCAAGGTTACAACCGATATGTGAATTCGTTAGTCGCGGCGGGTCGAGACTCGGTGAGGCCTTATTTGTCAGATCTAAAAACAACGGACAACTCGTTGAATTTTGTTAATCCAAATTCATTTCAGGTTGTGGCACCGGGTGTTGATGGTTTATTCGGATTCGCTTCTTTCACAGGTTCATTGGCCATCTTGCCTAACGCTGTTAGCAATATCCCAAATGAATCTTTGTATTTTATCTATCCGACCGGAAAGGTGATGTCGATTCGCGTAAGGAGAGGCAGGATTTTCATGACGCCAAGCGGGAATTTTTCTCGTTATCAGGAACCTGAAGGATTCGGGCTTGCTGACAATCCACAGCAGGATAACCTCACCAACTTTGCTGATGGCAAGTTGATCGATGAGCTAGAGGAGTAGAGTTGGTTTTGCTTGATGAAGGAATGGATCACTGACGTTTTTGGTAGGTTGCCCATGAGACAAATTGTTCATCGAAACGCATTCACGCTGATTGAGGTATTGGTCGTCTTGATCATTCTCTCGATCCTTGCTGCGATGGTGACCACCGCAGTGTCGGGTGTGCGAACCACGGCGAGGGAGGCGCGCACCAAGAGAATCATCTCTGTGGTGGATAGCGTGATTTCAGAACATTATGAGCAACTGCGATACAGGCCACTGCCGGTCGAGATCCCTGATCTCTACAACTTCAGTCCCAGCGGCGGCGTGATCGGTTATGAAGTTTTGTCAGACGAGACCGCACGTGTGCGTCTGATGATGCTGAGGGATATGCAACGGATGGAGTTGCCTGACCGTTTCACCGACATCACAAACCAACCCGCATTGATTGCAGCCGCCGCCAACCGTGTGAAAGAGGTCGGTGGCGAGATTGTGGCCAGCCGCGCGGATAAGGCGGAGCGACAGTTGTTTCGAGTGGCTTGGTATGACACCACTCAGTCCGCTGAAAATATTCCCGCAAAGCTATCAGCATATCGAAGTCGATTGAGTGGTCGGCAGACCGTGGAGCATCAGGGTGCGGAATGCCTTTACATGATTCTGTCGACTTCGTTTGTCGGTGGTCAGCCAGCGATCGGTGCGATTCCAGATTCGAACATCGGGGATACCGATGACGACGGCATGATGGAAGTGCTTGACGGTTGGGGCCAACCACTGCAATTCGTACGTTGGCCAGTGGGATTCACGCCTTCTGTCTCCGGTGTTCCACCGAACATTGACTTTGAATTATCGATGGACGTTGAGCGACCGGATGATTTTGATTTGTTTCGATCCGATTACGCCTACGTTGCTGCCAAGGGCCCAGCTTGGGCGACCGATGCAAAGAATCAGAATACCGATGCAACGAATCCGAATGCCAAGCATCGTCCTTGGTCGATGAAACCGTTGATTTTTTCCTCTGGCGAGGACGAGGAGAGTGGCATCGCGTTGAACCCTGGCGATCAAGTCGGGCTTCCCAATGCAACGTTTGCCTACACTGCCTCGGACTGGAATTGGCCCGTGGATACGGCGCATTATGGGGTGGAGGCTGCCGGACGCGGATCTGACCCGCTGCCTTACGTGGATCCATATTTGCGACGATTTATCGAACTCAATGGTGATGGGAAGCGATTGCCGGGAGAGTTACTTGGGAATAGTCCTGCCCAGTGGAATCAATCGTCCGAGCAGGCGACCGACAACTTGACGAATTACCAACTGCAGGTGTCGCCATGATCCATCGAGTCTTTCCCTGCACGTTGGCCTTCGATCGTCGAAAGTGTTCGTCGTCGTTGCGCCGATTTTGCGTCGGTGGTTACACACTGATTGAAATCCTTGTGGTCCTGTTTGTGCTGATGCTGGTTGCGGCGATTGCGTTACCGACGGTGAAGGATCTGCTTTCAAATCAGAAGATCAATCGTGCCGCGGTGAATTTAAATGCGTTTGTCGATAAGGCTCGCAGTCGTGCGATAGCCGAGCAACGGCCGTGCGGTATTTTGATTGAGCGTGGAGTTGGTGTTGATGACACGGGCAACGTGATTGGCTTGAGTCAGTCGATTCGAATGCGTCAAGTGATGGGAGTTCCACCCTATGCTGGAGATGCCTCCAATGCGTACGCCACTTTGAATCCGTATCCGAACAATGTGAATCTTGCAATCGCGGAATTCACGGTGAAGGATAATCAGTTACTCAGTTTAAGCCGTGACATCTATTCTGACACGAGTCTGACACCGCAGGCGCGGGACGACGCCGCTCCCATCCGAAATGGTGATTATATCGAACTGCCGGGTGGCCGCTTGGTGCCGATTCGTTTCTTGGTTTCGGATCCCTTTGCGTCCAACGACCAAGAGCCCAAGGTTCGATTGTGGTTTAACCTGACACGGCTTTACCCGGATGGTGCGAGAGATTTATCCAACAAGCCAAGGGTCAAGTACCGAATACACCGACGTCCTGTCGTTTCTTCGGTGTCGCCATTTTCGCTGCCTCGCGGAGTGGTGATTGATTTGAATTTTTCTGGTATCGGAGTCACCGGAAATCAACTTGCGTCGCTGTCGGACGACAAAGACATCGAAATCATTTTCGGAGCCGATGGAAGTGTCCTGCGTGTGACCAACGGTTGGTACTGGGATTCCGGGAATGATGTTGCGGCTTGGGATCAGACGCAGGTCCCACCGCTGGGTTCGATCTTTTTGTGTCTGGGTGATGCCGATGGATTGGTGCCAAACAATCTGTTTTCACAGGACAAGCGTGCATTGTCGAACCTCTTCAATCTTGAATCGATCTGGCTATCCATCAATCCCTACACCGGGCGCTGTAATTCCTCGCCCAATTCGGCGATTGATTTGCCGGGTGTGCTTGCCAATGCGGGACTTCGTGCGAACAGTGTGTTGCAGACTCCCAATCCAGATCCGCAAACCGGTGATTCGGTTGCGTTGCAGGATGCAATCTATCAATCACGTTACTTTGCCACCCTCTCGGACTCGGTGAATCCAGAATGAGAAGCCCACCTATCAAGCAGTCAATACGCCGCGCGGTAACGCTGGTCGAAGTGATCTTCGCCATCGGTGTGATCTTGATCGGTCTGCTGGGTCTATTATCGATCCTGCCCTTGGCGGGGAATCGTTCTCAAGACTCGATCAGTCTCAGCACCGGACCGCAGGTCGCGAACCGTGTTTTGGCTGAATTGAAGTCGAATCGATTCTTGTCAAAGGGTCAATTGATAACGATGACGGGTGTTAATTTGTCCGTCGACTCAAATGTTTCATTTTGCATCGATCCGATTTTTGTCTCAGATCCGCTCACCGTTAAGCCAGCCCGTGTAACCAACGTGGGATATTTTAGCGGAAACTTTCCCTTCTACGATGCTCGGCACGATCCATCAAAGGATCCTATCAGCACTCGACCTCCGTCAACGGGCGTCGGTCAGCCAAGAATGAATCGCGTTGGAATCAATGATTCGATCGGAGTCGTTCCCGGAACAGTTGCTCGTGTTTTCTCTGAGAATCGAGATGATTTGATTAACACGCGTCCGGATGATCGTTCCGTGCCTGTTCGATTGTCAGCGGGTGAAATTCAGCCGATCAGCACAGGCTTGGAGTATGGAAAACGCATTCCCAGCGGCGAATTCAGTTGGATCGTTACAGTCAATCCTTTGCGGGGTGGTGTCTATGCATCGGTGGCGGTGGTTGTGATGCGAAATCGAACAATGGAACTCGATTTTCCTCCGTTGAAGAACACGATTGGTGAACGGCTTGCAAGCGTCACCTATGCACAAGGGTTTCGCGGTGGTGCAGGCGGTATCGTGCATTTGGAAGCTAATCAAAAGACAGAATCCAATCTGGTTCCCGGCGACTGGGTGATGCTGTCAAAGAAAGAGAATGGTCAGGAGAAACACCATTGGTATCGCGTAGTTGGACTGGATGGGGAGCCTGAGATTGAGCGTGGGATTTGGAGGCATCGAGTTTTATTGGACGGGCCGGATTGGAGTTTTGGATACAACACTGATGGTTCTGTCGATTCAAATATTGTGGACAACACCTTTGCGACGCTGGTTTCTGGTGTGGTGTGCGTCACTGAGACAGTCTTGAAGTTGTCTGAAATATAACCGGTTGTTGGATCAGCCATTCAACGTTTGGAACGTTCAATTATGGGCATTGGCTTATGAATGCGTGTGCGTCAAGAAGATCGTCGAATGACAGCGGGGTAATCCTGTTGGTGGTGCTTGGTTCATTGACATTTTTCAGCATCATGATCGCTGCGTATTTGGTATTCAGCAATGAATCAAGAGATGCCTCATTCGCTCGTTCACAGCAGGAAATTCGAGATCCTGATGTGGATTGGATGATGAACGAAGCGCTGATGACTCTGGTTCGCGGGACGGAGGACACGTCCAATCCGTTTTACGGAGAGGACCTGCTAAGTGATTACTATGGACTGCGTGATGGCTTGAATTTGCGAGTCGCGCTCTATCAAAATCCTGCGGCGGTAAGTGGCTTTGTCCGAATAGGTGTGAGTCAGTGGAGGATCCCACCCCCACCCGACGCACCATTGCTGCAACGTCCCATACAGCTTCCTCAGATTGATGATGTGTACGCTGGACGGTTGATCACCTTCACGCAAGGTCCGCTACAGAATCGTACTTATCGAATCTTGCGATCAGAGTTTGTACTGACGCCAAGTCCGCACG
This sequence comes from uncultured Rubripirellula sp., assembly GCA_938075415.1. GTDB lineage: Bacteria > Planctomycetota > Planctomycetia > Pirellulales > Pirellulaceae > Rubripirellula. Next base: position 146,031 of record CALJHC010000023.1, on the reverse strand, counting down.
ACAACCTTTACTTCGAGCTTAACGGCGACGAACCGGGTGTTGTGAATTCGCCGCAGGATTGGTTCGTGCAGACCTCGGCCAATGCTGATCCGGTTGGATACGATTTTCGGCTCAATGGTTCACCTCGTAATTCCGTTGGACGGGGGTTCAACGGCGACGGTTTTAATGTGACGCCCCCCGATGCCTACGTTGGATTGCCGACCTTGCCGAGCGTCTTGCAACCCAATCACCTCAACACGAGTGCCAAGATTTTTGACAAGTCCGTGATCCTTGGTGACGTGGATGAGGATTATGACGCGGCGGATTTCAACAATTGGTTTCTGAGTCATCGAAACGATGATGGTTCGATCATTCCCTCGTTTCATCGTCCTTCGGTGATCAACTATATCCTGAATCAGCAAACACCTCTCGGCACGGGACCTTTTCCTGAATTGCTATCCAGCCTTCGTCGGGGAACTTTTCGCCCACTGCCGCTTGCGCAGTCTTCAATGCTCAGCAGTGAACAAAATCCAAATCCAAATCCAAGAATCAACAGTCGGTTTACCGGGGGAAGTTCAAATTATTCGTTACGAACAGCGATTCAAGGTAATAACCTTGCAAGGTTAAACCAGGTCGCCGAGGCGTTGATCAATGGCCAGTGGGATGTTGATAATGATTCGGATGGATCACCCGATAGTGTTTGGGTCAATCTGGGTTTACCAACCTTTGTGACTCGGGAAGGAAAACTGATCCAGCCTCTCGTCGCACCGATGATTGAGGATTTGGGTGGGCGATTGAATCTCAACGCGCATGGTAATCCCGAAATCACCGACCTGGTGGGAACGGCCGGCCTTCCGAGAAATGGGCAGGTGGCGTGGGCGGGACAACCCAATTTGGTCAAGCCACTCTACCGTGGACTGGGATGGGGCCCTGCGGAAATCAATTTACCGCAAACAGCTGGCGCCGACGCCAGCGACGGATTATTGTTGCAGGATCTGATTCGTCGACGCTATGCCGTGAACCAAGGACTCAAGGTTCGGGAGGATGATCCCGGAATCACGGGGCGAGACTCTTTGGATGTTTTGACGGCGGGTTTTCGACCGCCATTCCACTCTGGGATCTCTGGTTTCGGAGGGACAACCGATCCATTCGGCCGATCGGCAACCGGTCTGGGACGCAGCGGGCACGTGCTGTCCGCTCCGCAAAATGTGACCAACCCAGCTCGTGAAGATGTGGACCATCCCTATGAGCTTGGACCAAGCGGCGAGTTGGCCGGTGATTCATTATTCACCGTTAACGATCTCGAGGCGATTCTGCGGGCAGACGATTTTGACTCTGAATTACTGCCGGTGGATCTGCGCCAACGTTTGACTTCACTGGTTCGTGATCATCAGGATTATCGTCATGCATTCACGACAAAAAGTACCTCAGACGATAGCCCGATTGCATCGCTGTATCAATTTCTAGTTCTGCAGTCTGGAGGTCGTGTATTTGATTCGACCACCCATACTCAGCAAGAGATCGCGGACCAATACAAAACATTATTTAGTCCCGAGTTACGGCTTGGACGCAAAGTGGATATCAACCGTGCGATCGGAAATGGAGTGGATGACAACGGTAATTTTGTCATCGATGAACCGGTGGAATCAGAGGAAGTGATTGCGGATGATTACAATTTGACGGCTGAAACTGAGGCATTTCGTCTTGCGAGGAATGCGACCGGATCGGTGCCGGCTGGATTTGCTGGGCAGGCGCCTTCGTATCGATGGGATGAACCAGCGGTGACGGGGGATCAAATACCCGTGACCGGTCGGCAACTGCTGGCGAGGCATCTCTATGTGCTTGCGATGTTGTTACGGCACGAACTGAATGCCCCCTTCGATGCCGCTCAATTCGCAACGGTCAACAATTACAGTCAAGCGGAGCGTGAGCAGTACACGGCGCGACGGCTGGCGCAGTGGGCCGTCAATGTCGTTGACTATCGTGATCCCGATTCGATCATGACTCGCTTTGCGTTTGATCCCAATCCATTCGACGCAGATGGTTGGTCGGTCGTCGATGAGTTATCGAGTCCTCAAGACGCTCGATTCGTTGTCTGGGGTGTCGAAGAACCACAGTTGATGTTTTCGGAGGGACTGGCGTTGCATGATGTTCGCGTCCGAGATACCGACCGTGATGCCAGTGGTGAGTTCAAGAAAGAGGACAAGCCAAATCCCGCCGATGACACAACCGACCAGGTTCGGATCCCTCAGGGATCGCTTTTCTTGGAACTCTATTGTCCACATCCCACGGTCAATGGTGACGACGCCTTCAAACCAGGCTTTCCGATGGAGCTTTACCAGCAAGCTCCCACTGGTGATCTTCAACTGAATCTTGCCGCGAGTGCTCCACGTGTTGGTGCGGTGGCACCCTATGGAGCACCGGTTTGGCGAATTGCCATTTCCGAGAGACACGACGCGCAGTCGGATCCTGCAAAACGTGATCTATCGCCGAGGGTTCAGCGAGGAACACTTCCCGATGCCGCTTCGTTTGAAGTGGGCCAGCCGGATGAGCTTGGACCAAGTGGTGGGGTGGGTAATCTTGAATTGGAACGCTTCATCCTGTTCACCGATGTCAGTGGGGTTGATTCAGACCCCAACAACGCTTTCAACCAGATCAATAATTTGATCACGGGCAACCAAATTTCGGACATGCAAGCGAACCGAGTCTTCATGGCTCCTAGCTTTTCTCAAGATGCATCGATTAATTCAGACCGTCTTCTTGAGCCGGGACAGTTCTTAGTGCTGGCGCCCAGATTAACGACATACCTCGGTTCAAGTTTTGATTTTGGCAACCCAAACAGCAACGCTGGCGGCAATGGCAATGGTAACGCGTTCGGTTTGCTGAATCAGCTGACACCCGCTGGTCCATCGGATCAGATGATTCGTGTTGAAGACCTCAACGGTTACCAACAGTTGGGTCATTATGGTATCGCCAATAACAACAATGATAATGTCGGTGATCGCGCAACCCCATTGTTGTCCGTAGCAGGGCCGGGAACGGCCTATGGCTCGCGGGCATTGCCGTTGGTGATCGCCGCGCCTCGACCAGTCGGTTGGGAAGCAACGGTTTATGAGACTGGTGCGGTGGGATTGAATATCTCGGAACCAATGCCACGGGGAACGGCGTTCTACACCCAGCCAACGTTGCGTTACTTTGGTAACCAACCTTTCCCCGATGGTGGAACCTATTCGCTGACCGACGCTTATCTGGATTATTCGGACACCAATGACTCCGCTCGAAGTCTTCCCGCGGATGGTGATTTTGATTTTGTGCCGACGATTAATGACGAGCCGGTATTGGGTACGATTGAGAACTATCGCTCTGCCTTCTTGCAACGTCTTGCTGATCCCACGCTTCCTTACAATCGGGTCACCAACCCGTATCGAACAGTGGATTGGTTTCAATTGGACCTGACGGTGTTCAGTGGCGAGGAGCGAGAAGATTTTGTTGTTCAGGGTCAGCGAGGGGATTATGCCCGACGCAGTCGCCAACGGAACGGCGAAATTCGTTATCCCTCAGATCTTAACAATCCCGTACCTGCCAAAGCACTGTATTCATACGAAACCGAAAGTGACTCGGGCACAAAGAAGCTCGATGCCGGTGGTTTTACCGCCGGCACCTCGGGGCATTACTTCAAATTTGAAGCCGCGTTTGCTGGTGATGATGGAAAGCTGCACAGCTCTTTGTCCTTTCTGAATTGCGAGCATCCACTTGCCAATCCTGGGACCACGCAAGGCCTGAATTTTGATGGCTATGGGCTTCCGTTGGGGACGACTGCGACGGGGATGGATGCGAATTTACCTTCGACCCCTTACGCGGTTCATCCTTGGTTGAATCGACCGTTTGCGTCACCGTATGAGTTAATGATGGTGCCGGCCTCTTCAGCTGGTCGTCTTTTCGAAGAATTCACCGTTAGTCCCACCAACCCGGATGTCTATTCCGATAGAACCTCCCCGGGAGTGAGCGTCACCCAAGCCTCGTATCGGCACCTGCTGAACTTCTTTCACAGTGTGTTCCCGGGGACGACGGCGGGAGCAGCGGATTTGGGTAGTCCGGAGTTGAGTCGTCTGTTTGATTTTATTCACACCAAGCCACGTTTCCGCGGCGAGGTGAAGTACTTGGTTCCCTCTCGTTTGGCCAGTTTACCGGCAACAACTCGCAGTTTGTTGCAACCGCCATTTAACCTCTTGTATGACAACCTTCGACAAGGAACCGTGAATCTCAACACGGTGTCGGCGTTTCCTGTTTGGGCAGGTTTGATGCAGGGGCATTTAAACCAAACTGAATTCGCGAGTTCTACCACAACTCAGCAACTTGGTTACAACCAGTTTCGTGCGGTCCGACGTGGTTATGCGGGCAACAACCCTGTCGTGAAATTAACTGACGGTTCCGCGAGTCCAGGGTCCTATAACTACAACCGAAGACTGAATCCAAAATTACCCACTCGTTTCGCGGGTGTTTTCCGGTCCTCTTTGCATACAGGCCTCGCTCTGACTAACGAATTGAAGCGATCGGGAGTCAATGGCACGTTGCTGCGAGATGATATGGCTGTGGGGTCCACAAGTCCCGCGCAGAAACCTTTCTTCGTTCGAGCTGCGAGCGAGGTACCGTTGGTCAATCAAACGAATCCGGAGAGTAACCGTTTATCGAGTCCCTTCATGAGGTATCAGACTTTAATGCGCATGCCCAATCTGACCTCCAATAATTCGCAAGTTTTTCTACTTCGTATGACGCTTGGCTTTTTCGAGGTGGATGCGGCAACCAATGAACTTGGTCGCGAGTACAACGCGGATGCGGGGACGAGTGAGCGGTACAGCGCCACCTATGTGATTGACCGCTCCATCCCTGTAGGCTTCGAGCCGGGAAAAGATTTGAACGCCCGAGACGTTGTTATTTTTGAGAGTTATGGACAATGAAACAGGTACCTATCAAATTAATCGCCGTTTCATTCCGGCCATCCCGCTTGATCACATCGAAAGCTTTCACGCTTGTTGAAATGTTGGTCGCCATGGCGGTCACACTGCTGATGATGGTGGCGTTGGCTCGCGCGTTTTCCTACGTGGGACGTCAGGTGCAAGAGAGTCGTGCGGTGACGCAGTTGACGTCTGAATTGCGTGACGTGACGGCTCGAATCCACAGTGACCTGAAACAGTGCACGGTCAAGATGCAGGCCAACCGGGGGTTGGAGGCTGATCAGAATGGGTACTTCATGTACTACGAAGGCCCGTTGACCGATGCGACGTCGTCGCTGTTTCGAGTGGACGCCTCAAGTGGCAACCCCGTCCTGCCTGATGCTCGCTACGGGGACTGTGATGATTACTTGGCATTCACGGCGGTTGCAAAGCCGGGCCAGTGGTTCCGCGGCAAGGTTCCACGGTTTCTACTGGGGCAAAAGGACCCGGCTAACTATCCAGGTTACTTACCACCGGTTGATCCTAACGACCCGAATGATCCTGCCTTCCAGGATCTTGTCGTGATCGAGTCGAAGTATGCTGAGATCGTCTACTTTGCGAGTCCGGAATATTACGCTGATTCACCATCAACGCCTTGGCCGACGTTTGTTGATAACGATGGTACGATCGACATCAATCGTAACGGCAGCGTTGATGGGGACGAGGTCGGAAATGGATTTCCTGACCGCCTCAGGATTCACCGACGCGTTCTGTTGATTCGTCCAGATTTGAACCTGACCGCTAGCGACGGGCAGCTAACGCTTGGCTCGGGGATCCTGGCCGGGGCCGACCCTAAGACGGGATTGGCGACCACCGTTCATCAGCGATGTGATCTTTCAGTTCGACGTATTCTGGATGCCAGTGGGCGTCCGACGGTGCGGGTTGCCGCTAACGCACTGTCTGACCTCAGTAAGCCACACTGCCGCTTTGCACACTATCGAATTGACTTTGGTGATTACACCTCGATGCCAATTCTTGCACTGGGTAAACCCGCTTCGGTACTTACCAAAACAGGAAATGTTTCGCCCAATACGGGTGTTGTTTCCACCACCGCTGACTTGAACGGATTTTTGGTTCCGGAGTTCGTGCTAGGGGGCACAAGGCAAGGTGAGGATGTTTTCGCTGACTATGCCGTTGGGTTTGATGTCCAGGTCTATGATCCGGACGTGTACATTTACACAGAAAATGAAACGGTCGGTCCCACTGATGCGGGCTATCGAGATGCCGTCTTGTTGGCTTCCTCTTTGAGGGTAACGCAGGGTGGATTCGTTGACCTGTGCTATCCCGTTTTGTCGGGTGGTTCAGTACGTGGTTGGGAAGCGATTGCCAAAGATTCGCGTGGCCAATCAGGACAAGTGATTTCTAACGCTGCTTTGTTGATTAGCAGGTTCTCTGGCTTGCAGGCGTTTGGAAATGCTTTGAATAGCTACAGCGATGGCCTCTACCGTTCGGGTCGAGTTTATGCCAACGGATCCTCCGTTGTTGCGTTTCAGCCGACCTTCGATACCTTCACCTCGCATTATGAGCGTGACGGTTTTTGTCAGGTCCTCGAGAACGGTTTCATGAAGTGGTATTCCAACAGCCCACCGCGCACACCCGATTTAGGTGCAAACGGACTTGATGATGATGCCCAGTTCGGGGCGGATGATATCGGTGAACGTGAGACCTTGGCTCCCTTTCCCAATAGCGTTGATTCAATCCGAATCTCTGTTCGGCTCGAAAATGAGAAAGTACGACTGGTGCGGCAAGCATCGGTTGAATTTGCAAATAATTGAGTGATCGCCCAGTAGAATCACCTTTATCTCTGTGGCTGAAGAATCGATTTGGTGATGACAGACCTATTGAGATCTGGCCGTTTGCCCGTCCAGTCATCGAATACCGATCACGGAAACCGCTGATTGCAGCCGCTGTCGTTAAACGCGTCTCTGCGGATTGCTGACCTCTTGTAGCGATGCAGCACCTTGATTCAGTCACGATCCGGTTGAACAATCAGTCGATAACACCAGGGGAAGTTGTTTTGAATCGGTTAACAACTGGATTAATGGCGGTGTTCGCCTGCATGGCAGTTTTTCGGCTTTGGGCCGCCGTGACGGTAACTGACCCGTTACCTTCTCAGACGCGGCTCAGTCAACAGGTTAGGCAGCATCTTGACGAAGCGACTTCCGAGCAGTGGTCGGAATGGCTGTTTGACCGGCAACCATTGGAAATACCTCTGTCGACCAAGCCAGAGACATCCAATGCTTCGACGCAGACTCAAAAGGTTTACCTTGAGCTTCAGCAATTTGATTCAGACGCGGTGGTGGCGATTCTGCCCGGAGTTGATGGGAAGCCAGGCGTCGCGGGGGTGGATGACAACGGCAACGGTGTCACGGATGACCGAAGTGAATTGGGGGCGACCCAAAGTGATGATCGCTGCGAAACCATTGACGCGGATCACTTGCGGCTTTCCGAGCGAAAACCTTTTGTCTTGCAACGTGGTGCATTTGTTTCTGTATCCTCATCGACGCAATGGAATCCAGATGCAGAGTTTCGAGTGGTTGTGATCGGGAAATTAGAGGGTGAGTCTTGGTCGTTTATTCTTCCAGATTCTTTAATTCGTTCCGCACAGGCACTAAATCGGGGATGATTTTCCGAGGTGTTTTTGACCGGATCCCGAGTAAGGTTTCAGGGAGACGTGACGGCAGATTTTGTGCGTTTGTTTACCAAAGATGCAGCGATGGATATCGCAGGGGACTCGAGTCCAAATCTTTGAGAGTTGGGGTTTGGTTTCTGCACTTTGTTCAATTGGTATGATCGCTGCGGATTGTGATTTTTTTTACGTTGTTGAAAAATGATTAAGTTGGTGATGCTGGGCTCAATCACTCGATTGGACCTTGCGAATTTGATGGTGCGTAAGCGGTTACACTTTTTGATCTTTGAAGATTAGCCGGCGTGTCTCTGCCCCGATATCCACTTAACGGCGTAATGATTCGCCTTGCAGGTAGGTTAGTGGTGCCCTGCGGGGGGGTGGCTTGGCGGAGTTCCGCTGTTCTCTAGAATGATTGGCGTGTTTTCACCTTCAACGCCAACCCTGACACCAAACATGCCAGATCATCATTCGCTTGACATCAAACGCGTCGCCATTTTGTTTGCGGGTGGACCCGCACCTGCCGCGAACGCGGTCATTTCAACTGCGGCGTTTTCTTTTCTCGAGGAAGGCGCTCAGGTGTTTGGAATCAAGCATGGCTACAGCCGTCTTGCCGAATACACCGCTGCGAGTCCTTTGCAGGAGGGTGAGGATTACATCTCGTTCGGTCATGAGCTTCTGACCAACGCAAGAAGCAGCCGGGGGATCATGATCGGAACGGCTCGAACCAATCCTGGCAAGCATGTCAGCTCACCGGATCATTTGGACGACGCCGAGTTGGTTGCACCGCTTCGCCGCGTGTATGAAGGGTTGTGCTCTCTTGAGGTGGACGCACTGATTTCGATTGGTGGCGACGATACCTTGAAGACTGCCAACAAGCTGAAATTATTTCAGGATCGATTGCCGGAAGGGGCAAGGCGTTTTCCTGTGATTCATTTGCCCAAGACGATCGATAACGATTACTCCGGTATTGATTTTACTTTCGGATTTTTCACCGCGGCTGAGACCTTGGCTGAGGAAATTCGCAATTTAAATTTTGATGCGGCGGCAGGTCGTGCCTACTTTGTTTGCGAAGCAATGGGTCGAAGTGCCGGTTGGCTTGCCTATGGGGCGGCGATCGCCGGCGAGGCAAGTATGGTTTTGAGCGTGGAAGACATTCGCGGCGCGCTAGCCGAGACAGAGATTGTCAACGAAGAGACCGGTGAGTCTCGAAAAGTGATGGCGTTGGAGCAAGTGATCGACCGAATGGTTGACATGATGTTGGCACGCGAGCGTGAGGGTCGGCCATATGGCACCATTGTGATCGCCGAGGGCATGGCAGAGTTCTTGCCGTCGCGGTATCTCGAGGGAGTCAGTCGTGATGATCATGGGCACATTAATATTTCATCGATCCATCTTTCCTCGCTGGTCTCGCAGTTGTTATCGGCTCGCTATACCGAGCGAACTGGTAACAATCGAAAGATCAACGGACTTCAACTCGGCTACGAATCAAGATGTGCTCCACCAAACGCATACGATGTGATGCTGGGATCGCAACTGGGCGTCGGAGCTTATCGAGCATTGGTTGAGCAAAAACTCAATGGTGTGATGGTCTCGGTCCACGGCCAGCTGGCTTTACGTTACGTGCCTTTCGAAGAGCTTGTTGATCCGCAGACGCTTGTCACGAAGGTTCGTTTCATCGAGCCTGATAGTGACTTTCACCGACTCGCTCGATTCTTGGAAACATGCATCGATAGTTGATCCGCTGCCGTTGCTTCATCATCGTATCAGTCACGAGCTTTGGCTTTCTAAAGCTTCGCATGGATAAAGCTTCGCATCGAGTCCGCTTGATCCACTAATCATCGTTTCGGTTGAATCGACGGAAGCTTTGTCGGCGTGGAGGTTAGCCAGGTGATCAAAACGCCGGCGCAGGCGTGGAGTAGGCAAAACAGCGCACAGAGTGAGACAATCAAAAAAGCCTACTCCCGCGCTAGCGGAAGCAGGCCTTTCTTTGATTTGGCTCTTCGTCTCGGCGAGCCTCACCAAGTCCGCAAGCTTACTTCTTAGGAAGTAATACTGTGTCGATGACGTGAATCACGCCGTTGCTGCAAGAGATGTCGGTTTTGAGGATCCGCGACTTGTTAATCATTGCCCCTTTGTCGTCGGTGCTAACCTTCACAGTACCGCCCTGCAGAGTGGATAGTGAAGACTTTTTCAGGACTTTGCCAGCGGTCATGTTGCCTTTGACGACGTGGTAGGTGAGGACTGCGACCAACTGATCTTTGTTCTCTGGCTTGAGAAGCGATTCAACTGTTCCCGCGGGTAGCTTTGCGAACGCTTCGTCGGTCGGTGCAAAGACAGTCAGGGGGCCGTCGCCGCTCAGGGCGTCAACCAAGCCTGCAGCCTTCACTGCCGCAACAAGCGTGTTAAATTTCGCCGAGACTGCGGTTTCGACGATGGTCATCTTCTTTGCTTCCTCGGCTAGGACGAGGCTGGGAAGGACAAGAAGAGCAGCGAGAGCAAGAATATTGCGTTTCATCGTGTAGTGGCTCCTGTGAACCTGATTGAGGGGATGGTGCAGCCAGCGAAGTTTTCTTCGGGGCGTTTTGGTTTCGCAGCAACTGTAGAAGGCAGGCAAGGAAAAAAATGTAATAATTTGGATTGTTTGCGGTCACGTCCCGAAACTCGTGCAGTGCGGGCGAGTTGTATGTTAATGCGGCGTCAACGCGTCGAGCGTCCGAGCTCTCGAGCAAACTGGACGCGGGGTGACCGGGTGACCGGGTGACCAGAAAGTCTTATCAGATCTCTCTAAGGATTCAGTTCAATGAAAGTGACTCGCTTCATGACAGGTTTGCTCGCTGCAAGCTTAGTTGCATTATTGGTTAGCAGCGTTCAGGCCCAAGGGCAACGTGGCGGAGAACGTGGCGGAGAACGTGGCGGTTTTCGCGGCGGGCCAGGCGGTCAAAGCGGCGGGTTTCGTGGTGGCTTTGGAGGAGGTGGCGGCGGTGACAACACAATGGGCCTGTTGCGGATTGAGGCTGTTCAAACTGAGTTAGAGATCAGCCCGGTGCAAAAAGAGGCGTTGGAAAAGCTTGCTGAACAGGGACGCGGTGAGCGACCAGATTTCGGTAATTTCCGAGAAATGAGCGAAGAGGAACGTCGCGAGGCTTTTGAGAAAATGCGAGCACGATCCGAGGAGCGTGCCGCAGAAATGAGGGAGCAACTTGAGGAGGTTCTACTTCCCCAGCAGATTGAACGTCTTCAAGAAATCTCATTGCAGATTCGTGGAATCCAAGCGTTGGATGATCCAAAGGTTGCAGAGAAACTGGGTTTGACTGAAGAGCAGAAGTCCAAACTGGCTGAGGCTCGGCAGGGTCAAGCCGATAAAATGCGAGAGCGGATGCGAGAAATGTTTCAAGGTGGCGGTGGAGCACAAGGCAACATCCGCGAGGCCATGGGGAAAATGCGTGAAGAGATGGAAGAGGAGATCCTTGCCGTTCTTTCCAGTGACCAACAGAAGAAATTCGAGGAGATGAAGGGTGCTGACTTTGAAATGCCCGAGAACATGGGACGAGGTTCCAACGGCGGAGGTCGTGGTAGCTTTGGTCGCGGCGGTCAAGGCGGCGGTCAAGGCGGCGGTCCCGGCGGTTCTTCGGGTGGCCGACGCGGCGGACGACCACAAGGCGAATGATTCATCTTGCCTAGAAGCTCTCTTTAAGGAAAGTAGATTGCGGCGAAGCGCTCCGCCGCTCTACCTAGGGATAGGACTTTTTTGAAAGCCCTATCCCGTTTTTCGTTGATCCATGGCGGCACCAAGGTGGACTCTTCTCTTCACCAGAGATGAGCAACCGGGGACTCCTCGTGATGATTACCAAGACGCTCGCTATCCCAAAGCGTCTTGGTCAAGCCGACCGTGGATGCTTCTCTCGAGACTGCCCCATCGAAAAGCTTGGGTGACCTGCTTTCTTGCTAAGAATGAATCGATGTTTTCATTGAAACATCGTCCTGGAGGTTGAAGTGGCATCTTCCGGTTTGGGTGGTGGTCTGTCTTGTCAACACAACGGATTGAGTTTCGAAAAACTTAGTTTGTTTGGTGTTGATCCGAAGACCGGATCGTTTTGGCCGAGTTTGATCGTTGGTTTATTCTTCCCGTCTGATTGGTGTTCAGGAGGGGATGCATACCGCGAATTCAAGGTCACCACCTGATCTTGGGTGATTGGGCCATCATTCATTTCGAAACAACCTGATGTATTGTCCCATTGAGCTGTAGCATGCCAGCGGTTCTCTCAATCGCGCCTCGATGTTGATTGACAAGTTCTTTGGCTCGTTGTCCAAGTCCCTTTTGCTGCTCTGGATCTTTCAGGCACAGCAGTAAAAAATCTTCAAGCTCTTTCGCATTCTGAACTCTCACTGCACCATTGTTCTCAATTAGGGCATTGGCAATCTCTTTGAAATTTCTCGTGTTGGGACCGAAAGAGACGGCGCAGCCATATCCGGCGGGCTCGAGCATGTTCTGGCCTCCGCGATTGCCGAAACTGCCGCCAACGGTTGCGATATCCCCAGTACCCCACCAGTTTCTAAGTTCACCAATGGTGTCAACTAGAATGACTCGATCCTGTGGCCAGTCGGTTGACTGATTGGAACCTTTCTTTGAGCGACGCATCGCGTGGAACTGGTTGGATTCGATCAAACTAGCGACTTCATCGAAACGTTCCTGATGACGAGGTACCAGGATTAGTCGAAGGTCAGGAAATTGTGACCGAACTTGGCTGAAGACTTCGAGAGCCATTTTTTCTTCGCCACGCTGGGTGCTGCCGACAATCCAGATTCGGTGCGTGGGTTCCGCACCTGCCCAACGTCTGCATGCGATCACTTCGCCGGTGTCGCGTGTGGTTGGAGCATTGTCAAACTTGAGTGAGCCAGTGATGCTCATTCGGTCCTGTGGGGTGCCGCAACGGGCAAAGCGTTCCAGGACCAGCGAATCCTGACATCCCACACGATGCAGGTTGGCAAAAAGCGGGCGGGTGATCCAAGTGAATTTTTCGTAACGATGACCACTGCGTTCACTCAGTCGAGCATTGATCACATTGACTTCACAGCCGAAACGAGTAGCAGACCGAATCAGGTTCGGCCAAAGTTCCAATTCGACAAGAACCAGCTTCTTTGGTTTCAGATTTTTCAGTGTTCTCTTCACGGCCCAGGTAAAGTCGAGGGGGCAAAAGAACGCAGCGTCTTTGCCGAAATGTTGGACGGCCAAATCATAACCGGTATCAGTCGAGGTGCTCACGACAAATCGCAGTCGTGAGTCACGCTTGGATTGCAGATGCTTGATTAGCCCTGGAAGTAGATTCACTTCTCCAACACTGACTGCGTGGAACCAAGTAAGTTCATCATTCGAGTTGATGTCTTGCTGAAACCGCTCTGCTTGCTTGGCGGACAAGCCGAGCAATTTCTGTCCGAGACCTCGGCGGTAGCGCCCGTGTCGAACAGATCGGTAGAGGGCCAAGGGGCTGACCGCAACGAGAGCGAGCAGGTAAATCAGGTTGGCCAGCACTGGCGAGACTCCTTTTTTTCTGCCTTGTTAACCAACAGTATTCACCATCCGTTGCTGCGTGTCGGCTTACCCACCGATGCGTATAACGTTGTTTTCAGGAAATAAGCGTTCGGATCAAAGAGGCTTTGGTTCACTTTGTCTTTCGCTTTGGTTCGACTGCCTCGGCATCTGATGTACTGCAGGCTGTAAAGGTGATGGGTGCTGACCTTGGATTGGATTGGATTGGATTGGATTGAGTTAGATTGGATTATTGAATCGATCTGCATGTATCCAACGGGGGTGGTGTATCGATTCGGTCCAATTTGGGTGACCCTTCAAAACAGACAAGCTTTGATCGGTTCTTGGATTGAGATTCGCGTTCCAATGCCTGCACTTTGCTTATCACCCGGGTTGTGCTTTTCAGCTTTGATTGGATCTGGCTTTTGGAGTCGAATGATCCGTCACGGCTAAGGAATTGTTGGTCAGCGGTTGCAGGTTGTGCCGACAAGCAAATCAAGTTGGCGTTGTCAGCGACTAGCTATTGAGCCGCATGTGGCAAGCCTTGTATTTCTTGCCGCTTCCGCAGGGACATGGATCATTACGCCCCACTCGCGGTCCACGATTTCTAACCGGGTCGGGTTTTTTCGTTTCCTGAGACTGATCCGAGGAGTTGGTTGTGGTGCCGCCACCCGCTGCGTCTCCGGAGGTCGATGAGGGGGGAGCAACTTCATCGTGACGAGCTTGTCCTTCAACCCAGGTGCTGCGAATGAATGCCTCGTTGAGTGAGGATTCCATTCGGAAAATCAGGTCAGTGACACGTTCTCCGATGGATTCCCATATTTTCTCAAACAGACGCATTCCCTCACGTTTGTACTCCACCTTGGGGTCCATTTGAGCATAGCCCTTAAGTCCCACGCTGCTTCGCAGGTGATCCATCGTGAGGAGATGGTTCTTCCAAGCGTCATCAACAATTTGCAGTAAAACCTGCCGCTCCATTCGCCGCATTTCAGGATAAAAACGGTCGTCAACTGCACCTTCGACGGCGAGAGTTAGTTCATCATGGTTCATTCTCGCGAGGTCTTCCTTGGCCGCTGTGTGCGAGAGGGACTCATCGAGCCAATCGACCATCGCATCCATTTCCCCCTCGGTACTCGCTACGGCAACGGTTGTTCCCGCAGCAGCATCACCGAACAGTGAGTCCACCTTTTGATGCGCCAGATCGTATTCACCCTTGGCCGAGATGTTTGCTTCTTGGCTGTATTTAATCAACTGAGTCTTGAGGTCGTCGCGATTCATCTTGATGTCATCAATGCCCAAGGCGACATCAAATCGTCTCGAGACCCAATGAACCAAACCTTCCCGATCAAGGGTTGTTTGGGCACCTTGCTTGGTGGTGAATCTCGAGAGGCCGGTGAGGATTGGATATTCTGCTTCCTTCAGATCGTAGGCTTCCTCAGCAAGCTTTGACAATGCGGCGGCAACTTTCCGGCGATCCTCGACGTCTTTGTATTCATCCGATGAGACTTCAATCGAAAATTTATGCTGCATCCATGCGCTGAGGGTCTTGAGTCCGAATTCGGAATCAAGCATCACGGCACCATCACTTAAGTCAATCTTTTCGATTCTCAAATGAGCAATCTTGATCAGCTCATCGATTAGTTCATCTCGCTCCATTCGCTTGAGCTGATGCTCTTGGAAATTGCTTCCTTGACGTGTATTGGCCCAGTTGGTTAACGCCTTCCAGTTCCATTCATCTTCCATTTCTTCGGGAAGATTTTCTTCAACGATTTCCGCAACAGTGACTTCGACCTGTCGTTGGGCCTGATCGTGTGCGTAGGAACTCGCCATTTCAAAATCCATGTTTAGGAAATCGCGAGGTTCAAGTTGGCAATCGAGCATGCTTCCAGCAGCGGTCGCGAATGACTCAACTCCGTAGTTGGGATCCATGAAAGTGTCGACAAATTTATTGATTTGCCCACGGATCAGATCCAGAATCATTTGGCGCGAGCTGTGACCGTCGAGAAGATTTTGGCGATATCGGTAGACGCGTTTCCGTTGTTCGTCCATCACCTCGTCGTAATCGAGAAGGCTTTTGCGGATCTCGTAATTGCGTTCTTCGACCTTTTTCTGCGCGGCAGCAATTCTGCGTGTCACCAGATTCGATTCGATTGCCTCACCTTCTTTCATTCCCATGCGTTCCATCATGCTTTTGACGAAATCGCCGGCGAAGATTCGCATCAGGTCGTCTTCTAATGATAGAAAGAAGCGACTGGATCCCGGGTCACCCTGACGTCCACAACGACCACGTAATTGGAGGTCGATTCGCCGCGACTCATGTCGCTCGGTACCAAGTACTGCCAGTCCTCCGATTGAGCGAACGACTTCGCCCTCGGCCTTCATGCCTTCGCGTTCATCAATTTCCTCAACCAACGCATTCCATTCTTCGTCGGGTACTTCCAATCGCGTCGGGTACTTGTGTTGCAATTGCGACCAAGCCATCGTTTCGGGATTACCACCGAGAATGATGTCGGTACCGCGGCCGGCCATGTTGGTGGCAATCGTCACGGCGCCAAAACGACCCGCCTGCGAGACGATGTCGGCTTCGCGGCCGTGTTGTTTGGCATTGAGCACATCGTGCTTGATCCCCCGCCGCTCGAGAAGAGTGGAAAGTTTTTCACTTTTCTCGATGCTGACCGTTCCGATCAGAACAGGACGCCCTTTTAGACTGATCTCGAGAACCTTGCTGCGTTGAAACGTCTGAGGTGTCTTCTCGCCTTTCGCGATAATCGAAATCTGATCCTCATCCTCGCTTTGGATGTTTCCCCAGATTTCTTCGTCTTTGAGATGCAAGACATCCCACTTGCTGGTTCGCTCAACTTCCTCAGCCAATGCTTTGAACTTGTCTTTTTCCGTCAGATAAATCAGGTCCGGATGTTCAAGTCGTTGAAGATCTCGGTTGGTGGGGATTGCCACCACATCGAGGCTGTAGATCTTCATGAATTCAGTCGCTTCGGTCATGGCCGTTCCGGTCATCCCGGATAGTTTTCGATACATCTTGAAGATGTTCTGAAGCGAAGCAGTCGCAAAGGTCTGTGTTTCCTGTTTGATCGGAACTCCCTCTTTCGCTTCAACCGCTTGATGCAGTCCATCACTCCACTGACGCCCTTCCATCAGTCGGCCGGTGAACTCATCAACAATCACGACTTGGCGTTCCTTCACCACATAGTTGACATCGCGTTTGTAGAGGTAACGAGCTTTGAGCGCGTTGTCGATCAAGTGCGGCCACTCCATGTTGCCCGCCGTGTAAAAACTTTCGACACCAGCGAGTTTTTCAGCCTCGCGGACACCTTCGTCGGTGAGGGTGACATTGTGCTGCTTTTCGTCGACCTTGAAGTGTTCCTCGCGATTGAGTTGACTCGCCACTCGATCCGAGTCCTTGAAACGCCCAAGGTCAAGGTCCGCCGGACCGCTGATGATCAAGGGTGTTCTCGCCTCATCGATCAAGATGTTGTCGACTTCGTCAATGATGGCAAAATTCAGGGGGCCTTGGCACTGTTGCGTTTCGTCAGGGAAGCGATCGTCGCCCTTGGCTGCTGGACGCATGTTATCCCGCAGGTAGTCAAAGCCGAACTCGTTATTGGTTCCGTAAGTAATATCACAGGCATAGGCTGCCTGTTTCTCGTTGGTCGACATGCCGGATTGAATTGCATTGACGGTCAATCCCAGGTTCATGTAGAGCGGTGCCATCCACTCCATGTCTCGTCGGGCAAGGTAATCATTGACGGTAATCACATGCACGCCCTTGCCTTCCAGTGCGTTGAGGTACGCAGGCAGGGTGGCAACGAGCGTTTTGCCCTCGCCGGTGACCATCTCGGCAATGCCTCCGCCATTGAGGACCATGCCACCGATCAGTTGGACGTCGTAGTGACGCATCGATAGGTATCGCTTGCCGCCTTCTCGGCAGATGGCAAAGGCGTCTTCAAGAATGTCATCAAGTGACTCGCCGTCTCGCAAGCGACTTCGCAGCACTTCGGTCTGCTTGCGCAACTCCTCATCGGACATTGCCTCGTATTTGGGTTCTAACGCATTCACTCCGTCGACGTTTTTCTGATATTTGGCGACCATGCGTGCATTGGCAGATCCAAAGACTGCCGTCACGGCCTGTTCAAATAACCCAAAAAGACCTCCGAATAACTGGCCGAGGAGGTCCCAGATTTGTGCAAAGAATGACATGATGTTCGGTGCTAATGATGGTCGTGATGACCGCGTTTGTCTAAGGTTGATCGAGGGCACCGCAATGATCTTTTTGGACGCTCTCTCTAACGCGTCCCTGCGAGGTGCTTCCTTGGTCTACCAGCCATGGTGAAATAGATCGAGTTTGTAGCAGAGTTCTGGGCAATGCAGTTTCAACGCAGTCTCTCGCCGACTTTTCTTCGTTCAGCGTTGATGACTCCAGCATCACACATCAAGAAATCTCGGCTCGGCAAACGTAACCGGGACGACCCCTGACGGGATATCGATTCCTTCGGTTTCTCAGCCTTACCGCCTCGTCAAAGATGCGCAGTGTCCCTAACTTGTTCTGTTGTCTCAAGTTACGGTTTTGAGTTCAGTGGGTCAACGGCGATTGCAGGGAGCGCTCCATTTAGGGTGATGATTTAGGTGATTTCACCACCTGGTCATCGGCCAACCGAAGTGATCGATTGAGCATTTTGTGTCTGAGGAATCACTTCATTCAGTCCCCGGAGACGGATGGCTGCATCTCAGACTTTGCCCAATAACATGGCCATCGACGGGGGGTAAGCTCTGGACCGCTCATTCACATCGATATCTTTGTGTTGCACCAGCGCGGGGTTGGTTGATCGAGCGGTGCTACCAAAGAAACGGTACCGAGAAAGCGGTACTGAACAGGCGGATCATGGAAGCCGGACCACCAATCAATGGAGTGTTGTTGACCAAGGCGGTTTGGAGTGGGGAGCAAATTAGCGCAAAAAAACCTTTGCCGTGACAATCAAATTGCCCCGGCCCTTGATGCTAGCAAAACCATTGATGCTGGCAAAACCATTGAGCTAGCAAAACCACTGAGCTAGCAAAACCACTGAGCTAGCAAAACCATTGAGCTAGCAAAACCATCGAGTCATTGATTCAGATGCAAACAATCCCGTTGGGTGTCAGTTCAGGGGTCAACGAGACGTTGGGTGCCGCAGAATGACCAGGAGAGACTTTTGGAAGGACCCGAGTATCGAATCGTTGTTGCATTGGGTTCATTCAGCCGCAAGTGATCGGGAAAGGCAGCGAGACAATTCTTTCACTGGCTAATGTGAATGGCTGCCTGTGGTGCGTGTTGACCATTTCTTGTAAAGCATTTGGACAGACAGAATAATCGATCCATAGACGAGAAGCACTGCGTTGAGAATCATCCCCTGAATTAACGTGACGAAGAGGGCACCAAAAAAGGAGCTCACTTGATCTCCATCGATGCTTCCGAAAATGAGGGAACCAAAACTGATGCTCATAATACCGCAGAGCATATCCAGCGGGGTTCCTGCCATCGAGAGTGAGGCGGCGATACGCGTTCCATAGGTAATCTTTAGCGTTCGCCGAATAACAGGCACTTGGCGCCAAGGATCTTGAGCTGTCATGAAATCCAGACAGGTGTAACCGACCACAAAGATAAGGATGCCGACGATCATTCCTGCGTATTTTTCGTCGGTGCTCATCGCACCAAGGATAAAACTCGGGGCAGCACTGATGGAGCAGATCAGAAACCATTTGCCAAACACCTTGGCAAGATGTGGCTGCGTTTGATTGAGGCTGTCCCGATCAAGATCGCTGTCGATTATCGAATGATTGAGTGGGGACGGATCCTGACTATCTTCAGAGGATGCTGGGTCGATGGGTTGGTAGGGGTTGATCATTGAAGCAGTTTTTTTTGCGAGTGACGAGCGAGTCCATGGTAACCGTTCTTTGACTTGAATGTCCTGAACGTCTTATGGCATGGGGGTGACAGGTAGGGGGTTGCCTCATTATTTCAGAACGCCGGATTTCAGAACGCCGGATTTCAGAACGCCAGTCTGAATCAGTGTGCCCGAGCCAGGGCTGGATGAGTTGACCCGTTTTGCATAGCTGGTGGCTGCGATGAAATGCGAGATATCGGCTTTTAGGCCGCGTTCCTCTATTTCAGGGGGGAGACCCATCAGGTTTGGGTGGCTGGCGAACTGTTAGCTGGCGTCCTGTTGCACAATGATCCCCTCACAACTGCTATTTCGGGGCGATTTAGTTAGCACGAGGAATGGAGAACACTTTAACATGGGGGTGATTGATGGAATGATACTTCTTGGCTCAATCGGGTCATGTCATTCTATGAGTGTAGGATTTAATCCGAACCTAGCGGTAAAGCATGCGATCGCAGCAACGCTTTTGGGCTAATTGCTGGTTGTGTTTTGCCACAAGTAAAGGGCGAGTGATATGTTTTTCTCCGCGACAATTATTAGAAAAACAAAGCAGTTGTTTTGCCAATCGCAAAGCAGGGTGGTTTTGATTGTTGCGCTGGCCTGCTCGTTCGTTTCTCAATCACAGATTGTCCACGGGCAAGGCAGCGGACTGGGGGGATTTCGGACTTTGGGAGGTCAGGAGCCAGCGGGTCAATATCCATCGCCTCAGTATTACCTTGCCTTGGAGCTTTATCGTGGTGGTGATCTTGCGACTGCTTCCGATGCATTCGAAGAGGCGTTACGACAAGCCAGAGTAGACATTCGCGGTCGATGGATTGATTCAATTCCCGTCTTAGCGATGATGGCGGAGTGCCAGTGGCAACTCGGGAATTTGGTTTCGGTCCGCCAATATGTCGATCAGGCAATGCAGATTGCGATCTTCCATCAGGGTTGGTTGTCGAGAATTGACTGGTCGTCGGCAGTGCAGGCAAATTTACAAAGGCCCGTTTCTGCCAGTCTGTGGCCGCAGGCGCGGGCAGTGCGGGTTGCCCCGATTTCGGATCAAGTAATTTTAGAGTCAGGGGAGCCTTTGACCGAGAACGCGATCCGTCGTGGTGGCATCATCGAAGAACCCAATCTGCGCAGCATGGATCTGGTTGAGATCATGCGAGGTCTTGCCTTGGTTTCGCACCGGCGTCGAATTTTAATGGGTCCTCTCTGTGACCAAGACGAGTTGACAGGGATTTTGCTGGAGGCAACGCGGTACCCCGAAAATTTAACGGCACCGATTGGACAAACACTGATCAGCGCCCTGCGGGTTGCAGAATATTCCAGCTATTTCGAAGATCGTCGTGTCCGAGAAATAGGGCCCACGTCAGCTCTTCACGGCGGTGGTGTGCATCCTTTGACCCCGTTGGTTTTACTTTCACAAATTTCGGCAATGGTTGACGCTGGTCAATCGGAGACGGTTTTGTCACTTGCTCTTCAAGCGGTTCATTTTTCCGCGGCAATTGGGCAAGTGGAATTCATCGGTGAAGCGTTGCAACTCGCGGCGGGGTGTTGCAGCAGCCAGCAGGCGATACAGGTTCGACAGGTTGCCGAGGTTGTCTCCCAATCAATGATGCGTTCCTCGCATCTTGCCGCGTTGCACAGCCTGATAGCCGGTGCTGATGCAGCGATTACTGGAGGTGATCTTGAGACCGCTGATCGATTACTTGGGCAGGTCAAAATCCTGATGGGTCGGCGGAACTTCCTTCAACCACGATTGAAGGCCTACGCATCTTATGTCGGTGCAAGATTTGCGGCGGCGAGCGGTGTGTCGATGGGAATGCATCAGACCTCGGCTCTTGATCAATCGTTGGAGGGTGTGATCGATTTTGCACTGGATCACCGTTTCCGAACAAGAACTTTGATTTCCATGCCTTACCTGTACCAACGTGGATTGGTTCAGCAAGCCGCTGCCCAGCGTCTTGGGGCTAACACCAGCGAACGGCTGTTGAAGCAATATTCCGATGACCCCGGGATTGAAGTTTGGCGTCGAGACCCGGTGGACGCAATCGCTGGATTACTGGCGGATCGTTCTTCCTTGCAGCTGGCAAGACTTAATCTGGCCGCATCTGGCGGCTACGCGCAATCATTTTTGAGCACATGGAACGAAACGGTCAGCTCCCGATTCATGAGGCGACTGCCGTTGCATGGTCGCTTGTTGCAGGTTCGTTCACTTGCCGGTCTTGCCGACGATGAGTTGACACCTGAGATCCTTGCGTTGCGGCAGAAACTGGGACCAAAGATGGCAAGATTAACAGCCAAAGCCCAAGGGGTTGATGAGCTGGACGTGACTCAAGCCGATGCGATGGAGGCGAAGGCGTCCTTGATCGCTCTGGAACGGGTTGTGATTCCAAGGGTGATGCCACCGTCGCTGAACGACAAGGAACCAACCATCACCTTACCAAGCAGAACCGCGATGATTACGTTCACCGAGTTGGGGAATGAATGGATTGGGACGCTCTCAACCAAAGATCAGGTACGCATGTGGTCAGCGGGCACGGTTGCACGTAGCACGCGTGACATCAGCAAACTGCTTCTTGCGATTGGTGTTGGCAAAACAAGGGGTAAACGCTTGCCCGAGGATGAGAGCTGGCGAGAGATCGCCGAGGTGCTTCGGGATCAACTGTTTCCGCCGGAGGCTAAGCTTCATCTGAAATCCTTTGATCACTTGGTGCTGGTACCGGACGGCTCGCTTTGGTACCTGCCTTTCGAGTTGTTACCCATCCCTGAACATGCAACAGACTTATTCAGTGATCGAGTGCAAATTCGGTACGCACCAACACCCGGGTTTGCGTTGCGGTTGCCAACTGAGTCGAAAAAGCCGGCACTTCCAATCGGTATTTCCAGCGATCTGTTCTTTGCTCCTCGGGATCTTGATAAGAACGAGGCGGCGGCGGAAAGCTTGATTGCCACTGTGCCGGGATCCTTGCGGTTGCCCGATGATTTGGAGTTGCCGGGCAGCTTTCTTGGTAAGCGAGTCGACCATCTCATGGTTGCACGACCTCAGGTGGTCAATCCTAAAATGTTGCTGGCGATCAGTCCGGTCGGGTATGACCAACAACTGCCGATCGGCACTTTGGCATCATGGATTCGTTTCCCAGTGGATGCCCCCAAAAGTATCGTGCTTGCGGGGGTTCGCTCGCCGGTAGATCTTGGGCAGATGGGAAGTGGTGATGAACTCTTTGCCTATCTCTGTGCGTTGCATGTTTCAGGTGTTCAAAGCGTATTGATATCCCGTTGGGCGGTGGGTGGTGAGTCAACCGCTCTACTGCTTCGTAAAATAGCGGAAGCACTGCCCAGCAAAAATCTGAACGAGGCGTGGGTGACCGGTTTAAGAACGTTGCAGGCCGCGAATTTAGCAGCCGAGTCGGAGCCCTTGTTGACCAAAGCCGAGTTAGGTTTGAAAGGCTTGACGGGACGTCAACCACTTTTCTGGTCGGGGTACCTTCTCTCAGGTCCACCTTCCTTAAAAGCCCCGCTTCCCTGACATCGTCCGTTGACTGTGACGCCAATTCATGTGTGACGCCGATTCATGAAGGTGAAGTGGGGTGAAGGATTGATTGCCTTGGTAACCATGCTGTTGATTCAAGCAAGATTGCCGCGGTGGGTCTGGATTGATACCTGCTGGGGTCGGTACCAGCTGAGGCGTTGGATTACCGGCTTGTGTCGGATCGTCATCGGATCTCAAGAAGACCGGGTTTCGGCAGCAACCGGACGGCCTCGTGAATTAGCCTACCGAAATTAGCCTACCGAAATTAGCCTACGGGATCAGCCAGAATAGACCCGACACGGTGGCGGCCTGAGCAAGTGCACCGCGAGCACTAATGGGAAGTGGCGGTTGGATCCAAGGTGCCTCATTACCGGGTCGGTAGTACCCCAACGCGTACTGGCGTTCACTGGGTGAGTGAACACCCATCTTGTAGGGAAGAATGAACAGGTTACCGAAAAAGTAAGCTGATTGAACAACCGGTTCAACAAGCGGCCCACGTGTGTGGCCATATCGCTCAAGGTTAACACTTTGAAAGTAGAGTGGGTTGTGACAGAGGTTGGATGCCTTCCAAGTCACTTTACTTGGCGTCCATTGCCTTGGTTGATAGGCAACCTGCTCAATTCTGCATTCGCGAGGCAGTCCCCAGTTTGACGTGATGTATGCCAGGTCACCCTCGCTTAGTTGATTGATCGCGAGTTCGACATTGCGACCGTCTTCGGTTTCGACAATTGCTTTCTCATAAGCAAGATCCAGCAAGCGTCCCGAGGCTAGTTCATTGCCTTGCACATCAGACCACTGACGGTAGGACTGTTTTTCGGCAAAATCATTCCTCAATTCCTCATGACGTCGCTGATCAAATTCGTCTGGACGAAAAGGAGGGCTGACATCAAGTGAGATCTGATCGATGGTTTGAGAGGCGATGCGGCTTCGGAATTCTTCACAGCTAAAGGTACCCTGATTGAAGTAGTCGGTGCCTTGACCGTAACGAGTGACGGATTCCTTGGAATCCTCTGCATCAGCCTCCAAAGCTTTGGCGTTATTCTTTTGAGTCGTTGACTTGGATTGCGATGGAAATGGATTTTGATTGTTTCCATCCGAGATGTCATCATCGGTTGGTAAAGTGAGTGGAGGAGGTTGGGATCTCGGTGCTTGGGGAAGCTCGGCGAGACGGAGATCGCTTTCAGGATCTGAACTGGGCAGGATCCTTGCTTGGATTCGATGATCATCCTGAGATCGATTCATCAGGTGATTGTGCGATGGGGGCGATAGGTTACCGGGCGATAGGTTTCCGGGCGATCGGTTTCCGGGCAATCGGTTTCCGGGCAAATCGAGTACCCGTGGCGTTGGGCCGTCGCCTGCCTGCGGACTCCCGGAAGATGGCATCACCGATGGCGGTTTGGATTGCTCGCCAGGGTGGTTCAAGGTCACCTCGTGATCAGGCGAAGTCATGTTCGGTGCCGAGAGGGTGACTTCACGGGTCGGATTGGTGAGAGTTGGTTCTTGGAAGGGATCGGTAGGATGACGTGTTGGATCGGCGTCGGACGCGGAGTTGACCCCGGCAGATGGCGACCCCAATTGAGAAGTGCGTTCAGGTGAGCCAAGCCAATTGACTCGAGCGACGGTTTGATGATCAACGCGACGCAACTGCGGCACTTGATTCGCGACTTGCAGCGTTGTATTTGACCGATCGGCTTGATTGGCATTCTGTCCATCGCTCTGGATGAGAACAGGTTGCGCGTTGGGTAAATTTTGGGCGGGGTTGGGTAACCGATTTTTAGCTTCTCGCTGATGGCTCAGTTTTGGAGTCTCAGCCTGATCGCTGGTTCGCCAACGCAGGCCCCAATCCTGTTTTCCAGAGGACGCCGCCGCGCTGGTTTTCACGGTCGTGACCGTTCCATGCAGCGGAACTCGACGCATCGCAGTCGCCGGAGTCGCCACTCGAGAGGCCACTCTTGGCACCTCGATCTTCGAGATCTCAGCGTTCTTTGGAGAAGTGGGATGCTGGGCGAATGAATGCGTTGGAAAGGGAGACGCGGAGATTCCAAGCGAGATGCCAATGGCACTACGCAGGATCCACTTGCTGAACATCCGGACTGTAGTTTGGTGCTTCTTGCGTGATCGCGATGTCATGCGGATGGTTCTCCCTAACCGTCGCTGCTGAGACACGAATGAATTTCGCGTTGGTTCTCAGTTCTTCAATCGTCCGTGTTCCGACGTACCCCATTCCCGCTCGCAAACCGCCCACCAGTTGGTAGACATAGTCACTAAGCGGACCTTTGAATGGAACACGTCCCTCAACGCCCTCGGGAACGAGTTTTCCAGCCTCGGTTCCTTTTTGGCGATATCGGTCACTACTACCTTTGACCATGGCGCCCATCGATCCCATTCCTCGGTAAGACTTGAAAGTTCTACCTTGGTACAAGATCACCTTGCCCGGGCTTTCGCTCAGGCCAGCAAATAAACTACCGATCATCACCGTGCTCGCGCCAGCGGCAATCGCCTTGGTGACGTCACCGCTGAAGCGGATACCGCCGTCTGCAATCACGGGAATACCTCTTTCCTTCGCGACTTCGTTTGCCTGAAGGATTGCCGTAATTTGTGGAACACCGACACCGCTGATGACTCGCGTCGTGCAGATGGAACCGGGACCAATCCCAATTTTTACCGCATCGGCACCGGCATCAATCAATGCCCGAGCACCTTCTGGTGTCGCAACGTTCCCCGCCACGACATCAATATCCCAGCCGTCTTGCTGTTTTATCTCTCGAACGGTGTCAATCACGTTCTTGCTGTGACCATGGGCCGAATCCACAACCAACAGGTCGACACCTTGTCGAATCAGTGCTTCCGCTCGTTCAAAGTCCCCCACTCCGACCGCTGCACCGACGCGCAGGCGACCCTTTGAGTCCTTACAAGCTCGAGGGAAACGCTTCATCATGTCGATGTCACGAATCGTAATAAGTCCCGTTAGTTTCCTATCTTCGTCAACCAGCAGAAGTTTCTCGACTCTTTTTGCCGTTAAAATCCGCTCAGCTTCCTCAAGCGTTACATTTCCCACGGCTGTGATAAGGTTTTCCCGCGTCATTACCTCAGAAACGGGCAATTCGGGATCTTCCAAAAATCGGAGGTCGCGTCGGGTCAGAATCCCGACCAACGTCTGATCTTTGTTAACAATGGGTATTCCAGAGACATTGGCCTCATCCATTAAAGCTGCCGCTCGACCGACTTTTTCTTCTGGTGGCAACGTGACCGGGTCAACAATGATGCCATTGGCGGACCGTTTGACCTTCATCACCTGTTCGGTTTGACGCAGTGTGGAGAGATTTTTGTGGACAATCCCCAAGCCACCCTCTTTGGCCAATGCGATCGCCATCTCCGATTCGGTAACCGTGTCCATTGGGGCCGAGATTAGCGGGATTTGCAGGCGGATCCGAGCAGTCAGGTTCGAGCTGACGTCAACTTCGCTTGGTACAGCCTCGCTGTACTGTGGCTCCAGCAAAACATCGTCGAAGGTCACGCCAAGGGTTGCAATTTTGTCGTCCGACATGCGATTGGTTCCGCAGGAGTCTGGTTTCTTTTGAAACACAGAATTATGCCTGATTCACCAAGAAATGAGTAGCGGTCTCGCCGGCTTACCAGCCCAGAACATAAGCGAAAATTAGCGGTGCACAGATCGAAGCATCGCTTTGAATCATATATTTTGGGGCTGTACCCTCGAGTTTGTACCAGGTGATTTTTTCATTGGGCACGGCGCCGCTGTACCCACCAAAGCTGGTCACGGCGTCGCTGATTTGGCAAAAGTAGCTCCAAAGCGGTATTTCCAGCTTCAAGTCTTGGATGAGCATGGGCACCACGCATATAGGAAAATCACCGGCGATCCCGCCGCCAATCTGGAAAAAACCAATTGGTCCGGAGTTGGCCTGATCTTGGTACCAGTGTGCGAGCTGTTCCATCTGTGCGGTGCCAGGGGCGATTGCCCCGTGACCCGGCAGGGAGCCGTCGATTACACGCGCCGCATAGATATTGCCAAGGGTTGAATCTTCAAAACCCGGCGTAAATATCGGAATCCCTTTGTCTTTCGCAGCCGCGAGCCAGCAATTTTCCCTCGGTATTTGATAGTGTTCCACCAGTGTCGGGTCATCCAAAAGATCAAACATGAATTCCACTGGCATTCGCTGGAGGTTCTGCTCCGCCGCCAGCTTCCACTTTGACATTAATCGGCCCTCGATGTGCCGCATCACGGTTTCGGGAATGCAAGTGTCGGTGACGCGGTTGAAGCCTTCGTCTCGAAGTCGTATCTCGTCGTCGACCGAGAGTGCTCGCCAGTCTTCGACGATTTGGTATTCGTGGTGTGCGACCAAATTGAATATCTCCTCTTCCAGATTGGCCGCCGTGCAGGTGATCGCGTGTACCTTGTCTTGGCGGATCATCTCGGAAAGGGAGAGTCCAAGTTCGCCCGTGCTCATTGCACCTGCGAGGGTCACCATCATTTTGCCATCCCGGGGTCGTGACACAAATTCGCGATAGCTTTTCGCCGCTGCCACTAACTCACGCGAGTTGAAGTGGCGGAAGTGCTGGTTGAGAAAGTCGGTGACGTTCATGGGAAAGGCGTTGGTTTGAAGATAATGTCGTCGAGAAGGTACGGGATTTGATGCCGGGAGCTGGTTTCTGTTAACTGGTTTCTGTTAACTGGTTTCTGGGAGTTTCGGAGGTGGGATGGGTGTGAGCCTGTGGTTCTTAGTTGATCAATGGCCCCGCCGGTGTCACGAGCCCCATTCGGATCGCGAGTTCTATTTCAACCGCAAGAACTCTTTCAATCGCAAGGTCTGGTGCGCTGTTGAAAAGAGGTGCTCGATCTTTGGAGCGTCAGGTCTCGGTCGGTCAGCTCGGGGACGCCCAGTCTCGAGTTGTTTTTCCTCTGGCGACCCTGATGGGTGATCTCTCTGGTAAGAATGGTAACAAGAGACTTGGCCAACATGCAGGCACGCTCGTTGGTGATGTCTCCAATCAGCCTTGATGCTATCCACTGAGCCATCCTTCAGGGCTAGGGAATGTATTGCAACTTGGGCAGGGAGGGTTTGGGCATTAGGCCGATTTTTTTATTGACTCTCGCTGGGCTCACCCGCGGGGCTGATAATCCTCAATGCTAGCGATTGGCCTTCGAGAAGATTCACAGAAAAACATTCAATAAAAATCGACAAACCCCAATAACTAAGGAGGCTTTTGTCTCTTTAGGTGTCTTTAGAGGCCTCTTTTCTTCCTTTTGGGGAATGTCTCAAGTTTTCGAAAATAAAAAACAGAAAATCCCCTTTTTTTCTTTCTGGATGATTCGCTGCTCTTTGGGTGACAGGGGATCACTTTTTTCGGCAGCCGTATTTTGCGGGGTTGCACCAGCTACAGCAACAAGCGGGCCATTTGAGCAGGGAGCCCTTTGCGAATTGGTCTTGATTTGCTATTTTTCTAGCCGATTACCAATGCCGGGTTCTTTTATCTGCCTTCCTTTACGAGATTCAACAAGGAACGGAAGGGCGTCAGTCGCGTCGCCATTTTGGCGATGTGGTTGGATTAGTTAGAGGCAACCGGTTTGGGTCAATCGTTTTCGGCGTTCGGTTGGTGTTGTTGATTGAGCACAGAACGCCTCACCAGTTCATTTGCTTTCCCAGGAGTTTTTCCACACGATGGCAACCACCAGCAAGCGTCGGCTAGAACCGACGACTGTCAGGCACTTCGGTACGGGCCTCGGATCTTTCGAGCTACCTGATTTGACTGCCCTTCAGACCGTGTCTTACGCTGCCTTTTTGCAAGCCGATGCAGATCCGCGAAAGCGTGACGATCGTGGTTTGGAGTCGGTTCTTCGAGAGATTTTCCCCATCAGTAGTTACGACGGGAACACTTCTCTTGAGTACCTGAGTTACGAACTCGGTAAGCCTCGCTATACCAGTCAGGAATGTCGTCAGTTGCGACTCACCTACGGTCGACCTCTTCGTGTTTGGCTTCGGTTGAACCGAGAGGAGCCCCATGAAGAGGAGGTGTACCTTGGTGACCTGCCGATCATGATGGGCGGCGGAGAGTTCATCATTAACGGTGCCGAACGTGTGGTTGTGAGCCAGTTGCATCGAAGTCCGGGTGTCGACTTCGTTCTCGAGCAGGATACGACGACTGATCGAAAGCTCCCAAGTTGCCGAGTGATTCCCGAGCGTGGTTCATGGATCGAGGTGAATGTCACCAAGAAAGATGCATTGACGGTTCGAATTGATCAAAGCGGTAAATTTGCAGCGACCACCTTATTGAGAGCGATGCACCCAAGTTTGTCCACTGACGCGGACTTGTTGCAGGCTTTCTATCCAACTGAGACCTGCAAGATCACCAGCGGTAAGTCAGCGGCAAAAATCGAGGGCAAGATCGCCGTCGACGACGTGGTCTACCCAGGTAGCAGTGAGCGTGCCGGTGAGATCATTGTTGAAGCTGGGCACCGAATCACAAAGGATGTTTCCGAGACGATTTGCACGGCCGGTGTGAAAAGCATCGAGGCCATGGATGCTCCGAAAATTCCTCTGATCTTTAACACGTTGGCAGATGACAACACGGCGAGTCATGAAGAGGCGTTGCTGCGTATTTATCAACGGTTGCGTCCGGGTAATCCGCCGCAGTTAGAGAAGGCTCGAACCCTTTTCACTGAGAAGTTTTACGATGACAATCGATACCGGTTGGGCAAGGTGGGTCGTTTTCGCCTGAATCGTAAGCTCGGTCTTGACGTTGGTGAAGATCAGATGACGTTGCGTCATGACGACATGATCTCCGCGATCCGCTACCTGATTGACCTTTTTGATCCTGACAGTGATGCAGAGATTGACGACATTGACCACTTGGGTAATCGTCGCCTGCGAACGATCGACGAGTTGGCCAGTGAGGAACTCAGGAAGGGCTTCTTGAAGTTGCGCCGAACGGTGCAAGAGAGAATGAGCATCAAAGATGCGACGGACATGTCTCCTCGTTCTCTGATTAATCCCAAAAGTGTTTCGGCTGCGATTGATTTCTTCTTCGGTCGCGGAGAGTTGTCGCAGGTGGTTGACCAGACGAATCCGCTAAGTCAGTTGACTCACGAGCGTCGCCTTTCCGCATTGGGCCCAGGCGGTCTGAACCGAAAACGAGCGGGCTTCGAGGTTCGCGATGTTCACATTTCTCACTATGGTCGTATTTGTCCAATTGAGACGCCTGAGGGTACGAACATCGGTCTGATCAGTTCGCTGGCCATTTTTGCTGGTGTCGATGATTACGGATTCCTTGTGACTCCTTATCGTCGCATCAAGGACGGCAAGACGACAGACGAAGTGGTTTGGCTGCGAGCCGATGAAGAGAGTGAATCATACGTTGCTCCAGCTGACACCGAAGTCGTTGATGGTGCTTTGGTCACCGGGCCGAACATGATTGCCAGGTTCCGCAGTGACTTCCAAATTGTTCAGCCCGAACAAGTAGATTTCATGGATGTCGCACCTGCCCAGATGGTTGGTGTCTCGGCTGGTTTGATTCCCTTTTTGGAGCACGATGATGCAAACCGTGCTTTGATGGGTTCGAACATGCAGCGTCAAGCGGTTCCGTTGTTGGTGGCTGAGCCGCCGATTGTTGGAACGGGCATGGAGCGTGAAGTTGCTAAGAACAGTGCGATGGTGGTTCGTGCAAGACGTGCTGGAAAGGTGACTTTCTGCGATGCGACAAAAATTGAGATCGGCAGTGATCACTACGACCTCAAGAAGTACCAAGGGCTTAACGAGCGGACGTCTCTTAATCAGAGGCCGATTGTCAAAATCGGAGACCAAGTCGATGAGAATCAAATCATCGCTGACGGTGCCGCGACGTTGAACGGTCAATTGGCTCTGGGACGCAACGTCCTTGTTGGTTTCATGTCGTTTGATGGTTTCAACTACGAGGATGCAATCATCATCAGTGAAGAACTGGTGAGGAATGACACCTACACATCGATTCACATCGAAGATTTCGATGTTGAAATTCGTGAAACAAAGCTCGGCCGGGAAGAGTTCACCCGAGACATTCCGAACGTCTCTGAGAAGGCGTTGCGTAATCTGGACGAAACCGGAATCGTCCAGACCGGAACCTATGTAAAGCCGGGCGATATTTTGGTCGGTAAGGTCAGCCCCAAGAGTAAGACGGAACTGACTCCTGAAGAGAAGTTGCTGCACGCGATCTTTGGTCGGGCTGGTGAGGATGTGAAGAACGATTCACTGGAGGTGCCATCGGGTATTGAAGGGATCGTGATCGACACTCAGAAGTTTTCTCGCCGCATGAGTTTGTCGGAGGACGAGCGGAAGGACTTTGAGAAGGAATTGAAAGAAGTTGAGAGCGAGGGGAACGCCCAAGTTGCCAGTACCTTTGAAGCCCTCATTCGCGATCTGGAAGAAGCCGCTGGCGTGAAGCTGAAGGATGCCACTGGTACTCCGCTTGCCGATGGTCAGGATCCAAAGTTTGTGGCTGAGCGTGCGACTTCTTTCCGACTCGATCATATCCTTGATCAGGTGGCGGACGCTGACAAGCAAAAGAAAGTTGAGCAGGTCTACGAGGAGCAATGGGGCAATGTTGAAGTCTCTATTGATGCTCGGGATCGCAAGCTCAACAGCATGAAGCGAGGCGATGAGCTTCGCAGTGGTGTTTTGCAGATGGTCAAGGTTTACATCGCAACCAAGCGTGTTATCAGTGTTGGCGACAAGATGGCTGGTCGTCACGGTAACAAGGGTGTGATTGCGAAGATCTTGCCGATCGAGGACATGCCGTTTTTACCAGACGGGACACCGATCCAAATCATGCTCAACCCACTTGGGGTTCCCAGTCGTATGAACGTGGGTCAGATCCTTGAAACACACCTTGGTTGGGCGGGAGCAAAATTAGGCTTCCAAGCTCTGACGCCTATTTTTGATGGCGCATCCGAGTCAGAAATCAACGATTGCCTCGCAGAAGCAGGGTTGCCAGCTCACGGTAAGATCCGTCTTCGAGATGGTCGAACTGGTGAACCGATGGAGCAAGAGACAACCGTGGGTTACATCTATATGCTCAAACTGCATCACTTGGTTGATGACAAGGTTCACGCACGAAGTACCGGTCCTTACTCGTTGATCACGCAGCAACCGCTTGGCGGAAAAGCTCGCTTTGGTGGTCAGCGATTTGGGGAAATGGAAGTTTGGGCGTTGGAAGCCTATGGGGCTGCCTACATCCTTCAAGAGTTGTTGACGGTCAAAAGCGATGACGTTGAGGGTCGTACCAAAATCTACGAATCGATGGTCAAGGGCGAGAATACGCTCGAGGCCGGTACACCCGCCAGTTTCGATGTTTTGACGAACGAGATTCGGGGCTTGGCCTTGAACATGCAACTTGAGAAACGTCCGATCTAAATGTTTCCCATGTCTCACTCGAGACGCTTGGGCCAAACACCTTCCATCGAAGGTTGGAACAAGTGTTCGAGGTGACCGGGGAATGCGACATTCCAAGTCGCGGTGAGAGTCCAAAGAATACTTCAGACCATTGCGTGACCGACGAGATCTAGAATCGCCTGAGAAAATTTTGCGAAACTGATTCGTCCGTCATTTATCCTTCCGCCAAAAAGTCTCAATCAGGTTTACAGCCCAATACGGGCAACCAGGAGCACAAGAATATGTCGATTGGCGAATCCAATAGCTACGATCGCATCAATGATTACGCGTCGGTCCGAATTTCTCTTGCACGTCCTCAGGACATCAAGAGCTGGTCGTTCGGCGAGGTAAAAAAGCCGGAAACGATCAACTATCGTACCTACCGTCCCGAGAAAGACGGTCTTTTCTGTGAACGCATCTTTGGCCCAGAGAAAGACTGGGAATGTGCCTGCGGAAAATACCGGGGCATGAAATACAAAGGGATGATCTGTGATCGCTGTGGTGTGAAGGTCACCCACAGTCGTGTTCGCCGAAAGCGAATGGGGCATATCGAACTGGCCGCCCCCGTGGTGCACATCTGGTTCTTCAAAGCGATGCCGTCGCGTTTGGGTAACCTGCTTGATATGAAAACCAGTTCGCTGGAAAAGGTAATCTACTTCCAGGATTATGTGGTGATCGATCCAGGCACCACGGAATTGGAGCCTCAGCAACTGCTGACAGAAGAAGAGTACCGCGCAGCAAGAGCTCAGTACGGAGACGGCTCGTTTGAGGCGGACATGGGTGCCGAAGCGGTTCGCAAGTTGCTGAATAAATTGGACCTGGTCCAGTTGTCAGAGAAATTGCGAGTGGAGCTGGATGAGACCGGGTCGAAGCAGAAAAAGAAAGACCTGATTAACCGTCTGAAGATCGTTGAGTCAATCCGCGACAGTGACAATCGTCCTGAGTGGATGGTTCTTGATGTGATCCCTGTCATCCCTCCGGACCTTCGTCCTTTGGTGCTGCTTGATAGTGGCAACTTTGCGACGAGTGATTTGAACGATTTGTACCGACGAATCATCAATCGAAATAATCGCTTGCGCAAGCTTGTCGATCTCAACGCGCCCGAAGTCATCATTCGCAATGAGAAGCGGATGCTGCAGCAGTCCGTTGATGCGTTGTTTGACAACAATCGTTGCAAGCGTCCTGTTCTCGGTTCCTCCAATCGTCCTTTGAAGTCGTTGACCGACATGATCAAAGGTAAGCAGGGACGCTTCCGTGAGAACTTGCTCGGAAAACGTGTTGACTACTCGGCGCGTAGCGTGATTGTTGTCGGCCCACGATTGAAATTGCATCAATGTGGTTTGCCGAAGAAAATCGCGTTGGAGCTTTATCAGCCATTCATTATTCGACGGCTGAAGGAGCTTGGTCACGCGGACACGATCAAATCAGCCAAGAAGATGCTTGAGCGAAAAGATGAAGAGGTTTGGGATATCCTGGAGCAGGTTATCACCAATCACCCTGTTCTCTTGAATCGCGCACCCACTTTGCACCGGATGGGAATTCAGGCTTTTGAGCCAACGCTTGTTGAAGGCAATGCGATTCACTTGCATCCATTGGTTTGCAAGGGGTTCAACGCTGACTTCGATGGTGACCAGATGGCGGTTCACCTGCCGCTTTCCATCGAGGCTCAGGTGGAAGCCCACACCTTGATGATGAGCACCAATAACGTGTTCGCGCCATCCAATGGTAAGCCGATCATGAGTCCTTCCCAGGACATCGTGATGGGATGCTATTACACCACCGTTGAAATGCCCGATCAGAGGGGCGAAGGCATGGTGTTCTCCGGCTATGACGAACTTGATTTGGCATTCTCGCAGGGTGTTGTCGCTCTGCACGCAAAAATCAAATTTCGATTGCCAAAGTATCAGAAGCTCAAAACGGATGACTCGAGCGGGAAGTATGGTGCGGTGATTGACACGACACCCGGTCGTGTTCGCTTCAACGAAATGCTGCCCGTGGGTATGGACTTTTACAACCGGGCAATGCGAAGTGGCGACTTGGCCGGTGCCATCAGTGACTGTTACCAGCGATTGGGTCGTCGCGCGACGATTCACTTGCTTGATGACATGATGCAGTTAGGTTTCCGAGAGTCGACCCGATCAGGACTGTCGTTCGCGACCGATGACTTGGTCACACCTGATACGAAGACCGACTTCATCAAGACCGCTGAGAAAGAGGTCATGAAACTGAAGAAGTCTTATGACCGAGGGCTGATGACTGGACAAGAGCGTTACAACCACGTGTTGGATGAATGGACCAATGCACGTGAATTGATCACCAAGGACATGATGAATGCGATGAAGAACGACATCCGTGAGGGTGGCTGGTACGTCAATCCAGTGTTCTTGATGTCACACTCGGGTGCTCGTGGTGGTATTGAGCAGATTCGACAGTTAGCTGGCATGCGTGGATTGATGGCCAAGCCGACCGGTGAAATCATCGAGACGCCGATTAAGGCTAACTTTCGAGAAGGCTTGTCCGTGTTGGAGTACTTCAGTTCCACTCACGGTGCTCGAAAAGGTCTGGCCGATACGGCATTGAAAACGGCCGACAGTGGTTACTTGACTCGTAAATTGGCCGACGTTGCTCAGAATGTTGTGGTCACCATGGACGACTGTGGTACCACTCAAGGGATCACCAAGGGTGTGGTTTACCGTGGTGAGAAAGTGGAAGTCAGCTTGGTTGACTCCATCAACGGACGTGTCAGTCGACAGTCGATTGCGAATCCAGTCACTGACGAAGTAATCGTTCACGAAAGTGAAATGATTACGCCAGAGATTGCCCGCAAAATTGAAGCGATGGGACTGGAGAAGATCCAAGTCCGAACGCCGATGACTTGCGACGCGCCGTTGGGCGTTTGCCGTTGCTGCTATGGGATGGATATGTCCACCGGCACACTTGTCGAAGAGGGCATGGCTGTCGGGATTATCGCGGCACAAAGTATCGGTGAACCGGGAACTCAACTGACCATGCGTACCTTCCACATCGGTGGTAGCGTGAGTAAGCAGTCGGTCGAGTCGGACATCAAATGTAAGAAGGCCGGTGAAGTACGTTTGACGCGTATGCGTGCGGTTGAAAACGCCGCCGGAGAACAAATTGTTCTTACGCGTAATGGCGAACTCATGATTGTTGACGAGCGAGGTCGCGAGGTTGAGTCCTATGCGGTTCCAACCGGTGCGACTTTGAAGGTTCGCGAAGGTGATAAGGTCGATGACGGTACCATCCTCTGCGAATGGAACCCGTATTCGATTCCTATTCTCTCGGAAGTTACCGGAAAGATTCGTTTCGAAGATATCGTTGACGGTGAGACGATGAGAACGGAGCGTGAGCCCAGTGGCAACGTTCGAATGATGATTGTCGATCACAAAGGTGATCTGCATCCGCAAATCGTCGTCGAAGATGCCGAAGGTAAAGCTCTTGATGTTCAGTACTTGCCAGAGCGGGCAATGATCATGGTCAAGGCTGGAGCCGAGATTGGTCCCGGTACGATCCTTGCCGAAATGCCGCGTGAAGCGGGTGGTGTATCGGACATCACCGGTGGTCTGCCACGTGTCACGGAAATTTTTGAGGCTCGTAAACCAAAGGATCCTTCGATCATCGCAGAAGTCGATGGTGTTGTTGAGATTCTCGCTGAACGCAAACGAGGTAAGAGAACCATCGTGGTGCGAAGTGAGTCAGGTATTGAGCGAGAGCACCTTGTTCCGCACGGTAAGCACTTCCTTGTTCACAGCGGCGACGTCGTTCGAGCAGGGCAAGCGTTGGTGGATGGTCCTCTCGTGCCTCATGATATTCTTCGAGTCTCTGGTGAAGAGGCGGTCCAGCAGTATCTCTTGCACGAGATTCAGCAGGTCTACCAATCGCAAAAGGTTGAGATTAACGATAAGCATTGTGAGATCATCATTGCTCGAATGCTGCGAAAGGTGAAGATCGAGACTTCGGGTGACACCAGTTTGTTGCCCGGTCTTGTGATGGACCGTTTCCAGTTCAGGAAAGTGAATGAGGAACTAACCAGTTGCATCAAGATTACCAATCCCGGTGATAGCGACTTCAGCCAAGGAACCATCATTCCTAAGGAAACCTTTGAGCAAACCAATGCTCAAGTCGAGGCTTTGGGCGGTACACCTGCAAAGGGAAAGAGACCCAAGAGCGCGACGGCGAGTACACAACTGCTCGGTATCACAAAGGCTGCGGTTCAGTCCAACAGTTTCATCAGTGCTGCTTCGTTCCAGGAAACGACCAAGGTGCTGACCGAAGCGGCATTGGCCGGGAAAGTCGACAAGCTCGTTGGCCTGAAGGAGAATGTGATTCTTGGTCACCTGATTCCGGCTGGTACTGGTTTTCGGATCTTCCAAGAGTCGGAAGTCAATTATCGGCGTGAGGCTTTGGAGGAACTCGCCAATGCTCCAGTTCAGAGTCTGGAAGACAGTTTCCCACTGCTGAATGCTGACGAGGGTTCTGCTCCGGCGCCGATTCCAGCGAGTGTTCCGACCGAAGAACCAATGTCCGCACCGTCCTTCCCGCCTGCTATTGAGCAACCTGTTGAGGGTGATGCCACGCCAAGTGATTCCCCTGAGATTCAGGGTGGTGGCGATTCATCTCTTGGTAGTAGCCCAGAGTAGAGAGTTCGCTAACTGAGGGTGGCGACAAAAATAATCACGAAAGGCCGAGGCGCTCTTGTTGGTGCCCCGGCCTTTTTCGTATTCAGCCCCGTTTCGTGCCTGGCCAATTTGACCGTCAAAACGAATACTTTGGAGTTGTGCTGGATTGGCCGATGGGATTTCGGAACCGTCGCACGCAGTTGAGTCACCCGGCTAAAAGCAGTTGGCCAAATCGTCGGTGTATCATTGAATCCCACGGAGATCGCGGGTGGTGTGGGGGATATGGATTGATGTTAGGGCAACGAAGAATTTGATGCCGTGCCTTGGCTGGATCAACATGATCAAGGGGCTGTTTGGGCGGGGCTGTTTGGGCGGGGCTTCATTGAGTGGGTTCAAAGGGCCATCGTTGTCTTAGGTTCCGATGTCTTAGCTTTCGATGGATACGGTTAGTTTTTGAATTGAGGGAATGGGGTTGAGTTCAGCCCGTCCCGATAGTCCGATAGTCCAGTCATCCAGTAGTTATTTCCAAACTTAGGATTCAACAGACGTCAATGAATAACGAGTTGTATCAAAACGATTCAGTGGAACGCGCGCAGCGTCTGTTGCGGCAGTACTTTGGTTATGAGCAATTTCGCGGTCGTCAGGGGGATATCATTCAGCATGTTTTGGGAGGGCAGCATGCGATGGTGATCATGCCCACGGGAATGGGTAAATCACTTTGTTATCAGATCCCAGCTTTATTCCATCAGCCCGGAGATACCGCTCTTGTCCTTGTGCTTTCGCCACTGATTGCCTTGATGCAAGATCAGGTTGACTCCTTAACCCGGCGCGGAATTGACGCGACCTTTATCAATTCATCACTGGGTCGAAGTCAGCGTGAGGAACGGTATCAGCGTTTGGCCGCTGGTCATTATCGCATCGTTTACGTGACGCCTGAGAGATTCAGGAAAAGTGAATTTCGCGAGGCAATTGCCGGTCGGAAGTTGTCACTGCTTGCGGTCGATGAGGCTCACTGTGTCAGTCAGTGGGGGCATGATTTTCGTCCCGACTATTCTCGAATGAAAGAGATTCGGCAGTCGCTTGGTAATCCAGTCACTCTCGCATTGACCGCGACAGCGACCGCAGAGTGTCGTGAGGATATTTATCACCAAATGGGGATTCCCTCGCAGGAGATCACGCTATTTCATCAAGGAATTGATCGACCCAATTTATCGTTAGCAGTGACAGAGACATGGGATGATGAGAGCAAATTGAAGGCGATTGAGGAGACGTTGGGCAAGGAGGAATATAAAAGTGGCAGCGTGATTATTTATTTTTCCCTGATTAAGACCCTGGATCGATTTAGTGACGCCTTGTTAAGACGTGAAATCGATCATGTCTGTTACCACGGTGATCTGCCAAGGCAGCATCGACGGCGTGTTCAAAATCAATTCATGTCGGGTGAAGTGGATATTGTTTTGGCGACCAATGCGTTTGGCATGGGGGTGGATAAGGAGAATATTCGGATCGTGATGCACGCAGAGACGCCCGGATCCATCGAATCGTATTATCAGGAGATTGGACGTGCTGGACGCGATCAGCAGCCAAGTTTGTGCGAGTGGTTATATGATCAGAACGATCTGATGATCCAGATGCAATTCATCGAATGGTCTAATCCCGACGCGAGTTTTTACTCGAGGCTGTACACCTTGTTGACGGAACACCCCGAGGAATGTCGAGCTTTTGGCACCGAATGGATGAATGAACGACTGCAGAAAGTCAGTCGACATGATCATCGAATCGCCACGGGTTTAGCGATGCTTGATCGACATGGTGTGATTGCTGGGCCGCATCCGCCGGCATGCTATGAAATCACTTCAGAGATTCCAAAATCCTTTTTGGATGACGAGTACCTTTCCGCAAAGAAGCAGCGTGACCAACAACGTCTTTATGGGATGGTGCAGTTTGCCAATGAGGAAGGTGATCGAAAATCATTCCTGAATCACTACTTCCTGGGCGATTCAGTCAGTGCCTGAGGAAGTGTGAACCTGAGTAATCGTGAACCTGCGGTCTTCTTCTAGCGGTTAGCCGCGCGAAGCGATTGGGGTCGCTTGATGCGAATTCATTCGTAATCCCATTTCATGATCCATGGGTCATCCATTTCCTTCTGCATCTTTTTCAGCTTCGCTTGATAGGTTTTCAGGATTTCTTGGTGTCCCGAACTCTCAGCAAGATTTGTTGATTCAAAGGGGTCGGCCTTGATGTCGTACAACTCAAATTGCGGACGATGAACGTATTGATCCACGGTCACCTGTCCGTAGGGAGCATCTTTGCCTTTTGCGAGTTGTGCTTGCCAGCTACTGGCGGCCCACAGATCTGAGGCGAAGGGGTAAGGGAGTGGATGGGCGATGTTCCAGATCAGTTTGTATTGAGAATCACGAACGACTCGCATGGGATAGTACATTTGAATTTCATGAAAGGTGTGCGACGCAAAAATGGTCTCGTGATGTGGTGCGTTCGCGTCGGACAGGCAGTGCATCCAGGATCGACCGTGATATGCATTGAACGCCTTGTTTCCATTGCGATTTTCTTTTAGCGCTTCACCGCGATCTTTCCAGAATTGATCTGCGTCCAGTTTGTTCTTTGGGGCATTGGTTTTGTAATTCAGGCCACCTGCAAAATCCAAGAGGCTAGGTGTAATATCGATATGACTGATCAAGGCATCACTGCTGAGCCCTCGCTGGTCTTGGTACGGATCACGAACCACCATGGGGACTCGCAATCCACCCTCGTAAACCGTGGTTTTTCCGCCGGCGAACGCCATTCCGTGATCGCTTGTGAAAACGATTAAGGTTTGATCATAAAGGTTTGCTTCTTTCAGGATTTCAACAAGTCGCCCAACCCCTTGGTCGATTCGTGAGCAGGACTGGTAATACTGCGCGAGTTCTTCTCGCGTCTCTGGAGTGTCAGGCAGGAATGAGGGGATCGGAAGCGTCGCAGGGTCATAGAAGACTTCTTCAACTCCTGGGTAGGCTTGATCATTGGGTCGATTTCCGAAAAGGTCGGGTTTTAGGTCTCGCTCAGAATTCTTGTCTTTGCCTCCACCACGGTGGGGGTCTGAGGTTCCGAAGTAGAGGAAAAATGGGCGGTCATCTTCCGTGTTGCCAATGAAGTCCTTGCACGTTTCCGCCATGGAAACGGCGTTGCGTGAGTTGCCCTTGAGATAGGTTTCAAATTCGTAGACGGTTTCTGGGGCCACGTGATACTTTCCGATGTGGCCGGTACGGTAGCCCGCTCGTTGCATGACACGCGGCAGGGATAAGCTGACCACGTTGTGAAAAGAGGCGAATTTGTGATAGTGGTGCTGATGTCCAAATTGGCCGTTTCGATGATTGTGCAAACCGCTCATGACAACGCTTCGACTAGCGCTGCATGATGCAGTGGTGGCGAATGCATTTCTAAAAATCATGCCATCTTTTGCAATGGCGTCGATTGCGGGAGTCACTGCCGAAGTGTCGCCATAGCATCCCAGCGTTGGACTTTCATCATCAGTGATGAAGAAGATCACATTTCGCTCCGCACCGCTTGCACGTTGCACGAAGTTGCTGCCGAGCGGCGACAAACACAGGGTCAGTAAGATCAATGAAAAAGGGGATGGTTTCCGCATCAACGCTGTGGGGGTTAGAGTGTTAGAATGGAGAGGGACATTAGTTGGACTGCCGAATGAATTGTGAGTCCTGCAGGTCAAAGGTTGATTTGGTTTCGGCGAGACATTGTGATTCAATCTAGGTAAATACCTGGTGGGCTTCAATGTTGTGAATGGTTCGATATCGTGGCGGCAACACCCATCGGGTCCTTTGCCAGAAAGCTCATTCAATCTCTTGCTGTGAATTCAGTCGGTGACCTCGTCCCGAACTTGCAGTCAATATTCTACCGAGAACGCCGTGAGAATGCAGAGCATCAATTATCTGAAGGGACGAATGTTTTTGGGTGCAGGCTGGTTCCTGTTCCTGTTGTTCTGCGTTGTCACCGAGCCGGGAAGTGCGCAGGATCGGTCTGTATTTTTTTTACCGTTACCCGCAAGTGCTGACTCAACGATTGAGACTAAAACTGTTGACGCGGATGAGACTTTTGATCAGGGAATTCCTGGCTGGAACGCGTACATGCGTTTATGGAGATCTCACCACGCAGATCCGAATAACTCGGCGATTCGACGGTTTTTAGGTTTACCGCTTGAGGATTCTTTTGTCTTTCAAGCAAGACGTGGACGAACAGCTCCGAAATGGTTGGGTTGGCGTGCAGGAAGTTTTGCGCAAGTCGATACCTCGCATTTTTCAATTTACAGCACGGCAGATGAAGCGACGACGTATCGGGTTGCGGAGGATCTCGAGAGATGTTTTTGGGTATGGACACAGCTTTTTTTCCCGATGTGGGAGGGGGCGAGCCAGATCGCAGTTGCGTTGAAGGACTGTGGTCCAGATGAGTCGATGCAAACCTATCTAGAGACACATCGGCCCAGGATCACTTCGAGGAGGAAGTTCCAGGTGGTCTTGTGCAAAGACGTCGACCAGTACCGTCGGACACTCAAAGCGGAGTCAAACGGAATTGAGCTTTCCACCGGTTTCTACAGTGATCCTTTGCGCACCATCTTCCTTTACGATGAGTTGGAGGATGCTGCGGAGACTCGGCGTCACGAGCTTGCCCACCAATTATTTCGGGAGGCAACCAGATCGGCATTGGGGCAAACGGCGCCAGGAGCGGATGATTCTTTCTGGTTGGTGGAGGGAATCGCGGGATACATGGAATCGATGGTGGTTGAATCGCGGACCGCAACGGTGGGTGGATGGGATTCGCCTCGATTGCAATTTGCGAGGTATCGCGTTTTGGCAAATCGTGATTTGATTGAACCGGATGATTTGATGCGTGATGGACAGCGTCAAGCACAGGGTCGCGCTGATCTCGCGAGGTGGTACTCGCATGCGATTGCTAATGTTCACATGTTGATGGATGGGGGTGATCGTGCCAATAAAAGATGGGTTTATGACGAGCTTGCTTCCCTTTATCAGATGCGATGGCGGTCGGAAGAAAAGTCGGAGTCAGTCGAGTCAAGGTTAAGGGCAAATTGGGGAATCGATTTGCAGCGATTTCTAGCCGTGAATGACAGTGATTTAGTCAGTGGTAAGGTGCGGCGACCACTTCGTGAACTTTGTCTTACCGGTTGTGGGGTTTCCGATGTGGGCTTGAAATCAATCAATCCTAGTGAGGATTTGGTGTGGTTGGACCTTGCTCGGCTGCCCATCAGCAGTGAAGTCATTGAGGCATTAGCGCCGAATCCTTCTAAGATGGAGCAATTGACACTGGAGGTTACAAAAATTGACCGACAGTTACTCGGTTGGCTTGAACAAGCCAACAACCTGAGGGAATTAGATTTAAGCTGGACCATGGTGGATGATGAGTTCGCCGGTGCGATTGAGAACATGCGGGAACTCACGGTCCTTTGGCTCACCGGGACGCGATTGACCGACCAGAGTGTGGATGTGCTAATTGATTTGCCAAAATTGCAGAGTTTG
Source organism: uncultured Rubripirellula sp. (assembly GCA_938075415.1). GTDB lineage: Bacteria > Planctomycetota > Planctomycetia > Pirellulales > Pirellulaceae > Rubripirellula. Next base: position 103,847 of record CALJHC010000023.1, on the reverse strand, counting down.
GATGTGCAGCGGACGCAAATCAGTGATGCTGGTCTAAGTCGATTACGTGCTGCTCGCCCAAGACTGCAATTGAACCCGTTGGAGTTAAGATCCCCTTGATGACACAAGAATCTTTGCCGCATTTTTTTGACCTTCGTCAATCCTTTCCGTCCAAGCCGATTGAGCAAATCGAAAGTGCTGTTCATGAAACTTTGGCAAGCAGCGGTTCGCTACGTTCAATCCAGCGGGGGCAGCGGGTTGCAATTGCGGTGGGAAGCCGCGGTATCAATGGGTTAAGTCGCATCGTACTCGCGGTGGTAAAGGAAGTATCTCTTTGTGGTGCTTTGCCGTTCATCGTGCCAGCGATGGGAAGTCATGGTGGTGCGACCGCGGAAGGGCAAACTGGCGTTTTGCGTGGATACGGAATTACTGAGGAGTCGATGGGATGTCCAGTTGTTTCTTCGATGGAGACCGTGCTTTTGGGGAAGACTGCCGAGGGATTGCCAATTCACTTTGATCGTTGTGCAAGCGAGGCGGATCATGTCATCGTGGTCAATCGGATCAAACCGCACACACGGCTCGCGGGAAATTATGAAAGTGGTTTGATCAAGATGCTGATGATCGGCCTGGGCAAGCACCGTGGTGCATCAATCTACCATCAGTTTTTTCCCGATTATGAATACTGTCTGGATCGCCTTGTTCCATCGGTTGTTGATCTGCTGCTGGAGAAAATGCCCATCACTTGTGGTTTGGCAATCGTTGAGGATGCATTTGAGAATACGACTCATCTGGAGGCGATTCCCTCCAAGGAGATTCTTGGACGCGAACCTGAATTGTTGGAGTTAGCTAAATCACTATTGCCAAAATTACCTTTTGATTCGGTTGATCTGTTGATTGTGGATCAGATTGGTAAGGAGATCAGCGGTACTGGAATGGATACCAATCTGATCGGCCGCAAGACCAATGATAGAATGGCTGCGATCGATGAAATACCGAAAATACGTCATATCTATGTGCGATCGTTGACGGAAAAAACAGAAGGGAATGCCGCCGGGATTGGTATCGCCGAGTATTGTCATCAGCGGGTTGTGGACGCAATGGATGCGGACAAAACGAAAGTGAATTGCATCACAAGCGCTCATCCCTCAGCCGGGGCCATTCCACTTGTTTTCAATTCGGATCTACAGGTTCTGTTGGCGGCTTTGTCACAGGTGAGCGTCGAGCGTCAACGTCTGGTTAAATGGATATGGATCCGTGATACACTTCACGTTAGTCAGGTTGCTTGCAGTGAATTTTTCTACAAGGAGTCGTTGACTCGGTCCGACCTTGAAGTGCTTGGCAGTCCGGAGGAATTGCAGTTTGATCTGCGGGGTGACTTAATCAATCGCCGCGAAAACAGCTGAGCCTTGCTAGTTAGTTCACGGAATTTGATCCATCCAATTTTTGGCAATCGCAGCCTTGTTAATTTTTCAATTCGCAAACTAACGTTCTAGAAAAGCGTGTCGTGGCTTTCTCGTTAGGATGTCAAGGCAATCTTCCCGTCCTTTAACCACGAAAGTCAGTTTTCATGCGTTCGCAGTTTCCCCAATCAATGTTGGATCGCATGTCACAAGTTGGGGTGATTGCGGTGATTGTCATCGACGAGGCACCGCAGGTGGTTCCCCTGGCACGAGCTTTAGTAGCGTGTGGTATCGATGTGATGGAGCTTACTTTGAGAACCGATGCGGCGCTTGATGCGTTGCGATTGGTTCGTCAAGAAGTACCTGAGATGATGGCGGGTGTTGGGACCGTTTTGACAAAGTCACAGATTGATTCGATTGTTGATGCGGGCGCTGAATTTGCTGTCGCACCAGGCCTCAATCCAGACGTTGTTCGACACGCGCAAAGCGTGGGATTGCCATTTGCCCCGGGTGTGGCGACACCCAGTGAGGTGGAGCAGGCGGTGGAACTGGGATGCAGGGAGCTGAAGTTTTTTCCGGCTGAACCAATTGGTGGGCTCAAATACCTGCGTAGCATGGCGGCACCCTACATGCATTTGGGTTTGCGTTTCATTCCCTTGGGCGGTGTGAGTGCAGCCAACCTTTCCTCCTACCTTTACGATAATTCTGTTTTGGCTGTTGGTGGTTCGTGGTTGGCTCCGCGTAAGTCGATCCAGTCGAAAGATTGGTCGAGTGTGATCGATCATGCCACTGCTGCTCGGCGTCTCGTCAATGAGAGTATTAAAAAATGAGTCAAGTAGTAACGTTTGGTGAAATCATGGCGAGGCTTGCACCGCCCGGTTTTCAGCGGTTGAAGCAAGGATTGCCAGGTGTGTTGAATGTGACATTCGCTGGTGCTGAAGCCAATGTGGCTGCTTCCTTGTCAATGATGGGAAGTGATGCGACGTTTGTGACCGCCTTGCCGAAGAATGATTTGGCTGAGGCATGTGCGGCAGCATTGCGTTCCACCGGAGTTCACTCGCATCTGGTCTTTTCTGATCAGGGGCGTTTAGGTTTGTACTTTCTTGAGACGGGTGCCAATCAGCGACCAAGTCGAGTGATTTATGATCGAGACCATTCCAGTATTAGCCTCACCGATGGAGACGCCTATGACTGGGATTTGATTTTTGCGGATGCTGACTGGTTTCACGTAACCGGTATCACGCCAGCTGTTTCAGAGACGGCAACCGAGGCAACACTTACAGCCGTCCGTCGTGCAAAGGAACTTGGGCTGACTGTCTCATGTGACCTCAATTTCAGAGGCAAGTTATGGAAGTGGCGAAAGGGGATGTCGTCGCGAGAGTTAGCCCGTGAAATCATGCCCGAAGTGTTGCGGAGTGTTGATGTGCTGGTGGCTAATGAAGAGGACTGCGGTGATGTACTAGGGATCAAGGCGAGCGGTTCTGATATTTCTTCGGGTGTACTTGAGGCAGATCGTTACCCGGATGTGGCGAGAAGGGTTGTTCAACAGTTCCCCCATTTGCAAATCGTGGCCACAACATTGCGACAAAGTCTCTCGGCCTCCTTTAACCGCTGGGGAGCGATGTTGTTTGATGCAAAAAATGGCCAAGCTTTTTTTTCGCCCGTCGAGAATGGTTCTTATCAGCCTTACGAGATTAGAAATATCGTTGATCGAGTGGGTGGAGGTGACTCTTTTGCTGCGGGGTTAATTCACGGTCTTCGGTCCGACCCGGATTCGGATTTCCAGACTGTCTTGAACTATGCAACAGCCGCATCCTGTTTAGCACATAGTGTTGAAGGCGACTTTAATTATTCCTCCCGTGAGGAGATTGAAGCATTGGCCGGTGGTAGTTCGTCGGGAAGAGTGGTGCGTTGATCGACGCATTGGCCTGCTTGCTTTTAGACGAGATAGAAAAGCGGGATTTAATCAATGCTTCGAGTGCGATGCTTCAATACTGACACCCTAAAAATGCTGTGATCCATTGGCTTTCACCATGGTCCATAGGCATAGGTGAATGTTCTGATTCATCGATGATGAGAAATGCCGCCTCTGCGGCGAAATCCCTTGCGTAAAAGGTGTTCGTTAATCATGCGAAAAATGATCCACTGCAATGGCCCATTGAGCTTCGTAGCATTCTTGCTCGCCCTGCCGCAAACGTATCAATGCTTCGCCAAAGATTTGAAATCGGGGAACCCAAGGAATCCACCCAATGTGCTTGTCATTCTGACGGACGATCAAGGGTGGGGAGACCTCAGTCTCAATGGTAATCGGAATTTGGAAACCCCGAGAATCGATTCGATTGCGAGGGACGGGGCAACGGTCAAGCACTTTTATGTCTGTCAGGTTTGCGCACCGACGCGAGCTGAGTTTTTGACGGGTCGCTATTATCCGAGGACGGGTGTTTCGGGCGTCAGCGTTGGTCAAGAAAGGCTCAATGCCGATGAAACCACCATTGCTGATGTCTTCAAAGCGGCTGGCTATGCGACTGGTGCTTTCGGAAAGTGGCACAACGGCACTCAATCACCTTTCCACCCCAATGATCGTGGGTTTGATGAGTTTTATGGATTCACATCCGGCCATTGGGGGCATTACTTCAGTCCCCCACTCGATCAGAATCGAACCATCGTTCGAGGTGATGGATTTGTGGTGGATGATTTTACTGATCACGCAATGGATTTTATTCGCAGCAATCAGAACCAGCCCTTCCTTTGCTATCTGCCAGTCAACACACCTCATTCACCGATGATGGTGCCTGACCGCTTTTACGATAAATTTCAAGACAAGCATCTTGCCATGCGTCACATGGATTCACAGAGGGAGGATCTACTGATGACTCGAGCGGCTTTGGCGATGGTGGAGAATGTCGATTGGAATGTCGGTCGACTGCTTGATCTCTTGGATGAATTGAAGATCGCGGATGACACCATTGTCATTTTCTTTTCGGACAACGGCCCGAATTCTTATCGATGGAACGGCGGGATGAAAGGTCGAAAGGGATCCATTGATGAGGGAGGTATTCGTTCGCCCTGTCTTGTGCGTTGGACGACGAGAATTCCTGCTGCGTCGGTGGTGGAACAACTCTCTGGTGCGATTGATTGGCTGCCAACGCTGATGGAATTGGCCAACGTCGAGCATTCGGTTGCAAAGCCTGTGGATGGACAGAGTTTCGCGCCCTGGCTGTTAGGTCAGAAAACGGAACGGGAATCACGCGTCTTGTTTTCCATTCGAAAGAAGCAAGTGAGCGTACGATCCGGGGTCCATCGTTTGGATGGTGACGGACGACTCTTTGACGTAGAAAAAGATCCGGGGCAGCGGTTTGATCTGACAAAGGAATTACCGGGAATTTCTAACTCGTTACAGGAACTTGCGGCGCAGCATGCGAAAGTGATGACCAATGCTTTTGATTTGAACGCGGATCGACCCTTTACCGTCGGCTATCGAAAAAAAACGACGCTGCCTGCAAGAGATGGTGTGCCGCATGGGGCAATTCAACGCAGTTCAAAATCTCCGAATCATTCATTCTTCGAAGATTGGAAGGGACTCGATGCGTCAATTACCTGGAAGATTGACGTGAAGACCGCAGGGGTTTTTGAAGCGATTGTTCATTACACTTGTCGCCACCAAGATGTCGGAGCCAAGCTGGTGATTCAGGTGGATCCGGTCGATGGCCAGGAAGTAACCGAAGGAGCCTTTGTGACGTCGGGAATAATTGAAGATGAGTTCGATCCACCGCTTTACGACAAGTCCAAAGAACGAGTTCCCCAATCGCATTATTATGTGAAAGATTTCCAGCCGCTTTCACTTGGGGCACTGCAATTACCCGAGGGTTACTCTACGTTGCGTTTGAGAGCTTCGTTGATGGTGGGGGAGGAAGTCGCGGATATACATTCGGTGCAATTGATTCGTCGTTAGTCGCCCGAGAATGATTTGTGGCGTTTTGGCAATCGATCGGCAAGACGTTGGAATGGTTTCCTCTCACTCAGCGGTTTTGCATCGTTATCCAAACATGCTTTTCAGTTGCTTGGGTTGAGTGGATTCAGGCTCATTCAGTGTGACACTAGTGGCGATTCATGACACGATGCTCGCGGATTGACCAATGACAACGTTGCTCTGGTCTTTTCACTAGTCATTCGTTGTCTCTTTTATTCAAATGTCAGGGTAACCAGTTGATCGTTGGTCAACGCTTTTTGGAGTGATCCACCCAAGAGTATTAAAATTCAAAACCACCCGTTGTGAACCAGAACACTACGAGCATGAAGATCCAAATGATGTCGAGAAAGTGCCAATACTGGGCAGCGAAATCAACTGGCCAATGGCGTTCATGATCGTATCGACCATGAAGTGAGTGAAACGAAACAATTGCTAATGCGATGATTCCTCCAGCGACATGCAAGGCGTGCAGGAAGGCCAGAACAACGAGCATTCCCGCAACACCCTTGCCCATGCCTTCGGAGAGTGCTGGGCCGTTAAGCATTGTGTGCATTGCTTGGGTTTGCATTCCCACAAAACCAATCGCTGCGATTGCACTCGTGAGCAAAAAAACGCTGGTGGTCCGATAACGGTCGCGACGAATTGTTCGCGATGCAGCGTGTACGAGACCACTGATCATGATGAGACACACGGTGCTGATCAGGAAAGTACCCGGCAAAGGGGCTTCGGTTTGTGGATCTCCTCGACGCGAGTATGCGTACAGCCCATAGAGAATAATACTGGAGAGGAAGAAGATCAGTAGCGATCCCAGGAACAGGTAGCCGCCGAGGTGATGGCGGAGATCATTTGGTAGCACTTTTTCGCGATTTCGTAGCATCCAAGTCATGATCTTGTTCCGGGGAAAGCGAAGCTAGTCGCTGCGGGTTCGCATCCGCTGGTTGGTACGCCCTGAAGTCGGTAAGCCCCGAAGTCGGTAAGCCCTGAAGTCGGTAAGCCCTGAAGTCGGTACGCCCTGAGGTTGGTACGCCCCGGGGACGGTAAGTGGTGCGTCGCGGAGTACGTGCATGCGTTCGAGGAGCTTTATCAATGACTCAGACCGTCGAACCATCACCAGTATGGACGCTTGCCAAGTGATTGGTAAAGGCGACCGAAGTTTGATGCTCGCGGAGGATCCTTCCATGACGCCATGGGTTTGTTTCATGGATCAGGGGAATCGCTAAATTGACGATGATTTTGCAATGGCAGGGTTCGTTGTCGGTTTTGCCTGTGGATCGAGTGTTAGCAACGAGTTTCCTTGCTAACACTCAACATGGTTTGATATTTCTAATCATCAAGTGTGTCGGTCTTGGAGGTATTGCCACTTCAACGCAGTCGATACTTCTCTTTTGCCTCTCGGGCAGCAAAATGATTTTCCCGAGCGATCGATCGAGGATCTTGGCCGTGTGGCAAGTGTGGTTCTCATGAGTCGTTAACTGAAATGAGTGGGCGGCACTGCATTGATCAACACGGGGCAACCAGACACGGTTAGAACTTTTTTGCCGGGCAGCCGTGGAGTCGGCCGCGTTCGAATCCCAAGCGTGGCAACAGATTACATCGGTCATGTCCTGATGTGCCGGTGGGTGACTTTCATCGCCCGCCACGCTGTTTGACTGGGAATCTGAGTTCAAGACGGGCCTGTGAACAGATCGAGACATGACTGAGTCGTATTTGTCCTGCGGGACCTCAACATTCTAAAACGATTCAAGACGCATCCGGTTCGGATCAAGGGGCGTTGTCCGATTTCACCAGAATCACGCGGTCGCACAGCACCAGGTTGTCACCCTCACCTCCGTAGTTGGGGCCGGTGAACTTGAGGGACACCCAGGCCTTCCAACGGTTCACTTCGCCGGGAAAATAGAGCTGCGAACCGACCTCCAGATTGGTCTGCCAACTGCGGCCGAACCAGATCATGCTGTCGTCGGTGGTCAGGTCGATCTCGCCGAGCGGGTAGAGCCGATACTGCTCTGGTGTGATCTGATCTCGCTCGATGTTCAGACGCGGGCCGTGAGCGACCGCGCTCGGCACGCGGGATTTCCACTCGCTGAAGCCACAGCGAAACGGCATCTGCGGCTGGTCCACCACAGCGGCCGTCCCGAACGCTGCTTTGGCGTCCTTGATGCTGCGTTTACTCTCGCCCCGAGCATTGTTTCTCGGGATGAAGGTGCGAATGCGATCGCGGGCGATGCCGTCGAAGTCCGCGGGTAATGGCTTCTCTCCGCCTGCGTCAATCAGGGTGACAAAGTGGGCGACAAGTGGCTCGCCGAGTGTCCAGGCGGGAGCGACTCCGGAGGGCGCTTTCGCCTTGTTCGCTGCGAGGACTCGCTCGGCGACTTTCCGATGATCGGAGTAAACGTCAGGCCAGGCGGCACGCAGGTCGAACCATTTCCAGAGCGTGGCGATGTCCAGCTCGCGGCGCTGCGAACGCACGTTGGCCAGTTCGCGAGGCAGCTTCGCGGTGGCGGCTTCCATGTTCTCGAACAACTGCTGCCAACGGTGCAGGTTCGCGGGCGTCAGATACGGAAACGTGCGGTCGTCGAGGTTGGGTGACTTGTAGCCCACGCGCGTCGGCAGTGTGGTCATCGCCTTGCGGGCGGCTTCGAGTTCCGCGAGGTACTGCCGCATCTGCGGCGCTGCCAGTCCAAAGGCGTGGTCGGTGAATTCCGTGATCAACGCGTCGGTGTCTGCTTCGATGTCCTGTGAGAGCTTCAGCACGAGGAACGCCTGCAGCTCGCTCCAGCCGCTGCGTGAGTTGACGCCGTGGTGGTCGAGAAAGATGCCGCGTACGCCAGCCTTGTGCATCAGTCGCATGTTGGTGATGACTCGCTCAACATTGCCGACAGGCATCTCGTGACCCGTACCCCACGGGTTTGGATACATCCACGCCCAGAGGTTTCCCGGCGCGGTGATCGCCGCCCAGTCCTTCAGATGCTGTAACGTTTCCTGAATCTGCGGATCAGGATGCGTCCAGTCGGCGAAGTAGCAGTCCTCGATCGGCGCAAAGTCGATGACGAGGTTGCCGGGCAGTTTCTCGCCCTCGGGCAGGCGAGGCGGAATCTGAGCCTGACTGCGGCGATAAGCCAGCGTTTTTACTCGCGTCTCTCGGTGCTCGCGCTTCAACGCGTTGCACAGTTCAATGAGATAGTCGAACAGCGGGCCGCCGGGAGTGTGAAAGCGTTTCTCGAGCGCGATGCAGCCATCGCAATGACAAAATCGCCCCGGCGTGTCTGCTGCATCAACCATGATGAGCTGCCGCGATCCGGAGAGTTCAATCTGCCGCCGCACCTGACGGGTCAACTCATTCCGCAATTCGCGATTGCTGTAGCAGAGCTGCAGATTCGGAACCCGTTTTCCAGATTGGCTAACGGAAAAGAATTCCGGATTCGTTTCAAAGTAGTTGCGTTTCGTGACCCACTGAAATCCATTCGCGTACTTGTCGGTCGGCGTCGGCGGAATGTAGGAAAACTGGGTGTGGACGAAATTCTCATTCGGCTGCCACGACTTGAGATACCCTGGCACTGCCTGCTGCCGCTGCAGCAACTTCGTTTCGAGCCCCATGTTGACGCCGTGCTGCAAGAAGAATGCGGCGCTGAATCGCAACGACAACTGACGCGACACGAAATCGAAACCGCGTTTCCGGGAAAACGGCTTGAGTGTCAACGTGGCCCGCTTTGGCACAACGGGCTTTTCGAGAACCGAATACCACCGCCATCCGAGCGAGTTCTCAAGGAACTCCATCACGGCGTCGAGGCTCGCGCGATGCCCCTTGCCGTAGAGCAGGACGTCCTGACCGATGCTGCGTGCGACGTGTTCCTGATCACGCAAATTCGCCAACGATTCCGACTCCAGCCGTGCCAGTGCCGGTTTACTCAGGCCCACGAAGATGGCTGGCCGATCCGCTTTGTATTTATCGGGCGAGACGACTGGAAACTCCGCTCCGGTCATTTCCTTCAGATAATCCGCCAGCGTCCTCGCCGCATAAGTCTCGGTCCCGGCAGCGTCCGGGGCCGCCACAATCTGGCAACGCGTCTGCCCGGCTTTGGCGAGTGTGATGGTCTGGTCGCTGTCCGACCGTACCTGCGCCGGCACGACGAAGTGAAAGCCAGTCATCACGATAAGGCAAGCTGCGAGGATCGATGTCTTGATTGGATTGGCTCGTTTCATGGCTGCTTGTCAGGCTCCTTCTCTTTGAGAGGCGCCAACTGTTCGAGGAACGGATCCGGCACGGTGGCGGCGTAGACCTGGGTGACGCCGGTGACGTTGGAGTTGAAGATGACGTGGCGGTTATCGGGTGTCAGGTAAGGGTGAGCGTGCGTGTATTGCGGCTTGCCCTGACGGGTGCGGGAATCGCACAGCTTGAGGGACCGGCCGGTCTCGATGTTGCCGATGTGGATTGTCTGAGTGCGGTAATCGTCCACGATGAAGAATCGGCCATCGTCGGAAACGGCGAGGTGGTTGAATTGCTGGCCGGAGACTATCTGAACGCACTTCGCCTCGCCCGGAGTAAGACGAAAAATGCCCGTGCCGGCGAGTAGACTTTCATGCACTCCGGGAGCTGTCGTGAACACCACGCGCCCGCTCCGGCCGGCCCAGGTGGAATGCCCGGAGATCGCCGGCGTGTCGGGCAAACCCACAGGAAGCGGAGTGACTTCGCCTGATGGCACGGCCACAAAGTACAACGTGGCACCCTGCGGTCCGCTGAGTTTTTGAAAGCCCACGCCCGGAGTGAACCGGCTGCCCCGATTCACCTGGACCAGCAGCCGGCTGGGGTTGCTGGGATCGAATTGCGGGTGCGGGTTCGGGATGTCAGCCAATTCACAAAGCGTCGTTCGCTTGCCAGTGGCCAGCTCGGTGAGATCGAGTCGAAACACATTGTCCTTGACCAGAAAGGGCCCAGTGACGAGCCAGCGTTCATCGTGTGAGATGGCCAGCTTGCGCGGCGGCGCGTTGCCCGGGATCGCCATGATCTCACGCGTGGACAGATCCGCGAGATTCACTCGCATGAGCCGCGTCTCAGGCGAAGGCGTGAGATAGTAGACGGCGCTACGCGTGAAACTGGCCGTCATCGCCCGGCCAGCGCCGATCCGATAGAGCCGGGTCGTCTTCAGGTCGCACACCCACAGCTCCGGCGGTTGCCCGAACGGCTGCCGCTCGATGGCGATCCGCCGCCCGTCGGCCGAGGCGAAGCGCTGCTCCATGTAAACATTGGTGCTGTTCACTGGCTGGCTGGTGATCTGCACCACTACCGCCCCGCTCTCTGTATCCACTTCGACGGGAATGGCCTCCCTGACCGCCACCCGCTCCGCTGCCATTGAAGCGGAAATCAGCGTCGACATGAGGGAGATCAGCAATGTAAGGGTGGGTTTCATGGCATCATAAAAGGGAAAACGACGGCCGCTGGCTGCTTTGCGGGGATGTGTGCCTTGCTGCATGCTTCCGTGGCGGTCAGAGCGAACCCCGGTCTTGTGACACTTGATAATAACAGACGACACAACGCCGAGCGCGTGAACTCTCGGCGTAGTGCGTTAACTGGATTGTCGGCTGCAAGTCCGAGTTCTGAGAAAGCTCCTACCAGGGCTCGAACCAGAGTGACGAACCGCGAGAGTGGCGACTGGATTTGAACTCCGTAAGTTCCAATCCGATAGTAGGTTCGAGCAATTGCCCTTCGTCGCATCCTGAAAGGTGTCGCCTGTTTGAACTGACTGAGTTGCGTTTCATGGTTTGCGCAACTCGCTCGCACCAAACGAGCAACAGCTCGCCGCGAATCAACGTGACGAGCTGTTTTGATTTCAAGTCGACTGCATACGATTTGAACTTGTGGATATCTTGATCCCAGAGGAAATTAACCACGACTTTTCTAAGTTGCTTAAAATGAATGACCAACGGCAAAGGGTGTTGGTATCTTCATGAGTCATCATTTTTCTCGATGGTGATTGAGCGGGTGATCTTTTTTTGGATGCAGTGAAATTGAGAGCGTTATTGATACAACACACGGCCGCTGATTCTGCGGGAGCAGTGTTACCGTTTTTGCAACAGTGGGGGCACCACTGCGAATTAGTACGATTGGATCGTGGTGAGCCAATTCCCACTTGCCTATCCGCAGATCTGCTCATGACTTTTGGTGCGCCCGTTTCTCTCTTGGGCGGTCCTGTTCCCGAATGGGTTAATCAAGAGGAAGAACTGCTGCGACGCTATGTGGACGCTGGTAAACGGATCATCGGCGTCTGTTTCGGAGCTCAGCTATTGGCCAAGTCCTTAGGAGCAAGTGTCAGTAAGAATGATTTTACGGAGGCGGGGTGGCATCGTGTCTGGCAAGGCAATGACCTGATGGGTGATTCGGCGGAGTGTGACCTGCCCAGTGAGATGGTTGCTTTCCATTGGCACCAGAATACTTTCTCGATACCTCCTGGTGCTTCAAGAATCTTTCAAAGCGAAGCTTGCGAAAATCAGTCGTTCTGTTTCGGAACCAATGTGTTTGGATTTCAATTTCACTTTGAAGTGAATGAAAGAACAGTCAGGGCTTACCTTGCTGCCTCACAACTCTGGCGGAAGCAATCACCTTTTGTTCAATCCCAAGACGAGATCTTGAAAGGATTGGACAGTCACCTAGCTGCTCAGCAGAGTTGCCTTGAGCTGTTTTTGCGAAGATTTTTGCAGTGAAGCGTTTGGAGTCTTCGGTGAGTCGTCCGAGTGTTTGCCACGAGTTATTAGCGGCGATGCCGGAATCCTTGAAAGGTCTGGTGTAAGTCGAATCGGTTTCATTATTGGTTTTTCCGAGACGTCTTTCAGGCGGTTGCCTTGTGTTACCGGCAGATTTCACGAATGCGATTCGTACGAGTCATCGATGCTTGTTTTGGTGACTTCTAACCGCTTGAAGTCTTGAAATGTTTTTCGAAGTGCGACACCATTTTTCTTGCCGTGATCGGATTAAGAAACGTTAGAAAGTGACCTTGCTTGGGAAGAATTACTAATTCGCTGTCCAAGCCTACCTCTTTTTGGGCTTGATGAAAATTTCGGCTGCTTGTTAGCGGAACCATAATGTCTGACTCGCCATGGATGATCTGTGTGGGTGGGTCACCTTTCGAAACGTGTGCTGTCGGTGAGGCGGATTTGTAGGTGTCAGGTAACTTTTGGCGGGATCCGCCAAGGAAGAATGCCATTGATGTGTTGTTCGGTGGTAGTGATCGAAAATCGCAGGGTGGTCCACCAATACTAATCGCCTTGATCCTTGGCAGTTGCTTCCACCTTGGATCATTGGGTTTCCAGTGACTGGCTCTTGATCTTACTTCAAGAGATTCATTTGCGATTGAGGCAACCAATGCGGTCAGGTGTCCGCCCGCCGAATACCCGAACATACCCAGACGTGATACATCCAGTTGCAGCCGCTCTTTGTTCTGGTTCGCCCAGATCAGAGCGTCCCGCACATCATCGACTTGAGCTGGAAAGCGATGTTTGGGAGCGTGTCGATAATTGATCGAAATCGCGGCGATGCCGGCTTCGGCAAGTTGGTAGGCGTAACTTGACAGATTTCGCTTGTTACCACTCACCCAACCGCCTCCATGAACCAGGATCACGACAGGCAAGGCGGTTATCGGTTCAATGGATTCGGGCAGAAAAACATCGCAGAGTCCCGCATCGCCAATACCGTCTTTGTAGGTTTCGTTGCGAATCACTTTGATTTTTTTGCTCTCTTTTAAGCCATCTTTTTGCAAGTCACTTGACGCTCGAGATGCCTCGTTCAGTTTCTTTGAATTGGTTTCTTTTTTCGGTGGTTTCTGATCGGTTTGTGTGACTGGTGTGTTCGTCCCCGATGAAAGTGTTCCGGCGGATAATTGATTTTCACTTGCGGAAACGATCGAGGTAAACGCAAGGATGATCGTAGGAAATAGATGTTGAATCACGACTTGCTTGCGATGCCAGTGGAATGCGTTTCGGGCGGTATTCATGTTGCGAGTCAATTTTGTTTCAAGTTTCTTCACGTGCGACACAAGACGCAACGCAGTGATTTCAGTTGTTGGTTGCCGATTCAATTTTAGAATTTGCTTGCGGTATTGGTGCTTGCGGTATCGGTGATTGCGGTGAAATGGTGTCTGGGAGATTGACGTTCTGGCGATCTCTGCTTTTTGGCGGTCTCTGCTTTTTGGCGGTCTCTCCGCAGCAACTCTGCTTTGCTTTTCTTGTTCCGGGGCTGGTCATTTTGCCTTGTTGGCGCGGTTGAACTGCATTTTTGAATTGGCCTTGTCAGTTGTCGGCGAACCGAGTGCTGATTCAAGACTGTCAAAGAGACAAACGTGTCCATTCTGAGTATGGTTTCAGCCTGATGTCAGGCAGCTCACCAATCCAGGGTGAATCGTTAATTAGAGCAGAGGGGTCAAGCTTGGCGAATGTACGGATGATTGTGTTTGGGTTTCTTTTTCGCGGGATCTGGGAGAAGGTGGGCCTGCGCGTATAATATCAAGTTGACGAATGCAAACCTGCGGTCCTGACGAAACGACAAAATGACCATACAACTCAATACCATTCCCGAAGCCGTTGAAGCCATTGGACGCGGCGAAGTGGTGATCGTCGTTGACGCTGAGGATCGTGAGAACGAGGGTGACTATATCTGCGCGGCCGAAAAAGCAACTCCGGAGATCGTTAACTTTATGCTCTCCGGTCGCGGTCAACTTTGTGTTTCGATCTTGCCTGAGGTGGCTAAACGTCTGGATTTGACGGCCGTGGTCGCCTCTAACGACGCCCCTCTCAAGACGGCATTTCTCACCCCCATCGATATCCGAAGTGCCAAGACAGGAATCACGGCGAAGGAGAGAAGCGAAACGATTCAGCAACTCGCGGCGAAGGCTTGTTCCGCCGATGATTTTGTTCGACCGGGTCATGTCTTTCCTTTGCTTGCGAAGCAGGGTGGTGTTTTAAGAAGGGCCGGGCACACGGAAGCCGCCGTTGACTTGGTGCGGATGGCCGGTCTGAACCCCGCCGCTGCTCTGTGCGAAATCCTTGACGAAACCGGTGAGAGGGCAAGCCGTGAACAACTGGCTGAAATTGCGAGTCAGGGTAACCTCAAGATCATCAGTATCGAGCAACTAATCGCTCATCGACGTGTTAGTGAAAAATTGATTTCACGCGGCGCCGAAGCAACACTTCCGACCAAGTACGGGCAGTTCGAAATCGTGGTCTATGACGTTCAATATGAAGCACAAGAACCGATCGCTTTGGTGCAAGGGGACCTGACCGCTCCTGGCCCTCCACCGTTGGTCCGTATGCACAGTAGCTGTTTCACTGGCGACCTGATTTCCTCCCTGCGATGTGATTGTGGAGATCAGCTGAATATGGCGCTGAAAATGATCAGCGATGAAGGCCGTGGGGCTTTGGTTTATTTGCCTCAGGAGGGTCGCGGCATTGGTCTGGCTCAAAAAATCCGCGCTTACGCGTTGCAAGACAACGGACTTGATACGGTGGAAGCGAATCATGCCTTAGGTTTTAAAGCAGACATGCGGGATTACGGCATTGGTCTGCAGGTACTCAAGGATTTGGGTCTTAGTCAGGTGCGGTTGCTGACCAACAATCCCAAAAAAACGGAGGCATTTAATTTGAGAGGTTTTGATTTGAACGTCGTTGATCAAGTGCCAATCGTTCCACCGGTCAATGAGCATAACTCTCGATATTTGGAAACAAAGCGTCAGAAGATGGGACATCGTCTTCCTGAGCAGTGATCCCAAGACAACGCGAGAGGGTTGCTGGTTTGCAAGTGGACGTGATTGTTTCTGATCGTTGTTCCAGTGATCGTCAACAAAGGCAAGCTTGGATTAAAGGATGTCGGATTCAACGATGTCGTGAAGGCGACCTTTGCCCCAGTGAGGGAATGAAAGCGGAGGTGAGAATCCTTGACTTCTGCGAATCCTTGGCTTTTGAGAATCCTTGACTTCGGTGGTCGGACCCGTTCAAGTGTGTCGCGTTAAAAGACGAGTTGTTTTGACCACAGCGAGAGGTCTCATTGGCGTTGTTTGCCGGTCGCATTGGATTGTTGGCAGAAAAGATGAGCATATCTGAAACTCAACCTACCGACCAAGCATGGCCGTCGCGAGTCGCGATTTTGGGTGTTGGGCTTCTGGGTGGAAGTGTCGCTAAATCACTTCGTCGATACTCGCCGCGACTTCAGTTGGTGGCGTGGGCGAGGGATGAATCCAAACAGGAACGCTTGCGGGCTCTTGGTCTTTTCGATGACGTGCGGATCTCGATCACCGATGCGGTCCAGGATTGTGATGTGGTGGTGGTCGCAAGTCCTGTCGACCGAATCGCGGAATTAGTCCGTCAGGCAGTTGCAGCTAGCCCGGCGAATTGTCTGGTGACCGATGTCGGCAGCACCAAGCTTGGGATCGTGGAAGCCTTGGAGAATGATCCTCAGAGTCGAGAGAAATTCGTTGCAGCCCACCCAATTGCGGGATCTGAGAGATCGGGCGTCGAACACTCCAGTAGTGATCTATTTGATGAAAAATGGATCGTGATCACCCCCGGTCAATCCACGAGACGGTCATGGGTGGAAAAAGCGGCAGCATTTTGGCAGCTGACTGGCGGGAAGACGCGAGAGATGACCCCGAAAGACCATGACACCCACTTGGCAGCAATCAGCCATGTGCCACACTTGGTGTCCGCCTTGATTGCAAAAGTAGCTCCACCTGATGCCCGTCCCTTGGTGGGTAGCGGTTGGATGGATATCACTCGTGTAGCGGCGGGTGATCCCGAAATGTGGGCTGCCATATGCCAAGAGAACCGGAAAGCCATTTCGTACGAACTTCAGCGGGTGCGTCAAGAATTTGACCACCTTCAAAAGTTGGTCGACAACCAGCAAGATGAAGCGTTAAGGGATTGGCTGAGCGACGCACAACAAATCAAAAAGCATTCCCCCTGAGTTGAAGGTCTTTTTTCCATGCCGCTATGGCAAATTGATATCTACCCGGCTGAGAACCAGGTTGATCGCGAAGCGATCCGAACCAGCGAAGAAATTTCCGAGTTAGGTCTCGGAAATCAAGTTTCTGTGGCATTCTCCCGAAGCTTTCTGGTTCAAGGTGATTTTGCGAGAAGTGAAGCCATGCGGCTCGCCGACTCGTTGTTATGTGATGGGGTGACTGAGAGATCAGTGGTGGCGATTGCCGGTCAGGATGTTTTGAATGAGCCTCCCGGTGAGGAAGTAACGCTTGTCAATGTTCTTTCCAAGCCCGGGGTGATGGATCCTGTGGCGGCAAGTACGGTTGGAGCTGCACAAGACGCAGGATTCCAGGTGGACGCCGTACGGACAATGCGAAAGTATTGGCTTAGTGATTTGCCACAAAATGACCTGGATGCCATCTGCCGTCGAGCTTTGTCCAACGATGCCATTGAGCAAGTGGTGCAGGGACCGCTGGAGATGGATCAGTTGGATCTGGGATCCGCTAACGAGTTTCAACTCGTTACTGTCCCGATCCGAGAATTGGACGACGAGGGGTTAACAACGTTGTCTCGCGAGGGTCAGCTGTATTTGACATTGGTTGAGATGCAGACAATTCGTGATCAATTCATATCCATTGGCCGCGATCCAACGGATATCGAATTGGAGTCTGTTGCGCAAACTTGGTCGGAGCATTGCAGCCACAAAACGTTAGCAGGAAGGATCCACTATCGAGGTCCGTCCACCGATGGATCTGATTCAAT
Organism: uncultured Rubripirellula sp.; assembly: GCA_938075415.1. Taxonomy (GTDB): domain Bacteria; phylum Planctomycetota; class Planctomycetia; order Pirellulales; family Pirellulaceae; genus Rubripirellula. The sequence continues at coordinate 86,777 of CALJHC010000023.1, read as the reverse complement.
TGATGAGCGTCATTATGACAACATGCTGAAAGAAACGATTTTCGAAGCGACGCAGACCATACGCAGGACGCTTGGTGACCAAGACTGGTGCGTGAGCGTGTTCAAAGACAATGCAGGCGTTGTCAAATTTGATGAGGAGTTTCACGCCTGTTTCAAGGTGGAGACACACAATCATCCCTCCGCCTTGGAGCCTTACGGTGGCGCGAACACCGGGATTGGTGGTGTCATTCGCGACCCAATGGGAACGGGCATGGGGGCGAAACCAATTTGCAACACCGACATCTTTTGTTTTGCACCGCCCGATACCACCGTTGATTCCCTGCCACCGGGTGTCTTGCATCCACGCCGAGTGATCAAGGGAGTGGTTTCTGGGGTCAGAGATTACGGGAACCGAATGGGGATTCCGACTGTCAACGGTGCCGTCTACTTTGATCCGAGGTACTTGGGTAATCCTCTGGTTTACTGTGGTAACGCCGGTTTGATTCCCGTTGGGATGGAAGAGAAAGAGGTGAAGCCAAATGACCTGATTGTGGCCCTCGGAGGGCGAACGGGTCGTGATGGAATCCACGGTGCAACTTTTAGCTCTGCGGAACTGACCAGCGAATCAGAAAGTCTCTCTGGCGGTGCGGTTCAAATCGGTAATGCCATCACGGAAAAGATGGTGCTTGATGTCTTGCTGCAGGCTCGTGATCGAGGTTTATTCAATGCAGTAACCGATTGTGGTGCTGGTGGATTTTCCAGCGCGGTTGGAGAGATGGGCGAGGAAGTTGGTGCGGAAGTTTGGTTGGACAAGGCGCCACTGAAGTATGAGGGTTTAACGTACACAGAGATTTGGATTTCTGAGGCTCAGGAACGAATGGTTCTTGCGGTCCCAAGAGAACGCTGGGATGAACTTCGAGAACTTTGCGAAAGCGAAGGTGTTGAGGCTGCTATCCTTGGACAGTTCGCACCCACTGGACGTTTGAAATTGACCTACCAAGGGCAGGTGGTCGGTGATTTGTCGATGGAATTCCTGCACGATGGTCGTCCACCGGTTATTCGAGACGCGATCTTCGAACCTGTTGCCGAGCAGGCCCTCGCGCTGCCAGAGATGGGCTTGGAGGATTGCAATGAGGCATTGCTTGGGATTTTGGGTAGCTGGAATGTCGCCAGCAAGCACTGGATTATTCGGCAGTACGATCACGAGGTGCAGGGAGGCAGCGTTGTGAAACCACTTGTCGGGGTCGAAAATGACGGACCCGGTGACGCGGCGGTGGTTCGTCCACGCGTTGAATCGAGGCATGGTCTTGTCATGTCCTGCGGAATGAATCCGCATTACGGTGACTTTGATACTTATCACATGGCGACTTCCGCTATCGACGAAGCGGTACGAAATGCGGTTGCTGTTGGGGCAGATCCAGAGCGAATTGCCATCCTCGACAATTTCTGTTGGGGCTATACCGACCGCGCCGAAACGTTGGGTTCGCTGGTTCGCGCCGCAATCGCCTGCCAGGATCTCGCGGTTGCCTTGGGGACGCCGTTTATCAGTGGCAAAGACAGTTTGAATAACGAATTCAGTTTTGATGATGATCAGGGGAATCGTCAGACGATCTCGATTCCCCCAAGCCTGTTGATCAGTGCCATGGGCCAGATTAGCGATGTATCAAAATCGGTGACAATGGACGCAAAGCAGGCTGGAAACATTGTTTTCCAAGTCGGCGAGACGAAAGAAGAATTAGGTGGGTCACACCTCGCGTTGCATCTGGGTTTGGCCGGCGGTGCGGTACCGCGTGTTGATGCTCAACGTGCAAAACTGACTTTCCAAAAAGTGCACGAAGCAATTCAAGCTGGTCTGGTGCGATCATGCCACGATTTGAGCGAGGGTGGCCTTGCAGTTGCCGCGGCCGAGATGGCGATTGCTGGTCGCTTAGGAATCTCACTGGATCTCGGAGCTTTTGGCGACGTTGCAGTCTTGGATTCGACGCTGTTATTTAGCGAATCCAATACCCGATTTCTGTTCGAAGTCACGTCTGAGGCAGCTGAATCTTTTGCAAAGCTTTTTGAAGAAGCCGACTTGCCAGTCTATCGCTTGGGTACAATCACACAGGATCCAATGGTTTCGGTTCAGCGAAGTGATGCGACTTTGTTAAAAGTTGACCTTGGCAAAGCAACCGATGCTTGGCAAAAACCGCTGGATTGGTAAGGCGTTTTGGTGACCCGTATCCACGAACCTTCTTGAAAAGAAGCGATGATTTCAGCGACGCAAAAGACCACTTCAACGCTCGTTGTTTCGAAGGGGCAATCAAGGAATCCAAAGAAACGCGAACTGGAGCAGGCAATTGCTGAGCTCGGACAGGACATCAATGGAATGCAGGTCCTTGTTGTTCCGCATCTTTACGATTTGCCCAGAGGTAGTGAGTCGTACAAAAAACTCGCTGAACTCGAAGGGAACCTGATCGTCGTCTCGTGGATCTTTTCTCGAGCCGCTCATTGGGTTCTCGATCGCAATGGCATTCAGGGCCAACTAGGTGAAGTCCTGCTTGGGGCTGATGATGGAGACGAAGAGGAAGAAGTTGTAGGAGACGACGCCAAGGAGGAAATCAAAGAGGACGAAGTGGTCCAACGTGTGACCGAGATCTACCCTCGGAAGGATCGCCAGATTCATTGCATCGATTTGAAAGTCTCTGACGATTCGGCTCGGATTCACGAAGAGATCTTACGGATTGTGAGCTTAGAAGATTTTGATTCTGTGGGATCGGAGAGTCCGCAGGTGGTTCCTCAGCAGACCGAGCCCGAAGCAACGGCGATAGATCAGGGATCGTTGCCAGTCGTTGGTGGGCAATTGATGCAGATTGATGAGCAGACAAATCGACGTTGGTACCCGGTGATTGACTTCGATCGATGCACCAACTGCATGGAGTGCGTCGATTTTTGTCTCTTCGGTGTTTACGGTGTCGATGGCGTCGAGAGCATTCTTGTTGAGCAACCCGATAACTGCCGAAAAGGCTGTCCTGCATGTAGTCGAGTCTGTCCCGAGAATGCCATCATTTTTCCGCAACACAAGGCGCCCGCGATTGCTGGTGCGACGACGGCTGGAGATGAGGGTTTTAAAATTGACCTCTCGCAGTTGTTTGGCGCCCCAACAAAAGGCGAGGATCCGATTGAGGTTGCCGCCAGGGAGCGGGATGAACAACTGTTGCTTGCTGGTCGTGACACGGTTGGTGTGGATGAACACCTAAAAAAACGCCAAGCCGATCAAAGTAAGGCACCCAAAGATCACCTCGATCGGCTCATTGATGCGTTGGATGAGCTGGATCTCTAGGCTGTTTTGATCAGGATCGAGCTCCCTTTTTCTGACGAGCTGAATTGAGTTCAGCCCACCATTGCTTGGTGAAAGCTCTACTTCTGGGCTCGATAATTAACTTTCCCCGCCTTCCCTATTTTGCCATCCATGGCGGTCATTTGCCCTTTCCTGACTTGTGCGGTTAGCGGGCAGGTCGAGACGGACAGGTTTGCCGGGACAGGTTTTTTGGAGGCTTGCTGCGGGAAAACGGGTCGGAATTCATCGATCTTGAATGGATATTGGCCCAAGAGTGGATATCGAGGCTTGAAGTTCCGATAGGAAGAGTAAGTCTAATTCTACCGGAGCATGATGTGCAGCGACGAAAACCAACCCCATCTCTTCAGTCCAGACAGCGCCTGACCGCGATATTACTCGCAGCGAGTGCATTTTTTAACCCTGCCGGAACATTGGCGGCCGATGAGCCAGATAGCTCGCCAGAGGCTGGAAAAAAGGCTTTGCCACCGGTTGGCAGTGGCGTCTTGCTGCCGACACCGATTCATTCGAATCCACTGAGTCTTGGTGGGGATGGGCCAGAGGCGGAGTTGCAAATTGCCAAGCGACCATGGTTTTGGGAGCGGTTCACCGAGACAGCCGACAGCACAAATTCAAAGATCAATCCGCCAAAGCCACCGCTGATTGATCAACCGGTTTCGCCTAATCCACCCAGTGCCACCTGGACTCCGTCACCTAGGGAGTCAGGGACAGCGACCGAAGCAATTACGAGTAAAGCCACGGAAGGAAAGGGTGACGGATGGATCCAGCGTGAAGCCGACCGTAACTCGCAGTTGGCAGATGGGTCAGTTCGTCCCGAACCAGAGACCACTTCCGAGCTGAGTGTCGAGGATGAAGTCGCCTCTGGAAAACTTCAGAGGGCAACCAGTGTGATTCGTTTGGTTCCTGTTCAGACTAATCCCGCAGAATTGAGTCAGGCACCTATTGTGCAGACCCCCTCTTCGCAGGCCCCGAGCCTGGCGGAGAGAAAAGGTACACAGCTTGCAGAGGACGCACCGCAGGGGAAAGCAGTAACGTCATTCCCAGAAGGAAACACCACAGCTGTTCCCAGTTCGCGTATTGCCAAAGCCGATGACGCGCCGATTCCGCTTCAAGATCCGGAACAGATAGCCCAGCAGGAAGCTGCCTTGGAGCCGCTGGAGCCCGAGACTCCAATGGTTTCGATCGAAACAGGTTCAGAAACGGGTTCAGAAACAGCAGCGACCGCGTCAGATCCGAGCCCTGAGGTCTCTGATCAAGCGATGACGGAGACAAAGGAGAATATCTCAGAGGACCCTGCAGCGGCCGAGGAAACAGCAGCGGCCGAGGAAACAGCAGCGGCCGAGGAAGCAGCAGCGGATTTCGAGAGTGCACCGAAGGTCATTGTCCGAGATGTTCGCATCAACCGAGACGGATCATTCGCCAGCGACGACACCGAGGTGATTGAATCTGACCAGCAGGAAGTGTCACCCGAGGCGGTCGTTGAAGACTCGACCATGAGGGGGCAAACGGAGGATCTTGTTGCAAAGAAGGACTCATCAGAGGATTCCCTGGAAAACTACGCTGAAGAGCAGAGTGAGATCAATCAACCCAGTCTCGATTACACCAGGTACCCTCGCGTCGAGATGGAACTCAGCAGTTCTGTTCGGCAACTTCAAGGAAAGATGAACCAGTGTCTTCGGTATTACTACGGGAAGCCCGAATCGGCCAATATCCGAAGCAATTGGGGTATGTTGCATGCGATCATGGTTTGGGGTGCTGACACACCGATTAACGCTGGTAACAAGCAATACAACGCAATCGCCTGGATCGCCGGAAATAACCTCTGTGCCGGAAAACCGCTGCTGATCAAAGAGAACGGTCGGATGGTCGCCACAGTGGGTGTGGGGCTTCAGGGACACCAAGCACAGTTTCTCGCGATTCTCGCCCTGTGTGATGTTCCAAGTGATTACCCGCTTTATGCTGGAGGCACGCGATACACAGTAAACGATTTGGTCAAAGAAGAGATGTTGGCCTGTCGTACTGGCGAGGAGCTAACTTTTTCACTGATTGGTCTTTCGCATTACCTTGACACTGAAACGCAGTGGACGAACCAACAGGGTGAGACTTGGGACTGTGCGCGACTCCTCAGGGAAGAGATGACACAGCCGATCGTTGGCTCGGCGTGCGGTGGAACACACCGTCTGATGGGCTTTGCTCATGCTCTTCGAAAAAGACGAGCCGAGGGACGTGAAATTACCGGTCAGTGGAAGCGGGCCGAGATTTATACGGACGACTTTGTTCAATATGCCTTCAAGCTTCAAAATCGTGACGGCTCCATGAGCACGGACTGGTTCGAAGGTCGTGAAGACAATGGCAAAATGGCTCGCAAGGTTCAAACCACCGGGCACATGGTCGAGTGGTTGTTGAGTGTTTTGCCAGATTCGCGGTTGCAAGACGCGAGATTGGTGAGTGCCGTCCAATACCTGACAAACGCCATGAACAACAATCGCTCCTACGAATGGAAGATTGGACCCAAAGGGCACGCATTGCGATCACTGGCGATGTTCTACGATCGGGTCTACCAAGAGGGACCTGCTTGGCGCACGCTCGATGTTGCTTCGGAAGGCGCTGCATCGCGTCGATAAATCTGACGAGGTCTTTGGGACTGAGGGGATCTCGGATACAAGAGTCGTTTCACAGCTCAACGGGCGATGTTGCTCGTTATGCCTTGATGGTTTACCGATGCCGGTCCCGGTCCAAAGCGGAATGGGTGATTTCAAATTACCTTGTGCTGCCCGTTTACAGTCACCTTCCTCTTGCTTGGATCGCTTTGCAAGCTCGCTCGGGATCGGTGTCTTAAGTCGGTGTCTGGGATCGGTGTCTGGGATCGCTGGCAAAGTGATTCTGATTCCTATGCCGGCAAGTCTGTCCCATCGGATTTAACTTGAATCGCTGGCATGCGAGAAACGGACGAGAGGACACGGTCAACGGACCGAAGCAATGGAGATTGCTGACGCAGCCATCTGCAAACCTCGCGGAGATGACGCGATTTGCAAACATCTCACTGGGCGAACGCAATTTCGTGAGTTAAGATTAAGTATCCCTATCTCAACCACTCTCGCTGTCGACCCTGCCCATGGCGAATCAAAGGCTAACGAAACACAACATTGCGATCATCGCAGCGGCGGTTAGCCTTTCTATCAAGCGTCATGCTGATGCCTTGTTGATCTTGTTGGATGGTTCCACTGATTGGAAGCGAATCGTTGAGATCACTGGGGGTATCGATAAGCATGTGATTGTCGCGGTTGATGACGCAGATGATCTGGAGGGTGCCGCAGAAGTTGGCCTCAAGCCGATTGCCCTCAATAAAGATAAATCGCCGTTGCTGGAGCGTTTGCAGCATGCACTGCTGGAGTCTGCGGCGGACGAACTAATACGCACCAATGGCGAAGTCGTTGCGGTCTACAGTGGTTTCCAGCAAGGCCGGCTTGATACGATCAGTTATTTGCAACTGGACGAGCGAATGCGTCGTCTGACCAGTCGTGACCTGCAGATGCTCGAAAGTCGTGTGCCCCTGCAGACGATCAAGACCGTGGTCGATCTTGCAGCGCAGATTGGTCGTGAAGGTCGTGAGGGAAAACCTGTTGGAACACTTTTTGTCGTTGGGGATACCCGACGGGTTCTCGAACACTCGAATGACAGCGGTGTTGACCCTTTTCGGGGTTATAATCGCAAGCATCGTAATCTTCTTGACGCAAAGGTTCAGGAGGATGCCAAGGAGATTGCACAGCTTGATGGCGCCTTCATTATCAGCAGTGATGGAGTGATTGAGCGAAGTCGCCAAATGCTCGAGGTCTCGCATGAGGACCTGACGATGACCAAGGGCCTTGGTGCACGGCACTGGGCCGCTGCTGCGGTTACCAGAAAAACCAAAGCCATTTCGGTGGTGGTTAGTCAGTCGACCGGTACCGTTCGTCTTTATCAGGACGGTCACTTGGTGATGAGAATCGAACCTATGGACAAAGCGGTCAAATGGCAAGAGTTTGCATTTGAACCACCTTCGGCACCACCCGAGGCTTGATCCCTGACTCGGTGAATCGGGGAAGTGTCGAACATGGTCGCTTGATGCGACGAGTCACGCTAGATGAAACGGCATCACCACCGACCTGGGGCATCGTGGCTTGGTTGTTTTCATGGCGCTGTGTCACTCGCTGGTGTCAGTTCCTGAGTTTTGCAGTCCCCGCATTTTTTAGTCCCCGATCAACACTTGGCGGTCGCTCCTGCCTCAATCGCAAATGCGTGGTTCGCGGTGGAATGACAAGGGCAGATTTGATTGACTGTTGACTCGGGTACCTTGTAGCGATCGTTGCGATGATTACCTCAAGGAGAGGTTAGTTGGTTTCACCAAGCAGATTCCGGGTTGCTTCGACGATATCATCTTGTCGCATCAGTGATTCACCGACCAGGACGGCTTTCACGCCGCCCGACCCCAGGTGGCGGACATCTTCGTGAGTGCGAATACCACTTTCGCCAACGAGAAGTCGATCAGGCGGAATGCTGGGGCGAAGGGACAGGGTGTGCTCCAGCGAGGTTTCAAACGTTTTAAGGTTTCGGTTGTTAACGCCAACCAGTCGAGTTGATGTGGCAAGTACCTTCCCGAGATTTTCTGGGTCGTAGAGTTCAGTGAGTGTCTGAAGCCCTAAGGCATTCGCTTGGTCGGTCAATTCTTTTAATTCGTCTGAGGATAAACATTCTGCAATCAGTAAGACACAGTCGGCACCGGCTTCCCGAGCTTGCAGAAGTTGATATCGATCGACGATAAAGTCTTTACGAAGAAGCGGAAGGTCGACGGTTTTTCGCACTGCCCGAAGGAAATCCAGTGAACCTTGAAAGAAGGGTTCGTCAGTGAGGACACTGATGCAAGCCGCACCCCCGGCCTCATAGCAAGCGGCGATATGAGTCGGTTCAAAGTCTTTGCGTATAAGACCCGCTGAGGGACTCGCTCGCTTCACCTCTGCAATCAGCTGCACTTGTTTTCCAGCGGCGAGGGCTGCATGGAAATCTTTGCACGGTGGCAGGTCCCGAATCAAAGATTCAAGCTGCAGTTCTGAGACCAGACGACGGTCGCGTTGTACGGTTCGTCGTGTCTCCACCAGGATTTTGTCGAGAATGGTCATCAGTGTTTAAAATGCCGTCGGCCGGTGAGAACCATGGGAATTCCAAATTGATCACAAGCATCAATGACTTCTTGGTCGCGCCTTGAACCACCAGGTTGAATGATGGCGATGATGCCTGCCTCGGACGCTGCTTCGATGGAGTCTGGAAATGGGAAGAACGCATCCGAGGCCAGAATCGAGCCATCAGCACGATCACCCGCTTTGTCGATCGCAATTTCCACACTGTCAACACGACTCATCTGTCCGGCACCAACACCAATCAGGGAGGTGTCTTTGGCAAGCACGATGGCATTGCTTTTGACGTGTCGAACCATTTCCCAACCAAAGGAAATATCGTCCCAGAGATCATCCGAAACCTTTGTTTCAGTGGCCGTTTGCCATTGAAGCGGTGAACTGGTCATCCGATCGGCGTCTTGCACCAACATTCCGCCACTGATGAAGCGGCGTTGCACGGTGGATGCGGGCGTATCAAGACGGCCCACTTGCATCAGCCGCACGTTCTCTTTCCACCTTGGTTTTGTCGTCAGCAGTCCGAAGGCCTCCGCTTCAAAATCGGGAGCCACAATGGCTTCGATGAATAGACCCGGGGTGCAAAGTAATTCTGCTGTTGCTTTGTCGACAGTCCGATTAAAGCCTAAAACAGATCCAAAGGCACTCAGGGGGTCACCATCCAAAGCACGCTGGCAAGCTTCGGCAAGTTTTTCACCGTTGGCTGCACCACAAGGGTTGTTGTGTTTCATCACACTCGCGGCAGGTTCGGCAAAGCCTCGAACAATTTCCAATGCAGAATCGAGGTCAAGCAGATTGTTGTAAGAAAGCTCCTTACCGCTCAGTTGACGAGCCGAAACAAGATTTGCTGATCGCTGGGAGGAGTCACTGTAAACGGCAGCACGTTGATGCGGATTTTCACCATACCGGAGTTGTGTTTTTCGGCGTAGCGACAGATGCAAGCTGGATGGAAAATCGCCACTGAGGGAGTCGCCTCTCAGGTAATCGGCAATTGCACGATCGTAGCAGGCGGTGTGATCAAAAGCATCCGCTGCCAACTGCTCGCGAAAGGCCAGATCGGTTCCGCCTTGGTTGTCCAGTTGGTCAAGGATTTCGCCATACTGTTCCGGACTGGTCGAAACGGCAACATCTTGCTGATTTTTGGCAGCGGCCCGAACCAGACTTGGGCCTCCAATATCAATCTGTTCGATACATTCCTCTCGCGTCGTGCCGGGTCGCGACGCCGTTGCCGCGAACGGATAAAGGTTAACAACGATCAGATCAAATGGAACAATGTCGTGTTCCTCGATCGCATCCATGTGATCATCTCGATCCCGCCTTGCCAGAATGCCACCGAAAATCTTTGGGTGGAGTGTCTTCACTCGACCGTCGAGCATTTCCGGAAATCCGGTGTAGGTAGCCACATCAAGCACGTCGACACCTGACTCTTCCAAGTGTCGTCGGGTGCCGCCGGTGCTGTAGATTTGAACGCCAGCTTGTTGCAAGCCAGCAGCTAAATCAGCAAGCCCAAGCTTGTCGCTGACGCTAATCAATGCTGTACGAATCGGAACGATGTCGGACACGGTGCAAAATGGGGTTCGAGGAAAAATAAAGACTTCTTCAATCCCTTGGTGTAATCGGGGTGACGCCTTGTGGTCAACCGGGGCACCCCCGTTCAAGGGCCTTTGAGCCGGCTTTTGTCCATCGCTCATCAGGCTCTTAACCATCCATGTTGGTCCCTTCTCACACTTTACCACAACCACAGCCTTCTACACCCTCGGTTGACTTCTTGGGTTGCGTTCAAGCAGCGTGGTTGTATTGCCCAACATTTTGACGTGGCAGGACTCGTTTCCAATGCGATGGCGGGCAGTTTTTCGAATCTCAATGTGAGGCGATCGCCCCTCGATCACATTTGGAGTTGAGATTCACCAACGTCATGGCTTGATGAGTAAAAAGTTGGCTCGATAGACCCGCAGCCCCTCAACCCAGCAAAAACGGTTGCGTGAGGTTTTGGGCCTGATTTCAGGATTCCTGACTTCGCTGACACTTCCTGTTGTCGTCAGAGTTTTCCCTGCTTCAAAGATGCTGGTACGAGGGGTGCTCGTCTCAGCGTTGGTGTCCTCTGCGACTTGCCACACAGATTGGTCTCGTTTTGCACAAATAGCCAGTGCTTACAAATAGCCAGTGCTTATTGGGCCCGCATGAATCTCTATCGATGCCAATCTTTTCTGGTCTTGGATGTGCAGTGGAAATTTAGAGCCTGACGGGAATTCCCGCGGCTTGCATCGCTAATTTCGTTTCCGTGATTGTGTATTGTCCGAAGTGGAAGATGCTTGCCGCCAGCGCGGCGTCGGCTTTCCCTTTGCTGATGGCATCCACCAAGTGTTGTGGGGCTCCCGCTCCACCGCTCGCGACCACCGGAATCGACACCGCTTCGCTGACAGCCGAGGTGATGGGAATGTCATAACCATCGCACGTTCCATCGGCATCCATGCTTGTGAGGACAATTTCACCTGCGCCAAGGGATTCAATTTTTCTTGCCCAATCGACTGCTTCCAGCCCCGTGCGAGTTCGACCTCCGTTGATGTGCACTTCCCATCGCTCATTACCATCTTCATGGATTCGTTTCGGATCGATATTCACAACAATGCACTGACTGCCGAAACGATCAGCCGCTTTGCGAACAAACTCCGGATCCTTGCAAGCTGCCGAATTGATCGAAACCTTGTCGCATCCCGCCGAAAGTAAAGCTCTTACATCTTCGATGGTTCGGACCCCACCCCCAACTGTCAGCGGCATGAATACCTGTTCGGCGGTTCGTCGGACCACATCCAAGATGATGTCTCGTTTTTCATGGCTGGCCGTGATGTCAAGAAAGACCAGCTCATCAGCACCCTCTTTTTCGTACCGACGAGCCACTTCCACAGGATCACCAGCATCCCGTAGATTGACAAAATTAGTTCCTTTGACAACTCGTCCATCATGGACATCAAGACAGGGAATCACGCGGGCGGCTAGCATCAGGCTTCAATCGTGTTCGACGAAAAAAAGTATTTGGTAAAAGGGACAGACTTGCTGCATGGTGGTGCAGTTTGACACATCAAGTGCATGGAACACGTCCATGACTTCAAGGTCGCAACAATCACGGTCGTTCAGCGATTAGCAAGTATCGCCCTGGCGACTCGCTCGCAATCAGCAAGGTAACCCGTTCCGAATAAGTTAAGGTGATTTAGCAAATGGTAAAGGAGATAGACATCAGTTCGGCGCTCCCAGCCATCGGAAAATGGAAATGCTTCTTGATAGGCATCGTAAAACGATTTCGGGCATCCACCGAAAAGCCGAATCATACCGAATTCGGCTTCGCGGTTACCACGATAAATGGCCGGATCAATCAATACGGGGACACCCTTCGGACCACAGAGATAGTTTCCACTCCATAAATCACCATGGATCAGCGATGTCTCCGGCTCTGATCCCTCCAAGATCGACTCCATGTCATCGATAATCACTGTGAGACTTTCTCCGAGATTTCGGGACTCTAGGCCTTGATTTCGCAGTTGACGAAACTGGTATTCCAATCGTTGAGACGCAAAAAAATGATGCCAGCTGTCACAGCTGTTATTGGGTTGTTGAGAAGATCCAAGGTAATTGTTGTGAGTAAGCCCGATTTCTTCTCCCCGCGTGCATCGATGCAATTGGGCCAGTTGGTGGCCAAACACATGAAAGAAATTTGCCGGCTGATTCTCTTGTTCAATCCATTCCAAGATTAACCACGCCTTGCAGCCCACAACTCCTTGGGCGACTGGCTCAGGCACGCGAACCGAACTGGTCTGATCTAGGGCTTGAAGACCCTTCCACTCGCAGCAAAAATTGTTTTCAAATGAGCTCTCGTTGGACTTTATGAAGAAATCTTGACGTGTCCCATCGGTGGACTGTGTGACGAGGTGTTGAGCGACACTGATGCAACCTCCGGCTATGGCGTCACAGCGACGAATTGACCCGCTATTGGGAAGGAGATTACTGAGCGCTTGTTGAATTTCTCGCATCAGAGTGTTGAACCGAAATGGCGAGGGTTGGGTTGGCTGAGTGCACAGGATTCAGGTTGCGTGCTCTTGTAAAGGAATGTTTCTTGCTCTGCGATTGTCAGGGCATCAGGAAGAGTCGTTCTCTGAAGGTGCAAATCTCACAGCACCTTAGCGGTTTCTCTGAGCGCGTTACCGATTGAGTGAGATCACCATGATTTCGACCAGATCCTCAGTCGGCGTGATCCGTTGCCAGCGGAGGATTAGTTTTTGCGAAAGAATCCCTTGTTCAACGGCCAGCCAATCTTTTGTCCAGAAAGCCAATCCTTTGTCCAGAAAGGTTGGGTTGCGAGGAAGAAGGCCGTGTTGTTTGCTGCAATGCAATGCATGCCAGAAGGGTTGCCGTTAGGTAAGTTGATTGTGTCCACCGGAGCCCAATCAACTTGCGGCAGTTGAGCTCGCAGCAAGTTGATTGGGAGGAATTCGATCTGGGTTACATCTCGCCTATTGCAGATCGTAATCGGATGGACGTTTTCCGGGGATATACTTTTTGAATCCAAATGCTGTGGGTGTGTATTGACCAACGATCTCGACATTCAAATCAGCTTTGATTTCCTTCTCGAGTCCGACGCACCAAAGTGATGCGTTGACCAACATTCTGCGAACACCTTCGCTTGGCAGGTCATCTGCTGATCCCATTGTCGTCACAAAAACACGACCTCCGTTATAGGTTCGTGTCCATGCAACAGGCATAATCTTGTCCTGACGCGCATCGGCAATGGGATTCGACTCTGCAGTCATGCCGTCTAGGATTTGCCCGAGAATAATGGGATGTCCATCATTGGTCAGCGGTAACTTGACTTCGTAGACGTCCGTGGGGCCCCAAATGTCACCATCCTTGATGCCTGTCGAGATGGGGTGCTTTTTGTCAGCAACCAGGCCGCGAGTTGATTCACGACCGTGTTTGCCATAGTGCGAGACCCAGGTTTCACCAAGAATCTGTTTTCCGAAGCCACCTTTGAAGCCAGCATCCTGATTGTTCCATGTGTACTTGTGGTACTTGCGATCTCGGGGAATGTTGAATGGGTGGGTTGAAGTTCGCAAAGCCATCAGTGGTTTCCCCGCTTCGGCGTAGTCCACGATGCGCTTCATCTGGTCGTCTTCAAGGTTGCGAAATCGAAGGCCTAGGACGACAAGGTCGGCGCTGGCGAGTGCCTCCAGACCTGGAATGTTGGTGACACTTTCAGGATTGATTTCCCCCGACTCAGGATCAATGGGGAATAGCACGGTGCATTTGAAGCCCAGTCGTTGGGAAAGGATCTTTCCCAACTGGGGAAAAGCCTCTTCGCTTCGATACTCATGATCCCCCGAAACGAGAACGATGTGTTTACCTTTTCCGGGACCTTCACCACCGGAGAAAACGAGCCATCGATCATCGGCGTTGGCCACGCCGAGAAGTAAAACGGAGGTTAAAAGCGAAAGCAATCTTTTCATCATTAAGGCTCACTAGATAATTGAATGGGCGGAGTGGGGTGATTTTAAACAACTTTCGCTCCGAATGCAGACTTGAACTCGGTGGAAAATCAGTCCGATCCCTTGGCAAGCACTGATCCGGTTTCTCGTCAAAGATTGATCGGGGACGACGTAAACTGCTTATCTGTACGGTATCAAGAAGTCCGTTCGACATCATGCTCGCTTTAGCGGGCCGGGTGACTTCAATCTGTTAGCGGTTCACATTCTTCGATCTTGAGGGTCCAAGCATATCGGTCATGATGTGGAAGCTATGTCCACTCATGTTCACAACTCGGCCAAGTCCAACGACCCCGTCATCAGTCAGGAACAGTATTGCGACGTATTGGTCGCGGGCGATTAGCCGATTATGGGTGTCAACGGTAAACTCACCCACGATCGCTGTCTGTGATCTGGGACCTCATCGCGCATCTTAACTTCAAAACCTTGACGTATGCTGAATTGGGTGCAACGGGTGTTGCACCCAATTCAGCCTCTCGAGAAAAGCTCGTGATCACAAAAAATGCGAGAAGAATGTGGCAGGTGCCTGAGACTGCTCGTCGCATGGAAAAGATTTCCCTGTTAAAAAACACCAAAACTGAGCCGATTCCTCTGTCATTTGCTTACTGGGGATCTCACTGCCGGTGATGACTGCCCTACGGCACCTGCTTCAACGTTGGTGTGTCTCCGAGCCTCTTCGTGGCAGCCATTTGCACCACATCGCCGGGTGGGGGGTCCGAGTTTCGGCGATTGATTTGTTATGTTGTGCGGGAAGCGGAGGAAGAACTGAAATACAGGACTGGGGAGAAGTTGCCGTGGCAAATTTGATCAATGATGCTCAGGAAATGCAGCGAGCCCTTGGTTGGGACCGAGATATCTCAGCCAATCAATTCGAGCAAGATCGTCTGCGAAGTTATATCGCATTTCAGATGGCCTCCGCTGGGTTGGCGCCACCGAGCGACAACGCCAAATCCGACGAGATGGCAACTTTTTCGGCTGGAATTCTAGAGAGTCTGCGGGAGAAAAATCACCTGCTTGCTGAGTACCGAGCGCCAATTGACGAACGAATTGAGGCTTTCCTGAACCGCCATTTTGAAGATCAACTTGACGGTAACTCACTTCGGTTGCCAAGCCGCTCGCTGACTCTGGATCGACATGGCATGGCGAGGGAGTTGAGCTTGCCGTTGGCGGCGAACGAATTCCAAAATGAATTGGTGTCCTCGTATCGGTGTCTCAACGGTGTCTTGAATAATCCCAAGGCAGATCGACGAACAACCGCGGGGACCTTTCACGTTGCCGAAGGTGGTTTGCCGATCCCTGCGGATAAACGATCGGTGCCGCGTGGGGTTTTTGTACGGCTTTTCCAAGCGGCGATGAGTCCGCCCAAGGACCTGACGGTGCTGCCCTACACTTCTCAATTAAGTCAGCCATCAAACTCATGGGTTTCCTTGCTACTGCGTCCGCTGGTCTGCCCGGAAGTGCCTGGTTTGAGTGACGCAAAATCAATGGAGGTGCGTTTTTATGTGCCTGGCGCATTGGTGAGTAATTTGGATTTTGTCGAGTCGATATTTGGTAACGCCGGCGATCCACTAATCGCCGCCAATGATGCGGCTTTGGACGTTCATGGTTGGTCAGGGCATACTGGTTGTGTAATTCTTGCTCCCCATTTGATTCACCTAACAAAGAAAGAGTTGGGATTGCCTCACTGGGATGACGCAACCGAGCGGCAGCGTGCTGATTCAATGTGCTGGAGGGATCCGGCTGAACGGTACAACGATGGCGGCGCTTTCAAGCTGACATGTCGTGATCTGGATGGGGTCGTGGTAACACTTATCGCAGATAATTATTACGGTTACTGCAAGAAAGAAGTGAAAACTCAGATTAGCTACGCCACCAACTTGATGGGGAATTCAGAGGAGGAACACGCCGGAGGTGCTCTCGCTTTTGCGTCCTATTCACTCGGTGAGGTTTTCACCGTGAACAGTCGCCTCTATCAGGGCCGTGACTTTGAAGAAATTGCCAAGGAATATCCGTCGTTCATTGACGTGCAACCCGAGGGCTATGGGATTGATCGACGTTACCCATCGGTGATCTACATTCCAGAGACCGCGAGTGCCAATTTGAAGGAAAGGTGTGTTAAGTGGGTCAAGGATGGACAAGAGCAACGGATCACACTTTCGCCACAATGCATTTACATTTCACCGAGTGGTTACAAGGTCCGGCTTGAAAAACATCCTGCTGCACCATCATGGCGATTGATAGGAACCACATCTGAGGGAGTTTTTTGCCACAAGCCATGCACGGTGAGCGGTGGTGGTAAAAGCGAAATTAGCAAAAGCCTTCGGGATTACATGCTTTACGGTCCGGTTTTTGTCGCGGATGTTGAGAAGGATTTTGAATGGATTGATGCAATTTTCAATCGCAATTATCAGGACCGTTGGAAGCGCGAAACTGACGATAAGCCCGACTACAAGGACCGCCCAAGTCGTGGTGTTTTGGATCCGACACGCAGTTTGGGAAGCATGATCCAACTCCTCACTCCTCAACCTAATTACAGTGAGGAATTTAATGAGTGGCTTAATTCAATTCCGGAGCACGTCTATGCTCTGGCATTAATCATTAAACGCTTCATTGGCCCCGGAATGGAAAGTGAGTGGAAGCAATATTTTGGTGTCGATATTGTTAACGGGTCGCCCGGGCATGAACTAAAGATGGGTGACCGATCGCTGGTTGGAACGTACCTGCGGGTTGGCCTGGATGCATCGCGTTGGAGAACCTTCAAGCTGCGTCAGGACTTCATCGCAGCCGATAAAGTGCAGCGTGAAGACGATATCAGTTGCAGCACGGTTGTTCCATCCAATGCCGTGAATCAGGTTGGATCGGCTGTCGCGAGTGCTGAGAGTTATAAGATCGTTGAAAACTGTGAGTATCGGCTCTTCCAACGACCCGATGACGCGGTACACCGTGGTTTGGACAAACAAACGGAATGGGATCTGTCGCGCCCCGGGAATTTCATCAGCAACTTTGAGCCAATCCCAACGCAGACCGTCAAAGAGATTGTTCAAGATGCGATCGAATTCGATAAGTTCAGTGGGCCAATGGAGGACTTGCTTGGTCGCGCAGCTGTTCTGGAAAATAGCTATGTTGTCAGCACGGCTAACCCAAGAATTGTTGACGGTCAACCAACCAAGAATCCGCGTTACTTGCAAGACCGTCCCGATCTGGTCAATGATCGAGACAGCTATGTCGCGATGAGAGGGATGCAGTTGGGGAGATGCCTTTCCCAAAATGCGCCGGTGGTCGTTCCCGTCGGTGCTGTGTTGAGTGGAAGACGTAATAATCCTCCTGATCCAGTTGCTGGATTTCGGTCACTGGCCGTTTACTCACCCTTGCATTTTCAGGAATTACCTGAATTGTTGATGGATTACGTTTGCTCACTGACCGGCAAGAGCCCCAGCACAACAGGGGCCGGCAGCGAAGGCGCGTTAACCAAAGGGCCCTTCAATGCGTTGTTACCTGCAATCGATTTGAATTCGCTGGTTGTCTCCATGATTCTGACCGAGTTGGGTGGGTTCAGCACTCCGGCGGGACACGTTGGTTCTCGCTTTGAGGTCGGGCATGACATCTCTTTACTGATTCCCGAAGTCTGGTGCCGAATGTCACCGGAAGAACGTGATCCGCAGCAGATGATTGAATCCGGGATGCTGGAAAAAATTGAAGACTTTGAAAAAGATGGAAACGCGATTCCTGCCAGCCGTCTTGGTTATCGAATCACTGAAAAGTTTGTTCGACGCTACTTGGGACGCGTTTTTGATAACCCTGCCAAAGTTTTTACCCAAGATATCTTGCAGCCCGAGTCACAAGACCCCGCTTCGTTCGCCGATGGTCTACTGCACATTGCAGAGGCTCAGCAAAGGGTCGCCTCGCTTTACATGGAGGACGGGGGATATGAAATGGCTTGCCCACCTCTTCAGGCGGTTCTAAGTTTGATGGCAAATGGTAGCTACAACGGTAAAACGATTAATGATCCTGACGTGCGAAAACTTTTTACTCGTGATTACCTGATCCAAAGCGAGTGGTACCAGCAGCGACTTGCGGCAAAGCAGCAACGTGATGTGAAGCATTGGGAACAGATGGCAGGAAATATTCGAGGCTACCTTGCACAGGCTAATCATTATGATTTCGCCTCTGAGCTTGACCTCAAGTCGCGTCTTGAATTTGCGGAGAGGAAACTCGCTGAGGCGGGCGATACCAACTACCTGGCATCACTGCAGGGAACCACCGGACTTGAGCCGATGGGGGAGTAGTACTTCCGACATATCCACTTAGTCAATTCGAATGCCGAAGTGATAATTTCATTCACTGACAGCATTGTGAGTTGCTATGAATCTTCGCGTAGGAATCATCCATTCGCTGCCTTGACCAAGCGAGTTTTTTTCTCATCGCCTCGAATTGCGTTAAGTTCAGGTGAGTTGGGTTGATCTTGGTGCTGACTTCTAGGGTACAGGCGAATGAGAGATATGCCTCATGTTTCGCATCATGATGCCGATGAACGAGTGCTGCGATCCATTGAATTGAGCACCCTTTTTGCGAAATTTTTTCTTTTGGAAAACATTTTGTTGACAGTGAACAGGGTGGTCGGTGGCTCCCCTCGAAATCCTTGAGGGTGACATCAGTTCAGTGTTGATTCATTGGATCTGGTGACATCCTCTGATTTGTCCCCAACAACCTGTGATTCACGGGGAATTTGCCTGATAAAGCAAACGCCTTCCACTAAACTGATGAAGCGGAAGAATTGACGTCGACAGCTGTTGATCGGACTTTATGATTGCGGTTTACAGCCGGTTGTTGCCGGTTCGATAGAGTCTCTGAGGACGTGTTTTAACCCATGTTTCCACCCGCAGTTGCTCAACGATAATCTGCTTGATTTTCCCACCAAAATGACATCCTCCTTGACCAGCGTCAAAGAGAGTGACTTGTCAAAAGTTGACCGCAACTCTCGTCAGAATTGAATCCAACCTTCCCAGTAAGTTGGCGACGTATGAACCCAGGCATCAAACAGCCAGTAAGCCCAAACTATCCAGCACTGATGGTGCGAAGGGTTGCGAATTGGATGTTGGTATTGATGCTGGTGATGTTTTGTTTCTTGATGATTAGTTCAAGGGATCAAGTTGCGGCAGATTCGTCATCAACCCTCGTGATGCCAGATCAGGTCCGAGGTTTTCTTGACAGGTTTTGCGTGGACTGTCATGAAGGTGCATCTGCTGAGGCCGGGCTGGATCTTTCCAACGCGAGTGAAACCGATTCGCTCGATCTTCGTCTTGAGGACTGGGTCAGGATTCATGACCGTGTTGCCGCCCATGAGATGCCTCCACCGGACGAAGTAACGGTTTCGCCGACTGATGCTCAGGAGTTTCTCAAGCAATTATGCTCGAGCATTGAACGGTATGAACGCGTGCAACACCAAGAAATGGGTCGTGTGCGATCAAGGCGTCTGACGAATTTGCAGCTGGAACGCACGCTTCATGATCTGTTGGCGATTGACCGTCCATTGGCCAATCTGATGCCAAAAGAGCCTCGTGTTGAAGGCTTCAATGGCATCGCCGAATCGCAGTCCATGTCTCATTTTTTATTGCAGAATCATTTGGACGTGGTTGATGCCGCATTAAAAGACGCGATGCGCCGGATCACGGATCGGTCGAATCCATTTCGACGACAATACGATGCCATCGATCTAGCCAGGGACAATCCTCGAAGACGATGTCGTGATCCAGAAATGTTTGATGGAGCGGCAGTCGTGTGGTCGAGCGGTTTAACCTTCTATGGGCGAATCACCTCGACAACGGTTCGTGAAAGTGGCTGGTATCGGATCAAGTTTTCTGCCTCGGCCGTGAAGCAACCTTTGACAGGAGGTGTTTGGTGTTCGGTGCGAAGCGGTCAGTGCACCAGCGGTGCTCCGCTGATGAATTGGATTGGATCGTTTGAGGCAACTGAGAAGCGAACCGAGCACACGATGGAGGCTTGGCTGCCAGCGGGGCACATGATTGAGATTCGTCCTGCTGACGTGACCCTAAAGCGAGCCTCATTTCGCGGTGGTCAGGTTGGGGTGGGTGAGGGTGGCCCGCAGAACGTTCCCGGTGTTGCTTTGCATTCCATGGAAATGAAAGCGATTTATCCCTCGGGGGGAAGTGAGCTCGTTCAGAGTCGATTGTTTGGCAATCTGCAATTAATCATCGACCGAGATGTCGGTACGATTCGCTATGACGGTCAGAACGCTGCCGACGATGCGGAAATTCAGTTGCGCAAGTTCGTGCGTCGCGCGTTCCGGCGACAGCTTGACACGCAGCAAATGCAGCCCTATTTGGACTGGCTTAACGCTGAGTTGAAAGTTGGGAAGAATCTCGTTGACGCCCTACTTTCAACCTATCGATCAATTTTGTGTTCTCCCCGATTTCTTTATTTTGTCGAACCGGTGGGGCATCTGGATGCTGATGCGATCGCCAGTCGCTTGAGTTATCTGGTTTGGAATAGCATGCCGGATGATGCGTTGTTTGAGTGGGCGGATGGTAGAGGAACCCCATCACAAAAACAAATCCTTTCACAAGTTGGTCGGCTGATCAAGGATCCCAAGGGACGACGTTTCATCGCGGATTTTTCTGATCAGTGGCTTGACCTTGCAGACATTGATTTCACTGAACCGGATCGTAAACTGCATCGCGACTTTGATGTGGTGGTGCAGAATGCGATGCTTGATGAAACCCATGAGTTTTTACAGTCAATTTTTGATCGGAACGCCCCCGCCGCGCGTTTGCTGGACGCTGATTACACCTATCTGAACAGCCGTCTGGCGAGGTATTACGGGATTGGAGGCGTTCAGGGTGATGCCTTGCGAAGAGTAAAGTTGACCTCGGATTCTCATCGTGGTGGCTTACTTGCTCATGGTTCTCTTTTGAAAGTAACAGCCAACGGAACGAATACCTCACCGGTGCTTCGTGGTGTTTGGGTTTCGGAGCGGTTATTGGGGATCGATATTCCACCACCACCGGAGAATGTGCCGGCGGTTGAACCCGATATTCGTGGCGCAAGAACGATTCGCGAACAATTGGAACTGCACCTGTCAGATGTAGCCTGTCAAAGTTGCCACATTAAAACAGATCCTGCCGGTTATGCTCTTGAAAATTTCGACGCAGCCGGACGGTGGCGCACCACCTATCCAGTGGCTTTGAAAGGTCGTTCAAAGAAAGGGCCAGAAGTCGATGCGAGTGGTTCAATGCCTGATGGCCGAAGTTTCGAGGGTTTCGAGCAATTTAGGCAGCTACTTTCGGAGAATAGCGAATCGATTGCCCGCAACTTTGCCGAAAAATTGATTGTCTATGGAACGGGACATGAGGTGACGTTTTCGGATCGACGCGAACTAGAAGAGATTATTCAAAGTACCCAGAGCGGTGGGTATGGTGTTCGTTCTATCTTGAACGCGGTTGTAACCAGCTCATTATTCTTGACGAAGTAAGTCATGGCGAAAAATCCATTAGAGAAACCGATGTCAGCGAATCTATCATCAAAACTTGACTTTGGACGTTTTGTTGGAGGTCGATCTCTTCATCGCCGCAGTGTTCTTCGCGGTAGCGGCGTTGCCATGGGGTTGCCGTGGTTGTCCGCGATGCAGCCTGCGATGGCCAATACCGCAGAGACTGCTCCGAAACGCTTTGTCGCGGTCACTTTGGGGCTCGGTTTAGTTTCAAAAAATCTTGTTCCGTCGGGGAGCGGCAAAGACTATCAAGCATCGCGTTACCTGACAGGTATGAATGATGTTCGTGATCGCTTTACGGTCTTTTCCGGAGTGTCACATCCGGGAGTCACCGGAGGTCATCGTGCGGAGGCGAGTATTTTGACCGCCTCCGCCATGGGCGCCTCAGGGCGAGCAAAGAATACGGTTTCGCTTGACCAGTACATGGCAAAACATCTCGGTGATGCAACGCGATTTCCGTCGTTGGTCCTGAGCACCGGTGGATCGACCAGTCCTTGCTACACCGAGAATGGCGCGATGATCCCGCCTTTGGATAGTGCCTCACGTTTATTTGCTCAATTGTTCATCAATGATTCTCCACAGCGTCGAGAGACTCAGGAGATGCAAATTCGGCAAGGTCGTAGCATCATGGACCTTGTTGGAGCCGAAGCAAAATCATTACAGCGTGATCTTGGGGCGGGCGATCGAGAGCACTTGGACGCTTTTTTTACTAGCGTGCGAGATCTCGAAAAACGCATGCTGGAATCAGAAAAGTGGGCTAAGTTGCTCAAGCCAATTGTTTCGCAAAAGGCACCGGTCGACATCAATGATCCAAGCGATTTGGTAGGCCGCCAGAAAACGATGTCTGACTTGATCAAACTTGCAATCCAGACCGATAGCACTCGATTCATTACTCTGCATCTTCCCGGCGCAGGAGGCGTCATTCCCATCGAAGGTGTCGATCAGGGCTATCACAACTTAAGTCATCACGGGATGGATGAAACCAAACTGGAGCAACTGGCTTTGGTCGAAACAGCCTTGGTCAATCAATGGGCGGACTTCTTGCGGAGTTTACGCGATCAACCGGATTTGGGTGGTGACTTGCTGAGTAACACGTCGGTGCTGCTAACCAGTAATCTTGGTAACGCGTCAAACCACGACAATCGCAACATGCCTGTTTTATTTGGTGGCGGACCGTTCAAGCATGCTGGGCATTTGGCTTTTGATCAGCGGAAAAATTATCCACTGCCGAACCTCTTCGTCTCTGCTTTGCAGGGTGTCGGAATGCAGGTTGATCAATTCGCTACCAGTACCGGCACAATGCGGGGGCTAGAATTAATCGGCTGACGGGTTGAGCGTTTTGGCATCGAATCGGCGACGCATGGGCCGTCGGATCCAGGGTGTATGCGTCTGTTTCAAGTTGCATGTTCGTTTCTTTTGATCGATTATGACATGCAACGATAGGTGGGCCCGAACTGTCGATCCTCGTGGGGATCGATCCCTCTCTTTTCATCACCGCCTTTCGGGTCCGCGCCGACCTTTGTCGTTTTTGGCGAGATGCTGTTTTTGTTTCGGAAAAGATGCAGGCAGCGTTTACCGATTTTCCAAACAATCAGCTGCGGTCCGAATGAGGTTGAGCGAGTTCCGGGAAAGAACTTTCTTCCAAATTCATTCGTTGGATGATTGAACGTAATCGAACTTGGAAATCACTCTTGTAGTTAGCAACTTGTTGTTCGCTAAGTCCCAATGAATTGGCGACGCTTTGATTCGATTTGCCCTTCACAAAAAGAAGCTCGATCACCATGAGCTTTTTCCAGAGATCTTTACTTTTCCATCGTGAGATTTGTTCGGCAATCGCTTCACGTATCACCGACTCTTCTGTTCGCTGCTGCTCGGCGCTTCGAGCAATCGAACTTGCAACACGATCGCGTCCAACCCACTGGGCATCCTCTCCCCCTTCACTGGAGCCTTTTCGTGTTTGAAGGGGGGGCCGGCGACCTTCACGACGTAGGTGATCAGTGAGTTTGTAAGCGCAGATTGAAAAGAGGTAACTTTCCAGTGGTCGGTCTTCGTTGTAATTAGGCAAGCTTGTTAAAAATCCGATGAACGCATCTTGTACGACGTCCTCACTGGTCGATCGATTGTTGATCCTGCAATCAACAAACGCGAGTAATCGTCCTTCATATCGGTCGATCAATTGCTGCCACGCATTTTGATCACCGTCTTTGATTTGCGATACAAGGTATGAATCCGCATTCGGGAATTCGTTAGGCTGTTCTTTTTGCATCCCTAAAGGCTAACGAATCAAGGCATTGCTTTCCATCTGTTTTCCAAAACCGAATTTACAGGGTTGTTGGGTATCGATAAGTCGCCCACTGGGAAGCCGATTCGAGGCGGTTTTGATACTTCAAGTGAGTCAGATGAAGGTGGGTTTGATGGTAGTGGTTTCGTGTGGGTTGGACGTTCGGAAAGTAAAGACCAGGTGATCGGGCCAATCTCGTCTTGAAAAGTGTGGCGTCCTGATAGTCTTAATCGTTTGAAGTTGTGCCATCGGCAAAGAGTTGGAGCATAAGATGAATGAACCGAACGGCAAAGGGATTCATGTGTCTTTCTACGGTGGCTGCGTAGGAATGATGACAAATTGGATTGTTGGTGTGGGCAGCGAAGTGTTTGAAGGGACTCACCGTTCGGCAGGGTTGCTTCCCTTTTTCAGTATCTTTCCTGAGGTGTGGTTGGAGCTGCAGCAGATGATAGTTGAGAGGTAGGTTTTTTTCCTTGAGCGATTGTTGAAACATCGGTTTTGATCAGCCACCACCCGACTGACCGTGGCATGGCGTATGGGTTACCCTATAAGGAGACCGGAGTTCTTTGCTGTGGCAGAATTTCCTTTTTGTTGAAGTCTCGAATATTCCATGACGGCAATTCTTGGTGTCTCCGCTTTCTATCACGATTCGGCCGCTGCCTTGCTGGTGGATGGCAGGGTCGTCGCTGCAGCTCAGGAAGAGCGATTCACGCGAAGGAAAAATGACGAGACGTTCCCGGAACACTCGATCGCCTATTGCCTTGAAACGGCAGGTTTATCGGCGTCGCAAATTGATCATGTCGGTTTTTATGAAAAGCCGTTGTTAAAGTTTGATCGGCTGGTGGAAACCTATTTGAATTATGCACCCAAGGGGTTTCACTCGTTTCGAAAGGCGATGCCTGAATGGGCCGGCCCAAAATTGCAGTTAAGACGTGAGATCCGAAAGGGATTGGGGGGACAATATCAGGGACGTATCTGTTTTTGCGAGCATCATCAGTCTCACGCTGCAAGCGCCTTTTTTCCTTCTCCGTTCGAAGAAGCCGCGATTCTGACACTCGATGGTGTTGGTGAATGGGCAACAACAAGTATGGGGATTGGGCGTTCGAATCAGATTGAGCTGAATCACGAGATTCATTTCCCACATTCATTAGGTTTACTCTATTCAGCATTCACTTATTTCTCCGGGTTTCGTGTCAACTCCGATGAGTACAAATTGATGGGGCTGGCACCGTATGGGCAGCCGAAATACGTCGATTTGATTCTCGAAAAATTGATTACGGTAAACCAGGACGGATCATATCGTTTGAACCTGGATTACTTTGACTATTGCCACGGTCTGCGAATGACTTCTCAACGTTTTCATCGGTTGTTTGGCTGCGAGCCTCGTCGCAACAATCAACCAATTCGTGAAATCGATATGGACTTGGCCGCATCGGTGCAGCGGGTGGTAGAAAAAGTCGTTCAACTCGCGGCGAGTCACCTTCATGCCACCAGTGGATGTGAAAACCTTTGTCTTGCCGGTGGCGTCGCTCTCAACTGTGTCTCCAATGGCAAGGTTTTAAGGAAAGGTCCCTTCAAGAATATCTGGGTGCAACCGGCTTCCGGTGACGCGGGTGGCGCTTTGGGCGTTGCCTATTTTATCTGGCATCAATTGATGGGCAATCAACGCCAGACGGTGCAACCTGATGCTCAGTTCGGAAGTTTGTTGGGGCCGAAAATTGATGAAATCGATCTCACTGAAAAGTTATCGAGAATTGGTGCAAAGTTTGATCATCATGAAAAAGATGACGAGCTTGCGGGCTTCATTTCAAAATCGCTTGCTGACGGAAAATTAATTGGATTGGCGAGAGGGCGAATGGAGTTTGGGCCGAGAGCGTTGGGTAATCGTAGTATTCTGGCCGACCCTCGCTGTCGAGAAACGCAGCGAGAGCTAAATCTCAAAACAAAATTCCGCGAGTCATTTCGTCCTTTTGCACCCATTGTGTTGTCAGATCGGGCTGCAGAATTTTTTCAATGGAGTGAATCGCACGAAAGCCCTTACATGTTGATGGTGACCGAGGTTCAGGAATCCATTCGATGCGAACCCGATTTGACACTTCCAAAAGGTTTGGATCGTGTAAATGATGTTCGCAGTGAGTTGCCCGCGATCACACATGTCGATTATTCAGCTCGCCTTCAGACGGTCGACGAAGAACGAAATCCGTTTTTGCATCAATTACTGAAAAGATTTGATCAGGAAACAGGGTGTCCTGTTCTCGTGAACACAAGTTTTAATGTTCGTGATGAACCAATCGTATGCACTTGGATGGATGCTCTCGCGTGCTTTCTTCAAAACAACTTGGATATCCTGGTGTTGCAGAATTTTGTTCTTTCAAAAGAACAGCAGAACGGGATTGATCAGAGAGAGTTGGAGCGTTTGAGAGACATGTTATTTCTGGAAAAGCGTGTCAAGAAGCAGCGACACTCCACGCAATTCGTGATGTCTCTCTGCATGGCGCTCAGCATGATGGCCGGTTTGGCCTATTGGCGATTTCAGGTGATATTCATCGCAGTTGCTTTGCTTCTGGCTGTCGTGACCATCATGTTGATTGCTTTCGCGGTTCCGGCGTCCCGAGCAACGATCGAGGACGTTTTTAAAAAATTAACTTTGCCAATTCGCTCGGTGGTGACAATCGTGCTTTTGGCTTTGGTTTATTATGGCATCATGACTCCGATCGGATTACTGCTGCGACGCCGATTTGGCGAATCTTGGAAGCATCCAACGGACGATTCAAGTCAGTGGAAACTGTCGAGTCAACGTGATCTGGAAAGTTATTTTAAAACCTATTGATGAAGTTTTCTTTTTGATGTCTCAGCAAGAACCCACCTCAGGTAGTCGTGATGATGGACCTGACAAATCAGAAACATCCCGGGTGACCGATCGCACCTTTGATGAATTGTCCACGGGCAATGATCCGGGAATCGTGACCGAGTTTGTTCAGTTTTTACGTTACAACAAGAAGTGGTGGTTGATACCGATTCTACTGGTCACTTTGCTCTTAATTGGTGCCGCAATCTTGCTTCCTTCACCGGTCGCTCCGTTTATCTATACGCTTTTTTAAGCCAATGAGTTACTCTGTTTGTTGATGCGTTGTGATAGTGGTCGGATTGATAGACCTCGCATTTCAGCGTATGCGTGATCACTCGTCATGCTGCCCGCGTTAAAGATTTGAGTGATTTGTGTTTTGATATTCGCAGGAGTGATTCAGACGTAATGAGTGCACAAGACTCAGACACCGATGCCCCGAAGGCGAACGCTCCAGTCGATCCAGAATTGGGTTTTCTTGCCAGATCTCGTGAGTGGTGTGACTTGCTGCCTTGGTTGCGGCTGTCCAGAATCATGCGAATCGCAGGATCGCCGTTGTTGGTCGGGATGACCTGGGTGACGATCGGAATTTGGTTGCTCGGGACGCACTGGATTTTACAAGATGATTTTCCGACGCGACGTGGATCATTGATTGAGCAAAATGCTGTGCAAGCAGGGGTTCAGTCGCTGTCATTGATTTCGCGTCTAGCCTATCAGACGCTTCCGATGTCCATCAGTCACTCAGATAATCGCTTGGCGAACTGGGAATGGTGGGCGGCCAGTGCTTGGACGCTTCTCGTCTGGTCTTTGCCAGCACTGGTTCTTCTTCGTCAGGGTGCCATGTTGACCGCGGGGCGTGGGATGGGGCCAATCTCGACAGTGCTTCGACTGGCTAAGTCTCGTTTGATTCCGGCTAAATTATCAATCCTGATTACCTTAGCCGGTCCGGCACTTCTTGTGATTTCCCTCGGGCTGTTGGTCGCACTCATCGATCGGATACCGGTCGTTTCAACGGGTAATTGGATTCTTGCAGCGTTCGCGGGTTTATTATTGATACTGGCAGGGATTTTAAACTTTGGTTCTTACTTTGTCGCGCCGCTTAGTTGGGCTGCAATGGTGATTGAGCCTGTTGGTGACCCCATCGATGCGGTAAGTCGTGGTTATGAATCTTTCCTGCGGCGGCCATTACGATTGATTAGTTATCTAATCTTTGCTGGACTGTTGTTGGTGATACTCTTTGTCTTGGAAGTGGGGATCGTCGGTTCTGCGATTTCGTTGGGTGAAATAGCGATTCGCTGGGGATCACCCGCGGATCCGTCTTTAATCACAAAAGTGACGTTGTTGTTAAGTTTTCTTCCCTCTGCTGGCCTGATCGCTATGATCTGGGGGTTGGTTGGTGGCATTTATCTGCTGTTGAGACATGACACCGGTGAGCAAGAAATTGAGGATATTTGGATGCCGCCCGAGACGACGATCATCACCCTGCCAACACTGCCCGGGCAAAAGTCCTAGCGTTTCTGATCAGGGGTCGGTCATTCATGATCAAAGGGCCCTTAGGAGTCGTCGGTCAGTTTGCTTTGCGCATGGTACTGCGTGGTGCTCAGCGATAAAATCAAATCACAAAAACAAGTTGCTTAAGGAGTGTTTCTTGGATGATTTTGGGAAGAGTCGCGATCAGGAATCCGCCGATTCGCTTGATCTTGATCAGGCGAAATTAGTAACGGTCGCGCGGCGTCACAGTGAGGTTGCAGCGACTGTTCTGGTGACGGTTTTGGCGAACGAAGGGATCCGCGCCGTTGCAACCGGTGGCTACACCGCTGGCTTTCGTGCCGAGGCTCCTGGTGAGGTTCGAGTTCTCACTTTTGAGTCGGATGCTGAACGGGCCAGGGCGATCATCGAAGAGATCGAAGCCGACATGAAGTCGAGCCTCGATAGCGAATCATTTCAAGGAGAGCCAGTCGACGGTGAATCATTCGAGATCGAGTAGCAGAGGGTAGACGCAATTCCCATGGGGCGATTTGCTCAAGGCTCCACGGGGATTTCGGATTGATCAATCAAGATAATGGCGGGTCATTCGCGGTTGACCTAGCTTTGTGTCCAGTACTGGAAGGCTCGAATTGTTTGTCGAGCCGCTTCCTCCGGGTTCGGATACGGGAAAGCTTCGGCACAGAGATAGCCTTGGTAATTAATCTGCCTGAGTGCGTCAATGATTGGACCAAACTGCATGTGGCCCAGACCAACAGGTCGACGGTTACTGTCAACAAAGTGGATATGCCCAACCCACTTTCCACCCTCGATGAGCGCTTTACTAACGTCTTGCTCTTCGATGTTCATGTGGAAAAGGTCGCACAGCAGGCGGACATTATCTGATTGCAGGGATTCCAGTAAGGCGACTCCTTCAGCGACTGTGCAGCATTGTTTGGTCTCGTAGCGGTTGAGCGGCTCATAGATCAGTGGTACGTCATAGCGTTTCGCTTGCTCAGCTCCGTCCTCCAAAGCCTCAGCAAGATATTTTCTTGATTCATCCGCATCCCCGGTGTGGCCACTCGGGCCTTGCATTGAGCCGATGATTGCGCAAGCTCCCAAGGGTCCAGCAGCATCGATGATGCTGCGAACAAATGCCTTGGCTTGCTCGCGTTTTGATGAATCAGGATCTGCGAGTTGCAAGCGATGTTTCACCCAGCCCGCCCCCGTTCCCAACGCAGCTAGTTTGATTTGAGCTTTTTCCAGCATCGTACCCAAGCGGTCGATATCGATTGCTTCAGGGCCGGGTGCGAAAATTTCAACAGCCTCGTAACCGAGTTCCGCTGCCAAATTTATCGAGGATTCCAATCCATCCCACAAAACAAAGGGACCACCGCGGGCTTCTTCAACGAGGCTGATAGTAACGCAAGATTTCATTGGTAATCAGTTAGTGGTTAGCGTTTCGATATTGGGGTTGGTTGGTCAGTGTTATGTGGTGCAATTTCTAACAAGGCGTGGTTCAACGCGTTCCAAGCAGGGAAGCTTTGATTTGATTTCAGCCATCGTTATTTTCAGGACGCCCCTCGACGTAGACCCAGTTGTGAATGGGTTTCAGGATGTCCTTGACCTCGTTAACCAAGACTTCGTCCATTGGTTCTTCCAGCCAATCACACCATAAATTAACTCGGTCCGGGTTGGCCGAACCAGTTACGCAGCTTGCAAATTCTGGATTGGCAACTGAGTATTGCAGAGCTAATTTCGCGATATCACTTCCTCGATCGCGAGCGTGTGCGGCCGCCTTGGCAGCGACTTCACGAACTTCATCTGTTGCCTTGTGCCATGCGGGAAGCGGAAGGTTTGTCAGAAGACGCGCAGAGAACGGAGCTGCATTGATAAGACCGACATTCTTTCTCCGGCATGGATCGACCAGTGCCAATGCCATGTCGTTTTGCAGGGTGTAATGATTATAGGTTAGGGCGACATCGATTTCACTTCGATTGATCATTTCGGTAAAGATCTTCATTGGGTACCCGCTGATCCCAACGAATCGCACCTTGCCTTTCTTGACTTCCTTGAGAAGTGCTGGGAGGGTTTCGTTAACAACCAGATCCAAGTCGACAAATTCAATGTCGTGACAGAACATGATGTCAATGTGATCGAGTTGCATACGCTCAAGGGAAATGTCAACACTTTCTGCAACCCTTTTTGCGCTGAAGTCAAAATGTTGCGGAGCGTAGCGACCAAGTTTAGAGCTGAGAATGTAGGAGTCTCTGGGGATCTGAGGCAGAACACGTCCAAGCATGACTTCGCTCATGCCGCGGCCGTAGTAGGCAGCGGTGTCGATATAATTCATGCCACGTTCTAACGCGACGCTGACACAGCGAAGTGCCTCGTCGACATCGATGGGCCGAAATTCAGCACCGATGGAGGAGGCTCCAAAACCTAAAACCGAAAGATCAAGTCCGGTGCCATTGAGAGGTCGTTTTTCCATTTCCACAGATCTCTTCTGTTTGTAATTCCGGTTACCGCATCGCTGACGCGGAGAGCTTATCAAATTTCGTGATTCGAATGTACCGAGTGGCAAGGCTGAACCGGGTTGAACACTTTAGTTTTTGATTGGAACAGCTTGATAGTGAGGCTTGAACAAATCCTCGGCATGTCCCATGCGACGGTATCACGTTCTCAGGTTAGGGGAATTCGAGGAGACCGCATGCCACTTCTGACTGGATTGTTGTTGACTCGGTTCCCAAGCGATGTCTCCCCCGGGGTGCCAATCGGTGAGTTCAAGTGAGCGGCTTGTTAGGTTGATTTTCGCTGAATCGGTTTAGCGATTGATGGTGGCCTGATTGCTGAAAGGCGGTAAGTGTTGCTTCAGCTGGTCTTTTTGCCGATCAAGATGCCAGTCTCGTCATGAGATCGCCATGGGCAGGACATGCTCATAATCATCAAGGGTTCCTGCGAACTTCAGGGTCGGCACTTCTCGTCAGTGGCACGGAGGAGGCATCTGGTGGAGCGAGTTTACCGCGTTTTTCCCAATCCCAGAGACCCTTTGGGTGAATCTGCTGCATTGGTCCGTGATACAATCCGGGTTAAAGTTTCACGTAAATAGCGATCATGGATCGGAGAGTTGTGCGTATGTCTAATTGTTTTTTTTCTGTGCGATGCACAGTGGGAATCGTGTTGGCAATTGTTTGGGGTAGTGCTTGGTCATTCTCCTCTTCGGTCGTTCACGGGAACGAAATTTCAGTCCGGGTGTTGGAGGAATCAGGCTTCACTGGCGGGTTGATTGTCACTCTCGGGGCAACCGATTCAGAAACAATTTTGGGTTTGCGACGGGATGTCTCGACACAAGTCCATGCGTTGGTCGAAGAGGTTGATGTGATTCCGGCGATCAGATCTGCCGTGCAGGGAGAAGGGCTTTATGGCGACGTGTCGGTTGACCGTTTGAATTCAGCAGAACTTCCCTACGTGGATAATCTCGTCAATTTACTCGTGGTTTCTGATCCCGGAGATGTCTCGATCGCTGAAATGTTAAGGGTGGTCGTGCCCAATGGTGTCGTTATGTTGAAACGCGGCGATGAATGGGAAAAGACAATCAAGCCACGCCCTGAGGAGATTGATGAATGGTCGCATTATCTGCATGACGCGACGGGAAATTCGGTCGCCCATGATGATGTCGTTGGACCACCAAGGCATCTTCAGTGGGTGGGTAGCCCGCGATGGTCGCGTCATCATGATCGAATGGCCAGCATGAGTGCATTGGTTTCGACTGCGGGGCGGATGTTCTACGTAATGGATGAGGGCAGTCGTGTTTCTATTCAGTTGCCGCCTAAATGGAAGTTAATCGCACGGGATGCATTCAATGGAATGGTCCTATGGAAGCGTGACATCGCAGACTGGCAGAGTCATCTATGGCCTTTGAAGAGTGGTCCAACGCAGTTATCACGTCGCCTTGTTTCGACCGATGACGAGGTTTTTATCACGCTCGGTTACAACGCTCCACTGACTGCTTTGGATGCGATTACTGGTGAGACATTAAGGACTTACGAGGACAGTGATGCAACGGAAGAAGTGATTCACTCGGGCGATAAATTGTTTTTGGTTGTTCGCAAAGGTAAAGCTGAGTTGCAAGATTACGCACCGGTCAACGGTACGGTTGGAGATCAAGCGGACGTGCGACAACGCTTTTTCTGGAATGAGGAACCACGCGTGGTAATGGCATTTGATGCCGATACGGGCCGGTCCCTCTGGTCTCGCAAGACAGGAGTGTCACCACTCACACTTTGTGCCGACGAAAATCAGGTTTACTTCCACGACGGTAATAGCCTGGTAAGTCTTGATCAGGAAACGGGGGATGTTGTCTGGCAATCCGACCCGGTAACCCGTCGAGAGTCCTTCACGTTCAATTTTGGTCCCCGGCTGGTGATTCACGAGGATGTCGTACTGTATTCCGGGGGTGATGGCAAAATGAAAAGCTTGGATGCCAAAACCGGAAGCGAACTTTGGCAGTCAAGTTTTCCCAACAGTGGTTATCAGTCGCCCCAAGACTTGATGGTCATGGATGGATTGGTCTGGGTGGCGCCACTTACCTCGGGTAAGGATTCGGGTGTTTATACGGGGAGAGATCCGAGAACCGGTGAGGTTAAGAAAGAATTTGCGCCGGATGTTGATACCTACTGGTTTCATCATCGTTGTTACATCGCCAAGGCTACTGATAATTTCTTGATGCCCAGTCGTACAGGAATCGAATTTGTTGACCCTGATGAAGAGCACTGGGATATTCACCACTGGGTAAGGGGGGGGTGTTTGTACGGTGTGATGCCATGCAACGGTTTAACCTATGCACCACCACATAACTGTGCTTGCTATCCCGAAGCAAAGTTATTCGGTTTCAATGCGCTTGCCCCCGCGTCAGTCACTCGGCCCGTGCCTACCGATGTGCCTGAGGCCGGACGACTTGAGC
This sequence comes from uncultured Rubripirellula sp., assembly GCA_938075415.1. Classification (GTDB taxonomy): domain Bacteria; phylum Planctomycetota; class Planctomycetia; order Pirellulales; family Pirellulaceae; genus Rubripirellula. The sequence goes on along the minus strand of CALJHC010000023.1, from coordinate 53,705 downwards.
GCGGGTCAGCCTACGCATCAAAGACCTCGAAAGAGGATGAACTGCAAGCGATCAACGATTGGCCGACGTATCGGCATGATGCTTCACGCAGTGGAACAACTGGCCAACCTGTTGATGCCAAGCTTGCTGTGAAGTGGAACACCAAGCTGGGAGGTCGATTGACTGCACCGGTGGTATCCGAGGGTTTGGTCTACATCGCTCAAACGGATCAGCATCGAATTGTTGCGATCGATCAGGCGAGTGGAGAAATCGCTTGGGCTTACACCATCGGTGCGAGAATTGATTCACCCCCGACCATAAAAAATGGAAGAGTTGTCTTTGGTGGTGCGGATGGCTGGGTCTATTGCCTGACAACCAAAGGCGAACTTGCCTGGCGTTACCGAGCTGCGCCGCTTGAACGCCGCGCAATGGCCTTTGAGCAATTGGAGTCATTGTGGCCTGTGCATGGAAGTGTCCTGATTCATGAGGGGACGGTTTACTGTGTGGCGGGACGGTCAATATTTCTGGACGGCGGCCTTCGCATGCTTGGTCTGGATCTTGAGACCGGTGAGAAGCGGTTTGAAACCTTGATGGATGAAACGAACCCGGAGACGGGCAATAACATCCAAGAGAAGTTGCAGGTGTTGCAGATGCCCGTTGGATTGCCCGACATTCTTTCGACCGATGGACGGCACATCTACATGAAGTCTCAGAAATTTGATTTTGCCGGGAACCGACTCGAAATCGGCCCCAACTCCGGTGATTTTGCGACCCAGGCGTCGAAGCAACGAGGTGAGGACGCACACCTTTTTGCTCCCATGGGGTTCTTGGATGAGAGTTGGTTTCATCGCTCGTATTGGGTGCTGGGCCAAAGTTTTGCCGGTGGTCATGGCGGCTATTACCAAGCAGGTCGATTTGCACCCTCGGGGCGATTGCTTGTTCAAGGTAATGGTTACGTTTTTGGATACGGTCGAAAGCCTGAGTATTTGCGTTGGACCACGACCCTGGAGCACCAGCTCTTTGCGGCGGAGCCCAATCCACCTGAAATTCCAGCTGGATTTGGCAAGCGTAATGCCTCGGGTCCCTCGGGCTCCTTTGCAGGGTTTGGCAAACCGTCCGGTTTGAATCCTGCTGGTAAGGCTTTGACAATTGAGGCTTGGATGACGACCACTCGTCCTCAAGGCGTCATTGTTGCAAGGGGAGGCCCCAGTGAGGGTTTTGCCTTGTCACTTCAAGGTGGTCGGCCATGCTTTGATCTGCGATCTGATTCAAAGCTTCAGTCGGTCGTCGGGAAGAAATCAATTGTTGGCGGATGGCATCATGTTGTCGGTGTTCTTGAGGAGGACTTGCGAATGAAGCTTTACGTGGATGGCGAGTTGGCTGCAGAGGGTAAGGCGCCCGGCAAGATCCAAAGTGACCCGGCACAGGGTTTAGAAGTCGGTACAGACGCTGCTTCCTTTGTTGGTAATTATGCCAACCCACAGTTCACCGGGATTATTGACGAGGTGCGCCTTTATTTTCACCCTGCGACTCAAGAGCAAGTGACCGCCCGTTACGGGACCGGATCAGAGATTTCAGCGGACGCCGTCTTGGCTGTTAGCTTCGATGATGGAACCGCTCGGGATCATTCGTTAAAGCGTCACAACGGAACCGTTGAAAACGCCAAGCTTGTGGAGGGGAAATTTGGAAAGGCTTTGCAGTTTAGCGCTGGCAAACGAGGTCGGAAGCCTGCCACCAAAGCAACTAATAGTTTGGTGGATCCAAAATGGACTCAAGATGTTCCAATTTACGTTCGCGGAATGGTGCTTGCCGGAAAAAATCTTTTTGTTGTTGGACCGCCTGATATTATTAATGAGGAAGAGACGTTTAAGCAGCTAGCTGAAACGGATCCCAAGGTGCAACAGTTGTTGTCTCGACAAGACAAAGTCCTCGATGGTGATCAGGGATCACGATTGTTATCAGTCAATATTGATACCGGGGAAGTAGAGAACGAAGTTGCCTTGGATGACCTGCCCGCCTGGGATGGTCTCGCGGGTGCCTCAGGGAAACTATTCTTGACGACCTTGGATGGTGCGGTCATCTGTTTTGCAAGTCCGTAAGCGTTTTTCATGCAGTCAGTTATTGCAAGCACTGAGATGCAAGCACTGAGAGGATGCAAGCACTGAGATATTGGGACGAGCAGCGTTTACAGGAGACGGATCTGAAATAGGATTGCCATCAGCTGATCCGAAACTCAAAGTGGAGCTTGGCTTTTTTTAGAGTGAAGGATGCTTGGTGTTTGATCTGCCACTCAATGTGTTGTCCGGGTCAATGTGTTGTCCGGGTCATTGTGTTGTCCGAGTCATTGTGTTGTCCGGGTCATGGTTTGTCTGAAATTGTTTTTTTGTATGGTCAGAAGGTAGATGAGAATGATCAGGCGGTTCGCAGTATTGATTGTCCTCTCGGTGTTTGGCACCACAGTTGATGCATGTAATATTCCAGTCTTCCGATATGCGTTGGAGCGTTGGCGGCCAGACCCATGCGAGGTGTTTGTTTTTTATGAAGGACACCTTACCGGAGATGAAGAGACTATTTTGCGAGACGCTCTACCAGATCGCGTGTCGGATTCAACTTCGGGCTCAGGCGACGACCCTGTCGCGAAGCTGGTACGTTGCAACATTAGGACGCTTGACTCGAATGCTCAATCTCTTTGGTCTCAGGTCAAGAAGCAGGGAGAGCCGACTTTGCCGCACGTGGTGGTCAGGGTCAATTTAGGTGGCGCGAGATTTGTGAATGGCTGGCAGGGTGGCCTGCGCAGTTTGGAAGACCACGGAGTCTTCAAGTCACCGTCGCGGCACGAAATGTCACGTCGTCTTCTGTCGGGAGATTCTGTTGTCTGGCTGTTGATGACGGGTAAGGATACTGATCAAGCGGCCCACGCACGCAAGATGTTGCGTGAGGAGCTTCCAAAGCTCGCCGAGCAAGTTCAGCTACCTGAGGGGATCGGGTTACCTGGTTCTGAGCTTTATTCCGACGTGCCACTGCTCGTGCGTTTCAGTTTTCTGGAGATCAGCCGCGACGATCCAAAGGAACGATTTTTGGTTGAGTTGCTCTCAGAAATACGACCTGACGCGGTAGCACGCGGAGAACCAATCGCTGTCCCTGTCTTTGGACGTGGGAGGGCACTCGAAGTGATTCCCGTTGGCGATCTGAATCCTAGTTTGATGGCCGACCTGACACTTTTTTTAAGCGGTGCTTGTTCATGTCAGGTGAAGGATCAGAATCCGGGGTTTGATTTGCTTTTTGACGCAAATTGGAACGGGGAATTATTTGAGGAGGGATTCAAGCCGCCTCCGGCGAAGTCAGGCGGTCAGAATCGCCGACCAGAGTTGCTAGATATTCCACCCGGTCGCTGAGAAAAGCTACACTAATTCAAATAGAATAGGATTCGCGAGTGCTGGTATTGTGTTGCAGGACTGGCCAATGCCGAACACGCCCTGAAAGTGACTCTGACGGTGGACTGAAATCCTATCTCATTGATAAAATGCGACAGGTTTCAAGGGTGAGAATCGTTTCTTATTCATTCATTACCTTTCATGTTGAGCCATGTTGATTGTGGATCTGCTTAGGGTGATGCAGGATGAGATCGGACCAGATCAGACAAGCCAAAGGATTTGCACAGATACCGCCTCACTAAATCAGTCAACATTTGTTCGAATGAAGAAATGAATGACTCGAATGGGCATCAGAGCTGTCAATTTGAGACGGTGCTGAACAAAGTATGGATCGAGGATTGATCCGAGTTGATTGAGTTGATTGAGTTGATTGAGTTGATTGAAGTATTCCCCAGTAGGTAGATATGCAATGTCGAGAATCGGTCTTGTTTTGCTTGGATCATTGCTCGCATTAACCCTGATGTTCATGATGCTTGGTCGGTCCACGAGGCCACCGAGCAGTTCGGAAACATTTAATGAAAGTGGCGAGGCCGCCTCGCAGTCTCCTCTGATGCTTTTTTGTGCAGCGAGCAATCGAGCAGTGATGGAGAAGGTTGTCGCGGATTATGCGGCGCAGTTCGGAAGGCAGGTTGACGTCCAGTATGGTCCATCCCAGACCTTGCTTTCGCAGATGGAGGTGAGCCAAGTTGGTGATTTGTATTTGCCCGCCGACGACAGTTATCTTGAGATGGGCCGCGAGAAAGAATTAGTTGCAGAAATCTTGCCCATTGCAATGATGCAAGGTGTCATTGCAGTGAAGAAGGGGAATCCAAAATCTATCAACCAGTTTGCAGATTTGTTGAATAAGGAAGTTCGGCTGGTTCAAGCTGAACCCGAGGCGGCGGCAATCGGGAAAGTCACCCGACGTGTCTTGAAGGAGGTGGGAAAGTGGGAATCTTTGCACCAGGCGACCACCGCCTATCGAACCACTGTGACCGAAGCCGCCAATGACGTTCTGGTCGGCGCCGCGGATGCTGCGATCGTCTATGATGCCGTTTTGCACACCTATCCTGATCTGGAATTTGTCGAGTTGCCTGAGTTAGAACCAACCTCTTCGCAGATCTCCATTGGAATCATTCAGTCAACCAAACGTCCTTCCCAATCATTGCACTTCGCAAGATTCTTATCCGCTAGCGACCGAGGTCTTCAGCGTTACAAGGAATTTGGCTTTCGTGTTTCTGGTGGTGATCGATGGAGTGATGTTCCTGAGATCAAGTTGTTTGCCGGTTCGATGCTGAGGCCAGCCATTGAGGAAACAATACGAGGCTTTGAGCAGCGAGAGGGTGTTGTGATTGACACCGTTTACAACGGTTGTGGGATTCTTGTTGCTCAAATGAAATCAGGTTTGGTTCCGGACGCGTATTTTGCCTGCGATAAGGAATTCATGGAGCAGGTGCCAGAGTTATTTCCTGATCCGATTGACTTGTCTCAGAACGAATTGGTCATTGCGGTTCAGAAGGGTAACCCACATCAAATAGCGTCTCTTCGTGACTTGACCAAGGAGGGGCTTCGGGTTGGCATCGGTCATGAGAAGCAATGTGCCATGGGATGGTTGACTCAGAACACCTTTCGGGAGGGTGGGGTTCAGCAAGAGGTCATGGAAAATGTGACGGTGCAAAGTCCGACTGGTGATATGCTGGTTAATCAGATGCGATCTGGATCGCTCGACGCAGCGGTCGTTTATTTGAGTAACACGGCGGGATCCGGCGAGTTTCTGGATGCGGTGCGGATTCAGGGACTGGAGTGCAGCATTGCAGTGCAACCTTACGGTGTTTCACCTCGATCCGAAAACGGGCAAACAGCTAGTCGGCTCTTCGAGCAGATTTGCACTGCTGAGTCCCGAGAGAATTTTGCGGCGGAAGGTTTTGGTTGGTTGATGCCGAGTGAAGCAGAAGCGAATGACTGATCAAACCAACTCGTCCACTGCGTCAGAGCATCGAATTGAATTGAAGCAAACACGCCGATCCGACACACCATTTTTTGTTGTGATGGGTGGGATATCCTCCTGCTTTGTTTTGCTCATTGTTCTTCTTTTGCTGGCTGATTTAAGATTTGCATCGCTGGCAGAATTTAAGGCTGCATTGTTCAAGCCCGAAATTCGATTTGCGTTCCAGTTGACCATTCTCTCGTGCACCGCAGCGGCTCTATTGTCGATTTGGGTGGCTACTCCACTGGGTTATCTTCTGGCCCGATATCGATTTCCGGGGCGAACACTCGTGGACACGATTGTCGACATCCCCATTGTATTACCACCTTTGGTTCTTGGTCTTAGTTTGTTGATTTTGTTTCACCAACCGTTTTTTGGTTGGGAGATTGAAGAATGGTTTCGTGATGACCTGGGATTTCCCATCACCTACCGCTGGCCTGCGGTCGTCTTGGCTCAGTTCAGCGTTGCCTGCGCTTTCGCCGTGAGGACCATGAGAGTTACCTTCGATCAGATTGATCCACGTGCTGAGGACGTTGCAAGGACATTGGGTTGCACACGTGGTCAGGCTTTTTTGCAGATTGCTCTTCCGCAAGCTTGGCGTGGAATGATCGCAGCAACTACCATTGCTTGGGCACGCGCACTTGGTGAGTTTGGACCGATTTTGGTCTTTGCGGGGGCGACCCGAATGCGAACCGAGGTTTTGTCCACGACCGTCTTCCTGGAATTGAGCATTGGTAATTTGGATGCTGCCGTTGCGGTATCGTTGTTGATGGTTGCGATGGCGGTCGTTGTTTTGGTGGTTCTTCGATTATTGGGAACGGGACTGACCTCATGATCGAATTGCAAAACTTAACCATTCGAGCCGGTCTCTTCGTCTTGGAGGGAATTGATCTTCAAGTGGAGACCGGTTGCTACGCGGCGTTGATGGGAAAGACCGGTCGAGGAAAAACGACGATCCTTGAGGCGATTGGTGGCTTACGACGTGTTGAGTCGGGGCATATCTTGATTCACAAAACAGATGTTACGGATTGGTCCCCTGCCGATCGTGAAGTTGGTTACGTTCCCCAGGACCTAGCCCTCTTTCCAACTTTTTCAGTCAAGCAGCACCTCGAATTTGCCTTGAGGTTGCGTCATTGGTCACATGAAAGAATTGAAAGTCGCTCGTGTGAGCTTGCGTCGCAGTTGGGGATTACCCATCTGTTGGATCGAGGGATCGAGGGACTTAGCGGTGGTGAGTCGCAACGCGTCGCATTGGGACGCGCGCTTTCTTTTAATCCCTCTGTTCTGCTACTCGACGAGCCCTTGAGTGCGCTCGATTCAGCCACGAGGAATGAGATGCAGGTGCTTCTCAAGGCAGTTACTCAAGAAACGGGCGTGACAACGCTTCACATCACGCACAATCAGGACGAGGCGGATGCGTTGGCTGATTGCAGTTTTGAGTTGCAGGATGGTCAAGTGCTGCAGTGCTGATGAGCAAGCTCTCGCAAGGCTCGATCAATCTGAAGGCATGGGAATGAGGTGGCGGGCCGGCTCAAGTGAGCATCCCGATGGATTCCCCAGCAGTTTCCCTATGGCTATGCACTGTGACCATGCACTGTGACTATGCACTGTGACTACGCACTGGGCTTCTCGTCCTTGGCCTCTTCCGAAACGTTCTCTCCCGTGGTTTCTTCCTTGGCGGAATCAGCGTTTTCTTCGGGCTTAGCTTCTTCGGTCGAGACTTCTGCCGAATCAGGCTCTTCAGTGCCTTCATCGGCTTTCGCTGTCGCGATCAGTTGCTCGGGGGTCGGGTGGACGGGGAATTCACCACTTGCAAGGCCGCGATCAACAACCCAAATGTTGCGGAATCGCACAGGGTCACCGTGGTTTTGGATTCGAATCGGAAGCAGTGTCGGTTCTTCCTGTTTGCCCGCACCTGTTTTGTTTTTCAATGCGACATTGTCTTGAACTTTCACGCCATTGATCCATGAGGTGATTCTTGCATCCCGGATTTTTGTTCCATCTGCTGACCAGCGAGGTGCAGTGAAGTGCACGTCATAGGTTTGCCAAACCAACGGAGGGAAGGCCATGTTGAGATCGGGAACCTTAAATCGATACAACGCACCGAGTCCGTCAATGACAGGCTCTGTGCCGAAGGAGTCAAGGACTTGGCATTCGTATCGACTTTGCAGATAGAGGCCACTGTTTCCGCGTGATTGACCGTCAGCCTGTGGCATGTAAGGGATCCTGAATTCAACATGTAAATTGAAATCTTGGAACATTGGTTTGATGTCAGCACCCTCCATCAATAATCCCCCCTCGCTCATTTGAGCGTTATTGAATTGATCGACGTTGGTTCCATCAAAAAGCACCGTTGCGGTCTCAGGTGCTGGTGCGCCGAGGGTTGGACTGACACGATGGATTCGTGCAAGTTTTCCGACTTGCTGACCCGTTCGATCCAACAGCAGGCAATGTTCTTTTTCGACAAAAATTGCCCACGGTCCTCCCGATAGCACGACAAAATCATCAGAACGTCGTCCGATCATTCGCATTGGTCTTGATTCGTGTCCTTCCTGACCCGGCAGGCCACCCAGAAATGACAAAGCCTCAAATTCACCGTGACCGATGTGTCGAATTTGCAAACCGAGCGATTTCTTCTGATCACCGTCGGTTGAAATTTCACCGACGAACTCGCCCATCAGCGGAAAGTTTTGATCATTTTCCGGTGCCTCCGTGAAGGCCGGGCCTTTGCCTTTTCCATCCGCGGCAATCACTGCCACAGCAGATGCAATGAAGAAGGTATTGATGAGGATGAAGTGACTGAGCTTACGAAGCATGAGAGACCTTTGACGACTCGATATGAATGTGACTGGTTGATTTTGTCTGACGACGTTAATGTTTGTTTGGGGCTGCTTGGATACTACGCGATCAAGATCACTTCTGACAGCAGCAAGCAAACGACTTGGTATCGTGAAAATGTTGAATAGATTGGTTTGTTTCTCGCGGCAAAAATTCGATCAATGGTCCTGATTCACAAAACAAGCTCGCTTGGCAAGATGGTGGGAATCGCATCAGCCGGGGGGCTTCTTTTATTAAATTGGCTTTCGATTGGTGTCTTTGCAAATTCTTTTTGAATTGATTACTTGCTGCTGAATCGGTTGTTCCGGATCCTCTGAAACAAAAACCCAGTGCTCGAGTTTTCTGTAAGTTGCCCAGTCGGGGACAACTTCCAATCAGTCGCTTGAGCTTTTCTTCATCCGGTCATCACGCTTGGATAGAAATTATCTCTCCCCCAACTCTAATTCGTTGCGGGACAAATACCAGCAACAGCCTTTCTGCTGCTAGAACCTGCTATTATACGTTGCAAATGGGGCGATACATGCCGAGTTCTGCAAGGATCCTACTTCTCGATTCTCCAAGGGAGTGCACTGTGGGTCGACGATTTTCGATATTGATGATTTTTTTGGTTGTAAGCTCACTTTCCTTGATGGGTGACGAATCTCGACCGAACATTGTCTTCATCTTCTCTGATGACCATTGCGAGCAGGCCATCAGTGCCTACGATCCCTCTCGGATCACCACACCTAATTTGGATCGAATTGCAAACGAGGGGATGCGATTCGATCGTTGTTATGTGACTAATTCAATTTGCGGGCCCAGTCGCGCCGTGATTCAGACTGGTAAGTACAGCCATATTAATGGCTTCAAAACTAATCGTGATCGTTTCAACGGTGATCAGCAAACCTTTCCGAAGCTTCTTCAAAAAGCGGGATACCAAACTGCGGTCGTTGGGAAATGGCATTTAGTCACGACACCTCAAGGCTATGACTATTACGATGTTTTGAAAGGTCAGGGTCCGTATTACAACCCGCCGATGATCACAGCAGATGAGAACGGACAGCCAGTGACTCGAAAACACGTCGGGTACACAACGGACATCGTCACGGACAAGATGCTTGATTGGCTGCAGAATCGTCGCGATGGTGACCGACCGTTCATGGTGATGTTTCAGCATAAAGCGCCACATCGGAATTGGATGCCGGGCCCTAAGTATTTGAATTGGCTGGATGATGTGACAATCCCAGAGCCAGAGACCTTGTGGGACGACTATTCTGGTCGCACGCAAGCCGCAGCACGACAACAGATGACCATTCGCCGCCATCTCAGCGACCGTGATCTCAAGCTGCAGGGTCATGGCACGATGAATGCCGAGCAAATCAAAGTTTGGGATGCAGCCTATGGACCCAAGAATGAAGCGTTCTTGGAGTCCAAAGCGTCAATGTCGGAGAAGGAATTAATCAAATGGAAGTACCAGCGATACGTCAAGGACTATCTGCGGTGCGTCAAGAGTGTTGATGATGGTGTGGGGCGAGTATTGGATTATCTTGATGAGACGGGTTTGTCGAAAAATACAGTGGTGATTTACGCGTCCGATCAAGGTTGGTATCTCGGCGAGCATGGCTGGTACGACAAACGATGGATGTACGAAGAGTCCTTGAAGACACCACTGATGGTGAGGTGGCCGGGGACTGTTCAACCAGGAAGCGTTAATCAAGACATTGTTTCGAACTTGGACTTTGCAGAGACTTTCCTTCAAATGGCAGGTGTCGAGATACCTGATGACATGCAGGGGCGAAGCTTGGTACCGATTCTGCAAGGCAAGACGCCAAAGGATTGGCGTAAGCAGTTTTATTATCACTACTACGAGAATCCCGGTGCTCATAATGTCGCTCGGCATTATGGAGTGACCACCGGCAAGTACAAGTTAATACGTTTCTACGCGCTCGAAGGTAAGAAGTTGGACGACTGGGAGTTGTTTGATTTGGAGCGTGATCCGAACGAACTCACAAGTGTATACGGGAATCCTCAATACGCAGAGGTGCAAGCGAGTTTAACGGTTGAGCTTGCGAGGTTGCGGGAGCAATACAAGGTAACACCTGACGATCAACTGACCGCTTCACCAAGGGCCAGGCGTAAGTAATTTGGTTGAATGCGATTTAGCGTTTCACTCGCGGTTTTTGATTTAACCGCGAGTGATATTCCCAACGCTTTTTCCATTGGTTGAAGTAGGGTTCATACTCGGGCATATCAGTCCAGAATCGCGGTTCGGGGTCACCCGGCATCAGTTTTTTTTCAGGGTAATCCTTTCCTTGGACACTTTCTTCAACGGACTCGTTCCATGCTGAAAATTGCTCACGCATCGCAAGCAATTTATCTGGAAGTTCTTTAGCAAGGTCGGTGGATTCAGAAGGATCTTTGACGAGATTGTAGAGCTCAAATTTTTCTTTCTTCAAATCTTGCGTCAGCAACTTGTAGTCGTTGTGGATCCATGCTGCTCGGTTGATATGTCGAAAGGGGATCGGCTGCTGGCGTTCTTTGATGTCGTTGTTGAATAAGGGAAATAGGCTGATGCCATCTAACGGCCGCGTCGGGTCTGTATGTTGGAGGTGGGTGATTTCGAGAAGTGTCGGAACAATATCCAACACGCCGGCTGGGAACTGAGTGACACGAGGTTGTTCGATTCTTGAGGGCCAATGGATGATGCCGGGTACTCGTAATCCACCTTCAAAAATTGTTCCTTTGTTTCCTCGAAGCGTTCCAACAGTGCTTGGTTTTATTTTTGGTAAACCACCGTTGTCACTACAGAACCAGACAAGTGCCTTGTCCTTGAGGTTTCTTTTTGCGAGCTCCGAGAAGAGAGTTCCGATACTTCGGTCCATGGCAACTAGTTCACCATGATGATTTTTTGATTTCTCATCGAGTTCTTGAAAAGCCTTGCAATCCTGCTCACTGGCTTTGGCTGGGTCATGCGGTGATCCAAACCAAATGACAGTGAAGATGGGTTGTTGGCGATGCTTTTGGTCAATGAATTCAATTGCTTGTTGGACAATGATTTCGGAAGAGTCGCCACGATATTCCTCAAAGTCACCAACACGACTAAGGATGGGATCCATGTCAAAGAAATTGGTAACCGAGAGCCAAGTTTCGAACCCAAAAACACCGGGGTGATGAGTGTCATGCTTCAAGATTGGAACACCGGGACCACGAATGCCGTTTAGATGCCACTTTCCAAAGTGGCCTGTGGCGTAACCCGCTTCTTTGAGGATGGAAGCGATTGTGATCTCTTGTCGACGTAGCGCGTATCCATGACTCTGGACTCCTGTGCGATCATTTGACCTGCCAGTCAGGACACTCGCTCTGGTCGGTGAGCAGACCGGTGCGCCGGCATAAAAATGGTCGAAACGAAGTCCGTTGGAAGCCATCGCATCCAGATGCGGAGTTTGCAATAACGGGTGGTTGTAGTAACCCGTTTGGCCCCATCCTTGATCATCGGCCATGACAAGAATGATGTGAGGCTTTGAGTCGACGGCATTATTCTGAGTAGCGGCGGCGGAGAGTGCTGAGGAAGCCAGAGTGCTTGCTGTCAATATCCAGAAAAACATGCTCCGAAAGTGCTTTTGCATTCGAATGTCTCGAGTTGCGGGGAAAAGATTCAATGGCTTGATTCTAGCTGGCTTTGCGAGGTTCTTTTGTTGTGTGGAGTGGGTTGTGCGATGAATTCTTTCTAATTGACCCAGGGCAGGAAGCGTTCTCTTTTTTGCGTTCAGTGGTTTCATTGTTTTTCAGGAAACTTACCGCCGGATAAAAAGGTGAGCTGATTGATGCGCTCGTTGTGATGAAAGTTCGTGATCGTGCACAAATGCTTGATGGCTCTTCGAGATCAATTAAGCGATCTCGCCCTTGCATCGAATGTGCTGCCAGGGTGGTTGGATTTCCGTTACCGATTGCGTTTAACCCAAACGGTTCTCGCCAATACTTATTCTTGGTGGTAGCGACTTGAGCTGGGCGGGGGATGGTTTTCGATGATGGTCAGGTTTTGAGTAGAAAATTCAAAGGTCGATGAATTTGAGGCAAAGGTCTAAATTAGACAGAGACATCGGCTGAAGGCATGATGATCCATGGGCTGGCATGTTTTTTCTGATTGGTAAGCAACGCACACCTTTCAAGAGGATATACTGATCGACCCGCGAATCACGAGTGCACTTGAGACTCGTCGGAGCGAATCAGCGGTATTCCAAGCGTTTCATGACTTCAGGCCCAGTGCCGAAGCAACCGACAGGATGTCCAATTCGGAGATGCGATTGGATGAAGGGCTGGCCACACAGGCAACAATCGTAAAACGCGTGTGGTTGAGGGATCTCATCGCCAAATTTCTGAACGAGATTCATTCCAGTTCTTGTTGTGACGTAAGTGTTTAATGGAATTCTCGGTAACGAAATGATTAACGGTGTCTTACAACAAAGGAACATCATGCGAGTCTGCTTAGCTTTGTCTTCTCTGGCAATTTGTGTTTTTGCTATCGACGCGTCAGCGCAAAACACTGATCTAAAATTTAAAGCCAAGTTGCTGCATCTCGACGCAAATGAGGGAATCGCCTGCGGTGATCTCGACGGTGATGGTATCAAAGATCTCGTCGCAGGAAGGAACTGGTACAAGGGAGGTGATTGGGCCCCCCGGCCGTTGCGAAGCATCGAGGATTGGAATGGCTATGTTCAAAGCAATGGTGATTATCTTTTTGATGTGAATGGAGATGGTCGGTTAGACGTGATTGCCGGATCGTTTATTCCCACCGAGGTTCATTGGTACGAAAACCCCGGTGAAGAGGCTTTGCGACTGGGAAAGCAGTGGACGCAGCATTTGCTTGTCGATACCGGCAATACCTGTAATGAAGGTCAGGTCATGCAGGATGTCGATGGTGATGGGCGTCCTGAATGGTTGGTGAATAGCTGGAAGAAAAATGTTCCGGCGGTGATTTGGCGTTTAGTTGACCGTGAGAAGCCTGCTGAGAATGGTGCGAAGTTTGATTTGGTACCTCATCAAATAGGCGACAAGGGTAATGGGCATGGAATGGCAATTGGCGATATCAGCGGCGATGGGCGCGCGGACTTGCTGGTTGGTCAGGGTTGGTACGAGCAGCCAGAGAGTGATTCATGGGGGCAACCGTGGGACTTTCATCCGGATTGGGATATGCACGCAAGTGTTCCAATGATTGTTGTGGATCTTGACCAAGATGGTGATGGAGATTTAATCCACGGTAAGGGGCACGATTATGGGTTGCTTTGGTGGGAAAATCAGGGACCGGACGCTGATGGGAAAATGCAGTGGGCAGAGCATGAAATTGATAAGAGCTATAGCCAGCCACACACGCTCGCCTGGTCAGACATAACCGGTGACAATCAGCCTGAACTGATAACGGGCAAACGTTATTTCGGACACAACGGGCGTGACCCAGGCGGGATGGAGATGCCGTGCCTTTACTTCTATCAGTGGGATCCAAAAACAAAATCGTTCCACCGACAAACAATCGAGGAAGGCCACGTTGGCTGTGGTTTGCAAATTGTCACCACGGATCTCAATCAAGACAGCAAGATCGATATCGCCGTGGCTGGAAAAAGTGGCACGTATCTATTGCTGGCTGAATAACTTACTTGATGGTAAGTGCAATGAAGAGATTAAGAAGAAGATGCTCTGTGCGACCAGTTCGTCTTGCGACCAGTTCGTCGTGCTGAGCAATGCGGGTCATTGAAGGTTTGTTTCGATTAAGACCGTAATGATTCAAGTTGATCTCGCTGTTTCAGTGAATTTCGTGGGCAGTCGAGACCGGGTCCCAGTGAACGGTTTCGAAAATGATCCAATCACTCGGTGCATCGTTCTGCAACATCAAGTTTTCCTGTGATTGGTTCGACATGCCCAAGATTCTTCTCGTTTTGATTTTGAACCGGTGAACCATCCACGGAGGAAAATGATGGTGGATTCCAAAAAGGAACAATCAGGTGACCACTCAGAACCTGTCACACTGGGGCAGGCACAGGAACGGGTGGATCAATGGATTAAGACAATCGGAGTGCGTTACTTTGACGAGATGACGAACCTCGCTCAGTTGGTTGAAGAGGTTGGTGAAGTCGCTCGGATTTTATCTAGAACCTGTGGTGAGCAATCAACCAAGAATGGTGAGAGTCCAGGAGAACTCAGCGACGAACTTGCTGATGTTATGTTCGTTACGATTTGCTTGGCGAATCAAAGCGGTATCGATCTAACAGAAGCTTTTGAACGCAATCTTCGCAAGAAAACCAAGCGTGATGAAAAGCGACATCAAAATAACCCAAAGCTTTGCAGCGAGAAAACCAATGAGTGATGGAATGCGATTCAGAAGTTTTTTGATTTTCGACGGCTATTTGATTTTGCGGGCAGCGATGATGCTGATGCTTTTGGCGGTTTGGACTCGTTTGGAAGTGGTTGCAGAAGAAAGTGATTCCCAACATCGCAAGATGGTTCTCTTTGATGGCTCGTCCATGAATGCATGGGATTGTCGTGAAGGTGCTTGGGTTATCGATGAAGACAATGTTTTGACTTGTCAGATGGAAGAGGTAACGCAGAAAAGTGGCAAGACCCGCCTTCGTGGCATGGGTTATCTTTGGACGCGAGCGAGCTTTCAGAACTTTGTTCTCACTCTTGATTACAAGCTTTCAAAAGGTGCCAACAGCGGCATATTTTTTCGTACCGACCCAACGGATCCTGTGCAAAGTGGTTTTGAAATCCAGTTGCTCGATGACGCCGGGTTTGCTTCTACCAAAGGCATGTTGGAGGCCAAGAAACGGAATGGCTCACTCTATGATTGCCAAGCTCCGCGACTTAATTCCGCACGCGAGTCAGGCCAGTGGAATCGTTTAAGCCTGACATGTCAGGGACCCAATGTTCTGATAGCAATCAATGGCCAGCAGGTTAACCAAGTTGACCTGTCGAAATGGAAAGAAGCTGGTAAGAACCCGGATGGGACTCGTAATAAATTTAGAACGGCTTTGAGTGAATTACCTTCAGTTGGCAAGATAGGCTTCCAGAATCATGGCCGCCAGGTTTGGTTCAGGGATGTGCGTTTGCAAGTTTTACCCTAGCTTTTGCCTTGCACCAGCGAGACGAAACGGTTGAATGGCCTGTTGAATACGACCCTGCTGCCCATTGATCCAAAATCAGGGATCCAAAATCATTGATCCAAAATCATTGATCCAAAATCAGGGATCCAAAATCATTGATGATTAGGGTAACCAAGGTCATCAAGAAGCAGTTTGGTGGTGATCCTGCTCGACTCGTAAATTACCGGTAAACCACTTCCGGGATGAGTGCCACCACCGACAAGATAGACTCCATCGAGTTCTTCAAATCGGTTGTTTGGCCGATGATGCAGCATCTGCCCAAGATTGTGGGCTAGGTTGAAGGTGGCTCCGCGATAGATGGCGTAGTCGTTTTGCCAGTCTGCTGGTGTGATGGTTTTTTCCACTTCAATACGATTGCGAATGTCACTGAGGCCAATCGCTGAGAGCGCATCAAGTGTGACTTCGCGATAGCGTTGTGATTCAACTTTCCAGTCAACGTTTGGGTGTTGGTGAGTGACCGGCACCAAGATGTAAAGTCCGCTTTTACCGTCCGGAGAGAGGGTTTTGTCCGTGACAGAGGGATTTTGAACATAGAAGGAAGGGTCTTCGCTGAGAGTGTGATGTTGCTCAATTTCCCTCAGGTTGCGCTCATAATCACCGCTGATGTGAATGTTATGGTGAGGCAGGTTTTCGTACTGCCCATCAATACCTAAATACATCATGAAGGTGCTGCAAGAATACTTTTTATTGTCCAGCTTCTGATCACTCCATTTTTTCCGCTTTGAGTTCGGTATGTGACGCTGCATCCAGTGAGCAAAGTCGGCGTTAACTACCGTCGCATCCGATACGTAGCGACCGTGTTCCGTCGTTACCGCGGTGACCCGCCTTCCATCAAATTCAACGTCTTGGACCGGTTCATTCAGCCGCAAGTCTACACCCATGGACTTCACGATTTCGGCCATTCGCTCGCTTACCTTTGCGCAACCACCAATGGGGTGCCAAACGCCGTACTCATATTCAAGGAATGAAAGAATGCTGAAAAGACTCGGGCATTGAAAAGGAGACATTCCTAAGTACTTTGATTGAAAAGCAAACGCGATTACCAATCGCGGATCGCTAAAGTAACGTTGAAGTTCCTTTCCAAGTGACCGGAAGGGGTGCAGGTGGGGTGCTGCGGCAAGAACTGAAGGGCGAACTAAATCGCCGACGGAGCTAAAAGGTGATTCAAGGATTGGCCTGAATTTTTTTAATTTTGTTCGATTCGCATCCATGTAGCGGCGAAGCGCACCCACATCACTTGGCGCAAATTCCTTGATTTGCCGATCCATTTCGTCCATGTCGGGGGTGCAGTCAAGTTGCCCTCCGGCGCCAAACGTCAGACGGTATTGCGGATCCAATCGCACCATGGGCACCTCATCGAAGAGGTCGAGTCCGACGGACTGAAATATCTCGGACAGTACACGTGGGTAAAGAAAGAAGGTTGGCCCGCAGTCAAAGCGGTATCCATCGATTTCAATCGCCGAGGTGCGTCCACCCACCTGATCCCGACGTTCCAGTACCGTTACGTCGCAACCCGCGTTGGCTAGTTGCATCGCAGCGGCCAAGCCACCGGGACCGGCTCCCACAATCACTACTTTCCTGGTGCTCATGTTGCCAATTCCTTAGGCTTTCTCGCAGTGAATCGTGATGCATCCAGTTCCGGTCGGGATGACTTGGTCAATCATGGTTGTTGATGCGAAAATGCGACTGATGAGCTCTGAAGCCTTGTTTGATCGTTTGCACCACACTTTAGCGTTTTCTTGCGGTCTTCGCCTGAATACGCTTCAACACAATTGCCTGAGTCCAGTCAGACAATCAAAAAAAACCACGCGATTTTGTTGGAACGAGGCAGAGTCTTCAAACAGCTGATTCAGGATGTGAAAAAGTTGAGTTTGGTAAATGAAATCTTTTGGTCGCCGAGTTGATGATTCACCACTGCCGCTCAATCTTGCAGTATCGACGCTCGTTGTACCTGTTCCGCGAAGATCTCACTGATGTCGATTCCCTCATGAAATTGATCAGCGATTTCAGACCGGTCAGAGAGTGATTTTGCACGGCGGATGACTTCTCTAATTTCTTCGTCGTCAAGTGGCCTTTTTAATACGAAGCTGCCGGGTGTCGTTGGAGAGGGAATGCGAATTGGATCCAATAAGGTTTCAAAATCAAATGAAAAAACTTTATTCAACTCAACAGCCCGTTTTAATCGCGAGATTTGTTTGAGTGATTCACTTTTTTCTTCTTTCGAGAATGAAGTTTCTGGAGCCTCGTTAATTGCAGCTTCTAACGCTTGAATTTCGCCCCATTGAAACACGGGTAATTTTTGAAGGCTTTGCATGATGCCTGCGGACTGCCAATCTTCAAAGCGTCCTGATTTCATTTTTGTAAGAAGGTCGTTCACTTCACGAATCACTTCCTGTTTACTTTCTGGATCAAGTAAGCTTTGTTCCACTTGCGGAAGGTAAGCGCCCTCGAGGGTTCGTATTGCGAGTTCTGTACGCTTCTGAAAAATGACCCAAGTCATCACGGCGCAGGTGATAAAAATAACGATTCCAGTTAACGCTGCCAAAGCGATTATCGCCGGCATGCAACCTGGGCCTTGATGATCTTCGTTTGATATCGAATCATCAGGTTTATTTCCGGTTTCAGCAGATGTCGATGGCTGCTGTAATGGGGTGGGTTGGTTCTCGAGTTGACCCGATGGGTGGTCTTCTTTTTGGTCGCCGTCGGTCATCAGTTTTTTTCGCGGGTGGAAATGAAGCGTTCAGCAATGCATTCAGGACGGGGGCAACAAATTTACCGGGACATTGCCGCCACTCAGGCCGTTTCCAATTGGCAGATGGAACAGCGAGGTCTTGCTCAATCACCAACCTGGAAGATTGACGTGGATGGTGTTAAACAAGTTGGTGCCTTCGATGTGTTTACCCGAGATGAAACTCATTTTGGTTTGTTTGAGTAACAAGTCCAAGAATCGTGAAACTTTTGAATTGTACTTAGCAGCCAAGTATGAGAAACACGCGTTTCACTTTAAGTTGTTGAACATGTCTGATCCGCCTTTGCTTGGTCAAGTTGCACGAAGACGAATCGTGGTTTGGCGGTTGAGGCATCCAAGCGAGAAGTCAGGTTTTTGTTGAGTCTCTCAATCGAGGAATTCGATTTTCAGGATCTTGAACTTTAGCAATCCAGCGGGTGCTTCGATTTCTACGGTCTGACCGACCTTATTTCCCACAAGTCCTTGTCCAAACGGGCTTGTGATCAAGATTTTTCCGGCGTTATAGTCCTCTTCGCCGGCACCAACCAGCGTGAATTGTTCTTCATCACCGTAAGCCAAATCTTCAACGGTGACTGTGCATCCGAAGACCACTTCATCTTTTGGTAATGTCGAGGGGTCAACAATTGAGGCGCGAGCGATTTTATCCTTCAATTCATTGATTTTCGCTTGGATCATACCCTGGTTTTCACGTTGGGCATGGTATTCCGCGTTTTCTTTTAGATCGCCCTCTTCTCTTGCTGCCGCAATTTTTGCAGTCACCGATGGCATTTCTTCATTTTCAAGACGATCAATGTCTGCCTTGATTTTGTTGTAGCCAGCACGAGTCATTGGAACGGATTCAACCATGGCACACGCCCTTTCAGACAGATCAGTACACGCGAGAGTTCAAGATACTTTCTTGAAACGTTTTTCGCTTGCTTCTCACTTTCACAATCAGCAAAAAGAAAACCTTTCCCACAATGAGGAGGGAAAGGCTTTGAATGTTTCAATCTCTAATTTTCGCTCTTTCTGGTCAACCTGTAAAGGCTTCCCCATCCATCAAAGCTGACTTCCTCAGGTTTTTGATGGCTATGTGCACGCAGATAACCATTTGCAGGAAGGCACGAAAGCCAACCATCAAGTAAATTCGTGTCCGAAACCGTGATCCCAGGGCCACTTGTGGGACTGAGCACGCAAACTCTCCCTGGGCGTTTGAGGCCCTCCCGTTTCTGGGCGAGATTACCGTGTTGGAATTTGCCGCGAAAAAATTATGATTGGATTCCAAGGGGTTTGTTGATTGATTTGTGAGCGGATTCTTGGTGGAGACCACAGGCAACTGCTAGCTGACATGAGGATTTTGACACCTTTTTGGCACGTCGTTGTGATCCATGAATCGGATTCAGGATCCAGAAAAAAAGAGTGCAAGGTTGCTACAGATTTTCAGAGATTGAGTCGCTTATTTGACCCTCATCGGGACCACCCTCGTGCGGCAATGTGATCTCCTCATCGATCCATCTTCTCAGGTCAACAAGTTTACATCGTTCACTGCAAAACGGTGGTGAGTTGGTTTCGTCCAAGTAAAAAGCTCTTCCACATGTTCCACACCTCATGCTCGATGTGTGCATTTTATCAGATTGATTTGGCTCAGACATTTTCGTGTCAGTGAATTTCTAGTAACAAGATAAGAAGCTGATGTTTGGCTTAGCTTCATTAAAGATTTGATGATTTTGACTGAGGATTTTCAGGGGTTGATCTCGGCAAATCCGGGCGGAATGAAATGGACTCCAGTAATGATTGTGAAGATCATCGAGACGCGTCAAGACACTGTCGAAGGCATGTCACGCTTGCTGATCTGCTGATGGCTCCGAACGCACCTGCTTGCGAAGCGAAGAAAAGCATCAGTTTTCAGGTTGATCTTCAAGATCATCATTTTGGGGGTGACCGATATTGTATCTTCAAAAAGGAAAGGTCAGTAACCTTTTTTGGTGTATCCCTGCCCTGTTCGGTACCGGTCATGCTGTCGTTGAAAAGGTTGCCAGTGGGCTTGTAAGCCGGGTTCTGTGATTCGATCTCGGGAGAGATCAGATCGGTGATCATTTATCTGTGCACGGCGATTGCTCGCCGCCTCAATTGCGACCTACCCGAGTGTCATGCGAGGCGGACCACCTCGTGATTAGTCGAAACCAATCATCCACCCTGTTTGGTCTAGCTCCGAATGGGGTTTACCTAGCCGCCCAAGTCACCTTGAACGCTGGTGCGCTCTTACCGCACCGTTTCACCCTTGCCACGCGTATGGATACACCTGTTGCCGAGGCGACAAGTGACCAACCGTTCGGCGGTTTACTTTCTGCTGCACTTTCCCTGATTTCACAATCGGTCGACGTTATCGACCATCCTGTCCTGTGGAGCCCGGACTTTCCTCCAGTGATCCAAGACCTTGAAGATCTGGACTACCAGCGATCACCCCACCCACTTGCAACCAACTAAAAGAATGATGCATGAAACAAACCTTCACAAGATGCGGCTTGGAATTCCAGAGATGAAGCATCTTATCTGTTGATATTTTGGTCGATTAATAGGTTCAGCGTTGATTTTTTGTTCACCGGTCGTTCGGATCGCCTCAATCTGGATAATGAATGGGTATTCTCCTTGACGACTGCTCTCTCTAAAAACGCGGCCCGCTTGTGACGTCCCCGACCGACTATCTCGAAAATGGCGAACAAGATGAGGGGGAATCTATCGTCGTTGAGGGTGACGGTGCTGATCTTGATTTATTAGCCGGCCGAAGAATTGCCTTGGTGGGAAGATTTGGTGGTATGAACCAAAAACAAGCCGCCAACGTCCTTCGGTCCTACAACGCAGTGGTCGTTGACCAAGATGACCTGATGCTAAATTGGATCGTTATCGGTGCAGAGGAATCGCCGCTTGCTGAAGCTGAATTGCTCAATGCTCGAGTACGGGATGCAGCAGCTCGCGGCGAAGTGGAGGTGGTGCATGAGTCTGAGTTGTGGCAGCGACTTGGCCTGGTTGATATTGAGCAGGCAATCCGACGCTATTACACGCCCGCCATGTTGGCGCACCTTTTAAACGTGTCGGTTCATGTGATTCGTCGCTGGCAGAGGCGAGGCCTGATTACTCCGGTTCGCACACTGCACCGATTACCTTATTTCGATTTTCAGGAAATCGCGACAGCTCGTCGTCTGGCACAGTGGATTGCATCGGGTGCAAGTCCTAAGGCAATCGAGCAAAGATTAGTCGATCTGGTCGAGGTGTTACCTCATTTACAGCGACCGTTGGACCAACTGTCAATTCTGGTTGAAGGCAGCCAGGTGTTTCTGCGTCAAGGCGAAGGGCTTTTGGAACCAAATGGGCAGCTGCGATTTGATTTTGACTCGTTGGATCATACCACCGATGGTGATGACGATCAGGAAATCGCTAGTGCTCGACCTTCTCTTTCAATTTTTGAAGAACCGCCCGACATCGTTCCCTTTCGTATACCGACCGATCTTCACGCAGATGACCTCTTGGATGCAGCATTTGAGGCTGAGGAGAGTGGGGATCTCGGTTTGGCAATTGATTACTGTCACGCCATTTTGGCGAGAGACGGTCCGCGACCTGATGTTGATTTCCAGCTCGGTGAGCTCCTGTATCGATCTGGAGAAATCGTTGCAGCGCGTGAGAGGTTCTATTCGGCAACTGAGGCCGATCCGGAGTTTGTTGAAGCTCGTATGGGGTTGGGTTGCGTTTTGCAGGAGACTAGTCAAATTGATCTTGCGCTAGCCGCATTTCGTGGCGCACTCGCGTTGCATGAGGACTATTCAGAGGCTCACTATCATCTCGCTAATCTGCTGGACGAGCTTGGTCAGGAAGAAGAGGGGCGGCATCATTGGGATCGCTTCTTGCAGCTGGCGCCCGATAGTCCTTGGGCTCGTCAGGCGATGGAGCGATTGTTGCAGCAGGAGGCTGAAAATCTTGACGATTCAGACTCGAAGAATACCTGAACCGGCTACTCGCTTGTGACCGTCAAATTCGTGACCTATGCGTTCTGCGAGGCTTCACTGTTTTCCGCAGCATCGTTCTGCAGTGTTGATGATTGGCGTAATGCTTCCAGTGACTCGTTGAAATCGGTTGTGTCGCAAACGATCAACCCGTCGCGAAGGACCACTTGCCGTTTTGCAGCTCGCGCAACATCCGGGTCGTGAGTCACCAAGATAATCGTGATGGAGTCACGTTCATTGAGTTCACCAAAAAGTTGGATGACATCACGACTGGTGCGAGAGTCCAGATTTCCAGTGGGTTCGTCTCCCAGCAAGATGCTTGGTTCGTTCACCAACGCCCTTGCAACAGCAACCCTCTGTTGCTGACCTCCACTTAGTTGACCTGGGTGATGTTGTTGGCGGTCACCAAGGCCGACGCGATCGAGTAGTTGAGAAGCCCGTTGCCGACGATCAGTTCGGCTTAACCCCTTCTGGTAAAGTAGCGGTAGCTCAACATTCTCTAATGCTGAGGTTCGGTTCAGTAAGTTAAAGTTCTGAAACACAAATCCGATCCGCTCGTTGCGAATCTGTGCGCGCTGATCACGATTCATCGTCACAATTTCTTTGCCCGCAAGTCGGTAAGAACCTGAGGTCGGTCGATCCAGGCAGCCAAGAGTATTCATGAGCGTGGACTTACCGCTGCCTGATGCGCCAACGAGGGCCACGAATTCACCACTCGCAATTTCAAGATCAACACCACACAGTGCATCCACCTGAATTTCTTCAAGTTGATATGACTTTTTTACATTCGAGATAGAAATGAGGGACGAGGACTCTGGCATCAGTATTTCTGCGTCGTTTGGGCGAGAGAGGAGTTTAAAGGCGAGGCTATTGCATCATGATCTTGTCTTACGGATGGGGTCGGATGCCTTTTCGTATTCACTTGGTTCGTCGAATCACTCGTTGTCGTCTATTTCTCCATTCACTGCGGACTGATGGATATTGGCGAGGCTATCATGCAATGTAACGAATTGGGGACAGTCAGGATTCATTCGTTGGCAGGAACGCGTCGTGCTGTAAGCTTGCCAGGTAGTTCATTGATTCAAAATTGATTTATCTCAATTCTTATGAATGAATCGTTTGGTTCGATGTGTTGATTTTGAAGCTGCTCAGGATGATGGTGCATAACAAAAAAGACAGCCCAAGTTAGTAACTGGAGCTGTCTTTAATCAAGTGTTTCTCAACTTGTTTTTGAAATCGGGGATCTCCAGGATTTTACTCATCTGGATTGCTTATCGTTGGATTGCGTTGCATGATCCGATGACCGCCATCCGATGTGATAAGGTCTAGAGGTACTCACGATTCTTGACAAGGCCCGGCATAGGGACACTGTATCGACCCTCCGCATTCGCTTGCAGGGGCGAAGGGGACTCAAGGGTCAGATTCTCAATGCCCGGTCCAAATTCATGATCGTGTTTCATGAATTGCTCGAGGGTAATTTCTTGACCCGTGTGTGCAGCCATGCGACCCATTGAAGTCACGGCGCTCGCCATCACTCCACGTTCGACTTCGTTGTATGGAAGATCTTCACGAATCGCGTGAATCAGGTCATTCCATTCGACTTGATAAGGATTTTGGGTTTCGGGTTGCTGATATTCCCATTTCAGTCGGCTGTTATCGAAATTATGCCCCTCGTAGATCCTCGCTTTGGAGGGCCAGTGTGAGGCGGTGGAGATCGTGGCTAATCCTTTCGTGCCGTGAGCGAAACTCGCAAATTCGCGTTTGCATCCGGGGATGGTTCGACCATCAACCAACAGTTTTGTTCCATCACCGAAGGTGTACTCGATGGAATAAACATCAAAGTTCTGGTCAACCGCATCGCCACGATAGTGCCGACCGCCCGATGCGATTGCTTTAACAGGCCATGCGTTCTTCATCCAGCAGGACTCGTCAATATTGTGAATCAGGAAGTCACTAACCGCGCCGCCGCTGAGCCATAGAAATCCATGAAAGTGCTTGATCTGATATTGCAGTTCGGGAAGTCGCCCATCATTTGGCGGCGCCGCGGCAGATCCGGTGGGGCCTGCCATTCGATACGCTCGCATCATGGTGACGTCGCCGATCTCTCCGTTCTGAATGCGTTCGAAAAGTTCTTGGCGAGCGGGGCAATGCCGACACATTAAGCCAACGGCCACTTTCAGGTTCTTTTCCAATGCCTTCTTATTCAGCTCAAGCATTCGCACTGATGTCGGTGCATCAATTGTGACAGGTTTCTCCATGAAAACATTGAGACCCTTTTCAATCGCGTAGGAGTAATGGACCCAACGAAATGCGGGTGGCGTTGCAAGAATCACCACGTCACCGGGATCAAGAAGATCCATCACTTTTTTGTACGCGTCAAAGCCAATGAATTTGTTCTCTTCGGGAACATCGACTTTTGACCCGACACTTTTATTACCAGATAGAGATGCATAGGTGCTGTTGAGACTCTTGTCGAAAACGTCAGCCAATCCAACCAGCGTCGGACCATTGTCCACGCTCAGGCAATTCAGTGCGGCACCAGTGCCACGACCGCCGCAACCAATGAGGACGACTCGAATTTTGTTGTTTTCCGCGGCATGAACCTTGGGGGCTGTTGCGGTAATTAATGACGATGCCGCCGCAACTTTTCCGGTGTTCTTAATGAATTCGCGTCGATTAGCTGGCTGTTTACTTTTTGTCATGTTGATTCCAATGGCTTGGTTAGGCGGGACTTGGATACAAGGTAGGGTTGTTTTTATCTGCACGGTGAAGTGTTCCGCTTCGCAGATAGGAAGGTCTGGTTTTCTCAGGCCGATGGATTTGGAACGCGGTGGATTTGGAACGCGGTGGACGTCAATTGTTCTTCCGTTTTAATTCACATCCGAAAAGAATTTACAATGAAAGGCTATTCATCCTCGGGGTCTTTTTGCTCAGGCTCCGTCTTGCTCCATTTCTCAGCTTTTTCTTTTTCGGTGGGTTCCACTAACGGTCGAACCACTCGAAACCCCACGCTGAGTGCATCGGTATGGTACCAAATGCTTTGAGGCAGCTGTGGATCTTGTTCTTTCCAGTCCTCACTTGATGATTTTCTTGCGGCACTGCGCAAACCTTCCGGGTCATTGTCCCAGCCACCCCCGCGAACAACTCTCGGGTAGAGTTCCGTGGGAATATTCAACGGATTCACTGACTCTTTGGACGTTCCATAAAACTCCTCATCATACTGATCGAGTACCCATTCGGAGACGTTACCATGCATGTCATGAAGTCCCCACGGGTTTGGTTTCTTTTGACCGACTTCTTGGTACTGGTCCTCACTGTTGTCGTAGTACCATGCGTAATCATCGATCTTTGAGGGATCATCTCCGAATGAAAACGCAGTTGATGTGCCAGCACGACATGCGTATTCCCATTCCGCCTCGGTTGGTAATCGATAGTACCGCCCTGTCTTTGCGGTCAGCCATTGGCAATAGGTTCGCGCAGCGTGTTGAGTCATGCAAATTGCCGGATATCGCCCCCGTCCCATTGCAAAGCTCATGTCGGTGTAAGCCTCCGTAGGTTTGGAAACGCCGTCGACCAAAGCATCGCGCGCCGTTGCAGGAAGCGATAGCATCTTGCGTCGCAGTTGGTCCATCTCCTCACCCCAGGCGTCATATTGATCCCATGTGACCTCAAACTTTCCCATCCAGAACGGCGAGATTTTTACTTGATGCGTGGGGCCTTCGTCATCCATGTTGCGATCTTTTTCAGATGGCGGACTTCCCATCACGAAGGATCCACCACTGATCGGAACCATCTCAATTTTCTCCTCCGTGTGCTCGATTGGTTCCAAGTAAGATTTCATCTCGCTTTCGTTACTTGCGATCGAATTGGCGACTTTCAAAATCAACTCTTCACTGCGGCGTGCAACTTCTTCTGCACCGCACAGAGGTAGTCCAGTGATTGTCGAGAATGCAAGAAAACCAGTCAGAGGAATCAAACGCGTCATGGAAAACTCTTTTCGCAAAGGAATCGGTTACGGAGCCTCCATTCTAACTGCGATCACTTGCAATCGGAAGCGAATGTGGCCGCGTAAAGTGCATGTTTGATTCACCATCTTTAGGGGGGATTAATGAATCAAGCAGGTGAAGTTAGTCGATGGGGATCACCCGAACACACTGAAGATAAAAAGCGTCAAATGGGCGTGAGCGATAGGGTCTGTTTTCGGCTAATTGTTCGTTCGTTTTCTGAATCCCGTTTCAGCAGCGGGCGACACGCAATAAGTGCGAGTTTTGGGAAGAGTTGCTTTTGGCAAATTAACCATGATGAACTAATCGATGATTAGCATCGAAGCAGGGAGTACACTTCGAGTGCACAGATCAAACTGGATCAGCAAGAGATAGCCACAGAAGTTGTTCTCCCACTGAGTTGATCAGTTATGATCAGATCCGAACGTTTGCTGCATGTTTGCTGCATTTGCACCACGGAAAGTAGGCATGCAGTTGCTGATGATTTGACAGCAGCGTGATGTTTTTCAGCCGGTGATCATGCGAGTAGTGCTTCAATTGGATCACTACCACCACCAATCTTGAAGGGGCGACCGTTTGGAGCGAATCTCTCTTCGTTGTAGGGAAGTCCTGCGGCGGCCGCGATGGTTGTATTGAATTCTGCGATCGAGACATGGTCCTTTTCGACGCTGAAGCCGCGTTTGTCGGAAGCTCCGTACACTTGGCCTCCTTTGATGCCCGCGCCCATTAGCAGACTGCTGAAAGCACCTGGGTGGTGATCGCGTCCAGCGTTCACGTTGATGTTTGGTTTACGGCCAAATTCCGTTGTTAAAACGAGTAGCGTTTCGTCCAGCAATCCGTTCGCGTGGAGGTCTCTCATCAGATTTCCCAGGGCGTTATCTAATTCACCAGCCTTTTGATCCAGACGGCCATAAATATCTTGGTGCATATCCCAACCACCGTAGTTGACCTCAACAAATCTTGCACCACCTTGCACCAGTCGCCGTGCAAGCAGGCAAGCTTGTCCGAGCTGGTTGTTTCCATAGGCGTCCCGCACGTTTTGGGGTTCCTCTTTGATGTCAAAAATTTTCAGGTGTTCGCTGCCCATTAGCCGTCGGGCTTCCATGTACAGTTGGTTATAGGCCTCTACCCGGCGGTTGTTTCTCTGCTTTTGAAATGGCTCGTCAAAGCGGCTCGCGAGAAGGAGTCGTCGGTCAAATAGCTCCGGTGGCAGGTATTTTGGAAGGGATGTGTTTTCCAATCCAGCGGAGGCGTTCGCGATGGGTACCGGTGCTAACGAGGGTTCTAGGAAGCCTGCGCCGGGATGTCGGTTTCCATTGCCAATCACATAATTTCCGGGTAGTTCCTGATTGAGTCGGCCGGTTTCCGATACCATCCAAGCTCCCATCGCGGGATGTTGAATGCTGTTAATTTGTTTGTAGGAAGTACGCATCAGGTACTTACCTTTGTCGTGGGCGCCCGTTTCGGTGCTCAGTGATCGTACCGCTGCAATGGCTCCGGCCAGGTAAGCAAGTTTTGGGAAGCGATCACCGAATTGCATTCCCGGAACTCGCGTCTGAATCGGTTTTGTTTCACCTGCCTCCTCAACACCCACCTTCGGATCGAAGGTGTCGAGGTGGGTCATCGCACCATCCATAAAAAGATAGATGACATGCTTTGCCTTGCCTTGGGGGGTCCCCGAGGCAGCTTGTGATTCACCAAGCAGTCCGGAGGAGGCTACCGAACCCGCAAAGGACACACCCAGCGTCTGCTTGGCGAGTGTCTTCATGAAATCTCGACGATGATTCTCTGTGTACTCGGTGCGGGGCATGGAAGTGACTCTTCGTAGCAAGGCTGGCGAGTTGATAGGATAATTTCTTTTTAACACGGCGAGCGAAAGAACATGTGAGAAATCGTTCTTTCGGCCTGTTGCATTTTTATTTGTGTTGTGGGCAATCGGTCATTTCAATCTGCTTGCCCTGAATTCAGCGACGGGATCAGGGAATGAAAAGGAACTCTCGGGTGTTGAGGAGTCCCCAGACAATATTTCCGTAGCCAACGTTATCGATCTTGGTTTTTGAAAGTTCACTCGCAGCTATCCGGCGGTCACTGCCAATTGGTTTACGAGTGAGGACGCTAAGGAAAATGGCATCAATTCGATCGCGAGTTGATTCGATGCCAAGAACGTTATCGACAATTGCGGAACCGGGCTCGAGCATGACGTGGGTAATCGGGCCGTTGAACATTGCAAGAATTTGAGGCACGGTTGCATCTTGTTGTGAACCATTAATCGTTTCTCGATCGCCTTGCCCGAATTGTCGCAAGAAATGCTGTGCGGGCAGTGGTGAAGGGAGTTCGCTTGCCCGGCACAGGATATTACTTTGGTAGGCGTGCGAGTTGAGCGAACGTTTATAGACAGGACTGAAATAACTTTCCTTAAATGTTTTTGACTTTTGCAAGACTCGATCATAGCCATCCTGTTCAAAGCGGACGTCCAAGACCGGTGCAAGTTGGTTCACAGACGGGCGTTGAAAAGGCCAAGGGTTACGCACGGCAAGGGTTAGGATTGAATCCCAAACTTGTTCTGCCGTCATCCGCCGAAGAGCCGGACCGGGGAAGGAGTAGCTTTCATCGCTTGAGGGATCAAAATCACTTGATTCTCGTTGGTAGGTGCGACTGTAAAAAATCATTCGCATGAATTCTTTGAGGTCAAAGTCGTTGCGAACCACTTGCTCGCTTAGAAATTCCATCAAAGGTTCATTGGATGGCGGGTAGATGTCTTGGAAGTCATCAATTGGTTCAACCAAACCAACTCCTAAAAAACGCTTCCAAAGTCGATTCGCAATCGTCTTGCTGAATTGTGAATTGTCTTCACTGGTGAGCCACGCCGCAAATTGTTCCCTCGGAGTGCTGTCGATTGCCTTGGTGGGGATTTCGCCCCAAAGGACTGCTGGATTCACCACTTCTTTGGGGTCGTGATCTGAATAGGCGTAATCATGCGGTAAACGCATGGCAGCCTTGACTTCGCTCACCAGATAAGTATTTGCTCTCACCAAACGTTGGAATTCACCCGGGACGCGTCCCTTGTCAAATTTCGTTCTCGCTTCACTGATGAGAGTGTTGGCAGGGTTCTGTTTCTCAAAACCAGGATAACCGCGAAGCATACGAGTTCGCGTGCCGTTGGTGAAAGCGGCTAACTGATAGAACTGATATTGCGTCCAATCATCAAATGGGTGGTCATGACATTGAGCGCATCCAATCTGAGTGCCAAGGAAAACGCGAACGGTGTTATCAATGTAGGGAAGTGGCATTCCATCGTCACGCAGTTGATAACCAACCGCGCCATCCTCCCAGACTTTGCCGTTAGCTGTCAGCATTTCATAGACCCATTGGTCATATCGCTTGTTGGTGCGAATGGAGTCTTTGACATAGCTGAGGTAGGGATCAGCGATGATATTTGCCTGCGGGCGATCAGTGAGCCGAAGTGTGTCCGCCCAGAAGTTGTATAGATTGCTGACGTAATCAGGACTTCCCAGCAGCTGGTCGATGAGATTTTGCCGCTTATCTTCCTCTGCCGACTCGAGGAATGCGGTCGCCTCTTTGAGGGTTGGTATTCGGCCCGCAACATCAAGGTAAATCCGTCTTAGAAAAACCTCATCGTCAGCCATCTCATTGGGCGTTTCGTTGCGTTCTCGTAATTGATCTTCAACCAATTGATCGATTTCAAAAGCAGCACCTATCAGTCGACTGCGTGAGGAGGGACTCACCTTGGCAACGTCCATGATTTTGCCGGGTGATTTTCTCACGCTCTCAGGCAATTTGATCTTGGGTGCTTTCGGAGCTGCCGGTTTTTTGGTGGGACTACGCTGTGCATCGACGCTGCTCGCGCAAACGATCAACAGAAGTAATGATGCGAGCATCCGAGTGGTTGCAGAGAGAGGCGTTGATTGCAACATATTCAATGACTGTGGTGAATATTGACAGGACATGCAAAATCGCAATGTCCAGAGGTGTTTGGATAAGTTTAGTTCAGCGAGGGGGTATCGTTGGGATTCCATGTCGCGAGTCGATTGGGACACCGTTTAGGTGGGATCGATTAGGTTTGCAGCGGGGTGACATCCCTTATCTTACGGCCTGAGACCGAAAAGATCATCTGGAACTATTTGTTCCTCGGCCCCGCCTGCGTCGCCGCCGGGTATCATAATCAATCTGTTGATTGACCGTGCCTTTGGCAAACAGTGCCTTGGTTGTGACGGATTCACCCACCTTTCACCCTTTTATTTACTCTGCCTAGATCCCCTTTGATTCGAGAATCTCAGCATGACTCAACGTTTTTTGAACTGTCCAGCGACTTTTGTCCTCGCAGGCGTTATGACTTGCGCTGCCGGGCTTTACTCCCTCCCTGTGGTGGGGGGAGCCGATGGAGCCGATGCCCCAGTGCCCCTGACGGTCAAGCAAACCGCGAAACCGGCTGGCTGGATGGTGACTCAGGGTGACCGATTATTTGCGGGTTATCTGTTGGACAGTAACGGGAAACCGATCATCTATCCGCTTGTTGGCCCGGGTGGTCATCGAATGACAAGGGATTTTCCGATGAAGGATGCGGGGCCGTCGGAAAGGAACGATCACGACCATCATCGATCTTTCTGGCTCACTCACGGAGATGTCAATGGAGTTGACTTTTGGTTGGATGATGAGCATTGCGGCAAAATTGTCCACAGGAAGGGGTCCACGAAAACAAAAGATGATGGCAGTGTTGTTATCACCACGCAAAATGATTGGAATGCTCCTGATGGCAAAAGACTTCTGTCGGATGTTCGGCGTTATACTTTTGTCGTTTCCGAGGGACGTCGGATCATTGATTGTGATTTCTTGCTGATTGCCAGCGATGGCGATGTCAATTTCGGTGATACCAAAGAGGGTTCGTTTGGACTTCGACTTGCCGGCACCATGAAAGTGGATTCCAAGAATGGAGGCTTGGTGACGAATGCTGAGGGGCTTCATGATAAGGCGGCTTGGGGAAAGAAATCAGCTTGGGTGAATTACAGTGGCCCAGTGCGGGGTGACATGGTTGGTGTGACGGTTCATGATCATCCAGAAAGTTTTAACTACCCCTGTCGATGGCACGTTCGCACTTATGGCTTATTCGCTGCCAACCCATTCGGTGTGCACCACTTTATCGGCGGACCAAAAACGGATGGCATTGTCTTGAAGGACGGTGATCAGATGCGTTTGAGCTATCGCGTGGTGATCGAACAGGGAGCGTTGGATGCAGATCGCACCGTTGAGGATTCAAAGCAGTATGCTTCGTCAGCGCGTGAGAATCTGAGGTAGTCAACATCCAGACTCAGTGCATGGATGGTTCCCAGTGCCTGTGCATTCAGGTTCAAATCCCATTGCTTCACGTTGCCTTTGCGGCAGCAGCCGAGACTAAGTTGCGACGCGCCAATTTTTAGATTCTCGCGATCAATCATCTTGATTGATCGCGTAGGGTTGAATATTTCATCTAGGATTAGAGATTCAATCAGATGGGAAACGCTTTGTTTGACCTAAGTGGACATCGAGCATTGGTCACTGGTGGAACCCAAGGCGTTGGGGCGGTGGTTTCACGAGCGATTGCCGCGGCGGGCGCGGATGTTTTAATTCATGGTTTAAAGAAAGATGCTGCCGCAGATCAGACGCTGGAAGCTTGCCGAGGCGAAGGAGTGGAGGCGGAGATTATTTGCCAAGACTTGGCAAAACCACCCGTTGATTACATCGATTCAATGATGGATCAGATCAATTCAATCATGCCTGGCATTGATTTGTTGGTGAATAATGCGGGGACCTACATTGATCCGCCTTTCTTGGATTTGGATTACCAATGTTTTCAGAAAACCATGCATTTGAATGTGCATGCCGGATTCTTCTTAACACAGGCATTTGCTCGAGATTGGATTCGCAAGCAAACCAAGGGTCGTGTTCTCTTTACTGGATCCATCAACGGGTTGCTCGCGGAGGCGGATCACACTGCGTACGATACCAGCAAGGGCGCCGTTGCGGCGATGGTTCGGAGTTTGTGTGTGAGTCTGGCGCCGCAGGGAATTCGGGTGAATTCTTTGGCGCCCGGTTTGGTTCGAACCCCGCTCACCGACGTCTTGAATCAAAATCAAGCACTTGATTCGTGGATGAAATTGCATACTCCCAACGGCGCGGTACCCGAGGCGGACGTTTGCGGCGGTACCGCCATTTACCTCCTGTCCGATGCCGCGTCGCACGTGCATGGTCAAACCATTTATGTTGACGGCGGAATGAGTGTTTGGCAGCAACCTGATGTTCCGCCAAACTGGATTTGAGTCAGACGTTGGCATGGTCAGTGATGCCTCGGTCTCAAACCGCACATGTTCGAACTACGCCGCTGATTGCTTGCTCAACCATTTGCGATCTTGTGAGCACTGTATGATTCGAAGGACTCAAGGAATTGTGTCTTGATCTCGACGGTGGGCCATCAGTTTGGAGCTAAGCCGGGGATCGGCATTTCAACACGATAAACCCCCGTTCTTGCCGTGACGTACATCGTTGTTCGGTTGGGCCCAGCGAAAGTCACATTTGCTGGTTGCTCCGGGAATTCAATCAAGCCAAGTTTGGAACCGCTCGGGGAAAAAATTTCGACACCGAGGTTGGTTGTGAAGTAGAGATTTCCCCGCACGTCAACCACCATCCCATCCCCACCGGTACCACTTTTTCCTTCGGGTTGTGTCAGCTCGCATAGAACTCGGCCGTTTTCAAGTTTGCCGGCACCGCTAACCTCGTAAACAAGCATTTCAGATTGCCTGCTGGGTGCAACGTAGAGTTGTTTGCCATCTGGAGACAACGCGATTCCGTTTGGTGCGGCGATGTGATCCGTCACTCGAGTGACTTCGCCTGTCTTGGCGATGTAATAAACCGCTTGGATGCCCTGCGGTAGTGGTTCCGGGGCTCGGAAGAGTGGGTCCGTAAAGTAGATGCCGCCGTGATTATCAATAATTAGATCGTTCGGTGCGTTGAAACGTTTTCCATCAAACGAGTCTGCGAGTGTCTTGGTTTCACCCGACTGAATGTCATAGGCGACCACCTGTCCATCCATCTGACACGCCAGTAGCCTTCCCTTGGAATCAATCAGGATTCCATTGGTGTGTTTTGAATCTTTGGTAAAGACAGTCGCCTCGCCTCGATCACCAACTCGGTAGATGGCTGTGTTGGGAATGTCACTAAAGTAAACGGCACCCTCACCGTCCCAAGCGGGTCCCTCCGTAAAGGTGAAGCCCGTTTGAACTGTTTGTACTTTTCCAACCGGATTTATTTTTTTATCCAGCGCATCATTTGCAGATGTAATGGAGGTGTCAAACTGCAAGATGAAAGACGCGGTAACCAAGGTGATGACACCGAGGTGGATGACGACGGGTTTAGTTTTGAATCCGTTTTGTGTGTGCATGATGGTGAGTTTGGGGATTGTTGTTTTGAAGACTGGTTGAAAGCTTTCACGCCAAAATGGGCTCGGCCGGATTAGCGTGAATGGGCTAGTGTATCGAGAATAGAAACCTGAAGCGATGATTGGTATCAGGTAATGCTTGCCTGTCTTCGTTTTGATGACTTGAAAAGCACTCCATTGAGCGTTTTTTGTTATGCGTTATGAGTGTTCATTAAATGGGGCTTGAAATGATTGTTCAACGCTGGTCGCTAAAGAAGTCAGCAGGCATCGATCTCTGATCGATCGAAGGTAAATGCCTTTTTAAGGTGCCTGTTGAATGAACCCTTCTTTGGATTGCAGGATTTCAGCAGGGTGTTGAGTGAGACTTGTTGCTCCCCGAATCAGACGCGTTTGCGTTCGAGGGTCCCAAAGAATCAGTCTCTGGTCTTCAGGATCAGGTTCAAAGCAATCGCAGCTAATGATTCACCGATTCTCTGATGGGTCATTACAGCTATACGTAATTGGGAATGCACTGAATCGTTTGCTCGGTTCAGAGATCAAGTCATCACGTAAGATTTTCTTGACGAAGTTTCATCAGGTATTGTTGCAGTGGCCGAGGTTGGCCATTGGCACCGAGAAAGCTGGACTGATTCGTTTGGTGAGGTGCCCCATTTGCCCAGTCGTTCCAAACAATTCCATGAACGCTGGGTTTTGCCAACAGTAATTGCAAAAGAGGTCTGGCAATCTTGAGCTGTTGTTCCGGTGCTGACCCAGTGAAATCACTATTCGTATCGGGCCCCGTTTCACCGGGGATGGTCAGTTGAACCAGGGTCGGAATGCCAAGGTTTCCCCAGCGATCCAATGCCAATGAGAAGTCAACCGGTGAGCGTGGCATCGTAGCGTTGCTCAGGTATCCGATGCGATAGTCGAGTCCGATCCCCGCCAGGCCAAGTCCACTTCGGACAAGTGTCTCTGCCACTTTCAGAGGCGATACACCTGACTCATTTTTTGAAAGGTACTCACCGAATGGTTGATCAAAAGACATGATCGCGGGTGTTGTTGGGTCAACCCGACGGACTGCTTGAAGAATTGCGAGGCTTAGCCGCATCACCTGTTCGTCATCCATTTCCAAAGGCCCAGCTGTATTCAGGCCCGCTGCGCAGTTCCATAATTGGACCGATCCACGAAACTGAGAAACGGCTTTTTCAACATAATTCACAGCCGCATTCAGAAGGGAATCAAAATTTGTCTCGGAGCCTTGCAGCCATGCCGGTATTGATGCATCTCTGAAATCAACGAGTGGCCCGGCAATCACACGCAAGTCTGATTGTCGACAGATTTCTAAGTTGGACGCGACCAACCCAAAATCAAATTTTCCAGATTGCTCTTCAATGCATCTCCAGTTGAATCGAACGGCTGCTGCGTTAAATGTTTCCATGAAATCTTGCCGAGAGGAATCCTGTTCCATCTCGTCAAGGTTAATTGATCCGGCGAGCAGGGTGCCCAGCTGTGGTTCTCGTTTTTTACGAAACGCAATGGATTGGTCTGCAAGGTTCTCAGCGAGGACATCGAGAGCTTTTTCGAGAAGTGGGATGGCCTTGAGAGCAGACTCAGCGCATCGATCTTTTGCTGACTGCGATTTGGCCGCTTCGAGGAATTCCCTTGAGCCATCTTGAAGTAGTTGGTGAAACTCGCCACAGAGAGTCAATCCAAATCGCTCCCAAGCATCAGAAATTGCTCTGGCCCGATAGCAGCTACCGCGTGCTAGCTCCAGCGGCAATTGATAGGATTGTGCTTCTGAGCCTCGGAGGCTGCAGGTGCTGAGAGATCGAAGGCCAATTTCGGGAACCGGCCACGTGAGATTCAATTTACCGGAGGCGGTAAGACCGTGCTGGATGGAGAACTGCTTGCCGTCAAACGCAGTCTCGGAGAACCAAGGCACTCCGTCCATTCCACTGATGTACGCATCGCTCCACATCGAGCGACTGAAGAAGTCGCCGGCTGCTTCGGGTACTTCGAATTGAAATTGCCCCATTTTGGCGGCCAAAACAAGCGATGAGGTAACGGGGTTAGATTTGGGGGCGGTCCGTGCGAATTGAGAATCTCACCGGGCCGCACTCCCAAGATTGATCATTGGTCCTTATCCTAA
Source organism: uncultured Rubripirellula sp. (assembly GCA_938075415.1). GTDB lineage: Bacteria > Planctomycetota > Planctomycetia > Pirellulales > Pirellulaceae > Rubripirellula. The sequence goes on along the minus strand of CALJHC010000023.1, from coordinate 18,068 downwards.
TCATTCTGCACGTGGCCCGCGACCGGATGGGGCTTGAAGTGATTGAATTGGAATAGCCGAGTGAATAGAGATGTCCAGCACCCCTTCGAATGATCTGTTTCAATTTGACGAGAATGGTGCGTTGTTGCGCACCAATTTACCGTTTCCACAAAGAAGCGGCAAAGTACGAGATGTTTACGATCTCGGTAATTCTCTGATGATTGTCAGCACTGATCGAATCAGTGCCTTTGACTATATCTTGCCTACCGGTATTCCGGAAAAAGGTCGTCTGCTTACCTCGATGAGCGAGTTTTGGTTCCAGCAGCTAGAAGTGCGTCATCACTTGATCACGACTGAGATTCCGCCCTCGATCGGTGCCATGTTCGACATTGCTCCGTTGCGTGGTCGAGTGATGCTGACAGAAAAGGCACAAGTGGTGCCGTTTGAGTGCGTTGTTCGTGGATACTTGGAGGGAAGTGGGCTACTTGAGTATCAGGCCACCGGGGCCGTTTGCGGGAACGAATTACCAGCCGGCCTGGTGCAGTGTGACCAATTGCCATCGGCCATTTTTACGCCTGCCACCAAGGCAGAGCAGGGGCATGATGAGAATGTATCGATCGATCGAATGGTTCAGGACTTGGGGCAGGAACTTTCGCATCGTTTGCGAGATGTCAGCCTAAGGATCTATCACGATGCTTGCCAACATGCTGCTTCACGAGGGATTTTGATTGCTGACACCAAGTTTGAGTTTGGTACGGTGGGTGATGAGTTAGTGTTGATCGATGAAGTTTTAACTCCTGATAGTTCACGCTTCTGGAGTGCGGATACCTATCACGCTGGCAAAGCACAGCCCTCGTTTGATAAGCAGTTCGTGCGTGAGTGGCTATCACAATGTGGCTGGGATAAGAATAGTCCGCCACCGGGACTGCCCAAGGAGATCATCGAACAAACGGCAGCCAAGTATCACGAGGCATTCAAGAAACTTGCCGCGTGATCTATTGTTGGATTCCTCTACCAAGTGCAGATGCCGACTTGGAATCCGATGCAAGATTGGAAAAAGCGTGATTGAACAACTTGCAGGGATGGAATGTTGGAGGGTTGCTCACTGGTGGTATCGTCGCCCGTTAAGACCTCTGTCTTTCGTCCCCAAGAATCAAAGAAGGCCCCGAGGTTTAGAGAAAGACCCGAGGTTTAGAGAAAAGATTGTTCAGCATCAACGATCGCGTTCAGCTCATTGACTCGTTCGATGTCTGCCATTCTCAACAAGTTCTCTCGCAAGATGATGTGATCCGCGACTCTTAGGAAGCGATCAAACTTCACTTTTTTTTCAGCATCATTGAGGCTTGATGCTGCCTCTGCTTTCAGTTCGCAATATCGTTCATAGTCCTTGTGCTTGGTGATCGCTTCGACGAACTCCTGACTGCGGCTGGTTAGCAGTTCAATGGGCAGAGGGTTGAGCACATTGGCGAGTTCGGGCCAACGTCGGCGGACGTCTTCACGAATTTTGATGCGAAGCCGCTCACGCTCGGGAGGAGGTTGGCGACCGCGACGTTTGTCTTTGTCTTTATCTTTTTTGGGATGCAAGACATCGTAGGCATCCACAAGTCGATCATTCCCATCGAGGTCCAGTTGCTTGGACAAGCCCTCTAAGACGCATCGTTCGGTGTCGTTTGCCAATGCGAGTACCTCATCAAAGGCAATGTCGTTGGCTAATAATTCGGATTCGCCTTCTCCGAACTTGCTGTACTGATCCAGGTAAGCATCCGAGGTCTTGAGCGGGAAGTCGATCGTGTCAGCGGTTAGCATGACGTAAGCATGGGCCTCATCAAATGAAACTTGACCGTCTTCGTTGTAATCAGCTGATTCAACGGATTGTCCAAGTCGATCGGTTCCCGAGAGTGCAGCAAGGAAATAGCTGCTGTACTCGGCATAGTTTTCTTCGTGGATGTCGGGCGTGCATCCCGCCGCGGCGCGGTCGTGAACGGTTGCAAAGAAACCGATGCGACGCTGCGGTGAAAGTCCATCCTCTGGATTACCGTTGTTGAATATCAGATGTGCAAAGCCTCCCGCATGGCACTGCACCATGACAACGACGACTTCAACATCCTTGTTGATCTTATCCAAGGATTCGCACATTTCCTTCACTGAAAGTGAGGATCGGCCCCAAGTAGCGATTGTGGTGTTGTGTGGTTTTTCACGATCCGAGCTTCCGTTTCCATGTGAGGTGACGTAGATGAATAAGCGATCACCAGATTGAAGCTTTTTCCCGTTCTCTTTAAACCATTCCTTTAGCTTTTCTGGACGTGTCGATTCTTTCACACCTGGCACTTGGTGATCACGATAGCTGACTCCCAGATTTTGCCGACTACCAAAGAACTCCGCCATTAGGCGATTTGGTTCCGGAACACTGTCACGGTCCATCACCTGAAGATCTTTACCCGGTTGGTTCCCATCAGCGAAGAAGATAGTGTGAGGGATTTCTTCCTCATATCGATCTTCCAGGATGCGCTGAAAGTAGAGAACGTTTCGCTCGAGTGATGCTTGATTGCCCGAAGGTAAGTAGCCACCACCAATCGTGAGAAAGTGATCGTCTGCACGCAGCGAAGACGTTGTGATGGCGGGTACTAAGATAAGTGCAAGAACAGCAACCGACAGCGTTCTCGTGAGGTAGTGTCCGGTCTTCATAGGAAAGGTCCGCATTGGGGACAAATAAAATCACTGCGACTCAACTTGGTCTTTGCGACCAGATTGCTAAATGGTTCGGCTTCCATTCACGTTTGCATTATTGAAAAATAGATGCACTTGTTTCTTTGCGATGTCGTCAATGACGTCGCGCCCGCAATTAGAGAGTTTAATCGGCCACAGCTTTGATCCAAGATTTCTCTTTGCTATCCCCCGTGGCTCTGCCACCAAATCCTAGTGGCTCTGCCACCAAACCCCAGTCGCTCTGCCACCAAATCCCAGTGGCTCCGTCTCCTGGATCATTAAGACCCCAGTGAGAGGGGATGCAATCAATGAAGCCATGCCGTACGGTTTGACGGCTTCGTCAGCATGTTGATCACTTGATGACGGAGGGATAATCCGCAACCTATCGGTTTAACGCAACCTATCCAACGAGGTTTCGTCATTTCCCAAGGACCAAGGGGGCGAACGAGGATAAATTTGAAACGATTCTGCCGATAAGGAAAAAAGTAGGGCTGGCAGGACTTGAACCCGCGACCTAGGGATTATGAGTCCCCAGCTCTAACCAACTGAGCTACAGCCCCGTTTCTAGGGGTACTTTACGGTCTTTTATCGATGTGATCGAGGCGTTGGAACCACGAAAAATTGCTCGCGAGTTAATTTGACGCCAATTGCAGCCAAAAATGGGATGCAGATCCTCACTGGTTTAACCAAATCATTGGGTGGAGTTCTCGAGTGGGGTTCTCGAGTGCCACGGATTATCAGTTCTTTATCGCTCTTGGTCAGGGGTTTCCCCTGGCTCAGCTCTGCACAAAAAATTGGCAGAATCAGGGCGTCCACCGTGTGATCGGCGTTGTTGAATTGCCCGTCGCCCGCCTCAGCATCGTACTCGGGATGGTTGTTCTTTCGGTTGGCGACGACGTCCTGAATTACTTCATTCATCATGCGGTGGCGAAGACCGGCCTCGTCCATCTTGAAGGGATTGGGTTTGCGCGGTGGGCGTGGCTCTCGGGATGCTTGCAGCTTCTCGCGTGCCTAATCCTGGGCGATTTTTCATCTGCTCCGTGCAGGCAGCGTTGGCAGCTAGGTCAGCTTTGTACTTCGCTTGGTTCTGCAGCAACGACTTGATGGCAGCCACCCATCGCTTCAGATTCTCATCTGCTAACGGTCCAATGAATTTCTGCCTTTTCCGGCAGTTTTAAATTTGCAGCTGCGGTCAACGTTCTATCTCCTTGACGGTCCATTGGTTGAAAGATGACTGGAGTGTTTGGTGTTCACCGAGTCCATTGGATTATACGTCTGGTCGATAGGTGATCGACACGTTGCTAGAGTGCCGCTGAGGCACTTTGGTCCAAGATTTTCTGGCTTTTGGGTCAAGTTGCGAACTATTTTAAATTTCCATTTCAAGCATCAGATTGACCCCAATCGCTTGATCAGAGAAGCAGGCTGAATTGAATGAGTGACCCTGTAGTGATCGTTGGTGCCGGTTTATCTGGTCTGACGGCGGCGAGAGTTCTGCATGAAAGGGGTATTGAAGTCTGCCTGTTTGAATCCGCAGACGATGTCGGAGGTCGCGTGAGAACCGATTTGGTGGATGGATTCAGGCTTGACCGAGGTTTTCAGGTGTTCCTTGATTCGTATCCCGAAGCGCAGCAAATGCTGGACTACGATTCGCTGCGACTTCGCAGGTTTGAACCTGGTTCTTTGATTGTGACCAACGCGGGGGTCAGACGCCTCGTCGATCCGTGGCGACGTCCTCTGGGAGGGATTCGGTCGGTGTTTCAAGGAGTTGGGAGTTTTGCCGATAAATTGCGAATTGCCGCCCTCCGCGGGAAGGTTGGTCAGGGGACACCAAGCCTGCTCTTTGAGAGTCATGACGAGACTTCCGAATCGGCTCTGCGAAAGATGGGATTTTCCGATTCAATGATGGAGCAGTTCCTGCGTCCATTTTTTGGTGGTGTTTTCCTCGACATGGATCTCCAAACATCCTGTCGCATGCTTTATTTCGTCTTTCGAATGTTCAGCAACGGTAATGCAACATTACCCGAGTTGGGGATGGGAGAGATTGGTAAGCAACTAGCTGCATCACTTCCTGAGGATTCGATTCGATTGGGCGATGGCCTTGAACAGTTGGAGCATCATGCTGTGCGACTTCAGTCGGGCAAAGTGGTCCCCTACTCGCACGTTGTTCTCGCGTTGGATGAAGTAACCGCGTCTCGATTCCTTCCTGAATTAGGAACTCAACGAAAGCCGCGGTCGGTTCACACGCTCTACTTTGCAGCGGAGCAAACACCCAGCAAAGAGAAAATGTTAACGCTCAATGGACTGGGGCGAGGTTTGATCAATCACGTCTGTGTGCCCAGTGATGTGGCGAAGAGTTACGCACCACCCGAGCAGTCGTTGATCTCTGTCACTGTTTTAAAGGCAGGTGGAGAGGATCCTGCGCTTTATCAACGGGTTCAATGTGAAGCTGAGGAATGGTTTGGTAAGCAAGTGAAGGGCTGGCGACATTTGCGTACTGACCACATCACCCGGGCTCTTCCCAATCAATCGTTTCCGGCCTTCAATCCACCACGGCACCCTCCCCATCTTCGTGATAATCTCTACGTGTGCGGTGATTACCGGACCAATGGTTCGATCAATGGCGCCATGGAGTCTGGCCGACTAGCTGCTGAAGCAATCTGCGCAGCCGACTAGACAAGACTTGTGCGGTAGGGCCGCGAGGATTATGACTCCTTCTGTCGTTGAGAGATCTGGGCAGACAGGATTCATGTGACATCAAGGTAGCGATGGCGATGTTAGCCCCAGTTCGTCGCACCACTTTTCATCAAGGCTCGTAAGGCGTCGATCTTCAGGTAGTTTCTCCAGAGAGTCCAGCAATCCAAACACCCGATCGATCGAGTCTTGCATAGCATCGGCCAACATCCCAGCGTTGTTTGCATAGGTTGCACGTGATGAAAAGCTGCCGGATTTCATTGACGCAGTTGCGATCGTCTCCCACGCTTGATTCAACCAAGAATCAATGGCGATTCCGGAAGCACCCAAGGCAATTAATTTTGCCGCATCGTCCGGGGAAATATCGCCAGGCTTGATCCACAAAGATATTTCTTCGCCGTGGTATTTGTCCAGCATTTGGCGGGTTTTTTGAACGAAGGTCGCTAATTCAATTCCTTCCGAAGTAATTGTATCCAGGCGAATGATCAATCCATCTGGTTTGTTGGCTAGAACACCAGGAAGGTCATCGCGAAGGTGAAAAGGATCCAGAGTCACAAAAATCGATGCTTTGGGCGCGAGTGCTCGAAGCTGTGAAAATTTACTTTTCAATTCTCCTGAGCCTTGGACATCTGGCGGAAATATTGACGAGGGAACCCAACTACCACCGGAAATTAGATGACCACTATCGGATAAATCCCATCTTGCCAGTTGTTCGGCAGAATAGGCAAATCGACCAGTTTCATCTCGGTGCATTGTCAAACGAACATCAATAACCGATGCGGAGGCAAAATCTTTAATACTTAGACCATAACGTTCCGGCCGGTATGGAACGATCAGTGGCAGTGGAGGCAAGGAGGAGACGTCTTGGTTCGTCTCAGTAGCCGGTTGGTTCACTGGTTCGGATTGCGCATCATGAAATGCTGAGTAGCCATCCGAGTTCGCAATCTCACTTCGTAGCGCCGAGACCAGGACCCCAATTTCTCCCAATGCTACGGCGATATGGTTCGCTTGTTCCCTTTCAATTCGATGCCAGGGAAGAGAGTGCACAAAGAGGGGGGCGATGATTCTATTTGAGTCAGCCTTGTTGTCAGTTGAGGCGGTCCGACGCGCCGATCGAGCTGGAAGTCCAGTCGAAAAATTTTGCGTTGGTGGTGTCGTGAATCGGATTTTTTGTAAACGTTCCTGCATAAGTAATCGTCGTTGGTGGCAGAGGTTGGAATGGCAGGGAATGGGACTTTGGTTCACCGCTAAGGCTAGGGGCGGATACCCTTATCGCCAGTTGGGTGATAGTTCACCTTGTTTCGAATTCTCAAAATCGAGCATCGCCTTTGGGACAACTCGGCGAAAATCTTTCGCATCGCCACGAATGGATGCATTGATTAGAAGAAGTCCAAGTCTCAATTGTTCGCGTTGCCGAAGCGGTGCTTCAGTCACGCCATCCGCCAGGCTCTCAGCTTCACCTCGAATGAAAATGATGACGTTGCTCGCTGCGTCACCTAAATTGGCACCCGCATTGCCACCAATCACAATCGTTCCACCCAATGCGCCGATTCCTGTTTCAGTTCCCACGTCACCACGAACAAAGATTCCACCCCCCCTTAACGCTGCGCCACATCGATCGCCTGCGGACCCATAGATTGCCAGGGTGCCACCCATCATTGAGCATCCGACGCCAACCCCGGCATTACCGCGTACCTTGACCGATCCGCTCAGCATTCCTTCACCAACACCATGTCCAACATTTCCTGTCATACTAATATTGGATTCTTCATTGAAGGCGAAGGCGTAATCACCCAACGAACCCTCTAGGCTAACGTGAACAGCATGATTTAAATGCATGAAGGCGTGGTGTTGGCCTCGGACCCCGCTGATCTCGACCTCCGGCAGCGTTCCTTCGGGATCACCTGCGGGAATTTGCCGAATTGATTTGGTGACCTCATCCATTGAAAGTTCATCCAGTGAAAACTGAATCGATCTCTCAGACGGTCGAGCGTTGTCGCCGTTTAGGGGTTTGGGGGTATCCTTCATGGAGACAGACGCTGAATGGCGGAATCTTCTGATGAGTTAAAACACCGATGGACTTCTTGGTCACTCGGGCACGAGGTGCTCGGTTCGAATCAGCGAGCCCATTTCATCGTATCACTCACTGGATCTAAAGGGAAACAGCTATTCAATTGGATCCATCTGTCAAAAACTCGAAATCCCGTCATGGCGATGTGAAAGGTTGGAATCTCGCATCGTTCGGAGAGGCCCTGACCTGAGGCGCAAAGGCTTCAAAATGATGGTGGCTGCTGATCGAGTCCTGAATTCGTTCGCGGGCCGATCAACGCGTTGTATTTGGGGCGGGATGCAGCAAAACTTAAAAAAAAGGGTTGGGAAGGGTGGTTTTCTAAGCGACTTGGTTATCCAAGTTGTCCAGGACCGCGCGGATAATTTTTTCCAGTTTTGATCCTGCCTGTTGACCCGCTCGTATCACCTCATCGTGATTCGCTGTGCTTGGAGAATCAGGATTGGCGACATTACTGACGATCGAGACCGCGAGCGTTTTCATGCCAAGTCTTCTTGCCAACAGAACTTCAGGAAGCGTGCTCATCCCAACAACATCTGCTCCGATTCGCCGCATCATGCGATATTCGCTTCGAGTCTCATAGGTTGGTCCCAGGGTTCCCAGGTAGGTGCCAACGTATGCCGAGAAGTCATTTTTTTTTGCTACCGAAATTGCCAAGCTGGTTAGTTGGCTGCAATAGAAATTGCTTCCGGATTGAAGAAACCCAGTCGATTGGTCGCGAACATTCGGCGGACTTGCCTCAGTCGATGCCTGTCCCAGCCAGTTGATGTGGTCACCCAGGATAATCGGGTCACCCACACAATATTTCGGATTAAGCCCACCGGCCGCATTACTTGCTAACAACACACCCGCCCCTAAGCTTCGTATCAGCCGAATCGGATACGTCACTTCATCGCTGCTGTAACCTTCGTAGCGATGTAGTCGGCCAGCCATGGCGATCACCGGTTGTTGCTGAAGGTAACCTAGGATCAGGCGTCCTTCGTGTCCCGAGGCATGGGATGTTTTTAGCCCTGGTATTTTTTCAAACGGAAATTCAGCCACTGATTGGATCTGCCGAGAAAGACCGCCAAGTCCGCTTCCCAAAATGATTCCTGCTTTGGGAATCATTTGAGTCGCTTGCTGAATCTTTTGGATTGCGGACTGAAGGTTTCGATCCGACATCTCGCATTCCCAACGCGTTGCAGTTCGTATTCTAAACTTGAGAACGATGCTTTTTATTCAGCGATTTTCCGTTCGGACCTTACGAGTGAAAACCTATCTCGTTAGACGCCGTTGCAGCCATGAGTGGATTCTGTTGTTGAGTGGCTTATGTTCAGTCACGATTAGAATCCATGTTTGCGTGAGCAGGTGGTGATTCCATTGAATGGTCGGGACCGATCAATGGCAACCGAATCAGGCAATTCGATCGAGACCTGCTTCTTCAACGATTTTCCGCACCACCATGCGAAGGTTCGGTGCCGCTCGACCCGCTGTTGCGATAATTTCTTCAACATTTGCTGGCTGAAGCGCATCCGGAAGGCACATGTCTGTGATCACACTGATGCCAACCGTTTTTAGACCGCAGTGTACCGCCACGATTGTTTCCGGAACGGTGCTCATACCCACGACATCGGCACCAATGGTCCGCAGAAAGCGGTATTCAGCACGTGTTTCGAGGTTGGGACCGGCAACTGCCACAAAAACGCCCTTGTGAATCGTCAGATCCAAATCACGGCCAATTTTGACGGTTCGATCAACCCATTGCTGACTGTAAGGTTCGCACATGTCAGGAAAACGTGGACCAAGACGGTCGTCGTTGATGCCGATCAAGGGATTATCACCCAAAAGATTGATGTGATCCTCAATCACCATCAGGTCACCCGCGGTAAAGTACGGATTAAGACCGCCGCAAGCATTGCTGACAACTAACAGATCAACGCCGAGTTCTTTAAAGACTCGAACGGGAAGTGTGATCAGCTTTAACGGGTAACCTTCGTACAAATGAAAACGGCCTTCCATGGCCACAACCGGTACGCCGGCAAGGTGCCCGCATACCAGCCGTCCTCGGTGGCTTGTTGCAGTCGAGCGAGGGAAGTGAGGGATTTCCTCGTAGTCGATTGTTGCATCAACTTCGATCTCCTCTGCGAGGTCTCCCAAGCCCGTGCCAAGGATGATAGCGACTTTTGGCGTGATGGGAAATCGCTCGCGAATTGTTTTGCAAGCGTCTTGGATTTTGTCGTAGAGATCCAACATCAAACAACCTTATGTCTTATCGATCCAAAACGTTTTAGCGTCTGGCAAGCTGGAATTGTAAGCGGCCGTCTTGAACTTCGCGACCTCCCCAACCCCGATAAAAATGAATGTTACCAAAACAAATTGGTCCATGAATTTATCTTGAACTTTTTATCGTGAAGCCGATCTGCCTACTTGCAAACCGATGTCGAAGACGCTTAGCAATTTGGTTTGCTGAAGCAGTGGATCGCGATTTCAACTCTTCTTTTGGGCCTCTCTTTGCGCCGATCAATTGTTCAAAGAAAAGGGAAGCAGAAGGGCTTGAATTGGAAGCCGAGCGAGTGATTAAAATCTGCGCAGTGAATCCATGCCCAATGTTGCAAACATGACGATTCGAACTCAAACGATCTTTTTTATCACGCTCGACCGTGCAAACAGCTCGTGAAAAGTGTACGTGTTGAACCAAGTTTCTCGTATCTAGTATCTCGTATCTCAAGAAATTCGCTGAATCCTGTCGACTCTGTGAAGTCAGGTCAGGAACGTGCTGCCCAATTCTTTTATCTGTCTTCTCTCTGTAATTGTGATTCACTCCGGTCATTGGCTAGGTTCTTCAATGAACCGTTCGGCTACATGGTCTGGGTTGCTCGCAGTCGATCGTCTCTTGTCAATGTTTTTTGGCTGGGTCTGTGATCTAATTGGCCCAAATCAATGTGAGGGACGGGAAGTCATTTAGCATCTGACTCAAAAGGATGCGTTGACAAACTATTTGCGACGAAATTTTCGTTATGCGTTTTCGAGCGGGCTCTATTTTTCTATCCTACAAAGTGACGTCTGCCAAACCTTGTGAGAGTGTCTTCACTATTCTTCACAGGTTTGGTCTTTGGAAAGGGATTGGCGCTGATGATTAAACAATTGCTTGGTTTGTGGCGTGACACTTGGTGGCTATGGATGGGGTTTATCCTCATGACCATTGTCTTCAGCTTAGTACTGGGCCTGTACTTTCTCTTGTTGTTGCCATGCCTGCCAGTAACGTTTTTCTATTTCGCCATTAATCGCTACGACGAGTCTGGATCCGAGAAGCATGATCTTGGTTCCTGAATTTGATGTTTGTCAGGTCGGATTTAACATTGAACCAAATGGCCGACGAATGCCAGCCAGCAATTCGTTCCAAGTTGATGAAGCATTGCACGCTTAATTCCTCCAAGATGACGCTGTGAGGCAGAGAGCTTTTTCACTTGACTGCTCATTCACTCGCGACCCCCTTGAAGATGTTGGGAACGACGGTCGACGAATTTCAATATTGCCTGGCCGTTTAAACAGTTTGACCGAAATGCAGGAGATCGCTTGCTTGTGGTGGTAATGCTGAGGTCAGTCTGGTTTTTGCTCCGCTAGAATTTGAGTGAAATCTAATTTAGCTGCGGAGCAGCGAGGTCAGGCTGTTCGGCCCGGCTTTTGGCGAGCAGTTCGAAAGAGAATCGTCGCTGGATCACTTTCATGGCATCACTGCCATTGGGGGCGTGGCCGATGCTTGACTTTCCCGAGTGAATCCCTCGCGTGAGACGAGTTTGGTTGCTCGATGATGATCAATTGCGCCAAGAACGCATTTGTGATTCGTTCACCCGAAGGTGCTCGGCAGTCCTTGGCAATCCTCTGCAAAAATCAAGAATAAGACAGTGTGTTCTCGAGTCCATGTCCGATAGTCTTGCCAAGTTTGCTATCCTTTCCTAGCGGCAAACCCGTTGTAAATGCTGCCGATTTACTCGATACGCGTGAAAATTGATCAAGCAAAGGAATCATGTCGACTTCGGTTTTAGTTGATGAATTAAAAGAGGAGCGGGATCGTTCAAGAGATGACTTGCGTAAAAGCAGGTTCTCGGGATGCTTGTTTGCTGCTTTCATTCTGACCTTCTTTGCGTTGGTTAATCTTCCTTTTCAAGTCGTGGAAGTCGAAGGGGAGTGGGTTGGATATGTGGATTTATCTGACAGCCAGCAGGCTAGTGATGCCGGAATGCCGGTGATGGGGGGGTGGCCACTGCGTTACTCAGTTGCCTACTCCTCCAAGGGTGAAGTCACCTATCGATATTGGCAGCCTCTCAATTTATTGATCAACATCGTCCTCGGGCTTGTCTTGTCTTGGTTGATGACGCGATTCTTGATGTTTCGGCACCAAAGCTTGGCAGTTGCTGAGGAATCGAACAGGAAGCGTCGTTTCTTTGACATTGTTTTTGCGGCCTGCATTGTTGTCGTTCCCATCGCCATTTTCGCTGCGAAGGTCAGGAGACCCTATCAGCAGCAGCGACTCGCCAAGCAGTTGAGAAGGAACGGCAATCTTTTTGTCTCCGCTTGGATTCCGGCGATACTCGAACCACATCTTCCCCAGGGGATCAAGCGAAGTTTACGCGAAATTCGGCACGTGCGATTTCTTGGCGTTGACGACCGATTGCTAGATCAGGCAGTGGAGATACCAACGCTAGTTTCACTTCACAGTTTCGATGGTCAGCATTCAGTCGGATCCTTGCAAAAGTTGCAGGAACGCCTGCACTTTGATTCCTTGATGCTGTCCGGTTGCGATGTCGGTGATGAAGAGATTGATGCCATCGTTGCGTTGCCTTGGTTGCAGCACTTGAAGTTTCCACAAACAAAACTGACGGTGGCTCAACTTCGCCGATTGGATTCCAAACCGTTACGCACCGTTGATTTGACTGGTACCAGTATCGACCTTGATCAACTTGGTGAACCTGATTGGGTGCAAACCTGCGAGCTTCTATGGTTGTCACGCCCATTAGATGGCGATCAGGCATCCCTCAATCTTGACGGTTGGCCAGTCTTGGAAGGGTTATGGGTCAAACGCCGGTCACATACGATGAATGATGCCGTTTTGGGACTGCGACTAGCAAACCTGCCATCCTTAAAACGTCTATCGCTGGATCGCGTCCAGAAGCATGATCTTTCGCTGATCAACTTACCGAGGTTGGTGAGGATTGAAGAAGAACTCATTGATGCTCGATTCGTCGTCAACGATAACTACCTTCTGCCTGGTTTGACGTGGGTGCGCAAGTTAGAGGTTGATGGCGTTGATAGTCTGGTTGAGCTGGGTTGCTACGCCAAGGATCTGGAGGAATTAAACCTCGGGAGCGTTCCATCACTGAAAAAGTTCAAGTTGGGTGCCTACCTGATCACACTGCTTGGAAATGTTGTTCCCGATACGGCACAAAAAGAGCTTTGCGGTGAATGGATTCAATACTTGGGGCAGCAGCAAGGTCCAGTGGAGTTGGATTTCGCTTACTTGCCGCTGGAAGGAGTGAACTTGGCACCCCTGGCCAACAACAAGAAAATTAAACGACTCAACCTGAATGGAACTCACGCATCTTTTGATCAATTGCGGCAGCTCGCACCCATGAGCGAGGTGGACTTTTTGGATGCCCGAACGACGCCCCTCAACAAAAATGGACTCAGAGACTTACTTAACCAGTTTCCCGATTTGGCGAACTTGGCGATTGATGGCACAAGGGTCAGTGATTTTGATTTGGTAGGAAGAGATCGTTTGAAGTTCGTGAACGTCTCAGCGATGCATGAATTGGAAAGTTTACGGTTGATTGATCAACCACGGATCAAAACCAGCTTACAGGTCACTTCCACCCTCAATGAATTATCAATTCTTAACATTCCTCGACTCAACGGTTTGTCTGTGGAAGGTCCTTGGCCCGAATCCGCTGAATTAAAAGGGCTTCGTGATTTGGAGTGGTTTGCAGGTGGTGGTGTTGAGGTGACAGATGCTGTTGCCGAAGAAGTTCTGGAATGTCAACACCTTCATCGCCTGGCATTCGCATATTCCTCACTCACGAAATCTTCTCTTCGGAAAATAGGTGATCTTGGCGAATTGGTGTCGCTCGCTTTACCAGGAAGCGTTATCGATGATTCCATCGTCAGAGAATGGAGAAATGTTGATGATCTTTGGGAGGTCAACCTCGATGACGCGCCCATTTCAGCAGGGACGATTGCATGGCTGACTCGTATGTCTTCTCTGCGAAGAGTCTCGTTGAATCGGATTTCACTGGATGGTGCAACAGTCAATGCCATCTCCGAGTTGAGGCAGGTCAACGAATTACACCTTGCTGAAAGCCAGTTGCCCATCGAAGCCTTGTCGGTTTTGCTGCAACAAGGTCACCTTCAAGTCTTGAACTTGAGCGGTTGGGATTTGACCGAGGAGTACTTGCAGGTCTTCGAAAGAGATGGCGGAGGATTGCAGCATCTGATTCTGGGAAGTGACGAAGTGAGTGCCGAGACGTACCATCGGTTGATGGCAATTTCAGATTCTGTTTTTGTCGAATTGGATTCGATTCCTGAATTCTTGGACGACGCGGGCGTTGAACTGTTGCATCAACGCGCCGATGATGTTCGTCGTCAGGTGAATTCTGACTGGAGATTAATGCTTCAATCGCCGCAGGATGAAAAATCGACATTCACACCAGATACATTTTGGATCGAAAGACAACGACGGATTGACGAACGGCTGATTCCATTAGTGCCTCGCTCTTTTTTGGTGTCGCTGAATCGGAACAAGTTTTCCCACGGGAAATCTGTCCACGATTGAATCGCGAGGACCACCCGATGGTTGCTTCTTGGAGAGGACGCTGCTTGCCAGATTGATGGCCCGATCTAACTTGCTGGCCTGAATTGCTAATCTAGTTCGTTGGTGCGATTTTCAGCCGAGGTTGTACCTTGCTGTGAGATCACCACCGTCGTCGAGAATGTCACCAATCTCAGCGAGGAACAATTTCCCAGCATTGGGGCATTGTGCTTGAGCCTCTTCGGTCATGTTCTCCACTGCGGTCGTGATAAGTAGCTTCAACTGGCCGTCGATTCTGACGAAAGCTGGGCAGGTGTTTTGTGGAGACGCGGGTGTTTGCCAAATGGTTCGTAATTCACCCGATTCTAGGTCGTATAACCGAGTCTCTCCGTATTCTGCGACTTCGGGGCGGAACATCGCGACGACGATTCCGGTTCCATCAGGAGTCAAAACGGCTCCGTCGGGTACGGCTGGATCCCCGGCGAAGTCAATCACCACCTCTGCCGATCCTGTCTCACCACTGGTGAGGTCTAGTGAGTAACGAACAAGCTGACGCGTTGGCGAATCAATATCCAGTAATTGGAAACTGCCATCGTGGTTTTCGATCAACGCTTTTCCGTTGCTGCAGATTTGATCGTTTCGTAACTGGATGAGACTTTTTTCAGAACCGCGATAGAGATAAAGACCGGCTTTTTTTGTGGCGAATTCAAGATCCTTAGTTCCGAAGATCAGATTGTCATCAAATGCCCAACCGTCATTGATAATTGTGTTGTCAACGGCCGAGTCGATGCCGTCACAGAACACCTTCCATGATCCGTCAGCGAGATTGAAAAGACCGAGTGATCTTTCGCAACCCACCACAAACAAATCTTGCTCAGTCGTTGGGAACGCAAATCCCGGACGCCCAGGAAGTTCATGGGACTGATTAGACATTGTTTGTAGGTCAAGGATATTTAAACTTCCAAACGTGGTGTCATCGCCGTGTTGAATTCCTACCCATGAGAGAAGTGAGTCGCCCAGTGCCATTGGTCCTTCAGGCAGGTAACGCAATGGGGCAGAATCAGGCACGCTTAACGGTTTGGCTTGAATCGTGGTTGTCATGTGTTTACTGATGTTGTCTGAGAGTTGCAGTCGTTGCGTGACGACTGATTCTTGTGAAATGTAAGTTTTGCTTTGTGACTTTAAATCTTGACGCTAACTGAATTTCGAGAAGATGATCCGTCCGCGATATTTGTACCGCTGATTCTATCCATGACGCGGTCGATGGCGATTTTTAACCAGTCAGAAGCCTGGTGATCTCAAACGTCTTCTGGCGGTGTCGTCACTTTCGTGAAGCAGCCTGATGAGAATTCGCCGAAAGATTAGTGTGTCATGATTTTGACCCGAAGAATACTGGTCACAAGTTCAACTGGGTGTTGCTCTCGCCGAAAATACTGAGTTCAAGGATGCATCGAACTGAGTAAAAGGCGTTCAGGTTTTGGTAAACTGGATGAGGAGGGGTGCAGTGGTTGGATCATTGGTTTTTTGAAGAAAAACGCCTGGAAATCGCATGATTTTCACTCTGGTTAATTTTCCTTGGCCAGCCTCACCCTTGTTGCACTGTTCAGCCTTGTATTCTTTACTATCGACTATCCTCCAGCACTGCCTCTTTGGTTTCTTTGATGGCCCTACTGATTTTGCCTGCTCAAACAGCGTCTCTGAGCGAATGAACGTAGCCACCTCATCACCAACCTTTCGCATTGCTGTTGGTGTGACTTGGGCACAACTTCACTCGCTCGGTTTCATGTGTAGCGAGGATAACTGGGTACCGGGCAACACTGACATCATGTGTTTGTAACTTTCCGACTGACAACCAACACGCCTTTAGGATTACCATCGTGTCGTTGAGCATCATGCGTCGTTTTACTTTTTGTGCCGGTCATCGACTTGTAGGTCACGAGGGTAAATGCAGGAATCTGCACGGGCACAACTATGCTCTGGAAATTTACGTCACCGGTCAAAAGCAGGATGAAATCGGACGGGTTCTTGATTTCAAAAAACTGAAACAGAGTGTCAACGGGTGGATTGACGAAAATTGGGATCATACGTTCGTCCTTTGGAAGAAGGACCAGAATGGTCTGGAGGCGATTCGGTCATCAGAGCCACATCGCATCTATGAATTGGATAAAAATCCAACAGCGGAGAACATGGCCCTTCACTTTCTCCACGACGTGGCCCCAAAAATTCTTGAAGGCACCGGAGCAACCGCCTATCGAGTTCGGCTTTGGGAGAGCGAAGAAACCTGCGCGGAGGTTAACTTGGATTAGGTTGTTGATTTGGTGGGCATACAGCACGCCGCGCGGCGGATTTCCTGTCTGTCCTCGGTGAACGTTGTGTTGCACCGCGAGTGCTTATCCCGATGGGGTGCTTTGCTGAAGACAATCCATCTCGAGTGAATGATCCATTTGTCGGTCACTTCTGAGGAGCGAGTCTGCTGTTTTGCCAAAGGTGGAATTCAAGGTCATCCCAAGCCAGTTTAAACGCCCTCGTGACGTACCGCGAAAGGGTGATGCGGTGGAAGCATCCTGAGGAGAAGGCTGCTGTTTTTTGCTTTTGAAAATCCAGGAAGATTCATCCAGCTCGCGGAAACGCCAACAGTGGGGTGCCGTGGCGACTGAGACGGTCATTCATGGGAAATTCCAGGCTGAGCTGTAAGGGGTGCCCTATCAGAGTAGTCAGCCTTATTGGAATTTGTGTTCCCAACCGGATCACCGTCTGTTCGATCGACGTACTGTCTGTCCCATCGATGTACTGAGTGTCTCATCGACAAAGTGTGATCGTCTGTGGATAAGTGCTAGTCTGCGGGCACAGCGTTTGTTGGTATGGTCAGACATCGCCCGATTTCGACTCCTGACGAGAAGGATCCTTCTGGGGGGCGAACCGTTTGATATCCCTTCCGCCTGCCGGATCGGTCCAGAAACGCAATGATTTTCTTTATGGGGATGTTAATTTGTTCAGGTTGTGAAGTCTTCAGCGGCTAGTCACTGGATCAACTGGTAAACTTCTGCTATTTTTCGCCACAGCGATGCGATGAAGGGGCGAAACAAAACTTTATCGGGTTGTTGAATTTTGGCGGCATAGCTCAGCTGGTTAGAGCAGCGGAATCATAATCCGCGTGTCGGGGGTTCGAGTCCCTCTGCCGCTATTAAAGGGTCAGACAGGCCCAGACACTCCGAGCCAAATGCCGTAATTAACGGGGTTTGGCTTTTTTGTTGCGAGTCGTTTCTCGGCATGTCTGGCATTGACGGCTTCGGGTTTGGCTTCGCCTCCCCCGACAGCTGGGAGCCGGAATCCTTGCTCGCAGCCGGCGGCAATTGCGGCTTCACCTGCAACGCAGCTTCGCGGTGCTCATCAGTCACTTGCAGATAGAACTTCTTCATCGTCTCGATGCTGTGACCCGCCCATTCGCTAACGACGTGCATCGGATGATGCAGCACCAAGTCAGTCGCTCTGGACGCTCGAAGATTCTGAAATGCCTTCGCCCATGGCTCCACCCCAGCACACGTCAGACGTTTCCAGCGGGTAGTGCAAAACGCCTCGGGGTTTCGATCGAGAAGTGGCACCGCTCACCGTCAGGTATCGCTGCAAACACGTCCTCGAAAACCGACGCAAATCTGATAAAAAGCGAATCACAATAGCGGGTTTTTGCGTAACTCTCGGTCCTGGTACTGGTCGCCGGCATACTCGTCCCAGTTGATATTCGATCACTTCAGCAAGGCGATTTATGATGGACACCGGAGCACATCGTAGCGAGCTAAAAACAACATCAACCACCAGTGCCCGCATGGAGACATACTGTGCACA
>CALJHC010000022.1 GCA_938075415.1 uncultured Rubripirellula sp. | reverse complement strand
GAAAACCCGTTTCGTGGAGGTTGACCAAAACGGACACAACGCGGCAATCGGCCATCCGAGGACGGAAGATCACTACTGATACTCTTATGCAGCAATCTATTTTTGACAACGGGTGTTGTGAAAAAAAGCAGAGGAATCATCTTCTTGTGGGGGGGTAGGGTAGTGTGTTCGCCCGTGATGGCCGGATTGGGCAAGATTGGTAACCCGTCGCGTTTTGGTGGTGCATTCGCTGTCGGTAAGCTGAGCGGTTTCGAATGGCTTTTGCCTGTTGAACTGCGCTCGAACTCCGGCTGAGAAATCGAAACCCACTGATATAGATTTGCCCCGGTTGGTAAGCTTCTTCACGATCTTTGCTAAATTTCCAGCCAGCCACTCCATTGTTGACAACATCCCGATGAAAGCAGTCGCGGTCACCCCCGGAACACCTAACAGTGTTCACCTGGAAGAAATCAGTAAACCCACTCTCGCCGAGATTCCTGACGGCAAAGGCGTCCTTGTCAAGGTCTTGAGAGTGGGTGTCGACGCAACCGATCGCGAGATTAACGAGGCGTTGTACGGAAACGCGCCTGAGGGATTTGACCATCTTGTCATCGGGCACGAATGCTTCGGAATCGTCGAATCCGTGGGAGAGAATGTACGTCGTGTCAAACCCGGTGATTACGTCACCGCAACCGTTCGTCGTCCCGGCGGGTCAATCTACGATCTGATCGGGACCAACGACATGACGAGCGAGGAGGAGTATTTCGAGCGAGGTATCAATCTCCGCCATGGTTTCATGACAGAGTACTTCGTGGACGAAGAGGAATACATTGTTCGCGTGCCCGAGGGATTGCAGCACTTGCATGTCCTGATGGAGCCGATGAGCTGTGCGGCGAAAGCTGTTCATCAGGCCTATGAAGCTCAGGCCAGAATGAAAGTATGGCGTCCAGAGGTTGCTTATGTGCTTGGGTCGGGGCAGATTGGCCTGCTGGCGACGCTTGCTCTAAAACTCAGGGGCCTTGACGTTTATACCTTAGCCCGAGGCGCTGCCCCGAACCTGAAGAGTGAGATCGTTGGTGGCTTGGAAGCGACCTACGTCAGCACCGTTGAGACTTCGATGACAGAACTGGTTGCCAGAACAGGACGTCCTGATCTGATTATTGACGCCACCGGTAGCAGCCAGCTCGCATTTGAGGCAATGGAACACCTTGGGCTGAATGGAGTGCTTGTCTGGACAAGTATCACCGGTGGTGATCGAGAGATCGAAGTGCCCTCAGATAAGATTAATTTGCAGTGGGTGCTGGGGAATAAATTGTTGCTGGGTAGTGTTAATGCCAACCGTAGCCACTTCGAGATGGGTATCAAGGACTTGGCGCTGGGTGAAATGATGTATCCCGATGTGCTACAAAAGATCTTGACCCATCCGGTGGATGGACTCGATGCATACGAAGAAATGATGCGGTTGCTTATCGAGGACAAGTCAGCATTAAAAGTCTTTGTCAACGTTGCTGATGTCTGATTTGACTACCCAAGCCATCTCCAATAATCAGGCTCTTTCAGGCAATCGATCTTTCTTTGAGACGAACCGATTTGAAGTGAGGTGAGCGTATCGTTCACAGCAGTTGTTTTCCATCAAGATTTGCAGATCCGATTTCGCATCACCTTCTTTGAGTGATTCCAGCGACCTTGATTCGGGGGTCGTCGATCTGCTTTTCAAGCCTGAGGCATGAACGACCTGATTTGCTATTTCCAAGGTCGTCCAGATTTGGATGCGATGTGATTTCAGTCGAGCAGAGCGAGTTCTGGCTGCATTTCTTGTAGCGTGTTAATCGAGAGACGCATCTGCCGTTCATCAATTTCATGCACGTTGATGGGTGCACCAACATCCTCGAGCATGGTGATCGTTAACCGCCCCCCCAGGTGTTGACGAAACTCCTCCAGGCCCAGTAACAGATCCTCAATCGGTTCGATTGCTGGATGCCAAAGCTCGATTCCTAGTTCTCGCAGGCAACGGCATGCTTGGTGCATTGCCTTTTCAGGGAAACCAAAAACACGCGAAGAGTAAATGCAGTCAATGGCAACTCCGATGGCGACTGCTTCACCGTGACGTAACTTAAATTGCGTTCGTGGTTCGAGGCGGTGTGCCGACCAGTGCCCGAAATCCAGAGGTCGCGCCTCGAGCATTTCGAACGGGTCGCCCCCACTGGTGATATGGTCCAGATGCAGACGGCATGAGCGATTGATCGCCCGACGAGAGCAGTTTTCATCACGGCGACGAATCGCCCCAGCGTTCTCACATAACCAACTGAATTCGGCAGGGTCCTTCAAAAGTGACACCTTGACCGCTTCGCTGAATCCGCTACTGAAGTCGCGATCGGGAAGGGACGTTAGAAGCGTGGTGTCATTTAAGACCGCCCATGGAACCGCAAAGGTACCCACCCAATTTTTCTTTTCAAAATAGTTAATGGCATTTTTAACGCCGACTCCGGAATCGGCTTGAGCCAACGTCGTGGTCGGAATTCTTATCAGGCGTATGCCTCGATGCGCGATAGCAGCTGCGAACCCCACTGCGTCCAGGACGGCACCGCCACCAATTACAACCACGTAACTGCGTCGATCGAGATTGACACGATTGACGGTCTGCAAAAGTTCTTTAATTTGGTCAAGGGTATTCTTAGAGGTTTCCCCACCCTGGATCCATTGTGCTGGGGCCGCTAACTCGACGTTCTCATCAGCCTCAAGCTTTTCCGCAAGCCTTTTTGCATTTGCCTCAAGCGCTTTCTCTGCGACAAGCAGAACCCTTGCAGCCCCGGTCTCACCTCCATCGAGCAGATCTCGAAGTGTCACGTAATCTTGGCCACAAACGTCTCTTGTCACTCGCAGGCGATGCACGAATGGCACCGAGAAGGTGACGTCAGCTTCTGATTGAATCGGGTTTTCAGGCATGGAAGAAGAATTGAGTATTCAAAAGGCTTGTCTGGCAAGGGTTCGCATCGGATACTTCACCCACAAACTGGTGAACCCCACACGAGGATTTTAGAGCGGATTGCTCGCAGGTGTCAGCGGTCGATCGGAATTGCTTACCTTGCAGGTTGACACGCGATGAAATGTGGTCGGATTTGTTGGAATCTACTTTGTTTTTTGATGATGGACCTTCTAGTGGGTTTTCAGTACCAGTCTCGTCAATGCCAGTCTCGTCAATGCCAGCGAAGCGATTCGGGAAAGATCGCGACATCCTGTCCTCGGTCGTGAGTGTCCTCTATGAGGACGCATTTGTAGTCATCGCCTTGAAATACAAGTGCGTCGCCCATCTGATGCTGAGGGACTGGCTGATTTCTAAATTGGTTATCCAGACCTTTCGCCCCATCCAGCCAAAAGACCCTGATTCGCTTTTTCTCGTTCTTTCGCATCTTTGGTGGATCATGAACCCCTTTGGTGGATCATGAACCCCATGCAGGGTAATCTCGGCGGTCACGATACTGCTATCGGTATCGCAACCAAGCAGTTTATCCGAGAAGTCATTAGCGGGAAGAGTTCGAAGCAGATTTCCATGGCATCACGGGAGTGGGTGCGAGACGTCTGGGGCAGGGACTTCTACTAGAAAATCATCATTTGAAGGATCGCCAAGACGGTTTGCGAGGTTTAGGTGATGGATCTCTGATTTGGGGTTATTGGCTTGCTGGGGTGGTAGGAGCGAAGTGTTTTTTTAGAAAGTGAAGAAGGAAAGAACGTTGGTGAAAATTTGGACCGATGGCGAATGTTTCGATCTAGGTAAGGTTGCCTTGTGGTCGTGGAATCTTGGAACGGAAAAATTTTTTCTCACGACAGTCGGCAATTCAATTCGGTTCGCGTGCGATCATCGGAGACTGACTCGCCGAGGTCCCCGACCCGCTTAGGTTTGGTTATTCTAACAGGTGATGTCTTGCTGATTTGAAATGAGCAAGATCGTGAGAATCAATTACTTTCCTCGGAGACAATCGAATGCAGCGGCGTAGGCTTGGCGGCAGCGGTGTGGCGGTATCAGATCTATGCATGGGGACCATGACTTTTGGTGGTCAATGCGACGAGTCCACCAGTCACGCAATCTGTGATCGAGCTGCCGACGCAGGAATTGATTTCTTTGACGCTGCAGAACTTTACCCTGTGCCGCCTTCCGCAGAGCTTTTTGGTAAGACAGAGGAAATCTTTGGGCGGTGGCTCAAGCAGAAGCCACGCGAGGCTGTGGTGGTGGCGACGAAAGTCACAGGTCCTGGGCATGGCTGGTTCACACCGCCGGTTCGCCATGGGAAAACGGCTTTGGACCGTCGGCAGATCATTTCGGCTTGCGAAGATTCTTTGCGTCGGCTTCAGACAGATTATATCGACCTGTATCAAACACATTGGCCTGACCATGGCATGCCCTATTCAGAGGTTCTTGGTGTTCTGACGGAACTTCGAGATGCCGGGAAGGTTCGCGTGATCGGCTGCAGCAATGAATCTTGCTGGGGATTGATGAAAAGTCTTTGGGCGGCTGATCAATCGAGAGTCGATCGATACCAGACCGTGCAAAATAATTTCAGTCTGATCAACCGACGCTGCGAAAGTGAACTGGCGCAGGTCTGTCGACGGGAGCAAGTAAGCTTGCTGCCTTATTCCCCGCTGGGCGGTGGCGTCCTCACAGGTAAGTATCAAGAGGATCGGCCTGATGGGGCGAGATTCAGCGGTTACCTGCAAACCGGCAATGATCGTCAAAAAGCGATGGCGAACCGTTTTGTGAATGCCCGGACACTCGAGACAACGCGTCAAGTAGCGGAAATCGCAACGTCGATTGGTACGACCGCCACGGCGTTATCGATTGCATGGAGTCGTCAGCATGATTTTGTCGCTTCGACCATCTTTGGAGCCACCTCGTTGGAGCAGCTTGAGCAGGCGTTGGAGGCGAGAGATCTTATTTTGGATCAAGAGACACTTGATCGGCTTGATGCGGTCGACCGAGAGATTCCTAATCCAATGACAGAGGACGGGTTGCGACGTCTTTGATTCCACTTGTCCCGAGCGTATTTTGTCTCTTTTGACGATGCGATTTTCGAAGCGCCGGACGTTGGGAATTCGATTCTACCCCGCTGTGTTCTCGGAATGCGACAGGTTCGGGATGCGACGTGGTCGTGTTGAATCTCCAGTTCGCCACCACGGCATGGTGGCGTCAGATCGTTTTGTATCAAACGCGTTGAGCGACCCGCATTTTTGCGCTGCGGCTTCGAGGGTTCATCTGGACTTCCGAATCAGAAGGTCTCAGTGGCTTCTTGGTTAACGGTTGCCAGCGTTCATCTTCACGGAATGCCTGCTTAACGATTCGATCTTCGAGGGAGTGAAAACTGATGATTGCCATGCGTCCACCGGGCCGAAACCAGTCCGCGGCCGACTGAAGCGTACGTTCCAAGGCACTGAGTTCGTCGTTAACAACGATTCGCAACGCCTGAAATGTTCGCGTTGCTGGATGGATGTCATGGTTTCGGGATCTTGGTACGCATCGGCGACAGACATCAACCATGTCGCTGACGGTTCTCACGGCATTCTCTTTCCGTCTTCTGGCAACCACCTCACGTGCAATGCGACGACTGAACCGTTCTTCCCCGTACTGATAGATCGCATCGGCGATCTCTTTTTCATTTTTCCACGCAAGCCATTGCGCTGCGGTGTGTCCGGTCTCTTGGTCAAATCTTAGATCCAAAGCTGAATCAGAGTGAGTGAAGCTAAATCCACGGTTTCGATCTGCGAGTTGGTCACTTGATAAACCAAGATCGAGCACCATGGCATCGATTTTTTTGACTCCCATCGCTTCCATTGCCTGAGGAGTTTTTTCATAGCTACCGAGAAAAACGGTGAGGCGATCGTCCTGAAAGGGATTCTGTTCGTATCGGATGCTTACTTCGGGATCTCGGTCCAACCCCAGGATGACAAGTTTTGCGTTTTCGAGGGAATCAAGAAGCCTGCGAGAGTGCCCCCCGCCGCCAAAGGTACCATCCACAATAACGTCGGGATTGATCTCAGCAAGCATCGAGACCACTTCGTCGGGCATCACGGAGATGTGGCAGGTGGAATTATCTTCAGACAAAATTTCTTGGCGATCAGTTGGCGAACTATCAGCGTCAGATTCGATCACATCATCGGTGGTTGTCGTCGCACCGGACCGCTGCGTCAGGGCAGCCGAATGCTGCGTCAGGGCAGCCGAATGCTGCGGATCAGCCGACTCGGATTCTCTTCTGGCGTGCGGGTTACTCGCTTCGGAAACGCCCTCCGGCAATCCATTTGAATCACCGGTGGTTTCTTGTGTCATCGATAAATGCTTGTCAGTTACGTGTCGCCGGGATTCGATTGAGTGCGTAGCTCAAAACTAAACACGCTCGTTGCATTGCAATGCATTTTCCATGTTCTTTTCCACTTCCTGCAAACGGTCAAGGCCCCCGCCACCAACCTCCGCAGCAAGCCAACCACTGAATTTAATCTCTTGCAATGCTGTTTTGACCGATGGCCAGTCAATGTCGCCTTCGGTGATTTTGGTGAATTGTCCGCTTTTTCGTGAGAAGCCTTTGATGTCCAGTTTCTTGATTCGATTACCAAGGGTTCGAATCCATTGGGCGGGATCACCATATTTCCAATGGTTCCCGATATCGAATTGAACACCAACCAGCGGCGAATCGAAAGCATCAATGAACTTGGCTAATTTTTCCGCGGTCTGATCATCGCCACCTTCGTGATCGTAAAGGAAATCATTCCAGACGTTTTCGATGAGGATTGATACCTTGGTCTCTTCGGCAACGGGTAAAGCCTCCCGAATTGCCGCCATCGCTCGCTCGAGGACTTCAGCATCGGAGCCATCTTTTCCGTGCGCGGGAACCAGCAGCATCGTGTCAGCACCAAGGGCCGCTGTATCGCGAAGTCCCTGCTTCAGCTTTTCAAGAGCCGTTTCACGGACTGCGTCACTTGGGTCGCTGTGTCTTTGTGACCAATGGTAGTTACCAACGGTGCCATCAATGATTAAACCGCTGGCAGCGGAAGCTTCCTTCGCAGCTTTTGCATCGACACCAGGCACCGATAGCTCAACACCTTCAAATCCCGCTTGCTTGGCAAGATTGAACTTGTCTGTCAATGAGCCGTCCGCGCGAATCATTCCAACTTTTAATGTCTTTCGTAGCCAAGCTGGTTTTTCATCAGCTGCCGCGAATGCGTGTTGTTGAGGGATCACAGCCGCACCAGCCAGTGCAGAAGTGAGTTGAAGAAAATTACGTCGCTGAAATTGATTTGTTGTTTTCATGATTACTTCGGTAAAAAACGATCAGTAAGATTTGCAAAAAAAGGGTAAGGTTAGAATAAGTTTTGATTTCAAATTCCGACCACTGCTAGTTGGTTTGATCGATCAAACTTGAAAGGGTAATTCAATAGTTTCGGTTGGGATTTCGGTTCGGCTGGCTCATTAAGGCATCGTGGTCGGTTGAGATGAGTCTCTGGCAGATGAAGGATGCGGCATTTCGTGGCAATCTAATATCAAAGAGCGTTTGCATAAAGAGGTTCCTGAGTCATTGGGCTGCGCTCAAGTTTGTCCATGATCAGTTATCCGATTCAATCCACCTGTTAACTTTATGGGCTGGTTTTGTGATGGCAACATGGTATTCATCACCACTGGTCTTCGATGTGTGCTGTACGCCCTGACTGATTAAGACCGTGTTTCGTCTCAGTTCACGTTCTATGACGAATCTCTTGGGAGGATAAGTATAGACGGTTTCGATGGGGTTTAGGCGAGAATGTCGGAGACTAATTTTCCGTGGACATCGGTTAACCTGAATTGTCGACCTTGGAATCGGTAGGTGAAACGCTCGTGATCAATTCCCAGAAGGTGTAACAGGGTGGCTTGAAAATCGTGCACATGAACAGGATTTTCAGCCACATTAATTCCCAGATCATCCGTCGCTCCGTAAGTCACGCCCGGTTTAACACCACCGCCAGCCATCCAGACCGTGTAGGCATACGGATGATGGTCACGACCCCAGCGGGCCCTGTTGTTGATATCGCCCTGCAAGAAAGGGGTCCGGCCAAATTCACCACCCCAGATTACCAAGGTATCGTCGAGTAATCCGCGTTGTTTCAGGTCGGTTACCAAAGCGGCGCTGGCTTGGTCTGTATCGCGGCATTGGTTGTAGAGTTCCGTGGTTAAGCTGTTGTGTTGGTCCCAGCCCGCGTGCATCAATTGCACAAATCCACAACCTCTCTCCGCGAGGCGACGTGCGATGAGGCAGTTGTGAGCAAAGGTACCTGGCTCGGTGACCCCTGGTCCGTACAGATCCAAGGTTTCCTGTGATTCTCCGGATAGATCTGCCAGTTCCGGCACGCTCGATTGCATTTTGAAGCTCATCTCGTACTGAGCAATTCGCGTCGCGATTTCAGGATCTCCGTAAGCATCAAGTTTCTGTTGGTTAATCGCAGCGATGTCATCAAGCCATTGACGACGCATCTGTCGACTCATGCCTTTGGGGTTGGAAACGTAAAGAACTGGATCGCCGCTGCCACGAAATTTTACACCTTGAAAACGGCTGGGCAGGAAACCACTACCCCAATAGAAATCATAAAAAATCTGCCCGCAGCTCGTATCTTTCGTGATGCTTGTCATGACCACAAAACCTGGAAGCTCATCCGTCGCATTTCCCAACCCATAGGACAGCCAGGCCCCAAGGGTTGGTCGTCCCGGCATCTCCCCCCCGCTTAAGTTGAAGTTAATCGCAGGGGCATGATTGACCTGTTCGGTGTGCAGGCTCTTGATAAAGCAAAGTTCATCGACGACTTTTGCAGTGTGCGGCATGAAATCACTGACCCACGCTCCAGATTCCCCGCGTTGGGAGAACGGTTCGACGGGCGCAAGCAGCAGTTTTCCATCTGCCGCTCCGGTCATCGTGCTGAATCGCCGGTTCTGAATATAGGAGGTGGGCACCGCCTCCTGATGCCTCTTTTTTAATTCAGGTTTCCAATCAAACAGGTCAACATGGGTGGGTGCACCATTTTGAAACAAGTAGATGACGCGTTTTGCTTTGGGCGCAAAGTGAGGCAATGAATCCAAGCCGCCAAACCGACGAGTTTCGTTGCTGTCGGAATTGGCGCCCGACGGATTCGGGGCAGCCGTTTTCGTTTCGCTGGCCAACCCATCTTTCCCGAGAAGACTGGCTAATGCCGCAGCCCCTATGCCCGTTGTGCCACGACCAAATAATTGCCTGCGATTAAGCTGAAGGTGATGCTCGAGCAAAGGGTTCATGGTGATCCAAGTTGAGTAGGGGCCTGATGCACGCTGTTTTATTCTCGGTTAAGCGTTTCGTCAAAATTGAGAATCGCGAGGCAAAGGCTGGACCAAGCGGCATGCTCAATGGGGTCTATTGAATTGTTTCTCTCGGATTCACCAGCTGATAGGAAATCCTTCGCATCATTTGGTTTGGCAATAAATAGTTGACGATCTCGCTCGAGCCCGTTGAGTAGGATTTTCTGTTCTTCGCGACTGGGCAATCGTGAAAGAGTGCGTTTCATAATCCAATCAAGGATCGCTTTGTCCGTCTTATCATGAATTTGGCTGTCAGCAGTTATCGGATGATTAACGATGGCTTTTTCGGCGAGCGCGCGGGCAGCCTCCACGTAGGTGACACCATTGAGCGTCTGGAGGGCGTGAAGCGGGGTGTTGGTTCGACTTGATCTTACCGTGCAGGTCTGTCTCGATGCGTTATCGAAGAACATGGTAGGGGCGATAATCCTCCGCCAGAAAACATAAAGACTTCGTCGGTAAAGTTTTTCACCCGTATCTTGCCGATATTTTTTCTTGCCAAAAGATGCCTCCTCCCAGACGCCAGGGGGTTGATAGGTGTTCACTGAGGGACCACCCAGATTGGGCGAAAGCAATCCACTGACAGCCAGTGCCTGGTCGCGAATCATCCAAGCCGGAAGTCGATGTCGCGATGCCCTTGATAAGAGACGATTTTCCGGATCGGTATCGTAGACTTGTTGGCTTGGAATGACTGAGCTTTGGCGATACGTGTGGCTGGTCACCATCAAACGAACCAACTCTTTTACATTCCATCCATTGGACTGGAAGTTCATTGCCAGCCAGTCGAGCAGTTCGCGGTGTATGGGGTTTTCTCCCTGTGTTCCGAAATCTTCCAAGGTTTTCACCAATCCCATGCCAAAGAACTGCTGCCAAAACCGATTAACAGTGACACGAGCGGTCAGCGGGTTATCGGGATGCACCAACCAATTCGCCAGGTCTAAGCGATTCAATGTCGCTGGGCTATCATGATTTACGTTGGATGAATCACTGACCGGTGGGCGAACCGAGAAGATGCCTTGGGGAAACCCTGGTTGAACTTCCTGTTTGACTTGATTGTAAAGTCCTCGCTCCAAAAGAAACGTCTTCCGGTAGCTTTGTTGGTCCTCCATCACCATGACTTTTGGAAACGCATTACGTTTCTGTTGGATCTGTTTCTGAGTCTCCTTCAGTTCAAGCTGGATCTCAGAAAGCCTGGCGTCGGAATCTTGGTGGGATTTTGTGATCAAGTCATTCTGCGTTGTCGAGCGATTTGCCGGATCAATTCGTAACGCATTCAGCAGTGCGGTCCGCCCATCATCTAATTGCGGTGTTTCTTCATCCGAAATGGAGATCAGAAAACGGCCCAAATTATGGCGGTCGTGCACCGAGTCGTGGGCGAGTGTAATTTCGAGCTCATGTTGTGGCGGTACTTTAATCATGTTTTCGAAACGGAACATTGCCGAATGAGACTGGTCCACCCGCTTTCCCTGATAAACAGCCCAGCCGGTTTTTGGGTTTCCATCGAACGCGGTGCTGATCGCATGGGAACCTTGTTCAAAGGTGGCCTCCGCGTTTTTGATTTTCGGCGTCTGATCGCTAATTGGTTTCCCTTCTGCATCAACAACGCGGACGGAAACTTCCGTCAGTACAAAATTTCCGCTATCGGCATGTGACAAACCACCACCGAGTGTTGGGTGCGTGAGAGCATCAATTCGGAGAGCCGTCACGCGGTTTCCCATTACCTTCCCTCGGATGACATAAGTGTCGTTGTTGGGAGGTTGATTTTGATTTATGCCCATCTTGGCGAGCAAGGAAAGATCGTCAAGCATTTCCAGTTCAGACAAATTAGCATTTGCATCGGTAATGCTGAGGGACTTCCAAGCGGGCAATTGCTCAAGCCGTTCGCGTTCAGTTTGCGACCAAGCTAATTGGGTGGCGATCAGTTCCTTCTCTCGATTCTGACGAACACCATCAATGTCTTTCAGTTTTTCTTCAAGTGAGTTCAGGTCCTGGATCTCCGCCGGCGTTGGGGAAGCCAAGATTGGTGGTGTCTGGGCATTGCCACCACCGCCATTGACGCTCGTTTGATTGAAGAAAGAGAAAAGCTGATAGTACTCTTCGTTCTGAATGGGGTCGAACTTGTGGTCGTGGCATCGACAGCAATTAAGCGTCATGCCCATCCAAATGGTCCCCATGGTTTCAGTCATGTCCATGACATATTCCACACGGTTTTCTTCGGCGATTCGTCCGCCCTCACCATTGATCATGTGGTTTCGGTTGAAACCAGTTGCCAGTTTTTGCTCGTGGGTTGCATTGGGTAAAAGATCACCAGCGAGTTGCCAGACCGTGAAATCGTCATAGGGTAAATTACGATTAAACGCGTTGATGACCCAGTCACGCCAAGGCCACATCGTCCGCTCGCCATCTCCCTGATAGCCATTGGTGTCTGCGTACCTTGCCGCATCCAGCCAAGTCCACGCCATCCGTTGACCGTAGTGCTCTGAATCCAGTAGGCGATCAACCAAACGTTCGTACGCCCCGTCATCATGATCGTTCAAGAATTCGGCAAGCTGGTCGGGCGTCGGTGGTAAGCCGGTCAGGTCCAAGCATAGTCGACGGATTAATGTTTCAGCGGAGGCCTCAGGGGATGCGTGCAGAGGTGAGGCCAGCAGGCGGTGTTGCACGAATGCGTCAATCGGGTTTCTGATTGGGGTCGTGTCGGTCGAATCGACCTCGGGGATTGCTGTCTTTTTTAAGCGTTTAAACGACCAGTGTTGATCCCATGAGGCACCTTGATCGATCCATTGCCGTACGGTCTGGATTTGCTTTTCACTGAGACTGCGGTTGGAATCAGGTGGTGGCATCAACTCGTCGATATCGTCGGTTACCAATCGCCGCAACAACTCACTCGACTCGCTATCACCTTTCTCAAGAACACTCCATACACCACTTGCCTCGTCAAGTCGAAGATCCGCTTTGCGTGTCTGTTCATCTGGACCGTGGCAGAACGAGCAATTCTCAGACAAAATTGGACGGATGTCCCGTGCAAAATCGACCGATTGGGAATGAGCCGATCGAATCACTCCAATCAAAATCAATAAGACGAGAGTTATATTTCGCGACAGTCCGCAGTGCGTGTATCGGGGGTGTCTTGGTCGCCCGATACTGAGCTGAGAGTTCTTCATCAGAGCCATTGGTTGGTGGACGGAGCTTTACCTTCGAGTGATACATTACAGCATTCCTGCATCTCCTTGTTGCAGCTTGTCGAAAATCAGCGACCCGTTCTGTGATTCAGCCTGAATCAAACCCTTGGATCCGCTAGGCTAAGGAAGCGGATCAGGCCGACAGAAAGAACTTTTTTCTTGGTGCCGGCGATCCGTGATTGCAAGCCAATGTTAGCTGCAAAATCTCGGCTGCTGCCAAATCTTGGGTGCTGCGAAATCTTGGGTGCTGCGATTCATGGTGATTGAAAATGGCTCGGTGGCGCATCCTCTGAGCTATCCTCTTGCCCTGATTATCCTGATTGGTTTTTCGAAGAAAGAATGGAGTTTCATCGTCTTGAGGCGATCGGGTCAAGAATGATTCCATTTTCTACTGTTCGTGAGCCTGTCGTACTGAAAGAATTGGGCCATCACTTGCAATCAAAACGCCTTGGAGAAAAACGGGAAAGATGAGACCGACTGAACGCCAGCAGGGAAACCTTGATAACCGGAATCGAGAGCTGGATGAATTGACTCAACGGTTGCCCGGCTGTGAACCCTATGAGAATGTGAGGCCGCTCAATATTCCGGGAAGGTTTCACGGTGAGCAGATTTTTGATGTCGTATCGGAATGGTTTCCTCATATCGATGCGTCGCAATGGCAACAGTGGTTCAGCGACGGAAACATCATGCAGCATGGTGCTGCCGTTTCCCCTGATCGGGTCGTTCACGGTGGGGAGCAGTTTTTGCATCGATTTCCCGATGCGGTGGAACCCAGCGTTAATGCTGGAATTCGGCTGCTGTGGGAAGATGACGCCCTGGTTGCACTCGATAAACCGGCACCGCTTCCGGTTCACCCCTGCGGAAGGTTCAACCGGAATACCCTGACTTACTTTCTCGACAAGCTATTTGGTCCTAATTCACTACGGCTGGTGCACCGACTTGACGCGAATACCAGCGGTGTGATGGTAATGGCCAAGACAAAATCGGCTGCCTCGAATCTGCGCAAGCAATTTGAAGAGGAGGGCGTCGGCAAGAGGTACCTTACCCGAGTCAACGGCTCTCCAAATTGGAATCAGTTTCAGTGTGATCAACCACTTGGGCGAAAGTTAACAGAGACTGGTGGTCGGGGAATGGATCCTGCGGGCCTTAAGGCCGTTACTGAATTCCGTGTGTTGCAACGTTTTTCAGACGGTACTTCTCTTGTGCAGGCTGAGCCGAAAACGGGCAGGACGAATCAGATCCGCATCCATCTTTGGGGCATCGGCTTTCCCGTCTTGGGGGATCCAGCTTATCAAGCTGATGGTCGAGTCTATCCTTCGAGAACACTCTCAATAGACGACCCTTCAATGTGCCTGCACGCCTCGAGTTTAATGCTAAGACATCCCATGACCGGTCAGGCGATGAAATTAGAAGTGCCGGATCCGCGTTGGATTACCAGCGTGAAATGAATGCTCCGTTGTTGAGAAGCAAAGCATTGGTCCCTGATCCTTGGTCAATGTTTCACTGACGCGTTGAGGGAAATCCAGGCGGTGTCTTCTTTTTCTTTTTTTTGAATGTTGCAAGAACTCGAAACGAATTAGTTCACGAACTGACTTTCTGATTTTGATCGTCGTCAAGTCAAGTCAAGTCATGCATTGCGTTTGATCTAGAGAAGGGGCGTCGCAACGAAGCAAGAAGGTTCACTTCTTTGCCTTCAGTTCTGCGGCTTCCGCCTGAAGGCTGTTGATTTCATTTTCAAGTTGTTGCAACTCCGCCTCATCATCAGCTTGCTCTCGTGAACCAGCCAAGCGTGGACGCAGGGTTTGCAGTTTCTTGTTGATCACATCGAGCCGTTTTTTTGCTTTCTTGTCCATCGAATGGCTTTCTTGGGTGCTGGTATTCAGAGACGCGTGAAAGGGTGTGACGGTGCTTCACCAAGTCACGCGAAAAGTCTACCACAGCAGCGACTGCTGGCAATCTGTGGAACGATCAAAAGCGACGGTGGTTTGCGATGGCAGCAAGTTTAGAATTCGATCAAAGCGACCGTGAAATGGATCGCTAGAACGTACAGTGTGGCCCACAGTACCGTTGAGGTGATCGATTTGCTAACGTCATTCGCTGAAGCTTTTGGTTGGATGCCTTGGTGATAGCCGATCGCGGCCGTGCCGATACCACAAAGCATGTTTTTCAACAGCACCCATTGCCAGCCGAGTTGCATGAAACTGGTCGGTGTCGAGACACTCAGTCGTGAATGGAAGTGTTGACTCCAGAAATGTGGACCCATTTCGGGGTGGGAACTGAGAAAGGTCACAAGGCTTGTCAGTTCAGCAACATTCAAGGCGATCCATTCAAGAAGCGGAGTGGCAATGATAAATGCGATGACAATGGGTGTCAGCATGTAGGTGGTAGGCTGCAGTCCTAATGTCTTCATCGCATCAGATTGGCCACCGTAGGTTTTCACGCCCACATCAGCGGTCACTGCGGCACCACAGCGGGCTGCTATCAGGATCGTTGCGAGGATAGGTACCAAGATTCGATACAAGGCGAACCCAACGGATGAGAGTAATTCGTCAATGAGGAGTGGTTGCGTGTACAGCCGAAACGGTAAAAAACGAAAAGTGAAATACGTCGAGGTGAATCCGATAATCAAACCCGCGATCATCAAGTAGACCCAGGCAGAGGGGCCAGCAATCAGATTTAGGTAATGGCCGGTAAATCGAAATCCCCACTTCCAACGAGGGAATCGGGGGACCGAATCCAGCGGTAGTCTGGCCGTTGCGAGCAGCACGCTCCCGGTCTTGATCAGGAATTGATCGCATCGATCTTTGACAGAGTCCACAGCAGAGGGGTTTGGAGTCTTTGTTGGTGAAGAGCATGATCGCATCTTCTCGTGGACCACTGCCCATTGTTCCGATGGGATTCGTTCCAGTGTTTTTGCGCGTGCATCAAAAAGTAAGACGTCATCCGCAATTGGCAGAAGCGTTCCGTAATCGTGCGTCACAATGACACTCGTGCGTTGATGACTGCGGTGTGTCTCGCGAATCAACTCAGCGACTCGGTTCCCGCTTGCGGCATCAAGTCCTGAGGTTGGTTCATCGTAAAAAATAACTCTCGGACTCGCCGACAGTGTTCTTGCGATTGCCAGCCTTTGTTTCTGCCCTCCGCTCAAGTGACCCACCGCGACGCGTTCCGGGACTCCAAGTTCACTTAGCCACTGTTTAGCAGTGAGGCTCGGTGGAGAGTCGAGGTTCGATCGGTGGTCGATCGCAAATTGAACATTCGCTTCACTTGAGAGTTCATCAAACAGCGCATATTGCTGAAACACGACACCCACGTTGCCGGGCGCGGGTAGATTCTGTTTTTCAGAACCATTTAAAAAAATATCGCCTTCCCACTGGAGCGAACCACTGTTTTTCGGTATCAAGCCGGCGAGTGTCCGAAGCAGGACTGATTTGCCAGCGCCACTGGGACCAACAATCACCGTGATTTTACCTGCGGAAATTGTTTCACTGACTTCGTTGAGCAGCGTTTTCTCACCCGCTCGGATGGTCAGGTCACTTAACTGCAGCTCCATGACTGAATCCGGCGAAGTTGAATCCAAAGACACTGAGGTCGAGTTGACCGATTGATCACCGACACGGTTGTGTTGTTGTTCCCCGCTCATGGACTTGTCCCGGCAAGAATGGGTTGGGTGCTGTATACCACGGGGTATGGCATCCATTGTTTCGCACGCAGGATTTGCGACGGACCTTGCGTTGGCTTGGGAGCAGTTACGAGCCAGTGTCGGTCTTTGCCAAGGATCTGGTTCCTCAGCACGCGGGCAAAGTCTGGATCGATTCCATCCTCGGGGGAACCGAACAGATCTTCTCCAATCTGTCTAACCACCGGCTCCAGTTTCTTGCTGTTATCATCCAAAAACGCGACAGCCTCTTCACCCTTCCATATT
Source organism: uncultured Rubripirellula sp. (assembly GCA_938075415.1). Classification (GTDB taxonomy): domain Bacteria; phylum Planctomycetota; class Planctomycetia; order Pirellulales; family Pirellulaceae; genus Rubripirellula. The sequence continues at coordinate 85,748 of CALJHC010000022.1, read as the reverse complement.
GCCTCGAGCGCGACCTGAAGATCGTGGTTTTCGAGAATCGATTCGCGTAGGACCTGTTGGAAGATGGCTTGCATTTGCGGGTCGGAGCTAAGCTTGGTGATGCCGTCGCCAAGCTTAGCTCGAACGGCTTGATTTGATATTACCTCAAGAAGCGTCTTTTGAATCGCTTCGACAATGGAGTCGGTGTGACTTTCGAAAACGGGAATGGCATCGGTTTCAATAAAACGCTCCCACTCTTGTTGAACGAGATTGCGTTTGGGTAGCGGCACCGTGTCGTAGGCTGCTCGCCAGCCAAATCGCCAAATGGAAGCGCGATCCCATAATTTACGTCCGATGGACTCGGCAACAGGTTGTGCGTGCAGGCGAACAATGGGCAGGACCTGTTCCTTCGCGAGCGGAATCACCTCCGGTTCAATAAAATCCTGATTCCAGCGATTCACTAACTCGTCGATCTCTTGACGGTGACGCGAAATCGAGGACTTAAACTCTCGCTCAATGAGTGGAATGGATTCTTGAATGGTCTGCTTCGCTAATGGCATTAGGCCGTCCACAAAGTCTTTGCCGTGTTGCTGGAATGCGGTGGTTAAGCGACCACGCAATCGTTGCTGTTTTGCTGGCGGGAAAAGGGTTGCAAGCACTTCTCGCATCTGGCCCGAATTCCGATGGACGACCAAGTCATATTGGCCTGCCATCATCTCGGGAGCGTACCATTCAACGGTCGTGAGCGAGTTAGCCGGGGACTCGTTTTCCTCACGCGCGGTGTGTCGCACCCTGCCCACCTGCTTCCACAGCCCCGTTTCTGCTTGATGGAAAATGGGCGAGTCTCGAATCGCAATCTGTTGAGAGTCAGAAACTTCGGTCAACGTGTGGGGGTTCCACAGTAACTCGAGTGGTGAAACGTTCTTGCCAACGATCGCTTTGTTTTGAATCATGACGATCGTCACCCATGCAAGGATTCCCGTCCAAAAAGTGATGCCGATCAGTCGTTTGCCCAGCGTTGGCATGATGTTTTTCTAATCAGGAGTGTTTGCAACATGGATCGCTGCGTTGTTTGTGCAAGCCGAGGCGCTAGTGGCTTTCTGTCTCTCTTCAACAGGGTTCTCGATTTTAAGCTGTTTGGTTCTCACTTGTCATTCTCACTTTACCGATTCCCGACGTCAGTTTTTCGCAACATTCTTTTCCTTGCGAAAAACGGACGTCAGGCATCTTAGAAATCGGAAGAACCACTCAGGTGAGCCGTGGCGTAGTTGGTCAACCACCACGGCAATGATAATGATGCCTCCAATGATGATCAGGGTGTAGGTGTTGGGGATCGACAGGAGGCCGCATCCACTGCGAATGGTTGTGATAATTAGGGCTCCCATCATGGTGCCGATAATTGAGCCTCGACCACCACTCAGACTGCCACCGCCAAGGACTACCGCCGCGATGATTTCAAGTTCTTTGCCGGTGCCGTCACTTGGGTTCCCGTTTTTGACATCGGCAAAATACAGCAACCCCCCGACCGCCACAAAAACACCAGCAAGCGTGTAGACGGACAGAATGGTTAGCGGCACATTGATGCCACACAAGCGTGCTGTTGATTCACTGGACCCCAGGGCGAAAATGTTTCTACCAAAGACGGTGTATCGCATCAGCAGTCCCGCAGCGACTGCCAGTAAAACGGTTATGAGAACACTGTTGGGGATGAGGATTTGTGAACCAGAAACATTGATCGGAGGTAGCAGGTATTTACCAGCATCTTTGCCTGTGTAGCAGAGGCTTAGCCAATCAGGAACATTTTCATTTGGAGGATAGACGGTCGATTCTTTCGCGAGAATTTGCCCAATGCCCAAGAAGATGGTCATGGTTCCCAGCGTTACAATGAAGGGGACAACCTTGGTCGAACTAATCAGCGCTCCGTTGATTAGCCCGCAGATTGATCCGGTTAAGATAATTCCCGCGAAGGCAACAAGTACCCAGCTTGTAAGGGAAAGAGAATCCGCGGCAAACAGAGCATCTGGCGCGGCCTCTGGACCGGCTTTCAGCATTAACGCAAACACGGTACCGCAAAGTGTCAGTGTGGTTCCGGCAGAGAGATCGATGCCACCGGAAATGATAATAATGGTCATTCCAAAGGCAGGAACCGCAATTAATGCGGCGCTGCCCATCGTGACGCGAAGATTTCTTAGCGACCAGAAATTTCCTTCGCCCCAAACTTGGTCAGCTGCGTAAAAAAACAGGGTGATCGCGATTAATGCGAGCAGCGGTCCAAGTTGCCATATTAACTTTTTGAGCATAGTACTCGTTCGTTTCAGGTTGTTCGTCTTCCGAATTTTCCATCATCCTTTAGAAACTCGGGGTTTGCTAAATGATGTTGGGCCATCTGGTGAGTGATTGACGGTTATTGTTTAAACTGACGGTTCACTATCTGCATGATTTGAATCTTCCGGATCGGTTGTCTCGTGTTGCTCATCTGAACGCGGGAAAGCCTCATGTGAAATCGCGACCGACATAATGGTGTCTTCCGTCCACTGATCAGCTTGTCTGGTTTCCCGAAGTTTTCCTCTGGCCATCACTCCAATTCGATCACAAACCGCCAGCAGTTCCGGGAGGTAGGAGCTGACAAAAATGACCGTCCGACCTTCGGCAGCCAGTTCACCCATGATTCGATAAATTTCGGCTTTCGTTCCGACATCGATACCTTTGGTTGGCTCATCCATCATCAGGATCTTTGCGTCTTGATGCAGGATTCTTGCAATCGCCACCTTTTGCTGATTTCCACCTGAGAGTTCAGACACTGCCTGGTGGCCTGAGTGGGCTTTCACCTCCATCTTTCGCGTCAGTTCAGACGCCGCCGAGTCGCGTTTTTTCAGGTTGATAATGCCCCACTTGGTATGCGGCTTCAGCGACCCAAGTGTGGTGTTTTCGATGATGGAAAGATCCTGAGCCAAACCTTCGCCTTTGCGGTCCTCGGATAGGAGCCCAAACCCCGCTTTCATTCGTGCCTTTACCGAGGCAGCTATGGGGCGTTCCTTCAACTGCACTGTGCCGAGCGACTGGTAGTCCAATCCAAAGAGTGTTCGAACCAGTTCGGTGCGACCAGCACCCACCAGACCGGCAATCCCGAAGATTTCACCCTGCCGCAGCGACAAATGAATGTCGATGGGAGTGTCCTGTCCTGACAAATTCTCAACCACCAGATGATGATCGCCTGGTTGGTGTGGCACCGTGGGGTAGAGGTCTTTGACGTCCCGGCCGACCATGAGTGATACGATTTGATCGTCGGTAATTTCATCGATGTTTCCCGCCCCGACGTCTTGTCCATCTCGAAGAACTCGGTATTGATCGGCCACCTCTCGAACCTCCTCCAGGAAGTGGCTGATATAAACGATACCGATACTCTGTTCTTTTAGTTTCTCAATGGTTTCAAATAGTTGGGCAACTTCTTTCTGCGGAAGGGAACTGGTCGGTTCGTCAAAAAGAATGATCTGCGCATCGCTGACCAGCGCCCGAGAAACTTCAATGAGTTGTTGGGTCGCGACGGATTGATTTCCAACAAGTTCGGTTGGATCAAGGTGGTCCAGACCCACCCTTGCCAGCACGTGTTTGACCCGGTTTCGCTGCCGTTTGCGTGAAAGTAAACCAAAGCCGGTACCGGGTTGGCCAAGAAGAATGTTGTCCTCGATGGTCAGATCGGGAGCAAGATTCAACTCTTGGTAGATCATGGCCACACCCGCATTTCGAGCATCCTGGGGACCTCGCGGTAAATAGGCTCGACCGCTTATGGTCATTTGACCGCTGTCAGCCCGGTGAGCCCCGCTGAGAACTTTCAGGAGCGTACTCTTGCCCGCTCCGTTTTCGCCGATCAAGGCAAGCACCTTGCCTGCAGTGACTTTCAGCGAAACTTGGTCCAGCGCAAGGGTCGGACCGAATCGCTTACTGATTCCCCTCATCTCTAGCAGGGCAGACGCCATTGGGTCCTCGTCGGATACGGATTGCAACAATGGGCTATTCGGTGATTTTTGGTTTGAGAAGTGTTTGGATTCTATCCTCTTGCATATTTGCCGGTGTCGCGACGTACTCACCAGTTGAAATAAACGGCTCCGCGGAACCTCCGTTGATTGATTCAACCAGAGTCATCACTGATTGGTAACCCATCTGCACCGGGTCCTGCAGGACAATGCCACTGCAGGAGCCGTCTTCCATTGCCTCAATGAGTGCGTCACTTGGGTCAAAGGCGATCAATTTGATTTCCTGATTTCTACCCGCATTGCGAAGTGCTTCGAGCGTCCCATTGGCATTGGGTTCGCAGACGGCAAAAATTCCGGCAAGTTCTTCACCATGAATTTGCAATAACTGATCCACTTTTTCTTTGGACTCAGTCGCGTTGTCACCACCACGTTGGTCGTCCGAAACCACCGTGATGTCGGGAAAGGCCTCAAGCCCATCAAGAAAACCCTGCTCACGCTGCTCGGTACTTTCACTACCGGCGATGTACCGAAGCAAGATAACGTTACCCTTCTCCTCGATCGCTTTTGCCATTTGTTCCGCTGCCATTTTGCCGCCCTTGTAATTATCGGTGGCAACATAGCTGACGATCTCAGGTCCCTTGTCCAAGCCACTGTCAAAGATAACAACCGGGATACCCTCGCCGACCGACTCGTCAACGGCATCCACCAATCCACCTTTTTGGTTTGGAGCCAGTGCGATTCCATCGACCTGATTGGTGATCATGCTTTTGACGACTTCAATTTGGCTTCCCGTGTCACTCTCAACCACAGGTCCCCGCCAAATGATCTCGACGTTTCCGAGTTCCGTCGCCGCTTGCTCGGCACCGTAGTGGACCGATTTCCAAAATTCGTGGCTCGTGCCTTTGGGGATCACGGCAATGCGCAGGTTTGTATCACCACTGTCCGACGTCGCTGGTGTGCTGTCATTGCCACCACATCCAACTAGCACGGCAGTGAGGATTGCAAGGAAAAAGCCAGATGTCGTCTTTTGGCGAGTTGAGTTTTGCACGGAAATCTCGGTTCAAAGATGGGTAGATCGCTCATCCCGCGACAATCGCTCGGGAATAGGCTGTGTCGTAATGCCTCAATATACCAAAGGTGCGATGCCGCGTTTAGCACTCGGTTCGAAGCCGAAAAGAAATGGGTTGTCCGGAAAAAAATCAGTTTGATCGACCGGAATATTTTTGCCCGAATTTGGCGAAAAGCATCGATGCGGGATAAAGCCGTTTGGTTCTGGCATACGTGGTTTCGATCAGGGTCCATCTGAGCTCCCGGCACCACAGCCGGTCATCTCGTCGAAGGCAGCCAACAAACGCTGGTAAACTGGGCCAGCCGTTCCCCCGGAGACAGGTTGATTACTAATTGAGTTAGCAAACCAGATTCCGCCATCGGTTCCCATCATCAAGACTTCGTCCGCCCGAAACAATTGTTCGATTGTGACGGGTGCTTTGGCCCAAGGGATACCAATTTCCTCTGCCAGAATCTCTACCATCAGTTGCGTCACGCCCGAGAGGACCCTTTCACTCGGAGGTGACTGAATCGCACCATCAATCACCGTTGCCAGGTTGGAATTACTCGTTTCGGTGATCGTGCCGTCTTGATCCAGCAGGATGCCCAAGGAACCGGGGCAGTGGTCATTAGCGAATTGATCAGCGAGATAGTAGTGGATACGCGAGCGGGACTTGATTGATCGCGGCCAGGAGGTGGTCGCAGGTTGCTGCACGTCGGAGATAACCAGTGGCTGTCCATCCTGCCGGTGTTTGGCAATTTTGCCATGCTGGAGAGGGTTAAGGTGCAATCCAAATGTCGGAGTGTCATCGCCGGCGTTTCCCGGCGTTGCGAACATTGTGATTCCAACATCTTTCTCACTCTCCAGCAGTGCTGCATTTCTAACAAGTAGTTCTGACAGGTCCAACTTGATTTGATCTGCATCGGGAAGCCCCGAGATAGCGAGTTTCGAGGTCGACCAATCCCATCGCCGGAGATGTGCTTCGAGTGAAAAAATACGTCCGCCATACGTGCGAAGTCTTTCCACCGCTGTGACCGCCTGCCTGAATCCCGTGTCTTCCACGCCGATTTGCATTTGCGACTGTCGAACCCATGATCCATGGATCATGCCCACGCGTTCTGTCTGGTGATCCATAGGGTGGCTTTATTGGGTCGGGGGCTGTTCGTTGATCAGCTTTGCCATCTGCAACCCGGCGTGGCACGATCTTTCGTAATAGTGCATCTCATCGTGCTTGACTCCGATGGAATCCGAGCAGTCGTAAGAAATGACAGGCAAGGAAGATCCATCATAACGCGGTGCAAAGGTTCGTGGACCACTGTAGCCCAATGCCATTCGTCCACGAACACGATCGATCAGCCAGTAGCGTTTCAGGACAGCATCACGTCGGTTGTAAAGCAGCACAAGACGATCCACGTTTTTTGTGGCGAGCTTGTGGTAGCCTCGGTTGCCGAGCCACAGGCTGTCGATGGCCGGTGCAATCAATCCCGCATTAAAGGGGGCGCCAAGTTGGGGTTCGCCTTCCATGGTGACACCCTCGAGTTCTCCTCCGGCAACGGCATGAAGGGCGCCAGTGATGACGCGACCACCAAAGCTGTAACCAATGAGCGTTGTGCGGATCCCTCGCTCTGCATGCCGGCGAAGGATGGACGCGAGGTAGATGCCCTGAGCGTCGGTGCGGTTGGCTTTCAGTCGTGCATCTTGAACCAGTATTCCATTCTGGTCACTTGGCCAGCTCCAGATGATCCAATCCATTGGTTTATCAATGGGATTCGCACGAACTCGTTGATGAATTGCAACCCCTCGAACCACAGCCTCTTCGGCCGTGAATCGATTTCCATGAACGTAGACCACCGCATGATTTCGTTCTTCGATGGTTTCAAAGAACGAGGAAATCGTCACCGGCTCGTAGGGTTCGCTGGAACGTAATCGATAAATTTCAAAGGTTGACTGGCTCAAGTCAATTCGGTCAGCGCGTGAAATGAGATGACGTGTGTTGATCAGCCAAATTCGATCCTCTACCGATGGCTTCTCATCGGTGCCCGTTTCGATAGCCCTGTCGCCCTCTGGATTGTCTTTTGGTTCACGGAGTTTCCTTGGGGAGCTCTCGTGAGTATTTCTCGTTTTCTGGTTTTGATGAAATCTTCCCTCCACCAGTTCGGCGTTCACGCACGAGGATACCCCGAGTGTCGCCAGGTAATGAGCGCTGACGATCAGCAAACACCTAATCATGACTGGTGTGTTCAGGACTCGCGTGTTCAGGATTCGTTGGGTCAGTCGAGTTGACATCTCGCTATCTGCCGCTCTGAAGTCAAGGGATTTGGAATCGTGGGGTCGAGCGACCCAGGTGACATTTTACATTGTTGCCGAAAAAAAACGCTGTTGCATTTGCACATCACAAAACACGACGTAGTTTTGAGCGGTCGGTCACCTGAGATTGCCGAAAACGCTCGCTTTGCATATCGAGGAATTTAAAATGAATAATCGTGTATTGTCTGTTGTCATGTTTGTGACGGTCCTGACGCTGAGTAGTGGGTGCAGCGGCATGAAAAGTTTTCTTTTCGGTAAAGGTGCCAGCTGCGGAATCTGCAAGGGCGGAGCCTCGCAGATCGGTGGGGCGATGGCGAATCCTTGTGGCTGCCCTCCCGGGACTCATGCCTACAATGGTCCGGTCGGTGAATCGGTTTGCGGTTACGACTACGTTGATCCTTACACAACCCCCGGAACAGGAAGCACCGGAACTGGAAGCATCGGAACTGGAAGCACCGGACAGTCTGGCTCGAACGGGGCTGATGGATTTAATGCTCGCAAGTTTGACTCCGACGGCAGCCCGATCGTCTGGGAAGAAACCAAGCCCGATGGCACCGCTCTCTAGGGAATGCGACGAAAACACCTTGCAAGCCTAATCGCTTTGCCGCAGGACAGGCAGTTCGGGATCATAGGATGTCAGAAAGTGGTTGAGCTCGTCACGCCTCAAATCGAATGATCTGCTTCGCTTGAACAGAGTTGATTGCCGGGGCAACCGATTGCCACTGATTGTGTGACCTTGCCTATTCCCTAATCCACTGACCAATTTGGGCGTCGCACTGAACGCCGGATTTGGTTGTTCGTTTGCACTGGTTTTGGGCCTTGCAGAACAGCCATCACCGTTGGTTTGAATCGACCGCGTTCACGAAAAAAATGTTTCTTCGCGTTTTTTGTCGGTCTTTCAGTTTGGCTTCTAGCTTGGCATGGTTCTAATGCTCCGCGAAAAAGTTGTGCATCGCGATCACAATGCATTTAATCGCAGGCCGAGCGGCATCACCGTCTTCAATAATCCCCGCTTGGATGGTTTTGAGGCTGATTTACCCATGCCTGATCAAAATTCATCCCAACCATCATGATCTCAATGACTTGGATGCAAGTTACTTCTGGTAACCGTTCAGCGAGTCCACAAGTTTCAGATAAACCGGATGTTCGCTATCTTCCCTGCCGGTCTCTCTTTTTTTGAGTTCCGGCGTTTGATCTCGGAACTTTTCTTCGCTACCTGCTATTCTATCTAAGTGCAGTGAAAGCAGTTTGACGGTGATTTCTCTGTCCAGGCGTCGTCTGATTGTTCAGAGTCTCTCGCATCCTGTTGCGGTATTCTTCTGTGTAAGATTCTGGACGACCCCAAACAGTCTTGATTGATTTACGCAAACGACCCAAGGGTTCAATGGTTGTTAGATGATGGAGAAACGAGAGCGAAAAATTTACGATGACTCGCGGCGTTCTTTCCTGCAAGGTGTGACTGGGATTAGTGCTGCTTGCTTTACCGGGCAAACCTTCAGCGGACTAAGGGCCAGTCAAATTCTTACCGGCTCTGACCAGATTGTCGATCCGCTGAATCAAGCAGTGAACGTTGGGGATGAAGGTGCAAATGAGGATCAGCAAGTCGATCGAGCCATCGATTCGGATGAGAAAGATCAGGTGCCATCAGAATCAAGCGAGCAGGAGAAACGCTTAACTTACGAGGCTCCTCAAACCCAATTTTGGCGGATTGGTTTGATACTCGAAACACCGGTCACCTGCACCAATGTCTTGGCTACCTTCGCGGTTCCGATGGCTTGGCCGGAACAGACTGTTGAATTGGTGGGAAAGACAATCGACCGAGCGGTATCAAAATGGGACGTGCGAAACCTGCCCGGTGGTGCAAGGCAAGTGGTTGTTCAAATGGCACGCGTTCCGGCAGGGTCCTCGGTCAATGCTGTTTTTCAGTTCAAAATTGATCGCTCCCGTATTCTTGGACCAGAGAAAACTGATGATTTGGTGATCCCTAATCGACCATCGAGAGACCTGCGGTTGTTTTTGGGCAACAGTCCCTACATCGATGCCTCCAACGGACGCATCAAAGCCGCCTCACGAGAAATCGAGGCGTTAGACGCTGAGAACGATTGGCAGAAAGTCGAGCATATTTACGATTATGTGCGAGAGAAAGTGGAGTATGTCGAGGGTTCACTCAAGAATGCGTCGGAGGCGTTGACTGATGGTAGGGGTGATTGTGAGGAGATGACAAGTCTCTTTGTTGCTCTCTGTCGTAATGCGAGAGTGCCGGCCAGAATGGTTTGGATTCCTGATCATTGCTATCCCGAATTTTATCTTGAAGATGGCGATGGCCTTGGGCACTGGTTTCCGTGTCAAGCAGCGGGAACACGCCAATTTGGTCGAATGGACGAGTACCGTCCGGTCTTGCAAAAAGGTGATCGCTTCAAGGTGCCAGAAAAGAAAGTTCCGATGCGATACCTAAGCGAGTTCTTTCGCTGTGATCGACGCGGGAAGAGTGATCCGGATCCAATCTTCATTCGTGAATTAGTGGACGGCTTCGAATGATTTTGAAATCTGGTTTCGTAATCCAATGACCGGGTTCCATCCAACCTTTCGCTTCCCAAGAACCATCAATCTTGGAACCATCACTCTTGGAACCATGAATCTTGGAACCATCAATCCTGACGACTGCGAATTCTAGCTTCAGGCAACTGGGTTGCGTTTCGTCGTCGATGAGATCAACGCGGCAGAAAGATGGCTATCCGAATTGCCGCCTTCTTTTCAAAAGCCGGTTCCAGCCTCGGTTCGTTTTTCCTGTGCTTGGCGAAGCAGATTTCAAACACCCCCAGCAGCGATTCGCCCCGCTGTCTTTTAACCAACTGAGCGAGTGGGTGCTTGGCGAGGCGAGAGGTTTTCCACCCTGTTTTTCAGTCATCGATACCGATGCAGCGGCATGGCATCGGATGCTGTCGCATGGGTCAACAACCGAACGTTACCGCCGCGCTAATGCATGAACTCGGTAGGTTACCGAATTCGGATTTAATTCATTCAGACGAATCGTTTTCGGCCGGCTGCTCGTCATCATCTTTCTCGTCTTCAGCTGACAACGTTGGATCCTCGAGAGTTGCGAGTGTCACGTCGACAATCATTTCCTCTCCATCACGAAAAATCTTCACTTTTTGGGTTGAGCCAACGGGAAGGCGTTCGACAACCTCCTGCAACGCACCCGGAGCACGTACGCGTTCACCGGCGAACTCCATGATGACATCAAGGGGTTTTATTCCTGCTTTTTCCGCAGCCGAGTTCTCAATGATCTGATAAGCGAGGACTCCGAGCCCTGGAGGCAGGTTGAACCTTGATGCGATTTTGGGATTAAGCTCGGCCATTCGGATTCCGATCGCGGCACGACGTACGGTGCCATGTTCAGCCAGCTCTTTTGCGATCCAACTGGCTTGATTGATCGGTATCGCGAATCCAATACCTTGATAGCCGCCATTGCGAGTCGCAATAGCGGTGCTGATGGCGACGACTTTGCCATCGAGGTCGACCAGGGGCCCGCCCGAGTTACCCGGATTGATCGCAGCGTCCGTTTGAATCAAGCGTCCTCGGTTAATTCTTCTTAGCGTGCGATTTTTGGCACTGATGATTCCCGCGCTTACGGTGGCTTCAAGGCGGAATGGGCTTCCGATCGCTAGTACCCAGTCACCAATTTCGATGAGGTCGGAATCGGCCATTTCAGCATTCGCAAACGGCTCATCGCCTTTGAGTTGCAATGTAGCAACATCGCTATCAGCATCGCCAACAACCTTGATTGCTTCAACTTCGGTTTCGTCGGCGAGTTGCACCATAACTCGCTTTGCTCCGGCTACCACATGGTTGTTGGTAATGACATGACCATCGGGTGAGACAATGACGCCGCTGCCGATACCGGTCAGATCATTTTCTTTAGTTTCGCCGGGATCGTTCTCGTCGTTCCCTTGTGTGGGTTCCTGTTGAGCTTGAGATGCGTTCTCTTGTCCATACGAAAGGATGGTGACGACGGCCGGGGTGGCTCGACGCGCGGCATTGCGAAAGGCTCGTGACAGCGCTCGGGGCCCCACAAGGTCGGATTCCTGCGTCACCTCTGCCTTCGATTCACTTTCGTCAGCGAAGGCTGTCTTTGCGGGACCTGTCAAAAACAGCAATATGAAAATTGCTGAACATCCTATGAACCTCACAAGGAAAGACTTCGATCCGAGGGCATAGCCTTCGCAAGAGGGTCTGAGGCAGGGTTGATTGAGTTCCCGAGGAAAGTTGCCTGAACGTGTCACTCAAGTCACCTTGTGGTAAGCAGATTGATAATTTTGGGTTAGTAGACCGACAAAGCATTGCTGCAAAGGCTAACGAAAAGCCGTGTTCCAGATCAACAGTCTAAGCATATCGCTGCCTGACCTGGCTGGTTGTAACGATATGAGGTTAAAACAAGAGCTTTGGCCTCGAAATCCTCCCGAGATCTTGATCAAGTGAGTGCTGAGATCTTGAGTCACTGGCAACGGAGCAAGGGCTTGTTCGTTCCAGCATTCAACCGGAGATCTTCGTGGCAATTATCTGCACCGAAGGAACCCCAAACACCTGACAACGTTCCGACCGCAGCCGAACGATGGGGCAATTCATGGGTTGACTTATCTTAGGAATCTGAAAAGTGCCGGCCTTTAGGAACTGGCGTGGCATAAAAAGCCGCCGGGGATTTCCCATTTTGCTGCGATCGCGCTTCCATCAATCGAAACAGGCCAGATTTGTGAGACGTTCCACCCGGACTTTTTCAAGTCACCCAAGAGTTCTCGCTTTGAGTAGCGATGCATGAACATTTTCTCGAGCCCACGGTAGCGGTAGGTGCTGTCCCCAAAATCCGCGTCTTGTTCGATAAATGAGTTGATTTTTGATCTCAGCAGGCCACTTATTCCACGATGCTCTCGCAAGGCAGCCCAGCGATTGTGAACATGTAAGAGCAGGCTGCCGCCGGGGCGGATAATGCGATTCGCATGTTTCAACATGGTTTGACGATTGGAACGACCTTGGATCATTCCAAGGGTGCTAAACAGGCAAATTCCATGGTCCGCGCTGTTTTCGGCGAGGCAATCGAGTTGAACAAGGTTCGCTTGCAGTGGTTGCACTGAAAGACCCTCTTCATCAGCTTTTGCCCTCAAAATCTGTAGCATTCGACGACTCAGGTCGATTCCAACGAGTTGGTATCCGCGCTGCGCAAGCGGAAGTGCGGCACGCCCACTACCACAACCGAAATCAAGTACGGTGGGCCGTTCGATAGATCGTTCGTCGATTTTTTCTTGTTCGGTGAGCCGCTGAGGATTTGGCGAAATGACCTTCCAATCCGGGTCCCGGGGATCTTTTTTGGGAGCATCTTTGACCTCCGGCAGTACTTCCCGCAAAATCGCTTCATCTAGCCTGCATAGCGGAGTATCCGCCACAAACGCGTCGTAATGGTCGGCAATTGACCGGTCGTTGACATAATCCCATGTTCCCTCGGAGACACCGAGGGGGCGGCGCCAGCGTGCCGAGGGGCCTGAAAAACCGCAGGCTTTACCTGACCGGAGAGGGGGGCTGTTTGCGGACCGTTGCGGGGGCTGGTTCACTTTTGGGTCGGGTTCCTATAATCCTGCTCGCCGCGGACGAAGCCGTGGTGCGATTTTATGATTTAGCCGCCGAACTGGCGGCCACTGGCGGACCTTGCTTAGGTCTCATCCTGACCGCTTCGACGCATCTCGAGCTGCCAGTATACGGACACACTGCAAAATTCTCCAAACGAGTACAAGCTAAGGGAGCAATGACATGATCAAGGTCGGCATCAATGGATTTGGGCGTATCGGTCGAATGGTTTTCCGTGCGTCAGTTGGGCGGGACGATGTGGAAATCGTCGCGATCAATGACCTTTTAGAGGTTGATTACCTCGCTTACATGCTGAAGTATGATTCGGTGCACGGCCGTTTTTGCGGCGATGTATCGGTTAGCGATGGGAAGTTAATCGTGAACGGCAAAGAGGTTCGAGTGACCGCTGAAACGGACCCTTCCAAGTTGGCTTGGGGTGACGCGGGCGTCGATGTTGTGGTTGAGTCAACCGGCATCTTTTTGACCTCCGAGTCAGCTCAGGGGCATTTGGATGCGGGTGCGAAAAAGGTCGTGATGTCCGCTCCATCCAAGGACGACACTCCCATGTTCGTGATGGGCGTCAACAGTGACTCTTATAATGGCGAGAAGTTCGTTTCCAACGCTTCTTGCACGACCAACTGCCTGGCTCCACTTGCGAAAGTTCTCAATGACAGCTTTGGTATCAAGCGTGGGTTGATGACGACCGTGCATGCGGCCACTGCGACACAGAAGACCGTTGATGGTCCAAGTCGCAAAGACTGGCGCGGTGGTCGTGGAATTCTGGAAAATATTATTCCCTCCAGCACCGGAGCAGCAAAAGCTGTCGGCAAGGTGATCCCTGAGTTGAACGGCAAGCTGACAGGGATGGCTTTTCGGGTTCCGACCTCGGACGTTTCGGTTGTCGACTTGACCGTCGAACTGGACAAGGAAACTTCTTATGAAGGCATCTGTGAAGCAATGAAGACTGCTTCAGAAGGTCCCCTCAAGGGAATCCTTGGCTACACCGAAGACAATGTCGTTGCGACCGACTTCCGGGGTGAAGTCTGCACGTCAGTCTTTGACTCAGGTGCTGGTATTCAGCTGGACAAGACGTTCGTCAAAGTTGTCTCGTGGTACGACAACGAGTGGGGTTACTCCAACAAGGTCCTTGACTTGGTTGCCCTGATCTCTGAGTAATCCTGATCTCTGAGTAATCCTGATCTCTGAGTAATCATGATCTGCGAGTCATCATGATTGCTCAGGTTGCCATCCGTCAGGCACCCATCAAACCGGCTCGTAGCCAATGCAAACGGTCACAGGGTGGGTGCCAACGAGGCTGGGATGTCATCAAGGTGGCATCGGGCGGGGATTGACGACTTTCAATCGAAACTCCAAAACCGGCGCACCTGCGTCGGTTTTTTTATGGCATGAATCTGCCGGTATCGCTGGATGACGCCCAGATTTCGCGCTAAACTAGTCATCATGAAACAGATCATCACTGTCATACGACCGCATCTCGCTGAGTCATTGCTTACCAGTTTAAGGCGAGCTCCGATTGAGGCGTTGAGTGTGATGGAGGTGAAAGGTTACGGTCGGCAAAAAAGTTACCTGGATGAATATCAGGAGACTGAGTATTCGGAAGCTTTCGTTCCCAAAGTAGAAATCACACTTTGGGTTGATGATTCGCGATGCGATGAAATTCTTGAGAAAGTTGTTTCGGTCACCCGAAGTGGGCGTATTGGCGACGGCAAGATTTTTGTGATGCCGGTAGCTTCTTTCCTTTGAAATAAAATGTCTTTGATCCAAGCATGAACTTTTCGGTCGGACTGAATTGGCGATCTGGTTCAATTGGAATCGCTTGAATTCATTCGAGCAGCGATTTGAATGATTTCAATGACGAACCATTGTCCATTTCGAAACACATTGGACGACGACCTCTGATCCAATCATTTTGAATGGCGAGGCCCTAACGTCAGGCCGTAGAGTCATTGAACGAATCGCACAATATTTCGATTGAAGGAATACAGGGGGCTCTGACAGATGCAATGGCCGCCGCTACCAGACCATGGCTGCATTATCCGATGGCCAAGCAGCAACGATGGTTTTATTCATCCCGAGGACCGAGAGGTGGCTTTGAGTTGCTTCCCCAGCGAGCGCGTCTTCCGTCGTGATTCGTTTGATGGTGAGTACTACCATTACAGTTACGGAGATGTGACCTTTCGGCTTCGGCCTGTGATGTGGCTGAAAGTAAAGAGTGAGGGAATCGATGTGGGTGATCTTGTTGAGACCGTTGGAGTGGGTCTTGAGCGAGAGAGGTTTGTCGCTCAGGTCTGGGGTGTTTACTACGTGAGTCGAAAAGGTCGGATCTTGTATCGACTGAAACGTGTCGATCAGGACGTCCCTCGACTTTACACCGCCGACCAACTGAAGTTACTGACAGATAAGTCGAAGATTGAGGTTCGTGATGGAGCGCATCCGCAACCGCGTTGGACCGGTGAAGCTGGTGAACGTTTAAAAATCTCAACGGAAACAGAAACGGAAAATTCTTAAAAGACTGCTTCTGTGCGTCTCGATCGAGCGATGATCGATGAATTGATGAACCGCCTGGATTTGTGAAGCTGCCAATTAAACGTTTGGATCTTGGATCAAAGATGGTTTGCTTTCATCATTTGCTTTGCGTTTTTTTTCAGACAACGACGGCTGAATCTATTTTTGAAAGCGTTTGCAAGCCAATGCAAGCGTTGCTTTTTCAGTGAAGTTTTTCTTTGTGATCATCTTGCGTGGTTCCTTGCCTAGATTTTTGGAAAATTGAAGACTGAGCAGGATTTTTGCTGGTAGATCAAGTTGGCTGAGGAGCGAGTTGTGTCGGCAAATCCTTGTTACTTGACTCAAGCAAACGTGTGCCGAAATATTATTTAGATTGATCTCTTGATATCGGGCCATTCGATCTTGGTGCCTGGGTGATCGGGGTAAGGAGTGATTCGATGGAACCCGTCGTTAAGCGGGTCGGTCGCATAGAGGTAAGCATGGGAGTCACCCAAACGGTCGCCGGTTTCAGAGAAGGCAGTGACGACTTCGCGACGATAAAGGTCAGGTTCGCCTAACTGATTCACGCCCTCAATCTTGTCAAGAACCAGTAGGACATTTGATATTTGGCTGGGTTCAAATTGCCACAACTCGCCACCAATTCGATCCGTTCCCTGAGTCATCGCTGGGTAATCCTTGCGTCCAAATAGTTTTCCACGAACCCAGGCAGTGGTGATGGAGATGGGCGAAGTAGGCCAGAGGGACACTCGGCATTGCCCGCGTTTCAGGGTTCCGTAGACAAATACTTGGTTCATCGTGTCACCTTTTCATCCTGGCATGAGTGTTCAACCGCATTCGAAGGCTGGACTCATTTGGGCCGTCCCAACGAAAGCTTTTTGGACGATCAATCGGGGCGTTCACGCCCTTTGTTGTGTTTTGTTTCTCGGGAACGCATCACTACGTTGGTCAGGGAGCGGCTGAATGCAGGAGGCATTCCACGAGAGATTTAATGATTTTTGCTTGACGCGACCGGGTGACCTTCCCAATTCAGTCTTTGGCGATCATCATTGGTTTTCACAAAACATCAGGTTATGTAAAGAGCGTTCATGGCTATCGATCCCGATTTTTCTGCTGCCCTCGAGGCGAATAAGATTGAACTTGAGGACTCTGTGGCGAGTCAGCTGGAGTTTTATGCTCGAACCATGTGGAGTCTTAACGAGCGTCTCAATCTGACCCGACATACCAATTGGGACCTTTTCGTCGGTCGTGATCTGCGGGATTGTAATCAGTTAGCTCCTCTTTTGGCTGTTGGTGAAGAGATTTTGGATCTCGGAAGCGGTAATGGAGTCCCCGGGATTCCCCTCGCAATCATGCGGCCTGACTTAGAAGTATCGCTCGCAGAATCGGTCGCCAAGAGGGCGGGTGCTCTGAATGAGATCGTGGCCGAACTCGGTTTGCCGATTGCTGTTTATGGAGCTCGGGGCGAGGACTTGCTGGATGATTTTCGTTTCACGACGATTGTTTCTCGTGCCGTGGGGAGTCTCGCCAAATTTTGCCGATGGGTTTCTCCTCACTGGGAAAATGTTGATCGCTTGCTTTTGGTCAAGGGTCCGAAATGGGTGGATGAGCGGGGCGAGGCGAGGCACTTTGGTCTCTTGAATGGCCTTCATCTGAGACGTGTGGCCTCCTACTCACTGGGTGATGCGGAAGAGCAAGAAGGGGTGATTTTGCAGATTTCGCCGCACGGCCGCGACCTGAGCCGACTCGAGACGGAAGCTTAGCGTTTCAGGTGCTGAGGGATCGTTTGCCCGGTGGGGTGGTTTTTCTGAAGGTGGATCGAGAACCTGCCTGATCTTCGAGTTGTTGCAGAGGGGACCACTCTTTTCTCAGCGCAATCCAGCTTTGTCATGGCAGTGTTGTTTTTTCGCTAACAGGATTGGTTTGGCCTCCATCATGGTCAGTCTCCGCTTGATCTGCCTTTAGTGAGCAAGCGTTGAATTGGCGTTCTGGCAGTTGCGAGTCGTGTGAGGGGTCATTCGAACAATCCCTTTGATTGTTACAATCGGTACGACCGATAGAAAATTGGGTTGGGGTTCAGTGCCAGCGTTGCCGTTGCTAATCTCCTCTGGCCGATTCCGTCATGCTGGTTCATGATATTCGGGCAATCTAGATCGAACGTTCGACCGCTGTATTCCCAAGGGCCCCCGATGGGGAAATGACGAGGGATGCGAAGATTGCATTCATCCTGAAATTTACGCACCAAAAGCGATAGAAAAATCCAACGATGTCGGATTACAGTCTCACCCATCTCAAGCAACTCGAAGCTGAGAGCATTCAAATCATTCGAGAAGTTGTCTCGGAGTTCCAAAAACCCGTGATGCTTTACAGCATTGGGAAGGACTCAGCTGTTTTGGTGCACCTAGCCAGGAAGGCGTTCTATCCCGCTAAGCCACCATTTCCGTTGCTTCATGTGGACACCACATGGAAGTTTCGTGAGATGATCGAATTCAGAGAAACTTACGCAAGGCAGGAACTTGGTCTCGACCTTCTCGTCCACACAAATGAAGAGGGGTTAAAGCACGATATCAAGCCTTGGGAAGACAGCGAGCGGCATACCGAACTGATGAAAACGGATGCCTTGAAGGCGGCATTGGATCATTATGAGTTTGATGCCGCGTTTGGAGGAGCCCGTCGAGACGAGGAAAAAAGCCGCGCCAAGGAACGTGTTTTTAGTTTTCGCGATAAGTCGCATCGCTGGGATCCCAAGAATCAGCGACCTGAACTTTGGAGTCAGTACAACGGTCGAGTCAACAAAGGTGAATCGATTCGTGTGTTCCCGATGAGTAACTGGACGGAACTGGATGTCTGGCAGTATATCCACCTCGAGAGTATTCCCATCGTTCCGCTTTATCTTGCTGAACCTCGACCTGTGGTGAATCGAGACGGCGTTTTGCTGATGCGAGATGATGATCGAATGCCGTTGCTTCCCGGCGAAAAAGAAGAGACCAAAATGGTTCGTTTTCGAACCCTTGGTTGCTACCCGTTGTCCGGTGCAGTCGAGAGTGAAGCAACCACGCTACCTGAAGTCATTCAGGAGATGCTGCTTGCCAAGACAAGCGAGCGGCAAGGGCGGATCATTGATCAGGACGAGGGTGGTGCCGGGATGGAAGAAAAGAAGCGGCGTGGTTACTTCTGATCCGGCAATGATCTGGATGCATTCTCTCAAAAACAGTTGTCTCAGCCGGGTGGAGACGCTGTTGATTCAAGTTCCCTCCTCAAAATAATTTGCAGATAAAAGCAGTTCCATGAGTCATCAATCGGACCTGATCGCGACAGATATCGACGCTTACCTCAAGCAGCACGAACAGAAGCAACTGTTACGGTTTATCACTTGTGGTTCAGTGGATGATGGGAAAAGTACGCTGATCGGACGCCTGTTGTATGACAGTAAAATGATCTACGAAGATCAGCTGATGCAACTTGAGGCTGACTCCAAGGTGGTCGGCACGACAGGAGGAAAGTTTGATCCTGCACTCTTGACCGATGGTTTGAAGGCTGAGCGAGAGCAAGGTATTACAATTGATGTTGCGTATCGATACTTCAGTACGGCCAAGCGTAAATTCATCATCGCGGACACGCCGGGGCACGAGCAATACACTCGTAATATGGCCACCGGTGCGAGCACGGCGGATCTGGCCGTCATCTTGATCGATGCTCGTCACGGCGTGCTGACTCAAACGAGACGCCACAGTTTCATTGTGTCATTACTGGGTATACGACACGTCGTTGTCGCAGTGAATAAAATGGATCTGGTTGATTTTAGCGAGGATCGATTCAATGAGATCTGCGACGAATATCGTTCGTTCGCGGCGCGGTTGGATTTACCTGATTTGCATTTCATTCCGATCTCGGCACTTGATGGCGACAACGTGGTGGATCGCAGCGAGCGATCGCCTTGGTACACCGGAAGCACTTTGATGAATTTTCTGGAGTCGGTCTACATCGGGAGTGACAGGAACTTACAAGACTTCAGGATGCCAGTGCAGCTTGTGAATCGACCCAATCTCGACTTTCGAGGTTTCTGTGGCACCATCGCCTCGGGGATCATTCGAAAGGGTGAGGAAATCATGGTCTTGCCGAGCCGTCAGAAGTCTCGCGTGAAAGAAATTGTGACTTTTGATGGCCCGATGGAAGAAGCCTTCACGCCGCTGTCAGTAACGGTGACTCTGGAAGACGAGATTGATGCAAGTCGCGGCGACATGATGGTGCGTCCCGGTAACTTGCCCAACAGTCGTGATCGGATAGAGGCGATGTTGGTTTGGATGAATCCCGATGCAATGGTTCCTGGGAAAACCTATTTGTTCAAGCACACCAGTCAAACCATGCCCGGAACCATTGACTCGCTCAAGTACCGAGTGGATGTCAATACGTTGCATCGCAGTCCGGCACCCCAACTCGAATTGAATGAAATTGGTCGCGTCAGTATTTCATTAACCTCGCCAATTCACTTTGATGCTTATCGAAAGAATCGAAATACCGGCGCTTTTATCATTGTCGATCGAATCACCAACGCGACGGTGGCTGCCGGCATGATCCTCGACCAAACAGGCGAAGGGTCAACAAAATCGGTTTGGGATGATGAGGCAGAGGCTGGGGATGAAAAATCCAATATATCTGCCGTGTCGTCTGAAGAGCGAGCTGCCCGCTTTGGCCAACGCCCAGTGACGGTTTTGCTGACCGGATTAACCGGCAGTGGTAAAACGGTGATCGGTCATGCCGTTGAACGTAAACTCTTCGAACAGGGTCGAGCAGTCGCCATGATTGATGGCGACTCGGTTCGGCGTGGTCTGAGTTTGGATCTCGGTTACACCGCGGATGATCGAAGCGAGAACCTGCGGCGAAGCGGCCACTTGGCTCATTCACTGAATGACGCCGGGTTGATCTGCCTTGCATCCTTCGTTGCGCCCGCTGAGGACATCAGGCAAAAGGTAGCCAAGTTGATTGGTGCTGAGCGATTTATCGTCGTGCACGTGGCAACACCGCTTGAAGTATGTCGAACACGAGACACAAAAGGGCATTATGAGAAAGCGGACTCAGGTGAGTATCAAAACTTCCCTGGTGTCACCGCTGATTATGAAGCTCCCGAAAATCCAGATTTGGTTTTGGATGCCTCGGATTCCTCGATTGAACAGTGTGCTGAGGCTGTGATGGAAATGCTTCAGAGTCGCAATTTTATCAAGTGAAACTGAGATCAGCGAACCGCCTGAACGTTGGCAAGTATTTTACTGGCTAATTGCTGTCAGGGTGGCAATTCCAGCTTTCAGAAGAGTCACGGAAGGCCGTTTTTTTGAGTCACCATTTTCTGAGACTCCGAACGATCACTTTTACACTGCATTCACAATGCGGCCGCCTGAACGCCCACTCATGGTCACCGAAGCCTGGGCGCCGGAAGTCTCTCGATTTGTTAGATGTGTCGACCTGCAAACGCCCTGATTGAAAGAGTGGCGCACTTACGGGCAGAGTGGATCACGAACCGTGTAATTCAGTGTCAGGTTCACGAACCTAGCGTAATGAACTAGTGCGATGAATAGGGTGCGGTGAATAGGGTGCGGTGAATTCATCAGGGCACCAGATGAATTTGGTCTACAAACAGGCACGCTTACAAGGTGGCAGTGGATGTCATTCCTGGCCCCCAGGGAACCAGCGGAACGGATTGGATGTTTCAGCGATTGGGGCGACTCATCATCAGTTTGTAGTGGCCCTCGCCCAAAAGGTCGTCGACACGTTCTCGTAGTTCCCCGGTGATTTTCACCCGATATTTCTCGCTTTTCATATGAACGGTTTCTCCCTCAGACATTTCCAAGCTGAAGAGCATTTCCTGTTTTCCTGGATATCCTCGAAGGATCTCACGCAACCGCGTCAGCGTCTGGATGTCATGCTTTCGCTCACTTAGCTTGACCCGCATTCCATGGGTGTAACGGGTATCGAGTTCATCCAGCGGGATCAGCTCATCAATAATCAGGTTGGCTTCATCACCGCCACCACGTCGGTCGATCTTACCTTTCGCGAGAACAATTGCATCAGCGGCAATACGTTCACCGCAGTCAACGTAGCTTTTGGGCCAGACAATGCACCGAATCGAACCCTGCATGTCTTCAAGATCAAAGTTTGCATATTTGGTGGGAGCGCCAGCTTTAGCATTCTTGGTATGGCTATATTTGATCGAGCTGATCATTCCACCCAGAGTGACTTCACCCCGATCCTTAATGTCAGAGAGTCGATCCGAGGTGTGTGTGCGGAAGGTAGAAAGTTTGGTTTCGAACTCAGAAAGCGGATGACTGTCCAAGTAAAAACCCAGCACTTCTTTTTCGGCAACTAGTTTTTCCCGATCTGGCCATTCTTCCATTTCCGGTAGCGGCGAAGCTGAGTTACTGTTGGAGGACGAGTCAGAATCATCTTCGAAAGCGCCAAAGAGACTTGCTTGCCCACTTTTTTTATCTGCTTGGATAGCCGCCCCAGCTTGCACCGCGCGTTCAATCACGGAAGTCAGTTGATGGCGATTCGCCATCAAGGAGTCCATGGCACCGGCTTTGATCAGGGTCTCAATTGAACTTTTATTGCACGAGGCCGTGTCCACTCGCTCGCAGAATTCGAAGATATCACGGAATGGCCCATTCTTCTTTCGTTCTTGCTCAATCGAGATTGAAGTCGACCCACCACAACCTTTGATTGCCGAGAGTGCAAAGTGAATCTTGCCGTCGACAACGGAAAAATCGGCTGCGCTTTGGT
This sequence comes from uncultured Rubripirellula sp., assembly GCA_938075415.1. Taxonomy (GTDB): domain Bacteria; phylum Planctomycetota; class Planctomycetia; order Pirellulales; family Pirellulaceae; genus Rubripirellula. Next base: position 63,530 of record CALJHC010000022.1, on the reverse strand, counting down.
TAACGTCAGGGGGAATGATTTCGATGGTCATCCGGTCACAATCTTCCATGTGTTCAACAAGCGCATCTTTGCGTTTGAAGTTGCGGCCGGAGATATCACTCGAGAGCAAGGCGGCCATGAATTCGACCGGATAGTGTGCTTTGAGATAAGCGGTTTGGTAGGCAACTAGCGCGTAAGCCGTGCTGTGGCTTTTATTGAATCCATACCCGGCGAATTTGACGATCAAGTTCCAGATATCTTCCGAGTCTTTTTCAGCAAGTCCATTTTCGACGCTGCCCACGATGAAGGCGTCGTGGTTCTGGGCAATGAGCGCTTCCTTCTTCTTGCTGATTGCTTTGATGCAGGTGTACGCATTGGCAAGTGGGATTTTCCCGAGACGATTCAGGATTCGCATCACTTGCTCTTGGTAAACCATGATGGAGTGTGTCTCCTCCAGGATTTCCTTGAGCACGGGATGTTTGTATTCAGGCTCTTGCCGACCGTGTTTGATGTTGACGTAATCGTCAACCATTCCGCCCTCGAGGGGGCCGGGGCGATAGAGAGCGGCCGTGGCGATGATGTCGGTGAAGTGGTCGGGCTTCATTCTCTGAAGCAGGTCACGAATCCCCCCCGATTCAAGTTGAAAGACTCCCTTTGTTTCACCGCGTTGCAGCAGCGCGTAGGCTTGCTTGTCATCCAGCGGGAACTTCAGCGGGTCGATCGCTTTACCGGTGGTCTGTTGGATCAACTGAACTGTTCGACTCAGGATGGTCAGGTTGCGCAACCCCAAGAAGTCCATCTTGAGAAGTCCTGCTTCCTCGACATCACCCATTGACCACTGAGTGATGACATCCTGTTTGCCGGGAACCCGAGTGAGCGGAACGTACTCGGTCAGCGGCTTGTCAGCAATGACAACCGCTGCCGCATGCGTGCCAACGTTTCGAGCAAGCCCCTCAATCTTCATTGCCAAATCAAGTAACTCTCTGACCTCGGGGTCGCCCTCGTAGGTCATCTTCAATTCGCCACTTTTCTCCAAAGCTTTGTTGATGGTGATCTTCAGCTCATCGGGCACCATTTCGGTGATTTGGTTAACCCGAACCAGCGGAACCCCCAAGGCCCTTCCGGTGTCTTTGATCGCCGCACGGGCCGCCAGCGTGCCAAACGTTCCGATCTGGCAGACCATCTCATTTCCGTATCGCTCCTTGACATAGTCAATCACCTCGCCACGCCGTTCCTTTTCGAAATCAATGTCGATATCTGGCGGCTCGGTGCGACTTTCATCAAGAAATCGTTCAAAGAGAAGGTCGTAGCGGAGTGGGCAAACGTGCGAAAGGTAGAGCGCGTAACAGACCAATGCTCCAACACCACTGCCACGGGCCGTGGCAGAGATACCTTTGCTGCGGGCGTGGAGAACAAAATCCCAGACAATGAGAAAGTAGGTGGGGAAGCCCAGTTTCTCAATGACTCCAAGTTCACGATCAAGTCGTGCAAGAACTTCCTCGCTGAATTGTCCGTCGACGATTCGATCGGGTTCATCCTCATAGCGTTCTTCCAAGCCTTTGAGGCAAAGTTCTCGCAAATACTCAATCGGTGTTTTCTGATCGGGGCATTCAAAATTTGGAAAGAAGTGTTTGCCGAGTTCCAGATCGATATCGACGCTGTCTGCAATTTCCTGGCTTCTGGCAACTGCATGCTCAAGTCCCGGGAATTTCTCGTACATCTGCTCTGGACTGCGGAGGAAAAACTGATCGTTTTCCATCTTCATTCGGGATGTATCAGTGCGAAATCGCCCCGTGTTGATGCACAGCATGATGTCTTGTGCTTCGGCATCGGTGGGATCGACATAATGCGTGTCACTGGTAGCAACCAACGGCAGACCCATCCGCTTGGCCATCTCCACAGCATTTTCCAATTGCAGCTTCTGAATTTCAACATCATTGTTCATCACTTCAATGAAGTAACGGTCCTGAAAGACACCGTGAAACCAGCCAGCAATTTCCCGAGCCTCCCGTTCTACCTCTGCTGTATCAATTCCTTTGATTACCGCTCGACTAAATTCACTGCTGACACATCCCGAAAGGCAAATGATCCCTTCGCTGTATTTTTCAAGGATCTCCTTATCGATTCGGGGCTTGAAATAGAACCCTTCCAGCGACGCCGCGCTGGCGAGTTTGACGAGGTTCTTGAAGCCGGTGCGATTCTTCGCCAAGAGCGTTAGGTGGTAGCTTGCCGCTTTACTGCTCGACGCTCCACCTTTGTCAAAACGGCTCCCCGGAGCAATGTAAGCCTCGTATCCAATGATCGGGTTGATCCCGGCGCCTTTTGCCTTTCGATAAAATTCCAAGGCGCCGTGCAGGTTGCCATGGTCCGTCAAGGCGAGCGAGTTCATACCATGATCCACACATCTTTGAATCAGCTTGCCAATATCACCAGCTCCATCAAGCAAGCTGTAATGGCTGTGACAATGGAGGTGTGTGAAGGGCCGCGGCGTGATGATTGAATTCGTGTCAGTCGGGGTGATGATTTGGCTCATGAAAAGATTCCTTCCTTTTCGCAGTTCAAACACCTTCGTTGTTGTAAAACGCAACGAAGGTTGTTGTTCATGCGGAGTAATTGCGAGACAGTGGGGCCAGCATCCTTGAGATAAAAATAAGGCAGGAAACTGTCTTCAATTTATTCTCTTTAAAGGTTTGTTGCATCTTGAGGAGTGATATGAACGTTACCACGTTTGATCAGGGCGTTGACTTCTTCTCTCGCGAAGCCAAGGCGATTTGCACGTGAAAGATCTCTAACGCGTCTGCCTTTGGATCTAATTTACCGCTTCTTGCACAGCATGCGAGGACGTCAGGGCCGCAAAGCATGATGAAGGACTTGATTTCCAATGTTTTCTTCATCAGAAAAAGATTTTTTGAAGGTTCATGCCAAGCGGTAAGTTAACTCTTTATGCTTCTCGATTACCGATCGGGAACCGTCTCCACTGCCATTGATGCCAATCGTCGATTTCTTATGTGATTTCACTCTGACCTTGCGATGCGATGACTGGACAATACCGGGCCAAGTAAAGTACCGGGCCAAGTAAAATACCGGGCCAAGTAAAATACCGGGCCAAGTAAAATACCGGGCCAATTAACTCGGGTGACCGGTGGGTTTTAGGCAGCCGACAAAATGACTTCCAGAATTCCCCGTGAAACGTGTGCTTTTGTCATTGGGATGCCATCTTTTTCGTCGCTGTCAGGACTGTCACGCGATGGAAGACGCTCCGGCTGGCGATTTTTAAAGTGGGGGAACAACCGTGGCGACCTGCCGAATGAGTTGATTAGCACCGCAAATTACAGGCACGGGACCAAGAGAAGTCGTTTCCCGTTTTCCAATTCTCTTTCAATCACGCTTGGCCAAGGTGTTTCAATTATCTGTTGTCAATGATTCGATCTGTCCCGATGGTATCAAGCGGACGGCAGGGCGATCATTCGACCGTGATCAGGCTGGAAATCGAAGCTCAGAGCAGATTCCTGTTTTCGCGGGGAGATTCAACGAACTTAGATTGACTTGAGCAATGACTGGGCTCTTGGTTGAACCAGGCTGATGTTGCCTCAATCTTTCTGGTTGAATCATCTTTCGCCTCGGCAGATCGGGGGTATTTCAGCGTTCTATTGCCGCAAAAGATGTTTCAGGCTGAGAATTTGGCGGGGGGGATGGCCGAGTCAGAAAATCAACTTCGGCGAACTTATATGACGCAGTGGCGTAATCTGTAATAATTCGTGTAAACTACAGGCTGAATTATCGCCATTGATACCGTTGCAGAGACGGGGTTTCATTTGGCCTGAACCTTTCGCAGATTCCGGGATGTAAATTCTGTGCTTAAGCTGCTTTTGACTCCAGTTCGACTTTGTGTTGGGTGGGGCTTTTCCCCTCGACTTCTTGGAATCATCGGTGCAACCATGTTGGTGTTGCTTCGCATGACGATAGGAATTCATTTCTACACGGAAGGCACCGAGAAACGGGAGTCTGGCAGTTGGACAGCCAAACCGTTTTTTGCCAATGCGAAGGGCCCATTCGCTGAGCAGTACCGAGAGATGGTCTGGGATTGGGACGGGAGTTATCGTCTGAGCCAAAAACAGATCATGGTTCAATTTGCAAGCTTTCGAGAGCAAGCAGGGTCCCATTACGGTTTTTCGGGACCACAGAAAGCTGAGGCACAAAAAAATTACGCGAAAGCCATTGAGCTTTATGAATGGGCGATCGCAGAGAATGCCTCCGATCTCGAAGAATTCGAGAAGGGACGCGATTGGATGAAGGGAGTAACGGTTAACTCCTCGGTCAAGGACATTCCTGCGGGGGTCGGAAGTCTGGGCGGCCAACGAGCGACCCTGATTCGTGATTGGCAGAGCAAAGGTGCTGGGGCGCTCGGAGCCATCGACAAAATATGGGATAATTACGAAGTGGATCAGAACGGAATTGCCACGAAAGAGCAGCGTCAAGCCGCCGGATATCTGCGGATGATCAAGCCTAGAACGGCTGACATTGATACGAGCCAGATCGATCTCATCGTTCCCTACTTTGACATCGCAATCGGACTTTGCCTGATGTTTGGATTTTTCACACCCGTCGCGGCGTTGGCTGCAGCCGGTTTTCTCGGTTCAGTCTTCTTGAGTCAACTTCCACCCGCCTCGGGGCCCGGTTCGACCTACTATCAGTTAATCGAAGCGATGGCCTGTCTGGTGATTGCCGGGACCGCCGCTGGGCGTTTCGCGGGCATCGATTACTTTATTCAACTGCTCATTCGACGTGTTTGGGGCGATGAACGCGTCAAGTCCTAGGCATTGATTTGCCGAATCCTATCATTCCAGAACACTTTACTTAGAGACGGGACAAAATCATGGTCGACAAATTATCCAGCGATCAGCGGGAAGTGGGAAAACATAACTATTACTCTGCTGTCGGCAGTTTTTACGATGTCAACCGGCGAGATTTCCTTCGAGGGGTCGTGTCAGCCGGGGCAGTGAGTGGGGCCGGACTTGGCGCCATGTACTTTGGATACGGCAAGGTTGCGGACCCCGTTCGAGTTGCCGTCATCGGAACCGGTGATGAAGGTAACGTGCTAATTGGGGGATGTAACCCTGAATACGTCGACGTCAAGGCGATCTGTGACATTCGCCCGTTTGGCCAACACCGGGCTTTTCACGGCGATTGGTCGAGTTCATCCGCTCTCGGCCGCCGCCCTGGCTTGATCCGCGTTGCTGGATACAAAGACGAAGCGGAAGCGAGGCGAAACGTCAAGGTTTATGATTCTTCCAATGGTGGAGTCATGGCCTGTCTTGAAGACCCTGACATCGAAGCCGTCATCATTGCATTACCGCTCTGGTTGCACGCCTCGGTTGCAGCACAAGCGATGCAGAAGGGCTTGCATGTTTTGACCGAGAAGCTGATGGCTCACAACGTGGCACAGTGCAAGGTCATGTCACGCATGGCGGCATCGATGCGTGACACCCGTGGTAACCCCATTCATCTCGCAACGGGTCACCAACGCCACTACAACGTGAAGTATGCCAACGCAGTCAACCTGATTCGCTGGGGATTGCTCGGGCAGTTGCATCACATTCGAGCTCAATGGCATCGTGGTAATCTGCCCGGTGGCGATAGTTGGAAAATGCCCATCCCGGGCGGTGAAAAAGATGCATCCGGAAAAATTTACGACCGTATTGCCGGTGATATTCGCTACCGCGAGAACGCCTTGAAGTCGGCATCCAATCCGGATGATATCGTGCGTCTTCAGGAAGAACTGGCCCTTTTCAGAGCTTGGGATGCCGACAAAGAGATTGACCCCAAGGACTTTGGTTACCGTGATTTTTCGGTCGGCGACAAAATGTTTACGGCGATGGATGAATTGCATCGCTGGCGGTTGTTTAATCGAACCGGTGCCGGGCTGATGGCCGAACTCGGTTCCCATCAACTTGACGCGGTAAGCATTTTTCTCAGCTCCCTGAGAGATGATGGAAAGAAAGTTCACCCACTGAGCGTTCACGCGGTGGGTGGTCGACACATGATGCCGGTCGACCGTGACGCGGGTGATCATGTTTACTGCATGTTTGAGTTCCCTGGGCCGGAATACTCTAAGACGTTTGACGTTGGCTACTATGACCGAGTCGAAAACTATCCCAAGAGCGTTCGGAATGACCAAACCAAAAAAATGGATCGGGTTGAGCCGCTTGCGGGCTATGATTCGGATCCAAACAAGAAAGTGGTCGTCACTTACTCGTCGATCAACGGCAACGGATTTGGAGGTTGGGGTGAAGTGGTTTTGGGATCCAAGGGAACTCTGATTCTGGACAAGGAAACGGATGTTCTTCTGTACCGAAACAGCGACACCAGCAGCAAGGTTGGCGTCTCCAAGCAGGCTGGTGGGTACGCCTTGGACACCAGTGCCAGTGGTGATTACGCCGCGCCCGTCGCCCAAGCGGCAGATTCAGGTCCAGTTTCGCGTGGTTACCGCGAGGAAATTGAGCACTGGGCCTACTGCATCCGAAACCCCGACCCAGAAAATCACCCACGTTGCTACCCCGAGGTGGCAATGGGCGATGCCGTCATCGCCCTAGGTACCAATGTCGCTCTGAAACGCGCAGCAAAAGGTGAGGGCGGGTATATGGAATTCAAAGAAGACTGGTTCGACATCGATAACGATGCAACTCCGGACGGTAGCGACATCGCAGCTGAAACTAAATTCATGCAAGAGCCGGTAGCTTAGAACCTGCAACTGGTGATTGCTGCGTTATTTCTGCCATGAACAAGAAATCAAGCCTTCGGGAACCGTTTGGTCCCAAGGCTTTTTTTGTGTAACGACCTCGGATTAGTGAGATGCATTAGCGTTTGAACTAAAACTTGTTCGCGTTTCTGAAGCAAGTGCCCTATCTGTTTCAAAGCAACTTCCCAATTATCTTGCTTGGCCTTTCCGTTACTTTTCAATATTTTGATGCTAGGCTGACAATCCATTCCGCTGGCTGAATGCTTATGCTCGGTTGAAGACTCAGCGTTTCATCATTTGCATAGCCCGTTGTTTCGTTTCGCGTTGTGGGCGGGAGGTGATGAAATGAATCACGCAGAGATTTAGGTGCATCACCGGACTCATTGAGGATTGCTTGTAGAAAAGCTTTCGCTTTTTTGGCTCGTGTTGAAGTCATCGAGGTGTCATCCCGCTCGATCAGGAAGTGCGATCAATCCAATGTTAGTTCAGTTGTCGTTGCAGCCGAGCAATCGATTCTGGCGCGAACGACACCGGGTGTTACTCGACGCGGGAAGACCGGGTGTTACTCGACGCGGAAAGGTCGAATCTCGCTGTGGTGGCATGGTGTCCGAGGCCCACAAGAGAGATTCAGGCACAAGGTTTCCCTTGCGACTGGACCGCGAGTGGTGGATGAAATCACCAAGGACACAAAAAAAGGCGGACACCGTAGAGATGTCCGCCTTAATCGAAGTGAATCGATTGTTCTCCGATTTACTCAGCAGATGGTTCAGCTGCGGCTTCTTCAGCAGGAGCTTCTTCAGCTGCGGCTTCTTCGGCGGGAGCTTCTTCAGCTGCGGCTTCTTCAGCAGGAGCTTCTTCAGCTGGAGCTTCTTCGGCTGGAGCTTCTTCGGCTGGGGTTTCTTCAGCTGGGGTTTCTTCAGCTGGGGTTTCGACAGCTGGGGTTTCCGCAGTTGCGGTGACGTTGGAGCTAGCGTCAGTGGCTCCTCCATCGTCCGAGCCTGTTGAGGTGTCCAGGTTTAGGTCATCCACGGTTGGAGCTGCTGGGGCGCAACCGGAAATCACGGTAACAAGGGCCAAAGCTGCGATAGCCACGAGGCTAGTAAGGTAAGTCTTCATTGGGAGTGCACTCCATCGAAGTGGGTATGGAAACGTTTCAAATTTGATCGATTGAGGCGTTGATACGAATCAGAACGCCTGTGGAATTCCTTCATATCGAGAAGGAAAGCCATTCCGTTGAGATCGAAAACGACAATTCTCTCGAGAGGAGCATAAGCCTAATCTATAAATGACTCATTGGCGAACCCATTGGAGGGATCGAACTTCTCAGGCTACTTAAAATTAGGGCAGATGGAGCGAGCGATCGAAATAATCCCCCTCTTCGTACCGTTAAACCCTAATAAAAAAGCAAGGTTTTCCGATCAACGTCGAGTTTGCGGATTAGTCGTCCGATCCCTTTTAGCGTCCCGATCTACTGTTACTCGTTCATGACTTCCCTGATCGTGACATCGTTTTCTCGGCGTCTTGCCCGTTCAGACGCTCCGGCCGTTGGGCGATTTCTTTTCCACTCGCATCTCCGATTGCACGATGAAAATACATCCATTGTTGAATGATTGGTTTTTTGCCGTTCTGTTCGGATTGAGTTTTTTGATCCTTTCCGACCGGTTGGTTGCTCAGCAATCAACGGACAACATCACCGCACAACTCCCGAGTCAAAGCACGATTGGCAAGGACTCCATCGTGACCAGCGTCGTTGTTAACAGCGACGTCACCCTTGCTGATAACGGTCTCGCAGCGGACACCTCAGAGGCCGATCAGGGAATTGCCTTGAAAGCGGCACCAATCCTTTTGGACAGCAGCAACGTGTCGCCGGCTGAATCGGCTGATCGTCGTCTTGGCGAGGTTCAGGCAGAGGTTCAGGCAGAGCTTCAGGCAGAGGTTCAGGCAGAGGTTCCAACACAGAATGTGAAGCAGTCAGAGACGACGATCAATTCCGAGCCGTCATCCTCTCTGGATAAAGGTCGAAATGAGTCGCCACCGGTAACGGTTGAAACCGACGCGGTTGAATCTGGACCCTCGGAGGAATTGTCAGAAATTGTTGAGGCTCTTCATGCATCAGCAGAGTCGGTTGAGCAGAATGTTGAAACTCCGAAGCAGTTGAAGGGATCCTTTTTGCAAAAAGAGAATCTTCCAGGAAACCCACAGCAGTTGTACCTGGATTCAGTCACAGAAGCCTCTCCAAGCGATGTGGAGGCGGTTATCAAGGAGTCTGAACTCGCGCGTGTTCGTTTGCGGGAATTGCGAATGCAACGCGCAGCCGAGCAAGCTCGACAGCGTGCGATTCGTTTGCAGCAACAGCTCCGACTTGGTTACAGCCCACTGCGACCTAGTTGGAATGCGGTGCCGATGATGAGGTCTCGTTACTCTCGGCCCGTGATTTACATTCCCGTCTACACCAGATCGAAATGATTTAGCAGTTGAGATCACCAAGGTGTTGGAAGAGGGTGTGAGGACGATAGAACGCTGACACATCGGGGACTGGTTCTTCAGCACTAGCTAACTCATCCGAAGCCTCTATCGGTAACGCTATCTGCATGTTTCATGCACGCCTTGCAGGTTCGATCAAAAGACGAGTGGTTCATGATCATCGGCTCTGTGGCTGCTACGGTCTTGGTGAGACGAGGAAGAGCGAATTGATAGTAGAAGCACCGCTGCACTCCACCCTCCCATGGCAGCGGTGCTTTTTACTTCTTTCTCGGTTTTGAAGTTCCAGCTGGTCGTAGCGCAACGTCGTGCAGGCTATTGCGTTTTCCAAGCTCCCGATCAGCGCGGCCCGGAAGGGAAGAGCGTTGATTGATGACAGTTGGCAGCCTGAATGAGATTGCACGACGCAACTTAGGACCGAGTCACGGTTGAACCCGTCTCGTCTGCGGTTGAGCTCGTTTAGCCCGCGGTTGAGAGCGTCTAGTCTGCGGTTTAGCTCGTTTAGCCCGCGGTTGATCAGGGCTCACGATCAACGGCAAATCCGCCGTGAACGCTTCACTGATTTCGTCTCGCAGCCGTTATGGAAACGCAGCTAAGTGGTCTCTCAGGCTACTTTTTTCCCGCATGGTGCCCGAAGGTCAAAGAGTCCAAAGATTTCGTCACGAGTTAATCCGCCGCCGGATGCTGGACCGTCTTGGTCCGAGAACAGCATATCGAACATTTCTCGCTTTTGATCCAAGACGGTGGCGATTCTCTGCTCGATTGTATTCATTGCCAACATGCGTGTTACGGTGACCGCACCTTTGGCACCAATACGGTGAGCACGGTTAATGGCTTGATCTTCAATGGCCGGATTCCACCAGCGATCGAACAAAAAGACATATTCGCAAAACTGTAAATTTAGCCCAACACTGCCGGCGCCGTAGCTCATCAGAATGACGCTGCAATCAGGATCGTTCTTGAACCGATCAATAACAGAATCTCTTTTCTTATGCGGTATTTTGCCGTGGTATTCCAGCGGTCCAAATCGTTCCAGGGCCGGTTTCATCTTGCTGATGCTGTGCACCCATTGACTGAATACAATTGCTTTTTTCCCGCTCGCGGCAACTTCTTCCATATCTGCAACGAGGCGTTCAAGTTTGACACTTGAACCGGTGACGGGGTCAAAGTTGCAGATTTGTTTTAGTCGCAGGACAAGTTCAAAGACATGCTGAATGGTCAGTTCTTGATCGAGTTCCTCGAGTTGAATCACTCCCTCGCTTTCGGCAGACTGGTACGTGGCCCATTGCTCTGCCGTTAAATCAAGCTCGGCATCTCGATACAACTTGGGCGGCATGTCATTCATCACCATGTCTTTGGTACGACGAATGATGTAGTCCTTGGAGGCATTGGCCATTTCTGCCATTGGCATGCCAATTTTGAGATAGCCGGGTGATAAGTAGTCGAAGATCCCGACGAGGTCATCGGGTGAATTCTCAACGGGAGTTCCAGTTAAGGCCCAGGAACGTGTCCTGGGGATTGCCCTGATAATCTCGCTGGTGGTGCTGTTTCGGTTTTTGATTCTTTGAGCCTCGTCCAACGTGACAAGATCAAAATGAAGCCCACTGTCGAGGACGGTTTCCTTATCTCGCATGAGTAATTCGTAATTAGCAACTTTCACCGGGATTTCCGTAGAACGCCACTGGAATTCTCGCTTCGCTGCGTTTCCCTCGATGGCGGTGATGGGGATTTCTGGAGCCCAGACGCTGAATTCGCGAAGCCAGTTGGTGACCAGCGGTTTTGGGCAGACAAGCAAAACGCTGCGGACTTCACCACTACAGAGTAATAAGCGGATTGTGCTGATCGCCTGCATGGTTTTGCCAAGACCCATTTCATCCGCCAGGACGGCAGCATATCGAGGGAACAGGAATGCGATTCCATCAAGCTGATAGGGGAATGGTTCAAAAGGAAAATTTAATTGACCACTACCAACCAGCAGGTCGAGCGGAGGTTGCAGAAGGTAGTACAGTCGATCCTGCAGTTTGACGACATCCTTGGGTGGATGAATGCGGTGACGTTTTGCTGTTTTAGGCCTTGGTTTTTTCTCGGACGTATCGCGCGTGTTGGGTACCTTTGGTGGTAACGTTTGTTTTGATTCCGGAAACAGAAAACCACTGGTTGATGCCTTGATCACCGACAGGCGAATTGGCAGCGATTTAGCCTGCAATGTCTCAATCTTAACCGGTTCGGTTATTTCGCCTCTGAGATCGAGCGCACCACTGATCTCTTGATTCATCTCAGCCTTTAATGTGGACCCGTTGCCGCGCTGTTGGCGGTTCCAGCCTGAGTTGGCGTTAAACATAGTGCTTGCCCAATCGCTTTGTGTCTGCGTTGCTGATTCAGCCTAGGTCGTGGATTTCCGATGGCTTTACCGCGAATCGTCCGTCATTCAGGAAGGAGAGTTGGTGTGCATGAGGTCATTGGCCATGTCAGGTTGGACTGGTGTGCAAATCTCGATACTGCCTCGCACCGTTTGGCCCAATGGATCATTGGTTTGGTATTTATTCGCGTTGGTGCTAGCCGCGGACAAACTGAAGGGACCATCACTCGCAACTATCTAATTTCGCATCGTAAGACCAAGGTGCGAAATCGTGACGTGATCATGCAGCAGAGGCGGGCCGATTAGCGGGCGCCCGAGCGATCTGCGATTGCGCCTCCTTAATTGCTTCTCGAATACGTTCGAATGGCTCAGCGCCATCGGGCAAATCGGATAATTTGCTGGCGACTTCCTGCACGCGGGTCAGGTCTCTGGATGCGAACCGGATCTTTGCGCCAGAAAGCTCCATTGTTTGGGATGGCGTATGGGGCGCGGTTGCCGGATCTCGTCGCTGCGGGATGCCCGGTGTATTGATTTTCGAGAGCGGATTTTGTTGGGGTTGAGCGTGCGTGGCCGATCGCCCATGGCTCGTTCTCTCTTCCAGTCCGTCATCCGACAGTTCAGCAAAAGGGTCTGTCTGTTTCGTTTTGGTTTCGCCGTCCTCGAGGAAGACAACGGGAAACTTACAGACTCTGCCTAACGCAACCGATTCTGGTAGATCGCAACAAAGCATCGAGATGTCGTTTCGACACTTGCTCAGCAGGAGTTCTCCAATCACCTGATTGATGAGATGTTCTCGAAGGGTTACCCCGAACAGGATCTCATGAGCCCGAGTTGGACGTACCGGCAAGGTGCATTGGAACTCCAGAGGCCTGCCGGCTTGGTTGAGAAGCAATAGGCCTCCCGTCCAGCCGGTATTGTCGTCTTCCACCACGGTGAAATAACCAATGGTTGCAGCAGCTGCTTTTGCCATAAAATAGCAGTCATCTGAAAATGGATCGAAAAGATTACTGAGCTTGGGTAGGACCCGAGTCGGGTGGCAGGGATGCCCGTGGGAGCGTTACGTCGTGAAACTGACGTTTCCCGAGCAGAAATAGCTTTTTTGAACATGCACCGCAGCAGAGTCTTTCGGCAGTCGGTCTGTGTTAACTTTAACGGTCAGCCGGATAATTGTTGGAACGAGGAAAGCAAGTCAAAACTTCACGATTGTGCGGCATTTTATTGCAGTCAGCGATAAAAAACGGTTACAAACCGCATTTTGTGCACAACCATCTATGCATCGAGTTATACTCGGTCTTCGCGATTGAGGTCCTGAAAGGCTTCGGGACAACACGCCGACTTTTGATCGACAGAAAAATAATTGGAATCAACAGGATGTCGTACGAACACGAGCCCGTTTCACCGATGTTCCGAATCGATGTATCAGCAGATGCGAATTCGGAAAAAGCTTCCACCGAGGCGAGTGTCAGCGAATTGCTTGGTCGTTTGGTAGAAGGTCAGAAGCAACAGAACCTAATTCTCGAAGAATTGCTGCACCAGCAGGTGTCTGCGAGCAAGCAGCGAGCCAACGAACTGCAGCAGTGGAAAAACGCCAATCCCGAGTTATCTCGATCCTGTCGCCGAGCCGCTGAAACATTGAGTCGTGTTCAAACAGAATTTCTTGATTCGATGACTGACGAAATTGCTGATAGCGAAGAGTATCTCCTTGAGGGAGATTTCATGATGAATGAGTTTGTTGACCGCTTTGGACCTCGCTTGGCTCACCTCAATGGTGTTCTGCAGGTTCTTGCTCAGTTGGGTACGTCCGAATCTTCATCCTAGAGAATTGACATCTTTCGCGTGATGGCTCGCTATTGTTATCGGTCCGTCATTAATCGATGAAGCTTCTTCCAGGCTCGGCAGTTCAGCAGGCTACGTGAAACAAACTTTGGATCGAGAAAGAAGTCAGCATCGAGCTTTCGCGAGAAGCGAACATTGTTTCAAAGTTCTCGCAGGTAGCGAATCGCTTGGTTTACCTCGTCGGCGTTCGAGCCGACGCGCCCGACGACAAACCGACCTCCGTAATGGATGTTCTCAAGTTTGCCAATGAATTCAGGGAAGTCTGCAGAGCCCTGCCCCAAAGGAACAGCGATACCGCGGCCCGCAGCAAGGTCCAGAACGCCGTCCACTGCGTAGACGACGTGGATCCTGTCCAGCAAGGCATCAACTGCTTCTGACGCTGAATGTTGATTAATGATCAATTGACCGGGGTTGAACGCAACAGCGGTGAACGATTCGGTGTTGCTGTTGAGTAATTTGGCGAGCGCGCTTCCCGACTCCGACCCAGTCTCGGCTGCCAGAAAGGCGCCTGCTTTGGCGCCGTAGCGACCAAGGTCATCCATGACTTGTTGTAGAGTTATCCATCTGGGGTCACTTTCATCTTCAGGCGTTTGACCGATCGAATTGACAACAACCGATGCCCCTAAACGGTAAGCAAGTTTTAGTGTCTCTTTGGTGGCCTCGACACGACGGTCAAGATCATCCAGTACGTCGTATCCCCGGCGCGTCTGAAAACGAAGACTGCTGACTTTCAGGTCAAGATCGTCCAGCATTTTTCGAAGCTGGCGAAGCCCAGTATCGGACAATTGTGCCGGATGGATCTCGGTTCTGGCATCAATTTCAACCGATGACGCGCCCAAGCTCGCCGCCATTTCCAACGATCGACGAAATGGCAGTCGTAGGGCGCTGAGTCGGATTGCTAAATTCAGTTCGGCCAAGAGAGTTCTCGCAAGGGTTGCATCTCGGATTGGTGACTCATTTTCAGCCCGGCATCTTACGATGACCGTGCTGAAACTCAAGCACGGTCGCACAGAATCTCTTGGTGAATCCAGAGGGGCGTTACCCATTTCCATCAGCCGACAGATTATTTGCAATATTTAAACAAGGCGGAATCCCATGATGCCAGTTGGCTTCTCGAAATGATGTCCGCCAAGGTAATCGCTTCCACTTTTAAGCGGATTCTGGCTTCACTGTTAACGGTTACCTCAGGACTGAGGTCCCGATCGGGGCCTTCATGCAAGTGGCTGGCTAGCGATGGCGACATTTGTTTGCTCCGAGGGGACCGAACCTGCTGCGGGAGCGGGCAGTTTGCAACGCCCCGCCTGCTCGCTCGGGTGCTGGTCGAGTTCACCGCGTCGTATTCGCACCTCCCTGGGGGCCTCGATTCCTAGCGTGATCCGATTGCCCGCAATTCGTTGCACCGTGATCACAATTTGGTCGCCAATGACTAACTGCTCGCCCGCTTTTCGACTCAATACCAACATGATGAACTTCCCTGAATGAGGTTGAAGGAGAGGAAATCACCACGAACTTCCGCATTGGTTTGCGTGTTGCCGTGGCGTCGAGAGTCGTCTGAATAGGAGAAATCCCCATGACTCCCGACTTCCCGAGCACTATTGCGGTGCGGTTTGACAAGTTTGGTCAAAGGCTGAGATTTTTATTTGAGGAAAAATGCTCGCATTTCAGTCGGGGGATCAGGATGACGGTGGATTCTCGTCTTGGACGATGAAGTTGTCTGTATCGGGGCGTGCCCGAAACTGCCTGCGTGCAGAGTTTTTTTGTGATGCGATACATCGTCTCTTTGCTTTCCTCCATCAGATGAACCGGACTGAAAAAAGCGATTCAGGCCGGCAGCATCTCGGGTTTGCGTTGGAGGGGAGAGAACCCTGACGGTGAGCCACGGGGTGACTTGAGTCTCGGGTGAGCAAGCTTTGGCAGGGTACGGTCGTTGAAAGGCGGCGAGAGGGCCAAGTGTTTGCCGAGTTGAGATTTGATCGTCAGCACTGGATTGATCACGGAGGAGAAAACGCGTGGGTTCCGGATCTATCAAAACACACTGCTTGCCGGTTCAGTCCGTCTTTTCAGATTTGACTGATAGGAAATCTGATTGAATGGAGGTGATTGGTGACTGCAAAACACCTTTCTCAGTAATGATCCCGGTGATTAATTTGGCTGGCGTCACATCGAATGCCGGGTTCATCACCCTTGCTTCTTGTGGCACCATTAATCGATTACCGGCGTGGGAAATTTCTGACCTCGCTCTTTCTTCGATGGGAATAGCATCGCCGTTTGGTAATTCTGGGTCAAAGGTGCTTGTCGGTGCTGCAACGTAGAACGGCACATTGTGATAATCAGCCAGGATCGACAACGGGTAGGTGCCAATTTTGTTCGCAACGTCACCGTTATTCGCAATGCGATCCGCACCCACAATGACCGCGTCGATTTGACCGCCACGCATCAGACTTCCCGACATCGAGTCGGTGAGCACCGTCACGGGAATCCCCGCCTGCGATAGCTCCCAAGCGGTCAATCTTGCGCCTTGCAAAAGAGGTCGGGTTTCGTCAGCAAAGACTTCGATGGAGTGACGGTTCTCATGCAATTGATAGATTGGCGCCAGCGCCGTCCCTCTCATTGAAGTGGCCAGGCCACCTGCATTGCAGTGAGTCAGAACACGTTTGCAGTTCTTCAGGACCGCCGCTCCTTCGAGTCCAATATCACGGCACATCTCACGATCTTCGTCATGGATCGCTCTGGCCTCGTTGATGAGCACGTCTGCCAATTCAAAATCGGATTCGCAGCGAAGCAGCGTCTCTCGCATACGACGTAGAGCCCAAAAAAGGTTGACCGCAGTGGGTCGACTCGTCGCAAGGAAGTCCATTGCTGCGATGTAAGACTTTCGTGAACCTGATTCCGCCAGGCAAACTCCATAGGCAGCGGCAATGCCGATCGCAGGAGCACCGCGAACGACCAATCGAGAGATTGCATCGTGCACCTGATCAACGCTTGAACATGCGAGATGAAGAACTTCATCGGGTAGACGAGTTTGGTCAATCAGAAGAAGTTGGCCTGACTCAAAACGAAGTGTCTCAGGGATACTGGTGTGATTCATCAGGACGGGTCAGACTTAGGCGAAAACAGATGACGAGTGTTTGTTGACACCAACTGGGTGTTGGTGGTTACAACCGGGCTTATCTTAGGCTGCCAATTGAATCAGGTGAAGCAGACGGATCAGCGCAACGGCGGAAGTTGACGTATTCTTGGTGCATCCTCTGGTATCTTCTTGAAGACTTGAAGATGTTGCTAAATCGCCGAGAGGTTTGCGGCTGAGTCTCATGCGGCATTAGACTAACGGGTCGGGTGCGTCTTTTGCCCGAGTTAACACAACCTCCTTTCCGCCTGCCGGAGTGCTCTATCGTGTTGAGATTCAAACTGTTCTTGATGACCGTTTTATTGTTCAGTCTGGTCGCCCGGGCAGAGGACCAAGCTGATGACGGCAAGCTGCGAATTATATGTTTCGGTGCCCATCCCGACGATGCAGAATACAAAAGCGGTGGCAGTGCCGCGTTATGGGCCCAGTTGGGGCACCATGTCAAGTTAGTCTCCGTCACCAACGGCGACATCGGTCATTGGGCGATGGCGGGAGGACCTCTAGCGAAACGTCGCATCGCCGAGTCGGCTGAGGTTGCAAAACGCCTTGGCGTTGAGTCAGAGGTTCTTGATATTCATGATGGTGAGCTGATGCCAACCCTGGAAAATCGAAAAAAGATCACGAAGCTGATTCGAGAATGGAATGCTGACATCGTGATTTCTCATCGGCCTTGGGACTACCATCCGGACCACCGTTACGTGGGTGTGCTTGTCCAAGACGCCGCCTACATGGTGACGGTCCCGTTTTTCTTGCCCTCAGTCGAACCGCTTCAAAGCAACCCCGTGTTTCTTTATTCGAGTGACCGCTTTCAGAAGCCCTATCCCTTTGAGGCAGACGTGGCGGTGGATGTTGGTCCGGTTTTTGACCAGAAAGTTGAGGCGTTAATGGCTTTGGTTTCCCAGACTTTTGAAGGCGGCGCGTTGGGAAGTCAGGAGAAAATGGATCGTGCCCCTCCTGCCTCCCAGCCTGAATTGCGACTGCAGTGGTTGAAGGAACGTTGGGAGAATCGACAAGGTGGTGAAGCGAGGCGTTTCAAAAACTCCCTCATCAAGTGGTACGGTGAGGCTGCTGCCAATGAGATTAAGTTCGCCGAAGTATTTGAAATATGTGAATATGGGCGTCAGCCCAGCGACAAAGAGATTCGCCAACTGTTTCCTTTTTTACCCCAGGTTGAGTAGGGACGAATTAGCAACCTGGACCTTCATTACCGCAACAGAAACGAAAAAAGGAGATTGGTGGTGAGTCTTTTCGTTGATGGGTGGTTACAGTCGCTTGAAAGCTAACGCTGTTTCATGAACCAGATCTTTGGATTCTCAAGGATCAAAATCATCGAACACTCCGTGATCGTGCTGGAGCGACTTGTAAGGGTGCTGACTCTTTCTGTTGGTTCCGTTGGTTCGACATTGATTTTGGCCGCACGGTCAAACCATTGGTCCGCAAATGTTTGAGGAGATCTCTTTGACACTTTTTTATTATGACCCTGTTTTTCTGGAACATGACACCGGACCCCACCCTGAGAATGCGACGCGATTGAAGCGTGTGATGGAGCGATTGGCAACATCCTCTTTGATGGAGCGTTGTCAGCGTCCTCGATGGACTTCTGTCAATCAGGCGGATCTGGTTCGCGTGCATCCAGAGGAATATCTTGGCGATTTGAAGAGTCAGGTGAATGCTGGCGGAGGCCGCATTGAAGCTGACACCGTTGTCAGTTCACGTTCTTATGTGGTGGCTTCCCTCGCATCAGGTGCTGCAGTGGATGCGGTAGACAGGGTGACACAGGGTGAAGCTCAGAATGCTTTTTGTCTGATGCGACCTCCCGGACACCATGCGTTGCATGATGCGCCCATGGGATTTTGTCTTTTCAATCATGCCGCGATTGCCGCTAAGCATGCGATTGAGAAATTGGGTTTGAGTCGCGTGATGATTCTTGACTGGGATGTGCACCACGGGAATGGGACACAAGCAATTTTCTGGGAGGATCCTTCGGTCGGCTTCCTATCCATGCATCGGTTTCCTTTCTATCCCGGTTCAGGAGAGTCCAGTGAAGTGGGGACTGGTGTCGGGCTAGGAACCACGGCGAACGTGCCAATTCATTTTGGGATGGGTAGGGCTGAACAGATGGATGCATTTCGCCTTGCGTCAGAACGTTTAGCAAAAAAGATGAGGCCCGAGCTGATTATCATCAGCGCTGGATTCGACAGTCACCGTCTTGACCCGGTTGGGTCGCTTGACCTGGAGAGTGAGGATTTTGTTGAGCTGACTCGAATTGTCATGTCCATCGCACAGGTTCACTGCCAGGGACGAGTCGTCAGCCTTTTGGAGGGCGGTTATCACCCCGACGCATTAGCTGATTCGGTATGCTTGCACTTGGAAACCTTGTTGGATTCAAAGTCATCGGCCATTTCAGATTCAGGAAGCTGAGGGCATCACCCAAGGCGGCACGGTTGTGGTGGAATTACTTTTGCCTTTGGAGTGGTGCGTGTGGTTTCGATTCAATGAATGGTCACTTGTCAGTCACTGGCTGAATTCGCAAGGTCTCGGTTGCGGAGTCATTGTGAGAGCAATCTTTGAAATGCTTATCGGTGCGTTTCGAAGCAACGAAATGCCCCACGTTGTTTCCTAGTGCTCTGCTGCTGGATAACCGGTTTTCCGCAACCGACCAGTTACATTATTTTTTTCTGGATCGGGCATTTGTGTTTCCTTCTGCGTTTCAAACGATTGGATTAGGGTGTCGAGAGTGATTGTTGCTTTAGCGAATTTGAGACAGCCGTTAGTGCTGGGACTTTTTTTCACCGGGTTGATCATTCCACGGCTGTGGTCTCAGGTATTACCAAAGATCAGTCAGCCAGTTGATGCATCAACCCTTCAGCAAAAGGTGATGTGCGGATATCAAGGATGGTTCAATTGTGAGGGGGATGGTGCGGACCTCGGTTGGACCCATTGGGCCAAGAATGGAAACCGGGAGGTTGGGCCGGGCAATGTGTCGGTGGATCTTTGGCCCGACTTGACCGAACTGACATCGGGGGAACGCTATGCGACAGTCTTCAAGCACTCCGATGGTCGGATCGCTGAGGTATACAGCAGTGCGTCACCCCAAGTGGTTGCGATGCATTTTCGATGGATGAAGGCTTATGGAATTGATGGGGTTTTTCTGCAGCGATTTGCTAATGGAATTGACGGTGGAAGGTTGCAGCGACACAAAGACAAAGTCTTGGATCTTGTTCGAGAGGAATCCCAGCGACATGGTCGCGTTTTTTCTGTGATGTATGACCTGAGTGGTCTACGCAGCGGTCAGGTCGGGAGGGTCCTTCGGGACTGGAGAGCGTTACGATCGGAACGTCAGATTGATCAAGATCCGGGATACCTGCATCACCATTCCAAGCCGTTAGTAGCGGTTTGGGGCATTGGGTTTAATGACAATCGCTCCTATTCACTCGCGGATTGCGCCGATCTGATTCATGATTTGAAGGAAGACGGAAACGCCGTGATGCTTGGTGTCCCTTCGTGGTGGCGAGAAGGTAAACGTGATGCCACCAACGATCCACTATTGAGGAAGGTGATTGAAGACGCCGATGTGATATGTCCTTGGTCTGTCGGACGTTATCGAACGCCTCGTCAAGCGATTGATCATGCTGCTGAGGTTTGGGAGCAGGATGTCAGTTGGTGCCGTGACCGAAATCTTGCATTCATGCCCGTCGTATTTCCCGGCTTCAGTTGGCATCAGCTCAAGGGCGGCGAGTTGGATCTCATTCCGCGTCGTCGAGGAGACTTTCTATGGTCCCAGGTATTCGGCGCCTCACAGGCGAAATGCCAAATGCTCTACGTGGCAATGTTCGACGAGGTCGATGAAGGGACTGCTATTTTTAAATGTGATCCCGACCCACCGGTTGGTGAAGGGGTCAAGTTCCTCTCGCTGCGGGAGACGCCGAAAGATCATTACTTGAAACTTGTGGGCGAAGCGGCTCGGGGACTGCGGGGAGAAGCGGTGATTAAAAGACAGGTACCCGTACTGCCGGTCAAGAATTCCGATTGATTAACCGGCTGATTTACAGTCATCCGGCCACTGGGCTGCTAGTCGCTCAGCCGATATGGGGATTTCGTTTGAGGTTATGCCTGCGAGCTGGGCGTCCAGACAGAGGTTGCCCGCTGATGTCCCAAACATCCCGATACAAAGGTTAGGGATTGTGTCTAGAATGGTGCGGAGACGGTATCGGTCTGTCACAATCTCTACACACTTAGATGTTTCGGATGTTGGCTGCCGCTGAAGTCATGCGTCTTTGGTTTGAACTAACTCGCAGGTTGCCGAATCGCTCTCATCCGCCGCAGTTGATTGTCACTTTGTATAGCGAAGAATCATGCCCGCCAAAATTTCCTTCGGACTCATGCCTGCACTGTCGCTCCTGATTGGCCCACGAGAGAGAAGCAGTATTTGGTGCTTGTGGCGGATGATGGGTTGCGTCGGTGTTGTTGTCAGTTTTTCTACAATACCTCTCAGCTCCGCCGCAGATTTACCCACCAGTCGCATTTGGGATTTCTCCGATTCGGATGAGCTTGATTGGGAGATGGAAGGAACGGTGAAGGTGGGGCAAGTGGGACCTCGATCTCCGGAATTCCCTGATTTCAACGAGACGAATCTTGCTTACCAGTTTGTCGGTGACGGGTATCTGCAAAGGATGGACCCGGGGGACGAGAGTTTTTTTGATTTTGGAAACGGTGACGAAATCACGATCGAGGCATGGGTGAAGCTAGGCGAGGTTCGTGAGGGCGAGTTGATGTATGTGGTTGGGAAGGGTCGAAGTAACGCAAAAGGGTTCGCGAGAGACAACCAGAATTGGGCATTGAGAGTCGTGGCCAATGGAGGTGCGGCAAAATTAAGCTTTCTCTTCGCAACCAGTCCCCAGTCAGATCAATCGCACTGGCATCGCTGGACCTCTGAAGAGAGTTTTGGTGCGTCGACCGGATGGCATCACATCGCGGTCTCTTATCGTTTCGGAGACGCGGAATCAGTTTGTGGATGGATTGATGGCTTGGCCACTGACGGGTTATGGGACATGGGAGGTGCGACCAACGAGCCGCCGGTGATTGATAATGATTCGGTCGCTGTTGGATCAGCCGTTCATGGCGGTAAAGCGAATCAGTTTCGGGGGTTAATCGATGAACTGGCGATTCATCGAGAGATTGTCGATGCGAAAGAGATGATCGCGAGATTTAATCGAACCGGTGGTCGGATCGCTTGGGGACCGCAGCCGGAGGTGATGCCAGAAATGGGAAGCCTGCCCGATGGACGTGTTCGTTTCAGCGTTGCGGAACATTGGCCGGATTACAAGCGTTGGCTCAATCAAGGTGAGCAGTACCCCGCGGAGGTCATTGAGTGGGTCGATGAGAGTTTTCTGTTGCCACGTTTGCCGGCCAGATTTGATTCGTGGGGGATTCGCACCAACTGGGGATCGCCTGTGCTTTTGCGTTTGGCAGCTGACGTCTGGATACCACCCGGTGAACATGAATTTCTGTTACGAGCTAGGAGCTTGGGGCGGCTGTGGATCGACGGCGAGTTGGTGGCGAGCACCTCCTCCAAGCATCGCAAAGCAACCAATCTGGAAGCGATTGAATCGGTCGCCGAACCCCCGATGAAGGGCGGGCGACCGAGGGGGTTTGCACAACAGGAGGTACGGGCAGTGCATTCAGGTTCACCTTTGGACTCTGAGTTGGGCCTCGTCAAGCAACCTACTGCCGGCGTGCCAGATTTGACCGGGGGCGAGGCAGATTCGAAGTCCACCATCAAGGAGGGCTGGTCGAAAAATCGCGTGGTTCTTGAATTAATCGTGGGTGGACCCAACCTGCGCACCGAGACAACGGAGGTGACTGTGGCCTTTCGTCCCGATGGCGAGAAAACATTTTATGTCTTGCAGCCGCAAGTTCTCGACTTGGTTGCGAAAGAGAGGATTGATTCGTTGCAAGAACGGGGTGTTCCATTAACCGATGATGCAATGGATCCTTTACTGAGCCAAATCGAGCAACGCTTGATACTGTTAGATGATCATGCTCGACGCGAAGCTGCCTCGAGCATGGATACGTTTTGGAGTCGTCGGCATGAGTTGGCAAGCCATCAGGCTGCTACCGATTTTGAGAATTTGAAAGTCAAGCGTTCAGAATTTCTCAGCATCAATTCCGAGGGTGAGCTTGGCGTTGATGCACTGGTGCAAGCAAAGATTGACCGCGCCCTGTTCACCGCGACGCAGCAGGACGCCGGGGTTGCTGAGGAATTTCATCGACAAGTTCTTCCTATTCTCCGAGAGCATTGCTTTCGCTGCCATGGAGAAAAATCACAGGGCGGACTGCGCTTGGATCGTCGGGAGTTTGCGTTGCGGGCCGGTGATTCGGATCAATTAGCGGTGATTCCTGGCGATGCGGATGCCAGTGAAATGATGAATCGCATCCTCTCTGGGGAAATGCCTCCCACCGGGGAAGGTCTCAGTGAGCAGCAAATCCAAACGCTTCATCGCTGGATCCAAGGGGGGGCGGCGTGGCCATCACCTCCCCTCGTCGCCGAAGCCGTTGCACCGGTGCCGCTCATTGGTGACGCAGCGTTTTTGCGGCGGGCCTACTTTGACACGGTTGGAGTGCCACCGAGTGAGCAGATGGTGCGTCGTTTCTTGGAGGACCCGTCACCTGAAAAACGCCAGAGGTTGATTGATGACTTACTTGAAGACGAGCGATTTGCATCGAATTGGGTTAGTTTCTGGATGGATTTGCTTGCTGAGAATCCAACGTTGTTGAACGCATCACTTAACAGCACAGGGCCATTTCGTTGGTTCCTCCATGATGCCCTCAGGGATAATAAGCCTTTGGATCGCATGGTCACCGAATTGATTTTGATGCGAGGCAGCACCCACGATGGTGGAAGCGCGGGATTTGGTTTGGCCGGTGACAATGATGCACCGATGGCGGAGAAGGGGCACATCTTGGCGTCTACTTTTCTGGGCGTCGAATTGCAGTGTGCCCGATGTCATGATTCCCCCTATCACAGCACCACACAGGAAGACCTTTATTCTCTTGCGGCGATGCTTCAACGGAAACCCGCCACCCCGCCAAAAACGAGTCGTGTGCCAGATGAGTTTTTTGAAAGTCAGGCTCGAGAGTCATTGATTCAAGTTACCCTGCCGCTCGGTCAAGCGGTGAAGGGACAATGGCCTTTTCAGGAGGTCACGCATGTCAAGGACAACGAAGCTCTGAACGATTATTTACTTCACCCCGAAGACTCGCGGGAACGATTGGCTGCTTTAATCACCGTGCCAAAGAATTGGCGTTTTCCTCGTGTGATGGTCAATCACCTGTGGAATCGTCTGCTGGGTGCCGGGCTTGTTGAACCATTGCATGATTGGGAAGGGCGAGACGCCAGTCATCCGTATCTTCTTGATTGGTTGGCGATTGAGTTCATTGGAAACGGATACGATTTCAAGCATCTCATGCGGTTGATCATGAATTCAGAAATGTACCAGCGGCAAGCAATCGGTCGAAATCAAGGAGTTGCCGCTGAGTTGCGTTTCTTCAATGCGCCGGATCAGCGACGATTGCTGGCTGAGCAGGTTGTGGATTCGATGTTTGTTGCAACGGGCCAACAGATGCTTGCGGGTGAATTGACATTTGTTCATGACGGAGTACACCCGATGAAGCGACGGCTGACTTTGGGCAAGCCGGGTCGAGCTTGGGAGTTCGCAAGTCTGAACAATGAACGGGATCGGCCCAGTTTGTCATTGCCACAGGCGCAGCCGATTGTTGATGTGCTGGAGGCGTTTGGATGGACAGGATCACGCCAAAAACCAATACCGGCCAGGGCCACTTCGCCGAACGTCTTGCAGCCCGGGATTCTCTCCAATGGAACACTGAGCATGACGCTGACCCGTGCGACCGTGGATGGCCAGCTTGCACAGATCGCCCTTCAGGCGGCGACCGCCAAGGATCTGCTTGACACTTTGTTCCTGAGGTTTTTAAGTCGCTTTCCCACTGCGGTGGAACGAGAGCGTTTGTTACCGGTTTTACGATTTGGCTTCGATGAACGGGTTGTGCCGTGGCCAGAGCAACGGGCTTTACCGGTTTCGCAAAAACGATTTCCCCAGATAACGTGGACCAATCATCTGGTGCCCGAAGCGAACGAGATTCAGCTAGAGCTTCAACAGTTCATCCTAGCCGGACCGCCAACGGACCCAAGACTCAAGATGACTTGGCGTGAAATATATGAAGATGTGATCTGGAGTCTTGTGAATCATCGTGAATTCATTTGGATGCCGTAGGATCGATGTGCTGGCAATTAATCGCTCTGGTTGTCGAGTTAAGAATAAGCGAGCAGGAAGTTGCAGGAAGTTACTGCGACGAATTCGCTTTTGTGTTCTCTTTAGTGGGATGATAGCGGGAATGGTCCCATGATCCGGGAAAACTGATGGAGCCATCCGATTTGCACCGGAAAAAGGTCAAGCAATTGGTGATGGTTATTCGATCTTGACGATAGCCAAACCCGTGCCTTTTTTTCATGAGGCAGGCTGTTTTGACCCATTGATTTCGCAACTGAGCATGGACATACACGAGACTGAGGAGATTTCAGATTCGATCGACTTCTGTGAGTTCAGTCTTTTAGAATTGATAAGGAGATTGTTATCCAACAGTTTGGATGACGCATGATATGATGGAATCTTCGTTAAACCGATGAACATTGAATAAGTCCTCTGAAATGAATTCGATCCAATCAATCCAGAACCAGTCAATAACGAGACGATCCGTTTTGCAATCAGCCGGTACTGCTTTGGCGATTGCCGGCATGCCGCTGCGGGGTTTCGCCAATGAACCAACGATCAAGGGGCAGGCTGAGCATGTTGTTTCCATCTGGTTGGGAGGTGGCATGGGGCAGATCGATACGTTTGATCCCAAGGCCAAGGGTGATCCAAAAGCGAAACGGGCGGGTTCCTATTACGATGCCATCGAGACATCTGTTCCGGGGGTTCAGCTTTGCGAGCACCTTCCATTGCTTGCTGATAGGATGGAACGAGTCACTGCCGTGCGAAGCACACATCATGATGTAATTGATGAGCATGCCGCTGCGACCAACAGGATGCATACGGGTCGATCAATTAGTGGTACTGTGACGTATCCATCGTTGGGGTCGTTAATCACCCATGAGCGTGGTGCCGTGGATGATAGTGTTCCGCCGTATGTTTTGATTGGTTACCCCAACGTGACTCGCGGCCCTGGCTTCTTGGGTGCTGAACACGGATACCTGTACTTAACAGACACCAGTCGTGGTCCGGTTGGGCTGTCACGACCCGAGGGGATTAGTACTGCGCGTCAATCTCGTCGCGAGGCCTTGCTCAAGCAGTTGCATCGCGAAGCGGGTCAGGAAGTCACAGAGCGAGTCAAGGAATACGAAGCAACGATTGAGCAGTCTTTAAAGTTGAGTGGGCCAGAATTCAATCGGGTGTTTGCGTTGCAGAACGAGCCAGACGATCTTCGAAATCGCTATGGTGGAGAGTTTGGCCAGCGTTGCTTGTTAAGTCGGCGATTGATTGAACGTGGTGTTCGATTTATCGAAGTGGCCCACAATCTTAATTTCCTTAATGGGGCGGGCTGGGATGTTCATAACTCGGGTATTGTTGACCAGCATAAGTTGATTCGCGAGCTGGATTCCGCGGTTTCCACTTTGATGGATGACCTTGATTCGAAGGGGTTGCTGGAGAAAACCCTGATCATGATTACGACGGAGTTTGGCCGGCCGCCAGAGTTTGACAGCGGTGGGGGACGCGGGCACCAGGGGTCCGCTTTTACAAGCGTCCTTGCCGGAGGCGGCTTGGCTCACTGTGGAGCTTGGGGGCAGACTGATGAAGTGTCCAAGAAGATCGTCTCCGATCCCGTTTCGATTCCAGATTTCTTTGCAACTGTCTGCGCGGCGGTCGGGGTTGATTATCGCAAAAATCTTTACGATGGAGATCGCCCGGTGCCTATCACCGATCAAGGCGAAGCCATCGCGGGCTTGTTCGCCTGATTTTTTTTGAGAGTGGCTCAGGCTCTTTTTAACCGATCAAAATTGACTATTACAGACGAGCGTTTTTTTCGTTCTGTTTCGTTGTTTTTTCTCGCCCGGTCGATCTGAATTTTCATTGGGCTTGCACGTTTTCTTCGGAATGTCTCGCTGTGAGATTTCTGGCGGCAACCCCCGGTTCGTCTCAGCAGCCTCGGTTCTTCTCGGCAGCCCCGGTTCGTCTCGGCAGCCCCGGTTCGTCTCGGCAGCTCCGGTTCGTCTCGGCAGCCTAGGTTCGTCTCGGCAGCCTCGATGCATCTCGGCAATCGTGTCCGCCATGAACGGATCCTGGGTCGGTTGTTGTCGGAAGGTTGGAGCAGCGGGGGACGTTCGGTTCTCGTTCTGGCGCGTCCAACATTTCAAAGCGACTGAAGAGTCTTTTTTTGGGGAAACTCGTTTCTGGAATCGACTTTCTCGCTCGACGACTTTTCAGAGTGTGAACTCCATCTCGGAGATAGTCCTGTCAGGTTAACAGAACTTTTTAGGATTCCAGAAGTTGTGGATCTGAATGAGGGATTCGCCTAGAGTTCAGCTGATGTAGGGCTTTGGGAAATATCGTCTGATGCGATGGTGTAGAGTTGTTCGTCCGGAGCGATCGCAATCACGTAATGGTTTTTGCCGTCAATCACATCCATCTTCATCTTTTTGCTCGTTTGGTGGACCTCATCCGACCAGCCAAGTGTTGAAAGTTCCAAGGCATGCTCACCCTCGGGAACCTCAATGCGTAAGACCTGAATCTCTCTTGGAAGCAGACTCCAGCAGCGAGTGTCAGCACTCTCTGTTCCACTCCAAATGGTGCTTGCTGCGAAACGGAAGATTGACGCAGAGTTTCCCTCCATTCCAAGAGCATCGCTGGTTTTGGCAACTGCGATTTCTTTGGTTGCGCGACGAACAACGGCTCGAGCGATGGTCCATGGCATTTCAGCGTCAAGTTGTGTTCTCGCGAGTGTTTCGACATCAGTCAATGTCTCGGTCGCTCCCACCGGCCGACCATCCACGGTCACGCCTATTCGTGCCACGTTACTCTCGGTCATCAAGATTTCCGGAACCTTGACCGGCGCTAGATTTGGCAGGATGAGTCGATCTTGGGTTGGGTTTCCGTTTTCATCGATGGATTCTGATTCCGCACTATTCAACATCAACGACGCAATCTGCATGGCCGCAGTCGTCGTGGGTGCCACGGTTTCTTGAAGGATGGGTCCACGACCTGTGCAGGCAATGACATAGATGACTCCATGCTTGGGTTGGCTATGGCTTCCGAAGCTCACGCGTTGAATATCACTGAGCACGGGATCAAAACTTGGTTGAACCTCGCTGACGATTGTATAGGCTCGCGTGGCATCGTCGTAATCGTGGTGGGTCGCTTCACGAAGAACACCTCGAAGGTAAGGTGCAAAAGCGATCGGCTGGTAAATGTCTTTCGCGTTGAGCAAGCCTCGTTTTTCTGATTCGTTCGCAAGTGCCGCCTGTTTGGCCATTGCCTGCAGGGTGTAACTTTCAGCGTCAATTTGATCGTTAGCCAGCGAGCAGACGGCAAGCATCGATCGAATCAAAACTTCTTCGTATCCAGCTGGCTGATACCTGAGAGCGGTATCATCGGTCGCCAGTGAAGTGATCTCGCCCATCGCGTCAATTTTTGGTGCAGCTTCAAATCCATCTCTCAGCTTTCGCAGCCGTTTTTCAGCGGCGACAGGATTACCCTCCGCCAGATCAACCATCGCCAGATCAAGCTCGGCGGGCGTTTTGTAACGCGGATGATCCTCTTGTACCTTGAGTAGGGACTGACGGGCGTCAACCAAATTGCCTGCTGCAAAGAGATCTCTCGCCGACTCGAATCGCTGAAATGGGGTGTTGCACCCTGTGAGAAACAGAATGGCAATGAGGATCAATAAAGTCAATTGACCGGTGCACCGAGTCAATGTGCACGCTGCCGACAAGAGGATTCGAGTTACAGTCGGGGGCCAGAAATCCGATCCAAGCAGCAGTCGAGTGGACACGCGCAAGGTCGCTTGGCGGTCAACTGTCACGCTCGTAGTTGGATGATTGTTTAAATCTTGCATCGACTGGATTACCGCTCTGTTCATAGCGGACCCTCGTCATCTGAGAATGTGATGATCAACTATGGTCAGTTTGATGGATGCATTAATCCAAAGTTCCACCATTTTCCAGCAACTGACTTACTGTAACCTTTGCGGATTTCAGCGGATTCCTTCAGTGCGTCGCCCGTCCTGAGGTTCACCAGTTCAAGTGTCAACAGATAGTCACGTTGGCTGGTTTTGTTTCGATCGGTGGTTCCACTCGTGATGTTTGCGTACAACAGGTAATCGACGGGTGTTCCTTGTCGGCCGAGTGATGCCGCAAAGAGGTCTCGATTGGCTGGAAGGAAAAGTGAGTCTGGACGAAGGCGGGTTTCAAGCAGAGCGGCATCCACAAGGCGTCGACTGATGCCCCGGAACGCATCGGTTTGATTGATTTGCATGTCAATTCTCTGGTAGAGCTGATCCTTGAAATCACCAATTTCTTCAGCACTTTTGTTCTCGATGCCGACGAAACAAACGGTGGCCCTGCCATCAGCGAGTGCTGAACCGATTTGATTGACCCCGCCGCTTGACTGATTGTCGCTGTCGAACGTGACAGATTTAACCGGAGAGGGGCAACGACCAAGCAGCTTGGAAACCGCTTCATCCACCAGCGGATTCCATGTTGCCGCGCCCGCAGTGTGGCTACCGACAAGGTCTTCGTCATTACTGGAAAGAATATGCCCGTACTGGCTGGCACAGCCGATTGATCCCAAGCAGATGATGAGTGCCGTGACGACTCGAGGTACGTGGTGGGACTTCATTTCGTCGTATTCCTGATTGTGTGATGTTTCTCGCAGCTTTCACGCTAACTGTGTTGAACTCATTCGTTTAGCGATCTGACATGACGGGTTGATTGGCGAGAAGAGAGGCGATGCGGTGTCTTGGAATTCATGTTGTATTTTTGAAACATTGAGTCTGGGCCCCGCAAACCAAATGGCCCGCACACCAGAGGCCCCGCAGACCAGCGGCCCGCGCTGATTTTCAGAGATACTTGGTTTGTGCTTTTTTTGCGATTCCAGTGGTCTGATGAAATTCAGCATCGTCCACCCAAACCGCATTTCAAATTCGGCGAGTCATCCACCGACAGCGTTTGGCGAAGTGGTGTCTGGACGGGTATCCAAGAGTCCCCTAAGGAAACCCTTTGCTAACCACTACCAAAAAAATGGAAAATATTGCTAGGGCGGTCCGTTCTGCTCTGCAAAGCAATCATGCACCGCCTACGTTTTGATAGCATGATGGGTGGTTTCAGGGACTGCTTCTTGGAAATCCGTTTCGGAGAGAGGTCGCAGTGACCTAGCGTCTGAGCGTTGCTGATGGAGGAGCGAGGCCAGTTGATCCCCAAAGGGAGCTTTCTTGGGAAACAGCGAATCAGTATCTTTTCCCCCTTTTTTGGCTTATCTCCCAGACAACCTGCTTCAACATCAGGTTCAATCGCTTTGCTGGGTCGCCGGCGATGGCCAAGGATTATTCGACTGCGGGTCTTGGGAGGCTGATTGGAGGATTGGGCGTCATAAGTCGTAGGAGATGAGCACTGATGGGAATCGAGGCGGTGTGAAGGCTCTGATTGCCAGCGTTATGCCTTTACCGAACAAATTTCCCACGGGGACCCCGTAATTTTGCGACGCTTATCCGTTGACAAACCGGCCCTAACCGGGAATCTTTGGGTATTGCTTCTCTTTTCTCTGAAAGTTGTGAGTTGCCCACTCTTTCCAATTTGTCGGTTGACCTGTCATTCTGTTAAGATTCGGCGCTGTGGAAGCGTATCGCTTCGAGACTCGCTCATTGAATCGAAAAATTACCTCCTACGAGCGATCGATGGTAACACCCAGCTGGATGAAGCTTTTTCCAAAGATTCGCCCTTAGGAACGCCAATTTTTTTCCTTTGAGCTCATTAAGCTTTTTGTTGACCTAAGTTGCTCTATCTGTAACTCGCCTGTCCCTCGTTAGTCAAAACTTTCTCTATGTCTGTTGCTCCTCCTGAAATGAGTATCGCGTCAAGTGGTCTGGTCCTTGTATCTGCTCCTCCAAAGCCTTGGGGAGAAGTGAAGGTTGACGAAGATGATCTGTCCACAGCGGTGGTCGCTGCTGATGAACCAGAAGGCGACGATATTGATAGTAACGATGACGACGATGACGACGACAATACCGATGACGGCTTAACCGAAGAGGAATTGCCTGATGGCGACAGCGGTGGTGGCTTTCAGGACGGCCTCGATGACGATGAAGAACTCGATGGGTTTGATGATATTGATGAAGACGACTTCGATGACAACTTCGACGATGATTTTGAAGAAGAACAGGGAGACGATTACGAAATCAAGATTGAGGACGAAATTAGCGCGGAGTTTGGTCTGAGCGGTGGGGATAAAGACGGAGAAGAGAAAGAGGAGATCAAGGATGATCTTGATGACTTCGACGACTTTGAAAACGTCGAATAGTTTCTCTCAATGAATCGGTTCTCGACGTAGCCAAGCGATTCGTTTCAAAACGCTTGATGTCATTTTGATGTCCCGTCAGTCACTGATCGATTCGACTGAATTGGCCGGGAACCTTGTTCTGCTGATTCGTCGATACAGTGATTCGTCGATACAGTGATTCTTGGTCAGCGATTTTTGATCAGCGATTCATCACCAAGGGGTCGCTTGATTCATTTCACCGTAAGCCAGTGGCGACTTGCCCTTGGCCGTTCAGGGCTGAATCAGTCCGGTAATCTCGGGCTTGGTTTTGCATTCCGCAGCCTTACCTGTGAGGGTTATCGTAAGGGCCATGACGTTTGTGCACCGCCTACCCGTTCATTCTGATCGCGAAGCACGCTGCAGTATCCATCGATGGCGAACCGTTTTCGCACAGGCTTGATTCAAGAGAGTCGGGCGTGGCTTTTTAATTTTTGCCAATCCGAATGCTTGGTGACAGCCTCTGATTTTTTTGGATTGGTCACTGCAAGGGTTGCCGGTTCACGATAAGATCATCACCAGCGCGAAGCTCCATCAAGTTCTGTCTGACATCCGAGGTTAGCTTGATGGAAAGATGAATCCCAACAGGAGTTTGGTTGATGTCAAAGAAATGCTTGAACGCCATCATTGTCGCATGCTTTGGTCTTTTTTCTTTTCCCGTCCTCTTGAGGTCTGCTGATCGAAGTGAACAGCCAAATGTCCTCTTGTTGTGCGTGGATGACTTGCGTCCCGAGCTGGCTTGCTATGGGAAGACTTATATTCATTCACCGAGCATCGATTCAATCGCCGCCTCGGGTCGTGCCTTTCATCGACACTATGTTCAAGCTCCCACTTGCGGTGCATCTCGTTACGCGTTGCTAACGGGGATGTATGGTTCGGCTGGTAATCATGCACTATTTGAAAGAGCGAGACGCATCGGCCGCGGAGAGGTTCCTCAAAGCATGCCGGGTTGGTTTCGGGAGCACGGATACACGACCGTTTCAGTTGGTAAAGTTTCACACCATCCGGGAGGTCGTGGAGGACCGGATTGGGATGACGACGCCCAGATTGAAATGCCCGCATCTTGGTCTCGTCACCTGCACCCTTCCGGTGAATGGCAGCACCCACGTGGAGCGATGCATGGGTTGGCCAATGGTGAGATTCGCGTCAAAGCTGGTGAGATGGATGTGTTTCAGTCGGTGGAAGGCCCTGATGAAATCTACCCAGATGGCCTGACGGTTGATGCGGCACTCGAGCAACTTGACCTTTTGTCGTCAGATCAAGAGCATCCTTTCTTCCTTGCTGTTGGAATTTTGCGCCCACATTTGCCATTTGGAGCGCCGGCAAAGTACATGGAGCCGTATCGAGGATTGCAGTTGCCGCCAATTCCTCATCCGACGAAGCCATCAGGTAAAACAACTTGGCATGGCTCCGGTGAATTCATGAAATACAATCGATGGGGTCGCAATCCGAACGCCGATTCGGCATTCGCGGATGAAGTTCGTCGACACTATGCCGCATGTGTTTCTTACGCCGATGCGCAGGTGGGGCGGGTGATGGAGCGTTTGGAAGCTCTGGGTGAGTCAGACAACACGGTGATTGTGTTGTGGGGTGATCATGGCTGGCATCTCGGTGAGCATGGGATTTGGGGCAAGCATGCGTTATTTGAAGAATCACTTCATGCCCCATTGATTATTTCCTACAAGGGAATGCCGAAAGCTGGAGAGCCATCGCAGTCGATTGTTGAAACAAGGGATCTCTTTCCCACGCTTTGCGAATTAGCCGGCCTGACCATTCCTGATTATTTAACCGGTAGCAGCCTTCATCCTATCTTGCTTGATCCAGAATCACCCGGACATGATGCAATTTCGTATCGAGACCGCGCGCAATCGATTCGAAATGAACGCTTCCGACTGATTTCGCACCGAGATGGATCCGTCGAACTCTACGATCATCAGTCACCCGAAGGTGAAACAAAGAACGTGGCGGATTCACATCCTGAGGTTGTCAGCGAAATGAAGCAATCCATGCTGGAAGCTTTGGCACGCGATCGTTGATGCATGGATAAAGGTCGTGGCCAGGCGATGCTGGTTGCGATAACGGTGCGTGGGATTGTTGGCGTTGGCGACAATTTCGCAGGCGGGATCAATTTCTAAAATTCTGGTCGTTGGGTACAACAAAAAATGAGAAATTGATCGGATGGTAAGTATTCCTGAGCTGGCTGTTTTCGCCATCACGAGAATCCATTGAAGCCTCTCAATCGCTTGCACCGGTCTGAATCCCTTTTTCATGGATGTTGAGACTGTTCAGGGGGGGCAGTTTGTAGGTCCTGAGATTGGAGTCAGTGTTCGTTACCGATCGCTTTGACTTTTTCCAATGGCGTTGTGCGTCAAGATTGGTTGGGCAAGCGGCATCGGATTCAGAAGCACGCCAATCCATCTGCATGAAAGGACGCTTGGTTGCCATGGAGCCGGCAGCCTTTCTTTTAAGTCGTATATTCTGAGTTGAAGCGAACATAATCGGTGGTCAGATCGCTTGACCAGTAGTTTGAATGGCCGTTGCCTAGGCCAACGCGAAGTTGAATTGGCACTTCGACGTTCGCTTTCATTTTTTGACTCAAGGTTGCCGCATCAAATGGAAGTGGGGTTCCATTTTGATAAATTGTTTCACCGCAAATTTTTAGCGTTGCCGCATCGGGTGTGATTTCGGCTTGAGCGTACCCTGCTGCCGAGACAATTCTGCCCCAGTTGGGGTCGCCACCTGTGATGGCTGTTTTCACAAGAGGACTGGCGGCAACCGTTTTTGCAATTTCGAATGCTTGATCGTCATTGACGGCGCCAATGATCTCGATAGCCATCACATGTGTTGCTCCTTCGCCGTCGGCGACAATTAACTTGGCAAGTTCAGTGAAGAGTGAATTGAGCGCCCGTTGAAATATTTCAAGTGAACTCTTTCCGATTGCCACCTTGGAATCACCGCTTGCGAGAAGTATGACGGTGTCGTTGGTGCTAGTGTGTCCGTCGACACTGATTCGGTTGAAGCTTTCTTTGCACGCCGTTTTCAAACACGCTTCAGCTTCCTCTTCGCTTAGTGAGGCATCGGTGGTGATCAGCGCGAGCATGGTCGCCATGTTCGGGGCGATCATTCCCGCCCCCTTTGCCATCCCGGTGATGTGCACCGTTTTTCCGTCCACGTCGAATTGTCGTGATGCAGTCTTTCGTGATTGATCGGTTGTGCAGATGGCATCTGCTGCATGCTGAAAGTCTTCAGTCGTTTGATTCAGTTCAAGGTTCGCAGCATGAATACCCTTGCTGATCTCTTCCATCGCAAGAGGAACACCAATGACACCCGTGCTCATGACCAGCACTTGGCTTGGATCGCAATCCAGTACATCGGCTACGAGCTCGCACATCTTGTTGGCATCATGTTGCCCTTGCTCACCGGTGCAGGCATTTGCATTTCCACTGTTGGTCACCACCGCACGTATTGAACGGGAGGGGGTTTTTGACCGACAATTGATCACCGGCGCCGCGACGATTTGGTTTTGCGTGTAAACGCCGGCCGCAACGACCGCGTGATCAGCAACCACCAGTGACAGATCCTTGCGACCACTGGCTTTGAGTCCGCATGCGGTTCCCGAATAGCGAAATCCACCCGGTAGAGGTGAGCTTGACGATGGTTGATCAGATGGATTCATGGCGTTTGCCATCATTAATGTAAGAGACGCTTGATATGACTGAACTGGCCATAGTAGGAGTGAACTGGCCTTGGTTGGACTCGGTCCTACCGAGTGGTGTGGCTCGTTGCGGCTACCGCGAGTGCTTGAGTAGACAGGATCTTGCCAAACCCGCCGCTAGCTCGCAATCCAAGCTGATACAGAATATAGGAATTGTCGAGCGGCGAACGGTGTATCATCTGCAGTCCCGAGGCAAAACCCTTTGATGATGTGCCAAAGAGGGGTGTTTAGGAATTTCGAGTTCCAAATCTAAGCTCCAAGAATAAACTCCGAGGAACTGGTGGGCTGTAACCTCGCCGCTTGTGAGGTTTCTCTTTTTTGGGAAGGAATTCTCTCGAGGTCCCCCAACTCAAAGACCTTGCCGATATAAAAAGACTTGGCTCTTTGAACTGCATTGCGGAACACCTGGTCAGTTTAAATTTGATTGTTTGGGGTGAATTGGCCACACGCCCTGCAGCCTACCGGATAACCAAGCAAGGCATGAACTACCATCGCTTCGCGTCCGTTGATGGGAGATCGGTATCTTTGGACGAATGCGGGATAACATTCAGGATTCCACCTATCGGCCCTGGTATGACCCCCAAGTGGCGGAGGGCTCTCGACTAGTTCTCAGCGATCACTTTGATGTCTCTACCGACATTCAATGGTTTCGCGAATCCGTTGCCGATTCTGGAATTCATTTGACGAAGTAGGACACTGTTGGGTGAACCAGTATCGACCGCAGCCTCATTCCGGCCATTTCGATAAATGGAGAGCAAAAAACCGGCAGTAGTTTTCAAGTTCTCAGCCCAAGCAACAAGCCAACGGTATTCTGGCGTGGCTGGATTGCATTTGGGATCCAAGGGAGTTGGCGTCGGAGGATTTGGGTTGGATGGCTGACTGCCATGTTGAATACAGGACCCGCTTTTACGGATTTCGGACGCTCCTTTTGAAAAAGTGGTTTCGAGGATATGGTTAGCTCGGGAAAGAGAATCGTCGAGATAAATTGGTGCAACATTATGGCCAACCCTTTGATTTGATGAAATTGCTGCCACATTGATGGCAGTCGGGAAGCTTTCACTGCCGATGGATTTCAGGATTTGTTTTTTTGAAGTACAGTTTCTTCTCACTCCACGACCCGAATTTTGCTGAGCGAGGTGAAGCGACCGCCCACGAAGATGGGATCGCGGCAGAAGAGAACCCGAAGGCTGATTTGAATAGCGAGATTTCGAAAGATTATATGGTTGTCACAACGCATAACTTAACCAAACGATACGCAGGCTTTTCAGCGCTGTCGGATTGTTGCTTGAACGTTGCGGAGGGTGAAATCTTTGGCCTGCTGGGGCCAAACGGTGCGGGAAAGACCACATTAATCCGTAGTCTCCTTGGCTATTTGACACCGACCTCTGGCGGATCCACCGTCTGTGGTTTTGACCCGCAGCTCGAGGGTGTCTCAGTCCGAAAACAGGTGGCCTATCTACCGGGTGATGCGAGACTGCCTCGCCACATGAGAGGTTCAAGTGTGTTGCGTTTTTTTTCGGAGATGCATCCCTTTGGCGATTTGGAACGCAGTCGGATGATTGCTGACCAACTTGAATTGAACCAGAAGCGACATGTCGCCTTCATGTCGACTGGGATGCGGCAAAAGTTGGCGCTGGCAGTGGTGTTGTCTTTGAAGACGCCACTGCTAATTCTTGATGAGCCGACAGCCAACCTTGATCCGACGATTCGTGCGATTGTTTTGGATTTCGTACTCGAGGCAAAACGAGCGGGACGAACTGTCATTTTCTCGTCTCATGTCCTCAGTGAAATCGAGCAGACGTGCGATCGGGTCGCGTTTTTACGCCAAGGCCAGTTAGCCCTTGAGTTGTCGATGGGTGATCTGCATCAAAGGCATCGTGTTTGGGGGAGTGCTCTGGATAACGATGTGTCCGCACCAGAAAACGCTGGCGAAAGAGTGGTCGTTCACCGTGAGACGACCATGTCAAAGTCTGATGCTGAGAACAGCACGTCATACCGCATCGATCTGGCCGGTGACTTGGCTGATTGGTTGCCTTGGTTGCAAGGGTTATCACTTGAGCAGATGAGGATTGAACCACTTGGCCTCAGGGCAGTTTACGACTCGGTTCATTTCGGAAATGAGAATTGGATGGAGGGAACAAAAGAATGATCCATCGAATTCTTGTTAGAAAATACATCGGTCAATCCCTCTTATTATTTCTCGCTTGTGGCACAACACTC
The DNA here is from genome assembly GCA_938075415.1 of uncultured Rubripirellula sp. Classification (GTDB taxonomy): domain Bacteria; phylum Planctomycetota; class Planctomycetia; order Pirellulales; family Pirellulaceae; genus Rubripirellula. Next base: position 26,474 of record CALJHC010000022.1, on the reverse strand, counting down.
TTCGCTTTTGCTTGGGTTCGAGTTTGGGTGGTGAGCTTGCTCGATATGGGGCAGTTCCAAACCATTCTTGAGCAGTTTCGAGAGTTTGAGAAATTTGCGCCCATCGATTTTGATGCTCTCTTTACCTATCCGGGAAGAGTTGGCATGACCTTTGACGAACCGATTGTGATCTTTTGTACCGTTATTTGGTGCATTTCTCGTGGAAGTGATGTGGTGAGCGGGGAATTGGGTCGAGGAACGCTGGAGATGACTTTGGCGCAACCCATCAGCCGAAGCTCGCTCCTCTTGTCGCATGCCACGGTTTCGATTGCCGGACTTATCGGAATCTGTTTGCTTGTTTGGGGTGGGGTGTCCGTGGGCGTTCACTTCACGTCGATCACGGAAACCGTTGAACCGGCCACCTTTCGAATACCATGGGTCAACATTGATATTCCGATCACGGAAACATCGCCGAGCAAACGCTCTTTGCCATTGAGCGATCGAGTCGATGTGAGGACCTATGCCGCTTCCACATTCCATCTCTTTTGTTTTGGTGTCTTCCTTTTAGGCTTGGCCTCATTTTTCAGTTCAATTGATCGTTATCGCTGGCGAACAGTGGGAGCGGTGGTTTCGGTGTATGTTTTACAATTGGTGATGTTTGGATTGGGTAAAGCTGCGGAGTCCCTGCAGTGGCTGTTGTCCTTCACTTTTTTTAGCTGTTACAAGCCGCAGAAAATGACCTCTTTGGTCGGAGAAGGCGGGTTTGCGGCACCTTGGGGTTTGTCGGTGCCAGTGCCTGACTGCTCGTTACCTCCGCTCGCCTACCCTTTGATTCTGCTGGGCCTGGGTTTGTTGTTTTACGGTCTTGCATGGTTCTGCTTTCGTCGCCGCGACTTACCAGCACCTCTCTAAGTCATTGCCTTTGTTGCCCGTCCGGTTTGCCCGTGCGGTTCGAAGGTGCGGTTTGAAGGTTCGGTTCGCAGGTGCGGTTTGCCCGTGCGGTTCGAAGGTGCGGTTTGCCCGTACGGTTCGTCTCCAGCATTGAGCCTCTCCTTGGCCCTTGAGTCCGAGCGGGTCGGCTGATCTTCAACCCATCGTGACTTGCAGAACCGCTGCTTCGCCCGATGACAACGAGTCACTCGATTCGTCGTAGGTTTCGTCCCACCGCTAAGCCTCTCACCAAGGCAAATTGGTTAGAGGCGGTATCATTTTTTCGACATGGAAAACTGATGCCAGCGATTGAGTGCTTGCTGTCCATTAGGCAAACTGGGATGCTCATGCGGTAAAAAAGCGTTCGAATCAATCTTTGAGGCAGGGCAGTAAACTTCGGTAGCACCCTCCCCTGGAATACTCGTGACTCAACTCATCTCGTGATAGAATCTGTTCAAGCGTCGCCCGCCCTTTTTATCTGGGGCAAGCTGCCGGCGTTCCTGAGATTAGTTGTGAATCAAACGTTTGAAGGCTTTCTGATGAAAAAACGAACGATCCTCCTCTCCTTGTTGTTCTCTCTGTTTGCTTCGGTGATTCAGTTGTCCGCGCAGGAAAAGCAGCGGAGAGCGGTTCCAGCGATCGATTCGATCAACGAAGTATCGCGGGAGTACATTGCCAAAGGCAGGGCCTCGGGTGTCGTGACTTTGGTTGCTAATCAAGGCAAGGTGGTTCATTTGGGAGCGGTCGGGAGTCGCGATCTTGAATCCGATAAATCAATGCAGCCTTGGACTCGATTTGCCATTGCCTCGATGACCAAACCGATCACTGCGACGGCGGTGATGATTTTGCAGCAAGAAGGCAAACTGGATGTCAATGACGAGCTCTCGAAATACTTGCCCGAGTTCCGCGAGGTTCAGCTGAAAAGTGGCGAATCTTTAGTCAGGCCATTAACGATTCGTGACGCATTGACGCACACATCAGGAATTGTTGGCGATCAAGTTTTTCGTGGTTCGCTGGAAGATCACGTGAAAGAAGTTGCAAGCAGACCTTTGGGTTTTCAACCTGGTACCAAGTGGCAGTACAGTCCTGGTGTTAGCGTTGCGGGGCGGATCGTGGAGGTAGTTTCCGAGCAGCCATTTGAGTCGTTTTTGAAAGAACGAATTTTCAGCCCACTGCGAATGAACAACACGATGTTTCGTCCGGATGAAAAAGGGATCAGGAATCTCGCAAAAATTTACCAACCGGGTGAAGGCGAACAGGATCTAGTTTTCGCGGGGAACCGGATCTCCACGTTTGAACCCACCGATGGCCCCAATCCATCCGGCGGGCTCGTCTCGACCGCGCAAGATTTATTTCGTTTCTACCAAATGGTGTTGAATGGTGGAGAATTTCGAGGGACTCGGATTCTGGAAAAACAATTTGTGGATCTGATGACCTCACCACAAATTGGTGATCTTGCGACTGGTTTCACGCCGGGTAACACATGGGGGCTTGGTTGGTGTCTGGTTCGTGAACCGCAAGGTGTCTCCGGTATGCTCTCCGTCGGAACTTTTGGTCATGGAGGCGCTTTTGGCACACAAGGATGGGTTGATCCAAAAACGGAAACGATTTTCGTGCTTTTGATTCAACGGACCAACATGGGCAACAGTGACGGATCAGATCTACGAAAAGATTTCCAACAGGCGGCTGTCGATGCGATCGAATAGCGGGGGGCAATGGCCGGCAGACGACGGATGCCGGCTGGTTCGTTGAATTGCCTTGGATACTTTTTGGCTTTATGAGGTGCTGGTCCGATCAAGGGTCCTGAAAGAAATCTGCCCGAACATCAATTTGCTTACCGGTTGATGAGGAAAATTTTCACGGTGGTGACTCACTGGCTCATTGGGGTATGGCGGGGCAGCGACCATCACAGTCTCGCCACGTTTTCGGGAGACATGCGGCTCTCTCTCGGAGCCGGTTTGGGGATCGCTGAATCCTTTGAACGATGCCGACTTGGTCTAGACAATCGGAAGCTGGCAACCTTATGGCGGCCAACCTTTGATCGATTGATGGAGGGAAATAACCTGGTTGATTCGCTTCGATCGGGCGAGTCCATGTTGCCGCCTTATTATCTTCCGGCAATTGAGGCGGGTGAACGAAGTGGGAAATTGGTCGAGGTCTTTTCCTTCCTCGAAGTACACTGCCGACTGATGCAGCCATTGACAAAAACACTTCGCCAATTGTGGCTGTACCCACTTGTTCTCATTTTGGCGGGATCCACGGTTCGATTCTTTTTGTCGTTGCTTGGGGGTGACTTTGGTGGCGGCATGACGATCCTGTACGACACGGTAACGGGATTGCTTTTGACCGTTTCCATGATCGCATTGCTCTGGTTGACACCGATTCGAATGGTCTTTGATGAACTGAGACTGCAGTTGCCCTGGGTCGGTTTGATCGAGCGTCAGCTTGCTGCTAACCGTTATTTTTGCATTTTGAGTCTGCTGGAAAGTGCTCAATGTGATCAAGTGGATGAAATGATCCGAGTTGCCTCGCGAACAGTCAGTAATCAGGCGATCGTTGCCCAGTTGCAGGCGGTCCAGAGATCGATATTGAACGGTTCCACAATCGGCGAGGCCTACGCTGGTGCCGGTTTTTTGGAGTTGGAGGAACAGCAGACGATTCTCGCAGCTGATCTTTCTGGCACCTTACACGGTGCCTACTCGTATTTGGCAGAGCAGTCTGAGCAGCGACTGCACCCGCGTTTGAAACTGCTGCAAGAAATTACGGCCAAGTTGGTCAGCCTGCTGGTGCTCTATTGCATTCTGATTGAACTTTTTCGGATGGCTTTTTGATCTGCAAAGACTTGTTCTATCACCTTTTCACGACCTGGTTTTTTGGGCATCGTTGATTGATGTCACATGAACAGGTCTCCCTGGTGGCTGCTTTGATCATGATTGGCGATGCAACGCAATCACTGAGCCATGGCGGAATCCCCGGCCAACCTTTGTCGAATTGGCATTGCGGCAAGGCCATCGATTTTGATCGACAACGCTCACCCACGAAGTCCGGGCCGCCTGAGCAGCGATATTCAGGCTTCAAAGCGTGATGGTGGGATGAACTGAATTGACTAAATCAATTCCTACTCGTTATCCGATTCAAGGTTCCAGCCAACCGGTTGCGTCCATGCTTGCTGCTGCTGGTTCTTGAAAGAAGGATCTTCGGGAGGCTCTGAGCTTGTGATCACGGCACGAACATAGAGTTCATCACCTTTCATGGTGTAGCTTGGATTCGGTTCCGGGCTTGAAGCGAGCACTTTGCCGATTTTGGAATCGTCGTCGGGATGCGTCAGGGTGCCGATAAACTCAGTTTTGTAGGTAACGCCAGGCTTTGCTTGGATTTCGATCCGCAAGGTTTTTTCGGTCTGGCTGAATTGAACGTCCTTGAGGCTCACACCACTTGAGGCATAGAAATCGCCTCGTTTCATCGCGCGAATGAGATGTTCGGGAGTGAGGTATTGGCTACGCACCATGACCCATCCTCTGCCGGGGCGTGAGCCGGATTGGCCGTGATATTCATGGCTATCATCTGTGGCAATTCCCATTATCGGTGGAACGTTTAAACTGTCTCGGCGAATCGCGTTAACCAGGTCCCAGATTCTTTCCACGCTCGGGTGATTCTTGTCACCTAATTGGTTGACTCCGGGGTGCCCATTGTAAACTTCGAAAAACCGTTCAGAGACAACCGCCGCAAGGTCATCGGCGGTGACCGCGTAGCCAAAGTTGGGGTGGTTCAAGTGAGGTAGCACTTCGCGACCGTGAGACTTCTCGTGCTCGAGAATGGCACGGAGGTTGTTCTGCATGGTTTCTCGAACGGTGCTGCCGTGCGCCGGGGGTAGTGCCTCTGCGAGATTGGTTGCGTTGATGTGGACCGGTTTCCCTTCGGCGCTATCGCTGATTTCCTCGGCGGGAATCATGATGAACTGGTTTCGTTGTTCAAGCAGGTGTCGAAATTCGTGAAGAGGTTTCAGCCGAACCGCATAGTTATCCTCGCCTCTTGTTCCCTGCGTCTCGATCCAGGCAGAGCCGAATCTCTCACGGTAGCGATCAAGAATTCCTGCATCGCTGCGTTTGACGATGTCTTTGAGTTTCATCCAACGCATTCCATCACTCAAGACATTGTGATCGGTCAATGCAAGGAAGTTGTAATCTCGCTCGGCGTACCAACTGGCAATCATTTCGGGAAACTCATCGCCATCACTCCAGAGCGAGTGAGTGTGAAGGTTACCCTTCCACCAACGCAACTCCGGTTCCTCCGCGGACACAAAGGAGGGCTTGATCAGAAATACGCAGAATAGCAATGCGAGTTGATTGACCACTGGATGCTTGATGTACATCGACATTAATTCCATCAGAGAGAGAGCGAAGGATCGCGTGTTGATTCAATGACCTCGGTTTGCCCTTGGTCAAACCAAGGGCCTCCGCACAATTGTCGGTGCGCATGATAACGCTAACTCGCGACCCCTGCTGCAATCTGCATCAAGATTGCACAGAGGTAAGCTCCGAAGGTTCCCAAAGCGTATCCTACAACAGCCAGCAGAACTCCCACAGGAGCGAGGGAAGGATGAAATGCAGCAGCAATGATCGGCGCGCTGGCTGCGCCACCAATATTGGCTTTACTTCCCACCGCGAGGTAGAAATACGGTGCTCGGATCAATCTTCCGACAATCAAGAGAAGGATGACATGAAACAACATCCAGAGGGTGCCCACGAGAAAAAGACCGGGATGATCCAGGACGGAGAGTAAATTCATTTTCAGTCCGATCGAGGCGACCAAGATGAAAATGCAGACCGTGCCAATTTTCGAGGCCCCGGCACCGTCAAGTTTGCGGGCTGGTGTGAAGGACAGCGTTAAGCCAAAGAGGGTTGCCAGTACAATCAGCCAGAAAAACGGTGAATGCAGGCTGAATTTCATTAGTGAAGGTGCTGTCGCCTCGATCCATGGGCCGATGGCATCGGCCGCAAGGTGGCAAATTGCAGTGATACCGAATCCAGTGGCCAGAATCAGAAAAAAATCGTTGAGCGTCGGCACTCTTGCCATCTCCAAAGAGTACGTCTCCATCTTCTTCTGTAGTTGATTGATGCTGCTGTTATCCGCTGCAAATTTCTTGTCGATCCAGTCCGCTTTCCCAACACCAAGCAGCAAAAAAACCATCCATAGTTCGGCAACGAAGATATCAACCGCGATCATTACGCTGTAAAGCGATTCACTCGGTTCGAATAACTCTTTCATTGCAACCATGTTGGCGCTGCCGCCAATCCAGCTGCCCGCCACCGTCGCCAGGCCCCGCCAGACTTCGTCCGCACCGGTTCCTCCAATCAGTTCGGGGTTAATCATTGCAGCAAGCAGAATCGCAATTGGGCCTCCCAGTACCACCCCCACGGTGCCAGTGAGAAACATGATGAGCGCTTTGGGGCCGAGCCTCAGTACCTCGCGAAGATCTGTGCAAAGTGTGAGCAGGACTAGACTGGTCGGCAGTAGGCAGTTCTTCGTCAGGGAGGGGATCTGGGAAAGTTCTGGATCGACTAGACCAGACATGGTCAAAAGTGAGGGAAGGAAATAACACAACAAAATGGCGGGGCAGATTTTATAAAAGCGTTGAACAGCCGGTCGATCGGAGGCATTGGTGTAGAAAACCAAGGCGAGGATCGCCATCAGGATTCCGAAGATGACAATGTCGTTTGTGATGATGGCCTCGGGGACTTCGGAGGTCTGCATGGATTCTGCCGACGTTGCCTTGGTTTCAAGAATTGATTGGTTGACTGAACTCCTTTTGTCAGTCAATTGCGTTTCGGAAGGGCTGGGAGAGGCTTGCTCGAGCGTTAATTGATCCGCGCCCTTCTGATCCGCGCCCTTCTGATCCGCTGCCCCCTGATTCAAGTCAGCTGCAGACTGGATCGGTGCCACAGCTTGATTGCTAGCTAATGCTGCTGTGTTGGAGAGAAGGGTGATCAGCAGGAGCGAGGTGCTCAAAAGTTGGTTACTTGCCATCAAGACAGGCCAAAAAGAGGAATCAAGGATCGAGTCCCTGCATCTTAAACCTTTCGACCGGAGGTATTGAACCGCAATCCCAATGGGCTAAGTTGCCCGTCGCCTCGGTGCCCGTCGCCTCATTGCCAGTCGCCTCGTTGCCAGTCAGGTCCTTGGCCAGCCTTGTACTGTCGATCGAGCGTGAGTGGCTAGAGGATTGGCCTGAACAGGATCAATCGAGAGCTAGGCGGTGTGAGAGATTGCTTCAGAGACGCGAACATAGTCGCTAATTTGATCGAGAACACCTGCTTGCCGAACCGCAAGGAAAAGAGCATTTTTCGCGGAGTGGTTGGGCAGTTCACCCCGAAGGGCGACAGTTGCATCCTCGATAGTAACTTGAACGTTGGGAGCGTGTGGTTGAAGAACGGGGTCCGCTTGCACGAGAAAAATGATCTTCTCAACCTGACGCTGATCTCTCGAGGCACTCTCTGCTGTCGTCATCTGATCGTCTCCGAACCGGCAACCACCTGGAACAGGGTACTGAAGGCTTAAAAAGAGGGATGGTCCGAACGTTGTTCTTCGGCGCCAGCGACACTCTTTCAAAAGTGCTTCATGAAAGCAACTGAAATCCCACTGTGATTCGTCGGCATCAACCTGCAACCAATATGAGAAAGGTTTTGGTCAAAAAGGGAAACTTTTTCAGGAGATGACCCGGGTGCCTGACGATCACTAGCGGTCCGGCTCATTCAATTCGCTCCAACTGCGCCCGCAAACTTGTCAGCCAAGCCTGTTCAAATCGCCGCGCATTGGTTTGACTTTCATGCTCAAGTCGCTCAATTAACTGGGGCATCTGGTCAATGTTTGGCCTTAGCATTGCCAAGACTTGGTGACTGATAGCTGGTTCGAGTTCTTGGAGTTCATCAGCGAGCAATTGAAGATTGATGGGTGAATTATCATCAGCGGAGGAGAGTTGATCGACAATTTGGCTTGCATAATCAGCAGCCGATGAAAATGCACCGTCTCCGTCGACATCCACTCGCAGTGGGCCCGTTGAACTGAAAACATAGGGTGAGAAATCGATCGAGTCTGGTTGATAGGGTTTGGCGGTCGGCCAGTACGGCTGTCGAACGCCGGGGCCTCGAGCGACCAGAGAGAGCCAAACGTCTGACGATAGTTCCTCTCGCGGTATTTCCCAAGAGAATTGAACGCGGTGGGATTTTACTTCAGAGTCGCTGGGGGTCGGTGTAGAGTCGGCGTTCAAAGGATGGCTTCCTGGGTCAATTTTTTGACTGATCCTCGGCTCGCCATTCACCCAAAGTTCGATTGAGGTGACTTCGGTCCAGTCGGGGTGACGAACTTCTGCATCGACCTTGAGCGGTTCGTTTTCGCCGAGTTCGAGTAAATCACCGGGACCAGCCTGTTGGTTGGCTCGAAGATTGGCGAACAGGCCGTAGCTGACGACCACTTGGCCTTGGAGGAATGCGGTCACTGCAGCATTGACTGGGATCTGATTCGGCTGGGAATCATCACACGCGATATAGGTACGGCCTTGGCCGACGATGTATCGAGTGACGTCGTGTGAATCACTGCTACCAACAGGTGTGACTTGCATTCCATTGTTAATCAGACCACACCAGTCCCCAAACAGCTGCATCGGAGTCGTTTGCACTGCACCGGAGTTGATCAGTTCCATTGCATTAAAACGCCGGTCAAAGTCATCAAGGTTTGTGCCCGTTAGGCTGATATGGTGTCGAGGAGAAAAGGGGCGGAAACTGCTGTGTAAATCTCTCGCATGGTTCAGAATGGCGATCTTCACTGTTTGATTTTCAAAGATCGAATCAAACAGTTCTGACCAGTCCGGTGCTTGGTGATTCGGGCGTTGCGAGTCGGAAGAGGTGGGGAAAATATTAAAATGCCCTCGTTGCGTAGTGACTTCATTTCCCACTACGGGTGTGAACCACTGGTTAACACCAGCGAGGCGAGCTGGGGTCGTGTAATCAATCTGAGTGTTGTGGTCAGTCGCAATTGGAAGCTCGATACCTTCGCCGGCAATGGTCACCATCCGCTCGGCAATCGTGCAATCGCCGTGACCGGAATGCGTCACGGTGTGGACATGCGTATCGCAAGCGACCCAGCCCTTTGTGTCGACCTGTCTTTGTAGATTGACCGTTCGTTTGGCGTATTGTCCTTGAGCAATTTGGACGTCGAGCGTCTCAACAGAGTACTCGAATCCTCGACCAGCGTAGATACGATAGGTTCCCGGTTGAACGCCAAAGATCGCCCTGCCGTTGGCGGTATAAACAACACCATGCCGCTTCGCGAAAGCGTTGTTTTGGGTGCGAGTATTTTGATTTGATGGCTTCAAGGTTGACGGGGTGGCATTGGCTGAAGCAATGTTGATCGGGATTAGCGTGCCCTGCAGATCGACGATCGTCACGCGGCCTGGGATTGGATGCTGGTTGACGTCATGGATGACAATTTCAATCGTGGAACCCGAACGAAGGCGGGTGGGAGCGACATTGTGAATCTCAATCTCTCCGATTCGAATATCGTCAGAATTTTTGTCACTGGAGCATCGAATCTCCAACTTGTTCTCTGAAGTATTGAGCAGTTCAGCGGGAATCTCAAAGTCACATCGCAAGTCGTTCTCGTCCCGAGTCAGTCTTCCGATGGACTTGCCATTGATCGAAACGTTCCAGATTTCCTTGACATCTTGCTGGCGAATGGAAAGCGTCCAAGGATTGGCATTGGTTTCCGAATCAAAGCGATGCTCAAACTGAGCCAGTTCGATATTCTCCGGAAATTCACTCCACTCACGCCCGCCTCCACTTCGCAAGGAAACCAGCTGTTCAGGAAGGATTTTGTTCACGACCTCCGCGCGAATCGTATTGGACGCTAGCAGGATGACAAGAAAAGTGAATGACATCACGGTCTTTGAGACAAAAAGCACGTCACTGGCTCCGAGTGAAAGGGACTTACGATCCACGGCAGTTTAACGCATTGGCCGCGACGCTGTTTTGTGATCCGTTTTTGCGATATCCCTCGAGCGTCTTCAAAGGGTCCCAAAGGATTTGTTGAACACGCCAATGAGTGCATCAAAGGGGTCCCTGTGGTGCAACGCGTTGTAAATCGTGATAAAACGTGGTGGAAGCCGAGACCCCGTCTTTCTTTACTCGGCAGTCACTATCGGAAACGAGCGAGATGAATGATTTACCGCGAATTTTCTTAACTCGCGAACTACCTCCGAAGAGCATGACCAAATTACAAGCGGGTTCGCGCTTGGTTTTTAATCAAGAAGATCGATGCTTGACGAAAACGGAAATCATTCAAGGGGTGAGGGATGCCGACGGTTTGTTGTGCTTGCTAACTGACACCATTGATGATGAGATTCTAGCCGCGGGATCAAATCTCAAGGTGGTGTCTAATTTTGCGGTGGGGTTCAATAATATCGATGTCGCATCGGCAACTCGCAGGAAAATTCCAGTGACCAACACTCCGGGGGTTCTCACTGACAGCACTGCCGATATGACGTGGGCGCTACTGATGGATGCGGCAAGGCGAGTATCGGAAGGGGATCGACTGGTTCGAAGCGGAACATGGTCGGGATGGGGACCGCTGCAACTTCTTGGCGCCGATATCAGTGGTGCGACCTTGGGACTGGTGGGACTGGGTCGGATTGGAAAGGCGGTTGCGAGGCGGGCGATGGGATTCGAGATGAACGTCAAGTATTGGAATCGAACTCGACTGAGTACCGAAGAAGAGTCCCGTTTGGGTGTCGAGTATGCGTCGCTTAAAGATTTGTTAGCTGAAAGTGATTATGTTTCGGTTCATGTCGCACTTAACGAAGCGACTCGGCACTTAATAGGCGCCGGCGAATTTGAATCAATGAAGCCGACGGCTTGTTTGATCAACACTGCGAGGGGACCGATTGTTGATGAAAAGGCGTTAGTTGCCGCATTGCAGAGCGGGAAAATTTCGCGTGCTGGTTTGGATGTCTATGAACGCGAGCCCTCGCTGGAACCCGAACTGTCCGAAATGGACAATGTGGTGCTTGCTCCGCACCTGGGAAGCGCGACAATTGGTACACGAACCAAGATGGGTAACATGGCGGTGGAAAACTGCTTGATGGTTTGTGCCGGTGATCGCCCCGTCAACCTTGTAAATCCGGATGCATATGTCTGACTTGCTGCCCGCCATCTTGGCGTTATTACCCATCGTCGTCGTGGCGGTTTTCCTGGTGGGAATGCGTTTGCCTGCCGCCAAAGCGATGCCATTGGCGTATCTGAGCGTCGTCCTGGTCGCACTGTTTTATTGGCAAATCAGTGCCGTTCAGGTGGCTGCAGCATCTGTCAATGGATTGGTGGTGACGGCATCCTTGCTCTACATCATTTTCGGCGCGATATTATTACTCAACACGCTTAGCGAAAGCGGTGGATTATCGGTAATTCGACGAGGCTTTGTTGAGATCACTCCTGACCGTCGAGTTCAGGTCATCATTGTTGCTTGGCTGTTCGGTTCGTTTATCGAGGGTTCGGCAGGTTTTGGAACGCCGGCGGCGGTTTGCGTGCCGTTGTTGGTAGGGCTGGGTTTTCCGGCGAAGGCGGCTGTGGTTTCCGGAATGCTGATTCAATGCACGCCGGTGTCGTTTGGTGCGGTTGGTACTCCGATTCTATTTGGAGTGAAAACCGGACTTGGTGGTTCTGAATCAGTCACCGCGTATGCGGCTTCGATCGGTTTGAATGATGTCAGCGAGTTGTTGCCGATCATTGGGCACCGCGTTGCCATCTTGCACGCATTGATTGGGACGCTGGTGCCGTTGCTCGTTGTCTCGATCCTCACGCGATACTTTGGCCCCAGCGGTCGTTGGCGAGACGGTTTGCAATTATGGAGGTTTGCACTTTTTGCAGCCGTGGCAATGACCATCCCCTATGTGATTATTTCGCATCCCCGGGTGCTTGGCCCCGAGTTCCCATCGCTGCTGGGATCTCTTGTTGGTTTGGCGATTGTGATTCCAGCGGCAAAGCGAGGTTTTTTACTTCCCGCGGGACCGGCGTGGGATTTTGCCGACTCGAGTGATTGGGATGACAGCTGGAGAGGTGGTGCAGAAGTCAAGTTGAAGGATTCCAGCGTCAACTTGTCAACTCGAATGGCGTGGACTCCCTACTTGCTAATTGCCACGCTGTTGGTGGTTTCACGTTTGCCGGGATTGCCACTGGGTGTTTGGTTGAAAACATTTCAAATTCCTGGCGATGCGGATCTCTTGGCAAATTTATTCGGCTCGTCGGTGTCGGTCAAACCGGTGCAGTGGCTGTATTTGCCGGGGACCGTTTTTTTGATCGCCAGTTGTTGCGCCATGATTTTGCACCGCATGCGAGGTGATGCTGTAAAGCGTTCAGTGAGCCGCTCGTTTGTGATGGTTCGCAGCGCCTCGGTTGCGTTGGTCTTTTCGGTTCCGATGGTACAGGTTTTCATCAACTCGGTTGGTGGTCGTGCAGGCTTGGATTCAATGCCCGACGTCTTGGCGGGGGTGGTTGCCGATTTTGCTGGAACGGCTTGGCCTGCTTTCTCGTCATTGATTGGTGGTGTTGGAGCGTTTGTTGCCGGTTCCAACACGATCAGCAACATGATGTTCTCGCAGTTTCAATTCACCGTCGCGCAGCAGATCAACGCGGACCCTTTGTGGGTTGTGGCGTTACAAGCGGTTGGTGGAGCGGCGGGGAATGTGATCTGTGTCCACAACGTGGTAGCCGCTTGCGCGGTGGTTGGTTTTGTTGGTCGCGAGGGAGAGGTGATACGATTGACTGCTTTGATGTTCGTCTATTACATCGCGATGGCTGGAATGCTGGGGATGCTCCTCGCTATTTAATCCTGCTTTATCCATGGGAGGGACAGAAATTCTCGTTCGCATCGATGGTGGACAAATTCATCTTTTCTTCAATGGAGACGACAGTTCAAGCGATGGGCAGTTCCAACGCTAAGGGCTGAGGAGGGTGTTTCTGGATGCGTCTCGAAGTATCGGGTTTTGCATCAAAGGTCAAATGAGCCATAAAGATGACAGCGTGATCTGATCTTCGCTCTGAAGAACCTGCAACGACCAAGCTGGATTTGGGTAAGTCGCAGGCTTGAAGTCAGCGGATGTTTTTGCTGATGCCGCTGACAAACTCGGTGATGACGGAAATGTGTGGATTGCTGATTTTCTTATTCTGGTTGCGACAGAGGATTTGTTTTGCGGGTGGGGTTGGTTGAATTCAATTTTTTTGCGGCAAACCATCCTGTTCGATGGGCTGGGGGCTTTTTTCTATGACCGACAAAGCGTGTCTGAATAATTAAAATCATCAGTTGGAAGAATGGTGAGTCGGGATAATGGGTGTGGTGGAAGTTTCCGACGGAATTTTAGTTGTTTCAACCCATCGTCTCTCACCGTTGGGGTGTTAAGCTTTGTGTTCCAGAATTGAAGACTGGACGATAAGCTTGGAGGTTCGCGATGACGACGCAGCGTAGCTTGAGGTCGCTGTTGCAGTGACTCGATCCTCATCATTTACCTCAAACCGCATGTTTTGGATTGTTTGCCTTGCGATGGTGAACCATCTTCTCTTTGACTCGCATTTTAAAAAATACAATTTGCCATGACGATTCCTGCTCCGCTCAATCCTCGAGAACGTCTATTGATGGGTCCGGGTCCAAGTACCGTCCCACGCCGTATTCTTAGCGCGATGGGGGCATCGACCCTGGGGCACCTTGATCCTCAGTACATTGAATACATGGACGAAACGTGCCAGATGATCCGAGAGGTTTATCAGACCGAAAACGCGTTGACGTTTCCCGTTTCCGGAACAGGGATGGCCGGCATGGAGGCAGTCGTGGTGAATTTGGTTGAACCAGGTGATGAAGTCATCGTCTGCATTAACGGTGTCTTTGGCGGTCGAATGAAGGATAATCTTGAGCGGGCTGGCGCGACGGTTCACACCGTTGAGGTCCCTTGGGGTGAGACCTTCAGTGACGATGCCATTGCGGAAGCGGTTGAACAGTATCCGAAATCAAAAATGCTGGGGATCGTTCATGCGGAAACCTCAACCGGCGCGTTGCAGGAACTTCGGGGGATTTCTCAAATCGTTCACCAAGCTGGAATGTTGTTTGCGGTCGATACCGTGACCAGTCTGGGTGGGCACGAGGTGAAAGTGGATGACTGGCAGATCGATGCGGTTTACTCCGGTACGCAGAAATGCCTTTCTTGCCCGCCGGGTTTATCACCGGTGTCCTTCTCACCGAGAGCGATTGAACGGATGGAGGCACGGAAAACCAAAGTCCAAAGTTGGTACCTCGATGTCTCCATGCTTAAGAACTATTACATGGGAAGTGGGGGACGAGCCTATCATCACACGGCCCCGATCAACATGGTTTACGCGTTGCGGGAATCGCTACGAATTGTTTTGGAGGAGGGGCTCGAAAATCGATTTTCACGCCATCAAGAGATGCATCAATTGTTGCGAGCTGGTCTGGAGTCGTTGGGTTTGCAATACATCCCCAAGGAATCGCTTTATACGCTGAATTGCGTTTCGGTTCCTCATGAAGTCGACGAGGCGAAGATTCGCAGTAAGCTTTTGCAGGATTATGACATTGAGATCGGTGGTGGCCTTGGTGTTTTCGCCGGAAAAGCATGGCGAATCGGATTGATGGGGCACAGTGCAACGCGACGTAATGTTGGGACGCTTCTCACGGCACTCAAAGATTGTTTGGGTTAATTGCAAGGTGTCTGCACTGAGCATTGTTGGTCCATTTTTGATTCGGTGGATGATTCGTGTTGATCGTGCGAGGGGTCCGGGATTTAAAGCGTGGACTCAAAAGACTTCTTGGGTCAGTAAAGAGTCGAGACAAATCGAAAATTGAGTCATCGAGGTGAATGGAGCTGATTTGGTTCGGTTTGGCGGTTCGGCATCAACCTCCTTTTTTCTCAACCTCCTTTTTTCTCAGCGTCGATCAAAGCCTTGGCTTTTAGTGAATCATCAGAATTTAGCTTGTGTAAACCGAGAGATCTTAGTTGCGGAGACGTGTCACACATCATGAGACGGATTTCGGATTTCATGCAAGCTAATTCTTGCAAGCTTTGTACGAGGAAAGTGAGGACTGTTTTACAATGACTTCAATCTTGAACGGCCTGGAGGCGATTTTCCCTGATCAACGGCTGCTGTGCGATCCTGCCTACTTAGCTGCCTTTGAATCCGATGGTCTGACGGCTTTTCGAACGAAACCACTCGCGGTGGTGATTCCGGAAACGGACCATGAGGTGATTGCAGTGGTCAAATGGTGCCACGACAATCAGGTGCCATTTGTCGCGAGAGGAAGTGGAACCAGTTTGTCGGGTGGTTCATTACCGGTGGCGGATGGAATTGTCATCGCACTCAATCGCATGAATCGCATCCTCCATCTTGATCCGCGTGAGAGGGTGGCAAAGGTGGAGCCAGGGGTGGTCAATCAGCATGTGAGTCATGCGGCGGCACCCCACGGGCTTTATTATGCACCGGACCCGTCGAGTCAGTCGATTTGCACCATTGGTGGTAATGTCGCGTTTAACTCTGGAGGCGCCCATTGTCTTAAGTATGGCATGACTTCGAATCACGTTATCGGCTGCAAAGTGGTCCTGGCCACCGGCGAGGTCGTGGAGATGGGCGGGGCGAGTGTTGAGAGCGTGGGGCCAGATTTCACGGGGCTGTTCTGTGGTAGCGAGGGACTATTCGGCATCGCTTTGGAAATCACGCTTCGTTTGTTGCCCAAGCCTCAGCAATTCCACACCGTGTTGGTGGGCTATCAATCGTTGCAAGCGGCAGGTGAGGCAGTTTCGGCAGTCATTGACTCGGGTTTGCTTCCCGGGGCGTTAGAGATCATGGATGCTTTGTCGATTGAGGCAGCCGAAGCGGCGGTTGCATGTGGCTATCCCGAGGGTGCCGCAGCTGTGTTGATTGTCGAACTGGAGGGTCCGGAAGAGCGAATCCGTTACGAGCGTGAAATGCTGGAGAGGGTTCTTTCGGGTACGGATGCTTTTGCTCAGAGAGTTGCAGTGGATGAGGCCGACCGAATGTCAATCTGGAGAGGTCGTAAATCAGCGTTCTCGGCAGTGGGTCGCTTGAGTCCAGATTTTCTGGTCCAAGACGGTGTCGTGCCCAGAAAACGACTGGGTGAGGCTTTGGTCCGGATCGAAGAATTGTCCAAGCAGTCGGGTATGCGAATCGCCAATGTGTTTCATGCAGGTGATGGAAATTTGCATCCCTTGATCATGTTTGATGGCACAGAGGAGGGGGCGTTGCACCGCGCGGAGAAAGTAGCCGGTGAGCTGTCCCGGTTGTGCATTGAGATGGGTGGTTCCATCACTGGCGAGCATGGTGTCGGGATGGAGAAAAGAGATTTCATGCCAGACATGTACGACGCCGCATCGATGGACATGATGGCACGGGTTCGGCGGGCAATGGATCCACATTGGATCGCGAACCCGGGTAAGATGTTTCCCGGTTCAGAGGCACCGGCGTTGTCGCAAGTCGGCTTGCATCCGCTGGAACAAGCGGGGGTAATCAGTCGTGAGTAATGTCGAAATTCAACCGGAGAGTATCGAGGAACTGCGTGAGGTCATCCGTTTGGAGCCAAGGGTGATTCCCTGTGGCAATCGGACAAAATCACCTCTGTCATTGATTGAGGATTGTTCAACTGTTTCGGTGCGAAAACTATCGGGGCTGATTGAATATGAGCCTTCTGAGTTTACGTTCACCGCATGGGCCGGATCATCCATCTCTGAGATTCAAAGCGAGTTATTTAGCAAAGGTCAATACTTGCCTTTTGACCCCATGCTGTGTGAAGCGGGTGCAACCTTGGGCGGAACCATTGCCTCGGGACTTTCGGGGCCCGGGCGTTTTCGTTTTGGTGGCGTGAGAGATTTTCTGATCGGCATCAATTGGATGGAGGGAAGTGGCCAGTTGATACAAGGTGGCGGCAAGGTCGTTAAGAATGCTGCCGGTTTCGACTTTCCGAAATTTATGGTTGGCAGTCTTGGGCGTTTCGGTGTGCTGGTTGATGTGACTTTCAAGGTGTTCCCGAAACCGACTGCAACGTTGACGCGAGTGATTCAATGCTCGTCTCATGAGGATGCTGCACAAAATATTTCGGACATTGCGGCCGGTCGTTGGGAGGCCGATGCAATTGACTATCGACCCGACTTGCAGCAGATTGCTCTTCGCCTTGCTGGCCCGAAAGAGGTTTTGGCCGCGTTGGATCAGGAAATACAGCAACGTTGGCCTGAGGGTGGTCTTCTGGCGGACGCCGATGCTGCCGCTTATTGGCGGCAGGTTACAGAATTCAAATGGAGTCAAATTGAATCGCCAATGATGGTGAAGGTGCCGATTAACTTGACGACCTTTTTGAAGCTGCAGGCAGATTTAGATGCCAACAATTCCATCCAGACTCACCTCAGTGTGGGTGGTAACCTAGCGTGGCTTGCCGTTGAGGACCCTCAGTCCATTGAGTGGGTTTCGGATTTGCTGGACACCCATGGGTTGCCCGCCATTTTGGTGCGTGTTCCCGACTTCCAAAATCCGATGGTTGATGCCTCCGATGCAAACCTTCTTGCTGATCCAAAGCTGGGTTGCTGGCAATCAAATGAGATGCTGAACGCGGTCAAGCATGCGATGGATCCGCTTGATAAATTTCCAGGAGTTTGATCGGTGTTACACAATATCCAACCTGAGGACCACGGTCCGCTGGGGCCAGAGATGGCCAAAGCGGTTAGTACCTGCGTGCATTGTGGGTTTTGCTTGGCCGCTTGCCCAACCTACCAACAGCTTGGTCAGGAAGTCGACTCGCCTCGCGGGCGGATTGTGCTGATGAAGGAGGTGTTGGAGGGGTCGATGCAGCTTGATGATGCATTGCCGCATGTCGACGCCTGCCTTGGATGTTTAGCCTGCGAGCCGGCGTGTCCATCAGGAGTGCCTTATCGTGACTTGATCAGCCCCTTTCGCGCAAATTCCGAAAAGCAACGCAAGCGATCGCTCATGAATCGCTTTCAACGACTGCTGACCCAGTTAACCTTGCCATATCCCTCTCGATTTCGCATGGCGGCAAAGACAGGGCGATTGGCAAAAGTGTTTGCCAGTGTTCTTCCTGGATCGATGCGAGTCATGCTTGACTTGTTGCCCGACCAATTGCCCCCGAGGCAATCTTGGAAAGAACGCTATCCGGCCCAAGGGAAGCAGAGGGCGCGTGTTGCCTTGCTGACGGGTTGCGCACAGAGCGTGCTTGATCCAGACATTAATACCGCGACGATCGAGGTCCTGACCCGTTGTGGTGTGGAGGTGATTGTTCCACCAAAGCAGGGCTGTTGCGGTGCACTTAGTTGGCATGTCGGTAACCTTCATCAAGCTCAGCATTTTGCTCGGCAGAATTTATCTGCTTTTCCCAGTGGCCTCGATGCCATTGTGACCAATGCGGCTGGTTGTGGATCTGGAATGGACGAATACCCGCTGATTCTGAAAGGAACAAAAGACGAAGCAAAGGCTGTTGCATTTAGTCAACAAGTCTGTGACGTCTCATTATTTCTGAATCGATTGGGTGACTTGCCTGAAGTACCGGATTCGGGCACGAAGAAAAGGGTCGCCTATCATGACGCTTGTCATCTGGCCAACGCCCAGGGGGTTCGTGAGGAGCCAAGAGCCTTGCTTCGAATGATTCCCGGTGTGACCGTGATGGAAATTGCTGATGCGCACCTGTGCTGCGGTTCGGCAGGAACCTACAACATTGACCAACCAGCAATTGCAGATGACCTGGGGAAGTCAAAAATAGAAAGTGTGCTGGCCACTCAGCCGGATCTGATCGCAACCGGTAACATTGGGTGCATGACGCAGCTGGGTAATCACCTCTCGAAAGCGGGTGAAAAGGTGCCTGTCAAACACACAATGCAAGTACTCAGAGACGCCTTTGCCGGGTAACCCACTCCCTCAGTATTGATTGTTGGCTATTGGCTGTTCGTCATATCGCTTCCCTCTCTCCTGAGCCTTCCTGTGCCTGAGCCTTCCTGCGACTGAGCCTTCCTGCGACACCTCTTAGCTGGGAATTGCTAACTGTGGTAAAACGAATCACGGTGGGCAATGCCGGTTGATGGTGAACCTTAGTCACCGATGGCTTGTCTGTTGCAGCAAGTTGCTCGGGACTAGAATGGGTATCGCAGGGGCAGGTTGCATCACGGGCAAAAAGTCGGACTTGGGTGGACGTTATGTTTTTCACCTTCTCACGAACGAAGCCACCGGGTGGACTTGCTGATATAGATTTCTCGCCTTGCCGTAGTTATTTACAACCTTCAAGACAATCTTCGGATCTCCTTATGACACTCAGCCATTCTGACTTGCTGAAACTCAAGCGGTGGAACACACCAACCATCTATAACGGCTGGGAGCAAATCACTGATCAGGACATCGCCGGGGATGCGTTCAACCTGGAGGAGACGCACGACTTCATGCCTCAAATGGGGCCAATGGTCGGCTACGCAGTGACGGTGGTGATTGAGCCGTCAACTGCAAAGCACAAAGAGAATAAGACTGCTGGGGCCGACTATCGAGAGTACTTGGCCAGCGTTCCCGGGCCAAAGATTGTGGTGGTCCAAGACTGGGACAAGCCCCGGGTGATTGGTTCTCTTTGGGGTGAAGTCAACAGTAACACGCATCGAGCGTTGGGTTGTGTCGGAACGATTACCGATGGAGCGATTCGGGACGTTGATGAAATGACCAACGCGGGTTTTAAAGCTCTGGCTCGTCGGTTGTGCGTTGGTCACGCGCATGTGTGCCCGGTTAAGTGGAACTGCGAAGTCGAAGTTTTTGGACGAACGGTCAAGCCTGGGCAGTTGATACACGCTGACAAACATGGGTTCCTTGCGGTACCTCGAGAAGACGAGCATCGATTGTTGGAAGCCTCGCTCTTCATGGATGAAAATGAATGCAACACCGTGATTGCGGCGGCGAGAAGTTGCGCCGGGCTAGACTCCGCCGATGCTTTGAAAAAACTCAACCAGGCGGCAAAGGCGTTCGGTCAAGCGGCCACAGAAAAGTTTAGTCGTGACGGTGAGTGGTGATACAACTTGAGTGATTGAGTTGCCGTTCTGGATCGCGTACCGAACGAGACAGATGTTGATTGAGCGAGTCGTTGTTGCGGCAAACCAATTTGAAAGATTGATTCCACAGTCAATCTCTGTCCCGTGTTTGCTTGGTTCAGCTACCGCCGTCAGCGGTAGGTCATTCGCCGGGCTGGCCGCGTCCGACGGTTGGATGAGCAATATTTTGTGACCGGACAACCAACAATGAAGGATTTTTCGTGATATCAAAAATGGAGCGAGTGCTTAAAGAGGGCTTGAAAGGGTGGGGTTCTGCTAACGAAGATCGCATGGTTTTTTCAGAAGTGTTGAGCCGTATTTTTAATGGATTGAGGCTTTCTCATCGTGCGAGGAGCAGCTGTGCTGCCCTTGTTGGTTTGTGCTTGTTCGTTTCCACCTGCAAAGCCACTCAGCCCAATCTCGTTTTTATTCTTGCTGATGACCTGGGGTTTGAGACAGTTGGATGCATGGGTGGGGAGAGTTATCAAACGCCAAATTTAGATCAACTCGCATCGGAGGGGATTCGGCTCGATCGCGCTTACGCGATGCCCCTGTGCACCAACAGTCGTATTCAGTTGATGACCGGTAAGTACAACTTGCGAAACTGGAGCGCGTTCGGAATTCTTGATCCAAGAGAACCAACGTTTGGTACGTTGCTAAAGAAAGCTGGCTATAAGACCTGCATCGCAGGAAAGTGGCAACTGACCAGCTATGATCCCCCTGATTATCCAGGGTCTGACTTAAGACGAAACACGGGGGTTGCTCCAGAGAATTCCGGTTTTGACGAGTACTCACTTTGGCACGTTGGGGATACGGAAAACAAAGGATCGCGGTATGCAGATCCGGTGATTGTCGAAAACGGTAATCAGATTCGTGATACTGAAGGTAGGTATGGCCCGGACCTCTGGAGTGACTTCATCAACGACTTCGTCACTCGCAACCAAGACAGTCCCTTCTTTGTCTATTACTCGATGGCTTTACCACATAACCCGATGGTTCCGACACCAGCAAGTCCTGAATGGAAAGATCCAGCAAGTCGTCATCGCGATGAAACGCGTTTCGCGGCAGACATGATCCAGTACACCGATAAAATGGTGGGTAAGATTGTTGATCATCTCGACCGATTGAATCTCGACCGAGAGACGTTGGTAATTTTTTACAGCGACAACGGAACCAATTATCGAGTGACCTCGAATTATCGAGGTCGAATGGTTCGCGGCGGTAAGGGCAAGGGAACGGAGTTGGGGATTCGCGTGCCGGCGATTGTGAGATGGACGGGAAAGATCCAGCCGGGGCAAGTCTCTGACGCTCTCTTTGACACCGTTGATGTTTTGCCAACACTGCTAGATGCGGCAGGTGTCAAGGAGATGCTTCCGGATGATTCAGACGGCTTCAGTTTCATGAACCATTTTACTCGTGGATCCAAGGGACCCAGGGATTGGGTTTTCGTTCACCAAGACCCGAGACCGGGTTGGGACAAAGATCGTTTTCACTTGATTCGATTGGCATTGAATCAGCATTTCAAATTGTACGAAGATGGACGGTTGTTTGATCTTCAGAATGATCCCTACGAGGAAACACCAAGGTTTATCGACTCGGACGATGCTGAAAGGAAGTTGTCGCGGCAAGAATTGCAGGCAGTTCTGGATTCGATGTCGGAGTACCGAAGGTTTGATCCGTCCGAAGTGCCACGCCCTAACCCAAGCGAGCGACAAAGCGGCGCGAGGTTTCAGGATCAAGGCGGCTGCGTGGTGGTGGAAGCAGAACTGTTGCCGATTCCGAGGGATGAATCTTGGCTTCACGAGTCGCTGATGCCTCGATCGACAGGTCTCGGTTACTTGCGTGCTTTGCGTGATCAAAAGGATTCACCAACCATTGGGCAAACACCCATTAAAATTATTCTTGATAATGCTGGCCAATGGAGAGTGGCAGTCCGATGTCGAACCGACCAATCTGATTTCAGCAAGGGTGCATTCTGGTTCCAGTGGGAAGACCAAAAGTGGAGCAAGGTTGTTTTTCCCAAGCAGACTCAACCAGGAACCTGGGTTTGGATTGATCCCTTTTCCGGGAAGCTTGCCGAGTCAAATTCAGGATCCGGTATTCCGCTCAAAGAGCGGGGTAATGCATTTTCCATCGCTCCTGCCGGAACCAATGTAAAAGTGGATCGGGTTGTGATTTACCAAGAAGACAAAGCGTCTCAAGCATTGAATTCCCAGACACCGCCCTCTGTTCTGCACCCCTGGGCGAGTCCTTAAGACCTCAAGTCCTTAAGACCTTGAGACGATTTCTTGAGACGATTTCTTGAGCGTGAGTCACCCACAGGGTTCCCCCGCTCGCTCCAATGGCCTTGCCTTCGAGGCTTGTAGTGAGGGTTGGCTCTTTTTGATTGGTCTTAGGAACGTTGACACTCGTAATTCGATCGGCTGTTTTCTTGGCAGATGAATTGGCTTGAGGTTGTGTCAACGTAACGATCGGAAGGATCGAGGGCGACGCGAGTGAAGTGAATGTAACTTCGCTTGCTGCGAGGATTTCCGTCTCACTAACAATTGCTCAGAGGGTGAAGACGACGTTGTGCCTTCGGCGCAGACTCTCCATCACTGGCTCAGCGAGGCGTGATTGTTTTGGGCTTTTCTGGGATCACTTTTGATGCTGCACATCAAGTGGATTCAGTTGCGACTGGGCAGTCGATTCCGATGAACAGGCTCCTGACCACCGTCGCAGGTGGAGGTTCGGAATTTCCAAGTTCGGCGGTTGCGGCACGGATACCGAAGGGATCTAAGAAGATCCAGAATTGCTGCCCACATTTTCATTGAGGTTGTGCGACTGAACGTCGCACGGCAAAGCGACAAGCAACGCTGATGCACTAAACCAATTCAGCTTCTGCTTCTTCTTCCACCGTGACTCCTAAACCGTCCAGCACGTCTCGGAGTTTTCGATCGAGATCATCAAGTTGCTCAAGAACATCATCTTGTCGCTTCTCGAGTTCTTTGAGCAGTTGACCTGGTTCCTGTTCCGGAATGGCGGACGTGGGGTGAGGCGACATCTGCGAGCCTGGCTGGAGGAGGGCCTTGTGTAAGTTCGTTGGCTGATGGGAATGGCATCTTGCACATGCGCCAACACAAGGGTCATCGGTTCGCGTTGCCATTCTCTTTGACTGGCTATCCAATCGAAACGATCCGGTAGCTGAGAGAACCTGTAACGATCAAGCGAAAAGGATCGATATGGTGATTTGACCGGAGGTGTGCCGGCTCTTTTTACTTGAGAACCCGAACGGTCAATGGTTGGTCAAATCCAATTCGGAAGCTGTTTTTGCGAGGACGATGAAGGACACTGGTTCGATCACGCTTGATTCAAGTGCTCAACTCAATCGCCAACCTTGCAATCTACCTGTCCAAAGACGTGGGATTGGCGGAATACACTCAACAGCAACGAATGCTCTCTGGGGACTTTGATTGTGTTTGCGAATCTGGATTTTGTCCTCAGATTTGGTTAGCGGCCCAAATGTTTGAGTCTTGAAATGATTGAATTGCAGGAACCGTTTGGAAACTGAGCCAAAATACGCTCGGTCAGGCAATTTCTTTTTGATTGAAATTAACCTTAAGAATTCTGCTTGTGCCGTGATAGCGATGAATCGGGGATGTGGGGCCAATTCGAATTCAGTTGTGCCCATTTCTTGGGGGTGGTGAAATGGCAGAAACGCCGTAAATTTGCCTTCCAATCCAGCTAATTTCACGTGGATGCCCCGAAGAGAGCATGAGCAGTCGAGCTTGGGGCCTTGGGTATTGAATTTTGACGGGATTTGCGGCAAAAATGGCATTTTTAGGGGACAAGGACCATTGCCTTGCAGGGGGGGCGAGCGTTACACTCCCGTGCTTCACCAACGTCCATCAACGACGATAAACAAGATTCGTCCCTCGACAGGGAGTTTTCAAAAGACAATGAGTTCGGAGAAACAATGGTTAAGTTAGTGGTTCGCGACCGGGAAACTATCCAAGAGGCAGTTCGGCGATTCCGGAAATTGGTGGAACGAAGCGGCATCAAAAAAGAGATGCGTCGCAGGGAATATTACGAAAAGCCGAGTGAAACGAACCGCCGTGCGCGTCTCCGAGCCGAACGCCGGGCCCGACGAACAAGAATGCTAAGCCGCTGATAAGGCTGCGAATCCTGACCTTCTTTCGCGGGTCGTGATCCCTTGTGATTTGGCCGCTTGAGAGAAGGTTGACGGTCTAGAGGTGGGGCTGTGACACGGTGCGTTCACCGCAAATTCTATCAGCAACGTCCCATCCACTCAGGATCAGAAACAGCGATTGAGAAAAGCTTTGGCGAATCTTCTCTGTTGATCATTGCAAGATCCTCGCCGTGCTGCACCAGTTTGAAAAACGGTATGCAGCGTTCATGTTTGCAGGCTTGATCTTTGCACGAGAGACGAATCTTTTCAGGGGGTTGATGATCCGCCCTGAGCCTTTGGCAGAAAAATGTTCCAGAAGCTGATGGAAACGAGAAAAGAGCGTCATTCAATTTCTTATGCGATGCCGATGTGAAGCATCTGCGGATGCCCCCTGAGACTGCAACGGTTTATATCGATTGACTTAACGAGTCCGTGTGATCTTGTGATTCTGAATTGCATTGGAGTTTCGTGTGTCAGGCGCAACGGCTCATTTGGATGCTGGGTTCCCTGATGGTCAGCCTGCATGATTGGCACCTTTTTCCGCCGGTAAAAATATTTTGCGGCTCAAACGCCGAGACAAACGCGTTTGCTCCGGCGGTTTGGGTAATGGGAAACGCCCAGGGCACCTTTTTCAACGGAATCATTACTGGTGGGTTTAGCTCCAAATGGAGTTAAATCTTACATTCAGGAATTATTAATTGGCTTTATCAACCAAGGATGCAAGACTTGCGACTACTTGCAAAACTTGATTACGGGCGCATAATTGCGGCCTATCAGAGTAGTTTCGTGATTCCTGTACGAAACTGAACCAAGGGCGATTAGCTCAGTTGGCTAGAGCGCTTCGTTTACACCGAAGATGTCGGGGGTTCGAGTCCCTCATCGCCCACTTATCCTTTTTCTGTATTCCTCGGTCTTCCTCTCTGAACCGAGATATGCGGGTTTTACTAGGCATGTAGCCAATTCCATTCCTCGGTGTTCTGCTCGCTCCTGAGCCTTCTTCTGTCTTCTGAGACACTATTTGAGATACCTTTTCTGGTGTCTCATAAACAGTTTCTAGCCGTGATTTGCGGGCTTTTTCTGCTGCGGCGTGTTGGTCTTTGGCTGCCAGATAATGACCTTTGCGGATCTTTTCTGAGTTTCCATACCAATCATCAAGTATTCGTGTTGGATAAAGCTCGTCAGCGTCAGAGCCGTCTTCTACTGTGAGTTCAATAGTAAACGTGACTTCAACATCATCTTCTGGTTCCGCGTCATCATCCTCCGTCACAAACTCGTACAACATATAGTGAAAAACAGGATCGTCTTCATATCTAAGCATAGTGAACCAACCGCTATGCATTTTGGGACTGAGGGATCAGTACTGAGGTCTTCACCTCACCATCCATCAGAAGGACTGGAAAAAGGAGAGGCAGGCTTCCGGCAGCAGAACGAATAAGACAATCCAGTTTTGTTCATTCTATTCATCAGTGTTCCATTCCTTCAGATGGTACAACTTGCGGCTAAAAAAACTGAGTCACTGGCTCTCCACGTCGTTTGACAATTTGATCAACAAACTTTTCCGAGACATCACGACGTATACGATTACGAAAAGGCAGTTAAAAAAAACAGCCGCAATGATGAAGGTAGCGAGTCGATTCCGCTGCGATGGAAAGGTCAACCAAAAATCGCGAACGACTAGCACTGAGGCCACCAGTTGCCCCACCCAAGCGAGGACGACTAGAAGAACAGAGAAATCCCCTGAGATTGACTTCCCGGAGAAGGTAACGATCAAAAGAAATGCGCTCAAAATCAAAGCGACGCGGCGGGCGTTTCTTCCCTGCAGATCGTTGATGGAATCCTCTACCACAATCTTCCCCTAGATTTTATTTCCTAAACGCAAAGGGCATGCTTGATATCTGCCACAGTGCCTTCTGCCTGTTACGGCCAAAGCCGCACCGCTATCTATTTTGATATCGAGACACTATACGAGATACTTTTGGTTCACAGCTCAGAAAATACCGTAGAAAGCGGGCTAAAATCAAGACGGCCTGAGTCCCTCATCGCCCACTTAGAAGAGTCATCGATTTCCTCTGATTTCTGATCTCTTCCGTAACCTTCCCTCTGAAAAGGACTTTGAGCGATTTGCTCAGAGTCCTTTTTCTTTTGGTTGCCGGCCGGTTCGCTGCTTTCCGACGCCTGCTGAGGTGTTGCTGAGGGACGCTGACGAGCCAGTGTGAAATGCTCTTCCGTGACTTAAAGGAACACGTCCTTGGAGTGACCAAACCACTCATA
>CALJHC010000021.1 GCA_938075415.1 uncultured Rubripirellula sp. | reverse complement strand
GGTGTGGTTTCCGGTGGTGTGGTTGCCGGTGGTGTGGTTGCCGGTGGTGTGGTTGCCGGTGGTGTGGTTGCCGGTGGTGTGGTTACCGGTGGTGTGGTTACCGGTGGTGTGGTTACCGGTGGTGTGGTTGCCGGTTGGGTCGACGAGTTGCCATTGGTTCCATCAATTACTGTGTTTTCGTCAACTTGGTCCAATCCAAGCTTTTCAGCATCGACGGGGTTGTAGATGTAAATGATTCCGTAGACTTCGACAGTCATATCCAGCGGAAATTCACCACCTGCGTCGGCAGCTGCACCGCCAGGCATACCACCCATCATGCCGCCGCCCATTCCCATGCCGCCGCCCATTCCCATTTCATCCATGCCTTCTTCACCGCCACCCATGTCCATCATTCCACCACCAGAAGCATTCTGGGGAAGCATCCGAACTTGATGAACTTCCACCATCAATTGCGAACTACCGCAGGTGGCAATTAGCTCAGGAATAGCTCTCTGATCCATATTCAGAGACAACATGACTGGGACCCGTTTTGCAACAGCGAGTGCAGCATCGCTGGGACTGTTACTGGTCAAAGCAGACCGCAACGCAGAACCGGTGATCGGTTCCATCGCAACATTGACGTATCGGTTCTCCGCTGGGTCTGGTGATGCAGTCGATCCTCCCAAGCCACCAAGGCCTCCGGCCCCCATGTCATCACCCATCTCGCCCATCATGTCGTCCATCATCATGTCACCCATCATCTCCATGCCGCCTGTCATTCCCGAGGAAGATTTGCCGGGCTCGGAGATGCTTCCCTGTGCGAAGTTGACCGATTTACCGATGTTCACTTTTTGAATCTCGTGAACTCGAGCTTGATAGGGTTGGGTTGCATCGCCATTAAGATCAGCAACGATGCCGAGAAGTTGCTTCAGGATCCAAATGTTTTCTTGCGAGTAATAAATGTCGAGGGTGCTCGGCAGTTGTCCTCTCCAAGGAAACAAGTCTTTCAGAACTTGAGTTTGGCTTTCATTACTCCAAATCACTAGCGGGCCTTTCTCGGCTCCGGTGATATCAACATCTCGGGTCGTTCCACCCGGGCCATTCATGCCCATGCCCGTGCCCATCCCCATCCCCATTTCCATTCCCATGCCACCGTCGGCACCGACAGAGCGTTCGAATTCAGCGGTCCATTCAGTGTTGGCAATACTCGCTAGGTCGGGAAGAATATTTTTGATGTAACGCTGATATCGACTTCGTAAGGTGGTTTCAAGTTCCTTCGCG
Source organism: uncultured Rubripirellula sp. (assembly GCA_938075415.1). Lineage (GTDB taxonomy): Bacteria > Planctomycetota > Planctomycetia > Pirellulales > Pirellulaceae > Rubripirellula. Next base: position 162,958 of record CALJHC010000021.1, on the reverse strand, counting down.
GGATCGGTTGGGAACTCCACCATTTTTTCAATTGGCAGCAAGTCACGAAACTCATCGACGAAATCGGTTCCCAATTCGCCTTCGGGCCAAGTTAGAATGTTCTGCTGCCTTGAGTACAAACGTTCCCAAGATTCAAGCACCTCGCCTTGTCTTGCGGTAATCAGCAAGCCCATCTCCGCATGGGAAAGGTCATTTGGAATTGTCTCCAGTTCGTTCTCGACCTCACCAACGGTGTTGATCGCAAGGGTGATTTTGCTGGTCTGTTTACTGTTTTTCTCTTCAAGATCGGCCGTCGAGAAGTACCAGATAGCGACCGTACTAAGGAGAACCAAGCCGGTTGATATCCAGAAACCGTGCTTAAGGACGACAGCGAGCTGAGTTTTCAGTTGGTCCATGACAATCTCTTCTCTGATGAATTACGGGGGCGATTCGGGTGAACCGTTTTTTCAGGACCTTGATCACGATTCAAGTTGAGTGAAGGTCGAAACCGACTCAGCAACGGTGAATTGAGGACCTGATTCCGCAGACAGTTTTTTTAAAGGTTTAAAGTTTGAAAAGGCTAGTTTTTGGCAAAATCCGGGATGCGTTCTTTGAACTTCGGAAAGTTCACTGCGAAGCGGCTGCCTGATCATCGGCTGCTTGCTGAGCAGCAGTAGCGGCTTCCTCTGCAGCTAATCTCGCTTCTTCCTTCGCAGCAAGTCGCTCCGCGATTGACTTCTCTTGCCACACAATCTGGTAAACGAAGTCTAGTTTTCGGACTTGCAGCATGGGTGGTTCGAATCCTTCCGGAAGATTGTTTTGATCGATCGCTCCACCAAGTGGAGACTCGGTGATCATGGCCGATGGATCATGATCGGGGTTGGGGATTTGTGTCGCTGTTGCTCGATTGTCATCAAGCAGAAGCGGATACTTCACTCCCATTTCCTCCAGAGTGAAGGTCTCGGTAATGTCTTGTCCGTTGGCATCTTTTTGACCCGTGGGAAGATCGACGGTGCTGTTCATGAAACTGGTGGTCATGTACTTGCGCACGTGATCACTTTCAATTTCACCTCGGTTGTTTGGATCGTTGTAGTAGTGATAGCAGCGCAGTTCGATCACCCAACCCTTGCCCGTGGGTCCGGTCTCGGCAGCGATATCAGCCTTAAATTCTGCTTTCTCTTCCTCTGAAGCGTGTTGGTTGGTGACTCGTGCCCAACTATTAAGTTCTTCGGCGTGGCGGGTCTTAACATCATCGGTCCACCAATCGGCAAGATCCTCGAATCGCTTGGTGTCCACCGAGGTGACGTGAATGTCTTTGCGTTGGGAGTACGGTAATTCTTTGGGGGTTGGGACTTTTCCGTCGGGATATGCGGTGCGAGGAACCGCAGCATTAACGGCTCGAATGACTTCGAGCCATTTCAGACGACGTTCTGCATTTCCTGAAACCTCTTTGCCCATTGCGTTAAGGTAGGTCAGCCTGGTTTCAAGTTCGCCATCCTTGCTGACGTGACCGTCACGATAGCTTTTCATGTTATCGACTTGAGAGAGCGAACTTTTCCAGAGATCATCCCGAGTGGTCGACCAGCTTTGCTCAACAAACCAATAATTGAAGGACATTCCCAACATCAAGGCGGTCAAGCCGGCAAGCGTCCAGGGTTTTTTCGCTCGGATAAGCCGTTGTGTCAGAATTTCACGAGGGATCAGGCTGGTTTGGATCTGGGCAACGCCCAAGCCTTGCAGACAAAGTCCGTAGGCGACAGCGAATGTCGGAGCGTTGTCACGGAACGTTGGGATTTCAAGGATGTCATCACCATCAAGGCGATTGAAACGGTCCAGAACCTGTACTTCCAGTCCCAGATTTTTGCCGATGTATGAGGCAAGGCCCGGCATTTTGACGGTGTTACCGGTGATCACCAGTTCGCCGATCTCAGCTTTTTTGTCGATGCTTCGAAAGAAGCCAATGGACCGCTGAATCTCTGTGACAAGGTCATTGAAGACAGGGCGCATTGTTTGGAAGATGAGCTTTGGATCTGTCGCATCTCTCGCGTGTCGCTTGAGGTGCTCGGCTTTCGCAAAGGTGAGTTTCAGGTCTTTGGTCAATTGTCTCGTGAAGTGGTTACCACCGATTGGCATACTGCGTTGCCAGATGCGAAAACCGTTGGTCACGATCAAGTCACTCGAGTCGGTTCCGATCGATAGGATCACGATTGAGGGTGGCGGGTCGTCGGCATCAAAAATGTCCGCGTCCAAACGCTCCTGCAGACGGTCGAATGCGAGCATGTTGTAAAGCGAGACCGGAGCCATTTGGACAACCGAGACTTCCATGTCGACTGCGTTGAACGGATCAAGTTGGCGATACGCCTGCTCACGTTTCATCGCGAAAAGACCCACCTCACTCTCAAGTGCGTAGCCCTCTTCAACCATACTGCCAGGCATCATCTGGTAATCCCAGATCACATCAGCGAGATCGAATGGGATCTGCTGCTTGGCCTCATATCGCACGATGTCGGCGATCTTCTTGACCTCGACCGGCGGCGGTTTGAAAAACTTCGCAAGACCGCTTTGCCCCGGAACACTCACACATACTTTTTCTGTGAGCGCTGATTCATTTCGCTCCAAAAATTGTTTCAGCGCATCGGCGATCAGATCCTCAGCGACCGCTTCCGGTTGGCTCAAAATTTTGGGGTATTCGATGTAATCAAATGCGGTTGCTACGGCGCGGCCGTCTTCCAGCTTGCATTGCAATGCTTTCAGAGCGGTTTGCCCTATTTCGACTCCCCAAACACTTTGACTGCTTGCCATGTTGCTTCTGTGTTTCCCGAGTAAACGATGATTGGTTGGGATGAGAAAATGTCGGGATGTCGGATGGCAAGGCAGAAGCCTCGATATCCGCATCAGGTTGAACACTAATTAGATAAGTCGCCCAGTGCGTCCAACCGCTCTCTCCACGTCTGTTTCAAGAGTACTAAATACCGGGTGCCGATAGAAACCTTTATTTGCGGAGGTTTTGCCGAAACCGTGATACGCTGACCCTGCAAACGGACTCACTCATTCTACAGCCTTTTCCGAACAATGGATGGTTCTCTTTCGAAGGAAGGCTAAGGAATCGTGTCGAAAAGGCACTTTTTACCCGTTTGGCCGCTCTGGAAGGAAAAAAGTGCGACTTTCGCAGTGTTTCTTCGACACCGAACCCCCAAGTGAACAGGTTTCTGATTCCGCCTCATGGAAAGTAATCTGGGACGGTCTTCCCGAATGACGAAGTGATCACCCTGTGCACCACCCGAAATATCGTCCCGACGGGGGGGGTATGCACCCCGTTTGATGCTAGAGGATTTCCAGAGCAGACTTCGATTGAGGAACCTCGAAGGAGACGTTTTTCGGGTTTTTTGGACAACAAATGACGTTGATTGATAATGTTGATCTCATTGAGATCGGTGAACTTCAGGATCCCAGTGACGAATTCGATCGCATGAATTGCCAGTCCCGTTTCGGGTTTTCATCATTCACTGGGATCAGCATGAACACTGGGATCAGCATGAACACTGGGATTGGCATCAAGATTTGTGGGAGCGGGGGGAGGCAGCGGGCTGAACGCGACAACGGATCGCGATTGGCAAGAATTTCCCGGCCATAGTGAAAGTGAAGCACAGTACCGGCGCCCAATGCCTAGCCGCTCAGATCTCTCCGTCTAGTTTTATGCATCGGCTACCAGATGACCTGATCGGTTCATTAAAGTGATGGAAGACAAATCCGGTTCATCCAGGGAGCCGCGACCTCAGATTTGCCCCGAGTTTGTCCCGAGTATGCTCTGCGACGTTTCCGGCCAAAATTCGAGTTTCTTGAAACCAGGTCTTCATCTGGTTGGAAAAACTGGTAGAGACAGAAACGCCGCGGCAGAAACATCGTTGGTCAGATTAGCAGGCAGCGGGGATTCACCGATGAAAACGCATGAGGGAATGACGCTAAGATTTCAGTCCAACAGTAGAAGTTCGATGTGGGATTACGGCGATTTGACCCTTGGTCAAGAGAATAGAAAGTTGTCGCGATCGTTACCGAGTGTCTCAAGCGGGCATTGCGGAAAGCTCGAACGGTTTCGATGATTTGCATCAATCATTTTTTCCTAAATCACAACTAGTTTTTTTCTGCCATGCCACTTTTTGAAGAGTGTTGCGTTCTGATTCCGGCCGCCAACTTGGAGGACTTTCCAACGGAGTTGTCAGACGAGGACGCACAAAGTTTGCTCGGGGGTTGGACCATGCTATGGCACCCTTGTTTGCTGGCAGAAATGGAGCAACTGCCGGCGTGGTACCGAGCTGATATGCCTCCGGAGGATCTGAATGATCGATTGATTGCGGTCCCTCGCCCTTCAGCACAGCAGTTGCCTGAAGATTTCAAGCTGCCAACTCAAGAGAAAGGCGATTGCCTTTGGTTGGACGCGGCAACCAGACAAGGTTTTCTTGATCAGCTGCCTTGGGACCGGCTTCCAAAACTTAAATCGGAAACGCTGACCACCGGTGATCGTGAGATCGGCGTCGCTGATTTTTTTGCTGCTGCCTATGCATCGTTACAAGTGCAGGTAATGACCAAACGCCTGCGTTACACCAGTAACCTTGATGAATTGCATTTGCAAAACTGTGCGGTCAAGGCTGCCAAGGCGTTCGTCAATGGTGACTCCGAGGCGGCCAGTGAATCATTGCATGACCTTTTTGATTGTTTGGCTGAGGAACGCGATCACTATTTTTCGTCGGATCCCCATTTGATTGATCTTGTATTGACTAGTCCGTCAACCATGGGGCGTTTGGTTGACGTCATTCAATCAGAGGAAGAATCTGCAGTAGTGAACTCGGATCCAAGTGTGGATTTAACGGATGAGACCCAACCGGTTCCTCTGGAGCAGCGAGTGGGCGCCTGCCTGCCAACACCGCTGAACCTGTTGGTTGACGTGGAAGTTGCCGAGTCCCTTGATCAATTACCGACCGAAGTCTTGAATCGCTTCAAGCGTCAACTGGACACCGGTGTGCTGAGTTGGGCTGGGGGTGGTCCGGCATCGGGCATCTGTTTTGATGGAATGACGTTTCAGCAATCCGAAGAAGCTTTAATTGCTGCTCATCAACAGTTTGTTGCCACCGTTGGTATGGCTCCTCCGGTCTACGGGCGTTTTGCTGGTGCGACTCCTGCAGATTTGACTGCGACTCTCGTTCGACTCGGCTACCTCGGAATCATGCCAATTGATTTCGCGGGTGGCACAGGGTTTGGTGATGAGGCAAAAGTGATCTTGCAGGCAGGAGGGGTTCAGCTTGAAGCTTTGACGGCCAAACCAACCGACGCGTCAAGTGATGCCTCCTTCCTCACCCTTGGGACTCGGTTGGGTGAGTCAATTGATCGTGGTGAAATTGCCACTGGTTTGTTCGCACACTGGCCTGGAGATTCGTGTGAGAGTTTTCAGGACTTGAGGCGAGTGGCAACATGGAGTTTATGCTTGGGCAAATTCTGGAAGATCAGTGATTATTTCACAGAGGGTGAAAGTCCTTATCACCACGGAGAGGCGATTACGGCGTCAACCAATGCATCGCGTCTGCTCTCGGAAAGCGTTACCGAAGGTGAATCAAATCCGATTTCTTCTCAGGTGGATTCATTTCTGGCAACCATCGAGTCAGAGCAGGGGCAATTGTTGGAGGGTGTCAGTGGTTTGGTTTCGGGTGAAAGCAACACGGCTAGTTCCATCTCGCAATTTGCGAGTGCCGTTGGTGCTCAACTGACACCGTCTCATCGCAGTGATGAATCCGCTGAGGGTAGGCAAAGCGATACGACGGTCGACGGTGATTGCCTGCTGATCAATCCCGTATCGGTTGGCGTTCGTTGTGATCTATCGCTCGCTGGTGGAATAAGTGATCGACCCGATCACATTTATGCGGTGGATACCAGTGCTGGAACGACACGAGCAACTGTGGACGTACCCGCGTGCGGGTTTGTGCGGGTACCCGTTGATTCAGATTCACGTGGCTCGGGCGAAAGACTATCGAAGCGATTGAAGCGGGGTTTCTTTGGGGGAGCCAAGCCGATTGCGGAAAAAGATCGACTGCAAAATGAGTTCATGGAGGTGAGTCTTAGCCCCAAGACCGGTGCGGTGTTGGGAGTTTACAGCGGTTCCAGAGGCAATCGTTTTTCTCTACGCCTCACTTCGTCCGATGGAAAGAAATCATCGAATGTCGAAATGCGCGCGGATCGGTTCGGCGTAAAGGCTTCATCGCAACATCAGGGCTGCTTGGAAGCCTCCGGTGTCTTGTTAAGAGTTGAGGGGGACACCAAGGAGCCAATTGCCAAATTTCAACTTCGCTACACACTCGATCGCGGGAGTCGTTTTCTGAGGGTGGATGGTGAAATTGATCCTCTGAAGTCAATCCAAGGTGATCCTTGGTTGAACTATTTGGGGCTGCGAATGGCGGTTGCATCGGAGTCAGCAATTTGCCGTACCATTGTGCGAGATAAGCTCCATCGAGCTCGATCGCGACGCCTCGTATCACCTCTTGGACTGGTGATTGACGAGGCCGAGCGACAGACTTTGGTTTGTGGTCATGGTTTGCCGTTTCACCGACGTTTTGGAGAACGGTTTCTCGACACACTCGTTTTGGTTCAAGGTGAGTCGAGACATACGTTTTCTATGCATTATGGGATCGATGTTCCATCGCCAGTTGCCGCCTGTCGGGCCAAGCTATCCCCGCCCATGATTTTACCGCTGGTCAAGGGTTCACAGGGTCCATTAATCGGCTGGGTCGCACACGTTGCTCCGAAGGATATTTTGCTGTCTGCCGTTTCTGTGCATTCACGTCAGGATGGGCGATTTGCCGCCGTGGTCCGAGTGATTCAAACTCAGGCTCAAACAGCGAAAGTCAAGCTGAGGTTTTGTCGTGACATCGCGGCGGTTGCCCTGCTGGATGATTCACTCGAGACTCTCCTAAATGCAACCTGCGAAGAGTTGCAATCTCGATGTGAGAAACAGAGTTCAGACGTTCAGTTTGATGGTGATTTGGCGAAGTTTGGAATGCACAGTCACGGTGTTTCTGATTTGCTCGTGGTTTTTGCTTAGTTATACCGCCCGAAATCAGTCACTCGTTTTTGCGATCGGTTTTTTACGGCTACGTTTGCTTGCTGATTACAGCGGGGCCGATTGAAGGCGAGCTGACGGTTCTTAAATGGCGAAACGTTGAACCGAGAGTTCCGTCCCGGGCGGATTTTGGTGTCATTGCGAAAGCGTGGATTGCATCATTGCTGAGGATCGGTTTCACACTGTTTTTTTAGCGGATCATCGGTAACACACGATGTGAATCTCCAAGGGATTCGTTGGTTGCTGCAGCAAGACGCCAAGCTTATCTCGGATTCGTTTAGAACCGCGAAGCAATTCGCTGAGAAATGACCCGAGAAATGACCCGAGAAGTGCCCCGAGAAGTGACCCGAGAAGTGACCTGAGAAGTGACCTGAGAAGTGACCTGAGAAGTGACCCGAGAAGCGCCTTGCGAAATGACCTGAGAAGCGCTTTGCGAAGTGACCCGAGAAGTGACAAACGCTGAATCAAATACTTGATGACGCTTGGTGATTTGGTTTTTCCCTTGGTGATCGTGTTCCAGGGACACCCACCGGCAACCTAATCATCTCCAAGGCTGGGTAGATCGGTTATGTTGTGCAAAGTTTTGTTCCTTGGATTGAACCCGGTTAGGCCCAAAACAAGATCATTCGGCATTGATTTTGAGAGTGAACTGACCAGTGGCTTGGAGTCCATCAATGGTAGAACCAGAGTCAAATAACAATCTGAACTTTTACCAGGCGCTGCAGAAAAGCGGTCTCGTCAGCGAGTCGAAGTACCAAGATTTGATGGAGGTGATTGGTAATCAGGATGCCAAGTCGATCGCTGGTGAACTGGTCAAAGGTGGTGACATAACCGCTTATCAGGCAGAGCAGTTGCTGTTTGGGAGAACCAAATTTCGACTCGGTCCCTACCTGATCACCGATGGTATTGGGCAAGGAGGGATGGGGCAGGTTTTCAAGGGTGTCCACGAGGTGATGGGGCGTGAGTGTGCTGTTAAGGTTTTGCCTCTTGAGAAGTCAACCGAGGAGTCGAGGGCTGCGTTTCAGCATGAGATTCGTCTCCAAGCGGGACTGGATCATCCTTTTCTTGTTCGAGCATTTGATGCCGGCAAGGACGGTAACGTTCATTATTTGGTGACCGAATACGTTCCCGGAAATGATTTGAGAAGGCTGATTCTTGGGAAAGGTCCTTTGTCGATGGAGGCTGCGGCTTTAATTATTTCGGAGGCTGCCACCGGATTACAGTACGCGCATGATTTGGGAATGGCGCATCGTGATGTCAAACCGGGAAATATCTTGGTGACTCCCGGGGGCCATGCGAAGGTGTCCGATATTGGTTTGGCGGTATGGACGATGAGTAAGGATGCCGATCCACGCGCTGGGAAAATTGTGGGGACGGCCGATTACCTCTCTCCCGAGCAAATTCAGGATCCAGATTCTGTTGGGCCACTGAGCGATCTTTATTCCCTCGGATGCACGCTTTATTTTGCTGTCACAGGCAAAGTCCCTTTCCCGGGTGGTGATTCCAGAAGTAAGTGTCGGAGGCATTGCGAGCAAACTCCGTGGCATCCACGTAAATTTGCACCTGACCTGTCGGAGGAGTTTGTCGATGTGATTGCCGACATGATGGAAAAGGACCCGATGAGAAGGATTCAATCGGCTGCTGAGGTGGCCGAGAGGTTGGAGCCATGGGTCAGTGTGGATGGGCCAGTGGTCGATCTGCCAATCGAACGTCAAGTCTGGACACCTCCGCCGCCACCGAAGGAACCCTCGCAATTGCGGGAGTCGATGGAAATGATGGATTCGCCCAATTCCTCAGGATCGATGAGTCTCTCCAGTCTCTCGGAGGCAGCTTTTGACTCCGCAAGAGTCCCGCTGCTTCCGCATGATGAATCCATTTTCTCGGAGTCTGACCAGGCGTTACCCCGGGGCGGTGATTTTCAAAAACTCCGTGGCGACCACGGTGTACCAATCGCAATTTCACTGGCGATTGCTATTCCTGTAAGCCTGCTCATTGGTGCGGTGTTAGGCTTCATCACACGGGGACTGTTGTAAGCGGGGACTGCTATCAACGGGGACTGTCATAGGCGGGGACTGCTATCCAACGGGGACTGTCATAGGCGGGGACTGCTATCCAACGGGGACTGTCATAGGCGGGGACTGCTATCCAACGGGGACGTCTGCAGGCTGAGAAACCATCTAATTTCTTTGCTCATAACCTTTCGGCCTGCTAGGAATGTCGAAATCCTTCGGAAATAAATGATTGCTCCGAAGTCTTCATGATCTCTCTACGAGAGCGGTCGTTCCTGCCTGATTCCCAACTGGGGTTTTGTAGAGACTAGCGGTTTTTCATGATTTTCTTGGGGCTTCCAGAGGATTCATTTTTTATCCAGTAAGGCTGCTGTGGGTGGATGCTGCGGGCCGACCGCGACCAATACGGCCCTCACGAGAGGGGTTTTTCTTGGACAGTTTTTCCCGAATGTGCCGATTGGTTCAAGGTTGACGATTACGGGCGACGATACAGAAGACGTGACGAACGAATTTCGTGAGTCTGTTTGTGACGATTTGGCGTGACTAGCTTGACGATGGCGATCCGGCCACCTAGACTTTTTTAGTGTTAAGTCAAAAGTGGCAAAGGGTTTACAACGATCAGTGATGCGGCATTTCGGTGCAACAGGGAGTCAGTGTGACCAAGAAAGACATCGTGAGAACGATCTCGGAAGAGGTTGGGCTAACTCAACAGCAAACGAAAGAAGTCGTCCAAAAGACGTTTGACGCGATCATTGAATCCTTGGTACGAGATGAGCGTATTGAGCTTCGGAACTTTGGAGTTTTCGAAGTCAAACCACGTGCTGCTCGCAAGGCTCGAAACCCGCGTACCGGTGAACAGGTTGATGTGCCCCGAAAGCACGTTGTTACCTTCAAGCCGGGAAAGTACATGGAAGCGAAGGTGCGTGCACTGGATGAGGCGGAAGCTCGCCGAGTTCTGCGTGCGAACCAAGTCAATCACGCGGAGCAACAGGATGACGGAAATCATCAGGCTCCACCTGAGGGTCCAAGTGGCCGTTGGGATGCGTGAAAACATCACACAATCTAGCAACTAACGTAGATACACAAGCTAGTCGTTCACGGAGGAACGCTCGATGCGACGTTTAATGCAAATTTTGGTACTTGCAGGCTGCCTTACGACCACCGTTGGTTGCTTTGTACCGATCTACTCTGCGCGGCCCGAGCGACGTGTTCAGCAGTTGTTGTTCACTTCCGACGATCTTCGCGCGATGGTGGATGAGTGGGAGCGTTTCTGGTTCATGGACTCGCCTAGCCACCTTACCCCGATCCGAACTCACGGCGGCATCATGTAAGCCGATCGGGATACCGATCAAGCCGCTAGTTTTAAGATAGCCTCTCTTTGATTCAGAGAGAGGATTTGCTCGTGGCCTGAGTTCGAGTATTGTCGTTGCGCCCTGATCGTTGCGACCCAACGATGCTGCGCGTCGGTAAGGAGAAAGCGTCGGGCGGCCGCGGGAATGAATGCGCGTCGACAGGTTGCTGCCTTGAGACGGGTTGTTGCCACGGACCTATGCACTTTAGCGGTGCGGCAGGCAGGCAAGAGATTGGAAGCGGTCCCCGCAGGCCACAGTGATTGCTGGTTGATCAATAGGGGCTCGATCAGCGTGACTTCAGCGACGCTAGGTTGAGTTCTCGCTCATAAGCGTCGGTCATTGTTGACCAGCTGTAATGGTTGACGATTGATTTTCCCAGTATCCCGATTTGCTCTCGTTCTGAGGCATCGTTGATCATTTTCTTCAAACCGTACTTCAGGTTCGGGAGATCGTTTCCAACGAGCAACGCGGCGCAGTCATCCGGGGATCCGGCTGAGACCGTGTGGATTATCTCGCGTGGACCGCTGTCGCAATCAACCGCCAGCGATGGGATGCCTCGAGCCATTGTTTCCATCAGGGCAGATGGAAAGCCTTCGTAGCGGCTTGGTAGCACGAAGAAAGTAGCGGAGTTCAGTTCCTTCCAAGGAGTTTGTCTCCAGCCGGGCATTGAGATGCGGTTTGCCAGATCGGCTTTCGAGATCTGTTTTTCCAATTGCGGTCTCTGACTTCCCTCACCGAGAATTTTCAGTGTCCAATCGGGATGTGAATCCGCCACCTCGGTAAACGCATCAATCAGGCGATCAAATCCCTTCTCCCATTCCAATCGACCCATCGCAATGATTTGCTGGTTGTTGACCGCCAGAGCTCGATCGGACATTGCGTCCGGGGTGTCAATGGCCGATGGAATCACCACCACCTTGGCGTGGCAAGTGGTAGCCAGGTACTCGGCAATCGGTTCTGAGAGTACGATCACTTTGGCTGCTTTCCTGTAAGTAAGCCGCCGCAAGTTTTCCCAGATTCGCGGGAGTTTTTGTTGGCGAGGATCGCTTCGCTCGCTGATGACCACGGCAATTCCCAGCCCGGTGGTCGCAATCAATGACGTGATGTTCATTTGGTCGCAGAAGGCGAGAACGACATCGGGTTGTTCATCCTTGATCGCTTTTCTCAGGGTGAGGATGCGACGCCAAAAACCTGTCAGGCGACCAAATCGACCTGATTGCTGTCCCATCACCCCTAACCAAATTCGTTTTACCGATGGGTCGACTTGATGCCGTTCATTTCCGCCACCATCAAGCGTGATCAAAGTCACCTGATGTTCACGTTGGGTTAGTTGCGAGCAAAGTGCAGCCATCACTCGCTCGGCACCTCCACCTTCTAGCGTCGGAATGATGCATACCAGTTTCAAAAGCGAGTGTCTCTGTTGGTTTTGCGAATGGAAGTCCTGAGGGCGATTTTCATAGTTTACCGCGCAGTTCAGCACAGCCATAGCGAGTGAGGAAAGGTGCGTGCCAGGTTCTGGTTTGTGATTTTCTGCGGGAATGAGCCGTGCGATTCAAGGTTCTCTGGTTCCCCCATTCATGGAGAGGCAGTTTTGGGAATCCGTTCTTTGCATTGGTGGATATCCGTGGAATTGACACTTCCTTTCGGGGGGGCTCACGTCGCGGATCCCCTCGAATGGCTTTGTTCTGAATCGTTGATCACAGCAGGTTTTTTTTCTAGGCTTGATTCGTCGGTTGCGGCGTGAACACTTTGCCTCGTTTCAGCTGATGTCTTATCAAGTGAGTGATGAAGTCATGCTGGGCGAGCTGAAGATATTTTCTGTCGCAAGTGGTTCGCGGTTGAAGTGGAGTCTCTCTCGAACTACGGTGGTCGGAAGTTTTCGAGCGTAACATCCCATTGGTGATATTAGAGACTTGATTGAGTATTGCACTTCTGCTTCCGGCGTTCCATTTTGAACATTGGGAAAACATCTGGAAGTTTTCCTCGTCAAATTCTCAAAATGTGTTCAGCGATTTTTAGTTTTAAGGTTGATTGGCATGAGACGATGTTTAGCGTTTTTGATGCTGGCCCTGTGCCTCCCCTCCCTTCTGTCGCAACAGGCATCGGCCGAGTCAGGGGCTGCGCATGCTTTCTTACCATTCGGCTTTTATCAGCCTTACGGTGCGTCGTATCAAGGTTCTTTGCGGCGACCGCCCTACTTCGCAACCAACCCACCTGTCTACTACGGAAGTCGACATGTACGTCCGTACGGATTAAGCCCATTTGCAGCCCCGCCACTTCTGCAGTCTTCAGTTGGCTATCGAAGCGTTCGAAGTTCACTGAATCCACCAGTTACCCTTCCTCAATCTGCATCAGAGCAGGCAATTAACCGTTCAGGGTCAGCTGATTTTGCACGCGTCGGAGAATTCTCGGAAGAAGTCTCGAGAACCCAGCAAACTGGTCCCATTCGGATCAACCCGTTTGCGTCATCCGAGGATGCTTTGGCGATTCAGTAATGGTTGACGCGTCCCTGTTGATCCAACGTTATTCTGCGTCTTCCGAGAAGTATGGGCAGGTCCAGAAGGTTAGTCAGCAATGCATTGGATTAGCAGATATTGTCATGCCAATGGCAGGAGTCATGCCAACTTGACTTTCATCTTTGGCGGAGTTTGATGCTTGGGGGCTACCAGGCTCTACCGATCAGTCACGGGCGAACCCGTATTCCGGCGGTTTAGCGCGTAAGAATTTGATTGGTAATCATTTCGAAATCGTTGTTTAATTCGGACTCGTGATCGTGTTGTTTCCGATGCGTGGTTTTGATCGATTTCGCAATACACCGATTATGGATGTGCCGATCATTTTCAAATCACTGGATCGCCTTCAGGCCATTTTCTTTTCGAGTATTTCCAGCGATTGATCAAGCAGCTGCAAAGCGAGATCAATGTGTTCGATTGTCGTGATTACCGGGGGGGGAAGGAAACGAATTCGAGTTGGGTTGGCACCACATACAAAACCGAGAAGGCCAACTTCGTACATAATTCCCATCAATTCTTTAGCTTGCTCGAAACTGCCATCACCGGGTGTGAACGCGACCATCATCCCTGTTCCGAATGGGCCACTAAGCAGTTTCGGATGCTTCTGTGCCAGCTGTTGAAGTCCCCGTTGAAAATGCTGACCTCGAATGAGATTTGCACCATCGGGACCAAAGCAGCCAGTTGATTCGAGTTGTTCCAGCATTACGAGACCGGTCGCAATGGAAGCTGAAGAACCTGTAAAGGTTTGGCTGAGAATAGGTCCGGTTGGGTTGAAGGATTTACCATAGAGAGTGGCGCAGACCTGAGTGATTTTTCCGACGGTGACGATATCAGCAAAGTCATCAAGTCCAAGGTGTTGAAATGTGAATGGCTGGCTGGTTCGGGAGAACGACTGAACCTCATCGAAAATGATGGGGATATTATTTTGGCGAAGTGGTTCGCAGATGGCTCGGAAAAAATCGTGCGTTCCCTCGTAGTACCCACCCTCCCCGGCGATAGGTTCCGCCCAAAAGGCCGCGTGCTTGCCAGGGAACCGATTTAAAAGACGATGAAGCTCATCAACGGCCCAACGTTGGCTGCGTTCGGGCTGATGAGGGTCTCGAAAAGGTAGGTAGTCAACGTTGATCGTCACGGGCAGTCCCGAACGATAGGATGCCTTGTCAGTCAACGCGGCGGTTGCGAGCGTTCGGCCTGCAAATGCATTATCAAAAGCGATGATACGATCAGCTGGCGTTTTGTTGTGGAAGGCGATCTTGAGCGCGTTTTCATTCGCCATCGCACCGCTGGTGGAAAGTAAGCAATGCTCCAGTTTTGCTCCTGATTGACAAGCCAATTCAACCAATCGTTCACCCATCTGAAGGCTTGCCGGATTTTGCTGTAGATTTCCCTGCATGACGGTGTCTTCCAGGGCTGCATCAATGCCGGCTTGCACCATTGTCTCATCGAGGTGTCCGCAGCCATGCACACCGATGCCGCAGATAAAGTCAAGCTTTACGCTTCCATCGGCGAGTTCCACGAAAGGGCCGCTTCCCATCCCCGAAGCAAGGTATGGCCAGATCGGTGGGACACCTCGGACCGCAGTCAGTCGTTCAAGCATCGCCTCGTAGTCAGCTTGGTAAACGGGATTGGCTTTTCGCACACCTTTCACGTTCGAGGAGTGATCGGCAATCGCCTCGGAAACCAACCGGCGTGCCTCCGCGATACGCGGGTCATTCTTGAATGCGTCGGCAATTAAGTTCAGCGATGGCAAGTTAGATGCGGCCACGATGCTCGACTCCTGGGGACACTTCAAGAAAGGTGAATGGGTGTGACTTGTCAAAGATCACGATGTTGGGTGGTCGCTTATCGGCGTGCGAGGAAGCCCTTTGTATCACGGTAGGATTGCCAAGGGAGTTGTCACCTACTGATCGTCTTCTGATTTGTCGCGTCTTTGGCTAGGACATCGTAACGATTTGAGGAGAATTCGTTCAGTCCTTATTTTGGACCAAGTTTTAATACAGCATTTGAACTTGGCCAACTCAAGAGTTAACTGTTGCCAAGATTAGTGGACTGCGGTCGGCTCGACACTGTGGATCGCATCAGCGTCACCGGTTTGACGGTGCAGATTTCATGGAATCTTGGAACTTAGAAAGCGGATGATTTAGAGTGATGGGGGGGTGGCGAGGATGACTGACAGAGAGTCGGGGAGACGAAGTGAGAGGGAGTCACAACTCAGGGTGCACTTTTGAAAATGTTATTTTGGGACACCAAGTTTCCATGTTTTGAGACTCTTTGATTGATATTCGCAATGAATTCATCGCGGATTGGTGTGATTAGTCCTTTTTTTGAGAGAGGTCTTTTGGAGGACGTCGGACACAATTGATCTGGTTTTGGTCGGTTTTTATTGGTTGACGGCTGATGAGAAGCTGGTTTTTTACCGACATTGCAAGAAAATCATGCAGTTGGACGCCCTATCGACGCTCTGGACGCTTCTCTGGTGCTCAGGATTGGATATTCTGATAGGGCTATCCAATCCCGAACAAAGATCGGAATGGTGGGCACGCGTCTTCGTTGATGCCCAAACCAGATGAGTGAAATTCTTCTCTATTACAGACGACCTGATCCAACGACGTGGGTTTACCTTTCGTCGTTCTTGACGATTGGATTGTTCTTTGTCTTTCATCGTTTCTGGTCGATTCGCAATCTTGACATCGCGCTGTTGATCATGCTCTCGCCCGGTTTGCTCATGGTCTACGAGGGCCGACGGCGCCAATTGGTTCACTCCGAAACCGTCCAGTCAGAAATGACCTCGCAGCAAAATGATGCGTCGGACGCCACCATGCGGCCGGACCCCAGTGATCCAGACCCCAGTGATCCAGTCCCCCGTGATCCAGTCCCCAGCGATCCAGTCCCCCGTGACAGTGGTGTGATTCGATCAATCGAAGGTGATTCCTCGTCAACCCAAGATGATTCCGATGGTGTGGTAAGGAGTTCATTTCTGGAGATGAGTAAAGCGGTTGGTGGATCGCTGGTGGGTTTTGTCTCACAGGCGATTGATGGACAAGATGAGTCAGTGACCCGAATTAAGGATGCCTCTTCGGATGATGCCTTAAACGGTTCTGCGGTGCGGATTGCACAGTTATCCGTTGAATCGACAGACCAAGGCGAACCGTTGGGTGTCAATGGCGTTGGTGCCGATCTTAAAACCGGAGCCGACCAAACAGGTGTTAATAGTCTTCCTGCGGCTGACGCCTCGTATCGAGGGAGTCAGATGAATGAACCGGAGTCGGCGTTGGGACGCACACTGAGAGGGCCTTCTGATCCAAGAGAGTTGCAGCGTTGGGGGTTTATTTATCTTTTCGTAATCGAGTCGTTGCTGTTGATACGTTTAATGATCGATCCATTGATGGTGCGACGTCCCCTCTTGGATCCGAATTTAACAACTGGAGGGCTCTATTTTATAGGGATATCATTGTTCATCTTCATGATGGCAAATGTTGTCACCAGCAGTCCTCGCGTTCAGGTGGAGCAAGGTCCCGAGTTGGGACCTGGCTATGCCATGATGAATCTCTTGCCTGCGATCCCAACCCGACCGATCACGGATCAGCTCGGCGGCGCGGGTCCGCCGAGCGTATCAGAATTGGTGCCTCAGCAGATTCGTCTGGCAAAGACTGCAAAGTCACTGGCAATCCTCGCGCAATTTTTGATTGTTGTGGGGATCGTGTTTATCGGCAGTCGACATTTTGCGAATGTTCGAGCGGGAGTCGGTTGTGCGCTTTTGTACCTCCTTCTTCCGTACACTGCGCAGATGACCGGGCGGGTGGATCATGCGTTGCCAGCGGCTTCACTTCTGTGGGCGATCTTGTGCTACCGTCGTCCATTGTTATCTGGTTTATTTCTTGGCTTGGCGGGTGGATTGGTTTATTACCCGTTATTTCTCTTGCCGTTGTGGATCAGCTTTTACTGGAAGCGGGGTGCCAGGAAATTCGCGCTGGGCGTTTTTGCAATGTTGTTTCTGCTGATGATTGCTCTGTCATTTGATAACACCGCATCGTTAACGGATCACTTGCAAAGGATGTTCGGGCTTCTGAAACCCAACCGGGACCCTCAGGAATTTCGTGGCATTTGGGCTTTGGGATGGAATCCAATTTGGCGATTACCCGTCATTGTGGCCTTTGCGATTCTGTCTGCGTTCTTTGCAATTTGGCCGGCTAGGAAAAACCTCGGCACTTTAATGAGTTCATCTGCGGCACTCATGGTCGCCGCCCAATTTTGGCATGGCTACGGAGGCGGTTTGTATATCGCTTGGTTCATGCCATTGTTGTTGCTGGTCATTTTTCGACCAAATTTACAAGACCGAATTGCGACGAAGGTGGTGGTTGGGCAGTACCCAACGATTCCACTTCAAGAAGTAGAAATTGAGCCTGCGTAATGGAAAATGGAATCGGGCGTTCCCAAAAAACGCTGCATGGATGCGATGACGCAATTGTTCGGTACCAACAGCACCTGAGTGACAATTCCCAACGTCAAGATTTGCTTCGACGTAAGGATCAGCTGTTTGGGCACATTCGGCTTGGTTTGTTTTTATCTTTCCTTGTTTTCTTCAGCATCGCCGCTTTGTGGAGCGATGCCGCGGCAGCATCTTGGCTTGCCTGGGGATCGATGATTGCTTTCCTTATCACGGTGACCGTTAACGAGCCACTTCGTGATGAGCTGGTGCAGCATCAAAAGAAGGTCGCGGTGATCAAGCGGTTGATTGCCAGGTTGAAGCGAGACTGGAAGTTTTTGGATTCCAAGCGACTAACGGAGTCCTTGTCACGAGTACCTTTGCCCCAGCATCAACGGGAAGTGGCTGGTGACCTGGATTTGCTTGGTAAGGCATCCTTGTTTCATTTTGTTTCGATGACTTATACCGAGCCCGGAATTCGCACCTTGGCGAGTTGGTTGGCCGGGCCCGTTGAATCCAATCTTGCCAAGCAGCGTGCCAAGGCTGCAAAGTCACTCGCACCAAAGCGTGATGAACGCCTTCGGTTTTACACGTTATCCAGACAAGTCAGCGAGTGTTCGGGGAGCCCCGAGCAATTTGTGCAGTGGGCGATGGGAGGTCGTTGGTTGTCCGACAGGATGTGGCTGGCTCATTGGTCGGCTCTTTCAACCTTGCTGACGGCGGTTTTCTTTTCTCTCGCGATCACTTCCATGATCTCGTTGACGCCTTCCCTTGTTTTTCGAATTGCCTTGATGGGTTTGGGGGCATTGGTGGTGATCAATTTGACGATCACCACGCTGATGCTTGGTCCGGCTCACCGGGTTTTTACAATTGCGATGTCCAGTCGGCGCTCGGTGAATGACTATCAGGAAATTTTCAACGCTGCTGACCTCCTTCGTTCCACAAGTCAGGATGATGGTGACGATCTGTTGTCTCGCTTACGCTCGGTAATGCTTGATGATGAGTTATCAGCGGCCAATGGGATGGCTGACTTGCAGAAACTTGCATGGGCTGGAGGCCTTCGGCAGTCAGCTGGTACTTTTCTTATTTACTTGCCATTGCAATGTCTCGTTCTGTGGGACATCCGAGTTCTGAATCGATTGGAGCGATGGCAGGAAAAGTATGGTCCGCGTGTGGAGGCATGGTTCCATTCACTCGGTGAACTGGAAGCCTTGATGTCCGTGGCTGCATTACGGGATGAGTATCCTTCTTGGTGTGAACCAACATGGGTTGAGTCATCCGTGAACGTGGAACTCAAAGGACGCGGCGTCGGGCATCCGTTGTTGAGTGATGCAGATCGGGTCTGCAATGACGTCACCGTTGGACCCCAAGGATCGATCCTGCTTGTCACCGGTAGCAACATGTCGGGAAAGAGCACCATGTTGCGAAGTATTGGGCTCAATGCCTCATTGGCGGCGGTTGGAGCACCCTTGTGCGCGAATTACTTCAATTTGCCGTCTCTGGAGCTGGCCACGAGTATTCGAGTTAGCGATGACATCAGCCAAGGCGTTTCTTTTTATATGGCTGAGTTGAAGCGTTTGAAAAGTGTGGTTGATCACGCTCGGGAGATGGCTGCCAAAAAGGATCGGTTTTGTTTATTTCTTCTCGATGAAATTTTGCAAGGGACGAACAGCCGAGAGCGTCAAATAGCAGTAGTCCAAGTATTGCAACATCTCATGAATTTTGGTGCGATTGGTGCCATTAGCACACATGATCTTGAATTGGCTGACGAGCCGGAGTTGATGTCGGTCTCCCATGTTGTTCATTTTCGCGAGACCATCAGGCCAGATGCCAAAGGTAATGAACAGATGACCTTTGACTATCAAATGCGAGAAGGTGTGTCACCGACGACCAACGCGTTGCGTTTATTGCAGATGGTCGGCCTTGGTGAGATGAAGAAAAGTGAGTAACCAGCAGATGAATGAATCGGATCACGGTGATTCCATTTTAATGGAATCAAAGGATGGAAAACGTAACCGAAACATCATTGTTCTGACCGATGGGTTTGCGAATCCGGTGACTGCGAAGACTGCGAGTTGCCTGCTTCGGTATTGCAGTGATGAAGTGCTTGCCGTTCTTGATCGACAAGCCAATGTCAAAACAGCTGATCAGTTATTGGGAGTTGGCGGAAGCATTCCGGTCGTCGGGTCTATCGATGAAGTTTCCAATGCTGCATCACTTGTGATCGGTATTGCTCCTCCCGGTGGTAAGATACCTGTTCAATGGCGACCCATTGTCCTCGATGCCATTGGTCGAGGAATGTCGATTTATTCGGGCCTGCATGACTACCTGATTGATGACAGTGAATTCGTCGAGGCTGCGAAGGTTAGCGGTGCTGAATTAGTCGATGTTCGTCGTAACGATGAAAGGGAAGTCGCTAGCCGCCAGGGAATTCGTGATCAATGCTTGCGTGTTCACACGGTGGGGCAAGATTGTGGGGTGGGCAAAATGCTGGTGGCCGTCGAGTTGACCAAGGCTTTGAACCTCAAAGGCAGGTCAACCAAGTTCATCGCGACTGGCCAGACAGGGATTTTGGTGGAAGGTGACGGTTGTCCAGTGGATAGCGTCGTCTCAGACTTTGTGAGTGGTTCTGTCGAGAAGATGATTTTGTCACATCAACATCACGACATTTTAGTCGTTGAGGGGCAGGGAAGCTTAGGGCATCCACGGTACAGCGCAGTCACTCTCGGGTTGCTTCACGGATGCGTCCCGCATGCATTGGTGCTGTGCTATGAGGCCGGTCGGCAGGCATACAACGGTCTAGACCATCTGCCATTGCCGAATCTTCGCCATCTAAGGCAAGTCTATGAGACGATGGCGAGTTTTTCGGGTCCGTCAGTCGTGGTGGGCGTTGCCATGAATAGTCGTTTGCTTCGCGAGAATGAAGCGGAGGAAGAAAGATCCCGTGTTCAACGGGAAATCGGTTTGCCCGTTTGCGATGTGATTCGACATGGACCGCAAGATCTCGTTGATGCGATTCTGGAATTTGACCAAGCTCGGCGAGCGGGTAGGTCGGATCAGGACATAAGTAACACTGGTGGATGAGCAATCAAATGAATGACAAGAAATTGAATTTGCGATTGCATGCATTTGAACTACCCCTTAAGCACGCTTTTGGCATTTCCCGGCGCACTCACTCGGTGCAGGAGTCGCTGGTTGTTGAGTTGAGTGATGGACGTGTTCGTGGTTTCGGCGAGGCAGTTGCGGTGCCGTATTACGGCATGTCCTTGTCGCGGATTTACAACGCGGTCAACGGGGTTCGAGAGGTAGTGGAGTCGCTGGACTGGCAACACCCATCGGATTTTTGGAACGAGATTGCTGGCAAATTGAAAGGTGAAGCTTTTGCGTTATGCGCCATTGATCAAGCTGTTCACGATCTTTGGGGAAAGCAGGCTCAACGACCAACTCATGAAATGCTTGGTTTCTCCTTCGGTGCAGAACCACTCTCTAGTTTTACGATCGGAATTGATTCGATCGAAAAAATGGTTTCAAAATTAAACGAGGAGCCCGATTGGCCAATTTATAAAATCAAATTGGGAACCCAGCAGGATTTGGAGATAGTTACTGAACTGCGAAAACATTCCGATTCGGTTTTCCGCGTTGATGCAAACTGCGGATGGACGGCCGAAACGGCAATTTCAAATTCCAAGGTTCTAGCCGATCTAGGTGTGGAGTTCATTGAACAGCCATTACCGGCATCAGATATTGAGGGCTCGAAACGTGTTTTTCAGGAATCTGCACTTCCGGTGATCGCTGACGAGTCGTGCCAAGTTCCATCGGATGTTCAGCGTTGCTTCAATTGCTTTCACGGCGTGAATATCAAGTTGGTCAAATGTGGTGGCATGACGCCCGCCATCGCGATGATTCAAAATGCAAAGGACCTTGGTATGAAGGTAATGATCGGTTGTATGACGGAATCGAGTGTTGGTATTTCCGCAATTGCACAACTGCTTCCGTTGCTGGACTATGTTGATATTGATGGAGCAAACCTGTTAGCCGGTGACATTGCTCAAGGGGTTCGCGTTATTAACGGTCGATGCGAATTTTCATCTGCTTCGGGTAATGGACTGGTGATGGTTGATCTCGCGCAGTCGGTGCCGTGCCAGTAGTGTTTGCTTGATCTGTCAGTTGGGGTGTTGTTTTTGCAGACACCTAAACGTTGAAGTGTTTTTTTGATTTGCGATGAAATCTGGCGATTGCAGTTGCCTGAGAAATCCTTTTCAACAGAGGCGATGCTCTCTCGGGAGAGGCGGACCTGAGGTCGCGCATTGAGAGATATCTGTCATTCACGGAGTCGGTAAAGTCAATCCTGGCATTGGATCCAGTCAGGCCACTCACCTAAACGGGGTAATCAACACTTCGTGTCTTGCACCCGCTTAGTGGTCCGTTTTTACTTGCGTTGCCCGAAAAGAGAGATGAATGATTCATGCTGTGATGATGGGCAAGCTGTCCTCGCCGTGGATCAGCGTTTGGCTTGCGATGTCCAGTGACTGAACATGCGGTGATCCGATATGCGGTGACTCCCAGCCTCATAACGATGGGAAGTCGGTTTCGGATTTGTTTGCCGCCCAAAGCGGGTGAAGGGAATCGAACCCTCGTATTCAGCTTGGGAAGCTGATGTTCTACCATTGAACTACACCCGCTGCTAAGTCACAGGATTCTAGTTTCGCAATGGGAGAGTGTCAAAGTATCTTGAGGCGATCCTGTTGGCACTCTGCTTCATTGGGGTGATGATCTCGCTTTGGTCAGCGACTGCAGTATCGCCGAATTTGGCAGGGGACGTTATCGCCAAGGAGGTGATTGGAAGAGTCAGTCAAAAATAACTCCAAGCCAACGCTCCGGTTCCGGAATGACGTGGTCAGATATGAATTGGCCAGCGGAGAGGGGTGTCACAGAGAGGAACCAGCTTTCCCTGGCCGTGATTGGCAGTTCGGTAATGTCTCGGCGTAAGATAGCGATCTCAAATGTCACCAATTGGTCGGTGAGCGAGATAGCAGGGTACCAAGTTGGTTGCCAGCTTGGATGACCATCGATTGTATCGTTGACTCGACCAGATGAGGTTACCTGTAATTGCATCGTCGACATTAGGTCGCGATCGGTATCAATTTGAATGCAGAGTCGATCAACATCATTCAGCGTTTGGTCACGCTGCAGCAACGGTGTGTCGGGTTGTGTCGTGTCGATACTGATTGCCGCTCTTGGGATTCTTGCCGCCAAATAGACATACTCATCGTCATGGCAAACACTCATGGTCTGCGAGTTGGAATGACTGTGCATCGGCAGGAATTTGGCATTTCGCCAACATTCATCATTAAGTTGTCCATCAAGACGAGGTGGATGGATGAACTTTTCAGCATGAAGCGTTCGCGGTCCCTGTATTCGTAGAAGATCGGACCACGGGTGCTCTGATTCAGCAAGGCGAACTAGGTTGGAAGAGGTTTGCGTTGCTGGTTGTAGGCCTCCCTCATCGCTTCGCAGACGCGAAGCCTCTCTTGATAGAAGGACGGTCGGGTGAAATTCCCAAGGCAGGTCCACCGTCAATTGTCCTTGATTCGCGCGAGCCTCGGTTGGTCGAGTTGTTTCTAGGCGTGGGACGACCACGGGAGAAATTGCGGCCACTTGTTGAACATTGTTTTCTGGTTTTTGGAACGGTGAAACCACTACTTCTTCAGCGTTCCATTGATTGTTGTTGTGTTGTGAATCTTTTGGAATCAACGTGCGTAGTCGTCGCCATTCGTTGCTGTTTTGCATGACATCAAGGCGAAGCGACGCCCAGTGACTTGCCGACTGACCAGGGAATCGCTTAACGCATTGTTTCAAGGCTGCTTCGTGAATCCTCAGGAGACGTTGGTCCGTAATTGTCTGTGAAGTTTTAATGATCGTTGCCCAAGTCAATCGAAATTGATCTTCTTTGCTTGTTGAATCGACTAGGTGGGAAAAGAGATCGGAAAAGTGTTGTTCGTTTTTGGAGCTTTGGATTAGTTTTCGGATTTGGGTGTCTCGGTTGATCCTCGCACGAGCCATCTGCAGTTTTCTTCTTGATGTTTGTTGTGCTTTCGTCGATAGCTTTTCCCCATTTCTTGGTGCAATTCCGTTCATCAGGGAATCACCTGAACTGGGATTGGAGGCGACGTCATAAAGGGTGATGGTTTGAATTGAACGGATTGGGTGATGAGTTGGAGCGATCCAGTGCGAGGCATCCGCCTGCAAATCGCTTGCGAGGATGCCTGTTTTGGACAGGAGTGCATCGTGATGCATTAACGATCCCTGACGACGCTTGCTGTCCATGGTTCGCGAAAATGAATATTCAATGACACGTTGAACACTGCTGGCAACTCCTGACGCCAGAAAAGCACTTTTCAAAGAAGGATTGAGTGATTCGTCCAGAACCAATACCGTGGGTTGGCAGACGGCAATCCATCTCTTCGCCACGGATTCCCAGTGTTTCGAAGTAGGCTGTGAAACGGTTTCCGCCCTCACTTGCTGTGAGTTTTCGAGCAGATCGAAGCTGGCAGCACCTGAAGCAATCGCAGCTTGCCGAGCGTTTTGTAACGCGAGCGATGTTTCCCAAAGTGATCGAGAAGGATCGATGTCCATGCCTCGTTCACTTGAATCTGCAAATTGGCAAAGAATATTGATTCGATGACGCGATTCCAAGGCTTCTCGACCAACCAAAGACCAAGGAGCGGAGGAGGGCCTTTGGGTAACAAAAAGTATCGCGGTTTTTCGATTTTCACCGCGTGAGAATTGCCATGTCTGTCCGTCGTCTTTACTGGTGATGATGACGCCATGGTCACCCACCAGGCAACGACCATGCTGCGAGGTTCGACAGGCGTCGCGCGCCGTGATGAGTTGTTGCGTTGCCACACGCCAACGCACTTGATCTTCAATCGAATATTCAGACCTCTCGGAGATCGACGAAGAAGCGTCCATGCGGCGTGTTGAATTACGGCTATCGGCATGCCAAGAGAGTCCACGATCGTAGCAGGCAAATGTGTCGGTCAGTAATGAGTTGGACCAATCACCCTTGGCTTCGAGTTTTTCTCCATCCCAGCTTAGCTGGTTCAACCGTGGTAACTCAGAATCGTTTGACTGCTTCCAAGTTTCGCCGGCGTCATCACTGCGTAGCACGATGCCGCGACTGAGGCCCGTAATTCGATCAAGGGATCCGCCGACAATCACCACATGCTGACGGTTCATCCAGACCACATCCAATAGCATGCAGTCGCATCGTGATTCGATTTCGCCCCAGGTCGCTCCTGAATCTTGAGTGCGAAGGATGACACCGCGGTCTCCGCACGCGATCCCCGTTTGTTGATCGCCAAAGGCAACGGCTCGAAGTGTGGAATCTTTGCGAAGTGTTTGAGCTTCCGAGTAGACCGGAAGGGTGTAAAGACTGGACTCGGCCTCACGGTGACGGTCTTGAGTGAAGTCCGATTCGGTCTCCGTGCCGGACGATAACGCACCGATGGTCTGTGCTTGGCAGGAGTTCTGGAAATCTGATTCACGCCCCGTTTCTGTATTCAGGGACAACATTCCCACAACAGAAGCGATGACCAATGTTTGACAGCAGGCTCTCATGATCACCGTTGCTTTTGGAGAGTTGCGTTGGTGTGGAAGCAAGTGATGTCTCTTGAAAGGGATCATGACGTCCAGCTCCGGACAATTGACATGGCGATCACCAGGGCTGCTCCACCAAGGATTAAATTGGCCAAAACGCATAACACGGATAATCCCCATCGACCGTTTTCCACCATCAAAAAAGATTCCAAAGCTAATGATGAGAAAGTGGTCAGCCCCCCGAGTAGGCCAACACGAATTGCCAATTGGGTCGAATCTGAGAGATTTTCAGCCGTTTGTGAGAATTGATAAAACGCGCCAATTGCCGCACAACCAATGAAATTGCAGGCGGTTGTGCCCAAGTGGGTGGAGCCGCCAGGTATCGCTGCAGCAGCAAGGGTGAGCAGGTAGCGAGCAACCGATCCGGTTGCTCCCCCGATCGCCACGACCGTCAAATTGACCCAAGTTGTCATCTCGCCAGCCGTTTTGACCATTGCTTCAGAATCGACCCGAACTTACGTTAGCAAGTAGATTCGAGGTTTCGGCCGTCTGCGTAAACGTCAGTTTTTGGTCGAATCTCGTGAAACAGTCTCGCCCAGACGGCTCTGGGCGGGTAAGAAACTGTTGTTTGGTGCACGAAGTTCTGGTTTTTTCCGGTCTTCTGAATGTTTCTGTCCGTCTGATTTTGGTTGTTTTAGAGCAAATGAGTAACGCGAAAGTTGCCTCCCCGTCCCGTTTCATGTCTGGCGCCGACATCCTCGTGAAGTCACTGGTCGATCATGGTGTCGATATTCTGTTTGCTTACCCGGGCGGGTGTAGCATGCCGATGCACCAAGCTTTGACACGTTTTGGGAACTCGATTCGAACCATTTTGCCCCGACACGAGCAGGGTGGAGCTTTTGCTGCCCAAGGCTATGCTCGAAGTACCGGGAAAGTCGGTGTCGTGATGGCAACAAGTGGTCCGGGGGCCACCAACTTGGTTACCGCCATCGCCGATGCAAAGCTTGACAGCATTCCTCTGCTTTGTATCACCGGTCAGGTTCCTACCAAAGCGATTGGAAGTGATGCTTTCCAAGAAACACCGATGGTCGAAGTGTGTCGAGGAATCACCAAGCACCATTACCTTGTGACAAAGGTTTCGGATCTACCGCGGATTATGAAGGAGGCTTTCCACTTGGCGCAGAGCGGACGGCCGGGTCCAGTGATCGTTGATATGCCCAAAGATATCCAGCTCGATGATCTTTCGGATATTGAAATGGACCCCGTGATGGACCTTCCCGGCTATGACGCCTCTTTGCCCATCGTCCAGGATGAAACGATCCGCCAGATGGCTGCAGCGATCAAGCTTGCTCGGCGTCCGGTTGTCTATGCCGGCGGGGGTATCATTTCTGCCGAGGCAAGCGTTGACTTGAAGCAGTTTTTGGACAAAACCGGCATCCCCGTGACCACCACGGTGATGGGAATCGGCGCCGTTGCGCCCGATCACGAATTTTCATTGGATTGGTTGGGAATGCATGGTGCGGCCTATGCCAACTATGCCGTACGCGACTGTGATTTGCTGATTGCGTTGGGCGTACGGTTCGATGATCGTGTCACGGGGCATGTGGAATCATTTGCGAAGGATGCAAAAATTATCCACGTTGATATCGATGGGTCTGAGCTCAACAAGAACAAAACCGCACACCTACCGGTCAGAGGTGATGTTAAAGAGGTTCTCAAGGAATTGAACCAGATTGTGGAAAAGCCTGAAATCGAACCTTGGCAAATCCATTGCAAGGATTTGAAAGCGAAGTATCCATTGAAGTACGACGATAACTTTGACGGAATTTTGCAGCAGCACGCAATCAAGACGTTGAGCGACCTGACCGCCGAGATGGACACCTATGTCTCGGTGGGAGTTGGTCAACACCAGATGTGGGCGGCTCAGTTCTTCAAGTTTCGTCGACCTCGAACTTGGCTCAGCAGCAGTGGATTGGGAACCATGGGTTTTGGTTTGCCCGCTGCAATGGGAGTTCAGGCAGCACACCCTGATGCGTTGGTGATTGATATCGATGGGGATGGCAGTTTTCAGATGAACGTTCAGGAATTGGCAACCTGCTTCTGCGAGCAGCTACCTGTCAAGGTGTTGCTGTTGAATAATCAACACTTGGGAATGGTCGTTCAATGGGAAGATCGTTTCATGGGGCGAAACCGAGCTCACACTTACTTGGGGCCGATTCACCACGAAGAGGCTCGTGGTGCAAGTAATGCAGATCGTTTCAGCTACGCTGAGGATCGCTATCCTGATTTCGTTAAGATTGCTCAGGGCTATGGTTGTGGCGCCGCGACGGTTCGCAAGAAAGCGGACTTGGAGGGGGCGATGAGAGAGATGATCGAGTACAAGGGACCTTACCTGCTTGACGTCCAAGTGCCTTATCAAGAGCATGTATTACCAATGATTCCTTCGGGAATGACCTGTGATGACATGATTATTGAGTAGGAGTGATTTAGCGGACATCTCACTATTTGTTCTCGCTAATTTTCAGATGTTTCGGATCCTTGAATTCGCTGTGTCTCGATGAGATTCCAGTTGAAGTGGGGTCAGATCTTGCGAATCGCTGGCTCGTGTTTGGTGGACCACCAATCAACTGGGTGGGGATCAGCACGTTGTTGTGCGTCTCTTCACTTGATTTGGTCTTTGATTCATTGTTCATTTCGGGTCATTGTTCTTTCAGGTTTTGCGCCCTTCAATCGAGGATGCTGGTTCACGACGGCTCTCTGATGGATCGCTGCGTGAATCGATCGCAAGCTGACAATCCAGAATCTTTTCCGGCGATATCGACGGGTGACCGGTGTGTAGCATTGCCTCTGAGTCAATTTGTTTGGTTCGTTCCTTGGACCGTCATGACAATTTGCCGGCCTGAGGCATGGTCGCGGTGCTCGCAGAGGTAGATGCCTTGCCAGGTCCCCATCAGCAGCTGCCCGTTTTTGATTGGAATCATCACACTGCTGCCCATCATCGATGCTTTGACATGGGCGGGCATATCGTCCGGGCCTTCGAGTGTGTGGACGTAGGGCAGGTTCTCTGGCACCGCATGGTTCATCGCCGTCTCGAAATCAATGCGAACATCTGGATCAGCATTTTCATTGATGGTCAGCGAGGCGCTGGTGTGCAGAATGAACACTTGCAACCAGCCGATTTTCACGGATTTGAGATTTGGAATCGCATCGATGACCTGTCGGGTGATCAAGTGATAGCCGCGGGTTTGAGGTCGAAGTCTTAGCGTTTCTTGGATCCACATGACTTATTTCTGCTTGATTTGGAGGGGAAAAAGTGATTTGTGAAAAAAAATTGAGGCTTTATTTACACCGTTATTTACGGCGATCTTTACCGATCAGCGGGGTTTTTCCATTGCCGCGGGTTGTGGCCAGAAGGAAAGGCACCGCCATGACTCAAGGGTTGCATTTTCCCGCGATCGGCTTTCTGTGTTGTTAATTTTCCCCTTGGGTGAATTCGAGCTCGGTTTTGCGGTTTGACTCATGGAGGGGTTGGCGTGTTGGACGGTGCGGATGTTTTTGATTACGTCGAGTTTTTAGGGTTGCTTCTTCACTTTTGCACAGCCCAGGCTCCGATAGATTTTTCTTGACTCCAGCATTGGAACGTCAATAATCCTAGTAATAAATCACTGCAGGGTTACGGATAAACCTGCTCGAAGTGGAATATCAAACGTGTGCCGGTCGGATTTGGCACACTCTCTGAAGCGAACCTGGAAGACCGATCGATATGAGTCAATGCAAGAACGTTTTTGAAGCCATCTTGCGGTATGGGCACGACGAAGACTTTGTGCCAAACGAAGATAACCAATTCATTCCAACGGATGCTCCTGCCGGAAGCGCAGACAAAATCGAAGTCCTGCGTCGACGAGTTGAATTAGGGCAACCGTTGTGGCACAACACTGACCGAGTCGATTACAGCGGCCTGACAGGAGCCATTCGTCCCCGCGAGTAATCTTCTTTCGTCTCTCAGATCGAAAACCCTGCCCCGTCGCCGTGGCAGGGTTTTTTTATGCCTGCAAAGGGCTAGCCCCAAATTTCAATTTCAGAACGATCCGAGGGTAGCAATCCAATTGCCTTGGCGCGTTCGCTGAGAGCGGACAATGCGTTCTTGCCAATCACTCCCAGATTTTGCGTCCACTGGTTAACGTATAAATCCACGTGTTGCATCAATACTTCATCCTCAAACTCTTGCGCGTGAAGACGCATTGAGGTCAATGCTTCTTCTGGATGAGTCAGGCCATATTCCAGCGATGCTTTGATAACGGACTGAACACGAGCAATGGTTTCGTTATCCAATTGACGACTGGCCAAGATTCCCCCGAGCGGTAGGGGGGATTCTGTTTCTCGCTCCCATCGCGTTCCAAGATCCTCAACAAGGTCCAAGCCTGCCTGCTCCCAAGTAAACCGACCCTCATGGATGCAAACACCAAAGTCAGCCTGCTTGGCCTTCAGTCGGGGCATGATATCGGAGAAGACGCAGTGTTCCACATGCGTGGATTGAGGGTAAAACAATTTGAACAGCAGCGTCGCTGTGGTGTGTTCACCCGGGCACAGTGTTACTTGCTCGGAGTCGGTGGGAATCTGATTTTTGTTGGATGCAAGTAGCAGTGGACCGACGCCGAATCCGAGTGCGGATCCAGACGGTAGAACAACGGTTCGATCAGTTAACAACAAAGCTGCATGAAAGCTCGCCTTTGCAACATCCCATTGATCTGCGAACAGGCGGCTATTGAGCTGCTGTATGTCAAGAAGGCTAATTTGAAAGTCGAGCCCCAGCCAGTCCACTTTCTTTTGCATCAATGCATGAAAGGCAAAGGTGTCATTCGGGCAAGTTGAAATGCCGAGACGAATGGGGGATAGGTCATGCCTCTGAGTCATGGTCATCTGTTTTTATACACCTTCAAATTCCATGAATCCAATCCGAGTTCAATTCTTTTATTGCAAGTTTTGAAGCGGATGTCATTGCGGGTTTGATTTTCCATCTAAGATGATCACGGTCACCCACGCGGTTGGAGATGCCGCGTATGATCCGCAGTGGGACATCGTGTAATTGGCAGGCGATGGCGACTCCGAACCCTTCCATGTCCTCAGCAATCGCTTGAGGAAAACGGTTGATACGATTGGATGCTTCTTGCTGATCGGAAGAAGCTGAGCAGCAAGTGAGAAGGTGTTTTTCGTCATTTGCGTTGCTGAGGTGGTTCGCGTTGAGTCGCAAGGAATCTCCGATGGATGGAAATAGGCGTTGTGAGGAGTCACGGTCTGGAACAGCAGCATCAGAGTCTGCGGAGTTGCCAGTCACCTCAGAGTTCGACTCAATTTGCGACCATCCGAGTTTTGCCGCAGATTGAAACGACTTCCCTGCGCCAATGCCAACCCCATCGCAATGGACTTGGTTGAATGTGGTGGAACTACCAACCGGCAGGCGTGCCTCATTGTAGGTTCCGGCAATGCCAATCAGCAGGACCCGATGATAACGATTGCCGGCTAACAACTGAGATACTTTTGCTGCAGAGGCAATCGGTCCAAATCCACATAACTCGACCGCACACTGATTTGAGATTGGCGTACCCACGGAGGCGAGAAGATTAAGCTCCATGGACGTCGGGACGACAATTAGATCTTTCAACTTGTTTGACTCAATCGCGAATGGCTGTTTGTTGGATTATGAACAATTGTGAAGACTTGGGGTTCAGGCTTCCACAGCCCAATTCGTGAAATGACGGTTTTCGACAAGTTGGAGGGGATGGTGTCCTGCTTTACCCCGAACATTTGTTCTGATGAGCCAACACGTAGTTCTCTGAGTGTGCTCGAAGCGTGAGTCAAAAATCGGGTTCTGGTATGGATAAGAACACCTTGATTGTCTTGTCGTTGAATCCCCAGATCACTCGCTGTCCATCGCGTTGTCCAGCTTTCTGACGAGATCTTCGCAGAGAAGTCAAAAGCAACTCTACCAATTCTCGACGTCGGCAAGCGATCATGCCGACGATGTGACTCGTCTCATTTTATTGCGTGGTACAGTTGTGTGAATACGGTTACCGAGGTCATTGTGTCACGTTAACCCAGCATCTTTTGCTCTGTTTGGATTCCATGAAGCATTCAGAATCCTCGCTGCAGACCTGGGGTGATATCAAGATCCAATGGAGCAAATTCGCCTCGGTTTATCTTTTCTAGTGCTAACGCGCCCATCACTGCATTATCAGTACACCATTGCAGCGGCGCGATATTCAGCTGATATCCATTTTTCTCAGCGGAGGCCTTGAGTTGTTCACGCAGGTATCCGTTGGCAGCAACGCCACCGCCAACAATCAGGTTGGAGTAGCCTCGCTTTTGGATCGCCTTCTCTGCTTTTTTGACGAGAACATCGACAACGGCTGCTTCGAAGGATGCGCATAGGTCGGATTTCGCTTTCAGTGTGAGGTTGATCTTTGAAAAATCTTGTTGCCCCGGTCCGACAATCGCATAGCGAACGGCGGTTTTGAGACCACTGAAGCTGAAATCAAAACTTTGCTGATGAATCAAAGAGCGTGGAAACTGATGCGCCGTGCGGTTGCCTTGTTCAGCCAGTTTTGCCACAGCGGGACCGCCAGGAAAGTCCAGTTGCAGCATCGCGGCGACCTTATCAAAAGCCTCTCCTGCAGCATCGTCAATTGTTCCCCCCAGGTACTCAAGGTCCAAAGGGCTTTCGCAGGCGTAGAGACTGGTGTGACCGCCACTGACGACCATCCCGATGCTGGGATAAAGCGATGTCGTCGAGGCGAGTTGGCAGGCATACAGATGGGCATGAAGGTGATTAATGGCGACCAGTGGTTTGTTCCAAGCGACAGCGAGTGTCTTGGCCGCTACCAATCCGACCAAGAGTGAGCCGGCCAGACCGGGGCGGTCTGCTACTGCGATCGCAGAAAGATCGAGAGGATCCACTTGAGCGGCGCGGATTGCGGAATCGACAACCGGTAAGATTCGCTCAACGTGAGCTCTAGCGGCTACCTCAGGGACCACTCCACGAAATTTTTCGTGAAGAGCTTCCTGAGTTGCCACTGATTCGCCGAGTACAGAACCGTCGGACGCAATAATTGCGGCGGCAGTTTCGTCACATGTCGATTCGATGGTCAGGATGGGCATTCCAATACGTTGCCCTGATTAGCTGGTTTTGGCAAGCCGCCCAAATCGAGGAACCATGGCCCGTTGAGACGAACTGCACTCAGGCTCGATACGAGTCCGCATTCAGCCGTGATGTGAGTCCGCGAGGTCCAAAAGACAATTTTCGCGGAATCTTTGGTCAGGGAACCAAGATCCGCGTTAACGACAGACTGACCAAACGTCAAAAAAAGCAGTCTCCGCCAGTAAGTCGTTCGGGCACGTCGATCCCTGATTTCAAAGCTTCGCGTTCCGAGTTCGAGTGATTTTTATCGACAAATCGAGGGTGCGGGACTCCCTTGTTGGCATTGGATGCCAGCCTAGTCCTCCGCACGCCTTCGCTGAGAGCTTTTGCCAATCGCATGAACTTCGAATCCGATGGATTCTAGGCGGTCGTGATCTAGCAGGTTTCGACCATCGAACAGAAAAGCGGGACGCAGCATCGATTGATAGACTCGCTCGAAATCGAGTTCCTTGAATTCATTCCATTCCGTAAGAACAGCAATTGCATGAGCCTCAGACGTTGCTTCATAGCCATCTCGGGCGATCGTTACGTTGTTTGCAATCATTTCTTGATCTGATGCGCTGATCTGACCGTTTGCATCAGTGCAAGCGTATGTTAAGTCCGAGCGAATCTGTTTTTCTGATACACGAGGGTCGTAGATGGTTAACCTGGCGCGTTCGCGAAGTAGGTCTCGGCAGATATAGATTGCAGCAGATTCGCGAGTATCGTTGGTATCTTTTTTGAATGCGAACCCCCACACTCCGATTTTTTTGTCGGAGACTGTGTTGAACATTGTTTTCACAATTCGTTCTGAGAACCGCTGTTTCTGATGGTCGTTCATCGTGACCACCTGTTCCCAATAGGCAGCGACTTCGGGAAGTCCAAAGTGCTCGCAAAGGTAGACGAGGTTGAGGATGTCTTTTTGGAAACAACTGCCACCAAATCCAATCGAAGACTTCAGGAACTTAGGTCCGATACGCGAATCGGTTCCGATTGCTCGAGCAACCTCATCCACATCCGCTCCCGTGGCTTCGCACAGGGCAGAGATTGCATTGATCGAGGAAACACGTTGTGCCAGAAAAGCATTGGCAGTGAGTTTCGAAAGCTCACTGCTCCATAAGTTGGTGGTGAGGATGCGTTCGCGAGGAATCCACCTGGCGTAGATCTCACTCAAGGCATCGATCGCCCTCTGGGATTCACCACCGATTAGCACGCGATCTGGATCGAGCAGGTCGTCGATTGCCGTTCCTTCAGCCAGGAATTCTGGATTGCTGAGGACGTCAAAAGTGAGGTCCTTTGCCTCGCTGCTGAGAATTCGCTTCACCGCTTGAGCGGTTCGTACGGGTAGCGTGGATTTCTCGACCACAATTTTGTGACCGGACGAGCTTCTCGCGATTTGACGAGCGCATTTCTCAACAAATTCAAGATTCGCAGCGCGACCGGCACCAATTCCATAGGTTTTGGTGGGGGTATTTACAGAGATAAAGACCATGTCTGAATCTTCGATTGCCGCATCCACCTGTGTTGAGAATGTCAGGTTGCGACCGCGAGCTTCCTTCACCACTTCGTGAAGACCCGGTTCATAGATCGGAAGCTCTTCCGAGTTCCAAGCATCAATTCTGGCTTGATTCAGATCCACGACGTGAACAGGGATATCCGGGCATTGCTTCGCAATCATGGCCATCGTTGGACCACCCACGTAGCCGGCGCCGATACAGCAAATCTTCATTGGTTATCAAACTTCGTTAGTCGAAATACGGATTCTTTATTCGTTTTAGCGTTGATGATTCGCGATGAAGCAAACCTCTGAACGCTTGCCAAGGTTCAGGTCAAACTGATCACAACGGACAGTCGTTACGTTGATTCTTGATAAATGGTCTCTCGATTTTCGGTGATTCTTTTCGTCCTCGTTTGTCGGAGATGCCAGTCTTCGCTGCGATCTTGGGAAGACATTACCGATCCATGAAAAATCGCTTTGTGAACAGGCTTCCTGACTGGCTGCAGGGTGGTGGTCCGAATTTCTTCGTTTCGGCTCACTTCAAACTATCAGACAAACGAAACGATCCTGAAATCTTAACCCGAGGGATTCCCTATCCGGGGGGACTGAAAGCGGCTTTGATTGAAATTGTCGAACCATAGTGAGACAACCGCTATTAGCGTCAAAACCGGCACGGTTTCCGTGCTGATGGGTTTCACCAAGCCCTGCGATGCTGCTCTGGGTGGCTGAAAATATTCAAATCGACATGCAGTCAACCTTCCGCTGGTTGAGTGGGTGATTGGTTGGAAGGTGATGTAATTCAGGCTGATTTGTTTGAGGGTAGATTGATTTTCCCAATACAAAAACCATCTTCACTCAATCCCTTTTTCTCTTGGCCGCTCGTTGGCGTTGGCTTGTTGCCAGTTGAGGGCTGATTCGTATGGGTTTGAAAGACCGAGCGGGTTTCGATCCTTTTTCAGAGGACACCGTGGTATCTCTGTTTTTTTTCAGGGTCCATGAGATCCGACCGATAATGCGTGTCTGTCTGAAACGCATGGACTTACCGTCTGAACCGAGCATCGATACGCTATGATTCATGTTTTTACTATCGAAGTATTCGCATTGATTGAGCAAATGAGATGAGCGATTCGGTTTGTCGTTGGGGTTTTCTTAGCACTGCTGGGATTGGGCGTAAGAACTGGAAGGGCATTCACCTGAGCGGAAATGGAAGAGTTTCTGCCGTCGCCAGTCGATCGGTTGATAAAGCGCAGGCATTCATTGATGAATGTTCCGCGGAAGTCATTCAGAGAGGTACCGTAGCCGCTGTCGGTTCTTACGAAGAATTATTGAGTCGTGATGACGTTGACGCGGTTTACATTCCCTTGCCAACTGGAATTCGGAAGCAGTGGGTTGTGGCTGCTGCAAGGGCTGGCAAGCACGTGCTGTGTGAGAAACCGGCGGCGATCAACGAGGAGGAAGTTCAAGAGATGGTGGATGCCTGCTCAGATGCGGGTGTTCAATTCATGGATGGTGTCATGTTTGATCACAGTCGCCGATTGGCGGAGATCTGCAAGACGATCGAGTCAGAAAAAGTCTTGGGTAAAATGAGACGCATCGCCACGCACTTTTCATTCTCTGGAGATGATTCTTTTCAGGAAAGTAATATCCGCACGGATGCCGTTTTGGAACCTCACGGTTGCCTGGGCGACCTGGGTTGGTATTGCATTCGTTTCACCTTGTGGGCTGCCGGTCTGCAGATGCCAACGAAGTTGTCTGCCCGAACATTAACTTGGCTCGCTGGTACTGAGTCCGAGGGTGAGGTGCCGGGTGAATTTTCGGCAGAGTTGTTTTTCCCCGGCGATGTTTCGGCATCCTTTTATTGTTCGTTTTTAACTGTCAACCAGCAGACCACAACGATCTCTGGCGATAGTGGGTATTTAACGGTGGATGATTTCGTGCTTCCATTTTACGATGCGGAGGCGAGTTGGACGCAGCATCAGCACGTCTTGAATATCGATAATTGCCGTTGGAATTTTGGCCGTCATAGTGATCGACGAGCGGTTGCTGAGTATCCATCTGGTGAGCCCAACGCGGCCGAAGTAACGATGGTTCGTCGTTTCGCGGATTGCGTCTTGTCTGGCAAACTGGATGCCTCGTACCCTGAATTAACGCTGAAGACACAGCGTATTCTTGATGCTTGTCGTCGTAGTGATGCTTCGGGTGGGGCAATGGTCGACGTCTAGTCGTCGCTTTGCGTTTAGCGTGGTGTTAAATCATCGAGAGGACTTCGCCAATGATTCTCCATTGGCACGCTGCCCTCGCAAATCGGCCGGTTTTAGAACAACGCCTGACTCTTGAGCGATCTCAAAGGGTAGTCAGGTCGATTTTTTTTCAAACGCAAGCTAGGTGTTCTGCTGAAAGCTACGATCGCGATTAGAAAAGGGGACCGGAGCGTCTCTGGTTTTGTTTTTTTCGCCTCCTGATTGATGCATCCTCTTGCCGATGCAGGATTGATTTGGATAGCTTATGGAGGTTAGCTGATGATTTTGGATGCCGGATGCCTGTTCGGTGAAGCACCGAGCGGACAGGTCAGGTAACACATTGTCATTTCTGGAGCCGTACTTGCCCGGTTCTCACGTCTGAAAAACGTGAGATGCAACGGGTCTATTCCTTTGGCGGTATCACCGTCGAGTATGGCCAAGGATGGTCGATTTCAATCGAACGATTCAGTCAGGATAAAACTCCTGTGTTGACGGTCGGAGTTTTGCTGCTGGTATGATTTTGGAAGACGGTGTTTTCTGAAATCTGTATCCCGACTGGTTTTAGCGTCAGGTGATCCTGATAGATCAAGCTTTGCGGTAGCCGCCTAAAAAGCTGCTGCACTGATGATGAGCGTTTTAATGTTTAGAACGCAGTTTTTAAACCGAACACCTCGTCTCCTTTTCCGGTCTCGATTCATTGTCTCCAACAGATGCTACGCCAAAACGCCATCATCCAAAATGGTCGGATTTGATCTCCGATCGATATTGTTGTCGTTTGTCGGACGATTTAATTGACTGGTTTGATTTGGAGTTTTGGCGCTTGAAAACTATCGGTGTTTTTAGCCAGGCGGCAACACCAGGGCAGTTGTTGGAATCAGCGCCGACAGTTATTTGGCCTGGGTTCATGCCTGCAAATTTCTTGCCCTTGATTGGTAATACCACGGGTGATTGGTTGTGTGTCAAAGTCGATGAGTCCGGTTTTGCTTCACGAATCTTTCATTGGTATCACGGTGGT
Organism: uncultured Rubripirellula sp.; assembly: GCA_938075415.1. Taxonomy (GTDB): domain Bacteria; phylum Planctomycetota; class Planctomycetia; order Pirellulales; family Pirellulaceae; genus Rubripirellula. The sequence continues at coordinate 126,048 of CALJHC010000021.1, read as the reverse complement.
GGTGATTGGTTGCCGTGGGGTGAGAGTCTTTCAGAGGCACTGATTTTCAACGCCTGTCAACGGGTACCTGCCATTGGGAATTTCGGAGACTCGGCAAATCACTTAACGACACTGCCGAGCCGGCTTTCAAAAACACAACCGACAGCAGAGGAAATTGAAGATGATCCTGCATTGACTTGGGCGTCGAAAAGAAAGGGCATTGCCATTTCTGATCTTATTTCAAAAGAGTCACCGTTGGAGTTTGATTTGGATGCACTGCTGAATAGTGGGGTCTCTGAAATCGCAATTCGGTTCCTGAAATCACAGCAGCTCTTGTCGCACTGGCCGCAGGAGCTGATTGAGTCAGTGATGGGGCAGGGTTCTGGCGATTCGGTTCTCAGTGGTTTGGGTCAGCATGAGGCTTCAATGAATTTATCGCAGCCTCGAATCAGATTGGCGAAATGTTTGTTTGATGTTGATTTTCTTCCTGAGGCGACAAGGCGACAACTGATGGAAGCTGATGGTGGGATTCAGAATCAGCGTTGGGATGCCGCGGCTGGCCACGCGTTTCGCGTCACGGAAATCTCGCCCGATCTTGCGTGGGCATGGGATATCGTTGGGTACAATGCTGAGAAACGAGGTGAGGCCGGAGATGCGATTACTGCTTACCAGAAATCATCCGAATGCTCAGCTTTCACTGATCAGTCAGCTTGTCTGCATTCCTATTGGACGGAGTCCGTAGCCGCGAAGTTCTCAGTTGCACGATTGAAAGAAATTGCTCCGGAATTGATTGACCAGTCGGCTTATTACACGGCCTTGATGAATTCTGATTCGAGGGAATGTCGAAGACAGGTGGTGCAGTATTGGATGTCGCTCGGGGCCTCGATGATGTCGAGTGATCGACCCATGGATGCGAACCGATGTTTTTATGCAGCTGGCTGGGATATTGGAGCCCAACCCATGTCGCAGTACGCAACCGTTTATGGTGCTCTCGTTGAGTCATTAAACGCTAGCGGAATGGATGCTCAAGCGGAATTGGCAGAAACGCATCGTCGTTGTCTACGCGATAGGTACGGTTATTGATGACTTCAAGGAATGGACGAATAATATTTGATCTCTGATCAGCATTATTTTGTTCCAGATTTGGTTTCTCGATAGATGAATGGAGAAGGAGGGACCTAACTTTTTTGGCCGGCATAGCGAATGCTCCGAATGATCGCCGATCGCACCTCCTCTGCATCCACTTCTGATGCTACCTCCATGTTCATCTGCCATTGTCTTCGCAAGCGTTGATCAAAGACGGTCATTCCCCGTGTTAGTTCGCCGAGCGTTTCTACCTTCCCGGCCATGGGTTCCCAATGAAAAAGATCAGGTTCTACGACGCTGATCAACGCAACGGGGTCATAGAGTGGAATGAGTTCTTGGCCAAGTTGTTGATGAGCTGCTCGAAATGCGTGAGGAAGAATTCGCCGTAGTAGTGCACCAACATGCGTCGCGGGACTGGGTAGTTGTTCCAGTAATTCGACACCAAATCGGACTTCATCCGTTACATCAAGTGGCACCACGCTTTTTGTTGTTGCTGAGTCGAAAACAGAGCGAGCGCTTTGGGGGTCAAAATGCATGTTGCGTTCTGCGACAGCGGTTGCGTTGCCGCTCTGTGAGACCGATCCACCACTAATCACCAAATGATTAACGAGCGGGATAATATTCGGTTCGAGCCGAACCAATCTTGCAAGATTGGTCAGGGGTCCTAGGCAGAGGATCGTGATTTCGTTGGGGTTTTGTTGAACTAAGTCACTGATGACTTTTTCACTCGGGGACTGATGCTGGCGACCTGATGGCTCAAAATTGCAGCCCCCTAGTCCATCACGACCGTGTAATTCCTGATCATCCAGCACCGGCGCGTCTTGGCCCGGCGTGGCCTTGCCAATTCTTGGGTACCTCGGCGGATCAAGCATGCTGACAATTGCCGTGATGTTATTGGTCACTTGGCCAGCGTCGACCGTTCCAGCAACTCCGGTAATTGCGAGAACATCCAATCTTGGGTCAAATAAAGCCATGCATAATGCGACCGCGTCATCGATTCCGGGATCACAGTCAATGATGATTTTTCTGCTCATTCTGAGATTCTATGCCGCGGCCGGGATCGAAACGAGACTGATTTGTTGCGGAAGTGGTTCTGTCCTTGCTACAGTCTTTGATGCAGTCATCACCAACGCGTGATGCATTGGATATCCGTTAGAGATTACCCCTCTGGTGATTCTTCAGCTCTCATCTCGTGATAATAATGGAAAGGTTCTCTATGTCTTCGGCGAGTCAAAAATTCGACAGTGCGATCAAGCAAGTCACCTCGGGATTGGATTTGAGCTCGGACCAAACCAGCGATTTAATTGACTCGATGTTGCAAGGAGCAGCCGGAGATGATCAGATCGCCCAGTTATTACTTGCTTTGCGAGAGAAGGGCGAGGCCGTCAGCGAGTTAGTGGGTGCAGCAAGGGCAATGCGTCGCCATATGACATGCCTTCCGCACCACCATGATCTCTTGTTGGATACTTGTGGCACTGGGGGTAGCGGAAGTGGAACTTTTAATATCAGCACAGCGATAGCAATTGTTGCGTCAGCGTGCGGAGTGGCTGTGGCAAAACACGGTAATCGCAAGGCATCAAGCTTAACAGGATCAGCTGACGTTCTCGAAGTATTGGGTGTGAAAATCGAATCCGAAGCCGATGCGGTAGCTCGACGATTGGATGAAATCGGCATCTGCTTCTGTTTTGCTGCCAAGCTTCACCCAGCGATGCGTCATGTTGGAGGTGTTCGGCGAAAACTTGGAGTGAAAACGCTGTTCAATTTGTTGGGCCCACTCTGCAACCCCGCCGGAGCGACGCACCAACTGCTCGGTGCGTCGACAGCGGACGCGCAGCGAAAAGTTGCCGAAGCGTTGCATGAGCTTGGCACCACACGGTCATTCGTGATTCACGCGCAAGATGGACAAGATGAAGTTTCATTAGATGGTGTTACGTCTGTGATTGAGGTGAGTGACTCACAGACTCTCTCAATGGAATGGACGGTGGAGGACTTTGGATTGCTGCCAGCCGGTAAGGAAGCGTTGGCTGCACAGGATCCGCAGGAAAGTGCCGAGATCATTCAGCGGATTTTCGCTGGTGAACCGGGGCCCTGCCGAGATTCCGTCTTGGCGGGCGTTGCTGCAACCCTGCTTCTGATTGACAAAGCGGGGACTTTGCGAGAGGGAGTTGGCTTGGCAAGTGATGCCATCGACTCAGGAGCAGCTTCAGAAAAACTGAGATTGCTTTGCGAGGAATGAGCCGAAGATTTGCGAGCAATGAACCGAATCACGCAGTGGTCACTCGTGTGAGTCTTTCCTCGACAACCCGATCCAAGCTGATCAATTAACGATAGACAACAACGAAATAGACTTCGTTCCTGACATGAAGCATCACTGCACCGGCTTTTCGCATTCTTGGGTCGGATGAGTAACAAGCCAGAACACGCGATGGTGAATGTCCAGCAACCCATCCAACACCCTCGTATTTGCCTGGTGCAAACGAGCCCGGCGGATGTCCTCTTTCACCACTTTCGACCATCAACATTAGTCGCTTCCTTGCAACTTGCTCGAGTTCTGCGTCGTGTTCCAATGGGGTAACGCCGGCTCTCTGGCGTTGAGCGTTGAGTAGCGCCAATGCACTTGTAATTCCTTTTGCATGAAACTTGCCGCATTCTTCACAACGTCCCATTTCGGGGTGAGGTCCAACAAAGCGAGAGCTCTCCAAAGAGACAAGAAAGGAAGTCTCATCCACGTAACTACCGAACAGATGATCTAGCGGCTGAGCTGACCAAATTAAGAGTGCGAGAAGCATGAACCGTTTCATGACCTACGGAACCTCTACTGGATCTTGAGTGAAGTTGGAAGTGAAGCGTGACATTCAACACGAGTGGGACACCGTGCGTTCACGATGGCTCAAACTTGACCCATATCATCGACCGTTTTCTGATCAAGAAAAGGGCCCCCCAAGGGGGAGTGGTGACTCTAGTGGTGTAATTCTTGACTTACGGTTCCAGAAATAAGCCAGAATCCTACGAGAATTCTCAAGACATCCCGGTCTTTCCGGAGCGTTGCGTCGACACTCCAACAGCTAAAAGCGTGCGTTGGCGGGAAATCCTGCGACGTTATTTTGATGCTTGGGATAGAAACAAATTAAAAGCGTTTAGTGGTCTAAAATGTCCCACTAAAACGGTAACCTTACCTTTGTCTATCGCATGGCCACTGAGACAAAGACAGTTAGCCTAGGTCAGGTGTCGGAAGTGCTCGAGAAGTTGCAAGCCGTTCGACTGACTCTTCTCGGGATGAAACTGAGTGGCGTAAAGATTGTCACGCCAAACCATTGCACAAAAGTCGAAGTCATAATTGCAGTTCAACGCAACGATGGATGGGTCAGTTGGACGGACGTAGTAAGAATGCACAAAGTAAAAGTGGCTGTCGATGGCCATGTCTTTGAGAATGGGTGCCTCGGTGCATTTCTCTACCGTATTCCATCCCATGTGCGGTACCTTGTAGGAACTCGGAAGGTCAAAGCGAACAACATCGCCGCCAAGAATTCCCAAGCCCTCATGTTCACCGTTTTCAAATCCGCGTTCAAAAAGTAACTGAAGCCCCAGGCAAATTCCCAAGAAGGGGCGGCCTGCTGAAACGAAGTCGCGAATGGGGTTTGCGAGATCACGACGACGAATTTCCGACATCGCATCACCAAAAGCACCCACTCCCGGAAGGATCAACTTCTCTGCGTCAGAAATTTCGTTTGGGTCTGAACTTATTTTTGCTTTTCCACCGACCCGCTCGATCGCCTTCTGAACACTGCGTAGATTCCCCATCTGGTAGTCGACAATCGTAATCATTCTAGGTTTATTGATTTGAAGGGAACGGACTGGTTTGTAAGCGATTGGTGTTGATCACAACCATGATTGCCATGCCTAAACTAGTGCACTGAATCCATCGATACAACGAGACCCCGGGGCAAGTGTTACGGTGATATACTCGGAGCGTACTCTGGGGTATGTCAAATGAAGTTGTCTAATTGAATAATTTTATCCGTCAACCTCGTCTTTCGGGACCATCCACTAGGTTTCCCTTTCCTTGTACTTGGGTCGTGGGAGTCTCAGATAGGAAATCGTTTTGGATTTCTTGCTTTGGCAAGCCTTTGAATAGATTGTGTCAGTGAAATCATTGTGGTGAAAAGAAGCTGTCGAATGCAGAGATGATTGATCGATCAACAGTTTTGTAATCGATTCGCACCTTGGTGTTCAATGAATTGAGGGTCGTAGTCCTTTCATTTAGATTACGAATCCCGAATTCAGATGGTAGATAGGGCAAATGAGATGATCGCCAACGTTGGCTGCATCAAGATTTTTGCAGAGTTGGGTTAGTGGGAAGCAAGAGAAGTGATTGGGGGAATGATCACTGATTTATGGCTCATCAATCCTCGTGCCGTTGCGTGGCGTCCGCGTCGAGGCGAGCCTTATCATCGGCATTCTCAATACACCGCCAAGAGCAGGCGACGGGTTGGGCTTGCTTCGTTTTAAAGTGACCATCGAGTTTTAGATCCTCAGCAATCAGGGCCGAGAAATTCGCACCGAGCGATTTTTTCCTGCGGGGGAGAACGCGGGCTGGTCCGTTTGTGCGGGGAAAATTACCGTTTTTCAATGATCTTTCGTGAATTGCCAAGTTGTTCGCTCGTTGGCAATTCGCCTCAGTCGGTCTACCATCGGGGGAACGGATCGGTCGCTTGGACTGAATCCTCTTATTTTATTAGCTCCCATTCCCCTAAAAAGCATGTCTGATTCGCTGGTTTCACTATCTCGCCTGATGAGCACGCTTGATGAGCGGGCCAAGGAATTGCCAGAGGGGTCTTACACCACCAAGCTACTCAAGGGTGGCTCAGTGAAAATCGGGGGGAAAATACTTGAGGAAGCCAACGAGCTGATCGAGGCGGCTGAGGAATCGGGTGAAGAGGGGCGTGAGCATTTCGTTTATGAAGCCGCTGATCTGCTTTATCACACGATGGTGATGCTGGCTTGGCGGGGCGTTGATCTTGATGAGGTCGCAGGGGAATTAGCTCGTCGCGAGGGTATTTCGGGACTTGAGGAAAAGGCAAGCCGCAGCAACTCCCCGCGAGAGCAGTGATTGATCGATAACACAAAGATGGAAGAGTAAATCAGTTGGACGGATCACGAAATTTGCGAATCGGACTTCCTAGCAAGGGAAGACTAAGTGAAATTGCTTCGGAGCTTCTCGGACAAGCGGGAATTAAATTTCGACGTCAAAGTCGGGGCTTATTCGCCAAGGTCAGTGGGCTTCCGATTGACCTCGTCTTTCTTCGAACGGATGACATTCCTACCCTTTGCGCTGAAGGTGCGATTGATATGGGAATCACCGGAAGCGATTTGGTTGAGGAGGCAGAAGCGGAGGTGGAAGTGCGTATGAGGCTGGGTATGGGAAGGTGTCGATTGGCGATCTGTGTCCCTGACGATGCCGAACTTGACTCCGCAGCTGATTTGGACCAATCCAGAATTGCCACCAGTTTTCCAAATGTCACCGCACGTTATTTGGAAAAACACAACGCCAAAGCGCACCTCGTATCGCTTTCTGGCAGCGTGGAGGTGATGATTCAACTCGGGATCGCGGATGCAATTGTTGATTTGGTTGAGACCGGTAGCACCCTCGCCGCCAATCGACTTCGTGTCCTTGAGGACATTGACTCCTACGAGACGGTGCTGATTCAAAATGATCGTTGTTTTGACCCGATAACTGCCGATCGTGTGGTGCGACGCCTTGAGGGTGTCGTGATCGCACGTGATTACTCTCTTTTGGAATACAACGTTCAGCGTTCTCAACTTGCTGATGCGGAAGCGATTACGCCCGGTTTTAATTCTCCGACCGTCAATGCTCTAGAAGATCAAGATTGGTGTTCGGTTCGCGTTATGGTGAAATGCCGAGACGTGATCGACGTGATGGAGAGCCTGGAGAGCCTTGGCGCTTCGGCGATTATCGAAACACCCATATCGAACTGCAGACTCTAGTCTCTAGACAGGGATCAATTAAATGAGCATGGATGAGTTGTCACCCGAGATTGAAGTCGAGTCTGTCGCAAAATTATTGGCTGAAAAAGCCGACTTTCTCTTGCTAGACGTTCGAGAAGAATTCGAGTTTGCAACCGCTGCCATTAACGGCAGCCAACTCTTGCCGATGAGCGAACTGCAGGATCGCGTCACTGAACTAGATCCACATCGTGAGCGTCACGTCGTGGTCCATTGCCATCATGGTGTTCGCAGCATGCAAGTCGCTCAAGCTTTGAAACAGTACGGATTCTCCAAAGTTCAAAGCATGGCAGGTGGCATCGAGCAGTGGAGTTTATTGGTTGACTCCTCCGTTCCTCGTTATTAGGAACAGAGGTGATGTCGGTGCGAGTCGAAGAAGCGACGCACTTGCGGGCTTGGTTGAACTGGAATGGTTGATCTAGAGATAACGCAAGATGTCATTCGCAAAGACAACCGCCATTAGGGTTAGCAGGGCCAAAAGTCCTGCGACTGTCAGTCGGAATTCCAGTGTTTCGTTAGCCCGTTTACCGGCGACCAATTCGTAGATCAGGAAGACCATGTGACCACCATCCAACGCTGGAATGGGTAGGAAATTTAAGATGGCCAGGTTCATGCTAAGCATGGTGAGAAACATAAGCTGTCGCGAGAACCCTTTCTCGGCTTCGTTCTTGGCGATGTTCACGATCTCAAGCGGTCCCCCAACATGCCGAAGTTTGATCTGCCCTTGAGGAATCATCTTCAGGAAACGAACCACATCGTTAAAACGTCGAACGCCTTCTCGCATACCCAGTGATAAAGCCATCGTCACCGAGGTTGCCTTCTGAACTGCTTGGCGTTGCCCAAGTAGCAGGCCGCGGTCAAACATGAACAGTTCATCGCTGACCACTTGGATCTCCGACTTGATCACCAAATCATCTTCACCCCGACGAGCGGCAGCAGTTAGTTTTGTTCCCTCAGGAAGCAACTGGATCAGGTCCCGAAGGTTGTTCAGTGGCATCGTGTCTGAGATTTCCCAGCGTTCAACGAGTTGTTGCAGCAATGCGGCAATTCGCTCATCTCCGTCCTCTGGGATCAGGGATTTAGCGGTTTCGGCATCCAGAGAAATCCATCGCAGTTCGTCTCCGACCTGCAACGAGTCCTCAGGCTGTTCAGCAGACTCTTCCGCTTCAGCGTCGCTACCTGGAATACTGGTGATGACCGGTAGCGGTTTGTAGGCGAATCCGACGGAGTTTACGGCGATTTCACCCAAGATGCTTGATGTCGGGCTCAGCGTTTGAGGCGAGTCACTTGGCTTGATAGTGAGTGCAATCTCTTCCAATGATTCTTCGTCTCCTCTTTGAACCATCACCTTGATCGGTTGATTGATCCCGACCAGCGTCTCGGCCAAGGCGTAGGCACCAAGGTCAGCGTTTCCGTCGATTGATTGGATGATGTCGCCAACCTGCATTCCCGCCTGCTCCGCAGGACCGTCCTTGACCAAGGCGATCACGGGACCGATCGCGTATCGAAATCCGAGTGACTTGGACTTTTGCGCCGGTACCGTGACGGTCAGTAAATCCCCATTGGTTTGCCGAAGTTTTAGCGAAAGAGGTTCACTGGGATGGGTGTACAGTTGATGCAACAGTGGGGTGACCGGAACGTTTGAATCCGGATTTATCTTAGTTCCATTGAAGGAGAGGATTTCTGCTCCCGCATCTTTCTCGGTAAAGACTCCCGCAGCAGCAGAATTTGGGATAGCCCCGGGGTTATTGCCCAGGAATGGCGAGTTGGGGATCGCAATCCCGATCAATCTCGCCTCTTTTTGCAGCGGGCTTGCCTGAGTGGTTAGCGAGAAGTTTTTATCACCGTCGGCATAGCTGACACCCAATGCGATTGGTGCGGTCGGTTGCTCCAGCCCTCTGGTCAGAATCTCTTTTCGCATTTCCAGGAAATGCATTTCCTGATCGCTCCACGAGCCTACCGAGATGACCTTACCGCCGGGTTCGATTCCAGCCTGCCAAGCGGGACCACCGGGGGTTACGGCACCGATTACCGCCGGGTTGTATTCGACTCCGTATCCGAAAGCCAACGCAGCAAACAGCACGCCAGTGATGACGTTCATGATAACGCCCGCGCTGATAATGATCATTCGTTGCCAGACCGGTTTAGCCGGAAAGCTGCGAGGGTCAAACGTTGGTGTCTCTGCTTCGGCGTCATCTTCTCCTTCCACCTGTATTCGCTTGGCTTCCTCTTCTTGTTTACGCGGATCATCATCCTGACCAAGCATCTTCACGTAACCACCAAGGGGAATCACTCCAATCCCGTATTCGGTTTCACCGTAGCGGAATTTTCCTAGCGTGCGTGGGAATTTAATCGGGCCGAGTCGCAGTGGCACATCAAAACCGACATAAAACTTCTCACACTTTACTCCGAATGTCTTCGCTGCAACGAAGTGTCCGAGTTCGTGGACGAAAATTACTAAACCGATCCCCAGTGCAATACGTGCAGCAAGCGCAAATTTGTAAAACAAGCTGCTCAGCAATCCCGGATCATCGGTTGCTGCTGCGGCCAACGGCATCACGTCTGCAATCCACTCGATCATCTAATTATTACCTTTACTTTCGACATCTTCTTTATCTTGTTCTCGGACGAGCCTTGGAGATAACTCGTACAAGGTCGAACCGTTTTTCGTTTATTTCATTATCTTGGATTTCGATCCAAGTCTGGAAAGGTCTTGTGTCTTCATCTTCTAGTTCAATTCAAGCCATATTCGCTACCGCATCTTCGCTTGGATGAGCCCTCGTATCGATTGTTTTCTTTGCAGCTGGTGTGACTGAGTCGGCGATTGTACTACGAGATGACAGAGCGGGAGTGATCACAGAATTCAAGCAATTATCGTGGTCGACTGCTAAACCTAATCACCGAGCCAGTGGAGGCAGCGAATTCACCCTCAGGATCTGCTGTGAGGGCGTTGAAAAGGTCCGCTGAGAATTATTCTTGCGATTAGGGTTTACATGCAAATTTTCTTCGGTGAATTCGTGTTCAAACTTGTGGACCGAGCATCATGCACCCAATGTGACTCGCGGATACGCCTGCTGCCGGATGAAAAAGCCATCGAAAGCGTGAAACCTCGCATGGTTTTCACGCGTCTCGGCAGCCGCTCAGGACGCTTTCAGGCGTCTGCGCAACTCACTCCTTGCCCATCTATCCAACTCTAGAAGTCGAGACAGGGGTGGATTGGACTCAAAGTGATGGTTTGCCAGGACGTCGCGGCAACCTTCCACAATGTCAGTAAACCGGATTTGGCCATCGAGGAACAGACCTACCGCTTCCTCGTTGGCGGCGTTGAGCACAGCGCCCGCTGTCCCCCCCACTTTGGCAACTTCAAAACCAAGATTCAATGCCGGAAATCTTTCTCGATCGGCTACTTCCAGTTCAAGTCCCCAATTTTGGGATCGGTCGAATGCTGGTGAGTCGCATGGCAGGCGATTTGGGTAGGTGAGGGCATATTGGATTGGTAGCTGCATGTCCGGAGGACTCATCTGGGCGAGGACCGAGCCATCTTCGAACTCAACCATCGAATGAATGATTGATTGCGGATGCACCACCACTTCGATCGATTCAGCCGGAAGATCAAACAGCCATCTTGCTTCGATCACTTCGAGGGCTTTGTTCATCATCGTGGCCGAATCAATTGTGATTTTGGGGCCCATCTCCCACGTCGGGTGCGAAAGTGCCGACTCCAAGGTCGCTTCGCTCATTTCTTTTTTGTTCCAGGTGCGAAACGGCCCACCACTGGCGGTCAAAATGATTTTTTTGGGTCGATTCGTGCCGCCCTGCATGCACTGGAAGATGGCAGAGTGTTCGCTATCGACTGGCAGCAGTTCAGCATTAGTGGTTTTGGCCATTTTTTGAACGACCGGTCCAGCAACCACCATGGTTTCTTTATTGGCAAGACCCACTCGCTTTCCTGCTTCAATGGCAGCGAGCGTGCTCTCGAGTCCTGCACGACCGACAATCGCGGCAACCACGGCATCAACTTCAGGATTCTGCGCCGCTTCAATGAGTGACTCGGGGCCGATACCAACGGTTGCCTTGGGGATGTGGGGGTGTGAGCTCAGGAAGGCATTTCCAAGGTCTTTGTCAGAGAAAAGTAATCGGCAGGGTGTTTTGTTTGCGCAGTGGGGATTCCACGTTAACGCTTCGGATTGAATTGAAATCAATGCATCTGATTTCGAGTGAGCGGATGCGCCCCAGAGCCGCCAGTGGTGCTCGGGATCCACTTGGTTGAGATTCCGAAGGACATTGATGGTCGCTGTTCCGATACTGCCAGTTGAGCCAAGCACCAGAACATTTCGGACCGTCTTGGACATTTCGGATGGCGAATCGGGCATAATTCGATTGGAGGGTGTGAACAAAGTTCTGTGAGGCAACGCGGACGATGACCGCGTTCTAGACGTTGGAGCAATTTTGTCGCAAGCTAATTACGTCTTTGCGTAGACTATTCTAAGTTGTTTTGTTTAGGCGATATGAGTCTGAACTGCATTGATTGAGGGCGGTGCGATGATTATTCGTGGATCCTCGGACTCCTTTGCGGTTCAAACAGCCTATCCCACATCAATCGATCCTTTGGACTTTCGACGCAATCGCTCCGAGAGGGCACTTTTATCCCAGCATGACAGTTCGCCGCGGCAAGCCTCGTGCGAATCGATCTCAAAACGCGACAATATCATGAAGGATCCGCTCGATCCTTACGACCCGACCAGAAACCAGCGAAAGGGGGTCCCGGGTTGTCGTCAACACGGATGGATCAAAGAATGCGTGGCAAGAATGTAAGACAGTCCGGTCCGAGGGTGATCGAATTGAAGATCCTGGGTTTTTCGTGAGGATTCTTCAATCGCCACGATTTTGGTGGGCAAGGTTGAATCGAAATTGTTTTTCTTGAGAGTTGAAAATGAGTGAAGAGCAACCGAGTAACCAAGGTTCGAATGACAGCCGAGGCAGTGGTAATATTTGGCTGGTCATGGTCGCCGTAGTTGCCGCAATTATGTTGAGCGCTTTTCTTTTCGGGAGTACGGGTCGACGTCTTCGCTATCCAGAAATGATGTCATTGCTTGAGCGAATGGCTGATGCGCGGAAGGTAGACTCATCGAGTTTGTCGCCATCGGGCGCAGCGGCAGAGGATTCCACCGAATCAACTCAGGAAGTGAAGAAGAGGAATGGGGATTCTCAAAGCTCTGAGCGATTGGTTGAGGGCAAATTATTAAGTGACCAGAACGCTAACTCGATTGAATCAACTTCGAAAGATCAGGGTCCTGAGTCAGAAACAAGCACCGCGGCCAAAGTTGTCGTTACGTCGACTCAAAGTAAAGACACCTTGATCGAGCTGAGTGAGTTGCGAGACATTCTCGTATCAGACGAGGCTGTTACGGGGACGGTGATGTATCGTTCGTTGGGAATCGACGGAGCCGATAGTAGTCGTGAACCGAAGCGAGTCGACTTCCAAACGGTACGTGATGTCAATAACGAGGCCGAGCATGAACGCCTGGTCAAATTTTTGAACGCTTCGGGCGTTACTTGGGACAACGCCCGTCCCAGTCGTCTGTTGCAAGATCACTGGCCAGAGCTATTGATGATTGGAATCTTGGTGATTCTGGCTGTCGTGATGCTACGACGAATGGGCGGTGTCGGATCTCCAATGTCTTTCTCTCGAAGTCGTGGCAAACTTTATGGGCAAGAGGATTTGTCGATCACATTTAAGGATGCGGCAGGGATCGATGAAGCGGTGGAAGAGGTTAGTGAGGTTGTTGACTTCCTGAAGAACAGTGACAAGTACCACGCGTTGGGTGGGCGAATCCCGAAGGGTGTCTTGCTGGTTGGGCCACCGGGAACCGGGAAGACTTTGTTGGCAAAGGCGATTGCCGGTGAGGCGGGGGTTCCTTTCTTCAGTCTTTCAGGCAGCGACTTTGTCGAGATGTATGTCGGTGTTGGCGCGGCTCGAGTTCGGGATATGTTCAAGCAAGCGACAACTCGGTCGCCCTGCATCATTTTCATTGACGAGTTGGACGCATTGGGAAAAAGTCGAAGTGGTTCGACTGTGGGCGGTCATGATGAACGTGAGCAGACCTTGAATGCTCTGTTGGTTGAAATGGATGGGTTTGATTCCAACTCCGGCGTGATCGTGATTGGAGCGACTAACCGACCTGAAACGCTGGATCCGGCTTTGCTGCGTCCGGGACGATTCGACCGCCATGTATTGGTGGATCGCCCGGATATTGGGGGACGTGAGGATGTTCTCAAGGTGCACATCAAGAATGTCAAACTCGATGAGCATGTTGAGCTAAAAGAAGTTGCTTCGATCACTCCCGGTTTTGTGGGAGCCGATCTCGCGAACCTGGTGAATGAGGCGGCATTGCTCGCTGCTCGGCGAGAGAAGTCAGCAGTGGGCATGCAGGAGTTCAATGAGGCGGTTGAACGAGTGACCGCAGGATTGGAAAAGAAAAAGCGTCTGATGAACGAAGAGGAAAAGGTGCGTGTTGCCTACCACGAGGCGGGGCATGCCATCGTCGCCGCCGCGTTGCCAAACACCGATCCCGTACACAAAGTCAGTATTATTCCTCGAGGTCTTGCCGCGTTGGGATACACAATGCAGCGTCCTGAATCCGAGCGATTTCTGGTTACCAAAGCAGAGCTGGAAAGCAATATGAAAGTCTTGCTCGCTGGGACTCTGACAGAAGAGATGATCTTCCAAGATATCAGCACTGGCGCACAGAATGACCTGGAACGATGTACCGAAGTTGCTCGAAGCATGGTCATGGACTATGGAATGAGCCGACTTGGACGAATCAACTTTCGCCGTAGCTCGCGATCACCATTTCTCGCTGGCGGTGGGGGTGAGGGCTACCAGATGATGCACAGCGAAGAGATGGCTAAGTTGATCGATAAAGAGGTTAATCGAATCATTGAGGACGCCCTTGCTCAAACCAAAGAAATTCTCGAACAACGTCGGGAAGTTCTGGAGGCAGTCACACAACGCTTGTTGGAAATCGAGTCAATCGATAACGATCAATTAATGAAATTGATCGAGGAACATTGCAGTGGTCCTTGGTTAGTGCCGGGTACGGTGATGGATAAACCTCGAGCGAAAATCCGCTCGGTGGTAGACGATTCGAAATCCTCGAAGACGAATTAATATCCCTGCTGAATATTTTGCGTTGGAGGGCGAGACGGAAATTGAATGCTTGGTTGACTCAAACCAGAAAGGGATGCTTCCCCGTTGCATCGAACTAGTGATTTGGTTTGATTCAAAGCATTGATTCTTGTGCTATCGCTGATCTCGCGATGTCCGTTCATTTCGATTATTCCGGTTAAGCAGTTTCTTACAGAACCATGCCAATTTTCATGGTCGTATCTGCAAGGTGATCGGCTTTTTGCGATCTATCTTTTTGACGTCGGTCCATGATGGGCGTAATGGATCGGATGCGATGAACGTGAAGGAGCCCCTTCATCAAAAAATTGAAGCTAGAAAACGGTGTGTTTGCCTGAAATCGTAAGGACACGATTCCGAGGGAACCAGTGAGAGAACGCAAGCAATCGTAATGCAACTGGAAATATTAGACTGGCCTAATGGATGGGGTGAATGCAAACGCACCGTCTATCCACAACTCAACGCGCACCGCCCCGCTTGGATTACTGGTGTTGCTGACGGTCTCTCCCATCAGTCTTTTTTGATTCGAGCCCGAGAAGATCAGGACGTTCGCGGTCTTTTACCCTTAATGCTCGTGAAAGGTCCGATTTTTGGTCGTTTCCTTGTCAGCCTTCCCTACGTCAACACTGGTGGTGTTTGGGCTCAAGATGACATCACTGCTGGAGCTCTGATTGACCAAGCTTGTGATTTAGCTGACAAATTGAATGTCAAGTATCTAGAGTTACGGCATGAGTTGCCGGTTCAGCACGCCCGTCTCAACTTTGAGAGAACCGATAAATTTCACATGCGGCTTGAATTGCCGGGTACATCCGAGGAGTTGCTCAAGTCGTTCAAGAGCAAACATCGAAGCCAAATTAAGAAAGCTGGTGATTACAACCTGAAAGTTGAGTTTGGTGGGATGGAATTGCTGAAGGATTACTATCAGGTTTTTGCCCGCAATATGCGTGATTTGGGGACGCCAGTCTTCTCAAAACGATTGTTCGAGAGTTTGATTCGAGAGTTCCAAGGCGATGCGGAGATCTGTATTGTCAGAAAGGAGCAACAAGCAATCGCCGCTGCGTTTCTTGTTCACACCGGAGAGTTGACTGAAGTGCCTAGTGCGAGCAGTCTGCGTGAATTCAATCGAACCAATGCAAATATGCTGATGTACTGGCATCTTTTGCAGCGAGCGATCGAACGAGGAAGTCGAGTTTTCGATTTTGGACGCAGTAGCGAGGAAAGCGGTACGTATCGGTTTAAGAAGCAGTGGGGAGCCAAACCCTCACCCGCGGTTTGGCAATACTACGTTCGCAGTGGATCTCCCGACGAAATGCGTCCTGATTCGGGCGGGAAGCAACGTCTGGTCAAAGTGTGGCAACACTTGCCTGTCGCCGTCACGCGTTTAGTGGGGCCGACGATTGTGCGCGGTATTCCTTAAGTCAGTGCTAATCGTCAGTT
The DNA here is from genome assembly GCA_938075415.1 of uncultured Rubripirellula sp. Lineage (GTDB taxonomy): Bacteria > Planctomycetota > Planctomycetia > Pirellulales > Pirellulaceae > Rubripirellula. The sequence goes on along the minus strand of CALJHC010000021.1, from coordinate 110,336 downwards.
GCTTGGAAAGGAACTGTTCAAAGCGTCTCGCTGGTCCGCAGGTTGACTGCGAATCGAAGGGTTTTCTTCTACGCACCAATGGTGAATGTTGGAGAATGAACCGCGCAAGAAATGAATGTGTCGCAAATTGATTGGACTGATTTTTTCAAGTGCATGGGGAAGATCGAATCTGGTTCTCACGAGACTAGGCAGGCGGCAATTGCAACGGCTGCCGTTTCGACTCGATAAATTCTTGAACCGAGGTTCAACGCGATGAAGCCATGTTCTTTTGCAATCAGAAACTCTTGGTCCGTCCAGCCACCTTCGGGTCCGATAGCCACCGAGTAGCAAGTACTGACAGGACGCGAATCGACAGAGACGGCATCAGGGGCGGGGTGGGCGATGAGCCGCGGTTGATCGATTTGTGTTTGGAAAAATTCTTTCGCTCCCATCGTTGACGCAATTGTCAGTAGGTCATTGCGACCACTTTGCTTACAGGCCTCGATCACCACCTTGGATAGTTTATCAAGAAGAGAATCACTCGGCTCACGCTGGGTGCGATCTGCTACCAACGGGGTAACTTTTTGAACACCGAGTTCAGTCAGTCGCTCAACTAACTCCTTGGCGCGATCCGGTTTCGGAAGAGCGATCCCAAGATGGAGGCTGACGGTGGGTTCGCGGCTTAATTGTTCAGTTGGTTCGGCAACGCACTCGCAGAATTGCCTTCCAAGTTTTTTGACTGTGGCATGGCACTGACGTCCCCGTCCATCAAACAACTCAACTTGATCACCCTCCTGTACACGCATCACTCGAATGGCGTGCTGGGCTTCATTCGGAGCAAGCTCTACCGAGCCTCCCGCGGCCGGCAGTTCAGAGGCGAAATAACGTTTGGTCATGATGTGTTGGTTCGAACTGGTTGCAAGGAAGCTGCGATGATTTCAGGGGGGCTCACTCCCTGGCGGCGGTGAAATACTGTTTCGGTGGTCGATTACAAAATCGGGTCAGCATTGTTCTTTTACCGGTTCTCAATGTTGTAGGAACTCGATTTGAATCTGTGTTAAAGAGGATGAGTTTACAGGCGGTGGGATGAGTTGTCATATGACAGTTTGCTGCCGAATGGTCGACTTGATCACGAAGGTTCCAAGGTTTCAGGAAGCACTGCTTCGCTAGTCATCCTGAGAGAATCAGGCAATCACCATGGTCTTAAGTCGACGACCCCCAAAGGTGGCCCGAACAAATTTTCCTTCCAGTGAGGGTGATGGGTGGAGCTGCTCGTGATCACCTCCCCACGATGGTGGAGTGTTTTCTTATTTCTGATTGATCCGACTGTTCCGGTTTTTTTGACTGCGTGAAGACGAACGAGCCGCTTTTCTAACTCGAATCAGAGGTGTTTTACTCGTGCAGTCTTTTGTCGGGTAGGCTTCGACCAGAAGGCTTAAGTCGTGGTTGGCCGATGTTTTCCAGGACAGTCGGGGCTAGTTTCTCTATTTTTTGCGTCACTCTCAACTTGATTCGTGACAAAATGAATGGTGACCGATTGCCATGATGGGGATGAGATCTCCCTGCCAAATCACCAACCCAAGCAGCTTTTGAAGTTTTTTTGTGGAGGTGAATTCGTTCATGGATGAATTGAACTTCGCCAGAAGCAACTGCGTAACGAAAGATCCCCGTGAATGAGGACTTGGATTTGGGGATGAGATCGAGGTTGGGTTTGATTCAGCTGGGATCAGATTTTGCGGGAAACCTGCTGATAGGGTTTTGATTTGCTCGCAGGAATGAAAAAGAGTTGCAAGGTTCCTCGGCGTGCGAAGACTGAGATGCGAACCTTTCTGACCGCTGAAGGAGCTGACTGAAAGAGTTTTAAAAAAGAGGATGAAAAGGTAAGTCAACGTTGTCTTGATGACTGAAGTGTCAACCTGACTTGAAACGCTTGGTTTGGCAGTGCGTTCTTTGAACTCGTAAGCGGTTTACGAAGTACTGTTAAATTGGCTGCTATACACACCGGACAAGAAATCCAATGAATGGCTCCAGCCGTTACGAAGTGAATTGGTCGGAAATCGATCAGTATCGAACTGTAATTTTACTCGGGGGAGGAGCTGTTCTGCTCCTGATACTCCTGTATACCGGTATCTACACCGTTCAAGCCGAGTCGCAGGGGGTTGTCTTGCGGTTTGGTAAGTTCATCGATATAGCCGAACCGGGATTGCGATTCAAAATTCCCTTCGGTGTCGATCAGGTATCCATTGTGCCTGTGCGGCGGCAGTTAAAGCAAGAGTTTGGGTTCGCAACCATCGAAGGCTCAACCAATCCGACACAGTTTTCGACCGAGCAAAAATTTGAACGAAGTATTGTTACTGGAGATCTCAACTCCGCAACGGTCGAGTGGGTGGTGCAATACCGTGTTCGTGACGCCGAACTCTATCTCTTCAAGGTGCGTGACCCCGGTCTGACGTTGCGAGATCTTTCCGAGTCGGTCATGCGGACCGTCGTGGGAGACCGAACGGTGGATGAGGTGATCACGATCGGTCGACAAGAGATCGAAGGTGAGGCTTTGGCCAATTTGCAGAGCAAGGTTGATAGTTACGAGCTTGGGTTAAGTATTGACCAAGTTCAACTAAAGAACGTGAATCCGCCCCTTCCTGTGCAGGCTTCATTTAACGAAGTGAATCAGTCACAGCAGGAACGTGAGCAAATGGTGAATATTGCCAACGGCGAGTACAACAAAGAGGTTCCCAAGGCTAGGGGCGAGGCGGAACAGAAGGTGCAGGCCGCTGAGGGCTACGCCATCAAACGGATCAACGAAGCCGAGGGTGATGTTGCGAGGTTTAACGCTGTCTTCACTGAGTTTCTCAAGGCACCAGCAGTCACCAAGCAACGAATCTATGTCGAGACGATGAAAGAAGTCCTTCCGAAGCTTGGCAGGAAAATCATCATTGACGAAGACGCGAGTCAAATCTTACCGCTATTGCAATTATCCACTGACGCAGCAGGGAGTCTAAGATGAAACGGGTATCTCTTTCGCTGATTCCATTGATCGCCGTGGTGGTTGTTTTTCTGGGCTTCACTTCGGCATACACCGTTAACGAAACCGAGCAGGTGATCCTGACTCAATTTGGTAAGCCAATTGGTGAGCCCATTCGTGATGCAGGATTGCATTTCAAGGTTCCATTCGTTCAGGAAGTGAATCGTTTGGAAAAACGAATCCTCGGTTGGGATGGTCGGCCAAGTGAAATGCCCACGAAAGATAAAACGTACATCGTCGTGGATACATTCGGTCGATGGAAAATTGACCAGCCGGAGCAGTTCTTTCTGCGGCTCCGTGATGAACGAAGCGCTCAGTCACGCCTCGATGATATTCTCGGAAGCGAAACTCGCAATGCGATAGCTAAGCACGAATTGATCGAAGTGATTCGAACAACAAAGGATCGTGAGCCAACCCAGGATGTCGGGATCCCGGGGGTTGTTACCGATGGAGATCTGCCAGGCTCGATCGGGGTGTTGTATTCCATCACAAAGGGCCGCGCAAAAATTGAGAAAGAAATTCTTGAGCAGGCTGCGGCAAAACTCGCTGATTTTGGTATCGAGCTGCTTGATGTGCGATTCAAACGCATCAATTACAACGAGAGTGTGCAACTGAGAATTTATGATCGGATGACAAGTGAACGTCAGCAGATTGCTGAGCGTTTTCGAAGTGAGGGTGCCGGCGAGGCGGCTAAAATCATCGGTCGCAAAGAGAAGGATCTGCTGGAGATTGAGTCGGAAGCCTACAAGCGTGTTCAAGAGATCCGAGGTGCCGCCGATGCGTCTGCCACCGAAATTTATGCGTCGGCTTACAATCAGTCCGAACAGTCGATCGCGTTCTATCAGTTTATTAAGACGATGGAGACCTATCAGGATATGCTCGATCGAGACAGCACGATGGTCTTCACGACCAAAAGCGATATCTTTAAATTCCTGAAGCGTATTGAAAACGATTGAGTTGGATTCTTGGACAGATTATCAGGCCACCGATGACCTTGGTTGCTTCAGCCCGGCTAGGTCGGTGGTTCTTAATGAGACCCTTGTAAGTCCTTTTGCGCTCGTAATGTCTCGCGTTGCTTCATTGGGCACGCCGGGTTGTGGTTCAAGGATCTGCTCGCCTAATAAACCGTCAATCGAGTTGCTGTTTAGATGTTCAGAACATCGCGGCAACATTCCCTTGTCACTGCAAACAGGATCGCTTCAAAATTGAGACATCGACAAAGAAGAGCTGTTGATGGTTGAGCGAGCCCAGAAGTTTTTGTCCGATGTCCAACATTCGGCGAATCGTTAGCATCTGTTATTGCAGGAATTCGCCAGTGATGTGAGAGAATACGAGTTGGTCGAATTGCGAGTTTCACGCAGGAGTTTTCTTTGTCGTTTTCCGTCGTCTTTGTTCAGTAATTGAATGCCAGTTGGGATTTTGGTTCGGTGTTGTTGGTGAGCCTCTTCTAGGCTTTTTCTAAGACACGTTGGGTTGATGACACGTTGGGTTGATGACAGCGTTGGTGTCTGATCCATTTTTACTGAGATTGCCAGATACCCAGAACAGCCCCGGTTTTGGTTGAATGGTTGTTCACAGTGGTCGGGCTGCCTGATGGCTTGGGTGGTTTGAGGGTGAGGTTGCTCGATCGAGCCAGTCAGCCAACGCTCTTGTTCAAGCACGCTCTTGTCACTGGATCTGTTTTGCCGGTAATGCCCTCGTAGATGCTTGGAAGAAATGAATTCGCCATAGGAATCTTTGGGGTTGTTCGCCTCGGTGAAGACTGCCGGTTTGCAGGGAAAGGTCAGCCAGTCCGCAGAACCGAAACCTTTGTCGCAAGATTCGCCAAAAACTCAAATCATTGACTCATCTTTGCCGATGTTTAGAAAAGAACACGCAGGCCTCTGAGACCACCGGTTTCCAATGCGTGATTGAGTGCGACGCAGAAACTCTGTGTTCGTCTCAGATCATTGATTCCGAAGGCTTTTTATATTGCCCATGATGCCCAACTTCCGTTGCTGTCGAGTCATAGCAGTGGTGTCCCTGATATCGACCGTGGTGACAGTGGTTGGCTGTGCAAGGCCATGGTACCGGCGTCAGGCTGATCAGGAAGCTTACGCGGTGATTCATGAAAAGGGTGGTTTTCTTGATCAAGGAGTGATCTATCCGAATGAGAAATCGCGATTGGCGGATCCAAATTCGATTGATGAACCGCCGATGCCACCTGACGATCCTGTGTCGCACCGCTTGATGCAAGAAGTGGATGGAAAGACAGCCAGTCCTCAATGGGATCGCAACGGAAAGTTGACATCGATAGAGCCTCCTGAGTGGCGTTCGCAATTAGCTCGAGACGCCGATGGCGAGCTTCAACTTGACCTGCGAGGTGCCATTTCCCTTGGGAGAACGAATTCCCGAGAGTATCAGAGGCAGTTGGAAGTACTTTATCTCTCGGCGCTTGATGTTTCACAGGAACGCTTTCAATTTGATTACCAATGGTTTGCCGGAGGTGTTTTGGATCAGGACTTTCGAGGCCGCGGCATCGGTGCCCGAAGCGCAACTGGCTTGGATTCATCTGTTTTCTTCAGGAAAAGCCAGGCTGCTGGTGGTGAGCTTGTTGTTGGTTTAGCTAACTCATTGCTTTGGGACGTATGGGGTTCGGGCAGTGATGTGTTTGGCAGTACTTTGGATTTTGCCCTTCGGCAACCTCTACTACGTTTTGGTGGCCGCGCTCGAGTTTTGGAGAAACTGACACAGAGTGAGCGAGATCTGCTCGCAAATGTTCGTCAAATGCAACAGTATCGCCAAGGCTTTTATGTCCGTTTGGCGACGGGGCGTACCAATGGATCGGGACCTACGCTCGGATCACGAGTCGGGCAGTCAGGGCTTGGTGTCGTTGCGGGATTTCCCAGCGGTCGCAACGGTGCACCGTCCGCTGGTGGATATCTCGGACTGTTGCAGGATCAGCAGGAGATACGAAATCAAGAAGCGAATGTCATCGCATTGCGTGATAGTGCTGCACAACTCGAGGCGGCATTCGATGCCAATCGCATCAGTAGTCGTTTGCAGGTAGACCAAGCGTTGCAAGCTTTGCTCAACGCGCAAAGTAGTCTGTTGGCTTCCCGGGCTTCTTACAACAGTCGGGTTGACGGCTATAAAATCTCGTTGGGGTTACCCCCGGATTTATCTATTGAAATCAACGATTCATTGCTTGATCGCTTCATTCTAATTGATCCAAGTTTGACAGCGCTGCAAGATGAGGTGACCAAGACACTTCTTAAAATTCGTGGTGGGCGTTCAGAACCTGATCCTGATGCAATGCGTCAGCAATTGGATGTGTTACGTAATCTTGAGTTGAAGATGGACAAGCAGGTTCAGTTGGCGAGTCAAAGCCTTGCTAACCTAATTGATCGAATCCCGGAACGGCAGCAGCAGTTAGAGCTTGTTTCCATTCAAGTGAAAGATCTTGAAGCCGACGTCGATCCAAGGGTTTATGATCAGGAACAATTCAAATCGAGAGTACAGTTCCTGGAGAAGCGGGTTCCTGAGATCGGAGAAGAGCTAGCCGAGACAAAAAATAAGTTGGATCGTTTACTGGTTGACTTGGAGAAGGCAGATCCGAATGAGTCACACACGGCATTGGTGGGTCTCACGACTCGTATGTCTGACTTGCTATTGGAATTGTCATTGGTCCATGCAGAGGTCAAACTGCAGGCCATCGCATTGTTGCCGATTGACCTTGAGCCCGAACAAGCATTAGAGATAGCTCGTGTGAACCGGTTGGACTGGATGAATGCGAGATCAAACCTGGTTGATTCGTGGAGGAAAATTGAGATCGCCGCAAATGATCTCAAGAGTGATCTTGATGTTGTTGTGACCGGTCAGCTCGGCACGCGTCCGAATCACCCCTTCGCTTTTGATACAGATCACTCTCGAGTCAAGATGGGTCTGCAGCTTGATACACCCACGACTCGACTGATTGAGCGGAATCGTTACCGAACAACTTTGATCAGCTATCAACAGTCGAGGCGTGATTACATGTTATTCGAGGATCGTGTTGAACAAAGCCTCAGGAACACGCTTCGAATTATTAAGTTGAGCCAGATAAATCTGGAGGTTCGTCGCGCTGCGGTGAGAGTGGCCATTGCGCAGGTTGATATCGCCCGATTGCGATTGAATCCGCCCGTGCGACCGAATCAGCCGACCCGAACTTCTCCCACCGCTGCTCGTGACTTGGTCTCCGCTCTGACTGATCTATTGAATGCGCAAAATGATCTGCTGAACGTGTGGGTGAGCTATGAAGTCTTGAGGGTCTTGATCGATTTCGAGATGGGGACGATGCAGCTTGATTCAGAGGGGGTCTGGGTGGATCCAATTGATCAAGAGACTGGCTTCATGGGAGACCTGCCACCATTGGACGATGGAGAGCAGTTTGAACCCGTTGGGGTCAATTTTACAGCTCAGCCGAGCGATACTTCCGAGCCGGCGCAGTGGATTCGAGAGACACCGGTCATGGTGGAGTAGCGGCATTTTTTTCGCTGGCAAAGCAATGCGAGTTCGGTTCTCGTGCATCAGCGTCTCTTGATCGGTCGTGCCTTACGGTTTCTTCGTGAAGCCGCCTCTTGCAAAACCCGTTGATTGGGGCTCGGGGCCTGGATCGTGGATGAAGTTCGCCTGAGTGAGTTGGCGAACTACGCTTTCTAGGGTTGTGGTTTTTGCTTCAACCTCGCACTGTCGCATGTTTATGCCGGTTTTTCCAACGGATCCCCTCCGTTGGCAACTTTGGCGCTGCCATTGAACGCTGGTAAAATTTGCCTGTTGAGCTATACTTTCACGTACTTGATCTGCAGATGAGCACCAAATGACCAGCCAAGGCTTTCCTTGTTTGGTTGGGGTTGGCTCCCGAGTTTGACGGGTTGTCCACTTCGAAATTTTTGTGCAACGAGTCGATTGAGTCCCCGCCTCAATGAAAACGCTGCCAAAGCGTTAGCAATCCCGCCCGACACGCCGTTATCATCAATGGCGATCCACATTGACTGAGTGCCAGATGCGTACGAGACGCAAACGACTGGGTTTTTTTCAATCCACTCTAGTGGTGGGCATTTTATCCAGTTTGGTTGTCGCTTCCTTCCTTCATTTTGCTCGGTCCACCGATCCGGGCTCGGGTGGTTTCTTTGATGACGTTGAAGAACTTGATCTCCTGACTGCGGCCGTCGAACTTTCCGCGTTCGAACACCTTGTGATTGAGCGAGGTGAACTGCAAAGTTCGAGTAATGTCGAAGTTCGATGCCAGGTCAAGGGTCGTAGCAGCAGCAGCAGTGTCAACATTCTGGAGATTGTTCCCGAGGGAACTTGGGTGGAGGAAGGTGATTTTCTGATCCGACTTGACGACGCGGCTTTACAGAAGCAACTGGTTCAACAGCAGATCACCTGTAGTACAAGCGAGTCATCGGCGATCGAAGCCAAGGCTGACCTTGAATCGGCAAAACTCGCACTGAATGAGTATTCCGAAGGAACGTTCATCGAGGATCTAGCCAAGCAGCAAAGTGATGTTTTTGTCGCGGAGGAGAATCTTCGAAGAGCGCAAGAGTACCTTCAGTACAGCAATCGTCTTGCGGAACGCGGCTACATCCCGGACGCTCAACTTGATGCGGACCAGTTTGCTCTGGAAAAAGCAAAGAAAGAGCTGGGTGTTGCCAAAACCAAACTGGATGTGCTCAGCAAATTCACGAAAGAAAAAATGCTGACTCAACTTAGCGCCGACATTCAAACATCAGAGGCAAAGTTGAAATCCCGAGAAAAAACACTCGAGCTCGAGAGAAAAGAGCTTTCCGAAATCGAAGAGCAGATCAACCGGTGCCACATCACTGCTCCGGTTAGGGGTCAGGTGGTATATGAGCACAATCGAAGAAGTTCCAGCAGTTCTGTCTTGATTGAGGAAGGGACGCCTGTTCGCGAGAGGCAGACAATCATCAACTTGCCCGACCCCTCGAAGATGAAAGTTATCGCGAAGGTTCATGAGTCGAGAATTGGATTGATTACTTCAGGGCAGATCGCACAGCTTCGGCTCGATTCCCTTCCTGACATTCCACTGACGGGAAAGGTAATCGAAGTGAGTGAGTATCCACTACCGCCAATCAGCGCTTACATGTCGCACGTCAAGGAATATGAAGTCTCCATTCAGATCGAAAACCCTCCCGATGATCTGCGGCCGGGCATGACAGCGGAGACCCGGATCTTGGTTGATGAAATGAGTGAGGTTTTGCAGATACCAATTGAGTCCATTGTCGAGCGTGAAAAGCGTTTCTTCTGTGCTCTTCCAACAGCTGATGGTGGTGTAGAGACTCGCGAAGTGGTTCTCGGCAAATCCAACGAAACAAGTCTTGTTGTTATGTCGGGTCTCGAAGCGGGTGAGGAAGTGATTCTCAATGTCAGTGATGAATCAATCTTGGAACGGATGGAATTCCCTGCTGGCTGATCATTGACTCACGGCTTGCGGAGATTCGAAACTCCCTATTCCTGTCGTGTCCCGGAAATTATTGAATGCTCCCGCGGAGCATGATAGAGCAACCCGCCCCCTCCGATGCAACGAATTAACGGAACGACTCAGGCTGACGATCCAACATCTGACGCGTCACCTCCTCGTTCCGATCCGCACGATCGACCCATCGCCTTGACGGTTCGAGACCTCTGTAAAGATTACCAGCTCGGTTCCCAGTCCGTCCGCGTTTTACGTGGGATTAATTTGGACGTTCCACGGGGTGATTACGTTGCCATCATGGGGCCAAGTGGTTCCGGTAAAAGTACCCTGTTGAACCTGCTTGGTGGTTTGGACTCACCCACTTCCGGACAATATTTCATCGGCGATCGCGAAGTCGGTCAATTGAGTGATGATGAACTGTCGAAGATCAGGGCGGAACGCATTGGCTTTGTCTTTCAGGCCTACAACTTGTTGCCTCAACTCGACGTGGTTGAAAATGTTGAGGTGCCGCTAGCCTACAACGGTGGGATGACCCGAGGTGATCGTGATCGAACGAATCGATTGAATGGATTGGTTGGCCTTGATGGAAGAAGCGAGCATCGGCCAACTGAATTGTCCGGTGGGCAACAGCAGCGAGCAGGTATTGCGAGAAGTTTGATTAATCAACCGGAATTCATCTTGGCAGATGAAGCGACGGGTAATCTTGATACGGCAACAACCGAGGAAATTCTTGATCTTTTCGACGATCTGAATGAACAGGGTGTCACCATTGTGATGGTGACTCACGAGGAGGAAGTAGCCCAGCGTGCGCGGCGGGTGGTTCGGTTGCGTGATGGTAAGATCGAAACGGATAAGAGAGTACGTGAACCGAGTGATCGAGACCCGTCAGAATCTTTTCAGGATCGAGTGGGCTATCCATCGAGCCTGCGTCTGAGATTGCGTGATGTGCGGATCGGCATGAAGACTCTGTTGATGCATCCTCTGCGCTCCATGCTGACGGTATTGGGTATTTTCATAGGAGTGGCCAGCGTGATTTGGCTACTTGCGATCAGTGAAGGGATTGCGGAAAAAGCCAATTCTCAAATCGAAGAACTTGGCGCGAAGAATATCATCGTGATGACGTCAAGGCCCTCCTCGGAGGAGTCCAATGGAAGGCGTGTCTACTTCTATGGTTTGACCGAAGAGGACTGTTGGCTATTGGAGAAAAACATACCGTCTGTTGACTTGGTCATTCCGTTTTATCGGAACACCGGAGAAGAATTACGTTACAAAGATCGGTTGATGCTTGGTGAGATTAATGCGTGTACTCCTGAATATCGAGAGCTTTATTCATTGCGATTGCGACAAGGACGTTTCTTAATCGAGAGGGATATTGAAAAGGCAGATAATGTTTGTGTCCTTGCAGCGGAGGTTGCCGATGCGTTGTTCAAGCATGAAGATCCCATCGGAAAGTCGATTCGCGTCGTTGATGACTTCTTTAAGGTCGTCGGCGTTGTCGAAGCACGTGAAGAATTAGATAGCGTGGAGGACACCAGTCGCAGCCAAGACTTTTCCGATAACATTTATATTCCCTTGGAAACTTATTGGAGACGCTACGGCGAGGCGTATTCCGTTGGTAACAATGGAGGCAGGGCTGTTTCGCAAATCACACTTCGCCTGAAAGACCAGGGGGATGCTGTCGCAACCGGGCAAGCGGTGGAGCAAGCTTTGTCACGCAGTCATCTTTTTACGGATTACAAAGTGGGTGTTCCATTGAAGTTGCTTGAGCAAGCAAGAAACACGAGGCTGATGTTTGTTGCAATGATGGGTTTGCTTGCTGGTATCTCACTGCTGGTCGGAGGCATTGGCATTATGAATATCATGCTTGCGACGGTGACGGAAAGAACCCGAGAGATAGGGATCCGTCGAGCGTTGGGAGCGAGAAGACGTGATATCACGCGGCAGTTTCTGATTGAAACGATTCTGCTCAGCGTGACCGGTGGGATTACCGGTATTCTGGTTGGTCTCACCTGCAAGAAGGCAATGGAATGGTTTCGCTGGTTTCTAGAGAAAGGGTTTCCGGAACTGATGGATTCACTTCCTGCGACGGTACAGACGATGGAACCAATTATCATTCCTTGGTCAATTCCATTAGCCTTTTGTATCTCGGTCTTAGTTGGAGTTGTGTTCGGTTTATATCCAGCACGACGCGCCGCCCTGATGAGCCCGATTGACGCGTTGCGTCACGCAGGTTGATTCTTTTCTGCGACAGATTTCTTCCTCGTTGATCCAATGCTTAGAAGCAATTGAGGCAGAAGTGGATGGGAGTCAGTTAACGGTTTCCTTCTTTTGCCAAGAGAAGTTGGCACGCTGGACCACACGCTACTGTTGCTCTTTTCAGGTGATGTGTTGGCATGTGGTGCAGTTCTCACGCCGTCTTATTTTCATGGTCTGGAAAGTCATTTTTCGAAGGTCCATTCTAAGCAGTCTCCCGGTCATGGTCTCTCCGAGACCAGTGATTACTTTCACCGCCTCAACAGCACCCATGCATGCCACGGTTCCGGAGACAGCACCGAGCACTGGGAACTCTCTCTTCCATGTGGGTGGCGGATCAGGGAAAATACACCGTAGGCATGGGCTGGCTCCGGGAATAATGGTTGTTAGCTGAGCCTCCATGTCAAACATTGCGCATTCAATGAGAGGTTTTCTTTGGATGACGGCTTCGTGATTCATCGCGAAGCGTTCGGGGAACAGTGGGGCGCAGTCAACAGCTAAGTCGCATTGCGCAATCAGTGCACTTGCGTTTTGCTGATTCATGTTCTCAGCAATGGTGACAAGCTCTAACCGTGGATTGAGATCGTGCAGTCGTCGCTTGATCGAATCAATGCGCGGGCGGCCAATCCAGTCATGAGTCATCAATAATTGACGATTGAGGTCACTCGGTTTCACGTTGCCAGCGTGGGCGAGCACAAGTTTTCCGATGCCGGCGGCAGCTAGTTGGTAAGCGACCACGCTGCCAACTCCGCCCACCCGGGAAATCAGGACCGATGCGTTTTTCAGTTTTTCTTGTCCTTGCTCGCCTAGGTCAGGCAACCACATTTGCCATTGGTAGACTGCGCGTTCTTCGTCGGTGAGTGGTGTCTGAGGCATGATGAGAGACCATCAAGGGAAGCGTTTTGAAACTCTGAATGGTGAACTGCAGTGGGTAGCCATTGCAGTCAAGCTGAAGTACAGCGTCGCTGAACTCAGTTGTCCTGGTGACGGCATCGAGCCTGAGGAAGAGCTAAGTTCCTGGGAGGTGCGAGGACAGGATCATGCGGCCAGATCGTCAACAACCATCGAGCCGGTAGAGATCACGTGGAGATCTGGCAATCGGTTGGCTGACGGCTCAAGACAAGCTGATCCTTTTGTTCAAGCCGCATTCATTGTTTTCGCTATACCGAAAGCGATCAAGCGGCTGCTTTTTCGTTCTCCCTCATTAGTAAAGAAAACCATCGGCTGACCTCGTCAAGGGTCGGCGGTTCTGCTCCCCGAAGAAATCGCCTTGCTCGGTTTCCCTTGGAAAGTTTTGTCAACTTGTTGAATATTGAAGTCGGAGTACTTGTGAGCATGGATTCGACTGAATCGATTTCCGCAAGGATCAGCAGTTGCGCATCGCTGAATCGAAGTTTGGGTATGGCGCAAGCTAGCCGAGCCTGGTTTTGCCATTGGCGGATTTTCTTGGATGGCACTTTTGGGAAGCCGACTTCTTCGGAGAGTGTGTCGGGACTCGCATTAGTGAAGTCGTTAACCGTCTCGTAACCGATTTCACGGAAGCGGTTGATGAGAGCTACGTCCATCAGATTTGCCTCCTCAAGTTGACGGTTGCCCGGCATGCCGCTCTCTGTGTCATAATGCAGGTCACGGGCATTCAGGTTTTCTTTTCGAGGCTTCAATCGTGGGTTGCCGCGACCACGATCAAATTGAATCGTCGATGTCACAGGCTCACCTGAATTTGCCGTTGAGACTTCATTTTTATCTGATCGAAGCTTGATGTTGGACGAGACCGGCAATTCTTCGGAAGCTGCTTGTTTGAATTTAGGGGCATCTTTGGCGTTACGCGGCACCTGATTCGTCCGATGGGCAGATGCAAGCCAAGTGAGTAATCGAATCAGTTCCTTGTTAGATGCATTGGTCAGTGTCCGCTGTCCCGAGTTGGTCAGAAGAAATTGCTCAGTTCGATCCAGTAGCATCGATGCTGGTAGGTCTTGGAGTTGGGCGCTTGTTTGAATACCAATTCCGGATAACAGTCTCGCGTCAAATTCTCCGATGGCAGGCAATGCACACATCAATTCACAAAGTGTTTTCATTTGATGAATCAAGTTGGCGTCGTAGACCAAGCCTTGATCGTTCTTGCAGCCTTTCAAAGCCAAGATAATTTTGTCGGTATCGCTCTTCAGGAATTGATTGGCTGTTTTGATTTTGCTGCTGTCCAGACGCTCCGCAGCATCAATTGATACCTCGGGGATGAGGCGAACCTCGGAGTCCAGAGTGATTCTGCTTTGGCTATTTTCAGTTATCTCCGACTCGCTCGCATTGGCAGCAGGGTCAGTGTTGTCCATCTCAAATGCAGTTTCAGGTTGGCTTGGTGTTGCCACGTTTCCCTTCAGATTGCCGAGGTCCTGATTTCTAGGGTTGGCCGGGGTTGTTTTGGCGAGGTGGAAATGAGGTTCCAAAAGTATCGAGGTTGCGCTGCATGGCTCATTTTCGTTGTTGATGATCAGGATTTGCTGTCCTTCGGATGCCAATCCAGAAAGAACGGTTTTAAGGTGTCTGGTCAGATTCTCTGGAACCGAATTTGGCTCCGAGCAGCGAGGCGCATTGGTAGGGTGTCGGTTGAGACCAACTTGGAAAGAAGTCAAGTCGACCACGATTGGCACATGTCGATTGAGGTTCCGAAGACGTTCGGCGGTGGCAATTCGAGTGGCTAACATCGCGAGTAGACGCAACCCCGTTGGGCTTCGGATTTCGTCGTTCTCGTTGATCCGGACGGATTGCGTTTTGATGCGTGAGCCAGCTGATCTTGTCTTTGTCGAACGGTTCTGAGTCCAGTTGATTTTAGATTCTTGATTGTTTGTGAGACGCTTGAACCAGTAATTGGTTCGACCATTTAAAGTTCCGTTGCTTTGAGTCTGGCATGAGACGTCATCCATTTGGGTGAGGTATTCGCTTTTGCGTTCGCGAAGCCATGCAACTCTTTCAAAACCTTGGATTTGCTGGTTGAGTCTCCGCACCTCATTTTCAATAGCGAGGCGTTCATCACCACGAAGGTTGATGCGCTGTCCCCGACGTTTGGATTGGGCTGTTTCTGTCCCGAGTTTTCTCGAGAGCAAACAAGTTTCTTCCTGAACAGCCTGACGTTGACGGTTAACTTGCTCCAGTTGATGAACGATCCGTTCTCTTTGCTGGCAGAGGTCTTGGTATTCCGCTCGCATCTTTTCCCGATGCCGACTGCCGCAGTCCTCGCGATCCGGACGGCAGGTACAGAGATCTAAATCCAAGTTTGCGAGGATTCGTTTTAGGTCTTCGTGTTTTTCTGAGTATTCGTGTAGCCTTTCGTTTCGACGATGGAGCTCGCTCTTCAATTCACCGATTCGATGCTCGGACATGCTTGAGTATGCAGGTGGGCATTGCGAAAGACGATTTGAGAGATGGTCGCGGCGATCGATTAAAGAATCAATTTGTGAGGTGCCGGCAGTGAATTCAGCAAGCTCATGGTCAATTTCCGCCAATCTCGCCGCGAGGATTTGGCGTGTGTGAAATGATTGCGTGGATGCAGATGATGGCTGTTTGGCGATGAGAGGTTTTGTGGGCTCACAGGAGGGCGAGAATTTTATTTCGTCGGCGTTGTCAGATTTCGGTGATGGGCATGCTTCCAAGATGCTCGCGCAAGCGTTAATCGTGGCTGTAACACTGCAAAAATTAAGATGAGTGGTTAGGAAATTGACTTGAAGACTTGATAGTTGATTTTTGGTGCTACGATCCACGCATTTGACCGATCGGGTGGAGGGACGATTTTGCTCACTTCCCCAACCGTCTACGGCCACTGGTGTTTGGCTGGCAACTTCTGCACCAAATTGATCGTTCACTGCTGTAAAGAAAACTTTGCCTTGCGATTCTCCCGAGACCTTGGAGGAGTTTTTTTCGGCTGACAGAGTTTCTCGAAGGAATGATTGCAGCTGGATTGAATCATCATGGTGATTGTTCTGCCGAGTAACGATCACGTTGAGTGCGCTGCTAAGTGGGCCGATTGAGATATCTTCAAAAGGACCGTGGGATGTGATGAGGATTCTCTGCAATCGCATGGTCTGATTCCTTTCATGAGCGCTTGCTGAGTTAGGCTTCGCTGTTTCTTGGCGTCGCTAGTCGTGTCAGCATCGAAGTTTGCTGTGTTCAGTTTGTTGCTTGTGGGACACAAGGCGTCAGAATAGAAAACATTGATTGGTGAAATACTGGTGATGTAACGCGTCGTTGATGCACGGTGCCCGGACTGAGTTGAATGCGTGTCCCTGAGGTAAGGATCGAAATCAACGGCTTCGTCCGTGGATCGTGGTCGGAAAATGGTACTGTTGATTCAAGTCCGTTATGATCGGACAGGTGACCCGAGGCGACACCGAGCGAGGCTTTCGTTGTCGCTCGCCAATATCAATTTATGTAGGTTGATTTGCCAGGATTTGATTTGTTTTGATTCTTGCGAAAACCCTGTTTTCACCAAAAGATCCTCAACGCTAGCCCGGCTCAAGGGTGATGCGAAGTGTGTTGTCATTGCAGGACGCAAACATCCTAGCCGGACTCTACGAAAGGCTGTGTTTAACGGAAAGATCGATTCACGGAATGTAAAACGGTCATCGCGATTGGATGGTCAAAGCGACGCACTCAGTTGATGGCGATCTTGACGCGATTGCAGAAGTATTGCCGTTGTGGAGACCTGTTTTATCATCGACACGAGTTCCGCTCAGCAATTCAGTGGCTTGAGATTAACAATCTCTCTTGATTTGGGTAATCATCAGTCAATTTGTTTTTTTTGGATGACACAGACTAGGAGAAGACGTTTCCAGCTTCGATTTGCCAATGGTTTTCATTTGTTTGCGGCTGCTTTGGATTTTTATTTTGGAAGACGAACTATCTTGCGTAAGTCGCAGTGGAGGGTTGGTAAGGGGCCCTCTTTTTGCCTTCATTCGTCGTTTTTGATCTCCGTGAAACTTACGCTGGGAAACAGCTGTCCAGCGTCGATCAAGCTGCTGAGTTATGGCATTGAGGTTGGTGTTCGCAGAACTGACCTTGGCTGCGGTTTGACTTGTTTGTTACAGCCAAGGATCAACCGATGACAGGTTTGTTTGTACCCCATAGTTGGTGAGGGTTGATGGTGAGTTGTCTCTCCAAATCACACCTCGTTTCGAAGTCAGGTTTTCCGGAATCCAGAATGATTTTCCGAGTGAAGCAAGCGTTGTTTGATTCAGGGACCCACAAGTTGTTCGGGGCTCTGTTGGTTGTATCAAGTGCGCTCTTGATCACAGGTTGCCATGATGGCCCAATGTATGCGTTGAAAGTCGCGAATCCTTATTACTCTTTGCATGAATGGAAAAAGGATGATTTGTACGGCGAGACAGATCATGACCGGCGAAATGAATTAGTGGCACTCTCTTCGACAATTTCGTCAATGCCCGAAGAGCGGCAAAGTTATTGGACGAACCAGTTCAAAGAGATATTGGAGAACGACGAGAGTGCGGAAATGCGACGACTGGTGATGGTTTCTGCTGGGCAATTGCAAAGCGATGAAGCGTTAGATCTGATCAAAACAGGTCTCAGCGATTCAAGCACCAAAGTGCGTATGGAAGCGTGTCGCTCTTTGGGTGAGACACGCGGCGAGGTTGCCACCCGTCTGTTGGCTCTAACGATCGGCACCGAGACGAATCAGGATGTAAAGAACGCGGCAATGGTCGCTTTGTCGTCACATTCCAATCAAATTGCAATTGATTCCTTGAGGATTGCGCTATCTGATCGCAATCCAGCGACACGCGATATTGCTGTGCAATCTTTGAAGGAAGTGACGGGCAAGAGTTATGGAGATGATCCACAAGTTTGGATCGCTGCGTTGGATGGTCAGCCCACCGAGGAGCAGTCAGTCAGCATCGCGGATCGGATGATGGACCTCTTTTAGGGGTTGGTACAGTGAATGATTGGCCGCCGGAACGAATTGATTCACAAGAGTGAATTTGCGATTGAAAAGGTTATCGAGCAACTTCCTTGTCCGGTGGCAGGCTTTTGCTTGCTTGAATGATTGCGACCCCATCCTGAAGGGCTTCTTTTTGTCGCTTGATTTTAGATTGCTGTAGGCGGAAACCTCCAGTTGGCTTCAGGCTCTTTGGCTCTGCCTCCTTTTCTTCATAAAGCATAGGTTCCTGAAGCAGCGGTCTGTGGCGGAATTCGTGATCGCTGTTGTTTTGATCATGGTTGTTCAATCCTGTGGTTGATCGGTTCGGATCGGTGTTTGATTAGTTCATCGCTGGCCCAGCAGGATTACCAACTTCACTGGAAGGTAAAGAATGACACGCCCAGTGGTGAAGCCATTGGTACTGAAGGAAACTTGAGAACCCCCTTTCGTTGAAACCCTTGGTGCCCGAAAATAGACCCAGATCAGCAAATTAGTTAAGAAACGCGGTCATTTTGGTGACTCGCCAGCGAAAAATAGATGGTTCCCATGAAATATGTGATTGTGATTCCAGACGGGTGTGCCGATGAGCCTCTCGAGGCCTTGGGTGGAAAAACACCTTTGGAGGCTGCTGAATTACCGGCAATGGATCAGCTTGCTTCCATTGGGCGATTGGGTTTGGCTAACAATACACCGGGGCACCTGCCTGCTGGCAGCGAAGTGGCGAACCTGTGTTTGCTTGGTTACGACCCGGATCTTTTTTTTACTGGTCGGGCCCCGCTGGAGGCTGCGGCGCAAGGGATTCATTTGGGACCCAATGATTGGGCGGTGCGATGCAACCTTGTGACGATCGAAAATCAAGTCATGAAAGATTTCACCGCCGATCACATTAGCACCGAGGAGGCGGAGGCCCTCCTGAAATCGGCGCAAGAGGAATTGATTGGAGATGAACAATTAGGCGGAGAACTTGAATTCATCACAGGCGTTAGCTATCGAAATTTGCTTGTGTACCGAGGTGACCCTGCATCGGCACCGTTGTTCTCGCGAGATACTCGCACTTCCGCGCCACATGACCTGACGGACTTATCGGTATCGGATGACTTTCCTCGTGGTCCGGGCAGTGACCTGTTGGTTCGATTAATGAGTGAATCAGCCGAGTTATTCGCCCAGCATCCAGTGAATCAAGCTCGAGTTGCCAAGGGTCAGGGAGCTGCCACAAACCTTTGGCTTTGGGGGATTGGAGGCGCTCCGAACTTGCCGTCATTCGAGGAACGCCACGGGGTCAAAGGCGTGATGATTACGGCGGTGGACCTGCTGCGCGGCATCGCAGCCCTGGTGGATTGGCCACGAATTGAGGTTGATGGGGCAACGGGTTACCTTGACACGGATTACGCAGCGAAAGGCAAGGCGGCTGTCGCTGCTCTGGCTGATTACGATGTCGTGTGCGTTCATATTGAGGCTCCGGACGAAGCTTCGCATGAGGGGCGACATGATGCAAAGATTGAAGCATTGCAACAAATTGATCGTGAAATCGTCGCGCCTCTGACGGATGCATTAGTCGGATACGGTGATCATCGCATTTTGATCACGCCGGATCATCCAACGCCTTGCAGTACAAAAAAACACAGTCATGGCATGGTGCCGCTGGTTATCGCTGGAACGGGAGTCGAGATGGATTCGCAGACCTCCTACAGCGAGGTGTCAGCGGCAGCTAGCGGTGCACGTTTTGACCGAGGATGGGATTTGATGGACGAATTCATCAAAGGTGAATGAATGGACTTGGTAATAGGTCATTAATGATCGAAGCGATCAATGAGCAGAGATGTTTTTCGGATGCGGAAGTTGGTGAATCGAGTCGATCTACGAGAGGGCCCTGTTAATGTCTGTTCTCATATCACAATGAAAGAGTGATGTGATTGGTTGAAATGGTATGGCCTTTTTCGAAGAGAAAATCATTAGTAGTTAGTGATGGGTTGAGGAATTTTTAAGTGTTCGCGCGGTCGTTGCGTGACACCACGTAGAAATCGAGAGACAGAAAATGTCGTTGATTGTTCAAAAGTTTGGCGGAACGAGCGTCGCGGATGTCGAAAAAATCCGTGCCGCAGCCAGAAACGCAATTCGTGCGCAACAAGCCGGTCATCGAGTGGTGATGGTTGTCAGTGCCATGGGAAAGAATACAGATGGATTGTTAGACCTGGCTGGTCAGATCAGTGAAAATCCACCGGCTCGTGAAATGGATATGTTGCTGAGCACCGGAGAGCAGGTCAGTGTGGCTTTGGTAGCGATGGCGATTCATGATTTGGGATCGAAAGCCATCAGCCTGACCGGTGGTCAGATCGGTATGAAGACTGACAACAGTTTCAGCAAAGCTCGAATTCAATCCATCTCCACTGAGCGAATTGAACGGCTGCTTGAGGGTGGTAACATCGTCGTCGCCGCAGGTTTCCAAGGTATTGATGATGATCTGAACATTACAACGCTTGGACGTGGTGGAAGTGACACCACTGCAGTTGCGCTGGCCGCTGTGCTGGGTGCGGATGCCTGTGAGATCTATACCGATGTCGACGGGGTGTACACCACCGATCCTCGCTTGCTTCCTGAGGCGCGTCGTGTTGAGGTGATTAGTTACGACGAAATGTTGGAACTGGCTAGTCTTGGTGCCGGAGTGATGCACAACCGAAGCATTGAATTTGCCAAAAAGTTTGGCGTGCCGATTCATGTCAGAAGTAGCTTTTCGGACACCGAAGGAACCATGATTGTGGCCGAACCTGAGTCACGGTCTCAGCCGGTGAGCGGCGCTGCAATGACTGCCAATGAAGCACGGATCACGGTGTTGGGTGTGCCTGATGTTCCGGGAAAGATCAGGAAGATTTTTTCCGCGATAGGCAGTCGGAAGATTGCAGTCGACATGGTTGTTCAAAACATTGGCAAAGAGGGTCGTGCTGACATTTCCTTCACGGTTCCTCGCAGCGAACTGCGATCCACTTTAGAAGCGGTGGAGTCGGTCATCGATGAGGTTGGCGCGAAAGGGGTGACTCATGATGATGAGGTCTCCAAGGTTTCTGTGGTGGGTCTTAATATGGCCTCGCAGACGAATGTGGCGGCAAAAATGTTTCGCGCTCTAGCCGAAGCGGGTGTCAACATTCAAATGATCACGACCAGCGAGATCAAGATTTCGACCTTGGTTAAAAAGTCGGATGCCTCGTCGGCGTTGCGTGCGGTCCATCGAGCGTTTACGCTGCATTCTAAACCTGCTGATGCAAAGAACTGGGGGCAGATTAAAGCTGAGCGTGACTCTGGCACGGATGTGGATGCGTTAGTTAGTCGTTTGCGTGATGATGCACTGGAAGCGCTGACTTTGACTGGGATTTCGGTCACCGAGAATCAAGCCCGTATCACGATTCACGGCGTCCCGGATACAGCGGGGATTGCAGCCGACATGTTCGAAACCATCGGTGAGGCCGAGATTTTTATTGACATGATCGTGCAAGGTTATGACGGTCAAGGAAAGACAACGAGTGTCAGTTTTACGGTCGATGCCTCGGAGATTGAGTCGGCAGTTGGTGTGGCTGATTCGATTCTCGCCAAGCATTCGATGGGGGAAGTTCAATCGTGTGGCGAGATTGCGAAAGTCACCGTTAGTGGAATTGGCCTGCGAAGTCATACCCACGTCGCCACTCGTTTGTTTGAGCAATTGGCCGGTGCCGAGATCAACGTCGAAATGATCAATACAAGCGAATTACAGGTCAATGCGGTTATTCAATCGAAACACCTCGAGGTCGCTACTGAGCGACTGAAAGAAGCGTTTTCCGATGCCCTGCGTTAGACGACGTACATTGGATGTGATCGGATTGTTGTGGACCAAGAGTAAGTTTCTGGCAGCGGCGTACTTGGAAATGCTCTAGACTGCTGCTGCAGATCCGTTCCGTTATTTCCCGTCATTCTAGGTGAAGAAGCGCTGTGAGCAGTGATCAACCGATTCGAATCGTCATTGCGGAAGATAGTCGCATCCAAGCTAAAATGCTGATCAAGCGTCTAGAGTCCAGCGGTTATCATGTCCGATGGGGGGCCGATGGAGCGGCCGCCTTGGAATTCATCCGGGAGGATCCACCGGATCTGATCATCAGTGATATCGAGATGCCGGAAATGAACGGCTATCAGCTGTGCCAATCTGTGAAGCAGGACCCTTTGTTCCGCAAAATTCCATTGATTTTGCTCAGCACACTTTCTTCGCCCGAAGACATCATTGAAGGACTGCAGGCTGGTGCGGACAATTATGTCACCAAACCGTATGAAGCCGAGTACTTATTGAGTCGCGTCGACTCACTCCTGAATTCACCCATCGAGGATGATGCGGCTGAGGATCAGGCTGCGATGGAGGTTAACCTCCGAGGTAAGAGTTACACCGTGCAGTCGGGCCGTCAGCAGGTGCTCAACTTGCTGATTAGCACCTTTGAGAATGCGGTAGAAAAAAATAGCGAATTAATTCGAGTTAATCAGGAGTTATCGCGAAATCGAGATGAGTTGTCTCGGCAGAACCAAGCACTTGAGCGTCTGAATTCTCAGCTTGAAAGTCAGAACGAGCGCATGACTCGCGACCTTCAGGCTGCCGTTCGCATTCAGCAATCCTTGTTACCGACAACGAATGCTTCGATAGATGGGATGGATGTTGCATGGCGGTACATTCCTTGTGATGAACTTGCTGGCGACTTCCTCAATTATTTCCCCCTCGATGATGAACATGTCGCCCTGTACGTTGTTGATGTCAGTGGTCACGGTGTGGCATCGTCGTTGTTGAGTGTTGCGGTGGCCCGTTCAATGACTCGAAGTGTTTCGTCATCTTCGATCCTCGCCAAGTTGAGTGCGGATGGTGGAACGAACATTACCTCACCGCACGAGGTGGCCGCGGAACTGAATAATCGATTCCCGATGGAGGAGCAGGGTGAGTTGTATTTCACCATGTTCTACGGAGTTCTGAATCGTGTCAGTGGAGAGTTGCGATATGTTTCCGCTGGGCATGTCCCACCCATCTTGATGCGAAAAGGTGAAAAGCCACAGAT
The DNA here is from genome assembly GCA_938075415.1 of uncultured Rubripirellula sp. Taxonomy (GTDB): domain Bacteria; phylum Planctomycetota; class Planctomycetia; order Pirellulales; family Pirellulaceae; genus Rubripirellula. The sequence continues at coordinate 87,648 of CALJHC010000021.1, read as the reverse complement.
CTTACCGGCGGAAGGTTTTGCAATTGGTTGGATTGAAGAGATTGACTATGACCTGGAGCAGGTAACGATGCGACCTGGTGATCGTCTGTTTGTGTTCTCCGATGGTGTTCCTGAAGCAATGGATCAAGATCTTAATGAACTTGGTGATGAACGGATGTTGAAAGCGATCGAGGCCACCGAGGGACTCTCGCTGGATGATGCAGTGGCACATGTGAAAACAACCGTTGACCAGTGGTGTCGAGTCAACGGTCCGAAGGATGATGTTAGTATTCTCGCTTTGGATTTCCCCAGCTAGAATCTCCAATGCCGGCACGAAGGAACTCGCTGCGTCAGTGGCAGCATTCGTGCTTGTACCAATCAAGCAGTCCATCTTTCAGCCACTTGTGGGCTGAAAGGTGGGATTTGACACAGGATAGGATGGAGCAACGTGCCAGAGATTGATGATACCTTTGCAGAAGCTTTTCCCATGCGTGGAACGCGACTTGTCATCACTGCGGTTGATGAAGAGTTGGTGAAAATTGCCGCGAGTGAATTTTGCGGCAACGCTTCAAGTGTGATTGGATGCGATGCGGAAGCGGGGGTGGAGCGGTATTTGGAACCTGATCAAACCCTTGATGGTCGACCAGGTGTTGCGGTTCTCGCTTTCGCCTTTGATCGAGATTCTCTCGAAAAAGCGGTCACCGCCAGAGTCGGGCAGAATGTTCTGACTTGTCCCACGACTGCATGTTATGCGGGGATGCGCGCTGATCGTAGAAAGGATCGCATCAAAGTGGGTTCTCAGTTGCGATTCTTCGGGGACGGTTTTCAGTTTTCAAAAAAATTGGATCAGCAGCGTTTCTGGCGAATCCCGGTGATGGATGGAGAGTTTGTTTGTGAGGATGTTGTGGGGACAGTCAAAGGGATCGGTGGAGGGAATTTGCTTGTTTGCGGGCGAACGCAATCGGAGACATTGGCGGCCGTTCGTGCAGCGGTTTCGGCAATCAATGAACTGGAAGATGTGATCCTTCCTTTTCCGTCCGGTGTGGTGCGCAGCGGGTCCAAAGTTGGATCCAAGTATAAACCCCTCAAGGCAAGCACCAACGACAAGTGGTGTCCAACGCTACGTGGGCAAACTGAATCGGACCTGAAAAGTGACGAGCAGGCCGTCTATGAGATTGTCATTGATGGTTTATCCACCAGGGCAGTTGCGAACGCCATGAAGGTGGGATTGGAAATCATGCAAGAGAAGGCAGGGGTTCTGCGGATTTCAGCCGGGAACTATGGTGGCAAGTTGGGACCGCATCATTTTTATCTGCATCAACTGGATGATCCCAATTGTGGTGTTCAACGTTAACGAGCGATTTTATAAGAACTCAGGTTCCATCCAATTCATTGCCCGCATTTTTCTTGGGAATTTCCGATGCCCTCCATTCGACTCTTGCTTAACCCAATGCGAACCGCCAAGCAGGGAGTCAACGTCAATATTGGAAAAGACAGTGATGAGTACAAAGAGATCACGACAACTTTGACGATACACCAAGAAGACATGAGCAGTCTTGGGGTTGAAGATGGTGATTCGGTGTTGGTTCGCACCGAATTTGGTGAGGCTAAATTTGTGTGCAAAACGGCGAAAGTACCACAAGGTCTTGCCTTTGTTCCCTACGGTCCACCAACCTGCGAGCTAATGGATGGTGGGACCGATGGAACTGGCATGCCGACCAGCAAGGGTTGGGAGGTCGAAATTATTCCGATCTCGGAGCTTTCCTGATGTCCAAACTTTGAAAGGGTATTGCCAATCATCACGCTGGTAGCAACCAGGCCGGGGTGAATGAAGTCGCCCAGCGTTGGAGATGTTAGAAACAAAATTACTGAAGAAGAGGGGCTGATGGCCGTTGTTCTGATTTTTTTGTTGCGAGCAGGAGATTATCATGGGCGTCGGTTGCAAAAGAGTTTGGAGAAACGACATCGACTTACGGTCGATGGTTCGCGATAATCAACCGACCTGAATGGCTTAGATCACTGATTGCTTTGATCAATTTGACTGGTGTCCCAAGCCGCTGGATTAGCAATCATTTCCCCTGTTACTTGAATTCTGAACTGCTGAAGATTCAAAACGATGAAAAAGCAAGACTTGAACGGCCCTGATTCGCCACACTTTTCACTGCCCAGTGAAGATCAACCCACCCCGGCTTGGGAGCAGGTTGAACCGGGTCGTTTCATGCCCCGTCGGGTGCGGGGGAGTTGCCAGGGTCGCGCACTTGGCTGAACGTTTACCGTTCCGTCGTCCGGTTCGGACGACACCGACGACACCGACGAGGACCAAGATGCAACCAAAGGTCAAATTGATTGCCAGTCCTAATTTCAATTGATGTTTTGAATCACTCGTTATGCAGAAGCAGGTCTGAGAATTTCAATGGAACTGAAAGTCATCGAGAACGCCACTTGCACCTTTTGCGGTTGTGTGTGTGACGACATTGAACTGCACGCGGATGATGTGCGAATTCATCAAGCAAAGCGAGCTTGTGTATTGGGTAAAGCTTGGTTTCTGAACCACACCGCTGAACACAAGTATCCGGATGCATTGATCGATGGCCAGCCAGCCACTTTAGAGGAAGCGATTCAGGTCGCTGCTGATCACCTCTACCAAGCCGATATGCCACTGGTCTACGGGATGAGTAACACGACCTGTGAGGCACAACGAGAATGCGTGGAGATGGCCGATCTTCTCGGGGCTCTTCTGGATAGTCATACCTCGTTGTGACATGGTCCAACTGAAATAGCTGCCCAGTTGGGTGGTAAGGTCACTTGCACGCTTGGTGAAGTAAAGAATCGAGCTGATTTTATTGTGTATTGGGGAGGTAATCCGGCCGAGTGCCACCCTCGGCATTTCACAAAATACACACTCATGCAGAAGAGTAAGTTTCTACCTCGCGGTCGTAAAGATCGAACGGTCGTGCTGGTCGATATTCGTGAGACGAAAAGCGCGAAGGCGGCTGACCTCTTTCTGCAGGTTCGTCCCGGTAAAGACTTTGAGATGCTGACGATCCTGAGAGCCATGATCAAGGGTGAGCATGTCACGGATGACCAAGTGGCAGAGACGGGCCTGACGACTGATGTTCTTCAGGATTTGATCGAGCGAATGAAGAAAGCTAAGTTTGGTGTGATGTTTTTCGGTATGGGACTATCGATGACTCGCGGCAAGCACATGAACGCTGCTGCACTGCTGACCCTTGCAGCTGAGATGAATGCTTTCACCAAATTCGTTGCAATGCCAATGCGAGGTCACGGGAACGTGACCGGTGCTGATGTCATCATGAGATGGCAGACCGGGTATCCTTTTGGGATTTCATTCAATCGGGGTTATCCGCGTTATAACCCGGGTGAGTTTTCCACGGTTGATATTTTGGTACGGGGCGACACGGACTGTGCCTTCATCATTGGCGCTGATCCTGGGGCAACCATGCCCAGACCTGCCATTGAGCATCTTGCAAAGGTTCCGACGATTGTGTTGGATCCGCATGTGACTCACACCAGTCGATTATCTCGGGTTCATATCACGACGGCTCCCGCGGGCATTGCGGCGCCCGGAACCGGATATCGAATGGATGAGGTTCCCATGCCGTTGCGTCCTGCTTTGAATTCACCCTATCCCAGCGACGAAGAAGTGATTCGGAGAATCAAGGAAGCGATTGCTGAAAAACCTGATTGGATGACAGACCAACCACAAATGATCTTTTCACAAGTTTGAAGAAGGTTTGCGGGTTAAATACTGTGCCTCGGCGGATTGCTTGGGGGTGTGATGTTGATGCGAATAGTTTTTTTTGGCGGACAGTTAGGTTGCCTCATCGTTGTGTTGCGACAGAACATCGTCCCCGATGGTTGATGGAACGAGTACACTGATCAAGATTGTTCTTCTGGTTGTGTTCGCCCCAGTTGTGGCGAACCATCGTTGGGTCTCTTTCACGAAAAGACAAGACGTCGAATGCTTCGGATTATCGGTGGCACGGTTTACGACCCAGCCAATGGGATCAATGGCGAAGTAAAGGATTTATACGTCGCTGATGGTCGATTCGTCTCCAAGACCGAGGAAGGTCAGACGATTGATGCCACTGGGATGGTGATCTTTCCCGGTGGAGTCGATGTTCACACCCATGTCGCGGGTGGTTCAATCAATTTCGCCCGCGCGATGACTCCTGAGGATCATCGTCGAACCCAAGCATTCATTCGTACCAAGACGCGACGCAGTGGCCTGGGAGGGATGGCACCCACAACCTTTGCGACCGGCTACTTGTACGCAGGAATGGGGTGGACCACGGTCAATGAGGCCGCCGTTCCGGTGCTTTCTGCTCGACACACACATGAAGAACTACGTGACATACCGATTCTCGACAAGAGCTCGCTCGTTTTAATGGCGAATAACGAGATCATTCTTGATCTTCTCGAGGATGGTGAAGATGAGCGTGCCAAGCACATTCTGGCGTGGCACATCTGGGCGGCAAAATCCTACGGAGTCAAAGCGGTTAACCCAGGAGGCGTGGCGTCTTGGAAATGGGGGAAAGATGCCAAGCATCTTTCGTCAAAGATTGAGGGTTATGATCACATCACGCCTGGAGTCATCATTAACAAGCTGGCCAAAATGGTTGATAGCTTGGGGATTCCACATCCGCTGCACTTGCATTGCAATAACTTGGGTGCACCTGGAAATGTCGAAACAACTTTGGAGACGATGCGGCACTTGGAGGGTTCACGCGCCCACTTCGCTCACCTCCAATACCACGCTTACGGAGGTGATGATTGGGGAACGATGAAATCTGAAGCTGCCCAATTAGCCGAGTATTTCAACGCTCATCCCAATATGACCACGGATGCTGGTGCGGTTCTTTTCGGTGACACTGTGACGATCACCGCGGATGGGCCTTGGCAACATCTGCTTTATAAATTGACCGGCCGGAAATGGGGTAACCTGGATGTCGAAAATGAAACCGGTTGCGGCATCGTTCCTTACACCTATCGCCCCAGCAACCTTGTCAACGCCGTCCAGTGGGCGGTCGGTTTGGAGTTGCTGTTGTTGATTAATGATCCTTGGAGGGTTTTTCTTTCGACGGATCACCCCAATGGCGCCTGCTTCTGGCGATATCCTGAAATTATTCAACTGTTGATGTGTGCAGATTTTCGGAATGACTGCATGGCAAAGTTACCACCGGAAATCAAGAATCGAATCACGCTTCCTGAGATCAATCGAGAGTACACGTTGTATGAAATTGCAACGATTACCTCGGCGGGACCAGCCAAAGCATTGGGGCTACCCCATAAAGGAAATCTCGGTATTGGCAAAGATGCAGATTTTGTCATCTATCACCATGACAAGGACATTGCACGGATGTTTGGTCATCCCCGTTATGTCTTCAAAGGTGGCGAAATTGTCATTGACGATGGTGAGATCCGAGAGGCTCCTCAGGGTCGCGAATATTTGATCAAACCATCCTATGATCCGAATACAGATGATTTCTTGAAACCACTATTTGAGGATCGTTATTGCATGTCTTTTGAAAATTATCCAGTAGAAATGGAACGCATTGAACACGCCCAGATTCAAAACTGCGATGCAACCGACGCAACCAACTAGAACCAACGCATGAAACCTATCACGTTAAAACTCAAGCGAGAGCCGACGGTAACGTTGGAGGCTGAGGTAATCTGCCCAGATGGATTTGCGGAGATGTCGCACGAGCAGATCGCAGCCTCGGTTGTTTATCATGGCAAACGTCAAGTTCGATTGGATGAATTTTTTGACATTGAGGGAGAACGTAGCGAGCATTTGGTTCTTCACGGGTCGCTTCAGCGTGTTCGTCATCTAGGTCGGGGTATGTCTTGCGGATCAATGACCATTCATGGTGATGTTGGAATGCACCTTGGTGCGTTAATGAAAGGTGGCCAGATCGAGGTTTTTGGAAATGTTAGCGACTGGATCGGTGCAGAGATGTCTGCCGGTGAGATACATGTCCATGGCTCTGCAGGACAACAAGTTGGGGCCGCCTATCGTGGAAGCCTAGCGGGGATGCGGGGCGGCTTGATCGTCATAGATGGTTCGGCCGGTATTGAGGTCGGGATGCGAATGCGCAAAGGAACGATCATCATTGGGGGACCAGCGAAAGATTTTGCCGGTCTGCAAATGAAAGGCGGCACCATCATTTTGCGTGATGGTGCAGAGATTCGAACCGGGGCCTGGATGCATCGCGGTACCATCATCTCACTCAAGCCACTGGCGTTGATGCCAACCTTTGCCGAGAGCGGTCAATACAACCCAACCTTTGTATCGGTTTTTTCACGACTGCTGAGGCGCCATGGATTTGAACTTCCCAATGACCCGGCAAAAGGTGTCTACCAGCGGTATGCTGGTGATCGATCTGTGCCGGGAAAGGGAGAAATTTTGATCTGGAAGGGTCATCCAGAGGGCTGAGTCAGCGTAGGGGGGCGAACATTGCCAAGCCAGTGTTGGTTCTCAAGATAGAGACTTTTGAATCGGTTGGTGCAGCATGAAGGGTGTTTGGTGGCAGTGTGGCGAATGTTCGGGATTGAGGAAAGTTCCTCTCACAGACCCTGTGCAGTGTGAGTCCTTTGTCAAAATACAAGGGATACCAAAACCGGTCGCCAAAAATTTAGGTTGCCACTCAGGTTGTGGCCCTATTCGTCAATGCGATGCAATTCAATCTTAAAGTGGAGTGTTGCGTTAGGGGGGATAATTGGCGGTTGACCTGACTCTCCGTACCCGAGCTCGGAAGGGATTTCTAGTTCAATCATTCCACCTTCCCCAATCAGCTTCATGCCTTCGGTCCATCCGGAGATAACGTTTGCGAGTCGAAAACTTGTTGAACTGGGTCGTCCATAAGAAGTGTCAAAGATGGTGCCGTCATCCAGCCATCCTGAGTAATCGACTGTGACTTCGTCTGATCCCATTGGCTTGTCTCCATTGCTCTTCCGAAGAATCCGGTACTTCAGACCCGAGTCGGTAACGGTGAATTCGGTGGGAGCATCAGGGTCAATATCTGAGGGCCCACCACTTCTGGCGCCACACGAACAAAGTGAGAGTGTGAAGAGCGTGCAGGTTGCTAGAAAGTAAGCTCTGCTGATTGGTGTCAAATTCATGGCGATCTCATCGAGAAAAGATTCAGTGTGGAGCAGGGCACGTATCAAGGAACCTGATGGTTCGTCCCGAGCAATTCATTCACGGCTCGGTTGGCGACTCGTACAATGTATTTATTCGGTTGGTTAATCATGGCGTTTTTCAGGTCAGCAATTGCGTCGCTGGCCTGTTCGTCCATTTCATCGAGGACAATCGCAGCGGCAAGGCGACCCCAAGGATGCTTGCTTTTTAATTCATCTTTCAGAACACCCAACGCCAATTCGGTCTCGTCGAATTTTGCGATGGCTCTCGCAGCCGCAATTCTAACGTTAGGGGCGTCATCTGATAACGCACGCTTGACCACCGCCTTGGCTGATGCAGCGTCCGGCCCAATGTTACCAATTCCCGTCATACTCCAGTATCGAATGGTGGCATCCGAGGAATCTGCCGCATTGACGAGGCGATCGAGTTGTTCAATTCCCATGGATGCTTGCGTTGCAACTTCGACGAGCTGCTGCAATTTATCGCCAGTTTGCCCTTTTGGAATTGTATCGAGTTGCTTTTGTTCGGGATGTAGTATCGCATAGCGAGATCCTGCTTGCTTTTCCAGCCTCGCAATCTCTGCCTCGGGCACTAATCCAATGTCACCGATTTGCTGCTGCCATGCGGCGAGCGCTTTTCGCATTTCGACAAGTTTTTCTTGATATTGAGGATTCTCTGCGAGATTCTTGACTTCGTGAGGATCGGCTTCGACATCGTACAATTCTTCCACTGGTTTTTGAGAGGCAGAAAATAGCTGACTCACCTCGGTGAGATTGGCTTCCTGTTCCGCTCGACGAATTTCCCGCATGGTCGCACCCTTTTCGGGCGTGTTCATGTATTGGTAGTACGGTTTTAGTGGCTCAAAGTTCCTGATGTACCGAAAGCGATTATCTCTAACCGCTCGGATGATGTCGTATCTTTCGTCCATTCGGTCTCGAGCGCCGAAGATGTAGGATCGGGCAGGATCCAGATCGGAACCCAAGAATGCACGACCTTGGACATGGTGGGGGACCTCAACGCCAGCAAGATTAAGAACGGTGGGTCCGAAGTCGACGGAGCTAATCAATTGTGTATCGATTGATGCAGGGGTTCCCTGTTCGCCCATTCTGAATCTTTTTGGAATTCGAACAATCAATGGAACATGTGTTCCGGACTCATAGAGCCAGCGTTTTGCGCGTGGTAGCCCGATTCCGTGGTCGGACCAAAAGAAGATGATCGTATTCTCATATTGACCCGCTTCAATCAATTCATCAATTAAATTGCCCGCCCAAACATCCATGGCGGTAATTAACTCGTAGTTGCGTTTCCAGTCCTCTCGAACGATCGGTGTATCTGGATAATAGGGTGGCAACGTGGTGAGGGAGGAGGCGGCTTGGCGTTGCTCCGCTTTTAAACTGCTGGTGACCTGCCGGTATTTGCCCTCACTTGCGATTCCGCTTTCGTGGCATCCCGTGAAATTAAAAACTGAGAAAAATGGTTGTTGCGGGTTGGGTCGATTCTTCCAGTGCGCTTTGGACCCTGATTGATTCCAGATTTGATTCGCGCTTGGTTTGCTAAATTGATAATCTGTTTTACTGCTGTTGGTGCAGAAGTATCCCGATTTTTGCATTTGCATCGGGAACGGGTTCAGCCATTCCGGTAACGCTGCATCGCATCTCATGTGATGGGTGCCGATACTATTTTGGTACATTCCCGTGATGATGCCTGATCGGCAGGGTGCGCAAACTCCTGCACTGGTGTACGCATGGGTGTACCGAACTCCCTCCTTTGCTAGAGCGTCAAGACGAGGTGTGATCGCGTGAGGATCACCGTAGCAGCCCAGATGTGGGCTGATGTCTTCGCAGGAAATCCAAATGATATTTGGGCGATTTTCTACCGCATTCACCTTGAACGCAGGAAAAGCGAAAAGAATCAACGTGGTGAGAATGAGATGGAATCGAGGTGTCATCGGGAGGTTCTGGCAAGTGGCGATCAAGGCAGTGGATTGATGAGTTCGGGACGCGGGTGGGCTGAAGGCAGTTTTTGAGGTCATTTGCATCGCCGAACCATGTTTCAGATTTGTCGAGATGAATGGTATCTGATTACGTGATGGGAAAGGGTGGTCTAGTTGATAGTTATTGTTGTGTTGGCGAACGAATGTCTTGCCAGAGAATTTATTCAACCTCGACTAAATTTTACCTGAAAAGGGTCATGTTTTTCGAGAGTGTTTGGCGTTGGCAATCAAATATTCGACAAGCCACGGTTTCAATCTTTTCAATGGCTCTGACTGATTCAAGTTGTTTTGATCGTTTGTCGGCCCGTCAGCAGGCGTATCGAATTACAAATCAGCGGGGACGAACCACGATGGCAGGCCGAATCGTGTCTCGAATTTTATGAGCGAATTCGTCTCGCTATTGGGCATGCTGCCCAATCAGAGTTGCGATTTTACCCGCTATCGCGTTAACCGAACCCTTGCCATCTGGATGCAATCGGCTGCTGAGGAAAATAATAACTCGGTTCTTGCCCGGATCGATCCAAAGAACCGTTCCGGTGAAGCCTCCATGCCCGAATGCGGATTCGGACAGGGAAGTGCCACGATTACCGGAGTACGGGGATTGATGATCCCATCCGTACGTGCGAGTACCTCTCGGGGTTTGCCTGGGAATCGTCATTGTTTGAAATGTTTGAGCATTCATCACGTTTGGGTGATTGCGACCCTTTCCCAGCATGGACTGACCAAATCGTGCGAGGTCATTTGCGGTCGAGAAAAGCCCCGCATGACCGGCGACGCCCTCCAGAAGATAGGCTCGTGGATCATGGACCTCTCCCTGCATCCACTGTCCATCTCGTTTTTCGGTTGCTGCGGAACGTAGCCTGAGTGACTCTTGCGGCAGGAACATGGTCTCCCGCATACCCAGAGGTTTGAAGAGATTCTCCAAGGCAAACTGATTTAATGGCTGGCCGGATACCTTCTCGACCAATTTTCCCAGAACGATATACCCAACATCGCTGTACATAAATCGCTCACCCCGGCTCGCAGAGATATTCAATTCACAAATTTTCATCCACGCCTCTGAAGGACCGTTCAGGTAGTCGTTGAGTGAGTTATCCGGTATCAAACCACCTGTGTGTAACAACAATTCTGAAACCGTGATTAATTCCTTTTTGTCTCCGGTGAAGTTCGGCAGGTACATTGAGACCGGTTGATCGAGATCGATTTTTCCCTGTTGCACCAGATGCATCACAGACATCGCGGTTGCTACGGGTTTGGTGATGGATGCAAGGTCAAAAACCGTGTCCAGTTCCATTGGCAGCTTGGATGAATCAATGAGCCGATGACCATAGGCTTGGTGGAAAAGAATGTTTTCTTGGCTCGCGATCAGCACGACGGCACCAGCCATTTGTCCATCAGAAATACCCTGATGGACCATTTCTGAGATGCTTGATTGAATCGAATCTGGCAGGGAATCACTCGCATCTGCATGAGTCATCAGGCATGCAAGAAGGATGAGGACGAGTGTGCGATTTGGCATCGTTGTATGGTCTCGTGGTCAAGATGTCATGGTTGAGATGATTCGATTTTAGCGTCTCTCGGTCTCGTCATCTGATTTCTTCGTTCATTCTTTTTTCGGGTCTCTCGGGAAAACACGATAGGGATGCCATTGATCACCTTTGCGTCGCAGAATCGCGACAAGGTCACCTTGTTGGTCAATCGCCGCCACGTCCAGATTGGTGGATTCTGTTTGGGTCGACTGAACTGCGGTGGAAGTCATGGGTGTTGTCGGATCAGGTGGTGGCATGGGTGAACAATCCAGTGTTTGCCCAAATCTGATTTTTTGACAATCCTCTGCATTAACAACCGCTCGTCTCAGGTTCTTGATTGCCAGGGTTGGGGGAAGAAGAAATTTTGCCAGATCGGCTTCTTTGAGGGTTTGGATATCGATCGCATCCCCTTCATGAAACGGCCCGATTGCGTCGCGTCGCAATGCCGTCATTACCGCGCAGGTCCCGACCTTTTTGGCCAGGTCTGCCCCAATGGAACGAATGTAGGTGCCAGACCCGCAGCTCACCGAGAGCACGAGTTCTGGAAAATCGTAACGCATAACTTCGACGGAGAAGACGTCGACCTGCCGAGATGGCATTTCGAAGACCTCTCCGGCGCGAGCACGCTGATAGGCTCGCTTGCCGTTAACGTGGATCGCGGAGAAGGCTGAAGGTGTTTGAGTAATGCATCCCACCATCTCTTGAGCCGCCAACTCAAGTGACTCCTTGCTTGGGGTTGGCAGCCCTGCGGGTCGGGTGGTTTCACTCTCGATGTCCTCGGATGGACTGTGCTCGCCAAGGCGAAACGTACCGAAATAATGTTTGCGGTAAGATTGCACATGAGTGACAAGCCTTGCAGCAGGACCGAGGCCGAGTACCAAGACACCTTCCGCGAGCGGGTCTAAGGTGCCGGCGTGTCCGACTTTGATTTTCTTCAAACGACGTTGAGCAACGTTGACGACATCACGAGAGGTCATGCCCGGAGGTTTGTCGCAATTGAGAAAGCCAAACCAATTCATTCGATTCATGCAGGAGAGGGGCTGAGTGAAAACAATATCGCGTGCGTTCGAATCGATGTGGGGTTATCGAATGCCATCATCCTCGGTAGCTTTACATCCTAAACATCTTGGATGATCCGAGAAGCCCCAGAGCCACACGAGGGTGCCAAAGGACTCGGGTTTTTCTCGCTCGGTGGCAAATTGATGAGTCGCGTCAATGGAGAAAATTATGGCTTCTGATGAGAAAGAGTCTGTGCTGCTGAGGGGCTCACGGTTTGACGTGCATATGATGCATTTGCCAGGAAGCGACGGGAAGATCTACGAGCGAGAAGTGATTCGCCATCCAGGCGCTGTGGTGCTACTGCCGCTCATTGATCGTGACACCGTGGTGCTCATCGAAAATCAGCGTCCCACGGTCGGTAAAACACTGCTTGAATTACCCGCAGGAACGATGGAGATGGGTGAACCACCGGAGTCAACGGCGGTGCGCGAGCTTGCCGAAGAGACTGGTTTTCGGGCTGAACGGTTCACCTTGGTGCATGAGTTCTATTCTGCGCCGGGGATCAGTGATGAGTTGATGTACCTGTACGTTGCAGATGGTTTGACAGCAGGAGAGCATGATCGAGAGGCTGTCGAGAAAATTGAAAATCGCATCGCAACGCGAAGTGAGATCACTGAATGGATTCGATCGGGAAAAATTCGCGATGGCAAAACGCTTATCGGCCTCTACGCTTTCCTGCACTCGCCACTGATTGACGTATGATTTGGGCCATTGTTTGGTAATCGTCAAGCATTCAATGGACGATGATTTCTCGTCTTGAATCTTTACGTTCTGTGAGATTGCAAGCGGATCGGGAATGGGGAGACGGTTAACGGTTTGCCAACCGAATGGACCTGACACCATTTGCGTTAAGGATAGGTGGAGTTGTTTTTTTATTGCAAAAGCTGCGGGTGCTTCTGCATGCCCAGTTTTTTAGAACGATCGATATCGGCAATCCATTTTTTTTCCTGACCTGCGGTTGCCACGGTGTTCAATGTTCCGTCGGCCAAAAGTTGAACGAAGTCGTCACGGTGTTGTTTGGATTGGTTACCTACCGAACCATTCGCCAGCAGCGATGAATGCGACGATTTCGAAAATCCTCTGGCACGGTCTGCTTGGAAATTTCATGAGATTCGGCGAGAGGAAGAGATTCTGGATCGAATTTGAAACGACGGAAATTCGTGGAGAAATAGATCACGCCGCCTGGATGAACAAGTGGGATCAATTTCTGGAAAAGTTCCTCAACGCGGCCTTGAACGGTCCAATCGTTTTCAGTGCGTTTGCTATTTGAAAACGTGGGTGGGTCAACAACAACCAAGTCGTATGTTGGGCGTTTTGAGTGATCCTCAAGGAACTGCATCACATCGTTTGCGATGAAATTGTGTTTTTCACCAGCGAGTTGATTTAGTTCAAGGTTTTCTTTTGCCCAGTGAAGATACGTTCGAGATAGGTCGACGCTGACGGTTTTCGTTGCGCCGCCAGCTGCAGCGTAAACTGTAAATGCCCCGGTGTAACTGAACAGATTGAGGAATGTTTTGTCCTTGGCTTGGTCACGGACCATTCCTCGGGTGATCCGATGATCCAAAAAAAGACCGGTGTCGACGTAATCTGCAAGGTTGACCAGGAATTTGAGCCCCCCTTCGTTGACGGTCTTACGCAAGTGTGTTTCCGCGACCTTGTCGTGCTGTGTCTTTCCTCTCTGCCGCCCTCTGCGTTTAAAGTGAATATCTCGTGGGTGGACATCCAATGTTTCGGCAGCAGTCTTTGCCATCAGGTCCAGCCAATTTGCGTGTTCGGCGATACTCCGCTCGTGTGGACGGTCATATTCGGTCAGGTGCAAGCAATCTTCATAGATGTCAACGACCAAAGGTATCTCAGGGATATCTCGTTCGTAGATTCGATAGCAGGTGATACCTCGCTTGCTTGGCCACCTTCGGAAGTGTTTTGCCCGCTTTCGAAGACGCGTGGAGAAAAGTGCTGCCTGCTCGACAGATTTCTGTGTTAGTTCACCGAATGCTGCTGGACCCACGGCGTGTTCGTAGGGTTTGCCTGACTTATCAGCAGGTTGTTGGATTACTTGGTTTTGTTTGTCCCCGTTCGTTTCAGCCTGATCACGGTCCGGTGGTTGAATCACCGGTGTTGCTTCCGTTTCTTTATTTGCGGATGCAAGTATTGAATTTATCTCGAGTGCTTGTTCCGTTGAATTCGAATCATGATCCAGAGCCAGTTGCCGGACTGTTGGTTCAGGTTCAACGAGACGTCCCACGCTCTCACCGCGGCTGGACGGATCGGCGGTCAGTGACGGGTCACCACCTTCGGATTTGCTGGTGTTTGATTGATCGCTGGTTGCGGACTGATGAACCGCTGCGGACTGTTCGCCACGGACCGGTTTTGGGCCATGAAATTGATAGTAGGTCATTGCGACCCCGCCGCTGTAAAGCTTTCGTCGCCGATCGGCTTTACGGCCGACTATGGACTCAAATCCGGGGAAATCGGTCAGCAGATAATGGGACCATGTTGGCAGTTTACGGAAAATATCCGGTAGCTGTTTGTATTGTTCTTGAAGTTCTCGACTGGAAGCCGCCTCTTTTTCACTTGGCGGTAGCGTGATTAAACATCCAAACCGACGCTGGTTCGTTGTTTGATCCGGCGACTTAGTTTCAAAATGAATCGACGATTCAACCCCCGCAAGCGAGGCATTAAATCTCGCCTTTCGAATGAATCGGGAAGCTGAGTCGGTAGCCAGGATTCGAGTTTCGAGAGCTGGGATCTGATTGGCAATGGCGTCTGAACGCAGGTCATGCCATAGAATTCTTGGAAAGTTTGGCCATTGTTCGCAGGAAAATTTTCTGTTGATTCCCGGTGCAATTTTTAGTCCCTGAAGAGCTGCTTCAATTGCGATCGTTCCGCCTCGGCAGAAGGGATCAATCATTGGGCGGCCAGATTGCCAATAACTCAGCATCACCAAGGCAGCGGCCAATGTTTCTTTCACTTGCGGCGAGGAACCCGCGGTGTGATAGCCTCGGCGATGAAGTCCTTGGCCGGAGGTATCAATCGTCAGTGTTGCTTCATCCTTCAGGATCGTAAAATCAATTTTAAATTCTGCGCCGTTTTCTGGAAGTTCATTGCAAGAGTGATCTCGCATCAATGCTTCGGCCATCGCCCGTTTGATGGATCGTTGGCAGGCTGGCACGCTGGTAAGCTGTGATCGTATACAGCGACCGTTGACCGGGAATTCACCGTTCCTCGGGATATGTTCCCCCCATTCAAAGTTTCTTGTGGTCTCGAATAGTTCATCAAAGTCTTTTGAAGGAAACCTTGCAACTTTGATTAAAACTCGATCCGCGGTGCGCAGCCATAGGTTGGCTTTTCCAATCGCCTGTCGGTCACCTTGAAAGGCAACTCTGCCGGGTTCCACAACACTTGCTGGCAGGTCAAGTGATTCAAGTTCTCGCCTGACAATGCTTTCGAGGCCAAAAGCGCAAGTGGCAAGAAGATCGTACCGCGTGTTTTGCGTTGAATTGAGCATGGATTGAGGCAAAGCCAGGCAGACGAAAAAGAGGTGACTTGTGTGGGCGAGTCAGGTAAGTGACTTGCTATTGGGGAAATACCTGCGATCGCGGTTGAGCGGTCTTGGTTAGGCCGATCCTGGTTGATCAGTTCACATCCGTGCTCCTTACTTTAGATCAGGTGATGCTGGACTGATAGCGTGGGGCCCGTTGTTTGTAGGGGGCCCGTTGTTTGTAGGGGGCCTCCTGATCGGTCGCTTCGGATGGCGGTGTCAGTCACCGACCGATCGTTTTCAGATTTCTGATGCGATTGGTTTCTGCGTGACTGATTCCTACAAGTTGCCACAAACACCGTAGGATAGTTCACGTTGCTGTGGAATAATGGACTCGAGTTTCATGGCGCGGGAATCCGCGTGATCCTTTCCCAGTCGTTAGTAATTTGAAATGACTTCACTTCTGCCCATTATTGAGTCCGGAAGCCCCACCGGTGTTGTCAGGCCTTTTGGTGAGGTGGTACGCGAGAAGTCAGAGGTGCTCGTTCGTCATTGTTTAACGGATTTGCAGATCAATCTGGGGAAGCTTTGTAATCAAGCATGCACTCACTGTCATGTGGAGGCGGGGCCAACCAAGACACGCGAGAACATGGATCGCAGTACTGCCGAACGTATTGTGTCTCTCGCCGCTTCCTGTGATTCTTTGGAGACCATCGATCTAACAGGCGGTGCGCCTGAGTTAAACCCTCATTTCCGCATGCTTGTTGAGGAGTTGCGGGGCCAAGGACGGCGCGTCATCGATCGATGTAACCTGACGGTTCTTTCGGAACCCAAGATGGAATGGCTCGCGGATTTCTTGAAAGAGTATCGCGTGGACATCGTTGCATCCTTGCCCTGTTATCTCGAGGACAATGTGGATGTGCAGAGGGGATCAGGTGTATTTCAACGCAGTATTGAAGCGTTACTGCAACTGAACGCAATGGGCTATGGCCAGCCGGATTCGGGATTGCGATTGGATCTCGTTTATAATCCCAATGGGGCCGTGTTGCCACCAGATCAATTCAAACTACAACAGTCTTATCAGGCTGAATTAAAGCATCGCTACGGTATTGTTTTTAACAATCTTTTGACCATCACAAATTTACCAGTCAAGCGTTTTGCAAAGTTTCTCAGCAAGCGTGGCGAACTAGAAAATTATTTCCGACTGTTGGAAGATAATTTTAATCCAGAGGCAGCCAAGCAAGTCATGTGTCGATCACTTCTTTCGATAAGTTGGGATGGTTTGATTTTCGATTGTGACTTCAATCAAATGTTGGGATTGGGTGTCGGAGGGAGTGATGCAACGAGTATTTGGGACATTGATTCGTTGAATGATTTCGTTCAGCGACCAATTAGCGTAGCCGATCATTGTTATGCCTGCACCGCTGGTGCTGGTAGCAGTTGTGGAGGTGCAATCACCAGAGACGGCTAGTCAATGCCGACGCATCGGAACGGCCCGCACTGTCGGTTTTTCGAGAAAGAAAAAGGCATTTTTTGACCTTAAGATACTGTGGTGAGTCTGGAAAGTTATCGGTTCTGATTGGGCCGGATGTTGCCGATTGCATTACTCGCGTGTGTGGTCGAAGTGATTCACATTAATCGGTACACTTAAATGACTTGGGCGAAAAATGCGTCGGGCTATTCGTTCACTGAAGATTGCCAACTGATCCTGATCAGTTATCAAGCGAAAAGGCTAATGGGATGACAGATACGACCAAATCACTCAATACTTTGAACGTTGTTGAGGAACGCTATTCTGCTGCTGCCGAGGAACGTGAGGCATCACTTTGTTGCCCTGTCGATTACGATGCAAAGTACTTGGAGATTATTCCCGACGAAGTCATTGAGAGAGATTATGGCTGTGGGGATCCCTCCAAGTATCTGATGGAGGGTGAGACGGTTTTGGATCTTGGCAGCGGTGGTGGCAAGATTTGCTTTATCGCTTCTCAGGTGGTTGGCGACTCAGGCCGGGTGATTGGTGTCGATATGAATGACACGATGCTGGACCTGGCTCGTCGCAGTCAGGAGGTGGTGGCGTCCAAGTTGGGTTACGACAACGTTGAATTTCGAAAGGGGAAAATTCAAGACTTGGCCGTCGATCGTGACGCAGTCAATCAATATTTGATCGATCATCCGGTAACCGATGAATCTTCCTTGCGAGACCTTGAGTCGCACCTCGGGGAAATGCGATCGACCGAACCAATGATTGCTGATAATTCAGTGGATGTTGTGGTGAGTAACTGTGTCCTCAACCTGGTGGATGCCAGCGAGAAAGAAGAACTGTTTCGCGAATTGTTTCGGGTATTGAAACCCGGTGGACGCGCGGTGATCAGTGATATTGTTAGCGATGAGTTTGTTCCGATTGCGATGCAAAATGACGCAGATTTATGGAGTGGGTGTATTTCCGGAGCGTATCAGGAACAGGATTTTTTGAAGGCCTTTGAGAGGGCTGGTTTTCACGGGATTCAGATAGCTGTTTACCAGGAAAAGCCGTGGCAGACGGTTGAGGGTATCGAGTTTCGTTCGGTCACCGTGATTGCGTATAAAGTCGAAGAAGGTAGCTGCGACGATTACCATGAGGCAGTGATCTATCGAGGCCCCTACGCGCGGGTGATTGATGACAACGGTCATGTTTACGAACGCGGCTTGCGATCAAAAGTCTGTCGATCAACTTTTGAGATGATGTCTGAGAGGCCCTACCAAGACGACTTTGTGCGTGTGCCTCCCCATCTCGCAGTGACTGCTGACCAAGCAGCACCCATGTCTTGCGATGGTGACTCAAGACCACCCAGTGTCACCAAGGGTAAGGATTACAATCTGACGGTTCTCGGTCAGTCGTGTTGCGAACCGGGTGAGTGTTGTTAGGCAGTCCATTCTTGACATCCAGAGTGAGTCGCTGAGGGTAAAACGAGTCAACGTGCATCCTGCAAGGATTGCGTTACTTGATTTCACTGTTTAGTCCTTTTCAGTCAAAGTGAGGCGATGGTGGATTTAGGACTAAGTGGACAAACGGCGTTAATCACAGGTTCCGCAGCAGGTATCGGCCTTGCGGTGGCACAGGAGTTTGCTCGGGAGGGCTGTGACGTGGTTCTTTGGGATCAATCGCCCAAGGTGAAAGACATGGCGTCACAGATCGCCCTGCAATATGGTGTGACGGCCCATGGTGATTGCGTCGATGTTGCGTCCGAGGATCTGGTGAGTCAGACCGCACTGTCCATCATTCAGCGGTTCGGCTCATTACGCCACGTGGTGCATTGTGCTGCGGTGGGTTCGGGGACTCACGGATACCCTTTCACAAATCTTACGCCATCAGATTGGACGCGACCGGTGCAAGTGAATCTGATGGGGATGGTGCACCTTTCGCATGCATTCGCTCCGGGTTTCGTCGCAGCGAAAAAAGGTTCTTTTGTTTTTGTGGGTTCGGTCGCTGGCCAGATTGGATCTCAGACCGATCCTCCCTACAGTGCAACCAAGGCAGCAAATATTAATTTTGCCCAGTGCATGGCCAAGGATTTAGCGCCGCATCAGGTACGAGTCAATGTGGTTTGTCCCGGGATGGTAAAAACGGATTTGAATCGTTCGGTCTGGGAGAGCTGGCTTCATGGGCGGGATGAGTCTGAGCGACTTGATTACGATCAGTGGTCTGAGCAGAAGATAAGTCAGGTCGTGCCATTGGGGCGTTGGCAATCATCGAGCGATATTGCCAATATGGTGCTCTTTCTCGCTTCCGATCGAGCCTCCCAAGTGACCGGGCAAACGATTAATGTTGATGGTGGTTACGTCATGCGATGACAGGGTTCAGTTTTGTTTGTGTTGAAAATAGCGGCTCATTGTGCTTCAAATCGAGTATGCTATCGAGGTTCGTTCATTAGTCAGTCATTTCTATGCCCCAGCTTCACTTGCTGTTTTGCAGGTGAATTGACGGGGATTGAGGGCTGTGTCGACATGCCTGAGGCGGTCGTTCGATTCTGCAATTGTCATTGAGGTTGAAATTCGAAGTCACCTTTTCGGTGGTCTGTTTTGACTTCTCGATTTGATGTTGATGGTTAGCGGTAAGTCAGTCAGGCAAAATTCATTGATCTTTGGTTAGGAGATTTAAACGAGATGCGTTTGTCTATCTTTTTGTCAGCGGTGCTTTACATCAGTTCACTTTGCGTTGCCACGGCTGCCGGACCCTCGGGGGCGGTTGCTACTGATCCAGCAAAGGCCGGACCGGATTTTTCCATGCAAGGGGAATACAGTGGTGAAATTCAAACCGAGGATGGCTTCAGGAAAATTGGCGCTCAAGTGATCGCACTTGGTGGTGGTAAGTTTTCTATCATCGGGCACACGGGAGGTCTTCCCGGTGATGGTTGGAGTCGAGGTGATGATCGGACTGAGTACGAAGCGGCGGCGGTCAATGGTGAAATCGTATTCGCCGTGGGTGATGCATCCGTTCAGATAAAAGACGGAAAGGCTAACATCGAGTACGAGGGCCAGACGCTCGGTACCTTAAATAAAGTCAATCGAGAGAGTCCAACATTAGGAAAGAAACCACCAGCTGGCGCATTGGTTCTTTTTGATGGAAGTGGAGTCGAGCAGTTCGATCAAGGTAAGTTGGTGGAAAAAAAATGGCTTGGAGCCACAAATGTTTCGTCGAAAGAAAAATTCGGTGATCATCACTTGCACCTTGAATTTCGAACACCCTTCATGCCAGAGGCTCGAGGTCAGGGCCGTGGTAACAGCGGTGTTTATATGCAAAGTCGCTATGAACTGCAGGTGCTCGATTCTTTTGGTCTAGAGGGCAAGGACAATGAGTGTGGCGGTATCTATTCGATCTCGCAGCCCGACGTCAATATGTGCTTTCCACCCCTGTCTTGGCAAACGTATGACATTGATTTCACTTCAGCCAAATATGATGACGACGGTAAAAAAACATCGAATGCCAGAGTGACGGTTCGGCATAACGGTGTGGTGATTCACGATGACCGTGAGTTGGCCCACGGGACTCCCGGCCGAAATGGGGAGGGACCCGGAAACGACGCGTTGTTCCTGCAAGATCATGGGAACCCCGTTGTCTTCCGAAACATCTGGGTGTTGAAAAAATAACCGCCTGTTGGCTGGCAAGCCTTACATTCCAGCGATGAGGAAATCCCTGGAATGTAAGAGCTTTTGATGATTTGTACCGGCGGTGAACACCAAGTCAGTGTGTGGCACAAGTGATCATTTGCAAATCATCCGTGTCCCTGTTTTTATGTCGGACCTCTCTGGTCTGACGTCATCGGGTGATGGTCCCGAAACCTGCTGATACGGTGTTTTGTTTAAGTCAGCGGTCTCGACCAAATGAGTTTGTTGCAGATTGCAGAAGATTCTCGTTTGCGTCTGCGTGCTTTTATTGCTTCTGTTGTCGTTTTTTCTTAGCAGTGAACTTGGAGAAGGATTGATGTTATTAAATCGATGTCTGTTTATCTGTTTGATTCTAATGGCTGTTTCCATCACCACCTTGCGGGCTCAAGAGGCTGCGCATGATCATGGTCACGAGGATTTACCCTCCTTGGGTATTGCCAAGATCATTCCGACTCAAGGTAACAAGGTTCGTGGGATTTTGCGTTTGGTGCAGAAGGGTGATCAGCTGAAAGTCATCGGTCGGATTTACAACCTGACTCCCGGTGAGCATGGGTTTCATATCCACACTTTCGGTGATCAACGTGGTGGCGACGGAAAATCAACCGGCGGGCATTACGATCGGCATGGTCATGATCATGGTGCGCCTGGAGCAAAGAGTCATGCCGGTGATTTGGGTAATATTAAGGCAAACGATGAAGGATTAGCCGAGGTCAATGTGACCGTGGAAGGTACCGCATTGCATTTTATACTCGGCCGCGCCTTCGTCATTCACGCTGCGAAGGATGATTTGAAAAGTCAGCCATCCGGAGATGCCGGGGCGCGCGTCGCAACTGGAGTGATTGGTATCGGCAACCCTGATTTTGTCTGGAAAAAACCAGAGTAGTTGAAAGGGAATGCCGGCAGAAAGCCACGAAAGCTTGATGATTTCAAGCACTGATTCATCGGATGGGGCGGCTGTTGTGACAGCCGCCCTTTTTGATGTAATGGAAGCAGAGTTTTCCGAGTTCAGGTGTCACGGTCTCAAGATCGTGGATGTAAACATCAACGATTGTTTTCGATTAGATTGGATGAGTAGCGGTGCAGAGGAAAGGCCTCGTTTTCACCCTGGATCAGCAGGTAGCAAGCATCCGCTTGCATTTTACCGTAACGGTCGATGGATCCATCTCGCCAAGTTACGGAGACGTCGGTGACAACTTCCTCCTCTGCAAGTCCCGCGACCAGCGTTTTCTCGTTAGCGCACAGGTACCCATCGCCAGAGAGCATCCAAAGCGTTCGCGGTTGATCATTCACCTTGAATCTTATCACTGCGCCAACTGAGTCGCGACTTGCCTTCGTGGATACCAACTTGAAACTGATACGATGATTACGATCAGTGCTTTCGTTCATGAGCAATCGGATTTGTTCCTCCATGTGCGTCACAAAGACGTCGTTTCTTCCGTCCAGATTCACGTCCGAAGTCCACAGCGCCCGACCGACGTGTGGTAGTCGGAAATAATCACCCCAATGGTCATCGTCGAACAGTTCAAATCGACCATCGGCCGTTCGCCTGAAAATCTGCATCGGTAGATCGTATTGAGGTGCATCAGGATCGTCGAACTCACCAATGTGCCCGTTGGTCACAATGATTTCTTCGATTCCATCGCTCTCGATATCGATCGGTTGTGTGCCGAAACCAATCAGATCCAGTGTTGGTTCAACGAGGCCTAGCCGACCGCTTTCATCTTTCCAAAGACCGGGGGAGACTTGCTCGTAATAAACATTGTATTCCCGACCAAAACCGGTGACATAAAAATCGATATCACCATCTCGATCAAAGTCGCTACTGGCGATTCCCATCGATGCCTGAAAGTGTGACATGCCATCAACGGCAACACCACGAACCCCCGCTGTCTCGGCGAGAAGATTGGAGCTTTCTTGTGTGGAATTTGAATAAAAGGCATTTCGAGACATATCATTCGCAATGAAGATTCCGAAGCGGTCTTCTGAGAGCATGCCTGAGACGATACCCAAGCCTCGTCCCGGTAACGGTGAACCGATCCACTGATCCGTCGCATTGCTCAGTCGGCCATCAGCAATTCCTTTGAAGACCACGTCGAGATCTGCGGGAAACTGCAATGGGTGGCAAGGTTCTGGCGTTCCCTGATCGGTTTCGCACGGTTGATCCAGCGAAGAAACGGGTTTGCAATAATTTGCCACAAACAGATCACTGATGCCGTCGTTGTCGATATCCGAGAAACTAGCTGAGGACGACCAAGCAAGCCTGTTGTCTCCCACGAGGCGATCACTGCAGTCATCAAACGTCCCATCACCGTTGTTTTTAAGGAGTCGGTTGCTGCCAAGGTTGGCAAAAAACAGGTCAGGGAATCCATCTTCGTTATAGTCACCAACTGAAACGCCTTGGCCGAATCCCGTGTGGGCGACGCCGGTCATTTCCGAGACGTCTGAAAACCTTGTTCGAATGTTTCGCAATAAGTCATTCGGCTTTGAGTCCTCTTTGAGCATCTTACCGGCGGCATTCATAATCAAAAGATCGGGTAGCCCATCAAGATCGAAGTCTAGACTTCCACCGCCGGCACCTGTCGATCTAATCAGCTTTCCTAGAGATGCTTGATCGGGTGAATTCCCTTCGCCCTTGTTTTTTAAACCCCACGCCTCACTCCGATCTGCCATTTTTAAGGATTCGGTGGATTGATTGAAGGGAATCGCCAAGTTTTGTTCCTGAGAATCCGCTGCGTTCTCAATCTTTGGAAGAGGGAATTCTGAGAAGTTCATTGCAATGGCATCAATCCGTTTTGAGTACCAAGATGCATCAAGTCGCAATTCATTGACGATTCGTTTTTGAAGTGGGTCGGAGTCTTGAACCTTGTCCTCTGGCAAGATGGAGGCTATTGCCCACCAAGCTTCCGCCGTCCATAGCCTTCCAAGTTTCGCAAGCTCTTCGGAAATCTCCATCGCCTCTGTCTGGCTTGTGCGATTACCCGCAGCAAAATGGTTGAACTTTTCTCTTAGAGATTGCAATTGGTTTGAGTACGCAATGATTGTCTGAAGTTGTTCCTTGGTAATGCTGTCCTGATGTTTTGGGTCTTGATCTTGAAATCGCTGTATTGCCGAAGCGAGTTTTTCCCACGATAAACTATTGCTTGGAGATCGTTGACTCGCCTCCCAGTATCCGCGGATCGCTGCTTCTAAGTTTCCATCGGCAATTGCCGCATCACCAAGAGTGAGCCAGTAATCTGAATATTGTTCGCAGTCGGATGTCGCTTTTTCTTGCCAAGCTACTAGTTCGGACCAACGTGACTGGGCACTCAGAATTCTTCCGTACATCGAGTGAGCGGGTGCAAAATCAGGATGGTGATCGAGGATAGATTCCAAGATTGCTTTTGATCCATTCACATCACGTCGGTACAGCAGCAAAAAAGCGTTGGCAAGTTTGACACGATGGTCACTCGGGTTACGTTCAAAGATTTCGTCAATGGTTTTGACAGACATCCTTCGTGTGGAGGTGTCCGTCGTGGCAAAAAGTAAGGGCAGATCAAACTGACGATTTTTGAAGAGAACTTGCAAATGCTGTGGCAGTTTCTCATTGCGTTGCACTTCGGTTAAAAAACCAACCAGCATCCGCCGATGCTTGTGCTCGCTGGGGAAGGATTGAAGTGATTCTTCAAGAAGCTCAATTGCAGCGTAGATTTCCCCAACGTTAATCAAGCCCTGCACCGCATCATCAACTCGTGATGCCGGGCGAAACCCGTCCACCTTTGCTGCCTTGACAAGCAGTTGACTCGCCTCGCGTTCTTTTCCGGTCTTGGCCAAAACCAGGGCGACCTGAGTGATCAAGTCGGCATCGTCCGGGTGTGCGATGAGTACCTGCGTTGAGAGTTTTTTCGCCGTCTCCCAATCTCCAAGCTGAATTGCGGTGAGCATCTCGCTTGCCGAATCAGATCCTTCGGTCTGCGAAGTTTCCGGTTTTCCGGTTTCGCCTGTTTCTGGGCGGTTGCATCCCGTCAAAGAGAACAAGGGGATGACAAGAAAGACACATGAAAAACGACGCAGTATGGGGGAGGCCATCTGGATTGCCGAGTTTCCGGTGATGGTTCGGTGTGTCACTGATTTGTGTTCGATATGGTTAGTTGTTTGATGTAACCGCGGCGTCGATGTTAATGGAAAGGCGTTGAAGAGGTTGGAAAGGATGGCCGTCACTACATTCGGATTATCAATCATAAGAGATCACGGCTCATTTCTTGTCGATCGCTTCGCGTTACCTGTATCGTAGTGTAGCGTTATCAGTTTATCCCTCGCTTCTGGCATCTGAGACAGCGATCGGATTTCGGGACGACGATCTCGTAGTCGTTTCAGTTTTTCGTCAGTTGCTCATAAATGCTGGGTTTGTCGGTCAATCCAGTATCACAATCTTATTGTCCGCAAAACTCGGGCGAGTATTGTCTTTGCCCCGATTAATTTTTCGATAATCTGGCGTTTCATCGGGATAAATCCCGAATCGGTTGATACCAACTGCGTTATGCAAGAATCGATTTGACGACTTCTGCTTGACGACCTGCAGAAAGTACCTGCTCCTGCCCATTGTGCAGAAAAACAAGGTCGTTGATATCAAGCCCGAATAAATGCAAAAGTGTTGCTTGGTAATCGTTGGGGGTCACGATATTTTCAACTGCTTTGTGTCCAAAATCGTCAGTCCGACCATATGTCATTCCCGGTTTGATTCCACCCCCGGCAAGCCAGGTGCTGAAACCCTGCCCATTATGATCACGTCCATGTTTCTCCGGGGCTCCTTGATTTTGGGTAACCGGCAGTCGGCCAATTTCACCGCCCCAATGCACGAGCACCTCATCGAGCATTCCACGTTGTTTGAGATCCTTGACTAAGGCGGCAGCTGGTTGATCAGTCTTTTTGCAGACCGATGGAAGGGCTGTGCCAAGATTGCTGTGGTTGTCCCATGGTTGTCCCGCCAAGAAAAGTTGCACAAATCGAACACCTCGCTCAACAAGCCGTCGGGCAAGTAAACAGCGCGTTCCGTATTCCCGGGTTTCGTCACGGTTCAGGCCGTACATCTCATGAGTCGCTTTGGACTCTTGGCTCAGGTCCAAAGCATCGGTTGCGGCAACTTGCATTTTGGCCGCAAGTTCATAACTGGCAATCCTTGCACGAAGCTCGTTTTGTCCAGGGAATTGTTCCGCGTGTCGTTGGTTGATTGCTTGAAGGAAGTCAAGGTTTTGACGCTGGGGTAATCCTTGCAGGTGGGCGGGTGCGTCGAGATTCAGGATTCGTGGTTCGCTCGGGCGAAGCACGGTGCCCTGATACAAAGCCGGCATGAAGCCACTGGACCAATTGTTGGTCGCATCAACGGGCGGTCCTCCAGGATCCGTTAGCACCATGTAGGCCGGAAGGTTTTCTGTCTCACAGCCCAAGCCATAGAGCAGCCATGATGCAAGGTGCGGTCTTCCCAAAACACCAGGGATTCCCCCATGGAAATAACGGATTGACACCTCATGTCCGTTAGCACCGGTGTGCATGCTGCGAATTAGGCAAATATCATCAGCGATCTGGGAGGTGTGTGGCAGGAGTTCTGAGAGTTCGGTTCCGCACTGTCCACGTTTCTCAAATTTCCAGCGACTTCCCATCAGGGTTTTGCTCGCTTCATTGACAAAGCTGTAGCCAATTTCGCCTTGGTATTCCGTACCGTCAAACTTTGCCAGTTCTGGTTTGGGGTCGGTAAGATCCATGTGTGATGGACCGCCGTGCTGAAACAAAGAAATCATTGCTTTGGCACGAGCTGGATTGGGTGGTTGCTTTGCTTTGAGATTAAAGTCTTGCGCAGTTTTTGGCAGCAGTTTTGTTTTCGCGCTAGCGCTATCTTGTTGTAGTAACCAAGCCAAGGCAACACTGCCCAGACCTAGCGTGTTTTGCTGCAAGAAAGCACGCCTTGTTGCATCCAAGGTATGATCGTCATTGTTATTCGACATAGAGAAACTCATTTGAGCTCAAAAGCATTTGGCACAGGTTGGTCATGCATTGCCGCAGGATGCCACGCTGGCCGGGGACCGCATTTGTTTGACTCTCGAGGATTTTTATCTGATTGGAAATGAAGTTGATTGCGAGCACCATCTCCTCCTCGCTTGGATTTCTTTGGTAAACAAGATTCCAAGCATGATAAATTTGACCGGGTATCTCTGCCACGGACTCGCTTGGCCCTCGAAAGGCTGATTCAGAAGAGATGATGGTTGTTTGATCAGCGGAGGTTACAGTCAGGCTAACCGGCCATGTAAACGAATCGGAGGTGTTTGTGTCAGTCGACTCGGTTATGAAGTCGATCTGATCACCATTCTTAATCGTAAACTCTGCGACGTTTGTTTCGTGACTGCCTTGCTTCACCAGCCAGTTTCCATGAAGACCATGGCGGCTGGAGATGATTTTTCCCCTGACTCCGTCTCCATGTGGAGATTGATGTGACAGAGAGCCCCGTATTCTTATCGTCACCGGTTGGTTAGCAGTCCATCGGCGAATCACACTGCGATCGTTTGTTTCCGGGTGGCCTCCAGATCGATTCAGCAAGGCCCAGCCCAGTTTGGGGTCGGGTAATTCTGGTCCTCCTTGCCATTGTGAGCCATTCCAGTGTGGAAGCGGTTCAAACAGTTTCGTGAATCCAGTTGAATCCTTTGCGAGCCCGTATCCATAGCTCCATTGTGAATCAGCCGGTCTTGTTATCGCTGGCAGATCAAGCGTTATCGGATAATCAGATTGTTTGGATTCCTTGGCGGCTCGATCAGCCAGATTAGCAGCCTGATCTAAAATAAAGTGACTGTTTAGCATCATGAGCGACTGAGTCGCGACGGTCGAATTAACTCGGACTTCGCAGTTGGTTTCCATCACCGGAGCATCAAAGGTTTGAAGCATTGATACTGGCTTTGTTCGACGGGCCTGAATGTAAAGGCTGCGGCGTGAGGAGGCTCCTTCCACCAAGATCAGGCCTGTCGCATCCTCCTTGATATTAATGGGGGCACCTCCGAGCGAATGATCAAGTTGCCCACTGACAGCGAGGATTGAATCACGAATGACTTCGGCATCAAGACGGGCAAGTTCGGCAAACTGATAGGTAAAAGGTTCGAGCATTTCTTGGAGATGTGCCGAATCCCGCGTGGAGGCATCGATTTGATTCGCACGTTGCTTGCTTCGATCCTGTCGATACAAACGCGATGACATGATGATTCGATGAACTGACTTTAAGTGCCAATCATTGCTCTTGATGACGTTCGCCACCCAATCGAGAAGCTTTGGGTTGCTGGGGCGGCTTCCCAGTTGGCCAAAGTCTCCCGGCGTGTCGACAATTCCTTTTCCAAAATGGTGAAGCCAGATTCGGTTTGCGATTACACGAGTGAACAGCGGATTGTTTTCACTGGTGACCCATTTTGCGAAAGCGAGCCGCCGCCCCGAAGTCGATAAGGACTGGTCATTCTGGTCAAACCTGACCAGCTGATGATCGGGGCAGGCAACTTGCAAAGCGGCGGGAGTGACCACCTGCTTCGGCTGCTGGTAATCACCACGATGGAATAGCTTGGTTTCTGGTGGATTGCCATTCGGCTCGATCAACGCGCGTATGAATTCCTCAACGGGTTTTTTTGAGCGAATTTCTGTGATTTGTTTATCGTACTCAGCTAGTTTCGGTTTTGAATCAGGGATGTATTGGTAAAGGTTTCCAGCAGTGATATTCACACTGGGGTGTTTCATCAGTAGTGACTTTTGTTCTTCATCCCGATTCTTGGCCGGTGTTTCATAGGCTTTCCGTAATGATTCCCGGAGTCCTTCCGGCTGCTTGCTCAGTTCTTGCGTTAAAGCCTGCTCCATGTATTGATCAAGCTGTTTCTTTTTCTCTTCTGCAACGACTTGAGCTTCAGATTCAATCGCAGCAGCCTGTTCACGATTTTCCTGAGTGTAAAGTGAGCGTTTTCGGGCTGCCGGTACTTTCCATGCTTGCCAATTCATTGCCGGTTCAAAGACAGCTCGCAATGCGTAGTAGTCTTGCTGGGGGATTGGATCGTAGCGGTGGTCGTGACACTGCGCGCACTGGATGCTCATTCCAAGCAACGAAGTACCCACGATCTTGAGAGTGTCGGCGACAACTTGATTGCGGCCCTCGGGAGTATTCGCTCCACTGCCCGTGCCATCAGCTGCCATGCGTAGGTAGCCTGTGGCTGTGAGAAGTTCGATTTGCTGCGGAGATAAATCGCCCTCGAGCGGTCCGGCTAATTCATCACCGGCGAGTTGTTCGATGATGAACTGGTCAAACGGTTTATCGTCATTGAATGATCTGACCACCCAATCGCGGTAACGCCATGCCCATGGTCGGATTGCATCGGATGTCGTGTACCCCTCTGAATCCGCATACCCAGCGACATCAAGCCAGTGACGTCCCCAGCGTTCTCCGTAACGCGGTGACTGCAACAGTTCATCCAGCATGGATTCATACCAATCCTCAGCAGCTTGTTGGTTCCATTTCTGGAACTCGGCCGGCGACGGGGGCAGTCCCAATAGATCGTAGTAAGCACGACGTATTAACGTTCCTCGAGGTGCCTGTTCGGCGATAAGCGATGAGTGAGCGGATTGAATCAGCGTGTCGCGTAACTCGATGTTGGTGCGATCGGTGTTGGAATTCGCCTTGTAGGCATCGGCGAGCTTTTCTGCCGTCTCAAGAAGGTATTGTTTATCAAGATCATTGGTGGTGATTGTGTCACTAACAACTTCTCGAAGCTCGTCCCGGGTAAGAGAGTTGATTGGTTGGAAGGACCAAAAACCACGTTCTTCAGGAGTGATGCCAAGACCGGGCGGTAACGATTCGGGTTCTGGCCTCGCTGTGGGAGAACCTGCATCAATCCATTGTTTCAGTGTTCGCAACTCTGCGTCACTCACCTTGGCATCACCCGGTGGCATCTCTTCACTCTCGATGCGTTCGATAAGCAGGCTGTTGGACGCATCGCTTGGCTCAATTGCTGGTCCGCTGTCACCCCCGGTCGTCATGAAACGCACCAGTCGCAGATCGAGTCCAGCTTCGACTTGCTCCGTCGCACCATGGCAATCGAAGCAGTGTGCTCGAAAGATTGGCCGGATGTCTCTCTCAAAAAGAATCTCCGTTGGTTCCGCGTTTGCCTGCATGACCAAGAGAAGAGAGAAAACAATGAGTTGCGTCGATAACAGCAGGTTCGGCAGATAAGAAATTGACCAGCGCAAAGGAAGAGGTGCCATGGTCACTGGATTGAGATGCTTTTTTCTCAGTGACCCGCGTAGTAATTTGACAGTGGAGGTAGTTCTCATGAGGTTGAAGGCAACGTCATTTAGCTGAGATTGGGATGGTTTCGATTGCATGAGGTAAATCTTCAAAGGCTATCGATGGAACGTTGCGATCTTGCTGTCACTGAAGGCCGATCATGTTCCGATTTCTCGAGTAAGCCTTTCAAGTGATCCAGTGAGTGGTTTTTGTCTCGTAATTCTGAAGCTGATCGGAGGCAAGCTTGGCTATCGCTAACCCAACCCCTATTCTAAGCCCTGGGCACCTTTAGCGTCACAGTTTTTCCTTCGATTCGGGGATGCATTTGCATCCTTCGATTCTTGAATCGCGCCGCCTGTCGGTTTTTGAGTGGTGTGATTTCGAAGCGTCAGCAATCCTGCTGTCCACCGCTTGTTTGTCTGGTGAAATTGTCGCACTTTCGCCGGCGATTAAATATTCTGATCTGTGAAAAGAAAAGGGTCACTGAGTTTGTCTTTTGGCGGTACGCTGCGTCGACTGGTTGACCTAGTGTTCCGGGCCAAAATTACAGCAAGGTTCTTCGCTACGACCC
The DNA here is from genome assembly GCA_938075415.1 of uncultured Rubripirellula sp. GTDB lineage: Bacteria > Planctomycetota > Planctomycetia > Pirellulales > Pirellulaceae > Rubripirellula. The sequence goes on along the minus strand of CALJHC010000021.1, from coordinate 57,452 downwards.
TCTTGGTTGACTCAGTAGACACCCTTCGGTCGAATCTCTCGTCATTCCGAATCTCTCGTCGTTTGGGCGCGACTCTTCTTTCGCTACCAGGTTGCAGTTCTATGGAGAGTTGTTGTTGATGGATATCGGCGAGATCAAGATTTGATGAAAACGAAATCGGCAGTCATAGGAACCGAGGAATAACGCATTGCCATTGGGTGTTTGCCAATAATCGGACAAAGAAAGTTTTTCAGAGGGCCCACGCCAATCCACAATGATCTGACCGTCCACCATCATCAAAAGTTGATTTTCTTTCACTTGGACAATCACCTGCGAGATCTCGTCTTTCCTGAACAGGTTTCCGGTATAGGTGGTTTCATTGCCCACATTTCGGCCATTGATATTTTCAACGGCGCTTTTGTGACCACTAGGTGTGTTGTAGCCAAAGAGTGTTGCGAAACGATTTCCGTTAAGGCGATTGCCGAGCAATAACGCATTGGGTTCATCGAGTGGTTCAACAATGAGAGTCATGCGGTATTCTGAGAAATCAACCTTGGGTAATTCCATCCTCGCGCCAAATATTTTTGGACTGCTGATGTTTTTTTCTTCTTGTAACCATTCACCTTGTTTCCAGTGGTCATTAATTCGTAGCGTTTTCAGTAGATTCCGTTGTTCGGTTAGGTCCACTGGCGCGAGAACTGATACCGACGAAGCATTTGAACGTGACTGCAGGTCGTCACTGAAAATTCGTGGCATGGGCGTTAAATTTTCCGCAGCACGTACCTGCAGGTAACCCCATAGCTCGGCAGTTTCACCGTTCTCTAATCGTGCGTCCACTCGGTAGCTGACCGGAGTGGGGCGATCAAACTGCCCGAGCGGAACTGATTCAGGAGCATCTGATTCCCAGCTTTGCGGGACATTGATCCACGGCCCGTCAATTGACGTTTGAAAACGGACTTGAATGGAGTCCACTTTGGCGGCGTCCGGCCACTCCAGTTGCAGTCGGACAGGTTGTTCAGGGCGAGGCACTCGAGGAAATGGTAAAGCCGTGAACGAGGAAAATAGATCTGCACGGTCAGAGGTGTTTGGTGGAATTGCCTTCCAGTTCAGACGCTCTTTTTGATCCTGGTCAAGCCATGATTCGCTAATCCACCCTTGGTATTGCCCAAGCGCCATGACTGATCCATTGGCCGCGTCGGGGTGGGGAAGTCCAACCGTGTGACCGCAGCCCTCGTGGTAGACGACGCAATCTGATCCTCGGTACGGAACTCTCCACCCATCAGCGCTCACGAGTCCCCATCCGACACCCTGATTTGCTTGGTAGCTAGCCCTAGCTCCGCCCGATGCGGCGCCGGGAAAGTGTTGACCTTGCCGGTAGTTCCCTTCAAATTCTGGCCCATTCTCACTGGGGCGAAGGCGATAAAAGTCATCCAGAGGGCGCCAGTTGATTTCACTAAGAACCAATAGAATTGGAAAAACTTTGTCTTTGCGGTTCTCGTTGAATTTTATTTTACCCGCTGTCTCGGCGAGTGTTTTGAAATAGATCGCGTTCGCGTCGCCCACTCTCAGTTGCTTCGTGCTCTGGCTGGATTGAAATGGAGATGAAACGACTTTAGTCTCGAGTACTGACTGATCTCCAAACTCTCGTTCATGAAACTGCTCGATTCTTCTGCAGTAATAGTCGACTCGATCTCGCCAATCAACCAAGGGGGTTCGATCGGACGGAACGAAGTAGACAACTGTTAATTCAATTTTTTCCGTTGAGTAGCGATGATCCCAAGTCGTTGTTTCCGCGTGGCAAGCATGAGTGATCATGAAGCAGGCGATGCCTATGACGATGAACTGTTTTATGAATCCTTTTTCATGGAACATCGTTCCTGTTAGCGACCGAGATTTCACGGGCTTGCAGTCTTGGCGACTCTCTTTCATTCGATATCTCGTTTTTTTAAGTCTGAATTGCCCGTTGCGTTGATTGTGAGTGCCCGTTGAAACTATTGGATTGCCGCTAACCCTGCTTGCCGAAATTAGACGCCTGGTTTTTAACAATCCATAAAAGCGGAGGGTCGTCGCCGCTTAAGAACGAGAATTTTCGCATTAGCACATTCGGTTGTCGGTTGATTCTCAGGCGAGGATCTCTTGAACAATTCTTGCTGGTTCAACACCGGTAAGCTTTGCATCAAGCCCTTGGTGTTTCACGGTGAATCGCTCATGGTCGATTCCCAGGGTGTGAAGGACGGTTGCATTAAAATCATTGATGTGGACTGGATCTTCAACAATGTTGTAGGCGTAGTCGTCGGTGCTTCCGAAATCGAAACCCGCTTTGAAGCCGCCGCCGGCAACCCAGGTGCTGAAGCATCTTCCATGATGATCTCTTCCGTAATTATCTTTCGTCAATTTGCCTTGACTGTAGATCGTTCTTCCAAACTCCCCGCCAAAAATGACGACGGTATCTTTCAGCATGCCTCGTTGTTTTAAGTCCTGAACCAAGGCTGCCGCGGGCTGATCGACCGATTTGCAATTTTTACGAATTTCGTTTGGTAGATTACCGTGTTGGTCCCAGCCCCGATGGAAAAGTTGAACAAAGGGAACGCCACGTTCAGCAAGTCTTCTGGCGATGACGCAATTTGCCGCAAAGGTTCCGGGCTTTTTTGAATCTTCACCATAGAGTTCGTGCGTCTGCTCGGTCTCGGACGACATATCCATCAAATCCGGAACCGACGTTTGCATTCGGTAGGCCATTTCATATTGAGCGATTCGCGATTGAATTTCGGGGTCACCCACCGTATCAAATCGTGTTGCATTGAGTTTGGCGAGTCCGTCAAGCATTTGGCGGCGGGATTCGGGATCGACGCCATCTGGATTGCTGAGGTAAAGCACCGGGTCTCCTCCTCCGCGAAATTGCACACCCTGATGCTTCGAAGGCAGGAATCCTGATCCCCAAAGGCGTGAGAATAATGCTTGCCCCGGCTTTGCTCCGACCGAGATCATCGTGACATAGGCTGGGAGGTTTTCGTTGGGGCTACCTAACCCATAGCTGAGCCACGACCCCATGCTTGGTCGTCCCAGTTGTTGAGTTCCAGTATTGATGTAGGTGATTGCCGGGTCATGGTTGATCGCTTCGGTATTCATGGTGCGGACAATGGTGAGGTCGTCCACGATTTTGGCAGTGTGCGGGAGCAATTCACTGTTGAGCCACGTCCCTCGCTCTCCAATTTGTTCAAATTTGAACATGGGAGCCACGCAAGGGAATGTACTTTGACCGCTCGACATACCGGTGAGACGCTGGCCATTGCGAATGGAGTCGGGAAGTTCGGTGCCGTGAAGGTCCTGCATGGCCGGCTTGTAATCGAATAAATCGATGTGACTTGGACCACCAGCCATGAACAAATAAATCACTCGCTTTGCTTTTGGTGCAAAGTGAGGCAGGTCAGCAAGTCCTGGATAAGATGCGTTGGGATTTTCTTGAGCGGTCACGGTGTCAGCGTTTAGCAGCGACGCTAACGCGGCGGCACCCAAGCAACCACGACCGCGCGCGAGTAATTGTCGACGAGTGAGTGTTCGATTGAATTGATCGATGGGGTTCATCTTTTGTCTGCTTAACTTAAAGAAAATGGTAGCGGTTCATTCGCGAGTGAGCGCTTCGTCCAGATTCAGTATGGTACTCGCGACCAGCGTCCAAGCGGCGTGTTCGTCAGCTTGAAACGCTTCATTCCTTTTTGATTCGCCCACGGCCAAGAGCGCTGCAGCAGCATCTTGGTCAGCTTGATAGGTTTGCCTGGCTTTGCCGAGTAGATCGAGCAGCACGTTGAGCTCTTGTTCCTTTGGGAAACGCGCGGTGACACGTCGGAATCCATTTCTCAGACGGTTGGAATCATCTTTGGATTCGTTCTCCAAGATTCGCTCCGCAAAGTTTCTCGCGGCTTCGACAAATTGTGTGTCATTTAAAGTCACCAGTGCTTGCAGTGGCGTGTTGGTGCGGGCGCGTTTAACGGTGCATTTTTCCCGAGTGGGGGCATCAAAGATTTGCATTGCCGGTGGCGGAGCAGAACGCTTCCAATAGGTGTAAAGGCTGCGGCGATAGAGTTTATCGCCGTGATCTTGAACAAATTTTGGATTGCCCCCTAAGCCAACTTCGGCCCACAGCCCGGGTGGCTGATAGGGTTTAACGCCAGGTCCACCGTATTGATCGACCAACAAGCCGCTTACTTGCAGGGCTGCATCGCGTATTGACTCGCCGGGAAGCCGAAATCTTGAACCTCTTGCTAACAACCGATTGCCAGGATCTGATTGGTAAGCTTCCGGGTCGCATGCGGAGGTCTGCTGATACGTCTTTGACATCAGCATTTCTTTGAGGATACGTTTGGTGTCCCAGCCGCTTTCTCGGAAATCGGTCGCTAGCCAGTCAAGCAGCATTGGGTGCGAGGGAAATTGTCCCTGAGCGCCGAAATCCTGAGGCGTGCTGACGAGTCCTTCACCGAAAAGCATTTGCCAATAGCGATTGATCGCAACTCGAGCAGTGAGGGGATGGTCGTCTTGAAACAGCCACTTTGCCAGACCCAACCGATTGATGGGCAGTTCATTGGAGATACTCGGTAAAGCGTTCGGAGTTCCGGCTTCAACTTTTTGATCCGTCGGCGAATCGTAGGCACCGCGGCTGAGGATAAATGTTTCTCTCGGTGATTCCATGTCACCCATCACCATGACGGAGGTCATCGGTTTACTCAGTTCACTGATCTGACTGGTGAGCGATTGAAGTTGTTCTTCGAGGCTTGAGTATTCTTCGTGTTCGTTGCGTAGGTAGTACCGCCTGATTGCAAGTTGCTGTGGTTCACTTCTTTTTTCGAAGGGGATTTCCAATAGGTCGCCGATCGGAGTGATCTCCGATAGTATTTTTGTTTCTTCAGCTGTCAGTGCGCGAGAGTATGCTTGAACTTCGTCAATTTCTCCTTTGAAGCGAGAGTCGGGATGTCGGCTTCCGACGAGTAACGTTTTCTCCGTTCGAATTGTCTCGCTCAGTCCATCCTGCTCAATTTTCCATTCCCAGTCTTTTCCATCAACATAGATGTGAATTCCCGATGCTTTGCTGGACCCATCGTAGGTCATCATGACGTGTTGCCATTTATCGGCAACCAGTTTTTTCTTGGTCGTGACTTTGATCGCATTACCGGGCCAATTGTGAATCAGATGCACTGAGACCGGTGCAGCACCAGTAAGAATGTCATAACCTCTGAACCCATTGGAGTTATCCATCTTGGCAAGGACTGCACCCTGCCCTGAGCCTTTCCGCGGTTTGATCCATCCACCATAGGAAAAGGCGTCAGTGCGTTCAAAGTCGGCAATCTTTCCGAAGTCAACAAAGGTCTGTCCATCAAATTTCAGTCCCCAGTCGACACGAGACGGCGTCCATTGGGTTTTGCCGTTAATTTTTCCACTGACCTCCGATGGCAGGCTCGCGGTAGCAGTGTCGCCTTCGCCTTCGATGAACGCTGCACGGAAAAAGCATCCGTCAAGGTTGGGGCGGATTGTTTGCGAATCTTTTGTCACTTCGTCAATCCAAGAGATCAACTGATCGTTGCTGGACTGCTCAAGTTCTGCGATTGCTTTTTCGGTCGCTTCTCTTGCTTTCTTTACCGATGGTAATTTAGCTTCGTTTGCCGGGTCTGCGATTTCCAGAAGGGGAGCGGCGTTGCCTTTCCGTGTCTGCATACCCCCGTCACTGCTTGCGTTAAAGAACGCGTAGAAACGGTAGTAGTCTTCTTGTGAGATCGGGTCGTATTTGTGGTCATGGCATTGGGCACACTCCATGGTTAAGCCCAGCCAGACCGAAGATGTGGTTTTCACGCGATCAACGACATACTCAACCCGGTATTCCTCCGCGATCGCGCCACCCTCATCCGTTGTGCCATTGTTGCGATTAAAGCCCGCGAGGATACGTTGTTGTTCCGTCGCATCCGGAACCAAATCACCTGCAAGTTGTGCAATTGAAAAGTCACTGAATGGCATATTCTGGTTGTAAGCGTCGACGATTGCATCACGCCAAGCCCACATGTTACGAGGACCATCAGCGTGGTAGACGCTGGTGTCGCCGTATCTGGCGGCATCGAGCCATGCAAGCGTCATTCGTTGGCCATACCGAGGTGATTGTAAGAGTCTATCAACGACCTGCTCAAATGCATCTGCAGAGTTGTCTTTCAGGAATTCATCAATCTCTTCAAGTGTCGGTGGCAGTCCCGTGAGATCAAAGGTAACACGTCGAATCAGAGTTTCCTTGGCGGCTTGTTCAGCGAGCTGATTCTCTGGTGTTTGTCGACGGACAAAATCATCAATCACATCTCTTGCCAAATCTGCTGATAATTCATTCTTTCTGGGTGGTGTGAATGACCAGTGTTCCGACCATTTCGCCCCTTGCTGAACCCATTGGGTCAGCTTTTTGATTTCTTCTGTCGTTAGTGATTTCTTGGATTCCACCGGTGGCATCCTGCCATCATCCTCGCTGAGGATTCTGATGATGATTTCACTATGCTCGGAATCCCCCGGGGTGAGAACTGCTTCAGTTTGTTCGCGGATGTCGAGTCGCAGATCAGCTTCGCGGTGTTCGTGGTCCGGGCCGTGGCAGTAATAGCATTTGTCCGAAAGGATGGGTCGGATATCGCGATCGAATTCGATCGGATCCTCTGCTTGGACATAAGCCGAGGCGAGCAGAAGTAAAAAAACGACGGCAGATGTGAAACGCGGCATCAAAAAAATCGTTGGGTGTGGGTTGTGGGGCTGTTGCTTGCTGAGATCAATCAGTCGTTTCGACTACGTTTGTCAGGCAAATAAATCATGAACAACTTTTGCTTCTTCCGGACCGGTCAGGCGATGCGTTCGTCCCTCGTGATCAAAATTGAGCGTCTGATGGGAAAGGCCCAATGCATGGAGGATGGTGGCGTGTAAATCTCGGAAATGAACCTTGCCCTCGACCGCCTTTGCTCCTGATTGACTTGTCTTGCCGTGAACATAGCCCGCTTTCGTTCCACCGCCAGCCAACCAGAAGGTGAATCCTTTTTCATTGTGTCCGGTTTCGTCTTTTCCATCTTCAGGCACCAATCCTGGTCTTCCGAACTCCCCTCCCCAGACAATCAGTGTTTCGTCAAGCAGTCCCCTCGCAGCAAGATCTTCGAGTAAAGCAGCAATCGGAGCATCAATGGTTTCGCAATTGGCTTCGAGGTCACGTCGGTGATTTTTGTGTTGATCCCAACCGCCATGATTGACTTCAACAAAACGAACGCCTGATTCAATGAAGCGACGTGCAAGTAGGCATTGACGACCAAAGTCGGTCGGGCGACAAGTTCCAACGGATAATTTTTTACCAACGCGATACCGTTCAAGGGTTGCCGCGGTTTCGTTATTGAGGTTCAGTATTTCCTGTGCTGAGCCTTGCATTCGGAATGCAAGTTCCATCGTTTCAATGACACCCTCAAGTTTTGCGTCGCGATTGCGGTCAGCAAGATGCCTTCGATTCATCGCTTGCAAAAAATCGAGTTGTTGACGCTGCGCAGAAGAAGGTAATTGCCCTCCATTAATGTCTCTGATTGTGGCTTGAGACATGTTTTCGCCGTTTGTCCCAATCGGTGTGCCGGTGAATTCGGTTGGTAGGAATTCGCTTGAGTAGACGGAAGGTTTGGCTGCGTTGAGACTAATGAAACCGGGCAGGTTTCTATTTTCGGAGCCAAGGCCATAGGAAATCCAAGATCCGATGCTGGGCCGTTTTCGCAGACGTTCACCTGTGTGCATTTGTAAGAAAGATTGGGCGTGATTGCCGGTATCGGCATGCATTCCGTTGATAACGCAAAGGCGATCGGCATGCTTGGCAATTTGCGGCAGCAGGTCAGAAATCCACATCCCGCTCTCTCCCCGTTGCTGGAAGGGATAGACAGAACCGGGGTGCGGTTTTTTTCCTGTTTGCGGCTTGTAGTCGAAGGTATCCATCTGAGCAGGACCACCACTCATGCACATGAAAATAACCCGCTTTGCACTTGCCACTTTCAGGTGGCTGGTGGCAAGCGTTTCCGAGGCTCGCAGGTTCTGTTGGCAGAGAGCTTGCAAGGCCAGATAACCAAAGCCGCAAGATGCGTTCTGCAGCATCGAACGACGTGATACTCGATGGTTTAACGAGTTAGTGACTTGATTGATGTTCATGATGGTTATCAGTCCACGTATCGAAATTCATTTGTCGCCATGAGAGCTTGGGACAAACTTGTCCACGTTCTCTTTTCACGTCTCTGAGGGTCGGTGATTGAACCGGTTAGTTCTTGTCTGAGCGAATCCAAGATCGCAACGCATTGCTCCTGTTCAGTCGCTGTCGGCGAACGCCGAAGGATTTGGACGAACAGTCTGTCGATTCCGGTCGCTGGACTTTCGGGATTCATCGTTTGATCAGCGAGGATTTCTGCTTGCTCAATGACGAGATGGTTATTCATGAAGAATAACGCTTGAGTGGGCAAATTGGTGGTTTCTCGCTGCCCAACTACCTGAACTCCATCGGGTAGGTCAAATGCCGCCAATTCTTTTGGTGGTGCGTGGCGAAGCATGCAAAGATAAATGCTGCGCCGATTCGTTTTTTGATGAAGGTTGCTTGATTCACCCAGCGGCCAGTTGATCAAGGCATCGATCTGGTCAATGTCCGATCCCGCACGGCCGGTGAGGTCAAGTGATCCACTAGCCAGGAGGATACTGTCGCGAATCGACTCCGCATCTAGACGGCGACGCTGATGCCTGGTGTACCAGTTGTTTGCGGGGTCCGATTTTTTGGTTGCTTCTGCAAAACGGCTATCGAGTTGATAGGTTCGAGAGGAGACGATTTTTCGAATCAGCTGTTTGATCGACCATCCATTCTTAATCAATTCATCGGCCAAGTGGTCAAGCAATTCTGGGTGTGTTGGTTTTGATCCATAAACGCCGAAATCGTTGGGGGTTGTCACGATTCCCTTACCAAACAAGTGCATCCAAATTCGGTTCGCGATCACACGGGATGTTTGCGGATGTTTACTGGAAGTTAACCATTTTGCAAGTTCCAGACGTCCGCTGCTTTGACCGGGGACAAAACCCGCGATTCGAGAGTCATCCATCGGAGATTTCGGGTCATCGCTTTGGGTTGGATTTGCGTTGGGATCGTTGGTCGCAACGTTGTCGCCTGCTGTTAGGTAAAGACTTGGGATTCCCCGAGGGACTTCTGCCCCAAGTTTCTTGCCTTCGCCATTAATGTGAATCTTGCAGTTAGCTGGTTTAGCTTTTTCACGGACTCCCATCGCTTGACCAACGGTGGCGACTGGCTCCGGGCCCATCGGTTGCCCGGTAGAGCGATGCAAGTCGATGGATTCTTTTTGGGTTAGGCTTCGGTCAAAGACGGCGATGTGTCCCAAGTTACCCTGAAGTGGTGCGAATTGATCACTTCGCGTGGCAAAGCAATACTCGGTCGAGTCTCCAAACTTTGCCGGTAGAGATCCATCGATTTCAAGTCGGCCATTGAGGAACACTTTGACTTGTTCATTCTCACGAATCATGGTGACATGATTCCATGAGTTTGGTGGAATCACGGTATTGCCACCAATGGTTTGCTTGGCTTCGTTGCCATTGAATACAAATAGTTTTCCCGTCCGAGCTGCTTCGTGGTTGCCGCCAATTCCGAGGTGGTCGCCCGGTAATGACTTGTCGCCCCACGACGCTCTTGAGAAAAGATAGGTGGTGATTGGTCGCGCGTCATTCTTCAATCGATTGCTGAACCAGAACGAAACGGAGTAGCTTTTTGTTCCTTCGGCTAGCTGTGATTTAATGGACGCGTTTTCCACCTCCGCAAAGGTTTTGTCGTTGAAGCTTTTGACGGAATCGGTGGTCAGCGACTCTGGTTCGGTAGTGAGTTGCGAGTAGTTGTTCGGTTCCAGCTCGCGAATTTGTTGATCGAATTCCGGTGGAAGTTCAGGCGGTTGATCGCGGTCGACCTTTGATAGACTTGGATCAGGCAGCTTGGAAGTAAGTTGATGCAGAGGGGTTGGCGGGGCGGTAAGTTTTTCGTTGCCAGCTGCACCGTACAATGATTCAGTGCTGGAAAAAATTCCAGCAAGAGCGTAATAGTCTCGTGTGCTAATGGGGTCATGTTTATGGTCGTGGCATCGAGCACATGCCACGCTGATTCCCATCACTCCGGTTCCGATGACGTTGATTTGGTCGTCAACGATATCCATTGCGAAATTGCTGTTCATGGCGGAGGCGGGTTTGGATCCAATTGCCAAGAATCCAGTTGCCGTTAGGTGATGGTTGCGTTCCTCTGCGTCAGAGTGAGGAAGAAGGTCTCCCGCAATCTGCTCAATCAGGAACTGATCATAGGGAGTGTCTTGGTTCAGCGATTCAATGACGTAGTTTCGGTATCGCCAAGCGTGAGGGAAGCTGGCATTGCGACCAAGACCATCATCGCCGTTTGACTCACCATACCTCGCGATATCCAGCCAATGTCTTCCCCAGCGAATTCCAAACTGCGGACTGGCAAGTTGCTCGGTGATCACATCGGCAATCGCCTCGTTTTGATCCTGCTGGTACCTCTGTTCGAAACGCTCTATCTCTTCAAGAGAGGGTGGAAGGCCGGTGAGGTCATAGTGCATTCGCCTGAGAAGTGTTCGGGGGTCAGCGTCAAATGTTGGTACTGCGCCATTTGATTCCATCGCCGATAGAATGAATTGGTCAATCGAGTTTCTTGCCCAAGTGGAGTTTTCTGTTTCTGGGATTGCAGGTTCACGTCGCGGCAGGAAAGACCACGGGACGCTGGCTGGACTGGTGTGCTGGGAATCCTCACTCCCAGCAGAAGACTTCTTTTTGGGGTTTGCGGTCGTTGTTCGTGGATCCAAGGCACCTGACTGAATCCACTTCTTGAAATCGTTGGCCACCTGTTGGGGTAGTTTTTCCTCGGGAGGCATTTCCATTCCTTCATGCTGTATCGCCTGAAGGATGAGGCTGTTTTCAGGGTCACCAGCCGTCAATGCGGGACCTGATTCTCCACCGGTTAAAATTCCCTCGCGAGAGTCCAATCGCAGTTTCCCACCAATTTGATCCGACTCAGATGAATGGCACTCGTAGCAGTGCTTGACCAAAGCGGGGCGGATTTTTGTCTCAAAGAAAGCGAGTTGCTCGTCCGCTACCGCTGCAGCTTGAATGAAGAGCAAGCAACTTGCCAGGCTGGTCAAACGGGGGACAGTTGAAGTCACGATTAGCTGATTTAAGGTGGGAAGGAATGGATCAGCGAGGAGACCTCCATTGTCGTACAATCAGTGTCCCACTGCAACTTAGAACCGGTTGGTTATCACGATTCACCAGTCAAGCGGGAATTAGGGTGTCACGAGAGGGGGGCGATCACCTTTCTGGGGATTGCCGAGCGATTTACCTATTTGCGGACAACCGCGTTCTTTGTCACAACCTGAGCTTCATATTGCCAGTTGATCCATTGGATTTGTGGTTTCGATGTTCAACGCCCATGGAGGTTTCATCTCGTGTTCTGCCTACCGCGTCTACGTTTGCGTCTGTACGGGTGTCATCGATCGTCGCTTTTTTGCCACTACCGGCACTTGGCTTGCCAGTTGACGCGATCGATTGACCAGTTGCTGAGGTGTGTGACTGACCCTGTTTTGCCGAGGCCGGAGAACAGGCAATTCTCGCCGTTCAGGCGACCGGTCATGTCAGTCATGACGATGATGCTGATCGCATTCGTGGTTGGTTACGGCTGTGTCTCGGTAGAGATTGCAGGTGCCGCCGAAGAAAGCACTGCCTTTCCAGGGAAGGTCAGTGAGTGGAATGGATTTGATCGCTACGATTTTGAGGTGGGTGGACGACCCGTGATGGTGATTGCGCCAGACCAAGCAGCGCAAGGGAAACCATGGGTTTGGCACGGAGAGTTTTTCGGCCACAAACCTGCACCTGATATCGAATTATTGCGTCGGGGGTTTCACGTTGTTTACATGCGAGTGCCCAACCTGCTCGGTTCACCAAAAGCCGTGAACTATTGGGACCAATGCTACGACGCGTTGACTCGTGTTCATGGATTAGCAAAGCAGGTCGCGTTGGTTGGACTTAGTCGGGGTGGATTGTATTGTTACAACTGGGCCAGCCAAAATCCTGATCGTGTCACGTGTATCTATGGCGACGCACCAGTTTGCGATTTTAAAAGCTGGCCTGGTGGCCAGTGGAAAGGTAAAGGTAGCCCACGAGATTGGAACTTGGTTTTAAAGGAGTATGGATTTGCTACCGATGCCGAGGCAAATGCGTATGAAGGAAACCCTGTTGATTCTTTGAAGAAATTGGCCGAGGCAAAGGTTCCTCTGTTGCACGTTTACGGTGATGCAGACAAGGTTGTGCCTTGGGATGAGAACACCGGGCTGATTGCCAAAGCTTATCGGGAGATGGGCGGGCAAATTACTCTGATCGCCAAGCCTGGTGTTGGTCACCATCCCCATGGTCTTCAAGATCCAAGTCCTATTGTCGACTTCATCGTTTCGAATTCCGGAATCTTGAAAAGCAAGGTCAGCAAAAAGAAGCTTGATCCGGTTGATGCCATTGCAGTCACGCTCGAGCCTGCAAAGCGAATCGTCTTCAAGACCGTCCAGGAAACGCGTGGTGACACATCGTTGGAATCACGCGAACTATATCTCCACGTTTTTAATCCTGCGGGATGGCAAGTCGGTCAAAAGCGTTCTTGTTTCGTGGTGATTCACGGAGGCGGTTGGGCCGGGGGTGTCCCCAGACGGATGTACCCTTTCGCGTCACACTTCGCAAAGTTGGGTATGGTTGGCATTAGCGTCCATTACCGTTTGCTGAATTCGTCAAAGGGAAGCGATGTTTTTGACTCCGTTCGGGATGCCCGATCCGCAATTCGTTTTATCAAGTCCAACGCAAATCAGTTGGGGATTGATGAAACGAAAATCGCGGTGAGTGGTGCTTCGGCCGGCGGGCATTTGGCGGCGGCGACCTGTCTATTTGATGATGTCAACGATAAGGCAGATAATCTCGATTTCACACCTGATCCGGCGGCGTTGCTCCTTTTGTTTCCCGTTATCGATACTTCTGCGGAGGGGTACGGGCAAAGGAAGATCGGCGAGGATTGGCAAAGGATTTCACCCTTGCATCGTGTCGTTTCAGGTAGCCCGCCCACCATCATTTTTCATGGAACAGGCGATAAAGTGACACCTTTTACGGGAGCATCGAGTTTTCGGGATGCGATGCTGGCTGCCGGCAATGCGTGCGAATTGATTTCACACGATGGGGGCCGCCATGGTTACCTCATGTTTGACCAGGAACTATTTGAGGCAACACTTGCGAGGATGGAGCAGTTCCTGATTGCTCAGAAGTTACTCACGAGCCCCGGATCTCCACGGCCGCGATAAAAGGCTGTTTCAGGGCTTTTGTGTTATGGTGCTGTTCAGCAACTTGCCGAGGGTTAACCTGAACAGCGAAAAGCGTTGTCTTTTTCTTGGTTCTTCGGGTCTACCTGTGGTTGAATTTCATGTTCAGACTCGTTGCTTGATGGATTTCAGAGCAGGCCCATTCAAAGTCCAATACATCTCAATTTTACAGAATGAAGAACCATAGATCTTTTTCGCGACTGTTGGTGGTTATCGCATTAGGGTGTTTTCCATGTGCTTCAGACGCTGAAGAATTGCAATTTAGCCGAGATATCCTTCCGCTGTTGGCAGAAAACTGCTTTGCCTGTCATGGTTTCGATGCGGAGGCACGCGAAGCCGACCTGCGACTTGACAATCGTGAGGGGGCCACTGATAGCGGTGCAATCATTCCAGGTGATTCTGAAGGCAGTGAGTTGGTCGCGCGGCTGCGTTCCGAGGATCCCGACATCGTGATGCCTCCACCTGAGACGGGGAAGCGAATCACGCCCCAGCAGCAAGAGCAGTTGATTGAGTGGATTAATGCCGGGGCATCCTATGAGAAACATTGGGCCTTTGTTTCGCCGTCCTCTCCCGAGTTGCCCCAAGAAAGCCGGGAGGAAATTCACCCGATTGATTCGTTGATTGGAGCGCAACTTGCCAAGTCCGGGCTGAAACCCTCACCACCTGCTGAACCTTCTACTCTGATTCGGCGTGTTAGCTTGGACTTGATTGGCTTGCCACCAAGCCCCGAAGAAATTGATCAATTTGAGAAGGCTTGGCAGCAGAATGCGGATCAGGCGTGGCGTGAACTGGTCGACCGGTTACTCGATAGTCAGCATTATGGTGAGCGTTGGGCACGTTGGTGGTTGGATCAAGCCCGATATGCTGACAGCAATGGGTATTCGATTGATGCTCCCCGTTCAATTTGGAAGTATCGCGATTGGGTGATCGAAGCGTTGAATCGTGATATGCCATTTGATCAGTTTACCGTTGAGCAGCTTGCAGGTGATTTACTACCTGATGCAAGTACATCGCAAAGGGTCGCAACCGGATTTCATCGTAACACGCAGATCAATCAAGAGGGTGGAATTGATAAGGAGCAGTTTCGAATCGATAGTGTTTTTGATCGCGTCGGAACGACGGGCACGGTTTGGTTGGGACTGAGTGTTGGATGCGCTCAGTGTCACGATCATAAATTTGATCCGGTTTCACAGAAGGAATTTTATCAGCTTTTCGCCTTCTTTAATAACCAAGACGAACCAAGCATCAAGGTCCATCCGGAGGGAACTGACGTGAGTGCTTTGACTGAGCGGCTCAAGGTTGTTCAGTCCGACTTGGTCAGTTTTGTCGATTCGGCTACTGAGCAGGTGGAGGCTTGGGAAAATAACTTAAGTGAAGAGCAGGAAGGCAAATTAAGCGAAGCCATCAGAAAGATTCTGGCAAAGGAAGTCTCAAAGAGGAACGCCAGCGAAAAGCAACAACTGGTGGCGGAAATTTCTTCGCAGCAATCAGACGATCTGCGTGAGAAGTTTGCCTCCTTGGTTGAAGAGTCGACGCAGTTGAATCGGCAGTTGAATGATGTCCCCAAGACAATGGTTCTTAGCGAACGCTCAAAGCCAAGGACATCAACGGTCTACATCAAAGGTGATTTCACTCGTCCGTCTGAAGAGGTGTCTCCAGGGACTCTGTCGATTTTGCATCCGTTTGACGAATCCGGCCCGAATCCCAATCGATTGGATCTCGCCAAGTGGATTATCGATCCTGAGAATCCAATGACGGCAAGGGTAACGGTGAATCGTCTGTGGCAACAATATTTCGGACTTGGCATCGTTTCCACCGAGAACGACTTTGGGCTTGTTGGTGCCCGTCCGAGCCACCCTGACCTGTTGGACTGGTTGGCGATTGAGTTCGTCAAACAAGGTTGGAGCATGAAGGCGATGCATCGCCTGATTGTTTCCAGCAAAACCTATCGTCAGACCTCAAGGATCCTTGATTCAATGCAGTATGCGTTGGAAGTGGATGCTGATAACCGTTTACTGTGGAGGCAGAACCGATTGAGACTTGACGCGGAACTGGTTCGCGACGTCGGGTTGACCGCAAGTGGGCTTCTGTCAAGAAAGCAAGGCGGACCTCCGGTTTACCCACCGATTCCAGATGGTGTGATGGGGCAGGGTCAAGTTCGCAGGTCATGGTCGGTTAGCAAAGGTGAAGACCGCTTTCGGCGCGGGCTTTACACGTTCGTTTACCGCGGAACACCGCCGCCATCGCTCAAGGTTTTTGATGCACCCGAGGGATTCAGCAGCTGTACGCGACGAACCCGAAGCAACACGCCGTTGCAATCACTGACGTTGATGAACGACACCGCGTTTTTTGAATTCGCCGAAGCATTGGCAGTCATCGTCGAGAAAGACGGGATATCGGCTGCGTTTGAGCGTTGCACCAGTAGAAAACCAAGCAAGAAAGAGCTGGCAGTGCTGAGCGACTTGGATAATTTAACTGTCGCCCGAGCCCTTCTGAACTTAGATGAGACGATCACGAGAGAATAGTATCATGTGGAATGAATCTGGATTACGCGAGGAAACTCGCCGTCATTTTTTTGGGCGTTGCGCAGCGAATACCGGCGCTTTGGGCGTTGGTTCGATGGCGCTTGCTTCCCTGATGAATGGTCAGGCCCATGCTGCTTCAAAGAATGAATCCGCCGGCAATCCCCTGGCTCCCCGACCAACCCATTTTCCACCGCGAGCCAAGAATGTAATTTTTCTTTTCATGGCTGGCGGTCCTTCTCAGTTGGAGATGTTTGAACACAAGCAACGTTTAACTGATCTTGATGGCAAGCCGATTCCCGAGAGTCTGGTGGAGGGCAAGCGATTTGCATTCATGAACAGCAGTCATCGAACCAATCTGCTTGGTTCCAGGCGTACCTTCAAGCAGTATGGAGAAAGTGGGGCCTTTGTCAGCGACCTATTACCGTGGACTTCAAAGATCGTCGACGACATCAGTATCGTGAAGACACTGCAAGCAGATCTCTTCAATCATGCTCCGGCCAAACTCTTTATGAATACGGGAAGTGGTCAGTTCGGACGTCCCAGCATTGGTTCATGGGTAACCTATGGTATCGGGAGCGAGTGCGAGGATTTGCCTGGTTTTGTTGTCCTGCAAAGTGGGCCACGAGGCCCGCGGGGTGGAGCCGTTTTGTGGGGTAGCGGGATGTTGCCGAGTACGTACCAAGGGGTTCCTCTGCGCAACCAAGGTGATCCCATTCTTAATTTATCCAACCCCAAGGACATCACGGCCAAGCAGCAGCGTGAATTAGTGGATGTTGTCAATCAGCTCAATCAGGAGCGTTTAGAGCAAACAGGTGACGGTGAGATTGCTACACGAATTAACGCCTATGAGATGGCTTATCGCATGCAAACCAGTGCACCTGAGCTGATGGATATTCGCGACGAGGATCAGGAGACGTTGGATCTGTACGGGATCAAAGACCCCAACGAGTCCACTTACGCTCGCAATTGCCTGCTGTCTCGACGTTTAATTGAACGGGGCGTTCGATTCGTCCAGCTTTATGATACGAATTGGGATCACCACGGTGGTCCAACAGAAACCCTTGAAAAACATCTTCCCGATAAGTGTCGTGATATTGATCAACCCAGCGCCGCATTGGTGAAAGACTTGAAGCGACGTGGATTACTCGATGACACCATTGTCATTTGGGGTGGTGAATTCGGACGCACTCCGATGGGTGAAGTTCGCCAGAACACCGGCAGGAATCATCACATTGATGCTTTCACGATGTGGTTAGCGGGTGGTGGATTCAAACCAGGTCAGGTTTACGGAAAGACGGACGACTTCGGTTTTGAACCAGTAGAGAATCCAGTGCATGTGCATGACCTCCATGCCACACTGCTGCATCAACTTGGTCTGGATCACGAGCGTTTAACGGTGCGTTTTCAAGGGCGAGACTTCCGTTTGACCGACGTCCATGGAAAGGTGGTGACCGATCTACTGGCCTGACCATGCTTCTGGCGTATCGACCAAGCTTTCATGTGAATGGTATCTCAGATCGCTTGTCGCTGAGTAGCAAGCGTCGGTCACGTTCGACTCACAATAGATGTGATTGAACGGTCGTGTTGTTCATTGACGAATCAGGAAGGAACATGCACCAGTTCTGCGCGTCATCGTCGAACCGTCCTGGAATTATTTGAAAAGTTTTTGAGCCGGCTCGGATGCCTTCTTTCCATTGGTTCGCCTCGGTCTTGCAAGATGTCGAATGACCAGATTGAAATGAGTCTCGAGATATCTGGCTGAGCTTTCAATCAGAGAAATTTGGTGCTGCCGGGCATGGCGACGAAGCAACGGAATTCGTCATTTGGTTCAATCGGTGGCCGATCGTTCCAGTTCCTTGCATCCACAGCTAAACGTCGATACGAAATAATCGCAATTATCTCGGGTGATCATTGGTTTCGAATGGGTCGCAAGTCGCCAAAGGATGGCGGTCATACTGTTTTCACAATTTTTTCCAACTCGTTGTACTCCCTGTTCTTTCGGCTTGCATGGAACAGGAGGTTGTTATCAATTTGAAACAGGTGCCTGGCGAGGTGATCACCGAAGGTATCAGCCATCACGCACGACTAGACCGGTCCCTCGGAGGATAAAGCTTGTACGGCAGCGCCCGTGCCTCACTCCGCGCAGCCAATCCGGGTCGTTTTTAGTGCTGTCTCTGCGACCTCGGCATGGAACGCTCGTGTGCCGGATTGACCCACCAGCAGTGAACTGACTGCGATCCCAATCGTTGCGGTCCCAATCGTTGCGATCCCAATCGTTGCGGTCCCAATCGTTGCGGTCCCAATCGTTGCGGTCCCAATCGTTGCGGTGCAAACCGGTTGGAACCAAGATTCGGAGTCGTCCTTGGTAAGTGGTGAATCGATCCTTGGTTCAATAGATTTCGTGCGGGCGGAATCAATCAACGATTTTATTTTGGACGCTTTCGTTTGATTGATTGTGACACGGTTTGCTTATCTCCGAGAACGTGACGCTTCTGCAATGGACCTGCAATAAGGAGGAGACGGATTTTTGCTTTGAGCGATGTCGACGACATATCCCACCATGTTGACACTTGCGGTGAAAAGAAACGGGTTTTCAAACGGATAGCATTTACGGATTTTAATCACGCCTGTGCAAAGCTACGTTATGTCCAGCTAAAGCAAATCGATCGATGATCGCCGTGGGGTTCCAAAGCGGGGTCAGGAATAAGCGTCTCAGGTAGAAAAGTTTGTTATCTTAAATGACTGATTTTCCCAACGAATAAGATTCCCTGACTCGAAATTGTTTTGAAGAGCCGCGGGAATGTATTGGAACCGAGTGAGTGAAACGATGAGTCCAAAGCGTCCGACAGTGCAGCGCAGGCGATTATTAAAAGCAGGTGCTTCTGGCTTGATGATTTCGCCAGCCGTTCATGTGTGCTCCGCGAGGGCGACATCGCCACTTGCCGCAAACGATCAAATCCAGATTGGCGTGATCGGTTTGGGATCACGTGGGTACAACTTGATTGACGCTTTTTTGAGCAATGAGAACGCTAAGATCACCGCCATCTGTGATGTCGATCGGTCGCATTATCGAGATCGCCCGAGGGGAAAAGGTCCCTCCTATGGACTGGATCCCGCCCACGAAAAAATCCAGACGAGCCAGGGGAATCAGGTCAAAGTTGCCAAGTTCACCGACTATCGAGAGCTTTGCGCGGTGAAGGACCTGGATGCCGTCGTTGTTGCGACTCCGGACCATTGGCATGCCCACTGCACTTTAGAGGCGTTGAAAGCAGGTAAGGACGTGTATTGTGAGAAGCCAGTCACTCACACCTTTCGCGAGGGACAACTGGTTCGGGATGCTGTAGCAAAGTACCGAGCTGTTTTTCAAACGGGCAGTCAACAACGAAGTGATTCCAAGTTCAGGAGGGCTGTGGAGCTTGTTCGCAACGGTCATCTTGGTTCGTTGGAAAAGGTCGAAGTCGGATTGCCGCCTGGATACGACAGTCCTCAAGGAGATGATCAACCACGATTACCACCAAACTCTCTTGATTATGAATTCTGGGTTGGGCCAGCACCGTTTTTCCCCTACATGCGAGCGAGGCATCACCGTTGGTGGCGTGGTCACCGAGCCTACGGCGGTGGTGTATTGATGGATTGGATCGGTCACCATAACGACATTGCTCACTGGGCAATGGGCGTCGATCGAAGTGGACCAACACGCGTTGATACTAACCGCTGGACAATGCCCGCGACCGATATTTACAACACGCCTCATCACTATGAAATTCGGTGTGAATATGGTGATAACCTGAGTAGTTCGATCGGCAGTCGTTATCGCCAAGGTATTACATTCATTGGTGATGCGGGGAAGGTTTTCGTGACTCGCGGCAAAATTGAAGCCTCGAATGATTCATGGCTGAAAGATACTTTTCGGCCCGGACCGATCCGTGTGAAAGTTTCGAACAATCACGTAGCAGATTTCATCGACAATCTGCGCACTCGCGGCGAATGCATTGCGCCTGCTGATGTGGCTCACCGATCAATCACACCTGGCCACCTTGGTTATGTGTCACATGCGTTCAATCGTCCAATGGATTGGGACCCCAAGAACGAAATGATCATCGGTAATGCGAAGGCAGACCGATTTCTCAAATCTGCCGATTACCGCGATCCCTGGGCTTGATTCGATCGATCGAATCGTTTGCCATCCGCGAGTGTCTTGCCGATTGGAACTAGTTGTCACCACAAGAAAAGAGGATCGCCAACGATGGCGTTGGAAGATTATCAAACGTATCGATCGGTACCTGAATTGGCGGGCCTTTGCTCCATGGATCGCGCGGTAAAGAGCGATTGGAGTCTCAGTGAAAGTGTGGAGAGGTTGCGACGTATCCATTTCACGCTGCGTCGAGTTCATGAGGTATTGACCGCGAAAATAACTGCGGAACCCATTTACGAATTGAAAACCGCTTTCAGTCTGCATGCCTATGTATGTGCCGAGCAGGTCACTTTGATTCGTAAGCGTGTTTCGGAGATGCGCGAGCCACCTTTGGGGCTGGAGAAAGAGCCATGCGCCGCGTTGGCTCGATTACTCGAGGAGGTTGATTCGACCCCATCGACGCTCGAGTTGTTGATCGGCATTTACCAGGTTGTCCTTCCGGGAGTTCTCCGGGCGTGCCAACGTATTCAGGATGAGGCGCATCCACTTGCGGATTCACCGACGATCCGAATTGCAAAGTTGATGGAGTTCGAACTTGAGGAGTTAGTTGAGTTTGGTCATAAAGCGATCGATTGCCTTCGGGAAGAGAAGAGCGAAGTTGATGACTTGTCTTGGTGCAGCGACTTGAGGTTGATCCTTGGGATCGCTGGTGATGTGGACGGTTGCGACCCAGAGCGAAAGGGTCATGATGCGGAGCTGCCGCCGCGTCGTTATGAGGAGAACGTCAATCAATACAATTCCGAGCCTCGAAGAGACGAAAGATTTATCGACTCTTTCAATGCCGGGGTGAATCCAGAGGCGTTTCTTTACGATGATCGCTTCGCTCCGCGTGATAAGACATTGATGATGTATTACAAGCGAATCCGTGAGCTGGATGTGCCGGAGATGATGGCAAGTATTCTTGTTGATCTGCGAGAGGATGAGCCTTGGGGTTTCCACA
The DNA here is from genome assembly GCA_938075415.1 of uncultured Rubripirellula sp. Classification (GTDB taxonomy): domain Bacteria; phylum Planctomycetota; class Planctomycetia; order Pirellulales; family Pirellulaceae; genus Rubripirellula. The sequence goes on along the minus strand of CALJHC010000021.1, from coordinate 36,389 downwards.
TGGAGATGTCGAGGCAACTGTGGGATGAAGCACGTCATGCCATGATGGGTGAGGTGGGATTCGCATCCCTTGGGATTGATTGGGCGAGTATCCCCATTAATTTTACTTGGTCGAGGAACTTGAATCTTCAGCTTGATGCTCGCGAGCGTCACGGTGTGCTATTTTTCATCGAGCAAGGTTTAATGCCTCGTTCGGGAAAACGCTACGAATGGGAAGTTGCCAACGAAAGTGGTGATCCGCTCGCTGCGCTTTTTCAAGACTTTGACTGGGCAGATGAAGTTCTCCACGCACAGATTGGAAGACGTTGGTATGTACCTCGCTATCAGAATCTCAAGGATGCACTGGGGTATGGTGATCGTTGCTGGTCAAAGGTTTTAAGCCATTGGCGTGCCGATCTTGAGTCAGGATTAACGCAGCACCAAAACTGGTGGCCCGACTTGTATCAAAAAGCTTGTGAGCTTTGGAATCAAGAACCTGATCCCAATGCGATGCAGTTTTCGGAGACTTATGAGCATTGCCGTGCCGATTTAGAGCAACTGGACTGATGCCCGTGGATCCGGTCTTGGCCGGCCGAGATTCTGAGTCACGGGATCGGCTGCCAGAAATCTCCAATGAAAGATTTAGTTGGTGGCGTCTTGCCCGAGAACATAGCCGCTTTGCCTGAATTGTTATCAAGGTTGTGGTGGGGCGCACGTTGTTTTCTGGATATCGATTGGAGGAATTTTCTCGAGGATCGATTTTGGCCTCCATCTTTGGGGCTTCTGCACGGATTCGGTGGTTCGATTCAACGAGTGAGTGCTGATTCGATACAATCTTATTGAGTGTTGGTAAGATGATCGAAGCGTGGAGAAGTGTGTCGGCAATATTGGATGTGTATCCAGTCGTCCTTCGTCCATGGATTGAATCGTTTTCAGATTGTTTGCCTTACTTTTTGGGGGATGTTGATGAGGTGTTTAGCCGGAGTTGCGTTGATTGTGTTTTTGATCGTGGGCAACGGCTTGCAGGTCCTCGCGCGGGAGCGACCGAATGTCATCGTGATTTATTCCGATGATCAAGGCAGTTTTGACTTGAATTGTTACGGTTCTGACGACCTTGAGACGCCTAATCTTGACGGCTTGGCAGGGCGTGGAGTTCGGTTCACGCAGATGTACTCGCCATCAGCCATTTGTTCGGCCTCGCGGGCCGGTTTGATGACTGGCCGGTTTCCCGCACGCGCGGGAGTGCCCGGGAATGTGTCTTCGATGCAGGGCGTTGCCGGCATGCCGACTACCGAAGTCACGTTGGCTGAATTGCTAAAGTCAAGCGGTTACGCAACCGCGCACATCGGAAAGTGGCATCTTGGTTACACACCTGAAACGATGCCAAATGCGCAGGGATTCGATTATTCGTTTGGGCACATGGGTGGTTGCATCGACAACTATTCGCATTTCTTTTACTGGGCGGGACCGAATCGTCACGACCTGTGGCGAAATGGAACCGAAATTTTCCAAGACGGCGAATTCTTTTTGGATTCGATGGTCGATGAGGCCTCTCAGTTCATCAAAAGCAAGAGAGAGGATCCGTTCTTCATGTATTGGGCAATCAACGCGCCCCATTACCCTATGCAAGGGACCTCGAAATGGCGCGAACGCTACAAGGATCTGCCCTCTCCGCGTCGGCAGTATGCGGAGTTTGTTTCTACCGTGGACGAGAAGGTTGGAGAGATTTTACGTGTGTTGGATGATTTGGCGATTCGTGAGGATACACTTGTTATTTTCCAGTCAGATCATGGTCACTCGACCGAAGAAAGAGCGTTTGGTGGTGGAGGAAATTCTGGTCCCTATCGCGGTGCGAAAGGTTGCTTGTTTGAAGGTGGAATCCGAGTGCCTTCCATCGCTTCGCTGCCAGGTGTTCTGCCGACCGGTGAGGTTCGAGATCAATTAGCAACCGGGTGCGACTGGTATCCAACCATCGCAAATCTGTGCAAAGTGGAATCGCCTGCTCACCATTTGGACGGCAGAGATCTGGTTAATGTTTTGCAAAACGCGAACGCCGATAGCCCGCATGACCACTTTTTCTGGTTACTGGGTAGGGGCAATGGTGCGCAATGGGCAGTCCGCAAAGGTGATTGGAAACTCTTAGGAAATCCAACCGATCGTTCCGACGGAAAGGTCCGCGTTAAGCTTCCCAGTCGTTATCTGGTTAATCTGGCAGCTGACTTGAGTGAAGAGAAAAACGTAGCCGATCAGCATCCTGAGGTTGTCGAGGAATTGGAGGCAATCGTTAATTCGCACCGAAAGTCGATTGGACCGTGATCAGTCTGGTCGCCGACGATTTTTCAAAACTAGCCGGTTATTACGCCGGCGACATTTTGTTTGTTAACGGATTTGAAGTCACAAGCCGAAGTGAGGTAGGCAGCTCACAAGGCTTCTTGCTCCCTCACGTCATGGAGCAAAGGACGGGTGATCTGTTTCGCCCTTATCCGAGCCATTTGGTAGGGTGTTGAACCTACCGCTTGCATTCACTTTGGTTCAGGTGTGGGCAACCAATTATCATAGTGTTTCGCACTTTGGCTGGACCAAAACGGCGAGGATCCCCAAAGTGGGACCGTGGGCAGCATGGACTGCCAAGAACCTATCATCCGATAGAGTTCATCGGCACGAGTGGAATCAACATCCATGCGGTTTTGTGATTCACTGATGTCGTCAGCCGGTCGAAACATCTCAGCGCGTCGATGTGATAAGTGGATCAGCTTATCCGGACCGTCGAGAATTGCGGTTTGGCCTTGAAGTCGCCAGAACAGTGTTCGACGCTGAGGATCTGTTTTTCCTTGGAGAAGCGGGATGAGGTTGATTCCGTCATATTCGCCGTACTGCTTGACTATCTTTTTTCGGTTGCTGCTATCCTCGTGGCTTCTTACTTTTGATAATGGAATTGGTGATGAATCCGCGGCAGCGAGCAGCGTCGGAAGTAGATCCAGGCTCGAAATGACACCACTTTGTTTTTGCTGTTTTGGGAATTCTTTTGGCCAAGACCAAATCATCGGGATACGGATACCACCTTCCTTGAGGCAACCTTTTACTCCCGACAGCGGGCCGTTCCAGCTACCGTTGTTGGTTGCACCGCCATTGTCTGAGAAGAAACAGACAAGGGTGTTTTGGCGTTGGTCCGTTTTCTCCAGCAGATCCATCACTCGTCCAATGCCGCGATCCATTGCATAGACCATCGCAGCGTAGGTTCGTCGCTTCGGATCTTGAATCGATTGGAAATGCGCCTCATCTTCCTCGGTTGCCTGACGTGGTCCGTGTGGGGCGTTGTAGGAGAGAAAAAGGAACCACGGTTTGTCTTGATTCGCATCGGTTTTTTTACTTGAGATCCATTCAAGTGCCTCGTCGGTAAAAAAATCGGTGAGGTAAGGGCTAGAGAATTGCCGAAGCGCTTCACCATTGCGTTCAAGTTGATTGTTTTCAGGATTTGGGAAATAGGTGTGTCCACCACCAAGCATTCCACAGAAGTAATCGAACCCTCGGTTTTGGGGATGGAAGAGTTCACCCGTGCCAAGGTGCCATTTACCAATCAATGCAGTCTGGTATCCAGCAATGCCAAGGTGATCTCCCAGTGTGTGTTCACCCGGTGGTAACCCAAGAAGTTCTGGTCGTGTCGCATAATTGGATGCTGATTGGTTCAGGTTGCCTTCGTAACCAAAGCGTCTTGGGTCACGTCCGGTGATGAGACCCGCTCTGGATGGCGAGCAGACGGCGCTGGCGACGTAGGCTTGCGTGCACAGCACGCCTGATTCTGCAAGGCGATCAAGATGTGGAGTTTCGAGATGTTGGCTGCCCATGCAGCCGAGATCACCGTAGCCCATGTCATCGGCCAGAACGATCAAGATATTGGGAGAGGTGTCAGTCTGCCATGCGTATCCCACCTGACGCGTTGCAATGATAACAAGGATAACAAGGATAGCTGTTGCGATTCGATGGTGTTTGAGTGACATGTCGTGGGACTCAATGGTTCTTGGGACGATTGGATCAAAGTGTTTACCCGTGCTGCCTCATCTTGATGTTGAATCAGCAGAAGTGGTTGGGAAAACCAGCGGTTATCTCGATCAATTTAGGAGACGGGTCGCTCAGGGGTGATGGTGTGACCTTGTTGTATTCGCTAACCATGTCACGTGACTTTGGTGAACGTTAACCCAGCAGAGCAAGAAAGACAACTCGTCCTTTCGATTCTGATTTTGCTCGTCGAACCCTGCCCGTTCCCAAAGCAGACTTGATGCTCGTTTCGTCAATCTTGGACTGTTTGCAAGGCGTACGGAGCCGCTAGAGTCGCTTGAATTGATTCTCGAAGATTGGACTACTCAGAATCTTCACGAGAGGGTGGGGCGTTGTCGGGTTCCGTCACCGATTCGGGTTCCGTCACCGATTCGGGTTCCGTCACCGATTCAGGTTCCGTCACCGATTCGGGGGCGAACGACCATTGCGCGAGGCGATGATGTGCAGCTGTCAGAATGGTTGAGTTGTCAAAGTTCACGTTCATTGCATGAATGTGTCCTGAGTGCTCGCTGACGTGCTGCTGTTGACCTGATGACACATCATGAATTGACAGAAATCCCTTGTGCTTCCCTCCGGTGCTGATGATTTCTGATCCATCTTCCGTCCACTGAAGCTGTTCCACTAATCCCTTGTTTTTTGAATCCTCCATCACTTGAAGGCGTTCACCGCTGGAGATGTCGAAGATTTCGATTCGGCTTGCACCATCAAGGTGGTCGATATTGCCAACTTTGCCCATTCCGCCCACGGCCAATTTTTTGCGGTCAGGCGAGAAGGCGAGGCTTCGAATGCCACCGATTGAGTGGCGTCGTTGCTTTGGATCCCAGGTGTACATTTCCGATGCTTCCACCTCAGATGTCTTTTCCAGAGTCTGAGCATCCCAGATCGCGACATGTCCAATCCGGTCTCCGGTTGCGACCACTTCTCCATCGGGGGACACATCGATGGCATAGAGCATTGATGGATAGTGGTGGGGTGTTAGCGGTGAGTGATCGGTGAATTCACCGAGTGATTTTCCGCTATTGGCATCCCAGACTCGACACCGCATGTCGTCAGCGATTGATAGCAGGCGTTGGTCAGGCGTTACAGCGATTTGACGGATCCATCGATCATGGGCTTGAAGTTGACGAACTTGTTGGCCGCTTTCAATATCCCACCAAATTATTTTTTTGTCGTAGCTGCCGGTGATTAAATATTGACCAGTGACAGCCATTGCCGTGACATAGCTTGAATGGCCTTCACCTTCCAGGGCGACACGCTCGGGTTTTTCTTCAGCGAGGTTAAGTTGATAGACCCGTGAATCGGAAGAACCAAACCAAACGCGTTGCCGATCAGCATCAAACTCGAGGCAAAATAAAATCTCGCTGGCTGGCCATTCGTTGGTGACTTTGAGTGTTTTGAAATTCATCATCTTCGCCTTTAAGTCAAGACCGAGTAACAGGGGGTACTGTCAAAGTCCGCGATGGGGATTGGCCTGCTGCCAACCATGTATTCCTTGGTGTGATCAATGCCCAAGGCAGCGAAGATTGTTGCGTAAAGATCGCCCGCATCCATTTCACCCTCAACAACAGTTTGTCCGTCTTCGTCTGTCTTACCATGCAATGAACCGCCTTTGATTCCACATCCACTTAACGTGCAACTCCATGCGCTCGCAAAGTGGTCACGTCCCAAACTGCCATTGATACTGGGCGTTCGACCAAATTCACCGATAGAGATCACCAGTGTGTCGTCGAGTAACCCACGTTCTTTCAGGTCATCCAGAAGGGTGGACATGCAGTGGTCAAGATCGGCACAGAGTTCTTGATGGGTCTCGAAATTTTGGCCGTGGCTATCCCACCACCCACGCGCGACCTTCACAAAAGGAACACCTGCTTCCACCAATCGTCGAGCGATCAAGCACTGCTGTCCGAACTGGGTGGGACCGTATTGAGCACGTGAGGTTTCCGATTCTCGATCAATGTCGAATAGGTAGTCGCTCGCCATCAGGCCTCGCACACGTCCATAAGCGCTGTTGTGACCATCGAAAGACGGGTGTGAGTGATGCCTCGCAAAGATTCTGGACAGCGAGTCCCTAAGTTCGGCCCTGTCTCGGTGATCGATATCGGGGACTTCGTCAAGGCGTTGGATGTTCTCTGGCATCATGGCATCTGTCAGGAACATGGGGTTGTACCGACCACCAAGAAATCCCGCCGAGCCCTTTCGTCGCCCTTCTGTTGAGGTGTACATCGAAACGTAGTCAGGCACTTTGCTATCGATGTTTCCCAGTTCCCGAGCCAATATGGCCCCCATGTGAGGAAAAGCGACACCTGCTTCGGTCACCCTTCCCGTATCCATCAATTGGTATGCGGTCCCATGATCGGCAATCTTGGTATTCAACGAACGAATGATGGCGGTATCGTTGAGGTGCGTTGACATCTTCGGCAACAGTTCCGAAATGCCGATACCGGGCAGGGTTGTTTGAATTTGTGAAAACGGACCACCCGTGGGTCTGCCTGGTTTGGGGTCCCATGTTTCAAGTTGGCTCGCGCCGCCGGCTAGCCAAAGAAGGATGACGCGTTTTCCCGAAATGCGTAATTGATCATTAAGATTTTGATCTCCCAACGCATCAATCTGCGATAAATTGGCGGCGCATCCCAACCCACTGGCGGAGCCCATCAGTCGCATCATGCTGCGTCGATCAAGCGATTCGGATCGCATGGAGTGATTCATGTTTAGATCCTTTTTTTAGTGATTGAAGCGAAACTCTGGACTGCAAAGTAACGCCCAGACAATGTGTTGTATTGACTCAAGTTTTTTTTCGGGACGACCTCGCAGGTAATGCAGAAGTGTTTCGTTCTCCTCGGGTAATGGCGTTCTGCACAAGATCGTTGCGATCGCCATCTCGATGATCTTTTGGTCTGACTCTAGATTTTTCAGGTAGCCAACAAGCTGTTCCTGTCCATCCTTCAAATAATCTTTTTGCATCTGAGGGCTGTTGCTGAACCAAAGTGCTTCGGTGATGGGAACCTGAAAGTTGTCTCCGGGGATTTCAAGTTCCTGCGCCAATTTCTCTGATCGCTTCTCAAAGGCTTGTCGCTCCTTGACCCATTTTTCGGGTACCTGTTGGTTTTGGAGCTTGTCAGGATTCTTCGTTGCAATCAGTAAGGATAGAGATAGTTGGTGTGGAGTTAGCGCGCGGGGCATTGCATGTGAAAAAGTATGAACCAAATGATCGTGCTGGGTTAACTTGCTTTCTCCTGCATTCTTGGCAATCGCTGGAAGGGCGCGGGCATAGGCATCACTGAGGGTGATTGCGTGAATCAAAATTTGCAGATCGTAGTCATGCTTTACCAAGGCGTTGGCGATTTCATCCATGATTTCAGGATGACTTGGTGGGTTGCCAGAATGAATCTGATCGAGCGGATGCGTCAGTCCCCTGCCAAAAAATCTGGCCCATAAACGATTGGCGATATTCTTAGCAAAGAATTTCTGTTCTTGATCGTTTAACGCCATTTCAACAAGTTCATTCCGAGGTCTAAAATCGGGAACCGGTGGGCTTTCGGCATCGGCTTGACGTTCTGCATTTTTTATCTGTTCGTCGTATTTCCTTAGAACCTCTTCCTCGAGGTTCAAAACCGGTTCTTCCGCTTTGGCCCCGGTTAAATACATGAACTCTCCATCGTGTGTTTCTCCTTCGGTTGTGTCGTATCGTATTTTCCCATCGAAACGCTCACCTAACATTCCTTTTTTTGTCTGGTAGGTCCGTTTGAAGAACGAGGCAATTCCATAGTAATGAGCTTGCTTCCAGTCATCCACGAGCGGATGGTCATGACACTTTGCACACCCAATGTTGACTCCAAACCAAATCACGCTTGCGTCATTTGCCATTTTGTCCAGATCGCGCATTCGATGCTTGAGAAACGCCACTGGTCGCAGGTCTTCACTGTTTGAGGTCTCAGGGACCAATACCTCTCGGAAAATACGATCCCACGATCGATTGGTTTGCGTTGCTTCGAGCAGGTAATCTCGCCAAGCTGAGTCGTTGGTCAGCGGTCTCAGCAGCAGGGTGTCAAGCTCGTTCCGTTGATGGTAGGCGAAGTCGGGTGAATTGATCAATTCTTTCGTAATCAGAAAACGTTTGTCAGGATTTTCGAGTGCTTGATACCGTTCTTGTTCTGTTTTGGAAGGAATGCGTCCAGCAAGATCCAGCATGACTCGTCGCAGAAAAGAGCGATCATCTAACAGCGGCGTCATTCCGGATGTTTCAGCCGATGCGTTGATTTGATTGTCAATGATCGCCGCAAGAGAGCGGACGGTCTGGTCATGATCGCCGACAGTGTTCTCTGTAGCAGATCCTTTTTTGATTGGCAGGCAGTAACCGCATACAAAGCAAATAGCCACCAGATGGAGAATGCGAAGGTAAGGCGTTGTTTCTTTGCTCGAACGGCGTTTTTTGCTTGAACGGCGCTCGGGAGAGCATCGCTGTCTGGTTACGAGGATCAAGTGGCGAAGCATGTGGTCCAAGTGGGGTGGGGTGGGACTTCGTTGGCGGAAGTGGTGCTTTGGAATCGCTATCTTCGCGATGAACCATAGCTGTCATCGTTTGACTAACGGAATCTGACTAACGGAATCTGACTTCGGTTGAGGCAAGCATATTTTAGTCGTCTCTTGTTTTGTGCAGCAAGTTTTGGCCAGTGGGGAAAGCATTCTGTCCGTTGCCCGATTGTAAGTCCGTTAGGTGCTCGGATGCGAATTGAAGTTGGCAGTGCCGAGAAACCTCCACGAGGACGGACGGTTTGGCCGATCGAACTTGATTGCCTTATTCTAGGGTAATCCGCCGAATCAATTGGACCTCAGCGGAAAAGGCAAACCTGGGAAATTTCAGTAGTCCAAGTCCAAGTCCAAGTCCAAGTCCAAGGTCCGGTCCCGGTCCCGGTCCCGGTCCAAAGCCTGTTTCCTGTGATTTGCCCTCTTTTTTCTGGTTCGGGGATAACCGCGCGATCAGTTTGTCGTAGTGGCAAACAAAAAAATGTGTCTTCCCTGTGATTGGCTAGGTTTTGCCCGCCTCAGCGAGTTAACGAAACGATGCGGAGCAATCGAAGGTTGATTTTATATTCTTGTTCTTTGAATGATCGAGTCCCCAAATTGATCAGCCTTGCCAGCTGAACTTTCTCTCAATCAGTCTTTGACGGTGAGCATGAAGATTCTTTTGATTGACCTGTTCGTTTTGCCCACCTTGAGTGTGCAATGATGGATCCTGCCACGGCAATCAAGATAGACAAGATGGAATCATCTTGTCGTAAGAAGACAAGGCTTGAGATATTCACTCGTACCAACTGGTTTTCAAATGACGGCGTCATCACGTCAATCCAATCGAGCGAGAATCTTTGGCAAAAAGACGGCATGCGTTGTTTTCGTCATGAGGCTCACCGGCTCATGATCTCATTTTCAAGCAGCAGATTCAACGGTCTGGTTTGGGGTAAATCAGGGTGGTTTCGGAGGCTAAAGGATTGCGGGGCAAGTTATCGAAGCGGCGCGACGAGCAATATCCTTTCATCGGGAATTATCTGTGTCCCAGGTCTTTACCGATCAGTTGTCGTGCTTGGTTGCCGACTCTGTTCACGCGCGAGGTTGGTTACGCGATGAGCTGACTGAATGATTCGCTGCTCAACTGAGATATCGAAGGGTCCTGGGAAAGTGGTGTAAAGCATGGCGCCGCCGCCTTCATAACCACCTTCAAGCAGGACGCGTTTACTGGGAAGGTAACCAAATACATGATTCGAATAGCCAGCCACCCACACGCTGTTTTTGTTGGATTGAAGTTCCGTCTTGAGTCGTATCGAATAATCAACAACTGCTTCTCCGCATAAAGCGACCAGCGTTAGCTCCCGACCAAGTTGAAAGGCTTGAATTGGGAAAAAACTATACTCCGTTTGGACGCTACCTGTGTCCTGGATTTGCTTCAGCAACGCGGTGGCGTGGAATTTTTCGTACTGGTTGTTGGAATTGGACTGTGTGCGAATGGTTTCAAGATTGGGTGGTGACGCAAATTTAAGTGGGGTGTATTGCATCGAAAACCCAAGATGACCGATCAGTTCCTGACTGGCTTTCGTTTCCATTGCAGTCTTGACTCCGTTGGCCAAGGCTCTTCCATGTTGTTGTGCAAGTTGAAGCGATCGCCGTGGATAGGGGTTCTGGTCTGCCGAGCAGCCGTTGAGGAATAGAGCGGTGATGCCGGGGTAGTCCTCCTCGAGATAGGCTTGGGCGAAACCAGGATAGTCGCCGCATAATTTTTGATAGGAAAGCGTTGTCGCATGGCATGCATATCCGAATAGAATTGCTCGAACTTTTTCATCCTGGTCGATCACTCTAAGCACCGGTACATCGTGATCGATGGGGCCATCTGGATTTGGGCTGTTAATGAAGCCTTTTTCAGTTGGCAGGCGACGGTTCATCGCGAAGCCGGTTCTTGCCCTGCTGTATACGAGTTTGGCGGGTTGAAGGTCTTGTTGGGTTTGTTCAATCAGCTGACCAATTGTTTTTGCGATGTTCCGCACATACTGTTCTGCTATCGCTGCATACTTGGAGTCGATTCCGAATCTAAGTAATCGGTCCGCCCTGATTTCTGGTCCGCAGTGCGTATGAGAGGCGTTGATCAATAAAGCCTCTGGTGCAATGCCAAGCCGACCGGTTTCACTCTCAATTGCGGATCGAAGTTCGGGAGTCACACCAATGAGATCGAGAGTCACGATGACAATTTGATTTCCTGTCGTATCCTCAATGATTAATGTTTTGGCATGAAGCTGATGCTCAACGCCTATCGAGGGGGAACGACGAGAGGCGTACCCAGCCATCCAGACGGGGTGTTCGGGTGTGATGGAGGCCGCTGCTGCAGCGGCAAGCCAATGCATGGGTTTGGTAGCCGCCTTTACTTGATACTGCGGAACCGAGAGACAGGCCAACACAAGTCCTAGAATCGGATATTTCATTGGGTGAATCCTGCTGCGGGTTGATGGTGGTTTTGGCATGCCGTTTGGTTGCGTTGGAATCAAGTAGAGATGCAGAAGTTATTTTCCTGCAAGCTAATCACCCGGTAGCCACCACTCGTTCAGGATTTTAACCATGCGTTCCAATGTGGATTGAAATTTAGGCGATGATGACAAGTTGATTTTTTCAAAAGGGTCCATTTGAACATCGAATAGGCTGATCTGACTTACATACGCATTCCAAGCCTTGATGTAGCCGCTTTCTGATTGGGATGAATTGGCGCTCTCGTTCAGAGCGTGTGGGTAAATGAGTTTGAAGTTAGACTGCCGCATCCACCTGTACGCTATATCGTTTTCGGGTTGGTTCAGTTCTGTTGCGTCGCCGGGATAGACTTCGCCAAAAATTGTACGCTCCTGAGGGATCATTTTTTTGGTTTGCAGGAGTGAGAATAAATCGAGACCCGGCAATTTTGCGAATCTTTCCGTCGGTACCCCGGCAGCTTTCAATAAAGTTGGCATCACATCAACACTGCTGACTAAGCCATGGCGTGTTTGAGGTTCAATCACTCCATCCCAACGTATTAAAATGGGGGTCCGTAATCCATCATCGAAGGGAGAGCGTTTGCTGCGTTTTGTTTGGCCAAATTCACCTGGTCGCTTCGATTGCTCTGCTGAACTGGGTCTCCAGCCGTTGTCCGATAGAAAAACGAAGATTGTTTCTTGCAACGAAGAAGATTTTTTAACCGTGTTGACCAATTCTCCCACGGTTGCGTCAAATTGTGCGATCGATGCAAAGTAGGGGATTTCCTGAGGAAGCACACCGGGTTGATTGGATGCCAATTTGGCGAATTTGGCAGGGGCATCATGGGGAAGGTGAGGCAGGTAAGGTGCGTACCAAACAAGCCATGGTGTGTTGCTTGTTTCGCATTCGTCCACAAAGCGTTCGATTGGCTGCATGGTAACCCGCCCAATCTGCAGGCCAGCATCCCCGTTCCCGTGAGCCACTTTTTCGCCACTCGCAAGCGTTCGGATTCCTCCAAAGGCTTGCGTAAGCGGTGGGGTCTTGAAGGTCGTCATTCCATCGGTGAACCCCGCGTTCGTGTAGTGGCCCTCCCAGAATTTACCGGTTTGAAGACAGCGGTAACCTTTTTCCTTGGCTAGAACCGAAGGCAAGGTTAGACACCGACGAATCAGTTCAAATTCTTTATCCCGGACTCGCTGGTATTCTTCCCGCGACGTCATTTGGTTGTACCCTGCGTTACCAGGAGGTCCGTGATTGAAGTGGATTCTGTGTTGATGAGGATAGAGTCCGGTCAGGACGGTGGCGAGCGAAGGCCTGCAGACACTTGATGGAACATATCCGTTCGTAAACGTTGCTCCACTTGCAGCCAGTTCGTCGAGGTTTGGAGTGTGGACGCGTTCACTGCCCATGAAGCCAAAATCCATCCAAGCTTGATCATCAGCAAGAATCAGCACAATATTAGGACTGGCGGAATGCTGTTGTTGATTCGCTGGGATGTTTGTCGGAAAACCAAGGGGCAACAGGAAGGTAGTGACGAGAAGTCGAAGCGACGAGTTCATGGGGAGTCTCTTTCAACTGGCTATCCACGAGAGAAAATCGGAAAATCACTTAGCGTTTGGCAAAGAGGTGATGCTAAGTAAGGTGAATCAACGACGTTTCCCTCGCTCGTAAGTCTCGGCAGTGTTCACGAATCATCGATCAGTGATTTCAGGTCCGAAGGGTGATCATAAATCGGCAAGAAAAAATCTGATTGAACGGAACAGCGAATGTGAATTAATCGAGCAATGTTGCCCGCTGGGACAACGTGGTTTCGCCCGGCGGTAGTTCCATGATTCGAATATCTCGAAAGTGAATTTCCGAACCTTCTGACTCCAGGCAAAGGTAGCCACGTCGGGTTTCTGAGTCGCGAATGGAATTAACAAACTTACCGTTGATCGAAAGTTTTACGGTACCATCGACACAAACGACATCATAGGTGTTCCATTGACCGTAGCCATTGCATCGAAGTTCTCTCGACATGCTGCGGCGTCCGCGCGGAATATCTGGTGTCGCATTTAGGCCGCCAGCACCAAAAAGTTCTCCGGAAACGTAACCCACATGATTGGGACGTTTTCCACGTGGATGTTTGTTGACCCAGTCGAGTTCAAGCATTTGTACTTCCATGCCCTTGGGGAGTCGCCTTCCGTCAGGGACTGATCCTTCACTCCAAACAAAGACTCCTGAGTTTCCTCCGGGTTTCATATGCCGCCATTCGATATGGAGGATGAAGTTCTCGTATTGCTTTTCTGATCTCATGACTCCGATGGGTAACCCGGAGCAGACAAGAACGCCTTCTTTGACTTGCCATGTATCGGGCTCGGTGTTGACATTGGCCCATCCGGAAAGATCTTTCCCGTTAAATAATGGCGTGAATGATTCGAGCGGGATTGTGGGGTCTTTGGCGGCGGAAAATCGACTGGTGTTATTCATGGAATGCGTGATTTTGACCGCGTCCTGAATCGTGAAGTCACCATTGATGATTGCTTTTGAAGTAATGGTTCCGCGAATGATTGGCGCCGCTATCACATTTCCATCCAGGGTAATTGCAAAACGCTTGCCAATATTTTCGCTGGTTATTCTGGCTAGGTCTTGAGAGCCTGCTTCAGTGAACTTGACTGAAATCGCTGGATTGCCATCGGTGTCGGAAATGATCACAGCCCGATCGATCTCCTTGCTTCCCATTTGCGACTCGGGGTCCAAATAAATCAGTTGATCGCCGCCGGGTAATTTAGCCTGATCATGACCGTCTATTTGCTTATCCTGAGCGATTCGGAATTCCACAACGGAACCACCCTTGTCATTTTCTCTCTGAGCTATCGCTGAATTGCTGCTGATGATCGCGATGATCAGAATCAATGCAGACTGGGCACGTTGAATACGCTTCATTGCTATTTGGTCTTTCAGTGGTTTCTTGCTGGAGAAGATCCAGCGGATGAGCATGAATTCGGAGTAGAGAACGCAGGTGTGAACGCGTTGGCATTGCATGGGACGTTTCTTGTTGGTTGAAGAGGCGTTTGTTTTTGTTGAAAAGGGTTTTCTAACCAAAGAAAAGTCTTTCTGCTGTCTTGCGCATGATGGACTCTTTTTCCGATTCGGTGAGGAACGTTGCATGCTTGGTGATTAGTTCAACTGACGATTCGTAATCGTGTGGTGGTTGGACTTGATAGGGGCAATCGCTGGCCCACATCAGGCGGTCTGTCCCAAAGGCATCAACCACTTTTTGAATCATTGGTATTAGATCTTGGTAGGGTGGGGTTTTTCTTCCTAATGCATAGAAAGCTGACGTTTTTACGTGGGTGTTAGGGAATTGTGCAAGTTGGCATAGCTCATTGAGTCGGTCGGGTTCTATCACACCGCTAACGCCGATTCGAGCAAAGTGATCGATCACCACTTTGGTTTCCGGGAATTTTTTACACAGCGCGTGGATCGCGGAGAGATCCTCGGGGTTGATCAATGGGCAGATGGCCATGTCATGTCTTGTGGCCGCGCGCCAAAGCATGTGGACCTCTTTGTCGTTTGGCCAAGTCTTGGCATCGCCGCGGGAGTGCATCCGAAATCCTCGCATTCCCATTTTGGCGTGCCTTTTTACTTCGGCCCGTAAGCGGTTTTGTTTCCAGTTAATAAGAGAGACACCGGAAAAGACTCCGGGATGCTGCTGCATCACTTCAGTCATGTACCGATGGTCGTATTCGTAAAAACTCATCTGGATCAGCACAACCCGATTGACTCCGGCAGGCATGCAATGTGCCAGAAGTTCCGAATCAGTGAAGCTGGGTGGTTGCATGTCTGAATGTTGAAAGTTCGGACTGATCGGGTAGCGTTCTGTGTCGGGATGCCAGACGTGAGCGTGGGCGTCAATCCAATTCTTTCCCGCAGTGGTCGCTGCCTGAGACATCATTGGTGATGCACCGAGTGTTGAGATGGCAGCAGTGATTTTTGAAAATCGACGTCTTGAGATTGGATTGGAACGTGTGGGATTCATGCTCTGCCTCGGTTTGATCGTTGATGTTGTGAGAGCTTTTTAAAAATTAAGGACAAAATCGCGATAGAGTGTTGCCGCCATTTCGACTTGATCGCATTCAACGTATTCGTTTGCTGAATGAGCACGGTCGATGCTTCCCGGGCCAAAGATAATGCTTGGGATTTGCATTGCACCGAATTTGCTGGCATCACTGCAAAATGGAACACCGGCCAGATCGTCTGATTGGCCATGCTGTATCAGCGTTTGTTTCATGACTTTGACCGCATGACTGTTTGGGTTGGTGTCCAATGGTAGATCCGTCAACATTGGTGGATGCATCGTTGCTTTAAAGTCCGGTAACTCGTAGGCAACTTTTTCGACCATTGATTGGTAATGGTTCAGCACTTGTTCTAAATCTTCATCGGGTAAGAGGCGTCGGTCGATTTCAATTTCACAGCGGTCGGGAACCAAGTTAATTTGAACACCACCGCGAATGACACCAATGTTCAATGTTGCCGATCCCAATAGGGGGTGTGAGGATAACGCAAGATTTTGTGTATCGCGTTCCAGTTCGTGAATCAGGTGCATCATGTGCACAATTGCATTTTTGCCAAGGTGTGGTTTGGCGGAGTGTGCAGCAACACCCTCAACTTCGATCATCCATCTTACCAAGCCTTTACTGGCAATGATCGTTTGCAATTGAGTTGGCTCCGCAACGATTGCCGCGTCCGCTTTCAGGTTTTGGGCACACAGGTGCTGAACACCCCGATAGGAATATTCTTCATCAATGGTCGCTGCAAACCAAACTTCCGCATCGGGATGCGTTTCACTCTTAGCCAGTTCAAGCATGGCATGCATCATTGCAGCCAGTCCACCTTTGGTATCGCAGGCCCCTCGTCCGTAAAGATTGCCATTTTTGATAACCGGATCCCACGGTGCGATTGACATTCCCTTGGTTGAGACAGTGTCCATGTGAGCTTCAAGGATGATTCGATGATTACTGGTTCGCCCCGGTATTTTCGCGATGACATTGCTGCGTCCTGGTAAAACGCTTTGTTGCTCGACATGAATCTGTTGTCTTTGGAAGAACTGCTCGATCCAATTTGCGATCTGAGATTCGCCGGTTCCACCTTCGTAGTTTGGATTCACGCTGGGGATAGCAACTAGATCAGCCAGTGTTTTGATAACGGGAGACAAAACAGACATGCTGATGTTCTGGCGTTGGTAGGAACGGTTAGGAATGGGGGCAGCGGTATTCGTGCGCAAGCTGCTTGGTTGGATTCAGCATGATACGCGTTTTTTGGGCGATGGTGAGGTCTTGCCGGGAAGCGGATGATCGAGCGTCCCTTTGAGGAAGAATGTTGATAGGGAGAGGTTGGATCAGGTGGGAGGGTCAATTCGTTGATTTTTCAATAGTCCTTTGTGGCCGCTCCGATAGATGGAGTCAGCAGGTTTGGATCAGGGTTGCTGCGGTTTTCACGCTGATTGAGATGCTTTTAAGTGCTTTGATTGCAGCGATTTTTCGATTGCCTAAATGATTTGTGCTATGCTGGATTGTTAAGAGCAAGCCTGGGAAAACGGCAAGTTAGATTGCGGTTTTCAGCTGAAGCGGCATCGCCAGTCCTTGATCAGATTTCTTTCGGTTGGCTGTCCTTCGTATTCCAGAGTCATGTTCCCCTTGTGTCGCCGATAGCTTTATTTGCACGTATTTGTTTTCGTCATCACTTGTTTTGCTTTCCCATTGATTTCCTTCAATCTGACATTTCGGTTTCCACATGATCAAATCCTGTGGATCATACTTTGGGTGGTCGGCCTGCTTGCGGGATCGAACACGTTGGGATTTGCATGCCCCCAGCAAGCTGGTTTGAAGCAGCATCCCGACGTTGGACTGAAATCCAATGCTCTGAAATTAGAGGATGAAGGGTCAAGTATTGAGGTTGAAACTTCAAGCAATTTCGAGCGATCCCCTGTTTCGCAATTGCGTTTCGACGAAGGGTTGGCGGATTCGCCAGTTCTCGTTAGTCAGATTGATAGCGCTGACGCGGAGTCTTCAAATTTGGGAGAAATTGAAGCGGTCGATGTATCGGTAGCTGCTGAATTTTTTGAGTCGCGAGTACGGCCCGTTTTGGTCGAGCATTGCTATGAGTGTCATTCGGGAGGCGAGTCCAGCGGGGGCTTGTTACTTGATACCGCAATGGCGACGCGACGTGGCGGTGACACCGGACCAGCGGTCGTTCCCGGGGATTTGGAATTGAGTCTGCTGGTCAAGGCGATTCGTTACGAGGACCAAGACTTTCAGATGCCTCCGTCTGGGAAATTGCCCGATTCGAAGATTCGCGACCTGGAGCAATGGATCGAGAAGGGTGGTTACGACCCCCGAAATCTATCTGCCTCGGAATCCGACCCTGTAAGTTCTGGTCCTGGGATGTCAATTGAAGAGGGGCGGGACTTTTGGTCGATGCAACCGGTTCAGGAACCGATGGTACCAGCGATTAATCATGATTGGATTCAAACGCCAATCGATGCATTTATCGTTGACGGTCTCACAAAGGCGGGAATTGGTCCCGCGATGAAAGCGGATCGCAGAACGCTGATTCGCCGTTTGAAATACGATTTGCTGGGGCTGCCACCAAGCATGGATGAGATTGAAGCTTTTGAAAATGATCCATCCCCTCATGCCTACCGCTCGTTGGTCGATCACTATCTGGCTTCGGAACAGTATGGAGTGCGTTGGGGCCGACACTGGTTGGATGTGGCAAGGTACGCCGACAGCAACGGTTTGGATGAGAACTTGGCGTTTGGAAATGCGTGGCGCTATCGTGACTATGTGGTGGATGCGTTCAATCTTGACATGGCATATGACCAATTTGTCCAAGAGCAATTGGCAGGAGATTTACTTCCTGAATCAACGCAAAGTGCAAAAATAGCGACCGGCTTTCTTGTGCTCGGTGCAAAGGTTTTGGCTGAGCCGGATCGAGACAAGTTGGAAATGGACACGATTGATGAACAGTTGGATACGCTGGGCAAGGCTTTTCTCGGCATGACCTTCGGATGTGTTCGTTGTCACGATCATAAATTTGATCCCATCACGCAGCGGGATTATTACTCCCTGGCCGCAATTTTCAAAAGTACGCAAACCTTTGGTGAGACGAACACTGGTGCGATAAAACACTGGAATGAATATGTCTTCGCTGACGAGAGTCAACTGCAGGTAATCAAAGAAGTTGACGATCGAATTGCCGCGTTGAAGAAAGAGGCAACTGATTTTAAGAATAAAGCCTATGGGGAATTGCGAGCAGCGGTCCGTTCTAAGGCAACTGAGTATCTGGTTGCGGCGACCCAAGTGGATTTGTCCATGTCGCTTCGGGAAGTCGACTCAGTTGCGAGACCCAATGGATTGCATGCCCGTGTTTTGCATCATTGCAGACGGCATCTTGAATTCAATCGAGAGAATCCAGTATTTGCCAAGTGGCATGAATTATTGGGTGGTGAGCACTCAGAACTTGTCGAAGCGTTCTATCGACCCTGGTTTGAGCGTGCGTCAGAATTTAAACCGGGCAAGGTGGCTAGCGATGAGGCTAGTGAGGCTGAATTAGATTCAGCTGAATTGGAAATTGCCAGGCAGACAGCTCTCTATCACGGAGCGCTGATGGATACCTCTGGTTTTCTGGCGATTCCTCCCAAGCCTGACCATGCTTTTGACGAGTCCACTTTTGCGGAATATGACCAGTTGATGGAGGCGGCACGCTTGTTTGAGAGCAGCGCCCCGGATGCGGCATCTGCCATGGGAGTTAAGGACGGAGAGATCTCGACTGAGCTAGCGATCCATGTCCGAGGAAGCCATCGTAATCTGGGTGCCATGGTTTCACGTGATGTCCCGGAAGTGATGCGAGGCGTCGCCGGGGTGGCTGAATTTGATTCAGAACGAAGTGGGCGATTAGCGTTGGCGAGATGGATGACATCTCCGAGCCATCCACTGACCGCGCGGGTCTACGTCAATCGGTTGTGGAGATGGCATTTTGGTTCAGGGTTGGTGGGCAGTACTGAGAATTTTGGTGTTCTTGGTGATCGGCCCATTCATCAGAATCTTTTGGACTGGCTTGCTTTTCAGTTTGGCTCGGATGGGTGGTCAACAAAGAAATTGCATCGGATGATTTTATTATCGAGCGTCTATCAGCAGGGTGCTTCGAATCCCTCTGAATCCGTTGCGAGGGATAAGGACCCAGAGAATCGATTGCACTGGAAGTATCCGATGCTACGGTTGGAGGCCGAGCAGTTGCATGACTCGGTGCTTTCCGTTTGTGGAAGACTTGATTTTACGTTGGGTGGAAAATCGGTTCCCCTTCGTAATCGTCAATTTGTGTTCAATCATACCTCCGTGGATCACACGAAATACGATAGCCTTCGTCGAGCAATTTATTTACCAGTGATCAGAAACAATCTCTTCACAACTTTCGAGCAGTTTGATTTTCCTGATCCCACCATGCCAACGGGTAACCGAGCTTCGACGGTTGTCGCGCCCCAAGCCCTTTTGCTGCTGAATTCAGAGATGGTCGCTGCGGCTTCCCACGATCTGGCTTGTCAGTTGTTAAAGATTTCTGCGAGTGATGAATCACGTATTGAAATGGCTTTCCAACGAGTGTTGGGAAGAAAGCCTGATCGTGAAGAGATGACCGCATCAAGAAGTTTGGTGATGGGGCATGCAAGTTCGCCCAGCGGTGCCGAACTAGCGTGGTCGACATTGTGCCAAAGTTTGTTGGCGACAAATGAATTTATCTACATCAAATGAACGACATTTTGGGTATCGATGATGTGGGAAAGTGATTTGCGGACAAGACGAAATTTGCTTCGGAGTTCAGCCCTTGGCTTTGGCCAATTGGCGTTCGCCTCGTTGCTACAGGGTGGCACTGCGCAGGCGAGTGATGCATCGGCCGTTGGAGCAACCGAAAAAAACGTGCCGTCCTCCTTAGGGGGTGGGCCTCACCATCTTCCACGAGCGAAACGGATTGTTTTTCTTTTCATGAAGGGTGGGCCTTCGCATGTGGATACCTTTGATCCGAAACCACTTTTGGATCGGGATCACGGCAAGCCGTTACCGTTTCCGCTTCCTCGTGTCACGTTTGCAAAGCAAGGTAATTTGCTGAAGTCACCTTGGAAGTTTCGGCAGTATGGTGATAGTGGGCTTCCTGTGAGCGACTTGTTTCCGCATGTTGCCAAGCATGTTGATGACTTGTGCATCCTTCGTTCCGTTCACGGCACCAATCCGGCGCATGGTGGTGCGTTACTGAAATTGCACACAGGAAGCGATCAATTTGTGCGTCCGAGTCTCGGGTCATGGGTTACTTATGGACTGGGTACTGAAAATCAAAATCTACCCACCTTTGTGACGATTTGTCCAACCTTGGCGCACGGTGGGGTAAATAACTGGGGTGCTGCTTTTTTACCTGCATCCTGTCAGGGAACGCCGATTGGGAACGCCTCGATTGCATCAAGTCAAGCCGCGGTCAAGCACATTGAAAACACCAGGCTTGACTACTCTCAGCAGCGCCGGCAATTGGATTTTATTGGCATGTTGAACCAGCGGCACCTTGCCGATAATGAAAGCGAGAGCGTTCTCGAATCCCGACTGGAATCGTTCGAACTTGCCTACCGAATGCAATCTTCCATGCCGGAGATTCAAACTTTCAACACTGAGTCTGCAGCAACCAAAAATCTCTATGGAATTGACGATCCGGTCACTGAGGACTTTGGACGTCAGTGCCTAATGGCTCGGCGTTTATTGGAACGCGGTGTGAGGTTTGTGCAGGTAACCCACAGCGACAGTGAGGTGCAGTGGGATCAGCACAGTAATCTTTACCACGGACACACCAAGAATTCGGCGGAGGTTGATAAGCCGATTGCGGGGTTTTTAACTGACTTGAAGCAACGCGGGCTTTTGAGTGACACCCTTGTCCTTTGGGGTGGTGAATTTGGACGAACTCCAACTGCGCAAGGCAATAATGGAAGAGACCACAACCCGCATGGATTCACGATGTGGATGGCTGGGGGTGGTGTCAAAGGTGGCTACGCTTATGGCGCTACCGACGATTATGGCTATTACGCGGCTGAGAAAAAAATGCATGTGCATGACCTGCACGCGACCATTCTGCACTTGCTTGGCATTGATCATGAACGTCTGACCTATCAGCACGCGGGTCGTGATTTCAGGTTAACGGATGTTGCCGGTCGCGTTGCGCATGAAATTTTTGCATAAGTTTTGATGACAGTGTGGGTCGTTTGTTGATCAATCAACATATAGGAACCACGGTTATTTCATGCGTGCGATTTCCAGGACAGGCAGGCCGCTATCGTTCAATTTTTCTCTTGCGGTTGCCAGATTGAATTCAGTTGTTGAATGCGTGTGTCTTTCAGGGATGCTGTGTTGTTACTCGCAAATATCTTCACCACGGGATTTGCCGAACGGGGAAAGAAGCGGTCGCTGATTACTGATTCGCCATCATTAATAAAAAGTTCAATTGATGATCGATCAATAATCATCGTCAGTTTGATCTCACCGTTGATTACTTGAGTGGGCGCTTTGTGACGTCCAGCAAAAGAGGGGTGGAAATTGACTTCACCCGATTCTGTTCTATCGACATAGATATGTTGATTTTTGTTGTCGTACCCGACTTCTAGGAATTCATCCGGTCCCGTTTGGATTCTCAATCCGCAAGATTGTGCGGTGCCGGGTACTAATGTCGTTTCAAGAATAAAGTGCATTCCGTTGAGTTGGTCTGGTTGGGTTACCCGAGTTGGTGGCCATGATGCAACTGATGTGTCGATGGGGATTTCGTCCACAATTAGTTTTCTAATTTCATCCACTGGCCTTTGGATCAAGCGAAAGGCAGGCCGATCTTTTTCATTATGAATTTTCCGGAGGGCAAGAGTTCTCGGGAAGCTCATGCTGCTTCGCCAAGGTGAGGTGGGAATCAAGCATGTTTCCCAGTTGTTGAACCACCCTAGCCAGATTCGTCTGCCATCGCTGCGAGGGATGTTTGACCAGCTGATTGGAGCATAGAAATCACGTCCAAAATCGACCCACCTCGCATCTTGAGTTGCAATGAATTCCTGCCCATTGAATTTTCCGACGAAATATTCGCCACCGCTTCCACCTGCGATCGAACCAGCTCCCATGTCGACTTCGAGCACCCAATGTTTCTCGTCTGTTGAGCCTTCAACTTCCAGCTCAAAAAGGTCGGGGCATTCCCAGTTGGATTTATCGGATGCACCGGCTGGACCGAAGCGGCTAAGTTCCTTCCATTTTTTCAGGTCTTCGGATCCATAGAACACCAATACTTTCTCGAGTGCCAGTGAAACCACCATGACCCATCGCTGCGTTGATTGATGCCAGAACACTTTTGGATCACGAAAGTTTTTCTCGTTGATATCCAAGATTGGATTGTCTTTGAACTTGGCCCAGGTTCTGCCACGGTCGTTGCTGAAGGCGAGGTTCTGAACCTGTTTTCCGTGTCCATGGGCAGTGTAGACGGCGATCATAGGAGGGGACCGTTCCGAACCAAGTCCTGAAGTATTTTGGTGATCAACGATGCAGCAACCGCTGAATGCCATCTCGCCGTTTTCTTCAGGAATTGCGAGCGGTAGGTTTTCCCAGTGCACCAAATCCCTGCTGACAGCATGTCCCCAGCTCATGTGCCCCCATTGGTTTCCCGCAGGATTGTATTGATAGAAAAGATGGTATTCACCTTCATAATAGACCAGGCCATTTGGATCATTCATCCAATTGATCTCTGGACTGAAGTGAACTTGGGGTCGCCATGGTTCATCAAGGTATTGTTCTGATTTGCGATATGCCTCCAGCTGGTTTTTTCGATCGAATCGACGCGGTGCGTTGTTGGTTTGGATAATGTGGTCAACATTGATGTGGCCCCACCCACCAACACCATGATCGTAAATGCGGAGACGGGCTTGTCGACCGATTAGTGACTCGACATTCCAGCTTGCCCACAGCAGATGCTCTGATTCTGATCCCGTCGCCGCTCGTACCGGTTGGTTATCCACCAAAAGTTCAATGCCCACTTCTTTTAGGTCGGCGCCCCCGCCGATCAGAAAGGCAATGAATTTTCGTTTGATCTCAAACGGTTTACTTATCGCCGTGCCCGTGGTTTGGTCACCATGTTTGAAGGTGTTGACAAGTTTTTTTCCACGGAATCCCGAAACTTTCATCTGGTTTTGCAGCGTGCCAGCGGGAGGGGCGTCGCCGAAGGCGTTGCCGCTGATTGTCCAGTTGTCATAATTCGTGTTCTCAAAATCGGCAATCAGGATATCTGAAGCATGAGCCTGTTCGAGATTGAAGAGCGTGATTCCAACAAGAACGATCATTGCGCGTAGTGGTTTTTGATATTCTTTGCCGATACAAACATTTAAAGGTGAAGAGAATGATTCGGGATGGTTCACGGTCTGCACATTATGGGAAAGGGTATTCCAAGCGGAAAATGGTTGAATCGTGGGCGATCAAAGGTAATGCTGATGATCCCGACGATTCAGTTTATTTTGGAGCCTCGATAGTCGCTGGTCTTTTCAGAAGAGAAGTTAATAGGTAAGTCATGGATTTCTATTTGCCACGGTCGCACACACCTCAACAATCTACTCGGCGGCATTATGGTGTATCGCGGCGGGATTTTCTTCGCTACGTGGCGATGGTTTCAGCAATTCCCACTCTCGATTTGTACGCAGAGGGTGCGACCGTCAAGCAGCCTGCGTTTGAATCGGATCCGTTTGTCCTTGGCGTGTCATCAGGTGATCCTGTCTCCGATGGTGTTGTGTTGTGGACTCGGCTCGCTCCAAAACCGACGGAGTTGTGGGGTGGGGGAATGCCCAATGTTCCCATTGAGGTGAAGTGGGAGGTATCGGAGGATGAAAGCTTTTCAAGCGTCGTGCGAAGTGGCAAGGCCAGGGCCGTTCCTCAACTCGGGCATTCTGTTCATGTCGAAGTTGATGGTTTAAGGCCGTGGCGTTGGTACTTTTTTCGATTTCATTGTGGTGATGCAACGAGTCCGGTGGGGCGAACCAGAACCGCGCCAGATAATGAGGCGATGCCTGATGAATTACGTTTTGCTTTTACTTCATGTCAGCACTATGAGTCGGGCTATTTCAATGGCTATGCACATATGCAGCAAGAGGATTTAGATCTCATTGTTCATCTCGGAGACTACATCTATGAATATGCAGGACAGGACAAACGGCCTCGAAAGCATCTCGGTGGCGAGATTGTTTCATTGAATGACTATCGGACGCGATATTCTCAGTATCGTTCCGATGATGGCCTGCGAGAAACGCATCGGTTATTTCCTTGGTTAGTAACATGGGATGACCATGAATTTGACAACAATTACGCAGATCTGGTGTCAGAGGAGGAGGGTGTCTCCCCTGAGGAATTTCTATTACGTCGCATGAATGCCTATCAGGCGTACTATGAATTCATGCCGTTGCGTCGAAGGTCTTTTCCAACCGGACCCATGATGAAACTCTATCGTCGATGTCAGTACGGGCGGTTAGCCCAGTTTCATGTGCTTGATACGCGACAATATCGTACGGATCAACCCAACGGGGATCATCAAAAGCCGATGACGGGAAAGGTTTTTGACTCCAGTACGACCATGCTTGGTCAGCAGCAGGAGCGATGGCTGATGTCCGGACTGACCCGCTCTGACGCAAACTGGAACATCTTAGCGCAGCAAGTCATGATGGCCCCATTGAATCGCGGCGAAATTGACAGTCCGAAATTCAGCATGGACCAATGGCCCGGTTATGAATTCAGCCGAAGAAAGTTGCTTCGTTATATGCACGAACGTTCGATTCCGAATCCTGTTGTTTTGACGGGCGATATTCACGTGAATTGGGTAAACGATCTGCAACTGAATTTCGAGGACCCCAGCTCACCCCTGGTTGGCACCGAACTTGTGGGTTCATCAATGACCTCGGGTGGAAACGGTGGAAATGTGATTCCGGAATATGAGCGAGCTCGTGCGCAGAATGAGTTTGTGCGTTGGTATAATTCGAATCGAGGCTACGTCAGCTGCAGCGTTACACCGGAGCATTGGATTTCTCATTTCCAAATCACTCCTTATGTCGATCGACCAGGTTCACCGATTGAGACAGCGGCAAGTTTTAGGATTGAGAGCGGGCGACCCGGTGCGGAAAAGATTGGCTAGCGGTGCAAATAGTGTGGTGGTGAAATTCGGTATTGTTTTTCATCGCTTTCACAGACCAACAAATTTTATTCGCGTCATGAAGCGGAGTTGATTCGCGCCGTTGAGCCAGAGTCGTTGAGCCAGAGTCAGTTCCGCGTCTGAACCCAATGACGATTTGATCACTCTCGGCTTGACTACCTGCTGTTGGACTGTTTGTGGCTGTTTGGCTGATCTCTGGAGTGAATCAATTTCACTCTTTCGTTTTGTCACGATATCGCAGTGGTGGAAGATTGTCCGCCAATCCTGCATCGGTGCGTCTGAGTTCTTCAACTGCCTCACGGCGCATGCGTCTAAGTCGTCTTTGATGCGTTTTCTCTGTTGCGAGATTGTGGAGCTCGTCGGGGTCGCTATCGAGGTCGTAGAGTTCTTCGGTTTCACCGGGAATCAGATTTCGAATGTACTTGTATTTTCCGCTGGCAAGCATGACGTACCAAGGGACGCCCGGGCCGTGATAGAGCCTAGGATCATCGGGCGAGGGGATTTCATTTGTTTCCGATCCGTAGATCGCACCGGTGTGAACCAGCATTGCTGGTGATTCGCGTTTTTTTGGTTCGACGCTAAGCAGATGGCTAAGGTCTTCGCCATGCATTTTCCACGGCAGTTCGACGCGTGCTTGAGCGAGCAACGTTGGTGGCAAATCGACTCCGCTGACAGGTTCTTTAATAACACGTCCCGCGACGGATTCTCGTAATTTCTTGGTTGGACGGATCATCAAGGGGGCTTCGACAGTCGCACGATAGGGTGCAACTTTGGACTTGAATCCATGTTGTCCCCAAGCGAAACCCTGGTCCGAGGTGAATACAATCAGGGTATTGTCGTCTTGGCCGCTTTTCTGGAGAGCCTCGAGTAGACGCCCGACTCCTTCATCAATCGCCAGAACACCTTGGTGATACTGTTGCACCCAATCTTTCAGCGGTCGACCAGGTGAATCTTTCATACCGACGGGTGAAACGTCTCGTGTCTTTCGTTCGATGGGCAATCCAAGTGGTCCTGTTTCCCAGTGTTCCATTTCTTGAACGTATTGCGGCTTGCCGGGTCGTGGCGGGTACACGTCTTTGGGGTACGGTATGTCAATGCCTTGGTAGTCATTCATGTGACGCTCTGCGGGCGTGAACGGTCCGTGAACGGCGCCGTAGCAAAGCCATAAATACCAAGGTTTGTTGTCGGGGCGATTCTTGCCATCGATGAATTCAATTGCCCAATCGGTGTAATTATCGGTGGTGTATCCCTTGGTGAGCACGGGAGGCTGACCATCGCGGCTGATCAGTTGATTGTCATAGTAGTTGGGGGCATTTTTGGGATGCCCCGGACGATTCCAGACAATTTGATGATCCCAGTCCCGTCCAAATCCGGTGTCTCTGCCGGTGTGCCATTTGCCGATATGTGCGGTCGTGTATCCTTCTTGCCTGAGAACACTTGGCCAAAAGCGACATTGCTTTGGGTCATAGGTGCTTCCAGGATATTGCCCGTCCATTCGCATCGATTCGATTCGATGTTGGTGAAGTCCTGTTAGCATTGAAGCTCGCGATGGCATGCACCAAGAGCCAATGTAGGCGTGTTCAAATCGCACGCCCTCTCTCGCGAGTTGATCAAGATTTGGCGTGCGAACCCAATCGTATGCGTCTGGGTAGCAACTGACCGTTCGAGACGATTGATCGTCGGTATAGATGAAGAGAATGTTGGGACGTTGATCTGCCATTGCAAGTTGCTGCAGTGACGCGGCGAGAGCAAGGGCGATGAGAAGCGATCGTTTTGTGATCATTGGAAAACAAGCTTGTCTGAGTGAGTTTTTTTGAAGTGAAGCGAATCATCATCGAAGTCTTACCGGGAATAGTCAGCTCCGCCCCAGCTTCGCAGAACGGAACGCTGCCAATTCTCGAGTTCCTGCTGCATCTTCTTGGTTCTCGAGGCTTGTTTTTCCGCCACGTTATTCATTTCCATGGGATCATCTTCGAGGTGGTAAAGTTCAAGGATTACCTTGTCTTTGTTTTCAATTCGGTGAAGCTTCCAAGGCCAAGCATTCCATGCAGCGTGACCGATAAGGGTTTTTGGGTCACGCGTTTCAAAGACCTCAACATTCTTGAGAAGGCGATCTGGATGAGGATTGGGTCGTCCAGCCTGTTTCGCTTCCATTAATTCTTTGATGACACGATCGCTGTAGGTCGCTTGCCCGGCTTGGTAACCATGCCAGAAGCCCATGGGTGGTCTCCGGGTCATTTTGCCATCGAGAATTGGTGTGACGTCAATCCCATCGAGTGGTGCCTGTTGCTTGGATTGGTAGCCAGCAATTTTAGTGAGAGTTGGATAGAGATCCGAAGCGTAAATGGGTGTGTCGATTGATGCGGGCTGATAGCGGCTTGGCCATTCAACAATCGCTGGGACGCGTAAGCCGCCTTCATAAATGCTGCCTTTTTTCGCGCGACCGCCCGAGGACTCAACCACAAGTCC
The DNA here is from genome assembly GCA_938075415.1 of uncultured Rubripirellula sp. Classification (GTDB taxonomy): domain Bacteria; phylum Planctomycetota; class Planctomycetia; order Pirellulales; family Pirellulaceae; genus Rubripirellula. Next base: position 8,673 of record CALJHC010000021.1, on the reverse strand, counting down.
TCCATTGTCACTGGTGTAGATCAGTAAAGTGTTCTCATGGATTTCCCACTCTCGAAGAGCATCTCGAAGCCGGCCCAATTGTTGATCCAGCAGTGTGATTTCTCGAAAGTAGCCTGGCTTCTTGGTGTCTTGATCGCTGTAAAGTTCGCTAGCGTTTTCGATGCCGGTTGGTAACTCTTGCTGCGGATCGTGCGGTGAAGGAAACCAAGTGACCGCAAGCATGGGCGATCCTTGATCTTTATGCTTTTGAAGAAAGCGTAGCGTGGCATCCATCGAGATGACGGATCCAGGTCCTTTAAACTGACCGTATTCGCCGTTGTGGCTTAGGTAGGGATCGTTGTCAAAGAAGTTGAGTCCCGATAACCATTCGTCAAACCCCGATCTTCCCGGGCAGGTGGGGCTGTCTGCTTGAACTGAACCGATGTGCCATTTTCCGAAGTGGCCCGTGACGTAACCACAGGTTTTTAACGCTTCGGCAATCGTTGTTTCATTCGGGCGCATGTAGTGCCCGTGGTTCGGAACATTGACTCGAAAGGGGTGTCGCCCCGTCATCACACTTGCTCGAGTTGGTGAGCAGACTGGGGCGCTGGCGTAAAACTGATTCAGAATAACTCCATTCTTCGACATCTCGTCTAGATGAGGTGTCTGAACAAATGGATGCCCCGTGAATCCTGTGTCACCGTAGCCATGGTCATCCGCCATGACGAGAATGATGTTTGGTTTCTCGGCTGCGTCCAGATTCTTTGCGTGCGACGCCGAAAAGATCAGGCAAAGTCCGGAGCAGATCTTAATTAGCTTTGACATTTTCATGACAGGATGGACTGTGGTTTCCAAAGGTTAAGGTCATGTTTGCTGCACCGTTTCAGATGTTTTATTCATGACCCGCTTCAGTTTAAGTGTTTGGAACCAATTTGCCATGTAGCTGCAAATTTGCTTTTTGGCGGTTGATTCGTCATCCACTGTGTTGGGTTCGATGGTGGTGCTGACTTGGGAAGTCTAGCGTTTGGCTTCAACAGGTGCTTGCCAGTGCTGCGAAAAATGAATTGGTCGACCGGAAAAAAATAACCTGCCTGTCATCACAAGACCGTTTCAAGTCCAGAACGCTCGCTGTTTCAGCAGGCGGCGTTTCATCCGCCTCGTTGATGAATGATCCTTTTGCAGTAGAACATGGATTGGAATATCTTTTGCTGCTGTTTTGTCTTTCGCTGCTGTTTTGTCTTTCGCTGCTGTTTTGTGTTTCGCTGCTGTTTTGTGTTTCGCTGGGAATTAATCCGATCCGTGCTGGCGAACGATTTGAGTTTGCTGGTGAGGTCACTGAAACACTGGGTAATCTGCTAAGATCTCAGTCTGATCTCAGGTGCGAAACGGTCCAATGGCTTTATCACGCTGCCCGATTTGCTCAAACGATCTGATCCGCTTTTACGTAGATTGCCGCCTGACGGGGGCATCTCGCTCTCTCGAACCTAGGTATTTCCTGATGCATCTTCTTTTTCGATCGACTCTCGGATTGTTTTTATTGGCGACCCTTTTCCTCTCCCCGAATGCAAGTGCAGAGGACGGCTGGGTTACGTTATTTGACGGTAAAGACATGAGTGAGTGGGAGAAAGTCGGTAGCGACGAAAGTGATTGGAAGGTTGTTGATGGCGCCATTACCGGTACCGGTAAGCCATCGATGCTTGTTTGCACAACTAGCGACTATAAAAACTTTAAGTATCGGGCGGAGGTGAAAATTAATGATGGTGGCAACTCTGGACTTTATTTTCGCACCACGCGTCGACCGGGTTTTTTGGACGGTTATGAAGCTCAGATTGATAGCACTCATACAGACCCAATTCGTACTGGTTCGCTTTACGGTTTCTGCCATGTCTACGCACCACTGGTCAAACCCGACACCTGGTTCACCTATGAACTGGAAGTGAGAGATGACGTATGGCGAGGTCGTAAGATGACTCGAGTTAAAGTGACGGTCGACGGTAACGAAATCTATGAATATCTGGATTTTGCTTTGACTTATGGGAAGGGTTATTTCGCATTTCAGCAGCATGACCCGGGCAGTGTTGTACAGATTCGTAAAGTCGAAGTGATGCCACTTGATGATTAGAGCCACCGGGCTCGTCGGAACACGGTTGATCTGTTCTCGTTGCTCGGTCGATCGGCCGCGGTCCGGAAGCCTGGTCTGCCTGTTATCGCATCGGCTGATTAATCAGGTGGAATGATTCAGTTTTGTCACGGTTTCGCTGGTAAGGTTGTTAAACACCGCAGTAAGCCATGGGAAATGGTTTTAATGATGATTTTGAGGAGGAAGATTGATGAGTATCCCAACTAGATTAGTTTTGCCTTGCGTGTTGCTGTTGCATTCGGCATTCATGCTGCAGGAGATGAAGGCTGCCGATCCTTTTCTGGAAAAGGTCAAGGTATTTCCCGCGGGAATGGGGGGTGTCACGCTTTACAGGATTCCGGGCATTGCAGTTACTCCAAAAGGTACCGTGCTGGCCTATTGTGAGGCTCGTCGAGATAGTCGTTCGGATTGGGGCGAGATTGAAATACATCTGCGAAGATCCGTTGACGGTGGAGTCACTTGGCAGGCGCCGCAGCAACTGGCGCACCACGGCAAGCGGATTGAGGGAAATCCAAGAAAAAAGACAGGTGGTGAACATGAGCAGACTGCCAATAATCCTGTCGCAATCATTGATCATGAGACGGGTGCAATCGAGTTCCTCTACTGCATCAACTATGCTCGATGTTTCTCCATTCGAAGTGAAGACGACGGCGTCTCTTGGAGTGATCCGATTGAGATAACCGACACCTTCGAACCGTTCCGAGATTCGTATCCATGGAAAGTGATCGCGACCGGACCGGGGCATGGTCTGCAACTACCCACAGGACGTTTGATTGTTCCAATCTGGCTTGCTTACGGAAAGGTTGGTGATCACAGCCCCTCAGCGTCCGCGACCATCTATAGCGACGATCACGGAAAAACCTGGCATGCTGGTGAGATCGCCGTCCCTAACGAAGGGGAATTTGTGAACCCCAACGAGACCATGGTGGCTACATTAAGTGATGACCGTGTGATGCTAATCACCCGATCCGTTTCCAAGCCTAATCGGAAGTTGGTAACAGTCAGTGAGACCGGGATTGATGGCTGGAGCAAGCCCGTCTTTCATCCTCAGTTGCTCGAGCCGGTTTGCATGGCGAGTGTTCTGCGTTATCCAGAAAAACCGGGAATGGTTCTGTTCACAAATCCTCATTCGGTCGCGTTGGATAAGCAGGGTGCTGAGGTACCGGCTGGTCGGGGGAAAAGGCGAAATCTGTCTGTCAAGTTAAGTCGTGACGATGGTGAGACATGGAATCTTACGAAGACAATTGAAGCGGGTCCAAGTGCCTATTCCGATCTCGCTTTGCTTCCAGATGGAACTGTTCTTTGTCTCTATGAAGGCGAGAATACCATCGATTGCGCACGATTCAATCTAGATTGGATTGAAGACTGACGCGTTGGTCGCCCTTCGGGTTTTTAAAGCATCGGTTCGTGGCCATCGCAAGGTTGCGCAGGTGTGCCCAAACTTGTGATTCGTGGGATTCTTTGGCAATCAACAGGCCACCTATCTGCCTGTCATGATTACAATGGACCCTAACAAAATCTGTGGGATCAAAGGGTTGTTTTATTCGACTCCATGCCGACTGATATGGATGCCGTTTCCGCGGATGCTTGGTTTGCGGTAACTGCTGAATTGAAGGCCGTCGTTAAGGTTGTTTGCAGTCGGTGTGAAACTCGGTGTTTGCTGCCCAGAGATGTTGTGACACTCCTTCCAACTTTCCTTTGGTTTTCATGTGTGATTCACATGGAGATCCCGCCGGTGTTTCTGGTAACCCATGATGAGCTTTGGATTCACAAGACTGATTCAGCGTTCCGCTTTACGCGACTATCTGGAGTTTATGCTGCTTGTTGCGTTTGTTTTGTGGGTGACTCTGAGTGTTGATGCAGTAGATGCTCAGGAGGTTGCTCAGGAGGTTGCTCAGGACGTTGCTCAGGACGCTGCTCAGGCAATACTTGCAGACTCGACGGGATCCGCCGGGCAGGAGGTCACTGATGCGGTCAACCTTTGGGTGAAGCAAGGTTATCTGAATTACGAAACCGCAGTCGCCACTCGGTGTTCGGACGAAGCCTTCGTGCGTCGGATCCATCTGGATCTAATTGGGCGAACCCCAACGCCCACGGAGTCTCTGGATTGGATGCAATCAGACCGCGACCGTGACAAGCTGATTGACTCGTTGATATCGCAGGAGGGGTTTGTTCAGAACTTCGCCGACTTCTATGATTCATTGTTAATGGGTAGAACCGCTGAGGGCACTTACGAACAGCGGAAACAGCATCAATGGCGAGCTTACTTGGAGGGGATGGTTCGGGAGAATCGACCATGGACTGAAGTGGTAGAAGAGATTCTGCTAGCGAGACCTTTGAGCGAGGAACAAAAGGGTGCGGTTTGGTTTTTGTATGAACGGAATAACGACCATCAGAAGATTGCCGAGTCGATTGCCCCAGCGATTTTTGGTCTGCGCATTGAATGTGCCCAATGTCACGATCACATGATGGTCGATGAAATCAAGCAGTCTCACTATTGGGGCTTGGTTGCTTTTTTTAATCGAAGTAAAAATGAGAAATCTGAGGGTGTTTTGAGAGTGTCGGAGAGTGCTGTGGGTGGCTTCTCTGAATTTGCAGATATTGAAGGTTCAAGCACTCCGAATTACCTGACGTTTCTGGATACGGAAGTGGTGCCTGAGGAAAGGCCTGAGAAGTCAGATAAGCAAGAGGACTCTGACGGACTGTACCTGACCAGTGAACGGCCTCAGGTTGGACGCGTACCGAAGTTCTCTCGGCGGGAGAAATTTGTTCAGGAAGTTTTGCGAGACCATCCTCGACTGGCGCTGGCATTCACGAATCGAATCTGGGCTATTTTGATGGGAAGAGGTATTGTTCATCCTTTTGATGAGATGGACAGCATGCATGAACCAAGTCATCCAGAGTTGCTTGATTGGCTATCGAAGGATACGAAGGCTCATCAATTTGATCTACGAAGATTGGTCCGCGGCCTGGTCCGATCGGAGGCCTACCAGAAGAGTTCAGTGAGACCGAAAGGCGCGGAAGATCCAGCAACGTTCGCCTGGTACATCGAACGCCCGTTGACCGGTGAGCAATTGGCTCGCTCGACAATGCAGGTGCTGCATGGTAGGGGCGACGCGGAGGCCGTTGGTATTTTTCGTCAGCAATTCCCAGAGGTCCTTCCGCGCGATTACGTCACGACCGTCAAAAAAGCATTATTCTTAACTAACAGTGACGACTTCGATCGCCTAATTCAATCCAGTACGGCCCCTGATGACCTTGTTCCCCGATTGATCTCCAGTGGATCTCGCAAGGATCAGATTGACCAATTGTTTCAGACTGTTTTTGCCCGAACACCCGATGCTGGAGAGCGAGAAGCGATAGGGGATTACCTTGATAATCGAAGGGATGATCCGACACAGGCGATGCAGCAAGTGGTCTGGTCAATGTTGACCAGTGCTGAATTCCGATTTAACCATTAGAACTGGCTCACAATTTTCCAATGACAAAACGCGGTTGTGGTAGTCCCGAACACACGCTTCATCGCAGGCTGTTTTTGCAGGGTGGCATGGCGGCCACCGCCTCATCGGTTGCCAGCTTTAGCGGTTTATTTTCCATCCCCGCATTTGCGGCCAATGCAAAAGCTTCAGGAAAAAAAGTAATCCTACTTTGGCTCTGTGGTGCGCCGAGTCAATTTGAAACGTGGGATCCAAAATCGGGAACGGAAACGGGAGGACCATTCCGTTCAATTCCGACCGCGTTGCCCGGCGTTCACGTTAGCGAACTGATGCCACGCTGTGCAACGATCATGGATAAGCTCGCCGTGATTCGAAGTATGAAGACGGGGCCGAGCGAGCATTTTCAAGGTATTGATGCGTTGACCCGAGGGGATACGCCACGCCCCCCGTTCACAAGGCCCATTTTAGGTTCTGTGATCGCTGAACAGTTGGGTGATTTGGATTCACCGGTGCCACAGTTTGTTCTTCTGGATCCCTGCCCCGAGGGGAATGAGTTTAAGTCATTCAAGGCTGGCAACTGGGCTGGATGGTTGGGTGCGGAGTATGGGCCAATTCGCGCTGGGGGAGATTATTCGATTCCCAATCTGGACAAGCTTGAAACGATATCCGACCTGGATCACGAGGACCGTGAAACGTTGCGGCAGTTCCTTAGTCGTAAGTACGAAAATGATCGTCGAAGCGAGGCCGCCGCTTCCTACAACGCTGCTTTCAATCGAGTTCGTGGGCTGATGAGTTGCGCGCCCCTGTTTGATCTGGAACAGTTGCCCAAGGCTGATCGAGAGCGATACGGACGTGGTGCTTTCTCGCAACATGCCTTGCAAGCTAGGCATCTGATTGAGAATGGTTCAACCTTTGTCATGGTCGCCAACGGAATGCCTTGGGACAATCATGTTTTTCAACATGAGATGCACCAGATGTTAGTGCCAGAATTAGATAATGTGTTGTATCAGTTAGTGACGGATTTAAAAGATCGTGACATGCTTGATGACACGCTGGTGATTGCGATGGGTGAATTCGGAAGAACGCCTTGGCTCAATGAGGCGAGAGGGCGTGATCATTACCCCAATGCTTGGAGTTTAGCGATGGCTGGCGGTGGAATTCGGGGCGGAGTCGTTCACGGAGCAACGGATTCGCTTGGGGTGGAGGTCGTCGATGGGGTGGCGGATCATCGCAACCTGTTTTCCACCATCTTTTCTGCCCTCGGAATTGATCCACACCACGAATATGAGCTTCCTGGCTTGCCAACCTTTCATCGAGTGGAAGGAAAGGCTGTGGCCATCAAGGAGTTATTGGTTTGACAATGGTTACCATGCTAACACCAAAGCCAAAACGAATCCAAGAATTCAAGTTGCCCACGGGGGTCCTCTCGGCGGCCTTGTCGGAGGATCAGGATTGCGTCGCTTGCGCATGCATTGACGGTGTTTATCTGTTGAAGCTTGATTCTGGTGAGTTGAAAAAATTGTATCAACACGGAAGTTATGTTAGCTCGATCGAATGGTTGTCAAGCGAGGTCATCGTGTCAGCTGGATATGATGGCGATTTGTGCTGGTTTGATGTCACGAAGCAAGAAGAAATTCGTCGCGTGCACGCCCATCAATTTTGGTCCTGGGACATGGCGTTGTCGTCAGATCGAAAAAGAATTGCCACCGTCACAGGCCAATACATTGCTGGAGGCTATAAGTACGAGCCACAATCTGAACGTGAGCCATCATTATGCATTCTTGATGCGATTTCCGGAAAGAAATTGCATGAGTTGCCTCATGTTCCTTCGGTGCAAGCTGTTGCAATCAGTCCGGACAATCGACTGGTTTCTGCGGCTAATCTGATGGGCGAGGTAAGGGTCTACGAACTTGGCAGCGGTGAATTGGTCAAGCAGTGGACGACAAGTGATTTCACTAGTTGGGGTATCATTAAAAGTCATTCCTACTTGGGTGGTGTTTTCTCAATGAGATTTACGCCAGAGAGTGATGCGGTTCTACTCGCCGGCATGGGGCCGATGCGTGATCCAATGGCCGGCAATGGTAAGCAGTTGTGGCAGAAATGGAGCTTGTCACCTGAATCACCCGAGCTGTTGGATCAAACCCATGAAGGGCAAGCAGGGGAGGGATTGATGGAAGCTTTGGCTGTCGAAGCCAGTCTTCCGTTTTTCGTGATGGGTGGTCGGCTTCGCGGTGGTGATTGGAATGCGGCTTTCTTTGATTTGGCTTCGGGAGACCGGTTAACGACGTTGAAGACCGGTTATCGCATTACCGATGCCCGCTTCCATCGCGGCGGAGATCATTTTCTGCTCGCCGGCGCGACAAGCCAGGGTGGGCTGAAGAAACAAGGCGGATTTCGCGACTATGGGAGAGTGGAGCTCTATGAGACTGTTGCTGAAGAACCCAAGGAATAAGCTTGATTCAGCTTGGGCGGCAGATCGCGGCATAGCGATCTGAAACTTCAGCGGTGCCTGGTTGAACGCACGAGTGAACCTTTGTTCCTACGGTTCCGAAGGGGCTTCGTGGTTACTTGTCAGGTGTCAGGTTGCTCGGTGCAGTTGACCGATCGTGATTTGGACTCCACCTTATGGTCATCACCGCTATTCCTGGAACGCCATCGTTATCAGTCACTACGATGATTAGACGGTCTTTGGTCTCATTCTTGATCCTTCGAATTGTGAGGGAATGGATGACAATCGCGAGTTTTCTGAGTGGAATTGGTCGATTGCAGTGATCGATTCGTTGCATCGATGGATGAACGGTTATTCCTTTGTTGCGTCCATTCTCGGGCTATTTGGATGAATAGATCGGCGGAGGTCATGGCGGGAGGTGCTTTTGGCAGGACTTTGATTTCGTGGGTAAAGTCTTAAAGCGACACGCAGTTGCGTAATAAAACGACCTCTATGTGATTGGGTCAACGCGTTGCTTTTGCCATGGTTTACAATACGTGCCACCGCAGTGCGCGAGTTGTTGTTGTTGTTGTTGTTGTTGTTGTTGTTGTTGTTGTTGTTGTTGTTGTTGTTGTTGTTGTTGTTGTTGTTGTTGTTGTTGTTGTTGTTGTTGTTAAGAATGTGTCTTC
>CALJHC010000020.1 GCA_938075415.1 uncultured Rubripirellula sp. | reverse complement strand
TTTGTGGTGAAGCTTGAAAAAGCGGGAGACTATGAACTCTCTGTCGTGGCTTCTGCACAGGGCCCCTGTCTACTCTCAACGGCTGTCGTTGTCGACGATGCCAAGCAAGCAGATTCTGGGTATCCAATGAAGAAACTGATGACCATTGAGAAAAGCAAAGCGGGATCTTTCGAGCCCGTTTCGGCTGGTACCGTTACCTTTCAGCAATCAGGGCTTCATCTGTTGCGTTTTAGCTCCCAAGTCGCAAAACAGCTGCTGCAGATCGACCGCATACAAATCCGTAGACTCCCAAGTGTAGGCCCATGAAGAATTCAAGAACCAGATGGTATTCGGCTGGTCATGATGGTGCTGCCTGCGATTTCGATCCTAAACCTGCAGGAAGCCCACGCTGCGTCAGAGTCGGACGAGATGGTCGCCGTGGACCTACTATCCGAGAATCGAGATCGAAAACTACGTCGCGGTTGCGGGGTATCCTATTGACGACGCGGGGTGAGAATTGATGAACAACTATCGCGAAATTATCCTTAGCGTCACATTCATACTACTGTCGATCTGCACGCGGCACGTCGGAGCTCAGGAAACTGATCGGCAAGCATTGCCTCCGATCCAGTTCGTGGAAGGCGACACTCGTTTCGCTGCTGCAAATCAAAAACGCGTCGATCTCGTTACGCAAATACCTGGATTGGTAGCTTTATGGGATTTCGTTCAACGGCGGGATTCGTGGCAGACGCACAATCCATTTATTTCCATTCCGGGAAAATCAGGCGGACGGGCCTATGAACTCGAACCGAGAAATATATCGCTCGACTTTTGGCAGCAGGGACCAAAAGCGACGCTTGCCGATTTTGAGTTGCTTGGGCGAGGTCCATTCGGTCAAGCCGTCCGCTTTTCGAATCCTCGCAGCAAAGCACATTTACCGGTCCTAGCCGTGCCACGAAAGAGTCTTCACGACTCACCTCTGGATATCAAAGGCAAAGGAAAATCAGTCACGTTGGTGGTCTGGTTGCTTTACGAAAGAGGCAATCATGCGATCGCTGGAATGTGGCATGAGGGCACCATTACCCCGAAGGGAGAACCTCCCAAAGTAAAGGAGCCCGGCAAGCGGCAGTTCGGGCTTTTCGCTGGTCTGCAGGCAAACAGGGGCGGGATCGGCGCTCACATTTCGGAGAATGGTGGTGCATCGTTTGGCGACATCTACGCTCGACACCTTGCGTCCGCGCCGACGAAAATGAAAAAGATCAAACCGGATACGAAACCCACCGACTCCGATACTTACTGGAACGCAGTCGGTCTGGTGTTTCACAACGAAGAAAATCGCGTGACCGCCTACGTGAATGGTCTAGCCGAGGAAGTTTGGGTGAAGAATCCGCAAGAGTCACGTTTCTTTCAACATGCCTATCGCGCTTGGCAGCAGGGACAGCTGGCTGTCATCGACGGAATCCAACCCGGTGAGGACGTGAATTACCCAAGGGATCAGTTCTATCGTCCTCCCGAGGATAAACCGGTTGAAACGAAAATATTCGAGCGGACGTCCGATCGCGTCGTGCGGCTAGAAACCTATCCGTTCACAAAGGTCGAGGCTACCTATCAGGTGCAGTCGGACGGAACGTTGGGGAAACCACTGAAACGCGACTTGGTAGCATTGAAATCCAATCCCTACTATTTCAGCTCCGATATCTATGCTCCCAAGTCAATTGAGCAAGGCGGGCCGTTTACGATCGGTCGCGTCATCCACAGCAATCGACACGCGACGCTTTCCGCGTGGATCGGCGGTGTCGCCGTCTTCGATCGCGCGCTTTCTGATCACGAAATGAAAAGACTCGCGACAATTGGGAATTGCTCGATCACGGCTCAGTAAAGTGTTGAAGCCTACAAACAGAACGAATTTGCTTTTCAATCTGCGCGCCTTGGTAACCCGACGCGTTAGCGAGGGACAGCACAGATCCTCGCTTACGCTTCGGGTTACCAGGATCTTCGATGGCGTAAAGTGAAAAACAAATTCGTCCTGGCCTCACAAACAGTTGGAGCGGAAATCCTGATTACATGCTTACAGTGAGAGACGAATGAAAATTCACAGAAAATCGGCGTGTTATCTGCTGTTGGGTTTCGTGATATCGGTGGCTTGCGCGGAAGCCCAGGCAGCATCAAAGCCCGACAAAATCGTGGCGGCAGACCTCCTGACCGTGAAGGAACCCGGATCGCAAGCTGAGTCACGATTAAGGGTCATCCGCTTGACGACGCAGAGCGGCGCTAAGGGCTATGGAGATTACCTTGATTACGGTCTACCCGCCGAGAATGCGAACGAGACCCTTGCTCGATTGGTGAACCGATACGCTGTGCGGGGTTACAGGCAAAATATCTTCCTGGCATGACCTATCTCGCGCTGCGTTGGTATGCCAGCCCGCACACTGAAGGTGGCTAACGAAGAGAAAGGCTGCTTTCTTCGTCAGAGATTCAACTACTTTTCCGAGCCGATACCAGTCGTGTCAGAGGAACTTTCAGGGTCGCGTTCGCTTTGGGTTTCACTACTTGGCTTATGGCGATAGACATTTCGCTCTGAATCCCATTGCAGATGCTGCTGATTTTTGTTGACCCATTGGGCACTAGGTTCACCCTTCGGAAGCAACGCCCGAAGATTATTCAGAGCACACTCTCGTAGTTCCTCATTAGGGTGTTCAAGTAGCGCCACAAGAAGATTGAGGTTACGCCATGGGTCACGGTGTCCGCAAAGGCGGCGAACAATCTCCCTTTGTGCCCGCCACAGTTCAGGCTGCGTTGTTGTCGCGAGCGTTACCTCAAGATGCGATAGCGCCGAGAGTCCGAGACTTACCAGATCTTTTTCATCTTTTTTGGCGATCAGCTCCTTCGCAAGAATTGCCTCGCGGCGGCCAAGTTCCGGGCGCCACTGAAGCATTCGTATTAACCAAAAAATCTCGCTCGGTGGTACGGGTTCAAAGCCAATGTTTGCTTTGTCTACGATGACTTTCGGCGGTCGGTCATACGTCCACTCCGACTCGGGTCCCGTGATATGAAAGAGCGGCAGCCAAAGTTTCGTCGACCGTAATCCAAAGCGGGTTCTGCCACGCAATTTGTATTCAAGGGCTGGCTGCCCCTTGCTTCCGCACGAGATCTCTTCGGATTTTTGACCATCAATTGTCGCAAGAATAGTGCCATCAGGGGCAAAGAAGTGGATCGGTTGCTCGAGCGAAGTGCTCAACGCAAACCCATTTCCTGTCGGTGAAACAAAAACCGACATGATGAAATGCTTGTCCGTTGCCCATGCCCTTTCAAAGACACCAAGTTCTTCTGTCTCGCCACTTGGGTCCACCTGCAGAGCACGAAAGCGGAATTTGTACGGACCGTGAATATGGTGACCGGTTCCCGTAAGTGATGTCGCTTCGACGCGAAATCGCCCATCGTAGCTTTCCGATACTGAATTTTGCGCTCCGAAGCAGCATTGACCAAATGATCGGGAGGGTGAAAAGCCCACGCCGACAAGCACCATTGCAGAAACACTGATGATTCCTGTCGAGAATCTCGGCAATTGGTTCATTGGATTTTCTTTGGCAAACAGCGGCGATCACTAAGTGAAAATGAATGATCTCAAGACTAGAAAGTAAAGTTAGTCCAGCTTCCCATCTATCGTATCTGTATGCGAGCAGCAGATTGAGCAATCATCCCGTTTTTCAACCAGACATTGCAACCCATACCGGCCGCAGTGAACGAAAAGATAAAGAATTGTAGCCTTTATAAGTTCCGTTAGAAATCTCACCACTAATTTGGGGTATCGTCCGGGTGAATCGGATTATGGTCAGCCCTTGTTGGCAGTGGATCCGATCTTAGCGAACCGTTCAATGACGAAATCAAATTCCCGCCTCTCATTGCAGTGGTCAGGATGCTGTTTGACCAGCAAAAGAACAGCGACGAGCGAGTTGGACCGGTGCGGGTTAAGCCGATCAATCCAGCCTCCAGTTTGAGGGCACAGGCGAAACAGCAACCTTCCATCATGCACGTTTGCGACTGGGAGTTTTGTTATGGCCAAACAGTCTCGTGGAACGGAAGATCCTGTCACCGATCTGTTGCGCCACCATGCCTGACTCCGTATTCCGGAAACGGCGGCTTTGCATCCTCTGGAAATCGACCGAGAATCATTTGCAGACGTTGTCGACGGCCGGGCGCGATCTTGTCGAGGGGACTGACTTTGTGTTGTTGGAGTGGGTCCTTGATGAGATCATGAAAGCCACCCTCGCTATCAACAATGTGCTGCCAGTCGCGAATCATTCGGAAGTCGCCGATCTGCGAGAAGATCCAGTTCCGCTTCTCAAAGGGATCTTCGCTTCCTCGCAGGCTAGGCACAAATGACTTTCCATCCAGTGTCACGTCTTTTGGTGGAGCGATCTTCGCCAGTTCGAGAAATGTCGGGTAGAAATCGGTAAAGTCGATCAGGTCTCGCGATACACGACCCCCGGATGTCAGAAAAGGGGCGCGAACGACAAATGGAACATGGGCTCCCCGGTCAGCTTCGCGGCCTTTTCCCTTTTCGAATGGTGTCCCGTGCAAATTCCCTGCAGCCGTCGATCCATTATCACTCGTGAAAACAATCAGCGTGTTTTGCCGGAGTCCCGCCGTATCGACGGCTTCAATCAGGTTGCCGACGAGCTGATCCATGTAAGTGACGTTGCCAGCGTAGAGAGATACTTTGCCTACCGGGGCATTGCCCCGGTTCTGTGGCGTCGTTGTATGTGGACCATGAGTGAGCAGCATCGGGTAGTAAACGAGAAATGGTTGCTCCCTCTTACGTTGGATGAAATCAATTAAGAAGGAGTTGATCGTGTCCGGGCCATACGAGGCAGTAGCGCGCCGGCCGTTAGTTATGATTTGACCCTCCCAGTAGCGTTGCTCGGTTTCTGCACGCCCGAGTTCAGCGCCAGACCATACACAGTGTTCATCAAATCCGTGGTGCTTCAGGGCGGCTGGCTGTTTTTCCAAATGATTGATCTGCCACATACCGCCGATTGCTGTCTCGTAGCCAGAGTCGCGCAGGGCGCGCGCGAAGGTTGTGAACCTCGTCCAACTCAGTCCATTTCCACCCCAGCGTGGAACGTCATAGTGTCGGGTCCAGCCGTGTCTGAATGGGTACTGGCCAGTGAGCAGCGTCACTCGTGTTGGCGTACAGATTGGCGTGCACCACGCCGTTTCGTAGCGTACGCCCTGTTTCGCGAGCTGGTCGATGTTGGGCGTCTGATGTTTGGCGCCGTAACAACTCACCCAGTCGCGACCCATATCATCGACCATGATAAGAATCACGTTGGGTCGGTCATCCGCCCCGGCGGTCGCAGTGATCAAGCAAAACAACAAGGCTGAAAGGGTTGATTTCATTTTGTTAAGAATGCCTCGCTAGTGATGATTTGCTCAATGAGATCGCGGAAGCCATCGTTGTGTTTTCGCATGGATGTGACGATCTGGTCGATGTCGCCACGATCCGCGAAACTCAGACGGCGACCAAGGGCGTAGACAAATAGCTTCTCGGTGAGGCATCGCGTGAACTGCTCGGGACGATTGAGAAGGAACTTCTTGATACCGCTTGGCCCTGAGATCGTTGTGCCATCGGGCAATTCGCCCGTCGAATCGATTGCCAGTTCCTTGCTGTAGCGATCTCGCCAGGCACCGATGTAATCGTAATTTTCCATCGAAAGGCCGATGGGATCGATCTTTCGATGACACTCGTAGCACGTAGGATTGTTGCGGTGCTTCTCCATCAACTCGCGAATCGTCACGCCACCTCGCGTGTCCGGTTCAATCGGCTCAATATCCGGCGGCGGTGGGTTGGGAGGCGTTCCGAGCAAATTCTCGAGCACCCAGATACCCCGAACAACGGGCTGTGTTTCAACTCCGTTTGACGTTGCAGTGAGGATGCTGCCGTGCCCAAGTAATCCACCTCGATGAGAATCTGAATTGAGAGACACTTTCTGAAACCCATCCTGATCCTGGACAGGAATGCCGTAATGGCGGGCCAGAGCGGTATTCAGAAATGTGTAATCGGAGTCGACAAACTCGAGGATGCTTCGGTTCTCGCTGAGCACGTGAGCAAAAAACAGGCGGGTCTCTTCTCGCATTGCCTCTTGAAGGTTGTCCTCGAAGTAGGCTGGGTTCTTTTCCGGATCAGGTGGCATTTCGCCCAGCTTTCTTAAGCCGAGCCATTGGCCAGTGAAGTTACGGGTGAGTGCGGATGTTTTTGGATCCTCAAGCATTCGCCTGAAGTGTCTTCGCAACACCTTTGGGTCACTGAGTTCGCCGCGATCGGCTGCGGCGCGAAGTTCACGATCGGGCATCGAACTCCAGAGAAAGTACGAAAGTCTCGTTGCCAGCTCGTGGTTGCTTACCTTCCGACTCTCCGATTCAGATGGTGAGGTTTCAGCAAGATACAGAAAGTTCGGCGAGGCCAGAATCGCCCTCACTCCATACTTCGCCGCTGACCAAAAGTCACCGTGTTCGCTGAGATACTGCCGGGACAAATCAAGGTAGGGCTCCATTTCATCCTTGTTGACAGGCCGTCGGAAAGCCTCAGAGGCGAATCGCATCAACGACTCATTTAAGTAGCTGACCCCGGGGTTCTTTGGCGGGTCAGGAAAGAATCGAGCGAATCCCGCAGGCGGCCACTCTTCGTAGAATGGGCCTTGGATCCCCAAAGTATGAACGTGAAGCTCAGGCCCTGATCCAACGTACATTTCCGGAGGGTTACGGATGGGATAAAGCGCGTCCTTGTTGTACTTGGGCAGTACTTTTCGAAGGATCCGTTTGAATGATCCGTTGGGACCGTTAGCCCAGTGCAGATGAAACGTAAATCCCCTCTCGAGCCAGACGCGATGCTCGATTTCGATCACCTTGTCGTCGGGAATTTCGTATTCACCGATAATCCGATGTGCGGTTGGCCCAAGCTCATGGGAATCGATGGAAATCGACAGACGCATCGGCTCATTTGAGTTGTATCGCAGGTCTGCGTCCTCGTAGCGGGAGTGCCGACGAACCGCTTGCGCCGAAAACCGAATGACATACTCGCCATCAGCCGGGACGCCTCGCCTCTTATCTAGCAGAGGCAGTCCCAACGGTTGACGAAACTTGATCATCATTCGCCCAGCCTCTCTGCGGCCTTCTTTGTCGAGACTCACTCCATTGAGAACCTCCTGCGGCGCACCAAATCCAGATTCATCTCCTGTCTGGTAGTGAATCATTTGCGGCCGAGGTCCTGCCAGAATGGCTTTGTCCGCCACCCTGCGTGCTGCTTCCAGATAGTTTCGGAGCAGAAATTCCGATGTGACTAACCCTTCACCAACGTTGTCGAACCCATCGGTCGGATCATCCATCGGAAAAGTGCTTGTGGGATCAAAGTCAATCATCTTTAACTGAAACAAGTCCCGAATCGTGTTGCTGTACTCAACGCGATTCAAACGACGAAGCACGACTTTGCGGACGCTCGCTCGTTCCTCTTCGCGTGCCTTTGCCAGGACCGTCGTTAGAAGATCGACGACACGTTTGACCTCGGCCTCGGGCGGTTGTTTCGCGTCGTCCGGGGGCATCGCCGCCAAGTTCAATTGATCGAGAATGTCCTGAAGCGACTCGGCATCCTCAGCAGGCATCGACGTGAAAGATAATTCGTCGAAACGACGATCGGCCTTCTGTGAATGCGGCCCATGACAACCAATGCAATACGATTTAAGGAACGGCCGTAACACGGCTTCCTTCTGATCGTCAGCCATCGCGAGACTGCCGGATACCATTAATAGGATCATCAACGAAGCTATTCTCATGTCAACAGATCGTTCATATTGCCGGTGCTCGTGGAAAAAGTGTCGCGTTCGATTCCAAGTTGCTGCAGAATCGTGACAAACAGGTCTGATAATGGTCGTCCATCCCGACCATTACGTTCAAATCGATGATGGCTGCCATTTTTGAATCCGCCGCCGGCAACCATGATCGGAAGGTTACGACTGGAGTGAGCGCTGGCGTTGCCCATACCACTACCGAACATCACGACGGTCGATTGCAGCAGCGATTGACCATCGGAGTCCGGGGTCTCTTTTAACTTCTTCAGGAACCGCGAAAATTGAGCCGCGTAAAAAGTCTCGATGATTGATAACTCCTTAAGTAGCTCGGGACGCTTCCCGTGATGCGTCAGTGAATGATATCCCAGTGTGATCCCATCAAAGGGAAACATTCGATTGCCGCCGGGATGTCCGTAACAGATGACATTGGTCGAATTCGTCTGCAAAGCGAGCACCATCAGGTCGTACATCACCGAAGTGTTGTAGGGATAGTTGAGATCCACGATAGTGTCGTCATCGTCACCACCGCGAATGACATGATTACTCGCTTTGGGTTTGGCGATTTCGATCCAGTCAGCCTGTCGTTTGAGTTTTAGTTCGACGCCTCGGATTGAGGTCAGAAACTGATCGAGTTTGTCCTGATCAGCCTTTGCCAGGGTCGCATTGAGGCGTTTGGCATCCTGCCGAACAACGTCCAGAATACTCGCGTCTTCGTTGAGGTACTTCTGCGTTTGCTGTTTCAACTTTGGGTTATCATCAACGAATAGTTTCGTGAAGACCCTCGTGGGATCGCCATCCGTCGGCAATTTGATTCCGGCACGTGACCATGAAACACTACCGTCACCTAGCAGTAGCGACGGAAATCTTGTCGTCTGGCCAATTTGCCCCGCCAAGAATTGGTCCAGTGACTGCAATCGCTGCGGGCGATCCTTCGTGTCCTTCAACTCGAAACCATTGAGCAGCGTCTGAGAACATCCGTGACCGCCACCAACTCCCGGGTGATCAAGGTTCGAGAAAATGGTCAGGTCTCGACGATGCGGCTCCAGTGGCTTCAACAGCATCGGCATGGCGTAATCAGCGCCGGTCTGCGTCGGGAAGAATCCACCCGGGTTCATTCCGTAGTTCGGCGACACGCAGACAAAACGTTTCGCATTTGAACTCGACCCGCGTTCGTTTGCCGCATGCAACGACTCAAACGCCGGCAACGCAATCGAAACACCAAGCCCGCATAGCAAACTGCGACGGTCAAGATTCATCATGATTCTTCCTTCCCTAAGTCATTCTTGCTGACTTCGAACGGCTTCTAATTTTACTCGACGGTGATCAACGCATTTTGAAGCTCACAGAATAGACTGGTGCACTGTTGCGGGTCGTCCTTCCTGTTGTATCGCAGTCCGTTTTTTCCCTAATCCAGTCATTGGTGTCGATTCTCGAGAGACAGCCTGCCTTTGCCGCTGGACAGGGTGGGGCTGTGAAGTTTGACTTTCGGCTAATCCCGCCGCAAGATTGCAGCGATCAAGCCAATCATGGCACCATCAAGGGTGGCCACTCCCGAAATGAAACGTTCAAATTGAGTCCTCGATCCTCATTCTCCTCGATAGTAGCTGCTGGTCCCGCTCCCACATCCAATGAGTCGTAGATTCACTCGCTCGCTGGACACCCTGCTTGGGCTCTGCACCAAAGTCTCTTCCGGACGGGCAATCCAAAAGGCATGAATCCGATAGCTCATGGGGAAAGTTTCTCATGATAGTTTAGTTTTCCCGAAAGGTCTCACTGGCCGCCACCAATCGAATCAAATCCCGAAGGCCACCGTTTTTCTTGGCAAGCTCGGCGAGAATCTGATCGATGGCGGGGCGGTCGCCGATCTCCAGCTCGCGGCCTATGGCGTAGGTCATTACCTTCTCGGTGAGTCTGCGGGTGAACAACTCATGCCGCGCGATCAGCAGCGTGCGAAGCTGAGTAATATCATTGAAAGCCTCACCGCTCGGCAGCTTGCCAGATGCATCAACGGGCAGGTTCTTGCCGTAGTCAGTGCGCCAGGCACCGATGGGGTCGAAGTTCTCCAAGGCGAATCCCAGCGGGTCAATTTTCCGATGACACTCGGCGCACGTGGCGATGCTACGGTGCTTAGCCAGTTCCTCTCGCACGGTCAGCGCGCCGCGAATGTCCGGCTCGATCTCGGGTACGTCATCGGGCGGGGGCGGCGGGGTGTAACCCAGCACCTTCTCCAGAGCGTAGATGCCACGGACCACTGGCGAGGTATCGACACCGTTGGCCGAAGCCGTCAGGAAGCTGCCCTGCGTCATCAGCCCACCGCGCACGGTACCCTTGGTCGAGACCTGCCGCAGGTGGTTGCCCTGCACCGGGGCCAATCCGTAATGGGCTGCCAACTCACGATTCACGAAAGTGTAATCAGCATCGAGGAAACGCCTGGGCGGCAGGTTCTCATCGAGAATATGGCGAAAGAACATCTTCGTCTCCCCTGCCATCGCCGACTCAAGGTTATCGCGGAAATACACACGGAAATTTTCGGACACAGGCATTTCACCGATGTTGTCCCAATCGAGCCAGCGCCGGACGAACTGATTGACGAACCGCTGGGAACGTTGATCCTTGAGCATGCGATCGACCTCAGCGTCAAGCACGCTCGCGTTGGAAAGGCGTCCAGATTTGGCATGTTCAAGCAAGATCTCATCGGGTTGCGAAGACCACAGGAAGTACGACAGACGCGACGCCATGTTGTAACCGTCGAGCGGCCCGTTCCCCTCCTGCATGTACATGAACGACGGCGAGCAAAGGATCGTCTGGAAACCCAACTGCAGTGCGGCCAGCGGGTCCGTGCCAGCCTCAAGCTTCCCGATCACCATGCGCTCGATCGGGTTGAGTTCATCACCACGCAGCGGGCGGCGAAAAGCACCGGCGGCGAACATACGCAGACGCTGAGTGATCGTGCTTCGATTCAGTTGATCAGGTTGCAGGTCGCCATACATCAACGTGTGACCGGCGGGCGGCCACTGGTCGATGTGCGGGCCCTCGACCCGGATGTCGTAGATGCGGAGTTTCGGGCCGCGGTAGACCTTGAGCAGTCCGTGGGATTTTTCCATCCCGGCTTTCATGGTGGCGAACGGGGCAACCTCGGGGTGCTCCGATGCGTTGCTGGTAATGATACGGACCAGGCGTTTTGTTGCGGTGGTGCCGTTACGGAAGCGGACCTCCGGCTCGAAACCCTGATCGATGTGCGTGGTCCACTCGAACCACGCCGGTTGATCACTGGTCAGTTCGGCCAGTCCGACGGAGCGTTCGGTCGTGATGCTGCCGGTGCTCTCGACACTGCCTTCACGATCCACCATAGCCACCTCCAGCACCAGCGGGTCACCGTTGCGGAAATCGTCCAATGCCTTACCGTAGGGATGCTCGCGGTCGACTGCAGCAGCCTTAACGCGGACGGTGTACATGCCGCTATGAGCCACGCCGCCGTACAACGGCCGGAAGCCGATGTGTCCGCCACGGAAGTGACGCCCATACATATCAGTGTAGGGCGTGTCAGGGATGAACCGAAAGCGATCGACATGAAAGAGCTTGGGCAGCTTCTCTTTGTCTTTGCCAGCAAAGTAGTAGGGCGTCTGTTGCCCATACTGCTTCGACGCGGGCCGTGGCCCGAAGCGTGTGGCGCGCGTGATCGCTTCCTCAGCCGCCCTGAGGTAGTGATTCAGCAAAATGCCCGACGTCACCAGCTCACGTCCGTTGTTGTCAAAACCGTGTACCTTCACATCCGGCGGAAAATCCGCGGCCGGGTTCCACGCCTGCACGTTTAGCGATAGAAGGTCACCTATCGTCTGTTGATACTCAAACCGGTTAAGCCGCCGCATGACGGTGTGTTGACCACCAGACGCCAGTTCGGCACGAGCAGTGGCAATCCCCGCCGTGATCGACGCGATGGTTTTCGTCTTCTCGCCCGCAACGGGCTGCTTCTTCTTGGGTGGTGGCATCTCCCCAAGGTTCAGCTGATCGACAATCTCCTGCCACAACTCCAGTTGATCAAGGTCGGTAATCATATCGGCCAGCCGGTCGAAACGACGATCGGCTTTCTGTGTATCTGGGCCGTGACAGTCGATGCAGTAAGTCGAAAGGAACTGCGTAGGCAGGTCGGCGTAAGCTGCTCCGCTGAGGGAAAGGAGCACCATGCACAGCGTGGTAAATGTCATCTTGTTCATGCTATGTCCATGCCTTAGGCGAGGTTCATGGGCGAAAAGGTGCCCGTGCTCTTACCAAACCGATCAGCCTCGACGCCAAACCATTGCAGTGTCGAAAGCCACAAATTCGATAGCGGCACACGCCTGTGATCCTCGACCGGACAGACCATGTGGCCTTGATGGTTGATTCCCCCGCCAGCCAAGATCACCGGCAGATTTCGGTTGCTGTGGCTCGAACCGTTACCCATCCCGCTGCCCAACACCACTGCGGTGTGATCGAAGACTTTCGCCTCCTTCATCTGGTCGATGAAATGAGCGAACTGCTTCATCAAGTAGACCTCGACGATCTGAAGCTGCCCGAGTCGCTCTTGTGATTTGCTGTGGTGGGAAAGGCCGTGATAGCTGCCGACCTCCAGCTCGGATGTGCGGAACCCCATGGGGATCTCAAACGTGGCGACACGCGTCGAATCGGTTTGCAGAGCAAGTGTCAGCAAGTCGTAGAACAGCGGAATTTCTTCGATGTGCATCCGTTCCTGATCCAAGACCGGGTCGATCGGTGAGGTGGGTTTGGGTTGATCCAACCACGCTTGCGACATCTGCAGTTGCTTCTCCACCGCCCGCACACTGGTCAGGTATTGATCAAGCTTCTGGCGGTCGGCTGCGCTGAGCTGAGGCTCGAGTTTACCAGCGGATTCACGCAGGGCATCAAGCACGCTGGCCCGGTGTGTCAGTCTCGTGCGCTCCTTGCTGATCGAAGCGGCATCGGACTGAACGAACAACGCCTCGAACAAACGCGCCGGGTTATTGACGGGCGGGATCCGCACACCCGACCGTGTCCAGCACAGGTCCGTGCCGTTATCCAGACCCGCTGTGATCGAGGGGAATCGCGTGGCGGCACCCACGTGCTCGGCGGCGACCTGGTCAATCGTCATGTTTTTGTCTGGGAAGCCACTCGACTCATCCTTCCGGATACCGGAGAGGAAGGCCTTCACGCCGTTGTGCCCGCCGGTCATGCCGTCGTCGAGGTTCGAGAAGACGGTGAAGTCATCGCGATGTCGATGGACGGCTTGCAACGTTGGGCTGATCTGATAATCCAGGCCGGCGTCTTTGGGAAAGAAGTTGTCTGGGTAGTACCCCAGATGGTTACCGATGCAGACCAGTCGCCGCGGATTGGCATCCAGTTTTTCCTCCGCCCGGCTCAACTGGCTCTCCATCAACGGTAATGCCAAAGCGATGCCTGTTCCCTGAAGAACTCGGCGGCGGCTCAGATTTGTCAGTTTATGCATCATCAATAGCTCACTGAGATTTCTAGTTGTTATCAGTAGCAACGAGCACGCGGATTTGGTCCACGCCGTTCTTGACATTCAAAGTAACGCGAAGCACACGTCGATCGGGGCTTAACGCAACCACATCAGCGTCATTGATTCCCCTACGAAAGATATTGCGGAAATCGGTCGCAGGGAGCGCCAGCTTCGCATCCGACGAATCCAAGAGTTCTGACTGCAGGATCAGAGCGACAATTGGGCGATCAAAATGCAGTTCGCCCTGAAACGTCTGATTCATGGCCCCACGGTCACCACGGATCGGATTGTATTGCAGAAGAAAGCTGTCGACTCGTAAGTCTTCTGTCAACTTCACGGTGCGTTTTCGGAAGGGACGCTGGTAGGTGCCAGGCTCTATTCCATCGATCACGTAACCATGCATGAGGAGGACATCTTCTCGTTCAGGAAACAGCAGTAACGACCCGCTGTCTTCAACCAGCCCCGGTGAATGTCGCTCGCTGGGTGACGCAACACGGACATCACCAATGAGTTGCTCGACTCCGAAAGAAACCTGCCAGGTGTTCAGAAACTGACCGATTTCGTAAGGGACTTCGTGGGCGGTCTCGTCCGCAGCAGTCAGTGCGACCGCCTGGCCTCCCACCAGACGCCGCTGGTGTTCCAGTTCGATTTCGCCCTCAAACACGGAGATCGCCGTATTGCCCGTGGTGTCGACATTGACGCCGAACGATGTCCCCAAATCGGTTACTCGCTGGTGCGGAGTCACTAAAAGAAACCCTTTGATCTCACCGGGAACCCGCACCGTCGCGACCCCTTGCAGAAGCTGCGCCGAATTTGGCCCAAGCAGCTTCAATTTCGCCGGAGCCTGAATCGCAAGTCTGGCACCGGACTGAAAGTTGATTTTAATTCGCCCGTCGACAAGATTCAAAACCTGTCCGGATTGCAGCTGATCGCCCGCTAAAACCTCTTGTACGTTGCGAGCATTTTGTACCGTCGCGACAACAACGCCGTGATTGGTCCCGGGCTGCGTTGGCATTAGGACAAACAACGCAATCACCGCCGCCGTTGCGATCGACCATGGCACCCACTTGCGAAGCAGCAGATCAGATTGGTCGACATTCGCGGGTAATGCCTGAGGGCGGCGTTCGATACGCTGACGCACGTCGCGAGAGATGTCGCTTGCAAGTTCGCTTCGCTTGAGACTGTCTTTGACAGCCAAAGCAATACGATCGGTCTCCATCAAATGCAGCGCCGCCAACGTGTTGCCAATTCGCAATTCATCGGCAAACTCCGGCACGCGTGAATCGTCCTCCTCGAACCACTCCATGAGTTCTCGACAATCGGCTTCATTCAGTCCATCATCCTGAAAGTCTTCGAGCAGCCTTTGCAGTCGTGATTCCTTCATGCTGTTGACTCCTCACCAAGACGACTGTTGATGCACGCGCGAAGCGATTTACGGGATCGACTCAGCGTGCTGGTGACCCACGTCACGGTCCGATTGAGTGATTCAGCGATGTGCTGACACGACTGCCTCTTCTCGTAACGTAGTCGTACGACCAAAGCCGCTTGAGACTGCAGCGCCTTGACGCACTCGCGCATTTGGGAAAGCAACTCCCGCTGACCATCGTCGCAGGAACCGACCATCTGCTCGCCCAGACGAAGCCGAAGGGCGTGACTGAATTTATCCAAATTTCTGGTTTCTCTTCGCTGGCGTTCGAGTTCGGTCAGGATGAAGTGCTTGCAAATCACACACAGCCAGACCCCGAACTCATGTTTCGGCTGATACTCATTTAACTGCTCATACGCCCGAATGAACGTCAGTTGCACGACTTCCTGCGCGGCATCGATATCCAGCAACCGACTGCTGGCGTATCCCAATAACATTCCTTGGTACTGCCGGACGACCGCTTCGTACGCGTCGAGGTCTCCACGGAGTATCTTTTCAAGCGTTACCCGCTGCATTTGGCCATCTTCCGAGAATTGAATTTTCGTTCCTCTTGGGGTCAACAAATTAGGGTCAAATCTGGAAAATGTCACAACGATTCTGAATTTCTTTCAGGATCCCACTTTTTTTCAGGGTTCCTTTTTTTCAGGGTTCCTTTTTTTCAGAATCCCGCGGAAAAAGTCAGCGACATTGGCCGTTTGCCATTCGGGGCTGCAATCCTCCCGACGCACCGATTCACAAACCGGCTTGAACCTGTGAGGTAGCTGCCTGAATGTTGCCCTCGTCACACCGAGAAAGCGAGCTAATTCTGCTTTTATTTCGACCTCGCTGAAATTGAACCAAGTCTGATCATGGAGAGCCAACCGCGTGCGATCCCACCCGAATTTGGTCCGAAGGGAAGTGCCGCTTGAGCACTTCGATCTGCCGAAATCGACGCAATCTCCAAGCCCTAAAAACAGCTAACCCAAAAAATCCCTGATTTGGTTTAGGCCGCTTCGGAGATCCCATGATGGACAGGATAGAGATCCTTTCAATTACCAAATCCGCAAGCGAAAAAATCGAGAATGATTGCGGATGCCAAATCCCAAGTGGCGGTCTCCCCCCGCAAAAATTTTTCTACCAATACCCTCGCTCCAATTCAACAACCACTTGCATGAACTGCAAAGGGTTTTTTGTTGCGTAAAATGCATGACTGCACAACGACACCGGTATGAATCATCTAGCAACCAACTGCCAAGAAATCGTTTTGATTAGATGAGAGAAACAGATTGCCCATTCACGAATAGCAGGACTCTCGATTCGTTTCCTGCTGTGATAAAATAGAGAGAACACTTTTTGGTTGTCACCAAAATAATGCAAAGCTGACGGCATCCAGCAGGAAAAGGAGCGTGCGAGAGTGTTATCAGCTTAATTTCTTTCGATCCGAGTGAACCCGATTAGCGACCGAATAAGACTTCACCCAATCCCTAACACAGAACAAATAATGACATTATCCAACGATAAGGATGTGGTCATTAGTGACTTGGAGAATCGCTCGCGCTGCCAAGAACTGCACCTGGTTCTCGCCGCAAGCGGAATTGAATCGATCATCGCAGGCGACGGCAACAACTGGAAATTACTGGTCAATCACCAACAATCCTACGCAGCGAAGTCTGAGATCGACGCTTATCTCAAAGAGCGATCCGCATCGATTCCTGTGCGATCAATTCACAACCCGTTCAAAGCAAAAACAAGTTTTGGAATCTTTGCCTACCTGTTCATCCTCTCAACAATCATGTTCTGGGATAACAGTGATGCATTTGGACTTCATTGGAAATCACTGGGACAGGTGAACTCGGAACTGGTTCGTGATGGTGCACTTTGGAGATGTTTCACCGCTCTGACATTACATCAAGATGCTGGACATCTCGCGGGTAATCTCTTAATGGGATCTCTCTTTGGCTGGATAGCGAGTCAAAGATTTGGTTCGGGTGTTGCGTGGCTGTGCATTGTGGTTGCGGGAGGCTTGGGCAACTTTGCCAATGCCACCATTCGCCCAAATGATCATAACTCACTTGGTGCCTCGACTGCCGTATTTGCGGCGTTAGGAATGGTTGCCATGGCCGAGCGAAGGTTGTCACCAGATCCAAACACCTCAAGGATTCGCCGTTGGTCACCCATTATCTCTGCGATACTACTCTTTGCATGGATCGGCTTGGGTGGCCCCCAAACCGATGTGCTAGCACACCTAACGGGACTCGGCTCAGGAATGATCCTAGGAGGATTTATTGGGGCTCCTCCTGAAAAACGACGAGTCCGCACACCACTTCAAGAAGTAAAATATGGTGTCGTGGCGGTCTTGGTAATCGCTCTCTGCTGGGTCGTTGCCATAGCGTTTCAGTAAGCTGCGAGTTTCAACATTGGGATTTGAGTGATCCTGTTACAGCAGGAAAACTAACCTCAGATGATCACCACCCACACGCTGAGTCCGATATCTCTGATTTGCCTGTTGGATTGAATCAACGATTTTTCGCTGCATCTGAAGGCTGACACCCTGTTTTTTCAAATCTCATCGTGAGGCGTTAATCCCAGCCTGTGCTTGATAGGACCGACCACGAATTCAACGACAAACCGATGCAACGATCGAGCCGAAATTTGGTCTTCCAATCAGGCCGCTCCATAAGATCGCAACCCTTGATTCTGTTCGATCGGTCGTCATGCGATTCCTAACGCCAGGACTCGATCAAAGTGGCCCTCCAGTGCAGTAGACACACCAACGTGTCCAACATCACCGGGCTTTCAGGACGGATTTTCGTTGACAAAATCTCAGCGGAATACCGGAGAAATCTCAGCGGAATACCGGAGAACGAGGAATACCGGAGAACAACTGAGACATGGATGCCCCACTCTGAGGATGGCTCATGTCAAGACACACCGGAACGGTTGAACTCAAAGAAGAAAAGATGATTGGAAAAGGGTTGATAGCAAAACAGAGAATCTGTCCCAGTTCACCCACATCTGCCCGCTTTTCTATAGGAGATTTTCTCGCGACTCCGTTACGATACGCGTCGCAGTAAAGTGGCTCAATCCTCGATTCACCTTCCAGTCAACTATCTCCGCCACAACCCTTTTCCATGAAGCTCCTGCTAACAAAATTATTTGGACAGCTCGTCGGTCTCTACGGCGTTGCACTTCGGTTAACCTGTCGTTTCCGGGTCCACAACGACACCCGAGCAGCGGTTGTTTCGCAGGGATATCGATATGTATTTGGTACATGTCATGCCTTCCAGATCGCTGGTGTTGTATCAGCAGAGAAGGGAACCGGCGCGATGGTTTCCCGTTCAATGGATGGTGAAATGGTGGTGCCCTTGCTGAAACGTTGTGGCCACATTCCTATCCGAGGCAGCAGCGGAACAGGAAAAAAAGCTGGTGGGCCAGCGCTCAAAAGTCTTATTCAGCATGTGATCCAAGGGCGTCCAGCGATGCTGGCAATGGATGGGCCGCGTGGTCCTCGGGGATCTGTTCAACGTGGTATTGCGATGCTGGGAGTAAAAACCAATGCCGCAGTCTTCCTGGCACTGGGAATACCATCCCGAAGAATGACTTTGCGTAAGACTTGGGATCGCTTCCAGATACCAATGCTATTTTGCAGAATCGACCTCTACCTGAGCGAACCGCTTATTTGTCAGGCTGGAGAGTCACTCGAAGGATTTCAGCGACGAATCGAAGCTTGTTGGTGGGAGATGGAAGAACGTCATGATCCGCAGGAAGCCAAATACATCTTCAAGGGTCAAGAGGCTTCATCCCGCGCGGCGGCATGATCAACAACCCACCCGACTCTTCTTCACTCGCTATCTCAAACCGCGTTAACGTGGGTCCGTCACTTTGCATGAATACCCTTGTACGTGGGATCTCAATGCGTTCTCGGTTTGCTATCATCCAAACCGACTGAGAAACAAGCTGGTATAGGTAATAGAGACAAAAGCCATGACCAACGCGATTGAGATCAAGAATCCGTCGTCCATTCTTCAAGTAGCGATCGACCAAATTCTCTTTGCACGCAACTACACGCTGCAGCTACTCGAAGCGACCCCTCGTGAGGCGTGGTTCACCATACCGCAAGGGCTGCCGACCAATCTAGCGTGGCAAGTCGGACACCTTACGGTGAGTCAATATGGACTGCTAATGTTTCGCATTCGGGGGCGTGATCCGGATGATCTGGAACTGATTCCCAGCAAATTCCGCAAGGCGTACAGCAGGCAGTCCACGCCGTCGAGCTTGGAACAGCGACAACCTTCCGCGGATGAACTCGTGGAACGGTTGGAAGAAGTTCATCGACGCAGCATGAATGAACTCAGCAGTGTGAAGTCGGACGTGTTGCTGGAACCCGTCGAAATGCCATATGCAGCTTACCCTGTCAAACTTGGAGCAATACTTTTTTGCCCTCTGCATGAACAAATTCACGCAGGTCAAATTGGCCTGATCCGACGTAGCTTGGGACTTGAGCCGGTGCGATAACCATCTTGGTTTCAAAGAAACCAGCTGCCACAAAACCCCAAGACTCGATGCTTCAATAGAAAAACGCCTATTTCAAAAAAACGCCCCTCCTCGTCGGGAAAAGCTGTTGAATCCAACGCGTTTTGCGAGGGTTCCTCGAAGGTTGTTGAAGAGGAATTCTGATCCGATGTTCCTGAATCCGCCGCTCGAGAGGCAAGGGGATCTTGAGAGTGAATGAAAACAGAAAGTGTTCTACATTCCAAAACGATCCCAACCCCAAAGCGCCTTTGTTAAAAACTGCCCACTTTTCAGATCATGAATCCCGAGGAAGTGAAACGCTTGAACCAGCAAGACAACTCAGTGAATCCGTCGCTTGAAATCGTAGAAGAATCGATCTACGACCATCCAAAGTACTATGACTTGGTTTTCGGTGCTGACTGCGCAGCGGAAATCCAATTCATTCTCGGATGTGGTGAGCGATATCTGGATCAAAAACCCAAGCGTTTCTTTGAACCGGCTTGCGGAACGGGACGTCTTATTCACGCCTTAGCCAAACGTGACTTTCACGTTGCCGGTCTTGACCTGAACGAGAAAGCAATCGAATTCTGTAACGCAAGGCTAAGCCGCCGCGGCCTAAAACCGACCACCTTCGTGGCGGACATGTCAAAGTTTGAGGTCAAAAAATCATTTGATATCGGATTCAACACGATCAACAGCTTTCGCCATTTGGGAACCGAACAAGCCGCACGCGAACATTTAAAATGCATGGGGCAGGCAATCATTCCCGGTGGGCTTTATCTGCTCGGCGTGCATCTCACTCCATCAGAGGTTCCACCAAGCGAGACAGAATCATGGTCAGCGCGCCGTGGCCATTTGGCAATCAACACCCACATGTGGACAAAAGAGCGCGACCCCAAAAACCGAGTCGAGCGTTTTGGAATTCAATTTGATGTTCACCAACCGACCCGAAGCTTTCGAATTCTTGATGAACTGGTATTGCGCAGTTACACATCGGCGCAAATGAATCGACTCATCCGCTCCAGCGGGTGCTGGGACACCATCGAGACCTACAGTTTCGCCTATGACCTCGATGACCCGATCGAGGTAGACGGTTCCTGCGAAGACGTTGTGTATGTCTTGCGGAATACGACGACGCAATGAGTCCACGGCATCAGCATTTCAGCGAATTCTGAGGGTCGAGATCAAAGAGAATAGGTTGCTGACACGAGGGTGCATCGCAATGGAGGCATTTGACCCTGACGGAACAACCAACTCCACGTGTTTTTTCGATGAGTACCCCAAGGCAATTTCAACTCTCAACCACCGTAACTAACACTCTGGCGAGAAATCGTCAGACCTCAAAACAACCATTTGCTACCGCTGAGCAACTGATTCAGCGTTTCCCATCTCGAGATGTCGAAACCAACTTAGAAGATCCGACTAGAAAACGAACCGGACCGCCTGGAGCCTAAATGGGTTTCGCGGCGCCACATCAACAAACCGTCAGTCCACTCATGAAGTCTGTTAGCGAATCGAAAATGGATCATCGGGTTAGCAGAATCTTCTCAAGCTTCCTAAGTCTGAATCCGCTTGGAACTGTTTTGACCAACCGACCTTTCGACTTATCCAAGGCCACACGCAATTCAGGCTTTCTTTCGTCCCAAACGTGCCATGGCGAAGGCGACGAAAACAGCGAATAAACCAGCGGAACCCGAATAGACGGCATTCTTCGCCCACTTTGACCGCCGCACCTCAATTTCTTTGTATTGATAAGGGAGGATGAGATCGATCGAAGTTTTCTCCATCTCCTCATAAGCCCTGATGAGTTCCGCAGCGGAGAAAGAGCTCATATCTTCACGAGTAGTCGCAATATGTCGCTCGGTGGTATTAATGACCGGCATCAATGTCCAACGAAGTCCACAATAGCTAGCAACTAAAAGACAGGCCGTCGCAACAATTCCAGCAACGAGGAAGCCTGCACGAGCAAACGCTGAAGTCTCTTCAACACTTCTTGTTTTGGACGCTGAAGACTCGTCGGAGACAGCAGCAGGAAATTGCCGCAAATCACCTAATTTTGGAACCAAAACCTCCCCCTGACACCCCTGACACACGAGTGTCTCACCAGCCTTGGAGGGGGCGACCGACATTTGAGTTTGGCAAGTTGGGCAGGGTAGAAGGTACATAAATAGTTAAGATTTAAAGTAGAGCGGACTAGACCGGAGAAGGGAGCTAACTAAAATAGGGCTAAGCACTCAGCACCACCCGCCCCCACTCGCCGCTCCACCATAGTGGACTAAGTCGGCGTCATAGCGAACTAATTTGTTCGTAATCGCGACTGAAAGGAATTTCATCGCCCCTCGCGTGGTCACGACCTGCTGAATTGCTGCATGGATGCTGCGGCCAATTGATGCGGAGTTTTACGTTTTCGGGGGGAGATTCTCTCGTTACGCTCGTTTCCCTGCGACGGTTCGCAGGCGGTGTCACTCAGTTGGGGTGAAACATCGATGTTCGATCGTGACGTTCGCCTCCATGCAATCGAAATTTGATTTCGGGACAGCCGAACATTCAGGGATCGATTGATGCATGGATTCTCTCTTCCTGATGTTCGACCTGATCCAAGTTAAGACAGGATGGTTTTGGACGGTACCGTAAAAGCTTCGGTAACACGCAATTGCCCTCCAAACGTAAAGTTTTTCCAATTCAACGTGGGTCACGGAGTCTAAGTCGATCGGGTGCTAGAGTTAGTTACACGTCTTGAGAACGTATTTGACATAGAAACAATGGTGATTGTACGAACGTCCCTGTTGGTGCAGGTCGCTTACCTTCAAGTCGATCAACTTGAGCGTTGCAAGACAACTTGAAAATAGAATGGACCATTTTTACTTCGCAGGATGCGTGACCCTCACTACCGATTACCCTTGCCCTATCCGTTTTCCAAAGACCTTTTGCCCAATTCGGGCTTTCCGCTTGAGCCAAACCTGAACTGAATGTGTGTGATGAACTTGTAGTAACCACGTGAGAAACACGCGAGCATCTTGTGAGATCCTTCGAATCCAGCACAAGTTGAGCTGCTCCCGTTAAGGGAATTCACTCAACTAAGCCGCTGAACGACCAATTTCAAGAAACTCGTGAAAGCCTTAACTACACTGACATCAAGCCGACGAATTAAAAGCCCAAACCGTATCCGCAGGAGTTCCCGTCTTGTTTGACACCTTACTAGACGAATTTGAAGCCGCCGCAGACCAAAGCACCGAAGCAATGACTGGTGGTTTTCGCAAACTGCCCGTTGACGACAACGAAGACAACAACGTTGCTGTCGCGATGGCCGAACAGGCCGATGGTCAGGTACAACTTGACAGTCCCGACGAATTACTCGCCGGTGAAGAAACCGAAACCTGGTCCGATGATCCGGTCCGAATGTATCTGACTCAAATGGGCGAGATACCGCTTCTGACACGAAAGCAAGAGATCGAGCTAGCTAAACGCATCGAAGAAACACGGCGTCGTTTTCGCACCAAGTTGTTAGAAAATCATTTCGTACTGCTGGAAGCGTACAAAACGCTCAAGAAAGTCTATCGTGGTCAACTTCCATTTGATCGCACAGTTCAAGTCTCAGTGACTGACAGGCTGGAGAAAGAACAGATCATTGGTCGTCTTCCACACAACCTGCGAACTCTCCAGACACTTCTGCGTCGCAACCGGCACGACTGGAAAACCGCGATGAGCCAAAGTGCTTCGCAGCGAAGAAGGGCGGAAGCTTGGCGATCGCTTGCAAGACGTCGTCGTCGCGCCGTTCGTTTGATCGAAGAACTAGGCTTGCGAACACAAAGAATCGAAACTCGAATTGATTTGCTCGAGAAGTTCTCTTATCGGCTTGCAGAAATCGATCGAGAAATTGCTGATCAGAAAAGAACGAAGCATGGCCGGGAAGTTCGCGATCAACTTTTGCACGAGAGACGACAAATTCTGACTGCTTGTCAGGAAACGCCAACGTCACTTCGCAACCGAGTCAAAATGCTGAAGACGGTCTACACGGAATATCAGCAGGCCAAGCGGGAACTGAGTGAAGGAAACCTACGATTGGTTGTTTCCATCGCGAAAAAATACCGGAACCGCGGACTTTCATTTTTGGATCTGATCCAAGAAGGAAATGCAGGTTTGATGAGAGCGGTCGACAAGTTTGAGTATCGTCGTGGCTTCAAATTCTGCACCTACGCGACTTGGTGGATTCGACAAGCCATCACCCGTGCTGTTGCTGATCAGAGTCGAACCATTCGTATCCCTGTTCACATGGTTGAAACCATGAGTCGGGTGCGTAACGTCGCGAGACAACTGTTACAAGAATTGGGTCGAGAGCCAACCATCGAAGAAACCGCTCGTCGAGCTGATGTCACTGTCGAAGAAGCTCGTCGTGTCCTGACAATGAGCCGCTTTCCGATTTCTCTGGATCGCCCCGTGGGTAACAGCGAAGACAGCCAGTTCGGTGACCTCTTGCCAGACGGTACGGCGGAAAGCCCTCAAATCGGTGCAACTCAGGAAATGCTTCGTGATCGAATCACCAATGTGCTGAAATCACTCTCCTATCGTGAAAGAGAAATCATCAAGCTTCGATATGGTCTGGGTGATGGATACAGTTACACGCTTGAAGAAGTTGGCCACATTTTTAAAGTGACACGGGAACGAATTCGTCAAATTGAGGCGAAAGCTGTCCGTAAATTGCAGCAACCCAGCCGTAGTCAGGATCTTGTCGGCTTCCTCGACTAGGCTTGAACGTTGTTCAACAGCCAAATTCAAGGCGATGCTTTCTAATGAAGGCGTCGCCTTTTTTTGTTGCGACGGGCGTTTCCATTGAACTTGAGGAGAAAAACAACTGTAATGCAACGGCGACAAGCGTGATTTTTCAAGCCAACAACAACCAAATCGACAACTTGGTCTTCGCTTTCTTTTGAGCTGCCAAGACGATCACCCAGGAGTAGTGAGCCAGATCGAGTATTCAGAGGCCAAGCGAACCGGCCAGCATGGTTAAAAGGCAAAAAAATCAATCTCGACCTTCCAATTGTTTGGAGATTCCGCCGAAAACCACCAAGTCTCGGAGCCTCGCTGGAGCTGCGATTGAAGGTTGAAGGATCAGTGAACAGCACAGCAAATACCCCAGCAATCCCTCAAACGGTCTCCGCCATGTCTCTCGCGTGGTAGCTGCTTCTCACAAACGGCCCACTGGCGACCTTCTTGAATCCCATCTGTTTCGCAATTTCACCCAGCTCATCAAATTCCTCTGGCGGGACATATCGAACCACCGGCAGGTACTTCTCACCGGGCTGAAGATATTGACCGAGGGTCAAGAAGTCGACGTCATGGTCCCGCAAATCGGCGAGTGCCTCGAGCAATTCACCGCGTTCCTCACCCAGTCCTAGCATCAACCCACTTTTTGTTTTAATGGATGAATCATACGTTTTGATTTGACTCATCATCCCGAGCGTCCAGCGATAATCGCTTTTGGGTCCCCGGATACGACGGTACAACCTGGGCACCGTTTCCATATTGTGATTGAACACATCTGGACGAGCGTCGGTGACTCGTTTCAGTGCAGGTTTGCAGTGCACAAAATCAGGTGTCAACACCTCCGTGGTTGCCCCAGTGCGTTCTCGCACAGCCACGACACACTGATAGAAATGATCGGCACCGCCATCAGGTAAATCGTCGCGAGTCACGCTGGTGATCACGACATGCTTGAGACCAAGGCGAGCCGCTGCCTCAGCGAGACGCTCTGGTTCATCCTGTTCGGGAAGTTCTGGTGGCTTTCCACGATGCACCGCACAAAAACCACATGGACGGGTGCATGTATTACCAAGAATCATGAATGTCGCGGTCTGCTGACTGTAACATTCCATGCGGTTTGGGCATTTGGCGTTATCACAAACCGTCTCCAAACGCAGCTCATCCAACAATTCCTGCGTCATATGGTTAGCGTTGCTTCGCGGAATTGGTCTCCGCAACCACTGTGGAAGGCGTCCGGAACCGCTGACAGCGGTATCCTCTGGGATCTCCGGTGGAGCAACAACGGGCAATCTAAATGCCATGGAATGGGCCGAATTTGGTGAAAAGATCGAACTGAAGCAGTCTCAGAACCGCATTGTAAGTGGAAATTCCAACAAGAACATGGCGCAACACCCCACCGGAGGCCAAAACACTTTTGAACGAACATCCATCCGGTTTGCCATTGCCTCTCAATTGAGGCAATGGGAAAGATTTGGGGCAAGTATTCAGCGTTGGCGTTAATCCGTGTGTTTAGCAAGATCACCACAGTCAGTCGGTTTGAGATGACTGTTGGTGATTAGGTGATACGACTAGATTAAGTCATAGGTTAGATTGAGCTCCGGGTTAGCTTGAGCTCTGGGTTAGATTGAGCTCAAGGTTAGCTTGAGCTCTGGGTTACAGTGTGATCCGATTATCAAAGCAAATCCAAGAAACAACCAGCGACTTTCAGCCAAATGGGCGAGCGTGCTCTTCAACCATTGATTCCGTGAGGGTTGGTAATTCGTTGCAATCACTCACAAATTCCAAGATCCCCAATGTGTCTATCTGAGCCATTCAGGAGACCAACAGCAATTAGCCGAGCGTTTCAACAGCGATAGCCTCATTGATCGCTGCCACGGACTCAAAATCTAGACAGCATGTCAAAGAAGAAATCAAAATCGAAAAGCGGGAAATCGGGCGGCAAGGCTGGTCCCAAATTCACCTCCGTCTCCGATAATCGCAAGGCTCGACATCGATACGAGATCATCGAATCGATGGAGTGTGGAATGATGCTGATGGGAAGCGAAGTCAAATCGATGCGAGAGGGAAAGCTGTCGTTGGATGAGGCCTACATTCGCGTCAAAGATCATGAACTGTGGCTAATCGGTGCCGATATCTCACACTACAAGAATGCGGGAATGTGGAATCACGATCCACGACGGGCTCGCAAATTACTTGTTCACCGCCGTGAGTTTGAAAAATTTGCGGGCAGAGCCCACGAACGAGGTCTCACCCTCGTGCCGCTTAAGGTCTACTTCAACGAACGCGGAATTG
The DNA here is from genome assembly GCA_938075415.1 of uncultured Rubripirellula sp. Lineage (GTDB taxonomy): Bacteria > Planctomycetota > Planctomycetia > Pirellulales > Pirellulaceae > Rubripirellula. The sequence continues at coordinate 163,057 of CALJHC010000020.1, read as the reverse complement.
CAAAATGTGTAATGGGACTCGCAAAAGGCAAAAAAGTTCATGACAAACGAGAATCATTGAAGAAACGAGATACGGACCGCGGACTCCAGCGAGCGATGAGAAGAAGGTAAGGTTGATGCTGCAAGTAACCAATTTAGTGAAGAACTTTTCCCAACCCGATGGGGGATCCTTGAAGGTCTTGGATATCCCTAACCTTTCGATTGAAGAGGGTGAACAACTCGCTCTGATTGGTCAAAGCGGAGGAGGAAAAACGACACTCTTGCATCTCATTGCCGGTCTCCTGACGCCGGATGAGGGATCCATCCGCATCAATGGAACCAACCTGACACGTCTGAGTGAACAGGGAAGAGATCGTTTTCGGGCCGGTACCATCGGCTACGTGTTTCAAACCTTTAATCTTCTGCCCGCTTTTACGGCACTTGAAAACGTTCGACTGGGGATGACGTTTGGAAGCGGTAAGGCTGAAGGCGATCGAGCAAGGGATCTGCTGAGTCGCGTGGGGCTTGCCGAAAGGGCAAACTATCGACCAAGCCAATTATCAGTAGGGCAACAGCAAAGAGTTGCTATCGCACGCTCCTTGGCTGGCAGCCCTCGAGTCCTTTTGGCTGATGAGCCAACGGCAAATGTAGATCCCGTCAGCGCAGAAAACGTCTTGAACCTTATTTGTGATACTTGCCGAGAAGAAAAGGTCGCGATGCTAATGGTAACACACGACCTGCAAATTGCTTCCCGTTTTCAGCGTGTTGAAAAATTGTCAGACCTCAACCAAGTTGGCTCATCAACGAACGATTCTTGAACTGATCAATACAAAGCAAACTCAGCACTCCTAATCCATTCTTGTTCGGCTCCGATCAACACCCCCGATGCCATGACCTTGATCCAAATCGCCTGGCGAAACTTCTGCCACCGTTCACTTTCCAGCATTCTGACAACCTTATCGTTATCACTCGGTGTTGGCTTGGTGGTCTTGGTGCTGTCGATTTATGGTGTGATTAACGAAGCTTTTACTCGTAATGCATCCGTTGGGTACAACCTAGTGGTTGGTCCAAAGGGAAGCCCGCTTCAACTCACGCTCAACAGTGTTTTCTATCTCAGCCAGCCAATCGAAAACTTACCCTACACCGAATACATGGAATTCTTGCCAGAAGCCGAACGGCAAGCAATTGTTTCGCGGTTCGGTGGGGATTCAGAACTGGGGAAAAGAGGAGGACGGTACGCGCCGTTCATCGGGGACGGGTTCGTGATTCCCTTGGCGCTCGGCGATTACTTTGGGGAATTTAGGGTTGTAGGAACAACACCACTGTTCTTTGAAAAACTACGACATGGACCAACGCTGGAGCAAAAATTTACCTTTTCCGAAGGTCGTGCTTTTCTGGATTTCTCAGAACAACACAGCTATTTTGAAGCCGTTGTTGGTTCGCGTGTTGCCAAAGAAATGAATGTCGGTATCGGTGATGAGTTTTTCCCTACCCACGGTGATCCCACCGGCCATGGACATGATCTCGGTTTCACAATCGTTGGCATCATGGATCCTACCGGGACTCCGAATGACCGAGCAGCCTTCGTAAATCTCGAGGGTTTTTATCTGATGGATGGTCACGCTAAACCTCTTGAGGATGAAACTTCACAGTCCAATGAGGAATTAGCTGACATTAAGTCATCGGAAGATGTGGGTGAAAGACTTGCTCAAAGAGACGACTACCGTCTGCTTTCTATACCCGCACGCGAAGTGACTTCTATCTTGATAAGAACGGGCGACATCATGTTCGCGCCAGGCCTGCAAAACACTATCAACGAAGGAATCCGCTCACAAGCTGCGGCGCCGGTGGGCGAAATCAATAAGCTGATGGCCTTGATTGTTGGACCGCTGAAAAATGCCATCCTTATTATCACATTGATCACGTGTTTTGTTGCAGCCGTTGGAATCCTTGTTGCGATTTACAATTCCATGAATGATCGCAAACGTGACATCGCTGTGATGCGGGCTCTTGGTGCTCGAAGGGTTACCGTAACAACCATCATCATCTACGAAAGCTTGCTGGTTGCTGTCATCGGTGCACTGGTTGGATGGATCTTGGCTCATGCTGCGGTGAGCGCCTATTCGGGTCAAATCGAAGATCAAACCGGCGTACAAGTTGGCTTCTTCACCACCAGCGGTAATGAAATATGGATCCTTCCATTGGTGATTTTGCTCGCCTTGATCGCGGCACTTCTTCCAGCTTGGTCTGCGTATCGAACGGATGTCGGATCCAACTTATCTGCTTGATGGATGGCAAGATGATGGAAACCAGCGTCTCTCACAAATCCTTCACCCGCTCAAGCCACTCTTTGAGTTCACTTCCCAATAATGGCTGCTGGCAAACGTAGTCCAAGCAAACATATAACGTCGGCTCTCCATCGAGGGTTGATCGATTTTCATTCAGTTTGATTACCGATGAACCAACTGACTCATCATGCAAATCAAACACCCACGATAAAGTGGCGTTTGGCCGAAAGCACTTCAAATACAGACTTCGATGCCGGGATAACGCTACTTTATCTTTCACCGCCAACACCAGCTGTTCGCCATCGCTCCAGTAACGGTCAAAGGCAGCCAACAGTGCACCGGATGCACGGGACTGTTCTCGAAGGATATCCGAACCAGCTATCAGCAGACTCTCCACAGCGTCTCGATAATCCTGTCGTCCCATCAAACAACTAAGTTTAAGCAGTCCTCTTGCTGCAGATGCGTTACCGCTCACCAAACTACCATCATGCCAATCCTTGGTTCGTGTGATTAGCTGTTCCGCATCGTCCGCAGTGTAGAAAAATCCTCCGCGAGCATCATCTTTGAAATGCGAAAGCATGATCTGAGCGATCTGATCCGCTCGATGAATCCAGACTAGATCACCGCTGGCTTCAAACAAAGACAAGCATGCCTCCAGAGTGAATGCATAATCATCGAGATACCCGGTCCCACTTGATTCACCAGCTCGATACACGTGACATAAACGTTGATCCCCACTTTTCATTTTCTCGAAGATGAATGCTGCCGCTGTCTCCGCCGCAGCGACGAATTCTGGCTCGTCCAAAATGACACCGCCCAAGGCGAGTGCCTTGATGGCAAGAGAATTCCAAGCTACCAACACCTTGTCATCTTTTGATGGACGCACTCTTTGCTCGCGATGCAGTCGCATCAATTCGCGATCAGCTGCCAAACTTTCTTGCAGACTTTCATGAGAAACACCCAAATCTTTTGCCCAGTGAGCAACTGGCTTCTTTAGGCGTGGAATACTCTGTCCTTCGAAATTTCCTGCGTCGGTAATATCGTAGATCTGGCAAAATCGAGTGCCGCGTTCTTGACCAAGAACCTCCAAGACCTCAGTGGGATGCCAGACATAAAACTTTCCTTCAATACCTTCGCTGTCCGCGTCTTCACTGCAATGAAAGCCACCAGCAGGGTCGATTAAATCACGGCAGAGGTAGCGAAGAATCTCTCGTGCGACATCCGCATGACGTTGGTGATTAGTCACCTGGAAGGCTTGCAGATACACCTCTGCCAACAAACCGTTGTCATAAAGCATTTTTTCAAAGTGTGGTACCAACCACTGTGCGTCAACACTGTAGCGAGCAAAACCACCACCAAGATGATCTCGTATTCCACCCGACGCCATACCATCCAAAGCATTTTCGACAGCATCAATGCAAGTCGGTTCATCACGAGTGGCACCTACTTGAAGCAAGAATTGCAGATCTGTGACATGCGGGAATTTTGGTGCAGTACCAAATCCCCCGTGATGCTGATCGAGAATCCCCAACAACCGGTTCACCGCGTCCATCACAATCTCTTGCTCAGGCAAACCGTCCTTGGAACGACTGGTTTGCTCGCTAACGATTTGACGAAGGCTGCCTGCCATTTGCTCTGCATGATGCTCCACCTCGCTGCGACGGTTCTGCCAGGCATTCGAAATAGCCTCCAAGACCTGGGGGAATGTCGCAGAACCCATACGGGGCTTCACCGGCCAATAGGTTCCTGCAAAAAATGGCTCGAGTTGGTGATTCAAAAAGACACTCATCGGCCATCCACCATGACCCGTCATCACCTGCACTGCGTTCATGTACAACTGATCAACGTCGGGACGCTCCTCGCGATCAACTTTGACCGACACAAAGTTGGCATTCAGGTATTGGGCAACCACATGATTCTCAAAGCTTTCATGCTCCATGACATGGCACCAGTGGCAGGCTGCATATCCAACAGACAGAAAGATTGGCTTATCCGTTACCCTGGCTAATTCAAAAGCCTCTGTACCCCACGGATACCAATCCACGGGATTTGACTTGTGCTGCAGTAAGTACGGACTCAAAGAATCTACCAATCGATTCATTGAAAGATCTCTTTCAAACTTGAGATTGCGTTAGAGCACTGGAGACATCCTGAGACGATGGCATCCTCCCCGTGGCATCCCCCCCGTGGCATCCGACGAGTCCGAATGTCAGTATGCAATCAGAGAGAAACATTCTGTGCGAAGCACGTTGGCTAAAGAGGAACAGCCGATGGTTCTATCAATTTTAGACGTCTAAATTTCGAACGTCCAAGGCGTGCTTTTCAATAAATTCGCGACGTGGTTCTACCTTATCACCCATCAACAGACGAAACATCTCATCGGCCGCTCCCGCATCAGTCAGGCCAACTTTCAGCAATGTTCGGTTGGCTGGATCGAGGGTGGTTTCACGTAATTCCTCAGCGTTCATTTCGCCCAATCCTTTAAAGCGAGTCACCTGAAGACCTTTCTCACCCGCACTTCTGACTTCAGGTAAAAGTGTTCGCAAGTCTTCCATAGGTCGACGAACATCCTCACCTCGAATCAGTTCGAACCGAGGAGCAGTTGAACCGGTGCGATCGACAGGAATCAGGTCATCAATCCCAAAATTAAGCTCGGCAATGTCCTTCAGCCCGCTGTTAATCGTTCTCACCTCATGCACTTCTGCCAAGTGAGCGGTTGGTTTCGGTGCCTCCACCGGCTCTTGCGATTCTTCCGGTGTGGTCTCATTGTCGAGATCGCCTTGGTCGTCATCCTCCTCCTGTTCCACATCCAAAACGAGATTGTTTTCGTTGAGGTACTTGTCTACCTCGTCTTGGCTATTGAACCAGTGCTCTTCGTTGCCGTGGGTCAAAAGCAAAGTCGGCAGTTTGTTCGAAACGGGATCCAAACGCATCGCGTGCGCGCGAAGGCTAAACCCTCGCTGCTCCAAAGCAAGAATCGAATCTTCCATCGAGGCCAGCGTTGTGCAAAGCATTTTCATTTCTTCGCCCTCAACCTGACGTCCATCCTCTGCTTCAAAACGCGAATCGGAAAGTCCGCGATCAAGCAACTGACTTTTCATCTCGCCGTCAGACTGGATGTAGTAGCGTTTCTTTCCCTGCTGAACTCGGAACAATGGAGGCTGCGCAACATAAACATGCCCACGAGCGACCAACTCATACATCTGACGATAGAAGAAACACAGAAGCAGCGTTCGGATATGACTACCGTCAACATCAGCATCAGTCATGATGATGACCTTCTCGTACCGACGCTTGGTCAGATCCTGATCAGCACCAATTCCGGTACCGATCGCTTGAATCATTGCTTGAACTTCTTGGTTTTCAAGAACCTTTGCCTCGCGACTCTTGTAAGCGTTAATGATCTTACCGCGAAGTGGCAGAATCGCTTGATACTCTCGCAATCGACCGCCTTCGGCTGAACCACCAGCCGAGTCACCTTCGACCAGGTACAGTTCGCACTCTTCGCGATTTTTGCTAATGCAGTCCCGAAGTTTTCCTGGCAGCCCACCACCGCCCAGCGCATCCTTGCGTTTCCGAAGTAGGTCTTTGGCTTTGCGTGCGGCTTCTCGTGCTTCAGCCGCCAAGAGACCTTTGCGAACAATTGTTTGAGCAACTCTGGGGTTTTCTTCAAAATATTTGCTTAACTGTTCTCCAACAGCAGCGCCGATGATTCCATCAATTTCACTGTTACCAAGCTTTGTTTTTGTTTGCCCCTCAAACTGCGGGTGCGGCACACGCACGCTGATCACAGCGGTAATCCCTTCTCGGAAGTCATCACCACCGGGAGCGACTCCTTTGAACAAGTTCTCTCTTTTCCCGTAATTGTTCAGTGTCCGAGTCAAACCACTACGAAAACCCGATACATGCGTTCCACCTTCAATCGTGTGAATGTTATTAACGTAGGACTGCACATTTTCGGTAAATTCGGTGCTGTATTGCATCGCGATTTCATACTGCGCTCCATCCTTTTCACCAACGATACGAATGACATCAGAGTGAAGTATGTCACTGGCCCGATTCAGGTGCTCGACAAATTCGACAAGGCCACGTTCGTATTGAAAATCTCCGCCCTCGCCATTGCGTTCATCATGAAATTTGATGTGAACACCGCTGTTGAGAAACGCTAATTCCTGCAAACGCTTGTACAGGGTATCGAAGTTGTATTTTGTTACGCTGAAGATTTGACCATCAGCCTTGAAGGTCGTTTTGGTTCCTTTCTTTTTGGTCGCCCGTCCTTTCATGACGGAACCCGTTGGCACCCCACGCTCGTACTCCTGAGTCCATGTAAAACCATCACGACTCACCTCAACTTCCGCCCATTGGCTCAAGAAGTTGACAACCGTTACGCCAACACCATGCAAACCACCCGAAGTTTGGTAGGCTCCTTTTTCGAATTTGCCACCAAATTTCAGGACGGTCATGACGCCTTCAAGCGTGCTGACCTCGCGATCATATTCTTCCGAGAGCTGTTCATGACGGGTCACGGGAATACCACGCCCATCGTCTTCAACGGTAACGCTGCCATCGTTGTGAACCGTTACCGACACCATTTTCGCGAATTCCGCCATGGCCTCGTCAATCGAATTGTCGACGACTTCGTAGACCAAGTGGTGCAAACCCCGAACGGCTGTATCGCCGATATACATCCCCGGACGCTCGCGAACGTGCTCCAGGTCCGATAGGTGCTGCAGGTCTTTTTCGGTGTATTCGGAATTAGCAGCTTTTGCCACCGAGGCCGGGCGTGGGCTTTCGGTCGAATCCGGATTAGGAGCGTCGCTCATGTGGACCTGCGAACTAGTTTTCGAGAGCATTGGGTCGGCGTCACAAAACGCCAAGACAGCTGCAAATTCTAGCGTTTTTTCGCCTTCAACGCGACGCGACTAAGCTCTCAATACACCATAATTTGCCCCCAAAACAGCTTTCATGTCTTTTTCAGGTACTTCTGGTAGGCAGTCACCGCAAGCTCATCGCATCGCTCATTCTCAAGATGCCCAGAATGCCCTTTGACATGTTCAAATTGAATTTGATGAGTCTGCATCGCTAAGTCGAGCTGTTTCCACAAATCAACATTTTTCACCGGCACTAATTTTGAACCATCTTTCCGTTTCCAACCCCGCGTCTTCCATCCAGACATCCACGTTTGCATTCCCTGCAAAACGTAGCTGCTATCCGCAAATAAGGTGACCTCGCAGGGCTCCTTCAAAGCTTCAAGCCCTCGAATGACCGCCATCAATTCCATTTGATTGTTGGTGGTTTCGGGCACCCCATCACTCCTTTCCAGCTCTTTCTCAGTGCGCTGACAACGCAAGATAAATGCCCAACCTCCCGGCCCTGGGTTCCCACTGCATGCACCGTCGGTAAACAAACTGACTTTTTTCATTTCACCCGATCTGCGGTTCAATTATTTTCAAGCGACGCCTGAGGTCAACTTACGCACATTCGATCTATCAGACCACCATCATCATCGGTAAAACCATCGATTAGGTCCCAGAACCACTCATTTGCCCTCGGACCTGCAGGCATCTCACCCCCAAACCATCAGAACAACTCCCAAGTGAGTCACACCTAAGAAGTGAAACAGAGCGTCAATTCGGTGTTCTGCTCGAATGAGGTCGGTTCCGCTCATGATTGGACCCACCCTTGGGTGCACTGATAGCATTACATGGCACACTTGAGACACCAAAATCCATGATTGATGACAAAGCATCAAATTAATCGATATCGTGGCATCTCCAAAAGTTGATCCGCTGTCACGTAAGAGATCGAAAAAGTAACCATTCTTCAACGACTCGGCTTAATTGACTGACACTTTAGATGAACTCAATCGTAATCGAGCCGATATATGGATCGCCAATGGCAGCATTTGCCATTTCGGCGATGATTATCGCGGCGATTCTGCGATTTACTCCTCCAATTGAAAATAAGCTTCGGCGAAAATGGCTGATTCGACTGCGACTCTTGGCATCCCTCATCTTACTGCTTTCACTTTTCCGGCCAACCATTGTCAAAACTGAGGATGAACTGACTGACGCCTCGTTAATCGTTGCCGTTGACGTGTCACAAAGCATGACGCTTCCAGACGGGCAGGGCCAAACGCGCTGGGAAAGCCAACGGAAAATCTGGCAAACACTTGCCACCCAGATCGAACCAACAAGCCAAAATCTCAAACTGCAGCTTCTCGCCTACGGGGATGAGACCAAGAAACTTCCTGAGCCAAGTATTGATTCACTCAATCAGCAGAAATCCTTGGGGCAACTTACCAACATCCCTAAGGCGACACTCAGTGCCTTCCAAGCCAGCCGGGGTCAACCACTTGCCGGTGTGATTCTAATCGGTGATGGAACTCAGACCGCCATTAACAAGAATCAAGAGAATCAACGCGTTACGGAGACATTGCGAGGATTGGGAGTTCCTCTGTGGACGATCCCGATCGGACGCACTCCGAACAATGGGCCACCGCGTGATATTGCCATCGAAGCGATGCCAGAGTCGCTCCAGCTTTTTGCAGGCAACGAAGCCTCCGTTAGCTTTCAGGTTGCCACCCGCAGTCTCTCCGGGATTGAAATCCCGCTCCAAATTTCTTGGATTGATCAACAGGGAAACGAAAAGGTCTTTGCTACGCGAAACGTCGTTCCATCAACTGCTTCTGATGTTATCGGCGTGACACTTCCCCTTCTCACACCACAAGCAGGGAGCTACCAGCTCAAGGTTGAAGCGACCGCCACGCCCGACGAACTCATCACTTCCAATAACATCCAAAGAACCTTTGTTGATGTTCGTGATGGTGGAGGTAGGATCCTTTACCTTGAAGGTGCCGCCAGTCTCGAACAGACGTTTCTGCGAAGAGCGTTAAGACGTTTCCCCGATCTTGATTTGCAATTTCAATGGATTCCCATTGATTCAAAATCATCTTGGCCCGTCGAACTTCAATCTGAATTCATCGCGGGAAAATATGACATCTACATTTTGGGTGACCTTCACTCCTCAGCTCTTGGTCAGCAACAAATCGAACAGCTGGAAAAAAACATTGCGGATGGTGCTGGCCTACTCACCCTTGGCGGTCTGAATGCTTACGAATCAGGTGGCTATGGAACGACGCAATTTGCGAACATCCTACCGGTACAATTACGTCAAGGCATCTCCGACACTGGCCCACTTCAATCATTCAATGAGACGTTGAATAAATCCTTGCATCTCAACGATCCTGTATCGATTGAACTCAGTCAACTGCATCCGATTACGGACCTCGGTGGTCAAGAAATATCGGAACGATGGCAACAGCTACCCCAGCTGCTGGGGGCAAATATCTGGAGCTCTGCCAAGGCGAGACCGGGAGTCACCACTTTGCTAGAGACGCCTAACCAAGTTCCCTTAATGGTCATTGGTGAGTACGGCAACGGCCGCGTTGCATCAGTCGCTTTTGATTCCACCTGGCGTTGGTGGCGTGCTGGCAAGAGCGAGATTCACCGGAAGTTCTGGCGACAAACCATGCTTTGGCTTCTATCGCGTGACAACTTCAACGACGACGAGCTAATGATTGAATTAGAATCTCGACGTTTTGCCGTGGATCGCTCTTCAGAGTTTCGCTTGACCACCTCAGACCCCACAAATCAAAGTTTTGGCGATTCAGTGAACCTTACATTGTCCGGTCCCGACCAAGACAAACAAACCTTATTGACCGTTCCAGAAATGAAACAGGGTCAAATGATCCTCAAAGGCTCACTCGAGAATCTTCAGCCAGGCATCTACCAATTAACTGCGTCATCAACATCAGATACCAATCCTGTCAAATCGACAAAGATTGCATTCGAAGTAGTCGCAAACAGCAAAGAACTTAGCCGACCCGCTGCAGATCCTGATTATCTTGCGCAATTAGCTAACCTCACGGCGCCCTACGGTGGTGGCGTCTATCGACCCGACCAGATCAATGATCTGATTGATCAGATCAAACAACAACGACAGAACTCAGAAACCACAATTGTCAGATCGCATCGTCTCGGTGATGACCCATTGAGCGGCTGGATTCTCTTCACAATATTTTTCGTCGCAATGTCAACCGAGTGGACCCTTCGACGCCGCTGGGGACTGGCCTAAGTTCATCCAGATCAAAAAGCTCTCAAGCATTTTAGTTAAGAAGACCCTTGAATGATTAAACTGGCGCCAAGCACACTCCCAAATTGATCAAGACACCACGAAGATCATTTCGAAATATCAACCCTTCGAACAACTGAACACAGCGGCCAGAAATACAGCGGCCAGAAACATCCTCCAAGATGGGCATGGCAGTGAATCGGCAAGGCGTGGATTTTTATCTCAAGAATCCACCACTCACACGACCTGATGATTTCCATGAAAAGACACATACAATCGGCTTGCCTCACGATACTCAGGCCCATTGCACGAACTGCCCGAAAAGCCCTGACGGCCCCTGAACCTCCTCTGATCTTTGACTGGCATCAGATACTTAATGGCCCAGCCACGGGGACATCCGCCATCTTGCCAAAGAATACGCCAATCGCCCAAAGCATCTGCGCAGGCGAATATGAGAAAGAAATCGTTGGATTCTTAGAAGCACTTATTTCACCCGACGACTGCTGCTTCGATATCGGTGGACACTATGGGTACTACACGCTCGCGCTAGCCAAGCTGGCTCATCAGGGGAGGGTACATACCTTTGAGCCAGTCGAGGCACATGCAGCTAGAATCGAACAAGCAACGCATCGCTCGAAACTCGATCACGTGACAGTGCATCACCTTGCGGTGGCCGGAGAAAATGGCCCTCTCACCTTAAATTTTGCATCGGATGAGGGCGATGACTCAATGGCCTTTCTTGACGTGTACGGTGGTGTGGATACGCCAGCAGCGCGGGATCAATACGGGGCATTTCAAACCACCTCCGTCCAAGCCGTCACGCTTGACAAGGCAAAAATGGATTTCGGCCCGCCGCGATTCATCAAGATTGACGCGGAGGGAGCCGAGGGAGCCATCTTGGAGGGTGGTCGCCAATTGATCGCTCAAACACGGCCTAGAATGCTGATTGAGGTTCACGGTATTTGCGAGGCGATGCATTGTGCCAATGTGCTTCAACCTTTGAACTACCGTGCCGTCCTGCTATCGAAACAAAAAACAACGTTGCCAGTGCTCTGGATACCGAGCAATGATCATGCTGGTATTGAGATCGTGAAAGAAAAACTGGGCGAAATGCCAATAACGTTTTTTAATGAGTAATTCGCTGAAGCGATTTAGTACCAACTTGGCGACCAAAACTATCTGTACTGACGAAGGGAAACGAAAGGCGTGACGGACAACCACAAAACGCATCAGTTACCGCCCGTCACCGTTGTGATTCCTGCTTATAACCTTGCCTCTTATTTGCCAGATACGATTCATAGCGTTTTGGCACAGAGCTATCGTGGTCAGATCTCCATCATTGTCCTGGACGATGGTTCAAGTGATTCAACACTGCAGATAGCGAACGCTTTTGCGGAACAACATGAACAGCTTTCGTCTCACTCGCAAACCAATCAGGGTCGGGCGGCAACTCGAAACCACTTGCTAGCTCTTGCCAAGACTGACCTCATTTCTTGGATTGACGCGGACGATCTTGCACCACCAAACTGGATTGAAGACCAAGTCCATCACTTACTTGATCATCGTTCCTGTGTCGCTGTTGGCGGACAAGGTTATGCGATAACAGGTCATCGTCGAGCGATTGGTCCCATCCCTCATCCACTCTCACATCACGAAATTCATCAAAGGCATCTTCATGGTCAGGCGAATGCGTTTTTCCAATCTTGTGTAACTGTCCGCAAAGCAGCGGTTTTGCAGGCGGGTGGTTACGATGAAAGATTCCCTTGCGCCGAAGATTACTCATTATGGCTGCGACTGGCAGAAGTTGGCGAGTTACGAAACCTGAGTGAGACTCACCTTTATTATCGTGTTCATGCAACTTCTGCGAACTGGACGGTGAATATCGAGCAACGACAACAAGGACAGAAAATTCTTGATGAGCAGCGAGAAAGAATTGGTTTGGATCAACTCACTGCGGTCGATGCCAAGATCCCTCCACCCAAAAAGGACGATTGGAATCGTCGGATTTTCTGGATCAACTTGGCCTTGAAATCCGGCAATCCAACTGCGGCAATGGAAATGCTAAAAATTGCCCTGCAAAAACACCCCAATTCATTGCTTCTATGGCTCGCAGCATTGATCGCGAGTCTCGATGCAATTTTGTTTGCAGGTAATCGATCAGGGCAATTCGAAGCCGGGCACAAAGCAAAGATCGGCAAATTGCCGTGGTATTCGTTTTACCGGCTGGCTAGAAAGGCCGTTCGTATTCGACGACAAGTCTTCAGTATGCGAAGATCGAGTGAACCAAAAACACAATAACCCACTCTCTCAACTCGACACAACGTCCATAACCAGACCCCCTCGGTTCGAGACAACGATGATCGGAAGACTGATACTTCATGTTGGCTAACCTCCTTGATCGTCTGCAATGGGATCGCTCGCTCGCATATGCTTTAATCACGCGAGGCTGGCAGGCCATTTCTGGTCCCATCACGATCATTTTTCTGATTAATTCGCTGGAGTTAGCTGAGCAAGGCATCTACTACACCATCGTTGGAATCGTCGGGATCCAAGCGTACTTTGAACTTGGCCTACTCAATGTGCTCGTTAGCCAAAGCGGGCACGCCTCTGCAGCAATTAAACAAGCAGAAGTCAAGGCAATCGAATCCGATACCCCGCTTGACTTGGACCCTGATTGGCTCCAAGCCACTGCCCGAATGCGCGACTTGATCCGATCATCATTTCGTTGGTTCGGGTCCGCGGCCTTCATCTACACCCTTGTTGCTTTGCTTTTTGGTTGGTTCACCCTAGCTGACTCTGAGACGACATGGCGTTGGCCACTGGTTGCAACCGTCCCCGTCGCTGCGATCGCAATTGCCTTTGCCCCAGCTCTTTCAATCCTTGAGGGTGCGGGCTACCGCGATCTCATTTATCGGTATCGCTTGATTCAGATGATTCTTGGATCTCTCGCTGTCTGGTTAGCCCTGACTTCTGGTTTGAAACTATGGGCGTTAATGTTTGCGTCGTTGATCCAAAGCGTGATTTCGATCTACGTCGTGCTAGTCACCAAACGTGATTTCTTCAAAAAAATGTATGAGATCAAACAAGTATCATCGCGTTTTGTTTGGATGAGAGAGGTGGTTCCCGTGCAATGGCGGGTTGCGCTCATCAGCGCATCATTTCACTTTGCTACTCAATTTTTCACAATCATTATCTGCAAATTCCACAGTGACAAAGAAGCTGCACCCTTGGGAATGACACTCAGTGTCACCACCGCCATCCAAATGCTGTCCCTTGCATGGGTCCAGACGAAATACCCCATGGTTGCCGCGCATCATGGTTCGGGAAACCGAGAACTCGCGGGAACAGTCTGGAGACGCACTGCGATTATCTCAACCTGCTTACTTCTTCTTGGCTTTTCGGCACTTACCCTGTTCGTGTCCACCCTGCCAATATTAGGGAGAGGCCTTGAAGAACGATTCATTACACCGTTTCAAGTCGCGCTATTGGGTATCGGTGGTCTCGCTAACCACATCGCTGCGGTGCAAGGATTTTATGTGTTGGCGATGAAAGCCAAGCCATTACTGATAGCATCGCTTATTGGATCAATTCCAACCGGCTTGGCTGTCTGGATTGGTGGTTATCTCTATGGAACCGATGGTGTCCTGATTGGATACGCAGCGGGTATGGGCTTGTTTCTCGCACCTGCTCACAGCTGGGCCTACTACCAGTTCCGAAAAAATCCACAGATCGCCTAACCACTAAGTGGATGACGCGTCGCCGCGGGGGCTTTGGGCAACACCCGATCTTTAATGCCTTGGAGGTCAGATCACCCCAACACAAACACGTCAATCAACCAATTTGGCGATTGTCGCAAATAATACGAGCACGAGCACCACAAGGTCAGCCCTCTTCAGCGAACCACTGCGTGCATTGAATCTCAAGTAATCCAACAGCCTGCCGGTTGGGCAACCAAATCGACAATAGGCCATGGGAAGTATCGCGGCAACCAGCAAGCTCAATCCTGCAAAAACCAAGGATGACCAAGAGGCAATTCTGAAAAGGTATGCATGAAATGGCTCCCAGTTCGATAATTCAATCGAGGGGCGCAGAACAATCGCGACGTATGCGCAGACAAGAACAATACCCGGGACCTGCCGAAACCAATTTGCGACCGTTGCGTTAAGTCGACGTCGACGCGGTGAGTGTCCCGATGGCTTCACCAGCTGCTGAACTGCACCATGCGGGCAAAGATGGTTGCAATAGAGATTTTGCTTCGTCAGCATAGGAAACAGAAACGCCGCAGCAGCAACAAGCGCTAAGCCCGGGGCGACCCTCCAAGCCACTCCCTCGGCAGACCAGCCGGCAATCAGCGAGATGGAAACGAAATGCCCCGTCCAAAACCCAATCACAACAACCACGAGTATCAGCCAGATCCATCGTATTCGCTTGATTTGACGAACACCTCCGAATTGCACCACAGCAGCCATCATCACCACCACAAAGCTGGCTAGTTCCAACCACCGCCAACGAACCGCACCTTTGTTTTGTCGCTGATCATTCAATGGTTTGGTTGCGAGCTTCTGATGTTCTTTCGCAGCCGCAACGAGTGTTTCCGCAACAGCCTGACTCGTCATGGTTGCGCCTGAAACACCCTCCACACCAGCAGCAACCGGATCAAATTTTGAAAGTTGTTGCAGACTCATTCCCTTGAAAATCTTCCAGAAACCATATTCAGTGCGCACGTAATCAACGTAAGGTTCGTTATCAAAAGATCCCCGCAGTTGAAGTGATTCGATTTCATTCCGATCATTCAATTGCAACAACAACTCAGTCGGTCCCTGATAGCCGATCACCTCATCGCTAAGTGGCCCTGTACGCAACAATCTTCCGACCTCACTTGCATCCGCGTCGAAAACGCCACCGCTTTCTGGATCAATACGCGTTGCTTGGGGATAGAACCGCTGCGCATCGGCTAAGTTGAGTCCCGCCGAGAAAATCAATGAAGGGGCAGACCCACCCATGCGTTGAATGAGTCCTTCTGTCAAAGCAAAAGATGTGAGCGTCGCGCCGGAGACCCCATCTATTGAGATCGATTTCGGTGCGTCAATCCAATTCCAACCCACGAATTGGCGGAAAAACGTTTCGTCGCGCGATACTGCGTCAACATGTTCCTCCGTGTCAGAACTGCCCAGCAGACGAACCGACACGATTCTTAAATCGCGATCTAACAAGACAGAAACTTCCGTCGGTCCACGATAACCAATGATCCCTTCCGCAGCAGGGAAACTTCGCGCAACCCATCCGACAGGTGATCCGATTTGATCCTTCACCTTCCACAATCCGCTCTTGGCGTCTCGATCACTCAACGACCACGCGGGATCAAGTTCATGACCCATCTCAATGAGCACATTCAAATCCGGTGTCGCCAAGCCATCACGGGGTGCTGTGTCAGGACGTGCCACGGAGAATAGCAAGTAGGCCACCATGACGACGCGGAGCAGATGCACCACGTAGAGTCGCAGGTTGGAGACCGATTGTCTGATTTTTCTCGGTGCCACTGAGTCGATCACGGCAGTTCCAAAAGCCGTACTGCATCAAGATGCACATTGCCGTCAGCACCTTGCGTCTCAACTGTTACCAGAATGGTTTCGTTCATACCTAACTCCAAGTCCGTCACCTTACAGATGTCATCCTTGGAAGGTGTTCGCTGATTAATCGTATGGGTGACTGTCTTGCCAGCTGCGACAATCTTGACGAGCGTTTTTGTTGAACGATTGGGGTGAGCCTGGCTGAATAATTGAAGTGAATACCGCCCGGCCTTTTCAGCAGCAATTGTGAAAGTGGCTGAAGCACCACTCGTGGGACCGGCGTAACGATATCCATAACGAACATAATTTTTCAGCCCGTTTCCAACAATCCAATTACCCTTCAGAACCGCCTGGTCGTCATCAACCACGATACCCTTTAGGTCGGAAATCAACATTCCCGTCGGAGGGCCCAGGGGACCCGCCAGGGGCAGCGCGTCACTCGGAATGACAATCTCAGCAGAAGGTGTGCTTCGACGAGCTTTACCTGGCAACTGAATCAACTCAATTAACTCAGGCAGATGCTGGTTGTAGACATCACGCGGGGTGCATTGATTCAGCGTGCAGATTGACGCGGCTTTTCCAACCACCTCACCCATCATTCCGCAAGTCTTCATCACCCGCGTCGTACCAAGTGCTTCATGGGTAACACTGATGCATCTTCCAGCCATGAATAAATTGTCAACATTACGACTGTAGAAACAACGATAGGGCACAGGATAACCATAACTTCGGTCGACACCTTTTCCGTGTTGCGCTATTGAAATAAACGGGTTGTCAGGAAACTTCTTGGCATATTGTTGTTTTGGATAGTGCAGATCAATCGACCAAGTGCTGGGCACAAAACCATCTGAAAAATCACGCTTGGAAACAACGTCCTCCTCGGTTAGCACCACATCACCCGTTAAACGGCGACTCTCGCGAGGTCCTCCAATGTATGCAATCCATGTCAGGAAAGCTGTCTGGTGATCCACCGCACCATCACCGTTTTTCATCGCGTTGAACGCCCCAAAGACCGCTCTCAGATTCCAGTCACGAATTCCCTCTGCATCGCTCAGTGGATCCTTATCAAATCCACTCTCCCAAAACCATTGGCCATGATGATCTCGAGGATACGGAAAGTCCTCCATGTTGAGCTGAAGTGCCCATGGCGTCTCTGGAAAAGCAATCGGTTTATCCTGTTCATCCCAAGCCCACATGTTACTCATACCCATCCGCCCAACGGGTGTCATCTCGCGATCGGCATCGGCCCAAGTTCCGATCCAGGCGTGACCGGTGCAATCGGCAAAATAATTGCCGATAATTTTGACTTCTGAACCCGACCTTGTGTCGATCGCTCTAACCGCCGTGATCCGGCTGCCTTCTTTCTCGACGGCGAAACCATGATGATTCAGCATCAAGTCTATATTCGGCTCGGCGCGAACGATTTGCTCCTTCAGGTCATCACCAAATTCCTCGTATTGACCAGGTGATTTCTTTGCCTTGTCCGCGAACTCTTCAATGATTTCGCCAATTCGTGGAAACTTGCCGCGTCGAATGTTTCCCTTGGCCCAAACACGAACTTCGCTTGATCCGTTGCCGCCTAAAACGGGACGATCCTGTACCAATGCCACACGGCAACCCATGCGAGCTGCGGAGATTGCCGAACCCATCCCCGCATAACCACCACCCACCACAACCAAATCATACGGACCCTTGACCTGAGGCGTGTCCGGAAGGTGCAGCTGGCGTCGACGCCAGTTGGAAAGAACCTCATTTGCCGATGGGGGCGCACCCTCCAAGTCCGAGGTCAGGTAGATACAATCACATCGCCCGTTGAAGCCGGTTTGATCCATCAGTCGCAGCTGAGTCTCACCGGAACCCAGCGTTACCGTTCCACCATCTTGCCAGCCCCAGGTTTTTCCGACTGTGCCGAATTCGGTCGCCAGCAATTTACCTCCAACGGATATTCGAAAACGCCCGGGTGACGGAGATGCATTCCACCTTGCCACCCAGTCAAACGTACGGACCCAAACCCGATACGTACCGGGCTTCGTGACCTTCATATCGGTCACGGCATCCTTGACCTTCTCTCCCAGACCATGGGCCAGAAGGTAAGGGGATCCCATTGACTGAATAAACTGAGTGTCTAACTTCCAACCACCACGCTCATTAAAGCTCTCCGCTTCGATAAATATTTCTTCTGCGGTCGCCTGAGAAATCATCATTGTGGCTAGCAGGATCAAACCAATCAAGGATTTGCAGATCCATTGATATGAAGGTGATTGCTTCTTCAACATCAAAATCGATTCCATGAAAATGTAATGGGAGAAAGGTTGTTCTGATCTTCTTCCGATCGTCAGATCTTAAGCTGCATCAATGATCCTAAAACAGTCTAACGAGCATACTACATCATTGGGACTCTTCCGCAGCCCCAAGTGTTAAAGAATCCTACTCAATTCATCACGATCGCTGATTCCTAGCGTAGCGGCAGTCGGCGGTGATGACCACGCACAGCATTGACAAAAGAGAATGCAGGCGGGTGAGTTTTTAAAAAACGCACCAAGGAGCTGGTTCCAATCGCCCACTGCCTGCCAAGAAGACTGGGTTGCCCACCGGCGGCATGAAGATCATTGAGCAACATTGCCAACAACGGTGCGAAGTCTTCATTGGTGGTTGACACACGTAGTTTGCGAGCGACCAAGTTCTTTCTAGCAGCTTCTTCTTCGGGCGACACTTTCGCGTGCAGCGCAGATTCAGTCCGAACCTCCACCGCCAACTTCAGACGCATTCGGGCAAGAGCTACCCTTCGATTATCAGCCTGACTTCGCCTCTCCGTTGCCTCCGCCGTGACACCAGTAGGTGAGTGCAACAGAAAAACACCACTGCTCGTTTTATTTCGATGCTGTCCACCAGGACCACTTCGTCTTTGCGTCCTCAAATCACACTTACTTGACAAGTCGGCGAGCGAACAAAGGGTAGGGTGCAATCCGGTATAGAAATTTACCGGCATGCAATCCACTGCGTTCGGGAAAACTGCATCTGAATTCATCCCTCATCATCTCCGTGCATGGGTAGAATATCTCCGTGCATAGGTAGGATTCATTCTGAACATGAAAGATATAACGTAAGACTGTCAGTAAAATCAGGCCAGATTTTTGGCTATCAGGCTAGTTTCTGGAATCATGATCGAGAAACTTCATGCGTCGACCAGCCTGATCCAATACCGGTCCCAGACACAACACCTTAGCAAACGCCTGAAAGTACGTGTCCCCACCACTGTTTTAAATCGTTCCACCCAACCAACCGGCCAATACAAGCAGATGATGACAGAATGTCGTACTCCTGATCACCATCGTGGTCTTATCATCCTGTCCATGATACTTCAGTTTTCCAGACTCCACCCATGCACCACGCTCATCCATCTTTGCGAGGACCTTCCTGACTTCATGCTCAAGTCGATCAGTCCTCACTGAGGGCTGCAAGGCAGTGGGTTTCCATAGACGCTCTTTGGGCGTTATCTGAACCTCATCGAGTTCAGCCTGCAGCCGTTCCAGCTTCGAAGAAACCACAAATGAATAGTGCGTCGGCAGGTCATCATCTCGATAGGTCAGCTCGTACTTTCGCGTCATATAAAGCGGCCGGTTTGTTTCTAGCTCGTAAAACCTGGCCAGTTTCCCATCTTCCCTCAATGACGCTCGGTAGTAATCCAACGCCGGCTGCAAGGGTCTCAAATACCGATCAGCGTCATCATCATTTGCTGCAAGTCGACGATACAACATCAGCAGTGTTTTCATGACGGCTTGCGACTCACCGCCCGTCAACGCGGGTGGCTCAAATCTGCGGGCCCAAGCAGGATTCATTTGCTCGTCATACTGCTGCGCCCATCCTGGTTGCGGGGTCGGCAGTTGAGCCAGAATAAGAAAGTCACCGCCACTTTTGGCTGCACTGAGATACTTTCGATCATGGTAAATATCCCAAGCCCCC
Organism: uncultured Rubripirellula sp.; assembly: GCA_938075415.1. Lineage (GTDB taxonomy): Bacteria > Planctomycetota > Planctomycetia > Pirellulales > Pirellulaceae > Rubripirellula. The sequence continues at coordinate 143,125 of CALJHC010000020.1, read as the reverse complement.
AGCATCAACTGAATCATGTCGCTAATGGTATTGTCATTGAGCGTGTAGTAAGCACCATACTTCTTGCCAGGATGAACCCTGGACCACGTCTCAGGAAAACTTGCCGGTGTGGCGGCTTTGGCAAGTGCACTCTCCGAAAACCCGTCATAACGCTGCGGCCAAGCGCCATTTGAATATTGAACGCTGATAAAGGAGTTCAACGCGTACAGCGTCGCTTCATGAACTGCGGCATTCTTAAACGCTAACTCACGATCCAAATGCATCAAGAAACTGGCGGCAGATTGCGATTTATTATCATCAAGCGTCGTGACATTTGATTTTTTTTGTGAGCGATCTTTTTTCAATCCAGCGTCAACTCGATAGGCGTAACGATTTCGATCATCGTGACCAAACTCGATCTGATTACCCCATCCCCCTGACTCAAGTTGCCCCATTATCAACGCGTTCGCCGCATCCACCGCAGCTTCCAATAAAATTGGATCGCCACACAATCGATAGGCATTGAGGTACGTCTGCCCGACAAAAGGTGTGCCCGGTGGTTCTACCCATCCGGTTGTTAAACCAACCGCTCCTTCTCCTTCTCGCTTGCTCGAATTGGCGGCATATTGATAAACGTAGCCACCATGTTTTGATAATTCGTCACGGTAAAACTTGACAGCCCGCGTCAGAGCTTGCCTCACCGTGGCGTCCTGCAGGACCGTTCTCTCCCGTGAACCCTGCACCTGCGCCTCAGCACTGTTTAACAGCAAGGCTAACAAGACAAACCAGGTGAAGATCAATCGACAAAGACCCCCACTGGAAAAACAGATTGCGAGTAACCGATCCCATTTCTCAATCACATCATCAACTCCACGTTACGGTTATTAAGCTCTAAATCAAGTCATCCTAATCGCGAGCATCAGCATTCAATCCAGTCCCGCGACATCACAAGTCAAGAATTCAACTAGTCTCGATTCAAACAGTTCCAAAACACGTCATGAAAACCTGCAACCTGAAGGCGACTCTGACACACCCCTTTTGGAAACATCAAACCATCTCATTCAACAGCATCAATGCAAACGCGTTTTGACTCTCACCTCGAAACATGAATAGGTCAGTGTCGATTCCATTAGCAAACAAATGAACCCTAATGATGACGAGGATAGAGAATCTTCTGAAAGCAGATTGCTAAGGCACCGAGAAAAAGCACTCGAATCTTCCAGAATTATCTGCGGCCGCGCAACTCATCCCCGGTGTATTGTGCTGCATGACGATCTCCCCGGATGGGGAGACAGCGATCAAACCTCCGGTACCCTCCTCAAGTCGGTCCGAAAGATTACTTGAGACCGCGTCGGCCAACGTATCGTTTCGGTACTTGATGCGTGCAATCACATCATAGGCGACTGCGTTGCGAATGTACTCTTCACCGATCCCGGTTCCCGAGACGGCGGCATATCGGTTATCGGCATAGGTCCCAGCTCCGACAATCGGAGAATCGCCAACCCGACCTTCCAGTTTTTTGGACGTTCCGCCGGTGCTGGTTCCAGCGGCCAAGTTGCCAGATCGATCGCGAACTACACATCCGACCGTTCCAAAATGTTTTTCGTCCGACGACTGATGTTTATCAACGGGAAGACTTGCAACATTTCCAGTTTGATTTGCGCGCTTTTCCAAACGCACTCGACTGAAAAAATAGCTTGGCTCCACGAGCTCGACCTTTGATCGCTCTGCAAATTCTTCAGCGCCATCACCCATTAACAATACGTGCGGCGTGTCATTCATCACTCGCCTCGCAAGCGAGATTGGGTTTTTGACATTTCTGACACCGGCAACGGCACCGCAACTTAAGTCTTGTCCGTTCATCAGCGATGCATCAAGCTCGGCATGACCGGCTTTGGTTAACACGGAGCCACGCCCCGCGTTGAACGAAGCATCATCTTCAAGTCTACGAATAACCGCTTCAACAACCTCCAGTGCGTTGGCTCCTTCCGCCAAACGTTTTTTACCGAGACTCAATGCATCCATCAGTCCCTTTTCACGTGCCTCTCTCTTCTGTGGTGACCAGCGCGACGGCTCTCCACCCGCACCTCCATGAATGGCAATCGCCCAGATTTGATGATCCGATTCAGATTTCATTTTCGGCTCTTGTGCACTGATGGATTGGACCAAACCGACCATTGTGATCGACAATAATATTGCTCTCATCTACTTTACACCTTGTGATTGTGCGTATCTTTCCTTCAAGAATTATGTCTCGCGCTCACCGTTTAATAACCGTTTCAGTCCCTCTGATATTCCTGAGGAAGTTGTGGAGTCAGCAATCTGCTGTAACAGCAAAACTTGGCGCTCCGTGATGGGAATAGGGGATCCGAGTTTGGGCATCACGCTTGCAATTGGCGAGACGATTCCTTTCATCAGATCCGTGATTCCTTCTCCATCAATAGCACTGGTAACAAAGTCATATTCTTTCAATTCAACCGTTGAGTCATGTCTGATCTGATCTGATTTATTGAGCAATTTTTTCAAAGTGACGCCATCCAGCACTCGTTCTCGCAGTTTGGAATGCTCCTTGAGAAAATGGTCGTCGCTCAGGGAATCCGAAACGTGAATGACCATTTGAGCATCGGCGATGGTTGTGAGCGCCTTTTCAATCCCTGCTTTCTCAATGGTTCCAGCATCATCACGAATACCAGCGGTGTCTGTTATTTTCACGGGCCAACCGTCAATGACCGTTTCCGCATGCAACACATCACGGGTTGTTCCGGCCTCATCAAACGTGATGCTGCGATCGTAACCAACAATTGAATTAAGTAGACTGCTTTTTCCAACGTTAGGGGCACCACACAAGACAACTCGAAACGGATACGTTATGGCTTGGCCAATCGGCTCGGACTCCAAGATCTTGGCAGCCTGCGAGCGAATTGCCTGATGACTCTTTTCACCCGACACACACATGTTGATTGACTCACTGGCCCAATCCAACATTGCTCCCCGCATCTGAGACAATGCAATGGCGGCGGTGTTAGTTGTTGTGCATCCGGTCAAAACCCTTGTAGCCTCCTCGATCAGCAGGGGGCGTCCAAAGTAGTCGCTCGGTGAGGTGATGATCATTGCTCCGAGATCTTGCAGATCGTCAAGTATCCTGCTCACCGCCGCGGAACCACCGTGGCAATGTATCTCATACTCGTGGTCAGCGATTGGCGTCACGACAACGGATTCAGTGGCAAAATCAGAGACTTCCCCTGAACGCCAGTGTCCGAATCGCACCTGGCCCACTTCAAATGGAACGTTACTCGCAGCCTTGAAGCACTTTGAGATGCAGTGGGTCGCTTTTGAGCCTCGCACTCCAACTACCGCAACTGCTCCACGTCCTTTTCCCGTGAGCACCATGCAGGAAGTTGATTTTTCCATGAAATTGAGTTCTCCTTGTTTTCACCAGTGATGTTCTAGTATTTTGATCAGTGCTAGCCCTGCCGCTTGAAATAGACTGTGGGCAGTTCGTCGTCCCACGCAACACCTATTATTCGAATCCATGCCCAGTGTGATGGCCCGCCAAAATCCTGAACTCGACACATTAACCGATGATGAATTATTGGACATGCGGCTTTGCGATCTCAAGCTGAAAATACGCAACACACCGCTAGAATCCCGTCTTGAACAGCTTAACGAAGAACTGCTCGCACGCGGTATTCGATTTCGGCCACATTATTGGTTGAGCGACGATTGGTACTCTCCAGACGGCATCCCCGGAATTGCGATTCCCTTTTACTTGGCCCACCCGAGGCTGATGAGGTTGGAGCGGAAACAGCTGCTTGAAGTTGAAGGTGGTACCCATCAATGGTGTATGAAAATTCTTCGACATGAAGCGGGCCACGCAATCGACACGGCATTTCGGCTCCACCGACGCGGGCTGTACCGAAAGTGTTTTGGCGACGCAAAGGCTCCCTACCCCGAGTATTATCAACCGAAACCCTCCAGCCGCGAGTTTGTTTTACACTTGGAGATGTGGTACGCGCAGGCGCATCCGGTGGAGGATTTTGCTGAAACATTTGCCATCTGGTTGCGTCCCGGATCACGCTGGAAGCACCGCTACCGGGATTGGCCGGCAATCAAAAAAATTAAGGCGGTGGAAAAAATGCTCGAATCGGTTGTTAACCAAAAGCCGCTGGAAAGGAGCCGAAAAACCGTTGACTCCCTGTCAAGGATCCGCCGAACTTTGCGAACTCACTATGATCGAAAACGCCTCCATTACGGACTCGAATACCCAAGCATTTATGATAAAGATCTGCGGAAATTGTTCACGAGCGATCCATCTCATCAACGCAACCCGACTGCAGCCGCTTTTCTCAACAGAATCCGTGGTGAACTGCGACGCAGTGTCGCGCGATGGACCGGCGAATATAGCTACACCATCGATCAAGTGGTGCAAGAAATGATTGAACGATGCCGGCGTTTACATTTGCGAGTCGGCGACCATCCCGAAGAGACCAAACGTGATGCGATTATTCTAGTGGCTGTCAGAACCACAAACTTCCTGCACGAAGGTCGTCATCGATTTGCGATATAATGTTTGGTTGAATCCAACCGTCTGCAACTGGCACGGCAAATAATTCTCAAGGAAAGTCTCGACTAACCATGATGATTTCCGCATGAGCAAACTACGAGTCCTCGCCTTGGTAAGAGAAGGCCACGTTCCGCCTGAAACGTTGTCCGGCGTTGCCGATGAAGAAATCAATGCGTGGAAGGCAGAATTTGATGTCTGCGAAACACTCAGAGGACTTGGGCATGAGGTACTGCCCTTGGGTGTCTATGATGATCTGGCACCGATTCGAGCGGCGATCAGCGAGTTCCGTCCTAACATCACTTTTATGTTGCTCGAGGAATTTCACGGAGTTGTTACCTATGACTTCGCCGTCATCAGTTATCTGGAACTGATGCAGCAGGCTTACACCGGGTGCAATCCTCGTGGCTTACTGCTAAGTAAAGACAAAGCTCTTTCGAAGAAAGTGTTGAGCTATCACCGCATTCCAACACCTCGGTTTGCCGTCTTTCCGGTCGGTCGAACGGTGCGACGACCCAAGAAACTTTCGTTCCCATTGTTTGTCAAATCAGTTGTTGAGGATGCGTCATTCGGAATTTCACAAGCATCCATTGTCCACAATGATCAGACGCTTGCCGAACGAGTGCAATTCATTCACGAAAAAACCAACGACCGAGCCATAGCGGAGCAATACATCGAGGGACGTGAAATTTACGTGGGAGTCATTGGAAACAGTCGACTGAAAACTTTTCCCGCATGGGAAATGAATTTCGGTCAGTTACCATCAGAAGTCGCAAGAATTGCAACAAGCCGGGTCAAATGGGATCGCAACTACCAAAAGAAATACGGAATTACGACTCATGCCGCCAAAGACCTTGATGTCATGAGCCAAGAAAAGATCTCGAAGCTCTGCAAGCGTGTCTATCGGGCCCTTGGGATGAGCGGGTACGCGAGGATGGATCTTCGCTTGACCGCTAGCGGCGATATCCATGTGATAGAGGCCAATGCAAATCCAAATATCGAATACGGTGAAGACTTCTCAGAGTCGGCCGAGTCCGTGGGTATCTCCTATGACGCCCTTTTACAAAGAATTCTTAATTTAGGGCTCAATTATGAGGCCGCATGGATGAACGTCTGATCATGGAAACCATAGAAAAAAGTCGCCCACCCCGTTTCCGTGGCATCATCCCTCCTCTGGTCACTCCACTTCTCAATCACGATCAATTGGATCGTGAGGGAACACAGAGATTAATTCAGCATGTGATCCAAGGTGGAGTGCATGGCATTTTCATTCTCGGCACCACTGGCGAGGCGCCGAGTCTTAGCTATCGCCTTCGGCGTGAATTCATCCGATCCGTCTGCGAGGAAGTGCAAGGGAGAGTGCCGGTTCTGGTTGGGATTACAGACACGGCATTCGTCGAGAGCCTGGAACTTGCGGATGTTGCCAGTTCTGAAGGTGCCGATGCGGTCGTACTGACAACTCCCTACTACTTTCCCGCTGGCCAAACGGAGCTCATCCAATACGTAGAGAGAATGGTGGATGAAATCCCGTTGCCTCTCATGCTGTACAACATGCCTAGCATGACAAAAGTATGGTTCGAAACAGAGACGCTCCAATACCTCGCCAAATATGATCGCATCGTTGGCATAAAAGATAGCAGCGGTGACTTGGATTATTTCTCGAAACTGATCAACCTAAAACAAACACGCCCTGACTGGTCAGTCATGATCGGCCCAGAACACCTCACCTCCAAAGCAATTGCAATGGGTGGTGATGGGGGTGTTAATGGTGGAGCAAATATCTATCCAGAACTATTCGTCGAAATGTATGAAATGGCATTAAGTCAGGATGCCGATCGCCTGAATCTTCTTAACCAACGCATTGAGACACTTCAGCAAATCTACACGGTTGGCAAATATGCCAGCCGGTTCATCAAGGCCACCAAATGTGCGTTGTCAATTAACGGGATCTGCAGTGATCATCTCGCACAACCGTTCAACCATTTCTTACGACCCGAGCGCGAGCAGGTAAAAAAAATCCTTACTCACTTTGGAAACTAAGATCATCTGCACCAGTATCATTTCTCCCAAAATCAAATCCCAAGACCAAATCTCAAGACCAAGCGGGCGTCAAGCGTAGAACGAGGCCACTTACCTGTGGTTTCCGACTAGTTGCTATCTGCAACACAGAATCTCTCTATGGCTGCCTCTCGGATATTCGTTTTTCGCACAATCGAGCGATTTGATACTAGCAGCAAAGTCAGCGAAACGTGTCTGATGCCTTTTGAAGAGACACCGATCTTTTCACGCCACATCTGTCACATCGAAGGAATCTCACGCGGTAAAAACCAACCATTTCGACACAAAAAAAGCGAGAGGTCAGAGCCTCTCGCTTCAGGATTTCTAATTTGCTCTTTCGAGATCGATCAATCTTGAGAAAGCTCTTCGCGACCGAATCTCATGATGACAGGCGAACTTCCACCGGCACCGCCGTAGGTGTAACCTGCTTCCAAGGCTCGATCGATCCTCTCGACTGTCTCCGCAAGGTGGGCTTTGGAATAAGCATCCATTTTGTCACCGCATCTCTCAATCGATGCGGATACTTGCTTTGAAAGTGTTCGCAATTCCATACGAGCAAGGTTGCTGATAGCGTTGAATGCTGCCGTGTCATTACGTGATTCAAGAATCAGGTCAACCAAACGCTGCATGTGTTCACGCTGCAAATTACGTCTCAAGGATGAAATCATTGGCTGCCGATTGTTGCGACCCTCAGGGCAGTCACCCTCGAGTTCTGTCCAAACTGCGTCGCCAACGACACTGAGCAGCTCTGGGAGAGTGAGCGTGTCTTGGTCGACAGGCAGCCTCATTTCGTTGTCGTAAACCCGACGCAACGTCGTTGGATTCATCAGCCACGTCAACGCGGATGATTGCAATCCAAGGATCCGATCGTGAATCGGCCATGTTGCTTCATTTGACATGGACGATCTTGATCCTCCGTCAAGCCACTTTTCGACACTCATACGCTCCAACAACTCTGGCGTCAAACCAAACGCTTCGTCACGGAAAGTGTTTTCGACGACGAATTTCACGGCTGCTCGCTGTTGCTCGGAAGAAACAACTTCCACAGGAGCTCGATCACCGGGATCACCTTTCTTGTCACGATTGACGAAAGCGCCGCCGATCCAATTAGCCATCATGCTTCCCGCTCTGGTTTGGAGGCTGAGCGTGAGTTCGTATCCACGACGCGCCTTTGCCCAACTATCACCTTCCTTGACGAAACGAGAGAGAATTCGATCCCGATAAAGCTTGACCAGACGCATCTGCTCTTCCGCGTAGTCGAGCGGATCTTTAGAGAAATCATAGCGGCGAGCCAAAGGATCGGGCCCTGATGTGTCCTCGTCGGTTGCGTATTGCAATTCTGGTTCGCTGCAACGCTTCAGAATCTCGGGCAATCGCTTGTCATCAAACGTGTAGCCATAATCAATTGCCCAAAAATCATAGGGACCGATGTCAATCATCCCGTAATCACCCTGAATGTCACCAGATTCGAGCCGATAGTTGATCGGTGTGTAATCCATCACCGAAGCTGTAAAGGTTTGCTTGCCCTTGACCTCTTCACTATTGATCTCATCAAGGGTGAACAGTGCGGAGGCCTTAAAGTTGTGTCGCAGGCCTAGGGTGTGCCCAACTTCATGAGCAACCAGGTCAGCGAGTAACGGGCCAACAAACCATTCCGGAATCCCATCGAGAAGGTCATCCTCAAGATCCGGCTTGTCCTCAGCAACTTCCTCGTCTCCATCCTTCTCGTCATCCTTATCGTCTCCATCCTTCTCGTCAGCCGAGTCAGGATCTTCTTCCTTTGCTGAGTCAGATTCGTCGGAGGATTCTGCCGAATCCTCTTCTTCTTTGTCTTCTTTCTTCTCCTCATCCTCGGTGTCTTTTTCATCCATCAAGGTGAGGGCCCAGTTCATCCGGGTCAAAGCAAGATCAAGACTTCGTCCACTTGCCGCCATGCACAAACCATTCTTCTGGCTAACTCGACCGTAAAGTCCGTCAAATTCATCATCACCCAGCAGTGAAGGATCAGCTTGGGCGAGTCCAAATCCAGCCATCGGTTCGAGGGCTTGATTTGCATACCTGTTTCGCAAGAAATTCGCCTGCTCTGGTCGTGCCAGTCTTACCCTCGGATCCCAACTTGGATGACTACCAAGCCAAGCTAACGTTTCAGCAGAGACTCCTTCCATCGCCAACTTTGGCATCAGGTCTTCATAGTTGAAGTTGAAGTGCCGGATCCAACCGTCTGTGAGAATGATGTCTGCATCGAGAATCTGTCCGGTCATCGGGTGAACTCGACTTGGACCAATCGCTGTACCAATATCATTGTTCAACCAACGGATAAAGTTGAACCTTACGTCTTCAGGATCTTTCTCCATGTGGGCCTTGCTGACCGCATCTTGGTATTCGATCACAATTGCATCAACGATCCCGACTTTTTCGAAGGCCTTGTTCCAATAATCAACGCCGGCTTTGATCCAACGTCGATAGCGAACCGGTGCCGTGTGTTCCACATAAAAGCGGATGGGCTCTTTCGGTGGGCTCTTTTTCAGAGATGGATCACGTTTTTCCAATCGCCAACGATTGATGAATCGAACACGTGTCTCTTCATCGGTGTATTTGCTCAGATCGGAAAAAGTCGTCGTGAAGTAACCAACCCGCTCATCAGCGACACGTGGCTTGTAACCCGAGGAAGTCGAAGGAACCTCACTGAACGAGTAATGCAGGGTTTGGAAACGGCCGGTTCCTCCAACGATTTCAAACGCCACCTCGACGTTTTCAGGGAAAACCTTAGCCGATGCAAGTTTCGAGATTCGAGAATTCGACACGCGAACAGAAGAGCCGAAGAAACGTGAAGCGTTTCCGACCAAAAGTGAGTCAAAATCAATTACGGGGCCGCCGGAAGGTCCCATCGCAACGATGGGTACATCCAACAGTACCTGATCAGTGAAAAGACGCTTGACCGATGCCTTGCTCTCCGCATCACCGGTCGCACGGATCTCTAAGTTGGGTGCGATCAAGGCAAGTCGATTGTCATAACGCCGCCATTCAACAACCCAGTCGCCTGACTGGAGTCCGGCGTAACGATCGCCGCTGCTAACCGTCAACGCAATGAAATACTGCTTGCCGGCAAAATTCTTTGGAAGCTCACCTAATAATTGAGCGTCCTTCTCTCGTGACCATAGTGAGAACAGCCCCTTGGAGTTCTCCTGACCGGTCACTGAAACTTGCTTGTATCCATCCGAAACTTGATCGAACGGCGGAAGGGTCGCCGATTTTGCCGGCTGTCCGAAAGCGGACAGAATCGCAAAAACGGCTAAAAATCTAAGATTTTTCATAGGTCATCTTGCTTCTGGGAGGAATGTCATCCTTCAACGGTAGGTCACCGAGGCGCAGAGATTGGCCAGAAATCGTCTTCCAACCTCAATCTGTTGCACCAGCGCCCGAATAAACGGAAGTTACTTTTGCCTTAGTGTGGTTGCTGCGTGGAAAAACGGCGGTTTTCTCGTTAAATCTGAACCAACGCGTCTCTCGCTATCACGTCTGGCAAGGCATGCTCTTGGTTATTAACCAAGCCCGCCAAGCCTCAGCCTGGACTCATCTCCGCGGGTTCCACTCAATCGGAGGCCTCTTTGAACCGCAAAAATGAAGGCAGACCTTCATCTTAACTTTGCATTTCATTCAAAAAGGGCTAGTTAGGCAAGTTATTTGTTTTTTTTCGCCGTCAACTCGGTGAGCAGATTGCCCACGTCACCAACAGCCAAGGTGTGTTCTCAACATTGACGACTAAAACGGTTCGTTTACCCACCAATTGCGAGCAATGGGTAACCATGATCTTCCAGCGGGCTAATTGTTATTGCCTAGAAACTTTCGCCTCGGTTCAGGCGAAAAAAACGCCGAAGACACTTCCAGAGAGGGGGTTCTGTAGTTCTGCCATCTCGAGGATCCGCATCTGTAAGCAGTCGAGTCGCGACCTTCTACCCCGGATGAGGATTACAAGGACCCATCAAAATTAAATCACCAAATTAAATCACCAAGCAAAAGCGTTTAGATTTAGATGACTGGGCATTCACTCACGCCAAAATCGAATTAGGAACCCCTGATTTTTGGCCTACGGTAGGCAAAAAGGCAATTGGAACAGCTTGATTCAGCAGATCGTCGTTTTGCGAAAACGATCTGACTTGTGGGACAAAAGCATTCGCCGTTGACTGGTACAGCCGCCATTGCTGCGATGAAGGTCCATCAGATTTCGTTCCGGCAGGAATACGCACGTCGGAATGCTGAACACAAAGACACGGATTGCAGAAAGAGACAAAAAATGAGGTCAGAACGGAGACAGGTTTTGCGGTGAAACACGAGAAAATACGATGGCAAAATCCGATGGCTCCGGGTTTTAGGATTCCCATCACTCATCATAATGTCCGGCGGAAACAGCTGACGATGGCATTCACAAACAATGCTGGTGTTTGGAAACAACTGGTGTCCGAAAACTATGGGAAGCAATAAGAATCGGACCCGGCGACCGTTTGACTCGCATGACACGACCGATGGTAATGCTAAGCTGGTTTGAACAATTCAACTGCCTCCTGTTACCAAAACTGTCCAGCAGCTTTGGTTGAGATTCAATCTTGCGTGCGGTCAACGCTCGGCGGACATTGACGTTTTTTGTCCGCGGGTCGAGAATCACGTATCGTCATCTGCTGGCGAGGTGTTCGCCTCGTTATCGATCCATGTCTTTTCTACTAACTTCAAAAACGACATCGAATGAATTCTCTGCAACAGCAAGACCCACAAGTTTGGGAAGCCATCGAAGCCGAGGCAACGCGGCAGCAAGATGGATTGGAAATGATCGCGAGTGAGAACTACACAAGTTTGGCGATCATGGAAGCGGCTGGAAGTGTTTTAACCAACAAGTATGCCGAGGGTTACCCTGGCCGTCGTTATTACGGCGGATGCCATCATGTTGATGTCGTTGAGACCTTGGCAATTGATCGAGCCAAGGCATTATTTGGTGCGGAAGCAGCGAATGTGCAGCCGCATAGTGGATCACAAGCTAACACTGCCGTTTATCTCAGCTGTCTCAAGCCGGGTGATACTGTACTGGGCCTTGACTTGGCTCAGGGGGGACACCTCACACACGGAATGCGGTTAAACATAAGCGGGCAGCTCTACAATTTTCATTCCTATGGTGTTGATCCTGAGAATCATCGACTGGACTTCGACCAGATTGTCTCGCTGGCACGCGAGCACCGCCCGAAGCTGATCGTTGCGGGAGCCAGTGCCTACCCTCGAGAGATTCCACATGAACGGTTCGCTGAGATTGCAAACGAAGTCGGAGCGTTGCTGCTTGCTGACATGGCTCACTATGCCGGACTAGTGGCAGCAGGTGTTCATAACAGCCCAGTTCCTCATGCCGATTATGTGACCACAACGACACACAAAACGTTGCGAGGTCCGCGAAGCGGTTTAATCCTTTGCAAAGAGGAGCGACTCAAGGATATTAACCGTAGTGTTTTCCCAGGCACGCAAGGCGGTCCCTTGATGCATGTCATCGCAGGCAAGGCCATTTGCTTTGGCGAAGCAATGACCGATGACTACAAGCTTTACGGACAGTCCGTCGTTGACAATGCAAAAACGCTTGCGGAAACACTGATGCAGCTTGGATTGCCGTTGGTAAGCGGCGGCACCGACAATCATTTGATGTTAGTGAACGTCACGGGATTGGGACTGGGTGGTAAAAAAGCTGAAGCGGCCCTGGACCAATGTGGTATCACAGTCAACATGAACATGATTCCGTTTGACACGAGAAAGCCGATGGATCCATCGGGTATCCGTATCGGAACGCCTGCCTTGACAACCCGAGGGATGGGTACCGATGAAATGAAGCAAGTTGGCCAATGGATTTACCAGGCACTTCAAGGGGCTGACGACGCTGCATTACTGGAAACAATTCGTCGCGAGATCTCTCAACTTTGCGAAAATTTTCCCGTTCCAGCCGGTCGGACCGCCGCAGTTAATCCCGTTTAAAATCACTGACCAGTATCTCCCTCGGCAAGAAAACAGAAGGTATCCGTTAACCTTGTGGTATTCAGTGGTCTGAGATTGAAAACCCTGTCGAGAAATAATGCATTCACGAATATCCATCTCCCTGTCGCGACAAAGACGGCACTATGCACCGAATTTTGATTGCCGATGACAATGACGCTAATCGCGAGTTGCTCGAGGCTTATCTCATCAACATTGATTGCGAACTTGAGACGTCGATCGACGGTCAGGATACGCTTGACAAAGTCGCTTCATTCAAGCCTGATCTTGTTTTGCTTGATGTCATGATGCCAAAACTAAGCGGTTTCGAGGTCTGCAAACAACTCAAGGATGATCCAGAGTCGAAACGGATCATGATCTTGATGGTCACCGCCCTGAATGAACTTGGCGACATCGAGAGAGCAGTCAATGCGGGAACTGATGACTTCCTCAGCAAACCGGTCAACAAAGTGGAACTGACAAAGCGTGTCGAAAACATGCTCAAGCTTAAAGGTACCGAGGATGAGCTCAACCGCCTGCGGCAGTACATTCAAGAAATGGAAGATCGAAAAGATCACTAGCTTGAGTCATGAAGATGAATCAACCATCGCCCAGTGGTTGCTGGTTGATCACGAGTTCCACCAAAAGCAATCCCAGCCTTGGTGAATTTCTAACACTCTGGAATTTCTAACACTCTGAGATGAGTGGCACGTCGGCAACACCTTTCCAGTGTCAGAACTTACCAACGCGTTCGTTGCTCAATCGCGAACAACTCTTGGGGAATCAATCCACAGGGTGACCTTCTTTGGATTCAGGTGCCGATTCTTTTAATGGATCCTCAACGTTCAATTCCAAGATGGTATTGATAACGTCAATCAACTGATCAAGACGGAATGGCTTGAACAAGACACACTTCGGATGCAAGCCGTTTTGTCTCGCTTTGACAATGGAATGTCCGGGGTCATAACCAAAACCCGTCATGAGAACCATCGGAACGCGTTGCATGATTTTTCCCAGACGCAGCATCAACTGATAACCACTGTAATCAGGCAGGCGTATGTCGCTAATGATCACATCATAGCTTTCATAACCGCCGCTACCACGAACCATCAAAACAGCTTCATCCCCTTTGTGTGCCGTTTCGACGATACATCCATAGCGTTCCAGCAACCTGTGGGCATCTTCGCGAACTTGATTATCAGCATCAACCACCAGAATTTTCTTCCCGCGCAAGGCGACGTTCTGGGTTGTTTCAATCCCAGCAGGAACCGCTTCCATCGGTGTCATTTTTTGACCAATCTGCTGAATGGTCTGCTTGATGTCGCGTGCGTTGTGAAGAATCCGCTGGAGTCGATCCACGACCTCTGGGCTGTGGCCAATGTATCCCTCCATCACGTTGACCGCATCGTTAAGAATTTCATCAACGGGCATTGCGACAGCACTATGGATCGCATCACAACTTTGCTGAGCGGTATTCGCTTTTTGCGCCACCAGTAACTCAAGCGTATTGAGCGCAAAGGCGACGTCACGCGCGAAGATTTCAAGGAATTGAAGATCACTATCGGAAAACGCTGAAGTATCAGGACTCTCGACATTCAAAGTACCGAGCACTTGGTCATGCAGGATTAGCGGTGCGGTGATTGAGCTTCGGGTGCTATTTGCTCCCGGGATGAAGAGGGGATCGTTATCGACATCTTGGCAAACGTAACTACGACCGCTCGCCGCTACATAACCTGTAACGCCGTTACCTTGCGGATGAGCATAAAGCTGACGATCCGCCGCATCCTGATCAATTCCAACACTTAGCAGCGGAACCAAATTCCCAGTCGCATGCTCTAGCAAGCGAATTTCAATGACTTGAAAGTTCAGCAGATCACTCAGGTAGTGGCGAATATTCTCTTTCAGCAGCTCAATCCGCTCATCAACCTCCATCATGAAGATTTCATTGGGACGCAAATCAGCCAAGTCGCGGCCTGCTTGGTGAATCGCAGCCAGCTTCTGTTGCTGAAGAATCTCCTTGGTGATGTCACTTACCGTGACAATGAGTTGCTGAGATCGATTCGGATGCTCAATCGTTGAGGCATGAACTTGGAAGTAGCGATTTTCGCTGGCTTGCAAGGTGCTACTGCTTTCCTCGCCGGTGGCCATGGCGGTGTGAAACGGACAAAAATCCGGTCCCATAATTTCTGGATTCGACAGCATTTCGTAGAAATCCCGTCCGACCGCTGAATTCTCATCGCACCCCGACCAATCCAGAAGTCGACGATTGGCCCATAAAACGCGATTATCATAATCAATCAATGCAACGCCTTCGGGCATATCCCGAAGCATCGCGCCGCTTTGCGCAAGACCACGCAATTCACTGACGCGAGGAAATTGATCGCGGGTGATCCACACCCCATCTACCGAGGGCTCACACAGTTCATCCAAGACCGGGACCGATCCATCAAGCAAAATGAGCCGTTCAGGATTCACCTCAGAGGGAAAAGCCTGCGGATCGCCCACGCAAATGAATTTTCGCTGTCCATCATCGGACTCTGAGGCCTGTTTCGACCGATTCATCGATCTTGTTCTCCCACTCTGCATCCGCCTAGTTGAGGCATCTCAAACTGCCCCCCCGATCCAGTCAATCAACCTGCTGGGATCATCAGATCGCTCATCTGACGAATCAATCTTGTCACCTTCTCGGAAAGTTCAATCATAGGTAACGGCTCCTCTTTTGTCATAGGTCGATCAAACCTTCTGATCAGGTTTATTGAATCGCCTCTCGTCTTATTTGTACGCGGTGTTTTATTCCATCTCGCAGTACGGGAAAAACCAGCACCCTGAAACGCATACAGAGGAGTTTTTGCCGCCACTGGTGGTTATCACCGCTGTCATCCATGTGAATCCCATCACTTTGCATGATTGCCCGCATTTGTTGGATTCGTCCCACAAAAGACAGGGTCAGATTGCTTGTACACTTTGAAACCGCATGGCAACGCAGTAATCGGAATGATCGAGTGCAAAATATTTCATCACAACGCATCTCGCAGGACGCGGTGATTATCAAGCGACCGTGTTCTCGCCAGAACCCTTTCTCAGCCCTCAAGGCGACAACTTGCTGATAAATCCGGAGCCGAAAGAAACCGTGGCAGGCATGCCGGAAAGCTCTTCGGAGTGAACTCCTGCAGAGCAAAATCGATGCATGCACTGATCTATGTCGCCAACCTCCATGTCGCCAACCTTGAGGGCACTATTGGCGAGGACGGTGCTCAAAACTTGAATAACAACCTTCTCTCCACATGCTAGTTTCTTTCCCATGATCTCGGCAATTCGAAGATCCGTCCGCTCCTTCTCTCAACTTGTGTCTGCCCTACCAAGCCTCGGGGCTTGGTTGGATTGGGCCATCCAAATGCAAATACTTGGAAAGGAGGCTATCAGCATGCCAATCAGCACTTACACCGACTTTCTTGGCAAAAAACCTATTTCATCTCGAAAGTAAAGAAATTGAGTGACCTTTTTCGGTAGCAACTTTGATGGGGGATGAGGGCCAAAACATTCGGGGTCTATAATGAAGTCACCTGTGACCCCACCAAGCCTTGAAAAGGTAGCATCGTGCAATACGTCGACGTCAAAATCCATCAATCCGTTGCAACGATCTTGATGGAGCGTACGAATGTTCGAAACGCTCTGAATCCACAGATTCTCGAAGACCTCTCGACTGCTTTCTCAGACCTGCATCAAGAAAAAAACATCTCTGCGGTTGTTCTCTCGGGAAGCGGTGACCACTTTTGCTCAGGGATGGACCTTCAGGTGTTCAAAGCGATTGGGGAGATGGAGACATCCGAATCGCTATCACAATGGCACTCACTTTGGCGACGACTAGCTGAACTGTATGAGCAGATGCTTCGCTTCCCCAAGCCCATTATTGCTGCCGTCGATGGGGGTGCGATTGACGCGGGGCTGGGTCTGGTGCTTGCATCGGACCTCATGATCCTCTCGGACAATGCCTACTTAGCTTCACCAGCCATCCTTCACGGATTAATGAATGGCCCCACCGCGGCACTGCTTCACTTTCGTTATGGATCGAACCTTGCATCTCGATTACTCCTCACGGGTCAACATTTAGATGCATCGGAGGCCTACCGAATCGGTGTTTGTCCTAAGCCGGTGTCCCCAGACCAGATTTGGGTCACTGCTTCCGATTTGGGAAAGCAGTGCGCGAGGGCGCCTCGGGAAGCCCAGCAAGCAACCAAGCAACTTTTGAATGATGGTTGCGGCGAATTCCTGTTCACTCAACTTGCGGCGGCGGCAGCTCGCAGCGCCGCCATTTGCACTACTGATTCAGCAAAGGAGGGCATCCTTGCCTTCCTTGAGAAGAGAACTGCCGTATGGCCATGATGAAAAAGCCAAGGCGTGTCATGTTCGCGTCGTTACCGTAACTTCGCCTGGTCATCTCGGTCTGACTACTTCATGTGAAACAGTCACACCTTCAAGCAACCGTTCACCATCACAATGGCACACGGAATCTCATACTTATCTTTTCCACTCAGATTACGAAGTCAATCAATGCACCGTGGATCTCAATTTCTTCCTGATTTCAGGCTCATTACCAACCACTATTTTCGCATCACCGGAATTTACTGCCTTCTGGTGCTCGCACCGATGCCTACGTGGCAAGTCGTTCTGGGTGCACAAAATGATCAAGACAACAAAGCAGATAAAAGTGAACGTGTTTCTGATCTGACGTTGGAAACGCTCTACCACCCCCTCAACCAAATTGACTTCGATGGCAAGACGACATCAACGCACTGGGTCGACGATGTTGATTCTCAACTGCTGGTGTTGCGGGACGAGACTTGGAAGCAACTTGATCTGAAAACCGGAACCGAATCCGATTGGAAGGTTGCCCAATCCTTGATTGAAAAATTAATGCAACTTGAAGATGTCTCTGAATCCCAAGCGAAGTCAGCAGTGAACACAGCCGTTGCACAACTGAAGTCAGAAGAGGAAACATTTCTTGCAAAAATCAATCAATCATTGGCAATCGTCTCGCAATCAAAAGGGGCGAGATGGCTATCTCGTAACGTGACGGAGTGGCAAGAAATCGCAATGGATCCGACTGGGAAAATTGTTGCTTACGTTGAGAAGAACAATCTTTATTTAATGGATACTGAGCGGAATCGCCGTTTCCAATTAAGTCAGGACGGATCGGATGTCTTACTTAACGGACGGCTGGACTGGACCTATCAGGAAGAGATTTATGGCAGAGGTAATTTCCGTGGCTTTTGGTTCAGCCATGATGGAAATTGGCTTGCCAGTCTCAAAATAGACATTGAGGAAGTACCGTCCTACTCTCTTGGCTCATCGAGTGGCCAACGGGGCATTGGAGTCGTTAGCCGTTATCCCAAAGCCGGTGACCCGATCCCCCATGCAACGCTGCAATTATGGGATCTGCGACGCATCGAATCGGGTCGCATTCCTAAACCGAAAGAACTTGTCACCTCCACCGCGGCTCGAGAGCGACTTATCACAGGTGTTTGGTGGCACCCTTACCAAGGCGGTCTGATCTATTCGCTCTCTGATCGTCAACAATCTTGGCGGGAAATCCACGTGATTGATCCGAGAATGAAGCAACGTTTCGGATCAAACGACACCCTGGTGCTTCAAGAGGAAAGCAACAGTTGGATTGAACCACCAGCTGAGCCAGGATATTTCCGCAATGGCGATTTTCTTTGGCGAAGTGAATTACCGAGTGGTTATGGCCAGCTGTACCACATTCAACAACAAACTGATTCCAAGAAACCCGTTGCGAAGCACCAGCAGAAAACAAGATCCGTCACGCCCTCCAAAATTGATGTGCGCGATTTTTGGATCTCACCCGACGAACAGACGCTTTACTATACCGCTGATGCGCTGACGCGAACCGTTGAGCAGCACCTCTATCGAACTGACTTGCCGAATGCAATGCTCGATAACCCCTCGGCAACCGCTCAAGCACTTATCGAGGGTAATCCGTTGGTCGAATCCAAATCGACTTCCCAATGCATCACCTCAGATGCCGGCTGGCACCAACCTTCATTGAGCCCGGATGGAAACTGGATGGTTGATGTGCACAGCTCAGCTTCTCATCCAGCCAAGATTTCGGCTCATTCGCTGCAAACCGATCGATCGTGGTTGATTACCGATGCTCAATTGAATCTACATCAACCTCTGCATCAACCAGAACTTTTTTCAATCCCATTGAGCGATGAACTCAGTGTGCCCGGCATGTTGATTCGTCCCACCAAAAATGATGATTCGCCGGTGCCCGTTGTGGTCGAGGTGTATGGCGGTCCAGGTTCTCCCATTGCCAAAAATCGTTGGGCCGGAACTCGATCTCTTTACCGTGAACTTTTAGCTCGGCAAGGCATTGCAACGTTCTTGATTGACAATCGATCCAGTGCTGGAAGAGGACTCAGCGATGCATGGAAGATTCGCGGTAGAGTTGGTGAAATAGAACTGGAGGATTTAAAAACGGCGATGGCATGGTTGAAACAGCAGTCCTGGGTTGATGCTGATCGGCTGGCAATTCGTGGTTGGTCCTTTGGCGGTTTCATGACACTTTACGCCATGACTCACATGAAAGATTTCAGGGCTGGAATCGCTGGTGGTTCTGTCACGGATTGGAGTGAATACGATGCGTTCTATACAGAACGCTACATGGGTTTGCCAAAAGATAATCCCAAGGGCTACCAAATCACTTCGCCATTGCACTTCGCCAAGGACTTGCATGGGGCAATCATGCTGATCCACGGAGAATCAGACGACAATGTTCATCCCTCGGGAACGCTACGCATGGCTAATGCATTGCAGAAAGCTGGTAACCTGTTCGATCTTATGATTTATCCGGACGAGGCACACGCGATTCGGCAACGCGATAACGTTTGGCACTTATCCAAAATGACTCACGAGTTCCTCAAAGAACATTTAACTAAATAGCAACCGGATTCATTGAAATCAAAGAAGGCTGTGAATCCAGAGTATCTCAATGCCAGATCAAGCCCGTGGGATCACTGCTCGATCTTGAGGCGGGAACCGTTACCGATCCTCCAGCGTTCAGATTTGCAGACAAAGAGGACGTGGCAGAGAAAACTCTCGAGGGTATCGACAAGCGTTAAATGGCTTGCCGACGGTGCTGATTTCCCCCTTTGCTTTGGCGTGCTACCGGCTTGATCCTGACCTCGGTGGGGTAAGCCGAGTCTGTCTGGAAAGGGAACAACCGGAATAATCGATAGGGAACCCCACCTGAACCACCCACCAGAAGGGGAATGTTGCTGAAAAAATTGCGCCGGGAAGGCCTTAGCGCGCAGGGCATCCAACGGTAGACTACGCGGCTCGAAAAAAGCAACCAAACCCTATAAGAGACCGAAAAGTATGTACGCCATCATCGTCGACGGCGGTCGCCAATATCGTGTTGAGCCCGGAATGGAAGTTGATGTCGACTTTCGTGATGTCCCGGCAGGTGAACAGTTAACCTTCGCAAAAGTGCTCGCCGTGAGTGGTGACGAGGGGATGAAACTTGGTTCACCTACCGTTGACGGAGCGAGTGTCACGGCTTCTGTCGTTGGAACACAGCAAGACAAAAAGATCTACATTCAGAAGTTCCGCCGTCGGAAGAACAGCCGGCGACGAACGGGGCACCGCCAGTCTCACACCCGCGTTCGCATCGAAAAGATTGCGGTCTGATTCATTGCCGGTGTTAAAACTTCTAAGGCTTCCCGTTTCCTGACGGGAAGTTTTTTGATGCGCGGAGTCATCTTCGCGGGGGAATCCCTTCTGAAATCTCTCCTCCAACGCGCGGCGTCGACATCCATTCTGGGGCGGTTAAACCTACGGAATCCCGGCAGACTGAGGGATTATCTACTGGCTACACCGCACGCCAGCTATTAGACGCTCAATCCAATCACGGAGTGGTCGAATTCCCTTGGCAAACTCGTTTGAGATCAGCAAAGCTGGCCTTCGCTAATGGGGAGCTGATTCTTACTCACTCGACGAGAATGCCAAACCGTAACAAGATTGACTTAACGGCAACCTGAAACGGCGAAGCTTCGTTACACTAAGGAGGACGGGAGACGGGTCAGGGATTCCGATCTGGTGATAGAAGAGGAGGATCCAAACAAACCACCGATTTCGCGTTGGCCAGCGTACCGTCGTAGAGCTTTTTCTGAAAACACAGCCATCGAACGAATAAACTTTTGTCTTTAGATCAAAACGTGTTTTAACGATTTCTAACTTTTGTGTTTGAACAAGAGAAACCATGCTTTCGGCTCAATTGGACGACTACGATCTTGGAGAAGTCATCGGAGCGGGAACCGTTGGAACGATCTATCGAGCTACCCATCGAGAAACTGGGGACCTTGTCGCGATCAAAAAGTTGCACACGGGTATCTCTCAAGATCCACTCATTCGAGCTAGGTTCAAACGCGAAACGGTGGTGATGGAACGACTCCGTCACCCAAATATTGTTCGTTCCATGGGCGGCGGCGAACATGACAATCAACTTTTCTATGTCATGGAGCTACTCGATGGTGGCACCGTGAAGAATCTTTTGGAGTCAAAGGGCGCTCTGCATTGGCCCATCGTGGCGGAAATCGGGCGACAGGTTTGCTCGGCTCTGCAATTCGCTCACAATCACGGAGTCATTCATCGAGACCTAAAGCCCAGTAACTTGTTTCTCACCCGGGATGCTGAAGTCAAACTAGGTGACTTTGGTATCGCCCGAGATTTGAACAGTTCAGATATCACCTCCAGCGGAATGACTGTTGGCACCCATGCCTACATGGCACCCGAACAGATCACCGGCGATGACAACGTCTCTGGAAAAGCCGATCTGTACTCATTGGGTTGCTGTCTTTATGAAATGCTGGTTGGCCACCCACCCTTTCAGGGCGAACACTTCGCGCAACTATTCGAAAAACACTTGCGGGTGACGGCTCCGCGAATACGGGAATTACTTCCGCACTGTCCGGAACCGCTCGATAACATTATCGCGAAACTATTAGAGAAACAGGCAGAAGACCGACCTTTCAATGCTCGGCAGGTTCAAGCTGTTATGCTGCAACTTGACGAGTCTCAGCGTACTCAGGAGGAAGGAAGTCCTCAGCAAAATGACGTACCAGCTGCAGAAGCGGGAAGGGTAAAAGCAGAGGATTCAGAAGCCGGAAACGGTGGGCAAGCCTTGCTACAACGTGAAATTGACATGCGGTTCGGCGGTCCTGCACGTGACATTGGTTGGAAACAGATCACGGTGATGTTACTTGCCCTTGCAGCGGTGATTGGCTTCGCGCTCGCGTTTGGTCTCTGAGCAGTTGATCAAAATATTGGATTCAACCCAAAAACTGATGCTGCGGCCATCCAGAAGAGACGCATTTCCTGCTATCTTTTTGTAGCGGCATTAAACGACAACCTGACTTGTTGGTTGCGTGCCGAATTTCGGTCGTTCTCCGAGCATAAAATTTTAGCTTGATCAGATAGAGAGACGTCCCAACGATTGCCTGCCTGGCTGGACTCAGCTGATGTCAGCCTCAACCTATTAGGAAACCCAAATGATTCACCGATTACCGCTATTCGGGACCGTTCTTCTTCAACTCTCATTGATCGCCCCGGCGATGGCTCAAGCTCCGCAAGGCGACACTGTGAAAGATCCCCTCAGCTATTTCCTTGGTATCTCTGTGGGCCAGCAAATGGGTCAATCAGGATTCCAAATCACTGACTTGGACGTCAATCAGCTTCTGGTTGGATTTCAGGATGGAATTCAAGGCAAGGAACCTGCTCTGACTGAGGAACAACTTACCGCAGCGAGAACGAAAATTCAGACGCTCCTGCAAGCCCGGCAGCAACAGCAGCAAGCTGAGATGGAAAAAGCAGGCGCCGCGAACAAGGATAAAGGGGTCCAATTTCTCGCAGAAAATGCGAAGAAAGAAGGCATTAAAGCCATTGATGGTGGCATCCAGTACAAGGAAATCAAAGCCGGAACAGGTCCTTCACCTAAAGTGACCGATACGGTTCGAGTTCACTACACCGGAACCCTGACCAACGGCACAAAATTTGACAGCTCAGTTGATCGCGGACAGCCTGCAACTTTCCCACTCAATCGTGTCATCCAAGGATGGCAAATTGCGATCGCAAAGATGAAGGTGGGCGGCAAGTGGATTATCTACATCCCATCCGACTTGGCCTATGGCGCACAGGGCAGCCCATCTGGTGGCATTGGTCCAAATGAAGTCTTGATTTTTGAGGTTGAGTTACTCGGTATTGAGTAAGCACTGCTGAAGAAACTTCGTTCACGAACTTTCATTAATGTCAACAAGAAAAGGGCATGCCAATGGCATGCCCTTTTTTTTCGATATCACTCAGCAACTAGAAGAACGCAATGTCAACCTTTGAGACCACTGACTTTGAGAGAGAACCAGAGTTGTTCTTCAAAGCCATCACATGACAACCTCTGAGGCTTGCGATCCCTTCAAGGCGAATGTTGGGATCATTCTGGACTGTCCGATTCGTCGCCTGAGGAGTCTTGAACCTGATCCGTCGGTGTATCTGATTCTGAGTCAGGTTCAGGTGTCGTTGAGGAATCTGACTCAACCGCCTCGGGTTGAAGTGCTTCCGATTTTTCTTTATCCAACTTCTCAAAAGCTTCCTCGCGGATTCTCTGATAGTCTTGGGAATCAATACGGCCCATTTCGCCCATCATCATGGCGAAATCGCGTAGCGGAAAGTTATCCGGAATTTCTTCTGAGTCAGTCACAACCATGTAGCGGCGGATTGAGTTGAACAAATCCTCCGCGGTATCATCTAAGGTCAGCAACGGGTAGTCATCAAAAATGTCTTCCCAAATCGCAAACGCTTCCTGATAGAGGCGAATCGCCTCATCAAGTTCCGCTGAAGCATTTGCTTTTTCAGCTTCATAGATCAAACGTCTTGCCTCAACCGTTCGCTCTTCTTGCTCAGCCGTTGCCAAGGCTTCCCAATAAGGATAATTGATCTGAGTTCTATACCCTTTCGTCTTGATGATTCGCTCATTCAAGTCATTGATTTCATCAATCAGATTCACCGACTCCAATCTGACTGCATCGCTCTTCGCCTGGCGAGCAATCGGCTTTAAGTTGGGAATAAGACCCGCAAGGATCGCGGGCATCAACGATTTCTGATCGTAAGTAAGTTCCTCGGGAGGCAACTGGTAGAACGCTTTGAATTCTTCAGGAAGGATATCCACCAGCTTTTGCCTTGCGGCGTCATATGCCTCGGCGTTCAACTCTCGGAAACGCTCGATTTTATCATCACGCTGAGAGTTAAGAACATCGAGTTCGGCCAATTTGATGGTGAAGGGCGAAGTAGTGGGGATGCTTCGGCGACCGAAGGATTCCCAATCCTCTAATGCCATTTGCCACGCATTCTGAGCGCGTTGATCGAGAATCCCCTCGGTCTCGATCGACTCCGCATGCTTGAGTCGCCATTTCGGTCCGGTCTCATAAAAGTTCAACGGCGTTTGACGTCGAATCTTAACACCACTGTCCACCATGTCGTATCCATGGTTCAACCAAAGTCGCCCCACCAACCAATTATCAGGTTTACCCAGCGGCCCCAGGGCTTCAGGGCTATCGACAGAAATATTCTCGCCCTTCAATGATTCATGGAGCGCTTCATCTTCCGAAAACAATCGTCGAAACTGCTCTTTCTCATCTGACATCCCCATTTTGGCTCCGTAAAACCAACCGGTGTACCAAACGAGTCGCGTCGCGTTGGTGTTTTGGCGGAGACCTCGCGTCAGAAACTCAGTCCCTTCACGAACCATTTCATAACGTTGACGGTAATCATCAAATTCAGTCGAAACGTTGTAGGCAAGGTTGTGAGCCTGATGCTCCCAAACCTTATCAAAGTGTGGTTGAAGCAAGGCAATGTTGTTAAGCGTCGCCTTCAAACGATCCCATTCATGCATCACGCGGTATTCATGAGCCTTGTTCCATAGAAGGGTCGCCGCAACACCACGCAATCCCAACGAAGCCAATTTCATGGTTTCACTCGCAGGACTGATCTCTCCGAGATCGCTCTCGGCGATGTTGTATTCGTTCCGCATCTCGGAAAGTCGACCACCCAAATCACCATCTCCACCGGCTGGTTGCCCCAACAGGTAAAGAGGGATCAACATAGCGATCATGATCGCTAGGTAAATGAGCTTGCGACGGAAGGATGTTGTACGATTCATGCCGCGATCTCACGCGATTTCAGGAAGAAATAACTGATAATGAAAGCTAAGAAACAATAGCCGAACGTGGCGACCGCATGACGAGCAAGCAATGCGCCAAAGACATCGAATCCGCTCGCGGCGTACTCCGCCGTGGCAACCATCTTAGGTAGGTTGGGCAAAGCCGTCGCTACTGCATCGAGCGAGTAGATTATTCCGGCGTCAACCGTTTTGATCACGCTTGCCGCGAGTGTGTCGACATCGAGCTGGGTGGTCATCGCGTCCTGCTTCAAAAGACGAATCACTGACTCAATCGGCCCGCCGCCTCGCTCAATTCCCTCGTCGATATAGTGCCTGGTGTCGTAAATTTGCTCGGCTGAGAATCCAAGTAAGACACAAGCAGCGGTCGATATCATTGCTACTGGACCGCTCAGAAATGTGCTGAACATGACACCGAAGGCTATGACCATTGTCATCTGCAGCCATATGGAAGCGTAAGCCTTCATCAGATTCCATTCAAACGAATTGGAATCGGGCTGTAGGAACACCCCACTTTTTGTCACACCCAAATATTGGCTTCGGTCGAGGCACCGGATGACCAAGTTCAAACGGCCTTCTTCATCAACCAAATCCTCAAAGACATCGAGTTGGCGAGTGACGTTGTTGTCCGTACCTTCGATCGTCAGCGGCAAAGCCAGTTCATCAATTTCGTATTCTTCAATGAAGAACGTGATCGGATTGCTCTCCACCTCTTCGCTGGGATGCTTCATCGTGACCGAACCACGAATTTTAGATTCAATATCACCTTTGTAAGAGCGGTAAGCACGCAAGGACAAATTGACGACAATTCCATCAGAATAGCGATCAGGGGTGACATCGCTGAAGGTGAATTCAGCAGCACCGAGGGTTCCCCCCTCCACGTAACCGTGTTCAATTTTTCGGCTACCGCGGGCTAATCCGATCACTCGGGCAATCCCCGACGCACCGTACCCACCGGTCGCGATTCGTTCGGCCCCGATATCAACACCAGCCTGCTTTTCTTCACCGCTGCGATTATAAAATTGAATCTCACCGTAGGAAGGAACACGCGCTTGAAGCGCACCAATGGGTGGACCTATCTTGAAATCTTCACCATCTCGAGTAACCAGATGCCGGTGGCCCCGGACCTTATCGGTGAGACCGACGCCCTGATCGTCAGCAGCAATTTCAAAAGAGTGGCTGTGGTTCCTGATGGCATCAGTTTCGCCCCGCAGCGTTCCATCAGAAAGCTCTTCTAATTCCACCACCTCTTGATGGGTGTGTCGCAGTCCGCGAGTGACAAAGAGGTAACTGAAAAAACCCATCGGAACGAGCATCAGGGTGCCAACGGCGACGAAACCAACCATACGGCCCAACACGATTTCAGTTGCTCGGACCGGTTTTGTCACAATCGTGTAGATCGTTCGGCTCTTGATATCTGCCGGCAGCGAAAAAGCGCTGATGAACAATGCGAGCGCTAGGATCAAGTAATTCGTCGCGGTCAGCACAAAGCTGATGTAAAGTCGCGCTGGATCGTCGCTTTCCGGATTGAGGTACCAACCGGCCAACAACAAAACCGCCATAAACAAGCCAACAATGAATAAAACTCGGCGTCTGATCGCTTCCTTGAAAGCTAATCGGGCCAAAGCAATCACTCGACGGGTGGATGTTCCGGGTAAATCAAAACGCACGAGGTCGCGAATGGCACGCGCAACGGCGTAAAAACCTTCGCTGGGTCCATACCGATTCGCGGAATAAACGTAACCAACGAGAAGTCCAATGACGATGGCGAGCAGAATCAAAACGACTCCCTGCAAAAAAGCACTCTGCAGGAAAGCTTCGGGCCGCATCAGCCATTCGTAAAAAGACCAGAAGTCATCTGGCTGCAAAATCATTGACCGGCCTCTTCTTGTTGTCCGGAATCACTAGCGTCCTGCGTCTCGGCAGCGGAGACTCGTCGAGCACCGGGTCGAGCCTCACTTTCACGAACAATGTTGAGGAAAAGATCCTCCATTGTCGCCGTCGGATTATCAATTGATTTGAGGGTGCCGCCATGTCGCTTGATCACCTCTGCGATTTCTGACTTGGCATCTTCACTGAGCCCCTCGGCATGAACCTCAGTGACATCTTGCACTTTGAGCAGATCGGAAACCCGACCCAGTTCTTTCAGCTCACCTTGATGCAAGATGGCAACTCGATCGCAAACATCCTGAACATCGGCCAACTGGTGACTGCACAAGAGAATGGTCTTGCCACGTTCTTTCAGGGCCAAAATCAGGTCCTTCATCTCACGTGTTCCGATGGGGTCCAATCCCGTGGTTGGTTCATCCAGAAGGATGAGGTCCGGGTCGTTAATTAAGGCCTGTGCAAGACCGACTCGCCGGGTCATGCCCTTACTGTACTCTTTCAGTTGTCGGTGCTTCGCTCCAGCCAGACCAACAAGCTGAATCAGCTCCGCAACTCGTTTTTTTCGATCAGCACCGGACATGTCGAACAATCGTCCGTAAAAGTCCAGCGTCTCTTCTGCGGTCAAAAACTTGTAGAGGTACGATTCCTCGGGCAGGTAGCCGATTCTCTCGTTCTTGCTCGTTTCGCTGGCGTCTTTGTCGAACACCAGCACTCGACCACTACTAGGAAACAGAAGCCCCAGAATCAATTTAATTGTGGTGGACTTTCCACTTCCGTTGGGACCCAAAAGTCCGAAAATTTCGCCCTGCCGAACCTCGATATCCAGTGACTTCAGAGCATTTACTTTCTTCCGACCCCAAAAGTCTCGGTAGATCTTGCTCAGGTTACGAGTCTCGATGATCACACCCGACTTCTCGTCGTCGTTGTGAACTGGCTGAGCCGCTGCGTTTGGCTCATTTTCCGCCAGAGCGGTTGAATCGGTATCCACGAGCACTACTTCCTTGGAAGAACATAAATAATTGAAAGTCAAAAATAGCGAACCGCCCACAATGAGGCACTCAGCTCACTATCTTAGTCCGCGGTCGCTTTAAAAAATCATGAAAGTGAACCGACATTTTGGTGGTTTGAATCGACCGCGCCAGACCTCTTCGCAGTGGCGCCAATCGGTAACCTCGCTGATGAATCGTTCTTCAACCACCAACATGGAATCGATTTCCAGCAAATCACGATGTTTGAAAAACAACCGATCCGCGACCAAACCAAAAAGTCTTTTTCGCAACCGTCCGGCGTCAATTTATGCCAAATCGGCACGCTTCGGTGCAGGTCCGTAGGTACGATCTGGTCAGTCAAAGAGTTCATTATGCCCGAAGGACTGACGAATTCAGCCGAATCACCGTTGATCGATCCACAATTCATCGGATCCGTTGGCCTTCCAAACGAACTCGATATGCAGGTACGCCAGAGTGTATCGACGCCTGTTTGCCGCAAAATCGATCCCGAATCCAGATTGTTGATCAACGTTTTGCTTTGCAAGACAGAAAGTCCGAAAGACCCGTCACGGGTGAAAGAGACCGCAAGAATCCGCCGAGAATAATTTTCGTTGGAAACCGCATAATACGACGCCATCGACTGGTATGAGCGTCCTTGTTAACAATTAGGGTTTAGTGGGCTTGCAAATCCAATCCAACCATCTCAACTCTGGTCAGATTGTAGCTCGCCAACGTGCTACGCAACCTTGGTGACCTTCGCTTGCCTCCATCGAGCTATTCCTTCCCAGAGTCGTTTCCGTGACCCGGCCGATCAAACTTTCCAAATCGACGACAACTCGATCCATCGAGTATCAGAGGGCTTTGGAGTACCTCTATCGACGGATCAATTACGAGAAACTGGGGTCCTCCAACGCAGCGGAATACCGCTTTCGTCTCCAGCGAATGAGAGAGCTGTTAAAGTCTTTGGGGCTTTCAAAATACATTGATTATCCGGAACTGGATGCTGCCGTTCCTCTGATTCACGTAGCGGGAACCAAGGGGAAGGGGTCCGTCGCGTCGATGATCGCATCAGCACTGACCACGGCTGGCTATCGGACTGGACTGTACACATCGCCACATCTGGTCGACCTGGCAGAACGATTTCAAGTCAACCACAGCACCTGCTCGGAGATCACTTTTGCACAATTGGTCAAACGTGTCCGAGAAGCAGCCGAAAGCATCGAACCAGAGCACGGAAGCTCGACATTCTTTGAACTCACCACAGCAATGGCAATCTTGCACTTTGAGATTGAAAGATGTGATTTCATCGTTGCGGAGGTAGGACTTGGTGGGCGACTCGACAGCACCAATGTGCTCTCTCCCTCTGTTTCAGTCATCACTTCGATTGGTTTGGACCACCAGCACGTTCTCGGCCATGACCTGGTTTCAATCGCCAAAGAGAAAGCAGGCATCATTAAGCCAGGCGTGCCTGTTGTTAGCGGAGTGGAACAACTAGAGACCCAACTGGTCATCCATTCCCATGCGGAATCTAATTCGTCTGAGCTTTTTCAACTTGGTTCTGAATTTCAGTACTCGTCGACACGGCGGCCGGTGTGGGGGTCTGACATCACATTCAGGGGCTTGAAATCACCTCTTCCCAATGACTTGACCTTTCAAGTTGCGATGGAAGGAGAGCATCAAGCGAGAAACGCCGTCATCGCCACGGCGGCTTTGTCTCTCCTGACTGAAGATCATTTTCACCGCCACCATGATCCCTCAGGTGACAACGACCAACCAAAACAAAATCAGGGCGACCTCCTTAACGAAGGCCTCAGACCAGCGTTGGCAAATCTTCAATGTGCCGCCCGATTGGAACGTCGTGAACATGACCATCATGTGGTCTCGATCGTTGACTCCTCACACAATGAGGATTCCATTGAGGCGCTGGTGTCGTGCCTGAAGCAACGCTGTATCGACAAGCCCATCTACGCGGTCTTCGGCACCAGCCAAGACAAAGCCGCTGGAAAGATGCTGCAAATCTTAGATGAGGTCCCGCTGCGACTTATCCTCACTCAATATCAAAACAACCCTCGGTACTTCCCCATTGAACAGCTGATTGGATTAACCTCGCCGCAACAACGCGAATCCTTGATGATCGCGGACAATCCCGTGGAGGCATGCGAAAAGGCATGGCAATTGGCCAGCGAGACGGGTGGAACCGTCGTTGTCTGCGGATCTTTTTTCCTCGCCGCCGAAACTCGCCAATGGATTCACTCACATCCCTGATTTATCGAACACGTTTCAATCTCACTCTGAATCGGTATCATACCGATTCAGAGTTGATGGCTGGACCAGCAACTGCCCATCGGTGATTTCTTAGTCGAATGCCCGAAGCGTTTAAACAAGTGTGGTCATGAAGTACAAATCCTTCATGCGTTAATCCTCAGAGTCTCCCCCAAGGTCTTTCCAGAGTCTCCTCACCGCGCTAGCATGAACTACATTGAATGTCAGCTAACCCTTCGCAAGACCAAGTAAAGCCAGATCGCTTATCAATTGACACGAGCATTTTTTGATTGAGTGGTTCATGCGATCACATTCTTATGCCCCATCGGAAATGCAACAGATGGACCAAGTGAACAGCAACAACATCGCTTTGTGGCATGCTTGCTGCTCATCTGATCAAGCCACCAAAATGGAGCAGTGGTGTCTTCAATGGTTGAATGATTCCGAACAGGAGCGGGCGAACGAATTTAAAGTCGCTACGAGCCAGCATCAACACATCGTCGGTCGCGGCATGGCAAGGTGGCTTCTCCAGACCAAGGAATGTGGTCCACGCGACATTCAATTTGAAATTGAAAATCAGGGCAAACCCTTCGTCGCTGAACCCGCGGTTGCCAAACGCCCTTTCAATGTCTCCCACACGGACGGCCTGGTGCTTTGCATCCTTGGCACATTACAGCATCGACATGTGGGAGTTGATGTGGAACGACTTGATCGACGGACAAATCCAGATCTGGCAACTCGTTATTTCTCAGCGCCTGAAATTGAACAACTCAACCTCGTCTCTGAACCGATTGAACGAAAATATTTATTTCTGAAAATCTGGACCCTGAAAGAAGCTTTTATTAAAGCGATCGGGACAGGTTTGCGAACACCGCTCTCTCACTTCGCTTTTGAGAAGCTTGATTCACCCAACCCAACGATTCGATTCCTCGAAACCGGCCTCGATCAGAATCTCAATTGGTTCTTCCATTGCTTGGAACCCAGACCAGGGTTCATCGCCTCTGCGGCGGTCGCTCACCAATCAGGCACGCCAAAGCCAAAAATCTTCACTGAAAACTTCGAAGACCAAATCCAGATTAACCCATCACACTGATCAATCCTCCGGGGTGGCCAAAGTCGTCAATCGTCTTGAATGGCTCATTGCGTGAACGTCTACCAAGACCTCCACATCCACGGATTCAGGCAGTGACAAAATCCAAAGCCAGTCGGATACCTGAAATTCATTATTTCGAAATCGCGAAACAATGCCCTGATCCGCGTTAACACACCTCTTAAATTGAGTGAGTGGACAGGAGAACAGGAAACAGGACGAACGTTTGAGCAGATTGATAGCAAATTGAGCAGTGAGGCGAATTCTGATGGAATGACTTACCGATTCGGACCCACGATCATGGGGACTCAGAATTGGAAGCGGTCTGATTTGCAATGATCGAATCGGATGACTGAACTGGCTGAACACCTATTTGAGACGAATCCGACGGCAAAGCCAAACCCGTGAATAGGTGGGGAAATCGTTCCTATCCACAACTTGCACGATTCGCGAAAGACTTTTGCGGTGGGTAAAGCCCGTCAAAGTTTTCCTGATCGGTTCCATGGGAATAACCAATCTGCCGAAGGGTTTATGCCGATAATAACATGTGAAGCGGTTTTGCTAGCTCGGGGGGGTCTGCATCGCTATGGCGGCGTTTCCATCTCTTCTCAAGAAAAATCCGCTCTCGCACCAACCGGATCAAAGTTTGGTTGGTATTTGCATGCCCGAAGATTGAATGGCAAGCAAACGAGTCAACCAAGTGTTCGCAACCAAGGCAGATGACTCAGAAAAGCGTCTGTCACGCTGTGTTCATCCAAGTGGAAGCCTATCGGTCGTACGAATTGGCCGCGGAGAAGCGTGATGCGAAGATCAAATTATCAAAACCGAGCCTCTGTATGGGTTGCCGCTTTCATCGCCCTAAGCCCATTTGCTCTGGGTTCCGAGGCGAATGGCCAGTCGGTTCAACATCCAGAATTCAACTACATGGATGATCACGCGGGACCGCACATTTTCGATCCCAGTTTGTACCCCGAAGCAATCATGCCCGTCGGTTTCGCTGGGCCACTATTCCCTAACCAGCCGATTGCCTGCGAACCTCAGCAGCCGACAGTATGTCAGGATGAGTGCTGCAAGAGTCGTACCGGAGGCGGTTTGTTGAGCCAACTCTTTGGCGGTGGAGAGGCAGGTGGTTTGTTCAACGGCTGCCTGTTTTGCAGTGGTAATGGATGCGGCGTCTGCATGAACCGCTTGATCACGCTTCCCGAAGCTATCGGATTAATGAGACCATACGAAGGTGGCGGGCTCAGTTCGATGCGTTGGTATGACGCATCGGTTGAAGCGACCTTCCTAAGCCACAGTCAAGGCGGCAGTGATGGTGTCATCACCACTGAAGGCATGAATGGGATACCCGTTCTGAGCAGTCAAGACCAAGCAACCGGTGACAGCCTCAAAAGCGGTTTACGCCTTTCGGCCGCTGTCGTCTTTGGTGCCGGTGCGAATGTAGAAGTAACCTACATGGGTGGCAATGAGTGGGATCAGACTGTCGTAGTGCAGGGTAACCCTGCGGGCAGCCCGACACTCTTTTCAGTTATCAGCAATTTTGGCACCGATCCCAATGGTGGTTTCGACGACACAGACCAATCGGTTTCTCAAGGCCTTCGAGGGCAAAGTAAATTTCATAGCGGTGAATTGAATTACCGCCGCCGACAATTGGGTCGGTATGGCCGATTTCAAACCTCTTGGTTGTTAGGACTTCGATACATCCGATTCGATAGCCAGTTGAACTATTCCGCTCAAGGCACCAGCAACAACACCTTCAATGCCAGTCTACCCAGGTTCTTCTCTTCCAACGACAAAGTGAAAAACAACTTGTTTGGACCACAAGCAGGTGTGGATATTTGGTGGAACCTGAGGCCAGGCGTCAAATTGGGTGTCGGTGTCAAAGGTGCTTGGATGCAAAATGACTCCAAACGCCAAACCATTCTCACTGGCAACTCACTCAGTCAGTTTGCGACCCCGGGCTCGCTAATCATGGAGGAGACGCGTCGCAAGGGTACGGTCATGGGTGAACTTGAGGCCACGATTGTTTACCGCCTAAATCAGGCTTGGACCGCAAAAGCAGCCTATCATCTGTTGGCAGCTGACGACGTCGTCTTTGGCAATCTGGATGTTCCGTCTGCTCGAGACTTCATCAGCGGCAGTGCGATTCGTGAACCTGACTTCCTCAGGGACTCATTAGTGGTCCAAGGTGTCACGTTTGGTGCCGAATACACATGGTAATCCCAACTGCCCCATCGCGAGACAGCCAATGGAGCGAAAACGACCCATGTGTTGTCTTAGTCCTAAGCAACTCCTGCCTCGGGGAACTTTTTAAGCCTCTGGAAGAACAAAAGTAAACATTCCTCAGCCAGTAGCAACCAGATTGATCCCTCACCCGAATGAGGGGAAGATAGAGAACAGAATAATCCATAAGAAATAACTGAACCGCGCAGAGGGAGAATCTCCAGATCGTCATTCTGGTGCTTTTCCCAACCGCTGATCCCTGCCTCGCAAATCGGCACCCAACCTCAACCCCCTCCTTTTGGGGTGGGAGGTGAGAATGACTGTTTCGAGCGTTTTTGAATTGTCAGGGAACTTTGAGACAAACATGGCGTCCCACCCAATACGATTCGTTGACACTCAATGCCGTCCAATTAGAATCGCACTCGCCTCTTTCCTATTCGTTACATCTTGCCTATTCGCCTGATTCTTGCCGGGTTACGCATGGGTGGTAGTGGCTAATTGGCAAACGAAAACGATTCAAACGACCGATGTTAGAGAAGACGTCACCTACACTCGGGGTTCTCGAGATGTATTGGGGTGGCGTTGCAACCCATCCTTTTCGGCAACGATTGGGACCTAGTTCATCCATTCAAACCATTTTTGATCGTCATCAAGTTGTTGGTGGCAGGTCTAGAAAGTTTGGTAGAGACACTCGATGATCGAACGAAGCAAAAACAAAGCGAAACACTCCAAGCGCGATCGTGTCGCTCGAGTCAACAAGAAGCGTCGTTTGAAGATGGAGGACTTGGAGGCCAGACAACTGCTGGCAGCCGAATTCGCCCTTCCCGACGTTGATCTTGATACGTACAACGGCCCACGAAACGTGGGTGCTGTTCAAGCGTTACAACTCAGTGAGCGAGAGCAGATCAATGAGTCGGGTAAAAACGACAATATTGCTTTTGCAGAATTGATACCTCTAGGCAATGGTCCTGGACAAAACGATACGATCGACCTTCGTGGGTCGATGCAGTATGAAATCTTTTCGACGCTTCCACCGACATTTTCGGTCGACGTCGACTCATTTGCTTTCGATCTGAAGGCAGGTGACGTCCTGGACATGTCGGGATTTGGATCTGTCGGTACGATCGACGTTTACAACGAAGACGGGACATTCTGGTTTGGTGTTGATAGACCGGACCCCGATGCCAATCCACCCGAATTTATCGCCTCGACCTATCTGCCACCTGACTCACCAATTCAAAACGTTGGTAATCTGACGGCCGCACAGGTAATCCCGGTGGACGGTCGATACTACATGACTGTCACACCCGCTGACACATCGTCCAATTACATCTTAGGGCTACGTACCTATCGCCCGATTGCTGAGCAACTTCCGGTCGGCGTAGGTCAGGTGATCTTCCTTGATATGGATGGTGGATATTATCCGCGATCTTTATTCGAAGGCATTGACCCAGATACTGGCCTTCCGGCATCGGGAATCATTCGAGTTCCTTCGCTTGCTGAGTCTTTGCCAAACATTGGCGTTGAAGTACGAGATTCCGCTGCCCTGAATCGCCTAATTGATAAGACTCTCGAGAAACTGGAAAGCCAGTTTGCTTTCCTCGCTGAGAACGGCAATGCAGGAGACTATGATTCGACGGGTGTTCGTGGTGAGTTCGGAATCACGATTCTCAACAGTCGCGACCACGCTGATCCAGGCAGCCATCCATTGGTAACTCGTGTTATTCTTGGTGGCACGGAAAACGCTTACGGTGTCTCATCCACTCTCGACGTCGGCAACTTCAGCATGGATGACGTCGTTGTCGCTACGCTGTTACCGCCGCCGGCGAACTTGCTGTCGCCAACGGTGAGTGAACTCGATTATACAGCGGACTTCTTGGGTTTTTTGGTGGCTCATGAGACCGCTCACTCGTTTGGTATGCGGCACACCGACGGAGGCAACCTCACACCCAGCACGGCTGATGAAGGCGGATTGCTTTACATCCCCGGTGGACCAGATGGAATTTGGGGTACGCTTGACGATGTCGCTTACAACCTCATTGATGATACGTTCAGCCTCGCTGAAGATTTCATAGGTACCAACTATGTTACCAACGGCTTAGCGAACACCCTTGTCACTGGTTTAACCGGTGGCACGGTCACTGGCACAGTCTTTGACGACTTCAATCGAGATGGCTCGATCATCGGCGAATCGGGACTTCCAGGGTTCAAGGTGTTTGCTGACTTGAACGCCAACGGCAACCATGATTCAGGCGAGCCTTCCGATCTAACGGACACGTTTGGACATTACTCACTTGACGTCAGACCGGGTACTTACGGCATTGTCGCTGAAGGCATCAGTGGTTACGCCGCAACGACCAATCCAACGCAGATAAGAACAATCACCAACGGCCAAACAGCCTCCGGTGTGAACTTTGGATTCGCTCAGATCTTTGCTGACTACACCGGCACCGCTTTCCTCGATAACGATGGGGACGGCCTTCGGGACACAGGAGAGCCCGGGTTGGAAGGCATTTATATCTACGCTGACTTGGACGGCGATGACCGACCCGACCTTGGAGAACCAGGGGCAACCAGCGGATCCGACGGAACCTACACAATCAACTTCCCGGGCGCCGGAACTTATACGCTTCGAAGCGACCTTGATCCCGGACTCGAGCAGACTTTCCCCACTGGTGGTGAGCATATCGCTGTCTTTGATGGATTGACGCTCGATGACAATTACGATTTTGGATTCTTGCCTTCACTCGACTTTGGTGATGCTCCTGATTCCTACGGCACTACGATCAGTGCAGACGGGGCACGGCATGGAATCACCGATGGTCTTTCAATCGGTGCAACAATCGATCGCGAAAGCGACGGATTGCCGGGCATTGCAGCGACCGGAGATGATACAGACAATCTGCCTGACGAGGACGGTGTTCGTCAGCTTAGTCCGCTGGGTCCTGGTGCCCCCGCGACCTTTGAAGTCACCGCCACCAACACCACCGGATCGAATGCTTACCTGCAAGCGTTCATGGATTTCAATCGGGATGGTGTCTTTGGACTCGGTGAAAAATTCGCTTCGAACGTTCCAGTTGTGGCTGGCTCAGTTGGTGCCACGCACCTGATCACTGTTGATGTGCCCAATGGTGTCGACCCCGGATCAACCTACGCGAGATTCCGTCTCAGCCATACCAGTGGTTTGGGCGCAACTGGCTTCGCCGACACCGGTGAAGTTGAGGATTATTCGGTCCGGATTCTCGACGAAGCAAAAGTTGCTAACAACGACACCTTCAGTGTGTCACGCAACTCATTATCGAACATGCTGCCTGTTTTGGAGAACGATTTCCAAACCGTTGACAATCCAATCAGCATTGACAGCTTGAACCTAACGGGAACGGCCGGCATTGTTGTCAACGGGGGCGATCGTCTTTATTACACGCCGCCCAACGGATTCATCGGCCGCGACGAATTCAGTTACACCGTTGTTGATTCTGCGGGCATTCGCAGCACAGCATCGGTGGTTGTGAATGTTACCTTCCAGTCGAACGTCCCCATTGCAGTGGATGACGTTTTTGAAGTACCGCAAGGGTCAGCGGACCGCGCGTTGAACGTGCTTGACAACGATGTTGCAAGTATTTTTGGTGGTCTTTCAATCACCAGCGTAACAGGTGGTTCGGCGGGTGGTTCTCTTAACGTGGTGGGCGGTGGTCAATCGATTCGATACACACCAGCATCGGGCTTCGACGGAACTGAGCAGTTCACCTACAGCGTGCAAGACAGTGCCGGCTCCATCAGCAGTGCGACCGTCACTGTGAACCTGCTGCCAGGTTCACTCGCAGACGATGTTGTTGATTTTTCGATCGAAATACTTGATCCACTCAATGACCGAGTTGTCTCGAACGTTCGCGTTGGCGACGAAATCCTGGTTCGCGTCTCGGTCGATGACCTGCGACTGTTTGCCAATCCTGAAGGGGTTGCCTCAGCGTTCACCGACCTGCTCTACACAGACGAACTGCTTTCGACGCTTAATACAGACAACAACCCGGCGTTCCCATTTGACATCACATTTGGCTCATTCTTTACCGGATTGAACTCGTTGCAAACCGGCGACGCTCTGACCCCTGGCTTGCTTAACGAGGTGGGAGCGGTTCAGCCAATCAACAAGCCGCTTGTCGAAAAAACTCACTCGGGTCCAGAGGAATTGTTCACTGTCCGAATGCGAGCAACGTCTCCGGGTATTGCTATCTTCCAAGCGGACCCCGCTGATACTTCGATCAGTGAAACAATTGTCTTAGGCTCAGACGTCGCCCTGACAGTGAACCAAC
This sequence comes from uncultured Rubripirellula sp., assembly GCA_938075415.1. Classification (GTDB taxonomy): domain Bacteria; phylum Planctomycetota; class Planctomycetia; order Pirellulales; family Pirellulaceae; genus Rubripirellula. The sequence continues at coordinate 105,519 of CALJHC010000020.1, read as the reverse complement.
TAAGATTGGGTTCTGCAGAACTTTTGATCCTTCCAGACACCGGTGATTTCACCGCAGCTGTTGATGATTCGTTCCCGGACGGTTTAGATTCCGATGGCAACTTGATTTCGAATTCGTTTGCTACGGCAAACCGACTTGATGTCTTGGCAAATGACAACCTGGGCCCCACGGGCAACATCCGTGAATTTGGAATCGTCACCAATCCTGCAATGGGGTCAATATCGATCAACGATAATGGCACGCCTGCTAACCTAAATGATGACTTCATCGATTACCGGGCCAACGTCAATGCCAATGGCCTCGATTCGTTCACCTACCTGATCGTCACCAACGACAACGTACGTAGCATTGCTGAAGCGACCATATCGCTGGGCAATCAGCAACTGACATCGGATGTCGGTTATGATTTCAAACTCGTCAACGGAGACGGCTCCGGTAGTGAAATCACTGGCGTCACGGTCGGCCAACGCTTTGGCGTTGAGATCTATGCCGAGGACCTTAGGATGTTCTCGACGTTCGTCTTCGCTGGATTCTTGGATGTGCTTTATGATTCAGATTTGATCGCACCAGCCAACACGGATCCAACTGACTCATTTGATTTCGATGTGGACTTCCACGGAGAGTATTCCGAGACAGCTGCCGTTGGCACCGCAGCGACACCGGGAATCATTGATGAGTTTGGCACACTGTTCTCACAGATCAGCGTTCCTCCAAGTGCCTATGAATCCCTTAACCCGGGCTTGATGGCAACCCTTTACTTCAATGCAGTTGGAAGTGGTGTCGCAAACGTGGTTGGGTCACCAGCTGACGCGTCACCTTTCCAAGACACGCTCCTATTCGATGTTGACGATCCAATCGATCGCGATCGACTGCGATTTGAGTCCCTGCAAGTTACCATTTCGGGTGGAGCACCAGGTCAGAATGCATTCATCCGTCAGGATGTGAACAACGACGGTGTGGTATCACCGATCGATGCTCTTCTGGTAATCAATCAGGTTAATCGCGATACTAGCTCGGAAGGTGAACAGTCCAGCAACGGTAATCGTTTCTACACCGATGTGAATGGTGATAATAAAACCACCGCCCTCGATGCACTGCTTGTGATTAATTACCTGAAAAGTTCATCGGGTTCGCAGGCCAGTGGTGAGCAAATTGCCCTTCTGGGCGACAACACTATCGACTGGTATTCCAACCGTGGCAGCGATGCTGTCTTTGCGGCACTCTCAAAGGAGAGCGAAGGTAAGATTAGCTCCTTTGGTTCCGCAGGATCCGATAGCTCATCAGCAGCAATTGGAGATGGAAGCGGTAACGCCACCGGTGGTGAAGAGGATGAGATTCTTTCACTACTCGCAGATGACGTAGACGGTCGTTGGTCGTAACAAATATCTGACGAAGTCGCTTTAGCAAGATCAAACCTCACGGACGGACGGCATATCAATGCCAAGTCGATCGTGAGGTTTTTTCATGACCCGATGAAAGAGAGTGTGTTACGGTTGCGAGTTTCTGAGCATGAGATCTTCGTCACTGGTCTTCGCTTTCTCACTACTCAGGCTAACCCAGGAGTATTGATTGTTGATCGCAACTATCTTGATTCGCTAACTTTCGGGGCAAGAAAGTTCATCCATAAGATTCTGACGCGATTGCATGTAAAGCGTTACCGGAACGGGACAGGCATCAGTATTTGACAGGTTTTCTGAAGGCATTGTTGAATCAAGGTAAAATTTCACTTGCCAGCACGCGGTAAGAATTGCCACGATGAGAGGGTTGAGTTTCTAGTAGACAGATAAACTGTGTTTCGCTAAGTCGCAGGAAATCGCTTGTCATTTCATCCATTTACCGTGCAGTGCCTTACCTGCGGTAGCCAACTTCGCGTCAACGATCCAAAAATTGTCGGCAGCATTTCATCGTGCCCCAAATGCCAGTCAATGGTGGAAATTGTTGATCCCGAACAAAAGGTTGCCCTCGGAGGGTCCGTTGTTGATAGCCAAGCGGTAACCGAAGACGCACTCGCTTCGCATGCGGATGGCAGTGATTATGGAGTCGCGCTGCCAACGACGACCGGATTTCAAGACGGTGAACCAGCAACGACCTCGGCGCCTCCCGTCAGTGGGTCGCCTGACACGCAATGGGAGAGTGAAGGAACAAGAAAAACTCGGCAGATCGGTTTGATTGTCGCGGTCTCTCTGATCAGCCTACTTGTCTGCCTTGCCGGATTCGGGTGGTTCGTGAGTTCTTGGTCAGGTCAACAACAAGCAGATAATTCCGTCCCAGGTAATTCAGAAACAAACCAGAACACTGTCCCATCAGATTTAGACACGCAACCAACCCTTGACAGCAGCGACCCTGAAAACCGCTTCGATCACGAATCTGGGTCTGCTAATCAACCGGAGTCCAGCGATGAGACTGGGTCTTCAGGACAACCTAAAGGCTCCGAGGACCAAGTTGAAAACCCAGCAGCGGAATCGGTCAGCGCAACCGAAAATCCTCAACCTGAGATGCGGGCTAATCCTTCCGTGAATCCAGAAACGCGGATTCCCTCTGACCTCATTCCCGTTTCTCCATTGGAATCAGCTGCTCCAACAACCGATGCGAGCCAGCCTGGTCCAGACGCAGCTATCAACCCAGCAGACACTAATGAGGATGCTACAGAAACTTCAGGCATGCAAGAATTGCCTCCAGGCTTGCAGCAATACACAAGATTTCTGTTGGAAGAGGGCCCGGTAGAAAAACCCAACCTGGATGCACCACCATCGATGGATGACATCGAATTAGATTCTGCATCGAAAGAGTTGGACACTCCCTTCATGCCGGTGCGTCCCAAAGTCATCAATCTTGATGCCGATCTCGCAATTCAACTCGCCGTTGACTCAAAAGGCTATGCGTTACCTGATCTCGCATTAATCATCAGTCAAATAACAGGTGTGCCGATACAGATTGATTGGGTTTCTTTTGATCTAGCAAATCTCGACCTCACAACATTGCTTCCACCACCGAAAGGATGGCAACCCGCCAAGGAAATTCTGAAATCGGTATGTGATCAAATCGGCGCAGAAATAAGGCCAGAAGAAAACCTTTTGACGATCACCCTGAGTGACATCACCTTCAATAAGACGCTGAAATTGATAGGTGACTTGAGTGATTTTGGGAATGACAAGATATCGGCAGCCCAGGTTCTCTCCAGCTTTCTGGAGAGCGATCCGACGGATCCGGAATTCTTATCCTCGCTAAACTCTCGAAAAGAGCAGCAGGTCGCTTTAATCGCGATTGAGGCTTTGAGAATGATGCGTGGAATTCCATCGAAGGTTCCCTCTGAAAAAATGCATCGCTGGGCTTGGCCCTCCGACGGTAAAAACCGGGGCTGGCTTTCACAAATTGAGGGAACAAGCTTCCCCCAGGCTGATTCGCCCATGTCGATGGCCGAATTTCTCCGCCGAATTTCAAAACAGAACCAAGTTCAATCACTGATCAATTGGTACGACTTTTCAGCACGAAATATTTACCCTGACAAAAGATTCTTACCTCACAGCGCCGCCACCTCCGCTGAGACCCTACAAGAGGTCTTAGAGCCTCTAGGACTTCAAGCACGACAAGTGGATGCAAATCATTGGTGGTTCGGTAGAGAGTCGACCTATGACCGTTTACCGGCAATCATTTGGACGGCGCCGATGACAAGCAATCGTGAGACTTTCGTCAATCAGATTACCAACTTGGTCAACCAAGGCGCGAACTCAGGTGTTTTTCGTCTTGAGGTGGATCCACTTTCAAACCGAGTTCTAATGGTCTTGCCGCGTTACGTCGCCCATCAGCTACCCAAACTACTTAACAGCTCACCTGAGCAAACAAAGTAGTTGCCGAGCAACATCCGAAGAAAAACAAACAACCTGTAAGCTGTTCGGTGGCGGCCTCTACTGATTGCCAGAAGCGTCTTCCCAAGGAAATACTCTGATAACGAGCACAGCTCTCGAAAAACAATCTGCAACCTGGGCATGTCGGCAATCAGAAACAAGAAGCCGTCGAACTTTCATAAAGCTCTCTTTGAGAAATACAGGCAATCTGCATTTCTCCGCGATCGATAAAGGTGGCAAAGAATCGATGCGTTGGATTTGAATTTGAAGTCGGTCCTTCGGGCAACCCTAGGCAGCAACCGTCGTATCTTGAGCGGTTGGTATTCGAAGCACAAACGCGGTGCCTCGACCGACGGTACTTTCCACGCGAATTTTTCCTTGATGAGCGTCAATGATTTCTTTGCACGCAGCAAGTCCCAAACCCGTTCCACCCTTTCCGGACTCATCTGGTCCAGATTTTGTGCTGTAAAAAGCATTAAAAATCTTGGGCAGCTGATCACGGGGGATTCCTTTTCCAGAGTCGCGAACCACCATCTCGACGTATTTCTTATCAGTCGAGGAGTTGAGTCGAACCTGGATGGTCCCTCCATCGGGCATTGCCTGTCGGGCATTGATCAAAAGGTTAAGCAAAACTCGCTGAATCTGGTTGCCACTGGCCAAAGCCGGGGGTGTGTCAGGATTCAAATCCATCTCGATCACGACACGATACTTGCGCATCTCGCGTTCCAGCAGCATCATGGCGTCTTGAATGATCGCGCCCAAGTCAGTTGGAGCGAGGCTTTCACTTCGGTTTCGAGCCTGTGCAAGAATTGTTTGAGTGATCTTTGCCGCTCTCTCTGAGGCCTCCAAAATCTTCGTCAGGGCCTTATCTCGGCTGGCATCATCGCGATTTCTGATGCCCAGTCTCGCATAATTGAGAATCGTCATCAGAATGTTATTGAACTCATGCGTCGCGGTGCTTGTCAATTCACCGAGTGCGGCGAGCGACTGCACCCGCCTCAGTTCGCTCTTCAATGCCTCCAACTGCACCTGTGAATCCACCGGCGATAACGGGACAGGCATAGGATTAGAAGAAAACGTTTCCGATTGAATTGCCACGGCGAAAAGACCCATGAAGGGGAAAGCATAAGTTCACGCGATGCAGGTGGTATCGTCGAATTCGGAGGATCTGCTACAGAACGCAAATTCAAGCCGTCATAGATTGCCAGCGTACGTCAGAACCCTGTATTGATGTCAATTGCTAACGATTAGGACAACTTAATCGTCTAGCCACCCAGTCACGGCAAACGTTAAACTCTGGCTTCTATGTAAACATCAAGGAAGATGAAAGATGGAACAAAACGTCGTCAAACGCTTACGAAACCGAATCGCCGACGCTCGGTCGCTAGGCTTTAAGATCCGCATGGAACCTCTTGAAAGTCAGTCCGCCACCTGGTGCGAAATCGCGGGAATCCCAACCCTTTTTGTTGATCTTTCGCAAACGGCCGGCGAACAATTGCATCTCGTTGATCAAGCCTTGGCCTCTTATCAAGAATCATCACTGCGACGCGATACTGAACCGCCTGCCAATGAACGCCGTTCCAAAGGTCCTGATGATCGCCATCGCTCGTGACAATCAGGCGAATCTCCTTCACGCTTCCGACCAGCATCGAGGCTGCTGCATCGCCACTCATCAGAATACCAACGCGCGCACAGAGCGAAACGCTCAACCCATGAATTTCTGGCACGGCTAAACTGGAGATCAAAAGCAGTGACATTCAACAGACATTGAGTTCACTTTCTCAGACACAGTTCCTGATGTGCTTCAACAACCTTCGTTCCATTAGATAAGATGGCACCGTCTGCAGCGATTTGGTAATCACCATTCGATCAGGCACTGACAACACACGAGCCAAAATGCTGTGCGTCGCTTTCACTCGCTTGCATGCGAGTCGAGATCAAGCGATGCAGAGACAAACCTGCAATCGAATCGAATAAAGCCATGGAACTTTCAGCCGCTTCGAAATTCACCTATCGACTTGGCACTGGACTTAAAGCTGGTGTCGACGTTGTTCGCGCCTTGGAATCAGAATCAACACTTGGCTCAGCGAAGCACCGTTCCGCGATGCTGAAGTTACATCAAGGGACAAAGCAAGGTTTTGCATTGAGTCATATCATGCAAAATGATCCCTACTTTCCTCGGCTCATGACCGCGATCACACGAGTCGGTGAAGAGACAGGGAAAATAGAGGAGGCGTTGCTGATCCTGAGCAAACACTATGACCATCAAGTGTCAACCAAGCGCGCATTCTTGAGTTCGATTGCTTGGCCCGCATTGCAATTAATAGCTGGCATTGGTGTCATTTCCCTGTTGATTTATCTGATGGGAATTCTGACACCCGCCGGTGGTGGACAGATGATTGACATCTTGGGCCTAGGTCTTCGCGGGGGTGAAGGAGTTCTCTGGTTTTGGTTTTACATTGCAGTCGTTTTTGGAGTCATCGGATTACTGATTTTCGGATTTAGCAAAAATTTTGCGGGCGTTCAGAACTTGATTCCATTGATTTATAAGATCCCCATTTTCGGACCCTCGGTACAAACCATCACCATCACTCGATTGTGTTGGACGCTCTCCCTGACACTCGGCTCGGGAATTGATCCAATCCGTTCCATCAGACTTGCACTGGATAGCACCGACAGCGAGTATTATCAGAGCGGCGCCGATAAATCAGAACATGCCATCCGTGCTGGTGCATCACTTGCCGAAGCACTGCAAGCCACCGAAGTCCTACCCAAAGAATTTGTTCAGCGTGTTGATATCGCCGAACATGCGGGATCCGATGCTGAGGCGATGGCCCAGTTATCGCGTGAATATGACGAACGTTCCAAGCAAGCCATCAAGGTGCTGACAGGAATCGCCACCGTTTTGATTCGAGTGACTGTGGCATTCCTGCTCATTTATTTCATTTTTAAAATCGCATCAGTTTATCTCAACGCCCTCGATGTCGATGCAGTCGACATGAACCCACATCGCGCTTTCTAGTCCTGCACGCAACTTGTTCGTCAGAACTGATACTGGAATCCTGATACCGATATTCGAAGAAGCACGAATCATCACGCTCTCTGTCACACTCAATTGATACCTGCTGGATGTCCCAATGCACCAATGTGCAAACCATCCCCTACCTGATCGCTATGGCCGGGCTTTTCTCATTGGCGTGCTGCTCAACACTTCCTTCGTGATTGTTGAGGCGGGCTTTGGCTACTGGACCGAATCATTGGCGTTACTGGCGGACGCCGGACACAATCTCAGCGACGTCCTTGGTCTGCTGATGGCTTGGGCTGGATATTCCCTCGCAAAGGTCACGCCTGATTTACGACATAGCTATGGCTGGCGCGGCACCACGATCCTCGCGGCGTTGTCCAATAGCCTTTTGCTATTACTCGCGGTGGGAGGAATCACTTGGGAAGCAATCGAAAGACTTCAGGATCCGGCATCCGTTGACGCGCCCGTTGTCATCGCTGTGGCCGCAATCGGCGTTTTCATCAATACAGGTACGGCACTCTTGTTTGCCAAAGGGCGCAAAAGTGACCTCAACCTTCGCGGCGCTTACCTGCACATGGCGGCTGATGCACTTTTGTCTTTGGGTGTTGTCATCGCTGGAGTGGTGATCTGGCTCACAGGAAACGCATGGATTGACCCTCTCATAAGTTTATTGATCGGAGTGTTCATCTTTCTTGGTACTTGGAATCTTCTCCGTGAATCCATCACACTCGCGATTCATGCCGTGCCTACCAAAATTGATCCCAATGATGTCTTGAAATACCTCGAAGAGATACCCGGTGTCACTGATGTGCACGACCTGCATATCTGGGCGATTAGCACCACCGAAGTTGCCTTGACCGCACACTTGGAACGTCCAAACCAAGAAAATGACGATGCGCTACTGTTACAAATCAGACAGGTTTTGCACGATCGCTTCGGTATCTGCCACTCTACAATTCAGATTGAACGAAATATTGAACATGCTGATTGTGGTCAGTCTGCCGACGGAACTCTCTGACACGATCTTTGTCTGTGATGCGCTGCCGGTCAGCTTGTTTGGTCGAACCTTGCACCCTCGTTGATTTTCTCAGGTAAGGGAGCAGCCGGCGAGAGAGAAATTCTTTGCATAATCGTGTCAAGGTCGAGAAGTCCAATCAGGCGATCTTGCGAATCCACAACTGGGTATTTTCGCACCCTCTTATCAGCACGCATCAGCACAGCATCCAGTGAATCTTCCACACGCAGCAATTGCCCTGGCTTGACCTGACGTGCCACTTTCATGATCGTGTCACCTCGCCAACCACTAACCTGGGTTGCCTTGGCAAACTCTTTGATGGTGATGATGCCCACCGGCATACCAATCGAGTTGGTTACAGGTAACGCATCTGCGGAAATGCACCTCCAATTATTGGCCAACTCATTAAGCGTGAAATGCTCCGGGATGGCCATGGCAGATTGGACCATTGCATCTGAAACCGTGATACCACGCAATTTTTCAGTGATCTCCACCTGCTTTGCCTCGGTGTATCCCGCGAAACCCACAAACAAAGCGATGAGGATGGGGAGGGGGTTGGCCGACTCTCCCTGCAAAGCGAATAAGATCATCAGCAAGGCGCAGAAAATCCCAATTCTTGAAGCAAAACGTGTCGCAACCGTGTAACTGGTGAACATTGCCAAGAAACTTCTAAGTACACGACCACCATCCATGGGGAAAGCTGGAATCATGTTAAAAAGCACCAGCATGGTGTTGATCACAATCATCGAGAAAAGATAACCCGGAAGCGAAGGACTTCTGAACATCGTGTCAATTGCCGTCGCCACATCCTGACTCATTTCCAAGCCATCTTCGGGCGCCGTTGCGATGTCTTGAAAACCGATCAAAACTTCTTGATCCACCTGCGTTGCAAAGATTAGCGTCAACAAAAAAGCAATCAAGATATTCACAGCCGGACCCGCAATGGCAACCAACATCTCTTGCCATGCAATACGAGGCATCCGATGAAGTCGCGCTACGCCACCGATGGGCAGTAACGTGATATCCGCTGTCCCAATGCCAAACTGACGCGCCGCCATGGCATGGCCATATTCATGAAGCGTCACACAGAAAAAAACCCCGAACAACTGTGCAACCATGAAAGCCGCAAACGTAACTCCCTCACTGATCGTCGAGGAGATGACGTACAGCACCAGAAGCATGAACGTCCAATGCACGAACAGATCGACACCTAGAAAAGTGCCAATCTTGAATCGTCGCGAAAGAAAACTCTCTGACAATCGTGTACTCCATCAATCGAGGGATGTTCATCGGGAAGCCACCTTCCAGCACATTAAGTCGAGTGGACCTAACCGATCTCTGCAGAAACGATAGAATAGGGCGTGCAAGTCTTCTTTGATAACCGCTGAAGTGATAAAAAGAAAACTCACTACTGAAAAACCTGCTTCTTCAGTGTACTTGATTCCCTGCAAATGTCTGTAACGCTGATCGCTGGTCAACATGCGTTGCGTTGGTTCCCACCTTCAATCCCTTATCGAATTATTAACATGTTGCGTCACAAATTAATCCATCCGCAAATTACCGCAGTGCTCGCCGCAGCAGGACACCACAGCACAATCTTGATCGCTGACGGTAATTACCCCGCTGCCAGCAAGCGAGGGCCACGCTCAGAACTTGTCAGCCTGAATTTGATGCCCGGGATCCCAACATGCAATCAGGTTCTGGAGGCTGTTCTGTCAGCTGTTCCAGTTGAAGCGATTCAAACCATGCAAACAGAAACAAGCGGACCCTACGCACTCGACGGAGATCCTCCTGTTTGGAGTGATTACCGAGAAACCATCAAGAAGGCCAATCTGGATTTGCAGCTTGAATCAATCGACAAATGGGCTTTCTACGATGCTGTTAGCACCCCCGATCATGTCTTGACCATCCAAACCGCTGATCAACAACGCTATGCCAATATCCTGCTCAGCATCGGGGTTCGAATGGACTAGAGCCAGAGCATCTCTTGGTAGTTCCGATGTTCAACCAGAGTTTCCGTCACTGACAGTCCTGCCTTGATGTGACCCAAAACAAAACGAATTGCTTCTAACGTTAGAGAGCCGACAGCTTGGCCTCGTCGCACACTTCGAACAACAGACAGCCCTGCGACACCTCGGGTCGGCCCGGACTACCCACCGCTGCAACCGGACACAAAACATATCCACTAAGTTCACTCCAGAGCTTCCGCAAAGCAAAAGGAACTGAACCAGATGAAACGTTACCAATGTTCTTGGCGAAACCGTTAACAACGTCCGCGGTAAGTCCTAGTTGCTCAAATTTCATTGATGCCAAACGGATGATGCCGTTACCCGCTTGATGGGGAACAATATGCTGAATCTCACTTGGCTCAACCCCGTTGGCGTTCAATAACTCATCAGCTGACGCAGCCATCGCTCTTGGTGCTGTATCAGCGATGCCCATCCCGTCCATCGAAAAAACCAGTCGCTCCGGCTCAACATCTCGACCACCCTCTGCGGTGGGAACTAAAACATTTTCCTTCATTGAGAAATCGAAGTAAGCTCGACTTACACCTTTTTTGCTATAGCAAGCATCAACGAGCTTGAACTTCACGGGATACTTTTCGCTATCGGTACGAGAGAGAAGAGAGGCGGTTGCCATATCCCCGAACAACGCACCGGATTGCCGGCAGCCATAATCGGTGATCCTGCTAATTCGATTTGAGGTAATCACTAGAATGAATTCTGTGGATTTCAAACCTATCGAAGAAATAAATCTCTGTTTAGCAAACGAAAAAGCCTTGGCATATCCACTGCAAAAACCATTCATGCCGGCAACACGCCTTGGCGCAATCTCGAGCAGTTCTGCCAACTGGTGTGCTGCCCGTGTTGGCTGCTCTTTTCTTGCCTGCTCGCGATTCATGTAACGATTAGCAACATGCATGGGCACGAACGAGGGTGTAACAAAAATAAGACCGGCACAGTCCCTCAAATCGCACTCTGTTTTGCTAACCAATTGCCTCACGCAATCAGCAGCCATCGTCACCTCGTCAGAAAAAGAAATGTTCCTTTTTTCTATACCGGTGTGATTGACGAATTTCCGAGGCAATGCTGACTCGTACCACTCATTGGCAATCACTTGCTCAGGCTGAAAAGTTGCAATGGACGAGATACCAAATTGGGTTGGTTGCATATTTGAACTCGATTGATCACCAAATGAAGGACGCAGAGCGTTCAGCCAGATAACTTTTTACACAAGATTGATCCGGTAGGTTTATCAATCCTCTGTCAATCCTGCAATTCACAACACGAAGCAATCGCCACGAAGCAGGGTAAAAACCACGAAGCAGGGTAAAAACCACCAAATCACATGCCACGCTCGGGCTCGTCACTGGATTGCCACAACAGTCGCTCACATATCTGAGTGACGACGACCGAGGTTTCTCGTTCCTCGCTGACGACTTGATTTGCCCCCGCCTTCTTCAATTCACTCATATTTGAAAAATATCTGCATCTCACAAGAATAAAAAGGCTCGGATTAGCTGTCCGTAATCTCGCGACGATTTGAATGGCGTTGGAATCATCAGGAACACTGACAACCGCAATCTGGCTGTTGACCGGACACACCCTCTCTATGACTCGATCATCCATGGCATCACCGGTGACTGTCTGAAATCCCTGCTGAGCAAACGGATAAAGATTAAGTGGACTTCGATCTACCAAACAAACTTCCACACCCAGTGTCTCCAACCGGGCAGCTGTTTTGCCTCCGATTAAACCAACCCCGATCACGACAGCCCGATTTGAATTAACAAGACTACCAAACTCGTCACTTTCAACCTCCCCATCGTCGCTTCTTAAATGGCCCCATCTCAAACCAAACTTGATTAACTGAGGCGTTAAAACCAAGGTGCCAATCGCAATCACCAAGGTCCTCTGATAGTCATCCTGCGTAAACACACCTTGCGCTACGCCCACACCAACAATCAAAAACGAAAACTCACCAAGTTGCGACAAACCCAGACCGGTGCCCATTGCCTGCCGCCACCTCAAGCCGGTCAACTTCAATGCAAATCCTGCCGCCAGCGCCTTGATAAGGATTACGGCTACGAGCGTCACCGAAATCGTTAGTGGTTCTGCCAAAAATACATTTGGTTCCAAAAGCGCACCCAAAGTCACAAAAAAAACCGCTGAAAAGGTTTCACGAAATGGCAACACCAACGTATCAATCTGGTGAGTCAGTCGATTCCCGCTGAGCATAAATCCAGCCGCTAACGCGCCAACTGCTGCGGGCATTTGCAGTAACGACGCCAGCCAGCACGCGCCGGTGAGCACAATGACCGCAAACAAGACAACCAGTTCGGTACTTCGCAGACTGATCAAAAGCGGTACTAATTTTCGAGCAATGAATTTCCTTAGCACATAAACTGCCGCGACAAACAGCGTCGCCACGACGAAGAGATGAGTAATCTTTGTAAGCAGTTCTGCGTTTGCCGATCCAGACAATACGGGGATGAAAAGCATGATCGGAACCAGTGCTACATCCTGAAACAAAAGCATGGCAATCGCCCGCCGTCCATGCGCGGATGCGGACTGCCCCCACTCATTGAGAGCCTTAAAAACAAGAATCGTCGAACTGAGTGATGCGCTGGCCCCCAAAAGTACCGAAGCCTCCCACCGAAACCCCAACATCCACGCGAGAACCCCCACCGGAATGATCACCAATAACATCTGCATCGCACCACCGAGCAGAATGTAACTGCGTAAACGAACCAACTGTTCGATCGAAAACTCAAGCCCCACGGCGAATAATAGCAACAATGCTCCAGCGTTGGCCAACGCCTCAAGTTCGTGGTCATTCTGTGCTACATAACCAAGCCCGCCGTGACCTACCAATGCACCAATTACCAAATAACCAACCAGCATCGAAACGCCGATGCATTTGCAAAAAACTCCAGCGACAAGTCCAGCCAATAAGACAATTAGAAAGTTGGCAGCAAACTGCTCAATTACAAATGCATCCATACCTTGAACCCAAGTCGGGGAATGACCCTAGTCGATAATTAAGAACGAACTACCTTCCATGGAACCAGTTGCATCACTGAAATACTCCAACAATGATTCAATGATCCATCGTTCAGTACCCAATTATTCATCCGCCATCAAGCTTGTCATTTAGCCGACTAACAATGAAACACGCACAGAGAATCGCAGTCAGCAGACAACGCAACAATCACTGCCAAAGTTGCTGGCTCAAGCACAATTTTTTGCAACACCGAGATTGCGATTGGCCGAAACCGATCAATCAGAAACGTGATGATTAACGGTTGGATCAAAACTACATCGCGAAGAAAAAACCTCTCAAGAGTAACACGCATAGCGAACCACCCCAAACGAGAGAAAAAATTCCTCCCATGATGATTCCGACCCATGCGTGAATACTTCCGCGAACCACCGGATTCCTCTTCTTTGCAATTAGCCCCATAATTCCGAGCACGAACGCCGGCACAGCCAAGATCAACCCGATGACTGGAATGAAAGAAAACAGCCCCAGGTAATATGCGATCAATGCCGATGGATTCCTGTAGGGAATAACCCCTCCCGTTCCATCACCAGTCGTCGGTATGGAAGAAGCAAACTCGGTCTCGTCGTTAGAAGCTTGGTATGGATTTTCTGGTAATGGATCTGGCATGTCTTTTTAACCTAATGAGTGTCTGCAATATTCTCTCTAAACGCTTACCGTTCCAAGTTCGTAAAGGCATATCAGCCGACGTTTGCTTTTTGTTCGGGATTCACGAACACCAAATGCCACTTAAAGCCACTCGCATCGAGTGCTGGATCAATTGATTCTGTTCGGTTTCATTCCACCCCGAACAGAACCAGCCGCTGTCTGTCCATAACTCGCACAAAACTGAGGGTCCAGCGGCCGGCTATTTGGCATGGCAAGCCATATTCTCAAAAGATGTCGCCGTTTAGCCGCATCCTTATCATCCTCAAACGCCTTCCGTCGATGTAGCGTAACGAAATTATTCAGCAGCAATATATCGCCCGATCGCTGCCGAAATTCGTAATGCATCATCGGGTCGCTTGATATCGACTCTACCAGATCCAAAGCATCGCGTTGCTGAGCAGTCATGGCCGGTGTCTGATCAGCATGATAGGCACGATCAATCAAGACGCGTAGCAGACTCGATGCAAATCTCTTCTCAAAAATTGAAAAGACTGGTTGCTGATAAAACGTATTTTCATTTCCCGGATCGACGTTGTGTCGCTGGTACCAGAACGGCTCCTTTAAAACAGCCAGAAGGTCCGGCCGCTCACGGGCCAGTCGCTGGTAAATTGCAACGGAACTGACAATCTGATTCTCACCACCGCGCAAGGCAGCTCTCAGACACAGAAAACTGATCACATCACAACGATCAGAATGAAAAGTAAGCCGATTCTTTGAACTTGGCCCTCTCGCTCGAGGATCAGTGGCCGCATAACCCTCATCTCGAACGTGAAACGTTGTCCTTCCATCAATCGCCTGCGAAACGGGAACACCAAGCCTGGCCATTGAGCATTCATAAAGTCGCTGAGCCGATCTCTCATCAAGCGACTCAAGAGGAAAACCTGTAATCAAGGCCGCGCCCGAACCCGTCTCAAGACTGTTTTGTATTTCTCTTAATCGACTGGCCAGCTTTGGCAAACGATCTTCAAAAGAAGTACACAGGTCCTTTGCTGATAGATCAGCTACCAAATCACCACCCACGTTCAGGCACTCGTCAACCTCCTCGTCACTCAGATGCTGTTGCCAGTCAGATCGAGTCGCAAGTTCCTTACCGTACCAAACTGCATTTTGGTCCGATGGATGCAGTTCATCAACATTCATGTTCACCCTGCTTTCGCTCCTGACAAGTTCTGCTCTCGCACCAGATAACGGATCGTCACGATTTCTTTTGGTTTGAACTTACGTACTCTGCCACTCACGAATTGCATCATTGGGAGCGATCAGCATGATGATATTAATCATTAAGCTATCCTTAACCCACCACAAACTAAATAGCTCCAGACAAACGAAAATAAAAAGACCTATCTTCCAGCCCACCTTCCTGACACAAAAGACGCCAATTAAGCACATGCCATAGTCACTAATCGAATTAAGAATACTATCGCCGTAATAATCCAAAGAGATGGTTGCCTCTCGATACCGATTGATGATCAGGGGTGTATTCTCCAGAATCTCCCAAGCCGCTTCCACAGTGGCGACGATTATCACTCGCACAGGATCCGTCAGTTTCTTGCTTGAGATTAATTTCAGAAGAATGAATAGTCCGAAACCGTGCTGCAGATGCGATAACGAGTAGGCATCAAATAAATGCTGTGAATTGTGCGCGGACCAAATATCAAGCGACCAGGGCAACCAATCTTTTTGTGGGCACCACCATGTCCGTCCCATGCAAAACAGGATGCCGACCATCGAGATACCGATCATGCACAAAGACCTCGCCATGCCGGATTCAGGCAGCGTTTTTTTTCGCATGTGGTTCTCGCTTTATGATCATCGGAGGGACGGAAACACTCAAGCCTACGGCATCGCCTGATTAGTTACCACTCTTTTTCATTCTTGTGCAAGGAATCCAATTGCCCTTTTCCTGATAAAACACAAGATGCTCAATTGACCAAAATCGCTCAATTCATACATTTTTTGATCGCAAATTATTGAATGCCGCAAGCCAAGGAACTCAATAGATTTTTTCAGATCTGAATGGGCTACAATGTTAGGTCAGCGGTACATCGGACGATCTCTGACAAGATTACAGAAAACCAATCGGAACCATCAATTCAACTCGTTGAAATATCAGTACTCTGCAATGCTAACTCGTCTGTCACCATGGGTTTTCTGCCTCCTTATAACTGTCACCTCTACATGCCGTTGTGAAGAAATCATCAAGTTTGGACGTGACATCCAACCGATTCTCGCCAACCACTGTTACACCTGCCACGGCCCGGACCAGAATACGCGACAATCCGGACTTCGACTCGACCAAAGAGATGTGGCGACATCACCTAGTGACTCTGGGGAAACAGCAATTATCCCTGGAAAACCCGAAGAAAGCGAACTTTACCGACGCCTGACCTCATCGGATCACGATCTACGCATGCCCCCTGCTGAGCAAGGGAGTCAACCCAACCAGCGGCAGATTGAATTAATCAAAAACTGGATTGAACAAGGCGCCCAATATGAACGTCACTGGTCGTTTCTCCCCATGCGAAAACCTTCGGTGCCAAAGGTTGCAGACCTGAAATGGGTGCGAAATCCAATTGATGCTTTTGTTGCCCAGAAACTGAATCAAAAAGGTTTGACGCACTCAACTGAGGCAAGCCGTGAAACACTTATCAGACGCGTTAGCTTTGACCTTACCGGGTTACCACCGTCAATTGCAGAAGTCGATCTCTATCTAAACGACCCCTCAGCAGACGCCTACGAACGAATGGTCGACCGATACATGCACACGCCCGCATACGGTGAGCACCTCGCAAAGCATTGGCTCGATCTCGCGCGGTACGCTGACACCAATGGATACCAATACGATACCGAGCGTGAGCAATGGGCATGGAGAGACTGGGTCATCCATGCTTACACCCAAAACATGCCATTTGACCAGTTCACCGCAGAACAGCTTGCCGGTGACCTTCTTCGAGATGGAAACTCGAGAACTCGATTAGCAACTGGATTCAATAGAAACCATGGTATCACGATCGAGGGTGGAATCATTGATGAGGAGTACCGCACCGAATACGTGATGGATCGCGTGGTCACGACGGGATCAGTATGGATGGGTTTAACAATTGGTTGTGCGCGATGCCATGATCACAAATACGACCCAATTAGCCAGAAAGAGTTTTACGAACTCTACGCTTTTTTCAATCAAGTACCTGAACGAGGCATGCGGGGATTTGCTCCGCAGGAACGAATCCCTTCTCCATTCGCGACAAAACAAACCTCGCAACTTCAAGAAAAAATTGGTCGACTCAAAGAGGAGATTCAACAACCGGTCGAAATCAACGCACTCATCGAAAACTGGGCGGAGTCTTTTTCTAGTAATCCACCGGATACTTGGCTTCTATTGAAACCAAAATCCATGACTTCTTCAGGTGGCTCAACACTAAGTGAACTTGATGATCAATCCATCCTGGTTGGCGGTGCCAACCCGAGTCATGATATCTACACAATCACCGCCCATACCAATGCGACGGAACTCCGAGCCGTTCGAATAGAAGCGCTCACGCACCCTTCTTTACCCGGTGGTGGTCCAGGTCGACACACAAATTCGAATTTCGTGCTCAGTGAGTTTGAAGCAATTGCTGTGTCAGCGACCAATCCAAATGAATCAAAAAAGATTCATTTTAAGCGAGCACTTGCGGACTACTCCCAAGCAGGTTACGAGGTGGCAAAAACGATCGATGGAACGGTCGCCAACAACAGTGGCTGGGCGGTAGACGGTCCAACCCGCAAAGAACCGGCGACGGCAATCTTGATTGCCGAAGAATCCTTTGGTTTCGAGGGAGGAACCCTTCTGCAATTCAAGCTGAAACATCAGGCAAATTTTTCAACACATGGAATCGGGCGAGTCAGGCTGTCTGTGACCACGGATCCTCGCGACACCTATGACTTAATCAGTGTGCCATCCGACATCACGAACATTGCCAAGAAAAATAAAGCAGCCAGGTCCGAATCAGAAAGACAATCCCTCGAAGATTTTTACACGAAGCATTTTGACCCCAAGGCTTCCTTGCGGACGCAACTTGATTCAACAGAGAAAGAACTGGCAACACTTGTACCTGCAACCATGGTGATGGCAGATCTCACCCAGCAACGTAAGACACATCTCCTTCTTCGTGGGCAGTACAACCAACCCGGCGAAGAAGTTCACGTGGGTATCCCGGAAGTATTTGATTACCAAATCAATCAGCCTCTCAGCAATCGCTTGGACTTTGCGAACTGGATCACCGGGCGTGACCATCCTTTGACAGCGCGAGTCGCCGTCAATCGGCATTGGCAACGTTTACTGGGCCGCGGCATTGTCAAAACTTCGGAAGATTTTGGTAGACAAGGTGATCTACCAAGTCACCCAGAACTACTCGACTGGCTTGCGATCAGTTTCATTGAAAAAGATTGGGATGTCAAAGCGTTGCAGCGATTGATTCTTACCTCTTCTACCTATCGACAAACCTCCCACGGAACAACAGACGACTACCTGCGGGATCCGGAAAATACCTGGCTCTCACGTGGACCCCGCTTTCGTCTGGACGGTGAGCAAATCCGTGACGCAGCGTTGGCAAGCAGTGGATTACTTGCCAGCCAAATTGGCGGCAGAAGTGTTTTCCCCTACCAACCCGCCGGTCTTTGGATGGAACTGAATAATCGACCGGGCTATTCCAAAGCCTATCCACAAAGCAGCGGCATTGGACTCGTCCGACGTAGTCTCTATTCATTTTGGAAACGCACCGTTCCGTCTCCGATGCTCAAGACGCTCGATGTACCGGAGAGGGAATTTTGCACCATTCGTCGCTCAAGAACTAACACACCGCTTCAAGCGTTACTGTTGCTGAACGGCACTCAGTTCATGGAGGCCGCCCAGTTTCTTGGAGCCAGGATGATGTTGGAAACGGAAGGTTCGATTGAAGACAAGATTCGATACGGATTCAGATTGGTCACCTCCCGGGTCCCGACAGAACCAGAAATGCAAATCCTAATGGAGGAATTCACCGAATCCCAGCAAGAGATGGTGGAAGGCACTCAAGCGGCTATTCATCACGGTAATCTTGTCCCTCTTTTAGAGGAACTTCCTCTGGATGCAGCGCAACTTAAAGGCATGACCAGTGTCGCTCGACTGCTACTTAATCTGGACGAGACCATCACAAAAAGCTGACTCGTCACCGTCTCACAACCACTCCATCCACAATACAAACAAGATTCGGCCACTACCCCATGTTACCTCTTGCAAACACCGAAACCAGAAGACAATTACTAGGGCGTGCAAGTCGTGGCCTCGGTAGTGTTGCGTTGGCGTCCTTGTTAAATCACGATCTGCCTGCTGAAACTGCCGATTTAGAGTCACAAGCAGCTATTGCTTCGAGCTTGCCGCACTTTGCCCCCAAGGCAAAGCGTGTCATTTACATGCTTCAATCGGGTGCACCATCGCAGGTGGATCTTTTCGATTACAAACCCAGCCTTGATAAACTGCATCTAACTGAGTTACCTGACAGCGTACGACAGTCTCAGCGTCTAACCGGAATGACGGCCGGCCAGAAAAATTTCCCCGTTGTGAAGTCGCCGTGGAAATTCCAACAACATGGGCAATCCGGCACATGGCTTAGCGAATTACTACCCCACTTAGGTAGCGTGGCTGACGACTTGTGCGTTATCAAGTCCATGCATACCGAGGCGATCAACCACGACCCTGCAATTACCTTCTTCCAATCAGGAAATCAGCAACCCGGTAGGCCCAGCGTCGGCGCATGGCTTAGTTACGGTCTTGGAAGCGAGACAGAAAACCTACCTTCCTTTGTGGTTTTGCTAACGAATAATTCGTTTTTTCAGGCGCAGCCACTTTACGACCGACTTTGGGGCAGCGGATTTCTGCCTTCAAAATATCAAGGAGTAAAATTTAGAAGTACCGGTGACCCTGTACTTTACCTGAAGGATCCGACAAACAGTCCCGAGATAGCGAGACGATCAAGACTTGATCGACTTGCAAGGCTCAACCGAATTCAATCAGAAAAAGTGGGCGATCCAGAAATCGAGTCGAGGATTTCACAGTACGAAATGGCATTCAGAATGCAAACCTCCGTCCCAGACTTGACCGATTTATCCGATGAGCCAGAAAGCACATTCTCTCTATATGGGGAAGATGCCAAGACTCCTGGCAGTCATGCTGCTAATTGCCTACTTGCCCGCCGTCTTGCGGAAAGAGGTGTACGTTTTATCCAGCTGTTTCATCGCGGCTGGGATCATCACAGCAATGTTTCTAAACATCTTCCCGTCTTGGCAAAGGAAACAGACCAGGGATCAGCAGCCCTGCTGAAAGATCTCAAGCAACGGGGAATGCTCGAAGATACACTGGTCATCTGGGCAGGTGAGTTTGGTCGCACAGTTTATTCCCAAGGCAACCCTAATAGCTTCGGTCGCGATCATCACCCCAGATGCTTTTCAATTTGGATGGCCGGGGGTGGTATTCAACCGGGGATTTCTCACGGAGAAACAGATGACTACTGTTACAACATCACCACCGATCCGGTGCATGTCCACGACTTCCATGCAACACTGCTCCATTGCCTAGGTATCAATCACGAACAATTGACCTATCGATTCCAAGGCCGAGACTACCGATTAACCGATGTTCATGGCGAAGTGGTCCATAAGATCCTCACTTGAACGTGTCGATTCAAAATAAGCAATTCAAAGCAATAAGAGACGAGAAATTAACCATGTCCAACAATCTGTATTCAAACAATCATCGCCTTGCCATCATCCTCTTGTTTTTGATCACACACCAAATTTCCGCACCGGCTGCGGAACCTGACACGCAACCCGCAAAACACGTAATCGATACGCACATTCATCTCTATGACACACGAAGGGACATAGAAATCACGTGGCCGCCAGCGTCAGACGAAATCCTGTTCCAGCCTCACCTTCCAGAAGAGTACTCGAAGCTGGCGAAATCCGCCGGCGTCACTGGTGTGGTCGTTGTTGAAGCAAGCCTTAATTATGACGACAACCAGTGGGTCTTAGACCTTGTGGAGAAAGATGACTTTTACGTGGGACTCGTTGGCAATATTGATGTGACCGACCCTGATTTCCCCCAGAAGCTTGAACAGCAAAAAAAAGACCAACGATTTGTCGGTGTTCGCCCTCGCAACCGTGACTCAATTGACTTCGCCGACTCGCAGGTTCTGGAGAACCTCCAGAAACTCTCTGATAGCGGTCTGGCAATGGACTACCTGACCAATGGTGGTGGCATCGAAGGGATTCGTGTGATTAAACGTGTAGCCAACAAAATCCCTGACTTAAAAATTGTCGTTAACCACTGCTTGGGTTACGACTTTGATGGAAAAGCTCCACCTGCGAAATGGATAAGAGCAGTGAAGCAACTTGCGAAAAATCCAAATGTGTCCTGTAAGATATCCGGACTCTATCAAAGGTCGACAAAGCAACCCGCACCCCATGACATTGGCTACTACCAAGACGTCTTGGAAACGATTTGGGATGCGTTTGGACAAGATCGAATCCTATACGGTAGTAATTGGCCAGTGACTAAACACACGGGAACTTATGCCAGCTTTGTTAACTTGGTTGACGCCTTCATCGATTCAAAGGGCCAAGAAGCAAAAGAACACTACTACTGGAAAAATGCCTCGCGAATCTACAATCTCCCCATTCGCTAGACATGATTCTCAAGGAAAGATGCTGGCAACTCGATGGTTGTACGCCGCACCGCGACAAAGACTTTTTTCATCTCCTCGGACATGATCGACTCCTGTTGCCCAAGGCATCAAATCAAAAGATACAGCACAGTCGGCATCGATGCTTCAATGAGGAAAATGAATCGCTTGAAGCGATGAAGGTGAGTTGGTAAGACGACTGTCTATTCGATTCGCATCACAGGATCCATAAGCGGACCGGCATTCTGCTGATTCCCTCAGCAGTACCAACAATTCTGCGTGACTGGGCGACGAATCCCAAAACCGATAAGCCCTGAATCACGCAAGATGATTTCACAAATATCCAAAATTTAAAGACGATCTGGCAAACGCAACCCACTGCTTCAACTTGGTGCAACAGGTTGCCTTGCACAGATATTTCAGGGGCGCGCTCACCCTTTGCGGCTCACTCAAAATACCCCTGTGCCTCTGCGCCGTGCTATTCACTGGCTTCTTCAGTTATCGCGAAATGGACCTGATTTCATTAGCGCTTTAACCAGATGTCGTAAACGATAGTCATTGCTTTCTCCACCATTCAAAATATCACTGACAGCAAGTCGGTCAGATGTTGTTAGATCACGTGCTAGGGCAAATCGCATCAGATGCTCAGTGAAAGCCCTGGCAAACCGATGATGCTCTTGTACTAAACCTTCTTTGAAGTCAATCGCGTCTTTGAATTCATGCTTGCGCATCAGATTCCCGCTTGCGTCAACTTCACGTCCATTTTCATATTTCACCCGCCAACGTCCCGTCACATCAAAGTTCTCCAAAGCAAATCCGAGAGGATCCAATTTTGAATGGCATCCTGCACAAGAAGCGTTGGAACGATGTTCAGCAAATCGTTCACGAATGGTCAGATCTTTTTCTGTCTCATCCTCACTCAATGGGGGAATGTCGTTTGGTGGTGGCTTTGGCGGATCATTAAAAACAACCTCGGTAATCCATACGCCACGGGCAACAGGATGCGTTCTATCGGGTCCCGAGGTCATCGTTAGCATGGCGGCGTTTGTGACGATGCCACCGAAACGAGAATCAGTCACCGGCACTCGTTGAAAGTTTCTTGACCGGATCATGGCTCTCATGCGATTGTCATATGCTTGCTGGGCCTCTTTTTCCGCGCTCTCCAAGTCAATGTTCTTCCCAACTGCCTCTAATTTCGCCTGATGCTGGGTGAGCTTCTCAACGAGGTGCAGACGATGTTTTTGTTGCTCCGGTGCTAACGCATTCACAAGTTCCGACTGGGGAATGAACGTTCCCTCGCCACGATACGCTGCGGTCACTTCTTCCTGTTTCAAGGCGCGTTCGTACAACCGTGCCTCATGAATTACTACATTTAAAAATCGATTTCCACCTGCTGGTAAATGGCGGAGTCCAAATAAAACTGAGGATTTTCCCTCGGGAAAAACGACACCATTCTTCTTGAAAGGCGCGCCATAAGGCTGACCGTTCCGGTAAAGCTTGGTCGTTCCATCTTTCTGATAGACCATGACAAGATGGATTGGCTCATCAATCACCGTTTCTTCAAAGGAAGCCGGAAAATCATCGGTACGAGCAAACCCGTTACTTCCAGATATCCAATGTCGATTTTTCCGTTCGCCGATCACAATTGAGTCGAACAGTCCTCCGGGACCTTGTACGGTCATTAATCCACCGCCAGGTTGATCTAAGTCGCTCAGCTCAAATCTTATCTCCAATGATTTTTCCGCTAGCGGAGACGTGATTGGATCCGTTTGCAGATAGGCCTTCCTGAGAATGACAGCGTCGTCTTTCCATTCAACGTCCCCATGCGCTGTCAGGTCTAGATGACCCATCGCATCGGAAAGACTTTGATCAAATTCCCAGCTAGCAAGTGGCTGAAGATCGTACGCGTCTTGCTCGCTATCACCCTCACTCCGAAGCTTCAAGATTCGCGTTCGGACAGGCTTAAGTAAGTCATCCAGATTTTCTCGGATCTTCCCAATTTCCTGCACAAGGTGAATTCGTAAAGCATCTTTGTCAGCGTTTTCCGACAGAATTGCTTCGCGGTCAACGGATGGTGGTGATAGTTCGGTGTGATACCACGTTTTCAGAAAATCACTGTGATATGAGAAGCTCGGTGCGAGCAACTCAACGATGGGTCGATTCTCGACAAAGATTGCATCAAATAGCAGCAACGGCTCTAACACCATCTGCAGGCCGGCAGGGTGCTGCGGGACCAAAGAGAAGTAACGATTGAGTTTTGGATTGGGCGTTGCTGCAAGAGCATTCTCCAATTGCATCCATTGCGATGGAAAAGAATCTAAAAAACGTTCTATCTTTGGATCAGTCAACATTCTGTCAATTTGCTGATCCAATACTTCGCGATCAGCAAGTCGCCCTTCTTGAGCAGTCTCAATCAGCTCTTCGTCAGGACAACTACCCCAAAGAAAGTATGACATACGCGACGCCAATCCTAATTGCTGCTGTTTAGCGGAATCAGAAACACCGCGGTATAGAAAGAGGGGAGATGAAAGGGCAGCGGCTGCGACTTTTTTCATCCCAATGGTAAAGGATCCACTTGAACCAATTTTTGCAATGGCATACTCACAATAACGACGCAGTGTCTCATCATTTGATTGTCCTCGAAATGCAATTCGAAGAAACCTTCGCAACCTTCTCTCAACCGTTGGATACAACTCTTCATTATCTTCGGGCTCAGCGAAAAACTCGTTCCAAATCCCGACCGTTTCTGAATTGAAGTCGGGACTCTCAATAATGGAAACACTTAGCTTCAAGAAGGCATCAAGAAGCAATGGTGAGAGAGTTAACTGGTTGGCTTGATTGTCATAACCATGATTGGCGCGTAGGTCCTTTGGATAAGATTTAACGCCCGAGAAACCTTCGATCGGTTTCAGAGAATGAGACGCGACACGAACCGAATCCGGCATTTGGGCAGGAACCTTATTTTCACCAGACGGGACAAAATAACGTTGATCGCGTGTCATCAATTTTTCAGACAAAGCAAACACGTCTCGACTAAGCAAAAATAAATCCTTGACCGTATTGTTGTACTGAAACCGATTCAGCCGGCTCATTGGAACCTTCGCTAACGCACTTGGTCTTGAAGATTTATGAAGGTGACTTCGAAGTGATGAGGTCGCCTCTGTACGCTGAACAACCGGGATTTCGGGTTCCCCATCCGGTGGCATTGCCCCACTCTCGATGGCGTCCATTATCTCTTCAATACGCGCGAGGTTGTAATCAGAATCTTGCTCTTGTAGTACAACCTCCAAATTCAAATCACCATTTATTTCTTCACCACTGTGACAACGAAAACAGTGCGATTTAAAGAGAGGAATTAACGAATCCAGAGAGCCTGCCTCTACTGGTTGTGACAGCTGACTGACAGTGAGCGCAACCAGTATTGTCAGTCTGAAAAGGGTGTGAATCTTCACTTGTTGCACGAGTTATCAATTGAGGGAGATTTAAATGCCCGAGAGCGACTTCATTGTCCGGGCTAATTTCTGATTGCTGAGAACAACACGATGTTTCCACGGCAGACCGTTGGTCAACCTCCGTCAGCATTCCATTTCCTAAGCCAAAAGCTCTGAGATGATTCCGGTGCTATCAGAGTAAGAATCCATTTCAAGACCCATCAACTGCGAAATCGTTAACCATAAGTTCGAATTCAAGGTGCCGCTGGGCATTTTCAGAAAACGACCTTGATTCACTTGGCCCTGCGCCTTACCCGCAAGAATCATGGGAAGGTCATAGTATTGATGCGTCGCGCCGTCTCCTAATCCAGCACCGAAAGCTACGAGAGAATTATCATACATTTTGCTTCCATCCACTTCATTGATTTCTTTCATACGTCTGATCAGGTAAGAGAACTGCTGCATGTGAAAAATATCAATTTTCTGAAGCTCCTTGTAACCGTTACCTTTCTGATTATGGGTCATGTTGTGGTGCTGCACTGGAGAATCAAAAACACCCTCGTACATTAAAGTCGCGTCCCAACGCTCCGGGCCCAGCATGAAGGTGCAAACATTCGTGATACCCATTTGAAAAGCCAACAACATTAGATCCATCTGCAATCGAATGTACTCTCCCCGTGGCAAAACTTGATTTTTCGGAATCGAAATATCAACCCCCGACAACAATTGATCCATTTTAAGAATTCGCCGTTCAATACCACGAACCATCTCCATGAACTCATCAAGTGTTCTCCGGTCATCATTGGCAAGTCGCTTGGACAAAGTTCGAGCATCCGCCAAGACAAGATCGCTGACATCAGCCACGTGTTCACGGTAGCTTGCTCGCATGAAAAGTCGGTCGTACAGCTTTTGCGGCTCGCGAATGGAGGGAGCGATTTTCCCAGGCCCGTACCAAGAAATATTGTCGAACTCAATCGGCTCTTTTGGTGCTGTGAATCCATTGCAGCTAATTTCCAAAGTGTTGAAGACCGTGGAGTAACCAACTGCATCACCAATGACTTGATCCAAAGTGCGACCATTGGGGTGAGCGATTCCTTGCCGCTCAGCTTGCTCAGGCGAAAGACTTGTTAAATAGCAAGATGCACCTTGCGCATGCACGTCCTGTCCGTTTTTGTAAGTGCGATCTAAACCAGTTAACAAGGTAATATCGTTGACATGCGGCTGAAGTGGCAGCATCGTCGAGGTCAACTCCAACGGATAGAGTCCCGGTTGGTTGTGGAACCGGCGTTCATTTTTTGTTTTGTCCGCGTTGAAACCGCCAATAAATTCAGGAATCTTGGCATTCTCTTCACCGGGAAAAAAACATCGTCGAACGATTCCATTAGGAAGGTACACGATTGCAAGTTTTTTACTTGGCCTGTCTAACTTGGCTGACTTATCACCCGCCCAACTCAGTGACGGCATAAACGGCAAGCTTAACGTGACGCCTGCACCACGCAGGATATGCCTTCTTGAAATACCCATTCGTTCTCCAATTTAAAACTGCTTCGTGGCAGTGAACTCGCTTCATTTTACTTCTGACACTTCAATGAGAGCGTGATTTTCCATTGATCAAAGCTGACTCATTAGGTTGAGCATCGGCATCTTGTTTCAAATCCAATCGCTTACTGATTGCGAATTTCGTCAATTTGTAAGTCAGTTCATGTCACTTCAAAACTTTTAGATCCGCGAAGCGTGAAATCCACCTAACTGGTTCGTTAATCAACTTGGTACCTTTCTCTTGCGACACTGCCAAAACGTCTTCTGATTATTAGGCACCATGATACGGTGAAAACAGGCCACCTTTCATCATTCAAACCATCATCGAAAGGATTTCGGGCAAACTAACGAATCGGAATATTTTATTTTAAGCCTCATGGGTGCCAAAATCTTTTCTCGGAAGAAAATTCTTAGATATTGTGTGTTACCTGAAAAAACATAGTCATGATACTTTAGAGAAGAATAGCTGGAGAACGCCTGAAATCTTAACTCATCTTTCTTTTGAGAATTTTACCACAGCAGGTTGCAGCGAACCTTTACATTTTAATCCGGAAAGCAACTGAAATCTCGACTTGGTAGAGACACAAATGTTGAAGGCACATCAGCGTCGCGCGTTTTTGCTTGCATCAGCCAGCGGATTTGCCGGTCTCAATTTTGGCCAACCATCTCTTGGTTGGGCCAGCGATTCCTCCGGCAAGGATTCCTTGCAGACTCAACCGAAAACAGCCCGCGCAAAATCGGTCATTCTGTTTTTTCTTTGCGGCGGAGCATCGCACATTGACATGTGGGATATGAAGCCTAACGCACCCCAGGAATATCGTGGCCCGTTTAACCCAATCTCGACCTCGGCTGTGGGTGTGCAATGCTGTGAGCACTTACCATTGCTTGCCCAACAAGCGCATCACTTAGCGGTTATTCGCTCGGTCGGATCAACCGTCAACACCAACGATCATCACGCTGGATACTATTACAACCTCACCGGCCACGTCCCCGACACCACTTTTAAGACGCTCGGCAACGACAGGCGACCCTACAGTGATGATTGGCCGTTCATTGGTTCCGTCGTCGGGTCTCGGATGAAAAATCACCAAGGCCTCCCAAACGCTATTTCGTTGCCGCACAAACCCAGTCGGCTTCCCTACACGCGACCAGGTCAATTTGCGGCGCGACTTGGCGTTGAGTTTGATCCACTTTATGTACAAGGGAATCTCGAGAATCCGATTAAATTTCAAGTCCCTTCTTTAGTACTCGCCGGCGATGTCACTCCTGATCATCTTCTTTCACGCAAAGAATTACTGAGCCGGCTGGATGTGGCACGCCGCGAATTTGAACATAGCCCCACCGAACGTATTTGGAAACAACATCAACAACGAACCTTGAATCTATTACTCTCATCAAGCACAACCAAAGTATTTGATCTAGAAAGTGAAAGCGAAAACACCCGAGCGAAGTACGGCACCAGTGTCAACGCCATGAGTCTCTTACTCGCCAGACGGCTCGTCGAACAAGAGACACCGTTTGTGACGGTGTTTTGGAAAGAAAACGAAGCGATAAAAAGTCAGTGCAAAAGCGCCGGTGGTTGGGACACGCACGGAAACAATTTTGGTTGTTTAAAAGATCATCTGCTTCCCGAATTTGATCGAGCATTCTCGGCACTCATTCAAGACTTGGAGGAGCGTGACCTCCTCGACCAAACACTGTTGGTTGTGAACAGTGAAATGGGTCGAGCGCCAAAAATTGGAGACCCTCGTTCTGGCGGCGTCAGCGGCGCCGGCAGAGACCATTGGACTCATTGCCAAAGTGTCATCATGGCGGGAGGTGGTATCGCTGGGGGGCAGACTTACGGTACCAGTGACCGACTTGCTCAGTACCCGGACCAACACCCCGTTACCCCCGCAGACATCGCCAAGACCGTGTATCACGCGACAGGTGTTTCTGACCTACAGGCGGAGGATACTCAGGGCAGGCCTTACAACCTTCTTGAGGCTGGGAAGCCGATCAACGAATTATTCAGCTAGTGACGAGTGGCCAAATCATTCTTAACTTCGTCTCGTGGATCGGTATTCAATCGTCAGGGTTTTGCCAACCATTGCCCGTACAACTCAGCGTCGCTAATCGTCCACACACAAATCTTGCCATCAAATGCCCCACTCGCAAGGTATTGGACAGATGCGTCCTTTGGTTGAGACCCATGTGACACGCTCAAAGCCCAATCAGTGTGTCCTTTGAAATCTTTCGCAATTTGATTTGTGGATAAATCAATGCTGAGAACTCGACCATCTGAACAGGGTAACAATAATCCGTCCCCTAACTTTGTGAGTCCATGTGCATCAACGCTAAGGGGAATCTCGGCCACTTTTTTGGCATCGGAAAGATTCCACCGATGTAGTTTTTGATCGGCTCCCACCGACAAGACCTGTTCTGGTTCTGAGAGAACAGCAACGCCACTGACTTGATGGTGATGACCGAGGTAACTGGCGATCAATTCACCTGAGTCACCGTTGTATACCTTTGCTGATTGATCGCGACTGGCGGAGGCTAAATACTTACCGTCATCACTCCACGATACGGCATTGACTCGATCGGCATGGCTGGCAATTGCCATCTTTTCCGACATCGCTTCGCAGTCGACAATTCGGATGGTACTGTCAGCGACCGCAACAGCCAACTCATTCGTACCCGGTCGATAAGCAAGACCCAGCACAACATCCTCCGCCCTGGCGACAACTCCCAAAACTTCACCCGTGGCGAAATCAATGAAGCGAACTTCACCACTTCGTCCTGGTTCACCACCACCAATTGCCAAAACTTTTCCGTCCGGCGAAAAACTCATTGCGAACACCCTCTGAGGGACATTTCTTATCCGACGATCAATTTTCTTCTCAGAAAGATTCCACTGCAGGATTTCGTGGTAACCACTCGTCAGCAAAGAATCACCTGAGGGTGAAAAGCAGGTGGCTGTGATTGGTATTGGGCGACCATACTGGATGGGTGGCTCAGCACCAGTTGGTGGTGGTATCAACAATGTCAGTTTTTGCGCAACATCTTTTCCGTCAAATTTCCCACCTTCTTGGACCCACTTTTCAAACAGCTTAATTTGCTCTCCGGTCAATGGTTCACTTTCTAATGGCATTCTCTCAAACTCATCCTCGCTCAAGAACCGCTTTACCAATTCACCCGTGTGACTACCCTCGAGGAGAATCGGCGATTCACCCGTATCTCCTGGCTTGAGGATCTGTTCGTACGTATCAACTCGATACCCTCCTTCAGCTTTTTTTGGACCGTGACATGCAAGACAATGGTCTCGCAGGATTGGCGCAATCTCCTTGCGGAAACTTACGGTCGCTGGCTCGTCGGCCCGAGAGGGAGCACAGAGAGTGGCGACGAACAGGAGATTAAAAGTAAATTGCTTAATCATGACTTAATGCTGAAACAAAAATTCGTCGGTGTTAAATATCGCCCAACAGATATCCTCGACTCCGATCACCACATCACTATTCTTGGAACAGTGATCCAAGGCCGCCTTCATTTCCACCTCGGAGGGTGGACGCGAGACGGCAGCCAAATAGAGATCTTTTAGAACTTCTTCAATCGCCACACCACTACTGAGTGCTTTGCGGAAACGATTATTTTCTGCTTTTAATTTTTGATGAATCATTGGTCCATTAAATAGCTCAATTGCCATACCAAGATTGGAATCACTCGCGCGTTCACATGCGCAAACGGTGCTTCGTTCTGGCTGACCGAATACTTTCAAAAAAGCATCACTCACCAAATCAGGTGCGGGTAATTGTGTCGCTAATGTTCCCGCAGGCAGCGAACCAAATTTCTGTTTCAAATCCAGTGTTCGATTGATTGCATCAAGAATTTGCTCAGCCCCAAGCAAGCGTGGCTCCTGGTGTGAAAAATACTTCGTGTCTTCTTGATTGAATTGATTCGTGCGATAACTCGCCTGATAGGTTCGGCTATTGAGGATTTTTCGAATCAGCTGTTTTCGATCATATCCACTTTCAACAAAATCATCCGCCAGTGCATTCAACAGTGCCGCATTAGTGGGCGGATTAGAATCACGAAAATCATCGATGGGTTCGACAATCCCTCTCGAAAAGAATTGACTCCATATTCGATTCACCTCAATTCTGGCAAAGTATGGATTTTCTGGTTGCACCAACCAAGCGGCAAACGCTTCTCGCCGATCAGAATTCTCAGGAACTTCAATTGTGCCCGTCTGAGGAAGCCATGGTATGGATCGTTCACCCGTCCTGGGTTGCGTTACCTCACCAGTGTCAGAAGAGTAAATAAACATTTCACCAGGACGCGGCGTTTTTCGTCGCTGCACTCGATTGAAGAAGGCTCCCAACCCGTAATAGTTGTCTTGGGTCCAGCGTTCAAACGGATGGTTGTGGCACTTAGCGCATTGCAATCGCGAACCGAGAAATACTTGCGAGATTGTCTCCACACATTCATTCATATCTGTCGCGGTGCGATAGAAATTTGCTGGCGGATTTGAAAATGTACTCCCAACCGACGTCAATAACTGACGCGTGAATTCATCGTATGGCATATTTTCATGAAGCGACTGCTCTACCCATCGGTGGTATTTAAACACACCTTCATCTCCGACCAGTTTCCGTGTCATTTTCAAGAGGTCACCCCACTTCAGGGCCCAAAACTTTGCAAATTCTCTTCGCTCTAAAAGAGAATCAATCATTCGTTCTCTTTTATCTGCAGCAGGGTTCTCCAAGAACTGCTTCGTTTCTTGCAGGTTTGGTAACACTCCAAGTAAGTCCAAACTGACACGTCGCAAGAACTCGTCATCGCTGCAGGTTTCGGAGGGAAGATAATTCAACTGCTGCAACTTTGCGTTCACTAATTCATCAACGAAATTGTTGGGCGTGGGTGATTGCCAACGGAAGTCCTCTCGTTGCTCAATGAACATCAGCGGAACCGATTCAATGTATTCAAGCACACGAACAAGAATCGCGACCTCACCCCGGGCGACAGGTGTGACCAACCCATGAACATCCACCGATGCCACCGATGTATCGGACGTCTGATACGCGGCTAAATGCGTGACATCCCGGCGTTCACCGGCAGCGTTGACAGCAATCACGGCTAATTGTTGACCTCCATCCTTGAGATGAAGGATCCGTTTCTCACTCGGGAAAATTTCCAACCGTTCAATTCGGGGCGTGCCCGTGGCGTCGGTACCTGCGCCCTCATTAATCCAATTCTCCAGAACGGAATAGGCAGCATCTGTCTTTCGAAGTTGCTTCCCACCACCGTGGGCAACTTGCATCAATGGTTTCAATATCAACAGACTTCGGGAACCCTCCACAGGGTTGATCCGTCTTCCAAAATCTTCTCGAATTAGCGTTAGCTCATCCAGTTTTTTATCGAAGGCTCGAAGCGATAAACGAAACCCTCCTTTTCCGCTGGGTGATCCATGACAGGCTCCTGAATTGCAGCCCTGTTTTGACAAAGCGACTAGAACCTCGGATTCGAATTCAACTGGTCGTGGCTTGGACGCACCGGTGACTTGAATCGGCACAGTTGAGATCTTACCTCCGACCTTGGCAACTAGCTGGGTTTGACCATCTGATAGTGGATAGACCACGCCACCACGAATCTCTGCGACTGCAGGATCGTCGATCTGCAACCCCGCAAACCGTGTCCAATCTCGCGTGGTTTCGTCAGCATTGGTCCCCGTGATAACGACTTGCTGACGGTCGCGAGCATGCAATAACGAAATTGCCTTCGGATAAGTAGAAAGTGATTGAGGTTGAGCAATTAACTTCGGTAACTGAACCTCCGCTGCTACCGTAAAATCTTGGCCACCAAATTGACTTGCAGCATGGATCACTATTTGATGCAGAACAGATAAATCAACAGATTCGTCAAGTTGTAAGTCAAACCGAATCTGGTTCTGATCAGCAGGTATCTCCAATACATCCGGAACGGATACACCGGCAGGCAAATCACTGAACGTCACGCTTACTGGATGCGGTTCGTCACCCTCACGGACGATCGTCAAATCCACAGCCACATCCCCACCTTGAACCAATGGTTCCGAGAATTCGACCTCAAGCTCTATCGGATTAAACCAATCGATTTCCATCGAAAGAAATTCCAAGCGACCGTGACCGTTGAATTCACCATAGAACGGGACGTCCAGATGCTCCGGAAACAAATCAGAATCCAGCCGTTGAAAGGTAAGGCTATATTCCTCTTTCTCTAGACTACTTATCACACTCCAATCAGGCTGCAGATCAGCAGCGGCAAGTTGAACGGCAGCCTTGAATTTTTCATCAATTTTCTTTACCGACAGTCTTGCGACATGCGACGTGACAGGGCGAGCAAAGCGAACCGGCTCAACCGCCTGCATCGCAAAAAACGTCGGGCCTGGTTCAGCACCAGCAGCCGATATCACGCCATTGGCTGACCTCATCGGATGGATCACGTGTGGCTCTTTCACTCGGTGCAGCGCATGGGTATCAACAAGACATCTCTGCTTGGGATTGGCAACTGAAGTCGCTTCGATCTGCAACACTTGCAAACTGTTGGCTGCCCAAGACTCAGACACCGCTAATAATATCTTTGCCTCGGCGGCCCCCGAGGGAATTCTTGGATTAAGAATCCGAAGCTTGGATTCAGGGCCAACAATCGCCAATTCAATTTCACCGTCATATCCAAAACGGTTGATCTGCAAATCCAAGGAACAGGCACCCTGCTTCGTTTCCATCAAAAAATGCTCGCGAGTTTTCGCATCCGCTTTCAACGCTACGTTGAAGGTTCCCTGTGGAACACACTGCAGTGAGTAGGCAAAGGCCGTACCACCACGCTTGAGCAAATCCGAAACACGCACCTGATAATCACCGTCGCTTGGTAATGTGACGTCGACGGACCATTCATCTTTCTCAGAAATCTTAGTTTCAGCAATCTTGGTCCCAGCGGAATCACGGCACTCTATCTGCAGTAAAGTTGGACTACCAAGGCTTCCGGACTTTCCCTCGATTCGAACAACCTGTCCCTTCACACCTTTGATGACGTAAGCATCAATTTCCCCAGGTTCCTGCAGCCGACCATTGATACCCACGGGCAACGCCAACGGTTCCTCAGCCTGCGTTTCCAGCAGCTGCGGATAATCAAAACACTGCAAAGAAATCCAGCCCGATGCCGTACCATCAGTGAATTTTGACGCAACTTTCATTGTTGCATTGGAATCAGAGACCACGGTCAACTCTGCCGACGGCAAGTCGTGCCCGCCTTGTTCTTTGAAATGAATCGTCGCAAGACTTCCAAACTGAACTGTCAACGGATAAGCCTGTTGAATGATGGGAAAATCACCCACTCGCAACTGGTATGAAGATCCACCTGCTGCGTAGCGGCTGTCATGAATCCCCAACAGATAATCACCTTCTGTTTCGAACGTATGACTGAACCTGCAATCAGGCCCCAAGCCTTGATCATCCTCCAACCGTAATGTTTCTCCTGCGGCATCGATAAGTCGCACGACGGGATCCATTTGCGAATGGAGTGATTGAGTATGCACCTCAATGGCAATCCGTTGGCCAGCTGTGGCGTGAATTCGATAGTAATCACTCAGTGAGGCATCACAGACACCAGCGACCGTTACGCCTGAACGGATCTGCTGAGCTGTTTCGATAGAATGATTTTGTCCGCTGTCCTCGACAGCTTCCAAGTCATCAATAAAAACCGTCTGTTGTTGAATGGTTCCATTGCCGAGGGAAATCCACAATGGAACGGGCCCTGGCTTGATCTCGTCCGAAGTCGAAATAGCGAATACCGCTTCGGTTGGCTGGCAACCTTCCAATTCAAATTCGATCGAAGTATCCACCGATTTTATTCGGATAGCTTCAGTCAAATCGGCACCCACCAATCTCAGACTTGCAGTCTGCCCCGGCCGTATGGATCGAGGCTGAAGTGACGTAACCGTTTGTGAATACAAATTGGTCGTCAACGAATACAAAACCAATGCCAAGCAGATGACTTGATTGATTGTTCTTTTCATCAATGAACTCATTATTAATTGTCGTTCAGTAAAAGACGTTGTTGACTTCTCAAGTGAGTAATTCATGCAACACTCTTCCTGAAGAAATTCTGTGTGGCCGGTCTTCTCGGTCCAGTAAGTGTGTCTCAATGGGCAGCCCCAAGGCGTGCAAAATTGTCGTCGCAAAATCCTGTGGCGAGACTGGATCAGAAATGGGATACGCCGCATGCTTGTCGCTGGCACCATAAACAGCACCCGGTTGAATTCCACCACCTGCCAACAGGCCGCTATAGCAAAACGGCCAATGTTCCCGTCCGGCATTGTTCTTGGCAATCTGCGGCTTTCTGCCAAACTCACCAACCCATGCAACCAGCGTTTCCTCCAGCAGACCGCGCTCATCCAAATCGGTTAACAAGGCGGTAAGCGCTTGATCGCTCGGCGGAATCAAATCATTTTTGAGACGGTTAAAATTGTTACCATGCGTGTCCCAAAAATTCTTTCCGTCGTTATGCCAATTAACGCTAACAAGTGGCACTCCATGCTCGACCAATCGACGCGCCATTAAGACGCATTGGCCATGCTGGTTCCGCCCGTAACGTTCTCTGGTCGATTCACTTTCCCGAGTCAAATCAAACGCTTGCCGAACACCGGGTGAACTGATCATTTGAGCCGCTCGACTCTGGTGGCTTCCATACGCGGAATTGGAAGTTGAATTCTGTAGATTGATCCTCTGTGAATCAAATAATTTCAGCAACTCAACACGCGACTCAAGTCGCCCCAGACTGATCGACTCAGGCAAGGCGAGACCTTCTGGACACCATTTCGGATCATTGAGGTCTCCAGTTAACAACATTCCATCATGCTCGGCCCCCAACCAGCCGCCATGCTGCCCCGGCGCCTCACCACCAGGGGCAGCGGGATGGTACGCCTTCCACGGCATAGCGACAAAAGCCGGTAATCCGGTCCCCGTGGGACGAAACTTCGACAGGATTGAACCCAAATGTGGAGAATCTTTCGAGCTCGGTGGATCCGCGTCACTCTTGACGATGGGGGCCAGTTGCCCCGTCAAGGTTGCATGCCCACTGGAAAGATGAGCGGGATCGTCATGCGTCAGGGATCGAATGATCGAGACCTTATCCGAAATTGACGCGAGGCCCGTGAAATGCTCCGCAATCTGCATTCCCGGAACCTTGGTGGAAATGGGTTTGAAATCACCTCGTATTTCCGAAGGCGCGTGAGGCTTCAGATCAAAAGTATCTAATTGACTGGGGCCACCCCACATAAATAGAAAAATACAGGCCTTTGCTCGTTTCTTTGGCAAGCGAATCCCTGCCTCTTTCGCCAACGCTCGCCGCGCATCCAATTCAGAAATACCAAGACCCAACGCCGAAATCGATCCAGCAGACAATAACTGCCGCCGACTCATTCGTCGCGTTTGCCAAAACTGATCGCAGCCAGATCGGTGTCTCATGTTGATGCTCAATGAACCCTATCAAAATAATCGCTCGAAATATCGGGTCATTCCTGGCAACCGACAAACAACCGGTAAGGAATGGCCACAAAAGCGTTTGCTGATGCTTCTCTTCAACGATTTCAAGCAAACTACAGTAAGCCGTGAATAGGCTCCCCGTGATAAATTTGATGCGGCCGATTCTCAGAATCATGCCAAGCAGCCGTTGCCGGTATGCCCAATGCATCATAAATCGTCGCAGCAAAATTCTCTGGCTTGACCGGTTGCTCGGCTGGATACGCACCCTTTGCATCCGACTTACCAATCACGTTGCCACCTTGAATACCACCACCAGCAAACCAAACCGTTTGCAATGCACCCCAATGATCTCGGCCAGGTAACTTGTAATGTTTATCAAGCAGAGTAATCTTTGGTGTGCGGCCAAATTCCCCCGCCATCACAATCAATGTCTCATCAAGTTCGCCAGTGGATTTCAAATCATCCAACAAAGCTGAAACCGCTCGATCCGTTGGTGGAAATAGATGATTTTTCAAGTGAGGGAACGCATTGCCATGTGTATCCCATGTTTCGTCATTTCCAAGATTCACCTGCACCAAACTCACTCCCGCGGTGACCAAACGTCGCGCCATCAAAAGCGACCAACCGAACGAGTTGCGTCCATAGCGTTCAAGATCTTTTTCATCGGCATTGGTAACATCCAATGCCTGATGCACCGACGATTCGGTCAACAAAGAGACAGCGCCTTCCCGAAGCCGATCAAAGTTTTCAACGCTCGCACTTTCGGCAAGCTGCTTTCTCTGCTGCTTCAGTGAATTCAGTAAATCCAGACGTTGCCGAATCGTGTCCATCCCCAGCCCATCGGGCAACGTCAGTTGTGGCGCTTGAAAAACTCTCCCTTCATGCTTACCTCGATTTTGGTGATCAAAAGCATATTCAGGAAAAGCGCCATAAGACGTATTGTGAAAGGGCGATGCTTCGATCATCCAAGGATCATGTCGTGCCCCCATCAGGCCGGCGTGCTGGCCGGGAATCACGCGACCGCTGTTGTGCACCAATCGCTCAGGCAAAACCACCGCGGTGGGAAGATTATTACTTTGCCCACCCTTCAAAACGTTTCCCGCGACAGCGGCAATGGAGGCTCGATCAGACCGACTGGGTTGATTTGGATTGAATCCGTTGGGCAAATTTGAATGCCCCGTCAGCATGATGTGGTGCCCGGCCGAATGCTCATTTGAGCCATGCGTCAATGATCGGCACAACGCCCAGGATTCACTTCGCTCCGCCAACATCGGCAGATGCTCGCAAATTTGTAATCCAGGTGTTTTAGTCGATCCTGGCTGAAATTCTCCGCGGATGTTCTCCGGTGCATTAGGCTTCATATCAAAGCTATCATGCTGCGAAAGGCCTCCTGAGAGAAAGATGAAAATACAGGACTTCGCCTTACCCGATGCCTGATTGGAACCAACCGCTTTGGCTTCACGCAATCCGGCAAGATGATTCATGCCCAAACCCAACAGTCCAATTGCGCCAGCTTGCATCGCTTGACGACGAGATTGATTTGCATGATGCCATTGGTGAGTTCTCGGTACATTACCCGCTGCATTCATACTGGGGCTCCCGTGTAGAGATTGGTGATCACATTGCCATTGAGCAGATGGTGTGGTCGACTCAACGGGTCCATCAGGACTGCATTTGAATCAACTCCAAGCCCATTGAAGATGGTGCTGCAGATGTCAGCGGGAGACCATGATTTGGTTAATGGATAAGCTGCCTTCGTGTCTGTCTGACCAAGAACTTGCCCGCCCTGAATACCAGCTCCGGCGAACAAACCCGAGTAGGCATGGGCCCAATGGTCGCGTCCTGGAATCGTTTGCCCGGGAAGTGTGCTGACCTTAGGTGTTCGACCAAACTCACCCATCACAACCAACATGGTCTCATTCAGTAAATCACTCGCCTGTAAATCATCTGTTAACGCTGCCAAACCCTGATCCAATTGAGGCAGCAGCGTATTTTTTAATTTCCCCCAGTTATCAACATGAGTGTCCCAGGTTTGCACGATACCCATGGTGGCTTGAACAATAGGTATGCCTGCTTCAATAAGTCGTCTGGACAACAGCAGTGATTGCCCAAACTTGTTCCGCCCATAACGGTCGCGGGTCTCTTGAGTTTCACGTTCAAGCTCAAACGATTGATTCAATTTACCAGCAGTCAACAGATTGTAGGCAAGATTCTGTTGATCTCTCAACGCTGAGGTTTCACTACCTGCCAGCTTGGGATGTCCTTGATCCAGAGCTTCGAGTAATTGCCGCCTTGTTTGAAGACGTTCCCGAGAAACCCCATCCCGCATCGCCAAAGCTTGTAATTGAAAGTTCTCATCATTCGGGTCACCGTTAATCTGCCAAGGGTCATGCTTGGGACCAAGGAAGCCGGAATGCTGACCGGGCCATGTTAGCGGTCCTTCAATCAGGTAGTTAGGCAGTGATACCCCCGAGGGAATTCCATCGGTTCGCGGCCGAATAAAATCGAGAGCGCCAGCATAGTTGGGAAAATCACTCCGGGTTTCAACTCGATCCAAGTCCGAGCCACCACGGGGGATTGGAGTTGGTCGACCCGTCAATGCCACATGCGTCGCAAGAAGATGGTTATGCTCGCGATGGGCGAGCGTCCTGATGATTGCCCACCGGTTGGTTTGCTCGGCAAACTTCGGAAGGTGCTCGCAAACCGCGACACCAGGTATAGCTGTGGACCTATTAGAAAACTCACCTCGAACCTCTGCAGGTGCATCAGGCTTTGGATCCCATGTATCAAGCTGGCTTGGACCACCGCTCAAAAGCACAATCAGTACCGACTTGGCTTGGCCAAACCCGATGGGTTGGTCAGTGGTCACCTCGGTACTGCCTGCGGTCGGTGATGGCAGGGTGGTACCCGCAACACCGGCGGCGGTAGCGATAAGAAAACCGCGGCGATCCAATCCATACAATGGCTTCAGCATGGGGCACCGTTTTGACTGAAAGTCAGGTGGGAAGGGTAGGGTCCCTCATTCTACACGAAACTAAGATGGGCGTTACGAAAAACACTGCACACTGCCAGCACCCTGTTAATCACTGCTGGCCCAGCCACTGGGACATAGGAGGCAAGAAACCGTGGTAGCGACAGTGACGGCTTCATCAGCCGACCTTTCGACCCTACAGTAAATTCCCTGATTCAGAAAACCTCTCATGGCAGTCCCTAGAAAAAGACCGCTATCTGCATTCCTCGCACTTTTTAATCTTACCCTTTTAATCGCAGCACCTCTCGGGTGGCTCTCAGCGTCCGACACCATCTCAATCACGGCCAAACTTGTTCATGATCGTTATCGACGACATGAAGGACTCGGTGGGTGGTTTAGGTGGGTATTCCGATGTCGAAACGCCAAACGTTGACCGACTCTCTTCATCAGGAACCTTATTAACCAACGCTCATCCGTGACCAATGAATTCACCGATCTCAATGCCAAAAGGCCGGCCCGCCCACCAAGGTGCAGAAGTCGGATCTCCCCTTGGCGGTTTTTTCTGCATTGACCGAGACAGAAGGTGATGATTTGGTTACCGCCGAGTTAGGTTTCGAGATTGGCGTTCAGTCGGTCGCTCCCCCAGCGTGAAATTAGATTGCCGGAACAGAGAACCGTTTGATTCGTCAGGTGTCGGGATAAGTTGGTTTTCAAGCCTTATTTACATTGAACCCGCCTCAAACCTTCTTTCGATCAAAATTCATTGCCGATTGTGATACCGTATTGGTGATTCAAAACTCCATCTCAAGACGCGATCTCGTCATCGAATCCCTTGATGGTTCTGTCAGCTCTTCAATAAAAAGTTCATCTTTAATGATTGACTTGAGTGAATCACAACATCATTGCCCTCCTTCAACTTAATGTGGCCCTTTTTAAAGTGATTGAATGAATCTCGTTCTCTTCACTCCTGTTTATGCGTAAAAGAAGCACCATGCAAAATAGAATTCTTACCGGCTGCCTGCTGACAATCGGGTTACTTGACTCGGCCCATGCGATCGACAAACCCAATATCGTGATTGTTTTCACAGACGATCAAGGCTACGCCGACATCGGATGCTATGGCAGTCAAAAGAACAAGACACCACGTCTGGACCAACTAGCAACGGAAGGCACTCGCTTCACGTCTTTCTATTCACAGACGGTTTGCGGACCGTCACGGTCTGCGCTTTTGACGGGTCGTCAACCTATACGCAGCAAGGGCTGGGGCATGCCCGCTTCCGAAATCACTTTCGCTGAGCTGATCCGAGATGTTGGCTATCAAACCGCTTGCATCGGGAAATGGGATGTGTCCAACCGCAAAGCGATCATCGAGCGCATGCCCAATGCCCAAGGATTTGATTACTACTTTGGAACGCTGGGTGCCAATGACGGTGGCGGTGTTACCTTTCACGAGAACAACAAGAAAATGGGTTCGACTCGTGACATGGGTAGTCTGACACGACTCTACACGGATAAAGCCATTGACTTTTTGAAGACACGTCGCGATCCAGAAAAGCCATTCCTTTTATATGTGGCACATACAATGATGCACACTATTATCGACGCGTCAGATCGATACCGAGATACATCCGAGGGAGGGCTTTATGGAGATGTTGTCGAGGAATTTGATCATGAAACTGGCCGGTTGCTTGATACCATCGACGAACTTGGCCTGAAAGAGACAACGCTATTCATCTACACCAGTGATAACGGACCTTGGAATCAAGCCAAGTACACCGATAACAAGAAAGGTCACCCGGAAGGTTCGATTTTCTGGGGTGATTCCGGACCACTGCGAAACGGTAAGGGCTCGCCATATGAGGGTGGTTATCGCCTACCATGCATTGTGCGTTGGCCTGGATCCGTGCCCGCAGGAAGAGTTTCGGATGCCATCTTTGCCACCATCGATTTTATGCCAACTTTTGCACGACTTGCCGGATATCAACTGCCTGAAGACCGGCAAATCGATGGGACTGATCAAAGTGATTTAATCTTAGGCAAACGCGATACAGGGCGAGAGCACTTCTATTTTGGGCAAGCTGGCGTTCGAAAAGGTAAGTGGAAATACCTGAAAGCCAAGGCGCACTTTCATGGCTATGCCGTTGAAGATGACAGGATGAAAATCGAAGAACTCTATGACTTGGACACAGACATCGGTGAACAGAATAACCTCGCCGAAAAGCATCCGCAAAAAGTGTCTGAGTTGCGTGAATTAATGTTGGCCATTGAAGGAACTGACTCGCTTCGCGACGCTGACAATCGACGTTAGCCAATCACAACATGGAGGGTGCCAAGAGTTGCCAGTTCGTCATTCGCGTCGGGAAAAAGACATTGCGACCCGGATTGCAAGCCTGTCTCACAGCGGGGGTGCCTTATTTGCAATTCACAATGACCATCCCGTGCTACGAAACCATCTCAGATATTGATGGCAACCGGTTTCCATCGTTGTAATCGACCTCCTATGTGACATCTAACTAGTGCCATCCAACGAGCGCAACTGTTCGCGAGGTGCAATCTCCTAGAATCCAGGAAGTGCTTCCTACCTCGATGAGTCAGATAACGCGTTGGACACCATTAAAGACTCATTGACGACGATTGTTAGAATTGCATCACTATTGTTGTCAACGCTTGTGGTGCTCTCTGCCACATCAAGCACCTTGATACCTATCGACTATGAAAGATCTTGCTGCTGGCAACATAAACAATCAAGTCACGAAGCCCGAAACCATCCTCGGCACAGGCTGCCGCGATGTGTTCAATTTCTTCCTGATCGCGAAACGTCATTGTTCGCCCGGTTGCATAGATCAGCAGCTTTTCCGTGATGGCTTCAGCAAATTGACTCTTGCGAGCAATGAGAATCTGCTTGAGCCCACGCTCATCTTCAAACATTTCTCCGCTGGGAAGCTGCCCAGAACCATCAACGAGTGAGCCGCCACCGGGACCTCCGGGGTATCGGGTTCGGAACCTGCCAATGGGATCATAAAACTCGAGAGCAAAACCTGCGGGGTCAATTTTTCGGTGGCAGTCGGAGCAAGCATCAACATTTCGATGTTTATCAAGCTGCTCGCGAATCGTCGTCGTGCCACGAGTATCAGGTTCGATCGCTGGTACATCGGGCGGCGGAGGTGGAGGTGGAGTGCCCAAGATATTCTCAAGCACCCAAGTCCCACGAACAACTGGCGATGTCTCGATACCATTTGCTGAAAGTGTCAGAATGCTACCCTGACCAAGTAATCCGCCGCGACGATACTCTGGCCTAAGTGCGACTTTGCGGAAATGCTCACCCTGCACGTCATCGATGCCATAATGTTTTGCCAAAGCGTCGTTGACAAAGGTGTAATCGCTGTCGAGCAATTTCACGAGCGATCCGTTCGTTTCCACAAGATCACTGACGAACAACCGCGTCTCCTTTTTAAACAATTGCTCCAGCCGATCCCGGTAATAGCTCTCGAATGCTTTAGGATCGGGCGGCATCGAACCAAGCGTATTAATCCGTAGCCATGTATCGGTGAAGTGCTGGACAAAGGCCTCATTATCGCCAAGCAAGCGATCAACCTGATCTTTCATGCCTGCTGGTGAGTCTAACGTCCCCGTTGCCGCAGCCATCGTGAGCTCGGCGTCCGGCATGCTGCTACACAGGAAGTAGGACAACCTCGCCGCCAACTCGTAAGAAGTGAGTTCTGTCTCAAATTCGTCGTTACCCTCATCGAGGAAAAGAAAGCGGGGTGATGTCAGAATCGCCGCGAAGCCCAGTTTGATGGCTGCTGCATGCGAATGACCATCGCGAATGCGTTCACGAATAAAATCGCCATAGTGATTAATCTCCACCGAAGATACAGGTCGCCGAAATGCGCGACTTGCAAATCTCGATACTACCTCATCGATGTCAATCTTCGAGGCATCAATCTCAGTGCCAAAGAGTAATTGATGACTGTCTGGCGGCCACTGCTCAAAGTAAGGACCCTCAATCGCCATGCTCCAAACGCGAAGGCGAGGCCCCTGATAAACATCAGAAAGCAACGGATTGTTTGCATTCTCAGATAGTTTGGCGACACGCAACTTTGCTTCAGGAATTCCAAGCTTTGCAGCATCCAGCTCTGTCGTCGTGGCTCGAATGACCTCGGGATGGTGCAGTTCTGCTACCCTGCGGATATTGCCCTTGGAACTAACGCCATTGGTCCAACTAATGAACGGAATGGATCCTTTATCGAGCCAGACCTGCTTCGTGAAAGTGTCGGGTTCTCCGTCCGGCAAATCCCACACTTCAAGCAATTGCCGTTGATCAGCCGCATTTTTTTGCAGAAGACTCGCATCGGGCGCAATCCAGAGTGCCATCTTGAGCCTCTGTGTCTTGAATCGTTCGAACTCCTTGTGATCGTACCCGTGATCCAATCGATTGGCTGCAGCTGCCTTGATCTTGATCGTGTAAAGACCGTCAGAGGGAACACCACCTTTTTTAGCCAGGGCCGGCACATAATTTGGATGTCGCTCGCTAGGTTGTCCGTGTCCGATCTCCAGATACTCGTCCTTTACAAGAAGGCGCCAGGTGACCGGCGCACGTTGATAGGACTCGACACCGTTGAAGTCTATGGCCGCGTAAGTCCAACTCTCTGATTTTGGCCGCTCAATATTAAAAAATGACGCCGCATCAAGTGATACCTCAGCCACCTCGAGGTAACGTTGCAACTGGTAATCAGAAAGTGTGAGCGCTTCACCGATGTTGTCAAATCCGTGCAGCGTTGCATCAAGTGGAAAATCAGATGTGAATGAAAAGAATTCTCGACGCAGTCCCAACATGTCACGCAGAGTGTTGACATACTCAAAGCGGTTCAATCGCCGCATCATCGTGGCTTGGACGGAATTGTCGCTCGAAAGGTGAGAGAGGAATTTCGTGATCTCTTG
The DNA here is from genome assembly GCA_938075415.1 of uncultured Rubripirellula sp. Taxonomy (GTDB): domain Bacteria; phylum Planctomycetota; class Planctomycetia; order Pirellulales; family Pirellulaceae; genus Rubripirellula. Next base: position 61,843 of record CALJHC010000020.1, on the reverse strand, counting down.
AACAACTTGCCTTCGCTCACTCGCCTGTGGTTGCGTGACCCCTTCCTTCGTAGGTGGCATCTCACCACGATTGATCTCGTCCAGTGCTTCCTCAAGCAGTGTGAACTCATCGCTTCCCGCTGCAATGTTCGGTGGCAACAGGTCGAATCGGCGATCGCCCTTCTGAACTGCCTTGCCATGACATTGGTGACAATACTGCTGAAAATAGGATGCGACAGAGGGATCGAGCATTGCGTCGCTTGCATCAACATTCGATAGACAAATAAGGGGAAGCAGCATCCATGCGAGGATCACGGTTCTAGTTCGATCCCATTCATAAGACTTGGTTAATGAGCGGCGCAAACCCGCACCACGCGAAGCTTCGATACAAATCATCCTCTGACCTCCAGACCGTTCAGCGTACTGGTGGCTGTCCCGAAGCTGTCCGTCTCAACACCGAACCGCTGCAACATGGAAACGAAAAGGTTACCGGCAGGGGACGCCACTTTCTTCTCCTGATCCTTAAAAAAGGACTTGTGCTCACCGTGCTGAAAGCCGCCACCTGCAAGAATTAACGGCAGGTTCTTGTTGGAATGAGAACTGGCATTTCCCATTCCAGAACCAAATAACACCATGCTGTTCTCAAGTAGCGTCTTCCCATTGGGCTCTTCGATCGACTTCAATTGGGTTAGGAAACGGGCAATCTGCTTCATATGAAATTGCTCGATGATCGACAGTTCAGTGATGTACTCAGGAACTTTGCCATGGTGGGTCAGTTGGTGATAACCTCGACTGATATTGAAGCCCCCATAATTGGCACCGATGTCGGCTAGCGCCAGGGTGGCAACTCTCGTTGAATCTGTCTGAAATGCGAGACTCATCAAATCGTAATACAGCGGCACGCGATCAACAAAATCAAGGCTGGTTGCGCCTGCAGGCAATCGATAGTCAACGATTGGCTTCGGCCTGTCTAACCACTCGCTGGATTGCAACATCCGCTTCTCAACGGAACGAACCGAATCGAAATAACGTTCGAGTTTGCGACGATCTCGCGCGCCAACTTTTTGATTGAGGTAATCAGCATCTGTTTTCACGAGATCAAGAATGCTCATGCGCGCCGCAATCTTCTCCTGATTGCTGGCTCGCAAACTCGGATCCACCCGTTGAAAAAGCACACGATAGATGGTTTCAACATTCACCAACGGTGGGACGGCTACTCCCGAAGCAGTCCAAGAGATCACATTATTGGGATCATTGCCACTTGCTAATTGCAGCGACGGGTAGCGAGTTTGGGCACCCACAAGCTGGGCGGCCTTCTGATCAATACTGATATTAGCCTCGGGCATTCCAGCAGAATTCTTGGACAACACCCCGGAAAGGTAGGCATGCACACCACCGTGCCCACCCTGAGCATTCACCCCATGATCCAACCCAGAAAAAACAGTGAAGTCCTCACGTAATTTTCCCAAGGGTAAGAGACGATCGGTCAGTTCGTAACCACGGCCTATTTGCTCAGGAAAAAACAACTGCGGCACGACACCAAAGTTCAAACCGACACAAGCCAATCGCTTCGGAACTTCTGATTTTGAAGTGGACGCAGACATCGCATCAAGATGGGGCAAAGCAAGCAAGGCGCCGCCCGTGCCACGCAGCATTGTGCGACGTCCAATTCGATGCCTACTCATATTTCTCATTTCAATTCCGAATAATAAGCAAAGATGCTTAACCCACGTATCCGCCAACCGACGATCCAATGAGGTAAGACGTTACCGGAACCTATCTTAGTCGATAAAGCATTTTTCTCAAAAGCAGCGTAATAGCCGTTGGAGGTTCTCTGAAATCTTTTTGTCTCGGCAGTGAATGATTCGGAGCCTAATGCGTTAGACGGAAATCACGTCACAACAACGGCCTGAGCAGTGTGATATGGCCCAATCCGCAGTTCAATCATTCTCCATAATGAAAAAGAACGGCGAGGGCACTGACTCGGTAGATCCAGAAATTGATCAGTTGGACAATCTCCTCGACCGAGAGAATTAAGGTCACCTCACTTTTCCCGATGCCTGCAAGTGGTCGTCCTCCGCCGTTAACGACACGCGGAAAATTCCCCAACGAGAGATGCGCCCAAGCGGGATGCCATTCAAGATGTAGCATCTCACTGAGACCGTACTCAATAATGTGTGATGATTCGTGGTTGAGTCAACTGGCAAAACATTCATCAGTGATCGGCATGATTGCACCAACGCCCATCGTGGAGGCATGAATTGTCACAGCACATCCCGTCACGGTTAAATGAGCAGCAAGACCAAGGGGCTACCGCGCATCAAGTCCGTTTTAGAACAGGCAAGTCCATGATCCTACGAACTACGATGTAGTTCCAGATCAAGATTTAGACAGGAATTTTATTATTCCTCTGAATTACCGACTTCAGCTAAACTCACTGATTGAATGTAAGCCAGAAGGTCAAATATTTCGTCCACCGAGTAGGTGTCCAACAAACCTGCGGGCATAGTGGAAACATCTGCTGTCTTGTGCTCTTCTATCGACGACTTTTTGATCGTATCGATCTTGTCGGGCTTTAGCAAATTGGGCAACAAGAGAACTTCATCGTCGGTTTCTTTGATAACCAGTCCGGTTCGAAGGCGTCCGTCATCGCCCAGTATCATTTGCGTCTGAAACTCCTTGTGAATCTCAGAGGATGGCTTAACGATCTGCTGCAATAATTTGGAACCCCTAAAGCGTTTGGTAACATCCGTAAGATCTGGACCAAGTTTTTTCTCCCCGCTGCCGATATTGTGGCAACGGCTGCAGGTCGCCTGATCAAAGACTCGTTTCCCTCGTTCGAGGTTACGTTGTCCCAAATTATCAGGAGCATTGCCAAAGTAGTGATGCTGCCACTTTTGGATGAACCTTCGTTTGACGACGACATCGCTGCTTGCAACGTGCTCGAGGATTCGAATGAACATCTGCCCATCACGGCTGCGGGATGGATTTGCTTGGCGAAACTCGTTCCAGAGCGCTCCCACGCGGCCTCGGTTCTGTTCCGGCATTTCGGCCATCCGCTTGTCGACATATTGTTGATGCGGCATCGTTCGATACGCCGCAGGCATTTCTGCCCGGTCGATGCCCGCAAACAACGCGGTTCTATCCACCTTCAACGGCCGACTTTTCTTTGCAGCAGTGGCAAGATTGCCTACGTCATGACTTCCCTGATAGATTTTTGCTACCAACTGGATTCCGCCAACCTTGGGTGGCGTCTTTGGCAGTGCGATACGAATGACGGCACCCACACCACGCTCCATGTGTCGCGCTGGTCCGGACGTACTAGTCCAAACGTTACCTTCGTCATCAAATTCAATTTCACGTGTGTAGGAGACACGAGTTGGCAGTTGGAACTCAACCAGTGTTTCAGTCACTGGATCAAAGCGGTTGATGGTGTCGTTACCGGTACCGCAGATCCATACAATGCCGTCTGCATCCACATTCAATGCATAGGGAATCTGATTCTCCGCGTCCGGAAGTTCATAAACAGTCCAGTTCTCACTGTCTGGATCAAACTTACCAAAGACCCCAGAACCGAAGCCGGGAACCCACACCATTCCATCGGGCGCCAGATGTAAACGCCGCGGACCACGAAACGGTGGGTTCCATTCTCGGATATCACCATCCTCCTTGGTGGGATCAATACGGCCAATGCGATTCCCGTTCAGTTTTGAGTACCAAATCATGCCGTCAACAGGCGAGTAGTCCAGACCATAAGGCGTGATGCCTCGCGATTCACCACGTCCCGCTCCGACCGCCTGTCCGGCACTCAATAGCTTGTACTCTTTGACGACATGAGTGTCTGGATGCAGCGAAAAACAGGAATTTGATCCGGCATCGGTGTACCAAATCAAACCCTCGGGATCATCAGGATTGATCCTCAGGGTGTGTGGATAGTCGCCACGTTTCTTTGGTGCTTCCGCGCTGCTGTAGACGCCGAATTCTTTCGTGTTAATGTCATACCTGACCATCTGGCCACTGGCGCACATCGTTGTCCATAGACTGCCATCGTTCGCCGTTTCGATGGAATGAGGCGCGTGGGATCCTCGGGGAAACGGGATAGCTGTTTGTTCGCCGGTGTCGGGATTGAGTGCAATCATCCGCCCCCGGCTGATGTTCACCGCATAAACAAGACCATCACGACCGATCTCGAGGTCATGAAAAGAACCTTCCAGCGGTTTGTCCATTTCCCACATCGTGATGGTTGCCGCAGTTGCCATGCCAGTGGGCGCTGGCGGTGGAACGAATACCGGCCACTCTTGGACAGCATCATCTTTATACGTATCCATCAAACGCTGAATAATGGTGTCGCGCGTGTGTGGATAAAGGCCACCAAACCCGTCCATGCGCCGCAACATCGTTTCCCAATCGACTGGTTTCTCAGGGGTACGAAACCCAAGCGTTCCCACCTGATGACAGTACGAGCAATTCATCTTGAAATTCAATTTGTCACGCGGGTCATCAAAGGCAAGCATGTTGAATGCGCTGCTCGCGGGCCGCTGGGATTCTAATTCGTCGCCAACAGCGGCGCGAGTTTTGATCACGATATCGTGGGTGCCGGCGGCGATTCCGCTGATCCACTCGTCAGCGAGTCCCATCAGGCGTGTACGAAGGCTATGGTCAATCTGCCGCAGGCCATTGATCTCAAATGACCCATCCCCCTGAGAGAACACGGAGGTCCACTTACGATGATCATTATCGATAGCCGACACCATGACACCTTCGATCGGGTGTCCGGCGGCATCAGTTATCACACCGCTTATTGATTCCGCTCGCGTCGTTCCAGTGATACAAAGACTCGCTGAGATCATTGTAAAAAGCAGCAGGTGATTTCTCATTAATTGGGTCTCCGGTCGGTCCTATTACAAACAGCAGTCGATGCGTTTCAAACGCTGGGTCTCGACCACGAAAAATAACAAAGCCACGTCGTTGTTTTGATCGTGCAAAAATTTTCAATCAAGGTCTGATGAAGTATCCAGCACAGAAGCTTTGAGAATCAGCTCCCGAAACTTTTCATCCGGTACATCTTCAAGTAACTTCAAAAATGCGATTAGTGTCGATACATCGTTTTGGTTTAAACTCATCCTTGCATACTCATCATCAATCTGACCTGCTTCTCCGGACTTCTTCAAACGTGCCGCTTCGATCTTTGTTTTAATTGCTGCTCTCAATTCAACGCCACGCTGCCCAGTGTTTCGCAGTGACAGTGTGGGCATCGTCTTACCACCTTTCGTGACAACATGAGTTTTCCCATTGGTGAAATCAGACAGCGTATGACAGGCGGAACAGTTACCGACACTAACTTCCCCTTCGTACCTGATGAACGTCTTGAAGCCTTCGTAGGCTTGCCGATCCATACCCGGTGGAGTTTTCAGCAGAACTCGCCCTTCCTGATTCGCCAGACGACCTAAAAGGCGACCTGAAAAATCTTCGGGTGTTTCTTCGTTGTAAGGCCTGTCAGGCAAGCGATTCAAGTAGGAGAAGGCATCAAAGACGGATCGCTTCGTTGTGGCTAGGCGATGAATCTTGGTCATCTTTTCGAGACTTACATTCTCAAACTCCTTACCCCCAGCCACGTATTCGAGGATCCTGACAAACGACATGCCCACATTTTGCATGTTCGGTTGTAGTCGACGCTTCTCTTTCCAAAGCCTGCCGACTTGGCTTTGTTGTTCTGGCTGGAGAGCCTTCATGCGCGCATCAACATAAGACTGATGCTTCGCGAGATCGTAACCGATCGGTAAATCGGTTTGATCAATTTTGGTCAGCAGTGCTTCCAGTTCAGCATCGTGGATCGCCGTCCTAGGACTTGGCTTCGTCTCCGATTCTGAGGTGGACTTGTAAGATCCCCAGTCGTGTGCTTCCTTTAAAATATCTGCATTGATTCTTAGCACTTCTTGTTGCAGTCGGCTCGCCACCTCTGGTAGGCGTTTGGAGATATCTTTTTGCTGACGGGGATCAGTCGAGAGGTCGTAGAGTTGAAATTGCGAGATGCCTCCTGAGCCGGCCTTGATCATAGGGATCCATGCTTCCTGAAAGGTGTTGAGCATGACAAATTGGGAGCGGAGACGGTTCCACTCTGGTGTCTTTATTTCACTGTTCCACGCCATATGCAAAAGCTCGGACTGCGACAACTCCCGACCATGTATCCTTTCCAGAATGACTTTCATCTCGACCAAGATCGTCTCAATTGATTTTTGATCCTTCGGATATTCGCTCTTTCGCCTACCGACAAGTGAGTAATTACCCTCACGAATCACCACAACCGGTTGGCTAGTGGGAGAGTGCCAAGTGAGAGGTTGGTGGCGTTGCAAATCTGATTGATTGCCGATCAAGATTGGCGAAAGGTCAGTTCCGTCGAGATGAACCTTGTCCGGTGTCTTCACTCCGATCAATCCACAGATCGTGGGCAACAGATCAACGGCCCCGGCGGGTGTACTTTCCACTCGCCCACCCTGAATACCTTTGGGCCAATGAATGATTCCGGGCGTGCGAATGCCACCTTCCATCAAGGATCCTTTGCCGGCTTGCAAATTGCCGTTCCGCTCATGGAGATAGCTGCCATGGTCTGATGTGTAGATGATAATCGTGTCATCAAGTGAATCAATTTGGTCGAGCTTATTCACCAGCCGAGCAATGGCGCGGTCGGTATTGTCAATCGTTGCAGAATAGATGGCGTTGGGATCATTAAGCTCACCGTATTGTTTGACGATTTCATCGGGTGCTGCCAACGGGGCGTGCGGTTCATGAAACCAGATGTTGAGGAAAAAAGGTTTTGCCTCATCGCGATTTTCATCCAACCACGTGATTGCCTCATCGACCACAAGCTGGCAGGCATAGCCGTCCAACTCCCCCACGCGTTCTCGATTGCGCCAAAAGTTTTTGGGGTTGCGATGGCTGGGCGCCGCGTTCAAGTCGGTAGCGAACCAATAATCAAACCCATGTTCGTCGATCCACGGTTTCTTCATCCCCCGAAACGGTGTTCCAAGATGCCATTTTCCAAGATGAACCGTGTCGTACTGATTCGCTTTCAGGTGCTCGGCAATCGTCACCTCATTTTCACGAAGGTGCATGTCATGAATGTGATCCTGAATGACCGTGTAGACGCCGGTTCTCAAATGATGACGTCCGGTGAGAAGTGTCGCTCGCGCTGTCGAGCAGACTGGTGCTCCAGAATGAAAATCGGTGAAACGAACACCATTTGCTGCCAACCGATCGAGAGTTGGTGTTTTCACAGGGCCGCCATCACAACCAATGTCCTGTGAACCCAGATCATCGGCTAGCAGAATGACTACATTGGGCGGTTTGTCTTTGGCAAAACCGGAACAAGCCAGAAGCAGGAGACAAAAAAAGGTGAAGATAAATTTCATGTTACGTTGCTTCGCTAATGCTTACTTTTTCCGACGATGTGAGTGAGGATTTTGACGAAGGAGGACCCCGGATCGGGCATGTCTGGATCGAGACGGCGTTTTTCCTTCCAGAGTTGACCGACCCGCGCGCGTTGCTCGGCCTCAAGGCCGGCCATGACGCGGTCAACGTAAGGCTGATGGCTGCTTCCCTGATAGCCGTCTGGAAGGGGAGTCTGGTCGATCCGAGCTAGGAGTTTCGCGGTATCGGTTGCTCCGGGAGCAGGCCGATCAGGCATATTTTTTCGAGGTTTCTTCGCAGCGACCAGTTCCTCGGAAGTGAGCCATTCAGGGGCATCGGCCATGACACTCTGGTAGATGGCAGCGGCCTTTTCTTTCATTCGAGCAACGAGTTCAGGCCGCGCTTTTGCAATGCCGTTTTCCTGCTTGAGATCCTTTGAAAGATCATAGAGTTGGACGCCGCCGAGTCCACCTTTTTTGAGTTCGGGGATCCAGGCCTCGTTGAAGTAGTACAAGTCCCGGTGCTGATCCTTCAGTCGATTGGCCTCGGGGTTGGCGAATCTTCCGTTGAACAGTCGAGAGCGAAAATCCATTCCGCCCAGTTCTTTCTCGAGATCATCGCCGAGGACTTCTTTGATTTGCTTCATGAGCCGATCGGCCGTTTTGAAGTCGATCGGCGATTTCGCAGTGCCTGAGGCGAAAAGCGTGTGGTCACCCATTCGCAGGACCATGTTTGCGCCACTTATCCAGAACAATGGCTGATGCCTCTCGAAGGTGCCAGCACGGGTGAGCAGGGGCGTTAGGTCGGAGCCGTCAAGATGGACGCCATTGGGTTTCTTGATTCCGATCAATCCGCAAAGGGTCGGAAGAAGATCCACCGCGGCAGCCGGTTCGTCCTCGACGCGGCCACCGGGAATCCCACCTTTCCAGTAAAAGATGCCCGGAACTCGGTGCCCGCCTTCGAATTGAGATCCTTTCTTACCTCGCAGTTCTCCGTTACGCTTCTGCCGGTAGCTGCCGTTGTCGGACGAGTAGATGATGATGGTGTTGTCGAGCTCGCCGAGTTGTTCAAGCCTGGCAACGAGTCGCCCAATCGCCCGGTCGGTGTTGTCGATGGTGCCGCTGTAAATCGCGGCCTGATCGTCGAGCGCGCCATACAGGGAAACAATTTCATCGGGCGCCGCGATCGGGGCGTGGGGTTCATTGAACCAGAGATTGAGAAAGAAGGGCTCGTTGCCGTCGCGTTTTGCATCAAGCCAAGTGAGTGCCTCGTCAACGACGATCTGGCAGGAGTAGCCTCCCATCATTCCAAGGCGTTTGCCATTGCGGATAAAGTTGGTTGGGTCCTTGTGACTCTTTCCCGGACCGTTGACGAGGCCAAACCAGTGGTCGAAGCCATGGTCGGCGGGAGTGGGGTTCTCGCGATCGTTGACGGGCATGCCAAGATGCCATTTGCCGAAGTGGGCGGTGGCGAAACCGTTCTGTTTGAGCACTTCGGCGATGGTCGTTTCTCGCTCCAAAAGATGCATCTTGTGAAGACGCTCGGTGATGACGGAGTAGACTCCGGTGCGGTAGTGGTGGCGGCCTGTCAGAAAAGTTGCTCGCGAGGGGGAGCAGGTCGCGGCTCCCGAGTGAAAATCAGTGAAGCGCACACCCTCGGCGGCCAACTTATCAAGAACTGGGGTCTTAACGGGACCGCCGTAGCAGCCGAGGTCGCGGTAGCCGAGATCGTCGACGAGAAGGGTGACAACATTCGGCGGCTTGCCATGGGCAAAGCCGGGACAAGCTAGCAGCAGGGAGCATAATAATGAGAGGATAGGCTTCAAGTTATTACCTTTTGCTCGCGCCGAAGTGAGGGGCATTTTTCTTGGGGAGCCACTTTTTCAATTCAGCCTTGACCTGATCGTGGGCCGTTTCATTGGCCAGGTTCTTCCACTGGTGTGGGTCTTGGGTGGCATCGTAGAGTTCCTCACCGCCGTCGGCATAACGGATGTAATGCCAACGCTGGAAGCGGACCGCGTGATTCACACCGAGCCAGTGAGGCGAGTGCGTGACGATCGCTGGATACGGCCAATCGGCGTGCGGATTTCGAACCAGCGGGGCGAGACTTCGCCCTTCGTTCTTCGGGTTTTCCGGCAAGCCGCATAAATCGAGCAACGTCGGATAAAGATCAACGAGACTAACTGGACTCTTGCAGATCTTTCCACTGGTCGGTGTATCGGACGGTGTGCTGGACGGCAACTTGCCTTGCGCATGGATGATCAGCGGTGTGCGAGTCGTCTGCTCCCAAAGCGCCGACTTGGCGATCTTCTTTTCACCGACGTCATAGCCATGATCGCCCAGCAGAACCACAATGGTGTTGTCGTGATAACGACTCTTTTCCAATGCATCGAGCACATGACCTACGCAGGCATCAGCGAAGGAGTCAGCTGCGAGACAACCCTGGACAGCTTCCTTCCATTTGCCGCTCTCACGGATGTGTTTGATATGACGTTCGCCCATCCGCCGGCCAATCGCGGGGATGTCATTGAAATCGTCTGCCTTGTATGGCGGAAGTTCGATCTCTTCGAGGGGATGCATGTCGAAGAATTTCTTCGGGGCATACCAAGGAAGATGTGGCAGGTAGATACCACAGCCCAGGAAGAAGGGTTTATTATGATCCCTCGCGAGGAATTGGGCGGCTCCTTCGGCGGTCTTCCAATCGGGATTGGCCTCAATGGGGTGGTCGGTCGGTCCCCAATCAATCAGGCGAGCGAGAATTGGATTCGACTCGAATTTAGGGCGTAGCCCGTGTTTGTAGCGTTCGTGTTCTGGCGGCGGGACGGCGCCAGTTCGCGTTGAATAAACATGATCCCACGCCGCCGCATCGGAGAATTTCCCATGGGCCTGATGATAAAGCTTGCCGCCGCCCCAGGCGAGATACCCCTGTTGACGAAAGTACTGCGGCAGTGTCACCCAGTCCTGATACTGTGGCATATCCCGAAACCAATTCAGGTTTCCGTAAATACCGGTCGTTGATGGCCTTAACCCTGTCATGATCGCCGTGCGAGACGGACTGCAAAGTGGAGCGGCGCAATGAGCCTGTTCGAATAGCACACCTCGAGATGCGAGACGATCAATATTGGGAGTCTTTGCCTGAGGATGTCCACCAAGGCAACCGATCCAGTCATTCAGATCGTCGACGGCAATGAAAAGAACGTTAGGATGACTGTCCGATTCTGCCGAATGGAGTTGACCGGTCAGAAGGAAAAAAACAAGAACGCTGATGGTTTTTTTCCAACTAGAAAAATTAGTCATTCTTGTTCTTCTCCATATGCAGCAAGGCAGCGATCTGCGGACGCATCTTACGCATTTGGCGTGAGTTCAAGTCGATTCCTACGGCATTGCCGATGGAATCATAGGTATCAGCCAGGGTTTCGCTCCATTCTTCAGAAACAACATCGATCGGTGTTTGGCCCCGGGCATTGGTTACCGTCGTGGATGCTCCGTTCTTTAAAAGTAACTTGACCAGATCTTCACGACAAAGGAACGCCGCAATGTGAAGCGCTGTGTTCCCATCTCGATTGGTTCCATCCACTTTGGCACCTCGGCGCAAAAGCACTTGAGCAACATTGAGTTGACCATGAAGAGCAGCGATTGAAAGTGGAACCGAACCGGATCTTGGCTGTCGCTCGTTGACCCGACCACGCTGCTGCCGCCGATTCAAATAACCCAGCAATTCCTCTGAATTCCCACGCTCGATCGCCTCGGCAATCGCATCGCGAATGTCCCGATCCTCACGCGCTCGCAACGCCACAAGGGTCTCCGCTGCGTCTTCAGATTCGGTGACATTGAATAAGAAGTCGTTACTGAACTGACCTCCCGGATTCTGCACTTGCAAAAGGTGGGTCCCGATGCTGGGAAGGGCTTCAAATTGAATCTTGATTTGGTCCTTACCAACTAGGCTCACTCGACCCTGCACCCGTCGACCATCCACGATGAGATGAGATCCGGCTTCAACGTGTCGCCCGCTGATGTGCATGTCTTTTTGGTCTGGATGAATAATGGGAAAATTCTGATGCCCGCTCTGCCGTTGGATTGGCCCTGACGTCCAGAGTGCCGGTTGCGGGTGGGCGATGGATTCTGATTTCTTTCCGTGTCGGGCTGTAAATGTGCCAACAAAAGCACCTTGTTCAGCTAATTGGACAAGTTCCTCGCGTGACATCGTCCGCGGTTTCACTTCCTTGCTAACGTATTGACCTTCTGAAAACTGCAATGCTATTTCTTGCGAAGGGGACCTGTTGAGCAATACACCCTCCGCCTCCAACACGATCGCTTTTTCAGCAGCCGCAGTTTCGAGGGCATCGAGCAAATCTTTAGTTAATGCTTCTCCGCAAGTTGATTGACTCAGTGTGACTTGACGTGCAAAAGAGCCGGAATACCCGGTGCTACCCTCCAGCACCATGTCCCAAATTGGATCAAACCGTGATTGCCCTTGCCAAGAGAATTGCCACATCTCCCGCTCTGGGATTCCTTTCTCGGCGACGCGACGATAGAAATCGAAGTCAATGATATTGAGACGGCCTTGTGGGAGAATCAAAAATCGATCATAGGCACCACGCCATGTTGGCGCTTCCATTCCAGTTCCCGGAGTATTGGTACTGACCAAGTGTGGCATGCGGTGGCAATCGCCGCAGACATTCGGTTTCGGTTTCTCATCAAGATGGCCTTTGATGTGAAACAACTCAAAACCCTTGGCCGCGGTCTTCGATAAAACATTGGTGTAGGCTCGCTTTTGAGCCGGGGGATACGGCACCGCCAGCAAGAATTTTGCCATCTCATCTCGCTGCTCTGCAGAGAATGCACCTGACTTTCCCTCATCGTTGATCGCCTGACTACCGTGCATCAGCATCGTCGCCGCGAGACCGCCATCAATCAGATGTCGTGTTGTACTTTCCGGATCATCAATATCACTGTTTGGCTCATCCGACCCCCAGATATTTGCACTATTGTTTCCACCGTAAGGATCACCAGGAATACCGTCCCAATGAAAAGGAGCGGTATCTCGCAAACCACGCAAGGGCATCGTCGAGCGAGGCATGATCTGATCCCCCCCCGAGACCACTGGCGTCTTCAATACCCACAAAAGTTGGTCGGTGTGTCCGTCGGGATGACAACTCGCGCAAGAATAGGATCCAGTCGACGAGGCGCCCGCATCATTAAACCATGTCCGGCCAAGCTTGACTTGTTCGTCGGTCGGATCTTCCAATGAGACGAAGCCCTTCACGGTGGGCTTGGAACGATCACTAAGATCCACGACGGACACTGAATTGGCCACGGCATTGTAAACCCAAGCCGAGATAGAATCGGGTGATTCATCCAACGCGATGCCACGAGGCACCACGCCGACCGAAACTCGCCCCAACACTTCACCACTTTTTGCATCCACCGTAAACAACTTGTCACTACCCGCTGCGGTTGCAACAAGTGTCTGATCGTCCCGTGTGACTTCAATTGCAAAAGGCGTGGCCAATGCATTGTCGGGAGTGGGGTGCCGCGGCGGCAACGGTTCAAGATCAAAGAACCGGGTTTCCTGTGACTCACCGTCATGAAAATTAATACTCGTAATCTGATTAAGGAATGCTCGATTTTCTAATTGCTCTAAGCCGTGCTTCTTTGTTCCAGCGCGACCATTAACATCATTGCGGGCGTCGGTTTGGGCGACAAAGACATTACCCTTTGAATCAACTGCCATGCCGTAAAGTAAAGTCCCCAGCGAATCAACAACTTCAACCAGCTCGTCACTCTGGGTATCGAAGACGAATAAGTCTCGATCGGGAACATCTGGATGCTTGACGATATCAACGACGTGCCCAAGAGACAGAACGTTATTGTGAAAAATCGAATGCTGCCAAGCATCAAAAGTCACCAAATCGCCGTCAATCTTATCTCCGCTGCCGCCTGACAGTTGTGTCTGATTATTTGATTCAAAGGGAACCACGTACAACCGTTCTCCTCGAACGAGGATCGCCCGCGGGTCCTGTGCCGGAATCTTAAGACGGTTGGTTATGATCCGTTTTTCAACGTTCACGACAGCAATCTCATTCTCAGAAGACAAAGCAACGTAGGCTTTATCATTTCCAGCAAAAGCAATCCCTACGGGTTCATCAAAACGTGTTGCCCGGGTCTTTGGATCAAACGCTTGAATCGTGGCGACAACCTGTAAGTGCGTCGCACTCGAAGAATCATTATCGATGACGCTAACCGAGTCAGAAATATGATTCGACACCCACACTTCTTTGCCATCCGGACGAATGGCGACGCTGACCGGATCGACACCAACATTGATACGACACACCATTTCTCTCGTAACGCGATCTAACACATCAACCGTATCTGATGGTGTGTTGACGACAAAGACATGATCACCATGAATAGCAATTGGCGAGAAGTGTGGACTGCAAAAAAGCGGGTTTCCAGTTTGCTGGATCACGCTACCCACTCGAACGGGACGACTGACCACATCAACCTCAGAATGACCCCCCGTCATGGAACCGGTGGCTAACACGATCATCATTAGGGCAAAAATGGTTGCAAAACCAAACACTATTCGATTCATGAGATTTCTTAAAAAAAGACTCGTTCTTCTATGGCCTCAATATACACCAATTTTTCCCGTCACCAGGACCTGCTTGACCTAACGGGTTACCGTCTGATCACCCAATGCAATTTTTGCAAATCAAGAATCCGGACAAGCGGTGGAAGATCTGCAATGACCGTAGTCATACACTGCAACCCTTCACTCTCTGCGATGTCAAAATGGTTCGTTTCAGGTGAATCCAGTAGCTCGCTAGGTATGCAAGTAGTTGAACGTTCATGTTTTACATTCCGGATCAAACCCTACCATTCACTACGACTGAAAACGATAGGCAGCATCACTCTCTGAACCAACGCCGCGTCTTCACGATTGACCAAAATTGATGAATGGCGTCGAAGGACCGAACCTGACTTTAACGTCCCACCGTACTTAAGAAAGCATGGGATTTTCGTAAAACAACGGCCCAGTTATCAGCATCACTTCTTTCGGTCATCACGTTATCAACAACCTCTTTGCACACAACCATTTGATCCGCTGCTCTTCAGCAGTCACAAATGAAATTCAGGCTGAAAAACTACGACATCGTCCTTAAAAGCGGACTTCGTGTTTCCTTCATGCCGTCAGATCAATCCGAGAACTGGCCCGAAACGCGAGGAGGTTTAGTGATTAACCACCGGTCCAACGAAAATTACCGAAATACAATGGTGAAAAGTATTATTTTCAGGCAGTTTCATAATTGATTCTCAGGTAATCATTCACTTAACCCTTCATCCATCGCCTGTGCGGGCCCGTTTTAGGTAACACACCTCGACACCTGCCTCAACAAGCTCCGCAAAACTCGTCTCCCTGCACCACACAACGCGGACACCACACTGTGCGGTCCCTGCCTCGTGACTCAAAGCCAACCAAGCAAAAATGACACTGATTTGTTTCCGGGCGATCGCCGAACTGCAGGGCCATGGTCCACGCTGACGACATGGTGGAAAAATTCAGAATCAGACGTAAATATTCAACGGGCAGATTTTCTCAACAGAACCAAAGGTTAACCCCCTGCCTGCAGGCGAAGACAAACCTCAGATCCGATAAGCTCATTCCTGACACGGATCAAAATAACTGGGATTGATGTGTCGTTAAAACCGGTTCATCTCGATTCAATTCACCCTCCTGTCACGGTAGATTACGTACAGCAGTGAGATGGCATTAAGATTAAAAACCGATGAATAACAACATGAAAAAAACGATCACACCACTATTGTTGACATGCATTCTCACGCCCCTATTGGCCATTGGACCCTTTGCAGAATCTGCCGACTATCCGCTAAAGCCGGTGCCTTTCAACGAGGTCGAAATAACCAGTGACTTTTGGCGACCTCGGCTTCAAACGCAGCGAAAAACCCTGGTCCCGTTTGCTTTTGAAAAGACCCAACCAGGCGTTGACCATCTTCAGGCTGCGCGAGACTTCCTCTCAGGCAAAAAAGTTGACAACCATCGCCCCCACCGATTCATTGATTCTGATCTCTACAAAGTGATGGAGGGTGCTGCCTATCTTCTGCAACTACGGGCTGACCCGGAGCTTGAAAAAAAACTTGATGAGCTTGCTGACTTGATTGCCGGAGCCCAACACAAAGATGGCTACCTATATCCATCACACACAACCGGGGTCGGTGATTCAAAAAACATGATGGGGGATTTCCCTTACACGTTCATTGTTCATAGCCATGAACTCTATAACGTCGGACACTTATACGAAGCGGCAATTGCCTATTATCAAGCGACGGGAAAAGACAAACTGCTAAAGGTGGCAGAGAAGAGCGCCCAGCACATCAACCAAGTCATCTTCGAAGGTGATTCAAAATACAACAATGGTCAACCGATTCGTCAAGCGCCCGGCCATCAAGAAATGGAACTCGCATTGGTCAAGCTCTACCGTGCAACCGGGAAAGAACTCTATTTGGAGATGGCGCGCAAGTTTCTTGAAATTCGAGGTGTCAGTTATGTTCCTGACGGCGAAGGCGTCATGTCGCCAACCTACGCGCAACAGCACGCACCGGTTGTTGAACAGCGAGAAGCGGTCGGTCACGCGGTTCGGGCAACCTATCTCTATTCCGCCATGGCGGACGTTGGAACACTGACTGGTGACAATCGTTATGGAAAGGCTCTTGATCGTATCTGGGGCGACATCACCAACACTCGCATGCACATCACTGGCGGACTCGGAGCGGTTCATGGCATCGAAGGTTTTGGTCCACAGTATGAACTTCCCAATGCTGACGCGTTCAATGAAACGTGTGCCGCGGTCGGTAACGTGCTATTCAATTACCGAATGTTTCTATTGCACAAGAACGCAAAGTATCTTGACGTTGCCGAGGTTGCTTTGCTGAACAACGTTTTGGCAGCCGTGAATCTTGAGGGCAACAAATTCTTTTATGTGAATCCACTTGACTCAAATGGCAAGTACCCATTCAACCATGGAACCGCTGGCAGGGCCCCGTGGTTCGGTACGGCATGCTGTCCATCGAATATGGCTCGTCTGTTGCCACAGGTCCCCGGCATGACCTACGCGCACGACGATAACGATCTTTACATCACCTTCTACGCCCAAAGCAAAACATCGATTGACATTGGTGGAACACGCGTCGCGGTTGAGCAGAAGACAGCTTACCCAAACGATGGCGAAATCAGCATCGTTGTGAATCCAGAACAAGCATCCGCATTCCGAATGCTACTTCGAGTTCCAACGTGGACGCAGGACCGTTTTGTCCCGGGAGAACTTTACCGCTACGTGGATTCGTCTACAAAAAAAGTGGTAGTCAAAGTCAATGGATCACTTGTTCAGGGTGATATTGAAAATGGCTTTGTCTCTATCGATCGGCGTTGGAAAGCTGGCGATCGAGTTGAAGTTCATCTACCCATGCCCCTTCGGTTAAGCGAATGTCATCCAGCGGTTGCAGCGAACACCAATCGACTGACTTTTACTCGCGGACCGTTTGTTATGTGTGCCGAAAGCGTCGACAACGGTGGTGCCACGCAGCGTTTTGTTGTGGGGAAATCAACCAACACCGCTCAAGCGACCCTCAGCACGACAAAAACAGATGCTGGTTCGTTTGTGCAACTCACCACGCAGGTCAGCGCCATGAATCAAGCGGGAACCATGGAATCGTCTAAGTTGCGACTGACACCCTATTATGCTTGGAACAACCGTGGTTCGGGTTCAATGACCGTGTGGTTTCCCACCCAAGAACAAGACGCAGTCTTCGATCCGATCCAGCTACCAAAGCAGAGTGTTTTTGCAGCGATTGAGGCTTCCCACACGTTCGATGAAGACACCCTCACCGCAATCGGCGATGGAGATGCTGATAAATGGTCAAGCGGTAACAAGGTGACGCGATGGACCAGTCGCGGACAATCGGGTAAGGACCAATGGGTGGTGGGACGCTTTCACGAGACCAAAAATTTGCGCAGTGTCAGTGTTTTCTGGATGGATCGCTGGCAAGGAGACGTCAGATTTCCGCAAAAGTGGTCGCTTGAAGTCGAACAAAATGGAAAGTGGCAACCATTCAATCTCTATACCACCGACCGCTACGACACGCGAGCCAATCAGTTCAACGTGGTGCATCCGGCGGCGCCTCTAAAATGTGATGCAATTCGAATCCTGATGACACCCAAAGAAGACACCAGTGTTGGCATTCTCGAAGTTCAGGTAGCGTTTGAAGACTGAGTAGGATGTTCAAGTAAAACGTTAAAATGAACCAGACTGATTCTTCGGTAATTCGTGAGTCCACAATTCGCTATTCCTCAGTGAGTCTCCTTGAAATGAGATTGATTTTTACCCTGTTCTTGGCCATCGTCGCAGCTGGCACGAACGCCGTCGAACCACCTAACTTTATCATCGTCTACGTCGATGACCTCGGATGGGCTGACACGTCTGTCAGGATGATGGATAGCGATCCTGATTCAGCCAGCGATTTCCACCAGACACCGAACTTGGAAAAGTTGGCAAATCGCGGCATGAAGTTTTCTTGCGCCTATGCGCCAGCCCCCACCTGCACACCGTCCCGAAAAAGTATTCAATTCGGCAAAACTCCAGGGCGACTCGGGTACACCTTCGTGCACGATGTATTGGCTTTACAGCGAAACCTTCAATGGAAGGATGAAGTCTCACTTGCTGACACTGTGAAAGCAGCCGACCCAAGTTATGTCACCGCCCACTTCGGAAAGGGAATGAGCGGCGAGCAAATGAACACCATTGGTTACGACGTGACAGACGAAATTGATGGCAACGCGGACAACGGCAATTTCCATGGCGAATTCATCAGCCTGAAAAACCGCACCCCGTTACCCCCAGATAATCCTAAGCGAATGGCATCTCTCAAGAGGAGTTCTGTCGATTTTTTGACGCAACACAGTGGCGTACGCCCATTCTTCATGATGGTTTCGCATTACGCCGTTCACGTGCCTCACGCTGCACGTGCGGATCTGATTGAGAAGTATCGCAATTTACCGCGTGGTAAGTACTGCGATGATGATGACTATTTACCACTGGAGAAGTTACCCAAGAGCAAAAAAATCAGCTCATGGCGGTTACAGTACGCCGCCATGATCGACGAAGTGGATGAAGGACTCGGCGCGATCATCGATACGGTCCGCAGCACCGGACAGCTTGAAAACACCTACATTATTTACACATCAGACAACGGTGGAGGGCTGACTCCAAATGGAACACTTCGAGGTGGAAAAGCTAATCTTTACGAAGGAGGATTAAGAGTTCCTTTTGTTGTTGCTGGCCCCGGCATCAAACCGGGATACCAATGTGATGTCCCCATTGCACAATGGGACCTGCTTCCGACTTTACATGACTACTGCGGCAGCGACCAACCTCTGCCCGCAAATCTCGACGGCGGAAGCTTAAGGGATCTATTGGAGAACGGGAATTCTGGCAACATTCAACGTGATGTCGAAGGTTTTGTTTTTCACTACCCTTGCTACTTTGCCCCGCCGCTTAGCGTCATTCGTTTGGGTGATTATAAATTGATGGAACACTTGCTGACCGGCGAGCAAATGCTGTTCAACGTCAAACTCGACTACAAAGAGGAACGAAATCTGATTGAGCAACAACCGGAGAAGGCGAGTGAACTAAAAGCCAGCCTATCGAGGTATCTGAATTCAATTGATGCGGAAGCGATTCAGGATGTTTATCGGGCGCGATTAGATGAACTGGATCGATTTGAATCCATGGCTTGGAAAGTTCACTTTCAAGTGATCGAACGGGCACAGGGCGATCCAAACCTAATTGCTGATGCCAAAGCTAAATTGGAAAAAGATCTTTTACGCTTTGAACAAAACCGAGCAGATTGCCGGAAAAACATGCAGGGGAAATCCTTTTAGTACCGCATAATCATCGATCCGGCACATTGGCGAAGGCGCCACGTCGCGATAGTTGCACGACGAGTCAGGTCAAATCACCCTCACCCAACAGAGGATAACGCTCGGCATGCGACTTCAATGCCTGGATCTTTCAATAACCTTGATGACCAGATGGCTCAACAGAAACTGAACAATCAATTCCTAGAACGCCAACCTTGAACGCCAAAAACACAATTCAGTGAGGTCAGTTTGCTTTCCTTTATTCGATTGAAAACCAACCCATTGGGGAAGCCATGAAAACTTTTTACGCCGCGTTGTTGATCTGGCTGTTCAACGTCAATGTGCTGATCGCAGCGGCTCCGCCGTCTTCAGATTACTGTCAACGTCTGCAGCAGGAGATCCAAGGTAAGAAACACGGATTTCTCGCGGGTAATGTTACGTATTACGTGGGTGGTTTTCATGCGAGTTGGGAAACAAAAGAACACGAAACGATTGGCCTGACCCACCCGTTTCATCACGATCTTCGCAGTCGCGGAGTAGGGCTGGTTCAGAGTCAAGGGCAAGGTCCCGAGTACACCGGTACGGGCAACGACTTCTCCGGATGGGAATTCTATAAAGACACACGTGTTCTTTATGGAAGCGTTGTGATGGATGGCAAGGTACATCACCATCCGGCACCGACCAAGATGTTTTGGCGGCCGGACCGAATGATCTGCGAATACGAAGTTGATGGTGTTCAAATCCGTGAACAGAAATTCATCGCTGCCAACGACACCGCCTGTTCCATCATCACCGCATCACAGGCTGTCACGCTGCGGTTCGATGGCCAAAGCTTCTTCGGTCGCCACAGTCTGACCAGTTCAGCGACGGTTGAGTACAACGCCAACCACAATGCGATTCACATCGTCGAAGGTGGCACAACAAAGTGCAAACCTGAAACGGATCGCTCAGAACAGGTTGGTCCGATCATGTATCAGGGCATGAGCACCATTCTCGCGGCATCCCGCAACTTTTCCGAGAGCCACAAAATCGATAAGGGTGAACGTGGCGAAATGCGTTATGAATTCGAGATACCCTGTGACAGTGATGGTGTCGTCTTGGTTTGGGCGATGCACGATAACAAGCAACGGGCAATCGATAATGCAATGGCAATACTGGGTCAGTCGCGCGAAGCAATGTTGGCAAAAAAGCGAGCATTGAATCACCAGCTCAATAAAGAGATTCCCTACTTCCGCTGCTCTGATCCAAAATTTGAAGACATCTATTATTATCTATGGTCTTTGTACCTGATGTACTACATCGATGTCGGTAGCGGAATGGAGACGGAACCTCATACTCAGACTGCCGTCAATAATTTTCTTGGTATGCACCGATATGACGCGGCTTTCCAAATCAAAGTGGGAGCATGGACCAGCGATCAACCGCATTACGCTTTCGGAAATGTCCTGACCTGGAAGCAGCTGTTTGAAAATGGTCACTATCAGAAATCTTCAAATGGCGCCATCGCACTAGCCGACACCAAGGGAAAAAACTGGCACTCTGGCGTCTATGGCAATGAACTCTCTGAGCATGTTCTCGGAGCTTGGCAGATCTATCAACACACCGGTGATGTCGAATTTCTGGCAGCTTGTTATGACGGCTATTTTCGCAAAGTTTTCCGTGATCGGATTCCTCCATTTTTTTCCAACCATTTTGAAGTGGCAGAAGCATTAATCGCAATGGCCAAGGTCACCGGGCACATGGATGATGTGGACCACTGGAAAAGCCTTGTCTCACTTGATTCTGAACAAATCCGAGCGTGGTTCGATCAGCGTTGGGAAGCGAACAACCATCAACACTATTTTGGCGGACCAAAAAATGGAATGCTGATGACGACCGGATTCTGGCATCTGCGATCGAAGTACTTTCCTCGCGATTACGCGTCAAAGATGACCCAATCTTGGGCCTTTGATAAAGAGAATGGCTTTTATGGTGAGGACGGTTTTTTTCCTCTCGCCATGTCTCGCCAAGCCATGAAACTATTTTCAACCAAGGTGGACCAATCATTCGGTTATACACCGGACACAGCATACTACCTGCTCGATGGCTTATTTCGACAGCGGCTTGGCGATGCAGCCTGGCGACTAGCCGTGAATCATCTGGAAAATTACAACTTTCAATCCGACTGGAATCTTCCTGTCGCACCAGAAGCCTATACACGTAGCGGCAACCTCTTCGGCGATCAGTATTCAAACTTTAATGCCGGGAAAATCCTTCTTTACCTCGAGGGCCTAGCCGGGCTTGAGTATTCGATTCCCAACAACAGGCTCGTTGTACATGACATCATGCCGGAAATTTGGAATTGGATGGAGGTTCGCCTGCCCATCCAAAAGCTTGGTGAAGAAAAGATTCACTGGCCCGTAATCCGATATGAGCGGACTGAAATCAAGAATGAAGATGGAGGACTCAGGGAGGTGACCAAGTCGATCAAGATCACAGACAGCCCGCTTCAAATCATTATCGAACCATGGACGGAAGAGAAAAAAGTGATTCGTTCTCACATTCAACCACTCGATGCAGTCCAGTCTACTGCGTCGGATTACCCAAATACCAATCGATACGAATTTGATAGCGGGCAAACAACAGCTCAAGTAGAACTGAGTCTGCAAGCTTCCCAGGATAACCATTGAGTTGCCGAACACGAAATCAGATGCGCACCAAGGTGAATCTCTTGGTGAGATGATTTGTTGAGAAACATTTAACGCGGAATAGCGCGGAACTCCGATGCTTCCTTCTCTTTATCACTGAACCAAATACGGATAAGCCCCGTCTGTGTTCCCGTTAAAAAAATGTCTTCAGAATCGGCCAACAAGATTCCAGACGTGGTCACCCATTCATCTGGAGCATCATCGCGTTGCAGCAGTTGATTGCTACCCAGTTTGTACTGATGCGTCGGGATTGCACCGCACAGTAGAAACGAATTTTCTGATACCGAAACACTGAGCACAGGAGTCCTCGCTTGGCTCAGAACAACCTGTTCGCGTCGACCGCCGTCAATTTTCCATCGCTGGGCCGTACCATCATCACTGACACTGATAAGTTGTTGATCGTCTAGAAATTTTACCCCGTTGACACATTCGTTGTGTCCGGTGAATGTGGCAATGGATTGACCTTTGTTTGTGTCAAAAACTTTTGCTGACGCGTCGCGACTCGCTGTCGCTAAACGTACGCCATCTCGGTGCCAATCGATGGCAACAACCGCGTCAGAGTGACCAACCAATCTGGTTTGTTCTTCGAATGAATCGGAATTCAGAATACGGATGGATCCATCGGGCATCGCAATGGCGATCTTTTTACCATCCGGACTGTACCGAGCATCCATGATGACTTCGCCAGCTTTTTGAACCACCGTGGGTGGCTTACCAGACTCAAGATCAAACAAACGAACTTCACCAAGCTCGCCGGGCGTGCCGCTGGCGGATAGAATCCGCGCCCTATTTGGGTGAAGATCAATCGAATACGTGCGTTGACCTTGATCAGTGATTCTTCGCACCAGCTTTCCGTCCAGTGACCATGCGGTAATTTCGTGGTACCCGCTGACAAAGACTTGTTTTCCATCAGATGCGATGGCTGAAATTGGCAACGATGACGGGTAGGCCTCTGGTGGGTCAGGATGTTTCATTCTTGGAAGCAGTTGTTCAAGACTAGCATCCTTCGAACCGCCATCGAAGGCGGCCCCTTCTTGAATCCACTTCCGGAACATTTCAATTTCCCGCATCGGTAGCTGATCGGACTCAGCGGGCATTCGCACATCTTGATCAGTAGTGATTAAGCGATCGAAAAAGTCGCTCTCGTCAGTTTCCCCAGCACTAATACCGGAAGCCATCAAGAAATTGAACGTATCAACGCGGTAATCCGATTCCGCCAGCTTAGGGCCATGACAGGGGACACATTTCGCCTTCAAAATTGGGGCGATCTGCTTTGTAAAGCTCACAGGTTCATCAGCACAAATGGCACCAATGACCAATAGCAATGAAAGAAGAAAACTACTTGATCGAATTAGCATCGTTAATGTTGAAACAAAAATTCGTTGTGGTTGAGAACTGCCCAGCAAATGTCTTCCAATGCCTCGCTGGCATTCCCATGATTACCAATGTACTGAGAATGGAATTTCACTTCGGATTCTGTAGGCTCTCTTGAAAATGCCCGCACGTAGAAATCACGAATGATCTGCGATGGTTCAACGTTGTCTTTTAAAGCTCGGTGGATGTGATTCGACTCGTCAAAAATCATTTCGGTGACCAATTTCCCATTCAGCATTTCTAACGCTTGGCCCAGACTGATATCATCGCTCCGTTCGCACTCACAAGCACTTTGTCGCTCGGGTTGTCCAAACACCTTCAAGAATTCGATATTGCCAATCTTGCCACGGTCATGCGGTTGCAGATCAGGAGCCGGCAACCAAGTGGCTTTGGTGCCGACCGGCACACCAAAAAACTGCTTTGGTTTACCCGTCACAAAACCAAGAGCATCGACAAGCTGTTCCGCTGTCAGCATCCGCGGGCTGTAATGAGAAAAGTACTTGGTATCAGCCTCGTTCCAACGAGTGGAATTAGAAGAGGTTTGGTAAGTGTTGCTACGTAATATCAGGCGAAGAAGCCGTTTTCGGTCGTAACCACTTTGAATAAATTCGCTGGCCAAATACTCCAACAAAGGTGAATTAGCCGGCGGATTTGAATCACGAAAGTCGTCAAACGGTTCAACAACTCCGCGACCCATTACTTGTGCCCAAATCCGGTTGACCTCAATCTTTGCAAACAACGGGTTTGATGCCGAAGTCATCCACTCGACCAAAGCTTCACGACGATCCAGCTGCGCAACTTCGATTTCCCCATCAGAAGGCACCCAGGGCACCGCCACCGTGTTGGTTACCGGATGCTGCACTTCACCCTCACTGGCCGACCACAAAAGAATTTCGTTTTCCCTCTGCGTCTTACTGCGCTGCAAACGATTAAAGAATGCTGTCAGCCCGTAGTAATTATCCTGCGTCCAACGTTCGAATGGATGGTTATGGCATTTCGCGCACTGAATACGTGTTCCCAAAAAAACCTGAGCAGTGGTTTCCATCGCGTCGTTGGTATCCCCGGCACTGCGATAAAAATTGCCCGCGGGGTTGAGTCGTGTGCTGCCGGTAGCCAACAGAATCTCACGTGCAAATTGGTCGTAGGGTTTATTTTCTGCGATGCATCGCTGCAGCCATCGGTTGAACTTGTAAACGTCAGGCGCGCTAATCAGTTTTGTGGACACACGCAGCAGATCACCCCACTTCTGCGCCCAAAACTTATCGTATTCTTCGCGTTCCAACAATTCATCAATCAGTCGATCTCGTTTGTCATCCGCACTGTCTTCATGGAAGATTTTCTGTTCTTCTTGAGTCGGCAATATCCCCAGCACATCCAAATAGATTCGTCGGATGAAGGTCGTGTCTTCGCATTGAGGGGCGGGAAGAAACTGGAGACTTTTCAGCTTGTCATAAACCAATTGGTCGACTTGGTTCGCAACCGGAGGATCATTCCATTGAAATCCATCAATGTCACGGACCAAGGTCACCATTGGTGTTTCAATAAAATTTAAATAACGAACAATTACTGCGGATTCACCCCGGGTGATTCCCCGAACCATGCCTGTTTGGTCGACCTCCATAACCTTCGGATCGGAGGCTTCGTATTTAGCTAGGTGTGTCACATCTCGACGCGTGCCATCTTGAAACGATGCGATGACGGAAAGTTGCTGGTTTGTTTGCGGAAATTTCAGTAATCGGATTGGCGGAAAAACTTCGATTCCGACGCACCCTGGTCCTTCATGGATGGTCTTGCCACCTTCGGCTATCCAATCACGCAACAATTCATACTGAAGGTCTTCGGTGCCAAAACGCTTACCGCCTTGGTGAGCAATTTGCATCGCCGGCTTTTTCAGCAACAGACTTTTCTGTGGTTCGATCAAGTTAACCCGTCGCGAAAAAAGTTCACGGGTCAGGGAAATGCGATCCAACTCGCGATCGCTGCCAAAAAGGGATAAACGAAAACCCGCTTTGCCATGCGGTGATCCGTGACAGGATCCCCCACTGCAACCTGATTGGGCGAGAACAGGTAGGGCGTGGTAGTCGAACGAAACCGCCTGCGGCTGGTCCATGGATCTTGTCGTTACCGTTGCGTTTGCCACATGTCCCTGATATTCGATTTGAATCTTTGAGACACCATTTGATTTGGGTGTAATCACACCGTTCTCAATAACGATGTGGTCGGAATCCGTGTTCACCGATGCAATCCGCGTCAGGTCGATCAACCGACCCTCGATTGCTGTACCCGTGATGACAAGCTGAAGTCGCTCGCGTTTACCGATAATGGTGAACTGCTCGGGAGTAACGCTAATTGACTGAAGGCGATCCTCGTCGGCTCGAGTTACTGACGGCATTACCGTTAACAGCAAAAGCACGATAGCTATTGGTTCCTTGAGATAACAAAGGAGATGATCGATCCAATTCACTTCTTCTCCTCCTTCGCTTGGGACTCGATGGGTTTTATTTCTGGCTTGATCAGCACCGCAATTTGCGAACTGACAATCGACGGCGAGACTGTCATTTTGGCGAAGTCCCGTTTAACATGGTCACGTAAATTCAACGGAATATTCATCACAGCTCCGTCAACCGTTGCCTTGCCAAACAGCTGCAAATGTGCAACGGTTGGTTCGCTAGTGGACTTAAACGATTCAGGCAAATGAATCTCAATTTCATTCTCGTTTTGCTGTTCCGTGATCGTGCCTTCAACCTGGCATGCTTGCCCGTCCAAGAACGCACTGATGCCGCAAGGGCCTTGGTAGCCGCGTCGATCACAATGTACAAAAATCGGCAGTGTTTCAGGAGCATGCCAAATCTGTCGGTGAAGTATGTCGTTGCGGTGTTTTGTATTTTTTCGGGCACGTGAGACTCGCAAAATGGCAGGCATCCATTTATTTTGCACCGACATGGCGTACTCGTAACCGGGACCGCATCGACCAAGTGCATCACGTACTTGTATTTCGTATTCACCATCTTCAACGACTTGATACCGAAGACGGCCATTGGGATCACTGCCGAAGTGATGCTTTGCAATTTCTCGGCCTTCTTTAAGCAACTGGACAACACCAACAAAGGGTGTGTCCTGTTGCAAAAAATCGATGACCACCCAGTCCTCCTTACACACGCTGATAAAAACAGAATCAAACTCCGTGGCTTCTTCGAGACGTCCGCAGAAAACCGAAGGAACTGGTGACTCATTCTTGGCTGCTGTTCGTTCTACGTAAATCGGCAAGTCGGTTTGCGCCAGCGAAGCAATGACCGATGGGATTCTCAAAGAGGTGAGTCCGGATGATGCAACACCCGTGGCGACCGCGCGTTTGGGGTCAGCGTCTGAATCAGCCACCGTCGATTGCTCGACACTTCGACTCTCACCCAATCGAACCGCATTGGGAAAACAGGTTGCCGCTGTCGCCTGCTCAGTAATGCGAACTTGCATCCGCAGGCCACCTCGGTATTCCACATCACGTACGACCAAGTGGTGAATGCCTTGGTATTGCGCCGTCCACTTCAGAATGGGATCGCTTCCGGTTACGGCATGATCATCGACGTAAGCAAGCTCTTTCTGATTATGATCACGCAGGATCAACAAACCGTCGACTTCGCTTCCAATACGTGCACCGACAATTTCGGCAATAAATTGCTGACCTTTGGCACACTCAAACGCAATGCTTCGATCACCAAGACCTTCGCTGCTGCAATCAAAAACAGCGGGCAACTTGATGGGCAGATCAGCCGGTGCAGGTAAGCCTTGACTGGGCAAACTTTCGACGCTGAACAACATCGCCTGCGAGATGGATTGGTTGTCGTAAGCGCGTATGGCAACGATACCGCCAATTGGCCGGCTGGGTGTGATTCGGTAGCGGACAACATTTCGGTCTTTGCTATCCCCATCGACTAGATCGACTGTTGCTGGAAAGCTAGTCCACAGCTGCGCAACCGCACCGTCTTCACCACGCAGCTTGTCACCGGTCAACACCACCTCGGTCGGTTGACTGGGATGCAGAGAAACTCGATCAGCAAATCTAATTTCTACGGCGTTGGCAACGTTTGCAGCGCACAAGATGACAGCTGACAACCATTGATACATTTTCGGATGGTGATGAATCATGGAACGGTCGCCATGTACAAATCAAACCTTCCCGCCTGTTCTCCAACGAACACAACACGTTTCGAATCAGGGTGCCAAGTCGGGTAGTCATCTCGTTCTTCGCCATCAGTGACACGCTTGACGTCGGTACCATCGATGTTCATCACATAGATGTCATAATTGCCATCGCGAGTGCTCGTAAACGCGATACGTTTACCATCCGGTGAAACCGCGGGCCGAATGTCCATCAGTGAATTTTGGGTCAAACGCTTTTCGTTACTGCCGTCGAGATTCATCGAGTAAATCTCGTAATTGTTTTCCTGGGAATTACTGAAGACAATTCGTTGACCGTCCGGTGTAAACGTGGGCCAATTGCTGATACCTTGCGACTGATTAAGTTGCTTCTTTTCACTGCCGTCAGGCTTGACGGACCACAAGTGCTGAGGTCCGGTTTCAGCAAAAGCATAGACCACCAAATCACTTGACGGTGAGAAACACGGACTTCGTGTTCCGCCGCGACCCGAGTGAGTGATGTAAACGTCTTTGTTTTGCTGCTTATCGCGAATCACCAGACGCGCCGTTAGATTACCGGTGCACTCAGTGAACGCGACATATCGGGTGTCGGGTGAGAAACTGGGTTCCAGTTGGTGTTTATTACCGGCGTCATCATGAACCGGTGTTGCTGCCAGCTCGCCGATTGTAACTTGCATCATGCGGATCAGATCCGGCGTTTCGTCATAACAGTAAACAACCTTTTCTTCACTGATAAAACGCGGATCCCGTTTTAGTGAACCATCATCGGTCAAACGTTCCACCTCAGCCGCTAGGGTGAAGGTGGTTGCTGTGAGTGCGAGAAAAATACTTCCGAAAGCTGGATGGTGCATGGGGTCTCCTACATCAACTCATGAATCAGGCTGCCGCCGTCGAGGACTTTCATCTCAGCTCGCTCACGTGCCCCGACTCCACACAATTCACTGATGGTTGTACCAGCCATCAAAGGAGTGATCGGTCGCGTAACAGGATGCTCGGCTTTGGCGTCACTTTCACCAATACAACGACCGGGCTGGATACCCGCACCCGCCCAAATCGAGAAATAACAATGCTGCCAATGTTCACGGGCAGCACGATTACTAATGTGCGGCGTCCGCCCAAATTCGCCCATGGCGATAACGAGTGTGTCCTCCATCAACCCGCGATCATACAAATCATCCAGAAGGGCACTGTATGCTCGGTCGAAGATGGGACAATGGCGATCTTGCAGCAGTTCAAAATTATAAATGTGCGTGTCCCAACCAAAATCACCGTTGGGTGTGAAAGTCTCGACGTATTCGCTCCAGTTCACTTGGATGTAAGGCACTTGAGCTTCAACCAAACGTCTCGCTAGCAGACAACTTTGGCCAAAGGTGGTCTGTCCGTAGGCCTCACGCGTTTTCTGTGATTCTGCAGTCAAATCAAACGCTTGCCGTGCCGCGGGATCCGTTAATAATCCGTAAGCGGTTTGGTGCGATCGATTCCAGTCACGAATTTTCGCATTGTCCAGCGTTCGCTGAGATTGATCTAACTGGGCCAGCAACTGCTTGCGATCAGTGATTCGATTTGGTGTCATCCCCGGCATCATCTTGAGGGTTGGGATTCCTACTGACCCAAGTTCACTACAACTAACCAGGAAAGGGTCGTACGCCTTGCCAAGCGTGCCGCCCCCGTAGCCTTCAATTCGACGGGGAAGATCCCTGGGGATACCGCGACCGACATAAAAAAAAGGTGGTAATGCATCGGTTTGACCGCGATGCTTCGCAACAATGGAACCGAAGTTTGGTTGAATCGGACCCGCATTTTCTTCATAGCCGGTCAAGCCGACGGTTCCGGCGCCGGGATGGCCACCATTGGACGTAACCATCGATCGAATCACACTGTATTTGTCGCTGCGAGCAGCCATGCGCGGCAACAATTCGCTAAAACGCATTCCTGTTGTCTTCGTCGGAATTGTCCCGAATGGACCGCGATATTCCATCGGTGCATCGGGTTTTGGGTCGACCATATCGATATGGCTGGGTCCACCCCACAACCAAAGCAGCAAAACGGATTTGGCTTTGGCACGTTTGCGTGCGGCTTCGGCCTGAGCCAAGCTTGGTAATCCAGCCCCCAAAGCCACCGGCACAGCAGCAGCCGTTTTCAAAAAACCACGGCGACCCATACCGTTACAGGTATTCGTTTTGAAGTGTCCAAATTCCAGCATTTCGAAACGCAGTCCGTGAATGAGGGAAACGCGAGTTAAAAATGAAGTCGCTAATTCGATCTTTGAATATTGTCATCTGCAGCACACTAACAAATCAACAGAATCCTGCGATTTCATCCACAAATTTGATGACTTTGCGTCTAACACTCGGGCAATTCAGATCGAATGAAATCAAGATTGCCGCTGCAGAACTCAACCCAGCAAAATCATGCGTTATTTAGATTCCGACCGGCACTGACGTTTCTCTTTTAGGTCTCGGCCCAATCGACCAATCAAATTAGATTGCAAACTGATTCTCTCGGTGAGCACCCAAGTACTAGTGAGGTGTGATTGAGCAATTTTTCAATCAAGCGTTAGAAGTGCTGGCCGTCGGCTTTACTGTCTCATTCTTCTAATGAAGACCAAGCTAACAACTTTGGTTTCTCAGCAAGGATCCC
This sequence comes from uncultured Rubripirellula sp., assembly GCA_938075415.1. GTDB lineage: Bacteria > Planctomycetota > Planctomycetia > Pirellulales > Pirellulaceae > Rubripirellula. The sequence continues at coordinate 31,661 of CALJHC010000020.1, read as the reverse complement.
TGAATCACCAGACGGCAACTCCCTAATCAACGGGTGCTGCTATTGATCCTCTGCATAATGATTATTTGATCGAACAAGTTGTGAGCATTCAGTTGATTGCTATAAACACAAAAACATCTTCAGTGATCAAATGAATCAGCACCCAATTTCGCCTTCGCCAGCCACTTCAAAAGTTCTTTGATCGACTAAGAAGAACTTCAATGGTGGAGATCATACCCTGAACAGCGGTGGCGGCGATGCTCCGGAAAATTCATAAGATGAAGCGACTAAGAATGACTCAAAATCTGGCTTTGCCCAACAACGAACGACTCAAACACCTGAGTGCCGACTTAGTCGATGTCGAAACGAAAGGGCGATTTCTTAAGAGTAGAAATTTCATCACATGTTCGAATCGGCTAGGTTTTCCAGAATGAAATGTGCGTTCCCCTTGGTGGATACCAAATATCAAACATTATCTTGTCGCCTCAGTTTCCGTTTACTCTTTTTCTGCATGGCTGTTGTGGCTCTCGCCAGCTGGGGAGCGTCTTGGATACAGACATCAGGCGGAACCGTGGATGTCCGTTCCATTACCTTCCCAACCCAAGATGGCCAATGGCTGACAGCGGATCTGTTCAAGCCACGTAGCGCAACTCAAGAGCAACCTGCGCCGCTTGTCGTCATAGTTCCGGGTTTTCAGCGATCAAAGGAGACGCTGTCCAACATTTCGATCGAATTGTCCAGACGTGGAGTTGTCGTGATTGCGATCGACCCTTATGCACAGGGCAATTCCAGCTCATCGAGTAGTCGCCGAGCCGCGACAACACAGGGCTATGGTGCTTTCGCCGTTGTTGACTATGCCTCCGCCACCAGCAACCTGAATTACATCGACAAAAACCGTATTGCAGTTGCGGGACACTCCGCCGGTGGCAACGCTGCGCTTCGTGCGGCTAACTACTTTGGCAAAGAAGCTAGAAGTTCGAAGAAACCGAGCCGATTGCATTCGGTTTTTGTGTCGGGCTACGTACTAACGATGACAAAAAAGGTACTAAAAGAAGTCGATAGTAATATTGGCATGAGTTACGCCCTTTACGACGAGGGCGCGTTTCGCAATGAACTCGGCAATGGAGATATGCGCACTGCTCCGGAGGCCATCCGAATGGTGCTTTCCTCGAACGACGTTGAAGTGATCGACAGGGTTGAGTTAGGAAAATACTACGGTGACGCCAAGAAGCGAACATTACGAGTGGTCCACAATGAACCAACGCTGCATCCCTTTCAGCCTTATGATCAAAGAGCAACCAAAAATCAGATCGACTACTTTGATCACGTTTTCGGCCTGCAAAGTGAATTCACCGGTCACGACCAAGTTTGGCATTGGAAGGAACTACTTACTCTGCTTTCGCTTGTGGCGGCTTTTATTGCGATTGTGCCGCTCGCCCAAGTGTTGATGTGTTTGCCTTTTTTTCACGAAATCAAGCAACCTATTCCGCCGGCATTGCCCCGACCAACCGGGTTAGGTCGACCTCTATTTTGGGGACTATTTGTGTTCTCATCGCTGCTTGCATGTTTCACCTATCTTCCAATCTGTAATCTTTCACAACTACTATTTGAGGATGCGCACAATCGCAATCAGACATGGTTTTTCCCGCAACGCATGAATAACGCCGTCATGCTTTGGGCCGTCCTCAATGGTTCCGTCGGAATTCTTTTGTTTGCAGGGACCTATCTGTTGTTTGGTCGAAAAAATGGGGCACGGTCTGAAAATTGGGGTGTTCGTATATCATTCCATTTATTCATGAAATCGATTTTGTTGGCCGCCTTGATCGCAATTGCTTATTTCATGCTTCTGTTTTCGGTTTACTACTTTTTTCACGTCGACTATCGATTTGTATTTCTTGGAGTGCGAACCTTTCAACCAGCAACCCTCACGTTGTTGGCGATGTACGCACCATTGTTCTTCATTTTTTTCTTTTCAAACTCGCTTCGTGTGAACTCTGCGATGCGTTTTGAGAAGAGCGTTCCATGGAAAAGCACGCTCTTGGCTGCTTTGGCCAACACAATGGGCTTGGCTCTTATCCAAGTCATTCAATATTCGAGCTTTGTGGCTACCGGCACCGTTTTTTGGACGGATGATTGGCTGTACGTGAACTTGCTGTTCGCTGTCGTGCCGATGATGTTCATCCTTCCGATCTACCACATCCATTTCTTTCGAATGACGGGAAGTAATTGGCTGGGACCGATTACGATGTGCTTCATTTTTATCACAATCCTTCTTTCGAACACCGTCTGCTATCTACCACTTTGAAATTCAGATTCCAGGGACAGCGTCGTAATTTCTCGCATGAGGATTTTCCAATTTCACAGCATTGCAAAGCTGGCCTTACCCCACCACTGTTTACATTGAATCCCATGATTCGAAGGTGAATCCTTCCAAATTCCATCGGCTTGGTGACGCTTTTAGAGACACTAGCTGTGCAGTTGACCTTACTTCAGTCCGACCGAATCGCGGCAACGAGTTCTTGTTGAAAACTATCGAACAAAACCGTCAATCCGTTCATGGTATTCCACTTGAAATCCATTGTCCGTCACCCATTGCTTGAGTTCTTCGGACACGTTGCCGTACAGACATAGTCGCGCCCCCTCGGTGCAGGTCATCATCTGTGCAACGTAAGTCCCGTTCGCAAAACGATCGCCATGATGCAATGAAGCCTGGCTGTCAGCGTGCGTTTCCCAAAAAGTGAGCAAGCTTTCATCGCAGTTTATGTACACATTATAGACCAATGTACCGGGCTCCCCTGCCAGATTAGACGCAACCATCTCTTTGGCGAGACGCCTGACTTCGGAGGCCTTTCCGGGAGCGATCGTCAATTCGTAAAAGATATTGATTTGGTTAATAGACATGGAAAGAACACTCTTGAAGTGACGAAATTTTGGGATAGAAATTCTATTTTAGAACAAGAAGAAAGAACATTAGAATAGAGTACAAAATCCGGAGTCCGATCAGAGGTCAAACTGCCTCACTCGAATGATCATCTCATCAGAGAAACAAAGGTCTTGATTTACAGGTCCTCTCATTTTCAATCAAGTAGGTCATTCATGTTGATTAACGACACAGAAGCTCTTCGCGGTTTACTTTCTTTGGCTCGCACACTGACACGGATATTGGCTCGAAAAATCATTCGGACTCGAAGCACGGTAATATGGTGTCAGGACGCACGGATTATCTGCACTTTCTTTATTTTAATTGCTATTAGCCAACATTCATTTGGGGAACGTCGATCACTGGAGAGTGAAGTCACTTTTTACGATATCGGTGCGAAAACATTCCTAAGTGAGTCCCTCAAAATAGAAGTCCTCTTTGAAGGTTTAGAAATCGGTGAGGGACCAGTGTGGGTACCTTCCTCGCAGCGTCTGATTGCGTCGGACGTTAAAGCAAACAAGATGTATTCATGGTCGGAAGACGAAGGCGTCAGTGTCTTGCTGGAGGAAAGCGGAGACACCGGATTCGCCCCTAACTTCAAGGGTGGAGTCCTCGGTTCCAACGGCGCTGCCATTGATGCAGCAGGCGACCTCATTTTCTGCCAGCATGGGGATCGACGTTTGGCTAGGCTCTCGCTGGAGGGGCCGAAAGTTGCATCAATCGAAACTGTCGTGGCAAAGTTTAACGAGAAACGTTTTAACAGCCCCAATGATCTCACTATCGCACCAAACGGTGATATTTATTTCTCAGATCCACCCTACGGTTTTCTTGACATTGCCAACAGCAACCCAGTTGAAAGCAAGATGGTCTTCACCGACCAGGGACGCGAGCTGAAAAATTGTGGAATCTATCGGTATCGTCCGTTCAACGGTCAGCTATCGCTGCTGAGCGATCGCATGTCTCTACCCAATGGCATGGCGCTCTCGCCAGACGGAAACTATCTGTACGTCAACAGTTCGGACATGAAGGTTCGAGAGATCTGGCGATTCTCGACGAAGGATGGTTCGGGGAATGTTTTCTACAATGGTCCCTTTAATGATGATGAGGCGGGATGGTTTGATGGGATGAAGATGCACCATAGCGGACATATCTTTACCACCGGGCCTGGAGGGATTCTGGTCATCTCCCCCGGTGGTAATCGTGTCGCTAAGATCAAATTACCCGATTCCGCGACCAACTTTTGCTTTGATGAGAAACAGAAGTACCTCTACCTGACGATGTTCTCCTACGTTAGTCGAATCGAGTTGAAGCCATCGCCATGATTGCGTAGAGACGGACAATGAAAAGCTTGTCAGCAGCAGCCTCACAACCTTCTTGGGAATCGCCATTTACTCAGGAACCAAGGCCCCCGTACACACTCAGCTGGCTGGTTTTTGGCCCCACTTTTCTCAGATCTACCGCCAAGACCTCTCCCAATTGAATGCCTGATTACGGGGTAATTGATACGGCGTGGCTTGGTAGGGGCTTGCAGTTGGAAAAGCCCGAGGAGAGCTACAGCGAGCCGCTTCTTTCACCAATGATTTAACGGGTTTTCTTCTCGACAGTCGTATCATCAGCAACTGGACGTAAAGTGATTGCCCGGAGGTCCATCAGCCAACCCGAGATTTTCTCTTCCGCTCCAAACCGAACCGTGGTTGAACCTTGTTCCAAATCCAGAGTTCCTATCTTGATTTGTTGGTACTTGTCCCAACTTCCTGTGCTGTCAACAGTTGCCAGCACGATTTGGTCTGAGCAGTTCAGGCGACAAGTATTTTTACCCTCAACATCGGGGCAGGCGTAATCAACAAGAATCTCGTACTCGCCACTTACCGGAATTTCAACTATCCAGGTTACAAACTCATCAGCCTGATTCCAAAATCCGATGTTCCCATACTTGTTTTCATAGCGCATTTCATCGCCATGCATCTTGCAAGCTGCCGCCGTTAAATGCAATTTCCCATCCGCTTGCGCTTTGATGGCAACCGGTGCATTGCCGGGTTGCGTGGGAGATTCAGTTTCATTCACTCCATGATTGATGAATGCGAGCAAATGACTCATCTGATCAGGCGAAATATTTTTTTCCATGCCTTCGGGCATCAGTGATTGTCCCGCTGAGTGAACCCGTTCGATATCGCTACGGAGAACTGTTTTAGTTTTCCCATCAGCTAACATCATTTCGATGGTGGTACTTGTCTCGCCAGCAATGATTCCCGCGTACACAACTCCATCTTTTGTAAGCACGCTGTAGCTGACATACTTGTCTTCCACTGCTGCACCCGGATCAATGATCGCTGTGACCAATGCGCTGACGGATCGATTTTTAAGGGTCGCCAAATTTGGCCCAACCTGATTGCCAACACCTCCAAACTGGTGGCAGGCACCGCAATGCTTTATGAATAGTTGTTTACCAATTTGCATGTCACCGTCAGCGGTAACCTGAGTTTTGTAATCGCTGACGATTTGACCACGTTTTTCAGACGTCTGTGCCGATTCAAACAGCTTCCTCGCTTCCGCTTGCACTTGCTTGTCGACATGGCTGACCAGTCTTTGGCGATGTAGCAAGCCAATTGAATTAATGGGCACTGCTTTGCGTTGAATTGCCGACAGTAGCTGACTGGTTGTTGATTTTCGTGACATCAAACTGTCAAGTGCTGCGATACGAACAGTTGGACTCAAACTAGCAAACCGCGAAAAAATATCCTCCGGTTGGGTGGCGGTAATGACCTTTGTTGTCGCGATCTGTATTTCAATCGGTTCGGTAATCGCTAGCAGCTGGATAAGTGTCTTGGAATGCAGGGTGTTCCGTCCTGATAATTCAATCGCTGCGACTCGCACGCTGGATTCAATTTCATGATTAGTTGCTGTCTGGAGCGTTTGTGAGAGTGTTTTGTCAATTCTTGCCCGAATCGGTTGCGGCAGCTCATTTTTCTGTTGCTCAATGACCGTAAGTATCTTTGCAAGTGACCGCATGCTGGCAGCAGAAGCTGGGGACGTTGCCATCTGGTTCAGGAGATCACCTACTTGATCTGCCAGGAATGGCACGTTGTCCATTCGCGAGGCCATCTCAAGAATGGTGGGCTGAAATGATTTTGCGACGTCAGGATGACTTGAAATCGCAGCATAAAAAGCCGGCATGTTCTCGCGGTTCAGTGAACTTACAATCGCGGCCTTCAAATACGAGTCCTCTATCGCGCGAACAGCCAAGTCGGCAAGACACTTGGCCGCGCGATCGCCGGTGGCAGCACCGAGCGTGTAGGCGAGTTGCATGATGACCATCGGGTCACGGTCACTGGCTCGTCGCTCAAGTTGGCTTAAGAGCTGTTGTGCTGAGGATCCCTCGGAAGAGATGAGATTTTCGCTAAGTCGAATCGCGTGTCGACGAACCGTCGATGATGGATCTTTTATCGCGTTGATCAGTAATTCAGGTGGAACCGGGATGATTCCCGAAAGCGTGCACAGAGCATGCAGTCGACCCATGTCGGATTTCGAATTCGCCGCCAAGTATTCAAGCTTGTCAGTAACGGAAAGATCATGCCTTGCAACGAGTTGTTGCTGTGCAAGATCGCGCACGCGACCATTAGTGGAGTTCAATTGATCAGCGAGGCCGTGTGAGTCGAGGTTGTTTAGCTTCGTGATCGAGCGAGGGCGTTTATCGCTCGGGAAAATTCGATAGATGCGTCCTCGATCATGCCCAGCACGCAAAAAAAGTTCTTTTTCTCGTTGATCGTCTATCCACTCAGGATGCTCAATGACAAGACGATACATGTCGACAACCCACAATGCCCCGTCAGGACCCGTTGTCACCGTTGCGGGTCGGAACCAGCTATCAGTTGAGGCAAGGAATTCGTGATGGGGACTTTCCTTGGGGCGCTGGCTTAAAAATGAAACTCCGTCAGCAATCAACTTTCGGCGATGAATAAGGTTGTGCACTGGCGCACAGGTAAACGTATCACCAAGATATTCGGTGCCCAGAAGATTATCACGGTAAACCATGGTGCTGCAGGCTGATGTGAATCGGTGTCCAATTCCATCAGCGGGCGGTTGGTAACCAGACCAATGACTTAAGACGCGTGAGATGGGAAACAGTTGAGTGTTATCGACGCGGGCGATGTCCCGTCGGGGTGCAGGCGTTGTAACGAACGGATTACGACGCATGTAATGGTCAGCGAGCACGAAGTGCCTAACCGGTAGCGGATTGCTGCAGCCAAACCAATTTCCATGATCATCGCGATGTCGACCAAATTGCGTGCGACCTGTTTGAAGATCAATTTTTCCGAGCTCAGGAAAGATTCTCAGGTCCTGACCTCCCAGTTCGACACGATCACCGGTTTTGACAGATTCGACCTCACCACCGCTGTCACCATTGGCAATATAGATCCAGTTGTCGAGCCCTCGCTCAAACCCATTCACGCGGTGCTGCTGATTACCCTCACCAAATCCTCGGTAAAGGTCCTCAACTATCTCGGCCCGGCCATCCTGATCACGGTCAGCCGCAAAGAAGATGCTTGGGGCGGCACTGACGATGACGCCATCTCGCCACGCCATGATACCCGTGGGGTAGGGAATCTTGTCCAGAAATAGTGTCGAAGAATCGTACTGACCGTCATCGTTCGTATCTTCAAGATAACGCACCCTACCACCCGGCTCTCCAAGGTCGTCCATGCCAAGGGGATAATCTGCCATTTCGACGACCCACAGCTTGCCGTCGGGACCCCAATCAATCGCCACCGGGTCCATAACCAAAGGTTCTGCAGCGACTAATTCAACTGTGAATCCGGGTTCCACTTTGATGGATCCAAGCGACCGCTTGGGTGATCGTGGTCCCGGTTCTGTTTTACCAAGCAAGTCTTCAAAAGATCGACGATCCACTCCATCGGGCAGTTGATTGGTGTTCTCGTTTTGAACCCACATGTGTTGTCGAGAAAACCAAACACCATTGTTAGTTCCCTTTCGGACGATCATCGGTATATCGTCGGTATCCTCAACATGGCGCGAGAAAAGTCTGCTTTCTGCATCAAACAAGTGAATGCCTGATCGCTTTCCATTGCTGAAAATGACATCATCATTTCCATCCCCGTCCAAGTCGACAAAACGCACACCGTTATCTTTGCCATCCTGATCAACCAACGGTGCGGGAAATGGCCCAGCGTCGACCCATTGCCCCTGGTCGTTGGTGCGCATCATGACTTGCGTTTTTTCATTAGCAACGATGATTTCTGACGTTCCATCATCATCGATATCACGCAAGCGAACACCCTGATCAATTCCATCAATTGACGTAGCAATGTTCATTAACGAGTTGGGTAGAGGCTGTCGTTTCAGCTCGCCATCATCAAATTCATAGGTAGCTTTATCTTGCTCGTTATTGACTAAAATGGACAACGTCGAATCGGCCTTCATCCTTCCAATTTGCGCACCGTGGTCCATGCGTTGTTGACCCTTGGCGGAGGTGAAGACGACTTTGTGGTCAACACTTTGCCATTGCTGTGCAGAGTCCTGCCAAACACGCATGATGGTTTTCTGCTCGTTACCGATCAGGACATCAAGGAATCCGTCGTCATTTACATCAGCAATGCGAACTCCATTGTCTCCACCGTTCTCTCGTGACCGGATCGGTTGATCAACGAGCAAATTGTGATTAATTCGATCCACACAATCTTTGAAACTCAAAAACTTGACACGCCTGCCATATTTTTGGTGCGCGTAGTCGATAAGTTCGATAATCTGGTCACTCCTTATCCAACCGTGAGGATGAAACACCAGGTTGAACATTCCTTTCTTAATCACCGTGGCATCAAGTGCTGATTTCATGTCAGCAACTGTGGTGGGATTGTTGGGCTGGTGCAAATGTTGGGCTTCCCAGTCACTAGGGACCATGCAGGGAAATTGCCAGCACAACTTCCCAATCACATACGGATAGGGATAGTTTTCGATTGTGTTGACAAACGAGGGAAATGGAATGTATTTCTGCATCTTCGGGCTACCATCACTATCGATGACCAGATCCGGTGGCAATTCAGGGTCCCGATGGTTGAATACATTGAAAACACTGCTGTCTGCTTGCAGAAAATTACCGCGGGGTGTTCGTTGGTTAAAAATCTCGCTCCACAATCGGGGGCTTGGCGTGTTGCGTGAATCGCAGCAAGGCGTGCGAAATGCAACGGGGTGATTCCCTGGAATGGAGGCCATCAGATCAACGCCTCGATCATACGTTGATTTGGCCGCATCAAATTGGTCACCTTGCAGACAGGGACAAGGATGATCAATGGTGTGGACCTCGAGAGACAGACCTTCGTTGACCCACTGTTGCAGTTGCGGATCCGCTGGGTCCACACTGCAAGTCATGATGCTGACCGGTGCCCGACCCTGAATGGATTTGAGTCGTTCGAGGATTGGCCGCAAATATGCTTCGTACAAGGCTGGATCGCGCATGTCATCAATGGCAAGTGTCACCACCGCATCAACGCCCGGTTCCCCAACCCATTGCGGGGTAATTAGTTTTGGGAATGTAGTGCCCGGATAATACGGTTCAGAGAACTCGGCTAAATAACCATGAGGATTTTCAGCGAATGTTGTTGGCAGGGTAGCATTGGATGCGCAAATCAAGATTGATAGGATCAACCCGAGAGTTAGCTGCTTTAAACTGGTGATCATTCGTTACCTCATCACGATGGCTTGTTTTTCGGCGCGTTGGCCTTTGTTACCGATTACCGTGCCGGATGCGACTCCCGACTGCATCGATGGACCAGCAGTTAGTCCGAACCGGCATTACCTGCTGAGTCCTGGATCTTTGGGAACGTCAAATCAATCATTGAGCCGATTCACCGGTTCCACCCTGCCAATTGTTGGTCTGGAAGGGGGAGGCGGGTAGACCAGCCGAATTGACGAGATTCGGATTAGCGATCTTCCGCCAGCCGAAGCGTACTACTTTTGGATTCCGCACTCCCTCGGCAGAAACGACGATCGTTTTTCCGTCAACCATTGCCTGGGCATCGACAAATTTTCCATCAGCTGCCGCGATCTGAAACTCATTAAGAGGCTTACCATCTCGGGATCGTAACCCCTCGGCAACGTGTGCGAAGGCCAACCGAGCTTTGTCACCATCGATGGTCATCGATTGATAGAGCGGTCCCGAATAGATCACGTCCTCTTTTTGATAAGTCTTGGCCAATGCCCAGAGAGCAAGTCGATTACCGACGTCCAGCTTATTGCGAGGATGTATGTCGGCAATGTTGTCAACCAGGTCTGTCGTAACGGCCATGCCCGTTCCGGGCACTTTAAGCGTCGCGACCTGAGCCTCCCATAGTTTCGGTAATTCACCCTCCTCGTAACGACCTGACCACGGCGCGATTTGCACAAAATAAAATGCAAGATTCCGATTTCCAAATGATTTTCTCCAACCCTCAATCAAATCGCTCATCTTGCCTTCGTATGCCAAACCGTTTTTCTGCAAAACATTTGTTTCACCTTGGTACCAAATGGTGCCTTGGGCTGAGAATTGTGTGATCGGAGCAATCATGCCGTTGTACATGCCGCCAGAAGTACCGTTAGCGATGGTCCATGGTTCAATGGGCGAACCGCCCCAGGAACTATTAATCAGCCCAACGGGTACGTTAAGTTCCTTCTGTAGCTGCAATCCGAAGTAATAAAGTACCGCCGAGAAACGAGGAACGCTCTGAGGACTGCAGACCTTCCAGTCAGCCTTGACATCAATAGCGGGTTCTGGAGTCTGTACTTTCGGCACGTGAAAAAGACGAATCAAGGGATGATCGGCTTCCGCAATCGCTTCCACTGAGCCCTGTGTATTGGAAAGTGCCCACTCCATGTTGGACTGTCCAGATCCAATCCATACTTCACCAATGAGCACGTCTTTCAATTCAATGGTGTTATTGCCGGTAATTGTAATTGTCCGCGCCTTGCCGTCCGCTTTTTGCGCAGGCAAAGTCACTTTCCATGTACCGTCTTTTGCAGCTTCAGTAGTCGCTGTCGCACTGCCCATCTTCACCGTGACTTCTTCATCCACATCCGCCCAACCCCAGAAGTGAAGCGGGACATCTCGCTGCATGACCATGTGGCTGTCTAAAACCGTTGGCAGTTTGACATCACCGCGGCTAATTGCCGCCGTGCACGAAAGGAATGCGGCAGAAAAGACAACGCACAGAAGACGTGTAATTTTCATCTTGTGTTTCTAAAACAGGGGAGGGTGTGCCACAACCAACAAACCAATGCGGCGAAGGAACTCGTTATGTTAATCCTTCGCCATCACTGAAACCACCAACTTATGAAGATGAATTGAAGGTCAGTGCAATGTGACAAGGTTCTTGCTCTTGCAAGGCATTGTAGAGCTCAGAGACAAACCAGCGGTTTGAGTCGTTGACGTGATTGGGTATTTGACACGTTACAAAAGGCAGTGATCCAAAGCATCAACCCTAGCCACACCGTCGTTGGAAAGCAGTTCGGGAGACAGCGCATGAAAACGGATAAAAAACCTCAGCAGCATACACAGGATGTCATCGAGTCTTTGGTTAAAGGACCGGGGGCTGTGTTGTGGATCCCAAAAATACATGGCGAATTCCTACTGGCGCGGGTTGAGTTTGGCAGGGATAAACAGGGCAAGTTCATGAAGTGGGTTGGTATCCACCCTTCGACAGGTGGAGATATACATTGGACCAGCTATCACAGGCTCGGCAGTCACGAACACTACAACTTTCTCATCGACGAAAATGATCAAGCGATCGGAGAAGTTAGCACCCTAGAAGAAGCCCCCTACTCGGAAGCCAGTGCTCTTCGACTGCGCCTCAACAAGTGGCGACATTTGCTCACGTTGCACTACAACGAGCGGAATTTCAATGAGTTCTTCGAAAACGAGTAACAAGAGGCTTGAACCATCGCTTAGCTTGTTTTCAGAACTACAGTTGTCATCATGGCTTACGAAAATTCTTGTGGGATTACAAGAAACTCGCGAGCACCAAGACGGGCTTCAAGACTGCCGACTCACCTATCTTGAACGAGTTGAAATGCTAGATGTTTCGATTATCGACCCTGCTATTATTCTCGCCGCAAATACGACAAGCCTCGATCATTTCCAGAGTTCTCTGACGAGCTTTACTCGGACGTCTGACAGCAATGCGAATCTCGGATCTACTGATATCCAATGAATCGTCAATCAAATTCGTTTTGCAGATCACGGCAATAGTCGTTAATCCACCTTCCTGATGATTTTCATCGACACTGTGAATTTCTGGATGAGTGAAGGACTCATCGCAATCAGATGCAATGATCGTGGTCCGGAGTCTCCAATCCTTGACCATTGCTTTTTTCAGCCACTTCGGTTCCTGCGGAAACCGATCGCCTTTTTGAAACCGTAATTACTGGCGTTCCTCAACTTTGCAGTCTGACTCGAGATAAAAATCTTGGTAATTCTTCAATTTTGCCAGCCCGGCCCTTGGTATATCACCGCTGATCATTAACATCGTTTTTTCCAAAATCTGCTTGCTGAACCCTCAAACGCTTCCGCAGAAATCCGCCATGTTGATTCATTATCGTCATTTGTTTCTCGCATTGCCCTGCCTGTTTTCATTAGGACTCTGTGACGCTTCAGGTCAAGAAACCGAACCAGCGGCGGAAAGTTCGTTGGCGGAAATTGAGAAAGCCGTTGCGATGTATGCGACCGCATTCAACGCAAGAGAGCTTGAAAACGTCGCCAATTCATGGACAGAGAACGGTGTCTACATCAGCCAAATCCTTGGCGAACGAGTTGACGGCCGCAAAGCGATGGCCGCAAAATTCAAAGCGTTGTTCGAAAACTCTGACAATCTTGGCAAGTTAACACTTGTGAGTGATTCAATCGACCTTATTTCGCCTCGAGTAGCATTCGAATCGGGTCGGGCCATCGTAATCGGTGAAGATGACACCACTGAGACCAACTACGAAACCATTTTTGTGAAGGACGGCGATAAATGGTTGATCGATCGAGTCACTGAGAAAGAGGCCTCCAGTGCACCCCTGCGATATGAAAAACTGAAAGGTCTCGAGTGGATGATCGGTCAATGGATTGACGCAGGCGAAGGCTTTACCATTGAGATCGATTGCAATTGGACATCCAACCAAACCTACATCAGTCGTAAGTACTCCGTCACGACTTCGGGCGGTGTGAGTTCATCCGGATTACAGATCATAGGGTGGGATCAAAACAAGCAGCAAATTCGCAGTTGGCTTTTTGATTCCGATGGTGGTTTCGTCACTGGGGTTTGGACCGAGCGGGATGGTAAGTGGAAAGTTCAATCCGTTGCAACCTTAGCGGATGGATCCGTTGGCTCCTTTGTCGGCGTCTTTCGGCTAACGGACGATGGAAACTACACTTGGCAAAAAGTTAACCAAATGATTGACGGCGAATTGTTACCTAATCTTGATGAAGTCAAAGTAATCCGAAAATGACACAACTCTTTTCCAATCGAATAGGTGCTGTGATGAAGCGTTCGGGACGTTTCTTATTTGCCTTAGTATGCGGTGCTTTCATGGCATCACTCATTTCCAGTGATGCCTGCTTGGCACAGCGTGGACGGGGCGGCGGAAAAATAAGCCGAGCTGGTTCCAGCATGGGGCGGTCAATGCCCTCGCGTTCGCCTTCCTTAAATCGCTCTCCATCGATGAGTCGTCCGTCAATTCGACCCTCAACGCCTACCTCGCGTCCTTCGATGACGCGACCTTCAATATCGCGCCCCTCGACAGGAAGACCCTCGACAGGAAGACCCTCGATTGGCAAACCCTCTGCAGGCAAACCATCGACACTGCCATCCAACCTGAGACCTTCCAACGCAAGACCAAGCTTACCTTCGGGTGGCGGATCGGGACGACCATCGATTGCAAATCAAACATCGCGAGGAGAACTGAACGATTTCTTAAATCTAAACCGGCCCACCACGCGTCCATCCACCCAGGGTGGTGCTGCTCGCGACTTTCTGGATAACCGTCCCTCAACTAAACCCATATTAAAAGATCGACCTGGCATCGGAGATCGACCTGGATACAGACCCGCGGACCATCGAGTCGAACACCGGCGGCCAAATTCTCGACCGCCGGGCTGGCGACCACCCGGGTTGCGTCCTCCAGGTTGGCGACCACCTTATTATCGACCACCTGTGATACTGCCTGTGTACGGCAGGGGCTATTGGGGCCGATATCCCTATTACCGATGGGGCTGGGTAAACTATCCGAATCGTAATTGGTGGGCTTGGGCGACTGCTGGCGCGGTGACAAGTTGGTTGGTGAATTCACCTCCGCAGCCAGTTTATTGTGATTACGGAACGACGATTTATTATGAGGGAGACAAGGTTTACAACGAAGGAGATGTGATCGCAACTGCCGATGAATATGCGGCCGAAGCAAAAGAAATCGCTGCCTCTGTGCCAGAAAAAACTGATCCGAAGCAGGTGGAATGGTTACCCCTTGGAGTCTTCGCGTTGGGATCCAATGACGAATCATCCATTGAAGACTCGACCATGTTCCTGCAATTAGCTGTCAGCAAAGAGGGAATAATTGCCGGCACTTTCCAAAATTTGGCAACTGATAAATCGTTCGAAGTGGAAGGAACCGTTGATGAGGAAAGTCAACGAGCTGCATGGGGCCCCGTTGGTAAGTCATCGCCAATCATGGAGACGCAGCTCTACAACCTAACCGAGAACGAAGTGGGAACTTTGGTTCACTTTGAGGATGATGGAACACAACAGTGGACCTTGGTGAGAATAGACGACCCGGAAAAAAAATCCTCGGATCGCTAACGGACGCTCCTTTCGCAGGTATCTGCCCGATCAACAGCAAATAACCTGCAAGAGCCCAATACAAAACCTCCATCCAACTGCCCAAGGGCATGCATGATCTCGTAATTTTCAGCTTGGCAAACGCAGTTTCTTGCCAAAGCGGAACACGCATCAATATCTGGCTGTTGTAATAGCTTGCACGCGAAATCAGTGTAATTCGAGGCTCGCTGGCCTGACCTGCAGGGATAAAACAGGGATCTTCCTGAGGCTTCATCTCCGGTGACCCGAATCTGCACGTGATTAATAGCCGGGGTCAGGTGTGTTGAGAGCCCACGCGAAAGGATGACGAGGTTTGGACAAAATCCATGCATCTGCGTTACGTCACCATTGGCGACATGAGAGCGTAGTGACAACACATTTTTTAACAACCTCTCACAACTTCCCAACAATCCTTGGTGAAAGCAAAGATACATGCGTCTCGTGAAGACATTTCTCACCCACCTTTTGGGCTACGCTTGATTTGTTTTTTTATGACACTGGCAACGATGTGTTTGCGAAGAAGATTCTCTTTTAACATAACCGCAAGCGGATACCGATGATGATCGGTGTACTTTCTGCGACCGAAAAGGTGGCCGAAACCGAGGCAATTTCAAACACTAATCCACGAATCGACCGGGACGGAGACAGTATTCTTTCCAAGACACTACTCCGGATCAACGCGGCCAGAGAGAAGCGAAAACAAGCTTGGGCGAACCTTCATCTGCCACCGACACGACTAACCAAGGGAAGATAACCAGCTTCTTGTAAGCGAACAGCAAGGGCGACGGTGAAGCAACGATCTCCAGCGGTGGAAGTATCGGTTTTTCGTGCCCATGAGACAATCCAATATGCACGGTACTGCACGGGCGACAAATCTGAAGCCGCCCTACAACAAAAAGCATTAACGCATCCGGATTTGGGCTAACGGCAGATGGGAATAAGATTTGCCCACCAATCGATTTGGACCAGAAGTATCATTCACCCTTCAACTTGCGAGATTTTGGCGGGAAGACACCATCGGAATCATCAAAATTTCGAGTTTGGGAACGGGAATACGTAGCTTCGAGAAGAATTCTTAATGGCACGGCTGCTTACCAAAACTTTGCATGAGTCAACGCAGGCCACTGCGAACAATCTCTTAACCCAAAGCATGATACCGTGTCGAGTCTCGGCCCAGTTAAAATAACGGCTCAATCATTTCGTCATTAATTTGTTTCCATCGCTCTACCATCTCCGCGAGACGACCGGGTTTAGACGCTGCAAGATTAGTCTCTTCTGAAAGATCATTCGATAGATCAAACAGTTCCCAACCCAAGTCTCCAGTCCGAAGTTTGCCGCCCATACGGACAAGTTTCCAATCGCCATGTCGCATCGCTGTCTTACCGCCTTGCCGCCAGAAAAGTGTTTCATGTGGTCGAGTATTATCTTGACCAGTCAGGTAAGGAATCAGGTTGACACCCTCCAGCTTTTCTGGAGGCGCTGCGGACGCGATGGCTGCTGCGGTCGCAAAAATATCCATTGAGCTAACGGGGTTTTGATAAGTTTTTCCCGCTGGCAGTTGGCCTTTCCACTGGACCATAAAAGGCACCCGAATCGCTCCTTCATACATTTGCCCCTTCGAACCTCGAAGAGGCAAATTGGAGGAGGTCAATTCCCGTGTTGGACCGCCATTGTCACTCAAGAAAAAGACCAGCGAATTATCTTCGAGTCCTGACTTACGCAATTGTTGAAGAACAGCACCAACGCTGTCATCCATGTTGGCAAGCATTGCTGCAAAGATACGGCGATGAATATCATCGATGTGGGCAAACTTCTTCATGTAAGCATCTGCGCCCTGAAGCGGGCTGTGGACAGCGTTGTAGGCCAAATACAGAAGAAAAGGCTTATCATCATGCCGGTCGATAAAATCGACCGCTTCACGGGTCAATGCATCTGTCAGGTATTCCTCTTCGATAACGGGTTGCCCGCCCCTGACAATCGGGTTGTTGGCGTCATAATCCGGTTCGTTACTTCCCATGTGGGTGCTGTAGATCAATCCTTTGTCACCAACCCAGCGACCTTTTCTGCCTCCCGGAAGTGTCTTGCGACGCAGCATGGTTGTCACACCCTTGTAGGGTGGAGGAACAAAGTAGTGTCCCTCGTGCGTGAAACCAAAGAACTCGTCAAAACCATGACGAAACGGGTGGTGCTTAGCTTGGCCACCTTGGTGCCATTTACCGATCAACCCCGTAGTGTAGCCGGCACCCTTTAAGGTTTCGGCAATCGTGACTTGCTCGGGAGGTAGTCCAAAACCCGGTTCTTCATTACGGGCACCAGTAGGATTGAATTCGTATCCAAAACGTGTCGGGATGCGACCGGTTAGCAGGCCGGCACGCGAGGGACTGCAATTTGGACCAGCGACATAGCCGGATGTAAAACGGACTCCATTGGCTGCAATGGAATCAATGTGCGGCGTGGGGATTTCCGGGTTTCCTTGGCAACCAAGTTCCCCGTAACCAAGATCATCCGCAAACAGGATAATGATGTTGGGTTGCTCAGCCCCGGAAGCGAGACCAACCGACGCAAAGACAACCAAGGCCATCTTCAGCAGCAACACAATCATCGACTTAGATTGAACAAATCTCATGTTGGTTTCCTATCTTCAGATTGCGAGCCATCAGCGATGCTGCCAATGTGTTGCCGATATATATTCTATTCCAAAGCTCTTTTTGCTGCTCGCTGGTGAGCTAAGTTTTATTTGAGCTATCATCCGCCTCGTCTCGATCTTAAATCCAGTCGCAAAAGCTGCATGAGTTTAATGATTCAATGTTCCTTGGATGTGTGCAGGATCATACTCGATTGAGAACAGAACGCCTCTGCCTCGTTTGAATTGATCTCGCTTTTCATTCTCTCCGTGGCGAATCCGACGGGCTATGCAAAGTAATGAGTCACAAGGAACTTAATTTGTGTCTGGAATCAAACTTTCCATACCGGAGAAATCGTGGAGTTTGGGTGCAAATTTCCCTCTTCCTGATGACCTAGGTCGGTTGTCTGGTTAAAAAAAACCCGTGCCATGGGGTAAGGCATTGGTGATTGATTTGCTGAAAGTTACCATCTGACCACTCGGGCCCATGCGTTCCCGTTTTTGACTGGACCGCAAAGTTCGATTTCTTTCATCAAGTTTCGGTCACCGACCCATTACGCATCTCACACTAATTCCCGTCAAAGTGAAGAAGTCTTTAATATGAAATACAGCAAATTTTCATTCGTACTATCCACCATGGCAATTCTTTGGATAGGTCTTTGCTTAACACTAGGCGGTGTTAGCGAAACTACAGCTGATGATTCCAAACGCAACTCCAAAAGTTCGGAACACGTCTACTGGCTAATCACCACGAGTGTGAAGGATGGACAACTTGATAATTTGAAACAGATCAATGCTGAAATGGTGCAAAACACAAAAAGCCATGAACCGGGAACACTCACCTACGATTGGTCAATTTCAGATGACGGGAAAACCTGCTATTTTTTTGAACACTACGTCAACTCAGAAGCAGTCATGATTCACACCAAAACATTCGGTGAGAAGTTTGCTGAAAGATTACTGGGGATGATTGAAATCAACAGCTTTGAGGTGTTTGGCAGCCCTGACGAAGACGTCAAGAATTCCCTGAGTCCGCTCGGAGCAAAATTCCATCGCTCCATTGGTGGCTTCAGTCGCTGATGACGACAAACCACTGGTGTGTCGAATTCGATATTCAATTTGATCCACCTTGAAATCTTGCCATCATTCGCATTCACAGATCCGTGGAACTGCGAACAGTTCTTCTTCCAAGAATTGGCATCTCCGATCAGAAACAGGATGTCTACGACATTGACAGCGGCGAGCTGATTACTGACGTTGCAAACACTTACAAAACACCGATCCCATCTTCGGTGGCAACCGGACGACCCACTTGGATCAACTGCATTCTCGCGTGCACTCGTCGATCAGCACCAAGAACCATAGTTGACGGGCTGACGCAGGGTAGAGAGTTGGTCGTGTACCGAGAAGTGTCCGATTCAAACACCCAACATGCTCCAAACAAGTCATCCAGCAGTTGTGCAAATCGGTAAAAGTTCATGAACTGCTTGATAAAGCACTGAACGAGACTGATCCCTTAGACTTGGAAGAAAATACTAATTCCAGCGGAAGCGACGGTTGTCGTGAAAACTCGCACACGAACCGGTACATTTTGCCTGCCGCGCCCGACAACTCACTTTGCGTTAACTCAGTCGAACGAAATCACCGTCACTCGAACCTGAATGCGGTTTGTAACCGTTTACCTTACGCTTGATTAAGATTGATTAAGTGCTGTTGACTCCGTCATTCACGGGATGAACTGAGCGCAGCATGCGATCCGAAGTTTATCTCCAATTCCATGCAAATGGCCAACTCTATCCCCAAATTGCCACGGCCCGATCAGCTCGCAGCTGTGGGATGACCTTGCTCGCAAAGCATCGTTCACCACTTTTTTGGGGTTCACGTCCGCACCGAACAGAAATCGCTTCGAGATTTAGCGACTAGCACTACAATCTCTGGATCCTTAAGTACCGTGCGATCAAGATACAGCAATTTTAACAAGTTGTTTTTTGGCAAATGAGAATTCTTTGTTGTGACGAGTCGGGCGATTCGATCCTACTCAGCAAGACCACATGGTCCTCGGCAGATGTGGGTGAGGGATAAGTCCAAACCCTGTTAGTTCGCCTTTTTTTCACGGAACCTTCATTCAATGATCTTGAGAATCGCGATTGCCCTCCTTGCTGTTTCCTCAGCAGTACCATCATCTGCGGCGGAGTTGAAAATCCTTTTTCTTGGCAACAGCTTCACGGCTCGGCACAACATTGCTGGCCTCGTGGAGCAGATTCTAGAAGAAGGCGATCCCACCACCGACGTGCAGGTGCAGCGCGTTATCTATGGCGGGCAGAATATGTTCAAGCACTCGACCTACTACTTCAGCCAGAGTTTCATTGAACAAAGCACTCTCACCAATGCGCAGATCAACGACCGCATCGCGGCGATGAAGGGATTTCTTCAATCGGACACGGCACCCAATCCCGACCAATGGAACCAGCACTGGTCGTCCGTGGGCAAAACCAACGTGCCCTTTGCCGGCATCCATGGGCACATCACCAAGGCCATCAAGAATCACGAAGCCCTGCTTCGGAACAATCTCAGGACTAAATGGGACTACGTCGTCCTGCAGAGTTGGCGCGATGTGTCGGAGCAGCCGAATCAGGGATATGAACGCTACGCCACGAAGCTCGCCGAGATCGTGAAAGCGCAGGGCGCCGAGGTGATTCTCTACATGACCTCACCCGAAACGCAGAACCAGGACCCGGTGACCGAGCCGTATAACGTGGCGTCCGCCGAGCGAGACACGGCAGTGGGCTTACGAATGGCAAAGACCTTACAGACGAAAGCCGTGATTCCCGTACCACTAGCGATCAAGAAGATTCAGACGGGCGATACCAACAAGCCGGGCACCGATCTCGTCTTTCGCTATCACAACGACGGGCATCCGAATCAGACCTGCGCCTTTTTGGTCGCCAATCTTTTCTACGCGGCGATTACCGGGAAGAGTCCCGAAGGGCTCGCGTTCAACTCGGTGACCGAGACCAAGTTGAAAGAGGGAAAAGACCCCGATGGCGGAGAACCAACCATAGTCTTCGGCAGCAAAAAGAAGGCGTATCTGCAGCGGATGGCCTACGATTCTGTGCTGGAATTTAATCGCAAGTAGCGCCGACTCCTACCGAACGATTGCAATGCTTCTTCGCGGGCGGCCAATAGGAGTCGGCTCCACAAGCATTCAGCTCCGCTCGCTAACACCGAGACACGGCCGCCACGCCCACCAAAAGCAGTGAGGCCAACAAAGAAAGTTAGACGCGATGTTTAACCCCACTCCTCAATCGTTACATCAAACACGATTCTTTAAGGCGTCGGGTATTAGCATGGAGTTGCCGCGGCTGACTTCCCTTAATTACTATCTGGGTGCTGCAGAACCAATGCAAGGCTATCTGGAGACCGCGTCCCGAAATCGATCGCCTGTTAGGTGAACTGAAACAGAAGGAGTATCGTCCCCGGGACCCTTGATTGTGGTGACTCAGAGTTCCGTATTTCAGTTCAAGTAACTCGATCAGCTATGATTTACCGTTGAAACAAAGATGATCCCCAGGCACGAAAGTAAAGAATTGGTGATGATATGCGACGATGGATGGTGATTGCTTCCTGCACGTTGATGTTCTGTACATTCGTTTCGGACGGCTCCGCCCTTTCGGATGACCGGCTGGCGGCAGCCGAGCGGCCGAACATTCTGTTTATCATTGCGGATGATGCTTCGCGGGACAGCATGGGTGTCTACGGAAGCACTTATGTCAAAACGCCGAATTTTGATCGCATCGCGCGCGAAGGCGTTGTGTTCACGCAAGCTTATAACTGCAATCCGAAATGCGCACCGGCCCGAGCCTGTCTGCTAACGGGACGCTATTCATGGCAGCTCAAAGAAGCCTGTAACCACAATCCGTTTCTTTCAGACGAGTGGGCTTTTTATCCGTTTCTGCTTGAAGAGTCCGGATACGAAATCGGCTTCACGGGAAAAGGCTGGGGGCCGGGGATCCACCAAGAAATCGATGCAGGAAAAACGAAACTCGAAAAACTGAACCCCGCAGGGTACCCCTACAACGAAAAAACTGCGAAGCCACCCTTCAAGGGAATCAGCAACGTTGACTACGGCGCCAACTTCGAAGCGTTTTTGGAAAAGAAGCCCGCAGGCAAACCGTTTTGTTTCTGGTTTGGCACTAAGGAACCCCACCGAGGCTATGGCAAAGATAATTGGAAACTTGACGGTCGCAACCTCGATGATGTGACCGTCCCGGCCTACTATCCTGACAACAAAACGATTCGCGGCGACCTTGCTGACTATGCAATCGAAGTCGAATGGTACGACAATCACATTGGTCGCGCTTTGAAACATCTCGAGGATCACAACCTGATCGACAACACGCTGATCATTGCAACTTCGGATCATGGAATGCCGTTCCCTCGCGTTAAGGGTCAGATTTACGATGACGGATTTCACGTGCCGTTTGTTGTTCGATGGGGCAACAAGATCAAACCGGGACGAACGGTAACGGACTTCATTACGTTTCCGGATCTGGGACCGACGTTGCTTGAATTAGCCAAGCTCGAATCGCATCCTCAAATGACTGGTAAGAGTTTTGTCGAGCAACTGATGGCTGATGGATCGGGAAGGATTGATCCGACTCGCAATCACACCTTGCTCGGCAAAGAGCGACACGATATTGGACGAACGGACGGCGATCAACTTTCAGTGGCTTACCCGTCTCGAGCGATTCGAACAGACAAGTATCTATACGTTCGAAACTTCAAGCCCAATCGATGGCCGGGAGGCGATCCTGAATACGGTCTGTTGAATTGCGATGGTTCGCCAACAAAGTCTTACTTAACAAAGTTGAAACCAAGCGATCCTGACTATCGATTTTACGAGATGAGCTTTGGGAAACGCCCCGCAGAAGAACTTTACGATATCGACGTCGATCCCGATTGTATCCAAAACCTTGCGGCAAACGAGAATCATGCTTCTATCAAAGCGCAATTGTGGGAACAGTTGAAACGGCAACTGACAGAGCAAAAGGATCCACGGATTTTGGGCGAAGGTGATATTTTTGACTTCTACCCGAATTGCCGAGTCGATCGACAACGCAAGCTTTACAACCGTCCGAAGTACGATCCTGTCAAAGAGTTTGGACAGCGATACGGATCAAGTAAAGAAAGTGGCAACGAGAAGGATTGACTGACGGCGATAAACGGGGGATCCACCTGGCGTATGAAACGCTAAGTGAAATCAAACCGTTGCACCCATGGGGTCACGGTGTCCAGACGCCAAATCTCGACAAGCTGACAGTGGTTGGGATGTTGTTCACTCATTGCTTTGCCAACCCGGCCTGCTCTCCATCAAGAGCTGAAATCAACACGGGCAAGTACCAGGCCTTTGCCGGCATCAAACATGTGCTGACGCACTGGATTTTCAGTAAGAAGGACCTTGAACTGCTTGGCGGATACAACCAAAAGCTCGGTCAAGCCTGAGCTGATTGGAAGCGAATCGCTCAAACCAATGAATGGGCCAAGTCAAAGGTTCTGCACCCGACCGAAATAGGTCGCTACAAAATTGACGAGGCTTACAATCAATGGAAGAACTTAGCGGGTCATTCAGAGCATCGCAGTCGTGTCGAACAGATGCCCGCCAAAATGGAAAGTCAGGTCAGTGACTTGGTTAACATGGAACCTAGCTTCGAATACTTAAAAGCCAAAAGAGACGAGAAAAGGTAGCAAAAAGTGTCTCCAGGCGACGCTCCAGCTCCTGAGCCTAAGAAGTAACGTTACGCCAAGAAGTAACTGAACACCTTCATACCCCTCTGAATGCATTGGTGTTCCCCTTGTTCAAGTTGCCGAGTCCCAACAACCTGCCAAGATTCTCTTTGCGTCGAGTGTTGTCACTGCGTCGCGTTCGGCTTGCCCGAGAGCGAAGCGATTCGGTGCATCCAAAAATACGCAAAGACCCAAGCATTCCAAAAGTGTGGGCCGATCGAGAAAACCAGCTTGCACTTACCAAGCTGATCGGCAATCACCGTCAACCCAGATATGGTTTTTGGCGTCCTGTCCGCTGAAGCCGAAGCAAACGACGAATGGACTTAGGTCCACGTACAAAGCAAAGAAGGATTCGCGTTGCTAAGAATTCAGATTTTCCATTCGGCACGGGTCAAAACGGAACGACCTATCAGGCAATGATGTCGTGAATGGGATCCACTTCCTCCACCCCAACCAATTTCTGATCCAACCCGCTATAGAAGAACGACAGACGGTTAGGATCCAACCCCATTTGATGCAGCACGGTGGCATGCAGATTTTTCACATGCAGCGGATTCTCCACCGCCCGTGACCCCAGTTCGTCGGTAGTGCCATAACTCATACCACCCTTGATACCGCCACCAGCCATCCACATTGTGAAGCCATAAGAATTGTGATCACGTCCCGTACCTTGGGCGTACTCAGCCGTGGGTTGTCGTCCGAACTCCCCACCCCAAACGACGAGTGTTTCATCCAACATACCGCGCTGCTTTAGATCGGCGAGAAGTGCCGCGATGGGAAGGTCCGTGTTACCCGCATGTTTGTTGTGATTCACTTCCAAGTCGCCATGAGCATCCCAGTTGGCATCATTGTGTGATCCACCACTGTACAGCTGAATAAAACGCACGCCACGTTGCACAAGTCGTCTGGCCATCAGACAACGAGTACCGAAGTCACGCGTACGGTCATTATTGATCCCATACATTTCCAAGGTTCCGGCATCCTCGGTCGCCAGATCAACTGCTTCGGGTGCTGTGCTCTGCATCTTGTAAGCCAATTCATAACTGGCAATGCGCGAGGCCAAATCACTGTTCCCCTGACGCTGAGTCAGGTGCTGGGCATTTGCATCCTGAATCGAATCAAGTAGACGGCGTTGGACGTCCACGCTCATGTCGTCTGGCCTAGCCAAATCGAGGATCGGTGCTCCCTTGCTTCGGAAAACGGTACCTTGGTAGGTAGCCGGCATGTAACCACTGCTCCAGTTTTTCGCACCGCTGATCGGGCCTCCTGAAGGATCCAACATCACCACAAATCCCGGCAGATTTTCATTCACGCTGCCTAATCCGTAATTGACCCACGACCCAAGGGCAGGACTTCCTGACAACACTTTCCCGCTATTCATCATCAACATTGCGGAGCCATGAATCGGGGAGTCCGCGGTCATGGAATGCAAAAAGGCAATGTCATCCACGTGCTTCGCAACATTGGGAAACAAAGTACTGACAGACTTTCCGCATTCACCATATTTTTCAAATTCCCACCTCGGCTCAACGATCCGCCCGCCGGTTCGATGCCCGCCACGGCCAAAGGTTTTGACATCGACGGTTTTTCCATCCATGCCTTTCATCGCTGTTTTTTCGTCGAAAGTATCGATGTGACTTGGTCCACCGTACATGAACAGAAAAATCACTGACTTGGCCTTGGGAGCAAAGTGCGGTGGCTTGGCCGCCAGCGGATTAGCGTAGGCAGTTTCAGTGGCGCTGGCAGATGCATCGAAGAAGCCATCATTCGAAAGCATTGAAGTCATCGCAGCGGCACCAAATCCGCCTCCTGTTTGCCAAAGAAATTCTCGGCGAGTACGCCCACAAAAACTTCCGGTGCGCTTTTTTTGATTTGCCATGATTGTTTCTCTTGTGATCTTTCAGCTAACAGGTAAAGCTTTGTTTTCGGGCGGTGAGCAGTCACATCGTGACATTGAACTTATGCCTAATCAACGAATAGAAATTCATTCCAGTTCATGACAGTGAGGCAAAACAATTCGACTGCACGTTGCCGAGGTAAATTATCAGTCGTCTGCAATGTGGTTATCAGTTTGCTGCCGTTTGCAACCTCAGTGTCCGTTGCCTCTCGCGACAAAGCCTTGGCAATCACTCGTTGGACGAACTGTTCGTTCTCGAGATCCACACCGCCCACCGAATCTGTCAGACGCTTGGCCTGCTCATGAGCAAATTTGCTATTCAGCAAAGCCAAGGCTTGTCCCGGTTGCAACGTCACAAACCTGTCCTCACAGGTCAGATCAGGATCAGGGAAATCAAAGGCAGTCAGAATGGGCGTCAACAAGGACCGTTTTACATGGATGTAGACCGACCGGCGATTTTTCTCCTGCTCAGATGAATTTCCCCAACCGGCACCTGGACGTGACTGCCCGGCCAGCACTTCACGCGATAGCGATGGATAAAAACTCGGTCCGTATGTCTGACGGTTCAACGAACCGTTGATCGCAAGGATGGTGTCTCGCACTTCTTCGGCACTCAACCTCCGTGGATCAAATCGCCACAGCAAATCATTGGCGGGATCCGTTGCCAAGCCGGCAGTCTGTCCAGCAGAGGACATTTGATAGGCACGACTCGACATGATCAGGCGGTGAAAATCCTTCAGTTTCCAATCGCCGGCAATCAACCTCTGAGCAAGCCAATCAAGCAGGGCAGGGTGCGTTGGCGGTACACCCAACTTTCCAAAATTGTTACTGCTACGAACAATGCCGCGTCCAAAGTGAAACTGCCAAACTCGATTGGCCATGACTCTGGCCGTCAACCGATTCTCATCACTCGTAATCCAGTCTGCCAATACTCTGCGACGACCTGCACTCTTTTCATTACCTTGAAAGGCCGAGGCCTCCGGTGCGGGACTTCCGAAGATGGCTGGAAAGTTTGGTTCGACAGGATCCGCTGGTGAGTGCGGGTTACCACGAAATAGAACGAAGGTCTGGTCAGGCTTTGGCGTGCACTTCGCCAACCCCATCACCATCTCGCGAGGAGGCAGCGTCTTTCCCTGCTGTAAGGTATCAGCCAATTGCTTTTGCAAGTCTTTGTACTTTTTCCAATCCGCTTCACTCAAGTTATCTTTCAACTTCTCTTTTAAAACGCGGTTACGATCCCGCTTGGGTCCCTCGGTAGCCCGCTGATCCGGCGCTGACATTTTGACAATGCCCGACTGCTCGACGTCCTGTATTTCTTTCTCGAGACGGCGTTTGGTTTCGTCATTTTCGCGGTACTTCTGGTTCAGTTCATCAGATGAAACATCAATCTGGTTGTAGGATCGCTGATCACCCCGATGGCCCCAACGTGTCACATCTCCCATCATTGCGAGGAAGCTGTAGTAGTCTTTTTGTGATATGGGATCAATTTTGTGATCGTGACACCGAGCGCAATTCAAAGTCAAACCGAGCATCGCCTGTCCGGTCGTCATGATGATGTCGTCCATGTCGTCAAACCGCGCCAGCAGGGGGTCAGCTGGCTCATCATCCCAAATTCCAAGCCGGTAATATCCTGTGGCAGTCAACGATTCTGTCGTCACTTCATCCAACTCATCACCCGCCAACTGTTCGGTCAGGAATTGATCATATGGCTTGTCTTCATTGAACGACTTGATGACATAGTCACGGTACTTCCAAGCGTTTGGTTTGGCACCATCACGCTCATAGGAATTAGTTTCAGCAAAGCGAACCAAATCCAACCAATGCCTTCCCCAACGTTCGCCGTAGTGCGGTGATTCCAGCAACCGGTCAACCACTTTCTCAAAGGCTTTCGGATCGGGATCATCCACAAACGCCTTCACCTCCTCTGCCAACGGTGGCAATCCGGTCAAATCGAAATAGGCTCGACGAATCAGGGTCGACCGGTCAGCAATGGGATTTGGCTGCAAACCCGCCTTCGATACAGTCGAATAGATAAACTGGTCTATCGGATGATTGCTCCACTGGGCATTTTCTACTGCGGGCGGTTCGGGACTCGTCATCGGTTCGAATGCCCAGTGCTGCTGCCACTTTGCTCCCTCTTGAATCCAACGCTTCAGCAAATCTACTTCCTCTGGTGACAATCGATCGCCCTCAGGTGGCATCTGCTCGTCTTCCGCATCAGACACCACCCGAGCAAGCAAGACACTTGCGTCAACGTCTCCCGGCACGATTGCGTGCTCCCCAGAATCAGCCTCAGCAAACGCTGCCTTCTGGCTTGTGAACCGAAGCCCACCCTCAGCTTCATCGGGACCATGACAGGCAAAACAGCGTTTCGCGAGAAGAGGTTGAATTTGCTTGGAAAAATCAACCGACGGCTTCGCCCGTTCATCCTGTGCGATACACGGTCGACTCGTCACGCAAACGAGCCCAACGTACAGGGCCATGATTAATCGATGGGTCGAAAACATCTTTGAAAGCGAAGGCATCATGTTAATCTTGAAACGGAGGGATACTTGCTATCGAAGGCGGGTAAGTCATCAGTCGGTAACATTAACGGGAGATCCAAAACTGATACTCCCGGCAGTCAAAAAAATTTGGACAGCGTCCTCATTGTGACCGGTCTACGATCGCCTGCCAATGAGAATCAGCGTACTTCCGATTGAGAATTGTTCCGGCAAGTTTTGAAACGCAGAAGACAACATCATTGTCAAGAATTACGCTATTTTCGAACTCTGCGACAATGTGTACCGCTGCGGATTATCTCAAGCCACAATCCTTTTTTTTGAGAATTATCGTCTAGAATGCCTCCTTGACCATCGATCACCCTACATTCAGACGCTCTACAGCCCCCTGATCCCAACTCTTTGCCTTGCCTACCCCCGCAGGTAAGCCAATTCTTACCGCAAGCAGGACAAGAAATTTAACATTAAATCAAGCGGCAGCCAGCAGCGTCCCCACGTGCTATTGATCGTCGAGACCGCCATGTCTTTTGGACGCGGCGTGCTGGAGGGCATCAGCCAATACTTGGTGGAAAATCCACCATGGTCAGTCCAGCTTGATCTACGAGAGTTAGTGGTGACGCCACCGGCATGGCTCGAGCACTGGGATGGGGACGGAATCATCACGAGATCGACCACGCCCGAGATGGCCGAACTCATCGCAAAATCCGGAATCCCAACCGTAAACCTCACCGATATTTATGGTAACCAGCGGCTTCCCTCAATCTGGAATGATCATGAAGCAATCGGACAACTCGCAGCCGAACACCTTATCCAACGTGGATTGAAACGCTTTGCCTTCTGCGGATTTACAAACCATCAATGGTCCGAAGCTAGATATCGTGGATTTCAAAATTACCTGCGTCCACACAACGCCAATATCCTGTTTCACAGTTCCGACTGGGCACAAGCCCGACGAACTGGCTGGGAAACACAGCAGGCCAAAATGGTTCAGTGGTTATTGGAACTTCCCAAACCCATTGGAGTGCTGGCTTGCAACGATTTTCGTGGACAGCACGTTCTCGAAGCCTGTCGTGTGGCACAAATCTCAGTTCCTGATCAAGTTGCGGTCATCGGAGTCGATAACGATCAAGTCATTTGTGACTTTTGCCAACCTTCACTGTCGAGCGTGATTCCTGCTGCTGACCGAATCGGCTACGAAGCCGCCCGTATGCTGGATCAACTGATGCGAAACGAAGAACCGGCCGAACGGCATGTCAAAATCGCCCCGCTGGGGATCGCCGCAAGACAATCAACCGACGTTATGGCGATTGATGATGCAGAAGTCGTCGCCGCCGTAAAAATCATTCGGGAACGAGCCTGCAGTGGTCTTTGCGTCGCTGAAATTCTGGACGAAATCACCATCGCTCGCAGCTCACTTGAACGACGATTCAGGCAATTTGTTGGTCGTTCACCGCAAGCTGAAATTCGAAACGTCCAAATGAAAAGAGCACAACAATTGCTACGTGAAACCAATTTACCTCTATCACAAGTCGCAAGCCTGACCGGATTTAAACACGCCGAGTATTTCAGTGTGGTTTTTAAACGTGAGATCGGACAAACACCGGGCCAATACCGATCCCATCTCTCATGAATCAAAGAAACTTGTGAGTCGCAACTGTGTTCGGACCCGCAAGTCGAATACCCTGCTCAACTCGCACATTGAACAACCTGCTGCGCCTGACGCCCTAACGCATGGGTGTGGAGACCGACACGTTTGGCGATAGCAACAAGGCAATCGAAGTATGAGAGTACTGACAAAGGTAACCCGAGAACCTTGCCGAGGGGCCTGGAGAGCTTCACCATTACGCTTCCGCTCTGACTTCACGAATCGTCTTGGCCAGGTCAGAACTGCTGTACCCAAATTGTCTCGCCGCATCATTGATTGCATTGAACTCGTAACGGTGAAGCTCTCCGTCAGCCAAAGCAAGTCGAATGAGAGATCGCAACTGTTCACCTGAATGACCAGAGGCTGAACTTACCTGCTCGGAGTGATTCGCTCGCTTAACCAATTCGGTCACTTTTTCCTTGGACCAGCGATGACGCTTCGCCCACTTTTTAAGGTACTTACGCTCCTCGATATCAATATTTTTATCCACCTTCGCCAAACGTAACAGCTGGACAAATTGCAACTCCGAGAGTTCCTCTGCGTTGACGGAGTGGCCAACATGACAATCAACCAGCTCCTTCATTCTTTGCTGAGAAGCGAAAGACTTATTACGCAACAAAAGAAAAGCGGCGACAAACGCAAAGAGGCTAAGTAATAAAACCACTGGGTGGTTAACCATGTAACTCACCCCAATCGTGATCGAAGACACGATCAAACCGAGTGAGACACTCAAGATAAAGACACTCTTCTGAGCGACGTACCCTATGACGGGAAGATGATACAAGAATCCGACGAGTGAGCTAAAGAGCATTAAGAAACCGAAGCTGGTACCAACAAACCCTGAAATTCGGAATTTCCACTTCAGCAGCGTGATATGAGTCTTCATAGCGACCAAAGCGACATCCCGCTCACCACCAACAATGTGATGAAGCACACCACTGTCACTAATTAAACCGTCAATAAAGCCGCCTCGAGCTACCGCCTGATGCGGGACTCCGCGAGTGCCGTCATATTGCCCAAAATAAGTGCCCGTCGGTGGAACCGGCACTCCGGAGAAAGAGATACGTTCATCACCAATCAACTGACCAGCACCTTTAGAAAGATAAAAATACCGCTCCCTCACAGCAAGATTTTTACTTTTCTCTCCCGACTTCAAACGCAAGAGGGATGCGGCGATAGTGGTGTAGTCGTCGACAAATTCCACAGCTGAAGCTTGAATGGCAAGTTTGCCAATCTGATAAGCAGGGGGTCGAAACTCCTCCGAGGACAAACGCTGAGATAACCTTCGATTTCGAGAATTACTCTGCACACTACCCATCCACTTTTTCCTCCAGGTCACATGACCTTCATCGTTTTCCTTACGATCCCAGCAATAAATCTCTGCCGATCGTTTCACGATCAAGTATCCCATAAACGACTCAACGTAGCCTCCCGTGATAGGCAACTCACGGTCCATCGCTTCGGTGTAGGAGACGAGCTGCCCTTCTTCTGCCGCCGCGAGTTCCGCTATCGGATCGGTGGCCTTTGCAGCTAGGTGGTAGTCAAACCTACCTTCGTTTTTCCACATCGCAGCGATGGCGATGCAGATAACAATTGGCCCAAGAAGAACCCCGTCAACTTTCTTGTCCCTCGAACCCGCCATGATTTCGCCCCCGCCTTGTGGTTTTGTTAGACACGTGCACCACTGACATTATGACCGCCGAGTTATGTGAATCGGAATGGAATCGGTGGTTCACATTACCGAAAGACGAAACTTGTAATGCAAGCAAATAGGAGAGTTGACCAGTCGCTTACGACACCCAAGCACCTTGCATCATCCTTCATCAACATCGACTCACTCTGATTGGGAAGGATCCAGAATAGATGCAAAAACCGAATTCACCGCATGGACTGGGCTACGATCGAATGCCGCAATGCTCTCAAGCCTCCCGCGAATCCTAGTGATGGTGCAATCCTCACAGGGACAGTTGCCGCATCCATCCCGCTTGCTGTGGGAATCGTTTGTGGAGGTGAGGTAATCCTCGGTGTCGGTACTGTCGGTGGCACAGTAACAGCAGGAGGCACAGCAACGACCGGTGGAATTGGCACAGTGATTGGCACGGAGATCATTGATACAACCGCCGAAGTTATTGTTGAAAAAGCCACCGGCGTTCCGGTAATTATTCCATGCAGTATCCCTGATTTAGTTCAGGATGGTGGTAAGCTTATTGTACGACGACTTGGACGTGCCCCTGAGTTTCCAGCAGGACGACTACATGAGGATGCGGTGCTTGACCGAGCAATCGACTATCTTGGATCGGGATATCGGGAACTATCGCCGGGACGGTACGTGTCGGCCGATGGGTTGCGACAATTCCGATATGGGGCACATGAAGTCCGAAATCCGGCAAATCATCACACACATTTCGAGG
Source organism: uncultured Rubripirellula sp. (assembly GCA_938075415.1). GTDB lineage: Bacteria > Planctomycetota > Planctomycetia > Pirellulales > Pirellulaceae > Rubripirellula. The sequence goes on along the minus strand of CALJHC010000020.1, from coordinate 64 downwards.
CATTAGACGAATTTGGGCGTGTGATCGAAAATTCAGTTGTGGAGATATTCAAATGAGCGAAACC
>CALJHC010000019.1 GCA_938075415.1 uncultured Rubripirellula sp. | reverse complement strand
CGAGGTGTCGAAGGGCTGACCGAAATCGCCGCCGAAGTCGAAAATGTAAGCACAGAAGAAGATGACATTTGTGAATTGATTGGTCGGGAACTCAATGAGTTTGATCTCTTTTTTGCCTACCCGTGGCCAGGTGAACATGGTTTTTTTGAAGCGGTATTCGACGCATGCGCCGCTAATGGAGCGTTGCTGTTGACCTATCGAGGCCGAGAGGGAATGAATCTCGTCACGAAGGTCTAACCCGTTTGCCGACTTAAATTTAACGATGAGCGAGTGTCCCCCGATCGCAAACGCAATAAGAATGAGCCTGGAGACTCGGTACGCGTGGTGCGCGACTTTCCTTTCGCCTCAGAGGATTCTTGAACGCGACCAGCAGTTGGTACACGACGAACTCACTTTTCATGGTTCCAGAAATCAGCAGGAAAAGCTCTGCTGCTATCGATGCCCCCCCAACGACACGCCTTTCAATTGCTTCGTGTGGGTCCTTGCTGCAGTTGGCATGAGTCGAGTTGCGTAGGTTGCAGAGGCAGATCCCAAGTCTGCAGCCACTTTCCTTGCCGTGATCACCGCCGTTGTTATCAAAACCGACGACAATCAGGAACGATTAGTTACCACAGGCAGGCGGGAGGGTGGAGAGCCCGGTGGGAGCTGCTGGGCTTGTCCTGAGATTCTTCGTGAAAGTGCGTTATGTCTTTGCCCTTTCTGCTATTAACGGAATATGACGAAAAACGAACTCCATAATCAGCTCGCGGATCCAGGACCGTTTGCCGCAGAAATCACCGCGCTTCAGCCACGGCTTTACGGATTTATTCTCAAGCGACTGGCTGACCGCGAGCAGACGCTGGAAATGCTGCAACGCACCAATCTTGTCTTGTGTCAAAAGGCGAACGAATTTCGCCCAGGGTCAAGCTTCACTGCCTGGGCCTTCCAAGTCGCGAAGTTTCAGATTCTGGCGTGGCGCAAAGCCGAAGGGCGCAGTCGATTCGTCTTTAGCGATCAAGTCTATGATTTGATTGATAGCAAGAGCGAGGAAGAAGCGGAGGTGGTCGACCAGCGAATTCCTTTGTTAAAGCAATGCATGAAGCGATTGAACGATCAAGATTGTTCCCTCATTCAACAACGGTATCGCGACGGTCAGCCGATTGCCTCGCTCGCCGAAGCCCTTGACAAATCCGTTGATGCGATCGGAATGAAGCTTCTGCGCATCCGCAAGCAGTTGGCCGAATGCATCCAAATCGCCTTGAAACGGAGAGGCATGCCATGAATACGCATTCAACTGAACTGGAACTGTTGGTCTCTCGGATCATTGATGGGCAACTAACCGAAGCGGAAGCAAGACGCCTTGATGGCTTGCTCGCGGAGTCTCCGGAAACGCGACTGCTCTATCAGGATCTGCTCGATACTCACGCGACTCTCTGTGCAATTTATCCAGCGGATGTCTATGCTGCGTCGATTGACGCGAACTTCATCGGCCCTCAACGGGATGTGATTCCGTTGGCGGAACCCGTCAAAAAACGTTCCCAGCCAACTATCACGAGCATCGCGTTGGGCGCAGTTGCAGTCGCACTCATGGCAATGGTTGTCCTAAGCGTACGTTCCTCGCTTTCGTCCAGCGGTGATTCCCAATCAGGTTCGCTTCCGAGTCTCGGTGGCACGTTGGCTGCTTTCGACGCGATTGAGTTTCCTGATGGCGGGGTTTGGAGTGCGGCGAAAGATGGTGACAACGCTCAGATCGAACGGCTATTGAAAGCCGGTATCGAGGTCGATTCTCGGCTCGGGCGAAAGCAACTTACCCCGCTGCATTTCGCAACGCTCTATGGGCACACGGACACGGCTGAGATTTTGCTAGACAAAGAGGCGAACGTCATGGAAGTCGACGCCCACGGCAACACAGCATTGCATATGGCTGCTTTTTTGGGGCACAAGGCGATGGCCGAATTTCTGCTTGCTCGCGGCGCGAGAGCTAATGAAGTAAACGCGATGGGACACACTCCGCTTGACCTCGTTTCTGACGAATGGAGCCCACGACTCGCTGCAAGATACGAGCAACTTAGCGATGACATGAAACAGAGGCTCGATCCTGAGCAAATACGACTCGCGAGATTGTCACTTGTGAAATTACTGCAAAAACACTTGCAGCAAGAGCAAGACGGCGTGGCGCAAACACATCGACAACAGACACTTCACCTGCTAACAATATTCTTCGGACTACGAACGGAGCCCTCATGTTGACATTGAATCGATACTCTTACCCCGCGAAAATCGCCTTTGTCGTGTTGTTGTTCGCGGGGTGTGACGACGCCGACCAAGCATCGCAACCTACCCAGCCGCCAATTATTGTGGATGCAAACGCCACACTTTACCGAGAATACGCAGGTCCATTTGGCGCGGGCGCATCGCAAGGAAAATGCGGCGTTCAGATATTTCTGTTGGACGAACAATATTGGTTGGTGAGTTACCCCAATGGCCTGCCCGGTGCTGGATGGAGTCAAGGCAAGTTGACCCTCAAGAACACGAAGCCTGCGAAAGATGGAATCCTCGAATTCACGGATACGGATGAAGAGATGTTTTATGCCGTTGATTTGAACAAAGACACTGTCTCTGCACGAGGAGGCGATTGGGCGACAATGCTCGTGCGAGTGGAACGAGACGATCCAGTGATACCCGGTCGTGAGAAAGGTGTTGAGGCTCAGTGACATCCGTGAAAACCAATAACTACCAACTTGGAATCTTGAACCGGCCTTTCCTGCTCCTGATTCTGATGGCATGGGCCGCGTTACCAAGTGGCGCGCAAGACGCGGATCGAACGTCAAGTCGAACGCCGGATCTCTGGACAGCGGCCAAACGCGGATCGCTTGATGAAATTCATGATGCATTGGCAGGCGGCGCGAAGATTAACGCTCAGGACAAAAACGGAATTACTCCACTGTGTTGGGCTGCGATGTCTGGGCACCAGGACGCGGTTGCGGCCCTCGTAGAAGCCGGAGCGGATGTCAACGGCTGTAATAGTGATGGGGCGACACCCCTGATTGCCGCCGCTTTTCTTGGTCGCACCAAAGTCATCGAAACGTTGTTGGAGCATGCGGCAAGGATTGACGTGATCAACGACGAAGGCGATGGCCCACTAGCCGTCATGGAAATACCTTGGGAGACGACAGCTGCCAAAGCGAGAACGCTTGGCATTGACGTTGATAAGTATCAGGTCCGGCTGGGGCGGAAGAAGTCCGCGGAGGTTTTGCGAGAGCTCGGCGCAGTAGAAGGAAGTGGAAGCCCGATGGGTTTTGCTGTACTGGCTGGGATTATCGCTGGTGCCACTTGGCTCACCTATCGAGCGAAGAAAAAATGAATAAGTTGACCCTTAGGAGTGCGTATCTCGCGAAAGACGGCATCACCGAGTTCATGCATGGGCAGATGTTATATACCGTTGATTTGGATACAGACACTGATTGATCGAGACTTGGAGATGATTGGGAACCGAAGCGATTTTCGGTTCTACCATGTCTTCCGGCTTAATCCGGCACTACAAACAGAACCGCTGCACGAAAGGCAGTTGCATCGAAGGCAAAGTGCCAGTGCCCACCCCGCCTCGTCGCTGTCGTTCAGCACTTGAGCGGGACTCCCAAGTTGAGGATCCGACCTGGGCAAATGGCCGGAACGAAACGATTGACATTGCGGTCAAAGCGTTTGAACTTTCGCAAAGCCTTCGTGAGAAATGGTTTGAGGCCGACTACGCTGCAAAACGTCGAATCCTCCAAATCCTCTGTTTGAACTGCTCTCTCAATGGCGCAAGTCTAGTCGCCACAATGAGAAAGCCCTTTGACCTGTTGGCCAAAGGGCTTGTTTCGAAAGAATAGTCGGGGCGACACGATTCGAACGTGCGACCTCCTGCTCCCAAAGCAGGCGCTCTAGCCAGGCTGAGCTACGCCCCGCGGATCCAGAGAACCGCTGCTTTCGCACCAATCCACTGATCGACGCAGGTAGGTTAGCGAACTGTCACGATTTGGAAAAGGTTTAGTTGGCCTGATTTCCACTCTTTTTAGAGTGTTCCGATGCTCGGAGGCCATGACTGAGGCAGAATCGACGGTCAGGATCGGTTTTTGGACCCGATTGAGCGATTTTTCGGAGATGGCAACCCGGTAGGCTCCAAGCCAATGCATCCGATCGGCAGGCTTTTGGCTAATCGAATCAGGGCTCCGGATACAGACGTTTCCGTTTTCGGAGTTTTGTTGACTGGGAGTTTTGTTGACTGGGAGTTTTGGTGACTGGGAGTTTTGTTGACTGGGAGTTTTGGTGACTGGGAGTTTTGGTGACTGGGAGTTTTGGTGACTGGGAACTAGTTGTTGAGTCGTTTAATTCTCGACGAATGATAGACGCTGGAAATCTGGCTCGAGATTTCCCTCAACAAACTACCCGGTGCGGTGTTGCTCTGTAGCTGGATCGGTTGAGGTGCCTTTGGGGGAAAACACCAGTAAAATGGGTCGCTAACGATTGAGATCTATCATGGACCCGTCAACGTCTTATCGGAGTGTTGTTTCCACGAGGATTCGATTGGCAAGGGACTTAGCGGCCAATGCTCTTTAGGCAGGTGAATCGCGCGTTCTCACTACTTTTTTTCATTGGTGGTGAACGCCAAGATACGGATCGCCGACCCGGAGCCTTCACGATCCGAGGGGTCGCCGACCCGAAGCGTGAGAAGGTGTTCGCCGGGGTTGAGTTCGTCATCCAGCATGACGGTTCGTGGGTAATGAAGGCCCTTGCTATGTCGATGATAAAGATCTTTGGTTTGGATTGGGCCATCATCGATCTTAAATTCCACTCGTCCCGCGTCAGGTCCAGCCAAAACAAAAATCCCAATCGCTGACCCTCCGAACCGCAGGTGTAATTCTGAATCCACGACCTCCGACGAGATGAATTGAAGTGATTCAAATCTTGATCGCATGGAACCCTTGATCGATTTCCACTGCGGCGTACCGAGCTGCCAGTTTGAATCTGAATCCGCATCAGAAACCGGCACGAGTCGCCCTTGTGCATAGCTGAATTGGTCAATCATTTTGGGTAGAGAAGGTTGTGTGAATTCGGCGGCATCAATTCCCGTCGCCTCTGGCAGGTTCCAGGCCGTCTGGAGTAGATCTTGGACGAGGTCAGCCGCGATACGATTACCCGTTGGTGCAGGATGGGTTCCACCAAACTGATTCCAGGTCAGCTGCTTACTCGAAATTCGATCGGCGACCTCCTTGGCGAGTCCTACCGTCGAAATACCATAATGCCGCATGACTTGGTCGTGTGCTGAAACACTCAGCGGGATTTGCCCGCTTTGCCAAATTTCAAGCATGGATGGATTCACAAAATAGGTCACCAGTAAATCGGTATCAGGATAACTTTGTTTTGCATGCCGAATGATTCCTTCCATGCCCCGAATGCACGCATCGCGGGAGTGCCCAGCGTCCTGATCATCGTTCACCGCGAATTCGATGAGGACGAGATCGGGTTTTGTGGACAGCACATCACGTTCGAACCGGAACGCACCGGTTGTCGAACAGGTTGAGCTGATTCCTGAATTAACAAAGTTGAATTCGGTTTCAGGGTAGGTCGTCTGAAGCCAATCACAAACCATAGGTCGATAGCCGTTCATTTCGGTAATGGATCCGCCGATGAATGCGACGGTCGCTTTCTTGCGTTGTGTGATCGCTTCTTTGGCCTGAAGCATTGGATCGCGCAATTGCACATTCGGGCTGCTTGGCAGGAGTCCCTCTGGGGCCGAAGCGAGGTAGCCCTGTTGATATAAAAATCGGTGAAGCGAGTGAACTGTCAGCAGGTAGGCACTGCCCGGTGTGCCACCGCGACCGTAATTGAAAAATCCGTGGCTGTTATCCGCGTAGCCGATCAGTTCGCATTGATTATCCAATCGTTGAGCTTCTTCGGCGTATTTTTCAACCGTTACGTAGGGCACAGTTGTGTCTGCCTTGCCATGAAAAATGATGGTTGGAACCACCTCTTTCCGCAGATGATGAATCGGTGAGATCTCTTGTGGAGTGACGCCAGTAATCGTTGCAATCTTCGCCATTGTTTCCGGATTGCTGGGCAGTCCATCCCAAGGTGCAATCACCAACGCAGGGTTGAAGAGCGCCAGGGCGTTAGGTCGGCTGCTGATTTCGAGTTTCTCGGTGGGTTCGTCCAGTTCGTTGATCAATTCCGTGCATGCAGCGAGGTGTCCACCAGCGGACCCGCCGGCGGCGACGATTCGTTCAGGATCAATTCCCAGTCGTTTGGCATTTTGACGAACATAGCGTATCGCGGATTTTGCATCCGCCACCGCGCGGTCCGCGAACGTCTTGTTGCGTCCAAGTACACGGTAATCAGCCGTGATCGCAACCATTCCCTGCTTGGCCAAGTAGCGACATTGTTGCTCAAATTGTTTTGGTGTTCCCCCTCTCCATCCTCCCCCAAAGAAAAAGACAATCGCTGAACGCTTCAAGCCAGACTCTTCCGTTTCCGGGTTGAATATCCATAGATTCAGTTCCGTTTCATCGACACGTTTATAAACCTCGGAAGTGGAACCCGCGAATTCAGGAGGGTACGTGCGCGACTGGCCCTCAGCGGACTGTGCGAGGAATGGTGAGCTGATACCAATGGCAAGGACGGTGATCAAGAAGGGTTTCATGATGGTTTCTTCGAGCTATCGAGCGAAAGTTCGATTGTAAAGTTGCGTTGAAGTTGATTGGATTTCCGGCACCACCATAACGCATGGTTGATGTTCGTGCAGATCAGCGTGCGAAAACATCAAATGGGGACTCATCGTGTCGCGGATCGCAGAAGGTTGGGTTCAACGGCAAATTACTGTGCCGCAGACAGAGGTGAAGGAGACAGAGGTGCGGGAGACACGGGTGAAGACCAGTCATGCGCAAAACGAGGGTTGCCCGAGTCGATTTTCTGCAGGAGTGATGATCTGATTTGAAACTCCCGAACTCGCAGTGCTGCTCTCGTCAAAATGGCATGGCTACTCCCGAGCGAGGAGACTTTTCAGGAGTGGGGTTTCACACTCGACTCTGGCAATTGTTGCTCAAGGTGACGTGAAAATTTGGCTTCGGGAATGTTTCAAATGCGATCGTTTAGTCGTTCATTCAGCCAAGGGTCCAATGTGCTTGGCGAAGTACCGCATGTGTGGAGTCTTTCAGTCGTTCGTACCAAACGGTAAGAAGGCTTCCGTCGTTCAGTTCAACGGTACTGGGGTATCCGAGGTCGCCACCGGAAGCGTCATCAGAGATGATTATTGGTGAGCTCCATGTTTTTCCGTCGTCATCGCTGAAGCGGGCTTGGTTGCCGAATGGCTGACGACGATATCCATAGGTCATTAGGATTCTGCCGCTTTTTAAGCGAAGTAAAAAAGAAGGGAGTCCCCAGACTCCGATGTCACTCGGAGTGCTCCAAGACTTGCCACCATCAAACGATTCACATTGAAGAGTTTCTCGGGAATGGTTCGTGTTGTGGTTGCGAATGTGGATGATGATTTTTCCAGACGCTGCCTCCACTGCATGCAGTTCATGATAGTTCCTGCTTTGGTCTCCCTGGCGAATGGGTAGGTCAGCCAGCCAATGCCAAGTTTGTCCGTCATCGCTTGATTCACAGACGCCCACTTGGCGTCCTTCGTCCCAAAGGCGGACTCCCGCATAAAGTTGTCTGCCGTCGGATAACTGGATTGGTCCGTGGGGGCTGTTGACAAGGCACCGATAACGCTGAGACCACGTTACTCCGCCATCGGTGGAGCGTAGCATCCATTGACCTAGTTCGCTTTTCCTTGTTTCATCAGGAAGTCGTTGATGAGCGGAGAGCCAGCGTTGCAGTTTCTCTTTTGGCCATGTCGCGTTGCCCGCCTTGCTTTGACTGACGGCCCGTTGCAGAATCGGTTCATAGGCGAGTGAGGAGAAGGTGGTCAAAAGCAACGACCCCTTTGCGGTTTGTAGGATCCCGGCGTCTCGATCATCGATCTCACTGTCGTGAACGGTCCGCGGCCAGTGCCAGTTTTGTCCATCATCGTCTGATCGCATCATTTCAACTCGGCCGAATGGGCAGACGTGCTCCTCGCGTCCACCTGACCAAACAACCAAGAGTTGCCCGTTCGCGCATCGGGTCAATGTTGGCCAGCCACAGTATTGCGTCGGCGTGTGGCTGATGATGCGTTTGGAGAGCACGGTTGCTTCACCGGCCCAAGACTTCGACGGTGTGATCATCTGAGTCAGGCAGACGGCGGAGGCAATCCCACCGGTTTTCATGAAATCACGTCGCTTTGTGGGGGCGTTTAGTGTCATCGCAAGGTCTTTTGGATCAGAGCCAAGATGGGGTGTGCATCGATGTCGTCGAAGTCGCATCGATGCTGGGAACGTCATTTTTGCTAGTTTATTTCATTGCGATGCCGAAATGGTGCGGCTTGAGATGGTTTTCTAAAAAGCCACCGCTGAGCATTCAATGAATGGGCGTTTCGTCAAAGTCAGTTGGTGTAGAATGAAAGGAAGTTCTCTTCCCTGTTGCCGGGGGGCAATCCATTGCTTTGGGTCTTGTTGGTTTTAGATCGTGTCGCTGAAGTAGGGACTTTGTTTTCATTGGATTTATTCGAGATCGGGATGGTTGCCCTGGGGATGGTTGTCCTGGGGATGACCGATGACCGATTTCTGAAACGTCAGGTCTCTATAGCGTCAGATCTCTGAAACGTCAGATCTCTGAAACGTCAGATCTCTGAAGCGTCAGATCTCTGAAGCGTCAGATCTCTGAAGCGGCAGATCTCTGAAGCGGCGGGGCGACGGATTGGGCAACCCGATAGGCGGGCGCTTTCGGTGTTTGCGTCGTTGTTTGATTGATCGATTGACGACGAGGTGGCCATGCACCGAGCTTTGGTTATCGGGTCATCGGGGGTTTGGTTGGTTATCGACGATTTGATCTTCCTGTTTTATTTGTTCCACGTACTGAAATAAGAAAGCACCTGATGAGTCAGCAGACCAAGCGTCTTTATTTTGCATTTTCGGTTTGGGTGATGATTGGGACGATTGGTCATAGCAGTGCTGCTGAGGAATCGCATTATGACGTCGTGATTTATGGTGGAACGAGCGCCGCGGTTGCCAGCGCGGTGCAAGTTAAACGAATGGGAAAGACGGTGGTGATCGTCTGTCCTGATAAGCATTTGGGTGGTCTGTCCTCCGGGGGACTTGGTTGGACGGACTCGGGTAAAAAAACAGCGATCGGTGGAGTGAGTGGGGAATTCTATCAACGGGTGTGGGAGCACTATCAGCAACAGAGTGCTTGGCGATGGGAGAATCAAGAGAGCTTTGGTAATCGCAACCAGAGCCCGCCGAGCCAGTTTGGCGACAGTGCTGCGATGTGGGTTTTTGAACCGCATGTCGCCGAAAAAGTTTTTGAGGATTGGATTGAGGAGTACTCGATTCCCGTGAAGCGTGGTCGTTTTTTGGAACGTGATCCGAAGATCGGTGTCACCATGGAGAAGGGTCGGCTTACTGAAGTCAGGATGACCAATGGAGAGAGCTTTCGTGGTGAGATGTTCATCGATTCCACTTACGAAGGTGACCTGATGGCGGTGGCTGGTGTTGATTACCACGTGGGTCGGGAGGCGAACGATGTTTACGGAGAAACCTGGAATGGTATCCAGGTCGGCGTTTTACATCATTCACATTGGTTCAAAGATGCCATTGATCCGTACGTGGTTGCAGGTCAACCCGCTAGCGGTGTGTTGCCATTAATTAGCAGCGATCCGCCGGGTGAAAAAGGTGACGGTGATCAACGATTGCAAGCTTATTGCTTTCGAATGTGTTTGACGAATGTACCGGAGAATCGTATCGCATTTGAGATGCCCGATGATTATGACCCCAAGCGTTATGAACTGATGAGAAGAGTGCTTGAAGCGGGTTGGCGAGAGTTGTTTCGAAAATTTGACCCATTACCTAATCACAAAACCGACACCAACAATCACGGGCCATTTAGCACCGATTACATCGGAATGAATTACGATTATCCTGAAGCAACGTACGAGCGACGACGTGAGATCATTGCGGAACACGAGCAGTATCAGAAGGGTTTGATGTACTTCATGGCCAATGATCCTGGCGTGCCAAAGGAGGTTCGCGAGGCGATGTCCCCATGGGGGCTTTCAAAGGATGAGTTCGCTGATAACGGCGGTTGGCCGCATCAAATTTACGTGCGAGAAGCGAGACGGATGATTGGGCAGTACGTGATGACCGAGCACGATTGTCTGGATCGTAAGGAGACCCCACAGTCAGTCGGGATGGGGTCCTACACGTTGGACTCGCATAATGTGCAGAGATATATCAAGGAAGATGGGTTTGTTCAGAACGAAGGTGACATCGGCGTCGGCACACCCAGGCCATACCAGATTTCTTATGGATCGCTGATCCCGCGATCCGGTCAGTGCGAAAACTTGCTGGTTCCCGTTTGTGTCTCATCGAGTCATATCGCCTTTGGTTCCATTAGGATGGAGCCTGTTTTCATGATTTTGGGTCAGTCCGCAGCGACTGCCGCATGCTTGAGTATTGATCAGTCGGTTTCGGTTCAGGAGTTACCTTACGAACTATTGCGTTCCAGACTGATTGCTGATCGTCAGGTTCTGCAGTTAGACGACGTCTATGCAAACTCATCCAAGAAGATGAGGGGGATGGTGATTGATGACCGTCGAGCAGCATTCAGCGGGCAATGGAAAACTTCTTCCGCAAACGCCGGCTTTGTTGATAGCGGCTACCAGCACAACGAAAATCAACCATCAAGGGATACCTTTGTGACATTTCATGCTGATCTCTCGCCCGGACGTTACGAGGTTCGACTTTCGTACCCCACCAACAAAAATCGTGCGACAAACGTTCCGGTTGAAGTGCAGCACCGCGAGGGCCAGACCAGGGTCTTGGTGGATCAGCGTCAATCACCGAATCAAGACAATCTGCCGAATCAAGACAATCTGTTTAAATCTCTCGGTGAATTTGTATTTGATGAGCAGGCGACCGTGGTCATCGGTACCGATGGCACCGACGGTTATGTTATTGTTGACGCCGTTCAGTTCTTGCCGCTGAAAGATAAATGAAACGGTGATCGATGTCGCTTCGCTTTTTATTGCAACAAGGAATTGTCCTTCCTTTCGTCGAGGTGAAACCGCCATTGAGGGTGAAACCGCCATTGAGAATGAGTGGAATCCTTTTCGGGTTTTGACTGAGAGTGTTGCGAAGAGATTCCCGGAGAGGATTTGCTAGTGATGAGTATCTACTTGATGACGCTGAGGCATCACCCATGATGGCCATGATTGAATTGCACTTCGTTCGATTGATCCGTTCGCCGTTCTTGTTGTGCGTGGTGTTGATCGCTGCACCGGTGGCCAGAAATAACGGGATTTCCAACGCGTTGCTTGGGCAAAACGGAGCTGCGCAGATTGCTGATGACGGGGTTGCTGATGATGGGGTTGCTGATGATGGGGTTCCTGATGCTGGGGTTGCTGATGATGGGGTTCCTGATGCTGAGAGGGTGATCGGGGAAAGGCTGGTCCAGACGTCGCCAGGTGGCTCAGGCGAGCCAGATTCGCTCGCGCCTTTCGTTACCGCATTTGAGCGGTTTGGGAGACACGAGGACTTGCCCGCTGCCGTTGCGGGATCGTTGCTGATCTCCGAACTGAGTTGTGTTGCTTGCCACGCAAGTGCTGAGCAACCGTTGCAGCCCAAGTCCGGACCTGATCTCTCGGATGCGGGGCATCGTTTGCAACCTGATTGGGTTCGTGATTTTCTAGGGCAACCGCACCAGGTAAGTCCCGGGAGTACGATGCCCGATCTGCTTCATGGGTTAGAGCCCTCGGATCGTGAACGGGTGGTAACTTCCATTGCCGATTGGTTAGAGGGTCAAGTGCGACCGCTTCAGCTGCCCAAAGCCAATGGCATCTCACCGGTGTTGCACCAATTTTGGGACAAGGGAAACGCGGATCATGGGAAAGTGCTTTACCACACGATTGGATGCGTGGCTTGTCACTCGGCTGATCCAACTTATGAACCCGGCACCCGCGTTCCTTCGGGCATGGACCAACTGTTGGAGCAATTGGATCCCGAAGAGATTGAAGAGATGGGCTTGGCGAGATTATTGCGATCCGTGCCGACGTTGCCACATTTTCAAGCGACCGCAGAGAATCAACTGGTTGGTAAATATTCAAAGCAAGCGTTGACACTCTTCCTGCTAAACCCCCATTTGGTGAGACCCAGTGGCCGAATGCCGTCACTTCGATTAAGTCCCTCGGAAGCTGCCGACTTGTCGGCCTATCTACTGAGATCCGAAGATTCGATATCCGAGTTGCCGGTTGATGACACACGAGTCGGTGGCGTACGAGTTGGGGCAATTTCTCAGAGAGGGGACTCGTTCGCCCTGCAATCGATACAGAAATTTGGTTGTGCTAACTGTCATCAAATGCAAAATGAAGTGCCCACGTTGGAGGCAAGAAAACTGGTAGAGCTTAAGTTGAATAGCGCATCAAGTTGTCTGGAGAATCCGTCGACATCGATGCCAAAGTATCAACTTGACTCGGATCAACTTCGAGCGATTATCAGCGCACTGGAATCGTTACAGGGTGGTGGTGAGGGGGCAGGTGAGGTTGCCTCTTGGGCTGCCGAGCGACGTATGATGCAACTGAATTGTTTGGGTTGTCACGAGCGTTTACACAATGAGAGTGCTCTGGTTCTTGGAGGGATTGGGCGTGATCAGAAGCCGTATTTTGAGACGACCTCGAAGGTTGATCTTGGTGATGAGGGTAGGTTGCCGCCGTCTTTGACGGGGGTCGGTGCCAAGTTGACTTCCAAGGCACTCGCGGGCGTATTTGAGGCAAAGACAAAGAGACATCGCCCGTTCATGACGATAAGAATGCCCTCGTATCATGCGAGCGTGGTGGATCAACTGGTGAGACATCTTCCGGTGATTGATGGTGCTGGTTCAAAAGAATCCGAAGCGGTGTTTTTCGCTTCTGATGTTACCGATGGTTTGAATCTTGACGGTTTGAATCTTGAGGCGGTTGGTCGCGAGTTGGTGAACACCGGCTGTGTCGAATGCCACCTGTTTCGTGAGGAGAATTTGCCCGGTGCGGTGGGTGTCGATTTACACGCGATTGAGGGACGTGTCCGTCCGCAGTGGTTTCTTGATTTCATCAAGAGTCCGGGTGACTTGAAAACACGTACTCGGATGCCCACTTTTTTTCCTGATGGAAAAAGTAATCGTCCTGATTTATTGGAAGGGAATGTCCAGTTGCAGATTGCTGCGATGTGGCAGTACCTGAAAAAGACGGATCCGTTGCCGGATAAAATTCAGGAGGTCATGAGGCGGGACTTCGAGCTTGTGCCTTCTGATAAACCGCTCGTTGTCCGAACCTTCATGCGTAACGTTGGAACGCACGCCATTGCCGTCGGCTTTCCTCAGGGGATTCATTTTGCTTTCGATAGCGAACGAGTTCACCTCGAAGAGAGTTGGACTGGAAAGTATTTGGATGCGAGAGGGACATGGTTTGAGCGATTCGTGCCACTTACCGAGCCGTTGGGGGAGCATCGAATTCAGCTTCCCGCTGGCGATTTGTTGGCGGTGACGCGAGGCGAAGGGAGCGTTGTCAAGGATGCCGCGAAGGTCAACTTCCAAGGTTATCGCGTCGGCTCTGAGGGTGTTCCCGTTTTTCTTTACCAAATCGGCAGTTGGAGAATTGAAGATCGAATTGAACCAAGGGAGATTCCCGAGGGTGAAGGACGGGCATTGCAGCGGACCCTCCGAATTGTTGAGGACGCGGGTTTGGTGAACTCGGTGGGCGAGGTGTCGGCCCCGGAAACTCCGACGCGAAAGACCGATCACTTGATTGTGACGTTGCATCGAGGTGCCGAACTGCGGAGACAATCACCAAAGCAGGTGATTGATCAGCGTGGTCTGGTTGTTTCCGTCTCGGAAATCAATCAGGGGCGGCAATCGGATCTGTGGCGGCTGATTCCCGCCACAGAAACAGACGACGCAGTTTGGCAAGTTGAGCTGAATGGGCATGCGGAACGAATCTTGAAGGTGGTGTACCAATGGTGAAAAAAATAGCACAGTTTTGGTTGATTCCTTGGATGTTATTGGTTGGTGCCCGGGCGGGTTTTGCGCAGGAGACGCCAACGGAATCCGATTATTATTCAATCGTAACCCTCACTGCATCTCAGTCCCCCACCGGTTCGCGTTCCAAGCATTGGAAGCCCTCGCCGGATGGATTGCCATTAGAAATTAGTGGGATGGAGTTCTTGCCTGACTCGCGGTTGGCAGTCACCATTCGAAAGGGTGAAGTTTGGTTTTTGGATGGCGTCTATGACGATCCTGTTGAGGAACTTACTTATCATCGTTTCGCATCGGCGCTTCACGAACCACTCGGTCTGCTGCTACACAAAGGTGATCTTTATACGGCTCAACGTAGTGAATTGACGCGGTTGCGTGATGTGGATGGAGATGGAGTCGCCGATGAATACTTGACGGCGGCGAAAGGTTGGGGAGTCACCGGTAATTACCACGAGTATGCGTTTGGTCCTGAACGAGATGGTGACGGGAATCTGTGGGTGACCTTGAATCTCGGAATGGGGCTCAATGGGGATCAGAGGCAACGTACCCTCGCCGACGCAGCTTTTGGATATCGCCAGGGGAAGTGGCGAGGTTGGGGGATGAAATTGACTCCTGATGGTGATTGGATTCCCGCTTGCGCGGGCATGCGTTCACCTTCGGGTATCGGCGTGAATGGCGCGGGCGACGCCTTTTACACCGACCAGCAAGGTAACTGGGTTGCAACCAATTCGCTGCATCATCTCCGAGAAGGCGCGTTTTATCACCACGCCGAATCACTCGCATCGATGAATTTGCCAGGTGCGAGGGTTTGTGACATCAAGGAAATACCCGATGGTTTACTGCTGCCGGACGCCATCAAGAGATTTCCGGAGTTGTGTCCACCAGCAATCTGGTTTCCCTACAAAAAGGTTGGCCAATCGGCCACAGATATTGTTTTGGATGACAGCGGTGGTCAATTTGGTCCGTTCTCAGGGCAATTTTTCGTGGGCGAATTTACCCAAGCTGGATTGAATCGGGTGTTTCTTGAAAAAGTCGATGGGCAATACCAAGGTGCCTGTTTTCCGTTTCGGCTCGGATTTGCTTCGGCGGTCCTGCGGTTGATTCAGGGAAAAGACGGCAGCATGTTTGCCGGTCTGAGTAATCGTGGTTGGAGTAGTCTTGGGACCGCGAGTTACGGATTGCAACGATTGGTTTGGACGGGCCAGACGCCTTTTGAAATCAAAGAGATGCGATCGTTAGAGGATGGATTTGAACTTCGCTTCACCCGACCCGTTGATCCTCAGTCTGCAGCACGGCCAGATGCCTATCAAATGAAGAGTTACACCTACCTGTATCACTCGAGTTACGGGAGTGATGAGGTGCAGATGAAGCCACTTGTGGTAAAGCAAGCCATTGTTTCTGATGATGGAATGCGAGTTCGCATCGTGATCGATGGTCTGCGACCGCTCTTTGTTCACGAATTGGATGCGTCCGGTGTTCGGGATCGGGATGGTAGGGCGTTGTTGCATCCGGAAGCCTATTACACTTTGAATCGTATTGCGAAGTCGAAGGGGAAATGACTGGACCGTCCCGGGTACATGTTCGGCTTGGTGGTGTGGTCTCTGGGCATTGTCGACCTCAAAGCAACTTTGTCTTGATGCAGCCTGTTTGGAAATTTGATCGTTAGTGAATGGTTTAACTCTACAAATCCATTGCCCCTCTTTCTCTATTCTTTTGGTTTCGGACCCGAGCGAGAATAATGATGAATTCCGTTCTGGTTTGGTGCCTGGCGTTGTGGGTGACGCTGGTTTTGATGTTTCTGGGCGGTGTGATTCGAAACAGGTTTCAGACGTTCAAGCGGCTGTTTATTCCGGCATCGGTGATTGCTGGGGGCATCGGTTTTGCAATCATTCGTTTGGCTTGCCGAATCGAAGCGGAATGGTTTGATGGATCCGATTGGATTTATCAAGCGTCCGAAGTGCTAAGTCGTTGGCCCGGTTGGTTGATTGCTTTTGTCTTTGCGGGCATGTTGCTGGTTCCGAACTCAGAACGCAAATCACGAGGCAGGTTCGC
The DNA here is from genome assembly GCA_938075415.1 of uncultured Rubripirellula sp. Classification (GTDB taxonomy): domain Bacteria; phylum Planctomycetota; class Planctomycetia; order Pirellulales; family Pirellulaceae; genus Rubripirellula. The sequence goes on along the minus strand of CALJHC010000019.1, from coordinate 144,443 downwards.
TCGCGTTGCCCGAGAAGGGCTGATGGTCTGGGTGATCGTGCTTGGACAAACCATGGTGGGGCTGACAGTGACCTGGTTAGTGATTCAACCCTTCTTTGTTGTGCCAAACTCGTTTGGGATGTTGATCGAAACGGGTTTCGCTGGTGGTCACGGAACTGCCGCTGCGATGGGCCAGGTTTTTAAGCATCCGTCCATTCAGCTCGATGGTGGTCGTGATCTTGGTGTTTTTATCGCGACATGTGGTTTAGTTTACGGTCTCGTTTCAGGGATGCTCTGGGTCAATCTCGGCGCGAGAAAGAAATGGCTGCGGACACCACCACGTTCGTCCTCAATGTCTTCGCTGGATCGTACTAAGTCACAGCAACGTCAATCGTCAAGCGAAGCTGAGGGTGAAGCGAGCAAGCGTTCGGGCTTGTTTGATTCGATCAGAGTTTTTTGCTCGAAGGTATCGTTATTGGCAATCTCGCTCGTTCTTGCCTCTTGCTTGGTCGGTGTTGGTTTGCATCGTGCTGCGACGGGAATCACCGAGTCGGTGGAAGGTCGATTGGCTGAACCCGTTAATCAATCCAACGGGGAGATGTTGAGGTTGTCGGGCGATGCGATTGATTTGTTGAATCAAGAGGGTGCGTCTGATGATCTGAGCAGTGACGCCGAACAAGATGGTCAAGCTGAATTGAAAAAGCGTGTGAGTTTGGTAGCGGTGGTGGGCAGTTTTCCTCTTTTTATCTTCACGCTTTTCGGTGGTTTGCTCGTTAGTCGAATGCTGGTGCTTTTCGGTTCGGAAACGAATGTATCGTCGGAATCAGTGCATCGAGTGACCGGGATCGCCATGGACGTTCTCGTCTTTGCCGCAATCACGACGTTGAGCTTGGAAACAGTGCAGGTCTTTTTGGCCCCGCTGCTAATCCTGTTGGTCGCCGGTTTTATTTGGACAGGTTTTTGCTTGGTAGTACTTTCCAGATGGATGCTACCGAAAGAGCATTGGTTTGAACTTGGTCTGATTAATTATGGGATGTCAACGGGAACCACGGCGACCGGGTTTGTGCTGCTAAGGTTAGTTGACCCAGAGTTGAAATCGTCGGCAGCAGAGGAATACGCATTGGCGGCACCACTCTCTTCACCCTTCGTGGGTGGCGGAATGATCACGATCGCCTTGCCTTTGTTGGTTCTTGAACGCGTGCCACTCGGTCCGGTTTGCATCGGCTTGTGGCTTGTGGTTTTTCTCTTGGTGGTCACGGGAACGCTTTGGGGACGTCATCGGTGAGCTGGTGAAATTGTTTTTTGGGATGACGTTTTACCACCACTTTTTTTCCAGGAAGTTTGCCTGATTCGTCGCGGCGAACCACAGCTATCGGTACCTTGTTCTACGCGCTTTTTACCTTCCGCTCAGTCCGCATTTTCAGCTGGGTGATCCCAGAATTAAGCTGTTCTGTTTTCTGTTGTTGTTGTCAGTTTGTCTGGTCTCCTTGAGCTTGCATCGCGCGCGCCGAGTTACAGCCTACGAAAGATGTCTGATCACAAGTTCGGCACTTTGGATCTGCCTGCCTCTCGTTTTGCATCGACAGAGGTTTTGCGGATTTGCTGTTTCGACATGATTCCGAGCGGATCCCGTTGAACTCTGATCGCACGGAGTGCATTTCGTTGTTGTTGAATTGGATGCAGACAGGCCTATGTGTTTGGACTGCCGAATGCCTGCCACAACGAATCGAACGTCCCCTGAAACAATCGACACAGTTGGCGGTCCTTGGAAATGACAAAATTCTCTTCGTTGTATTCGGCCGCGCTGCGAGTCCAGTTATAGCTGCCATTGAGTAGGGTGTGCCGATCAAAGATTGCGAATTTGTGATGCATATGGTAGCGAGATTGATCCAGTCTGACTTCGATGCCTTGTTGCTCAAGGTGGTCGACATCTGAACCCAGATCACCGGATTTATCATCGTCGGAGATGATTCGGATTTTGACGTCACGGCGGTGTGCATCAATGATTGATCGTCTTATTCGATCATCAGTGATGGTGAAGACGCATATGTCGACACACTGCTTCGAGGATTCCAGCAGTCGTTTGATGCGGTGGACGCAATCGTCATCTGGACTGAATAAGGCTTCCGCCGCGTTCGAGGTTTTTGCCGAATCGAGGGCGGATCGTTCGATGAGCTTGATGACATCTTCAAGCCAATCCAAGACTGAATCTCTTTCAACCGGATTGGAAACCTCCTTGATCGCTTGCGAGGCGAGTTGAAAGGCCCGCTGGCGAACGAAAGACGCTGTTGTGGACGTTTGATCCTCTGAAAGAACTTTCTGCAGTCCTTTTTTTTCGCTTCTTGAAAGTCGGCGGTCAAAGATCGTTGCGTTCAATGCATTGAGAATCAATTCTTTTTCCACTGGTGCATCCTTCGGGTTGCTCGAGATTGAAACGGACAGCGGGATTTCGATATCGATTGAGGCGGGGATGGTATTGATCGATTGGTTCCTGACAGAAGACCCTCGAGATATCAGGGTATCAGGTTGCCGAGTCAATGTGTCGGTTTGAGATTGAATCTGAGGCTGAGCAATCTGATTGACCTGTTTTTGGCTTTGCCCTCCGTTGATACCGATGACAATGAAGTGTGATCGAAAAGCTCCCTCACGGGGGCGGTGAAGTCACTTCTGTTGAGGCAATGACTGGAATCAGATGCGTGGAGCGACCAAGCTTTGGCACCTGTTGCAAGCGAACAGCGATGGATCAGGCCAGGCATGATGCTTGTTGTGAGTTGCTTGACCGCAGCAACTCGAAGAAGCTGCGACGGGAGGAACCTGCTTTGGATGGCAGTCGGCTGCCACCGTTCGGGATTCACCGTTCGGGATTCACCGTTCGGGCGTCACCGTTCGGGATTCACCGTTGGGGCGTCATTGCCCGATGGGGCATACAATTGTCGAACCAAGGCACTTGGGTGGTCGATGCAGTCAGTCCGAGTGGCAAACCGCTGGAAGGCATCCTCAATCGAGCATCGTGGATCGCGCATCGGTTCCAAATCTCGCAGGATGATTTTTGGATCGCTACTTGCTGATACGTCCAGTTACCACGCAAGAGGCGGTTTTCTGTTCCGATAGATTGGTGATGACCTGAATTGCTTCTGAGATTGAGTCTTGGCTACCGTTGCCTCGAAATCGCATGTTGATGAAGTGCACTTTCTTTTGACCCGAAGCGACTTCAAACTCCAGTCTGGAGTCACCACACAAGACATTGAGTACTTCGAACGGTTCGTCAGCTCGTACGATTAAACGCTGCTCTTTTTTTCCATTGGCAGGTGTATCACCAAGGCTGACAGCCGCTGGCGAAACTGAAACGGTGGGGCGGACCCTGCCAAAGAGCATCATTTCGGTGGTGGGAAATTTAGCGTCATTGCTAATGAGTGTGATGCGTTCACGCAAGTCACCCTCGGGCAGTTGCCCGTCAAGTCTGACACTGAGTCGGTACTGGACTTTGCGACTTGCACGTTCGACAGAAAGTAGTCGAACCTTCAGTTCTTGGCAGTGACTTCGGACGTCATTGATTTCCCATTTTGGGTCACCGATGTGCGTTACGGTTACCTCACGTTCAGGCTGTTCGCCCGATTGGATTTCACCAAAATTCATCTCAGGTGGATCAAATGTGATGTCGGTGCGAATGAACCCACTGACATTCAACTTGACCTCGGCGTAAGAGGGACGATCAAAAACGACCGTGACTGTGGCGGCTTTTTGTCCGACAAATGTCTCGGTGTTGAGTGACGCGATGATCTCTCCCGATTCGTGAGTTCGAACGGTTTTTTTGGTCACGATTGGTGTGGTGCATCCGCAGCTTGTCCGGACCGATGCGATGTGCACGTCCCGCTGATAGTTGTTGGTAAACTGAAAGTGAAACTGGCTTTTGGCGCCCCGACCTACCATTCGAAAATCATGACTGCGTGTCTCGAACATCTGATCGGCCCAGTTGGCCGCAAGAGATGGAGTGCTGCCAACCAAGAATAATATGGCGATACCAGCGATGATTCGGGAGCACTGGGAGGATGCGCTAGGTCCGACCCTTCTGATTTGTTTTGCTTGCATTCCAAAGCCGCCTGATGGGGATCAACCACCCTAGATAGCCAGCCACGCAGTGAGCTAGCAATTCGGCTCTCAGCCGGAATCAGAGCGGTTTGTATCGATATTAACGGTTTCGGCTTTTTCAGCGAAGATTTCCAGTAATTCGGCCAAGCGCTCCATGGGAAGTCCCACGACATTACTCTCGCTGCCCTCTGCGACGACTTGCAACCAGTCATTCCCGTCTTGATAACCGAATGCCCCCGCTTTGCCTTCCCAAAGCATTGAGTCGAGATATTGCTCCAGCATGGCTTCGGAAAGCGGGGCCATTTCAAGTTGGGTGCGTACTGCCTCCACGATGCATTTTTCGTCTCTGGCAGACCAGATGCAGATGCCGGTGTAAACATCATGAGGTCGACCACTGAGCATTCGCAGCATGGATTCTGCGTGATCAACATCACGGGGTTTGCCAAGGATTTGACCCATGCAGGAAGCAACGGTATCCGCAGCGAGAACAAGTCCTTCGTGATGGCGAGCGACCACCTCAGCAGCTTTTCGATAGGCGTACCTTGCAACGAGTTGCGGCGCCGTTTCGCGACTGCACACACCGCATTCCGCCTCATCGCTGGCAACTTCAATCGTAAATTGGTAGCCAGCGGCGGTTAGCAATTGGGCTCGACGCGGCGAGCCACTGGCAAGAATGAGCGGTTCACCGGTCGGCAGATCTGCTCTCGGAAGTCCGGCAAGCAGCGGCATGATGTCGTTTGACGACGAAGGGGAGGATGATTGTTCAGGCCCGCTCATGGGTGAAATTTACCTTCTCTGGGGCGACAGGGTTGGGTGATCGACGACTTAGGTTTCGACGTTTCTTGCTGCTGCTGCTCTTGCTACGGGTGACTTGGGCCGTCCTCGGGTGAGTTTGAGGCATCGTCTTTGCTTGAATCATCGTCAGCGGCAGAGTCTGGTTTCTCGGAGGCCGCCTCACCTTCGCTGCCTCGATTGGCGTTTGCCAGTGCATCATCGCCTGATGGTATTGCTGGTGAGCTGGGGTTCGAATCCTTCGAAGTTTCTGCTGAAGAGTCGGTGGCTGCGTCCTCGGACGCATCGACAGGTGACGGGGAAGCTGGGTCGGTGGGCGTCCGGGACGAACTGGTTTCGGGTGCCAGTGGTTGCTCGGGTGCGGTCGGGGCTTCGGGTGCAGTCGGGGCTTCGGGTGCAGTTGGGGCTTCGGGTGCAGTTGGGGCTTCGGGTGCAGTCGGGGCTTCGGGTGGTTGGAGTGGGATTTGAGGTCCATTGGCTGAAACCTGGATTTGCCCACCGCCCTGCAGCGCTTGGTTTCGTTGTTGCAGTTGTTGAACTGCACCTTTTAAAGAGTCCAAGAGTCTTGGGATCTGACCTGAAGCAACGAACACGCGAGCGCTGACAGCTGACTGCGGAAAAAAGCTGGTGAGGAAGTCGAGTCCAAATTCACTTGCACCGTGACCGATCATTACTCCGTTGGCATAGACCCCGCTGAGAACCTCGTCGGACATTTTCAAATCATCGTAGATTTCTTGAGGTGTTGGCCGACGCTCGGGCGGCGGGTTGGGTACCGGTGGTTGAGGCGGATCGCCAAACCGATTTTTGTAGAGCTGAAGGTTCGTCTGCAACGCATCCACAAACTGTGGCATCACTGCGTGCGGGATGACGACACGTTTGGCGACTCGGTGCGGGCGACCCACGGTCTGCAGAAAGTCAACGATAAATTCACTCGGGCCAGTCATCACAATGACCCCGGAACTGAAGCAGCCTTCGGCGACATGATCTGGCACTCTCGCTCGAACCGCGGGATTCGTATCGTTGGGGTCTGGCTGATTCTCAGGAGATTCTGGCGGATCGAGCGACATGGAAATTTTGCGGGTTGATGGAAAGGAGGCAACGAAGCGTTTCGGTTGGCCGTCGCTGAGGACTCAGTCTAAGACATTTTGGTTGAATGTCGAAGCGGAGGTCGATCGACAGTGGAAAGCCCTCGGAGAATCATCCTGGCACGAGCGAACAAGGCATCGCAGGCGTCAATGCCGCCTAATTGGCTGACTTGATGGTCATCTCAATCCGGAACGTTACTCTGGCTGATTTCACTGATGAAACATGAAGCCGCCCAATCAAACAGAATCATCGATCCCCAAGAGGTCGAAGTCCTTGTCTGCTTCCCTTGGTTGAGAATTGCCGATGGCGATTTCTTGTTGAACTCGTTGAGGTGTCGCCGTCCGTCTGGGGCGGAAAATTTCCGGGGATCGGAGGACGGTGATCAAGAATCCACCTGCCGCCAAGATTTGAATCATGAAAATCGAAACGCTGGTTGGAGATTGGTGAATTCTCGAGAGAGTCCAAGCCCAATTGGTCATTTGCCAATACGAGTACGAGTAGGGTCGATATTCGTTCAGGTGCAGTCCGATTGCATAGGGAGCCAGCGCCATCAATAGGGTAATCACGATCAATGCAACAATTCCTATTTCAATGCGTAGTTGCTGACGTCGCCTAAGCATTCGAATTAGCCAATGAACCAGAACAAGGGTGAAGATGAGGTAGCTGGCAAATCCTTTGCTGACTTTCGAAATCTCTTCAATATCTCGAACGACTGATCGGTCGTTCGAAAACTGAGTCGAGCTTAGCCATTGAGTCCAAGCGTCAACAAGCGTCACCAGGATGACGACATTGAGCACCGTGAAAACAAGACCATTGACCGGCCCGGGAGACATCCAACTGAAGAGGCTTCGGCTAAGCCAACTACCGGGTAGATTTCTTTGGATTCGAAGTGTCATGGTTGATGACTCGGATACAAGCATCGCTCCGCTCAAGGTCCAGAGGACTCCAATCGAGAACTGAGTTGCGACAAACACAATAATTCCATTGCGCCCGAGTGAGGTCAGCCCGAGTACGCCCGTCAACACGAGGGTGGAATTCACAGCGAGGATTGACCAACGCAGCGGCGTGGATCGATTCTCGCTTTCCGGTGTCAGTTGCGCGGCGGTGGCCGTCAGTAGCAAGTGTCCCAGCGAAAGACTAATCAAGAGCGTTGAAAGGATGGTAGAGAACAGGATGCCTGTTGAAATTCCATTGAATTGTTGGATCAGATCTACCATGAGCGTGCCGATGATAACTTCCACGATCAAGAGGATTATCATCGTCAATAACAAGGTGACGATTCGACCGGTCCGAGATCGGCTAAGGGACGCCAGAAAGATTGCAAAGATCGTCAGCAGGAGACCGGCAATCAATAGCCCGAAAATCATCAGAAAGATCACGGTGAGATCGACGCCGCGAAGGGTGTAGGCGTAGGAGACGCAGGGTAGAAGTGCGATAAAGTAGAGCAGTATTTGCAAAGTAGCGCTGGAGAGTTTCCCCAGAATAATTTGCCATGGTGTTAAGGCTGAGATGGAAAGGAGTTCAAGCGTTCCATCATCAATTTCAACTTCCAGCGATCGATAGGCGGCGATTGGAACGATCAGCAGCATTGGGATCGCGAGAACGACGTAGTAGCCAATCAGTAGGCTCGGGGCAGACGGGGTCGTGTAGATTTCAGGCATCCTGGAGAGACTGCCAACAACGGTCCAACCCAAAGCTGCAAAAAGAAGCGAGAAAAAAGTAAAAACAAATTGTCGACTCTTGAGAGCCTGCCGAGTTTCCTTAATCAGAATTGGGTTGAGTCGATCACCAATTTGCTCACACCATTGATCAATTCGATGGATCCAGTGCTTCGAAAGATGCGCGGATTCAGGCTCCGTTTTAGTTGCTGTTGCGTGGTCGGTATCGATTTGCATTAGTAACCACCCGCAAGCAAAAGGTCATTCCTGAGAGCGACGTGTGCGGCAATGTTTTGCCAAATGTTAAGTTGCGATCTCACCTTTGGAGCAAGATGAAGCGGACGCACGACAATCACTTGACTGCTGTCTGCTGCCGCGAGGGATCCAAGCGGAAGCACCGGGGGTTCCTGCGCGAATCTCTGTGACGCTTGTACAAAGTTTGTAAATAAGGAAGCGATTGAACGGTTGATCACTGGACGAGCCCTTCGGTGACATGAAGAAAAACATCCTCCAATGATTTGCGTTGTGTTGTCAGTTCCGCAACAAGGAAGCCTTGACTGACCAGCCAAGTGACCAAGTCGGCTTGCTTGGCATAATCGTTTGGGAATTCGAATCGCAGTAAGTCGCCGTCAACAACGGGCACTGGGATGCCAAATTGACGCTCGATGCCGATCGCAGCCTCCTCGGCGCGTGCAAGGATTCTCAGCGTCAGTTCATGCTGGTTGTCCTTCTGATCCTGAATGTCTTCTACCGACCCGGTGGCCAATAATTTTCCTTGTTCGATAATACCGACGGTATCACACACCTCGGCTAGCTCTGTCAGAATGTGGCTGCTGATCAGGATTGTTTTCCCTCCATCGGCGAGTTCCCTAATCATTCGTCGTAACTGAATGCGAGCTCGCGGGTCCAAGCCTGCTGCGGGTTCATCGAGGATCAACACCGAAGGGTCATGGATCAACGCTCGTCCAAGGCACAGTCGCTGCTTCATGCCCTTGCTGAGTCCCCGAATAGGCTTTTGGGAGATACTGGTTGTGCCAGTGAAATCCATCACCCAACTCAATCGTTTTTGCCGGTCACGCCCCAGTAAGCCGTAGGCACGAGCGAAAAAATCGAGGTACTCCATGCAGTTGACGTCGCGATAGGTCCCGAATGAATCGGGCATGAATCCCAGCCGACTGCGGACGAATTCAGGGTCGTTCACCACAGAGAAACCATCGATGTAGGCATCTCCGTAACTCGGCAGGTCAAGAGTTGCCATGATACGCATGGACGTGGTCTTGCCAGCGCCATTGGGTCCGATGTAACCGAAGACATGCCCTTTCTGAACGGTGAACGAAATGTCATCGACAGCCTTGGTGTCACCAAAAAAACGATGGATGCGACGTAGTTCCACCACCTCTTGTGATCCCACATGCACGGAACGCATTGCTCCGGACGAAGCGGTTGATGACGGTGCATCAAAGTCCATTTGGATGTGGGTTTCCAAGGAAGGTCCATTCGGGTCGGAAGGAGAGTTCTTCAAGTGTTGGTTGGGTTCGGTCATGGAAGTGTTCCAAAAAGAAACCGCACACTCGAAGTTGTATCGCAATCTTTCACCGCTATCACATCATCACTAACCTCAGCGGTTGCGACAAAATATCCTTTGGGGATTTCACCAATGGTTAACATTCGCTGTTGAATCCAGTTTTCCATCAGGCCATCCAGCATTGGCGTCCTGAGGTGGATAGTGTTGTTGATTTCAACGGGAATGTCTTCGATGTCTCGTGAGTTGGAGCGTCTCGTCTTGGTGGAATTTGCGATCGGCCGATGCTGAATGTAAAGATTGCCCAGGGCTCGTGAAGCTGCGGTGGCCAGTAATGGCACCGCCTCTTTGGTTTGCTTTGAATTGAGAAAAAGGGTCTGCCAGTACTGACCCTCTTGGTCACGAACGATACAGATTTGAATCGGGAATCCGAAATCGTTCCGCAAACGAGCACTTGGTCTGGATGGGCCAACCGTTGCGTCCACTTGTTCGGGGATGAGCGATAACCCTGAGACGTTTGTGCGGGTGTTGTGGAAAATGAATTGCCGCTGATCTCTCGACGGTAAAAAGTCGTTGCTCAGTCGTTGGTATTGGTGGTCGAAACGTATTCGCCCGAGTGTTGCGGCGTCTTCCTTCTCGAGATCCGCCCATGATTTTTCTGGTCTTGGATATTGTGGAAAGACCTCTGAATTGCGGGGGAAGATCAGTTCATTGTCATCCTGCAACCCGGTGAAATAAGTTGCCCGAACACGTTCAACTGCCATGCCTGACTTTCCATCGACCCAAGTCAGTTGCCTGATTCTCGCTTTCGCGCCGAGCCCATCGGCAATGAGGCTGTACCCGAGCATGGCGAGTGTGGTCAGACTTGCAAAGATTGGAGCGATGGCGAACATCAGGTAGGTTCGACCCGCTCTGGTTGTTTTGATGTACGCGACCGGTCCCACCAGGATTACGAAGGCTGATAACAGTCCAATGAATGTATAGACCGGTGGTTGAGAAACACCCGGTACACTCCAGTTGGCAAATCGATTGCTGCCCAGTAGCGGATTCACTCCTCGACGAAGCGTTGGTGAAACTCGGGCACCCAGCGAAAGTTGTATCAGTCGCCATTTGAGAGCACTGGGGATTGCCCCCGTGTTGGTAGGGACCGCCATGCCGTCAGACGCCGTTAGTTCAAATGTCAGGCCGACTCCGGTGGAGGTGACCATCATGCCGAGTTTTTTTGGATCGACCAAGGATTCAGCATAACCCGAGAGGATTTTGGTTTGACGGTTAAGTAAGTCAAGTTGTTGGCGATCTTGCTCAGGGGTCGTCTGGCGAGCGTTTTTATTTGCCAGTGATTCTGTCCGTCTGGATCGATTGCGATTTGGAGGAGTTGTTTCATTGTTGGCCTGAGTGGCCAGTTCGATTTTTTCTTTCAGTTGCGTGATGGACAGATTCGTTGCATTGATGCTTTCTTGGGCTGAGGCAGACATTCCGGCGGCATTCTGCATCAGGCTGACTTGTTCCGGATCCAACGTTGCCTTCACGTTGTCTTTGCCGTCTTGCTCGGAGAAATTTAATTGTGGGAAATGGTTAACAATGACCACCGTTCCGCCGAGAAGTTGCCAATGGTGGACCGCTTCGGAGAGCTTTTTATATTGATCCAGTTTATCTCGCGTTCGTCGTGACATGACCATCACATCAAAGGGTTGATAGGCACGCCAGTCATCCATTAATTCGCCGAATCCAATGCCCTTAAGTTGCCCGGTCTTGATTGCCCGCGTCCAAAATTCCGATGCGTCAAGAGAGTACGTGTTGACTTCGTTACGGTTTACCGCAGCAGAATTAGTCAAATCGCTTACTGGGGCTGACGTATTTTTTGGCGACAGGTTGTTTGCGACGTGAATTAACTTTGGCCAGTCTAAATTGGGGGTTTCTTCGATGCAGTGAAGTAGTCCACGTAAGGTGTGCGGGGATTGGTTGAGCCACTGATCTTCTTGGTCCACGTAGAGCCAGTTGCAGAATTTTTCGCGTTGAAGGATCGCTAGATGTTTCACCCGTGGAGATGGAAGTTGCAGCTGGTCGGACACTTCGGTCGATTTGACTAATCCTCGATAACCCAAGAGTTTGTCGCCATTTTCAAGGATTTCGACGCTTGCTGCCTGTTCAGCGGTCCATTCGGGCAAGAAATGTGTCACCTGATAAGTCTGGTCACCTTGAGAAATGTGAACCGGGATCTCAATTTCGAGGCCGTTCACAGGGGGTGTTTCCAGTTCGCTCAGGTGTTTGATCCGAACCACTAAGTTTCGATCGCGCGTAAACAGATTGGGAGATTTGAAGAGAAAGTTCCAAGGTGCATAGCCAGCCTCAAGGTGCACCCCCATTTTGATTTCTACGGTAAAGCCAGCGTTACTCGTATTTGGTTTTGGAAGTCGCCCGGAACTTTGATATCGATACAGTTCTCCTCGGCAGGTCTCTTGCGAAAGGGTCAAGGTGATGGCGATAAAAAGCAGTATCCCCTTCATCATGATTTGATACTTTCCCAATCGCGATAAGAATTGAAGTGCCGCAAGTTGTATGTCCCTGGTTGCAGACAAATCCATCGTCACGTTTTCCGTTCTCGCGGAGGTAGGATTTGAGGTGGTAACTTGTCTTCTGCAAACGGGCTGCCTTTATCAAAATTCTTGACCGGAGTTAATGGTCCCGAGATGCAAGATCCGATGGCGTACAAAATGAACGAGAGGAAAAAGAAAGCAAAAAATGGTGCCAAGCCAAGTAGCATTGCTGTCGCGATGGACTGCCCGTTACCAGCGGATCGAGCCGTGGCGGCGATCACTGCAACCGCCGCGGTGATGACGAAAAGTAGCCGGAATGAGATTCGCGGCAACATGCGACTTTGAAGTGTTGGCTCGGAGGAAGGTGACTTCATCTCATTCTCGAATCGAGCATTTCACACGTGTTAACGACTGGACCGCCGGTAGTATAGCGGGTGGTAAGCCAAGGGCGTGGCGCTTTTTATTCTGATTTGCATGGTTTGGCAACGGTCATCGCAAGTAGCCGTTTGGACTGTTTGGTGATGGCAACCTCATTGATGCCTCGTTTTGGCAGCGTCAGGTGGTGAAGGACACTTTGATTGCCGTTAGGCGGTTGAACGTTTTCAATGGATCAGATCATCGGTGGCCATACCACGATGACGACGCGGTTCCATTTTTTCGTCTACAATTTCTCGGATCACCGAAATTCTCGGATCACCGAAACGCCGGTCAATCAATGACTTGATGATTTGCCGAATCGTCAGCTTGGGATCACTCAGGCTTGGGCGCTGAGGCGCTGAGACGCTGAGGCGCTTAGGCACTGAGACGCTTAGGCACTGAGACGCTTAGGCTTGGGCGTCTTGCTGTGTGTTCTGAGGGAGATTGTTTTCGTGGGAACAGTCTCACTAGAGGGAGAGCAAGTTTTTGGCATTCGACGCTGTGTCTTGCTTTTACCTTTGAGTGGTGTGTCACTGCAGAGTTAAGTAGGTAAGAAGTTCATTTGGTGAGGTGAAAGCCGTGTTGCGATTTCGATTGTTACTGATGTCTGTCGTGCTTTCGTGCAGTTCGATTTGGTCGGAAGAGATCCACTGGCAGAGGAACGTACTCACCACTGAGTTCTTGAGTGAAGGCGCTTCGGTTGCTGATTTTGACGGTGATGGCAAGTTGGATCTGGCCAGCGGTTCAAAATGGTGGCGTGGCCCCGACTTCATCGATTCACACGAATATCGTGAGGGTAGTGCCCACGATCCTAAGGGATACAGCGATCATTTCTTCAGCTTCACGGCTGATCTAAACGGGGACGACAAGTCGGACATTATTCGTGTCGGTTTTCCCGGTCAAGCGGCAGTTGGTTATCTTGCCCCGGGAAAGCCGAATGAGGTCAGTCGCTGGGAATCGTTCACCCTCGCGAGTCAGGTAGCAGGCGAGTCGCCGGTTTTGGTGGACCTGATTGCTGGTGGTCTGCCCGAGTTGGTTTGTAGTCGAGACGGAGCGTTTGGATATTATGAAGCGTCAAAGGAATCAGATTCAAAGGCTCCTTGGGTTTGGCAGGCGGTTACCCAGGGCAATGTGACGCATGTGCCGTTTGGGCATGGGCTGGGTGTTGGCGACGTTGACGGCGATGGGCGTTTAGACATCGTTGATCCTACCCGATGGTGGCGTCAGCCTGAGGCGATTCAGGAGGGGATATTGTGGGAGGCGGAAACTTGGGCCTTGGAGCCTTATGGTAGTGGCGGGGCGCAGATATTGATTCACGATGTTGATCGCGATGGGCTCAGTGACATCATCACCTCGCATCATGCCCACGGTTACGGGCTGTCGTGGTTTGCCCAGAAGCGTGGTGACCGGGGTGAACGCAGATTCCTACGTCATCAAATTCTCGGTAATTCTGCCGCCGACAATGCATTCGGTGTCGTCTTCAGTCAGCTTCATGCTTTAACACTTGCTGATATCAATAGTGATGGCTGGCAGGACGTGGTGACCGGCAAACGCTGGTGGGCTCATGGCGGAAATGACCCCGGCGGTAATGACGATCCGGTTTTGTATTGGTTCAGTGGTGCACCTGATTCTCAGGGTGACTTTGTGTTCAAGCCATCCCGGGTCGATGATCAATCAGGCGTTGGTACCGAGGTCGTCGTAAACGATATGAACGGGGACGGTAAGCCGGATATTATCAGTGCGAACAAGCGCGGTGTGAGTGTACACCTGCAACATCCTGAGAAAACCCGAAACCGTTAGCTCGCAATTTAATTAGAAACCGATGGTCGGGAAAAAATACCTGTTGCGATCGGCTTGTTGGGAAATTTGCGGGTTGTTAACCGTTCGCAATTTTTCGGTACAGCCGCTGGAATGTTTTGAACGCTGGGATGTCTTGAACGCTGGGGTCCGTCAACTGCCTTGTCACTTGATCGGTCTTCTTGAGAGGGTGAGGCAAGTGATTGGAGTTCGATCCCTGGCCGGTATAAGGATCACGGGCGATGTCAGGGTGCAGAGAAAGATAGTCTTCGTGGTGGCGGTCCAACGATAGCCTCCATTGGATCGAGAACAACTTGATCGCAGTGGTTCAGGGGCAACGGATGGCCGAATGAGATGGCGAGCTTGTGGCCCGTAGGCTTTGCATGATCTCGGTCGCCATTTGGGGATTACTCTGTCTCAACGCCTGAGCCCACGAAACCAACTGAGCCCACGAAACCAACTGAGCCCACGAAATCGCCGCAGCCCACCAAAATCGACTTGGCCTGTCAGGTCGAATCTGCCTGCCAGATGGGAGTGTGCTGCATTTTCAAGAGAGGCTGCTGAACAAAGTTTCCGCATCGGCCCAAAGTTTGCCTGATCGTCACATTCTCATTCCCAGCCATTTCGAGCCAAGAAAATGGATTTCTAGTGCCGTCCAATCTTGGATACTCGGAATTGATAAGCCAGAGGTGGTTCCGGCTTCCGGTGTTGGATAGATTATAGAAACTTATTCATCTTCCACTTTCTTTTTTGGCCCTGAAAGGCACGCAATGAGCGAAGCATCCTCACCGAAAGGTAAGCCAAGTGGTGGCAACTCAAGGCAGACTGTTCTGCTTGTCGTTCTTGTTTTGATGGTATGTGCACTGTTGTACGACTATCAAGTGGCTCGACCTGCAGTCGATAAAGCCTACGACCAGATTGCAGAGAAAAGCATGTTGATCAACAGCCAGAGTACTGATGTTCTGACAAATGCTGGTGTCAAGGAACTGCTGGGGCTAGAGCCGTCTAGCTCCTTTGAAGAGGTTAATGGTGATTTGGTTGAGGTGTACAGCTGGCGAAGTGGCTTGCCGATTCGGACTCATCAGCTTTTCACTGTCTACAAAATGAACGATGGTCAATGGATGTTTCACCGCCATTCAAAATTCCTGTACGAGTCCTCGGGTGAGGTTTCTCAGCATGACACAAGGGAAAGCATGATTGTCCCATCAGATGGTGCTTCTTTGGACGACGGTGGTGAAGGAAGCAGCGGAGAAAGCGAGGACGCTGGGGGTGACGAAGACGCAGGGGGTGACGAGGACGCAGGGGGTGACGAGGATGCAGGGGCTGATACTGGTGGTGGACGACCTGCTGCGGCGGCTGCCGGAGGTGATGATGGTTATGCAGGCTCAAGTGCCTTTGATCCGGAGGTCCGAGCACGTGCCGAGCCAGAGGAGGTGTTCGACGAGAATGATGAAGACGGCGACGGTAATTTAAGCGACAGTGAGATTCCTCAGATTTCGAATCAAACCAAAGTCAAAATTGATGTCAACAAAGACGGGGTCCTTTCCAAAGAAGAGTGGATGGCCGAAATGAAAGGCGACTCGGCCAGTGCGCCATCGGAGGCTGGGGATGACACAGCAGGGGCGGATCCAGCTGCCGATGCGGATAAGTCCTCTGACGAGGAAGGTGATGCGACTGCTGATTCCGAATAGGATTTTGCAGCCATATCGCCCCAGCGGAGAGTTTGGTTTGCGCTGTTAACACACAATGGTCACTGCCCTCATGGGTTCGTGGCCATTTTCTTTTGATCGTGGTGGATCCAACGACCAAGCTTTTGAGTTGATTATCCGATGAGCTGTCAGCAGATCAAATTGGATCGATGGTTCAATTGGTTCCAGGATCAAGTCGAACGCAATGTCTTGCATCATTCCCTTACATGCGATCGATTGATGCGTCTCAATGGTGCCGCAAATCATCCATTCGAAAGTATCCAAGGACTCACTAAACCTGCAATTCCCATCAGCATGAGCAGGATCAAAGTTACTCGTTTAAGTAATTTGCGTCCAAGTTTTGTTCCGAACTTCAATCCAAGTTGAGTAACCCAAAGTAGAAGCGGTATGGAAAACGCGGTGACCAAGCCTGCGTTGAGAACACTCGATCCAAACGCAAAAGCCAGAATCAATAACGCGGGCACAAGGCTGGTGAGGTACATCGCAAAAAGGAACCCGCGGGATCGACGAGTTCCCCAATCATGAGCTTGAACCCAGAAAACCATCGCAGGACCACCCATTCCCACGACCCCCTGCATGAATCCCGATAGAGGGAATGCGACCCAGGCCCAAGCGGCGTGAAGTTCTTGACGTGGTTGAGGGCGAAATAGAGCAATCGATGTTGTCAAAAGAATCAGAATCGCACCGACCAACTGCCGTAAGGTCTGCGTGTCGAGTGCCTCGAGTTGGTAGACGACTGAAATTCCAACTGGGAAAAAAATTAAACGCGCGATCGCTGGCCAAGTCACATCCTTGAAACTGATCGCTTCACGAAAGCTCCAGACACCCCAGATATTTTGCGGAATCGATGCGATTAGCAAGGCAAAATTGGCTGCCGGAATGCTGTAGCCGAACCAGAGCAAAGACGGAATGATAATCAAGCCTGCTGCAAAGCCAGCAGCGGATTGCACAAAGACACCCGTGCAAAGGACTGCGACCAGCGGCAGGGATTCGAGAAACCATTCCATGAAGCAAATCGTAGCGAACCGCCCCCATTCCTTGAATAACCGATCATCGTTTCAGCCAGTGAATCTTGGAAAGATTCATATCGTGCGACAAAAATCGGTTTTGGGGTCGATCCGTCGTCCTGTGTCTTGATGAAATAGGTGCAAGTGTTCGAGGTTCGCTCGAAGGCGAATGATTGATTGGTTCTGCACCGCTGACACTTGTTGTTGATCCGCAAGAACGGCATGAATAAGTTGGCCATTCCAACGCGCGGTGATTCGAAAATTCTGGATGCCTCTTCTTACATCGATTAAATCGGCGGCTAGTTGAATGCCATTTTCGGTCCGGCTGTCCAACTTCTTCTCTTCCGCCAAGGATGCCGTCAGTTCGTGAGGTCGTACTCCAATCAGAACGCGGCATGGCGCAGAGTTTGAGGCGAACAATGCTTTGCCTCGCAAGGATCCTTCTCCTCGAAGGTTCTCTTTGTGATCCAAAAGTGCTGGTAGTAGGTTGATTGGGGGTGATCCAAGTGCCGTGGCCACCTCAAGATGCTGGGGTCGCTGGTAGATGATCTCGGGTGTGTCGCATTGAAGGATTCTTCCTTGAGCGAGCACCGAAATGCGATCGGCAAGTTGCATTGCCTCTTCGCCGTCATGTGTCACATGAATGGTGGTCCCGGGGACGGTACGATGCCATTGCAGGAGATCATTTTGCATTTCAGGCCGAAGGTGAGGATCAATCGCTGAGAGTGGTTCGTCGAGCATTCGTACTGCGCTGCGCCGGGCCATGGCCTGCGCGAGTGCGGCGCGACGCAATTCACCACCACTCAATTGATCGGGATACCGATCGAGTAGTCCATCAATTCGGGTAAGTTTCGTCACTTGTCGAAGCTGTCGGGAGGCATCGGCAGCTGTAATTCCTGAGGGCTGGCCCTGCCGAAGGGCGTCAATCAATCGCAAATGCGGAAAGAGAGCATCTTTTTGAAAAACCATGGAGACATTTCGGTTTCTCGGTGCCGTGCCATTCATTAATTTTCCATCGATTCGGACCTCACCGATGTTTGGTTTTTGAAGTCCGGCAATCACTCGCAGTGCCGTGGTCTTGCCGCTCCCACTGCTGCCAAGAATGACCATGTACTCGTTTTCCTGAGCCTCAAAATCAAGGTCCGTGAGAATCTGCCGTTGGTCGATGCTGACGCCAAGTTTCGATAGCTGAACACGCATGGATAGGCTTGATGAGGGTGGCTTGCGGCATCGGTCGTGCGAACGTGGGACAATCTTACCTGAATCTCAAATTACCCGCGAAACCGATGAGGCCATGCGTTCTTTGGATTAGACGAAATCGCCGGGACTGCCCGAAATGCAATCCTGCACTCCAGCAGGTTCCACTCCAACCGGTTCCTGAATTCGATGAAAGCCTGGATTTCAAAAAATCGTAAATTTGAAAGGCTGAGAGCTAATTGGCAAAAAAACGACTCATTTCAGCTGGGCTGTCCCCGGCAGGATTCCCAATTCCCTTCGAAAAGGCAGGGATTGGCAGGCCTTGGGCCGGCGTGAAAACAATCTGAAATGTCCCGTTGTGACCGGGGGATGCGATGTTCAGACGTTTCGCGAATTGTACGTTGGATGATTGCTTCGTTCGGTTGCAGTCATTTTACCTTTCGTGCCTCATCATTTGGTTCGAGTGAATCGGGGACGGGGCGGGCAACCGAGGTGTTGAATTTTTCCCGTCAAACACCGCTTTCCCTTGCGAGGCACTTGCCAATGGGAGCATACTGTAGGTGACTCAAACTTGGAGGATATCTGTCATGCAGTTGATAAAAGTAGCTTTGTTGCAAGCGAACGAGAAAGGCTTGGTGTTGCTGTTCGTGATTTCAATCGCGGTCCTGGTCACTCCGAGTGCAAATCTGATCGGGCAAGATCAAGGCAAGGTAAACGCCACCACGCAGGCCTCTGGCGAAAGCAAGGTTCCTGAATACAAACCCAAGTCGAAGCGTGAATTGCAGCGTACCCTGACCCGGATGCAATTTGATGTGACTCAGAACGCGGCGACTGAACCGGCATTCAAAAACCGTTACTGGAACAACAAAAGCGTTGGGGTCTATCGTTGCGTTGTCTGTGCTTTGCCGTTATTCGACAGCGAGACAAAATTTAAATCGGGAACCGGTTGGCCTAGTTTCTTTTCTCCTATTGGAAAGAAAAGTGTTGCGACGACCACCGACTACCTGCTGATTTATCCCAGGACGGAAGTTCATTGTGCTCGTTGTGAAGCGCATTTGGGGCATGTGTTTAACGATGGTCCCAAGCCGACGGGCAAGCGATATTGCATGAACAGCGCTTCGCTTCAGTTTGTGGCCAAACGCGTCAGCCAACCGGATGCGTCCAATGCGTCTGAAAAAACGTCCGAATAGTTGATCAGGTTGATTGCAGGCTGAGGCCGTCGTTGAGTTGACCAGTATGGGACGTTGGCCAGTGTTTGACGTTGGCCAGTGTTGCTGTCGGGCGATCTGATCACGCGGCGTTCTCGATGACTTGGTCGATTAAGCGGTGGTGAGTACGGGCTTGTCAGCGATGGAGCGTTAATTCACCTCTCAATGCAACTTGCGAGGATGCGATCCCGTCAACAAGCAGACTTTTTCGATTGAGGACGACGGTGTCTCGCAGGTGTGATGCGTCCGGCCAGTGCAACGGTATCGCTTGCAGTGTTGCCAGCGTTGAGTGGGGCAAGGTCCCAGCAGTGCAAAGATTGGTGACTGAGAAAAAGTCGCGTCTGATTCCACTGTGTCATCTCGATTGATCGAGAACGTCATTGCGTCGATGAAAATCTGTTTTCTGATCGGTGCTCGCCCTCATTAATTTAGATACAATGCACGTCCAGAGAAGCTTCCGATGGCTTCTTGCTGCTCGGTTATTACTGAGTTGTCGCTTGAACACCTGCTTGGATAGTTTCTTGAAAATGACTTCATGCTTTTCGTGCCGCCTTTGCTTTTCGATCGTCGCTGGTTGTTTTCTGCTTTTCTTGCCTGGAAAGACGAACGGTCAAACAAAAGAGCTTGTAAGCGAGTCGGCTCAGAACACGCGTCGGCCAAATATCTTGATGATCGCAATTGACGATCTCAATGACTGGGTGGAGCCGTTAGGGGGGCATCCCGATGTGAAAACACCTGCGATGAGTCGTTTGGCTGGGCGAGGCATTACGTTCACCAATGCTCATTGCCAAGCACCTCTTTGTAATCCCAGCCGAACGTCTCTGATGACTGGAAAGCGACCAACCTCAACCGGGGTCTATGGACTTGCACCGTGGATACGGAATGTTCCTGAACTGTCGTCTTTGGTCACGATGCCGCAGTACTTCAGCGAGCATGGCTACCGAACACTCATCGGAGGAAAAATTTACCACGGTAGAAATGGATTTCGCAAAGCGATAGAAGCGGATGTTTGGGGACCTGCCAGCGGGGTTGGAGCAAAGCCTGAGAAGAAGTTGATTCCTCCAACGCCTGGTGGGAATCATGCTTTGATGGATTGGGGCACGTTCCCACATCGAGACGAGGACAAGGGTGATTGGAAGGTTGCGTCCTGGGCGGTTGAGGAGTTAGAGTCGATGCCCAGCGATCAGCCATTTTTCCTTTCCTGTGGTTTTTTTCTTCCCCACGTTCCTTGTTATGCAACTCAGAAATGGTTTGATCTCTACCCGATTGAGACCATGAAGATGCCGCCGATTTTGAAAGGTGATCGTGATGACACTCCCGATTCATCATGGTTTATCCATTGGGACTTGCCGGAACCTCGAACGAGTTGGCTGAGGGAGAATGATCAATTGGTTCCGTTGGTCCAATCTTACCTTGCCTGTGTTAGTTTTGTGGATAGTCAGGTTGGCCGAGTCTTGGATGCTTTGGAGAATTCACCGCATCGCGATAACACCATCGTGGTTCTTTGGAGTGATCACGGTTACCACTTGGGCGAAAAATCGATCTCCGGAAAAAATTCGCTCTGGGCCCGGTCAACACGTGTTCCGTTGATCTTTGCCGGGCCTGGAATCGCGGCCAATGAACAGTGCCAACAAGCAGTCGAGTTGCTTGACCTGTACCCGACCCTGGCCCAGTTGGCTCAGCTTCCCGAGCCAAAAGGGATGGAGGGAATTAGTCTGAAGCCGCAACTTCAGCAACCCTCGGCCTCTCGGGAACGCCCAGCAATCTGTACCCACAACGCTGGTAATCATTCCGTTTGTGATGAACGCTGGCGATACATTCGTTATGCCGACGGAAGCGAGGAGCTTTATGACCGAGACTCGGATCCGAATGAAGCCAAGAACCTGCTTTTTGGAAATCAAGTCACCCCAGTGCATCGACAGGTGTCACAGCGATTAGCGGCATGGTTGCCAAAAGATGAGAAGCCGTTGGCAAAGGGAAGCGGTGCTCGGATCTTGGAGCAGCGAGTGGATGGCTTTTATTGGCAAGGCAAAAAAATCGACACCAATGCAAGGATCGAATAGTTCAGAATCGAATCGTTTTCGGGGCAGTTTCGCTTATCAGTCTGTTTGACGGCCTCCGGAGGAGCAGTTGAAATCCTGTGCCCCCGGTTGTCGAACTCGACGGTTCTTTCAATAGTGGTCCTCTCAAGACTCAATTCTACGGATCGTGAACGTTTCACCCGGTTTTTCACGGTCCGATTTATCTCCACCTCGAAAAGAAAGTAAGAGTTTTCCATGAGTGTTTTGGTCACCCAAAAGGCCCCTGCGTTCTCAGCACAAGCAGTCATGCCAGACGGTCAGTTTAAAGACGTGTCGTTGAGTGACTACGAAGGCAAGTATGTTTTGCTGTTTTTCTGGCCTCTCGACTTCACGTTTGTTTGCCCAACGGAAATCATTGCCTTCAGTGACCGTGCTAAAGAGTTCGCGGACTTGGGCGTTCAGATTTTGGGTGTTTCCATCGATAGTCACTTCACTCACCTTGCTTGGACGCAGACGCCTCGTAATCAGGGTGGCATTGGAGCGACCGATTACCCATTGATTGCTGATTTGAACAAGCAGATCTGCCGCGATTACGACGTTTTACTTGACGGTGGAATCGCGCTTCGTGGCTTGTTCCTGATTGATCGTGAGGGAGTGGTTCGCCACCAGGTGGTCAACGACCTGCCTCTCGGACGAAGTGTTGATGAGGCCCTGCGTACGGTGAAAGCCCTGCAGCATTTTGAGCAAAACGGTGAAGTCTGCCCTGCCAACTGGCAAGAGGGTGCAAGGAGTATCAATCCGGATGTCGAAGGCAGTAAGGACTTCTTTAACGCAGAGTACTCTGAGTAGGTTCGCGCTGAGGTAAGCAGGCTGCAAATACGTACCCTGAAATATTTCAAAGCCGCGGTGTGAAAAGCCCGTTGAAGAATTGCTTGAGCGGAATCTCGGTCGCTTGGCAGAGTACGCTGTGACGGGTAATGCCTGAACTCGATTTTGACGTCGGCGTGAGTTGTTCCGAGTGAATCGTTCTTCCTGAATTGTTCCGCCTGAATTGTTCAGGGGTTCATTTACGCTGTGAGAAAAAGAGAACCGGTCGGTTGTTTCGCCGATCGGTTTTGTTTTGGGTTCGACTTTTTTATGCACCGTTGGGCAAAGATTGATGTGGAACACTGATCAACTTGGTGTGGCGAGTTGGAAAAACTCCGACACTGTTTGGCATTTTGAATTGCGTGGCGGTGAGCGGGGGATTCAACTCGGCACCCAACATGCGTCGGAATCGCAAGCGGAAGGTCTGCCGCTTTCCATTGCTCCAGTGGATGACCTGCCATTACCAGTGGTCAGCGAACAGTATCTCCGAGGCGATCGTCTGTTCCTCAATTACCCTCAGGGTGATCGGCGTTATGCGATGCGTTTTTCGTTGCAGCCGATGCAGGTTACCGCAGAACTTTTGGTTTTGGAATTCACGGTTTCGATCCAGACAGATTTACTCGATACGCACCCAATGCTGGACCTTCAAGCGTTTGGGGATTCGGAGGTAGTCTCAGCAGACTTCACGGTGTCGGAATCGAATTGGAGGTCGAGTGTTCAGGGTGATCATTCGGGCGCAGCCTCTGTCAATTTCATTCGCTCCGAAAACAGCCTGGCGGCGATCTTGTTGGACCAACGAGATGGACCTGCCACGACTAGTATGTCATCGGGCGAGGAACTGAGGTTGCGGCTGTTTGGCGATTTTCTGGAGCGAGGTGTTATTCGAACTGCTCGGCCATGGATCATTTTGAATCGTTCCGGTGGCATTAATCTGGAGGGTGAGTTCGAATCGTGGCACAAGGCGTTGGAGCAGCGACCGCTTCCTCTGACTTCTTGATCTTTGGCTGCCGCCGGCCTGCGCGGACTTGCCAATCGCACTGCACCGAAGTGTTTTGGAATGGTTCTGATCACCTCTCTGACTAAAGATAAGAAGCTTCGCAGCTATTAACCTGACAGGCTCCTTATCGTTCGTGTCTATCTTCGTAGCACGCTTGGCAAAGGGGGCTCATAACTGCTGAAGCAGACTCGTTGACGACCAGAATCAGATAATCTTGGCATCCCTCGCGTCGAGCATGCCGGATTCCTTTGCCTTTTGTGCTTCGAGTCACTCCCGGATAATATCACCTTGCTGCTTGACAGGATCTTGGATGGCTTGCAGGCAAACCTTTTTAGCCTTGGCTGGCCTGTCGATAGCCGCGATTGATCACGTTGTAGCTGAGGGCGTCGGTGTGATCTGGCTGTGCATGCGAATGTGCCATAGTGTCGGAAGGCTGATGCAAAAAGATTGGCGAACAAGTCTGTGGTAACGGTGCCGATTCGTAAGTGGCAGTGAGTCAAAAAATCCTATACCGCTGGATGTCTCCTCGTGCTTAGCGATCACGTTTAATCACATCAGATCAAGAACAGCATTGCCTGGTGGCTGCGATTAGCATTGATTTCCAAAAGCATCCGCCAGCACAGCTACGATGAATGCGACGGTTAGGCGATGTCTCCACGCGAGCCTTCATCCCCGGAATCGGCAGCAGTCACCCCCTTTTCTGATCGGGCAATCACAATCTGCAAGATGCCACCGAGTAATGCGACAAGAAAAGCACCGACTAGGCCGCCGCCAATCGCCCCGAATTCGAGTCCGAAATCTCGCTCCGGTAAATCGGGATTGAAGATGGAAATCATGAAGCGGCCAAAACCACTCCTCACCCCGACAAGCCCCCCGAGGAACAAGCCAATGACTGCACCGACCATCGCATAATGATTCGTCACCAGTGGCCTAGGCTTGCCATGCGCCGATCCGATAAGCCGAAATCCACCCACAGCAAGCGTGCAAAGAAGTGTCGCAGCTCCAAGAAAAAAAATAAGCAGGCCTTCCTTGCCATTCGTGGAGAAAGCCCACCCGAGCAGCGATAATGCGACGCACACTAGCAAGAGGAAGGCAAGTCGCTTCATGAAGAACACTTTTGGCTAAGGTCGTTGCATAACATCCACGATCAGTGGGCTGCCGACAGCGAAGTTGAGTTAGCAGTCGGCCTGATCGGAAACTCCAGTGCACCGTGTTGACCCTCTGAGTTTAGCACCTGATTCACCGACACGCATCCTTTCGCGTTTCCTGAAAAAGTGATTTTGAATTCTTTGCAGGGATTCTTTGCCAGCAGAGGCTTCGAGTGTCTGTCCGTTCTGACCAGCCCACACTCGCTAGACCGTCTTGCGAAGCAGGTGAACTCACCCACTTGCTCTGCTTCAATTCAGACGCGTCTTCCTGGTTTCTACCAGTGTCCACGATCGTATCGAACAAGAATGATCAGGGACTTGTCCACGAAACCGGCACAACTTTTCCGAAATTGGTTGCAGAGCAGACTGCAAGAATTAATTGCTTCTATTCTGAGTAAACCGTTCCATCGTCAAGTAAGGTGCCAGCGATGGTTCCATGGTTCAAGGCAAGCACGAGGGGCATTTCGACTGTTCAGCCATAGACCGTGTTGCCTCGATAAAAAGCGGTTGGAGTGAAGTGCCGATCCGCATTGGATTGCGCTGACAGAATGCAAGTTTCGACTCCATGGTTCATGCTGCGCATCTGGCGGATAGCAATCATAATCAACCGCTCAAGGCGTCTGGTTCTCAATATGAAGGCACGCTGCTTTCGCGATTAGTATGTATTTCTTTGTTGCGTCTTCACAAGGATTTGGTCGAAGGTGTCTCGCTTCAAGCCTCCTGAGAAAACCACTGCAAAGAGGATTGCGGCGAGTTGGATGGGGTGAGTCATAAGTTTTTTGTCGTTGAATAACGGTGGTTTGGAATTGCTGTTGATCCCAAGGGTTTGTTTTTTGATTTGCCTGCCATCGAAAGGATCTGATTCGCAAGGCACCACGGGTATGACCTGGGTGGAGGTCATGAGGTTGGACGCGATCTGCTTTTAGGGCAGACGTTTTTCAATCGGCGGGCGAGTCAACAAAAAAGCGAGGCTTCGAACTATCGAAGCCTCGCCGAAGGCGATGGACGGTGAGGAGACGTTTTAGACTTTGTCGCCAGCGGGTACAACGAAACCATCACGGTAGTCACGAGCGAGCAGTTCGTTAGCCGCATCGTTGTTTGTGAATTTTTCTGTCTCGTTATCGAACTGCAGCATTGGCCCCAGTGAGAGCGGAGTTTTGTCGAGGTCAACACGATTAGCTCGCAGGTGTTCGACGGTGCGTTGTAGAGTCACAACGTTATTATCGAGGCTTTTAACCTTGGAAATTGCCGATTCAATCTCTTCCGTTGATGCGTGATTCTGCTCACCCAAGTAGTACGAAATGTTGCCCAGATGGCTGACGCCCGCGGAGAGATGACCAGTCATCGCATCAGCATTCAGGGAACCGTATTCTCTGGTGATGCAAGCGTCAATGAAGTTCGCAAAGTGGGCGTCACCGACACCGCCGGACTTGAATTCCTTGACAGTGTTGAAATCCTTGTCGAATGCTTTGCAGTAGTCGTAACGCACCTGCGCCACGTAACCTTCACTGCCGTAAAAGATTACGCCGATTTTATTTCCGCCACCACTGCCAAACATGGCTTCGACTTCTTTGCCGCTGGAGGTCGAAATGTCGAGGCCACGAGTTTCGAAGACGATACATTTATCGCCATAGTCATAGATCGAAACTTCAGTGTTGGCGGTGTCTCCGGCGTCCACATAGCTTTCATCTTTGCGTTCTGCCTTGTAACCGAGTCGACCACCGTAGCTAATGATGGAGTTGGGGTGGCGATTGACCCCCAATCCCCATCGTGCAACGTCAGTTTGGTGAGGGCCTTGGTTGCCCAGGTCGCCGTTGCCATAGTGACGCTGCCAGTGCCAGTCATAATGAAACCTTTGACGCGTCAGTTTGGGGTCGGTCAAACTCGCAGGTCCGCTCCATAAGTCAAAATTGACATTTCCCGGGATGTCATAGTTTCCCAAGGCTCCGATCGACTTTCGGCGTTTGTAGCACAAGCCTCTTGCAAAGTTGCACTCGCCGATTCCTCCATCTGCGATGTGTTGCATTGCATCCTTCACCGCTTGACTGCTTCGGCACTGGGTTCCAGTTTGGAACATCCGGCCGTAACGGGCCGCTGCCTCAACAAGCGCACGACCTTCATGGATGTTGTGGCTAATGGGTTTTTCGACGTAGACGTCTTTGCCCGCTTGCATCGCCCAAACCCCCATCAATGCATGCCAGTGATTGGGAGTAGCAACGGAAAGGATGTCGACACCGTCGGTATCAAGAGCTCTGCGAACATCGGTGAACAGTTCTGGACGTTTGCCCTGTAACTTGGCGATCTGATCGGCTCGTCGATTACCCACTTCCTCATCAATGTCGACAATGGCGCGAATGGTGGTTCGAGGATCTTTGTCAAATCCACGGATATGTTCGCCACCCCGACCGTTGAGTCCGGCAATGCAAACCCCAAGTTGCTCGTTAGGGCTTTGGGCTTGTGTGTTCTTCACAGCGGAGCCAGCCATCAATGACGTTGCTGCGATGGACGAAAATTGTCGGCGATTTAATTTGGGCATCTTGTTGTAAATGGTGGGAGAAAGGAAAGGGCCACGTTTTCAGGAACGGAGTATTATGGCGAGGTTAGTGGTGGGATGCCAGTGTTTTACATACGAGCATTAGATGACGCTTCGGATTCGGGGTGGGGTTGAGGATCACCGGCCGTGGAAATAGCCGGAAAGAATCCAAGGGTGGAAGTTGCTATTGATTCGATGCTAACCGGTAACGCCATGATTTTCGCGTTTTTTTGCATTGACGTTCGTGGGAAAGCTTTGTTCACAACGGTTTCGGCTCTCTGAATCTGGCTTGTTGCTGCTGGAGCCGATTGTTGACTGGATTCGAAGTTTTGTGTTGGTTGGTGTTTTAACGTCGGCTCTTTCGTAATTGATTTCCAGCTTGCCCGACTACAGGGGGTTCACGCTTTTTTTGATTTATCAACCACGGATCATTCCTACTGAAGAATTATCCACTGTGGGTGGATCAAGGCAACTAGCGCGAAGGTACTCGACGAGCAACGGGGATGACAGTCGGTGGAGAAAAAGGAAGCGGTTGCAGCGTCCTCTTTGCGAAACTGATTCGATGGAGAGTCCGAGGTGTCTTCAATCAAACCCAATGAGTTGTACCGACAGTTCATTCAGTAATGAACAGGATCAGATGCACCTGACTGTTCACCTCGCCCTCTCGCGTTGGGCAAGCTGGGTTGTGTTGCGGTGAGGTTGCAACGCCAATCCGCCCGTCGAGGTTGCGAGCGGATTGAATGCTGGATTTCTGCTACTGGACTTCGGGCGATCGCTGGATTTCTTGAGCCTGAGGTGAAGTCACTTGTTCAATGGTCTGGACTATTTTTTTTCGGGAGCGAGCGCGGCACTCAGGTTGTCCATTTTGGCGGTCGCCGTGTCGTCGGCTTTCAGGTCGCCCAACGCATACTGGATACCGTCGAGCATGTGGCTGAGGATGGCAGGATTGCGAAAGGTTTCTTGGCGATGACCAAAGTTCGTGTAAAAAACACGTCCTTTATCAGCACGTCGCACCCACGAGACGGGTACCTCACGAGGGCCATCCTGGATCCGCTCAGAAACGGTTTTCTGGTTCATGTCCAGGCTGACAAGAACACGTAGTGTTTCGGGGCCAACGTAAGTCTCGGGTTTGTACTGATAGATTTCGTCCATGTGCCAAAAACCTTTACCCTCAAAGACTCGGTTGAGGGTGTGTTTGGCGTCATTTAACTTGAAAGCCCATGTTCCACCGCCACCCCAAGGATGCCCATTAAATTGACCTCCGACTAAAGCTCGGGCTTCGGGATGTCGGCCGAAATTATCGCTTGCAGCATGAAAGCCGATGAGTCCGTTTCCTTCAGATACGAAATCAAGGAATGCGTTAAGTTGCTCGGGTTCAGGGAACTGCATGTGCGTCGTGTTGTTGAGCAGGACCGCATCATATTTTGACAGATTGTCCTTGGTGAAGACGTCGTAGGAGTTTGCCAAGTCGATCTCGAAAGCTCCCGTTTTCGATCCCATTTCCTGAACGGCAAAATTACCATGCGGGATAGAATTATGAACAAATCCGCCACATTTCCAGAAAACGAGAATTCGCCGAGCTTGTTTGGGCTTGGCCGTTGAGTTGCTCGGTACCGCCTCAGTGATAGCCGCTTGGATGTCCTCGGCGAGGGGTTTGAATTCTTGCCCGACCAGCGGGGAGGTGATCCAGCAGCAAAGCAATGAAAATAGGGCGATCGATCTTTTCATGAATCTCTCCATCGAGAATAAGCGTTTTGGATAGACGGGCTTGTTTCAGGCGAGTTGGATTGTGTGAGCGATTCGGGACGCTCAAGTGACAAGTTTACCCTGTTTAGATCACGAGGGTTGCAATGGCCGATTGGAACCACTGGTGCTTCATCGTTTCGCTGACGAAGATCATTCGCAGTCTGGATGTTTTCAAGGAAAGTCGTAGGCGAGTATGCCGCCGGCTTTG
This sequence comes from uncultured Rubripirellula sp., assembly GCA_938075415.1. Taxonomy (GTDB): domain Bacteria; phylum Planctomycetota; class Planctomycetia; order Pirellulales; family Pirellulaceae; genus Rubripirellula. The sequence goes on along the minus strand of CALJHC010000019.1, from coordinate 115,925 downwards.
TCCTCATTTTAGCCGAATCAGCGGTCGGAATGAGAGAACGCGTTGGGGGCGAAGTGCATGGCGTGAGCGGGTGTCAGTCGTGCAGGGCAGACAAGGATTGAAGTCGATTCTGGATTGGGGAAAATTCAGGGACATCCGGCGGGTGTTGTTGATTGAATCAAAAATGTGGCACCACCCAACCTGAGTGATGCCACTTGGATGACCAATCAAAAATTCGCAGCCTTGCTTAGACGCGTGCGGCGGGATGCTTGAGCGGCAGCCATGCTGCGTCTTGCTGACTGCTGTTAACGCATTGTTGGATGAAGAACATGCCTTCAACCCCGTCATAGATATTCGGGTAAAGCGTGTCTCGCCGCTCAATGGATTCACCGGAAGCGCGACGGGCCATGTCATCGAACGCTGCGGTGTAGACATTCGCGAAGGCTTCAAAGAATGCCTCGGGGTGCCCGGACGGCAATCGGCAAGCCCCAGCACCCAAGCCATTCATGAAAGGCGCGTTGGGGTCGCGAGTGTAGATCTGGTGCGCCTTGCCATTTTGGCGATAGATCAATTCATTGGGATTTTCTTGTCGCCAACGCAGAGATCCTTTTGTGCCGTCAATTTCGATCTCAAGGTCGTTTTCCCTGCCGTGACTAATCTGTGAGGCGGTGACGGTTCCCAAAGCTCCATTGTCATATCGAATGACTGCGGTTCCGTAATCGTCGAGTCTTCGACCCTCAACAAAAGTTTTTAAGCTGCAGCTGACTTCACCTGGAAGCACTCCGGTCATGTATCGACCCAGGTTGTAAGCGTGAGTCGCGATGTCACCAAAGGCACCCGCGGCACCACTTTTTGCAGGGTCCGTTCGCCAAGACGCTTGTTTTTGTTCGTCATTTTCAAGCGGAGTTCGAAGCCAGCCTTGAATGTATTGTGAGCGAATTGCGTTGATCTCACCCAATTCACCTCCAAGAATCATTTCCCTTGCCTGGCGAACCAAAGGGTATCCCGAGTAGTTGTGCGTGACGGCGAAAACCACATCGCTTCCTTCAACCGTTTGCAGCAGTGATTCCGCTTGCGCAAGGTCGAAGGTGAGTGGTTTGTCGCAGACGACGTTAAAACCGGATTTCACCGCGGCATCGGCGACCTCAAAGTGCATGTGGTTGGGTGTCGCCACACTTACGAAATCAATTCTCTCCTCAGCAGGCAGTTTGGTCTCTTCATCAAGAAGTTCTTGATAACTGCCGTAAGCACGAGATTCATGAATGTCATAGTCCACTGCCGACGCCTTCGCTCGCTCGGGGTTGCTTGAGAGCGCCCCTGCTGTCAAAACGGCGCGATTGTCAAGGCAGGCGGCAACGGAGTGAACGCGTCCAATGAAGGAGCCCGCGCCCCCGCCAACCAAGGCCATTCGGAATTTTCGATCGAGTGGTGCGTTAATACCCATGATTTTTTCTTCACCTCTGGCGACTGACTAACAAATTGCAAAAAAGAGTGTGTGGACGTCAAACTGACGGAAATCCTAAGGGTCAAATCACGGCCTTACAATTACCTCGCTGAGAAAACCTAGTGATCTACTGAGCAAATGACCGTTTTGCCTGCCAGCTGTCGCCTGATTTGTTGCATGAGATTGCAGCGAAACCCACCATCCCTGTTTTGGGACCAAATACTTTTTGCGTTGTTCTCGGCGATTCCTCGGCGACATCCGATGATTTCATGCACTTGGTTCCCACGTTTTTGGATCAGATCGTGATTTTGCCGCGATGCTGTCAGATTGGGTGGGATTGACTAAGGCCAGATGGTCGGGTGATTCTCGCAATGACTCTGCCGTTAACGAGCAAGTGAGCAAGCAATTGATGAAAGGTAATCACTCGAGGTTTTTCGAAGAATTTCTCATTCGTTGCATGCCGCCGAAAAACTTTGGGTGGTTTAGGGGGGCTAATGAAATTGACCATCGGCTTAAGATGGACCAAGGATCGAGAGACGTTGCTTTTATCAAGGGTGATGAAACTTTGACCGTTCCTTCTACCCCCTTATTTTCAGCGAATCCGCTCTTTGCCGCTCAGTCAAAGGATTTGGTCGGTCAAATTACAAACGACCGATTTCGGCTGTCCAACCGGGCGATTCGAGAGGAAAAGGGATCTGAATCGATCGAAACGTGACGACCCATTAACTCGCATCGCTTTTTTGTCAGGGAAAACGGTAGACTGGGGTTCTTATGAGAGATTCGCGTTAAGCCGCTGGAGGAAGCCTCGTCCATATTGTTGGATCCAGAGGATTCGCTTATTCGGTAGCTCACCGCTTTAGCCAACTGCGAGCATCTTTTTGGAGCAAAGGCAGGGGGTGGCGGCAGGGTCTTTTGGGGAGGGATTGAAATCAATTCACCGATCAATAGCCTTCGGGTCGTTAGTTGAGGATCCGAGCCGTTTGGGTCTGGTGGAGTCAAGTCGTCTTGATCTCTTTGTCTTTAAAACATTTTGAACAACAGTCGCCGCGAGGAGTCGCCAAGTGATGTCCAATTCATCTGAACTTCCTTCTTTACAAGAATCAGAAGCTCGACCCGCCTGCTGTGGCCTGTCAAGTTGCTTCGCAGCTTCAAAAAAATTGACTTCACTCTTTCTGGTGTTGTCGTTGGTTGGCCTGGGAACGTTTTGTTTCTGGGCGGGGCAACAATCGGCCTCGCCCGATGCCTCGACCCAAACGCAGGCTTTGATCGATTCACTGCCATTGATTAATGCGACCGCTGCGGTGACGAGTGAAAAGTTTTCAATGGCGACTGGTAACGTCAGTGATGAATCGGAGGGACTGTTCGTTCTGGATCATAATTCTGGTTTGCTTCAGTGTTCGGTCATTTACCCTCGCAGTGGCCAATTCATGGCTCGGTTCACCACGAACGTGGCCGAAACACTCGGCTCCGGTGGTAAGGGTGGCAAGTACATCATGGTGACAGGCCGAACCCAGTTCCCTCGCGCCAGCAATCGTCCTGCGGCCGGCACCGTGTTGTATGTCATGGATTCAGCCACGGGAAATTATGCTTGCTACGGAATTCCTTTTGATCAAACTGCGGTGCCCCGAAATCAACCACAGCAAGGCTTATTGGTTTTGATTGGTGTTGGATCCGCAAACCCACTCGTTGATCGCGACGACCTGAGGTAATCTGTTGAAGTGGAGTTGGCTTCGCATCGACTCGCGTTCGTGTTGGTGGCCATTTCGGCAATGTTGAAGTGGACATCGTTGAATGGATCAGCGTTGTGTCAGGCATTACTGTGTCGGGCATTACTGTGTCGGGCATTACTGTGTCGGGCATTATTGTGTCGGGCATTATTGTGTCGGGCATCATTGTGTTGCACAGCGTTACCGCTGGCTGAATTTGGTTGGGTAACGCAGGGGAGAGAGCAGACTTGATCGGTGTTTGGCAGGCATCTGCGTCCTGTTGCTCGTGCAAAGTTTGCTGCGAGATAAAACGCTTTTTGATTCCCTTTGCTGGCGTGGGTCCGAAATTGACTTTCACGACAAGCCTTGTGCTCCGCCGATCAATGGCTGTGGCTTCACTCCCGGATTTGGCTTGGGAATTCATTAGACGAGATGCACTCGGATTTCCCGAATGATCTTCCTTCATGCTTTCGTTAATGGTTTCTCTATCCTTGCTTGATGATTCCACAGCGGGGGAACATTCGGGGCATCTGTTGGCAAGATCGCCTTTTGGTTTCGTCGTGGGTCACAGAAAAGAAGTCTGGGTTATCAGGCTGTCAGGTTTTCCGGGGTGAGTGTTGATTGGTTGATTGGTTGATTGGTTGAATCGCCACGTTTTTTATTTTTCGAATTTTATCAGTGACAAACGGATTTGAACGCAACTCACGGATTGAACGGGCCGCAGGCTGATGCGGTGGCGACCCTCCGAGGACCACTTTTGGTTCTCGCGGGGGCTGGTACTGGAAAGACCCGGGTGGTGACTTTTCGAATTGCCAATCTTATTCGCAATGGAATCGACCCCAGTCGCATCCTCGCGGTGACTTTCACCAACAAAGCAGCTGGAGAAATGCAGGAGCGAGTTGGTGACTTGATTCGTCCCAAGCGATCAACAAAAAAAGACAAGGATGATTCACCGAAGCCTACCATCAGCACCTTTCACTCGCAGTGTGTGCGAATATTGAGACAGCACGCGAGAGCGTTGGGTTTTCCCAAGAAATTTTCCATCTACGATCGGAGTGATCAAGAATCGTTGGCCAGGTCAGTGCTTCGAGAATTACGTTTACCTGGCACCGCGTTGCGTCCCAGCGACATGTTGACGATCATCAGCGGTTGGAAAAATGAATCCGTTCTTCCGGATCAATCCGTTTACTTAGCGGGGACTGATCGCGAGCACTTTGCTGCTGCCGCCTATCGTCGTTATCAGGCCGCGTTGAAAATCCAGGGAGCAATGGATTTTGATGATTTGTTGTTGCAGACCGAGATCTTATTTGAAGAGCACCCGGAGATCCGTGACGAGGAGGCATCGAAGTACGATCATGTTTTGGTCGATGAATATCAGGATACCAATGGTAGTCAGTATCGTATTACGCGTCATTTAACCGAGAAGCATCGGAACTTCTGCGTGGTTGGGGATGATGACCAATCGATCTACGCTTGGCGCGGAGCGGATGTGACGCACATCTTGAACTTTAAAAACGATTGGCCCGATGCCAAGGTGGTCTATCTCCAAGACAATTATCGAAGCACGGCAGCAATTCTGGAAATGGCCAATCGGTTGATTTCCTACAACACCGTTAGGCATGACAAGCGTTTGATCGCGAGTCGTCCCACCGGAAAACGTCCTCGTATCGAGCAGTACAAGGACGAAATCACCGAGTCAAAAAGTGTTGTCGCTCAAATCACACATCTGATCGATAACGAACATGTTCAGCCTCGTGATGTGGCGATCCTGTTTCGCACCAATGAGCAACCACGTCTTTTTGAAACTGAGCTTCGTAAAGCAAAAATTCCCTATGTGATGCTCGGCAGTCAGTCATTCTTTGATCGTAAAGAGATACGTGATTTGATTGCGTATCTGAAATGGATTGAACAGCCAGCTGATGAGGTTTCTTTGCTTCGCGTGATCAATACACCCCCACGTGGTCTCGGTAGTAAGACAATCAAGACGTTGGTGGGACGCGCGGTGGAGCGAGGGGTGCCTGTTTGGGAGGTGATGCAGGATTCGGCCGCGATAGCAGATTTACCGACGGTTGCCCGTCGCGGGATTGACCATTTATCGGAGATAGCGATGTCGGTTCGTCAGCGAGCCGATCATGAATCATTGACCGACGCGATGCGCACTCTGATTGAACGGACAGCCTATGCGGAGGAGATCAGCCGAACGTACGAGAAGACAGAGGAACGTGAGGCTCGGATGAATTCGCTCGAGGAAATGGTGAACGCAATCGGAGCTTATGAGGATGGGGCTGCGAAACCTGACCTCACGGGGTTTTTATCAGAGATCGCTCTCGCTGGACGTGAGATGGGTAATGAGAAGGATAAGCTTGCCAAGCAGAACGCGGTTTGGTTGTTGACCATGCACGCGGCAAAGGGGCTCGAGTTTCCTCACGTTTTCATGGTGGGGCTTGAGGATGGGATTCTTCCTCACAGCCGAAGTGTCAAAAGTGGGGACGAGAACGACATCGCTGAAGAGAGGAGGTTGTGTTACGTGGGGATCACGCGAGCGCAAGAAATCCTGACATTGTCCCTTGCGTTGACTCGACGAAAATGGGGCAAGCCCCGTCCCACCACTCCCAGTCGTTTTCTTTACGAGATCACCGGCAAGGCAGATAATCCCAACAAGTATCGAAAGGGCGCGAAACGTGGCGGAGGGTGATTGGATGGATGTCGGCTGGTGCCAAAGGTAGACGCAGGTTGGTTTGATGCCACGGTCTTTACTGGGCCACCCGTTTTTCGAGGAATCCTGTTCTACGGAGGGATCTTGGTCTACGGAGGGATCCTGGTCTACGGAGGGATCCTGGTGCGTTTCTCTGTTCTTCTGGCGTTGGGTGTCGCTGGCAGTCACCAGTGGTCATAGGGTTTTTGCCAACTATTCCCCTTCGGTGTCAGTCGCCAGTCGCAACACTTGCGGACTCTGGGTTAGACTCTGCGGGTGATCTCTGTGCTTCCCGCGTCGTATTTTTCTCTTGTTGATCGATTGATTCATGCGTTATCTGGTTCGAATTCTCATTCTGCTTGTTTTCGTGGCAGCCATTGGCTTCGGTGTCATGAAGGGACGCGAGGTTTGGGAAAAGCGGCAGATACCATCATTCAGAACCGCGAAAGTAACCCGAGGTTCATTGGTTTCGGTTGTCAATTCCACCGGCGAAGTGAAGCCGGTTCTTTCCGTCTCGGTTGGAACGTTTGTTTCCGGACCGATCCAGGAGTTGCATGTTGATTTCAACGATACGGTTGAAAAGGGTCAGTTGATGGCCGAGATTGACCCGCGGCTTTTCGAAGCTGCGGTTGCTCAGGATCGAGCAGTGTTGGGAATTCGCCAAGCCGAGGTTAAGCGGGTTGAGTCAGACCTTGCGTTGGCGAAGCTTGATCTGGATCGAACAAATCGGTTGCGGGATCAAGGAGAGGGATTTGTTTCTCAGGTTGAATTGGATCAGTTTCGTTTCAAGGTGGAGTCACTCGAAGCGCAGGTGAAAATCGCGGTCGCGGGTGTCGATCAAGCCGAAGCTGGGTTGTTGAACTCAGAAGCAAATCTTGCATACACTCGAATTGTTTCACCGGTGGACGGGGTCGTGATCGATCGAAAAATTGAACCCGGGCAAACATTAGCGGCTCAATTTCAGACGCCGGAATTATTTGTGGTTGCACCTGACCTGCGCGAAGAGATGCATTTATTCGCATCGGTTGACGAGGCGGATATTGGATTGATACGCCAGGCGTCTGAAAAATCGCAGCCAGTTCTTTTTTCGGTGGACGCCTATCCCGACGATCTCTTCACCGGTCAGATTGTGCAGATCCGAATGAGTCCGGTAGTCATGCAAAATGTTGTCACCTATCCCGTGATCGTCTCAACCAAGAACACCGATCAGAAATTAATGCCCGGGATGACCGCAAGTCTCTCGTTTCAAACGGGAAAACGCGATGAATGTCTGCGTATTCCCAACGCCGCCTTGCGATTTTTTCCGGAAGTTCAACACGTGCGTGAAGAGGATAAGTATTTGGTGTTGGGTGTTGTTAATGAGAACGAGGATGATCTGGTGGTGGAGGAGTCAGCTGAGGAAAAGGCAGCGTTGGCCGCCAAACGTTCGCAGCGATATGTCTGGGTTTGGGAATCACCCAAATTGCGCGCTGTGCCCGTGACGATCGGGCTGCGGGATAGCAAATGGAGTGAGTTGATTAGCGGCGAGTTGCAGCTTGATGATGAGTTGGTGGTGACGAAGAAGCAGTAGGTTGGCCGCGACGTTGTTGAGCGATATTTTTCTTGTTGAAAGAATGGGACAAAAAACGAAGTGAATCGATTGTCGACAGTCGTTCTGGCACGGTTCGCTTCTGTTGACCGGGATGTTGACCGGGATGTTGACCGGGATGTTTGCCGGGATGTTTGCTGAGATGGCTGTTAGGTTTCAATAACCAATCATTGGTGTGTTAAGTAAATGGGATTTTGGAACACCGTGCAGATTGCGATGCGCTCGCTCGCTAAGAATCGCCTGCGTGCCACGTTGACGATTCTGGGAGTTGTGATTGGAATTGCCGCGGTGACCGCGATGGTTTCGATCGGGCAAAGTGCGACCAGTTTGGTTCGCGGAGAACTGGAGGGTCTCGGTACCAATGTCATCATCATCGTCCCAAAAATGATGCGGCGGGGTGGGGTTCAGGATTCAAGGTCTGTCTCCCTGACGCCGGGGGATGCTGAGGCGATTCGCCTGGAGTGTCCCTCCATCGTCGCGGCGAGTGGCTTAGTCGGTTTTTCCAATCAGATTGTTTACGGTGGATTGAACTGGCAACCCAAGGATTCGTTTGGCGTTGGGATTGATTATCTGACGGTTCGAAGTTGGGGGGTGCGTCTTGGAGGTTACTTCGGAGATCGGGAGATACGCTCGGCGGAAAAAGTGTGTGTCATTGGTCAGACTTTGGTGGCGAAGCTGTTTCAGACCGTCAACCCGATTGGTGAAACTTTGCGAATTGGGAACATCCCGTTTCGTGTAATCGGTGTCTTGGAGTCAAAGGGTGCGAACATGATGGGAGAAGATCAGGACGATCTCATCTTGGTGCCTTTTACGACGGTGCAAAAACGGATTCACGGCAATCAGTTCAATAATGTTCATGCCATCATGGCCTCGGCTCGTTCATCGGAAGTTGCCAATGAGGCATCGAGCGAGATTCGACAATTGCTTCGGGAGCGGCATGATGTATACCCTGGACGGCCAGCCGATTTTGAGGTTCAGAGCACGACGGAGATTGCAAGTGTCCTTGGTGTGATCACCGGTTCGATGACGGCAATGCTTGCATCGATTGCGGCCATCAGTTTGGCAGTTGGCGGTGTTGGTATCATGAACATCATGCTGGTTTCTGTGACTGAGCGGACGCGAGAGATTGGGATTCGAATGGCAGTGGGGGCGAGAGGGCGTGACATCTTAAGGCAGTTTTTAATTGAGGCGGTTGTCCTGTCGGTACTTGGAGGCGGGATCGGTCTGGTTTTTGGAATCGCCGGCTCGATCGGTATTATCACCCTGATCAATCAATGGTCGCCCGGTACGGATTGGCCCGTCGTTGTCTCATTACCGGCCGCGGTCACCGCTATTATTTTTTCTGGTTTTGTTGGCGTCTTTTTTGGTTTCTATCCAGCGAGGAAAGCGAGTCGCATGGACCCCATTGATGCCCTCCGATTCGAATAAGGTGGCGAGGCGTTCGCGAGTTGCAGGGTGAGTAGCCTGCTGATTTTTATTTTGGATCCAATGGTTCGGATTACTCGCTGATCAACCTCAATCTCATTGGTGAATCGTTGGGTTGGCTGTCCGATCGGTTGACTGCTTGGTCCAAGCCAGATTTGCTGTTCTTGAATCGCCCTGACCAAGACTTGAATCAAGGTCTATTTTGGCCGACGAAGCGATGTCAGGGGTGTGGGAGGACACGGAACGGGTGGAAGCTGGTTATACTTTGGCGGCGACCCATTCCTTGCACGATGATCGAGTTGCGTCAGGCGTGGTTCCGAGTAACGTTTCACTTTACTTCGAAAAGCGGAACCGCAGCGCCAATGTGCTGCGGGGCAATTCGCAGTACATTGGATTGCGTATTGAATTGGATTGCGTATGACGTTGGTTTTCGCTGCACATTCGAATTTACTGCAGATTGGAATTTGCAGCGAGATTTGCAATGTTTTGCTGGTCACGATGGGGCGGGTGAAGAGGAGACCGTCATCGCTTCAAGACGCGTCGTTCGCGGTGGTTGAAGTCGTTTCTGGCAGTAACCTATTTCAATTGTGTCGTCGAGTGTCAACCCTCGTCGATTGAGCGAGTTGAACGGCGTGTCCCAGAAGACATGTCTTTGGCAGTCCTTCCCTCTTCCTTCCGTTGTCGGCCCACCCATTCCATCCGCTTGCCCTCGCTTGCTGCTCAATGCGAATTTTGGATCTCTTAAAACCGAAGGACCTCGCCAGGGTCAGTAAACTTCAGGTGCTGGCTCGTCAGGTCGTCGAAGGATTTTGCTCGGGACGCCATCGGTCACCACACAAGGGGTTTAGTGTCGAGTTTAAGGAGCATCGAACTTATGTGAGAGGGGATGAGCTGCGGAATATTGACTGGAAAGCGTTTGGCAAGAGCGACCGGCTGTACATTCGAGAATACGAAGAAGAAACCAATCTGCGTTGCACGCTGATCGTTGACCGTAGTGGCTCGATGCAATATTCAGGATCTCGAAGTGGGGAACTCAGTAAGTATCAGTATGCACAGCAATTAGCTGCGTCGCTCTCTTACCTGATGCTTGGTCAGCAAGATGGTGTTGGCTTGGTGACATTTGATGATCAGCCGCGGCAGTGGTTGCCATCTCGAAGTCGCCCCTCGCATCTGCTTGCGGTGTTGCAGGCATTGGCTGAAGACGGATCGAGGAAGGAGACCGATCTGGGAGGCGTCTTTCAGAAGATTGCTCCCAAGCTTTCAAGACGCGGATTGTTGGTGATTCTGTCTGATGCGATGGGAGATCTTGATTCGCTCGCCCGATCCCTGGCTCTTTTGCGATCGGCGCGGCACGAAATCCTGTTCTTTCAGATTTTGGATCCGGACGAGATCGATTTTCCATTTTCGGGTCGGATTCAGTTTCGTGATTTGGAGAACGCAGTCAACGAACAAACGATCGACTCCAAGTCCCTTCGTACGGCATATCTCGAGCGATTCGCTGAGCATACGGAAAAACTGAGAGAAATTTGCCGCCGTCACCGTGTGGATTTAGTTCAGATGCCCACCGATCGCCCCTTCGCCGACGCTTTGCACGAGTATCTTTCGATGCGGAGGCGTGGGCGTTGACTTTACTGAATGGACTCTTAGCTTTCGGAGCACTTGCCTTCACGGTTCCTTTGACGATTCACCTTTTGTACAGGAATCGTTTTCGGACCTTGGATTGGGGTGCGATGCACCTGCTGGAAAACGTGATTCGCATCAATCGAAGGCGAATGCAGTTGATGCATCTTCTTCTTTTGCTTTTGCGATGCCTGTTACCTGTTTTGCTTGCGTTTTGCCTAGCACGTCCCGTGTTGACCGGTTTTCGCGTGTTGCCCGGCGACGCGCCAAGATCCGTTGTGGTTGCGTTGGACGACAGTCAAAGCATGGCGGCGAGAGAGGAATCAGGTCAGACCCGAATCGAACTTGCAAAGGGTGCAGTCACTTCCTTGCTGAAAAGTTTATCAAGGCGTGACGAGGTGATCTTGGTGCGAGCAAGTCATCTCGGTACGCCCGTCGCGGCTTCTGGTGCTCAAGAGGCGATTGAGTCATTGAAAGGGGTGCGTGCTTCGTCGGGTCCAGTTAATCTTGCCGACTTGTTGCGAGCCGCGATTAATGCTTCCGGTGAAGCGGCATATCCTCAACGCCAGATCATCGCAGTCAGCGATTTCGCCAGCAATACACTCGATGATGCCACGCTAGGTTCCCTCTCGAATCTTGCTGAGTCGCTGAGCGAAAAATCTTTGCCGCCGACGATCAGTTTTCTCAATCTTGGTCAGAATTCGGACGAGTTGCAAAATCTTTCAGTCGATACGGTTGAATCCAAATCGCCTGCCGTGGTAGCGGGTCGGGGAGGTGGATTCACTGCGACGGTTCGAAATGCCAGTGATTCACCAATTCGGGATGTGCGTTTGGCTTGGATGCTTGATGGTGCTGAGATCAGCCGGTCAACGTTAACGATCGCGGCTCGATCAACCACCGTCGCACGATTGACCCATCGAATTGACGACGTCGGTGTTCACGCTTTAGCGGTAGTTGTCGAGCATGCTGATGCCGTCTTGGAGGACAACCGGCGTTCTTTGGCGATCGATGTGATTGACGAAATTGACGTGTTGCTCGTCGATGGGGCGCCTAGTCAGGAACCCTTGGAAGGTGAGACGGATTACTTGGCCATCGCCTTGAGTCCCTTTGCCTTTGGTGGTGACGATCAGCCGGACGCTGTCAGAACTCAGGTCTGCATGCCTCGGCAACTTCAGAAGCAGATGGAGTTGGTGAATCCGGATTTGGTGGTGCTTGCCAATGTTGCTGAATTATCGAAGGAAGAGAAAAGTGTTTTGACGCAATTTGTCCTTCGGGGTGGCACCATGCTTGTCTTCGATGGAGACTTGGTAGCGTCAGAAACCTACAACACGCCGTGGGAGTGTGCCGAGGGAAGTTGGCTGCTGCCAGCAAGGCTCGGGGAGACGATTGGGGAGATTACCGGTGAGGATCGTTTGCCACAGCCCTCGGGTATGAATCACGCGATCTATTCACCGTGGGACATGCTAAGTGGTGGCAATGATCGACCATTTGCCGAGATCGATGTCTATGCGTACCGAAAACTTCTGACGCCTGCCGCCGTGGAGGCAGAGGGGTTGGAAACGATCCAAACGGATTCACCAGAGACGGAACGGATTGACGAAGATGCAAACACCATGACGCTGTGGAGTCTCGGAAACGGTGACCCTGTTGCCGTCTTGGCGCGACGTGGGCGTGGCAAAGTGGTGCAGTTCGCAATACCCTGCGACACGGCGTGGAGCACCTTGCCTTTGCGCCTGATTTTTCTTCCCATGATCCAGCAACTTGTTTTGGATTTAGCTGGCAATCAAAATCGAGTGAATGTGGCGGTGGGTGACGGAATCGTGGTTCCGGCTAAACGCCTTGAACCCGATGGTGAGGACGCGGCCGAGATCGATACCAAGCGAGCGGCAGAGTATCGACTGGAAACACCTGATCGAGTTGAAGTGGTGATCAAGCCGACGGAAGAGATTTTTCCTCGGTTGTTGGTAGCGTCCGCCGTTGAACGTGGTCTTTACCGTTTTCGTTGTGAGACGCCAATGCTTGAGGGGCTTGCGACGCAAACCGAAACGCTACGTTTGGCTGAGATGCCGGCGCAGGAATCAATTCTGCGAGACGCCGATCTGGCACGTATCGAGTCGGCTGCGGAGTCGGTTGATGCGACGATTTACAACGACATTACCGAGCTGCAACAGGACGACAGTCAGAGGCGTTTCGGCCGTGAGATCTGGCGGTGGCTGTTAGGGGCATTGTTGTTGGTGTTGGTGGCCGAGTTGTTTTTGCAGCAACATGCTGTCGGGTCCAGCCAACGGCCTCGAGAAAAAGCGGGGGCACTATGATTGGGACAATCAGATTTGCCGGTGACTTATCGCTGGGCGTAGCGATTGTTTTGTTGTTGCTGGCCGCCGGCGTTGTCGCATGGCTTTATCTTCGTGAGACCAAACAGTTAGACGCTCCGTACAACTATCTGCTGCCCGCGTTGCGGGCTTCCGCGGTCGCCCTTGTCTTATTGATTTTGTCGGGGCCGGTTTGGCACCGACGCGTGACGGTGGGGACGCTGGGGCGTGTGATGTTTGCGATTGATACTTCGCAGAGCATGTCGCTCGAGGAAGCGGCAGAGGTTGCCGGGCGATCACCAGAGACGCCGCAGAGTCGAGTTCAACGTGCAATGACGTTACTGACCGGTGACAGTCAGAGAAAGGGTTGGCTGGAGTCACTTGAGGAAACGCACGATGTTGACGTGCTGGAATTTTCTTCGGGTAGCCCCGCAGTGGTTTGGTCCAATGTGGACGAATCTGAAGTTCCCTCAGTTTTGGATCTTGAGGCCGTGGGGGCTCAAACCGATTTGGCGAGTGTGCTCAGTCTTCAACTTGGCGTCGCTGCCGACGAGATCAACAGTGAACCTGATGGTGCCACCTCGCTGAATTCAACAGCCTTGGTATTGCTGAGTGATGGCCGCACCAATGTGGGGGATTCGCCGATCGAACTAGCGGCTGATTTGGCGCAGAAGGGAATCGCAGTCCATACGGTCGGGATCGGATTGCAGGGCGAGCCGTTTGATGTGGGCGTGGTGGATGTGATTCGCCCTGAAAGTGTTTCCGCCGATGGGCAGCTTAGTGGTGAAATTGTTTTGAAAGCGTCTGGCCTGACGAGTGAGAAGGTGCAAACGCCAGTTGGCGAAACGAATCTCTCTGAGAAAACGGAAGCTGATCAAGGGGGCAAGACGCCGGCATCCCCGAGTGCTGCTCAGCAGCGGCAGGTGACCGTGCGGATTGAGTCCGGCCAACAAACGGTCTGGACGCAAACGGTAATTCCATCGGGTAAGCAGCAGGCCATTCCTTTTGTTTTGGATGTCGGTTCGATTCTTGATTCTCTTCAGATGACGGTGCCGCGTGGTGTGCAGTTGAATTCACAGGTGCTTGATTTGCGGGCCGTTATTGAAGCGACCGAGGATGATGCCTACGCCGACAATGATTCCATGTCGTTCCGTGTCGCCGCTTCGACACGTGCCCGCCGGCTATTAATTGTGGATGGTTCAAGTCGTTGGGAAATCCGTTATCTCAGGAACCTATTCAGCCGTGATCCTGCTTGGTCCGTCGAGACGATTTTGTTTGGACTCGGTACGGATCAGCGAGAATTGATTCGCGGAGACAAAGCTGGTGAGTTTCCGGACAACAACATTGCGATGGCATCCTACGATGCCGTTATCCTTGGTGAAGTGCCGCCGGAGCAGATTGAGGAGGCTGATGCTGAACGCCTTCGTGAATTTGTCCGTCGCGGTGGTGGCTTGATCGTTTTGGATGGAAAGTACGGAAGGATTCGAAAGCTAACGGAGACGTTATTGCCCGAGTTGATTCCGGTGAGATATGAGAATCCGCAACAACCCTTTGAGGTGTCGAGGATTCAGCCGACAAATTTGGGCGGCCAAGACGCCACCCTGAGTCTTTGGAATAATCCCGATGAGCAAGAAGAGTTTTGGGAGAAGTTACCCCCGCCAACCTTGTCTCCGGCCTTGCAGGCACAACCCGGAGCAGAGGTGCTGGCAGAGTTGAAGGGCAAGAATTCGGAAGTCGCACCATGGTTAGTCACCCGCTTGTACGGCGGTGGTCGTGTTTATTATTTGTCGACAGACCAAACTTGGCGTTGGCGATATAAGGTAGCGGATCGGTTTCACGCACGTTTTTGGAACCAGCTGTTGGCTGCTGCGATGCAGCCCCCTTACGCCGCGAGTGATCAGTACGTTGCGATCGGGACGGACGAGATTGAGTACCGATCGGGGCAAGCGGCTACCATTCGAGCAAGGTTGCAGGCGGCCAACGGAGAGCCGATTGGGGATGCGATCGTTGATGCCTTATTGCTTCAGGACGATCGTGTGGTGGCGTCGGTTCCCATGGCGGTTGATGATTCGGCTCGAGGGACGTATCGCGGCGTGACGCTTCCACTTGATTCAGGGCAGTATCGAATTCGAATTCGAGCGAGCGGTTTTGACGCGACTGCCCTGCAGGCGTCGACACCGATATGGGTCGGAAAACGTCAGGTCGCCGAAATGTCTCAGGTGAGCCTTGATGAGGCGACCCTTCGCAGTGTGTCCGAAGCGGGAGCCGGAATTTACCTCCACGAATCCGCCGCCGATGAATTGTTGGAAACATTGCAGCCTTTATCGAGCGGAACCGTGGTTGAATCCGATATCTTATTATGGCAGTCGTATTATTGGTTCATCGCTATTTTGCTGCTGTTGGCAGCGGAGTGGTGGTTACGCAAGCGAGCCGGTTTGGTGTAAATCATGTCATCAATCACAAATTCCATTACCGATGGATTGCAACTCAATCCCGAGACAGCTGAGGTACTCGGTCGATTTGATCGTCGTCGACGGCTTCTGCTATCTCTAAGGGGAATCGCTTCGGCGGTGGTCACACTGCTGGTTGCAATCTCGGTAATCGCCATCATCGATTATGTTTGGATTGTGGGTGATTTTCTTCTTTGGATACTTGGTGCCTTTGCCTATCTGGGCGCTGCAGCGATGTTTTATTCGCTGGGTATCCGTCCTTTGGGTGATCGCGATGCTCAGCAGGTCGCGCGGCAAGTGGAGGCAACGGATTCAAGTCTTCGCGAGGATTTACTTTCCGCGGTGGAGTTGGCGGATCCAACTACCACCAATGGTTCGTTGAGTTTGAGGCGGGTGCTACAGGAAAGTGTTGCGACGCGGGCCTCCAGATTGGATATGGGGCATCTGTTGCCCGTTGGTCTCATTCAACGCTGGTTGATCTCGGCGCTTGTGTTACTGGTTTTATTTGCAGGGTTGTTGTTAGTTCCCGACGCCCAGTTCGGTCGACGCATTGCAAGGGCAATGTTACCGGGTTTTGCGATTCAGCGAGCCTCATTGACTGAGTTAACGATTTTAAAGCCGTCGCCCGCATCGGGTTTTGTTGCTGAAGGTGACGCCGTTGCTGTGGTGGTTGAGGTTGGGGGGCAGGCCACAGATGAGGTGACTTTGCAGTGGCGCAATGAAGATGGCTTGTTCGGTGAGATTCCGATGACGCCACGAGTTGCACCCTCCACGTATCCGCAAACAGGGACGATCAAGATTGATAATCGTTTTGCAGCGAACTTGTCTCTGGGGGCTGTTCCATTGCATTATCGAGTGCTCGGTGGTGACGGAGTGACATTGTGGGAAACGCTGACACCACTGCCCAGACCGCGAGTGGTTAACTTCAATAAGCGTTATTTATTTCCAGACTATTCCATGTTGTCACCGCGAGTCGAGGACGCAGAGCATGGTGATCTTGAGGCGTTGGTTGGAACACAGGTTGAACTGACCGTTCGTTTTGATGAGCCCGTCAGCGATGCGGTGATTCATTACGATGATGTTGGTGGCTCACGAGATTTGTCACCAATTGGGGATGGCGATGTCGAGTTTCGAGTGAGTGTGCCGGTGCGAACGCCCGAGACCTATCAAATTGATGCCGTGAGCATTCGATCCGGATTGAATAGCCCATACAGTCCCCAGTATTCCATTGATCCGCTTCGTGATTCTTCGCCGATTGCAAGGTGGGCATCGGAGATGGACCGAATGATGATCGTGTCACCTCTGGATGTCATTCAGATGCGAGGAGTTGCTTCGGATGACTTGCCCATTGATCGCGTGATCCAAGAGTTCCAAATCAACGGTAAGCCCGCAATGGTTCGCGAGATTGATGTACCGGAATCTGATCGGGAGTTGGATCTGACTTGGCACTGGGACCTCTTGCATCGCAAGTCGGAGCAGGTTGATTCGATCAAGCTGCAGAATGGAGATTTTATTCGTACACGGTTTGTGGTAATCGATCGAAACAGTCAGCGTGGTGAATCTGCACTGTTGGAAATCTTGATCGCCGATGAAGGCTTTGATGCTAATCGCCATCAGCACCTCGAGGACGTTACCGAGCTGCTTCGTGAGACAAGTCAGTGGTCGATGCGTCTTCATCATTGGATGAAGACGATGGGCGAGATGACGGTAGAGGACGCTGTGGATCGCGTCGATGAAGGTTTCGAAGACTCCGAGAAGCTGGGGGTTGATGTTGCTGAATTGTTGACTGGTCTTGAGGGTGCCATTGGGCAAGCCAGTCATTTGCCCGAGGCTGGTTCTCTCGAATTATTAGGAATCTCGCTAGTTGATGTTTCGCTGCAACAGAAGACTTGGATGGCGGAGACATTTGACCTGGTAAGCGATTCGGCCGAATCTTGGGCCGGTCGACGGACGCAGCTGATTGAGAAACGCATCGTTCAGGCAAGGAATCATGCCAACGAGGCATTGAGAGTTGATCGGTACGCACGAAATCTGCTGGCCCAGCACATCACCGTTGCAATGTTGAAAGACGCCAATTCACTGCGGGTGAGCCTCAAGCCGTTATTGCGATCCGATGAGGTTGCTTCATTGCCGGTGGAGCGTTTTCCGAGGTACCTCTTCGTGTCGATGGGACGGTTGAAAGAAATTAACCAGCTTCTTGATGCGCAGGAAGATTCGATTCCAGATAACACGATGCGCCATTTTGAAGGCTGGAAGCGTTTCAGTGATTCCTGGTTGACGCGACTTGAGTCGGCCATCGAGAATCCTCCTAGTGAAGAGGCTTTTCGAACGATTGCCAGCCAGTTTGATCAAGAGTTGAAAGACCAAACGAATGGCCGGATGATCGACGGGCAAATTGGCAGCACCTTGCAGTCACTTCTTCGAGAGTTGCGGGCTCAAACTGCACCCACTCGTGATCGCGTTCGTGGGCTCGCCGTGAAAGGTAGGGAAGGTCAGGCGAAGCTAGCTGCGCAGAATAATCAAACAGACTCAGCGAAATTAGCGGCACTGCAACGTGAGCATCAATTCGTTTTGTTGCAATTCAATCAAGAGAAAGATCAGATCCAAGAGTGGTTGAAACGTCGAGAATCATTGGAACGCAGTCGAGAAAATGTTGACTTGACTTACGCTGCGGACACACGCTTGATGCAACGCGCGTTTGAAAATGTAACCAAGCAAGGATTCGAACCTTACCAAGATAAGCCAGCGGCGGAGGTTTATGAGCAAATCGCTCAAGCGTATCAGATCATCGAATCGGCTCATTCTGTCAGGGGTTGGCTGCAGGAATTAACACACTTGTTGTTGCGGGAACGCCGCCTTGAGGGCACCGCAATTAATAAAGTTCTGCATCCCACTTGGTTGGAGCGATTTTCGACGGGTCTTGAATTCCCGGTGCGTCTTCTGCGTGAATCCGGTGTGCCACCCGAGTTGACTTCGAGAATCGGGAAAACGCGTGACAACAGCGATTACAATCTGGCGAGAGATCGCATTTTAAAAAGGCGTTGGAGCGGTGAAGTCATGTTGACCGCCGAGACGCCGCTGCAATCGATGCAATGGGAGCTGCAGTCAGCGGTTCAGGATCTCGAGCCGCATGTCGATGAAGCCAGACGGGTTTTGCAGCAGTACGTACTTTCATTATCAGATCAAGCGAGACAGGCTGCGCGTGAGGCTGAGGAGGCCAAGGAGCGGACCGAATCCCGCGAGGATTCGAAAGAGCCAACGGCCGGTGAATTGGCGAGGGAGCAAAAAGATGTCGAAAAAGCAACTCGGCAGACTCTCGAGTCACTCGTTGACCTGGCAAACACAGCGTCATTAATTGATCAAGAGGAGAGGGAGCTTGCACTCGATGCCGATTTGGCTGCGGCGGAAATTCAATCCGCCGCTCAAGAGGCCGAATCGTTGATGCAAGAGGCAAACCGGGCTGACACCGATGAGAAAAGATCTGAACTTCTTGATCAAACAGCCGACGCACTGGGTGAACTTGCTGAATCACTTCAGCAAACCGCTGAACATTTTGAACTCGCTGAACAGAACGCAGATCTGTCGGAATCAAGGGAGGCGTTGAGGCAAGATTCTGAATCCTCGCCGCAAGGCGAATTGGAACAACGCTATGACGAGGCAGAGGATTTGGCTAGCGCCGCGCAGCAGAGTCCTGAAGAAATGCTGCGAGAACTGGAACGGGAGCTCCAGCAGAACCAGCCAATGCAGGAGGAGCTTTCTGATATCTCTCGCCGGGCGACTGAGTCCGCGCAGAGGGCATTGGATGAAGCCGCAAAGCAAGAACGTGGTGTAGCTCAAGCGATGGAGAGGGCCGATACGAGCTTTCAGGAACGTAAGAATCGCGCTGTTGCCGAAATGGCTTCGATCACTCAACGAGCTCAAGCTGTTGACCAGGCCTTGCTTGCTGCCGCCGAACGGGCCATTGGCTGGGCCAATACCCCAGAAGCTCGCCCTGATCTGGAGGCAACTCGAGAGGCTCTTAAGGATGCAATTGAGCAATCGCAGAAAATGCGAGGTGCTGAAACGCCCTTGTCGGAAATGCAGGCAGCGGCGCAAAAAACACGTCAAGCAATACGCGAGGCATCCCAGGCTGCTAAGCAGTTGAATCAAGAAACCACCGCAGCACAGACTGAAAATATTCACCAGGATGAATCAAGTCGGCGTCGAACCGAAACGCAGGTCGAACGATTTGCTCGTGATGCGAGGTCGCAACAGCTGAGATCCATCGCTGAGCAAAAAAAACAGTGGGCGGCGGCTGAACAGCAAGCCAATCAGCGAATTCAGGAAGCCCAAAGGCAGAAACGGGATGCTGACAACCAGCTGCGGCAGGAGCAGCAGAAATTAAGTCAGAATCCGGACGCCGCTGCACAACTGCAACCGCAGATCGATGCCGCTCAGGATCGTGTTCGACGGGCAGAGAGAGCCGAACAATCCGCCAAGGAAACCAAGGACTTTGCGGCGCAGCGCAAGAATCAAACGCAGGAGCGTGAGAATGAGATCAAGAGTCAGCCGATAAAGCCACTTGATCAAATGAACCCGGCCGCAGAATTTGCTGCAGGGATGAGCCAGGAGGCGGGCGAGGAATTGGCCGGTATTGATCAAGCGTTGGACCAATTATCGCAGCAGATGAACTTCGGTGACCAACTTGATACGCCAAAACAGACTTTGGATCAGGTGGCAGCTCAGCAACAACAGCTTGAGGAGCGGGTCAATGAAGCCCTTGGCCAACTGGAAAGGGCCGCGAGGCATGAGGAACGGTTGGGGCAAGATGAACTTGCTGATCAGCTGAATGCTGCAGCGCAATCAGTCTCGGACAATGCCTTGTCGGCAACCCAAGAAGCAGCTAGCGCCATCCAGAAAGCGAGTGAGCAGTCCAATGAGTCTGCTGTTGCGAATCAAGAAGTGGATGAGGCGGCCGATGCAATCCAATCTGCGGCGAATTCATTGGCTGATTTGCTTGAGACCTCCATGCAGCCAGAGAACGCGATGGCGCAAGCTGACTCTCAAGCAACCGCATCGGATGCGCAGCAGAATGCTTCGGAAAACGATTCATCGCAGCCCGCGAGTTCGGACAGTGCCAGTTCCCAGCCCTCAGGATCCCAGCCTTCAGGATCCCAGCCTTCAGGATCCCAGCCTTCAGGATCCCAGCCCGCGAGTTCCGACAGTGCCAGTTCCCAGCCTTCAGGATCGCAGCCTTCACAGGAATTGTCTCCCGATCAGCAGCTTGCCCAAACGCTTGACGAATTGGATCGTCAAATTGCAAGTCAATCGCAGGCCAATGCCGCCGCCGCAGCTGGCGCTCAGGACCCACAGACTGCCAGCAATGATTCAACGGATCCATCTGCCGAGGTTGAAGGATCTGAGTCTCAAGGAGCAGATTCACCCGGTTCACCGACACAGGGGATGCCGACTGCCCAGCAGGCATCACCAACGCTCGCCAACAATGTTAACTCGCAGGCTCAGCAGGCTGCTCGTCAAAGGCAGCAGCAGTTGAATCCCCAGCAAGGGCAGTCGGGTGAGCCGGGCCAACCAAGTCAGCAACAAAACGCCTCGAGTTCGCCATCGAACCAGTCAGGCAATGGTGAGATGCCCGATGGTGGACCCATTGATGCCTCGGAGATCGAGCGTTTGGGTGCAGATTGGGGGCGGTTGAGAGAAAGAAAAACGGATGAGGTCAATGAGGGACGAACGGGAACCGTTTCTGCCGCCTATCGGCGTCAAGTTGAAGCTTACTTCCGTGCCATTGCGCGGCGAGCAGCGCAGAACCAGGCATCGTCTAACCAAGATTGAGTCGAAGGAATTGCCGAGATGGCTGAGCCAATAAGTTCAACACACACAACGATACGATCTTGTCGCAATGGAAGTGTTACTGACAGATCTCGGGATTGTCTGCGCGGCAGGTGCGATCGTCGACTTTGGTTGTCCGGCATGATCAGTAGTGCATTGGTGACTGGTCCATTGGCGTCAGTGAATGCTCAAGAGGACCTTTCAACCCTGTACGTTGCGGATGACGTTGACCGCGCTATGGGCAAGGGGATCGAGTATTTGGTGAGTGTGCAGCGTGATGATGGTGCAATAACGGATCGAGGTCACGAAGTTGCCATGACGGCTTTAGCCATCATGGCGATGGCATCCATTGGAACGGAACCCTCGCCGATCAGTCCTGAAGGTCGGGCGATGTATCGGGCCATTGAGTTTGTTTTGAACAAACGTAACCAGGATATGGAAGGGTACTTTGGTGCTCGCGATGGATCGAGGATGTATGGTCATGGAATCATTACCCTGATGTTGACCGAGGTTCTGGGGATGGGCGCGACTCCGGACCAGAACGAACGAATTCATCGGGCTTTAGACGATGCGATCAAGCTAATTCTTGCTGCACAGGAAGTTGCCAAGTCCGAAAAGCTTCGTGGAGGGTGGCGATACACACCCGCAAGTACAGACTCTGACCTTTCAGTGAGTGTTTGGCAACTCATGGCGTTAAGGTCGGCTAAGAATGATGGGCTTGATGTCCCGGGTGAGGCGATCGAGTCGGCGCTTGAGTACCTGAGGTTCTCCTATTCATCGCCGCTTGATCGAGAGGGAAAGCCGCGGGAGTCTGTCAGCGGGTTTAGTTACACACCGGGTACCTATCATCCATCTTTCACCATGTCCGCAGCTGGTTTGTTAGCCATGCAGGTGTGTGGCCAATATGATTCACCATTGGTCAAAGGTGCTTCGGAATGGCTTTACGAGCATCCTCCGAAAGAAAGTGAACGGTTTTTCTTCTACGGTCTTTATTATTACGCGCAGGGCATGCACCAAGCTGGTGGTAAATATGCGGAGCGTGCAGATGGGCTCGTGCCAGAGATTTTATTACCGATGCAGCGCAGTGACGGTGCGTGGCTGGCAAGGGGTGGTGAAGAACGTAACGTTGGTGCGACGTATGCGACCGCATTATCATTGCTGAGTATGAGCGTACGTTACCATTACCTACCAATCTATCAGCGTTAGAAACGACGCCCATTCTCGATATTGGGTACCTGTTGATGCATCATTGATTTGATCACCTGAGCGCGTTAGCGACCGGCTCATCGTGACTTGTTTACCGCTTGTTTTTTCCTGGCGTTCTAGACCGCAAGTCAAGAAAATTGAAACCGGTCAACGTTCTCAATTAATGGTGCGTTCTAGCAAAGATTGATTCCAGAATCGGAACGAAAATTGTGGATGATCGATTGAAGAAACCGTTCGGTTGATCCCGTTACCCGCACTGAAGGTGATTGATTGCCATGGTCTTTGAACCATTTTTCAAAGAGTTCTCTCGGGATGATGAAAAAGGTTTACCGGGGCGATGAATGATGAATGAGTGATTTGCGTGTCGCGTCTGGCTTTGAAGAACTCTTCGTGGTGCTGGTTGAGGGATGCTGCCTTCATGGTTGAGGCAGACGACCAGGTCTTTGCGAAAAAAAAACTGCGTCGGCTAACCGACGCAGGGATCGTTTTGAGTGGCATCAGATAGGTCAGGTCGAACTCACTTTTTTTCTCTCGACATCATCCATGACGCATATTCTTCGACGGTGATTCGACCGTCTCGGTTGCCGTCGGCATCGGCGGGACTCATGAGCATCTTGTCCCATTCTGATGCGGTCAACGCTTTGTCGCCGTTTTTGTCGTATCTCTCGATAATTCGTTGTCCCACTTTGACGTATTTTTCATCGAGGGGACCACTGAGAGCTGGGGTGACGGAGGTGGCCGGCGAGGCTGGTTTGGATGTTGAACTGGTCGACGCCATGGCAGATGCGATGCCGGGATTTTCGACCACACGCAATGCCTCGTCGGCGGTAATGACACCATCACGATTCAGATCTGAGTTGAAAAACTCTTTCACCACTTCGTTGGACCAATCACTAGAGAACTCCGCCATCGTGACTTGTCTGTCACCGTTGGTATCTTTGTCGGTGAAGTATCCGGGAAGGCCCTCGGGAAGACGACGGCCCGCGGTGGCCCGATAAGATTTGCGACCGTTGAACACATCTGGAGCCTCGGCACGCTTTTCGCGACCCCGATCACTTCGTCCCGAGTCTCGCTTCTCCGTTTCTTCTCTTCCCTCTCGGCGGCGTGCATAGCGAACTGCCAGTTCGCTCGCGGTCAGCTTACCGTCCTTGTTTCGATCAAAATCCATTGGATTGCCGGCGAAACGGCTTGAGATTTCATCACTTGCGAGGAAGCCATCACGATTACGGTCATACCGACGCAGTAGCTCGTTGGCTTCACGTTCATCGGTTTCGGTGACAGCAACGCTGAGCATTTCCGCGGACGGACCGAAGCCCATCAACGGAATCGGATCACTTTCGGTACCGAATCCCTGTACCAGCAGTTCTGGAATCAGCGAAGCCTCGTCGGTTCTGCTGCTTGGTTGCGGGGCATCCTTTGAGCCGGACGCTCCTTCTCGCATTTTTTGAAATCCGTCAGTAATTTTCTTCAGAGGAATAGGCTTGCCCGGCTGAATGCTGGGATCACTCGCTTGCATCCTTTGGATCATGAATTGGGCTGGGCCTTGCTGCTCATCCGGGTCGAGCACTCCATTGCCGTTCGTATCCAGTCGACTCAGGAAGGATGACGGGTCAAATCCACCACGACCGCTGCTGCCGCGACCGCTAAATCCACCACCCGAGGAGCTGCCACGTCCGCTAAAGCCACCTTGGGTCGAACCACCGCCACCGTCTGAACCGCCGCGGCCTCCAAAACCACCACGTCCTCCATCCTGTCCTGGCCGTTGAGCCAACGACGGAACGGACATGGAAAGGATGAGTACCAAAGTCGTTATTTTTATCGATGTTTTCATGGCAATAAAACCCAGCGGGACACGAAGAGTTTCGCATAGAACGCGTGAATGGATATAATTCTGGTGGTATTCAATGCATCGGGAAGCGAAGGGATCATCCTGCATTGACGAGCCCTAGAAGCTTCTTGAAGTGAGTCCTAGTGAACGGGATTCGCCCAGACACACCCCAAATCAACCTTCCCCCCCCGGTGGACATAGTGGTTGGAGTTGCTCAAACACCCAAAATAAGGATCTGACGTAAATACTATATCGAGCATTTCTAGCCTCAGATCTGCTGGAGATCCGCCGCACATGGACTTTTTTCCATTTTAGGGATCATTTTTCTGCCTGTTGTCATCGATCTGGCCCTTGTACTTAGACCGCAATCTCCGAGTTCTCGATAGATTGGGTGGCCATAGCTAGTTTGCGGATGCAAAGGTTTGCTGCCCGCTAGATGCTTCCCATTGTCTTCTGAAAAGTCTGTACCGGAGAAGAACTTGGTGCGAAACGAGACTCTGGAATCCGTAGAGAAATCATCTTCGGACAAGGCGAATGTGCATGCATTGTTGATTCTGGTTGCTGCTGGGTTTGCCGTCCTTTTGATTGAACTACTGATCTGGTGGACTCCCTTGGTGGAATCTTTTTCTCCCTCTGTAATTCTCGTTGAGATTTACGTATCTGTGATTGCCGTGATTTTCTTAATCCAATCGCTTTATGGAATCTGGGCCTCGATTTGGATTGTCTTTGGATCTGGACGTTGGATGACTCGCATCGCTTCATCCTTCTTGCTTTTTGAGGCGATTTTAATTGTGCTTTTGTCCTTGATTCCGTTTCGGCTGGGCGGCCCGTGGGGAAATACGATTGAAGTGATTCCTTTCTGGGCGTCCGCGTCCATCGCTCTGATCATTCAGGTCTCGGTGATGTCTGTTTTTTTGAGAGCCTTGAAAGCCTTTAGATACCGACTCATTTACTACTCTGCATCCAGTGCATTATCCAAGCACCCACCGTCATCTGAGGCCGGACAAAGGGAACCTGAAGATATCACGCTCCAGTCAGAATCTCTCACTATCGTGGATCTACTTCAGTTGACAATCTGGACGGCATTGCCCATGGCGTTGTTCTCGCCCATTAACAAGATTCTCTCCTCCAGTACTGGATTTTCTTCGGGTAAACTGATTTTTGTAATGATGTTATGTGGTTTTGGATTTTCATCCTGCGTTGCGTTTCTTTTGCTTTTGCCTTACACGTGTGTTGTCATGTTGAATCATCGAGGGCTACGTTTTCAGTTGATTGTGCAATTGATTTTAATGGTGCCAGTGGTTGCGTTGATCTTGGGGTTGCATGCCATGAATTTTCTTGTCGATGATAGGTTCCATTTTGCGATTGGCGCGGCATTGTTGACCGCTCTTTATTTTCTGTTTTTTTCCATGCTACTGCTTCGCCGCAGACGTTGGTTCCGGTTTCGATTTGTGAGAATTGGCAAAGAGGCGTCGGTTTTGAGTTCTTCGGATGCTTACTTACCTAATTCCAGCGTTCTGATGGCACCGAAATCTTGACTTAGTGGAAAACTATGCCGTTCTTGCTTGGGAGAAATCTAGCGATGAAGGGGTCAATTCAGAATGATTTTCGCCTTGGGTCATCTTGGGAGCAGGTCAGTCTGAGGTGAAAGGAAAAGTTATCTTCGTTAGTTCGTCGATCGTTGTGATCGTGGTTTGATATTCTTTACGGAGATGGTGGATAATGATCCCCCAATCTTCATCCTCAGTTGTGAACGCGCAGTTGGTTTTTTGTCCAACCTCTTTTTGTTTCGCTAAAAGACCGTTGACTTCGAGTCGAGGTTGTAAAAAAAAGCATTGATTGGAAAGATTAAAAAGTTGTCAATGATTTTTGCCCGCTGATTAAAGTCTTCATCGACCGCCAATGGTTCCAAAATGGATTCGTCGCAAACGCGTTGATGGGTTTCTGATTTGGCACCAATCCACAATGTTGGAGGGTGTCTCAGAAAGCCAGCGTTGCTCTCAGCGAACGCGAGTCCCTGAAATCGAAGTGCCGTAGGCTATTTCGGTTCTTCAGATTGGCATGGTTTCATCGCACGAAGTGAAGGCAACGCTGTAAACTATTGGGTGCGACTTGGAAAGAGATTTCGGATGCGAAGTTGTCGCGATTCGGTGGCGGTGAATTGGACTGAACTTTTATTGAACGGTTGTTCCGATAATTTGTCTGAATGGACGCGATTATCTAGCCATACTTGGCTGCGTTTACCTGCGACTCTTATTCGTAGCGGTGTCCAGTCAACAACGTCGACGTCGGTGATAACCCTTTGGTCAAAAACGAGCTTTGATTGACCTTTGACTTCGCAAGTGATCTCAAACGCTTCGAGTGTCTGATATTCAAACGGAAGCCATTGGTCTCCATCACGCATGGTGACTAATTTTCGCTTCAGCTCTATTTTTGTTTCATTGTGTTGAGCCTCTTTTGCAAGATTATGGAACTCATAGGGATCACTTGGGTAGTGGTACAGTTCTTCCTGTCCATCCGAGGTGAGGCTGTAACGCCAGTCCTTTGATCGGACCGAGAAGTGTGGGTAGAGAGTTCCAATGTGTTCGCGATGCTGGCTGTGATCTTTTCCCGGCAACGCCGTGATGGCAACGTCAGGACCGCTCCATTGATCGGGTGTGTTGTGCAACAAAGGTTTTAGGCTGTGCCCATCCAGCGGATAGCCGTTCCGGGTCCTATTCGGATTTTCTGGCAGACCACAAATGTCAATGAGTGTTGGGTAGACATCGATTAATGAAATGGGCTGCTGGCATTTGATACCCTCTGGGATTCCTTTCAGGCCCGAAACGATGAATGGAATTCGCGTGCCACTGTCCCAAAGTGTTTGCTTGTAGAGTGCTTCTTTTCCGCCCACGTGAAATCCGTGATCACTAGTGAGAATGATGAGCGTGTTGTCGGAAAACTCACTTTTGTCCAACGCGTCCAGCACCGTCCCAACTTGGTCGTCAATGAACGAGACACATGCCATGTATGCTTGAAGCCAGCGTTTAAAAAGATCAGGTTTCTGCGGATGCTTAAATAGCATCTGGTATCTGCGAAAAGCATAGAGGCTTTGGTTGGCTAAGCTGGGGGCGCAGTCCTTTAAATCGCCATCTCTGTAGCCGTTGGGGATTTCAATTTCATCTAAAGGGAAGCGGTCAAAGTATTCCTTGGGAGCATAGAGCGGCGTGTGTGTGCGACTGAAGCCCGTCATCAAAAGGAAAGGGGTCGGATGTTTTTCACGAAGGATGGATGCCGCCCAGTCTGCATGCACTTCGTCTGGCATTGCGTCGCGGTTCTGATCTGAAGCGTAGTGGAAAGGCTTGCCACCGAGCGTCCAGCCTCGATAACCGGGTGCATTAGTATCCTGATTCGCCTGGTAATTGGGGATCTTACTTAACGGCCCAAATGTGTGCTCCCATTGGTAGTCCATTTCTGGATCTGCATCGTCTGCGTAAAAATACAGTTGTTGTGGATGCGGTAGCAGAGCTCGTTTGCGTTGTTCGTTACCATCCCAAGGCCAAGGTCCGTTGCTTCCCCGTGGTCCACGCTTTGCGTAGTACTCATTGGGGTCCTGATTGCCGTGGTAAATCTTTCCCGTGCCATAGACGTCGTATCCATTGGTTGCAAAATGTTCTGTCATGGTGACGGATTGAGTCAGGATTGCATTTTCTCGAAGATCCTCGAACCAATACAAACTTGAGGTCTGCGGATAGAGGCCTGTCATCATGCTGGAGCGTGACGGAGCGCAGAGCGGGTCGTTGCAATGCGCATTGGTAAAACTAATGCCTCGGGCGGCAAGTCGATCAAAGTTGGGGGTTGGGACAAACGGCTTGCCAGTTGGGTGGAGTGGCATGTCGTTAAGGTCGTCGACAATGATGAAGAGGACATTGGGGCGACGGGGGGATTCTTCGGCGGCTTGCCCACCCTTTTTCGTCTTCGAAATCTCTGCAGCCGAGACGAAGTTGTGAAGGAATAAAGCCATGATGAAGATCATGGATCGGGAGCGATGCTGGTTTCTGTTCACTTTTTCACTCAGCGGCGGTGTTTGTAGAGGTTAAGGCCGGTGGCACATTGATTGCTGGCTGTGGCTAAGTTTGATCGTCGACCGGCCGCAGGGAAAGAAGTTGTAATGCACGAGTCGTTCCCCATTGGTAACAATTCGTGCTGCAGAATGCGATCATCAAACGCCCCTTGGTGGTCGTTGGCTGTATGGTTTGACGTCGCCTGTTATTGCGTAGCGAACGGAATGATCCCTCACTTTCGAGGAATCAGTTGGCGCCGAATTTGTTGAAATTGAAAACAAACCGGTGATCCGAGAGTCAATTCAGAACCGGTTGGCTGCATGATTCCTGTTTTGCGATTGATGCTGAAGGTAACAACGGAATCGGAGTTTTGATTGCCCACGACCATCCAGCGACCAGTCTGATCAATGCCAAAGCTTCTCGCTGTTTTTCCTTGCGTCGAAGCGTGTCCTACGAGGGTAAGTTTTCCCGTGTTCGTATCGACACGGTAACAGACGATGTTGTCCGGGCCTCGATTTGATCCGTACAGATAGTCACCAGAAGGATGTAGGATTAGTTCCGCAGTTGATCCGACTTTTCCTTTGTAGTTCTCTGGAAGTGTGGAAATGGTTTGGATCTCGCTCAATTTGCCTTGCTTGGCATCAAATTCAAATGAGGTGACGCTCATGGCTTTCTCATTGATGTCGAAACAAAATCTTCCGTCGAGGCTGAATGTTAGGTGTCGCGGATGTGTCTCGGGTGCGGTGGTTGCAAAGGGCGGATCCTGCGCCGTCAATTTGCCAGTTGGTTCATCGAATCGGTACACACAGATGCGATCGAGTCCGGCATCACAGACAACCGCATACTGGTTGGTCGGATCAAAGCAGGCATGATGAGCGTGAGGTTTTTGTTTGCCTTCAAGGCTTGGGTACTGATCTTTCCAATTGGAAGGTTCAAGGGAACCGTCGTTGTTGATTTGAAGGCTTGATACGTTGCCACTTCCGTAATTGGAAACCAGCATTGTTCGTCCGGTCGCATCAATTCCGAGGTGGCAGGGGCCGTCGCCGTTCGGAGCGTGTGAGTTAATTGCGGTCAATCCCCCGTCGCGTTGGATTGAAAACGCGGCGATCAACCCTCCGTCGGGATAGGCCTTGGATTCGCCCGCCGCGTAAAGGTATTTACCGTTCGGGTGAATGGTGATCCATGAGGGGCTGTCCATCTCTGCCACTAATCTCGGTTCACTCATCTTTCCTGTTTTGGAATCAAATTCTGCGAGATAAATCCCCTTACTTAATTCACTTGAGTAAGTACCGATGTAAAGTCGCTGTGTTCGACTGAGTAGTCGATTCGCGCCACTCACGTCTGGTGTCAAAACTGCATAGGTCAATAATGCGACAAACCCGAAAAGTTGGGTTTGTGTTTTTACCCGAGGGATGAACGAAGATATCAAGGCAAGTTCTCCATGAAATTGGCTAAAGCATATTTTAGAAACGAGCGAAGGAATGGCTACTCGTTTTATCCGATAGCTCGGGGGATCCGGTCAAGGGTTCAGTTTCCACCTTGTTAAGGTGGTCCCCGAGGGTTATCGGGTGGTCCCGACGCCCGAGTTCCTGCGCTTCGGGTTATAGGCACCCGAATTCCGGCACCCGAATTCCGGCACCCGAATTCCGGCAC
This sequence comes from uncultured Rubripirellula sp., assembly GCA_938075415.1. GTDB lineage: Bacteria > Planctomycetota > Planctomycetia > Pirellulales > Pirellulaceae > Rubripirellula. The sequence continues at coordinate 86,150 of CALJHC010000019.1, read as the reverse complement.
CCTAATTCCAACGCTTCGGGTTGAGATTCCTAAGGCGTTTGAAACGTTAGTGTTGATTTTCAGTGACACCCGACCAGTCGTCGGTTCGAAATGGAGTCAGTGGTAGATCGCTGCCATCGTAGAGATTCACGATGGGGTTGTTTGCCCATGCGTATCGAACGGATTTCGGGTTTGCAACGGATTCGGCCGAAACTTGAATTCGGCCATCCTTCATCAGAATTGCCTTGGCGTTGACAAACGTTTTGTCATCGCCGGCGATGGTAAACCCCTGCAGTTCGTTGGAGTCAAATGGCCGCCAACCGCCATCTACAAAATCAAAGGTGAGCACTGCCTGGTTTCCAGAGATCTCCATCGATTTGTACTCAGGACTTCGGAAGGGGATTGTCATTTGGTACTCATTGGCCAAAGCCCATCTTGCAAGTCGCATTCCGACATCCACTTTGTTTCGAGGGTGAATATCCTTGCCTTCACCGATGTCAATAATCACCGCTTGACCGGTGTTGGGTAATTCGCTCATCGTCATGGTTTGTGCTTCGCGCAGTTCAGCCCACGCGCTATCCTGCGGCGAACTGGTTTCAGCCATGAAGTCAGCTAGTTGGACCCAATAGAAAGGGAACTCGCCCTGCCCCCACTCTTTTCGCCATGACGAAATCATTAAGGGGAAAAGCTCGCGGTATTGATAAGCACGACCCGCATTACTTTCTCCTTGGTACCAGATAGCGCCACGGATTCCGAAACCAAGGTGAGATTTCAGAACGCCGTTATAGATATTTCCTGGTCGACTATTGCCACGCATTTGCCTTGAGAGGCCGGCAAGTTGTTTCTTCTGATTCTCGTCAAGTTCAGAAGCTGCCGAAAGATCCTCCGCGCGTTTCTCATTGGCAATCCAGCGGTCCAGCAAGGGAGCAAACTGTGGGTCAGCGGCGAGTGTCTCACGGTTGATCCAAGCTTCGCATGCGGATCCACCCCAAGCGTTGTTGATCATTCCCACTGGAACACCCAGCGTTTGGTGCAGTTGTCGGGCAAAGAAGTAGCCAACTGCCGAAAAGCTGCCCACAGAGTCCGGCGTGCAGACCATCCATGATCGGTTCTCATGCGTCCAGACTGGTTCCTGTACACCAACCTGAGGAAAGTTGATCATCCGGATTCCGGGGTAATTGGCACTCGCTTTCTCAAGGTGAACATTATTAGATGAGTTGACCGACCACTGCATATTGGACTGACCAGAGCAGATCCATACTTCACCCACCAAGATGTCCGTCAGGCGAATCTCATTTGTCCCACTGACGATCAGTTCCAGAGGTTCTCCGACCGACAGTGGGTCGAGGTTGACCCTCCATTGTCCGTCACCCGTCGCTTTGGTTGTTTTCTCTTGGTCAGCGATGCGCACGGTAATCGATTCCCCCGGATCTGCTTTTCCCCAAACTGGGTTCACGAGGTCACGTTGCAGAACCATGGAGTTGCTAAAAATATTGGGAAGTGTCACCTCGCCTTGAGCGAGTGTGCAGGCTGCAGAAAAAAGCAACAAAAAACTAGAGCGAGTGAAAGGTGCGAGCATGGATGTTGATTAGATTTGGGGGTCGGGAGGGGATTGGCCATTTACGATTCGCTATATCGTAACGCCCTTCGTCGATGACGTTGCTCACCACACGCACAGGTCGGTGATATTTTTTGAGGATTGTTTTGACCCTCTGACCGTCAACGACATGAATTCAGGCTGTCATCTTCCAGTCGCTTCACTGGGCGATTCGGCAGAGGTGAGGGTAAAGGTTTTCGTGAAGATTTCTTGGTTTTGATAAATGGGTGATTGCAAGTGATCGACTCGACCTTGACCACTGTTTCAATCTTGACTGATTTTATCAGGTTTGTCCTTCAAAAAAATTCAGCGGTCTTTCCGAACACGGTCTTTCAAGACACAGAGGATGAATGATTGTAAAATTGAAGGGTCGCTGCACTCGGGTGAAAATGTCGTTCCTTGTACTCAATGCTTGAATGAAAGTGAGATATTCAAATGAGGATTGATAACCGTCTGTCCTTGACCAGTCTTTTCATTAACGATGGTCATGTGCGGCACCAAGGTAGCCTAAGGATCTTGCTGATCTATCTTTTTGCATCGGCTCCAATGCCACTTCTTGGACAGCAGCAAACTTGGTCGCTTGATGCCGAGAAGATACCTGAGGTTGACGTTTTTGGCGATTTGAAAATCGCCAAGGGAGTTTCTGGCAATAGTGTTGTTCTTGATGGCCAGTCGCTACTGAAAATGCGTGACACCGACCTGACACAAGGTTCTGCAGATGGCTTCACTGTGTCAGTTTGGGTCAACCCTTATGAATTTGGCGAGCATCAGCAGGTGATTGCAGCAAAAAATCGTTACGCCTTAAATCAAAGGCAGTGGAGTCTATTGCTGGATCGTGATCATCGATTTCGACTCTACGTTTATCAGAATGGCTGGAAGACCGTTGGCTGCAGAGATGCACCTGTGCTCGGAAGTTGGCACCAAGTCGGATGCGTGATTGGCAAAGGTGAGGCAGCCTTGTGGGTGAATGGTGAATTGGTGGGTGAAATTCAGTTGGACCAGAAAATCATTGCAACGACAGCGCCGGTTACTTTCGGGGGTGTTGATGACAACGGACGCGTTTGGCAGAACTTCACCGGCGCCTTGGATGAGATTCGGATTTTCGAATCGCCGCTCGATCACCAGTCCATGGTCGAAGGTTTCAGGCACGTTGATGCGAAACATGAATTACCGGTTAATCCCGAGCCTGTTGCATTGTGGTCGGGTAAGCAGGTACCAAATTCAGGCGAAATCGAGAGGTTGAAGAATGTGGATTTTCATGTAATCAAACGCTACGAGCCTGATGTAGACGGGTACGGTTTTCTTCACGGTGTTGCGGTCGCTTGGCACCGAGGCAAACTTTACGCCTCCTTTGGTCATAACAAGGGAAGCGAGAACACCTTAACCGAAGAGGGACGCTATTGCGTCAGCGAAGACGGTGGGGAAAGTTGGTCAGCGGTCCGCACGATCGATGTCGGTCTCGAGAGCGAGGATCTTGCGGTTAGCCACGGCGTGTTTCTATCTTTCCGAGGCTCACTCTGGGCTTTTTTGGGATCATTTTATGGAACGCGGCAAAATGTTCACACGCGAGCTTATGTTCTGGATGAGGAATCGGGCCAGTGGCGAGCAAAGGGTTCGGTGATCGAAGAAGGTTTTTGGCCGATGACAGAACCGGTTAAGATGAACGATGGAAATTGGGTGATGCCTGGATTTATCGTTGCTGGCCGTAATCCCCCTGCTGTCGCCATCAGCAACGGTGACGATTTGAATCGTTGGCAAGTTCGAGTGATCAGGCCGGGTCGACAAGTGGGCAATCTTTGGGGCGAATCCTCTGTCGTTGTTAATGGATCTCAGTTGATCAATATTGCAAGATATGGGGCAAAACCGTTGTCCCTTGTCGCTCACAGTCAAGATTACGGAACCACTTGGACCGCTTCACTTGAGAGCAATCTGCCGATGGCTACGTCGAAGCCGTGTTCCGGCACACTCAGCACGGGTCAGAATTATCTGATCGCTTCCATGTCAGCCAATGGCGGTGGTCGCCGGTCTCCCTTGACGATTGCATTGAGTCGTCCCGGTGAAGTGAGATTTTCAGAACTGTTTACAATCCGTGATGCAGTTTTTCCGGATGGCCCGGGTGAGTCTGATCCAAAGGCCGCGTTGTCCTACCCTTATGCGACCGAATACCAAGGTAAACTCTATGTTGGTTATTCAAACAATGGGTCTCGTCGAGCAAACAACAACAGTGCCGAGTTGGCGGTGATACCTCTGGAAAGTTTGCAGCTTGACTGAGACGCTGATTTGCCTCTCAACTCGTAACGATACCCGCCATCCGGATTTCCTTTTTAGGTAGCGGGGAAAGTTGATTTTACAAGTTGGGCTGATCGTATAGGTCTTGTTCCCCGATTTCTTTTCCCCTTCTATTTTCTATGCAACCCTTTTTTAGCCTTCGGTTAACGCACGCAGAGGGATTGGCAGAGAAGTTTTTTTGCCAGCAAGAAAAAACAGCATCGCACCCTGTAAGATAGGTAGGCGACTTTCGGTTTGGAGTTGGATGGTTAATTGTCAACGCAACCAGTTTTGACGATCGCCTTCAACCAAGGGCATTCGCCGGATTTTGCGGTAATGAATGGTTGCCAGTGTCGCAGCCTTGTGAGACCGATAGGCTGACTCAGGCCAATTCAGGAATTGGATTGCCTTCGTTCATTAGCATGTGTGGACGTCCGGTTTGATCGTGGATCATGCTTTGCGGATCAACGCCAAGTTTTTTGTAGAGAGTTGCAATCATATCCGCAAATTGCAGCGGTCGGTCGATAACTCTGCCAGCTTCCCGATCCGTTGATCCTAGCACAAGCCCACCGGGTGCACCGCCACCGGCCATGAGAGCCATTGAAGCATTCGGCCAGTGATCACGTCCACCTTTTTCATTGATTTTCGGGGTGCGACCAAATTCGCCCCACGCGAGTACCGTAGTGTCTTCGAGCATGCCTCTGGACTGCAAGTCCTGAATCAACGCATGGAAGCCATGATCAAATAAAGGCCCGAGATGTCGCATTCGATTGTTGTTATCAGAGTGAGTATCAAAATCGCTCAGTGAGAGACTGACAACTCGAACTCCCGCTTCAATCAGTCGTCTGGCAAGCATGAACTTCAGAAGGGAGTCCGGACCCTCACTTGTGTAGGACTGCGTTCCCGTTTTTGAGGACTTTGCCGTGTAGGCTTCGATGATTTTTGGGTCCTCTTTTTGGATGTCCATCGCTTCGGAGAAATCACCCGACGTCAAAACGCGATACGCTTGTTCGTGGAATTGATCCATTGCCAACATTGAACCTGATGGATCAAGTGTTCGCTTGAATTGATCAATGCTTTTTAAAAGGCCGAGTCGATCATTAATGCGTGAGGATGGTAGATTGGGATTTAATCTGAGTTCTGTCTTGTGTCCATTGCCAAGACGTTGAAGTTCACCTTTCATTCCGGGTTCGAGTTCCCGATGCCAAAGGTGAGAAATGTCGGGTCGAAATGGTTTGCAGCGGATACCGAGGAAACCAGGTCGCGCACTATCTCGCACCAGTGGACGGCCTTGCATCAAATCCACAAAGTTTGGCACTTGATCCTGCGGACTCGACTTCAAATGCTTGATCACGCAACCAAGAGCTGGGCGGCCACCAATGGATTGTAAATCCTTTTCTCGGTAACCCGACTGGCATTGAAATGCGTGATGTTTGCCGTCGGATCCAATCAGTGATCTGACGAAGACCAGTTGGTCTGCAATTTTAGCGCACTGAGGCATCAGTTCCGTTAGATGGAGGCCCGGAACACTGGTGCTGATCGGGGAAAATGGGCTTCGTAACTCGCTTGGCGCATCGGGTTTCGGGTCGATGAGGTCCATTTGCGGTGGGCCGCCATCAAGGTGAATCAGAATCAAGGATTTCTTTCTGCCCGAGGATCTTCCCAGTGATTCACTTATCGCCTCCTGTGCCAAAAGTTCAGGAAGGCTTAATCCTGCAATTCCACAAGAACCGGCAGCGATGAATCCTCGACGACTAACGCCAGTGCAGTTTGTGGTCGGATTACCCAGATGGAAATGCAACATTGCTCTTCTCCCAGTAAGATTCAGCCCAGCACCAATTGTAGTCGCTATCACCTTACTGTGGGGAGTTCGATTGCTGGTGGGATTGTATGAACCAAATCGCAGGCCAATTCACCTCGAAATTCAAGGATCGTCATCACCCAACCTGCGGTCGGTGCACCATTTTGAAAACACAGCAAGGAAACCGTTTGAGGCGACCGATCCACAGCCAGGCAATCGCTGCTGGGTTCTCCTTCTGGAATCCGTTCGGCCATCAATTGATCAATAATTCTGGGGCTGGATCCGTCAATCGTTGAGTTGATGAGTTCCTGTGGGAGTCCAGACAGATTTGAGTTCGAAGTGTTGTTCCTCACGATCAACTTCCCATCGGGGGATTCACTGGCTGATTGAGTTCACGGCGCGGTGTGATGCAAGCAATCATTGAGTAAGAGCGAGGAGGGGCAACAAAACTCTGGGGAGTCAATCTATCCTGAGCACGAGTGATGCCCGAGCATCGTTCCCGAGCGCTTCATGCGGCCAATCGGTTGGCACTGATCCTGCATCGGCTTGGCTGCTTTGAAGGTGAGCGGCATGGCTGTCTTTTCTGCCAGACTGTTCACCTGAAGTCGCACGCTCCAGATATCTGTGCCGCTATGCTTTTTCTTTGAACCATGGATCACGCGCGTTCTTTGTGATCTCCGCATCAAGTTGCTCCATGCGGGTTCGTAAACGCTCAACGATTTCGGGGTGCTTGTCCGCGAGGTTGCTCTGCTCACCGAGATCATCTGATAGGTTGAAGAGCATTGTTTGGATCGCGGCATTCGTGTTATTCCGGTTTCGATTCTGCCGAGGTTTTTTAATCAAGAGTTTCCAGTCACCTTGCCGGATACCTTCAAGGGCACCTTGCGAGGTGTAGTGGATGAACTCATTCCGAGGTGATTTTTCACTCTTGCCCATCCACAGATCAGAAACATCCAATCCATCAATTTGACGGTTAGGAAGTTGGGTTTTTGTAATCGCAGCAATGGTTGGCAGCACATCGATCGTGCCAGTTAGTTCGTGACACACAGTACCCGCTGGGACACCCGGACCACGGATCAGGCACGGTACGCGTTGTCCCCCCTCGAATGTTGTACCTTTGCCTTCGCGAAGTGGGCCCGCGGATCCACCGTGATGTTTAAACGGAAGCCAAGGGCCATTGTCGGTCGTATAGATCACGTACGTGTTGTCGCTCAGTTTCAATTCATCAAGCGTATTCAGCAGTCGTCCGACCTCGTGGTCAATGTGCTCGATGACATTGGTGTAGGCGTTGAGTGGATTAGAGTCTCGCACATCATCGGGGACGTACAGCGGTATGTGTGGCATGGAGTGAGGAAGGTAGACGAAGAAAGATTCTTTTTGATGTTCCTCAATAAAGTCGATGGCGTTTTGCGTGTAGCGTCTGGTTACCGTTCGCTGGTCAACGGGCAACTCCACGATTTTTTCATCTTTAAATAACGGTGTTTTCCATTTCGTTAATGTTGACTCGGGGTCATTCCACAGAATATCCATTCCATCCGCACCACCCTTGGGTTTGCCCTTATTGTCAGGGTGATTCATGTCATTGGAGTAGGGGATACCCAGATAGGTATCGAATCCATTGGATGTTGGTAACACCTCGGGGTGATGGCCCAGGTGCCATTTGCCAAAACACGCTGTAGCGTAACCTTGCATTTTTAGATGATCGGCAATCGTGTGCTCTTTCGGGTTAAGTCCCTTGGTTGAAGTTGGGAATAGAACATGTTGGTGCATTCCGACTCGTTTCGGATAGCAACCCGTTAGCAGTGCTGCACGTGATGGCGTGCAGACCGGTGAAGCCACCATGAAGCTCGTGAACTTTCGTCCCTCGGATGCAAGACGATCAATATTCGGAGTTTTGATTGTCTTGGAACCAAAGGAACTCAAATCGCCGTATCCCTGATCATCTGCAAAAATGATCACAAAGTTGGGACTCTCCGCATGGACAGGAGCCTTTGCAATGAAGGATGTGGACAAGATCGCGAGGATCAAAAGGGGTTTGGATGGCATTGGGTGACTCTGGATTCGGATCGCATTCTGGGGTTCAGATTTGAAGTCTCAGGCTTCATCTTAACATGTGTTCGACCCGGTTCGCAGTTGCGAGGGTGTGAATGTTGTTTGTGAGAAGCGATTCAAGGCTGATGATAGGAAAGATTAAAGAGGGACATGGCATTTCGTCATCGGTGGTTGACTTGCTTTTGTTGAGGATTTGGTTTTGGGCGAGATCCGATCCCGGAGCATTCCCAAGCGAGATATTCCACGCTCCAAGCTTTCCAAGGTTCGGTGCTGTATACAGGTTCGGTGCTGTATACAGGTTCGGTGCTGTATACAGGTTCGGTGCCGTTTACAGGTCCGGTGCTTGGATTTTCTTCTCCCACAGTTGGTCCCAGCGTGCGGTCTCCCAGTTATCCCGCGTTGCGTAGGATCGAACCCGCATCTGGTCGTTGTCACGGCCAGGACGATCAAGTATTTCGACGTAAAGCAGCCCATGTGAAAGGCCAACGGGTTCACCTTTGTGGATTTTCGACGCGCCAGCATCGTCAGGGTCATAGTTATCGATACCGCTGATGTCAAAGCGGACACGTTTGCCATCCCATCTTCGAAGTTTTGGCGGAGATCCATGGGTGTGGCCGTTGAAAATGGCCACGACATTGTATGGTTTGATGGTTTCGTAATAAAGATTGAGATCCTCGGCTGGCCAGTCGTACTCAGGGGCATCCAGATGAAGGTGATGCGAGATGGCGACTGGGCGACCGCTGTCACCAACGTTCTGGGATAGGTCCTTGCGAAGGAACTCGAGGCTTGCACGGGGAGCATAGTGGTGATCCTCGCGACGCTTTTCACCTTCGCCAACAAAGATCCCAACGTTAATCAGATGCAAGGGGCCCCAGTCCCACGAGTAATGCAGCCCGTTTTGGGAAAGATTGACCACGCCCACTCTGTGTTTGTTTCGCTCAATGATATTCTTGATGATAAACGTGTCGCCTTGAGGGCCATCATGATTTCCGTGGATCTCGTACACGGGAAAAGGGATGCGACCATCGGTGCCGTTAAGTCCATAGTCCGATGCAAACCGTTTCCATTCAAAACGTTGCATCGCAGGGTAATCGCCTCCATTCTTATCAAGGCTGTCGATTAGGTCGCCGGTGTTGATGAGACCGAGAATTTTTTTTGAAACCGTTCCGCCGCCAACCGATTCAGGAAGGTTGGATCCGGGGATCGCATTGACTCGTTCAATAAATCGCTGATTCGCCTGTTCTGAGAGCGGATCAAGTTTGGTTGGTTTGCCCGTGTGTTCAGCCAAGTACTGTGGATCTCCGCATACCAAGAATGCAATGGATTGCGTGTCGCTCGTTGTCGCCTCTTCGGCTTCGGCGCGATGGTCGCGTGCGGTGATAAGGCAGGCAGGAAGCAAGGCACCTACGAACAAGAATTGGTTTAGCAAGCGATTCATGAGGTAGTTGGTCCAGGGTAGAACGGCGTAGGTAGTTGAAAAGAATGTGCGGGTGATTTGTTCTCAACTGATATTCTGCCAGATTTTTGGCGACACCGTGCAGCTTTACTCGGTTACACCGATCTTGAATGAATTTTCTCTTGAGCAGGCGATCAACTTTGGTTGGAGAATGAGCAGATGATTGGCTTTGCGAACTGCGTCTCCATTGGCCACTGATTCAATTAAGAATTTGAATCAGTGGTGACGTGGCCGGTCCATCGCCCGGCAAATTACAGAAAGCGGAGTCTTGTCTTTGCAGGGGATCGACCGGTGATTGAAAATAGGACTCCGAGGATCCTATGGTTCGCTTAGCCGTGCGGTGATGCGTGAATGCAGAATCCTTTCCGTAATCTCGAGAGGGTGTTCTTGCGTTAGAACGACGGCGTCCACTTTGTGAGAAAGAACTGGTCGTTGTGGTGTTATGCTGATTGTCCCCGGCAGGTCGACTCGGGAGGGAAAGCTGAGGAAACCTATGGGCAAGTTGTGCAATACTGGTTAACGGAGTTGGTGGACGGCAGGTTTGGACCTCCGACTGCATTCTTTTGCTCAGATGCTGGAATTTTGATTTACCAGCAAATGTCAGCATGCCGCCATGTGAATGCCACGACTGGGGACATGGGCAAGGGTCGCCGTGAGAATCTGTCTCAAGACGCTGAAGAGCGTTGATCCGATCGGATCAGACGGTTGTGTTTCCAAGATCGAAGCAGGCCGCCCTTTTGATTTGCGAGAGGCAGGCTGAATAGCAAGCCCTGCCCAGGTCAGGTGTTTCTCTGCAAAGAAGCGACCTGAAATGACCGCGCGCAAGAACTGAGAGACTCACGGATCGACCGCGATTTATTTTTTCTTTCCGTCACTGCATTTTTCTTAGGCAGCGGTGGAGGGAATGACACCAATAATGTTGCCATCCTCATCACAAAGGAAAAGAAATTTGCTGTTTTTTAGGACTGGTTTCATCGTGTACATGACAACGTGACCCCTATCTCTGAAGTTAGAGTTGGCCATCCATGACAGTGGATTTTGCGATACGCCAGAATCCGATCCAGTTCAATCGTAGGTAAAAACCCCAGAAAGGCAAGTTATTAAACGGATTCCATGAGGCAAGTTTGCAAAACCCGGGCAGTCTTTGCAGTCTGGAATCCACCGGGGAAGGTCCTCGGACGGCTCCAATCGGTGTTTTTTGCTGAAGTTGGTGTCGTGGTTGTTGTTCGTTGACTTGCGGCCTCTCAGGCCCATTGAAAGCCCGGCAAACTCAATGTCAGATCCGCCGTCAATGCCGAGGGATTCTTTTGCGGGTTGCCCCTTTTTTTAAGGTCGGTGTGACGCCGGGCCTTGGAATCGGGCATGCATCAATTGCCGTTCAGAATTTTTGCCAAATCAAGAGGTGTGGAATGAGCCTCTTGTGTTGAGGAAAGGGGTAATTGAAGAAGCGTTTTCTGACCAACCAACGATTGAATGATATTGGCTATAATTTTGTGTTAGGACGTCCTAATTTTTAGCAATCATCTCAGCGGCCAAAATCGACGTTCCGGTTGTGAGTGCAAGTGGTCGGCAGTTTTCTCTTTTTTAACTTCACAATGCATAGAAAATTCATCTGTATCTTGATCCTTATCGCGTTCGCTTCATTGTGTGAGCGATCCCAAGCGGGTGATTCTTGGTGGCAGTTTCGTGGTCCCAAAGGTGACGGTTACGCTGATTCGAGTGACTTGGTCATGCGATGGGACGAATCGAAGAATGTCGCTTGGAAAACTCCTGTTCATGATCGCGGTTGGTCATCCCCGGTGATTTCAGGCGACAAGGTATGGATGACCACCGCCACTCGATCTGGGCATCAGTTGTTTGCTATTTGCGTTGATAAAAATAACGGACGGTTGATACATGACTTGCATCTGTTTGATGTTGATAGTCCGCAGAAAATTACGGAAGAGAATACGTATGCAACGCCATCGCCGGTGGTTTTCGGTAACAAGGTATTGCTTCATTTTGGAACCTACGGGACTGCATGCTTGGATGTGGAGACGGGGAAGGAGCTATGGAGACGGCGTGATCTGAATTGTGACCATGAGGCGAATGCGGGGCCAGCGAGTTCACCAACGATGATTGATGGGAATTTTGTCGTACACGTTGACGGTCGTGATTTTCAATACATCATTGCTTTGAGTCCGGAGACCGGACAGACGGTATGGAAGACGGAGCGTAGCCGAGATTTTACAGATGTTCCTGTCAATCAACGAAAGGCGTTCTGTATGCCGATTGTTTTTGGATCAGGCAAGGATCGTCAGATTGTTAGCCCCGGGGGTCGCGCAGTCTATGCCTATGATCTGGATGGGAACGAACGCTGGCGTGTGGAGCACCGAGGTTTCTCCGTGGCGCCTCGACCTGTGTTTGGTTTCGGCATGGTGTTCTCTCTCATTGATCGCGACAATCCCGAGCTCTGGGCGATCCGGACTGATGGCACAGGAGACGTGACTCAATCGCATGTTGTTTGGAAGGAGTTCCGAAGCATGCCACAACGTTGTTCACCCTTGTTGATCGATGACCTTTTGTATCTTGTTAATCGCGAGGGGATTGCAACGTGCTTGGAGGCAAAGACGGGTGGATTAGTTTGGCGAGAAAGGCTTTCTGGACGATTTTCTGCATCCCCGATCTACGCGAATAACCGGATCTATTATTTTAACGAAGACGCTGAAGCATCGATCATCCGTCCCGGTCGTGATTTTGAATTGTTGCAAACCAACTCGTTGTCTCGCCAGCGACTTTTGGCATCTCCAGCGGTGGACGGCGACTCGCTAATCGTCCGGACGGAAAGTTACGTTTACCGGATTGAAAAAGGAAAAAAACAAGCAAATCCTCCTCCAGCAACGGCGCAAGAATTTGTGGGGGATTGGGAGATCGGAAGGAACCCGAAGTCGGGAAAGATCGCATTTGTGATGTCATTGCGATCAGATATGACGGCAAGGAAAAGTCACGTTCCCAATTCGACCGGCAGATGGGAAGTGGTCAATGGTGAAGCGAGGATTGTCTGGAGTGAAGGATGGCGAGACATCATCCGCCGTGAGGGTGATCGTTATCGCAAGATCGCATTTGAGCCCGGGAAAGATTTCGATTCAACCTCAGCCAACGAGGAATCCGCGGAGAGAAAAGGGGAGAGCGGCAAGTAGTTTCGGATTGACGACGTGAACTCTACTTTTGAGAAGCGATCGATCGCGTGCGTCACCTTTGGCGGAGTCCTGTTAGGTTTCGCACCGTCAAACTTAGACTCGCTGGTGTATCACGCACAAAAATTAATAGGTTGCCAGCCGTTGTTGCGAAACCGATGAGTTGATTCGTGACGATCATTGAAGCAAGGCCGGCCACAAAATCTCTGCACGCTAAATCAACAGGGTTGGCATCAGGGGAAGGCTTGAAGGTTCTTGGGAGTTTGTCAGGGCTAATTCGGAGCGCTCTCGCGAGTTTTTCGACACCTTTCACTGCAGTACTTCACTTGGTTCCATACCTTTTCCCATTTTTTACGCCACTTGAATGGGCGCCCACATGCGGGGCAGGTTTTCTCCGGTAGGTTGGGTTTCTTGTGGGCCATTGATCATCCAGCTTTAGGTTGGTTCTTAGCCTGTGGATGAGAGTCTCCTTGAGTTGCACCCTCATTGTTCTCCGACGTTGTTGCGCGAAACCACCAGCCGTGGGTAGTCATTTGATCGGCTCATTGATATTTGTTGATTTGATTTTCAGTGAGGTTTCCTGAGTTGCAATCAATTGTGGGATTTGGTGTTCTGCCGAGTTTGAACTTTTCAGTTTCTAGTGGGCTGGGTTAGGTACAGCACGGCAGAGTCTTCGGTCATTGCCTTGCTGTTGGTGATTGTCGGGTTGAGTCTTGTCCAGAATCGTTAACAACTTGATCGAGCGAGTCACTGGCAGAAACGTGTGTGAGTTTGATCGCTCGCGCGTCCTAGGTGAGTTTTCGCGGCCAATGGTTGTCTTGGTTCGACGACCCTGTTGTTTTGTGTTTCTGATTACGGAACACATTGGTCAGCGCTTCGAAGCAGCTTTCATTGCCCCGTGCACGACGAAGCGACGAAAGGTCAGTAAGAAGCTCTATTGAGTCACGTACCGTTTGGCCCGTCGTGGGCGACGCCGCACCGCTCAGGGTATCCATTTTCATTGGCTGGAATTCTGGGTAACGTGATCGCTCGAGTCGTTTTTGCAAGGAAGGGCCGGGTTGGTGCTGCAAGTTGCCAGCGCCGGTTGGCTAGTTTGCGTAGTGATCGAACTGGCTTTGGCTTGCTTCTCGATCTTCCTGCTTTCCTTTAGTCACGCAAAAACGGTAACGAAAGGTGGTGGCTTCGTTGTTGTTGATTTTGACGACGGTGAATGGACCAAAACGTCCGTAATCACGGTAGGCTGACCATCTCGCGCCTTTGGGATTAGACGGGTGGTTCATGTGTTGCACTGACCACCATTGGTCACCGAGTTGAAAGCTTTCAGTAACCCATGGCATATCCCTATCGACTTTTGGGTCAATTCCATCTTGATGGAACATGTAGGTTGCCGACTGGTTTTCGGCAACTTGTTGCGATGGGCGAAACTGGACACCGGCGTGCTCCGGATCTCCATTGAGTTCAACATCACCCCGAGTTGCCTTGAGAGTTGATGAGAAGTCGATCATGGCATGAATGCCATCGTGAGAAGTCACTTTGTAGGTTCGTGTTTCCTCGAGTACTACTTCTCCATCGACGCCAACCCAATCAATGTGTGACGTGATTCTCGCTCCATTTTTCCCCGATTCGATCTCGTCAAATTCACGATGTTTTTGAACCGTGTTGCGTACGTGCCAAAGGTCATGATTCTTGCCACCCTGGTTTAGCTTGTTCCAGCCAATGAAGATGCCGCGATGATGAGGGAACTTGCCGCCAGCACCTTTGGTCAGTGTTGCCACGCCATCGTCGGTCATGACATGTGCGAAGACTTTGGCAGTGTCAAAGGTTGTGGAGTCATCCGTTTTGTCCCGAGCATACATGTACCGGAGAATCACCTTGCCTTCGGGGGTGATGATATCGGCATGTTGTCCGTCATGGTCTTGAACCGTGAACGTATCAGCCGCGTTCGCACCAGCGACGGCCAGAGATACGAGCAGGAAGCTGAACGCGATTAAGTGGCGAGATGTCATCGATCCATTTCAGGAAATTAGGAATGCTGGTAATCAATACGACTGACAGTGTAAAGTTCGGGCCGGCCGATCGCAAACCTTGTGTTCGCATTGCAAGGGTTTTGATTAGCCGAAAGTATTCAGGTGGTATTCAGGTGGTATTCAGGAAGCTTGGGTTTTTCGGTGTTTTAGCCTGCAATCGGTGTTTTGTCTTGCAATCGGTGTTTTGTCTTGCAATCGATATTTTTCCTGCAACCGGTGTTTTCTCTCCGCCAGCAACCAAATCACTCCTTTTTTTGAGCGATCCTTGTCGGTAGCAATCCGACGTTTAGAATTCAGTTCTTGGTGAGTTGTCTCCACTGCCCTGTTCAGCATGATGATCTGGAGTTGTTTTCAGTCCGTTGTTCGGCATCCTGCATTGGGCGGTGAGCCGTCAGGGATCGCAGGTGGGTAGCGTTCTTACTGAGTCAGATGAGATGCTCAGCAGTTTAGCACACGCCGAAATTGTCGGATTCCAAATGGAAGATTGCGGTAACGGGTTTCGCCCAGCTTGGAGGGGATTTTGACATCGAGTGACGAACAAGCTAGCGTGCCTGCGCGTCTTGATTTAGGTTGATGGTTAGTTGCTCGCAATGCCTTGCCCAATAAAGGCATCAGTGTCTTCGAAAAGTAGTTGCCGATTTTGGCGATCACAGCAGAGACCAAGGAGGCTAATCCGGGATGGAACGACGCATTGCGTATCGATTCACCAAAATCGTGAAGCAATGAACTCAGGCGTAGTCATTCAAACGTCACGGGTGGTAGGTCGCACTTTGGAATTGAATGATTGCTATGAAATTAAACGATAAAGAAAAAAGTATGAACCGAATCATCCAATGTACCAAATTGCTATTCGCGTTGATGTTGGCTTGGATGCCGGCCATTGCGCACTCGGAGGTGGCTTTACCTCCGGTCTTTTCCAGCAAGATGGTACTCCAGCGTGAATTGGTTGTGCCAATCTGGGGGACGGCTGATGCAAGCGAAAGCGTGACGGTTAAATTTGCCGGCCAAACTAAGCGGACAACGGCGGATGCGCACGGTAAGTGGATGGTTCGTCTAGACCCTATGTCCACTTCCAAGCAAGAGCGGGTGTTGCTCGTGGAGGGAAGTAACACCATTGAGTTGTCGGGAGTTCTGGTGGGTGAAGTTTGGCTATGCAGCGGGCAGTCAAACATGGCTGATTCCTTCAATTCAAGTAAGAATCGATTCATCGAGCCTGAGTTTTTCGAGAGAGGGTTGACGGGCATGCGAGTTTCAACTCAGCATGGATGGACCGAGATCGATGAGAAGACGCAGCGAACGATCTCACGAGTTGGCTTTTACTTCGGCGAAAATTTGCACCGTGAACTGGAAATCCCAATCGGTCTGATTTTGCGTTACAACTCGGGTACGCCCATTCAAGCTTGGATACCCGAAAGCGATTCCGAGATCATTCGAAAACGGCTTGGTATCCCGGTCGGCTGGAATGACGTTCAGGAGAATCGTAATCCCGGGGTTCAGTTTTCCGACAAAATTGATCCGATTGTGCCGGTCTGTTTTCGGGGCGTGATTTGGTACCAAGGGGAACGCAATGCAAAGGCCCAGACCGGCTATGAGTATCGGGATCTTCTGCCCTACATGATTGATCGTTGGCGGCAGCTCTTTGCTCATCGAGCGGGGACACCCACACGCAATTTTCCCTTTTACTATGTTCAGGTTCCGACTCAGGATGTAACCGGTGAGTGGCCGTGGTTGAGAGATTCCATGCGTCGCGTTTTGGCGGCCAGTGACAACACGGGGATGGCAGTTTTTTATGATCACGGACCTAGCCTGCACCCTGACAACAAACGAATCGCAGGGCAGCGGTTGTCGCTGTTGGCTTTGGCCAAAGACTACGGCAGAAGTGAAATTGAGTACTCCGGTCCACTGTTGAAGAGCATTGAGTTTCGGGGGAATACCGCTGAACTATCTTTTGAACATGTCGCTGACGGGCTTGCTAACCCCAGCGGGAAGGATTCAAACCTTGGCTATTTTGAAATCGCTGGTCAAGACGGCAAATACGTGCCCGCGAATGCGAAGATCGTTGGTGAGCAAGTTCACGTAAGTACCCCGCAGATCAGTAACCCAAAGTACGTGCGTTACCTTCATCGCAAACCAACCCCCGACTCAACCATCAGTCTCGTCAATTCAGTTGGATTACCTGCATCTGGATTTATGACCGACGATTTTAAGCCGCGGCGAGAACCCATTGTTCAAACACCAGCGAGGGGAAGGGCCACAGATGCTGAATTGGAAAAGCGACGAGCTGCCCGTCGGGCTATGCGTAACGAGTCAGCGGGAGTAGCAGGCGATTTGCCAGGAAAGATGCAATCCGAGGCTGTTGGCTCATTCACTGAGTCCGACGGCTTGGCGCCAGAAATTACGGACCTGACTTCGGAGGATATTTCCTACGCCAAGGAACAGTATCTTCCTGATCTTGAGCAGCCTTTTCTTGACACATCACCCGAGGACATGGCCGATGGAATCGAAGTCGGTGAAATCGGGTTGGATACTGGCAACAAGGAAATGGTTTTGGAGCTGGCAAACGAAATTGCGGCTGGGCTGCATGGAGACGTCGACAGCTTATTGATTCACCATGATGGTCGACTCATTTTTGAATCGTACTATCGGCGTGGGCGAGCCAATTATCCCCATTATCAGATGTCGATCACCAAGTCTTATACAGCGTTGGCACTGGGACGTGCCATCAAATTGGGGTATTTGAAAATGTCTGATCTAGATCGGCCCGTGCTGGATTTTCTCACCGAAATTGATCGTAGTAAAATTGCTGCCGGTTGTGAAACGATCACTTTGAATGATGCCTTGAATATGCATTCCGGTATTCGCGTTACCAAAGAGACGATTGCCAGCTTGCGTCGATCCCCTGGCGGATTAAAAGGTCAGGGCCAGATACAAGCCTATTTCGAAAATACGTCGCCGATCACGACCGAAGCAAAGCAGTACAAGTATCAATCCTCTGATCCGTCAATTGTGATGCAGGTGCTTGAGAAGGTTGTCCCCGGTACCGCAAGAGAATTCATTAACAACGAATTGCTTGAACCAATGGGGATTTCTGATTTTGGCTGGCAGGACGATGTCAGTGGATTACCTAAGTCAGCTGCCGGCAGCAGCATGAGGTCACGCGACATGATTAAGTGGGGAATGTTGGTTCAGGGTGGTGGTTGGTGGCATGGCGAGCAGTTGATACCAGCAGATTTTGTTCAGAGGGCGACTTCCAAGATCCATACCAACCCGCAAGCAACGTCTTACGGTTTCTTCTGGTGGCGAAGCAATGTTGAAGTGGATGGCCGGGTTTACGACCTGAAATCAGGTCGTGGGGCCGGCGGTCAATTCATCATGATGATTGATGAACTGGATTTGATCATCGCCATCACCTCTCACATCAAGGGAATGGGGAAAATGCTTGAGACAGCGCCGCGGAGAATTATCCCATTAGTGAACGCCGAGGACCGTTGAGCTTAGCGCGCGAGTCGCTCTTGATCCGCGGTGCGATCTTTTTCGCAAACCCTCTGCTTCGTTTTCGCGTTCAGTGTTTGGTTACTGGCGGGGATGGCCCGATCACTGGCGGGGATGCAACGTCCCCCGCAGAAGATACGCGATTCTTTGGCATGGATTATCGACTCAGGTGTTTCAAGCGATTGTTCGTGTCATTCATTTTCTCTGTCCTCGCTGGTGTTGGTGAATTCCAAGTGAATGTAGCAGCGAGGGCGCGTAGAATCCAATTCTTCGAATTTCCTTGGTAAATTAACTGAGGTTCGCTGGAAGAAACAAGGTGGTTGGCTCAGACTGTTATCGATGCGAGATGCACTATCAATGGATCAATCAAAACAAATCCTAAACGTCAGTCAGGAAACTAAAATTAACCGATGACATCGTTCAAAACACTCACGCTAATTGTTTTTCTCTCCGCGACCGTAACTGCAAATGCTCAGGAATTTGAATCTCTATTTAACGGCAAGGACCTAACCGGTTGGGCCGGCAAGGATGAATTTTGGTCCGTTCAAGAGGGCGCTGTCCTAGGCCAGACCACCAAGGACAAGCCGACCCAAGGCAACACATTCTTGGTTTGGCAAGGCGGTGAGGTCGGAGATTTTATCTTTAAATCGAAAGTGCGTTTTTCTGGCAATAACTCCGGTGTTCAGTACCGAAGTGAACGGGTGGGAGATCCGGAGGACTTTGTTGTCAAGGGATATCAGGCTGACTTGCATACCAAGCCTGAGTTCTTTGGGATGCTTTATGCTGAGAAATGGCGCGGCATCCTTGCTAAGCGTTTTCAACGTGTGCTTGTTGGGCCTGATGGCAAATCCGAGGTGGTCGGTGAGGTGGGTGACAAGACTCAGAATCTTGTTGATGACCAGTGGAATGAGCTAACCATTATTGCTGTCGGCAATCGGCAGATACATCAGGTCAATGGAATCACGACGATGGACCTGACCGACAATCATCCTGAAGCGAGGCGAACAGGGATTCTCGCATTGCAGCTCCATGCAGGGGCGCCGATGCAGGTGGAATTCAAAGACATCAAGCTGCGTCATCTCAAAGGCAATGATGCAAAGGCCGCAATCGATACCGCCAGTGTCAAAACGGGCAACAAGGCCACTCCCGTTGACCGCATCAAAGTCGCCAAGGGATTTAAAGTCGAACTTCTTTATTCTGTTCCAGAGCAGACCCAAGGCTCATGGGTCAACCTGTGTGCGGACAATCAAGGTCGTCTTCTGGTCAGTGATCAGTTCGGAGGCCTTTTTCGAATTAAACCGCCGGCTGCAGGGGTGACTCTTGACGCCACCGAGGTGGTGCCCGTTCCCGCTGAGATTCGCGCGGTCAACGGAATGGTATGGATGAATAACGGCTTATACGTTGGGGTCAACGATTATCAAAAAAAGATACCCTCGGGTTTGTACCGGGTCACCGATAGCAACGGGGACGATCAGCTTGACAAAGTGGAATTGCTGCGAGATTTAGACGCAAGGGGCGACCACGGAGTCCACGCCGTTGTGCCAAGCCCCGATGGGAAGTCGTTATTTCTCGTTACCGGTAACGGTACCAAGCCGACTCAACTCTCTAACGCTTCTGCTATCCCTCAGGTATGGGGCGAAGATCATCTGTTGCCGAGTTTTCCAGATGGACGTGGGCACAACCGCGGAGTGTTGGCACCGGGCGGCATTATCTACAAGGTGGATCTCGAGGGTGAATCGTTCGAAGCCTATGCCAATGGATTTCGAAATATCTTCGATGCCGCCTTCAACCGCGATGGTGAATTATTCACCTATGATGCCGATATGGAATACGACTTCAATACTCCTTGGTACCGTCCAACTCGTATCAATCATGTGACAAGCGGAGCCGAATTCGGTTGGCGAAACGGTGCTGGCAAACGACCTCCGTTTTATGCTGATAATCTTCCCGGTGTTCTCGATATTGGGCCGGGGTCACCGACCGGCGTGACGTTCGGCTATGGCGCCAAGTTTCCCGCCAAGTACCAAGATGCTTTGTACGCTCTTGATTGGAGTTGGGGTAAGCTTTATTCCGTTCATTTGGAACCCGATGGATCCTCATACACCGCGACAAAAGAGGAATTCATTACCGGCGCCCCGCTGCCAATCACCGATGCGATCATTCACCCGGTCGATGGCGCGATGTACTTCACCATTGGCGGACGGAAAGTACAATCGGGTCTTTACCGCGTTACCTATGTTGGTGATGAATCGACAGATCTGGTTCATCGTGCCACAAAAGTGAGTGAAGCTCGCGAACTTCGTCGTTCGCTGGAAGTTTTCCACGGTCAGCAAAATGCGGATGCGATCGATTTGGCATGGCCTCATTTGTCTCACGACGACCGCTTCATCCGCTTCGCGGCTCGAACAGCCATTGAGCATCAGCCCGTCGAGACGTGGTCCAAAGCCGCTTTGACCGAGACTGATCCTAAGAAGCAAGTCGAAGCGATTCTTGCACTTGCCCGAGTGACCGGTGTTTGCCCGCAGCACCGTAGTGATGAGACGGCGGAGGTGAATGTGTCGATGCGGGACAAGTTGTTGGCTTCGGTTCTTCAAATCGATTTAAAGCAGCTTGACCCCACCAGTCAGCTCACCTTGCAGCGCGCATTGCAAGTTATTTTGAACCGTTTCGGAAAGCCTGATGATGCGACTGTGGAAAAACTGACTCAATCGCTTGATCCGCTGTTCCCATCCGAGTCGACAGAACTGAATTGGCTATTGTGCGAGACACTCGCTTGGCTGGATTCCCCGACCTTGGCAGGACGCGCGATGGCCATGATTGCGGCAGTTCCGACTCAGGAGGAACAGGTGCAATACGCCCGCTCAATTCGTCTGTTGAAGTCGGGTTGGACGGAACCATTACGCAGGCAGTATTTTGAATGGTTTCTCAAAGCCGCAAATTATCGAGGGGGTGCGAGTTTCGAAAAGTTCATCCAGTTCATTCGCGATGATGCGGTTGGGTCACTGAGTGAATCTGAAAAAGAGTCGCTTAGTGAGGTCCTTGCCAGGAAGCCAGTGAAAAAATCTGTGTTGGAAAATCTTGGAGAAATTTTTGCAGGTCGAGCGGAAACACAATGGTCGCTCGATGAGCTCTCTCGGGCTGCCAGCACGGAACTTAAGAATCGCGACTTTGCCAATGGTCGCAAGATGTTCGCCGCAGCGGGTTGTTACGCCTGTCACCGCTTCCAGAATCAGGGCGGCATGACGGGGCCTGATTTAACAACCTCGGGACGTCGCTATTCAGTTCGCGATCTGCTTGATCAAGTACTCAATCCCAGCAAAGTCATCAACGATCAATTTTCGTCGGTTAAGGTCCTCACTGACGAGGGTCAAATCTACAGCGGCGTTATTGTTAATTTGGGTGTCCGAAGGGACGGTGACATTATGGTGCTGAACACTGACTTGACTGATCCAAACCAGACGGTGGCAATCAATCGCAATACAATCGAACAGTTGGTTGTTTCAAAGACTTCACCGATGCCTTCCGGGTTGTTTAATCGCATGACCAAAGACGAAATTCTGGACTTGACCGGCTACCTCATCAGCGGTGGCGATTCGGGTCATGAGTTATTTCAAGATGAGTAGCGTATTCCAAAATGAAGCGAGTCCTCTAAGCATGCATGCCTTCGGGCTCACGATCCATCCTATTTGCGGCGTCCATTGGATCGCCGTTGATCCGTCACGTATTCGCACTGTTAAAATGGTTCCGCCCCAATGCCTCCGCTTTCATTTCCTCCGAACCCCTTGAACCTGATGATTCGAATCGTCTCACTGCTATTGTTGGTTGCTATTGCGAACGTTGCTGAGTCTAAGCCGCCTAACATTGTGTTGATTCTCTCTGACGATCAGGGCTACACCGACTATGGTTTTATGGGTCATGAGCAGATCGAAACACCTAATCTCGATCAGCTGGCTCGGGAAAGTGCCTTGTTTCGTCGCGGTTATGTTCCAACCGCTTTGTGTCGACCTGCATTGATGACACTGATTACGGGACTGTACTCGCACCAGAACAAAACAACTGGTAACGACCCCGCTAGCACGCCTGCCAATAAAGCTCACGCGGAAACTGCCGGTGAGGATGCACGTGAACTTCTGATCTCGCACATCGACCGCACAGGCGCATTGCCTCAGTGGCTTGCCGCGAGCGGATATAAAAGTCATCAGAGTGGAAAATGGTGGGAGGGTTCGTTTCAGCGTGGTGGATTCACCGAAGGAATGACTAAGGGTTTTCCAAATAAGGGCGGCAGACACGGTGACGCGGGGCTGAAAATTGGGCGAAACGGGCTGCAGCCTGTACTTGAGTTCATGGACCGTAGCGTGGCGGCGGAAACCCCTTTTTTTGTTTGGTATGCGCCTTTCATGCCGCATACACCGCATACCCCTCCGGATCGTCTGTTGAAAAAGTATCTCAAAAAGGGTGTGCAGGAACGGATTGCTAAGTACTACGCGATGTGTGAGTGGTTCGATGAGACCTGTGGCGCACTCGTGAATCACATCGACAATGCCGGAATTGCTGAGAACACACTTGTTGTTTATGTCACGGATAACGGTTGGGTTCAAACGGAAGCTGGCAGCTATGCACCAAGATCCAAACGCAGTCCTAACGAGTTGGGGACACGAACGCCGATCATGTTTCGCTGGCTGGGAAGAATTCCCGCAATGGATCGCCCCGAACTCTGTTCGTCGATTGATTTCGTGCCGACTGTTTTGGCGGCCGCTGGGGCGACGGGCCCCCATGAGTTTCCCGGATTGAATTTGTTGCCGCAACTTCAGTCAGGTGACGTCATTGAGCGTGATACTTTGTTTGGTGAATCCTTTGCGCATGATATTGCTGACATCGATAATCCGCAGGCTTCACTCCTTTATCGCTGGGTGATTCATGGCCAAGAAAAGCTGTTGCTGACTTATGATGGAGCGCCAGGTAAGATGAAATTTCCGCCACAAAGTGGATTGCCACAGCTCTTTAATCTTGGCGATGATCCGGTCGAAAACGTGAATCTAGCCAGCAAAAATCCTCAACGGGTCAGCGAACTCAGCACGCTTCTCAATGATTGGTATGTTCCCAGCGAACGTCGAGTTGGTCATTTCGTACCGACGATACCGAAGGAAAAGCGAAATGTACAGCGGCGCGGTGGATCAAGTCGTTAGCGAGGAATTGCCTTGTTGAATGCAGGTAATTCTTTTGCATTTTGAGGTGAAAATAATACGAGTAGGGTACTCATGCAACTAGCCAATCTGATTCTCCGATCTGTCGTGGTCACGACGAGCATCCTTGCCATGGCGGTCACTTCGTCGTCAGAGGAGAAACGTCCGGATATCGTTTTTATTATTGTGGATGATTTGAATGACTGGCTTGGATGCTATGGTGGCCATCCCGAGGCTAAGTCGCCCAACATTGATGCATTGGCTGCGAGCGGCATGCTCTTCTCTCAAGCCTATTGCAACTCACCGCAGTGTCGACCCTCAAGGACGAGTCTTAATCATGGGGTTTATCCGTTCAAGACAGGGACGTACTTTAATGCGAAATACGCGGGCGAAACCAAGATCACCACGCCGTCGATGCAAAAGTTTTTCATGGACCATGGTTACCGCGTTGCCAGCGGTGGCAAAGTCTTCCATGGGAATCCCGGTAAAGATGGCGATGCATTATTAGCTCGGCCGCGCGACCCCAGGCCTCCCGAGGGCGAAAATAATTTTAACGCCATGAGCGCTCCCAACGACGGTTACGCTCTTGATGTTCAAGATGAACAGATGAGCGACTACAAAGTGTCGCAGTGGGCGACGCAGCAGTGGAGAGCAGATTCAGAAAAACCGCTTTTCATGTCCGTTGGATTCTTTCGTCCACATCGACCCCTGCATGTTCCGAAATCGTGGTTCGCGCATTTTCCGATTGAATCAATTCGCCGACCCGCCGAACCAGAGGGCGTCGATGATTGGGACGACATGCCCGATTTCGCACGTCGACTTGCTCGAACCCATGCTCATAAACCGCTTCACGGTGGCTTAAGCGATCATGAATTCATCGTTGCCAAGAAAGATTGGGATGCCACGATTCAAGCTTACCAAGCATCCATTGCATTCGTTGACCGTCAGATAGGGCGCTTTCTTGATAGCCTGAAAGAGAATCCTCGGGGCCGCGAAACTTATGTCATGCTGGTGAGCGATCACGGGTGGCACCTTGGTGAGAAGAAACACTGGTGCAAAGGTGCCATTTGGGAGCAGACGACTCATATTCCCTTCGTCGTTCGTGGTCCGGAAGTCGTTGCTGGGAGCAAGTGCGCACAACCGGTCAGTCTTGTCGACGTTTTTCCTTCCTTGGTTGACTTTGCGGGACTTGAAATTCCCGATTGGCTCGACGGCGTGTCGATTAAGCCTCAACTCGCCAACCCAGCATCGCCTCGCGGGCCCGCCATCTCCTCCTACGGCGAGGGAAACACTTCGGTACGCACGCAACGTTGGCGCTACATTCGCTACGAAGATGGCAGCGAAGAACTTTACGATCACGAAATTGATCCAAATGAATGGACCAATCTTGCAAAGAGCCCTGAGCACAAAAGAACGATTAAGACAATTTCTCTAATGATTCCAGAGAATCAGCACCCAGGACTAAAAGTTCAAAGCTGGTTTGACCAATTTCAAGAGTGATCCGGATGACCAATACGTCAAAAGCAGTCCTTCGTTTACTTGTCCTCTTACTGATACCGAAGACAGCTGGTGCTGAACCAGCAAAGAATATCGTATTCATTCTCGCCGATGATTTAGGCTGGGCGGACACCACGCTTTACGGAAAGACCTCTCTGTATGAGACGCCGAACATCGAGCGGCTGGCAAAACGAGGGATGACCTTTACCAACGCATACGCGAGCCCAATTTGTTCTCCAACGCGTGCCAGTGTGATGACGGGGCAGAACCCTGCTCGGCATGGAATGACAGCTCCTGCTGCACACCTTGAAGTCGTGCGTTATGAAGCGTCGGTGAGCAAGACTGGGCCGCCTCATCAGAAAAGCACCAATGTGAAATCGGCAACTCGACTGGACCCGAAGTTGCCAATGCTCGGGAGCGTGCTGAAGGACGCTGGTTATTCGACGGCGCATTTTGGCAAGTGGCATTTGGGACGTGAACCACACTCCCCGCTGCAACGTGGATTCGACTTGGATTTACCGCACTGGTGGGGACCGGGCCCCAAGACTGGTTACCTCGGACCTTGGGGTTATGCGAATCCACGATTCAAAGAGGGCGAACCGGGTGAACACATCGAAGATCGTATGTCGAAGGAGGCTGTCCGCTGGTTGAAGGACCGGGAGCCCGGCAAGCCTTTCTTTATGAATTACTGGCAGTTCTCGGTGCATGCTCCCTTTGGGGCGAAGCCAGAATTGATTCAGCGCTATCGCGAGAAACTTGGCGATACGGTGAAGGGGCTTTCTGAGGCAAGTGTGCGTCAGCGGCTCCTTGCCTCGCATCAACCGGGCACAGGGCTCCCTCAGCAATCACCCACCTATGCGGCGATGGTTCATTCACTCGATGATGCCGTTGGCAGTTTACTTGACGGGATCGATTCGGAGGGTATCGCGGCAGAAACCATCATCGTCTTTTACTCCGATAACGGCGGGAATATCCACTGCGGCGTCGAAGAGATTGCATCTTCGGGCGAAAAGTACATCACGCCGATTACCAGCAATCACCCGCTGCGTGGTGGCAAAGGTAATCTTCACGAAGGTGGCATTCGTGTCCCTGCGATTGTGGTTTGGCCGGGTGTCACCGAACCTGGATCTCGCAGCGAGGTGCGCATTCAATCCACCGATTTGTATCCCACGATTCTTCGCATGCTTGATGTCGAGCAGCCTGATGGTCCTTCAATTGATGGTGTTGATTTTTCCAAGGCTTTACGTGGCGAGCAAATGGACCGCGGTCCAATGTTCACACTGGTACCTGGACACGGTGCAACACCGCACTGGCTTCCACCCTCTATCTCGGTGCACCACGCTGACTGGAAATTGATTCGAATTTTCCATGATGGTGTAAATGGAAGTCACGCATATCGACTTTACAACTTGCGTGAGGATATTGGTGAAAGGGATGACCTTTCGTTAACTGAAACTGAGAAGGTCAGTGAGTTAGATAATCTGATTGAGGATTACCTCGTTGAGGCAAAGGTTGTCGTTCCGTTGCCAAATCCAAATTTCAAGCCCTCTTCGTTTGATCCCTCCAAGATTGGTGTGCAACCCGGTGGATTGAAGATGCCTTCTTCTTTTCAGCGGTCGGGCCGTGGGCTTGGAGCCGATGAGCCAAGGGGGTCGATGGAGCGGTCATCCCTGCAAGGATGGGTTGCCAAGAACGCCGAAATCAGGATGGAGAGTGGTTCGCTGCGAGTGAGTCCCAGCGGACGCCAACCGTTTATCGCTAATGCTAAAGTGCGAGCGGTTGGCCCAGTCGAAGTCAGGATACGGCTAAAGGCAGCCGTGGAAGGAATGTATCGAATGCAGTGGCGGACGGAGGGGCAAGATCAATTTCCGCGTGATGAGCAGAGCAGATCGTTCCGCGTTACCGGTGGTGATTGGCAAGACCTCAAGGTGCCTCTTGCCGTGCAAGGACGCCTCGTGCATTTAAGAATTTTTCTGTCCAACGCAAAGCGGCCAATCGAAGTTGATTGGATCGAGGTGGATTCTCAAGTTGAAGAGGACCCGGCGGTCACGCGATGGAATTTTCAGGAATCTGCCAAGTCGATTCAACGCAATTCAAGGTAGCGTCAAACGCGAGCGAGACAGCGTATGACGGCGGGCACACAACCGGATACCCCACTTCCTTCAAATGTGATCTGCCCGGCCTCTTTCATTCAATTTCCACGACGTAGGCCTCCATTCTCAGGCAGCATTTAAGCTCGATGAGGGCTGCCTCCAATGGCGTGCCGATCAGAAAGCTCGCCACCGCGACTTGGACAGACATTCCGCGCAGTGAGGCTGCATTACTTTTCGAGAGTCACACCGAGCAAGAACGAAGCACCGTAGTTCATGGTGCTTTCATAGTCGAATGACAGGATCTTGCGATCGGGTTGTGGGTTCTGCCAAGTGAGAGTGTAGAGGCCAATGTCACGTCCCGATATTTCTTTACTGGGTCTTACCCAAACGAGTTTGCCGTCGCTAACTTGCCGCTTTGAATTATTGGGTAAGAACCAATCTAGAACATGCTCTCCCGTCTTGATTTCAATTTCCGCTGATTCCCCACCGTCATAATTTAGAATCAGCTTCCCAATGCAGGTTCCAAACGGATCCAGGTTTCCCCAGCCCGCACCGTGCAGCAGATGAATGGACTTTGCAGATTGGTCAACTCGAATGCCCTCCACGCGTGGAGAGAGTTCCGTGATTCCTGCTCCCAGACTCGTTCGACTGCCCTCCAGTGCGACCACTCCTCGGACATCGAACTCCACATCACCAAAAAGGTTTAGCCCAGGTGTGATTGTGTCAAATGTCTCTGATAAGACCCGGGAAGGTCTCAGTTTCTGATACGGAAACTCCTGCAAGCCGACGTTATAGAAATTGCTAAGATCGATAAAACGCGAGTTGATGGTTGCATCACGGGCGGGGATCAATTCCTGCAGCTTGATCGCACGCACTTTTTCCTGAGCAACACGAGCTTCTGTAAATCGCTTGGCTTTACCAAGTATCTTTCCTTTTAGTCGCCAGCTGTCACTGGCTATCGGTCGTAGTGATAATGAACGTTCGATTGCTTCCAGTGCTGAATCGGGGGTACCAAGACGCATACGGATTTCAGCCGCCGCACGCCACACCTCTGAGTTGTCGGGTGCGTCCTTGATTGCTTTTGCGATCAAGCTTTGAACTTGTTCGCGGATCCCATCATTGACTTCAGTTCCCATTGTCAGTTTTCGAAGTGCGAGCAGCGACAATCGCTCTGCGTCCTCGGGGTCACTGTTGAGATCATCTGTAAAGGACTCAACACTCATGGCTACGAGGAATGGCTGTGCTGCATTGTCAAATGACAGATAATCTACGGTGCTAATTTCCACCTCGGGCGTGGGGTTATTCCAAGTGGATTGGTACAGTATCGCATCACTTAAGTCGCTCGACTGCGTCACACTCTTGGCACGCCATGCCGTGTAGGCGGGTGATTTGGAGTCTCCGTCAACAACAAAGGAATTGATTTCTTTGTCCCACCGAACTCCAAACTGATGGACGGTTCCGTTAGCCATTTTGATTCGATAAACCGCTACGGGCGTACCTGCATTCTCGTTATCGACCGCACCGTGCAGGAAGTGAATTTGGTTGCCAGTTACTGCTACCTTGATATCCAATACCCTCAGTGGGAAATTGATTTTCATCCCATATTTTTCTCGATTATTCAGTTGGATAAGTCCACGAATATCGAATGGAGTTCCATTGAGAACATGCTTTCCTAGAGGAAGCGTGTTTAGCAATTTACCGTAGTAGACGGGATAATCATTGGGCGTGTACCAAGATTCATTGAGGGTCGCGTTGTAGTGTTCAGTCAGGTCTACGAATTCGGGCGATAAATCTGACGGTCGTGGAGGGATCATTGATTTTAAAAACCAATCGCGACCTTCATCGATCCCAAACTTTCGGAGGGCCGAGATTCTCAGTCTCTCCAGCAGTGTTTCCTCTTCAGGCGACAAGGCCTGAGAAAGAGCGACCTCACTGGTTGGGAAATGCAAGGCCTTCGCAGCGTCGTCGTACTTTTCCAGACTCCAAAGGATTCGACTCTTCAGCAACCGGTACCTTGGTTGATCTGGATCAGTGGTTCTCAACTTGGCCAGGAGTTTCAACGCCTCGTCCTGCTGCCCAATGACATGCAGGATTTCCGCGCGTTGATAGAGGATTTGCGGGTCCTCTGGCTGTAGGTCCATCGCCTGTTGGGACAGCGTATTAATCAGGTCATGCGTCAGCTTTGTTTGGTTTCTCGTGAAAATCGCTCTTTGGTAAGCGGCTGAGGATAACGCTGACGCATTTTCTGATTCTTGCATCTCGATTGACTCGACTGTCATCGCGACCAAGAAGGGGGCTGGGGTGTTATTGGCAGAACCGAAAGTCACTGTGCTGATCTCGACATCGGGTCTTGGATTTTCCCAGCAACTTTGCGAGAGAGTCTTGTGTCTGACATAGTGGCCCTCGCTCCAACCAATCGCAGCTTCGCGAGGAAAGATAAAACGGTTGTACATCCAGCTCACAACATCTTGCCCGTAGATGATCGGCAGTCGCTCTTTTTTTCCATCGACGTAGTTGATTTCGTAGTACCCGGCAGGTTCCTCATCTTCAAGTCGATTGCCCGTGAAGTTTGCGACATTGTGAAGAAAGTGTAGGTAGTCGGCTGTTCGATTGACTTTGATATCACTGACACTGGAAGGCAGCGGCTCTGGGAACTCGGTGGCAGCCACTATTCCACCGTTCAGGCGAATCATTCCTCGAACATCAAAGGTCACGCCGTTGAACTCAGCTAAACCAATTGGAAGGCGTTTCCATGTCTTGCTATCGTCATTGTTGTTAGCCTTGGCACGGTAGGGCATTTGGATCAAGGTTTGATTGTAATGATCCGTCAGATCTACTTGATCGCTGGTCGCATTCTCTGAGCGTTCAGGAATTCCATTTTCAAGCAGGTACTCATGTGCCGCTTTGAATTGCTTGAGTTGCACCAGTTCATTACTGCGCGTGTTGAGGATTTTCCCAAATTGATGCCACGCAGGTATTTCGTCCTCAGTAAAATCGAGTGACTTCCTGAGCGTTTCTTTTGCCTCGGTTCTCCGATCCATCGATGTCAAGATCTGGGTGCGTAACCGCCACACCTGGGCATCCTCGGGAGCAATTTCACAGGCATATCGGGTCAGCCATTCCGCTTCGACAATTCGTCGCTCGATCGTATCATTCTGTTCGAACAATCTGCCCAATCCCGACTCCGCCAGTGTTTTGGCATTTCTCGAGGTGCCGGCGAGGATCCGTCGGAGCGTTCCTATTAGGAATGGTTTTTCGTTTTTCCAATCCAGTGGATGCCGGTTCTCGGGCAGAAAACTGAGAGACTTGGAAAAAGCTGCATAAGCCTCGTCACTTTTCCCCTGTTGATGCAATTCATAAGCCTTCACAAACAGCGCGATCGGAGCTTCGGGATCCAGCTTCAACGCTTTCGCCAGGGATTCACCTGCAGGCTTGCCAACAATCTGCTCCACTGCCGCTCGAAGCGCCCAAGCTTCGCTCTCATTGGGCGAAAGCTCAACGCCTTGCTGGCAGTGCCAAATTGCCGCAGCATCCCAGTGTGTTCTCACATGTTTTTCCATCGCGGATCGACGGGGTGAAACGGCAAGGAGATAACCGATTCGACAAGCAGTCAGGCCATTGTTCGGATCCAGTAACAACGCCTCATACTGATTCGATAGATTTTCGGCGCGTGAGAGAGCGTCGACGTACGCTGGCGTCGATAGGTCTGCAGTTGGTGCGGCAGATCGTTTCTGTGGGTCACTGAGAAACCATTTCGCCCAGCTAACGAAACCATTTTCACTGGACGAATCAAAAATCTGGTTCTTCAATTCCTCAAGACCAGTTCCGTCAATCACCTCGATTGCACCACTACTGTTAATCCGTTTTTTGGCCACCAATTCAGCCAGTTGAGGCAGCCAATCAGGGATTTCGTCATCGACCGGTGGAACGGTGAAAACTTTCACTGTTCCATCCTCGGAAGATGTCAACAGTCGCTTGCTGTCACCACTGAATTTCAAGGTCCAGATTCTTTGTGAGTGCTGCTGCGTCCGAAACAATCTTTTTCCCGTCGAGGTTTCCCAAACCAAGAGAACACCATCGACGGTTCCACCTGCGAGGAAACGACCGTCTGGACTGAATTGCAAGGCTCCCGAGTAGATTTGGCCCTCGCACTCCAAGGCTTCCACTGGTCGTTTGCCTGTTCGCCAATTCCATACGTCGATCTGCCCGATATTCCAATCGCCATTATTTGCATTGCAGCTTGCAACCATATCGCCATTGGGGTGAAACGCAGTTGCAAGGTAACTCTTGGGACTGTCAGTGGCCCAGACTATCTCACCGGATGAGACATCCCAGACTCTCAAGACATCAGCGAATGAACTCGTGAAGATATGCTTGCCATCAGGACTAACGCTTAGTGAGACACCTGAATTGTGTTGTGTTCCCAATCGAGAGGACTCACCCGTTTCACTATCGATCAACCGGATTATTCCATCAGTACCTCCCAGCACAATTGTTTTACCATCGGCGGAAAAGTGGCAGTCACCATTCAAGGCCAGAGGTTCGAAAAGTGGGAATCCAGAAGTCGTGTCCCAGACCCCGAGATTGCCCTCCAACGTCAGGATCAGCAAGCGGTCTCCGGTCTTGTTGAACTTGACCGTCGATGGATTGCCTCCCACATCGATCTGTAAATCGAGTTCACCATCGTTTTTCAAGTTCCATATTCGAACAACATGGTCACCAGATCCGGTGACCACTCGTGTTCCGTCAGGGCTGAAGCTTGCGTTGAAAACCGATAAGCCATGCGGGAGTGCAAGCGAAACAGCACCGCTGACCACGTTCCAAATCTTCGCTTTTGTATTGATTGACGCACCACCAGCAACAAGATGGGTGCCGTCGGGGCTGAAGCTGGCGTCATAGACGGCACCGTCGAACTCCAGGGGCAATTGTCGAGCCGAGCGAGGTCGGGCAGACCAGCGATTCAGCAATCCGATATGTAATCGCGTCACACCGCCCGTATTCAAGGTGGTTATTTCATGGGAGACGAACTCCGCTCGATCATTCAGCTGTGTGAACCCATTGGCAAACCCATCAAATGTCGTTCGCAGCGGTAGCATCAGCTGCTCGCCGGTGCGGGAACTAAACACTCGAATCGACATGTCGCCAACATTGAACGTTACAATTTTCTCGCCATCTTTTGTGATCTTGAACGACGGTTTGAAAGGATGCTGAATTGGGTCGGTCACCAGTGACCCCGAGAATACATCCCAAATTCGAAGTGTTCGATCTTCGTGGGTCGTTACCAGTCGTCCACCATCGGTTGTGAAATCGGCAGTACTCACTCGCGAATCATCAAAGTCAAATCGATGGATTTCTCCGCCCGACTCGAGGTCAAGCACTCGTAGTTGGCGACCTTTGTGACTTGCAACACCAATGATCCATCGCTTGAGCAGGCTTATGGATTCTTTCAAATCCAGAAAGCGGAAAGCGGAAAGAGATTCAGTCGACTGCAACCCAAAATCATCTTGGGTGATGGACGTGATTACCTTGCCACTTTCAAGATCAACGACTCGTAGCATCCCCTGCTCAGAAGTGCGTCCAGCGATAACGAGCCAAGGTTTTTCAGGATGAAAAGCAACTTTCGATGGGGGGAAGTCGAACGTTAATTTCTGAACTTCAATTTCTTCTGAAGGTATCGAGCCGTTCGATTCCGTGGGATTCGTCTCAACGCTTGCTTCGGTTTCCGGGGGTGTCTTCAACCGAATCCAGGCAAGGGCTTGATCGACTTTCGAGCTGAAAAATAGCCAATTCGAATCAGGGCTCATGCCTATCTTGTTTGCGTTTAGACCATGAGTGATATCCGTGGCCACCGGCTTTCCATCAGACGCTTTCCAAACAGAGCTTGTCTGGTCTGCAAAGTTCGCGAGGACATGGCGATGATCCCCACTCCAAGCATAGCCGTTGGGCATCAGCGGAGCTTTGGATTGCCGTCGCAGCTCAATCAGTTCTCCGGTGACCCCGTCCCAGAAACGCAACTGTTTAGTCTGCGGATCATTCAACAAGATCCGTTCTTCACCTTCAACTTTCGAGAGCACACCGAACTGTTGATTGAACCGATTCGAGACGGTCATGATGGGTGTGTCTTGCATGCCAGTTTCGGTACTGAGTCCAACGATGCTGCCCCCTTGATCTGGCAGGGAGATATAGACACGTTTTGCATCGTCAGTAAAGTTGGGCCAATCGACCTGATTTCCTTCGTTCATTGGTGCGATCATCTCACCGGAGCGGGCATTCCATAGACCTCCGATTAACGAATTATCCAACGTCCATAACAATTGACGTTTCTCATCAGCACCCCAATAGCGAAATGGTTTGTCTTGTTGAATGGTGAGGGTTTTTTCAATCGGAAAATTCTGCTCTGACAGCAATGTCACAATTTTTGCTGCCGCTTGCCAATAGGTTGGCTCGGTACGTAAGGAGCGAGCGAGGTAAGCAAGAGCCAAGTCGTTTTTGTTCCCAGTGATTTGCTCATTCGCTGTCACGAATTGTGATCGTGTCAGGGTTTCATTGAGTTGGGTTGCCGAGGTTTCAGCATTCTGCTGTGCTTCCTGCGCAAGGGTCTGCAACCTCATGGCCTCAGCAGCATTTTCTTCGGCTTTGGCTTTCGAAGCTTGAGCTGCAATTGCGTTTTCTTCCGCAAGATTTCTTTGTCGCTTTGATTCTTTCTGTGCGAACAATGCGAAAATAAAAGCGATCAATGCGATGACGGCAACCGATGCAACACCCGCCGAAAGAATCCTCAATCGTCGTGCCGCCCGTTGTTGCATGCTGGCCCGTTGTGTTTCCGCAGCAGCTAGCGCTTGGGCTTGCTCAAGTTCCCGTTGCCGGGCAGCTTCGCGTTCTCGATCCGCTTCGTGGGCAGATTGTTCACTCTGTTCCAGAAACGATATTGCCTGATCAAAGCCGGGTGAGTATCGCAAGGCCCAGTCGGATGTGGGATCTGCGGCGTCGCGCCAGGCGAGTGCAATCTGCAGATCAGGATCACGATACAGGCCTGCTTTCTGCTGACGCTGCAACTCAGCCGTTTCCGACAAGCGGCGATAGATCCGTGCTGATTGAGCCTCAACCTCGACCCAATCTTCGAGGCGGCGCCAAACACGCATCAAGCTTTCGTGAGAAATGTCGACTACCGTTTCAGGTAACAGTGGCACCTCACTTGGGGGCATCAGGAACGTGACACCGGGACTGCGAAATGCTTCGACAACTGTCACCACCTGCTCGAGATCCGCACCCGCAATTTGAGTCAAAAGATCCAGTCGTGTCGGTCTCCGAATTCCTCGGTTATCCACTCCACGTTCGGTGATCGCTTTGAAGACGGACTCTGCCACTTTCTGATGGGTTTCATCCAGACCCGCGAACACTTCATCTGCGTGCCTCGACAAGGCCTCGTCCATTCCACCCACATCGAGGTATTGGCTCAACTCCAACGCTTCGCCAGCAGATTCGTCCGCCCGCCAGTGGTCAAACGTTCGCATCAACGCATGCTGCAGAACGGGAAGTTGATCTTGCTCGCTGCCGAGACTGTTTAGGAGTTCCTGAACCAATGAAAACGAAATTTGGCCTCCACCAACCTTGATGGGGCCCTCAATGCAGGAGCGGATTTGATCACGTGTCAAACGCGGAATCAGATATTCGCCCTCGTTGACCGCCTCAGTGAGTCCACGAAATTCGGTGCAGTCTCCCAAGTAGTCGGATCGCATCGTGATGATGACAAAGATGGGGATATCTCTCTGGGCCCCAGCCTCAAGCAGTAAATTGACGAAGCTGACAGCTTGTTCTTCGTTCGTCGCTCCACTGCGTTGAAATCGGAAGATTTCCTCAAACTGGTCGACCAAGATCAGCAGGTTGGTCTCTGGCTCAATCTCCGATTGCCGAATCGCCTCAACCAGGCCAAGCCCGCTGTGATTGAGGGTGGCGAGCAATTCACCAATGACTTTTGGGTCTTCAGGATCATCAAGAGAGGCCTCTGCAACAGCCTCGGCAAGATGCAGTAGGGGGGCTCCCCCGGGACGCAATACCAGGGTTTCCCAGTCGGACCCGACCTCTTTCATCATGCCGCCTTGCAATTCCGGTAACAGACCGGCACGCACCAGCGACGACTTTCCACTTCCGGAGGTTCCGGTCACCGCTATGAAACGCTGTTTGCGCAGCAGTGTTGCCAGTTCCGCAACTTGCTGTTCCCTCCCAAAGAACAAGTAGTCCTCTTCCTGATTGAAGGGCCTTAGACCTGGGAACGGATTGAAGATGTTTGACTTCGGATCTGGCATGAAATTATTCGCGATGGCATGGTGACCAACGTCCCGTGCGCTTGCTGTTTAGGATTGCCGACTGGCTTTGATTGCATTCAGGAATTCGTCCAAGACGCTTCCATCGAAGGGTTCCGTTCCCTGAATGACCTGTGCGGTGTGACTGCGAAACCGCTCTTTTCGACGATCAATTGGTGGAGCGACGTAAACGGCCTGCAGCGAAATATCACTGGTGCGACCATAACCACGCGCTTTCATCAGGTTTCGCACTTTGATGTCGACCCAGGAATGACGTGCGTTTCCGTAATAAATCAGAACTGCGTCCGCATCGACCAGATTCTCGCGATGTGTCTCAGCAGCTTCTTCTTCCTCGGCACCAAACGCTGGCAATGAGATCTCCATGCCCTGATCGAAGAGAAAATCCTCAACCACTTCGACTGACTCCTCATCACGCTCATCGCAAATCAAGTAGACCCGCAAGGGTTGCTCACCGGCGTTGTCCGAAGAATCTTTGTTAGCCTTGGGTGCTTTCGGTTTCAGTCGATCGACCACATATTCCTTGAGTCCCGAGAGTTGTCCCTGAATGATCTCGGCACCGGCATATAAATCGGGGGCAGTTTTGAGGCCCTGCAGAAAATCTTGTTGTCGCTGGTCCGTGATCTCCAAATCACGCGGGATCCAAACCACGCGATCCAAATCTGCCGTCTGCGTCTTTTCAGCCGCGATCCGATTTTGAATCGCAACCAACGACTCACTCTCGCCTTCGGGTACGATTCCGTACGACTTGCCGACAGGGTGAATCGACAGAGAACTTTCGCTGAGGTAGTCAGCGACTTGCGGCAAAAGTTCGTCACCCACCATCGAGAGAGGCTGCGAAGGAACAACCTTGTGGCCTCGACCGATTAGTTCACGACGAATCTTCTCGGCTTCACCCGTCAAGTCTGAAGTTGTTTGAGCCAAGTAGATCGTCTTGGTATCACCATCATTGGCGACAGACTGCTGTAACGCGCCGGATCTCTGTTTGAGAGTTTTGATAACCGGCCACAATTCTTGGCAGACGTCATACACACGCGAGTGATACTTTTGGTTGGCTTCTGAACCAAAGCGTTCATCGAATTCGCTCACTCGACTAGAATCGGGATCCTCTTCGAAAAACGAGTAATCCATCAAGTCCTTGATTCGCGATCTCAGCGTTGTCGGTATCTCCGATTCCGCGACTGGTGTCTTCACCACCTTCAAAAATCGACTTCGGGAATCGACTACCGGCCCCCCGGTACTGGTCGACTGCGACGCGAAATGTTCCATGAATTGGTGAGCGGGCATCGTCTGCAGGAATGCGGGTGATACGACACAGACAACCGCTTCCACTGTTTCCAGTGCAGGAACAATGGCATCCCATCCCTCATCACTGACAGGCAGTTTTGCCAACTTGGACACTCGCAAATTTTGTCCCGAGAGTTGCTGCAGGCGAACTTGCATGTGCTCGGTCAACTTGGTCACCCATCCGTCGGTTCCCGGGGTGATCGGGTGGTCATCAACCTCCGCTGAAAGAATCACCACATCACTATCCCGAATGACATCTGCCGACACCGAAATGGAGGTTCCATCAACGGCCGCTTCCATCGTTTGATCCAAGCCGGCCTCTGGCAGAGGGGCGGTCATTGGGGTTGGTGCTCCGGGTAGCACACCGGACTGCAGTTGACGCAAATCTTGCAAGAAAGCATTGGGATCGGGGTATCGATCATCCGGATTCTTGGCAAGGCATTTTTGCAGGATCACATCGACGTCAGACAGATCACCAAGACCTTGTTGAGCCAATGGAGGAACCGGCTGATTGAGAATTCGGTCAAACACATCCCCAAGTGAAGCACCGGAAAACGGAGCCGACCCTGTCAACATTTCGTAAAGAACAATTCCGAGACTGAATAGATCAGATCGATGGTCAACTGGTCTTCCGCGAACTTGCTCCGGACTCATGTACTTGGGTGTTCCAAGTACCGATCCGGCTGCCGTCATCGCGGTGTCAGCTGCGATCGGTTTTGCGAGACCAAAATCCGTTAACTTTGGAATCCCATCACTGGTCAGCAAGACATTGGCCGGCTTAATGTCGCGATGAATGATGCTGGCCCTGTGTGCCGCCACAAGTGCAGAGCAGAGTTGAGTTGCGAGCGAGATTGCTTCAGCTTTTTCGATACGCCCCGCTGCGCAGCGATCCGACAACGAACCACCCTCGACGTACTCCATGATCAGGTACGGCCCCTCTTTGGTTTGGCCGTAATCATAGATCTGAATAATGCTCGGATGATTCAACGCCGCAATCGACTTTGCCTCCGTCATGAATCGTTGGAACGACGTGGCATTGGCTGTCTCGGGTCCAAGCATCCGTTTGACAGCAACTTTCCGCTCCAAGCGGGTGTCGGTTGCCAGCAGCACTTCCCCCATGGCTCCCTTGCCAAGAAGTCTTCCTAACTTCCATCGCGATTCGAGATCCACCACTTCCATGGTTTCATCGAAATTTGGATTGTCTTGGGACATTGCTGATATCGGTATGCGGCAAAACTATTCTGATGACGTTTGTGAAAAACGTCTTCGATGAGGTCAAAAGATAACTGCCCCCCGGTTATGCTTCAAGTTTGGAGAACGTCTGCTTTCGCGGTGTCAGGCCAAGTCTTGCTCCGTTCTATCACTTCTCCCCTCTCGTGGGCTGTTCCATCTGGGGGGTCAGGGGTAAGGTCACCGACAGGTGAGTTTGAGCCATCTCACTGGCCGGTGGAATGCATGATTTTTTCATGCAGGTCATTTCATGAACGAAATCAACAAATAATCTTTCGATTCAGATTTTTCGCCATCGGCGTTTCCGTCGGCAGTGCTTTTGATCAAAGGCGTCTGAGCTAATGGGGCACTCGTTTCATCGCATTCATTGAGTTCCCTCGCCATTCTTGCAAAGAACGAACCAAACGCCGAGGTCCTAGCTGAGTCCAGTGTGTAGCAGGCTTCACGCGGATTCCCCTAAACCATGGTCTGGGTTAGCAGTGCGATCAGGTGGGAAGGGTTTCAGCACATTTGGGTGTATCGGAACGCTTTCTATTTTTTGCCAATGAGCTTTTATGCCTTCTTCTTTGTCGCTTCCCATTTGTAAGGGACGGTTATTCGGTTCGACGCGCGGCAGGGGGCGACTCAATATCCGATGGCGGCACCGTCAGGAACGCGTCGGTCCGTTCCACCTTCGAGCAGGTTCTCTTTTGGGTCCAGCACGATCACCTGAGCGGCTCCCTGCGGATCTCTTGTTCTCAGTACGTGCCCTTTTTGACGTAGTAGTTGCAAGGTGTCAGGTGAAAAGAGTCTCTCGTGATTAAGTGTGTCGGGAAGCCATTGATGATGGATTCGCGGAGCGTCCACTGCTTCCTGTGCATTCATTGCGTGGTCAACCACATTAAGGATCGTCTGAAGGACCGTGTTGATGATCGTGCGACCTCCCGGACTGCCGGTCACCATGGCAAGTTGATCGTTTTTGGTGACGATGGTCGGGGTCATGCTGGAAAGCATTCGTTTCCGCGGTGCGGCTAGGTTTGGCGCCGTACCGATCAATCCAGACTCGGTTGTCAGCCCAGGGGCAGGGTTAAAGTCTCCCATTTCATTATTCAAGAGAAAGCCGGCACCAGGCACAACAATCGCTGAACCGTAAGGGTACTCGAGGGTATAGGTCAGAGCCACGGCATTGCGATCCTGATCGACCACCGAAATATGCGTTGTTTCTTCGCTTTCGGTCGCCCATTGGAATGAGTTGGGTGATGAGACCGCCGCTTGGTTCATCTCGATGCTTTCGCGTAGGTCTGTCGCGTAGCTCTTGGAGAGAAGTTTTGTCAGGGGAATATCAGGATTCGCTTCGGGGTCACCGAGATAACGTGCTCGATCCGCAAAGGCACGCTTCATCGATTCAGCGCAGAGGTGGAGCGTCTGTGCCGAGCCAAAACCTGATTTGGTTAAATCAAAACCTTCGAGCAGGTTGAGCATCTGGATCAGAGCAACTCCGCCGGAGCTGGGCGGAGGCATCGATAGAATTTGATATTGACGATAGGTCCCCTTTACTGGTGTGCGTCGAAGTGCAACGTATTGCTTCAGGTCAGCCTTCGTAATGATTCCGTTGTGCACTCGCATTTCGGCTGCAATGAGCTCAGCCGTCTTGCCCTCATAGAAGCCGGCCGGCCCGAGTTGGGCGATTCGTCGCAGCGTGTCGGCGAGATCAGGTTGCCGCAGCAGGTCGCCTGCCTCGTACGCTTGTCCATCTTTCGTGAATTGCGCTATCGAGGCTGGGTAAGGACGCATTCGAGGCAAGGCAGATTTCAGAGAACGGGCAAGTCCGTCGCTAACAACGAAGCCCTTATCGGCAAGGTGGATTGCTGAAGTCAAAAGTTGATCCCAAGGTAACCGCCCCTGCTCTGTCCAGGCGAGGTGAAGCCCGGCGACTGTGCCCGGTACTCCGACAGCAAGGTGGCTGTGATGGTGCAGCTTCCTGTCATACTTTCCATCGACCAACCACATTTCAGCATCGGATTTATCGGGAGCCATTTCACGAAAATCGTAGGCAGCCGCGACGCCAGTGCTGGGTCGGTAAATAATGAATCCTCCACCTCCGATGTTCCCGGCAGCCGGGTGCGTGACGGCCATGGTGAATGCCGTTGCCACCGCGGCGTCGATCGCGGTCCCGCCCTGTCGAAGAATCTGAACGCCCACTTCCGAGGCAATTTCACTCTGGCAAACCACCATCCCCGACTTTGCTCGGATTGGAACCGATTCTGCAGCGAGCTGGCTGACCGGCAGAAGCGTCAGGTAGGCGAGAGCGAGACGAAAAAAACGCATGGCAGGACCCTCGAGGGCATGGAGATTAGCGATTAAGTTTGTATCACAAAAATAGGACTAGGATTTGATCAGGCAGGATTTGTGATCCAATGATCAAACTTTAGAGAGAACAGAGACGTCCCAACGTCGCTGGGGTCCGGTGTGCATGCAGTCGTATGCCTCGTTGGCACAGCCTCATGCCAGCCGAATCTCTCAAACGCACCGAAATCCTAGAATGCGCGACCCATGGCCAATCTCGATACGTCTTACCGAAGATGGCTTGATCCTGTCGAAGGTCATGAGTCCGAGGTCAATTCGATGATTGCATGATCAACGATGAGAACGTCGGATGGACTCTTTCAGGTGCCGTTAAGCATTGTGTAAGTCAAATTGATTGGTCTGGGAATTGGCTTTCCGCAATTGGTGATCACTTGTTGGCAATCGCTCAAGCGACTTCGGGTAATCAAGGTTCTCTGTCAAGCTTCGAATATCAGTGTCAACGGCGTCCAGCAAGCCGCGGAAGATCTCCGGCCATCGTTGCCATGCAGCGAAACCTCAGACGAAATGGTTGAATCGGAGAGCAGTTGCGGCTTGTCACAGGTTTGTTGAGGACAGTTTCGTAGGCGGCTGGGTCATCGAAGCACCACCGCCCTGGTCGAACATGGGCAGCCTGTTGGTGACCGATCGTCGACTCACTTCAGCATTCACTGACAGGCGGCGGTGATGGACGGCACGGGTTGTGGAATTGTTCTTTCCACGAGGTCTTCAGCCGCTGGGTCAGAAATTAGTTAGCCATTAAGCCAGCCATTGCATCGGCGAACGCATCCCCCAGTCGCACAAAGAAGGCGCCGCTGCCGAGGTAGTGATAAGGACGATCACTGCCAACGGTGTCCCATTGGTGGTAATGCTCGGGCCAGCCTTTTTGAAACACCGCATTGGAATAATGCGAGTAATGAGGATAGCTTTCCACTGACACCACCGAATTTTCCAAGCCTAATTCTTCTGCGGCTGCTCGCTGTGCCACCGAAACAGGGTTCTCTGCAATCTTTTCCGGGGTCACCGCGGTGCCCAAGACGCCAATGACAAAGGGTAGGTCCGGTTTCTTCAAGTCTTTGCGAACGTCCTGAATGAAAGTGACCATGTTAGATTTGTAGGCATTGCGAAACTCGTCAGCAAACTGATCGTTAAAACCTTGAAACCAGACGAACCCAGAAATTTCGTAACCGGAATCCTCACGGTAGTCAGGGTGATGGTCAGACAGGTTTTCGAGAACCTTCGATACTGACTCCATCATCATCCGATAATTGAGGCCGGCGTTCTTTTTGATGTCATCTACCTTATCGCTCGCCTTCTCTTTATCGTTCAAGACATACGCACCGGCTGATGGTGGACGAAAGTTATAATGCAGCGACTTCCCGCCCCACGATGTCTTGATGATCAACGCTGGTCCGTCGATTTGAGATGCAATGGACAGACCGAAACCGTATTCAGGACCGATTTTGTCCGTTGCTGCCCCGCAACCAATGCGAAGTGGTCCTGATTGCTCATTGCGATCCGCGATTGAATGAATGTAAACTTGGTCAGACTCGGTGCACTTTGACGCGATCGTCTTTTTGTAAAGTTCATGCTCGGCCTTTAACGCGTTCACTTTTTCAACGAGTGCCTCCTTGTCGGCCCCCTCTTTCATCTGCTTGATCTTATCGTTGGATATCCCACCGGTCAGCGCATCGATTTGTTGTCCGCGAGCCAATTGTTTTTCCAAGGTTTGTTGATTGAACCCATGGCCAGGTTCAAGGATCATCTTCAACAGATCTTGGTCCCGCTTGTCGTCCGATGCCAAAAGCGTTGCGACGGTATGGGCTCGAGCGTGTCCCACCATGTTGGACTGACCAGCGAGGATGAAAACCTTCAATGGTTTCTTGTCATCTGCCGTAGCAGTGACGGTAGACATCAGGAAAATCACGAGTAGAAGACAGCGGACTCGAA
The DNA here is from genome assembly GCA_938075415.1 of uncultured Rubripirellula sp. GTDB lineage: Bacteria > Planctomycetota > Planctomycetia > Pirellulales > Pirellulaceae > Rubripirellula. Next base: position 44,419 of record CALJHC010000019.1, on the reverse strand, counting down.
CACGATCAAATTCAATGGTCACTTTTTATCCCTTTAATGCTTTGGCCTGCGTGTGCTTATACTGGACCGAAAACGACAAATCTTTAAATGACGAATCAGGTTCAATGATGGCCGGGATTTTAACACGCAATGTGCTGTCCTGCTTCGAATGAAGAAGGGTTGAGGCTCGAATCCTCAAAGTAGATTGGTAACGCAGGCAAATCATGGTGCTTGCTCTAACGTCTGGTCCGACCTTCTCCCGCTTGATTTTCTTCTGCTTGTTTTGGGAATACGGGAATGCACCGCTTTTGTTTTTGGCGACCGGGGGTGAAACAGGTCAGGATATTTAGCCACGGCTGGATGGTTTATAGTTTTATGAATTCACAGAAGAAGAGTGCTGCCGCCTGAGCTGGTTTTACTCCCCTGGCTGATCCGATCAACGTACCTCGTTTGCGAATGTCTCCATCCTCTTCAACTTTTCCCTGCAGGGATCCCCTGATTCTGACACTGCCATCACTTTCAACCTTAGCGATCACCGAGCCTCGTTTGCGTATGGTTCCATCGGATTCAATTTTTCCGACCAGAGTCCCTTTAATACGAATTCCACCGCCACTCTCAAACCGGCCGATGGACGTTCCACGAATGCGAATCGTTCCATCGTCTTCAATGCGTCCCACGTACGATCCGCCCAGACGAAGGTCTCCCCCTGCTTGGACTGGATTCAGATGTAACAAAGGCAAGACAACCAGACAGGCAAAGATTTTTCCAGACACGCTGCATCCTTTTTCATTGCGACGTTGTAAACAGTACCGAAACCACTGTTGCCAAGTGTAGCGATCGTAAGCGTTCAATACTAATGTTGGGGAACATTTGGCTCACATTGCAAAATCGATTCTACGTGCGAATGCAATTTTTTCTCGTGCTTCTTGTTTTGCTACAGATATTCTTAGCTGAATGGCCAGCGATGCTGCGTGAGTCACGACTTTCTCTAATTTTCAATCTTAGTCATTCCAAAATGCTGTCTTGATCGAAAGTTGAAAGACGCGGGCCAATTCGGAAGAAACCCGGTGCTGCCTTTTTAAATGGAAGAACTGTGGCACTTAAAGAATGATGTGATGGATGCGGCATTCTAAGCAATTGAACTGTGAACCAGAACAAACTGACGGTTGGGTTTGACAATGCCTTATCGCTCGTCAGCATCATGGATTTGTGGCCACTTCACGATGCCCGATGAAGCTTCCATCAATTTGAAGTCGTTTCATGGTGTGACTTCTTGCTGGCTGATTGTCTTAGAATGATTTCACGTCGCAAAGTCTGCCCACGTTAATCCGTTACATTTTTTTCTGCCGGACTGGTATCCCGGCGCGTCGAAACCTCTCATGAAAATTGACTGCTCCATGGAAAAACCTTACTTCTCTCTTGCCGTTTTTTTCTTGAGCCCCTGTCTGGTCTTTGCCCAAGGCGAAAGCAAGCTGGGAGTTCACAGGCAAAGTGAGGCGGGGTCTTCCTTCGCGAAGGCAGATACAAATGGCGTTGGGAGACTGGATGCTGACGAAGTCAATAACCAAGCTCTGTTCCAACGAATGGATACTCATTCTGATGGCTTCGTTACTGACAAGGAACTGCTAGCACAGGTTAAGCGACGTCAGAAGCGAGGAAGCACCTCTGCTGTGAAAGTCGCCGGCACGCAGGTCTTTCCAGCCAACCCCAAAGGTGAGGCCGCAAAGCGAAAACTGCTGACAACCATCGCTAAGGTGTCGTTGGCGGAAGATCGTCCACCAAACATCGTGTTGTTGTTTTCAGACGACCTTGGATACGGGGACCTTTCGTTGCATGGATCTGAAGAAATCCCGACGCCAAATATTGATGCTCTTGGCAAGCACGGTGTTCGTTTCTCCAATGCCTACGTGACAGCCGGTACTTGCAGTCCTTCACGCGCCGGGCTGATTTCGGGTCGATACCAACAACGTTTCGGTTTTGAATTCAACACGGCGGGCGGTGCCGTGACGCATCGGCTGCATCGTGGGCTTGATCCATCGATCGTCACGATGGCTGATGTTTTGAAGCAGGCCGGCTATGCCACGGGGGTATTCGGCAAGTGGCATTTGGGCACGCGGCCTCAGTTCCATCCGAAATCACGAGGCTTTGACGAGTTCTACGGGTTCCTTGCTGGTGCTCATTCCTTTTTCAGCGCTAAATCGCCCGAGCCTTTCTACAGCACGATCATGCGTGGCGACTCGCCACTGACCGAACCGGAATACCTTACTGACGCAATTGCCAGAGAGACGATCGAGTTTATCGATTCACATCACGACAAACCTTTTTTTGCTTACGTCCCGTTTAATGCGGTGCACACACCGATTGAGGCAACAAGAAAATATCAGGACCGGTTTCCAAATGAACGGGATGCATCACGTCGCGATTATTACGCAATGACCAGCGCTCTTGATGATGCCGTGGGTGCGATCATAGCCGCGATCGACAAAAACCAGTTGACGCAAAAGACTCTGGTGATCTTTGTCAATGATAATGGAGGGCCAATCTATACCGGTGTTCAAAGCAACGGTCCGCTGAAGTTGGGAAAGCTTTTTTTGTTTGAAGGCGGAATTCGAGTGCCGATGATTTTCAAGCTGCCAGGCAAGTTCAATCCGGGGACCCTTTACAACAAACCAACCAGCACTCTGGATTTGTTTCCCACGATTTGTGCTGTGGCAGGAATTGAAATTCCCAATGGCATCAATTTAGACGGTGTTGACTTAACACCATTCGTTAACGGACAGGCCACGGGGACGCCACATGAAAACCTGTTTTGGAGTAACGGCCCCAATATCGCGGTCAGGCAGGGCAAGTGGAAACTCGTCAAGTCCTATGAAAACACCTGGCTGTTTGATTTGGCAAACGATTTTGGCGAATCAAACAACCTTGCCAGTGCGAGGCCCGAAATCGTCAAGGATCTCGAAAAAGCCTACCGGGATTGGCGATCTCAAATGTCAAAACCAGCTTGGCCCAGCAAGCCGAATCGTCGCAAAATCAAGGTCGATGGATTGCTGTACGAGCTGAATATTTGATTGCTGTTTAGGTAATGTTGACTGAAGGTCGGGCTTGTAACTGAAACCTGGTCGGCAAAGATCAGGTGCGAGGATTTCTCGGCTGCATCAGGCTTTGCGAATTTTTCTTTTCGGTGCGTTCTTGTGATTTCACTGCGGGTTCATGGGGCGTTTTCGACAGTGGCTGAAACTCTGGAATGTTCGGCTCCATTACGGCGTTTTTGATAACTTGCCGCTCTTTTAATTGCTCATTGTTAACGTCTGGTGAAACCGTCTGACGAGACAATTGCGAGTAGAATGTCGCGTAGTCGAAAGTCGGTGGCAGCGGATTGCTGGTAGAGCAAGTTCAGGTTGTCGCGATCGCGAAAAGTCAGCTGGCGTGCCATTGCATAGGACAGCATCTTCTCGATGAACGCTCGGGAAAACTTATCTCTATCTTCGAGCAGGATGGTCTTCAGGCCTTGCGGTCCCTCAAAGGCTCGGCCGTCACTGTGCACCGTTCTCGTATCCACAGGAAAGCGTTCTGTTTGCTTAATATTGTTTTCGGGACCGCTGATATAGTTGGCTACGTCTGCGTATTGGTCCCGCCAGCGTCCGATGACATCGAAGTTCTCCAAAGCGATGCCAAGGGGATCCATCTTCCTATGGCAACTGTTGCAATTGGCATTCTCTCGATGGGCATCGATGGTCTGTTTGATTGTCTCCGTTTTAGTTGGTGGACTGAGTGCTGCGATTTCCAATCCTGCCGGTGTCTTCAAGTGGTCACCATAGAAGCTCCGTAGCACCCAAGCGCCACGATAAAACGGATTGGTGTATTCTCCGTTGTTGGTCGTCATCAGCATGAAGCCGGCCTGTGAAAGAAGGCCCCCGCGATATCGATCGTTCTCACCCAGTCTTACCTTGACGAATTCCGAATTAATTTCTTTGGGCCGGTAATCCTTCGGTGAGACTTTGCTGGCACCGGGCCTTTGGTTTGGCTTTGCGACCGGGTGTCCTTCTATCTGATAGATGTAGTTGAGTTCCGGAGTGATCATGACAAAATCGGAATCGATGAAGTTCAGCAGGCTAAGGTTGCCTGATAAAACTTCCTTGAAAAACTCTATGGGTTCTTCTTTGATCTGATCTCGGACCAGATCAAATTCCTCAACAGTGAAGATGCTTACGTTCGGTTCGAGAATGTTGAGTTTTCCCAGGTCGAGCCATTGATCAGCAAAGTCTTTGACAAACCTATCTGATTTTGCATCCTCCAGCATACGAAGCGTCTGCTCACGTCGAACTTGGGGGTCCTTCAGCCTGCCTTGGGTCGCCAGTTCGAAAAGCGTCTCATCGGGTAAGGAGTTCCACAGAAAATACGACATGCGCGCGGCGATCGCGTGCTCATCCGGCTGCCCCGATGCGCCTTCTTGCTTGAACAGGAAGTTCGGGGAGCATAGCATCCCGCGAATGCCTGCTTGCAGTCCAGAGTAGATGCTTCGGCCCTGAGCGAACTCTTTTTCCGCGTGAATATAAACTTGCTGCATCTCTGGTTCGGAAACGGGACGGCGAAACAGTTTGTGTGCAATCCGCTTCAGGATGGTCCGGCAAGCTTCATAGTCAGCAGAAGCGTCGATGTCTTGGCAATAGGTGTTATAAAAGCTCGTTTTGGGTGGCCATGACTCGTACACCGGCCCCGTGATGGTCGCTTCCTCAATGCAGAACATTCGCTGAGGTCCGCCTCCTTTGACGGTATTGCATCTGAGAACAATTGTGTCATCAGATGAAAGCTGCGTTGTGAATCCTTCATTGGGATTGAAATCCTGCCAGGCAGCGTTCTTGCCAATCACCGTGACGATGCTTTGTCCTGCTCCGGTGTTCTTGCGAAGGAAGTAGCTCATGGATTGGTCAGTTGATGGCGTCCCGGTGATATCACCAACTGAAACATCCTTGACGGCAGGCAATCTCTCTTCGTTACGACTGCCCGGGACCAATTCGGCCGTGATATAGAATCCGTGCGGGACAATTCGGTAGACACCGCTCGTTCTGACCGACGGATTAATTTTTATTTGGGTGGCGGGAGACGCAAAAACCAGCGGGCGGGAATCACCTTGGAGGGACGGGGCAAACCCGCCGGTATTGTCTTTGTGGCTGAGTGAATCAATGTCCGTGTTTTTCGTTGAGTAGACTACGACGCGTGGAGTCGGTTGATCGCTAACGACACTCTCGGCGATCCAGTTTGCAGCGGTAAAATACGTTTCCATATCCACAAGGGACAGGTGAAGTTTGTCGGCATTGTTGTTAAACCCAGCGTCGATGTTATCCAGTGGCAGTTGGTCGAGCAGAGAGAATTTTGTATCAAAGACATCGTTGATGGAGTTCTGATACTCGACTCGGCTTAACCGCTTGAGCATGCCGGGCTTCTGCTTTTCTGTGAGGACCCGCAGTTGATTTTCCAGAGTCGTTTTCAGCATCGCGGACTGATCAACGTTTGGATGTCTCAACGCCTCTTCCGGTGGCATTTCACCACTCTCGATCGCCTGATAAATATCCTCCAGCAGGTTTGCATCTTCCCATTGCTGCCCGACAATTCGGTCGAGGCGTAATCCAGATTTTTGCCTGTCTTGTCCGTGACAAGAAACACAGAATGCGTCGAAGAAAAGCTGTGATTGCTCACGAGCATCGGCACGACAGCGCGAAGTACCCGATAGTGCAGTCAGCAGCAGCAAAACAATGATTTTGGTTGTCTTGTAATTCAACATGAATTCACAGTTGGATGATCTTCTTGCTATTGCCGAAGTGGTCTCGCTGAATGCCGAATTTTTTGAGTATCGACAGGTAGATATCGCAGGTTGTTTCACCTTGACGAATGACGTGACCCCCGTGATTTGTAAATTGTCCGCCCGCGAGGAACACGGGGATTTCATTCCCGTTGTGGGGCCCCATTTTCTGGCTCACACTATTGTTGCCTGTGGCGACGGTGACCGTCTCATCCATCAACGTTCCGCCAGACTCAACGTTGGTGCTTGCGAGTTTGTCATAGAAGTTTGACAGCAGCGAGAAGAAAGACGAATCATACCTTGTCAGACTGTTGCGGGCTTCTTCGGATTTTGGCACGTTGTGTGTCGTGAGGTGATGGTCGTTGTCGAGGCCGGTCATGTAGAAATTGACCACTCGCGTGATGTCGAACCTGAATGCCTTGTAGATCATGTCGAACGCGATCCCGCGTTGAATCTGGCGTGGATTTTCCAAGAACCGTTTCTTGTCTACGTCGGTCGCAAGGAAGTTATTCTGAAATTGGGGTGCGACCGGGAACTCGACATCATGGTGTGGTTTACTGAGCCAATCGATTGACTTGTTGAGTTCCTGCTCCGATTCACGCAGCGCAGCGAAGTATTCTTCCAGTCGCTGTCGGTCCTTGCCCGACACTCGCTTCATCAGAGATTTTGCTTCTTCGAGGGAACCGTCAAGAACACTCTTTTTATGAGCCAGTAATCGCTCCTGCGTTTTCTTGTCGGTTTTGGCGAAGAGGGTTTCAAATAGTACTCTCGTCGATTGAATGGGCATGACCGGCAGCCTGCTACGCCAGGATGCAACGATATGGTGATGGGCATGGCTGATGAAAGTGACGACATTTCTAACGCGAGTCAAATGCCCAATGTGGTCTGCAACAATCTGATCCAATGAGTCCGGGTTGGTCGTAGTGTTGCCGACAAAGCACTTGTGGTCCCGTACATGGTCTCCCCCAAACTTCATTTTCGAATAAAGCGTGAAATGATCTCGGTGCTTTTTCAAAGGCTCCATATGGTCGCTGAATGTGTAATCTGCACCATCGGCCTGCGGCAACACGTCCGTGAAAAAACCGTAACCCATGCTGACACAGAAAAGACGCTTGATTTCAGCTGGTTCCGTAGCGAAGCGATTCTGACCATAGCTCTCCAGTGCTGGCAGAAACAGCACGCAGCCAGCTGACTTAAGAATTTCACGACGTTTCATAAAGCTGGACCTCTCGATTGTGACGCCAAAGCACGGTTGAGCCACTGTTCTCAGACTGTACCCACTTAGTTTAGTCGATAGCGAGCCTAATGTCTTTCGTTACGAAAAACACATTAGCGGTATGAATTCAAAGGATCGGCCCGCGAGCTGCTAACACCTTCATTGCAGAACCCTGTGTAATTCTCAGAAAATTCGAGCCTCTGTAATCGCTTTGATCCATCATCGAGCATGAGATCCTCTTACTCGCAGGGTCTTAGCGAGTGACTTTCGATCGCGCCGATTGGAGAGGTTAGCCACCGATTAATCCTTATTTCAACCCAAATGGTTTGGATTGTTAGTCAGGCACCGAACACCGTCGACGTTTCAGGTGATACGCATGATTCTTAGTACTCTTATCGCAGCGTTGACCCGCAGTTGCCGAACTCGTCGACCGTTTCCGCTTATTCCGGCACGTTGGTTCAGTCCTATGATCTCGGCTGGATTTTCTCACAATCCATGGGTTTAAAGAAACAAAAGATGGGAATTGGCGAAACCAATCGCATCATCATTGTTATCTTCGCTGACCACGGTTATCAACTTGGCGAGAAACAACGCTGATCGAAGCTCTCGATCTGGGAAGGTGCGGCATATTTCCCGCCGATTCTCAGTGTGCCTAACGAAATCAAAAGCAAGACGAATAGGCTAGTCGAATGACTGGGGTTTCACCCAACACTGATCGGGTTCTGTGAACTTCCTGTGAATCCCAAGATTGAGGACGACATGCTGCAACTGTTATGGCAAGAATTAAACGCGGATTGGGAACACGTTGCAGACTGTAGGCTTGGGCAAATCAATCATGCCGTGCGTGATGAGCGTTGGCGATGCATACGCTAAGCTGTCAGCAGCGAAGGACTTTGCGATCACCAGAACGACCCGTATGAGTGGAACAATCCGGCGGCAAGTAGACTGTTTCCTGTGGATGAAAAAGTCATCGCGCGATTAAGATGCAAGCTTCCCTAAACAACTTTCCCCACAGAAGAGCACAAATTGACGAATTCTTCAAATCAGAACGACAGCGACAATCGTCGCGGATTTTTGCATCAATCCATGCTCGGCACCGCCGTCGCGGGCATGACGATTGCTTCCAATTCGCACGTCACTGCACAATCGCGTGCTGATGCTGGGGTACCCGAAGTCTCTCAAAATGTGGATGTCCTGGTGGTCGGCGGTGGTACGGCTGGCCATGTCGCGGCCATTCAAGCCGGACGCGCTGGAGCAAAAACACTGATCGTAGAACGCAACAGCCAGCTTGGTGGTACAACCACAACCGGTGGTGTGGCATTTCCCGGGCTGTTTGATGCATGGGGCAAGCAGGTGATCGCTGGGATTGGCTGGGAACTGGTCAAAGAAAGTGTGGAACTGGACGGTGGCACACTTCCAAACTTTGCCAAAGTCCCGCAACGTCACTGGCAAAATCAGGTTTATACCAACCAGTTTCTGTACGCAATCCTCGCCGAGCAGAAGTGTGCTGAGGCAGGAGTCGAAATCGCTTATTACGAATTCCCGCAGACCGTGACCAGAACCGACGACGGCTGGCAGGTCGATTGCGTTGGGTTTGGAACCAGAAGGCGGGTCCAGTGCAAGCAGATCATCGATTGCACGGGCGGTGCCGAAGTCGTCGGCATGGTGGGATTACCAAGATTACGCGAAGAAGAGCGACAGCCGGGTTCGTATCTTTTCATGCTGGGAGAGGAACACGAGCCTGGACGCAATCAGATCCACAGGCTTTACGTTCATGGGGCAGACTCGACGAATTCTCGAACCGCAACCGAGGCCAATCTGACCGGACGCAAGGCCATTCTCGCACGTCTTCGGAAAAACGAGCAGCGACTCATGCACATGCAGCCCGAAACCGGCTTTCGCGAAACCTATCGCATCGAGGGCGAAACCGTCATCTCGGTAAACGATTACACCTCCGGTCGAGTGTTTGAGGATGCCATCAGCTACGCGTTCTATCCTGTTGACCTTCACACCAAATCAGGTGTTCGACCGAAACCGCTCAAGCGGGGTATGGTGCCAACGATCGCGTTAAGCGCACTGATTCCAAAGGGCAGTCGCAATATCATCGTAGCGGGAAGATGTGTTAGCAGTGACCGTTTGGCGAACTCTGGCCTGCGAGTTCAAGCGTCATGCATGGGTATGGGGCAGGCAGCTGGAGTTGCGGCGAGTTTGGCCGCGAAAGCAGGGTCCACACCGCTCGAAGTTCCACTGTCAGAAATTCACGCGGTGCTTCGTGAACACGGCCAGATCGTTCCCGACAAATCCTAGCTCGCGTTCCCCTGACTCATGGGCTCATGAAAAAATATCGACGTAGCTTCGTCTCACTTCTGACTGCATCAAGCTTCATTGTTCTTGCGGTCACGGGAATCGTGGCCTTCGTGCAACCATTCTCCATTGGAATCGTCGGACTGCATGCGCTGGTGGGTTTTGTGTTCGTCGTGATGATCGCATTCCACGCGGCTAATAATCTGAGTCAACTATCCGTTTATCTGCGAAGCAGACTCCTGTGGCTGACACTGGCAATCACTGCAAGCATGACAGGCCTCTTCTTCTGGCAACCAAGTCCCATCCGATCGATTCTTTCATTAAGTCAGAATTTGGGCCCAGCCACCAAACAGTTCACGATGGAGGAACAGGGCTTTGTCTACCATTACAACCCAGCCAAAAACTACCGAATGGCCTTGGACATTAGGGCTGGTAAAACCTTTGACGTCAAAACGCCACCCAATGTTGCCATCTGGCTCGAAAACGCGTCCTCCTACCACATCAAAACGCTTCACAGACCTGGTGACATGAAACCTGGCCGGGGTTCACTTCCGTACTGGGATTTCAAGGTCCGTGGCTGGGAACGTGCAAAACGTCAATCCGCGGAATCGGGTCAGGATTTCAACTTGCAAACGGCAGTGGACGGCGTTACCAGCGCAACGCAGAACAGTTCGTTCGATCCCGCCGACTACATTTTGCCTGCCGATCTGGAAAATCCGCTACCCTATCGCTTGCTCATCGAGATTGATCAGCCAGACGACGACGAGGCATCGCTCGTCTATGCCGTTGACATTGACAATGCCGAACCCCGCACTTTTCAGCTGCTTGATTTGGTTGGCTATCCCAAACGCGAGGAAGACGACGACGAGGGAAACGAAGTTTGGGAATTGTATTTCGTCGACGGTGGTTTTGAATCAACCTTGGGTCTTATTGACAGTGCTCTTCTGACGATAGAACGGTAGCACTGCAGCAGTGTTTCAACTCAACTCTGAGAAGAAAACTGCCAGCCGCGATGAACCCTTGGTGAATCCAATAAAAACTTCTGTCGCTGTACTTTTCTCATTCTCAGCGATTGTGTCCACCCGGCATCTCAGAGCGCAGGAATCACTTTACGCCGACGGTTTTTCTCGGACGCTCCCCAGTCCTCGGTTCCTCGGTTCCAGGTCCCTGCTCCCTGGGCACCCAAAATCGAGTTGACGCCAACTGAGTGGCGGCTTCTTATGTGTTCGAAAAAGGTCATGGGCAGGACGCGGAACGGGTCACGGCATGCCTGCAGAATCACGGCATGCCTGCAGAATCGCGGCATGCCTGCAGAATCAAGGCCGGCCTACAGTGCGCGAGCACCACCCTGATCAGGATGTGACATCGATCAAGCTTGTGACTCAGCCGACAACGGAAAGCCTTGAAGGTCATGACAACCTTCTCTCCACGCGTTGGGGTGAACGCGCCGTGGTCCTTGACCTCTTCCTGCGCGAACCCGCAACCAAGAAACCTCAGCGAATTTCAGATAAAAAACGACCTCCCCTCGGCATCTTTATCCATGGTGACGATTGGGGGCGTGGCTTGCATCACCGGTTCCGACCCGCGGCCATCTCGCTTGCCAAGCGGGTTCTCGCGACTGCTGCCATGGAATACTGAGGTTCAGGCGAATCGATGTTTCCCTGCGCAAGTTATGATGTCAAAGCAGCCATTCGCTCATTCAGCGCACGCGCCGACCCGTTTCATCTTGAACCATTGCGATTAAGCATCACCGGAGCTTCAGCAGGAGGCAATCTTACCGTGCTGACCGCCGTGACCTTCGGCGAGTCGATTCAGGTAGTGGCCAAGCAGCGAAAGGCGACTGAGGTACAGGCAGCTGCCAACCACCTTGATCAGTCCAGCGACATTCAATGCGGCGTTTCTCTTGATGCGGCGTTTCTCTTGATGCGGCGATGAGCTGGACGTTGCCAGCGTGGACGAATTCCAACAACGGCTTACCTCTGATGAAAGAAGTATTGATCGTTTTCCACATGGCCAACGGATCGCATCCTGGTCCCATTCTCTCTCTCAACGAGTGGAACCGCTGGAAGGAGCATCGCTGAGGTGTTGGCACCATGAAGATGATCACGAAAGTCGGCATCGCCAATCTTGCTGAACTGACGTTGATCGATTCCGCTCAACGATTTATCTACTTGCCGCCTCACCAGAACCTCGCGCTTGATTATCTGGAGCAGTTCTTCGGCAAGCACCTCCGGCGGGCGAATCAATGATCTTTCACAAAGTAGAGGGAATGGGAAAATCAGATCGCTACGCAACACTCTTTGCACTGCGATGTTAGTCTTGGGACCTTCCTGTCGTTGAGGACCGCGGAAGTTCTCCTGCTGGCATCCCTCATCTCGTTGATGAAGAAATCCAATTGTCAAGGAAGTTCAGGGTAGCCGCTGATGTGTTAAACGTTTCGCTCTGCTTGTCAGATTCGCCGTGACCTGCCGACTCGCCGATAAGCTGGTAACGTACTATCATTCACCCACCCAACCTATCCCGTTCACGTTCTCAAGAATTTCTGCGAGCGACCCATGAGCCATATATCCAATCACCGATGGTATTTTATTTTTCTATTCGTGGTGATTTTGCCTTCGCTTCTTGTGGGCAGCACTCCACAGAAAAAAACAGGAAAACCATTGCCCACTGATCATGCCTCGTCGGGCTTTTCAACAGGCTTTGTCGTCGTCCAGAAGGCTTCCGGAAATGGGAAGTCTAAAAACGATAACGTTATCATTACGGGTGACCTGGACGCAGTGGACTGGAATTCACACCTTGGAAAGCAAGTCGTGATCAAGGGCGATCTGATCATCGTCGATACCTATGATCTGGCTCGCCGTGGTCAGATCAAGGTGGCTAGAAATCGTCTCCATGTCCCAACCAGCCGCATTGATCCCAATGATGCAGATCCCGACAAGAATTCTATCAAAGGTGAGAGCAACGTTGCCAAAGTAGCGGCCGCGCAGAAAAGAAATGACACCGCAAGCATCATCATTGATGATCGCACAACCGATCAAAATGTATTTCCACTCTCGTTGTTTCCGCAGCTCGGCAGAACTTATCCAAGTATCCGTATTGGATCGGTTGTCCACGGTGTCTCAGGTCGACTGATCAAAGATCGTAACAAGCTGGTGATTCAGTCAGGCCAACCCCTTCAATGGTCACCCGCTCAGCGGCCTGAACGACCCGATCTGGGCGATGCAGACATCACGGTAGCCAGTTTCAACGTGCTGAATTATTTCACAACCCTTGATGATGGTCAAAACAATGCTCGTGGCGCCGATTCCGAATCCGAGTTGCTTCGCCAAGAAGCAAAAATCACCTCTGCGATCCACGGATTGCAAGCCGATGTGATCGGATTGATGGAATTGGAAAACAGCATCGATGCCGAGGTACGTCTGGTTGCAGCACTCAACAAGAAGGTCGGGAAAAATGTCTACAAGGGCTGTGGAATTCCAGACGGGTTTGGCACTTCACCCGGCGGCAGCGATTCGATTCGTGTTGGTATTATCTATCGCAGCGACCGAGTCGATCCCATGAGTGACGTTTCGATAGTCAACGATGATGCATTTTCGATTGCCCGAGCACCGATTGTGCAAACGTTCAGATCCATCCAAGGGGGACGGCCTTTTACTGTGATCGTCAACCACTTCAAATCCAAGGGAGGCGCAAGCAATGCCGACGCAGTAAACCAGAACAAAGGCGATGGCCAATCCGCATACAATGCGGCGCGCCGCTTGCAATCACTTGCGATTTGTAATTACATCAAAGTAAACCACGAGAACACCAGGCAGTCACGTGTTCTCGTTATCGGAGACCTCAACGCCTATCAACAAGAGGATCCGATCGATGCTTTGCGTGCCAATGGTCTGGTCGACCTGCACGAACGAGTCGGACAGGCAGTCTCGTCCAACTCGCGGGACCTAAATTATACGTTCGTCTATTATGCTCAATGTGGCAGTCTCGATCACGCTTTTGCCACCCCGTCACTCGCAGCAGATGTCACGGGCATTTCGATATGGCACATCAATGCGGACGAACCTCGCTTCTTGGACTACAACCAGGAGTACAATCCCGAAGAAGTTTACTCCTCGGATGCCTACCGCAGTTCTGACCATGATCCGGTATTGATTGGGATCCGAAAATAGCCCCGATACGTTTTTTGTCAGCACTATGCGGCGGACTGGCCTGTGTTCCAGTCTGGCCTGTGTTCCAGTCTGACCGATTTGTTCAAGCTCCCTGATGTATCACTCGACACTGTTGTCTCTTTTTCTATCCAGAGACGGCGAGATTTTAATGACGTTTCAATGTCACCGATTCGAGCGGATATCGATCGTGCCTGCTTCGAAAATTGCAATCTCAAAATATCTCGATTTTGAAGTTCAGCCGCAACTCAATGCGGCTATCTGTCTTGAGGAATTGCACCCAGTTTCCTGAGTGCAGTTCCTCAAAGCAACGACGCAGACAGGTGGCTAACCGTACGTGCGACTGCGTTCGTCATGACAAAGCGTTCAAGAAATGTTTCTATTTCTGTCGCTTTTTGTTGGGGAACTTGGTAGCTGAATAGCCCGCGTCACGCCGAGTGGATTCAAGTTCCCTCCTCATTTTTTCAAGTTGTCCGGCATGTTTCGAGTCCTGAGCCAGATTGTTGAATTCACTAGGATCTTTCTTCAGGTCATAAAGCTCCATGCCTCCCTTGCCATAATCCCACTGCGTGAACCGCCACTGCGGGGTACGGATGGACTCGCCACCATTGCGACTGATCGTGAAGGCAACCTCTTTTTTCCAATCATCGGACTTGGGATTTTTGAGTAGCGGCAACATGCTATTTCCCTGCAGGCTATGCGGTGGTGTTAGCCCCGATAACTCGGCAAGGGTCGGGTAGAGATCAATCAACTCGGTGATGTGTGTCGTAGCCTTTCCATGCTGGTTCGTCATCCATGGAACACTCACAATGAACGGTACGCGGGTCGCCTCCTCAAACAGATGCTGTTTCTGGAATTTATGATGGTGTCCCAGCAGGTACCCGTGGTCGCTGGTGAACACAACAATGGTGTTGTCGGCCAATCCAAGTTTCTCGAGCTCATCAAGCACCCGACCGACTTGTGCATCCATAAAAGAGATGCTGGCGTAGTAGGCCTCGAGCAGCCCCTTGTGCAGTTCGGGTGTGACTCCGTAACTGGTACTGTTACGTTTGTAATCACGAATGATTTTTGGAACGTCCTCCAGATCGTCCTCTGGAACCGCGGGAGCGACCATGGTATCGCGGTCATAGAGGTCAAAGTATTTTTTAGGCGCAACCAACGGCACATGGGGCCGCACAAAGCCGCAAGCCAGGAAAAACGGCTTGTCCTTGTGCCGTCTAAGAAAATCAATGGCGTGGTTGGCGGCCATGCCATCGGCGTGCATCAGATCATCACCTTCTGCCACGACGCCGGTAAAGTTCTGGGAACTATTATTTTTCGGTGACCAGTTCGTCTTTTTTCCGGCTGCATTTTGCTCGGGAGCCTTGATGTTCACCACCTCGTCCCACGAGTGCGGGTCGTCGCGTTCAGCGGTTCCTGCGACGATTTCACCTGGGATGCCCATATGATAAATCTTGCTGATCCGACCCACGTGGTAACCGTTCTGTCGAAACAACTGCGACATCGTAAGCACGTTGGGCATGTTGCCCCGGAGTGTTCCAACGTTACCCATGGTTCCGTTTGTGTAGGGATACAGTCCGGACATCAGCGATGCACGTGACGCGCCACACACCGGATACTGACAGTGCATGTTTTCGAACCGGATTCCGCGATCGGCCAGTTTGTCCAGTTCCGGTGTTTTGCACTGAGGGTGCCCAAACCCACTCAAGGCGGTGTTGAGGTCGTCCGACATCAAAAACACAATATTCGGCTGATCCTCTGCCCACGACTTCGTGACAGCCACGCTTCCAACCATGAGCGTCACGCCCAGCAGAAATCGAATGAATCTGGTTCTAATCATTTTTAGTTTCATCACGGTTCTCGGTAAGTTCGCGTTCCAAAAATATGTTTTGCGAGCAGCGACTGTTTTCGCTCGAATCACTCTCGATTTTAATACGCAGCGTCTAACGGCACTGCGACAGACTGAGACTATCATGATAGGTGGAATTCAAAACTAGGCGTCCCCCATGTTTAGCGAAAAAGACTGGCGTTTTCTATGATGGTAAAAAACAGATGAAGGAAAGAATAGGCATGTTCAATCCGGCTTTTCTGGCAACATCAGGATGCGAAGACTGTTTTCCTTACACTCGATATAATGAGCTCGCAGTGTGAAGATGCAGGCCGATGAGAAGTTGATAAACCACTTACCGAAGATTGCTCATGATACTCAAGACATTTTTTAGCCTTGCGATTGCTTTCTCTTTCATCCCTGTGGACGCCAATGCACAGGAGAAGAAATACCTTGCAAGTGAGTATCGACAGTATTGCTTGGAGGCTGGGTCGAAGAATACAGCCAGACTGAAGATAGTTTCCGGACCCACAACAGTCGCTTTAAAACGAGGTATGTCGGCAGGCAGAACCTGGCTCGTTTCTTTGGGGGATTCTGAGTTTCGAATTTCAATCGAAGATCAATCAAAAGCGAAACTCGGATCCGTTGCGGCTAAACTTGAGAAACTGCCTCCTCTGTACAGAAGGGCTTTTGAAATTGTTTCAGAACCGGGCAAGGATGGCGTCACCATTTACAAGAATCTTGGGGGTGCCGCTGCGCATGGTTCGCAAAACTACTTGAATATCATTCCGCAAGCCGGCTCAATCGTTTACATGCACGAGGCCGGACATGTCATGGAGCAGCGAGCACGAAATGAGCAAGCAGATATTTTGGATCAATGGGCGGTTGCACAGAAGACGGACCAAGTTTCAGTGTCCCGATACGGTGATGGAGTTACCCATGAGGATCTTGCTGAGTTTGCGATGCTTTACGCCGGCTGCCTTGATGCAGGTAAGTTGAATGAACTCAAGAAAGCATCACCCAGACGATTTCAACTTTGGGAAAGGATCTTGGAACTCGCAAAAGCCATATGAGAGTGTCCGTTTCCCGATCTTCATGCTGTTGAAATGTTGGCCAGACGTTGGATCTTGACTTGGTCGATCCGGCGGGGAGTTGAGATCGAATTTCTGGTGAAGTTCCAACTTGGTTTCAGCATTTAAAGGGATTTTTCAAGCGGGTATGCCTGAATCACTCTGCTGGTTCCTGCTTTTGAATGCCATTATCAGCGATCAGCCTCTGTGCTCTGGAAACAAGTGGTGCGACATTGCCGTTGTTGCCATACAGTTCCACAATGCTGTAACAGATTTTTCGGGCTGCGATGCTGTTTCCATTCAGCAGAGATTGCTCTGCCTGATCCAGTTTATTTTGAATGATTCGTGCAGCTTCGCCCTGTTCGACCCCCTTTTCCTGAATACTCGCGATCTGTTTTCGGGCCAAATTCACGAACGGTTTGTAAATGTCTTCATCAGCAAGCAGAGTCTCCATGCTGTGATAGTGGTCCAACGCGGTGGCGACATCTCCAAACTTTTCAAATTCGTAAGCCTCTGCATAAAGTCGTTCACCCTCATTGGTTAACGGGCGATTGGTCTTTAGTTTGACTTTCAAAACATGCTCCGCCTGAATCAGTTCGACACGATCTAATTGTTCTTTGGCCCAGTCAAAGTGACGTCCGTCAGGATATTTCTCGAGCATAGGGATTAGGTAACTTACCTTGGCCTGATTCAACGCGTTCCGGTTTTCGGTTGCGAGCAAATCTTCTGCCCGACCTTTCATTTGATTTTCGTTCAATGGCCAAAGTGTGTAGGCGAGCATCGAGGCAATCACGAATAGCCCAAGAACAAGAATCATCGCTCGATCGTACCACTCCGGCTCGGCGACAGTCTTGTCATCGCCGACTTCCAAGGCACCATGCCCCAGCAGAATGCGGGCTTCATCTCTTTCCTTTTGGTCATTGACATTGAGCGGGCTGAATCCATGAGAAATGTGTTCAGCAACCCCGGCTCGCGACATTGACCGACGTCGTACCTCTTTCAAAGCTAGCGATACCGCCGCAGCATTGTGCGGTCGATCGTTGGGATCTTTCTCGAGCATTTGCATGATCAGCTTATCGAGCCACACCGGGCAGTCCATGACTATCGACGCAGGGTTCTGAGGTGTCTCAAAGAGAATATTTCCGCGGACCTCTTCGACTGATTTCCCAGAAACGACCGTTCGGCCGGTCAAGGCCGTGTAGAGCGTCGCCCCCAATGAATACAAGTCGCTGTCTAACGAAAATGCGCTGATGTTTTGGGTCAGCTCGGGCGACCAAAACGTCATTTCATGTGGTGTTGCAGTTCGACCGGTGCGGTACACCGATCTCGCCCTGTCTGCACGGATATCAATCAACACAGGGCTCAACCCGGCGAAGAGGACCTTCCGTGGTTGTAAAACTCCGTACACAATTTCATTTTCGTGCAACGATGCAATCGCACCTGTCAACACTTCAGCGAGATCCAAAACGGATTCCCACGATAGGCGTGAGCGGTGTTTTAATTCACTCGCCAAGGTAGGACCGTCGATGAGCTCATAGGCCAGATAGGCGTCTGTTTTCTCAATGCCGCCTCCGTAGCAGCGGGCAATGGCAGGATGTCGAATTTGCTTCAGCACCTCCCATTCCGAGGCAAATGCAAAACGAGCCTCAGGGGTACCACCAAATGGCGCGGCAAATACTTTGACGGCAACCGTTTGCCCGAGCTGCACATGAGTCGCCCGCCAAACCGAGCTTTTCGACCGATGGTCACCCAGTTTCGTTTCTACCGCCAGTGGTCCAAGTCGGTTCCGAGGCATGGAATAGGAATCGCAAGCAAAGGGTCAAAAGTGAAGAAAAGAGCCCGAGGCTTTAGTATACGCCCCCCACCATTCCTAACGCAGCGAAACGAGCCGCCAAGGCGCCGGCATTGACCAAGCCACATTGGAAGGGCAGCTTCTGGCTGAGGAGGCGTTATTCACCGTTGGTGGTCACGTAGGATAGGGTTCCCACGCTCTGAGCAGACCTTGATCAGGGAGTGTCGCGTGATTTCCGAGATGCGTCCATCTGATCCTTCAAAGGGGCGAAGATCAGTGCTTTGTCCGATTCGTAAGCTGGCCCCTTCACTCTCACCACTTGAGGAATGTGCGACTGTGGTCTGCTCAAAACACGGCTCGCCGTTTCTTTCGGAGATCGTAGCTACTTAGCTTCTTCTGAGAACTGCAAAATTCTGACCAGAAAATATTGATCGCAGAAGACACTTACCGTCAAAAACAGCGATCTTGCTCCAAACCACCATCTCGCGAACGGCGCTAGGTTCGTGGATAACGCGTCATCTGATTCGGGCAACGGCGCGAGTCAGAAGCTTCGATTTTCTCAATACTGCTGGTACAGATTCTGGGCTGAGGTCACGGGCTCTAGACTCTCATGCCACCTGGGTCAGTTTCAGGGGAACGCTCCAGGGTACTTCTGAAGGTACCACCCCACCCCAGCGGGAAAAATTTGCAGTAGTTGCAAGATAATGATCAGTATTAGTGCTAAGAAACCAGCGAACAGTTTTCTACTCCATCTGCTAGCTTTTTCCCTCTTCTGTTTATCGAGCAGTTCCACAGAACTTTGCCCGGCACCCATCACCGAACTTTCTTGACCTTTGTTTTTTGCCATTGTAATGGTCTCTCAATTCTTCTGATTTGAATTCTTGTCCTGTGGTTGATTCCGCTTCGATGTTGGTTTCAGTTCCGCCTTCTTCTTCGTGGGTGATCTCTTGATGACTTATTGTAAGTTTCCGATAGAAGCTTGCCTGATGATTCACAGGGCGACGTGATGGACTTCATCTGCACATGATTACCCGCCCAGTGTTTTCTCCAAGTGGAATGTGGGAGTCAAGGTTGGTGATGCGTCTGTGTTCTGAGGGGATTGAGGGGCTGCGACGTCTAAGTACCCAGCCTGGCGGATCTGCCGATATCGTGCTGTTTCAGGATGCCAAAAATAGATCAAAGCGTTGTAACCCAGTCCATCAACCATGATCAAGCTCATCGTTTGATGCGCAGTTTCGATCGCCCGTGTCGTGGCTCGAAAAATTGGCAAACAATCAAACGAATAGACGCCGGAAGAACCGAGGACACAAGGCCTGAACACAAGGCCTGAACACAAACGAAAAAGTTGCACGAATCTTCATTGAGGTCACCTTCGAAGACCGCATCATCCTGGTTTTCTAAACACGAACGGGGTTCATCATTGAACATTCACCTGTTCGTTTTTCAATCACAAAGTCCAGACAGGCATCTTACATTCTGACTGGTTCGTATTCTCCCAGCATGCACATCACGCAAGGATTTCCTGTACTACGCGCGCCGGTTCAACGCCGGTCAATCGCTGTTCCAAACCTTGGAATTTGAAAGTGAGACGCTGATGATCAATCCCGAGCAGGTGCAGAATTGTGGCGTTCAGATCACGCACATGCACGGCACCCGAGGCAACGTTATAGCAATAATCATCCGTCTCGCCGTACTCCATCCCGGGCGTTACGCCTCCCCCTGCCATCCACACACTGAAACAGCGTCCATGATGATCCCTGCCGCTATTCAATCCACCTTGACTGTATGCAGTGCGTCCAAATTCACCTCCCCATATTACCAACGTATCATCCAGCAAGCCGCGTTGTTTTAGATCTGCCACCAGTGCTGCACTCGCCTGGTCGGTATCTCGGCATTGGTTTGCCAAGTGAGTGACCAGTGAGTTGTGCTGGTCCCAACCACGATGAAACAACTGGATGCATCGGACGTCACGTTCAATCATGCGTCGTGCCAGCAGGCAGTTGGCAGCGTACGAGCCGGGTTTACGAGATTCAGGGCCATACATTTCAAACACTTCATCCGGTTCATCTGACATATCCGTGAGGTCAGGTACTGAGGTTTGCATTCGATAAGCCATCTCATACTGTGCGATCCGAGCCTCAATTTCCGGATCACCGGTAAGTCGAGCATGACGCTCGTTGAGCACGGCCAAATCATTGAGTTGCCCTCGGCGGATTTGTGAGTCGATACCACTGGGATTCGACAAATGGAGTACAGGATTGCTGCCCGGTCGCAGTCGCACCCCCTGATGTTCACTGGGTAGATATCCACTGCCCCAAAGCCGCGAGAAGATCGGCTGGCCGGGGTTCTTGCCAGTTCCCTGGCTGATCAAAACCATGTAGCCGGGAAGATCCTGGTTCTCTGAACCCAGCCCATAACTGAGCCAAGCCCCGAGGGATGGATGACCGATCTGCTGATTGCCAGTGTTGATGAAGGTGATTCCTGGATCATGATTGATGGCCTCGGTGTGCACGGCTTTCAAGACCGCAAGTTCATCCACCACCTTGGCAGTGTGGGGTAACAGATCACTGACCCAGCGGCCGCATTCGCCATGCTGCTGAAACGGTTTGATTGGAGCGTTGGTGAGAAATTGCTTTTGCCCCGCAGTCATCCCAGTGACACGCTGGGTACCCTTGACCGAATCCGGTAAGGGCTTGCCATGCATGGTTGTCAAATTCGGTTTGTAGTCCCACAAATCGATATGGCTGGGGCCACCCGACTGGAACAGATAGATCACCCGTTTTGCCTTGGGCTTGTGATGCGGAAGCTCAGCCAAACCGATCTCATTGACAGCCCCGGATGCCTGATTTTCCTGCCCCAGCAACGTTGCCAACGCAGCCGCCCCCACACCATTTCGGGCATGATTGAAGAGTTGCCGGCGAGTGAGTTCCCGACTGACCTGCTCGATGATTGGAATGACAATTACTCCCTGGTGATGACTTCATCAAGATTCAAGATGATCGAGGCCACCACCGTCAAAGCGGCAACCTCTGAAGCGGCAACCTCCGAAGCGGCGAGTTTCTGGTTGTCACCTGCCAGCCCCTCAGCCGCCTCTAAATCGTTTTGATAGGCATCAAGCGATGCCGCATACCTATCGCTCAATACCTGACGTTCCTGCCTGCTAGGAAATCTCGAGCTCGCACGACGGAACATAAAATCCACGCGTTCTCCGACTGTTTCCCCCGCCTCTGCGATTGCCAATCGCGTCAGAGACTTTGCTGCAGCGACATAATTGGGGTCGTTCAACAGTACCAACGCCTGCAGCGGTGTATTGGTGCGTGATCGTGTTACCGCACACACCTCACGAGTCGGCGCATCAAATGCGATCATCGAAGGTGGTGGACTGGTTCGTTTCCAAAAAGTGTACATGCTACGGCGATATTGCCCGCTGTCATCACTGGGATAGAACGCCTGAGCACTGAAGGCGTTCCCATAACCAAAGTGACTGATCTCTCGCCACAGTCCATGCGGTTGACTCGGATACACACTGGGGCCACCCACGCGCGGATCAAGTTGACCCGAGATCGCGAGCGCCCCATCTCGCAGCAACTCAGCCGACAGGCGATAGCGTGGAGCCCTTGCCAGCCAGCGATTTTCTGGATCGAGTTCATACAAATCCCGACTGGCCGCAGACGCCTGACGATAAGTCGAAGACATTACTATTGTTTTGAGTAACTGCTTGATGTCCCAACCGCTTTCTCGAAATTCCACTGCCAACCAGTCGAGCAACTCAGGATGAGTGGGGTAGGCTCCCTGAGAACCGAAATCATCCGGTGTCGAAACCAATCCCCGCCCGAACAACATTTGCCAATAACGATTGACCGCAACGCGTGCAGTCAGCGGATGATCCTGACGCACAAGCCAGTTTGCGAGAGTCAGACGAGTGGGGCGATCTGGGTCAGTCGGCACGGATTGACCCAGGAGCGTTGCAAATTTCCACGGTGCCATGTTAATCGGCCCCAACTCACTGGCATCGCTCCAGTCGCTGGAATCATAGTCAGCCATTGTCCAGTCGTTGGTCTCTGCCAGTTTGCTGTCGGCTGACACTTGCCATTTTCGGCTTGAGCCAAATTGCGAGCCGCCATCAAGTACCAATGATGCGAGCAGCCCTGCCGCTCCTCCTTGATTGACCGCTTTGATCGCGATCACGTTTTTACCCGGTCGCAAGTTCCCGGCAACCTCATACTGTGCCGGGGACATCCATGGCTCACTCGTCCCAAGTTGTTGACCATTGACGTACGTGACACCCACATTGTCCACGCTAGTCCTCAAGTCTGCCCGCTTCGGTTTACTTTTCAAATCAATAACAAATCGAAAGAACCGTGGCTCATTGTCCTGATTGCCCTTGGCAGCACCTGGCGAGTCCCAAATCCATTTCGCTGTTTTCCATGCCACCACTTTTTCACGTTGTGGTTCCACCACACTCGCTTTCCCAATCTCTGTATTTTCTGTCCTCAACATGGGCAATACATCCGCAACGCCCGGTTGAACAAGCTGGTCTGGATCCGGATGATCGTATTCGCCACGGGTGAGAACGTAGGTTTTTCGCGGTCCCTTTTCCTTCATCACCATCACGGACGCCTGCGCCGCCTGTAGATCTTGTTCCAGCACCTTGATTTCACGATTGATGGTGGAAACATGCCGATTCATCAACTGGGTTGTCTTGCCGAATTCCTTGTTGATTTGTTTCCACTGTTCCTCCGAACGCGTTCCCACAGGCACCGCCAGCGCCTCGGCAATCACCGCTGGTGGAGCACCCTGTAGCTTCCTCTCCCATTCAATGCGACTCTGAAGCAACTCAGGTGGGTGCAACTGATAACGCTTGAGAGTAGCAATGCGGGCATTGATATCCGCTTTGAATTGCTCACGCCCGGTTAATACGCCGTCCATTCTTTGGATTGGTGAGGTGTTGCCGTTCGCAGCACCCGATCCTGGTTCATGAGCGGTGTCGAAGAACGCAAAGAATCGATAGTAATCTTTTTGAGTGATGGGATCGTATTTGTGGCTGTGACACTGGGCACAACGCATGGTCAATCCCATGAAGACAGTTGACACAGTGTTGATTTTGTCGGCGATATAAATCACGCGATACTCTTCGGGCAGTGTCCCGCCTTCATGGGTATTCATGCTATTGCGAAGAAACCCAGTTGCAAGACGTTGTCGATCCGATGCGTTTGGCAACAGGTCACCCGCAATTTGCTCGGTCAGGAATTGGTCATATGGCATGTTTTCATTGAACGCATTGATCACCCACTCGCGCCATAACCACATGTCGCGATGATCATCAATGGAAAAACCATTGGTATCGGCGTAGCGGGCCGCATCCAACCACGGAAGCGCCAGACGCTCGCCAAAGTGCTTTGATCCCAGCAAGCGATCAACCAGGTTTTCATAGGCATCACGACGCTCGTCTGAAATGAACGAATCAACCTCTGCTGGAGAGGGCGGCAAACCTGTGAGATCCAGTGACAGACGCCGGATGAGTTGCTCTCGATTTGCATCAGAACTGGGGCTCAGGCCTTGCTGGTCCAGTTGACGCAGCACAAATGCATCAATGGGATTTCTGACACGCTCTGCAAAGTCCGTTTGCGGTACATCAGGTCGTGTTGGGCGAACGTAGGACCAATGCAGTTCATAGTCCGCCCCTTGACTGATCCACTGCCTGAGAACCGCGAGTTCCTCTGCGTTGATCTCATTGCCTGGTGCCGGGGGCGGCATTTTTTCGTCAGGATCTTTTGAAATCAAACGCTGCCAACCCGTATTCTCATTGAGGTCCATCCCGTGAAAAGCGTCGGCGACCCCTTGGGCAAGATCAAGCCGCAAATCGGACTCCGCTTCATCTGGACCATGACAGTGGAAACAATGAGCTGCGAGTATCGGGCGAACGTCACGGTTGAATCGAACTCGTTCGGATTCATTTGCTGCAACATGCCTTGAAGGCACGCACATGCCAACCAAAACGCACGTGACAAACGTGCTTACCCGCACGAGGCCCATAATATCCAAGGCTTTGCCTGCTTCCATTTTCAATCGACTACCTCAACCAAATCGATGCACTTTTATCATCATTATGGACAATGATTCGAGATTCGTCTTGTAGGAACTGAGCAAAAATTTGAACGCACTTCGCACCATGCGTCTCTTCGGCAACTCATAACATCACCAAAACGGCCTGCAATCGACCGCACTCTAGCGATTGCGACCGTCAAAGAGGATTGAAATCGCGATTTTTTTTCTCGCGGTGCAAGCAAGTTAGAAATAGCGAGCAAGTGTGAAGTCCTTCAGCCTTATTTTCGCGTCTCGGTGCACACGTCGATGCGTGGTGACAAAATCACAAATGTTTCGTAAAAGAAGCTGGGCATGGCGTTCATCGACTGTCATTCCAAGGATTAAGTTGAACCACCATCAACGGACAGTGTCGCGCCGTCTTAGCTCAGTCTCGACCGACTTCTGGGCCATAGTTGAAGATGAAACCTCGGAATCTGTCGGCCGAAGAGCTCGTTTTAGTTTTGGGCCCCCTGGGGCCATTCTGGATGAACCAAAAAACAACGCGGCGGTCGTGCAACGTATCACCCAGCACTGACTCGGTATGCCGTTTGCTGGCGAAATCGAAATTCCATGACGGCATCGCTCCCCTAGCCAATGCCCCCAAGCCTAGACTTCCGGCCTGCAATAAAATGCGGAGAGTGTGCAGCGAAAGAACGTTCAGCCGACCAGGGACCCAATGGCCAAGCGCCTCGACAAGGAAGTAATCGACGACTCAGTTCAAAAGTGATTGAGCGGCCACGTCATCATCGGCGCGGCAACTCCGTCTTGCTTGAATCATCTGGTGCCTGCAGATTTGAAAAAAGAGCCGACAGGGATTTCGGGTTTGCAGAAACGGCACAGCGTTGAGCTGAGTCGTGTGACTAAGCTGATCGACTAAGCCGTCGGATGCTTGTGCTTCTTTTTCTTATCCGTCTTTTTACCTTGAAATGACTTTTTCCCTTTTGGTGGCTTTGCTGCGTTGGATCCTCTTTTTCCTTTCGGCGACTTTTTACCCTTGGGCGACTTGGAAAACGCTGATGGCTTGGAGCTGCCACCTTTTTTTCCCTGTCGCTTTCCCTTGGCAGGTCCTCGGGAACGTTCCTGCGGATTAGGTTGTTCGTCCTGTTCGGACTCGTTACCTCGATTTCCAGCTTGAAGTCGAATCTGTAACGGTTTTCCTGCCACTCGCGTTCCTCGTAGTGACTGATAGATATCCGATGTCATTCCTTCCGGTAAATCCACCGTGCTGTAGGAATCATTGATCGTGATGGGACCAATGAATTCCCCTTTGATCCCCGCCTCGTTAGCGACCGCGCCGACAATGTTTCCCGGCCTCACGCGGTCACGATGCCCCACTTCGATTCGGTAGCGTTGCATACCAGTTTCCGGCGGTCCAGAGCGTCTGGGTTTACGTTCTCTGGATGAACGAGACTCCTTCGTCCCAAACCTCTCTTCACCGCGTCGGGACCGACCACGAGGTCGGTCGTCCTCGTCGGACCGGCGATCTTTTTCATGCCGCTTTGGACGCGGACGATCGTTTTCTAAAAAGGGTCGACCCTGTTGATTGAGATGCGCAAGAGCTGCGGCAATCAACTCCAGCGGCTTGTCCGTCTCCGAAGCGTAGCGATCGATTAATTTCTTGAAGAACGTTAGATCGTGCTGTGCAATGACTTCGGTAATGCGATCTTGAAAGCGTTTGATCCTGAGTTGATTGATGTCATCGGTGGTTGGCAGATCAACGATTTCAATTTTTTGGTTCGTAACTCGCTCAATGGTTCGCAATCGCCCCCGCTGCGATCTCGACAAAAAGATAATCGCTTCTCCTGCGCGTCCGGCGCGTCCTGTGCGGCCGACACGATGGATGTAGGACTCAACATCATGAGGAAGATCAAAGTTAAAGACGTGACTCACACGGCTCACATCCAGCCCGCGTGCCGCAACATCGGTTGCGACCAAGATATCCAAGCGGCCGGCTTTGAATTGTTCGATGGTTCTTTCGCGAGCGGCCTGTGGCATATCGCCATTGAGTGCGACGGCTGATCGTCCCTGCCGGCCCAATGTCTCCGCCACCGTGAGTGTCGCCGCTTTGGTCTTGGTAAACACAATGATACCGTCCGTCTGCTCTGCCTCAATTATTCGACCGAGCGCATGAATTTTGTCTCGCGGTGCCATCATCAAGGCTCGATGCCGAATGGAATCAGCCGTCATCGTTTTCTTTTTCACCGTGATGCGTACGGGATCGCTCAGGTGCTGCTGAGCGATTTCCTGAATCGCCTGAGGAACCGTTGCAGAAAAAAGGGCAATCTGTCGATCCGCTGGCGTATGCTCGAGAATCAACATTACATCCTCCAGGAAACCCATGCTGAGCATTTCGTCTGCCTCGTCGAGCACGAGACAATCGATACCTGAAAGGTCCAGCGTACCCCTGCGCATATGATCCATCACACGACCGGGGGTTCCGACAACAATCTGTGCACCGGATCGCAGTTTCCGAAGCTGCGGCTCGTAAGATTGGCCACCGTAAATCGTCGCCACATTCAATCGTTTCATGCAGGCAGCGTAAGTCGAAAAGGATTCAGAGACTTGAATCGCCAACTCGCGCGTGGGTGCCAGCACTAAGACTTGAGGAAGCTGACGATCAGACTTGACTCTCGAGAGAATCGGTAACGCGAACGCAGCGGTCTTGCCGGTCCCGGTTTGCGATTGTGCCAGAACGTTTCGTCCGTCAAGCAGGTGTGGAATGATCTGCGATTGAATCGAAGTGGGGTTTTCATAGCCCGTCATCGCGACCGCTTGTAACACCTCTTGGCTGAGAGGAAGATCAGCGAAGGTAATCTCCGAACGAGCGCCTCGATCATCATTACCACCGGCCTGTTCAACGCCGGCAGACTGGACTTCGCTCGAATTTGAATCGTTTGCGCTCTTGCGGCCAGTGGCGCCTTGTTGGGTTTGAGCGTTCTCACGAACCCTCACTTCGCTTGCATTTGTGACGTGATCGCTTGCTGTATCAATGCTCAGCTCTTCAGCGGTATCCTCAACCGTTTGGGCAATAAACAAAAATGGCTGTCGATCGTGTCGCGAGGCATCCGCCTGATGCCTCGGTTCAGCCAAGGGCTCTCCCTCTTCTTGAACCTCGCGAAATAATTCACCTGTTGCCTCAGGAACGATATCAGGCTCCGATACGGTCACAACGTCCGAATCGTTCTGGCCTGCAACCTGTCCCGTCGGCTCAGTCGTCGACTCGCCCGCAGGCTCACCCGCAGCGGCAGGCTCAGGTTCTAATGAATCGATCACCTCTTCTGGCAATTTTCCCAAGTCAGACGATTCGTCCAAGGGAGGAACATTTGACGCAGAAGAATTTTCTGCGTTTTGAGTTTCGGCCGCTTCTTGGTTCGATGCTTCAGCAAAGGATTCGGGTTCCGACATGCGGATCTCTTTCATCGTAAAAAATGAAGTTTCACCATCAGCACGCGGCATGACGCGCGTTCCACCGATGATAAAATGGTCAAACAACCAAACGAGCCCGATGACGAAGGGATATGGCTCAACCATAAAGTTGCCGCTTTCAACCAATCCTGCTGAAACCTCTCACTTTTGTTTCACCAAGAAATCAGCAGCTGCCTTCGGGCGATGATTCAGCTTGCACAGCGTGCGCAAAGCGTTATCGCTTGAAAATTCTCTTCAGTTCTCGCATTCGGCAGAAGCAAAGACGGATGGGCAAGCACATCCCTTTTCAACTAAAGAGCGCTCGTTCGATTGGAGCAGAACAATACACCAGCAACTAAAAAAACAAAAGGACTTCCTTTCGTGGATTTCAAAGCTTCACGGAAAAGAGAGTGTGTGAGCCCAAAAAAATCCTGCATTCAAGCGATTCAGACCACCTCAAACGCCTAGCGGGTAAGGATCGCCGAGAGATCGCCAGGCACGATTTCACTGAGCAGGCCCAAGACAAATGAACGCAATCAGACGCAATACCGGCTTGAACCGGTTCCGGCGATTCTGACCGGGACGGCGATTCTGACCGGGACGGCGACACCGTCTCTCGCTGCGACAGCTTCCATGGACCCGAAGCCTGTTGGGAAAGTCCGGCTTCACGGCAAAGCAATCTGCCTCCTTTGGAGAGTAGTACCTTCTCTGGACCCTAGGTTTTCTTGAATTGCGGTGCTGTCCGCCACGCCGCTCTTCGGATGCTTTGCGTTGACGAGGTCAGCAGACATGATGTCATTTCAAAGTCAGTGCTATTTCACGACCTGCGATCTGTTGGGGTAGTGATTACGGTGAGCCTTGGGAATTTGCCCCACCCGGTGAGCACGATGCTCATTGAGTGGTTTCGGGGATAGCTCGCCAAAAGACTTTTAAACAGAAAAATCGTCGAATGCAGGATCGTCGTGATTTGTCGCGAGCTTGACGATGTCGGACCGGGGCGGTCACTCAACGACAGTCGCAAGTTGTTTTGTGGCTGAGGGTTTTTCGTTGTTGCTCAGGCGAATCGTAATTTGGTTCCCCTCTCAATTCTAAACTCACAACAATCACCTTTCCGCTTCACTGATCGATTGCCCAGGCAGAACCAAATCACCCGTTCGACTGAATCACTTTGCCTTGAAACGGACGTTGCGGAATTGGACGCCTGAGTTGCCCCAGGAGTAGAGTCCGATGGTGCCCGAAGCGAAGGTGGGATCCTGTACCTCGAATGCCTTTTCGCCATTGACGAATCCTGTGATCTGGGATCCGGAAAAGACGAACTTCACCGAAAACCACTTTCCTCTCAGGTATCCCTCGGATCTTTCGGCCAAAACTTCGTAGCGTGCACCTTGTTTGATCGCGAGAGCCTGGAAGGGCCGTTGGGCATGTGTCGACCAGAGGTAGTAGTTCTGCGGATCCTGATAGCGAAACACGACGCCCACTCCATCGTCGTCACTCGATTTGATTTCAAGCGACAGTTCGCCATCGGCAAAGTCCTCCGCGTTCTGCAGCAGGAACAGGCTCCCTGAGCGTTCAACATTCGCGGCGTTCTCCATCACGCGTGCTCCGCCCACCATGACGTTGGACGTCTGCTTGATTGTTCCGTTTTCGATTGACCATTCACTTGGCGGCTTAGCACCAGCGGAATCTTCAATCCGCCAATCCGCGTCGCCAAGGGGCAGCAAATCAGGATCGATGACGAAGGACGCTTCCGCGACCGAACTGGGGCGTTCGCCTGGACTAAACACGCGTGCTCGAAGTAGTCCGGTTTCTGAGATTTCGATGGGTTGGTTGTAGACGCGCGAACGCGATGTCGGAGAGGAACCATCCAAAGTGTAGTGGATGGTTCGCTCGGCCAGTTGAGCCGTCTTGATGGCTACCTTCATCGCTCTTGGTGAGGACGCGCCGGCGGGATCGATCGTCGGCGGACGAATTCCATCGGGCTGGAGTGCGATCCAAGACTGATTGAGGTAGCTGCAGCTGCATCCAGCCGAAGCATCGGGGGCAAAAACTAAACCTCCCGCCGGAATAACATTGATCCAACAACCCGGCCGGATGCCTCCGAAGTCTTCGGTCTTTTTGTTCTCTTTGAGATCAAAGTAGCCCAAGGTCGCCGAGCGGAAGACCACCATGTCACGCGAGCTGGCCAGCACACCGCAGCCATAGGATCGTTCGAAATTAAACGGGCGGTCTTCCCCGGTGATCAAGTCCCACGCTCCACCCTGGGTATAGATCGTGCGATCATTGATCATCGGGCGTGATTCATACTTCGACTGCTTTTCCCACAACAACTTCCCGTCCGAGAGACTAAAGACCGAAATGCGTCCTCCGATTTCACTGGCCAGCCGAAACCGTGTCGGCTGGTAACTCATCATCAACGTACGGTGCTTCGCGGAAATGGCCGAGACGGTTCCGTAGATGTCTTCGTCATTTTCCCACAGCACTTTGCCGATGGCGAAATCGAGCGCGACCAGCTTGCCCGTTTCATGTTTCTCTTGGTCTTGCGGCCCCGTGCGACGGAGATCGACGGCCGCGACCGGACGGTCGATCAGGATCACGATGCCTGCCGCGATTGCGATGCCGTTGTGTCGCAGTGAATGCTTTGCGTCGTATCGCCATTTTACCTCCCCAGTCATCGCGTCCAGAGCGAAGAAGGTCTTGGACTCGGTCAACTGATCCTTCATGTTTCCGCCGGGTTGGTATCGATAGGTGACGACGTGATTCGGATCCGACAGCGACCCAAAAAGGATTCCGTCTTCGTGGGCGATGTACCCCCAGATTCCGTCGTCACCCTGCAGTGTTTTCGGAGCCTTGAATTCGGCAATCAATTTTCCTGTCCGAGCGTCGATTCGCAGGCACCGGTCGTCGCGGCGGACATACACGCTGTCATCGGAAACGCAATAATTGCTGCCCGTTCCGCTGGTGCCCATCAAGTGGTCTCCGTGGAAAGACTTCAGGATATCGGGCAAGGCATATTCCCAAAGCTTGTGGCCGTTGTAGGCGTCCACAGCGATGATTCCGTTAAGACCTTCGGAATACAGGATGCCGTTCTTGAACAAGGGAGCCGGACCACGCCCATGTCGCTGCGTCATCGCTTGCTCAAGATCCGCAAACCAAAGCATGCCAAGCGGGCCGCTGACCAGTTCGTCGGCAGAGTTAGCGGTGTTCCCCGGATTGCCATACTGATGGGTCCATTCACCAGCACCTTGCAGTGGGCCGCGGGTAAAAACGTTCATCTTGCCGGGTTTTCCGGTGGCCAGCACACCTCCGTACGGCCGCAGGCTACGATCAGCTTCCAACCTCGCCGCATCGCTTAGAGGACGACTAATCGATTGGGCGGAAACGATCAGATTGGCAAAGTAGATGGGCAGTTTTGTATCCTCCAGGTCGGCCTGCAATACCATGATCCGCGAACCATACAGCCCAGCTCGCATCAGATTCTCGCGTGCCCTCGTCACGTTGGCAGGGTCCGGATCGATCGCGTAAATGAACAGGTCCGTTCGTTTTGCCAGCTCGAATGCGAGCGCTCCGTCACCGCAACCCAGATCCAAACAGTAGCCTTCGTTGATGTTGGACTGGCGCAGGATTTCTTTCGCTGCCTCCGCGAAAAGCGCGTTGGACCGGTAGGGATTCGTGATCGGCTCGGCGGCGTGAATCTGCGGACCGTTCTGCTGCTTTGCGAAGCAATAGAACGCGCCGGAATCGGTACTGACAAACAGTCGTCCGTCGGCGATTGCGAGACCGTGTGCCGTGCCTGAAATGGCGGCGCTCCAGATCTCCTCGGATTGCCCGAGCATCGAGAGGGCAACCTTGCCGCTTGAGCCGACAACAATCTTATCCAAAGCAACGACAGCACTGGTTCCTGTTGGCTGTGCGGTGCTGAACGATTGCTTCGCGCCTCGGACCGTGAATGGTTTTCCTCGACGATCGAGCTTTTCAAGATCCTCCCACTTAAACTCAAGGCGTTTGTCTTTGACGCTGCAGACCAGTCCGCCCGGCGTGGCGACGGCTGGTCCGATTCCTAGTTTCTGTCCGGTCGCGCCAGCTTTCTGATCAAAGGCGTAGCCGTTGTTGATAAAGGAACTGTCACTCAATACGATGTCTGCACCGCCCAGTCGCGTATTGGCCTGAAGGTGGAGGTATTGAAATTCGCCGGTCGCCCGATCGAAAGCAGCAGGGACGCCCCGTCCGGTGGCCATGAAGATTTGTTTCTCACTTGCAGCAAGGTAACCCTGTGCGGCGACGCCGCTTTTGGCATAGGCTCCGCCGTGAGGTTGTCCCATATAGATCGAGCCAGCAGTGTCATTGACCCAAAGGGTTTCACCGGTGTCGGGATCAAGGGCGTAAAGGCTGATTCCGTCCGACGGCCAGATTCCGGCGGCAAAGTAAACGATGTCGTCATACACAACCGGTCCGCCTCTCGCCGGCCAGCGTGAAATCATTCGGGCGTTACCCAATGCCATCGCATCAGACGGGCCTCCGCGTTTCTTCCAAAGTAAAGTTCCGTCAGTTTCGTTCAGGCAATACAGAAACCCGTCGTCGCTGGCCGCGTAGATTTTTCCCCGATGCCACACCGGGGCAAATCGCACCGGTGCGCGTGTCGGAAAACTCCATTGCCGAACCCCGGTGGCTGCGTTCAACGCTTCAATCGTTCCGGTAACACTATCGCCGAAAAAAAGCCGACCGTTGGCAACGATTGGATGCGCCGCTCGGTCGAAGGTCATGCGTTGTGAACGCGGCCAGGCTGTGCGAGGTGGATGCGGCGTCTGATACGACCAGCAGAGCGTCAAAGCGTCAGGCAGAGGCTTTGACGTGAAACCGCTGCGGGCGGCATCGTGACGGTAGGCCGGCCAGTCTTCCGCCGAAACGACGTGGGATGTCAGCAGTGTGAAAAGGCAAATCCGAAAGACGGGTTTCATGTTCATGGCCGAGGCAGTTAGGACTGTCGTTCAACGGAGGAATAAACCGGGCAGGATATTCAATCGAGCGCACCGCACCAGTGTACCTGAGCTTACCCAAACTTGCGATGTAATCAGACGATGCGAGGAACGCAGAGACGCCTAGGTCATCGGTTCAGGTCGGTTGTCCTCCACTTAAGAAACAAAAGATGCGGATCAATTGCGATCCGTCAAGTTTTTGCGGGCTTATTGGCATTCGTCACGTGGCTCAGAGAGTTCCATCAGTTGGAGAGACTCGACTCAACGCCTGAAGGAAATGGGAGCGGGCTGGCGTTACACGCTTCGCCAAGCCATTGAATCAACCTCGTTCCTCAGTTCGATCTGCAATGGAGTGATCAGGTAGGTATCCCAATGAACCTCTGAGTGTGAATCTGTGACCCACTGCCTGACTCAGGGAAACTTGTAGTCGATGTAGGGCCAACTGGCCCTGTGCGGCTAGCGGCGTCAGGAACTGCCGCAATTTCGAGTTCTCATCGAGCCTCTTGAGAAACTCGGCATGGAGGGGAATGCTGCCGCGAAAGATCCTCGGTTGCCAAACATACCTGTCGGCATTGAAAACGATGGCATCGCAAATGATCTTACGTTTCGAGTTTCCATGCGAGTTCGAACTTCCGCGAAAAGCTTCTGACGCACTTGGGTGTAGTGCGATTTGACCGCTTCCTTGATTTGTTGCTCATCCGATTCCAACTGATCCTCAAACATTTGTATCTCTCGCAGTGCCATTCCGCATTCGAGGTACGTTTCGGGATCTTGTTGTGGTTCATCGGAAGAGGGTTCACGTAGAGTGCGTATCGATCCGTTCTGGAGAACAATATGAGAAGCCGTTAGTTTGCCTTCATCCCATTCTTGTGCTAGCCACAGGTGACCCGACATGCACTGGCCACCGCAAGACTTGAAGAGACAGGTAAGGCCATCTTTCCGACCGCCTTTGTATTCTTCCAGAGTGAGTGGTCTGCCGGAATCATCCCAGGAAAGTAGAGTGCCCGCTCGACGGCCATATTGATACTGCACGTACGCCAATGCTTTCCCGTTCTCTCCATAACTTGCGAGCGGTCCATGCAAGTTACTACCACGGCTCGAAAGGATGAGCGCGGACTCGCTTCCCGAAGTGGCCGGTATTTTGGTGATTCGACTTGGGGTGTTTTTTTCAGTCCTCGCGAGTAGCCTCTCGAATGCAATCTTGGCTTGTTCGAATCGCTCAGCAACCTTCAGCGATTCTCCATTGGAGAGACTGATCTCAAAGTCCTGCGTATGTCGATTTTCTGCTTTGAATTCATCAGCCGGCGGTCGCTCCATTTTCGACGCGGAGAGAAACGATCTGCTTTCGTAGAGTTGTGCTGCAATACGAGGGTCACCCTGTAGCGTCTCTCCCGCCAAGAGTGAGTCGATCTCGGTTCGGATGCTTTCAATAAGATCGTCTTGGAAACCTACATGTAGACGCTGAACTTTCCCTTTTGAATCAATGATGACGAGAGAGGGTAGTTCTTCGACGCCGAAGGTTTCTGCCGTTTTACCCTCAAGATCTAACGCGATCTCAATATCGAGCGGCCGCCTCTCAGTGAAGTTGCTTACCGTCTGCAGATCTTCCTCAGTGTTGACTGCGATGAATCGGACCTGAGCGGGATCATATTGCTGAAAAAGTTCAGCGAGTTTGGGTAATTCCTTTAAGCAGGGTAGACACCATGTTGCCCAAAAATCCAAAACAATGATCTGACCCTCTTGCTCCATTAGCGGTGAAGTTGCGTTTCCATCAGCGAGTCGAGTCAGTGTGAAGTCGGGTGCGGCAAACAGTTCATCCAAATCGCTCTGTGACCAGATCTTTTGACCCGCGGGCATCATCCCTGTGAGGTTGGTCGCCTGATTTGTGCCGGTGGCAAATTTAGTGTCGCCAGGTTTGTCAGGGCTAACAAAGTTGTTTTCAGAGGAAACCGTAGAAGGGCTTTCTTGTGCTTGACTACCCTGCTCAACCACCACCCAATCTGTGGACGCTTTGCCTGAGGGCGTTTGGGGTGGGTTGGATTCTTCGTCACCCCCAAGATCTTTTGGTTGAGTATTTGTCTGATCGGAAAGGTTCTCAGTCGTTTCTGCCTCGTTCGTTTTTTCTTGGTTTTCAATTCGTCCCAGTGATGCCATGACTGATCGTAAATGCATCCGCTTATCGATCTTGGTTTTTACAAGTAAGCCGATGTGAGCTATTCCGAGAACGATGGCGACCCCGATTGCGAGTCGCATCACCAACTCGATCGCGCCGATAGGATGAGTGATTTGGGATGATTTGGTTTTCTTCTTGATCATCTTGGAGGCAAATGTAAATGGAAGGCTTGCGACTCACTCCTTAACGGTTGCGTTTGCAGAAGCTTCACAGAGTCGCAAACGCATCATTTTCAATTGGGAGTCTTTTTTACGGTAGCTGATCCGCCTGATTAACTAATCAGTATAGGGTAACAGATGCAGGTTTTGCGGTGGTTTTTGGGTCAGTCAGCCGGTCAACTCGATTGTATTACTAAGCAGTTGTCGTTGCTTGAGTATTCCGCAGTTAATCTCCATCTGTCAGGCTACGGAATCCCTCGAACGTTCCTCGGCGTTTGCGAAAATATAGTGCTGAAGTCAACTTGCGGATTATTCACTGACACCAAGGCAGCATCGTAAGTGCCTTGAGATCATTGGATCAGCAGCGGTGCAGGCTTTAGGAAAAGGAGCGTCGGGTCTGCCGCGTTCTGGGGCAACCTCGCAACACCCAGCGATACCACCCGCGTCGGGCGGATGATGAACCGCAATTACTGCACGAGATGCTTTTACTGGCTCGTCAACGTCCTCGTTTCGGATCTGGCCGCATTTATCGGTTGTTAACCCAGCGAGGCTGGGCGGTGAACGAGAACGTGTCCATCGACTTTGGAGGCGAGGACCTATGCAAGTCCGAAATCGTGATGGTAGTGGAGGTCTTGGAGATTCTTCGGACGTCTTGCACTTCGTTTCTCGAAACTTTTGACGAGTTCTGCTAGGTATTTAACGGCATTCCGCAACCAAAGTCATTTGCAGCTACCAACCCTAGCAGCTACCTTATCGCGTGAAATAACGGCAATTCACGTTGGTCGCCAAAGCAGCCGGACTGCCAGTACTCGCTATTCAAAAACAAATTTGTCCAATCGTTGCCAGACAGAACCATGAAGACGAATCCTGTTGGACTTATTGGTGTCGGATTGCTGGGCTCAGCGCTCGCGAACCGATTGGTAAACAGTGGGATTGGAGTCCATGGATTCGACACGAACGAAGGACAGTTGGAGGCCTTGGGTCGGAGTGGCGGCATCGCCTGCGATAGCGCAGCGGACGTGGTTCAGAGCTGCGACGTACTGTTTCTTTCTTTGCCATCGAGTAACGAAGTCCTTTCTTTAACGCGGCACCTTCGCACTGAATTTAAGCCAAGTCAAATTGTTATCGACACAACGACAGGCGATCCTCAGCAGGTAGTTGCTGTGGGCAAATCACTTGCGGAACTTGGAGTGTCCTATCTTGAGACGACAGTAGCGGGATCGAGTGCCCAGGTCATCACGGGGAAAGTTGCTCTGTTCTTAGGTGGAGACGTCGATGTTGTCGAACGTTTGAAGCCGTTGCTGGCGACAATCACATCAAAGCACTTTCATCTTGGACCGGTTGGCGCAGCTTCGCGTTTTAAGTTGGTTCACAATCTCGTGCTCGGGCTGCATCGAGCAGTGCTGGCGGAAGGATTGGTGTTCGCGGAATCGCTCGGATTCGATCAAGAGGTAACCTTGGAGATTCTGAAGCAGACCCCAGCTCAATCGGGTGTGATGGAAACCAAAGGCCGACGGATGGTGGAAAGAGACTATGGACTTCAGGCCAGACTTTCTCAGCACCTCAAAGACGTGCGGCTGATCCTTGCCGAAGCTGAGCGTGCGGGGACCAATACGCAACTGAGTTACGTTCATAAATCGCTTCTTGAGCAGGCAGAGGCGTTGGGCTTTGGTGATGCAGACAACAGCGCGGTGATTGAAGCCTTCCTGCATTCAAAAAGAACGGAAGAGTTATAATGCTGTCGGAAGCGACATTGCCTAGTGCAGTGACGGCGGGCCTGCACCCGATTGATGGTTTGGTGGTCATGCTCTACCTGATTGGCATCACCATCATGGGAGTGTGGATGGGGCGGCGCTTGGCTGGGCTCGATGATTTCTTCATGCCTCGCAAGTTTGGCAAAGGCATGATGATGATGCACGCCTTTGGAACTGGGACAGCTTCTGACCAAGCAGTGACGGTTTCCTCAGCGACGTTTCGCACTGGTCTCGGCGGTATCTGGTACCAATGGCTCTGGCTGTTCGTGACCCCCTTTTATTGGCTCATTGCCCCAATCTTTCGGCGGTTTCGTGCGATTACCACTGCTGATGTTTACGAGCTGCGGTACGACCGAAGTGTTGCGATTCTTTTTGCCATCGTTGGTATTGCCAGCATGTGCATCAAGATCGGTCTGATGCTCAAAGGTGCCGGTGCTCTGGTGTATGCAGGAACGGGGGGCCTGATCGATGCTGATATTGCGATCTTTGTATTGACTTTGATGTTCGTTCTCTATGGTGCAGTCGGTGGTTTAGGCGCGGCGATTGTGACCGACTACATCCAGGGCATTCTGACCATCGCATTCTCTTTTATGCTGTTGCCGTTCATCTTGTGGGAAGTCGGTGGCATGCATGGTATTCGGGAAACAATCAGTAACGATGCAATGCTTTCACTGGTCGCACCTGGCAAGATCTCGTGGTTCTTCATCATCATGATGTCGTTTCAGGCTT
Source organism: uncultured Rubripirellula sp. (assembly GCA_938075415.1). Lineage (GTDB taxonomy): Bacteria > Planctomycetota > Planctomycetia > Pirellulales > Pirellulaceae > Rubripirellula. The sequence continues at coordinate 6,985 of CALJHC010000019.1, read as the reverse complement.
TGGTGGGTATTGTGGCTCAGCCGTTCATCATGGGCGTTTGCGCGGCTGGCAAGACCGAATGGGAAGGTCGAGTTGGCATCGTGGGCGGAAATCTAATCAAACGACTGTGTACAGCGGCTTGGTCGATCACGGCGATCGCCGCTGTTGCGTGGTACATCCAAAACGGAAATGCCCCCTCGCAACTCGATACAGAATCGCTCAAACGCACGGCTGACGGCATCTACGGTGAAGTGGCATACACCTTTTTGCCTCGGCTCACGCCCGGACTACTCGGTTTGTTCTTGGCCGCATTGTTGGCCGGAGTAATGAGTTCGTGCGACTCGTTCATGATCAGCAGCGCCGCCTTATTCACTGAGAACATCTACAAGCCGCTTCGAACCGAGGTTTCCAATAGACACTGCATTTGGGTCGGTCGTCTGGCTTCGGTCGTCGTCGTCGCGGGCGGAGTCGCCTTTGCATTTTGGGTGCCAAGCGTCGTGAAAGCGTTGGAAATCTGGTTCATGATTGCCCCGATGATGGGGCTGGTCTTTTGGATCGGTCTGTTTTGGCGGTGCATGACGGTTGCGGGTGCCTGGGCAACCAGCCTGACTGGCTTCGCCGCGTGGTGGGTTTCGACGCAACCATGGTTCATTCAGTGGTTGAAAGGGATACCTGCCTCAGAATCACTTCGCTTGCTTTGGACTGAAGGCGAAGGGCCCGTTGTCTATCTGCCGTGGCAGATTCTCTTTTACAGCTCAATAGCTTCGATGGTTGGTATCGCGGTCAGTCTTGTAACACCTGCAGTGGATCCGGTTAAGCTAAAGCGTTTCTATCAGCTGAGTCGCACTCCGATACAAGCTGGCGAGAAAGTGTTGCAGCCATGCACATTGCCGAGAGAGACTCCACCGATTGATCGCCGGATGTTGCTAACCGCGGGCGGTTTGGAAATACCAGTTCCCTCGAGGACTTCGGCTATCGGATTTGCCATTGCATGGCTATTGGTAGGCGGGATCATTGGTGCATATGTTTGGGCGGTCTCGTAGGGGCGGAAGTCTTAAACGGCATTCGAGCGTTAGTGACTAGCGAAACTCGTGACAAACTTTTTGCGGCAGAAAGGAACAGAGCCATGGGACCGGGCGATTCGGGCAAACGGAAAGACGAGCTTTCGTAACACTTGCCTCCCCAAACATGTTTTTAAGATGCTCAGGCATGAATCGTATTTTCTTTCTAGCATTGGCTGTTTGCCTGTGTCGGCTGATTGACTACCCCCCCCGTCTTTGCAACAGTTTGAGTGAGAGAATTGGGGTTGGTAATGCGACTGTGTTCTGGAGGCTGAGGCGTAGCCGAAGCCGGAAGAACACAGTCAGCCGCAAAAGCAGCAGGTGGTTGATAATTCAATGAACTATGGATTCGTGATGGTTGTAGTCGAGTCGCAAGCGATCCATCACCCAGCGAGCTTCCTCAAAGCTCAAGAAGATTTCACGGTTGGGTAGCTCATCGCGAAGCGTACCATTGAACGATTCCACACAGGCGTTCTCCCAAGGGCTGCCCTTGGCAATGAGCAGTGTTTTGACATCAGCTTCTTTCAGCCAACAGCAAACTACCTTGGATACGAATTCCGGGCCGTTGTCACTTCGAATGTGTTCGGGCGTGCCGCGTACGGCAAACAGGTACTGCAATACGTCGATCACATCTTTAGGGATAAACGAACGGCCCACTTCGATCGCCAAGCATTCTCGCGTGTAGTCGTCGATCACTACCAGCAACCGAAGTTGACGACCATCCTCGGTCCGGTCCGTCACAAAGTCGTACGGCCACACATGATTCTTGTATCGGGCACGGTGACGCACGCATCAGATTTTGGGGAGCACTCCAGTAGTAGTCGGTCAAATCAGTTTCGGCCGTGCATAAGCAGGTTGCTCGCATGCCTACCACTTTTCGAGTTTCAAAGTGGTATTGGCTACTTTGGTCGTCACTAGCCATGGCGACAAACGAGTCGCAGTGAGCTCCTTCAGTAACTCATGCAGGCGGCGAGAACGGTGTCCAATACTCCCTGGGCAGGGCCGTGTGTCAGCACCTCGTTTGGATGTGTTTCCCCATCCAGAGCATGCGGCACCGCCATTCGGCTGACGCGTTGGCAGGGCCGAAGGTTACAGTTGCTCGAGAATCTCAACTGCTTTTTGTTCGTAAATCGCTTGCCAGTGGGGCGCAAGAATGCAATCGCTGTCTTCCTGCGCGCCACCCACATTGGCTAACTGCTTGGTGGTCGGTGCGTAATAGATGTATCCGTTGGTGTAGCCAGCAACGAAGGTATGTTCGTGAGGCGATTTGTCCTTCAGGTTCAATCCGATTTGTACAGTCAGTTCCCCTGGAAAACTCGTCAACACGAAATCGCCGATGCGGCAACCAATCAACTCCACATCGACGGTTCGTTTTGGAGCTTCCAAATTCTGTTTTTGATGCATCTTCAACAATCGCAGGTTGGTGTTGACACGTGTGAGTTGTTCCATCGTTTCGATGTTTTGAACGTAGGATTTGATGTCTTGCCGATTCCTTGCATCCATGACAGACAATTCTTTGCGACCCAATTCCTCTTCATGTAGATACCGGTGCGAATAGTAGGCGGGGTATTGATCGGACAAGCGGTACTTGACCATGAGGGGCATGAATGTTTTTAGGCTCAGCGTGGTGCCACGCAAGGATTGAGCCAGCCTCAGTTGTTCTTGCTCCTGATCGATAATCTTTGCTGCCAGATCGGCTCGTGGCAGTTCGAGTGTCTCATGGATCCACAGAAAACGATTGTCTTCTTTTGTCTCGACGCAGCGCACGGCTTTGAGCGTGCTCAAGGCAAGAAGATTTCCCAATGACACCGCATCCCGGGGTTGATCAACATGTTTGTAGAACACGGGGTTGATATCACCACCGCAACCTTGCAGGAAGAATGCCATCGCTCCCCCTCCGAGGTTGTCTTCGATAACCGTGGATGCAAGGCCTGTGACGTCAGCAGTATTCGCGCCACTGGGGACGCCCTGGATAGGATGGCAGGCAAAGTTGTAGATCACGGCTAATGGATCTCCTGACATTCGATCAAGCCTGAGCACACCAATTTCCGGATCAATGGGACCGACGCCTGCAACTTCTGAGTCGGGGGGCATGGCGTACGCATGGCGAACGTCGATTTCACGCCCGTCTTTCATCAACAGTCTGCGGTTTTCTCCCACCCGGTCTTCGTGGCCGTGACCGACCCCGATCCGAACAGGCACCAACGCGGACGCAGCGGATTCGATTGCCTGGACCGTCAGTGCCGCAATATCACGGCGCACAACTCCATGACAGTGACTGGCGTTGATCAGGATCCGTGAAGCGGGAATCCCGAGTGTGTTCTGAATCGCTGACCGCACTTTTCCCAGATAGTCGTCCTTGATGTATCCGATCCCCCCAATCGCGACGGCATCCACAGTCACGATGACAGCCTGATCCCCACCTTGCTTCAGCACGATGGCTTTGACGTAAAGCGGATCATGAACCGGACCCGCTTTGTAGTCGGTAGCATCCACTCTGGCTACTCCGGCCATCATTTGGCCCTGACATGTCAGCGGAAATGTGATCAAGGCGGCAAACAGGATCAGACGGTGATACCCGTTGCAAGTCAAGCAATTCATCAGTTGTCACCTACGAGAGTCGATTGTCCAATACCCGCGTGCCTCACACCTGCAACCTGCAGGTTGTCAACGCGCCCACAGCATGTACGCCCTGTGAAGCCTTGGCGGTACCATCTTGTCTTCCTGAGCACTGGCGTTCTGCGCTGGTGGGAACGTTCGTGATCAACGGAGAGGGTAGCCGTTCTGAACTCCATCCGCAGTCATCGGGAAAAAACCAGAAGAATTATATCCCATTCAAAGGCGAGATGGGCTGGCGAAAAGGCTGGCGATCAAAGTCCCCGTCAAAGTACTTGCCGAAGTACTTGCCGAAATACCCGGGGTGAATGATCTTCTGTCCGAGTCATTTTCTGTCCGAGTTCTCGATCAATGCTGAACAACTGTTGCTATGATCGGGACCTGACCCACTCTGTTTGTTTCTTCCATTAATGGCAAGTTCATGTTTTGTACGATCCAGAATCAGCGTTCTCCTCTTGCTTGCCCTGGTAAATGGCTTTGTGTGCTCCTTTGCCTGACAGGCATCAACGCGATTCAGGCGGCACCGAATCCGAATGTCCTGCTGTTCACGGCAGATGATCTGCATGCAGAATCGCTTGGTTCTTATGGTGGATTGCCTGCCGGTTTGACTCCCAATCTGGACGCTTTTGCTGCCGAGGGTTTGCGTTTTAATCGAGCGCACGTCAACGTTGCCATTTGTGCTCCCTGTCGTGCTGTGATTGCCACAGGACGCTACAGTCATCGATCGGGTGCCATGGGTTTCATGCCCGCACGTGAGGATGTTCCCGACATCGTGAATACGTTGCAGGCAGGCGGGTACCTGACGGGGATTCTTGGCAAGGTCGGGCATTCTTCGCCCAAGAAATCGATCAAGTGGGACTACGCTTTCGACCAGAAAGAACTTGGGAACGGGCGCAACCCGGAGATTTATTACCAGCGCAGCAAGACGTTTCTGGAAAAGAGCAAGCAGGAAAACAAGCCGTTCTATTTCATGGTCAATTCGCATGATCCGCACCGGCCTTATTGCAACCCTGCAAAGTTGACCAAAGGTGCTTCGATGCCATCACGTGTCTACAAAGCAGCGGAAGTCACCGTGCCCGGTTTCTTGCCTGACCTTCCCGGCGTACGCGAGGAATTGGCCCAGTACCTGAATTCGACTCGCCGTCTGGACGATACCTTTGGTCGTGTCATGCAGGCTCTTGATGAATCGGGTCTGGCCGAGGACACGTTGGTGGTTTTTATCTCGGACAATGGAATCGCGGTCCCGTTTGCCAAGTGCAATGCTTGGTTCCACAGTTCACGAACACCTTGTCTGGTTCGTTGGCCTGGCACTGTCCGTCCCAATACAACCAATGAAACTGATTTCGTATCGGTCGTTGATTTCTTTCCGACTTTTCTCGAAGTCACAGGAGTCGATGGGCCAGACGGACTGGATGGCACTTCGTTTCTTTCGCTTCTGAAAGGAAAGAAGCAAGCGGGGCGGGAACAGGTTTACACACAGATTGACTCCAAGGCAGGTGGTGATGCGGTGCCGATGCGGGCCATTCAGAATGCAGGATACGGCTACATCTACAATCCATTCAGTGACCAGAAGCATTGGTACCGCAACAACAACGAAGGAAAAACAATGGCGGCGATGGAAGTAGCTGCTGAATCGGATTCCGTTATTGCGGACAGGATACAGCTGTTTCGTTACCGTGTTCCGGAAGAGTTCTATGATCTGCGCAACGATCCCGATTGCTTGCACAATCTGATCGACCAAAGCGAGCATGCAGGAACCATTGCCGCCATGCAAGAACAACTTATCGATCACATGAAACGGACCCGCGATCCGATGCTTGAAACCTTTCTTAACCGTACCGATCGAGAAGTGGTCGACAAAATCCTGCTCGATACTTATGGCCCTGCAAAGCCGAAACGGACGAAGGAGAAGAAGCCGCAGGAAAAATGACTGCCGCGACAAGATTCAACGATGTGTTCGGATTTCTCGGGTCATGCCAGGATGTCCCGGACAACGCGTCCGAAAACATCAGTCAAGCGGTAGTCACGACCGGCAAGACGAAAGATCAGTCGTTCATGATCCAGACCCCGTGGGGTCAGAAAACTCAGCCGAGCACTCAACGCTGCACCTTCGCGTCGTTTTCGTTCTTTGTAGTCGTTCGCGATGCTACGAGTCACAACATTCTGGAGTTTTGTGCGCGAGTTCCTGCGCGGCGGCCTGAACTGGGCCCCGGTTCGCCCAGTTAGTCGGGGGCACGCATCTCGAACAGGTGATTGCTCCGCTTGAAGTGGCGGTTTTTCTTCACCTCGCGCAGCGTCGACCACAACTTAGCCGCCGGAAACGGGGAATTCTGACTCAGCTTGCGATCGCGACCGGCCTCTCACATGCGCGACACGTTCGCTTCCGATTGGTCTCGATCCGTTCCTTGCGTGCCTTCTGCCGCGAGGCCTCAAGTTTGCCAGGAATGTCGCCTCCTTTACCGAAGTACATTTCATCTGGCGTTTGCCCGCGAAACGCTGAGTGTGGCAGACGACAGTTGTGCTCTTTGACGTAGAACCCCACCAGTGTCTCGACGGTCTTTACCGAGTCGAGCGTGTTGAGGAAGAGCCATTGGTGCTTCAGGACTCTCCACCACGATTCGATCATTGAATTGGAAAACATGATCTCCGTTTGGGCGAGCACTCGATTGAGCATTCCCGTTTCGACTAGTTCATCGACCGCACCATTGAAGTTTTCAACTCCACCGTCGGCCACTAACATTGGTTTGCAACCGGCCATTCCTTTCGACGCAGTGAGTAGAATCTCCGCTGTGGCAACTGGATTGAATGTTGAGGACACCTTCCACGACAGGATGCGGCGGGAGTAGTTATCGATCACCGCGTGAAGATAGGCTTTGTTACCGTCAAGCAACCGGACCACCGTAGTGTCAATGTGCCAAATCTCGTTGGATTTCATCGCTCGGATTCCGACCTTCGGTTTGGCTGGATGCACGCGTTGCCTTGTTCGTCGCCATTTGTGAACTTTGACCAAGCGACGCCATGTACTTACCGAAGCAAACACCTTGCCCAACCGCTGAGCGAGGATGGCCAAAGTTCCGGTTGGAACGTGGCGGTATTCATCGCCAGTCACGAAGTCCTCAATCGTCGCCACCTCATCTGGCGTGAGTTGGTGTGGCATGTTTTGAGGACAAGACGGGCTGTCGTCCAACTCACATTGCTCTTTACGAGTCCAGGCATGGTATCGCGACTGGGAGAGGCGTATGACCCGCAACACCGAACGCAATGGCAACGTTGGACGAGACCGCTCTATCGCATGCAGTAACTGGCGTTTATGTTTCCCAACGGGAACT
>CALJHC010000018.1 GCA_938075415.1 uncultured Rubripirellula sp. | reverse complement strand
ATGCAATCGTGAATTTCAACACGGGAACGCCTCCTCAGGAATATGCCCTTGGGGCGTGAAGGTTTCTTGACATTTCTGCTGGCTGTTAAGATTGATGAAGCTGCGTGGATTGTCCGGGTTTTGTCTGCTTTTGCTCGCGGTGGCGGTGCACTAACCGATTTAATAAGGGTGCAGGACTAAACGTTTAGCAGCGGTTATACTTCGGGCGTCCCAATGGAGTTTTGGATCGTTTTTTCCTGTAAATTAATTGACTGATGGCTGTACAGACACGATTGACCCGCATCATTATTTCTGAGATCACTGAGAATCAAGTGATCTACCTTCAGGAAGTGGGTGGTGAACGCGAATTTCCAATTTTGATTGGAATATTTGAGGCGACCAATATCGATCGGCGTGTCAAGGAAGGCTACGAGACACCTCGTCCATTGACACATGATTTGATTGTCAATGTTGCAGCAGCCTTCGATGCCAAATTTGAGAGTGTTGTTATCAGTGATTTTGATAATGGAACTTATTTCGCAAAGCTAAGCCTGCGACGATCGAATGATGAGTTGATTGAGATTGATTCGCGTCCCAGCGACGCAATCGCGGTTGCAGTTAGCTTCCAGCCACCTCTGCCTATTTTCGTTGCCGATGACGTATTTGAAATCGCAACTTCTAAGTGATCGATCCTGGATCGTTTGATCGTGCGTTTTCACTTTGTCTAGATGGAGATTTTGCATGGAATTGATTTCGACACCTGACACTGCGAGGGAATACGTTCTGCATCAACAGGTTCGTGGAAATCGCGTCTCGGTGGTGCCCACGATGGGGGCATTGCATGATGGTCATCTGTCGCTGATTGAAATTGCAAAGCAACGTTCAGAAATTGTGTTGGCGACCATTTTTGTCAATCCAACACAGTTCGCTGCCGGTGAAGACTTAGGGAAATACCCTCGCACGCTTGAGCAAGATCTGGAAAGCTTGCGTCGTCTGGGTGTTGACGCCGTGTTCGTTCCCGACGCTGACTCGATGTACCCATCTGGCTTCAGCACCATGGTTCAACCTCCGACGGTTGCAGAAACACTCGAGGGGCTTTTTCGTAGGGAGCATTTTAGTGGTGTCTGTACGGTAGTTCTCAAGCTTTTTCATTGCATTCCGTGCGATGTTGCCGTTTTCGGCAGGAAGGACTATCAGCAGTGGAAAGTGATTGAGGCGATGGTGCGTGATTTGAATATTGCTGTCGAGATTGTTGCAGGTGATATTGTTCGTGACCCTGACGGCCTGGCAATGAGTAGCCGCAACCGTTATCTCGATACCGGCCAGCGTCAACAAGCTTTGAGGATTCCCAGGGCTCTCGACTTGGTTTGCCAAAGCTATGAGTCTGGAATCAGGGATGCGTCCACTCTCGAGCAGATCCTGAAAAGCCAACTGCTGTTAGAGGGCGATGATTTAGGGGCTTTTCAAGATTCGCTCAAACAATCTGAAAACGGTACAGGCAAAGGGAGGCCGATTGTCAGTGAACCATGCGTGGCCGAATCGTTATCAGCGGGAGTTGATGAGGTGGATTACGCCGTGATTGTTGATGCGGAATCATTGCAGCCGATTGATTCCGTGAGCCAAACCGCAGTGGCCCTTGTCGCGTGTCGAGTCGGAACGACGCGGCTGATCGATAATCGATTGCTTGGTTAGTCAGTATTGGCCCCCGAGTGAATCGTTGCTCGCCGAGTCTTTCCCATAACGTGATTGCGATTGATTCGCGTCGAAGAGAGATTCTAGACTACGTGGGACCAAAATGAGAAAGCATCCGCACGCGTTGATCTCAAATGGATCAGTGTTGGAATTCTATCCTGCGGATCTCGAGTGGGGAGAGAAAGAATGATTCAGCGAATTCTCGTGACTGGTGGAGCGGGTTTTCTAGGCTCGCATTTGTGCGAACGTCTCGTTAACGCGGGGCATGATGTGATTTGCCTCGATAACTTTTTTACTAGCCAGAAGACTAACGTTGCTCACCTTCTAGGGAGCTCAAACTTTGAGTTGCTGAGGCATGATGTCACCCTGCCGATCTTTTTAGAGGTCGATCAGATTTACAATTTAGCTTGTCCTGCTGCGCCTGGGCACTATCAGTACAACCCAATCAAAACTATCAAGACAAGTGTGATGGGGTCGATTAATTTGTTGGGAATGGCCAAGCGTTGTGGCGCCCGAATTTTACAGGCGAGCACCAGCGAAGTTTACGGAGATCCCGAGGTGCATCCGCAGGTGGAGAGTTACCGGGGGAGCGTTAATCCGATTGGTATTCGTGCTTGTTATGACGAGGGGAAACGTGTTGCTGAAACACTGTTCATGGATTACCACCGCAGTAACGGTGTTGATATTCGTATTGTGCGTATTTTCAATACCTATGGTCCAAGAATGCATCCTTTTGACGGTCGTGTGGTATCAAATTTTATCCGGCAAGCCCTCAGTGATGAACAGATCACGATTTACGGAGATGGCAGCCAGACTCGTTCGTTTTGCTTCCGTGACGACTTAGTGGATGCGATGATCGCAATGATGGGCTGTGAAGGCGATTTTGTTGGCCCGGTTAATATCGGGAATCCCGTCGAGTTTACGATTCGGGAGCTAGCGGAAACCGTCATTGAGCTTTCCGGGTCCAAAAGTGACCTCGTTTACCAGCCTTTGCCATCTGATGACCCGACCCGACGACGACCTGATATTTCACTGGCTAAATCGAAACTTGGCTGGGAGCCAAAAGTCATGCTGCGTGACGGCCTGCAACGGACGATCGACTGGTTTCAGTCAATTGAAATGGCCGATTATCGTCCTCCGACACCGAATTACGGATGAACCGTGTCTTGGTGTGTCTGTTGGCCATGTCGCTTTCTTCCTGACCGGTTGCTTTGCTCTTTCCACTCGCCTTGCTATCGATCTTTGTTGGTTCGGCTTCGGTGTAGGGACGGTGGTCGTCGTCGTTGGCACCCTTGTCGAGAATTCCATCAATGGTTCGTTTCGATCAGGAAAAACGGGATGCAACCGCTTAAAAGCGAGGTGCAGTTAGCAAAAGGTGGCATGCGACCGCGGTAATCCCTCATCAGGTTGAAGGGTTTTCGTCCAGATGCCAAAGTCTGGATTCTGTTTTGAATTCCTGTTTTTTGAATTCGTTGTCATTGATGCCGGTGGGCTTTGGTCACAATGTTTTTTCAGTCGTCTGACCGAATTCGTGACTCGTTAACGCTTCGGTTGGGCAAGGGGGAAGCAAGGGCCAGACCAGATCAAGATTTGATGACGAGGTCTCTCTGAGACTGCTGGTGCTTCGGCCGATCACGCTGGTTTTTTCTGGCAACTGCTGGAAGGCATGGTTGAAGTGGGAGGGGAGACCGCACTGCTGAACTGAGATTGATTGGCAGTGTTTTATGGATGCCGCAGTTTGGGGGAATCGTCAATACAAGATGGTCGATTAGATTTAGCAGATTGCCCTCAGGCCTCGATCTGTTGCCATTGATGCGCGCGACCGAGCAGGTTTTCCATGTCGGCAAAGTACTCGGGGTAAGTCTTCGCGGTGCAGGAAGGGTGAAGGATTCTGACGTTCGGAATTTTGAGTCCAGCCAACGAGAGGCTCATTGCCATTCGGTGATCGTGATAGGTCTCGAGTACCCCGCCACGCAAGTTTTCAGGGATGGCTTGGATTGTCATGCCATCGTCGTGTTCGTTTACCGTCGCACCCAGCTTTCTCAATTCACAGGCAAGGTCACCTATTCGATCCGTCTCCTTAAAACGGTTGTGCGCGACACCTCGAACCCGCGTGGGTCCATCAGCGAAGAGTGCAACTACGGCGAGGGTCTGCACGGTGTCGCTAATACTGTTCATATCAATGTCGATGCCGCGCGAAGCACGACCTGATACGGTCATTCCATCGGGTTCGGATGTCACCTCGCAGCCCATCTTTTGCAGTACGCTACAGAACCCCACATCGCCCTGAATGGCCTTGGGGGTTAGACCCAGTACTTTCACTGATCCGCCAGTGATTGCAGCAGCCGCCCAGAAATAGCTCGCGGCGGATGCATCAGGCTCCACGTCGTAATCAGTGCCCTGGTAGCCATCAGTGTTGACCCTGACTACCAGCGTTTCGTTCCCTTGGGTTATTTGGGGGATCTCGACCTTTGCATGAAAGGCCCTCATGACTTCTGCAGTCATCTCAACATAAGGGCGAGAGACCAGTTCACCTCTTACAGAAATTGACACGGCGTCAGCAGCGTTGTTGCCAAGGGGCGCGGCCATCATCAAGCCGCTGAGGTATTGGCTGCTGACAGATCCTGCCACTTGGAGGGAGGAACCCTGCCAGCCATTGGATTGAATGGTAACCGGTGGGCAGCTATTTTCTGACTCCGCGTTAATCTCACCTTCCGAAATACTTTGGATCGCCTCAATGAGATCGCCAATTGGACGCTGGTGCATACGGGGAACGCCCCGTAGTCGGTAATGGCCACCCAGTGCGGAGAGCGTTGCTGTCAAAAAGCGAATGCTGGTGCCGCTGTTAGCGATGTAAAGCTCGGTAGGGTGATCCGTAGCACCGGCGCTTGAAGATTGATTTTGTTGAGTGAAAAGAACGGTTCTTCCACCGTCTTGGATTTGTGCCTCAACACCAATCCTACGTAGTGACTCGATCATCACTTCGGTATCTTCGCTAGCTAAGGCGCCGGTGATGCGACTCTCACCGGTGGCCATTGCGGCGCATATCAATGCCCGATTCGTCAGGCTCTTACTGCCAGGGGGGCGAATGCTCCCGCTGACAGGTCCGCCCGGGGTGATCGACACGGAGGGGGCGAGGTTGTTAGCGGTTTCTATTTTCGCGGAAGTCATTGGTGGAAATACGAATCGCTTCGGTTGAATCTGTTCTGGGATATCACGAGTGCTCGCCAGATTCCACAAACTCAGCTGGGCTGCGTCAATGGAGTCTTGATGTTGGTGATCGAGTCATTTCGCTCTTTTGTTGATTGAAGCAGTGGATTGTATCGGTTTGCTGATGTGGAAGTCAGGCAAGCTGGTTTGAGGACGTATGCTGGAAAATCGTTGTTTTGTCGTGTTTTCTGGGTGTTTTCGCGGTCGCGGCGGTCGTGGTTTTTGTATTTGTTGTTTGCCATCCTGGTATTCAAGGCGTCACTGTCAGCTCGCTTAATTTCTTTTGTCGCAGCTGGTTTTCCAAAAAAGAAAGGCCAATGGAGAGACGTTTTGATCATTCACCCTCGGCCAACAAAGGTACCCAGGCTGCCGATAGCTCTTTTATTTTGCCATGGTAGTTCGCTAACTGGTGGATTCGTTCGGCGGAGATGGCGAACCGCCGTTCATTTGGCTCGGCGCGACCAAGGCGTTAAAGTTTGCCTAAAGCCCATAATCGAATCAACCGATACCTCCGAAGGTGACTTTGTCTTGCCTGGTTCGGTGCACTCGAGATGATCCCATGAAATACGCTTCAACAATGGCCATGGCTTTGGCTGGTTTTCTTTCTGTTTTACCGGTTTTGGTTGGCTGCAGAATCAGCATGGATTCGGAGGACATGGCCTATCCAACCTATGGTGGTTCTTGGCAGAGGACCAATCGAGAAGGTGGAAGGGTTGGTAGTCTTTTTGATCCTGCTGGCGGTAAATTATCCAGTCTCGTTGATCGAGATCAGCCTCCGACACCAGACGCCATTGAGCGTCAGAAAAACAGTGGTTCAAGCCGCGTCACACCTGGCGAGCAGATGGAAGGTGTATCACCATCGGATCGGGACGATTCCACTGACCCGACCAAAGGGTTAATGGATCGAAAACTGGATGACATCAAGGAAGAAAAAGAGCAGCAATTACGACAGAGGAACTTGGAAGATATCGAAGTACGCTCTTCAAATCGCTCGCTTGGTGATCTCAGTCAGCGGTAATGATCTGCTTTGATTGCTGGTGTTGATAGTCATCGGATGTTTCATGCATCCGGTTTCTGTCATCCGACGGTAGTTGTGATTGAAATCTCTACAACTGGTGGGTTTCAGCGACCACTCAGTTTGAGTCATTCAAGCAGAGGAGTGGGGTTCTGCAATGATTTGATGAGCTTTGGTTGATCTGTGATCTGGGAATTCAGAGCGGGTGTCTTCCGGAATGTTGGCCCGCGACTGTCATCTGGCGACTGATGCAGATGGACGCCGGATGGGTTCGCGACACTTGAAAAGTTTCTAACGCTGATGCCAATCAAGATTGTTTCTTGGCCTCTTCCATTGGATGTTTGACGCAATGGCTTCAGGTGACGGTGACAGGATGATGGCTCGGTCGGCTGCATGCCATCGAGCATGAATGACACGAGTTGCTCTCGTTTCTTTACGGTTTTGAGGCATTGGGTAACTCATAGACAGCATAGGTTGGATTGCTCTCGCTGTTGATCGGGTAGATGCGGACAAGCGGCAGATTTTCACCGACGATTCTGCGATCCACGATCATCCAGCGTACATCAAACCGTCTCCGGATCTCCCTTAGTTTCGGGTACTGAATCGTGACGCGGACATGCCCCAAGCGTTGGGGGAAAATCTCCTGAAAGGTTTCATACCAGGTCAGCAATGATCGCGCATCTTGCGGAACATCTTTCCAGTTCGTGACTTCGGCGCGTTCCGCATACCATTTGAAGGTTTGTTGGTGGCGTGGGGTGAGAAACACTTCCTGTTCATCTGATGAGTGTTTGACCCATTGGCAGACTTTTAGCCAGTCCGTGAATGCATGTTGTTGTTCCGAGATTGATGCGTCTTGTTGGAAGCCAAGAACACGATGGCTGGCTGCCGGTGGAATGCTGAGTGTCGATTTGTTGAGGCCATCGCTGATGAGAAGAAAAGCTGATGCAATGACAACCGCCAGCGAGTAATAGCTAGTGGTCGCGTGTCTTATTAATTGTTGTCGCGACTCGATGTAGAGTTTGACTGTCAGCACCGCAAAAAGTAGCGGAATCATGGCATCGGAGAGACGAAACCAATAGTACCTGAGTAGCTTGGCTGCGAGATCAGGATCCCAAAGTGGCACATAGCCGATCGCAAATCCAATGATTGCTAAGCCGAACGCTGCCAGCGAGTAGAGAGTCAGGGGGGCAAGGGATTTTTCGTGGCGGAATCGATACGCGGTGAGTAGGGTCAAAGCCACGAGGGTACCGTGTCGAAGGTACCAGCTGAATTGAAAATTGGCGGGTAAAAGATGATGCGCTAGGCGGTAATAGGTATAGATTCTTGAGGCTTTCAATGCGTCCGCGCTGGGGGAATTTGCCTGCAGTGCAATCGCCGGGATCAGTCCAGCTAACGCAATGATACCGCCAAGCAGAATGGGCCAATCGAAAAGGCGAACAGCATCGTTTCTTGATCGCTCGGTGAATCGCCATGTGATGAGCGCTGCTATCACGCTCCATCCGCCGGTCAGAACGTGGAATGCCGAGGCGATGCCGAGCAAGATCCATGTTCGCGTCCAGTTGCGTCGAACCATTTCTGCCAGGCCGAGCAAGACAAACCCATACGCGGGGACTTTACCCTCGATTCCTCCGATTACCCATTCACCAGCGAGGTTACCGTGTTGGGTTGCAGCGATCCAAATGATTGCGACAGGCACGGAGAAAAATGGTCGATTGAACAGATTGCGGCAGAGATTGCTAAGCCCCAACGCGATCACACTCCAGCCCAGCAGTCGGCCGATCCACGCGGTTGTTTCGAGAGAGAAGAACTTCGTCAGCCAACCAAAGGTGATGTAGAAGGTGATGTGGGCTTTACCTGATGAAACGAACGCATCGTTGGCGCACCAGTTTGGGTTCCAGAAATTCTTGGCCTTCACTAAATAATGGGATTCATTCACCATGGGAGCGGGGTCGCCCGCCGCAACAAAGAAGACAGTCAAGAGACAGAGCAGTTCGAGAATCTGTAATCGTTTGTTATGACCAGCGAAAATGGTGCCAACATTTTCGTCTCCCATGCTCTGTTCCGTATCACCCCTGGTTGCCGGGCCCTGAATGGGTTGGTTTGTTTTCTTGGTAGATGGCATCGAGCAGAGGATTTTTCCTGACGCGATGGGTCTGGGAATTTCCATCACGACTTTACCTCGCAGCTCTCAATAGCGAGTTCAATGGCAGCCAGCATGCTTTGGTGTTTTGCGGTTCCTTGCCATGCCAGGTCAAGGGCGGTGCCATGATCAACACTTGTACGAATGATCGGCAGGCCCAAAGTCACATTGACCGCATCGTCAAAAGCCAAGGCTTTCAGTGGAATCAAACCTTGGTCATGGTACATGCAAACGTAGGCGTCCGTTCGAGAACGCATGGATGGTGTAAAAGCAGTATCTGGTGGCACAGGACCGGTTACATTGAAGCCGTTATTTCTTGCGAGGTCGATTGCGGGCTGAATGATATTTTTCTCTTCGCCATGACTGAACTGGCCATTTTCTCCAGCGTGCGGATTTAATCCACAGACCGTGATTCTGGCCGAATGCCCAAGACGAGGACTTAGTGTTTGGGAGGCAAGGCGAATCGCTCGGTCGATTCCTTCGATTGAAAGCTGTGATGAAATGTCAGCAAGTGGGATATGGATGGTAGCGAGTACGCATGAAATTGAGGGGCTCGTGAGCATCATGCAAAAGTCTTTGATACCGGTGCGGTCGGCCAGCAGTTCAGTATGCCCGGGAAACGAGATTCCCGCGGCGTGCCATGCCTCTTTTTGGATTGGGCCCGTAACCATTGCGTCGATCTTCCCGGATATCGCATCTCGGATCGCGAGGTCCACGGCTTGGTAGGAAGCCAATCCGGTTTCGGCGTTAGGGATTCCTGGGACAAGTGACGCCATGTCAACATGACCGATGTCTCTTAATTCGCCTGTGATTTCGATTTCGAGTTCGGCAGAAACTCTTTTGAGGACCAATTTTGGCCCATAAAGAATGATCCGGCAGCGATCGTCGCCTTGAAGCAGTGAGGCGCAACGCAGGGCGATTTCGGGTCCAATTCCCGCTGGATCGCCCACCGTAATCCCCAAGACTTTGCCTTTTGCATCTGTCTGTGCTGTGTTAGTCGCTATGGGGTTCATCGTTGTCCGCAGGCGGCGAAAGGGTTCAGATATCGTGTTTTGGGCTCAAGATGTCGATTGTTTTGAGCCAGCATGTGCTCGTTGGAGACCGTCCAATGGTGTCAATGCAGGATTGGGGTGGAATCTTTTCAGCGGATCGATTGTATTGTGATACCGGGTGATCAATTCAGGAACAGAGCTTAACGGATCATTACGTTCCTTTTAAACGTCAGCTTCCTCTGCCTGAGACGAGTTCGGCCATTTTTCACGGGAGCGCAGAGGGATTAAGGATGTTTCTGGCTTTCCCATCATCGAAACGGAATACGGCTTATTTCACTGGTTGGTTTTGGGTGGTGTCAGGTATTGCGAGTGAGGGTTGAGTCAGTGTGTGTACCGCATCGCGAGACTGCTGCCCCAACACGATTGGCCTGTTGTGTGTATGGATGCCCGACTGGTTTTAGGTTCTCAATGAGGGGTCACACCATGTTTTTGCGCTGGCTTGTCAGCAGTGGGTACGTGTCAATTCAGCGGCAATGGATCGTTGTTGGAAGTTGCTGTGCAGGGCGAATCCAGTGTTTCGCGATTTTCATCCGTGTGGCAGCATTCGTCGGTGCTCTGGGGTTGGGCGTGACTTGTAGGGCAGGTTTCAAGCAATTCGGATTAGCCATGATTCAATCTAATAGCCATTGGGCCAATGATTTGATTCGTAGAGCACGATTGCTCGGGTTTCTGGTTTTGATCTTGCTCTCTTTGTCAGCCCGATCGCGTGCTACGGAAGTGATTTTGGTCTGCCCCGGAAATTTTGGGAAAGCGATCGAGCCTTGGGTTGATCTTCGAACGGCGGAGGGCTTGAGCGTACGGACAATCGAGTCTGAGTTATCTGCGGTCGCCGTCAGAGATAGGGTCGCTCAGATAGCCACTGATAAAACCAAATACATTTTACTGATCGGTGACGTTCCCGTGATCGGATCAAAGTGTGATCCGTCGTTGGAGGTACCTTCTTTTTATTCCAAAACCGGTGTGACGGCGAAATGGGGTTCCACGCCAACACTCTGCACCGATTACCCCTACGGCGATCTTGACCAGAACGGTGAGGTTGAGATCGCGGTTGGTCGTCTTCCTGTGGATCGGCCTGAGCAGTTGCGGAATTGGATCAATCGTTTGATAATCAAAGAACATAGCACTGATTTTGGGCAGTGGAGAACAAGCGTGCAGCTGGTAGGCGGTGTTGGGGGATTTGGCTTCCTCGCGGATCAAGCGATTGAGTCAGCAGCTCGAACTATCGTCACGGGTGTTTTACCGGCCCAGGTAAGAACTCATGTCCTCTATGGCAGTCCAGGACACCGCTTTTATCCCTCAGATGAACCGTTTACCGAGGCGGTGCTCAATCAGTATTCCAAAGGTGCTCGCTTCTGGGTCTATGCGGGTCATGGTCAGGTAACCAAACTGGATCGAGTTCCGCAAAATGAGGACGGTGTGCCTGTGTTGGATCGACGGAGTGTTCGTCGTTTGAAATGTGAACCGGGTCGAGCACCAATCGCTCTCATGTTAGCCTGCTACACCGGTGCGTTGGATGCTGCGGAGGATTCGCTTGCTGAGCACCTTTTGTTCACCGAAGGTGGGCCGATTGCCGTCATTGCCGGTAGTCGGGTGACAATGCCCTACGGGAATGCAGCTTTGTCGGTTGGCTTGATCAAATCGATTTACCAAAGACGGCCGGCGCGTCTGGGTGACGCATGGCTCGAGGCTCAAAGAGGTGCGTACAAGGCGACAGCGGGTAAGGCCGATTCTGCGCGGGTGATGATTGATGGACTTGCAACGCTTCTTAGTCCCGCCGGTTCAACATTAGTGGAGGAACGACGGGAACACTTGCAGTTGTATGGATTGTTGGGTGATCCGACCCAGCGACTGCGTCATGCCCAACGGATTGAGCTGGAGGTTGCTCCTGGTCACGATCAAGGCGACCCGCTCAAGGTGATAGCCAACAGTTCGGTGGAAGGTGACCTGACGCTAAGAGTTGATTTTCCACTTGGTGCGTCAGTCGGCGAAAATCCTAATGAAACGCTTGTTTCCCAACTGGAACATGCAGTTCAGGCTGATTTGCCCTTGAAGCTATCGGTTCCCGTGCCTGTTGGCACTGCCGGGCCAATGGTGATTCGTGCTTATGCAGTCAATGGTGAGCAATTTGCCGTTGGTTCTGCGCGGACCATTATTCGCAAAGAATCTAATGAATGATGGTGGAAATCGGACTTTGTGCATAATACCGCCATGAAATGTTGACTCAGTACCCGCACGATTGTTTTGAAGAGAACCTGCGTGGCGTGAGCAGAGATTGAGTCTTTGTCAGTGTTGTTCCCCAAGCGGGTCGAGTAACTGTTTTCATCAAACTAGGTTTTTGCAGTGCATTGCTTGGCAGCGGACCTGCCACACAATAAGAATCGGTGGTCTGTTCGTTCTGTTAGCGTCCCAGTCCCGAGGCTTTGTGTTCCCGAGGCTTTGTGTTCCCGAGTCGTGTTGTTCCCGAGTCTTGTTGCCTCGGACCTCATCAGTGGTTTCTTGGTCGCACGGTTAGGGCCCTAGTTAGAAGTGATTACTGATAAGCTGATTCGATAACTCCACCGAGCAAGTCATTTTACTCATGCGTCGCATTCAGTGTCGCGGTCATGTTATGTTGGTACCTTGGTTCGATAAACTACGGGACGAGGTTTGCGAATCGGTTGGGCGGATGTGCCCGACCGCGGTCCATGGAGATTGTCCCGATAGCATCGATTTTGATACTGGACCAACGTTCGGTAAGATCTTTTCGGGTGAAGTGCGTTGTAAGCACAGCATCCTACGGTGGTGGTTCACTGACCTATGTTTTTGAAATTCTATTTTGATAGAAGTGTTCTGATGAAAAAGTTTACTCGCGGCTGCTTGGGATTACTCAGTTGCATCGTCGCTTTGATCGTTACTCAATCGAGCAAGATTGAGGCGGCATCGGGCCGTGCACCGAATGTGGTGGTCATTTTTATCGATGACATGGGGTACGCCGACATTAATCCGTTTGGATCAAATGATTACGAGACTCCGAATTTAAATCGAATGGCAGCCGAGGGAAGGCGGTTCACGGACTTCGTGGTTTCGTCAGCGGTCTGTTCCGCGTCACGTTCGGCGCTGTTGACCGGTTGTTATCACGTTCGAGTTGGTATTTCGGGAGCGCTGGGGCCTAAGTCAAGTATCGGGCTGAATGCGAAGGAAACCACCATCGCGGAATTGTGCAAATCAAAAGGGTACAAAACGGCTGTTTACGGGAAGTGGCACTTGGGGCATCATCCAAAATTTCTGCCACATCGGCATGGTTTTGATGAGTACTACGGGATTCCCTACAGCAACGACATGTGGCCGTTGCATCCCAACGCATTGGAGAAGCGAAGGAAGGATCCTAATGCTGAGATTCCATGGGCGGCTCTACCGATGATTGAAGCATCAGGCAAGGGCGTTGAAATCGTCAAGCAAGAGATGACTCCAGAAGATCAAAAGCTGATGACAAAACAGTTCACTGAGCGGGCGGTGGATTTCATCAAAAGGAATCAAGATGACCCTTTCTTTGTTTACTTGCCGCATCCGATGGTCCATGTTCCCCTTTACGCTTCAGACGATTTTCGCGGCAAGAGTGGTGCGGGGATTTTCGGTGACGTGGTAATGGAAGTTGACTGGTCGGTCGGTCGGATCATGACCACTTTGGAAGATTTGGGAATCGCGGAAGATACGTTGCTGATTTTCACGAGCGATAATGGTCCTTGGCTATCCTACGGCACTCATGGCGGTCAAGCGACGCCATTGCGAGAGGGCAAGGGGACCATGTTTGAGGGTGGTTATCGTGAGCCGACCGTGATGTGGTGGAAAGGGAAAGTGCCCGGTGGCACTACTTGCGATCAGTTATGCAGCACCATCGATATTCTGCCAACGGTTGCTAAGTTAATTGATGCTGATTTGCCGGCGAATCGGATTGATGGGAAAGACATTCGGCCACTACTTTTTGGTGAGACGGGAGCAAAGTCTCCTCACGAATCCTACTATTGCTATTACGGTGGTGGGCAATTGCAGGCGGTTCGCAACAATCGTTTTAAATTGGTTTTTCCCCATGTCTATCGCACGCTCGATGGCAAGGAAGGGGGCAAAGGTGGTCTTCCAGAACGCTATCAGCAAAGGAAAATTGAGTTAAGTTTATTCGATCTGGAGCAGGACCGATCAGAATCCACCAACGTGATTGACCAGCATCCTGAGGTGGTTGAGATGCTGCAGGCGGCAGCCGAGGTAGCAAGGGACGATTTGGGGGATCGGCTGAATAAACGGGCCGGAAAGGGCAAGCGGCTTCCGGGGAAGCTTAACGCGGATGATGCAAGATTACCCTTGGTGTGGAAGTGATTTTCGCGACCGCTGTTTCTATCGTAGGTTCGCCGTTGTGATTTATCGCACACCAGAAAATTCAGCTTCGGCAGGTCTTAATAATTGCCCTCTGCTTTCCGATTGCGAACCATGTAGGTTTGGCATCTTTGAACAAGAGTCACTTTGGTAAACTGATCGCATGAACTCAAAGTCTCGACTCGATCCGTTGTTGCCGCCGGAATTGCTCGCACGTTTGGAGCGTTTAGAATTGGCTTCACGAAAAATATTTCGTGGTCAATTGAAGGGTGAGCGGCGTAGTAAGCGGCGTGGACAGAGCGTGGAATTTCACGACTTTCGTTCGTATGTCCCCGGCGATGATCTTCGCTTGATCGATTGGAACCTTTTTGCTCGACTTGATCAGTTGTTCCTGAAATTATTTCAGGAGGAAGAGGATCTTCATTTTTATGCGTTGGTTGACGCCAGCGAATCAATGAATTTTGGAGATCCCACCAAACTTCGTGTCGCCAAGCAACTTGCTTCAGCCTTGGGTTATGTCGGGCTTTGCCGTGCCGATCGAGTGAGTGTTCAGGCCTTGGGGCCGGCGGGAAGACGGGCACCGGTTCTTCGAGGCAGGTCCTCATTATGGAAAATGCTTGATTATCTCGATTCGGTTGAGCCCGGCGAGAATGTATCGTTGGCGGATGGGGTCCGTGATTTTTCGATTCGTAACGCAGGAACGGGCGTTGTGGTACTGATATCCGACTTTCTTGATAAAGACGGATTTGAGTCTGCTTTGCGGATGTTGATCGCCCGCAGAATGGATGTTTACGTGATGCATCTGCTTTCACCGGAGGAACGGGATCCGACGGTGCGTGGTGATTTGCGTTTGATCGATGTTGAGGATTTGGATTCGGCAGAGATCACCATGAATCAGTTCGCCATTGATAAGTACAAGTCGACACTTTCGCAATTCATCGAGTCGATTCGAAATTTCTGTGCCAAGCGTTCTCTGGTGTATGTACCCATCACGACAGAGACTCCCGTAGAGGAGATTGTTACACGGTACCTTCGGCAAAGAGGTGTCGTTCGATGAGTTGGACTCCAACATTAGGGCCTTGGGCCTGGCTTCTTGGCGTTGTCTTGGCCGGGATCATTTTGCTTTATTTCCTGAAGCTTCGTCGTGAACCGATGAAGGTTTCCAGCACCTACCTTTGGGCAAAGTCGATCGAGGATCTTCATGTTAATTCTTTGTTTCAGAAGTTAAGGCGAAGCCTGTTGCTGCTGTTGCAATTGCTGGTGGTTGTGCTGGCGCTGATTGCGGTATTTCGACCGTCTCTTCGGGGGGAGA
The DNA here is from genome assembly GCA_938075415.1 of uncultured Rubripirellula sp. Classification (GTDB taxonomy): domain Bacteria; phylum Planctomycetota; class Planctomycetia; order Pirellulales; family Pirellulaceae; genus Rubripirellula. The sequence continues at coordinate 159,762 of CALJHC010000018.1, read as the reverse complement.
CTGGGTCAGAAGGTAGACTTGTTTTCCTGTTGGATGTCTCTGCGAGCATGCAGGCGAAAGACATGGAGGATGGTGAATCGAGGTATCAGGTTGCCAAAAAACTGATTGCGCAGCGAATTGAGGTGATGCAAGATTCGGAAACGGCAATGTTGCTCGCCTTCAGTGATCGAGCAGAAACGTTGCAGTCGTTTACCAGCGACCGCCGTCGCCTTTTGGATGCTCTTGAATCCGTTAGCGTCAGTAACCGCTCCACCGACGTGATGGAGGCTTTGAGGGCGGCGGAGGGTTTGGCTAACCCACGAAGGTCGAGTCAGGTTGGCGATGTCGCTGACGCTCAGGTTGCTGATGCACTTCCTGCCGAGTTGTTGATTTACAGTGATGGTATTTTTCCAAACGTTAATGAATTCAGTCTTGGAAATTTGGTGCCCACCTTCATTTCCATCGGTCAAGACAGGGTTCGTAACTTGGCGATCACTGCGTTCTCAGCTGAGCGGAACCTTGAAAATCCTACAGAGGTGCAAGTCTTTGCCACGATCGAGAACCTGGGTACCGAGAAGTTGGAGTCGGATGTCACCTTATCGCTGGGTGGTGAATTTTTGGATGCTGATCGAGTGACTCTTGATGCGCAAGAGCAAGCGGGTTTGTCATTTGAGTTGTCGGTTGAGGGTTCGGCCACCCTCGAACTTCAGATCGACTCGGTGGATCACTTATTGGTTGATAATATCGCTTACGCGGGATTGGCGCCCACCAAGATGGCGTCAGTCCTTGTGGTGACCGAGGGGAATACGCCATTGCGAGTGGGTTTGGCTACTGAGCAAGCGAGTCGAGTTTGCCGAGCTGAATTTGTCTCACCGAGTTATTTGTCGACCGACAATTATTTGCAACGATCGATTGCCGGAACTGATGACCTAATTATTTTCGACCGCTGCTCGCCTTCTCAGATGCCCGAGACGAATACCTTTTTTATTGGTGCTTTGCCGACGACCGGCGTTTTGCAGGAAGGCAGCCTGTTGAGTGGTTCACCGGATGAACCAGCTGCTATTGAGCAGGTGGGTGATTCGACCAATACGGGAGAGGAGCAGATTCGGAATTCATGGTCATGGGATGGTGACCCTTCGGGGCTTGTAATCGTTGACCTGGATCGTACTCACCCGGTTATGCGTTATTTGGAACTGTTTTCGCTGTTGATTTTTAATGGTCGGGCGATCAACTTGCCTGACGGCGGATCCGAATTGCTTTCTGCTGATATTGGAACCGTTCTCGGTATCGCTCCTCGCGATGGATATCAGGATGTGGTTTTGGGGTTTGAAGTCATTTCAGATACCGAGGATGGGACGGCACAAGCCAATACCAATTGGTATGCGGAACGATCATGGCCGGTCTTCCTTTTGAATGTATTACGATCGGTAGCCGGTGCATCCGAGGTGTCTTCTGCAAATTCTTATCGTCCCGGGGAGACCATGCGAACCCGACTGGCCGAGCCAAGGGAAACCGTGACGGTTCGCTCGACTCGGGATCAGGAGGTTGATCTTGCGTTACATCAGGGTTCTTTGATCGAGGTTGTGGATACGGATACACCAGGGAACTTTCGCATTGAGTCTGATGGTGATCTGATGGATCTCTATTCGATCAATCTTTTTGCGGCAACGGAAAGCAGCTTAAAGCCGGTTCGTTCTTTAGAACTTGGCTATGAGTCGGTGACCGCGGCGGCGGTCGGTTTGGAAGATCAGAAAGAATACTGGCGTCTGGCTTTGCTGCTGATGCTGGCGGTGCTGTTGACTGAGTGGTGGTTATACAGCAAACGCATTGCTTGAGCGTGAAGTTGGTTTGCAGGGCATCGCAGAGACGATCGCCGTGTGCAATTCGACGGTACCGATTGGACTCAGCTTCGAAAGTTAATGGAACGGCGTGGTCTGTTAATCCGTCAGTTTTCGCGGATAGGATCATCCCCTAGGTCGCCCTCGGAGATAATGGTGAAACCTTTTTCGCGAAGCGTTTCCATTGCAAGCTCAATGTTCTCCACCATGATCGCGACTGCTGGCTTTCCGTTTGGTCTGACAATCAGTGGATAGGCCTGAATGATATTCAGTTCCGCTTGAAGCAGTGCGGTGCAGACACGAAGGAGAGGTTGTGGTCCGCTGGGAAGTTCCACACCGACAAGGTCGGTTTCAATAATACTGAGGCCACTGCGTTCGAGAATTTCTCTTCCTCGATCGGCGTCACTGACCAAGAAGCGAACAAACGCGCACTCGGCCGCATCATTGATCGATAGTGCACAGACGCGGATGCCGGTTCCTTCAAATCGCTTCACCACCTCCAATAGCTGTCCGACACGATTCTCGAGGAAGATCGTGAACTGTCTGATCGCAGGAAAATTATGCCCGCGCAGTGTCTGGAACTTTGTCGTGGAGTCGTTTCCGATGCTCATCGCTTGGTCATCCCTTTTTCGGCCCCTTGCGGTGGGCCGAAAGTAAATCCTGCCGATGTTGGAGCGTTACCTGCGTAGTCTATGCTTTCCAACAGAATATGGTCAAATCGTTGGTGAGCAGTGGTTGGTTACGGGTAAGCTTTTCCGTTTGGGTGGTTTGCGAAGGCGGGGCGTACAGGGTTTTTGACCATCGGTGGGGCAGGATCGTAAAAGTCGGGTTTTGAGGTCTCCGACTCATTCGACGCAGGATCGAAGGGTCGCCGAACAGCAGCATGCGGGAAGCATAGCCATTGACTCGGATTGTGACTGACTTTGCAATTGACCCATTACGGTTACGGTTCAGGGCGGGTGTCATCAAAAAGAAGGACTAGTTCTTGTGGGGAAGGCATTGCATTCGCATCGTATTAACATTCGTGTCACCTATCAGGAAACGGACGGGCAAAGGCGAGTCCATCACGCGAACTACCTCAATTATTTTGAACGTGGACGCGTGGAAATGCTTCGGGCTGAGGGAGTGCGTTACAAGGAAATTGAGGACAACGGGTGCATGTTGGTAGTGACAGAAATGCAAGTCCAGTACCACTCTGCAGCGGAGTTTGATGACCTTTTAGAGCTTGAAACCGAGTTGGTCGAGGTAAGAAAGGTGAGGCTGCGACATCGTTATCGCTTGATGCGGGGAGAGGAACTGATTGTCGAGGCCAACTCGGTGATCGCGTGTGTGGGAAGAAACGGTCTCCCGAAAAGGCTTCCTGATCTTGGTTTATTGAGGTAGGAACGTTTTTTTACCCGGAACGAATTTGGACCGTTTTGTTGCCTACTGTTGGTTTCGCTGGTAGCTGTGCGGATAAACAACTAACATGGGACGCATCCGCTTGGGATAGTCACGAGCGGACCCACCAGATTTCCCACCCGGCGTTCGATGCCCGAATCCCCTTCGGACTTGAATTGAACGCCGCAACTCTGAGCTAGAACCACGATGTCGTCGTCTCGAGGATCGTACCGTGCGAACGAGCTTTCTATCCGCCGCGAGCTAGTTTCATGCCGTTTTCATTGGCGTTCAGCCAATGGAACAGCGCGAGCTCGGTCTGGTGAAAGGGATGCGGGGTTGTGTCTGGTCTGTGCACCGGGTGCATTGCTGCGAGTCGCCTCAAGGCTGGTGCTTGCGTTATTGGTGTCCCCGATCATCTTGACGCTGCCAGGTGACGCTGAAGAAGTGATTCGCGTCGTGCCGGGCGACGACGGGACTTTGGAGCAGAGTTGGAAGAGAAAGGTTTATCCCTTCTTGCAGGTTTATTGCATTGATTGTCACGACGCAGATTCTCGCGAGGGTGAGCTGGATCTGTCAGGCTTTGATTCCCTGTCGAGCCTGGAGGAGGGGTCTTCTTCCCTGCAGCGAGTGCTGGAGATGGTGAGCTTTGGGGCGATGCCACCACATGACGTCGGCCAACCATCACAGGGTGAGCGTCAGGCATTTGTTGAGTTGGTGGACCGCACGCTATTTTCAGTGACCTGTGATCTACGACCTCGACCGGGAAAAGTGACGGCTCGTCGATTGAATCGGTCTGAATACACTTATTCGATTCGTGATTTATTCGGAACGAATTTCAACGTGGCGGAGGGTTTTCCTTCTGATGAAGTTGGAGCCGGTTTTGACAACAACGGCGATGTTCTTTCTCTCTCACCGCTGTTGATGGAAAAATACTTGGATGCCGCCGAGTTGATCGCATCAGAGGTGGTCATTGATCCCGCCTCTCTTCCTAAGTTAGATCGTGAATTTGCCAGCGATCAGCTTTTGATATCAGGTGAGACGCAGGTGGGGCGTTTTAACGGTCGTTTTTTCAAGCAAGATGCTTATTGCTGGATCGACTTTGAAACACCTTTTGAGGGACGCTACCGAATGAGTTATTCGGGTGGCAATTCAACGCGTGACTCAGTGAACAGTCGAATCGGAGTTTTTGGTGAAAAAGGCAGGTTACTGGCTTTCGGTGAAGTCAAATATTACGGTGGCGGCGGTTCGTCGAACACGTTTCATTTTGATCTAGAACTGGGCAAAGGGCAGCATCGCTTGTTTTTTCAAGCGATTGATGCGAATCGGGAACCGCAATTGGGTGTGACTGAGTTTCCATCGATCTCCAGCTTCAACGAGTCGGTCGTTCAGAGTGCCAAAGCCGTGTTGAGTGATCCATTGAAACCCGATCAAAGGATCCAATCGGATTTGTTTCCCCACATGGTGCGGACCATTCGAGTTAGCGGTCCGCAAGTGATCCCCAAGGATGCTTTGCCGCCAAGTCATCGCTCGATTGTCAAACGAGATGCGAGGTTTCAAGATGGGCATTGGCGCGATGTGGAAATCTCAGCCAGTGAATCATTGGGGCCGTTGTTGCGCAGAGCTTTTCGCCGACCGGTCCATCAGGATGAGTTAGATCGTTATGTGTCGTTGGTCGCTGCTCGGACCGAGCTTGGTGATACTTACTACCAAGGACTGCAGGCAGCGGTGGCGGCGATTCTGGTTTCTCCGAAATTTCTTTTTCGTGTTGAGTCGCCGTCTGAGCACTGTGTGGTGAATCAGGATGGCAGCGTCAGCCTGACTGCGTTTCAGATTGCCACCCGGCTCTCTTATTTTCTTTGGAGCAGTTTGCCCGATGAGGAATTACTGCGTGTTGCCGAAGAAGGTGGGTTTGATCAACGACGTTTTGAGAAACAACTGGATCGGATGTTAAGGGATCCGAAAGCCGATGCCTTGGCAGAGCAGTTCGCAGCCCAGTGGCTGGGGCTTCGAAATCTGGAAACGCATGAAGCAGATGCTGAGCGGTTCGAGTCCTTTAGTGATTCGTTGCGTAAGTCCATGGCTACGGAAACGAAAATGCTTTTTCTACATATCCTTCGGGAGAACCTGCCAATTACGGAACTACTAACGGCGGATTATTCGTTTTTGAACGCTGAGCTGGCGAAGCACTATAAAATTGACGGGGTGAAAGGTGAGCGTTTCGTGAGAGTGTCGCTTGGGCAATCGGGGCGTCGGGGGATATTGACTCACGGGAGCGTTCTGACGCTTACCAGCTATCCTCGCCGGACCTCTCCGGTGTTACGAGGCAAGTGGATCCTCGAAAATGTTCTCGGTACACCTCCACCTGAGCCCCCCTCGAATGTTCCCTCGTTGGATGAAAGCCAAAGCGTTTCGGCAACGGCAAGTCTTCGAAAGCAGATGGAGACACACCGAAGTGATCCGGTTTGCTCGTCCTGTCATCGGGTCATGGACCAATTGGGATTCGGTTTGGAGGAATTTGATGCAGTGGGGATCAAGAGGCAAATGGAGAACACAAGTAACGCTTTCAATGATGCGACGGGTGAATTGCCTGGTGGAAGACGCTTCACGGGTGCAGAGGAATTGACCATTTTGCTTGGTGAAACCGAAGCGAGAGCGTTTGCCAGGACTACGGTTCATCGGATGCTGACCTTTGCTCTTGGTCGAGAGTTAAGTCCTGAGGATCGTTGCATTGTTGATGACATTGTCAGGAACACAGAAGCCAGCGGTTATCGTCTACGGGATCTAATTTCCGAGGTGGTTCAAAGTCGAACATTTCTCAACTACCAGTGGAACGAAGTTGAGGTTAGCAAAATGTCAAAACCAAAATAGCATTTGGTGATTTGGTGATTTGGTGATTTGGGTTGAAGCGGTCTTGATGGGTGCATGTTCGACACGATTGATTAAAACAACGATTTAGGAGATTCAGGTGGCTAGCAACATTAATCGTCGTACGGTGCTCAGGGGTGCGGGCTTAACGCTCGGTCTGCCTATGCTGGAGGTGATGAAGTCGAGTGCCGCGACCCTGCACCCTGGCGATTCACCTGAATCCCCGGTGCGAATGGCCTGCGTTTTTTTTCCGAACGGTGCAATCATGCCCGACTGGAAACCGACTGGTGACGGTGAACAGTGGACCCTTAGCAAGACCTTGAAATCGCTGACTCCATTTCAGTCCAAATTGAATGTCATTGAAAATCTGGCCCACGACAATGGACGTGGTTACGCAGATGGTGCTGGTGATCATGCTCGTTGTGCTTCGACCTTCCTGACCGCGTCGCGACCTGTGAAGACCAGCGGAAATATCCGACTCGGTATTTCGGTTGATCAAATTGCTGCCGCGCAATTGTCAGGGGAGACGCGCTTGCCGAGTCTTGAACTGGGATTGGAACCGAGTCGCAATGCTGGAAGTTGCGATTCAGGATACAGCTGCGCCTACTCCTCGAATATTTCATGGCGAAACGAAACGCAGCCAATGCCCAAGGAAGTGACACCTCGAATGGCGTTTGAGCGAATGTTTGGTAACGCTGAGATGGGTGATCGGCATGAAAGAAATATGCTCCGCCAAAGTATCTTGGACTTGGCTCGTGAGGATGCCAACGATTTGATGCGGCGGGTGACTCGAACCGATCGAAGAAAGCTTGATGAGTATTTCTCTAGCATTCGAGAGATAGAGATTCGTATCCAACGATCTGAGAAAGAAGATCAAGCGGCCTTGCCGGATCTGGAAGTGCCGTTTGGCAGAGTGGAGGCGTTTCGAGAGCATGCACGGTTGATGTACGATTTGATGGCGATTGGGTTTCAGACCGACACCACCCGCGTCGCGACCTTAATGTTGGACAATGCAGGTGGAAACCGCCGCTACACTGAGGTTGGAATTAAAGATGCGCATCACCAGATGAGTCATCATCAAAATCGCATCGAGTTGGTTGAGAAACTGCAAAAAATTGACCAGTATCTTGTTGAGCAATTTGCTTACTTCTTGGGAAAGCTAGACAGCATTCCTGAGGGTGATGGGACCCTGCTTGATCATTCCATGGTGCTGTATGGAAGTGGCATCAGCGACGGCAACCGACATCGCCACGAAGATCTGCCCATCGTTTTGGCGGGTGGCGCCGGTGGTCAGTTGAAGACCGGTAGTTTGATTCGACCCGTTGGTAACGAGGTACCAATGGGCAACCTGTTTCTCTCCATGCTTGATGCGATGGGAACGCCGGTGGATGCGATTGGGGATAGCAGTGGACGATTGACTGAGTTGTCGGGTTGAGGGTCAGAAGTGCGAGAGCCCTTTGCATGGGATTGGACCCGGGGGAAGTTCACGCTCGTTTTGTGGCTGGATGATCAGAGGAGATGCATTCTCCGGCATTTGCAGCGGGAGATTGGTGCTGGTCTGAGTGAGGTTTTGCAGGAATTTCTGTGCTTTTTGCGATTCCTGTGCTTTTGGGGATTCCTGTGCTTTTAGGGTGATCGCGTGCTCTTTTGACGAATCCAAAGCACAGGTTGGCTAGGACTCTGGCAGGCGGCATTGACCGTTGGATGCCAACTGACGTTCCGCGTTGTTGTGCCTGAATGACGCGGCAGGCTGAATCTTAGTCTCTGTCTTTGTCGAAAAGAGTGAATCAGGTTAGGCTATAGCATCTCGGCAGGAACGAATCCTTCGAGGTCCGCATGCGTGATAAGCTTCATGAATCAGTCGAACGAACAACGATTTGAAATTCCGGAGGGACTGCGTCAACAGTTGTTGGCATTCCGGCGACGGCTTTGGTTATTTAAGATTTTGGAAGCGATTGCTATTGCTGTGATCGGGATCCTTGTCGGTTTTCTGATGACCTACTCGTTTGATCGTTTTACCGACACTCCTAATTGGGTCAGGATTTCAATTCTACTCGGATCTATCCTGACAAGCTTATCTATTCCGATTGCGGTGGAACGCTGGATATTGAGGCGCCGGCATTTCGAACAACTGGCTCGATTGCTGTGTGCGACACAACCCAATGTCGGAGACCAACTGCTTGGGGTGCTTCATCTGTCATCAGATGGGAACGAGCAGGCACGTTCACCAGAGTTGGTGTTGGCTGCGATTCGCCAGGTTGCTGGGCAATTATCGGAGTTTGATTTTACCAACTCGATACCTAACCCGCGTCATGGACGTCGCGGTAAATTCGTTGCTCTTTTCGCGTTGCTAGGTGGTCTGCTGTTTGGCGTATCCTCGGAGGCGGCTTGGAACTCTTGGAGTCGATTTGTTCGGCCTTGGAGGGATACACCTCGATTCACATTTGCACAGGTTGACTCATTTCCATCCTCACTTGTCGTTGCTCATGGCGAGCCATTTGATTTATCAGTGGAATTGAAATCTGTTAGTCGCTGGAAGCCGGCTGTTGCAAATTTAGAATTAGCCGGCAGCGTCGTGATTGACACTCCACGCGATCAGAACCGATATCAATTTTCACTTCCCGGACAAGTGGACCCAATCTCTATCGATCTCTCGGTTGGTGACTATCGTGGCAGCATGCGTTTAAAACCGACGCATCGGCCAGAGTTGAAGCGTTTGTCAGCGCACGTAGAACTGCCGGCTTATCTTGGTAGGCAAGGCGTGAACCCGTTTGAGATTCGTGGTGGAACGGTATCTCTAGTGATCGGTAGCCAAGTTTCTTTCCATGCGCAGACGAGTCGCGAACTCGAAAAAGTATGGTTTAACGGTTCGGCCATTGAACCATCCGACAGTGGTTTTATCACTCCGGTGGTAACTGTGGAGGAGAATCAGGAGGTTCCCGTCGAGTGGTCTGATGGATACGGTCTTTCTGCGAAGGATCAACTTTTGCTGCGAATTGAGGCACAGCCTGACGAGTTACCAAGTTTAGTATGCGAAAATTTACCTCGAAGGAAGGTACTTTTAACCTCCGAGGTTCTCACCTTTCAAATTCGCGCCCATGATGATTTCGGAGTGAAGCATGTTGGATTGAACTGGTCGGAGGTTAGCGATGGCGAGATCGGCAATACTTTAGGGGAAACGCTGATCGGGGGCGGTGGCGTCGAGGTCGAGTCGCTTCAATTGACCGCGACGTTTTGCTCGGAAGAGCATGGTATTGAAGAACCGATGGTCGCGGTGCGTGCCTTTGTTGAAGATTATTATCCCGGGGCGCATCGACAATATTCCCCGGCCTCCTATTTTCAATTACTCGATCCTTCTGAACACGCTATCTGGCTTACTTCAGAATTGACCCGGTGGCACAGAATGTCGCTGGATGTACGCGATCGCGAGTTGCAGCTTCATCAACGCAACCGAGAGCTTAGAGAGCTGCCATTGGATGATCTGACGGGTGTTGAGGGCCGAGCCGCTTTATCTAAACAAGCGGATCAGGAACAGGCAAACGGAAGGCAGCTGTCCAATTTGGTTCGCAGCGGTGAGGGGTTGCTGCGTGAGGCAATGCGGAACGACGAAGTCGGTGCGGATTATCTAGAAGAATGGGCTGAGATGGTGCAGGTTCTCAAGGAAATCTCTGAGGAGAGAATGCCTTCGGTCGCCGATCTGCTCAAAAAGGCGTCAACGAAGACATCGCCCGGTGGCGAGAAAGCAGCAGCAAAATCACCGAAGGTGGGACAGAACCGTCTTACGCAAAACCCCGAGAAATCAGGTGAGACCCAGGATGATCAAAACGGAGATCAGGATAAGCCCCCGACGCCATCTGTTTCCGACATTGAGTCCACTCAACTTAATCTTGATAATTTGCCCAAGCAAGAATCCAATCAACCCAAGTCTCAACAGGGCCGACTAGGTTTCGCTGATACCAAACTCGCCGGGAATGGGCAGAGTGAATCCAAGCCCTCGCAACCGGAGACAGAACTGGATCAAGCAGTGATCGAGCAAGAAGGCCTGCTGGAAGAATTTGATAAGGTTGCCGGGGAGATGAATGAAATTCTTGCCAACCTCGAGGGCAGCACTCTGGTGAAACGGCTCAAAGCAGCTTCGCGGGGGCAGCAGAAGGTCGCCGCCGGTCTGGCCGGTCTGGTTACCAATGCGTTCGGTGTCCCGGATCGAGAGAAACACGCCGATGGGGATGCGTTTTTGAAACTGTCAGAGATTGAGCTGCAGGCGAGTCAGGACGTTTCCGACTTGATGGACGACATGACGGCTTACTTCGAACGCAGTCGTTTACAGCTCTTGCAGCGGGTCCTTGAGCAGATGAAGCAACAGGACGTTACCGCTGGCTTGAGGGATCTGGGAAATGAGTTGAGGCAGGAAAATGGACTGTCGATCTCTCAAGCGGAATTCTGGAGCGACAACCTTGATCGTTGGGCCGAAGACCTGGTTGAAGTCACTCAGTCAGGCGCATCACCCGGAGGAAAACCAAAAGGCAGTATGCCGCCATCGATTGTTCTGGAGGTTTTGCAATTATTGGACGACGAAGTGAAGTTGCGCGAACGCACACGCGTGGCAGAACAGTCTCGGCCAGTCATTACGGACACCGAGCACATGGAGGCTGCCAATCGATTAGGTGATTTGCAGCAGGGTTATCAAGCTCGCGTTGATGCATTGGTGGATCAGATTTTGGAATTACCGAATGCAGAGGGTGATTTCGCGAACGAACTCAATATGCTTGGGCAGGTGTCCGCTGTGATGGAAGAGACTACCGAGATCCTGTTCAAGCCACAGACCGGACCGGTGGCGATTGCAGCGGAAACCGAGATCATTGAGTTACTGTTGAAGTCGAAACGTTTTAATCCGAATGCGAGTGGTGGAAGCGGTGCTGATCCGGGCGGTGGCGGTAAGGGAAAAACTGAGGTCGCTGCCCTGGCGTTGGTCGGTTCGGGTGTGAACCCACAGGAAGTCAAAGAGGAGACGAACGCGATTCAGGCCAATCAAGTGGCACAGCCGGGTTTGCCCGAGGAATTTCGGAGCGGGCTGGATCAGTATTTCAATCGGTTAGAGGAGTGGAAAGCGAAATGATTTTGCCTCGAGCCCATCGTTTGATCCAAGTTGTTTTGATCGGGGCTTCTGTCATTGCGCCTTGCCAGTCCCAAGTGGTGCATTTCGGGGAAGATTCCTTTGACAAGGCGACTTTCTCGCAACTGCCGGTTCTGCAAGCACGACGTGAATGTTTGGATGCGTTGACGGGAAGAATGGACAGGATCGAACAGTCGATCGAGCTTAATGGGACCCAGTCCGAGAAGTTACAGGCTGCAGGGGAGGTTGATGTCCATCGTTTTTTCTCCGAGTACGCCGCTTTTAAACGAGGGATCCGTTTCGGAAATGTTGCGAGGGACCAATGGCAACAGTTGTCGATCGAGTCGCGCGCTGCTGCCAAACCGTTTACAAAACGTTTTCACAACGGTTTACATGGTGATGGTTCGCTCTTTCACGCATCACTTATTGGCATGGTGGACCAAAGCGAATTGGATGCCATCGAACGGACTGATTCGCAAGCGGCTAGAGGTCGTTACGCCGAACAAATTGATTCTGCTTTGCTCGTTGTGGGGCGGGAGGTTGCGATCACGGTCGAAAGACGAGATGAGATCAAGCGATTGTTACTTCTGAAGACGGAGCCGCCGACACTTTTCGGGACTTCGCTCATGCCGCTTTATTTTGTCCTGTCAAAGCTTGGAGAATTGGAGAATGACATGCGCCCGTTATTCAGCGATCAGGACTGGCCGGCGGTAAAGAAATTGATTGATGCGGGAATCACCGCTACGAAATGATCAAACGGTTGGAGTGAGGAATAGAATCAAATCGAGTTTTCGGCGTTGTTGGCTTCGGGGGGCCAGAAGTGGCGTTGCCTATTGACGATCGGCCGGAGTAACAGGGCCGATTTTTCTCTGAGGTGCAGTGAATTGAGGTGTAGTGAATTGAGGTGCAGTGAATGCTGCAAGCGGTGGGTCGAGGGACCCTTTTTGTCTGTTTGTTGAAAGGAATGAGGGAATCGTGTCTCTGGTCGTAGCAAAGCGAAGCCGTCGCTTCAGGAAGTTTTTGATGATCCTTGGGGTCACCTTGATTGCGATTTACCCCGGTGTGGGCAATTCGCAGTCACTGGAGATTCGGAGTGGTGATCCTGTTCCGCGTGATGTTCGTGATTTATACGATCGTGGTTTGCAATATTTAGTTGCCAATCAAGACGAAGGTGGTTGTTGGCCATCGGGTCATCGTGGTGCTGGCGTAGCGGGAATGGGATTGATGTGCTTTCTTGCGTCGGGTGAGGATCCCAATTTCGGTCTCTATTCAGCGAATGTTAGAAGAGCGTTACGATTTATCCTTCGGCAGCAGGACCCGGAGACAGGGTATTTTGGTCAGAGTATGTACCATCATGGTTTTGCGATGCTGGCGTTGGCGGAGGCATATGGCGCAGTCGATGATCGGACGCTGTGGAGTGAGACGGGTGTTGATTCGGAGTTGAGGATTGGTCAATCACTTGAGTTGGCGGTGCGTGCTGCCATTACTTCACAGAAGAACAACCCGCTAGGAGCTTGGCGGTACAGTCCCGCCGGTATGGAGGCTGACACGTCGGTGACCGGCGGGGTCTTGATGGGACTTCTCGCTGCGAGGAATGCCGGAATTGAGGTGCCCGACGATGCGATAGATCGTTCCATCGGATACTTCACACAAATGACCGCGGAATCAGGGCAGGTTGCTTATTCCAACGGCGCCGGTGGGTTCAATGAATCGATGGCAAGGATTTCAATCGGAACCTTGGTGTTCGCAATTTCGCGCAGGAAGGATTTGCCTCAATTTGCGCAGACTCTCGGTTACCTGCGCGATCAGCTCCAGGGTGGAACCAGCGGGCATGGCGGCGTTGAGTATCAGAGTTATTATCAGGCTCAGGCGTTATTTCAGGGTGATTTGGAGCTATGGAAAAAGTGGAATGGCAACTTGATTGATCGATTGAAGGCGTCACAGAAAGCGAGCGGGGGATTCGACGGCACGCAGGGGCCATACGTTGCAACGACTCTTTCCCTACTCGCTGTCGCTGTTAATTATCGATTTCTCCCGATCTATGAACGTTAGTCGGGATACTTCTTCGAAATGATTATTCAAAAATCAGGCCATGATTCGAATCCTCGGGTCGGTTTCACATTTGCACCCAAGATAATAGTCCGCATGATCATAGTCCGCATGATCGCAGTCTTCCGGCGAGTCTTCACCCAAACTTGCCCGGTTGCCTTTTCCGTTTTGTTGATAGGCATTCCGTGGATTCACGCTCCTGTCCAAGCGGGGGATTCCCTGGTGCTTGTTAGCGGAGAAACCGTCACTGGCACGCCAATACCCTGGGAGAATGCCGAAACACTCCGTTGGCAGGGCGATGCATTCATGGACCCGTTTGAGTTTCGAATTGAGACGATTCAATCGATTGTCTTTGCCAAGGAAGCTGATGTCTCGGTAAGCGTTCGAGACATTAGTGATGCTTTGATGTTTGAATTAATCAATGGGGATTTCGTGGTCGGCCAACTTGTTAGCTGGGAGAATGAGCTTGTCAGGATACAAAGCTTGACGGTTGGGGAGATTCAGGTTCATCCGACGGAATTACGCAGGATTACAAGAGTTTCCACGGAAGTGGATCACCAAGAGGTTGAAGAGGTTGAAGAGGTTCGCTCTGGTCCGATTTATAAATCTGGTCGGATTTATCAGGATGGGCGTTGGCCGAATTTGTCGGATCCTCTGGGAGATGATCAAAATGCTCGGTGGCGAGAAACAGACGGTGGATATGCCACTGATGTTCCGGGGGCGGTTCTGGAAGGATCCAAGGGGATACCGGATCGAGCTGTCGTTGATTTGGATCTGAGTTGGAGTCAATTTCCCGATTTTGCGTTTGCCCTCGGAGTGGGAATGAGTGATCCCAGCGAGTCTGGCCAAGACGCATTAGATGAGCAGGTTGCAGGGGAGCCTCAGTGGCGACTGGAAACCGCTGGCGACTTTCTTTTTATGGTCGTTGAACGTGGTGAAACTGTTGATGTTCGACGATTGATTTCGTTGGGAGATCTGTCGCGAGTCAGGTTGTTGATTTATCTAGACCGCAACGAACAGCGGATGGAGGTTCTCTCTGAGCAGGGCGTCTCCTTAGGGGTTGTCCAGTTACCAAAAAATGCACCTGCATTCTCTGGCTCGAATGTCCCGACCAAAAGAGCGGGTAACGAAGAAGAAGCAAACAACAGTCATGGAGTTGTGAGGCTGGAGAACCGGGGCGAATCGCTCAAAGTTGATCGACTGCAGGTTTCTAACTGGGTGGGTGGTATTCCCGAAAGGCTCGGGACAGGTGAAGTAAGTCTCGCACTCGACGATGGTTCGGTGCTGTCGGGTCGGGTGGCGGAAGTGGTTGGGTCAAAATCAGGACTGAGGATAGCAACTGCATCGGGAGAGGTGACTGTGGAAATCTCGAAGCTTTCAGAGGCGAGGTTTTCACCGGAGTCATCCGAGTTCGCGTCGGGGCAATGTCGACTGTTCCTGCGAGATGGTTCTTGCATTTCGGGTAGGCTTGGGATTGTGAGTGATGAGGCATGGAGGGTGGAACCGAGTGTCGGCGTTGGAGAGATCAGTGTTCCAAGAAGTACCCTGCTTAGCATCAACGTTTTGCAAAATGATCCGGCGGATGTGCAGGAGGTTCCCGTTCTTGGAAGGATTGGTCGGTTGCAGGTGGGACCGGATCTAATTTCTGGACGGTTGATATCGGATTCGAGGCCGCCGAAGCCGGATGCGTTTGCTTTAGCGTGGCACCCATTAAGAAGTCGCACCGCGGCGAGGATTCGTCGCGATTGTGTGGGTGCAATTCTATTTCGTGATCCGATGACGATGAAACGCGAGGGCGCGGCAGCAAAGTTGCTGGAACAGCAAAAGGCCCGCAATCAACAATTGCGCCGCGGTCTTAATTTTGGTGAATTGTTTTTGCAGCGAACCGACCTGTCCAAGTTGGCGCCAGTGAATCAGGACGCTCATGTCCTTCACTTGAGATCGGGTGACACGATGCCATGCCGGGTTGAATCCTTCGGGGTGGACGGTCTCCGTGTCAGCACAGAATTCGATGGAGTACGTGTGATCCCCAATGCGCAGGTGAAGGCGGTGGAGTTTGTCTCCAATTCGCCACCGCCCAATGTTGAGGAGGCCAAACGGCAACGCTTGCTGACGATACCAAGGCTTCAGAAGTCAGAGCCACCGTCGCATCTGTTGTGTTCCCACAACGGAGATTTTCTAAGGTGCAGCGTTGTCGATTCACGCGGCGATTTTTTGATTGTCGAAATTCAATCCAATCAAATTCCGGTTGCTCGCGAACGGATCGCTCAGGTGATCTGGTTTCATCCGGAGGAACTTGCAAGCGAGTCAGAGAGCGGTAAAAAAATTCAGGCGGGTGACCCAATTCGACGTGGTGTCGATAAATCGGATCGGTTTGATTTCGAAGGTTATGTGCAGGTCGTTCAGAATGACGGAAAGCGTGTGACCATGACACCGCTGGAACTCAACGAGGAATGGTTGGTGGGGAAGAGTCCGTGGATTGGCGATTGTAAATTTGACTTAGGGCGTTTGGATCAATTGCTGTTCGGCAAGCGTATTGAATTGGACGTGGTTGATGTGGCTTATAACCAATGGAAACTGAGTGCAGCGGTCGAACCCTTGGTTGCGTCGGTGATGAAGGGAAAGGGAGCGGAGGGTGGCAGTTCAGCAATGATCGGGCAGGTAATCCCCGCGTCAAGAATGGAACTATTGGATGGTACCCAAGTTAGCCCCGAGCATTATCGCGGTAATTGGCTGATGCTTGACTTTTGGGCAAGCTGGAGCGCAGCGAGTGTAAAGACACTTCCTTTGTTAGACGCGGTTGCCACGGAATTGCCGGTGGAAGGGCTTCAGCGAGTTTCCATTAATCTTGAAGAGGGACGTGATCATGTGGTTGCCTTTCAGAATCGAAAGCCCATCTCGGCGAGTATTGCTCTGGACTCTGATGGCGTTTTGGCGGAACTTTATGAGATCAGCGTTTTGCCACAGGTGGTCATTGTCGATCCAGATGGAAAGGTTGCCGGGGTTTACTTTGGTGGCGGTGAAGTGATGACTCAGGCGATTTTGAATGATTTTCTGGAGCGTGCGACCGATGACGCTGCAAAGCCATGACTTGCCGGCTTTTCTCAGAGGAAAGCATTCGGTCTCCACCTTCCGTTGACTTACTGATTCCTTAGAATCTGCGTGAACCCGAAGTTTACTCCTCTCCTAGCCTTGATCCATGCCCCGATACAACCCATCCGAAATCGAGACTTTTTGGCAGGCTTATTGGGAGCGGGAGGGAACGTTTGCGACGCCAGAGTTGCCACACGGTCCTAAGCGGTACGTTTTGGACATGTTCCCCTACCCCAGTGGTGACGGGTTGCATGTTGGGCATCCGGAGGGTTACACCGCCACTGACATTGTCGCACGTTACGCCAGAATGCGGGGCGAAACTGTTTTGCATCCGATGGGATTCGACGCGTTCGGTCTGCCCGCCGAGGAACATGCGATCAAGACTGGTGAGCATCCTCGCGTGCAGACGAAGAGAAACATCGATAATTTCACTCGTCAGCTGAAGATGCTTGGTTTTAGTTATGACTGGGATCGCGTGATTTCTACCACGGACGAATCCTATTTTCGATGGACGCAGTGGATCTTTCTGGTTCTCTATGACACTTGGTTCGATCGTGAGTCACAGAAGGGTCGTCCCATCGCGGAATTGCCTATTCCCAAGTCGGTAGAACTCGCTGGGGAGGAGGCGATTGGAAAGTATCGTGATGAGCGTCGTTTGGCATATCAAGCGGATGCGTTGGTCAATTGGTGTCCTGAGCTTGGAACGGTACTCGCCAACGAGGAGGTGCAGGATGGCAAGAGTGAGCGGGGTGGTTATCCCGTGAAGCGGATTCCACTTCGGCAGTGGATGTTGCGTATCACCGACTATGCCGAGCGTCTATTGGAGGGTCTTGATGAATTGAATTGGCCCGTCGGTATTAAAAAACTGCAGCAAGATTGGATTGGTCGAAGTACAGGTGCGGAGGTTGATTTTTTCATCGGCGATGATTCGGCGAGGGAACCGTGGTTGGAATCGCGTCGAACGACGGGATTTCCTGACGATCCAGGCCATGATGCGCTTCGGGTGTACACAACGCGTCCGGACACATTATTTGGTGCAACCTACATGGTGGTTGCACCCGAGCATCCATTAGTGAAATCACTCACGCATCCTGAACAAGCTGACGCGGTGGCCTCCTACTGCGAGAAGGCATCCTTCAAGAGTGATCGCGAGCGTACCGATGGTGATCGCGGTAAGTCTGGTGTTTTTACTGGCAGCACGGCAGTCAATCCTGTGACCGGGGGACGGATTCCGATCTGGGTCGCAGACTATGTTCTGGCGGGATACGGCACTGGCGCTATTATGGCGGTCCCTGCTCACGATGCACGCGATTTTGAATTTGCGGTCTCTTATGATTTACCGGTGATCCCGGTTGTTGATCCGCCATCAGACCATCCGAAACGCGAGGGTATTCTGGCTGGCAAGGTTTGCTTTGAGGCCAAGGGCGCGGCGATCAATAGCCCTGGCTATGACGGACAGCAGACCGATGAGGTGAAGAGATCGGTTACCCAAACGCTCACAAAGGATGGTTTGGGAAACGGTGCGGTTAATTACAAATTGCGAGATTGGTTGTTTTCTCGGCAACGTTTTTGGGGTGAACCCTTTCCGATCCTTCACGAACTGGACTCCCTGGGGCAACCAACAGGTGTGAAGAGGCCGGTACCTGATGGTGATCTTCCTGTTCGTCTGCCTGATCTAGAGGATTACAAACCTCATGGCCGCCCTGAGCCTCCACTGGCCAAAGCGGATGATGACTGGCTTTACGTTGAATTGGACGGAAAGCGGTATCGGAGAGAAACCAATACGATGCCTCAATGGGCTGGTTCCTGTTGGTATTACCTGCGTTATATCGACCCTACCAACGAGAAACAGTTGATCGACCCGGAGAAAGAAAAAGAGTGGATGCCTGTCGATTTGTATGTCGGTGGCGCAGAACACGCGGTCTTGCACCTACTTTATTCAAGATTCTGGCATAAGGTGCTTTACGACCGTGGGCATGTTTCCTGTCCGGAACCGTTTAACCGACTTGTGAATCAGGGAATGATTCTTGGAGAGGTTGAATACACCGGGTATCGCGATGAGGCAGGGAATCCCGTTTCCGCGGCCGATGTTGGTAAAGATGAAGAGGGAAACCGCGTTACTGCTTCAGGCTCAGCGGTGTCCGTTGTCTCGCTACAGGATGCTGATTTGGACAAGGTTGGCGAGACCTTTGTGTTGAAGTCGAATTCCGAGATTCGCGTCGATAGCCGAGCCTTCAAGATGTCCAAGAGTCGCGGGAACGTGGTCAATCCGGATGACATCGTTCAGCAATATGGCGCTGATTCACTTCGGTTGTATGAGATGTTTATGGGACCGCTTGAGGCGACAAAACCTTGGGCGATGACAGGTGTTGGGGGTGTTCGTAACTTTCTCGATCGTGTCTGGAGGATGATTGTTGACGACAAAGCGGACGAACTGAGGTTGTCGGCGGCGATCATGGAGGAGCAGTGTGATGAATCCCAGTTAAGGATGCTTCATCAAACGATCAAGAAGGTCACCGAGGACACGGACGCCATGAGTTTTAACACGGCGATCGCGAGGATGATGGAATTTACAAATTTCTTTACGAGAGCCAAGAAACGACCCGCTGAGGCAATGCGTACGTTTATCGTTCTGCTTGCACCTTACGCGCCACATCTTTGTGAAGAGCTATGGCGACTGCTTGGCGGCAAGAATTCCGTTTCTCTCGAATCGTGGCCTCAGTGGGATGAAGCCGCATTGATCGAGTCCAGTATCGAAATTCCGGTGCAGATCAATGGTAAAGTGAAAGTCAAGATCTCAATCAGTCCAGACACGAGTCGTGATTCGATGATGGAGATTGCTTTAGGCGATGAACGGGTTCAAGCGTTGTTGGAAGATAAGACGCTTGTCAAGCAGATTGCCGTTCCGGGAAGATTGGTGAACTTGGTTGTAAAATAAGGTGCCGATTGCTTTGGGAAGTTCTGCAACGAATTTGAATTGGTACCAGACGCGAGTTTTGTCCTCTGTGCCGTCCATCCTGTTATTGACGGTTGGGCTGCTTTGCGAGGTCATCGATCACCGTTGGTAACTTGCTGGCGGACCCAAATGAGTGTCGATCACTGGTTTGTCGAACTAGCGTGTGTGCGTCTGCTGAAAGCAAACTGATTGATAGTTTTAACGCGTCGCGTTAAATAACAGCAAACAATGAAGGTTGGGGTGGGGTAATGCAATCTTATCGCTTTTGCATCGGTCTGATTTTCTTTTTGGTCATTACCAGTTTCCAAGACGTGCTTGGAGATCGACCAAACATTGTGCTGATCATGGCTGATGATTCTGCTGCTGATAATTATGGATGCTATGGCAGCGATTACTTTGAGACGCCGCGATTGGACGCACTGGCAAAGAGTGGCGTTCGGTTTACGAACTGTTATTCAGAGCCGGTCTGTACTGCGAGTCGTGTCAAGATCATGACGGGTCGAGACAATGTTCGTAACTATGTTGCGTTTGGAACGCTGGATAAGTCTGAATTGACGTTTGGGACGATGCTCAAGACAGCTGGTTATGCCACCGCAGTTGCGGGGAAATGGCAATTGCACGGGCCGCCAAATGGAACGCTCGCAAAAGCGTGTGGTTTTGAGAATTATTGCTTGTGGAATTATCCCGGAACCGAGAGACCGCGTTATTGGAATCCCAGCATCGTAAAAGACGGTGAACCGCTTGAACTTGCCGATGATGCCTATGGACCAGATGTCTTCACGGATTATCTGATTGAGTTCATCAATCAGCAAACACCTGATCGCCCGTTCTTTGCTTATTACCCCATGGTGTTAACTCATTCTCCGTTTCTAACGACGCCCAAAAGTGGAATTGCAAAGAGAGAAGGTGGGGGAAGCGCATTGCTGAATTTTCGCGACATGGTTGCTTATGCCGATCACTGCGTCGGTAGAATTGTTGACTCTTTGGAGGCTAAGGGGATTCGAGAGAACACGATTCTTATTTACACCTCCGACAATGGAACCGATCGAAGTTTGAAATACCCATTTCAGGATGAAATTCGCGTAGGCGAAAAAGCTTATGCGACGGAGGCAGGAACCCATGCGCCGCTGATTGTTAATTCACCGGGCCGAATCTCCGGCGGAAGGGTGGTGGAGGACCTGATTGACTTCTCTGATTTTTTGCCAACCCTCGCTGAGCTTGCTGGTGCCACATTACCAGAAGTAAAATTGGACGGGCGCAGTTTTGTCCCTCAGTGCTTGGGGCAGAAAGGCCAGCCCAGAGAATATATCTTTCAATATTATTATCCCAAGTTTCGCCCAGCGTCCGAGAAGCATGGGGGAGGAGTGAACGAGAACGAAATCATTTGGGCCCAAACCAAGGAGTTCAAGCTGTATGCCGATGGTGCGTTTTATCGTGTGGATGACCGCTACGAAGCAACTCCGCTGCCGGCTCTGGGGAAGGCGGGAAAAGCTGCCGAGCAAACGCGTGCCATGCTGAGAAGTGTGATTGATTCAATGCCGTCGTCGGGACAAAAACTTCGACAAGCTGCGATTCGTTGATTGAACGCGTTGAAAAGCGGGTGGCCGACTTCAAAGATGTGATGCATCCTCGGGTCACCGTGACTCCGCTCTTGAAGGCTTGCACCGGTCTTGGTGCCGTGAATCGTTCTCCCAGATCCATTGGTTCAACACCGCCAGAGCAGCTTGGCGGGTGGAAATCAAAGGTAAGATGCATTCCTTTGTTCAGTCTGAGCGGTTAAAGAAGACCGGTTCGCTGAAGCCAGAAAATATTGACGCGTTGGATAGTGTTTCAAGTCAGTTTCGCGACATTGCAGCACATGGGCGCCTGGGGCAGGAGCTAGAAAGAGACAGCGAGTGGTTTTGCGTAATCGTTTTCTGTTGCCTGTTTGGAGGTCAGTTCTGCCGGTGTCGGAAGTCTTTTGTCATTAAAAAATCCCGCTCTTGCTGAGAGCGGGATAGACATGGTTTTCAACGGGTAAGCGTCGGTGATTAATTCTCAAATTCAATCACTTGCAGGTTCTCATTAGCCTCGGCAAGTTCATCAATCACATCGAACCCAATGCTGGTGTTCGCCACATTCAGTTTCTTCAGTTTTGGAAGGCCTCCCAATTTTCTGAAGCTCTCATCTGATAATTGAGTGCCAGCAACATTGAGATCCTCCAGGTTTGTAAGTTTGATTAATGATTCGACGCATTCGTCGGTGATGCTGGTCGCCTTCAAATCGAGTTGGCGAACATTTTTGAGGTCGCCAATCGCATTGACAACAGAGTCATCTGCTTTGGTTTCCCAGAGGATAATGACTTGTAGTTCCGCCATCTCACCGAGTTTTTGCATTCCTTCTGGCGAGACAAGTCTGCATTCGCTGATATCCATGTAGGACATTTTTGGCAGCGTAGCGAGAACGGCCATGCCGTCATCGTCTAGCGAGGAATCTCTCAGTTCAGCTCTTTCAAGATTCGTAGAGCCAGCAAGGTTCGCTATGCCCACACCCGTTACATCGGTTCCGCGAATCCGAAGTCGCTTTAGCTTTGGGAACTTTGTCAGGTTAGGCATGCCGGCATCTGAGATCTTGGTGTAATCGAATTGAATTGATTCTAAGGTCGAGGTGTTTTGCAGGGTCTCCAAGGCGGCATCTGAGATGGAGGTGCAGTAATTGACGTTAAGCGACTTGAGTGGCAGCGAAGCTAGTGATTCAATTCCAAGATCTGTACAGTTGGTCTTCTCCAGTTGCAGATCGATCAAGTTGGTCAGCCCAGCTATGTTGGCAAGGCCAGGATCGCTTATTTTTGTGTTGCGAAGATCGAGAGCCCGCAGTCTGGAGACTGTTACCAAGTTTTCTAGGCCGTCATTGCTGACGCTGGTGCGCCGAAGCGAGAGCACCTCGAGGAATGGAAGATTCCCAACTGTTTCTAGCGTTTTGTCACCAATTGCTGAATCGGATAGGTCGAGTCGTTGCAGCACACCCAGGAACTCGAGTGCTTCCATGCCTTCGTCAGTTAAACCGGGACCGCTCAGTCTTGCGATTCGAACGTTGGGGACTCCTTGCAAATTAGGGAGAACCTCTGCGATGGAAGTTTCCGTGGCAACAAAAAACTCGGTAATGCGTCCCTCTTGGTCCCGAGTGAAACTGAAGCCAGCCTTTTCCAATGCTGCGACTTTCTCAGGATCTTCAGTGATGACATTGAGAGGTGCGGATTCTGCCGAGAAGGATGGTGCTGGTTCTGCCGAGGTGTCTGGCTCGACTGAGGCAGACGGTGTTGGTTCGGCGGTCGGATTGCAACCAACGGTGGCGGTCAACAAAAGTGTTAAGGCAGCAAGGAAACGAGATTTCAGCATTGGATAATTACGGTTGGAAAGGCGGTTTGCAAAATTGACTTCGGTCAGCAATCGTCGACTAGATACTGTTGACTCTGCCATCGGGAAGCAAGCAGTGTTTGGAAAACTACGACTCGAGGAGTCCATGTTTTATTCCATGACACGGTTCACCGCCAATGCCCAACGAGGGTCAAGAGCCGGTGCAGGCTGTGATTTTTACCTCGTCAAATGATCGGTCGTTAACGAAAAAACATTTTTTAACGGTTCGGGGGGAGTTCGTTTTGGCGTGAAGTAACAAGCTGGTCCGGGGCATCCCTCCGCCCAGCAACCGATTTGCGACAACGGAACCTTGTTAACAATGGGTGTGTCCCACCGGATCGATCAGTCAATCCGAAATGGGGAATCTTTGCAGGCTAGAATTCTAAGCGTTGCAGGAGGTGTCTTAATGCGGATTCGCTCTGTTGGTTTTTTTTCCCAATCGGATTCTCGGGAAGAAAGTTACAAGGAAGTCGGAAAAATCTTCCGGTAGCATTGCCCCAAGATTTGGATCAGAAGCATTGGTTCGGGGTCCTTAGGGTTCGGGGTCCTTAGCCCGAATGAGTGCTTTTTGAGCGGTGTCAATGCTGGCAAGCAGGATGGTTTGGTGTCAAAGAGGGCGTTTTGAATGATCAGTCCGTTGGAATTCAAAGCGATTTGACACTGATTTCAGGCGGATTTCTGAATAGATGACTACGTAGACATGGCTCGAACAGATGGGCAAACAACTGATTGAGTTCGTTGGCCCTTCAGCAGGGGCCGATTTTCGGATTCTGGCGGGCCATGACTCGTTTTGAAGGTAGAATCCCTGCTATTTTCAGGCTATGCACGACCTCCCCACCGGAGGTGGGCAGAGCAACAGGAGCTTCGGCCGGTGGTTCAGGAGGGAAGTTTTGAACTGACTGGTCAAAATATCAGCTGATTCGGATACAATCTGGGATAGATCACCGTTAGGCTCGGGCTGAAATTGCCGTGGTGGCGATCCTTTGTTACTTTGTGAGGGCGGTTTTCGAACCTTTACGTAAAGAATTTATCAGGCTAACCAAAACCCTTGTTTGAGGAAAACATGACGAGAAAGACTACGCGACGTTCGTTCATTGGGCAGTCGGCAGCAGTAACTGCTGGTGTCGGGTACTTTGCCAGTAGCAGCCCGTTGGCTCGAGCGCAATCCGCACTACAGGCCCCAGCGGCTGGGTGCGTCGGAGTTGGCGGCAAGGGTGGCAGCGATACGAGTCACGTCGGCGAACATGGCGTGTCGATTCGCGGTCTTTGCGATGTCGATGGTGCAACACTCAGCAAAAAGGGACGCGAATTCCCAGATGCGAAGCAGTTTCAGGATTACCGGGAAATGCTTGATCAGATGGGTGACAAGATTGACATCGTTACCGTCAGCACACCTGACCACTCACATGCGGCGGCTGCAGTTCGCGCGATGCGAATGAAAAAGCACGTCTACTGTCAAAAGCCCCTGACTTGGTCGATTCGTGAAGCGCGAATGATGCGTGAAACTGCGGCGGAGATGGGTGTTGTCACGCAGATGGGTAACCAAGGTACCAGTGAAGATGGTTTGCGAGAGGCCGTCGAGGTCATTCGCAGTGGCGCCATTGGCGACGTTCAGGCGGTACATATTTGGTCGAACCGACCTGTTTGGCCACAGGGAATTGGTCGTCCAGCGGGCGAAGATCCAGTGCCAGAGGAATTGAACTGGGATGCTTGGATCGGTCCAGCACCGATGCGTCCATTCAAGAAGGGTGTTTACCACTCATTCAACTGGCGTGGATGGGTTGATTTCGGCACTGGAGCTTTGGGTGATATGGCTTGTCATACCACCAACATGCCCGTGATGGCTTTGAAGCTTTGGGATCCCGTTGCAATCACTGCGATCAAGAACCCCGGGCTCTTCGAAGGTGAAACCTACCCAGGTAGTTCCGAATTGCTTTTCGAATTTCCGGAGCGGGAAGGTCTGCCAGCGTGTAAATTCCATTGGTACGATGGCGGGAATTTGCCACCCGCTGACGTTCTGAGTCAACTTCCGGCGTCGTTCCTGAAACGTGTTCAGGCTCAACGAGAAGGTGGCCGGAAAACCAGTGGTGCTGTACTTGTTGGTTCCAAGGGACTGCTTTTCTCCCCAGACGATTACGGATCCAAGTACTTCTTGCTTCCTGAAGACAATTACAAGGACTACGCTCCACCAGAGCAAACGCTGCCACGAATTCCCTTCAAGGGTGGTGGTGACCAGCGTCAAAAATGGGAATTCGTTTCATCGGTGAAAGGCGAATATGAGCCCGGCACGATGTCCAACTTTGGATACGCTGGCCGCCTGACTGAAACCATTTTGGCTGGAAACCTGGCAATGCGAGTTGGTGCCGGCAAGCGGATTGAATGGGATGCAGAGAGTCTCACCAGCCCTAATGTTCCAGAAGTGAATCAGTACACCTCGCGAGAATATCGCAGCGGTTGGGAAATCTGATTCGCGATTGTTCAATAAGAAGAAACCCCGCAGGGTAGTGCCTGCGGGGTTTTTTTATGAACTGCGGGACACCCTCTTTAAGGTCTGAATCGCTATTACTTGGGCACGGCCTGAATGCTTACTTCACTTTAGCGTCAGCGGTTTGGATGTGATTTCATCGCTGTCCACTTGACCGATCCATGCCGGAATGGGCAGCGAATATTGATCAATCAGTTTGGTAAGGTTCTCGATCTCTTTCGGCGGAACACTTAGCAGCAGTCCACCGCAGGTTTGCGGATCAAAAATCGCTGGAAAGGCTGGGTTGTGTTCCACCTGCCCAACGGTGGTTAGATGTTGAAGGTTTTTCTGATTGTCCGGCGCAAGGGTGCTCTGAAACCCGGCCTTTAACTGATCAATGACTCCGGGCATCAGAGGGATTCGCTCGAGATCGATGGTGGCAGTGCATTGGCTTGCGAATAGCATTTCGAGCAAGTGACCACACAGGCCGAATCCAGTGATGTCGGTGACCGCCTTCAGGTGAAGGGATTTGATCACTTGTAGCCAAGGTGGCAGTGGAGAGAGCATTGAATCGAGCATTGACTGATAGGCGGCTGCCGGCAAGGCAGCTCGCATGTGAGCTGCCATCAAAATGCCGCTACCGATTGGTTTTGTAAGGTAAAGCTGATCACCAACATCAAGTTGATCTTTGCCAATTTGTGTGTCCGTCACCCGCTTACCGATCACCGTGAAACCAAGCTCGAGTCGTGGACCCACGATGGTGTGCCCGCCATCGATCTTAACATCAAATGCCGATAACTCACGATTCGCCCCGGCGGTTAACTGTGTCAGTTGTTCTTGTTGGAGGTGTTTCGGTCCGTCGGGGATGACAATATTCGAAAGTGCGTTGAGGGGCTTTGCGCCACCGGCGATCAGATCGCTAAGGGAATGGTTTGCAGCAACTTGTCCCGATACAAACGGATCAGCAAAAGGGGCCGTAAAAAAATCGGTTGATGCCAGCAACGAATGCTCTTGGAATTCAGCAATCGGGACCGCATCACGGTACTGCATGGATCCGCTATCGGAGTTGTTGGTAAGTGCTAGTCGCAAAGACTCGCTGTCTAACTTGCACCCACAGCCTCGGCACTGATCTATCAGGGGGTCATCGTGAGGATCGCCGGTCGATGCCATTTGTTGTGATGTTTTTGGGGAATACATGGATAAAAAGCGATCGTCGATTCGCTTTTTCCATCCCATTACCCACTTACCCGAGAAGGAGAGTTGGCGATACTGTCCAACCGCGCTGCTGTCCCCTACGTTGATTAGTTTTAAAAAGTTGCTTTGCGGGCGATAAGCAATCGGGCTGAGACCCATCAGAGATCGATTTATATTCTTCCAAAGAATTGGGCCTTGACGCACCGCATAAACACCCGCCTTGGGCAGTTGGTGACCATGGATGCTACCAGAGTCCCCCACCGCAAAGATTTGCTGCGAACTGGTTGATCGTAGGTAGGTGTCGGTAAGGAGAAATCCACGGTCATCCTTATCGAGGTGGATCTGTTTTAGCAGCGGTCCTGGCGCCGCATGGGTGGCAACGACAATCAAGTCACCCCGCACCGTCCGTCCGTCAAGAAGATGTAAATGCTGTCCCTCGACACGAACCGCCCGAGATTGGTACCGAACTTTGATGTTTGCACGATTCAGGGCCGCCAGGATTTTCACCGACGCACGTCGGTTGAGTTCCGAAGCAACTTGATCTCCAGAAGTCACGATGGTGACCTCAAATTCTAAATCGGAGAGACTTCTTAAATATGCTGGAAGGCACAGGCTGAGTTCGATGGTCGCAACGCCGCCACCAACAATGACAACTTGGTACGGCTGGCTTGTCTGTTCTTGATGGATAGCTCTGACACGCGTACTTATTCGCTCAAGTAAACTCTGCATTGGTTTGGTCGGTATCACCTGATCGCCGTCGAATTTCTTGCTGTCGAACGTTGGAACCGACCCGATGCCAATCGACAAGAGGTCGTAACTGAGGTCAGGGCGAGAGGCGAATTTGATGCGACGTGTCTCTGGATTGATGTCGGATACTGTTTCAGTGATCAGCATGGCTGATGCTGCGGCAGACAGCCGTACCAAATCGATTTGCATGTCGGATTCGGGCGATAGCCCGGCAAGTACCGCTGGCAGCATTCCTGAATAGGTCGCCATTGCATGGTCTGTAATGCATACCAGTTCGGTATCCGCAGGGGGGGCCATTGTCCATCGACGAAGAATGTGCGCATTGGTATGCCCAATACCAAGCAACACGACTCGTTTCGATTTTGAGCGACTGTTCATGCGTGATCACTATCGCCAGAGATGAGAGCAAAGGATTGGCGAAGATTGTCGGCAATGATGTCGATTTGTGAAGCGTCAACGGTTCTTAAATCCAATATCACCGAATCTGCGGAAACTCTTGACTGTATTGAGGTTGCCCCACGGCGCAGATGATCAGCCAGAACGTTTGGCTTCGCAGTGGCGATGCTGATTCCGTAGCTGGGTAGTTGTTGACACGGAAGCGCGCCGCCGCCGATTTGGGACAGGCATTGAATCACTCGTATCTCAGCGTTTGATTTAATTAGCGAAGCCAGCTTTTCGGATCGACTGCGGATACTTTCTGTCGATTCATTGATCATTCGCAGTGTCGGGATGTCGCTAAGGGCGTCGCCATTGAGATGGATTTCCAAGGTCGCTTCAAGGGCTCCAAGGGTCAGTTTGTCCAGTCGCATCGCTCTCATTAAGGGTGATTGCCGAAGAAGCTTGATCCAGCGTCCAGAACCCAGAATGATGCCGCACTGCGGGCCTCCGAGCAATTTGTCACCACTGAAAAGTGTCAGGTCGGCTCCTGACGCAACACTGGCTTTGACTGAAGGCTCATCGAGCTGAAGTTCATCAGTTGAATCCAGCCAACCACTTCCTAGATCATCGATAACCGGTAGGTCATCAGATCGCTTCATTTCGACCAGTTCACGAATCGTGGGCTCGGTAACAAAACCGGTTTGCTTGAAATTGCTGTGGTGAACTCGCATCACGGCGGCCGTTTCTGCAGACACGGCATGCTCGTAATCGTGGACGTAGGTGCGATTGGTGGTTCCCACCTCATGAAGGATCGCACCTGATGCGGTGAAGACATCTGGTAACCGGTACCCACCACCGATTTCGATAAGCTGTCCTCTTGCGATGATAACCTCGCGTTGGCAGGCGATTACTTGCAGAACCATCATCGTGGCGGCGGCGCAGTTGTTGACGAGCAGAGCGTCTTCGCAGCCTGTTAATTGGCGTAGCAGTTCAACGCAGTAATCGCCTCGATGATTCCGCTTCCCGGTGTGAAGATTCAGCTCAACGTTGCTGGTTCGTGCCACCTGCGTTACGCGTTGGATTGCCGCTTCGGCCAGGGGGGCCCTGCCGAGGTTGGTGTGCAGAATGATACCGGTAGCATTGATAACCTGTTTGACGGAATTGCCCGCAATCTCATGTTGGTGTTGAAGCACCTGCCGTATTACTTCACCCTTGATGTCCCCCGTAGCTCCAAGCTTTTCGCTTTGCAGTGACCGGCGAACCTTTTCGAGTGACTGGCGAATCCACCCTACAAGGGTTGTATCTGGATATTGCTTGCGAAGCGGTTCGATGGGTAGGGAGGTTAACACGGAGTTAACCGCGGGTAATTCACGTAGGCGGGGTGATTGGTTCATGGTTTCTGTCCAGCATGATGGACGTCTTGTTGATGCGGTTCGTATTTGGGTATTCGGAGCAGTTCAAATGCTGGGTGAAAGCGTTTGGCCGTGAAGGAATTCACCTTGTTGACGCGTCACAGATTTGGTCCGGAGGTCCGATGGTCGGTGTCGCGAACGGTGTATTTCTGTTGGTCGCAATACTGTAGTAGCGGTATCGCATATTTCCGCGTCACCTGCCATAAGTCCCGTATTTCCGCCACCGATAGTCGGCTTTTTTGAGAAAGGGAGGTTCGCAATTCGAGCAACATTGATTCGATCGTATCAGCGTCGTAATGCAGTTGTGGTGAGATTTCGACAATGACCCCCTGCTCGCTTGCAAAACGAAGCAGAGACTGAACTGCCTCTGTCGAAAGTCCTGTCTCTACCGTTAATTCTTTTGTGCTCGGGGGAGTTCGCGAATTCTTCAATGAGTTGAGCATCCGGTCCATCGCCGCCTTCTGCTTTTTCGATAGAAGATTGGTATCGCTCGCTAGTGCAATCAGTCGATTTAATTTTACCGCCGACTTGCAGTTAATGAGATTGTTGAGCCCTAGTGATGCGACGACTGGTTTGATGCGGGCGGTAAGGTTTTTGATGAGTGCATCCTCATGGATCCACGCACTGTCTTTTTGTCCCGTCAGCCGTTCCAAGTAACTAAGGATCATTCGTTCTGCGACGGCCACCTGTTTGGGAGAGACAAAAAGGTCTTGCTGACAAATGAAAAACTTGGAATCTCGACAGTTTTGCAGGAACTCGCTTTGTGCTGAGAGTTCAACGCCGATCTGAGATTGGAGAAAGATCTGCGTTGGGATCATTGCTCCCTCGCGATCAACCCAAGCCATGAGACGTTTTTGCGGGTCTTCATCGCAAAGTTTCTCACCAAATTCTATAGCCTCGCGTGTTGGTAGAGTTCTTGTGCCTTGCGCTCGTTTAGGGCCTAGCGTTGCAAGGAAAAAACCTCCAGCGAGAGAACCGACGGGATAGGGTTGCCGAACAAGCAGCGGTTGGGAATAGTCAGTGATCAACTCTCTTGACGTTTCGACAACGACGGTGGCGCTTTGGCCAGGTAAAAGACTTTTGGGGCCAATTAGGCGGGCGGAGCAACTAGTGGTTGCCGTGTGAAGTTGGATGGTGGTTGGGCACTTAATTGGTTTTGTTTCGGAGTACGGTTTGAGTTGTACTACAAAACGATTTGTCGGTTCTAAGTGGTGAACACTGACAAGTTCATCACCCCGAGCAAGTGTATTGTTGCTTGCGCCCACGAGATTGAGCGCGGTACGAAAACCCGCTTCGGATTGTTCAACAGATTCACCATGCACTTCAACCTCTCGTACTCTTACCGTCTCTTGAGACGGAAGAAGTTGAAGTTGGTCGCCTACCCCCACTTTCCCTGACCACGGTGTTCCAGCAACGACGCTGCCACGTCCTTCTTTTTTAAACACGCGATCAATGGGCATCCGAAAATGGCCACTGGCCGTCCTCGGGGCGCTGCGTGCAAATGCCATTAATTGTTCACGAAGGTCGTTTATACCAAGCTGATTTGGCACCGACGTTCTGACTTGGCAAACTTGTTGAAAACCATATTCGGCTAAGAAGAATTCAACCTCTTCGGAAACCTGCTCAATCCGCTCTTTGGTTGCCAGATCAATTCGTGAAAGTGCAATGACGAGATTGTTAACGCCCAGAGATTGAATGATGGCTGCATGTTCTAATGTTTGCGCCTGAATTCCTTGGTCTGATGCAACCACTAAGAGCCCAATGTCAATCGCAGACACGCCAGCAAGCAAGTTGCCAACGTATTTCTGGTGCCCCGGTGCGTCTACCATTGCGAATTGATGATCGCCGTGTCGGAAGGAGGCAAAGCCTAGGTCGATGGTTATCCCACGTTTTTTTTCCTCAGGATGTGTGTCGGTTTGTTGACCAGTTAAAGCAGCAACGAGCGATGTTTTACCATGATCGATGTGACCAATAACGCCCACGATGCTGTAAGTCATTTTGGGTTGCTTGATGGAATGGGGTTACGACGGACATCCTGATTTTCTCCGATTCTCCCGTCTTTTGCTACCACCGCGAATCGAGCCAAGAAAAACAGGTTTTTCAGATGCGGCTTGTGCAATGCGTTATCCGGCAAAGTAAGCGAAGACGGTCTCCGAGGTCGGTGGAGCTGAGGGAGAGAGTTTGTGTTTCTTGGGTTGGGACAAGGTTTTCATCGAAAAGGCTAATGCGCAGTCACGAATTGATTCGCTATTCTTTGTGTCTTGGTGGCAGAGCTAGCTGGCGGTTTATTTGATTGCATCACGATTCTTTGATGGAGTGCGAGAGATGATTCCACGGTCATTCAAGCGGCCTTCCCTAACGGCGGCGATTTTCACAGCCATCATCTTGGCGTTGGCGTGCGCAATCGCTTTGCCGGTATTTTCGCAATCGTTGTCGACCGGCGGTGAGATTTTTCTGCGGTTACTGAAGATGATCGTTGTACCTCTGGTTTGTACATCCGTACTCAGTGGCTTGTTGGGCATGGGTGATGTGAGAAAGCTTGGCAAGCCGGGGCTGGTTGCGATTGGCTATTACTTGTTGACAACCTTGGTGGCGGCTGTGATCGGATTGGCAGTGGTGAACCTTATTCAGCCCGGGGTTGACGCCGTTGAGGAGAGCCAAATGAGGATGGCCGGCACTGGAGCAGATGCGAGTGCTGTCCGGATGAGCAATTCGCTACAGGAACTAACCGCTCTGCCCCGGAGCGAGGTAGAAACTCTTTTTCCGCAATTAAGCTCGGAGGCAGGATCGCCGGCCGGATTTGGAATGATCGTAGAAAACTTGCTTTTAATGGTGGTTCCCGAGAATCTGTTTCTCGCTGCATCAAAGACTCAGTTACTGCCGCTGGTGGTGTTCTGCCTGTTTTTTGGTGCTTTGTTAACGACGATGGGCGATGGTGCCGCGATCATTGTGCCTTTGGTGCATCAACTGAATGCGGCTTTGATGAAGGCGGTTGGCCTGATCATGATGGTCGCGCCGGTTGGGATTTTTTGTCTGGTTGCAAGTCGATTTGGGAAGGCGGTAGCCGATGGGAACCTGGCGACGGAGCTATCGCAAGTCAGCGGGTATGTTCTGGCTGTGGCGATAGGGTTAACGATTCACGCGTTGATTGTTTTGCCGTTGCTATATTGGCTAATTGTTCGAAGGAATCCTTACCGTTATCTAGTGGTAATGCTGAAGGCGTTGTTGACCGCTTTCTCCACCTCCAGTTCCTCAGCCACCTTGCCTGTGACGTTAGGTTGCATCGAAGAGGCGGGTGTATCGAAACGTTCAGCTCAGTTTGCCGCGCCGATTGGTGCCACCATCAATATGGATGGAACCGCCTTGTACGAGGCGGTCGCAGCAATGTTTATCGCCCAGGTTGCAGGCTTCGACTTAAGCCTTGGGCAGCAAATGGTAGTAGTTGTCGGAGCAACACTCGCTGCAATCGGTGCCGCAGGAATACCGGAGGGCGGCTTAGTTACCATGATAATCGTCTTGAATGCTGTCGGCTTACCGGTGGAGTTGATCGGATTGATCCTGAGCGTGGATTGGCTATTGGATCGGCTCCGAACCGTAGTGAATGTTTTGGGTGATGGAATTGCAGCCGCCGTGGTGGATCAGGTCATGCCCAGCTCTAGTGCATCTTGCAAAGTGTTAACGCAGGATGCGGTAACGACTGATTAAAGTTGGCGCCCAGGGCTTAGTTGTTACAGAATCGGGGCAGTTGTTTGGGTGGTTCAATAGCGGCGAAGTGATCGCAATAAGGGAATGAGTCTGGATGGTTGTGTGACGCGGTACGTTTGCATTTCGTCAGGCAGGTTGCTGAGGGCTAGAAACGCCAATGATGTTTTTGTGCGAACTTATTCCGCCATGCTGATGTGGGAAGAAATTTCACGATCTTGATTGGCAACGGCTGATCGTTTTGTGCAAAAGCCAATGTGGAGAGGATGGCTTAAACCACCTGACAGAAAACTCAGTCGATCAATGCAGACTCGATTTCCAGACCGGGCCCAAAACCCAGAAGAACCCAGGGTTTGGGAACTTGGCGTTCCTGAAATAATTTCAGTATGAACAGCAGCGTTGCCGAGGACATATTACCGTTTTTCTTCAGCACCTCGCGAGAAATTGCAAGCTGTTGTGAGTCTAGTCCGATCGATTTTTCAACTGCACCAAGAACACGCGTGCCACCGGGATGCACGGCCCATCCGCCGATCGACTTGCGGCACGTTTTGTGGTTTTCGAGAAATGTGTCGATGTAATGCGGTAAATTTTCTTCGATGAGTGAGGGAACCTTCGCAGATAAGGACATTTCAAACCCGTTGTTTCCAATTTTCCATGTCATCAGTTCTCGCGAATTGTCGATTAAAAAGGATTGAGTTCCTTTCAGGTAACCTGCAGTTGGTTGGTCAGTATGGCGGTCATCGTGAGATGGGTCTTGGCTTTTGGCATCCTCGCTACTGGATAGGACGATTGCTGCGGCACCATCAGCAAATAATGCGTTGCTGACAAGATGATCTGATGCATTACCGTATTGGTAATGAAGGCTGCACAGTTCAACCGAGCAGATAAGAATGCGGTAATCTTTGTTTTCGGAGACTAACCCATTTGCTACCCTCAAGGCATTAATCGCTGCGTGACAGCCCATGAAGCCCACTTGGATGCGCTGTGTTGTGCGAGGTAAACCGAGGCGGTCAATGAGCGCAATTTCAATTCCAGGGGCATCGAATCCCGTGCAACTGACGGTGATGATGTGGGTGATGCTTCTGGGGGCAATGCCGCTGGTGTCTAAAGCACGCGTGGCTGCGTCCAAAGCAAGCGTGGGTGCTTCTTTCGCATAGCGTTCAATGCGGGTCGCCGTAGAAGGTCCCCGATCGGATTCGTTTGAGGCCTGAGGATAAAATCGCCGGAATCCATCGGTGGAATTTGGATCCGAGTTAATCAGGACACTGTGACGACGTTCGATCCCAGTTCGACGATAGAGTAGTTGGATGCGGCGAAGCATCTTCTCGGAGGCGTTCAGCGTCCGAATCGCAAAATCAGAGCTCTCTTGCTGCTCTATCGCGCCATTGGGAACACAGCAACCGATACCTAAGATCTTAGCGGTCATGGCTACTTGCTGGATTGTGTGCGGATAGGACTGCGTTTTGAGTTATAGGACGAACACCGTTACGTGAATACCCCGTCTGTTCAAGGCGGCCTTTGCGAGAAATGTTCAGATAGTTGCTGTTGATTGTTGAGTCAATGATGACTCGGGAAATCCTTGGCTTTCTACCTTACCCAAAGAAGATTAAGACCGTTGCTGGGGGCTGTTTAGCCTCGTTCATGTTGTTGGCAAAACTCGCACCATTAGTGATTAGGGAACGTTTCACGTCTTTGGCGTCAGAGCACCGATTGTTGGGGCGATCGCTCACGTTCAAACTCATCAACTCGGTGTCCGGCAGTGTAGGGTTGATCGATCGCACACTGGGAACCGGATTTTCTCATCGACTCTTAACTCTGCTTTGCCTGTTTCGAGGATAACGCGAAGCAAGTTAGGTTGAGCAGGAGCGTGCAACTTAGAATTTGGTTGTTGGGAATTATGGAATCCCAAGTGATCAACCAACAGATAGATTGGCTGATTTGACAGTGAGGTTTTTCCCACGACCAAGAATTTTCATCACGGTCAGTCCGAACGCTTGATTCGTTTTGTCTCACTTGCTGCCGGGCTTCGCCAGTGCCCTTTGTTAGGCATTGAGGTGCCTATTGGTACCTTGTTAGAAGTGATTGCATGCAGTCAGTGGATCCAGATGGCAGAGTTCCCTGCCCTCGAACGTTCGACTGGCAGTTATTGGCATTGCTCCTTCTCTTTTCAATGGACCTGATGTGGCCGCAAGGGATTCAGCAGTCCAAGTACCGGTCATTGAGCTGCCGTTAAGGTTTTGCGCTCATGAACGGGATACCAATTTGCGATCGCTTTACTGAGCCGTTGGACCAGTTCGGGATGGCTATTTGCGAGATTGGTTTGCTCGGTTGGATCATCGGTCAGATTAAAGAGTTGCGGGACTTTTACGTTGCGTGGATGTGAGCTAGCGTAGCGATTAACTTCACCATCATAGGTAAGCAGAAGTTTCCATTTTCCTTCGATGCACCAACGGTACAGCAGTGATGCTTCGGGTTTGTCTATGTCAGCAATATCGTGAGCAAAGCCCTCACCGAAAATTTGCTTTCGCTCGATGGGATCGCCACTGCGCAGGTTGTTAGTGAGATCAAGACCGGGAAGGTCGCTGGGTATCGCGGCTTGGGCTAGCGACAGAATCGTTGGCACTAGATCAATGCTGCTTACTAAGTCGTTGCGATCGTTGGCTTTGAATTTTTTGGGCCAATGAAAGAAAATTGGAGTTCGTGTTCCGCCCTCATTGGGAGACTGCTTGGAGCGAGGTGCGTATTTTCGGGATTTCGGATCCTGAATCCATCCATTATCGGTGACGTAGATAAAGATTGTATTTTCTGCCAGTTCTCGTCTCTCCACGAGGTCCACAAGTTGTCCACAAGTCTCATCAAACCAATCGCACATTGCGTAATACTTCGCAATTGAGACTGGTCTATCGGCGGTTTGATACTTGGCAAGAATGCGCTGTGGAGGATTGTGGGGAGTGTGGGGTAAAAATGGTGCGTACCAAAGGAAGAATGGCTTCGAATCACGCTTGGCAAGGTCCAGGAAGTTTGCAATGGGCTCGAGACCCTCGCGACCAATTTTCAAGCCGTCATCGCCATGTCGGCCTCCATTATTTGGGAACCCTCTCGTCATTCCATGGGTGAAACCGGAGTTCTTGTAGCTTCCTTCCCACAGTTTTCCACTCTGATGGCTTAGGTAACCCTGTTCTTGCAGTAGGGCCGGTACGGTCTTGAACCGGTCGATTTTGGCGATCAAATCGGCGCACGCTTGCTTGTAATGAACCGACGCGCGGTCAAAGTGTTTTGGCGATGGGTCATTTCCAGTGATTCCGTGAGTCGAGGCATAATGCCCTGTAAGCAAGGTTGCAAGTGATGGTCGACAGAGAGAGGTGGGAACGTAGCCCCGTCGAAAAAGAACGCTTTCTTTTGCAAGGCGATCGAGGTTTGGAGTCTGGATCGTCTCATGGCCCATGAAGCTGTAGTCAGACCAAGCCTGATCATCAGAGATGATTAAAACGATGTTGGGCTTTTGGTTCTCTTGACTCCGATCATCAGCCTTACTGATGGGTGTTCCAAAGATTGCCAGTAGGGTCAGTGCTAATAATATCGGCGTGTCAGCTAAACGGAACATGGGTTTTCAGGGTAACGGGGTTAGAAGTTTGGTTCGGTCAATTGGCAGGCAGATCGGGATTGCGGTAACGTCCAAGCCTATGGAAGCTCGATCGGGTTTTCTTAGAGGTGATCAACATTTGCCACGTTGGTTTGCACGTTCTTGGTGTTAGTGTAACCGTTTACGAGCGTTTGGGGTTGTTCGGCGTCTGTCGGATTTTGCATCGATAAGGCGCGGCAGAGAAACTGGGTGAAAATACACGGTCCCATAAATAACTTTTTTTCTAAAGCGGCATTGCATGAACCAATGGGTAGATTTTGCAACTCTGATTGACAGAGACTGAAAGGTATTCTCTTACCAGTGTTTCAGCACATTTCGGTTGATTGAAGTGGGATACTGGTTGCCGGTCGTGAGGACGTTTTGGTTGGCAGCGCCGCGATGACTGGCCAGAATCGCATGGTATGCAAAAGCTGTCGTTGAGTGTTGTCTTGTTATGCAACGATCCGCAGTAAAAAACGATCCATTGAGACTTTACGACTTATTTGCAATTAACTTCGGTGTTCCTGTATTCACTTCGACAGAGGTGATTTGCATGCACAGCACTTCAATGCTGATCATGAGGCGATACCGAAGATGGGGCGTGCGGATACTCTGGCCTGCGAATTTCTGTGGAAACATTCCGTTACCGAGTGTTGAAAACCTGTTCTAATCGCTGCGTCTGAGTGAAATAGGTTGGCGTCTCAAGATGCAACGGGAAACTAGCGCTGCAGGTAAGCGATTAGGTCTCGCACCTCCTTTTCGCTGAGGCCGTTGATCAATCCTGTAGGCATGATGGATTCCCTCGTCGTTTTCCTTTGCTCAATTTGATTGACCGGAATCACAGAACGCTGGTTCTCATTGACAAGGGTCAGGGAGTCGGGCGTCTGGGATTCGACTATGCCCGAGAGCAACCTGCCATCAACGGTTTGGATAATCTGCAGAAGGAAAGCGTTTGGCACCGTTGAATGGGGTGCGATAATATTTTCTAGCAGGTAGGCGGTATTGGTCCGTTGCGCACCGGTTAGATCCGGGCCTAACTTACCGCCCTGACCAAAGAATGTGTGGCAGTTTGAGCATCGTTTGGAGTAGATTCGCTGTCCATTGACAAGGTTCGCATCACGGATCGTCGCGGGTGTCAGAACTTTTTTGAAGAGTTCAATCTGCTTTGATTGGCTGGAGTCAGATTGCGTCACTGTGCCCCATCTTGCCTCAAGTTCTTTCGAAATGATTGGGTTGCTGTATTGTCGCATGAGTCTAATGGATGAGGCGTCCAAGTCATCCACTGCCATTTTTCCTGACTTGATGTCTTGAATGACTTCCATCGCCCCAGATTCGTGTGTGCATAAGGTCTTCAACGCCAAGCTTTTTTCGATGGGTCGAAAGGAATGGAATCCGTCGAGGATGGCGCGCTGAACCTTGCGGGTGTTGTATTTTGATAAACCGGAGATAGCCAAGTCACGCAAGTCGGGTTGTTGCAATAATTGGATGAGTGACAAATCAAATCCCTCAATTTGCCGATCCCCCAGAGCTTTGAGAGCTGATCGTCTTTCCTGGAGTGTCCGACTGTTGTCGGTGGCTAGACCCGCTAAGACACGAGCAGCGTTCCGATCACCGAGTTGGAACGCGAGACGATGGATGAGTTGAACCGTATCTTCCGTCGTTGACTCGCGAATGGTCGAATAGAATTCCGTCCAGTGAGTCAAGTTGCTGTAACTCATTTGGGTCGTGAGTCCTTCGATCAACCCTTCAAGAAGTTGCTTGACGCCAAGTCGGTTATCGCGAGTCAGGAAGCCGTGGAATAATTGATCGATAAGGATTCGGTTGTCCTCATGTTCCGCGATTCTTCTCGCCATGTTTTTCCTAAGAAAAGGCGACGTGGTTTCTAATGATAATTGGACATAACGATCCGGATCATCTTGGATGAGGGGTTCGATAGCGTACCATGTCATCAAAGGTAAATTTTGGTCACCATGGTCTTCGGTGCGCGCTGCCAATGCGGTGACAAGATTCCATCGTGTCTTATTTGGTAATCGCTGCGCAGCTGATGCGATGGCCAGCCGTACTTTTGGGGAGTCGCCGGTTGAGGCCAATTGCCGGAGCGATGCTGACGTATCAGGGTTGATTTTTTTGTTTTCAGAGACGAGAGTCACTGCCCATGATCTGATCGATTCATTGCTGTCCGTTAGTAGATGATGAAGGTTATCCTCTGTCAGGCCATCGATCACGTGTAGTGTCCAGAGGGCGCGGAGGCGTTTTGGTATTGGTAAAGTGGATTCGAGCTGTTGATGGAGTCTCGCCTTGACCATTGTCAGATCATCACCATTGGCAGCTTTTTCCTGAAGAAGTCTGCGTGAATGTCTGACATACCACTCGTTGTCATTGAGTTGGTGTTCCGCAAGTTCCAGTTCATCGCAGGCGCGGAGGTTTGGCTGTTGAAATTGTGTCTGTAGGTAGCTGATTCGATACAATCGCCCGGTATCACGTTTTGTATCCCTCACACTGTGGCATTCTCCGGTATCGGACCAGTCGCTGACATAGATTTCTCCGTTGGCGCCATAAGCCAAAGTCACGCCCATGAACCAAGGGTCAGCACTGCGCATCAGGTCGGTTTCGTGGGAGGCGGTATATCCGGATCCCTTTCTGGAAAGGTGGTCTTGATTTATTCGTCTTCCGTGAATGTTGTTGGTGAAGAGACGTCCACGAAATTCCATCGGAAGATGGTTGCCCAAGTAGATCATGGTGCCACAGTGTGCATGGCCACCGCCCGCTTGATCTTCTTGGGAACTCCCCAGTCCTTGCCGAACGTTACTTAAGCCAACAAAGTGCAGATGGTCGGCGATGGTCCCGATCCTCTGGTAGGCATACTGGCTGCTGGAGCGACCTCTCCACGGTTCGTAATGCGCTCCCTGAATGACCTGAAAGAGGTGAGGATTGACGCAGTTGGTGACAAATGCATCCCCAAAATCATTCCAGTCGATACCCCAGGGGTTGGTTGTACCGTCAGCGTAGGATTCCCATCGATGTTCAAGGGGATGATATCGCCAGACACCGCCATCGAAGCGACGTCTTTGTTGTTCGCTGTCACCCGGCCTGCCGATCATGGACCAATTGGTACGACCATGCGTTGCGTAAAGCCATCCATCGGGACCCCATGCGAAACCGTTTGCCATATTGTGGGCGTTGGCGTGGTTGCCAAATCCATCCAACAGGATTTGTGGTTCGGCGTCAGGCTCATCATCTTGATTTCTGTCGGGAATGAAATACATCGCGGGGGGAGACATCACCCAAACTCCACCAAAACCAACTTCAATGCCGCTGACATAGTTCAGCCCATCAAAGAAGACTTTCCGTTGGTCGTGGCGGCCGTCACCATCGTGATCTTCCAGGATGATGATACGATCCCCGGGGGTTTCCCCATGATTCGGGTAGTTATAGGCTTCGGCAACCCAGAGTCGGTTTCGATCATCAATGCAAAAGCTGATAGGTTGCTTTACCTCTGGTTCGCCGGCAAACAGCGTCGATCTGAATCCGTCGGGCAAGCTCATTGAGGCCGCCGCCTGATGGGCCGGTAACGGCTGCTGGGAAAGGTGCAGCGATGGTTCTTTGCCATCTAGACCATGGAGCGTGCAGGCCAAAATTCCTAGCAAGGACGTGAATCGCCAGAGAAATAACGTAGATAGATTCTTCATTATCCGGTCCGATGGAACCATCTTGTCGAGAAAGATTTTTGCCGTGAGGTCACCCAATGGGAGCGAATCCCTCGCGATCACTGCAGGACCGTACCCGGTGGTGGCTGATAACCTCGCATGAATTCTTCGCCTGTCATCTCGCGTTTACCAGCGGGTTGAATCGTGACGATTTCGAGGCTTCCGTCGCGGGTGCTTACGATCATACGCTCGCTGGAGAGGATGGTTCCCGGAGCGTGATGATCTTGGGGTACTAACTCAGGTTCTGAGCCGTTGTGCACCTCGGCTGTCGGCTCATTTCGCTGGATAGCCGACACTTTCTTAATTGCAATCCTGAGGGGCGGTTTGTTATTTGGCATCGGCAAATGGCAAAAAGCGATGGGCCATGGTTGCATGCCACGGACAAAACAGTCAACAAAACGCGTCGTAGAGTTCCAGTTGATTGCTGCTTCTTTTTTCGACAGCCTTGGCGCTTTGGTAACCTGCGTCGCATCTTGTGGAACACCAATTGACGAAACTTTGTCCCAGTTATCCAGCTTCGCAACCGCCTCGAGCGTGGGTTGGATTCCGATTTCGGACAATCGCTTTTCCAGTTGCCCAGAGGTTTCGGT
The DNA here is from genome assembly GCA_938075415.1 of uncultured Rubripirellula sp. GTDB lineage: Bacteria > Planctomycetota > Planctomycetia > Pirellulales > Pirellulaceae > Rubripirellula. The sequence goes on along the minus strand of CALJHC010000018.1, from coordinate 119,278 downwards.
TGGACCGATGGTGGTGGATGCACTTGCAAGGATCGGGCCACCATCGAGGCGTGGTGTCATGTGAATGACGGACACACCGGTGGTGGTATCGCCTGAGAGGAGTGCGCGTTGTACTGGTGCAGCACCCCGGTATTTGGGTAGAAGCGATCCATGCAAGTTGATTCCGCCAAAGGAACTTGTCTCAAGGGATTCGGAGCTGAGGATTTGCCCATAGTCGCAGACCACCAGTAAGTCGGGGTGAATGTCTTTGATGGATTTGATCGAAGATGCGGAATTAATGCTGTCGGGTGAGATGATGGGCAATTGGTATTGATCGGCCCAGTCACGCACAGGTTCCGGAGGCGGACCTTTGCGACTTTTTATCGTTGGAAGTGGACGTGTGACGACGACGCTAATCTGGTGACCATCATTACGTAATGCTTCAAAAGAGGGGACAGCGAAGGGGCCGGTGCCCATCAAGATAAGTCGCATGCAGTCGTCCTTAACCGGAGTATTCGGGGCATTTGTGAATTAGTTGACTTAGCAGTAAAGATTGTACCATTGGTCAAGTTCTGCAATCAGTTGTGGGTCTGCTTCAATTCCACCGGTTGCCTGCTTGCTTCGATAGACCGTTTCCATCTCTGCAATCCGATCATCCAAGTCCCGCCGGCTCTCATCTGACATTCTGTCGAAAAATAGAACGCCGTTAAGATGATCGTTCTCATGCTGAATCACACGAGCCAAGAATCCATCCACCTCGCAGTCAATTGAATTTCCATCCAGATCGTAGGCACTCAATTTAATGGACTTTGGACGTTTAACGTTGCCGTAGATACCTGGCAGGCTGAGGCAACCTTCTTGCGCCGTTTCGTTACCTTTTGGAAATTGTATTTCGGGATTGATAATCACTAGCTCTTCGCCCTCTTCGCGATTTCCTGCGGCGTTGGCGACGAATAAGCGTATCGGAAGGTTGACCTGATTAGCGGCAAGCCCCACGCCCTCAGCGGCATACATCAGTTCGAGCATTTGCTCGACAAGCATTCGCAGTTGTTTATCGACTCTGCGGATTGGTTTACTGCGTACGCGAAGGGTTGGATGGGGGTACTGGATGATGCTTAGTTGCATGTTGATTTAACGTAGCGTTTCGGGGTCTTTGCAGCCAACTTTCGGCTGGCTCTGACTCTCACTGGCATGAGCCGAGTGAGTCACAAGGGTACTCCTTAAGAATGATCGATTTCTGTGACAAATGGCAGGGGGCGGAAGTGGTTCGGCGGGTGTTGCCGGGTGGATTCGGGAAGATGGGTTTTGCTGGTGGGCGTTGAAAAGTCGTGCTCGCTCCCGGATTCTTTCGGGCTAGGTTCCAAAATGGCGATCTGGGTGGTGAGTATTGCAAACAGGGTTTCGGAGCATTGCGAACACGGTTTAGAGCATTGCGAACAGGGTTTAGAGCAATGCGATCTGGGTGCAGAGCAATGCGATCTGGGTGGGGAGCAATGCGTTCTGGGTGCAGAGCATTGCGCAAAAGGTTGATGCAGCTCGTCTTTTTGGCAACCCAGTGTTCCTGTCTCGTGAAGATGGTCCAGAGGCTTTGGGTTGAGAACGGGTTGCAGCCTGATAGGGGGCCCCCGTGAGCACGCTGACGATGGAAAGAACCGCCATGGGTTCTCTGGTTTACCTCGGAATGCCGTGCGTCCCCGGGAGGGTGCGTTCCGATTGCCCGTTGATGGAGCTTTTGATTGCTCAGGACGGGATTTCGACCCGCTCTGATTCTAAGACCGCTAGACATTTGACAATATTTCTACCAATATTTTGGCATGACTAATTCAATCACATGCAACCGATTTGACGAACTATTTCAGCGGATTGCTTCACTGGGTGGGCGTGCTGAGCAGATTGAGGGTGCAAAAGTTATTGATGCGGGTGTTGCATGTCATGGAGGTCTTGGGATTGGAATTGGTTTAGCTGACTTGTGCATGGGGGGGCTTTCTTCGGTTCAATTGGTTCCGGTTGATCGTTCTGAATTCGTTGTTGGACAGGCTGTTTTTGTTCAAACCGACCAACCCCTGTTAGCCTGCCTGGGGTGTCAATACGCTGGTTGGCCTGTGAAGGCCGATGATTATTTTGCGATGGGCAGCGGACCGATGCGGATGGTTCGTGGACGCGAAGCTGTTTTGACGGATTTGGATCTCCTGGAGGCCGTTCAACCAGTGGTTGGTGTCTTGGAATCGGAGACGCTGCCGACCAACGCCGCTGTCAAAAGCATTGCGGAAGATTGTGGTTTAGAGGTCGGGCAATTACGAATCGCGGTCGCTCCGAGCACTTCCGTTGCGGGCAGTGTTCAAGTTGTCGCCAGGAGTGTTGAAACTGCGATGCATAAGTTGCACGAGTTGAAATTTGATGTCAAAACGATTGTCTCAGCCACTGGCTTGGCGCCACTTCCACCGCCTGCAAAGCGTGGGGATGTGGTCGGGGGAATTGGGCGAACCAATGATGCGATGCTCTATGGCGCGAATGTCTCACTTTGGGTAGACCATGATGACGATGCGGTCGCTGACGTAATCGAGAAGGTTCCAAGTTGTTCTTCGACGGATCACGGGCGGCCTTTTGCAAAGGTATTCAAGGATTACCAATACGATTTCTATCGTGTTGATCCCCTGTTGTTCAGTCCCGCTGTGGTAACGATTCATAACCTGAGAAGTGGCAGGACTTGGACGGCCGGGCGATTTGAAGCCAAAGTGTTAAGAGAGTCATTCCTCACATGAGTAATCACCGGATTTTATGCTTGGGTGCTGGGGAAGGTTGGCATGCGTCTGAACTTCGGCGAGCTAGTGGTCGGCTCGGGTGCGACTTTCATGCAAGCAGTTACGAGTCGCTTCAAGCAACGGTTGAACCCGACGGTTTGGGGATGCGATGCGAAGCTGGCGAGATGAAGGATTTTGACGTGGTCCTCGCACGCACCATGCCAGCGGGCTCGTTGGAGCAGATCACGTTTCGGTTAGCAATGATGCACGAGTCGCAACATCGTGCAGCTGAGCCGTGTCGGGCGGGCAGTGGCCTTGGGGCAGCGGCACGATGGAGTGCTAAGGATCGTGGCTCGTCTGAGCCTGTGGTGTCTGTTGAAACGAGCGGTCAGATGGGTTTTTTTCCTCCGGTGGTCAATAATCCAAGGTCTCTCGAGCTTGCGATCGATAAGTTCGCAACGCTGAGTCGTGTTTCACAATTGGGGTACCCTGTTCCAGAAACTCACGTCGCACAAAACCGGTCCGATGCGATGGAGGCGTTCGAAAGCATGGGTGGGGATTGTGTGGTGAAACCAATCTTTGGCGGTGAGGGTCGCGGGGTGATGCGTCTGAGGGATTCCGAACTGGCCTGGTACGCTTTCTCGGCTCTGGACCAACTTTCGGCTGTTTTTTACGTGCAACGTTTCGTGCCACCCGGTGGTCGTGATATTCGTTACTTGGTCATTGGTGAGGAAGTGATCGCCATTCGAAGACGAAATGATTCTGATTTTCGGACGAATGTATCTGGCGGTGCAGTTAGCGAAAGAATTGGAGTAGATTTAGCTCAGCATGAGATGGCCACCGTGATATGCAGGTCGTTGGGTTTGACCTATGCTGCCGTCGACATGCTCGAGGGCGAACGAGATGAAGGTTGCGTGATCGAAGTGAATGCGATACCTGGCTGGAAGGGCGCACAGAGAGTGGTTGAGGAGCCAATCGCGGAAAAGATCGTTGGCCTTCTAAAATCCGCTGCCCAGAATTCCAATGTTGGAGCACGCTAGTGGCAACTGAATTGGGGCAGAACATCGCGGGTCGTCTGAAAGTGGTGGCCTCTCTGATGCCGAGTGCCGTGGCTGTCGCCCAGCCCGATGGCCCGGTCCGTGAGGATGGAACGAGAAGTTACAGCGTTTCAACCTTTCAATCGCTTGATCGGCGAAGCGACGAGATTGCGAAGGGCCTGTTGGATTGGGGAGTGAAGCCGGGAATGCGGCTGGTGATGCTCGTACCGTTCGGTGGTCAATTTATAGAATTAGTTTTCGGTCTCTTGAAAGCTGGTGTCGTTGTTGTCCTTATTGATCCGGGTATGGGACGTAAGCACCTGATTAAGTGCTTGAGTGATAGTGAACCAGATGGTTTCGTTGGAATTCCCAAGGCTCAGGCGACCCGCTGCATGCTTCGTGGACGGTTTCCCAAGGCGATTTGGAATGTCACGACAGGGCGTCGATGGTTTTGGGGTGGTAAGACGCTTTCCCAGATCATCGCTCGTGGCGGGCGGGTAGAGAATACTTGCGAACCGATTGCTCGAGAACGCACCGACCCGGCCGCAGTGATCTTCACCACCGGTAGTACCGGGCCCCCGAAAGGCGTCCTTTACACGCACGGCACCTTTCATGCGCAGATTGATAGAATCCGAGAACGGTACGATATTCATCGAGGATCCAAGGACCTAGCTTGTTTCCCACTTTTTGGCCTTTTTGATGCGGTCATGGGGGTGACAACAATTATCCCCGACATGGATCCAACGCGGCCAGCCTCCGTTAATCCGAAGCGACTGATGGAAGCCGCCACACAATGGGAGGTCGATCAGGCATTTGGTTCGCCCGCATTATGGAATCGAGTTGTCCGTTGGTGCGAAGAGAATCAGACAAAGCGGCCATTTCCTACCTTGAAACGAGTTCTCTCCGCGGGTGCCCCCGTTCCTGCCAGCACGCTGAAAAGCCTACGTGCATTAATTGACCCAGAGGCAATGATCGTTACGCCTTACGGATCCACCGAAGCCCTGCCGATTGCTTCCATCGAGTCGCGTGAGATTATTGCGGAGACAGGACCGGCTGCTGAAAAAGGAAAAGGAACCTGTGTGGGAAGTCGGTTTGAAGGGGTGGAATGGAAGGTGATCGAAATTGTTGATGGTCCGCTGGGTGATATCTCTGAAACCAATGAACTCTCGAGAGGCAAAATCGGTGAACTGATGGTTAGCGGCCCGATGGTAACCGAGCAGTATGTGGTGCGTGCTGATCAAAATGCCGTTCACAAGGTGAAGGATCAAGATCGGATTTGGCATCGGATGGGGGATGTTGGGTACCTTGATCAACGCGACCGGTTCTGGTTCTGTGGCCGCAAAGCACACCGAGTCGTTTGTCAAAATCGCGTGTTATACACTGTCCCGTGTGAAGCCGTTTTTAATGCTCATCCCAAGGTTTATCGAAGTGCATTAATTGGGCTCGGCTCTGCTGGGGATCAGATCCCGGTAATTTTGGTGGAGCTTTTTCCTGAGTTTCAACCGAGGTCGACTGAAGAGCGACGAGCTATCGAGGGCGAATTGCAAAACCTCGCCAAGCGAAATCCACTGACACGACGCCTCGAACGAATCGGAATTCGTGATGAACCTTTGCCAGTCGATATTCGGCACAATAGCAAGATTTTTAGAGAGAAGCTTGCCACGGAAATCAAATTAGAAGATTTCGCCAAGCCCTTATCAAATGGATGAGTTTGTTGAACAATGTTCGTCTGAAGTGTGACTTAGTGTTGGGGATCGCGAGATAATGTCTTAGAGGCGGTTTTTCTTCCGTCTTTCGAATGCGGGTACTCGACCAGCCAAGTCATGCGTTTTTCTTCGGCGCAGATGCTCACTCTTCGGTCAAGACTCGGAAAGAAGACGGGCAACGCCCGATGGAAAGAAAGCGTTTGGATCTCTCGCTGGCGCGTCAGGTAGGAAGTTGCGAACGCTGCGTACGACTGAGTTAGAAATTGTTCTGCGCGACTCATTGCTGTGGTTGATTTGAGGTCCGATTTACCCGCGGGCTACGTTAGTGCTTGCGTGGATCGCACACATTGTTTGCAAAGTGTTCTGTTACCAAATTCATATGCATGGGGATCCATTGTGGGTCGGTATAGACCCCGTGCCCGAGTAATCGTTCAGCCTGACTATTTTGTTCCACTGAGTAATCGATTAGTAGTGTGGAACCATCGCTGGAGACTCTCCTTCCTTGCCTGAGTTTTTGCGGGTAGTCACGTCGTCGTACTGTGGACTCAAAAATACGCGCCAGCTTGGCGTTGAGGATTCGCTCTCGCACTGCGAAGAAGGGGGGGCGAAAATCAGATCCACCGATCCCCAACTGCTGGATGAAATCACCAGAGCTTGCACTTCGTAGATCCTCTGGGGATCGAGGGATTCTGGCGATAAGCGGTTGGTCCTTATCGATTACACGATGGTGTATTAAATGCAGTAGACGTTCGGTTGGACGCAGATTCCAGCGATAACGAAGGGGCGTTCCGAGTGTGACGATGTCAAGCTTTGGCAGTGCATTGGGTGAAAGGAGAAGCTGTTGAGCTCGTTCCCACTCGGGAGGGTTAGCGGAGCGGTTTCCGGGGCCTAGGGACGATTCGTTTTTAGGGATTGGTGGCCCATCTGATGTTGGGCGGTATGCCTGTCCAAGAAGGCGAAAGAAAATGGTTTTCTGTTGGTCGGTCGCATTTGCGATTAGTGACAGCAAAGCTAGAAGATTTCCACCATGGCTGTGTGCGATAGCTAGGACTCGGGCATCGTTTTTCAGGCGGCTCGAAATGCTGTGCAGTTCATTAGTCAGTCTCATGACACCGTCAAGTCGACCGAGGTGGTGATTTTCGCCGGACCATAGGAATCGTTTTACTTCGATAGCTGACTTCAAAGGATCGGGTTGATTGATTGGGTTGAGGTAGGTTTCCAATGCGTTGGCGTATTTGGAGGTGAAATTTCCGCGTTCGCCGAGAACCTGATCGGATCCGACTTTGGCAATATCACGAAGACGATTTCCAATTGCCGGCGCAATTCGTGATATCTGCCGAAAGGCACCGGAAAGATCATCCCCGACAAATGTTCCGTGGATTAGAAGAATGACCGCAGTCTTCTGGTTGCGAAAGTTTTTTTGAATTCTGTTCGCGGCGTCAGGGGAGGCATGATTATCCAGACTTGCATGGATACGTTGGACGGTTCCCTGGGTTTCGCCGGGTTCGAGTGTGTGATGTGGGAACGAAAGTTTTCGATTTCCTGGCACGGTGCCCTCAGTATGGTGTGACCGTTTTAGTTGGTGCACGAACTATTTTGTTTCATTGACTGCGTCCCCGCCCTCCCCAAAACGCATCGGGTCGGGATCAATCCGTTTGATTGAATCGTGTTGGGTGTACAGATGTTATCTCGAGTGACGTGAAATGACTTTCGAGTTCCCAACTGGCAGTGAGGATAAATTCTAACAGTGCATCGAATAGGTTGAATTCGGTCTACGAAGGATTTTGACCTTGCCGACCAAGGATAAGTCGGCAACGAATTGAAAAAGAGACCGATTTTGTCGATAAGAAACGGCCTGTTATTATTCCGGGGGGCAGCAACATGAATACGCGCTTTGTGGTTTGCTGGATTTTTAATCCCGTTTTACACTGGAATGCAAGGGTTGATAAGAGAGTTGGTGTTACCTGAAAAGAGAGACGGGCTGAGACCAATCCGTTGTTTGGTATACTTTCCGAGAACCCGTGCAGGCTTTTCTTTGAATCTAGATCGATTTTTTGAGGTGACAACATGATGCGGCGACAATTTTTAAACTCCGGGATTGGGCTAACAGCTTTCCTGGCGGGCGCAAAGACTAAGTATCTCCGCGCTCTGGATCGCATTGCCGAAGGGGCGACTGGAAAGGAACCAGCTGCCGATAAGGCAATCGAGAGGTACCGTTCGCAAATTGGAATACAACTTTACACCTTAAGAAATCAGATCGGATCGGATGTAAAGGGTACGATTCGCGCTGTGGCTGATGCCGGCTACAAACAGGTGGAACCTTACGGATTCCCTAATGCTGAAGAGATGATCCAAGAGGCAAAGGCTTGTGGGATGGAGGTCAACTCGACTCACTTCGCATGGGATTCGGTGGTAGATCCGACTCGTAAGGATGTACCCTCATTTGACGTGATTCTTGAATCGGCCAATCAGCATGGACTGTCCCACTTGGTCATTCCTTATTTGCAAGGTGAGGTTCGGGAAACTCTCGATGATTATCGTCAGCTTTGTGACCGCTTCAACGATGCAGCAGAGAAAGCGAAAAAGTCGGGGATTCAACTCGCGTACCATAATCACGCCTTTGAGTTTGAACCCAAGAAGGGTGGCAAATGCGGCTATGACATCATGATGGAACGCTTCTCGCCGGATATGAAATTTGAGGTCGATGTTTTCTGGGTTGTGGTGGGTGGGCGCGACGCCGCGACGCTGCTCCGATCATTAAAGAATCGTGTGTCTCAGTTGCATTTGAAGGATTTGAATGCTTCGGTTGAGACACCCAATTTCGGGTCGGTTCCCCAAGAAGCATTTGAGGAACTGGGAGATGGTAAAATTGACATGATTCCAATCATCTCGGCCGCCATGGAGGCCAATGTGGATCATTGTCACGTTGAGCAGGATCATTCGCCTCACCCGTTGAAAAGTATCCAACAGAGTATCGGATACTTGGGTGGGTTGTCTTAAGCCGCGTTTTGCGATCGGATCATCCAATTTTCGAGTCCACATTACGCTGAAAGGTGATTTTATGTTTCGTCGGCGCGTTTGTCAGATATGCACCTGGGTTCTCTGGTTTGTCACTCCCACACTTGTTACCGCTGAGGTAAGTGTTGGAGATGCGATGCCTGACTTTGAATTGATTGGAAGCGACGGCGATACCTACAAGGGAAGTTCACTTCGAGGCAAGCAGGCCTATGTGATTGCTTGGTTTCCCAAGGCTTTTACCGGCGGCTGCACGAAGGAATGTAAGTCGATGCGGGAATTTGGTGAGGATTTGCGTCAGTTTGACGTTGCTTATTTTACCGCTAGTGTTGACGGCGAAAAGAAAAACGCTGATTTTGCAGAAAGCCTGGACTTGGATTACCCAATCTTGAGTGATCCGGAAAAAAAACTATCGAAAGCGTTGGGTTGTCTTAATGGGCGAGGATTCACCAACCGCTGGACTTACTATGTGGATAAGGACGGAGTGGTGATTCACATCGATCGCTCCGTCAAGACGACGACCCATGGGAAGGAGATCGCCGCCAAGCTAGGTGAACTTGGAATAGCAAAACGCCAGAAATAGCAGGCGATGACGTGGGTCACCGATTGCACCAATGGGACTGAGGTTTGCAGCCCGAATTCTGAGTTCGGCATTCTCTATTTTGATCGCCGCTCGAATTCGGCGAAACGGTTGTGGGCGAGTTTTAAGAAAAGGTTGAGCAGCGTTCTTTGCGGCAAAAACTCGGGCGTGGCGTCATTCACGCTGAGAATGAGAGGACGTGTTCGTTCCGTTTGATTCGATTAGGTATCAATTTGCGGGCGAGGCAGTGAACAGCGCCTAAGAGAGCTGGGGACAGTCAGAGTGAAAATCTGGATGGGAGAGAAGATTAGCCCCTTGGATTGAAAGAAGGTTTGGCTGCGTTAGATTTGGCCGCGTTAGATTTGGCTGCGTGAGGCTTGCTGCTTTGCTTGGAGGGTTGGCAACTGTGTTTTTTTAACGACCGCGGCGATTTGCGTAATCCCGTCTTTGTGGTGTCTCGCAAGCTCGGAAAGCTAGTTGGTTTTTGTGCATTGGAACCTGCCTTGTCGCATTTTCTCTGCTGAGAGAGCGACACCGGCGTTGGTTCGTACTAGACTGACGGCGTTCAGGATCCTGTGTGTGTAGACGATGATTGCCTAGGTCAATCATTGGTGACGCGGCTGGTGAACTGAGAAATGGTTTTTATTAGGTAAGGGCTGAGTAAGAAGGGCACGTGATGCGTAGGTACTCTTGGATTCTAATGCTAACTGTTTTAGCCGGTTCGTTCATTTCTTCCGTGTCGGTCGGGGCGGAATCTTGGCCAGAGTTTCGCGGTCCGAAAGGAGACGGGCACGCAAATGGTTCGATTCTTCCCTCGGAAGTGAGTGAAGATTTGGTTGTTTGGCAGTCAGCGATACCGGGCAAAGGTTGGTCTTCGCCAGTAGTGTTAGGTGACCAGATTTGGTTGACAACAGCGAAAGAAGACGGGACCGAGATGTCGGTGCTTTGTCTTAGTAGGAAAACCGGTTCAGTGATTCATCACAGAACCTTGGTGGAGAATTCCGAGCCAGCATTTTGTCATCCAATGAACAGCTATGCGTCGCCGACGCCAGTTATTGAGGAGGGACGTGTTTATGTGCATTTCGGGAGCTATTTAACCGCCTGCCTCGATTCACAGTCTGGTGAGACGATTTGGGAACGTCGTGATTTTGAGTGCGATCATCACCGCGGCCCCGCTTCATCACCCATTCTTCATGACGGGAAACTGTTCGTCGCTTATGACGGTTTCGATGTCCAATATGTCGTTGCCTTTGATAGCCAGACAGGAAAAACGCTTTGGAAAAGAGATCGCGAGATCGAATATGGGACTGAAAATGGTGACCTCAAGAAAGCATACGGTACGGCAACCGTAATTAAGGTTGATGGGGAATATCAATTAATTTGCCCCAGCGCGATTGCCACGATTGCTTACGATCCAAGTAATGGCGATGCAATTTGGAAAGTTTACCACGCGGGCATGAATGCATCCGCGAGACCTATTTTTGATTCGGGTCTGGTTTACATCATCAACGGAATGGGTGCCATGGTTGCAGTAAGCCCAACTGGCCTTGGCGACGTGACTGGGTCCAAGATTGGTTGGTCAGCGGAGCGGGCCGTTTCAAAGAAGTCGTCCGCGATGATTGTCGATGGACTGCTTTACATGAATAGTGACGATGGTGTTCTTTCGTGTCGAGACACGGTCACTGGCGAAATGGTTTGGCAGGAGCGTTTGGGTGGGAAGTATGCGGCCTCTCCTATCTTTGCCAACGGCCTGGTTTATTGCTTCAGCATTGGTGGCGACATCGTTGTTTTTAAGCCCGGTAAAACCTTTGAGCTGGTTTCGGAAACGAAATTAGGTGATGGGTTCATGGCATCACCTGCCGTGGTCGGCAATGATCTTATTCTAAGAAGCAAAAGTAAGTTGTATTGCATTCGTCAGGACGACGTGAATTGATCGGGACGCCCAAAGGAAGCCCTCCTGTTTCCGTTGCGCGTGGGTAGTGATTGTTGGATATCAGTTTGTTTGGTGCGACCCAGAGACGGTAGTGAGTTCACCGCTCGTCGCCATAAAATGCTGCATAACGATCCGCCAGGTTTGGGTCATGATGATCCGAAGGCGTTTCACTGGAGGGGCCTAGAGTTTGTTCTTAGGCAGACCGCAGTGTTAAGGTTTCGCAGTACTGCGGCGTAACCGACCGCAATGTCTGATTCCACCCGGTAGCGGCATCTGCAGATAAGGACTCATCGATGCATTGTCTGTTGGCCAAGGTGGGCATCATTGATTTTAAGTTCACTCCGATAGCCTGATATCAGAGCAACGAAAAAGCGAGTGGCTCGCTGGAGCCACTCGCGTCGTATTCAGAACGCAGGATTGCAATCAGGTGTTCTGACAAAACCCAAGCACACGCTTACTGCTGGGGTGTACCGAAGGGAAGCGTGAAAGGTAATCGCCAAGCGGTATGGTTACTGCTTGTTGAAGCGGTAGATGCATTCGCCCCGTGAACTCTCCGTTAGGTAGAAAACTTCTCCTTTTTGGTCCTCACCAAAGGCAACCACGGGAATACTGTCAGGGATCACCTGCTCATTCCTGGTGGCCTTACCTGTTTCAGGGTTATAGCTGAGCGCCCAGATTTTTCCTGTGACATAATCAGCATACAGATATTTTCCGGTCAGTGACTCAACACGCTTGCTCTGGTAAACACGACCACCGGTGATGGATTTACCGATCCTATGGTCATATTCGAAGACAGGTTCAATGGGGGTGCTGACACCTTCGACCGAGGGTCGGTTACCGAAGGGGTGGCTGCCTTCGCGATTACTCCAGCCATAGTTGCCGCCTTTCGTTATCACGTTGACCTCTTCCCAAAGCTCTTGACCGACGTCACCAACCCAGAGTCGCCCCGACTGTGAGTCGAAGGCCATGCGCCATGGGTTGCGAAGTCCGAATGCGTAGATCTCTGGACGGGCGCCTTGGTGGCTGACGAAGGGGTTGTCCGAGGGAATGCCGTAGGCGCGTTTGCCCGTGGTCTGATCAACGTCAATTCGTAGAATTGAGCCAAGCAAGCTGGAAAGGTTTTGCCCGCTAGCCGTAGGGTCGTTTCGAAAACCACCATCACCGAGGCCTATATAGAGGTACCCGTCTGGTCCAAACTCAATCACACCACCATTGTGATTTTGAAACGGTTGATCAATTTCCATTACGATTTTGCCGCTTTTGGGATCGACTCGGTTCGCGTCTTCCTTCGAAATGGTGTAGCGGGCGATCACTGATTTTTTGTCGGTCGGGTGAGAATAGTAGACAAATAATTGACCGTTCTTTTTAAATTCAGGGTGCAAGGCAAGGCCGAGTAAACCCTCTTCGTTAGAGCCGCGATTTTTCCAATCTTTCACCTGCTCGCGCAAATCGAGGACAAGGTGTGATGTTTCCACATCATCCCGGTTTTCGAAGCACCAAATCGCGCCGTATTGGGATGCAGCAAATAGTCGCTGCGAACCGTCTCGAGCGGGGGTTAATTCCATCAGACGCAGTGGACGAAGCTGACCGGAATCATTGACGGGTTCCCAGTTTTCCCATTTCAAATTTGGAAATGCTACATCCGCTGTCAGGTCCAATTTGCCGTCGATCGGCTGCGGTACTGACCCATCCTCGGCGAACTCGCGAACTTTAATGTTCCGATAAGCAACTTTATTACCGTGATCTTGCAGGCAAATATGACCAGAGCCAGTATTGCCAAAGTCATCAAACTTCGTGAACTTGCTGGCTGATACTTTTTGTTCCCAGTTCTTATCACCCAATTTGAAGTGGTAATAGCGAACGCCATTCATGCAAACTTCGCAGTCGTTTCCATTAATGCGAATGTAGAGCTCATTCCATTCACCGGCTGGCCTTGTCGAGTCGATGGTATTGCCGCTTTGATCGTTTCCCGGCTTATAGAGTTGGTACAACCAACCTGACTTCTGTGGATCATGCCCATCCACGTTATCCTGAACTTGAATTTCGGGACCCGTGTGCCATGGGGAGTTCGCGTTCTCATGCACATGGAACATGACTCCGCTGTTTCCAGCTTTGCTAATTTGATATTCGAGGGATAATTCAAATGCGTCGTATTGCTTCGCACTGACGATGTCCCCTGCACCCTTGCCTACTCGGGTGATCGCGCCGTCGACGACTCGCCATCCGTCCGAGATTGAATCGCGTTTGTAATTCCGCCAGCCATCGGTGGTTTCACCATCAAACAGCAGTTTCCATCCGCTTTTTTTCTCTGACTCGGTCAAGGTATTAACGGCTGGCTCTGCGGTCGCAGTTGACGCAAGCAGCATCGCCAGCACGAGTGATTGGTACTTCATGTTTTCTGACACCCTAGGGATTGTGATTAATGCTTTAAATTCAGGCTTTAAAGTATTATTGATGGCATCCATCCCCACAACTCGTTCCACTGAAGTTAATTCGAGGTTACCCGGGAATTGGCCCCTTTTATTTGGGGGGTATTCTGGGTTTTGGGCTGTTTGCTGCATCCTCTTTGCCCATCGAAAGCGTGCAAAAATGGTCCCATAGAAATTCTGTGGATTGCTGTTGAATTGAATCGTGGTGTCAGGCTGTATTCGTTGATGCAACGGATTTTAGTACACCACCTCCTGGTTAGGGTTGCGATGGGAAGAACGGATCACGAGGCACGCCAGAGATCAGTGGATTGTTTGTCGTCATGAACAGAGTTGGGGTTTTGCGTTATTTCGATTCGACCGCTGAATGGGTTTGCTGATCAGGCATTATGTTTTTGTCGATAACGTTGGTTGCGAAATGTTGCTTGGCCTTAGGTAGGTGCGGGGTGTTGGGAACCTTCCCCTGTTAGAAGGGTGTTGGTGAATGGGGGGGCCTTCTGTGGATACCTTATTTATCCACGGTGACCATTCAGGCGAATGCATTGGATTGAGAGGTTAGCCTGTGCTTGCAGCCATGAACCTGTGCTTGCAGCAATGAACCTGTGCTTGTAGCAATGAACCTGTGCTTTGACCTTCAGTGAGGTGCTTGTTAGCTTTTGGGTTGAGGGAAGACAGGCTGACTTGGGTCAAGTCTCTGCACCTACTTTGGAGAGGAAGATGGTTTCCGTAGATATTCGCTATGGCAAGGATGTGAGGCGTGTTCAGATACCTGAGGGCCGCGATTGGGTGGAGATTCGAAAGCCTGCGATGTTGACGGTGGACAACCCAAACCAAGCGGTAGAAAAGGCGTTAAAGTCACCCGTCAGTTCTGCATGTTTAAGCGATCTTGCCATTGATGCACGTAATGTCTGCATCGCAATTTGTGATATTACGCGTCCGGTACCCAATTCTCTATTGTTAAGACCAATCATCAACACTCTGCAACGGTCTGGAATTGATGCGGACCGAATTACGATTGTTGTCGCGACTGGTTTGCACCGGCCCAATGTTGGCAAAGAATTGGAAGAACTGATCGGTGACCCTTGGATTATCAAGAATATCCAAGTGGTTAACCATGATGCTGAAAGTGACGACGATCATGTAACGCTTGGACAAACCCCAACGAGGGGCATGATAGTGCGAATTAACCGAAGGTTTGTGGAGGCTGACTTACGCATCGCTACGGGCCTAGTGGAACCTCATTTCATGGCAGGTTATTCCGGTGGCAGGAAGGTGGTGGCACCCGGCTTAGCGCATTCGGAAACGATTCGTACCTTTCATAGTTCGAGGTTCATGGCAGACCCGGCGACAACGAATTGCAACTTTATTGATAATCCACTTCACGAGGAGCAGCTAGAGATAATCAAAATGCTGGGTGATGTTTACTCCGTCAACACCGTGATTGATGAGCATCGCTCCTTGGCTCAAGTCAATTTTGGGGAGATTATCGCCAGCCATGGTGCCATGGTTGATTGGGTTCGGGATTACTGTGAGGTCACGGTTCCCCAAAAATACTCGACGATTATTACAAGCGCTGCAGGCTATCCGCTCGACAAGACGTATTATCAAACCATTAAAGGAATGGTGGGTGCGATGAACATTCTTGAATCTGGTGGAGATTTGATTATCGCCTCGGAATGCAGCGAGGGCTTTGGTTCCGAGGCGTTCAGGCATGCACAGAAAAAGCTGATCAGCCTTGGCAGGGATGCGTTTCTTCGGGAATTATTGAGCAAGAGTCATGCAGAAACGGACGAATGGCAGACACAGATGCAGTTGGCGCCCATGGAGCTAGGAAATGTGAAGCTTTACACCGAAGGGCTAACGGAAGATGAAAAAAAGATCACCGGCGTCGAATGCGTTAGTGATCTCCAAGCCGCCATCGACCAAAGTCTCGCTCGTTTTCGAGATCCTTCGCTTGCGATCATTCCTGAAGGGCCTTACGTCATTCCTTTCGTGCAATGACCAAGTAAGGCGAACCTTGATGACGACCCCAATCGAACTTGGCGAACTGGTTACCGACCGCCTTCACCATTACCGATCTGCACCTTGATCGATCCAAGCATTCGCATCAGTTGCTTTTCCTTCTCACTCACGTGGAGGACATTATCGAGTACGATCGCTCGCTTTTCGGTTGCTGGGTGCAGAATCAAACGTCCGGCCCCAAGCAGCATGTACTCAAAGACATCATTGATTTCCTTGTCAACCCTCAGGTTCGGCGCGGGGTACCTCTTCAGGTCGCTGAGGAAACCATGGTGGTGGAGTAGTTCGTTATTGGATAACTCCCAATAGTCGAATCGAACCTTGACGAAGATTGCTGCATAAAGCAGAACCATTCCCAATGAAATGCAGATGAAGAATGCTGAATTCGCAGCGGGACGAATTGAATTGAGAACATTGCCTAGCATTGGGAGCAATTCTGGCTTTGCCATAAACAAGATCCAAGAACCCAGAACTAGGGAAACGCCGACCGCGATCAATGTCAAGGAAGTGGCTCGCGGGAAGTCAAAAACCAAGATGAAGGTATTAATCATCAGGACTACAAAAAAGAGTCCGGTCATTACCACCGTGATCAGATCGTTGTCAGGGTCAATCTGGCCTCCATTACCGAACAACTGCAGAATGATCGCTGCGACGGCAGAGACAATCAAGGTTGGGTACATGAAGACGAATTTTGGGTAGGGAACAAGCAGCACACGCTTGGGGAATGCGTTCGACGATTCCGAGGTATCGGTTTTGGCGGTATTCGATTGGCCACCGTCTGTTGATTCGGTTCTTTCGGTGTCCTCGTGGTCCTGCGTTTGCTCGTCAGACATCGTGACTCCTTCTTTTCGGTTCAGTAGATGAGGCTAAGTACGACTGCACAGAATCGTCGACCTACTAGTTTTCAGTAAATCCCACGACAATTCAGATCCGCCTATCACCACAAGATAACACAACCAGCCAGCAGAGGGCCGAGTTCAATTTCATCCTCTCCTTTGAGAAGGAAGATGTGATGTTGCCGGTCGACTCCAGAGGGATTTTTACACTTGCGAACAATAGGTTGAGATTGATTTGTTTACTGCCCGTCTCAGGAAAACAGTCCGCTTATCAGTTTTGATTTTTACTGTTGATCAAAATTCTTTCAGGCCGTTGCGTTTTCATGTTCAATGCAAGGTTGCATCGGGTTGCAAGGCTATTGGGTTGCAGGGCTATCGGGTTGCAAGGCTATAGGGTTGCAGGGCTGTTGAGGGTTAGCCTTTTTAATCCTTGGTCATCTTTGGGACCGTCTCGTGTGTCGGCGACAATTATTGAGAATCTGCAGTCGGTTGACATCGCCCCAACGTCATCAACGCGAACGCTGTTCCGTAGGGTTGGTGATAATCATACAGCGGGTAATCCCACCAAGATCCATCCTTTTCTTGTCGATCAAGCATTAATTCGCTCAGCATCGTTTGATACGGTAGACGCTCATCGGGATTAAGTTTCTCGATGCATAGACCAGCATAGTAATGCCCAAAGTAATAAAAATATCCCGCAACTTGCATCCATGACTCGTGGGGGACAGGCCGCTTTCGTCCAATGTCAAGCCAGCCGTTTCGGACATAAAGCCGGTAAAGCCAGTTTTTGATTACGTTGTCGGTAATGGAACTGTCCCCCCATGATTGAAGGGCGACGTTGCAGCATTGAGAACGACCTAGACTTCCACCAGGTCGATTAATACCCCTCATCGGGCGGTATTGAAGGTATTCCCCATAAAGGTAGGTGAAGTCAGGTTTTTTTTGCCGTTGCAGTGCATCGATAGCGCGACGGGTCATTCGTTCGGGGGGCGTAATTCCTAACTCTTTTGCTTCGAAAAGGGCGACAAGAATGGCACCGTTGACAAAGCTGATTGAGCTAGAGGTTGGCTGTTGTGACTGATAGCGAAAGTCATAGTATCCCCAGCCACCATCAACAGACTCATATCGCTCGAGCTTTTGGAACTGTAATTTGATTAAGGATTCAATTTTTTCATTGCGATTGATATCGTCAGGGAGTCGACGTTGCATGCGCACGAGGGCTTGAATCGCGTAGCCATGCCCCCAGACGTTATAGATAGCGTCGCCTGTTGCGCGTTTGAGCGTTTCTAGATGAGTCAATAACCACTGCTCAGCCTTCACGATCGAGGCTTCTTTGCCTGGCACAGTGGATGTTGTTTCAATTAAAGCTGAGATGCAAAGTGAGGTCGTTGCACATCGAAATGCATGATGCGCACCGGGTACTGGTGCGTAAATATTCAGCGATTTGGTTCGGGTGGGCGAACCCCATGATCCATTCGAGTTCTGTTTTTCGATTAAGTACTGGACACCCCGGTCAATAGCCAGATCAAGAGCACTGGCATCTAGTGCTTTTAATTCGGGAAGGTTCGGTGGATCTGAGAAGTCGGTGCTATCGTCAAGGATCGACGAAACCTTGACACTCACGTTCTCTTCTTGTGCAGTCAGTTGTTGCTGATTACCAAACGTGAGCAAAGCGAGAGTGCTGAGCATGAAGGTTTTCAGGCGATTGTGGCAAATCATGCTTCTGCCTTTTCTTTCACGACTGGGCTGTCAACGTTTTGCTCGCCTTTAAGTCTCTTGCTCTTGGGAGGTTGCTCTGCTTTTTTATTTTTGGGATTGGTTTTTGCCGATTCGGCTTGGTTGTCTTCTGACTCACCCGATGCTGGAAGGAAGGTGATTTCGCAGGTCATCATGGGTGTGATACCCTTGGGTGAATTATCTCTGGCGAAGGCAATAACACAATCGTACTGATTGGCTGCGTAGGGGATGGTGGAGATTGTCTGGACTTTTCCGTCGACAACCAAATTTGGCATCGACTTGAATTTCACCGTGCAAGGTTCCCCCGCTTTGACCTGATTGAAATGCTGTTCGGGAACTGCAACTCGAATCTGCAACTGGTCAGGTTGCAAAATAGTCAGGACAACCTGTTTTGATGAAACCTTGTCGTCGACTTTGTGTTCGGTGGGTTTGTCAGAGAGTTTTCCACGCTGCAGCTGTCCGTGGATGACGATGCCTCCCTCGGCCGCTGTCAGTTTCGAGCGTTTGCTGTCCGCGATAAGCTTCTCCAGGTTTTCCTTCTCTATCTGCAGTGCAGATCGCTTGACTTCTAGCTCGATACTTGCCTGTTCGGAGGCCAGGTCGATATCTTTCATTGATTTGTTGTACGCAAGCTCAGCCTTTACCAAGGTGTTTTTTTGATCCGCTGTTTTGTTTGGCAGTTCCTCATTGATGGATCGGTCGGTTTGGATCTTAGCGGATTGGTAACGGAAATTCGCGGAATCCACAGCCTGTTGGGCGCGTTTCAGGACGATTTCCTCGGATTCTTCGGTGAGGTCATCCTCCTTATACATCTGCTCAAGTTGCTGTAGTTCCTCGGTCGCATTTTCGAGGCTGGCCAGTGACTGCTTGAGGGAGAAGAGGGCCGCTTTTTCTTCACGCTCGCGATCCACTTTCATGAAGTTGCTGTACGCCTTTTGGGCACGCTTCCATGTCCTGTCTGCTTCCTCTTTGGATAGGCGAGACAATGCCTGAGACTGAGAGAAATTCAGCTCTTGGCCTGCGAATGCCAATTCAGATAGCCGAACGGTGCGTTTTGCTTGATCCAACTGTTCCGTGATCGGTTTCTGCTTGAAGGTCAGGACTTCGTCGCCTTTGTCGACCCGTGTACCATGGGCAACGATTGAATTGACGGTTAGGGATTGGATTTGGTCGGTGTTAGCAGATATTTCCTCAGAGCTGATTGCTTCAACGACGCCTGCTAGGTTGAATTTATTCTGCTTGGACTTAGGCTCATCCGCTGTGAGGGATGCGGTTGGAAGCATTAACAAACAATTGGTCAGGACAATCAATAGGAAAGGCCGTGATACGGACTGCCCCGATCTGGGCGAGATGAGTGAGAGAGATAACATTTCGGTGCTTGCCTGCTTAGCGTCGATTAGAGTTCCTTGAACCGTTTTATCTTAAACGGAAGCAGCTGCGTTGATTGGTTTGCTGCTACGCGTCAATATTGTACCGGGGTGGTGTGTTGGGGTCACCGTCTGATTGGCATCCATGATGTGAACAATCGGGAATTTGTAAATCTGGTTGCCAAGTTCTTTGGAATCTGAACACTGTGAAGATTCTCGGTGATTGCGAATGATTCTTGGGGAGATTGTTCGAAGAAGCTGCGAAGATTTTGTTCAATTATGTTGAAACCTTGGTGGTGAGTTAGCGGAAGTTCCCGTTGTTGTTTTACCCAGATGTGGGTGTCAGTTAAGTTTTTTACGCGGCAGAAAGAAGAGTAAAAATGGGCAAGTTGATTCCGTCAGTCTGCATCGATGCGGTCTTAGAGAATCTGTCCGACTCGGACGCGATTCGGGCTGTTGGTGAAGTAGGGATTCCTGCGTTTGAGTTTTGGGGTTGGTGGGATCGTGATCTCGAGGAAATTTCCAGGTGCAAGCGAGATGCGAAGCTCGATCTTTCGGCGTGTTGCACCCATTTCATCAGTTTGGTGGATTCCCCGAAACGAGGCGATTATCTCGAGGGGCTACGGCGGTCGATTGATGCTGCTAAGCGTTTAGATTGCAAGACGTTAATTTCACAGGTTGGTGATGCGATGCCGAACCAATCCAGGGGGAGCCAACGCGTCAGCCTGGTCGATGGCCTAAGGGCCGCTGCACCTCTTTTGGAGGAGGCTGATGTGACATTGGTGATTGAACCTCTTAATGAGTTGGTGAATCACCCTGGTTACTACCTGATACGTAGCGATGAGGCGTTTGAGATCATTGAAGAGGTTTGTAGCTCGCATGTCAAAGTGGTTTTTGACATCTACCACCAGCAGGTTAGCGAGGGAAATGTGATTCGTAATCTCACCAATCAGATTGAAAAAATTGGTCACTTTCATGCAGCGGGAAATCCAGGAAGGAACGAACTGACTCGAGGCGAATTAAGCTACCGACAAATTTTTGATGCCATTCAGGAAACCGATTACGAAGGCTATGTCGGATTAGAGTATTGGCCGGTTGATGATCCGTTGAACGGCTTAAAAGAAATCGGTAGGTGGTTCTAGCGTTTGGCAAAGTAGTGATTAAGTCGGGCCGGTCATGAAGTTGAGTCTTTGTGTTCGATCCCTTTTTGGGGCCGCTGGCGTTCCATCATCAAGGTGCTTCGCCTGGAGGTTCGGGCTGCAACGGAGTTTTGTGGCGACTGTGTCCAGCCGATACCAATCGTCCCTGATAATCAGAGAGCATATTTCTATACCTGACTGAACTGGGTGTCACCTTCGGAAATCGCACCCCCGGGGATTGCCTGTGTCGGTCGACGCGCGAAGTCGTTAGGTTTTCTTAAATGATTTGCGAATCTATTTGAATGACGGGGATGAGTACGTCCGTTTCTCGCACCTGTTTGCAAACCAGTCAGTGCTGAAGGATTTTTTTTTGCAGGTTGGATCAGGTTTGATTCACTGATTCTCTTTTTGTTTTCGCAGCAACTCAGCGAACTGCCTTTTTGTAAGTTTGTGCTGGGTGGTATAAGAATGATCGAGTTACCGTGTATGATTCCCTGCAAAGATTTAGACCCCTCAAGGCACGCAAGATGAAACGTATTGATCAACTAGTCGCTGCGATGCAGGAGAGTCAACTTGATGCGTTGCTGATCACCAATGAGATCAACGTTCGTTATCTTACCGGCTTCACGGGTGATAGTACCTACCTTTTGATTTCTGAGGCGAAGCCGCTGCTGTTGAGCGATGGGCGATACGAGAGCCAGATCTCCTCACAGTGTCCTGATTTTGAGGCGTTGATTCGATCGCCAAGTGACTTGTTGCCTGATTTAACCCGGGAGGCGTTCGGGGCCGTAAGACGAAATCACGCGGGGCCAGTTCGATTAGGTCTTGAGGCTGAACACCTTTCGATGGCTGCCTTTCAGAGACTAACCGATGGCTGTGATTCAGTTGAGTTTGTCGAAGTGGTCGGAGTCGTCGAGCGACTTCGTATGATCAAGGATGCCGCTGAAATTCAACACACTCGTGATGCGGTGGATGCGGCGCAGAGGGCGTTTCGGGACGTCGTTCCAAAAATTAAACCTGAATGGACTGAGCTTCAGGTCTCCTATGAGTTGGAGTCGGTGATGCGGTCCTTTGGAGCGGAGGGTTGTAGTTTTTCCCCGATCGTGGCAGCCGGGGCTGGAGCGGCGCTTCCCCATTACCAGCCGGGCGATCGGTCGATTGGTGGGGAATCGACTTTACTGATTGACTGGGGGGCCAAGTACATGGGATACGCCAGCGATCTGACGAGAACCCTTCATCGGCCAGGTAACGCTTGCGGGGCGAGTGACCGGTTCAAGAAAGCCTATGAGACCGTTCTCGAGGCACAAATGGCTGCGATTGAAGCGATCGGACCCGGTGTCTCCACGAGAATCGTCGACGATGCGGCGAGAGCTGTGTTGCGAAAAGCTGGTCTGGAAGACGCTTTTAAGCATGGTTTGGGCCACGGAATCGGTTTGCAGATACATGAGGGGCCCAGAATGTCAGCAATTGGCGATGACCCCCTCCAGAGCGGCATGATTATTACGGTTGAACCGGGTGTTTATTTTGACGGTGACTTTGGGATTCGTATCGAAGATGACGTGCTGGTGACGGATTCGGGCTTTGAAGTCCTGAGTGATCTACCTAAGGGTCTCGATGATTGCCAGTTTATGCTGTAAAACTTGGGGTAGTTAGGCGATCCAAGCTTCGGTTGGGCGTTGTCAGATCAATGTCGTGATCGAGGGTTCTCGTTGCCTCGTTGGCTTCAGGAATCGCGGCGTCGCAAAAGGAGTAGAGCCTTAGTTGCCCCCTGAGCTTTCCCCGCTGGAGATTGACAGGGGCATCAGACGGTAAAGAGTGGTTGTTGTCCTGAGATCTGAGCGTTTAACCTGCGAATTGAATTTGTCCTCAGGTTGCGTTCCCGTCTTAGCACTGACCACAGTTTTCAATTACTTTCGTACAAACGATGGCGAGTCACGAATGAGTAAAGGCGCAAAGCCCAAGGATGTGTTTGATGTTGATCGCATCCGGCAGATCATTGAATTGATGGAACAGCACGAGTTGAGCGAGGTCGATCTCCAAGAAGGGGAAGAGAAAATCAAGCTCAAACGGGGCGGCGCGGCCCAACTGGTTGCGGCTCCGATGGCTGTTCCAGCACCGGTCGCTGCGAGTGCTGCCGTGACGCCGCCTGCCGATAATGCTGGAACTGTCACAATCGACGCACCAATGGTGGGCACGTTTTACTCCAAAGCTAACCCTGAATCTCCGGTGTTTGTGAAGGTCGGCGACCGCGTCGGCGAAGACACGATCGTTTGTATCGTGGAGGCGATGAAGGTATTCAACGAGATCCCTGCGGAATGTAGTGGAACCATTGTCGAGATCTTGGCAAACGATCAGGAGCCGGTTGATTTCGGCAAGCCAATGTTTCGTGTGAAGCCGGATTGAGATTTGTCTGCGAAGACGATTCCACGGTGTTGGCTGGAGAATCCACCAAGGTCGGTTCACCAGCTAAAGGTCGGTTCACCAGCTAACTGATCAGCGGATCGTGACGGGTCGACTGGCTTGTCTTTCAAACCACCTCTGATGAACCTTTTTGTTGGAGAGATCACCTGTTCTCGGGCGGTGTTTCCGACTCAGTTGACCCCGTTCGAATCGGGCCGGGATAAATCGCCCATCGATTGATTCACTGGTCGGTGATGAGATTGGTGGTGAATCCCAAAAATGCGTGTGTCCCGAGACATATTAGATTGGGGCAATAAATTGTGGAGTTTTCCAGTTACTCGCTTTGAAAGATCGAAGCTGTGTTTGAAAAGATTTTGATTGCCAACCGCGGGGAAATTGCACTTCGCGTGATTCGTGCGTGTCGGGAACTTGGTATTAAATCGGTTGCTGTCTACAGCGAGGCCGATGCGACTTCGATGCACGTGGAATTGGCGGATGAGGCGTACTGTGTTGGTGCTGCTCGCAGCGCTGACAGTTATTTGAAGATCGACCAGATCATCGCCGCTGCTGAGGTTGGAGACGTTGATGCGATCCATCCCGGGTATGGTTTTCTCGCCGAAAATGCACATTTTAACGAGGTCTGTCGAGCCAGCGGTTTCGAATTCATTGGTCCAAGTCCAGGGGCGATGGAGAAGTTAGGGGACAAGAACACCGCGAGATCGATGGCGATCGCCTCGGATGTGCCAGTGGTCCCCGGCAGCGACGGATTGATTGATTCAGATGACGTTGCGATGACGGTGGCAAAAGAAATTGGCTATCCCGTGTTGATCAAGGCAACTGCCGGGGGTGGCGGTAAAGGAATGCGAGTTGCTCCTGACGAAGGTTCGCTTCTGACGGCGCTATCGCAGGCACGCACCGAAGCTGAGGCTGCCTTTGGGAACGGTGGCGTCTACCTCGAGAAATACGTTGGTAATCCCCGACACATCGAGGTTCAGGTCATCGCGGATCATCACGGTAACATTTGCCACCTGTTCGAACGTGATTGCAGTGTGCAACGCCGTCATCAGAAATTGATTGAAGAGGCACCGAGCCCGAATCTTCCTGAGGATCGTAGAAACGCAATTTGCGATGCAGCGGTTCGTATGATTCGTGGAGCAGAATATACCAATGCGGGTACGGTGGAGTTTATCGTTGATGAGAATGATGATTTCTACTTCATTGAAGTCAATGCCCGAATACAGGTGGAGCATCCGGTTTCTGAGATGGTCAGCGGTGTTGATTTGATTAAGTCACAGATTCTTGTTGCCGCTGGCGAACCACTTCCTTTCAAGCAGGAGGATCTGACTTGCACCGGTCATGCGATTGAATGCCGGATTAACGCTGAGGACCCAGATAAGGGATTCCGACCTAACCCTGGAAAGATTGAAAAGTTTTTCGCTCCGGGGGGAATCGGTGTCAGGTTTGATTCGCACGTCTTTGGCGGCTACACCGTGCCACCCTACTACGATTCGATGATTGCTAAGTTGATCGTTCATCGACCGACCCGGGAAGAAGCAATTGCAACCATGCGACGTGCCTTGGCTGAGATGCAGGTCGACGGGATTGCGACAACAATTGGATTCCATGATCGGGTGCTTCAGCATGATGATTTCATCAAGGGACAGCACGATACGAAATGGGTTGAGAGAGAGTTAATGGATTGAGGAACGCATCGCCAGTCGCCTTTTCGCACCCAAGTCAACCCTTGAATTGATTACCAAGGTACCGTGTTTTGATCACCATGGAACCGTTTCCGTTGCTGCTTTTTCTCGTTCCTTTGATAGGGTATCTCGCGACGCTCTCGTTAATCAGATTGTCCGGTAGGGTTTTTGTAACCTCTGGGGGATGCGAACTGGCGGCGTTGGCCTTTGCGATTTCCGGCATGATTGCCGTGGGGCCTGCTGAGCTCTTTTTCCCGATGGCCGCTTCAGCAGTATTCGGGCCACTGGTATGGGGTGTTCTTGCGATTTTCTATGCGTTGTGCGTCTGTCTTGTTGCTTTGGGGTCCATCCCCAAAGTGGTTGTCTATGGTTGCCAGCCGAGAGACCTTTATGAGCCATTGTTGCGGGCTGCTCGGTCATTGGATAAGGATGCCGAGGGACGCGAAGATCAATTGCAGGTGGTTCTTCCGGGGTCAGGGGTCCATCTCAAGCTTGATGGGCCAAGTTCGATTGAACACGCGTCGGTGGTGGCTTTTGAAGCGAATCTCACTCCTTTCTTTTGGCGATCTCTGCTCAAAGCCCTAAGAAATGAAGTAACCGATCAGCGGTCCCCTCGAATTCGAGCTTTGCCCATTTGCGCTGTGACGATCTCGTTGACCACGTTGCTGATCTATCAGTGCGTCAGTGACAAGGGTAGCTTGATCAGCGGTTTCAACGATTGGCTATGGCGTTGATGAAACGATTTTGGCCATTTTGATAATGGCTGAAAATGTCGACGGTTGCACTGACTTGGCAAAAGCAAGCTGCTCTCAGGTGTAGGTGTTGAACGACCCTTGACGCCAAGGTGTCAGAATCTTGCTTCCGAAGCTTCACGGTGAAACGAGGTCAAGAATCTGACGCATTTGCGAAACTGCCTCTTTCATGCCAACCATCACAGCACGTGAGACAATGGAATGTCCGATGTTCAGCTCGATCATGTTGTCGATCGCAGCCACGGGGCGGACGTTGTGATAGTTCAAGCCGTGGCCAGCGTGCAGTCGAAGTCCAGCCTTAGAAGCCGTTCCCCCTGACTCTCGTAGACGCTGCAATTCAGCTTGTTGATGATTGCCCTTGGCTAGGGCATAGGGTCCGGTGTGTAGTTCAACTGCATCAGCACCTAAGCTCGAGGCCGCTTCAACCTGAGTCGAATCAGGGTCAATAAAAAGGCTGACAAGGATATTGGAGGCTTTGAGTTGTTCGATGGCAGCCTGAACTCGCCCCTTGTCTCCGGCAACATCCAAACCACCTTCGGTTGTCACCTCTTCTCTGCTCTCTGGCACCAATAACGCCCAATCAGGCTGGGTTGCACAGGCAATCTCGACGACCTCCTGAGCGCAAGCGATTTCAAGGTTCGTTTTTACGGTAACGGTTTGTTTCAGAAGAGCGACATCGCGGTCCTGAATATGCCGGCGATCTTCACGAAGATGAAAGGTAATACCGTCCGCGCCGCCCTGTTCAGCGAGCGCCGCTGCGATGACAGGATCTGGTTCGTAGGTCCGTCTCGCTTGCCTTACCGTCGCAACATGGTCAACGTTGACCCCCAGTTCGATCATGAATGTTTCCTCGAAACGCTGCCATCAGTTGAGTTTGGAGCTAGCCGCTTGGTTGGAAGGACAATTGTGCGGACTCGATTTTAATTTACAAAGTGCGGGAACCTATCGAACGAGTTGACCATTCGATAGGTGTTTTGATCGATTGCGTTACCGCTGACTACCACGCCAGCGGTGTCTTCTGTGATTCAAGGGTAATCCGTTGAATCCTGGATAAGCGTGATCACATGACGCTGATTTCAACACGCTCACCATTATCGTCTCGGCAGTCCATTTCTAGGTGCTCAGGGTAGAGCGTTTCGCTACCGAGGATTTGAACCGTGATTTTACCCTCGTCTTCCATCACCATCACTTCTCGCCGCTTTTTATTGTTCAGATGTGCGGCTACCTGATCATTCACTCGGATGGTGACACGCTTGATGTGTTGGTTCTGAACCGCAAGGGCAAGCGTTCGAATCACTTCGATCGACATGCTTTCTGCCGTTTTCACCAAGCTTCGACCGTCGCAGCAGGGACAATCATTGTAGATGCTTCGTTTAAGGCTTGGTCGAACACGTTGACGCGTCATCTCGATCAGTCCGAAGGGGCTGGTGCGCAAGATTTTTGTTCTGGCACGATCGCCAGCCATCGCATCGCGTAGGCAACGCTCCAGTTTTCGACGATGATTTTCTTTTCTCATGTCGATAAAATCGTTGACGATCACGCCACCGAGGTCGCGTAATCGCAACTGTCGGGCGATTTCCTTCGCTGCTGCCATGTTGAGCCGGAAAGCATTTTCTTCGGCTGAGTCATTGCCGCGAAAGTTGCCGCTGTTGACATCGATTGCCACCAAGGCTTCGGTGGGGTCAATCACGATCGAACCACCATCTTTCAGGTGCACTTGCCGCTGATTGATTTTGATGATTTCTCGCTCAAGCTTGTACTTGTGGTACAGAGGTAGGGCGTCATCGTAAAGTTTCAATCGATCCACCACCCGCGGCATTACCATTTTAAGGAAGTCACGCGCCTTCTCGTAGGATTCAGGTTCATCGATCAGGATTTGGTCAATGTCGTCTGAGAAAATATCACGGATGGTTCGTATGATCAGGTCACTTTCTTCATAAATGACGCCCGGTTGATTGCTGGTTTTGACACGCCGAACAATCGCCTTCCAGAGTCGCAGAAGGTACTCCATGTCACGCTGGAGTTCTTTCTCGGTTCGGCCAGCGCCCGCGGTGCGAACGATAAACCCAACCCCCTTTGGCGGTGCGAGCGATAAGAGGCAACGCTTGAGTCGCTTACGGTCATCCTCGTCTTCTATTTTCCGGCTGACGCCGATACGCGATAGCGACGGCATCAAAACAAGGTACCGTCCCGGAATGGAAAGGTAGGTACTGAGTGTCGGGCCCTTGGTTCCAATTCCTTCCTTGATCACTTGAACGAGTACTTCGTCCCCGCGGCGGAAGATTTCTTGAATGGGTGGCTTCACCCGAGGACGTCCGCCCTTGTAGGCGTGCTTGCTTCCTCGCCCGGATTCCCGTGCCCGCTTGGCAGCGGCTTCTGCCATCTCGTCCGATTCCCGCATGATTTCGTCGGGGTCATATCCACCCTGCCGAAAGTATTGTGGTTCGACATCACTGATATGTAAAAATCCGTTACGGCCAACACCGAAATCAACAAACGCCGCTTGGATACTAGGTTCCAAGTTGACGATTTTGCCCCGATAGATATTTCCGGCGAACGCTTCCACGCTCTTTCGTTCCATGTAAAGCTCTTCGAGCTTCCCATCCTCGAGAACGGCAATCCGGCATTCTTCCGGTTGCAGCACATTGATTAGCATTTCTTTCTTCATCGACGAGCACCTTTAGCGGTGTAGGGTTGGCTTGATGTTAGTTGACTACGAGAATCGCTAACATGGACGCCAACGGTGATATGGATTGTTGCCCCGGAAATACCGTTGGTTAACGTCTGTGTGACGTTCATGGTGTTTCCTTGGGGTTAGTTTCAGTGGATTGTTGGTTGCGAGCGGAAATCGCAATGACCTCTTGGTCAAGGCTTTCCACATCGCTTTGCAGCACAACACGGTTGCGCGTGATATGTGATCCCAGGTCGACCCAGTTGTCGTATCCCAGCAGCTCCAGAACGTCATGGGGACGCAGTGTGGCCGAATCACTTGCGGCCAAGATTAGCTTCAGCGTTCGTGCTTCGCACTCGAGAGTCAGGATTTGTTCTTTTGTCACAAAGGAATGTGATTTCTTTTTCCTCTGCACAGTGACCGTTGGGGTGCCTTGAAGTCTCTCAATCGCGGTCTCAATTTCATCGAGGGGCAGTCCGTCAGGGATCGATATGCGGTATTCGCTGTGTTTGAGTTGAGGTTTTTTATAACCTTCTGGGACTTTGCAAACTGCTCGGATGTGCAGGCCGGGTTGTTCATCGCTTTCGAGGCGATTCAGCACGTCGGCGGGGGAGAGGTTCTCTGATAATTCAATCTCGACCACTTCATCCAAACCGTCGACTCCTAGCGCCAGTGCGGAGGGGAAACCAATTCTTGGCTTCGGGTGAAATCCCTCCGTCATCGACAGAGCGAACGCAGCTCGTCGAAGCATTCGTTCCCACAGTCTTGCGAGGTCACGGTGGCTGATCCACCGAAGCAATCCTCTTTTCTCAAAACGGATTCGGTAACGCACGCGAAGCGGCGGCGCCAAATCAGTTTCCGCTGTCATCACCGAGCCGTCGCTCGGTTCGACCGAGTCGGAGTTTGTGGAGTTTGCGGTTTGAGGATCAGGGTTCACAGTCACGATTGCTTCGGGGAGGGAGTCGTTGTTGGGGGGGATTGGTGAAAACTAAATCAGGAGACAATCAGTTCGGGGACGTACTTCGAAATACGGTCAAGCAAGTACATGTCAACATCACGGGAAGCTTCGAGGCTCATCGCTCGGGCGGCGATCTGTTCGCATTGTTCTATGGTGACGCTGCGGATTGCCTTCTTGACGCGAGTTAGGGCGGCCGGCGGAACGCTGAGATGCCTGACCCCCAGACCAACCAGAAGTAGGGCACGGCCAGGGTTGCTGCTCATCTCGCCACACACCGAGAGCGACTTTTCGCTAGCTTTACCGACCGAGACGCAATTTTGAATCAGACGCAGTACAGCTGGGTCGCTGGATTGATAAAGGTCCGCGACGTATTCGTTGCTTCGATCGACTGCGAGTGTGTATTGTGCCAGATCGTTTGTTCCGATGCTCAGGAAATCTATCTCTTTCACAAAGTGCTCTAGCATCACTGCAGCAGCAGGAACCTCCACCATCATTCCGACCGGGATATCTGAGCGGTACGGAATTCCAGCGTCTTTGAGGTCCTCGGCCACCACTTTGAGAAGCATCCTGGCTTGCCGTAATTCTGCGATGGTGGTGATCAAAGGGAACATGACCCGGATGTCACCGTGTACTGCTGCTCTCAGGATCGCACGCAGTTGCGGACGAAAGAGATCGAGGTTTTTGAGTGAAAGTCGGATGCTTCGCAATCCGAGAAAAGGATTATTCTCCCGCTCCGTCATTGGGCGTCTGCCCACTTTATCTGCGCCCAGGTCAAGTGTTCGAATGATAACCGGACGCCCTGCCATCTCTTTGACCACCTGACTGTAGGCGTCGTAATGATCCTCCTCGCTAGGTGTCTCATCGCTGGACAAGTAAAGAAACTCTGTGCGATATAGACCGATTCCGTCAGCGCCCCTTTGTAGGCAAGCAGTGGTTTCATGCGGAAATTCGATATTTGCACTGAGCCCGATCCGGAGACCATCGGCCGTTTCAGCGGGAAGGTCTCTTAGTTCGGCGAGTCTTTGGCTGAGGGACTCGCGTTGCTTGATTCGTCGACGATAGCTATCAAGTGTAGCGTCATCTGGGTTGAGGACGATGACGCCGCGATCACCGTCAACAATCACTCGGGATGCCGCGGTAACTGAATCCAGGAAAGGTCCGATTCCAACCACAGCCGGCAGTTCCAGACCTTTTGCGACAATCGCTGTGTGTCCTCCGGAGCCACCAATTTCCGTGCAGAATGCACGAATGTATCTCCTGTCGAGATTTGCTGTCTCCGAAGGGGTCAAGGTTCGCGCGAGTAGGATGACCGGTTCCGAGATTTCCGAAAGCGGCGTTTGCATCACCGCACCAAGCTCGGAAAGCAATTGTTTTTCGATATCCCTGACGTCCTCGGCTCGGTCTGCCAAGACTGGATTGTCGAGCTGACGAAGGGCCTCTGCGTAATGACTCAGGACGCGATTAACAGCGTATTCGGCTGACTGATGTTCCAGCCGGACTCGCCTTCCCAATTCTGCCTGCAAACGAGGGTCGTGCAGCATTTGAAGTTGCGCAGAAAAGATGTCCGCCGTGGTCTCCCCAGCGACGGCGGACGTTTCCTTGCGGCTTGCTTCGATCTGCGAGGCAACACCTTTCATGGCGTTGCGCAACCGCGCAAACTCATCCTCCACCGACTCAGCGGCGATGATGGTTTTCGGAATGCGATAGCCGTCTAGGTCGAGAACTAGAGCTGGGCCGATCGCGACTCCCGGAGAGACGGGGATACCCTGTAGTTCAAGCATCGTGATTGGATGCATCGGACGTCAGCCAAGTGTCGGTCAGCGCTGCATTGAAAACAGCAGTCGCGGTTTATCGCGCTGTTGTTGATGCGGTACCGGATGACGTTGGTCGCGTTCCGATCCATCTGTGTTCCGTGTGTTTTGGAAATGTATGGTCCAACTGTTCCGTTGAAGTGGTATTCATTGGACGAAAGCTCGTCATATCCACTTGGTGAACAGGTTGTGCCGCAGCGAGAGGAAAACTTCTACGTAGAAGGGTAGAGGCATCCCCAAGCGATGTGGCTTGTGCGTTTGGGAGAATCCTGCGGCAGTCGACTTGTTGATCGACTACATCGCGTGGAATCACCATGTCGTTAAAAATTAGTTGTGCGGTAAGACGGCTATGCATCGAAGCTGGTGTTAGCTTCGACCGTCTCGTCGTTCTCGTTAAAACCTTGGGCAAACAGGGCCTCGATAGCTTTCAACGCTTCGCTCGAGTCCGATCCCTTGACCTCAACAACGAGGTCTGTTCCTTGCGCAGCTCCAAGTGTGAGTAGTGAGAGAATACTTCTAGCATCCACCCACTCTCCGTTTTTACCGATTTGGATCTGTGATGCAAATTGGCTGGCGGTTCTTACCAACAGGTCTGCGGGCCGAGCGTGCAGACCTTGTTGGTTTAATACCTTGACGGTCGTATTAAGTGATTCGTTGCTCATTTCAACCTGAAACAAACTGATTGTCGTCAGATTCTTGCAAGAGCTGCTGAATGTCTTCAGCAGTTCGGCTTTGTTTGAGGAATCGGCAGAAGGTCTCATCGCGAAGCTGTCTGGAAATATTTTCCAACGCACGCAGATGATCGCCAGGGCGTTCCGGCGGGCTGATTAAAAGAAAAAACAGTTGGACTCGTTCGCCATCGAGCGAATCGAAATCAACTCCGTTTTCACTCACGCCGACGGTCCCGACCAGATTTTCCACGCTTGGGTGCTTGGTGTGGGGAACTGCAACCCCTCGCCCGATACCCGTACTGCCGAGCTCCTCACGTTTCATGATCGATGCAATGATGTCGTCACGCTGATCAGCTTGGATCTGACCTGAATCCAAAAGGGACTGGACCAGTTCTTCAACGACCGACTCTTTGGTTTGCGCTGAAAGCTCTGCACAGATAGCCTTGGTAGTAATAAAATCTGAGAACTTCATCTTTATTGATTCCTTTTGGAATTCTCGATTCGCGAATTCCGCTCACTCTTGGAAAAACCGCTGTTTTCCATCAATCTTATCCGCCGTTGACTGAGGCATTCGAAGCCTCTGTTTTCTTGTCCACAAGAGCCAAGCTCTGGCAAACTCCTTCAATCTTGGATGTGATCGTTTTTAGAATAGCTGTGTTGCTTCTTCGGAAATGAGCGTTTGTCGTTTTGTGTTGTGTTGTTGGGTTTAAACGGAAAAACGTGGGAGCAATGTATAAGAGCCCCCGAATCAAAGTGTTTGTTTTAAGGTATCCGCAACGTGGAAATCTGTTGAATCAGACTTCCTCCGAGGCGGTAGGGTCCATGTGCTTATGGCCGGTCGCTCGATGTCCCGTTTTCTTTTCCTTGAGCCGTCTAAGTTGTTGCTCAACCTTCGGGATGACGAGGTCCAATGCTGAAATGACGGTTGTCGAATCACTGGCTGCGACACAGTCGTCAGCATGTTCTGCGGAGACTTGAATTTCAACGGATGGATTTTCAAGTTGTTGCAGGTCGACAGTGACTTCGATGGCAGTGATGCGATCGAACAGACGCCTTAGCTTTTCAGCCTTTTCCACGATCAGCTCTTGATCACCGTGCTGAAGGCTGCCGTGACGCGTTGAAACATTGACTTGCATGATGTGTCTCCATTCATTGATGATGACCGGTCCCGAAACGTTGCTCGCTTGGGCCTCCCACGCCCAAAAAGCGGACGTCAGGCAAAGAATCCGGCGTTTCGGATTGCTCCGGGCAGGCTTCCAATCATACGCGAAAGGAGGGTATAGGAATAGCGATCCTTTTCAAGATCTACCGGGCACCGGAGTTCAGTTTCTCGACTATTCTGGTGGGAATTCTTCCGTCCATTCATCCCTTTGACCTCGTTTCGGGACCTGTCTGAGCCAGAAGTGGCTGATAAGGGCTGTTTTTTAAATTTAGACGGTGGAATCGATCACAGCGGTTGATCCGAAAATTTAGTGGATTCCAGCAAAAGGAGGTCTTTCAAAAATGTTAAAAACTTATTTTCCATGCCAGAGAATCCTTCGAGTAGACTTTTTGGGGTGAAAAACGGGTCAAAAGACGAAAATCTAGGTGTTTTGCGGACAACCCAAATCAGCTTTGTCCGTGTGGCTGGATCCAGACCTGTTGTTGCGAATGTTTAGGAGAAACTTGCTTGCTTATCGGGTGTAGTTTTTCCTGTGAGTGAAACCTAGCGACAAGGATGCCGAAGCCCCCCTGACGGAACGCGTTTGAGCCTGTTAATCTACCTTTCTCCGTGCCCATCTCAACGATTGAGTTTGGCCAATTCATTTACCTCCTAACCCCCTCCTGCTCCTATGGCCCGAAAGGTCGTAAGTCGAAAAGCAAAAGCCGCTGAAGCGGAAGCTGCCGAAAAGAAGGTTGCCACCAAGAAGAAGGCCGCCAAGAAGGCGACCAAGCGGAAGACGAAGAAGGCTGCGGCCGATGTTCGACTGAAGCTTTATTGGGGTGTTTTCAGCCAGAATCTTAAGCGAGTCGCCGTTTTTGAATTTGATCAGAAAGCGGATGCGGAAAAGCGAGCGACGGAACTGAGTAAGGGTGGGAAATCCCCACACTTTGTTCAGAAGGTCAAGGAAGAAATCAAGCCCGAATAGGGCTTTTGATTTGTTTGTTGGTTATGAAGCGTGCGAGCGAATGAATCAGCAACCAGCGTGTCTATCTTCAACGACAATGGCGAGAAATCTGGCTTGCACTGGGCTATGTTTCCGTGGTTTGAATTTCACGATCGCTAGCACCATTCATTTTCGTTCTGCTGAATCGAGATTCGTCAGAAGAGTTGCGATGAAATGGATCGTTACCCTCTTTCTATGTTGCCCCATCCTGCAGAATTTTGGAGCTGTTGCGACGGGAGAAGTGGTCGATGCGACTGCACAGCAGACTGGAAAAGTCGATCGATCGGGAATCTCTGGGGGTGCCGCGAGGGAAAAAGTCGAATCAAGCTGTCGTGACACAGAATTGGGCGATCGGGAGAACGTTGTGTCTGATGGCAGCGATGATTGGAAACGCCTGTATCTCTCTCGAGAATATCGTTCCGCCGACGATGGAAGACTTCCCTACCGATTCATGCTGCCGCAAGGTTTGGCCGAGTCAGACTTAGGCCAAGGGCGCGGCCGGGATCCATCAAATGTTCGCTCTGACGACCTGACCCGGTATCCACTTGTCGTGTTCTTTCACGGCGCTGGTGAAAGGGGGGCAGATAACGAACTGCAGCTGGTTCACGGTGCATCGGAGTTTGCAAAGCTCCATCGACGTCGGGATTTTCCCTGCTTTGTTCTGGTTCCTCAATGTTCCCAACAGTCTCGCTGGGTGGAATCTGATTGGGGCCTAGCATCAGGGCGTGGTGAATTTCCGTCGAATCCGTCGCAACCGATGAAGCTTACGCTTGATTTGGTTGACGAACTTTGTCATTCAATGCCGATCGACTCGAATCGAGTTTTCGTGGCTGGGCTTTCCATGGGAGCCATGGGTGCTTGGTATGCAGCAGCGACTCGGCCAGATCGTTTTGCAGCGATGATAGAGGTGTGCGGTGGAGGCGATCCTCTTTGGGCAGAGCGTTACGCCGGGGTTGCGATCTGGGCATTTCATGGGCAGTCTGACACGGTGGTACCTATTGCTCGCAGTCGTGAAATGATCACGGCTTTGTCACAGAATGGTCATTGGCCCGAATTGCGTTACGTTGAATACCCCAAGGTGGGACACAACAGCTGGACACAGACTTTCCGTCGTGATGACGTGTTTGAATGGTTGTTCTCTCAACGAAAGCGGTAAGCCGTGACAGACCCCGCAATAACGCGACGCGTTCCGGCTGAGTGGGAACCGCAATGTCGCATTTGGTTATCGTGGCCGCATCAACGCGATACCTGGCCAGGTCGGTTCGACGGGATCCCTGAATTTTTCGTTAATTGGGCTCGTTTGATCAGCGAGACAACGCCGGTGACGTTCCTTGCTGGGCCGGAGGTCCGCGAGCAGTGCCTTTCAATGGTCTCGGATATCAAAGGGGTCGCCGTGATGCCTGTAGTCACCAATGACTGCTGGATTCGGGATTACGGTCCAACCTTTGTGATTGACGAAACCCAGCAATCGTTGATCGGTATTAATTGGCGTTACAACGCTTGGGGTGGGAAGTACTCTCCGTGGGATGCTGACGATGCGGTAGCAAAGTTGATCTGTTCGTCCCTTGATTTGCCGATTGCAGAAAGTTCTCTCTGCCTCGAGGGTGGGGCTCTTGAGGTGGATGGACAGGGACGTTTGTTGACAACACCCACTTGTTTGATAACTCCCACGAGAAATCCAGAGTGGTCGAAATCGCGGATCGTTGAGGAGTTAAGGCTGCAAATCGGGATTCGAGAAATATGTTGGCTGGATGGTGGCGGACTTCAGGGTGACGATACCGATGGCCACATCGACCAGTTAGCCCGTTTTGTTGATACCGACAACGTGGTGGTCGCCGTCTGTGATGATCCAGCCGACGATAATCATGCGGCTTTGGAGAAAAATTTTCGTCAGATCCAAGCTTGGGCCGTCGAGACAACCCCGTCGGTGAATGTTCATCGATTAAGGATTCCGCCGGCAAGAAAGGTAGACGGAAAACGCGTTCCGGAAAGTTACTGCAATTTTTTGCGTCTTGGGCCAGACCGGCTCCTCATGCCCTCCTTTGGTGCCTCTTCAGATGACAACGCAGTCGGGCTACTGAGAGAATTGACCACTTCCGAGGTGATCCCAATGGATTGCCGAGAGTTAATCTGGGGGCTTGGGGCACTGCATTGCGGCAGTCGAGATCAACCTGCCTGATCCCACCTGTTTGCAGCCTTTCGGAGATTTTTGCTGTCCCTAGGTGAAAGACGACTTGGACCGTTGGCTTGCGTGTCTTGGGACGACTCACCACGAGATTGGGATTTCGAGACCATCACTGCAAACAATTTGGCCGGATGATACGACAATGCCCGAAGATTCGCTCAATCGGATTGACTGCTCGTGATAATACCCAGAAAGCAAAGGAACCGTTCGTTTGGAGTGGATCTGCTCGGCGATCGCGTCTCACCGCTCTGTCTCAAATGCTGGAAATGTACTCCCCCGCAGTGGAAAGCCCCTGCATGATTTTAGGGCTAATAATTGGGCTTAAGCCCGTGAATCAGAGCACAGACACGATCAACCGACGTTTTGTAGATTAAATCGTGCGAAACCGTTGGGTGAACCGGCGGTTAAAACACGGTGTGCGGCGACCGAATCTTGGAATTTCAGGTCCTCAACTAGGCAATGAAATGAGTGGTAACACCAATCAGTCGAAAATGTCATGCAGTTGCCCAAACGGGCATCGCGTCCGAGGTAGCGTAACTCTGCAAGGTTCTCGAGTACGATGCCCCAAATGTCGTACAGCCTTCATCTTTCCCGCTGCCAATTCGGAAAGGAACGGATCTGCAGTCAGTGACACGAGTATCATGAAAATACTCGGTGACTTGAGTCAGACAGGCATTCCGGTGGTCAACGCCAGCGATAATTTGCGTGCTTGCATGCGTTGCGGTGGTGCTACGCCCAAAACGCTAGCGGTATGTTCGCACTGTCGATGCTACATCGGGATGAACAGCACACAGACTGATTCTCAATCGCCACCTTCTTCCATGTCAGTCTGAATGCGGGGTTGGCGGTGAAATCCGCCTCGACTGCTTTCGCGGCGAAATCATTCTCACCACTACGACCTTGAAAGCAGTCTTATTGTGCGTCCACCGTACGGGTAACCGTCGGGAAAAAGCAGCCAAATGAGTACGCAAGGATTTGGGTTGAGTCACTTGGAGGTTTTGGTGGCCGTTGCTTGATTCGGAAGGTAGTTGAAATGGTGGTGGCGAGTCATCTTCTTCCGCATCTTGTCGCGTCAATAACGCTTAGTGCTTGAGTCAAAGTGAAGCTAGTCATTTCCTTTAAGTCCAAGTAATTGTTGGCTGAGCTGTTTGAATATCTCTGGATTCTCGTCGGCGACATTGTTCCGCTCGCCTGGATCCAACGCGAGATTAAAAAGCATCCAAGGTTCTTGAAAGGGATTACCTTTGGGTGACTCACGCCCTCCACTGCCCGTTCCAGCTACCAGTTTCCAATGGCCAGCGCGGATGGCAAACATGCCCGCGGCGGAATGGCAGATTAATGGCGGACGTTGGAAAACTTGACTGGGGTCTTGAAGCAGACCGGCAAAGCTATGCGAGTCCGGTGCTGCATTGGCGGGGAGGTCAATTTCCAAAAGATCGCTCAGTGTGCGGACAATGTCAACAATACCAACAACTTGTGTTACTCGGCTACCAGCATGAGATCGATCTGGTAGGCGGACAAAAAAAGGAACTCGGTGTCCACCTTCCCAAATGTCAGCTTTTGTTCCACGCCATGCTGCGTTGGAGCGATGGTTGGCCGTGACAAAACCTTGGATTGTTGAGTCCTCTACGTGGTCAGTTTCACCAGCCTGTATTTCTTTCATGAAAGACCCGTTGTCACTGGTGACTATCAAAATGGTGTCATCCAACTGCTTGTTTTTTTCCAATGAGGTAATGATTCGGCCAACCGCGTGATCCACCTGACGTAGGAAATCGCCATAGGGTCCATAGCTTGTGGTGCCTGCAAATAAGGCATTGGGTAGCACAGGTTTATGCGGTGCTGTCAGTGGGAAGTAGAGGAAGGTGGGGTCTGTTGATTCCTTCATTTCCGTGATCACTGAGATCGCCTCGTCCGTTAAACGGTCCAGACAATTGCGCAAGACAAAATCCTTGGCACGTGGTCCCGCCCTGGTGAAGGCAGGGAAACCAACTGCTGTTTGATTGTCTGCCTCTGGTGTGGTCGCTAAACCATTTTTGAAATATGCATAGGGTGGAAAATCGAGTGACGCAGGTATTACGAACGAGTGGTCAAAGCCGAGGTGTCCAGGGTGACTGGTAAGTGGAGATCCCAGGTCGAGACTGGTCTCGTCGCCAACCAGACCTAATCCAAGGTGCCACTTGCCCACGACATTGGTTCGGTAACCAGCGGTCTTCATGATTGAGGCAATCGTTGGCCTGTCAGATTCAATGAGTGGCTTACCATAGCCATTGAGCACGCCACGTTTTAAAGCAGTGCGCCAACAATATCTTCCCGTGAGGAGTCCGTACCGTGTCGGTGTGCAGACCGCCGACGGTGTGTGTGCATCGGTGAAGGTAATTCCCTCCTTGGCCAAGCGATTGAAGGCAGGGGTCGGTATTTCTGATTTTGGATTCAGCGGTTGTACATCACCGTATCCAAGATCGTCCGCCAGAATGATCACGACGTGTGGCTGTGTTGGTTCTGCCTGAGCCTTTGCTATCAACCAAGGTGCGGTCAAGAAGATT
This sequence comes from uncultured Rubripirellula sp., assembly GCA_938075415.1. GTDB lineage: Bacteria > Planctomycetota > Planctomycetia > Pirellulales > Pirellulaceae > Rubripirellula. The sequence continues at coordinate 80,925 of CALJHC010000018.1, read as the reverse complement.
GTCGTGACTGCTAAGCGGATGGCATGCTTGAGGAGAGAGATGGATTGGATTTCCGAAAGTTGAAACATGATAATGCTCAGATGAGGGATTTGACTGCTTCGAAATCCTATCAGTTTGACTCATTACAGTCTTTGCCAGAATTTGAGAGCACGAGTTGGAACCCCTTCTGATTGGTTCCATGGAGTGTTTGCTGACGGTGTTAAGGACATGCCAATTCATTACTGTGACCATGGAAACTTCCTTGACAGACCGGCGCCGACATTGGCAAATAATTCATGGGATGTTTAGTCGCCTCTCAAACTGTTCTCCAAAAAGGATGATGGCTGAGAATAGGGAATTGGATATTCGGTTGTTGGCACTGCTGCTAAATGACCCTCGCATTGGTGAGGTCGGGGCGAAATGATCTCGCCACCAAATCGAAGATCCGTTTAGCAAACAGCGGGGGATTTGCTGAATCAAATCGAGACGATGCCTCCTGTGCTATTGCCGATGCCTCCTGTGCTATTACCGATGCCTCCTGTGCTATTACCGATGCAGGGGGGCTTCGATGGGAAAGCCAATGGGGCCGATTCCCCGATTTCGGTATCCCGTTCGTTGAATGCCAGTGATTCGATTAATCTGAACGATTGCCATATTCGGATTCGGAACCCAGGTTAAATCGATCACCAAGCCATTTGCGGAACACTTTTTCCTCGAAGTGGAGGTTTGATGACGGCGTTACGCTACCGTCCTCTCCTAACGCACCGAGCAGGCTGATCGTTTCCTGAGCAATGCTGAAATCGATTGCGATCGCGAACGGTTGATCTGGATCAAGGGTCCACTGACCAAGTAGTGCCACGCGGTTGTCCAAGTAATTTCGGGTGGTTGTAATTCTTTGCTTAAACTCGTTCTTGCTTAGGGAGGTCAGGTCGTTGCCTTCAAACGTACTGGGTTGATTCACGGCCAGTCCGGAAATTGCCAACAGTGTTGGTAGAAGGTCGGCATGTGTCGTGATCGAATCGATCACCCTGTTGTTGACACCATTTCCAAAAATGATTGCGGGAGTGCGGTTCTGCCAACGGCTAATTTTGGAACCATGTCCGATCGTTGAATCTTCTAGAAATGCCTCGCCGTGGTCGCCGGTAACGAGAACCAATTTATTTTCGCTTTCGAGTGATGAAAGGAGCCTGTCAACGGTTCTTGCGCTGTTTCGATAACGGTTCCAAACTTGTTCGCGTTGTTCCGGAGCATAGGGATACCTCAGGCGATCATCTGCCGTCGGAAAAAAAACTTGATCATCAATGTAGCTTTCATAGATCGCGTGGGTTGAGTAAAGATAAATGATGGCAAGTTTGGGTGGATTGGTGTTACTTTTGCCATCCGCCAGAAAGCGATTTGCGTCGGCTAGCGTATCGCGATCAGAACGTACACCACGATACGATCTGGTTTTATAGACGTCAAAAACTCGTTGATTTATAAATCCATCCATTAAAAAGTCTCGCCAATCCGCTTTGCTCCCGAAGAAACCAATCTCGTAACCAGCCTGCTTAAATAAGCGGTTAAGTATCGGGGTGTGTGTGACCGGTTGCTGGAACCAGGTGGCATCCAGTCCATTCATAATGCTGAAAATTCCATGGTTTGACGCGTTACCACTGGAGAAGTGTTGGTTGCAAACCAAGGACTGGTCGAGCTTTGATCCCAGCCATGGCATCACTTCGGGCGAGATGAGTTCCTCTCGGAACGATTCCAGAATAACGATGACGATATCGCTCATTCTGTCAGTGGGCGATTCAGGCAAGATTGAGATTAACTGCTGGTTCATTCGCTGTGCGTTTAATGTTTGGCTTAACGTTTCTCTTTCAGGGCTAAGCATTTCGACGGGTGAGCGAAAACGGTTTTGCTCGTGTTGGAGAAGCCCGAACGCACCAAGAAGATTTTTTGAAGGGTTCGCTTTTGCCATGCGTTGGAGAGTGGCGTGGCACAGTAGGCACATTCCAACGCTGAGGGTCAGTGTGATCCATGCGGCAAGAATCGGGCGTTGGCCCTTCGAAAAAGATCTGACGGTTTGCGTGGTTGAAATCGGAAGACAGTAGGCGACCATCAGATAGATGCAACTTCCCGCGATTGCAATACCCACATCGTAAAGCATCGCGACGGTTGTGAATTGCAGGAGCGTCCCTGGTATCTGCATCATCAAAGAAAGTCCGGCGCTACTGAACAACGGTAGATCGACCCATCTGATCATGACCGAATTTGCAACGACCAGGACCGGTAACGGACAGAATATGATTGAAGAGAGGTGGACCGTGAACGATTTTGTCATGGGGCTCAGGCAGAGTAATGCTACCGTGATGGCAGATGTTAGGGTGACCGCCTGAGTCAGCAAGAAAACAAGGGCGTCGAAATGGGTTGTGGTGAATTCAGATCCCGTGTGAGTTGAGGGTAGTGATTGCAAGATGGCAACTAGGATGATTGTTGCAGTTGCCGCATTGCAGATGACGCGCCCACCAATGCTGTCGCGAAAGACTTTCGCGTTGGGAGCTTCGGATTTTGGAACAACGCTCATTGCGTTACGCTCATCGCGAAACGAGTGAAAAAACGGCTGTAAAAAGACGGTGTTCTTTACTTGCGACGAAATTAGAAGCTTGGGTATTCATCACCATGGTGGTCAGCGGACCTGTTTGGCCCTGTTGTTGATGGTGAACGCTCAGGTCGAGGATCAGTGTGGCGTTAGGGTTGAACCGTAGAGGAAAAAGTGGCGGTTGCTTGAACTGCTTTGTCAGTAAAGGCTGTCACAATGATTGTGCCTTTGCGAGGTAGGTTATCAATGCTGTCTGGTGTCATCTGAATGGTGATCAGGTGCGTCCGCTTCTTTGATTCGTTGAGATCGCACTGAACCTTCCAGCCGCTGGCGGTAACAGAAGTTAATTTGAAGGGTGTTCTGCCAACGATTACTAATTTTGCTTTTGTCGTTTGATTTTCACTGATTACACCGAGGCTAAGGTGGCCGGGTGAGACAGTAATGGGCCCGCCGACATCGCCGACCGCGGCCATTGTTAGGACGGGTAAATCCTGATCGCTCGTCTCAATAATGAGCTGGTCTTGAAAGTATCCCAGTGGTGCGGATCCGCTGAGTGTGACCGAAATCTCGACATTCACCATTCCGTTATCCCGCAGGGTTTCCTTAAATTCAGGTTTCAGCCAGTGGTGATTTGACCGAACTGATTTTACTTTCCATTCTGCGTCACCGGCGTACATGAGGGTTGCGCGTTGCTCGCGTGACTCGCCTTGCATGGAATTCGGGAACTGAATGGATCCGGGGTGCAGGACTAGGTCACCTCTTATGAAGCCATCGAGTTGCAGGCGGATTTCCCTCAGGACTGGCTGATCAATAACCACGGTGATAGTAGCCTTGCGGCGGCCACGGTACGTCGTGGTGTTGAAGGTGGCCTTGAGACTTGTCGAGGCATTCGGCTCGATCCGTTTAGATTGGATAGTTGGTGTGGTGCATCCACAACTGCTTTCAACCGATGCAATCCGCATCTCACTGTCAAATGGGTTTTTGATGGGGAACTCAAAAGAGGTGTAAGAGCCAACGGCAACGGTGCCGAAATCATGCTGTTGGACTGGAAACGCTTTTTCGATCCAATCTGCCGCGTTGACACCCAGGCCGGTTGAGCATGCAAAAACAACGATGGCGATTTTGAAGGTGGCGTTCAAGGGATCTGAGGTGGTTGTTGTAAGTGAATAAATGTGGTGTCGGGAACACTCTACCAAGTTATCGTCGTCGTTGTTCTGATCATGGTTTTGGAGGTCCACTGGCTCGGGATCAACAGTGTAGCGTTAATCATACACGGTCGGGTTTAGGTGGTTTTTTCGGAGCGGTTCGACAAGTTAGACAGACCGTGAGCCGTCTGCGCTGACTCATGAATTCAGGCTGGTCCACCGGAATGTACTTTGGCGATTAAGGGAGTGACAGCTTTGAGGTCCACCAATGACCAAGTGTAATGCGGTTCCTGCAGGTTCGCCCCATGACTTTGATCTATCCCGCCACCTTGGATGTGGTTTGCTGTTTTCACCGCTAACAGCGACAAATATTGAGGGACTTGTTTCTGATTGAACCGAACATTCGCGAATTGCCGCTTGCCGGGATGACTGAGTACGCTTTTTTTGCGGAACGATTGTTCAGCGATGAGGTCCGTCAGCAAACGAAAGCGGCATGGTGATCGAGATGAGAGTCCCAGTCATGGTGCGGTGAAACACGCTGTCGGCCGAAAAAAAGCGAACTCAGCGTCAACGGTGCTAAGTTCGCTTGGTGTGCTCGATCAACCGACGTGAATAGTGCTTCGTCAAACCCGGTTGAGGCAATCATTGATTATGAGGTTTACGCTCCGCACGTAGGCTCGCAACCCTTTAATTCGCTCTCGATGCAGGCGCATCCCTTCAGAAGATGCTTGAGTACACCTCGCACAGGGCGAGTTAGGCAAGGAACGTCACAACATGGTGTTGGGCAGCAGATTTCAACAGGAACTTGTCGGCAGACAACCCGTGGAACACACTTGACGACGGTGTACGGCTCGCACACCTTTCGGCATTTCTTGACCTGGACAATGTCGGTGTAACATTCCTTTCTGCATGTTGTCTCGCAGACGGTCTTGGTTCTCGTCTCGGGAACCATTTTGCAGACGCGGTAGTTGCAGGTTTTGGTTTTGATTTCAGGAACCATTTTGCACGTTGTGTACTGACGTGTTTGTGTCCGTGGTTCGCAAACCATTTTGCACGTTGTGTAGGAGACTTGGCGAGTTCGCTTTTCAGGAACCATTTTACAGACCTGATATTCGCAGGTTTTGCTTCGTTTCTCGCAGACCATTTTGCAAAATGTCTGAGTTACCTGCTTTGATTTGGTTTCAGGAACCATTTTGCAAATTCGGTAGTGGCTTATCTTTTCCCTTTGCTCGGGGACCATTTTGCAGACTTGATACTCACAAATTTTCGTGCGGCATTCTGGCACGCGTTTGCAGACGGTATAGGTGACATCTCTGCTGCGGCATTCGCGTCGATATCGTTTGCAGCAGATTTCTTTAGTTTCGCACGTGGGGACCCATACCTTTTTGCAGATGGTTTTAGGTGGGCATTGAATGCACTGAATTCGGCAGCGGCCCGGCTTGTAAACGCACTTATCTCGAGCTTTGTCGTACTTCCAGCAACCAGGTTGACGCACAAGTTTTCGCATCTTGGGTCCGGGGACGGTCACTTGGCGAGTTTCCCAGTGGCCTCCGCGCACTTGAATCGTCTTGGTGTAATGCTCGGGAACAAGAACGGTGTAATTCTCGGTTCGGACTTTTTGTTCACGTACGGTGTTATAGACGGTGTAATTAACAGTGCGTTGCCGGGTTTCGTATTTCGGCACACAAACGGTGTAGGTCGTCTTACGCTGGCGTGTTTCGTAGACCGGCTTGCAGACGGTGTAATTAACGGTTTTGGTTTTGGTTTCGTAGACCGGCTTGCGGACTGTGTATTGAATGGTTCTCTGACGTGTTTCGTAAGTCGGTTTGCAGACCGTGTATTCGACATCCTTCGTGTGAGTCTCATAGACGGGCTTGCGTACCGTGTAATTGATAACGCGTTCGTGGGTTTCACGAACAGGTTTCATCACGGTGTATTCCGAGGTGCGTGTTTTTGTCTCGTACGTCGGTACCATCACGGTGTACTCGACTTGCCGCGAAACGGTCTCCGGGACCATGCGTGTACGCTGGACTTCTTTGTCTTCATAGTAAAACTCGCGGCGTGATCGGTATCGAGTTTCTTCGACTCGATCGTAAACGATCTCGCGGATCGTCTTCATGCACGTGTAGGTTCCACCGGCAACGGGAGTCGCCTCTTCGGTTTCCACCATCGGAGTTCCACAGTCTCCACAACCTTTGTAGCTAATCGCACCACAGTAGGCACCTTCGGCGGAGTTCGGTCCAGCGAAGATCGAGACGATCATCAAGGTTGGTAAGATCCAGAGGTTTTTCATGGTTCGTTCTCTTCCGTTAAGCAACACGGTGGTTGCATTTCGCCTCGGCGCGTTTATTTGTGTTGTTTAGGAACGCCGAGCATTTTTTTGATCGCGATGGAAATGTCGCCGCGTCCCAGATCGCGTTGTCCATGGCCTATCGGAGAGGCGAGTTTGTCGATGGGGCGAACGGCGTGCATTATTCAAATTGGTCCCGATACGATGAATACATCGTCTCCGAGTCTAGCGTGGGTTACGCGAAGCAAATCGCCAAGGTAAAAGAACACGATTCTGTGCCTGTTAAAGACTGGACGGAATGGTTCTGAGAGTCGTGAGGATAATTCAGGTTATTCCGATTCGCCGCCCTTTGCTTTTAATGAAGAGAAACCGCGGTTCACCGACCTCGGGCGTCAAGCGGGACCGTGTTCACACCGAGATCTTTGTGGTCGATCGTGCAAGTTTTATAAACCAACAGCACCGTGCATCTCCACAGGAGCATGAAATTTGATTTTTAGACTGAGTGAATTGTCTGAATTGATCCGAGGTCGACTTACTCACGAGTGGGCGTCTGCGGCCGTGCTGATGGGTAGCGAACAGTTGGAAAAATGGAATCCGCTAGTCAGGTACGTCCAGAACTCGGTTCGGCGGGCGTTGTGATCTGCCGTTGAATCACGAAAGAAAAGGAGTTTGTCTCGACCTGCTAGCCATTCTGGTTTGAAGCGATGGTTTCGCGGGATCGCCACCGTCGGTAATGGTTCGCCTTGGTCAAGTCATTTCCAGAAGAGGACCACCTGCTGCAGGAATGAAAAGACAAAGAGGACCTGCCTTGATCGCTGAGGAACGGTTTGCCCCCAGATCGTTTTGCAAAAGAGTTGAGTATACGCATGCTGCAAATGCAAACGGTTAGTTGCGAAGGTAAACAGAACGCCTATGAGGGTTTCCATCCCTCGTAGATCGTTGCGACACCGCAGGTTAAGGGTGTAAAGCTCACACGCTCAAGCCCAGCCTCTTGCATCTTATCAGCGAGTTGTTGTCCATCAGGAAACAGGCCCACTGATTCCGGCAGGTATTGGTAGGCAGATTTATCGTTGCTGGCGAATAGTTGCCCGATCTTGGGGAGTACATGTGAGAAGTAGAATTGGTAGATTTGTCTGAGACCGATGATGTTAGGCCGTGAGAATTCGAGGATCAGAACCTGCCCGCCTGGCTGACACACTCGTGTCATTTCCAAAAGCCCTTTTTCTGTGCTGGTGACGTTTCGCAGACCAAAGGCAACGGTGACGCATTGGAATCGACTGTCTTCGAAGGGTAGGTATTGAGAATCCGCTTCGAGAAAGGTAACCCGGTCGGATGTGGTTTCGAACCGCTTCGTTTTGCGATTCGCTATTTGAAGCATCGCGTTGCAGAAATCACTTCCGAACACTTCAACATCGGGTGCTCGTCGTTTAATCGATAACGCAAGGTCACCAGTGCCGGTACAGGTGTCGAGAATCGGTGAATTACCTTGTATTTGGAGGCGTCGGACGCTTCTCCATCGCCAATACTTATCGATGTTTAACGAAAGAAGGTGGTTCATCAGATCGTATCGAGGAGCGATTTGTCGAAACATCTCGCGTACTCTCGATTCACTTTTATCTATCATTTTAGCTTGGTTAGTCAGTTGAGTGGATTATCAATCTTGCGAACGGTTTGCTGGGCACACCGGGAGGTTTGAGACGTATTTGGATATCTGCTGGCCAAACCCCCCCTCAAGTTCACGGTTTGAGCCGTGTCTCTCAATCGTTAACGAATGGCTTTCCTCTGCAAATAGTTAATTTAATGGTAGCGTCGAGTCTGGGTGTTGTGGATGTCAGCCTTCAGGCCACTTCGGCGGCTGGTCGTCTGTTGCAGTGGTGTTTTACCAATTATCCTCTTTGAACCCGAGCCGCCTTGATTGTCTGCCGCAAAGAATAATTGACGTTGAGTTGGACCCACAACTTCGACGCTGGAAGTCCGATTGGTTGACCCGTTCGGCTGTCCGCACCGTTGTCACCGCATCCTTTTTCCATTTCGTTTTCGACCAATATGAATCAACGACATCGCGTTTTGCTCTTTGACATCGATGGAACTCTACTTGTGACCTCCGTTGGGCGAAGGGCTCTTGCGAGGGCGTTGGCAGAGGCATTTGCGATTCCTGATCCTCGATGTGAACTTGTTTTTGGGGGGCGAACGGATCGTTCCATCGTTGAGGAGTTGCTTAGGGTTAACCGTTTGCCAGTCGATGAAATTCACGTCGATACACTGCGAAGGCATTATTTAATGCTTTTCCCAGCGTTGTTAGATGATCAGGGCGGGGAGGTTCTGCCAGGTGTACCGGAATTGCTCGAGCGTCTAGCAGCGATGGAGGGTGTAACACTGATGGCGATGACAGGTAATTTTGTGGAGTCTGGAAGGGAGAAATTACGGCATTTTGGCTTGGAACACTTTTTCAGTAATATTTTCGGAGGGGGCGAAGATCACCATCGTGATGACCTAGCTAGGCGAACGGCGCGGACTATTCGAAAAGACCTAGCGCAGGATCCAGGGAAGTCATCAAGTCAGAAAGAAAAGGTTGACTTGGTAATCATTGGTGATACCCCCGCAGATATTCAGTGCGCCAAAGCGATCCATGCAGGTGCCATCGCGGTGTGCACAGGGGGGCATGATCGCGAGACGTTAGCTGAGGGTTCACCAGACCTGATTCTTGACGATTTGTCAGATACCGAATTGGTTGTTCAGCAACTGCTTTCGCAGGGTTAAGCTTGCCTTGCCTTATTGCCGGTCGTAGTTGAGAGCGTTAGGTGAGAAAAAAAAAGCCGCAACATTCGTTGCGGCTTTTCGTTGTGGATTAACCAGTTAGTGACGCACTAAGACCTTCGCAGGATGTGTGGAAGGAACTAGTGTTTTCACGCAGATAATAAAAGCTATTCGCTGATGCGACTCATATCTTTTCTTCCCGACGCGGAATGCGAGTGGGTACGGGTTGCAGCGAAGCGAATAAAGCGCCAAGCGACGCACTGATTCGGTGGATCACTTTTCCAAACCACTCATGGGATGGTTTGGAAAGTCACTGTTAACCGTTTTGGATACACCGCTTCGGCTTAGCCCATTGGGTTAGGCTCGTACGGGATATCTTCAATTAGTTCCATAGGCAGTGGTGCAACGGTGAGACCCGCTTCTTTGGAGATGCCGTCAACAGCTTCCTGAGCCCGTTGCACGATGCTTTCTCGTGTTTGGCCTTTATAGCTTTGGCTCGATGCGCTGGGGCTAACGGGGCCTGCGTACTCAATCGATGCAAGATGCGAGATGAGTTCAACATGATTAATCGGCCCCTCGTTCGTTGGTAAGACGCGATCGCTGCTTTTCGCGTCGGCCGGTTCCACTTCATCAGTGAACGATCCAAGGCGGACAGCTATAATTCGTTCGACGGCTAGTTCCTTGATTTGATCTAAGGTTCCACCACCGACAACCCAAGCCCAAGTATCAATAAGGCATCCGACGTTTGCATTGCCGATGCCGTTAACCAAGGCCAGTAAGCCTTCGACGTTGGATATGAATTTGAACTGTTTTTCCTCAGTGCTTTCGGCGGCGGTTGAATCAAACATTAATGCAAGCTTGATGCCACGGGCTTCGAGCACTTCAGCCGTCTGCTGGATACGTTGCACCTGAATGTCAAAGTATTCATGGTATGGGAGCCGATCGGTGCAGGCAGGAACCTTCAGGTATGCCAGTCCCGCACCAAGTTCTGCAGCTAGCTCACTCAATGGGTGAAGTCCACCGATAAGGCTGGTGAAGGTGTCTTCATCCGCATCCAAGTCAATCCCCAGGTTGAAGCCGCCGATTTTGATCTTGGCAGCTTCAAGGTACTTGGCTGCGTCCTGAGTGTCCGTTCGCTGACTTCTGCGAAGCATATCGTGCATGTCGATATCCATCCCCGTGAAGCCATAGGTCAGGGCAAGTTCAATGAGTTCGCTCTGTCGGCCGTTAATTCCAAGTGCGGAGTGCGAAAAATTCTTGAGCATTTTGTTTCTCTGAAAACGTAGGTGTGGACTCGGTTTTGTTGGACTCTGGTAAATAGCCGGTGTGAGAATCAATAGGCCATTTTCAGCAGGTTGATCCAGGCTTTCACTTGATCAACGGTCTGCCTTTTGACTGTGGGTGAGAATCCCATTGCAATACAGCCAAACGATGTCGGCAGGGATTCGCCACAAATAAGATGACACACTGGCTTTTCGCTATCACTCTCCTCGGGAAATGATTTCTGCGTCGTTGGACGCAATGGATTTCTCTGGAGTGTCAAGCTATTCGTTTGGAGGATCTGTCATGGGGCACCGTTCAACCCGACAATCCCGCCCGTCAAGTACGGTGGTAGGTGTGTCGTAGGTTATGATTATGCCACATTGCGTTGCTGGCTCCAAGAGGCGTTTTTTGACTGTTCTGAACCATCTTTGGACCGATGACATCGGCGGAGCGAACGCTGATCGCCGACTCTCCTTAGTTTGACGGACCTTAGTTTGACGGACCTTAGTGAGGGGCAGGTGTGGGTAACGACGGGTCCAGATAGAATCGAATTTGGATTTCATAGCCGAGCATGTTAGAAGTTTGCAGATAGTTTACCAGCCTGAATTGGAACGTTTGAACGCTTGGTTTTTCATCAAATTAGAGTTGAATGAGAATATTCAGTTGCCAAGTTATTGGACGGCAACTGTTAGGATGCTACGAGGTGATGTTGGTTAACCGCTGAAAGGACCTGCGCCGGGGCCGGAGCGATAGGTTTGAGTGTCCATTGCCTAAAAATGGTTCCTGAACTCCGGCGGTTTTCGAGGTGGGGTCACAGAACCAGAGTGCAGGGGCTTTTGCCGACTGCGTTTTGTTGGGGGCACACTTTCGTTGTGACGCGGAATGGTGGTTTAAAGGAGATAGTTGGCGATGGGATCTGAGTTGGACACAACGGTAACAGCGACAGTTGTTTTTCTTGGAACCGGCACCAGTGTTGGTGTGCCAGCTTTGGGGTGCAGTTGTGCTGTTTGTACCAGTGAAGACCCAAGAAATCAAAGAACACGCTGTTCCATCGTGCTGGAGTTGCCTCAGGGTAATTTACTGGTGGACACACCACCGGATCTTCGAACGCAATTACTCAGAGAACGGATTGGTTTAGTGCATGAGGTGCTGTACACGCATGAACATGCCGATCACCTTTACGGTCTTGATGACCTGAGGCTATTTCCGTTTCGTCTCGGATGTCCGGTTCCCCTGCATTGTGAGCAACAAGTCGAAGAACGAATCAGGCGGTCATATGATTACGCATTTTCGTCGCAAAAGCCCACTCATCCCGGGGCAACACCCCAGTTGGTTTTCCGAAGGTTGAAACCACTTCAGAGTTTTGAGGCGGTGGGCATTCGGATTCTGCCCGTTGCCATGAAACATGGCCCAAGGTTTGACGTGCTTGGTTATCGGTTTGGGGATTTCGCCTATTGTACTGATGTCAATCACCTGCCCGATGTGTCGATGGATGCCTTGCGGGGTGTCAAGACATTGGTTTTGGGTGCGTTGCGGTATCGGCCCCATCCAACACATTTCAATTTAGAAGAAGCCCTTGTCGCTTCAGAGTCAATTGGTGCCGAAAAAACGTATCTCACGCATCTCTCGCACGACTTTGATCATGGTAAGGTTCAGCTGCCCCATGGAGTTAGTTTGGCATATGACGGGTTGCGGGTATCGGCGACTGTTCCATCGAGCGTCACGTCCAGTGAAGGTCATGATCATTGAACAGTCTTTCTTGGTGAGTGATAAGTTTGTAAAAGGCGGATCGTCAGGATAGGAAACGGTGACGTTCTCTTACGAAGTGTCATGTGATGTTGGAAGCGTTGGTTCACTTAACCAAATGATGACGGATATTTTGAATCGACTCAGACGGTAAAGTGGCTGCCATGTGCCCCCACTTGTCGATCTACCCGAACGAAGCATTTCATTTTTGTGGTCAAAACAAAAAGATTGGGCGATTATGGAAAGCGGAACGATCGTGATTGTTGGTGGTGTCGCTGGTGGTGCTTCAGCGGCGACGCGTGCTAGGCGGATGAATGAGAATGCGGAAATCATTCTGCTTGAAAGGGATGAGCATGTATCGTTTGCGAATTGCGGGCTGCCCTATCACATTGGTGGCGAAATCGAGGACAGGAATCGGTTGCTTGTCGCAACTCCTGATTTTTTGCGGCAGCGATTTCGGATTGATGTGCGAGTTTCACAGGAGGTGATCTCGATTGATCGGACGGCAAAGACAGTGACTGTGCAACCGGTAGCTGGCGAGGATGCCTATTTGATTCCCTACGACAAATTGATTTTGTCGCCTGGAGCGAGGCCGATTGTTCCACCGATACCCGGGATCGACGCCGAAAACGTTGTGACGTTGAGAAATTTGGCTGACATGGATCGCATCAAAGCGGCGGTGGACGTCGGTGGGCTGTCGCAGGCTGTCGTTGTTGGATCCGGATTCATTGGGTTGGAAATGGTGGAGCAGCTGGTTAGGCGTGAAGTGAAGACTTCGCTGATAGAGCTGCAGAATCATGTCTTGCCGATGATGGATGCCGAGATGACTGAGCCGATCGGTGAAGAACTGAAAAAAAATGGCGTCGACCTTTATCTGGGGTCGGGATTGGAATCCATCCAAACCAATTCGGAAGGAGCAGCCGTCTCAGCCAAACTTTCCAACGGTGAACAGATTCAAGGTGATCTATTCATCCTAGGTATTGGTGTTCAACCCAATGTTGAGCTCGCCAAAGAGGCTGGGCTTACGATCGGTGGATCGGGTGGCATTGCAACGAATGAATTCCTTCAGACGTCTGATCCCAATATCTACGCGGTGGGTGATGCCGTTGAGTATCAATATGGACCGACAGGCCAACCCTCTCGAATCGCCATGGCTGGGCCAGCAAATCGTGCGGGGCGACTGGCGGGCGAGCATGCAGCAACCGGTTCGTCGGGTCCAATGCAACCGGTTTATGGAACGTCAATCATCCGTGTTTTTGGATTGACTGCTGGTTTCTCAGGGCTGACAGGCGGCTTGGCAACGCGTTTGGGTGTGCCGTGTTGTCATGCGATAGTGCTTGCAAAAAATCATGCAGGTTACTACCCGGGTGCTGAAATGATGACACTCAAGCTGTCGTATTCGCCTGGTGATGGACGAGTGTTAGGGGTACAGGTGGTTGGAGGCGATGGATGCGATAAGCGAATTGACGTTGTCGCTACTGCAATGCATTTCGGCGCCGACGTAAGGGGATTGGCTGGTGTTGATCTCGCTTATGCACCCCCTTTTGGCTCCGCGAAGGACCCCATTCATTTGGCCGCATTTGTGGCTTGTAATCAACTTGATGGGATAGAGTCGTTCTGCTCGCCTGATGCTGATTTAACAGAACGCACTGTATTGGATGTGAGAACCTTATCGGAGGTTAAAGCAAAACCTCTAGCAGGTGCTCATTCGGTGATTCACATACCAGTTGATGAACTGAGAGACCGTCTTGGCGAAATTGAACCACCCCAAGGGCATGACTCGTTAGTGATCACCTGTGCGGTGGGAATTCGCGGACATCTTGCGACGCGTCTCCTGACGCAGAAAGGATTCAAGGTGGAGAACCTCAGTGGGGGTGCGACCGTTCGAAGTCGAGCTTGGAAGTTCACGAGCCAAAATGAAAACGGTTAGCCAACGCGACAACTGTTTGGCAAATCGAGTTCGGGTGCCTCGAGGGAAAGCAGGGTTGATTTATTTGGGTGGAATATTTTGCGGTGGGTTTTCAACAGGGCTAACGTAGTAGTCTTCCTCGATGGATGAGGGTTGTTGAGTTTGTATCACCGTTTTTACGTTTCATGAATCGCAGCTCATTCACAGGTAACGGCAGCTTCGTGGGGTCGCGATCTTGCGGGGTCCGTGGGCTCCGATGTTGTCGCTATCGTTGTAGGCTTGCTGTCCTGTAAAGTGGGACGTTCAACGCAGGTCGCTTGCTTTTGATGGGTTCGAAAGCTCTTGTCCAGTGTCTCGCAGACGCTGGGTCTGCCTGCAAAACAATCCAGCGGTTATCTACCTTCGATGATTCACTTCAAAGTGCGGTGTTAATGAGTGAAATCAGCAGGCTGGAATCGTTCTTTAGGCGTCGCAGGCTTGTTGGCCCGCGAGCACGCATGGCTAACAATTGAACCGATGGGTTAGCGTTTTGATCATACTTGCAACCACCAAGCACCTAGGATAAGCCAGGCCGGAATCGTAACCACACCGCTGAGCGATGAGGCGATGATAACGCGAAGTGCTGTGTCGAGGTCTTGATCGTAGAGTTTGACAAGTACGATCGGGAAAATTGCTGCCGGCATGGCGGCCTGCAGTAGCATCACTTTGAGCATTGATTCGCTTTCGCATAAAGAGAGGGCTGCTGCGAGCATTAAGATTGGGAAGATCAGCTGGCGAAGGAGGACGGCAGCCAGCATGATGCGCCAACTCCCTTTCCAGTTAGTTTCACTGAGGAAATCGACGCTGATTGCGCCGCTAAGTAAAAGGCCCAAGGGAATAGCGCAGTGGCCAAGGCTAGTGATTGCGGATTCAATGGCCAGTGGAGGCGTGTACTGCGGTCCGTAAAGTCTGAACAGTATGGCTGCGAGCACGGAAAGGAAGGGCGGTGTCACCAACGCTTTTTTCCAACCGTCTTGAAACGATCCACTTATCAACGCAACTCCAACGCTCCATAGGGCAAGGTTCACGCCAACGTTGTGGAGGATAAGGTCCACAAGCGACTCGGGATAGAAATGCTCGGCGAGGGGCAGCGGTATGAATCCATAGTTACAGATGCCGACACACAGGGCGAACACCCTTTGGCTGTTGCCTGTCCGCAGGCCAAACCAAGGGCCTGCGATTCTTGCGATAGCGAAAGCTAGGAAGAGGCAGGTTCCGGTGGTCATCAATCCGAAGAAAGGTGGTGTCCAAACGGCGAGTGGCATTTCGACTTGCCCGGAAAACAGGATTTTTTGGACAAAGTAGGCCGGCAGCAGCACGTTCGTTGTCAGTTTTGCAAGCGATTTATCGGCGTCACGCGTTATCCATCCAATTTTTCGCACGAGTGCACCGAGCGCGATGATCAGGAAGACCGCGAGGACGTTTCCGAGAATCGGCCAGAAGTTGTTTAGTTGCAAGTCAACCATCCCTTTTAGGTTTGCCGAAAATTCGTGAATCCTCGGTCCCACTGAACCAGTGATCGTTTGTGGTGTGGAAGTTGTAACGTGAAATGCACCACACCGTCTTCCCAGTGGTCATTTTTTTACCTGCCTCGATGAAATCGCATTTGATGCCGAGAAATCGTTGCACTGGGTTAAATGACTGGGCTAAATGACTGGGCTAGATTGAGACACAGCTGTATTGCAGGGGGGCGCGGATGGCGATGGCCAACTGGGGCATCGGTCCTCGATGGGGTTCAATCGACTGTATCGGTCGAGAGTTCGTATCGCGTTCATTTTTCAATACAGAAGGCTTCACTTTGAATTCTGCCCTCCCGAGAATACAAATGAGCAGCTAATATTCTTTCATGGAAAAAACAAATGTCGCTATTGTTGGACTCGGCACGGTCGGTGCTGGTGTTGCTCGCCTATTATTGGACCATGGGGATCGTACCGCGCGTCACGCGGGGCGAACGCTGTGGTTAAAGAAAGCAGTGGTGCGTGACCTTTCAAAATCACGAGATGTGGAATTGCCCGAAGGTGTTCTGACAGACAGCGTTCAAGAGGTAATTGACGATCCGGATATCCATGTCGTCGCCCAGTTGATCGGTGGGTTGGAGCCGGCCCGCAGCATCATGTTACAGCTGATGGAATCCGGTAAAGACATTGTCACCGCAAATAAGGCCTTGCTGGCCGAGCATGGCCCCGAGCTTTTTTCACGAGCTCAGCAACTGGGACGAAGTATTGCGTTTGAAGCTTCTGTGGCCGGTGGGATACCGATCATTGCGAACATCAGTCAGTGTCTATCCGCCAACCAGCTTCTCTCACTCGAGGGTATTTTGAATGGCACCAGCAATTTTATCGTGTCCCAGATGGACGAGCATGGATCAGAGTACAACTATGCGGTTAGTGAGGCGCAGCGACTGGGCTACGCAGAGGCCGATCCAACAATGGATGTTGATGGGACGGATGCGGCTCAGAAGCTGGCGATCCTGTCACACCTAGCGTTCGGTGCAACAGTGGATTGGTCAAAGATCCCGAGAGTTGGTATCGATGGACTGGACGCTGACGATCTTCGATATGCTCGAGAACTCGGTTATCGCATCAAGTTACTGGCGGCTGCTCAATTGGCCGAGGATGGTTTAGAGCTTTCAGTTGCCCCGACGTTAGTTCGTGTGGGAACGCCCTTAGCTGAGGTGCGCGACGCGTTCAATGCGATTCGGGTTGCCGGTGATGCCGTCGGACCTGTTTTTTATCACGGACTTGGTGCCGGGCAGATGCCAACCGCATCGGCCGTTGTGGCGGATCTTATCGATACCGCGGTTGGCCGTACAAAAATCACTTTTCGAACCCTGAAATATTTCTCGAATGATCAACCGCCGAGGGTTTTACTTCGAGATGCTGAGACAATCGTTGGTCGGTTTTATTTACGATTGCCCGCGGCAAATCACCCTGGAACACTTGCTGCGATTGCTAATGTGCTTTCGAAATATGGCATTTCCATTGCATCGGTCATCCAGCACGAGAGCTCGGATGGGGATCGTCAGAGGGATCCGGTTCCGTTGGTGATCATGACTCACGAGGCCACCGAAGGCGCCGCAAGTAATGCGACACGCGAAATTGAGGGTCTTGGGTCAGTTTCTGGTCCTGTGGTGCGGTTTCGTGTTAAAGAGTGACGATTAAATCGACACCAAATACGAAGTTTTACTTTCTTGTTCGATCTCGGGGTCTGATTTTTCCAGCTTTCAGATAACCTACCAAGGGTCTGCTGCATGCCTTCTCAGGTCAGCTGCAGTTGCCCAGCGGCTCCTTTGGTTGCGTGAAAGCGTCGCCTTTTGACAACTGCATTTCGCAAAAGCTCCCCAAAGCGATACTAATTCAGGCAGTGTTTGTGGTGTCGGGGTGCATGCGTACAACGATTGATTCCATGATCGACGTAAATTCCTTGACCAAGACGTACCCCGACTCGAACCTCGGGGATTTTCTAGCTGTGGACCGGGTTAGCTTTCGAGTCGGACCCGGCGAAATTTTCGGTCTGCTTGGGGCAAATGGAGCAGGGAAAACCACCGTCCTCAGGATTTTGAGTACCGTTCTTGCACCCACCAGTGGTGAAGCCTTTATTGCGGGATACAACGTCTCGACTCATCCCGAAGAAGTTCGTCGGCAGATAGGATTCGTCAGTAACAACACGGCTGTTTACGATCGCATGACTGCGGCGGAGATGGTGGAGCATTTTGGATTGCTCCACGGCATGTCAAAGATCGAAGTTCGACGTCGTTGCGACGAGCTTTTTGAGCAGTTGCGGATGGAGGATTTCAGAAATGTGCTCGGTGCCAAACTGTCGACAGGCATGCAACAAAAGGTGTCAATTGCCCGCGCGTTGGTGCATGACCCACCTGTTTTGATCTTTGATGAGGCGACACTCGGGCTTGATGTGTTGGTGGCACGCAACCTGCTGGGAATCATTCGTGACCTGAAGGGTGCCGGTAAATGTCTTATTTTCTCGACTCATATCATGAGTGAGGTCGAGCGTTTGTGTGATCGAATTGCAATCATGCATCGAGGCCGTATACTCGATTTGGGAACTCTTGGGGAACTTCGAAAGCGGCATAACGAATCCGATTTTGAGGAGCTGTTCTTTTCGCTACTCAGTCGACATGAGCAGAATCAAGGTGCAGAGACTCGGAACACGGTTCCACTTGAAAGCCAGTCGTCATCAGGTTCATCCGCGGAGCGGGATGCCGATGAGGGGGGGACGGCGTGATGGAACCTGACTTCGATAACCTGAAATCAACCGATCGTTTAGTGTCACGGAGACGGTCTCGTTGGAGCGCGATAAGGCACATCTATTTTCGGGAAATGAGGGACCAAATCAGGGATCGTCGAACCCTGTTTACGATTGCGATCTTACCAATCTTGCTCTACCCGCTACTCGGCAGCGTCATGTTGCAAGTTGCGCAATTCAGTCGGGAACACCCGGCGTCTATTTGTGTGATTGGTCGGGATCACTTGGGTGATGTAACCCCGCTGTTCGATGGTGATCATTTTGCCGATGGCCTAGCAGAAGACGAAGGGGCTGTTGAATTAATTCACTATGACTGGGGGATGATTCGCTCAGGCGAGGATGCCCAGTCCAAAGCCACTCAATGGATCGACGACGGGAGATTCGATTTAGTTCTTCTTGTGCCGCCGGAGTTTTTGGATTTTTCTGCGAGAAAGAGTCAGGATGAGGCGAAGGTGCGGATGTTTTTTGATGTCACATCTGACCAATCTCGGGTGGCGCGAGATCGCGCGTTCGTGATTCTCAATCGCTGGCGAAATCGTTGGGTTCGCGACGATCTGGTGCAAACAGGATTGGATGAATCCATTCTCAATCCTTTCCAGTTGGACGAGATTGATGTTGCGCAGCAGCAAAGTAAGGCTGCTGCTTTTTGGAGTAAATTACTGCCGTTCATCATGTTGGTCTGGGCCATGACGGGTGCTTTTTACCCAGCGATTGACCTAGTTGCTGGTGAAAAAGAACGGGGGACGTTGGAAACATTGCTTTGCAGTCCTGCGTCTCGAAGCGAAATCGTTTGGGGAAAACTGGGTGCCGTGGCCACTGCGAGCATGGCAACTGCGATTCTCAACTCGGGCAGTATGTTGATTACTAGCTCTTTTATCTTCAGTAAGATTTCATTGGGAGCCGGTGCGGCGGTCGGCGCGCCGCCAATTCTGCCCATGCTATGGCTGTTGGTTGCCTTGGTACCGTTATCGCTTTTATTCAGCGCAGTCGCGTTGGCCGCCGCCGCTCTCGCACGTAGCAGTAAAGAGGGTCAGTATTACTTGATGCCCTTGATGATGATCACCCTGCCCTTGGTGCTGATTCCAATGTTACCGGGGACCGAGTTATCCGCGGGGACAAGTTTGATACCTGTGACGGGGATGTTTTTATTGGTCCGATCGTTGGTGGAAGGCCAATTTCTTTTTGCCGCGTTGCACGTGCCCATGGTTTTGGGAGTAACTTCACTTTGCCTTTGGTTGGCGATGAATTGGGCTAGAAGGCAGTTCGAAGATGAGGCAGTCCTTTTTGGATCGCATGAACAGTTTGACCTAAGAAAGTGGGTACGCCGCGCCTGGGACGGGCGAGAAAAGCACGCAAGCGTTCCCCTCGCTTACTTTTGTGGTGCGATGATTCTTGTTTCGCTTTTTTTTGCGAAGCTGAGCGGCGGTGTGATGCCGACGGATGCAAATTCCTTTGCTGTTTTGCTGCTCAAACCTCAAGTGTTTTTCATCCTTCTCCCGCCATTTGCGCTAGCGTTGGTTTTCACCAGATCCTTTCGAGACGCTTTGAGGCTTAGGTCGGTGTCATGGCAGCATCTTGCGTTAGGTTTGGGCTTGGGGATTGCATTTCACCCGAGCTACACACTTTTAGGTCATCTGGTTTCAACGCTCTACCCATTGAGTGAGCAGGCGATTGAGGCGATGAAGCCAGTGGTGGATCAGATTAATCACCTACCCTGGGTAACGGTGTTGATTCTGATTGCGGTCGTTCCGGCATTTTGTGAGGAAATTGCTTTTAGGGGTTTTATTTTCGGGGGTTTGGCACCGAAACAGGGACACTGGCGAGCGGTGATCGCCACGGCTCTGCTGTTCGGTGCATCCCATGGGGTTCTGCAGCAGTCAATTTGTGCCACGGTGATGGGTGTCCTGCTCGGATGGGTGGCCTATCGAACGGGAAGTGTTTTTCCAGGAATACTGCTTCACTTTGCCAACAATGCAATGACTGTTTCCATTCAGCGGTTTTACTCTCAGTCTTGGAGGGGAGCTGACTGGTTCATTGAGTCAACTGCTGATGGTGTCAGCTATCGACCGTGGTGGAGTGTAGCGAGCGTCCTGATCGTGATGATTCTTATCTGGCTGTTTCAACGCCTCTCGGTTTGCGGTGACGAATCGGATTTGTCTCCCGATGATGTAGCAGGGGAACGCATTGAGAGAGGAATTGAGGAAGAATATGAAACTCCGGTAAATCCGGCACCCACCAGCACGTCGGGATAATGGGCTTTGGTTCCTGCAGATGCGTGTAGTCATTAAGGCTGACCAAGCCAGAGTGCGGTTGTCACGATTCGTTTAGGACAGATGATGGACGTTAGGCCGGTCCTGAACTTGTCGATCACGTTGTGAAACACGCTTGCCGCGAAATTGGCGGCTGCTAGTGTTTCGTGATCGGGTTGCAAGTCCCTATTTCAACCGTGGTTCGTTTTTCGCCGCTAATTCTGAGGTGATAAGTTGACGTATGGAGTCGCTGTCTGGGAGTTCAATCGCTGCCGCAGCGAGGGATTTTAGGTGGTTGATTCTGTAATTGCGAAGTCGCAATTTGAGGTGGCTGATGGATGGTGACGTTACGGAAAAATCCGTTAGCCCCATCCCAACAAGAAGCGCGAAGGTTTCAAAGTCACCAGCCATTTCACCGCAGATCGAAAGTGATCGCCCGGTTGAGGAGGTGACCTGAATCATGTCATCAATCGCTTTAAGCACGGCGGGATGCAGCGGATCGTAATAGCGGGAAATTAGTGAATTTCCACGGTCAGCAGCTAGGGTGTACTGGATCAGGTCGTTTGTTCCCAGTGCGAAAAACTGTGCTTCTTTCGCAAGGTGCCTCGCAATTGCCACTGTCGCAGGAACCTCCACCATAACCCCAATTTGAACGTCTCCAAAGCTGATGTTTTCTTTCGAGAGTTGTTGCTTGGCCTGGTCCACAATTCTCAGGCACGAATGGAACTCATCAACCGTGGTGATCATGGGAAACATCAGTCGGGACGAAGCGGCGGCAGATGCCATCAGAACCGCTTCGATTTGCGTTTGGAATAACGCTGGTTGATCCAGTGAAATACGTACGGACCGCCATCCCAAAAACGGATTCTCTTCCTTTGGCCCCTGAAAGTAAGGAAGTGACTTATCGCCGCCAATATCTAGTGTCCTGAACGTTACGGACTGATCGGGAAATGTCTGGATGACGCGTTGGTAAAGTGAAAACTGTTCATCCCGGTTTGGAAAATCGGTACGAGACATAAAAGGAAACTCGGTTCGGTAAAGCCCGATTCCCTCCGCTCCGTACCGCTTTGCAACGTCAAGATCGCTTATGAGTCCCAGATTCGCGCGGAGGGAAATTCGGTGACCATCAGAGGTGCAAGCTGGTTTGAGGCATAGTTCTGAAAGGGAATCCTTCTCTACCTTTTGCTCATGGAGAAGTCGCGCGTACTCTGCTTGGATGTTGTCGTCTGGATTCACGTAAACCCGATGACTTGCCGTGTCTAGAATGAGGTGGTCAGAGGGCTTTATGAAACGCGTAGCGTTTCTGACGCCGACGATGGTGGGTATACCCATCGATTTAGCGATGATGGTAGCGTGGCTATTTGTATGATCTGATTCCATCACTAACCCTTGTACATGTTCAAAGGGCAGCGTTGCGAGTTGTGAAGGCAAGAGGTCCTTGGCGACTATAATGACAGGCGAGTCGAATCTTAATTCACTGTGATCAACACCATGCAGCGCCTGGTGTACTCGTCGCCCGACGTCTTCAATGTCAAGCATTCTTGACCGCAAAAATGGATCCTCCATTTTCTCAAAAGCATGAGTGTAATCGTCAACGACAATTTGCAATGCTTCGCTGGCACATTTGCCATTGGTGATTTGGTTTTCTAATTTCTGCCAGAACTGTTTGTCTTGCAGAATCATCAGGTGTGCTTGGAAAATGTCAGCATCACTCTGGCTGATACGATCGGTTACCAGTTTCTGCAAGCAGAGAGTGTCAATTTTGGCCTGCTCGATCGCGCTCCATAATTTTTTCTTTTCCAGGTTAGAGTCGATTGGTGCCGAGGTGCGAGGCTGTCCATGGGAAGTTCCGAGCGTCTGTCTGAAGATGAAGGCGCTGGCGGTGCAGGCACCCGGCGCAATTCCCTTGCCAACAAGAAAAGTTTGTTTCGAGACGCTCTGGGGCGCGCCGGTTATCTCGGGTTGATCGGTTTCCAGTTGATGTAGGTTTTCCAGCAATCTCGCATTTGCGATTACTGACGAGAGTTGAAACGCAATGGTTCGAAGTGTGCTGACTTCTTGTGGAGTGAATTGCCTCGATTCGATCGTCTGGATCGCCATGACCCCCAGAAGATCGGTTCGATTGTAGAGGGGGATTCCAAGAAATGAGTGGAACTGTTCTTCGTTGGAACCAGCGATATAGCGAAATCGAGGATGACTCTGTGGCTCTTGGGTATTAATGACCGATCCGGTTTCGGCGGTGTATCCTACAAGTCCTTCACCAATTTGTAGTCTGGCCTCACCAATTGACTGGTGTGATAGGCCTACACTGGCACGCAGAATAAGGTCTGTGTTCTGCGTATCACTGTTCCTGTCACCAAGGTAGATCGAACAGACCTCCGTTTCCATTCTCTTCGACACCAACTTCGCAATGTTTACTAGTGTGGCGTTCAGATCATTGGAATGAAGAATGATTTGGCAGATATCCTCCAGGGTTGATAAGCCAATCGTGTTGGTATTCATGTTGTCCGAGCGGAATTTTTCGGGTGTCTCTTCATCCGTGGGTTCTATCAGGGACTTCGGCCGAGCGGGGTGTGACATATTTGCGTAATTGGATTGTGCTTGGTTTTGGCTTTGTCCCTCAAACATCCATAACGGGTTGAGAGTTTGGGTGGTCGGTGGGATGACTAGTGAGTAGTGAAAGCGGGTTAGGAAAATTTCCTCGGTGCATGATTGGATTGAGGCAATTTTCAGGCCGTTTCTAGTTGAACGCCGGTGTGATGCGTTGCACCGGAGAGGAATGGGTTTCTGAATTGCAAGTGTGAAGCGTGGTGTGTAAATGCGGTACAGCGTCGTTCGACCGAAAATTGAATTAAGGGACGGTCAGCCTCGAAAATTGATGTTAGTTAATTAGTTCTTATTGCAAAATCGCAAGGGTGCGGTTTGACTCGACCAATGACGGCATGTCGCTTCAGTGCGCTGGTTGTGATACCAGCATCCACTTCCGTTTTTTCTGGAGGGATAGATCGATGTTGGGATGGAGGTCAGTGAAACGTGATCTGCTATTTTTGATTGTTTGATTGTTTGATTGTTTGATTTAAAACGGAGAGGATAGGGTGTGCTCATTATCAGATGCCTACCAATTTCACCAAACAAAAGTGTTCAAGTGTGGGCTATGAAAAAGTGCGAGGTTGGTTTTTGGTTGCTGCATGTTTGTGCAATGCTCCACATTGTTGCCTATCTACCGGGCTTTGCGAATGACGCTTCAGGTAGGTTGTTAGAGGGGA
The DNA here is from genome assembly GCA_938075415.1 of uncultured Rubripirellula sp. GTDB lineage: Bacteria > Planctomycetota > Planctomycetia > Pirellulales > Pirellulaceae > Rubripirellula. Next base: position 57,438 of record CALJHC010000018.1, on the reverse strand, counting down.
GGCGACGGGGGATTGATGGTACAAGCACCCTATTTCTGTTGCTTCCTCGTTTCTAAGCCCTTTTGGCCAACTCTGCCTGATTTGTACGATTGTTGTCCGATAGCAATCCCTTGTGGCATACAAGTTGCTGTCGAAAATGGGGCAACGTGTGGTGTCGCTCAATTTAAGTTTTCTCCGCTCAGTATTGCCCGGCGGGAAACGCACACTCTCAGGAGGCTTCCAAGGTTGGGTACGCAGTATGGGCGGTATGCGCTAGATTCGTCCGTCAGCGGTTTCATCTCGCACCTAGAGGTTTCATCTCGCACTTAGAGAGGGGAGGCGATCGGCGGGGCGACTCGTCGGTCGCTTTTTAATCCTCACGCGGGGATAGGTCTTTGCTCAAGACGGGAATGAAAAGGTGATTTCCTGCATGCATTGCTGTGTGTGCTGGATCGTTCACGCCAGATTTTCTGAATCCACCACAGGATGTAGAGCATAGAGGGGGCCAGTCAAGAAAATTGGTTAGCCAAGTCTTAGTGTCAACCAAGCTCGATTTGGTGGCGGCAGTCCTCCATGGGGGATCGCGACCCCAAGATTAGGTCTTGAATTCTCAGACCGTTATTCACCCAGTCGCGGTCACTTCTGGAAGCCCAAGGTTCGCACTGTGTAAGGGAATGCGTTTTGGTACTCTCTGGGACAGGGACAGGGAGTGTCGGTGCACAAGGGAAATTGGCCCGAACGCTTACCACAATTCCGCTAAGCGGGTTCAGGGAATGGGTTACCCCACCGTCCGGTCAGGCGACCGCGATAAGGCAGTCTCTACTCGTGGATGCTTTGGGCCGGCGAGAGAAACCAATCGTCGACGGGATTGATTGAGGGCCTAAGTGGCGGAGGCTTCTCACCTGTCAGAAATTCCAAAGCCCACTGGCAACCAGGCATACCATTTGATGCATACTTTCTGATGTCCTCCAAGGCTGTTTCAGCCCGCATGCGCCCCAGGGACACCGCAGCCATATTTCTGACATCCTCAATTTCGGGGAACTGACCGTCGTCATTAAGTCTCGCAACTAAATTCTTCACCAACCTCGGATTTGGGTCATCCTTGTGAAGCACACCCAGCGCCCACAGCGCTGCCACACGTGGTTTGACGCCTATCTCGTAATTTTTTGGCACATAGGCCTCCAGCAGTGGTTCGGCTGCACGATACCCTTGGTCACCAAAAGCGTTGAAAAGGAGTGCTTGGTGAAGGGTAATTCCACGCATGGTTCCTTTCAGTTGTCCATTCTTAAATCCATCATAAATGCTTTGAGCATGATCAAGCATGTCTGGCAAATGATCAGCGACTCTCAATTTACTTAGTCCCCAGGCAGCGGCGACTTTAACATCCCCGCGTTGGTGGCCCAACAGTTCCACCATGCGATCACTGCTGGGGGTATGGTCCAACTGTGTTAACACGTAACAAGCCTGTTCGCACCCTTGCCATTGATCGGCTTGTTGTACTGCGACGGTTTCAGCGATGATGGTTGGTTTCAATTCTTCGATCTTCGCTAGGTCAATAAGCTGGGAAGCTGCCTGACGCCGAAGGTTAGGGTTGATGTCACCTAAGAATTGGCAAAGAGGCTTGATCTGCTCTACACGTTTTGAGACCGCGAGGGATTGCAGGCACCATCGACGGACATTTGCGTCGGTACTGTCTGAATAGGTTTCGGCAAGCTTTTCCACCAAGCTGGTATCGATTCGGTAAAGCTGTTCCAGGACCTCGGCGTGGACCGCTGTTGATTCGAGAGACAGGCAACGCTTTAGTTCCGAGACGGCTTCCTGGTCGGTGTGTTGTGACAGCGTTTGAACTGCCAAAAGGGTGTTAGTCGTATCTTCTGGGTTCGGGTCACGCAATTGTTTAACGAATGGGATTAATCCAGAGGCGTTTAAACTACCCAACGCTCTCGCCGCTATCAGTCTTGTCGACAAAGGCCGTTTAGGATCTGCGGTGTACGATTTCATTAGTTCCGTTGCCGAATCACTCTGGATTGCTGCTAAGCCGTTGATCGCGTCGATAAGGCGTGCATTGCTATCCGATCCGTTTTCAAGTCGATCTCGCCATTGCGTTTCCATGCTGGTGTCTGACCATGCGGCAAGTGCTGGCTCGGCAATGGCTGCTACTGCAGGTCCATAAGCGTTGATCAGGTCCACTAAAAGTTCCGCCTGGTCGGTTGCTTCAAAAGCAACCAAGGCGTTGGTGATGGAGACAGCTAATTTGGGTGAGAGCTGTGCATCTTGAGTCATCTCGACAAGACGCGGTTGAAGTGATTTGACACCCGGAACTCCCCGACGTTGAGCGATAGCCAAGGTGTCAATGGTCAGTCTCTGAAGTTGTTCATCTGGCCTGTTGAGCGCGCGGGTCCATAGGTCAATAAGACCTTCTTTAAAACGGACTTGGGTCACCGCATCGGTTCTCAGGTCAGGACGGGTGTCCATCAGCAAGTCGTATTCTTCGAAATTACCGAAGGGTGATTGTGCGCAGGATTGACCAGGCAGGAAAAGAATGCAGGTCGACATGAGGACGACGCAAGCTGCTGGAATACGATGAAATGATTTGTTCTGCATCAGATCGCCCGATTTAAACGCCATACTTGAATACTTAAAACCGAGAACATGATTGCCGAGACGATCCCAGATACCCACCATGCCGAGGGCAACAATTGGTAGCTTTCAAAACCCCTGGCACCAATGACATTCAGGGCAGCACCAACGGGTGTCGCTAAGAGTGCTGTCTCGACGGTGTTGTGGCCAAAGGGACTTTCCCGAGCTATCCAGATGAGCATGGGTGATAGAAAAAAAGCAATCACCGCGATGTAGGTCACCGATGTCGATACTGCTGTGTACCTGAAAATGCTGCCAACTGCCGCGCTGATGGCCAAGGCTTGCAGCGTTATCCAAAACAAGCAAATCAAAACAATTTGAATCTGTGACGAAAGGTCCGGCTTTATTAAAACCGTCATGATGTATCCGGGAAGGGTTGCCATCAGGACTAAGAGAAGGGTCCATACAACGCTGAGCAGTTTGCCAGAGATGACCCGAAGGGTTGAAAGCGGTGTCATTCGAAGGAGTTCCCAGCCGCCGCTATCCCGCTCACCACTGATGAGGCCGGACGCCAAGCTTGGCGTCAGCACGACGACGAGGACGACCTGCATTAAAACCAGTAGGGGGCCGATCGTTGACACGCCCCAGGACTCAGCACTCGTGGTCGCCAAGAAGGTGAGTAGCATCGATACGATTGAACATCCCGCAATCAACCTCAGCAACCATTGACTGCGTCCGAAACGCCGGCAGCGAAACTCCTTCACCATGACTGGATTGAGAAACCACGGTATGCCGGTTTTGCGGCGTTGTGGATCAACCACGTACAAGATGCGTCTCAGAAGTCTCGTTGCCAAAGCCTGATCGTTGGTGATCGTTCCCTTGCTACGGGACCGATCAAAAATTCGATGGTTCAGACGCGAAAGTGTGAAAGCCGCGAAGATTCCACTCGAAGCAAGCGTGAGCAGCAGAAAACGTCCGATCGTAGAGGATTGCTTCAAGCCCGAGCTGCCAATTTCCCCATCCCCCAAGATTTCCATCAGTGCAGGAAGCGGAGAAAAACAGCGAAGCCATTCCGCAATTGTTAAAAGTGTCGGTGGGAAGATGCTAGTGCCGCGTAAAAAAGCCGAAGGGATCAGTGTCACCAACAGCAAGAAGAAGACCCCTGCGTAGGTGAGACGAACACCGGCGTCGCTGGTTTGGACATGACTGCTAATCAGCATCCCCATGGTGCTGTATTGAAGAATCATCACCAGAAGAACGCAGTAGAGCATTCCCAAATCGCCGTTGAGTGAAATCCCACCCATCGCAAAGCAAGCAGCGGACGCGGGTAGGCTGCAAAGCAAAACAAGCAGGCTAAAGAGAAGAACGCCAGAGATCTTGCCAAGATAAATAGACGGTCCACTTAAAGGTGAGTTCAGCAAAAGTGCGAGGGTTTTATTGTTTTTCTCGTTGACAATTGAGGTTGCCGGAAATGCGGGAACCAAGAAGATGATGCCAGACAAAAGTCCGTATCCGAACACTCGAAATACCTCGACGGATTTCGTACCGCTGACTGAGGAGGTGTCGGTTGGCCATTGCGACAGGACCGTGAACGAGAAGAGCGCTGTTAGAAACAGCAGCGTTCCAAACGACTTTGGCGATCGCAAAATGCCGATGAATTCTCTGCGTGTGACTGGATTCATGCTGACGACTCCCCTTTGGTGACGCTGGGTTCACCCTCGACACCTTGAGGTTCGTTCATCGGTGAGGATGCTCTTGGGGTACTGCCAAGTGGCTGGTTGCCTTCGTTAGCGACATAGAGGAAAGCGTCCTCCAAGTCAGTGGCCACCTCTCTGAACTGCAGAACTGTTTCACCACTTGCGACTAAGTGCCCAAGTAAAGGCGACAACTGCTCGTCAGTTAACGCGGTAGAGAATCGAACCATTCGTTCGGTTTCTGCTGGCGTCACTTCAGTGGATTTGGCTGCATCATTCTGTGTGTTGCTTTGGAGCCATGTCTGAACGGTTTGGGCGACTTGGCTGACCCGGTCTTGAGCGAGCAGCATGACCTCGAACGTCCGCTTTTGCTGGATCTCTTGCATGATTTTATCGACCGTGCCCGAGGCTCGAAGTTTACCCTGCGTGATCATGGCTACGATGTCGCAGATGCGTGCCAATTCGGGGAGAATATGGCTAGTGACGATAAGTGTTTTTCCTAGATCGGCGAGTTTCAAAAGCATGGTACGCATGTCAATTCTTGCCTGTGGATCCAGTCCGTTGGCTGGTTCATCAAGAATGAGGACTTCGGGATCATGCATCATGGTGCGTGCCAGGCCAACCCGCTGCTGCATCCCACGACTGAGCGCATCAACAAAGAGGTCTTTCATATGAGTGGCGCCCGCAATATCGAGTACCTCATCAACACGTTTCATTCTTGCACGACGGGCAATGCCATAGGCTGCTCCGAAAAAATCCAAGTACTCGTTGACTCGCATGTTGTCGTACTTACCAAAGTCATCGGGCATGTAACCCACAAGGCGTTTGATTTTACGAGTTTCAGTTAGACAGTCCGCACCGGCGATGCGAGCCGACCCGCTGGTTGCCTTGAGCAGTCCAACGAGGATGCGGATGGTTGTTGTTTTTCCCGCACCGTTAGGGCCAATGAACCCTAAGATCTGTCCACGCTGAACTTCGAGTGAAAGAGAGTCCAACGCAGTGAATTCACCATAGCGTTTGGTGAGGTTGGAAATTTCGATGCAAGGTGACTCGGTTGTCATTCGTGGGATGCCTTCTTCGCAAAAATATTTGCACTCGGGTTGGATTATTCTGCAGTTGCATGCACATGAAACTGAGCGTTTTGAATTGCCCAGGTAATCGTGCTGCTGTCGTCCACATTGGTCACGATCGCTTCGGTTTCTTGCTCGGTCGGCAATGCGTTGGATGGCGTGTCGTCCTCACGCTTTGCCCGTTCTTGTTCCGTTTCTGAAACCGATACGGTGATTAAAAAACCACCTCGTTTATCCAGCTGCAGCACCGAGGTGTCCTGGATAGAAAAATCTACCAAACCTCTGGGATTGGTTTCCTCGTAAAGTTTGATCCGCGTTTCGTCGACGATTCCGTAAAACGTGACGGTTCGTCCGGGTGCTGTCATTTGAAACTCGATATCGCAGCGGGTGACATCGCAAGGGACGACAGACACCGGGAGTTGCACTCGTAGATCGATGTCTGCAGGCTTGTCAACTGATTCAAGCCATTTACCTGACTCGGAGTTATAGAGTGTGGAAATGCCGCGACTGCCGCGGTACGTTTCAAGTTTGACAAAGCCTGCTGGAACCACGAATTGCTTCCCTGTTTCCAAAGGCTCAATCGCGATGGGGCATAAAATCAGCGTCCAGCCCCGGCGCGTGTAGTTCGTTGGGAATTGGACTAGGTCCTCGATGGGTGGTGACCAAAGCAGCATCGATGGATGCTCGGGCTTGAGTGAATCGTCGTTACGCGCAAGATCTCTGATTAATTCCTGTCGGTTCCGTTGAATTTCAGTCAATAAAGCACCATCGTAGAATTGATCAGGCATAAGCACCGATTCTGCGGTGGACCGCACCAGATTCTGGGCTGGATCCATGACGACACTCATCGATGGCAGTGCGGCAGAAACGATCACAGCATCGCTTGCATTTTGGATGTCGATTCCAACTAACTTCCCAACAAACCCATTCTCATCGAAGCTTCCGCTGACTTGCCATGGTTTTTGTGCGTTCCTTCGGGTGACGGATCGAAAATGCTGAACCTTTCCCGGTGGCTGTTGAAGGCGTTTCCATTCAGCTTGCCCCGAATCAGACCACTGCAAACGACGCGATTCACCTGATTCCATACCCTTCCCTGGCCACGTGATGGTGTCAGAGGTGGAATTGATGGGTAAAGCTGCTTCGGATTGGCTGTAAACGGCAGTGATAGTTTCAATTTCCACTTGGGAGGTCTTTGGATTCGCTCTGGCGACTTGGCCTGTAGCAATCGTGGATGGGATGGCCGAGTTGTTACTTAAGCCGATGATCAACAGAGCCAATACAGTGCAAGCAATGGAGGCTGGCAGTACGAAGACCAGCTGATGCAATTGTCGTCTTTTAAGCATCCAAGATCCTGCAAGCCCCAGAAAAAGCAGTTGCCCGCCCAAAAGGAAAGAGATCAGGGTTCTGCTTGGTATTGTGTAGCCGATTTCACGATCGAGCTCTTTTGCTAATCGGTCTGCATGCGTTGTGGATTTGGAGCGTTTAATGAAAAATCTGGAGGCTAACGATGAATAGAGTGCAGTGGGGGCCCCATTTTGCATCCACCCTTGGTGACCAAGTGTCGTGACGAGAACTTCGCCTTCGCCGACGCTCACCCAGAAAGCCGAGGGCCAACCATCGATTTCTGAAAAAACTTCTGTCGCGTCAGTTAGCACTCTGGCCATTTCTACCGGGGTCTCAGATTGCCAAGCCTCCTCAAGACTAATTGTTGCAAAGAATGGATCGAGCTGTTCATGGGAGAAGTTGTTCAGTGGAACCCGATCGACAAGTCCGAAACTAACCGAATCACCCAGCAACGCTCGAACCGAGTCCGGTGATACGCGATCGGCCATGATCCAAACGCGGCCCCCGGTCATTAACCAACTTCTTAAACGAGAAACACCGACGGTATCGTGGAGCAGTCGATCATTGGCAATGATTAACTCGTCCAGACTGTCGAGAGGATTCGCTGTGGGGGGTAAGAAGTGACCCGAAAGCCTCGTCATTCCAAGATCCTGCCTCGTGTTGGTCGCCGTGTCATATCCGGCGTACAACATTTCGGTAATCGACTTTGTGGTTGCTTCCCCCATCCTTCCTGAAATAACGGGGTCGAGCATGACGGCGGCTTGTTCATCCTCGGGGGGCGATAAGAGGAGGGAGCGTTTGGAAGTTGGACTGCCCACTCGATTGGCTTGGTAAGATTCGCCAGAGTCCGACTCGGCGAGTTGGATCACCTGTCCCGTTATCTGTATTTTTTCTGGATCGTCCTGCTTAGGTATTCTGATGGGAAGCCATGCTTGACGTCGACTTCCAGCTGGTACCCACAGTTTTCTGGCAAATTGAAGTGAGTCGTCATTGTCTAAGCTTACAATGATGGTCTCCTCTCGGTCCTCATCCAGCGTGTTGGTTCCATTAACCGCCAAGGTCGTCCATCGTTCAGAAACGTTCCTCTGGACTCCCGCTGGAGTCACTCCAATCGGTACCATGTCCGGCTTCTTGGTTTCGCCAGATTGTGAATTGGTGCCAGAGCTGTCGAAAACAGCTTCAGAAGATTGTGCATTTGCCTCCGCCGACTCTTGGTTAGCGGGACTTTCGGAGGAAACCGAAGAGGGATTTTCCTGCGCAAGAACTTTGGGCTGACTCACAAAACAAAGCAGCACCAAAACTGTAACGAGAAGAACCCAACGGACCGGAGGTGTTAGATCGAGGTTTTCTTGCGTCATTCGCGAGTTGGTGAGTGATGGAGCAGTGAGCCCTGACCCCGAGTGTAGATTGTTAGCGTTCAACAGAGAAACCGAGGGTCGAGTGTCGTCATAGGTAAGTCGAATTTGACGCGACAGTTTAGGTTAGCAAGATCCGACTCGCAACACTTCAATATTCATGACGAGATGTTCAGAATGAGGAAGTTGTTGGCATCGGTTGCGACTCGCGGCATTCTACCCGCTGGTGGGGGAGTTATTAGACGGAACGCATCCCATGTGGAGCCTGGGATTGCTGACGAATTTTGCACTGGAGCAGCGGAAAACTAATCGTTTAGCTGGTCTGTCTGTTAGCTGACGTCATTCAGCAATCCGATATCGAGTGGTTTGCGGTGCTGGTGACGTCGGGATGGCCTTGGACATCGCTTCGCCAAGGTCAACGCAAAACGGAGGCTCTGCTTGCCAAATGTGCGTCTCACTTTATTTTGCATGAATCCTTCTCAGCGGTCAGTCTCGAACCCGCTTTGCAGAATTTGGCAAGTTTTCGGCAACAGGTGATGAATCCTGTCGGATCGACGTCCGGTTGCTGCGTCCTCGTCTGGCAACGGCATGACCATCGGTGTGAAAGGGTTGCTTGACGCTCTGGAGTTGTCCCCAAACTGAGTCGGTTTGGAGGATTGACTGATGAAGTGTCCTGATGGATTGTGGCTCGCTTTCAGTGCGCATGTTGAATGAATCGGCCACCATTCCTCACCGCCATTTGCCTGAGTGTTTCAAACTGGTCTGCCCGGCCGTAGCCAATCGTGTTGATGATGCTGATTGGTCGAGAATCGCCGAACGCATTGTCTAAACGATTTTTTTCAGCGAGGCGATCTAAGATTTGAGGTGAAAATGCGCCGTCCGAAAGCAAGAAAATTACATCCGGCTTCAGTTTCAAAGCGTAGTTAAGGGCAACGTCCGGTGGTGCGCCATCACCCATGGAAATGGACGCAGCCCAAGAAGCAAATCGAATTTTGTTGGCGTTGGTTGTCGGTTCTGCGGTGGGGCACGCATCGGGGTGAAAAGGCGGATAGTAGAGGGGTTGGTCATCGAAAAAAATGACCTGGAACCGCTGTTTTGATTCGAGTTCAAAAACCGAACGCAGTAACTCGTTCTTTGCAGCTTTAAACGCCGTACCCATGCTTTTGGAACTATCAACAATGTAGATCAGGAAATTGCCCTGATGCGTGATGCCGTGAAAACTTTTCGAAAGGGAATGCCTCGTGTCTGACAGCCTGCTACTGCCGTCGATGAAATTGGCTGATAGTGGGTTGGGATCAAAGCCCCTATCACCGTTGTGTAGTTCGACACTTGCTTGCGGCTGCAATCGGTGATTGCTCGATTCTACTCTTCGAAATGGTTCTTCGATCTCGACAGGTTCCGGTGCGTCCCGCACAACCGTTGGACTTACTTTTTGTACCTGAAGTTGTTCTAGCGGAATGCTTTCAGTTTGGGCGGTCCTCATGACCATTGCATGAACGTCATCCTTCGGTCTGTCCATGGAATTTAAAAAAGCCAGCAGCGTTAGAATCACGCCATGGAGCAAGATGCTTAGTGGAAGGCCCCGTCGATGCAACTTACGTTTAGGCTTGTGTTTGAACGGTCGTTGGTAGCCCCGCGCTGATGATTTGTTTGTTGTCAGCCTTTTGGCATGACTTCGTTGAACGCCGCGATCAAGTTTTTCAGATTCCGTTGCTTGCTCCTGACTGGCAGATTGATTTCGGCTGGTCATGTTGCGTTGCGAGTAACGGACAGACGGTGTGCACTGACTTTTTATTCCAGACATGGTCCCCGCGGTAACACAAGTAGCTAGAGTTGGCTGTTAAAACAACCCTTCGCAATTCAGCACCCGTAGTCAAGTCAGTTTTCAGGAAAGAAGTTTTGCCGTTGTCGGCATCGTCAAAGCCAGGCGTCGAATGCGGCGTCATTGCAAGAGAATTTTTACGCCGATTTCAGGTCAGCCGCGACGGTATCGAAATAGGTGTGCGGCTAGGTCATGTCATTAGGCAATCAACAGGAAAATTCACAAAGGGCATGATGCATTGCCCCAATGAAAGCTACACTCCCTGGCCTTCACACTCCCTAGCCTTCACCCTCCCTAGCCTTCACACTCGCAGCCTAGGATGGAATTGGTTCTAGCGATTGGGTTAATCGAGGCCCAATAGATTTGTGTAATTGAAAACCTCGCCATGCCAAGGGGTTTCGTTAGCAAGCAGGACTGCTATTTAGCTAGTTTGGTTATCACTTATTGCTGTTGTTAAGTTTCGTCGAGATTGCGCAACACACGCCAGGAGAACAAACCGAGGCATGCTTCGACCAATAGATGAATTGCACGCATAATGATTGCTGCCATCAACCCATGTGATGCGGTAATGGCAATGCCCAAAATTGTCGCCAACACAAGTTCGCGAACACCCGCTCCACCGGGTAGTAATGAGGCAAAACCTACTACGACAGCCAAGCTGATTGCAGCGGTACAAATTGCGAATAGTTGCGGCGGATCCGGAATCGTCGCGGCGGTTGGAATGGCGAGAACGACAAACATAAACGAAAGACCGAGGAAAACCCAAGTCAGAGTCGACCAAAGCCAGCCCCATGTGAAAAAAGTCCAGGTCATCTCGACGCGGGTTTCGCAGGGAGAAGGCTGGTAACGGTTGGGATCTTCCGCATCGGCCGACAAGCGAACTGAAGGAGCTTTCTCCTTGTTGAGGCTTTGCTTTCTGCTAGCCAGTTTTTTAACGACCCGATTTAAGATTGGCGGGAGAGTCGGGGCAATAGCGAGCAATGCTGTGAATGCTGCGAGGTTCACGATCCATATAGGTACCGGTAGCCAAATTACAATCACCGTTGCAAACGTTGCTCCAACGGCCATCATCATGAACGTCTCGACAAAGACACAGAGGCTAGCGGTAAGCATTGGGATGTCATCGCGGGATAACGCTTTCGCTCTCAGTAACACAACCAGAGCCTTGCCCGGTACATACTTACCCACATGGCCAAGTAATTGAGCGGCTAGTGCGGTTGATATTCTGACTTGCTGCCCAAGGGACTGCAGGGCTGATCGCAGCAACAGACCGGATGGAAGTAATCCGATCCCATAGAGCACGGCAGAGAGTCCGAGGTATTTCCAGTTCAAGTTTTTCAGGCTAGGAACAGTTCGTTGCAAGTTATCGCGTTGTGTAATCAGAACGCTGACTTTGGCCGACTGACCAGATCGGCTGATCTGTCGGTCAATTCTCGCAATTTCGTCATTCTGTCTCCGAACTTGTTCCTGCCATTGATCGCGAGCATGGCGACCTGAAAAAATGAGTGCTGTCACGACCACCAGAAAAATGGTCGGTTTGATAAATCGTTTGATCCAACGACGCTGTCGGGAACGCTTATCCATCATTTGACCTACGGAGGAAGCCAACACCGTTTTTGTGCCGACCATCGGAATCGTGATTAAAGGGTGCCAATTTAAAATTCGGGTGACGACTTTTGACAAAGTCAAGGATCTACCACCCATGCGACCGCTGTCTGATTAACTTTCGGCAGGTTTTGGAGTTTGGTTGACTTGTTTGGCCAGTGCCGATCGTGGTGGTACCGATCGTGTTGGTAGCGATCGTGGTGGTATCGATCGTGGTGGTGCCAACCCCAGTTTACAAAGATGTTGATGACCATCCTGGTAATTTGAGATTTGTCGGTGGTATTTTGACCTGTGAACTGTGTTGAATGATTTGATTACATTTCAGAAGATCTCCTTTGATTAGCCTATTTTGACTTGTCCAGATGTGTCTCCACCATATTGCCGCAAGGCGATCGACACGAGATGACAACCAAAAAAGTGGGCGTTGGGTGTGGTTGTGTTGGATTCGGCGATGTTGAAGGACGATCAGGCTATTCAGGCAGTTCGCCTACGAGCCGGTTTGCTACTGATGGATCATTTCAATTGAAAGTGGGTCGTAGAGGTGAAAGTGGGTCGTAGAGGTGAGCTTTTAACTCTTTACGTTTTTTTAAACGCTGATCCTTTCGGTAACGATCGGGTATAAAAGTCATCGAACGGCGTTATCAAGGTACCGGTTGCTTGGGTGAATCACGATGAACAAGAATGAATCGTCTGGCGAGAATCATGACACGCCAACGAATTCCTGTGGTGAAGAACAGATCACTGAGGCAGAGTTGGAGAGAATGCCCGAGGAAGATTCTCGAATAAGCAGCAAGGCATCGGAGAGTGGGGATCAATGGCAAGACGGTCTCGTTTCGACCTTCCCAACGATGGCCCGCCTGCTGTCGATTGTGATGCTGATTCTCGGAATCGTTGCCGTTGGTGTCTTATTTTATCGAGTGATGGCGGGATTTTTCGTACCTCTATTTCTCGCAGTTTTGCTGGTGGTGTTGTTTCGTCCCGTGCATGAGTGGATCTTGAATCGCGTTGGGAATCGCGCACGTCTTGCTTGCTTCCTGACAACGTCTCTGATCATGATAGTTGTGCTGGCGCCGGTGTTTACCGTTATTTCGATCGCCACGGGCCAATTCACCGCGATGGTTAGCCACGTGAATTTCGAGGATCTCACCAGTGCTTTGCAGCGAGGCAGGGAGCAGATAGGCGTCGCCTTGAAGCATCCTGAGCAATTTCGCCGACTTGATCAACTGGCCGACAATTTAGGTGAGTTTGATGATGGGGCGGTGGCGATGACGCCGGTGATTGTTCAGGAGAATGTGGATGAGGCATTAATGTTGCTAGCCTACCTGCAGGCCGAAGAACTGGGATCTGCGACTGCGGACCCTGCCGCGGCCAATGCAGAATCCCGTCTCAAGGAATTGAAGGAAGCGGTGAGTGAACGTCAATCTTCGCTGACCGTTGGAGCCGAGCCGAATGTTATCGAAAGACTCCGCGGAGAAGAAGCATTCCATCGACAGAGCGTGATTGCTTCTGCGGCGATACGATCGTGGATGAGAGAATTTCTCGGTGGCACCTTCCTCAGTCAGGTGCGTTTGCTTGCCAATCCAAGTGCTGAAGATTTTAAGGGCGTTCTCACCCGCGCTCGTCAATCACTTCATCCACGGTTTGTAACACTCACCAGTGCCACCGGAACCTTTCTTGTGCAACTGATTCTCGGGGGAGGTGTCCTGGTGATCGCAATTTACTTCTTTTTGCAGGACGGTGCCTCCATGATTCAGACCCTAATGCGTCTGAGTCCATTAGATGATCGTTACGAGGAACGGTTGCTTCTGGAGTTTGAACGGACGAGTCGGGCGGTGGTTTTGGCCAGCATTGCAAGCTCCGTGGTTCAGGGGCTGTTGGCATCAGTGGCATTCTATTTTCTTGGTTTTCAGTCTGTTATTTTCCTTTTCCTCATCACCAGTTTGATGGCTTTGGTTCCATTTCTGGGGGCTGCCTCGATTTGGGTGCCCTGTGCTGTGTATTTGGGCGCGGTTGAACAACGATGGGGCGCCGCGATTTTTCTGATGATTTATGGTGCGACCTTGGTCTCTTCGATCGATAACGTCATTAAGATGTACGTATTGCACGGGCGATCAACCATGCATCCCCTTTTTGCGCTGTTGAGTGTTCTGGGTGGAGTGCAGGTTTTTGGGCCTATCGGTATTCTGGTTGGTCCGATGGTCGTCGTGTTCATGCAGACGCTTCTGGAGATTCTTAACCACGAGCTAGATGCAAAGAAATTGAAGGAAGAAGCTTCTCTGGATCTGGATGCAGAATCAGCTCCGGTGTAATGAATTGCCTGCATTTCCCGGTTTTTCTGCGAACCCGTTTCGATTTGATCCCTGTTTTTCTGCTTTTATTTGTTTTTCGTCAACGGAAACGCAAGACTATCTGGGACGCTGGATTGTTGAGCGGGGTCGTGTTAGTAATCTTGGGCGGTAGACGCTGATTAAAAACACTGGTTTGGCTCTACGGGATCGCCTCGATAATAGCCTGTGAATGACTCTTTTTTGCATTGGATGTTCAATGAATTTAACCTCACCTTTTCAACGCTGGTTGGTGACTGCGATTGGGGCTTGCTTTGTTGTTTCACTGGTGATTGCTGACGAGAGACGCGCACCGGTACCCAAGTTTGAGAAGGATGAGACAGGCGGAGTTTTTTTTGGCAGTCTTGAGGAGGCGTTTCGGGCAGGTTTGCCGAGTCTTTCCAAACTGAGGGCGGCAAGTGAAAAACAGATGCAAGCTCAATCGTCTGGGGGTGGTAACGCTGGCAAAGGTGATTCTGACAGTGAGGGATCAGGAAATTGGGAGAAGTTAATCTCCGCGAGTTCCATTGAGGACGAGATAAAACGACTCCGATTGCATTACGACACGGTGGTCAGCACGCCGGGTGCTTTCAATGGTGGCGGCTACCTGGAGGCCAGACTTGATTTATCTGTATTGGCAACGCTGTTCGCGGTCATCAATGATTTCAAAGGCGAAGTACGTTGGAAAAAAGACGCCCCCGTTGCAAGGGACCTGATTGCCAGAACAGCGTACAATTGCAAAGCAGGTTCCACTCAGGTTTACAACGAGGCCAAATTGCGAAAGCAAGATCTCGCTGACCTTGTTTCAGGTGGTGGCCTAACCGGAAGAGACTCCGAGCCCGAGAATGATTGGTCTTCGATCGTCGACCGGTCACCCATGATGGAATACCTGGAGTTGTTAATTGGTGAACTCGAAGATGGTGTTCGAGATGAGAAATCGTTTCGAGGACAGATTGATGCAGTTCAACGTAACGCCGAACTGTTGTCGTTGGTAGGTGAAGTGTTGATTCAGGAAGGGATGGATGAGGCTGATGACGAGGACTATCAGGGTCTGAGTGATTCGATGACCGAACAGTCGGTTCAGGTCGTTAAGGCAATTGGTCGCGATGATTATGATTCGGTTCGTCAAGGTGTCGCTGCGATCCGACAACGCTGTGATGCTTGTCACGAACAGTACAGATAGCGATGCCGCGTGGATTTTCAAGGCTGAGCGAATTGCAGTTGCCTGCTTCGATCCGTTTTGACGATTTCGAGTCTCGCGGCGAATGATCTGCTGCTATTGGAGGCCCGGCTTGGGTGATTCGAACGAGTCATGTATTGGACGCGCCTGAATCCAATGCTTACCAGTCGGCGAGCGGGCCAGCAGAAAGACTAGTGATCTGTTTAAATTGGTAATCGCAAAAACTGTCGGTCATTCCGGCAAGGTATTCGCCAACAACGCGTGACTTGGAGAGAACGTTGCATCGCTGCCGAAAGCGAAGCGGTAGCCTTTCCGGTTTTGCAATTAATTTGTCGTAAAGGACCAGCAAGCGATTTGCGGCCGCATCACGCACTGGCAGGAGACGCTCGTGTCGGTAAACGGAATCGAATAAGAAGGATTCCAATTCGCGGCGTTCTGCGGCAGTCGTTTCGCTGTGATGCAGTCGCAATCCCAGTTGACTGATTTCTTCGGAGGATTTTCCGAGATGGCTGGTCAGAAGTTGAGTGCTGGTTTCCAAGAGGTCACTGACTTGGGCGTCAATCAATTCGTGGACCAGCGATTGTCGCATTTGTTGAGGCGGGATCGAACCGTGTGATTGTTGGATTTTTTCAACAGCTCTGCGCACGATCGCTAGTTGAGCCAAATCTTCGATCGACAAAAGACCGAGTTGAAGGGCATCATCGACGTCGTGTGCGTCGTAGGCGATCGAATCAGCCGCGTCAACAAGCTGCACTTCGAGGTTGGGTGAACGGCCAACGGCCGCAGCTTCTTTGTTCGCCCGAGTATCCTGCCCGGCAAGGGTTTCGTGACATAAGTTGAGCCCACTGAACTCGGGGTAGCGGTTTTCGAGTTCTTGAACAATGACTAACGCAAACTGATTATGAGAAAAACCACCCTCGCTTGACATGCACTCATCAAGAACGTCCTCACCGCAGTGTCCGTACGGTGGATGACCAATGTCGTGCATCAGCGCCAACGCTTCGGTCAGATCCTCATTTAATTTGAGTGCCCGGGCAATGGTGCGTGCGACGGAGGCGACTTCGAAGGTGTGGGTGAGTCGGGTTCGATGGTAGATACCCATCTCGCCGGTGAACACTTGCATTTTGCCGCTGAGCCGACGAAATGCGCTGCTGTGCAAGATGCGATCTCTGTCGCGAGCGTAGGGTCCTCGGTAAGAATGCCCCGTTTCGGGAACGACTCGGCCCAAAGAGTCGCGGCTGTGCGTCGCATACGAAGCTAGCAGCAGATGCTCTCGATCTTCATAACGGCTGAGATCGATTATCGATCCGTGATCGGAATCGTCCAAAGAGTCTCCTTTTGGTGATCCAATGGCAGTGGTTGGATTTTCAATTGTTTGCCTGTCGCTTAGGGTGTATCCATACTAGCATTCCCAACATGACACGCCCACACGGATCTTGGCTTTGTCCACCGCCAAAACGACAAGAATCAATGAAGAATCGGTTTTGGACAGTGCGTTTCCACAAGATCGCTCGGTGATTCGAATTCGGGGCGCATCGGTGCACAATTTGAAGGGTATCGACCTGGATATTCCGCGGGATGCGGTGACAGTGATTACGGGTGTGTCGGGGAGTGGGAAAAGTTCCCTCGCCTTCGACACTTTGTATGCGGAGGGACAGCGGCAGTACATTGACAGTCTTTCCGCCTACGCCCGTCAATTCTTGGATCAGCTTCCACGACCCGACGTTGAGTTAATTGAGGGATTGGCGCCCACTCTTGCAATCGATCAAAAACCGGGAGCAAGCGGTGCTCGTAGTACGGTTGCCACCATTACCGAGATCTATGACTACCTGAGACTTTTGTATGCAAGGATTGGGATACCGCACTGCGCGAGTTGCGGCTCTTCCATTTCAAGGCAGTCGGCTGATGCGATCAAAGAGACGTTGCTTGCCTCGCCCAAGTCGAGCAAGCTGATCTTGTTGGCGCCGATGGTGCGTGGGAGGCGGGGTTCTCATCGCGAAGTATTCGAATCGATTCGAAAAGCGGGTCTGATTCGGGCTCGGGTGGATGGGGAAGTTTTCCCGCTTGAAGAGGTACCAGATCTCGCGCCTCGAAAGAATCACACAATTGAGGCGGTTGTCGATCGCCTCGTCCTTCGCGAAGGAATCGAGCAGCGTTTGGCAGAATCAGTACAACTCGCATTGAGGTTGGGGAACGGTCTGTTATCCACTTCGACGCAGCTTGAATCAGGAAAATGGGAAGAGAAAATTTACAGCACGCAGATGGCCTGCGTTGATTGTGGTGAGAGCTTTGAGGAGATTGAACCGAGAACGTTCAGTTTCAACAGCCCCTACGGCGCGTGCCGATCGTGTGTTGGTCTTGGGCACGTGTCAGGGACATTCAGCCCTTGCTCGGATTGCAGTGGAGGTCGACTTCGTCCGGAAGCTCTTGCTGTCACCGTCGATAACCTTCCCATCCATCATTTGCTCAGAAAACCGCTGTATGAAGCGAGGGATTGGTTTGAGGGTCTGCCGGAGAGGCTCAGTACGACTCATTCGCTAATCGCTGACCCTGTCCAGCGAGAAGTCATTCGACGACTTCGTTATCTGGAAGAAGTGGGGGTCCGGTATCTGACGCTCGATCGACCTGCTGAAACGCTCAGCGGAGGTGAATTGCAGCGAGTACGATTGGCGACCAGTCTCGGCAGCGGGTTGGTCGGTGTCTGTTACGTTCTGGATGAACCATCGATCGGCCTGCATCCGGCAGATCACGATCGCCTGCTTCAATGCATTCGGTCCTTACAGCAGGCTGGCAATACGGTGGTGGTGGTTGAACACGACGAGGCCACCATGAGAGCGGCTGATTTCGTAGTGGATATAGGTCCCGGTGCCGGAATCCAGGGCGGTCAGTTAATTAGTCAGGGTACCCCCAGTGATGTCGAGGGTGATCCCAAGAGTCTGACGGGAGCCTTTCTACGGGGAAGTGAGAAAATATCCGAGGCGCGAACCCGAAGAAGTGTTGACCCCCAGCGACGCTTGATTCTCAAAGGCGCTCAATTGCACAACCTGCAGTCGGTCAATGTTGAATTCCCCATTGGGTGTTTGATTGGAATCAGCGGAGTTTCTGGCAGCGGAAAAAGTTCGCTTATTAATGACACTTTATATCCAGCCTTGGCGGAATCACTTGGGCTCAAGGCGAGTCCTCCTGGTCCCTTCGTGTCACTTAAGGGGGCAGAACTGATTGACAAGCTGGTTCCAATTGATCAATCGCCCATCGGTCGTAGCCCACGAAGCTGTCCGGCAACTTATTCTGGCGTAATGGATGAGATCCGAAAGGTTTTTGCCGCAACACGAGAGGCGAAGGCTCGTGGTTTCTCGGGAAGTCGGTTCAGTTTTAATTCAAAATCTGGTCAATGCGAGCGGTGCAAAGGGCACGGTGTGGAACGGATAGAGATGAATTTCTTATCCGACCTTTTTGTGACCTGCACGGCGTGTGGATCAAAACGCTTTAACCGTCAGACGCTTCAAGTCAGGTTCAAGGCGTTAACGATTGCTGATGTGCTGAATCAGACGGTGGATGAGGCGGTTGTTTTTTTTGACAGTATTCCAAAGGTTTACCGACTGTTGCTGTCGCTGCAAAAAGTGGGGCTTGGTTATCTGCGTCTTGGGCAAGCCAGCACCACGCTAAGTGGCGGTGAGGCGCAACGTATTAAACTAGGAACGGAATTGGCCAAACGTGCTACAGGGAAAACGCTGTACCTGTTGGACGAACCCACGACCGGACTGCACTTTGCGGATGTCAAGCGTCTGGTGGATGTGCTGCATGGCTTGGTTGATGGTGGAAATACAGTCATCGTTATTGAGCATCAGTTTGATCTCTTGGCGAGTTGCGATTGGATGATCGATCTGGGCCCGCAAGGAGGCGTTGGCGGTGGCAGGGTGCTTGGGATGGGAACTCCTGAGCGAATTGCCGCTCTGCGAGGCAATGCTACCGCTGATTACCTGGCGAAACTGCTTCAGTGAACAGTGCGTCCCGCAAAGAGAAGCAAGATTTTTGTGAGCTTGCGCAGTCAACGAACCAGGCTATCATTGCTTTCAGCAGTCCCCGTTGTGGGACCGATCGAAATGCGGAACCGTTACAATAGCTTTTGCAGAGAGCTACAGATTGGGTTGGAAGTCGGTGAGACCATCTCGGTAGGGTTTCGACACGTCCCCTGTTACGTTATTCAGGACAAGGCATGCGTTTCACCAGCCGATGGCCATGACCGTTAATCTGTCCGTGGTGATCGTAACTAAAGGTTTGGTTTGCGGGGGCGGAATTCAGACAGCTTGTGTGCGGTATTAGCGAAAGAATCAAGAGTATCTGGGAAACCCACCAGTGCGGCGTATCGGTTTCGAGTGTCCGTAGGTTAACATTGCGTTATGGATCCGTTTTTTGTTGTTTTTCTTCCGGTTAATCCGACAACTTGATGTTTCGAATTCGAGGTAAAGATCGACAGCCGATTGATTGGGGCAGTTTGCTGGCTCTGATGGAGGATGATGATCGGCGTGCGGCGATTGAAATGCAGTACCCGCGGGAGTCACGGGAAAGTTTTCTGGGCGCATTAAGCCGCTTGAACCCTGATTTATCCACCCGTGTTCGCGCCTCAGGACGGCAGCTTCATAGTGCCGAGAAATTGGTGGATTGGCCAACGGTTGCCGTTGCCGGAATGTTAAACAGCGGAAAGACCAGTCTGGTGGCAACGTTCTTGAGTGAGTCGGGGCGGTCGCGGTCGCTTCGTGGGGCCAGTAACTCGCAGGGAACTCACCGATTTGTGATTTGGCTTCCGAGTGCTTGGCGGCATGATTCCGATTTGTGGTCGTTACTGATGCAGCGGATCGGGGACGCAGTGGGATGTGAGCCTGAAGCGTTATCAGAGGATGTCGCAGCAGCGCATCGGCAATATAATAATCATGATGGTGATGCTTCGACGCTGTCGGTGCCCTTGGTCGCTACTGATCCTCAATTGGATGAGCTAGGGATCGGACTTTTGGATTGCCCTGACATTGTATCGGATGAAGCGTTTGGTCTTGGTTCACCTGAGCTGCGTCGGGAAATATTGGGACGGGCTGCCACCCTGTGCTCGGCTTTTCTCGTTGTGACGTCCTCTGAATCAACACGCGATGGGACTCTGGGTGACTTACTTAGAATTGCCGCTGATCTCATGCCCGGTGTTCCACGCATGCTGGCGGTTAACAAGATTCGCTCACGCCAAACCCCTGACCAGGTATTGGAGACTTTTCTCCCTCTGGCACGCTCTCACGGTATCGACACGATTTACGCCGCCTACGATTACGATGTGCCATCAAGCCAGCCATACATACCCGATAACGGTGTAGGAGTCGGGGTCCAGGACAATCTTGAGGACCCATTGCCGGTGTTCTTTTCTTTGTCCGAGAACACCGATGATAATCCCCCCGCGGCCATTGATGATGAGCGTTTATTATCGACACTACCGAACCGACTAGACCGTGGGCAACTGTTTGAGAAGTTTCGAGTCGCGTTGCAGAACGGATTGAGGAATCTGGTTTGGAACGAAGCGTTTTCGGAATTGGACATGGAATCGCATCGCTCGCAAAAGGCGACTGAAAAGGCGCAGCAGTGCTTATTACACGCGGCGATTGACTTCTTTGCTAATCGAGAAATTGGCGGCCGGGTAACTGAGTTACGTCTGCATCAGAGTGAGCGAATCATTCGCCAATTATCTGAGTCCTTCGCTGCAACTGCACCGTGGTACGCTCGTTGGGGTGTGCGACTTAACGCGACGGTACGACGTGTTTTCGGTGGTGCTGGCGACCTCCTTAAACAATTGACACCGTCGGCTTTGGCCAAGCGCGCAGCGGGTGAGGTAAAGGATAAATTTCGACGTGGAGAATACGGTGGACTGATGACGCCTGAACGACTGGCAGAGTCAATTGACCGACATGGTGCGGCGTCCCACTTGAAGTATTGGCTTGGCGGCAATGACGAGCTTGATGATCTGACGCTTCGTGAAGCGTGTGAGGCTGCCATTCATCGATTTGAGCGTGATGACTTCACCACACTCGATCCGAAACGCTTGGACGAGGCGGTTCGGCAGATGTGGAAGGAGATTCCAACTCATCAAAAACTCGCTGCGGGTTTAACACCCCTTGCTGCGTTGTTGGCGACATTTGGCGGTGTGATGATGATTCCCATTGATTTTGGCGCAACCCACCTGATCGCATCGGCGTCAATCTCCGAATTATTGGCTGCGGCGGGTTTAACCACACTCTCGGCTTTGTGGGCAGGAAAGAAAAGTGCGAGGAATGTTGGTCATCAGGCCGCTCGTCAGCAGTTGTCTGATTTCCATGCCGTCCTTTGTGATGTGTTCGGATTGCGTCGTCCCACCAAGCCGCCTGAGGTTTGTATTTCGGGGGTCGAGGATCGGTTGATAGAGGCTAGGATTCGTCACGGGGAAGCCGTTGGAGCTTCCTTGCCGTTTTATCAGTTGCGCAATGAATTCAACGTTGAACTAGTACGGTTGGTAACCAAGCAAGATCAGATGGGAAATTAGATGATCAAGAATCAGCAACCGCCGGCAGAATTTTTTCAGCGTCCTAACTCGGCTCATCTGTCCGGGGCATCCGGGTTTGATTTTCTCATCCGAGTGCGTCGTTCGGCAGCGAATGTCCTGGGTGATAGCTTGACTGGACAAGAGGTGGCAGAGCTGTGTGATCAGCATCAAGCAGCCAGGGAACTCTTACTCGAAGATCGTGGCCGTGGGTTGTTAGTCGTTGCCGCTGTCGGGCCGAGCGGACAGGGGAAATCTTGGTTGGTAGACCAGATGACTGGATGCGGATCGAAAGCAGCAGATCTTTCGCGCAAAGAGTCCGTACCGGCTGAGAATCTCACTTGGTTTGGACCGAATCCTCCTGCTGATTTTGATCCGGTCCGCGAAGAGTATCGGCATTGCAAAGCCGGTGATATGGAATCCATTGGAACACCCTATTTGATGTTGGACGCCCCGGGTTCTACGGATGACCGGCCTGCGGTCTCAAAGTTGGCTTCACGCGCCCTGTCGTTGGCATCGGTCCTGCTGGTGGTGATCCGCGCCGATCAGTTGCGCAGTCAAGCCGTTGGTGTTCTGGCCGAGGCAACGGAGGGAACCATTGTCGTTCCTGTAATCAATGGAATCCGGGAGCGTTCGAGTGATGCAACCTCGGATATCGAAGTCCTCATAACGCGTATTCGTGATCTAGCGCCCAAAAGTGTCATCACGGGGCCCGTTTTAATCGACGATTTTGAGTTGGTTGAGGAGAGCGAGGAAAGCGTTGGGAACAAAGCGGCCATGGCAGTGGCATCGGCTATTGAATCACAGCTCGGTGCTGCTTGGGAGGGTGACCGTCGACGTGCGACACGCCTGGCCCTGCTTGATCGACGCTTTCGGAATTCTCTGCATTCAGTGATCGGTGACCAGTTACCAGGCCTGACCTCGGCGGTGCATCGGCTAAAGGCCGAGGCGACGAGGATACCCATCGAAATTGCTGAATCACTGGTGGGAAGGGGAGGTCCGCTTCAGGCAGCGATCCGCTCACGCTTGAGACTAATTTTTTTAACCGAGACGGCTGCGTTCTGGTTTCCCTATCGCTCCCTTTTGGGAGTTCTGAACCTCACACACGGTGCATGGGATCGGATGCTGATCTCGTTATCAGGATCACTGCCGTCGCTTGTGGGTGCGATGTGGGCTTCCGCTAAAGGGAGGCAGGCTGATGTATCTGCGATTAGCGAAGTGCGTGAGGGATTGCAACGCCACAGCGAAGTTGCGGTCAGTGAGCGATTGGGGCCGTTGGCCGACCGTTTTCGTGAGGAGTTGTCCGAGTTACGTAAGGAAAACGGACTAGCAAACGATTCAACCGAAAATGTGGCTCACTCCCATGGTGCGACGCTGAGCGGCATCAAGACGTTGCAAAGCGAGTCCCAACGAATTTTTGACACGGAGGTGGAGCGGGTTTCCATGAACCGCTTGCTTTCCACAGTATTGGCGATTCTCGGCACCTTCACTTTTTGGGCGTTGATCGCCGGACCGATCGTAGCTTTGTATCGAGAATACCTTGTGGTTAGCATTTCTGTATTTTCACCGGGCACAATCCGATCAGCCACTCTGCCCGTGGATGGTGCGTTGGCGAACTTCCCTACTCCAAGCACTTCAATGCTGTTTGCCAGTTTGTTCCTCTCAATCCTTCCGACTGCGATTTTTGCGATGCTGGTGCTGGCGTTTTGTCAGCGACGACGTCGTGTTCTATTGGCGGAACATCAGGTAAGGGAACGGCACCACGACGTGATCGCGGAACTTCAGCGATCGGGGGTGTTAAAATTGAAATGGGAGGACCCGCTTCTTAGCGATGCGGAGTTTTTGCTCACCGCTGGCGTCGCTGAGCCGGAAGAACGAGAATAGGAGCCAGTGCATTGAATTCTTCGGTTTGCAGGATCGATTGGTTCTAGGCCCGTGGCAACGACTGATTACTAAGGAGACGCTGGTGGACATTGCTACATTGACGATTCTGGCTCAGGGTGTAGCCCTCGAGGATCAGTCGGGATCTGCTTCTGGGCTGACAGAGATCGTTTTCAGTGGCGGAATTGTGGGAGTGATGATTCTCTTGGTGCTGATCGCATTGAGCATTGCGACTGCCTATTTGTTATTCGATCAGGTGATGACCCTTCGTCGGAAGGAATTGCTTCCGGAAGGTTTAACCGACGCAGTTCGGCAATCGTTATTGACCGGACGGCCGGCGGAGGCAGATGCTGCCTGTCGCAGAGTGCCCAGTGTGTTCAGCGTTGTGCTTTTGTCCGGGCTCGCCGAAATGGACTTTGGCTGGAGAGAGGTAGAGAAGGCGGTGGAGGATGCTCTGATACAGCAGGCAGCAAGATTGATGCGGCGAATCGAGTACCTGTCGGTCATCGGTAACATTGCCCCGATGGTTGGGTTGCTGGGTACCGTTACCGGCATGATTTTCGCTTTCCAGCGTGTTGCAACGACTCGCGGAGCCGCGGGTGCAGGTGATCTGGCAGAGGGTATTTATCAGGCGTTGGTGACAACCGTGGGTGGGCTGTTGGTGGCAATCCCTGCATTAGCCATCTATGCCGTATGCCGAAATCGAGTCGATACGATGATTGCTGATATTGCCTATCAAACGCAAATCGCATTGACACCAATTAAACGACGTCCAACTCGCTCGAGTCGCGGTTCGGTAGCTACCCCGGGCCCTGCGGCTAACGCATCAGCTTTGGGCAAGGAAGAAACAAACGCTGGGGGTCGAGCCTCAGGGAAGTCACGAAACGTTTCAGGTGGCGGTGGCAAAGCGGGCGCAGCTGATCCAGCTTCAAACGGCGAAACAGACCAAGAGGAAGCGACAAGGATTGCATCGGGACAAGCCGGTGCAAATCGTCGAAGAGGACCGCAAGCCCCGCCATCTCAATGACGGTAACAATTCTCACGTAGCGTTGCGTTTTTGCCCGCGGTGTATCGGCGTGGCCAGACAATAACCGCCTAATGAGTTGCTTTTCTACAACTTACAGCACCCCTGATGGTTCGATGTTGAACGGTCAACGCAAAAGCTGTCCAATTCGGAACAGCATTGGTTCATTTTGCCTTGTGATGATGAGTAATTTGACCAACGACTGCGTCGCAAGCTATCAGGTTGGTGGATGTTCAATGTTTAGGATCACCGGTTGTGAAGTGAGTACACAATCAGTGTTCTGCTCTCGGGTGTTGCTGGTGGTTGCTTGGGGCGAATCGAAATGACCACGTTGTCGGATCGCATTGCTTCCCAGACGCAGTTAGGATTGAACGCTGTAGCGAGCTGTTTTTTTCCTAATGCCAGCTGAGCGACACCCTGGTATCCGGTTCAAGTTTCTTCGTTCCTTTTTAATCGCGATGGGTAACCATGCTGCCAGGTATTAAACAATTTGACCTAACCGGACGTGTTGCTTTGATAACGGGAGGCTCCAAGGGGCTTGGTGTTGCGATGGCTTCCGGCCTCGCATCTGCTGGTGCCAATCTTATGCTCGTTAGTCGACATCTCGACGAATTGGAGACGGTTGCCGAGGAAGTTCGTGCGGATTTTGGTGTGCAGGTACTGGTCAAGAAGTGTGATGTTACCGTCCAGCATCAGGTGGAAAGCGCGGTCGAAGAAACGATACAGCAGTTGGGGGCGATTGATATTTTGGTTAATAACGCCGGCATCAATATTCGCGGCGACATTACCAGCCTGTCGTATGAAGAATTTCAGCGAGTCCAGCAGGTGAATGTCGACGGGGTTTGGCTTGCGTCGCGATCCGTCGTACCTCAGATGAAGAAGCAGGGAAATGGGCGAATTATCAACTTAGCCAGCACCTTGGGACTGGTCGGCCTTTCCAACCGAACACCCTATGCATCGAGCAAAGGGGCTGTTGTTCAGTTAACCCGAGCGTTAGCTCTCGAGTTGGCTGCCGATGGAATTACGGTCAATGCGATTTGCCCAGGTCCCTTTTTGACTCCAATGAATTTACCAATTGCCGAAACAGAAGAGGCAATCAAATTCATCGTTGGTGCGGTGGCGATGAATCGCTGGGGGAAAATGGAAGAAATCCAAGGTGCCGCGATTTACCTCGCTAGTGATGCATCAAGTTTCACCACCGGAAGCATGATGGTGGTTGATGGCGGTTGGACTGCTCGGTGAGCTCAGTTCCTGCCGCCAGCTTTTTCCCTGACTCATTTGCTCGAATCACTTCGATTCTTTCTGCTGTTTCCGGAATCTTTTGATTTAGGGGTGCGGGCAGTTGGTCCCGAAAATCGGGATCTTCAGAATAATCGTTACGGTCGTCATCATTTGACGAAGGGGGCAACCTTTACGAAACAATCTTCAGTTACGATCCGTGTGAACGGTGCAATCGGCCGATGCAGTTTGTACCGGCGAGGATCGGCTTTGTTGTCGATTCGCGTTCGACTGAGCGGACTGTTTCAGGGTGACCGTGGTGTGGGATTGCGGCTCAGCTTTAAACAGTTTCTCTCGCGGGTTTTTAAAAAAAAGAAGCGGCGGAGCAGTTACTTAGGTGATTGCTCCGCCGTTTTTTGTTGATTTTTTAAGATTCGCTCGAGTGCTTCGAGCAGGTTGCTATTCCCCAAGTAAGGCTGCGGTAAAAAGGTTAGCCCCAATCGACTGTTGAGTCCTGAGATATCGTAACCAAGATCAAGCGTTTTGGGTGCAAGAAGCTGGGCCCGCCCCATGGTGACTCATGGTGAAAAACGGCTGTCAGCTGTTCTTCCGCAACTTTGACATGGTGGATTGGGTATCGGGTACCGTTGCCATGATGCAGGGCCACATGTCGCCTGGGTCGATGGGGCGGCAAATCCCGAGTGGTTCTAGGTAGAATTCACGCCTGAATGAACCGTAAAGGGGGCAGGACTCTGTGTGATCAGCTTCCGGCCGAGCGAATACAGATTGAGCGTGGCCAGAACACGTGTGTTATGTGGATTGAGCGCCGAAATCATCGGATTCACAAGTCATGGCAGACGTCTCAATGGTAGACGGCTAAATGGTAGACGGCTAAATGGCAGACGGCTAAATGGCGGAGGACTGGATGCAACGCTGCGACGAAGTGAACCTCCTATAATTTGGCTTTTACAAGTGAACAACGCGTTGGCGTGCCTTGTCGAGAGTCGCTCAAGATGATGAGATAGGGTGAATTCAGTCGTCGTTGAATGTCCGCTGGATGTTCGATGGGATTTTCCCACTTGTCGTTTAGAGAATAGCTTTGTTCATCATTCCTGATTCGAGGCATCGGTCCGCTAACGGCAGGGAAGCTGCTTAAAATGGTGGTTCGCTCCTTTCGTAATGATGACCTTCCACACTTGCATCGGCTTTGGTGTGAGCATTGGGAACGTCTGGGTGAGCGATCATCCACTTCACAACGACAAGTTGAGCAAGCGATCCTAGCCAGATTATTCTTTGATCCAAATTCATTGCTGGTTGCAGAGGCTGTCTCCCGCCCGATTGCCTGGTGTCAATGGTTCGCGCGTGGCAACCAGATAGCTTGCGATGAAACGCATTCATTGAAAAATGGCGATTGGGAAATTACGGTGCCGTATTTTTGCCTTGGTTCAGACGTCAGTGAATCGACCGGTGACGAGTTGGTAGCAACGCTGTTGAACGCAATTGCGTCTCAGCAGCCCGAGCGGCTCTCGGGCAAGCGTGTACAGGTTGGCGTGAATATGGACTTGGAGTACGGATACTGCGGGCTGCATCCTGCCGGCCCGGGATTTGGTGTCACGGAGACCGATCACCTGCTGGAAGAGGCATTGACCAAGACCGGAATGAGTCCGACCAATCGACTTTTTCAAATGACAGCACCGGCTCGCGGTTACCGCATTCCCACCAATCGAGAGACACTACATTATCGACGTAGCAATCGTGTTCAATACCGAGTCGCACCCTCTGCGACGGTCAGTGACGCGTCGGCCCTTGCGCACTTGGATTGCAAGTGCATCGCCTTACTGCAAAATAATGGGGTGGAAGAATGTTCACTCAATTTTTTCCTGAGTGATCCTGAGGCCGAAGCGATGGCGCCCAATCGATGCATTATCGATTTGGCTTTTACTGAGGGACGAGAGGAAATGAGTGCTGCTGAGCGGTTCCTGATTGGCAACCTGCTGCAGGACGCTGCGAGCCATCAGGTGACCCATGTTGACATCGTTGTGGATGCGAGTCAGCAGTCGTTGTTGGGACAACTAGAGGGTTTGGGTTTTTCTCGTACCGCTGCCGGTAAGCTGTGGGCCGGTACGTTGCTGTGACGTGATCGGGATCGATCAGGTCTGTCTGGCAACATTGACATCCATTATTCGATCGCCGATCCTGAGGAAACTCCTTGGGCTTATGGTCGCTACGGCGAAGTCGGCTTCGTGCGGTCTGTGGAATGTTGAACAAAGTTTCCTGATTCGGTCAGGCATTTTCGGCGGGGAAGCAACGCATCCTAAGCAACACAGGTCACCGAGGCTTCAGTTTCTACCCCACACTTGGATATTCGAGTTATGGGTGTTGTGTTCGACTTGATAACTTTGTTCGGAACAGGGGTACCGTTTGCTGTTTTGCGACCCCAGGCTGATAGAAAACCACTAAACTATCGGTCTGATGTTTTGATTGAGTGGTCCTCTTCTGTTCTCGCATTTTTGGGATGATGGTTTTCATGTTTCGTCATCGTTTTGCTGCCGCTTTTATTTACTGGTATTCGATTGCTTTGTTTGCACCCGCTTTTGGGCAGGTTCCACAGGTCAACAAGAAAGATGGAGAGAAGATGGAGCGTTCGGTACTTTTGAATGAATGGAGTGGTCCCTACGGTGGAGTGCCGCCTTGGAATCTGGTTAGGGAGGATGAATTTCTTTCAGCTTTCACTACGGCAATCCAGGAAGCCGATGCGGAAATTGATCTGATTGCCAACGCGCAAGAGGAGGCCACATTTGAAAACACCTTGCTGGCGATGGAGGGTGCTGGGAAGGGGTTGAATCGGCTTTCGGCAATGTTTTTTGTCTATGCCTCGAATCTCAATCTTGGACCTATCGGCGATATCGAGAAGGTGGTTGTACCGAAACTTACTGAACACGAGGATCGTATCTATCAGAATGCAAAACTCTTTCAGCGCATTACTAGCGTTTATGAGAGTGATGCAATGACCAATGGCGAGTTGGACGTGGCGGAGCGTCGACTTGTGGAGGACCGGTACAAAACGTTTCTCCGCAAGGGAGCAAAACTAAATTCGCAGGAAAAAGCACAGCTTTCACAGATTAACACTCGACTCGCCAGATTGTTCACGGACTTTAGCCAGAACGTCTTGGAAGATGAGAATGGTTACGTCACTTGGGTGAGCGATGAGTCAGATCTGAAGGGATTGCCTGAAAGCGTCGTGAAGGCAATGGCGAACGCTGCAAAAGAACGCGATCAGAAGGGTGGTGGTTGGGCCGTGACTAACACTCGCTCGTCAATGGATCCATTTTTGACTTATGCGGATAGCCGTTCGCTGCGTGAAACTGTTTGGCGGAATTATTACAACCGTGGTGATAACGGGGATGAGTTTGATAACAACAAAATCATCACTGAAATCCTGCGTCTCCGAGCGGTACGTGCAAAACTGTTGGGCTATCAAACCCATGCTCATTGGAGAATGGAGCCGACGATGGCCAAGGATCCTCAAGCGGCGATGGATCTAATGTTAAAAGTTTGGCCCAAGGCGGTCGCTCGCGTTGGTGAAGAAGTTGCGGATATGCAGGCCATTGCCGATGCCGAAAAGAGTAACATCAAGATTGAACCATGGGATTACCGTTATTACGCAGAGAAGGTGCGTAAGGAAAAATATGACCTCGATTTCAATGAGGTGAAGCCTTACCTGCAACTCGATAAGCTGCGGGAGGGGATGATGTGGGCTTCTACCCAATTATATGGATTGCAATATTCGAAAATTAGCGGGGTGCCCGTTTTTCATCCCGATGTAACGGTATGGGAGGTGAAGGATCAGAATGGTCATCATGTCGGCTTATGGTACCTCGATCCCTACGCGAGGGGAGGGAAACGCAGTGGTGCTTGGATGACAGATTATCGGGCGCAAGAAAATTATCGGGGCGATATCAAACCGATTGTCTCGAACAACTCCAATTTTATTGGTGGTGAAGAAGGCGAGCCGGTACTCATTTCCTGGGATGATGCGGTGACGCTATTCCATGAGTTCGGGCATGCTTTGCACGGTTTGGTTTCAAAAGTGAGGTACCCATCCCAGTCCGGTACTAATGTCGCCAGGGATTATGTTGAGTTTCCGTCACAACTGAATGAACATTGGCTCGACACACCTGAGGTGTTGAACCGGTTTGCTGTGCATTACAAAACGGGAGAACCTATCCCGCAAGCATTGCTGGATAAGATCAAGAAGGCTTCGACCTTCAACCAAGGGTTTGGAACTGTCGAGTACCTCGCGAGTGCTTTGATCGATATGAAATTGCATCTTGCCGGCGACGTTGAAATTGATCCGGACCAATTTGAACGAGAGACGCTCGCTGAAATGGGAATGCCCACCGAATTACCGATGCGGCATCGGACTCCGCAATTCATGCACATTTTCAGCAGTGACAGCTATTCGGCTGGGTATTACAGTTACCTCTGGTCTGACGCACTGACTGCGGATGCGGCCGAACGATTTAGCGAGGCGGGTAGTTTTTACGATGAAGAAGTGGCAAAGAGCCTGCATGACAATGTCATGAGCATCGGGGACACGATCGATCCGGCCGAGGGTTTTCGTCGGTTTCGGGGTCGAGATGTGGATACGACAGCTCTACTACGAAAGCGTGGCTTCCCCATTGATTGACGCGTTGTTTCATTCGCGTTCAAGTGACGCACGATCGTTAGGTGTAGTGTTGTCACAGGGTTCGACGACCAAACCTTTCGATTGACAAACGAAGGCAGCGATCTGACAAGTCGCGGCCTGCGCGGGCGGGCAGTGCATCTCGGGCTTCCAAACCGTAGCGAATTACATTGCCAATGCGTGCGGGCTTCCTGTTTTCGTTGGTCCGATCCAACCGATCAGCAGGCTCTGCGTCGCTAACTTTCAGTCGGTGGTTAGAAACTGAACAACAAGATTGGGTGAGCAAGCCGACTAGCAGCAGGCTGTTTCTAGCGATTCCATTTTCGTGGACTCACAAATGCAGGTCGTGTTGGAGTTTGCAACGCCGTGTTGAATGCGAATCGCTTTCGAAATTTCGCCCGGTTACTTGGTAGAAAAGTGGAGTCTAGAAAAGTGGAGTCTCGAGCAGCCGAGTCTAGAGCAGCACTTCGATCGATCCATTGAGTTCGCGGATCGAGTAGCATTGCTGCAATGGCTGGCGGTTGATCGTTTGGATTCCGGTTTCCAGCTCGTATTGCCAGCCATGCCAAGGGCAGGTGACGCATCCATGTTCGACGATTCCCTCGGCGAGAGGTCCACCTTGGTGTGAGCACATGCCATCGACCGCATACAGCTTGCCTTGATGCCGGAAGATTGCAAGAACAAGATCGCCGACAATGACTTCAAGGGCAGATGTCTTCAGCAACTGATCATAGGTTGCGACCGATGTCCAACTCCCCTCTTCGGGGCGCTGACTTCGATCGGCCGACGGTGGATGGTGCATGGTAGATCGTTACTTGGCCGGTTTTATAGGTTGACTAGTGGTTATACAATAAATCGAACTTCTGTAGACCCCAGTGAGATTCAGGGTTGGGGTGTTCAGGCGATGGCTGGCTTCTATGAATTAACGGCTTTATCGAGATCGCATCCGGGTTCGATACCGACGCAATCGGCCGGAGTTGGTTTGGTTAATTGTCGAATTTGGAAGACGAGGGTTGCATCGCTAGCGGGTTGTCAGAATGTTCCGATTAGTAGTTAATGCGTAGGTTGGCCCGATAAAGATAGTGTTTGAGGACTGTGGAGGATCGGATCATGCAAGTCGTCGACGGATGACTTTGCGATCAGGCGGGTGGTAGAGGAACGCAACGTTCAGCTAACGCCCTTTGACGTTGCGATGCTGCATTCATCGCTCCCAATCAACTTTGGTGGACCAAGGCGGAAATCGAAAGGTATGAGGATGATGATGAATACGCGAAACACTCTTTTCAGATTGGTGACACAAATCACATCGCGAGCAGTCCAATTGGTATTGTTAGCGGTATCTGTCTTTCTCTCGAGCGAATCGCACGCTCAAGATGCATCGAATAGCACTCAAAGCAAGGAATCGATGGTGACCAAGGTTACGGAAGTGGAAGGGATCTCTGAATACCGGCTCGAAAATGGAGTCAGGGTTTTATTATTCCCTGATGCGAGTAAAGAGGTTGTGACGGTGAATATGACGGTTTTTGTCGGTTCGCGTCATGAAGGATACGGTGAGGCAGGGATGGCACACCTCCTAGAGCACATGTTGTTCAAAGGGACACCAACGCATCCTGATATTCCTAAGGCCCTGAAGGACCGCGGCGCCGGTCGCTCGATGAACGGGACCACCTGGATGGATCGAACCAATTATTATGAAACGTTGCCAGCCACCGGAGACAATCTTGAATTTGCGATTCGGCTTGAGGCCGATCGCCTTCTGAACAGCAAGATTCTTGGCGAAGATCTTGAGTCAGAGATGACGGTTGTGCGAAATGAATTCGAACGATCCGAAAATTCTCCTTTTCAGGTAATGCTTCAGAGAATGCAGGCTGCGTCTTACGAATGGCACAACTACGGCAAGCCGACAATCGGGAACCGAAGTGACATTGAGCGAGTTCCGGTGGTCAAACTCAGGGAGTTTTATCGTAAGTATTATCGGCCCGATAATGTGATGGTGATTGTTGCTGGCAAATTTGAAACAGACGAAGCACTCGACCACCTGCAGAACTATTTCGGAACGTTAGCCATTCCGGAGACGCCCATTGATCCAACCTACACAACTGAACCCGCACAGGATGGTGAACGAACCGTAGTGGTACGACGCGTTGGTGAAGTGCAACTGGTTGGGGCCGCCTATCATATTCCCGCCGGCAGTCATCCCGACTATGCCGCCGCAAAGGCACTGGTTTACATCTTGGGGGATGAGCCCAACGGACGACTGTATGGTGATCTGGTCGAGCCCGGCGTAGCGTCGAGTGTCTATGCTAATTCGTATGCATTTACCGAGCCCGGACTGTTGTTTTCGTTGGCTGAGGTGCCCGGTGATGGGTCGCTTGAGTCAGCTCGGTCGGGATTGATTGAGGTGATGGAGAGATCATTCGTCGACAAACCGGTGACTGATAAAGAAGTCGCTCGAGCAACCCAGCAGATTCTCAAACAGCGTGAACTGCAGGCCAGCAACAGCGATCGCATCGCTGTGTCGCTCAGCGATTGGGCTGCGCAAGGTGATTGGCGGCTTTACTTCCTGTTTCGCGATTACGTCGAAAAGCTCACAACGGAGCAGGTGCAGCAAGTCGCTGAGAAATACTTTGTCCGAAACAATCGCACGGTCGGTTTATTCATCCCCAGCGAGAAATCTGAACGCATACAGATCCCCGAAGCACCAGATCTCGCGCAGATGCTCGATGGCTACAAAGGCCGCGAAGCGGTCACCGCGGGTGAGCAGATTGATCCCGATCCTTTGAAGATCGAGGAACGCACGATTCGTGGAGAGTTAACCGGTGGTATCCGTTACGCAATGCTTCCCAAGAAGACCCGTGGTGAAACGGCGACTGTTTCGGTCGCTTTGCGTTTTGGTTCAGAGGAATCACTACGGGGCAAGGTCGGCGCCGTTGAGCTGTTGGGCATTATGATGGCCAGAGGAACGGAAAAGCTTGATTACTCAGCCATCGAAGACGAGAAGGTGCGTCTGAGACTTCAAATGTCGATGAGCTCCACCATTGGATTGCTGCAGATTTCAGCCAAAACGAAGAAAGAATTCCTTCCCGAAGTGGTATCGCTTCTTGGGGATCTGATTCACCATCCCCGATTTGATGGTCGGGAGCTTGATGTGATCCGTCGACAAATTATTACCAGTTTGGAGCAGTCGCTAAGTGATCCATCTGCGTTGGGACGTCGCAGCGTTGAACGCAGGCTCTCGCCGTATCCTGAAGGACACGTTTTACACGTCATGTCCATTGAACAGGAAATTCAGATGTATCGGGATGTGACCATTGAGCAGATTGCTGAACTGCACCGCGAATTTATCGGAAGCCAAGCTGGCGAGGTCACTGCGGTGGGCGAATTTGACGCCGAAGAACTGAAGGGATTACTCGCCGATGCAATTGGTGATACGGTTGCGGAACAATCCTACACACGAGTCGGACGGCCGGCACAACCTGATGTCCCTGGCTCCATCGATGCGATCGAAACGCCGGACAAAGAGAATGCTGTCTATCGAGCCAGCCAGCAGGTCGAATTGCGTGATTCCGATCCGCAATTCGCTTCATTGGAACTTGGGAACTTTATCCTCGGTGGCGGTTCGTTAAGTAGTCGTTTAGGAAACCGTGTGCGACAGCAGGAAGGCTTGTCATATGGTATCGCAAGTTACACCTTGCCCAGAGCCAAGGATAATCGTGTTGATTTCATCGTGGCTGCAATTACCAATCCGGGCAAAAAAGATCGGCTGGTCGAAGTCATCAACGAAGAATTGGTAAGGATCCGCAACGAAGGAATTACCCAGCAGGAACTCGAGGAAGCGAAGGCAGCTTACCTCCAAGCGGCTCGTGTTCGACGCTCCGATGATTCTGCTCTGAATCAAGAGTTGCTTGGTTCGTTGTTTAATGAGCGGACACTGCAGCATGTAGCTGACCACGAGAAGAACATTTCAGAGGCTTCTGTGGAGAGTGTGAATGCGGCGATCAAGAAGTTTATCGATCCGGATAAACTAGTGATCGCAGTTGCAGGTGATTTTGCGAAAGCAAAGGCCTCAGAGCAGTAGACCCGTCCTTTCAAGTCCCCGTTCGGTTTGGTTAACGAGAGCTGATGGATTGGTCTGTTTTGCCATCGATGCCGAGTTGAATTGCGTCTGACTACCTGAATGAATAAGCAACTCGTTTGCCCGCCGGTTCGGCAAACGGGTTTTTTCGTTGCTCGAAGCGGCAAGCAATTGGTTGTCGTGAAGGACTTGTCAGCGAATTTAGGGACTTGCCAGCGAATTTAGGGACTTGTCAGCGAGTTCAAATTAAAAGATCGGTAAACACGACCGAAGACCGATAGCCTTTGTTCGGTCCACACTGCGGGCGAATGAATCAGCGAGTTTCACTCGCTCGGAGTAGGTTTCCACTGTGCCAATGCGGACTTGAGTTCGGCGATTGAATCCGATTCAGTTTGTTCAACGCCAGAGGATGTTGATAGGTTGTAAACCTGCGAGGGATCACCAATCAAGGCGTCGAATTCGATCGGAAGGGCGTCGTTTCCATGGCGTATTGAACTGTAATGATCGTTCCTTATGGTGTCGTCCTTGGTGGATTGGCAGGTGGTGATCATCAAATGTTCCTGATCACGGGTTGGCAACTCACGCAAGGTCGGCAGATCATTGCCAGCAATCGCTTCTGTGAATTTGGAGTAAGTTGACGTTTGAACTTACGGAGGATCGTATCCCCCTGGGTGACAGGGATTGCACTTTAAGATCCTACGAATGGTTTTGAAGGTACCGATAAGTGGACCATGTTTCCGAATCGCTTCCAGCGCGTATTGGCTGCAGGTCGGAGTGAATCGACAAGAAGAGAGTGTCAGTGGGCTGATACCGATTTGATAAAAACGGATCAGTCCTACGAGGATCAATTCGGCTAGTCGGCGAAACAGTGACATCAGCTTGCCAAGTGGTTGGATGGTTGCCAGCAGGTATTAGGTCTTTGCTCTCGCTGCGCGTTCGACTGGAGTTGGTTCTTCGTGCCGGCTATTAGAAATCAAAGGCAGTGGCAGTCGTCCCTTGCAGTGCCCCGATGCAAGGGGTTGATCTGCGAGAGGGTCGGCTACGTAACTTGCGATTCGTTGGTTTTCCGCCAACAAAATCTGTCTCGGTGATAGTGCAGTCGATGGAACCTTTGGTCACCTATCTCTTTCGTTCGAGCATTGCCAGTGATTCATTTGCTTGGGATGTTGCAAGCAACGTCCTGCAATGGGCAGGCGGGCAAGTCGGTCGGTTTTCACTTAGGTCATCGCTTTTGAGATAGCCTGAGTTAAATCCGCCTTCAGATCTTCGAATGATTCGAGTCCAACCGATAAGCGAATCAGGCCATCGGTGATTCCGAATCTCTGTCGGTCCGCTTCGGCATAGCTTGCATGCGACATGGTGGCGGGCTGTTCGATGAGCGATTCTACCGCCCCCAAGCTCACCGCCAAATGAAACAGCTTCGTGGCCTCGCAAGTCATCGCAGTTTGCTCGATCGATCCCTTCAGCTCAAACGTTACCATTGCCCCAAAGCCGGCATCAAATGTATCGCAGGCACGCTGATGTTGTGGATGGCTGGCTAAACCCGGATAGATGACATTCTTAATGCTGGGATGTGATTGAAGCCAAAGTGCTAATTTCAAGGCCGTTTCAGATTGGGCTCGAATCCTCAGATCAAGTGTTTTTAGCCCGCGACTCACCAGAAAACTGCTCATGGGGTCGAGCACCGCGCCGGTGGCGTTCTGGATGAAGTAAAGTTGCTCATATAATTCGGGATCCGAAACCGCCAAAGTACCGCCGAGGCAATCGCTATGGCCGCCGAGATATTTTGTCGCGGAATGCATCACGATATCAGCACCTAGCTCCAGCGGCCGCAGCAAGGCTGGCGTTGCAAAGGTGTTGTCAATTCCAAGCCGCGCATCGACTTCGTTAGCAATCGTGGCAAGTTCGGATAAATCGGGAATGCTTAGCCTCGGATTACCGATTGATTCGGCCCAGATTAGTTTTGTGTGGTCCGTTAATGCCTCACGAACTGACTTTGGGTCAGTCAGATCCACCAAAGTGACGCTGACCCCGGACCGATTGCAAATTTGGTGGAATAAACGATGGGCACCACCGTATAAATCACAGCCCGCAATGACATGATCACCGGAAGATAAGAGCATGGATACACAATGAATCGCCGCCATCCCTGAAGAAAAGGCCAGAGCATTGCAGCCGCCTTCGAGTGAGGTGATTGCTGATTCGAGTTGAGAACGCGTTGGATTTCCGCTGCGCGAATAATCAAAGTCGCCCCATTGGCCGGCACCGGGTTGCCTGAATGTGCTCGCAAAGTGAATTGGTGGTACGACAGCGCCGGTCTGTGGGTCGATTTCACTTCCCGCGTGAATCGCGCGGGTCCGAAAGGATCCTTTTCGGTTGTCTGTCATGGCTTGCTGTTTCGATAGAGAAACTGGTTTTGATAAGAACGAAACACAACGGGTAGGTTCCGCCAAGTCAGAATGATTGGATCATGCGTTGAGGGCTTGCTCAAGATCAGCAACAAGATCGTCAGGGTTCTCGATCCCGCAGGCCATTCGAATCATGTTATCTTCGATACCAAATGCCTCCCGCTCCTCAGGCGTGCAGTGGTAGTAACTCATTACCAATGGTTGCTCAATCAGCGATTCTACTCCGCCGAGGCTGGGTGCAATGCGGGGAATCTTGGCTGCGTCCACAATCCGAGAAGTTTCTTGCCAGTCTGCGTCTTTGATGGTGAAGGTGATAAGGCCGCCATAACCTCGCATTTGGGCAGCCGCGATCTTGTGACTCGGATGCGACGCGATTCCCGGGTAATAGACGCGGTCAACTCTTGGGTGAGCTTCGAGAAACTCAGCGATGCGTTGGCCATTTTCGTTGTGCCGCTGCATTCGGAGCTCAAAAGTTTTCAATCCACGTTCTAGCAGGTACATGGTGTGAGCCGAGTTGACGCTGCCAAGAATCCCGCGAAGCGAGCGAATGGGATCCAGAGCCTGTTTAGATCCACAGATCACGCCAGCCAATAGATCGTTGTGCCCGCCAAGGTACTTGGTAGCGGAGTGGAGTATCAGGTCGACGCCGAATTCGATCGGGCGAAGGTTGTAGGGCGTCGCGAGGGTGGCATCAATTAGGGTTTCTACCTGATGAGATTTACCGAGCTCGACGAATTTTTCCAGATCCACCGCGGTGAGGTGCGGGTTGGTTGGGGACTCACTGACCAGCATCTTGGTTTTTGGGGAGATCGCTTTTCGCATCGCTTCAAAATCACCGGTCGGAACTTGTCTTGTCACGACTCCGAATCTTGAAAGATGCTTTGAGCAGAACTCTCGGCTGCGATGATAGCATTGGTCAAAAAAGACAATCTCATCGCCCTGATTCAGGCGGCTCATCAAAACGCCCACTATCGCTGCCATGCCCGAGCTGTAGACAACCGAGTCCTCGGCACCCTCGAGTGCCGCCAGTTTCGCCTCGACGCTGCGTTCGTTGGGCGTGCCGTATCGACCGTACTCCTCCCGCTCTTCTTCGCCATTGACGAAACGTAGTAGGGACGCGGTCGACTCAAAAGTGAAGGTGGACGCGGTGTAGATTGGCGTCGCGATCGCGCCCTCGGCCTTTTGCGACCGTTCCCCGGCGTGCACGCTTTGCGTCGAAAAGCCAACTGATTCCGGCAGATCCACCAGATCACGCGGATTGGATGGAGCAGTTTCGGACTGAGTCGGTTCAGATGTCGCGGAGGTCTGTTTGTTCTCTGTTGTCATGGCTCTTTAGCAGATGGAGGCTGCAAGCGGCCGCAAATCCCTGATAGGGACGCGTCGTGGCGTCAAAATCGCCAGCGTCAATTCAAAGATTAGCTGCCATTGGTCGATTCAGCAACCGATCGTAGCGGACGCTGGGAGGGATCCTGCACTTTCCTTGTCGAACCGCACGAATACGAGAACTTTGACACCCATTCTGATATTTTTCGCGGTCTGCGATTGGTCTCTGGATCCGAATTTCTAACAATTGCGGTTAGTGAATCGTTCCGGAGATCGGGTTGGACCTCGCCCCGTTGTGACTGCCGCTGGTGGCCGAAAGGGGCTGATGCCCCCCCCAGAATCGTCATCGGAACCCCGTCTACCTGAAATCGCCTTGCTGTGTCGTTGGGGCAAGGTGCAGGAGGGAGCGTCATAGAAAGGCCCAGCGACCCTGTGAAAAGCGACCCTGTGAAAAGCGACCCTGTGAAAAGCGACCCCGTGAGAAGCGACCTGCGAGGAGGGGGAGTGCGAGGAGGAGCCGAAATACAAGGGTCCTAGCAAAAAGCTTCCCAGCGAAAAACCAAACCGCATTTTTTAGGACGTTGGTTCCCCCCGGGCGAAAACGAGGGTTCGACACTAGCGTATATTAGACTGCAGGTGTTTCGGCGTTGAAGAAGCATGACAGCGAGCTTTTATCGCCGACGATGAATCGAAAGAGCGAGATGGATCAACAGCACAACCTAGAAATCGAGACACGAAAATCCATCGGTTGGATACGGTGCCTGTTTGTCGCCTCGTTTTTTGCCGTTGTGGTGGATTCTGGCATCGCATTGGGCCAAACCGAGTCGGGGGGGCGGCAGCTTTCCGAATTGCTGTTGGACAAAGTGGCTGGTTCTCCGGATAACGAATCTGCCACAGAAACTGACGCAAATCTATTCGACGGATCAGGCGAGGAGAGTGAAAAGTCAAATTCAATCGAACCTCTGACCGAGGAGGAAACGACAAAGGTCAAGGAGGCGTTGGAGGCATTAAGTGCCTCGGAGTTCGCTGAGCGTGAGAGAGCCGCGGCGGTGGTGATGTCGTTTGGGAAACGGGCGATTCCCGTTCTGCGAAAAAAACTAGATTCCGATCCTGACGCCGAGGTGCAACTTCGTACGCAGCAGATTCTGAAGCAGTTGGCCGATGGCGATTTACAGGCTCGAATTGAGGCGTTTCTTGCTGGGCAAGAGGTTGTGTTCAAAGGTTGGCCAGTGGTGCAACGGCTGCTCGGTAGCTCGAGCACAATCCGCGAACTGTTCGTGGAAATCATGCAACGACACCCGTATGTCGGCGAATCAATGGAGGGAACGGCTCGAGACCGAGCGATTGCGTTGGAAAAGACCCTCGCATCGGTGCAACCAAGACTGAACTCAATCCGTGACGAACCGGTTCGCGCCGACATCTTCTCGCTGTTGTTGGTGGCGGTGGATCCCGAAGTACCGATCCCGATCGCCCACGAACAGGTGGTGATCCGACTGTGTCAGCGTCGCCTGGTTACAGAAGTCCGTCGTGATGTGCAGCTAGCTGGCCCTTTCGCGGCACTGATGAATCGCTGGGTTCTTCGTGGGAGTGTTACCAACCGAGAAGAAATTCTCCTCATCGGAATGGAAATGGATCTGTCGGCAACACTTCCGTTGGCTGTAACGACGCTTGAAGAGGTTGAGCAGCCGGATTTATTGGCGACATCCTTTCAAGCAATCACTAAATTTGGTGGACCTGCCCAGATTGCGTCTTTGCTGCCATTCTTCGACGATACTCGTCTGATCGGAGCACCGGCAATCGGGGATGATCCGTCTTTGGCTCAATTAGGCGACATAGCGATGGTAGCTGTTGCCTTATTATTTGAGATTCCGCTGGACGAAGTCGGGATCATGGGCATCCGGGAGCATGAGGCAAGAGGATTTCTGTTGCCACGCCCGCTGCGAGTTTTCAAGGATAAACCCGAAGCAAGTCGACAAGCTGCCCGGGAACAGATCTTGGCCAAGCTCGGATCTCCAGTGATTGCAAAACCTCAGTGACTGCCCTAATTGAAGCATGTTTGCGTCTGGATTGGATGCAAAGCAAGGGGAAGCATCACATCACTTCATCGTTTCAGCTGTTGGCAAGTAGCGATGAGATCGTTGGATCTATCAACACTGCTGAAATCTCTGTCCTGTGTTCGTTGGCGTCCCTTGTTCGTTGGCGTCCTGTGTTCGTTGGCGTCCTGTGTTACCGAATTTTTCCGACTTGCACCAACACCTTGCGCTGGCGGGGAGAACGCATGGTGGTGCTGGCGTGAAACGAATGCAGTGAAGGCAGTTGAGGTGACGCCAGGTCGATTCATCGTTCTTCCACGTCACTCTGGAATCTTGTTTCCGCCCTCGAATTCACAGAAGTCTGCAATAGAAGAAGTCTTAGCCAGTGACATCACAAAGACGGCAAGGGATGTGTTGGCCAGATGATCACCTGGCTGCCGCACATGGCGAATAAGTGTCGGTGTTCATGCGAAGGAGAAATGACAAGAGCACAGTCGTCACTGCGGTCCACTCGGCCGTTTGTCATGCTTCTTAGGTCAGCTTATCAATCCACTGCTTCCAGTCAGCGATGGCTGTTTCGGTCAATGGTGATTCCGGAAGACTGGCGAGCTTAACGCTGCCGGTTTTGCCGGGGTGCTGGGCTCTAACTTGGAGGATGCCATCCACATCAATTTCGAACCCAATGGTACGAGACCGGTAATTGGGATTCTCAATTTTGAATTCATAACGACCTAACGCGTGCCAACTTTGGCCGCCAACGCCGGAGGATTCCACAAGCGACAGGGTCATGTCTTCTTGATCTCTGCCAACTCGCAACTTTCGATTGGTTCGAGCCGGTAGCGACGTGCCAGATGGGATAATGGCTAGGATGCGACGCCGCCTTCGAACATCTTCCACAACGATTCCAATGGTTTGGCTCGAAATGCCATGGGGTGGTTGTCTTAACATTCCACGACCAGGCAGTTCGGCATCGAGACAAGCTGCGGCACCCTTCGCAACGTCATTTCGATCTACACTCTGAATCGACACAACGGAATCAAGCTTTCTTAATAGCCGTTTTCGAACGGAAGGGATTTGCAGCACCGCTCCATGGACAACCAAGCCATGTATGGATGAAAGTTTGATTCCGCACTTTTCTGAAACTTGATCGACGACCGTTTCGAGATGTGAGATTAAGTCTTCACATTCGTCGAGCCATTGCTGACGGTTGACAGGGACACTGACTGCTTTCTTGCCGTTTAGGACTTCGACGGTCACTGTGGGTAACAACAACATTGCATTGAGCGCTTTTTCGCAGGCAACCTGCAGAGCTGCGGCGCTTTTGGATTTCTTCTTTGGATCAAATTGGTGATGCTCTTTGAAAAGCTTTGCAGCATAGTCAACAAGGCGGTGAACCCACGAAAGACTGCCGGTGTGCCAATGCCCCCCCGTGGCTAATTGATGCAGTTGACCAGAATTACGCCTTAAAATCGCGACCTCGAGGGCCTGTCCGGTCAGACCCAAAAACAGAATGGGTTCATCCTTGGGTTTGACACTGTCCAAGTCATCTTCATTCAGCGTCTCATCATCGCTTAACAAAAAGGTTGACTTCACAGCGGCGAGTGACCGATCCACCAAGCGGATCGATGTGAGTCCAGCTAATCTACCAGCCAATAAAATACTTTTACGATGCAATTGGTCATAACTGCTCGGAACGGTGATTGCGGTTGACCGAGGAGGGGTTCGTCCTGCCCATGCATTGCCGGTGATGCGTTTGATCAACAAGGCAAGCAGCACTTCGGGAGGGCATTGCCGCCCGTTGAGTTCACGGTCGACTGTTTCCTTCCCTATGTACAAAGGAAGGCAATGAAAGAGATGCTGAGGATCATCTTCCCTGCGTTCCATGGCATGGGTGCCATAGGATATTCCTTGATTTTCGTTGGCCGATAGTGCCATCCGAAAGACCGATGCCTTGTTTTCGCCCGGGAGCATCGGTTTGACATAGCCTTCAGGTGTTGACTCGGCGGCGGCGGAATAATGCATGCCGAGATCAATTGCATAGACTCGAGCGGTGGGCTGCGTTGGTGTCGGTGCCGCAACGTTCCCGGTAGGTTGCTTGCTGTGCTGAGAAAACTCAGCCATCCAAAGCGGTGACTCGGAACTAACGGAGTAGTCAGCCAAATCATCGATCACTTCATCTAAAGATGCGTAGCGCTCACCAGGTGACTTTGCGAGCATTCGTCGGAAGATGTTGGTCAATCGAAGGTCCACATCATTGCGAGATTGCATCAAATCCGGGATGTCACCGTGACGGTGACCATAAACTTGATCAACCTGTTCTCCGGCAAAAGGTGGACGCCCGGTCAGTAGGAAAAATAAAGTGGCACCAAGAGAGTAGATATCGCTTCGAGCGTCGGCGGAGTCAGAATTCTCTAACTGCTCAGGTGACATGTAGGTGAGCGTGCCAACGAGCTTTCGTTTAACTTCTCCGGCACCCTTCTGTTTCTTCTCGGCTTCCCGTTGCATCAGGTTCGATGAACTCACCTGTGCCAGACCCAGATCCAGAACCTTGACCGTTCCGTCGACCGACTGCATCAGGTTACTGGGTTTGACATCACGATGGGTGATGCCGGATCGATGGGCATGCAGTAGTCCGGTTGCGGCTTGCCTGATGATGGAGGCTGCCTTGGCAACCGGCATCGGTCCTTCCTTGGCGACCAACTCCAGAAGCGTGGATCCGTCAATATATTCCATTGCCAGATAATGAACGCCTACCGACTCACCCGCATCAAAGGCCGTCACAATGTTGGGATGCAGAAGCCTGGAGGCGGCGCGGATTTCCTCATAAAAACGCTCGATTGCCTTGGGATCCTTCATCCGATCAATTGGCAGCATCTTTAAGGCAACGATCCGCTGCATTCGCGTGTGCTCGGCCAAGAAAACTTGCCCCATCCCACCTGCACCCACTCGATCCAGAATCTTGTAGTCCCCGATTTGTATCGGTACGTCGAAATTACTCCTGTCCGACGACACGACAAAGGCTCCGGTTTCATCCTCAAGGGAATCCCGAGTCGGTTCATCGTGGAACGGATAGTTTTCTTTCGATTCTGACACGGTGAGGCGTTTTACCTTGGATGCAATCTTCTAGAGTCTGTCTCGACGTGCAACGTCTTCTTATGATGGTATCGTAGATGAGTAACTCACGCCGGGAAATGTCGACTTCCCGGTCAATAATTAGCGGTAAGAAATAGCCCGCAATCTGGCATTTGCGTGACTTAGCCGCTCGATCTGGCGCTGTCTGCAAGACAAAATGCACGATCGGTGTCCGGTTATGGTCAAATTAAGGACTCTTGAATCCGTCGTTTTCGTTGAAATCGGTTCTTCCAAGCAGTTGCTCGCTGCACCGGAATTATCGGCCGCCTGGCAATGATAGCGTTGCATTTCAGCCGTTTTGTTGTTCCTGCCATCGTGCCAATTCTGGGTTCGGGGACGGTATCTGTGACGAAATCCGATTCTGATTCGCGATCGAAATCGCTTTGACCTGATCCGAAGTTGTGAAATCGACCGTTTGACGCTCAACAGCCTTGGTTACTACGCCGATTTCAAGGATAAAAGGTTTGCACTGCGGCAAGAAGCGGCACAACGTCTTTTGCTAGCACCGGGTGAATGAACGCGAGGTTCTTGTTAAGGT
Organism: uncultured Rubripirellula sp.; assembly: GCA_938075415.1. GTDB lineage: Bacteria > Planctomycetota > Planctomycetia > Pirellulales > Pirellulaceae > Rubripirellula. The sequence continues at coordinate 13,616 of CALJHC010000018.1, read as the reverse complement.
CTGCAGATTCTTTGAGCTGAAACATTTTGAGCAAACCACCTGCGATGTGGCAGACATCGAGCGTCGCGGTAAGCGTTTGATAGAGATTGGACCCACAAAGATATTCATGAGAAAATTACGCATCGCGACCCGCAAAAGCTTGCTCGCACTCTGGCAGGCCGAGCATGTGACAGAATTGTTGCGGGAGGTCGGAGTCGAAACGGAACTGGTCCCCATGGTCAGTGTTGGCGATACGGACATGAGTCCCATTGATGGCACCAGGCAAGTTGGCGTCTTTACCAAGAGAATCCAAAAAGCTTTGTTGCATGACGAGGCGGATATTGCTGTGCATTCGCTGAAGGATTTACCAACAGAGGTCAACGAGCAGTTAATGCTCGCCGCGGTCCCCAAGCGTGAGAGGATTGAAGATGCGTTGGTTTCGGAATCCGCATGGTCCCTCGATGAGCTGCCAAAAAACGCAGTGATCGGTACGGGCAGCAAGCGACGAGGTGCGCAACTGCTTCACGCCCGTTCGGATCTACGCATTGAAAGTATTCGCGGCAATGTGCAGACCCGATTGGAGAAATTGCATTCTGGGGATTACGACGCAATCATCTTGGCCGAGGCTGGTATTTTGCGGCTGGAGCTTCATGATTTGAAACGACAGACCCTTCCCGTTGATGTCATGCTGCCAGCACCCGGACAGGGCGCCTTGGGGATCGAAGTGCGAAGCGACGACACCGAAGCGTACGAAGCGGTTTCGAAACTCAATGATCTGCAGGCACACGCAGCGGTACGGGCAGAACGAACGTTGTTGGCAGCGTTGCATGGTGGCTGCTTGGCACCAATCGCCGCACTCGGTGAGGTATCGGGGCAATCACTGCGTCTGCGTGCGACCGTGCTATCTTCCGACGGTAAGCAACGCCTTGATCATGACGCGACGGTTCAGGTGGGCGAAGATTGGATGGGAACCGCGCAGCAGTTAGCCCAGGAGGTTTCCCAGATCCTTCAGGAGGAAGGTGCGAGCAAGTTGATTCATCAGGGGCGACAGGAAGATTGACGACAGGACGAGTGACTTCACCAGTAGCTTCATCAAACCCTGAATTAGTCGACTCGGTTCAGGGTCGACCAAAGGATCACTGCGAGAAGGTAGAGATGCTGAATCGCCTATCCTCGTCCTTCTCTCTAATGGTGGGATCTGCAAGCGTATCGACAACGTAGTGCTTTATCTTGCAATGAGACCCTAGCGGGTCGAGGCGTGCATCATCCCTTTCCACATTTCTCTGGCCTACTAATCCGTTTGCAATGTCCGTTTGCCCTTACGGATTGCCCTGACGGTTTGCAGGGAAGTTCGGCGCAAATCAAGGCGTCATAACGAAGCTGGCCTTGTTTCTGGAAAACCCTCCTCATGAGTCCAGGACAACAATGCAGTGTGTCGGATCACTTCCGCAGGGAAGTTTGCACGATAGCAACAGCGAGGCTGCATGTCACAGGTCTGCATGTCACGAGGCTTCGGGGCCAGCTTGGACGACTTCTGCGGAAACCGAATCGGCGTACTTTTTAAAGTTTTCGTGAAAGAGGTTGGCAAGCTTTCTGGATGTCTGTTCAAAGTTACCCGGATCGGTCCAGGTATTTCCGGGTACAAGAAGTTCGTCTGGCACCCCGGGGCATTGAGTGACCATCTGAAGTCCAAAAATGGGGTCGGTTTCTAGGGGAGCGTTGCTGAGGGCGCCGCTGTGGATTCCGTCAATAATCGCCCGAGTGTATTTCAAAGGCATTCTTGCACCTGTGCCATAAGCACCACCACTCCATCCGGTATTGACTAACCAAACATTCGTTTTGTGCTTTTTGATTTTGTCAGCAAGCATTTCTGCATATTTCGACGGATGCCAAACGAGGAACGGTCCGCCAAAACAGGGTGAAAAAGTCGCTTGTGGCTCGGTGACACCCACTTCGGTACCGGCCACTTTGGCCGTGTAACCACTGATAAAATGATACATCGCCTGCTCGGGACTCAGCCGACTGACAGGTGGTAAGACACCGAACGCGTCACACGTCAGGAAGATGACATCAGAGGGGTGCCCGGCAACGCAGGGTATCTTTGCGTTTTCCACATACTCGATTGGGTAGGCGCCGCGAGTGTTTTGCGTCAGCGAATCGTCGCTGAAATCGACACTGTGATCATCGTTTTGATAAATGACATTTTCAAGAACGGCACCAAAACGTAACGCCTGAAAAATTTCCGGCTCGGATTCAGGATTCAGGAAAATTGCTTTGGCGTAACAACCGCCTTCAATGTTGAAAATACCGTTATCAGACCAACAGTGCTCATCATCTCCAATTAACTGACGACGCGGGTCTGCTGAAAGTGTAGTTTTGCCCGTTCCTGAAAGCCCGAAAAGGATTGATGACTTGCCGGTTTGTTCGTCGCTGGTTGCTGAGCAGTGCATCGAGAGCACCTCTTGTTTGGGCATGTAATAGTTCATCATCGTGAACACACCCTTTTTCATCTCGCCAGCATACTCTGTCCCAAGAATCACCATCTCACGCGTGGCCAAATTTAAATCGACACTGGTCTTGGAGGTCATGCCGGTGGTGTACCGATTGGCCGGAAAACTTCCGGCATTGATGATCACCCCATCGGGTTCTCCGAAATTGGCGAGTTCGTGGCGAGTGGGTCGGATCAACATCGTGTACATGAACAACGCGTGATAGGGCCGTGTGCAGATCACGCGCACCTTGACACGATATTGTGGATCCCATCCCGCGAATCCATCGACGACGTAAAGTCTTTGGCGAGTATTGAGGTAATCTATCGCGCGTTCACGGTTGACAGCGAAGACAGATTCGTCAATTGCCATGTTGACTGAACCCCACCAAATGTCCTTCTCCGAGGTCTCCTGGCGAACGATCCGCTTGTCCAGCGGAGAACGTCCTGTCTTTGATCCGGAATAGGCAATGAGAGCACCCGATTCGGCGATCACAGTATCCTTTTCCAATTCGAACGCCTCATGATACAAAAGCGAGGGTCCGAGATTCCTGCGAATGTCCTCGACGTGTATTCCATACGCAGTTAGGTCCACTTCGCTCATGTCATGACTCGCTGGTTCTGATCTGATTTGAGATCTGTTACGGATTGGACGTCAAAAGACGCCAAGCTCACTGTTGTGTCTACAAAATCTAGGCTTCTTCCCAAGTTGATGCCAAGCCTGATTTTTGACGCGAATTGGATCTGAGACTGGAGGTTGTTCGTGTTGGACACCACGATCATGCCATTGAGTGAAATGGTCAGTGCAGAAAACTAGCCCCGGTCAGTCGGTGGCGCCGGGTGCAAAAGTCTCAAAAGATCGCGAAACGTCGACAGTATCGCTAGGCCGAGGACCTGCCGTGATATCGCTAGGTAGGACGATGCTGCTGCGTTTTGGATTGACGGCCTTGTTGACGCCAGTGATCACTCCAGGCCGAATGATCGGGGTTTTGTTTCTAATCTGGTTGGATGGGGATAGTGGGCATTTGAAGCGTTCCTGGTTCAAGACCGCCAAGGCTCTCTATTTTGGCTGATGAATTCATCACCGAGCTAACAACGGTGCGGTTGAATCCGTGAACACCGTTGTGTTGCATACGGGTCGTTGATTGACTCCTACGACTTAACCCTGAACTGAATCCCACGACAAACTGCCCTCAGCCAAGGGTAAGGATCCGGATGGGCCTGGTACACCAAGACAATCCAGTGCGTCCCCGAGGCATCGATCAGATTGGTTTGCGATTGAATGGCCATGCAGCTTTCTGGGCAGCTTTAAAGATTTGGCAAGCTCTAGCAAGGCAACTATTCCGGTTGTTTTGATTTCTGACCCCGCCGGTTGGCGCGTGTCCGTGATTCCCATTCGATGTAGAGGTCCCACAAGCGACGCTTGTCATCAGGCTGTATGGCGGAGAGATCACGCTGTTCGGCGGGATCCTGTGCGAGGTTGAAGAGTTCAACCGTTGTGAGATCACCCTCTGAGTGGCCAACAAGTTTCAGGTCGGCCTGTCGGATCCCCATCCAAACAGTTTCTCCGCGAGGTTTACGCCAAAAGAGTGTTCGGCTCTGATTCGGACGATCTTCACGCAGGTGGGTGACCAGATCCATTCCTTCAAACGGGTGGGACTTGAGTGGGTCCACCGAAGCAAGGCTGGCAATCGAAGCGGTGAAGTCGAAGGTCATGCTTGCTTGATTTGAAACCGTTCCCGCTGCTAGCTTTCCAGGCCATCGGAGAATCGCGGGAACGCGGATCCCACCCTCGCGAGTTTCGCCCTTAAAACCCGAGAAGGGGGCATTGCGTGCACTCTTCGATCCCCCATTGTCACTGGCGAAAATTAGCAGCGTATTCTCTTCGAACTTCAAACGTTCAACCGTCCCGAGAAGGTCGCCAATGCGACGATCCATGTGTTCGATCATCGCCCGGTAGACGTCGGGCGGAGCTTCGTTTTGCACCCAGAGAGGTGAGTCAAGTGGAAGTGGGTTCTGAGTGAAGTCGTCAGGCCCCTGAAATGGAAAGTGGGGACAGGTGTAGGGGACGTACAAGAAAAAAGGTTTGTCACCAGATTCTTGTCGGTTCAGGAAGTGGATCGCTTCGTCGGTAATGAGATCGGTAAAATAGCCCTCCCGTCGTACCGGCTGTCCGTTCTGAAACAGGTTGTATCCGGCTTTGTTGTCGAGATAGTGGAAGTAATCCATGCCACCGCCGATGCAGTAGAAGGATTCCTCAAAACCGTGCAGATTGGGTGTGAATTTTGGCTCGTAACCCAGATGCCACTTGCCCGTCATGGCTGTGCGATAGCCAGAACTTTTTAGGTACGCTGCGATCGTCGGCTCCTGAGTCGGTAAACCAAGATCGTTGGTGTCTCGAAGGCGAACCGCGTCATCGTAGCGACCAACATTTCCTGTGCCGATCGCGCATTCCAGACCGCCCACCCACTGCTGATACCGGCCGGTTAATAACGCCACTCGCGTGGGCGTGCACTCGGGACCATTTGCATAATGATCCGTTAAGCGGACACCTTGTTTGGCCAGCTGGTCCAGTACCGGTGTTCGGATATGAGGATTCCCGTAGCATCCCAGATCACCATACCCAAGATCATCAGCAAGAATCAGGATGATGTTAGGCCGTTGACTACGGTCCGCTGCCGATGTCTCGGTGAGGAATGCTTGAGCGCAGAATGCCAACGCCAACATGGGCAAAATCGCGAAGCGAAGGGGATCCCTGAATTGAATCGGGAACCAAGATACTTTCCTCACGCTAGTGTGACTCATCCTGATCCTCTGTGATTGATCGATGGTGAATTGTCTGTGGGCTGGCTCATTCAAGATGATCTGGCGGCTAATCAGACGACATCATTTGAACCTGATGGAGAATGTATCAGGTGAAACCCTCGTTGGCCGCATTTGGTCAGGAAACCGAATGAATTCTGGCAGGGTTTGCGGGACGTTCAACGAATGGCGAACTCACAAATGCCTCAGCATGACGGTGCACCCATACTCCTGCTCGGCGGAATTCTTGCGGCCTAGCCATTGAGAAGAGAAGGCTCACTGATGGTTCGATTCGCAACGGATCGCGAGATGCGATCGTCTTGCAGAAGTCGTTTTACCGATTCATCCAGCGTCACCATGCCGTCTTTTTTTCCAGCGAGAATAGCATTGTCGAGGGAATCAAAGCGACCGGTCCTGATAGCTGCTGCGATCGGATGGGTGTTGTACATCACCTCAACCGCCAACTCTCGTTTCTCGCCCTCAAAGACACTGGGTAGAAGATGTTGGCAGATGACCGCTCGCAGGCCAATGGACAGCATCGAACAGGATTCAGCATGATTCTGATTGGGAAACAAATCGATCAGGCGGGTCACGGCGCCCTTTGCATCGCGTGTGTGCAGGGTCGTTAAAACAAGATGTCCTGTTTCCGCCGCGCTCAACGCCATGCGTGCGGTTGCCTCATCACGTATTTCTCCTACGAGGATCAAGTTCGGATCCTGCCTCATGGCATACTTCAGCCCGTCGGCAAACGAATTGACATCGCGCCCAACCTCCCTCTGAGAAATCAAAGATTGACCAGAAGAAGGTAACCGATATTCAATCGGGTCTTCGACGGTAATCACCCGCTGCGAACCGTGTCGGAGGATTTCCTGGATCACCATCGCCAATGACGTCGTTTTACCGGACCCTGTTACACCCGAAAAAATAACAAGGCCGTTGCGGAAACTGCAAAGTTTTTTTGCGAGAGTCGTCGGGAAGTTAGCCCAGCTAAAATTCGGTACAACCGAAGGGATCACTCGAAAGCATGCACCGGGGACATCACCACTGTAGAACAGATTGACCCGAAAACGTTGCTTTCCTGGGTTCGCGTCCGGGTTCGCGTCAGCCGTCTCTTGGGTATCCAGTTCCATCGCCAGATCAAGGTTGCGATTCGTCTCGAATCGATTGACATCGTCTGGATCGAGGTGTTCCGAAAGAAAGGACTCCAACGCCTGCGGACTCAGAAGTGAATCACCAATGGAGACCAGTTCGCCATGTAGTCGGATCGTGATGCACTGGTTGGCAATGAGATGAATGTCCGAAGCGCCCTGTCTTGCGGCTTTTGTCAGACAGGCTCGTAAATCATTCGGAAGTGATTGGGTCGTCACGTGATGCTCTGTCATCTCATGGGCAAAATCGGTTCAAGCACAGTGCGGTTGGTGCATACGAATCATCGTGAATCCTCGTCTACCGAATGACCTCGTTCATCCTGAATTTCACCGATCCGAATCAGAGCAGGTTTTGCCCAATCGGAATTGCCAAACAGCTCAGCCAAAGCCTGCAGCTGCTTTTGCGTTTCTTCGCCATCGGGCAAGGCAACGATGGCATCAATCTTACTCATCAGGTCAGATAACGATGAATCCTGTCGCGGATCAGGGCGTCCGGCAGAGCGTCGTTTGATCTCGTAATCCACCAGGTTAAAAAGTGAATTTGTGGACGGGGTTTCCGATTCGACCGAGAAGGCGGTTTTCCAAGACTCGAGCTTTTCTGTTGATAAGGCGGCAGTTCCCGTTTCTTCGGTTTGAAAGATTAGAAGAAACGCTTCCTCGGCGGCAGACAGATCTTTAATCCCGATTTTCTGCTGTGCAGAGATGCGTTTGATGGCGGATTCGATCTCGGCCAGCATCAGACGATCCTGCACTTCGGTGCGGCGTGGATCATTGGGGTAGTTTTTCAAAAAGACCCGGCTCGCCGATCGATTGTCGGCTTGAGTGGCTTGCTGGTAAAGCGTATCCGCTGAGGGTGGTCGCATTGAATTGATCAGCAAGCTCACACAGAAAATGAGGACAAGTGCCATTCCAGCAACGCTTATCCATTGTGCCCAGGGTCGAGAGTTGGTTTGCTCGAGCTGGGTTTTCCTCTCTTTCCGTTGCGCCTCCTCGGCAATTTGAAAGTGCGTCTGCAATTCAGGTGCGAGTTCAACACTGAAATCAGAATTCATCTCTGTCTTGAGTGTCTCCTGAAGGATCGTTGGTTGACCCGTGTTGCCATCGTGAGACTGATTGATTTGCGAATCATTTCCGCGTTGCGTACCGACCCCTGTTACGTTTGTTTTTGCGGTGACCCTCGGTTCAACCAGGTCTGAACCCGGAAGAATCGTCAGTGCTTCATCGTTTTGTGTTACCCGGTCGATGGACTGCTTGGTGACATTCGGGAAGGCAGAGTCGGAGACAGGTTGTGTCTCAAGGGTACCCATCGGTTCGGAACCTGGCGAATCGGAACCTGACGAATCGGGCAGTACCGGTTGGTCGGTTGGATTCGTGGTCCCACTTGATGATTCGCTGGCACGAGAAAGTCCCGCTCGCATTGATTTAAGTCGTTTTGTAACCGCCAGAGCAGTTGGTGGCCGATCGTTGGGGTTCTTCTCCAACAGTTCATGAATGAGTTCGATCAGTGGTTCAGGAAGGTCGGGATCAATCAACTCAAGTCGGGTCGGCGGCTGGTTCTTCAACATGTCGAGGACTTGGGTAGCGTTTTTTCCTCGAAAGGGAGGTCGGCCAACCAACATTGCATACATCAGACTTCCAACAGCGTAGAGGTCGGTGCGTGCCGTGATTGCGACGCTGTCCACCTGCTCGGGTGCCATGTAATCGAGTGTCCCGAGTAGGGATCCGACCATCGTGTTCTGGCTGTCACCAAAAATCTTTGCGATACCAAAATCAACAAGTTTGATGTGTTGGTCATCCGTGACAATGAGGTTGGCGGGCTTGAGGTCTCGGTGAATAACCCCCATGTCATGGGCGTGTTTTAGAGCCTCGCATACCTCCACCGCAAAGTTGATGCAGGTCAACCAAGCCAGCTTTTTCTTTCGCTTGATCAATCCTTGCAGTGACTCGCCTTCGACTAGTTCCATCGAATAGAACAATTGACCATGCTCTTCGCCGAAACCAATGAGCTTAACAATGTGAGGGTGTCGCAGCTTCATCAGCGTTTTGACCTCGGCGTCAAAACGTCGGCGGAAACGCGGCTCATCAGCCACCTGGGCTGCGATAATCTTGACGGCAACGGGGTCTTTGGATTTTACATGAACCGCTCGGTAAACCGATCCCATTCCGCCCTTCCCCAGTTTTTCTCCGAGTTGGTAAGGGCCAACTATTTCCAGAGGTGTCATAATCGCTCGCGTCCGTGGCAATGAAAACTGAAATAAGGCAATGCCTTGGGTGATTGACCCTATTCTACGGGATAGCCGGGCCCCGGTAGAGATGGAACTTGGCCAAATCGCGATTCCAACAACGGAGGCTTCTTTTTATGATGACGAGATGAATAACATCAGGGATTTTGCTTTTCCGCAACCAATGCACACTCGAACTTGCCTGCCTTGGGTGACCGCCTTGCTGCTTTGGATGGCTCAGCCTCCGTTTGCGTGGTCACTGCTGAGTTGCATTGCCCTGGTTCCCCTTTTGTTCTTTCTTGCGAAGCAGGGTCAGTTCACCCGCCGAGATTTTGGGAACGTCTGGTTGGCTGGTTGTCTCTTTTGGTTGCTCTCTCTGCAGGGTTTGCGTCATGCTCACGGTGCAATGTTTTTGGGTTGGCTGGCACTCTCGTTTTACCTTGCGACCTATTGGGTCTGGTTTGTCTACGCTTCGCGCTGGTTTCATCTTCGAGGTGTACCCTTTGGAGTCGCCGTCATCGTCGCTTGGGTGGGCCAGGAAGTTCTGCGTAATTATTTATTGACCGGACTCTCCGCCTGCATGCTGGGGCACTCGGTCGCCAACCTGCCGCTGATCACTCAGGTTGCCTCGGTTTTTGGCACCTACGGTGTCACTCTTTTTCTTGTTGCAGTGAATGTCATTACCTACGGAATCATCATCCTCTGGGCAGACCGCAGGTGGTCACTCAATCCAGAAACGGAGGACGAGATTGATTCGGGGGAAGTTGAACCGAAAAAGCGGAAGAGCCCCCTAAGCGTCGAAGCTTCGGTGCTGGGAGATCGGGAGGGAACAGGCAGTGGGATGGTAGCGGAGGGTGTGGGCACACCAAGTGATTCGTTGGGTGCTGACGTTGGACACAATCACGGTGTTGCATCTGGCGGTCACGGTGTTGCATCTGGCGTTCACGGTGTTGCATCTGGCGTTCACGGTGGTTGCTGGGGACTCGTACGCATCGGTCGCTACGATGCTGCTTTCTGCGTCTTGGTCGTCGTGTTGGTTCTGGGTTTCGGTGCAAGTCGTCTGCGGACACTCGCTGGCAACCCAGGTCAGGCTCTGGGAACGTTTCTATTGGTCCAGCGCAGCGAGCAGGTGGAATACACGCAACCCGCCAGTCGAGCGATTGAGATCTATCAGGCCTATGCGCGGGAGACCCTCGACGGCCTAAAACTCGCCTCCGGGAGGGTGGATGCGGTCATTTGGCCCGAGTCGATGTACAGTGCGGGCAGTCCGTGGGTCGAAGTTGATTCGGACATGCCTTCTTCTGAAGCCGCCTTAGGGAATTCCCTATACGAAGGAATGTCTGGGCAGGAACTACGCCGCTGGGTTTCTGACAGACGGGATGATTTTTATCGACGCTCAGCCATGCTGCTGGATGTAATTGACGCTGCCTCCATGGATGATCGCCGACCGGACCTGATTGTTGGTTGCGGCGTGATGCGTTACGCAGAGCAACCCGAAGTGTATTGTGGGATTGTCCAGATTGGTGGCGACGCCAGAGTGCGTCAATGGTACGGCAAAAATCATCTGGTGATGTTCGGTGAATACATACCGTTGGTTTCGTCTCTGCCTTTTTTGCGTAACTTGCTGCCCCCGGGAATGGGATTGCAGCGTGGAGATGGCGCGAGGGTACTTCAGGTGAATGGCACCAACTTGCTGCCAAATATTTGTATCGAAACAGCGGTGGAACGTGTGGCGGTCAATCATCTACGCGATCTGAAGCGTCAGGGCGTCGAGGTCGATGCGATCGTCACGGTGACCAATGACGGTTGGTTCGACGATTCGAGTATCATTGAACATCACCTTCGCTGTGCTCAATTGGTCGCTGCCGGAACGGGACGACCAATTCTGTCCTCTGCCAATAATGGGCCAACGGCGTGGATCGATTCATCTGGCCAGATCGTTGAGCAAGTTGAGCACGGCTCCAATGGCGTCATCATTGCCGAGCCCAAAAGAAAGGCTGGCGAAACCCTTTACAGTCGCTGGGGTGACAAGCCAGCGATCTTACTTGGGTTGCTTTCACTTGCGCCGTTGTCCAGTCTGACAAGTTGGTTCAGACGCAGATCCAAGAGAACTCCCAAAAAGAATGACACCGGTCATTGAGTGCGCCGCACTGGGTGAAAATGATTATTGGCGATTGCTGTTGGTCTCTGCAGGGAAGGTTCGGTCCGAGTCCTGCGAGGCGTTGTGCGACAAAGCGGTGCAGCCAGGGTTGATCTGACAGTTAGCCCTGCAAGTTAGCGTGGTGTGATTGAGGAGGGCATTGATGAGGGAACGTGACCGGAATTGATCGCAAACCAGCGACCTCGTGGGCGCCCTTGACGATAACACGACTGCCGGACTTCTGACGAAAAAGAACGTGCATCGCTTGCCAACGCACCCAGCCGACCGACCAGCTCGTTGTCAACCAATTGGGGTTTCTTCACTGCGCGGGGTTGAAGACGCATTAACCCTAGACTGGGGCTTTGCGTCTGGGCTTAGTTTTGCCCCTGATACAAAGGCATGTGCCGGTAGTAGACCTCGAGGCAATAGATCGAAAGACAGGTGGTAAAAAGTCGGCCGGAGTTTTGGCCCCAGCGATCGCGCTGTGGTGGCCAACTGCCGTTCTCCCGACCCGAGGTGATCTGGGCTTGAGGCAACTGAACCCTCATCACTCCATTCCACTTCTCCCACGGTTCTGCACCGTAATGATGGAGGACTTGGGTCGCATAGTACCAATAGTAAACATCTGGGGTTGAGAGATTGAAAGGTGCATCAAGAAGTAACGCATCAATTCCATTTCGCAGGGGTGGGTGTTCACGTTTCCAACCGAGGTACTGGCGGCAGAGCAGTCCCTCGGCGGTCATTGACGGTGTGGGTCCTTTGCGAGCCTGGTACCCATACCCTGCACCGTCAAACGCGGCAGCGGAATCAAGGAATCGCGATACATTATCGAAGGTGGTATCGCTGACCTCCAGTCCAGCGGATCGCCCGCTTTTGAGTGCCATTACAAACCAACCTGACACACTGGTATCACTGTCGAATCCAGGTTCGTATCTCCAACCGCCCTGCGATGCCTGCGCCTTGGCGGCATAGTCCAGTGCTAACTGCGCCCGATCTCGCAACCAAGAATCTTTGGTCATTCCGTAGAGTTCGCAAATTGCAATCGTTGATTGCGCTTGCGCGTAAAGTTTTTCATGTCCCCTTGCACTCTTCGAAAAAAAACCAGTGCGATCCTGTAGACCAATAAGGTATTTCATTCCGTTGCTGACTACCTCCTGGTATTCACCTGATAGATGCGTGTGACCATCACCGAGAAAAGCAAGCAGCGCCATGGCGGTTGCGGCCGATTCATTTTCCGCCAACGCCCCATCTTCAAACGGACCTCGCATGCTCCAGCCGCCATTGGATTTTTGATTGCGTTTTAACCATTCAAGACCTCGAGCGACGGCGTCTTGAGTCTCACCTGTACCACCGTAAATTTCAAGCAGAGCCTGCTTCATTGCACCGGATCGGCCCTGAAACATCGGTCGGATTGCCACCAGTTCAAGCCCCTGTCCGATGTCGACCTCGGCGGTTTCTTCGAGAGTTTCGAGATCCATTGAATCGAAGAGATTATCGAGGTTAACGTCGGCCTCAGCGTCGACTAGTGAATCGCTGTCCGAGATCACTTCCTCCGAGGCGATGGAGAACTCGGCGAGTTCAGAAACCTGAGACGATTCACCTTGGCCGATACTGAGGATCATCTTGCCGACACCGCTACCGACCGGAGTCGAGAGCAAGGCGAGAATGATTAAAAGGATCAAGTGAAAGACCATACTCACTAACCAAGGCGGCGCTTCTTTGGCAACCTGTTCGGTGGCGGTGGGTCCATCTTGCTCCTGACCATCCCCCGACTCTTGATCGGCGTCAGTTTGGGTCTTTGCCTGCTTGCCGACTCCACTGAGCTCTCCCTTCCAACGTACACCGGCCGCTGAACCGATCCCCGAAGCAGGTCCCGTCGCACTGCCACTTTGCTTGGACGCTCCGGGAGGACGCACAGGCGGTAAAGTGGCGCGAATCGGCGGGGGCGGTGGAACGGGTGTTGAGGCCAAGTTTGTCGGCGGTGGACTCACCGGTTTTCCGGAAATCGGTTCACTCGTTGGGGGCGTCTGGGCTGCATCCCGCTCGGTTTGGCCATTACCCAAGTCAGAGGAACCCAACGCACCCAGCGAAGCACTTGCCTCGGGTTTGGTTCGATCGTTGGTAGGGTTTTGATTGGCCATTATGGCAATAGGCTTGGGGCGTGTTGTGGTTCAGTTGGTGGGCGGCGTGAAACTGATGCCAGCAGGTTAGAATCGCTGATCAGGACTCGTTTCAAGAGCAAAAGGATTGCTTGAAAGATATTGGCAAAGGATTCTGTTGGTGATTTTGGTGTGATTTTGGTTGCGGTGTCTAATCAGTAACGTGATGAACCACAACTCAACTTGCTCGTTAGACCGGAGGGGGCGAGGTGCTTTTGTATCCGTTTGGGGTAGTGGTATTCCAGAGGTTTCTCGATTCACGCCTCTTACAGTGCGACCAACGTTTTATACGAATACGACACCAAACGCCAAAAAAAGGAAAATTTCAGCCGAAGCCTGCTGCTTGTGAACGGAGTTTGTCAGTGAGCTTCGTGGTTTTTCTCTTCCCGCCAAGGGGATGGTCGCTCATCTCGTCAAGCTGGCCGAACCCTATGATTGTTTTCGGCCATCCCTCGAAACGGACTCCAGTGAAAGGTTTTGGTGCGCTGGTGTGGCTGAAGGAAAAGACAAAAAGCGTTTGGATTTCCTTCACCGTGGAGAAATATTGCCCAAGTTTCCAGTGCGGCTTGACAGTTCCCCGCCGGTTGCCGATAACACTCGTGCGGGATGGAGCAGCCCGGTAGCTCGCGAGGCTCATAACCTCGAGGTCGTCGGTTCGAATCCGGCTCCCGCAACTTC
>CALJHC010000017.1 GCA_938075415.1 uncultured Rubripirellula sp. | reverse complement strand
TCCCGTTCGCTACCCTAGCTTTCGTGCCTCAGCGTCAGAAAAGATCCAGTGATGCGCTTTCGCCACCGGTGTTCCCTATGATATCAACGCATTTCACCGCTCCACCATAAGTTCCCATCACCCCTATCTTCCTCGAGCTTGATGGTTTGAAACGCAATTCCACGGTTGGGCCGTGGGCTTTCACATCTCACCTACCAAGCCGCCTACGCACGCTTTAAGCCCAGTGATACCGAATAACGTTTGGACGGTTCGTCTTACCGCGGCTGCTGGCACGAACTTAGCCCGTCCTTCCTCTGAAAATCGGTCAACCATGAGAGAGTACCCTCATGGATTTCCTCCTAACTGACAGCGGTTTACAACCCGAGGGCCTTCATCCCGCACGCGGCGTCGCTCGGTCAGACTTTCGTCCATTGCCGAAGATTCTCGACTGCAGCCATCCGTAGATGTCTGGGCAGTGTCTCAGTCCCAGTGAGCCGGGCCATGCTCTCACACCCGGTAGCCATCTAAGCCTTGGTGGGCCGTTACCCCACCAACAAGCTAATAGCACGCGGTCCGATCCTCGAGCGGAATCACACCATTTGATCCAAAGATGTTATCCGGTATTACCGCCGGTTTCCCAACGCTATCCCGGTCTCGAGGGCACGTAACCACGCGTTACTCTCCCTTACGCCGCTGTCCGCCAACTAGCAAGCTAGTTAACTTCTCGCACGACTTGCATGCCTAATCCACGCCGCCAACGTTCATTCTGAGCCAGGATCAAACCCTTCAATTTGTATCGATTCAACAGCCACATCCGAAGATGCGACCGGGGTAAATCAAGTTTAAAACCGAGTGGTTGATTCTGCTCCGTGGCGCTCGGTTAGCGCCACAGCGATTCGCCATTTTTTTCATGACTGCCGAAGCAGACATGAACAGCGATCTCGCATTGCTGAACTCAACAGAAGTTTCATCACCAAATTGTCAAAGATCGGTTAGCCAAGCACGACAGCAAGTGTCATGCCGATCCCCGTCGGGGACAAGCCTTTCAGCTTTGGCAGGCCCGGTAATATCCGGGAATGTTTTGTTTTCGTCAACGGGTCTCATTCAGAAATATTGAATAAAAAACGTTGACTATTCTCGCTGAAGAGCTTGAATCGCGGTGCGACTCAAATTGCTCAACAAGTGAGAGGCGGAAAGATATAGGTCGTTGACCCGGCTGGCAATAGGCATTGAGCCTTTTTCCCGGAATTAATTCCCGACAGTATCAAATCATCATCCACACGTTCAACAGAAGACCGTGTTTTGCCGTGGAAAACTACCTGTTCCGCCGCTTGAAGATGTTCTACCTCAACCACTTAATTCTCGTCGTCCCCTGCTCTTTTCTTGACCGTAAAAGTGTTGCTTTTCTGTTTGGTGATCAATTAACGCTTGCCTGGCTTGAAACGATGGTGCTCGATCATTCTACCTAATCGTTGCCAGCGTAATCTGAAGGAGTTCGTGTGCCTCCGGAATACCTGCTCGTCGTTGTGGCAAAGGGTTGATGATTTCGGCTGTTGAGTTTCGTTGTGCTTGCCACCAAGGCATTAAGTGAGAACTGGTGAACCGGCGCTAACGGTTTGATAGGCAGCGCATCGTCAGAACGCGAAAGATCCTTTGTCAGGGGGGCCTTTGTCAGGGTGGCCTGTGCGTGGGTGGACGATAAAAAAGGGTGCTCGGGTGCCTGAGCAAAGGGTCTCTGGGCGGGGAGTGTCCGGGTGTGGAATCTTGGGTGTGGAATCTTGGGTGTGTGGGGGGTGGATGTCGGTGAGTCATGGCTCGAATATCGCGGTGGCGAGCTTGATGACAAAAGGCAACGCCGCCTCGATTAGCGGTCACGATTAGCGGTCACGATTAGCATTGAGTCTGGGTGGCCAGGTTGAGAGGCCGCTTGGGAAATTGATGTCCCGAGCTCAGCTTTTTTTCACGGAAAGCTGAACGCCATGACCTTGGCAATCAATTCATGGAGCTTTTCCTGAAAGCCTTGGGGCATTGCGTTTTAGCCTCGGGAATTGGCCGAAAACATGAGATTTGCTGCCAAAACACGTGCGGGGGGGAGGGACGGGCAAAGTATCTGGAAAGAATCCGTGGGGTCACGTTCCGCAGTGCATTAGCAACCCGAATCTCTGGAACGCACTTGATAGGAAGTTTTTTTTAACGCATTGCCCGAGTTGGGGCAAAACGTGACCTAGGCTTTCCAATGCCGATCGAATGCTCTGGTTAACCATTGAATGCTTTCGTTAACGACTTGAGTGCAGTTGATGAATCGAAGAGTTGAATGCCTGTCGGGTGGATTTGAGCGTTCGATGGTATCGAAATTCGACCACGATTGGTTTTGGAGAGCAGGTTTTGAATGAGCACTTGATTGCAGTTCAGGCCGCCGTTGCTTTCGCGGAATTGAAGCCGGAACCACAGCGATTTGCAGATTGATCACGAGGATTGCAACCACGGCCTCGCATCCTTGGCTGGACACAAACTTTGAAGAGGGATTGTTATGCCTGACGCCACGAACCGTGATCCAACACTGTCTGAATCCATGGGGCAGACACTCGACTCTCTGCTTTCTCGTATCCATTCTTTGGGGGCGACACCCGAGGAAACCGATGCTGGTCAATTTGAGGCGGAAAAGTTGGATTCGACACATTCCGGAGTCGCGGCAGGTTCTCACGGAGGCCGTCGTCCTTCGCTTTCTGGATTGTCAACGAATGCTGGGTCTCTGAATGGCGACAGTTCACCCTCATCCGAGGTCGATGTGGTTGTGAAGGAATCGATCCAGAAAGGGCCGAGCGAACGTGAGTTCGCACCGAATCAGTCGCTACAGAGCGATCAGTTGCAGTCGTCAGCAAACCAACCATCGGATCTTGTCGATGGAATGCAAGACCTCAATGGCTTGCCGATCTCGGCAAGCCACCGGAAGGCTGTGCAAGTGCCGGCTGAAGCGGTCAGTGTTCAATCATGCAAGACGCAAGCGGCAGGCGATTGCGTTTCTGAGGATCGGGTCCAGGGGGCCATTGGTGATGACGCCTTTGTGCCATGCCGAGACGAGCCATGGAGGCCGGAGGAGCCTTCGAGCGCGGCCGCCGACGGCGTGAATGAAACGCTGCTTGAAGCGATTGTTTACCGTTTTTTACTTAGCATCGGGGAGGCAACTGGACGCGAGATCGCCGATCAAGTGAAGTTGCCATTCCTGATGGTGCAGCCCATCCTGAATCGGCTGAAAATGGAGCAAAATGTTGCCTACAAGTCTGCGACCTCCACCAACGACTATCTCTACGTTTTGACAAGCAATGGCCGGCAGATCGCAAGGAATCACTCGCGTGACTGCTCCTACTTTGGGGCCTGCCCCGTGCCACTTGAGCAGTACATCGAAAGTGTTCGACTGCAAAGTATCGAGGGTCAGTATCCGAAACGGAAGGATCTGGAATCGGCATTCAGCGATCTTTTGATTAATTCGAAGATGCTTGAGAAATTAGGACCCGCAATTGCCAGCGGCAAGGGAATGTTTTTGTTTGGCTATCCCGGTAATGGTAAGACTTCGATTGCGGAACGGGTGACTCAAGCGTTCGGGCGCTACATTTGGATTCCCAGGGCAGTTGAAGTCTCGGGTGAGGTAATGAGACTCTGGGACCCGATGAGTCACACACTGGAGATGCCAGAGGCTTCGTCGGGACTGTTTGATGCCAGTCGATTCGATAAACGTTGGGTCCGGATTCGACGTCCAACGATCATTGCCGGCGGAGAGTTGACCATGGAAATGTTGGAGGTGCAGCATAATCATGAGACCAGTATCAGCGAGTCGCCGCTGCAATTGAAAAGTAATTGCGGCACCCTGGTCGTTGACGACTTTGGGCGACAGAAAATGCGAGTCGATGAACTGCTTAATCGATGGATCGTGCCACTTGAAAAACGCTACGATTTTCTCAATCTCGCGAGCGGCAAGAAGATTCAGGTTCCGTTCGACCAGATGGTTGTCTTCAGTACCAATCTGGAACCCAAGGACCTTGTTGATGACGCTTTCTTAAGACGGATTCCCTACAAGATTGAGGCAGAGAATCCACCCGAATCTGACTTCAGAAAGCTGTTCGAATTAATGTGTGGTGTTGTTGGTGTCCCTTACCGCTCGTCGGCGATCGATTACTTGCTGGAGAAGCACTACAAGCCAACGGGGCGTCCAATGCGGATGTGTCATCCGAGAGACCTGTTGCTGCAAGTCAAGCATTACTGTCTTTACAACGATCTGCCAATTGAGCTGGATGATCGATATCTCGACTTTGCCTGCGAAAACTACTTTTCGGTGATGTGAGTGGGCGTTTTTCGAGAGATCCGGTGTTCCTTTTGATAGAAACCGACGTTTTGTCGGGCATGAAGGATCCGGCGATCTCTTCTTGGAAAAGCCAGCGATCTCTTCTTGGAAAAGAAGGTGCTTTGGAAAGATTCTTGCCCCTCTTGCAGGTCCATCAGTGTGCGGTCGTGGCTTGTGGAGTGGCTTCCGCGTCGAGCCAGTCTCAGCGACGAATCAGCTTTCACGTCGGATCGCCTTTTGCCGCGGACAAGTTCTTCGCCGCTTCCAAAATAGTAGATTCTTCCTTGAGCAGAAAACGATTCAATGGAGAGGGGCCATGGAAGGCAATGTCTTGAATCCACTGCAGTTTTTTGATGATTAAACTTTGCGGCATCATCGCGATTCGTGGCTTCCCATGATTTGATGCAATCAAGTCTATTGGTTTTGTGGTTCGTCGGTTTCTGTATCTGGGTCGGGTACAGCAGGGGATTCTGGAGCTCGCTTTCTTAGCTTGCGTTGCAGGCTGCGACGGTGAATGCCAAGTCGCCTTGCTGCTTCCGAAATATTACCACCGCAATCGCTGAGGACTCGATGGATATGCTCCCATTCATTTCGGGCCAGCGAGGGAGCTGGGAATGCGATCGCACCTTCTGGGACCGCAGGTGATTCACCCCTGACAAAAGCGGATAAAATATCATCCGCATCGGCTGGTTTGCTGAGGAAATTAACGGCTCCGGCACGTACGGCGTCAATGGATGCCGGAATGCTTCCGAATCCAGACAGCATGATCACTCGCGTTCTGGGTTGGATCAGCAGAATTGCACGGAGAAGTTCAAGTCCACTCTTGCCCGGCATTCGCAGGTCCAGCACGGCCAGTTCAGTCGGTTTCGCGCGAAAGACTTCGATCGCTTCGTCGTAATTACCCGCTGTCTCAACCCTGAATCCCCGCTGCTGCATCGCCATGGAAAGGCGCTCGCGAAGCACATGCGTGTCGTCGACCAGCAGGATACTGCCAGCTCCGACAGTTATCGTGTTGTAGACCGGTGCCGAATCGCTGGACTCGATCATATTCATGCACGGGAGATTGAGTGATGGAAGACGGGAAGACGGGAAGACTTCCCTATCTTAATGCATCAATGGTCAAAGTCTTAGGCCAGCAATCTTGACGTCGAGGATTTTTTTCTTTCGCCCAGCAGTTTGGCCCATCGCTGACCAAAGCAGCTGATAACGGTGGTTGCTGATAACGGTGGTTATTGCACCGGCGGGTAAATCGCCCCGGACAAATGCTAGTCAATTGGCCTCTTCCGCAGGCGTTCTTTGGCATCGGCAATTGAGTTTGCCTGTGATTGAAGATGATTCATCGCAGGGAAGTTTGGGTGATCAGTGGGCGTTGATAAACTCAGGCTCTGTCGTCGCTCTGCTCATGGCGGCTTGTGTTCAGCCTTGTCGGCGTTAAGCCAATTTCTCGGCAGCGTTTTATGGTTCGCCCGCAGCTTGTGGCTCAGCAAGCGGGATGGAGACGACCGCGGCGGTTCCACTGCCTAATTTGGAATCAAAAACTAGCTCGCCACCGAGTTGCGAAATCACGTTTCGGGCGAGGAAAAGCCCCAGACCGATTCCCCTTCCTGGCTCTTTTGTCGTGAAAAAAGGGTCTGATGCGCGTCCGATGATCTCTTCGCTCATTCCCTCGCCACTATCGAGCACAATAATTCTAACTTTTTCTTCTTCTATTTTTGCTTCGACTTGGACCTTCCCTTGGTTGCTACTCGCATCGAGTCCGTTGTGGACCAGATTGCGGATTGCTTGGGCGACAGCCTCTTGGGGGATCCACAGTGATTGGCTCTCCAGAGCTTCACTTCCGTCCTTCACTTCGACTCGGTGCGGGTCCCGAATGCCTTCAAGGGTTGTGTCGATTAGCTCGCCAACGGTCGTGTGATCCCATCGCTGAGCCATGGAATCGCCAGCTGCCGTTCGGAGGCGTTGCAAGATTTGCTTACACATCTCGAGTTGGCCATCAATGAGCTGAAGATCCGTGTTAACTGAGTGTGGTTTGTCGACGCCTTCAAGGTGCCGTGAGAGTTCTCGAACAATGACATCGATGGTGGATAAAGGTGTCGCTAGTTCGTGAGCCGCTCCTGCAGCTAAGCTTGTTAGGCTCTCGAGGCGTTGGCTGACCGCTTGAGCGGCTTGGGTTCTCCTGAGCTGCATTTCCCTGTTTTTCAGTTGGGCAGCTGTTCGCGTTACGAAATAGGTCACGACTGACGAGCAGGTCGTGAACGCGAGCATCAGTCCGGTTACTCTGAGGTCAAGCTGGTCCGATGCAATCGCGCCGAGTCGTTCCACCGGCATGGCGTTAAAAAGTAAAAAGGAAAAACCAGTCACGGCGACAGCGGTGAGGCTCCAGGCTGCTTTCGGGCGGATCATGACGCCACCGACAGCCAGATTGACGAAGTAAAAGAAGCTGAAAGGGTTGCCTGTCCCGCCGCTGAAGTAGAGCATCACGGTCAGGGTAATGAGGTCCAGAAGCATGAGTGTCAGGGCAATGGAGTGTTGTGCCCAAGGAAACTCTGTTGAATGCAGCGGCTTGGACTGCGGTCTTCGGCGACCCGAAGGTGAGACTGGCGGGCGGTCTGGTATCTCCGATTGCGAGGATTGAACTTCGGATTCAGGCAACGTTGATTGCGCGTTACCGCTATTGAGACGCTGAGAGGTCTTGGCCGCGTCGAGTCGCAGCCAGAATGCGTAGGCGACGTTGGTGACTGCGGTGACGAGCACGCAGGCGAGTAGTGGAATGTAGGGCAGTTCCACTTCGGCGATTAAGCCGGAAGCCAGTACCGTGATGAGCTGGCCAACCACGGCAAACCATCGCAGATTGAGCAGCCATGCCGACGAGCCTAATGGAGCATAGGAGAGGATTCTGATGGGTAGTGGTCGGTGTTCCCATGATTCTGGCGGCAGCATTGAATCCATCACCGATTTTCCGTCCTACATCATCAAGAAAGTGGTGAAGCGAGCGGGTTGGTGACCGCTAATTCAACTCACGCCGGGACAGTTCATCTCGTAAGCGAGCCGCTAATTCATACTGTTCTCGCTCCACCGCATCAGCAAGTTGTTCGTTGAGTGTTTGACCAACGGAGTACTCGTTACGGAGAGATTCTCTCAAGTCAATCAGTCGCACCACCAGTTCGTCCGATTCAAAATGCTCTTCTGCTTCGTGTTTCTCGAAGAAATGATTCATTGTCTTCAGGCCGGTATTAATCGCCTGGATTGCTTCTTCCGCAGACGCTTCTTCAAGTTGCCCAAGCGCTTCAGCTTGCGTGCGGTGAAAAAGAACGAAAGGCCGATACTGCTCGTGAGATCCGGTCCATTCTTCGTCAGGGCTCATTGATTCGGTGATGTTCATGAGGCGAATCGTATGGTCAGCGTCCATGACAGCACGATTGTAGAATTGCAAGCGAAGCCAGCAGATTCGGCGATGATAGTACTGCATGAATTCGCGATCGATATCCATGCACTGTTGTTCAGTGAGGACCTTCTCGCCGTCTTCAAGTTGCGATTGTTGAAGGTGATCGAGAACAGTCTCATGCCCCTCGTAAAGCTCTCCGTCGGGTCGACCCGTCGTCTCAAGTTGCAGAATTCCCATGTCCACTCTCATCTGCAGGACATCTCGGCCGTCTTTGCCTTTTACCAGCCTGACACCCAACGCCGAGGGGTCGAACGACCATTTTGAGATCATCTCGTCAAAGTGCGTTTGCTTTTTCATTAATTTCGGCGGCAATAACGAATGTAGAAAAGAACGGGCAGAGTCGAGCGCTATCGTGCAAAAGCCATGTTTTGTATTCAGAGGAGTGTTCAAAACGCGCATTTCACAACAGATTGAGACTAGGGAACGTCAGTCTGTGGTACCGAGGCATTCTGAGCACGCGAAACAGTATACCGCGATTCTCGATTCTTTCACGGTGCTGGGATTCGAGTCTCGACTCTTTCCGCGACCAGCGGTTGCATCTGTACCGTCGCGAACATCAATTCGATGAAAGCAGGGGGACTGCCGTTAAAAATTAAAAATTTCTTAGGCACTTTCTGAGGTGCCTACCGCCCTCGAGGTTGTTGGATGGCGATTTGGTCGCTTTTTCTGGTGATTCTTGCTCTGGAGCATGGTTTTCTGAGGGATTCTCTCTCTCAGTCACCTGTTGGTTTGCTTCGTCTCAGTGCTTTCTTCTCCGATTGTTCTCTTTTGTTCTGCAGACGCCGTCTCTGGCTACCCTTGGTTGGCTTGGTTGCCCTTCGCCTCTTGGGTGGGTGTTGGCTTTCCAGAAGAAGCTTCACGAGTCGCTGGCGTACGTCCTGCAGATTTTTTTTCTGGTCACGATAACGATCGCTGTGGAGGACAATTTCTCCTTCGCGGTTAATCCGATTGCGATTCGCGACCGAGAATCTCTTTTGCCATGCGGTCGAGAAGTTTTCAGATCGTCCCGGATTCCATTTTAAGGTTACTTTCGAGTTGACCTTGTTGACGTTCTGGCCGCCCGGTCCACTGCTGCGAGCCGTCAAGATCTGAAGTTCTTGAGCTGTGAGGAGAAAATCTGCGGTGATTCGAAGGTCGTCCATCTTGATGCGGTTATTCCAAGTGGTGTGACTGGCGAGCGTTGATCATCGGCTTTGCAGGCCTAATGGTGGGTCAGAATCTTCCGCGATAATCGATTGACTTGGTTGCAAGTCGATTTTGTTGAATAAAGTTTAGCGTGAAGGAATTGGACCTACTTGGGTTTCTGGATGGCTGATGACCTACCGTGATAAGTATGCCACTCCAAATCGTCTTGCAAAGGCGATCGAAGCCAAGCTGTTAACAAGATTTTTCAAGAGCAAATGAAGATCAGGTGTTTTAATCGGCCAATGCAACGGCGGCTTGGGACCGCGGTAGACAGTCTGTTTTTCTTTTAAAGACGGATAGGGTGTGGCCATTCGCGTCAGCTTCATCTGCTAACTTGAAACAGTGTCCCTTCCCCATTTGCTTGCCTCGACCAAGGGGGTTCTGGGTTCTGCTGCCGTAGCCTTGTGGCAAAGCATTGACGCATTCACTTTTTGCCATTGGAATTGTTATTCTGTTAGCAGGGCATGTGTGGTCTGGTGATTCTTGGTTCTCGGTGAGTCTTCCGAGTTCGGGACGCTTGCTTCTGGTTTCGTTGCCAATTTTAATCAAACGCTCTCGCTTTCGCGTTTGACTTTTGGAGTCGAAGCGGATTGATTGCTTTGGGTTGAGCGACTGATCAAGGCATTCTTTGCTGCGGACGCGTTTGATACCAATTCAGATTCCGATATGTTTCTGTTACATGACATTTCAATTACAGAGGTCTTACTTCGCAATTCGTTGTTGTTCCTGTCATTAAGTTGTGTTGTTAAGGGTGATCGGATGCGTTTGCGAAAGTAATGGGTCTTTGGGGGAAGTTTTTGATGAGAGATTGCCGAATGATTCGTCGTGTCGGAAAACCGATGCAGTGGTTTGCTGATCCCTTTTTTATCGTTTCTTTTGCGATTGGATCGGGTCTGTTCTCATTCCCCACTTCAATGGCTCAGTCGTTGTCCGATAGCGCTAAGGTTCCGGGCGTTTCTGTCAGCAATGAGAATTGGTCTCGCTTCTTGGGTGCAGGATTTGACGGCAGCGTTTTAAGCAATCCCGCGTCCATAAACTGGCAACAGGAGCCGACACCTCAGTGGGACATTGAGGTTGGTGATGGTTATGGAATTGCTTCGGTCGCGGGCGGTCGTGTTTATCAATGTGATTCAATTGGTGGTTCTCGATTTGCATCAGGTAGTGAGCGATTGCGGTGTTTTGACCTGAGTTCAGGTGACTTAATTTGGGAACATGCGCAACCCATAAACTATCGAGATTTGTATGGGTACGAGGCCGGGCCCAGGAGCAGTCCAACGGTGGTTGGCGGTAAGGTGTTCACCTTTGGCGTGACGGGCCAATTGACATGTCGAGCCGTGGGAGATGGCAGATCGCTATGGTCCACCAACACAAGCGAAACCTACGGCGTCGTGCAGAATTTTTTCGGAGTTGGCGCCGCACCTCTTGTTATTAACGACCTTGTTATTGTGATGGTGGGTGGCAGCCCGCCTGAGGATCAGTCGATACCGCCCGGTCAGCTCGACCGTGTGGTGTCAAATGGATCTGCATTGGTCGCTTTCGACATCAATACCGGGAAGGAACGTTGGAAGAGTGGTGAGGATCTTGCAAGCTACAGTAGTCCTCGAGCAGTGCAACTTGGCGGCGTGAAGGCTGTCTTGATCTTTGCCCGTAACGGTTTGATTGCGGTCGAAGCTCAAAGTGGAAAGAGGTTGTGGAGGTTTGATCATCGGGCCTCCATTCTGGAAAGCGTCAATGGGATGATGCCGATTGTCAAAGGTGATAAGGTTTTCATCAGCGAGTGCTATCAGCTCGGCAGTGTGCTGTTAGGTGTTGATGATAAATCCGCGAAGGTGATTTGGCAGGATGATCGGCGCAGTCGCGAGAAATCAATGCGATCGCATTGGTCAACACCGGTTTTGGTTGGAGACTACTTATATGGATGTAGTGGTCGGAATGCGCCGGACAGTGATTTTCGCTGCGTCGAGTTTTCGACAGGTAAAGTTCAGTGGGTGGATCCGCGACGTACCCGATCAAGCGTTACCCGGTGGGGTGATCACTTAATTGTGATGGAAGAGCGTGGTGTGCTGGAGGTTTTGAAAGCCAATCCCAAGACGATGGAGGTTGTAACGAGAGTCGACCTAAGTGTTCCCGGTAACCGACGGCCTGCCTTGCAGTTTCCTTGTTGGTCGGCTCCCGTGCTGGTGGGTAATCGGATGCTATTGCGAGGTGATCAGCACGTCATCTGTCTTCAGTGGCAGACGAAATAATCAGAATGGGTAATTTTGCTCAATAAAAACCTTTGGCCTCGAACGGTACCTTGTTTGTTTTTCGCGGCATCCATTCCGCTCGGTTGGTTTCATCGCCCTGACCATACGTCGATGGTAGCTGTTGATCAGCGTGCGAAGATTGGATTCGTTTTCTTTTTTGTCTTCAATTTCATCGCTTCCTGATCTATCCCGCTCAGCAATCCTTGGTTTTTCAGGAGCGTTATGAGTTGGTTTCAGCATTTTCCTGCGCTTTGTCAGGGAGGATGATGCTTGGCCAAATTGAGGCTGATCCGCGGTCGCTGAGACAACGGCAGGAAACGCCTGATGGTGCACATCGCCAAATTGTCTGGCTTGCTTGAACTGGTCCTCATTCCGAGGCTTGACGCGTGCATAATCTGCTTATAACGATGCCTTGGTCAATTCGCACCCAAGGAAAATCTTGGTACCATGTCACCGCCTTGCAGCCAATTGAGAATCAAGCGTTCCGTCCCTCGCTGGGGAAAGATACAGCTTGAGCCCTCCACTCGCTCACCTCCCCGACGAAAAAAATCTTGAACACTCCTGCTGACAATTCCGACGACTCCCGTGGTTCAGGCGTTCTTGGCACCGGACGTTCGGGCAACACATTTTTTACTGACCCCAACGCACCGGTGAACGATGCGGTTGATCTTGAGAGAATCGAGTCTGCCGTTCGCTCGATTCTTTCCGCAGTGGGAGAGGATCCGGAGCGAGATGGATTGCTCGAAACTCCCTCTCGGGTTGCAAGAATGTACGCAGAGATGTTTGCCGGTCTTAAAACTGACCCGGGCCGACATCTGCTCAAGGTTTTCGATGAGGACTATGACGAACTTGTTCTCGTCAGGGATATTTCGTTTTGCAGCATGTGTGAGCACCACTTGCTTCCCTTCACTGGGCGTGCTCACATCGCCTACCTTCCCAGTGGCAAGGTCGTTGGGCTTAGTAAATTGGCTCGAGTCGTTGAAGAGGTCGCCAGACGTCCGCAAGTTCAGGAACGGCTAACCCAGACAGTGGCGAACCTGATTGAGGATCGCCTGTCCGCTCGAGGCGTCGCTGTCGTTGTGGAATCGACGCACAGTTGCATGACCATGCGTGGAGTGCGTAAGCCGGGTAGCCTGTGCCTCACCAGTGCGATGCGAGGTATCTTTCGCGATGATCCCAAGTCGCGAGCCGAGGTGCTTGGGCTGATCAATCGCTCCTCGCAATAAGTGATGCGTCAACTGCTTCTAGCAATCGTAGGTCTTTCTGTTGCATCGTGGTGACGGATCGAGTTGCCCGGCGAATCGTGAACGATCCCGTCACAACGATTCGCCACCGATCAACGGCAGTGCGTCTGTCCACTGATCCGTCCGGGTGAGTTTGCTTCAACGGTGCTGTTGAACGGCCACTTTTTTGACGCAAAGTTGTTCAATGCCGGCCGACCGTTTTTGTTGATAGATCGTCTAGTTTGAATTGCACTGATTAACCTTCAGGCAGCCGGTTGTGTCGGCAAAAAACAGTTCTGGGCAGAGTGTTTAACACAGGTGGCCGCCATCGCACGTTTCGGGCAGTTTGATCGAAACAACCTTGCAATAAGAGCCGTGCAGCCAGATGGCGTTATTTTCCTGCATTTGAGGGATGCGACGATCCTGCGATTTCATGCTGCGGTAAGCCAGATCGAACTGACAGGCATTCTTTCGCCAGTGATTAACAAGACAGTGATGTGTTCAGCAAGCAAGAAGCGGATAGACTGAGGGGACTGAGTCTGCATTGAATGCTGGAGTGATTGGTTCGGTCCCAGTCCGTATTTTATCTTTGGTTTCACCATGCTTTTCGCGATCAACGCTGACGGGATTTGAATGGATATCGAACGACAACGAGTACAAGATGATCTTCGAGGGATCGTCACCGGCGAGGTGTATTGTGATCCGGTGATGACGCAGCTTTACGCATCGGATGCGAGCATCTATCAAATCAAACCGCTCGGGGTGGTTCGACCAAAGACCGTTGCAGATGTGGTGGCAACTGCGCAGTACGCGTCCGAGCATGAATTGTCATTGCATCCCAGGGGTGCGGGGAGTGGGGTGTCAGGGGAGTCTCTGGGAAGCGGGCTGGTCCTTGATTTTTCTCAGTCGATGCGACGGATAGATCTGAGTCGTGATGATGGGACGGTTACGGTCCAAAGTGGTACCACTTTATCCGTGCTCAATCGCACACTCAGGCAGCAAGGTCGCTGGTACGGTCCGGATCCGGTAACGCGCAGTGTTACGACCATGGGTGGTGTGCTTGCTACGAATGCCTCGGGCAGTCATTACCTGAGAAGCGGCTCAGCTCGTGATACGATCGAGTCAATGCGGGTGGTAACGATTGATGGTGAGTTGATCGAATTGTCGAGGCATCGTCGCGATGATGATGGAACCCCCGGGCGACTGGCATTGGGTTTGAGCGAAATTCGGAAGCAATTTGATTCGTTGATTCATGCCAGGCGAGATGCACCCTCCTCTCGAGGCGGTTACCGTTTCGATGGTGTGATTGATTCAGAGGGAACCGTTGATCTGGCGAAGTTCATGGTGGGAACTCAGGGGACGTTGGGGATCGTCGTTGATGCAACTCTGCGAACTGAATTAATCCCTGCGCATCGTGGGGTTGTTCTTCTCTTTTTTCATCGTCTGGATTCGGCGGCCAGGTGCGGCGTCGCAGCAGTGGCGCATGGTCCGGTCGCTTGCGATTTGATGGATCGGCGATTATTGCAGATCGCACGCGACACCAGCCCCGAATTTGCAAAGGTCCTCCCGCGGGAAGCGGAGGCGATGTTGTTGATTGAGTTGCAGGGCGAATCGCTAATGGAACTCAAGGATCGATTGGATGTCGTTCGAGATTCTTTATCCAGTGGCACTGATGGGGCGTTTTCGGGTCTGGTGACGGCTGAAAAAGAGGATCGTGACCGATACTGGGCTCTGTCGCGTCGGGTGATTCCACGCCTGCATCGAGTCCAGGGGAATACAGCCCCGGTGCCTTTCACGGAAGACCTTTGTGTGCCCCGTGAAAAACTACCCGAAGTTCTCACTGCCATTCAGGATACCTTGAAGTCCCATCAATCCACCGCCACGCTCTTCGCACATGTCGGCCATGGTCAACTGCACTTGCGGCCATTTCTGAACCTCGGAGATCCGAACGATCGAAAAAAGCTTCAGCCGCTCAGCCAGCAGATCGCTGAGGTGGTATGGCGATATGGCGGCGAGGTGAGTGTGGAGCACCCGGCGGGCCTAAGTCGTTCTTATCTGCTTCCCCGCCAGTTTGGCGAACTCTGGCAAGCCATGGGGCAGGTGAAGCGTCTGTTTGATCCAATGCACCGCTTGAATCCGGGGAGGCTTTTTGGCGCTGAGTTTCAAAAGCCCGACGAAAACCTGCGTCCGGCGACTGAAACAATTGAAATCATTGCTGATAACCGTGTGTTGGTTGAAGCGGATTCTCAAACCACGATCACGTCTCGAGAGTTAGGTCGTGCTGCGCCCCAGTTGCATGTGTTACAGCAATGGCCCGCCGGAAAGATGATCACTGGGGTCACGCGTTCCTGCAATGGATGTGCTCGGTGCCGCACCACTTCCTCGAATGAAAGACAGTGTCCTGTTTTTCGAGCCACCGCAAAGGAGGAAGCGACGCCGAGAGCCAAAGCGAACCTTCTGCGTGGTGTTCTCAGCGGGCAGCTAAGTGTTGACGATTTGACAAACGATCGAGCAAAGGAAATCGTGGATCTGTGTTTTCAGTGTCATCAGTGTCGCCTCGAGTGTCCAGCTTCGGTGGATATTCCAAAAGTGGTTGGCGAACTAAAGGCCCAATATGTCGCCACCAATGGGCTTCCCGTCTCAGATGCTTTAATTGGTAGAGTGGATACGATCGCTTCAGTCATGTCGCGTCTGCCCTGGTTGTCAAATCGGTTGATGCGAAGCCCTTTAGCGAGGTGGACCGCAGAACGGTTGTTTGATCTTTCGGCTGCGAGGGAACTTCCGCAAGTGGTTTCCAAGACCTTTCTGAAGTACGCGGCAGGACGGCGCTGGAATCGTCCGCAACCACAAGGGGAATTAAAGGTTGCTTACTTTGTCGATCTTTATGCGAATTACTTTGACCCTGAAGTCGGACGTGCGCTTGGTGAGGTGCTGCAGCAAAATGGCATCGGGATCTACGTCCCCTCGTCACAGTCGACCAGCGGAATTGCGAGGCTAACTAACGGTGAAGTCAGGAGTGCTCGGAAGATTGCGAGGAAGAATGTGAGGCTTCTCGCTGACGCGGTTCGCCAAGGCTACAGCATCCTGGCAACCGAACCGTCTGCGCTACTTTGTCTAAAGCATGAATATCCGAATTTGCTTGATGATGAAGATGCTCATTTGGTCGCCGAGCATTCATTCGAAGCGTGTGAGTATTTGTGGGATCTGCATGAGCGGGAGTCATTGAATCTTGATTTTTCGAAAGTGAATTGTCGGGTCGCCTATCACCAGCCATGCCACCTCAGAGTGCTTGATCCAAAATGTTGCGCGCCCAGGCTTCTTTCGTTGATTCCTGGAATAGAGGTGGAGAAAGTGGAGGCGGGGTGTACGGGAATGGCTGGGACTTGGGGGCTGAAACGAAAGAATTATCGAAGTAGTCTTCGGATCGGTTGGCCCGTGATTTCGAAGATGCGTTCGGCACGAGTTTCAATTGCAACGACAGAATGTAGCGCGTGTAAGATGCAGATTGAGCATGGAAGTGACCGAAAGACTTTGCATCCCCTGAAGTTGCTGGCTCACGCTTACGGTAGGATGCCGAGGGTTGAAAATGAATTGGGAAATTAGCCTGCGAGACAGTGATGCGGTTGCCGTCGCAGCCCACTTTTGAGCAGGATGGAGCGGATTGAGTTTTCCTGTTGGGCATGGGGGCATGGGGGTTGCGGTTCGCTGAAACGTGAGGTTTTTTTGTCCTTGTTTACTGGAGGACTAGGACGCAGAGTATCTCGGCCCAAGAGAGCTTTGAATCGGGATTGTTGATTGGTAATCAACGATGGCCTCCATGGGGAGGTCATCGAGATAAGTCATCGTGAAGGATTGTTTTGATAGGAAGCTCATTTGAAAACGGAATTAGCGAATCGACGTGTTCTCTTGTTTGCAATCGCTCGTGACTTAGTGGGTGCTGATGAGGTGTTTGTGTCGGTTGGTTTAGAGCCATCAGCAGGTGAAATCTTGTTGCAACTTGGTGAGGAATTCCCGGAACTGCGCGTCTTGTTGCCGACTTGTCGGCTTGCGGTTGACTGCGAGTATGTGTCGAGTGAGACTTTAATCAAGGATACGGAATCCGAACTAGCTTTGATTCCACCGGTGAGCGGTGGTTAGGTCGGGCGAACGCAAGAGAGAGGGGATGGGGTCGTCGGGGGGATTAGTGGTGAGGGGATTAGTGGTGAGGGAATTAGTGGTGAGCGGTCAGTTGGCGTTGTCTTTGCGGCTGATCAATGGACAGTGAATGTAATGCAGAAATTCAGTTGCAGATAAGTAATGTTTGAGACGCACTTCTTCACCGGCATTGTCGATCATCCGATCGATCTTGACGGTCTTGACCAAAAGCTATCCAACCCAGACGTTGGATCGCAGGGTTGGTTTTATGGTGTAACACGACGAACAACTTCTGGGAAAAAAACGGTTTCGCTGTCTTATCAGTCGCATCGAGCCATGGCTGACCGACACCTGCGGCGTCTTGCGGAACAAGCTGCCGAACAGTTCAAACTTGCGGGTGTTGTGATTGTCCATCGCTTAGGTGATGTTCCTGTGGGTGAAGCAAGCGTGGTCGTTGGCTGTAGTAGTGCTCACCGCAGCGAAACCTTTGCTGCCTTGCAATGGATCATGGATACGTTGAAGCGTGATGTGCCGATTTGGAAACGAGAGCACTTTGAGGATGGTGCAACGGTCTGGGTGCATCCTGAGCCGGTGCAAGCCCAGCAGGCGGATTCGTATGCTGAGAATCAAAATACCAAGGAGCGTCACCTTTAATGGCCACCAATCATCGAATCTATATGGATCACGCAGCCACTTCTTGGCCAAAGTCGGAGGCTGTTTTGAGTGCGATGACTGACTTCATTCGTAACTGTGGCTCTGCCGCGGGGCGTGGTGGCTACCGATCCGCAGTGGAGGCGGACCGGTTGATTTCATTGGTGCGACGCCAGCTGGCTGCATTCATTGAATCACCCTCCTCGGATTGCATCAGTTTTCACTCAAACGGGACGGCAGCGCTCAATACCGCAATTTATGGTCTGGTTGGCCCGGGCGACCATGTGGTTGTTTCAGCAGCCGAGCACAATAGCGTGTTGCGGCCTCTTCATGAACTTGCTCAGAGATCGGGTGTGCGTCTGTCGATTGTCCCCGTCAGTGTCGGTGGGGCTGTTGAGGTGGATCACTTTCTCGAGGCAATCGAACCGGAAACTCGGCTCGCCGTGTTGACTCACGCAAGTAATGTGACCGGCGTGATGCAGCCGGTCGCGGAGATCGGTAAGTCGTTGCGGTCAACCCAAACCGCCTTACTTTGCGATGCAGCTCAGACGTTTGGTTCGGTACCGATTTCTGTCTCAGAGCTTGGTGTCGACTTGCTTGCCGCACCCGGCCACAAGTGTTCCGGAGGGCCACTTGGGACCGCTCTGCTGTACGTCTCGCCTGAGCTGCATGAACAAATTCGTCCCTCGGTGTATGGGGGGACCGGAAGTCAGAGTGAGTCCCTGGAGATGCCTCTTTCGATGCCGCAAAAGCTGGAGCCGGGTAATCTAAACGTGCCGGCAATCTGTGGCTGGGGGGTAGCACTGACCGAATTAGGGGACTTGGGTACACGTCAGCAGCATTCGTTATCTCTCTCTAGAAAACTACATGAGGGCCTGCGAGGGATTTCCAGTCTAAGCGTGCACGGCAGTGAAGGATCGTTGCCAATCGCTAGCGTCACTATGGAAGGTTTGGATCCTGCGGATCTTGCAGCTATTCTGGATTCAGAGTTTGGGGTGGAGGCACGAGCCGGTTTTCATTGTGCCGCATTAATTCATGAATATTTGGGAACCGAAAGCAAAGGTACCTTGCGACTGAGCGCAGGGCATGGCACTCAGATCGCCGAAGTTGAAATGGTGATCAGGGCTGTTTCCGAGGTTGTCGAGGAATTGGGGCGTTCCTGATGGCACCTTGAGATTGGTTGCTTCTTTGGCCAAGATGAACACACGGAGAGTTCCGAGTGTTTCAACCGGCAATGTTCCATCAGACGGGGATAGGATTTCATGAGCGATACCAAGAACGTATCGAAATCAGAGAAGCAGCCTTGGTATGCAAATGGTCTGCAGTTCACTTGCACACAGTGTGGTGATTGTTGCAGTGGAGAGCCCGGATTTGTTTGGGTGGAACAGTCAGAAATCGACGCCATGGCTGGGGAGATGCGAATCGAAGTTGATGAGTTTGAACGACGGTTTGTCCGCGATGTTGGTCCAGATCGAAGTCTGGTCGAGTATCCCGATGGCGACTGTATCTTGCTGGATCCTAAAACTCGTAAGTGTTCGGTATATGAATCTCGCCCGATTCAATGTCGGACGTGGCCATTCTGGGACTCCAACCTAAAACGAAAGCGTGACTGGAAGGAAACCTGTGAGGTTTGCCCGGGCGCAGGTAAGGGGCGCCTCTACACATTTGAAGAAATTGAAGCTGAGCGAGCGAGAAAGTCCGTTTAGTGAACGTAGACGCTCGCTTGTTCAGTTGAATCGTGATGCTCTGCTCGAAATGAACCAGACGAGGCCAAGGTATCGCGGGCATCGCGATCTGCATCGATCCCCGCCTCGAGGTGCTGGGTTCATGCGTTGCTACTTTCTGCTCAAGTTTCGGTGGACGAAGGATCACTGCCCAGTTCACCAATTCGAGTGGTCGAACACCGCATTTGATTCGTTCCTGACCCGCTGACAGCCTCTTTTCTTTTCAGTTAGCTGAGGATTCGCCTGCGGTGATCATTGCTTTCCCATGCCTGTCTCGTCGTCTGGTCGATGAAGATTTCCAAAAGCTTATTCCTGGAAATTACCGGTTGTCGAGTGAGATCGGTTTTTCAGTTAGACCGGTTTTCGAGTGAGATCGGGTTGGTGGCGATAGAGAGTTAAGCCATTCCCCAACCGTCTTTCTTGGACGCTAGGTAAGTACCAAAACGATCCTGTTCAATTGCGAGTCGAGCCTCGGTCATGAGTCGTTGGTAGTAGGTCAAGTTATGAAGAGAGAGAAGGATTGGCCCGAGCATTTCACTGGTGTTAAAAAGATGGCGGAGGTACCCGCGCGAGTGACGACAGGCCAGGCAGGGGCACCGCTCGTCAATGGGTCCGGTGTCTTCGCGATGAATGGCATTGCGAAGCTTGAGAGGACCAGTGTCAGTGAACGCGAGACCATTGCGGCCGTTTCGTGTTGGCATGACACAGTCAAAAAGGTCGATACCTCTCGCAACGCTCTCAAGGAGATCAATCGGTCGTCCAACGCCCATTAGGTAACGTGGTTTAGTCTCAGGAAGTTCAGGGGTTGTCGCTGCCGTAATGCGGTACATCTCCGATGGTGCTTCGCCAACGCTCAGCCCACCAACGGCATAGCCGGTAAAGTTCATGCTGGAGAGTTCTCTCGCGCACTCGATCCTCATCGTCTCATCGAGTCCTCCCTGAACAATTGCGAAGAGAGCTTGGTCGTCGCGGTTGGCTGCTTCGAGACAGCGTTTGGCCCAGCGGATTGATCGTGCCATCGCTTCCTCCACCTGATCTTTTTCCGCCGGTAAGGCGACGACGTGATCTAGCACCATTGCGACGTCACTCCCAAGAGCCTCTTGGATTTCAATGGAGTGTTCGGGTGTGAGGCGAATGATGGCCCCATCGATGTGACTGCGAAAGGTGGCGGCCTCTTCGGTCACTTGGTTAATCGCATCCAGGCTGAAAATCTGAAAGCCACCGCTGTCGGTTAGAATTGGGCCTTCCCAGCCGGACATTGCGTGCAATCCGCCAAGCTTTCTGACCGTCTCATGTCCCGGGCGTAACGCGAGGTGGTACGTGTTGCCGAGGATCATATCGGCTCCGGTGGCCTTGACCTGATCGATGGTCAAGCCCTTCACCGAGCCTTGTGTCCCCACCGGCATGAAGCCCGGAGTTTGAACCGGACCATGAGGGGTAAAAAAAACACCGCGACGCGCCGAAGTGGACGTGTCGCGGTGGTGTAATTCAAATTCAAATTGGCTCATTCAGCCAGCACTATTACGAAATGGTTGGATTGGCTTGCTAAATGTGATCTTCAAAAAAAGACGGGCGGACCGGCCTGATTGACGGGGGTCAGTCACCACGCATTTTCAAGCCGAGGTCGGTCAATTTTTCTCTTACTTCATTGAGACTTGTGACGCCAAAGTTTTTGCATTCCAGCATTTCGTCCCCGGTTTTTCGAATCAACTCACCAATCATGTTGATTTGAAGGCGAGCCATGCATTTCCTGGCTCTGACCGAAAGGTTCAGATCGGCAATTGGTCGATCCAGTAATGCCTGCTCATCAGGAGACATGTGGCTGGTGTCGACGGGTGGATCGTTCTGCTTCTTCTCGTGAGCAAATTGCCCGAGTTGCAAGCCCTTGCTCGATAGGATTTCTCTGATTTCAAAAAGGCTGGTCTCACCAAAATTCTTGCTGCTCAGCAGCTCAGCTTCTGAAGTTCTCGTCAGGTCACCGATGGTGTCAATGCCCATTTTCTGCAGGCAGTTTCGACTGCGAACACTCAGCTCGAAGTTCGTGACTGGCATGTTAAGGGTTTGAGCAAGCCGATCGTTGCGGCGTTGTGCCTCCTCGTCATAAAGCATGTTGCCGGTTGCAGCAGCATCCTTCATGTAAAGGCGTGTGCGAGGGTGATCCGGGTAGCAATCCAAAATCCTCTTGTAGCACAATTGTGCTTTGTCAAACTGGTTGTTGTCTTCGTAGATCAAACCCAGATTGATAAGGACACCGATCCCGGTGGGAAATGCCTTGGCCGCTTGTTCGTAGAGTCGCAGGCTTTCTTCATCGTTGCCCAAACGGTCATTTTCCAGAGCAAGACCAAACAGAGCACCCGCATGATTCTCGTCAGTGTTCACTGCTCTCTGATAGAGGGCTAACGCTTCATCCATTCGTCCGCCGACTGCAGCAACGGTGGCTGCTCGCTGATACATGTAATTTGCGGTCTGCTCGGTCGGTCCAAAAATGTTATCGAGCAAAGCAAGTGCATTGTCGACTCGACCTGCGTAGCGATGAGCCTCTGCGATTCCAATCTTGCACTGATCTTCGTCGTATCCCGATGTCTGGGCTTGTTCGTAGGCAGTGATTGATTCTTCGTACTGCCCCAATTCAAACATGCAGGCCGCTTGATAGAAGAATGCCATCGCGCTTCCATCGGCGCTCTGAAGCGTCTCCAGGGAATCGGCGAATCGGCCCAGCAAGAATTGGCAAACACCCATTTTGGATTTGCCCGCCGGGCTCAGTGCATCGTCATCTTCCATTTCCGTGACGGCATCACGAAGTTCACCAAAGTGGCCATAGTTCTCGGAAATGGCTTTGCGAATAGCTGTCACATCGGAAGGGCCGAAGGAATTGTTGGCAAGAACCATTTCCTTCAAGTCGAGCACATCGAGTTCGACTTCACTCATCGAGACGAATCTCCCGCCCATTTTGGGCTGAAAAGAATGCATGATTAAAAAATGCAGGCCTGCGTCAAAAAAAGGATACGCCTTCTTCCGCCGTCCAAATAAATTTTACGATCACGGGCCAAACACCAAGAGCCAGCGGTGGGATTTGAACCCACAACCCTCGCATTACGAATGCGATGCTCTGCCAATTGAAGCTACGCTGGCGTCTTCAACACGGCAAAAACTGGATTGGCCACGAAAAACATTGGAAACACCCTCCTTTGTTCTTCGCTCACCAAGTCACCGTGCAAAAACGCGAAACTCCCCCAGAAAATACGCGGGAATCCCAAGGATCGTCAAGAGGCGGCGAAATGGATCGGTCGACACCATACCCCATCGCGGTGTTTGGGATACCCCTGAATTTGCGCCGCTGACAGTTTTTTTTTACCGCGCCCCTGCATGGGGGGTCTCTCTGTTCAGAGGACCGTCACCTTTTTGATCACAATTGGCTCAACAGGGACATCCCTCATGGGGATACCTCGAGGGTCAGTTTTGACTCCAGTCTTGGTCGACTCGATCTTGTCGACAAATTCTTTTCCTTTGATGACGGTCCCGAAAACTGCGTAGCCGAAGCCATCTTGAGAGTTTTTGCGGTCCAGGAAAAGGTTGTCGCTGGAGTTGATAAAAAATTGGCTTGTCGCACTATCGGGGGCGGGGGTTCTCGCCATCGCGATTGTGTACTTCTTGTTGCTGAGTCCGTTTCCGCCTTCATTGACAACTGGAGCCTTGGTCCCTTTTTCCTTGAGGTCAGCATCCATTCCGCCACCCTGAATCATGAAGCCCTTGATGACTCGATGGAAAACCGTTCCTTCGTAGTGGCCACTTTTCACGTATTGCAGGAAATTCTCGACCGTTTTTGGTGCTTTTCCCCCTTCGAGTTGTAGGACAATCGTTCCAGCAGATGTTTCGAGAGCAACTTTGGGTGATGCCTCCTGTGCGTCAGCGACACCCTGAGAGAAAATCGCCAGCGTTAATGGCAGAGCGGTAGCAGCGAGCGTACGTAGGAATGTCATAATTGAGGCAGGCTCCGAGACGGTTATCGTTTGAAGGACGGTGTTTTGAATGGAATCTCGATTTAGGAATCACGCCGATTCGATGCTCGTCAGCATGATGCAATCAAATAGGACGCTTGAGACGCGTTAGTGGTTCATTGTAAAGAAACTTCCAATCGGTTCCACACCTTGTCAGTTTATGCTGAGAACGGGGGCCCGGCCAGTTTGCGGGACTGCTCTTCATGGAAATCTGCGGTCAATGACCACTCGTCGTACTCCGGTTGCAACTCACCGCATTTTTTATGCTAGTTGTTGCAGGAGATCGGAAAGAGTTCACTGCCGTGAATCTTGGGTGGTTTTTTCGGTGTCTGCGTCAAAATTGGTTCACGACGAGGTCGATGATTGGCTCGCTGGATCACGGGCAACCGATGGATTGGCACGGTAGGAATGTTGTCGTAACGCTGATTGGTTTTGTATTTGAACTGATGATTAGCAAAAATGGCCTCTCCTCTTCATTCTTTGGTGGTTGGCCAGCTGGTTGCGGATTATCTGTTGTTTACCGAAGCTGGTCGCCAGAGGTGTTTACCGAAGCTGGTCGCCAGAGGAGATGGGTGCTCGAATTGATATGTTTTAAAAAGTTTCTCGGTGCCGGAACCTTTCTGATTGATTCGGCTGGCAAGCGAGACGCTTAACATGAGGTCAATTTGACTAAGTGCTGCACGCCATGCGGATAACGGAAATGGCAAGTTTCCGAAACTCAAATTCAAAAATGGCAAGTTAGATGGTTGTCCATTATTCCCCAATCAATCTGCACCCTGAAGTTGCAGGATAATTTTGAACGACAAGAACGCTCTGGGTGATGAGAAGCCCGATTTGGATGAGGCGCCTGCTTTGGATGAGGCGCCTGCTTTGGATGAGAAGCCCGAAGGTTTGGGTGAAAAGACCTCAGAAGATCTATTTCGAGAGGGACGTAATTTCCTATGCCGGGGTGAGTCATTTGTTCGGGGTGAAAAAATTATCGTTGGTTTCAGGGGGCTCAACCAATTAAGTCTTTACTGTGGTGAGGATCCTGTTTTTCAATTCAATCATCGATTGGAAGTCAGGCGGGTTTTTCATTCAGGCCAAGTCTATCGAGCTCAACTGGGAAACCTGGTTCGACTGGTTCGTGCTTCGTCAGGTGGGCGCATCGTCTTCGACCCTTTGCCCGTTTCAATCAAAGACGAACAGGTTTTGCTCGCGGAATTGGAGGGCTGGCTTGATGAATTGAGAGCAGCCTCAGGGAAGATGCATTGGAAGACAATTGGGGAGGAGAGTGCAGCGTTTGAGGAGCGGCTTCAAGTTTGGCTAGACGGTTTGGCCAGGCCAGTCGTGGTGGCAAGCATCGCTAACTTGGGTTAGCCGTACCGGACGATGGCACCATTTTTGGAAAGCGATTGAGATGCGAGGTCTTAACAAGTAGCGACTTGCTGCCTGCGTGTTCGCGTGACTTAGATCCGAAAACAATGCCGCCGGTGGGACCATCGACTTCACTTTGTTTGAGGTTCTCTTTGATTGCTGGTTTCGTGATCGATTGCGGTGGATATGGTTTCGGCGGCGTTTTTTGGGTGGTTAAAACCATTGCATGAAATCAGGTCAGAAATCACGCTAATTCTGGTTTGCCTGCTCAGGTTGTTCGGTTCGTTGTTGTGTGGGGGGCACGACTATTTTCCCCACCCTTCCACCATTGCACAAATCACGGGATTCCAGATTAGAAGGCGTAAGGATCAGCGGGTGTTTTCTACCTTTCTGCGACGCTGAGTCAACGTCTTGTGTCTGTCCTGCATTGATTTTCTTTTTCGCTGCTAATCGTCCCCGCGTGTTGTTTCTTGCCAGTCGAAGGCTGAGTCTCGATTACCCTCAGGAGCATTCTTAGATGTTTTTTTGATGAGTTCGATAGAAGTGAGGTTCGGACTATCAGAACGACTCGGCAGTTGCCGTGTGATGAGTTAAGTGAGGTGTTTGTTCAACTTTCCTTTGGTCATCCGCTCGATTTTGGTGCGTCGACTTTTTACACTGATGCTCCGCGGCGTTCGCGAATCGAATCACGCGGAGCCTGTTTGAATTCAGTAGCTTTACTGTCTGTTTCCGGTTCTGGCCATTTTTCTACAACCTCTTCCTTGAAGTTTTACCATGAAGAATCTGTTTGCCGTGATTTTGTGTTCACTTTTGATGCTTAGTAATTCGGAAGCTCAAAAGGTCGAAGATTTCGACAGTATCCAGCTTTATACGTTGACGAATTCCGAGGGAATGCAGGTCAAGGTGACCAATTATGGAGCGATCATTACCTCCATCATGGTCCCTGACCGTGATGGCCAACTAGGAGACATCGCTTTGGGTTATCACCACGTTGAGAATTACATCAACGCGGTGGATAAGCCTTACTTCGGTGCCATTGTTGGTCGGTATGGGAACCGAATTGCCAAGGGTGAGTTCGACTTGGATGGTGAAACATATAGCCTTGCCGTGAATAACAAACCGAATCATTTGCACGGCGGCGTGATCGGTTTTGACAAGGTTGTGTGGGATGCCAAGTTAACCAAGGGGCCTCATTGGCAAGGAATCGAATTGAGTTATTTGGCCAAGGACAAAGAGGAAGGTTATCCGGGCAACTTGAAGATTACCGTGACTTATCAGTTAACGGATGCTAACGAGTTAAGGGTCGAGTATGACGCGACGACAGACAAGGCGACTCCTGTCAACTTGACACAGCACACTTACTTCAACCTGAAGGGTGAAGGCGAGGGAACCATCCTTGACCATGAATTGATGATTAACGCGACACGTTACACACCTGTTGACTCTGTGTTGATTCCCACCGGCGAACTTGCTTCGGTCGAGGGCACACCGTTTGACTTCACTTCGGCAAAAGCAATTGGACGGGATGTTTCCAAAGAAAATCAGCAACTTGAATATGGTCTTGGCTACGACCATAACTTTGTTCTGGATCGCGATGATGATGGTTTGGTGCTTGCTGCTCGTGTTCACGAACCAACCAGTGGGCGAATCATGGAGATTCACACCACTGAGCCAGGGATTCAATTCTATTGTGGAAACTTTCTCGACGGTCGCTTGGTCGGCAAGTCTGGAAAAGCCTATGTGCACCGAGGTGGTTTTTGTCTTGAGACCCAGCACTACCCAGACAGTCCAAATCAGCCTGACTTTCCCTCAACGATCCTTCGCCCCGGGAAGGCTTACGAGACCACGA
The DNA here is from genome assembly GCA_938075415.1 of uncultured Rubripirellula sp. Taxonomy (GTDB): domain Bacteria; phylum Planctomycetota; class Planctomycetia; order Pirellulales; family Pirellulaceae; genus Rubripirellula. Next base: position 91,034 of record CALJHC010000017.1, on the reverse strand, counting down.
CGGTCTTCAAGTTTTCTGCCAAGTAGTTATTCGAAAAAGTAAGTATAGGGCCTCATGCTGCAGGCTTCTGTAAACGCCTGGATTGAAAAGTTCCGGCGTTTTGGAATCAAGCGGTCAAAGGGAAAGATTGATTGGTTGAGTGTGACCGGTGACTAGTTGAAGTCACTTGACTGTAAGGTCGTAGCTTTCTTGTTTGGCTGCTAATGAATCAGTTATTGCTTCCCTGCTTGGCAGCATTTCTTCCATGATTTCACCGCATAAGGCACTGGTCATCGTTTGATTTGGATGCATCTGCCGATTGATTCACCGCGGTTGGATTGTTCCCGCGTGAAGTGGTTGAGTGATTGGAGGAATCCCCCGTGAGGGAGAAATGACAAGAATCCTGCTCAATCGCTTGCTTCTCGAAGGTTGAGTCGCAATAGTAGCCACCTTCAAGACAGTTTGTTCGGCACGCACCGATCAGAGGATTTTGCCACGTAGGTTTCTGTTCTCGATTTTCTTTTGTGCGTAGCTTTTCTATTTCAACCACTCGCCAATTCGTCGCGGATTGCCGCATTACAGGGAGCCGACATGAGATGTTCGTCAAAGCAAGAGATTGAAGTGACGTCTGAAAAATCAAGCACTGATTCACTCAGTGGTGGTCGACGGCATTTTCTGACGGCATCAATGGCTGTTGCTGCATCCGCTGCTTTTGGCAGGGATTATGGCAAGAACGCTGCTCCCGTTCGTTACCCAGAGCCAGATGTTTTGGTTTTGGATAAGCGGTTCGAGAAGTATAAACTTGGCAACAGTCCGATACAGCGTCTCTACCACAGTCCCGAGATGCTTTGGGCCGAGGGTCCTGCTTGGAATGGAGTGGGGCGTTATTTGCTATGGAGTGATATTCCTAACGATCATCAGTTGCGTTGGTTGGAGGAAGACGGGCACGTGAGTGTGTTTCGACGTCCTGTAGGCAACAGCAATGGCAATACCTTTGACTTTCAGGGTCGGCAGATTTCTTGCCAGCACGCTACGCGTCGCGTTGTGCGTTATGAGTATGACGGATCGGTAACCGTCTTGGCGGATTCCTACGGAGGTAAGTCGTTTAACGCGCCCAATGACGCTGTCGTGCACCCCAATGGAGATATCTGGTTCACGGATCCCGGTTATGGCGGTTTGATGAATTATGAAGGGCGTCGCGCCGACACCGGTTCGGTGCAGCCGTATCAGAAAGAAGCCGTGTACCGCATTGATTCGAAGAGTGGAAAAGTCTTTCAGGTAGCAGATGAGATCTTTAAGCCCAACGGACTTTGTTTCTCTCCTGACTACAAAATGCTCTACGTTGCCGATACTGGTTCATCGCACTATCCCGATGCGAAAAAAGAGATCAAGGTCTGGGATGTTGTGGACGAGAAGTCCTTGGCGTTTGGGCGAGTGTTTACCTCGATGGAGTTGACGGTAGATGATGAAGTGAAGGCGGGAATGGCTGACGGAATACGTGCGGATGTCGACGGAAATATTTGGGCAAGCGCTGGATGGGTCGGCGATGGATACGACGGGGTTCATGTTTTTGCGCCGGACGGGCAACGGATTGGACAGATCTTGTTGCCAGAGATTTGCAGTAACGTTTGTTTTGGTGGCAAAAAACGTAATCGACTGTTCATGACGGCCAGCACCTCCCTTTACGCGGTCTATGTCGAGACAACGGGTGCTCATATTTCATAATGGTGCAAGCTGATAGTTCAGGCTGTTTTTTATCGCGAATGCGCTTGCCGTATTGGGATTGCGGGCGCGTGGAGCCAGGTTAATCTCGGGGCGTGTTGCGCGACACCGGCGTCAGCGATGTTTGGTTTGCCCGTTGCCATGTTTTGTCCACGATGTTTTAGCCCCCAAGTCTTTCACTTTGAGGTCGTACCCTGATCCAAGCTGTTTGCCTTCGTGCTGCATGTCGGCTTTGATCTTCATGGGAATCCTTATGAGTCGTTAAGCTTTTTTTAGACCGAAAAGATTGGGACCCCGAGTAATCGCAGGAACCTTTCGGTGTTAGCGGTTGGGTCTCGACTGGATGCATCTCAGGACGCTGTTTCATTGGAAATTGATTGAGGTGTCGCCAAGGATGGTCTTGGGTTCATCGCGATTGAACTGGTTATGCAGGGGATTTCACCGTTTTTCCTTTGTTTGCGGATATTCATCTTGGTAAGTCACTGATCTGAGTTTGATCAAGATCGATTCAGAAACGTGTTGAGGCTACAATGGATGTCCCGTTGCATTCGATGAGCAATGGCGAGGAAAAAGCGACTAACCTTTTGAATCCTAGTGAGATCTTGCTTCATGATTGTTCGATTGCTCATCACTTTCTTATGTTTCGAAGCTGCCCTTTCTCTGGTGGGTTCAGATTCATTGCAGGGTGAGCAGCCGGATTTGGAGGTTGCTTATCGTGAGCAGTTGCAGCCACTTCTGAGGACTTATTGTTTTGAATGTCACCAGCAGGGCGATGAGGTTGCATTTGACAGCGATCATTCCCTTGCGGAGGCGAGGCAGAATCGAGATTTATGGATTCGCGCTTTATCGCAGGTCAGTAATGCAACGATGCCACCGAAGGATGGGCCGCGGTTGGACCCCGAGACCCGAGTCAAGTTTTCAGGGTTGCTAAGAAAGGTCGCAACGTCAGTGGATTGCGTCACGGACCCAAATGCAGGGAAAGTCGCGATGCGACGTTTGAATCGTCACGAGTATCGTAATACCGTTCGAGATCTAACCGGCGTTGATTACGAACCTGCTGAGGGTTTTCCGGGCGATGATGTTGGTTATGGTTTTGATAACATTGGGGACGTCCTCTCAACGCCTCCGCTATTACTCGAAAAGTACTTGGATGCAGCGATTCAGATCTCAGGTGAGGCAATTTATACACCTCCCGGTCCAAGGATTTTTGAAATCGAACAAAGGGCTGCTGATTTAAAGGGTGCATCCAAGTTTTCTCGCGGTTCAAGCGTGACGCTCGCAAGTCATGGCACGATTTCAATCGAAATTGAGTTGCCATTTTCGGGGCAATACGAATTAACGTTACGTGCTCATGGGGATCAAGCCGGTGACGAGCCGGTGCGTGTTGAAGTCGTCGCTGGCAGAGATCGTCGTGTGATTGATGTACCCGCCTCCACGTCTGAGGATTATTCGAGTCGGTTTCGATTGGGCAAAGGAAACCGGCAAATCGATATCTCGTTCATCAACGATTACTACGTTGCCGGAAAGGCCGACCGGAATTTTCATCTTGCTTCGGTCAAGCTGGAGGGGCAGGAAACAGGGGCTGCGGTAGAGATTGCACCTGCGTTACCAGCGAGCCATCGTCAGATCCTTTTCGCATCCCCCAGCAAAGATCTTAGCCCTGATGAGGCAACTTCGATGGTGGTGAGCCGATTCGCGAGTCGAGCGTTTCGGAGGCCAGTAACGCGAGATGAAGCTGGGCGTCTAGTGCAGTTAGCCGCTCAGGTTCGTGAAGATGGAGGTAGCTTTGAAGCGGGAATCCAAGTTGCGATGCAAGCGATTTTGGTCTCACCTTACTTCCTTTACAAGGTCGAGAAACCGAGTGGTGGTGAGCATGGAGATTCTGCCATGATCAGCCAATATGAATTGGCAACGCGGATCTCGTACTTTCTTTGGAGTAGCATGCCAGATGATGAGTTGCTTCTTCTTGCGCATGAGGGAAGGTTGAGGGATGAGAAGAGGTTGTTGGGAAAGATTGGGCGAATGATTCAGGACCCTCGCTCGAACCGTTTCGTCGAGCATTTTGCCGGGCAGTGGTTGCAGTTGAGAAACCTTGATGCAGTGGATCCCGACGCGAAATCGTTCAACGAGTTTGATGACGAGATTCGAGAGTTGATGCGGCGGGAGACGATGACTTTTTTTGCCGGTGTGATGCGAGAGAATCTACCGGTTACCACATTGTTAGACGCTGACTTTACTTACCTCAACGAAAGACTTGCTTCGTATTACGGGCTTGTTGGAGTGCAAGGTGATCACTTTCGCCGAGTGTCTCTGGTGGATTCTCCACGTGGTGGGATTTTGACGCACGGAAGTATTCTTACGGTAACCAGTAATCCGACTAGAACGAGTCCGGTCAAACGAGGTAAATGGATCCTTGATAATTTACTCAATTCTCCACCCCCACCTGCTCCCCCCAACATTCCGGAGTTGGAGACAGCGAAGCTTTCGGGAACGCTTCGTGAACGAATGGAACAACATCGCGAGAACCCAGCCTGCGCGGCGTGTCACCAGATGATGGATCCGTTGGGATTTGCTTTAGAGAATTTTGATGCAGTGGGGCGTTGGCGTGAGCGTGAAGGGGCGGGACCAGTTGACGCCAGTGGGCAATTACCTGACGGAACGGAATTCGCCGGTGTCGAAGAGTTGAGAGAGTTGATCGTGAAGACGAGAGAAGAACCGTTTGTCCGTTGCGTGATTGAAAAAATGCTCATTTACGCAATGGGTCGCGGTACTGAATACTACGATCAGTGCGCGATCGATCAGATATTTGGTTTTGTTGATCAGAATGAACAGAAGTTTGCCTTTTTGATTGCGGGGATCATCCTCAGCGATCCGTTTCAGAAACAAGGTCACCGTGAATAAGTGGGGTTAACGATGCCGTTGACAATTTCGAGAAGAACATTGCTGCGTGGTTTTGGTACTAGCATGGCGTTGCCGATCCTCGGCGCGATGTCGTCAACTCGCCTGCTGTCAGCCGCTGCGGTCGATGAGACTGCGCCGTTGAGAATGGCATTCCTCTATGTTCCCAACGGCATGCACATGCCTGATTGGACTCCCAGCGACGAGGGAAGTGGGTATGGGTTGACCCCCACCCTTGAGCGACTTTCACAGCATCGGGATTCCTTCAATGTTTTGACGGGACTGACTTTGGATGGTGCTCGTGCACATGGTGATGGTGGCGGGGATCATGCACGAAGCGTCGCGGCTTTCTTGACTGGTGCGCACCCACGAAAGACGAATGGTGCGGATATCCAAAACGGTGTTTCGATTGATCAGTTCACGGCGGCACAAGTTGGCCAAGCCACGCGATTTTCGTCACTTGAACTTGGGCTTGAGGCGAGTGCGCAAGCCGGCAACTGTGACAGCGGGTACAGTTGCGCCTATGCGTCCAATATGTCCTGGCGAGGTCCGACGAGTCCGGTCGCCAAGGAAATTGATCCCGGTGCTGTATTTGACCGGCTTTTCGCTGGGCAAACGGTCAAGGAGACGCGAAGGGCAAAAACTGCTCGAGAGAAGTATCGAAAAAGCGTACTCGATTTTGTTCTCGAAGACGCCAAGCGGTTGCATCAAACCTTACCCACCGTTGATCAGCGAAAATTAGATGAGTATCTCTACTCGGTTCGGGATGTCGAAAAACGGCTTGTAGGTGTGGATCGACTTGAGTTGACCGAGGAAGGGGTTCCTGATTTTCCACGTCCCAGTGGAGTGCCACAGGAGTTAACCGAGCATGCCGAGTTGATGCTGGACATGATGACACTCGCCATGCAGACCGACAGCACTCGCATTCTTTCCTTCATGTTCACGAATGCTGGCAGCAATCGCAGTTATCGCGAAGTGGGTGTTTCTGAGGGGCATCATGAATCTTCACATCATGGTAAGAGTGAGCAAAAGCAGAAGAATATTGCAGCCATCAACCGATTTCATGTCGACCACTTTGGATACTTTCTTGCACGCCTCAAACAGGTGCGAGAAGCCAATGGCAAGACGCTCCTTGAAAACAGTATGGTCGTGTATGGAAGCGGGATAAGCGATGGAGATCGCCATAATCATGATGATCTGCCGATTCTGGTTGCAGGGAATGGCGGTGGACGCATCACGACGGGGCGGCATGTGCGTTACGAAAACGGCACGCCACTTTGCAATCTTTATCTTTGGATGACGAAGCAGATGGGGGCCGAAGCAGATCAGTTTGGTGACAGCAATGGTGTCATTGAGCGTCTCGGCGACAGTGCATGATTCTGGGCAAGACGGGGTAAAGGTGTTGTCGTGCCATCACGCAGCGTGATGGGCATGACGTTCGAGTGAAGATTGATCGGGCGGCGAATCGGTAAGTTTGTCACCGCTGTTGGATTGCCGATCGCCTCTGTTGCCCTGCTGAATGAAACTCTTAGTCATTCGAGTCGGTGACGATGACCTCTTGATGGTTGCCGGTTGCAAAGTAGGTTTTTGCAACGGATGCAATGTCATCAAGTGTTACACTTTTTATGCTCTCCAATCTTTGATCGGTGCTCTGGTATTCATTTTGAGTTAACCACCGACTGCCAATTCCAAACAGTCGATTGCTGGGCCGTTCGCTTTGCATGATGCATCCCGCCGAGGCCTTGTTCAGTGTTTGTGAGAGTTCCTCGGCAGTGACGCCATCCTTAACGATGCTGGTGAAAATCGCATCAATCTGGCGTCGGTTTGCGGGCAGATCAGCAGGGTCACAAACCAAGTAGGTGAACCATGCACCGCAGTCGGTAAATTCATGCGGCCAAACGGTTGCTACCTCCGCTCTTCCGGTATCGATTAAATCCCAGAACATTCTGCTGCCCCCTTCATCTCCAATGATTGATGCAAGCAGTCGCGAGGCATATCGATTGGCTGATGACTCAGAAGGTCCATGGCCAATGCGAACGAGGTAGGCTTGGTTAACGCCGGGCATAGAAAGTTGAGCGTCAAGATTGATCCCCGGTGGAGAGGTGGCGGAATCATCTTTTGAACTGCCGCCAAGGGTGCAGGGCCGATCGGCCCAAGACGCGGTCTGTTTTTCCAGTTGATCGACCAAGGCATCGAAGTCAACGTTTCCGGTCGCGGCCATCACGATATTCTCTGGCCGATACCTGAGGTTGAAGTACTCTCGCATTCTCGAGGCGGTCATCTCGCGGATGGACTCTGCTGTGCCCAGAACGCGTCGACCAAGTCCCCGAGGTCCGAAATGCAGTTCCATCGACCTTTCAAAGGCACCGAAGGGCGGTTGGTCTTCGTACTTGGCTATTTCTTCAAGGATCACCTGCCTTTCTGTTTCGAACTCCTGCTCTTCCAAGGCAGGGGAGAGCATGTCTGAGAGAAGGTCAATTAAACGATCCTGGAATTTTGGAAGGACCGTTGCGTAATAGACGGTTTGTTCTTCGCTCGTGTAAGCATTTCCTTGACCACCTAGTTCATCAAGTTCCCGATTGACGTCAGCTGCGGTTCGATTGCCCGTGCCCTTGAACATCATGTGCTCGAGAAAGTGGCTGAGCCCGGATTGTGGATCGAGTTCGTTCCTGGATCCAGCGTGAACGAAATAGCCGAACGCAGCGGAATAACCTCGTTTGTCGATCTCCGCGGCAATTCGCAAACCGTTGGGGAGAGTGGTTTCACGAAATTCTGGCATGCTTAATTGACCGAAGAAGAAATTGTGGAGGGTGGCGTTAGCGGGGAGGTGCCGAGGGTAACAATTCGATAATCACGAGGTGGGTTTGCAACCCAGTAGTCCCTGACTTGTTGCACCGACAGCGACTCGATGGCCGTTTCTAGTTCTTGTGTCGTGATCGGGCGACCGATTTGATAGTAGTCAGAAGCGAGTGAGGAGGCACGTGATGCACTCGATTCTTGCTCCATGATCAGCAGGCTTTGGATTCGGATTTGCCATCGTTCCAGCTCCGCTTGAGTTAATTCCTCGGTTAGTTTCTCAATTTCGTTGATGGTAACCTCGAGTGTCTGCTGTGCTCTTTCGGGCGTTGTTCCCGCGTAGCCAAAAACACCTGCGTGCTGCTTCAGGGAATGGCAACTTGCGGTCACGGTATAACAAAGTCCCTTCTGCTCTCGAACACGGTCAAATAGACGGCTGCTCATTCCATCACTGAGGATTCCTATACCAGCTCGCATCTTGAAATAGTCTGGATGTCCATAAGGAATGGTTTCAAAGGAGAAGCCAATGTGAGTTTGACTTGAGGGCGACTCGAGGTGCTCGTAGGTCCCCGTGCCGGTGGCCGCTGGAGGTGAATGGGCGGGCAGTGTTTTCCAGTCTCCGAAGGCGGTTTCGGCCCAGTCAAAAACTTGTTGCGTGTCAACCTTTCCCGCCACTGCAAGGATTGCATCACCTGCGTGGTAGTTGGATTGAAAGAAGTCTCGCAAGTCATTCTGCGTGATCGCAGCAATTCCTTCGCGGGTTCCGAGGGTTGATCTTCCGAGGTGAGAACCGTAGTGGAGTTGTCGCAATCGTTGCATGACTCGATGAGTTGGTTCGTCATCATTTGCTCGGATTTCCTGAAGACACATCATGCGAGCGTCCTCCAGTTGATCCTCGGGCAGATGAGGGTTTTTAACGATCTGCGAATAAAGCTGCATTGCTTGCTGAAGTGATTCGGCGGGCATTGCAGCGCCAAAGTTAGAGGTCGAGATGCTGACCCCCGATGATCGATCCATGCCCAGATTGTCTTGGATCGCAACGAGTTCGCGACTGCTGTGAGACCCTGCACCACGTTGAACCATTTCACAGGTCAGGCCGCTCAAGCCTCCCAGCGAGTTGGGTTCGAGATCCACGCCAGCGCGAATTGCCAGCGAGAAAGCTGCAGTGCGCAACCACGGCATTGGCTGGACGAGTACCGTCATGCCGTTGCTAAGCTGATTCCAAGTGATTTCAGAAGAAGGGGAGGTACTCAGGGTGATGCTCCGCATCGGGGGAATAACTTTCTTGATCGGGTTCAGTTTTGAACATGGTTCAAAACACGACAACTCTAGCTCAGTCCACCTATGGAGACGACCTCAACTGTTTGAACTCGTCCAATCAACGTGTGGCTGCTGGCATCATCCACATGGACTTTCATGAATTGTCCTGCCTGTCTGAGGTTACCATCAAAGACCACAATTCGATCGCAATGCGTGCGACCGGTCATCTGCATCACCGAGGGGTCATTCGAACGTTGGCTTTTCTTGCTTGGTCCTTCCACAAGCACATCCACGGTGGAGCCCACAATCTTTAGGTTGTCTTCTTTGGCGATTCGGTTCTGGACTTCAAGCAGTTCATTATTGCGTCTTGCCTTGACCTCTCGTGGAATATCATCAGGCAGGCGTTCAGCCGCTTTTGTTCCGGGACGCACACTGTATTGAAAAATGAAGCTGTTTTTGAACCGACAGCGTTCCAGAATTTGAATTGATTTTTGGAAGTCTTCTTCTGTTTCACCACTAAAGCCAACAATGAAATCACTGCTGACCGTCGCTTCAGGTAGTATCCTTTCAATTCGCTCAAACATTTCCATGTAGTCAGCGACGGTGTAGCCGCGTTTCATTCGTTTGAGCACCACATCGGATCCGCTTTGCGCAGGCACGTGAAGATAGGGTGAAACCTTGGGGAGATCTCTTATTGTTTCGAGAAGACGTTCGGTCATGTCTTTCGGATAGTTGGTGACAAACTTGATGCGATCGATACCGTCGATTGGATGCAGTTGTTCCAAAAGCGAAGCCATGTCCGTTTGCGTGGCATCATCATGCCGATACTTGTAACTGTTGACTGTTTGCCCCAGCAGTGTGATCTCACGGCATCCCTGCTCAGCCAGTATCTTCGCCTCCGAAATGATCTGTTCGGGCGGACGTCCCTGTTCTGGTCCACGTGTGTTGGGAACGACACAGTAGGTGCAGAATTTGTCACAGCCAATTTGGATCCGTAGGTACGCCTGAAAAGGCGTTGGACGCATGGCGGGGTCCCTAAGCGGATCAAATGTCTCGTGACTTCGAGCGATCACGGATTGCGATCCACCCTTGCGGGACAGTGAAACGGACATCTGCCGTCCTTCGCCGGCACTGACTTTCTCTAGTAGATTTGGAATGGTATGAAGTTGACCCGGGCCAACCACCAGATCCACGTAAGGAGCACGCTTGAAAATAATTTCTTGATCTTTTTGCGCCATGCAGCCCATGACGCCGATTGTTTTTGTCGGGTCTTTTTCTTTTTCTTTGCGAATCTTTCCCAGCGCGCTGTAGATTTTCTCCTCCGCGTGTTCCCGTACGCTGCATGTGTTGTAAAGGACGGTATCCGCTTGTTCGGGAGTATCGACCACCACATATCCATGGCGTTTCAGGTCTGCGATCACCATCTCGCTGTCCAAGACATTCATCTGGCAGCCAACGGTCTTGATATAGACTTTTTTCATCTCGTCATCAGTCGATGGGCGTGGCGTTGGGTAACAACTTGTTGGTTGCGGTCTGAAGCCGTATGCGTGGATTTTAATCTTGTCGTGAGTGTTTGCTCATTGTGGTCCTCAATGCACCCAAGGTGATTTTGCATCATTCCCGATACGACTCGCGAAATTCAGCTGCAACATCCTTTCGGCTCACTCGCATCGTTTGAGAGGACTCACGGCGGATCCTTAGCGTTGCAAGTGAAGCAGATTGATTTGGCACAGAGAATTCATTCATTGAACCCAATCAACGTTTTTCCTTCGCTGCAACGGTTCGTCGATTCCAACCCTCTGAAATGCGATGAAGTCGGGCAATGCAGGGAAGTTGGCGATCCAATCAAATTCTCTGAGGAGTGAGGGTCATGCCGTGAAACGGCCGAACCACTCAGTGGAGCCTAGGATACCCGTAGCGAGGGCACCTCGAATAGGTAGCTTCCCTTCCCTGCCACCGCCGATCGACCCGTTAACGGCGGGGGAATCACCCGTCTCGATGTTTTTTTGCCGGATCAGCCGAATTTCACCGCTTCAATTTCACTGGGGAAGTCCTTGATTTTGGGGATTTCCTAATCCAGACGGGCAATGGAAATTGCCGCTGATGGGTCCAAGGTAAGAAGTGGCTGCTGTCCCATCCTTTTCAGGATTTTCGGTGTAGCAACGGGGTGGTTTTTACTGCGAGGATTCCAGGGTGTCTGTTTCAGCAAGTCGGTTACTCGGCGCTGCATTGGAAAGCTGCTGCGAGGGCACCACGACACCACAGCTGACAATAAATTGAATGGCTTCGTCGATGGTCAAATTCAGGTCAACGGCATCACTTTTTTTTACAGTCACGGTAAATCCAGTCATTGGCATCGGACTTGTGGGCATGAGGACACTCAGCATGGGCTCGCCGGTGACTTCAGCAATTTCTCGCATACTGTTGCCAGTAACGAAACCGATTGACCAGATTCCCTTACGGGGATACTCGATGGCGACAACTCGATTGAATTCAATTTCGCGTTCGCTGAACGCAAAGTCGGTGACTTGTTTCACACTGCCATAAACTTTGCTGACCAAAGGCGTGCCGAGAATGGCCCGTTCGAATCCTTGCAGAACCCATCGGCCAAGTCCGATCGTGACGATTCGGCCGAGGAAATAAAGTGCCGTCAGAAAGATAATGAGGAAGACTGGGACCACGAATCTTCGTTGCAGGTACCTCAGTTGCACATATCGGTGCCAATAGGCATTCGCACTCGATGGTGCAGCGGTAAACGGGCCAAAGTCGCCGAGACGCTGATCGACCGCTTTTTTGACACGCTCGGGTAAGTAGCGGCGGCCGGTTGGATCGGGAACGTACCTGATACCCTCGAAGGTGAAGCCATCCATCCGACGGGTGGTCAGGGTTGGTTGGGCGCCGGCGGGTATTTCGGTGATGGTGTCCTCGACATTGGCCACAATTCCCCAGCGTACCCACGATTCAATTGGCGTGAGCACATAGGATTCAATTGTCGACCAGGCCCAGATCAGTACCACAATGGTAAGCAGGGGTGGCAAGACGACTGCGAGGCCACGAAGCACGGCCCTTCGGAAACCGCCGCTTCGAATTCTTGGCCGAGCTGGGGCTTCAGAATTCCGTTTGGACCTTGCCATGAGATTTTGGCTCTTGATTGACGGTAAAAAGGAATGGATCGATCGCGAGTGCCGCTCTGCAACGCTAGCTCGAAAACTGATCGATTCGCCGATTTTTCGAGCGAATTGGTCACGGCCGCCGGTGTTGAACTGTTTTTGGAGCAGCGAGCCGAGGAATTTCCGCCCGTTCCTTGACTCAACCTAGTGTAGTACGCATCCAAAAGGAGATGGTTTGAGCCTTAACTCCCGAAATGCCACATCCTGCGTCTGGTATCTCTATCGGCGTTTTTTGTAAATCTCATGACCGTTCCCGGTTGTTCTCCGTCTGGTTCTCGGTTGTTCCCGTGAGGATTCACATCTGTCTGGTGAGATGCGACACCGAGTGGGGCCGAGATTTTTTGGAGTCAAGGCAATCTGGCTTGATCTCGTTTTCGTTGTTCCGTTTTTTTCGGTGCTTTTGTTTACCTCGCGAGCTATTTGGATTGCGAGGTGTTGGTGACAAATTGTCACCCACTTGCCATGCCAATTACCACGTCCTTGCAGATGATCGTTTTTTATCGCGTCAGCGATCGAGCAACCACCGAAACAGAGAGGCATTTTGCTCCAGCGCGTTTTAGTGTTCGACATACCTCATTGGCTGTCGCCCCGGTGGTCATGACATCATCAACGATCAAGACATGAGGTGACGTACCTGCTTTTCGAAAATGAGTGAAGTGAATCGATCGAATCTTGAAAGCGTCTTTCACATTTTGCGAGCGTTGGAAGTCGTTGAGCCAGGCTTGTTTTGCGATCGGCCGACGGACACTTAGCAGGTTTCGGCAAGGTCGACCGAGAGTCGCGGCGACTCCTTGTGCCAAGAAGGCTGTGCCCTCGCCGCCCCTTGTCACTCTGCGATTTCGGTGGCTTGGAACGAAAGTGACGAGATCGGGTTTTGCGAGCTGATAAGTTCTCTCTAGATATTCGCCGAGTTGGACACCCAGAGCGTGACTCAAGGCCGAGTTGTGGGTTGACTTTGCCTTGACAATCGCATCTCGTACGCGGCCTCGATAGGCCCACATTGCATCCGCTCGATGCCAATGAACTGTTTGATTCACGCACGAGGGGCAGTGCTTTTGAGTCACTTCTAACGGGTTCTGTTCTTTCTCCTTTTCTTCGTCCAGAGGAAGAGGCGTTGCACAACGCCGGCATGACCTCGTCATCAGAGGTTTGCTCTCGTTCAACTCGCTTCGGCATTCGTTGCAAAAATCACCCAGTTGAACCGGTGCCAAGCATAGTCGGCAGGTCGCGGGAAATAGTTGTTGAAGCGTCCAGTTACCTAGCTCACGAAGATCCTCGGTTATTTGTTCTCGTGTCTCTCGAAATCGTTGCATCTACTTGATTCAACTTGACCGGTCTTTGTTGCACTGTTTTCTTTGTAATTAATCTCGCTGGTCATGAAGTAAGTCAAGTCTTTCGACGTTAGGTTCTTCAGGTAATCGATGCAGGTTAATTGATAATTCGATAGAGTCATGACGTTTGAGTTTCTGTCAAGAAAAAGAAGTTGCTGCGATGGCAGCAAGGCAATCAGATATCAGCGATGCGAGAGAGAGTTTGACTCGTTTTCGATCAAGAGGGTTGATTTTTCTTTTGCCGTGGATGAATTCAGGGTTGCTGTGGAGTCGTGAAATCTTGGGGACCGGTTATTTGAAGGCAGTGGCTCAAGGTGAGATCTCAGTCAGCAGTCACGATTTTGGCTTCTGATCCTTTTGATCCCGCGGATAAAGGTTTTTGGATGCTGATTCCATCAAGCATCACCTGAGATCACAAAGCTCTGCTGAACGGGCGAGCTTGGTGCGATATTCGCCCACAGATGCGATGTGAGCGATCGCCGCGGCCGGTGGAGGAAGGCATTTGACCGCCGATCAGTCATTGGGGCTTAATTGACTGTAGCGAATTTGATGAAGCATCAAGATTGCAACGGCTTATGCAACTGAGTCGGTCAATTGGAACGAGGGTGGATAGTCCGCACATTTATCGCGGACACAGCGATTCTGGGCAGTCAGAACGTTGCAGCGGTTGAACGCTACCTTTTTGCCAGCGTCCAGTCGCGACGTTGTCGACTGCTGGGGATCCCCATTCGCTTTCGGTATTTAGTTACCGTTCTTCTCGCAACATTCATGCCGACTTTCTTGAGTTCATCAACGATCTTTTCATCACTGTAAGGATCGCTTTTGTCTTCCTTGTCGATAAGGTCTTGAAGCTTAATCCGAATGGTGTCCCACGCAACGTCTTCACCATCTTCGTTCTGGGTGCCGCCAACGAAGAAGCGTTTCAGGGGAAGGATTCCTCGCGGTGTCTGCATCCATTTGTCATCGACCGCTCGACTTACCGTGGTGACGTGCACACCCACTTTGTCTGCTATCTGCTGCATCTTTAACGGTTCAATCGATTCGGGGCCTTCATCCAAGAATTTCTTCTGGTGCTCAACGATGGCTTGCGCAACACGCGTCAAGGTGCTTCTGCGTTGCTCAATCGAATCAATCAACCATTGAGCCCCATTGATTTTACTCTTGATGAATTCTCGCTCTTCGGAGGTGCAGTTGGGATCCTGAAGTCGTTTTCGGTAATAGTCGCTGATGAAAAGCGTGGGCACTCGGTCATCGTCTAATCGAACTTGGTAATCCCCGTTGTCATCTCGCTCGAGAATAATATCAGGCGTGACATTGGGGACGTAAGTCTCCATGAATGCGGCGCCAGGTTTTGGGTTCAGGACATGCAGTTCCGCGCGGACCTCTTGGATCAACTCGATCGAGTAACCCGTTTTTTTTGCGATCTGCGGCAGCCGGTTTTCAGCGAGGTCATCAAGATGCGATTCAATGAGCGTTTGCATCTCCTCGTAGTGCGGAAAAGATCGTTTGATTTGCATCAGCAGGCATTCGCAGAGGCTACGTGCTGCAATTCCCGTGGGCTCCAACGATTGAACCACCGCCAGTCCTCGCTCGGCATACTCCATGTCTTCACTTTGGTGAGACTGTGGAAGCAAATCGATCAGGGGCGTTCTCAGGTAGCCACCATCTCTTGCGTCGAGAGTGCTGATGATTCGCTCAGCGAATTGCTCAACTCGATCATCGATGTCTAATTCGGCCAATTGATGAAGTAAGAAATCGTTAAGCGATTCGGGCCGAGAAACCGCATTGGCCATCAAGTCATGTCGGCGGTCGGACTCGTCTTGCATTCCACCTGATGAACGACGGAACGATTCGTCAAATGTATTGGGAAGCTCTGAGATTATATTTTGCAGGCGCTCAAAATCTTCCTGGTTGTCGTGTTCATTATCGACAACCAGCTCTTTCTCACTCTCGCTTCGCGTGTCTTTTTCGGGCAGTGAATCGTCAGCATCATCCGGCGCGAGGGGATCAATTTCCTGTTGCTCAAGCAGGGGATTCTCGTTCATCTCTTGCTCTATGCGTTCCTGCAAAGCCATTGCAGGCAACTGCAATATCTCCATCGACTGGATCATCCGAGGAGCCAGTTTCTGGGTTTGCAATTGTCGGGCCTGCAGGCCCATCGACATCCGCATGATTGTTCATCTCTCGTAATTCAATTTAGCGCCAGTGCTTCGGAATTCCTGGCTGGTGTGGTTAAACGCACTGCCCTACTGTCAATCTGAACTCATGGTTTTCGGACAGAGATCTCTGAGTCTCTCTCTTGGATTTTGATGTGCTCTGAAAACCATCGGCGGTTTGAACAGGAGCCTTTGCTCTGATGATCGTTCCGCCTGATAATTGCTTCTTTCTCGGCGTTTTGAGCCGCCAAAAACGCTCGCCACAAAGTGAGTGCTTTGCAGTTCTCGTTGGCTTGACTGTCATCAAAAAAACTCTGGCTTCTTCTTCCTTTGGTTTCTCGGTCATCCTCGTTCGCTTGCGATGACGACTTGATCGAATCCCTAGGTTAAGAAGAATGAACCCGTTTTTGTCGAGGAAACTAGTGCCGAAACGGCAGTTTCGCCACAATTGTGCGAATACCGTTCCAATTATAGTTTCTGGCGACCACTTAGGGCATCGGTGATCACTTCCCGATTGGCATATTCCAAAACGCTGCCAGCGGTGATTCCCCGGGCAAGTCGCGTGATTTCGATCGGGAATTCACTCAGAAGGTTACTGATGTAGAGTGCGGTGCCATCACCCTCAATGGTGGGGTTTGTCGCCATGATGACTTCGGTGAAGCTGCCATGGCGTACGCGATCAATCAGTGGCTCGATGGTTAGTTGGTCCGGCCCAATTCCGTCTAGCGGAGCGATTCGTCCAAGCAGTACGTGGTACACCCCTTTGAAGGCAGCGGATTGTTCCAAACTCATTAAATCACGCGGTTGTTCCACGATGCAGAGCCGTGTTTGGTCTCGGCTCGAATCGGCGCAGATCAGGCATGTCTCTGCCTCTGAGAGATTGAAGCACTTGGAGCAATACCTGACATCCTGACGAACGCGTCTGATCGCTTCGGACAATCCTAAAGCTTCTTGCTCGCTAACGCGAAGCAGGTGAAAGGCGAGTCGTTCAGCACTTTTTCGGCCAATGCCGGGTAAACGACCTAATTGCTCCACCAGTTCGGCAACTGCTCCTCCGTGATCAGCCATTGCTCACTGGCCTCCTGTCAGGTTGGTTAAGAGGCTGTCCATTCCCGGCAGATTAAGTTCCAGTTCCGTGGCAAGTTCACGAATTGCCGTGGCATAGACTTGTTTCGCCGCGGCGCCGGCAGCATTGGTTGCGTCTTGAATGGCTTGGGGCAGTGAATCCTTGGCTATGCCATCACTGATTTCGACGGACTGAACTTGCCCCGTACCGTTCATCGTGATTTTTACCTGACCGCAATTCGAACTTGCGGTGACCGTTTCTTGCTTCATGCGTTCATTCAGCTCGCTCAGCATTTCAGGTAGTTTCTGAAGTGACCCCATCATGGTTGCGATGTTGCCGAGGTTTCCGAGTCCTTTGAACATGTTTTTTCTCTAGTGCTTGATTAACGAGGTGCTGGGGATGAACGACGTTGGATGAGACGATTTGATCTTCTGGTTTCAGGGGTGAGCGTCAAGATTGAAGGCTTTTACAAATTGTGTTTGCAAATCAAGTTTGCAACGTGGAATTAGTTGCTGGCCAGGGATTAGAGTTTTAGCCGCCGATCGTGTGTGGTGATTTGCTAACGAGCTTTATCGATCTTAGCGATTTCGGCTTCGAAGAGTTCCAAGCATTCCTTCACCAGTGGGTTGTTTTCGATTTCACGCATTCGCTGCATTCGGGATGGTTTTGAATTGCTGGTTGGTGGCTCAGGACGCTGCCTTGGTTGAGCCAAGAGATCCACTTCAAGTCGGATTTTCCTTCCGGCGGCCGAGGAGAGTTGGGAAGCAATCGCATCACGATGTTCTGGGGTATCGAATCTTCTTTTCGCGAGAGTTCCGTCGAATGGGAGGTAAAGTTTTAGGGAAGCTGGTCCTGTGACTTCGATCTTCTCAACCATTCTGGCGAAAGACTCTGTCATCGATTCGAGATTCTTCAGTGTTTCTTGCCAAGCAGTTTCAGCTTGATGCTGGGTCCACGGCTCTCCGTTGGAAGAGGCGGTCGCAGTTTGCTTTTGCGGATCTGATGGAGAATCGTTACGTTGGCTGGAAGGGACAGAGGAGTTAGTCGAACCCGGGTTAGAGCCGGATTCGGAGGCTTGGCTTATGTTGTGGTTGTCGGAGCGTGGTGGAGTCTTTGGCTGGGTGGGCGAATCCACAGAGGGTTGGATTGCTCGGGAGCTTTGTTCAGGGCTGTTTTTCGACTCGTTGTTATCCTCGGATCCGAATTGGACCGTTCGCGTTTGGGCCGAAGCGGGGTTGGACTTTGAAGTCACTGCAGAGAGCTGTGACTCACCCTTTTTTTTTTCGCCGACTTTCGGTGCCCCTTCAAAGGATTCAGAGGCTGCTGCAAGGTCAGCAATTTGCTGCAAATCAGGAAGATTGCAGATTTGAATGAGTGAAGCCTCAAGTAAGACACGAGCGTGAAGGCTGTGGCGACTTCGAACGAGTGTTTGGTCGACCAGTCCGACAACTGCAAGCACCGTCTGCAGTCCCCATTGCTGACCCAAGGCATGAAGTGATTGATGCATTGAAGCAGAGGTGTGTCGCAGCATTGAGGCATCGCAGCCGACAGAAACAGCCATTAAATCCCGGAAATAGCCAAGCAGTTGTTCTGCAAGTCTTCCCGCGTCCACCCCTTGGTCGATCGCGGCATCAACCTGTCGCAGCGCAAGGGCGGAGTCTCGCGATGCTAGGGCTTCGGCGAGCGAATGAAGTCGCTCGTCGTTAGCGGTACCAAGCATCGTGTGAACTTGGTCTGCTGTTAGCTTGCCGCTGCTGAAGCTGAGGACTTGCTCGAGCAGTGATTGACTATCACGCATCGAGCCAGCGGCTCTTCTGGCGATCAGCTCCAAGGCATCTTCATCAGCCTCAGAGTTTTCATTCTCAATTATGTATCGAAGCCGAGTGATGATTTCTTGCAGTTCCACGGGCGCAAAATCAAAACGTTGACAGCGGCTCAAGACAGTGATCGGGATCTTTTCAGGATCAGTGGTGCAGAAGATGAATTTCACATGCTCGGGTGGCTCCTCCAGTGTCTTCAACAACGCGTTGAATGCCGGAGTCGTTAGCATGTGAACTTCATCAATGATGTAAATCTTGTAACGCGAACGGCTCGGCCTGACTCCGATGTTGGCTCGCAAGCTTCTGATCTCATCAATTCCGCGATTGCTCGCTCCATCGATTTCGATCACATCAACATCTTCCCCCGAATCAATCGCCTGAGAGATTTCGGAGTCCTGATCAGGGGATGCTGTTGGCCCGTCGCAGCTGTTGAGGGATTTTGCGAAGATTCGAGCCATGCTGGTTTTGCCAACACCGCGGGCACCAGTGAACAGGTAGGCGTGCCCGACTCGATTGGTCTCAATCGCATTCTTGAGTGCCTGTCCCACATGCTGCTGACCAACAAGTTCTTCGAAGCTCCGAGGGCGGTATCGCCGAGCAACAACCACATAGCCTGCGGAGTCGACTTGTTCGGAATCGCTTGATGCGGGATTCGATGGAGATTCAGACATGCACTTTACGCACTTGACGGTGAGACACCGCGATCTTGGCGAATTTCGCGATAATCCCCTGCTCGGCGGCGGCAACCCTTACACAAAGCTACACCGCTTATGGCTGCTCCAGTTAAGGCCTGACCAGGTTCGCGACTCACAGTCGCAAGGGCTGCCACCGCCAAACAGGGATTCAATCATTCATACTCAATTCATCATTGCGATGAGGGCCGGATTCTACACCAAGACCGTTTCGTCGCTGCAGGATGATTTCCAAAATTCTCCAAACCGGTTGCTTCCGGTGATCGTTCAGCTTTGAAGCGTGTTGATCGCAAGATCGCAAAAAAGTGGCCATGGGCACTGAGATTTGCTTGGGATTACGAATCCCTTCCGGACCTTTTTTTCGAGGTGACCCCGAAGATTAAACCGCTCGCTTTTATTCTATCGATTGGGAAAAAAATTTACACCCGAGAGACTTGCGAATCCGCGGTCCATCTTCAACCCCGGCACATCCAGTCATCGAATCTGAGCCGATGCGTCGAACTCAGGATCCGCGTTGGCTTGAGATGCGTCTACATGGTAGGGAAATTTCGCAGTAGCCGAAACGACCCGAAGTGGTTTTTCCAGACGGATGGGTGCCCTCTCTCAATCATCCACACCTAGCGGGTTTCGCGTTTCTTGCCACCTCGCCCACGACCACCCTTGGACTTTTTGTGATTTTCAATATTTGCACTCACCAGCAGATCAACGGTATCAAGCCACGAGGGAATCGAGGTGCGTCGCTTACCGCCCTCTTTCGCGTTATCCGATTCACGGTCTTGATTGCCTCTGGCGCCGCGGTCTCCTTGGTTCTCGTCGCCATCGGTTCTTCGTCGCCGCCGACCACGCTCTCGGGAATCTTGATCCGACTCGTCATCACGACTGTCTCTCACCCGACTTCTTGATTTTCCGGAACTTTGGTTGCGACGGATTTCATCAACCTCGGCATGATCTTCAAAATCATCACTGAATGCCGAGTCTCGTTGGAGTGGATCCTGAATGTCTGCGTTGGAGTTCTTGGGCGCCTCGTTGGAGGAATCACGATCTCGACCACCGCGTCCTCGTCGGCCTCGGCGTCTACCGCGTCCACGACGCTCGTCTTCACCTCGCTCTGAATCTTCACGAGGGCGGCTTACAGACACCTCACTCGAATCGTCAACGGTTTGTGGTTCGCGTTCGCTATCACGACGGGATCGGCGACTGTCATCTCGGTCGCTTTCACGATGCGATCGACGACTGTCATCTCGGTCGCTTTCTGAACGTCGATCTTGGCGACCGCCTCGGCTTGGGCTGGCGGCCTTCTCGCTGTCTTCGGCTTTGTTCGCTCGGGCGGAGGTGGCTGGTTGGGTGAGATCACCCTCGTTCATGCGTTGTCGAGCACCTCTGCGGCCACGTCGACGTCGATTCGAGGATGAACTGCTTTCACTTCCTTCCCTTTCGGATGCTTCCATTTCTCCGGTGCTACGACTGGGGCGATCACTGGAGGACTCTTTCGCCGAACGGTCCTGTGTACGACCCTGGCTGGTGCCTTTACCTCGTGAACGCCGGTCATCCCCATCGTCTTCATCACGATGATGCCGACGTCGATCATCTGTCCTTTGGCCGGCTTCCTTGGGATCGTGATCCGACTTAGCACCTCGGTCATCCCTGCCCCGTCTTTCGCGACGAGGTTTGTCATGGGAGGTTGTCTCGGGAGTTGATCCATCGCCAGTTTCTCTGGGCGAGAGAGTTGCCCACCCACCGGGTAGGTCCAACTCCTCCTCAACTTGCAAGGCTGGCTTTTCGGTGTTTGCTCTTGATGCACGCTTGTTGAAGCCTGCATCCGATTCAGGGGTTTTTGATGCCTCGACGCTGGTTTCTTCTGTTACCTCGATTTCATCATCAAGGTCGAATCCCAGCCCGGTCCCAAACCCTGAGGACTCGGTCTGTTTTCGACTTCTTTGCCGTTTATCCGCAGAGCGAGGTGGAGATTTTTTTTCAGTTGATCCTCTCTTGTTGTCTCTTTTCGAGGTGGTGCTCGCCTTCTTGCTTTGCTGGGGAGCGATACCAATTTGAGAAGCGAGGTTTCCCCAAGCGTCTTCGTTGGCGTCTTCGTTGGTGTCTTCGTTGGCGTCTTGGTTATGGTCTTCCTTGTCTGATGCAGCGACCTTGGGGGTCTTCGGAGGGCTGTCAGTTCTGTCGTCTGCGACGGATTGCGATTTGGTTTTTGGCGAAGATTTCTCCGCTCGAGAAGTCGAGTGGTTATCACTCGGTGTCTCGCTTTTTGATTTTGCGAGATCCGTAAGCTGGTCGAGTGAAGAGGGTGTCTCCGGTTCATCGCTGGAACCAAATCCAGGAAGCGTTTGCGGAGGCTCGGCGGCGGTCAGTGCATCCAGCACGCTCTCACCGGAAATGGTTTCTGGAGCCGATTCATTGGAGGTCGGTGCTGCCACCTGTTGGATAGGATCAGCCGTTTTGGTTTCGCTTGATGAAGTCGGTTCTGCTGAAAGTTCTGAGGTTGTTGCAGATGTTTTCGAATCCGACTGGACCAGGCCAGCAGGGTTGTCCTGTGTTTTCTGGTCCGCCGGTTTTGACGCGGTTTTCTTTTCCTCTTGTGATTTTGCAGGTCCGGGGGTGCCGAGTAAATTGGATAAGAAGTTCCAGTGGTCCGATTTCATTGATGGGTCGCTGTTCGATAAGTGGGAGCGAGTGGAGATGCAGCGTGTCGACGTCGCCTTTGAGGCGGTATTTCGCGCGAGTCCAGGTCGCTAGATAATTGATTGGTTGTGCCGGGACGACCCGGCGCAACTCTGAATGTGTGGTCTTGTCTCAGTTGGCCGACGCGTTGCTTGATTGTCTCAGATGCGTCTCTTCGGCCGGTTTTTGCAGCACTATGTATATCCGCCGGAGAATCTTCCCCCAAGGGCAAGCGAGCGAATCGCTCGCAAAGAGCCGGGATTATTCACCGAAAGGGTCGATTTTTGACGAAGGCGTCGATTCCTCCCGATTTCGCACCACTTTATCCAGCTTCGAGGGCTTGTGGGTCGGCCTTGCATGTTGGAGAAGCTTGCGAGGCCCTCAATCCACATTGGTCCCATGCAGGGGGGGTGCTGCCTGGCCACTCTCATCGTCGGCTGCTGCTGTTCGGATCGGATGACCACGCCTGGCTCAGCCAGAACGCGTTTCGGGTGGGCTGCTGCAGCGGCTTTGGGGGAGCGGCGAAACGACCCATTGCTAGCAAATGACCCGTAAAAAAAGGGTTTTTTTTCTCTTCAGGTGACTTCTCCGGGACTTCTGGGTGCCATAGGATTTGAAATGTCAGTCATGGGTTTCCCCTCGGGATAGATGCATTGGATGAGCCGATGCAGCCGAGCGTGGAGGACTGACTTTCACTGGAAGTTGAAGATAGGAGCTTGCTATGACCCGGATTCCATTGAGCCGAGCTGAAGAAGAGTCGCGTCTGCGACGTGAGCGATTGGACCTGAGCATTGCTGAGATGGGTTTATCGGTACGAACCACCAATTGTCTCGAAGAGACAGGGATTTTGACGGTCAGGGATTTGCTCAACGCAACCCCCCGTCGATTGTTATCGATTAGCAATTTTGGTGAGAAAACATTGGACGAGGTTTACGCTGCACTGGAAAAACTCGGGTTCTACCGCCCCAGTCGCGAACCGGTAGCGGTTTAGCAGGTCTGGTTTTTCTGAGATGCAGATTTGAGTTGTGGAAATTCAGGCTCGTTGCATCCAGAGCAGTCCGATCGAGACGTTGCCGTCAGCCCGTGCTTTGTTATGGGTTCGATCAATCTTATCGCCTCACGGATTCACTTTCTGTGAGGCTTGGGCTGATTTCGTCGCGATCTTTGATTGGCTTTTTCAACTCTTGTTGAACCAGAGATTCGTTGAAACCAGAGATTCCTTGAAACATAGGAAGGCGGCATTCTTTCGGGATGCCAGAATGCCCTCCCTGCGAGAATCAAAACGGCAGGAATCTTAGTCGCGTCTCGGCATCTCCATCCCTCTTTCCGAGTTTGGCAGTACAGCTAAGACTTGGATCTGCATGATTTCCCACGGGTTCACTCAGCTTCAGGGGAAGCCGATTGTCCCGTGGGATACCGCGTTTCCTGTGTGATGACGATAGCATCGGGTCATGATTCAAGTCTTTGCGATCAGGAAGTCCTTTGCCGATTTTTTGAAATTGGGATTTATTCAGGCCTCCGGTGTCGCCATGTTGCCGGGTATTGATGCCGAGTCCCTAGACTATCCGTTGCAAATCGCTGTATTTTTCTTCAAAGCCGTGTGGCGACCGAATTCCAAGTCGGCGAAAAGATCGCTCATATGGGTTAGGTCATTTCCAGATAGTGATTCGAGGTGGGACGCAATCCAAGGGTGAGGTTTTGCATGAATGCGCCGGCTGATGCGCTGGCTGATGCTGTAGATTTCAATTTGACATCAGAGGGGCCTGTCCTGTTCGTGCCCACATAAAAAATCCCGCTCAGCGTGAGGTTGACTGAGCGAGAGATGTCGGGCCATTTGCGGCCGATGATAGAGGGATCTTAGGATCTCGTGCGTTTAACATGTGTTTTGGCACGTAAGCTATTGTTGAAGAAATTTTCCTAGAGATCCATATGCGTTTATCGTATTTTTAGCGGCACTATTTCCGAATACAGTACAGCTTTTTGTCACTCCTTAGGTAGAGGCTGCCGTTGGCTACTGCAGGCGTTGCGTTGAATTGAGAATCATCTAGGGCAGGGTTTTGTTGAACAAGTTCCATTTCAGGTTCGGCGTTAAAAATCAAGGTGCCACTCTTTCTTGTGACCACCACCAATTTATCACCAATTAAGATTGGTGATGCATAGACTGGACGTCCGCCGGACTTTAGATCCCGCAATCGCGTTTTGGTGACAGTCTCTCCCGTTTTGGCGTTCATTGAGATCGCAAAACCGCGATCAGTGACCCAATATAGATGTCCTTGATGTAGCAAAGGTGTTGCAACATAACTGCTTTCATTAGCTTCCCAAATGGCGTGCGACTCGGTGATGTCTTTCCGCCCGCCTCGTTTAATTGCGATGGTCTGCTGTTGAGGGTATCCACCAAAGGTGTAGAAAGCATTCTCGCCGACGACGACACTGGGACTGACGTTCCCGCCTGTTCCAGTCTCGAAGTACCAACGCAGCTTACCGGTCGCAGGATTAAGGCCCCAGGCTTCACCGGGCATCGCGATGACTGCCTCGGTTACCCCGCCCTCACCCTCCACGATCACGGGGGTGGCATAGCAAAGTTCGAGGAAATTATATTCTGCCTTCCAGACTTCGCTTCCATCGTATTTTCGCAGCCCAAGGATGGCGCGTGCTTCTTCCGATGCATTAACAATTACGATGTCTCCAGCAACGACCAAACTGGAACCGCTACCCCAACGCCTGTTGCTTGATAGCTTGCCAATTTGTTTAGTCCAGAGCATCTTGCCCTCAACGGTTAACGCAACCACTCCTGCCTTTCCGAAAAAAGCATACACGTTTTCACCGTCGCAAACCGCGCTACCACTCGCATAGCCATGCTCGGTGATATAACCCCTGTAGTTATCTTCGCCGCTGGGTGCGGGAAGCACATGAGTCCATTGTTGCTCACCGCTTTTTGCATCAACACAAATGAGTATGCGTTTTGCAGAATCCCCAACCACGCCGGCGTAGCATGTCACGAAGACGCGATCACCTGAAACAATGGGTGACGAAGAACCTAGACCAGGGAGATCAAATTTCCAAGCAATATTGGTTTCTGAATCCCAGCTGGTTACGGCGTTGGTTGCCGCTTTTCCCTGTCCATCAGGGCCACGGAAACGGTTCCAAGAATCAGCCGGTGCATTGACGGCCGGAATCGCAACGAGTGCAAAGAGGCTCGAGAGCCATTTGATGGAGGTAAAAGGCATGCTTTGGCTTACCAAAGATGGAGAAGCAGAAGTGAAGTCATTTTGTTTAACCCTGTAATAGGGTTGAAGTTTCGGACGATGGATGCGTTTGGACCTGTCGTCTTCTCTGCTGGACGGCAGTCGTCACCACTCGGGGCGTTCCTTTTTAACCACTTTGCCGATTTTTAAAAATCACCTTCGATGTGATCCCAAGAAAACGGAGATCTGCATCAAACTAACTTTGGTTGATCGTTAGTCTGTCATGACTGAGGCAAGATTGCCTTGCTAGTTTGGCTAGCCAAAAGCTATTTGTCCGCCGTAAAGGTCTTGTTGGCGGTGGATGTTCAATTTGATGATCGTTCTCGCTGAAAGAGTAAATCTTAGTCGGGCGGCGCAAGGCCGGTTCTGGTCCCGTTGATGTTCTAATGGAATCTCAATCGGAATCTCATGTGACGCTTGTTTTCCAATGTTCCTTGCTTGAAGTCGTAGGTCGGCTCTTGGTAAACCGAAATCGGCAAGATGATAAAGGAAGCCTTAGGCATTGCAGAGTGTATATTTGGAGTTGGCGATAAGTTAGGAACCTAATTGAAGGACGAAAGTGCAGGAGATTGATCAAAAGGCGGCAATCATGCTCGTGATTGAGCACGTCGGCGAGGTGCCTGCTGGGACAAGATGCTCCGCAGTTCTCTTTGATGCGGAAAGGATTCGCCGCGAGAAGGAGTTTCATGCAAGGCTTTACCGTAACAACGGTATTGATGACCCTGAGGAGGTTCGTCGGATGATTAACCAAAATGTTCGTGATGAACCCTATTGGTTGGTGTCACTAAAACTGGGTGATCAAGGAATGCCAACTTCTACGCTTTTGCATCGCGTCGATGTGCGATCTGGAAAGGTGCTAGACGAACCAGAGGTGCAATGAGATTGTGTGGAATGCTGTGTGCGGGTACGGAATGATGAAGCATTACAATCTGAAGACTATTGCGTGTGGTATGAGCGTCCTTATTTGCCGAGGATGGCCGTGAGTTTACTGGTTCCTGTTCCTTGGCAACCACATGTTGGCGCTGTGAGTGCTTCAAAGTTTCGTCGAAGTGGCTCGCATCGGTTTTTTTAGAGGCTTTTGCGGTATGGCTAATTAGATAGTTTGCCGGTGATAGGAACATCACCTTCGCATGAGCCAGGATCGAAATATCGAAATAAGGGGGCTTGGGAGAGATCCAAGAGATGACTTGCCGGGTAATGGGGGGATTTGGTCTGTAGATTTTGTCGAGTTATTGTTGTTGGTAATGGGCGGCTGCCGATGTTAATTCTCGTCCAGGGCAGTGGAAACGCGATGTCATATGAGATTGCATCGGAGGAGAGGGACCTTTGTGAAGGGCCCGTGAATCGACTATCTTTATCCGCAAGAGTGTCTCGGATTTTCCCGCAGTCCCAAGGTGTTGAGGGACAGGGTGTTGAGGGACAGATTGATCGGTCCATCCGAACTGCACCACCTCTGGAATAATACTCTGTGAACCGAATGCCTCGACTACCGACGCCTTGGAGTAAGAAGCGGGGGCAGCGTAGTCTCGGTAACCCCTATGCTGGGGTTGCTGGCGAAGTCGCTTTTTCTGCGTCAGCTTTTTTGGCGGGAGTTTTTGGACTTTCTTTGGTTTTGATCAGCCATTGGGCGCCGCAGCAAGTGCCTGCACAAGTTTCCACCGAAGCGTTGTCGACCAATTTGAGTAGTTGGGTGATTGGAACAGTTTCGTTGGCGGCGATTGTGATTGGCGCAACACGTCTGGGGTTCCGCTTGATTCATCTGAGTGCAAGCGATGAGTTTAGATCAGTTATCGCAACTCGAGCCGGTGCGATTGAGATGATGGCACCCGGGCATGGTGGGCATGGCGGTGATGGTGAATCGGATGTCGCGCCGCTGCCCAACGTCCCGAAAGGTCGAGCGATCACCGAGAGTCCGGGCGAGCATCTCGCGTATCGGCTACCGATGGTTTCCGGAGATAGCGGTTTAATCGGTCCCGCCTTGTTGGCTTTATTTTGGAATACCGCATGGATCATTTTATTGGCGGTGGTTGTCTCGGGGTTTTGGATCGGTAAACCAAGATGGATCCTCACTTTCCTGCTGGTTCCTTTCGCATTTATCGGAAAGTGGTCGTTTCAGTTTTCACTCTCGCAGTTGCGTCAACGGTTGGGAGTTGGGGCGACGGTAGTGGAAATCAACGAACATCCGTTACAACCGGGGGGTAGTTATGACCTTTTTGTCTCCCAAGCTGGGCGTCTGAGGTTAAAGCGATTGGTCATTCGGCTAGTCTGCGAGGAAGAGACCTTTTATCGCCAAGGAACGGACGTCCGAGTTGAGCGGCACGAGGCATTTAGTCAGATCTTGTGTCGAGAACGGGATGTTGAAGTTGACCCACAGGCCCCATGGGAGCAACAATTAGGTCTTGAGATTCCGGAGAATGTCATGCATTCTTTTGCGGGAACGCATAATGCGATCCGCTGGAAAATCGTCGTAAAAGGAGAGTCACGTCCGTGGCCATCGTTCTGCCGAAACTATCCCGTCGTCGTTCACCCTCCGGGCTTGCCGCCGAGTCGCAACCCGCGTTGAGGCTCTCGTTGTGTGAGCAGGGTGGCGTTTATCGGGCGGGCGAATCGCTGAAGGCGTCTTGGCGGATTTCTCGCGTCGCGATTGAAGACCTGCAGGGCTTGGAGATCTCGGTATTATGGCACACCGAGGGGAAAGGTGATGAAGACTTGCATGTCCATCATTTTCAACGAATCAATGAGCAACGTCTTCGCGAGATCGGTATTGATAGCGAGCAGGAGTTGCAATGTGTTTTGCCGGTTACCCCGCTTAGTTATCATGGTCAGATTGTTCGTTTGGCCTGGTGTGTGCGGCTCAGGCTTTTCCTTAGCGACGGCCGAGAGGTGTTGAGCGAGCATCCATTTTATCTTGTCTCGGAGCAGTATCAGCATCCTTGTGAGGCATCCGGAGAGTCTCCTGAGGCGGAGTCGCAGATCACCAAAAGCGAGCCAGATCAATCGGTTTCGACGCGTGCGAAGCAGACCCGGTCGGTGTTGGCCTCACTTGGTCGTTGACTTGTTCAGGCTTTGTTGTTGGCCGCCAGTTCTTGAGACGCCAATTTGATGGCTCAGTGGTGCGAGTCGTGGGCAAGTTGGATTGATGCAACGATGTTCGACTTCTATTGATCACTCCGAGTTGCAAACCATGCATCCCGTATCGAATCCATTTGCAACACGCTACACCAAGCCAGGTTCTTTGCCTTATCTTTTCACGGAAGATCTTATCACCGAGGGTGTTGATCGCTTCCTGAAGTCGGCTAGAAACGGTGATTCACTCGGTGAGGTTCGCTGTGATGCGAAAGCATCAGCGCATTCATCGAACGCTTTCAGGCAAAGGTTGGATGGCCTAGCGGATCAAATGCGTCCTAATACTCGAAGCTTAATTGTCGGGCCGCACGGCACTGGCAAGACCACTCTCTTGCATACGCTGTGGCCCATCCTTGAGCAGAGGTTTGGTTCAACCGCGATGTTGAAACTGGACGGGGAATCGGTTGTCGGTGGCTCAGGCTATTTTGCATTGTCGAAACGCAACGCGATGAATGTTTGTCAGGCAATGGATTCGCTGCCGACAGGCTCACTGCTAATCTTGGATGGGTTCGAACAGGTCGGTTCGCTGCGTCGCCGAGTGATTTTGAATCGAGCCCGAAAAAAATGCTTGACGATTCTTGCGACAAGTCACCGTTCGATGCTCGGGATGTCGGTTGTGTACCGAACGAAGTTGCCGACCAAGGCGATTGCCCTGCTGAGCCAGCAGTTGATTCAGTCTTCGCCCGGGGAAGTGAAGCACTTGGTCGAGAGTTACTTGGAAAGTTGCGACCTATCACGGATCACTAACCTGCGCAACTTTTGGTTCGAACTGTACGATCTAGTACAGCCTCATTTACTTTCATCCCCACCCCCGAAACCAAGCGTGTCACACCATGGCAGTCAGATTGCCGATTGTGTTGCTTCAGACCCGACCGCCGAATTTGAACGCCGAGCGATTAGTCGATGAAGTCGTTGGACGGCTGATTGGCTCTGAAGGTATGGATCTCATTCTTGTTGAGAGTTTTTCCAATATGACTGAGGGATCGGTGGATCGATTACCACTGGAGACATTGAGTGGGGATTTAGCCATCTTGGATTGGCTCTCCCCAGAACGGATCGTCGAGGGGTGGAATGGTCTTGGATTTGATGGTTACCGTGCACCCCACCGGCTTGATAGCGAGGCGTCCCCTGCGATTGGTCAATTCCGAAGAATCTACGCGTTCAATCTTAGTGAGGCGGATTCAGCGGATTCAGTTCTGCAGGGTCTGAAAGAAATCC
This sequence comes from uncultured Rubripirellula sp., assembly GCA_938075415.1. Classification (GTDB taxonomy): domain Bacteria; phylum Planctomycetota; class Planctomycetia; order Pirellulales; family Pirellulaceae; genus Rubripirellula. Next base: position 61,882 of record CALJHC010000017.1, on the reverse strand, counting down.
ACGCTGGGCGTCAGGTGCGAACGGTAACCCTGGGTGGCATTTCCCCAACGAAACTCCGCTCGCAGGCGGCTGAGGGGCAGGCGGCTAAGGGGCAGGCGAGCGATTCTGGTGAACAAAACCAGAGTCAGAAGAGTCGGGATTGGGAAGGAGCCGATTCGATCAAACCGACAGAGGCAGAGCGGCAAGGAAGCGTTCCGAAAAGACGCTTGGAGCAAACAAATCCACTGATCTCTCAGCAATCTGGGGTGTCGGGCGTTGTTGAGGACTCTGGGGCAGGTACAGATCGAGGAGTCGTGCCTGATAGTGAGGATGATCGGACCAGTGGTGGGCAATTACCGTTTCAGGACGCTCAATCCAACCCGCTGCGAAAAAATCATTCAGAAAAACATCGCTCCCAAACTGATGGATCCCAAGAAAATATAGTAGATTTAGACGAATTGCTCGATGAATTCGACCGTTTGGACTTGTAGCGATCGGACGCTTTGCGATCCATCCGACAAGTCACTTTTACTCCGTTCATCAGTTGGAGTACGATGCGTGAATTGCCTTGAGCTGCTTGGCGTGATACCCTTAGCGAGTCTCGAAATGGAGCGAGTCCGCCGCTCTGCTTCTCTCAATCGATTTTGGAACTGATTCTTATGGCTGCGATTACAACTCAATTTAGTGGCGAGGTGCTTGTCGCTGGTTTTACGGACAGCAAGATCCTCGATACACAGAGAATCGAACAAGTGGGCAAGGATCTTCTTGAGGCAGTCTCGACTGCCGCAAACCAGAAGATGATTCTCAACTTCAAGGGTGTTTCCTTCATGTCTTCGGCCATGATCACCAAATTGGTGACTCTGAATAAAACTTGCAAAGCCAAGGGTGTCGCCCTGAAATTTTGTGATGTTTCGCCCAACGTGATGGAAGTCTTTAAGATCACCAAGCTCAACAAATTGTTTGACATTCAGGCTGGTGAAGAAAAAGCGATTGCCAGCTTTGACAAGAAGGGCTGGCTGGGTTAGTCAGTTAATTTGGTTGGCTGATTTTACCTCTGTCTATCTCCTTGGTAGCGACTCAGAGTGATTGGTCATCCTTGCATCGCTTCTCTGCTGCTTCCACAGGGTCATTGGGCGCTATGCGTGCTGTTTGTCTCTATCTGGTCCTTCTGCTCGACCAGAGATCCCACTGTGCTGGGATAGCGAGCGGAATCATCCTCAAGATTTAACCGAACCTTGTCCGTTGATTAGCGGTTTGCCCCGAAATGAGCCGGCAACCGGTTTGGCCCATCGAGCTGCTTGGGGCGAGTCTTTCGCGGCGGGCATTCTGTCTACCCCAATGGATCTCACTTCTTTGGGCTCAATCGGGTCAGCACGAGGGATTCCTTGCCGATCCCTATGGACTTGAATTGTTGGAAGATCTTAAAAGCGGTTCGAGTCCAAGCCCGATACTTGCCGATCCCCTCAGGGGGAATTTGCCACGTTAGGGATTGCGCCGCCTGATGCCCAATGTCGCGTCTTTTGAGATTCACTCCGCTGGATTTGTGAAAATGAACGTAAATTTCTTCGAATGGTTACGAGACAGTGTTCGTCAGTCAGTCTTGCTTGGCTTCAGTGACGCCATGGACCAAATTGGTTCTCCCTCGGATTCCGATAAGCTGAATGCCAATGTCGCCGCTTTGGTCGGGCAAACGAATAAGACAAAGCCCAAGAGAAGCTCGTCAGGGCAAAGTCGGAAACGTCTCGGTAAATCGCTCAAAGAGATGGAATCGGCGAACCAGGGGCAGTAGAGCGGGTCAATTCAGGTGGTTATCACCCTTTGATTACAAGATTTGAGCATGTGAAGACCCGCATCAAGGTTGGGTCTTTTTTTATCAATTGATGCAGAGCGCGCGTGAGGCGGGGGCTTTTTGGGAGCCAGCGAATGGCGTGCTTGAGCCGATTCAGCGATCGTCATCGGCCGAAGATCGAGGCATTTGAAGCGACGGGGCTTCTTTTGTGAGGGGGCGGGTTTGCTCACTGGTTTTTGGTCAACGTTCGAGCCAAGGGATCTCACCGACAGATTGCATTTCCAATGCGTCTTGGCGGCTGGTCGCTCGCAGCATCACAGTCGGTGGCATCCACGGTTCTCTTGACCAGAGGTCAATTTGATTTGAGCCTGCGACGAAAAGTGCCGTCGCGCATGCATCAGCATCCGTCGCCGTTGTGGTGATCGCGGTAAGAGATTGAAGGTCACCAGAGGGGTAGCCTGTTCTGGGATCAATCACATGGCCATAGCGTTGGCCACGATGATGAAAAAATTGTTTTCCTGATCCACTCGTGGCCAACGCGGCGTTGCGTAACCAAACGCCAGCGAGTCGGCGTTTGGGTTTTGTTGGATGCGAGATGCCAACCGCCCAGCCTTTTCCGGTACCAGGTTCTTGGTCACCACACGCAATCACACTGCTATTACCCCCGTGCAGCAAAAAGTCATTGACTTCTCTTTCGCGTAATTTGCTGGCGATTTGATCTAAGGCATGGCCTTTGCCGATTGCTCCGAGGTTGAGGGACATCCCTTGTTTTGTGAATCGCACGGTTTGTTTGGCGGCATCCAGTTCAATGTGTTGAAATCCAACCTGCTGCAGCGTCTGCTCAATTTGCTCGCGTGTTGGTTTATGACCTTGTCGCTTGTTGAAGCCCCAGGCCTCAACAAGTGGACCTGCTGAAATATCGAACGCACCTTCCGTTTTTTCGCTCCAAGAAACGGCTCGTTCGATTAAACGAAAGGTTGACCATGAGACGCCAACGGGTTGCAGGAACGCCCGACGATTAATCTGTGTGATTTCGCTATCTGGTTGATAGATCGTTAACGCGGATTCAATGGCATCCAGAGCATTTAGTGCATCAACAGCGACTTCGATTTGAGTCGCATCTTCGGAGGGAAGAATTGCGACAAAGTCCGTTGCCATTGCACGGCGCGAGACATGAGTTAGCAGGTTATCTCGCCCGTCAGTGACCTCATCGGACGAATTAGCAGTGATCGCCACCCAAGGTTTGGCATTGAGGCTTGGGCCTTGGTTATTCATTTTGCCCTGCACTTGTGGAGAGTCATCTGTCTTTTGAAATATGGGGAATCGCCAATCGTCTTTTCTTTCAATTTCGGTCGGCGAATCCTGTAAGTTTGACGGTTCTGTTGATTGTTTAGTTCGCGGCAGGAAAAATATGGACGGGCCGATCGGTACTTTGTGATTGTTTGATGATCGGAAGCGTACGGTGTCTAATCGTAATTCAGAGCCTTTGATTGCATGTTTTCTGCCTGAATGACTAGATCTACCCAGCATATTCTCGATAGCCAACGGGTGCATTGTCGATGGCCAGCGGGTCCAAGCCAAGTTGGTCAACGCGGCGAGCCGGCTGATATTGTTGTCACTGAGGAAGCTTTTTTTTGAAGTGTATTAATGATTCAGCCATCGAGTCCACCGAGCGGTGGCCATGAAGGATTCAGCCGAGGATTCAGCAACGGGTTTTGTGCTTGTTTGGCGGTTTGATGGTGTTTGAACTGTAAAATCAAGGTATTCCGACTGAATTGATGGGGCTGCGGCTTGTTTGCTCTGGGGAATTGGCCGCAGGCTTTGCTTTTCAAATTGCCAAACCTTGCAAATTCCTACTCCGGTTGGTCGTGATCCCTCGGTCTGGTCTGCGAAGGAGATCCACTGAGTGGTTCGCGGGGGCGTCCCGAATTTTGGGGGTATTGGAGGCTTTTCTTCCAAGGGTTGCGAAAGTGACGTTGATTTCACACAATCAGCGGCCTTGGAGAAAATTCAGCTCCTGTTTTTATCGACACTTTTTGTCGGTGAGGGATCGACAGGATGGATTTTGCCGAGACAATACGACGCGTGAGGCGGGTTCCCGGTTTCGGGAATTATTCGCACTGGATTGACAGACAGCCGGTGCCGATAAAAAATCCTTGCCGAGACTAGGATAGATATCAGATTGAATTTTGTGCTTGACCATTTAGGTTTGCGCAGTCGAAAGCCGTCAAAGGCGACTGATCAGAAGTCCTTGAGGGGTGGTGGCTGAGTGGTCGAAAGCGCCGGTTTGCTAAATCGGTGAACCGGGAAACTGGTTCCGCAGGTTCGAATCCTGTCCGCCCCGCTTCGTCAAAATTATAAATTACGGTCGAGTAATTTGATCGTTAACGTGGAGTTATCCGTGGCTTTTTGCTGCGGTCAGGCGACACGAGAGGGTGTAGCTCAGTTGGTAGAGCAACGGACTTTTAATCCGTTGGTCCAGGGTTCGAGTCCCTGCACCCTCACTTCTTTTTCTTCTTGGATCTGTTGGCGTAGGTCGTTTGCCCTTCTTGGAAATGGGAACGCCTCGGGCTTCTCTTTGGAGATCACCGACCTTGAATGGTTGTGACGCGGCGGTCAGGATTGCGTACGGAGACACCGCACCGATTTCCCTGCTCCCTTTGTGATTCCGGCTCTACCCCTTCATCGGATGACGGCATGTTGCAGGGTTCGCAACTTGCGGGGTTGATTGATGGTTTCTCGCGGTTGGATGACTCGATCGTTTACTGGATGTTATGCTCATGGCGGTTCGCAAATGGGGCATTGCCTCCGAAATTTTTTTGCGACTTGTCTAGCTGGATCCGACTTAGGTAGCGATTTGATCAGTTTACGATCTGATCAAATTATTGCGGTTTCTTGCCAGACTATTGTCTGCAGTCTGCCCAAGGATGAAGCAAAGATTGGTTTCTCCTCCAAGATGGTGCTTGGAAGGCTGTGCATCATATTTTTATTGGCTCGATTCTCATCTGGATTGCATCGGTTTGTTTTAACGATGAATGCAAATTACTTTCGGTTGTTGGTCACCGCGGCTGTTTTAATTCTCTGCTCATTGCCTGCAGTTAAAGGCGATGAAGATCAGAGTTCCCAAGATGTGGCGATTCGTCAGCTGCCGACAGTTGACGGTGAGGTTTTTCTTCTGCCGTATTTCTTGGGCAATGGGGAGACCGGTGTGTACTTCGCTGCCAGCCAGGATGGTTTGAAGTTCCAGTGGCTCAATCAAGGTGAAGTCGTGCTTCCCGCTCCGGACTGGGGTGAGGAAAGTTTGACGCGAGATCCTTCGATACTATTTCATGACGGTGTGTTTCATCTAGTTTGGACAACCAGCTGGAATTCCCAGTCAATTGGTTATGCAAGGTCAAAGGACTTGCTTCACTGGAGCCAACCTAAAAAGATTGTTCTATGGGGTGCAGAAGACAAGGTGCGGAACACATGGGCACCTGAATTGCATCACGATGATCAGGCTGACGAGTTCTTTGTGTTATGGAGTTCGACGACTGAGCAGGAATTGCGTGATGGTGACGGAAGTGAAGACACCCATGGTTACGATCATCGATCGTATGCGAGTCGAACCAAGGACTTTGTAACTTGGAGTGCACCTAGTTTGTTTTATTCACCAGAATCGCCAGAGATTGGCGTGATTGATCCGTTTATCGCTTGCGATGATCGTTCAACCGAGGATCAAGCTGATGATCGTTGGGTCATGGTGATTAAGAATGAGATGTCCGAGGCAAAGGGAGGCAAGAATCTAAGGCTTGCTTTCGCCGGTTCCATGCAAGGTCCGTTCGGTAAGCAACTTGGGCCGCCAATTGTTGGTGCTGGAACCAAAATTGTGAACAGTATGGCAGAGGGCCCCTCTTTGCTAAAACGTGGTGGCCTTTGGTGGCTGTATTGGGACGCGCCAGGAAGCAAGTTTTCCTACTGCCTCGCCACCAGCGATGATTTAAGGCATTGGGTAGATCGATCCCCTTTGCTGCAGATGCCGGCTGATCAAATGCGGCATGGGACAGTGTTGGCGGTACCGAAGCATGCTGTTTCAAGACTCGTCAGTGGTGTGCATAAGCCCTAGTTTGGTTTGGCTATGGTTTCTCCGCTTTTTTGCGGTCGACGCGCCGCTTTCGCGGGATTCGACTCGTTGATAAGTATTGTGATGGAACCACTTCTCACCCACTTCTCACCCATTGAATCGCTCCGTAATTCAATGTCCTTGATGCCAAAGTTTGGATTCGGGATTCCCGCAGGCTGTATTTGGTGGCTTGTCAGTAATCTCCGCCACGGTTTTTGTTAGACTGCTGTGCATCTCCGTTGGCGCCTCAGCTAACCAGCGGGATTTACTTTCTGTTTTAAACTTCATGTTCATTGAGAAATCCATGACCGCATCGAATCGACGCCAATTCTTAGTTGCCTCGTCCGCCATGCTCGCCGGGGCGTCCTTAACGAGTTCAGCACTAGCCGCCAAGGAATCCGGATTCAAGTTAGGGATTCAGTTGTACTCGCTTCGAGGTTTTGACGTTGACCAGGCTCTTCAGCATGCGGCGGATTTAGGTTTCGCACAGGTTGAGTTCTACAGTGGCATGTTGGCAACCAGTGCCTCTTCGGATGAGATTGCCGCGGTTCGAAAGAAGGTTGCTGATTTGGGTATGTCCATATCAGCTCATGGTGTGAATCGTCTAACCAAGGATGCGGCAGCTAACCGAAAGTTATTTGAGTTTGCGAAAAAGCTCGGAATTCCAACGATCACCGCTGATCCTGATCCTGATTCTTTCGATAACCTGGATGGCTTGGTCAAAGAGTTTGATATTCGAGTCGCAATTCACAATCATGGTCCACGTCATCGTTACAACAAGGCGGTAGATGTTTTGACTGCGATTGATGGGCATGATGAGCGGATTGGAGCGTGTGCTGATTTGGGTCACTACATCCGATCAGGCCAAGGGGCAACAGAAGTCATACGCTTGTTGAAGGGGCGTCTCTATGGAATCCACTTAAAGGATTTTGCAGAGATGCAAGACAAGACCGAGGGCGTGATCTTGGGGAAAGGGCATCTGGATGTCGAAGGTGTTTTCCGTGGGCTCAAAGCTGTTGGCTTTCCTTCCGATGGAGCCGTTTCGCTTGAGTACGAGGAGAACCCGAAGGATCCGATCGAAGACATTCGTCAATGCGTTGCAGTTGCGAAAAAAGCGATGAAGGCGGTCGCATCGTAACGCTCAGTCTTTAGATCGCTTTTTCTTCGCCTATTAAAAGACGCGGAATAGCTTTTGCTGTCCCGCGTTTCATCCGCTTTCCGTCGCACCAGCTGGCCATTGAGGCGGTCGCATGGTGTTGGGGCGATGGGCTGTTGGAGTGTTGGGCTGTTGCTTGCGGAGAAGAAGACGCGCAGTGAGTTGCGGGTGGATGGTAACTCAACTGTCTGGATTTTATCCGCTCACCACCGCTCACCACCGCTCAATTCTACGTTTGTCTTACTCGCATCCAATGGATGAGCTTGCACTCCGCGGATCGCTCTATGGCAATCCGTTGGTTCGATTGAGTAACGACTTTCTTGGGCAGTTCATGAACGACGAGATCTAGCTCGCAACCGCCCGGTTTCTTGGAGTCGCCGAAGCAGACGGTTGCCGAGGAAGTTGCCGTTTTGGGAAGTAAGGTTTTCTCTGGCTGATTCCAGGTCCTGCCTCGCACTGTCTAATCCGGCAAAGCCACCGTATTCGATTCCGCAGTACCCGTTGTACCCAGCGTCAACGACAATCTGCATCATGCGAGTGAAGTCGAGATCGCTCTGGTTTCCGTCACCGTCCCAAGCGGTGTCCTTGATGGACACCCCTTTCGCCCAAGGCATGAGTTTGGCGACTCCTTTGTAGGAGTCGTAGGTTTCATTTCCATTGATCCTGAAGTTACCAGTGTCTGGAAGCGTGCCACATCTTGGGTGGTCGACTTTTTGCATGACCTCCGCGAGCCAATCAGCATTGCTCGAGAGTCCGCCATGGTTTTCCACAATCACATTGATTTGGTTTTTATCACCAATCTCACTCAGGCGAGCAAGGCCATCTGCTGCAAGCTTTACCTGTTCCTCCCAGGAGCCACCGCTGCGTGCGTTAACGCGAATGGAGTGACATTCGAGTGACTTTGCCGCATCAATCCACTTTCGATGATTATCGATGGCAGTTGTTCTTTTTGTTGAGTCCGGATCACCAAGATTGCCTTCGTTGTCACACATGATCAAGACACTTGTGACACCAGCGTCATCGGCTCTTTGCTTCATTTGATTCAGGTAGGTCTGGTCATTTGCCTTGTCCATGAAGAATTGATTGACATATTCAATTGCGTTGATTCCATGGTCATGGGCGACTTGTGCAAACTCCAGATTGTCAATTTTTCCGCTGCGTAATTCACGGACCAGGGTCCATTGAGCGAGTGAGATCTGGAAGGCTTCGCGTTTCCGACGGCCCAGGATTTCTGATTTCGCCTGATTGCTATTTAATGTCGCGAACGTCGCACATGCTGCAGCGGAGACTTTCAGGAAATCTCGTCGCTCTGTTTGATTCTTTTGATGTCGATTCATGTTTGATGGGTCTGAATTGAGATGAAGGATTGAGTCGAATTTCGATGGTGATGCAAAAGTTTAGCGGATGTTTGCACGCTGTGCTTTTACTGCGAGTTTGCTTCGTTTTTACTGCCGTTTTGCTTCGTTTTTATTGGGCTCGCAGTTTGCTTGTATCTTGATTGGTCCGTAGTGCTGGTTGTAAACGCCGCCGGGGGTATGTCCGATTGCGACCGTTAACCAGATTTCTTTGCGGGGTTGTTGAAGGCGATGAACTGGTCAACATTTTTGTCTTGTTTCGGAGTCGCCACAGATTTTTATATCAGGTGGTTCACACTTAGGTTTCACCTTTTTTATTCGGTTTTATCTTCTGGGAAGATTGTGGATCCCTGATAGCAGGGGTGCAGGCGATGAGTCCAAACAGGGAAGAATAGTTTTTTTGACTCGCTGGTCGGTGTTCCCGGGGGAGCCTCCGGAAACACCGATTTTTTGTTGATCTGTTTCAGGTTTCGATCTGTAAAGCAATGAAGGAATGCGACGATTTCGTCGATTTCTGAGTCACTCAGCTTTAGATCACCAAGGTCGTCACGGTTTACGGTCTTCGGAAAGTCCGTCTTGGTCCATCGTTTGCGATTGGTGTCACGAGTGTTGTAAAAATCAACCACCTCTCGCAATGACTTGATTGACCCGTTGTGCATGTAGGGTGCTGTGAGTGCAACATTGCGAAGAGAGGGTGACCGGAACTGTCCGACTTCGCCCGGGTTGCCAGTGTGGTTACCCAGTCCCGGATCTGCGGTTCCCACCGAGGGGACGCCGAGGTTGTCGTAGCCAAAATCGCTTAAGAGTGGTTGTTCCCAATGGTTAGAGTTCAGAGGGTGGCAACCTGAGCAATTCGCTTTGCCTGTGTAGAGTGCCAGGCCACGGCTTTCAATTTCGTTCAGGGCATTCGGTTGTCCGTCAAGGAAATCATCGATTTTCGCATCAAAGGGCCGAAACATGGGGCTTTGCAGGAAGTCAACCAAGGCGAGGTAGCTATGGTAGGCAAGCTCTTTGTCGTTTTTCCATCTCGAGTCACCGATCCAATCCCGAAATTCTTTCGCGTAGGCAGAGGTTCTGATGCGAGCAGCAAGCTGGCTTTCATCCTTTAAATTCATTTCGTTGGAATCGTAGAATGGCTGCTGGACCTGTTCAAAGATGTCACGCGACCGGCCATCCCAAAAAAGGCCGCCCTCATAGGCGTAGACTTCTTCGCCGTCCGGCGTGAAGAATTCGTCAAAAGCGAATGGTGGCACCAATGCAGCGTACATTAATGAAGGAGAGTTTCGGTTCCCCTTTCTGGTTTGTACCGCACCAGAGGATGCCGGACGCGGGTCAGCAAATGCATGTTCCGGCCGATGGCATGAGATGCAGCCCTGTCCCCTAGGCTCTGAAAGGTTTGTGTCTAGGAAAATGTTCTGACCGATACGAACACTGCGCTCCAGCTTGGTAGGGTTTTGCTCGGCAATCAGCTGACCGCAATGCATCGCGAGAAGGGCGCCGCAGATGATCACTTTGAAAAACAAGCAGTGATCAGTCTGTCTGGTTTGTGGGTTCTGGATGTTGATTGCTATTAACCTCGAGAAATTACTCAACGCGATATTACTCAACGCGATATTATTCAACGCGATATATCGAGACCGTCGAACTGGGCAGGCTCCCTCAGCGGTGGCTGTTCGGATCGCTTTGGTTAAGCAATATCGGGCGGTTGCTTGAGGGATTTGCTGGGTTGTATCTGTTGTGATGACCCGCGATGCTCGAGTGATTTGTCTGATCAGTTGATCTGTCTATTATCAATAAGTCATTGGGGCATGAATTTGAGGTTCATTTGAGGTCGTTTTTGAAATGCAAGTGGTGGTGGTTACCGCGATGGGGCATTCTTCTTTGCGATCACTGCTGTCCTCGTCATGCAGGCGGGGAAATGCTGCCAGTTCATTGAGTGACTGGTGACCTCACAGTCTTCTCTTAAGATTTGCGACATGCGCTCGAGACTTATGTTGTGGTAATGGTATCGACCGCAAACATACTTGCCGAGCGCTGTCTCACACATCTCTAGATTGAGCAGGTAGCCACCTGGTTGGAGTAATTCAACAAGGCATTGCAGACTCGATTCGGGGGATTTGGCGTAACCAAGTACAGCGCCGATGCAGATCAGGCTAAACGATTCTTTTTCGAGCGTAATGGCTTGTTGATCAATAGTGGTTATCAAATCTGGCCTTGAAATATCAGCGATGCCAACATTCATTCGGTCCGCTCGAATCCCTCTTCGACTGGCCTTCTTTTTTGCTGCGTCAATGAAGTTTGGTTCGAGGTCTGTCGACAGCAGACTGGTTCGGTTACCAGACTGAAGGAAGTGGATTCCAAGCGTTCCGGATCCACAGCCGGTGTCAAGTATTTTGCCACCTTCCGGTACTGTGATGGGTAATCGACTCAGAAAGCGTTCAACGCTGGCCTCAAAGCCAAAGACTCGCATGAACAAATCGTACGCATGGCCATTCTTGTAGAGTTTTGGGCTGAGCATTTAATTCGTCACGTTTCGATTCGTTAACGCGTGCTAGCCACATTGTCCAACATGGGGAATTGGAGTTGCAGTCGTCCGCGGTTCATGGTTTGTGTTAAGAGTTTTACTCGTTAAGACGCTGGTCATACAGGCCAGTGGTGCGCTATGCCGAGAATGTTCTCGATAGATTAAGTGGCAGGTTGCATCACAAGCAACGGCTTTGACTCAGATTACTGGCGATTTTGATTCGTAGCGGATTCACCTTTGCATGGGAAAAATGCAAAGTCACCGTCGTTATTTTGGGAGTCGTCTTGGTTTGTATAGGAAGTGGGCAGTCGGGTTGAGCGGGTAATGAGTTTGAGAGGCCACAGTGCGGTGTTTTGTGACCGGTTTGCTTTCCCCCTGAGAGGGCGTTTCAATGCTGTTGCTTCTGAAGAACATTTGGGAGGTGAATCCGGTACCCTATGGGTAAGTCCAGCCAAGTGTTGGGACTGGACACTGCTGATGGCGTTCAACGTCTGTTTCTTTTTAAATCAAGTGGGATTCAACGAAATGCAAATTCGATCAGATCGGTATGCCCTGCTGGTTATTACTTTGGCTTTCTTGTCGATTACGGCGTCTGTCAAACCGGCCGTCGCGGATGATTCTAAGCCAAAACCCCTTCGTGCGTTGCTTGTGCTGGGAGGGTGCTGCCATGATTACCAAACTCAATCAAAGCTGCTTTCAGAAGGAATTGAAGCCCGAGCGAATGTTGAGGTCGTCGTTGCTTTGGATTCGGACAAAAGCACCGGGCACATGAACCCGGTTTATGAATCAACAGATTGGGCGAGGGGCTATGATGTGGTGATTCACGATGAGTGTTCTTCGGCAGTGAAGGATTTGTCCGTTGTGAATCGCATTTTGAGTCCTCATCGGGCTGGTGTTCCCGCAGTCATTCTGCATTGTGGAATGCATAGCTATCGGACCGAGGGTTACCCCGATGTCACCCCTTGGTTTGAATTCACGGGACTGCAAACCACAGGGCATGGTCCTCAGCTTCCCATTGAAATCACCTTTGATTCGGCAAAGCATGAAATTACCAATCCACTACGCGGAGCTGATTGGAAAACCGTTAATGAAGAGTTGTACAACAACAGTGAGGGCAAGTTGTTGGGGACTGCCACTTCGCTCGCCCGTGGAAAACAGGTGATTAACAGAAAAGACGGCACGCAACGAGTTGATGATTGTGTTGTCGTTTGGACTAACGCTTATCAGGGCGGTGCAAAGGTTTTTGCAACAACTTTGGGGCACAACAATGCAACCGTTGCCGATGACCGATATTTGGATCTTGTCACGAGGGGATTGCTTTGGTCCTGTGATCAATTAAACGGAATTTATCTAAAGTGATTGACAGTGATTCGGTTTGGCTGATCACGGTTGGCCATGCGTGGGTTCCGATTGCGTTGCCCTGGATGAAATCCAAACGATTACCGAAGTAACTAAGTTTTTGATGGGTGCGTTTTAGGCATGTTTTATTTTCTCAAATAGTGTTGAGCACCAAGTCTAGTATGGTGTCTGTGGGTTAAAACCCAATTTTTTTAAGGGGATTCGCGTTGATGGTTAGTCGAGAGCACGGGGAGGCACTCCGCGATTAGAACTGGGGGATTCACGGCCGGTTTTCGCGAGAGTCGCGAAGCAAAGGAGAGCGTCTGGGGAGGGGGCGGGGAGTATTGCAAAAGGTCAGTGGTGAGGGTTGGGCTCTTGGGCGCGGTTTGGACATTCTCGTTTGAACATTCTGGGGCTTCATCCTTGGGGCCTGCCGAGTGGGTTCGTGAAGCTCACGATCTTGGATTCACTGGTTGCCGTTGCAGAGGTAGTTAGCGTGCCAAGTTAGCGGGGTAAGATTGCCAAGATCAATCTGCCTAGGGTGAGCGGTTTTCCATGTCCGTGAGAGAAGTGGAAGAGCGATTGCAGTTCAGGGTGTCCGTATGACCAGGTTGCGAACCTCTGACATTTCCTCGATGGCGAACCGAACGCCTTCTCGGCCGAGGCCGCTATCTTTGACACCGCCGTATGGCATGTGATCCACTCGCCACGATGGAACATCCCCGATGATCACTCCGCCCACCTCCATTTCATCCCACGCCTGTTGGATGTGATAGATATCACGAGTGAAGACACCAGCCTGTAAGCCAAATTGGCTGTCATTGACTTCCTTGATCGCCTCATCGAACTCCTGAAACTTACTTAGGACAGCGATGGGTCCGAATGCTTCCTTTGAGTAGATTTCAGCATTTCTCGGTACCTCTTCGAGAAGTGTTGCATTGAAAATTGCGCCGGAGCGACGGCCTCCGCATAAGAGCTTTCCACCCATGGAAATTGCATTTGCAACCCAGTGTTCTAGTCTGATCGCATCGTTTTCCGAAATCATTGGCCCGATGAATGTTGCTTCATTTTTGGGGTCGCCACAGATCAATTCCTGAGCGCGATTGATGAGTCGAGTTTTGATTTCCTCGTAAATGCTTTCGTGGATGATTAGGCGTTGCACACTGATGCAGCTTTGCCCTGACTGATAGAAGGCGCCGATCAGGATTCGTTCAACTGTGTCATCGAGGTCAACACCCTTGTCAACGACGCAAGCCGCATTTCCTCCGAGTTCCAGGACGACCTTCTTTTTTCCGGCTCGTGTTTTTAATTCCCATCCAACGTCAGGTGAACCTGTAAAACTAAGTAGCTTGATTCGTTCATCAGTGATGAAAGCACTTGCTTCATTGCGATGACAAGGAAGGATTGAAAAGGCACCGCTAGGTAGTTCCGTCTCGGTAAGGATTTCGCCGATAAGTAATGCGCCGATTGGTGTTTTGCTGGCCGGTTTTAAAACAAATGGGCATCCTGCGGCGATGGCCGGGGCAATTTTGTGGGCCGCAAGATTGAGTGGGAAATTGAATGGTGAGATGAAAGAGCAGGTGCCGATGGGTACCTTCTGGTACATCCCGCGATATCCCCGGGCTCTTTCCGATACTTCGAGATTCATGACTTCGCCACCAATCCGAACAGATTCTTCCGCAGCGATTTGAAAGGTGTCGATTAGGCGATTGACTTCGCCCTTGGCGTCGCGAATTGGTTTGCCCGCCTCGATGCACAGAGACATGGCCAGTTCATCGAATCGGTCACGGAATTTTGCGACGCAGTGCTCTAGGATTTTTTTCCTCTCGTAGGGGCGAAGTCGACGCATCGGTTCACGAGCTTGGTTTGCCGCAGCAATTCCCGCGTCAATCTCTTCGCCGCTCGCAAGGTAAACGTGTGTGGCTGCCTTGAGTGAATACTTGTCGATGACCGGTAGCGTATCGCCCGCTGAGATAGGTTTGCCAGCTAAATAAAAAGGGTAAGTCGGGTTCAGCATCGAGCGTTTTGAATATTGGGGATGCGAGGGTGATGATTTTATGACGAGTTGTGATTGAACTTGTTGCCGTTGTCTGCGGAGACGCGATCGGTCTCAAACTGACTGTCCGTAAGAAGCTTGTTCGTGTGAGCTGTTGTCGACTCGCTAGGAACGGCTCATTCTCAGTGATCACGGATCTTTTGATCGCGTGAGTTTTTGTGCTGAGAAGATTGTTGCGTCAGGAAATCCTGTTTTCCAATCTGTTTCGACGATGATTTCCCCAACATAGTCTGTGCGATCGAGAAAAGCGGTTGGCGAATGTTCTATTTTTTTTGATCGATCAATGTAGGCTTCGATCACATATTTTCCCTGTGGTAGGGCGGTTTTGATTTCGCTTTGATTAACGGGCGTCGTGGTCTCGCGGGCAATGTCGTTTTTTAGATTGGCGTGCTCGGCTCTTTGCCCATCACCATCGAGTTCAACGGCGGAAATATTTGAACGGATGAGCGATAGAGTGCCATTGGCGAATCCTCGCGGTGTTGTTAGGCCTTGGGTGAATGCGAGAGGCTTGGTTCGTGGTTGACCCTTCTGGTAGATAAATAATTGCACCGGCGTACCAACTTCCAGATCCGTGGGAAGGTTGGACATTCGCAAAACGCTTTGAGTCGGAATCCAGTTGTCAGTTGGAAGGTGCTCGACTTGGGTGTACCGATTGCCAACCACTGCCGCATAATCCTTAATCCAGAGGATCATCGCTTTGTAGGATTGATCATGACGGTGCATTTTGATCCCGCCCATGTGCGAGACCGGAGGGATTGAGGATGCGGGGCCCAGTGTTCCGGCATCATTCTTGGTTGGGACTCTCGAGATGGGCTTTAAAAGAATCAAGCTATCCGATGGTGATTCGAGGTTGATCAAGGGCAGGTGTTTACTGTGTTTGCGTCGACTGGATGCAATCCAACGATCAAGAGTTTTTTCGGGTGACGCCTCAAATAGATTCATTTTTGCTCCATGCTTGGAGACGAGTTCTTGATGTCGCTGGGAGGCTTTTTCGTGCTTTGGGTTTTGAGGGTTGATTTCATCAGGAGTGTGGCACGGGAAGCAACGCATGCGTTGTGACCAGATGTTTCTCGCAAATGATTCGACAAGTCGACTTTTCCTGGCATGCCAAATGATTTCAAGGGGGCTCGATGAGCCAATCGCCGAGACATCTTCTGACGCGTTGTTCGTGTTTGATATGGTTTGCCCCGATTGAAGCAACTCCGGTGTCTTGCAGCAGGCTTCGATCCAGCTCGCAAAAGCGTGGTATTCCGCAAGTCTCATTTTTTCGTGCAAACGCTTTGCTGAAAGGTTGCCATCTTTCTCGCCCATTTTGATCAACGAAAGTATCTTGGAATCTGCCGGTTTTTCGATGTTAATCAGATTGGCGTTCTTGAGAGCGTGAAATGTTTTCTCATGGCTCGGCAAGATGTAATCTTTGAGATCAACGGAGGCGAGGTGGCATTGAATACAACTGGAGGGTTTCGGTGAACGAAAGATTGGCATGATTCGAGTCTCGAATAACTCGGAAGCCGAAACATCCATTACCGGTTCGGTACCAAACGTATTTTGAACACAGGAAAGGGAGAGCATCATATTGGCTATCGCCGCGTACTGAAAAAATCGGGTCATGTGTTCGATTGCCATCTGTTACTGTTGGGTCGGTTGATTGTTTTGGAGTGTCGTTCGTTTTTTCTTCGAAGCCAATCGTTTCTCAGCGACGGCAACGGGGATCCAGGTGAGTTTCAACATTATCGGTGCTGGCAGACACGGCGCTGGGTTTTAGCTAGTGGCAACCGTGTTGTGAGCTTTTTGGAGATAGTTGATTTAGCAATGAGAACTGCGAGATTTTAATGCGTTTTCAAACGCAGGTGTTTTGGTTGGATTCACACAAATCGAAGAGACACAAGCGACTCGCTGCTTCACGAAACTCGCCGAGGAAATGACGGTAGGCAATAGAATCGGCTACCATTATCGTAGCTTCTCGATGCGATGACATGGTAAGCTTGGGAAGTCAGGTGTGGTGGAAAAAGCAAATGAGATGACACGCCGATTGAAGGCGTTGAGGTGATCGAGTGGGTAGCAGAGGATCTTAGTTCACCCCGGCACCGGTGCGACCTCGGAATGTTCCATCGCTTCTGTCTGTAAATTGCACCCATGGTGCAATGACGACTGCCGGTTCGGGACTGCCGGTTCGGGACTGCCGGTTCGGGACTGCCGGTTCGGGACTGCCGGTTCGGGACTGCCGGTTCGGGGCTGCCGGTTCGGGGCTTAATGATGCTGGGTTGGAGTGTTCGCGTTTGTTACATCAGTTCAGTTTTTTGTTCAGTGAGCCAGACGGGTGTGTGTTTTCTTTTCAAGTGCTTGACTGGACTGAAGTTAACGGAGGCCTGGTTCCAAGGGTGTTGCCGAAGAGGATTGCGTTATCATCGACGGCCTGCAGCATGAACTGGGGTCAAATATTCAACGCGGGGGCACAAGGGAAGACGGGAGTCATGGATCGCTTTCGAATGATTAAGTCATGTTTTGCATGGTTGGGATAACGCTGAGTGTCAATATTTTGATTTCGATTGCCTCCGGGTGATCGATACGTGTTTTTTGTAAGAAAGACCTAGAGAGGTAAAGAAGAGTGGAAACGATTACACCCGAGGCTTTGGCGGCAAAATCAGCGAATTGCGACATCGAATTGATTGATGTTCGAACACCGGTGGAATTTCGCGAGATGCATGTTGCCGGTTCCAAAAATATTCCACTTGATACCTTGGACCCCGAAGCCGTTATTGGGTCGCTCGGAGACGCGGAGGCTATTCCGCTTTATATGATTTGCCGTTCTGGGACACGTGGTGGCAAAGCGTGTGAAAAGTTCATCGAGGCGGGTTACGAGAAAGTGGTCAATGTTGAGGGTGGTGTGCTAGCGTGGGATGCAGCGAGTTTTCCTGTCAACCGAGGTAAGAAAGCAATCTCATTGGAAAGGCAGGTTCGGATCACCGCCGGATTTCTCGTTTTCTCGGGCGCCGTCCTTGGATTCTTTGTGAATGAAAGTTTCATCGCGTTGTCGGCCTTTGTGGGTGCTGGTCTTATGTTCGCCGGGATTACTGACTCGTGCATGATGGGGACAATGTTGGCGAAGATGCCTTGGAATCAAGTGCGAGATTGTGACGTCTGAGGTTGATTGTCAACCGTGAAGTCAAAGCAGTGCTTGCTCAGGGAATGGATATATTTTTGCGTCAGTCGTTTTCCGTTCCATCCGGACATTCTCAATTCACCCCGTGATGTCGCGGCAATCTTCTGAACTGATTCAAAGCTTCAAAAGAGTTTTGCAGAGGCATCGTTCTCTGACAGTTGACGGTGTATAGGCATGGATTTTCAATGTCAGTGAATGGGTGGATCGACTACCTGCGTGAGGGGCTGTTGACTGGTAACGGGATTCTTTCTGGGTGCTGGCCTCGTCGTGCAGCACCGGTTTCTCTAGGATACAGAGAAGACGCACAGTTTGAAGCGAGATGTGCAAAGACCCATGATTCGAGGCAACGGCTGGAATGTCTGAGACCATTGTTATTTTTGGCGCGTCGGGTGACTTAACGAGTCGAAAGCTTATTCCAGCTTTGTTTCAATTGTTCATGAAGGGGCGTCTACCCAAGGGGGCCCGAGTCATTGGGGTATCAAGAAGCCCTTACAGCCACGATCGTTGGCGAGAAATGCTTTGTGAGACTACAAGGGAATTCACTGGCGACCAGTTTAATGCGATTGCCTGGGGAGAGTTTGCGAAGCAGATTTATTATCAGCCTGGTGACATCACCGATGCCGATTCCTTCAGGGCATTGGCCGATTTGCTCTCAAAGATCGAGCCGGGACCTGATTCTGGTCGGGTCTATTATCTCTCGACAATGCCACAGCTTTACGCCGAGGCAATCCAGCAGCTTGGAGCTGCCGGGTTAGCCGACGATCGTCGAGGGTATCGGCGAGTCATTATCGAGAAACCGTTTGGTACGGATTTGCCCTCGGCGAAACGATTGAACGAGTCAATTCACGAGGTGTTTCGAGAGGATCAGATCTATCGAATCGATCATTACTTGGGCAAAGAGACGGTTCAGAATATTTTTGCTCTTCGGTTTGCTAACAGTATTTTTGAGCCAATCTGGAATCGGCAGTTCGTGGATCATGTTCAAATCACAGTGGCCGAAGAAGTGGTGGTTGGTCGTCGAGGTGGGTATTATGACGAGTCAGGAATTCTTCGCGACATGTTTCAAAATCATCTGCTGCAATTGATGATGATCACGGCGATGGAGCCGCCGGCAAGGTACGATGCGAGCTTGGTCCGAGACGAAAAAGTGAAAGTGCTTCATTGTGTTCGTCGAATGGCTGGCGGTGACTTTGCCTCGCAAACCATGCGGGGCCAGTACGAGGGATATCTCGAAGAGGAAGGTGTTCCGAAAGGAAGTCAGACGGCCACGTTCGCCGCGTTGAAACTGTATTGTGATAACTGGCGATGGAAAGATGTGCCATTTTATTTGCGAAGCGGTAAGGGTATGTCATGTCGAACCACACAGATTGTGATTCAGTTCAAGCAAGTGCCGCATATCCTGTTCGGTGATAAGACGCGAGAACCTTTGGGTAACCGACTTGTTATTCAAGTACAGCCAGCTGAGGGGATTCAATTACACTTTGAAACCAAGGTGCCTGATTCCGAGATGAAGACTCGTACAAGTACCCTGGATTTCAGCTTTCAAAAAATATCAGGCGTTGCTGACCTGCCAGATGCTTACCAGCGTCTGTTGCTCGATTCTTTTAATGGAGACGCCAGTCTGTTTGCACGCAGTGATGAGGTGGAACTGGCTTGGGGAATCATCGATCCAATCATTGCAGCGTGGGACAGTCCGGCCGCGCCAGATTTGCATCGATACGTCACCGGTCAGTGGGGGCCTGAGGAAATCTCAGCTTGGATGCTGGATCAAGGTCGTGAATGGTTTGATGTGTGCCCCGTCATTCAATAGCCACCTCATTGGAATTGGATTGTCACTGAGTCGGTGAAATCTGAATGATTCAAGAGCGTTTGCTACTCTGGAAGTGGTTGTGGGTAAGTCAGTTGGCGATCCTTATGGGGGTCATGTTGCCTCTGTCATCTGGGTTGACCACTCTTTGCTGGCGAGGTTTTTATCCCGGTCTAGGACGTTACGGGAAGGTTGCTTTTCATGTCAGGGATCAGGTTTTGCGTCGAGGCGTCCGGCCGAGTTGTCCATTTTGGGTCTCGGATGACACGATGCTTGCTTTGAATATGAGCTCAGTCTCTTGAATTACAAAAGGGAATTACAAAAGGCGGATCCGTTGTAAGGTCCACCTTTTGGGTATGTGACCATGGGGGGCATTTTTCTCTCTCTTGCAAACCATTTGCATGAAGCGATGGGGAGGGAATGGGGGGAAAAGTGCAGAAATTCCGAAACTTCGCACCTTAAATTGGTGTTCTTCCACTGCACAACTGAAATTCAGTGAAGGAGTCATGCACACCTGATTCTTGGTGATTCGCGACTTGAGATTTGTTCATTGAATGAATTTTGCTTGTCTGTCTGCAACATTGCGACGTTCGCTAGTGGTGGAGTGGAACCGTCTTTTTTGTTGGCGTTTCTTGTCCATCGAGTGATGATGGACAAGAAACCAGTTAGAAGTCCGCTGGGTGATGGGGGTGTCTCCCATGCTTTGGTTTCTACTAGCGGCTTGCGTTTTCCGGCATCTTGCCATTCCCTTTGAAATCTAATCGAGGTTTGTTTCATGAGACTTCTCTTAAACGCGGTGCGAGGATCCTTCATTTTCGGTGCTTTGATCACTTTTCAAGTCGCCAATGCGCAAGGGGATCGGGGAAGAGGTCAGGGACGTGGTGAACCGGGCAGAGAGACCCGTGATGGAGATGCCCGACGTGGGGATGCCGATCGTGGGGATGCCAGTGGGCGTCAAGATCGAGGCGCAGCCGAGAGGGGCCGCGAAGGCGGTCGGCCTGGTGCTGGACGACCAGAAGGCGGACGGCCAGACGGTGGACGACCAGAAGGCGGACGACCTGAGGGTGGGCGACCTGAAGCTCAAGGTTTTCGTCCTGGCGGATTTCGACCTGGCGGACCAGGAAACACTGGTGCACGCGGAGGTGGTCCAGGGTTTGGTAATCGCGAATCGGGAATGTCGCCCGCAATGTTGACTCGAATGATCCCTGTGCTTGCTGCGTTGGATACCGATCGTGATGGTGTCATTTCGAAGTCAGAGATCGAGAACGCTTCAGCCTCTTTGAAGAAAGCGGATCGAAACGGTGATGGAAAGTTAAGTGGTGACGAACTTCGTCCGGGCATGGGATTCCGCGGGAACACACAAGCTCGCGGTGACCGGGGTCGGGATGCCAATGGTCCAGAAGGTCGCGGACCAGAAGGTCGAGCTGGGTTCATGGAACGCATGTTTGGGGAACGTGATGCAAATGATGATGGAATGCTGAAGGGAGACGAAATCCCTGAAAGGATGGCCGGACGTCTCAGTCAGATCGACCAGAACAGTGATGCTGCAATTTCGCGGGAGGAATTCGAAAATATGATGTCGCGAGTGAGGGAGGCCGGAGGAGCTGGTGCTCGTGGTGGAAATGGTCCCGGCGGTGCTCGTGGACCCGGCCAGCGTCCCGGTGGACCCGGTCAGCGTCCTGGCGGTGACATCCCCCGTCGTCCGGGATCCGACAATTAAACAGTTGGGATCACATGGTTGTGCCTTGGATCCAGAAAGTGCCGTGAGAGATTGCATGATATCAGGGCTGCACGACTGGCCCTGATTCATTTTGCTTAGAACCGCGTGCTCAACTCCTCGGAGTGTGTGCACGCGGTTTTTTTGGGTTTCCAGCTAAGAATCCAGTGTTTCCTGCGGTTAACGCTCGCCAGATTATTGTGTCCCTGACCTATTGCTTGTTTAGCGACAGCCCGGAGAATCGCTACGATCGGTTTATTGATGTACCCCGTTTTCTGACTGCAAAGTGGACGCTTGTTTCCACGGGCAGTAAACTAGGTGGGTTGCACCAACGCTGAGGGGTCAGATTGTCAGTCGCAGCGATTGGCCCTCGCGATATCAGTCACCGATGAATGTTGTGCGATGAATGGAAATCTTGAGTTCCTTACCGAATTGGTTAGTCAAGTGATGCCACCCAGTGATTCCGTCATCAAGCGTTTTTCTTACCCCGGCATCTTATGGCATGTATCGCAGGGCAAAACGCCAGGGGCTGCCGATCATGTTTTTTTTAATCCGATGGTCGCTGTTTTTGCAAGCTACACCCTGATGGTTCGCCATGTCAGGATCTTGTTGTTTCTTCTGGTCTACGTCGTGCTGGTCATGCCTGACGGTGGTGCCATCGACGGAGCTGAGTTGAATGGGGTCAATTTCCAAAATGACGTTGTTCCTGTTCTCACCAAAGCGGGATGCAATGCGGGTGTTTGTCACGCAAAGGCTGGCGGCGGCCAGAATGGTTTCGAATTATCACTTTTAGGTTTTGAGCCAGCAGAAGACTATGACCACCTCGTCAACGAGGGCAGAGGCAGGCGGTTGTTTCCCGCGGCTCCGGATCAAAGCCTCTTACTGCGAAAGGCAACTGGTGCTGTTCCACATGGTGGCGGCGTGCGACTAGCACGCGACTCTGACGGTTATCGCGTGCTTCGTGACTGGATTGCACAAGGCACTTCGTGGGACCGAGGGTTGATTGCGGAGTTGGAACGTATCGAGGTGGTTCCATCGCAAGGTACTTTGATACGAGGTGGTAATGAGCAACTGCAAGCAACGGCTTATTACAGCGACGGTACGGTGCGATCTGTGACGGATTTGGCGTTATATGAATCCAATCAGGTCGCTCTTGCCGAGGTAGATGATCGGGGGGCCGTTAAAGCTCATGATCTGCCCGGTAATGTTTCCATCATGGTTCGCTATCAGAGCAAGGTGGCGGTTTATCGTGGAGCAATTCCCTTGGGCGTTTCGGTGGAATCTCCCATCCCCACGAATCATTTTGTTGACGCACATGTTTTTGCGAATCTAAACCGATTGGGGATTCCGCCGTCAGAGACATGCGATGATTCAACTTTCATCCGGCGTGTCACCTTGGACATTGCGGGGCGGTTACCGACTCAAAGCGAGTTGGATCAATTTCTGAGTAATGAAGACCCTGACCGGCGCGAGCAATGCATTGACGAATTGTTGCGGAGTCCACACTATGCTGATTTTTTTGCGAATAAGTGGACCGCTTTGTTAAAGAATCGACGTGACGAAGCCAGTGATATCACGTCGAATTTTGCGTTTCACGCGTGGGTTCGAGACAGTCTGTTGTCCAATCTTCCCTACGATCAATTGGTTCGCGAGTTGCTTGCTGCAACTGGAACGGTGATCGCTAATCCAGCGGTTGCCTGGTACAAGCGAGTGAAAGAACCAAAGCAGCAGATGGAGGATGTAGCTCAGCTTTTTCTGGGTGTAAGAATGCAGTGTGCTCAATGTCACCATCATCCCTTCGAGAAATGGAGCCAAGATGACTACTATGGACTGACCGCTTTCTTTACACGGGTTGGACGTAAGCCAACGGGAACACGCGGCGAAGATATGATTTTTCATCAGCGAGGATTGGCTGAAGCAAAGAATTTAAAAACGGGCAAACTCATCGCTCCATCAGCATTAGGGGAGGAGGTGGGCCTGATTCGTCCAGAGGAGGACCCGCGTCTGCGACTTGCTAGTTGGCTGGGCAGTTCTGACAACGATTATTTTGCGAAGTCCTTGGTCAATCGTTATTGGAAGCATTTTCTAGGTCGAGGACTGATAGAGCCTGAAGACGATATTCGCGACACCAATCCACCGTCAAATCCTGAGCTTTTGAGTGCTCTTGCTGAATCCTTTGTCACCAGTGGTTATGACTTGAAAAAACTGGTGAAGACAATCACCACCTCAGCCACGTACCAGTTGAGTTCGACACCCAACGAGCACAACCGAGTGGACCTGCAGAACTATTCAAGGTATTACCCGCGACGTTTGCAGGCAGAAGTGTTACTCGATTCAATTGATGATTTAACGGGCGGTACGACGAGTTTTGCAAACTTGCCACCCGGCACAAGGGCGATTTCACTCCCGGATAATAGTTACAACAAGTCATCGCCTTTTCTTCGGGTGTTCGGAAGGCCAGAGAATCAAAGTGTTTGCGAGTGTGAACGGGTTGAGGCAGCGAGTTTGGCTCAGAGTTTACATCTGATTAACGCCTCTGACGTTCGTGCAAAATTGAGTGCGAGTGACGGAACGGCTAAGCGACTGTCTGATGAAGAGCGTCCGCTGCAGGACATGATAAATGAGATGTATCGTCTTGCCTTTTCTCGTGATGCAACGAACGAGGAGCTGGAAACGGCAGTCGCATATTTTTCAGGGGTTCGCGTTGATGATGATGGGAAACCGCTCAGCGAGACGGTATCGCGAGTTGAGAATTTCCAAGATTTGCTATGGGCTTTAATCAACACGAAAGAGTTTTTATATAATCACTAGGTTGTGTTTTTGTCCTTGGGGGCGAGATCTGTTTTCATGCCTCAATGAGTTTGGTTCGTGATTTGATATTAGTGTTGTCAGCTTTCGTTGCGTTGACCTTTTATTCACTGAATTGTGGTCCGATGATGCAGGGTGTTTGTTTTTTTAGAAGCATCGGCTTGATTCTTGATTTTGGTAGCGATTGTTATTTTTAAACTACGTTCAATTAATGCTTTGGAACTGGAAAGCTTCAGCAATGATCCACTCAATGTTCGAAAAGACGGTGTTGAAACTGTCGCGATTGTTCATCTTGGGGTGTCGCTTCAAGCAGGGCGTTTGGATTTCCAGCTTGATGCTTTCTATCGTGATTGTTCCGTTCTATGAGTCCCGCAGTTTTCGAGTTCAGGCGCAGTCGGTTATTTTGCCGATGCCGAGATTGATGACAACAATGCCCATGGGGGCCACCATTGGAAAAACGGTTGAATTGAAAATATCGGGGCAATACCTTGACGGTTCCCGGGAATTGTTTTTCTCCGATCCTAAAATCATTGTCCAGCCAGTGACCGGTGAGGATGGAACGGTGGATGCTGATCGCTTTCTAGTCACTGTTCCCGAGGACTGTGTTGCTGGAATGGTCGAGGCAAGAGTGAAGACACGACTGGGAATCTCTTCACCACGGGCCTTCACTCTCTCAAGTTTGCCTGAAGTCACTCAGGAGGTTCCAAGTTCTTCGCAAGAGGAACCACTGCAATTAACGGTGCCTTCAGTCTGCAACGCTTACATGCCCGCGAGATCCGTTTGCTATTACCGATTTGCGTGTCAGAAAGGCCAGCATTTGCTGGTTGATTGCGCAGCGAAATCGATTGAATCAAAATTAAACGCGGTTTTAATCATCGCTGATGACCAAGGACGCGATTTGGTTGTTGAGCGACGTGGTGATCGGATTGAATTCGTTGCACCAGAAACTGGTCAGTACCTGATCAAGGTACACGAGTTGACTTTCAAGGGCGGACCGGAGTTTTTCTTTCGCTTGCGATTACGAGAGGCAACATCGGAAATTCTGGCGGCGATTCCAGAAAGCGTTTCGGCGGTCAATGCTTTTTCTTGGCCCCCGGATGGATTGCCTGCGAGTCCATCCATCAGCGAACAGGAACCCAACAATCAATTTAAGCAAGCCCAGCAAATAACACTTCCTTGTGATTTGGGTGGTGCCTTTGCTGAGGCTGCTGACGTGGACCTTTATGAATTTGAAGCCAAGAAAGGTCAGTCTTGGTGGATAGAAGTTGGGTCAGAGAGAATGGGGCGACCGACCGACGTTGCGGTACTGGTGCAACGCGTGACTAGCGATGGTGAACAACTCGGTTACGAAGATGTTCTGGAGTTAAATGATATCGCAAGCCCCATCAAGGTTTCGACCAACCACTACGCCTACGACGGGCCGCCGTACAACGCCGGATCGCCGGATGTACTGGGTGAGTTAACAATTCCTGAAGACGGATCCTATGTGTTGAGGGTGGTCGATCTGTTTGGAGGAACGCGTAATGACCCACGCAATGTTTATCGTTTAATTGTTCGAGAGGCGGCACCTGACTTTTCCCTGGTTGGTTGGGCAATGCATATGGGACTTCGCAACGGTGATCGAAACGCGGTTTCCAAGCCCCTGGCACTGCGAAATGGATCCACCATGCCGATTGAGGTGGTCGTGCTGCGTCGAGATGGTTTCACCGGACCGATAGACCTTTCTCTTGACGAATTGCCTGATGGGGTGACGGCAAGCGGAATTACTATCGCGGAGGGAGAAAGTCGCGGGGTGATCCTGCTGACTGCGGACGAGGGTGCACCTGCTGGTCACCGTGAGGCTTCCTTCGTGGGTCGAGCCCTGGTTGAGGGGAAAGAGGTTCAACGACGTGGTCGACTGGCATCAATGGCGTGGCCGGTGCGTGACCATTGGCAGGAGATTCCGGCACCGCGATTACTGCAGAAGGTTTTGGTTTCGGTGAGTGGATCGTCTTTTGCCCCGGTCACCATTTCAACGAGAGAGAAAAAGGTTTGGGAAGTGAGGCAGGGTGAGAAATTGACGCTTCCTCTCGTTCACCTGAAACGGTCAGAGTTTTCCGGTGCAGTGATGACCGCCAAGACGCTCGGAAAAGGTTTTGAAAAATTCTCAATCGAGATACCGCTGGACGTCGATCATTCAGAGGCTGTACTGGACCTTGCTACGCTCAAACCAGAGGCCGGCGATCACACCATCGCATTCTACGGTGGCGCTGTTGCAAAGTATCGCTATTACGTTGATGCGGTATTGGAGGCAGAAAAGCTTTTGGCAGATCTGAGTACCAATCAAGCAGACCTGCAAAATCAAGTTCTTGAGGCAGAGAAACAGCTAGCAACGGCCACTGAAGAGGAAAAGTCCGAAATAACGGACCTCGTCAATCAGAAGAAAAAGTCGCTCACTGAGATCAAGGCCATGGTTGCTAAGGCCGAGAAGCGAGTGACCCAGGCGACCGATCAAGCGAAGCCAAAGGATATCGTGGACATTGTGGTGTCCGAGCCGATTCAGATCCGCGTTCTTCCCGGAGATAAGCCATGAGTGATCCATTTCACGCATCATCATTGAAAGTGTGTCCCGGCCCCGCGAATGAGCAGCGTAGAGGGTTTTTGCGATTGGGGTTGGCCGGTTTTGCGAGTCTTAGTTTGCCCGGCATGCTTCGATTGAGAGCCGAGAATTCTAATGAGGGAACGGGCGGTAAGGAGCCCACTGCGGTCATCATGGTCTGGAAACCAGGCGGCTGTTCGCACATCGATACCTATGATCCAAAGCCGACGGCTGAAAGTGAGTATCGCGGACCGTTCCGTACAATTCCAACCAAGATGAGTGGCGTGCATTTCTCTGAATTGCTACCTCGTCAGGCTGCCATCGCCGATAAATTCACGGTATTACGTTCCATGCATCAGACTGCTGCAGGGCATCCAGCAGGTTCGATGCAAATGCTTTCGGGTGATCCTGATACCAGAGACAAGCCAAAACCCAAACTGCCGGACTGGATGTCAGTTGCGAACTATTTGAGGTCGCAAGCCGGACATCGATCACATCCGTTGCCGCGATACGTTGGTGTGAACCCGCCAACGACTTACAACGGACCTGCATATCTGGGAGATGCTTACGCCCCGTTTTCGGTTGTTGGTGATCCAAGCCTTCCCAATTTTAATGTTCCCAATATTGGTCTTTCCGATCAGCGTGAGATGAATCGGATCAACCGACGCGTTGAGTTAAGAAAGAACCTGGACAACTTGCAACGTGCCTTTGATGTTTATGGTGAAATGGATGCGTTGGATCAGTTTGAGACTCAGGCGTTGACCTTATTGACTAATCCCAAGACCAAGCAAGCTTTTGATTTGACCAAGGAGGATGATCGGACGCGCGACCGCTACGGACGCAACAGTTGGGGGCAGCAACTGCTGATGGCCCGTCGATTGGTGGAAGCCGGCGTTGAGGTGCTGACGACGAGTTTGCGAGGACCGCTCTGCGGTCGGGTGAATAATTGGGACGACCATGCTGTCAATCACCATGTGTTTGATGCGATGCGTTTTCGAGCTGACGCTTATGATCAGGCCGTAACGGCACTGATTGAAGACCTCTATGAACGAGGACTTGATAAACGAGTCTTGGTGGTTGTCACCGGTGAGTTTGGCCGAACACCCAAGGTAAATTATCAACCAAGCACCGGCGCGGGTAATGCGAGTGCCGCTGCGGGAACCAAACAGCCGGGTCGCGATCATTGGCCGCGCGCCTTCAGTAATTTGTGGGCAGGTGGCGGCATCACACCAGGGCAATGTATCGGGGCAACCGATCGACGTGGCGAAGATGTCATTCAGCGACATTGTAACGCTGGTGATTTTCTGGCGACGATCTACCACCACCTTGGTATCGATGCCACAAAGGTCTTTATCGATGACTTGAACGGTCGACCCACTCCCATTGTTGACCATGGGCGTCCCATCAAAGAGCTCATGGGTACATCTTGATCGCAAACCGCTACTTGCGTTTGTGGCGGTTTGCCGCCCGTTCAGCTTTGGAGATCGGGTGGATGGTCTAGATCCTTTCTGAATAAGGAGTTTACCTTTGTCAGCGGCGTTCCGCGTTTATCTCTATGGACCTGAGCAGGGGCCAATCGATTCGAGTTTTGAGTCCGCCCAGCAAAGGCTGGAAAACCTCCCAGGGCTCTTTTTCGAATTGGACGGTTCCTTTGCTTGGATGCGCGAGCCGAAGGTTGATGAGGTTTATGGAATTCTTTACGACGCGTCTGGAGTGATTCGATACTGCGAATTACATGGGAATTGCAGGCGTTCCACCTGGTGTGAATTGTGTGAGGCGATCGCAGGTGGCTCGCTATCCGATTTGCAGGTTTTGCAGTTACCAGATCGCCGATTGCAAGATTTTCAATCTTTTGCAGATTCGCTTGATTCCGGATCCGGGTGAGCGTTGTGCTGCAGGATTTCATTTCGAATTCCGCGAAACTGCTTGTGAGGTCTCAATGACCGGCATCTCGGGCTGAAGAGAGCCCTTGAAATCGTTTGTTTGGGCGACCCGAGCCGATTTTCAATGAGCGTTCGTTGTCTGTTTGGTTGCTGAACTCCTCGTGTCGAAAATTTGGCAATAGCGGTTCAAGCCTTTTCTTTTTTGACAGTTGTGTCGATTGGCACGGGGGTTGCACTGTAAGGGATCGTGCGAGTCGCTTTTGGCTTGCTTTTACGGTAAACGATCACTTTCCCTGTTTTATGAGAGGAATAAGGGCCATGTTCAACGCAATCAAGCAAATTTCTTCACTACCGGACACTCTTTCGTCGCAAAAAGAGACAGCGATGTCTGATTTAGAGATTGCTCGACGAGTTCATTTGATTCAGTCGCAGTGGTCGAATCAGGAGCGGGCAAAACGCCGTCTCGAGGCAGAACGACGTATGCATGATTTACTCGACACGTTGACCGGTCCCGCAGCCTAGTGGAAAGGGAGCCTGAACTTGCCGACTCACTTTCTGCGTCATTCTCAGCAAAGCTCTGTGATGTATTTGCTGAGTAAAGGTAGCGATACCTCCTAGGTCCACGTCGACGAGCCAATCTCGTCGACGATGAAGGCTGGGGGGACTTCTTATTGCGGAAAGGGTTTGACGACCTCGGCGAAGTTATCAGTCCAAGCTCTCACCGCCTTCTGGCACATTACGTATTGATTCCCCAACTATCGTTTGACGGTATCGACAAGCTTCCATGAAAGATTCGAGCAGTACTAGGGCAGCGACTGCGTCAATTCGTTTTTTCTCTTTTCCTCTCGTGTAGCCACCGGCGAGCATTCGCTGCTTCGCATCCGCCGTCGTAAAACGCTCATCAAATAGGCGGACAGGGATCTGGGTTTCATCGGCAAGCCATTTTGCGAAGCCTCGGCACTCGATGCTCTTTTGACTCTCTCCCCCGTCACAGTGAATCGGGAGTCCAACAATGAAGCCGGCTATTTTTTCCAGACGAACCAATTCACGGAAGTAGTCGCCATCCTCTCGCCAATTTGCAGCAGGGTGGACCTCCAGCGGGCTGGCTAGAATTCGATCCGGATCGCAAATCGAGATTCCAATGCGGACGGTGCCGTAATCAATTCCGGCGAGCCGTCCTTGCTCAGGAAACTCGTCGTAGTCAGGTTGCTTCGAATTGCACATAGGAAAACCGGTGAAACGTATTGGTGTTTGCACCAAAATACCGACTGATCCGGTGAAAGCCTAGGTAGCGGTTTGTAAGTTGAACTCGATGTTTTTCAAGCAGCAGGGATCATTCACGAGTGTTTTGTTAGACTGGTAAGCGGTAATTCACGTTCTTGAATTCTTTATGGTTTTAAATCAACCGAGAGACAGAAATTTGGAAACTTCTCACAAGTCGGATGCGGTTTGGTCGCGGGGATCTCTGGAGGGGCATCAACTGCTTCGCTTGAATTCGCTGCTGAAAGAAGTCTCCAAGCGACCGTTTTACAGGCAAAGATTTGACGACAAGACCCCAGTGGTGAATCGGTTAAGCGATCTCTTGGAGCTGCCAATCCTTGAGAAATCCGAGTTGCTTTCTACAGGAAATTGTTCGCCTGGGAAACAGTTTGATCTGGGGATCAATTGTTACACGCGGTTCCATCAGACGAGCGGCACCAAGGGTTTTCCCATGGCGGTGTTGGACACTGCTGATGATTGGGATTGGTGGTTGCGTTGTTGGGACTATGTTCTCGATGCTGGAGAGGTAACGAATGCGGATGTTGCCATGATGGCGTTTTCATTTGGTCCATTCATAGGTTTTTGGACCGCAAATGATGCTCTCGTCAAACGGGGAGCGTTGGTGGTTCCCGGCGGAGGGTTATCGACCGAAAACAGAATTCGTATGATTTTCGATCAGCACTGCACCGTGCTTTGTTGCACTCCAACCTATGCTTTGCATCTTTTGGCGGTGGCAAAGAAACTTGCGTTGGATTTGCAGCAGACGGCGATTCGCCGAATCATTGTTGCCGGCGAACCCGGGGGATCTGTCGCATCAATTAGAAGTCGACTGGAGGAGGGCTGGGGGGCAAAGGTGATTGACCATTGCGGGGCGAGTGAGGTGGGTGCTTGGGGCTTTGGCAGTTCGGATGGAGGGGGGATCCACGTCATTGAAACTGAATTTATTGCCGAGGTGTTGAATATTAATGTCGATCACCCCAGGGGAATCCCCGTTGATGATGGCCAGGAGGGTGAATTAGTGCTGACCAGTCTGGGACGTGTTGGAGGCCCCGTCATTCGTTATAGAACGGGAGATATTGTTCGGCCGTTGCGTGTTCACGATCAAGCTTCTCCGTTTCTGTGGCTAGACGGAGGCGTGTTGGGGCGTTCTGATGACATGCTTGTTGTACGGGGAGTCAATGTTTTCCCCAGCAGCATTGAAGCAATTGTTAGAGAGGTGCTGACCACCGAGGAATTTCGAATGATTGCGACCAAAGTCAATGAGATGGATCAATTAGAATTGCAAGTTGAAGCGTCGGAGGATGAGGCCATCGTTTTGTCAAATTTGTTCAGGGACCGTTTGGCGTTAAGAGTCGTCGTGAACTCGGTTCCATCAGGAACGTTGCCGTCCTTTGAGGCTAAATCCAAGCGATTTGTCGATCAACGAATTTCACCTTGACTAGTTTTACGGATCTACACTCAAGCAGGTTTTTTTGATGTCACTTCCAGATGGTACTGGCGAAGAGATTCGCAACTCGATTGGGTCACCAACCGAGTTGCGCCGTGTTGGGGACAATGGCATCGTGATTCGTTGGGACGATGATCGTGAGGATCGTTGGACCACCGCCGAGCTTCGCGGTGTTTGTCCTTGCGCCACTTGTCGGGAAAAAGAACGCGGTAAAGTGAACGACCAAGAAAAAGAAAGTGGCTCGGCGTTATTGGCGCTGCCTGTCCTGAGTAAGGCGGAAGCCGCGCCACTTCGTATCGAAGCGATGGAGCCGGTGGGCGGTTATGCCTATCGAATCCGATTCAGCGACGGTCATTCCTCTGGCATCTATCCCTTCCATTTATTGCGCAAAGAAGTGGCAAAAACGCCCTAGTTGTGGCGAACTCATAAGATCGCTCAGAATTCCCGATTTGTGTTGCAGGTTGATCATCCCGGTCTTTTGCGAATTGGATCATTGTGGTTTCACTTTACTCGCCGTTTGTGATCTCCAAAATATTGGGTGGTCTAGGGTTTGCATTTGCGAAGTGGAAACCGGTAGGGAGTCGATCTGAACTAAGCCGAATCCATCGGTCTTTTGGTTTCGGCAGGACGCGATCCGGTACATGTCAAAGTCATTGATTCACCTGTTTCAAGTCTGATAAACATTAGCTTGGTCAATGATCGTACGCTTGCTGTGTGACCGCTTCGACTAGGCAGGCAGAAGGTAATTGATGAATCCGCCCGGCTGGCTTTATCTTGCTGAATCGGGGATCTGATGGATGGTCCAATAGACCTCCTCTTCAAAAGATAAACCGCCTTTCTGCGTGAATTTCATTTTAAGATGCAGTTGGTCCACCGGGACGAGCTTGGGAATGTTTAAAGTCACACAGGTGTTTTTCTCTGAAATGAGAGCTGATTTCACGCTAAGCGACTCGGTTCCTCGCTCGCCATCGGATGGGCGATACTGTGCTGAACCATATGATTTTTGCCATCGGTAATTCCAGTGGTGAATCAGATAGGACATGGGGTTAGAAGAAGTCTCCGGATCTAATGGCAGGTTAAAACGCAGTTGGATTCGTCCGGTAAAGACCTTGCAGTCAATCAGCGTGAGCGTTTCATCACCTGTGTACCGAAGACGCTGGATCCCGTTGTCTTGCAATCCCACTCTTCCACCACCGTTCCATCCTTGAAGTCCAGTTGCATAGACTTGGCCATCCGTTGGGTTGACACGCGCTCGCATCACACCGGTTCGAAAATTGAGTGGCAACCGTACGATCGCGCCTTGGAGCGTGTCTTCAACCTGTTGTGTCATCAGGTATGACATCCAGCCTTTTCCAAAACTTGTGTGCAGCAGGTGATTGGATAGTGGCCCAAAACGTTTGTCGCTGACCCAAAGTTGTCCACCAGATGAATTGTCAAATTCCTGCGGCATCCAAACAATCGGTGGTTCAAATGATGTTGGAGGAATGATGTCGTTGATTTTTATTTCGCCACCATCGGGTTCCCACATTCCCGGTATTGAATAGTTTGGAACCCATCCATAGAAGTGATTTTTCTTCAAGAGATTAATCTTTGACGCGGGCATCCATTGCCCTTGATTATCGCTTCCCACGAGACGATTGCCGGGCATCATGCCAAGGCCGTTAGGCGTACGGAATCCGGTGCTGAAGACCTGACGTTGTTGTCCATCTCGGGAGATTTTGTAGATCGTGCCGGGTAATGCTGAGTCACTTCCATGGCCACTTTTCGCGTAATAAAAATTCCCCTCCTCGTCGGTTTGTAAATCAAAATTGAACGCGTGGAAGTTGACCGAAACATCCGGGTCTGCAGCGAAGCTCTCATAGTAATCAGCTTCATTGTCCGCATTGAAATCATGTAGTCTGACTAAACGGTCTTTGCAGGTCACGTAGATCTGATCATCAACGATTCTTAGGCCGAACGGCTCATAGAGACCGCTCGCAAAACGCTTCCATTGGAGACTCTTTAGATCTTGGTCAACTCCGGAAACGATCCAGATGTCACCACCATAATTTGCCACTGCCATACGGCCATCAGAGAAGAAATCGAGAGCGGAGGTGCGAAACCAAGTGTTCCATGGATTGCTGTCGGGGAGTGTCAGTGTGTCCACCGCATATCCGTTTTTCTCTAATCCAAGAAAACCGGTTGTCTTGAGGGTCTCGGGCCACAGGGCGTCTCCGCCTTTTATTAGTTCGTTCAGGTTGAGAGTTTCCTCGCTTGCGACGTCAAGGTTGACGGAGTCATGATTTCCCGAGTCAACGATGAATCGAGTGATCGTTAGATTTCGAGTTTTTTCCTCTTGAGGGATTGAGAGGATGATTTGTTGATCGGCATCGATTTCAAAAGTCAGTCCCCGAGTTTGCCCGTGGATTAGGCAATGAACGGTTGATTGCTTGCCATCGGTTGGTATGGCAGTTGAAGACGCATGGAGAAGGATGTCGTCTTTGAGTTGCACCCGTTGCGGTTGTTTGTCATTAATCCAGAGGTCGGCCGTCGTTCGTGAGTCATCGACACCACCAGCGATCCGAAGCTTGAGTGCGTTTCCGCCGTGAATGGTTAAATGTTGGGTCAGGCCATGTGGCGAGGGACGAGGCATTTCAAGGATGTTGCGTTGATCAATGTCGTAGTGGAGGATGACATGATCATCGTGCCGATAATATCCATGGTAATTCATCCAATCCGTCGGCATTGGGCCTCGGGGAAGCAAGTCACTTTTGTCGTAGTCAATTTTTTCATCATGGCCCCATTTCCAAGACTGGAAATTGCTGAGCTGCAGCCCTTTCGGATTTGCGGTTCCTTCACCCCGGTCTCTAGCGTGTTGCGTTTGACTCAGGTCCAAGAAGCCACCTTTCCAAATCGCAGCCGGGTCCATGGTGTGTAGGTTGTAAGCGATTGTGTAGTCATCAAGAGGAATCGTTAACACGCTGCTAAAATCCCTTCGTAATTGCGACCCCAAAGCTGGTTTGAAATTTCGGGTCAGCTTCGGGCGTTCATTCCCTTGCCGCTCGCCAGTGGGAAGATCTTCGAGATACTTGTCCGTGATTTCAAAGTAATCAGGATTTTTTGATTTCATGAACTCTTCACGAACGTAATGAATCACCTGATAACGTTCGTGAGGCGTCAAATGTCTTGTTGCAGACATCAAGCCATTCCCGAAAGAAAGTGTCTTGAACATTGAGTAAGGATCAGATCCGAACTTTAATTGATCAATTCCGAATGCTCTCGCAGCCTGCATCGAGGGGTGATCACCATCGCGTCCGTGACACCCAAAGCAATACCCTTGAAAGATACCCTTTCCTGCTTCGAAATCCCGGCTGCGCAGCTTTTTGATGATGCCGGCATGGTCAAGATTTGCAGTGTCATCAGTAGAGAGTAACGATTCTTTAGCAGGATAGAGTTCTTTGGCAACCTTCGGTCCGCCTTCCGTGATCTCGAGGAGGTATTTAACTAGGTCCATGAAGTCGCGCTGTTCCATCAAAGTGGACAGGAGGCCCTCGGGCATCATCGACTTGCTATTCTGTTTGCGGCCAACAATGTCACTCTTGGGAATGGTCACGATTCTCTCTAAGTCGACGAGTGGCCGTAACCGAATTTCTTCGGGAGATTCTTCTGATAGCATTCCCGTGATGGTGAGTCCGTCGTCGGTCAAAATGGTTTCGCTCGAAAACCCCTCACGAATAAATTTTGACGGATGAGTCAGCGATTCGATTAGATGGACATCGCTGACTTTTCCAATCTTGGCCAAGTCTGGTCCAAGAGGCACTGAGTTATTTGGCTGATGGCATGAGTCGCAACCAGCCGAAGAGGTGTAGAAAAGGATCGCACCCCGTTTCGCGTTGCCTCTTTCTCTCGCGATCGCAGCCAATTTCTCTGGCGAAGCGCTTTTCAGTTGCATTTCGAGTGTCTCGGCCTGACGGACCAGTTGTCCAAGAGCAAGGTGCAGAGAGCAGGTAAGAAAAAGGAGGCTCGTGAGTAAACGTTTCATTGGTACTGGTTTTATACCGAAGTTGGGACTGCTGGCGATCGAGGTGGCCAGTCTTGAATTAATTGGGATGGGTTAAGCTTCGGTGTCAACAGAATCATCGATGCGGCAGATATTACGGTGCGACGGCCGCATGTCATGTTACTGGCATTCACGGACTACAAGAGGGACGAGGGGCCAACGTATCTCATCAATTATCTGTCGGGTTTGATCTGAACGCCAAGTTCTTGTGGTCGACTCGATTCTCGTCCGCTGGCTTGCGGGTCGATTATCGTGAGTCGCGATCACTTGGGGGGGCTTTCGAGACTGCATTTCCTTGCTTATTTTCAGGTTGCACCTGTGTCGGTCGAGTTTTAATTCTAGAGTCATCACTCGCTCGTGTTTTATTTTTTTCTTGGCGAATGACAAGGGAATTTACCGAGGCTTAGCGGTCTTTCAACGTTGGAATTGTCGTTCTTTGCCGACCCGTTAAACCTGAGGCCTTTGGCTGCTTGAAGTCTTAACCCTCCAGGTTTTCTATTATCTGATCGTTCTAAGTGCGAGAAATGTTATAGACGGATGCGATCTAAGCCGATACCTTTTGACACATGTCAGTGATGGCAGATGGTGATGTGCCCGAGTGGTCTAAGGGGGCTGATTGCAAATCAGCTTGTCAGCGGTTCGAATCCGCTCATCACCTTTCTTTTCAAGATCAACCCGGCGACTTGGCCGAGTGGTGAGGCACCTGATTGCAAATCAGGCCACAGCGGTTCGACTCCGCTAGTCGCCTCTTTCTTTCACTCGTCCCGAAGATCTTTCATCGTGTCCATTTCCGGTGGGATCACTCCATCGTCGTGATCAAGCAGATCCCTTTGGTTAATCTTGGTTCGTGGTCACTAGATGCTCGGTGACATCGAAGAAGATCTCAGAAGCTGCCAATCTCTCTTTTCTCAATACCTGAAAGCGCCTGAAGTAACGTTGCTCGCAGTTCTCGAACCTTCAGAGGTAAGGCGAGTAAGGTGCGATTGGGTCCACGTCTTGCCCCTTTGATGATGGTGGTTTGCCTTCGATCGACGAGCAGGATTGAGGGTATTTCAGCGGTGTGTTCATCAGCGGCAAATTGGTTGTGTGCATCCATTGCCAGGCTTCCAAGTTCGGCCGCACTAAAGATGACGCAATCGGCGGGCGGGTCATCAATTGGCGCGAATCGAGATAAGGCACGGTTGGGATCAGAGATGACTAAGACTCGGTAACCTCGCGATTTTAAGCGTTCTCGAATTGCGTTTTGCAAAGTGGCTTTCGACTCCACCAGCATGACGACATAACCCTGCCCTTCGACGTTTGGGGTACCCTCGTCTTCATAGCCATCGACCTGATTCGTATTTTCCGAACGGACTCGTGGTCCAGCTTCAATTTTTTCAATTGCGGTTTTCACCTCGGCGTTCAGTTGCGCCGCGGTCTGAATTCGCTTTTCTGGACTAAATTCCAAGCAACGACTGACCACTTGCGTGGCTGCACTATGCGCGTCAGGCATGCGTTCATGAAGAGGCATGACCTCTTGAAAACGCGTGACGTTAAGTCGTTGCAATCGGTCACGTGTTTCTGTTAACGCTGGCTGCCCGGCGATCATGTGGTAAAGCATATTCCCGGCAAAGTAGATGTCACTGCGGGGATCATCTTTTCGTACGCCGGTTCCTCGCTCGAGAGCAGCGTAGTCAATCGCCCTGACGTTGGGACAATCCGCCACTTTTTCTGGGTTGTTACGATCGGATAAGGCCGCCAATCCAAAGTCAACCAGCTTTGCTTTTCCGTCAGCAGAAATAAGCACGTTGGAAAGTTTGAGGTCACGGTGTGCAATACCTAGCGATGCGGCATGGGCCAAGCCTGAGGAAATACCGTTCATCAATTTTAAAGCAAGATCGGAAGGCAGGTTGCCGCGGACCTTCACTAGTTCTCGCAGCGTTTGACCTTCGACGAATTCCATGACCAAGAAGGGATTCCGTTGGTCCGCAACCACGTCAATGATACTAACGATGTTCGGATGGCGAAGGTTCAAGCCCATTCGTCCTTCACGAAGGAATTGCTCTAGTTCTTGGACCTGATCTCGGAAGCGTTTCCGAAGGACTTTGACGGCGTAGACCTTACCATCCTTCTCGGCACGATAGACTCGGGCGAATGTACCAGCACCGATCATGTAGAGGACTTTATAGTCACCGTAATAGTAGCCGGTGCGATCACCCTTCAGGATTTTATCTGTTTGCAAGGTCGTGATCAGACCCCTCGCCTGAAAGACCTTGATTGCGTCTTCGAGAGAGTGTTCGCCGGTACCTAGCTCGTTCACCGCTTTGTCAATTGCTTGACGCTCCGCTATACCAAAGTCAGAAACGCGTTGTGCGAATTGCTCGGGTGTCATATCACTCATGGAAGTCAGCGGCGGTCAGGGGTAGGAGGTGGAATTGAAGTGGCTCGGGCATGTCAGCCCTGTTTCAGATGTCCAATGGGGATAGTTTGATTAAATCGCTTATCAGGTTGGACGCGACGATTGGGATTCAACAGTGGATGTCTTGCTTCGACTCGCCGAATTCTGCGTGCGAAGAGTTTTATTCAGTCGCAGTGATTTGATGGTTTTCCCTCGGACGCCTCGCAGGGCACATCACATTCTACACTGAATGCACGATGTTGAGACGTCAATTGAGTTGGTTCCGCACCGATTCACCCTGAATTGAACGCTGAATCGGTGCCTTTGTCTTTGGA
Organism: uncultured Rubripirellula sp.; assembly: GCA_938075415.1. Lineage (GTDB taxonomy): Bacteria > Planctomycetota > Planctomycetia > Pirellulales > Pirellulaceae > Rubripirellula. The sequence goes on along the minus strand of CALJHC010000017.1, from coordinate 24,169 downwards.
CAGTTCCCCGTGCTTACCTGTTCATGCCGCTGCGTGGAACTATCCTTCGTGATTGATGCTTGGGTAAGACGTCTTTGACGATCATCCTTGGCGATTCTCCGTTTTAGGCTGTCGAATGGTATCTTTCAGTCATAATTGGGATTGCGATCAATGGCTCGATTTTTCGACCGTTCAGCCACGGGAGATCACCTAGGGCGGTTCAGCTTAGAGCCTAGCTGGGGATGAGTTGTGTTGGGGATTGGATCGGTTTTTATAAATTCTCGGGGTGTCCAACGGATAGTTCCCGCGGACGGTAGCGGCTTTTCTGATTGGTTCTGCTGAAGTCGGCTGGCGATCGAGACGTTCGGTGGGTTGTGTTGAATGGAAATGAGTGCTGGGTGAACGAACGATTGTGATTCCGCGAGTCGTTTCATGAAGACCACAGGTCACCTCCTCGACTCCACAAGCGATTTCTTGTGGACCGCATTTGGCACAACCATTGCAGTTACCTGATGCTTCCATGCCACAGATTGCCTCAGAAGAGTCGCAGGGGTGACGCAGTTTTGTTTGTGCCCCATGCCCCAGTACACGTTCCAAGCTCGACCGAATTGGGCGACAACTGTTGCAGCCGCTATCGCAATGGTCACACCCAGGGACCTCTTTAATGCGACTAGGTGGATGATTGATCCAATGGTCGATATCCGTCTCGCCACAGCCTTTGCAGCTTCCGCAAGGCGCCCCGAACATGATTGGGCCGCGAGCTAGATCACATGAGGGCGAGCTCAACCTGCAACCACCTGATAAGATAATCAGGGTTCCAGCTAGGAGTATTTCAAGGCGATACACCGATAGCATTGCTAGCGACCTCAGTTCAATGATCAAAACGAATCGTTACGTTCGTCATCGTCCATTTAATCAGTAGAATTGAACTTTTTCCCTTAACCGTTAAAAGTTAACTAATCGGAGATGCCGATTGCTGGATCGCCTCGCCAGCATTGCTGCAGGGCAATGTTTGGTAGGATCTTTCCCTCTTTCGTCTGAGGGCTTCGAGTCAGGTAGGTAGTTGAATATGCACAACAGTGGGCGTTTCTAGCCCATTGGCAGCCAGCGGCATCGGATTTGGCAGCCAGCGGCATCGGATATCGATTTTTCTCATGAACATTCTTCATTTTGGTTGATGGTCAGATGGTTCGAATCTTTGGTGTTCACTCGTTGACCACGTTGCTGCTGATGCTTGCATTGAGTCAGCCAACTTGGAACCTAATGGGAGAGGATTCGGCACGTATCCGCCCCAATCTCGTGGTCATTTTTAGTGATGATCAGGGGATGGCAGATGTGGGGTGCTACGGCAGTGAAATTCCAACACCAGCGTTGGATCAGTTGGCTCGAGAGGGGATGCGGTTCACCCAGTTTTACGCTGCAAGTAGCATCTGCACGCCGTCCCGATATGGCCTATTTACGGGGCGTTACGCACATCGCTCGGTTGACCAGTTGACCGGAGCCTTGATGTTTTTGGCTGAGGAGGATCTTGATCGAGGGATTCGATCAGGTGAAACAACCTACGTTGAACGGCTTGGCCAGCTTGGTTATCACACGTCCTTGGTTGGTAAGTGGCATCTTGGTCATGGGCGAAAAATCTTTTGGCCTACCAAGCATGGCTTCGATTCGTTCTTTGGTCACACTGGCGGGTGCATTGATTTTTTTCGACTTGATTACGGGAATCAGCCAGATTGGTATCGGGGAGAACATCTTGATCGTCCAGCGGGTTACGCAACGGATGTGATCACCGACGAGGCAATCGAACAGCTTGAAAGCTGTTCAGCATCAGGGCAACCGTTCTATCTTCATCTTTCTTATAACGCCCCGCATTTTGGAAAGGGTTGGGATGCAGCGAAGAACCGAACCGAAAACGTGATGCAGCCGAAGGCTTCTGATCTGGAACGGGTTCGAGGTATTTCAGATCCGCTGCGCAAAGCATTTGCCGCGAAGGTAATTGGGATGGATGAGGGAATCGGGCGGGTCCTGAGTAAGATTGACCAGCTTGGACTTCGAGAAAACACGCTTGTTGTATTCATGACTGACCATGGTGGCGATCCTGATTTCGGAGGTTCGAATCTGCCCTATCGGGGTTCAAAAGCAACGCTTTACGAAGGCGGTTTGAGAGTGCCGTGTATTGTCCGTTGGCCTGGCAGGGTCCGGGCAGCCAGCGTTTCGAATGAAGTCGCGTGCGCGGTTGATTGGTTCGCCACTTTTGGGGCAATGATGGGCTATCCGGTAAACGCAACCGATGGTGTGGACCTTTCGCCCGTTCTATTTGATGCCGTAGCGACTCAACGATTTGCCGAACGCACGTTGGTGTGGAAAACGGGTGCGCATCAGGAGTTAGGACGCAAATCCTGGCAAGCTGTCAGAAAGGGGCCCTGGAAGTGGGTCAAGCCACCGGAAAAAAAGGCTGCATTGTTTAATCTCGAAACAGATCCTTTTGAAACAAAGGATCTTTCAAGTCAGGAGTTCAAGAAGGCAGCCCAATTAGCGGCCTTAGCTGAGGAGTCTTGAAGCGACGGTGTCGGCAAACAGGATTCCTTTTTTTGTCAGTTGAATTTGTCCATTTTGAAATGTCACCAGTTGATCCTGTATTGATTTTTCGATCGCCTCTGAGCACAAAGCCGTGACGTCGAATCCAACCTGTTGGGTGATAAGATCCAGATCAAATCCATCAATCAGGCGAACGCCAAAAGCTGCTCTTTCTTTTGCGTATTGAATTAAACTGATCGACTCACTTTCTGCTTTGGGCGACAGGTTTTGTTCCATCCGACGCAGGTAGGTGGAGGTGCTGCGATGGTTAACTTCACGTACTCCCTCGACAAACCGAGCAGCGCCGGGACCCGCAGCAAACCAGCCTTCCCCGTTCCAATAGGCCATGTTGTGCCGACAGTTCGCTCCGGTTTTGCAGAAATTTGAAACTTCGTAGTGATGAAATTGGTTTTCTTCACACAGCCTAATGGTGGTCTCGTACATCTCCACTTCGTCTTGTTCATCCGTTTTGGTCAGCGTTCCGCGATTGAGTTGGTTCCAGAAACGGGTGCCTTTTTCGTAGGTCAATGCATAGGTTGAAAGATGTTGGATCGGCAAAGACAATGCGGTGCGCAAATCCGCTTCCCACTGGGCAGTTGTTTCCTCGGGCGCTCCAAAGATTAGATCGAGCGAAACATTTGGAATCAGACTTGCTGATAGCAAGATTGCATCGATGGCGGTCCGCTTGGAGTGACCTCGTTCGAGAACCTGCAGCTTTTTCGGATGAAAGGATTGCACGCCGAGACTGATACGATTGACACCAAAGTCTTTCAGCTGGTGAAGTCGGTTGGCGTTGATATCCTCGGGGTTGGCTTCGACGCTGAATTCAGTCGATGAATCCAAGTCGAAGTGATTCAGAATCACCTGAAATAGTTTGTCAGTGTCGCTATCCGACAGATGAGTGGGTGTGCCACCGCCAACAAACAGAGTACGAAGAGTTGGTCGCTGTAGTGTTCGAAGTTCCTTCTCGAGTGCAATCAAGTAACGTTCAATTAATTCATCTCGGTTGGCGACGACACTAAAGTTGCAGTAACCACATCGGTGTCGGCAGAACGGTACGTGAATGTATGCCGATTCAGGAGTCATCCATCCATCAATCGGACTGGCCTCGATTAAATCCATAGTTTGAGGCGTCCACCAATTCCGTCCGGCAATGCTTTTGCGACAAAACGCTTGACTTGAGTCGCGTTGTAACGTGTGCTGAGATGACTGGCGATAATGAGTTCATTTTGAAATCGGTCTTGTCTTGCACGATAATCATCGACGTGCATGTGTCCATGTTTATGGATTTTTTCTTTGCGATGTTCGGGTGCTACAAACGTCATTTCGCTAATGAGTATTTTCGCTTCGAAAAAAACGGGATTGTCATCAAGACCTTTCGGAGAAGTGTCTCCGGTGTAGGCTACGATCGGAATTCTCGTTTCATCCGTAATTGCTTTCCCCGCCAGTTTCAATGCTTTGATGCTTGGTCCGTCGAGTTCGTGGTACTCGGGTTTCAACTTGTGTCGACGGTGATGCACGACAAAGCCAACTGAGTCGATTGTGTGTTTGGTTGGAAGTGCGGTGACCACATACTCGCGTCCAATCTTGATTTCGTCGCCGGGTAGCAGGCCGATCAGTTCGCAGGGCATTGCACCTCGATCTAATTTTCGGAAGGTTTGCAGCATGTCCCAGGCCGCGTCGACCGCCGAGTCGGGAAGGTAGATCACGGGGGGATCCATTTTCATTAGTCGGCGTCGCGAAACATAGGCCGGCAAAGCCGCAATATGGTCGAGATGAGAATGCGTGATGAATGCTGTGGGGATTCCCATGAAATCCCAGGGTTGGATCCCCACGTCAAAAAGAAGTTTTAGTTCGTTGACACGCCAGCAGGTTTGCACTGCGGCGCGCGAGTAGCCCTCGATGGTCAGGCCATCGTGGAGGTGACTAAGAATGGGCGCGTTTTTTACCAACATTGATTTCGCGATCAACTCGATCTAAGGCGGTGATCTGGCTAGCGAGGGAGGGGCGTTTTGTGTATCCGCAACTTCGAGGTCTAGGACAAGGTTTTCTACTCAGGATCCGTTCTTTGAGGCAAAGCCGTTCTTTGAGGCAAAGCAGGAAATGGACTGCTTTTGCTTCTTTCCGCGTTCTCCAACAGGAATACGGTGGCTTGACGTGTTGCGGTGATCCGAGCTGTCAAAATGGATAACGTGTGTCGTTGTCGACGGTAAGATAACGTTTTGTTGCTTTCAGGTGAGGTGGGTTGGAGGATCGCATTGACGGATCTTATCGCGGTTGCCCCGGCATATTGACCGCCTTGAACTCCCCAGCATCGTAGTTGTCAACTTCGTTGACGTTTAAATCTCCTGAGTATTCGCCGGTACGGACGACATAGATATCTCCGGATTTATCTTGTTCCACCGCGGCGCCATGGTGTCGTGTCAATTCCAGCGTTGCCAAGAACCAACCAATTAGCGAGGACTTGTGGATTCCACCGCTGACGAGGTCCATTAGCGGTACTCGCTCATCGTCCTGTAAGCGGTGATGGATTCGCTTCATGTAAATATGGATCGGCGTGTCGTCATAGATCACATCAGTTGCAGGGGGACCTGATGCTTCACGCATGATGCGGCCAAATGCGCTAACTAAGTCCCATATCTCCAGATCTGCGAGCGGCTGGTCACCCAAATCAAGGCGACGGGCCGGCAGGTCGTCGCTCATTCGTTCGTATCTTTGTTGCCAACGCGTTCCCATTTCATCCAGAACGGCAGCGGCATCTCGGATTTCTTTGTATTGAAGAAGACGTTCAATCAGTTCATCCTTCGAGTCAACGATTTCCTGTTCTTCACTTTCGTCCTCGTCTATTTTTGGAAGCACCGCTTGGCTTTTAATCTCGACCAAGGTGCTCGCGAGATCAACAAAGTCTCCGACTTCTCCAAGGTCCAATTCTTTCAATACTTCGATATAGTCGAGGTACTGTTGGACGATTTTTGAAATCGGCATCTCCGCTAAATTCACCTCATGGCGTCTAACCAAATAGAGAAGCAGGTCGATTGGACCGCGGTAAGCCGGCAAATCGATTCGGAAATTCAATGCGTCGATTCCAAAAGAGGGAGCGAGAAGAGCTCAGTTTTACAGCTTTCGCCAAAGATTGCTTGGGGGATTTTGCTTTCTGGCTGCAGTTTTCTCACCAAAGCTACGATCAGCCTTGCGGAAGGTCCTGTTCAACGAATTACTCATCGCGTTGCTTTGCTGATGAATCAGGAAATCTTTCGAGTTTCATCTGGTGCCAAAAGATTTGTTGGCAATTGATCACTGGGGGTGATTTGAAGCATCCCTGGTCGTGAGTCTTGGTGAAATACGGTATTTGGGACCAAATCCGCTATCTGAGAAGTGGCCAAGAGAGGTTCAGGTTGTTGGCTAGCCAGATCGGCCCATGGCGGCTATTTCCAGTGGCTGCCTGACATTTCGGTAACGACTTGGATGGAGGATTCGCTACTCGTTCCAGCCATTGCCTTTCCGACCTCCCATTGAGTTGATCAAATCATTGGTTGGATTGGTCAGCTTATTTCCGAGGCGTTGCATCGGGAGATCGGTAGAGGCGAATGCCCTCGGTTGGACAGCAAATTAGGCTTTTTGGGTGCATCTACCCGCGATTCTTGATGGGACTTGCCGCACAGAGCGACGATCAACGATCGACAGATTGAGTGACGAACTCTCAGGGTTCCAGAAATGCCGAAGGACCAGAAATGCCTAAGGACCAGAAATGTCCATGAATAGTCGTGCCTCAAGAGAGTTACGGGGACCAAAGAGAGGACCGTGCCAACGCCCAAGGACCGTGCCAACGCCCAAGGACTTGGGGCCTTCGATTATTTCGTACGGTCAGATTGAGGATTACTGATCGATTTTGTCGGCCTAGTCCTCCAAGTTTGACCTTCTTGCGGCGGTTTGGAGGCCAAGAAGGCCGATTCTGTCCTCTGTTTTGCGGTTGTGGAACGAGTCGCAACTCGCAGCCCTTGTTGGATTTATGCACCAAAATTATCATGCGTCCTCGGACAAGTTCCCATTTCCGAAACTATTTGCTGTCCTCGCTTCCCATCGGCCACTCCTGATGACCCAAACTGAACAACGGCACGTGATTTCTGCTCTGGTGCAAAATGTACCCGGAGTCCTCGCTCATGTATCCGGAATGCTGGCCTCACGTGGCTTCAATATTGATTCTCTCGCCGTTGGTGAAACTGAAAACCCTCAACTTTCCCGAATGACTTTTGTTGTCGTCGGTGATGATCATGTATTGGATCAGGTTGGTAAGCAGCTAGAGAAAATCGTCACGGTTGTGCGAGTGCTTGATATTAGCAGTCAACATTTTGTTGAACGAGATCTCTTATTGATGCGAGTTCAAGCACCAGCTGGAAGTAAACGAAGCGAGATCCGAGAGTTGGTTGACATCTTCCGTGCAAAAATAGTTGATGTGGGTCCCAAGGAAATCATCGTCGAGATCAGTGGTCGGGAGAACAAGGTGCAAGCGTTTATCGAACGTATGCGTGCTTACGGAATCACTGAGCTTGTCAGGACTGGTCGAATTGCGATGACTCGCAGCTTCGACATCGATGATCAATCTGCTGATACCTAAAGTGTTGCAAGTCACAACTGCAAAGGACTGTGGTTGCCTTGAGAACAGAACCATCGCGTTGGCTCTCCGTTGAGCCGACGAATTATTCAAACATTCACGCCCTTCCATTTGAGAAAGCAAACGTTCATGGCTGCGACGATCTACTACGAAAACGATGCGGACCTATCACACTTAAAAGGCAAGACCGTCGCGATCCTCGGTTATGGCTCGCAGGGGCATGCTCAGGCTCAAAACCTTCGAGACAGCGGGTGTGAAGTCGTGATAGGTCAGCGAGCGGGATCGGCTAATTATGATCTCGCTGTTTCTCACGGCTTCGAGCCAATGTCAATTGCTGATGCCACCAAGGCAGCGGATGTGGTCAACCTTCTCCTGCCCGATGAAGTGCAAGCTGACATTTTCCGCAATGAAATTCGGGATAACCTATCGCCCGGCAATGTGCTGATGTGCTCACACGGATTCAACATCCACTTCGAGCAAATTACTCCACCCGCCGGAATTGACGCGTTGCTCGTGGCTCCGAAGGGGCCCGGTCACCTCGTTCGCAGTGAGTATGAAAAAGGCGGTGGTGTGCCCTGCCTGATCGCTCTGGGTGATAATTCGGCTGAGTCCACCAAACAAATTGGGCTTGCCTATGCAAAGGGAATTGGTGGAACCCGCGGTGGCGTCATTGAAACCACCTTCGCGGAAGAAACTGAGACGGATCTGTTCGGCGAACAAGTCGTCCTTTGTGGCGGTGTCAGCGAATTGGTCAAGGCAGGTTTCGACACTTTGGTTGAAGCGGGCTACCAGCCGGAAATGGCATATTTTGAATGCATGCACGAGTTGAAGTTGATTGTGGATTTGCTTTATCAGGGTGGTTTAAGCTATATGCGGTACAGCATCAGTAACACCGCTGAGTATGGTGACTATGTCACTGGACCACGCATCATCACCGACGAAACCAAGGCGGAGATGAAGCGGGTTCTTACCGAGATTCAAAACGGAACTTTCGCCCGCAACTGGATTCTCGAGAATCGTGGTGGCGCACCGTTCTTCAAGGCTACTCGACGACGAGAGCGTCAGCACGGTGTTGAGCAGATCGGTCTCGGCCTGCGAAAAATGATGAATTGGATCGAAGAAAAAGAAGTTTGATTCAGATGACTCAATCCGAATTCCCCTCTGTCGAGCAACTCACTCAACTTCAGATTGAGGCGGTTGCTCGTTGGCATCGAGAGCCGATCTTGAATCCCTATGATGGGATTAAAAAATTGGTATGTCAGCAGCACGAGCACAATTTCCGACTTTGGCACGAGGAGGACACCGCGAGAAGTCCCTCCGCGTCTGATGAGGAGATTGCCGGCGTGAAGCGGGCGATCGACGGTCTGAATCAGGCTCGCAATGACATGATTGAGCAAGTCGATGATGCGATCACGGATCATTTGACGTCAGTCAAGGTTGTGGCGGCGGTGGATGCTCCGATCAATACCGAAACAGCTGGAAGTGCGATTGATCGGCTCTCGATCATGTCACTGCGGCTTTTCCACTATCGCGAGCAGTTGGATCGCGATGGGGCCGATAAGGAACATCGCCAGAAGGTGGAAGATCGTATCGCTCTGTGCGAGCAGCAGCATGCTGATCTCTCAAACTCACTTCAGCAGCTCTTGGATGACCTCTTCGCGGGCCAAAAGCAACACCGGACCTATCGGCAGATGAAAATGTACAACGACCCGTCCCTCAATCCTGCCATCTATCAGTCCGGTTCAAAGGATTGATGTCCTGAAGGTTCAGAATCTCAGGTATTGCGATTTGTGGTCTTGATGGTTGATCTGGGGACGTGCGTGGCGAGGTCGAGGACTCCGTCGTCATGGTCAAGGTTGGTGGCGACACCATGGTCAACGTTGGTGGCGACACCATGGTCATCGTGTTGACTGTCTGGTGTTGGTTCATTTGTAAGGTCTATCAAGGTGATTTCCAAGCTGTCGGCTCTTTGAGCAACTCGATGACGCTGATCCAACGTAACGCAAGGCATTGAGTGGTGTCGTGGGTTTAATTGTCCCTCAACAGTTGGCAGGATTGTTCTCTTGGGTCATTTGCCAAACTTGGTCTCGCAGTTGGTGCGTTAGGTTCCAGAGAAGACTGGTGATTGCTGTCGTGGAAACGGCATTGAGGCTTGAATGATCGAGTCAGGCAAGTGACTGTCGGTTTCGATACATTCTGGTCATCTGATCCCTTGGTGATTTGATTGATGGACCTGATCCGAATCGATTGCTTTTGAGAGAAATAAAAGGTTTTTCAAGAAGAAACCAGTGCGACGACCTGTGGGTTGAGAGAACCTGTTATTTTAGAAACGTGGCGTGGTCAGTCCCATACGAAGAGAGGTAGTGATGGCAGTTCGATTTACGTTGGTGCGGGCTTTGAGTGCGGGGTTCCTTGGTTTCGGACTGATGGGGGCTGTCAGCAATGCGGACAACTGGAAGAAGCACGTCATTCACGAGGGCGTCAGAACGTTAACGGCAGTAGCGGGTGACTTCACCGGTGATGGCCGCGTGGATGTGATCGCGGACGGTGGCAAGCAAACCAGACTGTTCGTTGCACCGGATTGGGACCTCGTCGTCATCGATGACCATCCAGAAATCAGTCATTACATTCATAGTGAGTTATTCGACGTCGACAATGACGGCGATCTTGATTACATCGGTGCTCGATATAACCCGGGTTTGATTGTTTGGCTTGAGAACCCGGGTGGTTATCATGGCTCTGCAAAAAAGGAGAGGGGGTCATGGAAACGCCGAATTGCTGATGACCGTGTGCATGGGATTCACGGTTTGATACGAGGAGACGTTGATGGGGATGGTCAGATGGATCTCTTGGCCACCAGCGCGCAGGCCAAACCGCCTCATGCAGAGTCGCTTGCTTGGCTCCGAATACCTGATGAGCCTCGTTCAGATTCAATGTGGGACCTGTTCCCCTTTGCAGTGGGAGATGCACCCGGTTTGACTCATTACTTGGGGGTTGGTGATGTCGATGGAGATGGACGGCTGGATGCCGCAACAGGTGCCAAGGGTGGGCCGACGGCAACATCGAAAGGTGAATGGTTCGCTTGGTGGAAATCGGATCCATCCGCAAAAGGTCGTTGGGTAAAACAAATGATCAGCGATCAGGAACCAGGAGCAACCAACATCCATCCGGTACAGGTTAACGGTGACGGAGTGATGGATTTCATTGCCTCGAGAGGTCATGGCAACGGTGTCGTCTGGTTCGAGGGTCCCAATTGGGAGAGGCGAGAGATTGATTCAACAATCAAGGAGCCTCATTGTTTAGTGGCGATTGATCTTGATCTTGACGGGGACGTCGATGCCGCGACTTGCGCTTTTGGAGATCAAGAAGCAGTGTGGTATGAGAATGATGGTGAAGGGAAATTCACTCGACATCAAATTGCAGAAAATCAAGAATCCTATGACTTGCGCGCATGCGATCTGGATGGAGATGGTGACCTTGATTTATTGGTTGCAGGTCGAGACAGCAACAATGTTGTTTGGTTTGAGAACCCTGTTTTGCCATGAATGTCTTGATGATCTCATTGCAGAAGCGACAATTGCAGTTTGTGGATTGGGCAAGTTATCTTGCGAATTCAAGTTGCGAATGAAGGATAGACCGTTTCCGGTCGAAAGTCTTACTGCAATCTAGAATTGATTGAGCTACATACTGGGTTGAATACCGGTTGATGCCGGCATTCAAATGCTTCAGCAGTTGTTCTTGAGGGCTTGCATTTGTAAGTCCGTTAATTGACGAATTCCAATCTTTGCCAACCTTAGCATCTCCTGCAGTTGTTCATCATCAAACGTGGCCTCTTCTCCCGTGCCTTGGAGTTCAACGAATCGACCCTTGCCGGTCATAATGACATTCATATCAACATCGGCGTTTGAGTCGAGGATGTAGTCGAGATCAAGTTTTACATCGCCATCAATGAGTCCAACGCTGATGGCGGCGACGGAATCACGTAACGGCCCATTTCCGATGGTTGCTTCCGGATTGATTTGTGTGATGGCATCGGCTAAGGCGATGAAACCACCTGTGATCGATGCGGTTCTTGTGCCACCATCGGCTTGCAAGACATCGCAGTCCACCGTGATCATGTGCTCGCCAAGGGCTTCAAGATCGATGATTGAACGAAGGCTGCGGCCGATTAACCGTTGGATTTCTGTGGTTCGTCCATCAATTTTTGCTCCACGATCTCGACGTTTTCGCGGCGACGTGCTTCCCGGCAGCATGTTGTACTCGGCGGTGACCCAACCTTTTCCCTGACCTGCCATCCAAGGTGGTACCGAGTCTTCTATTGACGCGGTGCAAAGAACAATGGTTTTCCCGCAGCGATACAGGACGCTCGCTGGATTGGATTCTAGATAGCCACGCTGAATTTCAACTTCACGGATTTCGTCGGGCGCAGGCATATTGTGTTTTGGTAGTGAGAAGGAGGGGGCGTATCAACGATGAGTCAACTAGTTCTGGAAATGCGGAGATCTGGGGAACTACATTATTTAAAACCATTCCGACCGACGTTCTCTTGGCTTTGGTTTAGCCCATTTGCATCCATGGTCAGTATGGATTGCAGGCACTAAAGAGTCACGATTCGGCGGCGACATTGTCTGTGACCCAGTCTCGATTGAGTATCCATGCAAGAAGCCCTTTTTGAGCATGCATGCGGTTTCCAGCTTGAACGATAACATCACTTTGGTTGCTGTCGATTACCTCGTCAGTAATCTCCTCACCTCGTACTGCTGGCAAACAATGAAGAACCCGAGCGTGACTTGGTGCCATCGACATCAGATTTGCGTTGACCTGATAATCTGCGAAAGCCTGTTTCCGAATTGCCGACTCGGTCTCCTGCCCCATGCTTGTCCAGACATCGGTGTAGATCGCATCCGCGTCACCGACCGCCTTTTTTACATCGGAAGTTTCCTCGATCATTGCCTGAGGATACTGTTGGTAGATCTTTGCAACCCAATCTTGATTAAGTCGATATTCATTTGGGCACGCAAGTGTAAAACGCATCTTAAGCATCGCGCAAATCAGGGCCAGTGACCCGGCGACGTTATTACCATCGCCAACAAAGGTCAGGTGTTTTCCTGCGACGCTTCCTAATGACTCTTGAATCGTGATCACATCAGCCAATGCTTGGCAGGGATGGCAAAGATCAGTAAGTCCATTTATGACGGGCACGGCGTCGAACTTCGCGATTTGAGTCACCCGTTCATGTTTTTTGGTGCGGCAGACAACCGCATCCACAAATTGCCCGAGGACATGAGTGAAGTCAGCCGGAGATTCACGTTTTCCCCAGCCTACGTCTTCACCAAGGAACAGGCTGGTGCCACCGAGTTGCGCCATTCCTGTTTCGAAGCTGACGCGGGTTCGAAGGCTTGGTTTTTCAAACAATAGCGCAATGACTCTTCGCTCAAGCACAGGTGGACGTTCACCCCGATTGAGACGAGTTTTGAGGAAAGTAGCCGTTGCTAGAATTCCCTCTAGGTCTTTAGTTGATAAATCGAAAAGGCTCAGTAGATGTTGCATCGCAGTATCTCTAAAAATAGTTTCCCTCTTAGGATTTTTATGCTAGAGGGATGCATCGGAAAATTCTCGTTCCAAGGATTCCATTGTGCAATTGAGTCTCTCGACGAGAGCTTCCTGTTCAATTTCACTAATTTGTAACGGGGGTTGAAGGCAGACGGCGGTATCCCCAGCAACCCGAAGACGTACACCATGCTGTTTGGCAATGTACTCAATTCGAGAAGACTCAATATCTGTCTCAATGCCGATGGTTAGTCCTGTCGCATTGATGTCGCGTATGAATTCGTAGCCGCTGATCGCTTCAGCAATGATGACCGCGATTGGATGGACGTCTTCCGGCCACGGATTGATCAAGTTGTTACTATTCAAGTCGCGAAGGGTTGATCGAAGAATCCCGGCATGGATCGGTAGATCGTCAGCATTATCGACAAGCTGATCCGTAAATTGTGATCCACCCAGGATAAGACCTCCCGGCAGTCCATTGAACAAACCTGCGGAGATAATGGTCAGGTCTGCATGGATTTCAGCCAACGTTTGAAAAGTGCAGGGTCGGCCCGTTGCGCCAAAGACGAGTTGTGTTTCGTCGATCAGGAGAGGGATGCCAAGGCTGTCGCATTGCTCTCGAACTCGAAGCAAGAAGTTTGGATCAAAGGGAATGGCGGCATCGAGTAGATTGACTGGGGAAATGAGTACGCAAGCTGTGTGTTCATTGAGAGTTGAATTGAACGCTTTGAGATCACCCATCGGTAGATGAGTGAATCCTGCCATCATCGGACCGAATCCATCGTGTAATTTAGGAACGCCGCTCGCCGAACGGCACATTCCCGTTCGGCCATGATCGCTGCCCACAAATGCGATGGTCTGATAACAGGAATCTTCCTTGAGTCGTCTTGCCATCGAAATCGCTGTGTCGATTGCCGAGTCAGCCGAAGGACTCAAGTGAATGAGATCGTCAAAAAGACCGGGGGAGTTGTCAAGAAAAGGTCTCAGCGATTGTCGAAGTTGCTGACTAAGTTTTCCCTTGGTTTTCTCGGGGTGATTCGCTGGTTCATCCCGCGTCATCCATACTGCTGAGTCGGAAGTCATCTGTTCACCAAGGTTCGCAATGGATTCCTGAAAACGGTCCTGCGAAAGTCCCAAGCTAGAGCAACGTCCGGCCAAAGTATCAAGGAAGATCGTATCCTTTTCGTCTTTTCGAAGCATTCCCAGAGGGAGCGTCCCATCAGCTATCTCAATCGCTGAGAATGGCAGGATTTGGGTCGGTTGCTGCGATGATAGTTTCTCCGGCTCAGCCGTTTTCGGAAGGCTACCTTGCGACGGTTCTTCGTCCTGCTCTTCTACTTGCTCCGAGCCCTGTTCTTCTTCTTCAGCTTCTTCGTCTTCCCATTCTTCTTCTTCAGCTTCCTCTTGCTCGTTGTCACCTAGCTCTTCTTCTTGCTGTTCTTCTTCGTCTTCCCATTCTTGTTCTTCCTCTTCAGCTTCCTCTTGCTCGTTGTCACCTAGCTCTTCTTCTTGCTGTTCTTCTTCGTCTTCCCATTCCTGTTCTTCCTCTTCAGCTTCCTCTTGCTCGTTGTCACCTAGCTCTTCTTCTTGCTGTTCTTCTTCGTCTTCCCATTCTTGTTCTTCTTCAGCTTCCTCTTGCTCGGTGTCACCTGGCTCTTCTTCTTGCTGTTCTTCTTCGTCTTCCCATTCCTGTTCTTCCTCTTCAGCTTCCTCTTGCTCGTTGTCACCTAGCTCTTCTTCTTGCTGTTCTTCTTCCTCTTCCCATTCCTGTTCTTCTTCTTCAGCTTCCTCTTGCTCGATGTCATCCAACTGTTCTTCTTCCCAATGTTGGTTTTCTTCCTCTATCACTTCGCTGTTAGTTGCGTTATCTCTGTTGGTTGGATCGTTATGGTCAACAATCTTCTCTTGATCGGGTACATCGATTGGTCGTTGCGATTGGGAAGGTTCTGCACCGACGCCGTCCAATTGATCATCTTCTGATATGTCAGAATCGTCATGCTGATTCATCTGAGGATTCCTAAGTTTAAGATGAGTGAGATTGGAAGTGAACTGAGAGAGTTAAATGTGGACGGGATCAGTTGTGAACTTTGTTCAGGTTACTGATTGATTTCGGTACCGACGCCACTGGTCGTGAAGATTTCAAGAAGCAGCGAGTGGCGAATTCGTCCGTCGATGATGTGGACTTTACGCACACCCCTACCAAGGGTTTCAAGACACGCTTCGACTTTGGGGATCATCCCCGCCGCAATCACTCCATCTTGAATTAATTGTTTTGCTTCATTCGCAGTTAGCGTGTGGAGGATCGTCGAGGGATCATCTTTGTCTTTGCGAACCCCGTTAACGTCTGAGAGAAAGACCAGTTTTTCGGCACCGAGGGACTGAGCAACAGCCATCGCCGCCGTATCAGCATTAACATTGTAATGTTGCCCGTCGTCCCCTTCGCACATGGATGGGATCACTGGAACTTGGTCTGTGTAGGCAAGTCCCTCAATCACGCTTCGGTCGACTCGGGTCACCTCCCCAACAAATCCAATGTCCTCCCCGTCCTCTGTTTCGTGCCGTTTACCGAACAAAACATTCGTCGTGCGAAACGACAGGTTCATAGCTCGACCACCCAGACGCTCCATCTCTTCGGTGAGTTGAACATTTAGTTCGCCGGTCAGGACTGATTCCACAACTTCGAGGGTCGCTTGATCTGTCACTCGACGACCGCGAACGAAATTCGGTTCAATTCCCGCTTGAGCGAGTGCCCGATTAATTGCCTTTCCGCCACCATGAACAATTACCGGCTTCATTCCCACTGATTCCATGAAAATCACGTCCAGCAGGATATGCATCAACGCTTCCTCGTCATCAAGCAAACTGCCACCCAGCTTGATGACGGTCGTTTTACCGCGAAAACGTCGGATCCATCCCATTGCTTCAATGAGACTGTCTGCCTTGCTGATTGCTTCATCCACTCGGATGTCTCCAGGTGAAACGCATGCGAATTCTCCACCAACGGAACGTTTTTGGGAACGAGCGGTTTCTGGGTTGTTTGGTATCGGAAAAACCTATCAATTTAGAGTTGGTGACCGAGAGGGTCAATTGTGAGCAAACGGGGAACACCACTTTGCTTATTGGAGCTGGATGCCTTTCGGTTAATATGGGGGGATTGGGTGGAAGTTAGAACAAGGAAAAGGGCGAGATGAAACCAAAGCGATTAGCATTGATTGGTGGTGGCCAAATGGGACGTGCGCTGGTGGGGGGGGTGTTGGCGTCCAGTGTGCTTGGTGAAGAAGAGATTTGCCTGGTTGAGCCCAATGAGGCAAGCCGCCAGTGGTGGGCTAGCCATCACCCTGCTGTGGACGTGGCTGATCTGAGTCAAGCGGTTCATTCAAGCGACGCAATCCTGTTAGCCGTCAAGCCAAATGTCATTTCCGCAGTGACCTCAGAGGCAGGGGTGTCCTATGCCGGAAAACTCGTCATTTCGATCGCAGCTGGGATTTCGATTGATCAATTGGCCAGGTTGCTTGGGCATGATCGAGTGGTAAGAGTCATGCCAAACACGCCGAGTCTGGTGATGGCGGGAGCAAGTGCCTTCTGCGGCGGATCTGAAGTCACCAGTGAGGATCTTTCTTGGATTCATCAAGTGCTTGATTGTGTTGGCCTCGCGGTGAAAGTTACAGAGTCGCAGATGGACGCTGTCACCGGGCTCAGTGGTTCAGGCCCAGCTTATATCTGTTTGGTAATCGAAGCCCTTGCAGACGGGGGAGTGCAAGCAGGGTTGCCGCGTGGTTTAGCAATGCAGCTAGCGACTCAGACGGTCTTGGGGACTGCAAAAATGGTTGAGGTAACCGGAAAGCATCCCGGTGAACTAAAGGATGCGGTTGCCAGTCCCGGGGGCACAACAATCGCTGCCATTGCTGCATTGGAGAAAAATGGAATTCGGGGAGCCTTGATGCAAGCGGTGTTGGCATCGGCGAATCGAAGTCGTGAGCTTGGTGATTGATAGCAGGCGCCAATCCAATCGGATCAAATCATCCGTGCAGAAATCAATTGGAAATTTAAACTAATGAATTCACCGCTGATAAAAATCGATGATAAGCACCTGCCGCTGTATCGGATTGTTTGGGTGAGTGACGTCCCGCATTTTTGCGGCGAAGATGATTGTTTGCACGAGGGTGATTATGAAGTTCGGCTTGATATTGATGACTCTATCTGGGCCAATCGCGAAGATAGAGATCATGTCGTT
Source organism: uncultured Rubripirellula sp. (assembly GCA_938075415.1). Lineage (GTDB taxonomy): Bacteria > Planctomycetota > Planctomycetia > Pirellulales > Pirellulaceae > Rubripirellula. The sequence goes on along the minus strand of CALJHC010000017.1, from coordinate 7,220 downwards.
GCCGCGCTTGGTCAGTGGTTCGGTGATCCAACGTCGGAGGATGATCGCCCTGAGTGGACATGAAGCTCGTGTCAGATTGAGATTCGCTAAAATAGCGTTAGAGAGATCCGCCAAGCATTGGAAATACTAGAGACCGCCGCTTGATCCTCGATCATGCCTCCTGATTTGCTGACTTCATGCGTGCAGTTCATCAAGTTTGATTGCTTCTTCGGCAACCAAGGTTGGGATGCCGTTTCGAATTGGGTGCAACCAGTTGCCTGTCTCGTTCACCAGTCCCCCTTCAATTGGCAGTGCAATCTTTTGCTCTAGTTTATCCCGAGCAACTCCTTGATCGATGGCCTGAGTAACTTGCTGTACCAAAGATGCATCGGCAACCGAGAGTTTCTCGTTGCTGATTGGGCATCGAAGCATTTCGAGAAAGCCTTGGGCAAGTGTGATCTCCGTCATGGTAAGGTTCCGGGATTCAGTCGGGTATTCGCATTTGCAATCAAGTTCAACACTTGGGCTAGTGATCTTCTTGATTCGACTTGGAGGTTGGTATTGTCGTCTGAAGTTGAAATTCATCAGTGTCGTATCTGCATCCTCAAGGATGAACAACCTGGGATAACAAAGCCGCTAGTGTATTGCAAATTCAGGATCGTGTTTACAGCCTCCAAGATTCGATCGCGGACCTGTCGGTTAGGAACCAAAGCCAGCCTACCGTGGTGGAACAGATAGCAAGCGAGGCACATCAGAGTAACGGTGTTGTTGTCTCGGCATCACTGCGGATCATTCAAGTTCACGATCGACGGCCAAGAAGGTTACCAAAACGCCTGACGTTTGATCTCCGACGACCTAAGACGAGCTATCGGGGTTCCGAACAGGGGCAAACCTGAGATGAATTCTCTAGAGAGCAATCGGCGCAGCAGTCGCTGGTTAGCAAGAGTCGACGCGGTTGCGGGCCACAGCTATGAAAGCAGTCCAAGTGCTGCAATGATTGCAGCACTTGGCGCACTACGAATGTCACCGAAAACTGTTAGTGGACGTGCAGACACACTCTAGCGTTGCCTTCACGTCACTGATTGCTCAGGATACCGAGTCTCTGGTCGACTAGGTGTGCAACGAAGACGAGCACACCTGTACCCAGGCTGACCGGTAAAGAGCGATAGGATTATGAGCTTACTTGAGCTCGACGGATCCACCAGCTTCTTCGACTTCGGCTTTGACCTTGTCTGCTTCTTCTTTGGAAACAGCTTCCTTCAAAGTCGCAGGAACGCCTTCGACCATCTTCTTGGCTTCCATCAGTGAAGCGCCAGTGAGGTTTTTCACAACCTTCACAACGTTCAACTTCTTTTCGCCAAAGCTGGTCAAAACAACGTCAAATTCGGTCTGCTCTTCTTCGGCAGCACCAGCATCACCGGGGCCAGCGGCGACCATGACGGCTCCACCACCCGCAGCAGGCTCGATGCCGTGTGCTTCCTTGAGATAATCGCTAAGCTCTTTGGCTTGCTTCAGGGTTAACTCGGCGATCTTGTCGCCCATATCCTTGGTCTCTGCGCTGAATTCAGCGACTGCAGTATCTTCCGACATTTCTAATACCTCAAAAACAGTTTGGTGACTTGGTAATAAAGGTTTTCAGTATTTTGTGAGGGACTACTCGTCACCTTCACTGATTTGTTTGATTTGACTGTTGAGCTTCTTGCCCGGTCCGAGCATTGCAGCAGATAGATCTGCTCCAGGCGCTAGGATTTGACCAACCAAGATGGAAATCTGCTCAGCTCGGCTAGGCCACTTGCTGACAGCCTTCAACCCATCCGAGTCGAGTTTTTCGCCATCCATGACGCCGCCGCACGCAGCAAACGCATCGTACTTATCTTTGTCCTTGTCTAGTTCGACAAGTTCTTTCACAAGTGACACAAAGTCCGATGCACCCCAGCAAACACCAATTTGTCCGCCAGCGCCCTCAAATGCTGCTGCAAGGTGAGTTCCCTCAGCGGCACGACGTGCCAGGGAGTTCTTGACAACCAGCAAATGTATATCTTTTTTATGCAGCTCACCGCGAAGTTCGTTGGTCGTATTAGCGTCCATTCCGACGCAATTGACCAAGACCGCATCCTCGACTCCATCGAGACGGCGGCGAATATCTCGCGTTACGAGCTCTTTGACGTATTTACTCATCGGATCGATTCACTTAGACGACTGATTTGACCTGATTCTGGCAAACGTTTCCGCCTGCATTCTCAATGCTTTAAGAGGCGATGCGTACGCTCGGACTCATTGTCGAGCAGATAGCAATACCCCGCACATAGGTGCCCTTAATGGTTGACGGCTTCAAGCCTTCCACAAAATCGAGGAAAGCTCTGATGTTTTCAATCAGCTTTGGCGAATCAAAACTCATCTTGCCGACGACGCAGTGTACGTTCCCGCCTTTGTCATTACGGAATTCAACTTTTCCCGCTTTGTATTCAACTACCACCTTTGCCACGTCCGGTGTGACGGTCCCGGCTCGCGGGCTGGGCATCAGGCCACGAGGGCCAAGAACACGGCCAAGCGGACCAACCAAGCCCATCATGTCCGGTGCCGCGATGCAAACATCGAAGTCGGTCCAGCCCTCTTTGATCTTTTTGGCCAAATCTTCTTGGCCGACTTCATCCGCACCCGCTTCTTCCGCAGCTTTGGCGGCGTCGCCTTTGGCGAAAACGACGACTCGCTGGGTTTTGCCAATCCCGTTCGGGAGAACAAGACTGCCACGGATGATTTGATCCGCTTGATTGGGATCTACGCCCAAACGCATGTGCACTTCGACCGTCTGATCAAACTTGGTCGAATCGTATTTCTTTAGAGTCTCAACCGCTTCATCCAGCGGCAAAGTGGCTTCTGGCTGCTTTGACAGCGCAGCGCGGTAACGCTTTGATTTTTTACCCATTGGGTCACGACTTTCGTTGGTCGGGTGGTTCGGCGAAAACACCTGACCCAGCCAAGCTGCATGGTTGCAATTTTGACTAGCGGCGATTTTCTCCCACTTGCACGGCAATTCCGTGAAGACGCAGAATTTGGCTGACGGACTGCGAGTCGTCAACGCCAATCACTCTCCTATCGAGCAGTTTTTTGGCAAATTTGGCTCCAAGACGCAAGGTGAGTCCGATTCTTCGAGCATTTCTATTGGTTGGAGCTGCTTCGGTCGGTGAGTGAGCCTGTCGGAAGAGGCGTTGCTTTTACAAAGTCTGCTGCCATCCCTAATCAATCCAAGTTTGATTGGATCAGCTTGTTTTTTAGCCTGGCCGAGTTATCCGGAGTTGACTGAGTCATCCAGGAAAGTCTTTGGAGGCCTGAAGACGCTGACAGCTCGCGGTTGCTCCTATTCGCGGTTCATAAGGATTCGGAGACCTTCCAGAACCACTTGGAATCGTCGCTTGGCCCGATCAATTTCCTGTGTCTCGATACGGTCTCGTGAGCGTTTTGCCTGAAGATCTTTTGGAGAGATCCTGATACGTCCAGCGGCAATGTCGACATCCTCTCGGGACAATCTGGCCAACCTTTGGCCGGCATTGGCAATAAACCGGTTGTACATGATGTCGATGGACTGAAATGCCATGTCGTATTTTCCCTGCCTGAATTCTTTATCACGAACGTATCCAACTTGATCCGAATTCGGGACCAGACCACTGCGTTGCGCCGAAGTGAGCAGTTGGCTGAACGCTCCAAGGTCCAAGACATTCTGATGATTCGATGACTCATCGGTGGCCTGCGTGTCCCCTGAAGCCGCCTGTGTCGGCATCGAGTTTTGCTGCGGTTCGCCATTGGGGTTCTGGTGATTGCTTTTGGGATCAGGACGTGTCGCATCCGATTTAACGAGAAGGTTGGTTGTTTCCACTTGCGGGTCGCGATCGAGCGGAGTGATTGAATCGGGTGCGAGAAGGAGACGAAATAAGCAGTCTCGTTCGCCAAGTCGCATCACCGCTTCCACAGACATCTCTTTGATGGGTCGAGCGTGGAGACGGTCGACAAATTTGATGGGGTCAAGGGACTTGGGTCTTGGGTTGAGTTCATTCTTGATGCTTACCAGCAGCGATGCTTTTGCCGTTTTTACAAAATAGAGTGAGCGGGTATCGATTTGTGTTTCAGACAGTACCGGTTCCAGAACAAATTCGTTTTTCAGCCAAATGATCTGAATTCTGCCAAGTTCTTTGATCTGTCGCTGAAGTGCTTCCTTTTGCGGAGGGGTGACTTCATGAATGGGGACAGGCTTGGACGCTGTGTTCCTGGCGAGACTGGATTTTGCCGATTTTTCGGTCGTTAACGTGGGTTGATGTGAGGGGGTAATCGCCGGTTCACCCAGCGATTTGATCTTGATTGTGTCATCTGGCGTTGATGATTCACTGCGCGACTTCTCGGCATCACGTAGTGCAAGACGCTCAAGGGAGGTCAAGAGTTGGTCAAAGGTCGCGATAGCCTCGACGCTTTTTTCCTCTTTTCGTTGTCGTCGACGATCGACTTTGTCATCGTTTTCTTTTTTCGATCGGATGTCATCTGGCATAGCCTTGTCATGCGTCGCCCGTTTCAAGGTTTTGGATCGGCGATTAGCAAAGGCATCTCGAGCTACCTGCAATGTTGATAAAGCTTCAGCGTATTTTCCCTCGGATGTAAGGTTCTGTGCATCAATCACTTGCATCGCTAATTTGCTGCCGCGAATGAGCTTATAGAGAGATTGGAAGTCTTCGGCTTTCATGATAGGTGATGTTTTGTGGGCGAGACCGATCCACCTGAATCATTGCAGTTGTCTCGGTTGAAAGACAAAAAAACGCAGTTTAGTTCGGACGAGCGTTGCTGCCGCGATTGTCGTTGAGTCACTGGTTGCTGATTTGGCCCCAGAACGTTTTGGCTCTGCAGAGTTGCTGCAGGGTTGCTGCAAGTTGGCTGCCGAGTCTTGTCGGTTGCTCGCCGCATTAACCGGCTCTGTCCAGTTTAAACGTCTCGACGCTCCCTCGCACGGCTTTTATCGTTCGTGTGGGCAGTGATCCAAGCGGCGTCAAATGATGGCTTTGGGTTGGCGAGAGAGGTCCTGAAAGGGAGTTGGTGTGCTGGATTTGGCGATTTTGAAGAGGCGTTGTCAATCGTTGAGTTTGCGAGGAAAACACTGCGTTCGATCACCAGATCTTGGCTTCTTTTAATTGGCGATTGACTGTGCCAACCCAATCGCGATTTGCCGCGGGTGAAGCGGGGCTGGGGTGTAGGATTCTGCAAAGCTTTGCATCCGATTTGATATCGCCCGCAACTAATTGGAACTGACGCTCCGCATAGGCACCAATTCCTACAAGGAACTTCGGTTCAAGCGTGCTGATGACTTTCTTTAGGTGTTGTCCGCAGCACTCATCCAGTGCAGTTCTTTCATCCTTAGGAAGTTTGTCGGGTGTCCGGTTTTTCGATGACGCCTCCATGAAAACCAGGGGGCAGTAGTTGACAACAAAATGATCTTTGAAGAAATCCATCGGGTGATGGAAATGATCTTTGAATAGACCCCAGAATCGGCGACCGCTTACTTCACTTTTCGGGCAATCGAATCCTTCGATTGGTCGTTTTGGATGTTCCTGTTTTGGGCGTTTCACTTTCTTGTCGATACCGATCCAGTCACGGACGGATGCGATCTCACCAAATGGTACGCCGGTTTGTGCCATGCCCCATGGCCCTGGGTTCATTCCAAGAAAGAGTACCCGAACACCTTTGGGGTTCGATTTTTTTAGGTAAGCCACATGTGCGTCCCATGCGTACTGCAGTGGGTTATAGATGTGCGTTACCGGTTCGCTGAATTTTAACTTCGAAGCTTTTCTGCTCAATTGCGATGCGGCATCAATCAGTGCTTGATGGCGTCGGGTTGTTGTTCGGGCCATGACTGTTTGCTTTTTGTTGTGCGAATTGCCGCCGCACCTTTTCGCCGCTTGATTCTCTTGAGTCAGTTGAAAAGGAATACTTTTGGGATTTTTTCGTGTTCGAAACAGAGATGTCGAAGGAATTAGTGAAGGTCAGTACAGCGTAGTGGTTCATCCGAGTGCGTTAGACGCTGAGATACTCTTCGATTGCATCAATCAGTGTATCCTCAGATGGGTATTCTCCTGTCCAGTGAAGAATGCATTGCAGTAGAGTGCCAATTTGGAATTCGTCTTCACCAATGACGAGGTATCCCAGTTGCCGTATTTTCCCGATGGTTTCACTCGTGGATTTCAAATTCACAATTAAAGTGGTTCCGTTATTTTTCGGCCATTCATCCAGTTCAAGTTCCTTGCTGGAGTCCTTGGTGAGATTAAGGACGATGACCGACGATTCGGTCACGAGATCCGGGATAGCGGCATCGTCAGACTGCCTCGTCTCGTATTGATCAGAGTGAATCGTCATTTCGCTTGTCGTATCGCCAATCCACAGGCGACGTCGATCGTTGAATTTTTCTATTTGCAGTTGCAGCCACAATTGTTTCAGATCATCACCGATAAAGCGGGTCTCTTCTCCACGCCATAAGCAGTCAACTTTAGCAGTGGGGGTTTCGGTTATCAGGGAGTACCAATCCCCAGCCTGGCTTGTCAGGTCACGGTCTATCAGTACACCGACAATTCCGGTCACGGCAAAGCCACCGAGCGCCGCACCGACATCTTCCGAGGAGACGTCAAAGGAAAGGACCCTCCAGTCAAGGCCCATTGCCCTGAGAGATCGCTCCAGCGCGAACTGCGCGGGGTTGCCAGCAATTGGGTTGCCGATGACGACAACAATCGGCTCTGTCGTTCCTTCCATGATGATCGCGATCGATTCTGGATCGATTTTTTTAGGCGTTAAAAGTGGATGATTTTGTCAAGGTTGACCGCGTTTTACCCGGCGAGTCACTGACCGCGATCCGTCGGCGCGGAGAGTCGATCGCCCGTCGCCGTTCTCGGTTTTCCAAAGGCTTTTGGCAAGGGTGATGCCCGTAAGCTTGGCATGAACTTCCAATCTGGCCTGACAAGGACTGCCCACCAGAAAGTCAGGGCGACGCTGGGGGTCGGTGAGTTTAATTGAAAGATGAACGTGTTTGTGGGGGGATCTGCTGGCGTGGGATTATTTTTGACAAATGATGCCTCCGTCGGCTTCTCACACCCCGCTCGTCTTGAATTTCTATCTCAATTCTTGTTGATGCAAACCCGAGATTCAAGTTTGTTCTGTTCATACTGCATCGAACATGATTGGGGATGGTTTGGTGCAGTGATCCGATTTCCTTC
>CALJHC010000016.1 GCA_938075415.1 uncultured Rubripirellula sp. | reverse complement strand
TAGACGTATTTGACCCGTCTCAAAATTGATGTCGCACCACCGCAGCACCAAGTAACTTGACACTCGGTTTCCACCAAATCGAAGTAACCAGATCAGAGCGTTCCACTCTTTATCTTCAAGCTCACTTCGCAGCGACTTGCGACAGTAAAGAAGCCGCTCAACTTCTTCGGTTGTCATGTATTCGGTCTGTGTTTGCTCACGGTCAGAGCCGAGCTTGGTAGTGAATAATGAGCAAAGCTCGCGTAGTTTCTTTGTTTGAAAGGGATTAGCGGCGATGTAGCCTTCGTCCACGGCAAACTGAAACAGTGCCTTCGCTCTTTTGATTTGGTTGTGGACAGTGCTATCGCGGTAGTCTTGTGTCGATCTGTTGATAAAGTCGATTAGATGCTCGGCCTCGACGCTTTCGATTTGTCTATGGCGATCAAGGTAAGTTAGTAATCCCTTATCTAATGTGTTTTTGTAATTACGAACTGTTCGTGGATCGCCCGTCTGTAATTTCTCCGCTAGGAATTCATCAGCCGTGCTAGCGAGCGTTGGTCCATCTTCACGACGAACGATTAGATTTTTTCTTACGAGTTTGTTTTGGAGGTTGGTTGGCAGTTTGTTTATGCGACTCCATAGGTCACTACTTACGTCATCACCTCTGATAATCGTGCTTTCAAGCATCTCCAAAGTCTTGAGGTAGCTTTGCTCAAGCCGTGTGTCTTCCACATAGCCAATGCCAACTTTGACTTCTCGCCCAATGTTCAACACAACGTTCTTGTAAACGCCCTGTTTGGTGGTCGCACCAATCCTGATTTTCGCCATCTAATCCTGCTCCTATTCCTACGACGCAATCCCGAACGCTTGGCTTCGATGTGATTCGATGAACGCCATCAGGTCCCTTTTCATCACGAACCGCATGTCATCAATGGTGTAGCTGGGCAGAACGCCCGTTTTGATCCAGTTCTTCATCTTGGACACAGATACGGCCATCACGTCAGCGGCCTCGTCTGGCCTGTACTGAACTCGATTACGCAAGTCCTTAGTCAATTTCTCATTGCCACAATTCGCCAAATTAAAATCCTCCAATAAAGTGATATAAAAGCCCGCTTATCTCGTTTAAGATCTGTATTCGCGGTGTTTTTGTTTCGTTTTTCATAACCTCAATTATACACTACATATTTTGTTTTGTCAAGAGGTGCGTGATATAAATCTTGATAAAAAGTGGTTTGTGTACTCTGTAAAACATGATATAGTTACAGCGTCAGAAAATGATAAAATAGGTAATCTGTCAGGCAGGATCAGCCAGTGGCCAAGACCAAATCGTTCACCATCGAGCAGCTTCAAGAGTTCCAGCGGCTTTCTAAGCGGCTCAAGCAGATCGAAGGCTGGAAGTCCGAAATGGACGATCAGATGGCCAAGCTGGAGCGTCAGCAGCGTCACGCAGACGAAGAAGCGGCTGAGATTCAGCAGCGTATGAGCGGCGAATTTGCCGAGCTTGGTGAGGTCGCAGAACTTTTCAGCACGTCGCCTGTTCCAGATACGGCTCTGACACTGGAGGAGACGGGCTATGTCACCAAGGACAAGAAGCGTCTGTTGTTCAGGAAGATATTGGCGGACTACAGAAGGGCCAATCCAGAAGCGGAAACAGTGTCTTATACGGAAGTAAAGAACACACTCGATGAGACGTACAAAATCAAAACCCGCAGCATTACTAATTTCTTTTTGGGCATTCTGTGTGACTATGAAACAGTGGGCGGAAATCGCAACAAGGCTATCGTTCTGCCCAAAGAATAAACCGCACATCCCATTGGCGGTATGTTGGCGAGACTCTACGGTCAAGAGAGGTTTTGGCGGGTTATTGGCGGAAGCCAAATCACCAAAAGACCGTAAATAGCGTGTTTCCTTTATCTGGAAACATAGGTCAGTACACCCGGAGGGATTCGAACCCCCAACCCTCGGTTCCGAAGACCGATGCTCTATCCAGTTGAGCTACGGATGCGTGATGGTGCGATTTTAATAGGCTTTGACTGGTTGTCCAATGGTAGGTCGTGGTAGTCGGGGCTGAATCGTAGCAAGTTTCTCACCCTACAACTGATTTACCTCCGCAAGTCCGCTTAATCATTAAGGATTACAGATTGATTCCTAGCATCACCATCCTAAAAAGGGCCGTTGCCATACCTGCTCAGAAATGACAAACCGTCATTTTTTCTCTGTTTCTGGCGGTTAAAAAAATTCGCGTGATAGAATTAGCAGTAGGGCGACCCTTTCTGGATGAATCTTAGCAGACGAGAAAACTTGCTATCGGCACGCCCTCATCAAGATCGATACTCGCTCACCAAATCACTCAGAGTGACCACCGAGAATTCTCTTTGAGTGCATGCATTAAGTTGACATCCAAGGATCAGCCAAGTGGGCCTCACCTATTTCAAGCGTTTCCGCATGGAATTTGATCTTCAGCGGTTTTCCAAGCCGTCTTCATCGAGTCTGGCAGACTGCCAAGTTCGGGCAGGATACGATCTCATCGCCTACTCTCCCGAACTACTTGGTGATCACGCCATCGCAAAATTCAATAGTTTTCGAACTGAAATGGACGCAAACGTTTTCCCATGCTTGGGAAGACGTGAGGGTTGCTTGCGACTGATGCGTGAAATCACGTCGCGTTCCAACTTTGTACCCGAGGCAACCTGGCTTTGTAGATTTCGGGACGAGGTTTCGGGACGATTGCTGCCAATTGGAACCATTCAAGGTCTGGAAGTGGATGGGTGGGGAGCCATTCAAAATCTTGGCATCGCTCCAGAACACCGTGGCAAAGGACTCGGATCAGCGCTGCTGATGAATGCGGCTTTCGGATTCCGAGCAGCGGGACTGAAAAAAATTCATCTTGAAGTGACAACAGATAACACGGCCGCCGTAAGACTTTATGAAAGGCTCGGATTTCAAAAAGCACGGGTGGTTTACAAAGCCGCTAATGTGGAAGGTGCCTGTTAACCATGACTGATGGATCTCTCACCAAGCTATTCATGCGAGTTTTGTTGCAACCGATATCCGACAAAAAAAGCAGCAGCGAATACCTTGGTGAAATTTTTTTAGCCTGGATTGTTACCGTCGAGGGCACAGGCAAAGCTTGTGATCCATCACTTGTGCTCGCTATGCAATAAAACGGTCAGGTCTACGTTGACTTCTCCACATCTAAACATTTGCAAATCATCACATCAATCTTCGACCGATTCAATTCAAAACTCCTTCCGATATTAATTCTTGCTCCCCACCTGCAACACTGAGGACACCCCATGTCAGACATCGACGCATGGGAGGATGAGCTTAAGCTTCGCTACCCCAATCCTAAGAACGATTCGGGAACCAAATCCGATCTGTCAACGGATCGTCCCCAGAAATCGCGGGATACTTTTCGCGACTACGCGGCGGAATCTCGTGAGTCTGTCAAGGAATTCTACCGGCTGAACCACGCTCGCCAAACGTATGCTTTTGCGCAGGTTAAACGTCGCCAATATCTGAAACTCAATCATCGATCGATGGGTATTTGGGAGGCAATGGAATACCTGAATACCTTGGTGGATGACAGCGACCCTGACACGGATCTTTCCCAAATTGAGCACCTTCTGCAAACCTCAGAATCAATTCGTGCTGATGGACACCCTGATTGGTTTATTCTCACCGGGTTGATACACGACTTGGGGAAAATCCTTTGCCTGATGGGAGAACCACAATGGGCAGTCGTTGGCGATACGTTTCCGGTTGGTTGTGCATACGCCAAGGGCATTGTTTATCACGAATTCTTTCGGGACAACCCGGATTGGAACCATCCCGTCTACTCAACACGACTGGGTATTTACCGTGAAAACATTGGTCTTCGGCACGTGAAGATGTCTTGGGGTCATGACGAGTACCTTTATCAGGTGGTGAAAGATTTTTTACCCACCGAAGCGCTCTACATGATTCGGTATCACTCGTTTTATGCTGCTCACCGCGAAAACGAATATCAGCATCTCTTTGACAAGGGTGATCATCAGTTTTTTGAATGGGTGTGCAAATTCAACGAATATGATCTGTATTCAAAGAGCGATGAGCGTCCAAATGTGAAAAAACTTCGTCCTTACTACGAGAACTTGATTGATCAGTTTTTCCCGAAAACGATTAACTGGTGATCAGCCGATGAAATCAGAAAGCCGGGTCGAGTTCAGATGCTCAGTTATCAGCTTCTTTACTTTTCCGATACGCAGCTCGCTCCGATGCGTATTGCTGCGCATCAGGTAACGCCGCTGCATCAGGATTCGACTCATCAAGTAGCTTTCGCAGGTATGGTCTGCACCAGCCACAGCCAGTGCCTGCCCCATAACACTCCGAAAGTTGACTGGCGTGCTTCGGTCGATTCACGCGAATGAACTGCAGCACTTTTCGTCGTGTAACATGAAAACAAAGGCACAATTCCTGATCGTCTTTCACGGCAAGTCACCTGATTTTTATTGAGCGCCATCGGTAATTAACCAAGTCGCTATGCGACATGCATCGATGTAATCGCTGATTTGAAGTGTCTCTTCCGCGGTATGAATATTTCGCTGTCCGCAACCGATAGTGACAGCGGAAATCCCGTGACAGTAGAGCCAATTGGCATCAAGACCACCATTGGATATTTCTTTGAATGGTTCTCGCCCAACCATTCGGACAGCATCACCAGCTGTTTTGATCGAAGGATGGTCCTCCGGAAGGGAGAAGGATTCATAATCAACGTGGGACTCAAATTCCAGCGACCCACCGGCCCCTTCATCGTTGGTCACACTTGAAGCGGCGCGTCCGAATGCGTCCTTCATGGCAGCCACAATTTGCTTTCGCATTTCTGGATCATGACTTCGAGCCTCTGCGGCAAGGTTTGCCGTTGGAGTAACCACGTTGGTTGCGTCACCGGCTTGAATCACACCCACATTGGCAGTTCCAAACTTTCCATCTTTCTCAACTCGGCCCAACCATCCGTTGGCGTCCAGTTCAGCGATCGCCTTCGCAGCCATGGTGATCGTGCTGGCCCCTTTTTCTGGTGCCACACCCGCGTGTGCCGGAACTCCGGAAAGCCGGATCTTAATTCGCTCACCACCAATCGCGCCGACGGTCAACTTCTCCACGGTGCCACCATCAAAGTTGAATGCGCGATCAATCGCACCGACCTTCGTGACATCCAGATGCCTCGCGCCCTCCAAGCCAACTTCCTCTTGAATCAAAAAGCTGATCACCGCTGGGGGGAAATTGGAATCGCCCTTTTGCATTCTCTCAATTACCGCGGTCAAAATCGCTGCACAGCCCGAGCGATCATCAGCGCCCAAGCCTGTTTCCACCGAACTTCTCACGCATTCTCCATCCACAACCGGTTGGCTACCCACGCAAATGGGCACCGTATCCATATGTGCCGAAAGCATCGTACGGGGACCTTCACCGTTGCCGGGAAGCTGAACAATCAGATTCCCACAATTCCCGGCAATCCGTGTCCGACTTTCCGCTCCATCAAAAGTGATTTGCGAAGATTCAACACCCGCCTGGACCAATTGTTTGACAATGGCTTGGGCGACATCAGATTCGTCACCACTGGTACCGGGAATGGCGGCGAGAAGCAGAAAGCGGTCCAGTGATGATTGTGTCTCAACTTCAGTCTTGTTCATTGCTACACTCAACGCGGTAAGAATTGACGAAACATTGCTATGGCCCCTGAATCCGTTAAGCAGGCTGCAAGACGATGCAAGCTAGCCCCAAGTCGGAGACGAGAACACGAAGGACAGTTTTTTTGTTGTTTTTGGGAGCAGAAGGATCCACATTAAGTCATTATCCTTATCCTGCCGAGGCATCGATGGCCGATAATTGTAACTTTGATGCTGATCTCCGATAAATTCTGCTGCTCACTATCACTTTCCCCGACCCTGTACCGTCCCTTGAATCTACCCGTTATCAATTCGACAGATTCCACAGCAAACGAATCAACGTTGGCATCCAAAAAGCATTTGCTGGACCTGTCTGCGTCAGATTTAATTGCTTGGCTAATCGAAAAAGGACATGCCAAGTTCCGCGGTGGACAGATTCTTCATTGGATCTTTCAGAGAAGAGCGACTGAATTTTCCCAGATGAGCGATTTACCCAAGTTGCTGCGTCAGGAATTGGAAGAAGCCTTTCAAATCTACGTGACTCAATCGGAAGCAACCGTGACGTCACCCGATGGAACCGACAAGCTGCTTATCAAATTACGAGATGGGGGGGAAGTTGAGTGCGTCTTACTACGTGATGGCACACGACGCAGCATTTGTGTAAGCAGTCAAGTCGGCTGCGCAATGGGATGCGTTTTCTGCGCCAGCGGTCTTGATGGCGTGGATCGAAACCTCACCAAAGGTGAAATCCTTGAGCAGATGCTGTTGCTTCAAAATCGATTACCCGACGAAGAACGATTAAGCCACATCGTCATGATGGGAATGGGCGAGCCACTGGCGAACCTTGATCGGGTTCTTGGCGCACTTGGCATTGCCAGTAATCCCAAAGGGCTTGGCATCAGCCCCCGACGAATCACCATCAGCACCGTTGGCCTGCCACCAGCGATCGACCGTCTGAGCAGCGTGGGAATCCCGTACAACCTCGCCGTCAGCTTGCACGCACCAAACGACGAATTGCGAAGTGAATTAGTACCGGTGAATCGTAAAATCGGAATCGATGCAGTACTTGGATCGGCTGACCGGTATTTCGAAACCAGTGGGCGACGACTCACCTTTGAGTATGTATTGCTTGGTGGTGTCAATGATTCCGAACACGAGGCGACGCAATTAGTACACCTGCTTCGCAAACGAAACGTGTTGTTAAATGTGATCCCCTACAATCCTGTCGAAGGCCTACCTTACTCGACACCAACCAAGCGATCGATCGCGAATTTCCGGCAAACACTCGAGAGTGGTGGAGTGAACGTCAAATTTCGGCAACGTAAAGGAAGTGAGATCGATGCTGCGTGTGGACAATTACGGCGCAACCGTGGTTCAATTTCGTCGAATTAACAAACGGAAAACCGATCATGTCAAACGGCTGAATCACCTAGATTGTCTTTGCGAATACTTCTTTTGATATTTCTGATTCAACATCTTATGGCGACTTCCAAGATCTACTTGTCGCCCTTGGATATAGGCGTCGATCACATTTGATTCCGTTTCCAACAAATTACCAGTCACGATAAGCAAGGTGGCATCTTTGCCGGGTGTGAGGGAGCCAAGCTGCTGGTCAATTTGAAGAATTTCGGCTGCTGAAAGAGTGACCGCCCTGAGTGCATCTGGCTCAGATAATCCAAAAGCTACTGCCACCGCTGCGTGGTACGGCAAGTTTCGAGCACTCGCGGCTCCACCCGGACCGCCCGCCCCGGGTCCTCCAATCGCAAAATGAATTCCTGCTTTCTGTAAACGGGATGGAAGCGTGTAGGCGGCATCGTAGGCATCATCTCGCCGCATCGGAAGGCGATAAGTCGAACCAATGATCACCGGCACCTGATGCTGTTTTAGCAATGCAGCACACTTCTCAGCGTCATAGCCTCCGTAGATCACGATCGACAAGCCTTGTGATACGGCGTAGGTCACCGCCGACTCAATCTCGGACTGGAGATCGGCATGCACGATCAATGGCATCTTGCCGTTAATCAGAGGCAACAAACTTTCCAGTCTCACATTGGTTGAAAAACCTTCAGTCAAAGCATCACGCTCATCTTGATAAAGTCTTGTCTGCAAAATCAATTTATCAAAGTCTTTCAATTTTCGTTCTCGTTCCTCCCTGCGCCGCTGATCGTCATCATCACGAGAGTGCACTGCGCTCCAATCAACAAAAAGTCCCGCGGGAGCCAAAATTGCCATGTCATCAACTGTCCAACCATCCAGCTGCAAAACGGCTGACTGACCTCGCATCCAGGGTCCACGTGGTGCAGTCATGGCAACGAGAACACCTCCCGCTCTCGCAACAGGAATCAATTCGCTGTCGGGATTAACAGCAACCCATGCACGAGCGTTGGGGTTCTCACGGCCAAATTCTGTTCGATCGTCGGTTTCTTCTACCGCAACGATTTCACGCAGTCCAAGATCTGTCATTGACTCAATCAGGCCTGGATAAACATGCTGTCCCTCTGCCATGATTTCGACCGCGCCAGGGGGAACAGTAACCTTTTCACCCACGGCAATGATTTTTCCCTCGTTAAAAAGAATCTCACCTCGCTGAATCACCGGCTGGTCAACACGATGAATGGTCGCGCCCCGGATAACGATGGGACCTTTTTGTGGTTGCCCCGGAACTTGGTCATGCGCAAACAATTGCGCAGTGAAGTTGACCAACAATCCAATGACAAGGAAACGAACGTTGAGACGGTGCATCAATCGGCTTGAAATCTTCTGTCTGATACTCATTTCTTTTCTCCTTGCCCAACAGCGGTTTCATGACGCAAACCGCCATGGACGGCACAGTAAACATCTTTACGCACCCAACGATCTTCTTCATTAACATCGCTCGCCTCGCCTCCAGCAATTGACCCGGGAGACGAATTTTGAAGTGCCTTTTGGACTAACTGGCTTTTGAGTTTTTGATCCCTCAGCCTGAGCGTTTGGTCAACCTGAATGTCGAAATACTTAACGCCGTCAATCCACGTCTGCTCGCACCGAGTGAGAGTCGAAAGTGGTCGCCCGCTCCATACCGTCAAATCCGCATGTTTACCGGGGACAAGTGAACCCACAACGTGATCAATTCGAAGCTGTTTTGCTGGATTGAGCGTAACAAACTTCAACGCCTCTTCTTCAGGTACGCCGCCATACTTAGTCGCCTTTGCCGCCTCAGTATTCAGATGTCGTCCCAGCTCGCGATCATCGCTATTGAAGGAGACAACAATGCCCTGATCATGCATCATTGCTCCGTTGTACGGAATCGCATCAAACACTTCGAACTTATACGCCCACCAATCTGAGAATGCAGACGCCATCGCTCCATGTTTTTTTAACCGATCCGCAACTTTGTAACCCTCAAGGATATGCTGAAGTGTGCCAATTTGAACTCCAAACTCCTCTAACACGTTCAAGACCGCAACGATTTCATCTTGGCGATAACTGTGACAATGAACCCAACGCTTTCCGCGTTGGACCTCTACAAGAGCTTCCAGCTGTAGATCGCGCCTTGGTGGTAATCCCTCACGGACTCCTGACCGCCACCGTCGCCACTTCGCCTCATATTCTCGAGCTGCCAATAGCTGGTCACCTATGATTTGCTCGACACCCATCCGAGTATTTGGATAGCGGGTCGGGGAGCGTTTCACGTTCTCACCCAAAGCAAATTTGATACCGGCCGGGGCTTCCTTCATTCTCAAGCTTTCCATGGAACCACCCCACCTAAGCTTGATCACTTGATTCTGCCCACCAATCGGGTTTGCAGATCCGTGAAGGATATTGGAGACTGTCAAACCACCGGCTAATTGGCGATAGATATTGATATCGCTGTTATCTAAAAAGTCACCAATCCTCACCTCCGATGTCACCGCCTGGCCTGACTCATTAACCCCACCGTCAGTTCCCATATGAGAGTGGCAATCAATGAGACCCGGAGTGAGATGCTTTCCCTCCAGATTGATGACCAATGCATCCTCGGGTACTTCGAGACCTACACCGACCGCGATGATTTCACCATCGCCTATCAGGAGGTCTGCGTTCTCAAGAACTCCCTCCTCACCGCAAGTCCAAATCGTAGCGTGACGAAACATCACTAAAGAATGCCGGTTCAAGGGTTGATCCAAACCATAAGCACCAAATGGTTTTAGCAGTGGCGTATCGACCAACTTGTTAGCCTGCTCCCTTTTCTTCTCGGGAAGAGAATCATTTTCTGTCAGCTTGGATTCTTTCGGTTCAGGTTGTGCCTCTTTGGGTTTTGAATTCGCATTATCTTGATTGGTTGTTACCTCATCCCGAGTTATTAACTTCATGGAAAGCGAACGTGACGAGCCGTCGGGTAATTGAAGAAAGAGTGTTGCCTGATTGGATTGCGAATTGCTTGGTGTATCCACGCCGATAATGCTCAACAGCGTGATCCCCGGCGCGGCGTCAGGATAGAGCTTGGTCAATTCAATCTGACCAGCAATCCGATCTCGCTCAAACGTGAGATGATTCAAACCGGTGCTGACTTTCTTTGGCTTCCGCTTTCGTTTTTTCTCGTCGTCAGCTGGCAATTTTTTTAGATCACCCGGTTCGACCACTGAGGAAAACTCAGCAACAAGATCCTGATTTTCGGAACGCAATTCAATCCGAGTTTTTCGTGCACCCGTCATTGTTGGAAGGTCAACCAGCCATTCACCAAGCCATTGGTCCTGTTTTTTTGGTGAACCAACCGATTCAAAATGATGTCGAGTACCCGCAACCCAACATTCCAAGACCTTGGTTTCGTCACTGAAAAGATTGCCATCTAGGACAACCAAGTTAGCGAGTTTTCCCTCTTCGATGGTTCCCAACGCGTCGCCTAATCCAAGAAGTTCAGCCGGGACAGTGGTCACTGCGGCCAATGCAATCTCTGCATCAAGTCCAGCCTTCACTGCGACTCGAAGTTGGGACAGGAATTTGGAAACATCATCTAAGCCATCAGTTGTCAAACAAAAACGGACCCCTGCCGCGGCAAGCTTGGCTGGGTTTGTCGGTGCCAGGTCCCAATGCATCAACTCACGTAATGAAAGATTCTCCAATGACTGAACGCTTTTGACGCGAGGTTTTTCAGGGAAGTTCACTGGTATAAGAAGAGGTCGTTTCAACGCAGCGATCGAATCCAAATCTCGGTATTCGCGGCCCGATCCTCTTATGGCAATCTTGATCGAAAACTCGCGAGCTATCTGTTCGGCTCGCAAAGCCATTCGCTCGTTTGGCGCGTCAAAAAGGAACCATCCCTCGTGAATTTCCTTTGCCAAGGATTCGAGCGCTAAATTATGTTCGGGTTTCTCGGTCTTTGGATTCGCCCGGTAAACCTCTAACGCTTCGTCATACCATTTGGCATCGTACAACGCTTGACGCAGCAATGCGGTTGCGCCCATTGGTGAATTTGGATATCGCTCACCCGGGCCATTGCGTGGTACGGTCAGTTGAGCGTGCTGCCAAACATTCTTCCTAATCAACGCACCCTGATCCCCAGAATCTTTTAATAGAAAAACACTGCTCCTGCCTTTAACGATAGCTCCTTGCGGCGCCACCAGCCTCGCAACAAATCCTTGTTTCCTCAAAGCATTCGCCTGATCCGCACCAGGAACCAATTCAGCTACGGAACGATGCGGGAC
Source organism: uncultured Rubripirellula sp. (assembly GCA_938075415.1). GTDB lineage: Bacteria > Planctomycetota > Planctomycetia > Pirellulales > Pirellulaceae > Rubripirellula. The sequence continues at coordinate 236,748 of CALJHC010000016.1, read as the reverse complement.
AATATTTTGGTTCCAGTAGGCGCCGGATTTTTGCGGGTATTTCACCGCCTGTTCACTCCATGCATCGATGAATCCCGCGTAAATCCACTTTCCTTGACAGGGAATTACATCAAAGCCCTTCGGCACCTCCAAATCATGGCCGACGGCAACAATTAAACCGTTTTCGACCAGCACGGTGGCCCGATCGATTACGGAACCAGGGCCAATGACAACCTTGGCGTCCGAAAGTGCAAAAGAGGAGGGACGCCCGTCTCGAAGTCCCACCGTTGGTGAGGTGTCAATGGTTGTCTGAGAAAATAAACTTGGTGTCGCAAGCATCACCATGATCGAGGCCAAAATTAAAAATCGCACAGCGGATCCTCTGGGAGTGGTTCGAACTTCTCAATGGTTCCCTAGCATACTCAATGTTCCTGCATTGATTGGCACTGATGCGAGTGAATCGTTTGTTCGAAAGATTTTCCGCGATGTGTACCCCTTTCATTTCAGGTACCTGTTGCAAGAAAGCATCAACAGATGCAAAAACTCAACGATATTGCAGCTGTTTCACCGAACGAAGCACGAAATAATGCCAACAGCCAACCTGATTACAATCACCGACCAGGGTCATAGAATCTGATAGAAATAGTTATCCTGAATAATCGCCCACAGCTGATTCTCTATCAGCTGTGAGCGATTCCTTTGGTTTCTGACAAGATCAACGGATTGCAAATATGAATACTGATAAGCCATCGCCACAGCTATCCTCTCTGGAACGATTTCTTAGCGGCATCAACGAATCAATTTTTCACGCGACACTCGGAATCGCGGATATTGAGCTTGTTAATTATCTCAATAACCTTCTGATGCGTTTCGTTCGGTCCGACACCGTCAGCGGCTCAGGACGACCAAATGGATCTCCCGCCAATCAAGTCTTTGAAATGCTGATCCAAGCAGAACAGAGCAGGGGAGTTAGCAGACGAAGGATTCACCAATCCATTGGTGACTTCACCCTATTCTGGTCCGGAATGTATCCGGAAAGCTTAAATAACTCACGTGTTAATCGCTCACCCGATGGTGTTCTCAATTACCACGGACAAGGGAAGCGCAGCTACTCAATTGCATCGGAAATAGAAGGCGGCGAGGGATGCCCATCTAGCCAACTTTTAAAATGCCTCAGCGACCAATTTGACCTATGCGCTCACGGGCTGCGTGAAGTGAGGCGTGAATGGGAAGAACGAACTGACAATGGAGAATTCGGGCTGTTAGCGTGAACAAATGGCAAGGTGGGAACAACCGATGAATTTTATGGTTAGGTCGTTCACCAAAAGCAGAGTGCTGTCCACTTCGACACTGACCATTGGTGAGATAGGATACTGACTCCCTTCGCATCACCCTTTCTTTCATGCAATCTGGATGCATCATCATGTCGCTCGCAAAGGTTCAATACGACTACATTTGCAAACAAGCAAAGGAGGCAACGTTATTGCACACCGCTGCTGACGCATTGGAATGGGATGAACGAACAGGCATGCCACCAGCCGCGGGTGACTATCGGGCTCAGCAGGTGGCTTGTCTTCGTGGTCTGGCTCATCAACGGCGAACTGACTCACGGTATGCGGACTACCTTTCTGAGTTAAACCAAGAGCTATCCGGCAATGACCCATCTGACCTACCAGCCGCCACGGTGAAATGTCTCCATCGTGATCTGCAGCGAGACCAGAAGCTATCGACAAAAATGATCGAACATCTTTCCGCATTGACAGTTCGGGGTCAACAGAATTGGGACGCTGCCCGGAAAAACAATCGCTTCTCTGATTTCCAGAAGACGTTAGAACAAATCGTTAACCTCAAACGTGAAATTGGATCTCGACTGCGGGAAGGTACCGAAAACACCGCCTACGAAGCTTTGATCGATGAGTACGAACCCAACGCGACGGTGAAACACTTGGATCAATTGTTCCAGACACTTCGAGAACCGTTGGTTGAATTGATACAGCGTATTCAAGATGCGCCAAGGAGACCAGAAACCAACCTTTTCCAGCGCGCGCTACCCATCAAAGTTCAACGTGAAATAAGCCGCTATGTCGCAACTCAAATTGGCTTCGATTTTGACCGCGGACGACTCGATGAAACATCACATCCGTTCTGTACAACACTTGGACCTGATGACTGTCGAATCCTTACACGTTACGACCCCAATCATTTGGCCTCGGGACTCTTTGGCACCATGCATGAGGCGGGTCACGGCGTCTACGAACAAGGACTTCTCACGGAATGGTTTGGACTACCTCCGGGATCGTACGCCTCGCTGGGAATTCATGAATCGCAATCCCGGATGTGGGAAAATCAAGTCGGAAGAAGTCAATCATTTTGGAAATGGTTAACACCGGAACTCAAAAAAAGGTTCGCGCCAGAATATGATGGTGCCTCTGCAGATGAACTTTATTTTGCTGCCAATGCAATTGAACCCAGTCTGATTCGGGTTGAAGCCGACGAGGCAACCTATAATCTACACATCATCATTCGTTACGACCTTGAAAAACAACTTATCGATGGTGCTTTGCAAGTGGACGACCTGCCGTCTGCATGGAACGATCGTTATAAGCAAGATTTGGGTGTCAATGTGACGCAGGACAGTCAAGGCGTTTTGCAGGATGTTCACTGGAGTGCTGGATTGATCGGTTATTTCCCAACTTACACCATCGGCAACCTGATCTCGGCGCAACTCTTTGCCTCGGCGCAACACCAACTCGTTGACCTTGAGGAACATTTCTCAAGGGGCTCCTTCAGAGATCTATTAGAATGGACCCGCAAAAGAGTTCATCAGTACGGTCGAACAATGACGAGTGACGAATTAGTACAGCAAGCAACCGCTGAAACGCTTTCATCGGATCACTTGGTGTCTTATTTGAAAGCTAAATTGGAACCGCTCTACGGGATTTGATCAGAAAGTTGAAAACAATCTATCGCTGACTTTGGATGCGTTAGACACTGCCACCAATCTTCCAAAACGTCCAACTGACTAAGATTCGATATGACTATCTCAAGTTGTCCCCGTTGCGGTGAATCCTACCAACTGCCATCCACTGCCATTCCTGATGATTCAATTGCTGAATGCCCTTGGTGCCTAGAACAATTCTCTCTTGAGGAAGCACGTGGTGGCGCACCGCCTGATCTGCGGATTATTTCCGCAAAAGGACTGGTTAGCGCACCCGGTGAACCAGTTTCTCAGACTTTGGAAGATGCTGGCATCGCGCCCACTTTCGGATTTCATTCACTAGAACAACGTTTTGAAAATTCTAGTCCAATTGGGGATAGAGACGATGACGCAACAGCCAATCAATCAGAAGACTCGGCCTGTGACGATCCACTGACACTAGTCAGCGATCCAGTGGTGCAACCATGGGACGAGTCGCCTTCCACTCCAACCACCTCACTTGATTTCCCACAAGCCAAAGAACGCCCAAAACGCAAGTCATCAGGAATTGGCACCATGATTGGTGTCGTGGTTGGGGGACTGGCATCCCTCCCGCTCGCGGGACTAATCCTTCTAGCGATGGGAAAAGCTCCCGACCTGGGTTTCTGGCCTTTCCAAGGTAACGAACCATCGAGAAGAAGCGCGGCACCCTTAAGATCGTCTGAGAGTCGCGGCGGTGCACGGAAATCCCGTGGAACACCACTACGCTTCAATCAACCAATCGATCTCACGAAGGATAACACTGATCCCGCAACCGACGCGTTCAAGGCAATCAATGAATCAGTGGACGCATCTCAACGAACCATCAATAAGGACACCGCTGACGAAGATACCGAGGAAACCACCACGACCCCGGAATCCGACGAGCCCACTGAATCCGACGAGCCCACTGAAGACGGCGCTGACAGCAATTCACCTACCAATGAGGATGAAATAGAAAATGACCTTCAGCAGGTCGAACCTACTTCTCCAGACGAGTCAAATGATGAAACAACCGATTGAATCAATTGAAGCTTTTTTTAAAGCCTAGCCATCCACGTAAAGCGATGCGATTTGAGCTTAAACCACGCTTCGGGCATGAAAATTGAGCTCAAGATTTTCAATCTCCGAAACCAAGATGTGTTCCCAAAAAAACATGAGACACTTGGTATTTTGTCATGACGATCATGAGATGTTCTCGCATGACTGATTGCTTGACGATATGCTGAAGATTCGAGGTCGCAGCCAAGGGTTCGGCAAGAGTGAAACAAAATCCATTGCATTCAACGTAAATGGCACCTAGTCAATCTGGCGTCACTAAGCTTCTCGACTGATCAGAATGTGTGAGAAGATAAAATGAAAACGATCGGTGAAATCCTGAAGGGCAAAAGCGATTCCCAGACCGATCACCTGTTCACGCTGATGTATGACGATCTGAGGCGGTTGGCAACGAGTTACCTGCAGAATGAACCTCGGCGAGCCAAATTAAGCTCCGCGTCGCTTGTCCATCAGGCATACGTTCGCATGGTGGACCAATCCAAGGTCAGCTGGCAGGGAAAAACACATTTCTTTGCGGTCGGTGCAACCGTGATGCGACGCATCTTGGTTGATCATGCTCGAAAAGTGAAATCACTTAAACGTGGTGGTCAGTGGCGACAACGCCAGCTGCATGATGAAATCACGTTTCAGTTGAATGAAGACGAGGATGTGGTTGCACTCGACGATCTGCTGACAAAGCTGGCAACGCTTCATTGCCAGCAAGCAAAAATTGTTGAATTAAGATTCTTTGGTGGCCTGACGATGACGGAAATCGCATCAGAGTTATCAGTGAGCCTTCGGACCATTGAAAAAGAATGGGCAATGGCCAGGGCTTGGATGCGAAGGGAACTTCGACGCTCCGCAGAGAAGCCTGTTGAGCAGATTGAGTCGTCAGCGGAAGCAAAACCAGATGAACCCTCCATAACGTCTCCTCGGTCAAAGAGGTGAACGAGGATGGACCCAAATCAATATGCAAAAGTTCGCGACCTATTTCTCAAGGCCGACGATCTTGTTGGCCAAGAACGAGAAGATTTTATCCACCAAGTGCTCACCCGTGAACCAGAATCCATTACTCGTGAACTTCTCTCCCTATTAGATGAGCATCATGTAACCCATGCAAAGCAAGAGGGTTCCAACCCATCCTCCCTGCAGTTCCTTGCACCCACCGCCAATGATGCAGAAACCGACTTATCGGTAACAGCAGCAGATCAGTCCAAACCGAAAATGGGAAAGAGTGCCACGCGGTCAGTAACTCGCGCCCATTCTGGTTCTTCTCAAACCACCGCTAGTTCATTCCTTCTCGCTTCTCAAACTCGCAAAAGTCGCCGTCGAAACAATGCTTGGCTATGGATCGCGGCATTGCTGCCGACCGCGTTAATTGGTTGGCTCACCTATCAGCAGGTGAATACAACTATGAAACAAGCTGTACGCGATGAAATGCGAGGCGTATCCGATAGCGTTTCTCATGCCGCCAGAAGGTTTCTATCGGATAAAGAGCATCTCGTTGAATCCTGGACTCGGCAACCCATGCTGAGACAGGCGATTCACAACTTGAGGCTCTCGCAAAAAGAGTCGGAGGCAATTGCGAATCAAAACGTCAATCCTGATCTTCGAAACCTAGAGGATCAGTTAATAAAACTATCGGGAATGAGTGATGTTCGTTTTTCGTTATGGGGCCCGGGTAATGAGTTTTTAGGCTGCAATGATTCCTTCATGACATCGGAGGAATTTGTATCTAGCATTGACCTGAATAACCAAGACCTTCGTCGCGGCCAAACCATTGTCTTTGGGCCAACGAAAATGGACGCCTCAGGTTTCGCTGACACCGACAAACCTGAAATGGGAATCCTGACACCGATCAGCGATGAATCGGGAACTATCATTGCAACCATCCTGGTTACACGCATTGGCATATTTCAAGAATTCAGCCGAATGTTTTTTGACATTGCCAATGCGGGAAATCTAGATGCTTATGCGATCAATGAATCGGGAATCATGCTAACTGAGAGCCCAAGGGCTGCAACACTTTCCTCGATCAAACGACTGGACGTCACGGTTGAGCAGATCGCGGCGGGACTCCGAGTAAGTGACCCAGGATTCACCTTAAACGAAAGCAATCGACGCGATCTGAAGAGATCCGAATGTCCTTTGACAGAATCTGCGATGAGCGTAACCAATGGATACAGTCAGGGTCGCATCACGCCCTATCGCAATTACGCCGGAATAGAAGTCGTGGGCTCATGGAGATGGAACAGTGACTCAAGAATCGGTGTGATCGTCGAGCGACCGTCAAAACAAGCATTCGCAACGGTGCGAATCGTACAGGGTGGTTTTCTTTTACTTGGCAGCCTGCTCTTTATTTCGGCATCTGTGGCGGCAGCTTTTTTAGCAAGAGCGACCACAGCGGAGCGAGCGGCGATGCATCCGTTGAGCCGATACGACGTTTTGGAGGAAGTTGGCAGTGGAGGCATGGGTGTTGTCTTCCTCGCGCGACATCGCCAACTCGGTCGTAAAACTGCGTTAAAGGTAATGATAGGAGGAACTCAGAAAAAAGAAGATCGGATGCGTTTCGATCGCGAAGCTCGTCTTGCTGCATCCCTGAGTAATCCGCACAGCGTCATGATTTATGACTATGGCCGCTCGGAAGATGGGGAATCTTATTGCGTCATGGAATTCCTCCGCGGTCTCACCTTACAAGAGGTTGTGGAACGGAGTGGTAGCCAGCCATTTGGGCGTGTGCTTTTTATTCTTCGGCAAGTCTGCGAAGCGGTCTCGGAAGCTCATCAAAAGCGACTCCTGCATCTGGACATCAAACCACAGAATATCATGCTCTCTCTCGACCAGACCGTGGGTGACTGGGCGGTCTTGTTTGACTATGGACTATCCAAGCCAATCACCCCTGCTTTGGACTATTATCAAACTCCTGATTTTCAATGGTCCGGTACACCCATGTACATGGCGCCAGAACGAATTCATCGCCGGCAACAACTGGACCAACGATCCGATATCTATGCTCTGGGATGTGTCGCTTACTTTTTAACAACCGGACATCCACCCTTCTTTGAAAGCAACCCGGATTCGCTGTTAACCGTCATTCTGAACCAGCCACCAATCGACTTGTCAGATCGAAGGGGTGAGCGTGTCCCTGATCAATTTGCCGAAATCATTATCAAGTGTCTTTCAAAGACACCAACCAACCGCTTTCAGTCAGTTGGCGAATTTGCCGAGCAAATTGAACAATTACAATCGCAGCACTCATGGTCAGCGGAAGACTCACGCCAATGGTGGAAAAAACATGGAACGGAACACACTGATCAAACGGACTTCGCTACTTCCTGATTTTGATTCCACGAAACTGATTACGAGCAGTGGCAGCATGGCTTTGGTCAATTTGGTCGTTTAAGATTTAAGTGTGAATCGTGCAAATCTCAAACTCGATACTGCAACGGGTTACGACGTTCCGTCCTCTGCAATTTCGCGTTAAAAGACAGTATGTCCCATGAATTCCTGGGGCGCCCGATTACAAAGCAACCAACCGACTCACTGGAAAACAAACAATTGATCACAGAAATAATTCGACACGAAGGAAAGTTGATGATGACCCGCATTGGCTGTAGTCTCGCAATCACGCTCGCTTGTTTATTCATGGGCGTCGCACATGCTGAATCCAAAAAAATCGTTCTGATTGCGGGAAAACCATCGCATCCGCCTCGAATGCATGAATTCAATGCCGGTGTCCAATTAATCACAAAGTGCTTGCGGCAACATGATGCAATTGAAGTTGAGTTTTGCCTCAACGGTTGGCCCAAGGATGAGTCGATCCTAGAAAATGCGGATGCGATTGTTTTTTACATGGATGGAGGTGGCCGCCATGAGGTAGTTCAAGAAAAGGGTCGACGCCTTGACTTCATCGACAAACTTGCAAACCGAGGGGTGGGCCTGGGTTTCATGCATTACGGAGTCGAGATTGTCCCTGATCAGGCAGGTGACGAGTTCAAGCGTTGGATCGGTGGGCACTATGAACACATGCATTCCTGTAATCCGATCTGGGAACCCGTTTTTGCTGCAATGCCGGATCACCCAATTGCCAATGGTGTTGCGCCGTTTCGAATCAAAGACGAATGGTATTTCAACATGCGATTTATTTCGGACATGAGCGGCAATGAACCCGCTAATGTTGACGGATTGAAGTTCGTGCCAATTCTTGTCGCTGGTGCATCCGATGATGTACGGAATGGACCATATGTTTACCCCAAGGGACCTTACCCACACATTCAGGCATCGAAGGGAAGAGCCGAGGCTATGATGTGGTCAGTGGAACGCAAAGACGGTGGACGCGGATTTGGTTTTACCGGCGGCCACTTTCACGATAACTGGAGTAATGATTCCTTCCGCAAAGTTGTGCTCAATGCGATGCTTTGGATTGCCAAAGCGGAAGTGCCAAAAGACGGAGTCGTATCAAGTATCAGTCAGGACGATCTCGATGCCAATCTTGATCCAAAAAAGTGATCACCGAACCCGCAGTCAGTCGGTCCCTGTCATTGACCGCTGCAGCAATTACTAAATGATTTCAGACTGAATACAAACTGAAATCAACTTGAGTGTTCGTGAGGCGATGAAAATCAGTCACCTTTTTCGGGAACCTTTTGCAGGATCTCGAGCAACACCGTATCGGTGGTCACACCTTCTGCCTGGGCTTCAAAGTTGAGGAGAACTCGGTGTCGCATCGCTGGAAGAAATACCCTACGTATATCTTCGAAGCTCACATTAAAACGGCCGTCCAATAATGCTCGAACCTTCGCGGTCAACGCCAAGGTCTGAGCCCCTCGCGGGCTTGCACCCCAGCGTACATATTGGTTGGTTGTATCCACGCTGAAAGGGCCATCAGGGTGAGTCGCAAGATTTAATCTGACAAGATAGTCCTGCACATGAGGCGCCAAAACGACACCTCTCACCCAAGACTGCCACTTCACCAATTCTGGGCCATCCATCACGGTACTGATCGAAGCAGCGGACCCCGTTGTGGTCCTTTCCACGATGGTTTTGAGATCCTCGCGGGAACTGTAGCCCACGATCAACTTGAAAAGAAAGCGGTCTAATTGCGCCTCTGGCAGAGGATAGGTTCCTTCCTGCTCGATGGGATTCTGCGTTGCCAGAACAAAGAATGGCTGTTGCAATTGATAAACTGTCCCCGCAGCAGTCACCGTACCCTCCTGCATTGTCTCAAGCATTGCAGATTGGGTTTTGGGAGTTGCGCGATTGATCTCGTCCGCAAGTAAGATCTGCGTGAAAACCGGACCTCGTTGAAACTCAAAATGCCGCTTTCCCTGATCGTCCTCAACGATCATGTTCGTGCCAAGGATATCCGCAGGCATCAAATCTGGTGTGAATTGAATTCGCTTGAAATCAAGTTCAAGAACCTGCGCCAAAGTTCTAACGAGCATGGTCTTTCCCAAACCCGGGGCACCCTCGATCAAGCAATGACCGCCGCACAGAATTGCCGTCAGGACACCCTCCACGATTTCATCATGACCCACAATCACGCGACCAATCATCTCGCGGACGGCGTGATAGCGATCTCGAAATGCCTCGGCTTCCGCCGCCATGGATTCAACCGATTGGCTCATGATCATTCAGTGTGAGTAAAAGAGCATTGAAAGGTGACTTACGTACTAGCTCACGCGGGTGCTTCTCATCGTGTTTTATCACCTGCACAGCCATCAGAGAAACATCATAACGGAAAGCACAAGAAGCGGTGCTTCTTGTTTCTTCATTTTTGAGACCAATCACGACCCAGCAGGGCTTAGTCAGAAAACAGGCACCCGAGGCATGGTTCCTTTCAAAATTAGAACCTTGAAGAGATGGAAATGCGCTGAAATGTATCTCGTCACATTCCACCAGTTTAGGGTTGACCCTGCGAATTCTGGGACGATAGCTCCTTGAGTGCTTCTCGTTCTGGCCGTTGACGATAAAAAGGATCAAGTGGGAAGCAACCGCTGATCATTCCATGACGCGGCGCGGTGGTGCAATCACTAAAGGTTCTGCAAACTTTTTTTCTTTGTGTCTTCACACCCCGTAAGACATCTGCGGGTAACTCAGGATAGGACAAAACCATTCTTCCAAGACCAACCGAGTCAACCCAGCCTTCACGAACAACCGCCTCAGCCACGTTCGGAAGCCAATCTTGAAGGTAGCTGTAGCCTGAACCCACAAACACAAGATTCGCATGCTGCTTTTTCAAATCACGTGTTGCCACCAATTGCCTCGCCACACCCACCAACGGATCCTCCGGCGGCTGGTATCCGTCACTGGGCGGAAAAAAAGCAGGTCGCTGAATATGCGGCGTATAGTACGGACTTCCCGCGGTTGTACACACCAGTGAAATCCCCATCGACTCCAGTAATTCCATGAAACGGTGAGGTTCACTCAAATCAACTTCCAAGCCGGTTGTATCCGAACCAAAATAGGACCGAGGATTCGATCCGTACACTGGTTCCCCCGCTCCGTTTGGCCCCCGCTGAAATGGCAAAAAATCGAAGATGCTGATCCGTACGGCCAATTCAAGACTTTGGGTACATGATCGAATACCCTCGACAATCTCCCGCAGGAAACGCGTTCGATTTTCAAAGGAGCCTCCAAATTCCCCAACACGATTTGTTCCGGAAAGCAACTCGTGACCCAGATAGCCATGACAGTGCTTGACGTCAACAAAATCAAATCCTGCTTTTTCGGCTTTGATTGCCGCAGCGATAAAGTCTTGGATGAGGGTTTTCAACTCGTCATCTGAAAATAAAGCTGCGTCACTGGTTATTCCAAGTCGATCATCCAATACCGGGTTTCGAGAAATTGGACGCGGCAATGGACCTTGATTCAGATTTGGCCGCGCATAACGCCCGGAGTGAGTGAGTTGCAAACCAACCAGTAAGTCATCGGTGTAACCAAACTGAGACTGATGCTCAGCGACCAGCCCGTTTTTCAAGTTTTCCAGGTCGGCCAAGTTTTGATCGTTGATCAACAGCTGATTCGGATTGGCCCGACCATCATGCCTGACCGCAACCGCTTCACCGCCCCAAATCAACTTCGCCCCACTTGCCCCAAAACTGCGCCATCGCCGAATTGTTAGATCGCTTGGTTTGCCGTCGGTTGTTCCATCCCAACCTTCCATTGGTAAGATGCAAAAACGATTACCGATGATTTTTTTGCCAACACCAATTGCCTGACTCAAAGCTGAATCCACACCGTTGGGCAACTCTCCATCAACCGGTATTTCAAGTCCCAGCTCTTCGAGATGATGGGTCAACTGATCGTGTGATTTAAAACTAGCCATGCGTGGGAAAGTCATGAATGAGACTCCCCCATCAATCGATCCAAGTTCTCACCGATCAACCCAAGAGCGTCACGATCGGAATCTGGACGCAACGGTGAATCGGGATACGTTTGATCGTGCTCCAACATGCCTCGTAACTTAAGAAACATCGCCGCTGAATGTTTGTAAGCGGGCACTGGACTGCGGAAACTAAAACACCCCAGGTACTGCAACAGATCATTCAGTTCGTAAAATCGGTTATCACCAGACTGCCAGTATGAATCTCGCAAAGCAAATGCATCAGGTGCAAATGTGCTCAGGCCCAATAAATAGTCACTTCCATACATCACCATATCAATCGCGAGGTCGTTACCAGTAAATACTTTGAATTCCGGACGAAGTGTATTTCTGAGATGCAATCGATCCCACTCAGGTTGCCTTTGGAGCGACGAATGTTTTGCACCAATCGCGTTCGGTATTTGCATCAACTGCTCGTACACCTCAAGGGAATAGATGCGTCCAAAGGGTGCAAATACAGTGCCCAGTTCAAAGAACAAGAATGAATCACAGTCTTCTGCCAATTTCTGATAAGAGGCAACGATTGCAACTTCTGACTGCTCAACAAGCCCGTATGATTGGAAAAAAATGGGCGTACCACCAAAGCGTTGAATCTGCTGGATACCCAACTGATACGCAGCAGGGTTGTAATCGGCTTTCGGCTGATCGCCAACAAAAACACCCGCCACAAATTGTCGTCCTTGCGCGATCTGCTGGGTACGGCTCAATACCATCTCGCGGGTGCCTTCATCAATCAAATTGGCATAGCCTGTATCCATGTTAACGGCTGGCATTAAACCCGCCGAAAACGTCCGTTCAAGATGAAACGTGAATCCGGTCCAATCCACTTCACCGCCGTTCATCGGTAATAAAATTGCCGAGATCCCGGTAATCTCACGTCGAGGCCTTAATAGGTGATTCGGATCTGGAGTTTGCATATCCCATCGGGCGGTAAGCGTAATTGTCTCACCGAAAGAAGATGAATCCTTCGGCAGGTCGACATCATTGCATTTTGCACAGATAATAGAATTAGAGCGTTAATTAAACTAGGCATTTCGGGCTTTTTGCTTTTTGCATTTTGGGCACACATACCCCGATGAAGAATCGAACCGATCATGCCCTGGCAGAACACCTCCCGGCTTGGGGTGTCTTGATCCTTGAGAGTCACCATAGTGATCAGTTCACGATGGAGTGGAGAAAACACGATTTCCTGAAGATCGTTTATGTCTTCAGGGGCTCGGGAAAGTTTTACTTGGATCAGGAACTTCTTGAATTTGGACCCGGTGACGTAATCGTGGTACCACCGAACCTCTCCAATCGAATCGTCGATGATCCTGATTTAGCATCCAGTCTCTATGTCTGCTGCGTGGCACCAGAGATATGGCAGTTTGATCCCACGATTCCGGATCAGCTTAGTGTCAGCAACAGTCATCACAATGTTCAATTCACACAACGTATTGCCAAGGTGATGCGTCGAATGATCCATCACCAAAGTTCGAAAACGGCTCATCGTCCAATACAAATGGTATCCGATGCGATCAAAATCATGGCCTACCTGATCGCCCAGAACCAAGAGTCAATCAACAACTCGTCAAGCGAGAATAGTGACCGTGTAAAAGTCGAGCAGTACATCGAATCACTTCCGTCAATTTTCTTCGAAGAACAATCCATGGACCAAGCCTGCCGAACGCTTGGTATCCCTCGACGCTCATTCACCAAACACTTTCATGCCGTCGCCGGCACCAGTTGGCTCAAGCATGTTCGAAAACTGGCGATTGAACACGCCAAACGACGTCTGGCGCAAACGCAATTACCCGTCACCTCGATCGCTTTTGAATGTGGTTTCAATGATCTGTCGACGTTCTATCGACAGTTCAAACAACAGTGTGGAATCACACCACGTGATTACCGAAAACAATATCAATTCGATTCATCAATCAAATACAAAGCTTGATCGGTGCGGATCAATAATTGATTCTTCCACACTGCGGGCGTCGCGAGCGTACGTTCTTCCAAATCATTCTCTGCGACTTTTTCATAGTTAGGACCGGACCTCACCACCGTGGTAACACCCTGTTCGCTCGTGAAATATAGATAGTCACCCGCGAGAATAGGTGACGAGGAAAACTTTCCACCGATGCGTTGTCGGTAAAGAACTTCGCCACTTTCCACGTCAGTGCAAAGCGCGATTCCATCATCACTAATGGAGTACAGCAGCCCATCTTTGGCAATCATCGAGGGTGTTCGTGGTACGTTTCGATCTTGCTCCCAAAGAAGGTTTGTCTCCGTCACCAGTCCACGACCCTTGGGATCAACAGCCAGCATTCGAGCGTTATCAAATCCTGTTGAAATAATAATCTGCCCAGCTACCCAGGTTGGCTTGGGAACAACGGAATAACCGGTATACCGGAAGTCCCAAAACACATCTCCCGATGTGGGATTCAACGCGATCACGCCATCACTACCGGGAGCTACGACCTGACGTTGTCCATCCACCTCAATTACAGTTGGTGTGCAAAACGAAAACGTCTTTTTCGCATCCACCTCTCTGAAAACTTCCCACACCAAGTTGCCAGTTTGCGCATCCAAAGCGACAACCTTCGGATTTTTTCCGCCGTCACAGGTGAAAATTAGGTGACCTCCCTCGAGCACTGGGCTTCCACCATTCCCGTGTGTCGGCGGGAAATAGAGACTACGATTGAGCCACACCACCTCTCCATCGAGAGTTAAACAGGCGGTTCCTTGGTAACCGAAATGAACAAAGATTCGATCACCATCGATGACGGGAGTTGGACTGGCGTGACTATTTTTGGCATGCATTCTCACCGGCCGCTCATTATTTTGCTCCATAATGCGCACCGTTTTTTTCAGTTCACCAGAGGCCGCATCAATGATCAACATGCACAGGCTAAACCGCTGATCCTTTGGTTGATCAGAATTGTCCGATGACAACTGGGAATCGCTTTGACCCTCTTCAAGGGGCAGTGCGGAAGTGAGATAAACACGTCCCTGCGACACAACGGGTGATGACCAGCCCTTTCCCGGCAACTCTGTTCGCCAACGCCGATTAGAATCGATCCCCCAACTTGTCGGTACGCTTTCGGAAACAACGCCGCTGCCGTCGGAACCTAAAAATTGCTTCCAGGATTCCGCACCCTCTGACGACACATTCGATTTAGAAACCAAGAAAAAGAAAAATAATCCGATGGTCAAAATCCGCGTCCAGTTGCTCATGATTTTCTCTCTACTCCTCGCATTCAGTATCAGTGACTCGCAGACGGCATAGCGTAACAGCAAAACAGGTTGCTATGATTTGCCAAGGCAATTTCATCATCTTAAGGTGGTAGGTCTTTTTCCCACCGAGCTCATGCCGGTACAAGACGTAATGGATAGTCAAACGACCCGCCCAAAATCACCCTGCAACGGTACGTGCCTGGTCAATGATCAAGGTACGTGCATTGGTTGCTATCGAACACTGAGTGAGATTGGTCGTTGGGGAACAGCCGACGATGCGGAACAGCAAGCCATTCTAGTCAACTGCGCGGCAAGAAAACGCCAGTCCAGTACCGGTTTACCCTGCGAATCCGATCTCTAAAATTCATTCACCAATCGAATGCTTGATCAAGTCATCCATCTTGCTTGATTGAAAAAAGTTCTCAGCGTTATCCCGACTGTCGTAAACTTTTTGCGCGGTTGGGAATAAATTTCCTGAGTGATTCAACACCGCAACATTGGAAGGTGCACACAAGGCCAGCAATCCGTCCACATCCAAATATTTCACTGCACCCGGTACAAACATCGGATGGTCGTGGGTTTTCAAATTGGCGAACGCAAAATCATCAAGGTCCACAACCATGTTGACATTTAAATCGCCCATCTGAGATCGAGCAGCAACGGTAATCGGTCCCGCAACCTGACCTAAACCGATCAAATGCGTAGGATCCTGACCTTTTTGCTTCAGATATCCAATGACTGTCAGAACATCATGGACGCGTTTCACAAAAAGTGAATGGTTGTAGCCATAAGTGTATCCCGAAAATCGCTTCCATCCCTGGTCACCGTTAGGTTGGTACCACATTGGCTGCTTTTTTTCAGTGTCATCACTCTGCTGTAACAGATCACACCCGACCACGGAGTAGTTTTTCTTCAGCAGTCGATCTCGCAGAGTGCTTGAGGGTCCGCTCGTCTCAAAATCCTTCAAACCACCATTGGTGATTAATACCGCCACACCGACGGACTGATGGGTGGGTTGCCACATGAGAAAATCAACCTGCTCATGATCAATCATTCGGATTAATTGC
This sequence comes from uncultured Rubripirellula sp., assembly GCA_938075415.1. Lineage (GTDB taxonomy): Bacteria > Planctomycetota > Planctomycetia > Pirellulales > Pirellulaceae > Rubripirellula. The sequence continues at coordinate 221,111 of CALJHC010000016.1, read as the reverse complement.
CCACGCTTCACCAGCGAAGCAGCTTCCCAATCAGCTTCGCCATCCCAACGCACCTCACCCACCTGTTCTGAAGTGCGACCCAAAATCGTTGACCAACCACCACCGATCACTTTGTCAAACGGCTTACCATCTTGAGAGACTTGATCAACGATTTTTGCGATCTGACTTTCTGAATCCTCGGTTGCAACGCGCAAGAGATTTATCTCATGGGCATCGCCCACCCTCGAACCATTTGGAGCAGGGTACTGCTCGGTCCAAACACTGGCTTCTTCTCTGAGTAACGGTTCATAATACCTCTCAACAATTGGCTCTTTGATTCCCAGACCAAAATGCCTGTTGAAAAACGCGTACATCTCACGACGATTAATTAGGTTGTAATTGTGCTTGAATTCAGTATGAAATGCACCCGACAAATGATTCCTCTTTCCAAGCATGTGGTAGAGGTGCACTAGATCAGGAAAACCCTTCTCCTGAAGCTCGACGGTCCAATCATCGGCGGCAACCAAACCGAGCGGCTTCGGTGCGAAAGCGGCAGCGATATCGATGTTTCCTTGATCAATCCTGAGCAGCGGTGCGTTTTCACAAGTGCAACCACCCTGCATTGCCGTCGAAACCATCACGCATGGCATGGACGCCGAAATCCGTTCGTCTATTGCAGCTAAGATCATTGTCTGCGTACCACCACCACTGGCACCGGTCACACCGATGCGATTTGAATCCACATCCTCCAACGTGGTGACAAAATCCACTGCACGCAGGGAGTTCCAAGTCTGCAACCCCATCATGTTCTGAAGACGCAAGTCAGCTTGGACGCTCATAAAGCCCCACTCACTTTGCCGATCAAGGTGATTCCAGCGCGCGGGGCGATGCTCAATCTGCACTGAATCAGCATTACCGGTCATGTCATAGACAAAGACAACACAACCCATTCTTGCTAGCTGAACGGCTCTCGCTTGAATCGGGAAACGTCCCCCAACCTCGTCTAATTCAGCGCCCGACTGAATCTCTCGCTCGATTAACTGCTCACCAGCATCATAAAATCGTCCTTGGCTCCAATGACCGTGCGGCGATAAGACTGCGGGAAAGGGACCTCGCTTACCTTTGGGACGATAGAGACTTCCGGTCACATAATGATCTGGGGCGGATTCAAAGAAGACACGATCAACCGTGTAATCATCTCGTTCGATGCGACCGTGAATGACTGCGTTTATATCAACTCGTGTGGGCATCGGCCACAATCCCTGTGAGACAAGGATCCGTCTGCGAATCGCCTCTTTTCTCTCGCTCCATTGCTTGATTGATTCGACTGGCTTGAATGGAAAATAGCCATTCAGATTTCGTAACGTCTTCGCCCGAACATCTTGTTTTTCAGATAGTGCATTATTAGAGACCTCTTCGGCACTGCTACAAATCAAAGTGACACCCGTCACCGTGATGCTCATCACTAATCTTTGTAACACTTGGCGATTTAGAAAAATGTGCATTTGCATCAATGTCATCTCATTTCCATTCACGGATTACCTGATCAAGACCATCAAGATTCTGCTGCAGGGACTCACGCGCGTCCAAATCACTACGGTGATCTAACACTCCGATCGGACCAGAGTAACCGGCATCAATTAATGACTGCATCATTGCCTTTTCGTGCTTACCTGATCCAACCGGTAAGATTTTTTTGTTCAAAGCAGCTACTTCCTGCGGATCAGCCATCCCATTCAAATTAACGCAAAATAAGTACGGATGCATGCTCGGTAATTGTTGATAGAACTCCTCCAAATCATCATGCGCATGATGAAAGTTATAGACGATACCCACATGGTCTGATTGACTCCGCTCTCTGAGCAAACGACAAACCGCAATGAGGCTGGAAGGCTTTCCACCCCAACCCCCATGATTGTAGAGACCGAATTTCAGCCCCAATCTCTTCGTCCGCTCCACCAGCGGCATCAATTGATCTGCTGCAAGTGAGATCCGAGTTACGGGCTGATCAGCAGAGGGCGATCCAAGTATTGCCCATATCTGGGGCTTGATTTGATGCTTACGGATCAACGATTCCAGAGAATCATGCCAACTCCAAAATGCGAAGAAGTCAATTCCATTCTTTTTGTATTGCAGGATCTCTTCTTCGAAAGTAGCGACGTGTTCCGCACGCCAATCATAGGCAACTTTCTTTAGCCCAAGATCCCGTACCATTTCGGCGCGTTCGGCGGGTCCCCGTCGATTGGCGTCGAAGGGCACAATACACCAAGCCACAAGATTATCCCTCGCAAATAACCCGGCCACCTCTGCATCCGGTCCGTTTTTGACTTCCTGTGCGCCAGTTGTCTTGGGTGCGACAGAAATGAAGATGATTCCTTGGAAAAGGAATCCCAGTGAAATTTGCTTGGCAAAATTTATCATTACCCACGCGTTCCTTGATTGAAGTTACTTCACGGCAACGATGTAACAGATCCAACTTGGATTACTTGGCGCGTCATTCCCACGTTCCCAATTGCCGTATTCATCGCTGTCTTCGTCATCGTTTTCCCAATAAACATGGCTCTCGGTGAAACCCGCCTCCTCCAATAGTTCTCGGACTTCGGGAATCGTCCAGAACCTCCATTGGTATTCGAACGCTCGCTTCAACTTACTACCATCTGCGAACTTGAAACTGATGTAAAAGGTTGCGTCAGCATTAACAGGATTGAAGGAAGCCTGCTCCCACATGTATTGGAATCCTTTCTTTCCCTTTTTAATGGTCCGCTTATCCACCAAATCCTCTTGATAACAGTCACCACCACCCATCATATCCATCACCATCACTCCGCCCGATTTCAGATTGTCACGGGCGATACGAAAATACTCCAAGACCTCCGAACGAGTCTTGAATAACCAGAAAGAAAAGTTCTGAGCGGCTAACACATCTGCGGTAGGACGATTTCTCTTTCTCACGTCTTGTTCAGATATCTTCACTCTCGACTGCTCACCCGGAGACAAATCGGCCAAATTATGATCTCGCCCCCACTGCAGTGTCTCTTGACAGAGATCAACGCCTAACGCAGTGCGTTTGTGGTTTGATCGCACCCATTCGCAGCAAACTGCGAAAGTTCCACAAAAATCCTCCCTCAAGACATAAGGTTTTTTTCCGTTGACTTCTTTGTAGGCCTGCTCAAAAAACTCAATCTCATGATCGGGTGTCTGAACCGACTTCTGATAGCAGATGAACTTGTCAGCTTTTTCAGCCAATGTCTTTTTCTTTTTACTCGTTGCCTTTGCCATAACCCTGTTGCTTATCTTGTTGTAGAACGTCTTAGAATAGAAACTGACTATGTCCTCATGTCAGGCTGAGAACGAGCCATGTGGTGGGGATGGGTACCCATTTTGTAGATCCTCTGACTTTCTTTCAACTAAGGCAGAGCAAACTGGCGATTCGTGGACCCGGTACGGCTAAAATCCAGTCAATCCTTGGTCGCTAGATCGAGATTTTAGCCACGATTCATCAGACCTGGTCATTAGAATACGAGCAAGGCATCGGTTTTCCCGTGATTCTTTGAAGAAGAGCTCGGCCCGTTTTAGGTTTCCTACAGATGGTGTATCCGGTTAGCCCCGTTTGTTTCACGCATGAAGGCAGACTTCGTTTGAAACGAGTGAATAGTCCCCGACCTTCGTAAAATCTTCTTCAAGTCAGAACCTGATAGTGCAAAGATTAAAAAAAGCGAACACACGTCGGCAACTTTTCCATGATTGTGGTATCGGTATTGGCAAAGTTGCCTTGGCTTCACTCTTCCTGCAGCAAAATGCGAAAGGTGGTGATCGTCAATCCGTCATCGGCGACCTGCAACAGCATCCTGCGCCGCACGCTAAACGTGTCATCTATCTTTTCATGGCCGGAGCTCCGAGCCAGCTTGATTTATTCGATTACAAACCGAAACTTGTTGAGCTAGAGGGAAAGCCAATTCCTCCATCAGTCATCGATGGCCAACGCTATGCTTTCATCCAACCAGACGCTGCGGTGCTCGCACCCCGTTTCCCGTTCAGACGTCACGGAGAGTCCGGACTCGAAATTTCAGATGCTTTGCCGAAACTTGGCTCGGTCGCGGATCAAATCGCACTCATTCGAACTGTTCACACGGATCAATTCAACCACTCCCCAGCACAACTTTTCATCAATACCGGCAGCGGGATTCCGGGGCGGCCTTCGATGGGGTCGTGGCTAAGCTATGGCCTTGGAAACGAAGCAACCGACCTGCCCGCCTTCGTTGTGCTGAAAAGCGGAGGAAGCTTATCAGGTGGATCGGCGATGTGGAGTAGCGGTTTCCTTCCGGGGGAACATCAAGGGGTTCCATTTCGGGGCACGGGTGAACCAATCCTGCACGTAAAAACACCTGATAACATTAGTGAGAAGAGCCAAATTCGATCCATTGATTTCATCAATGCCATGAATCAAAAACGCTTGGACACGCTTGGTCTTGATTCCATTCAAACTCGGATTGAATCTTATGAGATGGCCTACCGGATGCAAAGCCGAGCCCCTGAACTAATGGACCTAAATCAAGAAGACCAACGAACTCTTGAATCCTACGGTATCACGGAAAATGACAAGGGTTCATTCGCAAAAAATTGCCTCTTGGCGAGAAGGCTGGCTGAGCGCGGAGTACGTTTCATCCAGGTCTACCATTCGGGCTGGGATCATCACAGTAATGTTCAGCAGGGCCTGAAGCGTCAGTGTGAACAGACCGATCAGGCCTGCGCCGCTTTGCTACAAGATCTCAAGCGTCGAGGGATGCTCGAGGACACTCTGGTGGTTTGGGGCGGGGAATTTGGTCGCACACCAATGGTTGAGGCCAGTGCGGCTTTAGGTCGAAAGCAGGGACGCGATCACCATCCGCAAGCGTTTTCTATGTGGCTGGCGGGCGGAGGAATCAAAACCGGTCAATCCATCGGCAAGACTGATGATCTTGGTTTTCATCCAATTGAAGATGCAGTTCATGTTCATGACGTACAAGCCACCATTTTGCATCAATTGGGAATCAATCACGAACGTCTCACATTCCATCACGCTGGTCGAGATTTTCGATTAACCGATGTCCATGGCAATGTCATCGAAAAATTGATTAGTTAATCAAGAACAAAACCACCCGACTCAAACATGGTTGTTACACGGCTTCTAATTTGCCAGACTTACCTGCAAGCTCATACCGTTATTGAGTCAAGTTGGTCGGAGTGAATCAACAACGCACACTGACTTCCATCAAGAATTTTTGAGTGAACCCATTAATCCAGAATCAAAGCAACCACAAACGCCACTGATTGATTCGTTTGGACGCATCCACACCAGCCTTCGGATTAGCGTTACGGATCGCTGCAACATTCGATGCACGTATTGCATGCCGGAGACTGATGCCGTCTTTTTCCCCAAAGATGAATTACTTTCTTTCGAGGAAATTGAACGCCTTGCCCGTCTCTTGGTAGAACGATGTGGAATTCGCGACATCCGACTCACCGGTGGTGAGCCATTGGTCAGAAAAGACTTGCCTCAACTGGTTCGAATGCTCTCTGGGATCCGAGAACTCAAAGATTTTTCGCTCACCACCAACGGTATACTGCTCACCGAACATGCTTTGGCTTTAAGAAATGCAGGTCTCAAAAGACTCAACATTAGCCTCGACACCCTGTCGGAAAAGGTCTTTCAAAAAATCACGCGGCGACCTGGACTGCAACAGACTCTTGACGGTATTGAGCAAGCAATCGCCTGCAAGTTCAATACCATCAAATTGAATGCTTTGGCAATCAAAGGAATCACCGAAAACGAAGTATGTCGACTCGCGGAGTTTGCAAGTCAACGCAAACTGACATTACGATTCATTGAGTACATGCCGCTAGATACAGATCGATCCTGGCAGCGAACCGATGTCCTCGATGGCGATCAGCTACTGGGTATTCTGAAAAAAAACTTTGGAACGCCAACTCCGATTGAACGTGATGATCCCTCACAACCAGCAGAGGAATTTCTTATCGGCGGAAATCGAGTTGGCATTATCAGGTCTGTTTCGCAGCCTTTCTGTGAACAATGTAATCGACTTCGAATCACGGCTGACGGAGCAATTCGAAACTGCCTTTTTTCCAACGACGAAGTCAGCCTGAAGCGTGCATTGAGAAACAGTGCTGGAGACGATCAGTTGATTGAACTATTTCAAGCCAGCGTGAGAACCAAAGCAGCGTCACATGGTATCCAAGAAGACGGATTCCGCCCTCCGGAGCGGCCCATGTATGCCATCGGAGGATAGGAAGCACTGATTACCAATCACTAGCGACGAAGCAACCACCAGACGCGCTGCAAAAGCAAATCCCTGTCATCCGGGTTCGCTTTTTTCATTGCCGTGGCAGCTGCCAAGACAGTCTCAGGAACCTGATCGTAACCCGCCAGGTAAGCAAGATGTTTCGTCTGGTCATCGGGGTTGCTAATCAAAGTCAACCACTGAACGGGTAGACCCTCGCCGCTGGTGGGAAAGTCATCATCTAATGACTCCGGCTTCGTGGAACTTGGTTTGTAAGCTCCCTTTCCGTTCACTCCCGTGGCTTGTGCGACGATTGGCACATCGAGGGAATCCAATTTTGCTCCAATCGATCGCATCGCCTGATCGATTCTTCGAGCAAGGGGCATCTGCGGTCGAATGAAGTGAGCTGCCGCAAAGGCGTTAACCGCCTCCGTGGATGCTTTGCGATCTACTGGATCAGCACTCAAAGCATTCTCCGGTAAAAGGGCCTCAGGGACCGATCGACCTGAGGCTGGAGATGTCAAGATCAGCGCCAACGTACGAGCGACATTGAAGTTGGAGTCAATCAAATCCGACGCTAAATCGTCTTCAATTGCAGTCAATGATTCATGAAGCGGGGCAGTGATGGGATCAACGGCCCTTCCGTGAAGGGGCAGGCCATGCACCAGTTCCCAAAGCGAATTGACAACACCTCTTGCAAGTACTTGTGACCCTGTCAGAGAATCTGCCCAACTCTTAATCGTTTTTACAGAGTCATTCGTGGCGCCTCCCAACCATCTCGCTGACACTTCAGGCTCAGCTAACTGTTGTCGTCCATCAGAGAGTTCATAAAACAACGTCCGCTGCTGACCTTCTTTGGAATCAATCGATAACCCACCGTTGGCGTCTCGCGAGACACCTTGATGCAAGACCGCTGCAAAACCCCAGTACTCTGACTGCTGACTTTCACCCTCAATCTTCGAATCATGACACGAAACACATCTTAAATCGACATTCATCGTCAACTTGGCTAGGTGTTTGACAGTTGACGTTTTACCCACCGCACCAACCGCTTTGTAAAATGCGTTCGATCGTGGATTCTGTCCTTCAATCCAACCCAAAATGGTTCGATCGAGCGAGTGCTTGCCCTCAATACATTGACCTAACTCAATGACCAGTGATTCTCTCTCGTCTTCACTAAGACGCCGCAAGCCGTCATTGGTAATCAGCCGTAACCATGTCATCGCCAAAGACAAAGCGTTGGAAGCCGTTTCGAAATGGTCACGCATTTCATCGGGTTTACCCAACAGTTCCTCGGGAAGTTGAATTCCCAAACTTCGATTGAGACGAGCCAAGGTCTCCGCGTTTGTTGCCTCTTCAGTCGGAGTGACTCCAATGGCATCCCAATAGGTATAAAATTTCTCATTCACTTGTTTAGAAACAAGCTGTATGTCACCCAAGGTATGATTCGGACCAACCTGACGTTGATCGACGATGGCATCGTTTGTGTTTGGACCGTCATCGGAATTGACCAATAACGGGATTCCTCGTAAAGGTTTCGAAGATTTGGGTTTAGTATCCTGATCGGTATCCAATGAAGACTTCACTGGTGGCTCAATCGGCCTCTCGACCGTCGAAGATTCGTTCACGGCTACGGTTTCATTAACCGTTGGGTCTGGAGTGCTGCCGGGCTTTACCAGAAACCAAACCAGACTCGCCGCAAGTGCAGCCAAAAACGCCATCGCTGTTCGACGCCTTACTCGCCTGCGATTTGTATGTGCTGCAGAACTGGGGGATTGCTGGATGGTGATTGTTGCATCAGGCGAAGCTTCTGCAGCTTTTAAATGCTGAAGCACAACATCGGAAAGGTCAGGAGGATGGATTCCACCTAACGTTTCAGCAAGCATTGCGTCGAACGCCTGCTCATCGATTCGATTCTTTTGATCACTCATGATTATTTTGCGACAGCTTCTCTTGAACGCAATTCCTCAATTGCTGCTTGGCTCGCTGCATCAAATTCCTGGCACCGTGTTCTGTAATCTGCAGTGCATCACCAATCTCGACACGACTGGAACCCTGTGCAAAACGCATTTTCAGAGCACGCTTTGCACGTTCGGTTAAAACGCCCATGCATTGTCGCAACGCATCAATCGCTTCATCTCCGGATAAGTCTTTACCGGCCCAACGATTCCATTCCTGCTCAATCAAATTGCCATCAGGAACGCTTTTCAAACGCCCGTGTTTTCGGTGCATCGACACAAGCAAATGATATGCAGTGGTTCGCAAGTAACTCGCTGTTGCGGCATCGGTATGCTGCACAAAGTCTTCTCGTCGAAGCACTTTTAAAAAAGTCTCTTGGGTTAGATCATCCGCGGTGGCGGCGTCACAACCCAGCATCCTCAGATATCGCCAAACGCCATGTTGGTGTCGAACAATTAACTCTGAGGGATCTAACGCCTGACCAAGGATGTCAGCCGAATTGGCTCCACTGACATCCTTCTGAGCGTCCTGAGGCATCTCATCACCGGTGCCTTGCAAATCTGTCAAAACCTTAAGCTATGAGATCACTGATGATTTTTCCGCCACCGGCAATCTTCATTGGACGACCATTCTTGCTGGTGAACGTTTTCTCAGTCGAGATACCAAGGCCTTTGCAGACCGTTGACATCAAATCCTCACTACTGAATGGTTCGGTCTCCACAGCGGTTCCATCGCTGCTGGTTTCACCAACCGCAAGACCGCCGTTGAGGTTACCGCCACCGACAACACAGGACCAAGCTCGAGCAAAGTGATCTCGACCAGCGTTCTGATTGATTCTTGGAGTTCGTCCGAATTCACCCATCCAGATAACAACCGTATCTTTCAGCAACTCTCGTTGCTCAAGGTCCTCAACCAAGGCGCTCATCGCTCGGTCAAGCTGCGGAAGCTTATTATCCTTGAGGATCGTATGAATACCGTTGTGATTATCCCAACCGCCCAGATCCACTTCGACGAAGGGAACACCGGATTCAACCAGTCTTCGAGCAAGTAAACAACCTTGTCCAAATCCATCGGTTCCATAGCGTTCCTTCACTTCCTCAGGCTCTTTGTCAACTTTGAAAGCATCCATTTGCGAGCTTGTCATCAGGTCAAATGTCTTTTTCAAAACTTTGGCATGCTCGTAAGCAGGAACGTCTCGGGTACGTTTCGCGAATCCAGTCTCAATCATTTCCAAAGCGTACATCCGTTCACGGAGTCGACTGTCTTCGAGCTTCATCTCGAGATTACGAATGCGTCCGTTGCTGCTTACCGAGAACGGTGCCCAAGCCATTCCTAAGAAGCCAGGACCGGCACTTGCACCACCGATCGACACGAACGGAGGAATCTCTAGTTCCGGGCGTTGCTCGATCGTCTCGTGAGCAATGACCGATCCGTAACTTGGATGCTCAATATTAGGATTGGGTACATAACCGGTGTGCATGTAATAGCGTCCCCGATTATGGTCAGCTTCACGAGTCGACATACTCCGAACAACCGATAGGTTGTGCATCTGCTGTGCAACCATCGGCATGTGTTCACAAATCTGCAAATCACCTGACGTGGAAATAGGCTGAAATGGTCCACCGGTTGCGGCACCTGGTTTCAGGTCCCAAATATCGATTGTCGCGGGCCCGCCACCCATCCATAACAGGATGGCTGACTTGTGATTTTTCTTCAGTTCATCAGCATTTGCATACAGTGCGTTACCCATCGTCATCGATGCGCTAACCGCAGCTGAAGAACCAGCCAGATGCTGCATGAAGTGTCTGCGGGTCATTCCCGATGGAGTCTGCCAATTAGTGCTCATCTCTAAACCTTCCAATGAGGGTTGCTTAACTATCGATGTATTGTTTTGAAGAATCGTCTCTGAATTGTTAGCCGTTAATGCTGCATGATGAATTCATTGCTGTTCAAAATTGCCCACCACATATCCTGCAGCATTTCTTTTTCATCGCCCTCTCGCGACCGAAGCAGCGCCGCGGCAACTTTTTTCTCGTTAACGGTTGGTCGTCGTGCAAGGCCATTCATGAATAGGTAATTCAGGCGATCCACTGGATTCTTGCCGCCACTCGATAAACGAGCGATGTAACTTCCCCTTCCAGTGGAGATGGCCTTTTTCGTTAGATCACCATTGAAAAGCATCAAGGCCTGCGGGATCGAACCATTAAAGGTGGTCGCTTCATCACCCTCGTCGGTACCGAATGCCACGACAAATTGACCGAGCCACCGACGACGCTCTTGCTCCTGCTGCTCATAGGATCCACTCGAAGCTGCATCAGTGGCGGTCAACATTGACTGGTATAGTTGCTCAGCACTCATCTGTCGCAGGTAGAATCTGGAAAACTTCGGCATCTCACCAATTGATGGGTCATCAATCTCGTTATTGCTGCCCAACACGGGCGATAAACTGTAGGGTCGGCTCAGAGTGATCCAAGTGATCAACTGCTTCAAATCATAGCTGCTCGATCGGAATGCCTTCGCCAACTCCTCCAGCAAGGCTGGGTGTGAAGCCGGGTTGTGTGGACCAAGATCATCAACCGGTTTGGTGAATCCGAACCCTAAGAACAATGACCACATTCGATTCACGATCATCTTATCCAGGTACTCGCTATCAAGCATTAACTGAGCGAGCTCGTTGCGTCGATTCACATCACTGACGAATCCACTCTTAGGAATTTCTGTGCCGTCAGTGAAAACTGGATAAGCAACTTTGGTCAAACCGTTTCGAAGCTCATAAAAAATCAATGCATCCTCAGCCTGATTCGCCTCGCCAGCGAAGTCCTCATCGATTAACTCAGCGTGGTCAATGTCTCGTGTTCCGTCCACGAATCTTCGCAAAGATCGTGATTGGCGGAAGAAGGAGTTGAACTCCCAAAACATTTGTTGCTTCCACTGATTGAAAGGATGATTGTGACACTGAGTGCACTGAACTTGCTGACCGAGAAAAATTCTTGATGTGCTGCTGGTCGCCAGAACTCCTTTGTCCATGTTGACTTTATCCACCAAGAAATTCACGGCGCCGTTGAAATTCTCTGTCCCGGGCTTGGTTGAACCTGTTGCCGATACTAACTCGCGTACCAAGGTGTCATAGGGTTTGTTGCGAGCGAAGGAGTCACGCAAATACTTTTGCATTCCATCTTTGGAAATCATTGAACGACGGTCATTGCCGCCACTTCGACCGATTAAAATGTTGGACCAAGTTGTCGCCCAGTGGCCAGCGTACTCTTCGGTGTATCGATCATCATGCAATAAACGCTCCACCAGGTCGCTGCGACGCTCATGTCGTGATCCCTCCATGAATTCTTCAAGCTCTTCACCTGTTGGAATCCGACCAATGATGTCGAGGAAGGCTCGTCGGCACCATTGCTCATCCGCTACGACGGGAGCAGGCTTGATTTCAAAATCTTCCCACCCCTGCTCGATCATCGAATTGATCATCGAAACCTGAGTCGGCGTGCTGGAATCAACAGCGGACGCAGCAAGCGGAAACAAAGCGACGAGGGCGATGAGAGAAAACCGGCTCATGACGAGGGATTCCTTGGCCAAAGGTGATGCAGGAAGAGAGAGGGGACGGTTCGGTTGTAGTCTGCAAACTTGAAACGCCAGCAGATCTTAGACGTACTCACTTAATTGTATGTCGCCATTCATTGTATTCGAGTGAATCTCGACACAGAAAGCCCGAACGATTCTTGATCGGTACCCATTGTTGAAGGCATGACCCTTACCTTCCAACCCAAGAGGGGTACACACAGGCGAACAAACCCCTCTTACAGGTGGTCGCATTATCTCATAGCGAGAATGACCCAGTGAGCAGTTGCGGGCGTACAGCAGTGCCGGAGGCAAGCTGAAGCGAAGATTTGATGGGAGAGAGGCCCCAAAGCAGCGAGTCAAACCGACGGAACTAGAAAACTTTGCAACCATCCATGGCGAGATCCTTCCTGTCCAACTCAAGGGGAAGGGCGTACTAAGGACTGCAGCGGAGATGCAACGCGAAACCGAATCATTCGCTCTGCAACCGTTCCCCCCTCAGACCTGAGCGACCGATTCGATCAACTCCCAGCGACCCGAATCCGTTTCAGCATTCCAGAAATCGATCACTTCCTCACCATTGAGCAAGCTGTGAACGACAGAGGCAAGTGGTTCGGGAATCACGATCGCAATGCAATCATCATTGGTTTTACGCAAGATTTTTTTTACAGCCTTCGTAACGCGTCCCTTCGCGTCACGAATGGACTCTCCACCGGGTGGACAAATATCGGCCGGCGAATCTTGTCCCTGCCGATAAACTCTCGGTAAGTTCTTTTGCACCTCTGCAATCAGTTTTCCATGCCAAAGGCCGTGGTCAACATTTCGGAACGCATCGATGACGCGAATTCGAACATCCGCACGACCGAGCGCGAGACATTCGGCGGTTTCTTTTGCGGATTCACATGGAGCCGTGTAAATCGTGCGGATATCAAATTTCTCAAGTTGCTCCGCCGAGCAACTTGCTTGCTTGCGACCATTATCGCTCATTGGCATATCCAAAGAGCCTTTCATGCGCCCCTGCTCATCAAATTCAGTTGCACCTGGGCGAATCAATAGAATGTCGCCGTCGTGATTGGATCTTGAAATCATCAGACTTGACGTCCCCCGAGATCCCCTTGGTCCTGTGAATGATCCACTTTCTGAATGGAACTGCGCAACTGATCAAAAGCCTCGCAATAATCGGCCTGCTTGAAGATCGCAGACCCAACAACGAACAGGTCACAACCCGCCGCTCGGGCGTCACCGATGGTTTCAGCATCAATTCCGCCATCAATCTGAAGCAGAAGCTCAGGATACGCTTGACGCAGCACTCGCAGCTTTTCAAGTGCTGAGGTGTTAAAACTCTGACCCCCAAAGCCAGCCTCGACACTCATCACCAAAGCCAGATCCACAAGTGGAAGACACTCCGAGATCGTTGCAATCGGAGTCTCCGGGTTCAACGCGATACCCACGCCGACTCCCAACTCTTTCATTGCCTCGATCACCTCAATCGCCTCGCCAGGCTGCACCGACTCGATGTGAAAGGTCAGCAGGTCGGCTCCAGCGTCCACCATTGGCTTTGCGTAAGCGAGGGGGTCGCTGATCATCAGATGAACGTCGAGAGGTAAGTCGGTGTGACGACGCAAGCCTTCGACAATCGGCATTCCGTATGTCAAATTTGGCACAAATTGACCGTCCATCACATCAAGATGCAAGGCCTTGGTTCCGGCTAACGAAAGCTTCTCCAGCTCGCCCTTCAGATCGCCAAAGTCGCAGCGCAACAAACTGGGCAGAATTGCCGGAGATGCCGAGCGAATCGCCTCGAGCGATGAGGTCGCCATGCACTTGATTCTCAACGGGTCATGAAGGGTAGCAGTGCGCGGCCTGAACCACACACGCTCGTTAAACGGCTGACCAGAGTTGCCGGGCCGCCCCTAGGTTGTCAATTCCTCAAAGCGCCGCAGCCTAACCCCTCGATAGAGCGGAATTCGCCTCTTAAATCAAAAAAAAAGCCAATCCATGCCCTCAAGGCGCTGATAAGGGTGCTTATTTGCCCTCAATTTTTTTTCCTAAAAGCGGTTCCTCTTCGCCCAACAAACAAGCGTTGAGGGTCACCACCGCAAATCTTGGCGGTTATTCCTTCATCGGTAAAAAGCAGGAGCGGATTGCTAGCTGAACAACTGCAGTGACATCTCGCTTGTTGAATCCGCCAAAAGGCAAACTGTTGGCAACACGAACAGCGATAAAACTCGTCTTGCGCCCAATCTCCCCGCATGGCTAGACTGCTGTGTATCAAAGAAATTATACCCACCTGATCATCATGGATGAAACGATGGAAGGTTCCATTGAGGATCAAGTCGAGCCGGACTTGCAGAACCAGCCCCATCGCGACCGCCAAGCGCGTCGCAAACGCTACTTGCCTTTCGCGGCGATCGCCAGTGTGATCGCGCTGGTGGTCGCTGCACCTAGCCTTCTCAGCCACACATCAATTGGTATTTCGCTGTTCAACCGTTTGGTCTCCAACGAATCCATGACGTCCGAGATTCACTCTTTTCGCGTCGGCTGGGTGACACCATTTGAAGTCAATAACCTCAGGCTTTCGGGCAACTCTGGAAGTCAAATCAACATTGCCAAAATCACCACTGACCTTTCCATCATTGGTTGGTTACTGAAAGATTCGGACGAACCAAGTCATCTCTACATTCGAGACACTGACCTCCAAACACAATTCAAAGGCACGCGTTTTAACCTTGAGGAAGAATGGCTTAACGCTAAATCATCGGAGCATTCGACCACTGATTTTCACTACGTGATTCACTTGGAGAATCTGAATGCTGAAGTGACTGATGCGGCATCCAATGCGACATGGTCTCTGCAACAAGCAAATGTGGAAATTTGCGTTTCGGCTCTTTCCATCGAAACCGAATTTTCCGGTGTCCTCACTGACCCCAATCAACGAAACGGTTCACTGCAAGGAACCTGCGACTATCGTTTCGATACCGAGGATCGATTGAAAACGGAAAATGCTACGATTGATCGTTGGTTGCTTGTTCTCAACTGTGACTCCCTTCCTCTTTCTGTGGGTACCCTCGGCGCCAAACGCTATCTTGCGCAAACGGACCAATTTGCGACCACCTTAACCGGTGATGCAACTGGCGGAATCTCCATTGCATGTGATCGTCTTGACCAGATCAGAGTTAATTTCGACCAACTCGAGACGCGCCAAATCAGCGCGAAACTTGGTAAGGAAACAATTTGGAATACTCAACTGGCAACACTAAACGGCGAGGTCCAAATTGATGAACAGCGAATCACCAGTCAAAACTTAAATCTGTCGACTGACTTTGGAAATGCCAGTGCTAACGGCTCTTTCACCCGATCATTCTCATTCATCACACTCAGCTCGAACCCATCACAGTGGCTTAACCAGTTAGATGGTCATGTTGATCTTCATCTTGACCTCGCAAAACTCCGCACTTCACTACCAAAAGCGATTCCATTTCGAGAGGAAATTGATCTTACGCAAGGTCAAATTTTTGCCACTCTGGACACCACAAAAAGTGAGAATCGAACAGAGAGTGAATTAACCGTAAACGTTAGCGAGATCTTGGCCCGTTCAAACGACGAACTAATCAGCATCGCACCCAATCAGTTGATCGCTACGCTGATAGGATCCCAAGATGCCCTTCGCGCGGACAAGCTTCAACTTGAAACGAGTTTTGGTACTGCAATTGGCCAAGGAGATCTTCACAGCGGGAGCGCTGAGGTCAAACTGGATTTCGGGCAACTGATGTCTTCCCTAAATGCGATCGTTGAGTTACCAAACTGCGTACTCGGTGGAGTCGCACAAGGTTCCATTGAATGGCAAGCCACTCAAGAGCGGGAGTGGACGCTACGAGGCATCGTTGAGGCAGATCACCTCGCAGTCACTCTTCCATCGATCCTAGAAATTAATGAAGAGAAAATAAAAGGAAGCATTCAAGTTACGGGCCAATGGAATGGAAATGAGATTCAGCAATTGGACAGTCTTGACCTTGAAGTCCTCAGCGATCAGTTCTCGATCAGTGGCGAGCTGGTGCAGCCCACGCAGTCTTCTAACAAGGATCAACACCTCTCAATGCGGTGGGTCAGTACTGGCAATTTATCATCGTGGAATAAATATATTCCCGAGGCGTATTTGAGCAAACACTCGACCCCAAAAATCGGTGGGCAGTATCAACTACGATGTGAGACAGACTGGTCCTCTGCACAAATGATTGTGTCAGATTTTTTCCTTGAGGCGGCTGATTTTTCGATTCTCCATAAAGACCACCTAATTCGACAGCCAAGGATACAAGTGCAGTTAGCGGGCAAGTGCCTGAAAAATCAGATTCATTGGGTCTTGGATGACCTCACTCTTTCCAGCAACAGTTTCTCTCTTCGCGCAAACGGTCAACATCAAAAAGGAAATAGCGAATACCAGATTCAATGGAGAACCATTCTTGATCGACTGATAGAAAGCCACACTCTTGTTGGGAATGACAAGGAATCCGCTTCGGCCCCGGGGCAAGAAATCAAGGGAAAACAAGAACTGAAAACTGAACTGACCTCTTTTTCAGCCATTTTGGGAAACGTCGAAGGAACGTTAATCGGCAAGCAACTCAACGGACGCGCGCAATACGAAGTCGATGTTTCGATTAAAGATTTTGCAGCAAGGAGTTTCGAAACAAACACATTGAATTCCGACCTCGTCGGTCCGTTACCGGCAAACTCGTTCTCAAATCAAAGCATGGTCTGGGTGGAACCGGAAATACGATTTCTCGGAGTAGCACAGCACCGTACCTCAAACTGCTTGCAAGTGGATCGCCTGCAGCTTTCAACAAGCTGGCTGACGGCGAATGTGAAGGGTGTGATCAATGAGAACCCGTCTGAAACTGAGCTAGTTCTTGAGGGAACGACGAACTGGAAGATGGACAAACTGGCGACTCAAATCAAAAACCACTTTGACTTTGATCTCGACTTGGCAGGATTGCATGAAAATGAAATCCAATTAGAGGCAAGTCATTCACCGGAACAGGGTATTGAGTTAGAAATCGACACAGGCATTGGCTGGGAATCTGGAGGACTTGGTGGTATTGAATTCGGCTCTGCGACGATTCCACTCGAAATTAACGAACGGCAAGCAAAGTTTGATACTGACAAGATCGCCGTTGGTGACGGAACCATTGCAGTTGCTGGCACCGCTTATTTTCCTTCCAGCGGTACCTGGATCCAACTAAACCCCGGCGTGATCGCAGAAGGAATCAAAATCTCACCAAGAATGTCCGAACAGTGGCTTCAGTTCATCGCGCCTCTGCTTGCGGATGCGACGGAAATTGATGGAAACCTTGGCATTGAAATCGATGATGCAGTCATCCATCCAAATGACCTGATTCGGAGTCAGGTACGGGGACGACTGCAACTAGGTGAAGTCCGACTTTTGGCCGGCCCGATCGCGAATCAATTATTGGCGAGTGTCGATCAGGTAAAAACATTCAGGGATCTATCATCGTTTCAACCAGCAAAAGTGACTCAGAGCACCCTCGTCAACATGCCGGCGCAAACCATTGATTTTTCTTTACACCAGGGACTTGTGTCTCACGAGCGATTGTTTTTCGAAATCGATCGCGCCATGGTGATCACCAGTGGGCAAGTCAATCTGGCTGGCAACCTGAACCTCACCGCGATGATACCATTGGACGCTCGTTGGTTGGGAAGAGATCTGGAGCGTCTGGCCGGCCAAACACTGACCTTGCCCATTCGGGGCACGCTCAATCGCCCACAACTCGACTCCACGCAACTTGGTTCGATTATCACACAAGTTGGCACCAACGCATTGCAACAAAATGCGGAGTCCTATCTCGAAGAGCAATTGAGCCGTGGGATCGACAGGCTGTTTGGAAAGTAAAACCGCATGTCGCAGCGAGCACCAGAAGAAGCTTGCGTTCCATTGAAGAACGCCTTATCACCTTTCAAGGCAAATGGTGACCGCCCGCAGAAATCTGCTCTCACTCACATTTGCATTTCACAAATACGAAGCGCATCAGCGGCGATTCTTGCGTCAAGAATAGGTGACACTTCTCCAGAACTCACGCTGTGTGCAACTGCATCAATCTCTTGTTGAAACGCATGCACTGGGTCCCCATCACCAAGTTCGGGTCTTTCCACCGTTCCATCTGAATGCAAAATGGTTACCGGAATGACCTCGCTACTACCGTCAGCGAAGCCGGCGAACTCGAACTGCACTGTTGCCTTTTCAAAGCTCACTTCGTAACCGTGGGTAAACGGTCGTGCTGGAGAGTCAATGACACCACCTCCAGCAGATACAGCGATCTCACCCTGCTCAAATTCAAAAATTGATTCATAGAACATCGGCTCGCCATCTTTTCGCCGACTGACCGAATGGGCACCGGTTGGCATTCCAAACAGTAAACGAATGAGATGCGCGTCATGCACGTGCAAATCAATCAGGGGACCACCGACACGGGTTCGATCATAAAAATCGGGAATCCAATCAGGAGGACCAATCGTCCTTTTGAATCGCCCCGCTACAGGCTCTCCCCATCGATGGTCATTCTTTGCATCAACTAAAATCTTGAATTCTGGCATCAGTGGTAAGATGTGGGCGACCATTAATTGGCCTGGCTTGGCCTCCGTTGCAAGAAGGTCTGCCGTGTTAGCATCGAGTGCCAACGGTTTTTCACATAGAACATGCTTACCTGCGGCCAAGCTTTTCCGAATTGCCTCGGGATGCAGACTCGGTGGTAAACAGATATCAATCAGATCGATTGAATCATCCTTCAGCATTTCATCCAAAGAATCAAACGCCGCGATGCCTGACATATCAATCTGCTCGCCGGGAGGTCCAAAGTTGCCCTGAATCCCGGTCCAATCACCTGATCGCTTCTTGGGGTCGCGACTGCAAAAACCCACCATTTCGGCAGAATCGCTTCTTTGATAAGCCAAATAATGAATCCAGCTCATGAAACCGACACCAACTACTCCACTACGCATCGGGAACGCTCCACTAGGTTGCAAATCCATAAAATCGCACTCCGCTATGATGGTGGATCCAACGACGATAAGAAAGTAGAGCCTCGTCGCTGAGTCAAAAAAGACGCAAATCCTTGGCAAAACTTAGCCACGCCAACAAAACAAACATGGCGTATCATGGACAAAACTAGATAATTCCATGCTTTTCATTTCCAAACTTACTTTGCTGACCAATTCCAATCGCATGATTCGAAACATTAACAAGATTCTGATTTGGACCCTTTGTGCTACTTTCATTCAGTGTCTCAACTCACCAACCACGAATCTAGTTTTCGGACAAGATTGGAGAACTTGGAGGGGACCAGAGGGCAATAATCACGCCCCAGCGAAAACAGATGCTCCTTTAAACTGGGACTTAAAAACTGGACACAATATTGCATGGAGTACCGCGATTCCCGGTCGCGGTCACTCCACGCCCATCTTTGTCAAAGATTGGATTTTTTTAACAACAAGCGAAACAAACAATCAAACTCAATCAGTCCTAAAACTCGAGCGAGAAACGGGTCGATTGGTGGACCAGTGGACGATTCATCAAGGCACGTTACCCCGTCGAATTCACCCAAACAATTCTCACGCCTCTCCCACACCTGTTTCTGACGGGAATAACCTTTTCGTCTCGTTTTACACCGATGATGCGATTTGGGTGACCGCAATCACATTCGATGGAACCATCTTATGGCAAAAGAAGGTCAGCGATTACCGACCAACCGCTTTTCAGTTTGGATATGGTGCCAGTCCGCTTATCGAAGATAATCTGATCATTGTCGCCGCAGAATATGATGGAAGTGAGAGTGGTGTTTACGCGTTGGATATTGATAACGGTCAGAAAGTGTGGAGCCTTCCTCGTCCCTCGAATCTGAATTTTTCAACGCCAATCATTGCCTCGATTGCCGGGCAACGACAGCTTTTATTATCGGGTGCTGATCAACTCGTTTCCTATGACCCCATCAAGGGAACTGTGCGTTGGAAGTCACAAATTGGTACTGAAGCGATGTGTGGAACTGTGGTCTGGGATGACCGCAGGCTGATCTTTAGCGGCGGCAACCCAATTGCCGGTACATGGTGTGTCTCTGGCGACGGAAAAGCTTCGAGTCTGTGGAGCAACAATGTGATGTGTTATGAACAATCACTTCTGGCCATTCAGAACTTCGTTTTTGGGATCGCCGACAACGGGGTCGCGTATTGCTGGAGGACCGTTGATGGAACCACAACTTGGAAGAGCCGATTGTTTGGTGGTGGAATTAGCGCTTCACCACTGCTGGTGAAAGATCGCATCTATGTCGCATCTCAGTCTGGGGATATCTATGTATTGGCGGCATCGCCTGAGCGATTTAACTTGCTTGCGGAGAACCCGAGTGGTCAATCCATCCTGGCGTCACCTGTCGCTATCGAAGATCGAATTTACTTTCGAACGGGAATTGGTTTTGGCGGTGACAGAAAAGAATTTCTGGTTGCTGCAGGAAGAATCTCAGCGAAAACCAAAACACCAATACGTTAAAAAACGCGAGACAGCATCCTTCAGCCAGTCATCCAGAAAACGGAACAATAAAGTTTCTGGTACCAAAATTTAGGTTCATCAGTCTGATCATTGTCAAACTGGTGATTGACGAACCGACGTGCTTCGCTAACGTGTTTCCAACATTCCTCGCTAAGACTCCCCTCGAAGACATTTGCATGCGACACCTTCGCTATCCGTACCACCTGGCTCTGCCGGTCATTCTCCTCATGGCCATAATCCTAGCGATATCGGTAAATCGGTCGGAGACCAAATCAGAAGAGGTAAAAAA
Organism: uncultured Rubripirellula sp.; assembly: GCA_938075415.1. Lineage (GTDB taxonomy): Bacteria > Planctomycetota > Planctomycetia > Pirellulales > Pirellulaceae > Rubripirellula. Next base: position 200,491 of record CALJHC010000016.1, on the reverse strand, counting down.
CAGTCCGGCCCAGCCTGATCAACTCAAAGAAATGCAAGAACGGGCGGCCCAAACCAAGCGTGCCGACTGGGGGAATTGGGGATTCCAACCCGACAACTACATGCAATGGGACCAGCATTCCAATCGATTGATTCCAGTTTATACCTTCGGCATCACTCTCAACCAACTCCGCGAAGAAGGTAGTCCTTATCGGGACCCAAAAAGATTAAAGAACTTATACGGCACCGTTCCCAAATCAACTGTAAATCCCCATGCTGATTACTATGATCAGACTGATATTTTCCGACTACAAAGGCAAGCAGTCGAGGCTGGATACCGACACATCATTCTCATCGTCTTTGATGGAATGGATTGGCAGACCACGCATGCTGCCGCCTGCTACAAACAGGGCAAGGTGGCGTACCAAAGTGGTCGCGGCAGGGGCTTGAGTTTTTTAGAAGATTACCGAGTGACGACTGACTTTGGTCTCGTTTGCACCAGCGCTTTACTTGGCAGCGCACAAACGGATGTTAATGCACAAACAGTCACTTCAGAGGGAATCTTGACCACTGGCGGCTACGATGTCGTCCGGGGTGGTCATGCACCGTGGAATGAACCCACAACGACTTCTTACCTTCTTGGCAAAGATCGCGAACTACCACACACCGTCACCGATTCAGCAGCATCGGCAACAAGTATGACTTGTGGTGTCAAAACCTATAACGGGTCAATTAATTACACGGCCAGTGGCGATCAATTGGTTCCAATAGCGCGCGACCTGCAACAGGGGGCTGGATTCAAGGTTGGAATCGTTTCGAGTGTTCCCATTTCGCACGCGACTCCGGCCGCGGCGTATTCCAACAATGTTACGCGCAAAGATTATCAGGACATCTCGCGTGATCTGCTGGGTCTACGTTCCGTTTCCCACAAGACAACTGCTCTTCAGGGACTCGACCTGGCTATCGGCGGTGGATGGAGTCCCGATTTGACCGAAGACACTGGTCAAGGTAGCAACTACCTTCCCGGTAATCGATACCTCCATCAATCCGATCTGAAGGCTGCAAATGTGGATCATGGTGGAAACTATGTTGTCGCCACCAGAAGCGTTGGAAAAAATGGCTCACAGATTCTTAGCGAGGCAACGGACAGAGCAATTGCAGAGAAGAAACGCCTTCTTGGATTTTTCGGCACTCGGTACGACGGGCATCTTCCATTCCAAACAGCGGATGGAGGCTATGACCCAGCCTCAGACGGTAAAGAGCGTGAGGTTTATTCAGAGGAAGATCAAAGTGAGAATCCAACCTTAGCCCAAATGACGCGTGCAGCACTTCAATACATGTCATCGAACGAACAAAAGTTCTGGCTAATGATCGAAGCGGGCGATGTCGACTGGGCTAATCATTCCAACAACATCGACAACAGTATTGGTGCCGTTTTCAGCGGAGAAGCAGCCTTTAATGAAGTCATGCAATGGGCCGATGAACAACAGGTCTGGGACAACACCGCGGTGATCGTTACCTCAGATCACGGTCACTTCTTTGTCAATCGAAATCCAGAGGCCATTGCCGGCGCCAATCACGCAGTTACTGAATAATGAGCGAGAAGTTTTTATTGCCATCAAGCTGGCAAAATTAACCTTTTCCATGTAGACTTCGCAACGGTCACTTACCGGCATTCGGGTTCTCTCTCATTCGCCTAGTGCGGTGATTTATCAGCCCCCGGCCACCGGCGTGTGACAGCATTATCTTCAAAAATTAGCATCCACCAGAGTAGTATTTGTGCTCCTGGTGTTGCTTCCTGCTGCCTCTACTCATAACGGTTGATTGGCCGATATCACACGTGAATTCTCAAGCATCGAATTCGGAATCCCTCACCCATCTCACCGAAACCATCAATGATGGTGACGGACCAACGTCTAAGCTGGATAGATGTCAAGAAATTATCGGGTATCAGTTCCAGGATGTATCCTTACTTTTATCCGCACTAACGCATGCATCGGGCGCATCACATCGATTGGCCAGTAACGAACGGCTGGAATTTCTAGGCGATGCAATTTTGGGAGTAACCGTTTGCGAATGGCTGTACAAGGATTACCCCGAATACAGTGAGGGGGATCTCACCAAGATCAAATCAGCAGTGGTGAGTAGACGAACCTGTGGAAGAGTGGCTCATAAGTTGGGACTTGATTCCTGCCTGATTGTCGGTCGCGGTGTTACCCGCAATCGAAGCTTCCCAAGATCATTAATCAGTGATGTATTTGAATCGGTCATTGCTGCAATGTATCTCGATGGCGGCAGCAAGCTAATAAGGGAAAAACTAAAACAGTGGCTTGCCGAAGAGGTGGATTCAGCGGTTGGCAGTCAAGGAGCAGGCAATTACAAATCTTTGCTTCAGCAACTCGCACAACGCGATCTTGGTAACACACCGATCTATCAGTTGCTTCAAGAATCAGGTCCTGACCACTGCAAAGCTTTCTTGGTAGCAGCCGTTATTGGCGAGCAAGAGTTTTGCGGAGCATGGGGAACCAATAAGAAAGAAGCTGAACAGAAAGCTGCATCCAACGCTCTGGCTGAACTGAACGATGAACCGGTGCCTTATCCGGTTCAGATCAAGCCTGGAAATGAGTAGTCCCGCGCGACTTAAGAGAGTGATCAGCAAATATCCTGAAAAGTACAGGAGCATGATTCAGTGTACAGTTCGGGAGCTGAAATCGCGGAATGTGGTTGATCCGGTAAAAGACGAAATGACGCTGGAACCAGTCACCCGGTGAGCAAAGCAGCCGTAACCTCCATCCCCAAAACAAATAATCGCAACCATGAAACACAGCATCACAACGATGGTGAGCAGCGTTTTGCTCACGATGATTTGGTTGGTCCCGATGGGCACTGGCGGCGCGGCAGAGCGTCCGAATATTGTCTGGTTCGTGGTCGACGACATGTCGGCAAACCTCTCATGCTATGGCGAGACATCGATTCAGACGCATCATGTGGATCGATTGGCAGCGGAAGGCTTGCGATTTACACGCGCCTATGCGACTTCGCCGGTCTGTTCGACTTTCCGCTCAGCCCTGATCACTGGGATGTACCAGACCTCGATCGGCGCACATCATCACCGAAGCGGGCGTGGAAAGCACCGGATCAGGTTGCCAGAGGGCATTCGGCCCATTCCTGCGATCCTTCAAGAGGCGGGATACTACACTTGCATCGGCAGCGGCCTGCAGAGTCTCGACTTCCGTACTCAACCGGTCAGTTCGCGCACGCGGAATCGCTTGGGCAAAACCGATTACAACTTCGACTGGGACAAGTCGATCTATGACAGTGATGACTGGTCGGGCCGAAAGAAGGGGCAACCCTTCTTCATGCAAGTGCAACTGCACGGCGGTAAACTGCGAGGCGCTTCGGCGGCTCAGTATGCAGCGTTCGACAAACAGGTCAAGGACGTTCTCGGGGAAGTCACCGACAGTGGCAGCGTAACGCTACCACCCTATTATCCGCGCGATCCGGTGCTCTTGAAAGACTGGTCGACCTACCTCGACAGCGTGCGCATGACTGACCATCACGTCGGACTGGTCATCAAGCGACTTAAGGAAGAACAACTGCTGGACAATACGCTCATCGTTTTCTTTACTGACCACGGTATCAGTCATGCCCGTGGCAAACAGTTTCTCTACGACGAGGGAACACGTATTCCTCTGATCGTGCGAGGACCTGGAGTTCAAGCGGGCTCGACGCGAACAGATCTGGTCGAGCACATCGACATTGCGGCGTTCTCGCTTGCAGCAGCCGGAATTAAGGCCCCCGAAAAGATGCAGGGCCAGAACATTCTCGCTAGGGACTTCCGGCCGAAACAGTCCGTGTTCGCGGCGCGTGACCGTTGTGGCGAGGCGGCCGACCGCATCCGCTCGGTGCGCACCGACCGCTACCTCTATATCCGGAATTTTTACCCCCAGCATCCCCTCCTGATGCCGAGTACTTATAAAGACGGCAAGCTGATTATTCAGCGGCTCCGCGAGTTGCATGCGAGTGGAAATCTCAATGCGCTATCGGAGCAACTTCTGTTTGCCCCGACTCGACCACCCGAAGAACTCTACCTGTATGGTCAGGACGTTTGGCAGACAAAAAATCTCGCCGAAGACCCCGACCACGCCGAAGCACTCGTACGACATCGCCAGCGTCTATCCAGATGGATCAAGGAAAGCAGAGACCCCGGCCCCGAGACGCTCGAGGTTTACAGCTTGGAAATCGAGGACCAGATGAGGTCCACAAAAAACAAGTCTGTGCGTGAGGCCTATCGAAAGAACGCCGAACTCTACAAGTTGACCTCACCTCATCGAATTGCCCCATTCTGAAATTTCTTTTAGGGTTGCAGCCCGATCAAGAATCTCTCGCTCAACCTGGCGCAAAGACCGAATAGCAGTCATCAACTATCAGCAAAACATTTTCCAAAGACTGCGATTCGCACTCGTTGCAGTGAACTACTTCACGGAAACTGACGGTTGGTAGGTCGCTGGCATGGTCATTGGTCCAGCAGCTTCCATTGCGCTCCCAGTGGGATGAGCAACTGGCTGTGCTCCAACGTTCGCTGAATTACCGTTGTTGGCAGAAACTTTGTAATCTGGCTTTTGGGCAATACGCTCCCCAGAATCACCTTGCGAGTTCACGTCAAGACTAGCCAGCATCTCCCGAGTGCGTTCGACTGCTCGCCGAGTTGCAACATCCTCAGACGCGATTGGCTCATACTTCATCACCTCGATCAGGTGAGTGCGAGCTTGTGAAAGGTTGCCGGATTGGAAGTGAAGATAAGCGATATTGAAGTGTGCGACTGCCGGCCTGTTATTGGCAGTGAGTGTCCGCATCGCAGCTTCCTTCTGCCCAGATTCGAACAAGACACTGGCAAGGTTGTTCGCATAGCGAGAGTTCCCCGGTGTCAATTCAAGTGATCGTTGCAAACATTGCACAGCTCGGGGGATGTCACCCAACTTACTTTTCGTCAGACCGAGGTCATTGTGCAATCCGGCATCCAATGGATTTTGACCAATCGCGGCTTCAAAAAACTTGGCTGCTTCCGTGAAATTTTGCTGACGGAAATGCAATCGAGCAATACTAGCGAGTGCAAGCCCATTACCCGGTTCGCTCTCAAGAGCTCTCGAGTAACTCTCCATGGCTTTGTTGAAGTCGCCCGTCGATTCCCAAAGCTGACCATTGGCAATGTAGACCTCTGAATTGACTTGATCAGGGCGGTTGGCCAAACTCAGCGGGTCAGCCGTCTCCTTCTTAGCAGCTTTTGGCTCTTCACCGGACCGTTTAAAGAGGCCAGTCACCGCTCCGGTTGTTGAGTTCCAGGCGCGTTTTGCAGAGGAAGTGAAGCCACGTTCTTTCTCGGCCGACGTTTTGGAGACGACAGCGGGTTCAGAAACAACCGGCGCAATCGCGGTTTTAATTTCTTTCGGTGAATCGGCTGACACTTCGCCCACTGGTGGCTTTGAAAACGGATTCATCGATGTCCAGGTCGGGCTGCTCGTGGAACATCCACCATTTGCCAGAACAGCGATAGAGATTGCTGCGACAGCAAATTCACGAGTTTTTCGTCTTGTATTCAAAGCTTGCTCTCCGTGTAACGCAAGTTTCACGCTGAGGCGTGACATCAACACCTGTATCGATTCGACCGCTTGTATCAATCGGCACACTACCTCCCTGACTTTAGGGTGGTTTTCCGATCACCGATGGAGGCGGCCAAAATCACCGTGAGTGAACCAACCCATCAAAGACTGATTTCACCCCATGGAGGTGCTAGCGGGCAGTAGCCGAAGAACTGGCACCGGGCTGTCCCGTGGTGCTCTGGTCTGGCAATTTGGGAGTGGCCATGTGATCTAACCACTCACGATTAATTCTTGTCGCCCATGATCCAGACACGGTAGGTGGGGCCATATCGGTGACGAAAACATGGACGGCCTCAGGTTGGGCTCCCATCGCTTGCAGAGCTGATCTCACAGAGCTAATACGCGATTGCGTCTCTTCCTGTGTACCCGCTTGCATCACGAACACCTTCCTTCTGGAATGTGGTGCCTGAGTAGCAATCCAATGAACTCGGCGTTGGCCGGCGCTCAACAAACTTCCATCACCGGCTCTGAACAGATCATGTCCAATCGTGTTATGCAAACGCCATCCATTGGACTTCATAATTTCGAAAGGTTCGTTCACTTGAGCCGCATCCGCCTCTTGAAACGGGTGTGGCCAAGCATTATTTCGTTGAAAGCCAACGTGAACGTCTTGCCAAAATTGTTTCCAATCTGCCATCACGGGCGAAGAGAGGGTAAATAAAGCCAACACGCCAGCGAAAAGCTGGGTAACCTTCGGCATCACAGTCATAAGTGGCAGTTCCTTCCGCCGTTGGTGGATGAATCTATCGATCCACCTTTGCTAACTAAACATCCATGTTCCTAGTTGAGATCGGTACCAGTGACCGGCTAACTTGTCTGCAACCCAATTGACTCTCCAATTCAGAATAAGCAGAAAAGATTCACAGATCCGCAAGGTCAACCACAAAACTCTCGCCTTCACACTCCACGATATCTCCGTTGCTTAACTGCTTACGGCGACGGGTCTCCACCTCACCGTTAAGTTGAACCTCCCCGGCCTGAATACGGATTTTGGCTTCACCCCCAGTACCCACGACGCCTTGGAGTTTCAAAAAATCATCTAGCCTTACTGTGGCTCCAGACTCATTTAGCGACATTGAAAAACCATTATTCCAGAGTATTTGAGTGAGGACGGATTTAGTGAGGGTACGGTGATTCAAAACAACGGTAATTCAAGAAGCAGAAGCCCGACAAATCACCCGTTCAAGCCGGAGAAAAACCTAACATGGTTGATGGGCGTTACCAACGAGCCAAACTTGGCAACATCAGCGATTATCGCGAGGCACGCACGATCCACGGATCAGTCAACCAACTTCCTTTCTCACACCGTGAACCATACAGCCTAATCAATCAACCATGGGCCTCTCTGCTGCCATCTCCCGAACACAAGTCTAACATCATGCCTCAATAAGACGTTCTGCAACCATGACGAATCAATCTCGTTAGAATGAAAGAGTCACACGATTCCTGTGAGTCATCGAGAAGGGCGTGATTTGTGTTCCGCAGGCCCAAATGATCAAGATCGCCTTCTGCAGATTACCCGAATGGAATCCTGCTAATGTTGGTTACCTTTATCAGACAGAACACCAAACGTCCGCCCCAGCATCCTGCCACTAAGTTTCAGAAAATCAACTTATGAACCTACCCCATCACGCTCCCTGGTATCGACGCATTGGACCGGGATTAATAACCGCCTGCGTTGTGATCGGTCCAGGCAGCATCATGACTAGCTCTACCGTTGGTGCGAATCACGGTTACTCAATGATTTGGATCGTCATCGCCGCTGTGTTCTTTCAGATGACCTTTATGACCTTAGCGGGCCGTTTAGGTGCGGTTGGCTCTGGATCTCCCGGTGATCTGATTCGCCAAAAATCAGGAAAGCCACTCGCCATCATCGTGGGCTGTTGCGTGTTTTTCATCTCAGCTGCATTTCAGTCCGGTAACAATGTCGGCATCGCCGCTGTCTTCGAAAACTTCATTGATCCTGAAGTCTTCGGTGAAGACTCAACGCTTATCGTCGCGGCATTGATCATTCTATTTAATGGTGTCGCCATCTCTTTCTTGTTTGCCTTTCGCAATCTCTATCAGGTGGTTGAGCGTTTAATGATGGTGTTTGTTGCGATCATGCTACTTTGCTTTGCGGTCAATCTCTGGACCCTTTCCCCTGATCCGGGTGAAGTCATCAAAGGTATCGTTCCCCGGCCTGACACTCTCGACATTAATGTTCTTGGTTTGGTCGGAACAACCTTTGTCGTTACGGCAGCTTTTTTCCAAACCTACCTCGTGCGGCAAAAAGGCTGGACGATCGAAGACGTTCGGTTAGGTGCCGTTGACGCGAGGGTGGGATCAATCGTGATGGCGGTGATTACCATCATGCTGATGGCAACGGCCGCAGCTGGGTTGCATACGGGCCAAACTGTCAACTTAGCCAACCCCATCGCCATCGCAAAAGCTCTTGAACCGACATTTGGTGCAACGGGAAAAGCCATCTTCTGTTTGGGTTTGTTCTCAGCAGCTTATTCGTCATTTCTGGTTAACTCGATGATCGGCGGATTTATTTTGTCCGATGGACTTGGACTTGGCAGCTCCGCATCCGACCGTTGGCCGAGGATTCTCACAACCCTTGCGCTTTTAAGTGGAATGCTGGTTGCACTGGCCGCGATGGTCTTGAAGCTCGACCCAACTCCAACCATTATCGCGGCTCAAGCCGTAACGGTCGTCGGATCTCCGCTCGTGGCGGGAGTTCTACTTTGGCTGTCGAGCAATCGGGAAATACTGGGCGAGCATGCAGCAAGCAAACAGATTAAGCTGCTCGCACTTCTGGGATTCATTTTATTACTGGCCATGGCGGCCCGAACCGCTTTTGTCACACTGCCAAAAAAATTGAACGATTATCGTAACGCTTCGGTGATTTTTGACGAGGATATGAAACACCAACAATACGTGCTGACGCACGAAAGTTGCTCCATGTCAAAGGCATTGCAGCCGAACGCAAAATTTCTTGGGATGCTGGCGGTTGGTCGGGACTTGGTGTGAGAGTGATTGGGTTTGCACTGTTTCTAGTCCAGAAAGATCAGCGTACAAGCTACAACCAGATCCCAATGAGATCATGCAACTTGATGAGTTGGAGGCTGAAATGATTTTAGTAACGAGATGATTTCCAAGTAGCCGAACATCTGCTGTCTTTCCGAACAAGCGAAGAACAGCAAATTTCAGTCATTTCAAAATCCTGCGTTGTTTCGTTTACCTGTCATGAACTATTCAATTCGCAACCTTTCTCTTGGCGACCTATCGCTAGGTTTGCGACTCTCACAATCCGCGGGCTGGAACCAAACTGTAGATGACTGGGCCCGTTTCATTCAGCATGAACCTGCAGGATGTTTTGCTGCCTTTCAGAGGGATCAGCTGATTGGAACGGTAACAACCACTTGTTATGGTTCAAAACTAGCTTGGGTGGGGATGATGCTTGTACACACCGATTACCAAAAACAAGGTGTCGGGACCAAATTGCTAAAAACTGCATTGCGATACCTTGAGAAAAAGTCCATTGCGTGTGTGAAACTCGACGCTACGCCACTGGGTCATTCGCTCTATTCCAAACTTGGCTTTGTGGATGAGTACACCTTGCGTCGATGGTACTTAAAACGTCAGCCCACGGTTTCAGACCAAAGCTCTGAGTTGCAGCCGGTAAGTCTTCAATCAGCACAGGAAATTGGTTGCATTCAACCGCTTGATGAATCGGCTTTTGGTTGTGACCGCACACAGTTCCTTGGCTCTTTGAGAGCCGGCAGCCATTTTGAAAGTATGCATGGCGGATTTGGCATGCGCCGAACGGGAAGGGTCTCTGACTACCTGGGTCCTGTGGTCGCGGAAGAGGCACCGATTGGTCGCACCCTTGTCCGACGATTAGTCAGTCAATCTGAGACTGATCTTTTTTGGGATGTGCTTGATGAAAATCTCGACGCCGTGGAGCTAGCGGATCACTTGGGATTTCAACCCATACGCAACCTCACTCGCATGCACCTTGGTCGCAGCTTGACTATTCAAGACCCGCAGAAGATCTACGCACTCGCGGATCCAGCTGTGGGTTAAGGAGTCCCGCTTCACTTCCATTAAAATAAGGATCCGAAGCAGGCTAACCGCATCGTCAACACGATAGGAACATCGACCGGCGGTCCTATCTGTTTTCACCTACTTTGCTATGATTTGCACCTGAAACCATTCAATCGTGCTAAATCAAACACCGTATGAACAAAACCAGCGATGAACAATCAGAAGGGAAGGGTGGAACCGCCTATCCAGCTCTTATTGAGCAAGTCATCGTTCTCACTGGCCCAACCGCATCCGGGAAATCAGAAGTTGCGATTTCTTTAGCGGAGCGTATCGGGGGAGAAATTATCTCCCTTGATTCCATTGCGGTCTATCGCGGCATGGATATCGGCACGGCGAAACCGAGTCCACTGGATCGTGATCGCATTTCACACCATCTCATTGATCTTGTGGATCCAACAGACGAATTCAGCGTTGTCTGTTATCTGGACGCAGCCCACAACAAAGTGCGAGAAATCCTTGATCGTGGGTGCGTTCCCATCTTCGTCGGTGGTACGCCAATGTTTCTCAAAGGTGTACTTAGAGGATTCAGTCCCGGCCCCTCAGCCGACTGGGATTTCCGAGGCAAGGTCGAAGCAGACCTAGCCATCCATGGTGTCGATGCCTTATGGACCCGCCTCGAGCAAGTTGATCCATTGGCTGCGCACCGAATAGCGAAATCAGATACTCGCCGTATGATCCGCGCACTGGAGGTGGCCAAAGTTTCGGGAACCCCGATCAGTCACCAACAAACGCAATTCGAATACACACTCGATGCATCCGAATGCAATGTTTTCTCATTGGCTTGGGACCGTGAAGAACTGCACCGACGCATTAACCGGCGAGTGGAGAGCATGTTCTCGCTTGGTCTCATCGAGGAAGTGAGAGAACTCATCTCCCAATTCGGTCGTCTTTCGCGAACGGCATCTCAGGCTGTTGGCTATCGGGAGATCATTGAAGGGTTGAGAGAGGCAAAACCTAAAGAGCAGATGATCGAGGAGGTAGCAGCTCATACTCGTCAGCTGGCTCGAAGACAGGAAACCTGGTTTCGTTCTTTTCAGGAAATCCGACGCATCACCATGCAAGACAACTTCGATGCCGAGGACGTTGTTGGCCAACTGACGAAGATGATTACCAAATAATGTGGTACCGACGGCTAGCTACCCGGCAGGGCATAGCTGATCGATTGAAAACGAAAACGGACGGGAAGTTGAATCTTGAGTCAGGCTCTAGTTAACAACACCCTGAGTCACAGCCATGAAGACGTCTTCCAGCGTTGGATCGCGATCATGGAAAGATTTGAGTCGTATTTTTTGTTCGATCATCTGCTCCAACAAACTCGCAATTTGTTCATCTTTCATCTCAAATTCAGCAGTCACCTGATGTGATTCGATTTCCAAATTTCGCAGTTCGGGACAACTCCTCAAAAAAGATACCCCTTCATCTTGGTTAGAGAGAAACTGAATTTGCACAACTCGATTCCTACGGACCTTTTTGTAAACTTCGTCGATTGATCCGTGGGTTAGCAACTGACCCCGCTCAATGATGCCGATTGATGTGCAACAATCCGCCAGTTCAGTCAGAATATGACTGCTAATCAAGATCGTCTTACCCATTCGACGAAGCTCTCTCAACAAAGCCTTGACTTCGACTCTCGCTCTCGGATCAAGACCGCTTGCCGGCTCGTCAAGTATCAAAACGGGTGGATCATGCACCAACGTTTTTGCCAGGCACAAACGTTGCTTCATACCCCTTGAAAGACCGTTGACAAAGTCATTTTTCTTATGGCTTAAGTCCAGAAGTTCCAGAACATCGGAAATAATTTGCTTGCGTTGCGTCTTACCAATTCGATAGGCGACGGCAAAGAAATCAAGAAACTCCCAAACACGCATCCCATCGTAGACCCCAAAGTGATCGGGCATGTAGCCGATAACCTGCCGCACACCCACAGGGTCCGACATCACATCACAACCAGCGACTTCGCCACTTCCACGACTTGCACGCAACAGTGTGGCGAGAAATCGAATCGTTGTACTTTTTCCGGCACCGTTGGGTCCGATGAAACCGAATGTTTCTCCCGCCGCGATTTTCAAATCGATGCTATCGACAGCGGTAAAGTCTCCGTAATCCTTGCCGAAACCTTTTAGTTCGATCATTGTTCGATCAACGCCTCTGGTTGGTTATCATTCTCAGTATCCTCTTTTCCCAATACCTTTCGCAGTGAACTGGGAAGATTAAGGTCGGACTTGGGGGCTGGCCATTTAGGATAAATCAAATGAGCTAGCACAACCGTTTGACCGGTTTTCTGCTGTGGTTCAGGATTCAGAATCATTCCATCCATTAATGCATCGTGCCTACCAATAAGCCGAATGGAACCCGGAGGTAAAGCGTCTTTGGACGCCAACATTTGCATTAATCTTGATGTTTGCATCGGCAATTCATCAGAGATTCGATAGTCCGTGTTTTCTTGAAATCTCACCTTCGAAGTGACTCCACCTCCGAGTTCACCAAGGAACGCAACGCGTATATTTCCGCTTGTTTCGCGATGAAGGATGAATACATCATTCAAATCAATGTTACTTTGGTTAGAAATCTCATCCTCTTTCGAGAACTGGAAACTGCCACCAAGATCCACAACCTGTTCTGCGCGAAACATTCGACTTTGGTTACTGCGAATCGGGTACTCCGCAAGTGTGGGACCTTCGTTTCGTCCTAGTTCAAAAACCGGAGGTTCAGCAGTATTGTCCTGATCCACTTCCAACATAGGTCGAGCAACTGCGTCGGGAGTGTCGAAATTAATTTCGTACTGATCAGACAGCGAATTATAAACCGAGACAAATCTCGTCAGATGACCTCGAGAATAACCAGAATGAACCTCAAGAAGGGATAGCTCAGTTTGACTTCGAGCAAAGCCGATGTCCAACCGAGATAATCGAGCCACTACGATGGCACCAATTGCAGCAATCAACGGAATTGCTATCCAAGCAAGTTCAAGTCGGCCCATGATTCGAAAAACCATGTAATTGCCAGGTATCAAGATAAGCAGGTAAATACCCAGCATCCAAGTCACCAGCGATGCTTTTGGAACCTCGATCCCAGATTCTTTTTTCAAGATTTCACGACTCAGAAGAACCACATCGCTATTATCAAGCCAACTCGCAATTCCACCAACCGAGTCGACTGCTGTTGTCGAGTCATAACGACTTGGTGTCCTGGTGCTGTACCGCTCGCCATCATCTGCAACAAATAGCAAAGCATCTCGAGAGCTAATCCGAAGATTGGTATTAAAACCTGCATCAGACAGCGGATTTCCAAAATCAGGATAAAACTGTTCGATGGTTTTCTCATCCAGCGGAACCACATTTATTTCGCGAAATTGTCGCCGAGGACGATTCAACACAACTCCGTTCATAAAACTATCGTAAGAATCCCACCCCGTAATCCAGTCACTCGTTAGATCAAAACGCGTCTGCACAACCCTCCCACGCCCAACTGCGAGAGTATTGATGAGCTGACCCGTTTGTGAGATTGATTCAGCATTGCTGGCGAGTGGTCCAGAAAATGAGAGACGTGATTGAGCATTCAAGACAGCGACCTGTTTTTCCAAAGATTGATCCCCGCTAACATTCCACGCCTTCAGCAAGTCGGCGGCTCGCTTCGTATCCAATTCCACGTTTCCTTTCGAGTGCATTGGCAAGAGATCAGCCAACGCCGAATAGCCGATTGATTCACTTGCCACAGTTCCATTGATAATGATTTGACCTCCGAATCGCACCCAATCCGCAATGGCGTTCTGTTGAGCGAGGGTCAAGGAATCAGCAGAGAAATTATCCCAAAGCAAGACTGCTGTGCCGGTCCAATCCAACATCGTCTGGGGTAGAGCAATGATGCCATTTGAAGCCGATGGCAAAATGATGCGGTAATTGCCTTGGGACTGAACGGTTTGAAAATCTTCGGTCGTATGACGAACCCAATTAGCAGCTTGCAACCTCGCGAAACGCTCCGGCCGATTTGTGAGAATGACGAAAAAGTACTCCTGCGGCTCCAAGATTCTGCGCCACTTAGTGACCTTTCTCAAATTTGGAAGGTCGACTTGCTTGCCGGAAATTGAAACGACATTCTCCAGCACGCTGCTCTGCCCATTTGAGTCACCGGTCACCGCGGGCAATGTTCGAAAGTCAAAACGTCTCCACTGACCTTGCGGCAAAACAATCGGCCGCCGTGTGACTTGATCAGAACTGACTAATGGGCGACTTGCTACACCAGATATCTGAGAGCGAGCAATTGCAGTCAGCTCACCACGCGCATCAAATTGCTGACTTTTGAGCGATTGCTGTGCAGTGGTCCAGTGATTTGGCTTCACCACAAATTCTTGCGTTTCATCAGAGGGAAACGATCGCATTGGACGTGAGACGAATGCATCAATCGGCACTGCCTCATCTTTCTTGGCTTGCTGTTCTCCGGTGCGACAACCCTCGCAGCCAACCAGTAGCGGGAGGCAGAACAGCATGGTGAACCACGCCAAGTTACCCACTCGATAACTAGATGACTCAACACCGGCATGCGACCATCCTGATCGAACTGTTTTTTTTACCAACCCATCACCATGTTCGATTCGATCACCTTACGGGCCTGCTCTAAATCACTGCCCGTTTCATTACGATACAAGCGAATGGCATTGACCTTGTCACCAGCGGAACGATTCAAACATTCACGCGCGACCGTGCAGGGATCAAGTTCAGTTTTGGTTAGCCCCAAAGCTCCTTTACTGATCACCCAAGTATCTCTAGGACGCTTGGTTAAGCGAGCAATTTCGTCGGTTGGATAGGCATCAACAACCACAGATCGCGCCGCATCCTCATCTTCCGCCCAAGTGATGATGATGTGCGAATCTGTTTCAATTTCAAAAAGTGGCATCAAACAACTCCGTTCACTGAGCTCTACTTGCTGCAATCAAAACCCACCGTGAGCATGCATGCTGCCATGATAGCGATCAAGAAAGCCTCGGAAAAGCTTTCGTACTTCTCTGAGCATCTCAGATTATCCGTCGATTTTGGCTGAGATGGCCAGCAAATGGGTTTCGACTTCAATGGGACGTCAATCTTCGATCGACAAGCATTACGTGGTTGTGCACCCAGATTATCCAGAACAGCAGGAAAAGAGGGGTGCCAGAGCAGCCCAAGTACGACAGGGGAACCGAGACGAAAACAATGCAAACTTTTGGTAAAAGAGGCTCAATGAAAAAGCGGCGTCCATAAATAGCCTAGCGGTTGATTGCTGTGCCTCGGAGACATAGGAAGCCAAAAGTGACCGCACAAAGGGAAACAATTCCCCACTGTGTTGTTGTCATCCCATGGGAAAACGACAAAAGATCCTCGACTGCATTCGCAAAAAGGTGACTAATTTCTGACAACTGGCTTCTCTCCGGATTAAATATCGACCGTCGATCCCTTGCACTGAAAAAAGCGAAGATCTCTGGCTATCACTGTTATTTTGCAGCCGCAAATTCAATGCGGGTCAGGAACCGGCCATTTCGCGAACACGCCATCCAAATTTGGCCAGCCCCACCTACTAAAATCTATGCCGCACCCGCCTCGGCGAAAAGAAAAAGCGGTCTGAAGCTTAAGTTCTGCAACACCCACGGGCCGTCCGACGACGAAATTACCTCAATCGCTATAATCGTTATCAAATTTCCAGCAACAAAACGATTTGCGGAAGATGGACGGTCTTGCGATTCAGGGGAGGACCGATATAATTCGCCATCTCGGTAGCGAAAACAACCTGGCGCGGTAGCTCAATTGGTTAGAGCCCCGGACTGTCGATCCGGAGGTTGCGGGTTCGAGTCCCGTCCGCGTCGCTCGTTGCCTTCTTATGATGCGAATTTCATACGCATGATTGCCTTGATCCGCTCGGGTCACCCAAATCCAGCTCAATGTCGCGTCGAATACCGGTGTCGATCCGCACGCGGCACCGTGAACGGTTTTGCACTATTGGCGATTGGTCTCTCGAAAAACAATATGGGATGGGTTGCCCACCGGTTGGTAGTGCCCAGTAAAAGCTAGCTCACCTGTTTGGTGATCCACCCTGAAGACGGTCACGTTATCAGCACGCTGATTGCAGCAGTAGAGAAAATCTTCGGAGGGATCAAAATGAAAGCTGCGGGGATAATTTCCTCGCGTCCAAACCTCTCCCTGGTACTTCAAGTGACCGCGATCTCCCACTGAGAAAATTGCAATCGTGTCGTATAAACGGTTACCCGCGTAAACGTACTTGCCATCTCCTGAAACCAAAATCTCAGAACAAAAATTACTTCCGGCAAAGTCAGGCGGTAGGGTCGACCACGATTTCTGAAAATCAAGAGTTCCCTTGTCCGAATCATAGTTGAATAACGCTACGGTCGATCCTTCCTCCTGCACCGAATAGAACCATTGGCCATTAGGGTGAAAATGAAAATGCCGAGGACCATCACCCGGGGGAAGCGAAACCGATTCCTGATCTCCGGGGGTAAGCTGTCCGTTTGACTGGTCAAATTTCCACAGATAAATCTTGTCTAAAGCCAGATCAATATGCAAAACATGATTGCCGGACGGATCAGACTGAATCATGTGAGCATGCGTGCGATCATGTCCGCTGAAAGCAAAACTGCCCATGGGAGAATTAGTTGCGACAGTGGGCCCAATCTTTCCTTTGTCTTCTTGAATACAAATGGGATGACCCAAGGTTCCATCTGCTTCAATGGTAAGAACAGCAACGGAACCACCAAAGTAATTAGCGACGAATAAATATTTTTCAGATGGGTGCAAGCTAACGTAAGTCGGACCAGCCCCACCGGAGGGCACTGTATTGAGAATGGTTAGCTTTCCATCTGGCTCGCTAACTCGAAAAGAACTAATACTTCCCTCCGTAGTTCCATTCCATCTTTCAGTCTCATTAGCGGAATACAAGCGATTTCCTGCTGCATTGATGGCTAAGCAGCTTGGGCTGTTACCCATGGGAAAAACCCCTAAGGCAGTCAAGTCACCATTGGTTTGATTGACTTGAAAGCGATGGATGCCCTTACCATTTCCGGGCGGAAGGTCTACCTGAGTCGGCAAAACATCTCCCAGTGGTGAGCTGAAAGTACCAACGTAGGCAATCAATGGTGGTGACTCAGGCTCCACAGCCCTAACGGATACACAGCTACCAGCAGCGATGATGAAAGAAATGCTGTTGCAAAAAAAAGATCGAACCGAAATACGAGGGCAAATGTTCATGTACGAATCTTCACTTTGGAAAAACTGAAATCAACCGGATGCCGATTATCCGATTTGCACTTCACGAAGATGACTTCAAGCGTCCATAAAATAGACGTGGCCAGAGCACAATAACACCATTGATCTCCATTGAATCAAAAAGGTCCACCACATCCAGGCGATTTTATTCATTCAACATCTGATTCGCAGCCGACCGTGAATCCACTGCTCGACCATCTGCTTTTTTGATGACATAACGAAGCAAAAAAGGACGCATCAACCGAGTATCGCCAACAAAGATTCGCTCCTCATCGCGAACCTGTATTTCCTGCTTCTGACGACTCACATAGATTTCAAGAAAGTCCTTTAAACTCAAAATCCACATCCCGTTGCGAGTCTCGTCAAACGCGCAAATGTACTCAAAGCGATCTTCAAGCAGGTGCTTAATCCGTAGATCGCGGTCCATCGACAATGGAACAACTTCCAATGAGTCGGTCGCGAGAGCTGTTCCAAAAGTAGGATCTGGTAAATCCTGCAATAACAGGTTTACACCACCGGTCGTGGTAAATAACACGCGCTGATAATTCGGATCTGCATGTTCATCGTATGGACCAAAAAATAAATCATGTAGATCTAACTCACGATAATCTTCTGCAATTACAAGGCGATCGAGATAAAAAAGCAGGCGATACGCCGGATCGTGTTGATCTCGAATGGCGTTCACCCAGCCCGCCTTACCGTCATTTTGAGGCCCGGGTTTGTAAATAGCCCTTAATGTAGGATGGGCTGCGACAAGCTTTGAGATTGCATCACGCCGATTCTTAGCGGGGACGTAATCACGTTTTTCTTTTTGCTCACCGGTTTCCGACATCGATAGATCCCTGAAATTCCAGATACTTATGAGAAGAATTTAAAGACCAATTTCTCGTGGCCATTTTGAGGCTTAATCTAATCGTGTTCACGTTTTTGAACCAGCGAACAAACAGCGATTTCCTGAGAATGAGCTCGCCCAAATGACCCATTTGTTGCTAGTTGCAGATCTACGATGATGATTCGTCACTGCCAACCAGAAAATCTGTGAAATCACACCACTGCGATCCAACGATAAAAAACACTCGGCCGATTTAGATCAACCAAAGCGTTTCTGCTGAACGCTTCGTGCTTGAATCGATCAATAGGGATCTAGTTCGTCGAGCTTTCCCTCAGAAAAGCAATCGACGCATTTTTCATCCAAAGCACATGCCAGCTCATTTGCTCGCTTCAGCATTTACCTTGATCATCGCAATGAATTTTTCCGGATCACCTAAAAGAGTATCTCGACATCCCTCACAGCAAATCCAGATTGGGGTCCCATTGACGTCAACCTTTTCCGGAGCACCCATCGAACCAAGTGGTTCACCGCCAACGAGACAAACTTTTTGTGACATCACGGATTCGCGATCTTCCTCAGATAGGCCAGTCAACGATTTTTCAATACTCTTGGAATCAGCAGCGTCATGATCATGATCACCGTGCGAATGATCGCCGTGATCGTGAGAGTGATCATCCGCCTCGTTATTCTCTGCGGAAACCTGCTGCGCACCGGCATCAATTGGATCGTCCGCACCCGCACAACCAATCGAGATGGTCAAGCAAAAGGTAGCGAGGCAACCAACTAAAAATGAAGCATTCGTCTTACTCATCAAATTTCCCATTAAATGGATCGGAAAAGGAATCACATTGTCCGATCCAATGATCGGTCGCGTTATCTAGTTTTCCACGGCCAATACACTTGAACAAGTCATCCCATGCCACTTAGCAGCACATTCGTTGCAGATTTTACCAACGATGACAATCGGTGACATCAACCAATCACAATCTGAAAAGGCTGACCAGCACACGTTTTGGTTGATCGAGGTTAGCCACCATGGATTTTCGGACCAACAAATACTCGGCAGACACTCTTTTGGTTCCCGAGATGGCCAACAAGTCTTAGCTCTTTAAGATCCAGAATGTGTATCCCGCTAGGCAAGCCTCGATCCTGATGTTCAGCCCTCAGTCGGTCTCGCAAACCCAGTCATCATGAATCTCGACTTGGAGCATCTTTACAGAGATTCAATCAGATGGCCGCAACAACTGGTTCAGCGATGGCACAGTTCACCCGCGTTTTTCCTCTAGATCCCGTCTAAAACGCAAGGGTGTGATTCTCTCTGGGGGCACACATCGGGGCAACTTGCCCCACTGGGTCATCCTGCCACGCAATTCCTCGGGAGAATTCCCGCAGAAGCAAATGAAAAACCCTCTTACCGTGTTGGCACGCAAACTGCATATCAGTTTGGTCGTCTCACAAAACGTCGAGATCAACACTGCCATGCTTTGTTAAGGAGAACTTCGATGTCTGATCTAAACCGCAACTCACAAAAAGAGTCGGCAAATACACCAACACCCAACCAAATTGCTCGACGAAGTGCCGCAATTAGGCGTCGCTGGAGTGAGCAAACAAAAAGACGCCGCTCTTCAGAAGATTGCATGAGGTGGCAACCACCAAGAGTTGTGCTGACGGAAATCTTGTTTGACCAAAAAATGGAGTCCTAGATTTCAAATCACCCGTGCTCACTAACTGGCTTGGACAACCAGTCACCCAAAGTCCATCAACAACGTCTGCGAATTTCGCAGGTCTCCACTTTCCATAAAAGCAACGAACAATGACACAACGCAAAACGATTATCACAACATTGACTGGCATCTGCATTCTATCCGCCTGCATCGTAATTAACTCGAATGCTCGTGCTAATCCGTCTGAACAGCAACCACTGAGAAACCTAACGGAATCTCAAAGTAAAGCGATCGAGCATGCGAATCAGCTTTCCACCGCATTTCAATGTGTTGCCGAAGAACTTTTGCCATGCGTCGTCGCTATCGAGTCAAAGCAGCAGGCCTCGAGTCAGCAAAGTATTAAGGGATTACCGGGCATGCAAAATGAACTTTTCGGTAATCGTCAACCCTTCCAGGGAACACCGTTCGATGAACTCTTGCGTGATAGGAACCGGCCACCCAACCTAGAACAACCGACGCAACCTTTCGCTCCCAAAACAGTTCGTGGAATTGGATCAGGTGTGATCATTCAGCAGTCTGGCGTGGTCATGACGAATGATCACGTTGTGAAAAACGCAGATGAGGTCCTCGTAAGATGCCATGACGGCCGAGAATTCAACGTGAAGGAAATTCGAACCGATCCCAAAACAGACATCGCGATTTTAATCTTGGACAATGCTGTTAACCTACCAGCAGCTACCTTTGGAAACAGCGATGAAACAGGGATTGGAGAATGGGTTCTCGCGCTTGGCCAACCCTTCGGGCTTGAGCGTAGCGTGACCGCTGGAATCATCAGTGCGAAGCATCGCGGGATCGGAATTACGGATCGTGAAAGTTTTATTCAGACCGATGCCGCAATCAATCCCGGTAACAGTGGAGGACCGCTAGTGAACCTCCGTGGCGAAATTATCGGAATCAATACAGCCATTCACTCCCGAAGCGGTGGTAACAACGGCATCGGGTTTGCCGTACCAGCAAACCTTGCAAGTTGGGTCGCCAACCAGTTGCTTGATACCGGATCCGTCCAACGTGCTTACCTTGGTGTCGGCATCCAACCAATTTCCTCCGAGCTCGCAATGCATCTGTCCGTTAATCCAAATACCGGTGTCGTGATTACCGAGGTACTGCCAAATACTCCAGCATCTGAAGCGGGACTGAAAACCGGTGATGTGATCACAAAAATCGGAGACACCAAGATCCGTACTCCTCAAGAACTTCAGCTTGCGGTTGAACGCTCGTCATTCAACGAGAAACACATTATCAAAATCATTCGAGATGGCAGTTCCATGGACCTTGTGTACAACGCAAAAGCGAGTCCGAGTAATCCGCTCGCTTCTCAAAGAATCAATCAAGGTGACATGGTTGCCAGCAAGAATCATGCAATGGGTATGACACTATCCACTGATCCGACGTCAGAAACAAAACGCAATGGTGAACTCTCCAACAATGGCATCACGGTCGATTCCGTTGAAAGAAACAGCCAAGCAGCTCTCGCTGGGATTCGACCCGGGATGGTCCTTCTCGAAGCTAACCAACAATCACTTAAGTCTCCGGATGACTTGTTTCAGGTTCATGCATCAGCTCTCGAAAAAGGACTTGATACGATCATGCTGCTGGTTCGCGAAAATGAGAGATCACGTTTCCTTGTTATTCAAATCAGTTGACACTGACATTTCCCAGTTTGGACCCAGTAGTTGATTTTTCTGGTTCCCTCGCCATCTGATGGCGACTTTATTGGGACAGTTGGATATTTTTAGCCAACGGAGTATGCGATAGAGTGTCTCCGCCGATAAATTAAACGGACGACCCTGTATCCATGCTTCGTTGATTCAACATGCGACTCGCAGCCAAACTCATTTTACTTTTCCTCGCCGGCATCCTCTTGATTGTCGGGATCTTCGCATATTTGACGATCCAACTAGATCGACAACTGGCGATTGCACAACACCAACAACGCGCTAAAGCTCTCGCCGAAGCGGTTCAATCAGATCCAAACCTGCGGACCGATCGCGTGAATTCGCCGACACACGGAATTGGCGAGCCGAATCCCTCCGTGCGTTTCTATTCATCGCAAATCCGCATTGTTCAATTTGGAACAGCAAACGATCAACTTCGCCCATCGGTGCCGACGGAGATGGTAATGACCCGAGAGGAAATTACCACCATTTCCCTACCCGACGAAACCGGACAACAAAGGTTCTACACCTATGTGCCGATGCCGTCGGTCGACGAGGACGGTCATGCAGATCGTCGGATTGAAGTTTCTGATCCGGATTTAGAAGCTGACCATCGTGTTCGTCGATCCATCATCTCCTCGTTAGTGGCTTTCATCGGTGTGACCTTCTTGTCAGGAATGATTATCGTGATCGGTGGTTTTCGTATGGTTGGCGAACCCCTACAAAAGCTGACGGATAAAGTCCGTCGTATCGGTCAGGGTGATTTCACACAACCGTTGGAACTCGAATCAAATGATGAGCTGCAAAACCTTGCACGGTCAATCAACGAAATGTGTGATCAACTAACAAAACAGCGAGACGCAATTGCGTTGGAAACCGCTTCGCGTTTGGAGGCCGTTGAACAGCTTCGTCACTCGGATCGCTTAACTAGTGTTGGGCAGATGGCGGCTGGTTTCGCCCACGAAATCGGAACCCCGTTAAACGTTGTTGCAGGTCGTGCAGAATTAATCGCCGGCGGAGGACTATCCGCAGACGGTGTTCAAGACAGTGCAAAGGCAATTCAAACGGAATCCCAACGCATTACCAAAATTGTGCGTAGTCTTCTCGACTTTTCTCGGCCACGCACACCTAACCGTACCAAAACATGTCTCAATGATTTAATCCAGCATACACTCGAACGCATGAAACCATTGGCGGATAACCTGAACGTCAGCTTACAAACCCAGGTACCAACTCAATTGATTGATGCAGACATTGACACCGGGCAACTTGAACAGGTGTTGACCAATCTAATGATCAACGCGATCCACAGCATCAAAACGGATGGTGCAGTATCTTTGAATCTTGATGTAGCTAAAGTTTCTCTCGATGATCAAAACCAAACACCAAAGTACTGCACGATCGAAGTTGTCGACAACGGACAGGGCATCCGCCAGAGTGAAATAGGACATGTGTTTGAGCCGTTCTACACCACAAAGGATGTGGGTGAAGGAACAGGGCTAGGACTTTCAATTGCCCACGCTATCGTAAAAGAACACGATGGATGGATTGAAGTGAAAAGCATCGTGGGGAAGGGAAGTGTGTTCCGAGTTTTCCTGCCGTTACATGAAGAAAACGCTCAGTAATATGCCAAGCTTAAAAGACAAGAGCATTCTCATCGTTGATGATGAAGTCGCAATGTGCGAACTCATTGAAACGGCCCTATCGATGCACGATTGCCGGTGTCACTGGTGTGGCAATGCAGAAGATGCCTTGAAGGCAATGAACTCTCAAGATTTTGATGTAGTTCTCACTGATATCAAAATGCCCGGAAAAAGCGGCCTAGATCTTTGCAACCAGATTCATCAACTACGGCCCGATGTCCCCGTGATTGTAATGACCGCTTTTGGCACTCTGGAAACCGCTGTCGAAGCGATTCGAAGCGGTGCTTACGACTTTGTAACAAAACCCTTTGAACTAGAACTACTGACACTAACTGTGCAGCGTGCGGCGCGACATCGCGATCTTACTCGTCAGATTAAAATGCTCGAACAACAGGATACCCAACAAGGTAGATTCGGGAGCCTGGTCGGGCAAAGCGAAACGATGCGGCGACTGCGCAAAACCATCGAAAAAGTTTCCCGCACCGACGCTTCAATTTTGATCACCGGTGAAAGCGGTACCGGAAAAGAACTGATCGCAAAATCCATCCATCAAAACAGCTCAAGAGTAAATCAGCCGTTCGTCGCCATCAATTGTGGAGCTTTATCCGAGTCACTTCTTGAAAGTGAACTTTTTGGCCATGTCAAAGGATCTTTCACCAACGCGAGCGAAAACAGAAAAGGCCTGTTTCTGGAATCTCAAGGGGGAACGCTGTTTCTCGATGAGATAGGGGAGATGCCAAACGCCATGCAGGTCAAACTTTTGCGAGCTTTGGAAGAAAGTCGCGTTCGCCCGGTAGGGGGTGATCAAGAAATACCATTCAACGTACGTCTTCTTACCGCCACGCACCGCGATCTTGAATCAGCAGTTGAAAGTGGAACTTTTCGGGAAGATCTGTTTTACCGTATCAATGTGATTCAGTTGTACGCACCAACACTTCGATCAAGAGGTTCTGACATCCTTCTTCTCGCTCATGAATTCTTGAAACAGTTCTCCGAGAAAAATGGCAAACCAACCTTCAGCATCGCTAATCCCGCGGCCGAAAAACTGATGACCTACTCCTGGCCCGGAAACGTTCGTGAGCTTCGAAATGTCATCGAGCGTGCGGTCACGCTGACGCGATATGACACCATCACCCTCGAAGATTTACCGCGTAAAATTATCGAGCACAAAGGGGATAACCTCTATATCGGGGGTCAAGACCCCGGAGAACTAGTTCCCTTATCAGACATTGAAAACCAATACATTCAACACGTACTGAAAGTGGTGAAAAACAACCGAACGATTGCGGCAAAAATTCTCGGACTTGACCGTAAGACCCTCTACCGAAGACTTAAATCGATTGAATCATCGGAGACCTTGGCTCCCAATTAATCAACAACCCATCCCAGAACCTCTTCTAAATCAGGACGGGCGCATTGCCTAAACTTTTTGACGCTACCGTTGGCGTCGTCGTAGAGAAGCAATGACGCGGTCGACAACTGCGCGGCGTCTACAGAATCCATCAGAAAACCTGAATCCGCTGGGTTCATTTTACCCAGCACTCTCAGTTCCAAATCTCGCTGCGATGCTCTAGGCAACCATCTCGATAACGTCTCCACTGAGGAACAGGAAAGGACGACAAACACGCTTACCGAGGGGCCGTCTCTCAAGACGTTTTGAAATGCCACACTTGTCTGCTGAACACCAGAATCGCCATCTAAATTGAAACGAAATGCTTCCTCCTGCCGCAACTCTCGGAACCGCTCAAGGGAATCAACAAAGATAAACATTGGCGGATGATCTTGATCGGAACTAGAGCGCGTTTTCACAATTTCTTCAATGCGCAGGATCTCAACATCGCAATCCCTAGCCTTGATTTTCCGAACATTAACCTGAGGATGCTCCAGCCAAGCTCCTGTCGTTTCCGAATCATTTTTTCGGCTGCCGTCAAAAAATAGAATATCAGCACTTGGATGTGACTTGAGTATCGAAATGAGCACGGTAATGACCACGGCAGACCTTGATCTCTCCGCGCCCACCACCAGCACATTCTTTCCAGGATCGGGTGTAAAGCAAACGGTGACCGGTGGTCCGATTTCAATTGCCTCTCCAAGCAAACCAACCACGACATGGTCAGAATGAGCTTCGATCGCCTGATTTGCCAACCCGACTGTCCAACGACAAGGGCGGTTACCGTCAAACACGACTTTCGGGGTAAGTTGATCTTCAAATCCACTGTCTCGGGAAGACAATTTCTGAAGCCACTGGTCGTGCTCATCTCTAGACAACCACGCTACTTGAAATGGCTGGTTACCTTCGATCAAACCACCGGCATCATTGTAAATTGCTTCGCCCGGACGTTGGATAAGACGCGCCGCGGTATTATCATCCGACAAAATCAATGCAGCATCCGATTCACTGCATTGCATCGCAATACGGATGGCCATTTGGCCAAGGGTCGATCGAGGTAACGAATAAGCGCCCGCAAGTGATTGGCTACTAAGGATGACGTGCAACCCAAAAGAGCGCCCTTGGCGAATGATCCGATCGAGCAGCATCGTGCATTCACTCGCCAATCGATCATCTCGCACGAACAATTCCTGGAATTCGTCAACTATCATCACGAGACGCGGCAGAGTTTCGCCAGTGATCGCACGATATTGACCTAATTTCTGCACTCCAGCTTCTCGAAACTTCTCACCACGCTCTTGAAGTTCCTGATCCAACCTTTGCAAAACACTGCGCCCAAATTCACGTTCACTCTCAATTCCAATCACTCGCGCATGCGGGAAGTTACGATCCGCGTAAGGCTTGAATTCGACCCCCTTCTTGAAATCGAGAAGGTAAAACAGCAATTGATCCGGTCGGTAATGCGCTGCACCCGATGTAATGATGGCGTGCAAGAGAGTACTTTTACCTGATCCCGTTTTCCCGGCAATCAGCGTGTGTTGCTTAACTCCCTCTCCGAGCCTCAATGATAACGGTCGACCCGCTCCTTGGGTTCCGATTTGTATTTCCAGTCCGTCGTCCGAGTTGCCCAATGCTTCAGCATCACTGTCGATCACATCGCGTAAAGGCACTTCCACACGTGCCGCATTGATGGCAGCGGATCCGATAATTTCAACGAGCTGCTCACGATGGGAAGCTGACGGAGGCTTCTCCGGCACAAACGTTAAGTTATTCAGCCCATCCGAACTCACTCTCCAAGAACCTTGATCATCAATCTCGAGACTCAGGATATTTTGGCTTTTTGGCTTCGGCATATCTGCCGGCCACGCCTTGTCAGCATCAGTAACCATCACCACAAACGTGCCACACCGAATACCACTTTCTATCAATGCGTTCAAATGTCGATGGGATGCCCGACTAAGTCCATCAGGAAAGCCAACCGCCGCGACAGCTTGATAGGGCACTGCGAGCGAACCGGCAACTAGATTGTAATCCTCAATTCGGGAGAAGCGGTCACGCAGACTGGATTGCAACACATCTTCAGCGTGCTGCGCAACCTCCGCCAATCGTGATTCGATATTTTCGTCATTGGTCCAAACACGATGTCCAACTAAGTGCGGATCATGATCCGATAAAGCCATGAAATTCGTGAAGTTTTGCCCTCGACCCATTGGATCAATCAGCAGCAACTTGGAACGGGGCGGCAAGACACCGGTGAGCAGTCTCCAAAGTACTTGATGGGCCAGATCAATCGCCTTTTGCATTTGTTTTCCGGAAGCAGAAATCAGCAAACCGGAATGCAAACGACGATGCAGCACAATCGAGAATTCCTCGGGAAGACCTAATTCTTTCCAGAATTGATCGTCATTCAAGACATTTGACTGACTCGAACCACCCGCTACGGATTCCTGCATCGCCCTCAAAGGAAGGGATCGAAGCCAATCACCAATTCGCACTGTCCCAACCGGCAAAAAATCTAAACGATCAGCTGTTTGCGCTAAATTCAATTCGAGGTTATCCCACTCAGGAAATCGTTGACGGACATCCTGATTTGTCTGATGCATGCGTCTCACTGCGTGATCAATCCCCTCGCCTAGACGCTGATTTAATCGATAGATTGCTGCATCGTAATTCGACTCCAGTTCTTGCTGCTTAGCATGAATGATCTGATCCACAGCTACCAATTCTTGTTTAATTTGGTTTGCCAAACCATCGGCTTGCTGCCGCATACCTGTTCCCATCACCCGGTAAGACTCGGAGAACTGTACATCTAATTGCTTTAACCTATTCTCCAAGTCTTCTTGAATAGAGAGTTGCTCGCTTTGCAACGCTTGGGAAATTGATTTTTTTTGTTGTTGTTGCCATTGCTCTACCTTCTCAATCTCCTCATCTCGGATACTTTCAAGACTGTCGTGTAACTGTACCGCCTTTTTCGAAATTACTTGTCGCTGTTTCTTGACACTCACATCAAACGTAAAAGCACAATTTTCAATCTCCGTAAAAATGACGGTCGTATGACGCTTCAATGGGACCATTAAGAGGAGGTACACCACGAAGGAAAACACACCGGCAACCACCACACCGCCACCAATCCAAACCAAACTAGGCAAACTGTCGGGCGCGGGAATCCATTGTGTAGCGACTGCAATCCACGCACAGGCGACTAGAAAACCGGTAATCGGCAGCGCCCAAGAATCGACAACTTTTGCACTTTTCGTGGTTTTCAAAGCGACTCGAAGAGAACTCAGCTGTTTTTCGCATTGAAGAAGTCTTGCCTCTTCGTCGAGTGTCTCTCCCGCTTGGCCAGTCATGTTTTCGTTGACTGACGTAGCTACCTCAGGCAGACCATCAAGTCGCCTGAGAACTACATCACGAGTGAGTCGCAGGGTTTCATGAAATTGTTTTTGCCTTGCATCAATTCCATGAATACTTTTCTTCTGTTCAACGGTAACACGGTTTTTTTCCCGATAACATTCCTGCTGAACCTGCTTGATCCGTGAATTCGCTTTCTCTTCAACGAGACTCTCTTGCTCGCCAATTTTTCGGCGGTAATGCGCTGAAAGTCGACTTAGCTTGGTTCGATGGTCAATCACTGTTGATTCATAATCTGCAATCAGCTTCTCTTCTTCTCGATCCCAATCTGCCAACATACTCTTACGCTGGGTCGAACACTCACTTGCCTTTCCGCCACGCTCCAGTTGAAGAGATTGCTGCTGTTGCCGTTTCTCGGCTTGATGCTCTTGGCTTATCCGAGACAATTGTTCGCGACAGTTGTCAAAACGGTTGGTTAATCCGTCCAGTAACCGCCTCTGCCTTCTGGGACTAAACATACCAACAGGGCGAACGATGGAATCCTTCATCTTTACTACGTCGACAAATTATTTGCCGATCACCTCCAAGAACAAAAAATCGTTTTAGATTCGCCGAGTTGGTATCACCAACAAGGCATCAGACGCAAAGGACCGGACCCAACAGAGCATTTTTGTGGCAAGTTAATGGTCGTCTCTCAGATCATTCGTGGCTTGGGCAATGGACTCTGACAAGTCTCGTAGTGAAGTAGAGAATCTCTCTAAGCTTGGCCCCAATGTTTTCAAATGGCGATTCTCAAATTGATTGCGTCGCTCATCTTTCCAATGGTCTCGAACCTCACGCCAAAGCACTGCGAAATCAGAAAATTCGCGTTGCAATCGACTTTCGCCATTTTGAAGAACTGCTTTTGAAAAACTCATCAAGCCTCTCCTTGATCGGGGTGACGGTCGTGCGAATACTGCTCACCAGCTTCCTTCTTATCCATCCTGCAATTCCGGCCGCGGACGGTCAAGCAAACTCTACCATTTGCCGAGTAGAATCCGAACATCAGTCTTTGGTATTCATCGACTCATCAGGACGAAAAGCAACGGTCAGCACCCCAACTATGTTGCCAAGTCGCGATCGGGGTTAAAGGTGCGTAACATCTTTCGCCCCTTGTACAAGTTAAAAAGATCTTCGGCTCCGAACGGTCGGTCTTTACCATCTACAATTTGCTCAATGGTCTCGAGTCCATCGGTAATCACGAAACAGGCTACCTCATCTCGATTGCCAGAATAGACAGCAGCCTTCTCATCAAGAAAGACACAAAAAAGCAACGGCTTGATTTCCTCATAACCGCTTCGATCCAAGTGTTGCTTCCACTGATCGACGCTGCGACGTTGAGTGTCGTTCCACTCGGTCGGAGAAACCGAGAAAATATCATCGTGCTCGACATGCCACCCAGCATAAATGGAATAAATGTCTTCCGTTGGCAAGTCTGATACGTCCGCTGAGATGGCAAACGTACAGGGACCCGTAATGCCCACATTACTGTAGGATCTCGCGCCAAAATTGTATTCAAACCGCACCAGTGAAACATCAACGGGGTGCTCGTAACTTGGCCACAGGCATCTTCTTTTGTCAAAGATCTCGACGTTCGTCGGAGGAACGCCCATCTGCTGAGGCTGACTCAACCACAAAGCCAACTCGGCCTCGGAGGTCGCATCATCGCTGCGATATTTCGAGTCTAACTCTTCACCAAAGCCGAGTTCATCGGCGTAATGAATCGCACGCAATCTTGCTGCTGGCTCATCGAGCAACTCAATCAATCTCTCCTTACCCTGATGATCACCAAGATGGGCCAAGGCACCTGCGGCTTCGCACTGCACTCGCCGATGCCGAAGTTCCATTGCCTGATGTAATTTACCAATCGATGATAAATCACCAATCAGCGCAACGGCATCGCTAAGCGACACCGCCAAAGCCACCGCCTCGGCCAAGCGTGCTTGAACCACTTCTACTTCGGTGCCGAACGAACGCGGGTCATCTTCAAAACGCCCTAATCGGCCAACCACCTCCCCGAGAAGATTTCTTAACATCTCAACCTGATCCGCAGCGGGGTGCTGCTCCACTCGCTCATCTCTCATCAAATAATTCGCAAGATCCAGAGTTGGAGACGCCAAACTTGCGTGTTGCAACAAACCGAGAGCAGCTGGAAAAAAGGACTCAACATTCCACCCTACACGTTGCATCAGTGGACTGAGTACTTGAGCAGCTTCCACCCATTTCTGTGGGGGATTGGTGCTCAAAGAATTCGTTAAACATTGCAGCGAAGCATCCGTGCCTTGTATGGCGTAGAGCTGCTGTAATAAAAAACGATTGGATGCATTCTTGGGCAGGTGCTGTTCCAACTCATTGAGCGTTGCGAGACTGACCTCATCAATGGGCGCCCAGCCATCGGCTAGCAAAGACGCGTGAAGTATCCGCAAGAGGGTGCCAACCACTGCGGGATCCGTTTGCAAAACGCGATCTTGATTCTTGGCAAGTTGGTCTAATAATTCCTGTCCGTGGCCTGCCGCTTTTCTAGAAAGATCACGAAGCTGCCAACCCGCTGTTACGGGGTCTACCGACACGTTCAATAATGCGTCAAGGCTCTCACTAAACAACGGATAACTCGATTTGGAGTGATAGATGGATATGAGTCGAAGGGAGACAGAGAAATGATTAGCGAATCAATAAATACGCAATCAATAACCGCCAATCTGCTGTTTATCTCATGATTGGTTCGTTTCCCCAAGGGCTTCGACAAGTATCAAATTACACAATCGAAGTGACTCTCGGATCTGATAAGGGCCGTTAGCGGCGGATTCATCATGGAATTAACCCTTTTCATCGGTTCAGCCAGGCATTGAGATGGTAACACCACAACGCTGCTCCACGATCTTTAAATGATGTTGAAGATGCCCCGCAGCGAGCCATGCCAAGGATCGCACGGTGATGGAATCATTATCCACTTTGCCAGAATGATCCCAAACGGTGGGCAACACCCGGCGTAACAACAGCAAATTCGCCTGCCTCAAAAAACCGAGCTCCGAAATTAATCCCGAAAAACTCCCCAATCCATATCGCTGATCAGCGTATTTTTCATGATCAAAACTTCTCAGAGGCTGTTCGTCTCCCGCCACAAATCGCTGAATTCTCGTTCCAAAAAAACGCTCAGCTTCCACGCAATGAGCAAAAACTTGCCTCACCGTCCATGAGTAAGGTTTATGGATTTTGTCAATTTGCTCGGTGCTAAGATGACTGGCAAGTTCACACAACCAATGCATTTGCGTCTCGAGAATGCGCAACGCACACTCACCCTCGACGTTTTGAATCAGTTGCCGGTGATACTCCGAGGTCATTTCACTGTCACACGGTCTACGGCTGGCAATCCGGCCCATCGAATCTCGCTATTCTTAAAAATCTGTCAATTAAAGAAGTCGACTCCGCTCGTCAATCATTTTTTCAAATGCGACTCGTAACAGTTGTTTTATCTTAAACAAATCATCGACATAACGCATCGTAAACAACTCAGTGTTCCCAATTCTTCGATTTATTGGTCACTAACTTGCCTCAGCAGATGTCCGCTTTTTGCTATTGAATCAAGATCGATGGTATGTGGACCTAGAAACGAGTGGAAGTCAACATCGATCCCATTGCCCATCAACAAATCGCGAACTGCCTCTGCACTTGAGAATGGCAGAATCGGATCAATTGTTCCGTGCGACTGGAAAACAGACGTTGGCTTCAAATTGGTAATCGAAGCTTCCCATTGCTGTTGGCAAATCATCGTACCGGAAAACTGAATCAGGGCATTCGGCCGCGGTATTTCACCACGTAATGCCACATCCATTGTGAGCATCGCACCTTGAGAGAAACCGCCAATTACCAAACGCGGCACTGCGACGGAAAGCTCATTCATACCAGCGATGATCAACGAACTCAGCATCTGCCTCGCCTCATCAATACCTGGCGGCTGATGCTGATGTAGTTCATCAAATTCGGATGCCTCCACCAGTTGCGCTAACTTGGCCATGTTGATTGGCCACCAAGCGCGACCAAAGGGCATTCCCATCTCCGCGAGTGAATGAGGTGCATTGGGAAAAACAAAGCGATACTTTGCGGCTTGTTCCCCAAGACCCAGAATCCATTCCCCGCTTAGTGGGGCCAGATCGTCTTTGGTCGCGCCATAACCGTGACAAACAACAACGAGAATCTCAGGAGATTCACCGCCATCAACCACAATGCAGTCCAAAGACTCAATACGTTTTAAGTAGGAAGAACTCAACACTCTTTCCTTCAGCAGCGTAAATGCGTGGAAATAATACAATGATTGAAACAAAACTCTGAGCAGTTCATCACGCCGTTGGCGTTGCTTTTTTCATTGTTAAGCAAAAAATAAATATGACTCCAAGATCAGTCATCAAACAATCAGCCAAAGCATTTGCGATCAGGACGCAATGACCGCCATCTCGGCATTCACTGACTTTGCACGCCAATCCACCAGATGAATCTCCACGTTACGGAATCCGCGAAATTCGTTAATCACCGGTCGGTAAGCTATTTCAATAGGTCCATCCACCGCGTTCAGCTCATCACACCAATCACCTGACCCAAACGCCACCGCGCGCACCACCTTGGCACCCTGCTTTAATTTGACACTCAGGTGACGTTCACCACTTCCCATCCGGCGCGCCGGCTCTTCCAACTCCACACCACGACAACATAGAATTGGGCGAGGATTTCCCGCTCCGAACGGTGCGAGTGTCTCCACTTGCTTAACAACCTCCAACGTCAGCTGTCCCAAGGTCGCTTCGGCATCAATCGCGATTTCCGGTACCACCTGTTTCTCAATCCACTGTTTGGAAACCGCCTCGCAGAAATCCTCTCGGAACAAATTCAAATCACCCTCTTTGATCGTGATTCCCGCAGCAGCAGCGTGTCCCCCAAAGCGAACAAGTCGATCCTCACATTCATGCAATGCGTCGTATAAATTGATATTTGTGCCACCGACACGCCCCGATCCAACAGCTTCCGTTTTCCCGGATGCATCCAATGAAATGACCAAAACCGGCTTGGCAAACTTCTCCGCTAATCGTCCGGCAACAACACCAATGACACCTTGGTGCCAACCGACACCCGATAACACAAGCGCCGCATCTTTCTCGGGGTTAAACTCTTCTTTTGCCTGCTTATTTGCCGCTAAATAGACGCTGCGTTGCAAGCTATCACGAGTGACATTTAACTGATGGATGTATTCAGCCAACTGCTTTGCCCGCTCTCCGGCGTCAATTGTTAATAACTCGATCGCCAGTTGCGCCTGGCCCAACCTGCCCGCAGCATTCAACCGAGGAGCAATGGTGAAACCGATACTTTCTGTATCTAAGCGACTCGCTTGATCCAACTTGGTAACACGAATCAATTCCGCGAGTCCGGGAACTGGCTCCTCTTTCAAGATTCGCAGACCATGCTCAACCAAGATTCGATTTTCATCCAACAAAGGAACAACATCTGCAACGGTTCCAATTGCGGCAAGCCCGAGCGACTGCATTAAAAAACGACGCAGTGGTCCTGAAACTTTCTTGCCACCACACTTTTCTTGGCACAAAGCCCAAGCCAACTTAAATGCTACACCCGCTCCGCATAATTCACCGAAAGGATAACTTGTCCCCGGTAATCTTGGATGCACAACCGCTGCGGCATCAGGAAGTTGTTCACCCATTGTGTGATGGTCTGTGATAATTAATTCGACGCCTAACTCTTTGCATAATTCAGCATGTGAAACACTCGTGATCCCACAGTCGACCGAAACAATCAACTGCTTCCCACGCTCGGCCAAACGCCTGATCGAATCCTCGTTTAACCCGTATCCCTCTTCCAGGCGATTAGGGACAAAATAGCTGACATCGGCGCCCAGAAGACGCAAACCGTTTACAAGAATTGCGGTTCCCGTCATCCCATCACAATCGTAATCACCATAGATCACGATTGGCTTCTTTTGGTCAATCGCGCGAACCAAGATCGCGGTTGCATCAATCACCCCGGGCAATAATTTAGGATCCCGCAGACCCATCAGCTTGGTGTCAAGAAATTTCTCCGCAGCATCCGCGTCATAAACACCGCGACTGACCAAGAGCTGTGCCACCACATGCGGAAGCGAAGCGGAGCGAGCAAGGCTTTCCACTCGTTCAGCATCGTGAGGAATTATTCGCCATTCTCGCCGCATGGGGACCCCGCTTAAGTTTCAAGAATTTTCGTCAACGAATTTTAACAACGCCTGCAGGAACATCCACCGAATAGGCGACTCGCTTGCAGCTATTTGACTTCATTGACCAGTCAGCGGACACGCAAATTTAAGCCATTTTAAGATGTTCGCTGATGGATTCTCCTCAGATTAGACCGTCTGGGAAAAGGCGACCTCAATCCTCAGGCCATCTCGAAAAGAACCACATGCCCACCTGTGGCCCTATGACCCTGTGAAGTCCGAGCTAAACGTCCAAACGTTTTGCAATTTGCTCGGCGGATAGAGTCTCCGAAAGACTCATCAGAATCCTAATGCGCAAGAAGGAGCTTGGCATCTTCGGGAAGCGCCCCGAGAGTAGAGGCGAAGAGGATTCGGTCAAGCGTCACGCCGCAAAGGATCCGGCGGAACGGCTCTGTCACGCTATTTCTTCTTTTCGGCGTGAAAAGTGTGCTTTCGCAGACGCGGGCAGTACTTCTTCAAGCGAAGTTTCTCTCCGCCAGACTTTCGTTTCAGCGAATAGTTGTAATCGCCGCACTCTTCGCAAACGAGAAAAATGGTTTCTTTCTTCTTACTCTTGGCCATGATCGGGCTCGACGGATTTTGTTTCGGGTGAATTCGGTAACGTTGGCTGGAATTTTAGGAGGGGCAATTATTGCAGCCAATACAATCTTTCCACAAGTAGAAATGGGCGGATCAAAAAACTTGGGTAACGGAATTCTTGCTGTTTGAAGCCATCATTGCCGATATTTTGGGTGAAACTCGTAAAACGCTCTTTCCCAAACCACCCGACAGGGCTACTGCTGCAGGGCGAACAGAACCAAGTTGGCAACAATCTTTGCTGCGACCTCTGTGTCGTACCCGGGACATTGGATGGAATTAGGACTTTCCAGAGCACAGCTGAGGTCGAGCGGTGAGAAAAAAACGGCGGCAAGACCGTCATATCGGATGACTTCCAAATCAACCGGTCCACGAGTTCGTTCAAGCTTTCCGTTTGATCCAGCTCGTCTGACTGAAACCGAACGCAAATCGAATCCACTGCCAAGGTTCAACAACTCGCTTTGGGTTTCGACTCGAAGCATCTCTGCTTCAGGAATAATCTGTTTCCACTCGCGTCGGAATGCGTCCGCAAACGCCTGGCTTCCGCATAACGCAGAACCGAAAACAATCCCACCATTCTCGACATACTCTCTGAGGGTCTCCCGCTGATTATTGGACAACTCAAAATCGGTTCGGCCGTGCATCCATAAAAAGGGTACCGAGTTCAAATCCTGAGAATCAAAACCGACTAATTCATTGGACGTCGTCAAGTCAATCGGCACACCCATCGAGACTAAATTGACAGCGTTCGGCAATGCCCGTTTTGCTTCCTCGCCACCAGCACCTAGTGCTAACGCTGAGATTCGAATTTCGGCTCGCCTTGGTTCCGTTGGGGCTGCCCCTTCCAGCACCATTCTTTGGGCCAACTTATCCTTCAGCTCACGGCCCGTAGCGTAACTAATCAGGTTTTCGCCGATCTGTATGGAGGCTAAGACCTGCTGGCGAATCGCTTTTTGGTTTGGCGTATTGGAATCACCTGATGGAAACTCTCGGTTAAAAAGAAAGTCTCCGCGCTCCCACCGACAAGAAAGGCTTTGGGGAAGATAAAACACGGCAGTGCGACAACATGCCTGAATACCATAAATCCAAAAATCCGGTGAAATGAATTGGGGGTCTACTGAATGCTGAGCTGTCCAGACTGGGTGCCCGGGCGGCAATCGCTCGAGCTTGAGATCGTTAAACCATCGATTACACAACTGAGCCACACTCTGCTCAAATCCTTTAGCGTCACCGCATCCGTCCCCAGCCTCTGCTTCAAAAATTAAGCTTCCACCTTGATCGATATACTCCCGTAGTCGACGCTCAGCATCCGGCGAAAGCTGAAATGGTTCGCTACCGCTGAAAATCACAATGGGTGCCTGCAGAAGATCATCCAACTTTGCTGAATCAACGTCAATTGTTTGCCAAGTGAGATCTCTCCCCCAATCTCTTTCAATGTGTCGAACCAGTTGCCGTAATGCGTTGGGATGCTGTTGCCACTGCTGACTTGTAAGATCATCTCCGTACCTAGCTCGCGCAAGCACAACTTGCCGTTTTCCCTTACTCAGAAACAGCAAGGCAAATGCGGTAGCAATATCCCGATTCTGTTCCATTAAGCCCGATCCGGACCAGAAACCAACAAATTCGTCTTGCAAAGCCAACAACCTCTCAGCACCTTCGCGATACCAGTCATGTCCTCCGATGAGGCGTCGACCGGTTAATCGTCCTACACGCTCAAGGGCGTAGAGGTAGTAGAAAAAGGTCAGAGAATCACCGCCTGGATTCACCTGCAAAGTAAAATTTTCGCCGAGCCAACGCAGACCCTCCTCGACAGGCTGTGCCTCATCCCAGTCACCCCCGCAACAATCAATCGTCAATTCACCACTGGCAGCAATGCAGCGTTGGGCAATCATCGTGGAGGCGATTCCTGCGCATGTCATGCTACCCGATAGACGCCGACTGTTACCGTAACCCCAACCCCCTTGCAGTTGTCGGACGCTCCAATATTTCAATGAGCGTTGAAACACCTCTGGCTTGACTTGTATCCCACGATCGCTTGCTGCACTGAGTGCAAGTAAGGCAAACTGAGTGTTAGACGGATCGCCACTGCCACGCATCCGCCCATAATCCCAACTACCCCCGCGTTGTTTCAGGGGATCGCCAAGTTGCTGATTTTCAACTAGCCATTGAACATTACGTCGAATTCGAGGAAGGTCACCCGCAGCTCCCAATTGGCAAAAAACCAAGGTCTGAAGCGCCGTTGAATAAGTTTCCTCCGGCTGAAAACCTCGCAGGTAATCCAGCGCGCTGACCATGACAGCGTCGTCCTTTACAACGCCGGAATTTAATAACGCTAAAGTGCATAGGGAGGAAAGACCACAGGACTGTCCACTGTACTCATTCCAACCGCCTCGCTCGTTTTGACTCTTTTTCAGGTAGGCAACTCCACGATCAATCGACTGCTGCACCGCAAAAGCGTCAATCGCACCAGCTTGCCGACACGTCATAAAACCCGGTAGAACCAGAAGCACCCAGAGCCAGATTGACTGTCGATCGAAATGCAAGCAATTGAAAATTCCGTTAACGTCGAAAAACTGCCGTGACTCCGAACACGCTCTATCGTTACCCTCAATCTCTTGAAAGAGCCGATTAGAGACCTCGATGGAATTGCGGTCTCTAGAAGAACGATCCATTGCGATCGTGATTTTCCCCATGCTAGCATCCAAGCCGAGATAACTTCATTCACTGCGATCGACGAAAGCTCCAACGCCCTCGTACTGACACTTCCGGTGCATGATGGCAGATTTCACAAGTCCAAGAACACACCGAAGTCTCCTTTGTTCTGCCGCAAAACGTTAATTCAAATCAGACGAAACAAAAAACAGAGAACTCACCGCAATAATCGCTTCGTCAAAGCAACCGTGTGGTTCGCGATTATGACACATTACTTTGGGGTCGAT
Source organism: uncultured Rubripirellula sp. (assembly GCA_938075415.1). GTDB lineage: Bacteria > Planctomycetota > Planctomycetia > Pirellulales > Pirellulaceae > Rubripirellula. The sequence continues at coordinate 163,121 of CALJHC010000016.1, read as the reverse complement.
CGCACCGGCGATCACCAGAACGATTCGAACAACAAAAGCCTTAGTTAACGAGCCATTATGAGCGGTTCCCCACCTTCCAATCCCAACCAGCCTCCGTCCAAGGCTGGCGCGGCACAGGGTGTTTCAACGAACACTGGTGCGATGCCGCCCAGGAATCTTGCCAATGTCTTGCGCGAATTCGCTGAACATCAACAAACGATGCGAAACGAATTGGCCAAAGTGATCGTTGGTCAGAGTACCACCATTGAGCAATTACTGGCGGCCATCTTCACCCGAGGGCACTGTCTGCTTGAGGGCGTTCCAGGCCTCGCTAAAACATTGATGGTGAGTACCTTATCTGAAATCCTCGATGTCTCTTTCAAGCGAATTCAATTCACGCCGGATCTAATGCCCTCTGATATCACGGGCACTCAGGTTCTGGAGGAAAATGATTCCGGAAAACGAAGCTTTCGATTCGTCGAGGGTCCGATCTTCACCAACATTCTGCTGGCGGATGAGATCAACCGAACACCACCTAAAACGCAAGCTGCGTTGCTTGAAGCAATGCAGGAACGCCAAGTGACCATTGGCAGAGAGACTTACTCATTGCCATCTCCGTTTTTCACCATTGCGACACAGAATCCGATCGAACAGGAGGGGACTTATCCGCTACCCGAAGCACAACTCGATCGTTTCATGTTCAATATCAAAATCGACTACCCAACCGCTTCTGAAGAAGAGCAAATTCTGACGTCGACGACACGTGGTGAAAGCGTTTCTGTTGGGAAAGTCTTATCGGCTCGAGCCATTCTTAATGTGCAAAAACTCGTTGCCAGCATTGCCGTGAATCCATACGTCATTCGATACGCAACACAACTCGTTCGCGCAACACGACCTCGGGATGATTCAGCTCCGGAATATGTCCGCGATTTGGTTGATTGTGGTGCAGGCCCACGCGCTGGACAAAATCTGATTGCTGGTGCGAAGGCGATTGCTGCCATGGATGGCAGATTCAGCATCGCGCCGGAGGACATTCGTCGTATTGCCGCACCGGTACTGAGACACCGCATCATCACCAATTTTCAAGCACAAGCTGAAGGAATGAATTCCGATTCCATCATTGAACGACTGATTTCAGAGATCCAGGAACCCGAGCCAGAAAAACTGGCTCGCGTGCGTTAGAGGGCTAACCCGATTCCATCACCTCCCTGACGAAGCCGTCTTGTCTGCTTTTGGTTTCGTACTTTGATTAACTCTTCGAGCCAAGAAAACATGTCCACCACCTTGTCCCCGGAATCGCTCCAACAGATCCAAAGACTGGATTTGCGAGCGAGGATGGTGGTTCGTGGATTTCTACAGGGACTGCATTCGAGTCCATTTCACGGCTTCTCCGTTCAATTCAGTGAACACCGCCGATACAACCGAGGTGACGACCCAAAACTTATTGACTGGTTGGCGTACGCGAAAACAGACAAATACTTTGTAAAACGCTATGAGGCGGAAACCAATCTGACGGGCTATCTAGTCATTGATCTCTCGAAATCCATGGGTTTTACCGAGAATCAGACGATGACAAAATTCGAATACTGCACCTGCCTTGCTGCATCGCTGACCTATTTAATGACCATGCAGCAAGACCCGGTTGGTTTATTGACATGTGCCGAAAAAGTTCAGGCCCTGCTTCCCGCTAAAAGCCGTCGAGGACATCTTGGCGATGTAATGGCACAATTGACACGACTTGAACCTAGCGGTTCAACTCGATTGCCTGAATGTCTGACTCAAGTAGCAGCCATGTTGAAACAGCATTCGCTGGTGATGCTGTTCACGGATCTCCTGCCTGATGCTGATGGTGGAGGACAATCCGAAGAAGTCATTTCCGCACTCGCCCGGTTACGCCATGGCGGACACGATGTGATCCTGTTTCACGTCTTGGACGAAGCCGAAGTGAATTTCCCTTACGATGGACCGACCCAATTCGAAGACTCTGAATCAGGACAAACTGTTTCAGTCGACGCGAGTGGATTCCGCCAAGAATACCTCGATCAACTTGAAGCTTTTCGAGATCGTTATCGCGAGGGATGCCATCAGTTAAGAATTGATTATGTCCCGTTGGATACAAGCATGCCATTTGACAAAGCTTTGACCGAATACCTGATGCAGCGGCAAAGTCGCTTTTAGTTCCCGTCTGAAAAAAACATGCTAGGAATGATGCTGTTTTTTGAACAGTAATCTTCAACAATATCTAACCACGTCAGATCAGAATATGATCGAAACGAGGCTACACGAACGCCTGACAACAGATCGCGAATGACTTTTTTTAATGTATCACTGATTCTTGGCGTTTTATCCGTCTCAATCCCCATTGCATTACATTTTCTGTCGCGGCGTCAGCCAAAAAAAATCATTTTCCCTTCCATTCAACTACTCAAACAAAAAGCCGAGATCAATCGGAGCAGGGTCAGAGTAAAAAAATGGTGGTTGCTCGCGTTCCGAATTGCGGCTCTTGCGGCTTTGGCTTTAACCCTGGCACAACCCGCTATCCCTGCAACCCTCTCATTGACTTGGCTGACCATTAGTCTTTTGATGCTATTTGGCTTCTGCCTTTTAGCATTGGCAACCCTTGCTCAATCACGTGGAATGGAACGCTCGTTTGCGGTCATCCTTGCGATTGTCGCCATGTCACTGATCAGTGCCGCATCCATTTGGGGTGTCGCAACTTATGCCAATGGACCTTCGGGATCATTGAATCAACTCGCGCCACAAAGCATTGCAATTGTGTTGGACAATGGACCAAGCGTTGCATGGAAAACAAGCGACGATCATCGCCTTGAACGGATGAAAACGGTTGCAAACTGGGTGATTTCGCAATTACCCCAATCCAGTCAAGTGGCCGTCATCGATCGATCAACACAGCTGGTCACCTTCGCGCTCGATGCATCGAGCGCCACAAAGAAGGTGGAACAGCTTGACGTCATAGAATCCGCCCAACCGCTTCGCTCACGGTTAGCCTCCGCAGCGCGTTTACTTGAAACTGGTCGGCACGAGAGATCAAGTATCTTCCTCATCAGCGATTTAACCCTCTCAGCTTGGGAAACTGAGCGACGTGAAGGTAATTTTGAACTGTCAAATGAAAAGGGAACCATCGATCTCACCATTTTCGACCTTGGCCAATTCACCGGAAAAAATCGAGTTCTCTCGATTCCTAAACTTGCGGATGCCACCCCGCCAAAGGACACGCCCACGCCGCTCACGGTCACTGTGCAGGTTGAATCGCTGGGCCCTGACGAAGCGGTTTCCGTCACGGCTGAGCTAGAGATGTATCAAAATGACTTGGCTCTTCCGGCATTACGCAACGAACAAGTCCTTTGGCCAGCAACCACCGCGGTTGATCGAGCCAGCACACAACTGATCAACGGACAACCACAGCAATTACTTCTCACAATCCCCGCTTTACCGGTTGGAACCCACCATGGTGTTGTGAGACTGATTGGAAACGATGCGATGCCTTTGGATGACGCACGTTTCTTTAGTGTTAGAGTGTTACCGCCATCCAAAGTCTTGCTGGTCAGCAGTTACCAATCCGAGGCGCAGGTTGTTGCCAGTGCAATCCGTGCATCCTCCAATGATGGGGCGACGTCTGAATACGACATCGAAAGCATTGATTTTCCCGACTTAGCGGTGGTCCGACTCGAGGAATACGATGTTCTGATTTTGCTGGATCCACCCTCGAAAGAATTAGACCAAAAAGCGATTGATTCGTTTCTCAGTCAAGGTGGCAGAGCGTTGGTTGCATTTGGAAGTAACGGCCAACTGGGAGACATCAACGACCAATGGTTTGAGGGATCGGTAAGATCTTGGCGGGTTCCATCACCGGGTGCTTTTCTTCAGAGTGCAGAATTTCAACATCCAATCTTAAGTGAGCTAAGCGAAAATATTCCTTGGGGAAATTATCGAGTTCATCAGTATTGGCAGGTAACCGCTTCGGAAAACGATCGTGTCTTGCTCGAGTTTGCGGGAACGGAACACCCCGCGATGATCGAGCGCCAATTCGATCTTGCGCCCGACGCAGAATCGGAAACAGATGCTGGTCGCCTGTTGCTCATTACCACTCCATTTCCAGCGGTGGCAAACCGCAATCGTCCATGGAACGACTTATTCGGATCCAATGCTTGGCCGGCATGGCTGCTTTGCCGGCAGAGTATCGAATATCTCACCAATCGACATGGAACCAACAACATGGCGTTGGTCGGCGAGAGCCACTCTCTGGATCTCAACTTCGACAAAAGCCTTACACCTCAGGTAAAAACCCTTCTTTTCTCGCCAAACAATCAGTCACCTTCACCGATTCTGGCCGGGGAAAACAACGGTTCCCTCATCATTAGGGATGTCACCCACTCGGGGACCTATTGGCTGAGGGGATCGCAACCGGGGAATGGGTTTTCGGCGAACCTGGGTGCATCCAAAACGAAGCTCGATCGGATTCAATCCGATGACCTATCGGTAATCTTTGGCGCAAATCAATACGATTTGATCTCGCGAAAGGAAGATTACGGCCAGAGCGATCAAGACCAAAATCGTCGGTTACGCTTACATTCGCCAGCGATGCTGCTTGTAGCAATCCTGTTTATTTTGGAGCAAATCCTCTCGAATCGCTTCTATCAACAAAGAAATCCCCGTTCAATTGGTCTAAAAAAGAAGAACTTGGCGAAAATCTAAAGTTCATTAAATAAATGACGAGGCCTCGCGCGTCCTTCATACTGCCATGCCTCACCACAAGCACAACTTCGCAGAGACCGTCGAGCTATACGCAAAGCGGATTTCTTCCAATGACATCGATGCTCTCTCCGGGCTTTACGACGTCACTTCCCAGCGTCTGCTTCGATTTGCTGTCAGCCTTACCGGAAACCAACATGACGGTGAGGACGCTGTTCAGTCCGCTCTTACGAAAGTCGCCACCAATCCCAATCGATTGAATCAAGTGGACCAAGCCTGGCCCTACTTGCTGCGGATGACAAGAAACGAGGCGTTGAACATTATCCGGAAGCGAAAACGACTGAGTTTTGCTCCGAACTTGTCTGACATCACCACACTTGGAAGTAGTAATCGACTCGCTGATCAAGAATCCAATCAAGTAATTTGGAATGTTTTAATCAGTCTCCCCGCAAGACAAAGCGAAGTCGTTGTTCTTAAAATTTGGGAGGAAATGACTTTCTCGGAGATCGCGGGGGTCCTTGAAATTTCGACCGCCACGGTAGCAAGTCGTTATCGCTATGCAATGGATAAACTGTTTCAGCAGTTAAGCCCTCAGCAAAAAACTGGAGAGATTGATGTCACTCCATGATTTTGATAACGACTTTGATGCTGACGATCACGGGATAGAATTACTTATTCGCAGCATTCAAAACGATGTTACGCCAAAAAAATCCTTGCGTGCAAACCTCATTGATGGTGTGAAGCAATCCTGGAGCGATCTGGAAGCGGAACGAAAGCTGAGTGGATTCGCAATCACGTTAACGCTCATGCTGCTGTTCAACTCCAAGGTTGTCTCAATCACTGAACATTGGGGAGAATCGTTGAAACGACAGTCCTCCCAACAAATTCATGAGCTAACGATAGAATTCGCGGAAGGTGGTTTTGAAGCGGCAGCCTGGTCGATTCACGATGGCTTCGATCTGTTTCGAAAAAAACAAGTGGCATCCTTTTCTATTCTCGATGCAAAAAGTGCGGTCCGGTCAGATTTCAACAGGCCTCCATTGGCCGCGGACTAATGCACTCAACAACACTGGTGAATAATCTCTTCGAGACCTGTGGGAAAAAACCGATCTAATCAATCATCGAAAAGGTGATTCTGTTTTCCGATTAATTGGTGATTGCATCAATGTACGCGACGAACAACAACACTGATGAATTTTGAGGGAAATTGTTCTCATGCAAAAAATCTCTGCAGAAGAACTCATCGAGTTCAATCACGATCTGATTGAATTCTCCAATGCCGATATTGTGATTAGCTCAGGACAGTCGCACCAATCAGCCGGTAAGAATCAAGCCGTTCAGAAACAACGATCGTTTCGGGAGGATCTGGAAAAATTAAATGACGCTTTAAAACTAGCCGATCGACCTGATCAGGACGTAGCGAATATCGTTTTTGAATTCCCACAGCTTGGCAGCAATTACCAGCGTGCTGCATTAGCCTATTTACTAACCGGAAGCACTCGAATCGCACTGGACCAACTTGCTTCGTCGGCTAGGTCGCGAGCTCCTGTTACCAACCGACTTTCCTCAGCACTTATTTATCCGACGGTGCTGCTGATCTTGACTTACATCGGTTTTTTAATCACCTGCACCACTGCAGGTCCAAGTATCTTGATGCTCTACGATCAGGTGAGTGAAACGCCTCCCTCAGGTGTTTTATTCCTTCAACGGAGCCGAGAATTAATCATGGTCTGGGGAACCCTGATACCTTTGGCCATCGCGGGCTTTTGGTACTGGTGGAGGCGACGAGGAACTAGGATGAATTGGAATTGGATTCCAGGAAATCAGAACTACTATCAGACCCTGCGCAACGCTCAGGCGACAAGACAACTTTCGGATTTATTAAAGCATGGGTGTGATCGCAACTCAGCAATTGCTCTATCAAATCCAGATTTTGAACTGACCAAAGAATGGTTGACTGCGGCATTCCAATCACACGGCCAAGCCACTAGCAAATCAAATCGCATTGCGTCCTCGAAAGTGAATAGCCCTGATTGGTTGCCACCCCTAATGCGATGGGCGGTTGAATCCGAATCCGCCAACTCAGATCAACCACACAACGCCTTGGACTTCGTATCTCATACTTATGAAAAAACTGCAGGCCGACAAATACGTTCTTGGCACTCGTTAGTCCCTTCAATTGCGGGATTGCTCATCGGAGGATTATTAGTACTGGCCTACGGCTTTAGCCTTTTCAATCCTGTCATCCAGATGCTCTACGACCTGGCCAGTCCACTTACTGGAATGGGAGGGGTTTAAATGGTGAAACCATACAAGTTCCATTGCTTGGACAGTCGTGGCGAATTAACCACCGGAGAAATTGAGGCTGCAAATGAGCTCGAGGCTAGAGAATTGCTCGAGAGCAAGGGATTGCTCGTCCAACAAATCGAGCCACTGCCGGAAGCAAAGGATGCTGAATCGGATCCCCGAAAAGATTTGCCACAGCAATCGCTGCAGGAGATCACGAGGCAACTGCTACGTTCAATCTGGAAAGATCGTGATCACATCACCCCCGTGATTCTAGCTTTGGCAGCCGAAATCCATCATTCAAAAACACAAAATGACTTGCGATACCTGGCGTCTGAATTGGACTCAGCGTCATCGCCTGATGACTTGGAGTCAAGCAAGCAAATCATGCAGTGGTTGCCCGTGTTGGCATCAGGATTAGGAGATCAGAATTCGAAGCAGAACCTTACAAACATGATCAGTCACGCGGTGCGTGATAACGAGATCCGAACGGAACGAAGACGATTGCTCGCTTATCCTGCTTTTTTGGCGATGGGAGTCGCCTTCGTTTTCTCGCTATTCATCTATATCGTTGTTCCCACTTTCGAAGAAATCTTTGAAGACTTTGGATTAGAACTACCCGGATCAACCGAATTGGTCATTAATCTTTCTCGGGAGATTCGTTTTAACCCGATTCGCATGTTATCCAAGACAGCAGGTCTCATTGCTGTCACGGTTGCGTTGCAAAAACTGTGTTCTTGGACGGGCCTAACCCACCGCCTGTTTGGTTTTATTTTCGCCGGTAACTCGGCCAGCGTCAGCTTGATGTCCATACTTAGTTCTCAGTTAGCAGAACTTCTGAAGCTGGGATTACCACTGGGAAGTGCAATCCGATTATCGGCTAACGGCGTGAAGAGCCACTATTACCGAAACGCGTGCGTCCGACTTGCGAAGGAAGCAGAAAAGAATTCAAAACTATCTGAAACAAAAATTGGAAAACGCTTCCCACCAAACATGATCCTGGCACTTGAAACAGACCCTGGCCCTAACGTGCCTCTTCTTCGCGAACTTTCGGTTCTCTACGCAGAACGAGTTCATTGTCGGGTGGATTGGACATCGGGTGCGATCTCTCAGCTCGCTATCGTCATGCTAGGTATCGCGATCGGTTTTACTGTGGCCTTTCTCTTGGCTCCACTTTTCACACTCATTTATCATCTAGGAGGCTAGGGATAACTAAATGTTGGAAAAGTTGCCATCAAACCTTGCACCACGATTCCTGGTTTTTCATGAATCTACATGGACTCTCTCCGGACGTTTATCAAGCGATACGCTAAGCATTAAGCAGCGATCCTTGCTTCGGCTACTTGCTGTTTCACACCGAGAGCAGCTAGATCTTCATCCATTGGTTGAAAATCTTGCAGCAGAACACCGCGGGCATTACCGACGTCTTTTAAAGAAATTGACGCGGAGACTCAAAGAGGGAATCCCAATTCTGGCTGCCTTGGAGCAGACACCGGATGTGATTAATGAAACAGATCTGCTTTCTCTGCAACTTGCTGTACAGACGGGGACCATCGGAGAAACTTACCGCCAGCGTCTAGACGAGGGAAAAATTGTTCTCGATGAAAATACAACAATACGTAAACACTTGTATGTTTACTCATTCATTCTTGCGTTGCTAACCATGCTCGCAACGCTATTCCTAATGGTTTTTATCATTCCAATGCTGGAAACTATGATTAAGGAATTTGACGTCGGAATGAATCACCAAATCACCCTGATTAGCACGGTGTCAGGTTGGTTAATCAATTTATTTCCAATGATGATCCTTTGTGCTTTTATCGGAGCCTTCATCTTGTGGTCGAGGCCAACTCGCCGCTTTCTAAGACATAACCTGATTAGACGATTAACTCCTAATACTCAAGTCATTCGCACTTGTGAATTCTTGGAATTCATTGCGTCGACCCTTGAGGCGGGAAGACCAGCCAGTTCTGTACTACCGACGCTAACTGAGAAGCATTTTGATGCGAGGTTCCGGAAACGACTTCAAAAAGTTGACGCCCTGCTGAACGAAAAAGAAAACCTTTGGCACGCCCTTTTCCTTCAAGGCATTCTGAATGAATCCCAATACAAGGCATTGGACCGATCCACCTCGCTCGAAAGCCGGGTCTGGTGTTTGCGTGAACTGAGTGAGCAGAGGAGGCAAGGAATCCAACGCAGCCAAAACCTCATCATGCGACTGGGCCATCCTATGGTCACACTACTTTTTGCCGGGATTGTATTGATCATCTCCGGCGCAATGATCCGTTTTCTAGCGGACTTGATTAATGCACTTGCTCAGGTCATTTAGGAAGGAACATTACCAAAATGAAACTAGCAAACATTCGGAAACGAAGCGGATTCACTAGCACTGAGCTTGTTGTAGCCTGTTCGATATTGGTCACGGCAATACTGGTCGTTGGATCCATGGCCGTGCGAACCACTCGAGTGTGGCAAGACACTCGTCACCAACAAATTGCATTGGAAGAACTAAGTCAACAAATTGAACGGATTACAGCACTAACACCAGCCGATCGAATTGAGGCTCTAAGGCAGATAACTCCCTCTGAGCAACTTCTTTCCATCGCACCCAAAGCGTCCATTGAGGCCACGGTAACCGAAGAACCAGAGCGACGGGTCACCTTAGAACTTAACTGGAACTTCCAAAATCGTCCCCGAGCCTCAATTTCTCTCGTCGCTTGGGTTGATCCACTGCCCGAAGAAAAAAGGGAGATAGCTGAATGAGGAAGCAAAAGTGCCGTGGCTACACACTCATCGAACTCTCCATCACCATGTCGGTTGGATTTTCATTGCTGATGCTATCGGTTGGTCTGGTTCATCAGGTCATGAGATTTCACTCGATATCAAAACAACGCGCCGCCGAACACCAAACCTTCGATCGATTAAGTCAGGACTTTCGTTCATCGGTTCATCTTGCCATTTCAGCAAATTTAAAGTCCGCCACTGAAATCACCCTAACCCAAGCAGATCAGACACTGATCAAATACTCAACGAAACAAGATGCAATCAGGCGACAGAACATTGTGGATGGCAAAGTCAAGTGGCAAGAAATCTATCAATTTGAACGCCCGATACTTTCGACATTCGCAACGAATCAAAACCCACAACAAGTATCCCTGACAGTCTCTTCCGCAAAAGAATCTGTTGGAATTCAAATCAGACAATCGCGTCAATTCAACGCGGTGCTGGGTCGCAGACTTGACCACGAAAAAGGTGAGGTCCACCAATGATCAAATTAATGATCGACGAGCAGAAAAAGATTGTGGTGCATCCTTGCCGACGTGATGGCACGCTGATGATCTGTGTCTTGGTTTGCTTGAGTGTGGCAACCGCAATCATGAGCCTGTCAACGCTCAGTGCGATTCGAGCTCGACGCGCCACACTCTTAACTCGACAAATGCGTCAAACCGAACTTTTACTCGATGCAGGTATCCTTCGGGCCGCGAAGCAATTAACACGATCCCCTGAGTACGCTGGCGAAGACTGGAATCCAGAGGACAAGACTCTGGCAGCTTACTCTCCAATCGTGACGATCAGAGTTAACCCAAACCTGTCTAATTCGAGCGATTTAGAAGTCAGCGTCACCGCTCAATTAGATTCCGATACGAAGAATATGAATCCATCGAAATATCTGATCACAAAACGCAGTCATTCGTTCATGCACCCTGTCAAAAATACAAAATCCCTCAACGCTAACTCGACGCCGGAGTAAATGAAGATGCTTTTTCACCATAACAACGAACTGCGAAAACGGCATGAACAACGCGCTTTCACGCTTGTGGAACTGTTGGTCGTCATTGCAATTATTGGCATTCTAGTCGGCCTACTACTACCAGCTGTGCAGGCGGCTCGAGAGGCCGCGAGGCGAGTGAGCTGCCTGAATAACCTAGCGCAACTTGGTCTGGGCATTCATCACTATGAATTCAGTATGGAAAAGCTGCCAGCTGGATCCATTAATTCTGAGGGACCCATTGTGAATGAACCAGTCGGTCAGTCCGTCAGCTGGATTGTCTCCATCTTGCCTTACATCGAACAGCAAAATGTTTTTCAACAGTTTGACATCGAGGCTGGGGCTTACGCTGAGGTGAACCAAAAAGTCAGGGCCTTAAAGATCCCAACACTTGTCTGCCCCTCAGCGTGGACCGATGGCACCATCACAATGGCCGATGATCTCCAAATTGGGATCACGAATTATGCTGGATGCCACAATGGCTCGGAGGCTCCAATTGACATCGATAATAACGGACTGTTGTATCTCAATAGTGACGTGCGCTATAGCGATATTCTTGACGGTAGCTCCCATACAATTTTGGTCGGAGAATGCATCCCGGGTGGGAATAATTTGGGCTGGGTTTCCGGAACGCGCGCCACACTTCGAAACACAAGTGGCTTCGATGCGAGAAAAGATAACAACTGGCAAACCTATCAAACGAACCACTCAAACGGGTTTCAAGATCAAGATCCGTTGGCAGTCGGAAAGTTCGGTAGCTTTCATTTTGGAGGTGGTAACTTTGGCATGGCGGATGGCTCAACGCAATTCATTAGCAGCTCCATCGATCCAGATGTCTTTCAAAATTATGGAAATCGAGCCGATGGTCAATTGCCGGAGATGAATTGAGATTGATGAATTGAGATTCTTGTTAACCGATCCTGCTTGCAGGAAGCCGATTGACTGACCAAACGGGCGGGAAAACTGGCTGGTGGGCAACCAATCCCAAGCCAACTTCGAACTAATCATCACCTCACTCTCCCGATTTCATCGTTCGTGAAGTCGACAGGGGATCGCCATCAGTTGACAACCGCCCAACTACCCCCCCTTCGGGGCTATCTGCTGATTAGTGTGCTAGCAAACTGGCCGTGATTGCTACATTCCGGCGGTATTGAGCACTTGCCCAATGGTAAAGGACCGATTGAAGTAGACCCCCAAGCCTCGGGTCGGTAATTTACGTTCAGAATGATCTTATTCATCTGATGCCCGCAGCGTTTTTGGTCCCCCACTGTCGCTTATGAACCAAGACCCTCTACTCGAGCGACGAAGCCCTCTCGGCATCCCGTATGCGCTACTGATTCTCATTGTCTTCTGCTTTTGCATGCCATCGGTCTTTCGGGCTGCGCGGCTTAGCTTGCAGCAGAAAGAGAATGACGTCAAAGACTGGTTACCAAGTGATTTTCCGGAAACTGCCGAGCTGAGTTGGTTCGCAGATCACTTCGCTGGTGAAAGTTTCGTCCTCACCACATGGCCTGGCTGTTCCAAAGACGATCAACGCCTGAAATTGTTTCAGGAAAAACTCGTTCATGAGAGTGCATCCTACGATCCTTCAGAAGACGTCGCCGCTGATCAGGTAGAAACCTATCAAAGGGCACGAGAAGTCGCTATCGACCTCCAGTTAGTACTCAGTGGCGACGAGCAATTCAACTGGGGAGGCGAGCAGGAAAAATGGCTCTGCAACACTCAAGGCCAGTGGTACTACATCACCCCTGACGGTCATCTGTACCGTTGGGAGGGAGCGATGAATGCGGTGGCTGGTGTCGTACGCCGGATCCAGCGATCAATGGGAACATTCGAACTCCAAGGCACCTTTGTGACGGCCTTTGGGGAACCGCCGGGGGATCGCATTGCCAATCCTTTCTACAACGACCTATCCCTCATTTGTGCACCGCTGTTTCAGACGGTGCAAACTGGAGAAATGGCCGTTGATGAATTAGCCCAAGAGGGCGGTTCGCTGTGGCCTGTTGATTTCACGGATGAGTCACGGCGGGGCGTCGTGGCACGACGCCTAGCGATGCAGCGTTTGACGGGCAGTTTATTCGCGCCCGCCATTGACGACCAATTCACCTGGACTCCGACTGCTTTCCGATCACTCATCCCGGAAAACCGCAGGGACTCATTGCCGACTGATTTTGACTTTCTTGTCGAAAACACGCTGAACGAATTACTCGAATCAGACTTTAATGGTTCGCTTGATGAACTAAAGATCGCATCACTCGAGCGTCGAACCGAAGTTTGGTATGCGGTCTATGATGCGGCCAACGTCGAACCGCCACCGCGTTTGACATGTGTGATGGTTACTCTGACCGACATCGCCAATGACAACCTGCCGTTCGCACTTGGACGCGGTTGTCTGGGTCAAGCTCGCGGCAGGCTTTTGGTGCTTGCCGAGGAGTCGGGGATTACGCCACCCTCGGCCCCGTCGATGGCCCCGCCACCATTCAATCAAAGCAACTCAATTATCGCTCCCGGAACGACTCCCCTTCGCATGGGCGGTCCACCGGTCGACAACATCGCAATCGATGAAGAGGGGACCGTGACATTGGTTCGCCTTGTTGGATACAGCATCCTTCTGGGCATCATCTTGTCTTACCTTTGCTTCCGAAGCTTCAAGATCACAACCATGGTGTTTATTGTTGGCGGAAGCTCGGCTGGATTAAGCATGGGGATCGTTTGGTGGTCAGCCGGCAGGGTGGACGCCATCCTAATGAGCATGCCATCTTTGGTGTATGTGCTAGGTCTTTCCGGCGCGATTCACGTTATCAATTATTACCGTGACGAAGTGAGAGCACGAGGCGAGCGTGGTGCAACCGGCCGTGCATTCAAGCATGCATTGCTACCGTGTGCGTTGGCCTCAACCACGACGGCGATTGGGCTTGTTTCTCTCTTCACCAGTAACCTAGCCCCGATCAGCAATTTCGGTCTTTACTCGGGCATCGGTGTCATGATGACCGTGGGAATTCTGTTTTCCTTTCTACCCGCGGCCTTACAAACCTTTGTTCCGGGATTCAAAGAAGAGGAAATCACACCAAATGCTGAACTGGCTAACGAATCACGATTATCTGAGTGGTGGGCAAATCTTGGTCGTTGGATTACCGGTCACCATGCCTTGGTAACCACAGTTTGCCTCTTGGCACTGTTTGGCGGAGCTTGGGGTTTGCGAGAAATCAAAACTTCAGTGCAATTGCTAAAGCTATTTGATCCAGACTCTCGAATTATCCACGACTATGGTTGGCTTGAGGACAACTTCGGCAAGTTGGTACCGATGGAATTGGTCGTGAGGGTACCTGCATCGATGCAGGCTGAAGGGGCACCCGCCGATAGCGATACAGAAGTCACTGATGTCAACGCCAAGACGATTGACTCGCTTGGAATTCTTGAGCGTGCCGAACTGGTCGAACGCGTTCGGAAAGTGGTCAATCAAACTCTCGGTGAACCCGGAAGAGGAATCGTTGGCCAAGCCATGTCGGCCAACACCTTTCTGCCACCCTTGCCAGAACCTGCCAACAGCTACAGTCCAGTCAGAGCAAAATTCACTCGGGAACTTACGGCATCGCTTGCAGATCTCAAAGAAATTGATTATCTGCAAATGGAACAAACTGCGGAGCAAAGCCCAAGTGAACTTTGGCGAATCAGCTTGCGCGTCGCCGCATTGTCAGATGTTGATTACGGGGGATTCATTTACACCTTGCGGGAAGCAGTTCAACCGGTGCTGCACGCTTATGAAACCCGCCGCGAACTACTCAGCAGATTGGCATCCAATGATGAAACCAACGCCAACAAAATCAACCCCCGCTCTCGCGTACTTCTAGTCGGCTCGAAGACGCCGTCAAAAATCGAGGAAGCCACGCTGCTGACTGCTAACGACAAGATTGATTCCCGAGCAGCATTCCTCAGCACACTTGGTGAATTGATCAGCGGTGAACGCCTCTCTCGTCCAACTTGGCTGGACGTCACCAAAGAAAAACGTGATGAACTCGTGGCGAATGAGAAGTGGACAAAGTTTGTTCAGAGCTATGATGCGATTATCTGGCTGGGCAGTGACACCTTCTCTAAAAACGACTTCAACACCGCCAATCATCTTATCGACACCGAGTTGATCCGAGAGAACGACGGAATCAATCTTGCTATCACCGAATCCGAAAAGAAAGCGGGCTCGGATTCCTTGGGAGTCGTTTACACAGGTGTCGTTCCAGTTGTTTACAAAGCACAGCGTACCCTGCTTACCAGTTTGACAGAATCGATTGGCTTGGCATTCATACTGATTGCCGGAGTGATGGCGTTACTATTGAATCCAGGCGGCATGCCAACAAGCTGGCTTTTACCCGGCAATCTTCGCGATGGTTTTATCGCCGGAATGATTGCCATGATCCCAAACGTCTTTCCGGTCATCATGGTGTTTGGCGTGATGTGCCACCTGGGTATGGAAATTGACATCGGAACCATGATGACCGCATCTGTCGCGATGGGCGTAGCGGTCGATGACACCATTCACTTTTTATCCTGGTTCCGCACCAACCTCAGCAGAGGGATGACGCGAATCGAGGCAGTCATCGAGACCTATCGACGGGTTGGTCCAGCGATGACCCAAACAACCATCGTTGGCGGTTTGGGCTTATTTGTATTCGCTCTTTCCACCTTCACGCCTACTCAACGCTTTGGGTCACTCATGCTTGTGATGTTGGCCACCGCTTTGATTGGAGACATGATTCTACTGCCGGCGCTCTTGGCGGGACCCGCTGGTCGATGGTTCAAATGCAACCGCAAGCCTAAAAATGATGGAGACCTCGGTGGCTTACCGACAGAGCATCCAATCAACGACTTAGAAGAATCCAAGCCCCTGTCGGCGGTTCAGGAAGAATTGACACCGCAGGAATCAATGCAACAAGCGATGCCGCAAGGTGAAGTGGACCCACTTCCCAAGTTGCGCCTCCACTTTCCCTCTGAGCCACAACACGGTCCCAGAAGGCAAATCAGGGGAAAGTGACCATCGACAGCATGGTCGGTGGCATCTTCCAACTTAAGGCATCAGAGCGTCTTGTCCTGAGGCGCCCTTTCAGAAGACAGGCCGATGCAGATCGGCCAAACAAAAAACCTCACCCCGAATCTGAAAGACGAGGTGAGGTCTGATTGTTCAACCAATCGCTTTGCACGCTCTAGGCAAAGGGGTCGTACTTGCCGGGCACGGCGAACGGATAAACTCCATCCGGTCCGGGAAGTGCAGATGGCGGCGGCGGGGTATCGAGCGTGTAATTGTCGATACCAGGAGCCAGCTCTCGGCCATTCTCTAGCAAGTCATCCCACTTGAGGACCTTCCCGCTGTAGCAGGCTTCTCGCCCGAGAATTGCAGTGAAGGTTGATTTTGCACCATACTCACCTTCGTTGTAAATCTCGCCACGCATCAGCGACTCGATCATGTCATGCTGCTCTTGCTGATGACCATTTGGTCGCTGACCAGCAAACTTCCAAGCATTCGGACCATCAATCACACCAGCTCCCGGATCAGAGGTCCCCTTCGAACCGTGAACAAATTCACCAACCTTGTTCCAAACGCCACGTACGTGACGTCCTTGGCTGTACATTTTTGTCCCGTCAGAGAAGGTGTACTCGCAGAAGGTATGATCAAAGATCTGTGACTTTTTCGCGTCTCCGTCTTCACGAAGTTCGCGTCCACCCATGCCGTTACATTCAACGGGGTACTCACCCTTCACCCAGCATCCAACGTCCAGATTGTGAATGTGTTGCTCACAGATCTGGTCACCGGAAAGCCAGTTGAAGTGGTACCAGTTATTAACCTGGAAACCCATCTCCGTTTGCTCTTCATTACGGTTTCGGTACCAGATACCGGAGCCGTTCCAATACACACGCATATTGATGACATCACCAATTGCTCCATCATGAATCCGTTGGATCGTTTCGACGTAACGAGGCTCATGGCGACGTTGCAAACCAATCGCAACCATTAAATCTTTCTTTTTGGACTCTTCGACCGCGTTCAAGACGCGACGAACACCTGTTGCATCCGATGCAACAGGCTTTTCCATGAAAATATGTCGTCCTTTATTGACTGCATACTCAAACTGCTGTGGTTTAAAACCAGGGGGAGTCGCAATGACAACCAAGTCAGCATCGACATCAATGGCTTTCTTGTAACCGTCCAATCCGCCGAAAATTCGATCCTGCGGAACATCGATCTTTTCAGCAAACTTTCCTTTATTCTTTCTGCCAAGGTTGGCCAAATTATTGGCGGCCTTCTCAGTGTAGGGGTCCGCTGCGGCAACAAGTTTCACGTTGCCTTTTGTGTTCATGATATTCTCGGTGGCTCCAAGGCCTCGACCACCGCATCCGATCAGAACAAACTTGATTTCGTCACTACCAGCAGCATGAGCAGTACGGGCAATTGTGCTGGTAAGGGCGGCTCCAGCTGCAGCAGCCGTCGAGCTCTTGATAAATTTCCGACGGTTAGAATCATTTTGCATTGTGTAAAACCTCAAGTGGTAGTTTGAGTCGAATGTGGACGTGGAGCATCCAATGCTCTGATCCAAAATTGTAAACAGCCTGCGAACTCTTTTGTGAGAATCGAGCTAGAAATCATGATTTTGCATACGTTTTCGGCATCCAGATGGTTTGCTGAACAACACAAAATGATGATTTTTAACTGAGGCTTTAGATTTTTCCTGTCATCTTTGACCCTCTTTCGAGGGACAAACCGAAGCATCTTAGATGCCGATGTCTATTAAATCGGTAAGGAAAAGTCAGAAGTCCAATAATCGAGCACAAGTCATCTGCATTCTTGGAAGATGAAATGGTCCCTTCCAAAAATTACCTTTGGCTGTGGAGGTAACGCGTCCTGTTCGATCCAGATAGCCAAACCACTCTCCATGCTCCGTATCGGGAAAGTGGGCATACACCCAGTCGTGAAGACGCTGATGCCACAGTGCGTATTTCTCATTCCCTGTTGCCCGGTATGCCATCAGCGTCGCAATCATTGTTTCGTTTTGCGGCCACCAAAACTTCATATCGTGCCAATATTCTTGAACAGGATGGTCATGCAAATCCGTGAAATAAAGCATTCCTCCGTACTTAGAATCCCAACCACGCTCCCACATCCAGTCAAGAATGGTTGTACCAAGCGAAATGAGTTCAGGATTGGATTGCTTCATGCCTTCATCCATAATGAACCACGAAGCTTCGATAGCATGGCCAGGGTTCAATGTGCGCCCATCAAAATGGTCAACTATTTCTCCGTTTTGGCTAACGGTTTCCATCACGCAGCATTCCTCAGGCTTGACGTGATATTTCTGAATTTCTGCGATACTCGCCTCAATCCAATCTCCGGCTTGCTCAAAATCAATCGCATCTCTTAGTTCTTGGGCCGTAACCAATGTGATCATCGGTATCCCAATACTTCGTAATGGGCGTTCCTGGGTAGTCTTTGCGATTAATGGATCATCGCAATTGGAATGTTCAACGAAGCGATTGAATGTGTTGATTGCGAGTTGCGCGTAGCGTGAATCATCCTGAGCTTTGGCCAATTGAGCGAAGGCTATGGCTGCAAAACTTTCGCTATATGCATACCGCCGTTTGCGAATCGGTTTTCCGTCTCGGGTCAAATGAAACCACATCCGTCCATCGGTTGGGTCAAAGCAGTGTTGCCCTAAGAAATCCGCACCCTGATTTGCCAACCGAAGCCACACCGATCTTTGCTCAGAGCAATGATTGGGAAACTCGTTGTACAACTTGGCTAGAAGCCAAGTAAAACGACCTTGCTGCCAAACCGCCTTATCCGAATCAATCACAGCGCCCGACCGATCAAGGCAGGTGAAAAAACCACCGTATTCTTTATCGATCCCGTGCTGTAACCAAAATGGAATGACGTCCTCGAATAATCCATTCTCATAAATGGACTTCAACTGCTGACGTCGAAGTGATTGCAAGACCTCTCTCCTAATACTTTGGCGAACTTGATTTCAATCACTCAGCGATGGATTGAATCGAACCACTTAAAATTTTTGGTGACCGCACGCGAGGGCGAATCTCTCCACTAGGAATAACCGTTGCGCCGTTCCACTGGACCGCCACGGTTGTCACATGATTTGCTGGTATTGATCCGTAATCACTCCAGCGATCAAGTCGCATATCGTAGGCATACGTTTTTTTAGGAAAACCCGGATGCCGATTCTTCAGTTCATCACCACGGTGAAATAACGTTCCATCCGCACCACCAAGTACGACAAGATCATTTGAGGACAAAGCAACTCCCACCCCAGCCATTAAACACTTTGGCGCGTCGGCGCAGCGATCCCACGTCGCATCCCGAGGCCGGTATTGCCAAGTATCACGCAGAAACTCGACCTCATCTTGGTCATTTTGCCGTCGACCACTAATTAGAAAAATTGATTCGTCCGTAGCATCCGCCGAAGAAATCAAGATATGAAAGGCTCGGTTAGACGCGGGCATCGGAGCCAAGGTTTCCCAAGAATATTCAGCTGATTTCGCCCGTTTTTTTAAGTCAAAGGCCCACACATTTTGGCTTGCTGACTGCAATGCTGAATCCGTTTGCCCACCGACAAAATACACTACATGATTCGAGATAGTTGCGGCTCCATAAGCGCAAGCTTGGGGAAGTGGAGGGAATGACTCAAAGACTACACCGGTCCCCTTTTCGTCGAGCCGAATCAAAAAGACATCAGCAAAATGCTGTTCTGCATCGGCTCCTCCCATGCAAAGCACACCCTCATCAATCGTCACTGAACACCCATAAGCAATTCGCCTGGGCAGCTTACCAGCCCGGGACCACTGATATTGCTGATCCGAGCGCCTCAAAATGTAAACATCATCCAACCATTGCTTGTCATTCTCCCAAACCGGCTTGGGAAAGTTCGCACCCCCCGCAACAATCAATGCATCTTGGTGCACACCTGCAAAGGGACCCGCAACACCCAAATCATTCGGAAGAGATGGTAATTCTGTCCACTTCATTTTAGGCAATGCAGGATCCTGAGCTTGCATTCCTGAATTCAAGCCAATCAGCAACAAAGCGAGCGATAGCAGCCTGTGAAACAGATGGCTTTTTCGTCTTTGCAACATAACAGAACGCCCTTTGGAAAAATCAACGGTAACCATTTGCGGATCGCTGCAATCAAGCCGTATTTCAACTTGCCAGACAAGAGAACGGACAGCAAATTCACTCGGCAACTAAAAGATCTGAATTAAGGAGTGGCTTATCCTTAGTGACCAAGTAAGAACGTAAAGCAAATTGCTCGACCTCCTCCCTAATCTGCCAAATTCGCACCGAATTCGGATTAAATTTCTTCCAGCCCTCGCTGCCTAAAACATTCTCAATACGTTCTCGCAAATTACTCGTCTCGCCAACATAAACCGGGAAATTCTCATCGAAGAGCGCGTAAACCCCCGAATGCTCATACTGTTTTGCAAGACAACTTTCTAAGGAACGTCGGCGAGGGAGTTTCTGCGTAGCCCAATGTTGTTTTTGCTCAGTCGCTATGGTTCGAAATCGCTTTGTGGTTGCCCGTTTTCTCAGAGCAAGAGCAGACCAGCGGTACTCAAATGAACTATGACCAGATGAAAAAGATTGGGCCATTTGGTCAAACTCTTGTATCGCCTCTGGCGAGCACAATAACTCGTCCAAAGTCATGCCGTAATCCAACGTCATCAAACGCGAAGCAACCTCACTCGCATCGCTGTACGGATCCATTTCTTGAGTTGACAATCGCTGCCCGGTAGCGACCGAACGCGGAAGTTTTCCTGACTTACGTACCCTCAACAAAAATGAATTCCACAACCTTGGATCACCGGGTACGCTTCGCTTTCGACAACTCTTCACAAAGTTTGAATTTAAACCAGGATCACAAAGCAAATAATCTGCAGAATGTCCATCGGCCGACTCCATAAACGCATCGATAATACTCTGCTCGGCTTCATCTGGTAGCGAAATCACCGGTCGGCCATTTACAAACTTGTTGCGTCGCTTTCCTTTTGACGTCGGTACGCCACTGCTAGGACCATCAGCACCGTCTAATGCATCACCCGCTTCACAATCATCCAAACGCGTACGAATCTTGGATACATAATCAGTTGACAATTCCACACCCAAGAACTGTCGCCCAAGTTTTTTTGCGACAGCAAGCGTTGTACCGCTTCCGGCAAACGGGTCTAAAACAACATCGCCCGAATGACTTGAAACGCGTATGATCCTGCCAAGTAATTGCTCCGGCATTTGGCAGCCATGAAATCCTTCGCGCTCTTTGAAGGTTCCCGCAACGCGAGAATAACACCAAGTATCGTGCGACATGGAGAAACCCGGTGAAGGCACATCCTGTGGTCGAAGAATCCAGGTGTTGTCCGGCAAACGGCCTTTTGAGTTTGCTCGCGCATCGGCGTAAACCAACTGCCGTGCTGATGCGACGCGAACTGCTGGATTCTCTCCGTTAAACGTGAATCGCTCTTTGTTTT
Organism: uncultured Rubripirellula sp.; assembly: GCA_938075415.1. Lineage (GTDB taxonomy): Bacteria > Planctomycetota > Planctomycetia > Pirellulales > Pirellulaceae > Rubripirellula. Next base: position 141,859 of record CALJHC010000016.1, on the reverse strand, counting down.
TCACGAAATGGAAAAGATGCGTGTGCGATCTAGAGAAACCGCGCGCGCAATTCACACCAAAGGTGTAATACCAGATTACCCAACTGCGACAGTGAAAACCAATTTTCTGTGAGAGCAATTTCAGCTCGGCGGCATATTCGTCACCAATCGCTAACCAAAATGATCCGTCCGGTTGCAAGACTCGGTGACTCTCGGTGATCCAAGACTCACAAAACTGCAAGTATTCGTCCGAGCTCTTTTGGTCATCGTATGCATCGTATTGATAACCAATATTGAATGGGGGATCGGCAAAAACCAGATCAATCGAACCTTGATCTATCTCTTTTAATCGATCGAGACAACTTCCTTGATGAATCTGATTTGCCTTGAGACTCAAAAAACCTCTCCCCAACAATTGTGCATCTCATACCGTCAGTCAGTACAAAACATCTTATGAGACGGATTAATCCGACGCCTGATTATCAAATCGGAATCAGTGATGGCTTGACGAAGCAATCATGCAACTTCCGTAATTTCGAAAACTTAATCACGTCCTCAACTACAAAAATCCTAGCGCATTTTACGCGTTGGCGCAAGTAGCGGAGTGTTGAAGGAGTCGATTAGCCTTCGTTTTCCTGCCTTAATCTTTGGACTTCTTTCTCGATATCCTTCCCTTCATAAAACCATAATTTTCCTTTGACAGAAACCATCTCGCCCGGAGGACAATCAGGAAATTGAGGGTCGGAGTGAAGGCATGGCACGGGTGGATTAGTCCATGACCGATGGAATGGGGTCCAGGCTGTGATAACCCATCGATCTAAATCGTTTGCCTTGACAGCAACAAAAGGCCCTTCGATGTATTCTTCACGCCGCGTCTGCGTATGGAAACCGACCAACGCTTTCAACATTGTGCAGACTTGAACTCGCATTTGCGTCAGAACCTCGTCGGTGCCGTTAACAAGATTGATTGTCATCGATACTGATGACCGATCCCAAGTGACGTGACTCGAGAAAGCAATCTGATTAGGCAGTATTCGATGCATCGACAACTTTCGACCATCGATTTTCCATTCCGTTTTTTCAAGGTCAATCGCCAGGTCAGTCCAAATCGTTGGCACATGACGGTGCGCTAGATACGTCAGCCCAAGGTTACTGAAAATCGCCTCAGGCACATCCACGACAACGTAACCACCTTCGGCCCAAGGTGGAAAGATGCTCACTTTGGTCTCGCGTTGTGGATCAATTGCACCTTCCAGAAATCCTCGGCGTGGATGCCGTCCGCCAGGATACGGCAAGACGCGAATTTGATTAAGTGGCACTTCTTTATTCCGGGCACCCTGAAGACGCTTGAACTCTCGCTCAGCCTGACGCAGTTGCATACCAGTTGCTTGTCGCACTTCATTAGCTGAAAACTGATGATCAACAATCATGTTCCGTAGCCAAAACTCTCGACCCGCATCATCGAGTGGTCGACTTTGTGACATTGCAATACTTTCATCTGCGATTGGCAGTGAGGAATAAAATCCCAAGGCCTCTTTGTATTCACTCATCGCTTCTTCTGAGACCGCATCACGACTTCGTCGCATCTCATCCTGCATCCGAGAGATCAGATAATCACGCTGCTCTCGAGTGGGTGAAACCTGATCACCCACTTTTTCAACATACCAAGGGGCCGTGTGTGCGAATCGAACTCGACCCACCTCAGGCTCTTCGAACACTCGAATCGCAAACCATCCGCTCTCCTTGGGATGTACCGTGACTTGATAGGTGGATTGGTATGCTCCGTCCTGGGTGATTTCCGACCTCGTTCGCAGAAGCTTCTCCGGCTTTCCATTAACGATCAGTTCAGCATAGGAAACCGGACCGCCTGAAAGAATTTTGACATCCAGAGCAATCTCATCGTCGTCACTTTCTCCAATTTCAAAAACCTCTCCGGGATGCTGGCCACGTGCCTTGGCGAAAACCATCGGACCGGTCGTGACAAAGCTTCTTCCCGCCTGCAGTCCTTCTTTCCAACTTTCAAAGTCGAAATGGTCACCCAAATTAACGTAAACGCGTCCAAAACCAGCAGGTACTGGATGTACACCATTGGCGGTACCGGCTGAGGGCGGTAACCGGAATCCACAGTTCAGCAGTGAATAATACATCTCGAGTGTGAAATCGATCCAATCTCGCTCACCACCTTCTGAAGCCCCAAAAGGCGGTACCATAAAAGAGGGTGCTGGAGTCGTCCATTTGCGAAACGCGAACTCAGTTCGCCAAAGGTGATTATTGGCCAACTCATAAGTCGCATTGGGCGCAAGGACGGGCAGTAGCATCGAAAATGGCCACGCTAACTTGTCCATATCCAGCAAGACATTCTCCCCGGACTGCGAGGCGTTCTGCACCACTGGCTTCCATGGCGGGACCGTTTCAGTAAGACCGCCTTGATGACCCAACACGAAGAGCGCACCGAGTGTGTGCTGCTTTGGGCCCACACTAAAAATCTCGTACTCCGTGTTGCGAGGCCAGATGACGTGGTTAGCGTCAATTTCGATTAATTCATTGGGAATGGACTTTTTTGAATTCTTGTCCCCCTGCGTTGGTAGGGTGTCAGACTTGGTCACCCAATTAGTGAGTGGAAAACTTACGTTCAGATTTTCAGCGAGCATGACATTTCGTAATTCGTCAATTTCCCGATGAAGGTGCAGATCACCACTGTACCAGCCACGTGATTCTGGATCACACCAACGTTTCAAACGAATGACCAAATGAAGATCTTGTTTGCCAACCGTGACGACTTGCTTATGACGCTTGTAGGTTTTCCCCCGTTCCACCGTCAGCCTGTACTCGCCACTTGGCACGATTGCTTCGCAAGGATGCGCCGATATCGTGGTGTGATATTCGACGGAATTTTCATTCAACCAATTCTGTTTCTCAAATCGGTAAGCACTGCCGTTGGGATCGAGTGTTTCAAAGAAAAAATCGTTTCCCGATTCATCTTCAAGATAAAGCCTCGCCGGAATCGCTGACTCTGTGTCGGCATCAAAAACGGCGACGTGGACTTTAATTGGTTCGTTGGCGGATACCCCTTTCACGAAGCAGCACACTACCAAAAAAAGCAAGAAATACTTCATCGACTAACTGGACGTTTGAGAAATGAAGTTGGGCTAAAGAACTGCCTTCAGCAAATTTTCTTCGGGAGTTTGAAACAAGCCGGTGACTATTTCTCCACTACTTCCATCCAGCCATTCATCACCATCCAGTGACCGGGAAATGTGCAGAGGTAAGGGTAACGGCCTGGTTCTTTGGGCGCGTGGAAGTAAATGGTTTGCTCGGAATATGGTTCAACAACATCTGTGAAAGCAACAACCTTATCCGTCTTGGGAATGTAATGATTAGCAACTGCGTCAGGATCCGAAATCAATCGATTGCAAAGCTCGCCAACTTCGCGCAAAGATCCTGGTGTCAACAACGCCCAATTATGCGGCACGGCGTCCGGATTCTTAAAGGTCAGCCTGATAGCTTCACCCGCCTCAACCTCGAAATGCTGCCGGTCAAACATCAAATTCTTAGCTGCCTGCATCGTCTCCTCTCGGGCATTCTGAATTGGCTTTCCAAATGGGTTTCGCTTTGTCGTCATTGGACGTTTTAAATCCGCAAGCATCGGATGCGGCAACTCCACTTTTTTATACGTTTCATAAGTCGGAAATTCACTGAATGGCTCATCAAGATGATTGACGGTCATAAACAAATCGTGATCGGCATGTTGCCCGGTATTTACCAGCAGATGCAATTGGTTCACACGTTGCAAATCGCGGATTTCCAAAAACAGACCGTGTCCCTGATCAAGAACCGTTGCGGACTGAATAGGCATCACGTCGTGCCCTCTCAACCCAAGCTGGCGATGAGAGTACTCGGGTGACCCATAGGCTCCGCTGAAGCGATAGTTCCAGGCCTGAACGAAGTGAGAATGTGGATCGCTGGCCTGCTCTGAATCAATGGGCTCAGAAAAGGAAAGACGAATACCATTCTCATGTAGATGGAACGAAACTGGCAGTTGCGTTTGATTTCCACCGGTGTATCGAATGCGTTGCAGACACCCATCGGCGGTGGTGTAACTTCCCCATCCGGCCATGCCAGAAACATAAAGTTGACCATCGATCGGATGAAACCGTCCGCGGTGGGCACCCGAAAGTAATTCACCAGCAATGGGAACGGCGGCACCCTGAATCCAACCGTCAAATTCATCTTTTAGAAGAAGAAAGGCGCGTCCGCCTCCAAAGGATAAGTGAACCATCTGTCCTTGGACCGGTCCCCATCGCTCACTCGAAACATAAACTTGACCACCGCTTGAATTATCTAAGCCCCGAGGTAGATAAAGCATCGGAATTTCAGGTGGTTGCTTTAGGTTCGTTCCGGGACGACCAAAAAATGCTGGGCTCGGTGAACTCGATTCCTCACCGCTACGGTCAACCTTAAACCGATTCAGGATCGGCCCATCGGGCCTTAATGCCGCGATCATGGATGCGGGCATCCAATCGCCCTCACTACTGGGAACAGTCACCAACCCGTCCGGAGTGATTCCAATTCCATCAGAATTACGCAAACCAGTTGCCAGAACCTCTGCTGATCTACCATCGGAGGAAATTCTCATCACCCCCTGAAGCCCACTCGCCGTGTAGAACCGCCCAGACGAATCACGCTGCAGACCACAGGTGAAGTCATGACCCGATTTTGAAGTACCCAAGGCTCGACTGTACGACTCGTAAAAATCTGCCTCATCATCTTCGTTCAAATCATGCAATCGTGTGATCTGGTCCCGCCCTTGAACGTAAACTTGATCATCTTGAACGATTAAACCGAGAGGCTGATGTAAACCGGATGCGTATCTCTTCCAAACAATCTTTTCTAGATCTTCATCTATACCAGTTCCATGCCAAACATCGCCTTGCATCGTGCAAATCATGACTGAACCATCGGACAAGAAGTCATGCCCGCCGCAATACAACAGCGAGTTCCAAGGGTTTTCAATTGGCAACGAAATCGTATCGACAGCGTATGGCTTCCCTGAACCCAGCTGACCAGCAGTAAGGATCCTTTGATCCCATTGCGATCGCCCTCCGCTCAGGGCGGTTCGGGCGGGGTGCTGATCAATTGGCATAACGATTCGACGAAAGACACCATCTTGGACTACGGGCTCATCAAGATAAATTTTTGAATCGATTCGATATGAAAAAAAAACCCTCTCGCCATCTCGGTAAAGTCCGAGAAATTCGTAACCACCATCACTTTGGCTTAAATCCCTGACAGCGCTCGTGTGCTCCGCAGGTAAAGCCATCGTTGGCCCATCCTGCTTGACACCGTGCATGAAACCATGCCGAAAATCAGTAAAAGTTACAAACCCTCCCGACCATACTCGTGGGTAACTGAGCGTGTCAGGGTCAAAGCAGACCGAGATACCACTCTCGCCCGGGGTTAACCTGACACACATCCCACGAGCAATTGAAATTCCCTCGCCATGGAAAACGCCGGATTGCAACGATCCGAGATTGGATTTTGACCAACGCCCATCAGCCCAAACGGGCTCCGACTGATTTCCCCAATGTCCATAACCGCCACCATCAAGTCCCGGGAACTCAACCAATAGACTTGGACGTGGGTTCGCTTTCCGATAATGCCTTGCTTGCTTGCGATAAAAATCATAGACCCGATCTCGATTCACGTGAGATTCCCAACTGGGCCAAGCCTCGGGTTCCAACGGACGCCGATCCATCTCAAACGACTCTGGGTGATGCGCGTGACTGTGCGCAAACAGGGCATCAATCGCTTCAAGGCCGACCTGTTCAAATTTACCCAAGTCGCTTACGAACGAGATCAGGTCCAACTGATCCTGCTCACTCAGACTATTCATCAGGCCCGTTGGCATCAGCGAACCAACTTCCTGAACCGCCTCAATATCCTCTTGCAGAATTCTTCTCTGTTGATTGCTTGAATGTTCTCGCAAAACAATCTCTTGATCCGTCTCGCTGACAAGGTGCCCACGCAACACCAGTCCATCCGCTAGCAGCACAGCGATCGCTTGGTACTCCTTCGCAACAACACTTTGCGGATTCCACAAAGAATCAACTATTTCTATGGGCTTTCGTTGCGTCGCGATTTTGGTGAGATCAGGACCCACCTGACCTCCCGCTTGACCAACCTGATGGCACGATAAACATGCTTGCGTTGGCGACGCGAAAAGTACAGCACCTCGCCCGGGGTTGCCCATCTCAATCGCCTTCTCATAGAGCAACGCAAAGTCCTGCTCCGCCAACAACTCATCGGTGGCCTGTCCTTGCTGGGCAACAACAGTCGAGCTGACTAACAGCAACAGTCCCAAGTTGTAAACAAGGCGCGGAAAAAGCTGCATGAAGACACTTGGAACTTGCGCGGTTCGGTTACGAAAAGGTAACGTAAGTCGCATGTTTATTTACCCGGTGGAATCTTGATTAAAATCGGAGCTTTGGTCTTGGTTTCACGCGAACGAGAAATGGGCTTGCCATTAATCTTTGACTCCCAATCTGTGTCCATCAGCAAGTCAAAGCCAGGGTTTTGATCCTTCACCTGACATGAACAAGGACCAACAACAAACTTCGAAGCCATCGCAATTGTCTCGCGATAAATACCTGGACCGACCAGTGCATAGAGAACTCTACCACGACCAATCACGGGAAACGCCATGGGCTGATCTAACTCTTCAAGGTCGGGTTCACTCGCCAACAACATGTTCAGCAAAGCACGTTCTTTGGGGTCCGATCGATCTAAAATGATCATCGAAAAATCTAATCGCAATTCGATTGGATTATCCCGGTTAAAAAACTCGTCAGCCTCAATCTCCTCTTGAGCAGGGAGTTCAAGATTTTTTTCATTCCAAAGAATTTGGTGCTCCAGCCTTTCAATCGCTGCGGAGTCCTTTTCTTCGTTACCCGACTTCACAAAAATCCATACGGCAGAATCACCAGACAGAAGTCGCTTTGCTAACTCAGTTCGAAGCGGTGAACCAGCTAAATGGTCCACCTGCAAATCGGCCATTTGCGTAACGGAAATTAATCGATCAGGAACTTCGGCTGCCGTTTGGGGAAACAGTAACAACACCAACGGTTGGTTATCATCATTCCGATTCACCTCCCAAGCTTTTTTCAGATCTGCATCCACGCTTTCGCGCATGTCATGAACACGGCAATCGAAATTTGCCTTACCTCCGTTGCTTCGAGACAAAGTTCGCAGTGTTTCTATTTTCTTTAAGTCTGCTTCGCTTAAATCAGATTGATGCAGAATCACCAAGTCATAGGGATCAGACTGCCAGCGTTCCAACGCATACCGAAAAACTGGCACGTTACAGGCCCAAAGGGTGCCTCCCAGGATAACACCCAAAAGAGCTAGACCAACAAGCATTAAACGGTGAGACATCGAGAAACCCAAGATACACTTGATTTACAAAGTGAGTGCCGGTGACAACACAGACATTAAATAATAGACCGCTCTTCGATCACACTCTACAGCTTAATCGTTCTTCACAGACTCTTGTCGGATAATTTCGACACCACTGAGAAGTGGAGTGCCCGAAATTGCCTGAATGCTCAGTCGCAGATCTTTCCTGATCTTCACGTCGTCGACTGTTACGACCTCGAATTTTGACTGAGTAGCTTCAGATGCAAGACGGCTCACTCTGCGCTCGGACTGTCCCTGAATCCCAATTTTAAAATCACAAGAATCGTAATCTTCAGGTATCGTGAAGAATAATTTTACTTGGTAATGATTCTCCTCCTGCAGCGTATCCGATTCTCTTTCCGCAAGCATCAATTCATCAAAGATTAAACAAGGTGATTTCTTTTCGTCACCATCAAACGCACAGGCAACTCGTTTTCCTTCGCCCTGCACGAACAAGGTAAGGGCCTGACCTGCTTGCCAATCCGAACGCTGCAGCACCTCATTCAACAGGGACCTGATATCGGGGGAACGCTGTTTCAACCCGGATTCACCGACCTTCGTCCATGGCTGAACTTGCCATGGCACTTGACTTTTTGTTCTTGCTCGAGACGAAAGATTACGATCCGCAGCTTGGAAAGACTTTGAATTGCCCGTCGCTTGTGCCGTGATGACAAGTTGTGTTGGTGCTTTTGAAATCTCATCACAGGTGAATTGCAGATATATCGGCTTATCCAGTTCTTCGGAAAACGGAACACCTTCGAATCGCAACCCGATCAACTGCAACTGATCTTCCTCTGACATCTCCAGATCACTGCTAGTCAGACTAACGCTACCGTCGGTAATATTTTCCTCAGCATCATTCTCCACGTTCGCCAATTTCAATTTGCCGTTGAGGTTGGTCCCGGCGTCCTTCAATCTCAAACGCAAATTAGTCACATTTTTTAGACCGGACGCAAAGACCCATGAATAGCCGTTTTCGCCGTGTCGACTTGAGTGACGTCGTGACACGGACACCTCTGGATTCCATTCCACAGCGATCGGAGGCGAAGCACCGGCAACGACTGGATACTCCACCCATAAAGTTCCATCATGATGACGACGATCTCCTGGTGCCCCAAAATTCACACCCAATCGCTCAACGGTCTCACCGCTCGTCATTTTTGCAGCGAATTCATCGACGCTCCAAACATCCACATCAGGCATGTGAACGAGAGCAAGAGAAGTCTGGTTTTGGTAAGCACAACTGCAAGTCCTCGTATAGTCCGGTGCATTGAGTACACCATTGGCCACCACCAAATTTGATGTGCAACCTGACTTGAAACCACCGAGATTCCCGGTTCCTCCATCATTGAGCAGATCGTAATAACCTGCAGCTCCAGATCGGAACGTCAACATGTTTTCACTGGCAATAATGTGATTGCATCCGTAAGCACGTTTCAAGCGCCAGGGTTGTGGTTGACCTGTAATTGGGTGCGGCACCATTTTCTGACGGCCGTCATGCAAGAAAAATGCACCAGCGGATTCCGCGTAAGAATTTGTATTGGTAATGATCCAATCATGATGAAGGATGCATGGCCCGGTATAACGAAGGTTCTCGTTTTTCCACTTCACCGAACCATCTGAGGCAAAATAAACGGCCATTCCTTTCGAAGTTTCGTCGGTCAGTCGATCACTTGCCGCAGAACCCGCCTGAAGCAGCAGATCGAATTCTTCTGAGTAACTTAGCCAAGTACCAAAAACACCTTCTTTAACTTCCCAGTTCAAATCCCCAGTTCGATAATCGAAAGCCGCAATACGATAGGAACCAGATGGCTTCGTTCCTCGGCGCATCAATGCCTGCTCAACACGAGCGGGAAAACGGTCAAGGCAATAAATCTGTTCTCCACCAGCGGCGATTCCGTTATGCCAAAAGCTGAATTCGGACTGAACATTCCAAAGAAGCTCACCGGTGTATCGGTCAAAACCAACGAGTGATTGACTTGCCGCTCGATCAACACTTTTGGCACCAAAACCGGCACGTGATCGCGTCAGTTCTTTGTCTTCGTCAAACGGCAATCCATATCTCTGACGGTAATCGGCAAATCCCAATCCACCGATCAGGACATCTTCATAAACAGCAAGATAACCCCATTCTGGTTCATTCAAGCTATCTTCTTGCCGGTCTCTCGCCGGCTCATCTTTCTCGCGTTCATCCGATTGCCTTGGTAACTCAATCATTACCAAGGTCTCGCCCGTCGCGGGATCAAGAACATGGCAATGCCGTCCCTCAGCAATGTAAACACGATCTTCAGTGACCACGTAGTTCGTGCCTCGGCCGTTGGCCCCTGGTATATGTACCTGATTGTACTTTGGGTTCAGTGGCGTCTCTTCAAAAGTTGAATCGTAGTAGACATCAAACGTACCCAAGTCCTCAAATTCCCGTTTCCACAGGACTCGACCGGTGTAAACATCACGGGCGCTTAAGCAATCGATACCTTGTATGAACAACCGCCCTCCGACCACTTGTTCTGGTGGACCATGGCCGTGTCGCGGCAGGACATCAAGATGACTGCTACCACCAAACCACAGAACGCCCAGCGGTAACTTCACACGTTGGTCATCCGATTTAATCGTGTTTGCGGCGTCACCGTATTGATGGGTCCAGTCAGCAGAACCTGGCAGACGCCCAACTCTTTCCACCAGCACTCCGAATTCTTCCGTCTTTAATTGACCCTGCTCCAACTGGCATGCTTCGACCAACTTGACGAACTGCTGTTGTTTTGCCTGACCTAATAAACAAAGCACACCCCCGTAAGGTCGAACTGATTCATAAAGATTAGGGAGCTCGGTTTGAATTGACTCAGGACTAGATCCGAAATCACAAATCACTGCACTGGCCACATATTTCGGTGCAAGGAACTCGCTAAATTGGCTGTGATGGGCGGTCACACGCCCGTGTAAGCCATGGTCATCAAGCCACCGACGCAGTCTCGCAACAGCGTCCAGATCAGGATCGACAACAATCACTTGATCGTATTCAGATTGCAGTATGAAGGCTTTAAGTGTCTCACTATCCGCATTGCCGAACCACAGCGAATACCCACTCTGCTGCTGACGCTCCTTGAATTGATCTAACAGTTGATGCGCGGTTGTTATGGCCTGACTATCCAAATGATTAGCTTGTTCATTCAACAAAACTGAATCATCGCTAACTACTTTGGTCGCGACGGTCGCATCACTCTGTGATTGACCCAAGGCACGAATGGCTCCACTCTGGGTGACAAGCACCAAAGTCTCATCCGCCAAGAGAAGGCGTTCAACATCTTCTTCGATCGATAGCGTTTTGGTCACTTTCGCTGGCTGGTTTTCTCGCGGAAGATCGATCACCGAAAGCAGCCCACCGCCAGCTGCTACCAGCTGATCACCCGCTTGTATCAAATCGCCTGTTCCATTGGCCTTGATTGACCACTGAAGCTGATCACCCTTGCCGTAGCATTGAATGACGTTGGATCCATTGTCATCTTGTTCTGCTGAAAACACTCGGTTCGCAGACAACACCGGTTCATTCGGCGTAAAACCTTGCTTCGAACCATCAGCCATCGAAAAGGCACGCGTCCCGTTATTTCTCGTGTGCACAAAGTAACGATCTTCGCTTGCGGCAACAAAAGATCCACCGTTTCCTTTTCCACCAGCATTGAGCTCAAAATGTTGCAGGTCGCCGCTGATTCGATTGAAGACCGCGGGTACCGATCGACCACCTGGCACAATTAACCGCTTATCGGTCGCCACAAAGACACCCTGCGGAGCAACTCCAGCAAAGGATGGCGCGCTATGTGGCTGCTTGATGTATTGCGAACCGATACGATCATTGACCCAATTAAGATTTCCCGTCTCCAGATCCAGTGAATAAATAAACACTCCCATGAAGGGCCAGATACTGGAAGAAAAATAAACAGAACCTTCTCTTATGACCGGACCTCCCCGAGCTGGCCACGCTGATACGAGGCGGCGATTACCAATCGCATGCTGCTTGCTCGGTGCTCCAAAAAAACTCCACTGGAGATTTCCGCTCATCGCGTCAAGACAATAAAGATGCCCATCGTCACTGACAAAGCAAACGGAACCACTCTCGCTCGCTGCTGGTAAACGAATGGGAGCCTCAGCAAAAAATGTCCACAGCTTGGAACCCGTCAATAAATCATACGCGACGACTTTGCATTCTTCGTTGTAGGGAACGATCATCACACCTTGAGTGATGATCGGTTCAAAGATTTTATCGTACGTCATCAAATCAAGATTGAGTGGGTCGTCCCATGCTTGCTCGCGCGGATCTGATTGAATAGTCCAAAGGCTATTAAGTTCTGCGGGCAATTGGTTCGGTGATGCCGCAGTTCGAGAGGCGTCATAACGCCACATGGGCCAATCTTCACCCATCAAGAAGCTTGGATGAACCATCGCGACCAAGGAAACATAAATCGTGCAAGCGAAAAACCTCTTGGATTGGGTTCGTCGCAATGAAGGTTTAAAAAAAGCACTTGCCATTTTTGTATTTTTCATCAAGGTTTCGTGAAATAGATGCCACCTACAATAATCTAACCTGAGAACGGCGAACGTGTGCCAATTCGCGCCCTGCGAGACTTGCACCAAGGCGAAACCAGAAGAATTTTCTCAAACTTTTCCCGCAGCAATTCGCTTCGATTCGCAACCTCCTAGTCTAGGATTTGGGGGACAACTTCTTAGGATGGGTCTGTTCCACTTACTCATTCAATCACCTGCTTTTGTTTTTAGCCCTCGCACGTTGGTAGAAAAACCTTGTTTTCTGCGACATTCACGAGTATCGATTTCGAGACGGCTAGCCGGCGGCCTGATAGTGCCTGCCAGTTGGGTCTGGTGAAAGTGCAAGAAGGACGTGTTATTGATAAAGCGTGTTGGCTGATACGGCCAAAACCTTTTTTCTTTCAGAATTCAAATATTCGTATTCACGGAATCACACCAGAACAAGTCGAACAAGAACCCGAGTTCGACACGCTATGGCCAGAAATCATCGACAAAATTGGCGACACCTGTCTCGTGGCGCACAATGCATCATTCGACCTCCGTGTTCTCATTGCGTCATTGCGGTCACACAATCTGCCAGTTCCCGACATGGAATACACCTGCACGCGTGCGGTGGCAAGAAAAACATGGCCGCACCATCGTCGCTATGGGTTAAAACCACTTTCGGAATGGTTGGGAATCCGATTCCGACACCACGATGCTCTCGAAGACGCAATTGCCTGCGCTAAAATATTGCTCGCCGCTGGAATCGATCAGGAATCTACGTCATTGCCTGATCTCGAAAAACGGCTTCGGCTTCGACGTGGACAAGCTGGATCATGGGGGATGAAAGGCCCAACGACCAATCAACGCAAAATCAGAAAAGTTCCCCAGCCTGCTGAATCACCAAATCATCTGCCGTTTCTTAGACCGGTCGATCTGAATGCAACATCTCGTCGAGAAACCAGTCATGCAAAACCCTTCACACAACATCCATCGACTGGTGCCCAGCCAGAGGAAATTGATTGGCAAAGGTTAATGATTCGTCTTGAATTGATTCGACCTCTTGCGGGTAAAGGCGTCGTGCTTCAAGGAAAATTCCAATCCATGAGCGAATCAATTGCGAATCAACTTCTTTCCTGCTCAGGTGCCACCTGTCACTCTCAAGTCAATGAACAAACAGACCTGGTCATCTTGGGTAACGCGAAATCACAAAGCGTAGAAAAGGGTACCACTACATCGGTGGGTGATCAGAATCGTTCATTACCAAGTGGTAACGAAATGGATTGCATGGGTGTTGCAAAATCTCTTCGAAGCTCAACCCTTGAGTATCGCGTTCTAAATGAGACCCAATTCATTGATTTATTACAGTCTAAGCCAGATGGCTGATATGATTTGTAGTGTTAGTTGAATGATTGCCAATTGACCAGATTTACCTCGGTGTTGAATCACCTCAGGTTTTCGAAAAGCAGTATTTATTGCGAAACCTTTATCGAGAGAAAGGCTCGTTACAGAATATGGGCGATCGCAAGACCCCAAAAGTCTCCGAGTAAAGAATTTGCTTCGCAAATCCATCCTATTACGAGTCAACCATGAATTCCCGCTCGATGTTTCACCGTTTAGCCATAATTGGACTCATCCTCTCGCCGCTATTGCTTACTTCGGCATTAGCGGATGAAGTTCAATTAAAGCAAGGTACTAAACAAGACACAAAGCAGAACGAGAAAGAAGAGGGCGGTCCGTTGAACCTCGCATGGAAAACCACTGGTGGGATGCAATTCTGGACTGATCATGTTCATCGCCAAGGATTCCGTATTCAGCAGAATGTCATCACTGGACATTGGCGTCTCCTCGATCCTGACAACATTCGCCTGAGCTGGGGACGCCGTTCAACTTGTGAGGGTGTTCTTGATCGAAAATGCAAGCCAACCGCTACCTTGGAAGACCAACAATCCTACGTCGTGCTTTTACATGGACTGATGCGCACGAGAGGATCAATGAATTCACTGGAACGCGAGCTGAAAAAAAAAGATTTTAAAAATGTCATTCGATTTTCCTACGCGAGCACAAGGGGATCCATTGCAAACCATGCGTCGGCTCTTCGTGATGTCTTGGAACATTTACCGAAAAATTCCGAGTTTCGATTTGTAGGACACAGCATGGGCAATATTGTTGTACGACACCTGCTAGGTGACTTAAGAAAAGATGACCCCAATCAGGTTGCGAAGCGCTGCAAATCGATGGTAATGCTTGGACCACCAAATCAAGGTGCTCTGATTGCGAAAAGACTTGCCCCAACTGGTGTCTTTGGTTGGATAACCGGTGAAGGTGGATTAGAACTTGGTCCCGACTGGAAAAACCTTGAGAAGCGGCTCGACACGCCCAAGTTCCCCTTCGCCATCGTAGCAGGTGACGTCTCGGATCAACCAATTCAAAACCCTCTCACAAAAGGCTCAGGTGATCTTGTCGTGAGTGTGGAAGAAGCCCGGCTCGACGGATCGAAGTGGTTGAAGACGGTTCCAGTACTCCACAGTTTTCTGATGGATAACGAAGAGGTACAAAAAATGACGATGGATTTTCTCACGCAATATTAGCTCGGTATTCAGTCGATAAACGCGACGTTCATGAGAGGGTAAAATCGACGCTTTAAGTGGTATTGCTCTCGATTCCCCTTCAGTCAATAACCGACTGCCCCTTTTCACTCGTCGACATACGGTTTGCTCTGTTCGATAATCCCCACCGGTGAGCAACGTGAACATCACGATGCAATTCGCTAAGCTTGAGAAATGACTCGGACAATCAACAACAAACGGCAGGGATTACGGAAGACCAATGCAAAACGATGTTCAATCGATACCAGATCTTTTGCGCATTGGCCCGCATGTGACTCTGCTACCCATCGTTCACGGCAGTGGGCAGTTTGCGCTGACTGTACGTAAATGGATGCTCGACAAAAATTTTGACTGTCTTGCAGTTCCGTTGCCACGTTCGTTCCAAGGATGCGTGGAGTCCGCCATCCTCGACCTACCACGCCCTTCCATTGTGATCCAACGGCCCCAAACCGACGCTTTTGCAATGGGCGATTCATCTAATTTCTCTGCACCAACAGACTGGGACCCTGAGACCGAAGAACAAGACGATCCTGAGACCCCTCCAATTAGTTATGTTCCGATTGACCCGTGCCAAGGGGTCATTTCAGCGATTCGAGCTGCGTTGGGAGAACACCTTCCCAGAGTATTCATTGATTTAGAATCCTCTTCTTTTCAGCCATTTGCGACGGTGATGCCCGATCCCTACGCGGTAAAGCATGTAGCGCCGGAACAATTCGCTGCAGCGGTGCTGCCAGCCATTCCTCGGCCACCTGACTCACAAACAGAGAACCGAATTCGTTACATGGCCGGACGGTTGAAAAAACTAGAATCTCGCTATCAACGAATCCTAATGGTCACAAGCGTTCTTCACTGGCCGTGGATTCGCGAAGCTTACAACAGTCTATCCGACACGGCAGATCCGGACCTTTCTGATTTTAATGACAGTGAACCACGCCAGGATTCGCTACTTACCGAAACCTATGACATCGAACCAAAAACACTCACTTTTTTATTTGGCGAACTTCCTTTCATCACATCACTTTATGAAAAAGCCAGATCAGAACTAGAAAATGATGAGAACATGCAAATCGATGGTGTTAAAGAGTTGCTGATCGCAGCTCGAGATGCCTACCGGTCCGATCTTCAGGATCGCGGACGACGCGTTACCTCCTCGCACTTATCAAAATGCCTGCAGTACATTCGCAACCTGTCACTCATTCATCGGAGATTAACGCCGGACCTTATCACGATCGTCACGGCGACTCAACAAATCCTCGGTGATGAATTCGCTCTCAGAATTGCGGAAATCGCTAATCAATACGCAGGTAATTCTATTCCCCTTTCCAACACAAAAGATCACCATTGCGTGACGCTCGGAATTGACCAGGCTCGTCTTCCAAATGGTGACACGCACGCGACGGTCAGTCGATTACCAGCCCCACCGGTAATGTGGCGAACCATTCAATTACAGCGTCGCCCAAACCAAACAGAAAAAAAAGACTGGCAATACAATTGGGATCCTTTCTCGCAGTGCAGTTACCCACCTGAAGATTCACGAATTGAAACGTTTCGATCACGAGTATTTGCTCGAGCCAAATCCATTCTCGGTAGTGATCTGGCGGTTACGGAAAAGTTCACAACCAGCGTGAAAGACGGAATCGACATCCGCGACACATTGCGTCATTGGCATGAAAAACAAATTTACGTTCGTGTGAACCCGCCGAACCGTGGAATACTAGATGCTTGTGTCATGCTGTTTGACTCTCCATCAGATCCTCGAGAGTATCCGTGGCGCACCACCTGGTTTGCCGAGCACCAAGACGAATCCACGCTAGCGTTTTACGCGACTCATTTCAGGGACGAGTTGGTTGGCCCTGGAATCGGCATGGGCACTTACGGCGGCGCTTTGTTTCTGTATCCACCAAAGGCCATCCCGGATATTTGGCAAGATCCGCGTCTCGATTATTGCGAAACTCTGGAAGAACGTCTTCTCAGCGCATCATGCCTTCACTCAGCAGGCAAAGAAATTGCATTGCTATCAGCGTTACCTCCTGGCGCTGGCTGGCGAAAACTAGCGAAACGTTATAAGAAACGCCTCGTTCATATTCCACTTTCATCTTTTAGTGATGAACATATCCAGCAATTACGCAGAGTTCATGTTCTCAACGGAACAGAGGTTCGCAGTTATGCGGATGAATTCATACGTAAACGTTAGCGCAGAGAATTTTATCCTTCCCAACGCAATGCAAATTGAACTGGATTCAAGCCGGCTAACCAACGAGCGTGTTAATTAAGCGGATTGGCTACCTCTTGGATTGTCGAACCCTGATCTTCACTCTTGACGAGAATGGCGTATCTCTCAGCACCCTTGGCATCAGCCGCACTTAAACTGGCGTAGTCAAATCTTCCGCGAAGGTCGGTGTAACCATCTTTGTAAAATCGTACTTCTCCGTTGGGATATTTTGCATACACCTTCACATAAGCGCTAGCGATCGGTTTCTGTGTCTGGCGTTCCGCTACCTGAAGCTGACCAAAACTCTCTGAGACATAAGTGGTCAGTCCACCACCAAAATAGAGGGATGTGCTTCGTGATGCACCAGTCACCACTTCGACCAATAAAGTTTGGCTCTGCATCGCTTTATCTAATTGAAATTCGGTACTCGCGTTTGCAGTGCCAAATTTGATCTCTTGACTCAACATGGGACGCACCATTGCCATTCGCTTTAAATCTTCTCTTACGAATGGTGCTTTACTAAAGAGCAACTCTAGGTCAACACCGTAGAAGTTCACTGTTGCCATTTCGCAATTACGGTGATCAATGCGAAGCGTATTTCCATCAATATCCAAGACAACGACCGGAACCTGCTCAGCAGCGTCACCCATCCTGCGGTTCCTATCATCAATGGCAAGACTTCCCTCACGAGGATTCGATTCCAAGGCATCCTCATCAAGATTTTCCGACTCCTGCAACGACCGACCTTGCTGCAGATTCTTCAACATCTCTGCAAATCGCAAACGCCATCTTGGAATGGGGTACTCTTGATAATTCATTGCGATTTGAGTTGCCTGATCGTAGTTTGCTTGATGCATTGCCAAAAAAGCGGCAAGGTAGTCATATTGCAATTTGGTTTCGACGTTATCGCGGTCGACCAAGTTGAACTGTTCGATTGCCTCTGTGATTCGATTCTGGAGCAATAGGTAATAGGTCAACAAGAGCCTGGATGCTGGATCAATTTGATTCTGAAAACCCAGAATCCTTGTCAAGGATTCGTATTGCGATCGGAAAGTGGGATTAAGGATTTCATTTTGAACGCCCAGTTGATGAATTCGCCCCCGAACCAAGGGCGAATACTCGAGTGTCTCGAACAAACTTTGCTCAATCGGATCCACTCTCAATAGCGAACTATTTAGAACCGGCCCGACTCGATTTGAAAAATCACTTTTGAGCGATAGATAGGTCTGAATTGCCGGCTGATCTTGATGGAAAAATCCATAACCCCACAGATTCATTATTGGTAAATTCGCCATCCTTAGTTTGTCAATTACCACCCGATATACATCGGCTTCTCTCATACGATGAGAAATCTTTTCCCATTCGAGAGTCTGCAGATTAACGTCCTGAAGAAATGTTGCGATCTGTGTTGCATTTCCCGCCACCACCAAGGAATTCCAATCTTTTTCATTCGCTAATGGCAACTCGGAAAGCACACCAAATTTCACGACAGATGCCTTTGCCAGCAGCGATTCTTCCTTAGAGACCGTGGCTGGATAATGTCTAAATTCTCCAGATTCGGGAAAATAGAAAACATACTCGATGGACTCTACAGCGAACGGTTCAAGCGTCACCGTTCGACTCTCAGATATCTCAGTTCCGGACAAAGGCACACTGCCTTCGGGAATCTGCCAAAAAACATCTACCACCTGACGCTGTGCGGTAGGATTCGACACAACAACTTGTCCGCGGTAAGGAACAGTTGTCAGTAAAGCTTCAAGATTGAGCTGAGTGGCTGTGCTGCGAGAGTTGTTGGTAACATCGGATTTCATGGAAAACCGCTGACCGATTAAAACCGTTTGTTCCAAATCTTTGTTTTCTAATTGTCTCAGGCTTTTTGTCACAACTGCTACCGGATGCTCCGGCTGATAAACCGTCTCGCCCGAAGCCGGTAATTCGATCGCACCCGATTGCATTGGTAAGCCACTGACCGCGAGTGCCAAGAGAGCCGCATGGCGGTTCTCGGCAGGTAACAGAACATGTTCTGATACCGGTATCGTTTCACCGTCACTCAATGCTACGTCAAGCCAGAACGAATTGAGAGTTACCAGGTCTCGAGAACTATTTCCACCAACTGTTCGAACACGATCCCATTGGCTTTCCGCTAATTGCTTGGTGGTATCCAAGTCTCGATAGAAAGCTTCACCTCCACGACCATCAACTGCTTTACGACCAAAAAACAAATTCGCCTCTGCAGGCGCTGCCCGCTTATCCATGGCGGCGTCAGCTTCGGGAACTGCCGCGGCTCGTCGGCTCTGCCGGCCACGGCCTCGATTCGCCTGCTGGTTCCCCAACATTTCTTTTTCGGTCTGCATTTCCATGCCGAATGCCTCGCCTGCGCCGCCGAGCATTCCCCCCTCCATTGCGTCCATGGCACGTCCGTTCAAGGCAATATCAATGTTTCGGCGTGTCAGATCGGCATTGAAGACATCTGACTCCAATTTCTGTCGCAACTGGCTTCCGATTGACTGCTGCAAATTAGGCAACCGCTGCGCCAGCAACGCACGCTCTGCGATGTTCAGTCCAACGTATCGATCGATTCGAGCATAGGCAGCTAGATCATCGCCAAGTAGCCATCGATCAAGAAATTGCTTCTCTTTCTTATTGGCCAAATAAGGCCGAATTACCTCATCAAAGAACGGTCGATCATGAAACCAAAGAAACAAGTGCAGTTCATGACAAGCCAATCGGCCATAGACACCAAGCTTTTCATTGGTGCTAAACAAGTTCCACGACCCTAACTCTGAAAAATCCTTAAAACGCTGATCGGGAATAATTGTTAGATAAAGCTTTAGGATCTCAGGTATTGATCCATAAACTTGAACTTGCGCCGAACCCAAACTTTCGAAGTCGAGCGGCCTTTCAGGACCGACAATTGTGACGCCGCGTTCCAAAGAAAAAGCTTTTTCACTATCCAAACTCTTCGACAGACGTAAGTCAGATGTTATGACCTCTGACATCGGAGCCGGCACGTCATATTCGAGTGTCATCGAAGCATTACAAGCAACCAAACGTACGATCGGCAAACCATCGATGACATCATTCGGAATGACAACCCAACCCTGATCATCGGGGCGAAGGTTCGTCAAGATTACGCCGGGATCAGAAATGAAGTCATAATCTGATGCTCCGACCGCTTGCACACTGGCTTCCCGAGCCATTAGGTCAGCTAAATCATCACCGGAACGTTTCGTGCTGCTCGGTGGCGGAGCTTGATCGGCTTTAGCAATTTGGCTTCGGTTGATCGTCTCTTCCGTTTGCCAAGGATTAATAAGTAACCCAGGAGTTGGCAACATGACGCCGGGATATTTAGACAGGTACCTTCGACGCAAGACATATTGATACTCATCACCCAACCTAAGGTCACTGATATATCCACATCGACTTTGCTGAACGTTCCGTCCCCAAAGTTGTGCAGCCGGAAGTGATAAATCCATTCCGGGATATGCAGAATCAATAAATCGCGATGCGTATAAATGGACGCGAGCCCCCGAGGTGTCACCCGCCAGCTGAATTCTGAGACCTTCAGCATTTCGCTCAACACCACCCACTGATAGTGGTATCTGCTCAGCGATTGACCGATGTCGGTTTGCTCCCACCGCCACCTGACTGAAAATCGGTCCATCAATCATTGAAATCGAATGCGATCGACCAGAAACCCGGTTGAAAAGTTGATAATCACCGGCTGGTAACTGCGAGATAACAAGGAACCCACCTTGCACAGCCATCCGATCACTTTGATCAACTGTAAATGAACCATCGCGCAACTCAATTAAACGAAATTGGGTTTTTAAATCCTGAGCAGGATTCAAGAGCGGTAATCGAAGGGGTTGATCAGCGATCGCGTGTATCTGATCCGGCCAGCGAACCTGATTAAATTTCAAATCCTGCACGTGCTGCAAACCAGAAACAACGGAGTAACGCAGTTGCGTAATTTGAGGCAATCGTCCCAACACAACTCGACCCTGTTGATCGGTCTGTAACGTAACTTTCACCTCGCCCGAACTGTATTCGCTCAATAAAGAAATTGAGACCGCAACCCCTGGTACTAATTCGCCGTTGCGCCCCCTGACTTCGATCAGATATTGGTCTCCGTCTCGCGTGAGGAACGCATCATGAGTCTGGCTTGTTTTACGGACACCTGCCAGTTGCCACTCCTGTTCCGTCCGAACCTGCTGATCTTGAGCATCACTGATCGACTGCACAGTACCCGATAAAACCACTCGCAACGACGCGAGACGCGTTGGAACCCGAACAGGCACGGCAAGCTCCGCGTTCTGATCCAGTACCAATCCATTTTTCTCAATCGTTATTGGCAGACCATCCAGATCAGTTGCCTCCATTCTCAGACTGACATCCCGAAGGATGGCAGGATCAACAAGTCGTTTGCCGAGGCGTAATCTTGAACGAACGACGATCTGCGTTTTCCCGCCACTTTGAAATTGCGTGCGATCAAGATGAATTCCCGCCTCAAGTGAATAACTTTCTCGCAAGTGAGCAAATTCGAATCGCCGGGCAATTTTCCCGTCAGATATCACGGCAACTCGGTTGACTTCGTCGACAACCGGTGGAATCACGATTCTGCCATCTTGGTCCGCAACAAAGGCGCGCTCACCCACCGTCATCACCGCATTGGGTATTGCCTGACGATCCTCGTTGATAATTGTGAACACCATACCGTCAGCAGCAGACGACTCCACGTGTTCGATTGACCCACGACGTACTAGCGCCCTGGCACGAAGTCCCTCACCCACAAAATCCACAACCCAGACACCACGTCCGGTCACCATCGGTAATTCTATTAATTCGCGATGACGTCGAACTGGCGCCTGTGCGAAAGAAAGCGTTTGCTCATGTGTTGCAATGAGTCCATCCAAATCAATATCGGTATCAATCACTTCAGATCGATCTCGGTAGTAAGATTCGGTATTGATTTCATAGACACGAATAATCAACTCGCCGATATTTTTCAAATCGACATTGAGAACCGTTTGCTCATCCTTGGAAAACCTGACGGCGTTTTCCGCTGACAAACGCAACTCGGATCTGTCTCGCACACTTTTCCTCTGGGAAGGACTTAGCATTCGATACCAGGTTTGTTCGTCACCGACTCCGTGAATTAATTTAGTCTCGGCGAATACCGCCTTGAGGTAATCGTCTCGCACAATCCCACGGAAATCATCACTGCTGGCAGCGTCCTTTAAAAAGTATTCCAGATATGCCCTGATGAGAGGTTCCTCATTGCCAATGCGTGGCAGGATCGCAATTTCAGTGAAATCTTGATTCAAATCCACGCGACCCGCTTGATTCATTTTCTCCCGGGGTACGATTGGACTTATCCGGGGTAGTTTCAAATAACGAATCAACAACTCCTTGGAAAAAACGCCTCGTGCGTAATTCGCCTCAAGCAATCGGTATGCCGCTGCCGCTTTCAAATTATTGAACGAGACGGGCAGTTGTTTCACGTATTGATCGACAGTGGTTAGATAAACAAGTCGTTGCTGCTCATCATCGGACAGTTCCACCTCAGCGCCCGGTCTTAAACGCCGCAACATCGCTCGCACAAATCCATCTTGCAACGATACCTGCGGAAGTCGCTTCGCCACGTTGGTTAGCTGTTCTCGCGTGAGTAGTTGGTGTGCGGTACGATCTCCAAACTTCTGCGCAGCTCGATTTCTTGCTTGCAACTCACGGATCACCAATTCATCTAATCGTTCGACAATTGGCTGGTTAACACGCTGCAAAAGATCGGACAGTTGGATGGGCATTCCCGCAACTTGATTAGCGAGAAAACGCTCCGCAAGAAACCTTAAACCCAGCGGTTTCATAGGATCTCTGCGTCGAAGAGAGTCAAAGACCAAACGCTGTGGATTAATCAGAGCTTCGTCAAGCTGACTGGGGAATCTGCGTTCATTCTTTGCTGGCGGCGCCGCGTGATTCAGCTGAATTCCCAGTCGGCGCACAAGGTGATCGATCGTGCGTTGCGGATTATCTTGGTAGGTCAGTAAACGCTGTCGATCCAGCATCGAAGCGATTGCCGCCGTTTCCTTACCTTGATGCTCTGCCAACCAGTCTGTCAGCATGACCTCGCTACGGTCCAACTGATTCGAATTTTGGTAATGCAAGCAGTGATAGAAATAGTAATCGTCGCTTCCGGGGATCAACTCACTGAGCTTTGCCTCCCGATCTGACGATAATGCAAAATCTTCCATCCAGCTAATCGGGTCAGCTAGTAACGTGCCGCAACTCAAAAGAATGGCTGTGAATGCAACAATGCGAAAACTCACCGAAAAATTTCTGACCCGGTGAAGTGGTTCGTTTTTTTGCGTGTCTGCAGCTAACATTTCGGCGACTCCCGATTAGAAAAGCACTTAAGGTGATCGAAAACTATAACCGTGGCACAGCGGAAGCGATTCAAAGCCTCTTCAGGCTAGATGGAAGTACCCATCAAGAACATCGACCCACGCTCGTCAGACGAGTATGACGTTGCAAAAGATTCATTATTATCTTCATTTCACCGAAAAAGGCAAAATCGCAATCAAAACCACCACTGGCGCGGTTTCAAGAATGACCGTACGTTGGTGACCCTGGCTTCGGACAACGGACGCTTCTGACCAACGTCCCATTATCAAAGCAGCTTCAGATGACCCACTAAATCATCAACCATCTGATGGCTATGGGCGGCACTGAGTGAAATTCGCAAACGAGCAGTACCCTCTGGCACGGTAGGTGGTCTGATCGCTGGCACATAAAAACCGGCATTTCTCAGAAATCCCGAGGCTTCGACCGCACTTTGATCATCGCCGATAATGACTGGAATGATAGGTATTTCACCTTCACCTCGTGATAATTCTTGCCCTAAACCAAGCCATATTTTTCTAACCAATGATCGCAGGTGCTGTCTCGGACCTTGATCATCCTGGATCTCCGCCAAAGCACCAATCGAAGCTTCCACTGAACACACCGGCAAAGATGTGCTGTAAATCAACGATCGACAACGATTAATCAGATAATCGATAATCAATTGACTTGATGCCGCAAATCCACCATGCGATCCGATCGATTTACTCAAAGTTCCAATACGAACAGCAACTCGGTTCTTCACATTAAAAAATTCGCAAGCACCAGAACCATGCTCGCCAATCACACCTGTCCCATGGGCCTCATCCACGATAACCGCTACATCAAATTCCTCGGCCAAATCACAAATTTGCGGCAATGGGGCGAGGTGCCCGTCCATGCTAAAAACTCCATCGGTAACAATCCACGCACTACGATGTTGGGGGCGATGCTGGGATAATAATTTCTTCAATGCGGTCATATCTCGATGCGGATAGATGACGCAGTTTGCAGAAGCGAGTCGACATCCATCAATCAACGAAGCATGATTGAGGGAGTCGCTAAAAATCACGTCGCCTTTGCAAGCCAGAGTAGCAACCGTTCCACTGCAAGCAGCATACCCACTCGGAAAAAGAACCGCCGCTGCGGTCGATTCAAAATCGGCCAAACGTTCTGTCAGCAATTGATGCGAATGAGTCCAACCGCTGACCAAGGCACTAGCACCCGAACCAACAGGACCATTTCCAACCTCTCTCGCAGCGTACCCCAAATAATCATTACTACCGAAATTACAAAGTCGTTCGCCTGCGGAGGATTCAATCCAAACCCCGTTGACGTCCCTCGAAACGAGTCGTCGATTACGACCCTGTCGCTCAAGTTGATGAAGCTCTTGCGCCAAATGTTTAAACGATGGCATGACGGTTCCCAAAGAGACATTTGATCATCGTGAATTGGCCGCTAAGACACTATCCGGGTGGCCAAGTCAGATTCCTTCCACCCAACACATGAAAGTGCAGATGGGGAACTTCCTGGCCGCCATCTTCACCCGTGTTGGCAATCAGACGATAACCATTCTCCAAACCTTGCTCAAATGCAACGCGTGAAGCAATCAACAAGCAGCGGCCCACCGCTGCCTGATCTTCATCGACCAAGTCAGCCATTGAAACAATTTCTTTCTTCGGTATCACCAAAAAATGTGTCGGCGCCTGCGGATTTATATCGCGAAATGCGAGACAGAGATCGTCTTCGTGGAGGATATCTGCGGGTATTTCCTTCGAAATAATTTTGGAAAAAATACTGCTCATCAAATCCTACTCATCAAAGGGTATGGTTGTGCTAGCCAACAAATGGACAGCATCTTGCTCTACTGAGAGTGATTATCTGTTGAATAGATCCAATGCAAATTGGGAGAACGCGGAGTCAATTCAAGTGACCACGTAATCCGGTTCGCTGCCCCCAGTTGATTGGCAGCTTGCAACTTTTTATTAATCAAGGCGAGGGGTCCAGTTTGCAACACCATTGGGTAACCCTTTACGGTTGCTTGCCAATCATTGCTCTGCTCAAGCACTTGATTCGGTGTGGCAATCTTCCACAAAAGTGCGGTCGCCAAACTCACAACTTCGGAACGATTTGACTTAACAAGTTGCTTCAAAACCGTGATAGCTTCATTTCGTTTAGAAGTGGATAACAGCCAACTACATGCGGTAAGTCGGACGAGTTCTGATTCATCAAACATCCAATCAACAGCGGCTTGCGTTAACAGTGGCGAGGAGGTGGTCTGCATCCAGGAAATGGGCAACCAAGCGACAACCAGAGGCGGTAAGGGTCTGGCATCCAATTGTGAAATGATCGTGAGCGCAATCTCACCCCGATTCGTCCTCCATGCGGACACCGATGCCAACATTGTCAACCATTGCTGTCGCCATACGGCTGGCCTTTCGTTCAGGACACTCGGTAGCATCGAGAGCACTTGAGTATCATCCTGCTGTAGAAAAGCCTCGCGAATTTTCTTTTCGTTGGCAGATAGTTCAGCAGATTCAATCCAAAGTACTCGTGACGCACTGTATTGCGTCTCATTCTGATTAGATTGGTCGACTAAAACGACTCGTTTATCATCAAATTGCGAAACCATGCCGGAGATGCGTTGGATCGAAGGTGGGTACCAAGTCTTAGCTGCACTAGCGGTACGCACAGGCTGCAACCAAAGCTGATCTGCTTTACTCGGTATTGAAGTTGTGCCAATAAACCAAGCCATCAGAATCGCAGAGTTTGGCAAAACTGTTCTGCTGGGCAAATTCAATGTCTTTCCTTCGATTGCTAACAAGCCATGATTGATTTTGCTTTAAATCAGGCTCTGATAAATAAGACGTGATAAATTGTTTTTAGGAAATCATTGACCCAAGGATCGCACGTTGATGTAGCGGTACTGACCGCTGTTCATCGCAGCAAGCTGGGTGAGAAAACTATCGAGTGGAGGCGAAGCGTCGGCACCAAACTCAATACAATGAATGGTTGTGCCCGTGGTATTTGCTCTTATCTGCAATTCGTTTAACTCATTGTTGGATAGTCTGGGTATGCGTGCATCGGTCAAGAAAAAAATGACATCAGGACCCATGCGCAAAGCCAGCTTCAAAGCTGACTCGTGCTCCGTACCTCCGTAGGCGGCAATGGACCGAACGTAATTATTGGCGAGACTGAGATTCGATTTCTCTGCTCTCACCATCGCCAACGGCATTCCTGGTAAAGCGAAGGGTTTGGGCTGGTCATTGTAAAAAATAATTTGAAATTGTTGCCGCTCGGTGAGCGAACTTAGACTTTTGAGCAACTCCGATTTAGCTGCTCTCAAAGGCCGACCAGAAAAACCATTCATGCTATCTGACCGGTCAAAAACATAGACAAAATGTGTTCCGCTTCCTGAAACGCCAAACAGCATGGTGGTCACTTCGTCCGCACCCCCATCGGATCGATTTCCGGTTCCATCGGCGAACGCATCCCCCCCCAGTTCACTCTCACCGGCCAACCCTGTACCAGAGACGGGAGCAGGAGTCGCCTGAAGAGAATCCAGCACACCAGCAAGGTCCAGCGGCGGTGTCAGATCAGCCGGGGGCGCCGCAGGAGAACTCTCGGAGCTCGATTGTTGTGACTCCTCTGCCTGATCTTCGGCATCAGGCGTCACCACTTCCGAATACCTTTGGCGATCTGGCAATTGGTGCACCATCGCTATGCCAATGGGTCGGTCTTGCCCGATTTCGCCCGTTCCACTTGGCTGAGAAGTCCACAGGACGCCAATCGCAACGAACAACAACAGATGGATGCCGAACGACATCAGTAAGGGAGGCAAGGGACGTTCCGATGGCGCTAAAGCCAGACTTTCGCCGCTTTCAAACGCGTCTGCACCTTTAGATTTGGAAAAGCCTGAACCTCTGCGCATCTTAATCGTGCCATCGAAATAAAAATGAAGGGATCGTTCTTCTGACTTTGCATGGAAACTCTCAAGGTTCCCTATCACTCGGACCCAATGATTCGTCGCTAGAATAGGTCCCAAATAGTCATCAGACGCTTCTCATAACGCCTTTTGGCGATTATTTTATTGCAACTGCAATTGTACACCCCATCTCATCTAAATGCGCCATCGGGTACCTCGATGGCCGACCTCGGAGAAAAACGTCGTGACTAATGCTCGATACCTCTTTACCAGTGAATCGGTCAGCATGGGCCATCCCGATAAGCTCGCCGACCGGATTTCAGACGGCGTGCTGGACGCGTTACTGGCTGAAGACCCCAATAGTCGCGTCGCTTGCGAGACCATGGTGACAACCGGTGTTGCAATCATTGCAGGCGAAATCACGACTAAGGCAAAACTTAACTACATCGATGTCGTTCGAAGTGTTATCAACGAAGTCGGCTACACCGATGATCAAATGGGTATCTGTGGCGACACCTGTGCCGTGATGGTCTCGCTTGACAGCCAAAGTCCAGACATCGCTCAAGGTGTTGATGAAGATAATCAATCGGGCAAAGAAATCGGTGCAGGCGACCAAGGTCTCATGTTTGGATATGCCTGCCGGGATACCCCTGAATTGATGCCAATGCCGATTGCACTCGCGCATCGGGTGATCAACCGAATCACCGAAGCTAGATTCAACGAAGAAGTCAACTGGCTACGACCTGACAATAAAAGTCAGGTGACGGTTGAGTATGAAGGGAATCAACCCGTTCGCATCGACACTGTAGTGGTCAGCGCCCAGCACTCCCCAGATGTATCAAACGAGGAAATTCGATCCTTCGTAATCGAAAATGTGATCAAACCCTCGATTCCGGCGGAACTTGACAAAGGCGATATCAAGTATCACATCAATCCAACCGGTAAATTCGTCGTTGGTGGACCACACGGTGACTGCGGGCTAACAGGTCGAAAAATCATTGTGGATACCTATGGTGGATGGGGACGCCACGGGGGCGGTGCATTCAGCGGAAAAGACTCAACAAAGGTTGACCGCTCAGCAGCGTACATGGCACGTTACGTTGCGAAAAATATTGTTGCGGCTAATCTTGCCGAGCGTTGTGAGGTGCAGCTCGCCTATGCCATTGGCGTAACCGAACCTGTCAGCATCCATATCGACACAGAGGGTACAGGTACGATTTCTGATGAAAAGCTTGTCGCTCTCGTTCGTGAACAGTTCCCCTTAACACCCGGTGGCATCATTGATCACCTTCAACTTCGTCGACCTGTCTTCAAAGACACGACCGCAGGCGGTCACTTTGGTCGTGATGGTGATGGATTCACTTGGGAAAAAACCGACAAAGCGGAGGCTCTCGCTTCGGCAGCCCAAGTAAATGAGCCTGCTTAATTGTTGCGATTGGTCTGGACTACCGACCTCCACCTTCATGACGCTCCCGCTGAAACGCGGGAGCGTTGGATACGCTTAGTCGCTAACCAACCCTGTGATGGAGTGCTTATCAGCGGTGACATCGCAGAGGGTGAGCATGTCACCGAGTGGCTTCACAGCATTGCAGAATCGCTCACTGTGCCCGTCTACTTTGTGCTTGGCAATCATGATTTCTACGATGCCTCGATTAGCCTTGTCAGGCAAAGAATCACACGGATGTGTCGCGACAATCTTGGTTTAAAATACCTGACAGACTGTTCCGCAATCGAACTCGTTGACACCGCCGATTCTGAACACCCTCACACTTGCCTGATCGGCGAGGACGGCTGGGGAGATGCCACCGAAGGTAACTACGAGAAGTCCTATGTGGAACTTCAGGACTTCATCAGAATTGGTGAGTTCAATTCTGATAAACCAAGCCAATGGAAAGAGACCTTGCAGGCGTTGGGCAGCCATTCGGCTGAACGCTTAGCGGCGAAACTTGACGCCATACCAGATCAAGTGAACCAGATTCTGATCGTCACGCATGTTCCGCCGTTCGTAGAATCATGCTGGTACGAAGGTCAAACTGCTGATGAAAACTGGGCACCTTTCTTTGTTTGTGGGCAGGTTGGGCATGTGTTAAAAGAATTTGCAAAAAGCAACCCAAATCGCCAACTCACCGTTCTTTGCGGACACACTCATCACCATGGGATCGCCAAACCAATGAGCAATTTGATCGTGCACACTGGGGGATCAGAAATTGGAACACCCTCCATTGTCGCGACAGTTTGCATTGATGAGAGAAGAGTCTTTATCGAGCCTTTTGATGAAACACACGCGGCGCAATCAAGTTGAATCTTTGCGATCAGAGTGAGTAATCGTAAGTTCCTGGTCCGTTGGATCCTCAACGATAGCGTCTCGAACAGCCACCAAGATTTACTTCGTTTCCTTGGACCAGAGATCAACCAAAATAACCAAGTGCTCTGTTGCTTCGATCATTTGATCAAGACAAGCAAATTCTTTGACACTATGAATTTGGTGCTGCCCACTGGAAAGGTTGGGTGTCGGCAAGCCCTTTTCAGTCAACTGACTTCCATCAGTCCCACCTCGAATGATTGCTCGCTCGTAAGGTCGGCCCAAAGTTTTAAACGCTTCGCAGGCCAGATCAATGGATTGTGGTAACTGACTTAATCCTTCCCGAAGATTTCGATACTGTTGCCGCACCTGAAGATCCACTTTGAGACCAGCGGTACGCTGCTCAAGGTCTCGCGCGATCCCTTCAAGCAGAGTTGCATATTCGCTTAGCTGCTCAGTTTCGAAAGACCTTAAAAGCATTTCGACTTTAGCGTCACCAACACCTCCTTCAATACTATAGGTGTGAATGAATCCCTGTCTCCCTTCCGTTGTTTCCGGCGTGCATTGATCCGAGGGTAAGGCGGCTACGAAATCGCAAGCGGCGCGAGTTGCGTTGACCATGGTTCCCTTGGCGATCGATGGATGAATGTTATGGCCAACAAAATGAGCTGTTACCGCGTCGGCCGAGAAAGTTTCGACATCGATGACTCCAGATCCACCACCATCTATTGTGTATGCGACCGAAGCATCCAGTTTTGCCAGATCAATCTTGTCAGTTCCAAAACCGATCTCCTCGTCACATGTCATTAACACCTTGATGGTACCGTGTGGTAACTGAGGGTTTTCAAGAAGTGTTTGAGCCAACTCCATAATGATGGCAACCCCCGCTTTATCATCACCTCCCAATAAAGTGTTCCCATCAGTGGTAATGAGTGTCGTACCCACCAACCCCTCAAGATCTGAACAATCGTCTATCGAGATCTCCAATCCGTTGAGAAGTTTAATACTCCCACCCAGATATGGACTGATAACTTGAGGCTGCACTTGGTCGCCCGGTGCCTCGGGTGATGTGTCGAGATGTGCCACGAAAGCGATGGTCGGAGATGTCGTCGATACCGTTGATGGTATTGTTCCCCAAACCAAACCGTTGTCATCCTGATGAGCATCGAAGGCTCCCATGTCAGATAATTCGTTGCTTAAAATCACTCCCAGATCTCTTTGGCTCTCAGAACTGGGATAACGGGCGCTCGAAGGATCCGCGGCGGTTCCGATGCGAACATAACGCAAAAATCGCTCCAAAAGACGGTCACGGTTGATAGTGATTTCTTGATTCTTGTCTGAGATCATGTTGGGGCACCTTATCTGTTTTTGAATTCTGCTGCGTTGTTGTCCAAAGAATGACTGTTACGATGAATTAGTTTTCATGCACCAAAATTTCACCCGAATAAAAGAGGGCCGACCAAGTGGCAGCACCTCGCTCATCGTGCCACAGACAGACATTCGGCGGAAAAGTTTATACATTGGGTGGTCGAGTGTTTCCCACCGGAGGATCAAAAGTTTTGAGACTCTCTGGGTTGATTGTCGCAGCTAACTTGCGAATCGTTGTCGCGAGTACATTTTTCCCACCTCCAAGACTTCGATCGGTGAACGATGTCAGATGTGACTTATTTGGTGTTTGATGTGGAGAGTGTCGCCGATGGTCAACTTATCTCGAAAGTGAGATACCCCCATCTGGAATTCACCCCCGAGCAGGCGATCGAGACTTATCAGGATGAGTTGATGGAAAATAAAGGCACCACCTTTATTCCCCACACCTTTCAAATACCCACAGCTGTTGTGATTGCCAAAGTCAATCGCGACTTTGAACTGGTTGATATTGTCTCCCTTGATGAGCCTCACTTTCGACCACACGTGATCACAGAAAATTTTTGGCGAGGTTGGGAAATGTACCAACAGCCACAGTGGGTTACGTTCAACGGTCGCAGTTTCGATTTACCGCTGATGGAACTCGCCGCCTTCCGATTTGGGATTTCCGTCCCGGAATGGTTCAAAAATTCGGGTTATCAATCTCCTCGAAATCGCTTCAACGTCAAATCACACTTGGATCTCCAAGATTTACTGACGAACTTCGGAGCGGCGCGCTGCAACGGGGGACTCAATCTAATCGCACAGATGCTTGGAAAGCCAGGAAAAATGGGCCTCAGCGGCGATCAGGTACAACAACAGTTCAACGAGGGGAAAACGACGGCAATCAGCGATTACTGCCGGTGTGATGTGCTTGATACCTATTTTATTTTTCTCCGTGCACAAGTTCTTCTCGGCACCCTCAGTCTCGACCAAGAACACGATATCATTCAAAAGGCGAAAACCTGGATTGAAAATCGGGCAGATGATAGCTTGGCCTACCGAGACTACCTAGGCAGCTGGAGAGATTGGGCAAACCCCTGGGCCGAGGCAAGCGAGGACAAGTAGGCGGCCAGGGCGATTCTTCATGCAGGTTTTCCCCTTTACCCACATCGGCCCAGCGATGTAGTGTCGTCTTCCATTCTTTGTCCACATGGGACGGAACGAATGGAACTCGTTCTCAAAGATCGCTGATGGGTAGACTAGGAAGTCAAAACCCGATGACCGCCCGTCCACGCTCGTTAAACCTTGCGTGGCTTCGTTCGTGCGCGGTCATCAGCGCGATCTTGGCCGTTTTGCCCTCCGCTTCCCACACCTTTGGCCAAACATCAGCGTCGATAAAGTTTGACCTACTGATCGAACTACGCTGTGAAGAGGCTGTTCAATGGGACTATCTACTCCGATTGGGGAACTCAGAGCAAGAAGCATCAGACGACTCGCTAATTGTTCGCGAGCTACGAAATTTTTCTGCTGACCCACATTCGTCAGGAATTTTTGATCAATCAGCAGATCGACGTTCGATCACGATCCGATCCACACTTCCGATCTTGGGCGCAAAATTTCGTGTAGGGTTGGAATGCACTGAAGCAACCGAATTGACGATATCACGCCGCACCTCATCGGATCTGAATTCGAGATGGATTCCTATTAAAACATTTTCTGTCGATCAACTCATGCGGAATGAGCGCATTACGGTATCAGACCAAGAAAATCAAATACGCCGTACATGGACCGTTCAGCATCAACGTGCCGACGCACTTCAGATTAATGGTTTGCAAGCCTTCAGTGTCATGGAACCAGGTTCCGTCATCACAGCGACCATTTCTACAGACCAGTTTTTGCAAGCGGCTTCCAAAGAGTGTTTCATCTCCTATGAACTACACAGACTAAGTGACGGCGAACTGGTAACAGAACAAACTTGGCCACTGAAGGTTGATGCTGCTGGTAACAGTGAATCAATCAATCTTCAATCGCTTGCGCCCGATGAACCAGGTGTCTATGAAGCTAGATTCTGTTTAATTGACGAGATCGAAAATTTCTGGAGCAAACTAACACGCCAAAACATTCCATTGATTCAAATCAAGCGTGCACTTGTGGTCCGGGATCAAATTCCCAATGACGAATCCACTTCGGTAACATGGAAACAATCAGGGAAAATTGAACCTACTGAAACCGTTTGGTTCTCACCAGAACGCTTCCTTGCACCCAACGTTGGAATTCCGATACGGCCTCGGGCAGACATCGTCAAGAATGACGAAATACAGATCGCTGAACACGACAAGGAATTGATTTCCGTCTTACCTGCGTCATCAAGTTTTCAGGCAAGGATCCCTGGTAATACGAAAGAGATTCAACGCTTTTCTCTTCGGATTCCCTCCGCAGCACATGGAGATATCGAGGTAAAGATTGGCAAGAATCAGGAAACGGCCTCACCCAGCATCAGCATCTCCTGTGATCCTCATGCTGATCATCAAGGACGCTGGCGTACCTATCGATGGCTGCACTATCCAACCGGTAGCGAGCAGATCTGGTTGACCAATCTGAGCTCGACTGAAGATTTTCAGTTTCAATCAATTATCGTGGAATCAAAAAAGCGGGCAACAAAACCCGCTATTCCGTATGACGGCACCAACCGCATCGCCGCCCTTAGGGTCAGTGATGAAGACTGGATCGACGCTTTCTCCATTGATCACCATGAAAAGTTGAAGGCGGATGGTTGGGACACAACAACAATTGAATTGTCGCGTCTATGGACCGCGACACAACGCCTGCAACAAGAAGTCTCCGAGAGGTCATGCAATGCAGTCGTCCTTGGTGTCAACCGCGGCTACCAAACTTGGTATCGAAGCAGAGAATTCGCGAGTCACCATTCAGCGGACCGTAACACTCAATCCTATCTCGACACGATTCTCAATCTGTTCGACGGTGGAACGATTAGAGTTTTCGTCGAGTTTGACCCTAGTATGTCACTTCCCAAAATCGAAAAAGAGCTAAACAGTTCGCCAGAACTCCAGCAGGAATTCATCCGACAGAAAAAACATCGGCAACGAAACCTCACCGGGTCCACCAAGGAGGGATTAGTACCCCAAATAAGCTCTCGCCAGCACCAATACCAACTACTTAATCCAAAGGTTCAAAAGGGCCTGCGTGCGACCGTTGAAGAATTAGCCAACCGCTGCAAGCCGCATTCATCGGTCGAAGGTATTGTTCTTCGATCCGACAGAAAGGGCCACCTGGCACCCTTTTCAAATGTGCAAAATGAACCGAGCGCAATCCTGCTATTTGCAAGAGAAAACAATCTGAGGGACGACCTTAAATCAATAGCGAAAACGCATGGTGATTCAATCATCGAATGGGTCCAAAAAAAACGGGCACTTGCTTACCAAGATATTTTAAATGGCATCGTAGACAAGAAATTCTTTATCTTTGAAGATGGAGAATTGCGGCCAGAGCATGAGGCTAAAAATGGAATCATCATCGCTGATTCTTATCGGACCATTGCACCAGTCGAATTAGCAACCTATTTAACTCAGAAAAAACGGATTGCGAATTCTCTTCCTGCGGAAGCTGTACTTTTTTCCGCGCCTGTATTAAATCAAACCAGTCACTCGCGATTGAAGGAAAGTGGCTCAGGCCGTATCGGTAAAGACCTTGCGAAAGTCATAGAAAAACAAAACCCAAGCTGGCTGTTTCTTGATTATCAGGTGTTGAATCACCAGACCGATCAGCTAACAGAAACTAATTTGCGAACCTATTGTGCGCTTCCGGTGTTGCCGATGAAGGAAGTAGATCCTGATTCACAATCCTCTCATACCGCCAGAGTGCAAACTTTCGTTCACAACAATCGCTTACATGTGCGATTGGCTAGCATCGTCCCATGGGATACTGAAGTTGACCTCGAGACGGTTTCACCTAATGAGTGGGTGATCGTTGGTGATACCGAAGACGAATCAATCAAACGCTCTGAAATCCTCGTTCTGCGACCAACACGTTCTAGAATACGAATTCCTGCAGGGGAAATCATGCTCCTGCGAAGCAACAAAGCAGGTGATAACACCATCAGACTATGGAACACCCGAGTTGCTGGTGGACCGGAGGTTGTAAAACTAATCAAACGTAAAGTGACAACCATTGTTGAAAAAGTTGGCACACTTCATTCCCCAAAACCTACGCAAGGGCGAATTAGGAATGGTGGATTCGAGCAACAGGGTGACATGGGGCTGATCGGTTGGTTACATGCACAGCACCCCATTGGCTGCGTTCGAATTGATGACAGCGTTGCAGCAGAGGGAAGACGATCTATCTGCTTAACGACCGAACAAGACAGCAAGGCTCGCACTTGGCTCGTCAGTGAAACCCTTCAGCCTCCTGAGTCTGGAAGAATCGCACTCTCTTTGACTTGCCGAGGTGCGAATGCGAACAGCGCTCGGCAAAAACAATCAATCAGAGTTGCAATCGAAACAGCAAGGAATGGTGAACCGCTCCGTTTTTCGAATGACTTTCCTGTTCCCGTGGATGGCCAGTGGTCAGATAGACAGATTGTATTAGAAGTCGATCGCTTACCCATCGATGAACTAACAAGCTATCGCATTGCGATCGATAGCCTTCATCCCGGAACCGTCTGGATTGATGACATTAGAATCCATGAGATATTTCCAACTGCCGCTGAGCGTGCACAACTACAACGAGATGTTTTCTTGTCTGTCCAAGGAATGCAACAAGGCAATTTACTTCCAGCTGGAAAATTATTGCAAAATCATTGGGCGAGGGAGTTACTGGTCAATGCTCCACAACAAGGGGAAAGCAGGGTTCCTGTGGAGCTACCAACAACGGATGAGACACCCGGCGTAGCTGAGCGACTTCGTGATTGGTTGCCAGGGCGACTTAGATTTTAAAATCCGCCCAACCATTGCAGCATGGCTCATTTGTCTGATGGAACAAATGAGAGGTTTCTGCTTGCAAGTGTTGGTTTCCCTGAATCACTTCCAAAAAGAAAAAACCTGAGTCCTGGACCCCCAACCCATGTCTTTCGCACACCAGCGTGGTTTCCCAACAAGCAGCTAATCCAAAATAGATAAATCCAACTGCCAAGCCGTGTTGAATTGATCTCGCTCGCTTTCTTTGGTCGCCTTCAAGAAATTGGCATTGGCTCGGAAATGATGATGATTTGCCGAACCTTCCATGATGACCTGCAATTGCTCTGCTTGGTTTTGCAGGATCTCAAACGTTCCGCTCGCGACTTCCACTACGCATCCCAAATCCCTACCGATATCGCCACGGAGATTCAGATAATCCAAGCGATGATCCATGAGCGATTCGCAAGAGAAGCTCTTCGTTAACCCCGCCGAGTTGAGATCAAGACAGTCGGTGGAGAACGTCCTCAGACTCCCTGCGATTTCAAACATCCAATCAAAATGGATTTCCTCCGTTCGCCTGAGATGATCGCCTGGCTCATGTTTCAGGATTACAAATCTTGCATCGCACCATTCACCCATTACCGCATCTCATTCAATCTCGCCCTCAATAGATTCGCTGTTAACACATCACTTGGACGCTTCCTCGTAAGCCTGACGTAATACCGGATTTAACCCGGGTGCCGTGAGTAATAAATATTTCGCGAGGCGTGCCGACTCATCAAGTTTCCCGGCGGCTCGAAGAGCAGCGATGCGGGCAATTTTCGCTTGATGCCACTTCGATCCTCCGCGTTGCATACCAGAAGCCAACTGGTCCCATAATATCGCAGCTTTGTCATTAGCCAGCTGATTGTCACTTGCGCTCAAAAGTGTCGCAGCGGATTCAATCCGACCCGCGTCATTGATACCCATCTCAATCCACTGGTCAATCGCCGCGAGAGCCTGCGAAAATTCCTCGGTCCACAAAAGGCATCGCGCCCTTTGCCTCGGTGTCAATTCCACGTCATTCCACGACAAAATTTCACCGGCGACAAATTTCCTGATGGTTGAATGCTTCTGGGCATCTTTTAGTAAGCAAACCACTAGGTCCTGAATCCAAAAATCATTCAACCAACCCGCCGGCGGTGATTCCAGCCCCGTAACTCGCACATGATCACGACGCGTCCGCAGAACAGCATTTTCAAAATCCCCTGCCTTGAATTTCACCGACGAAGTATCAAGTTGATTTAACTGTTTCGCATTTAATAAGAGCAAAGCAAGTTTTGTATACACTTTTTGCACTGAAGGCTCGTCAGCAATCTCACGGAAGGAACTGAGAAATTGTTCTGAAACTTCGGAGCCAACCAGGCTTTCATCACGAAAAACCTCCCGCCACGCGATAGCCATTGCTTCAACCGACTTGGGGGTCAGCTGATTCGATTGCAGATCTGTCATCAATCGAGCCACATCAAGTAGACGATGATCCGCCGTCATGATTTTTTTCAACCACAATCTTGCACGGTTAGAGGTTTCAGAAGTTGGCCACGTCCGCAAATTTTCCACTAGTCTCGATTCAATTTCATCAACCGATTGCGGATCTGATTCAGCTTGGATCACTGCAGACTGAAGGTGCATTGCAGCGGCGGTCTTGACGTTGGGATGTGCAATCGACGCCCTCGCCAATACACCGTGTGCAAGCTCGTTCGACCCAATTTTCAAAAAACTTGCTGCCGATTGAGCTGCGTACAGCAAAGCTTGGTCATCGGGCCCCTTCATCACTGCCGCCGCAGCCAACAATTCTGCACCCGTTCGCAAACTACCCTCTCGGATGTATTCCTGACCTCTCGCAGCTATTAATTGCGGACTTTGATTCATGGAATCACCATCCTCAGCATCTCGAAAGACATCGAGTGCGAGAGCATCTGCTCGGCGACGAGCGTAAGGACCATTGCGGCGCTCAATCCACCGCAAGCAATTAGCAACATCTTGACTTGAAGTTCGACTCAGGAAAAAACGCAACAACGCTAGGTCGGTTTCAAGGGACAAACGAGATTGGTTGGTACTGGATGCAAGGACCTCAGTGATCGGCCGTCGATAAAAAGACTCCAGTTCCTTTTGGGCAACGTTTGTCCGTTTCTGTTCCAAATGCAATCGAACACGGAAAGCAGTCCACTTTCCCGTTTCCTGCTCGGCGATCGATAATCTTAATAATTTGAATATCGATTCGGCTTTTGCGTACTGCTCCATTCGCAGCAAAGCTTCAAGACGCAATCGCTCAATTTCACGTCGCGCTTTTGTTCCTGTGGGCAGAATCCCGGATGCCTCTACCGCAAGTTTTTCCGATCGCGACGCCGCACCAATAAAATCGTCGCTACCTGGGGTCAACAAATCGGTCTGCAGAAGGGAAAGTGAGACAATTGCGACAACGAGTTCCTGCTGCAGCCTTTGTAATTCGCCGAGTAATTGCCGGGATCGCTCCGTGTTCTCTGAATTCAAGAGCGTTCGCTGTTCACCGATCGAGGATTGCAGCTTTTCAATCTCCTGCGTTACGTTAAGCGTAAATCTTGTTGCATGGTCACGCAGCAACGCATTGGATGGAAGAACCACCGATCGTGATATCAGATGTAAAGCGGCATCCTTCCGTGTTTGATAAATCTGTGCCAACAGAAAAAAACGGCGGTCGTGGTTCGGGTAAGCCTCAAGAATTTTACTGATGGGGCGGATCGCCAAATTGACTTCCTCCTCATCAAAGACTTCTTGGTTTAATTGCTGGGCAGTTAGTACTCGCGAATACTCGATCGACCATTTTGCGGCCGGATCACTTGTTGTTGGAAATTCCTGGCTTTTTCCTAAGCAAATCGCGAGTGCATCATCGAATCTTTGTCTTTGCACCAACGCTCTGACCAAGTCCAGATCTCCGTCATCGGTACTCCTACCAACCAGCCATTGAAATGATTGACCTTTCATGCCTTGGGCACAGGTGTGTCGAATGTAATCGCCGTGACCGGCGACAAGGATAAACAAGGCGATTCGAAACACCATTTAAGGATCCATTCTCGCGGCAAACAAGACGCGATCTGCACCCGCAAATCTAGCCAAGTCATAAACACGAACTGCAATGTTCATGGTGAGATCTTCATGAGGATCGATGATCACCGGTGGCTGAACTCCTAGCTCAAGGATGGCGCTGAGTCTTTCCGCCAACTGATCCAGTGATTCCATTGGCTCACCATTGAATTGGATTTCTAAATTGGCCTCTTGAGAACGTAGGCGTATGATGATTTCATCATACGCCTCAACATTCAAAGGGGCTTGATCACTTTCTAAGCCACCTTTTGGAGGCGTGGCAATCGCGCTTGGTAAATCAAACTCCGGTAAATCAAAGCTACTGGTCCATAGGAAAAAAACCAGAAGTAAAAAAACAACATCGATCATCGGCGTCATTTTTAACTCGATCGAGGCGCTGCGAACATGACTGGGTAGCTTCATGATTCGTTTGACTCCTGGACTGCAATGGTTGCATCGGCAATACCGGCAAGAGCCGCTGCTCTCAAAATGGGCTCCACGTAACGATATTGGACTGCGTTATCGGTTCGAATTCTCAGCGCTGCGGCAGCACCACGTTCCCGAATTACTTCTCCAAAAACCTGACCAAGTTCCTCAACCTTCACCACTCGGCCAGCAATGCGGAGGTTCGTCTCACGATCAACACTAATGGTTAGCGCTGTTCGCTCAGGATCAAAAGGTGCGAAACTTTTCGCGGTTGGCAAATCCAATGGAAAGTGATTCTCTTGCCTTGCCAAATGGCTTGAAACGAGAAAAAAGATGATCAACAAGAAGACTACGTCAATCATCGGCGTCATATTGGCGCCCATGGAATTTCGGGAACTTTGATCTGGAATACGCATTTTCCTATCCTGCCCCTCTCACCCTTGCATTATCTCTGCGCCACAGCCAATCTGTAGCATCACTTGTTCGGGTAAAAAAAACGTTATACACCATTTTTTTCAGATTCTTCGGATATCTATCGTGGGTGAAAAAACAACTTTTCTCAAGAGCTTTCTACGACAACCCACGCAAGTGGGTGCGATTGCGCCAAGCGGACCGGGATTAGTTCGTGCCATGGTTGAATCTTTTGACTGGAATACGATCGAAAATGCGGTCGAATTTGGACCGGGCACCGGCGTATTCACAGAGGCCGTGTTAGGAAAAATAAAAACAGGAACAACCTTTTTCGCGATTGAACAGTGCGAACAAATGGCAGCCGCAACCCGAAATCGATGCCCTGATGCAAGAGTTTACCAAGATAGCGTTACCAACGTAAAAGCACTCTGCGAGAAGCAGTCCATTGAAACCGTTGACGCTGTCATCTCTGGGCTTCCCTGGGCAGCTTTTTCAGGGGAATTACAGACGGAGATCATGGAAACGATGCTTGATGTTCTGAAGCCAGGCGGACAGTTTGCCACCTTTGCGTATTGGCAGGGCCTAGCCATGCCTGCTGGGCAGCGTTTTGCTCGGCGACTGCGTTCCATTTTCTCAACCGTTGAACGCAGTCCAACCATTTGGAAAAACTTACCACCGGCATTTGTTTATCGATGCACTCGTTAATAACTTCAAGCATGAGATTGCTTGATCATCAACAACCTTGACAGTGGTGCCAGTCAATTCACTTTCCGAGCAAGAATTTTATTAATCAGCGAATCGGTGAGACGCTAGGTCGCCGATCTTGAAAACTCCTTTCTCTTCTGAGTTAACCAAAGTGGTTGAGACCAAGCAGGGCAACGTGTTTTGTTATTGAGACCTCATGATGATTTGTTAGCAACAACAATCCGGTTCGTCTCACGATAACCTGCGTGATTACATGCCCATCAGACAGGTAACGTCACCAATTTTTTAATTAATTTGATCGCGATGGAGGAATTTAAAAAGTATGGTGAATTTTCTGAATGCATTTTGATTCATCGTCGGAACATGCGAGTGGGCCTTAACTGACAGATCATACGTTTACCCCGCGACCTAAATACGCTGTAAGATAAGATCGAAATCAAACCATGAACAATTCACTTGGTTTTATCAATCTTTGTTTCTAGCTCAACGCAACACACGCTTGCACCTCCAGAATGTCTATGAAACCTAATTTAGCCAGCACTGCGTTCACGTTTTTTTTGGGGCTGCTAATGACATCCGCATCAGCAGATGAAACGATTGATTTCAATCAACAAATCCGACCGATTCTG
Source organism: uncultured Rubripirellula sp. (assembly GCA_938075415.1). GTDB lineage: Bacteria > Planctomycetota > Planctomycetia > Pirellulales > Pirellulaceae > Rubripirellula. The sequence continues at coordinate 100,951 of CALJHC010000016.1, read as the reverse complement.
TCTAATGCATGCTTTGCTTGCCACGGCCCTGATTCGTTAAATCGGAAGGCAGATTTGCGACTCGATGATGAAGCATCGGCTCATCAGGTTATCACTCCAAACCGTCATCAAAACAGCGATCTGTTCTTGAGGATTAGCTCGGGCGACCCTGAACTTTTGATGCCACCGCCCGATAGTGGGAAAATCCTCACTGATGCGCAGATTAACCTGATCGCGAAATGGATCGATCTCGGAGCACAATATGAAACACACTGGTCTTATCAAAAAACCAAACAAGAGAAACCGTCTCAGCATTTCGGAAATTGGTCGAAAGATCCCATTGATGACTACCTTCGCACCAGGCACAAAAACGATTCCCTGAAACCTGCAATGGAGGCTGATCGGCGGACTTTGATTCGAAGATTGACACTTGACCTAACCGGTTTACCTCCGACCCTCGAAGAGATTGATCGATTCGTCAATGATGAACATCCAACCGCCTACCGCAAGTTGGTTGACCGCTTACTTGCATCACCCGCATACGGTGAACGTATGGCAATCCAATGGCTTGATCTCGTGCGTTATGCAGACACCGTTGGTTACCACGGCGATCAAGATCACAACATAAGTCCGTATAGAGATTATGTGATTGATTCGTTGGTCCAAGATCGGCCAATTAATCAATTCTCAACACAACAAATCGCTGGGGATTTGTTACCCAATGCCTCTATTGATGACGAAATCGCATCGGGATACAACCGATTGCTGCAAACGTCTCACGAGGGTGGGGTGCAGGTCGATGAATATCTCTCCATTTACGCAGCTGACCGAATTCGAAATTTTTCTAACGTCTGGATGGGGGCAACGATTGGCTGCGCTCAATGCCACGATCACAAATACGATCCTTACACGATCAAGGATTTCTACTCACTCGTAGCATTTTTCGCTGACATCGATGAAGAGGACCATTTCGCTGTAGGCAGTAATTCATTACCTACAAAACGTCCACCTGAAATCAGTGTGCTCGCTCCTTGGCAACAGGCGCGCGTCGATCAGTTGAACGCAGAAATCGCCAAGATCGAATCAAACGACGAAGAGAGAGGCATCGAGAACAAACTGACAGAAAAACACTTGTCGTTGACAGCGGAGCGTCAGAGGCTTTTGAATCAGAAAAGACTCACGATGGTCACCAAAACCAAATCAGCTAGGTCCATTCGCATTTTACCACGAGGTGATTGGTTGGATAAAAGTGGTCCTTTAGTCATGCCAGAGGTACCCGAGTTTCTGCCACAAATTCAAAGTGACCGTGACCGTGCAAATCGCCTGGATTTGGCAAATTGGTTATTCGACCGTGATGATGGAATCGGTCAGCTCACCGCTCGTGTTTTCGCGAACCGTTACTGGCAAATGATGTACGGTCAAGGCATCAGTCCGTCACTTGCAGATTTTGGAGGGCAAGGTGAACCGCCAAATCACCCAGATTTACTGGATCATCTCGCGAACTTTCTCAATGAGACGCAATGGAGCACAAAACGCTTCCTTCGTCGTTTAGCACTCACCCGTTCCTACCGTCAAAGCTCTCACATCGAAACAGGGACTGTTTCATCAGACCCGAGAAACCTCTTGTTTGCCCGTCAATCTCGGTATCGACTACCCGCCGAATTGGTTCGGGATGCGGCTTTATCAATCAGTCAGTTGATATCTCATGAGCTTGGTGGCAAGAGCGTCAAGCCTCATCAGCCCACCGGATATTATCGCCATCTGAATTTCCCAAAACGGGTGTATGTACCTGATCGTGGATCGGATCAATACCGCCGAGGACTGTATGTCCACTGGCAGAGACAATTCTTGCACCCAATGTTGAAGGCGATGGATGCACCCAGTCGAGAAGAATGTGTCGCACTAAGAAGTGTTTCTAATACACCCTTGGAAGCTTTAGTGATGCTCAATGATGCATCGATGGTTGAAGCAGCCGCGGCGTTAGCCTCTCGAATCATACGAGAATATCTGGACGATGATAAGCAACGGATTCAGTTTGCATTTGAATTAGCAACCGCACGAAGAGCAGATTCCAAAGAAGTGACGATACTGGAGGAATTATTACACGATCAACGTGATCACTACGCAAAACATGCAGACGAAGCTGCAACCTTGGTTGCGGCCATCCAAGGTGACTCGGTATCGAATCAAAAACAGATTGCAGAAATCGCCTCTTGGACGGGTGTCGCCCGTGCGATTTTAAATCTGCATGAAACGGTAACACGGAATTGATGGTGAAAAAAATGACAATTCAATACAACCACCAATCAGAAAACCACACCAGACGTAGCATCCTCAGAAACACGGGGTTCGGCTTGGGTGCTGTCGCATGTCATTCTCTGCTGGGAGAAAAGACAACGTCGGGGGAGACACCGACACGGTCAGCAGATCTTCCAAATTTTCCGCCCAAGGTTAAGCGTGTCATCTTCCTTTGCATGGCAGGCGGACCATCGCATTTGGAAACCTTTGATGAAAAACCGGAACTAGCCAAACAAGATGGCTTGGCAATGCCGGCGTCCTACACAGCAGGACAACCCATTGCACAATTGCAAGGCAAAGAATTGAAATGCCAGGGCCCGTTAACAAAATTTGGTCGCTACGGTGAAAGCGGACAGGTGATCAGTGATTTTCTTCCCTATCACCAGAGAATGGCCGATGACCTGTGCGTGATTCGATCAATGGTCACGGAACAAATTAATCATGACCCGGCTCATACCTTTCTCAACACCGGTACCGCAATCAGTGGCCGACCCTCGATGGGTTCATGGGTAACTTATGGACTTGGCAGTGAAAGTAAAGAACTACCCGGTTTTGTTGTCTTAACAAGTGTTGGTGGGCGGAACCCTCAGCCGATCGCATCCAGGCAATGGTCCTCCGGGTTTTTACCGAGTCTTTATCAAGGTGTTGAGTTCAATGGCAGCGGTCCACCGGTGAACTATGTGACTCCTCCCAATGGTGTAACGGATTCGCGACAAAGAAAACTCATCGATACCATCGGTGAATTAAACCGAAGACGTTACGCAACGACGCAAGACCCTGAAATTGAGACCCGTATCGCCACCTACGAAATGGCATTCCGGATGCAAAAGTCAGTGCCTCAGCTGGCTGATTTTTCTGATGAACCACAACACGTACTTGATTTGTATGGCGCAAAACCAGGAGACGGATCTTATGCATCAAATTGCCTGCTGGCGCGCCGACTTGCAGAACGTGGCGTTCGATTCATCCAACTGTATCACCGTGGTTGGGATCATCACGGCGGTCTGAAGCAGTACATGAAGGTGTGCTGTGGCTTGACTGATCAACCGACTTGGGCATTAATTCAAGATCTGAAGCAACGAAAAATGCTGGACGAAACCTTGATTGTCTGGGGCGGAGAGTTTGGTCGCACACCGATGTATCAAGGTAAAGGAGGCGCTGGTCGTGACCACCACATCAAAGGATTCTCAATGTGGATTGCCGGTGGAGGGGTCAAAGGTGGATACAGCCACGGGGCAACTGATGAACTTGGTTACCATGCCGTCGAAGACGTTGTGCATGTTCGTGATCTGCACGCCACAATGCTTCACTTACTCGGCATTGACCACCAACGCTTCACTCACCCCTACCAAGGCTTGGACATGAGACTGACCGGTGTTGAGCCAGCGAAGGTCATCGATTCAATTCTTACCTAGGGTTCGACAATGAAATATTGAGACTGAATACAAGGTACCTGTTTGCACCACTTGACATTCCATTTCGGGCTGAATGTTTTAACTAAATGCAATCAGCTTTTTTCAAAGTTTCATCTGATAAATGCTGCGAAGCGGAACGGTCGATAATGAATGTCACATCGCGGGCTTGAGACAAATAGGAAGCCGGAGAATCAGGTCCAGGATTGGAATCAAGTGCCCGAGCCAAAGCCGTTGCCTTGTTCTCACCGGTCGCCATCAAAACGATTGATTTTGATTCAAGGATCGTGCCGATCCCCATCGTCACAGCCGTTTTCGGAACATCTCCGATTGCCTCAAAAAAGCGGGAGTTTGCTGCGATCGTCTCCTTGGTTAGATCAACAACACTGGTGCGGCTACTTGCCGAAGCTCCCGGTTCGTTGAAGGCGATATGGCCATTTTCGCCAATTCCCAATAATTGCAAATCAATCCCACCCGCGCGGTCAATGGCTGCTTCGTAATGCAGGCAACCACTCTTCAAATCTTCTGCCACACCATCCGGGACATGAGTTTGCTTCTCAGAAATATCAACATGGTCGAATAGATTTTCCTGCATGAAATAACGATAGCTCTGACAGTGTTCCGGGTTCAATCCGACATATTCATCCAGATTAAAAGTGGTAACCTCCGAAAAACTAAGATCACCTGCTCGATATTTGCTCACGAGTTTTTCGTAGACAGGGACGGGAGTTCCACCGGTTGCTAATCCTAAGACGATGTTTGGATTCTGAACCATCGCATCAGCGAAATACTGCGCAACAACACTCGACGTAGATTTTGCGTCTTCGCAAATTAATAATTTTATTCGACCGGACATGGCTTCAGACTAACTCGTTCTCAAGGGATTGGCTGGCATGAAGAATTTCTTCCGCCCATTGGCTAACTGTCAACTTGGTGCGCAGTTCACCCAGAAGGTCTTCTCGGATAAACAGCCTGACCCGTTTGACATGATTATCGAATTGATTATCAGCAAGTGCTGAGGCCACTGGCGAAACATCGCGTAATGAGCGAACCTCACCATCACGATGCACGACATCGATATCGATATCAACCTCCAGCTTAGAAGGAGGAGCGTCAATGAGAAGATCGGCGGCATGAATCGCTGTGCCCGTTCGCTTGGCTACTTGCTCAGCCAGTTTTTCACTGCAAGCAACCAACCACCAATAAGGTCGCCTTGCAAAGGCCTGATGAATGTCAGATCCCTCCAAGACGTTGAATTCCGCGGCACGTTTGTAAAGCATTCGGCGACTTCCAAATAAGCCATCAACTAATGGCTCAGCCACGCTACCCTCGGCAGCTCGCTTCAACATGGAAATCCATTCAGCGTCAATGAGACGCAAGGAAATAGGAAGGTCCACTCGATTCTGCAGAAGAAAAACTGAACGCTGCAACATGGCTGTGGCGGATCGCACGGCATGATGCCAGTACACCTCACTAAACATGACATATCTGGCAAACACCATCATCTCTGCAGCGGTTTTACCTTTCTCGCCAATTGCCAACTCCCCCGTTTTCGGGTGAATACACAACGACTTGATCAAACGACCTCTGTCGAAATTTTGACCATAAGGCACCCCGGCATGCAGACTGTCTCGATGCAGATAATCAAGCTTGTCGATATCAACCGGCCCACTTAAGCAACTAACGAGAAAACGGTTTCCATCGTCTTGATTCCGCTCCGGTTGCAATCCTGGATGTAAGATTGCGACCACATCATCGAGATCACAATCCCAGTCATGTTCCAGACAATCTGCCAAGTCGCTTGATTGAAACCATTCGCGAACCCTTGTTTCGTGGGCTTCAATGCCCGTCAGCTGCATATCCTCGATTGGATGGCAAAACGGCCAATGCCCGAGATCGTGAACCAACGAAGCAACAAGAAATGCTTCGGCCATGCGACTGGACACCATCGAGTCAAAAACCTGATCCCCCGTAAATCTTGCCAACACCTGCAACGCATGATGGTAAACGCCCAACGAATGCTCAAATCTAGAATGGGTCGCGCCGGGATAAACCAACGCCACCATTCCCAATTGACTGATTGAGCTAAGGCGACGCATGGGATCGGTATCAAGCAATCGGCGAACTCGATGTGTAATGGGCACATCTTGAGACGGAGGAATGCGAACCAGGGATTCGGTTTGATGCAAAGCTTTAACTTCAGGAAGCATTTTCCTACCAGGAATGCGAAAGTGTTTGTATGGTGAGCATCGCAATTTCGCGGGATCGATTATCCGGCGGTGGCGAGTGTTATCCCGCTGAGAACTGCCAAGGCCATCGTGGCAAGCAAGTATAGCCCCGCATGTGCTAAACCCTCTGAGAACTCCAACTCAAAGGTGAGCACGGATGCTGTTGCGCCCATCGCGACCATTATGCAAAAAATAATGCCGAACGTTAAATAAGACATTTCAAAAGCTGCTTCGAGATCGAGTACGTAACTGGGAATTAGTGCGTACACCAACCATAAGGCAGCCAAAATCAACGATAAAATCAGCACCCGATTTCGAAGCTCTGAACCGACGTAGGGCGCGAGTTCCGAATTACGCACAAACGAATAGCCAGACCAAACCAGTGGTGGACCGAGAAACAAGGCACCTAAAATGACGGCCCAATTGGGTGGCCCGTCAGCGAAATTAAAACGAAAGGCCAATGCCGCCCCAACGGCAAACAGCACCGCTACGCTCGTGAAAAGAAATCCCTTGCGAGTCACATCCGTCTCTTGACGCATCAATGGCTTCAAGACACTCTGACCAGACCGATCCTTGGGTGCATCATCATCCGGTGCATGGATGACGACCTCCTCGGAAGTCTCTGGTACCTTAATCTGGTTTTTGCAGTTCGGGCACGGACCGGTTTTTCCAGCAAACTTCTCGCTGACCTGAAACCGTTTGAAACATTTTGGGCAGGTGACTTGGATTGGCATGAATCAAAAACGGAGGGCAAGAGAACATGAGAGGAGTTCGACGGCATCGCGAAAAGTCTGTACACCCAGTGGTGCAGAAGCGTCGTGATTTTCCCACGCGAGCCAAAGCATCCGCAACCCTCTACGTCCAATACCTGAGCAGAACAAGGAGAAACAGTGCAGCACAAAACCACGCGTGAACATGATAGCGATTTTAAAGAATTGCAGGGCAGGGGATTACCGCCGGCCCACGTCGTGCTTTACCAGCCAGAAATACCACAAAATACCGGAAACATTGGTCGGACCTGTGTCGCAGTGGGTGCAAAACTATGGATTGTTCAGCCCGCCTCCTTTCAGATCGATGACACCAAACTGAAACGTGCTGGCCTCGATTATTGGCAACATCTGGACTTTGCCCTCGCCTCCAACTGGGACAATCTGGTTTCAGAACTGGCTCCGAGACGGATGTTCTTCTTCTCAAAGTTTGCGGAAAGGACCATCTGGGACGTTGAATTCAAATCTCAGGATGTGTTTGTCTTTGGAAGCGAAAGCTCTGGACTACCGTCCAATATCCTTGATCCAAAGAATGATCGATCTGTTCGATTGCCCACATCGACGTCGGTGCGTAGCCTCAATCTGGCCACCACTGTTGGAATTGTTCTCTATGAACAGCAAAGACAGTTATTCAAGCGGAACCTCAATGAAGGATGACTCGCTTTTTGGTAACTTAACCAGACAACCAAATCAATCGTGATGGTGATCACCATTTAGGGACATCTTGAGGGAATCAATTTTTGGATCGCATTCAATGAAACAAAATAGATTCCAAATCGGTATCGGATCAATGTTGCTGTTGATGCTGGTCTTCTCCATGATGTCTGCCGGTTTTTTCTATGCTTCGCGAGTCGACGCGATTCAGAATGAACTCAATTCACTAGTCTCCAACCAAGTATCAACAGGTGATCAGGGCAGCGGTCGCTTATCTCATATCATTTTCATCATGTTCACATTTACATCTCCACTCATCTTGGCGGGGGTGTTGGCCACGGCGGTATCAGTGCTGCGTTGGAGAACAAAACGAAGATGAAGCAGCAAAAAAGAAAGTCTCTCGAGGAAGCCGATGTCAGACGATTACTCGGCGAGATTTCGGCGCCAGGATCAATTGCAGATTTCACCAGGTCTCTCCATTCAGCATTTGGTAACATCATCCGCCGACGCGCTGAAATTCCTTCCGATTCACTTCCTTTCCAATGTGATGAAATACCTTGGTACGAATTGGGTGCTCGACCAAGCAGTCCATCGGCGAGACCCACTCGCACACTGGACTATGCCACTGCTAATTATTTCGTTCAAGATGCGGGTTCACTTTTGGCTTTAGCGGTCGCAAATGCAGAAAAAAAAGCCAAAACAAAGCTTCAAGTGTGTGACCTTTGCGCGTCTCCGGGCGGAAAAGCGTCAGCGTTACTGGAGCATTTGTCGGGAACCAATGGTTTTTTATTGGCCAACGAAGTGATCCGATCGAGAGTCGCACCGCTGGCAGTGAACTTGGCTCGAACCGGATCCGACCGTTATGCCATCTCTTCATTGGATCCAGATCAACTCGCTGACAGGCTCGCAGGAGTATTTGATCTAGTTCTCATTGATGCTCCCTGCAGTGGTCAAGCAATGTTTTCTCGGGGCAAGCAAAGTCGCTCGGCATTCTCAGATCAACAAATCGAACACAGCGCGGCTCGACAAAGGAGAATCCTCGACGCAGCAGTAAAACTACTAAAATCAGGTGGTCAACTCGTCTATAGCACATGCACTTTTGCTTATTCGGAGAACGAGGCACAAATCGAAAGACTTCTCTCAGTCGGAGTCGCTGAAACCACTCAATGCAGTCGCTTGAGGGACTATCAGTCGGCAGACGGTTGCTATCGGCTTTGGCCCCATCAACATCAATGTGCAGGCGCATTTGCCGGATCCATGCAAATCCAATCCGAACATTTACCCCAGACGATTCATCGCTTCAAAAGGTCAAGAGAAAAGCCGCTGGTAGAATTGTCGACCTGGTATGAAAACGGAATGGATGATCTGCGGTTCAAACAGACAAGTGCCAACCTAGTTGCGTGGCCAAGCAACGCACCTGAATGGACCGAAAAAATAGCATGTGGTGGACCAGAACTCGCCTACCGAACTGGTAACACTTGGAAACCTGCCCACTTTGGAGCATTGCGCCGTTGCGTTTCGGCCTTACCAATTCAACATGTTGATGTTGATGAAAAACTTGCGAATGATTTCCTGCAGGGTCAAACCATCGCGACAGAGATTAAAGATTGGGCTGTTGTTTTATTCAAGAATCGTCCACTGGGATGGATCAAAGGAAGTCGAGGCATTGGCAAAAACCATCTCCCCGGCTACGCTCGATTCAACGGTCCTTTAACTGCTCGGTAGAGCCGTTGTGTCGCTACCTGAAGGCAGGAGCGTGTTTTCATAAGATCACTTATTCTGCCTTATTATCGCCGGTTGCTGACGCACAAGAATCCATCTTGGCGATAGATCTTCATGGGTCATCGTAACGCTCATTGTGCGAGTCATCGGGTAACTTCAAGGTTTCCGAAACGAGAAGATGTTTTGGCTCGATAACTCGATGGGAAGAATTCTGAATTCGATTGAGGTTCAAACAATGAAAGTTCGGAGTGGCGGCGGATTCAGAGCGATTAAGTACACCTTTCAAAAGAGCCGTGAAGCGGGTGGACTGCTGAAACTTTATCGAGCCATGCGTTCCCGCAACGCGTGTAAGACCTGCGCGCTGGGGATGGGTGGCCAAAAAGGTGGAATGGTCAATGAACGGGGGAAATTCCCGGAAGTCTGCAAAAAAAGCCTTCAGGCGATGGTTGCCGACATGCAGCCGGCAATTTCGCCAGATTTCTGGAGAACTCATTCAGTCGATGAACTCAAGCATTACAGCCCACGCCAACTCGAAAAATTGGGACGATTATCACAACCCCTGCGATTCCAGAAAGGGAAAAAGTATTACGAGCCTGTTGGCTGGGAGGAAGCACTTCACAGCATTGCAAGTCAACTCAACCACACAGCACCCGACCGAAGCTTCTTTTACTTCAGCGGACGCAGCAGTAATGAAGCCGGTTTTTCACTTCAATTACTCGCTCGTCTTTTTGGTACCAATCACGTCAACAACTGCAGTTATTACTGTCATCAAGCCAGCGGCGTTGGTCTGCAATCAAGCATCGGATCTGGCACCGCGACCATCTTGCTTGAAGATCTCGAAAATGCCGACTGTGTCTTCCTGATTGGTGGTAACCCAGCCAGCAATCACCCCCGACTCATGACAAGCTTAATGCACGTGCGGCGGCGCGGTGGGAAAGTAGTTGTCATCAATCCGGTTCGCGAAACCGGGCTGGTGAAATTTCGAATTCCCAGCGACCCTCGCTCTTTGCTATTCGGAACCAAAATCGCGACTCATTATGTACGACCACACATAGGCGGCGACTTAGCACTTCTGTGGGGAATTGCAAAATGCTTGAATGCAAGTGGCGCAGTCGACCTCGACTTCCTGAACAATCATTGCAACGGATACGAGCAATGGATGGAATCCGCACGTGGACTCAGTTGGGAAGAGATAGAAAATAAAAGCGGTGTGAGTCGCGAAGAAATTGAGTCGCTCGCTGACGTGTACGCAAAATCAAACCGTTGTGTTTTTGCTTGGACCATGGGGATCACGCACCACACGCACGGAGTACAAAATGTTCAGTCGATCGCAAACCTTGCTCTCTGTCGGGGAATGGTGGGGAAGCCATCGGCGGGTTTGATGCCCATTCGCGGACACAGCAACGTTCAGGGAATTGGTAGCGTCGGTGTCACACCCTCTTTGAAGAAAGCCATCTTTGAAGAATTAGAAAAAAAACTTTCACTTGAACTTCCAACAATGCAGGGCAAAGACACTCTCGCTTGCATCGAGGCTGCACACGACAAGGAAATGGATGTTGGGGTATTCCTTGGTGGCAATCTCTATGGGTCAAATCCTGATTCTTCTTATGCTGCCGAAGGACTTTCACGTCTGAAAATGTCAGTCATGTTGAACACCACCCTGAACACGGGACATTTCCACGGACTTGCCGAAGAGACCTACATTCTACCCGTCTTAGCTCGGGACGAAGAACCGGCGCCAACCACACAAGAATCGATGTTTAATTTTGTCCGACTCAGTGATGGAGGGCCAAGTCGATTGATGGGTCCAAAAAGTGAACTGGAAGTCGTGGCCAACATCGGCTGCCGGCTCGAAGGAACACAATCTAAAATTGACTGGGAATCCATGAGTAGTCCCGATCGAGTGCGACAATGGATTGGATCGGTCGTGCCGGGCTATAGCCAGATCTCCGGAATCGGCGAATCAAAAAAAGAGTTTCAAATCAGTGGTCGAACATTTCATCAACCCACCTTTCCAACGCCTGACGGAAAAGCGCAGATGCATGTCCACCCTCTACCCAGCCTAAAAGGAACATCCGCTGGTGAACTCAGGCTAATGACCGTCAGAAGTGAAGGGCAGTTCAACACAGTGGTCTATGAAGAAGAGGATTTGTATCGGAACCAGGATGGACGAGACGTGGTTTTAATCAATCCGTCTGACGTTGAGCGTTTTCAGCTTCAACACAACCAGCGGGTGACTGTAAAGACAGATACGGGATCTTTGGGAGGTATTCGTGTTCGATCGTTTGAGGAAATACGCGCCGGCAATGCGCTGATGTACTACCCAGAAGCAAATGTTCTGATCCCCCGTCAGGCTGATCCGTCCAGTCGCACTCCTGCCTTCAAGGGAATCGTGATCAAGATTCAGCCGGAAACTTGAAGTTTCACGACATCTAACGATCACTATCCATTCAGTCGTCCAACTCGCCACCAAACCTGACATGACCAAAACAATTGACCAAATTACGGTCGACGCCATTTCATTTCTTTGGTACGCACGAGTAGTTGGGATCGGAACCTGATCTAGAAAACTACTGACACCGGAAACGACCGATGCTGGAAACTATTGGCATTCCTATCATCTCCGCATCACTGTTTTTTCTCGCGGGAATCATCTTCGGGAATCTCTTGTCGTATCGAAATCCTCAAAAAAACAGCCCGAGTACTTCGAACGAACAAGGCCGCTTCGCACTTGCCAAAGTGGTTCTGAAAAAACGCAGGATCCAATTGCGACAAACCCAAGATCTCTTAACTAACAGTTGCCATGCTCAAGAGAAACTAGCAGAAAGCTTAAAGAAAAACTGTCAACAATTGAATGCGATCAGAGAACAGACTCAGTCGGATCGAAATGAGCTAACGCAGTTAAAGCTTGATGATTTGGAACAGAAGGAAGAACTGAAGCAACAAATCCGTCGCAACCATCTACTGACGGAGCAACTGGCGGAAATCATCGAAGCGAAGGAAAGCTTGAGTCAGATGGCCCATCAAGCGATGAAGCTACCCACCCAAAAATCTGATTCAAACACAAATGATCGTCTCAAAAAACACACCGGTGAGGTACCGATCATCATCAGTGATCGTGTGAAACTTAGAATCCCAAAAAAAGCCAACGATGAACCGCCAGCGAACCACTAAAAAAGACGCGGTTGGGAATAGAAAACGTTGATTGATTGATGCAGCCCCATCGAATTAGAAAACATCACAATCATCTCAATGGGATAACGGATTCACCGCTGGCTTTTGTTCACTTTCACCAAGCGGGATGGCAATCCGTTTTCCATATCAACAAGTGGCAACCATCCAAGCCGTCATCACGGAACCACAGCCATGATGACGGGGGATTCGTCCGCTGCATGGAGCAACCGAGATCTAACTAGGATTAGTCTTTCCGGCTTTTAGCCTCAAGAAAGCATCAAAGAATCCTTGAAGTTCTCGCCCATCCATCACGCTGTTGAAATTACCAACGTAGTGACCAGTTCGAGCATCTTTCACTCGTTGGTCAGGATGAAGGAAGTAATTGCGAATCTGCGAACCGAATCCCGTCCGAGCTTGTGTCTCGTATTTTTTCGCATCTTCAGCTTCCCGACGTTCCTCTTCAATACGCGCCATTTTCGCGCGTAGCATCTTCCAAGCAGTTGCACGATTCTGATGTTGGCTGCGTTCATTCTGGCATTGCACCACCGTGTTGGTTGGAAAGTGCGTCAATCGAATCGCGCTGTCTGTTTTGTTGACATGCTGACCCCCAGCTCCGCCAGCTCGATATCGATCTTCTCGCACATCTTTTTCTTGGATATCGATTTCAATAGAATCGTCTACCTCGGGTGATACGCTGACCGCCGCAAAACTGGTTTGTCGCTTTCCTTCACTATTGAAAGGGCTAATGCGCACCAGACGGTGCATTCCTTCTTCTCCCTTCAAATAGCCGTAAGCCATAGGACCACGGATTGCGATGGAAGCATGATTGATACCCGCCTCTTCATTCTCCTGACGATCCAAAAGATCGATCGAATAACCAGTGTTCACTGCCCAAGCCGAATACATGCGAAGCATCATGTCAGCCCAGTCATTCGCATCGGTTCCGCCATCGCGAGCATTAATACTGAGGATTGCTCCGGCGGCGTCATTGGCACCATTTAATAGTGCCTTGAGCTCGAGGTCGTCCAATAGGCTTTCCAGACGCCCCAACTCTGACTCCGCTTCCGCGAGTACAGATGGATCCTCTTCAACCATCTCGAAGAGAACCTCGAGATCTTCCACCGAGTTTGTCAGGTCCGTCATTGGAGTAACGACTATTTTCAAGCCCTTCAATTCGGCAACAACGCGTTGTGCGGATTCATTGTCATCCCAAAATCCGGCCTCTCCCATTAACGATTCAATTTGCTTAATTCGAGTGTTCTTGCCAGAGTAGTCAAAGAGAGTCTCCTAATTGTTGAAGGCGAGCTTGTATCTCTTTGCTGCGGGAAAGTGCTTCTGCATCCATTCTCGATCTGGACTCCATGCGTATATTAGGGGGAGCGAAATCTTTATGATTCCAGAAAAACAAGGTCGTCAAAGATCGGTGTTGTTCGCGGGAAAAGAAATCGCAGTGGGAGATTTTGGCTTGGCTACTCAGTTGCATCGTCGTTATTACTCGAAAACAACTTAGTTGGAATATACATGGCACGCGTGGTTCTAGCGATGAGTGGAGGCGTCGATTCGAGTGTCGCAGCTCATCTATTGCTCGAAGAAGGTCACGAAGTCATCGGTGTTTTCATGCGCCACGGTGAAGAATCCAGTCAAGCTTGCAGTGTGGATTCAGGCGCCGCCGGTCAGAAAAGCGGTTTGCCCATTTTGGAACGCCCGGCGGGGCAATCATCAAACCAACTGCTATCCAAGCGAGCTGATCATAAACAAGGCTGCTGCACCGCTTCGGATGCCGCGGATGCCCGACGGGTCGCGCTAAAGATGGGAATCCCCTTCTACGCACTGGACCTGCAAAGCGATTTCCGGCGCATTGTTGATTATTTCGTCGACGACTACCTCGCAGGCAGAACACCCAACCCATGCGTAAAGTGCAACCATTGGATCAAATTTGGACGCCTTTTTGACTATGCCGACGACATCGGCGCCGATTTTGTCGCTACGGGACATTACGCTCAGCGGCAAAACACGGATTCGGTGGAAACAAATCTGGGAGAATCATTTGAGCTCCGACGTGGTCGCGATTCTCAAAAAGATCAATCGTACGCGCTGTTTGGAATCCGCCGCGATCGACTTGCGAGGATGTTGCTACCCGTTGGAGGATATGAGAAACCGAAAATTCGAGAGATTGCAGAAAATCTTGGCCTGGGTGTTGCCGGAAAGCGGGACAGTCAAGAAATCTGTTTTGTAACTCAGGGCCACCACAGTGATTTTGTCAGGGCCAAAGCGCCCAAGAAATCGGCCGACACCGCCGGTAACTTCACGACCACTGACGGGAAAATTGTTGGGCAACACCAAGGATACGAAGCTTTCACCGTTGGCCAGCGAAAGGGGCTTGGGATCGCTTTGGGGGAACCAATCTTTGTGGTACGCATCGAGCCAGAGACCAATAATGTGGTCGTCGGCACCAAAAATCATTTGGCACGTCTCGATTTCGACGCCGATGAAGCAAACTGGTTAATTGATCCCAGTCAGATTCCGTCCGAGGTGGGAATTCAGATCCGATATAACGGAACCCCCAAACCAGGACGTGTCATGATTTCGGAGGGAGATTTCACGCGTTTTCGCGTTGAGTTTAAGCAACCCGAATTAGCAGTGGCTCCTGGGCAAGCTGCCGTCATCTATGAAAATGAGCGAGTTCTTGGCGGCGGATGGATTTGTGGATAACCAGGTGATCGGAATCCTCCGTACCAAAAAACCCCTCTACTGAGCTATCCCGAGGTGCGGGCTGATCGGACCATGTCGAGATCATTAGCGAGAAAACCAAGAAACCAACAACAACATCGAGCAACAGAGAAAATCGTTGCCGGCAAGAAGGGTGACGATTAGAGTTAAGGGTCACTTTACGAGGGTTTATCGGATTTTGATCATCATCTTGCCGATAGACTTAATCAGGTGTCGTCACGCAGAAGGTGACACACTTAGGGTCACGTCAGGGGAAGGAAGCGAACATGATGAAGAATTTAGCGTTAACCATCGCATTAACTGGATTGATTCTCGGTAGCACGAGTCACTCGTCAGCTTCGGAAAATCCAGTGCTACTCTCGGAAATGTTTGGGCGTGGGATCCACGCTTTCTATCTAGGTAATCACGAAGAAGCGGACGATTTGTTCTCTTCAGCAATTGAACATGGTCTAGAGGATCCTCGTGTTTTCTACTTCCGTGGCATGATTGCTTTCAAGCAAGGCAAAACCGAAGCGGCTGTAACCGATTGGGAAAAAGGCGCAGAGATCGAGGCAAACTCAAGGGTCAATCGGTCGATCGGTCGATCGCTTTTACGATTCCAGGGTGCCGGGCGTGTGCAGCTTGAAACAATTCGACAGTCAGCCAAGCTTGCTGCGTTTGAGGCGGCCATGAAAAGATCCGAAGTGAGATACGGTGAACTATCGCAAACCCCTTCAACGGAACCGATCGTCGCGGGCCCCGGAATCACTCCACCACCCATTCCGTCTGATATTCGCAACCCTTTTGCTGCAGACGCCGCCAGCGGAACGGCTAGTGTTGTTGATAACGACGCTCTCAAAAACGCAATGAACGATCCTTTTGCTGGTGAAGCAACAGCTGCTCCAGCGACAACTGCTCCCACCACTAATAACGACCCATTTGGTGGTAATGCGCCCGCTGCTGGCAACGACCCTTTCGGTGGGGCGGCTCCCGCGGGCAATGACCCATTCGGAGCTGGAAACGATCCATTTGGTGGTGCCAACCCATTCGGGAATTGAGTTCACCCAACTTCAGATCAATCGAAAAGGCAGGTAAACCAACTGGTTTACCTGCCTTTTTCTATGCACTGATTCGTGACACGTGATGGCTAATCGAATAGCTCTCTTTAAAAGAACTTATCGAGCACCTGCTGGCGAGGTTTCGGTGTGATGGAAGAAACCAAGAACATCACAATGGTTGAAACGAGCAACATTACCACCACGGGTTTCAATTCAATGATTTGCTGACCAAGTGGAAATGTCACCATGTATGCACTCAAGCCGCCCTCAGACATTGGCACCTGCAAGCCGCGAAAGAACAGATAAGACCAAGTGGTAATCGCGGCGATCACGCACGCGATCGCGCCTGCTGCTGTCAAACCTCGCCAATAGAGTGCTGCTACGACTAGTGGGAAAAGAGCAGTGAAACCGCTAAAGCACCAGACTCCCATGGCGAAAACACTGCGAACATTTCCCAAGCTCAACAAGTAAGTGACCGCCACAATTGCCACGATAAAAGCTCGCGTCAGCATGACTTGTTGCTGATCATTTAAACGGTTTTTCCCGAGATAATGGGTGACAATATCATTGGTAAAAATTGTTCCTAAACACAAAAACTGGCTGTCTAAACTTGACATGATTGCCGCCAGAATTCCCGCCGCCAGAAAACCTCCCAACAAAGCTCCCGTTTGCGTCTTCACCAAGAATGGAAGAATCTTATTCGCATCGACCAATCCGTTCGGAAGAGTCGGTAAGGGAGGGCCCCCAGGCTGCAAGTCAGGCGACGAAAAGAGCCCGAATGTCCATACACCAATCAGAACACAAGGCGCCCAAACGATCATGATGAATAACGGATGAAAGATCACCGGGATCTTGAATGAGTCAGCACTTTTTGCGGTCATCCAATGCTGAAACACATGGGGAAACATTCCAACGGATAGCGGAATCAGCAGGTACATCAAAAACTTACCCTTGCCCATGTTCTGCCGAGTCGAGTGTGACTCTGGAATGGTGGAACCCAAGTACTGAAGGTTCTCCCAAAACGAATCTTTTCCACCGAGCTGATTTGCAATGGTGTAGAAAGTCACCACCCCCAAGACCATGAAGATCGCTGTTTGAAAAGCGTTGGCCCAAGCGGTGCCGCGCATTCCTCCATAGAAAACATAAGTCAAAACAACCAAACAGATCGCCAGCGATCCCAACCAGGGTGGCACACCACCATGCGTCGCAGGGTTAATCGTGTTGTCGGCTTGGAAACTTTGAAACATTGTCCAATCCGGTGCGAAACCGGCCGTCATTGCTTGAATCACTCCGCCACTGCTGACAACTCCGATTAACAAATACGGAATCACCAAACCAACAAGAATGGGAAACAGCAGTAAACCAATCAAATCGTTATCAAGGCGATCTCGAAAAAACTCGATTTGCGTGGTGTAACCGTGTCGCCGTGCAATGGTCCATACTTTGACGCCGATCAAGAAGAAGCATAGTGAGTGGACGATCCCACTACTGCTCGCCAACATTCCATAAACACCAATTCCCTCGCGGAAAGATTGACCCGTGCTGCCCACCAGTGCGAAGGCAGTCATCGTGGTGCCGAATAAGCTCATCAGCAATAAGAATGGACCGATTGAGTGGCTCGCAACCTGATAATCAGCTCTCGTGCCCCGAAATAAGCGATTCGAAAGTACACCTAGTCCTAGCAGTAAAGCTAAGTAGCCAAGTATGACAATGAGTTGAGTTGATCCTGGATTCATGACTTTTCTTCTCCCGAAAGAGAACCATTGTTTTGGGGTTCAGAAGAATCTCGATCGCCATCCCAAGATTGGTCGGTATGAACCTCGACTGAATCAACATTTTGAAATGGCCAACACCAGATCGTTACATAGGTCCAAGCCATCATGGCAGCGATGGAGATGCAAAGATGCCAAAAGAGACCGATTGGAAAAATTCCGAAAACTAACGTTGCGTTATTCCAAAGCCAGAAATCTTGATGGAACAGGAGCAACAACGCTGACATTGCCACAATCCAAATGACGCTCGATTGCTTTTGCATTCGGGAAAACCAATAAAAAGAGTCAAAAATCGATGCCCCCGTCGAAATCTTGGTGATTTCCATCAGGCACAAGTTGCAAATCGCCACTCACTGAAAAGCTAGCAATAGCAATCTCAAAAGGTTGTTCTAGTGTAGGGCAGAGGATCACATGATGAAATTAGCCTCGTGTCAGAGGAAATCGGCATTCGATCTTACTGAAAACCTTTCTATGCTTGACCTGCCAGAGGATAAACAAAATTCTTCGGCCGTCTTGAAGGGTCACTTTGACCAACCCGTTATCCGCATTCTTCAAACATTAAACATTGACCCGTGGAAAACTGGGAAGCTTGGCTCAGCTTAGCCGTCGCACTACTGCTTATGGTCAGCTTGACCATGCGCATCGCCCCGCATGATCTGGTCGCACTATCGTGTCTGGGAATTTTAATGGTTGCCCAGAGTATCAGCGGTACTGATTTACTGCCAACACCGGACGATGCAGTCGCGGGATTTGGAAATCAGGGGCTTGTGACCATCGGTCTTCTATTCGCAGTGGTCGCCGGATTGGAATTCACGGGTGGAACGGAATTAGCAACAGGCTGGTTTTTAAACCGAGCAAAAAATCTCCGCAGTGCATTGATACGACTGTTGGTTCCGGTATCGATGTTAAGCGCTCTGATGAATAACACACCGGTCGTGGTCGCATTGGTTCCAGTCGTCGGTGATCTCTCTCGACGTATTTCATCATCAACAAGCAAGCTACTTTTACCTTTGAGTTACGCTTCCATTCTCGGGGGCATGTGCACTTTGATCGGCACCAGCACCAATTTGATTGTCGCTGACCTGTATCATCAGACACCAGAAGCCGGTCTATCAGGCCAACCGCTCACATTCTTTAGTCCAGCTTATATCGGTGTACCCGCAACCATCCTTGGTATTGGGTACATGATTCTTGGATCTCGATTCCTGTTACCCAACCGGCAGGCGGCTGTGAGCATTTCTGATGATCCCCGACAATACACGGTCGAGGTTCAAATTGATCCACAAGGTCCGTTAGTTGGGAAAACGATCGAGGAGGCGGGCCTTCGACACCTTCCGGGCCTATACATTGCCGAAATACAGCGAATCGACGGCCGGATTTCTGCCGCGAAGCCAAATGAAAAGCTATCACCGGACGATATTTTAATTTTGGTGGGTGCTTTAGAGAGCGTGGTTGACCTTCGCAAAATACGAGGCTTAATCACCAGCAACGACCAAGCGAGAAAACTAAAAATTCCGACGTGGCAGAGAACGTTAGTGGAGGCCGTTGTGAGTCCACGTTGCGCATTGCTGGGCAAAACGATCCGTGAGGGATCTTTCCGATCCCATTACAACGCAGCGGTTGTGGCGGTGGCGCGTGGTGATAAACGACTGCAGGGAAAACTCGGTGATGTACGGCTTGAAGCGGGTGACGTTTTACTCTTGGAAGCTTCACCGTCTTTCCTTCATCGTCGTCGTGATTCTCGTGATTTTTACATGGTCAGCACAGTTCAAAAGGGATTTGTGCGGCGAACCGATAAGGCATGGATATCAATCATCATCTTGTTGGCAATGGTCCTCGCAGCAAGCCTGACTAGCGTCTCAATCTTAACCGCATCGCTGATTTCAGCCGTGGCGATGATTGGGATGCGTTGCTGCACGACAACGGAAGCTCGACGGAGTATCGACTGGTCAATCCTGATCGTAATCGGATCGGCAATTGGAATCGGATCAGCATTGGAAAAAAGTCAAGCCGCGTCAGAGATCGCAAGTGGACTGCTAGAGTTAGCGAACGGAAATCCAATGCTTGCGTTGGCAGCGATTTATCTTGCAACCATGCTTTGCACAGAACTGATTACGAATAATGCCGCCGCCGTTCTAATGTTCCCAATCGCTATCGGTGCGGCGACATCATTGGGCTGTGATCCGACGCCTTTCGTCATCACGCTCATGATTGCGGCGTCTGCCAGTTTTTTATCTCCGTTCGGTTATCAAACCAATACGATGGTCTACAGCGTTGGAGGATATCGCGTGATCGACTATCTAAGGTTTGGGCTTCCACTGAGCCTGATCGTTTTTTTGGTCACCATGGTGGTGATCCCGCAAGTATGGCCAATCCAATAAACCATCATCGCGTTCGGGAAAAAACAGCAGCCGAATCCGTCAAGCAACTGAACTGCAGGTCCACTAATCGCCACAAATCTGGCGGAAACCATTTCCTGTATCAAACGCGACAAACAAGCTTGAGACACCAAAGCTGGTCGCTGCTTTCGATTTTCACGCGCATTAATCCATCTGAACTTCATCTCTGGAATTCGGATTTTTCAGTCATTTGTTCGCAACATGCAACCAAAACCCAGTAGCCCTCGACTCACCGACAATATTTCTACGGAGATCGTCTCACTTGATCAGGTGATGCGTGCGGATCGTCATCGATTACGGCGGTTGAAAAATCAACTCACTGACGAAGCGTTCAAAGAACAGGTGAAGGAGTCGGTTGAGAGACGAAAGTTTCGTGAAAGTTTATCCCCGCGGATTCAATATCCTCCTGACCTTCCGATCACGAATCATCAGGATTCACTGATTCAATTAATTCGCGATCACCAAGTTCTCGTCGTGTGCGGTGAAACCGGCAGTGGCAAGAGCACACAACTACCGAAGCTGTGCCTTGAGGCAGGCTTAGGTCGCCAGGGAATCATTGGCCACACCCAGCCTCGACGACTCGCAGCTCGCAGCATTGCTTCACGACTGGCAGATGAGTTGCATACAAAAATTGGCGACATCGTCGGATATAAAGTCCGTTTTGGTGATCAAACGGGACCAAATACACTCGTCAAACTAATGACTGATGGTATTTTGCTTGCGGAAACTCAAACGGACCGATTTCTTGATCATTACGATGCAATCATCATTGATGAAGCGCATGAACGCTCTTTAAACATTGATTTTCTACTGGGTTACCTCAAGCAATTATTAAGCAGGCGTGCTGACTTAAAAATCATTATCACCTCGGCAACCATTGATGCGGAACGATTCGCCAACCATTTTGATGACGAAAAAGGACCGGCTCCGATTGTTACGGTGGAAGGAAGAGGCTTCCCGGTAGAGATTCAATACCTTCCCTGGGATAGTATCGATGAAAATACAGATCGTCAGTATCAACTTTCACAACATGTGATTGCGGGACTCGAACTCGCGGCAAAGTATGGCGGTGGAGACACGCTGGTTTTTCTTCCCACCGAGCGGGATATTCGGGAGGTGTCTCATCAAGTTTCCGGTCACTACAAACGATTGGGTTTGATTAATCGATATGATCTTCTGCCGCTCTACGCGAGGCTGCCTCAAAGCCATCAGCAAAAAATCTTTCAACCTGATGGATCGCGGCAGCGGGTGATTTTTGCCACGAACGTTGCTGAGAGTTCGCTAACAGTCCCGGGTATTCGATACGTCATCGATGGAGGTACCGCTCGCATTAGTCGGTACAACCCTCGGCTAAAGGTACAGCGTTTACCGATAGAGCCAGTCAGCCAAGCTAGCGCGAATCAAAGGGCCGGCCGCTGTGGAAGGCTTGGGCCGGGAGTCTGTTTTCGACTGTACTCCGAAGAAGACTTTGATTCACGTGAACCATACACCACACCGGAAATTCGCCGCGCGAATCTGGCGTCGGTTATTCTGCAAATGAAGGCTTTGAAGCTGGGAAGAATCGAAGATTTTCCACTCTTGGATGCGCCAAACCCAACAGCGATCTCAGACGGGTTCCGAACGCTGACCGAATTAAATGCGGTCGATGAACGCAGAGAGTTAACAGCTCTCGGTTTACAAATCGCTCGACTACCAGTGGACCCACGAGTCGCCCGCATTCTCATTGAAGCTCAGAAGACTGGATGCTTGGCGGAGATTCTACCAATCGCTGCCGCTCTGGAGATACAAGATCCTCGCGAAAGACCACCAGAGAAGCAACAAGCAGCTGATGAGAATCACGCCGAATTTACTGATCCACAAAGTGATTTTTTATCTCTACTGAGACTATGGAAACATTACAACGAGCTACGAGAGAACTTAAGTCGTAACAAGTTGGAGAAATCATTGCGGCGCAGGTTCCTGTCTCCGAATCGAATGAGAGAATGGTCCGATGTTTATCGACAACTCAAGGAGATGATGACTCGGCCAACCGACAAAGCGATTTCCAAGACAAAGGCGAGTCGTCGTCTTCGGCCGATTCGATATGAGCCTGACAACCAGGAAATTGTTTCAGATGATTTATACCGAGATATTCATCAGTCTCTACTGACTGGTTTGTTATCAGGCGTTGCTTTAGCTGGCGAAAAAAATGGTTACGCAGGTGCCGGTGGTCTCAAGCTCTTTCTTTGGCCCGGATCAGGTGTTTTCTCCTCCAAGCCCAAGTGGATCGTCGCCTCTGAACTAATCGAGACTTCCAAGCAATATGCCCGGACTGTTGGAAAAATAAATCCCGCATGGGTCGAGTCGGCAGCACAACACTTGGTGAAGCGATCATATTCGGATCCACACTGGAGCAAGAAATCAGGTGGCGCGTTTTGCTATGAGGCTCAATACATGTTTGGGTTACCAATCGTTGTGAAACGGCGCGTACCCTTGGGTCCCATTGATCCCGAAACTGCACGTGATCTTTTGATTGAACATGGATTGACGGAGCAATTGATAAGGACGAACGCAAAGTTTTATCGGCACAATCTTTCTCTGTTGCAGGCAATCTCAGATTTGGCAGCCAAAACACGAAGGCGGGACTTGGTGATTGATGATCACCGCGTTGCCCGCCTTTATCAAGAGCGACTGCCCAGTGATGTGGCCGATCGATCAAGTCTTGAAAGACTTGATCGTGAGATAAAAAAACCAAGTTGGTTCAATCTGCAATGGAAAGCTGATCAGGTGCTATCTGTTGAATTGGTCAACAAGCAAACCGATTCGCCTGATGCTCTTTATTTCTCACCTGCTGATTTGCTGGAAGACAAGTTTGAATTAGCACCCGAGGATTTTCCCGACTTCGTTCAAATCGATGGTTCGGACCTGCCACTTGTTTATAACTATTCACCAGGTTCTGATAGCGATGGGATAAAAATCAAAGTCCATCAGTCAGCGGTAAACCAGTTATCTCAGGGTCGACTTGACTGGATGGTTCCCGGTTTATTTGTTTCAAAATTAAATGCCCTCATTAAATCCCTCCCAAAGCGAATCCGGCGTAATTTAGTGCCGTCCGCCGAGGTTGCAAATCAGGTTGCCGAGGAACTCATGGGCGACTATAGCCAGACGCCGTTCTTACCAACAGTTTGCGAGGTATTCTCCAAAATTGCTGGAATGAAAATCTATGAGACTGATTTTCAGCAAGAGAAAATTGACGACTATTTCCAATTCCTTGTGGCAGTTGTTAATGACGAAGGCAAAGAACTTGCCGCCAGTCGTGATCTCGTGGATTTACAGAAGCAGTTTCGAAGCACCAAAAATCAAATTGAAATTGAGCAAAAAAATGTCCAATCGGAGAACTGGTCGCGATCCGAAGTCACCAGTTTTGATATTGAAATGATTCCGGAATTCATCACCCAAAAAAGAGGTGGTGTAAATATCCGACTTTATCCAGGATGGGTGGATCATGGGACGAGTGTGTCCACAACGCTATACAACAATCCAGACTTAGCGCGTCAATCATTTTCACGTGGTATGACACGCCTATTCTTGATGGCTGATCACAAAGAGATAAGAAGTCAGATCCGGTACTTACCCGGATTGAATGATGCGAAAATTAAATTGGCCGACGTGATGCCATCCTCCGATTTGGAATCGATACTTGGCTGCCTGCTGTGCCGTATTGCATTTGTCGATAATGAACCTGTCGTACGTGAACGATCAGAGTTTGATCGACGTCGATCTGATGCTGCACGGCGTATTTCAATCGCCGCGCAAGATTTATCACAATGGCTCGATCGGTGGGTGGATTCACACTTTGGACTTCGTCGAATCCTCGAAGACCGAAGTGATTTTTTGAGACAAATGGATCCCCAAGGCACGATTGCGGATCAAATAAAATGGCTCTACTGCGGCGACTTCACTGAGTTGGTTCCGTGGTGTTGGCTAATTCATTACCCACGCTACCTTGAAACGATTCGCATCAAAATTGACCGGCTATCCACTCAATCTGACCGAATCTCCAAGTCGCAAGAAATCATTGATGGTTTATGGCGTCGCTGGTTAGGGCAATTTCCCGAGGACGAAAAGTGTCCAGAAAGGCAATGCGACAGCGAATTTCGGTGGATGATCGAAGAATTGCGTGTCAGTCTTTTTGCACAATCACTAGGCACATCGATCAAAGTTTCACCCCAACGATGCGAAAAATTGCTGTTGAGCCTTTAGTGGTTTGGACCGCAAGTTTTGATCAACGCCTCAAACCAAATAATCATCTTTGATCTGCAAAACTAACACTCAATGAACAAAACATTCGCTAACTTCGTCGACCCAGAAACCTATTTCGATGAACTCGGGCGATGGTTGGATTTAGAGGCGGTCGCAGAACGTGAAAGAATGGCTCGCCGCAGAATGTTGCGGGCTCAAAAAGATGCTGAGAAATCTGGCGAAACGCTACTGGGTATGTCGCTTGCTGATCATCGAACGGGGCTGGCAGGAAGGTTCCTTCTTGATTTCAAGAAGGCAGATCATCAAGAGCTACCCAACAACCGCTTGAAGGTTGGATCTCCCGTGGTCATCTCGGATCATTCCTCACAAAGTGATCATGGTATCTCGGGTGTTGTTAGCGCAAAGAATAGACAAGTGATTCAAGTTGCCACTGAAGAATGGCCGGAAGGCTTTCGGCATCGTATTGATTTATCACCTGATGAAACAACGCGGCGCCGACAACTCGCTGCGATGGCGCGAGCGCGTGTGGCGTCCGGCAGAGCGTTAAAGTTGAGAGATACCATCCTGGGAAAACGACCAGCATCCTGTCATTCAAAAATGATGCAATCGCTCGTTTTACGATCTGATCTCAATCCACCCCAAGAATCGGCCGTCAAGTTCGCATTATCCGTTCAAGACATTGGTGTGATTCATGGACCACCGGGCACTGGTAAAACGACGACAATCGCCGAATTGATCTACCAATCGGTCAAGCAGGGGAAAAGTGTATTAGCGTGTGCTCCAAGTAACACAGCGGTTGATAACCTCTTAGAAAAACTAATTGGCTTACGTTGTAAAGCTGTTCGGATTGGTCACCCGGCTCGTGTTTTTCGTGACCTACGCCAACATACGCTTGATGAACTTGTCGATCTTGATCCATCCACTCGGGTTATCAAGGAAATGCGTCGCGAAGTCCAGCAACTTGTTCGCGCTGCCCAGAAGGCCTCTCGTGGAAAAGATTGGCGGCGACGCAAACGTCAATATTTTTCGGAAGCTGGTCAATTACGCAGTCAGATTCGATCGCTCGAAAAGTCGGTTATACAAAGCGTGATCGATTCTGCTGAAGTCGTCTGTACGACAACCACGATCGACGACGATCTGCTTGGTGACCGCCACTTTGATCTTGTTGTCATTGATGAAGCATGTCAGGCAACGATACCCGGTACCTGGCAATCTGTCTTACGCGCTGAAAAATTGATACTTGCTGGCGATCACCAACAATTACCACCCACTGTATTGAGTAGGGATGCTGCTGACGCGGGTATGCAACGATCTCTGCTTCAAGAATTAGTGGAACGCGATGGTGAGTCCATCTATCGAAGATTGACAGTTCAATATCGGATGAACGAAGCAATCATGAACTTCTCATCCGAACGATTCTATGATTCGCAATTGTTGGCGGATCGCTCGGTGGCTTCGCATCAATTAGCAGATTTTCCTCAGATCGTGGATAACGATTTGACACAGAAACCCTTGCTATTCATTGATACGGCCGGGGCTGAGTATGAGGAATCTTTGGAAGAAGGGGGTGAAAGTAAATTAAACCTCAGGGAGGCTCAATTAACCTCTCAAGTGATCCTAAAGTTAATTGAATATGGAACCACACCCAGTGATATTGCGGTGATTGCACCCTACGCCGCACAAGTTAGAGCGCTTCGCCACCTGATTGGAACCACTGGATGCGAAATTGACACAGTGGATGGATTCCAAGGTCAAGAAAAAGAGGTCGTTGTTTTGACAATGGTCCGCTCTAATGAGCACCGACAGATTGGCTTTCTCGCTGATATTCGACGTACAAATGTGGCCATCACAAGAGCTCGACGCAAATTGATCATGATTGGAGATAGCGCCACTCTTGGCTCAAATGATTTTTATGCTGATCTTCTTGATTATTTTGAACAGCAACAAAGTTACTCCACCGTCTGGCAGGAAGATTTTTGAACTGTGCTTTACCTGGCATCAGCAAGGAGATGCTTGGCTTCCACAGCTGGATCTCGTTTGAAAACCTCTTGATTTGTTATGGCTCTCAGACGTAAACATAGTCCATGGAAGGAAAATACTACGCAACCTGCTTGTGGCCCGGTCTCACTGAATTGTGGTGGCGTGGTCGACTCTCAGCACTACCGTACGCCTTGGTTTTTACCTGTTTTCTCAACCTCTACCTAATCTCTAGGTTCTTCTACCCCGAGTGGATTCCCTCCATCCTTGTCAGTGTTGGCTTTTGGGTCGGATTACCAATCTGGTGTTTTTGTTTTTTGCGTGATTTCAAAGAAATGCCATCTTTGATCGCCCCTCGCGAGGTCTCTGAGACACCTGATACGTTTTCAGAGGCTCGGTGCCACTACCTGCAAGGACAATGGAACGAAGCAGAAGGGCTACTCACCGATATGCTAGCTATTGATCCTCGCGATCCTCCGGCTCTGCTCTTACTCGCAGGACTCTATCGCAACACCCAACGTCTGGAAGCCGCTGGGCTGCTAATCAGGGAGATGAAAAAGCTTGAATCTTCAGAAACGTGGTGGTTAGAGGTCCAGACCGAGGAACGACGTATCGAATCCGCTCGCTCAGAAAATGAATCAACCATAGATGGTTCTTCGACGGATTAGGGCGGATTACCGGTCTGGTAACAGCAAAATCTGCCACCGGTGGCACTCTCCAAATTTCCGGTAACTTGCTGAATTGGACCAAACGTCCAGACAGCTCATCATTGTTTTCCAATTTCAACGTATTTTTGCGTTCTGACGCACGGGCGCTCCTATCCCCGGCGTTTGCGGTAACGGATAGAATTTGACGCTTGGATACGAACCAAATCTGAACTCTTTGGGTTGCATGGTGGTAGGTAAAAGTGGTAGCCGTAGTGCAACAATAGAGAAGTTCAGTAAGAAAGAGGTGGCGTGCGATTTGCACCCATCGACACTGACCCCGTGTCCAAACGCCATTTTGGCACCCATCACATCATTTGACCCTGAATTCGCTCCCCGTTATTTCTCACTGACGTGAGGGTGACTGGGGACCAGACGAGATGGTTGATTGAAGCCCTGCCCAGAGCAATAGGGTGAAATCGAGCATTTACCGGTAACGAGATAGACCATGTACGAACGATTTACTGACCGTGCGCGTAAAGTCATGCAATTGGCTAATCAGGAAGCACAGCGATTCAACCACGAATACATCGGCACCGAGCACATCCTGCTCGGGCTCGTGAAAGAGGGCAGTGGTGTCGCCGCGAACGTCCTGAAGAACCTCGAAGTCGATTTGAGAAAGATACGCCTTGAGGTAGAAAAGCTTGTCCAAAGTGGGCCCGAGATGGTCACGGTGGGAAAGCTACCTCAAACACCACGTGCGAAGAAGGTGATCGAGTATTCCATGGAGGAGGCTCGCAATCTCAACCATAGCTACGTTGGCACCGAGCACATTTTGCTGGGTCTCTTGAGAGAACAGGAAGGTGTAGCGGCACAGGTGCTAATGAACTTGGGTCTCAAACTCGAAGACGTACGAGAAGAAGTATTGAACCTGCTGGGTCATGGTCTTGAAGGTGCAGAAGTCGGTGGTGAACGGGGCGGTCGTTCCGGTGAAAATGAAGGCTCATCCAGTTCCGGCAAGTCCAGCAAGAGCAAAACACCTGCTTTGGACAGCTTCGGACGCGACCTGACGGAATTGGCAAAGAAGGGCGAGCTTGATCCTGTTATTGGCCGTGAGCGCGAAATCGAACGAGCGATTCAGATCCTGTGCCGAAGAACGAAAAACAATCCAGTTCTACTTGGTGAGGCGGGCGTTGGAAAAACCGCCATTGTCGAGGGTTTCGCACAGCGGGTCATTGAGAGTGATGTACCGGAGATCTTGGCGGAAAAACGAATTGTCGTCTTGGACTTGGCAATGATGGTGGCTGGTACGAAATATCGAGGCCAGTTCGAAGAGCGAATCAAAGCGGTAATGACGGAAGTACGTCGTGTCAAAAACACCATCTTGTTCATTGACGAACTTCACACCTTGGTTGGTGCTGGTGGTGCGGAGGGTGCAATTGATGCGGCAAACGTTCTGAAGCCCGCTCTAGCCCGCGGCGAAATTCAGTGCATTGGTGCAACAACTCTCGATGAGTATCGAAAATACATCGAAAAAGACAATGCTCTGGCGCGTCGATTCCAGGAAATCATGGTGGAACCAACCGGACAAGCTGAGACGATCGAAATTATCAAAGGACTTCGTGGCCGGTATGAGGAACATCATCGTGTTCAATTCACCGATGACGCGGTCGTCGCTGCGGTTGAAATGAGTGAGCGTTACATCACCGCCCGATGTTTACCGGATAAAGCAATCGATGTAATTGATGAAGCCGGTGCACGAGTGAGGTTGCGCACCATGACGCGACCACCAGATTTGAAGGAAATTGACGAAGAAGTTGAGAAACTGAACAAAGAAAAAGAAGAAGCTGTCGCTAACCAAGATTTCGAAAAAGCAGCCAACTTACGAGATCAAGCCGAGAAACTGCGAAAGAAAAAAGACCAGATCACTCAAGATTGGCGAGATAAAAGTCAGCAAACGGATGGCGTGGTGGATGAGGAAATTATCGCCGAAGTCGTCAGCAAGATGACTGGCATTCCACTCACACGACTGTCAACGGAAGACAGCTTGCGTCTAATCAAGATGGAAGAGGAACTTCATAAACGTGTGGTTAGCCAGAACGCTGCTGTCACCGCCGTTTCCAAGGCCGTTCGTCGTTCACGAAGTGGACTAAAAGATCCCAAACGACCAACCGGTTCTTTCATTTTTGCCGGACCCACCGGTGTTGGAAAAACGTTGCTCGCTAAATCACTCGCTGAATACCTTTTTGGCGACTCTGATGCACTCGTTCATATCGATATGAGCGAATACATGGAAAAACATAACGTCAGCCGTCTAATTGGAGCTCCTCCCGGATTCGTTGGTTACGAGGAAGGTGGGCAGTTGACTGAAAAAATCCGAAGAAGACCGTATGCGGTTGTCCTTTTTGATGAGATTGAAAAGGCACATCCCGACGTTTTCAATATGATGCTGCAAGTCATGGAGGAAGGCCGTTTGACTGACTCCTTCGGCAGAAACGTCGACTTCCGTAACACCATCCTGATCATGACTACCAATGCTGGTGCCGAAGCGATCAAGAACCAGTCGGCATTCGGTTTCCAAAAGCCCGATGATGACGCAAGTTATGATTCAATGAAGCAAAGAGTGATGGATCAGGTCGAACGGGTTTTCCGCCCAGAGTTCCTTAATCGGCTCGATGACGTCATCATATTCAGACACCTCAACAATATTGACTTGAAGAGCGTGATTGATTTTGAACTCGCCAAAGTGCGTCAGCGATTACTCGATCGTGGTCTCAATCTAGAACTCACCGATCTAGCGAAGGAATTCCTGGTTAAGAAAGGTAGTAATCTTGATTACGGAGCTCGTCCGCTTCGACGCGCCCTGGAGCAACGCATTGAAGATCCACTGAGTGAAGAATTACTCAGAGGTGCTTTCGAAAATCATGACACGATCGTGGTCGATGCTATTGCCGAAAATGAAGCGGGTAAGAAGGTACCCACCTCCAAAGTTACCATTCAAGAAGATGGAAAACTTGTTGGACCCAAAGGCGTGAAGGTGAAGATCACTCGTCTTGATTTTAAAGGTGAATCTCGTGGTTTGCCTGATACCGACGAGGCGGTGAGCGAACCTGCTGGCGAAGCGGCAGCAAAAGATTAACTTAGCGATTCGAAGAAAAAAGCCTGCTACCAGTAGCAGGCTTTTTTTATGGATACCTTTCCCAAATGCTGTGATGACAAGACGACGCTTTAACGATCTCTCGCCATTGGCATGATGACATATCCATAACCATCATCTGTCAGCAGAAGTGCTGGTGACGCTGAAGACTCTATCTCCATGATAAAAGTCGATTCATTATCCAACACTTTGCAAAAATCTGATACGTAACGATGATCGAGAGTCAAGGTGATTGGCTCACCATCGTACGCAATCGGTAATTCTATTTGAGATTCTCCGAGTGCCGATGTGTTGGCTTCCATCTTCAGTGTGCCGTCTGCAAAAGTGAAATCGACACCACGGCTATCATGATCAGTGACAATTGCAGCTTGTCGCAACGCTGAATGGAGCGGTCCAACAGTCATATCAATTTCAACTGCCGACTCCCGTTGCGGGAAGACTTGTCGCCAGTTTGGATATCTTCCCTCGACTAGACGTGAGTAAATCACACCTCGAGGAGTACGGATCAGTAGGTCATTGTTTCGTGCAGCCACGTCAACAGATTCATCGCGATCGTTCAACGCCCTCTCGATCAGCTGAATCGCACGAGTGGGAACGATTGTGCTCGATCCACTTGTCTGGTGATCACCCACTGCTTGACCGGATCCTTCCATCCGAGCAAGTCGACGGCCATCCGTACCGACCGCAATCACCTTCTCGTCGTCAAGCTCCAGCAAGACACCACCAAGAGCAAAACGGCTACTTTCAGAATCTGTTGCGAATACTGTTCGCTTCACCATTTCTCGAAACAGTCTTGTTGGGATGACATGATACTTGTCTTCGTCAAAACTGCTCACACTCGGAAATTCATCAGGATTGCTGCCTGGTAACCTGAATTTACTACGGCTGCCGGCAATTCGAATCCCCGTATCATCTGTCTCAATGGTCAGGGTTGGATCTGTGTTCTCTCGTAAAATTGCCATGGTTCGTTGAACTGGCAAAAGTGCAGTACCTTCAACCTCGACTTCGATTCCCTCCTCAACGTCCAACCGAATTCCCACTTCCATATCGGTAGCGGTAAGAATGATTCGATTGTTAGCTGCGACCAGCTTCACATTCATCAGGATCTCTTTGGGAGATCGCGTTGGAGCAATACTCGCAGCCAAAGTAAAAGCATTGGTAAGCGATTCGCGTTGGCAAATGATTTTCATGGGAAAACAATCAAATTTCAGTACGGCAAAAATAAATCAATCCGCTGACAAATGTTGTACCCTGCATCGGATTTCACGGCACCCTACGATGGGTCTGCCTGAGAACTTTTTCAAAGAGTTTGAAAGAAGCTCTTATAGATAAGTAATGTATTGATATCGTCGTCATCGTAATACATCTGTCTTTGCTGTCGAAAACACATGATATATGTATTTAACTACTTTCTGATAAACAACTTACGGTAATAGAATTGATGTGCATAACATGTCTGAGTTGTGTGCATTTCGGTGTGTTGAGGGCTGTTTATCCAACACACAGGCCAAAGAGTTGGATCAAGAAAAAATGGGAAGGGTGCTGATTCATTCAGAAAGAAACAGTAATTCGACGGTTTATCCACGCTGAGATAAGTAGAAAAAAATTCCGAAGTCGTGATTGTTTTCTCGTGGCGGATGGCTCGTATAGCAGGGTTGAAGATTGAATCACGAATTAACCAGCTCTGTTTCGATTGTCTCTAACGCGTGCCTGAGAGTCATGTCATCTTGGAGTCTTTGCTCGGTTGTTCGCAGGGCATGAAGAACGGTGGTGTGGTCTCTACCACCAAAGTAATCACCTATTTGTGTCATCGTTTTGGTCGTCAGCCTACGACCTATTAACATTGCTAGGGATCGAGCTCTTACAAGGGTTTGTTTTCGGGAATTACTACGTAAGTCAGATCGCTTGATTTTGAAATAAGTAGCCACACTGGCTGTTATTTTTGGAAGAGAGATCTCCTTGTTGATTCCAGCAGATTGAATTGCATGCCTCAAAGCATCTTCAGAGGGCTTGGTATCGTGCATTCGACACCACAGAGCGATTGACTTAACGGTTGCTTCGATTTGACGGACAGCCAGATTCGCTTCTAGCTGCTGGTGAAGGAAGGTGATTTCGTTATCTGAGAGAGAAATTGCATGCTTGATCAGGAGCTCGCGGATAATCTGCACACGTGCCTGTTCTTTGGGTAATGAAATGGGAATTACCAGACCCTGAATAACCCGACTGCTTAATTCCTGCTTGATGCCTCGTACAGCACTTGGCAGTTTTGAAGCTGTCAATAAAGTTGGTTTATTAGAGAAAAAACGCTCCTCCAAGCGTAGTGCCAGCTCTTCCTGGGCTGCATGCTTATTGCTGAAGTGTTGGAGATCTTCAATCACTAAAACGAAGCTATCGAATATTTCACGTCTCAGGCTTGGTAAAGCATCTGCGGCAACGCTTTCTGAATAACGTCTAGCAAAGTCATTTGCAGTGATGTAGAGAACCGCTGGGATGAGTTCTTTTCCCGCCGTTTCCGGCAGATCTGATGAGTCGGCCTTTGCACGCAGTGATTGTGTCAACTGCGCGGCCAGATGGATTGCAATGGCGGTTTTTCCGGATCCACTAGGTCCGACCAATAGAAGAGGATTGGCGATTTCCAAGGTATCACTGTCCGCCGCGCTGACAAAGCTCGCAAAGCGATTTTCAGCACCCGCAATAAAATATGGCAGAATCGGTGTAACTTTTGGTCCTTCGCGACGACGCGCCCACTGAACGGGTCGTTCAAGCGCGATGGAATACAGACGGTGATCCAGGGCTTGAAGATGATTATCCATCGAGGTAGCGCTGATGGTGGGTAGGGCCACTTTGCAATTCGAAACATCAACATTCAGCTTAAATGTTCAGAGAAGGATTTACGCAAAAAAAAACAGGTTTTCCACATTTTTTATCGACGTAAGCGTTGATACACGCTTGAGATACACTCAATGGCTGATTTAATGTCATCCTCTGTGGATAACTTGGACACCGCAAATCGAAGCGCAGAATCGGTCATTGCTTCGGATTGGCCCATCGCCTGAAGAACATGACTTGGTGGGCTGCTGCCACTACTGCAAGCAGATCCACTGCTGCAGGCGACCCCCTCGAGGTCCAACGCCATCAACATGGATTGACGATCCGCGCCCACAAAAGAGATACAACTGGTGCCTGGCAAGCGTTCTTGAGTGATGCCATGGATGACAAGATCAGGAAATCGTTTCATTAACTCGGATTCGAAGCGTTTTCTCAATTGGAGGCAGTGATTGCCAGACTTCTCGATTTCGGCGGTCGCGAGACGAATCGCTTCACCAAGTCCAGCAATCAGGGGAACCGGTTCTGTTCCCGGTCTGCTTTCAAGCTGCTGTTCGCCGCCAAAGAGAATCGGATCGAGTTCAAAT
Source organism: uncultured Rubripirellula sp. (assembly GCA_938075415.1). Classification (GTDB taxonomy): domain Bacteria; phylum Planctomycetota; class Planctomycetia; order Pirellulales; family Pirellulaceae; genus Rubripirellula. Next base: position 67,346 of record CALJHC010000016.1, on the reverse strand, counting down.
CCCGGTGCAATCCACAACGCTCCAATACCGGCAGGACCATGGAATTTATGCGCGGAAAAGGTTAGGCAAGTTAAACCGCTTCCATCGAGGTGCAGCGGAAACTTACCAACGGACTGCGTCGCATCAACATGCAGTAGTGAGTTGAATTTCGAGCAAATTTCCGCAATCTCATGGATCGGTTGGACCACCCCGGTTTCATTATTGGCTGACATCACAGATACCAACGCGGGCTGATTTGAAAGATCATCCATCAGCAACTTCAGGTGTTCTAAACAGACCCTGCCACAGGATTCGACACGGATCCATTTGACTCTAATTCCGCGTTTTTCTAGCCACCTCCCCACCGCTATGACACTGGGATGCTCAATTTGACTAATCAGAAGCGTTCGCCCTTCACACAAACCCCGCAAAGCTAAATTGTTGGACTCGGTTCCACCACTGGTGAAAATCAATCGAGCACCACCGGGTTGATCCAAACGCGAATCAAGGCTGGCTCCAACGTGGTCGATCGCCAGGTCAACATGTTCTCTCGCGATCCTTCCAGAAGCATGCAAACTCGATGGATTTAATGGTCCTTGCTGCAATACTGATGTCATCGCGCACAGGACCCTTGGGTCAATCTGTGTTGTTGCAGCGTTATCTAAATAAATTTGGGTCACAGGGATTCACTGTGAATCTAGCGGGGTGTTGAAACTGGTTGCAGGTTGGAAAGGGATTCACTCGCTGGGTAATCACTCAATGCTTCAGAAAGGACTTGTTCAGCCAACTCATTTCTACTCTGAGAACGCAAATCCTCAACCAAATGTGAATATTCGTTTTGTAAATGTTGATGAATCGCCGATTGAAAGACCTGAAAGTCTTCTTCTTGCTGAGCCAGTTCAAATAAAGCGGGAATAAAGATGTAGAGATCCCGAATCGCCAATTTTTGCACTATCGGCCATAATAACTGGGCGTGCTTGGGATGATCATTACTCCAAATCTTCCAATAGCTGGTATCGTTTACCATCAAATCCAGGGGTGTCAAAAGCAATTCAGCGTCTGACAATGATACACCGGTTAGGCCCCGTGACAGATTCACAAGGTCCCATTGAACAGGTGTCCTGGACATTGTCTTGATGAGAGATTTGGTTCGAAGAAAATTTAAAGCAGCGTGTGGTGAGGACGTTCGACGTACGGGGGTGATTTGCTGTTTTATCAGAGGTATTTCATAGAAACTGAAAGAGCGGCGCTGAAAATGTGTCGGCGAAAACTCAACACCGGAGACGTGTCCTTGCGCTAGAATAATACCGAATAGCGCGGCCGATACGAGGAGTGCGGCCAAAAAAGTGACCCACTTCCGAACGAGACGATTAGACGCACGAGAATTCATCACTAGGTTCCCATAAGAGATTGTCGTCTATCGTACCAAAGTACAATCACCTTACCCTGCGACAGACGAATTATCACGCGGAAAAAAACACTGGACACAATGGAGTATCTTCCACCATTGTGTAGAACACGAAATCGGCCCGAAGCCTAAGAATTATCATTCATTTATGAACCAAGCTGCATTTTTAATGTGTCGAGGACTAAGTGTTGCCACGGGCCGTGGCAATGCGACTTTGTGTCCTCCGAGAACTTGGACTCAACAACTGCAGTTTCAAACAGCACAGAGGCACCGAGCGAGCGACTGCGGTCTTTCTGGTGCCACAAAATATCACGACAAAGTAGAGAAAGAGCAGGAAGAGACTGATTCGGAAGATCCCCGCTTGGCAAAGATGCGAACCGAGGCTGTCTTGTTACTCTCTAAAGCGGCTGTCAGCCCCAGAAAACTTGCCCAGCTTGCTCACTTGGCGGACGCCACCGAGGCTCGTACACTTGTTCGCCAGCTCAACCAGACTTATGAAAATCTTCGACGAGCGATAAGGATCGAACAAGTTGCTGGTGGATATCGGATGTTCACTCACCCCAGTTTGTCACCTTGGCTGACTCGTTTGGGGCATCTGCCCTCACCAGTGCGTATTTCAACCCCGATGATGGAGACTTTGGCTGTGGTGGCTTATCATCAACCTGTTTCAAGAGCCAACGCCGAAGCTGTTCGCGGGGTTGGATGCGGAGAGTTGCTTCGACAATTAATGGAACGCGATTTGGTGAGAATTGTTGGACGCGGCGAAGAGTTAGGGCGACCCTATCTCTACGGAACTACTAAACGTTTTTTACAAATCTTTGGATTACCCAATGCAGAAGCTTTGCCACCCATTCAATTAGAGGCTCTGCCAGATAATCCTATGATTGAAAATCAAACCCTTGAAGATTTATCGACATCCACGAAGGAGCTTGTCGTGAGTACCACTGTCGCGTCAGTTCTAACAGAAACAGATCTACAAACATCTGAGACCAATCTTTTACCTGGTACCGATGTTGTGGATCCAACTGTTGCTAAGAACCAATCATCCTCGCATCCAGTCTCTGAAATTGAGGATGAAGAGAACGAATTTTATGACGACTCGGACGAAGACGACGAGGAAGATGACTGGGGCGACGAGGGAGATGACTGGGACGAAGAGGATCCTGATGATCAGCTCGACGATGATGACGAATTAGACGACTCGGATGAATCAGACCAGGAAAAAATCGACTCGGACGACGACGACGAAATCGACGATGAAGACGAAATCGACGGTTCATGGGAAGAAGTCGACGACGAAGAGGCTGATGAAGAATGGGATTCAGACGACGAAGAAAATGACGACGACGAGGGTGACAGCTGGGTAGATGATTCAGACGACGAAGATGAAGATGACGACTGGGATTAAACCACGTCAGCAATTCTCTAAGTCTTCAGTGTGCTCATCGAGAGGTCGATCCCCCCTACCACATTGTCATCGACCAACAGAGCGAATGCTGAATGTATGATCCCAACCCTGGGTCAATCACCCAGGTTAAACAGGTGGCGTAGAGCCTCCAGTAAACCCTTGCTGTGCCCTTCAGCTGCGTCGTCTCTGACGGAGGACAGGGGTGGGTGAAGTAGTTTGTTAATCAGTCGATCGAATGATTTCTCAATTTCTTTCACCGCTGAGGAGTCAATTTCAGCTAATTGAAGCTTGTTGATCAGCCTATCCAGTTCCTCACGTTTCAAGTCGTGCGCTTGCTCTCGAAGACGTTGAATCACCGGGCCGGTCGCTCGATGATGCAAAGCCTTGACACATTTGCTGGTTTCTTCGGCGATGATCTGCTTCGCTTTTGGCCACTCCTGCTCGCGCTCGCGCTGATTGCGTTCACAGGCTTTTTTAAGGTCATCGATACCATAGAGGTACACATTCGATAATTCACCGATTCTCGGATCAAAATCCCTCGGAATGGCCAAGTCTAAAATCAAAAGCAGGCGATGACCACGTCGGGCATGTACGGCTTGGAAGGTTTCAAGGTCAAGGATTGGTTCAGTGGCTGAAGTGGTGCCAATCACTAGATCGGTGTTTAGCATCTGCTGATCAAGGGTATCCCACTGATCGCATGATGCATCAAATGACTTGGCGACCTTGACGGCGCGTTCATGGCTTCGATTCAAAACACAGATGTCATTTGCACCCGCCCCTTTGAGATAACGAAGAGTTTCCTGACCCATCTCACCCGCACCACACAAGACAATCCGCTTGTCGCTTAGGCGATCAAAAATTTCGGTGGCTACTTCACCCACCGCCACACTCGGAACACTTACACGACGCTTGTGAATGTCCGTTTCATGTTGGACTCTCTTAGCCGCTCGATTAGCCGCCTGAAAAACACCATGGGTCAATGGACCCACCGAGTCCCACGTGCAGGCGAGATCATAAGCCTGCTTGACTTGCGAAAGAATTTGGGCCTCCCCGACGACCATGCTATCCAAACTGGATGCAACCGTGAAAAGGTGCTCCACCGCTTCATTGCCATGTCGATAGATCATCTGATCGATGACTGCATCGTGATCTAGATGATGTTGATCAGCTATAAATTTGGTGACGGATTCTCGATCAACGGCTGAGTCGTCATGTGATGTCGTGTACAGCTCGACACGGTTACAAGTGCTAAGCAGAACGATCTCTGAGGACGGAAATTGCTTTCGGAACTTCTCTAAAGCTTTTCCTGCTTGCTCCGTAGTGAAAGATATTTTTTCCCTAAATTCCACAGCAGCATCGTGGTGACTACACCCAATCATTTGCAACTTCATTAGACGGTTTCTCCATTTTTGGAGAAACTTAAATGAATTGGCAAGGAACTCGGATGAGTCGATGTTGATTCGCGACGTAAATTGGTTCCATTACCCGATTGCCCATGCGAGGTGGTGAGCGCGCCGAACATGGCAAGTATTAAGAATCCCAAGCTCACAAGCGTTATGTAGATGCCCTTTTTGCTGTGGCTGGTCGGAGCGTAGAAAAACTCGAGGCTTGTCGCGACAAGCAACCATACCAAGAGAAGTAAACTGAAGAAAACAGTGCGGTCCATCAATCCGACCTGGCCGAACTGATTTAAATTCATTGCGATTCCGGCGGTCAATCCTCCCGCAACCGCTGTGGTGCTAATTGCCAGACATCGGCGATTGACCCTTGAAAGTGATTCAAGGGTCGGTAATCGAAATAGTGAACCTGCTCGCTTGTTTTTTAGTCGCCAAGATTGAGCTAAATACATACATCCCGCGATAAATCCCAACAGCACACCAACCGATCCAATCAGCATTGATGCCGCGTGCAGCGACGTCCAAAACTGCGTGGCCTCGCTTCGAGAGAAGGTTGGCATGTCACGAAAGATCCAGGCCAAGACAATCAGACCCATGATTGCTGGCAGGAAGAAGAAACCCACCATGGTGTCGGGACGTCTGATGAAGAAGAACAGAAAGGAGCTGGCCAGAACAAGCGAGAGCATTAGTGACCAATCATACCAAGAAGCCAAAATTCCGACTTCGGTACCGCTGACCGATGCCGGATTGGCCCTCATCAGGATGTAAGCAGCGTGTGTCACTAATCCAATCGACGCCATCACGATGACAGAGAGGCCCCTGCCAGGAATGCGACGCCATAATCTCAATGACTCAAGCAGCAGCACCACCAAATAGCTGCTGAAGAAACAGGTGACGGAGATCTCGCGAAGGATAGCGAGCATTTGAAAAACCAAACAACTTGGGGTGAATTTTATAAAAGCAAACGATTGGTAGCTAGTTCGAGGTATCCAGTACCATTCACGGGATGACTTTCAAATCAACCATGAAGCCGCTGTCAGTATCAGTGGTGTCCATTCAGTTTGTCGCAATGAAGATTAATTCTCGTGAGGCTTCCAATCCACTTTACGCCAGTTGGCTATCTCTAGCTCTCCGGTATCATCGATTTGTGTCCTGATGGCACCAAATTCTTGAGTGCACAGAGTTCTGCATCCACGTTGTTGCAGGAATTTTAACATCCCCGATTCGGTAGATCGCGCACCGCCACTGATGATGCACCAATCTGGTTGCACCCATTCAGTGATCAGCTTGGATTCTTCTGATTCAGCGCCGTGGTGGGGAACCATCAGCAAGTCAACGTTCGTTGGTTGCACCGTCTTGAGTAAATCGAATGCACCCGTTGTCTCAATATCCCCTGGTAGCAAAATCGTCCGATTCGCAAATTCAATGGCTAGCACGATGCTCGTCTCATTATCACTCCACGATTCATCATGAGCGGGGGGGTGAAGAACCGCCAAATCAGCTTCACCTATCCGAAATGAATCGCCTCGGCTAACTGTACTTATCACCGTCCCCCTTGTACGAGCCATTTCCAATGCTTCCGAGAGCTTCGGCGGCGGTTGCTGGAGAGTTGTATCGTTTACGAGGATTGAATCGACAGGGAAACGAGTCAATATGCCCGGGAGGGAATTGTAGTGGTCAGAATCTGCGTGAGAGATGATGATTCCATTCAATTTCCTCACACCATCATTCCACAACACTCGTGAAATCAAATCCGAAGTCCGGGCGTCTCCGGCAAGGCTCCCGCAGTCATAAAGCCATGTTTTACCGCCGGCGGTTCGGATGATCGCACAGGTACCGTGGCCGACATCAGCAAAGGTCACCACCAATCCGGGATTATTTTTAATTTCTGCCTGCGTGCTCTCAAAGAATGCGACTGGATACCAAATCGCGATAAAGCAGATACGAAACCAAGATGTTTTTCGACTAGATCGAAAGACCAAACTTGCCAGCATCACTCCGTAGAAAGAAATAATGGTCGAAGTTGCCGGGGCGGGCATCCAAGCATGACCGATGACAAGATCCCCGCTCAAGGAAATCATTTTCTGAATCGCGATGAGTACATAATTACATGGGAACGCGATGAAATTGCCCAGATGATCCGAACATAAGGCGGCAACGGGAATACAAAGACTCAGGAGCAACGCGATTAACAATAATGGGCTCACGCACAGATTCGCAACAATGCTGATCGGTGAAACAATATTAAAATGCATCCACAAGAATGGAGTCGTGACGGCAAAAATACATGTGCTCACCCACAAGGATTTGCGAATAATTAGCCACCCTGAATAACACAAGAAGTGCATCTGGCGATTTTTGTTGTTCTCCATTAGCTGAGATATTTTCTCAGTCTCTGGATTCGATTGTTTTACTGATTCTGATTCCTCGTGGCGGCCGAGATAGATGAGTGTTCCGACTGCTAAAAATGAAAGTTGGACACCTAAATCAAATAACAGCCGACTGTCAAAAGACATGAACACCAGTGCGCAGAAGCAGAGAGAATTCAGGGAATCTGATGGGCGCCTCAACCACGATCCAATGATCAAGACAGCGATCATGATTGCGGATCGAGTCACCGGTGGACGCAAGCCGGTCATGATGGGGTAGACGATGCATACGATCAGCATCAGTGACGCTTTGGTGCGAAAAGATATTCCAATCAGGTTGGAAAAAAATTGTAGGCAACCTACCAATAAACCCAGGTGCAAGCCGCTGACGGAAAGAAGGTGCGCCGTGCCGCTGATGATCAGGCTATTGCGAGTCGGTCGATCAAGATATTCCCTCTGCCCCAACGCTAATGCCGCGGCAAAAGCTGCTTGTGGTTCATCAAAATAAGTGAAGTAGGTTCTTGTGGCGTCATTTGTGAATTGCTGTATTACGTTGGTGAATGCGTAAAGAAAGGATCGATTCACATCGACTAATCTTATTTGCTCGCGGGAATCACAGCGCAGTTGCCCGTGTATTCCGAGATTTTGAAAGTACTTTCTTGTGTCCCGCTGTCCCGGATTCGTAGCGCTTGAAAAGGTGTTTATCTTGCCGTGCAGTTTCAGGGTGACTCCACGACAAAGAGTGTGTAATTGATCCTGGAGGGTAACGCGAATACGACCGGGACAGCGAAGAAACTGGTCTCCCAGTCGGATGTGGGTAACTGCGAGATCAAATTTTGTAATCGGCTCACGATACGGATGGTTACGGCTTTGCCAGTCCGGAATCAGGGTGATCCGACTGTCAACGCATCCGATCACCCCGGCGGCTTGGGGTGAATTCGAAAGAATTTCTGCGAGGGGAGCGGTTTTGCTTTCCAGCGTGCGCAACGAATGAGAAGCGGCAAAAAGAGGAAAACATAACGCCGCGCACGCAATCCCGAGATGACGAGTCGGACGTTTCTGATGTAGCCAAATCGCCAAAATCAAACAGCTTGAAATCCAAGCGAGAGAGCGAACCGCGCCATCGGAGTCGGAAAAATAGTTCTCCAAATCGGTTTCCACCGATATGCCGGTCGCCGCGAAACCAGCAAACGCTAATATGGGTATGGGTCGACGATCGAATATTCTCAGCTTTTCAATCGAAAGAGAGAGAATCCACTGCTTTTTCAATCGATCTTCCTTAGCAGTTCCGGATCGGTCACTGCCACGAGTTTTACATCCACCTGTCGCGAATGAATGTCGCGGTCTATCAACTATTGGCTCCATTGGACTTAAGATGTTCTGTTTGAATCTAATTTCACGCCGCGCCGCATCGTCAAGTCATTTAGTCGTTGTTTTGATGTTCGCAGGGACGGCCAGCGGACAAGACAAGACAGCCAGTTTCTTGATGGAAGAGGTTAAATACCCGGTGACAAAAAAAATTGAGGTGGTGGACAATTATCACGGTCATTTGGTGAGTGACCCGTATCGATGGTTGGAGGATACTGAAAGCAAAGAAACAGCGACTTGGATCGCTGAGCAAAACGAATTAACTGATAAATACCTCAGCACCATCGACCGACGTGACAAGATCCGAGATCGTTTAGAAAAGTTGTGGAATTATGAGAGATATGGGATTCCCGCAAAACGCGGTCGGTCTTATCTCTATTCACACAATGACGGTTTGCAAAACCAGAATATTCTTTACCGAAGTGAATCCTTAGAAGGGGATCGGGAAGTTGTCTTAGATCCCAATACGCTTACCGAAGACGGCACAATTGCTCTGGCTGGTTATGCTGCCACTGACGATGGAAAATTTCTGGCCTATGGACTTGCCGATGGTGGTAGCGATTGGCGGACCTGGAAAATTCGAGATATCGAAACAGGTCAAGACCTCGACGAAGTCATTCGCTGGGTCAAATTCAGTGGAGTCGCTTGGAAGCCCGATAGTAGTGGTTTTTTTTATGGGCGCTACGCGGCGCCAAAAGAAGGTGAAGAGCTAACGGGGACGAATGAGAATCAACAGCTTTACTTTCATCAACGCGGAGAGTCTCAGGATCATGACAAACTGATTTTTGAACAGCCCGAACATCCAAAGTGGGGTTTTTCTCCTGAGGTGACCGAGGATGGACGTTTTCTGGTCATTCATAATTGGAAAGGTAGCGAACCACAGTCTCAGGTGTTCATTCTGGATCTGCAAAATCCAAAAGCAACGGTAAAGCCGTTGATCACCGGTTTTGATGCCGAGTACGAATGGGTTGGTTCTCGAGGAAGCACACTTTATTTCCTCACCGATCACCAAGCTGCTAAGCGGCGTTTGATTGCGATCTCGGCAGATCAACCAGATCGAGAAAATTGGATCGAGGTGATTGCTGAATCAGCTAATGTGCTTGAATCCGTCAGTCTATTTAATGAAACGTTCTATGCACAATCGTTGGTTGACGCGACGGGAAGGGTGACTAGGCATGATCTGGCAGGAAACCGGATCAACGAAGTTGAGTTGCCGGGTGTGGGCACGGTGAGTGGTTTTGGAGGAAAACAAGATTCAAAAGAGACTTTTTTTTCCTTCACCAACAACATAACCCCAGTCTCGGTCTATCGACTGGATCTCATGTCCGGCGAGATCAAGTTGTGGAGACAACCCGAAATTGATTTGAAGAGCGAACAATTCATTACTGAACAACTGTCCGTAAAAAGCAAAGACGGAACTCGAGTTGCAATGATCGTGACTCGACGCCGAGATACGAAGCTCGACGGATCCAACCAGACACTTTTATACGGATATGGCGGATTTAATATCTCAATCACGCCGTCATTTTCACCAGCAACAGCGGCGTGGGTTGAGGCGGGTGGGGTTTATGCCGTAGCTAATTTGCGTGGTGGTGGCGAATACGGTCGAGAGTGGCATGAATCCGGTATGCGAAAGAACAAGCAGAATGTGTTCGATGATTGCATTGCTGCCGCTGAACAGTTGATCGAGTTGGGTTACACAAAGCCTTCCATGCTGGCGCTGCAAGGACGAAGCAACGGTGGATTGTTGGTTGGGGCGGTCATGACGCAGCGGCCAGATTTATTCGGTGCCTGTCTGCCGGCCGTCGGGGTTATGGATATGCTCCGTTATCAGAAATTTACCATCGGTTGGGCTTGGGTTGCTGAGTACGGAAGTAGTGATGAGGCAGATCAAATCGAGAACCTCTTGAGTTATTCACCTCTGCATAATCTTCGGGTCGGAACTTGTTATCCAGCCACCCTTGTGACGACAGCCGAACGTGATGACCGAGTTGTCCCCGGTCACAGTTTTAAATTTGCCGCTGCTTTACAGAATGCTCAAGCTTGCGATAACCCAACACTCATCCGAATTGAAACCAGAGCTGGTCATGGGGCCGGTACACCCACGAGTAAAAGAATTGATGAATACGCCGATCTGTGGGCATTTTTGTATGCGAATCTGCGATAAACACCTTCGGGCGGACTCAAGACCCGGTTTGATACAAACTTGGTTTCGTGCACCTTTCGGGGTTTGCGGATCAGACCACCGCTGATCAATTCATGCTGATTCGTTAACCCATTCCAAGATAATCAAGTACTGTTATCAGGTGGAATCGCCCTCGCGGTCACCCACAATCCGACCTCACCTAAGTTCACTTATGTTTTTGCAAGAGCCGTCTCCGTCACCATATGATCTTCGTTTCCAGTTCATGGGATTTCCCATAAGAGTTAGCTGGACTTTTTGGGCAGCGGCGGCAGTGCTGGGTTATGATTTTGCAAACCAGCTGGATTTCAAATTTGGACCACAGAGCCCCGGTTTTCTAGCGCTTCTGGCAATTTGGGCCGGATGTATTTTTGTGTCCATTGCAATCCACGAGCTTGGGCATGCGATTGCATTTAGGAAATTTGGAATTGAATCGAGTATTGTGCTCTATTTTATGGGTGGAATGGCGATACCCAGAGCAGGTGCTTCAATTCGTGGCGAACTTTCTCCCCAACAATCCATGTGGGTATCCATAGCAGGCCCACTCGCACAATTCATGTCAGCGATTTTGTTGATACTCGCTTTGAGGCTAAGTTCCTACTCAGCACCAACCCCTTGGCCACTTAATGAATTGACTTGGCTTCAGCAGGGGAACCCGATTGATAGTGTCGGACTATTCACCATCGCGTTGATGTATATCCAGCCCAGTGTTTTTTGGGCACTCCTGAATTTGGTTCCTGTTTGGCCGCTTGATGGTGGTCGTTTTATTCACTCCTTTCTCGAACTTCGAGGCGGAACCATCTTAAATACACTCTGGGTTAGCGTGGTTGCATCTGGTTTGTTGGTTCTCTATTCCTTTGGGAATGGGCTGCAGTTTTTAGGTTTCATGTTTGCGATACTTGGCTGGAATAATTACCAGGCAATCCAGCAGATGCAGCGATGAAGCGAAGTCGGAATCGAACAATTGACGAATGATCAGCTGATGGATTTATCGTCAGTTTGATGATCGAAAATGGGTCAGAGCTGTGTTGCGAACTCGCAATCGGCTGGTCTCGTAACAAAAATATTTTTCCTTGCAACCACTTTTTTTCATAAAAAGATGTTGCGGAATCTGCGGAAGCGCGTAAAGTTACGCCAAGTTTGTAACGGTTAGACGATTGAGCAGGACCGATGCGTTGCATCAAAGCTTCAGTTTTCTAACCACCAATGACGATTGGTGAGCCGTGGCCGGTGGCTTTTAAAGCGGCGCTTTACAAGTCACGAAGACTCGCCAACGTATCTTTTCTCAGCGGAGGAAAACGTGGCCAAGAAAAAAGCGAAGAAGAAAGTAGCGAAGAAAGTAGCAAAGAAGGTAGCAAAGAAAAAAGCTACCAAGAAGAAGGCTACTAAGAAGAAAGCAGCTAAGAAGGCAGCTAAAAAGGCAACTAAAAAAGTTGCTAAGAAAAAAGCTACCAAGAAGAAAGCTACTAAGAAGAAAGCTACTAAGAAGAAGGCTACTAAAAAGAAAGCAGCTAAAAAAGTTGCTAAGAAAGCCACAAAGAAGCGTGCTACTAAGAAAGCTACCAAAAAGGCAGCTAAGAAGCGTCGCTAATTTGACTCGCAAATCGGTCTCTCTGGCCGAATCAAAGCCAAAAAGCCAAGTTGGAGTATATCTCTTGCTTGGCTTTTTTCGTAGTTTTGGCCCACCTCTGTCTGGCCATTCCATTTGTCCATTGTCTGACTGATGCACAGATACCGATCATCTAATTGCCGGTAAGGCTAGCCTTCAATCAGATTCCGGACACGATCCGTCACCAGTTTTTGCTGCTGCCAGTGGTCAGTCAATGCGATGCGGTTCTCCGCACATCGTTCAAAGAACCGGTAATGTCGTCCCCTGAGCCGGACGCTGTAACGTTTGCGAAGCTAGCTCTCTCACCATTGCTTTGGTTACGGCCTCCAAGGGAGCACGAGCTCGTTCATCTTGATCAATGACCTCGGCTAGTCTTCCTTCATCCCCAGCGGTCCGCAGCGTGATGTCAATTGGTAAGCAGCCTAAGAAGGGAACGTTCGTCTCATCAGATTTTGTTCTCGCTCCGCCCCGTCCAAAGATGTCGTAGGTTTTTCCGCAATCCGGACATAGGAACCCACTCATGTTTTCCACCATTCCGAGAATCGGGATATTTACCTTGCGAAACATGCTGATCGCTTTGACAGCATCCAATAAGGCGACTTCCTGCGGAGTGCAAACGATCACGGATCCCGCGATAGGAATCGCTTGAGAGAGTGTCAGAGCGACATCACCGGTTCCAGGGGGCATATCAATGATTAGATAATCCAGTTCACCCCAGTCTGTATCGGAGAGAAACTGGTTAATAGAACCGTGAAGCATCGGGCCTCGCCAGATCACCGCTTGGTCCGGTTCGACAAGGAAGCCCATTGACATCACGGGCATCTGACCATTGAGCTTGATTGGTTCGATACGCTTCGTTGCATTGACGGCGGGGCGTCCTGATAGACCTAGTAGTTGTGGAATACTTGGTCCATAAACATCTGCATCAAGCAGACCAACTTTTGAGCCGAGTCGCTGGAGTGTCAAAGCAATACTTGCCGCGACCGTGCTCTTTCCGACGCCACCTTTACCGCTACCAACCACAATGACGCTTTTGGCTCGCAAAGCAATTTGCCCGAGTCGTACGGGGGGTCGATTGTGAGTGGAGATCTTTATCTCCGGGTTAGAACCCGGCAATGCGGCGACGATTTTTGATTCCAGTGCTTCCCGAAAGTCATCCAAAATGGGCATCGAATGAGTGCTAAGAGCAACTTCGACGTTCACTTTTTCCTGATCGACGGAAATTGCAAGCAGCTGTCCCATCGACTCGATAGAACGACCCGTTTCAGGGTCGGGGTGATTACCAATGGCTTGACGAATAACTTGAACTGGGGAATCAGTCATTTTTAAGGATCGGATTTTGGAGGGGTGCAGACTGCAGTCTGGGGCAATGTTGGGGATTGAATCAGGTGGTTTGAATAGCACTTGATGATCAAGAGCTGCGAGATGCGGTGAGGCACGCTAGCACCCTTAGTTTAGAAGCCGGCCAATTTTTGCGAAGTAGCCGTGCAGAATTGGTTCACATTTTGCCAATTCTTCCGGTTTCGATAAAAAGCAACCAATCTGGAGCTGGGAGAGTGAGAGTCGTTGGGATGAACTGATTTCTGAGCACGCAACCATCTGAAGACAATTCGGCAAGGCCCAAGAATTCGCAATGATTTGGTCAAGACAATCCACAAGATTACCTCGATTGACCTCCCAAAGCAGGACGAGAGCAGAATCATCCTTGATAATCGGGTGATTCGTCTCCGCAGGGCAACGTTCCACCAGATGTTGAACGGAGTCTCCCGTCAAATCACTGCAAAATCTTCTTACCGCGTAGAACCACCGATCCTCTGGTTCGCTGATGATCCAGCGAATCGATTGGATCGTGGGTAGTGCGGCAGATGATGAATCAGGTCGAGTCATGTTGACGAACGACCTTCGCGATTTGAATCTTGATCGAGTTTTCTGATCAGGCGAGAACGAGAGATTCCAAGCTGTCGAGCTGCTTCAGAACGGTTTCCACCTGCCTGTTCCATCGCCTCTGTTAACAACTGTTGTTCATGAAGCGCCAGTGCATCATCCAACGGCAAAGGCTTTATTGTATTTTTTGGTGCCGGTGACCTGTATGATCGAATGCTTAGTGGTAAGTCTTCCAAGCGTATGGATTCGCTAACCGCAGTCCGGCAGGCATGAATGATCGCGTCTTCTAATTCGCTAAAGTTTCTCGGCCATGGATAGTTGACCATTGCGTCCAGTGCGGGGCGGCTGATTCGTTCGGCAGTGCTTTGACCGCTGGCTTGTTGACGGTCCAAAAGTGCCCCGGCGATGAGGTGAATATCGTTCACCCGTCTTGATAGCGGCTGGCAGATGACTTGCACCGAATCGAGTCGATCCATCAATTCTGGAACAATGATTCCCGAGGTTTGTTCGTCTCGGGGGATCAAGTCTTCAGAATTAGTCGGATACGCGATTTCTTGATCTCGTAAATCGGCAATGGCGATGAGTCTTAAACGATCCGGAAAGCTTGCGAGAAGAGAATCAAGGCGACGCTGGGAATCGACCGAAGTGTGACTAATTTCTTTCAACAACACGGTACCCAGTGATTTCTCTGAATCGCTGAGGCGGTTGAGAAGTGGCATCAAAGCTGAGTCCAATAGTTCGGGGTCCATTAAAGGACCATCGATTTGAATGAATGGTTCTCCTGGAGCTGACTCTTGGTGTAGTTTGATTGCAATCGATTCACCGCCACCGCCGGGTGGTTGAAAGATTCCCAAGTGGGTGCGAACAGATCCCGCAACCTTGATCCTTCGTTGAACTCTTTTTGCTGCGGGTGTCTCGCCAATTGTCGCAATCGCACCAAGTATCGAGTGCTTCTGACGCCAAAGATCAAGCCTTTGACGGATGGCAACCGCATCTTGTATTTCTGGCTCCTCGTGACGGTCGTCGAAGAGGCCAGCCACACCGATGGTGAATGCCGAGTCTGAAGCACCAACGCGAACGTAGCGAACCTCTCGTGGGGTCGGACGGTGCGACTTTGAAGCGGGTGGCTGGATGCGTAACGAGGCAGTTCCCCGACGTTCAAAGCCCGGGGGAGGGGAGAGGCAAGCTGCAAGGCGATCTGCTGTCTCATCCGATACGGCGGTTCCTGCCCGAGACCTCCTGCCGATCAGTTGATCGCCCTCGATCCCCAACCACGCTGCGCACCCGCCGGAGACGAATACCAGGACTCCTTGGTGGTTGATAACCCAAACAACCGCGGAATCCTGCTCCAAAAGGCGAGCAAATCGCCGAATCTTGGTGCTATCAGCCATCGGACGACCCATGTACCTGAATTGACCACGAAATCGACCGGTTTCAGCGGGCGATTCATGACGCCCTGAACTGAATCTTCAACGACCTGTCTGTCACAATCACCAAGCCGGGCTCAACACCTTTAGTGAGAGCTCAGGCACGGTTCATGGGACGTCGATTTACCCCTGTTGATTCAGGATCTTTTCGGGTTGAGCGTTTTAAAAAACGTCCAATAAGAAATGATGACCTGAGTGGAACCGGCGGTTGCTTGGATAATAGTTGTGCCAATTCTTGTTGTAGACAGGAATCCGCATTTCAGGCGGGTACCGGTGGTACAGGCTATCACTACTTCGGAAGTACTCCTGCCCGTAAAAATTTTGTGGGTAGTAAACGTATGGGTAGTGGTAGAAACGATTCCAGTTCTGGAAATCCGACTGTCCACCCCAGTTGCGACCGTAGGCCTTCTCTTCGGCCGAAGCGGACTCCGTCCAGGTCGCGTAGCTACAGCATAAAACGGCAGCAATTAAAAGATGTCGTAACATCACAACGTCCCCCCTCGAGACGATCGAGCCCGTTCTTTAAAGCGGGCAATTCGAAAAGATTGTTCAGCTATCTGCCCCGCCCAGAGGCGACGACGCTCGCAAAATTGAAGCGTGCTGCCTCGTTTGAGACCGTCCAAATTGACTGGATTAAGCCCGTCACCAACATTTTTACGCTGGAATTGCGCAAGATCGGCCTTTGGCATAGCGTCAGTATCGGCATTCTCCTCAGGAGTGGTTTAGTTGTTCATGGTCGGTTTTTGAGGCTAATCTTCCAGAGGCAACCAGCCGACCGAACCCTTATTGGTTGTACTTTTCTCTAGGTCTGATCCAGAATGCCTTCTCATTCAGGCGTCAGAACACCTATGATTGAGGAAGGCGATTGGGGAGAAAACGACTTTGAAATCGTTGGATCCGGGCCTGATGAAGTAATGATTGACGGCTGATTCCCAGATTTGGGCGATTGGTCATTCTCGATGTGGCGACGCATGATGACTTTAAAACCTTTGAAATCAATTTTTGTTCTTCTGGTCGGTTGCTTGGTTTCCTTACCAGCAACCGCCTGTCCATTTTGTAACGCAGTGTCCCAAACACTTCGCCAAGAGATGGCTGCAATGGATGCGGTAGTGATTGCCACTTCTTTGCAAGATGCCGAGGAGCGAGACGCGGAAACCGGTAAATTGCGAATGAAGGTGGTCCAAGTGCTCAAGGGTGGTGACTTGGTCAAAATCGGTGACGAGATTGATGCGATTTATTACGGAGACGTCTCCAAGGGTCGTCGCTTCATGCTGTCTGGTGTCGACCCTCCGGATTTGCAGTGGTCTTGTTTGCCGGTGAGCGAGCGGGCTGAAAAGTACATCGGGAAAATGAATGCTCTTGAGGACAGTGATTTGGCTCGCTTGCGATTCTACTATGGGCACCTGCAGGATGAGGAATCAATGTTGGCCCGAGATGCCTATGATGAATTCGCAATCGCTCCTTACGAAGCGGTTAAGCAACTGAGTCCTGAAATGGATCATGATCAGTTGGTTCGTTGGATATCAGATCCAGAAATGCCAACCGACCGCAAACGCCTCTATTTGACGATGTTGGGTGTCTGTGGTGACAAGAGTGATCTGACGATGTTGGAAAGAATGCTTCGAAGTACATCCAAAAGCACGCGTGGTGGCCTGGATGCGATGATTGCCTGTTACCTGACTCTCGGTGGTGAAGGCGGATTAGATTTGATCAATGAGTTGTTTTTGGCCAACAAGCAGGCACCTTACGCAGATACCTATCAGGCGATTATGGCAGTGCGATTCCACGGAACTGAGGGGGATGTGATTCCAAGAAGTGCTTTGGTCGAATCACTCCATCATGTGCTTGATCGAAAAGACCTTGCGGATCTCGTCATACCGGATCTCGCCCGATGGAATGACTGGAGTCAGATCGATCGGTTAGTTGACCTGTTTGTTAATGCAGATCCGGACAATAATTGGGTTCGAGTGCCCGTCGTCAATTACCTGCGAGCTTGCCCGCTTGATTCGGCAAAAGAAGCATTGAAAAAGGTAGAGAAGGTAGATCCGGAAAGTGTTCGTCGGGCGAATACTTTCTTCTCCATTCCGGTCCCAGCAAGAGACGCTGGTAGCAGTAGTTCATCAATGATCACTGATCAAATAAATATAGGTCTGGTTGCGATATCCGCTGGCGAATCGGATGGCCTAACTGCGGCAGATATCGCCATCTTTCGCGAAAACACTACTTTCATAAGATGACGGCCATGAACCCAGTTCCTACTCGCTGCGTACATTGCGAGTTCACGAACGGTGTCGTTCAATCTGCCAAATGATCAATAGCCCATTTGCAAATTTCCACGTTTCAAGATGCGTTCGCGAGATAGAGCACTGAAATCGAAGTGAAACGGTTCGTGTTTTGGCTCTAATCGTCTCTCTCGCCAGTTTCGAGATTAATTTCATGTCCATGGATCAACCAAAAGAAATTTCTGCATCCGATGTTGCGGGCAGTTCGATCGTCAACGATCAAAACTTGTTGTCCGCGGAAGATTCGGTCGAGTTTCCTTACCGAGCAATCAGTTCGACTGCGATCACCTCACTGGTTTTTGCAGGTTTAGGATTCGTTGGTGGGCTGTTCTTGTGGCCCGCACTCGGCCTCTCCTTGATTGGCTTCATGACCGCATGGGTTGGATACCGCCAGATCAGGAAATACCCTCAAGAGTATGAAGGCTTGAACATCGCTGCAGCCGGGATGTGCCTTAATGCTCTGATCGTCATTGGTGGCTCCTCAATGCACGCCTACGTCTACCTGACAGAGGTTCCAGAGGGCTACACGCGAGTTCAGTTCTATGAATTACAACAGGAGACAAGTCAATCCATTGACGCTCCAACGCAACGAGCTATCGAAATCGATGGTGAATCGGTTTTTCTGAAGGGTTACATCCACCCTTCATCTGGAAGCGGAATGCTGAAACGTTTCATTTTGGTACCCGATCTCGGGACCTGTTGTTTTGGCGGTCAGCCAAAAAGTTGCGACATGATTGAAGTAACCCTAACGGATGGACAATCCACCAAAGCAGGGCTCACCAAGAAAAAACTTGCGGGAACATTTCTGCTCAACACGGCACCGCGTCGCGTTACCGATTTCGATAATTCTGTTTTCTATCGAATGAAAGTGGATGATGTTCGTTGATCGCTGAAAAACGGTATCATGGTGGGTCGTGTGGTTGATCTCGAGTTATCAGTTCAAGACCAATGCTCCCTTTGCTGCAGATTGAATGGACCATGGTGTGAAGTTGAACCGTTTCAGAGTGCTGGGCTCGCGACCGATGCGTTGCTGCTTAATTTGCAATCGACCGAACATTCACCCTCAGCGCAATGATCGAATCCAATGAAAAACCAACAAGTCCTGCCACTGTTATTGGGAGGTCTCCTCATCACTTGTTTCGTTTCCTGCTCCGCGGAGACTCAGGATCCTCAGGCAGGTGCTGCCAATTTGGATTCGGCTCAAGCGAATTCTGATTCCATTCCGGTTACCGATCAGGTGGATGATTCCCAAGGACCAAGTGATTCAAGCGGTGGGTCAGACTCGATTGATTCAAGTTCAACGGTTCAGGTGCCGCGAGAGGAGTCCAATCCTGAAACTTCCCCATCCGAGGAGATAGCGAGTGTGGATCGGAGCCGAGTCAGCGACGCCACCACGCCAGCAAAAGGAGTGGAGGAACGAAAGAGCAGCGCGACGGCTTTATCCAAGGGAGATATCAATTTTGATGATCTCAAATTTGATTTAGAAAAAGACAAGCCATTCGATGAGGTTCTGATCACTGATGAACTGAAAGGTCTTGATGGTCGTGATGTGACGTTACGCGGTTACATCCTTCCCTCGACTTTATTTTCAGAGACCAATATCTCACAATTTGTTTTGGTTCGTGACAATCAAGAATGTTGTTTTGGTCCTGGTGCAGCACTTTACGATTGCGTGATGGTGCAAATGGTGGAGGGCAATACAACGGACTTTGTGACGCGACCGGTTACGGTGGCGGGGCGCTTTGTGATTGATACCGAGTCCTACAGATACCCACCGGGGCTTTCACCTAATGGTGCAACTCATATGGCCGTTTTTAGAATCGAGGGGTTGGAGGTTCGGTGAGGTTCAAGAGAGATTGCCTAAGCTATGGAATTCCATCATTAACTCGAGCGATTGAAGGTTAACGTGGAGACCAGCCTTCTTTGGGTTTATCGTGGATTTCTGGATCCAAGTCGCCTCTCAAGTCTTGAATTCGCTCGTTAACCCGCTCGACATCTTCCGTCGTGGTCAAGGGTTCGAGTGTGACGCGAAAGGCGACTGTCTCATCGGGTTGCAACTCAACGACCCTACCTTGGTTCGCTTCGTAGGAGCGTTGATTTGGGAAATTTGTCGCTGGCTCAAGTCCGGTGACGTAACCATCGGATGTCGCTGCTGTATTTTTCCAAATGATAAATTTAGGGAGTCCACTCGTATTAAAGGAAACTGCGAGTCCGCGATCGGAACCCGATGACCGCAGCATGGCGGTTGTACTGGAATTTTCATCACTTCTTAATTCCGCGAAATAAACTCTCTCAGAAAATCCACTCTCCGGTCCATCAAACTGATTCCACGTCTCCATTTCGCTCGCTGATAGTTCATCTTTGGGGGCGAGTCTTGCCAAAGGTGCTTCCAGAACGGAGCCTGCGTCCAAGACCGGGTGACCAACATTGATGTGGTAAAGCAACTGCATGGTAGCTGGCTTGGAGAGGTCATTGGTGACGTCATCAAGCAGAGAGATTTCAGCATTGCCCGCTTGAAATCGCACGCGACTTCGCATTCGTAAGCGTTTGATGAAAAGACGGGATTCAATCACTTCTCCAATCACATCCAGCCGGCCAGAGGCTTCATCAAATTCGATTGAAAGCGATTGCGCAGGCAGGTTGCCCACTCTGCCATGGAGCGGGTAGGTCAGGTTGCCATTGGCGTCGTGTTCCGGTGCGCCATTGCTTTCGAGACCACAACGCACGACTAATTCGTCGAAACCTTCGAGCCAGCCGATCCCGCTGGGATCGTGGATAGGAACTTGTGTGGGGTGAACAGGGCCGGAAATGGGTGAATCCCAAGAGAAAGAGACACCATCTTTCTCGATTTTCCAAATTCCCATGCCACGCGTGGGAAGGATCAAGGCCCTGACGGCTCCGGTGTCGACCTCAATCACCTCAATCTGATCGGAAACACCTCCAACGAACTTCCCGTACTTTGTCGTAATTTCCCCCTGTCGGGTCTCAATCGTCATTGAAAGCGGCGAATCTTCTTCCCATTGAATTTGACTTGCACGGGAACCGGAATCTCGAAGTTGGGCAGTTTTGGTTGTCATGGATCAGATTTGAGTGAAGGTCAGATTTGCTGATTCTGCAAAGATGGCGTTCTTGTATGCGTTGCGCCTAGCTAATAAAACATTTAACCCCGATGGTGGCTACCGAGTGGATCGAATTCCGCCATTTTCAGCCCGCTATTTCCTTTTTCCGAGAAATTCAATTGAACATGAGTGGCGTTCAACTTGATGAAGGGTCGGTCAAAAGCGATTCCATCTCGAGTGTTTTGGATTCAGCCTTGGATGCAGGCGGGGGCTTATTGCGTCTGACTCCCACTTGGGTGCCGCGCGCCTTCTTGCATCCTGGTCGTCGCATCAAATTGCATCCTAACGATTATTATCGTTTTGGTGCTGATCGGGGAGGAATCGATGAACGTTGGTTTGGTAGCACCACCGAGGCCGCCAACGAAGGTCGTGTTTGGCACGAGGGATTGAGTTTTTGCCTCTTCGAGGGAAAAAAGTTTCTACTCAAGGATGCTGTTTCGGAAAAAGGCGCCGATCTTGTTGGGTCGAAGATTTACGATCAATACGAGCGCTGGCCAGTCTATTCCAAATTTTTTGATAACATGGGGCCAATACCGCACCACATGCATCAGAGTTCTGAGGACGCAGAGCTCGTCGGGCAGGAAGGAAAGCCTGAGAGTTACTATTTTCCGCCGCAGCTTAATAATGTGGACAACAATTTCGCTTACACCTTCATGGGTCTGGAACCTGGTACCCAACCAGGCGAGGTGCGGCGATGTCTGGAGAATTGGAATGCGGGTGACAATGGCATTCTAGATTTGAGCCGTGCCTATCGCCTGAAGCGTGGTACGGGATGGTTAATTCCTCCAGGCGTTTTGCACGCACCGGGATCGCTGTGCACCTACGAGCCGCAGTGGGGTAGCGATGTTTTTGGAATGTTTCAGTCAATCGTGGAGGGGAGGTGCGTGCCATGGTCGTTTCTGGTGAAGGATATGCCCGAGGAAAAGCATCAAGACCTTGACTTTATTATCGGGCAGCTTGATTGGGCGAAAAACGTTGATACCCACTTCAAGAACAGCAATTACCTCGAGCCGGTCTGCGATTTACAACGCAGTGGAGACGGATATGAGGATCTCTGGATCGTTTATGGAACCATTGATGGTCGTCAATTATTCAGCGCGAAAGAATTGACGATTCAGCCCGGTGCGAAATGTACATTACGTGATCCGGGTGCCAGCAGCTGGATAAATGTTCAAGGTCGTGGAAAAATGGGTTCACTCGATCTTCAAACCCCAGCGATGATTAGATTTGGAGAAAATACCTTGGATGAAGTTTTCATTTCTCATCTGGCTGCCAACGCTGGGGTCGAAATCGAGAACACGGGTACCGAGCCACTGGTAGGATTACGTTACTTTGGTCCTGACACGCACGAGAATCTGCCGAAGGCGGGTTCATAGGAAGAAGAGAGACGATGGGTCGGCCTCGGAAGGCCGAATATTTTTGCGACCTAACCGCTATTAATCGAGGAAACGAATCAATGACGAATGCATCCTTAAAATTACATAATGCAATGTGGCCCGGCCTGGTTGGAAAAGGGGATGAGGAAGGCCAGGAACCACCAATCAGTCTTGATAAAATGTTGCAGCTTACCGCCGCGGCTGAAGTTGATGGCCAGAAGTTTGAGGGTGTGGATTACTTTTTGTTTCACCCACATACCGATCCTGATGCTTCGGAGGATGAATTAAAACAGATTGCTGATCAGATCGGCAGTTACGATCTCAAGGTGGGCTCGCTCGTTGCGCCTGTTTGGCCCGGGACCGTCGGTGACTCTGCGATGGGTGATGACGAGCAGCAGGGCAAGTTTCTCGACGCTATTCACAAGGCTTGTCGTATCGCCAAAGTTTTCAACGAGCATGGTATCCGAGAGTACGGTGCCATTCGAATTGACTCAGCCGAGTTCGGTGTCGAAAAGTGGCGTGAAAATACTGACGAAAATACAGCGCGCATTATCTCCACTTTCAAGCAGGCGGCCGCCATTGCAGAAGACCATGGCGAACGTTTGGCTTGTGAAGGGGAAATCTGCTGGGCTGGGATGCATAGCTGGAAAGATATGTTGGATATCTTGGAAGGTGTCGGTAAGCCGGATTCGTTTGGTTTTCAGGCTGACCAAGCTCACACCTATCTATACCTGATGGGCTACAACGCTCCTGAGCATGCGTTGTTGCAAGACGGCTATTCCGAAGATGATTTTTACGCTGCTTACGAGACGATGACTGACAAACTGCGACCTTGGACAATTGATTTCCACGTCGCACAGAACGATGGAACGGTTCATGGTGCGGGATCGCATGACAAGACTGGAAAGCATTGCCAAGCGGATGATCCAAATGGAAAACTGGATATCACGCGAACAGCGGGTTATTGGCTAAAAGATGCTGAGAGTCGCGGCCTAAAACATATCTGTTGGGATGGATGCATGTTCCCAAATAGCGTTCTGGAGAATCCTGAAACTTGGAATGTCATTCTCAAAGCGATGGTTGATGTGCGAGACGCTCATGGGCGGCAATCGTAGTCAATCACAATTTGTTCTTAATTTTCTTATTACAACTACGCTGAATTCAAAATGAAAACAATCAATATCGGACTAATCGGGTATGGGTTCATGGGTCGAACTCACTCCAATGGATACAAACGAGTGAACGATTTCTTTCCAGAATTGGAACATCGTCCCGTGTTGAAGGCTGTCTGCGGACGCAACCAAGAGAAGGTTCAAGCCTTCGCCGACCAATGGCAATATGAGTCGACCGAAACCGATTGGCGGGACTTGATCAAACGCGACGATATTGATGCAATTGATATTTGCACGCCAAATAATTCCCATGCTGAAATTGCGATTGCCGCAGCGGAAGCCGGTAAGATGATTCTTTGCGAGAAGCCACTCGCTCTCAACACCGAACAGGGTGAGCGGATGTGTGAGGCTGTTGAAAAAGCAGGTGTTGTCAACACGGTTTGGTACAACTACCGACGTGTTCCTGCTGTCACCATGGCAAAGCATCTCATTGAGGAAGGTCGGCTTGGTCGTATTTTCCATTATCGTGCAAACTTCCTGCAGGATTGGACAATTTCGGAAGATGTACCACAGGGTGGGGCAGCGCTCTGGCGACTGGATAAAGAGGCTGCAGGGTCCGGAGTGACCGGAGACCTTCTCGCGCACTGCATCGATACAGCGATTTGGTTGAACGGGTCCATTCGAGATGTTACCGCCATGACGGAAACCTTCGTCAAAGAACGAATGCATACCGAAACAGGTAAAATGGAACCCGTCAGCATCGATGATGCCTGTGCATTCCTTTGCCACTTCGGCAATGGCTCACTTGGTCTTTTTGAGTCCACCCGCTATGCCAGGGGGCACAAAGCACTCTACACATTGGAAATCAACGGTGAGAATGCTTCGATTCGTTGGGATCTACATGACTTGCATCGACTGGAGTACTTTGAGCATAGTGACGAGGGTAAGCTACGCGGATGGCGCTCTATCCACGTGACTGATCATGGCGGAGAGCATCCTTATATGGACAAATGGTGGGTGCCCGGGTTGCAGATTGGGTACGAGCATACGTTCGTGCATCAGGTTGCCGATTTCATCAAAGGTGTCGAGTCTGGTGGCACCGTGCATCCCACTTTCCGCGATGCGCAAGAAACTCAGCGAGTTTGTGACGCGGTGCTGAAAAGTGCTGAAGAAAATAGTTGGGAGCAGGTATAGAAGAAACCATGGGTTAGCTCTGCCTTTGTTCTATACCGATCAGTAAACTGCAAAATGCCACCGCAATTTAAATTGCGGTGGCATTTTTGTAGACACATCACTGATTTGGCAACGCTGACGATGATAAATTCACTTTGATTAAACGCATGCCACTCGGAACAATGGATGGGTTCGTCAACTGGTATGACGCTTTAATCGTGTTTTGGTGTTAGCCAATACGAACTGAATGCTCGATTGATTTCATCGCGATTCAAGAGTTGTTCCTCTTCACGCTGGCCCGACCAGCGATTTGACGAACTTTGCAGTTTCACTCTCAGTTCATCGTTGGAATTGAGCCTGTCAGCAATTTCTTTAGCAAGACAGAGTTGATACCTGGCTTGGGGGTAAATGGGTACACCTCGTGTTCTGAGAGACCAAGTCCCAAGGTCTATCTCTCGCCACGAATCCATGTCGCGGTCTTCTTTCAGTGATTGCTGTAATGATTGCGTTAGCTGTGTCACAGCAGATTGATGGATTTCGATTTTCGCACGACTTGTATGCGGTGAATAAAGCGACCAGGAGGTCCAGTGATCCCAAAACCCTTTTCGTTCAAGGCAAGGTGCAAACAAAGCGATAAACCACATTGATCCCAAAACAAAAAATCTGACACGCATCCATCTCGTTGTTGCTGATTTAACTGGGTTGGTTAGCGAAGCAGCGTTCCGGTCAGATAGAAACAGGTAATGATTTTGGGCAACCAGCAGAACATTCCAGATGAGAACACCACTGCTGTGATTTTCTAGCCAAGGACCTAAAACGATGATCAAGGAGATGTGCATGCAGATTGCAGCGGCACCAGCATAGTATCGGAGACGTTTAAAGCAGAGGCTTGCTGCAATTGACAATTCAGTTGCGGGAAAGACCAACGCGAACCATTGCCGTGTCTCCGGAGACGTTGTCTCCATTAGATGTGCGAGTGGACCGGGCAGTGAAAACAAAAAATCTTGGCCGACCGTATTGATGAATTGCAGATCAAATTTTCCGGCGGCACTGTACAGGTAAATGCTGGCCGCCAATGGAATCATCCACGACTTCCAACGACCCGGCGGGTTCAACGCAAACAGTGTCGCGTAAAAAAATGTTTGGTAGGCCCAAGGCTGGATCCGATGTTGGTCAATTATGAAGCAAAGAAGCAAGGTAACGCTAACGCCATACCAACAGAGTCTTTGATGCTTGCGACTGCAAACAATCACAAGCAGAAGGGACCCCAAGGTGAGCGAGCAGAATGAGCCTGCGGCTAACGTTAAAAATGAAGTGCTGGCTAGCAGTGGGATAAGTGGAATCATGGGGAATCCACTTTCTGTGGATCGAAACCACAATGGCCATGTAACCGACATCAAAACCAGGAAGCCAACGGCCCACAGTCGCGAGAATAGAAACTCGGTGTTCGTTCCAACAGCTTCGCTATCAGCTGGCATGTAGCATTCATAGTGCAGGAGTCAAAATGACAGGTGCCAAGAGGGCGAAAGGACGCTCGGACACGTACCGGCCACACTTGGGGATTCACTAGTTTATCGACAGCCTCGCCCGTGTGATCAAGGTGAATTGAGTCTTACGGCGTTGGCCGACAAAACAGGCCACATGGCGGCCAAATAGTGGATAGGACCGTCTTAGCGTTGAATCCATTCAGTCGTTCATCGAGTAGGTTGTTTTCATTTTTTCCAGTTCCCAGCAAAAAAGCAGCAGCTTTGTCGGTACTTCCGTGTTGAATTAGAATTGCACTCGCCTCCGAGTCATAATGCATCAGGTTGCGGAGGAGGGCTCCTTGGCTTCAGGATTCAGCCATTTGGGGGTCCCGTCGGCATGTCTGGTAATGCCCAGTTCTGAATCGATCCTGCTAATTCGATGGGTAATCGGTAGAATGCACAGTCCGCAAGTTCTTCATTTAACAGGAGCAAAAAGCTTGCCTGGTTCGTTATCGGTCCGCAGCCTTTGGCAATTGCCATTGATTTGTATTTGGGTTTCAGGATCTTTGGCCGTCGTGGCTGAGGAGAAAGAGGTTGCAACCCATTTCTCAGAGAAAGTACGTCCATTACTGAAGCGTTATTGCAGCGACTGTCACTCTGGTGACCAGGCTGAGGGTGGTGTGGCGTTTGATCGATATGTTCTGAATGCCGATGTGCAAAAAGATTTTGAGCTGTGGGAAAAGGTCATTCGTCTGGTACGAGAGCGACAAATGCCTCCCGAAGATGCTGATCCAATTGATTTGGAAAAGTCTCAGCAATTGATTTCTGGTTTGGAGTATGAATTGTCGCAATTTGATTGCTCATCTCAAACCAGTCCGGGTCGGGTGACTTTGAGACGCCTCAATAAAGCAGAGTACGACAATACAATTCGAGATCTCACTGGGCTGGATCTGAAGCTTGCAAGAGAATTTCCCTCCGATGATGTGGGCAATGGATTTGACAACATAGCCGATGTTCTTTCGCTTCCACCGGTGCTTCTGGAAAAGTATTTGCAAGCAGCCGAACGAATCGCCACGGCCATTTGGGAAGATGAACAGGTCCGAAAAACAGTTTATCCAATTGAGTCCTCGAGTGAGTCGGTGGAAGATCGGGTGTTGGCGGCGACACAAAATGTTCGTTCGTTTGCAGAAAGGGCTTTTCGTCGTCCAATCACCGACGAGGAACAGCAGCGCCTGTTCGCAATCATGCGTTCAGTATGGGAGCTTGATGGGTCCGATGCCGAAATCATGAAAACGGTTACCGCAGCTATTTTGTCCAACCCAAACTTTTTGTTTCGAGTTGAGGAAGATCAACCAGGTGATGAATTAACTGGCATTCGGCAATTGAACAGTTATGAAATAGCCAGCCGGCTGTCTTATTTTTTGTGGAGTAGTATGCCGGACGAGCGATTGTTTGGATTGGCTGCGGAAGACGCGTTCCAAAATCCAGAAGTGATTGTTGGCGAAGCACGTCGCATGCTCGCTGATCCCAAGGCAAGGGCCTTGATTGATAATTTTGCTGGGCAGTGGTTGCAACTTCGTGACGTCGAGCGACTCACGCCGGATCCCGAAATGTTTCCGAGTTTTGATCAGGAACTTCGGCAGTCAATGCGAAAAGAAACCGAAGAGTTTTTCTGGCGAATTGTTTCCGAAGATCGCAGTGTGCTTGAGTTTCTCACCGCCGATTACACTTACGTGAATGAGCGATTGGCCAAGCACTATGGCATGAATCAAGTGAAGGGAACTGAATTTCAGAGAGTGGCTCTCAATCGTGGCAGGCGAGGTATTCTGACTCACGCAAGTATTTTGAGCCTGACCTCGAATCCAACACGAACTTCGCCGGTGAAACGGGGTAAGTGGATTCTTGAAAACATTTTGGACGAACCACCTCCCGATCCACCCAGTGATGTACCGGAACTTGAGGAAGGCGGCGAAACGTTAGGATCTTTACGGGAACAGATGGAGCAACACCGAGCAAATCCCAGTTGTGCATCCTGTCACAAGACAATGGATGCGCTTGGTTTCGGTCTCGAAAACTTTGACGCGATTGGAGCTTTCCGCGATCAGATCGGTGAGGTGAAGATTGACGCGTCGGGACAGCTACCGGGCAACCGAGATTTTGAGGGCGCGGTGGAGTTGATGCAGATTCTGACCGAAGATAAGAAACAGGCTTTTTGTCAGTGTATGACGGAGAAGTTACTGATTTACGCGCTTGGTCGCGGCCTTGCGTCTTATGATCGATGTGCTGTGAAGGATGCCGTCGATGCTTTGGGCACTCATGACTATCGTTTTAGCGCTTTGGTGGCCTCGATCGTTACCAGCGATCCTTTCACCATGCGGGAGCTTACGAGAGCAAAATGACAATTAAAAGAAATGCTTTAACACGTCGGACTGTTTTACGCGGTGTCGGAATGTCACTGGCGTTGCCGTGGATGGAATCTTTAGCTCCCAAGGTTTCTGCCTATGGCGGAACAAGGTCAACCGCTCCCAAACGGATGGCTTTTATGTTTGTCCCCAACGGCGTTCACTTACCTGACTGGACTCCTCATCAGACAGGCTACGGGTTCGATCTGCCCTACATTCTGCAGCCATTAAACAAAGTTCGTGACGATTTGATGGTCATTAGTGGTTTGACACATGACAAGGGTCGAGCGAACGGAGATGGCGCCGGTGATCATGCTCGAAGCGCGTCTGTTTTCCTCACTGGTTCTCAGCCAAGAAAAACCAATGGCTCTGATATCCGGTCCGGCGTCTCGGTCGATCAGGTTGCCGCAAAATTGAGTGGTGATCAGACCCGCTTTGCTTCGCTGGAACTGGGTTGTGAGCCGGGACGAAGTGCCGGCAACTGTGACAGTGGATACAGTTGTGCCTACTCGTCAAATATTTCGTGGTCTTCAGAATCAACTCCTGTAGGAAAAGAAACTAACCCCAGATTTGTTTTTGATCGACTGTTTGGTTCGGGAAGTTCTCAGCAGCGCGATGAGAACGCAGCAAGACGCGATGCCTTCAAGAAAAGTATTCTGGACTTCATTTCGGATGACGCAAAATCCCTGCAAAAGAAGTTGGGAAGCACTGATCAACAGAAACTGGATGAATACCTTAACGGGGTTCGCGAGGTGGAACGGCGTATTGAGCTGAGCCAGTCTTCAACCGAGATTGAGGCGGAAGTCGATTATCCAACACCGAAGGGAATTCCGAGTGATTACGGAGAGCACATGCGATTGATGTGTGACATGATGGTGCTTGCTTTTCAAATGGATCGTACTCGCATCGCAACCTTCATGCTTGCGGATGCGGGCAGCAATCGAAGCTACCGGCAAATCGACGTCCCAGATGGCCACCATGATTTGTCGCATCATCGTGGTGACGCTACGAAACATTCCAAGATCAGGGAAATCAATCGATTTCACGTCGAGCAGCTAGCTTATTTTCTTGAGCGATTGAAGCACGTGCAGGATGGACCTGATTGCAATCTTCTGGATCAATCGATGATTTGCTACGGCAGCGCAATTAGTGACGGTGATCGTCACAACAATGAAAATCTACCAGTCCTACTTGCTGGAAGTGGGGGCGGAACGGTTGATTCAGGGAGACACGTGAACGTTACCCCTGAAACACCAATGTGTAATCTTTTCTTGTCGATGCTACAGCGATTTGAAACGCCAGTCGATTTTATTGGTGATAGTACGGGTGACCTTGAGAATTTAACCATCTAGCGAGGTGTAATAGCAGTGACCCAAGCATTGATGCACGTTCAACGTCTATGTCAGCTGATTACCCTACTCTTATTCGTGTTTAGTAATAGTTGCGGCAACCTTTTTGCTGCGCCGCCGAAAGAGATTCAGGTGCTGGCGGAGCAATTGGCGAGCGTTGATTTGAAAGAGAGACGCGATGCCGCTTATGGACTTGCTTCAAAAGGTGAACAAGCACTCGACGCGTTGGATGCGTTGATTATTGCGTTGGGTGATCGCGATACCCAAGTGTGGTTTCAGTCGATCAACACCATTGCAAAACTTGGCGCCGATGCTTCCAGTGCCGTCGAAGCGGTTGCTGAGCATTTGGAGAGTGACACGGAACAGCGTCGATATCGGGCAGCGTGGTGTCTTGCTCGGATCGGTGTTGAGGCGATGCCGGCGATTGAGAAATCTTTGCAAAACGGGGATTCAAGGTGTCGCTTGGCTGCCATCCAATCGTGTGGGTGGATGGTCGATCTTCCAGAAAAAGTCGTGCCGTTGCTTGTTGATTCTTTACAGGATTCGGATGAGTCAGTCGCTCGCGAAGCAGTTCAATCACTTACCCGCTTGGCGGCACAGGATGCACTGGCTGGGGCGTTGGATGATTCACGCGAGAACATCCAGATTCTGGCAGCCCAAGGACTTCGACTCCTCGATCAGGTGCCGGTATCGGCAAATGCACGCTTGTTGAACCTGGCGCAATCAGAGAATTCGGCTTTGAGTGCGGCAGCAATCAGTGCAATTGGAAAGACGACAATTAGTGATTCATTGCTGAAGGAGGTGATTCGTCAATCGATGCAAAATCAGGATTCAGCCTCATTCAACGCCCTCATCCTTCTATTGCGAAGCAGGCCGGATTCGAACGACATCATCGCGTCAATTTGTGACGGACTGAAAAATGATTCAGCTGAGGTTCGTGGAGTCGCGGCGCAGGTTTTGGCAAGGGCCGGATTTTACTCCAAATTCGCTTCTGACTCACTGATTGAAGCTCTTGGGAAATCGGAGGAAGAAACACCTCTGATTGTCAAAGCATTGGGATCAATGGGTAACCAGGTTGTTGATGACTTGTTGCTTTACCCTTCCAGCACCAATGAATCGACTGAGAGTTTTTCAACTGCAATTGCCTTACTGGGTCCTTCCATCGGACCACGATTATTATCGGCTTTGGAATCTTCCGAGATTCCTGTGCGTGTTCGCGCAACGCTCGCTATCTCCAAAATGGACTCATTGCCCGATGGATCCATTCCAGCATTAGTTGCCACCTTGCAATCACCTGATGTCAATCTGCAGGTTGCAAGTGTCCAGGCGATCAGTCGTGCCGATCAAATACCTCAGAGTGCATTAAAAACCATCCGCAGCCTGTCCAGCAGTGAGGATGATTACCTTCGCGGACGCGTCATCCTTGCAGTTTCTCAGCTTGATTTAAAAGATGAAGACAACCTTGCCGTTTTAGAAAAAGGGCTTACTGACAGCAGTTCTGAAGTTCGTCAGGCAATGCTGGACATCATCGACCAAGTTGATCTCCCTGAGCCATCGATCGTTGCATTTTTCAAACAATGTCTGAATGATTCGGGAGAATCGATTCGGTTAAGAACGCTTCAAGCGATAGGCCGCATGGAGAACACCTCGCCGCAATTGGAGTCTGTGATACTGGAACTGCTCGAAGATCCCGAACCTACCGTTCAAGCAGCATCGGTGATGGCTTTAAAATCATTGAGTGTTAGGTCAACTCAGGTCAAGCAGGTATTGGTCAGCAAATTGAAGGTTTCAAATGAGAAGATCTTGTTGGCCGTCTTAGAGACCCTGCGTGATTACAAGGGTGGATCGACCACTGGGATCCCGGAGGTGGTGAAACTGATTGGACATCCGAGTGGGTCAATTCGTGGCGCAGCAATTCATTGTTTTGCGGATCTCGAAGACAACCCAGAGCAGGTGTTGCCGGTGCTCCTCCCGCTATTGGAGGATGAGGATTGGGCTGTGAGGCGTGACGCCGCTTCAAAAATTGGTGCTTACGGCACACTTGCTAAGGCTGCTGTACCGGTCTTATTCAACATGCTAAGTAGCGAAGAAGATGAGGAGATTGCGAGGAACGCGTTGAGGGAAATTGATTCAGCCGGACCGGAGGCTCTGGACGTTTTACTGAATGGACTTGGTTCAGAAGACCGGCGAATTCGTTTTTATGCGATGTTCCTGATCGGGAAAATCGGTCCAGAAGCGAAGGTGGCAATACCCCGGCTTCGGGAAATGATGAACGATTCCGATAGTGGTCGATTCAAAGAGACCATTCAACAATCAATCAATCGAATCGAAGGAAAATAATTCTTTGTTTGTTCAGGGGCATCTTTAACCCATTCAATGCACCGAACCAGATAAGGCGCATCGCATGTTTGCGATTTGCCTTAGGTAGTTCTTATAACTTTGGCGATCTTGTCAGATGGTTTGACGCGAATCGATCCAACACAGATCAGGGTTGAACTTACTTCGATTCAATGTTCATGCTTACCGTGGTGTTTCTTCAGATGCTCTGGAAGTTTGTAGCCATCGGTTTCTAAGAAGCTTACAAGAGAGTTGATTTCATCACGGTTCAGCACATTGAGCAATCCAGCAGGCATTGCTGACGTTTTGGAGACGATTTTGAGGTCGATTTCACTTTGAGGAATCGTAATCAAGGCGTCGGGTACCAGTAGGTTCTGCATGACCTGAATTCCATCGTCGCCTTCTTTTACGATAGATCCTGTGATTGTTTTTCCATCGGACATCAGGACTCGCCAGGTTTGGTAGTCAGGGTGGATGGTGGAGGAAGGTTCCAGGAGTTGCTGAAGAAGTTTTCGACCTGAGTATCGTTTACTGATGGAGGTAAGGTCCGGGCCCAGATTGATTCCATGTCCCGCGAGTTGATGACACTGGTTGCATCCTGCTTTTGCAAAAGCCTGCATGCCGAGCATAATGTTTTTCTCGTCATGGTCTGTTTGAACGACTGGGAAATCGTCAAGCGTCCAATCGCGAACTTTGACTGGTGCATTGGCTGCAAGCATGTTTTCGATATCTCCCATGTTCTCAACCACCAGCATTTGGCCGCGCATGATTACCCAGTGACCGGGAAAGGTGCAGACGAAAGGGTAAAGTCCGGGTTCGGTGGGAGCATTGAATCGCATGACATGAATCTTGGTTGATCGGGTTGGTCCGATCATGGGTGATCCCGTCACAATTAAGCTGGCTTTATCCGGCGGAATGAAGTCGGAGTTGGCATTTTTTGGATCGCGTGCCATTGCATTGGCTGCCATTCCCACTTCATTCAAAGAATCTGGTCTAAGAATTAGCAGGTTGTGGTCAGTCGCATCCGGATTCGTGAAAACGACCTTGACTGGTTGCCCGGTCGTGACTGCAAACTGTTCGACACTGAAACGCATCCGCTCAGGCAAGCAAGTGATTGCCACTTTCTTGAGGTTGGTTTGACGATCAAATATGTTTTGATCCTCTGTCGGGATTGGTTCTTGAAAACCGGTGTCACTTTTGCCTCCCTTTAGCAATGATTGGATCCGTTTATCCGGTTTTTTCGTCCAATATTGCCGAATCGATTCCGATCCAAAAGCGCACTGCATCGCGTATTTGAGGTGCCCCTCATGTGGATAGTTAAGGGTCTCTCTGAGTGCGAGGTAGGCTTCATCATTACCGATATAGGAGGCGGCGATTGCAGCTTCCATGCGCACAATCGCGTTGGGGTCATTGGCTGATGCTCTGAGCAACACTGCCGAGTCCTCAAGGTAAGGATGCCAAAATCGCAATTGCTGCGTGGCTGCGGCTCGTGCTTGCGGTGAATCACTTGCAAGTAATGATCTTAATAAATTAGTAGCCGGATCATCCAGTGATCGATACAACCAAATCGCTTCCAGTTGATGGTGCCTAAATCGCAGGTCGTTTGGATCTAAATCTTTGACCCATTGATTGAGCGTATCAAGCACCGTTTGGCGATCTCTTTCTCTCAGTTCTCTTCGAACCCAATATCGAATCCGAGATTCTTTACGTTTCAGCAACTCGAGCAGATCCGATAGGCTTGCCCCGTGGATTTGTGGTGGGTTCTGCAGTTTGCCATCTTTTTGAGTCACCCGCCATATTCTTCCTGAGTGCCTGTCGCGGCGTTCGTCACGGAGCGAATATTGCGCGTGCCCTTTGATCGGGTTGTACCAATCACAGATGTAAAGTGCGCCCTGCGGTCCAAAGCGAATATCGACCGGAATGAAACTTAGGTTTTTGGAGAAGATAAGATCACCTACATATTTCTCGCTGTAACCAAAAGCATCTTCGGTCCAATGGTGGATCTCCACTCGGTTGGTTGGCTTGTAGCGAACCTTGATAAAGTCACTTTGCATGGAAGCCGGGAAGGTTGAGAAATCAACAAATTCCTGTCCGCAGGTACCGGAGTACGCCTGCAAGCCATTTGGTGGCGGGTGTTGCGAAGGGTAGGGTGGATCGAGTGAATGAAAGGCCGCGGCATAGACGGGATGACTCGCAACATGTTGACCCCAATCATCGAATGTCACACCCCAGGGGTTTGTGCTGCGGTAAGTGCCAAAACTTGTTAGCGACAGCGTTCGAGGATTGAACCGAAACCAACCGCTATTTTGCTGACGGACCAACCCATAAGGTGTTTCTACTTGAGAGTGGTGGAAGATCGACTCACGGAATAAAAGGTCACCGTCGGGTGTCCAAATGAAGTCATGTAGAGAATGGTGAGAATCCTCTGTTCCAAATCCGGTCAGCAGGCGATCCTTCTGATCTGCTTGACCATCCCCGTCTGTGTCTTTTAGAAAAACAAGATCTGGCATTTCAGAAACGTAAACACCCCCATTTCCGAACTCAAACGACAGTGGGATATGGAGGTCGTCTGCAAAGATCGTCGATTGGTCTGCTTTGCCATCACCATCGGTGTCTTCCAGGATGACTAACTTGTCGTTCGGCTCCTTGCCGGGATAAACGTGCGGATAAGTCGTGGAGCAGCTGACCCATAATCGCCCTTGAGAATCCCATCGCATTTGAATTGGGCAGGCAATTTCCGGGAATTCCTCTTCGCTCGCGAAAAGACTCACCTCAAACCTGGGGTCTACCTTGAAAGCATCTTTTTCATCAGCTGAGGACAGCCATTGGTTGGCTCCTCGACTTGCCTTCGTTTTCGGCAACTCAGGAACATTTGAGTCGTCAATCGTCGAATCGCGTTCGTTGACCGAAGCAGCAATTGCGTCTTCTCGATTCTTCACCATCAAATCAAAGTTGCGCATGGCTGGCAGAAAGTCCAAATAACCATAATCTTTGCGGCGACCACCGGTGTAATAAAACGTGTTGAGTGGTCGATAGCGTCGAAAGTATTGCCGGTTCTTATCGATGACCAATTCACGGGTGCGCTCGTTGATTTCTCGTGGTGTTTCAGCGAGCAAACCCCGGTACATCATCTCGCTGATCGCTCGATAGCCAACCCCATTCAAGTGAACCCCGTTGAAGGTATGCTGCGTTGTGGTTTGGTTCAAAAGAGCTTTAGTTGGACTGTACAGATCGATAAATCCAATCTGTTTTGCCGCAGCTACTTCCCTCATTGCATTGGTGTACAGAAGGAGGTTGTCATTATTGTTGGTGCCTGCTTTGACTTGTGCGATATTCTCGTTGGCAATGGGTGATACAAAAACAATTTCGGGCGCGCCGCGGTCATTAAAGGATTTTGATTTCAGGTCATTGATAAACTGGCGCAATTTACTCTTGAACGCATCGATCCCACTTATTCCCTCAAAGGATTCATTGAATCCAAACGATGCAATTACGAGATCGGCGCGTTCGTGATGAAGATGCTGGAAAAGGTCTGCAAAATTAGACGGCCTCGGACGTAGGTCAATGGTATCGCCAGACCATGACAGGTTCCTGATCGTCAGTCGCACATTAGGTTTTCTCTGGTGCAGCATTGATTCAAAATAACCGTGGTGCCTGGCCAGATCAAAAAACGTGTTCCCGATAAAACAGATCCGTGTATCTTTGTTTAGATTCAAGGGCAGGGTGGTCATTCGTCCTTCGATTGTTTTGGGACGGGGAGCGGTTTGCCCGTAGATTCCGTAGGACGAAAAGTCGATCACTTCTTCTGCCGGTGAATTCACCGCTGGCTCGGTGTTACCAGCCTGGTTTTCTTGTGCGTGTGACCGAGCCTCCATTGCAAAAATGGTGATCAGTAACAACCGTGTTAATCCAAAGAAATATCGTTCAAGAAATAGATTGCGTCGCATGGCTCTGTTTTTGATTACGTGTCTGGTAACTTCTGATCGGTAACGTTGCAGCTATGAGAAATCACTCAAAATGATTTATTTAGCAGCAGTTGCGGATAATCCGTGATGAGGGATCTGTTCCATTACTGTATCTGCCTGCGATCAGGTCGTGGAGCTGAAATGATCTCCGGAATCATCGTAAGCATACGCCTTTTTATTGATTTGCAGAGCGAGAGACAGTCCATGCGAGCCGGTTCTTTCCAGTTCGATTTGTCAGCGTTCCGACGCTTCACTGTTTTCTTAAATCTAAACAGTAGATCTTCGAGTTGTCTCTCAAATACCCATGACCATTGGCGATGCTCAGGGATTGACGAGTTTTATTGAAAAGAGGCTTTCTACCCAACTCTTGGAAGCCCTTTGAATCAGCTCTCGCGAGAATTAATTCGCCCGCCATTGTGGTGATCCAGAGTTTTTCATCCGCCAAGGTCAGGTTGCCTTTACCGAATCTTGGAACTTGCCATTTGGTCTCTCCAGTTTCGGTATCAACACAGGTAAGGTGGGTGACGGGGCCAGCACTTCCGACATTGTCAAAGCCAATAATGCAATCATCAAAATGAATGGACGTTTGCCATTCGTTTCGCATCACGCTCTTGGTGTGATTGGAGGTCCATCGCTCTATAAACTCAAAATCATTACCCATCCGATTGATTTCAAGCATCGCACAGCCGTGGTTTTCCCCAGCTGAGATGAAAATACCCTCACCACACATCATTGGTGATGCGGTGTTGCAGTCGTAAGGAGTCTTGTATGGGTAGTGACACAACACGTCTCCGTTGGATTCGTTCAGCGCGTACAGCCCGGCCGCAGTCAAGCTAAGAACTTGATTGAGCCCGTTGGCCTTCAGGGAGAGCGCAGACGAGTATCCAGCGGCACCCGTGCCGGATTTCCAAATCAACTTTCCCGATTCGATGTGATAGGCGCAAACGGCGGAACCTCGTCCGCCGACGTGCACGATCACTTTGTTACCAACGATCAGAGGAGATGAGGACATGCCATATTCAGAAACTTTAGAACCGGCTTCTTTGATGGTGTCCACAACCCAATTCAGCTGACCGGAATCTCGATTTACTGAGACTAATCGACCGTCACCGGTGTACGCAAACACGCCAGCTTTGGTCATTGCAGCAGTGGCTCTCGGCCCGTTGCCCATCGGGTTCACGTACGATTCACCGATTGTCGTCTTCCAAAGCAAGGTACCATCGTCGGTGTTGAAGCAAACGATCACCTGATTGGTGCCGTCATTTGATAGTGTTACCGCCGAGCCTGCGCTCACAGAGACTGCTGACATGCCAACCCCAACATCTGCGGTCCATTTGACTCGAAAACTTGGCTCGTCTAGCGAACTGATGAGGTTTTTCTGTTCGGAGATTCCATTGCGGGACGTCCCCAGAAATTGAGGCCAGTCCTCGGCATTCCCAAACTGAACAGGTAATGCTGAGCTAGCGACGAATAAAATAGCCAGTAGAAGGGAAAATCGCATCGCTGTTTGATACTTGTTGGAGTTGTGAATGAAACCGGTTTTTTAGACCGTGTGTTTGCCACTGTTCACATTGATTGAGGCAACCATGCAAGACTTGTTATTGCCTTGGAACAAAGCAGAGAAGACGTCCGTTTTCAAGCATTGCGTACAGGCGACCGTCAAAGCCGACACTTATGCCGCCTTTGACCGGCAGAGATGGAAGTGGTGCCAGCCAAAGATCTTGCCCGGTGTTTGTGTCAATTGCCACCAAGAACGGTTCAGTTTCAGATCCCTCGGGATGACCGCCCGCTAGGATGGTCTCGTCGGTTACCGCAAAGCAAGTGAATCGTCGGTTCGCTTGATCTTGCCAAACAGGTTCTGGTAGTTTGCCACCGCGGCGAACCCACCTGGCTGCCTCTTTTTTAATTTTGGGAGCCCCTGAGGGTGGTTTCGAATATTTGGCCAGGTTTACGAATAAGCTACCTTCATAGCTCGCATCGTGGCTGAGTTTACATCCGTCAGCACACTGGTATTCAAGTGAAAGGTATTTTCCATATTCAGGATAGTACGGATAGAAGGCGGTTCGATATTGTGATTCAACCTGTTTTAACGGAGCATTGAGGCACTCAAGGGTTTTCAAGTCGTATCTTGCTGTTTCATAAACTCCTCCCGCCAAGAACCGAAGTTCACCATCAACGATGGAGAGTTCTCCCTGCATGCTGACACCATTGTTAACATCGGCCTGCAGAACACCGGAGGTTCGATTTTCGGCTTTGAGTTCGCCAGTGGCAGCATCCAGAGCAACCACGTAGGTTCCGTCGTAGTGCGTCAGGCCGGCTGCCGCGTAGACGGTGTTGCCCTCGGCCACAACGCCACCTGACAAGGGCCACGATGCCAGCAGGCGGTCAAAGATGGGAATCCGGTCAAGGTTCGGACCGACACGGTAGTTCCACAACGGATTTCCGCTGGAGGCATCAAAAGCGTATGCCTTGCCATCTGCTGATCCAACAAACAGTTTGCCGTTAGCAACAGTGGGCGGGTAGTAGATGGGTCCATCGGTTGATTGCGTCCAGGCTCGTTGACCATTTTCATCGAAAGCTTGAATGCAGCCACGTCGATCGGCGACAAACACCATACCGTTTGCAGTGGTCGCTGAGGTGGGGATGATGTCTTCGCAAACTTGCTTTGACCACAGGACTTCTACATTTTTTGGAATAGGCACCAGCGATCGATCTGTTCGTGCATTCGATCCGCGGTAAGTGGACCAGTCACCGTGCTGTGGATGAATCTTGGATTTGGATGTGTCATCAAGTTTGGTTGTCCAAAGTGGCGACTCTGATTCTTGAAAAGGTTCTTCCGATTGCGGTCGAAGCCCGATATTTCCGTAAAGAGAAAGTTGGCAACCACACATCCAGGGTCCCCAATAGAGATGTCCTCCTGCTATCAACACTCCGTCTTGGCAAGGTGGTCGCATTGGATCTAGATGTTGGGCGGTATTGTTTTCGGTGAGAACTCGAACCGTGCCACCGCTGGCGCGGAAAAAGATGCTGTCGGCGCATCCCGTTGCCCGGGTGCATGCTCGACGGGCGGGAAATGTGGATAAGACCTCACCGGTTTCATAACTGAGACGCACACCATTTTCGGATTTTTGAGGACCCGCCGCCCAGACACCATCATCACGCAGGACCAGTTGAAGGTTGCCGATTGGGTAGGTCCACAATAGGTTTCCATCAACCGCCGAAGCGGCAACTGTTTGACTGCGTTGGGGTCCAGCGAAGAAGATTTGATTTGTGCTGCACTTCATGTAGCAAGTGGTGGCGTATCCCGTGATGTAATGCTGGGCTTTCTGGTTACCTCCAATCGCTTCAAGCAGATTTTCTGTTTCATTTTTCCAGGCTTCTTTTCCCGTCTCGCAATCAATGGCTGTCAGTGAATTCTCTGGTGAATAGCAAAACAGATGTCTCTCATTCATGCAGATGGCTCTTGCATCAATGAACTCAGATGTTCGGTAATGCCATTTGTTCTTTCCGCTTTTCACATCGATCGCTAACAGCGTGCGTCCGAAACCGAAGGATGTTTTTGGGTCGTCGTATGCATGGCCCTCCCACATTCCCCATGGCCAATGCCCTAAGCCACGTCGAAGTGATCGTTGTGTTTCTACTTGCACCTCATTGTTGCCGACTAACGCGTACAAAATACCATCACGCAAGGCCATCCATTTCCACACCGGCCCATCACTTAATTTCGGATCGACCTTGATTTCACGAGTGATTTCTCCTGTGGATGCATCAATGAACTTACATGAATCTCGATCTCCCAATAAAAGGGATTCATCCGTAGCGATCATGGTGTTGCGATGTAGCATGAAGCCTTCAGGCAAATCACGTCTCCATAAGACAGATCCGTTGTAGGCATTAATGCACAGAAGTGTATTCAGCATGGCGTTTTGATTAGCTTTATGGGCGATGTGGCCCATTGCTTTAAAAATACGCCCATTGGCAATGACTGTCTGTTCTGGCATCGGGCTGAACATCGGATCGCCAATGAATTGTGTTCTAAAGCTTCCTTTCACCAACTGGTCATTTGACTGAGGATTATTATCGGGTCCGTGGTATGGGTGGGTCCAATCATCGACGCCATCCGGCCGAGGCTTACTGATTGTTTGGCCGTCAATCAATGCTGTCCCATGCGGCCTGAGCGCCCTGAGGATTTCGTCACGCCCAATCCTTGTTCCGGGCGACTCGCCGACGTAAATAAAATCAGCGATGTTGTCGGCCAGTTGCAGCCGCTTTTGATTACCCTGAGCTGCAAAAAAGCGTTCACCCAGAACCTTGTGCTCGGCAGCAAGCTTTTTCGCGAGTTCTAATTGATCGAGGTCGTTTGTCTGATAGAACACAACCCAATTCTTTTCCGCACAGCTTTGGATGAATGAGCTTAATTCTGCATCAGAAAGGCAGACGGCAGAGAGAACGCCCCGGTCCAAATCAATGTCGGGAATGTCGCTTGCCGCGACCGAATCGAGCCGGGGTGTACAGAGGACAAGACATGAAACGAGCAGGATGGCAAGAACACTCTGATTCATCGGATCTCTCTTTATCTTCGAGTTTGATCGTGCAGACGTGAATCATTACTTTATCGTTTTTCAATGGCTTCTGTTGGTTCGATCCTTTGTGGAATCGCCTTACTAAGTCCTTTGATTAGATGTTTTGTTCGAGAATACAGTTGCATTCTTCAGTGTTGAGGCAATAGATTTTCTGCTGTGGACCTGCTTTAACCGCTCCCGTTATCGGTTGCATTGGTCGTTAAAAAACTGGTTGTCATTTGCCACTGGTCAATCACCTCCAAAAAGCGAAGGGTTTGTAGGATGTTGCCACTGGATCATTTGCTGGGTCAGAAGGTTCGAAACGAATGAATAAAAATACAAAAAATTGCCTCTTGTTTTGCTTTTTACTCGCTTCAGGTTTAGTGAACGCGGCGGAGGAGCCAATTGGATTAAGCTCTGTCGATGTGTCCAAGATCCAGGCGGTGCAGAGTGCCGAAATTTCACCTGACGGGAAATGGATTGCGGTCCGAGTGGTTGTTCCTCGTCAGCCAATTGTTGATGAGGATGGTACCGCCTGGACAGAATTGCATGTGATTGATGTCAACACAAAAAAGCGGAAGCCATTTATCACCGGGAAAGTATCAATTGGTGCGATTTCATGGTCGAGTGATTCCAAGACGTTGTATTACACGGCCAAACGATTTGGTGATTCCAAAACAGCGATCTATCAAATCCCCGTCGATGGTGGTGAATCGATCAAGATGATCGAACACGCAGAATCAATCAAAGGGTTTGACGTATCGAACGATGGCCGTCTGGTTTCGTTCCTCGCGTTGGAGCCATTAGACGAGAATACAAAAACGAAAGAGGAGCAAGGATTTAGTCAGGAGGTATATGAAGAAGCGCTTAGAGCGACACGAGTTTGGATCGCAAAGACGCAACCAAATCTTCAAGAGGATGAACCAGCAAGATTATTGGACTTGAAGGGTTCGGCGTCTGCGATTAGCTGGAATTCTGATGGTGATCAACTTGCGGTCGTCGCGGCTCCCACCCCAACTGTTGATGACGGCTACATGAAAAAGCAGGTTCATGTGGTCGACGTTGACTCCTCCACTGTGGTTTCGACTCTCGCTACGGAAGGTAAGTTGGGTGACGTCATGTGGAGTCCCTCGGGTAATCAAATTGCGGTGATTTGCGGACGCGATCAGCACGATCCGGCCGACGGCCGATTGGTTGTGCATGATTTGGGACAGGAAGATAAGCCCGTGGATCTGATGCCAGATTACAAAGCGCATGTAATCAAGGCTTCGTGGCTGAGTGAGGAGAAGCTTGTTTGGTTAGCCGAAGAAGGGCTGGGAACGAGAATCGGATCCGTAACTTTGAATGGTGATTCCGAGACACTCCTTGAGCCGGGGACGCAGGTATTTAGCGATTTATCGATTGATGATAGCGCTGAGAATGTGTCGCTGGTGGGAAACAGTCCGACTCACCCCAATGAGGTTTTTTTGCGTGGATCAAAGGATGGATCAGTTACTAGGCTGACCGACCACAATCCTTGGCTTAAGGATCGTCAATTTGGGCGACAAACAGCGATTAGTTGGACGGCTCGTGATGGTTTATCCCTTCAAGGCGTTCTGGTCTATCCAATTGGATATCAAGAGGGGCATTCCTATCCAACGATTATGTACGTTCATGGTGGTCCCGAGGCTCATGAGAGTAATGGTTGGTTGACGTCCTATTCCAGACCGGGACAAGTCGCCGCAGCAAAAGGCTTTGCTGTCTTTTACCCAAATTATCGAGGGAGTACTGGGCGCGGAGTTGAATTCTCGATGCTGGGACAATCGGACGCTGCCGGACGCGAGTTTGATGATCTTGTTGACGGTGTCGATCATCTCGTCGAGCTGGGAGTAACTGATAAGAATGCCGTCGGTGTCACCGGAGGATCTTACGGAGGATACGCATCGGCATGGTGCTCAACCTATTATTCGGATCGCTTCGCCGCGAGCGTGATGTTTGTGGGCATCAGCGACAATCTTTCAAAAGTCGGCACGACGGATATCCCGGAGGAAATGTATCTTGTTCACCATCGAAAACGACTTTGGGAAGATTGGGACTATTTCTTGGAGAGGAGTCCGATTCGGTACGTCGAGCGAAATAAGACCCCCACACTGATCCTGCATGGGAAGGAAGATCCACGAGTTCATCCATCTCAATCCCTCGAATTACACCGGCATCTCAAAACGTTGGATCAGGCACCCGTAAGGTTGATTTTGTATCCTGGGGAAGGTCACGGAAATCGTCGGGCAGCTTCACGCTTTGACTACAATCTGCGGATGCTGCGATGGATGGAACATTTCTTGGTGAGAAAAGAAAATGTCGCGCCAGATGTGGAGATCAACTATGATGAAGCATCCAACACGCCTGACGAACAATGACTGGTCCGCTGCCTTGGCAAAATGGGTTCCATTATTTGACAAGGCACTATAAAGCGGAATGATACCGAGCATCGGTTTGAGTGGTCAGTCTTCAAGGCAACTCTTGTGGAACGGAACAAGAATCGCCGCACGCGAGTAAAATTAGCAAGAGCTGGCAAGAAATTTGCTTGGTCAGTCCCCTAGATCTCCTCCCCAGATCAGAAAAAAGTGATTAACGATGAATCATAATCAGAGTTGTTCAAAACGCTTCCACGTCATGATCACCGCATGTGTTTTGTCGGTGGTTAATGTGTCGGGCATTCAAACACCGGTGTCTGCTGATGAACAGCAAGCTGCCAACCCACTTGCCGACGCGGATCCTCACACCAAAGATACTTTGGATGTCGTGCTGAAAAAGGTGAAAGAAAAATCGGCTGTTCTTGCTGACATTCGTGAGCAAGAGGAATGGAACGACGGTCATCTGAAGCACGCGTTCTTTCTGCCATTAAGCGAATTGAAGAAGGACAATCCAAGCGAACAAGTAAAAAAAGCACTCGCCAAGTTAGATAAAGAGGTGCCGATTTATTGTCACTGTCGTTCTGGCCGACGCGTTCTGTCAGCAGCGCCCTTACTTCGGAAAATGGGGTATGACGTCCGACCCCTCAAGGCAGGTTTTGATCAATTGCGGAAAAGTGGTTTTGAAGTTGCTGGTAAGTGATTAGCGGTTAGAGATCGTTGGATTGTTCGTTGTCATACTGAGAGCGAGCAGGAGGTCCTCACCAAGAACTCTTAAGCGAGTCAGTGCTGGAAGTTCAATTCTGCTTGACCGTTGTTTCGGTGAGTAACCCAATGTCTCATCAACTCAATCACCCAGAACACCGATCTCAGAGATGGCGGCGAAGTTGCTGCCGCTGTAATCACTCAGGCAACGGATTCGCAGGAATCGAGCCGAAGTCTCGCTGCATTTGATCGTTTGCGGTTTAGAAGTACGATCCAGCTGTATTTTGATTTCCTCGCCATAGCGATTTCCGTCGAGGCTTAGAGCGAAGGAGAAGTCTTTTACGCAGCCATTAGCGCTTCCATCTTGCCGGCCCAGAAAAACGAGTCCAGAAACGTTTCTTGCTTCCGCCAAGTCAATCACCATTTCGTGCGGTGGTTCGGCGACTGCATTGGTGAAGTGAGAATGCCACCAGGTTTTCGGATCAGCATCAATCGCGTTCTTAGCGAACTTGCCGTTGCTTGAATTTTCGCTGCTAAATTCAATGATCTTCCAGTTTGCGGTGGGGATCAAACCAGATTTTGGCATTTGGTGAACCGTCTGCTTTTTTGTCTTGGGTCGACTGGACCAGTTGGCATCGTCGTGCCTTCCAAACTTGGCTCTGCGATCACG
Source organism: uncultured Rubripirellula sp. (assembly GCA_938075415.1). Lineage (GTDB taxonomy): Bacteria > Planctomycetota > Planctomycetia > Pirellulales > Pirellulaceae > Rubripirellula. The sequence continues at coordinate 23,407 of CALJHC010000016.1, read as the reverse complement.
TTCGTGTCGATCGGTAGAATGAAACGTCCCTTCTCTCACTGGTTCGTGAGCGGATTTCGCTAATGTGACCAACTGGTTTAATTGAGTCTGCTGGCTACCGGAAAGGTCCTGTTGCTCTGCAGGATCGCTGTCCAGATTGTAGAGTTCCCATGGTTGGGATTGACCACTCTTGACGGCTCGCCAGTTTCCTTTACGAATCGCGGTCCAGTTCCCGATTTCCCAGTAAAGGTACTCGTGTTGTCCCTGCGGGTGGCCGACATTTTCTTCACCTAAGAGGGTTGCGGCAAAGCTGATTCCGTCGATTCCAACGGGTGTTTTGATCCCACTGAGTTCTGCAAAAGTCGGCATGATGTCGGGAAAGTAACCCAGAAAATGACTGGTTTGGTTGGGGGCGATTTTTCCAGGCCATTTTGCGACGAATGGTATTCGTAAGCCGCCCTCATACAGGTTGCCTTTTTTTCCACGAAATTCAATTCCTGTTTTTGGGTGTACGTTCGCTTCATGAAATCCACGAGGGAATTCCTTGGACTTGAAATAATCGGCGCCCCCGTTGTCTCCGCTAAAGATCACGAGCGTGTTCTGGTCGATTTTTAATTCACGCAACAGCTGCAGAATCTCTCCTACTTGCCGGTCTAGCATCGTGACCATCGCGGCATACCTTTTGGTCGGTTCAGGCCAATCTTTTTTGGCGTACAACTTCCACGCAGGGTCATCATCAGGGATATCAAAAAGGCCGTGCGGCGGAGTGTAGGGCAGGTAAGCAAAGAATGGTTGATCTGCATTGGCGCGAATGAATTGCTTAGCCTCTTGATGAATGACATATTGCGAATAAGTATCGCCGTTGCTCATGCCGCGATTACCGTCAAACGGTACTTCTTCACTGTTCTTGATGAGGTAGGGAGGGTAATAGGTGTGAGCATGCACTTGGTCGTAGTAACCGAAGAAAACATCAAAGCCATGCTTTTCCGGCACACCGGTTGAATCGCGTCCGCCACAGCCCCATTTCCCAAAACCGCCCGTAGCGTAGCCTTTGGTCTTTAACATGCTTGCGATGGTGATTTCATCTTTGCGTAGCGGAGTGCCACCTCCATTGGATCTTACGGAACTGTGGCCGCTGTGTTTGCCTGTGAGAAAGGTACACCGGGTTGGCGCACAAACAGAGGACCCGGCAAGCAGTTGAGTGAAGCGGATTCCATCATTTGCCATCTGGTCGATGTTGGGGGTCTGTATTTTCTCGCCGCCCATGAATCCTGGTTCGTAGTAACCTAATTCATCCACCATGATGTAGACAAAGTTAGGGAGATCCGTCTGCTTTGCGCTCACATTGACGTTAAGCCAAATGAAGGCTGCAAGAAAAAGTCCGCATTGATTTAATTTCATCATGACGCATTCAAGAGTATGGCGTGATCTTTCGCTGGTATTAGATACAAGTACTTGTTGCCTCTCAGCACGATTCAGTTCGAGGCAAACAATGTCGCCCCACCAGCCTAGCAGGCTCGCTTGGCGAACGGCCGATATCCTAGCCTATCTGTCTGCGGGTAGCGTGGGATCACCGTTTGACGCTTGTCGATGGAGAATCGTGACCATCTTATCGAGTCGGAACAATGAGAGCGAAATCATCCGGACCCAGACTTTTGCGACGGTCAATTAATTCATGAGAAAGTGCTCAAAGAATTCATGCACCACACGGTTAGATTCTTCGTCGGGTGAATGATCGGGGCGATTGGTCATGCCAACTCGATGCTCGTATCCCAAAAGTGAATTAATTTGAATTGTGTGATTGAGTGCCTGCCAACGACTTGGTGGATCCTCTGAACCACCCGACACCAGAAAGGGCCTGGGTGCCATTAAAGCGTGAAGCAAATGCAGATCATGTTTCGCCTTTCTCAATCGAACATAGATCCCTCTCGCAGGATTTTCAGGAGAGATCAGGCCACGCGTTCGCCATGGAGGGGAATGGTAACCCAAATACCATGGTTCCCAATAGTTCACACTTGGTCGGGATTCATCAAAAACAATTCCCGGGTCCGACCAAGCAGCGCAGGCAAATTTCTCAAAGAGGCATGAAGCAAACATGGCCCATTTACCGCCAAAAGAGTGTCCGATAATCCCAATGCGATCAGCATCAACTTCGGGGTGATTTGCCAAGACGTACCAGGAATTCGCGGCAGCGTACCCAAGCATTGAGAGTGGCGCGACCTGGGCGTTTTCAAGATTTGGATAGTAGATCGCGTACGTCTTTGCTTCGGAAGCCTTGGTGGTACCGATTGATAAGGTGACAAATCCTCGCCGAGCAAGTTGCAGGGCAAAATCGCGATTCGGTTTTCCCAAGCCGATTCCAGTCTCGGGTTCATAAAAAACAGATAGGACCGCGGGCTTGGGACCCGGTTCATTGGGTATCAATAAATAAGCGGTAGTCTCTTCGTTGGGCGTCCACAAATATCGGATTTTCGTCTGTCGGAAATTCTCTCGTTTAACGGTCTCGAGGATAGTGACTTTTGGCTTTTCGATGAGAGGTGGCCACGCGCCAAGTTGTTCATCCCACCATGCCCTCAATTCAGTTCGTCGCGCCCTCCAACCGTTTACATCTTCGACGGTTGTGCCATCAGATTTCAGAAGTGGAGATCGATAGGACCCAAGCTGACCCGCCCAATCTTTTGGCGGTTGAAAAAATTGGGCGATGCTCGGAGGCAAGCTTTTCTCATTCGACGCGGACTGAATTTCTTGGCTAATGCATTGCCCGAGATGGGTGGTGTAATTGCCGAACAGCAGGCCCATCCATATGACAACACCACACAAATGTAAGTTCTTCTTTCTTAAATCCATTCACTGTCACTGGATTGATAGAGGTGCTTGGGTGGATCTCACGATCAATGGAATCGCATAAGATTGTGATTAAAAATCACGATGTCGTCGACAAAAATCACGATGTCGTCGACAAAAATATAGAGCAACGAGTTGAGGCGCGGTGTGCAATGGTATGACGTATCCAAGACAGTTTCGCTAAATAATCAGCGTGATTGGCATCGGTGTTGGGAGAAATGAAAACGCGAAACCACCTTAATCCCCATTTGTTCGTGGTGGGTGGTGGTGGTGGATGCTGAGGTCGTTTTGATGGAGCAGAGAGAAATTTCCACGCACCACTTGAAAAGAAACAGATCCCGTGGATTCTCAAATTTTGAGAGATCGGTGCTCACCATCAGGGGGCGAGCATTGTGTCTGAGGCGGCGCGACACCATATTGAACGAAGCGTTGACGCCATCAACCATTTCCATTGATCATTTAATATGTACAAGCTTCTTAACCGCAGTTCCACGTTTGGTGGTTGCCTGCTTACTTTGTGTTTGTGGTTTGTTTTTCCTGGTTCCAATCTGATTGCCCAAAGTCAGCAAAGCGATTCTGCTAACAAGAATCAGGTGGATTCTAGACAGCAACCGATTGCCGTTTTGACGTTTGATGACGCCTCTCGGTCTCACTTTACAATTGTGCGACCAATCTTGTTGAAATATGGTTTTGGGGCGACATTTTTTATTACTGAAGGTTGGGATTTTGCAAGTAATAAAAAAGATTACATGACTTGGGATGAAATTAAGCAACTTGACCAAGATGGATTCGAGATAGGTAACCATACGAAAGATCATCTGGCCATTACTGATAATGCTGTCGATCGACTGGATGAACAACTCGAAGGCATTGAGTTGAAATGTCGCCAATACAAGATTCCTAAGCCAGTAACCTTTGCGTGGCCAGGTAACGCAATGACTCCACTCGCGTTCGAGACACTAAGGAAGCATGGAATTCTCTTTGCGAGGCGAGGAGGCGGGCCCGAGTATCCCTACGAGGGTGGGCGTGGATTCGCCTATGAACCGGGCATTGACCACCCCTTTTTATTACCTTCCGCAGGAGACGCGCGACCGGATTGGACGATCGAGAACTTCACCGAAGCTGCTGATAAAGCATCCGAGGGCAGGGTCGCTATCATGCAATTTCATGGTGTGCCTGACACGGCACACGGTTGGGTGAGTAGTTCGGTCACGAAATTTGATTCCTACATGCGATACCTAGCTTTGAAGCGATTCAAAGTCATTGCGTTACGCGATCTTGGGACAATGGTAAAAGCTAAGCCAGTTCCTGAGGATCCGATGAGAGTGATTCGCGAGAGAAAGATTGAGTTGTCCAAGTGATGCGAGTCAAACAGTTCATTATTTAAAGTCAAAAAAACGGGAGAACCCAGATGAGTGTCGGATCCGCGAGCGGCCGGTTGTTGATTGTGTCGACACTTTTCTTTTTTCTGATTCCATCTCTAATTTATGGTCAAAAACCGGCGGAAAACGATGGAGACATCATTCCTGCAGATCTCTTTGAATTTGCGACAGTGGAGCAGGGAAGGGCAGTCCTTTCGCAACCAGATCAGTTCTCAAACCGATTAAGTCCCTTCGACTGCTGTGTTCGACTTGGTGCCACCGAGGATCCTGGTGTGCAAGCAGTCTTGAATTTTGCGGCATCACAGGTTGTTTCATGGACCCAACAAGATCGAATGGTAATTGAAAATGCAATTTCAGAGATTGCACCCATTCTGAAGACGCTTCGACTTCCTTTAGACGCACCCATTCAACTGATTAAGACCACAGGCAAAGAAGAGGGTGGAGCAGCGTACACGAGAGGAGACGCAATCATTTTTCCGGCCGCCAAACTTGGCAACGTAAAAAATCCACCCGCACGACTACTGGCCCATGAATTATTTCATGTGATTTCTCGGGCCGACGAGAAGCTGAGAGATGATTTGTACGCGCTGATTGGATTCAAGCGAGTGCAAAACATTGAATTACCTGCGGATCTTGATGCCATAAGAATTACCAATCCTGATGCGCCGCGCATGGAGCATGTGATGAAGGTAGTGATTACTAAAAATCAGGAAACCTTTATCACACCTTTTCTATACAGCAATCGAGGATTCGATAGGGACGAGCCAAATTTATTTGCCTACTTGAATTTCCGACTCTTGGAAGTGGCAGAAAACAGCTCTGGTCAATGGGAGCCAGTTCTTCAGGATGGCGAAGTGATCTACCATGAACCGAGCCTTTCAGACTTCAGACGCCAAATCAGTAACAACACCCAATACATTATCCACCCAGAGGAGATTATTGCGGATAATTTTGCGATCTGGCTGACCCACGCATCAGCGAAGGATGTAGCGTTAATCGAATCCATCGAGCGTGTGATGAACGGGGCGCGAAATTGATCTCGCCTTGCCGTTGTGTCTGGTTGTGGGTTTTGCAATGTTTTTTTAGCAAAGTATGATGCTGCATACACCCATGACCACCAACGTCACGAGTTGAGCGGTTAACGATTTAGCTTAACCCTTATGAACACATGATCTTTGTCCTACCTTGGAAGACAAAATAGAGTATGTCGAGCGATGCTCATCATCGATACATCTTGCCGCTTGCAGCGGTTTTTTGTCTCGGATTCGCGGGTTCGATCTCGGCGAGGGCGGATGATCCGGTCGGCCCGTGGGTAAAAAGTAACCTGGCTCAGGAACGATTTATTATCAACGGCACCGGTGGGCGTCATAATGCACTGCGCCGATCGATTCGATCAGAGCATTTTCCCAATAAGATTTTTGTCCGCTTCAAATTGCTTTACCGTGCTGATAGCGTTGACCTGCCCGATACTGGCAATGGTGAATTTTTTGTGTTGTGGTTTGATTCAGCTGAGGGTAATGACGATAGCCCGCACGCCAATAACGTTCCGAATCTTGGAATTCATACGAATGGAAATGCCAATCAATTCATGGTTCGGTATCGATCAGATCAGCAACGGTTTGGACCAAATCTGAAAGGTGGCACTGAGTATGACTTGGTTGGCTGTCTTTCCAAGACAGATCCACAGCATGATCAGCCCTTCGACCAGTTGTCGCTTTGGGTGAATCCTAAATCTGGTGACAGGGATCAGCCAGATGCTGTGACTCGAAGCCCGAAGACGATTACGAGGGTTAATTGGATTGGTTTTTCTACTGGCTTGAAGACAGAAATCGATGATGAAATTCAGATTTCCCAGACAAAGATTGGTCGCTCGTGGAATGAAGTGATGAACTTGTCCGCGGTTTCTGATGCTGAGTCGAATCATCAAGATGGATTAAGGAAGTTGCCAGCCAAGACTGTTTCGTTTAGTCAGCATGTGCTTCCAATTCTGAAAGAACGTTGTTTCTCATGTCATGGTGCAGAACAAAATGAGGGTGATGTCAGACTGGACCAGTTTGATGACGTTTTAAATCAGGTGGTTCCGTTTGACGCCAACGCCAGTCACCTATTTCATTTGGTGGTCAATGCGGAGATGCCTCCCGAAGACGTCTCGCTCGATCCAGGGGAGATCAATGTTTTACGTGCTTGGATTGATGAAGGATTGGAATGGGATCATTTGCAATTACCCACGCTGATTCCTTCGAGTGACCATTGGGCCTTTCAGCCACTTGCCTCACCCACGATCCCTCGTGTTCAGGATCATGCAAGAATTAGAAATCCCATTGATGCTTTCATGGTTGCTGCCCAAGAAGCAAAGGGCGTGGTAGGGAATCTTTCAGCGAGCGATCGTGTGCTTCGGCGACGTCTTTACTTGGATCTACACGGAAAGCCGGCCCCAAAAATTACCAAGCGCAAGCTCCCGTCAGCCGGCGAGCTCTTTGCTGACCCAGCCTACGGAGAACGTTGGGCCCGACATTGGCTGGATGTTGCTCGATGGGCTGAGAGTAATGGGTATCAACACAATCGCGATCGTCAATTCGCTTGGCTATACCGAGATTGGGTCATCAATGCATTTACACAGGGATTGCCATACGATGATTTTTTGAAGCAGCAAATAGCGGGGGATCAGATAACGCCCTTTGACAACGACAACCTTGTCGCCACCGGTTTTCTGAGTGCTGCTCGCTACAGTGGCAATGAGCTTGATAAGCAAGTTCAACGAAACGATATTTTGAACGATATTACCAGTGCAACCGGCTCTGCTTTTCTTGGACTGACGGTGGAATGTGCGCAATGCCATGACCATAAATTTGATCCCATTTCGATCCGAGATTACTACCAGTTGCAAGGTTTTTTTGTAAACGGTCAACCACAAAATTTACTGCTTCAGAATGAAGGCGTCGCGGGTGAGCTGGCACGCGAGCGGCGACAATTACTTGAAGCGGTGCGAACAAGAATTGTTCGGGTTCGAAGACAACAGGGATTTCCCGATCCGATTTATGTGACACCCAAAACAGTTTTGGCGCAAATGCGTTCGAGTGAGAAGGCGCGGTTAAAGCAGATCGACAAGTCGCTTAGCCTTTCCAGGCAAGCTTGGGCTTTTTATTCACCGGGCACCGCTTCAGCTGAATTGACGGTCATGCCACACGAGATGCGTTGGCCACTGAATCATCAGAAACACGTGCTGGAGGGTCAGGATCCGCGAATCTTGATTCGCGGTGATGTGAAGACGCCGGGGCCAAAAGTAATTGCGAATTGGCCGGCTATCTTCCAATCCAGTCTGGGTACTTCCATCGCTCCAACCAAAACACGTCTTGATTTAGCCAATTGGCTGGCAAGTCCACAAAATCCCCTGACAGCTCGTGTTTGGGTGAACCGTTTGTGGCAGTGGCATTTTGGCCGCGGCCTCGTCGAGACGGCAAACGATTTTGGTACTCAGGGTTTAAAACCCAAGCATGCCGAATTACTAGATTACCTCGCACTGGAACTGATTCGAACGGACTGGGACACGCGGTATGTTCAGCGACTGATCGTTGAGTCCGCGACGTATCGAATGTCGAGTGACTTTCATGAGGCGAATCATCTGATTGATCCAGAGAATCAGTTCTATTGGCGTTGGCAACCCCGGCGTTTACAGGCTGAGGTGATTCGAGATTCAATTCTTTGTCTCAGTGGTGCTGATCAATTTGAGGTGGGTGGGCCAAGTGTCAAAGCGGACTCATTGCGCCGAAGCCTTTACCTGCCGCAAAGGCGTGAGCATTTTCCGCCTCAGCAGACCTTATTTGACGGTCCCAGTGGCGTCGTTAGTTGCCCGAGTCGTTCGGTCTCCACAAATGCTTTACAGCCATTGTGGTTGCTAAATAGCTCGTTCATTCAGGAAATGGCGATCTTGTTTGCCAAGAGAGCAGGAACTGTTGAGGAAGTGGTTCGCCTAGCACTGCATCGAGACCCAAGTTCGGATGAAAAGCGAGAACTTCAGCAACTTGCCGATCAACATGGACTGGGCAGTGCATGCCTTGCAGTGATCAACTCAAGCGAGTTTTTATATGTGCCGTGATGGATGTTTAAGACGATGCATGTGGAGAATACAATGATCAGTCGCAGGAATTTCTCTCGATCGGTTGCGCTTGGTGCGACCGGTGTGGCGATGCAATCGCTGTTAGCTTCTCAGAAAACTTCGACTGGGTATTTGAATCGTGCAGCTACTGCCAAACGAATCATCTATCTCTTCATGTCGGGTGGACCCAGTCAAGTTGATACCTTCGATCCCAAACCAGATTTGGTGAAACTGGCAGGGCAAGATGTTCCTGATTCAATTGCTGCCGATGTGCCACGAATCAAACGAGCGGGGCTAAGAAACTTATTACCATCACCGTGGAAGTTTCAGCGGCACGGTGATTCGGGTATGGAGATCTCCGAGCTGTTTCCTGAGTTAGCAAAGAATGCTGACGACTTATGTGTGATTCGCTCGATGTCGCATCGTAATCCCGTGCATGGTCCAGGCGAATGTGTTGCCTTGACGGGTAGCTCCCTTGGTAATCGACCAAGTGTCGGTTCTTGGGCACTTTATGGATTGGGTGTCGAATCCCAGCAGTTGCCGACCTTCATTGCAATGAACGTGCACAATGATGGAATGCAATATCCCCAAGCCGCTGGTTGGGGCAGTGGTTTTTTGCCAGCTAAATACCAAGGAACGCTTGTGAACCCCTCAGGGGGAATTCGTAATGCACTGATGCCCGAGGGGATTAGCAGCGAAAGAAGGCGGAGGGAAATGCAGGTAATTCATTCGATGAATCAGCGGTTTTTGCAAGAACATCGGATGAGTGAACTGGAGGCCAGGATGCGCAGTTACGAGACAGCGTTTGCCATGCAGACGGCTGGTCCTGAATTGTTTGACCTCAGCACAGAATCAAGCAAGACCAAGCAATCCTATGGATTCGACGAGAAAGCAACCGCAGAAGTTGGTAAGGCATGCCTCCTAGCGAGGCGGATGGTTGAACGAGGAGTTCCCTATGTGCAGATTCGGGTTGGCGGCTGGGATGCACATAGTAACCTCAAGGGAAATCATCAGAAACTGGCATTGCGGACAGACGCTCCCATCTCGGCACTGCTGCGCGATTTGAGTTCTCGTGGTTTGTTAAACGACACCTTGGTCGTTTGGTCTGGCGAGTTTGGTAGAACGCCGACGATGGAGGGAAAATCAGGTGGACGGGATCATTCACCTGCCGCGTACAGCGTTTGGCTTGCCGGAGGTGGTGTTAAGGGTGGGCAGGTCATCGGATCCACCGATCCAATTGGTTACACCGTTACCGAATCGGAGGTGAAACCAACCGATCTTCATGCGACGATCCTTCACGCGATGGGACTTGATGCCGACCGACTCATTTACCCTGTTCATGGATTGGAAGAGACACCACTTGGCGTAAATGGCGGTCAAGTGGTTTCCGAGGTATTTGGTTAACCCGATTTTGCTGGATTTTTTGTCTCACTTCGAACCATCTTGACCGAGTGATTCAGAGCGAACCAACCACCTTGGTAAGGTGGTTGACCGAATGTCATCATGCATTCAATTCGATCGTTAGTCGGAATCGTTTCCCAAATTCAACGCCTCACTGAGTACCGATGTCCGAATTTGTTTTGGTGATTAACGTTGGCAGCACTTCGGTAAAAGCGGATCTGATTAACCCGACCTCGGGAAAGTGTGATGGCAAATTACGGATAGAGCGGTTGGGTAGTGATCAAGCGGTGTACTCGGTGAATAATGAAAATCGTGGTCCAGCACCGTCCAGTCACGATGAAGCCATTAGGACTCGATTGCCAGAGTTGCTTGAAGGCAAGAGGGCCAGTCTGGTAGCGGTGGGCCATCGAATAGTTCACGGAGGTAAAATTTATTCAGACCCTGTGGTCATCGACCAAGAGGTGATGAAGCAGTTAGAAATGCTCTCGCCCATGGCGCCATTGCATAATCCGGTTGCTCTCATGGCGGTGCGCGCTGCGGTTTTGTTGATTACCGAAGTCCCTCACATTGCAGTCTTCGATACCGGATTTCACACAACGATTCCTGACGCAGCGAGAGCCTATGCATTGCCCACGCGTCTTGTGCAAGAATATGATTTAAGAAAATATGGGTTTCACGGTACAAGTCACGATTTTGCGGCGAAGCAAATAGCGGCTTATCTTCGCACTGACTTGCAGAAACTAAAACTTATTACTTGTCACCTCGGCGGAGGGTGCAGTGTGTGTGCCATCGACGGTGGTCGAAGTGTAGAGACCAGCATGGGGATGACTCCGCTGGAAGGATTGATTATGTCCACTCGTTGCGGAGATTTGGATCCCACTGTCTTATTAAGGCTTCAACAGAATGCTGGATACGGGACACGGGATTTAGAGTACCTGTTGACGCAGCAATCAGGTCTTTTAGCCTTGACCAATGGTAGAAGTGATTTTCGGGACATCGAGCGAGGTGCTAAGAATGGTCTGCAAGACTGCCTGTACGCAATTGATGTTTTTTGTCACCGATTAATCAAATACATCGGTTCTTACTTGGCCGTTTTGGGTGGCGCAGACGCCATCGTATTTACCGCGGGAATCGGTGAGAATAGTGCATGGGTCCGACGGCAGATCTGCGACCGTTTAATCTGTTTTGGCGTTCACCTTGATGACGATGCAAATTATTCAGTGGGTGTTACCGAGGATATTCCGGTCGTTGAAATTACGGATTCCAATAGCCGACTTCGCGCATTCGTTTCTCGGTCAAATGAGGCATTGAGTATTGCGAGGTCGACGCACGAGTTACTGCTGACGTGAAAAGTTTCCGTTGCATCTGGGTTGTGGGCTAATTTCAGGCGACAGGGTGTGTTGGGTTTCGGACAAGCGTCAATCGTGCAAGACCATAAGTTAGGTAAAGGAAATGAGTGTGAACCCACAGAAAACTGACCAACTGACAACCATTCAAGACGTCAAAGATGCCGTGCAAGATTTCATTGATGCGCGTGATTGGCAACCGTTTCATGATCCAAAAAATGTCGCCATGGCAATGGCTTCAGAGGTTGGCGAATTGCTGGATCTTTTCCGTTGGGTGAGGAGCGATGAAGCGTTTGATGTCCTGCGTGATCCAGATGATCGACTAGCAGTCCAAGATGAGTTGGCGGACATCACCATGTTTCTGGTCGATTTTGCTAATATTTGCGACATCGATATAGCACAGGCTGTCCAACGCAAAATGCAAATCAACAACGATCGATATCCGGTTGAAAAAGCCAAGGGCACGGCCAAAAAGTACACCGAGTTCGAGGTGGATGCGCAAGATTGATCTGCGAAACCCGGCGTTTCAAAGCGTCGAAGGATGCGATTCAGGGATTGAGGTAGTCCTTGACGTCCTTGGGAATGACACCAAGTTTCTCGTAATTGAAACCACTCGTCATTGGTTGATAGGCAGTCACTGGATTGACCGAGCGTGACGGGTCAATCTTGTCATCGAGATTCAGACCCCAATAGATTGCATTGACAACAATTCGCCGGACACCCTCGTTAGTGAAATCCTTCGCTGATCCCATCGTAAAGTGAAAGAGCTTCGATTCTAAATTGCCATTGCCCGTCCAAGTCTTCGTCCATCCAATCGGTAGCGGCTCTTTGTCCCGGTTGGGTTCAGCATCTTGATCGAGGCTTTGCAGGGGTTGACCAAGAATAAGGGCTTCGCAGTCTTGTGGTAAAGGATTTTGATCGTTGTGACAACGATAGACATCTGAAGTACCCCAGATATCACCCACTCCGGTCAAAATCGGGTGGGTCTCTTTGCCCGAAACAATCAAACCACGGGTCGCTTCTCGGTGCCACCCGCCGTGATGACCCATGAACGTTCCACCGAGAAGTTTTCGCAGAGAAACTTTCTGGCCGTTAACCTGGTAGGGTTTGCCGCCCCAGAAACCATGATTCGCAGTACGAAGCGCCAAAAGAGGTTTTCCCGAATCAAAGTATTGGTGAAAGTGATCCATTTGATCATCGGGAAGTTGCATAAAACGAGATAACCAAACGCAGCAATCGGCAGACGCTAATTGATCGAGTCCCGGTATGCGGTGCACCTTTCCTTTTTCTTTGAAGGGAGCAGGTAATGTGGGATCAACTTTCCCCTCATCATTGACGGAGAACAAAACGGTGCAATCAAAACCGTGATGTTGTGAGAGGATTTTTGCCAGCATTGGCATTGATTGTTCGCTTCGGTATTCCTGTTCGGCAGCGATCAGAACAATGTGCCGATTTTTACCCGGTCCGTCACCACCCTTGAATGTCAGCCACTGCTGTACATCTGGTTCAGATTTTGATTTCTCGGATGGCTGAGTCGCGGGCTGCTTGGCGTGTTTGATCACAAAATGGGTCAAGGTGGTGTCTTGAAACCAACCGGTCCACATGTTGTGTCCCTGTCCCTTCATTAATTTGATCTGCATGTCTCCGCCTTGCTCGAGGTAGCGACTGAGCACGACTGCAGAATTTTGCTCGTTGGGCACGACGGTGTCTTGATCACCGTGTAGATGCAGGATCGGAACTTTCGCTTCCGCGAGATACTTAAGCCGGTCAATAGGATTAATGGTCGGTAGTGTTGTTCGCATCTCTTCAATCGAACGACCATAAGCGGTTTTGGCTCGTTCCAATCCGGGATAGCTCTCCAAATTACAGACGGGATAAATACCCGCGATCGCACCTACGTGATCCGCATGCTCAACTGCCCAGTTGTAGAGCATTAGTCCACCTCGACTTCTTGCCAGAAGCACGGGTTGGGTTGACAAGTTTCGTTGCTTGGTGAGGTATTGGTAGAAAGTGTCGTAAATGTTTGTGCCGGTCGGACTGCCATAGGATTCACCCACGTCAACACCCGCGATGGCGATACCTGCCTCAAGAAATTGTTTGAACATCCATGATTCTTCTTTGCCTGGTAAGTTCGTCAATGTCGGAGCGTACCAAACCCAGGGACAGTTCTCAGTCGTTTGCTCAGGGGTGATCACGAACGCTTCGTGACCATCGATTCGAAAGGATTCACCAGAGAGAGGTAACGATTTATTCGCGGCTGAAATCTCTTGTGCTCCAGTTTCACTAATCTTCAGAAGGAGAGCCGTAACAACGAGAAGCACAATGGTGTGTTGTCGATTCATAGGGTGATTGCCTCGGTGATCTGCCTGGCCATTGATGGTGTACCGGGGAATTCTATCAAGTTGTCGGTAAGTAGGTCATTGATTCGCAGAATGGTCAGCGAATCGGGCTGTCGGGTTTTCGTTGGAACATCAAAACGGTTTCGGCGTGTTGCTTGGCTGTCTTCGCGCATGTTGCCCGGGTTTGGTGTGGTGAAGGTCTTTCAAATGCGGGCGATGTGTTGCCTCCTTTTGGGGTTAGCCACCGATGACTTGGCTTTATTCCATCCATGTTTCTTTGTTAACATCCCGCCAAGATCGAATTGTGACGATGAAATTCATCGAGGATTAGCAATCATGAAGCACCATTGTCGGACTCGCCCAACGGATGATCTGTTGAGCGATTAGCAGTCCGAAATGGGATTCCGGAGCATGGAGGTTCCAAGATGGCGAGGCGAAAAAAGGGGCTTGGTGCCGCATTTTGGTTAATGGCGACGATTGCCTCTGGGGGTGGTCTGACCGGGTATCTGACCGGGCAATTTCCACAATTAAGTTCTTGGTTGACGGTCTCTCCGAGTAGGGAAGCTGAACGGAGTTCCGAGTCGAGTGATCTGACAGGTGACTTCTTTGGAAGTCGTTCCGGTGAGGGCTCAGATACTTCGCCCGCTGCTTCGCAGGCTCCGGTAGCTGTCGAGTCCAATGGGCGATTGTTGATCGCCAGCTTCAATATCCAAGTGTTGGGGCAAAGCAAAATGCGAAAACCACAAGTGGTTCAAGTGCTGTCCCAAGTGATTCGACAGTTTGATTTAGTGGCGATTCAGGAGATACGTTCCAAGGAGGAAGATGTCTTACCAAGGCTCCTTGCGGCCGTTAACGCAAACGGAAGCCGCTACGATTTTCTCATCGGACCTCGGTTGGGACGTTCGGTTAGCAAAGAACAGTATGCTTTTCTCTTCGATACGCAAAGGGTTGAATACGAACCCGGTTCCGTGGGGACGATTTCGGATCCAACGGACTTGTTGCATCGCGAGCCTTTCGTGGCTCGTTTTCGAGCTAAAGCAACTCGTCCCAACGAAGCATTCACATTCTGGCTCGTCAATATTCACACTGATCCAGACGAGGTACCGCAAGAGCTTGATGCTTTGTCGGATGTTTTTCGCGTGATGCAGCAAAATCGGTCAGACGAGGATGATGTCATTCTCCTTGGCGATTTAAATGCCAGTCCCGAAAAATTCGGAGCATTGTTGCAACTACCGAATATTGGTTGGGCAATCGACGGTGTCACAACCAACACTCGGCGAACAAAGACCTATGATAATTTGCTGTTCAGTCGCGAGAAGACTCAAGAATACACCGGAAGGTGGGGTGTACTCGATTTGGAAAAAACGTTTGGCATTAGTTACGAACAGGCACTTGAGGTTTCGGACCATCTTCCTGTTTGGTCAGAGTTCTCTGAATTAGAGTTCTCTGGATTAGAGTTCTCTGGGACATTGCAATGATCCCAATAGTGAATTGCGAATTACATGTTTCGATCACACTTTCAATCAGCAAGTTCCGCCTGAAAACTAACGGTAAAGACTTTGTCTGATCGTTTCATTTGCTGAGTGGGTATCAAGATAAAATCATCGGTGACAACCGGATTCAAATCGTGACCAGATAGGATTTCAACGTTCTTCAATCGGTTTGGTAAGAACTCAATAATGGGGCGCCCACCACGTTGAGAACCATTGGTGTTGATCGGTTCAAAAGATTCGGTTCCCCTCAGCGGACGCACCTGGAACGTGTAAAGATTCTGCTCATGCCGCAATGTCTGTTCGTAAGCTCTTGGTTGTTCTGACATCCTCGCTTCCCACCCAGGATCACCGTAAAAGGCAACCACATCCCGATCCCACAATAGCCCACGGGAATCAAAGGCTGTCAGGCCATCTTTGACACCCATCGTTGTGGGTTCGACATTTGGCAAACTGCGAGAGCCTGCTTCGAGAGGGATTCCGTCAAGGGATGGAAAGTATCGATTGATGCGATGGATTAAAGCGTGATGGTTCGCGTGAAAAGCCTCGGTGAGCGAGTAACGTCCTGGTTGCTCGACAAAATAATCTAAAACGCCCCAGCCCCCGTACCCGTACCAGGTCAAAACGGTGTAGCCGAGCATCTGACGCATGCCCACGTCGTTCATCCATGCGAGGGCCATCGAATCAGGGCCGTTGATGTTTCCCATTAAGCAGTTTCCAACTGCCATGTACACCTTCGGCGTCGTTGAGTGAATTCGAAACGGATCACCGGTTGTCGGTGCACCAAGCATTTGCCCCGCTTTCGATTGGAAAAAACCATTTTTGTAGCGAAACCCAATCTGCCATTGTCTTTCAGTTGCATGACCTGAGGTGACAAACAACTGTGAGTCACCGTCAG
Source organism: uncultured Rubripirellula sp. (assembly GCA_938075415.1). Classification (GTDB taxonomy): domain Bacteria; phylum Planctomycetota; class Planctomycetia; order Pirellulales; family Pirellulaceae; genus Rubripirellula. The sequence continues at coordinate 7,632 of CALJHC010000016.1, read as the reverse complement.
TCAAGGTGTTGGCTAATGCAAGGGTTGTGTCGCCGGGGCCACGACCAGTGATTATGTCGCCCTTGGTTTTTCGCACCGTCTTGTGCATCACCAATTCGTCATACCACACGCCCTCTTCGCACATTGATAACGCGATCTCCGTGCCGGATGAGACTTGATGAATGATTAACGGCGATCGTTCCTGTGCAATCCTGCGCGCATTTTCAGCGTCGTATCCGGTAAGAATTCCCCACAACGTGTCACAGTAAGGGTCTTCGTCGTAGGAACGTGTGAGTTGATGTACCGAGGCAACGAATGCTCGATTCGCCTCTTCGGGTTGAGCGACAAAACAGGTGTATCGCGGGTGCAAGCTTTTCAGTTCCGCGAGCGATTCCTCAACTTTCTCGTTCCAAATGATTTCGACGGCATTCGGGTATTTCTCTTTTAGCGTGCTGATTACCTTCTGCCACTCAGGTTTAATTTTGGTTTGTTTGCAAGCGACAATTGCGTAACGGTTATCTTGCGCGGTTGCGGCAGTGTTCATTAAAGAAAAAAGACACAATGCAAGGACGCATCGATTGATTTTGATCATCTGACGTATCGATAGGTTTGAATTAAACAATGGGATTCGATTAAACAACGAGATTCGATTAAACAATGAAAGGCAAGCCATTTTCTCATTCGTGGCAACGAGTCACCACGGCTTTTTTTTGGAGATGATTAGGTGGTCATCAGGGTGTCATCGTAAGACTATCATGCAGTTCACCGCGCGTGTTTATCAGGTGACGCTCAGATTAGATAAAGAAACAGAATCAAGTGGATGAGCAAGTGTCGAACCGCGACGATCTCTTGGGCCAAGGCAGTAACAAACGGCTCAAACCAATGGTGTTAACGGTTGCGATGACGGACATTGCAATGCCCAATTATATGTGACACGTTCTTGGCTGTCGTTGTCTTGCCCACGGGCGGGACCTCAGGCAATTTGCGAATGATACATTGCGAATCATCGATTGACTCACCTCGGTAGCATCAAAGAGGAATGCTGGAATGAAAACCGGACTAATATTGACGGCCATTTTTTTTGGCATTCTTGGTTTTTCACGTCAGGTCTTGGCGAAGCAACGACCCAATGTTGTCCTGATAATTGCGGACGATTTGAATTGCCGACTCAGTCCATACGGGGATGCGATCGCCGTTACCCCAAACTTACAGCGAATCGCAGATCGTGGTCTGACCTTCACGCGGGCTTATTGCCAGCAGGCTGTTTGCAATCCATCGCGTTCCTCATTCCTTACTGGCCTGAGACCCGACACGGTGAAAGTTGATGATTTGCGGAAGAGTTTTCGTAAAACTATGGACACTGGAGAGGATCTTGTAACGCTTCCGCAGTTCTTCAAAAAGAATGGTTACTTCTGCCAGAACGTGGGAAAGATTTTTCACAATATGGGAGATACTCAGGATCGTGAGTCGTGGTCGATTGATGAGGTCTTACATCAAGGTACGCATGCGGCCGATACTGTCTACAACAATACACCCCTTGACCAGCGAGGTGTACGTTCTCCAAAAGGACCGGTGACGGAATCATTGGATGTACCCGATACCGTTTATCGAGACGGTCAAATTGCCAATCTCGCAGCGGCAATGTTACGTGAACACCCCGAGGATGGTCAGCCGTTCTTTTTGGCTGTTGGTTTTTGGAGACCGCACTTACCCTTTGTTGCACCAAAGAAATACTGGAATCAATATGACCCAAACTTGATTCCACTTTCTGATGAGGCAGAATTAACTAACGCCATTCCATCGATTGCACTTCATGATTCGCGTGAATTGTTCAGCTATGGAGAGCTTAGAGGTCGCACCGAACTGACCACGGCGCAAATGCGACACCTGCGTCACGGTTATTATGCGTCGATCAGTTTTATGGATAGCCAGGTCGGAAAAATTCTTGATGCGTTGGAGGATGGCGGTCATCGTGAGGACACGATTGTGGTTTTCACCTCCGATCATGGATTTCATCTGGGTGAGCATCAATTGTGGGGAAAGACCAGCAACTTTGAGTTGGACGCGAGGGTTCCCTTAATCATTGCCGATCCCAGGGCTGTCGGTGGGCATGGTGAGTTAACAACGAGCCTCAGCGAATTGGTTGATTTGTACCCCACGCTCGTCAAATCGTGCGGTTTCGGGGTGGACGGCGCTCAATATCTCGAGGGCGTTGACCTGAGTCCGATCTTGAACGATCCAGAATTCTCAGTCAAGCAAGCCGCCGTTACCCAACATCAGCATCCATTCTATGCATCTCCAGATTCTTGGGAGGCGTGGGGATACTCAATTCGAACTACCGATTGGCGATACACCGAATGGAGATCGGTTAGTGATGGTGCGGTCATTGCAAAGGAATTGTACAGTCATCTGAACGATCCACAGGAATCCAACAATGTCGCACAGGCCTTCCCCCAAGTTGTTGCCAAGCATTCGGTCATGTTATCGGAATACATCCCTCCGCACCGTCGAGGTTTGCCATGACTATCGAGTTGCATGTCTATCGAGTTGCATGACTATCGAGTTGCATTACTATCGAGTTGCATGTCAGCGAACTGCTTACCGTTGGCGTTTCGATTGTTTTCTCTCAAGCATTGACGAAGGAATCTCCCATGTACCTCAACGATCCCGTGGATTGTTTCGTTGCTGATTAGCCGTGATGTCGATGCAATCGGGCCAATTCAAATACATTGGCAACACACAGGCAGATGCCATTCATTGGTTTTGCTGTAAGTCACATTCGAGCTCTGGTGAGCTGGGTTTTCCCACTTGATCGATCGGCTGTGTGTAGAGATAACGCCAAACGGGATCATAGAGTTTTTGATTATCTTTGGTGTTCGGTGAAGCACTGCCCGGTGTCACCGCGGAATGGGCTCGACGCGCATCGCCAGAAACATCTGCTGCGGAAATTAGCCTGCGACTGTGTGAATAGGGGGGAGTTGATTGGTCCACATTGATAATGGGACCATAGTCATGCATTCCTAAGAGTTGCCAAGATCTGCAATAGTGATCTGCCGTCCAGCCTCCATCAAGGATATGACTAAAACCAAAAAAACAGTTAGCCGGTGTTGCCGAGGCAATACTTTGCCAATTTTGATCCTGATCGCGGGGTCCGCAGAGCATGACTACTCTTCCAACGCGTTGGTGTTTTGCAAATCGCGCCGCGGTTGTGCTTCCATGAGATGCGCCACTGATGATCACTTTGTCCCACCGAATGCGATCCTGATTAGGTGAAAGGAATTGGTGCCAATTTCCTTCCGGATTTTCTTGATCTAGCCATTTTAAAAAGAGACGTGCTCGTTCGGATGCTCCATCGGGTTTCGCAAGATCGAGTTCGTCACTGAAGTCCATTCCGGTGGCGGCCTCCAGGCGTACGTCACCACGCGCCATGCTATTTTTCGGAGTTGGCTGACATAGTTTGCTGAACCAACTTCTCGCATAATGAACATCGATGGCGTGAAGCCCATAGGAGTTCCATCGTTCAAAGAGACCTTCTTGATGTCCCATCAACCAAATCACCAATTTACCTTGTGAAGGGATGGACGTATCCACTGAGGCGTGTTGCAGGTCGGACGGCCTGGAGGCTGTTCCAAAATTGAAACCAATTGCTGGGTATTCGCGCGTTCGAGGATCGATTTCACTCGCGCGGGCCTGAAGGCGATAACGTTTAGGTGTGACGTCATGACGCATTTCCGCGATTGCGGTTTTACCGACGAGAACTTGTCCTCCCTTGGCCGTCACCTCTCGCGCCGTCTGGCGAAGGAACGTTGCGTAATCAACGCTGATTCCCTTCGGTGCGTAGTCAAGATTGCAAGGGTCTTCGTCAAAGAGGCAGGCGTACCAGACGCAGGCGGCCAGGTATTTACCGGCCAGCCCGGCATGATGACCGTCCAGTATGATTTTGTTGTTACCTCCGCGCTGACTCCAGCGGTATCCCACATGCAGCGAGTGCTCTTGGTTGGGCAAGTTTGGATACTTCGCTGATGATGGTTCGAATGTCATGTCGGGCTTGTAACCATATTCTGGATCTTGATCGGCTCTCCAAAATGCATCACCCACGGGAATCATGCCCGTATTCAAATCTCGGCAAATCGAGCGGTATGCATCTGATAAACCCTCATACATGGCTCGCTGGCTTGTTGGCTGACCTGAACGAGGTTTTGCAGTTTGCTGGAAACGAGGATCGTCGCATCGATAGGCCCATGTTTTGTGGATCACAATTTCCGCTTGCGGCGCAAACCGATAAATGAAATCGAGCAGGTCACTTGCGTATGGCTGGTAAGTGCTAACGTCGTGACTTTGGGTGCTGACTTGTTGAAGCGTGACAAAGTCCCAATGCTCGGAGAGCAAGGCCTCGTGTAATGTCTCGCCATTGGAGTATTTCGCGTCCGCGGTTGTTGACGGATCTCCTGCTTGATTACGGTGCAACTGAAGCGAGGATCCACCAATTGATAGACGTTTGTGCGTGATCAGATGACCTGAATTTTCAACGACCTCCGATAGTAATTCAGTCGCGTTATTCGTAAAGCTGTTGCCGACAGTTAATACCTTGACGTGTTTCTGCTGAGTCGATCCCTGCGTGTTGTCAGTTGTTTCCGAAAAGACTGATGTGGAGGGAAACAACACGGCGGCGACCATGATAAGAAACTGCATCATGGTTGACTTGATTCTGGGGCCGAATCTTTTCATGTTTTGATGTGCTAAGACGAGTGGAATCATTGATGGAATTGAGACGAAACGGTTAAACCGATACGGATACGAAAGTGTTTCACCTCGCCTTGAGGTGGTTTCCTGTATTCACGGTGATTGAGCGATCAGACGCTGCGGTTCACCTGACAAGTCTACAGATTCTCAGGCCGTCATTCAGTCGCCCACAGTCTAGTATCGTTTGAGATGCACCCATTTGGCAGCGTTTTTCGTCTGACGGCCAACTGAAACGTCTTTTTAAGTAACCAAGGCTATCCCAGATGGCTTCTGATGACCGCACGCTTACTGGAGGCAAGGTCGATTCTTTCTTTAACCTCACGGACGATTAACCAAACACCAAGCCTTCCTGTCAGCGTCGATTATCGATGAGAGTGAAATTAGGTCGTTCCTGAGTTGCATGACCACCGCTGCCTGACAAGCTGATTGTTTACCGCCGTAGTCAGGAGTCATTTCTTCAAAACGTTTACTGTCCTTGCCGTCAATCGATAATAGGGAAGCTTTGACACTTTCGGAAACGTTGAGGATTTGGTTGCTCGTGACCAGTTTGGATCCAATGTTTCAATACGGGGTCCAGAGCGATTCGAATGGCTATTCAGAATGACTGCATGAAAAGGTCTGGATCCGATGCAGGTGGTTTGGTTTAAAAAAGACTTGCGAATAGCGGACCATGCACCTTTGTTTCAAGCGTGTAAGGCTGGACCGTGCCTTTGTCTTTTTGTTTACGAACCCGAACTCATTGGGTCAGAGGAGTTCGATGGGTCACATCTTGATTTTCTAAATCAGAGTCTGAAGGGCCTGGATCAGCAATTGCGTAACCGTGGCGGTTCTTTGGTCACTCGGTTTGGTGAGGTGACTCAGGTACTCTCCGAGATCAATGAGAGACACTCGATTGAGGCGTTGTGGAGTCATGAGGAGACCGGAAACAGTTTGACATATGAAAGGGATAAAAGGGTTTTGGCTTGGACCAAGGAACGCCACATTCCTTGGAATGAATCTCCTCAGTCAGGGGTCGTGCGGCGATTGAAGAATCGTGATGGTTGGTCGGCACAACGAAACCAGTTCATGGCCAAGCCACTCACCCCGATACCCGAGAGGATTCCATGCGTGAAAGATGTGGATACGATCGGGTTGCGAGGCCACCAAGATCTGGGTCTTCGCGAGAGCAGAAAGACAAACTTGATCTTGGGAGGCGAGGTGGCCGCCAACGAACTCTTGAACTCATTTCTTCATGACAGAGGGCAGTATTACTCCAAAGAAATGTCGAGTCCCACGACCGCTTACGATTCGTGCAGTCGACTGAGCGCCTCAATCACGTGGGGTTGTTTATCCGTACGTCAGATTGTTCAGGCGTTGCGGGATCGTCAGGTCGAGTTGAGAGAGGAGAAGAAGTCCGGAAAGCTAACGAAAGGATGGCTTACCTCGATGCGATCGTTCGATGCCAGATTGAGCTGGCATTGTCATTTCATGCAAAAATTGGAAGACGAGCCCAGGATTGAATTTCAAAATATGAGTCGAGTTTACGATGGCCTTAGGGAAGACGATTTTTCCGTAGAACGGTTCGAGTTGTGGTGTGAGGGCAAGACGGGATACCCGCTCGTGGATGCCTGCATGCGGGCTCTGAAAGAACACAGTTGGATTAACTTTCGGATGAGAGCGATGTTGGTTTCGTTTTCGTCCTACCACCTTTGGTTGCATTGGCGTAAATCCGCCGTTTTTCTTGCAAAGCATTTTCTTGATTTCGAGCCAGGTATTCATTTCTCGCAGGTCCAGATGCAATCCGGAACAACTGGTATTAACACGGTCAGGATCTACTCGCCGATCAAACAAGTGAAAGATCAGGACCCAGATGGTGTGTTCATCAAGCGGTATGTGCCAGAACTGGCAGGAGTACCGAAGGAACATCTTGCGGAACCACATCAAATGAGTCTTGCGGAGCAATCCAAGACAGGTTGCATTATTGGCAAAGATTATCCATCACCAATCGTAGAGCACCTAACTGCTTATCGATCTGCACGCGATAGGATTTATGCAATTAGAAAACAGGATGTCGCACGTGAAGAGGCAAGGCGAGTAGTGAAGAAGCACGGCAGCAGAAAAAACGGCAATCGTAAAAACGGCAATCGTAAAAACGGTGTCTAATGACGTGGTGCTGTCCTCATAAACACAACCGATGTCGAGCTCCTCTTCTTTTTTTTAACTGAAGCTGTGCTCAGGTTCACGGCAGGTTGGAATTGAGTTTTGGTTGAAGTCACAGGTGATTTCGGCACTCGCCGTTACACTGCTTGTACGCCAGTGCCTTCGGCAATTTTTGACCGCTGCTCAAAAATAAGTCACATCAGACCCTGCGATGAGATTTCTTTTCATGAAATGATGGTTGGTAATCAAATGAAGTCGCCTCCTTGTTTCAAGAAACTATCGGAACGCAAGCCTCAAAAGAATTTCATTTTTTGTGATAACCGGGAGCGCCGAATAGGTCCTCCCATGAGGGATCTTCGTGTTAATGGGGTGAGTCGCAATACGAATTAGCGATTAAACGTTTGAAATGAGCACAGATGAAAGTTAGGCGTGAGTCACCACGGTTTTGCCTAGATTAGTGAGTTTCCGAAAAATGTTCCGATTTCAATGGCATCCTTGGATAGACAGATTCAGTCAAGGTGCTCAGAATTGTGCCGATTACGGAGGTGAGCACTGTATGAGTTGGCTGGCATTGGCTCGGTCATCGATTGGATGATGGTAAGATCACAGACAGTTGATAGTTCAATCGGATGACGTGCAACATTTCAATCTGATTCCTGCACTCTAAAGAGCTTTAGCACCACTCTCCGACAATCTTAGCGCCCATAGCTCAGCTGGATAGAGCAACGGACTTCTAATCCGTAGGTCGTAGGTTCGAATCCTACTGGGCGT
>CALJHC010000015.1 GCA_938075415.1 uncultured Rubripirellula sp. | reverse complement strand
GTGACTCGGCCTGGCTGTTAGCAATTCGGCAACGACCTGAGCCACTGTGTGACGTATTGAATATTCTGAAATTCCTTTCCGCGAACTGACCCCGAGCAAGATTCTCTCACTCACAATGGTGCAATTCTGTGGGGGGAGGTCGCCTCCACATGGGCAAACAAAAGTGCGCTATACTATGACGGTCTTGGTCTTTTTAGTTAATCAAATGCACCTCAATAGCCACATCAATTACTAACCTCCGAAGGCAGATACAACCTCTATCTGAGAGCGAACAAAACGAGGACAGTGATCAACCCTTAAGTCACTGCTGCTTGTTCTAAGAAGTCGAGGAAGAGGGTGTTCTTTGTAAAGAGAGTTAACGCTATTTCAATGAAGCAATTTATGTTTCGCTTCCGGCTAGAGTTCTACTCCTCCAAATAACTGGAAAGACTTGATGACTCGATGGTTGGGATAAGATATCTCGCTATCCAATCCCGACAACTATCTTCGTAAGGTGGTGGTTTTTGGATGACTTAACTGCGAGCGACTAAGTTTTTAAATATTACGACCAACTGGGTAGATGAGCGATGCTTGTTAACATTCTAAACGAGTCAGGTGATGTGGTTGATAGTTTCAAAGTTTGTTTCTTTGACGAGGTCAAGGTTGAAGCGAAAAAACGCATTCAATCAGGATTAACAAGAGCAGGTCACTTTTTTCATGCTGGAGACACTTTCTGGCGAGTCGTAGAAGCAGATGGAACACTTGCCATTGAAATAGATAAAAAATTAACGGAAAAAGCGAAGCGAATGACTCAGGACAGGGCACGCGAAAGAGAACAGGCTATTGATGACAGTGTGTCCAAAGGAACCGGATTCATTCGACTGAAAGTCTCCATTGTCGCCGCGGTGTGGATGATCTTCTGGTGTTACATCGGTCTGGAACTTGAATATAAATATCGATCAGACTTCGCCCTTTCAGCTTGTGTCGCAATTGGGTTATTGGGTTTGTTCATGATATTTCTTTTCTTAGTGATTCTACTTAAGCCCGATGAACCCATTTCATATCATGGCCATAGTGGGTTAATTCGCGGCTTAGTGTTCTTAGTTAACCGTTTCGTGATCGAACCGAAGCGTCGTGCATCCAACACGGATGACCATGATTTGTCGATGGACTTTGACGAATACCAATCCCTTAACGCGGTGAGCGACTCTTTTTTGGTTGACAGGGACAAGGTTAGCGAGAGAGAGCGAGATCAGACCGGCATGGATTCACCGGTAAGAAAATCTTTTTCTGCGATTTCTAAGCGAACCAAAATTCTACTTGGAACTCTGTTCCTATGCTTATTGATTTTGGGTGTACTGAATATGTTTGCAGCATCTACGTCTAATGATGAATTCAAGCCAAAAACTCTGGCAGATATGCGAAAATTTCAAATCGAAAGGCCTTCTGCTACCGCTATTTTTTTCTCCAATCCTTTACTAATAATCCCGGCGGCCTTCTTCTTTCTTCCAATCTATCTATTCATTTCAGGAAAATGGAAGTACGACCAAGAAGACACGACTTTTGACAATACCTCGTACGACCACGGTGATGATTGAAAACCGGAAATTTCATGTAGATAAAGCGATAAATGCAGAGAACGAACAACCGCCTTTCCTGAAGTCGCGAATTGCTGGAAATGCTTGTGAAAGCACTAAAAGAGAGTGATTCAGCAGACCTTGCAGAAGATGCTAAGTACAGCGGAAGCAACGGTCTTCGTGACGACTCTCACGGACAGGATCATTTCAGCTTGGCTCACAAGTTCACTTTGACTTAATTAGCTTGCCACCAATTCAAAGTAGATGGCCAACCATGTACCCAAATTGCCTCGCGTTTCTTGCCTTCTGCAGGAACATTACACCCTGCGTTCACCGCTTCGGTCGGTTAACCGACCGAAATTGTCATGAAGCGTAATGCGTCTCGGTCGATGTACCCCGAGCCCCATTTTTTACTATGTGTACATACCCTATAGCCGCCCTGCGGGGTGATGCTCTGAACTGGGTCATGCACTGAACTGGGTCGTTCAGTACAGCGGGTCGTTCAGTGCAGTTGTTTCTGCCGATCGCTCAAAGCCTCTTGGCGCAGGATTGCTCGTTGCCGGTCGGTGGCAATCGTCGAGCGTTACGCGATTGTCTTGGGGAATCTAGTTTTGAAAGCCCTTTCCTTGGTGGCGGCACCTCCAGGACTTCCTTCTGACACATATTTTCAGGATATCTGAGGTCAACTGACGAGTGACATCCGGTTGGCGAGCAGCTATGCTGACTGGTCGGGTAAGTTTTTCGCGGAGAGTTCGTAAAAAAAGAGTTTTCTCCGGAGCAATGTGCTTCGGTCGAGAGTTCCGTGAAGGGATCTCGACCATCAGTGCATTGATGAGACCGCGTAAAACCAACGGCCAAGGACGAGCGAGGCCCGCGTCAGTTTTCGTGGTCCCGCATCATTTTTACTTTGACAGTCACTGTTACTTCGCCGGGCATCGGCGTCTCCATCGCTACCTTCCGTTGCTTCCCACCCTCTTTTGCTTCCCACCTACAGCCGGGTTCCGTTGACCGAAACGTGCCTCGACTTCTTGCCCCAATGAACATGACAACAAGGTTTGCTGCGTTACTGGTACGTCTCATCTTGCCTGCCTGCATTCTGGCAGTTGGATGGTATGGCTTTCGTCAACTCTCGGTGCCCTTGGAAGAGGAGGTTGTTGAAGCGACGGAGCCAACTCAGGTCCGGAGCCGCGTGCAACCGTTAGAAATCGGCAGCTACCAGGTCCAGGTTGAGACCAATGGATTGGTGAGTCCTCATAATCAGGCAACGCTCTCGGCGGAGGTGACCGGTCTTGTTGTCACGATCAACCCCGAGTTCGAAGTTGGGCGTTTTTTCTCCGTGGGCGATGTTTTGCTGCAGATCGACGATCGGGACTACAAAACCGCGCTTCAAATCGCGGAGCAGGAAGTTCGCCGTAGCGGGTCAGCCTTCGATTCAGCGACCAGAGCGAAGGAGCGGACGGAGCAACTGATCGCTCAGAATGGTGCATCGTTGACGGAGCTGGAATCAGCCCGTTCGTTGCTTGTTCAGGCTGAGAACGACGTCGAGATCGCGAGGGCGAATTTAGATCAAGCACAGCGAGACTTGGAGCGTACCAACATCGTGGCTCCTTTCGCCGGTCGTGTGGTCACCAAAGAAGTTGGTCTCGGTGAATTGATCACAGTCGGAAAAACGCTCGGAGACGTCTTTGCAGTCGATTACGCCGAGGTTCGACTGCCCGTCGCGGCTCGAGAATTCCAGTTTCTGAACCTTCCCGAACGCGAGATTGATCGGCCCTTGGATGTCACGCTCCATGATTCCCTTAATCCCGACAATGGGGCGCAGTGGAGTGGGCAAATCGTACGCACCGAAGGATCCCTTGATCCTAATTCGCTTGAATTGTTTGCAATCGCACGAATCCCTGACCCGTTTGCTCTTCATCGTGACGGTGCGGTGTTGCGTATTGGCCAGCCAGTGAGTGCTACGGTTGGCGGTGAAACCTTAGAAAACGTGATCACCATCCCTCGGGGTTCGGTTCGTTCGCTCAATCAAATTCATTTGATTGATGCTAAAACCAGGAAGTTGAGCACGCGAACAATTTCGCCACTCTGGTCAGATGAAAATTACGTAATTGTTCGCGACGCAAACTTGCGTCCAGGAGATTTTGTGGCGACGACCATGCTGGTCTATGCTCCCGAAGGCGCCGTTGTCGACATCATCTCGGAATTCGAGACGAAATCGCTGGCGAGTCAATCGGCAACAGGGAGCCCGACTCCATGATCGGTTGGTTCACCCGCAACGGGATCGCAGCAAACTTCTTGATGATCTTGATTCTGGTCGCGGGCGGATTTGTTGCCGTGACTCAAGTTCCACTCGAGGTCACTCCGGCCCTCAGTTGGGACGGCATCAGTATTCGCATGGCCTATCGGGGCGCAACGGGCAAAGACATTGAGCGTGCGATTCTTATCCCAATTGAGGAAGCATTAGAAGGTGTCGACGGCATTGAATCCATCAATGCTGAAGGATCTCCCGGGGGTGCTTGGATTTGGGTTCAAGCCGCTCGTGGGAAAGATCGACGCGACCTACTTGACGATATCAAAGCGCGCGTCGACAGGATCACGACATTTCCTGCTGAAACAGAACCGCCACGAATCTACATCCCCGAGTCGGCTCACTATTACGAAATTCTGGAAATCGCCGTCACCGGTGATCTGTCGTTGCTTGAGCTTCGTGATGTCGCGAACAAGGTTCAGCGTGACCTGCTAGAAATGCCCGGCATCAGCCGAGTCGTTGTGCAGGGTGATCTGGACTCCGAGATCAGCATCGAGACAGATGTAGAAAAGCTTTTGGCGTATGACCTCAGCTTTCGAGAACTTGCCGACGCGATCAGAAACTTTTCGATTGACCTTCCGGCTGGAGCAATCGACAGCAACAGCGGGACGTTTATCGTACGCACCGACGGGCAGGCATTTACCAGTCAAGAGTTTGAACAAATCCCGCTCCGTTCGGTCGGAGGTTCCGAGGTGCGAGTCGGTGACGTTGCGAAGGTCACCGATGGATTTAGTGAAGAGCAACCTCGGCTGTATTACAACGGCAGTCCGGCCCTTTTGCTGGAAGTGATGCGTGTGAGCAATGAAAATGCTCTTGAAATCGCCGAATCGGTGCATGACTACATTGCTGAAACACCGTCGATCTTCCCCGAGGGAATCCGTTTGGAAATCTGGGACGATCAATCGATTGCAATCCGTCAGCGACTGAGCACGTTGACGTGGGCATTGGCTCTTGGCGGACTCTTTGTTCTTTTGATTCTCGGATTATTCGTTCGGCCTGCAGTCGCATTTTGGATTGTGATTGGAATTCCGGTCAGCTTTGCCGGCGCCGCGATCTTCATGCCTTGGTTTGGATTGACAGCCAATGTGATGAGCTTGTTTGGATTCATTATCGTGACCGGGATTGTGGTCGACGATGCCATTGTGACCGCCGAGCACATCTACTGCAAAATCAGCGAGGGAATCGACCCGTTGAAGGCTGCCATCCAAGGTACCCAGGAGATTGCGACGCCGGTAACGTTCGGCGCATTAACGACGGTTGTGGCCTTTCTACCCATGATGTTTTTCGACGGAAACTGGGGTGACTACGCGAGGCAGGTTCCGCCGATCGTCACCATGGTGCTTTTGTTTTCGCTGGTCGAGTCCAAGTTGATCTTGCCAGCACACCTGAAGCACTTGCGATACAAGCCGCCAGTGGGCTGGTTCTCTCGTTTCCAAGCGAGTATCGCCAAACTACTGCAACGGTTCATTGAACAAGTTTATGCACCCGTCCTGCAATTCGCGATCTCTGCTCGCTGGGCAGTGATCGCAGGTTTTAGCGCGTTGGCTTTGGTGATGACCGGTTACTGTGTCAGTGGGCGAATGAAGTTTGTTCCCTACCCGACCGTCGACACGACGCGAATCAGCGCAATGCTCAGTCTGCCCAGCAACACTCCGATGGAAGTGACCCAGCGTTACGTTGATCGCATCACCGACGCGCTCGACATCCTCCAAAAGGAAGCTGTTGATCCGGTCACGGGTGAATCCATGGTTGGCAACATGGTTACGATGGCCGGTGCCTCGCGTCCCGGTCGCGATTTCGACCGATCACGAGCCTACGCATCCTTTGAAGTCTTGCCGCCAGAGCAACGCAGTGAACCGGGTCCGTCCAACACGGACTTGGCAACACGTTGGAGTGAGCTCGTTGGCGAAATCCCCGAGGCTCGTGAGTTCCGAACACGTACCGAGGCAGCCATGGTCCGTGAATGGGGACCAGACGATGACGAATTCAATCTCGAACTTCGAGGGCCAGACTCACCGGCCAAGCGAGAAATTGCCCGACAAATCAAAGCGTTGCTGGAAACGTATCCTGGGCTGAAAGACCAATGGACTGACGTTGATGAAGGACAAGACGAACTTCGAATTCGCTTGAAATCCCGCGCCGCCGAACTGGGGCTAACACAATCTCTGTTGGCCAGTCAGGTTCGGCAGGCTTTTTATGGCGAAGAAGCACAACGGTTTCAACGGGGAACCGAGGATGTACGCGTCATGGTGAGATTGCCAGAATCGGGTCGGCGATCGCTTCACACGCTCGACAGACTAAAAATACGTACACCCTCTGGCGACAAAGTACCGCTCAAGACGGTCGCGACCATTAATGTCGTCAAAGCCCCCGGCAACATCGAACGGAAAGACAAAGCGGAGGTGGCGCGTATCGGTGCGAACGTCAGAGATGAAACCGTTGACATGGTTGCAATCGCCCGGGAGATCGATCCCACGCTACAGGAGCTGTGCAAGCCAGCAGGACTCACCTTTCGTTACGATGGTTACGTGGAAGACGCCGAAACGACGCGACAGCAGACGATCGTCGGCGCGATCCTTCTCGGGCTGACACTCTACGGCCTGTTGTCCGTGGCGCTAAGATCGTTGATTCAGCCAATCTATGTACTGCTGGCAGTGCCCTTTGCGATCATCGGCGCCATCTTCGGCCACATCCTGCTTGATCTCACACCTTCGTATCTGTCCGTATTCGGGATGTTGGCACTGGCCGGGATCGCGGTCAACGATACGTTAGTGATGGTCGACTTTATCAATCGCCGGTGCGCGGCAGGAAGTTCTCTGCTTGATGCCGTCGGCGAGTCAGGCACCCGCCGTTTTCGTCCAATCTTCCTGACATCGGTGACGACATTCGTGGGTTTGACACCCCTGATCTTCGACCCATCGATCCAAGCAAAGTTCCTGATCCCGATGGCTGCTTCGCTTGCATTCGGCGTGCTGTTTGCCACCAGCGTGACGCTTTTACTCGTACCATGTGCCGTCTTGGCAGGCGATGATCTTTCACGTGCCTGTCGATTGTTTGCGGTGTGGTATACAAGGCCGTTCAGGTCACCGTCGACCACGACAGACCGACAGCCTTAGTGCTCCGGGCTGATCCGGGCTGCTCCGCCTTGGAAAGGTATGCCGCGTCGTGTTGCGCATCGCAGGCCCAAGCCGACGATCCACACCAGCGCATGAAGCATCAGTCGTTACGCAGATAGCGACCAGGTTCAACTGACCTTCCGTCGGCGTGAGAGAAATCTCCGCAGTCACAGTGGATTTCGAACGAAGAGCCTGCTGCTCAGCAAACCGAAACCCTTGGGGTAAAGAATATCGAACGAGAACTTTGGTTGATAAATCTTGAGTTTGCGTAATTGACTACGACCCAGCTTGAATTCGAGCTTGAGTTCAATGAACGGAACGGTTGTTGAATTCGATCCGTTCTGGCTGACGCGTCAATCCAAGCTCTTGTCGATACCGCCAGAACTCACTCAGACGGACCGTTCGCGACTCCTTCGGCAAGCTTGCTAAACTGCAAATCCGAAAAGAAAACACGGGGTCCATCCGTCCCCCCGACACTGGAACCAGAATTCTCGTCTTGATCAAATCCATGCACCACCACTCGAATCGCACTGCCTTCCGGTAACACCGAAATGGGGATGGTCCCTACTAGTTCCTGTTCTAGAAAGACGTACCAATCCTTCTTTTGACGTTCGATATAAATGACATGATAACGCTCAGAAAACGCGGCTGGTAAAGCGGCACGGCTGAATTCTCTCACGTCTCCGAAATCCCCCGTTTTCGTCCCCAAAACAATGTCACGGTCATGGATCCGAAGGCTACCTCGTATAGCTGAGGGCTGTGTGAAATCGACGGCAAAGTCAACGTCCACCACACCGCCACCCTCCAGTACCCAGACGAACATGCTGATCCGGAAAAAATCCTCGCTCGGCAACCTTCGAGTCAGTGCGCCACGAACTTCTGTACAAGCAATCGCCTGGGAACGATCCGGCGCTTCAACGGTATTCCACGCCGACACCATGCTCCCATCCACCGCCCACCCGACAAGGGACTCACCATCGAACAGGGGCTCACTGGCAACCACACGCTGGAGTTCTCGACGACCTCTGGGTGGGGGCTGCAACCAGTTGACAACAAAAATGACGAGCAAAAGAACAAGCAGCGTGACCCAGCCTGCGAGCAGTCCTGTCTTTCTTGAAATCCGTCCCCCAATGGATGACTCGACAGGTGATTTCAAGCCCTGCAGTACCGGATCTTGAATCTCACCGCTGATCCCTCCATCCTCGAGCAATACTGAACTTTGCAGCACATCAAGCGAGGCTGAGTATTCAGTGGTCAACGCGTCAGCTGAAAAAACCTCTTGCTGTTTTTGTCGATCCCGTGCAACGGTGGGTTCCTGACTGATGGCAGGAACACTCGTAGAAATCGACCCGACTAAAAATTCTGTGGTATCACTATTCGTTTCGCCAATATCCAATTCATCAATCGCGTCAATCAGCATTTCGTAAGAAGACGGGCGACGCTCTCGGTCAGGATCCAACAATCCCATCAGCAAACGCCATTGGCTGCCAGTCAAGCTGGTGGAAAGGTTTTGTGCAATTTCACTGGGGTTCAGTTTTTGCTTGTACAGGGCCCCGATACTGGAACCCTTGAAGGGGACCTCTCCAAAGAGCAGATTCCAGGCCGTCGCGCCAAGGGAATACATATCCGCTCGCAAATCAAGCTCCCCACCACCGAACTGTTCAGGCGACATAAATGCTGGACTGCCAATGATCGTGTCAGCTGTCGTGAGCCGGTTGTCTTGCTGCGTATGGTCCGTGAACATCGCCAAACCAAAATCAGTAATCTTGACAATCCCATGGCTTACCGTCACCGCCATCGACCCTTCTGGTGCCGGCATCAAAATTAGATTCGCGGGTTTGATGTCACGATGAATCAAACCTTGGCGAGAAGCGTGCAGTAAACCCGAAGCCACTTGCCGAACAATTTGCCATACCTGATTTTTTGGCAATCCAAAACCTGAAGCGACCAACTGCTCACAACTGGGCCCTGGAATGAATTCCATGGCGAAATAGAACCGGCCCTCATGTTTTCCAAAATTGAGGGCTTGAACAATGTTTGGATGCTGCAAGCGTGCTAACGCCTTGGCCTCCAATTCAAACCTCGCACTTGTACTGGTGTTGCCCACGCTGCTCACGAGCACCGTTTTCAATGCAACAACACGATCCAGATCCAATTGACGTGCACGGTAGACAACCCCCATGCCACCGCGTCCGACAAAGTCCAGGATCTCATAACCGGGTACGACATCACTCGGCCGCAGTAACGACTGGACGATTTCAATGTCAGATGGACTCAGCATGCCTCGCTGCAACGCATCCTGTGCAACAACATACCCTGATCCCCGAACTGAGCTACGCAACTTTTCGGCATCCAAAGCCGACAGCATTTTCAGCTCGATACACTTGTCGATAAACTGAATGGATTGCTGGATGATTCGCTCGCTTGGCATGGCGTGAAATTTCGTCGAAGTTAACCGCCAAGCTGGGATAGCTGCTTCAAAATTGAATCAACCGTTGGGCGATCCGCGATTGATTCTCCAACGTAGGCAAATCGCACACGCCCCTCGCGATCAATGATATAAGTCGATGGCTTGGCCAAGTCAGATCGAATCCCCAATTGATCCACTGACGATAAATTGATGTCCAACAAGATCGGATAGGGAATGTCTTCATTTGGGATGTCCCCCTTCTTGATTCGATTTTCCAAATCCTCGATCTTCACCGCCTCATCTGACGACTCAGTAGGGAAGATCACTGCCAATTGGGCGTTATAAGGTTCCAGCTCGTCGAATCTTCTAGCCCATCGCGAGGTTTGCGAAGCGCAATAGACACAGACTCCACCGTACCAGCCACGCGTGATGACCAGGACCAGATAATCTTCCGTCATGATGTCTGCTAGCTTGACGTCGTTCCCTTCAGGATCAGTGAAAACCAAGGTGGAAAAATCATCGATCGTGATCTGCTGGGACTCAGCAACCTTCATGAATTGAATGCCGTCGTCCGGCATATCATCGCAGCCCACAACACCAAGCAGAAAAATCAACACTACACTGAACCGGACCGTTGCCATGCGACACCTAAAATTATCTTGTTCACACCAATGAAAATCTGAGCCAAACATTTGAAGCCGCCTTTATGATACCCGCTAACTGCCAATCACAATCGCTATCCAATAAATCGGGACAGAAACCTTTGCTCACACGATTGACCAGCGGGTCAGTCGAATAAGCCGGCGATGATTGCTTTGGCTTCGCTACCCCTGAAAGATTAAAAGACTGGAAGATTAAAAGACTGGGACCTATCAGGCTTCGAGGGAACGAGCACGATGATCAATCGCCATGTCCCTGCCACAATTCACGGGATTGCTGCATCTGCCCGATCATTGTACCGGCAGGGTCAGGTATTGGCGGCGGCCCCTGCTGCCTAAAATTCTGCCTAAAATTCTGCCTAAAATGCTGCGGGTAATCCAACCGGTTAGTCGAACCGACTCGCAGTTAATTTCCTCTGAAGGATAATTCGAACACCGAGATGTGGTTCGAAACCCCGACCGTCACCCAACGAAGTGGCTGCATCACTTTATAGGGTCAAATCAATGGCCTGCAACTTTTTCCCGGTGAATCTCGATTTCACGAATGAAATCAGGTCGGGTCTTGGGTCGACGTTGAAATGAACCACACCGACGGTAACAACCTCGGTGTTCCGCGTCTTCTGCCAGTCAAGTTACACTGAGTGATGAAGCGATGTCGAATGACACAGGCTTAGGTCGTGTGTCGAACGAACAAGCACCCTGAGACGGTGATCGCCCCAATTCGGAGTTGGGGGGCATAACAAAACCATGATTTTGATCTCAAGCAGACCCACTAACCGGAGATAATTGACCGGAGATAATTGGTTGTCTTCCCAATCCTTCTACTACAAAAATCGCAAAGTGAACCCTAGAATATCGCGACCGGCAGAACCATGTCACAACCGTCGCGGGGTATCTAAAATTGCTCGTCATGCGTACCCGTCAATGAGTGACGGAGATCGGTAATTCCCCAATTTGCGGTTACAGTGACGATGACGCTAGAACGACTCTTATCGGCGATCACTGTTTGCTTGATGTCAATCACCGCATTGGCAGATGAGAAGCCAAACGTCTTGATCATCGGCGATTCGATCTCGATGAACTACACGCCCATTGTTCAAAAGATTCTCATGGATTCAGCGAACGTGAAGCGAGTGCCTGAAAACTGCCGGTTTTCTGAGTACGGAGCGGAGCGAGTTGGGCAGTGGGTCGCGGGTGAAAAGTGGGATGTCATTCACTTTAATTTCGGGCTTTGGGATTGGTACGGCTGGCAGCAGGACACGCAGGCGACACCGGACAGCTACCGAAGGAACCTTGAGCAGATCGTCGGGCACCTGAAGGCAACCGGTGCCAAGCTGGTCTTTGCGACGACCACTCCACCTTGCTCCGAAGCAGAACACAGTTCGCGAGTGCTGGTGACGCCGGGTCGTGCTGCGGACTTTCGCGCAGTGGCTTTGAAGTTGATGAAGGTCAACGGGATCCGGATTAACGATCTTCATCAGACGATGCTGCCGGTGCTTGCGACACACCAGAAGTCGGCCAGTGACGTTCATTTCAAATCATCGGGACACAACATCCTGGCAACTCAAGTTGCGGCCGCGATTCATGATGCCCTCACGTTACCGTTGGTCAAGACAAAGACAAAGACAAAGACAACTGAGTATCGGGAACAGATTGCACCGCTGTTAGAAACACACTGTCTTCGTTGCCACGACCAAGAACTGCAAGAGGGTAATATTCGTCTCGACAACATCAAGCGAGACTTCGCTCGTGAGCGCGTTCTGTGGGATAAGGTGGAGCAACAGATTACCGATAATGTGATGCCGCCCGAGAAACCACTGCTAAGTGGTGATCAGCGGCTCGTGATCACCGATTGGATCAAGGCAGAGAAAGAGAAAGTCGATTGGTCAGCGTATCGCCGCGCCGGGCATGTCACCCTGCCGCTGCTGAATCGCACCGAATACGAGAACACCCTGCGAGCACTGTTCAACGACGGCCCTACTCGCCCCGGCGGCACTTACCTTGATTTTGCAAAAAGTCTGTCCGATGACGGCGTGGGTGATACTGGATTCAGCTCAGATCGGGATTCACCTTCGCTGTCGATGACCGGTGCGCGTCTGGAAAAGTACGTTCGTGTCACAGAAAAAGCGCTCGATCATTACTTCAACACCGACGAGCGGATCATCTACACAGCCGAAGCTGAAGAAATGAAGGCGACGACGGCAATTTTGACGCCGACTAAGAACGGAATCATGATCAAGGCCAACCGTGACTCTCTCTACGCTCGCTGGGAATATCCACGCACCGGGTGGTACATCATCGATGTCAAAGCCTGGGGCGAACGCGTCGACAATCGGGCGTGCGCGGAAATGGTGATCTACCTGGATCGCGATGAAGTCGGTCAGGTGAGACTACTCTCCACCAGAGCTCACCCGGGCCAATATCACTGCCTCGTCTGGATTGAGAAAGGATACCACACGCTGCGTTTTCGTCCTCAGCGATCGGGGATGACACCCACGGAAGCTGCGTTGCCCGTGCCGCCGCCGTTTCCCGACGCGCCTGTTATCGCCGACTTTAACGATTTGAGTCTGGGAACGGGCGTCTACATGTGCATGGACGCGATGCAGATTCGCGGACCGGTCAAACATTTACCGAACGACTTCAACTGCAATGAGGAATACACAAGAGGTCTCATCGCGCCGCCGAATCGCTCAATCATCACGCAGCAAAATACACCGGATGCGGAGATGAATTTTGATCTCGTTTGGGAGAAAATGCATGGACTGAAGATCAATCGTGACGTTAGCCTCGAAAAAATCTCAGACCAATACACCAATGTCTGGGTCAAGCCTCTGGGCGCCACCGATTTCACCTCGCCGCCATCAATAGCCAAATTGCTCGCAGCTGACGGCGAAGGACGCAGCGCTGCTCGACAGGTGATTGGTCGATTCGGTAAGAAAGCATTTCGTCGCCCGCTAAGTGCCGAAGATATTGAGTTCTTCCTCAATTTCTACGAGGATGAAGTCGCCTCGGGTGCCGATCACCGCGCGGGTCTCAGAGGAGCGTTTTTTGCCATGATGCTCTCGCCGGATTTCTTCTACCGCATTCCTCAAAGCGGTGTACCCAATGAGGAACGAAAACTAGACTCGTATGAAATGGCTTCGCGGCTATCGTACTTCCTCTGGAACTCGATGCCCGATGAAGAACTTTTCGCGTTGGCCGAAGCTGATAAACTGACAGACCCGGCGGTCATCGAGCGGCAGGTTGAACGGATGCTCAACTGTGACCAGGGGCGCCGTATGGTGCGAGTCTTTGCTCGGGAATGGCTGGATTACCGCGAATTAGGGGTGACGATCAAGCCGGACGAAGGCCTGTTTGCGACTTCCTATTACTCAGGAGAAATCGAGAGTCTCTTTAAGCAGGAGACGGAGGCCTTCGTGAGCCACATTTTCACAACAAATCGCCCACTGCAGGAACTAATCACAGCGGACTATGCGTTCTGGAACAAAGATCTGGCGCAGTACTACAGTGAATCCAGTGACGTCTCGGAGATTCTTGCCGCGTCAATTCACGGTTCGCCAGAGGTGATGATTGCTGTGCCGAACGGGACATACACCCTGCAGTTACTGCTGTATGAAGGATGGGAAGCGCGGTCTGCGGAAATCGTCATCGAGGGCAAGACGATTCGAGCAGAGTATGACCAGCTTGAAGAGCAAGGTGGCACCTTCCGTTTTGGAAGCGTGCTGACGTATACTTTGGCTGTGACGGACGGTACGATCGATCTCCAATTCAAGTCGAACAACGTACCGAATACCCACATCGGCGGCCTGATTGTGTCGAGAGGGAATGCGGGCACCAACGTTTCAATCGGTGTTTTGAAGTCGGAAGCAGATCTCGACCTGAGTGATCCTCTCAAGGCGATCAACTTCGGAGACACGAAGGACGTGCAGCTGGGTGATGTTCGATTCGTGGCTGCCCCGGCAAATTCCACGGTAGACGGTGTAACGAATCAAGCAGCCGGTGATGTTTTCTCCGGTGAGTTTGCTCAGAAACTCCCTCGGATCACCGTTACGGCTCTCCCTGATACGAATGACGAACTGGCGAAGGTGCAACTTCCGACGGATTCCAGTCGAGGCGGTTTGCTGGGCATGGGCAGCATCCTGACCGTGACATCGCACCCAACACGTACCTCGGCAGTCGACCGAGGTTTGTGGGTTTACGAAAAGCTGTTTGGAAAACACCTTCCGGATCCGCCGATCGTCCCGGCTTTGGAGAAGGGAACCGGAGAGCCAGGGGCCACAACGACTTTTCGAGAAGTCCTTGAAAAGCACCGGGCCAACCGGCAGTGTGCATCGTGTCACAACAAGATCGATCCCATCGGTTTTGGACTGGAAAACTATGATCCGATCGGTCGCTGGCGAAAAATAGATGGCGGTAAACCGATTGATGCCTCTGGAAGTCTGCCGGGCGGCAGGACGTTTAACGGACCACGCGAGCTGAAGCAAAACCTGGTTGTGAATCAAGATGACTTCTATCGCAACATGGCTCGAACCGTCCTGACGTATGCACTTGGCCGTAAACTGGAATTCTATGATCGCCCCGAAATCGACAGAATTGTCGATAAGCTGAAAGAAACCGGCGGCTCCAGCTACGAACTGTTTAAGATGATTGCGAAGTCTTACCCATTTACACATGCGAGCGGCGAGAATCGGACGAAGGAAAAGCAATGAAACATTCCCGACGCAAGGTGCTGCGAGGTATCGGTGGTGCTGTCGTTGCATACCCATTTCTTGAATGTTTTGGCCAGACAAGCAACCAGCAACATGCACCAACAAGGTTTGGCGCAATGTTCATGCCCAATGGTGTTAATCCCCCGGACTGGCAGCCGACGGGAGTCGGTACGGACTTCGAACTGTCGCCCATTCTCTCGCCACTGAAAGACCATCGTTCGGACATCACGGTGGTGTCGAATCTGATGAACGAAGCTGCGAGTTCCAGTCATATTCATCTGACATCAGCTTTTCTATGTGGGCGAAATCATGTCGGTCAGAAGTCGGAAGCATCGATCGATCATTTGATTGCGAAGCAGATCGGCGGCAACAGCCGTGTGCCGCATCTGAGGCTGGGAACTGAACCACCGCGAGCGCAAGGCTATCTGACGTGCAGCAATGTCAGTTGGAATGAAGATAACGTTCTACTCGCGCCGGAACTGCACCCACGCGTCGCATTTGATCGCCTGTTCCGCGATTTCAATAGCCCGGAAGCCCGACGAAAAGCGGCGAAGCAACGCAGCGTATTGGACGCCGTACTTGATCGTTCAAAGTCGCGCAGCCGGGATTTGAGTTACAACGACAAACATAAGATGGACCAGTATTTCTCTTCGATTCGAGAACTCGAAGAGCGGCTCGACAAGATTGTCACTCCGCCGACGTCTACTCCCGGTGCCTGGACGCCTTCATTGGCCGCTGACAAAACAGCCAAACTTCGGCCTCCTGAAGAAGTCCCGGACAACGCCCAGGAATACATGGACGCACTGATCGATATCATGATTCTGGGAATGTGGAGCGATACGACTCGCGTGTGCACCCTGATGATGGGCCATGGACTCAGCCGCAAGAACTTTGCCTTTCTGGATGGAGTTAACAACGATCATCATGTGACGTCACACCATCGCAACGACCCACAACTTCTTCGTGAGTACCAGATCATCAGCCGTTGGCACGTTGAGCGTCTCGGACGCATGATGGATAAGATGGCCGCAATTGATGAAGGCGGCCGCAGCCTGCTGGACAACACCCTGATGCTCTTCGGTTCGGGCATGTCCCAAGGTAATTCTCATAGCGGCGTCAATATCCCGATTCTTCTCGCGGGAAAAGCCGGTGGTGCATTGAAGACCGGCCGACACATCCAAGTGCCAGAAAAAAGTCAGCACAGTAACTTCCTGCTGTCCGTCCTGCAAAAGATGGGCGTCAAAAGAGACCACTTCGGGATGAGTACCGGCACCGTTGACCTGGGTTGATGTGGGTTGATTTGACCACAGTTTGTCAGCAGATGAATCGCTGACAAAATTAGCTGAGATTGACTTCACGCCCATGATCTCCACGCTATCGACGATAGCGCGATCAAAACTCGCAAGTATCGTCATCGTGTCACGCTTATCCGCCACTTCCGGCGACTTGCCCGGCCGGTGCGGCCAAAAAACCGCTCGAAAACTCTGCCTGATGAATCCGGAGGTCACCTCATTAACTGTGACCTCGCCTTAATTGATACACGCATCTCGTTGACGAAGGACCGGACCAAGCTCAGCATCCAGTCCGGTCGCCTCTCAGACCGCTGCGACCAGACGGATCCTATTGGTGCTTGGCTATTCAGATAGAAGCGTTAAGTCAAACGGATGACAATTGAGCAGCATGCGTACTTAGCCACAGGACTTGCCCTCCGATCAGGTCGTGGCAATCGGATCTGAAAAGTAGTTAGTTGTCCTGAGCATCATTTCTACTTGCGGTCTCGGATATTTACCCGTTCCAAGCACCGTTTGAACCTATCGGCCCCACCTCTGGGCTATCGTCCTTTAACATAACCAAACAACACATCCACTTGCCAGTTCGACCCGTCGTGCCGGCGGTCGCCACTGATGCGAGTTAAAAGCAATGAGTGGCCTGTCACGAACCTGCTCGAGCTTGACCAATGTTCCAATGGATTTGATATGAAAAAAATATTACTGCTGGTTTCGATGTTCCTGGTTAGCGCACCTGCCAACGCGCAACGCGATGGTGATACCAGCACCCCCAAAGGCAAAGTCTACGTTTACAAACAAGTCGATGGCGTGGACCGCGAAATGGAAATTTATTTTCCTAAAGGTAAACACACTGACAAGAAACCAGTTGCGGGCATCATTCTATTTCATGGCGGCGGTTGGGGTGGGGGCAGTCGTCAGGCATTCAGTTATCAATGCGACTATTTTGCGAGGCGGGGAATGGTGGCCGCGACGGTCACCTATCGCTTGCGAACCAAGGAAGATCGAGCCGCATTGACCGCCGGACAATCGACCAAACGGGTTTGCATTCCCGATGTGAAAAGTGCAATTCGTTGGTTCAAACAGAATGCCAAAGAACTGGGCGTGGACCCCAATCGCATCGTCGCAGGTGGCGGCTCGGCGGGGGGGCACATCTGCCTGCTGGGCACAACCAACCCGGGCCTCAATGATCCTGATGACAACAACGAAATCGACACTTCCGTGGCGGCTTACGTCTTGTTCAATCCTGCGATTTCAAAAAAAGATGCCACAGATCCAGAGGTGGATTTTCTTCGGCATCTTAAAGCTGATTTTGGACCGGCAATCGTCTTTTTCGGTAGCGAGGATAAGTGGATGACTGACGGCTGGACGCACGCCGCGGCAAAAATGAAGTCGCTCGGCGTCACCTCGGTCCAAATGAAAATTGCCCAAGGGCAAACGCATGCTTTTTTCAACAAACAGCCATGGAAAGACATTACGCTGATTGCCGCGGATCAATTTCTAACGGAGCTCGGCTACCTCCAAGGCAAACCCACACTCTCAATGCCAAAAACGGGTGAAATGTTAAGATAGAAGAAAAGGGGCCGGACCTATCAACAAGAGAGACAACCGGAGACCTAATCGCGGCAGTCCAGTTGACCGATTACACTTCCAAGCATTTCTTAATCATTGATTGTTTCGATGGCGATGCCACGATCGACCGTCGGCATCACACACAACGCACCTTTTTCTATGAGATTCAAAGTGAAGGCTAGCCACCTAGCCTTGGGATTTTATCGATGATCGAATTGGTGATCTCCATCGAGTCCGTAAAGGATTGGCTTCGCATGTGGCAGTTAACATCGATTTGCGCTGCCAGAGGGATTAATCGAGAGCAATAAGAATGAATCGCGTGCGGCCAAAATTCGAACGAACACTTCGGCTGATGAATTCGGAGGTCAGGTCAATAGCTATGGCCGAGTCTTCCTTGACACTCAGCATCTCATTGACGAAGAATCGGACCAATCTCACCACCTAATCCGGCCGAAACTTCCACTTCTCCTACTGTGGCGTGGTCCTGCGGAATGGACTCAAGTTCGCGGCCAGCGAAGTCACCACCGACGGTGGACCAAACAGCTGTTGAGTCTTCGTGGTCGTATCGAAACAGAAGCAAACAGCTGTCAGAAGCAAACAGCTGTCAGGAAAAATGATCGCAAGGTATGACGGTCGGCGGAGTGACGCTTTGGTTTTCCAAATCGACGCAGTTCGTCGCAACTACCGTCAAAGAGAGAACCTGAGCATGGGAAGTGCAGCAAGGACTTTGGCGGGTGACAATTATGGTTTCTTCTCAATGAGGAACATTTTTTCGGATACTTAACAAAGCGTTGCGAATGCTGGTTTTTCTCATTCTGCCATCTATCGCATGGCTTGATTGTGGGCCAGTCGATGCAACAAAGCGTGGCTACGCTGCGTTGCAGCATCACCTGGGGCGTTTCGCCGCGGGGTTAATCCTCTCCGAAGTTGTAGCGTTAATCATTTCCCTTCCCCTCACAGTGTTTTTTTATATCGTAGACGGTGGCAACCATTCTGTCCCTGACGTGGTCTGGCTCGGTGTCATTTTCTACGGGGCGTTTGGCTGGAGTTTTGTTATTTACATCGAACAGATGTTTGCAGCTGAATTATTTCTGTGGCATTTAAAATGGACCACCGAGAACGAAAAGAGGGAATCGCTGAACTTACCGCCGGTATCCCTTGATGACATCAAACGTCCAGATCTCCTCGATGATGTTTCCGATCTGCTAAGTGTCAAAACGAAAGCTTGATAAGCCATTGAGTGGAGAGAACGCGATGAGAATAACGCGATGAGAATACAGAGAACGGTTCCGAGCAGGGTTCGTGATGGGAAGCTAAGATCAAATTCGCGAACTAAGTTCGTCACGTTGTCTCACGCCCGTTCCGACAATTGAGAAAATTGTGGGCATGATTCAGTTGGGAAAGCTCATCCAATTCGAGACATGTGAATTCCAGATGTGAATTCCAGATGTGAATTCAATGGCTTGATGCCGAGTACTTTAAGTACGGATACCAAGGTGCAGGTCTTTCACGACTTCACTGGATCTCGACCCGACAAGGAAGGCGTTGGTTCCGAGCGTCGCCGTCTGTCCGGCCATCCGTCCGAAGCGGACAGCGAACCGAAATCCGAAGCGGTCGTTATCGTCCTCTAGAACCCCCATGTTCGTTCTCGGTAACACTCGACAAAACGCGGCCGATACGCCGCCCAATCCGCCACTCGATGCAACGGCTGGTTTTCGGAACAAAGGGGATCAGCATATAATTCTCTCGCGAGTATAGTGCAGCGACCCAATTCACAATGCTGTGTGACAGACGATCAGCAATCCGATTTTTTTACGATCTGCCAACTACCAACGAGGTCTCCATGCGAGCGTCAATCATGCTCTGGAAAATGCGGTGTGACATTTCAGACACTTCTTGTTCACTTCTTTCTTGGATGGCTTTGATGCTTGTGATTGGTGGTGGTTGCGCCAAGAAAAATCCTGTCGAGTCGGTTTCGGCCAGCGAGAGTGGTATTGAAATACTCGATTCTGAATGGTTGCTCGCGTCAAGTGACTGGAATGCTTGGCGTGGTCCGAATCAGGACGGAGTCGCAAAGGCAGCTACGGTACCGACGACTTGGAGTGAGTCAAGCAACCTGAAATGGCGGACTGACATCCCAGGACGCGGACATGGTTCACCAATTGTCGTAGGCGATTCGATTTTCCTTGCAACGGCTGAGCAAGAAACTCAGTCTCAATCTGTTATCTGTTTAGATCGATCCAGTGGCTCACAGCGTTGGCAGATGGTAATTCATCAGGGTGGATTACCGGCCAAAAATTCTGTTCATCGCAAAGCCACGAACGCGAACGGAACAATCGCGTGTGATGGAAATCGATTGTACACAGCGATGCTTAACTCGGACGCGATTATTGCAACAGCGCTCGATTTAAGTGGCCAAATCCTGTGGCAACGTGAAGTGGGTAAGTTTGTCTCAAAGTTCGGATACGCGCCGTCGCCCGTTCTCTACAAATCACTTGTCATTGTTGCTGCAGACAACAAAGGTGGTGGTTATCTGGCCGCAATTGATGGTGAGACCGGGCAAGTGGTGTGGCGCGTCACTCGGGGTAACGCAGACAGTTACTCAAGTCCAGCCGTAGTAAATCTCGGTGGTCGGGATCAGTTGTTGATCAGCGGCAATGATTCTGTAACCAGTTATGCGCCGGCATCGGGTGAATTACTTTGGAGAACTGAATGCATTTCAGAGGCAACGTGCGGTACAGTTGTCTCGGATGGGGAACGTCTCTTTGCTAGTGGTGGGTACCCCGAATCGGAGACCATCTGCCTCTCGGCAGAGGGTAAACGACTGTGGTCGAATAATTCCAAGACTTACGAGCCATCGCTGTTGGTTGTGGAGGACAGATTGCTAACCGTCAATGACAAGGGAGTGGCCATTTGTTGGAACGCTGCATCCGGCGAGCAGCTTTGGAAAGAACGATTGGGTGGTAACTTCAGTGCGTCCCCCGTTCTCGTCAATGGAAAAGTGATGGTGCCGAACTTGAATGGTGACACTTTTGTTTTTGAAGCAGGGGAAGAATACGTGACGATCGCAAAGAATCACTTGGGCAATGACTGTTATGCCAGCCCAGCAATTGCCGGTGACCATCTGTTTTTGCGAATCGGCTTGGGAAGTGGCAGTGATCGACGCGAACAGGTGGTTTGCATCGCCGCTGGGCCCGAGAATATTACGAATGGGGGCGATTCCAATCTACCCTGACGAAAACAAGATCAGATCTTGGATCCAGGACGTCCATTGGTGCGTCGACGTTGTGCAGATTCTTCGCCGGCAATTGTGCCGATCCGAATTATTGAGAAACCAGAACTGAGGCTTGGCGTTACGAATGTTTCTCGGATTGACTGGGACTTTCGGAATACGTCCTCCCTCCGTTCATGTTCGTCCCACCTTGGAAAAAGAAATCACCCCTGGTTCCAATCGACTATTGCCCTAATCAATCAGTAAAATGCCTCTCCATCAGAATCCTATCTTCCGCCGGAATCTCACTCACCCGCTTAACTAACCGGTCGTGCCAGAACATGCCGTCAATGTTCACAAACACGCCTTGAGCTTTCCTTTGTGTCCACCAACAGCCTGACAATCAAACACAGAGAGCCGGCTCGATTTGCATGCGAGATGCAAATATTCCGCCCTAGCGTGAATTCCAAGCAGCACCTGTTTGGAATGCCTATCAGCGCCTGGTCGAACGCTTGTGGGAAACCGCTTTATCACTTGTCTCTTCCCGACGTACTTTGCGTTTCACGCAAATTCGCTTCAAAGAGGCTGTTTGCTTTTAGCTCACAGAGGAAGCTGTCTTTCGCGTCAGGATCTCCGAAAAGTCCCCACCAAGTTGCTCGCTGTTCGGCGGTCATCACTTCTTCGATCTGTCGCATGCAGTTGATCTCTCGTTCTCTTTGTTCTTTCATCCAGCTAGAGAATTGCTCGCGGTCTGGCGGAAGATCATCTAACTCCCAACTCACGGACTTGACCAGCATCCGAACCTCAGAAAGCTGCTCATCGCTCCACTTTAACGCTTCGAATGGAGGGAGATAGTACGGAACGGTGCCGAGCGACGTCCCGGGTGGGATATGGTCGGATCCCAGATGAAAGGAAGAGAAGTCAGCCAGTAATACCACAAATCGGTTGGAGGGGTCGTTTTTGATTGCCTGTTGCAGTTCCCGCTCCTTCCAACGCCTAGCCTGCTTTGCTGTCAGTATTTTAGTCCACTCCACGTTCCGCTCGGCTGCGAATTGCCATTCGAGGCGAGTAATCGCTGATCCGTAAGCTAATAGTTTTCCCACCTGACTATCATCACGACGCTCTGTATGACGTTGATATCGATAGTCACAGATAATCTTCTCCAGTGCTCGTAAGATCCATTGCGTTTCAAGACCCTTGAGCTGAACGTGCTGTTGGTCGGAAATTCCCAAGTCAAACTCAAAGGCGTGGCGTGATTGCACCGGTGACCGAACCCATAGGTAAAGTATCTGGTGAAAGAGTTGATGTTGTCCGTCATCCAGCAAATCACTAATGGCGTTCGTCAGACGATGGTCACGAAGAGGAGCTGAAGACCGCCTTCTTTTCTTGCCGTCCGGTCGTGAGTCCAATTCTCGTTTGGCAGCGAGAAATCCTGCCTTCCATTTACTGAGGATTGCTTGAAGTTTCTCCTGCTGTTCACCAGTCAGGTTAAGCGGCTTCAGCAGGTCTGGCGATTCGCAGACGTAAACCACATAGGGTGCAACGATGGTGCGGAAGTCGGGGGCATCGTCAGCTACCGCAGTAGCAGGGACCAACGCAGTTGCAGGGACACACGCAGTAGCGGGGACCAACGCAGCGGCAACAAAGGTGCCGAAGAACAGGCGAGCAAAAGGATTCATGGTTCGTTCTCACAGCGTTTTGAATTAATTCCGAATGATAGTCTACCTTTTCCCTGTTTGGAATTCTCGTTGCTATCGATCACAACATTCCTGCGTGTTGTTGGCAAGTGACACGCGGCTTGAAGCGAGGGCAAGTTGGAATGCACAAGACAAGGTAATTGCAGTGGTTCCGATAGAGTTTTACGAGAGGGTAACCAGTCGGTAAGATGAGCAACAAAAAGACTGCAAGGGTCAGGACGTTAATCTTTTTAGGGACACATATGATCCACTTGTACAAACGGTAGTTGCAGGACAAAGTCTCACCACAACTAACGCCCAATGTACCTTTCTCGGCCGAACAACGCACAAACACCCTGCCGTGCATATGGTCGTTTTGCAATCTTGCCGAGCTTTGTGATTACACCACACGTTTCTCAAAAATATTCTTCACCGCAGAACAACTTCGGCAGTTGGTTTCGCATCCAATCGCCACCGTCAGGACGCCTTTAGCGTACCGTCGACAAGATACAATTCAAAGACCACCAGAAATCACCGGAACCGGACGACCAGGCACCCGGTGGCAACCCATTGGAAGTGGGTTGAGTTACCACAAGTGGGGCCAGGAAAAGTCAAATGATTAGTTGGAGTGATCGATTTCCAGACTGCGTCATGCTTCAGCGACCATCTGCCGGTCGACTTCGTTGGCAAGGCGACTTTCGTGAAACCTTGCTCGACGCTCTCCTTTAAGATGCTACCGAGGCAGGCTGCGAACCCCCACATCAATCGCAACCTGAAGACTATCAGTTTTTTTGAAAAGCATCCACTTTCAAGCTTTTTTCAAGTTAGCCAACAGAGAACCATTTCGAGTTGCGCCAGTTTCGGGGAGCCATAGACGCCTTCGGTTCAGGGTAGCTCTAGGACTAAAGTCCGCCGCTTCTTCTTTTAAATCCGCACTCTGCATAATCTTCCAATGAAGCGATTTTGATGCGATAAGCCGAGCACTTGGAAAAGATTCGCTGTCACCTGCCAATCTCTTTTTGGTGAGATCGAAAACTGTAATCAAAGGAATGGGCGTGGTTTTAGCGAGGCAGTCAGCGGAGTCTCAATTAGTTGACGGATCAATGGGTTATGATTGATGAGTTGAAGATGGTTTGCCGCTTGGTATCTTTGCTTTCCAATTACTGCAATGGTTTGCATGTGGACAGGCTTGATCAACGCAGTGCAACGCAAGTGGCTAGATGTGCTGATACCTTGATGTGCTGATACCTAGATGTGCTGATACCTAGATGTGTTGGGGCGACTTCACTTCAAAGCTAATGATGCGTGGCGTTGCTGGGCAGCAAACCGAGAACCTCGCCGTTAACCTTGCCTTTTGGGTGAATACTTGAGACCTTTCTCCAAACGTTCCCTTACTGGCTTTCAAAACTAAAAGCGCGATCTAATCTGATAGCGTGCAATAATCCGGTTGTAAGATAAGGCACTGAAATGACACCCCTTCAAGAAACGTTCTATTCGATTCTTGGTGTTGGGGCTCTGGTTTCTGCCGTCCTCGCTTTTATTGCGGGACGACTTTCTGGGCATGTCGTGCCCCTGATCCTGCTAGGCGTCAGTGTGCTTATTTTCTGGATGAGTCTTCTTTTTGGTGCTGACCTAGGTTATCGAGCGTGGCAGTCGATACCCAATCCACCTGCTGAAGCATTCAATGATGCATCGCCAGCGTTCTTTATGATTGGAGGATGGATACCCGGCGGTGCTTATGTGAGCTATTGGTATGGCCTTTCTTGGCTAGTGAGACTCTACGTCTGGAAGCCAAGGGTTCTTGATGCCATTCTTGCTGATGAAAGCAACGGTGGGGATGGTGATTCAGCATCCGTCGAAACTGGCAATGCGTATCAACCTCCCAAATCCTGAGCCTTGTTGGCATTGGAATGACCGCGTGAAAGAAAAAGAATTGAACCAGCACTGTGGCCAATGAATCTCAAGTTAATGTCCTCGGATGAGTGCGGGTCTCGAGTCAAAATCGCATCCAACCTGGATATCGATTGCATGTGATCCCGCCAGCATGAACTCTGCAAATCGATGGTGGTAGCCTGAGTGCCCGGCCGATCACTTTGCCGATATGGACGGCACCGCAAGTGGACTGAATACCTGAGTCGGTTACTTTTGGAGAACGGAGGTACCCGGGGCCGTCAATTTGATGATCTGCGACTTGTAAGCGACAGGTTTTTTCAGGAACAAGTGGTTACCCCCCACAACCTGCGGCTCAAAAACTTGGACCAACAACCCCATGACTTGACAATCTCGTCAGCGAAGCGTCTGAGGCCGAAAACCGGAGTGATTCGACTGCTTGCTGAAATATCGAGTCTCTCGAACAAATTAAAACGACTGACGGTGACGTCCCAAGCGTTACACTGACCCCTTTGGGTGGCCTTGCATACAAGTGATTCCTTTCGAGACGAAGTTGAAAATCGATGGATAGATTCCCTGTCGCAGTCGTGATGATCGTGTTGTCGCTTCAATGTGTAGCGACGATCCGCGCTGCCGAACCGTCGAATGCCGAACCGTCAAGTGCAGAAAAGTCGAATGCTGAACAATCGAATGCTGAACAGTCGGATGTTCAGCAACTCAATGTGCTGATGATCTGCATTGATGATCTCAACGACTGGGTCGGCTTTCTCGAAGGCCATCACCAGGCGATCACTCCCCATATGGATGCATTGGCAAAACGCGGTAGGATTTTCTCCAACGCCCATTGCGCCGTTCCGGTCTGTACTTCCTCGCGAGTCAGCGTGATGTCTGGCGTCGCAGCGACGACACACGGCAGTTATGAAAT
>CALJHC010000014.1 GCA_938075415.1 uncultured Rubripirellula sp. | reverse complement strand
GACTTCTTAGAACAAGCAGCAGTGACTTAAGGGTTGATCACTGTCCTCGTTTTGTTCGCTCTCAGATAGAGGTTGTATCTGCCTTCGGAGGTTAGTAATTGATGTGGCTATTGAGATGCATTTGATTAACTAAAAAGACCAAGATCGTCATAGTTTAGCGCACTTTTGTTTGCCCATGTGGAGGCGACCTCCCCCCACAGAATCGCACCCTTGTGAGTGAGAGAATCTTGCTCGGGGTCAGTTCGCGGAAAGGAATTTCAGAATATTCAATACGTCACACAGTGGCTCAGGTCGTTGCCGAATTGCTAACAGCCAGGCCGAGTCACATTCTAGTCCCGTGAGTGTGATGTGGATTGGGGTGCAGGTGTGGTTAGATAAGATGATTAATCAGGGCCTAGTCACACTCGTGCTTTTTTGAACTAACAACTTTTGTCAATTCAAGCACTGACTGCTGCTCGTCTTCTGAGAGCTGATTCCACAGATCCATCAACTCTGACTGCTGATCTGTTAATGGTCCCCCAAGTAGCTCCCCAGACGTCGCATTTGCATATTTCTGTCGTGTTTTCTGGGGCGAGTGAAACACCTCTGTGGTGTATTGCCCTAAGTATCCCGATAAGGAATCCACGCTGTTTACGCTCTTTTGGCGACTTGGCTTCCACCAATCACCCGCCAAAACCTCTCCTGACCGTCCAGTTCCGTCAACAGACCGACAATGAGAAGTGCGGGTCTTTCTTTGGGCAGAACAATAGCTTTGTTGTGTTTTCCGTCTACAGTTTCGTCGTCGCACAGGATGCCCAAGAAGAAATTGGTGGATACACTGATAACGATGTAAAGCAGCAACGGTAAATACGACCAGAAAGTAATGATTATGGCGCGAGCTGGTGAAGCGACACGAACAACAAGTCGCGAGAAGTTATTGCCCAGAGTCTCCGATTGTGGGCGTTCACTTTGCTCGACCGCTATCGCGTTTTGCCTCTGTTGTAGCGTCGCTTCAGCCGAGGATGCGTCGATTGTGATCCCGACGATGTCATATGGGCGGCCCGTACCGATCAAGGCCGATGGGCAGTCAATCAATCTGGAACATCATGCAACCACACGGTGCTACGACTGGGACCAAGACGGTGATCCTGATCTGCTCGTCGGTGGAGGAGACGGTCGGTTGTGGCTGTTTCGCAATAATGGGAGCTCGCGGAAGGCTCAATTTCAGACGAAGCAACCTATTTTGGCCGGCGGTCGCGATCGCTGGGGGAAGTCGTACACGGGACTGGTGCTGACCAACCTTGTCGGGAATGCGTTGCCTGATCTAGCTGTCTGTCACTCCGGCGATGAAGTGACGATTCATCAGAATATCGGCAAAGCCGAAGCTCCAGAATTTGCGGAGACGGGTGTGACCTTTCAGGTCCAAGAGAATTGCCAGGGGCGCTTCGATGCAGCTGATTGGGACGGAGACGGACTTGCCGATCTTGTGACCGGATCGTTTGGTGGCAAGTTGACGTGGTATCGTAACGAAGGGCAGTTGGACATGCCGAGATTCGGTCGAGGCACACCGTTCTTCGACATGAGCCTGGCATATAACTCGCACCCGCGCATTGTGGATTTCAACCAAGACGGCCGGCTGGACATGCTGCTGGGAGTGAATTGGGGCACCGTCTCGCTGTATCTCAACGCTTCCACGATGAAACCGTCGTTGAGCAAGAGCCGACTGCTGCAATGGTCCGATGGTACGAATCTCAATATTCGGAAAGAGAATGGTGATGACACAACACCTGAGCTGGCTGACCTTGATGGCGACGGTGTTCTCGATTTGATCAGCGGAGGTAAGAACGGGCGACTATCGTTCATGCGTGGCGTTGGTTTTCCATCGCGTGTGGAGTCATTTCAAAGTCTCTTGGCACAACACGAGAGGAATCTCGGAAAGGTCCTTCGCGAGGACGCGGCAGTGCGTCGCCAGGTTTTCGGATCGTTGGCATCGCTCCAAGCCGATTTAGCCGGTGGACTGATTCCTCGATCGTCACGGGAACAGCTTTTTCAGAAACTTGCTCCCTTGGCAAGGCAATACCCAGGTTTGCTCGGGCGATCAAAAGTTGATCTGGAATCCGGTCCGCATTTGCCGCTGCTGGCCGCTCAATACTGGGTGGTGCTGTTGGAGTCGCTCCCCGATTCGATCTCGAATCGCAAGCGTGTTGCAGACGCTCTCGACTTTGAAGCGGGTTACCGCCGGCTGCTCGTCGATCTCGGTGTGCTGTTCATCGACAACAACACCGCCACACCAGAGCATCTGGCCGCGATGCACCGGTTGATGATGGCGATGCCGCGCGCCGTGTGGGACGTCGAGACGATCACGGTGGCCGGTTGGTTGGGACCGGCGATCAAGACTCAGAAGATTCGCTCGCGATCGGGAATCAACATCTTTGATCTACCGCTTGGACGGCCAGAGAACAGCTTTGCCGACGACGCCCCCAGACCCGGCGTCACTGATGTCTACATGATCTGTCTCGCACACGAGTTGGCTCACAACATGCTGGACACGGTTGGCAGAAGGACTCGCCCAGAATTGTACGAGCGGAAGTTTGAGGGGCTCGCCCAGGCGGCAGGTCCAAAGGTCGTTTACCGATCTCCCAAGTCCCGCGGTATTGACTTTACAGCGACCAAGAAAAACTTTCAAAGATTTGGTGCCTGGAATGGCGATGACGCGAGCTGGAATGAAGCGTGGGTGAGCTATTTCAAGGGAAAGAGAGATTTCGACCGGGCTTATACGCGAGGCAATGTGCAATTTTTTCTGAACGCTCCGCAGGAAGCCTTTGCAACGCTCGCCAACCAATACTTTGCCGACAGCCAGTTGATGCTTGAATTCTGCAAGGTCCGCTGGGATGCAGGGCATCGATCAAACGTCAACCAGTTTCTGCTAATCGCCGACTACCTGAGTGAAGGAACAAACAAAGTCACTTTCTACGTCATGCGACCAGGAGGTGACCTGAAAGTCGCGCCCGTTCGACTGACTCGTGACCCCAAGGGTCGCATCACACAAGTGCGATCGAACAGCTCGACGGCGAACTTCGATTATCAGGACGGAAGCCTGGTCACCGGCTTCCAACTTGAACCCGTAGCGCGGTGAATCAGTGACCAATACGACACAGCAACACGAATCAGAGAGTGAAAACTTATGGCGAGTGCTCGCAAGAGTCAAAACGTGCGAATTAGAAATTCGACGATGATTCAGATTTTGATTCGTGCGGTTTGCGTGAGTGCTGTGCTGCTATTTTGTTCGTCAGCACGCGCTGATCGGCCCAACATCCTGATCATCTCGATCGACGACCTGAATGACTGGACGGGATGTTTGGGAGGCCATCCGCAGGCCAAGACGCCGAATATCGACCGCCTCGCCAAACGCGGCACACTTTTCCGCAATGCTCATTGCCAGGCTCCGATCTGCACGCCCTCGCGAGCCTCGCTTGTCACGGGGCTCTATCCGTCAACGACAGGACTGTACTTTCTTCAGCCGAAGCTGGATGCGTCGAAGATCGCGACGAGACATCCGCACTTGCTGCAGCATTTTGCTGACACAGGCTACCACACGATGGGAGCCGGCAAATTCGTTCACGGCGGGAACGATGGCAAGCACTATCAGGAGTACGGCGGAAGTATGGGAGGTTTTGGACCACTTCCCGATAAGAAGCTGTCTGGCCTAGAGGGGCTTCGGCTCTGGGATTGGGGGCCGTTCCCAGAGGACGAAAGTCGCATGCCTGACACGAAGATTGCTGATTGGGTCAGCAAGAAGTTGACGCAGAAACACGAACGCCCGTTTCTTCTCGTGGCTGGGTTCTGGCGACCTCACGTTCCGATGTACGCGCCGCCGCGGTGGTTCGAGGCGTTTCCGAAGGACAAGGTGCAGTTACCGAAAGTTCTGGAGAACGACCGGGACGATCTGTCGGATTACGCGAAGACTTTGACGATAGGATTTCCAGCCCCACGGCATGAGTGGTTGATGGAACATGATGCGTGGAGTGACGCTGTTCGTGCCTATCTTGCCAGCGTGGCGTTCGTTGATCACTGTACGGGACGCGTTCTGAATGCACTCAAAGCCAGCCCTTACCGGGACAATACCATTGTCGTTCTGCTATCCGATCACGGCTGGCACCTCGGCGAGAAACAGCGTTGGGCGAAGCGTTCACTTTGGAATGACAGCACTCGTGTGCCATTGATCATCACTGCGCCGGGATATAAGCCTGGCCTCGTGTCAGACCGGCCAGCGGGGCTGATCGACATCTTCCCGACACTTCTGGAATTAACGGGGCGGGCACCTCGCGCCGATCTGGAAGGCCGGAGTCTCGTTCCGCTGATGAAGCAACCCGATGCTGATTGGGACCGTCCGATCCTGACCACTTTTGGCCCGAAGAATCACTCACTCCGCTCCACCCGCTGGCATTACCTTCGCTATGCGGATGGCAGTGAAGAACTGTACGATCACGAAAACGACTCGCACGAGTGGCACAATCTCGCGGACAAGAGTGAGCACCGCGAATTACTGATGCAAATGCGACGAGCCCTCCCAAAGCACAATGCCGAGCCCGTAATCGGAGACTGGCAGCAGTGGGAGATCGACGCCTGGCGCAAGGCAGAGCGACTGGGTCGGTAAGCAAAAAGCAAAGGAAGCCGGTAATACTGACTACCCCTCAGTCTTTGCACCAGCTTGAGTGAGAGAGTTGGGGTTGGTAAAGCGACTGTTTTCTGGTTGCTGAGGCGTAGCCGAAGTCTGAGGAACACAGCCTGCCGCACAAGCGGCAGGGGTTTGATCATCCAATGAACTTTGGATGCGGTGATGGTTGTAGTCGAGTCGCCAGCGATCAATCACCCAGCAAGCTTCCTCGAGGATTAGGAAGATCTCACGGTTTAAAAGCTCATTGCGGCGTGCTATTGAACAGTTCGGCAGAGCCGTGCTGACAAGGGCTTGCATTGGTGATAAACAGCGTTTTGACAGCGGCATCTTTCCGCCACGGCAAATTACCTTCGATACGAATTCTTGGTCCATGTCACTGCGATGGTGTTCGGGCGTGCCACGTAAGGCGAACAGGCACTGCAAAACACCCACAACGTTTTGAGCGGTAAATGAACGCCCTGCTTACTGGGAATCGCTGATCCTGATTTTTTCAGCGATCAAAGGAGCGATTA
>CALJHC010000013.1 GCA_938075415.1 uncultured Rubripirellula sp. | reverse complement strand
CTCTTCTTGAGTAATTTCCCCTTGAAGATAAGCTGCAGCTAGGACGCTTTCTACCTCATCTTGATAATTTATTTTACCCAGTAAATCATGAATACGTAGTCCTAAAAGTCTTGCCTGTTCTCTGGCTTCACTTTGAGGCATTTGCAAAACAAGTTTTTGCTCATAGGGGTAGAGGGGGTCTCAAGGGGTGGTCGATGCGTTTCCGACGGATCTAGTTTCGGTGACTTGCGAGTCCGGTCCGCTTGGCTTTGCTCAGGGGTTGATCCTGGCAATGCCGTGTCATCGGCAGAAGGGGGGGCGGGGATTTCGCGCAGCGGTTTCTCCGCATGCCCGTCAGGGTCGTTTTCCCTCGGGGGTTCGGTTGCGGACGATCTGGGATCCACGGTGGATTACTTTAATACTCGACGAAATCTTCAACAAAATACCGATCCAATTCAGTGATGACCGGATCGGTCACGATTTGCCCAGGTCGGCGAGCGATGTGCATCGTCCCCCGCGGGCGTGTCATATCAGATTAGTCGAGATTCAAAGATCAGGTAGTTGCTCCGAGGGGCAATTCCGCAATCTGGTAGGCTCGTGACCTGAACAGGAAGTCGATGATATTACCTTCGTGCGGTTGAAGCCAGTTCAACCGGTTGGTTGGAATTGGACCCACGTTCAATCGATCGATGTCTACTGAGGATCCAGCCGCTGCGATCAAAGATTCATTTTGCGTCAAAACGGTGCCAACCAGCGTTGAGCCGATTCGTTTGAGCATGTCTTGCTCCGAGCATTGCACAACGCTGACGAACGGAAACATGTACTCTTTCGAGGCGACTTGGCGGTCTGGGGAGTCTGCGTGGACTACCATCGGACGCAAGTAGGCACAGTGTTCGCGTTCGATCAATTTTTCTCCGTAGTCGGCTGTCATGTCGGTGACGCCCGACTCGGCGAGGTCTTGTTGAGCCATTGCATAGGTGCCTGTGGCCATTGCCGGCACGGTGAATGCAGCGAGTTGCGCGTTAGGATCCGAGGGAGGGGTGACGTCGACGGGTCCGATTTTCTCCGCAATCGCTTGAGCAATTTCCTTGGTGTGGCGACTTGCCCAAATACCACTGCAGTTGATGCAACTGCGACCTGAGTTACTGAGCACACTTTCGACCATGACATCGAGGAAGCTCTCCCACTGGTCCACAACGTCGTCTCCGATCAGGATTTTGGAGAAGCCGGGGCCGTGTGCTTGCACCTTTGGATTCCCTTCATGCTGAGCGACAGTTTGTGCACTACCGAAGATCATGCTTCGCGGCGTTTTCGTCATGATGGCGCCCCCCGCATCGTGACCACCGGGGTAAAGGCCGAAGGCTTCGGAGGGGACTCCAGCTTCGATGAAAGCAGAGACCATTCGATAGGGAGTCCAAGGTTCCTGCGAACCCGGTTTCAGTGCTAACCCAACTTGGAGAGGAATCGCCGGTAACCAAAGCGTGTGAACACCCGGCGAATTGTTCGGCAAAACGGCGCCAAGAACCGGTGTCTGTGACTGAAAACTCACGGTCACACCACGATCTTCTTCGCCAAACCCGCGGCTGAGAATTGAAAGGTTCAACCCTCGGGTCAGGCAATCAAGAATTTGGTCGATGTTACTGAGAACAAAACTGTTCTTCTGCATGTTGGATCGGCACATGTGCTCTGGAAGCCCTGTGCTGGCCGATTGCTGGTGGACAAAGTCGTCCACCGTCTGCTGGCTGTCCCCGACCGATAACGTGCCCGATTCAAAAAGTGTTGCAGCCTTCTTGCACTTTTCGATGAGGTCGTCGGTTGAAAGCTGCAGCAATGCTTGTCGCGCTTTGTGAGCTTGGCGCATGTCGCGGCCGACGATTCCTCCCCCAACATTTCCGACTTTTGCAATCGGCTCTCCGGTATCGAAGTGAACGACATTGGTGAAATCGAGGGATTCGTATGGTTTTCCCCAACGGAGCGGGCTTAGCGTGATCATTGTCGGATCTGTTAAAGAGTTTTGGGAAGTGGTGTAGGAAATTCTAATCGTTTAGCAGAGTCAACGGATTGGTATGAAGGAGGGCTTACCGGGGGAGGTCTGCCGAAACTCTGAAGTTCAGCGACCACCAAGGTTTGTGAGCCGCATTCGTTCGCGAACCCAAGACCGCTCTGGTTGGAAACCTCGGCGACATTGCAAATCGCCTTTTCTCGTTGCGATTCGGCGGTGCGTCCAATACGAATCGCTTTCACGACCAACTTGGCTATGAAGGCAGGGCCATTCAAATGCGGCCCCGGAGCTTGATCGCTTGCGAATCGCTATGAAGTTTGTTCGGCAAATCTCACAATCAAGCCAACCAACGTCTCCACCAGTTGGTGACTCGATCCCGAATCATCCAGCCAAGACACAGGAACCGAGTCAATGCTCAAGTCTGACCGTCTAGTAGACGCCAACCGTTGTGCCACTGGCCAGTTCATGGAAAGGTCGAACACCACTGACACCATCCCA
Source organism: uncultured Rubripirellula sp. (assembly GCA_938075415.1). Taxonomy (GTDB): domain Bacteria; phylum Planctomycetota; class Planctomycetia; order Pirellulales; family Pirellulaceae; genus Rubripirellula. The sequence goes on along the minus strand of CALJHC010000013.1, from coordinate 267,700 downwards.
GGGGTAGGTATCAAACGGAGACTCTCGTTCGCCCTCGTCTCGTTCCATGAAGCCTGGGACGAAAAATTCATCCGTCAGCGTGTAAAGTTTTACTCGGCCGGTCTCGCCGTATCCAACGACTTGGTCGTAGTCATCAAAGCTGACCACTTCGGTCACTGCCCGAGGTTGCGGGGCATAATACGAAATTTTGTAACCGTCCGCTGGTGTGACCGGTTTGCTGCAGGCAAGGCCCATCAGCGTATTGCCGTAAGTCGGTGTCATGTACACACCACCTTCATCAGGCGTCCCACCAAGAAGTTCCTCCACGCAGAATTTCGTCCACTGCGGTGTGAATTCGGTACCGCCAGAGAAAATACCTTTGATACCCACTTCCTGTAGGCTTGTCCCTTTCTCTTCGAGTGCTTCGCCCAGTGATTCCAGTAGTTTGGGTGTCGCGAACATGCACTTGATGTCGTGCCCTGCTGTCAGAACCGTGACAGCCTGATCAATGCAGTGCTTCTTGTACTCTTCAAGGTGCTCCATCCAGCCCTTCTTGATCAGTTTGACAACCCAGCGTGGATCCAGGTCGATGCAAAAGCAGATTCCGCCACGATGTTGAGCTAGATGCTCCACCGCCAGACGCAGTCGCCGAGGACCACTGGGTCCAAGCATCAACCAGTTCGAATTCTTGGGGAAGTGTTCGTCGGGAAGGGTGTCGCTGAACAGTTCGTAATCTGTCCAGTGATCTTCAATCACCATACGACTTTTAGGTATCCCCGTTGTGCCACCGGTCTCGAAGACATAGGTCGGTTTGCCGGCATGACCCTTGGGCACCCAGCGGTTGACGGGGCCCCCGCGTAGCCACTCATCTTCGAAATGCGGAAACTTTTTGAGGTCATCAAAACTTTTGACATCGGTCAACGGGTCAAAGTTCAGTTCAGAGCGTTTCTGTAACCAGAACGGACTGCCTGTTTCCTCGCTAAAGTGCCAGTGGACGGTTTTCAAGGTGTGTTCGTTAAGCCGATCTTTGGCCTCGGCAGATTGTTGGGCCACTTCCGGGCTCACGGAGGATTCCGCGTTACTCATTCATGCCTCAAGTTAGACAGGTAAGGTTTCGATGAAGTGAACATCATATCATGGTGAATCGCTATCGACGATTGGGAGAGCCTGACTGCTGCGGATCACCCAATAATGGTTGCGAGAGGTCAATAGCTGGCAGTAAGCCAGGCACTGGGATCGCCCAATTTTAGCGACTCGTTTTTGAGGGAAGGGGCAGATCAATCCTGACTCCTTTGGGCCCGGCATTCTGTATCAAGCTTGGTCCCAATTGCACGCGTTTTCCCCAATCACTGTGGATATGCCCGCAGATCACCGCTGGGGGTCGCAGTCGCTCGACTGCCCGTCGGATCGACTCGCTGCCACGGATTTTTCCTGATTGATCGTGATCAACCGTGTCCATTGGGGGAGAGTGCACCACGAGGATTGCACCGGGAGGGCATTGATCCAGCATTTTCTCGGCGGTGTCCTCATCGAAGTCGTAGCTCCAATCACCAAATGGAGTCACCGGAATCCCGCCTCCGACACCCCAGAAAGGCTGACCATCAATTTCGCATCCACTGCCGTGAAGAACCGTTGCATTTTCCCAGATCTTGACTGCTTCGGTCAGTTCCTCCACCGATTCCCCATTACCGGGAACCAGCACCGATGGAACCTTAATTTCACTCAGCACATCGATTGTGTCCTGGATTCCTTGTCTCCTTGTCGCGAAATCACCCGCACCGATGACAATATCCACTTCCCGGGACATCCGAACTAGGTTTGTCGCTGCCTCGCGGTCACGATGAAGATCGCTGAAACACAACAATTTCATTTCCAATCTCTCCTTGATGACCGACCGTCTGATGATCGGATGCCTCTGCGAGGCGATTGGTGCGCCGCCGATCCCTCGAGTCAATCGAGTTGTTTTACCGTTTAAGCAGGATGGTTTTAAGTCTCAATTAGGTGGCCTGCGATTCCTCAGGTGATCCGCATTCTTCCCCAAACCTGTTTTCAAATGTTAATCTTCAGCAGGTGAAACGTTAAGCATTGCGAAGCGGCCTATTGAGGCAATCTGCTGGATTTTTCGGTTGTTGGGAGCTGATTTCAGTGCTTGCCTGGTGAAGGTTTCTTCTCGTCCATGTTGGATTCTGTTCTCTAACGGCTGAACGAAAATCACGAGTGCTTTGGCGTGGTGTGCAAGAACCGGTTATGATTCCAAGCCAATGCGATGGACGATCCGTTTATTTTTTGGGTTAGCACTCGCATTGGTCACTGTTTCATCGTGATAAAGCAGCCGGTTGGATGACCAAGTCAAGAATCAATCCCAGTGAGCTTCGTCGGATCGCAGTCCTCTTCGTTGCGATTGCCTGCCTTAGTGTCTGTGCCTGGTTAACTGTACGGTTCGAGCAGACTGCCAACGTCAAAATGCTTGCTGCCGCTACGGGTAGGATTGGGTTGATTTTTGGGGCCTTGTGGCTGGCCTGGCCGACTTTGCGACGTCCCGCTAATTGGTTGCCTCCGGGCTTTGCCATGCTCGGGGTCCTCTTTCTTGGTGTTCTCGCAGTTCAACCGCGTTCCGTTCTCGTTCTCGCGCCCTTACTTGTTGGGTTGCTGACTCTCGCATCGATTGTCAGGAAATTTCGGAAGTAAGTCAGGCCATTTCTGGACGGTGTACTAAAGCAACAATCTTAGGTTGAAGGGATACCGATACGCTTGGGATTTACGCACTGCCGCGGTGGAGAGGATTCCAAAAATTAGCTGCAACAGCATCGGTAGGAAAATGATTGGGAACATGGTCCCGCAGCTGAGTATCGTGAGCATTCCGCAGGTCAACGCAATCAGAAAAATAGTGATTTGAAAATTGAAAGCCTCTTTGGCCTGTGATTTTACATAGGGCGAACTGTCCTGTTTTATCCAGTAGATCAGGAGAGGCCCAATGAATCCGATGTAACCAAAGCCGATCAGGCCGGCGCAACCAGAAAGATGAGCCAAGGTTGCAAAGTTTATTTCTTCTGCATCGGGTTCACCAAAGTCTTCGAAGGGATCGTTTGGATTCCGAGGGACTGAATCGTTTGGGTGTTCAGGAGGGTGCATCGAAGTCATGATGAATTGGAATGCTGAAAGGGTTTTGCAGATCCAGCGAAGAATCAGCGTTTAGCGAGCGAGCTGCTGGTTCTGTTGGCAGGGAGTTCAACCACAGTTTACGAATTATCATCGATTGCGGAGTGTGCTTCAATTTCCGAGTTGACCGTTTATCCAAGTTTAGCGTTGATTCAGATTGGCCTTTGATATTCCTTGTCGCTGTGACTCATGGAGGAATCAGTTGGGTCTAAGATCGACCCAATGACGCCGGCATGAAGCCTTTGCGAGATCGCAAAAGCATCAGTGCCATTCATCAGGTATGTGAGGGGGGACAGGGTTCATCTCACAGGGAGTGAGTCGGAGTGATTCGAATTGGGGGCGAAGTTGCTGGGGATTTCGAGGTGTCCATGTGATTGATTGGTTGTCTTCCTTGGTTGAACAGCCCCATGTCACTCTGTTTCTCTTTGTATCTGGTTAAGATAGGAAGACTTTGCTGATTGTCAGGTGTTGTGGTCCCGATGGACAAGTGGTGTTAATCCAAGTGTTTTTGTGCTTGTAACCCCAATCGGCGACAAAATCAGAAAAAACCTACCTTGCCTACCCTGTTATGACCGAAACAACCAACAACACCGGTCTGGTATGACCATTTGAATTCTTCCGTCGCCACCCGCGGCGACTTTCTTTCAGCTCGCATGTTGCGATCGGTAAGTCAAATGGTTCCGACCCAGGTTGAAAACAGGACTGCAGGGAGGCATTTCGATGCGACGCAAATATTTCGGTTTAGCGATTGCAGCGTTCGCTGCCTTTGGGCCAACCCAGGCCTGGGGTGATGATCGCGAGATCGCTGAGGAAATCATCAAGAGATTAAAGAGCAACCGAGATTCGGGTGCTCTCAAGGACTTTACCCTCGATATGAAGGTGGATCAGGGCGTTGTGGCGTTTCGCGGAAGTGTTTCCGAGGACGCTCACAAGCAACTTGTGCTTAGCACCGCGGACGGAGTCGAAGGCGTAGCTCGAATCGTTGATGAAGTGACGATTAAGGCTGCCGCTGATCCTGTCATGCTGCCCGAAGTGGTCGAGGAAGAGCAAGCCACGGTAGCTAAGGAAACTCAGGCTGAAGCACCCGCTGCCGCAGAGCCTCAAGAGTTTTCCTTTCGAAAAGCTTTGTTGGAGAAAGTGGAAGCTCCCATCGAGGAATCAGCTGCTGTCATGCCGGTTTCTGCCGAAGGAGAGAAACTTGCCGCCGACGATGTTGCTATCGTTTCCAGCGTCATCAGCGCCCTGACCCAAGCCAAAGAGGCTGGCCAGTTACGCGGTTTCGGTGTCGATGTGAAAAGTCACAAAGGCATCGTGGAGCTTGTGGGTCGAGCGAGTTCAGAAGCCCAGCGAAATACAATTATCGCACTCGCCGAAGGTAGCGAAGGCGTGGCAGGCGTTCGGCAGTCAATTGCCGTTCCCACCGCTGTTCAAACTCAGCAGGCTCCGGTTCTGTTCGGCGAAGTCATGACCACGGCCCTTTCACCTGTTGCAGTAGATCCGGTGATCAGCCCAGCTCGAAAGAGTTCGGTTCCTGCGGTTGCTTCTTCAGCGATCCCTGTGCCATTCGACATGAGCCAGAACAGTGCAATGACGCGAACGGTTGCAAATTTCACACAGGCTTCGGGGCCTGTTGCAGGTCAGCCAGTTCCCATGTCTCCTTCGGCTCCTCCAGGAGCACCTCGGTACGACAATCCAAACCTGCCCAATTACGCTTGGCCAGGATACGCAGCTCACCCAAATTACGCTTCGGTGACTTATCCGCAGCAGTATGACGCTTCGGCGTGGCCTTTCATCGGCCCCTTCTATCCGTACCCTCAGGTACCGTTGGGATGGCGTCGAGTGAGTCTCGAGTGGGATGACGGCTGGTGGTACCTTGACTTCACTGACCGTTAATTCGGAAGGTGTGTCGAATGGCACATCCATCGAATTGACCTACAGTCCAAGTCTTCTCCTGAATCAAGAAACCCGCGAATTGGCATCGCCGCTCGCGGGTTTTTTTTCAGACAGCGAGCAACGGTCTGTGGCCATCCGATTTGAATTGGATCGATTCGTGAGGTGAACGCTAGCGTTTTGGGAGCGTTCAGGAAGATGTTTGGAAGCGTTCAGAAAGATGACTGTGGCCGGAACTCATCCATTAGCCTGGTGAGAGGTTCAAGGAGTTGTTTCTGCTTGGCAGGAAGTCTCCATGAATTAGTTCACTCGCTAGTTGCCCTCGAGGGGAATGGTGAGGGGTTCGCTCTGGTGGAAGCGTTCAGGTTTGGGCGATGCAGCCATTGGCGGCGGATTGGCCGGCACTAAGCGTACAAGGCATTTCCTCGGTTGACTTTTCAGGTGATTTTGACTGGCGATTGTTAGTGACGAGAGCTTGATTTCGTCATTTTTGTGGTGCAAACCCCCTCGCTGACCACTGTCCTTGACGTTTTTTGGTGAGAGCGTTTCACGGCCACTGCACTTCATTAATGATCAAAGTTTTCGTGGCGACTGATGCCGAACAAACGCGAAGAAAGCTTGTTAAACGAACTTGCGAAACCCTCTCAAGATCCCCTGTTCATCGGGCAGGGCACCAGTTTCACGATGATGCGGCAGATCAATTTAAGATGCTTTTCCGATTCTGCGGAATTATCCGCAAGATCGGAATAAGTTCACACGATACTACAGGTACGGAAGACGCCGGTGCGATTCGATGCGGGGCATCGATATCGGGAAAGGCGTGTAAGAAACGATCCACGGAAGGTTGCTCGGATGACCAGCTTGAATTGCCGTCGCGAACGCGAAGAAGTGAACGCGACACCGAAGAAGCATCAGATGCGTCGAGTCGTTCGTCGAATGACTCTCAACGCTCTTGCGTTGTTAGCACTATCGACTACCGGCTGCTACGGCGTTCACAACGGCTTCAACCTTGGTTGGGTGGGCTATCCGTTGCCCGTCAGTCCTTACTATCAGCACAAGCAAGAAGAGAAGTTTTGGAACAAAGAGCGGTATGACCGCGTTCCAATCCTTGGGCCAACGACATCCGGCGGTCCCAGCGTTGCTCTCGATCCTCCGTCAGATGACGAGATCATCCGCGCTTTGGAGAAAGCTCGTCCTGTTCAGGGTGGCATTCCTCTCTTGTGGGAAAGGCAACGTAACGATGTTCGCATCATTAAAGAGAAGATTGCCGACTACATTGACCCACCTCGATTCTATCCATTGATCGGACCGGCTCAGCTTCATCACGCTCACTACAAATGCACGGTTTACTTTGACGAGAAAGTCATCGTTGGGTATCCCGTTCCGCATACTTTGGACGACAAAGAAGCAATCGAGACCATCTACATTGACCACAATCACTTCCACATGGTTGGCGACGTCGATCCATACGATCTGCCGAACCTGTAGGCGAGAAAGATGATTCATAGAAAGCCGACCCAACTGGGTCGGCTTTTTTTATGCCTTCAACATTACCGTCAGATAATCGGTTCATTTTGGCAACCAAAAGATAAAATGTTGACATGAACGATTCAATCGACGGAAGTCCTTGTTGGAAGTCGGTCGATCGCGACTGCCGGACATTCCGGTGGCTTGGGATCGATCCTGCTTGATGCATGAAGTTACGGTGTTCGGAAATTGCGTTGGTTTGTCGCCTCGCTTCACCAGCTTGGTTGTAGGCGATGAGGGGATTTCAATTGCACCGTTTGAATGCACAGCGTAGTGCTCAGTGTGATGGTCGATAATGGAGGCGAAGCGTTTCGTCGACGACATTACCCCTGATCGAATCAATTTAGCATTAACTTGATCCGTGAGCCCTTGTGATTCCGTGAGCCCTTGTGATTCGCGAGACTCCTTTGATCACTGGGATGAACCGACTTAGCGAAACAATCATTTTAAAATCACCGGACCGAATATGTTTCTATTTGATGCCCACCTTGATTTGAGTCTCAATGCGCTCGAGTACAACCGTGACCTTCGTCAAAGTGTTTCCGTCATTCGTGATTTAGAAAAGGACCTCCATGACCTGAAAGGGCGCGGAACCGGGACGGTCGCTTTTCCTGAAATGCGTCGTGGCGGAATTGGGCTTTGTGTTGCAACACAGCTTGCGGGCTGCATGAAGCCTCCGGGTCCGGTGGGAGCCTGGGAGTCTCCCTCGCAGGCATGGGCGATGACTCAGGGGCAGCTTGCTTGGTATCGCGCGATGGAGCTTGAGGGTGCTTTGAGGCAAGTTCGTGATTTGGCTGGCCTTGAGGATCACCTACAGCAATGGAAAGCCAATCCGGAGGAATGTCCGATTGGATATATCTTGAGCCTGGAAGGGGCCGATTCGTTACGGACTCTTGATGATCTAGACCAAGCACATGCGGAGGGTCTGCGAGCATTGGGACCTGCTCATTACGGCATTGGACGCTATGCGTTGGGGCATGATGAGGTTGGGCCGTTGAGTGATGCGGGGCGCCAGCTGCTGATGGCGATGGATCGGCTGGGAATCATTCTGGACGCAACTCATTTGTCTGAGCCAACCTTCTGGAATGCCCTTGATCTTTTTTCCGGTCCCGTTTGGGCCAGTCATCACAACTGCCGCGCGTTGGTCGATGATCCAAGGCAACTCTCTGACGAACAAATCAAAGCGTTGGCAGAACGAGGTTCAGTGATCGGCGTTGCAATGGACGTTTGGATGGTAGTGCCAAATTGGAAACGCGGAATCAGCAACCATCAAAATCACCCCGGTGCGAACTTCTCGGCACTCGCTGATCATATTGATCATATTTCACAGTTACTTGGGACGACTCAGTATCTTGGGATCGGGACTGATTTGGACGGTGGCTATGGGACCGAGCAATCGCCCAGCGATCTGGACACAATCGCTGATTTAGAACGATTCGTCCAAATTTTGGAGGGCCGAGGCTATGACGAGCGGGATTTGCTGGGAATCTGCCACATGAACTTTCTGCGATTTATTCGGGAAGCCTGGTCATCTGCGGACAGAACTTCAGTTTGATCAAGTTAACATTATCAGCGAAGTTTGCAGGTTACCCACCCGAGATTGATGGTTCACGATGGAAAAGCAACTTTGGCCAAATTTATCTGAAATGGATTCATCAGCTTTTGAGTCCATCGCTTCACCCGGTTTGCTCGTGGATGCTGGTCGTGTCGAAGGTAATCTTGCGGCAATGATCACGGCCGTTGGTGGTGACACCTCACGCCTACGTCCTCATGTGAAAACTCACAAGATGTCCCGTGTGATTAAAATGCAGCAAGATGCTGGGATCGAGCAATTTAAGGTCGCGACTTTGGCCGAGGCTGAAATGGTCGCTGGTTGTGGTGCGAAGGATATTCTGATTGCTTACCCTCTGGTTGGACCGAACCTTGATTGGTTTGGACGGCTGGTTTCGGAATATAATCAAACGCGATTTTCCTGTTTGGTTGACGATCCGGAAGCTTTATCACTGATGGAGAAAGTTCTCGGCAAGGATGGAAATCCGACCACGGGCTTATGGATTGATGTGGATTGTGGAATGAGTCGCACCGGCGTCCCGTTAGGATCCAAGCTAGATATGCTGCGGGATAAGATTGAGACATCCTCGTCGTTTCATTATCGAGGTTTGCATGTCTATGATGGCCATTTACATCAGCCTGATGTTGATGAAAGGCACCAAGATGCATCCCTTGTTCTGGAGTTGTTGAACCGAGAGATGGATCGCAATCCTTCGCCCGAGCTTGTTGTCGGTGGTTCGCCCACATTTGGTTTTTGGTCTCAGAACTGTCATTGGCAATGCAGTCCAGGAACACCAATGTTTTGGGATCATGGATACGGTTATCAATATTCCGAGTTGCCCTTTCAGATCGCCTTGGCAATGTTGACTCGGGTGATTAGCAAACCGAATTCCAACCTGCTGTGTTTTGATTTGGGATACAAGTCAGTTGCTGCAGAAATGCCTCTTGCTCGCCGAGTTATCTTCCCGGGCATTTCTGATGCTGTCTTTGTCGGTCAAAGTGAAGAGCATTTGGTTGTGCAGACTGCGTTGGCTGATAAGTTCGGGATTGGTGAGGTCCTGATCGCATTGCCCCGTCATGTCTGCCCGACAGTGGCATTGCACCGATCTGTAGCGGTGATGCGAAACGGACAACTCATGGATGAACGTTGGGAAGTTGACGCCCGTGATCGCCTCGGCGCACCACACGGCGTTGGTCGGAACAGCTAGACTGAGCGGTTTTATTAGGTACCCGAAGGTTTCTCTGACGACCGTTTTGATCGTGTCATTGCGATTAGCCAGTCGGAACGCGTTCTCGATCCGTCGCGATTGATCTAATCTCGTTGCCAATTCGGCAGGTGAATTCCGTGATCAGCGAGAGATTTGTTCTTCAAGGCGGGACGTGCTTTGGTTCAGTCCTGATGTTGCCCGGTTTGGGGTAAGTTGGGACGGGAAAATACTGCAAAGTGCAATGCAGTTTGCGGGTTGTGATATCGTTTTCCGAGACGCTGTTTTTTATGGGGTGAGTCATGCAATCAAAAATACAAAATCCAGGTCATGACGGGGAACGCGGCGACTTGGTCGCTCGCTCGCTGGGTGAAGCAAAGTGGATACTTCTTATCTGGTTGGGTTCTTTTGTATGGACTCTGGTTTACTGCGGTTATTTCGGGTATCAGTCGGTGAATCCTGAAACGTTGGAAACTGTCATGGGGATGCCCGATTGGGTGTTCTGGGGCGTGGCCGTGCCATGGGTTTTGACGTCGCTTGCAAGTATTGCGTTTGCCATATTTGGTATTCACGATGAGCCACTCACGACTCAGTTGAATGTTTCCGTTAACGAGGCGACTGACACGGAGGCGTTAACAAATGACTGATGGTACAAACACGGCGCTCGTCACCTTTGTTCTCTATACCGTCGCGGTTTTTCTACTTGCGATGCTGTCCAATCGTGTTGCGAAGGGCAAGGAGTTTGTTGGTGAGTATTTTCTTGGAAGTCGCAGTTTTGGGGTGTGGGCCTTTGCGTTGACTTTTGCTGCAACCAATGCCTCGGGTGGATCATTCATGGGGTTTCCCGCTTTGATCTACACTCATGGTTGGTCGCTATCTTTGTGGATTGCTGGTTACATGGTGTTGCCGTTGGTTTCCATGGCAGTGATTGGTAAGAGAATTAATCAGGTGGCAAGGCAGACCAACGCACTAACCATTCCCGAGGTGCTTCGAGCACGGTTCGAGAGTCCAGTGACGGGATTGGTCGCCACGCTGTTGCTGATTTTTTTCATGTTCTTCTACTTGGTGGCTCAGTTTAAAGCTGGCGGGAAAATCCTGACGACTCTTTTCGCAGGTGATCCAATTTTCCAATCGGTGGTGAGTGGAGTCGGTAATTTGGTCTCAAATGTTCCTTGGGTTAATCAGGCTGAGCCCGATTACCTTGTTTGCTTGATTGTCTTTTCGGTTGCCGTCATTGTTTACGTTGTCTACGGGGGATTTCGTGCGGTCGTCTGGACTGATGTGATGCAGGGAATCGTGATGTTCGTTGGGGTCATTTTGATGCTAGGTCTGACCTTGCATCAGGTTGGAGGACTCGAAAGTGCCACAAGGCAGTTGGCGGAAATGACTCCGCCAGAGCACGGAGTCGGAGTTCTGCGGTCCAGCGAGGTTCATGAAGATGCGATTGACATTCCCAAAGGCGCTTGGATTGATGATGGCGAACATCTGGTGCGAGTGGCAGAGTCCGTGTCGATACCGGCCGGTGCCGAACTTAGTCCGGAAGTTGAGCTGTTGCGACTGACAACCGAGGCGGATGAACGGAGAGCTCGTGCATTGATTTCCAACAAAGCGTTTGACCGCGTCGAGGTGGAGATCCAGTCAGCAGATTGGGAGTCTTATGAATTTGGAGCCGATGAGCCAGGCGTTTACCTGACAAATCCCGGTCCAAGTGCATCGAGCTCGTTGGGTTTTTTGGCGTTTGGTTCAGCCATTAGTTTTTTCATTTTCTGGCCATTCGCAGCAACGGGTCAGCCAAGTAATCTGGTTCGATTGTTGTCGTTCAAAGATACTCGGACGTTGCGTTATTCAATTATCACCGTCTCAATCTATTACGCGGTGATCTACTTCTCTTTGGTCGTTGTTTTCTGCTGTGCCAGGGTTTTGTTGCCGGGGATGGAAATCGATCCGGATCGCACCATGCCGGACTTGGCAACTCATTTGACACGTGGAGCGGGGATGCCATGGTTGGCGGGGATCCTGGTTGCGGCACCGTTTGCCGCGGTAATGTCCAGTGTGGACAGTTTCCTGCTGGTCGTTTCTTCTGCAGTTGTACGTGATCTCTATCAAGGATTTATTCGTCATGGCGCTTCGGAGAAAAAAGTAAAACGTCTAAGTCACACGGTGACGATTTTCGTCGGTGTTTTTGCGTTGATTTTTGTTCTGAATCCTCCCCGCTATCTTCAAGACCTGATCGTTTTTGCAACGGGTGGACTCGCGGCATGTTTTCTGATTCCGCTTGTTCTCGCCTTGTACTGGCGCCGGATGACTTCATGGGCAGCGGTCGCCGGAATGCTTGGAGGGACGATGACCCATGTTGCGTTGACCGGTTGGGGCTATTGGAGCGAGGGAGAGTTTCGAGCGTTTGAATTTCTCGGGCTCAACCCATTTCTTTGGGACCTAGTTGGATCCACGGTTGCAAGTTGCGCTTTGGTGATGCTGGGACCAAAACCGCATTCCATCCATGTGAAGCGATTTTTCGGCAACTCGGCCAGGTCGTGATGCCATTTTTTTTTCATTTTGAAGAAGCGAAATATTCTGGGAATCAAAGGGATGGGTGATGGCAAGATGTTTTGGATTACTGCAGTTTTAATGAGCAGCCGTGATCACTGAGCCGAACCCAGTGATTCTCCATTGTAAAGGCGTTCGCAAGTCTGGTTTCGCGAGCATCCCAATGTTGTCGCGTCTTTGGGAGCGGATCTATCGTTGATTGTTTGTCGAATGTTGCAGTGTCACCACTCATCTTGCGGAGCCGGTCATCTTGCAGAGCCGGTCATCTTGCAATAGTGGAAGATGCGGTTCTTGGTGGAACTTCAATGTCAAGTTTCACCGGATCTTGGTACCAGTCATGCCACGGCACAGCCTGTGAATAGGGCGAATCAGAGGATGCACATCGATCGTCTTTCGGATCAATTGGGCGATTGAATCAACGTATTCTGGCGAAGTATCGCCGGGTTCGGTTGATAGGATTCGGCCGTCGGCGGCGGTGTAAAGAAAGGGTTCGCGGGTTGTCGGTTTGAAGCCCACCTTGTTCGCGGCCGCAACATGTGCCCAGTGCAAGGCCGAGAATTTGAATTTTGTGTTGCCTGCTCTCGCGGTCGTTGTCAGATTCGTTTTTGCGAACTGGCGAGAGTTGGATACGACGTGCAAAGCTCCGATCTCAGGTCGGATAAACCGTGATCAGCGGAGATATTGATGATCCACCATGGAATCCATTGCCGAATTCGTTCCGGTGTCGCTTGGTGAGTGCATTAGAGTTCGTTCAGGGCATCGATGATCTGCTGGTCATGTCCGTCGACGCGAACTCGTTTGAAGAGTTTCGCAACCTTCCCTTGGGCATCGATCACGTAGGTGGAACGCTGAATTCCCATCGATTTTTTTCCGTACATGTTCTTTTCTCTCCATGCACCGTATTTTTCAGCCATTGCGTGGTTTTCATCAACCAGGAGAGGAAAGGGTAGATCGAATTTCTCTTTGAATTTCGTATGGCTTGCTGCGGTATCGGTGCTGATGCCGAAAAGTTGCACTTTGAGCTTTTTTAATTCCGCCCAGCGATCCCTGAGAGCACAAGCTTCTTTCGTGCATCCGGGTGTGTTATCCCGTGGGTAGAAATACAGAACAACGGGATTACCCTTCAGTTCGCTCAGGCGAACCTTGTTGCCAGCGTCATCCAAAAGTGTAAACGCGGGGGCTTTTTTGCCTTCTTCTGTCCAGTCGGCCATCGTGGAGGAGTCCTAGAGGGAGGGTGTGATGTGAGTGAAATGAGTAAGATTCCCGAGACTTTCGTGCATTGGACTGCGTGACAGACTCTGCAAAATCACTAGACTTTAGATCGGTGACCACCCAATTTACTGACTCAGTTGAGTCAGACAACCAACCCGAGCCAGGCTGTCGAACTGTGTCAGATAATCAACCCGCTGATTCCAAAGCCGAAGATGTGACTGATTTGGCTGTTGAGGCAGATCAGGCCGAAGTCATTGACGAGACTGGCATCGCAACGCCACCGACCGAGCGAGCTATCCGTCCGATGGGAACGGACGAGGCGAAAAAACTCGCGGCAGCCGCGGCTCAAGTTGCTTTGGATAATAACGGTCAGGACGTTGCTGTTCTTGATGTTTCCGGTCAGAGCGCCGAGTTTGACTTTTTTGTGCTCGCCTCGGGGACAAGCCGGCGGCAACTGCATGCCATTAGCGAGCAAATCGATGATGTCCTGGAAAAAGATCTGGGTGACAAACGGATGGGAATTGAGGGTTACGAAGAGAGTCGCTGGATCGTGCTCGATTACGGAAGCGTGGTAATTCATCTTTTTGATGATGAGACTCGTGAGTACTATGATCTGGAATCACTGTGGGCCGACGGCACTCTGATTCCCTTGAATGATTTAGGTGTCGGTAATCCGGAGTAGTCGACCTTTTGGAAATCAGCCGTTTTGGATGGTTGATTGAATCCTTGTGTTGGGCGGTTTGGTTGCTCGACATTTTCTGTCACACCAGTGCATCAACTCCCTAGCACTGCTGGATGGGATGTTGATACAAATGAGACTCCAGTACGTGCGCCTCGGTCACTTGTGCCATGGTTGGCGACTTCGATTGTGCCAGCCTTTCTTACCTTTGCTTATTCGACCTGATTGAGCTTATTCGCCCTGATTGATTGCAATGCATCTTCCTAACCTTCTTCAAGACCGTTTTCGAAATGCGTTGGCATCGGTCACCGACCGAGCTGATCAATATGCAGCGATGATTCGCCCGACGGCGGATCCAAAACACGGTGATTATCAATGCAACTGTGCGATGCCGCTCAGTAAGGAGCTTGGGCGTAACCCACGCGAGGTCGCAAGCGAACTGATTGAAAAATTGCAGATCGATGACGTCTGCAATCCACCTCAGGTCGCTGGTCCCGGGTTCATCAATTTGACCATCAAAGATGATTATCTATCTCGCGTGACCAGTGGATTATTGGGTGACGAACGCTGTGGGGTGTCGTCTCAGGAAGGTGAGCAATCCATCGTGATTGATTTTTCTTCTCCGAATGTCGCAAAGCCGATGCATGTCGGACACATTCGTAGCACGGTCATTGGTGATGCGTTGGCTCGGTGCTTGCGGTTCCTTGGACACAGGGTGGTCACCGACAACCATCTTGGTGATTGGGGGACGCAGTTTGGCATCATCATCTACGGATACAAACACTTTGGTGATGCGAAGATCGTCGACGCGAATCCTGTGCAGGAATTATCGAAGCTGTACAGGATTGTGAACCAACTGATTGAATACAGAAAATCAAAGAAATCGATTGATGCACTTGAACGATCAGTCATGGACGCCGAGTCCGCGGTCCAGCTGGCGAAGGATGCGTTGGTAAATGCGGAAACTTCCAAGCAGAAGTCCGCAAAAAAAACTGTCAGCTCGGCCGAGCGACGGTGTTCCGGAGCGATTGCCGCCGTGGAGGCGGCAAGACTGAAAATTGATGCCGTAGAGAATGATCAAGTCTGGTCGGAGCGAGCGTCTTTGCATCCCCGAATCGATGAAGCCGTTTTGGAAGAAACAGCTAAGCTGCATCAGGGTGATCCTGAAAATCTCTCGCTTTGGGAGCGATTTCTTCCTCATTGTAAAGATGAGATCAACCGAGTCTACGAGCGTTTGGATGTGACCTTCGATCACACTCTCGGTGAGAGCTTTTATCATTCTCAGTTGAGTGGAGTTGTGCAGAAGCTTCGAAGCGAGGGTCTCGCTCAAGATAGTGACGGAGCCGTTTGCGTTTTCCTGTCTGGTTTTGATGCGCCGATGATTGTTCAGAAGCAGGACGGTGCTTTCTTATACGCAACGACTGATTTGGCGACGCTGCAGTATCGACTTGAGCAGTTTGATCCTGCTGAGATCCTGTACGTGGTGGACACCCGCCAAAGTGAACACTTTGAGAAACTCTTTGCGGTTGCTGATCAATTTGGGCTCGAGCATGTCAAGCTTGTGCACGTGAACTTTGGCACCGTGTTGGGTGAAGACGGAAAGCCAATGAAAACGCGTAGCGGTTCACTGATTGGCCTCGAGAGCTTGTTGGATGGTGCCGTTGAGCGTGCCAAGAAAGTTGTCTGTGATCCCGAACGCTTGAGGACTTTTGATCCACCCATGGAGCATGCCGAGCAGGAGATGATCGCGGAGGCGGTTGGGATTGGTGCCATTAAATTCGCCGATCTCAGTCACCACCGAACAAGTGATTATCGATTCAACCTCGAGAAGATGGTGGCCTTGGATGGTAACACTTCTGCGTACGTTCAGTATTCGTATGCGAGAACGCAGAAGATATTGGAAAACGCTAAGAAGGCGGAATCTGACATCGTCAAGCTGATTGCCAAAGAGGGTTGGGTGTTCTCACATCCGGCAGAAAGAAATCTAGCCTTGATGCTGATGAAGTTGGAGGAATCGCTTGTTGGCCTGCACAAGGATTATGCTCCGAATCAGCTTGTTGATTATCTTTTGGAGACGGCGAAAACGTATTCTAAATTCAATGAGAATTGTCATGTTCTGCGGGCTGAGACACCGCAGATTCAGGCAACACGACTCGCTTTGGTGTGTCTTACAGGTCGAGTGTTGCAGCTTGGTTTGCATCTTTTGGGAATTGGTGTTGTTCCGAGAATGTAGCCTGTGGATTCGCCTTTCCGATTTCTAATCTTGTTGGCGTTTTCTTCTTTGAATATCGCATCGTTTTATGATGCAACGGGCTTGCCGCGAATTAAGTCTCGTGCGGCGGTGCATTGCCTTGCTCAGGATCTTCTTTCCCGTGCTAAGGATGTGAGTCGCCTTCCGCTGACATCAACCCCCTGGTGTCGCTTGGTAATCAATGGTGTTTTCTGTCAGGCCAGGCAGTGAAAGGTCATCAAGACACGCGATGGTGCGGCACGATGCCTCGCGTTTTTTTGTCATGCTGGTTTGGGTGGCAAGCGATTGGTTGCGAGTTGGTTGCTTGGTGATTCTGATCTTAACTGCTTGATCATTCAGTCTGTCGATTGACTTCTGGCCAGCTTATTGTGCTTTCAAGTTAGACAGTCTTGCAGTCAAAGGATCGTCCGGCAGGGGAGCCGATCGTTGATGGTTTTTTTGTCTGTTTTGGGAAATCGGCGATCCATGTGATTTTTGAATCCCGGCGTTTCTCTGTTGTTGTAGAAGTCTTATCCACGAATGATTGATTGATCCTGAATTTGTTGTGTGACGATCGGAACCGCAATGGAAGCTTTTTGTCGAATCGTCTCATCAAACTTTGGGGAGAGTGGTGTTGGAAAGGGGTTGATTTCAATCGTCCTGCAGTGAGACTGGGTTTGTGAAAGGATTCCAGCTGCGGGGTAAACGGTTCCTGAAGTCCCAACGGAAATGAACACGTCTGCTTGTCTTGCGGCATCCTCAATTTGCGGCAGGTAAAAGGGTGTTTCACCAAACCAAACGATGTGTGGACGAAGGCTTTTTTGGATCAAAGGATTGTTTGGGTGCGGTGTGCCTTCTGTTAGATCTTCATGCCAATCGAAAATTTCGCCAGTTTCATTGCAGCGAACCTTTAGTAACTCCCCATGCATGGCGATGACTCGAGAGTTTCCGGCGCGTTGATGTAAGTTGTCTACGTTTTGAGTGACCAGTAAAAAATCCTCACCCAGTGCCGTCTCAAGGAGGGCTAACGCTTGATGCGCTGCGTTAGGGCGAACCGTAGCCTGCTGGATTTGTCGCCGGCGATCGTTATAGAACCGATGTACCAAGGCTGGGTTGTCTGCAAAAGCCTCAGGTGTGGCGACTTCCTGTGGTTTGTGGCCTTCCCACAGGCCGTCGGAGCCACGGAAAGTGCTGATCCCAGATTCGGCAGAGATGCCGGCGCCCGTTAGAACCAATACTTTCATTAGATTGTGTCCGTTAGTGCGATTGGGAGGAACGTGGGATTTGAAGTGGGTGAGACTGGAAACCTGCGTTTCAGTCTGCTATTTGCAGTGTTCTTTGATTTTCAGAGAGCACAGTCCGCATTCTAAGGACGATCGGTATTTCGTGCAAAACAAACCCCTCTCTGTTATGCTGGGATCGTTGGCTCGACACTTGAAGACGTAGTGGTTTCGCAACCGCAGATCGCCATTGGCAACATCCTGTGGACGCGTATTGATAACCGCCGCGAAGTCTGATTCTGGAGGCGGATTTGCCGGAATCAACATTAGGTGCTTCTGGGTAAAGCTTTGTTTTTCCATTTTGGTTGACCTTCCGTTTCTGCGGCAAGTCTGCTGATCACCGAGGGGATCGGGTCAACGTTCAGAGCGGGTGACTTGACGAGTTAATCTCCTGTGAAAGCGGTTATCAAGTCATTCGCTGGATGTTGGTGATGGATTAAAGATGACCCAGCATCCGATCACGATCTTACCTAGTTGTTAACGGCCAGCATGTTAAAACCATCCAGCCTTATCCAAGTGTTTGTGTTCGCGTTCGCATGGACTGCGTTGGATTGTCATGCGCAAGACCCAAGCCACGTTGACTTTTTTGAGTCCAAAATTCGTCCGATCTTGATCGAGCACTGTTACGAATGTCACTCTGGTGACTCCGCAGAGATTGCTGGATCTTTGCGATTGGATTTTCGTGACGGATTGTTGAGGGGCGGGGATAGCGGGCCAGCTATGGTTCCCGGCGACGCCAAGTTAAGCCGTTTGATGTCGGCCATTCGGTATGAGTCATCGGAGATGCCGCCGGATGGAAAGTTGTCCGAGGAGGTGGTTTCTGATTTTGATCGTTGGATTTCAGCCGGCGCGGTGGACCCTCGCGGTCCGATGACGCATGATCCTCAAGAGGAATCCGGCGTTGACTGGGAGCAGGCAAAAAACTTTTGGGCGTTTCAGCCGAGGTCAGTTGTATTGCCCTCTGAGTTAAGCCCAGACCAGTTGGGCGATGGTGTTTCGGCGAGCTTGATCAAGATGCCCAGCGATGGGCTAGTCGATGACTACCTGAATCATGAAATGGCCTTGGCGGGATTGACTCCGAATCCTCTCGCGGACCCAGAGGTGCAGCTCCGTCGGTTGAGCTTGGATCTAACTGGACTGCCACCCACCATTCAACTGCAGGATCGTTGGCTTGCTGATCCATCTCATCAGAACTGGGTCAGGATTGTGAACGAGTTGCTCGCATCGAAAGGTTTTGGTGAGCATTGGGCTAGGCACTGGATGGACGTCGCTCGTTACGCTGATAGTAACGGTAGTGATTTCAACGCAACTTTCCATGAAGCGTGGCGGTATCGCGAGTACTTGATTCGGGCGTTCATGTTGGATCAGCCTTTCGACGAGATGATTCGACAGCAAATAGCAGGTGACTTGTTGCCTCATCAAGATGATGCAAAGCGACTTGATAATGTGGTGGCGACAACCTTCTTGATGTTGGGGCCCAAAATGTTAAGCGAACGCGATAAAGCAAAATTGGAACTTGATGTCATCGATGAGCAGATTGACACCGTCGGGCGAGCTTTTATGGGGTTAACCCTTGGGTGTGCTCGTTGTCATGATCACAAATTCGACCCAATTCCTACCGAAGATTACTACGCGTTAGCCGGTATTTTTAGCAGTACGCAGACTCTCAATGGTGAGAGCCAGAAGTATGTGAGTACGTGGAACCGAGTTCCGTTGCCAGTCACCGAACAACAGCGTCTTGCTCTGGAGACCCACCAACGAGAATTGAAGAGGATGCAAGGGGGCGTCAAGGAGGTCGAGCAAAAACTAAAGGGACTCAAAGCGTCGCTTGATGGATCGATGGATGGCATCGTGCTTGACGATGTTGAGGCAAAAAAAATAGGCCATTGGAGAGATTCAACCTTTGTCAAACACTTTGTTGGTAAGGGTTACGTTCACGATGACGCTAGCGGCAAAGGCGAGGCATCAATTCAGTATTCAACGGTTTTGCCGCAGTCAGGGCATTATGAGGTAAGGGTGTCCTACTCCCCCGGAACGGATCGGGCAAAGTCAGTGCCGATTACCTTGACCACAGCCAATGGCGAACTGCAGTTAGTCTTGGATCAACGCTCAATTTCAGTTGAGCCAATGTGGTCTTCGCTTGGGATCTTTGATTTATCTGCTGAGGCCGACACTCGATTAACCATTCGAAATGAAGGAACGACTGGTCACGTCATCGCCGATGCTGTGCAGTTCATTTTTCAACAGGATCAGCGACTGCATGGTGAAGATCCCCGAGAAAGTTCAGCTGCTTCCGGTAAGCAGAATGCTGAAGGGATGGCAATCAAACAATCAGTCGAGCAGACGGAGAAGCGTTTATCAAAGCTGAAGGGAGAACTTGAGGATCATAAGAAAAATACTCCACCCGCACTGCCCGTCGCGATGGCGCCCTCTGATCGGGCGGCTGAGCAAATTGGAGACAGTCACATTCACATTCGTGGAGAGGTTCGCAACCTTGGTGATGTGATTTCTCGCGGTTTCGTCCGCGTTTGTAACAGCCAGCAGACTGAATTGCAGGAGAGTGCCGCTAGCGGACGTCAAGAATTAGCCTCTTGGCTCACTGACCCGAATCATCCCCTTGTGGCACGAGTTTTTGTGAATCGTGTTTGGATGCATTTGCTTGGTGAGGGTATTGTCCGAACGGTGGATAACTTCGGCTATCAGGGCGAGCGACCGACACATCCCGAGTTGTTGGATTATCTTGCCAGTGATTTCGTCAATAATGAATGGCGATTGAAATCACTTGTGCGGAAGATTGTCATCAGTCAGGCCTATCGGCGATCGTCACAAGATCATTCAGCCTCGATCTCCTTGGATCCAGAAAATCGTCTGCTATGGAAAGCACCCCGCCGTCGATTGACAGCTGAGTCGATCAGGGATTCGATCATTTTTTCAACGGGTCAACTGGATGCCGCTTCGCGAATTGAACCAATGGCAGGACGTGGTGTTTTAGTCTCCAGTAACAATAGCGACAGCGCGGCGAGGTTCGATGACGTTGCTTTGCCAGTTCGGTCAATCTATTTGCCTATCGTTCGGGGCTACCTGCCTGATTTGCTGCTCGCATTGGACATGGCAGATCCCGATCTTTTGGTTGGGAAGAGACCAACGACAAATGTGCCCGGGCAGGCTTTGATACTGATCAACAGTCAGGACATTCGAGACTGGGCCGCCGTCACTCGGGATCGGCTGCTAGAACAGGCAATGTCTTTTGAAAGCCGTTTGGAAGCGGTTAGTCGTCTCTTGTTGCAGCGATTTCCCAAGCCGCATGAGATTGCGATTGCGAGGAAGTTCTTCGATGGCAGAGAGGCGGACGATGAGGCATGGTTGCAGTATATCTCGGCAATCTATGCGTCGGCACCCTTTCGGTTTATCGACTAGTAAGTTCCAGAAGATTTTGAATGAGTACCAATCATTAATTGTGACTGAGTTTGATGGTCGAGATGTAACGTAACGGATGAACTAATTTGCTCGGAAGAATTCGACGATTTAGATTAGCTTGAGGACGTATGGGAAAAGTATGGTCAGGTAGTGAAGACAGGTTGAAAATGAATCGGTTATCTTCTCGAAACAACTCGCAGTTCAGCACCCGTCGTCAATTTGGGGCGATGAGCAGTTTTATGCTTGGTGGGCTTTCTGTCGCAGCCTTTGATCCGATGCAACAAGTGATGGGTGCCACAGCGGACAGCGCCGCAGTTGGAACGCCACACGTGACTCCCCGCGTCAAACGTGTCATCTTTTTGTTCATGCATGGAGGTCCCAGTCACGTTGATACGTTTGACTACAAGCCCCGACTGGCAAAGGATGATGGTAAGAAACTACCCTTTGATTTGCCTCCTAATATTGATGCTGTTCCAAAGTTGTTGAATGGCCCGTGGAAATTCAAACAGCGGGGACAATCAGGGTTGTGGGTGAGTGATTTGTTGCCCCACATGGCGAAACATGCTGATTCACTTTGCGTAATCCGAAGCATGCACACCAATGGTCAGTCACATGGTCAGGCCGTTGGGATGGTAAACACGGGCAGTGACAATTTGGTTCGACCCAGTGTGGGTGCGTGGGTGAGTTATGCATTGGGTAGCGCGCATCCTGACTTGCCGGCTCACGTTGCCATCGGTCCTGCCACCGCTCATGGTGGGCCTCGTAATTACGGAGCCGCTTTTTTGCCTGCGATGCATCAAGCTACGTCCGTGGGCAGTAATGGTAAGCCCGGCACTGGGCAGATTTCTCACTTGGTGGGTCCGGGGACGGAGAGGGAGATCAAGGAACGTTTTGATTTGGTCCGACAAATGAACTTGGAGCATCTTCGAGCAATTGGATCTGATCGTGAATTGCGAGGCGCTGTGGAAGCGGTCGATCTCGCGTCTCGGATGCGCTTAGCCGCACCTGAGGTTTTTGATGTTGAAAGGGAGACAGATGAAACGCATCGGGGATATGGGATAGGTACCAAGGAGACTGACGCTTTTGGTCGTAGTTGCCTGCTCGCGCGCCGTCTCGCTGAGTCAGGTGTGCGATTTATCACCGTCAGCAGTGGACAGGTTTGGGACCAACATGGCAATCTTGAATCAGGGCATAATAAGAATGCACTCGCTACCGACCAGCCGATAGCCGCATTGATCTCTGATTTGAAGCAGCGAGGTTTGTGGGATGACACCTTGATCGTTTGGGGAGGAGAGTTTGGTAGGACTCCCGTCGTTCAAGGGAAGAACGGTCGAGATCACAATCCGCAAGGATTCTCGATGGTTTTATCGGGGGGTGGTGTTCGCACCGGAATCACCTTCGGTGAAACTGATGATTACGGATATTTCGCTGAGAAAGATCGCGTACACATGCACGACCTGCACGCCACTATGTTGCACTTGCTGGGGATTGACCACGAGCAATTAACTTATCGATATGCGGGTCGAGATTTTCGATTAACGGATGTGCACGGTCGTGTCGTGCATCCCGTGATTGCTAGTTGAGGCTGGCTTTATCCACGAATACACTTCATTTTTGGCACATTGTGCGTACTGAGGAGAGGCATTTGATTAACCCGTTACCCAGATATCGAATCGCTAGTTCATCAAAGGTGACGTTGGTTATTTTTGTTTGGATTTTAATTGTTCACGTACGACTGCACGGTCAAGAGCAAGGCGAAATCGATGTCGCGGCTGGGCAGGGAGGTCAGTCAGTGAAATCGGACGAGACAATGAGACAACAGGTTGACCGTTGGCTTAACGAACTGGACGCACCTTCGTCAATCTCTCGGCGCAAGTCGGAGCGAGCGCTGCTGAATGCTGGGCCGGAAATTTTGGGAATGCTACCTGAGAAGCAACTAGGATTTTCTTCAGAAGCTAATGAGCGATTGGCTCGGATCCGACAAGTTCTCTCAGCGCGACAAGAGGAGCAGTTGGATCCACCAGCTCAGCGAATGATTCGTTTGGATGGAGTCAAGACTTTGGGTGAAGCTCTGGAGGAAATCAGCCTTGAAACAGGAGTGAATTTCGCATGTCGAAAAGAGTCAGAGACGCCCATCCAGCCGATTCGATCTTCTCTGCCCTTCTGGCATTCGCTTGATTTGGTTTTAGACGAAGCTGGTTTGGATATCAACTTCTATGGTGGTGCTCGGGAGACGCTTCAATTAATCGACCGTTTGCAAGGTCGCCCTTCACGTGTTGATTCGGCTTGTTACGCCGGAATCTACCGAGTTGAGCCGATGATGGTTTACGCTCGACGAACATTCAGGCAGGCAGAGCTTAGCAGCTTGAATGTTTCAATAGAAATCAGTTGGGAACCCAATGTGACACCGATCGGTTTGTCACTTCCTGTGCAGGAATTGAAGGCAGTGCTGGATGATGGCGAGATTCTGTTGCCACAGCCGTCAGGGGAAACGATTGATGTGATAACCAACGGTGAAATTTCCTTCAGTGAGTGTTCGTTGCCATTTCAGTTGCCCGCTGGCAGGCCGGATCGTATCGAATCACTTCAGGGGGTGCTCAATGCGATGTTGCCCGGTGAACGAAAGCGATTTGAGCTTCCCCTTAACACGGGCACAGGTAAAGTTTCGATCGATTCGATGTCTGTCAGTCTAGAAGGGATTCGTGAAAATGGTGAACTGCATCAGCTGGTCATCGGTGTCGATTTAGAGCAAGCGGGAAGGGCTTTGGAAAGTCACCGGCAATGGATTTTCGAGAACGAGGTTTTTGTAGAACGTCCAGACGGGTCTCGAATCAACCACTTGGGCTACGAGGTCGTTCGTCAAACTGACTCAGGTGTTGGGATTAGTTATCTTTTTGATCTCGAATCGGGGTTCCAGGGATTCAATTTAGTTTACGAGTCGCCAACGGAAGTGATTTCAAGTCAGGTGGGATTTACGCTCAAGGAGATTGCACTGCCGTGATGGTTACATTTGAGTTGCCGATGCGAATTGTTTTTCTTGCAGGATTAATCGTCTTTAGTGAGGCTGCTTTGGCTCAGCAGCACGAGGCCGATGAGATTATCGCTTCGGTTGATGGTGATCCGGTCCGGGTGGGTGAGTTGAACTTGATTTTAGCGGAGCGTTTTCAAGGGCAAGCATTGGATTCTTTATCCAACGATTTGAAACGAGCCACCGCGCATGTGCTTGTTCAAAGACGCTTGGCGTTGCGGGAACTTCGTAAACGCGGCGGTGCTTCACTGGCCAAAATGGTGCAGAATCAATTGGACGTATTTGAGGCTGAAGTGCTGAGGCGAGGAAGTACGGTGCGGGAACAGGCTGCTGCTCGCGGCGCAGACACGGCTTCATTCCTTGTTGATCTCGCATGGCGAGTCGCCTGGGGGGCTTACTTGAAAAGTAAACTCACTGATGAGAATCTGCGGGCTTTTTTTGCATCCAATCCGTCGGCATATAACGGAACCAAGTATCAGGTTTCACAGATTTTCATTCGCCCGGCCTCAACAGAGGCCGCTGATGTGAAGGCGACGGTCGATTCCCTGAAGTCGCTTCAAGAGGAGATTGGCCAATCCGAAGATGTCGTTTCTGCTTTCGCCAATGCCGCACGTCTGCACAGCCAATCACCCACGGCCGAATTGGGTGGTGATTTGGGCTGGGTGGAATCAGAAGGCGACCTGCCTGCTGGGCTGCTGCGGGCATTGCGGGGGATGGAACCAGAAACGATCAGTGACCCCATCAGGAGTTCTTTCGGTGCTCACTTGGTCTTTCTGCATGATGTGGAGCAAGGTGAGGGTACTTACGAACAGTTGACCGATGCATCATCCTTGCGGCGTGATGCGGCCGATGCCATGTTTAAGACGCTTGTCGATTCTCAGTCATCCACTGACGTGATGTGGCACCTAGATGATTTGATTCCGCCTGTCCAATCTCGTTAGGCTGAAACCTCTCTTGTGATCGACGGATTATGAGTGAGTTCGGATTTTCTGTTTTACACGACCCAATCTTTACCACTGTCGGCGAATTGACCGTTGCGAGAAGATCAACCATCCCGGCATGGCACGAATCCAAGTCTTTCCCCAGGCGAGCGACGTGCTATTTTCTCCGCTTTTGGCTGGCTTTTTTGTATTCTCTTTTCTTACTTTATGATTCGACCCGTGCGCGAAACCATGGGTACGATTGTCGGCAAGGGTGAGTTGCGATGGCTCTTCTTGGCTGGTTTTCTTGCCATGTGTGTTTTGGTTCCGCTCTACGCAGCTTTGGTAAAGCTTGTTTCCCGCAAGTCGATTGCTCGCGTTGTCTTTCATTGCTTCGCGGTGTCCTCGATCGGCTTTTGGGCCGCGCTCAAATTTCCCGGTGATTCTTATCAATTGTGGGTCGCACGATTGCTTTTTGTTTGGGTGAGCGTTTTTGGGATTTTTGCCACAAGTGTTTTTTGGAGTGTTCTCGCTGACTTATTCAGCAGTGCTCAGGGGCGACGGTTTTTTGGAATCATCGCGTCCGGTGGCACAATGGGAGGTTTTTCAGGATCCTTGATGGCCAGACTGTTGGCTGAGCGTTTTGATGCTGGTGTTCTTTTGTTGTTTCCCGCAGTGTTCGTCGAAATTGGTTTGGTCTTTTCGTGGTTGCTGGTCTCTCAAGTCCGTGGTTTAACAGCCGACGGCAATGCAGAGCTCAATAATCAGATGGATCAGGAGTCCGATTTGAAATCCGGTGGTCTTTATTCAGGGGTCGCACACGTCTTTCGGTCAACTTATCTTTTGCGTTTATGCGGATACTTAATGCTGGTCCAGGGGTTCGGGACTTTGCTTTATGATTCGCAGGCATCGATTGTTCGTGAAACAATCGTAGAGGAGGGTGAGCGACTAAAGTTTTTTGCAAATCTTGATCTTGGTGTTCAAACACTGACGCTTGTAATTCAGTTGCTTTTGTACCGTTGGATTTTGGGTAGGTTCGGGATTGCGTTCGCGCTGATCATATTGCCGATTATTTATTTCCTCGCCTCCCTCTCACTTTCTTTTTATCCAACGTTGGGTGTACTTGCAGTCGCGATGATGGCGTCGCGGGCTTTTGCGTATGGGTTGACCGTTCCTGCTCGAGAGGTGTTGTTCACGGTCGTCAGCAGGGAAGATAAATACAAGGCGAAAAACTTCATTGATACAGTTATCGTCAGAGGTGGAGATACGATTTCAATGCAGTTGATCGGGGTTTTTCAAACTTGGGGGGCCTCCATGGCAGTCTTAAACCTTGGTGCATTACCCCTTGCTTGTGTGTGGGGTGTACTCGCTTGGGGTTTGGGTAAAAAACAGATGCGCCTCGATGCATCAATTTCATCGATGGCGGCGTCAGTCGATGGCAAGGCATAAAGCGAGCCGTCTTGTGACTGGTGGTGCCAAGCCAGTTGGTTCGCAGCAGAAGGCCAGTGTTGCGAAGTCAAACGGGTAGCCATTAGCAAATATGTTGCCGGTTCGAACGCCATCAGTGTCCGATCAACAAGACTCTAGACGCATTCTGCAGACCCGGGATTTTATGACTCCTTGCGAAGGTGATTCTGTTTCGTGTTACATCAGCCATCCGAACTGCTGCGGTCTGGCAGAATCGACTCGTCTATCTCGGACCAGCGTCCTTTGTGAGTTCAGAAACGGATACGACAGGACTTAGAAATTGACTGCACTTGTTTCGGTTGGATCGTGACCATCGAGATATAGCAAGGCGAGTAGCAGAAAGCCAATTCCCTCTCGAGAATCACATCGATTGGTATCTGGGTGACTGTGAAACATTCCCATTTTGGGAGAATAAAGTTGTTGCAGAGCTTGCTTGGAGATGATCTTGGCGGCGTTTGAGTATTGTGTGTTCTTCATTTCCTTTCCGAATCGATGCAGGAAATGGAGAACACGGCCATAGGTTTCTGCGTTGTGCTTCTTCAGCGGTTTTTCTCTGAATTGTTCTGTCAAAACGTCAGCGTAACGCTTGGCTTCATCGCGATATTTAATCTTTCCTGTTTCTTTCCATGCCGTTAAGCAGAGTTCAGCCCATGCCAAGCGGCCGTTGAATTTATTAGCGCCGCCAGAGGAGAATGCTGAACGAATGTCTTGGGTCCCTGAAATCTGAAGTTGCTGATGGGACCGCAGGCGATTGTCGATGCCAGGTTGCCAATTTGATGGGGTCGCTTCCGACCCCGTTGCTTTATCAAAATCCATTAAGGCACGAGTCCACAGCGTCAGAGTTCGTAGTGTAAGGTCATTTTCCCTGCGAGGTCGTAATCGGGAGATTTGCGCAGCCGTATTTCTTAAACTATCTGTTCCCATTGGATGATTTTCTAATAGCCAAGATGCTGCAGACAGGCTGATGGCAGCCTTGTGAAATTGCCCATTCTCGTCGCTCGTTATTGCCTCTGGCGAGTCATTTCGAACCTGAGTGTCAGACAGCACGTCTTGTGTCAGTGATTCAATTGCTCGGCGAGTGAGCTGATTTGATTCCTGCCAAAGGATTTCCCAAGCTGGAGAATAAATCCCCGTGCTGAAATACTTGGGATTGGTCAGAACGTAGCGGTCGAGGAAAAGGTCGTAATTGGAATCAAGACATGTGCGGAAATCGAGCGGTTGAGTTTTGGGACTCTGGGAATTCCGTTTCAGTAGCCTCACGTGCGCTTCAAGGTACCGAGTGATTGACTCTTGGTAACACTTGCACCCTGTTCGCCGCCCCAGTTCCACAGCGGCCACCATGGTTGGCTGGTCAAGGTAAAGATTGGAGCCAACCCAAGGTTGTTCTGCGACCGCCTTGTCTGAGCCTTGGGCGTTTGGCAATCCGGAAGTGCGAATGTCAATCTGACCGAGCCAAATACCTGTCTGTTGACGGCCGTATTGGTCCAACGAATAGTCGGTAACGTATCCCAGATGGGCTTCGACCGCCTCCGCAATGCTGGGCACGGCATCTCTTGGGACGGGTACGGGAACGGACTGAGAGAAGGAATTGTCTGCTTCCTGTGAGAACAGGCCGGAAGCCATCATCACGATGCAGATCGCAAGGAACGTTGACCTTGTCGAGATGGAAAAACGATAGTTGTGCGTCATTGACGTTGCCTTTTGAAGGCATTGACTTGTGGGACGGAGGCGAATTCAGGGTAGCTGCTATCTGTGAGCCGATGGTCCGACGATTCTCAGACGGATTTGTCCATGCTATTTGTAATTCAGTTTCCCGAGTCAGTTTCCCGGGTCAGTTTCCCGAGGCTTTAGGAAGTGGCCTTGATGTCTGAGTGGGAATCGTGGGATAGAAACAGATAGGTAGTGGACGTGGGAATTCTGTTGTGACAATTTCTCGACGTTCTGTTTCAGGCTGACGAACGTGACATTTCGGTGCATGACGATTGCTTGATCGGTGTCCTTCAATTTAGTTGACTGTCTGAGCTAATCTCATGGGTAAGTTGGCAATGGAATCAAAATTGTTTGCCAGAACAATTCTAGCACTAGCGGTTCTCGGAATGATCGTGATCACTCCTGAGAACGCAAGAAGCGAGGAAAAGATGCCACCAAGCACGATGCAGCGGTTTGCTCGTGGTATGAATCCGATGACTTGGACGATGCCGGATTTTGGAGCTCTGATGCCAAGTCAGGATCAGCCAAAGAAGACCAAGCCAAAGAAGCCGAGCTTTTTTTCTCAGGTATCTGACTCGGCGTCTGGAGGTTGGTCAAAAACGAAATCGTTTTTCAATCCAAAAAAACTGCATCCATCACGAATATTTCCTGCTTCCACCCGCAACAATCAAGTTCGTTCGGAGCCTAAGGAGCCGGGTTTTTGGGGTTCTCTTTTTTCTTCAGAACCGGAGAGGCAGGAAATCTCAACGGTCAACGACTTTCTACGGCAATCTCGCCCCGCTCTGTAATCATTTGAGTGACGAGTTAAATTTCAAATCATTTCTTAGTTACCAGCAAGGTGTTGCATCAGCAACGCTGGCCCTGTGACAAGTCAAAAAGCCGGAATGGTCTTCTGTTGGCCGTCCAGCCTGATTTGCTCGGATACCATCATCAGCGGTTGCAAACTGGACTCTCCGTGAATCGCTCTGGATTTTCCACGTGTTTCCGTTTCGGGCAGAAAATGATCGCTTCATTACGATGTCTTTTGATCAAGACACGTGGAGACAGACCTTAGATGGTTTTCGACAACTCTAAGCAGAATTAACCCTCCAGCCATCTCGATACTCGCGACGAATCCATGCTTCCATTTCGGGGTGATTCTTGATTTGCATTTTCTCGCTGTTCCATCGCAGTTTGATGCCGGGGGAACGTTGAGCAATCACACCCAAGAGGATGGTTTCAGTCATTGGCCCGGCTAGCGAGAAGTTGGATTCACTTTGTTCGATTCGACCCTCGATCGCGTCGAACCATTCCTTGTAGTTGTCTTGATCGCGTGCTCGCGCGATGGTGGGTTCAGGCCATTCGAATCCATCTGCTTGATGCTTTAACTTGAGAACCCAATTATTGTTGCCACGATGAAAGAACAGCTTGCCGTGTTCTCCGATGATCACAGATCCGAATTTCTTGAAGCTCATACCCTCAAGGATTTCTTCGTTCGGGTGGTTGTAGTCCTCTGCCTTTTTGACGAGTTGCCAATTTTCGCGGTCGAACGCCGCATCAATGTACCCGTCATACCAATGGAATTTAAAGCCGTCAGGAACCGCGTAGGGGCTGCCGTCAAATTCCCAGGTAATGATTGAATTGATGGGAGGTGAGAGTTCAGTGGCACCATTTTCTTTCGCGGTAACCGCCGAGGGTGCGAGCATGGGTCCACTCTTTGGCTGCATCGCCCAGTAACCCATATCCATGATGTGACAAGCCATGTCACCCAACGCTCCAGTGCCGTAGTTCCACCATCCCCGCCAAGCGAAGGGTGCGATTCTGGAACTGTATTCTGTCCACGGCGCAGGACCAATCCACTGGTCCCAATCTAAGCCGTCGGGAATGTCTTCGGTGATTGGTGGTTTCGAAAAACCTTGTGGCCATATTGGGCGATTTGTCCACGCATGAATTTCTTTAACTTTTCCAATCACCCCCGCACGAATCAGTTCAACGCATCGTCGCATCGGGTCATTCGCGTGCGCTTGATTACCCATTTGGGTTTTCACGCCGGTTCTTGCTGCAATCTGGTTGAGTGACCGAGCCTCCCAGATCCCATGGGTCAAGGGTTTCTGACAGTAAACATGTTTACCCGATTCCATGGCAAACGCTGAAGCATGGTAGTGATGGTGGTCGGGTGTCGAAACGGTTACCGCATCAACCTTGTCGCCCATTTCTTCGAGCATTACACGGTAATCGTTGAAAAATCTCGCATCCGAATAAGCCTCTCGACTTTGTCCAATACGACGCAACCGTCCTTCGTCACTCTTGAGGCGGCGGGTGTCAAAGACGTCCACCAACGCAACGATTTCAAAGCCTGCTTTCTCAGCACCTGAGATGTCAGCAACGCCTTTTCCACCAATCCCAATTCCAGCTAATGTCGGCTTTTCCAGTTTCTTATCGGCGAGAGCAGGAAAGAAATTAAAGCCAGCAAGAGCACCGAGCCCACCACTTACAGATCGAGTGAACTGACGCCGCGATAGGCTGGATTTGGCGGGATCCTGCAAGCTTTCATCGCTGGATTGTTTGGGAGTTTGAGATTTCACGATCTTCTTTCCGACTGGTGGTACTTCAAAGGGCTATCATTCAGGAGAATGATTTTAGTTGTCAAGGCTACAAGCGTTGTGCGAGACCAGCGCGACTCATCTGTCCACTTCATTTTAATCAGATGAAGTTCAGTGAAGTGGTTGAGGGAGTTGCCAAGTGGTCATCCTCGGAACCTGCATCAGAGTATGACTGAGAGTTTCGCTCACGGATGAAACCTCGCCAATACTCAGCATATCAGACATCCCGGCCGGAAGTCTGAGCAACGATAGTGTTGTTCACTTGATCCGCAGTTCGAAGAACCAAGGGAGATAAAATAAGCTGTTTTTTTAGCATTTGAGTGGTCGCGGTTTCCGTTTCTTGCGGGTGGCAAAGCGGGCATCAGTTCGGCGAACGCTGGAGAATCTGGTGGAACGGATAGACCCGTGACGTTGATTGGGGCTGACGTGCGATATCTTGGAAGTCTTGCTCCAAAAGTCATGGTCCATTGGAGGGGGCTTTTTTTTAAAAGTTCTTCTGGCTTCTCGACTGAACGTTTAATATCTTTGTGCCAGCGCTCGGGTATGTCTGCCGAGCTATTCGATTAAACCAGATTCTAAGAGACGCGTCTAATGTTGAGAAAAATCGCTGCTGTCACTATCTTGGCCGCAATGACTGCCGCCTTCGTCGCTGCCCCCGCAACAGCCAAAGAGGGAGAGGAGTCGAAGCATGCCACTAAGGATGTCATGAAGGTTGCGTTCAAAGGTGGCTTGCTAAAGAAGGTCGCTGGTGGTGACGCTTCAGATGAGGAGAAAGCAAAACTGCATGCGATGCTAGTCTCCCTCTCTAAGAACAAAGCAAAAAAAGGTGAAGCAGATAGCTGGAAGAAACTTACTTCGGCTTTGGTCAAAGCAAGTAAGGCTGTCGTTGCTGGTGAAGCAGATGCCGGCAAGGCTCTGACGAAGGCAGCGAACTGTAAAGCCTGTCACAATTTGCACAAGGAGTGAAAAGAATAGACTCGGTCATTTGCGAAGGACGTCTTGCAAGCGGAGACTCTCAGGAGTCGCGTTGCATTCTTTGGTCATTTTGATCAAGTGCGCAAATCAAACCCGCGGAACCGAGATTCTTTTTTGATTCTTCAAGACCCGAGGTGTTGCATTGACGCAGCCTCGGGTTTTTTATCTTCAGCGATTAAATGAAAGCACTTATTGACTCGATGGCGATTCCTTTCGTCGCTGGCAACGCATGCTGTTTGGCAGTGAATCTTGTTTGGGAAGAAGCAACTTAAGTGAGCGATTCTTTTTTTGCTCGATGTTCTTTCGTGTTCGTTTTTTCGGAAAAAGATGGTTCGCTTTGTAACCGGAATTCGGCGTTGTTCAGCAGAACTTTCATTGGCTCGGATAGCATGGATTCTGCCTGATCGCGTTATCAATCACCTTCTCTTGAATTCACCGTGAATTTTGAAGGAGGGCATGCCCCTGGTATTGAAAACTGCGTTGATGGGATTTTGATTGCGTCCAATTTCAGCTTACCTCGAATGTTTGACGCATCCTTCTACTACTATTGATTTTCAGTGTGACTAGGTCCATGGCACGAACACCGCTCGAACGAATCAGAAGAGGAGGATTGGTTCTTTGCGTTGTCTTTGTGTTGTCGGTTTTGGGTTATCGCTGGATCGGCGGCTATGGTTGGATTGATGCGATCTGGATGGTCACCATTACGATCTCGACAGTTGGTTACGGAGAGGCGACATCCTCGCTTCCAAAGCCGACGCAGATACTTACGCTGTTCGTGATTCTGGCAGGTGTCACCGCATCGGTGTACACCTTCACTGGGCTATTTCAAATGATGGTTAAGGGGGAATTGGAGCATGTTCTTGGAAGGCAAAGAATGACGAAAGGTATCAAATTGCTTGCGGGGCACGCGGTAATCTGCGGCTACGGCAGGATGGGAAAGACACTCGCTTTTGAACTGCGGCGTCAGGGTAAGCAGTGCGTTGTTGTCGACTCAAGTATTGAGTCGATTGCTGAGGCGACCGCAGATGGTTTTCTTTCTTTGCTTGGGGATGCGACGGAAGAATCGACGCTCAGGCAGGCGGGACTAGTGAAAGCTGGAGTGCTAGTGAGCACTTTTCCCAATGATGCCGAGAGTGTGTTCATTACTCTTACCGCGAGGGAACTGAATCCTAACGTTCGAATCATTGCGAGAGCTGAGCGTGAGACGACCGAAAAAAAATTGCTCCAAGCCGGTGCTGACACCGTGGTAATGCCCACGGTCGTTGGTGCCCGGCAAATGGGAAGGCTCATTACGCGACCCACTACTGCGCAGTTGATTCGCTTGGTTGATGAAAATGCGAATTCTGATATCGAGTTAGATGAGTTGCGAGTGGGAGCCGAGTCCGGGCTGATCGGGATGAGAATTGAGGATACGCAAGCCCATCGTTTACATCACTTACTCGTCATCGCGATCAAGTCACCACAGGGTGAATTCACATTCAATCCAGGTGCGGATGAGACGATTGCCAAACACGATGAATTGATGATCTTGGGACGCAAGAAAGATATCGCTTCATTCCGGAAGGCCTATTCGATCTAAGCGGATTGAACCAAGCTGCTGATTGCCCATCCTGGGATTTACGTGGGATGATGCACGGGTATTGATCCTTGATCTTTCAGCGGCCAGAGAAGACGCAATTGGAAGCGTGCAACTAATGCAACTTAAAACAACATCCGGTTGTCTTTTGCCGAAAACTCTTTAGATGCTTGGCGCAAACGATTGCACCAGCTAATTCCGCTGATCCCTACGGCCATTTTGTCCGCGCACTCTGGTCAGCAATGCGAGTCACCTTTGACGAGCGGATGGAGCTTGATGGGCAGCACCGAGTTGTTGAAGCATCGGTTGTGGTTGATTCGCAGATTGCCAGTTAGCTTATGAGACGCTGCGTTTGCTGACGATTCGGTGATGTATTCGTCAGCAAACGCCAGCGACCCGTTGAATTGAATGTGAGGTTGGCTTGACCCTCGCTCTAGGTATTGCTCTTACGTGCAAGTCACGGATTGGAGAAAAATAGCTTTCATGCGAGCGATCAAAAAGGTGACTTTGTGAAACCGTTTGGAGGCGTGCATTGTGGCTCGGTCAATAACGTTAACAGTAAGAGCCTAGCTCAGTATCCAAGCTTTATCCGATCGTAAATTAGAACTTTTGAGAAATTCTTAGATCGTATTAATCCGATTGCTTCTTGGCTCTGTGGCGTCTGTTTTGAATTCTTGCCATGGTTTGAAGATCACGCCGCCAAAATTTCATAGGGTTTCGTCTTCAAATCGCTTTGTCTCACCGGTGATGGTGGCGATCCAGCGCAGTGTTCACCAAAAGGATTCGGTAAAGTTTTTACTCATGCTGGATGTATCATGAAAACAACCCGCATCGCGACAAGTGATGCGTTTCCGCAACATCGAATCGAGGTCGGGTAATATTTTGCTTTTGTTTTAGGATCAAATTTTCGAGCAACTGCGGTTGCGAGGAAGAATCGCTGAGCGATGGGCGCTGCATTTGCACTACCGCCAAGGCATGCAATTTCCTCTTAGGTTTAAGTCGGCGTGGGTAAATTGGTTTTTTCGCGCAGCGCGGAACAACTTGATTCTCTGCTGTGCTTTCTTGGCACTTTGGTTCGGCCTGCACCAAATGCAAGTGACTCAACGAGTACCGCAGTCTTTGGGTGAAGCTCGTGCTGAGAAGACTGAGCTCAAGCTGCAGCATTTTCATGCGTTAGGTGGAATAGCCGAACAGGTGAACAACCCAATGCTTTCCACGAGTGAACTTCCACCGGTTGCCGAGCTGGTTTATCTTCCACCGCGTCGCACCACTTCGGTTCGACCCAACGGCTGGAGAAAGACATCGAAAGGCTGGGAGCACACTTCCAGTTGGGAGGTCAAGCCATCTCTTGCCGAGGTGCTAATACAAGAACGTGCGAGAGAAAGTCATTGGATCAGTTTCTTTCTTCAAGGCGTAAGATCGATTCCTCCGCTGGCCTACGCAAGTCTTCAAATTGCCGCAATCGCAGCGATTTATCAATGTTCTGTGCTCACGAAGAAAATCCCATCTATGGAAAGTTACGAGGCAACCGGTAACGACCAAGATTGTTGCAGTTAGCCGCAATCGTTAGCGGCAGAAAGATCAGCAGGTTCCACGTCGGGCCGTTTTGAGATGCCTTGATCTGACGGAGTCAACGATGACGAAGAGGCTTGATGGCATTGCCCCGTTCAGGGAATTGAAAGTTCGGCACGCAGGAGACACTTTGCGTCCTACTGGAGTCATGAATCGAGAGCAATAAGATCACTGCCTAGTGGTTTTAGGCATGGCAATCATCACTCCGCAGGCTTTGATCCCCGATGCCATCTGGGTGCGTTTCTCGAATGATTTAACGTCGTGTATTTAATGAGGCGTTACTAACGAGTCGCTCCGTGAATCGCGCGCGATATTCCATCAGGCTGTTTGCGCCTTGGAAACCAATCACAGTTTCGTCCCAATCAAGTTGCTTGCTCAGCATTCTGCCGTTATCGATGTCGAAGCGAATCGTGCCATTGCTTAGTTGTTGAACCACTTGAGCACGAACTGATTCTTCATTGATCGGTGTTAAAGGTTGGCTTCGAACTCTGAGGAAAGCGACTCCCGTTTGAACTTTTTCAAGTGTGTAAAGTTGCCGGATTTTAATCAGCTTGACCACTCCATTGTCGGTTCGTGTTTTCACCTCGTGTGGTGTTGACCATGACTCGCCAACTTGGATCGGCGTTTCTGGAAACATCAGTGTGAGCGAACCCATTCCTAAGGATGTTTTGGTTCCGGTATCTGCCTCACGCTTCAGTTCTTCACCTGTCTTGCTGGCGGTAATGGTGGAGAGTGGCTGTCCGATTTGTTCAGCAATCCGCCCAAAGACCTTGGGTGTCTCGGTGTCGACTTGGCTGTCCCATCTTAATTCGCCTTGGTTTCCCTGCTGCTGGGTCATGGCAACCGCGTCGAGGATATGCTCGAACTTAAATTCGTTGGTTTCGGCTTGAACGACATTCCAGTGTCGCTGACTGGTGGTGTGGACCTGAGAAATGTCCTCTTCGCCACGGATCCGTGTTTTCGTTTTTGCGGCATGAGTCACTTCATAGTGAAGTTGATCACCTTCCTGCATCTTGTAACGCAGCAAGTGACCCTCCCCTTTTGCGACCGGTTCCGCCTGAGAGTGATTCAGGAGTCCCAAGGTGATGATGCAGTGAATGATGAGGAGATTAGCTTTGATGCGGCTCACGACTGCACGCTCCCAACGCGATAAGTGGACGAGTTTCACGATTAGCGAGGTTGTCAGATCTCCGGATTTACGGCAAGGGGAATTCCCGTTTTCAAAACTTGGGTTGCATCAAAACGGCAGGGTTTTCCGGCGGGGAATTTCTTGAAGGGGTGATGGTTTTCCAATTTGCTGTCAATACGAGGGCGTTTTCCTTCGCCATTGAATGACAGTGTTTGGATGTCAGATTGAGATCCCGATTAATGAGGCTGAGGTGCTCTGTGCTGGAGAGATTTGTCAGCAA
Source organism: uncultured Rubripirellula sp. (assembly GCA_938075415.1). Lineage (GTDB taxonomy): Bacteria > Planctomycetota > Planctomycetia > Pirellulales > Pirellulaceae > Rubripirellula. The sequence continues at coordinate 231,785 of CALJHC010000013.1, read as the reverse complement.
CTCCAGAACGCAGGAAGCTAAAACGCCGTAACGGATTCTCGATTGTGCGTCATGCTGCCAGCTGACTGCCAGCTAACCTACTTGATTGATCCGATTTTCTTCTTCAGCAAGCGAGATGGTGTGTTTAGTTACCTTGATCTCAAAAGGGCCTTGAAGGACGCAGGCACTTTTTTGGGGAGAGGATGCTACCGATTTGATGGTACGGAACCACCCCAGCCTAGTTTTTCGCGGAGCACACGGTAATCGTCTCTTCCACGCACCGAGAGCATCCGAAAGGTCTCCTCTGCTCTCTGGATCTTTACTCGGTCTCCGGGTGACAGTTTGCCTAAGACTCGACCATCCACCACAATGCTCGTCGATTCGTTCGGCTCATCAACGGTTAGTTCAAGTTGCGTGTCCGCAGAATCAACAAGAGGTCGATAGGTCAGGGTGTGGGGACTGATGGGGGAGAGCACGATTGCTTGGAGGTGTCGACGTAATATTGGGCCGCCGGCGGAGAGATTTTGCGCAGTCGATCCAACAGGCGTTGCGACAATTAGCCCGTCGCAACGATAGCGAGTTGCAAGGTGCCCATCGGCGTACAGGTCGATATCAAGAATTTGATAAGGTGGCCCCCCAAGAACGGCTGCCTCGTTGAGGGCAAGTTGTTCAGCGGTAACGGTGCCATCATGAATCAGGCTGGTACGAAGCATCAGGTGATCGACGACTTCGAAAGCACCCTGGGTGAGCTTGGGCCAGGTTTCAAGGAAATCATCGGGTGCTAAATCTGCCAAGAATCCTAATCGGCCACAATTGATTCCTAAGACCGGGGTCTGGTGACGGCCCATCTGCCTGGCTGCCTGTAAGATTGAGCCGTCGCCACCGAGAACGATCACCAGATCTTGCTGACCATCTTCGAAAACGTAACGAAAGGAAAGGTCTTCCGCGATGATCTCGGCATGGCGTGCGATGGCCGGACGAAGACGTTTCAGTTCAGCTTGAACCCGCTCGCGATCAGGAGCTCCAAGAATCACCACTCGGGGTCGCACACTCGGGTCATGCATCCAAGGCGGTAATGATTCGGGAGGCATGGCTGAGATCTCTTATGTGACTCGATGGATCGTCAGTTTTGAACCGATATGGGGTATGATTAGGATCCCGTGAACCCTTCCCATCTGGGATAATGAGGTGACCGCATGCGATCGAACCACGAGGCATTGCCCATTTATCTAGTTTGAGGAGCAAGCGGCAAATTCACGACAAGCATCCGCGATTTGTTCAGCGCTGAGGCCGTTTTGGTGCAGCAGTTCGTTGCGGTTTCCATGCTCGATGAATTTGTCAGGTAGTGCAATGGTTCGTACTGCTCGGGTATCCAATTTCTGAGCAACCGCTGATTCAAGAAACGCCGATCCGAATCCACCGAGGATCGTGCCTTCTTCAACGGTGAGAACAAACTTGTCTCGAGTTAATGTTTCCCGAACCATCTCGGAATCCATTGGTTTGGCGAATCTGGCGTTGATCACGCTGACGTCTAATTCTCCTTCGAGCAGTTCGGCAGCAGCGATTGCATTTTCCAACATCGCTCCAAAGGCAACAATCGTGCCATCTGTTCCGTGGCGAATGGTTTCGCTTTTGCCGAGTTCGATTTCGGAGGGTTGATGGTTGGCGTCGGAGGCCGAGGCTTTGGGGTATCTCATACTGCATGGGTGATCTTGCTTGAGGGCAAAATCGAGCATGGGTTCGACTTCCGCAGCGTAGGCGGGGGCCATGCAAATCATATTTGGGAAGACCCGCATGTAGCTAATGTCGAATAATCCATGGTGTGTCGGTCCATCGGGACCCGTCAGGCCCGCACGATCGAGCATGAAGACGACGGGAAGGTCCTGGAGAGCGACCTCCTGAAAGATCTGGTCAAAGCTTCGCTGAAGAAAGGTGCTGTAGATGTCCACGATGGGTCGTGAGCCGGTCTTGCATTGACCAGCGGCAAACGCGACCGCATGTGACTCACAAATCCCCACATCAAAAAATTGCTCGGGGAACTGTTCTCGAATTGGTTCCAGTTTGTTCCCTTGGCACATCGCAGCAGTGATGACGGTGACACGTTTGTCACTGGCCATGTGTTTTCGGATTGCTTCGCGAGCATGCTGTGTGTAGGGCGGAAGTCCCTCACTTTTCTGCGGTATCGCCTGACCGTCATTGTCCTGGAACGCTGGAGGTGTGTGGAAGAAGACGGGATCATCAGCGGCGGGCTTGTAACCGTGCCCTTTTTCGGTGACCACATGAAGCAGGACCGGGCCTTTCATTTCGCGGGTCATCGCCAAGTATTTTCGCACCAAGCTAATGTCATGACCATCGATTGGTCCGATGTAGCGAATGTTGAGTTCCTCAAAAAGCATACCTCCCAAAAATCCAGCTTTGAGCGCTTCTTTGGTTTGCGCCAAAAAGCGTTCCGTTGGGTCGCCAAACATCGGCACGCGATCAAGGAGGCGAATCACTTCGCTTTTTAAACCGGTGTAGAAAGGGTTGTCGCGAAGTCGATCCAAGTACGATGCAACGGATCCAACTCGTGGGCAGATGGACATTTTGTTGTCGTTGAGGACGATGGTCAGATCGTCTTGTAGTTCACCGGCATTGTTCATCGCTTCGAAGACAATACCACTCGGGAATGCTCCGTCACCGATGACGGCCACCGTGCGTCGGTCGGATTCCCCCGAGAGAACGTCCCCGCTTCGAAGTCCTACTGCCGTGCTGACACTGCTGCCAGCATGTCCTGTCATGAAAAGGTCGTAGGGGCTTTCATGAGGGTTGGGATATCCCATCAATCCGCCACTGGTGCGAATTCCCGGGAATTCGTGGTAACGGCCTGTGACCAGTTTGTGTGGGTAGATTTGGTGACCGGTGTCCCAAATCAGCCGGTCGTACCGGAAATCAAATTCACAGTGAAGAGCGAGGCAGAGCTCAACCACGCCAAGATTGGAAGCGAAATGAGCCGTTCGGGTCGAGAGTAGGTTGCACAGGACATCTCGGATCTCAGCAGCTGCTGACTCCAATTGGCTGGGCGAAAATGATTTGAGAGGTTCGGCACTATCGAGAGAGGCCAAAATCGGATGGGGGCCGACGGTTTGCTTTGGTTGCCGGGGGGTAGACGCATTCAATGACTTCGCTCCAAGACATAGGTAGCTAGACATGATAACCGCCTTTGACGATTCTCGAAAACGCTAATTTGCCGCTTCGCCTCAATAATCAACTGGTCCGCGCGTTGCTGGGCTCCCTCGATTCCGAGCAATCCGGGGTAGGTCAATTTTCCTCTCTCTGCGTCCTTCCCCGTGCGTTTTCCCATCGACTCAGCGTCAGAGGTGAAATCGAGAAGGTCATCCACGACCTGAAACGCCAGGCCCACAAGTGAGGCATATTGAGCAAGAGCGTCTCGTTGATCGTTTGTTCCTCCCCCCAGTATTGCACCGAGATCGAGAGAGGCTGCGATCAATGCACCCGTTTTTCGATGGTGAATGGATTCTAAAAAAGCCAGGTCTGCTGCTATTGAATCACTCGTAAATGCTTTGGAGGCAAGTTTGACGTCTTGATTGATCTCATCCTTTCCATCTCGCTCAGCCGCAAGATCATCCGCCTGGCCACCGACCAGATGAGCAGCACCAGCAGCTTTGGAGAGCGTGCGCACCGCCTCGACGATTCGATTTGGATCCTCGATCTGGTTAGCGAGGTGCGAGAAAGCCTCCGCGATCAATGCATCTCCAGCGAGGATCGCGGTGGGTTCATCAAATTCAATGTGGCAGGTTGGGCGGCCTCGCCTTAAATCGTCATCATCCATGGCGGGTAAATCATCGTGGATGAGCGAATAGGCATGAATCATTTCGACTGCCACCGCACCTGGCATTGCCGAATCCATCTCACCACCACACGCTTCCGCTGCCATCAAAACCAAAGCGGGGCGAAGCCGTTTACCGGGCGCCAAAACAGCGTAACGCATTGCATCCCCGAGTCGACTCGGGCAGCCCTCATTGAATTGGCAGGCTGAAGCAAGTGCCGACTCAATGCTTGGCCGTAGGTCTGCAAAACCTGTCGGATCCTCAGACGAAGGGGTGGGAGTCGGCGCAGGATTCATTAACTTGACGTCTTTTGCGTTGAAAGCGAGCTGTTTTATGCTCAGAGACACTTCATTGGATCGCTAACTAAAACAGTGCTTCAGCGTCCTGATTTTCGGCATCGTCCTCATCCCGGCTCTTGTTGGTGGTTGAAACCGAGGCCTTGCGACTGGATCCACGCGTGGCTGCTTGAGCAGAGAGCGACTCCTCGATTGGGTTGCCGTCGGCGTCAAATCCTGCCAATAAGCTGACTTTTTGTTCGGCCGCATCGAGGATTTGATGACAGTGCTTGAGTTGTCGGATACCCGATTCGTACTGTTCGAGCGATTCAGAAAGTCCCAAGCTGCCGCTCTCGAGCCTGGAAACGATCTGCTCGACTTCCGAGAGTGAGTTCTCAAAATTGGGTGTGTCACTGCTCGTTTTCTTGTCTTCGCTGGAGGCGGCGTGTTTTTTCTTTGCCATGATCTTTAGCCAACTGGTTTAGGAGGGGGTGAGAGAAATTCTTACGTCAACTTCCCTCCTTGTCACCGTAAAGTCGGCGGCGAGTGGATGATTCGTCGTTTTTTTTTCGAAGGTGAAGGATGGGAATCACACAAACCCAGAACTTTCCCATATCGATCCCTCCATCCTAACACGGGATTTCTTGTTTCTAAATTCAAGCAAAAACGCGATCCCGACGGTTTTGGATGAGAAAAATTGAGTTGCCCGGTTCAAGTCAACCACTCAAACGATGCGAAAGTCTCGTCCTTGTCGTGGGGGCATTTGATGAACTTTGGCGAAGGATCCGGTGACGCATCACTTGAGGTCAGGTGCGGTGACCTCATGATCAATCCCAAGATGGCTCGATGCTGCGATGGTGTTCGTGAACCGTTATATTGGGGATTCGAATACTTTCCGGTCGCTGTCCCATCGCATGAGGATCAGCGTCCGCGAGGAGGAATCGAGACTTCCTAACCTGACTTTAGAACCGCTAGAAGAGACTGTCATGACCTTGAAGAAAACACCACCGGCTCAACCATCGCGGCGTTCCTTCTTAAAAGCAACCTCTGCAATCGGAGGTTCTTTCATGATTAACGGCACGCGAGCCTCAGGGCAGGTGAACGGCGCCAGCGAACGGGTTCGAATTGCTGTCGCTGGATTAAATGGGCGGGGGCAGTCCCATCTGAGTGGTTGGTTGGGTCAGTCCAACGTCGAAGTTGCCTATGTGATTGATCCGGACGATCGTGTTCGGGCTCGTGCGATGAGCGGTTTGGAGAAACGCAGCGAAGGAAATTTTGCCACCAAGGAGGCTCGAGACATTAGGAAGGTTTTGGAAGATCCTTCCGTTGATGCTATCTCGATCGCCACGCCCAATCATTGGCACTCACTGATGACAATCTGGGCGGCGCAGGCGGGCAAACATGTCTATGTCGAGAAACCAATGAGCCACGATGTGGGTGAGGGCCGAATCGCCGTGGAGGCGCAGAAGAAATATGGGGTTGTTATTCAGCACGGAACTCAGCGTCGAAGTGATGCCGGGATTGCCGGACTGCACGAGGCGTTGCATCGCGGTGATCTTCCACCGTTGAAGATTTCCTATGGCTACTGTTGCAAGCCACGTGGATCGATCGGTCACGAGCCCATTGGTCCACCGCCGGCTAATCTTGATTGGGATCTTTGGAAAGGCCCCGCGGTGATCAGTGATTACCACGATAACTATCACCCCTATGATTGGCATTGGTTTTGGAAGACCGGAAACGGCGATCTTAACAATCAGGGCACACATCAACTTGATGTTGCTCGATGGGCGTTGAACCCGGATCAGACGCATCCCGTTCGGGTCATGGCTATCGGTGGTCGCTTCAATTGGGAGGACCAGGGGGAGACACCCAACACCATGTTCGGTCTTGCTGAATTTCCTAATGGGCAGCAGGTAATGTTCAACGTGCGAAACGTCAATTACGAAGGTTATAAACGAGAAGTTTTTAACGAATACTACTTGGAAGACGGGAGCAAGATCACCGGAGAGGGGCGATATCAGATCCTAAGGCCGGGCGAAAAGAAAGCGGAGCCACTCGAGGTGCCGCGCGGTAGTGTCACACCGGGTGGAAATTGGGGAGCCTTCATCGCAGCGGTTCGTGCGGGAGATCCGAGTATGGCCAACGGTAATGTCGAAGATGCTCATTACGGCTGCGTCCTCGGGCATTTGATCAACAACTCTTATCGACTTGGGCAGAAAGTACCGTTTAACGCCAAGGCGGGTGCCTTCGGGGACAACACCGATGCGGCTGACCACTTCATGAAGTTGCATGAAATCATGCGAGATGGTGTCGGGCTGCCGGAAGACAAGGAGCAATACACGGTTGGTCCATGGCTTACATTCGATCCCAAGACAGAAACCCACACCGGCGATTTTGCGGATGAGGCAAATGCTTTGCTGAAAGACGATAACAATGCGGGTTTCCGAGTCCCCGAACTTTCGGAGGTCTGAGCCAACTGGGTGCAGAGAGTTCGACCTCGAGTGCTTATGCTTGAACCCAGGTCTTTGGGGGCCAGGTCTTTGGGGGCCAGTAGCGCAAGAAAAAAATGCGATCCGGCTGGTGTGATTTAAGTCGGTTCTGCATCTGCTCTGACTATCCGGAAATTGATTTGCGGAGGGCGAAAAAACACGTCCTGCACCAAGTGAGGGGGGACGGTTGCTTGTCAAGGTGTTGCGGTACTGTCTCTGCTTTTTTCTGGAGTGAAAGGCGTGGTGGCCTGATGGCTGGGCAACCGACCGCGGAGTCGAGTGGTGCGCGACCGAGCAAGCTGTGATCGTGATTGTGTCGGTTTTTTGGAGTTCACGACCCAGTGGAGCCTTGCTAGGTCGCTGCCGATGAAGTTCATCGACGATTGACCTTTGGGGACCAGCAGCTTGATCGGCCAATTGGTGGATGCAAATTGCTAAAGTGTTTTTCTCATTGTTGGCAATATTCCGCCTCTAATCGCCTATCGGGGGATGATGAGTTGCCATTGATTGGATATTCTTCTGCCTGACCAAAGGGGCAAAAGCTTCGAGGGTCTTCATTCGAATGAGGAATGTGGCTGAGGGGCATGATCGCGTCTTCTGGAAATGCACTGCAGATCTGGTCTTTGGAAGGTATCCATCGACTGATGCAATCGGTATCTGGGGAACGCATTTCATGGCTTTTTACGCATTGATTCCTAACTCGAATGTCCGAGCACGTTGAACCAAGAGTGTGGGAATGGGCGTAAAGCTCCAACTGCATTTTCGAACCGATGCAGCGAAATGATGTCAATCGATCCGGGGCAGAGGGTCAGAGAACGCCAAGAAGGGCTTCAACTGATCATTCCGTCGCCCGTTGAGTCAGCATTATTTTCCCGCATGGCATGGGTTGTGGCGATCGCAGCCTTGATGCTGTTCATTACTTGCGGCAACGTGTCTTGGATATCCAGCATGTAAGGATCAAGCTGAAGCTTTGTTGCACCGAACAGGCTAATTTGCTGATCTGGATTCAGGGGATTGGGATCGATCGATGTTTCTTTGCCAAGTGATTGGAACCGCTGGCCCTGTCATCCAGGGTTGCGTTGTTAGCAACCGTTGAGGACGACTTTGCAAAGGGGGGGGCAGGATCCGATGTTACTGAACCAATGGATGATTTTGTCAGGCTATTATGAGATTTGATTGTTTTTGGGAACCGAAACATTTGATAATTTTTCCATTGATGGATGCGCGTCGATTCAACGAGAGAACGGGCCCTGTGTCACCTTGAACCAGACCTAAGATGCAGTCGCTTGTTCTTGTTGTCTGATCGGCAAGGTCACTCATCGCCTGATTTCTCAATTCCTTGATCACGGGTTCCATTCATTCGAAGCTATTGACTTACTGAAGACATGATAACGCAAGTTCCAGCAATTCTTTTGCAAGCCGCTCCAACGACCTTCGAAGAAGGTGACCTTCATCAAGGACTGATCATTGCCATCGTGGGGCTTTTGATAGTTTTTCTTGTGCTCATTTTCCTCAGCCTCTTCATTGCATCACTTCCCAAAGTGTTAGCTTTGGTCGGACGTGTTTGGCCTGAGGTGGAAGAGCATCGGGCGATCTCCAATGAGGCAGACGATGAGGACACGGAGATGGAATTACTCGCCGCCATTGGGTTTGTGTTACACACGGAATTTCAGCGGCAGGCATCTGGCGGGCAGTCGGCGAAATAGTAAAACAGATCTTTGATAATCGCGGCAAAAGTTAGTCGGAACGAAAGCTAACGATGGATATTTTTACTGAGTTTTTACAGACGACCGGATTTGCGTCGATGACGTTCGGTAATCTGATCATGATTGTGATCGGCGTGGTGTTTATCGCGCTGGCAATTACCAAAGATTACGAACCACTGCTGTTGGTTCCGATTGGTATGGGAGCGGTTGTTGGCAATATTCCCATGATTCCCGGCATGTCACTGAGTGTTTATGACAGTGAAAGCTGGATCATTACAGAGGATGGGACGGTTCAGTACATTGCTGGAAGCGTACTGAGTTATCTGTATGCGGGAGTTGAGCATGGGATTTACCCTCCCCTGATATTCCTTGGTATTGGAGCGATGACCGATTTTTCAACGATGCTCTCTAATCCCAAGTTGGTGTTGCTCGGGGCAGCGGCGCAGATGGGTGTTTTCCTAACCTTCTTTGGGGCTTTGTGTCTCGGTTTTACCTTTCCCGAGGCGGGAGCGATTGGGATCATCGGTGGTGCCGATGGGCCGACAGCGATTTTCTTGGCGGCCAAATTAGCACCCCATTTACTTGGCGCGATTGCCATTGCTGCCTACTCATACATGGCATTGGTGCCGGTGATCCAGCCACCGATCATGAAGCTGTTGACCACGCGTAAAGAACGCCTGATTCGAATGGCTCCGCCCAGGAAAGTAAGCAAGCGAGAGAAAATCATTTTTCCTGTTGCGGCATTCTTGATTTCAACAATGATCGCTCCCGGTGCGGTGGTTTTGCTGGGAATGTTATTCTTTGGCAACCTGTTGAAAGAAAGCATGGTGACCGAGCGTTTGGCGGTGACGGCAAGGACATCGATGATCGATATCGTGACGATCCTTCTTGGTTTTTCAGTTGGCGCCAGTACGCAGGCGGATACCTTTTTGAAGCCTGAGTCACTGCGGATTTTCTTCCTGGGTGCGTTGTCGTTTGCGATTGCCACAGCCAGTGGCGTTTTGTTTGCGAAAACGATGAATTTGTTTTTAAAGGATAAAATCAACCCACTTGTTGGTGCTGCGGGTGTCTCCGCTGTACCCGATTCTGCACGAGTGGTTCAGATGGTTGGTCAGCAAGAGGATCAACACAACTTTCTATTGATGCACGCAATGGCTCCGAATGTTGCCGGCGTTGTTGGGTCAGCGATTGCAGCGGGTGTACTTTGGTCGGTATTAACCTAATTTTCACCTTCGCAATCTGTGTGAAATCGAGTTCTGTTTGGAAAGACGACAAACGTGACAAAGAAAAAAATTCAATTCATGTGCACCGCGTTCCGTGACGGATTTCAGTCTGTCTATGGAGCCCGAGTTTTCACAAAAGATTTTCTGCCTGCGGTCGAAGCTGCTCGAGATGCCGGGATATCCTGGTTCGAAGCAGGTGGTGGGGCGAGGTTCCAGTCGTTGTATTTTTATTGCAACGAAAATGCATTCGACATGATGGATGCGTTTCGAGAAACCGCTGGGCCGAGCGCCAATCTTCAGACGCTGGCTCGGGGAGTGAACGTTGTTGGTTTAGATTCGCAGTCCAGCGATATCATCAAGTTGCATGCTGATTTATTTAAAAAACACGGCATGACGACCATTCGCAATTTTGATGCACTTAACGATGTCGAAAACTTAATCTATAGCGGTCAGTGCATCGCTGATGCGGGGCTAAAGCATCAAGTCTGTGTGACTCTGATGGAGCTGCCGCCGGGCTGTCATGGAGCGCACGATCCAGAATTTTACGTCGGGACGTTGCAAAAGATTCTTGATGCCGGTATTCCATTTGATGCCGTCTGTTTTAAAGACGCTTCGGGGACAGCTGTGCCCTCCAAGGTTTACGACACGATTCGAGAGGCGAGGAAGATCTTGCCATCGGATGCGTTCATACACTTTCACACTCACGAAACGGCGGGCGTCAGCGTCCTTGCCAACAAGGCTGCACTGGACGCTGGGGCCAATGCGATTGACCTGTCGATGGCACCCTGCAGTGGCGGGACATGTCAGCCGGATGTTCTCGTTATGTGGCATGCCCTGCGCAATAGTGAATACGAGCTCGACGTGGACGTTGAAAAGGTTCGCGAGGCCGAAGAGGTTTTCAAGGACTGCATGCGGGATTATTTCTTGCCGCCGGAGGCGACAGCCGTAGAACCATTGATCCCCTGGAGTCCGATGCCCGGTGGAGCTTTAACCGCCAACACGCAAATGCTGCGTGATAATGGGATCATGGAGAAATATCCAGAGATCATTTTGGCAATGAGTGATGTGGTGCGCAGGGGAGGCTTCGGCACCTCGGTGACTCCGGTATCGCAGTTTTATTTTCAGCAAGCATTCAACAATGTGATGTTTGGACCTTGGAAGAAGATTGCCGAGCCTTACGGCAAAATGGTGCTGGGTTATTTTGGAAAGACGCCCGTTCCGCCGGACGAAGCGATTGTCAAATTGGCGGAAGAACAGTTGGAGCTGCCGCCGACAACCGAAAAAGTTTTAGTCCTGAATGACGCGGATGCTTCCAAAGGTATACCTGCTGCGACCAAGGTGCTTCAGGATGAGGAATTACCGATCACTGATGAGAACATCTTTATCGCGGCGACTTGCAAAGAAAAAGGTATTCGTTTTCTCAAGGGTGAGGCAGAGGTGGGGGTAAGGAAGATTGATCCTGATGCTGCACCGGAGCAATCCGCTGCGACCGCCCCGGTAGCTGGTCAGCCTGCTGAGTATGTCGTTTCGGTTGACGGGAAAAATGTCTCCATGGCATTTGAGGGCAACATGGTGACCGTTGCAGGGCGTGTTTATCGTGTTGGAATCAAGCCTCAGGCTGGTGGGCAATCCGGTGGCTCGTTGACAGCTTCGGGCGGAGACACCTCGGAAGTCACTTCGCAAATGCCTGGTGCCGTCTACAAGCTACTGACCAAGCCCGGGGATCGGGTGAAATCAGGGGAACCAATCCTGATTCTCGAAGCCATGAAAATGGAGATGGAGATCGCTTCACCGGTGGACGGTGTTGTCGACAGCATCAAGGTTGCTGTGGGTGAGCAGATTGCGACTGGCCAAGTGCTTGCAACGATTCGATCCTAGCGATTGCACTGCGATTCAGGTTCCGCAGAGTCTGGTAACTGTCGCAGGTTGCTCACAGGGTCAGTGATTGATAAGAAGTTCGTGGTTAAGGCGGAAAGACTCGGGTTGAACGTAGTTTGAGTTGATTGGTGCTTTTAGCTGCGTTGTTTGCCTTGCTTGATGGAATCTTAGTTTCCAGTGGCCTTCTGTTTCCAGTCGCGCTGCGGATTTCCAGTCGCGCTGCGGATTTCCAGTCGCGGTACGGATTTCCAAGTGCGGTACGGATTTCCAAGTGCGGTGCGGATTTCCAATTGCGCTGCGGATTTCCAAACGCGTTGAGGATTTTCGGGGCAGTTCTCAGTGTGCTTAGGTAACTGGATTTACAGAAGTGTTGCGAGGGGTTCAGCAGGTGGGCTTACCCGCTGATGCGTGGTCGCGTTGCAGCGGACGAAAAAGGGCGACGCCTTCCACTGGATGCTGCAACAAACGTTTCTCTGCGTTTCTCTGCGTTTGAATGCAAATTGCGCCGCCAAGGATCGCCATGTCTCGTACACTGATCCTGAGAGCGTTTGCCCGCTTATCGATCTAGCTTTGGCAGTGATCGCTTAGATCGCGAGGTTTCGGCTCTTGGCAGGGTGAAACGGGGTCAACCCAAGTGGTGACATTGGCGGGGTTGGCAAACAAGCAAAGATAGAAAACGTTAGGATTAGGCGTGTGAACGGCAACGCAGCGTCGTCGCTTCGGCAAAAGTGACTGCTGAAAGTTTTGGAGAAGAGGTCAATGAGTCGAAAGAATACTCAGCACGGATCCAGCAGGGATCGGGTCAATGCACTCTGGGGTTCGATGAACCAAATCGCATCAGTGGGTGCCTTGGTGTTCTGCTGCGCAGTAACGGGCATGGCTCAGGGTTTGACTCAATCCGAAGATCGCTCAACGACAGCCAAGGGAACAGCAGGTTCAGGGGGGATTGAGCAGGACATTGAAGGTAAGTCTGTCAGTTACTGGGTAGAGCAACTGGCAAATGAGCATTACCTTCGTCGTGAATTGGCCAGTAAACGATTGGTCTCGGCTGGCCCCAGGGTTGTGGACTCGCTCGCTGCTGCGATTCGAAAAGGTGACCTGGAAGTGGTTGAGAGAGCGGCCGCTGCGATGATCGAGATCGCGATTGCTGTTCCGCCTCGTTCTGATGGCGGCGCCTTCGAGCGTTTAGGTGAGTTATCGACTCAGTCGATTGGGCGACCGGCTTCCATTGCCCGCGGTGCTTTAGCCGAGGTGAAGAAGCATCGAAGTCGCCAAGCTAGGCGGGCTTTGGTTCAGGCGGGCGTTTTTGTTGGACTCGCCGATTTTGCAATCGGCGCCCAAAGTCGGCAGAGGATGTTGGTTGAGATTGGTGATGGATGGAACCGAGACCTTAGTGCCCTTCAGTGGCTTGAGTGGCTCGATGGTTACGACAATGCACGAGTTGAGGGCGGCGCGGCACAGGCTGCTGTTTTAGCGGAAGTCAGCCAATTGCCCGATCTTCGTTCGCTGATTCTTGTTGATGCCGAGATCGATGGTTCAGTCTTGATACCGCTCACGGAGATGCAGCGTCTGGACACCCTTGACTTTCGGTATGTCAAGTTACTTGAGTCCAGTGTCGACCTGCTCACCAAAGTTCCTCTTCGCACCTCTTTGATTTTGATGGGAACGGGCTTATCTGAGGAAAGAGCTGAAATACTTCGTGACAACCTGCCGGGTTTGCAAATTGAGTTTCGACGCGGCGGGTTTCTCGGTGTGATGTGCATTGATAATTTTGATGTTTGCGAGATCACGGGTATCCAAGAGAACAGTGCTGCTGAAGCGGCGGGGTTGATGCGAGGGGATATCATCACCGACGTTAATGGTACGGAGATCAAGCATTTTCGGGACCTGCAACGAGCGATCAACGAGCATTTGCCCGGTGAAGAGGTTGAATTGATGTATCGGCGCGGCGGAGAGGAAAAGAGTCTTTCGTTAGTTCTTCGCCGGTATCAAGAATCTTGAGTCTGATCGTGTTGCCTACCAATTCCGAGCCAACGAAAGATATCACGACAAAGTGTCTTTCTAAATCTGATCACGCTTTGGTTGCGTGGCGAGAATCGAATGAATCGCCCCTTCATGGTGAGTGTTGGACCAGCTCGAAATGGCGTGCTTCGGTTCGGCGAGGCTTGTTAGGTTGGTTCAAGAAAGAATCTCGCGACTTACCTTGGCGATCTGATTCGACCCCGTATCGAGTTTGGGTCAGCGAGATCATGCTTCAGCAGACTCAAGTCGCGACAGTCGTCGAGTATTATCATCGGTTCATGGATTCATTTCCAACCATTCACGCGTTGGCTGAAGCGAGTGAACAAGAAGTTCTTGCGCACTGGGAGGGGTTGGGGTATTATCGAAGGGCGAGGTCTTTGCACGCTGCTGCTCGTGTGATTGTTGAGCAGCACGATGCGAAGTTCCCGTGCAGTTATGAAGAAGTGATCGCATTGCCCGGGATTGGAAGGTACACCGCTGGAGCGATCTTATCGATCTCCCAAGGGCAGAGGCTTCCAATTTTAGAGGGTAACACGCAGAGAGTTTTCAGTCGCTGGATTGGCATGCGTGGACCCGTCACCGATCGCGCAGCGACGAAACTGTTGTGGAAGTTTGCCGAGGCGATGCTGCCCACCCGAAACCCGGGAAATTTTAATCAAGCTGCAATGGAAATCGGAGCTCTTCTTTGTCGGCCCACGGAACCCGACTGCAAAGGTTGCCCCGTTGCGTCAAGTTGTGAGGCGAACCGGTTGGGTTTGCAGGGCGAGATTCCTGGGAAAGTAAAGAAGGTAGTCTACGAGGATCGAAGAGAGTTCGCTTTCGTGATCAAGGAGAAGCCTTCTGATTCAACGATTGACTCGTCCCGCTATTTGGTTCGATTGTTACCAGAGGGTGTACGATGGGCAGGCCTTTGGGATTTTCCTCGGACAACCGAGCAGTCGTATGAATCAGCTTTGAAGGCGGGTCATGGTTTGAGTGCTGAGTTGGGTTTCATGATTGTGCCGGGTGAGAAACTGGCATCCCTTCGGCATGCAGTGACTCGATTCCGCATTGATTTGCAAATCCATGAATCGGATTACCGGCCCTTTCCCGGTGATTCATGGCGGGTGCCCAAGCCTTGGAAATTCGCAACTGTCACCGAGCTCGACAACCTGCCGATGAGTGTTAGCGGCAGAAAAATTGTTGATCGCATTCGTAAGCAGGAATCGAATTCATAGCGGGAGTCTAACGTCGTTGATCGTTTGGTTTGGATGAACTACGGATACCGCTTGGAGAATGTTTTTATATTGGCGAGGTGGTCTGAATTTTTGGTGTTGGGATCTCCCGCAGTCAAACGCTGGACGTGTCATGAGCCTTTGCCGAGCGAATCTTCTGAAAAATGGCGGAAAGCTTTTCATGGCCTATCGGTTTTCGACAGCAGAAGCGGCCGACTCAAAACCTCTGGCTTTGCCGGATTACCCTCATTTCGCTTGCTAAAACCGCCACTTTTTGCACTTCTTAGGTTTTTGATAAGGGCTTCGGGAATTCAGCCTTTTCGATCACCGATTGGCGAGAAAGTGGATCCTAAGCGGTTTCTGCTAGCGGGTGGGTTGTCGACCGGTCGCTGTTTCGGTTAACAATTAGCTAGTCAGTTGCGGTCTGACTCTTTCAGGCGGTGAAAAGTTCATTGGGGAGAAGCGACCGAGAGATATGGTTCCGAATGGGTAAAGCCTGAACTGACTGAAAGATGAATCGCTCGCGGAACGGGCGGTTCCCGAATCTTCGTAGAATCGACTCGTTTCTATCACTCTGAAAGGATGAGCTAAAGAATGCGTCTTCACTTATTAAACGTAGCCCTTGGTGGCGTCCTCTTGATGGGCGGCTTGGCATCAGCTCAGGATGCCAGTTTAGTGACTCTCGGTGATCCTTCGTTGACTGCTGGAATTCCCGGCGTAGGACTTCTGACGAATGATGAACTGGACCGATGGTTGTCAGACGGGGACAATCACCTCGAATTGCAGGTGACACTGCCCGAAGGCCTAAGTGCGGCGAGCGGGAACCTTTATATTCCCGACGACAATGCAATGACCCGCGCGAAAATCGAACTAGGCCGCCAACTATATTTCGATAAGCGTCTATCCAGTGATAACACAGTGTCCTGTGCATCTTGCCATGACCCGATGTTAGGATACGGGGCCGAAACTGCGTTCGGTGTGGGTGTCCGAGGGCAACAAGGCGGACGCAACTCACCGATCAGCTATAACCGGATTCTCAGTCGGGCGCAATTTTGGGACGGTCGAGCGGACTCACTCGAAGCTCAGGCGGTCGGTCCAATTGCTAACCCCATCGAGATGGGTAACACCCACGAAGCGAGCGTCAAAACTGTCAGCAGCATTTCGGGATACCGGAAGCAGTTCGATGTCATCTTTGAGGACGGTGTGAACATCGACAACATTGGCAAGGCGATTGCAACATTCGAGCGTGCTTTGGTCACTGGTCCAATGGGTTACGACGCCTACGATGCGGTTGCAAGGTTTGAGAAGCAGTTCGCCGAAGATCTTGAGTATCTCGACGAGGAACCTGAATTAAAAGCCAAGTACACCGAGTTGAAAGCGAAGACCGAAATTTATCCGATGAGCGATTCGGCGCGGCGTGGAATGGTGCTGTTCTTCAACAAGGCAAAGTGTGCTGCCTGTCATGCGGGTGCCAACTTCACCGACGAGCAGTACCACAATCTGGGCGTTGGGATGCAGTCGTCAAAGCCAGATTTAGGTCGGTTTGATGTCACCAAGGAAGATAAAGACCGCGGCGCCTTCAAGACCCCAACCCTTCGAAATGTTGCTTTGTCACCACCCTACATGCATGACGGAAGCCAGCAAACTTTGGAAGAAGTCATTGATTGGTACGACAAGGGTGGGCATCGGAATGAGTGGTTAAGCGACAAGATGAAACCGCTCAACCTCACCGATCAAGAGAAGGTCGACTTGTTGGGTTTCATGGTCGAAGGGTTGACCGGTGAATTTCCTTATGTGATCCAATCAAGGTTACCGCCCACCATTGCTGCTGACGAAAAGGTCGTCCAGTAATTTTTGGGGTACGCCGATATCAATGATCGACACAACGCCGACAAATTTGTCGGCGTTGTTTTTTTTGAAGCCGATCTTCTCGGCTACAAATGTAACGGTTTGTTCGGCAATGAACGTTGGTTGGTTCGCGATCCCCGAGTCGCAGTCCAGTCCTGACGGTAGATCCAAAGCTACTTTGAGTGCCGGCTTACTGTTGGCAATCGTGATCGCATCGGCGATAAGGCCCCGCGGTGCTCCTTTTGCACCAGTTCCCAGCATCGCATCGATGATAGTGCTGGCTCGATCCAGTGCATCGGTAAGTTGCTCACGAGACGCAATCAATTGGATGGGTATTGAGGCTCGTGAGACGATGTCGAAATTGATTTTCGCGTCCCCTTCTAGTGCCGTCGTGTCGGTGAGCGAAATGATTTCAACTTTGCGTTGCATTCGTTGAAGGTGCCTGGCAATGACATAGCCATCACCTCCATTGTTTCCGCCTCCACAGAGAATGGCGATCAGTCCTTCGGGCGCAACCGCATCGATGATTTCAGCACTGCGAGCTCCTGCATTTTCCATCAGGATCACACCGGGCATCTGAAAGTCCTTGATCGCAATTTCGTCAATGCTTCGAACTTGTTGACGACTGACTGGTTTAGGCGTTTTCATGTGAGGATCTTCGGAAGCATTTTTTGATGCGAGTGAATCTGATACCGCGTTAGCAATTGCGGGCTCAGGATTGGCAGGTCGATCGTAAAGCAGTTCACTTGGAGAGAGATAATCCTTCTTTTTGTGACGGAAAAAGAAGCATGTTCTTGCCAAAAAGCTGGGCCTTTGCCTTTAGGAATGTCTTAAAAGGTATGATGAGAAGTGTAAAGGCAACCTGTTTTGCTTGAAGCATGGCAGTCGAAATGCGTTGTCGGGTGACAATCAATGTTTTTTGTCCATAAGAAGGATTTTTTGATGCCACTTTATGAGTACGAGTGTAAGTCTTGCGGGATCGTTGTCGAAACGCTTGTTCGTTCAAATGAGGCGATAGTAGGCTGTGATGGTTGCGGCAATGAGCGAATGGAGAAACTGTTCAGCCTTCCTTCCGCACCGTCGGTGAAATCGAAGGCATTGCCAATGGCATCCAAGGCAGATGCTTGTGGTGCTCCACGATGCTGCGGAGGGGGTTGCGGTTAGTGATTGCTCAACAAGGCGATCCTCGCCTGGTCAGCTGAGTTGAGTTCAGTCAATCCATCTGCATCCGGTTTTGCCTCTGGCTAAATCATTAATTGCGGGTTGGTAACACCGGTTTGGATTTGCCTGTTGTGAGCGGTCTCGTTATTTGGATAATCGGGCGCGGCGGAGTGTTGACACTTCGTTTGAGGCGGAGACGGTCGTCATACTTGGTAACACGATTTTAAAGTCGTACTTTACGGGTACCAATACTGCCTCGTCAGGGAAATGGCACTAGCACATCGGTTCCTTTTCCGCCATCAGTTAACCAAGTCAGGACTGTCATGACTTTGAGCGAGCAAAATGAAGACGTTTTTTTGATGCCTGTTGCACCCAAGGTAGGTCTATCAAGACGGGGTTTGACCGCAAGTTTAGCTGGGATGGTGGGTGTCGGTTTGCTTGTTTATTCGATTTTCCCTGAGAGTGTTGGAGGTCCAGACCTCCCTGTTGAAGTTGTTCTGGACTATCGAATGGTCGAATCGGTGGCCGGCCAAGGAATGGTAGCTACGGAGGTCGTGGTGGTAAGGAATCTTACCGACCATGTCATCCCGCGACTAAGCATAGAAATTAATGGTCAATACTTGCTTTTTCGAGATGCGCCTTTGATTGCATCAGAGGAACTGGTGTTGCCCCAACAGATTTTTACTGACAAACGCAGTAGTCAACGGTTTGATCCCCGACGTTACGAAGTTGAAGACATTGTTGTGACCGGGCAGTTGCCCGGTGGTGCTAGGGGTGTGTTGAAAGTCGATTTCCTCGAAGAGTGAAAATATGATGAATCAGATTGACCGCTTGTGTCTGTCGCCAACCAAGGATTCTTCTTTCGGAGTAGCGACATCGTTCTTCAGTCTGTTCGTTCTGCTATTTTTTCATTTTTCCCTGACGGTTAACGGTCAAGGAACTTCAACCGATTACGAACTCTCTGCGACTTACCGGGCCCGGACAGCGAATACGGTTTTCCGTGATTCGGTGGTGCCCGTTTGGGGCGATTCAGCCAAGAACGTTGACGCCGAGATTCAAGGTGATCTCTTTTGGTATCGAGTTGCGACGGGTCCCGGCACCCACGAATATGTTTTCGTGAACTGCGTTGAGGGCAAACGCACGCTTGCGTTTGATCATGAGAAATTGGCGGCAAGTTTGGCGAACTTCGTGAAGGTGGAAGTGCGACCACAATCGCTTCCACTGAAATCGCTGCGATTTTCTGATTCGGGTGATCGTTGGAGTTTTAAAGCATTCGATCAAAACTGGTTGTTCGACTGTTCGACTTCTGAGTTAAAGTCATCGGACGATTCGGCCGTGGTGGGGTCCGAAGTCGGGCTTGCGCCAAGCCATGAAATTCGTCGGAGTCGTGGCGGTGGTGATCGAGTCCCCATTCGTTTTGCCAATCGATTGAAGAAAGATCTGGAATACCTGTGGGTGATGCCCGATGGTGGGTTGCGCTCATATGGCTTGGTCAAGTCTGGGCAGGTTGCCGTCATGGAAACTTTTGACGGACACGCTTGGTTGCTGAGGGACAGTTCGGGCGCTTCGGTTGCGTCCTTCGTTGCTGCGAGTCACTCGATGCTTGCGGTGATTGACCAGAACACGCCCGTCCCTCGGCCTTATCGATCCCAAGAGCGGCGTCCCAGGAATCGAACTGGTCAATCGCCTGACGGAAACTGGCAGGTGAGTGTAGATGCTCAAAATATTCGGGTGCGTCATCTGCCCAGTGATCGTGAGCAAACATTTTTGTGGTCGGAGATCAATTCGGATTTGTTCAGCGATGAGGTTTTACCGGGAAGGGTCTGGTGGTCACCCAGTTCCAAGCACTTTGCAATGCTTCCGGCGGTTCCCGGCGATCGACGTCAGATTCCATTGATTGAATCTTCCCCTGAGGGAAAGGTTCACCCTGAGTTGCATTGGATTGGTTATGCAAAGCCAGGAGATGAAGTTGACCACCCGAGGCCTCTGCTGTTTTCATTTTCGGATGATTGGACAGCCAGGCTGATCGATGACTCCATGTTTCCCAATCCCTATTCTTTGAGTCGTATGAGCTGGGATTCAGATGGCGAATCTTTCTCATTCCTTTACAACGAACGCGGTCACCAGTGTTTGCGTTTGATCACCGTTGACGCCAACAATGCCACACCGCGCATTTGCATTAATGAACAGAGTGAAACATTTGTTTGCTATTCCCAGAAAACATTTCTTCATCGTCTCCATTCAAGTAATGAATGGATCTGGATGAGTGAACGGAGTGGTTGGAACCATCTTTACCTTATCGATGCTGATACCGGTGATGTGAAAGCCTCGATCACTTCAGGCGATTGGGTGGTGCGAAAAGTGGAAGAAGTAGACGAGGTGAAAAGAGAAGTTTTATTAACCGTCTCAGGAATTGATCCCGATCAGGATCCCTATCACCAACACCTTGTTCGAGTCGGTTTTGATGGTAAACGCCCCATTCGTTTGACCCGTGGTGATGGTGATCATCAATGGAGCATCTCTCCCGACAAAAAGTGGTTGATCGACACTTATTCGCGAGTCGATTTGCCTCCGGTTACTGAGCTGAGATCCTTTGACAGCGGCTCTTTGGTTTGTGAACTGGAGTCTGCTGACATATCGCGTTTGTTAGCAACCGGTTGGAAGTGCCCAGAACGTTTTGTGACCACAGGCCGTGATGGTGAAACAGAAATTTACGGCTTCATGGTGCGTCCCACCAAGTTCAAGGTTGGAGATCGATACCCGGTTCTCGAACACATCTATGCAGGGCCTCATTCGTCCTTTGTTCCCAAGCGTTTTGGGTTGCATCGGCAACTTTACGAGATGGCGGAACTTGGTTTCGTTGTGACCAAAATGGATGGAATGGGTACGAGCAACCGCAGCAAAGCCTTTCACGATGTTTGCTGGCAGAATCTGGCCGATAGCGGGTTCCCTGATCGAATTTTATGGATGAAGGCAGCGGCGGCGAATCGACCTGAGATGGATTTGGAACGGGTTGGGATTTGGGGTGGTTCAGCGGGTGGTCAGAGTGCGATGCGTGCTCTGATTGCACATGGTGATTTTTACAAGGCGGCGGTGGCGGACTGCGGTTGTCATGATAATCGTGTTGATAAGATCTGGTGGAACGAACAGTGGATGGGGTGGCCTGTTGGTGCACATTATCGAGATCAATCCAATTCAACTCAGGCTCATCGGTTGTCCGGGGATTTGATGCTGATTTGGGGGGAGATGGATCGCAACGTGGACCCGGCCAGTACCATGCAGGTCATTGATGCATTGGTGCGAGCCAACAAGGATTTTACTCAATTAGTGATTCCCGGGGCCGGCCACGGCGCTGCGAGCCACCCTTATGCAAAGCGGCAGCAGTTTGATTTTTTCGTGAGGAAATTGTGGCACCGAGAGCCACGTGCAAACTAGGTTCGCAGTATTGATTCTTGGATCTCAAAACGAATGAATGTCGGTTTGAGATCAACCGTCACAATATTTCTTTGGTCGACGAGGTTTGTTCCTTGGGCATGCACTCCCTGCGTGAACACATCAAGTCGACCACCCTTGTGCCATTTGCACCTTGTCGAATCCATTGGGGTTTTCAATCAATGGCACGGCGCTATCCTCAAAATAATTCTTATGGCTGTTCGTGCCGCCGGGAACGAGTCCTCATCAATCACAGGC
The DNA here is from genome assembly GCA_938075415.1 of uncultured Rubripirellula sp. GTDB lineage: Bacteria > Planctomycetota > Planctomycetia > Pirellulales > Pirellulaceae > Rubripirellula. The sequence goes on along the minus strand of CALJHC010000013.1, from coordinate 210,473 downwards.
GGAGAGGCTAGTTTTTTTCTGACTTGCTGATTCCGCTTCGAGCGAGAGTGCGGGGGAAACGAATTTTCTGAGCGTTGTCAATCAGCCTTGGCAGTCGGCATTGGAAAGAGATCAGGTCGACTCGCACCGCCTCTGCTTTTTAATGATGTTGGTGGCTAATCGTTCAGTCTTATTTTACTGACCTGATCTGGCGCAAAGAGCGTTTGGGGGAATTTCTTTTTGTTGGTGGTTTGGGCGTTTGGGAGGATTTGATCGCGGTTAACTGGATTCCCGACGAAACTCCATGGTTTTCGGTGGTTGTGAATAACAGTCATTGGTTTTTCTACACTTCTTGATGTGAACTGGACTATGTTTATCTGTTAGGCAGCGGTGTGTTGGATAAGCGATTGAGGCACGATTGAAAGATCGATTGCTCAGAGAGTGTGTCATGGAGTTCAGAGTGTGTCATGAAGTTCACAGAGTAGTCGTTCGGTAAAGTGGTCTCTAATGACGCAACACGCACCGTGCCAGCGAAGCATTCGAGCTGCGAAATTGCCAGCAACCATCGATCATTAGAGAACCGATTTAATGTGCCGATTGACTCAACAAATCATCGCTGTGGTTTTTACTCTTTCTCTTTCTTCAGGAGTAACACATTCTCAGGAGGTTGGAGTTCCCTCCTCTTTGGAGCCATGGAGGGAGTGGGTGCTGTGGGATGTGGAGCACCGAGACTGCCCACGAATTTACAGCGACTACAACACGGCGATTTGTTTTTGGCCGTCCAAGCTGATCGTGAACGCTGAAGGAAACGGCGCGACTTGGAAACAAGAAGTGAGAGTTTATGAGCGATCTTGGATTCCGCTGCCCGGTAACCTTGGGATGTGGCCAACGGGCGTCAGCGTTGATGAGAAGCTCGCAGTGGTCGTCGGTCGTAATGGTCGTCCTGCGGTCGAACTCGAAGTTGGCAGGCATGTCATCGAAGGCATGTTTGCATGGACTGAAATGCCCCAGCGACTGAAGATTCCTTCGGAGGTTGGTGTTTTAGAGTTGAAGGTCCGTGGCGAGTCACGCCCCTTAACCAACTGGTCTTCGGATGGCGAGGTTTGGCTGCGTCGGGATCAAAGTGAACCGGCTGATGTAGATCGTCTCGGGGTTCAGGTCTATCGGGTGATCGAAGATGGGATACCTGTTTGGTTGCGTACGGAATTAGAACTGACTGTTTCGGGAAAAAGTCGCGAGGAAGAGTTAGGCTGGATACTTCCTGAGGGATGGAAGGTAGCCACAGTGGAGACCGCTCTCCCGGTTGCGATTGATGAGTTGGGACGCACCAAAGTGCAAGTTCGGGCGGGTAAATGGTCCATCCTTATTGACGCTTTTCGTACAACAGATCCCAGTGAGATCAAGTTCTCGGCAGAGGCTCAGCCGGTGGAGCAGCAGGAGCTCGTTGGGCTGAGATTAAATTCTTCTTTTCGCATTTCTTTCGTTGAAGGCTTGGCATCAGTTGACGTTAGCCAAACGACTTTCCCCGATCGGTGGAGTGGATTGCCCGTTTACCAGTGGGACACTTCACAGCCGTTGAAATTGGTGGAAAAACAGCGAGGGATGGGTGAGAAGGGGCGAGGGGGATTAAGTATCAATCGCCAGCTTTGGCTTGATGATGATGGCGGGGCCTTTACGTATGAAGACGACGTCCAAGGGGAAATGCAGCAGATTTGGCGGTTGGATGCTGCAGAGGACGTAGACCTTGGAGCGGTACGGATTGATGGTGACAGTCAATTAATTACACGTAGCCCGGATGGAGCAACCAGTGGGGTGGAGTTGCGGCAACGTAATTTGAAATTGACCGCGATTGGGCGTTCAAAAATGGGCGGCAAGATCAGTGCAACGGGTTGGAAATCTGACGCGGATTCGCTTTCGATGGTGTTGATGTTACCGCCCGGTTGGCGAGCTTTTGCGATTCTGGGTGCTGATGGAGTCAATGGTGATTGGCTGACTGCTTGGTCCTTGCTGGACTTGTTTCTGCTGATGATTTTTTCGCTGGCTATTTTTCGGCTTTACGGCCCTGTGCCCGGTGCCATTGCTTTGCTGGCTTTCGGTTTGTCCTACCATGAATACGGTTCGCCTCGTTGGACTTGGTTTGCCCTTCTGGTCCCCGTCGCGCTGCTGAGGGTCGTTCCAACGGGTCTTGGGCATGCTTGGTTGAAGAAGACAAAATCGGTTGCTGTCTTATTGTTAGCTTTGTTTTTGATTCCGTTTATCGCGCACCAGCTTCAGGGTGTCCTCTATCCGCAGTTGGAAGTATCAGGTGTCAGCTATGGCTATCGGGACTTTTGGGCATGGATGGGGGATGCACCTACTGCGTCGAACCAACAGAGTCGTTCGAATCGAAGGGCTGAAAGTTTTTCGTCAAGTCGTGGTCTTGCGAGTCAGCAAGCCAAAGTTGGCAAGCTAGCGAAGAATCAATCTGCTTCGACCGCCAATCTGTTATTTGATCCAAAGTCAAAAATTCAGACAGGGCCAGCTAGACCGGCTTGGGAGTGGAATCGAGTCGTTTGTTCTTGGAATGGCCCTGTCACTTCGGCTGATCAGATAAGACCGATGCTCATTTCGATGAATCAGAATCGAATCATTACGTTAATCCGAGTCGCTCTGTTGTTGCTGTTGTCTTTCTTAATGCTATCGGAGCGTTGGAAATTTAAGCTGCGACCTCCCAAGCCCGTTGCTGCAATGTTGTTGCCGTTTTTTATCCTCGCGATGACCGCAAGCACGGCGCAATCACAGCAATCAACTGCGGCTATCGAAGCCCTTGGTAACGGGGACGTCTCTCCTTCAATCACGCAACCGCGAACGGAAAAGGATTTTCCTCGGGCTGCAGGCGATTCGGTTCCAAGTATGGCGTTGTTAAGTGAGTTGCGTGAGCGATTAACTCAGACGCCGGATGCATTTCCGGGTGCTGCAGAAATTCCTTACGGCGAATTGGAGTTACAGGGAAGCAGTTTGCTAATGACGTTAACGATTCATGCGGCTGATCAAGTCGTTGTGCCACTTCCGGGCCGTTTCCCAGAGTGGTCACCGCTGCAGGTGACCCTTGACCAGGCGCAGGCAGCCACGCTTGTGCGTAAGGATGATTTTCTTTGGGTTTTGGTGCCCAAGGGTGTCCATCAAGTTGTTGTGGCGGGAATGATTCCTGATCAGGGAGATTGGGAGTGGAGTTTTTTGTTGAAGCCAAAGCGATTGAGAATTAAGGCCTCTGGGTGGAAGGTGAATGGATTGAACCGCGAAGGAATGCCAGCCGACCAGATTTTCTTTTCGAAAGATCAGCCAGTGTCGGCCGATCGTGCTGCTTATGATCAAACCAGTTTTTATCCAATCGTGCTTGTTGAACGCAAGTTGGAGATTGGTTTGATTTCGCGTGTTTACACCACTGTCACTCGACTTTCCGAAAGTGGTCGTGCGATTTCGATCGAAGTACCATTGCTTGAGGGAGAGGCTGTTCTTACGCCAAATCGGGAAGTCGTGGACGGGAAAATGTCTGTGCGTTTTGGTTCGCAGCAGGGGACGTTCACCTGGTCAAGTGAGTTGACACACAACGAAACAATCAACCTCTCAGCACCGTTAGCGGACCTGTCGGTTGAGCGTTGGTCTCTCTTGACATCACCAATTTGGAACGTCTCCATCTCGGGGACTCAGCCGTTCTTCGAAGCAACCAATGATCAGTTAGTACCGGTCTGGCGACCTTGGGGTGGTGAGTCCGTTGCGCTTGCCCTTGGTCGTCCCAAAGCGGTTGTCGGTGATAGCTTGACCATAAACAGTGTTAACCATGCGGTCAGCTTGGGTAACCGGCAACGCACCACTAAGTTGACAGTGGATTTGGAATGTAGTTTAGCGACAGATTTTGCTTTGGAGATTGAAGAAGATGCTGAAATCACCAGTATTCAAATCGATGGAACTGAGGTTCCTCAGCAGCGCGACGGGAATCAACTGGTATTACCCATAAGTCCCGGTAAGCATCAATTGACATTGGCTTGGGAACGCAACCGAGTTCTCTCGACCCGAGTGATGGGCGAATCCATTACATTGCCTGAAAAGGCTTCGAACGTCATTTCGCTGATCAATGTACCGGCAAATCGTTGGGTTCTTTGGGCGAGTGGTCCGCTTCGGGGGCCAGCGGTAAGATTTTGGGTCATCATTTTGGTGGCGTTATTACTCGCTCTCGCCTTAGGAAGTCTTCCCTCCTCACCGCTTAAAAGACGTGAGTGGTTACTGTTGATCGTTGGGTTGACTCAGGTTTACCTTTTTGCCGCAATGTTTGTGGTGGTTTGGTTGTTTGCCATGGAGTATCGCGGGCGTAAAAGTTCTCTTGAAAAGAACGCGTGGGCTTTCAATGCTCAACAGTTAGGTCTTGTTCTGCTGACGGTCATTGCGTTAGTTGTCCTTGTCTTCGTTGTGGCTGCTGGATTGTTGGGTTATCCCGATATGTTTATCGTCGGGAACGGATCATCCCGTTTGAGGTTGCAGTGGTTAACACCGCGTGCTGGCGACACGTTGCCGCTGACAGGCGTTATTTCTGTGTCGGTTTGGTTCTACCGTGTCCTGATGCTTTTATGGGCTCTGTGGCTTGCCAACGCACTTCTGCGTTGGTTGACAAATGGCTGGGAGCATTTCACGTACGGTGGAGCTTGGCAGAAGTTATTTAAATCCAAGTCCAAAGTGACATGATTGTGGATTTTCGTGTTGATGAAGTGAACACTGCGTCTTGCATTAAAGGATTGATTTCCCAATGATGGCAAGGCTCTGAGGGGCGACCCGTCGATTTACACGGCGGTCAGTGTTACGTCGGCAACCTCACTTGAGACCGATTTGGGAAATGCCTCGACGTCGGAGCTTTCATTGAGTAGCCATTGCAACGGGAGGTGTTCGCTCATTGCCCGACTGCAGATCCTTGTCATCTGTTTGATTTATCAGACGGTTGGTTCAATAACGGGAATCGATTGGCGATTGCCTGCGCACAGCATCTCGGGTTGAGGATGAACCAATCATTTGGTCGACGGTCGTAGGTTGCCACGAAGCCTACTGAGGTAGGCTTCGGCGTTACCCGTCTCTTTAACCAAGCTTCTTTTCATTGCGTCGATCTTTTGATCGATGGATGTGATCTCATGATTGAGTTCACTTTGCGATGCGGTGATCCATTGTGTGAGTTCAAAGACTTCTTGTTGGTAGCGTTTGCTGATTTCCGCCGACAAACGTTTTTTAGTATGTTCAGCTTGCATTTGCAGTGCTGCAGTTGAAGCTGATTTGATTGCTTGGTCGAGGTTCGACTCGAACTCAAATTCCAGTTCTCCATCATCACCGTGGAATGATGCGTCGATTTCAATTTGCTCAATCTTTGCCAGATTTTCCTGAATGGATCGAATCCCAAGGAGTTCAGAATACTCTGGTTTGGGTGAGATTTTTATTTCGACACCGCTCTGTTTACTAATCAAACGACCGGAGTAACGATTTTCTGATGTTGAGTATTCTTTGCGAACTTGAATCCATAATTCGTCCCGATTTGATTTTGCCTGCAGTCCAAGTCGGTCTGTTGAATTCAGTGTATTTGATAAGGCGCTGCCTTGGGGCCAGTGAAGTGTGACTTGTGAGATGCCTCGATCGGTGGTCTCTCGTTTCGCGTATTCAACGTGGAACAGTTTTTTTCCTTCAACAGAAAACTTGATCCGGGAGGGTTTTCGAAGAAGGGCAGACGGATTTGCCAGATTCTCAATCGTTCCTTTCATCAAAAGATCTTCGCCTTCATGACGAACCAACCCGGATATATGACAGTGACGGATAAGGAAATTTGGATGGTTGTTTGAGTCAAGCGGATAATTGTTGCCTCGCATTCGCTCGCTTTTTGGGGCGACGAGGGTCAAGTTAGCGATTCGTTCACCGTGCTGAATGTAGTTCTTGGCATCAAGGATCAGGTAACGCACCACGTCCAACATTCTTTCTCGCCCAAAGTCGCGAGTCACGTCGAAGTGATTGGGGACGTAGAGAAGCAGTTTTCCTAGGTCGTTTTCCTTGGCTTGTTTCAAGCTTGCAAGGTCGGCGTCGAAACGTTTCGGTAGGGAACTTGCCTTCGCTCGAAGCGATACAAGCAGTTCCGTCGCCTCGCGAGCTTCGGTGATACTCGCCTCCAGAGATGCCATATCTCGGAGAGGGTTGTCCATCTTTGTTGCTTGAGTGGCGATTCTTTGATGAGTTACCACAAGTTGGTCTAATTGAGACTGTAGTTCGTTGTATTCTTCCTGCCAAATCTCTCGCAAAACGCTACTCTCGCGGACAATTTCCAGTTCAGCCATCAGCGAGATCGCGCCGTCTTGAATGCGAAGGGAGGTCGTGCCGATCCACTCGCTGAGGTCATTGCTTTTTTTGGACGTTTGCAAGGTTTGTTGGTGGTGGCGATCAAGATGACCAGGGGCATCGCGCTCAGTGTTCAGCACGATCCCATTGACTGAACCGTCTTTGATCACTGTGCGGCGTCTTAGGAGTGAATTGCCGTCAACAAGGAAGTTGATTTGGTCCGCTTCGAAAAGGTTCCTTCGATGCTTTCCCTTTCGCGGATCCGCGATCCGGATGCCTTCATATTGAAGCCTTGGGGGGAACAGTCCCGTTCTGGTGGCGCCAATTTCAACCTTCGATTTAAACACTGATTGCAGTGACTGCGTGGTCAGCCAACTGATAGCCGGGTTCAAGCCGATTCGGAAGGTGACTGCGAGAAGCAGGAGGATGAGAACCCGCGGCACGATAAAGTTCCAGCGTATCATGCTGCTCTCCTTTTAGCCTCAGCCCGCAATCGCTGAAGCAGTCTCTGAAGATCTTGATCCATTTCGTGCGTTTCTAAATCGTCCTTGGTCTCAGGAATGATACGCCCTTGAACTTTAGCTTCCCGGAGTCGCACAACATCAACACGCGCGTTTGTCTCATTTGCGGTGCGGTTGTCGTGCTGAAGCTCTGATTTCGCTTCCCCATGCTGCTTGCCTGCGGATTCCAAGGGTGTCGTGAACGACTGCGGTTGATCCCCTGAAGTGATCTTTGAACTGAATGAATCTGCAAGCCGCTCGTCATAGAGTTTGATCAGCAGGTGTCTTGATTGGGTCTCATTCTGGTCTGCACTTTCTTGTCGTTCGTCAGCTTGCTGTGTTTCTTCGGATTCAATTTTCAATACAGATTGAAAGAAATAGTGACTCATTCGATAAGTAGGATAGAGTGCCGCCAATCCAAGAATGAAGCTGCCCAGAACGACAGTATTATTGAGTTCGGTCCAGGGTATTAGCGGAAGGTCCCATCCACTGCGGGCGAAAGATTGGAGAGTGGGCTCACTGAGAGCTCGGTCACCAATTGCGTGGGTGATAGGGTCCAGCAAGGGAGCGATAAAAGAGGTTGCCACCGCGGTCAAAGCGGAAAGGGCATGATTGAGTTTCAAACAGAGGATTAGACCCAGTAACAAAACGGCAATAAGATTGCCGTGAGGAACCAAGCCGATGCAAACCCCAAAGGCCAAACCCCATGCCAATTGCCTTGGGTCGCGACACCCAGAAATTGCACGTTTTAGAATCCTCGCCATGCGAAATAGCCAGAAAATCATAGGGTGCGCCTCCTTGCGCACATTTGTCCCAATACCGACCCTTTTCTTTCATCGGGAATTAGTGGCTTCAAATTCACTACAATCGGTAAATACCCCCAGACGGTTCCCATTCTGAAAAGTAAGGGAGGACAGAGAATGCCCTGATAAATGAAGGGTATTCGGGATGAGAGACCGCAGATCACCTCTTTTTTGGAATGATGAATGGGAAAGGTGTAGCGTCACGAGAGGGAGGAGCCAGAGGGTTGGGGTTGTTTTGATCGGTCGGTTCCCCTTCAGTCGGTAGAAAGGCTTTGTGGGTCAAGTGTCATCCCATATTTTGACGCAATACGGCTTGGGAGTTCTGGATCAGATTGAGGTTGTTAGAGGTTGACAGATGAAGGTTGATAATTGATCGCGAACCTCTATGGAGAGAGTTGGATGGAACAACAGTATCTTCGAAGTCATTGGCAATTCACAGTTGTGCCACGGCGACAGAGAATCGAGTGGGTTGATGCAGCGTTTCTTTAAATGCCTTGCTCCCATCACGTTTCTGGCTCTGTGAGCAGTCTGATTTTTGGCGTGGTGGAAGTGCAGTTGATCAATGCGACGATCATGATTCTTGGCGATGACCAGACGTGTCACACAGTGAGTGGAGATTGATCAATCCGACAATGATTGAGTTTTGGTGGATCTGTGTGAAATTCAAACCAGTACGGCTCAGCGATTCAAAGTAATTCAGTCGAATCGCTTGATGTTCTGGTTTCCTGGGTCGACTCCGGTGTTTCAGATTTTGCAATTTGAGTCCTTTCCTATTTCAAAATGATGGAAAATTGACGTGAAGCTTTTCTCGACATCTTGTGAGACAGTCTATTTGGGTTGGGATTCTCCTTTACTTCACGGAGTGGTTCGCGAATTGTCGGATCGCTTTTTGGAGAATGAGAGATGGGGTTTAGGCAAGGTCGACTGTGTTTTGCCGTCATCGCAGAGTTGTCGACGATTAGAAGAGTTGTTGCAGCAGTCAGCGGATGAACGCGGCGTTCGTATTGATGCTCCGCGTTTCATGACGGTAGGGTCTTTGATGGACCGTCTTTATCAGCCTTCGACGCAGCTGGCATCTGAATTTGAGCAGACATTAGGATGGGCGCAGTCTTTACGCAGCATTCCAAGTCAAGAACTGACTCCCTTGCTTCCAGTCCCGCCGCCTCCTGATCCCTTTGCTCCGTGGGTGGAGCTTGCGGGTACTCTGAGTGCGTTGAGTGATGATTTGGCTTCGCGCTGTCTATCATTTCAAGATGTGATCAAGCAAGCAGAGAATGAAGTTGAGCGGCGAAGGTGGGAATTGCTCAACCGAATCCATTCGCTTTATTTAACGGGATTGAAGGCGGCGGGATTATCCGACCCCTCCACGGAGCGAAGCTTGGCGATTTCCCAGAACCGTTGCAAAGCTGGTCGTACCATTTTGTTAGTGGGCACTAGTGATTTAAGCCAGCTCGCGGTCCGAATGTTGCGATCGCTGGAGGGCGAGGTGATTGCGATGATCGCGGCGCCAAAGGAGGAAGCTGAGAAATTTGACGAATTCGGTTCGGTGGTGGACGCTCGTTGGCAGCAACATCGATTGACGATGCGAGATGAATTGGTTCCCGCCGGTGACATGATGGATCAGGCAAAAGCCGTCGCTGAACAGGTTAAGCAGTGTGGCGAAAAATACTCAGCGGATGAAATTTCAATTGGAGTAACCGATGAGTCTCAAGTCAGTCCCATCGAAATTGAGCTGCGGGGATGTGGAGTGGACACCTATCGTCACTTGGGTTGGACGATTGGTGGTACGTCACTTGGACGTTTGTTGGAACTTGCAACAACGTTTTCGCAGCGGCAAACTTGGCAGACGCTTGCCGCTCTGGTTCGTCACGCGGATGTACACGATTGGATAACAAATCAAGTGGAGTCGGATGAGGATTCCGAGTGCTGGCTGCAGCAGCTGGATCGTTTCCTTGCTAATCATTTTCCTGTTCATCTAAGCGATTCATTGCCCGAGGTCGTTTTGGAGAGATTGCCGCTGATCTCGATGGTGAGGGACTTAGTGATTGATTGGATGTCCAGTTTTCGTGACGAATCTCAGTCGATTGCGGCTTGGAGCCGTTCGCTGATGAATTGGTTGGGAGAACTTTACGGCAGTGATGTCCTTCTTGAGTGTGGTCTCAGCTTGCCTGATGTTTCCGGTGTGCCTGATGTTTCCGGGGGGAACGAAGCAGGGATTCTGCGCGGCTCCATAGCTCTTTCGGAAAACGCTTCGGAAGCAGGACGTGAGGACAAGGGGGAAAATGGTCGTCTGTTTGACTCTCGAAAAATGGGGCACAGAACGAGGCTTGCGATACGTGCAGCGATTCGTTTTCTGGAGACGTCCTCTGGCCTGAATCAATCGCTGGATGTTGATTGCAGTGGTGACGTTGCTTTGGAGATGTTGGTAAATCGCCTGAGTTATCTTCGGGTCTTGGAGGAACCAAGACCCAACCAGCTTGATGTCTTGGGATGGCTTGATTTAGCGTTGGACGATGCACCCGCTTTGGTGGTCAACGGATTCAATCATCCTTATGTCCCGCAGGTCGTTTCATCTGATCCTTTTCTTCCAAGTTCTTTGCGTCAGCGATTGCCGGTGGAGGGTAACGAACGGCGGTACGCGCGTGACCTGCATGCTTTGCAGGTTGTTTTGTGCAGTCGCCAATCCGTCTCCTTGATCGTTGGGCGGGTAGCGATGGACCAGACTCCAACTCCTCCGAGTCGTTTATTGGCGGCGACGGATCCCTCGCAAATGGCAAAAAGGTTGCGGTATGTACTCGAGGGGAAACGCGAATCTAATCCTGTCTTGCATCGTTGGGATGGCGTCTGTTCTACCAGTGGCATCACAGTTCCAAGTCTGGGTAATTTCCATCAAGGTGTGACACCGCCGGTGACATCACTGAGTGTGACTGCTTTTCGTGATTATCTAATCTGCCCGTATCGTTTTTTTCTCCGCCACGTGCTGAAGTTGAGGCCAATTGATGATTCCGCTGGTGAGTTGGCAGCGAATCAATTTGGTGATCTGATTCATGGCGCGCTGGAGGATTACGGACGTTCTGAGCATTGCCACGAATCGGATCCCGAATTGATCGAGTCCTATCTGCATCAATACCTTGAAGGCTTTGTTGAAAAGCATTATTCCGAACACCCGTCATCGGCGGTGAAGATCCAAGTTGCACAAGCGCAGAAACGGCTTACTGCTGTCGCGAAGGTTCAGGCCGCGCGAATCAAGGAAGGCTGGCGAATCCACGAAGTGGAGGCTTCGGTCGGTCCTAAGCAAGGGGCGAAGATTGAGGTGGACGGGAAGTCGATCCCCGTTAAAGGTCGATTCGATCGTATCGACGTGAGGCAGGTCAGTGGTGTCGATGAATGGGCCATCCTGGATTATAAAACTCATGGTCATCCTCCTGAGAAAAAACACCTCAAGAAAACGAAGGACGAAACGAAGTGGATTGATCTTCAGCTTCCGTTGTATCGGATGATGGTGCCTTTTTTAGGTATCAAAGCGGATCCAGCAACTGTCCGTCTGGGGTATTTTAATATTAGTGGAAAAGAGGAGGAGACAAAGATTAACGAGGCCGATTTTTCAGAGGATCTGATGAGGAAGGCAGAGCTGCTGGTTAAGGAATGCGTGCGGGGAATCTTTGCGGGAGAGTTCAAACCGACTACTGACCGCGTTGAGTTCGATGATTATGGGGCGATTATGCAAACGGGGATTGCAAGTCAAATGCTGAGCCGCTCTGTTGAATCAGAGGGGGATGGGCAATGAGTGAGGATTTATTGCAATCGGGTGAATTACCACCCACCCTGGTTCGTGCGTCTGCGGGCACAGGGAAAACGTACCAGTTGACCGCCAGATTTCTAAAATTACTTATTCAGGGTGTTCCTCCTGAGACCATTTTGGCGACAACATTCACGCGGAAAGCAGCGGGGGAGATTCTGCAGCGTGTGCTCCTTGCTCTGGCCTCTGCTGCTGATGAATCCAATCCTGAAGCGTTGGAAAAAATTCGCATTCAAGTCAATTTGCCAAGCTTGCCTCGAAGTTGTTGTTTGAAGTTGACCGAAAAGTTGTTGCTACAGATTCATCGCTTACGTATTTCAACCCTGGATAGCCTTTTCACGCAGCTTGCTAAATCGTTTCCATTCGATTTGCGGTTGCCAGCAGCGTGGAGATTGACAGACGAGATCGAGGATCAGTGGCTGCGCGAGCGCGCTGTTGAATCCATGATTTCGCAACTCGAGCAGGCTGAGATGTCGTCGTTGATGTCCATGTTAGGTAAGGGGGAAATTCGTCGGTCAATTGCCCACGAGTTGTTGCAAGTGATTGAGAATGCGTACTCGATGCAGCGGCAATGTGAAAAAGATGTCTGGTTGGGTGTGAAATGCCCTAAGCAACCCAGCGAAGAAACGATCAGGAATGCCGTGATTGCTTTTCGATCTGCTGAACCACGACAGAAGCGTTTGCGTCAGAAGTTGTTAGCATTCGCAGAGATTCTGGAAAATGGCGACCATGAATCATTGATCGAAGAAACCTTGGTGACCAACTACGAAATAGCAAGACGCACGGGTACACCACTTACCTACTATCGAAGTGAATTTCCTGACGGTTTAGAGGCGGCCTTTGATACGCTGTATTCCGTTGCAAAAGTAAAACATTTAAGTTTGCTGTGCGTGCAAAATGAGGGGACCGGCAGATTGCTGGAAGTGTACGAGCAACATGTTTCCGGGTTAAAAGAAGTTGCCAGGGTTTTGAGCTTTGAGGATATCGGTGTTCGGTTATCCAGTTTTTTTCGCCAATTCGAACCGGGAGAAATTTTGCAGCGTCTCGATGGATCGATCGATCATTTGTTACTGGATGAGTTTCAGGATACCTCACCGGTTCAATGGCAAGTTATTTATCCTTTTGCTAATCACTGTGCAAAACGATGTGAAGGGAAACCAAGCGATGATTCAGAGTTGATGCAGGTTGAACGATCGTTTTTCTGCGTGGGTGATACGAAGCAGGCGATTTATGGTTGGCGAGGTGGCGTGGCGGAAATTTTTGACACTGTAGCGCAGCAATTACCGGATGTCGACGAGATCAAGCAGGATGAGAGCCACCGGAGTAGTCCGGTACTGATGGAAGCATTCAACAGGATCTTTAAAAATCTGGCTCGGCATCCGATGGCCGAGGAGGCGGAGCAAAATAACCCGAGTGGCAAATCGATGTACGAGGCAAAAGCTTTGTTGAAGTTTGCGGACGGTTTTCCTCATCACCTTTCGGCCAAGAAGGACCTGTCTGGCTATGTTAATCTTTCCACCTCGTCTCTTCCCGAGTTAGGCGATGCCGACGCGAGAAGAATAGCGACCTATGAAAAAGCGGCTGAGCAGATTCAGACTCTGTATCAAAAGAATTCTACAACCACGATCGGTGTACTCACTCGTACAAATCGGGCGGTAGCGGAGATGATTTATCTGCTTGAACAGCGGGGATTGGATGTCAGTCAAGAAGGAGGGAATCCGTTAACTGATTCCGCTGCTGTTGAGATGGTTTTGTCGGTCTTAATGATGTCTGAACATCCAGGTGATCGTCGTTGGGAATTTCATGCAACCGCCGGTCCATTTTATGAGATCGAAGGTTTTGGCCCTGGTTGGGTTCGGCGTCTGGTTGAGGAATTTGGTTTGACCGAAGCAGTGGAGAAGCTTGCGGACCGCTTGTCACCTCACTGTGATGAGCGTGAGTCGTTGCGGCTGAAACAGCTTTGTTATCTGGCCATTCAGTATCAGGGGCTGTCTTCGTCGAGAATTCGTGATTTTGTTCGAATGGTACGAGAAAAACGAGTGGACCGTCCACAGGCTGCGCCAATTCGAGTGATGACGGTTCATCAATCCAAGGGACTCGAATTCGATGCCGTCTTTGTTTTGGAATTAGACAGTAGCTTGTCGCGACAGGCTGGGGATTGCGTTGGAGAAGTGAAGGATCTGATGATGCCTCCCAGTGGCATGACACGCTATGTAAGTCAGAAAACCTGGCATTTTTTGAGTCGGGATTGGCAAAAGGCATTCGGTAAGCAAGCTGCATCATCATTCACAGAGTCTCTCTGTATGTTGTATGTCGCATTGACCCGAGCCAAGCGAGGTTTATACATGGTGATACCGCCAGCGAAAAAGCAGGCGTATGATACCCGAACATTTGGCTCTTTGATTTTTCATGCTTTGCGGGTGGAGGAAGATCCAACCTCGGAGAACTCAGTGCTTTTCGAGATGGGTGATCCAGATTGGCCAGACTCTCTGGAGAGACCTGCTGTTTCAGAATCAGAGAGGCAAGCTGCGCCTGAAGCAATCGTGTTTCATCAATCAGCATCTTCTCGACCACGGCGTCGTTCGGTTCAGATAGATACATTGCACGTTTCCAATGATCCGGGAACAGATTGATAATTTGATGCTACCAAGTTGGCGTCGTCGAGTTTGTTGGGTCAGGATTTTCAGGGATCGGGAGAAACGGTTTGAATCGAAGAATTATTCATGCAGCAGACATCCATCTCGATAGCCCGCTGCAAAAGCTAAGCAGTTACGAGGGGGCTCCCGCTGACCAAATACGACGTGCCTCGCGAGAGGCGTTAAACAACCTGGTTGATTTTGCCTTGGCAAGTCATGTGAACTTGGTTGTCATCGCGGGTGACCTGTACGACGGTGACTGGAATGATCAGAACACAGGCTTGTTCTTCGTTGCGCAAGCCACTCGGCTTGTCGAAGCGGGGATACCGATTCTGGTCATCCGGGGCAATCACGATGCCGCTAATTTGATGACCTCAAGTCTCCCGCTGCCTCGTAATCCCGATGGAAGCGAAATTATGTTGAGTTCGGAGGCGGTTGAATGTCGTTTGTTCGATTCACTTGGGATAGCAGTGCACGGCAAGTCTTTTCAGAATCGCTCTGAGCATGAGAATCTCGCGGCGTCCTACGGTCCAGCTTTGGGAGGTTTTTTTAATTTAGGGTTGTTGCACACCAGCCTTGGAGGATTCGAGGGGCACGATCCCTATGCTCCGTGTACGCCATCAGAATTAGCCGATAAACAGTATGACTACTGGGCTCTAGGTCACATCCACCAGCGAGGTAATCACGAGATTGAAGGGGCTGCACCGGTTGTGTACAGCGGAAACCTTCAAGGTCGGCATGCGAGGGAATGTGGTCCAAAGGGTTGTTACCTGATCGATGTCAACGATCGCAATCAGTGTGAATTAAGTTTCCATGAACTGGACGTGGTTCGTTGGGAAAAATGCATTATTCAAGGTTCGAGTCTGAATCACCTCGACGATGTTTTTGATCAATTCCAAGAGTGGTTAACTTCTGCACTTGCTGCTTGCGGTGAAAAATTGCTGGTGGTTCGTGTTGAGGTAACAGGAACAACCATTCACAGCGAGGCACTCAGGTATCAGTCCTCATCAATGGTTGGCGGGCTTCGGTCGATTGCTGTGAGTCACGGGCGCGGACGGGTCTGGATAGAGCAGTTGAAGATCCGAACAAAATCGAAACCTGTTGGGAATTCTGAATCAGAGATTGAGGGTCCGTTGGCAAGTTTGAATGCAATTCTCGAGATGCTCAGGGGCGAAGGTGACTGCGGAGAGTTGATTAAAGATGATGTCAAGAATCTGCAGAAAAAATTACCTCACGACATTCTTGACTGGAGAGCGGAGTTTGCATTGGATGACAAAGCGGTGCTTGACGACTTACTCGAGTCCGCATCCTCCGAGGTAAAGGAGCGACTGAAGGAAAATGCTAGTGAGAGTTGAACTGCAGATATTCTTTGGTTTACGACTGTTGGATGCTCACTGCTTGAATTGGAATTGAATCATGTTGCTTAGTCGGTTGGATTTGAAGGCATTCGGTAAATTTACGGATGTATCGATCGACCTTTCTGGTGGACCAAATAAGTTTCACCTGATTTACGGGCCCAATGAAGCCGGAAAGTCAACATCCTTACGCGCAATCACTTCATTGCTTTTCGGGATGGAATCGGGAACGGACGATTGTTTTCAGCATCGCCCGGCGAATATTCGCGTGGGTGGACTGCTGGTTGATTCTGCTTCGGGGCAACAACTGGAATGCATTCGGCGGCGAGGACGGAAAGACACGCTACGTGATGAGAATGATCGCGAACCCATCAGCGAGCAGCAGCTTGTTGAGATGATGGGTGGGATTAAGCGAGATGCATTCTTGACCCGTTTTGGGCTGTCCTATGAATCTCTGGTTGAGGGTGGTGTGGCCATTGTTGAGGGAGGCGGCGATCTGGGTGAAATTTTGTTTGCTGCGGGTGCGGGTATTGGTCGGTTGCGAGAGGTCCAGTCAGAACTCGATATCGCCTCAAATGCGTTATTCACCCCACGTTCGACCAAAGCGAGTATCAACGCGAACCTGAAGCTGATTGAAGCCGATCGCGGTGTAATGAAGGAGGCGCTGGTTTCGACGAGCGATTTTAACAACCGAAAGAAAACCCTTGCCGAGCACCAGGGAAAATCAGAGCGGTTACAGGAGGAACTTCGTGAGTCGTTAAAACGTCTGGATCGCTTGTCTGCACGCCGAGATGCCGTTTCGGATATCCCGGCATGGATCGATGCACGCCGCAAATTGGCTGAACTGAAATCTGTGCCTTCGCTGGAAGAAGCTTTTATTGAGCGAAGGCGAAAATCGCAGTCAGATTTGGAAATTGCAAAATCTCAAAAAAACAAGCTGCAGTCCCGCCTCAGTGGGTTGGAGAAACGAAAGGAAGCATTGGCCTCGGATCTGCCACTTTTGAATAAAGAAAAGGAAATACAGAGAGTTTTTCAAGAGGTTGCGATACGCGAGCAGGCCGAGCGCGATGCTGAGGATGCTTCGATTGCGTTGCAGGAATTAGATCGGAAAATTGATGAATTACTAGAAAGCCTGATCGAAAAGTTTAGTGTAGAAACGTCCGCTCCCGTTGCCGACGCTGACGGGCGAACTGCTGACCGAGATGGAGCATTACAGCGGTATCATGTCAACGATGGCGTCTTGTTGGGAATGCGTGATTTAGCTGGTCGGCATCAGGAATTATTGTCCCGCAAGAAGGAGACCAGCAAGAATCTTGAAGCGGGCCAGCGTCGATTAAAAGAGGTTGATGAACAACTTCTGCAGCTAGCCGATGTGTCTGATCCCGCTCCCTTGGTTAGTGTGCTGGAGGCAATCGGGAATCCTTCTACGTTGATTGATGCTTTGTCTCGACAGCGATTGGTGTGTTCGGCGAGTCATCGGAAATGTGATCAGCTGATGCGTCAATTGCATGGTTTTGACGGCGATATTGAGGACGCCGTCGATTTGCAATTGCCGACCACGACTGCAATTCAAGTCGCGTCCAAGGAAATTAATGATGCGAATGGGGAGATAATTCGTGTTGAGGATGAGATCCGCCGCAAGGAAGCGGAGCTTGCGGAACACAAAATTCAATTGAGTGCTGCTGAAGCTGGTGTGGTTTACCCGTCTCACGAAGAATTACTTAGTTTCAGAAAGAAGCGAGATGATTTGATTGTTCGCTTGATCGAAATGGTTGAGGCCAGCGAGGACCCCCAGTCACTTTTGGATTCGGTAAGGCAGTCAACCGTTGAAGCAGATCGCATTGTCGATTCTCGTTTATCGCATTCGGAGCAGGTTCATCATCGTGTTGCGACGGAAGAGAAAATTTTAATACTCGGGCAGCAAATTACCGCATTGGAGACAACGGTAGTGGAGTGTCGCGAAGTGCTTGCAGCGACCATCGCAAACTGGGAATCACTCTGGAGTCGTTGTAAGGTGACTGCGAAAACACCGGTTGAGATGAAGGAGTGGGTCGAGCGTCACCAAGACTTGTGTGAAGCCAGTTTGAAATGGAAGTCAGATCAGGAAACACGGGAAGACTTGGAACGAAAGGTCCAGCGAGAGGTCGATCAGCTTTCGAATGTGTTGAACTTGCCGTTGGATGGACAAGCCAGATCAGGTGAACCAAAGCAACGTGAACTTTTTATCGAGCGAATTGAAGATTCTTTGACGACTCTTCATGTTCAGGCAAGTGCGATGCGGTCACAAAAAGTCCCGTTGTGGCTTGAGCGGCAGTCATTGAGTCAGCGACGAAGCGATTTAGTTGACCAGTTGCCGGATTTAGAGGTTAGCTATCAGACGGCAGATGATGCGCTCGCGGCTTGGAGTGAGGCATGGGCCCGAATGACTGACGGACTAATGTCGGGTGAGGCACTAATCTACGAGGAAATCGTTGCTTGGTTGAACGAAGTGACCCAAGTCAATCAATTTCGTCAGCAACGGGACGAGCTTCATGCAAGGCTTGCCACCATCGAATCTGACCGAACGGCTTATCGGAAATCAGTGGAACAGTTGGTCGATGTGATTGGGGATTCGTCATTAGCGGGCCAGGAATCGATCGGTATCGCAAAGGATATTTATCAAAGGCTTTTAGCGGAGAGAGAAGTCTTTCAGAAACGGGCTGCCTGTGATGAGGATTTAGATTCCGTTGAACAGGAATTTGCAGAGGCCGAGCAGAAATTTCAGGTCGCCAATAAGATTCTTGAACAGTTGTGTCGGGAAGCAGGGGCAGAGACGATTGATTTACTTCCCGAGATTGAACGTCAAGCACGTATCAAGCATGACCTGCTTTCCACGTTTGAGAGGCTGGATGAAAAGCTAACTCGGTTGGCTGGTGATTTGGAATTAGAGGCGTTCGTGTCAGAAGCGAGTGAGCAGTCAGAAAGTGTTTGGGAGCATGAGGTACAGCAAGAAAGAGGAAGGCAGGCTAGTCTTAGTGATCAGTACTCAGTTTCGCAGCAAGAGATTGGTGCGATTCAAAACGAGTTGTCGCGCATTGACGGAGATGCCAAAGCGTTTGATGTCAAGCAAAGAATTGAGTTGAAAGCCGGTTTGATCCGGAGTGATGTAGAGCGTTATTTGGTAACGCGGCTTGGAGCCAAGTTGTTGCATCGGGCAATCGAACACTACCGGCAGGAAAATCAGAGTCCTGTTTTGAATTACGCAACTCGGTATTTTGAGCAGTTGACCTGTGGAGAGTATGTTGAGCTTCGACCTGACTATGATTCTTCAGGCAAGTCGGCATTGTTTGTTATTCATCGGTCGGGTGATCAAGTTGCCGTCAATGGGTTAAGCACGGGAACGGCGGATGCACTGTACTTGTCTTTGAGGATGGCTAGCTTGGAACATCAAATCGAACACACCAGAGCGATGCCGGTAGTTGTTGACGACTGTCTAATTCAATTGGATGATCAACGTGCAGCGGCGGCCCTGAAAGCGTTGAGTGCCCTTTCCGAGAAAACTCAAGTGATTCTCTTCACCCACCATCAACACCTGAAGGAACTTGCGTCTGAGAATCTTGGAAAGGAAGAATTTCATTTACACCACCTCGGTGCATCAAGTTAGCTTGGTGGCTGAGCAGAGTGCCGCCTGTTCACTCGGGATGATTGTTGATCAACGTCAATTCCAATCGCTACCGCGAGGTAACCAAATTGGTTAATAATCAAGTCCCTGGTCACTGTCTTGGCAGGATTTAATCCATCTCATTAGGTCTTGCTTCATGCGCTTGGCAACCTCGGGGTTCGTGGTCAGTAGGTTATCTGATTCGCCGGGGTCAAGCGTGACGTTGTAGAGTTCCCATGATTTTCCCATGTCCGGACTGTATAGCTTCCAATCTTCGTCATGCCATGCATATTGTTTGGCAGACTGGAACCCGATGGGTTGCATTCGGTGCTCCCGCTCGCCGCGAATGATCGGCAGCATCGAAAGTCCATCCAGTGGTCGTTTGGATGGGTAATCAATTTCGAGAAGGTCCATGAGGGAAGGGAGTAGGTCGCTGGTGACAGCTGGTGTGTCAATGGTTTGTGGGTCAAGCTGGCTTGGCCAGACGAGGATGCCCGGGACTCGTACACCGCCTTCATAAAGTGAGCGTTTTCTTCCTCGCAGTAATCCTGCGGAACCCGGCGCATTGCGTTTTGTCCCTTCCGGTCCATTGTCTGAGCAGAACCACAAAATGGTGTTGTTGGATAGGTTTTTATCGGAAAGGTGTTTTCTTAGACGACCAATCTGATCATCCATGGCAGTGATGCAACCAAAGTAATTTCGAGTGTATGAGTCAAGAGATTCGTAGTGCTTGGTGTACTCTTGTGCTGACACAACTGGAAGGTGCGGCGCGTGAAACCAAATGGTCGCAAAAAAAGGTTTTTGTTGCTTCGTTGATTGATTAATGAACGGAATGACTCGGTCCATCACCACCCGTGATGTGTCGCCTTTCAGGTTTTCGTTGACCTCCTGAACATCATGATTCCAGAATCGCGTTCCATAGGCGGCAACGGGATCGTTAGCTTTGAGTGGATCCCAACCATTTTTACTTGCGTTTGGTGGTGCGACCATCGGGTCATGTGTTGGCACTTTTGATTCAGTAACGAAGCTGTCGTGATATCCATGCATCGAAGGGATTGAATAGTGTTTGGCACCACGAGGGCCTCCACGGTTCGAATCCAAAATCGTTTTGGTAAGCGTGCCAAGATGCCATTTTCCAAAATGCCCGCTTTGGTAGCCGCTGGGTTCCAGTAATTCTGGAATTGTGATTTCTGCCTCGGGAAGGTGGCCGGTGTTAGCGAAGTAAATTCCAAATCGAAAAGGATGCCTACCGGTGAGGCAACTGCCCCGTGTTGGGCTGCACACGGGGGCCGCGGAATAGAAACGTGTGAATCGGACACCCTCCTGTGCCATTTGGTTGAGGTGAGGTGTCTTGATGACGGTCTGCGGGTTGTAGCAAGCCAGGTCGCCATACCCCAAGTCGTCACACATGATCATGATGATGTTTGGTGCGTCGGCCTCGCATCTGGGTGCGGATGCTACGGCAAAGCATAGGCTGGAAAAAAGCAGGACCGGTGTGAAGCACGCGAAATGGTTTGCCATGGTTGAATTTCTGTTTTCAATTGGATGTCCGATCCAATCATTTGGGTGTGATGCAGAGCTGGAAATAAAGCAGAGCTGGAAATAAAGCAGAGCGGTCAGATCTGTTTTATACAATCAAATCGAGTGCTTGAGGGATATCGGGTGCGAAGTAACAAGATCGATATCGTTATTGATACAGAGGAGATGACCTTGTGGGGTGACTGGTGATGCTTTGCGGGAAAGGGAATACGTCATCTGAGGGTTTCGAACCTTGAGAAATGGGGGGCAAAGTGGATCAATCAGCATTGGAAGGATGGGTTCCCCGAATCATTTTCAGGATCTTTCCAGTGGGACTGTTTTGGGAGCGAGCCACTTGGTCGATGGTGCCGGCCGCAACAACTTGTCCTCCGTTCTCAGCAGCACCAGGTCCCAAATCGATTAGGTGATCAGCTGCTTGCATTAAAAGGGCATTGTGTTCAACGACAATCAGGCTGTGTCCATCTGCGAGAAGCGCGTCAAAGCAATCCACCAACCGAATGATGTCATCGAAATGCAATCCAGTGGTCGGTTCATCGAGGATGAAAAGTGTGCGTCGTTTTTTTGTGCTGGCAAGAAAGCCAGCAAGTTTTAGTCGTTGACCTTCACCGCTGGATAGTGTTGTTCCGGGTTGACCAAGTTTGACATAGTGAAGACCCACATCCATCATTCGCTTGAGTCGTTGTTGCACCTTTTCGCATCCGCGAAAAAATTCGTAGGCTTCTGATACCGACATTTTCAAAACATCGTCAATGGTGCGATCTCGGTAACGTACTTTCATTATCTCGTCTCGGTAACGTTTTCCGTTACACGACGGGCATTGCATATTGATGTCAGCAAGAAACTGCATATCAATCTGCAAAACGCCCGCCCCTTCGCATTGTTCGCATTGGCCTTTTGCGCTGTTGAAGCTGAAGTGGCCGGGTCCAAAACCTAGCGTTTTGGCTTCGATCGTCTCTGCGAATACTTTTCGGATTGGGTCAAATGCTTTGACGAACGTCACCGGTGCGCTGCGAGCACTGCGGCTAATTGGTGATTGATCAACGAGGATGCAATCTTCAATCTGGCTGAGCCCGGTGATTCCCACGTGAGCGAGCGAGGCTGTTTTGTCCTGATGCTTGCGTTGACGTATGGCACCGTAAAGTGTGTCCTGAATCAACGAGCTTTTTCCACTGCCTGAGATTCCGGTGATCAAGCACAGAACGCCGAGTGGAAAATCCACGGTAAGATTCTGCAAGTTATTGCCACTTGCCCCTTTGAGCGAGATGAAACCCTTGGGTTTGCGTGCAGAGCTTTTCTTAACAGACCAACCTCGCTCGCCGGCCAGGAATTGCCCAGTCAGGCTTTGTGGGTCAGAACGAAGTTTTTCAGGTGTTCCCTGAAATATCACCTGTCCGCCAGCGTGACCCGCTTTTGGTCCAATTTCAATCACATGGTCAGCAAGATCAATCATTGTCTCGTCATGTTCCACCACGATGACACTATTTCCGCGATCCTTCAAGTTGAGAATTGCTTTTGATAATTTGGCTACGTCAAATGGGTGCAATCCAGCTGTTGGTTCATCGAGAACGTAAAGCATGTTGACAAGACTGCTTCCGAGCGTGGATGTCAGTGCCACTCGTTGTGTCTCACCACCTGATAGTGTTCGGAGGGTACGATCGAGTTGCAGGTAGCCGAGTCCAACACTCTGCAGGTAACCGATTCGTCGACAGATTTGATGAAGCGGTTCTTCAGCAATTTTTTTTTCTCGAGCGGGTAGCTCCAGATTCGAAATTTTTTCTTTGGCGTCACTTGCTCTCATCGCCAACCACTGACAGATGTTGGAGTCGCCCAATCGATAGGCAAGTGTTTCTGCTTTGAAGCGGCTGCCATGACAATCCGGGCAGGTTCGATAGCTTCGAAATCGTGACGCGAAAATACGAATATGCATTTTGTATTTTTTTCGGTCGAGCCAAGCAAAGAAGCCGTCGAGACCTCCGAAATTCCTTTCCGGTACGCCCTGCTGGATCAGTCGCAGGTGCTTTTTCTTTAATTTGCTAAAGGGGATGTCGGTGGGGATTTCGTAGTCATCGGCAAGCTCAAGCAGTTCTTCGAGTTCATGCTCGTAAGCGGGTGTATTCCAAGGAGCGATAGCTCCCTCGGCCAGCGTTCGAGTTGGATCAGGGACAATGAGATCCATGTCGGTATCGACGATTTCACCAAAGCCTTCGCAGGAAGCGCACGCACCGAGTGGATTGTTGAAGTTGAATAGACGCGGGACTGGAGCATGGTAATCAATGTTGCAGCGATCACAGCGACGTTCTCGACTGATGACGCGTTGTTGCCATTCGCGGCCATCAATAGTGACTGTTCTTGATCTGCTGTTCGCGTTGGATTCGCTGGTTTGGTGAAGAATGACTGCTCGGCCGTTACCTTCATTCAATGCGGTTTCAAGTGATTCGGTCCATCGTGTGATATCGCTCGATCCGGATAAGCGATCGACAATTACCAAGCAGTCACACCCTTTGGGCTTGATTTTTTTTGCTAGTTTCGGGCGGTCATCGTCAGAGAGATGGAAGATAGTTTCACCGACAATTAATCTCAGATATCCCTCTCGCTGTAGTCCATGCAGGAGTTCACTTGCTGATTTCCTATCTGGCAACCAGACGCTAAATCCGATCATGCAGCGGATGTCATCTGCAAGTTCCAGCATGTCTTTCGCCACCGAATCCGCGTCATCTCGAACAACAGCTTCACCACACTCAATGCAATGAAGCGACGCTGACTTAGCAAAGGCAAGCCGCAGATGATCAGCAATTTCAGTCGCCGTTGCGACGGTGCTGCGGTTGCTTCGTGATCCATTAGCTCGAGTGACGGCGACCGCGGGTGGAATGCCACGAATGTCATCGCAATCAGGCTTATCGAGGCGTTCTAGAAATTGACGTGTGTAGGACGAAAAACTCTCGATGTAGCACCGTTGTCCCTCGGCGTAAAGCGTGTCCAAGGCGAGAGAGGTTTTCCCACTTCCTGAAAGACCACAGATCGCTACAAGTTGGTTTCGGGGAATGTCGAGGTCAAAATTCTTAAGGTTGTGGACTCGACATCCGCGTATGGAAATGGCTTGCTCACCCACACATCTGATCCTTGTTTTGAATTTCTCGTTTCCCGTCCGGTCAGTGTACGGGTTTTGGAAGGGATGACGTAGCGGTGATAATGGTTCAGTACGCCCCAGCAATCATGGGATCGTTCGCTGATTTAGCTGAGGCAGAGTTGAAAGAAGTTGTCGTGAGGACAGTACTGGAGGCAGTTTTTGTTGTTCTGTCGCGTCCTGCATGATGGGTTCAGGATTTAGGGGGCATATTGATTCTTTTCGGCTTTAGGAAAACACTTTTGAACCGGAGGTCGCTTGTCAACTGCAATGCAACGCGAGAGGATGTAAGAGTTCCTCTTCACTGGGTGAAACCGTATTATCTACGACTGATCGATGCAGTTGGTGTAGATCATAGTTTGTGTGGCGTTTTCGGTTGGCTGATATCGGCATTGATACATGCAGTGCCCAGCGTGAAGAGGCTTTTAATTCAACAATGAGATTCGATTCTCTTTACTATCTTATCGTGGGTAGCGATGAATGGTTGACGATTTAGGTTCAATGGATGAATTGGTCGAGCGAGTGGAGTCCTTACGGGAGGAAATCCGTTCACATGATCATCGCTATTACGTTGATGCGGCGCCAGCGATCAGCGACCTTGAATATGACCATTTGTTGGAAGAATTAAAGCGGCATGAAACTCAGTATCCAGCTTTATTAACCAGTGACTCACCCACGCAAAGGGTGGGTGATGCTCCGGTCGAACATTTGGAGCAGGTGACGCACCGAGTGCCCATGTTGTCGATTGATAACACGTACCAACCTGAAGATTTACGGTCGTATCTCGAACGCACCGAAAAGCAGTTAGAGGGTGAGCCAGTCCAGTGGGTCATGGAATACAAGATTGACGGCGTCGCCGCATCGATTCGTTATGAAAATGGACGATTAGCACTCGCGTTAACACGTGGCAATGGTGAAGTGGGTGACGACATTACTCACAACCTTCGTACGGTACGTGATCTACCGCTGCGTTTATCGTCTGGGACAACGCCCGAAGTCATTGAAGTTCGTGGTGAGGTCTACATGACCAATGCGGATCTGGCGGATCTTAACGTGCGTCAGAAAGAATCGGGTCTTGATGCGTTTAAGAATACTCGAAATGTTACGGCAGGGACCATTCGACTGCTTGATCCATCGGTGGCGGCGGAACGCAATCTTCGTTTCTTTTGTCACGGTGTTGGTGAAACCATTGGTTTGGAGTCAGCAAATCACGAGGATTTTCTGAGAGAAGTTAAGTCGATGGGGATTCCATCAACACCTAATGTTCAGTTGCTCAATGGTGTCGATGCTGTGATGGAAGCAGTGGATCAGTTGAATGCGGGTCTTCCGGACTTACCCTTTGAGGTCGATGGAATCGTTTTCAAAGTGAATGACTTTTCGCAGCGTCAGCGTTTAGGGATACGGAGCAAGAGTCCCCGTTGGTTAATCGCCTATAAGTTCGAAAAATATGAGGCGGTAACTAGATTACGGCGAGTTACTGTGCAAGTTGGTAAGACCGGTGCTATCACTCCAGTTGCCCATCTGGATCCGGTGAACATTGCGGATACAACCGTGTCGAGGGCATCGCTGCACAATGCTGATGAGATCAAGCGACTTGATGTGAGGGTGGGTGACTACATCGTGGTCGAAAAAGCGGGGAAAATTATTCCGAAAGTTGTACGGGTGGAAAAGCATCGACGCACAACGGAATTGGCTCCGTGGGTCTTTCCCACTGCGTGTCCGGAATGTGACTCGGATCTTGTGCGGGACCAAGGTGGTGTCTACATCCGGTGTCCAAGCCCCCAATGTCCTGCCCAGTTCAAGCAGCGTCTTCTCTACTTCGGAAGTCGCCCGGGAATGGATATTGACGGTTTAGGAGAGGAGGTCGTGGATTTGTTGGTGGAGGCCAAGTTGGTTGATTGCTATGCCGATCTTTATCGCTTGACCTTTGATCAGGTTGCCGCATTGACTTGGCCGAGAAAAAGGAAAGGAAAAGATGGCCAGCTAATCGATGTCCAGTTTGGAGAGTTGAACGCTAGGAAGTTAATTGACGGAATAGCGGCGACTCGGAAGAGGGGTCTCGCTCGGTTGTTGGCGTCTATATCGGTTCGACATGTTGGTCCGCGAGTTGCCCGACTGCTCACGCGCCAGTTTCAGACTCTGGATCAGTTGATGAAGGCATCGGTTGAGGAGTTAGCCGACATTCACGAGATTGGTCAAGCAATCGCTGAAAGTGTACACCGCTTCTGTCAGAGCGAATTCGGACGTTTGACGTTATTGGAGTTAGAGAATGCGGGAGTCCTTATGGAAGAGGCTATCTCGGGTGAACTTGCTCAGGGTGTGCTTGTTGGGAAAACATTTGTTGTCACGGGGGTACTTGAGAAGTTCAGCCGAGATCAGGTGAAGGAACTAATTGAGCAATTGGGTGGAAGAGCATCGAGCAGCGTCAGCGCGAAGACTGATTTTTTGCTGGCGGGTGCCAAGGCTGGCAGTAAGTTGACTAAGGCACGCTCGCTTGGAGTTCGTGTGCTGAGTGAGGACGATTTTCAACGGCTTCTAGATGGGGCGGATGAATAACCGCGGCGATGCGCCGCAATGGAACCGGGCAGGTCGATTATGATTCACCGTAAGGTTCGTATCTGGTTCTCTGCTAAAACGCTCGCCTGTTTCAAGGCGTCAAACGCTGTGGGGGAATCAGATAGCATCTTTGTGAGATGAAAAATTTTGAGCGGTTTTGTCACTGTTTTTTAGCTTTTGATAAAGTGATTTTCAGGAAGGCATTCGCAAAAATCGGTTGTTTGAGTGCTTTTCAGGAAGACTCTCAAAACAATAAACCTTTCCCTTTAATTCGGCTTGACCCAAGCGGAGTGGACTTCCTATCCTTCCCGAACCAGGCGGTTGTCGTTGAGTGTTAGCTGAAGCTAGGCGTTTACGGTCTTTGGAAAAACACAGCAAATGGAAATTTTTTGACAGTGGCCTTGCCTCAGAAACTAAACTGTTGCTAGAAACAGGTCAGAGCAATCCACCGGCTCCCGGAAATTAAAGCGCGTTGTCCTCCGCCCCCCTAGGACCTCGTACTTTCCGGGAGCTTTTTTTATGCGCCAATGGTTTTTCGCCTCGCCTATTGGTCATGCTCGGATCATTGCGTGCCTAGCCGATGACGAGGTGAAGGTGAGCGATGCGAGGGAATTGGATTCGTTGGGTTGCCATGATTCGTTGGATTGCCATGATCTGGTCGCCTTCATGCTTGGTTGTTTTAAAAAATCAAGGCTGGTTACGGTGGGGGCGGCGAGTTTAGGGTCGTCCATTCGCTTCATTGTCGGTTTCCCCGTTCGGGGACATCACGAACCGATAACCTGCATCCCGCACGGTGAGAAGGTGAATGGGTGCGGTTGTGTCTGGTTCAATAAGTTTTCTCAGGCGAGCAATGAACTGATCGACCGCGCGAGTCTGCAGGTTACCTGACAGATTCCACACTTCCGTCAGCAATTCATTTCGGCTAATCACTCGTCCTTCATTTTCGATGAAGTACCGCAGAAGTCGTAATTCTTTGGACGTCATTCGGACGGACTCGCCTCGAACCGTTGCTTGATGTGTTTGGAAATTGACTTGAATTTCAGCAAATTGAATTTCGGAGAGATTTCCTGCCGGCTTGGGTCGCGGATTTTGCGAACCATTGTTTTTTGAAATTTGTAGAAGGTTCTTGATTCGGCTGATCAGTTCATCCAGCTCGAATGGTTTGCTCATGTACTGATTGGCGCCAACATCAAAACCGCGAGTGCGATCTTCAGCCAATGTGCGAGCTGAAAGCATGAGGACGGGTGTGTTCAATCCCGCATCACGAATGGATTCACAGACGGTGTAGCCGCTCATTCCTGGCAGCATGAGGTCGAGGACAATGAGGTCAATTTTTTCACTTTCTGACATCGCGAGTCTTAGTGCAGAGGGTCCATCCTCAACGAGGGTGACACGATAGTTCTCTGCCTCGAGGTTGTACTTGATGCCAACCCCTAAATGCTTTTCGTCTTCAACGACAAGGATATGCGATTTCATCTTGTTTTGACTTGATCCGAGGTTAGGCGGTCCTCAATGTTTTCTTGGACATTTTC
Source organism: uncultured Rubripirellula sp. (assembly GCA_938075415.1). GTDB lineage: Bacteria > Planctomycetota > Planctomycetia > Pirellulales > Pirellulaceae > Rubripirellula. The sequence continues at coordinate 182,671 of CALJHC010000013.1, read as the reverse complement.
ACTTTTAGGTCGAATGACGCCTTTGAGTGTCACCTCGAACCGCGTGCCAGATCCATCGGCACGGTCACTGACCTGAATCGAACCACCAATGGATTTGACCACGTTCCGAACGAGGTACAAACCAAGGCCGGTTCCCGGGGTACTTCGTTCGAGTTCATTTCCGAGGCGAATGAAACGTCCGAATACCTTGCGTCTTTGGTTCGGAGGGATTCCAGTGCCATTGTCTGTTATTGAAACCATGATTTTCTCATCTGCCAAGGATTTGACACCAACGAGAACTTTTGGTGGCGATCCACCATACTTCACTGCATTATCAATGAGGTTGCGGAATAGGATTTCAAGTTGGATCAGTTTGCTCAGCAACTTGATGGGTGGGCTATCAACTTGGACCGTATCGCTGGGGAGTCGATAACGAACACAAGAAGCTTTGCCACAGTGGATTAATAGTTCATCAAGTGAAACCTCCTCATCATCCACCACGTCGCCACTCTGATCAATTCTTGCAACATCGAGAAGGTGGTTGATGAGAAGATCCAATCGCTCAACGTCATCGAGCATGAATTTATGAAAGTCTTGCTTTTGTTCTTCGCTGACACTTCGGCGAGTCATTGTCTGCAAGTAGAGTTTCAGGGATGCAATGGGACTTTTTAGTTCGTGCGTGACTGCATCAATGAAATTTGATTGGCGGCGATTCAGGTTCACCGCCTTCACCGTTAGTGTCAGATAAGCGATGACTCCAGCGAGTACAGCTGTCAGAAGCACAGCACCGGTTGTAAGCATCACCCAGAAGAGTACGTTGGAGTCTGGGTTGGCCGTTGCTCCAAGTACGTTTCCTAAAATCCAGACCGCCGCAAGGATGACGACCAAAACGATCATCACAACGCCGAGGGCGATTGGGGCTTTCAGCGAGCGTCTTTCAAGCATGGGAGCAGCATCTGCGGATGACAAGATTAAGAACGAGTATGGATTCTAGGATGAAGGCGTACTGCGTTGGCGGAGTTGGTCTGACCTACTATCTAGGGGGGCCTGCGTTGGGATAGAGCTTTGAAGCCTCACTGAGTCAGTTTATTTCAAGGATAGCTGACTTGAGGGCTAGGTGGGATAGCTGCGGGGGTCAACTTGGGTCAATCGTCGTGAAGTCGATGAAGGGTTGGTTTTGATCCTGTCCTGAGTCGTGAGAGGTCTGTGCTGAGCATGTAACGCGATTTTGGGGGCAATGGCCGGAAAGCTTGAGGCGATTCAGACGGTGGGTTGAGGTGATCCAGAATTTGAGAGTCATTTGCTCGGTGTTATCGAGTTTTGTGAGCTGAGGTGAAGACAGTGGGCTAGCTTGAATTGCCCACCGAGGATATGCAGAGTTCTTCAATGGTCGATCCTGCACATCAAAAAAGGGAGTTCCAACGATTTTCGTGTCTTTGGAGGCGGAAATTTAAGTTCGGGGGTCGTGACGAAAACTATCAAGTGGGTCATATTAAGTGGCAGTTCGGGAGCAAACAGGCGGATACCTTTTGGGGGGAGGTGAGTATGAATGCAGACTCGGAGATCCATCAATTAGCGATCCGATCGATCCGTCAAATCGAGCTCGATAGCTTACTGGCCTTGGAACGAGCTCGGTTTTCAGTTGCAACGAGTGATGTATCTAGAATCCGCTGCGTAGATCTTCAGCCCGAAAGTGAAGAGTCGTTTGGTCAGCAATTATGGTTCTTTGAAGCTTCGGGGATGGACAATGAGCAGGCAGAGAAAGCCTGCTACGGCGTGTTGCATTACAGCGTTGAATTCGGCTTGCTCGACTTATTGCAGGGCTATGTTTTTGACTGTCCCCAAGAGCGCGAACACTGCTATCGTTTTTTTAAGACTGGGAAGCGAACTGAAGGCAGTTGGCACCCAGCTAATCGATGGTTACTCGCGGGTGTGTCAATGGTTGGCTTGGTCTGGGTTGCTTACCTTCTCTTCATGGCTGCCTCTTTGTGAGGCTCGGTCAATCCAGCAAAACGCAGGCTCGTCTAAGTAAGACTGAAAGTTGAGATAACATGTCCGCTGATTCCGTGCAGGACGGCCTGCCTGCCACTGGTCCGGTAGTCCACGTTCGAGGACTTACCAAGCGTTATTCGGGTTGGTCGCTATTTGGGAAAAAACCAATTGATGCGTTGCGAGGCGTCGATATCTCGGCTCGAGGTGGCGAGGTATTCGGTCTTCTTGGACCGAACGGAGCCGGTAAGACGACGTTAATCAAAGTGTTGCTCGGAGTTGTCAAGCCAACCGGCGGAGAGGCAACGCTGTTTGGGCAGTCAGTTGGCAGCATATCAGCACGCCAGCGGGTTGGTTATCTGCCCGAGGCATTAAGGGTTGACCGGCACCACACGGCGAGATCAGCCCTGCATTACTATGGGCGACTTAGTGGGATGGGCGTCGTTCAGATTGCAAAGAGAAGTGATGAATTACTTGAGTTAGTTGGGCTCAGGGATCGTGATCGTGAATCGGTTGCTCGATTTAGTAAGGGAATGTATCAACGGTTGGGGCTTGCGCAGGCCCTGATGCATGATCCTGACCTGCTGATTCTTGATGAGCCAACAGATGGGCTAGATCCCGTCGGCCGAAACGAGGTTAGGAAGGTCATCGATCGGCTTTGCGAGCAGGGGAAAACCATTTTCTTGAACAGTCATATCCTTCAGGAAGTGGAAATGGTCTGCACAAGAGTCGCCATCTTGTCGCGCGGTAAAATTCGAGGTACTGGCACTGTCCGACAGCTATCGGAAGGTCTCGCATCCGAGGTGGTTAATTTCGAATTGATGCCTCGTGAAGGTTCTGAATTGACACCAGTCATCGAAGCAATCGCCCAAGAGTTGAATCTTGAATCCCATCAGTTACAGCCATCAGCCGCGGATGAAAATATCACCGAGTTCACGGCAAGGCTTCCCGAGCGTCATCAGGTTGATCAGGTGGTGGACCGCTTGCGAGGATCGGATGTGTCCATCCTGGGATTGGAAATGAAGCGTCCTACATTGGAAGAATTATTCATGCAGCTAGTTAATGGGGACGATTCGTGATTCCTTATTTGGCGGTTTTACGGGACTCATTCCGTGCCGCATTTGCCTCGCGGGTGTTGTGGATCGCTTTCGTAGCGATTTGGATTTTGCTCTCTGCCTTAGCGCCGATTGGCTATCGCGAGGAGTTTACAACGCAATTCCGTCCTCAAGATTTTTACAATGGTACACGCCTTAAAGCGATGCTTGCCCAAGGACTTGTTGATCCTGAGGTAGCAGATCAGCCCATCGGTCGTATCGCCGCGGCGATGCCCGAGGACTTAGCAAAGCAATTGCGGCGAGTCGGTGAGGGTGATGAGGTTCGTATTCTGCTGCGAGTATTGGCGGGTGCTCTGAATCTCTGCTTAGATGAGGAGAGTTGGTTCGACAGAGACGCTTGGAAGGAAACTCTTCAGTTTCGGGAACTGAGGGAACTCGAGGCAATGTCCGATCCACTTGAGGAATCACTGCGTCGTCGTCGAGCTCGACTGAGACTTGAAGTCGCATTGCCGGGGGTATTTGAAACGAGAGCAGCACGGTCGATCCGATTGACTTATGCCGGCCTCGATTTCCCCGCGAACTTTTCGACGGACAAAACTCAGTTTTTAATCTTACTGAACCAGTACGTTTTGCCGGTTATCATTGAATGGTTGATGGGTTTTGTGTTGGTGTTTCTCGGAATTCTGGTTACCGCCTCCATGATTCCGGAGATGTTGCAACCGGGGTCGCTTCATCTGCTTCTGAGTAAACCTGTTTCCAGAAGTCTTTTATTGATCAGTAAGTTTGTTGGCGGTTGCGCATTCGTCTTTTTGTGTGTTTCGCAGCTTGTTGCCGGACTTTATCTGATCGCGGGATTGCGGCTCGATATCTGGAACCTCGGGTTGTTATGGTGCATACCCGTCTCGGTCTTTCTATTCTCGGTTTTCTACAGCGTCTCCACTTTTGCGGGGTTAGTTTGGCGTTCCCCTATTTTGTCGATTGGTGTGACATCGATTTTCGGAAGCATCTGTTTGGTGGTCGGTATCATTGGTGGATTGTTTGACGGTTTGGTCACACGCCCCCATAGCCTTCGTAACATCGCTGTGGTTGGTGACGTCTTGATGGGAAATACACTCGGCGGTGGGTTGGTTTGGTGGAATGACAAAGAGGGTGGTTGGACTGAGATTTTCGAGACTAACCCACTTGGCGCAGATCGCGTGATTCCCCCGGTTGCTTTGAATTCCTCCGCTGTTGCGACGGCGAGAGTTCGCGGGGGGCGGTTAAACCCTTTTGGGTCGGGTGCTCCTGATCTGTTGGTTTTGACTGAGGATTCGGGCTGGATTGCCGAGCCGAGCTTGCGGTTGCCAGCCGGTACGACCTCGCTGTACCGGGTCGGTTCAGAAATTATCGCATTGAATGGTGGTGAGTTAGCCTCGGCATCGTTAACAGATGTGCTCGAGCTCGCTGGGGCCGAGAAGCAGCTTAACGGTGAACAAGAACCAGATGACGGATTAAGTGGATCCGGGGATGCATCGGGTAAGGCAAGAACGGATACAACAGGGTGGCTCTCGAAGCTTTCCACGATGATGGGTGGGGTGACGGAGGGATTCCAGAAGCTCTTGCCCCCGCAGGTTTCACTTGCACCACCTCGCTCCTTGGCTTTTGCTGAGGATGGTTCTTTTTTGATTGTCTTCTCTCGCGGTCGTCTGATGCGATTTGACTCTGCAGGCGGCGAGAGTGAAAATTGGAATCTGACGGCAAATGAATTGCTTGAAGGTGAGGCATCGCAGAAGGGTTTGGTGGCAATTAGCGGTGAAACGTTAATTGTGGCTCGAGATGATTCCCCATTGGTTCTTTGCGACATCCAGACACTCCAGCAGCAGGGTAGCGTCAGCTTTTCTGATTCTTTAACTGCCTTGTTTGTCCTTGGCATTCCTACCGAGCCCGAGGATGAGGACCGTTTTTTGCTCGGCACCAGTGATGGCCGGATTCGTCAGGTCATTTGGTCTCCCGACACAACCGAGTTTCGGTTGTCAGGACCCATCGGTCCCACCGAGGTTGAATGTGTCGAGGTGGACGCGGACAAACAGGTCGTCTACGTTGCCCACCATATTGATCAGATTGATCTGCTGGGTTTAGCAGACTTTGAGAGATTGGATCGCAGGAAGCCACAAGTTTCTAGCTGGAGACTTGTGGACCGTTACGTTATATCACCACTTAGGATGATTATTCCGCAGACAGGTGAACTGGGTGAATCCATCGAGGCAATCATCAGTGGCGAGTCTGCAAAGACAGTCCTGAGTGGACCTAACGCCGGTGAGGTGGTGCGTTATAACCTTATTCGGCCAATCACTAGTTGCTCACTATTTATTGTTGTGATGTTAATCACGAGTTGCTATTACTTCACAACTCGTGATTTCTAGGTGATCAAATGACCGTAATGTTGAGGGTTGGTCTATTCGCCAGCGATTCGGTAAAGGTTGCGTTTGCTCCTCAGCAAAAGTGATTCCGCTACTGGAACCGGACTCGCAACGGTGAAGTCTGCGTCATCATCAATCGGGTTCTCCGAGATCAATTCAGGCGATTCTGAGCTCAGTGGGCCAATGACATAGGTTGTACCCTTTTCGTTTGTCACATAGAGATGATCAGCAGCGATCAAGGGTGAGCTGCTGTAACTGATTCGAGACTTTGGCAGTTGGACTTCCCAAATCGTTTTGCCCGTTTTGGCTTCAATGCAGGTAATCAGTCCACGTGAGGTTCTTCCGTCACCAACAACATAAGCTCGGCCCTCGAGTGAAGCGGGGGTTGGTACATCGCTGCCGAGATCATCCCGAACCCATGCAATTGCCTCTTCACCTTTTCCAGCGGCAAGCTGTTGCATGTTGACTGCGGTGATTGTTGCACCTCGTGCATAGGGACAAATGATGATTTCACCTGATGCGACCGGAGACGAGATTGAGCGAAAGTAGGCGTTTTGTTCAGGGTTGAAACCGCCCAGTCGCCCGATTTCCTTTCCATCCGATGCGCGGTTGAGGGTTAAATGGTCCGCACCCATCACAGCAATCCATTCCTCCCCGTTTTGTTCTACTACTACGGGAGTGGAGTAGCTCTGTGCGGCTTCCTGTGGAGCTCCAACCATTCGGTCTGTTTTCCATTTTTGATCGCCCGTTTTCTTATCAAAGGCAATCAGGTAACTCGGGCCTGTTTGCATGACTGCAACCACAACCGAATCGTTGGTGATGGTGGGTGAAGAGCCAAGATCCCACCACAGGGTGTCTTCCCCGAATTTGTCTTGAAGGTTGATGTGCCAGACGATTTCACCTGTCTTGTTGATGCATGCGAGATCACCACTGCGATAGTAAGCGAAGATGTGTTGGCCATCGATCACCGCTGATGGGTTGCTTCCGCTGCCTTTTTTGTGCTTGCCGCCCTTGTCGTTGCCGATGCTTACTGACCAGCGGGTGGATCCGTTACTCAGGTCATAGGCAACCAGTAGGTTTTTGCCCTCGTTACCCGCAGTGATGTAGGCGGTTTCCTCCGAAACAACGGGCGTGCTGCCACCGGTTCCGGGAACCGATGACTTCCAGAGAACACCCTTTTCGGTAGTCCACTTACTGGGGAATTCGACACCTTCGGCTACGCCATTCTGGGCAGCACCTCGCCATTGGGGCCAGTGGTCTGCAGAGGTTGCGATTCCCCGGGTGAAGGTGAGGGCAAGAACGAGAGTGATGCCTGCCGTTTTTGCTGCGTCCGATGCAACGCGAGAGGTGAAATACTTCATCTTCCAAGACTCCGGTCTGTGTTTCTTGAGTGCAATATTTGTGAGGGTGTTATTGAAGAGTTGGCCTGTATTCCGTTGCACAGGGATACCCCTGATTCAACGGGTTTTAGCTTGTCCTCGACACGAGGGGTTATTTTCAGGGAATCCATCAGTCGATCTTGGAGTCTTGCCCTGTGCGTTGATTCAATCGGTTCAGATTGGTTTGAATCGAGACATTTCCTTATTCTCTTGCTTTGTTCGTCAATGATTTTGCTTCAGGTCGCACGAGTTTCGCAGTGGTGATATCGCTGACAGCGAATTTAGCTTGCTGAGTGTCGGTGATGCAGACTTCTCGAGGCTTCGATCTAGAAATCGGCACGGATCTAAACGGTATGCTGATCAGTTTTTATTATTAGCCACTGTTTGTTGCAGCAACTGGACTCTTGAGGTGAATCGTGTCTGCTAAAATTTACCAAGAATTGCGGGCGGCGTGGTGTCTCTTTACTGCATAATTAGAGGGGCGGTCAACGGACAAGCGATACCCGTTGAAATTGACAATCAAGCAGCGAGACTGTGCCACTCGATTTGTTGACGTAGTACGCGAAACATGGGACGGACATGTCGGTAACAGGAAGCCAGGTTTTCGTGAAGGAAAGTGAATGCAAAAGATGCATGCCGGACGGTTTCGCTGCGTTATCATCTTCGGGTGAGATTTTTCGCTTCCTAGCCAACCGAACCGCTACTGAAGAGCAATTTTCTCACGGAAGTACGAACGTTTTCCGATTGCTAATCCACTGTCTCTGCACACCCAGTCTTGTCGCCTCTCAATGCCTTGGTTGCTTGATCCCGTCTGATTTGGGTCGTTCAGTTCCGTTCGGTAGAAAGTGGCAGCGATTGTCGTCGTATTTCTTTCTCCATATCTTGGCTGTTGCTTGTTTAGCACCTCAAGTGTTCGCTCAAGTAAATGACGCTGACGCCTCGGGACGCTCAGGAAATCAACCGTTGCCGAGATCGCAGGAGACGATCGGTGACGGGAAATTGAGCCTAAGCAATCGCGAGAATGACCCAACTAATGACCCAGCTGATGAGCCGAACCCAAGGGCAGCGAATGAGTCGATGGAGTTGGTGGATCAGCTTTCAAAGGATCGCCATTCGATTCGTCAGAGAGCCACCTATCAAATGTGGCAGCAAAGAAATTCCATACGTGAATTTGTACAGAAAGCTGCCGGAGACGACGATGCTGAGGTCGCTGCTCGAGCGGGATGGATTTTGGATCAATGGCGACGCGGAGCACTGCCAGAAACTCCACCTGAGGTAGCAAGATTACTCAACGCATCCACACCATCGCTTGCCATGGATGCCTTACTTGAGGCCGGCTACTTTCGGGCGGTGATTGTTGCAATTGAAGAGACTCAGCAGAAGAACGAGTCACAGGCAATCCGCGAAAGGATTGCCTTAACTTTAGAGCGTCAGTTTCCAGTGTGTGTGCATCAAGCGATCGCTAGGGGAGAGCTTCGGTCGTTCATGAAATTGCTGGACTTGGTCGCAAACACTCTCGAGCTTGCTGTCTGTCGATATGAAATGATGCGGGAGCTGGAGATTGAGATCACCGCTGACAATTTATTGCCCAAAGCATCCGAGGACTGGTCGCCGCTGGTGCGTTTACGCACGGAGTGTCTTTTGTCGTATCTCGAGGGAGACATCGAGGGCGCCGTGACGCTGGCAGCAAAAAGTATCGACCCTGAATTACTCATGAACCTACGGATGATGTTGGGTGATTGGGAGACGTTAGCAACTGAACTGTCACTAAGAGCCAGGAACGCCGAGGCTGGTAGTTTGGAGTCGTCACGGTTGTGGACTCTTGTCTTGGCTTCTTCAGATAGGGGGTTGCTTGCTAACTCGCCCGATTGGGCGGTGGATTTACGAGCGGAGGCGGTCAGGCAGCTCAGCGAGAGCAATGTTGGCGAGACCGCAGAAGGAAAACTCTCTTCAGCGATGCGTTGGAAGGGGCTTGCTAGTCATGGGGAGCTTGATAGAGCCTTGGATCTCATGCGTGATTCGAATCCCAGCGATGCGGCGGCTCTCTGTAAAGATTCTTCCAGGATTCAAGAAGCGTTTGGCATTCTTGGTTACCCACTCGATCGGTTGGATATTGATCTCAGCGTTTGGGTTCGCGACGCAATTGAGGATCAGAGGAATGCTAGTAGTCCAGGGATTGGCAGTCAGATGCAACGAATGTTGGCGTTGATGCAATGCCTGATCTCGTCTGGTCGCGATGACCTCGCTTTCGAGATTGCTTTGGAGTTGACCACGAGTGACGTCAAAATCCAATCATTGGCTTTGCGTGAATTTGTCTTGTCATCGCTTTCAATGTCCAAGCGTACGGATTGGCTGATTTCACTTGCTGTGCCAGAGGGCGTTAGTGTTTTGAGTCCGGAGACATGCAATACGATTTCCAGAGTCCTGCCGGAATGTGATTTGGTAACGCTTGATACAACCGTTCAGGCACTGCTGGCTTTCTTGCCTGACCGTTCGTTGCAGGAGCGTTTATTGATTGCGGCTGATCTGTTTCGGGGAGAAGATGTTGACGGCATTGACATCGATCAGATCCTTCCGAAGTTGTTTTCTTACTTGGTGACCCCCGTCACCGCCCAGCAGTTGAGATCTCCTTTGCAAGCGGTGCAGAAATCAAAACGTGCAAATTTAAATTTTGTTCGACTTTTTTCGCTTCATGGTCAGACTCGTCTAGCCCAACGTTGTCTGGAATACCTAACGCGGAACGGTGATCTCGATGCGATACTGATGATGGCAGATCAGCAATGTGATGCTGGGAGAGGAGAAGATGCAAGAGCCCTTTACCAGTCGGTACTTGATCTTTTAGTCAGCACCTCACGGGAACGGAAAAGATTTTCAAATTCTGTGGATTCAAGCTATGCAATACGGGCTAACGTCGGCCTGTGGCGTCTCGCTCGAGTGATGCAGGATCGCGAAACGGAAGCCGCCCGGTATAACGAAATACGTTTATCACTCTGCACACCCAATCTGAGTCATCGAAACAATCTGGCTGAGTACCTTGCCGATCATTTGGAGGAACCGTTTGCATTGGAAACCTTCGAGCGGTTACTTCCCGTGGTCGCTCTTGGTCTGCGACGCGAAGTAGGTCTTTATGACGTCGCTAGACGATATGCACCGCTCGCGAAGTCTGATACACCCGGATCGGCAGCGAAGTGGTTTGATTTGGCTTTAAATCAGACGTTATGGTCGGTTGATTTTCGATCAGGTGCTTACGTGACACTTCCGATGTTTGTCCAACGCTGGGCACTCGAACAGGCAATCCTTGATGGAGACGTCGATCAAGTCAGTTTGCGGCTGAAGCGAATGCTTCGCTTGGATGCCACCGATATTGATTTTGCTGAACGTCTGCTACCACAGATGCGAGCCAATGGAATGGAAGTTGAGGCTGATCGAGCACTGAGCGAAATCATTCAGCGCGGACTGGAGCACAGTCAACGTTTTCCGTTTGATGCGATGACCTGCAATAATATCGCTTGGGTGGCGGCGATGAATCGCCGCCACCTTCCGCAAGCTCTTGAGTTATCGCTTATCGCGGTACGTGCCGAGCCGGAAAGTGCGATTTATCGTGACACCCTGGCTGAGGTGTTATTTTTACTGGGACGTCGAAGTGAAGCGATTTCTATCGAACAGGGATGCCTGATCGATAATCCATCTGATTGGCATCTGCATGAGCAGCACCAGAAGTACCAGCAAGCCGAATCCGATTCGGGGAATGGGCCGAATGCCGATCGCTTGTAATCTGGATTTCTCTGCGGGATCAATGGGCTTCGGAATCAATGGGCTTCGGAATCAATGGGCTACCGGATCGACGGTTGGCAGTCTGGTTTTGCGGATTGAAGAGAATTCCGATCATCAGACTTTTCGGAATCAGGGAGGCTGTCTTGGGTCGTCGGGCAATCAAAATTGCAGGTGGATTCCGAAATTGCCGAACGACCGCGGGTATCGGTAGTAATAACGCGATCGATAGTAATCAGGCGGGCAGGAGGGGATCAGAAAGTTTGGATTCATAATCCATGGCTGAGCGATCCTTCTGGGCTGAGTGATCACTCTGGGCTGATAGTGATCGTGAATGACTTCACTTTGCGGTTGTGTGGGAGATCGCAGTGGGGCTTGTTGCATCGCGGCAATTACATCTTCGCTTACGCCTCGCTGATGCAGATCAATGATTTGTTTGACCATCGGGTGTTGAGTGACTCCTCGCTGGTTGATTTGATTAATGATCAATCGTTCGCTGATTCCCGCTTGAACCATCTCAATCACATCAGACGGTGAGATTGAATGGGTGGGTGAATTTGCAATGATGTAGCCGGAGCGGCTATTGCGCCGTCGCTCGGCTTGGTCATTTGCATCTCCAATCAGGCCTCCGGTGACTGCGCCAACGACTCCGCCGATGACTGCACCCGCCCCTGCATTGCCGTTATGGTCTCCGATGATTCCTCCTGCGATGGCCCCAGATAAACCGCCCACGGTCGCTCCACGTTGAGCACGTTCTTGTGATTGACCAAGAGTGGTGTAGAAAGCTGCGACTACCCATGCGATGGTTCGAAGGTGAATCAACATTTCATGCATCCTAGTTGCGTTAAGTTGCTTGCCACGACTAGTTTGTCAGCGCGAGTCTGATCCGTTCAACGGATTGCCGTATTCCGGTCTAAAAACTAGTGATTTTTGTTTTGCAAAATGGCAGGAGATTTTGCTTCGGTTGACAATCTGCAAGTAGCCTCCGGCCCAGACTGTTGAGCATCACCGTTCACCTGCGTCAAGCATTGGACCGCAAAGCCCCGAGACTGGCTGGCTTCGCGGCCAAGTTTGCCTGATTGAAGTCTTAAGGTTTTTGATGTGGTGCGGCAAGATCGAGTTATCTGATGATTCCATCTGAGTGGGGATGCTCGTCATTCAATTCCCGGTCGAACGGGTTATTTGTGCTCCGGTTCGGACGCTGATTTGCTGGGCTCGATTGGTTGTGTCTTTCAAGATCACTTGCGTGAATGATTTATTTCTTGAAGTGCAGCCTTTAGGTCTGTGGTGGGGCGTGAATTTTCGTGGATAGCGTGATCCTCAACCGCTGCATGGCAATTTAGCTAGAAGTTCGATCAGAGCTGCCAATTGGGACGTTTTAAAAGCATGGTTTGAGGTGTTCCTTCTGCAGAGCGAGAGTTGAGCGTCCTCAGGAGTGGCAAAGCTCGGGAAAAAGAGGTCGCTGCTTAAGTCGCCTCGCTCATGAATGCTGCATTCGAAACGTTCCGCCAAAAAGTCGTGGGTTTATTTACGAGCTTTGGGCCCAACAATGGTTGAGATTGCTTGGATAAAGTCTTGAGCATCATCAAATTCTCGGTACACGCTTGCAAAGCGGATGTAGGCAACTTCATCAAGATTAGCGAGTTGCCGCATCACAATGTCACCAACTTGAGCAGAGGTGACCTCCGACTCATAATTGGTGTAGATGTCTGTTTCAATATCCTGAACCACACGCTCAATGGTTGCGCTAGGTATGGAGCGTTTGGAGCATGCTCTTTCAATACCGCGACGAATTTTTTCACGGTCCAGCGGTTCACGCGTCTGATCACTTTTGACAACGCGAACACTCAGTTTTTCGATTTTCTCTGTCGTTGAGAACCGTCTCTGACAAGAATTGCAGATACGCTTTCGCCGTACCATGTACCCACCCTCCGCGGCACGTGTGTCCAGCACACGGTCGTTGTCGAAATGGCAATAGGGACAACGCATCGGCGATCCGTGGGTGAAATGAGTTTTCGATGGAGGACCTAGTATCTCGCTAAATGCTGAGGCTGACAAGCGACTAGGTGGTGTCGGAAGCTTACGTTTGATTCTAGTGTCGACCCACGTTCACGGATGCAGGAAAAATCGCTTTGTTTTGGAATCGCAAAGGTCGCCGTAATTAATTGAGAGGCATTTGAGTTCTGGGGTGAGACTGGAGAAAGCGAGAGGAAATGCCCCTCAAGCGGACAGTTTGACTTGTTGGTGCGCCGTCAAAAACTTCCCTCGTTGGATGATCACGAGTGTTGTTGGTGTGGAGCCGGCCTTCATCTGGTGGACCGATGCGTCAGGCCGGGACGCCCTCGTCTTTGCGATTTGTTGTGCAAGGCTTTGTTCCCTCCGTGATTCCCGGCCAAGAAAAAACGACTCCATTTCACCGTCAGTACTAGTGATCAACGACTTTGGCGAGCAAGTTGGGGACGTTTTGACGGCGATTTTTGGTTTAATTTCCTGGATGATTCCCCAGAGATGGTGCGACAATCGTACGCAAGCTTCGCTGTTTTATGTATTTAAGTGACGTTCACGTGGCTTGATTTTGGAGGATTGTTTCATCAGTTGTCGTTAGTTTCCGCACCACATTGGTGAAATTTGCAGCGTTGGGGTGATGGAGGCGGCAACGGAGCTTGCTAGAATAAATTCCAGTGTCGGTAAGGAGACTACTCTTGTGTCTAGGATTTTAGGGTAACTGGCTGGATGTTGATTTGATCTATGGGACCGAGGCAGAGCAACTGCCAACTGGTTTCGCGCGCGAGGGCTTTTTGTCGCGAATGAAATGCGGCATCGGATGATTTGATTTTGTTGTGACGAATACCGAGAATTGACGTGATCAAGCAGCGAGGTAAATCGTGACCAATTGGTTCGTGCAAAGCAGCGGTGCCGATGAGGAGACAGGACCTTATCGACCAAGTGAGTTATTGGACTTGGTTCGAAGCGGCGATGTCACTCCCGAATCGATGTTGAGGAAAGATGACTCCGGTTGGTTTGCTGCCGCTGATGTGGGTGGTCTATTCGAGGCGGCAATGCGACCGACGATCCGCTACTTTTGCCCCAACTGTCATCTCGAGATTTCAGAGCCACCGATTAACTGCCCTAAATGTGATTTCAATGTGATCCGCGCGGACACTGAGATTAGGGAGAACTCAATCGCGTCTCGAGACAGCAAGGGGGCGACCGAATCCCGCCCCAGTTCAGTGAAGAATTGGTTGAATCGAAAGAAGATCGATCCTCGTTCGGGTAACTCCCGTCGCTAGCGATTCAGAGACGATCTACGCGGTGAGTACGTGTTCTGATTCGAACTCGACTTATCCAAATGCGTCTTCTCTTTTTGCTCCATCCTCGATCTCGATCGCTGAGGGTAGAGTCTAAACCTGCGACCAATCTAAAAGCGAGAACGTACATTCCGCTTGCGATTCGAGGTCTTTGAGTGAAGGACGTCTAACTTGGATTCGTAATGATTGCGATCACAAGAGATTTTTTTAGCTCGCTTGATCTCTCATTGAGTCCCCGCCGCTAATCACACCAAACTTGTCTGGTGCTAACGTCGCGTTGGCATTGATCTGACTATCAATGATTCAGCTATCAGTGATCTGATCCAGTTCTCAATAATCCGGCTCTCCGGGATCTGGCGCCCACTGATAATTGTCAAAAGTTGGACAGGAATTCCAATCAGAACCGAAGTTCGGCACCATAGGTCAGTGCCGTCGAAACGAGGTCGTCATGGCCTTCGACACTGCCTCGACCCATGATTCCGTTGTCCAGTTGGTCGAACGCGGTACCGATTCCGGTCAGGTACCAAACTTCCGCACCGCATTTGACTGACAGCTTCTTGGTGACCTCATAGCGAAGTCCGATGGCCAGTTCAAATTGGCCTGCCGCCTTGACGCTTTTGTCCTCGATACCAGCGGCCCATTCGTTATCATTGATAACCGCTAGATCGAGGTCCATGAAATTGGCGTATGCCCCCGCTCTTCCTCGGAAATCAGCGTAAACTTTCTTGAGAAGTGGATAGGTAAGATCCATGCCGACCTGAAGGCCGAGTAGTCGGTTATCAATGTCACTATTGATAAAGCCATTTTCAGTGGCGTTTTCACTGTAGACAAAATAGGATTCTTCAAAATCGATGTATCGCACGCCGCAAATCATTTTTGCAACTTCCCAGCCGACATAGGTGCGATTGATTTCTGCACTCCAGTACCTTGCGTCGTATTCAGCAGATTGAAGGGTTGCATTGTTAAAAGCGCTGATGTCTTCCTCGCCAACGGGATCGACAGCGAAAAGATTTGACTGAATCAAGAATATCGGTGCTTCCAATGAACCAACGCTATTCCAGTTGATGATGCCAGTAAACGTTCCTTCCCAGCCTCGAACACAGTTCGGAATGCGACCAACGGTGATTCGAGTGCCCATCTCTTCTTTGAACCCGGAAAGACCATAACGAGAGCTAATTGTGGCAGTGTCGTCGTTATTTCGGTCCACGTGGATAGCCTCCACGCTACCGTAGAAATAACTATCACACTGAATGCAACCGAATGCTCCTCCGGGAGCGCCGCAGGAGTTGCAAGCTTTTGAAAGTTTTGCCTGCATCGAATCGGGGCGGTCCGTTTCGCAAGAAGTGCAGCTTGCCGGTGCCACGGAGTTGGCACCGAAATCATCAGCGGATGCTACAGCTTGCTTGAAGGCGACGTTCGCGTCCGGGATCGTCGAAGCAATGGCCTCAGCCTGTCGGCTGGTTACTGGCCGAGCCTCTTTCTTCGCACTTGTCGAACCATATTGATCGGCAGGAACAACGCGGTAATCCTGCTGTCCCACTGACAGAATGTTATCGTTCAACGTTCCGGTTGGACTCGGAGATGGTGAACTAGCGGAAGGTGCGGTATACGATTGCCCATGCAAGATGACTGGCATCGACACCATTGCAATGATCAGCGTCAAGATTGCGGTTGGGGGCGAAAGTCGGTCGGACATTTGTCTTCCTTGATCGACGCTATGTTGAGTCGGCAGAGCATTCATATTCAAGCCTCGTTTAAAAACGACTGCGTTGGATGATCCACCGCAACAAGTTAGGAGCGTTTTGGTTGTAAAAGGACGGGAGTTTGCGAAATGATTCATCTCATTTCACCATCAAGCGATCATGTACGGTGACCAGGCAAGTGTTTCGAACCATGCGGATGATTTTTTCAGCAGATTCTTGACTATTACAAACACCGCTGACGATCAGTTCACCCTTGCTCGGTGAAATCTGGATTCTGCAATCGGGAAATGCGTGATGAATCGACTGGTGGAGTAGGTTGACCATTCTTCCACCCTCTGAAACCTCAGGGGCGAGTGTATCAACATGTATTTCAAAAACACGCATTCGAAGAGGTGTCTCTTCGTCATTCGTTTCAGCCCAGACAATTAATTCCGTGATTCCGTTGCCGCCTCCGATTAGCTTCAGGCGATCGGGGCCAACCGCGATTGCCTGACAAATACTGGTGTCGACGATGCGTACATCCTTCAGATTGCCAGCGACCGTCAGTGAACGCACCTGAGCTCGTTTCATGTAAAGCGGAGTACGTTTGACATGAGGGGCAAACCTTTCTGCTTTTGGCTTCATCGACGGTGTTCGGTTAGAAGCCACGACCGCTTGTATTTGATCGGATGTCGAGGCCACAGGGCCCTCAATCACAGTTCGCTGTGCTGGGCTTTCCAGCTTGACGGGTTTGGCTGAGATGGCGACAGGTGAGATTCGATGTCTTGCCACGTGAAGAGTTTCGTCGAAAGCACCCGGTTTCTCGACAAGCTCCACTTCCTGAGTGTCGATCGACTCCTCAATGGGTTGGCTTGGCGTTTCAACCACAACCGCTTGGTCCTGAGGCCTTTGTGCTAAGGACGCTCGCGTCTGGGCGGTAAGAGTTGGTGTTTCTAATTGTTGGATTGAATCTTCCCTGTTGTGACTTGTTGGGTTGCCACCCGCAAGATCGGGGGCTTGCATCACGTTGGTTTTTCCTTGCAGCGTCAGAGGCTGATCCCGATTCAATGTCACATTTGATTTTTCATGATCTAATTCCCCTTTGGAGAAGGACCCATTTGCCGCTGGTGCGATGTCAGCATTTTCAAGGGCAGGATTGACCCGTGGCTGTGATGTGTAAGCGTTGGCGGATGGCGATGAAACCGACTCCGTGGCTGGATCACTATTTGCGAGAAGCCAAGCGAGTGACCATGGTTTGGGCACATTGACGATCGCATCCCGAGTCTTGGCATGTTGCCGCGTTGTTTTGATAGGTGCGGTAAGTTCGGAGGGTGCGATAGGTGCGGTAAGTTCGGAGGCCTCAAGTGCGACCTTCTCGTCTACCGTTTCCTCCTCAATCACCGGGCTCGGATCCGAGGAGCGAGCAGGATTGGGGGGGGGCGATTGCTCAATCTCTTGCCTGACTTCCTGCTTGACCTCTTCCTCGGCAGATTCTGAGTTTTTGAGTTCAGAGTTATTGAGTTCTGAGTTATTGAGTTCAGAGTTATTGAGTTCAGAGTTTTTGAGAAGTGAATTCTCTTCGCCAGTTGCGAGGTTGTTTTTGAAATCCTCTCCATCTTTTTCCCGCCGTAAAGCGAG
The DNA here is from genome assembly GCA_938075415.1 of uncultured Rubripirellula sp. Lineage (GTDB taxonomy): Bacteria > Planctomycetota > Planctomycetia > Pirellulales > Pirellulaceae > Rubripirellula. Next base: position 165,471 of record CALJHC010000013.1, on the reverse strand, counting down.
CGGATGAATCTCAGGGGAGATGATCTTGATCCCTGGGCCTGCAAGCGTCTTTGGCTTTTGAGTGTTAGTCGTCGACTCGATGGCTTCCGATTTGCTTGGCTCAGGTGAGTTCGTCACCACAATTGGATCTTGAGTTGCTTGCGATCCAGCTGGGGCAGTGGCCATTTCATCGGTTTCAACCTGAGGTGCCGTCAAATTGGCCACCGAAGTTGATGTCGTCGGATCAGCCGATTCAGTCCCAACCGGCTCACTAGTCACTAGCTCAGTAGCAACTGGCTCAGTTGTCTCAAGGGTGATCTGTTCCGGGGCCTGCACTGGTTCAGTGTCTGCATCGACAGATTCGGTAGCACCGGGTGTCTTGGCATTCGGTGTCTTGGCATTCGGTGTCTTGGCGTCCGAAGATACGATCGAGGCAGGTTTGACGAGCGCTGTTCTATCAGCCTGAGCGGATGCCACAGCGTTAGATCGCGAATTAAGTTTCGTTGAATCAGGTGATGCCGGTCGAGCGTCAGTCAGGCTGAACGTAACCGCGGAGGATGTTACTTTATTATTTCGGTACTTTGCCACTTTGTTGAGAGTAGGCGATTGAACCATTTCCGATTTGGTGTCTGAATGATCCGATAGTGAGAAGAGGATCGGAGTAGAGCTTGCCTCTTCGAGGGGATCGCTAATGCCATCGACCAGTTGTGGTTGCTCAACGAAGGGCCGTACGGGTGCGGGCAGCGGAAGCACGTTTCGAATGTTGGGTCGGGTTTCGACAATCGTCGGTAACATTTTGCCGGCGACGCCAGTCGGGTTACTGTCCTTATCGATCGTGTCCGAGTTGATTTTCTCAGCTGAATCTTGTCCATTCCATTCGGACGCACTACCAACTTTGGATGCGGCTTTCACTGCGTCAGAGATTTCGTTCACGGCGTCCAGAGGGACGGTCCCGAAATCGTTGGGTAATGCAAGAAAGTCGCTCAGTGATGCAGCCTTGCCAGGCACCGATGACTCAGCGTTCTGGTCCAGTAGAGCACTTGGAGCTGCTTCGACGGTTTCACTGAGACGGGAGATGCGTGGGCCATCAATTGTCTCTGAATCTGCCGGTATGATTCTCCGAACCTGTCGGGGATGGAGTGAGTCATTCTCCTCAATTCCGCGTTCGACAGACCTGGACGACATCGAAGCAGGAAACAAGGTTTTCGATTTCAGTCTCGATGCATCGCCTTCAACGGGTTTCGCTGCAATTTCTCGCTGCTTTGCGGTCTGGCGGATCATCTCCCCCAGACCTGATGTCAGCTGAATGCCTGAATCGGAATAAGCCGTCTTGTCGGTGGACTGGAGTTCTTCGAAAAAAGGGTGGTGATTACCAGAAACTGATTGGCTCGGTTGCAGCGGGAGCGGCGGCATTGAGTGCCGCAAATTGGTTTGATTTCGGTCCGTTTCCGATGAATTGGCATCGGAAGGAGATGGAGTCGTGATGGACGTACGACCAGCAATCTCTTGAGCAGCCAAAGTGGAAGTGCACATGATCAGAATCGCGAGAGCAGCTCGCCGCGAATTCCGCTCAGTCAGTCGTTTCCGTTGATCTCGCATGCCGCTTCCTGGCGTCTGAGCGATTGGGACTGGTGGTCCCCATGACTCACCATGTCAAAGTCCGCGCACTCACGCTGGACATTCGCTTGCTAGAGGTATCGGCTTCCAATTGATCTGACATTAACGATTTTGGCGGTTCCACCGTTTGTGCCGCTTTGAAATTGATGCATCCCGGGATGAATTGCTAGCCTTGGCGTTTCGCAGCTTGCGAAAGGACGAAAATGTTCTGCCGAAGGTCCTCGTGCGGTTTGATAGCACTCCTGAATGGAGTCCGTCAGGTTGCAGGTTTGCGGGACTGCTCATTGAGTGCTTGTAAGGCGTTGACGGCGCATTTCCATCGCGATCACTGCAGCTGTCACCGAAACGTTCAAGCTGTCGGCTTTTCCCATCATCGGAATTTGGATACCCGGAATGGTTTCATTTTGAAGCCGTTCCCAACGATCACCCAGGCCATCAGCTTCGTTCCCAAGAATGACCGCAACCGAGCCTTTGAGGTTGGATTCCCAAAGCGACTGGGAAGATTCGACCCTCGCGGCGAGTGTTCGGATTTGATGACTCACTAAAATTTTGGCTATCTCCTCCTGACTCCCGGTCGCAGATGGGATGTGGAAAACACTGCCTTGACTGTTTCGAATGGCGTTAGGATTGAAGGTATCGACACAGTCACAAAGGAAGATGGCATCGACACCAGCGGCATCACTGCTCCTGAAGATTGCTCCCAGATTTCCAGGTTTTTCAATTTTATCGAGCACTAAGATGATTGGAGCAGGCGGCAATTCAATTTGACTAATTTCTTGCTCGGGCTCAACGAACTCAGCAACAACACCACGCGACGACTGTCCAAATGAAATCTTGGACATCAGTGAGGCAGAAACAGGTTGGTAGGAACCGTTTTTCTTAGCGATTTCAACAAGTTTTCTGGCGATACCGTCGAGTGCATTTGGGTCATTGTCTCGCGTTGCCTGCAGGTAGAGACCTGCTAATTCAAAACCGGCTTCCATGGCACGGGAGGTTTCACGCCATCCATCCACGAGGATTCGCTTGGCACGTCGTCTGGCACGATTATCTCGCATTCGAACTAATCGCCGAATGGTTGGATTCGAGGTGCTTTGAAGAACGGTGGCGTCGGAATCAGTCATAAAATTGCCCCGGAGATGAAAATCCAACCGTATAAACGTTACTCTTGTGACGATTGAGAGAAGGATGGCCGGTTATTTCAACACGCGAAAGTCTCGCGTTTGACTCCCTTGAGAGTTACAGTCCGATGAGCGAACAAATTCAATGCGTTGCGGTTGAAACCCGAGGTGATCGAAAGGCTTTCTTGCAGCTTGAGACGCAGTTGTACAGAAACGATCCGAATTGGGTACCACCGATCTGGCAGGTCAGGAAGGAACTTGTTGGCTTCAAGGCCCATCCATTCTATGACGATGCAGAATGCCAAGCGTTCATTGTTCGTGTTGGTGGGCGTGTTGCGGGACGCGTGTTAGCAATTGTCAATCACGGCCACAATCGTCAATACAAAGAGAAACGCGGTTTTTTCGGCTTCTACGAGTGTGAAAATCATGCCGAGGCGAGCCGATGTTTGTTAAGAGAAGCCGGGAAATGGTTAAAAGAGAGAGGGATGACGGATATTCGTGGTCCCGTACATCCGAGTCTGAATTATGAGGTAGGCCTGCTGGTAGATGGTTTTGACACGCCACCAACCTACATGATTCCGCATCATTTGCCGTACTATGGGAGCTTGATCGAGGACTTTGGCTTCGAGAAGACCCAAGATTTGTACAGCTATCGGGCTAGTGTCGATCTGTTGGATGTTCTCGATCCAAAACTTCACTTTGTGATTGAGGAGGCAACCAAGCGTTTTGGGGTGGAATGTCGACCGATCAGTCGTTCCAATTTCAAGGAAGATGTCAGGGTCTTTTTAGAGATCTACAATCAATCCTTGCAACAGACTTGGGGCTATGTGCCAATGAGTGTTGCAGAGATCGATCATCAGGCGAAGGGTTTAAGATTCTTGATCGCTCCCAAACTGACAAGCATTGCCGAGATCGATGGAAAACCTGTCGGTGCCGGCTTCGGTTTATTGGATTACAACCCGATCATCAAAAAAAATGGCGGGAAACTGCTTCCATTTGGATGGTTTCGGTTGATGACCGGCAAGAAAAAACTTGATTGCGTACGGATCATTAGCACCAATGTTCTCCCCGAATATCAAAAATGGGGACTAGGTCTTGTGACTTTGTCGAGGATGCAACCGGGCGTTCGGGAGCATGGCATCCGAGTCGGTGAGTTTTCATGGGTGCTGGAGAGCAATTCCCTGTCACGCGGAACGATTGAGCGTGGTGGGGCAACCCGGAGTAAAGTACATCGCCTTTACGATCGATCGCTGGACGATCTGTAACCAACTTAAAAATGATTTCAATGGAATTGAATGAAATCCTTGCCGCCTTGCAGGGTTTTGCTCCGTTTTTCACGGGGATTCAGATTCCTTTGATCGAAGCATCATCTTAACTGATTCCGTTTCCCTGAATGTTCCCGCGATCCCATGCCTCGAAGTAACGTTGTTATCACTGGATTGGGTGTTGTCTCGGCCATCGGTATCGGCTGCGAAGATTTCTTTCAGGCTTTGTTGGACAAGAAGTCGGCAGTCACTTCCTTGCTGAATCGTGTCGATGATCGTTGCCACGTGGATGGGAATCCTGAACCAGCCGGTCTCTGGGTGGGAGCTCCCATCTTGGACTTCGAACCCAAACAGTACGTCAAGCCGCGAAAAGCGATGAAAGTGATGTGCCGTGAGATCCAAACGGCTTTCGCCTCGTCGTTGATGGCGATTGAAAGTGGAGACCTGGGGGAGCATCTGCCGGCTGTCGCAGATGGATTGTTGCGTCCCCATGATTTTGGGACGATTTTCGGTAGCGAAATTTTCTATGGTTCACCTTTGGAACTGTCCGATTCGATCCGGCCCTGTATTCAGGAAGATGGCCGAATTGACAGCAGCAACTTTGGTAACGCGGCGATGAAGGAGATCATGCCGCTTTGGTTGCTGAAATATTTACCGAACATGCCAGCGTGCCATGTAGGGATTTATCTCAACTCGCACGGACCCAACAATTCGATTGTGTTGGGAGATGTTTCAGGGCCTTCGGCGTTAATCGAAGCGGCGGCTTGTGTTGATCGTGGTGTCGCGAAGGTTGTAATGACCGGCGGTACCGGAACGCGAATTGGCACGACACGTCTTAATTTTCGGGCCGACTATCCCATGGCAGAGACTTTTGAGCCGGTCGAGCATGCGTCTCGTCCTCATGATCCGACTTCAACAGGTGTGGTTGGCGGTGAGGGGGCGGCGTCAATGTTGGTCGAGTCAGAAGAATTTGCAAAAATTCGCGGCGTTAAGCCCATCGCACGGTTGGTTTCCTATGCTTCGCGTTTTGTCGCTGCTGAGGGTATGAAACAACCAAGGCGATGCAAAGAAACATCCGATTTGGGGATGCGTAGTTCATCAGCAGCGATTCAGCTTGCGATTGAAACCGCTCTTAAGGACGCTAAGATCACCTCCAAAGATTTGGGTCTGGTGGTCTGCCATGGCACGGGCGACCCTGTGGCTGATTTGGCTGAGCGAACAGCAACTCAGTTGACCGTGCCCGGTGTGCCGATGGTTGCCACGATTGCTTCGATTGGGCATGCCGGATCGAGTTGTGGTGCAATTGATATCCTGACTGGGATCATCGCTTTGCAGAAACAGGTTGTGCCGCCAACGCTTTACGACGCTCGGATCCAACCTGCGGTTCCTTATGTTAGCGAGCCTGTGGAGATGGAAGGTGATTACGTGCTTTGTGTCTGCCATAACACCGAAGGCAACGCAACGGCTATCGTTTTGGGGCGGTGCTAGTCTTCTCCTCAACGGAGATCCATTCTTACCTGACCCGGAATGACTCGTATCACTTGCGGGTTGCAATTTGCCCATTTTTGTTTTGGGGCTCGTCATCATGGTGGGTAGTAAAGCCAAGGTAAATCAACAAATCATCATTGGATTTGGATGATGATCTTGCCGCCAAGATCCGCTGACTGAGTCAACGTCGCGTTTTCCTGAAGTCTGTGTGCTTCGGCAATTCGTTCAATTGGGAATCTTTCCGCAATGTTAGCCTTTAGCTTGCCTTCGGCCATCCAGCGATTGATGTCCTCTGCGCAGATTCTCATCTCGTCAGGCGTAGCCTTGAACATCACAAAGCCAGAGAGGGTGCATTCCTTGACATAAAATGGGCCCACGGGGAAGACCGGACGGGCATCTCGACCTGCCATAACGATCATTCGGCCTTTCCACGCCAGCAGTTGCACCGCCAGGTCAAAATCAGGCTCACGCCGCGTTTCCCAAAAAAGATTCACGCCCTCGGGTGCTTCTTTTTGAAACACATCCGCGATGGATTCTTTTTGGTAATTGATGACAACCTCTGCGCCCATTGTTTTTACACGTTCACATTTCTCATCAGAACCCGCAGTTGCAATTACTTTTGCTCCCGCTGCAATTGCCATTTGAACAACCATTGATCCCACTCCGCCACTGCCGCCGATGACCAAGACGGTCTCTCCTGCACACAACTTCGCCTCGCGAAACAATCCGAGATGAGCGGTTACACCAACTAACGCATTGGCTGCAGCGTCTTCGAACGAACATTGATCTGGGATGCTAAAGCACCAATCTTGCGAGACATTGATTTTTTCAGCAGTGGTTCCCTGTGCACCGAGTAATCCTTGATTCGTACACCAGACTCGGTCGCCGATTTTAAAACGTGTAACGTTGTCACCGACCTGTTCAATCGTTCCCGAAGCGTCACATCCAAGTCGATAGGGTTGAGGCAGTTCAAACGCCACAAGACCGCTTCGTATGTACGTATCAATGGGATTGATCGAAGTTGCATGAACACGAAGGATCACTTCGTCGGGACCACAATTGGGTTCAGCTAGCTCACCAACTTGAATAACATCACAATCACCTGTTTGCAGAATATAAGCAGCTTTCATTTTCTCGTGTTTTTATTGCGATGATGAGGGTGGTTTGAAAATCTGTCCAACAAGCTAACGGCTATCAGCGGCCACATTGGATTTTACAATAGCTTAGCGAAGGGGCTTCGACGTTTGGGATGATTTCATCTTATTAAAAGTCAGAGAATCTTTGCCAACACTTGACTGGACATAGCTGGGTAAACGCCGGAGGACGAGGGGGGATTAACCAGGGCAGGCTGAGGGTTTCACTGACAATTCCTTCTGTGTCTCTTCGGGTCCTGAACTCAGGCAAGGCTTCTACCATCGAAGGGAAGGCGAGTGTTGCTGTCCCACCGATTGACTTCACGCTGTGGTTCCGTCGTTGATCCGCGGGAACGCGATCAACTGTTCATTCTCCGTGAGAACCAGATGCGTGGATCACGGTCTGTTGGTCCGCTCCGCAGTTGGGTGTTTAAGCTCAAGTCTGCCTTGGGAGAGATGTTTTGGAGTCAAAGGCAATTTGGAATTGAAGATGTGAAGTTGCCGGAATGGCAAGCTTTAGAAGGCATGGAGCACCACAGTTCCTCGAGAAGAGATTCAAGGATATCTCGGGTTGATTTGAATTGTTCACTATTCACTCGCGACAGTGATACCGTTCCGCGTGATGCACAATCAGGGAAAGGGTGATTCGCGAGAAAGTTCACTGAGGATTTCTTTTGGCGGCATTAGGTCAACAATATCTCGTTCAGTGGACGGTAATTCCGTGTAGCGTTCCAAATAGGTTGACTCTGCGTTGTGTCGCATTGGAAAGTGTCGTCGAACGGCTTCTTCACTCCATGCTCGAAGTGTGATGTTTTCGAGTATCGGGTCACCGCCGGCGATCAAGTCCAGAATTTCGAGTGTTGCATCAGGGATCACGAATCGAATGGTTGCAGCCTCGCGATTGGTGATCGGAGAGGGGCGTTCTGTCCCGCCACCGCCGAGTAAAAAAGATCGTCGAAGGGAGGAGGATTCACCACCTTGGTTATTTCTTTGCGAACCGCTGAATACCATGGAGGCAATCGTTCCAAAGTATGGATCCTGGCCAGTTGGAAAACGCTCACGCATACGGTCCAAGTGCGAGATGGTTTTTTGATCATTTCGTGTAACACGGTCACGAATGATTTGCTTCAAGGCAAAGTAGATGAGCTCTGTGATTTCGTCGTCCAGCTTGAGTCTGGATCGCTGCGAAATGGCAATTTGTGATGTTTCAATCGCTTTTTCAATGGAGGTCTGCCGCAGTATGGCATCATCTGATTCGATGCCGTCACGCAGTTCGCTACTCAGGCTTTGAGACCAGATTGCGTAGGTTCGCATCGTCTTTAATAGCAATTCGGAATCGGGTTGGGTTTTAACCGATTCCGCCGTTTGGCGAACCACATTTTGGTTTTCGGAGCTTAACGCATTAAAGCGATCCCATCTAAGATCAAGTTGTCTCAGTTTCTCGATCGGTAGTTCGCGAATGAAGGACTCACGTTCTTCGAGTGATACATTACTGATAGGATTCGCATCGTTTTTTGCAAGATCCTCAACCTCCGTTGCGGCGGAGATCATTGCGGCCCAGTTCGTGGAAGCGGAAAGAATTCTCATTAATTCAATGTCTTGGCCACGAAGGTAAGCATCAAGATTTTCCGCGATGGCAAGGTCGTTGAGTTGCTTCTTGTAGGCTTGGCGTTTCAAGGATCGTGAGACGCCAAACGCAGTGGCGATTCCCAGTAATGTGGTCAAAAGAATCAGCGAGGGCCATCTGAGGCTTGTGAGATTCCATGACTTTGATGTGTTTGTTTTCTCGAGGTCAACCACTGCCAGTTCAAGTGTTGATTCAACAAGTCGTAAGCTGGGAGTTGCATCCGGAAGGTCATCCAGAAGGTCCCAGCCTGTCTGCAAGGTTCGCAGGCGATTTCTGAGTGAATCGCTGTCGACAAGCCGATTCTGCAAATCGGCCTCTTCTTCTCGCGAGAGCTCACCATCCAGATACGAGACAAGTAGTTCGTCATCAGGATTTAGCGGCGCATCATCTGGGATCTCAGAGAGACTCATTTCTCATTACCTCCGTGTCCACCGTATAGATCATTCGAGAAATCTATCTCGTCGGGAATGATCCCTGCTTCGATGTAGGGTTCGAGTAGATCCCGAAGATTCACTCGTGCCCGACTGAGTAAGGATTTGACTGCTTTGGTAGTCAGCTCCATTGTTTCAGCGATTTCGGCGTAACTCATGTTCTCGAAGCGTGATAGCATCAAAGCCATTTTTTGCCGTTCACTGAGAGCGTCCACAGCCGCTCGCACGACCTCTGCTCTTTCCGAATGTTCGGCGATTCTCGTTGGCATCATTCCGCTGGCATCCAAGGCCGTCGCGGCAAGCAATTGAGGGCTGCTGGGTGAGGATTGTCCTCGGAGAGCATCGACTTCACTCACTTCATGTCTTCGCCCTAGTGACCTTGCCGCGTTTCGCGAAACATTTCCAGCAATCGTGAAAAGCCATGTTGAAAACTTTGCACCGGCTTCGTACGTTTTTCTGGCTCGAAACACTCGCATGAACGTTTCCTGTGCGAGATCCTCGGCTAGGTCACGTTTTGGACCAATGGTGTGCATTAATCGCACCAATCGCGACTCATAGCGTTTCATCAGTTCAGCAAACGCACCTGCGTCATCATCTTTGACACGCAGCATCAAACGCACATCCGGGTCGGATTGCTGGTAGCGTAAAGCGGTTGATTCACTGACAGCCAAGTGAGTGTTTACCGTGTGGAAATGAGGGTGTCGCTCTGCAATTGTATTCTAGATGTTTCAAACCAATCGCGAAGGGTTAAGTTTCGCTCAGAAGCGAGGTCTCCGCAAAAACGGTTGATTCAGAGCCAGTCCGCGAGTATTTCAAACCGTTTTTGCTTTGAAATGTCGATGGACATGATCCGCTACCAATGACAACGGAGAAGGATTCACCAGGATCATTCTTGTCTGAATTCAGTCCCATCACATCAAGACCACTTATTCGTTATCTCGCCACATTGGTTTCAGTGGCCTATTTTCACGACTGACAGGTGAATTTGGGAAAGAAAAAGGTCATTGATTGATCGGTCTTTTTTTTCGACCAACCCGCAACCGCTGTCTTATTTGTCCAAGCGGAGCTGTTGGTACACAAATATCCGTTGTTTTGCTTTTTTAATCAGCTAATTGGGGACAGCTTCGCGATCCGTTTGATTGCAGTGAGGGGCGTCCGCGCGAAACCTTAAAATCACCACGCCATTTATCTCAAACTCATCAGGTAAGGATCTTGTGAATCACCTTGCCATAGTCTCGCTCCAATCGCTTGTGTCCCGGCACGTTCATCCGGTGCGGGTTCAAGCCCAATTGATTCAAAATGGTTGCGTGCACATCAGTGACATAGTGGGGGTCCTCCGTCGCGTGGAAACCAATTTCATCCGTTTCCCCATGAACTACACCCCCTCGAATCCCTCCGCCGGCCATCCAGACGCTGAACCCATAGGGATGATGGTCTCTGCCGTCTGTGCCTTGAGAGCCGGGTGTGCGTCCAAACTCAGTCGCGAAGACAACAATGGTTTCGTCCAGCAGGCCTCGCTGTTTTAGGTCAGTCAACAGTCCAGCGATTGGTTGATCAACCTGTTTGGCAAGTTCAGCATGTTTCTTTTTTAATCCTGAGTGTTGATCCCAGGCACCTGCCGCACCGCCTCCGTGCATGATTTGAATGAATCGGACTCCTTTCTCCACAAAGCGTCGGGCAGAGAGCAGTTGCTGACCAAAAGTTTTTGTCTCCGGCTGATCAAGACCGTAGAGTTTGTGGGTTGCTTCACTTTCGGTGTCGAATCGAATGATTTCAGGTACCGCGGTCTGCATGCGGTAGGCCAGTTCATAAGACTTAATTCTTGCCAAAAGGGCTTGGTCATCGGGATACCGATTTCCGCTGATACGGTTCAATTCGCTGATCAGTTCAAACTCTGCTTTCTGCTGACCTGGGGGTAAGTTACCCTCGGGTTTGGCGTAACTCAACGGATTCTTCGGGTCCACTTTTAATTGGACAGCGTCATAGGCGGGGCCGAGATAATGCCCATCGCGTCTGTCGAAAAAGCGGGGTCCCATGCAAATGAACTGAGGCAGATTTTCATTCAACGTCCCAAGCCCGTAGTTCACCCAAGCGCCGATCGTTGGCACGCGAGGGTCAAGCATGTGACGGCCAGAGTGGAACTGCACCTGCGCGCCGTGATTGTCATCAGTGGTCCACATGGATCGGATAATAGACAGGTCATCCACCTTGGAACCGATTTTGGGAAACCAGTCGCTCACTTCGGTTCCACTTTCTCCATATTTCTTAAAGCCAACCTGCAGGGGGTACAGTTTGTTTCGTTGTTGCCCGTTCGCATCGTTTACCACAACGACTCGAACACGCTTCAGTTTTTCAGAAGATTGCACTCCAGAGAAAGGTGTCTCGGAAATTGATTGTCCTGCATATTGATTGAGAGCGGGTTTGGGATCAAAGCTCTCCATGTGACTGACGCCCCCTCTCATGAAGAGCCAGATCACACTTTTGGCTTTTGGTGCAAAGTGAGGTGAGCCATTTGTGTTTTGAGCGGTTTCCCCCGCAAGATTATCCTGTGAAAGCAGGGAATTCATCGCCACACCACCGATACCGGAAGTGGACTTGAGGAAAAAACGTCGGTCAAAAATCGGTGAGGTCATATCAGAGAAAGTTTTTCGTGGATCATCAAATTTGAATGCTTATGATCGAGGCGGCAGTTGTTTTTTTGTTTCAGCGGATCGTAATGAATTCGTGATGGTTCAAAATGACATGGATTAATCGGACGCGCGCTTGAGAGTTGTTGGTTTCTTGGTTGGTTGTCAATTGACCGATGGACTCAAGAAAGTTTTTACATGACGCCTGTTCCGAGGAAGTAGCGGGTCGACCGATTAGCGACTCAAAGGAATGGTTAATAAAATCCAAGTCATCTCTCTCTGCAGCTTCCTTGTCCAGAAGATCGGCAATGGCTTCCGCGCTGGATAACGAGAGTTTGCTGTTGACCATCGCAAGTGCCTGCTGAGGGACGATGCTTTCACTTCTGCGGTAACAGGCTAGGACGTCCGCGTTGTCGAAGGTTTCCAAGAACGCTTCTTTTTGATCTGGCGAGTGTTTGAAATAGAGACTGCGCCGTGCTGGTTCATGGTTATGGTTCAAGCTTGGTCCCCCAAGCGTCAGGTCCAATTTCTTTGACAGGTGCAGGAGACTGTCGCGAACTAATTGCGATTCCATTCGTCGTGGGTTCATTCGCCAGTAATTTCGATTGCCAGGATCTGCCTCCAGGCACCTCTGCGTCGCTTTCAGGTTTGATGAACTACGTAGATAGGCTTTTGAATTCAGGATGATCCGATGCAGATGCTTGAAGCTCCATCCCGATTCCATGAACTCAAAAGCGAGTTGATCAAGAATGTCTTGGTGCATTGGCGGGGAAGCTCGTAAACCGAAATCAAAAACTGATTCAACGAGCGGTTCACCAAAGTGACGCATCCAGACATGGTTCACCGCGACACGAGCAGTTAATGGGTTGTGTTTTGACGCAATCCAATTTGCGAACGTCGACCGACGACCGGTACTCGTTGATGGGTAGGTAACCGGGTAATGCTCTTCCTTGTCTGCCGGTGACTCCAATGCTTTTTTACTTGCTCGAAACGAGTTGTATTGGATGTTCTCGGGTGATTTGGTGGCAAGACTTTCAAGGGTTTCCATTGCCTTGCTGACTTCATCAGCCGCTTTTTTTTCCTTTTCTGGATTCTCGAAATTTTTCGCGAGCTGGAGTTTAGCTTCTGAAATCTTGAGTCTTTGTTGAGCCATTGCTGCAGCCAGAAAGAGACGGCTTTCGCTTTCTGTTTCGTTGGGTCTCTTTTTTTGCGGATCCAATGATTGATCGAGGTACCGGATTCGATCGGCCTGGAGTGTTGCGGCGATGGATTCTCTTTTTGAGCGAAGATGGTCCAGTTCCGCTTGAGCAATTTTTACAGCCGCTTCCGGCGCAGTGGGTGAGTTTTCTCCATTTTCTGGTTCTCTCAGTTCCAGATCCGGTGTAACCGAGTGAATTTCAAGTTGGTCGAACGCAACCGTTGAATCAAAACCCGAAAGACTAAGTTTTCCCTTGAAACGCTGGGGAAATCGATAAGCGAACATGAAGACATCATCCAGCCAAACATTAATCAAGCGATCACGCAAAGCGAACTTAAGGTGGTACTGGTGTCCTTCTTTGATGTCGACGGACTTTCTAGCTTCGGCTGGATAAGTGGATTGTCCGTTCCGGGTGAAGGCGGCTTGGATTTTCTTACCTGCCGCATGAGCACTTGTGTACACGAAGTTGTTTTCATTTCCGTCTGATGACTGATCAAAGCGAAATGTGACCGATCGATAAGTCGTTCCACCGGTATGCGTGTAATCACATTCCAGGACAAAATCATGTGGCAGTTGGGTTTTCAGCTTTGCGAAATGGGGTTCTCGAGTCGCCTTGGTTTGATGTAACGCGCCTTCTTTGAATTCCCATGAATCTCCCGCCAGTTCCCATCGATCAGGCTGATTCTCATCGAAATCTTCAGTGAAAAAGAATGGCTCTTGGGGTTTGGTTTGTTTCTCGTGAGTCGCCTGCTCAATTTTTTCTGTTAGCTGGCGTAGAGAATCCTCTAGTTTTTTTTCGGCCGACGTAATCTGTTGATCGATCGCGTGCAGTTGGTCAGTTTGGACGTGCAGGCGAGTGTTGGGCGCGTAAGCATGGGCTGGAAGCTGGACTTCGTTGATGACGTTTTTTTCGCTGTCAAAAATTGCCGGAATTCCCGCGGTAATCAAGGTATCCAAGTCGGGGTTTTTGGGATCACCTTTCCGATGCAGTTGAGTGATTGCATCAAGGTCGTCATCAAACACTCGGGGAAGTCCATCGGATTCGAAATCGATCACTCCCGGGATTGGATCCAATCGCACTTGATGAGGCTCGAAGATCGCTCGCATGCGGTAATAGTCAACATGCGAGATCGGATCATATTTGTGATCGTGGCACTTTGCGCAGTTCACCGTCAGGCCCAAGAATGCCTTGCTTGTGTGTTCGATGGTGTTGTCGAGCCAAGTCGTTCGATTAAACAGGTAGTAGTTCCGCGCAAGATAACCTGTCGCTGCTAGGGCGGATTGGTTGGTTGGATCGATTTCATCCCCGGCAAGCATTTCGCGAATCATTTGATCGTAGCCTTTGTCGTCGTTGAGCGACTGAATGATCCAATCACGCCAATGCCACAAATGTTTCTGGCTGTTTCTCAGTTGTGCCCCCAGTCCGTACCAGTCCGAGTAACGCCAGATATCCATCCAGTGACGTCCCCAACGCTCACCGTGCTCAGGACGATCGAGTAATTCATCAATCAGAAGTGAAAGTTCTCGGTCATCATTTAGTTGGTCCAAGGTGGGTGGCAGCCCGATCAGATCCAAGTAAAGTCTGCGGATTTGAATGGTACGCAAGGCTGGAGGCTGCGGGGTGAGGCCCTCTTGCTTTTGTTTCTGGGATAGCAACGTATCAATTGGGTTATCTTCTGTGCGCCGCGAAGCCTCCGAGAGGTGAAGTGAGGGTTGGATGGGCTGGAATGCCCAGTGTTCCGAGGGTGCCGCCGGGGGTGCCTCTTGTGGAGCCGGTGCTCCAAGCTGGATCCATCTTTCGATCAGCTGCACTTGTTCCTCTGAAAGCTTGGCTCCTTCGCCCTCCGGTGGCATTCGATCTTCGTCCTGAGATCTAACGCGTTCAAGAATTGCGCTGGATCTGGGGTAATCGAGATCGATTGCTGGTCCACTATCCCCGCCTTGAAGTATCAGAGAACGAGTTTCCAGGCGAAGGCTGGATTCTTGCTTGAGTGCACCATGGCAGGCATAGCACTTTTCGGAAAGGATCGTCTTGATTTGCGTTACGTAATCCACCTCGTTCGCATTGCTGGCCAAGCAGACAACTGCCTGAGTCAACAGCGTGAAAGCGATGATTAGAACGTTTCTGAGCACGGTGATTCGATCCAAAGCAGGTAAAGCGGATAACCTGTTAATTATATCATGCAAGAATCGCGGACCTTGTGATCCGGAGGTGAATTTATCGAGGTAGGCAAAAAGTAGACAGGCTTTGGCTGGGTAATGATGAATTAAACGCCTTATCAAAGAAAGAAAAAACGTCATTACCTTAGTCATTGTTCGTTGAATTCATGAGCATGGCATAGTCCTCCCTGACGGGACTGAACACGTCAAGGACAACCACTGGACCGCCCACTGCAATCGCCCGATGAGGAGTATTCGGTGGAATCAGGAACATGGCGCCGGGCTGAACCGTCTGGGTTTCCTCACCGATCGTGAGTTCCAGCGTGCCACGAAGCAAGATTCCTGCTTGTTCGTGCGGGTGATCATGAAGTGGTATTTCTGCATCCTCGTCCATTTCCAAGTAGGAGAGCATTAGATTCTCGCCGTACGGCGTTCGAAGGTGGCAACCGGGTGCAACTTCCTGCGGAGGAATTTTATCAATCTCGATAAATGGCATGCTTCTGCGACCAAAGTTTTTAGGGTGAATGCGGTTGGGTGTGAGTCGTTTAACGCAAGGTAACCGGTGACGTTGATGAAGTAACAGATCCTAATCGATACCGAGTTGGGAGGCGGTTTGAAACGAACTGAAGCGCGGGCATCGATACCTGGTCTGGTGAGTTCATCGCTCACGCAAAATTTTATTGCGAACTGGGGTTCCATGCGATTTGATTTCGCCGACACTGCGGAGTCAATTCTGATGGGTACGCTCGCCTCGGTGACTTAGGTAAAGGATCTTCGCCACGTTTGCGATTCGTATTGAGCTGGCGGTTGACTTTCGGTCATGGCTTGATTCCAGGTCCTTCTTTGCAAAGGCTCCGAGGTACTCTCAGCAGACTAATGGTTTGTGGATCCTGTTTTCGGTCAAGCTCGGTTCCGAGCCAATTGATTTCGCGGCAATCTTGGTTGGTTCACGGCAGCGAGTTTGAAGTGGAGTCTCGCGTGAGGACTGTCGCTGTAATAGGATGTCCATCAAGTTAAGGTAGTCTTTGATGTTCCTGAATCACTTCACTAACTTGGTCGCTCTCATCACGTTCTCTTTTTTTGACATGAAAGTATTGACTTGAGAGGATTGGCTGGTGCTGAGTGAATGCAATGGATGTCACTTGCTTCCTTGATCAGATTGAGTTGGCTTGAGCAGCAGTATTCGCTTTGGTTTTTAGCGTACCTTGATGATGGCTTGTTCTTGGAAGTTGATCACGTTTTAGTTTCGTTCTCTTAAGCTGGAAAGTTTAATGCATCGCTTTGGTTTTTGTCGCTGTCGATTGGTGGTGCTTGCTGGTTTGGTCGTCTTTGGATCTTTCGCGGTACCGGAAGACTCGATTGTCGCGGGGGCAGACTCGAATCGGATGAATGTCGTTTTTGTACTTTGTGATGACCACCGTTATGACTGTTTAGGTGTTGAAGGGCATCCATTCCTTGAAACGCCACATTTGGATCAGCTGGCTAATGATGGTGCTTTATTTACCAAGACCTACGTAACGACCTCTCTTTGTTCCCCGAGTCGGGCATCCATTTTGACGGGTCTGTACGCTCATAATCATCGAGTTGTTGATAACTATCATCCTGTTGATGAGTCGCTCGTTTTTTTTCCGCAGCAACTGCAACAGAGTGGATATGAGACGGCTTTTTTCGGAAAGTGGCACATGGGGGGTGATCGTGATGACCCACAGAGAGGCTTTGATCATTGGTTGGCTTTCAAGGGGCAAGGCACTTATTGGCCTGACGGTCACGGCACGACTCGGGAGGTTCCGCAGACCACCTATGATGGATTCAACCTTAACGGCAAGCGTGTGCCACAGCGCGGGTACATCACTGACGAGCTAACAGACTATGCCATTGATTGGCTAAAAAATCGTGATGATTCCAGACCATTTTTTATGTATGTCAGCCACAAGGCTGTGCACGCTGACTTCGTGCCAGCGGATCGGCATCGTGGTCGTTATGACGACCAGTCATTACCCATTGATGTCCCAACCGTTGCAGCAATGGAGGCTGGGGGGCTGCCGATGTGGGTGCGCAATCAACGCAATAGTCGTCACGGCGCCGACTTTGGTTACAACATTCAGGGGTTTTCTCCCGAGGTTTATTATCGACGATATTGTGAGTCGCTTTTGGCGGTCGATGATAGTGTTGGGCGACTCAGAGCGTATTTGGATGACGAGGGTTTGAGTGAAACGACCCTGTTTATCTACATGGGTGACAATGGGTTTCAGTTTGGAGATCACGGTCTGATTGATAAACGCACGGCGTATGAAGCGAGTGCTCGTGTGCCCCTGCTGATCGCGGCTGAGGGTGTGATCAAATCGGGGCAGCGTATCAATCAATTGGTCGGCAACATCGATATCGCCCCGACCGTTCTGGAGGCGACGAAGTCGATTGAGTTGGAGAAATCTGATGGCAAAAGTTTTTGGAGTGTCATTACGGGTAAAGCGTCTGAGGGGATCATGCGAGATCGGTTGCTTTACGAGTATTACTGGGAACGTAATTATCCCCATACTCCAACGTTACATGCAGTACTTGGGGGCCGTTGGAAATACATTCGATGTCATGGCATCTGGGATCGTGATGAGCTTTATGACTTGGAAAACGACCCAGGTGAATTGAATAATTTGATTGATGATCCAAAACAGAAGGCAAGAATTGCGCAGATGAATGGTCAGTTGTGGGAAATGCTTTTTGAGAGTGAGGGGTATGAGATACCTTTGCTTGAGGATCGCGGACCGGTTTTCCCGTGGCGGCATCCGAATGAGTCCCCTCAAGCTCCCTTTCCTAACGAGTACCTGCGGACCAGCGAGCCAAAACGCTGAACGCACCGCCCTGGTTATTTCTTCTGTGTGTTTGTCCGTTGAGGGGGCTGGTCCAAGCTTAATGCTGTCTTTCCGCCCGCTCGCCACTGGATCCTGTTTGGTATCAAGCAAGATTAGACAAGCAAGTCGCCCGCCGAGGACTCGTCCTTGCTGAGGCCCGCTGCGTTTTGTGTGGGAATTGCGAAGGGGCGTACTGGAGAGCAACCCTGAGTATTAGCGGCCGAGGCTGTTTGATTTTTGGTTCACTCGGGAATCATCTCACCGCGAGTCAGGTCTTCAAAGCTCTCCCGTTGACGAATCAATTTTGCCGAACCGTTTTCGATCAAGACTTCTGCCGCTCGCTGTTTGCTGTTGTAATTGCTCGCCATCACGAAACCGTAAGCTCCGGCGTTCTCAAGAACGATGTAATCGCCAACTCGCGGGGCGGGTAGAAGACGTGAGTCAACGTAGCCTCCCTCGCGTTGGGTGAAAATATCACCCGATTCACAAAGCGGTCCTCCCACAACGACCGGCACGGACTCCCTCTCGGACGCGTCTCCTGATTTCGCCGACACCGAAATCGGATGGTACGAGCCGTACATGACGGGGCGAGCGAGGTCGTTGAAACCAGCATCCACCAAGGCGAACAGATTTTCTCCCATTCGCTTCACGCTGCGAACTTCCGCGATCAGGTATCCGGACTCGGCAGCTAAAAAGCGTCCGGGTTCAATTTCCAGTGAAATGTGATGTCCAAATCGTTCACTGAGGCGATTTCGAACGGCGTCCCAGAGATCAAAGTATTGATCCAAATCGACGTAGGTTTCGTCGTCCCGGTAGGGCACGGGTAATCCGCCACCGGCACTGATGGTGTGAATGGTTCGGCCGACAGTCATCGCTGCCTTTTCCATCGCATCGCAAACTTCGCTGAGATGCTCCAGGTCGGTGCCCGAGCCAATGTGCATGTGAAGGCCGGTGACAGTTACTCCTGTTTGATCGGCTCGAAGTAGGCAGTCGTCAATCTGTGTATGCCAAATGCCGTGCTTGCTTTGCTCGCCACCGGTATTGGTTTTCTGGCTATGGCCGTGCCCGAAACCAGGATTGATTCTCAGCGTGATTTCTGCACCCGGGCGAAGTTCACCCAGTTGACTAATCATGTCGGGCGAACCGCAGTTGACGACGAGTGCGTGCTCCACAGCTAGTTCCAGAGATGCTCGGTCGAAAAGGTCGGCCGTGTAAACGATCTCTGCTTTGGATGGGTCACCAGAATATCCCGCCAGAAGGGCTCGATGAATTTCCCCAGCACTGACTGCGTCGACCACAACACCGCGTTTCCGCATGCGATCCAAGATTGCCAGGTTGCCACAAGCTTTTTGGGCGTATCTCACCACATCAAACTTGGAGAGTTCATCGATCCTCTTCTCGATTACGGAGAGATCATAGACGTACAGTGGAGTGCCGAATTGCTCTGCAAGTTCGTGAACCGGTATCCCGGAGATGGTGCTTCGTGAATTATTGAATGAATTGGTGCTGATCATCTTGCGTATCTGGTCTTTGTTTGTTCGGTTGGCTGGTTGGAGTCATCCTGCTGGATCGTTTGGCAAACGTCAGGTCCTCTGGTGTCTGGAACGTCCGTTTGACCACGTTTCCACTATTGATCGGTCCTGCATGAGCTGGCCTCAGTGACCTTGCCTCGGTAACTGAAGTCAGTGTAGGAGTGCTTCCAATCCCCGTTTTTGCGTCGGCGACAGCCATAGCGGTTGTCATGCCTGCGGTCAGGGCGATCGGTTCCCAGTTGAATTTCTCGAATGCGAGTGCTCGGGGTATCGAGACGATGGACCGAGTGCAGACTTGTTGATCGAGGGGTTGTACCGAACTCCGCTCGCTTGGACTGCGAGCATTTTGGGACTCAATTGCTGATTCCACAAGCGTGGGTCGTGATTGATCGGCTTAGCCGGCGGAGATGGGAGCGTTTTGGTGTCTGGTGGTGTTTAGCCTTGAGACCAATGGCTAAAGCTGAGCTTTGTGAGGGGCGGTCTGTTCAGGGCATCATCTTCCGTGAAGCGATCGCCTGAAGAGATCGGTGCTCTTACTGGCTGGCCACTCGGCAAGGGGGGTGGCATTGGCTCGGTTTTTCGAGGCAATGTTTTCAGCTCGCTAGGATTTGAGCCGCGATCTGGGCCCACGTCATACCCTGTGTCCTCTTCGTCTCGCCAGAATTGGCCGTCGATAAATTGTCTGATGCAAGGATCCTTCCCGGCATCAGATTCTCGAGAACCCTCTAAGTTGCCCCCTCTCCGTTCAGCCTTGGCTAAATGGAGATTGGTTGACGACGTGGTGAGTTACGGTCACTTCGGGTTTCTTTCTGGATCCCTGCGGGCCAGGTCTACGGCCTCTTCTACGCCCTTGTTGGATCGGGACGAAACGGCTGTCAATGTGTTGGAGTAGTTTGCTGATGCAGAGTTTGTTGATGCTGAGGGTCATCTCTTCAGACTCATCTTTGAGTGCATCATGCAGGCTTTTGGGGATGCGAATCGTAATCATCCTTTCTGGTTCAGTTGCATCGCTTTTCGAGAGGTCGTGACTCCTGAGGGCGGCAAGCATTTCTTGCAATTCCGCATAGGTCTCGGTTGCCTCAAAGGTTCGGCGTTCCTCGACCGTGGGGAATAGCTGCCGCACAATTCCCGAGGAGCCAAGGATTTCTCGGTAGAAGACGACCCAGTTGCCAGTCTTGCTAAACGCGTCCTGGGCTAATCGCTTGATTTCTTCTCCCCGCATTTCAGGAAGCGAATCCTCATTAAGGGGGGTAAGTGTCAGGCGGTTGGTGGTTTGCTCGGCCTTGGATGGATCTGGATCGCTGGCGTAACGTAATTGGCTGTCAGATGGGATTTGAGACATCTCGATGTCTTCCTTCGAGTTGAGGAGTCGCGTGATCGGTTTAATCGATGCAATCCTCATGACCGGTCAAGTTGACAGCTGTAAGTTATGCTTGCATAACAACTTCTGGCGATTGCCTGACTTTCGGGCAATCGTGCTTGGCATGTGTGCACGGACAGGTTGCACGCAAAGCAGGCATTTCTCGATGTGCGTTAGCTAAGTGTCCACTTCGAAAAGCTTTTTATTTTGCTTGCAAAAAGAGCTGTGAAGGATTTGGTGAATTCGCTTCGATGCCAACCGGAGGTGATGTTCTTTGTGTTTTCGTCTGGGTGCGGCCAATAAAAGTGTTTCATTTTTTCAAATGGGGGGTGTGGTGTAGGGTCGGGATTGAGGGGCGTCTTGCTGAGGGTTCCTTGTCGGTTGCAGCTGCTGGCAGGCTTTGACTGACGGTGGGTAAGGTTTAGCGAGAACAGAAGGTTGAAAACGGAGTGTTGAATTAACTTTGATTTTGCTTCGGTTCATTGATTGGTGCCTTTGGGGACTTGCTGGGGATCTTGGTTCAGCGGTTGCCAGTGCTGGTCGAATTGAAGCGGCTTTTCTTGATCCGAATTGATCCCGATGTAGATTTTGAGCAGGCGAGACGATTGCAGTCCTCTCTTTTTTTGCCATTCGGTACTGCTTGATTGGCGGGGCTCATTGATTTTGGGGAGTCCAGATCATTTTCGACTAAGGGGTAGTTTTCTACCTTTGCGGTTTTCGGATTTTTAGCCGATCTGCCGGTTCCTGTGCGGCCAGTGGATTGGCATTTGCAGAGTTGGTGACAACCGACGAATGTGGGATGGCTGAGCTGATAATCGGTGGCGAGGGTTGAAGGGAAGATTGGCTTGTGGAGATGACCGGCCTTTCCGTGCCGGCTTTTCGGGTTCTGGTTGTTTCTGTCAGTCGGTTCCCGTGAGCCAAATCCCGGTGAGCCAAATTGATGCGTCTTAGGCGGAAACCGAGTTCGATACGGGTATTGCCAGTCGATGGGATTGGGAAAATTGAAAAAAACGGAGGTTTGCGTGCGGGTTTCTTGGTGATTCACGCGTTCTGATGTGGGCGAACATTTGCACATGAAACGCCTCTTTGCGATACTAACACTGAAAACACAATTCACACGTCTCCGACGCGTCTTGGCGACGAGCTAAATCTTTTCGAACACTCCCCCTTCTGGAGCCCCCTATGAAACGTACTCGTAACGGTTTTACCCTCGTCGAATTGCTGGTGGTGATTGCCATCATTGGCATTCTTATGGGGCTGTTGATTCCGGCGGTTAACGCTGCGAGAGAAACTGCCCGACGGAATCAATGTGCGGCAAATATTAAGAACTTCGCACTCGGGTCGGTTCAGTACGAGAACACGAAGGGTGAGTTACCGCCGTGGGTCGCCAAGTTTGGCTTTTTCGATCCATCCAATGGGGGTAGTGGAGGAACTGACCCTTCGGACCTGGGTAACTACGGCGGAACCGTTCCAGCTCACGTTAAAGTGGGTGGTTTCGGGGTCTCGATCTTGCCTTGGCTTGATGCTCAACCAACCTTTGAACACTGGACTCAAGACCGTTACCCAGTGATTAGTGATGGGGCTGGCGAGTTGGAAGCGACCAGCGGTTTGTCCGGTGACAACTTCCACGAGTTGGCCGCTCCGAATCTTGCAATCTTCCAGTGTCCCAGCAACCCTGTCTCTGCCGGTTCGCACGGTAAGAACAGTTATGTCAGCAATAATGGCATGTCCCAGATCTACACTCAGACAGGGCACAGCAGTTCAAGCCCTGGGACAGTGGTCAATTCGTTCCTTGGATCACAGACAAAAGCCAACGGCTGTTTCACTTCGCAGTATCGAGGAATGGACGGTAGCGGCAATTTGCTTCCGACTGCTGATGCTGTCAGTCTTGACGATTTAAAGGATGGGCAAGGCAACACGATTCTCTATTCCGAGAACGTCCAAGCTGCTCCATGGCATCGTCCCGGTTTTCTGGATGGTGCTAACCTGCTTAGCAGTGGTCCCGGAGTTGAAGACATTACCAATTCGGGTCTTCTTCGGTATGCCCGCTTTTCCAATGGATTAGTTTGGCACTATGAAGACAGCAAGGCCACTCAGCTTAATGGGATCACGAATCCACCCAAGAGCCCCGCGAACACTCCGGTTTTTGAAATCTATCAACAGCATCAAATTAATGGTGGTGGTACCGACATCAGTCAGGATATTTTCGTCTTAACGATGGACGAAAATGTTTGGGATGCACCGAGCCTCGCTCGTCCTTCCTCTGCTCACGTCGATGGTGCCAACTGCGGATTTGCGGATGGTCAAACTCGTTTCCTCAGTTCGAGTGTGGATTATCGCGTCTATCAAGCGTTGCTGACCCCGCGTGGCAAAAGCAGCGATGTGCCATGGAAAGAATTCGTTCTCACTGATGAGCTTCAGTAACTTTCTTTGCGACTCATCGAATTGAATCAGCACAAAAGCCGAGGCAGCAATGTCTCGGCTTTTTTTTTATCGCCCTAGTGTTGTCCCCTCATCTCTCATGGGAAGACGTGTTGTCTGTTCATTGGCGATGAGGCTCACTGGTTCCAGTGATTGGATATTTCTTGTACCAACGACTCCATCGGGTCAATTGATCGTTTTTTGGAGTTTGGAGGCAGTCGCTTGGAGGGATCTCTTTCAGGAATTCCCGGCTGGTCGTTTTTCAGCCTCGGTTCTTGCCTCCTGCAGATGTTGCCTGTTCTGTGTTTTGGTTGGCTTGCTTGCGCGGGATTCTAATGTCCTGTCGATTCCAGCTCATTCACAGTGGAGTTCTCTTTTCAGCAATCCAATGGTCACCCGCCGAGGGTCAGTTTGCAGATTTTGTGGTTTGTTTTGTTTATCCGGGCGCCCCGGCAAGCTTCGCAAAGTTTACTGATCGATCGGCTCAGGGAATCTGATTCGACAGGTCGATGACCGGTAATGCAACAAGGATGCGATCTAATCCAATTACTTACGAGCCGATGCACGCTACGCAGGAAAGCGCAGTATCGAGTCTCTTTTGCGGTCAGGCCACGTCGTGACGAAATTGATTCCCGATTACCTACGTCTTCACGGTCCTAATGATTCGGTGCAGGCGAGGGTCGTTCCTCCAAAAGATGCGCTCCAGCAATTTTGGGATGCTTATTCAGAGGTCACTGGTTGGCGGGTTGATCATCGTTCGATCGAAGGTGGTCAACTTGGTCTGCTGCCGGCAGTCAACGCCGGCACCACGGAGATGGAGCCTAATATCGCCGTGAGTAAGTTGGCGGCAACTCGGCTTGCTGAATCGGCGAATTGCTTGGCAAAGGAATTGAGTGTCAACCGGGACAGGATGCGAGCCCAAGAAATGGAGCTGGCGGCGAGAGCTCCCATTCTTGGAGGCGAAACCGAGCAGGAAAGACTGGCCGATCAAGTTGAGTCGTTACTTGCCAAAGCAGTCAAAGGCATCGGGTGCCAAGCTGCGGCCATCTATCTGCTTGACGACGATACACAGCAGTTGAAGTGCCGTGCGATTCATGGTCTGCCCAAGGATCGACTTGAGCATCCCGCGCGTCCGTTGAGGGGTAGTCGTGGTGATCTGCAGGCAATGGTTGATGGAGTCGTAGCGATTGAGGATTTACAGGCAGCGCAGGTTGAAACTTGGAGCAGTCCGGAATTGTACGCTTCCGCGATATGCACAACTCTGGAGAGCGACGGGGTCCCGATTGGAACCATGTGGTTCTTCAGCGAGGAGCGAAAAGATTTCCGGACTTCTGAAATGACAGTTGCTGAGTTTGCATCAACGGAAATTGCTGAACGTTTAAGGTTGGCTGCTGCTCGAAATCAGAAGCACCATGAATTGAGCAGGCTTCCAGCGCAGGAGATTGCGCAATGGCAATTTGAGTCACTGCCCGTTGGGAGTTTGGTCGCTAGTGGTTGGCGGGTCGATGGGATGTTGGAGTCGCCACAAGCCTGGGCATCCGGTTGGCACCTGTGGGACATCCTTCCCGATGGCACGTTGATCATGGTTCTTGCGGAAGCAGTGGATCATTCGGTCAAGGGTGCAATGACGGCCGCCTTGGCCCGCGCGGCTTTGACCGCACATACCGGCTACCGACACACCGCCCAAGATATTCTGCAACGTGTCAGTGATACGTTGTGGCAATCAAGCACCGCGGAGCAGTTGCTGTCACTGCTGTACGCTAGAGTTGATCCCCACACCGGTGAGGGTGAGGTGGCATCTGCCGGAAATCTCAACGTGATGATTGCTGGCAAGTATGGCAGTCGAAGCGTGTTGTCCAAGAAGTGTGACCCGCTCAACGTTTCCATCGAAGCGGAGCCGGTGGTTGAGACGTTCCAAATGCAGCAAGGTGAAACATTGATGGCGTTCACGCATGGATTTGAAAACGGCTTTGGTTCAATTTCCACTATCGGTTCTGCCATGCAAGAAGCAATGTTCGAGGCGGACAGAAATCCTCTCGCTCGACTTCGCCGGAAATTGGCAAATCATGGTGAATTGATGCAGGAGCGGGGAGCCGTAACGCTGCTTCGAGAATAGATCTCTCAGTTCACTCGTTCCTGGCTAGTTGTCCGCGATTGATCACGACACGGTTACGTGCGTTATTTTTGCCTTCATACGCAAAGGTCCGGTTCAAGTTGTTTGGAATGGAGTCCTTGTCCTGAAGGCGGATGAAGCATTCCACTGTCTACCACAATTCACCTCTGCCCGGCGACAGTTGGGACAACAGAGATTTAGAGAGACCACTTCATGATCGCTGAATGAAAGCTAATGTTCTGGCGATCAGGTTGAAGCGACTCGATCAGAGTGGCAACTGAATTTGTTTCGTTTGGTAAGGCCCAAGCGATGTTATGGGAATCGGTTTGATCCAACCGATTCCAGTTTCAGCAAGCCGCTGTGGATTCCTTTGCGAAATCCGGAGATAGCCGGTGTGGTGCAGCCGAATCAATCCAGTCACTGTGAAATTACGTGAGGATCTCACGAACGATTTCACCATGCACATCAGTGAGTCGAAAATCTCGGCCATCATGAGGGAAGGTCAGCTGCTCGTGATGAAGTCCCATGAGATGAAGAAGGGTAGCATGCCAGTCATGCATATGGACTTTATCCTGGATCGCATGGTGCCCAAACTCATCTGTCTGTCCATGGCTGAAGCCTGATTTGACTCCGCCACCCGCGAGGAAAATCGTGAAACCATCGGGGTTGTGATCTCGACCGGTGCCATTGGCCTGGGCATATGGAGTTCGACCGAATTCACCCCCCCACCAAATGAGTGTTTCTTCGAGAAGGCCTCTTTGTTTCAGGTCTTGGATGAGCGCCGCGACAGGTTGGTCGGTGTTCAGCGCATGTTCAGCATGTTTTTCAAGATTCGAATGTTGGTCCCATCTTGGGTTGTTTGAATTATCGCCATAGTTGACTTGAACGAATCGAACGCCTGCTTCGCAAAGCCTTCTGGCCATGAGGCACTGTCGACCAAAATCGTCCGTTGCTTTCTGTCCAATTCCATACATTTGATGGATGTGTTCAGGCTCTTTAGAAATGTCAAGAATGTCAGGTGCGGAATTTTGCATTCTCCAAGCGAGGTCATAGGAATTGATCACCGCATCAAATTCTTTGTTGTTTGAATGACGGATGATTTGCTTTGCGTTGAGTTTGCGAAGCGTCTCTAGTTGCAGTTCCTGCTGCTGTCGATTCCACTTTGGATTAGATAAATTTTTGATTTGGGTGTCGACTGACCGCCCTCCCGCGCGGCCGATCGCTGTGCCCTGATAGATTGCAGGTAAAAATGCGTTATTGAAGTTTCGGGGTCCGCCATTGCCCATTGACGGTTGAAGTGTGACAAAGCCGGGAAGGTTTTCGTTTTCACTTCCTAATCCGTAGAGCACCCAGGAACCGAGCGATGGACGGACAAGGTTAATGGATCCTGTGTGGAGAAACAGAGTGGCAGGTCCGTGCGCGACACCGTTTGTGTGCATGCCTTTTAGGAAGCAGAGGTCATCGACTCGCTCGGCGATCTTGGGGAACAGTTCGGATACATGTTGTCCGCATTCACCGTGCTGTTTGAATTTCCACGGCGATTGAAAAATCCGATGTTTGATGATCTCTTTCTGCTTCGCCAGAACCCTTGCGTCATCAAATTTTTCAAGCTCTCCGTCGCGTTTTTCGAGAATGGGCTTGTAATCAAAGGTGTCGACATGGCTTGGGCCACCTTGCATAAAAACAAAGATGACCCGCTTCACCTTAGCGGGAAAATGAGGTGTTCTGACGCCAATCGGGTTGAGGGAAGCTTTCGGTGTCTCCGATGCTTTTGCCTCGTTGGCCAATGCTGTAGCAGCCAAGTATCCGAATCCGCAGCTAAGTGACTGCAGCAGTTGACGGCGATTTGATGTAAGGAGATTTTCCATCATTTTAATTCAGATAGAGAAAGTCAACGCTTTGGCAAAGCATTTGGTAGAGCATTGTCCATGATCTTATCGAGTCAGACGCATCACCCGTCGATCTGGGATCATTCATCTCCTGACGAAGGAAATCTAACACAACGGCCGTCTCTGCTTCTGACGGTTGCCGCCCCAGAGTTTGCAGGTAGGCGACTCTCAATCGATCTTGATCGGTGTTGAGCTGGATTGAAAGCAGTTTTTCTGCCGCCAATTCAGTTTGGCTTAACATGAGTGGATGATTCATCAGCCAAAGTGCTTGCGATGCTACCGTGCTTTCGTTCCGGTGCCCTTGCTGAATGTTGGGGTCAGCAAAATCGAAGACTTCGAAGATTTCGGGAAGGGTGTTTCGGAAAATTGGTAAGTAGACACTTCGCCTTGAGCTGTCGAATTTGTAGTCGTATTCGATTTTGGTGCCGGGTTTGATGCTGGGGCCACCGACGCTCGAATCCAGTGATTGTCCCAAAGTTAAGAGCGAATCCCGAATGTCTTCAGCCCGCAATCGTTTGGGACGCCGATGGGAATAGAGGCTTCTGCCCAAATTCGAGTTGGGATTTTGAAGGGCATCAGAGGATTGCTGATACGTGTTCGACATGGCGACCATCTTTGCCAAACGTTTAACGGACCAGTTGTTCTTGATCAGAGTAGCAGCGAGGAAATCGAGTAGTTCAGGGTGAGTGGGTCGAGAGCCCGTGCTGCCAAAATTATCTAATGACTGCACAATCCCTTGACCCATCATCCAATACCAGATTCGATTCGCCATGACTCGAGCGGTCAGCGGGTGGTCGGGGCTTGCGATCCATTCTGCGAACTCTCGTCTGCCACTGGCGCCTTGTTTGATTTCCGAGAAGCTTTCCGGATTTGCTGCGGTCAGCACACCTCTTTTGACTAAGGCACCTTTCTGCGAAGTTACCCCGCGAATGGCTAAATGGATGTCGCTTGGATTTTTACTGTCCGTGACGGACATAGCGACGGGGCGTTTGGGTGTTGTTGACTGGAGGTGACGAATCTCTTTTTCCAAAGACGCGATACTTTGACGGAGAGTTTCCGTTTTGACTTCTTTTTCTGGCGTTGGTACGGGAGCGAAGATGGTAAAGATCTCTTCGTTCTTCATCTTGTGATCAGCCAAGATAATCGCATCAGCGATGACGACGCCATCTTGTTCCGGTTCGTTGGCAATCGTGACTTCGGGAGGATGCGCCTCGTCAAAAGAAAAAGTCCCAAGTGACAGGAACGAATTGTAGATCGGTCCCTTTTTGCGTTGGTTGACCCAAATCGTCTCCTCGCCCTCCGAGTGCCGAACCGTTACCGGTACAGCGGTGGATCGATTAATGTCACTTGTGTAGCTGATGAAAACATTGAAACGCCCGATGACCTTTTCGCTGCACTTGAACGTTACAGATTTTTTGCCTAATTCCTGATTCTCATCATGAATGTAATTAGGACCAACAAAAATGGGGATTGAAGTCGATTTCTTCCAGTGGCCAATCTTGGTCGCATCCTTGTCATCGAGAACAATTCCTTGAATCGAATCTAACTTGATTGACCTGAGGTTTGCGGGTTTCCCTTCAATTTTTTGCAGGTCGTTTTTCGTCAGTTTTAGTTGTTCCCGTAATTCAGCGATCGCTAGTCCATTAGCTTGGATTTCCTTCTCCAACGATGATTCAAGCGGTAAGTTCACGGTGTTCCAAGTGGAAACATTTGAATGAGTCAGCGAGTGGGTGCTTTTGAATATTCCCGCGAGGGCGTAATAATCATTGGTGGGAATTGGGTCGAACTTGTGATCATGGCACCGAGCGCATCCGATGGTCATTCCCATGAATGCCTTTCCAATGGTATCGATCTGTTCGTCGACTACGTCCATCTCGAGGATGTCTTTGTCCTGCATTTCATAATTGGTAGGGCCAAGTAGTAACAATCCGGTTGCGATCAGTTGGCGTTGTCTTTCCAGATGGTCATCGCAATCCAGTAGATCACCAGCGATTTGTTCAATGATGAATTGGTTGAACGGTAAATCACGGTTGAACGATTCGATGACGTAATCTCGATACCTCCAAGCGTCGGGGAAAAGTAGTGTTCTGCCACCACCGCTTGATTCGGCAAAACGCACCACGTCCAGCCAATGTCGTCCCCAGCGTTCACCGAAACTTGAGCTTTCTAAGTAGCGATCAACAATCTTTTCATAGGCGTTGGCAGAGTGATCCAATTCGAACGCTTGGATTTCATCGATTGTCGGTGGTAAGCCTCTAAGGTCATACGATAATCTGCGTATGAGGGTGGGACGGTCAGCGTTGGGCGAAGGTCGCAGGTTATTCGCTTGTAGTCTTGCGAAGATAAAGCGATCGATCTCATTTGCCGACCAACGATTACTTGCTTCGGAGTTCGGTGGGACCTTGGCGGATGATGTTTGAAATGACCAGAACGACTGGTCAACCGGTTTGTGATTCGGTTCGTCGTTGTCGGTCGGTTTGTTGGTCCGTGGATCGGGCGCACCGAGTTGTATCCACTGGTGGAACGCATCAATGGTCGCCTTCGGTAACTTCCCGCGAGGGGGCATTTCCATCTCGCCAGGCTCATACCGAATGACTTTTAGCAATAGACTTTGGTCATCGCCTTGAGTGATTGCCGAACCAGAGTCGCCACCGGTCATCCATCCCTCGCGCGAGTCCAGGCGTAAGCCGCCTTGCTGCTTTTTATCGCCGTGGCATTTTTCGCAGTGTTCGATCAATGTGGGGCGAATGACTTTTTCAAAGATCTCAGCGCCGGTTTTGGTTCGCAGATTGATATCGTCTTCCGCCAGCAAGACGGTGGATGCATTCACGCAAAAGTGAGACACGCAGCAAATCAGAATGATTCTAATTGCCCGTATCCTGTTTCGTTGTAATCGTGATATCAAAGCTGTCACCAAGCGTTGGACCTCACCGGAGAAAATAAAATGCTTTCATTCCGAAAAGCGAGTGTGCCAAATCACTCCAAGCTCGCTCATCGATTTTTCCGTAAATTTTGCTTTGGGAGGTTAGGAATTGGTCGTAGACCGAGATTTGCTCGTCCGATGTTTGTGTGCCGTGAGCGGCGAGCACCATCTGGCGAATTCGATCATCGACTGATTTTTCTTTGTCTTCCGCGATTTTCTTTCCCCAACGTTTTGAGAGATCAATGACCAGAGGGTCATTCATTAAGGTCAGCGCTTGGGCCGGCACGTTGGAGGTGCTGCGGCGCCCTTGAGGTCCGAATGGGCTGGGTGTGTCAAAGGTAGCGAAGAACGGATTAAGGAAATTGCGATACACCGCTAGGTAGATGCTGCGTCGTCCCGCTCCGTCCAATGGGCCACTGCCCCTCGCACCACGCCCGGTCATGAATGCGGTGCGGTGGGTGGGAATGCCCCGACCGAATTGTGTTGAATCCAGATTGCCTGAAATGAAAAGCATGGCATCTCGGATTGATTCGCCCGTCAGTCGACGAACCGGCATTTTGTATAACGTTCGGTTGGTCGGATCTTTCAAAGCAAGATGCTCGCTTCGTATTGCAGGTGATGCAACACTACTTTGGCGATAGGTTGCGGAGAGAACCATCAAGCGAATGGTATGCTTGAGTGACCAGTCAGCGTCCATCAGGTCTTTTGCAAGCCAGTCCAATAGGGCTGGGTGAGTGGGCGGTTGTCCTTGGGGACCAAAATCATCCACGGTTGGTACGATTCCGGTTCCGAATAGGTGGTGCCAAATGCGATTGACAACGACTCGGGAAGTGAGAGGGTTTTCCGGCCCGGTGAGTTGATTTGCGAGATCCAATCGGGTTCCCTTGACGCCACCGAGTGATGTTAGGTTGCGAGCGGGTACGGTTTGACCCGGGTTGGTATGGCTTCCGCGAATGTAGACAGAAGCATCTTCAAAGGTTCCCTGTGCCATCGCGATCGCAAAACGGGGCGCAGGGATGGTCTGGTTTTGTTTTTTTGCTTCATCAAATTGTTTCTTCACATCACTGTTGATCATTTCGAGCATGGATGTGGCTTGCGCGGATTGCCAAGAGAGCCACCGATTAGCTTTTCCGCGACTCAAATCAGCGATCGCTTGAGAGAGTAATTCTTTTAGTTGATCGGGGTTGATCTCCGTCGGTTCGCTGATCTTGGGTGCAGCATGGTCAGAGAAAATGATTTTGTCGATCGCAATTTCGGCATCACCGGGATCAATGAATTCGAGATAGCATCGATGACCGACGTACTTTCTAAGGTTCCCGCCAATGGATTTCCAAGCCCACTTACCACCGGTGTTAGTGCCTTCGCCTTTTAAAAGTGTGCCGCCAAAAAGCAGGCCGTTATAGGAGGTCATCTGGTAATTATCGATAACCACTTGGATTTTTAAATTCGCTGTCGACTTTGCAAGGAAGTGTATATTGTTTTTTTCGATCAGAAACGTTGGTGAGCGAAGGATTCCCACCTGTTTGTTGCCTGAACGACCACTGTCAATTGTGCCAGGCATCGCGAGTGAGCCATCTGATCTCACAATCAACCGAGAGCCAATTGGTTCAAAAGAATCGTTCGTCGTTGACCAACCCTCGGGTAAAGAATTTTCTTCGAAGTCCGCAAACAGCAATGCTGTTTCCGCCTCTTCCTTATTATTTTGAGCATCACTACTTTCAGGTTCAGGTAGTAAGTGCGTTGGCAGTTCCACTGCCCTGCTCGTGTTGGCGAGCAGTTCGATGATTGCAGGGTTTCGGTCAATCGCCTCCGCGATCTTCTTTGTGGCTAATTCAAGCGAGTCTCTGATCTTTTGCTTCGCGTTTGCCGCTTGCTGGTTCACATCGAGATTGAATTGTTGTCGACAACTGCTTTGGATGTGCGCGCTTAGCGCATAGTAGTCTGCCGTCGAAATTGCATCGAATTTGTGATCGTGACATCTGGCGCAGGCAACGGTCAGCCCGAGGAACGTTTTTCCAAAGACATCGATCTGGTTATCCATGATGTCTGCTTCGTTGCCGAGGACATCCGTCGGTGCGTGGGTTGCTTCATGCAGGTACCAAAATCCAGTCCCAATCACCGATTCATTAAAACCAAGTTCCTTGTTCAATCTTGGTCGCTCAAGAAGGTCACCAGCTAGGTGTTCACGGACAAATTGATCGTAGGGTACATCGGCATTCAGGGCTCTAATGACATAGTCGCGATATTCGGACGCGAAGGGAAGTTCGTAGTCGAATTCGTGGCCGTAAGATTCCGCATAGCGAACCAGGTCCAGCCAGTGTCTCGCCCACTTTTCTCCGAATTGTTCGGAACGCAGCAATTGATTCACAACGGTTTCATGGGCGTCTTCAGATGGGTCATTCAGGAAAGCCTCGATCTGCTGTGCCGATGGTGGTAAACCGATGAGATCAAAATGAACTCGACGTAGCCATTGCCGCCTGGTTGAGGGTTGCGCGGGTTGCAGTCCAATTTTTTCCTGATCAAAAAGAATGAATTGATCAATGGCCCCATTGGGCCAATCCTGGTTGGTAACTTTCGGTGGAGTGACTTGTTGGATGGTCCGCCACGACCAGTGTTCCTTGAATCGTTTCTCGAGGTCGAAGCTGTTCTCGTTGGTTCCCGCTTCGCTGTGTGGTTGTTTTGTACGCGGGTCAGGAGCGCCCATCGAAACCCATTTCTCGAGGATGGCGATGTCTGCGTCTCGCAGTTTGGATTTGGGAGGCATGCCACTGATGGCATCTTCTTCATAGCGAACGGCTTCAATCAGGAGACTGTCTTCAGGTGAATGAGGGACCAGTGCTGGGCCGGAGTCGCCACCGGTTTCCCAGCCCCACTTTGAGTCCAGCAGTAATCCCGCCTCGATTGAATCTGATTCGCTCGAGTGGCATTCATAGCAGTGCTGCACTAGCAGGGGCCGCACCTTGCTTTCAAAGAACGCCAGTTGTCCACTTCCGATTTGGACTGCGTCTTGAACGCTGTCTTCTTGAACGCTGTCTTCTTGGGCGTTGGATTCTTGGGCGTTACCTTGAAAACTCAGCAGCACAGCAGAGACTACAAGGGAGCGTGTGATCCAATGTGTGATGAAGCAAGAATTCTTCATGCGAGCACCTCTTTCATGACATTTCCGTGAACATCGGTAAGTCTCATGTCTCGGCCGCTGAATCTGAAAGTGCTCTGAGTGTGATTGATTCCAAGCAGGTGAAGCATGGTTGCATGAAGGTCGTGGATCTCAAATCGATTTTCAACTGCTCGGTAGCCCCATTCATCGGTGGCTCCAACGCTGACTCCTCCTTTGATTCCACCGCCGGCCATCCAGATTGTGAACCCAAATGGATTGTGATCACGTCCATTGGATCCCTGGGCAAACGGCGTCCTTCCAAATTCTCCTGCCCAGACGACGAGTGTCGAATCCAATAAACCTGTTCGTTTGAGGTCCTTGATCAAGCCTGCGATTGGTTGATCAACGGTCAAGCAATTTTTATTGTGTCCATCTACGAGACCGCCATGCTGATCCCAGCGATCTCCATTTCCTCCCGGGCAGGTCAGTTCGATGAACCGCACACCTCTTTCGACAAGTCGGCGTGCGAGTAGACATTGTCTCGCAAAGGTCTTGGTGTTGTTGAAGTCAGATTCGAGGCCGTATAGGCGTTTTGTTTCCTCCGTCTCCTTCTCAAGGTCCATCAGTTCAGGGACAGAGCTTTGCATCTGGTAGGCAGTTTCAAAATTACCAATGGCAGCTTCAATTTCCGAATCACCACCAAGTGAATCATTGAGTTGGCTATCAAGTTTTCTGATTAGCTCCAACTTGTTTGTCTGGATCTGGTCGGTTTGCTCGAGTCTTTTGATGTTGGGTAGTGGCTGGTTCTGCGGAAGGAATACCGAGCCTTGATACGCAGAGGGCAAGAAACCGGAGCCGAAGCAGTCGAGTCCACCCGGGGGAATCAAGCCTCCATTGATGACAACAAATCCGGGAAGATTTTGATTTTCACTTCCGAGTCCATATCCGAGCCATGCACCCATGCTCGGGCGGCCTTGAAGGCCATTGCCTGTGTGTAAAAAGTAGTTGGCTGAGGTGTGCTCTGAAAATTTCGATGTCATTGACTTGACGATCGCCAAGTCATCCGCCACTTCGGAGAGGTGCGGGAAAAGGGAGCTGATCCAGTGTCCGCTCTGGCCATGCTGTTTAAAATCCCATGGGCTTTTGAGCACATTGCCGATGGCGTCGAATTGTGTCGGTGCTAGTTTGCCAATGACTTCACGTGGATTGCGTCCATTGTATTTTTCCAGCGCGGGCTTGTAGTCAAACGTATCAACTTGCGACGGTCCCCCATCCATGTACAAGAAAATGATGTTTTTTGCTTTGGGTGCAAAATGGGGTGACTTGGGACTCCAGGGCGCTCCCGTTGCCGGTCCAGTGCCGGCCGTTGCTGCAGTTTGATTTTGGAGAGACTGAAGGGCAATCGCTCCAAAACCTTGTGCGCACCACTGCAGCATTTCCCTGCGGTTTTGTGGTCTTGAAGCAAACCGTCCACAGTGGTTTCGCTTTGACTTGTTTCGCATCTTTAAAAAGGCCAGGTGGGTTAACGATATAGGTGTGTCTAGAGGGTGCTGCGTTTGCGTGATCTGCAACGTGACCGTTCTTGGAAACGGTGATGGAAGCAACGGTTTAGGTGAACCCTTCCGCATCTCTTCATATTATCATTACCGCATTCTTCCTGCCGCTTATACGGATTGGAAAAAATTAGATAAAAAGAGTTCATTCGTGATCATTAAATCGGTCGTTCTGATGCTTTGTGGCGGACCATACCACTCAAATTCAGGCGGATGTCACCTCTGAAGAATCAACTAATTCTTTCATGTGGCCCTTTTCGTTTGTTCTGCGAGTGATGCCCTCAACCTGAAATTGTAGCATTGTGCTCGATGAATCTCACGAGTGTTTTTTTTCCAGATGGTGAAGTGAGGGAATGCAGGATGCAGGACGTTTTTGGAATTGTTCTCATTGACCCATTCGCCAAGTGAAAGGCAATTGCCATTAGCAGTGTTATCGTGGATTTGCCGCCGTCGATGTTCACCGCCCATCGGACCTGCTGTGTCCTGAGCGGTGTAAATGGTTCTTGTTCATTCGTTCAGACGTTTCCGTTTTGAGTTGAATCCTCATTGTGTTTGACGATTCATCAGCATTCGCGATGTCGGATCGTGCAATTTTTTACATGAAGCCTCAGGTCAAGCTTTCAATGTTGATCCCACCATGATCGCGGCTGTACCGGAATTAACTGGCGGCGTATCGATGGTGAGGAGGGCGTTAGCGTCAGGTTACTGTTTTGTCTCTTTTTCGAGGTACTGCTGGTAGACTCGAGCGACATCACCCATGTAGTGGTGCGGGGCATCAGCGGCTGATTTTTTTAGCCAACCCAGTGCGTCCTTCGAGTCACCTTTCGCATCAGCATAGAGACCCAGGTAGAAGAATCCGTAGAAGTCAGCTCTCTCTCGGGCAGTTGTCTTTTCCGGTACCGACTGCATTCGTTTCTTGACCAGTTCGGTGTCTCCAGTTTTTAGCATCGAGAGCACTTCTTCCATCGGGATTCTCGGGTCACCTGGGGCGGGCAGGACAAGTTGGCTCGCTTTTTGAAAGGATTCTGCTTTGGTCAGGCAAAGGAAATGCCAAGCCGCATTTTCCACATCATTTGGGTTGACGCGGCGGTGCACTTCGAACTGTTTGACGCCGCCTTGATAATCGCCGGCAAAGTAGAGAGCGATGCCCCTTTGCCAGAGGTAAGGAAGTGCCTCTGGTTGGTCCTTTAGGTAGCGATCAAAATAAGGAATCGACTCCTTCGGTTGCCCGCATCTGAGGAGCGTGTCACCCGCAATTAGCATCGCTTGGGAAGACGTAGGAAATTGCTTGACAAGTTGTTTCACGTAAGCAATCGCCTGCTCCTGTTTACCTGATCTTAGTGCGTTGGTCGTCAGGTTTTGGAGTTCTGTCATGCTTGGGGTCTCTTGTGACCGGATCGTTCCCTCTGGCGTTTCTGAGTCTTGCCCAATCAAATGTTGAGCGCTGGTGAGCACGGCGAAGAAGACTAAGGCTTTGAAGGCGCTCGATTCGCTGGTTAGCATGACAGCCATCCGGATTGGGTTTGCGTAAAGGATTGTTGTTCTAACGATGTAACGATTTAGAGTTGGGAATGTCTCAGTCTACATCGCTTTTGCATTGGAGTGGCGCGTGCGGTTGCATCGTTCGACTTACTTGCTCAGAGAGGCGGTTTGTTTGCCAGATTGATCGCCAACGGCCGATGAATCAGATCGCCAACAAAGATCGCCGTTTACACCGGTTGGTGCTTGTAAGTTGTTTTGACCTTGCCGTATTCGTTGGTCGAGGAATCTTGAAATTTGATTCTCTTGAAAGTTGTCAATGCTCAGGCGAGGTTGACAATTTCAAGGAGTTCGATGGCGGCGGCTCCATTGCAGTGAATCAGAGCGGTACGACCATGGAGTGTGCTGCCCACAGGTTGGCCCATGTGTTTTGCAAGATTCGGGCCAGCGATGATTTCCCAAAGCCCGCATAGCTCGACCTTCCTGAGGACATTGTGCTCAATAAGAACTCGCCCCAGTGGTGATGTTTGCTGCTCAATTTTCTGCCACACATGTTCCTCGAGTTTCGAGACATCCAGTCGGACAATTCCATATTGCACAACCTTTTTCGATTCCTGAGTGATCAAGGTGATTTCACGAGAGTACCAGTTCTCTGTTCGATGACTGGAGTGAACCTCAACATCCACGGGTTGCTTAAAGTAAGCCTCAACCGTGACAGTCATGTGTGCATCGTGATCGAGTAATTGATCATTTGGTGCGGGGACAGATTGAACCGACCTAAACACCCCCAGTTGCTGGTGTTCGCTGGACGGTTTGTAGAACTCGTCGAGAAGTTCATTCAATTCGACGCGAGATCTATCTCGGTCAGGCGTTGCTTTTGTCATCATTCACTCGCTAAACCGTTAGCCGATCGGTGCGTTGACGCCAATGGAAACGACGGGTGGCGAGGGGATTTCAGGACGTTCAAGAACCGTATCCACCAAGAAGTAGAACAGTCGACGCAAAGGGTCAACGTCAAGCTCATCGGCCACTTGTTCCGCCCTGGCCTGATGCTTGTCGACCAGGTCGAGGGCTGTTTCGAAAACATTCGCTTTGTCGTAAAGCTTGCGGACTTGAGCGACACGTTCCAAATTGCTCAGTTGGCAATTTTCATCCGCCAGATTCAGCAATTCATTCGCGTCGTCTTTGGGAAGTATTTGCAGAGCGAGTGCCCAAAGGAGTGTCGGGCGGCCACCAATGACATCTCCACCTGCAAGGCGTTTGTTTGAGTCATCGCCGGTCCAATCATCAATGTCATTGAGGATTTGGAAAGCAACTCCCATGTTTCGACTGAAAGTTCGAATGGCATCACGATAAGGTGTAGCGTCACCGGCTAACCTGACACCGCTGATCAATGCAGCTTCAAATGCTGGTGAGGTTTTGAGTGCATAGATTTTCAATGCATCAAGTGGCGATAAGCGTCTGTCTTTTGTGTCGCGCCACAAGAGTTCGGCGCCCTGCCCCTCGGATAATCGCATGTGTGCGGTAGCTAAAGAATCCAGCACGTCAGAGCGAGCTTCTGCGGAAACCTCCTCCCCGGGTTCGGCTCGGCTCAGAAGGCGATAGCCGAGTCCAATCAAGTAGTCGCCAACGTTGATTGCGGTTGGTAATCCAAAGCGTCGATGCACAGCAAGTTGCCCATAGCGATACGCGTCATCGTCTTGGATGTCGTCATGCACCAAGCTTGCTTTGTGGAAGGTTTCGATGCTCATCGCCGCTCGCTGTACGGCAGCCGGGATCTTCTCGACAGCCTCCGTGTTGGACGGTTCGGTGCAATGGCCGCCAGTCATGGCATCGTAGGCAGCCAAGGTGATGAATGGGCGGGAGTGCTTTCCGCCCCTGCTTAGAAAATCATATGCAATGTGTTCAGTGGCGGAGATTGCATCCATCGATTCAATGGAATCCATCGTGACCGCTTGCTCTCCGAGTTTTGTTTGAGTGCGTAGTCGGGGTGCGTTACGATCGATGTGTTCGGGTTGGAAAAGGCTTTCCGCCGCTCGCATCAGATGCACGTAACTTCGAGTTTTTTTTGCAGCAGGAGCATAGGGCGTTCGAATCATTTCATCGACCCACGCCTCATCCACTTTTGTGTTTCTGCAGTCGCTGCTCAGCAACGGCACTGCCATGCACGGAATACCAGCCAAAAGAACTTTGTCGATCGCTTTTTCCAGCACGTTCAGGCAAGCAACGCCGACGACTGCATCCACGTAACCGCCCACAATGATTTTCATGACGACCGGAGAACCCTCAGCGACGAGGACGCGATACCCCATCTCTTCAGCGATGCCCCGAAAGTCTGCAATGCTGCAAGCGCCGCACTCTTTGCAATTCATACCGAATTGATCGTACTCTGCCGGGCATCCTTCCGCGTGCTTGAGGCAATGTGGCAGAAGGAAAAGTCGCCTCTCGGGCGGAACCGCAGATAGCGGACCTTTCCAGAACGCGCTACTGATCATCACCATTACCCAGCCGAGGTAAGACTCTGGGAGATCAGCTTCTTGAATCATCGCGCGAGCGATCTGTTCCATCTCGTCTTTGGTGACTGGCGAAGCCGGATCGAGTCGGCTTGCGACATCTTCACACCTGGCGCGCAAGCTCTCTCTGAGTTCCAGTGTTTCTGGAACCTCTTTCAAGTGGCTGGTCTTGCGACGAGGGCTGCGACTTGTGATCGGTTCTTCGTTCGACGACATCTCGGTGGTGCTTAGTCCGCTCGACAATCCGTGTACCTCAAAATGCAGTGGAACTTGATGGGGCGGCGGGTCCCTTGGCTTTGTTTATTCGGGCCAAGTGGATCGGGGTGGGGCTGCTGAGGTGCGTAGGAATTTCCCCAACGCACTGGCAGTGAAAATATGTGGGTAGAGCTTTTCGTGGTACCAGAGCTTCGCAAAGTAGAAACCGATTGGCCACGCTGTGTGATGTCGATCAGTTTCGATACCACGAACCAGAAACTCAACGCCCAAGATTATAGACTCGCAAAGTGCATCCTTCCCAGCGTCCACTGGGGGCAAAGTGCAGGATTCCTCATCAATACTCTGGGTTTCGCTGTTTTCTGTGGTTTCTGCAGAAACTTTAACGCCCATCCCCCCCGTATTTGGTGGCGTGTTCACGCTCAACCGTTCCGCTTTATCCAAGTCAGCATCGCCTTTGTCGGATATTTTTGGTGACCGACTCGGGTTCCCGTTCCTCTGGTCAGTCGCTTCCCCGGTCGCTTTTTGCTGAAACTGGTCGTCATGGGTTTGGAGAGTGTTTGCTTGATTGGGCTCCGCCGTCATGGCGTTCTTTTTGGCGGAAATCTCATCTCTGCCCAAAGGTGTTCCAGTGGCCGATGCTTCATCAACGTTTTGCTTTTTATTGGATTCGCCTGCGGATGGGGAGGGATTTTGGTGTGTTATCGAGAGGCGATTCCAGTTGCCGTTGCCTTGGTTATTGTCACTTTTGTTCTTGTTTTGGTTCCGCCGCGCGAGAACAGTGATCAATGCATCCACCGCCAGTGCGGTTTCTTCCATGCTGCTGGTGATGGTGGTCGACGCATCGGTTTTGACGTTCTTGCATGCTGAGCTGATGGCGTTGTCAGTTCGCAGCCAATTCGTTAACGATGCGCCGCCTCCCCAACCACCATCGTCATTCTGTGTAGAGCAAAGGTACTTGCAGCCATGGTCGATTGACTTCTCGTCAAGAAAATTTACTCCTGCCGCAAGTACTTTGGAGGTGCCGTAAATTGGGTTGCTTTCGTCCTCACGATCTTGGTTGCCGAACCAGAGAGGTAACCAAGATCCGTCCGATTGTTGATTCTTTTCAAGGAATCGTTGTGCTTTCGTTAATTGGCTAGCTGAGTGGTTTGGTTTGATACCGAGTCGTTCTGCTGCTGATAGGGCACGCACCGCGTGCGCGGTGAGGTCATTGCTGCTGCGATCAAATGGAAGTTTTCCCCAGCCGCGACAAAAGGTTGGCCAGCCACCATTTGAATTTTGTAATTTCTTTAGCCATTGAACACCAAGTCGGACAGCCAATTTCATTTCAGGAATCATTTTTGGCTGCCAACGACTCGCTTCTTGAAGTGCCAAGATTGCGGCTGGTGTGTCGTCGCTATCTGGCACGGCACCGCTTAAATCACTCCATCCCCAGCCACCCGGTTCCGCACCGGTAAATGGATGCCTGGCACGGTGTTGGCATGAGAGGTGCCAACGAATTAATTCAGGACTGCACCATTGTCCATCGTCCTCTGGGTCACACGCCAACGCATGCATGGAGAGCGATGTGGCCCAAGTGGCAAGGTTAGTGTCAATCGGCCAACGCCCGTCTTTGTCCATCGAGTCAATCAAGAAACGTAGTCCGTTTCGAGATACTTCATGATTGCCACGCCCCGTGATTGCCAAGCTCATGACAACGAAAGCTGTGAGTGGGGTTGCTTCGAGGTATCCACCACTTTCGGGTTGCATGCGTCGAAGCACATTCATGGTTCGATTCACGACACCTGAACGAATCAAGCGAATTGGAAGCCATGCCTTGGGCCCATGAAAGTGTCTCGTCTGCCCAATCGCCACCAACGCCGGGATTGCGTAACTCACTACAGGCATCTGTAGTAACCGGTACATCGACTGAGGGAATGCGGCAGCTTCAAACGGAAGAACCGGAACATCCTTCCAAGGAACGATTCCGGCGATTGCGAGATTAGTCAGGATTGGCACAACGAAGGTTTTGTCTTTGCCGTACCTTTCCCTTAGTGCATTGAAGCCGCCGGCATTATGGAGGTAGCTTTTCAGGTCGCTGGTTTGAGTGTCGGATAAGGTCACGCCAACGGCTCTCTTAGCCAACGTTGCAGCAGCCAGAACCAGATAGCTGGTTGCAATGTTCGAATAGCTTCGGTCAGTATCGCCGAAACCTCCGTCACCGTTTTGCTGTTGACTCAGAGCATTGATGCCTTGTGTCACGGCACTGACGCACGATTGCCGTGTGGCAGGATCGATTGACTTGCCTTGATCCAGAGAAGTATCACCCTGGGGTCTTGCGGCAGAGACCTGCGGTTGTGGGTCAGTCCCCACCGAGTGTGTGTTGAGGAGGTTTGCCGCGATGGCGCTCACGGCGGTCGCGGTACTAAGCGAGGACGGAGAGAGTTGCCCAACCCAATGTCCTTCGGCAACCCGAGCCTCAAGCAGTTCCCGTCGAAGTCGATCGAGAGCGGTTCGCGCTCGTTGGTGCAGAGAGCTAGACATCAAGATTGGCTCGCGGGAGATAATGGGTGATTTTCTTCCAGTGGCTGGTCCATGCCCGCTGGCGAGGTGACAACCTGTTGCAACAGTGTAGACCCCTCGCAAGCTAACGCGAACAGGCTATCCAATTGACTGGTCATCATTGTTGATGTCTGGATAGTGAGTTGTGCGTTGGATGAAGTTCAAATGAATAGAGATACCCTTCGTTGTCAATGCGAGGGCGTTGTTGCAGGCGATTGGATAGAAAAGGATGAACGTTCCGCCTTTGATTGGGATTTCCGGCCAGGCAGCGAAACCACGTTTTGGTGCCTTTAGGTCTTGATGATTTGCAATTTGTTTTCTGGATGATTACCGAGTTTGAGTATTCGTCTAAGAGTAGTTAGGTGATGAATCTGCAGATTGGTTTCTTTCTCAGGTAGCAATCTTAAAAACGGCAATCGTTCTCAGGGCGATACTGGATTCGCCCTCCGTTAGGGCTGCTTGTTCGGGTCGATGATAGATCGGTTTGACGTAATCAGCTATGTTCTCATGCAGCAAACCTTATGTCGTCAATTGGAGAAAGCCTAATGTTCCGCCGCCAAATTTTGCAGATGTCCGCAGCCTCGGTTGCCGCGTCCGCTGTTTCTGTTTTCGCCAGAGATCCGTTTGGTCGAACCGGTGAACCAAGATTCAAGCTTGGTCTAGCGGCTTACTCTCTGCGGCAATACTTTTCTTACTCACGTGGTAAGGCTCAGACGCCCGCCGAAGGTGGGCCAGCCTTGGATATGCGTCGGTTCATTGATTACTGCGTTGAGCAAAAACTCGATGCCGCAGAATTGACGAGCTACTTCTTTGATCCCGAGATTGAGGATTCAGACTTCTTGGAGTTAAGGCGTTACGCGTTCATTCGAGGGATTTCAATTTCTGGCACAGCGATCGGAAATAATTTCACCATTGGTGCCGGACCAAAGCTTGACCAAGAAGTTGACAACGCAATCCGATGGATCGAACGAGCTAGCCTGATGGGTGCGCCGCACGTTCGGTTCTTTGCCGGAACAGGACGTCAATTGCAGCAAGACCCCAAGCGTATGGATGAGGCATGCGAGGCGATTCATCGATGTGCCGAACATGCCGCGAAACGAGGGGTGTTCATTGGAATCGAAAACCATGGAAACCTGACAAGTGATCAGATGCTAGAGATCATGGATCGGGTGAAAAGTCCTTGGGTGGGAATCAATCTTGATACGGGTAATTTCTGGTCAGAGGATCCGTATGGCGATTTAGAGAAATGCGCGCCATTTGCTGTGAATGTTCAGGTGAAAGTCGGGATGAAAAAACCCAACGGTGATCATTATCCGGCCGATCTGAATCGCATCTCGCAGATTCTCAAAGAGGCGAAATACCAAGGGTACGTCATTTTGGAATATGAGGATCGCGAGCCCTACCAGAATATCCCTGACGCGCTTGCCAATCTCAGGTCGGGACTAGCGATGAGTGAGCATTGATTTCGGATTGGCTACCATCCAGTCTTGTTGTTGATGAGTAGAAATGCATCACGTGATGTAAAAGCAGGTAGCTTGTGATTCGACAGTTTCTGTGGCACCGATGCCACTTGTTGGCTAACAAGCAAATCGCATGCGTTTGAGGATGGTTCTTCGGTTAATTTGGGCCCTGAGCACGGTATCGGTGGAACTTCTTGGGCGGGAGGCGAGGTTGACGCTATTGCGATGGGTTTGATAGTTGTTGAGCTGGGCAAGCACCCTTTGATTTAGCTGGAACTTGATCGCCGCATCACGTCTTCATGCATCATTTTCGAACACCGTTGTTAATCCTCTCGATTTTGGTGTCATTCCGCTTAACCGGAACGACGCTGGCAACTGCGCAGACATTCGACGCGTCTTGGCGTACGGGTGTTTCACGCTGGTCCGGATCAGGATATGTATTATCCCTTGAAGATCAGATCAGAGTGGACGACCAAGCACGTGCGGCGAAGGATCCCAACTCATTGGGCAGCGTCCGGTACCTTGATCTAACAAGCAAGACAGAGGCGGC
The DNA here is from genome assembly GCA_938075415.1 of uncultured Rubripirellula sp. GTDB lineage: Bacteria > Planctomycetota > Planctomycetia > Pirellulales > Pirellulaceae > Rubripirellula. Next base: position 122,335 of record CALJHC010000013.1, on the reverse strand, counting down.
CAAGGATCGATCCTTGGCACCTATCAACCAGTATCCTGATTCTGTTCTGACGCCAGCTTACGAGTCGTCGGCACAATCATTGAGTCAAGTCGCGGCTGCGTCCGGTGGCGCGATTGGTTTGGGGGCCGAGACCGAAGTCACTCGGTTTGTGGATGGGGTGGAGCCTGCCTTGCAGCGTTCCACTTCTTTTCGAGATCTGTCCAGTGCCGATTCGATTCAAATCGCGCAGGTGGATGAGGTTGTCACACCTGCGGAGACACCAAACCAGGGCTCGGGTGTTGACTCCGACTCAAAGGAGTCATCCGTTGCATCTGAGGATCGGTTAGAGGATTCTGAGGAATCTTTGGGCGTTAAGAGCGACGTTTCGAACTCGGAGATTGAGATTCTTGGAATTCAATCTCGCGTTTTGTCTTTTTGGAGTCAGGTGATCACCGAGCGAGGGTGGTTGGGAGGCTGGGACTCTCAGGCTGAATTGGGTTTGGACGGAAGTTCTGGTAACGCAAGTACTCTTGGTGTTCACACCGGTTTCGAGACCAAACGTGAGACCCAGTACTTTGATGTCGAATTGGATTTCGATTACCGGCAGGTCAGAAATCGCCATGAAACTACGGAGGATAACGGGCGATTGACGAGTGATTTCGATCGTTTGTTTCACGGTGAGTCGCACTCAGCCTTCGGGAAATTTGGAATGGAGTGGGATCGCTTTAAGGCTTTTGACTTACGCCTCAATATGAATGCCGGTTATGGATACCACTGGATACGTCGAGATGACGCAACCTTGGTAACAAGATTCGGTGCTGGTGCGTCTCGCGAGATTGGAGCCCCGGACGATCAATGGACGCCCGAGGCTGTCTTTGGTCTTGAGGCGGAACGCAACTGGTCCAAGCGGCAGATATTGAAGAACAAGTTTGAGTACTTTCCCGCTTGGGAGGACTTTGGCAACTTTCGTCTGGTTGGCGATGTGTCTTGGGAGACGATCTTGGATGAATCGGACCATCTTCGTTTAAAATTGTCGATCAATAATCGTTATGACAGCACACCTCAGGGTGCAAGGAAAAACGATTTATACTATTCCCTGCTCTTGCTCTATCAATTCTAGAGAAAAGGTGGTCTGCATCGGCACTTCGTAAAAGTATCGAGCGGGCGGAGTTTCTAGATTCCGGCTTGATCCGAGTGCAATTATTGCGATTGGAAATTCATCGGACAAAAACGAAGAGTTGTTCGCCACCGTTTGGGCGGTCAATCACTGCATCTTCAAATCGTGGTGGTCCCATCATTCCCCGGACATCGCGAGTAAAACCATACCTTTCCGTCGGGATTCCGAGACGGTTCATCGTGAGTTGTTGGTCGTTGTTTTCGTCATGATACGCAGCAACAGCGAATTTCTCGGGCAACAGTCTTACTGGAATTAACCAGACGGTTTCACCCTCTTCAAGCGGTAACGATTTCAACAACAGAGCCTCGTTTTCACTTTGGAATGTTTTCGCATTCGTATGGATCGCCGCTTTGATGGTGCCCTGGTTATTTGCCGCTCCCATGATTCGAATGGCAACAATCTCACCAGGCGAAACAAATTGCGTCCCATCACCGAATTCCGGCGGGATTTCGATCATTTCTGATTCTGGAAATCGAGGGGGGATGAATCTTGTTTGTTGGTAAGCAATGATCGCCGATCCGGCGGCACTGATCAAAACGAAGAAAAGCAGCAAGAGATTGCCGTGATTTTGTTTCCAGCGAAAAACTGCTCGCTGAATCATTGATTCATTCGAACTTGATTCGTGGTTCAATGTTTTGGCCTTTGCAGAGACACAGGTGTGTGAGGGATTCGGTCAATCACTTGATCTCGCAACCTATGAGGCGACCATGCTATGTCGATTAGGTTAAGTAGATCACTTTCGAAGATCTCGTTTTCTCTAACTTAGCGGTCGGTTGCCTGCTCAGGCGTCCCGCTCTTACCTGTTTTTGAAGAGTGCGTCTTCAACTCAGGTTCAGGCAGTTGACTTGGTCATGTGACCAAGTCACGGAAGTACCGAGCAAGGGAGAAGTCTCCGGGTTAAGTACCAGCATAGAACGCTGGGCGGCACGGGAATAGACCGCCAAGCCTTTTCGGTTCCCACTTGGTGTGACAAATAACTTTACCAATCAAGTCCGAAACTCCCTCTCATGTTTTGATATTTGCCAAGCGGTCGTCACGGCTCGGAGCAGCGAATCGGTAGGGATTTAAGGAAACCGAGAGAGGTTCTGCTAGGGCTGGGAAGTTGATTCCGAGATGAGAAGGCTCAGCAGATTTTTGCAAAGTTCCTTCTTGCTCTTTAACCAATCAGAGCCGCTTTGTTCATTGTCGTTCCAGAGTAATGAGATTTCTGAATCTTCAGCCAGAACCTTTCTCAGGCCAATAATTGCTGGCAGCACAAATGGTTTCAAGTCAATTTCTGGATGGCTTTCTATCCACCTCTGCAAGGCTTCTGGAAGCTTGGAAGCAGTGTTTGAGGAGGTGGCAGAAATTATTTCTGCAGAGCAAAGGACGCCAATGCAGGCTAGGTAGCCCAAGGGTTGCTCATCGCCGAGATCGAGACAGTGCGCAAGAAAAGCGACTGGGTCGGAATCCTCAAGGTCCTCAATCCAGTCGCATGCAAGTTCGTCTTCGAAGGTGCCAATTCCCCAGGGGCTCATAACGCTTTAATTTCACGATACATAGAAGAGCGTGTGGGAATCATTGTCTCAGGCAGTATTACTTATTCCACCACCAGTGGTCAGCCGAGGCGGAGGCTAATGCTTCGCGTCGAACCACATCGGTGGTTGGGTCAGTGACTTGGTTCTCGACCACTTCAAATCCATTGATGTCCACGCCACCTGAAGCGGTAACCACCCAGCCTGATCGCCCTTTGATAAAGCTGCAATGCGGTTCAACCGCCTTGGGAGTTGTGTAGGCGGCTAGCTCCAAGGCATCCGTTTCGCTTCCAATGACAGAGAGGTCAAGATTTGCTTTTTCGGCTAACCTTTCTTGCACAATCAAAGTGGCGACGACCGTGAGGTCCATCATGTTCTGGAGTTCGGAGAAGACAGGCATTTTCCTTGACAGTTCGGTGTACGACTCAGTCATCATATCAGCCCATCGCTGTGCCATCTTGTCGACACCACCCCGCCGAACCGAACCATCCTGATTGACGATGTCTTGTTCGGTTTTTGTCTGGACACCTTGGCCCGAAAACTTCCAGGCAAGCCCGTCTTTACTTTTCCCAAGCGAATCATATTTGCATTCCATCCACCATCGCGGATTAGCGTTTTTCGCTTGAGCTGTGCTTCGGGTCATTTGAAGGTAGCTGGGCAAGTCACTGACTGGCGAAGGTGTCAGGCCCATTGCAACGCGTTTCATCTCGAAGTCCGCGGCGACCAAGGTGCGAGCGAACCGGCTGCTGGTTGGAACACCGCTTAGTTGAATCATTTGCGGGCCGAAGGCTTCTCGCATGGAAGCTTCCAAAGCAACCGGGCTTTGACCGGGACGCAGTCTTACTCGTTTCATCAATTGTTGAAGTCGCAGGCGTCCTTCGTCGGTGGGTTCGATGGAGCAGGTGATGCCCTCTTGGCGAGCTGATTCAACGCTTCTCAGAGCGACAGCAAGATCTGCGAGACGCATCGTTGCGCCACCGGTTACGGTGCCGACAACGAATCCATCCTCTCGCATTTCCCATGGCTCAGCTGGTCCGGCTAGGACCACATCATTTCGTTCAGAATCAACAAAGACGTACTCGATACGTTGCAGACCCGCCAAGAACTCGACTTCAGCCGGTATTGGTTTTCCCTCTGCACTGCTCGCTGCGATCGCATTCTGAAGCCCTTTGAGCGAGACCATTCGCAGGCCTGCTGCTTCACGAAGTTCGCCGGGCAGTGGTTGGTTGGCGGCGGCCAACAAATTGGCAATTTCCTGCCGATCTTCGACCGTTGCGGTTCGAACCATCCCAGCGGCATCAATGACGACACCACCAACGGTTTGCCCTCGAGATCCGAAGCCTACCCCTGCCTGAAGTGCGGTTGCCAAGGACAAGACACCTAACGAAAGGGCCGATAGTACGATGATAAAACGTTTTGAGTCCGAATGGATCACAATGGATCTCCGAAGCAAGCCACCGACAAATGAATTGTTCGGTGATGAGGTGGAATAGGCCGACAAACTTTTCTTATTGTGACCAGCGTTTCGAAAAATTCGAGAAAAAACTGGACGTCCGTAGGATAGTTACCGTCACCAGCTAGAGCAACAGAAGCTTTCTAGCGTGTCCGAGGGTCCCACGGCTAGACAAATCATACGTTCAAAAAGCGGCAAATCAGGGAAAAGTTTGGATGCTTTGGCAGAACCGACGGTAATCCGATGCTTCTTTGACCACTGGGCGAAGTCGTTATTGTCGAGAAATCCCTCGGTGTGTTCCGGTTTGATGTGGCCAAACTGTTTTTCCCTTTTAAGGAACTTGATCAGGGCGGTGGCGGAAAATACGATGTTTTCGATGCTTTTCTTCACTTTTAACGTCCTCTGACTTAACTGTGTCGATGATGATAGGCAGGCACGCGTCGGGGGCTCCTGCCCGACGGATTTCCAAGTCGCTTCTCCCTAAAACGGTTTCTGGAAGGTTGAATAATTCATCGCCGCCAAGCGAACTTTCGAACTCAGATCGAATAAATCTCGATCCCGGGGCCTATTTGGTGCTTCGCTCTGCCGGTCGCTGGAGCGATGTTTTTCGCTTGTTACCCCCCGAAGAGGCGGTGATCGGTCGTTCTTCCTCCAACCAGATTGTTCTCAAAGATCAGCAAGCAAGCCGTCATCACGCAAAGGTTTGGTGGAACGGCCAAGGGTGGATATTGAGCGATCTGGGGAGTGTGAACGGAACCTTTTTGAACCAGTCGCCCATCGAAGGCGATTGCCAACTTACGGATCGGGACACCATCCACGTGGGTGGCTTCGAGATTGTTTTTTCAAAGCAAATGGATGGGCTTACTCCAGAGTCGACTGATCGTTCTCAATCATCCCAGGTCACCGATGACCAGATGACCATCGAGATAGATGCCGACGCGATTACAGACCGTCGTCGCTTCAGTTCTTATCTCAATCCGTCCAATGACTTTCAATCAGCGACAGATCCGTTTGATGCGAGAGTCGATGCGGTTGGTGGCCATCGACCTAATGGCAAGTCGATCAAGAATGCCGAAGAGGGGGCTCATCGGCTTTTGCAATTGGCTTTTCAGCTGGCCAGATGTGAGGAACCCATCAAGGCGATTGAAGCCACACTTGAAGATTTTGCGAACCATCTGCAATTCGATACCGCTGGCTTCTACCTTTCCAAGTCAGTTAAATCCGGGCAGCCCAAAACCGAGATGTCACTTGTTGCGACACGGCAGGTTGGAAAGAGAAGCTACAGGCGTCCCCCCGAGTCGTTGATGATGATGGTCACCAGCCCTGACAGCGAGGCAGTGCTTGCGAGAAATGTATTGGGAGACCCGGAAGTGGCGACTGAAAACAGTCGTGGAGAAATTGATGTTGAGAGCGTGATTTTGGCGCCCATGCGAGATAGGAGTGGGCTTCAGCGCGGTGTGATCCATCTGACAACAACCCGAGGTAGTCGTCCGCTTGGCTCACAGGATTTGGAATACATCGTGGCGGCCGGTCAAATTCTAACTGCTTCGTTGGTGAACCTGGCAGATCGTCGGAAATTGGCAAAGTCATTGCGGCAGACGCGACAGCAGGTCAAGCAATTACAGCAGTTGCTGGGTGACAAAGTTCGCATTGTCGGTAACAGCGATGCAATTCAATCGCTGGTCGAGCAAATAGGCTTGGCCGCACCCACCAGTGCCACCGTCTTGGTCCGAGGTGAATCGGGTGTGGGAAAGGAATTGGTTGCTGCCGCGATTCATCATGCCAGTGACCGATCTGATGGACCATTGATTTGCATGAATTGTGCCGCACTCTCCCCCTCGCTTCTGGAGAGTGAACTGTTCGGTCATGAGAAGGGTGCTTTTACCGGCGCGACCGAACGCAAGCGAGGTAAGTTTGAATTGGCTGATGGTGGTACGTTGATGCTTGATGAAATTGGTGAAATGGACACTGAAATTCAAGCCAAGTTCCTGAGAGTTCTTGAGGGGCACCCATTTGAACGTGTCGGTGGCCATGAAGCTATTCGCGTGAATGTGCGGGTGGTGGCTGCGACCAACCGGAACCTTCAGCAGATGGTTCAGGAGAATCAATTCCGTCAAGATTTGTATTACCGTTTGCATGTTGTCGAGTTGTTGATTCCACCACTACGAAATCGTGGAAAAGACTGCCTGCTAATTGCCGAGCATTTTCTGGGTCAATTGAACCAACAGATGGGACGTAAAATCACAGGGTTTACCGATTCGGCGACAAAGAAAATGATGGCCTACCAATGGCCGGGGAACATTCGTGAGCTACGCAACGTTGTCGAGCGTGCTGTCGTTTTGAATCAGAAAGATGAGATCGACGCTTCGGATCTTTCGTTATCGCCGGCATCGAGTAAGGCAGAGGGTGTTTCAGAGGTGGAGGACAATCCGGAGATCACACTTGCTGATTTGGAGAAAAGGCACATTGATCGGGTGCTTCGACATACCGATGGGAATAAAAGTCGCGCCGCATTGATTTTGGGAATTGAACGTAGCACGCTAGATCGCAAACTGAAGCGTTATCAGAAATCTGATCAAGGCCGCTCCTGATCAGGGTGAGGTTTCCCGGCAAGAAATGCCGGAAAATGGTGTTGGGGTTCTCGCTCCCTCAACCACCGGTGTCCAAGGTGGGCAAATCGCGTCCGACATCGCTGCGAGGTCGGAAATGGTTTGCATCAGGCTTTGAAGTCGAGCGGTGCCGAGTTGCGAGCGAGGCGAGTGATGGATTCAGACTCAGATTCCATCGGGTGCTGCTCCGTCAGATTACCAGAAAGCGAATCTTGTGATTCTGCATTGGGTTGTGTCGCTGTTTGTTTCGCTGGTTGGTCAGCAGACGACTCTTGTTGGTCATCCGCGCGTTCAAACGTATCAAAAATTTGTTGACCATTTGGATTTCGGTCGTCCGTTTGCTCTCCGGCTGAAATCTCCGAAGCCACTGTTGTTTTTACACTGAAGGCCTTGGTGGCTGCTTGTTGGCGATTCGCCTCGCGTGCCCGCAAATCAGATTCACCACCTTTGGCAGAGGCGAGCGAAGTACCTTCGATGCCGGTGGGTGGATTTGAGTTGATGTGCATGTTTTTTTTGATTCTTGCTTGGTATGTCGGTTACAAGCGACATTCTTGGATCCGTTGCGCTCGTCGGGTTTGGATGCGAGTTGATGGGAAGGCGAGTGACTGCCCCGTTTGGCATCGTTGTCTGGCGTTCCCGAATTCAAGTCACATCCCTCAACGTGTTGTACGAAGCGGATTTTCTGCCATTCCGGGAATGAGCCATTCAAGTGTTTCGCTGACTCGCTCGAGGGCTTTCCGCTCGATCTGCAGCGAGTTGATTGGACCGCGCACTTTGATTGTCCAAAGTGTGTATCGCGTGCCACCGAGGGGGCGAATGAATTGTGTGAAGGTGTTCTGTGGGCTTACTCGAGTATTGAAATTCAGATCCAACTCGCGTCGACGGTTGAGTGTACCTCCGCCTTGAAGGGCAACCAAATCCCCCCACATTTGAAGGTCATGAAATGTCACCGTTTCACCGGCAAGGGAAAATCGAACTTGACCGTCGGTGAAAGCGACATCTTCGGAGGCTTCGAGTCGCAGAAGATTAAGGATTTGCACAATCAGCGGCAGTTGGTAAACATTGGCGCCGCTGACGCGGGCTGTGCCGGTGCCCCGAAGCAGATCCATTGCGGCCAGGTTGCCTTGAAGGTGGGTTTGCCCGCTGAGTGTTCCCGTCAGATCCTGCTCGGCATGACCAAAGTCGGCCAAAAGAACGGGAAGCTGCGCGTAATAGGTGCTCAGGTCGACGTCAAAGTTACCAGTTGAAAGAACAACGCTTCCATCAATATCGATCAGACCCGCAAAGAGATTGCCTCGAATCGCAGCGGGTGGGTTTTGAGTTTCAGTTCCACCGAGTGAGCGGGAAAGGCTTCCTAGAAACAAAATGTCATCTTCAATCGAAAAAGGACCTCGCAGGCCCGTGATTTGAATGTCGTGAACGTTCATCGAGTCGATACGAACTTCACCGTTGGCTCGAATGGCTGTTTCGTCTCGGTATCCCTGAATTGAAATCTCACCACGCAATGAATGCACCGGGCCGACATCGGCGATGCGGTTTCCTTCGAGTTGTAAGGCAAGATCCCATTGAAGGGTTGGCTCGGGATTTCGCTCATCTGGCATTGCCACCCGGGTTTGCCCACGAACACTCACGGGGCCTCGTAGTTGCAAGGCACGCATCGCAGCTCTCATTTGCAAAGGAAGCGCGGCGATCAGTTCGGCGTCAGGATGTAAGCGACAACCGCTGTGTAGGTTAAGAAACAGTTCCCACCGGCCGGTTTGATTTTCGACGCAGAACCCGTCGGCGGAAAAAGTTGACGCGTCATGTCGGCCTCGAATTGATTCGATGGTGACTGTCTCGCCATCAAATCGAACTTCGCCGCCGGTGACATCCAGTCGATATGGCAGGCTTTGTGGGCGGAGGCTCAGCGTGCGGCTGGTGATTTGCGGGTTGTCTCTTTGGTTAGCGGAGAGATCAAGTTGCAAGGGGGATTGAGACCCGATTTGTTGCAGCGAAACACTCAGCTCGTCCAGGATGCCACTCGGCGCGAGAGAGTCCCAGACTTGCTGACTTCCTGTGGGAAGCGAGGTCCGTAGCGATTCATCCATCGGTACATCGTTAGCATGGAACTGCAATGCCAGTTCAGAAGGATTGCCCGGTGATCCGTTGCTGGATTTACCCGGCATACGATATGAGCCATCGCATCGTATGATGCCAGCGTTGGCGTTATTTCCTCGCAAACCAGTCAAGGTGACTAGGTCATCATCAACCAAGATCGTTCCGTTGACATTGTAGAGCGGGTAAGCAAATTTCTCGTACCTTAAATGCCCATCGGTTACTCGCAGGTCGAGTCGTTTTGAAAGGTTGCCTTCTGCATCAATCTCGATTGCAGCGGAAGTCAGTTGAACGGTTCCACGCGGTTGCAATGATCTGACAAAGCTTTCGAGACGTGACTGAGGCTCGCCCCTGGGTGTCAGTGATGACAAAAGCGTTTGGTCGATAGGGATTGGGCCATCGGTGGCCATGACAAACGAACGTGGTGATCCAGAGTTAGGTTTGAGTGGGACCTGAAACGCGCATTGCATTCGATTGTCACCAACTCGTCCTGTCAGTGTGTCCGCAGATGCGATGCCTGAGTTGATTTCAATTTGACCAACAATGCTTTCCACCGGGTAAGGAAAGCGTTCATAACGGATATCGACACCCTTGCAGGTGACGGTTGCTTTGGGGTTCCAGCCTCGCGTGTCATGCAAGAGTTCTGCGTCAAGGTCGATTCGTCCGTTCGGCTGCAATCGGTCCCACGCTGAACGCGTTTCACTTGGTAACGTTAACGCCAGCTGTTCATCGATCTGAAGCCCTCGCGCAGAAACCTTGAGGTTGGCATCACACGGCCATTGGTAGCCATCGAGTCTTCCGTGGACACGAAGGATGGCATCGCCCAGACTGGCCTGCGATGCTTCAATTTCAATTCCCGACGGAGAGCAGTTGGCCACACCTCTGAGTTGAGTCAGCGACTCGGGAAGCTGTGGGTGAGAAATACGGCCATCGTGAACGGTGGTGCGAGCTTGATAATTCCACTTGCCCTGCTTTGTCCGTGTTGCAGAAAACGAGGTGTCGCATTCACAGTGAAGGTCACTCACCTCCTGCAGTGCGGCGCGGATATTCATCGGCATGCGGTCTATCAGTGGCCGGTCGATCCGAATCCCATTGATGGCGCATCTCAAGTCGATTGTGTCATCCTGAACGTCAACCTTGGCCAACAGGTGATCTGCAAAATCGGTGGATCCACGAACGGTCACGCTTCGATCTGTTTTACCGTCGGCTCTCTTTTTGTTCTCAATCGAGATTTCCGCGATCTCTGCGGAGATTGGTCGTTGGGAATCCCTTGAGCCAAAAAATTTCACTTGAAGTTGGCGCACGATCATCTTTGGCGCTTCTGGACCAAGTTTTGGTAACGGCCAAAGTGTTGCGAGTGAGAACTCTTGACTTTCGGTCAGCCAAGCGTTTGCCGAAACTCCCTCCAGCAGGATTGCATGGGTATCCAGTGGAATGTTTTGCTGGAGTAATTTTTCCGCATCCACATCGGCGAGAACCGTCATTCGATTGATTCGAACGACCTCGCCTGAGGTCTGGCTCTGATTGGCACTTGCCTGATCCGTGACCAACGAGGGGTCAGTGATTCGTATGTCGTTGAACGTCAATCCAATTCGAGGGTCAAAATGCCCACGGCCAATTGAGACGTTGTAATCAGCGTAATGATGGCGAAGATCGTTTTGCAGTTTACGTCTTGCCGTTTCACCAAGGGTCTGGGGAGCGAACGCCTGAAACACGAAATAAAGAATGCTGAGGATTAGCGCAAGGCTTAGCAGTCGAGACAATCGTCTCGGTCGTCGCGCAACTGAATCCGGCGTCTTGCCGTTCAAAATGCAAGCCTTCCCTGAGCAAATTCAGATCGCCTTCCAGTGCGATCCTCAAGCGAGTCTAGTCGCCTCGTTAGACGTCTAGCCAGCCCAAAAACGTCCAGAAACGATATAGCCAAGGCGATTGCCAAGGTGTTTGAAGGGCCGTTGAGACAGAAAAGAGACTCAATGCTAGCATTAGGTAGACGGGGATTCGGGTCGCACGCCATGCACTGCAGCGGTCCATCACCGGTGCGATCGTGATCAACCAGAGTGGTGCGAACCACAAAAGCCAGCGAAAGCAGACGCTCACTCCACCATAATTTCTGTCGATCAGTGGGCGATTGAGATAGAACAAAAAGCAGACCGCTGAGGCCAGCAAAACCGCCACATGGAATCTTTTGATGGAAGCCGCGGGATTGAGTAAACCGATGATCCATCCGGCCGGTAGGAGCAGCCATAACGGTGTCAGTGAAAACACTCCATGATGCCCCAATGTCAGATTGAACAGGTAGGTTGTTTTTGAAGCTTCACCTCGGTCGACACCGCGTCGATTTCCATCTCTCCAGTAAGTGCCTGAGTATTCATACCAATCATCCCAATGTCGAAGTTGCCACTGTGGATCACCTTGTAGCAAGGCATATTGAATTTCACCATTTTTAACCAGCCAGCGTCCCTTTTCGTCTGATTCGGATAGGGAGATGGTTTGGGATATCGAACTGCCGATTCGATCAAATTCACCTTCTCGCTTCAGTGTCTCTTGCAGTTCTCGCTTCATCGCATCATCGGGCTGTGAGAGGGATGCGTTGAATTCTTCGATCAGCTGCCCATTCCCCCGATGTGCGTAGGGCGGTCGCCAGTTGTCGTGCGCCATCCAGTTGGTACCGAAGAAAGCGATGGCAACCAAAGTGACGCCAATGGAAAAGGGAAGCCAAGAAGATTTTTCGGCCAGGAAAAAGAGAACGGCCCAGAGGACGGTCATGGAGAGAGCTGGCAGTTCGTTGGCTGCCGCAGTTGCCGCAGCCATCCCCGCCAGCAGAGCCCATCCAAAGGAGAGTTGGGAAGGCGGATTCTTCGTTTCATGTTCTGCAATTCCCGAACTCACTTTTGCCTCGTCTCCATCCACCAGTGGCTTCAAAAGAGTCGGTTCGGGTTCATCGTCGGTCGGGTCAGATTTCAGCTGATGATTGACGGCCCGAAAATAAATCCACATTGCGATGGCAGTTGCGACGCAAGCAGGAAGATGGTTGTTGAGTGAGATGCTGAAAGGTAGCACCATGGTGCCGAAACAGACGCTTGCCGCTGAGGCCGTTTTCGCCCATTGGGTTGAAATCAGGCGATCAATGGTTGCGATCGTCGTGTAAAAAAACACAGCCAACAGCGGCAGGTTGAAGAAGATCAACAGCATTCGAGCCATGTAAATCGGCTGTTCGCTCAGCGTCATGCCAGTGACACCACGAGCGACGTAATACAGCCCGGCCACGACGGTTGCCAGCAACGGTGGCTTGCTACTGTAATGGTGTTGCTTGCCGTCTTTTCCGAGGTGTTTTACCTTGTCAATCGTATTCCAAGGCCGCCGATTTCTCTTGATCGGGTTGACGATGGAAATCTGCTGATCAATTTCATAAGTGCCACGCTCTACCAGAGTTGCGACGGTAGCCCAACGACTGCGGTCGTTGGCGCTGAGAAATGCCGTGTCGCCTTCGGGACTGGAGACCACGGCAATTCGTCCCGCGGTTAAGGCGAGCGAAAGGGTAATAAGAAGGTGATAAGTTGGCCAACAATTTCTTTTCGAAGTTGCAATGCTCATTACCTTTCATCTCCTGATTCATTCGACACCATGAGAAGTCTCCATCTCGCTTGACTTTGTCGCAGTCGCTAGCTCTTGAGTGGTAGCTCCAGATCGCTCGGAGATGCTGAAACCTTGGCCAGTTGTGCGGGTTTTTGAAACAATCAGTTCCGCCAGCAAACCGGCGAGCAGGAATTGAGAGCCAAGGAGCAGAGAGAGGATGCAGTAATAGAAGATGGCTGTTTCGTGAAGACTAAGAGCCGTCATGTCCTTAACCACGCGAGAAATCACCCACATCGAGGAAAGGTAGGTAATGCCGATGCCACCCAAGCCGAAGAAAAACATTCCAAAGCTGCCGATTAGGTGCAGCGGCCGAGATGAGAAGCTGGTGAGCAGATAGATGGTGATGAGGTCAAGAAAACCCTTGAGCAGCCGCGAAACTCCGTACTTCGATTGGCCATGCTCTCTCGCGTGATGTTCCACTTCAATTTCACCAACTCGCCACCCTTGGGCTGCTGCTAAGACCGGAACGAACCGATGACGTTCTCCGTAGAGCTCGACCTCATCCAGGATGGGACGTCGATAGGCTTTGAATCCACAATTGTGATCATGAAGAAAAACGCCCGTGAGGCGGCTGACCAACCAGTTGAAAACACGACTTGGCAGCACCTTGTGCCAAGGGTCGTGGCGAACCCGTTTCCAACCACTAACCACATCATGGCCGGCGTCAAGTTTCTCAAGGAACCGTGGGATTTCCTGCGGGTCATCCTGCAAGTCCGCATCCATCGTGAAGACAATTTCGCCTCGGCAAGTAGCAAAACCGGCTGCCAAAGCTGCAGCTTTACCGAAGTTACGACGAAAACGGATTGCCTCGGTATTCGAATTGGCCTGCGACAAGTGGCTCATCACCTCCCATGAGGTGTCAGTGGAACCATCGTCGACGAAAATGATTTGTGCCTCGAGAGATTGTGCATCGCAGACCTCGGTGATTTTTCGGTGAAGTTTTTCAAGTGACTGCTCCTCGTCCATCGTGGGAATCACAAAGGAAATGATTCTGGTCATGCGTTGGTCAATCGTTTGGAGCGGTTGGTGGGATAGAGAACTTGCTGCGTATCCTGTTGCGGCCTACAGCAGGCAGTGGGCTGTCGATTCGCAAAGACATCTTAATGGGTTTCACCCATCCGGCAGAGCTATTGGGTTGGGTGATTACGGTTGGAAGTCGTGCACTGGACTATTATGACCATCCACGAGCCAGTTACCACACTGCGGAATGACAGAGTCTTTCGCTTTAGGGAATTGACCAGGCCGATTCCTGAGCGGTGATCCAACAAGGATTCAAGAAACCTTGGCTTGATCAATCTTTTTCCGGTTGTTGGATGCTCTTTTAGCTGACCCCGGTTGATTCAACGGTCAATTGTTTTTGTGAGACTTTTTCTCCCGAAGTCCTTCACTTTGGGATGGATGCGTCAAAAAACATCATCTTTGGATTGATTCATTTTTCCAGACGCTGACTTTTTGCATTTCGTCGGCGATACCTTCGCAAGATTGAAGTTCATTCAAACTTTCAATTTGTTGGGCCGATTCCAATGGACGTGACGCCCAGAGGAGTTGGAGAAATCTGCTGCCGGGCGAATTCTGATCGCGTTGAGGATCGTACCGCAATCGTGGAAATTCAGTCATCCAGCATGGTGGATCCGGGGTCTGAAAAGTGATCACCCCCAAATTGCTTGCCCTTGGGCATCGCGTGCGACTCGGTTGGAACGTTTGGGTAAGAAAGTGGGGGTTGCGATCGGTGAACGTCGGAAAAAAAGTATTCTTCGCCCAACGGCAGTGAGATTTGGTCTATAAACTTGCGTCACGAACCCTGCGGAGTTTGCTCAATCTTTTCACTGAGTGGGCGGCGCGTTTCGATTCCCTGCGTGAATTTTTTCTCATGAAAACACCTGATACCGCATCACCGGAGCGTCAGTTCAACACGAGGTTGGGGCTGATTCTTTTCTTTGTCTACCTGGTTCTTTACCTCGTCTTTGTCTTTGCCAATGCGTTTGCCGCGGGGGCGATGGAGACGAAGGTGCTGCTTGGCCTGAATTTGGCGGTGGTTTATGGCTTTGCCCTGATTGTGATGGCGTTTGTGCTGTCGTTGATCTACGGGCTGATGTGTCGGACCGAAAAGGTGACGGATCAGGCCGGTGTTGAGCCGGACGTTCCATCGGAAGCGTCGCAAGACGAGTCAAGCGAGCAAGGCGATTCGGATGAAAACCAAGTGACGGTGGAGGGCGACCAATGATTTATGATCCAGCACCGATGGCGATTGTCATCTTTCTTCTGTTTGTACTCGGTACGGTGGCGTTGAGTTTTTATCTTGGACGCCGAGCGACATCTTCCGAAGGGTACTTTGCGGCGCACGGCCAGATTCCCTGGTTTGTCAATGGTGTTGCCTTCGCCGGTGATTACCTATCAGCAGCATCGTTCTTGGGGATCTGTGGAATGATCGCCGCGTATGGATACGATGGATTTCTTTATTCGATCGGATTTTTGGCGGGCTGGATTGTTGCGTTATTTGTGATTGCAGAGCCAATGAAACGACTTGGTCGATTCACTTTTGCTGATGCTCTGGATGCAAATTTCGATTCTCGGGGCATCAAAGCGGCTGCTGGTATCAGCACCTTGGTAGTCAGTGTCTTCTACTTGATTCCGCAGATGGTGGGTGCTGGTTCTTTGATTCAGCCATTGCTGGGGCTGCCACACTGGGTCGGTGTCGTGCTGGTTGGCGCGGTGGTGATCACCATTGTGGTGACAGCCGGGATGGTCTCCACGACCTGGGTTCAGTTTCTGAAGGGATCACTGCTGGTTATCTTTAGTGCAATCCTGGTAATGATGGTGCTTGATAAGGGGTTCGTGGTTGATCAGGAAACATTTGAAACCATTGGGCCAATCGAGACCGCTGAATTAAAAGCTGAGTCAATTAGCGGCCGTCGCGTGATTGCCGCGAACGATGGTTGGGAGGATCAGCCGTTTGTCAGGTTGGAACGAACTGATGGAGTTGGTTTCAGCGTCTATCACGTGGAGGCAATCGAAGGATCTGATCAGGTTCAACTGCGTCAAGGTCAGGCATTGACCGTTTCGGGACCTGCCGTGATGGTGGATGGGGCGCCGCGCGGAACCGAGGCGGGTGAACGTCAGCTTTTGCCGGTAGGACGTCTATCAAAGTTGCCCAATGACGAGAAGCAGACGGGGCCTTTGGGACTGATAAGCTATTTCACCACGCTCTCCGAAAGCGAAGTGATGCTTTGGGGTAAAGTCAGTTTTCTAAGTGATGATGGGTCCAAGACCACTGTTTATTATCAGAAGCCGACCGAAGGAAGTCGCGTCTTGAGGCCTGGTGAGGATCCAAAATTCAGAGGGATTCGAGGTGGAGCAATCAAGGACCGTTTGAATTTTCTTTCGCTCATGTTGGCTCTCTTTTGTGGTACCGCTTCGTTGCCGCATATCTTAATTCGCTATTACACGGTGAAGGATGGAGCGGCAGCACGTAAGAGTACCATTGTGGGTATCGCAACCATTGGCTTCTTTTATGTTTTGACTCTGTATTTAGGCCTCGGTGCGATGACCAACGGGTCGTTGGATTTGACCGATGGCAACATGGCGGCACCGTTGTTGGCACGCAGCATCAGTCCTTGGCTGTTCGCGGTGATCTCGGCCATTGCTTTCACCACCGTCCTTGGAACGGTAAGTGGATTGATCTTGGCCAGCAGCGGCGCGGTTGCACATGACCTTTTGTCAGGCGTTTTTGGTGTAAAGCTGAGCGGTCCAAATCAGGTGAAGGTTGCTAAGGTTGCGGCGATTGTGGTCGGTCTGATTGCGATTTTACTTGGCATTTTGTTCAAGGAACTCAATGTTGGCTACCTTGTTGGCTGGGCATTCAGTATCGCGGCCAGCGCCAATTTGCCCGCGTTGGTGATGTTGTTGTTCTGGAAGGGAACGACCCGGCAGGGGATCGTTGCAAGCGTCTTGGTCGGAATGATCAGCTCTCTGGGTTGGATTCTATTATCCGCCGACACATACAAGAGCGTCTATGGTCTCGATGAAGCAGACGCGTTAGCGCCGTTTAGCCAGCCCGGGATCGTTACTATCCCGTTGGCGTTTCTGACGTTGATTGTTGTCTCGAAATTGACGAAGGCCAAATAGCTCAATCTGCACAGCCGATCGATGCAATCTTTTCTTGCGCCGCGGTTGTTCTCGCATGTGATATTCGAAAACGTTGCTCGTGGGTTATTGGATCCTGTGATCGCATCATAGGCCGACTTTTTGATGAAGATGCGATTGAGTTGCTTTGCAGATAGATCAAGACGCTGATTCTGTTGTGAATCACTTGGCGGAGGAAACTTCCGGGGTGGACCGGTTCTCTTCGTGCCACTTGAAAGTTGTGTTGTTGACCCGGCGGATTTTTGGTCATGATGATTCATTCGCCAGGACCCAGTGTGCGGTCTAAGGAGCAAACGGTTCGTTGCTTTGAATGCTCCGCAATTCCTGCCCAGATGCTCCTCGATTCCTGCCCAGATGATCGGGGGTTCCTGCCCAGATGCTCGGGGATCTGTTGGGAATGCTCGGCTCTTTCAAGGCGAGCGGTTCGATTTAACGCTCAGTAAGTTCCGGTTTTTTTGAAAAGGTTTCTGGTAATTCTGGCTGTCCTTGTGGTGTCTACGTAGTGCGAAAACGAGCCATCTGGACGTTTCTCAATGTCTGCAGTGGGTGTGTTGGTAATCGCTTGACTAATCGTCGCGAAGTTGTCGGTGTGGTGATTTTTGCCTTTATTCTGGTTTGGCTTTATCTCGCACAGAATTGTCTACCTGAGAATCTCGCACTGCGGATGGTTGATTGATACGAATTGCATTTCCGTTGTTTGAGGCGGCATTGATTTGGATTGTTGACGCCAGATGTCTCCGTTTTAATCTGGTTTGATGGAGTATTATTTTGCATGAAAATCATGCCTCGCAGAGCTGTTGATGGATGGTTCTGGTAAGCAGGCTTGCTCGTGACCTTTTCGGTGTAGGCTTGGATGTTGTTTTGGCGAGGGGGAATGGAAACGACTAAGATAATTCCTTCGTTGGTGGGCGAACTGCGGGCCGCTGTGGTTTTGATGCCGTTCAGTTTGATACGTTTGGAACCGTGAATTGTTGGTCATTCAAGTTTTGTGGGCCGACTAATTCTTTACTTGAATTTGTGATTTAATCAGCCACCGAAGATTAAGCCACCGACTCTCTTTTTGTAGTGAGGCAGATGCGTCCGTTTCAATTTTTTCGAATGATGAACTGTGCTCTGGTGATTGCTGTTTGCCAAGTGCAGATTGTCTGTGCCGATTGGCCTCAGTTTCGCGGACGCAACTCGGATGGGATTGGTCGTGGTAGCGTGCCAATTGTGTTTGGTCCCGGTTCAAACGAACAATGGCGTGTTCCAATCCCGCCCGGGCATGGCTCCCCTTGTGTCGTTGGTGATCGCATCTGCGTGACCGCCTATCGCGAGCAGGATCGATCACTATTAGTCATCTGTTTAGATCGTGACACTGGACGGGAGTTGTGGACCCGCGAGCGGATCGTGGATTCCTTGGAGAAGGGGCATCCCTCTTTTAATCCAGCGAGTAGTTCACCCAGTGGTGATTCGGAGTGCGTTGTTGCCTATTTTGGATCCTATGGATTGCTTTGCTTTGATTGGGAGGGTGAACTTCAGTGGGAAAAAAAGATGCCGCTTGCCAAGTCGTTTGGGGGTAATGCAGCGTCACCTATTTTGACTGACGATTCCTTGATTCTTTATCGAGGCAATTATGTTGATCATTACCTGATCTGTTTAGAGAAAAAGACTGGCAAGACCCAGTGGCGAGTTCCCCATGATGAGAAGTTCACCGGGGAAATGGCCTGTACCGCTTGTCCGATTGTCAATGAGGATCAGGTGATCTGTCATACCGCTCGGGGTATTCAGTCCTACAAGCTTGCCGATGGTGAATTGGTTTGGTCCGCAAAATGCGCGACCACCGCTACTAGCACTCCGGTTATCTCGGGTGAGCAAGTGATCGTTGCGGCGTGGAATAAGTTGGGTGAACCCGATTTGCGACCACCCTTTCCCACTCATGAGTCGATGGTGTCTAAGCATGATACAAATAGTGATGGGCTCATTGAACGTAAGGAATTCCCCAAGCTCTGGATCTTTCACCGACCTCAGGGAATTGAGGCGGCGATGAATGGGGCACCGGTTTCGTGGAGACACGCCGATCAAGATGGCAATGGATTCTTGACACAGCAGGAGTGGTCCAAGGCGGTTGAAGGATTTGAGAAGTTTCGCGATGGCTATGAGACGCACGGACTGATTTCAATTCCTCTATCGAGTCGCGGTTTTGTTGGGGCTGATGAAGTCAGGACATTGATTTCGGATGGAATACCTGAAGTTCCGAGTCCCATTGTTGACGACGGTTTGGCCTATTTGGTGAAGAACGGTGGCGTTCTGACCTGCATTGATTTAGCGACTGGTGAGCGACGTTATCGAATGCGCACACGAGGAAGTGGCACGCACTACGCATCGCCATTGATTGCTAACGGTCATCTGTATTCTTTTGCCGGTAACGGACGTGTCAGCGTTATTCGTTTATATCCCGAGGCCGAAGTGGTTTCAGTTAACGAAATGGGAGACGGTGTCTATGCGACTCCTGCAATCGTGGACGGAACCATCTATATCCGGACCCACAACGCGATTGCGGCTTATTCAGGAGACGCCTTGTGAGTTTTCGTGTCGAGGTTTGGTTTCATTCTCTCCTTCTTCTCTCTTGTCTGTTTGTCAATGATTGCCAAACAGAAGCCCGTGGTGAGGATCTGCGCGAGCGTTTGAATGATTTTTTGGTAGGCACCTGCTTGGAGTGTCATGACTCTGGAACCGAGACCCGATTGGATATTGAAATGCTTGGCGGTGATCTGAAGCAGGATTCCACTCGACTGGCTTGGGAGAAGATTTTTCATCGAATCGCTGCCGAAGAGATGCCACCACCGGGTGATTCTTCTTTGTCGAAGGCTGATCGGAAGAAAGTGCTTGATCTTCTGGAAGTTCCCTTGCGTCAGGTAAGCCGAGCAAGGCAGTTGGACGTCGGGCGAGTTCCTGTTCGGCGGTTAACTCGATGGGAGTACCAATATGCTTTGCGTGATCTTCTTGGTATCGGTGGTGATCTTGTGAAGTACTTTCCCAGTGAGAGGACTGCGGGAAGTTTTGATGTGATTGGGGCGACGCAGGGGATGTCGAGTGTTCATGTGAAAGGTCTGCTCAAAGCGGCAGAAAAGGCAATCGATGAGGCGATTGCACTGAACCCCGAGCCGAATCGGTCACCCAGAGTCTTGGATTATATGAGGTCTCCCTACATTCAGATGTGGGTGGATCGTTCGGTTCGTCGCGGTGGTGGGACCATCTTTAAGACGGACAAAGAGGTGGTTACGTTTCGCGGCGAAAACTATATCTTTCGATCGGATGCAAATGGATACACGCCCCCGGTGATGGGCCTTTATCGAATTCGTCTCAAGGCAGCGGCCTATCAACCACGCTCGTCCATCACCGTCAGCCTGAAACGTCAGAATGATGTTCAAGGCGAGAGCGAGTTGTTTGCGGCTTGGGATTTAACGGGGACGGATTTCAGGGATTTAGAAACCATTCAATATTTGCGTCCAGATGATTACTTTTATGTGAGCGCCGATGAACTGGATCCATCACCGGACGGTAAGGTGATTTACAACAGCCAACCAGCCAGTGAGTTTAAAGGTGAAGGGGTTCGTATCCGCGAGGTTTCTATTGAAGGTCCGCTGGAGTCGGTCTGGCCACCGCAACGGACAAGGGATTTATTTCCGGAGGTCTCATGGGCTCGGCAAAGCCAGAGACGAGGTCTTGGGTTTAAGCCAGTGCTGCAGCATCCTCCCATTGAGCAACTGCGGCTAGCGGTGCGTTCCCTGGCGAATCGAGTGCTGGCGCGAGATCTTTCAGACGATGAAGTTGAAAGTTTTACCGCGGTGGCACATGCTTCAATCGAGGCCGGTCGAGATTGGTTGGAGAGCGTGAAGCTGGCGATGCGCACCGTGCTGGTTTCACCCGAGTTTCTCTACCTGGGGGGAGACTCGGGACGACTGAATGATCACGATTTGGCAAGGCGTTTGTCTTTGTTTTTGTGGTGCAGTGTTCCTGATGAGGAGCTGCTGCGGATTGTCCAGCAGGGGCGGCTATCTCGCCCCGATGTGCTTGCTGGCCAAGTCGAGCGGATGCTTGATGATCCGAAACGCGATCGCATGGTCGCCTCTTTTTTAGATCAATGGTTGGATCTGGATCAGATCGATTCAACGATCCCAGACACCCTTTTGTATCCGGAATATGATGGTGTTCTTCGGCGAGCGATGCTGGGTGAGACCCGTGAGTATTTTTCGCACCTGATCGATTCTGATTTAGAGGTTGCAACGCTGATTGATTCGGATTTCACTTTTTTAAACCGAAAGCTAGCGGAACACTATGGTATCGATGGCGTGGAAGGTGAGGTGATGCGTTTGGTTTCGTTGGATCCACGCAGTGTTCGCGGTGGGATATTGACGC
The DNA here is from genome assembly GCA_938075415.1 of uncultured Rubripirellula sp. Classification (GTDB taxonomy): domain Bacteria; phylum Planctomycetota; class Planctomycetia; order Pirellulales; family Pirellulaceae; genus Rubripirellula. Next base: position 101,329 of record CALJHC010000013.1, on the reverse strand, counting down.
ATGCTTCGATTGCTAAGGTGACTGCAAATGGTACGGTAACGAGTCCGGTCAAACGTGGCAGTTTCGTGTTGGCAAATCTTGTTGGTACACCCCCAAGCCCACCTCCGCCGACCGTGGGTTCGATTGAGCCAGATACGAGAGGGTCAGCAACGATCAGAGAGTTGTTGACTCAGCATCAGCAAGATGTGCTTTGCGCATCCTGTCATCGAGAGATTGACCCTCCGGGTTTTGCCTTGGAATGTTTTGACCCGATTGGTGGTTTCAGAAAGAATTATCGATTGAGTAAGGGTGTTCAGAGGGAAACCAATCCCGGATTGCGTTTTTTGCATCCCAATTATTTAATCGGCCCAGCGGTGGATGCTTCGGGTGTTTTCGAAGATGGATCGGAATTTCAGGACATTCGAGAATTCAAGCTGGCATTGCTTGGTTCCACTGATCAGGTAGCCCGTCATCTTTTGGGGCGTTTGATCGCATTTTCAACGGGTGCTGAGATCCAGTTTGCTGATATGGAGGAGGTAGAGCGAATTCTTGGTGAGCTGAAGGATGAGGGTTATCCACTTCGTCGCATGATTCAGCAGATTGTTTCGAGCCGCATTTTTTTGGAGCGATAATGAAAACGAAATTATCCAGAAGATCCATCTTGCGAGCATCCGGCATTTCGATCGCTTTGCCTTTTTTAGAAGCGATGCAGCATGCTTCGGGGGCGCAGGTCCAAGACGCTCCTAAACGAATGCTTTTGATCTGCAACACACTTGGTCTTCACCCTCCGTCTCTGTTTCCGAAGCAGACCGGCGACGCGTATCAGGCGACTGAGTATTTGAAGATCCTTGAGTCGCATCGACGTGATCTCACGCTTTTCTCTGGTCTCTCGCACCCAGACCAAAACGGAAAGCAGCCTCATGACACGGAAATGACTTGGTTGACAGCGGCCAAAAATCCTGGGCTGGCTGGATTTAAGAATTCCATTTCAGTTGACCAGCTTGCCGCGAGCAAAGTTGGGGCGGCAACGAGATTTCCATCGATTGGTTTGAGCACGCATACCAAAAAAAGTCAGTCCTATAACGTCAATGGTGTCATGATTCCGGCGGAGGATAAGCCGTCAGTGCTTTTTGCAAAACTGTTTCTCAAAGGTAGTGAGAGCGAGGTCGCCAGGGAGAGGCAAAAGCTGTCCGATGGGCAAAGTGTTCTTGATGCCGTTGCCAATCAAACCCGCTCGCTCTCAGGTAAAATCAGTGCCGATGATCAACATCGGTTGGATAGTTACTTTGAGGCGATTCGTGAAGCGGAACGTGAACTGGTATTGGCCGAGCAATGGCTTGACCGACCGAAGCCTGTTGTTCGCGATGAGCAACCGGATGATGTTTCAGATCAAGCTGATTTGATTGGTCGAACACAGGCTTTATTCAGCATGATTCCGCTGATCTTACGGTCCGATTCATCGAGAGTTATTTCGCTTGTGATACAGGACCACCTTGTCGTGCCTAAGATTGCCGGTGTCAGTGCCGAGCATCACAACCTTTCTCATCATGGGCAAGATCCTGAAAAAATTAGACAGCTCAAACGAATAGAAAGTGGACTACTGGCTAGTTTTGGTGAGCTTTTGAGTGAACTGTCCTCTCAAGATGAATTAGGCTTGCGTCTGTTGGATTCCACGACCGTCTTGTTCGGTAGCAACTTGGGCAATGCGAACGCTCACGACCCGAGAAACCTTCCGATCCTTTTGGCCGGTGGTGGCATGAAGCATGGCAAGCACGTGGCATACGATGCACAACGCAACACGCCACTTTGCAATCTGTTTCTATCGTTGCTGCAGAGAATGGGAGTTGAGCAGGACCAGTTTGCAAGCAGCACTGGTGTGCTGACGATTTAGGACGGCAGGATTCGCGAAATCTTTTTTACCAACCAAGGCATTCTCCATGCGTTATTTCTCACTCACCTTTGTTCTGTTGCTGTTGTTCGGTACTTCGGTTGTTGCGGACGAGGCCTCCTCGAATTGGCATCAATGGAGAGGCCCGGAAGCAACAGGGGTGGCGCCTCATGGAAAGCCGCCCAAGTCGTGGAGCGAAACGGAAAACGTTCAATGGAAAGTTGAAGTGGAGGGCAATGGTACCTCTACTCCCATCATATGGGGAGAAAATGTCTTTGTTTTGACGACGGTTGAAACTGATCAAAAAGATGCATCAATTCCGGATCCACAGGATCAACCAAAGACGAACTTTTTTGACATCAAGAAACCTAATCGAGTTCACGAGTATGTGGTGTTGTGTTTGGAACGTAACACCGGGAAGGTGCGTTGGCGTCAAGTTGCTGCGGCTAAAATACCGCACGATGGGGCGCATAACGATAATGATTTTGCTCCCGCGTCACCGACCACAGACGGAGAACACGTCTATTGCTGGTTTGGCTCCGCTGGCCTTTTTTGTTTTGATCTTGATGGCAACAAGCTTTGGCAGCGTGATTTGGGAGAGATCAAGGTTGGCTCGAGCCTGGGTGAAGGCGGTTCCCCTGTGTTGCATCAAGGTAACCTGGTGATTGTTCGTGATCATGCGGGGAAAAGCGCAATTGAGGTCATTGATGCTAAGACGGGAGAAACCCGCTGGAAACGAGAGCGTGATGAGGGAAATGCCTGGGCTACACCTCGAGTCGTCGAGCATTCCGGAAAGCAGCAGGTCATCACTGCTGCTTCAAATGCGATACGTAGTTATGACCTCAGTGATGGCGATTTGATCTGGGAGTGCGGCGGACTAAGTGGAAATGTGATTCCCTGCCCTGTGGTGGATGGTGATCACGTGATCTGCATGAGTGGTTACCAAGGCTATGCGGCGATTGCAATTCCCTTGTCTTTGAAAGGTGATTTGACCGATAGCAATCAGCTCTTGTGGCGAAAGAGTCGAGCCACACCCTACATCCCCTCACCGTTGCTGTACGATGGATTGCTCTATTACAACCAATCCAATCAAGCGATCATTAGTTGTGTTCACTCCGAGACGGGCGAGAATGCCTTTGGGCCTTCTCGTGTTGGCGAATTGTCCAACCTTTATTCTTCACCAGTTGGTGCGGATGGTCACGTGTTTTGGTGTGGCCGAGATGGGACGGTGGTGGTGATGAAAAAATCAGTGGATCTGGAGGTGGTTGCCGTCAATCACTTGGAGGAACGTTTTGATGCATCCCCTGCCATCGCAGGTAATCAGTTGTTCCTCAGGGGTGCGAAGCATCTGTATTGCCTGTCTGAGTAGACAATCCGAAGATTCGGTGACCGGTTTGGCGAACTGTGTATCCTCTCTCGCCGCCAAGTTGCCAATTCGTTGCTGCGGAATTGTTTTCTCACGGTTAACCCAAGCAACGGAGGCATCTTTCCGCTTGGTCGTGGTGATGAGTGTGGCCTTGCAATCGCGGATGTTGTTTCCGGTGAGCTTTCTTTTTTGTCTTTCAAGACTTCCGCTTTCAGGACTTCCGCTTGCAAGACTTCCGCTTTCAGGAACCCTTCTTTCAAGAACCTCTAGCGGCCAGAATTACCCTCGCATCCGAGGCCACGGCCATTGCTAGCATTTGCGATCTGGAATCCGACTTGGCCTTGATTAACAATTCTCGTTAAACTGCCCACCTTACGTAGATGTGAGTTTTTCTGGTGTGGATGGAGCGACGATTTTTTGATTGTTCGTTTATCCGGCGTGAATGTGTTTCTTGATGTCTGCGCGCTGCACGATGAGTCGAGTTTGGTGTTGATGGTGGGAGGAGATTGGCATCCTGAACACTCCGTTTTTGATTTGACGTTGTGAAACGACGTTGACTTGAATTCAACGCTGCACCGGACTGTGTTTTCACGCCACGTTGATCAGTCGATTGCATGGAGGGAACCAATGCCAGGCGAGTCATTCCGCTTTATACACGCTAGCGATTTTCATCTCGAGAGACCGCTGGGCGATCTTGAGTCCTTGCCATCGCATTTATGTGATTTGATGACACAAGCTCCGCGCAGGGCGGTTGAGTCTGTCTTTGAAGCTGCTTTATCAGATCATGTCGATTTCGTTGTTCTCAGCGGTGATCTGATTAATCCGCTGGCCGCAGGTCCCTATGGAATGTCATTACTTCTGAATGGTTTTGAGAGTCTTCAGGCAAAGAACAAGCCTATCTATTGGAGCGGAGGAATTGCGGACGACCCTGATGCATGGCCTGAATCGATTGAGCTTCCCGATAATGTGACTTTGTTTTCCAAACAGCAAACACAGGTCATGCCTGTTGAACGTGCCGGTCGCACGATCTGTCGAGTGGTGGGACGTAGTTCTGAGGGTTGCTTGCAGCTCGATATCCCCAGCTTTCAGGTGGATGCTTCGTCTGATTTAACGATTGGAGTCGGCTACGGAGATTTTTGCGCCGCGGATCTTACGGATGGGGTGATTAACTATTGGGCCCTAGGTGGCAGACACCAGCGTGAATCGGTTGAGGACAGTGAACTGAGGGTTGCACACTACTGCGGATCCACTCAAGGAAGATCCTTGCAGGAGGAGGGACACCACGGATTCAGTCTGATTGATGTTGACGGGGATCAAAACATAAGAATTCAGCATCAAGACACGGATGAGTTTCGATATTGCCGAATCCGATTTGACCAGAAAGAAGTAGCCGCAGTTGGAAGTGTTGAAAATCTGATTGGGGAGAAAATTTATCAGCTTCAAGTTGATCACGGTTCACGACATCTTCTGATCGCATGGGAGGTAGTCTGCAGCGATGCCAATGAGCTTGGGGCGTTGGGAGATCTCGATAAGATTTTAGAGTGGGCGCGATGTGAGTACGGGCAGGGTGAGCCAGCGGCATGGTCGTTATCGATGACCTTGACACCACCCACGGAGTATCCCCAGGAGTGGTTGAATGAGGAGACAATCTTGGGTGATTTCTTGCGAGTCGCGGAAAAGCATTATCATGACGAGAAGGTTCCCTTGGATCTGACGCCATTAACCGAGGAACACCTTTCAATCAGGTCGCCCACCGCAAGCAAGTTGGCTGAGGTCTCGTCGCCGGATCGTCTTGAAACGCTAAGTAATGCAACAAAAATTGGTGTTGAGTTATTGCGTGGTGGAAAGCCAGATTGGGTGCAGAACGGATGAAAGTCAAAGAGATTCAAATTGACGGGTTTGGCGTTTGGACAGGTCTAACTGTTGATTCGCTTGAAGATGGAATGACGATGTTTTACGGCCCCAATGAGGCTGGTAAGACAACGCTGATGCAATTCGTCCGCGCGATGCTTTATGGATTTTCGTCGCAGCGGCAAGGGAAATATTTGCCTCCAGTATTCGGTGGCTCTCCCGGTGGAGCTTTACAGGTTTCCTGTCAAGGTGAGGGCTACAAAATCCGCAGGCAGCCTCCTTCGATCGATGGAGCTCAAGCGGGCCAGCTCTCGGTCACTGGCAAGGATGGGCTGCGACAGGGGCAGCACCGATTATCAGGTCTGCTGGGGCAAATTGACGAAGCAACCTTCACCAACGTCTTTGCCATTGGATTGCGGGAACTGCAAGAACTGAGCACTCTTGATGACACCGCTGCGGCCGATGAACTCTACAAGCTGTCCAGTGGTGTGGATCGTGTGTCATTGGTCGACGTGATTCGGAGTTTGCGCAAGGCTCGTGCTGACGCAGTCGGGCACTCGGATCCAACAAAGGATCCGGACGGTGAACGGCTGAGCGAATTAATCGAAAAACGTGAACGTTTGCGACGTGAGGTTCAGGAGCAGACTCACAGTGGTGCTCTCTGGAGCGAGCTTGCATCACAAAAGCTCAGCCAGCAACATGAAATCCAAGAGCTTACCCAACGCATTGCGCTTCACGAACATGAGGCAAGATGTGTGGAGGTTGCCACAGGAGTCTATGAAAATTGGTGTCAACGACGTGCGCTAGAACATCGTATCGAAACGCTGAGACGCGAGGGGATCCTTCCCGATGAAGCACCGGAACAGTTGGCAGGCATTGAATCGGAGATAGAGGAAAGTCGCATCCGTCTGGAGGAAATCAAGGAAAAACGGCGTGAAATACGACATGAGGCAGAGCAGTACCCTGTCAGCCGTCGCTTGTCGGAGTTGCAAGGGCGGATTGAAGCTGCCTCCCAGTTGGTTCCTTGGATTGAAACGCTTGAGGAGCAGGTCAGTCGTCTTGACGAACAGATCGCTAAAGCACGGCGACAGGTGGAGTTATGCGCGGAACGTCTCGGTTTAGAGCAAGTTGATTGGCAGGCGTTTCTCAATGGTCAGCACGAATCACTTCCCGATTTATCCAGTCGTTCCATCGCAACCCTTTCCATGCCTGCAAAGCAGGTCAAAGAGCAACTCTTTTTGATGCGGCAAGCGAGGTCCCAGGCCAAGGAGCATCAGGCAAGTGCCGACCGAATTGGTGAAGTTCTGGGAAAAGTGCTCGAGAAAGCACATGCGGCCGATTTGCAACAAGCGATTCGGAACACTGGCGAAGAAATCTCAACGCTGCGAAATCGAACGGATCTTGGTGAGCACCTCCATAACCTCAAACGTCACTATCGCGATTTGGAACGAGAGACGGTGGAGTTAACAACGGCGGAGGCCTTGCCGGTTGATCGACTGTTCTTGCTTGCGGTTCCTTTCATCTTTGGCGGAATGTCTTTGGTCTACGGCGTCGCGCACGTGATCGGACTGACTTTCTTGGTCACCTATCCTGATACCAGCTGGGGCTTGCTGTGCATCCTGATGGGATTCATGGGTTTGATGTTTTATTATTTTGGTCGTGAGAAAGGTCAGCATCAGACAGGTCTTGATCGGGAATCCTGCGAACATCAGATTGATTCAGTTCGTCGCCAGATTCGCGAGGTGGAATCGGAGTGTGCCAAGATCGATGCTGCTGTCAGTGGACCGGACGGGTCTCTTGAGGTTCAAGTCCGCGAGAAGGAAGTTTTGCTGGCTGAATTGGAGGCGACCCTGCCAACGTATCATCTTCACGAAGCTGCTAAGCAGGCTGTTGAATTGGCAAGCAGTCAAGGGTCCAAGGCTGCTGTTGAACTCAAGAAAGCCAAGTCATCATGGTCTGATGCGTTGGAGTCTCTTGGGCTGAGTCGATCCATGTCGCCATCGACGGTAAAGACTTTAAAGTCAAGATATGAGCAGCTTCAAGCGAGCGCGCGTCGATTGGATCAACTGCAGGAGGAGCAGCAGCAGCGGCAACAAGAGCGTCGTTCGATTGCCAATCGGATTGAGAACCTTTACTTCGAAGCAATGGAATCCAACCGAGAGGATCGATGGTCTGACGAAGCTGATGAAGAGGCGTTGGTCGATGAACGAATGATGGCAAGAATGCGATCAGGACCGGTCGATCAATTGAAGCATCTTGAGGAAGAACTTTCCCGGCAAATGGAATGGGTTGAGTGTCGCAGGGAATTGAAAGAGCAGGATCTTCAACTGAAGAAGCAACAAAATACTTGCGAACTCTCACTGGAACTAGGTGAGCAACAGCGGCGATCCTTGTGGGTGAAATGTGGTGTCGAGAGTGCCGAGCAATTTAACCAATTTGTTGATCGCAAGTCGGAATTAACAGAAGCCAATCAGCAACACACTGAACTTGATTACACGATCACGCAAATGATCGGTGCGCACTTCGGGCAGGAGGAGATCGCTGAAGAGATTGAAGGTGCAACCGTCGGTGATCTTGAAAAACGCTGGGAATCGTTGACAGCACAAATTTCAGAAACTGAGAATCGTGTTTCTCAGTTGCAGATCCAGAAAGGTGAACTCACTCAGCAGATGAAACACCTTGCTGAGGATGGTCGCTTGGCGGTTTGTCAGATTGAATTGGGATGCGTTGAACGCAAAATTGAATCCGTGATAAGACGCTGGCAGGCTCTCGCAACGGCTAGTTTCCTGCTTCAGGATGTTTGTGCAGCGTTTGAAAAAGAACGGCAGCCTGAGACTTTGCGAGAGGCTTCTAATTTTTTGGAGCAATTGACCAACGGTAAGTACAAGCGAGTTTGGACACCGTTGGGGACTAACCAATTGAAAATCGATGATGCCGGGGGTGAGCCAATACGATTGGAGTTTCTGAGCCGTGGAACGAGGGAGGCTGTTTTTGTCGCATTGCGTTTGTCGTTGGTGGCCACCTACGCCCGGCGTGGAGTCGCATTGCCACTGGTTTTGGATGATGTGCTCGTTAATTTTGATCAGGACCGAGCCTTGTATGCTGCCAAAACCTTGAAGAGTTTTTCTGATTTGGGGCACCAGGTGTTGATGTTCACCTGTCACCAACACATTGTTGAAATGTTTAAAACAATTGGTGTGGAGATTCGAATCATGCCACCCCATGGAACACCGGGCAGGGCCGTAGTGTTGGGAGACGAACCCACCGATGGTGATCCCTCCGTAACGACTGACGATGAACTGGATGTTTCGGATTCATCATCAGTCAGTCAAACAAGGGATGGTGGACTGAAGGATCATGGATTCGATGGCTCTGTTGAGCCTTTGTCGCGAAATCCGACAAAGGTTGACGATGAGGAAAGAGCAATTCAGCGGACCAGTGACACAAGAGAGTCGCTTGATTCAATCGAAGACAATGCTGATCGCTCGATAGTGTCACCGTCAGATTCCGATGGAAAACCCGACCCGGCTGTTGGCGGAATTCAATGGGCATGGTTTGAAAGAGATCCTGAAGATTTTCTCCGAGACCCTCGGGATTCGACCGGGAGTGAGTCGGATGATGGTGTGACGGAACCAACGGCAATCAATCAAGACAATACGAACGTTGATGGTGTGCTGGAGGACGTTGAGGCGGAAGAGGAGTACGAAGATGTTGAGGATTCGCCCGGGGACTTGGGAAACAAAAAGGAAGCCGTCGGAGAAGAAGACGGTCAGGTGTGCGAACACGAGGACGGCGAATACGAGGACGACGAACAAGAGGACGACGAACAAGAGGACGACGAATACGAGGACGACGAATACGAGGATGTTGAATACGAGGATGTTGATGAGGATTCAGATGACTCAATTTCTGAAGATCAGCAAGAAGTCGCATGATAGTGTCGACGAGTACTAGGCCTTCGCCCTTTTTATCGCTGTGGTTTGGTTGAAAAAGGAGAACGCATTGATGGCGCAAGTAAGTTGGCGACGCTCGTATCTAGCAACACTCCGATCGCTCTGTGAGGCCTGCCGGGTGGCAGTGGTCTTGGTTGAATGAATCAATCGTGGAAAAGCATGATTCTCGAGGGATGTTGGTGTGCAGCAATTTCTGTAGCGAACGGGTTGTGACCCGGCGGTAAAGACTTTCCTGTGATGGAAAGCATGGCATGAGTTGGTTTTTGAGGGCTGGTGATTTGGATGGTTATTGAGCTTGGATGATTCAGTCAGATCGTGAAGAATGTTTTCTGAAACGGACTTAGAAAAGTAGGGTGGACGGAACCGCGATGTTTAAGCTGATTTATCAATGGATTCTGAGGAAATTGACTCGTGAATCCGAGGGTGCTTTGGTGCCGTCCTTGGTGCGTGTGCATTTTAAGGTTGATGATCAAGGGACTGTTAATTCAGAAGAACTTGACGAACCGACTTCTGGTGTGCGACATGATGAAACAATCGCCATGATGCCTCTCGAGCAATTGAAGTTGTGTTCTCTCAAGCGATGTGAGCGTTTGCGTGAGCATGGCATTGAGACTGCAGGTGATTTGCTGGAGGCGGATGCGGAGCTGATTGCGAAGCATTTTTCTGCCAAACGCAAAGCCAAGTTTACGATCCGTCGTTACCAACGTGCCATTCGAGTTTCGGCTTCGATACCTGAAATGATGCCAGCGGACGCGATGCTTTTATTCAATGTCCATCGAAGGCACGCTCGGACTTTGGCCTTGGACTCACCGCTTCGCTTGCGTCGGGATATGGAACGCTACTCCGAAAGTAGTCAGGGTCGAGAGCAGTTGCGGGGCAGAGCCCTTCCGAGCGTTTCCGTAATTAAAACTTGGATTGATCACTGCTCCATGAAGCAGAGGTTGGCGGCGCAGGAATGCAGATCCTAGAATCTGCTTCAGCTTGTAAAGCCGGAAGTTACCGGCAGATGGCTGAGGCGAGGATAAACGGTACAGTGGATCGATGGTTGATCGAGCCAGAAGCATTCAGCTGGACAGGTTACGCATTGAAACGCACCGTTCTTAAGGTTTTGCAAGGTGGTGTGATTCAACCCCTACTCAAACGCCTCCTGTTTGACTTGTCTGGGGATCCAGTGACAGTGACCAATCCAAGGTCATGCAAGATTTTGCAGCCTTGGTTCTGGTGATTTCAGTCGGTTTCTTTGTAAGCCTTGAAACTAGGGCGGTTATCAAGGGGGTGTCGTTGAACGATAGATTTTCTGGTGGTCCGAACGGATTAAAACGTGACGTAACTCCAAAAGGTTGACCGCTGCGATGACTTCGTGACTGGCATAGCGGGTCCTTTGAATGATTTCATCTATTAGCGATCCATCAGGTGCGACCGCTTCATAGATTTTTCGCTCTGATTCATTCAGGAAGGAAGGATGATCTAAGTCACTCAAGGGTTCTGTTTCATGGTTTTCGAAGCCGGTCAAAGGTTGTAATTCCTCAAGAATGTCGTCGACGGATTGCACAAGCTTTGCCCCGTCACTAATCAGTTTGTTGCAGCCTCGTGAGAGTGGGCTGCTGACCGGACCGGGGACTGCCATCACCTCCCGGTTTTGCTCCATGGCGAGCCGTGTGGTGATTAAAGATCCGCTTCTTTCTGGTGCCTCGATCACCAATGTTGCTGACGCTAATCCACTGATCAGGCGGTTGCGTTGGGGGAACATGCCACGCTGAGGTTTGCTGTGTGGCGAGTATTCAGATACGACCACTCCTTGGTTGGCAATTTGATCAGCCAGGATGCGATGTTCAGGCGGATAAATAACTCCCAATCCAGATCCTAACACCGCAATGGTTCGGCCACCTGATTTGATGCAAGCCTTGTGAGCGGCACCATCAACGCCTCTGGCTAATCCGCTGACCACGGTGATTCCTGCATTGGCTAGCTCACTCGCAAACCGCATTGCTTGTTGAAGTCCATAGGGTGTTGGCCTGCGCGTGCCGACGATGGCGACAGCATTCTGGTCGTCACGTTGAAACTGACCGCGGCAAAACAGTAGACGCGGGGCATCCTCAATTTCTCCCAGCAGGTAAGGGTAATCCGCATCACCATGTAAAAGTAGTTCGACGCTATTTTGTTCGCACCAAGCCAAAATTGCCCCGAGAGGAACTTGTGTTGATGCATTGGAAATGGATTTGATAAGCCCAGGTCCGATACCCGGAATTGCTGATAAACGTTGGTGGCTAGTGGATAAGATGGTTGACGCGGTGCCGAGTTGCTCAAACAGAAGGTTCATTGTTCGCGGGCCAACTCCTTGGCTGAGTGCGAGTCGTATTTCGTCGTGTCGAGGTCCATCCATGCAGTTGAGTGAAATCAGGTCATCGGATTGTTTGTCTCGCATTGGCATTCGGTTGATGCAGTTCGTTAGCATGAAGATTGACTAAGATCGATGGTTCATCTTTCGGTGCCATTGAGTTTTGGGCAAATGGAGACATGTCTAGATTTTGGGGTGCTAGTTTCTGAGCGGGCAGCATTGATGGGAACAGGCGATTGAAATGCCTTGGGGGTGATAGCAAATAGTCACCACCTGCTGCGCCAGAGAAGTTGTCGGAACTCGGGTGCGGGTATGGGGATCTTTTTGCGGTGGCTTATTCTTGGTTTGGTTGTTTCACCGATCTGGGTTGAGCCTTGGCCCGGGTTCAGACAGGCGGATCGAAGTTGCGGAGGCTTAGAACCAAAATCGAGTTGGTTTTCTATGGAAAGGCGGGATTTGCGACGTCCCTGGGGGTGTCAGGGAGACATTCCCTCAACGGGGGATCTTTTTCGCTTCTTGCCGTTTTTGCTGTTATTCCGCGTTTTATTGCTTTGTGGCTGTTCTCGCCGAATCGAAGTATCGGACTTGACGTAAACTAGCTAGGATGCGGAACGTAGCGTTTCCAATCCTCAGCAATGCTCACTCGGCACCTGCGCGGGGCGTTTAAGTTGCCCGAGCGGTGTTCCCTCGGTCGTCCAAATTCAGTTCCATTTGAACCTCGAATCCATCTTTTTTATGGGCAATCGACAAAATAAATCCTCTGCTAGAAGAAGCCATCAGGATTCCAAATCAGCTTCCGGCCAAGAGTCGGACTCTCGAGATCCAACGATCCAACGGGCTGAAAGATTTCGTATCGCGGCACAACGCGAGACAGTGGAAGCATTCATTGTGGCTTTCATTTTGGCGTTACTGTTCAGAGCATTTCTAGCCGAGGCCTTTGTCATCCCGACCGGGTCCATGGCACCAACGCTGATGGGTGCCCACAAGGATATCTCCTGTTCAAAGTGTGGCACTTCGTTTCAATGTGGTGCGAGTCGCGAGCGTAGTGGTTCAGAATCCAGTCTGGTTGTTGTCGCTGGGGTGTGTCCAAACTGTCGTTATGTGAATGGTTTGGATCTTGAGAACGACAGCAATCATGCGACTTTTAATGGAGATCGGATTCTTGTCAGTAAATTCACCTACGCTCTCAAAGATCCTGAGCGTTGGGATGTGTTTGTTTTCAAGTATCCAGGAAATCCAAAGCAGAACTACATCAAGCGTCTGGTGGGGTTACCCAACGAAACTCTGACGATACGGCATGGGGATGTTTATGTTCAGCCCACAGGCTCAGATCAACCTGTCCAGATCGTGCGGAAACCGGCGGACACTTTGTTATCAATGAGTCATTTGGTTTATGACACCGACCAGCAATCAGAGCAGTTAATTCAGGCCAACTATCCGAGTCGTTGGCAGCCGTGGTTCAGCGGGGCTGCAAGCCCTCCGACGGACTCATGGCAGGTTGAACGCGATGCTGATGGATTGACCGCGACCATTGACGGTGGTTCTCGCACCGATTGGTTGCGTTACTTTCATCGCTGGCCGTCTGACGATCAATGGGCCAGCTCGGGTGAGGGTGAGCTGCTAACCAACGTTGACCCCTATTCAAGTCGGGCCATCACGGATTTCTATGCCTATGATTCCTATGTTCATGTTCGTTCTGGCTATGTCTATGCAAAACGACCGTCGATGTTGCAGGGCGGGCTATTTGAGCGAATGCTCAATGGCGGATATTCGCGGGGCGTCTTCACTCCCGAATACCAGCCGGGGGTTGGTCCTGAGCAATTTGGATCGCTTGCCGAATGGGGTGGTCAAGATTCTGGTCACCAGCAAGTTGGACGCGATGGCCTGCATTGGATTGGAGATCTAATTTTAGAAGCCGATCTCGATACCTCGGGGGATAGCGAGGAGGCGATTTTCGAATTGATTGAAGCCGGCGTGAAATACCGCTGTTCAATTGACCTGAAGACAGGACAAGCAAAGCTGACGATTGATGATGGTGGTGAGAAACGTCCATTCGTCGCTGAGGGCGGTGAGGAGTTTCTTAGCCCGACAGCTGAGACATCCCTTCGAGCGGGGTCTCGAGATCAAGTTCGATTCAGTAATTGTGACGACCAATTATTATTGTGGGTCAATGACCGACTTGTTGAATTTGCTGAACCCACAACGTTCAATGCGTTAGCTTATCGCTCCGATGAGCAAAATCGGCCTCGCTATGAGGATGGTCATCCAATGGACGCCAGTCCCGCTGGAATTGCCGTTCGAGGGGGAAAGGCAATTATTCGTCAACTGCGAATCGATCGAGACAAGTATTACATCTCGAATGATAACAGTGATGCGGCGATGGTCGACTATGACATGGATAATCTTTGGGTGCAACTTGGGCAGAGTTTGACCATTAAAGGAATTCAGAGAGTGTTGGCAGATCCCTCGAGTTGGAGTGATTTCAAAGGCTGGTCGTCGAGACGCAGGGTGTCGTTTGTATTGTCAGAGGATCAGTTTTTTCCTATGGGTGACAACAGTCCTGAAAGTCTTGATGCTCGTTGTTGGGCGGACTGGAAAGCTCAGATTCCCCTTCCCAGGGGTGTCAACGAAAAGGCATGGCAGTGGTCGGACAAACACTTTGTGCCGCGAGATTTGTTGGTTGGAAAAGCAGTGGTTGTTTTCTGGCCACATTCATGGAATTCGCCAGTCCCCTTCTGGCCTAATTTCAAACGATTCAAATTAATTCGTTAACAACAGGAACCTTGGTGGAATGGATTCCCAAACGATCGGCGCGCCGCGGAAACGTGTCAAATCTGCGTCCTATCAACCGGTTCTCCAAGCAGCGGACCTTCAGAAAACCTATGGCCGTCGCCGTGTGGTGGATGGTGTGAATCTGCATGTGGGTCCCGCGGAAATCGTGGGCTTATTGGGGCCAAATGGCGCGGGTAAGTCGACCAGTTTTCGAATGATTTGCGGGATGGTGGAGCCAGATAGAGGGCGTGTATTTCTTGGCGGCAAGGACGTTACCAATTGGCCTATGTTTCGACGTGCTCGTGACGGCCACATGGGCTACCTGCCTCAGGAACCGAGCGTCTTCAAAAAATTAACGGTCGAGCAGAATATCTCGTCCTTACTCGAGTTGCTTGGTATGGACCGGGCGAACCGCAAACAACGCACTGATGAACTACTCGAAGAATTTGATATTGCTGACAAGAGGAAAGATCGCGCGGATCAACTAAGCGGTGGTCAACGACGTCGATTGGAGATCGCCAGGTGCTTGGTTTCCAATCCGCAGATTGTGATGCTTGACGAACCTTTTGCCGGGATCGACCCCGTCACTGTGCAGTCGATTCAGGGTGTGATTCAGCAGCTTCGATCCAATGGTATCAGTGTTCTCATTACCGATCATGCGGCCAGAGAAATTCTGGGGACCGTGGATCGTTGCTACGTGATTTATCAAGGTCAGGTGTTGATAGATGGATCGCCCGAGCAGGTCAAGCAGCATCCCAAGGTTCGCGAAGAGTATCTCGGGGATCTGGATGAACCGAGAGATTTTTCGGGTAATCGTTTTGGTTCGGGACCACATTTCCGAAGTGAACGCACCATGGCAAGGTCAAGAAAGGCATACCGGCGAACGGATCTGTAGGTTTTTGCGGAATCGCCTGGGGTGTTTTATCGCCTGGGGTGTTTTATCGCCGGGGTTGTTGGAGACGACCTGAAGGGGAATCCCATGCTGAATGCCCGTTTCCGGCACCCGTTCCCAATGCACCAAATCGCTCTCTCAACGCGATCCTCGAGCTGACAGCCTTGAGATGACCCCAAAAATAAAATTGGCATCGAATGTCGGTTCCTTCCGAACGAAAGACTTGGTAAGTTTCTGCTGCCTGAACGATAGCACTGTCGTCACGCCGGCATCCGATGAGTGGGGTGTGATCCCGCGGTCGGTAAACACGACGGAGCAAGATTCAGGACGGCGTCAGCCAATGGCGTTGAAAGGATGGGTGGCAGAGTGGTCGAATGCACCAGTCTTGAAAACTGGCGTACGTTTACGCGTACCGTGGGTTCGAATCCCACCCCATCCGCTTCTTCTTGTGAACCCAATGGGTTCAGCTTTTGGTCCAGCGCACGCGATGGGTCGGTTGACGCCATCAAATGCGGCCACCCACTCAATGCTTGAGGCCCCGTTTCTCAAGGGTAGCCGTGGAACGAAGTTGTTGCGTGGCCCACATCTTGAATGATCTGCAACTCGTAAGATCTGAGGCTGATCGCAAAAAAAAACCGCCGAATGGATCGACGGTTGGTTCAAATTCAGGTGCAGAGGGCTCGACCACGGCTAGCCAACGGTTTTCCCTAGCTTCGCTTTTCAATCGGGACAAAATCACGTTCGTTGTAACCGGTGTAGATTTGCCGCGGACGATTGATCCGTCTGGCGGGATTGGCATGCATTTCTCGCCAATGAGCAATCCATCCGGGAAGTCGACCAATGGCGAACAGCACTGTGAACATCTGGACGGGGATTCCGAGTGCCCGATAAATCACACCGGAGTAAAAATCAACATTGGGGTAGAGTTTCCTTTCGATGAAGTACTCATCCTGCAAGGCAACCTCTTCGAGCTTTTGTGCGACTTCAAACAGTGGGTCATCCAGTTGAAGTTTGTTAAGGATTTTCTCGCAGCTTGATCGGATGATGGTCGCTCGAGGGTCGCGGTTTTTGTAAACGCGATGTCCGAAGCCCATCAATCGGAAGTTGCTATCCTTGTCCTTGGCCATGTCAACGTACTTTTTAACGTTGCCGCCGTCGTTGGCGATGCGTTCGAGCATGTTGACGCAAGCTTCATTGGCTCCACCGTGCAGCGGTCCCCACAATGCGCCGATGCCTGCAGAAATTGAAGCGAAGAGATTCGCGTTACTGCTGCCCACCATCCGTACTGTCGAAGTGCTGCAGTTCTGCTCGTGGTCAGCATGGACGATGAGAAGAAGATTGAGTGCCTCGGCGAAGTCCGGATCAACCATGTACTCATTGGCTGGCGTCGCGAACATCATGTGCAGGAAATTTTCGCAGTAGTTCAGTTCATTGTTGGGATAGATGAACGGTTGTCCCATCGACTTCTTGTAACTGTAGGCTGCGATCGTGGGAAGCTTAGCCAAAAGGCGGTCGATTGAGACCGCAACTTGATCTTCGTCCTGCGGATCCATCGCGTCTTGATAGAACGTCGAAAGGGCGCCCACGACGCTGCTAAGTATCGCCATGGGGTGAGCGTCGCGAGGAAAGCCGTTGTAGAACGAACGCATGTCCTCGTGGATCATGGTGTGTTCACGGATTCCCGTTCGAAACTGCTCGGCTTCCTTTGACGTGGGTAACTCGCCGTGGATGAGAAGGTAGGCGGTTTCGATGAAGTCGGATTGAGCTGCAAGTTGCTCAATTGGGTAACCTCGGTACCTTAGAATCCCTTTCTCGCCGTCGAGGTAGGTGATCGCACTGCGGGTGCTGCCAGTGTTGACATAGCCCTCATCCAGGGTCACCAACCCGGTTGATCCCCGCAATTTGCTGATATCGATCCCACGTTCACCCTCAGATCCCTCAACCACCGGAAGTAAAAACTCTTGATCTCCATAGATCACTTTGATGGTGTCGGCTTGTTCGACGTCGAGGCGGGCTACGTTGGTCATCAGCGATTCCAAAATGGCTGCGGGGACTCGTGGAGGGGCAAACTCTGGCGGCATTATGCGGTGATCAGCCGCTTTCCTCGCAGACTGCTCAAATCCCCAGAGAATCAATGCTAGCAGTGTAGCGGCGGTGTCTAGAAGCGGCAATCAGCCAACCCCAAATCCTTCGCCGAACCGAGGTGGAAACTAGGAGGGTGGGCACCAAAATAATTAGGAAATTGCGGCCTTTTTCGAATGCAGAGACTTTCGGTGTCCCTCAGCGGTGTGAGGCGTTGTTTGAACCCGCAGGATCTTTTCAAGGCAGTAGAAGCCTCGATGGAGAAATCATCCCGTCTTTCTGACGTACAAAATCTCGAACTCTTGGTCCGAGGAGCTATTTGGAGCCCAAAAAAAGTATTTTGGAGTCTTTCAAAATCACTTTTGAGGATTCAGTGGCGGTTGCGGTGGACAAGTCCCCGCAGTGGAATTTGGCGGCGACGACTGACGGCGACAACAAAGGGTGACGACTGCCAGCGACGACAAAGGGCGAAGACTGACGGTGACGACTGCCAGCGACAAATGCCAGCGACGAATACCAGGGGGTGGGTCGTTCAGCGAGAAGGTTGCTCAGTGGTATGTGGTTGTGCCGTATCAGCCACGGAGTTGTTCGCGAGTCACCGGTTGCCACCATTAGGTTGTTGTCAGGGGCGTCGTAAAGGTGCAGCCAAGTCTAGGTTGGGCATCGCCAGCACGAGTCTCCAAGTCTAATTGTTTACCTTGGTTGCATCGGTATCGTGCTGGATTTTCAGCGATTCAATTTTACGATGATTTGCCTTCAGGACCTCAATGCTTGATTGGCCAATCACCAACTTTTGTCCGACTTCGGGGATGGTGCCAACATGGTAGAGGACATAGCCCGCGATCGTCTCGTAATCATCTCGCTCGGGCAACGTCCAGCCTGTGGATTCATTCAGATCATCCATCATGACTCGACCATCCACCCGAACGGTTGCTTCATCCAGGAGTTCGATACCAAACTCTTCGTCCTCATCGGATTCATCAACGATTTCGCCGACAATTTCCTCAAGTGCATCTTCGATCGTAACGACACCGACCATTTGTTGGAATTCATCCAGCACGATTGCCATGTGACTTCGGCTGTTAAGGAATTCTCTGAGCAGGGCTTCGACATCACGGTCAACCGGGACGGTCCAAGCGTGTCGCATCAGGTCGGTAATCGGTCGATCGGGAGCTAGTCCCTTGGCAATCAGAGGAATCAGGTCTTTGACGTAAAGGATGCCAATGACATGGTCCAGCGTTGCTTCGTACACCGGAAATCGTGTCCTGCCGGATTCAATAATGACTTCCATGGTCTTGTCCCATTGCCATGCCACGTCAATTCCATCGACATCACTTTTGGGGGTCATGATGTGTCCAATGGTGTCTTCATGAAGTGTCATGACACCTTGAATCATTTCACGAACACCGGGACCGAAGAAACCGTCGCGGGTTCCGGCGGTGACAATGGTTCGAATTTCGTCCTCCAGTTGTTCCTCTTCCTCGTCGGCACTTTCGGCGGTTCCGGTGACTCTTCGGGTAATCAATTCAACAAAGTGCCCCGGTGCTGCAAGAGGACTCATGAAAATCGACAACGCGTACCAGAAAGGCCAAGTGTGGTAGAGCACACGTTTGGATGCAAAACGCGTGACAGCTGCTGGTAACCAGACATGGACCATCATCATCATTGCGACCGCCCAGACACCCCATGAGACAAGTGACCAGTCATTGAGCGGTGGTGAGTTCTGATTCAGGTTGATGGCAACGGTTCCGGTAATCAGAAATAAAACCGTTCCCATCATTCGAAGGTACTCGCTTCCGCGAATCGCAGCATCTTGGTGATCCAAGACGGCACCAAAACGATCGCGATTCCGCTTCAGTCGACAGTAAGCTTCAAACGGTCGACCCGCAAACCGGTCAAGCAGTTCACCACCGAGTCCACCGATGCTGCTGAAGATAAAGCCGATCAGCGATAGCCCCCACCAAATTTCGGGATGGTTCAAGGGATCCTCCCAAAATCTGATCGGTCTTGATCCACTGCTTTCCCCCGAGTTTTTGTCTTAGTTTGTGGAATAGCCTCTAAGGGGTTTTCATCGGATGCATCCACGCCAGAGGAATCGTCAGAGGCGTGGTTCATGGTTGATGAAGAGCAGTGTTCATCCTTCGGCGCGTCGGGTCCGTCAGGTGTTTCCGCACGCGTTGAGGGAGCGATGAAATCTGGCGATAATTTCTCGGTGATTTGAATCCCAAGGGTCTGCAGAACTCGCGTTTCGGCGTCTCGCATGGTACGTCGATCCAGTGGGCTCTGGTCCTCAAGTCCCGCTATGTGCAGCGTTCCATGGATGATATACAGCGTTAATTCCTTACTGAGGTCCCAGCCGACCTCTTCTGCTTTTTGCTTGGCGGTGTCAATGCTGACGACCAATTCCCCCTCGATCGTCTCATCGTCTGAGCCATAGTCGAAACTGATGACATCGGTTGGGTAATCATGACCAAGATGTTCACGATTAATTTGGTGAATTGCCACATCGTCGGTAACGCGAAGACCGATTTGCCCTTTTCGATAGCCGCGGTCGCTAGCGGCCGTGATCACCGCCCTCTTGATGTTCTCAAAAGAGAGTGGACATCGGATCTCTGGATCGATCAGCACGTCAACGGTAATGGTGGATGGGGGCACGAGAGAATTGATTCAGGCGGTTTTAGGCAGTCTGTTGTCCAGGGTACTTCACGCGGGCGTGGTAAATTGCCGTCAGTGATTTGACGAGGCTGCGACGAATGATGGCGAGTTGCTGGAACGTCAAACCGCATTCATCGAATTGCCCGTCGCCCATTTTGTTCTGCGCGATTTTGTCGACTAGCCCTTGGATCCGTGAAGGAGTTGGGTCAACCAATGTGCGACTTGCACTTTCTACTGTATCGGCAAGCATCATGACTGCCGCTTCGAGAGTCTGAGGCTTTGGGCCCGGGTAACGGAAATCTTGATCGCTTACCGTTTCCGTATGGGGGTCATTCTCACTACGCCGAGTTGCCTCTTGGTAAAAGTATTCGACCAGAGTGGTTCCGTGATGCTGCAGGATAAAATCAATGATGGGTTTGGGAAGGTGGTGGCTTCGAGCAAGGTCCGCGCCATCTTTGACATGAGCGATGATTACCAGTGTGCTCATTGCTGGTTGCAAGGCATCGTGCTGATTGACTCCGGTACTCTGGTTCTCAACAAAGTACTCAGGTTTGAACATCTTGCCGATATCATGGAAGTAAGCACCAACGCGGACCAGCAAGCCGTTGGCACCGATTTCATCAGCCGCCGCTTCGGCGATGGAGGCGACGTTGATTGAATGGTTGTAGGTGCCCGGTGCTCGTTGAGCCAGCCTTCGCAGCAATGGGTGGCTTGAATCGCCAAGTTCAAGAAGGCTGAGATCGGTTTGAACCCCGAAGATCTTCTCCACCAATGGTAAAAGGCCGGTCATGGCCGTTGCGGAGATAAAAATGCAGAAGCCTGACCAGAATGCATTTCGAAAAAGCGTGAGCACGACTGTGTCGAAGCGAGGTCCTTGATACTGTGAGGTCAATCCACTCGGGTCAGCGTCGGACAAGGATGATCCTGTGACGATGCCGACTCCCACCACTGTCAAAATCGTAATCAAGGCAGACGTGGCTCCAACATACATCAAATGGGTGCGTGTTCGGATTCTTCCCAGCAGAAGCGTGCAGCTTGTGAAGGCAGCAGCCATCATTACCAGGTGCGGTAATCCCTCACCGAGCAGTAGTGTCATGCTGACACTGGTTGCCGCCATCAGCAGAAGTGCGAGTTCACGACCATAGACAACGCCGGCTAGAATCGACGCCAGAACCAAGGGAACCAATTCACCTCGCCACTGGTCTGCCGAAGCGTAGTAGCCCGCCACAATCGTGGTCACCATGATTCCGAGCAGTTGAGCCAGTTTCCAGCGATCTTGTAGCAGGCTTCGGTTATCGACAAAAAAGATGTACGATCCGCAAAGCAGATAAAGCGCGATGATCATGCCGGCGAAGGCGACAACTCTTGCTGTTTTGTCGGTCCATTGCATTTGTCCGATCAAAGTCAGCCATTCTTTTTCGAGAAGTAGCAACTGCTCTTCACCAAGAGGTACACCAGCCTCCGCAAGTGTATCGGTACCTGTTCGGTAAGGGGTCATCACCGGAGCAACCTCGGCAGCGGCAGCATCGCTCGCTTCCAAACTTCGCTGCTCGTCGTAGTAAAGCGTTCGATATTCAGGCAGTCTTTCCACCAGCCAGTCGCTGATGATCACGGCAGTTTCCTGGCTGGACTCTGAAGTGAATTTTGTTCTGAATGCTTCCTTGAGTCGTTTCTCGATACCGGGAGCCGCTTCGGCGATTCTGACATTCTTCGTCTCGACGAATTCGATTTCGTCCCGATTGCCGTCCTGGTAGACGCGAATCATTGCGGGGGCGCCCGCCTCTGGAGCGTGTTCGAGACTTTGAAGTAAACCGAGTCGGTAATTTTGCTGGAAGGTGATTTCCAAGGCGCTCTGCAACGTTTCCAATTCTGAATCGTCCTGAAAAACCTGCTTCATTCTTTCAAAGCGTCCATCGGGAGTTTCGTCGGTTGCTTCGGTTTCGGGAGTTCTGAATTGCTCAAAAGCATCTCGTTCGTCCTGCGTCATTTCGGGATAGGAAGGAGCGCCGAGAACGAGAAACAGTTGGTCGCGCAAGGCAGCTTGCAGGTCAAGAAGTGATTTCGGACGATTGCTATAAAAAGCAAGTTGTTCTCGACGTTTTCGATCACGCAACGCTTCGGTTTGTTCATCGTTCTCGACTTCGAAAGTCACTCGAGTGATGAGGTTATGGGTTGGAATGTCCTGTTTGCGATGGGCAAACGGCAGACGCCAGGTTTGACAGGCCAGCAAGACCGTGATTGCGGCGAGTACCGAGAGGCTGAGGCGGATGGTGAAATCCACCTTGTCGCTGTCCTGCCACCACTGCAGCAGCTTGGGTTTTTGAATTCCCAGTGCGTTAAGGCGTTCTTGGCGGTTTCGTTTTTTGTTGGCTCCGCTCATCACGACGGATCAAGTTAATTTTGGTGCAACTTTGAAAACGAGTTTCCAATGGTTGACCAAGTTGGGCGGACACCTTGAAGGGGATGTCCTCATCGATCCTGTGGGCTCCTTAAAAGCAGAGGCGGCATGAGATGGTGCGGAGGAAGTGTTTCCTGACCGCGGTTAATTGATTGTTAATGTCGGTAATTATTCGTTGTCTTCATAGGCTGCGACAATGCTTTGAACTAATCGATGTCGCACGATATCGGAGGCTTGCAATCGCACGACGCCAATACCGTCAATTTTACTGAGTCGTTTCAAGGCGTCCCGAAGTCCACTTGTCACACCCCGGGGCAGGTCTTGTTGGGTTGCATCGCCGCTGACCACCATTTTGCTACGTTCACCCATTCGTGTCAGAAACATTTTCATCTGGGCAATCGTGGCGTTCTGTGCCTCATCCAAAATGATGAAAGCGTCGTTCAGCGTTCTTCCACGCATGTAGGCCAGAGGAATCACCTCGATGGTGTCCTGTTCCATTAAGTGACGAGCCTGATCGTAATCAAGCATATCTCCTAACGCATCCATCAGCGGACGCAGGTAGGGATTCAATTTTGCTCGCAAGTCTCCCGGAAGGAATCCTAAGTTTTCTCCTGCCTCCACAGCGGGGCGCACCAGTACGATTTTTCGAACCTCGGCCGCACGCAAGCTCTCAACCGCGGTGGCAACCGCTAAATAGGTTTTTCCGCAGCCAGCAGGACCGGTTGCAAAGGTTAAGTCGTATTTCCGGATTGCTTCGACGTACCGAGCTTGGCCAGGTGTACGTGGTTTTACGCGACGGCCACCGTGCTGCAGATGAATCTCGGTGTCAGCGTTTGATGGCGAACGGTTGGGTGAAGCATTGGAATAGCTGTCACGAGACGGTGCACCGACTGACTGGTTAGCACCGATCTCGCGTTGGCGTTGAAGCGTCGATTCAGGATTGTCGATTGAAGCTCCCTCCGTAAAGGCTGCTTGGTCAACGTCGACGGGGCTGATCCCACCGTTTTTTCGTGCGATTTGACGAAGTTTCTCAAGTGTCCTCGTCGCTGATTGAACTCCACTTTCCCCACCAGCAATTCGAATACTGCCGTCCCGCTGGGTAATGTTGACGTCAAAAAGGCGTCGGATGCGTCGAAGGTGTTGATCGCGGGGTCCAAAGAGATCCAAGATTTCTTGCTGGTTGGCGATCGATAGTGTCGCTTCTTTCATGAAACTCCTAGCGAGGACTCCAAGGGACGCTTTGATGGGGCGGGGAAAGGTGGCGAACACGGCGTGTCATATTGTACGCCCGTTTGCGTCAAGCACAGGTGGGGATCACAAAAACCGATGGTTATCAAGCTGTTTTTTATTAGCCAGTTAGCCCCATTCGCTTTCCCATTGACTTCGCAGGGTCGAATTCCTGCGTCTTTGGGCGTCACTCGCCTCGGTTCAGAGACTTCTGTTTTTCAGTGCAATGGGCTGGTTCGTTGATCCACAATTTCACCTAACCCGCAATCCCAGCGGCAAAACAAAGAAAAGCGGGTACTGCGGCGACGATCAAAGAGTCTGAGACATCCCAAACACCTCCAAGGCCCGGCAGCAGACTTCCGCTGTCCTTTGCACCACATTCTCTTTTTACCAGTGACTCAGCCAAATCGCCTAGCATGCCTGTGACACCAAGAAGGACACCGAGGCATAGTGCGCCTGGAATTGGGTCACTAAGTAATGCAAGTGATGGTGTTGCCAAGGGAGGCGAAGCATCGGTTGCGATCGCGGGGAACAACCACCGTAAGCATGCGTAGGCAACCAACGTCGCAGTGCAAATACCACCGATGGACCCTTCCCAGGTTTTGCCGGGGCTTAGACGCGGGATTAACTTTTTGCGTCCAATTGCTTTGCCCGTGAAATAGGCGCCGGCATCGGTGGACTTGGTGACTGCAATGGTGGTCAGCAATGCCGCCAGTCCCCAATTACCTGATCCCAGACTGCGAAGGGACACCAGCAAAGCCATTGGCAGTCCCACATATAGGCTTACAAAACTTGCGTTGCAAATTCGCTCCAGAGCACGCTCTCCGGATTGGTTTGATTCCGTTTTTTGCCTTGCCGCCGTCAAGGCAGTTTTTTCCTCGCTGGCCTCTCCTTGGGTTCTCGGTTTTCCGTATTGCATCATTTCGACGGCTAATGCAACGAAGATCGCCGCGGTTGCTCCGAAAATGATCCATCCTAATTTTCCCACGGGGCAATCAGTCGGGTAACTTTCGCCCATCAGCGGCCATAGGTTTGGGAGATAACCCGCAAGGGTGACCAGCAACGTACCAATGATCGCTGCCCTGCGATTGATCGGTCTTCCACTTGAACCGAGCAACGTTGACGCATCGTGTGCTGTGCCTAATGCGAAGAATAGAAGAACAGGAAGAAGCCATAGTCCCTCCGCATTACTGATTGAGTAGTTGCTGTCGAGGTAAAGTAAACAGCCAACGATGGAAATTAAAATGGCTGACGTGCGTAGTCGATCTTTGAGCACAGTCAGTTCCCCCGCCTAGTGGTGGATGCGAATTGAAGTCTTGTTGATTCTGAGTGAATGCAGACGCGTTTCATTTGATTGTCACTTGCGAAACCGTCGCTGGTGCCCGGCGAGGGTTTGGTTCAGTGGGTCACCCAACCTTTCTCTTGTTGGGAGATCTGTTGGACAGTGCTATCGGATTCATCTTAGTTGGGTTTCGTGCCAAGCTGGGTTTCGTGCCAAGTTGGGTTTGTATTGGAGGCAATGGCAACTTGCCACCGAGATCGCGTTGGTCAATTCTAAAATCATTCACTCGTTAACATTCAATCCACCAAACCTTCTTTGGCGAGAAGAGAATTCACATAGTGCCGAGACAAAGTCCTGTTTCGAGAATTCGGGCCAACATTTTTCTGTGATCCAAATTTCCGCGTAACTCAGTTGCCACAACAGGAAATTGCTCACCCGCATATCACCACCGGTGCGGATCATGAGGTCGACCTCTGGTAGTCCGGCAGTGTAAAGGTGTTGACTGACGGTATTCTCGTCGATCTGATCCACCGACAGCGAACCTGATGCAACTTTGGTTGCCATGTCACGAACTGCCGAGGTGATTTCATCGCGCCCACCGTAGTCGACTGCAAGAACGAGGCGAGTCCCTGGGTTGCCGGCCGACATTTCAATCGTTTGCTTCATCTGTTTCAAGACCTCACTGGGCAGGCGGTCTTGGCGTCCGATGACCTGCAATCGCAGACCTTGCTCCATGATTGTCTTGCGTTCCTCGATGAGGTATTGCTCAAGAAGATGCATCAAGAAATCGAGTTCAGCTTTCGGACGTTTCCAGTTTTCGCTGGACAAGCAATAAAGCGTAATGGTATCGATGTCGAGTTCTGTGGCCGTCTCGCTCACCATGCGAACGGTATTAACACCTCGTCGATGGCCTTCAATCCGCGGTAAATCTCTTTGCTGTGCCCAGCGTCCATTGCCGTCCATGATGATGGCGATGTGGCTTGGCGGTTCAGCCGATTTTAGTTCGGCGATTGATTCTGCCAGCTTGACGGTTGACCGAGATTCGGGCATTTCTAAGACAATGGCTTGAGGTCAAGGGCATCGGAGGCATCGGTAAAGATGGTTTGCGCCCGATCAGGTCCAACTGAAAGCACGCCAACGGGAATTCCCACAAGTTCCTCGATTCGCTTGACATACGCGAGTGCCTTTTCAGGGAAATCTTCGACACCTCGTGCGTCATCGACCGGTTGATTCCAGCCTTGGATGGTTTCGTAAATTGGTTTGCAACGCCTTAGTTGTTCCGCGTGTGCGGGAAACGTCTCCAGTCGTTCTCCATCCAATTCATAAGCGACGCAAACTTTGAGTTCCTCAAAGTGCGCGAGCACATCCATCATCATTAGTGCCAAACGGGTTACTCCGCTAAGCCTGGCTGTGTAGCGGACGGCAACGGCATCAAACCAACCGCAACGTCGGGGTCGACCGGTGGTCGTTCCAAACTCATTGCCGAGCGTTCGGATGCGTTCACCGGTTGCGTCCTCAAGTTCTGTCGGAAATGGCCCACCACCGACTCGGGTGCTGTAAGCTTTGCACACCCCAAGGACTTGATTAATCCATCGCGGCGGAACTCCCGCGCCCGCGCAAACTCCAACACCGCTGCTGTTGCTACTGGTGACGAAAGGGAAGGTGCCATGATCGATATCGAGCAACGCTCCCTGCGCTCCTTCAAATAAGATTCGTTTTTCATCTTCGCATGCGGTGAGGATGGTTTCGGTGGTGTCACCGATCATTCCCTCGAGACGATCTGCCCAATTTGTCGCCAGGTTAATCACCTTTTGGGGTTCCAGTGACTCGAGGTCTTCCTGAGGCGCGCCCATCTTGGTCAGGATCTGTAGTTTTTGTTCCGCGACAGTACCAATTCGGTCATCTCGGGAGGATTGAACCAGGTCGGCCATTCGAATTGCGTGGGTTCGTCCCACTTTGTCTCGATAGCAGGGACCAATACCTCGATTGGTCGTTCCGATGGATTCCCCACGAACGGCGGTGCTGTTGATCATCTTGTCTTCAGCAATATGCCATGGCATCACCAAGTGTGCTCGCTCACTGATTCGCATGTTCTGCTCGCAGTGGATGCCACGTTTGGCAAGCCCATCGATTTCATCGAGCATCGTCGTCGGATTAATGACAACTCCCGGGGTGATGAAGTTTTGAACTTCCGGGTGCAGGATTCCACTGGGAATGTGGTGAAGCTTGTAGGTCTCGTCTCCAGCAACGACAGTGTGGCCCGCATTGGCGCCACCCTGATAACGAACTACCAGATCGAATTGTGGAGCCAGCAAGTCGACGAGTTTGCCTTTTGCCTCATCACCCCACTGCAGTCCAATAACACAGGTTCCAGACACCATGCACTCCAAAGAAATCAATGGTTTCGCGACCGAAAGGCCGGTCGCGCAAACGGAAAAGACTAAGCATCGATCATCGATCTGGCAAGGCACTCGGGCCGGGTTTCCTATCAATCCAGCAAGCCCTCTTCATTTCAGTAGGATGGGTCTTCCGCTTTGCCCCCGTCATCGAGTTTTCAGCTCTGGCGATAACGATGGGTGGCGTTGTGGTTTCTGGACAAACAGTGCGTTTTCATTCTGCCAATAGGCAAAGAAACCCTGATGGCGTTTCCCCTCTGCTGGGCTGTTAGGATGCTCAGCGTCGACAAATCCGCATTGCCGGGGATCAGCAAAGAGTCGCACGTAAACTACCTAAATAACCGATCTGATGATGGGGTTACCAAGTCAGAGCCAAATTTAAGTTCGTTTCGGGGGCGAACAGGTGGAGGGCGGAAAGGCTAATTCTTGTAGCAGGATCTCTTCGGGGCAATCGGAAACCCGACACGATTACTTAGCGTTTGTGGGTTATCTGAAAGATTTTCTTCAATCTGCCGTACCGATACAGCGTTGTCAGTCGTGGCCTTGGCTCGACGAGCATCCAGTCATTTGGTCCAACCATGTTTCCATCGCAAGTCACGTGGTGAGGTGCGCCCGGTCTGTGGACCTATGACCAAACTTGCCGCTCGGTGGCATCGGTCGCTATCGCTCGGTGACATTGGTCGCTATCGCTCGGTGACATTGGTCGCTATCGCTCGGTGACATCGGTCGCTATCGCTCGGTGGCATCGGTCGCTATCGCTCGGTGACATTGGTCGCTATCGCTCGGTGACATTGGTCGCTATCGCTCGGCGACATTGGTCGCTATCGCTTTTGCCCCGTGCCACCTCGCACGATCCGGTGGGGTCGAAATGGAAAATATGAATGCTGTTTTCAATAAGGACGGCGAGAACTGCACTATTTGGCAGCGGCCCAGATTTGCTCGTCGGCCGCGTCAATTAAGGGATCAAATTGAGGGATTTCCGACGCGTTGTTACCTTGTTCATGTTTCCGAAAAAGGAACAGGTAGGTTTCATTTTGCGGTCGATATCGATGGAAGAACAGTTGGTTCTTTTTGACGATGTGTTGACTGAGTGTCTTGTTGATCGCATGGTCGCGGGATACGCCGCCGACCAGTTGATCGGCAAGTGATGCTGCGAGGGTGCTGAATCCAAGCTGATTCGGATGCAGCCCGTCTTTCGTCACCTCGTTCACCTCAGGAACCCAGTTGGTGACGACGACAGGCAGGTTTCTTTCCTTGCCCACCGCAGCAGTGATCTGTTGGCATCGACTCATCGACTGATCGTATCCCGGGGTGAGAATTCCAGGCATCGAGAAAGGGCTCATCAGAATGACTCTGCGTTTCTGTTTTGCAAGCTCGGCAAGCAAGCGATTGAGGCCAGCTTCGTAGCGATCCATCGCAGCCCAGCCATCACTTGCTTCGGCGAATCCATAAGCAATCAGGACCACGGTTGGGTCTGCAGTGGAGACATCACGCAGGATCCGCTGGAATCCCGCTTCAGGGTTGTCGAAGACTTTTCTGGCGATGCCGTGGACATCGTCACCGGACCAACCCAAATTGCGAATTCTCAATTTCCAGTCAGGTTGCCGACTTTGAAGTTCCGCTTCCAAAGCTCCAGAGCTCTGCATGCGTTCAATCATGGTTCCACCCACCACCGCAACGCGGTCCCCTGGCTCTAAGAGAGGTGTTTGTCCGTCGGCACGTTGCGTAGAGAAGTGAACAGAGGCGGTTATTAGCAGAACGGTGGTGAGGACTCGGGCGAGTAGCATGGTGATGGGATTATCGCGGTAAAAGGCGTTGGTTTTGGAACCAGAATGATTGGGGTCGAGGTCAGATTTCAAAGTCAGTGCCCACGTCTTGAAGGCTCGAGTCGGGAACGACCAATTCAAATTCTAACTGTTTTCCGAGACAGTCAAAATCAGCAAATGGAGAAGCTGACCAATTTATTTAGTGATCGGTTTTTTTCATGATGTCTTTAGACATACCGTGTTCGATGAACTCATCAACGCATCTGAATTTGATTGAGTTGCAAGAAGTTGTCGATTTAGAGCCGCGTCTTGGATCGCTGACGCTGTCAATGACAGGCCCACGGTGACCCCAAACGGTAGCAGTTTATCGACTGCATCTGCATGTGTGTGCAGCTTGCAGGAAGCAGCTTCATGGAAAAAAATCTGTTCCACCCAGAACTTCAGTTTTTGGTTGAAGTCGTCCGGCAACGCAACAACCCTTGGGAACGCTGTCATCAGCAGGATCGATTCGAACCTTATCGGCTGGCAAATCGGTACCGATTTGGGCGATGCAGGCAAACAGTGGGGGCGAATCAATTCGTCAGCCACGTCCTCCGAAAGTTAGCCGGTGAACAGCGGGGTGGCCAACTCATCATCAAGGTTGCAATCGATGGTTCTCGACGAGATTTCAACAGTCGGGTGCAAAATCAGACGGGAGTGTGAAGCGTCCTTGAAGAAAGCGACTATCAAACCCGATGAGATAAGGTCTTGACTCCTACGGCATGCGGACCCCCGAAATTGGACCGACCGAATTTCGTAAGTGAGGGATCGTCGTGATCGGTTTGAACCATTTAAAACCGGACCACCGGATTTGGACCAAGCCGCATCCGGGCGAAGAAACTAACGCTATGTGGGATCAAGTCCTGCCCCAATATGCCAATCGCGATCGTTCACTGATATGAACGTCCGCGATTTGCGTTCCGGCCCTCATTGGCCGAAACTTCAATGTCTGCTAGCACGGTGGCGAGTTACTTACTAAGTTCCGACTCAACGGCTTTCACCAAATCGGCGTCGCTGGGCTTGGTACGCGGAGCGTAGCGACCAACGAGTTGACCTTCGCGGTCGATCAAGAACTTCTCAAAGTTCCAGCTGATATCGCCTTTGTCTGCCGGCTTGGTGTCTTGGCTGGTGAGGTACTTGTAGATCGGGGCTGCTTCATCGCCATTGACGTCGATTTTGCTGAACATCGGGAAGGAAACGCTGTATTTGGACGAACAGAATTCTTTGATGTCCGCATCGCTTCCGGGTTCCTGCCGGCCAAATTGGTTACAGGGGAATCCAAGAATGACAAAACCTTTGTCTTCGTACTTGGTAAACATCTGTTGCAACCCGGCGTACTGAGGGGTCAGTCCACAACGACTTGCCGTATTGACCACGAGGACGACTTTTCCTTCGTAATCCTCAAGATCAACTGTCTTGCCCTCGATGGTCTTGGCTTTGAAATTAAGTGCACATTCGTGGTCGTCAGCAGAGGCCATGGAGAGAAATGCTCCGAAAACGAGAGACAGGGAGAGGGCGAAACGCATGTTTGTTGCTCCGAAGAGGAAAGATGGTGAAGGGAAATCGCAGGATTTACGAGAATTTCGTAGATCTTGGGTAGTATAGCGGGGCTGACAGTGGCAGCGGACGCTTCAAAGAATTACTTTTTCCTTCTGTTGAGACTCGATATCCTTCATTTGGCGAAAATTTTCGAGTCTTCCCGCTGTTTTAATAACCGCACTTTCTATCCCTCAATCGTTAACAGGCACTATGGAAAACCGTAAAAAACTTCTTATTGCAGGGTTTCTGACCCTGATCGCTGCCGGTATGGGCTTCGGCGTGCGTGGAGGCTTGTTGGATGTCTGGTCCGCGCAGTACGGATTCACGATGACCGAACTCGGCCAGATTACCGGAGGCGGCCTGCTTGGGTTTGGCTTGGTGATACTGCTCGCGGGAGCAATGATTGACATCGTGGGGTACAAAAAGCTCATGGTGATCGCGTTGTTGTGCCATGTTGTTTCCGCGTTGATGTTGTTCGCTGCAACACCGGTTTTTAGTGCTTCGGGCAAAGAAGCGGTCTACTCACTGCTTTACCTTTCGATGTTTATTTTTGCGATCGGCAACGGCATTTGTGAGGCGGTGATCAATCCGTTGACTGCAGCCATCTATCCCGAACAGAAGACTCACTACCTAAATATTCTGCATGCCGGATGGCCAGCTGGATTGGTGATCGGGGGCTTGATCGTCTATCTCAAGGGGACGCTCGGCTGGGAAATCCTGATGGCGACGTTCCTTGTTCCCGTAGTGATGTACGGGATGATTGCTCTGAAGGAGCAGTTCCCGAAAACAGCTGCCGAAGAGGGGGCCATTTCATACGGTGGCATGTTCACCAAACTGATCGGTCCTTTTTTTCTGATCCTGCTTTTTGCTCACGCATGCGTTGGCTACGTCGAGTTGGGTACTGATAGTTGGATCAATAAAATTACAGGGAAGATTCTTAGCAGCGCGGCACTTGGAACGACATTATTCATTTACACCTCGTTGCTGATGACGGGCTTGCGATTTTTCGCTGGACCGATTGTGCATAAAATTTCTTCACTCGGTTTGCTGTTCGCCAGTGCCATTATTGGCGCTGCTGGTTTGTATCTGATCAGCATTGGTGACAGTGTTCCTTTTCTGTTCTTCGCAGCCACGATTTATGCGATCGGTAAAACGTTCCTGTGGCCAACGATGCTTGGTGTTGTGGGAGAACGCTTTCCTCAAAGCGCAACCGTTGCGATGGCACTCATGGGTTTTGCTGGTATGACTTCCGCTGGTTCCCTTGGAGGTCCCGGGATTGGTTACAAGCAAGACTATTTCGCCTCGCAGCACATCCAGGAAAATGCTCCGGCAACTTATGCTCGAGTGAAGGCACCTAACGAGAACAGTTTCCTGTTTTTCCCCGCGATCACTGGTATCGATGGTGCAAAGGCGGGAATGATTGAAGATGCTGGAGCGTCGATTTCCTCGGAAGTTGCAATTCTAAAAGATGCGATCGATGACGAAGCCAACAGCGGACTGAAGAGCCAGTTTAATTGGTGGGAAGCCAATAAGGAATTTGCTGCCGAGGATAAAGGGCCGGTCGCGGCTGCGACTCTTCACGGTAGTCGCATGGCACTTAAGGTAACAGCCCTTGTACCTGCGACGATGGCAGTGATCTATCTGATTTTGATCGTGTGCTTCAAAGCTCCGAAAGAAGATGGTGATACGGGTGTTGCGGATGCGGCCGCGGGCTCTGATTCGTAGCACACTGTCGCGAATTCTGTGTGATCCTAATAGGAGTCGGTGCCAAGGGCGTCGGCTCCTTTTTTGTTGCATCACAAGTAATGGTTATCGTGTGGGGAGGTTCTTTGAAACGTCTCGATGTTCAACGCTGCACTTTGATTTCTCAAACTCAAGATTTTTCTCTGCTGACGGGTGGCATGCTTAGTGATGAGAGAACCGAGTGAGCGTTTCGGTTTGGCGGCGGGGCAGAATTTTTTCGGCTCAAAGTGGTTGTCGAAGATTTCGTTTGAGGCGGTTGCTGCCGGTCATCCCACACAGCGGTGGTGCACCCGTGAATTTGCCGAACCGTTTAATGTGCAAGCCTCTTGTTTTTAGTGACCCTGATATCCCTCGCCTCAGTGATGCTTGGGGGTGTATTCCCCCGAGCACGATGAATTCGCTTTTCAAGCTAAGGATTCAGTTCCAGACGTTGCGTCTGTATCGAGGGACCGGCATCAATTAACCAGCTCTGCAGGCGAGCGAATCGGCGGAAATATTTTTGTTTTACATTTTCTTGCGGTACCGCTGGCCGGTGATTCTCTGAAGCTAACTCGGGTTGGATTGCTGAGGTCGGCAGGAATGCCTATTCAACGGGGCGATTTTGCTGGCAATGAATTCTTAATCTTATTGACTTGCCGGTCACATCGATGCGGTAGGGGGTCTGCACCTTACGAATCGATCGCATCACGATATGATATTCTCTCGCAACCAATTCCCTTCACTACTTTCCCTCCAAGACTGCCGTGCTACGCACCCACACCTGCGGAGAACTCCGCAAAACCGACGTTGGAACTGAAGTGACCCTTTGCGGTTGGGTCGAAAGCAAACGAGATCACGGTGGCGCCGTATTTATCGATCTTCGAGATCGCTATGGGTTGACCCAAGTGGTCGTGGGCCCGCCCGAATCCAATGCGGATCAAATCGACGAAGCGGGGCGTGTTCCCTCAGAGAGCGTGATATTGATCAAAGGAACGGTGACAAACCGGCTGGAGGGAAAGGTCAATGACAAACTCTCCACCGGTGAGATTGAAGTTCGGACGGTGCATTTTGAGGTGCTGAATGTTTGCCAAACCCCACCATTCACCCCCAGCCAAAGTGATTTGCCCGGAGAGGATTTGCGTTTGAAGTATCGTTTTCTTGATCTTCGTCGATCAAGTATGCAGCGTTCGATGATTCTGCGAAGTCAGATTGTGAAGTCGATGCGAGACTATTTTGAAACGCATGATTTTATCGATGTCGAGACACCGATCTTAGGACGAAGCACCCCGGAGGGGGCTCGTGATTACTTGGTTCCCAGTCGTGTCCATCCAACAAACTTTTACGCTTTGCCGCAATCGCCTCAGCTTTACAAGCAGATCCTGATGGTGGCTGGTTTTGACCGTTACGTGCAAGTGGCCAGGTGTTTTCGCGACGAGGATCTGCGAGCTGATCGCCAGCCGGAATTCACGCAATTGGACGTCGAAATGTCCTTCGTGGATTCCGAAGATGTGGTGGGGCTGATTGATGGATTGGTGGTCAAAGTTGCGAAAGAGGTTTTAGGGAAAGAGATAAAAACTCCCCTGCCTCGCATGACCTATGAAGAAGCGATGCGGCGATTTGGGTCTGATGCTCCCGACCTTCGTTTTGGTATGGAGATTGTTGACGTGACCTCGGTCGCCAAGAAGACTGAGTTTCGTGTCTTTCGGGGAACGGCTGACTCGGGAGGGTTTGTTCGAGGCATCAACGTCCAGCAGGCTGCTTCCAAGTATTCGCGTCGACAGATCGATGAGCTCACCGAGTACGTCAAGGCTGACTTTGGTGCCAAAGGCCTTGCTTGGTTCCGGGTGGAGGAAGACGGTACGCTTTGGAGCCCCATTAGCAAAAACTTGGAAGAGAGTCATCTTGCAGAGATTCGAGAATCATTGTCAGGGCAACCGGGCGACCTTTTGATGTTCTTGGCTGATACATGGGAGGTGACCTGTAAAGGTCTGTCCGGGCTGCGTTGCCGACTCGCCGGCGAGTTGGATTTGATTGATCCAAAAGAACTCAACTGCAGTTGGGTGACTGAATTTCCAATGTTTGACTGGGACCCCGATGGTCAACGTTGGAATGCGATGCATCATCCCTTCACCGCTCCTCTGGAAAGTGATCTTGAATCCCTTTCTGATGATCCGAAGGCTTGTCGAGCACAAGCTTATGATTTGGTCATCAACGGCAGCGAGGCTGGCGGTGGAACTATCCGTATTCATGATCCCGAGACACAGTCGAAAGTTTTCGGATTGCTCGGCATTGACGAGCAGACGGCCGAAGACCGTTTTGGCTTTCTACTGAATGCACTCAAGTATGGGGCACCTCCGCATGGTGGAATCGCTCTTGGTGTGGATCGATGGGTCATGTTGCTGGCGGGCCTGGACAATATTCGCGAAGTCATCGCATTTCCGAAGACTCAGAAGGCAGCCGATTTGATGACCGAAGCGCCAGGCGCCGTCGACAAGGAGCAGCTGACGGAGTTGCATTTGCGAACGCTGAAAGGTCAGAAGGACTAGTGCGGCGGGCATGGTTTGCGGGAAAAGTTTTTGTTACCTGTCGGTGGTTCGTCCTGCTGAATTCCCCATAGTGGTTGGTGCTGCTTGGATTCTAGATATCGTCAATCGGCTCATTGATTGACAGATCTCCGCACCTAGATCGGCAAATTCTTTGTTTTCTGATGGCGTACCCAACGACGCTTTGACTCTGCTTCTGAGGGCTGCTTCTCATTGCCCAGTCCATTTGAGGATGAGTAAACGTCCCGTTTTTGGCGAATGACTTCTGTAAATTGGCTTCGCGCTATCAAAGCCAAAAAGGATTCACGGGTAGGGTTTCGAATCAGCTGCGGCCCGCTTTCTGTCTTTTTTATCGTGTTCTTATTTTCTGGCGACGCGTCTTTTGCTGTTTTCCATCGGACCCCTCAGGCTCTGATAAACTGAGGTGACCTCGGTCGGGACCCAGTTTGACAGGTTTTGATGAGAGACCATTTTCACCGAGGGAATTTTCTAGCAAGAGGCCTCATGATGATCAGCTCGCCCTCTCGGTTTGTTTTATGGTCAATGTTAACGAGCATGAGTCTGGTTTTTGGCCAAGCTGAGGACTGGCCGCAGCGATTAGGTAACCCGCTTCGTTCAGGTGATGCCTCCTTGAGTAAGTTTGATTCGTCGCTCTCCATTTTTGCGGCGTTGCCGTTAACGGACTCGGTACTGGCGTCACCTGTTATTGGTGATGGTTGTCTTGTTGCAATGGATGCCTCCGGTGTTGTTCATGCCTACGATGCTGCAACCCTTGAAAAGCGATGGGCATTTGAAACCAAGGGAGGTTCTGGTAACTGCAACAACGTTGCCAGTCCTGTTTTGATCGACGGTTACGTGCACCTTGGAACAATGGCAGGTTGGTATTACGTCTTGGAGCAGAAGACCGGAAAGCTTGTAAAAGAGCTTGATGTTGGTGAACCGATCTTTGCGTCACCGGTCATCTCAAAAAATCGTGTCTACTTCACAACGCTCGGAGC
The DNA here is from genome assembly GCA_938075415.1 of uncultured Rubripirellula sp. Lineage (GTDB taxonomy): Bacteria > Planctomycetota > Planctomycetia > Pirellulales > Pirellulaceae > Rubripirellula. The sequence goes on along the minus strand of CALJHC010000013.1, from coordinate 65,643 downwards.
AAGATCTTTTGCGATTTCTCCGGCCGGTGAAATACATTGGACTTGGGACTTTGTCAAAGAGGTGATTGGCTTTGAAGGGAATCGTTGGAGTGGTGCGGATTGGCTGAAGTTTCGTCAAGATCGCGTCACTTGGCGAGATCATTTTGTCTGTTCTCGAGATTTGTGTCTCGTCGATCAAACGTTGGTGATTCCCGCTGGTGGACGAACGCTTTTTCTGAAAGACGAGGGGACGCAAGCCAAGCTGCTGAGTGTTGGGGTGATACCTAATTACGCTGGTTCAGAATATCCGGCAACCTTCGGCCAAAGTGCCGACGATGAAGGTAACATTTATGTTCAATGGCACCGAAGGGATAATGCTGGAAGAGTGGAGGTGTTTCACCTGAAAGATGTTTTACTGTCTGAAAAGGTGGGTGGGAACGTTGAGAATTTGACTGTTCCCACTAGTTTTGTTTCGGGAACTGAGACCTCAATTGAGCAATATGGATTGCTGGGATTCACATCATCGAGCGTGCGGGATTCCCAGCTGTACCGTGTCAAGCCTGAGCAGGGTGCCGGGCTGACACGACATGACCTGAAGACGGGTGACGTTGAAGTCTTGTGTGAAGCCGGTGCAATCTCTGCGCCGGTGCTGACTGATGAACATGTGATTTTCGGAGGACTCAACGGCAAGATTTATCTTGTGCCCCAAAGGCGTGCCGAAGGAAGGGTCCATGTGGTGATGACCCCCAATGGAAGTCCGATTTCGGCACCGGTTGCGGTAGCCAACGGTCGCGTCTTTGTTCCCTGTGAAGATGGTTATTTGTACGTGCTTGAGGCAGGTCGCGATCAATCAAGTGACGTGGTGAATCGGAATAACGTTGCCGCTGGTTCGGCAGAACTGGGGACGCGTGACTCAGTCGATGTGTCGGGGATCCGTAGTCGTTTGGTAGGTCCGCTGGCAGGTCCTGAATTTGATTGGTACACCAATTATGGTGACTTTAGTGGAACCAATGCTAATGATCAGGGCTTGGAGACACCGCTTCGAATGAGGTGGGCAACCCGTCTTGAGGGCACTGTCAAGCATTTGCCAGTTTGCGGTGGGGGACGTCTTTACATTCACACCGCTGAAGGCCAAGTTCTTGCGTTTGAGCAAGATACCGGACGATTGTTGTGGCGACGGTATTGGCCCGATGTTTACTTGTCCTTTACCTCGCCGCTTTACATTGACGGGAAGTTGTTGGTGCCTCAGGCTGGCATCAAGCGATCGGTGATGCGATGTCTTGATGCTTCAAATGGCAAGCTGTTGTGGGAGGCGCCCTTCACTGGTTCGCCGAGTTGGAGTCGCCAGTTTCCGCCAGTGGTCTCCGGCAACTTGGCAATCTACGCATCCGGCTCGGGGAAGTATGCGGCGCAGGGAACAGAAAAACCATTTACTTTTCGAGGTGAGCCGGTTGAACGCGACGGTCGCGAGGTGATGAGTTGGATCTATTCAAACGATAACCCCTATTATCCAGCAAATCATCGGCCTCGCCTTTGGGCTTGGAATATGGATACGGGTGAATTGGTTTGGGAGAAAGATTTTTCAAGTCAAGGAAGAGGGGGCAATGACTGTGGTTTGTGTTTACTTGATGGCAAACTGTATTACTCCGTTTTCTTTGGATATGATGAACAAGCAAGGATGCGTCGAGGTCTGCCACCAGAGAACAACGGATTAACGGCTTGTTTGGAGCCAGACTCCGGGAAGGTGTTGTGGCAGACCAACGATCATTATGTCACATCAAAGTGCACCCTCAGCGCGCGAGATGGACGCCTCTATATCGGCGGTTTTAACCGTGCCCGTTCGGGAACCGATGATCGCTTTGTCTGGTGTCTTGATGCGTCCGATGGTGCGCTTCTTTGGCAGTCAGATCCGGTGACCTCGGCGTTGAATGTGGTGACGGTTGGCCCGAAATATGTTTTCTCAAATGCATTGCGCGGCAAGGGGAATGTGTTCAATCGGCTGACCGGTGAGGTGGTTGATCAAATTGGTCACAATTATGCGTGTTGTCGTTTCACCTTGTCTGAGCCTTATGTGTTGGGGGCAAATATGGACATGATTGACTTGTCAAACGACGGTAAACTTGTATCCACCGGTCCCGCGATTGATTCCCGTGAATGTCTCGGTGCAGTTGTTTCTAATGGCCGTGTCTTTTACTTTTCACAGGCGAGTGGGTTTATCGTCTCTCAAACCTTCGGGGAAGAGGCTCAGCGAACGCCGCCAATTTGGGAAGACCGATAGGGACAGTCGAAGTTTGAATCGATCATGGTGCCAAGATGTCGCGCCGCGACGTGCGGTTAAAAATTTGAGTTCAGGTTACTGCTGTTCGCTCAATCTTTTTTGATGGTGATCCGTAGATCCGGATCAGGCAGAGTATCGATGGCCGTGTCTGGTAAGGAATTGAATCGACGAGAAAAAAGTTTTAGGTGTCATTGGTTATCGTGGAATGATACCTTGATCCGCTTAGCGTTGGTTCTCAACCAGAGAATTCCATTTTACTTGCATGGTTCCACGGTTTTATTTGATTCCACTTCGAGAATTGGCTAAGTCTTGCTTTGGATAAATCTCAAGCAACCAGCAAGTCAATTGCCTCGTGTTCCGATTGGATCAGACGCAACTTTGACTTATGAATTACTTTGCTTGAGTTGCTCTTTTAACGCGGATCAGGTCGCTGAGAACACTTTGGGATTCACACGGACTTGCTTGAATGGGACGAGCTTTTGAAGTATTTCAATCTACCCGTCGATTCTTTCTTTCGGAGATCACGTAGATGACACCCGACATGAAACAGATGACACCGATGGTGGCGAATAGCACAGCATAGCCATAGATCTCTCCTATCCAGCCCAGGACTGGCGCGCCAAGGATCGTTCCCAGATCAAGCATCATCAAAGCGAGGGAGGATCCGGTTCCTCTGACCGCGGTCGGGAACGAGGCGAGCGTGAGGGAGGTCATCGTATGGAACATCAAGCTATGACCAATACCCGTCAATCCAGCGGGAATCAAAATCACCCAAGTGTTTTCTGCAGTGACCCAAGCGAAGCCCATCATTCCAGCGGACATGATTGCGATCCCGGCAATCAATACTTTTGCGGGGCCCACTCGATCAGGAAGTCTTCGTGAACTGACTCGGACGATGATTGCAAGACCCGCATAACTCAAGAAAAATAAGCCAATGACAGATCGGTCCATTATCGCGAGAGACGCATGGTCAATGAAGCTAGCGATGAAAATGAAGGGGCCTGTCATGCAAACACCGAATGCAAAATCCACCAATAAAATAGCACCAGGCCAATGCTTCTTGACGATTTGAAAGAACGCTCCCAGGCGAAGTGAGGTGGAAGCGTTATGGTGCTTTGGCGGTCGAAGCAGCGTCAGGCCAAGCGTGGGGATTGCGTTAGCCGCTGCGGCAACCCAGAAGAGGGTTGCAAAGTTTTCCTGAGTCCTTTCAGAAAGAAACAGATCGCCCAAGACCGGGCCAAGCAGCATCCCGATAAAACCACCAATGCCAAGGATCCCAATCGCTTCCGTTCGACGATGTTCCGGCGCAATTTGCGAGATGTAGGTTAATCCACTGGCGAAGACAATTGCGGCGGCCATCAGCAAGCCAGATCGCGCAACGTACAATGCTGGACCCACTTCGGTAATCAGCAGGTTTCCCAAGCAAGCGAGGATAAAGAGCAGGTATCCGGCCATCCAGAGGTTTCGAGAGCCCCAGCGATTGATCCACTGCGCCATCCATGGTCGCAGGATCAATCCCGCGGTTGCGCTGCCGCCCATGATCAGGCCCACTTGACGAAGATCTCCACCGAGGAATTCAATCCAACGGGCGTAATGAGCCATCAGCGTATTGGCACAGACAAAACAGGTTTGACTGGCGAATGCGACGATGAAGTTCCTGTCGTACAAACGATCCGAGGGTTCCAAGTTAAGCTTCAGTCAGAAGATGGATGATATGAATTGGTTCTGCACGACATTAGGAGTGCAGATAAAAATAGGCGGTTTGATATTTTGTAACCGAGTCAATGCACTTTTCTCACGCTGCATGATTGGCGTTGGTAATGCAAGAAACTTGACCTGTTCTGTCAAGCATTTTGGTCGGTTCGGCTTCCCCATCGGGGGACATGCGTTAAGCAAGGTTTCGTAACGTTCGAAGATTAATCACGTCCCAGTCTTCGCCAGTTTTTTCGTTCAATCCTTTTTCCGTTTCGAGGTAACCCGGAAGCTGGCCAAGTATGGGGTGTTGTGAAAGGAGTCGAAAGCCCTCTAGGCCGATTTCACCAAGCCCAATGTGCTCATGTCGATCGACACGGCTACCCAAAGGTTTTTTACTGTCATTGAGGTGCAATGCTTTAATTGAATTTTTTGGCAGCACATCCTCAATCAATTGTGACATCTCACTGAACCCATGGTCGGTGTTCAGTTCATAACCTGCGGCGAAAGCGTGGCAGGTGTCCATGCAGATTCCTAGTCTTGAATGGTTGTTAACCCCTTGGAGTAGCTGCCCGAGTTGTTCAAAACGATGCCCAAGGCAGGTGCCCTGACCTGCCGTGTTTTCTAGCAGCACTTTGCAGGTGCCATGTTCGGTTCGCTCTAAGACTTCAGACAATCCGTCAATGATTCTCCGAAGCCCGTCCTCCTCGTTACTTGTGGTGTACGCACCTGGATGTAAGACGAGTCCTTCGATTTGCAGTCGGTTGCATCGATCCAGTTCAACCATTAACGCGTCAATTGACTTACGGAACAATTCGTCTTTAGGAGATGCCAGATTGATCAAGTAAGAGGCGTGGGCAATGGGGTGGGCTAGATCCGATTGATTCAAAGCATTCTTCCACTTTGTAATGTCTTTTTCAGGCATTACTTTTGCTCGCCATGCTGGCAGTGATGGATCTCGCCGGGTTTTTATGATGGTGGGAAGTTCATCGACGGAACAGGATCCGGATTTTTCATCAGCAAATGCCGGCCATTGACGAGGTGGATTGGTCACGAAGACCTGTATGCATTCACAATCAATTTCCTTGGCACGCTCTACTGCTTTGAATAATCCACCTTGGCAGGAAACATGGGAGCCTAGCAGCATGACTTTGCTTGGTGCAAAAGGGTGTTAATTGACTGCCAATCTCGGAAGATAGAACGGCTGGGTCGAGTGAAAGTGCAAACGATGAGTCTATCGCTCAAACGTGGGTTGGTATACCACGCGAAAATCACTCTCGGTCAACTCGTTTAGCTTGGTTTGCGTTGGATGGGTTTGGGCTGTTCAGGATGGATAACGGTTTTGCTGATCGGTCATGACAGGAACACCCGTCTTGTGAGGAGAGCTGGTTGCAATCAATAAATCGGAGTCGGTTCGTGGACGTGGGGACCAATCGTTCAAGAGCAATGGATGCAGGTTATGACACTTGGCCTGATTTGGCACATCGGCAACGATTCGCGCAATTACAACGACTGGTTCAATTGTTGTGATTATGACGCAGCCACTTTTTCAATGTCGTGCAAATTGGCCAATGAAAGTTGGTGTCAATCCTGAGCGTAAATAGCGTGGGAACCTCACTGGAGGCCATTCCGATTTTTCGTGATTGGTTTTCGAGTAAAAGGTTGAGCGTTTTGCTCTTCTGATTCTCGGCCGGTGGAACTTACTGGTTTTCCCACCATTTAAAGATTGCGGCCCAAAATCAGCAGGATAGCACTCATCTTGTTGCCAACGACTAGCGGTTAGCATCCAGGATTTTTTAATGACGAATAAATTACTTAGAAGTTTTGTCCTAGCCGGTACAGCATTTCTGATTGTGTCTGCTACCGCATTTCAAGCCGCGGCTGGAATTGCGATCCAGGCTAATTATCTGGACGATGCCGGTGAGGGGTTCTACGATTCCACTTACGGTAGTGACCGCCAAACAGCATTTGAATATGCCTTAGATATTTGGGGCAACGCGTTGCAACCTACTTACGCGGGTGAGACCATTGTGATCGACGCTCGGTTCGATTCGCTCGGTGGCAGTTCGACCTCGGCCACTCTCGGGGCTGCATCGCCAAATTCCTACCACAATCTCAATAACACCAACAAGGTGATGTATGCGTCTGCTTTGGGTAACCATCTGCAGGGGTTGGACATTACGAATTCAGGGACTGGAAGTGAGGGACAAGCGTTGTTTAATAGCGATATTGACAGCGACAGTAGTGTGTTGACCGGATATTCGTGGTACTACGGCACGGATGATAACGCGGGCGCTAATCAGTTCGATTTTGTCTCAACGGTACTTCACGAAATTGGTCACGCACTTGGGTTTGCAGGCCTTATTGAAGATGATGGTGGCTACGACGATTTCAGTGGACAGACCGATGGAACCTACTATAGCCAGTATGACTATTTCGTGGTTCGAACGAGCGATTCCACTCCGCTGCGAAACTTGAGCGAGGATGACCGTATCGAAGCTGCGACCAGTGATAACATTTCTTGGGCTGGGGCAGACGGAGTTGCAGCGAACGGTGGTAGCCTCGTCAAGCTTTATGCTCCGGGTACATGGGAGCAAGGTTCTTCCTATTCGCATCTTGATGAGTCGACATTCTCGACAGAGTTAATGAGTCCGCAGTACACGATCGGTACCGGTCACGAGATTAGTTCGCTGACACTCGGAATGATGTCGGACATGGGTTGGAGCATTGTCGTGCCAGAGCCGGGAACGTTCGCCGTCTGGAGTTTTATGATTGTCACCGTTGGGATATCCAAGCGGCGACGTCGCACGAAGCGACAACACGTTGCATGAGGTTCGGACAGATTGCATCAAAACGTTGCAAACAGCTAACTGACATTAAAACCGATGGTCCGTACCATCGGTTTTTTTATTGCTTGAACCATTACTTAAGAACAGACCCTTCGAATTGCCTTCTCTTGCTTACAGTAACCTTGATCGATTCCTGCCTATCAACATCCATGATTGTTTTCACGTGCGTTAGCTGACGACACTTAATTTGCAGTGAACGTTGCGGATGGTGTGAACGTTGCGGATGGTGTGGGCGTTTTGGGGCAGTGAGCCTTGGGAGATGCGACTGAGTGCGCATTTTGATCGATCTGGCGCTTTGACCGTAACAGGTTCTGTGGGATTGAATCGGGTCATCGAGTCATGCCCCAAGCAGCATCTCTTTGTGGCTGCAACTACCGTCTTCACTAACGGCTGGCTTTGTGCCGCCTCTGAAATGAATCCTGCGAGCTCGGCGTGATTCAATGATTACGTGTGGTGGCCGTTCAGAGATGCATAGAAAAACAGGGGTATTTGCCGTCAGACTGCCGATGCGTCGGGGGGACATATAACGGAAACCACGTAAGTCACCTGGTATTCCAATGGCTCGGAACACGAAAAAAGCGGCGTTCCCGAGGAACGCCGCTATCTCGCTTTTGACCATCATCGGACCAGAGTAGGACTACTGGTTAAGTTGTTCCTCGATCGTTTCATTGGCCCCTTTACTGCCTAGTGCACCCCATAAACCATAAGGGCTTTGCTGCCCTGGAGCACTTCCGCCAGTACCATTGGCCCAAATCGATGGAGCTGTTGGATCACCCGCTTCGATTGAATCGGTCAGGAACACAACTGCTCCATCCGACATCAAGACATGAGCACCACCTTGGTGCTGACTGCTTGGAGGAACGGTGCCTTCGCCCATCCAGGTTGCCCACATGCAGAGTTCGGCATTGGGAGGAAGGATGGTGTTCATGTTGGTCTGCGGTCCGAGGCTGCTGGCCCAAGCGGATCCTCGGGTCAGCCAGTCAGGACCGAGGGCAGCGCCCGGTGTCCAAAACGCAGGGCGTTCTGGATCTAAGCTGGGACGGCAAACCGTTGGGTTGTTTCTAACCGCGGTGAATCCGGCACTGTGTGCTCGCGTGGTGATCGCGTTGTCACCCAAAGAAGTTTCAATCTCACCGCCCATGATGGTGTTGGCCAGACCGTCTGTGATGTCTCGAAACTTGGTCGTTAATCGAGAAACAAACGCTCCGCGACCAGATGCCTTCATGTATCGAGACAAGGTCGAAGAGACTCCCACAGGATGCGGATTCAGTGGGTAGTAAGGAATGCCAGTGTGCTGCCAGTTGTGAGCATCACCCATGCAGGCCGCGTAATTGGTACGACCCATGGATCCTGAACCATTTCCGGGGTCACTTGGGCAGCGAAGCGTCGGGATCTCAGTCATCCAAGGCTCGTAATTGGTGTTCACGATACCTGAGCCGGTGTGGTACGCACTGGGAGTTGGTCCCATGGCAGGCCAGAGAGGAACCCGAACTGTCCCGAGGTTGCGGAGGTCCACGCCGTTTGGCTGAGAGATGTTCTCCCAAAGGGCTTGCTGCTCCATGAAGGGTAAGATACCAACGAAGATACTCAGCGACTGATTATTTGCCGTCTGGTTATCGACCGCAAAGTGTCCCGAAGCGATGTTCTCGCCGGTTCCTGCGCCTTGACGGGGAAGCTGTTTGTAAGCTGAATGATAGTTGTGAATTGCGAGTCCAACTTGCTTGAAGTTGTTGCTACAACTCATACGGCGAGCGGCCTCGCGCGCTGCTTGTACAGCAGGCAGAAGCAGCCCCACTAGAATGCCGATGATCGCAATGACCACCAGCAGTTCCACTAATGTGAAACCCGAGCGTCTAGAAGATCTCATTGAGAAAACCTCGAAAAGTAAAAGAGGTGATAATAAAAAAAGTGAACGGATTACTACTCTTGGCCAGGCGTCATCGACATTGATTCACCGATATCGTTGCTCAGGTCACCCATCTGTGCTTCCTGTTCAGGGGTCAACGTCGTTGCCTCAACAACTGTATTTCCTGGCTCGGAGCAACCGGATTGCAAAGTGAGAGCGAAACCAAACAAGAGTAGAAAAAAGATTTTTGAAAATTTCATCGCTTCGACCGAGAGTGTAAAAAAAATTAAAAACGATCATCGCAGAACTTTGCGAATCATTAGGTGTTAGGTCTAGCCTCGATGGCTTCTCATCAATCCATTCGGGGAGGAGACCACATATGTCAGTCGTCGGGGTCTGTGGGGATAGCCCAACGAATACACCGCCTGTGATGTAAGTGTCCGAAAGTGGTTATCGGCGAACAACTTGTTCGTCTTTCTTGGAGACCAATCTTTTGCGACTTTCTGTTGCGCACCATTCTCATGGTCACTCCGACACCACTGAATGTCTCTAATTGTTCTCGATTGGCAAGTATGACGCAAACAAAAAACACGTCAAAAATCCACCAGATCTAAATAAAGCCCTTGTTTGACGTCTAAGGCTAAATTACCGCCAAAGTCCAACGGTAACTTTACCGGTTGCTCCGGGTGTAAGTTACTACTGGTGGATGCTTGAGTAGAAAAGTCAGGATCTTGGCGTCATCCAATGCTGCTCAAACCACTCAAATTCCCATGAAAGGGCACCCAAATGCCCGTAAAGTCGGGGATCGCCCTGGGCCTTGGGGTTTTGATGAAACTACTGGAAATGCCATTATTTCCCGGTTTGCATTTGATTCCAAACGAAGATACTGACTTTTTTCGTGCGCCGGACCGACGATTGAAAGTTCGGGGTTGCGCCTCGACGACCTTTTGACTTTTTTGCGAGCGTCTGAGGTTGACGATCTAAGCCTTTAGTGGTGCGGGTTGCTAATGATTTGATCGGTCAGTTGCGGCTACCGAGCATCCAAACGGGGGGTGAAGTCGTTGTGTGAGTCTGTCTGCATGTTTTCTCAGCGAGCAAGATTCTTCTCGGTTTTGTTCGGCGGCCCATTATTTTGGAGCGAACAGCTGCCGCATTTTGGAGCGAACAGCTGCCGCAAATGTATCCATGATTGCGACATTTCTTAGGAGTTCAGCGTCAGCATGGGGAGGCAAAGCGAAAGTGTTATGGGTACGTATTGCTCTGCCAGGATTCGTTCGATGTACGACTGGGCAAGAGAATCTTCAGTGAGCTGTTTGGTCTCTGAGTCGATCCACAGCTGTTGGGAAACGGTTGGAGAATTCGGCTCAGCCTTCTGTCGATGTCAGTGCAACCCTTTCACCCATCGCGTGAATTTGATGAACTTTCAGTTCGAGCTGTGGTTCAAAAATGAAGATCGACCTGATGCTTGGGTATTCACCTGCCTGGCTAGGTAAATTTCTCCGATGGTTCCCTTCCTCAACGCGAAGGCATCATAACGAATCACTCAATCTTATCGGTGCTGACGTCGTCACTACACCGTTTATTCAGCTAGGTTGTTCATTCAGGAACGCTGAGCATTTAAGCTGTGCATTCATACGGGAAAGTGAGTCAGTGATCCCGAGACCTCATGGCTGCAGGGCATCAAGAAATTTTTGAAAGCTGTGCTGGGGAACGTAGTTTTCGCTCTCGTGAATGTGGGCACCAAAGACGATTCGGAAGTCGGTGCCTCGTGCGATAGAAATGGAACTCTTGTTACCCTGTTTCATCGCGGCACGCCCAAAGGGATTAGCAACGAAGACACCATAATCCCGATTGTGCCACCAACTTTCCCTAAAGTTGTCAGGGGAGGCCATTAAGGTAATGCCCACCTGCCGATTGCCTGATTTCGCTGAGTAGTCGCACCACTGCGCGGGCTGCCCCCAAGTTGAACGTGCGGTTCGAGTCCCCGCCGAATTGAGAAGAGTGCCGCCATTTTTTTCTGTCAAAGACGTGGCAACGCGCGCGCCGAATCCCATTTCTTCCTGATCACCAAAAACGAAATCGTGTTTTGCTGAACGGTAGGTTGCATCCCACACCAGTGACCAATCCATCGTGTGGATGTGCAATGCGAAACGGTTGACAACGGTACAGATGACCTCCTCGTCGGGCGATATCAAGTCAGACTCAGTCGCAAACGTCAGTTGCTTGTTGTTCACCGTGGGTTTGGCAACGAATCGGCGATGCTTGACCGACCCTCGGTTACGCCAAAAGTCAGAACCACTAATGTCACCAAACGCCAGCCATAGTCCGGGATGCATGGTGGCATGGTCGGTTGCATCTTCACCTCGCACCGGGGGATAGCGACGTGTAGCCTGTAACCCGCTCAGCGTTTTTAAATTCGAGAAATAGGGACGCAGGATTGCATCGTCTTGGAAGACATACTCGGTCAGGAGGTTGCCGTCATGATAAATTTGCACGCGATCCTTCTGTTTAATGTAGGACAATCCCCTTTTTTCTTGCTGTCGTATGAATGGCTCGGTTGTTTTTATTGCTCCTGTTTTCATTGCTCCTGATTTCGGTGGTGTGCTGTCAGACGGTTGCTTTAGAGACGCCTCCTCCTGCTTAGCTTTTCTTCTTGTTCTTTTTTTCTTCGCAAGGTTTCGAGCTTCTGTTGACTTGTTGTCGCGCAAAGTCAGCAGGTACGCTGCGAGGTCAGCGATCTGCTCCGGGCGCAGCAAAGAGGCCATTGAGGGCATCGTGGAGAGGGGGCGACTCTTGCGTTGCTCGATTGACGACTTGGGTAGAACGATTTGATTTCCGTTAACAAGACCCAAAGTCAGGCTGATTCCGCTTTCCTCGATCAAGATGCCGGAGTGAACCCGAGCATCATTCATCAATACACTCAACTGCTGAAAGCCTTCGGTGATCACGGCATCGGGGTCAATCATGGATTCCACCAGATGTCTAACTGTTGCTCGACTGCCCACCCTGCCGAGGTTCGGTGCAAAGCCTCCATTGCCTTCTGTCAAGCGATGGCATTTGATGCAGCCTGCACCGTCGGTGTGTTTGAATAAGATTTCACCCCGTTGCACATCTCCTTGCTCAAGTAGTTTCAATGTCGAGTTAAGCATCTCAGAACGAGATTCTGTTTCGATACGCTTTTCTAGCAAACGCGGCTTTATCAAGACCACGTAATTTGCGCAGGGAGACTCTCGTTTTGCATCGGTGTTACCACCGAGCACAATTGGACCCGCCGGGTAATCGCGCGAGTATATCTGCATGGTGCAATCATCAGTGACCAGTTGCTGATCGGTTCGAAGATAATCTTTTGTGATCCAGGCCGGAGGATCAGGTTGGCGTCTGTCAACGGCGATCATTACCTTCAGAGGGACCAAGGCTTCAAAGAGAAGCCATTGATTACCTTGTGACTCGTCGTCATTGTTGGCCGTTTGGATGAAGTCGGCACCCACCAGGTCTTCTGGTAATTGGCGAATTTTGTACGGTCGATCGCTGTAGGCTTTTGCACCCCGCATCAGACCACTGGGCTGGAAACGATAAGTCTCGTCGCTTTGCGCACGTAGGTTACGAACCACCGAGACCGACGGCATTTTGACGGTGCGAGTCACCTGTCCCGAGTCGGAGATGGTTGAGATGCCAGGTTGTCCAAGTGGGCGTCCCTTGATGATTAATTCCTCACCGCCGTTAGCAACTTTGTCAAGCCATGTTGAGGCGATCGCGCGAGTTGCTATGTCGCTGTCGGTTGCAGCGGCTTGCACCTCCGCTTGGTCGATTTCGTGTGATTCCAGCAACGCCAGTAATGCGGCCCGACGAACCGCATCACGGGAATCATTTTGCAACGTTCGCAGATCCTCGCTCGTGCATAACTTTTTTAACGCCTTCCATGTTGTATAGAAAACCGTGGTGTCCTTTTCTTTGGCGATAGCCTCGAGTAATTGCGGGACATACAGTTTGCAGTCAGCTTGGTACAAAGCCTGAACCGATTCAAATCGAATTCGAGGCTCGGGGTCATTCAGTGTATGGATCAACGCGGCGGGGAGCGGACGTGGGACTTTTGCTTCGCGCGACCGAAATGCCAAAATTCGAATTGCCTGTAGTCTTTGATTGAAACGATTTTTTGCTTCGCTTGGTTTATCATGAGTTAACATTCGCTCGAAGAAAGCATCAAGATCTGGTTGGTTCACGGCGATTCGCCCCAGTGCCCAGAGGGTCCATGTTTGCTGCATCTCTGTGAGTGAATCAGAATTCAGGATATTGATTAGTTCTTGGGTGATCGGTTTTCCGCGATGGACCAATTCATCCTGAGCGTCGATGCGATGCACTGGCAGGGGCGATGAAAACTGCTGCACGAGCTCAAGCACGGATTGCTCTGGCAACACGGAGGGGTTAGTGGCTTGACGAGGTGTTGACGTGTCTTTTTTTGCGATGCGGTACACGCGGCCTTCATTGGTCAGTTGTCCATCCTTCCATTCGGCACCATACCCACGACTCCACCCAAGAATCCACAAAGCTCCATCGGCACCAACCTCAAGATCCGTGGGGCGGAAAAGCGAGTCACCGCCTACGACGAAGGGTTCCCATTTACCGGAGGCAGGTCGCATCAAGGCTCCATCCCATTCAGGACGCCACACATAAGTGGTCTTGTTTAACCAATCATTGATGAAAAACGCCTTTCGGTATCGAGGCGGAAATTTCAATCCGTCACCAAAAATGATTCCAGTTCCCGAACCTTCAAAGAGGGGGCCGCTCACCGGGGCGGACGGCTGATGAGGCTCTGGTGACCAATGTGCACTCCATGGGTGGTTCCAGCCAAAATGGGCACCATAAAAAGGCATGATGATACGGTCGCCACCTGTCTGGTCATTGTCAGTTCCTAGCCAGTTGAATTGGCTGTCCACTGTGATGTCCCAAGGATTGCGGAAGCCGCGCGACACAATCTCCAGGTTGGCACCGCCATCATCGCATCGCAACACACCGCCATCCAATCCCCAATCATCGTTCGGGTCATGAAAGCTGCGTTGGTAGGTGTCTTTTGTGAACACCTTTGGCTCTGGCATGTCCGGTGCATTGGCGGGGCTATCAACGCCCCATAATTCCCGAAACGGTTTTGGTGCGAGGCGATCAGGGAGGGTCAATCCTTTGGAGTTGCCCTTGCTCATGTACAGCTTGCCATCAGGTGCCCAGTTCAGGCCATGTAATCCATGCTCCAGATTGCCAAGGTCTGTGTAGATGCGGACATATTCATCCGCCTCATCATCACCATCCAGGTCACGAACCACGGTTAGGTCGGGTGCATTGGCAACCCAGAGATCTTGTCCGTGCCATGCTAAAGCTTGCACAGCATTGAACCCGGTTGCAAAGACTTGTTTGTGATCCGCCGTGCCATCACCGGTCGTGTCCGACAAAATGACAACACTATCGCCGGGGGTTTCTGGAGTTGGCTTGCGATATTGTGGTCCCATCCCGACGAAAAGCCGCCCGCGAGCATCGAATGCCATCGAACACGGCTGCCGAACCATCGGTTCCTTGGCAAAGATGGTGACCTCGAAACCGTCCGGTACCTCCGGCAAGCCGTAACGGTCAGCTTGAGGATCTTTGAAGTCATTCGCTGACACTTGAACTTGGCTTGGAACAATCCAAAGCAGGTTCAGTAACACGACAAGGCATGCGGTCCGGTATCGAGAGGCCCGCAATGATTCGAAACAACTTGATCGCAATCTTTTATTGGTCTTCGCAGTGATCCGCTCAATCATGTTTTTTTTACGTACTACTGAAGGTTGAATCGATTTGGTTTCATGGCCAAACGCAACTGAACAAGCGAATGAATCCAAGCTGATTTTGTCGGTGAATTCTGGGGCAGTCCAGTCATGCCAGAATCGGACTGACGACGTCGCCATGAACATCGGTCAACCGGTAACGTCTTCCCTGGTGTCGGTAAGTCAGTCGCTCGTGGTTAATTCCTAGCAGGTGGAGGATGGTGGCTTGCAGGTCATGGACGTGCACTCCATTCTCCTCAATATTATATCCGTATTGATCCGTCTTTCCAAAACAGATGCCGGGCTTGATGCCACCTCCGGCCATCCAAATGGAATAACAGCGAGGGTGATGATCTCGGCCGAACTGGTTTCCGTTGAGTTGCCCTTGGCAGTAATTCGTCCTGCCAAATTCTCCCGCCCAAACAACCAAAGTGTCTTCGAGCATTCCGCGCTGTTTTAAATCCATGACCAATGCCGCAGACGCTTGGTCTGTTTCTCGACACTGATTGCGAAGTCCTCCGGGCAGGCCGCCGTGCTGATCCCAGCCGGGATGATAAAGCTGGATATAACGGACACCACGTTCGGCAAGTCGTCGTGCGAGCAAGCAGTTTGCTGCGTAAGAGCCGGGCTTGCTGACATCGGGGCCGTAGAGGTCAAGTGTTTCTTTTGTCTCGCCGGCAACCTCGACAACCTCGGGGACAGAGGATTGCATTTTGAAGGCCAATTCGTACTGGGCGATTCGTGTCTCCAGTTGGGGATCGTTATGTTGGTCCAGCTGAATTTGGTGCAGTTGTTCCAACGCATCAAGCATTCGCTTTCGACTCACGGAGTCAATTCCCTCGGGATTGTTCAGGTACAGAACGGGATCCTTACCCGAACGGAATCGCACTCCCTGGTGCTTGGCTGGCAGAAAGCCACTACCCCAAAGCCGGGATACCAATGGTTGGCCACCTTTATTTTTGGTCACCATCACCACAAATGCCGGCAGATTTTGATTCGCGGTTCCGAGGCCGTAACTCAGCCATGCACCCATGCTGGGTCGACCCGGAAACTGTGATCCCGTCTGGATGAACGTCACGCCCGGTCCATGGTTAATCGCCTCGGTATGCATCGAGTTAACAATGCACATTTCGTCCGCGATGCCAGCAGTGTGCGGTAGCAACTCGCTTAACCATTGTCCTGATTTACCATGCTGCTGGAACTTGAACGGTGAGCCCACCAGCGGCAAACTCGACTGGTTGCCACTCATTCCGGTCAGTCGTTGTCCTTTTCGAACAGAATCGGGTAATTGCTCGCCATGGACCTTGTTCAAGTGAGGCTTGTGATCCAATAGATCAATTTGCGAGGGACCGCCGCTTTGAAACAAGAAAATGACGCGTTTCGCTTTCGCCGCATGATGAGTTCTGGACAGTGCGCCACCGACAAGGCTTGGGATTTCCGCAGCCTGTGTCTGGGAAGCGAGCAAATCTGACAAGGCAATAGCACCCATCCCCATCCCAAACCCATTAAGGAGCTGACGGCGTGGCATGCCCCATGAGGGGTCAAAGCCTGTGCATTTCGGATACATTGATTTCTTACCGTTTGGTGACGCATTCATCATGATTAATCAGCGTGTTGGCGACACTGGCCCACGCCGCGATGGAAGCGAGTGATTCACTTGTCCTGTCATTTTGGAATTCATCCGTTGCCCCTGCCGGTTCACCATTAAGATAGAACCGGATCTGTCCTGATTCGAAGTTTGCTGTGCAGACGACATGCGTCCATTGGCCAGCCAAAGGAGCATGATCGGCCATCACGACCGTGTCGCCGCAAATGAAACGCAAACCACCGTGCAGATCCAAGAGCAAACCATTGGCCTGACCGGGAGTTATTTTGTCCCAAAGGCGTCCTCCACCAGAAGATGTCGGTTTAATCCACGCCTCCAAAGTTAATCCGTTCGGAAATTCAAGTGATGACGTTTTGTGAAAGGTTTCACCGTCTTGGGAAGAAGGTAGGAAATTGGAAATGACCGGCTTCATTTCACCGGCGAGGGCTTGGTCGTACGGCAAGGCTGCTAAGCTTTTCACCGCAGACTTATTCAATGGCTTGGCAAAGACGCTTGCTCGACCGAATTCGCCCGCAAACTTCTCCTGACCGTTAGGTGTGGATCCCAGTCGGAAATCGTGTTGGTTCGCTGGCAGTCGGACCTCTGTGCTTGGCTTGGTGTAATGACCGAATTGCCCGTTGGAAAGGTAACTTTGCGCCGCATGAAGATGAGTGGAGAAGTGTTCATATTGGGTCGTGTACAATCGCTGAATCACTTCGGTTTCGCGTTGGTCAGGCTGGCGACTGGTTAGGATCCTGAACATGTCCGTCGCAATTTTTTTATCCGCATTGCTGCCATGCTGATCCAGTAATTGCTGGGCCAACGCGCGAGATGCTTCAACAAACTGCGGCCCGTTGAGCATTGCTAATGCTTGCAGTGGAGATGAGGTGCGTTCGCGTTTGACGCGACAGACATCCCGTTTGGCGGCATCGAGTGTCATCATCACGGGGGCCGGGCCCGTGCGTTTCCAATACGTATAAATCGACCGCCGATACAAGCCTTCGCCTTTATCGGGCGTCGAGGGTTTGAAGGAGGCTGCCAACTCATAGGGTTTCACTGGAGGACCGCCCACTTTATCAACCAGCAGACCACTAACTGCCAGAACGTTGTCTCGCAACATCTCTGCTGGCAATCGGTAAGAGGGGGCGCGAGCCAGTAGTTCATTGTTTGGATCCATTTTCAACAGGTCGTTCGACGCCTTGCTTGATTGTTGATAAGCCGTCGACATAACCATCTGCTTCAGTAGTCGTTTCACGTCCCAGCCGTGGGTAACAAAATCGTGTGCCAACCAATCGAGCAGTTCTGGATGGGTTGGTAAGGCTCCCTGCCTACCAAAATCCTCAGGCGTTCTCACGATCCCATCACCAAAAATCAATTGCCAATAATGGTTGACCGCCACCCGAGCGGTGAGTGGATGGTCGGGATCGGTTAACCACTTCGCCAGTCCAAGTCGATTGTTGGGCAGAGACTCATCCATGGCTGGGAGCACTTTAGGTGTGGCTGCCGCTACTTTTTCCGATCGCTGGTTGTACTCACCGCGATGAAGGACAAATGCATCCTTGGATTGTGGCAACTCACGCATCACCATGATCTCTGTTGACTGATCAAGGGCAGTGCAGAGTTGTGCTCTAGTGGATGCTAGTTTTTCCCGGAACTCGCCATGCTCGTCGGAGGCATTCAGGGTTAAATGCTGGACCAGCATCGCTTTGATCGATCCCGAGAGATTGGCTTCGCTTTGCAATTGATCGGTCATGGTCTGTCCGCCCGATTTCATAGCGATTTCGAGATCCGAAAGTTGTCGATCAAAAACTTCGAACGCTGAAACTTCTCCGTTGGTGAATCCGCGATCTCGGAATCTTGCGCCAATTGCGATCGTGTCACCACCACCACCGGTGATGTTTTTTGTCAAGTTGTCTTTAACGACTTCGGTCTCGACTCGATTTCCATCGACAAAGATGGAGATTCCATTTGCAGAGATGCTGCCGTCATAGGTCACCGCAACATCAATCCATTGATTTACGGTAATCGCCTGCTTGGTCCTTACGCTGATGGCGTTGCCTGGCCAGAAATGAATCAATGACGCGCTCAATTTGCCATCTTCGATGAGTAGTTGATAGCCGCGGCTACCAGCATCGGTCCATGCCCTTGAGCGATGGAAAACAACCGCCCGCTGTTTTGCATCAGGAGTGCTCAAGGAAAGGCTGATTGAAAACGGAGCATATCGCTTGAAATTTCCCGTTTTTAACGTGATTGCATCGTCACCAGTTAACTTGACTGCGGGTCGCCCATGGCGATCGGTTGTTTTTTGATTGCTGCCAGCAGTCGTGTTGAAATCAACGGTTTCAATTGGTGCGTCACCGTTGGTCCGCAATGCTTTCTCTATCAGTTCTGCATCGGACAACGCGAGTAAGTCGCTGCGTTCAGGTTCGTTCAGTTTTTCAAGTTGTGACTTTAAGTCGCTGATTTTGGACTTTTGGTCATCACTCAGCATTGCCAGTGTTGGCGTCGGCACCGAACTGGTGAAGTACGAATAGAGCCCCGACTCGTCAATGTTATTGAAATAGGAAAACAGTTGGTAATATTCCCTTTGCGAAAGGGGATCGTACTTGTGGTCATGGCATCTTGCACATTCGAGTGTGAGTCCCATGAAAGCGGTGGCAAAGGTCTGTGTTCTATCCACGACATACTCAACACGAAACTCTTCCTCCACACTTCCACCCTCAACCTTTTGAGGATGCAAACGATTGAAGGTTGTGGCCAAAATTTGGTCATCAGTTGCTTGGGGCAGTAAATCTCCAGCGATTTGTTCGATCACGAACTGATCATATGGCAGGTTTGAATTGAAGGCACCAATCACCCAATCTCGCCACGGCCAAACATAACGATCACGATCGACCTGGTACCCGTAAGTATCACTGTATCGGGCGACATCCATCCAGTCAGAGGCCATTCGCTGCCCATAGTGTTCAGATCGCATCAGGCGATCCACGACTTTGCTGAACGCATCGGGGTTGTGGTCATCCAGGAACGCATCAATTTCTGCCAGTGTTGGTGGCAATCCAGTCAAGTCCAGGGTGACACGGCGAATCAATTTTTCACGAGGAGCTAGCTCAGAGAAGCTCAGTCCCTTGGATTCAAGTTGTGATAACAGGAAGAGATCAATCTCGTTGCTCGCACGATCAAGAGAATCGACGATCGGAGGGTCAGATTGAATGCGTGGTTCGAACGCCCAATGTTTTTTCCACGAAGCTCCCTGAGCTATCCAGTCTGAAAGCAACTGTTTCTCTTCGGCCGAGACCGAAAGGTTGGAATCCGGCGGCGGCATTAATTCATCCGCATCCTTTGAGAAAATACGGTTGATCAGTTCGCTCGCTTCGGGTCTTCCCGCGACAAGGACCGCGTTGGCTGATTCTTTTAAGTCCAATCGTAAATCGGCTTCGCGCGTGCCACTGTCTGGGCCGTGGCAAACATAACAACGGTCCGACAGTATGGGGCGAATGTCACGATCGAAATCAATGTCGAGTCGTGTTTGTTGTGCAAAGGCGATGCCGGTGAGTCCAACAAAACATTGAAGCGAAAAAATCGAGAAGTGGATAACTTTTTGCATCTAAGTTTATGGTTCCTGGTAAGGAATGATCCTTCACGTTAACGGCAACAACGCCGAGACGCGAACTACCAAAAATTAAAAAGGAAGATCGGGAAGCATCAAGGTACCTGTTTTCTGGCGTGGATTTCCATGTGTTGACTGATTGTGTCGTTGGAAAACGACCACGTCATTATGGCTGCCCGCCTTCTGCCTGTCTTGCGCTTAATTCGCAAAAAATACTCGGTACGTTGAGCGATTCAATGTGGCAAAAGAGTTCCCAGGCTTACGAGAGAAGCCCGTCGGATTTTACCAGTTCCTGCGGGCAAATCTGGATCAGATTGGTCGTTAATTGAATGATAAAGTGAAATTCATTCTCGAGATTTTTTTTCACGTTCTGTCTTTCCTGGCTTGATCTCGCGTGCGAAAAAAAATGCCCAATCACTTGTTGAAAAGTGAAGGAGTCTTTGAGCGTTTTGGCTTGCTGGCTCTGGCTTGCTGGCTTCGGCATTTTGAGCGGTGCCAATTGCCCAACTGAGGGTTCAAGGTCGTCCTAGCTAAAGCGGGGATTTGGAAGAAGACCTCCCTTGAGGTCACCTCAAATTGACGAAGGTTGCACAACTTCGAAAGCTTGCGATTCATTTGGCCCGAGTCAGGGCTTGATCTGTACAGAGCCCGCCGATTGCAGTGCTCGCTTGTCCTGTCAGTGTCCGTTGAACATGGGTGGAATGTTGTTCGATTTGCAGGGCATGGCGGACCACCCGAGCGCGGAAGTCGTCGGGGAATCATGACGCGACCAAGGATTCGGTCAAGACATGAAAAAACCCCGCTGTTCACGGGGTTCATTCAGTGCGGCCGAGAGGACTCGAACCTCCACGGGATTAACTCCCACTAGGCCCTCAACCTAGCGCGTCTGCCAGTTCCGCCACGGCCGCATAGACAAAGCTCTTCTGGCTGACGCAAAGTTTCGCAGAAATCGGTTTCGCGTCAACGCCGTTGGGCTGGTTTTCGTGAAGCGATTTGCCTGAACCTAAAAACCGTTTGTCGCAAGTTTTCGGGAAATCAGGATTGTCCTGACCTTCCGGTGAGTGCAACGGCATGAGCCGGCGAGTGTTTTTTATCAATATCCGCCTCATTCACGACAGGATGCTCAGAAATTCTCTTGGGGATAACCCGAAGCGATTGCCGGCATTCTTGCCTAAATTCCATCCTCATCGGCTGACCAAAGCGGTTGGGTTGGCCACTTTCCAAGTGCAACCGGATTCGGGACCGTGAACTTCGTGGCAATAATTCATTGGCTTTGTTCCTGAATGCCGTCGACCCAAGCCCCGGTCACTGCCTGAGACTTAGTGAATTCCCATAACGCCGAGACGTTAGGTTTTACCACCTCATGAGTTGATCAATTGAGGGGATCAACGTTGACCCCAGCCCCAGCATTCCCGACAATCTCGCCACATATTTACCTTGCCGAGTTTGCCTCTTTGTTTCGAGCAATATGTCTACTTTTGTCGCCGAATCGGACCTTCCCGCCTATTGCCGCTCGGTTGCCGAAAAAGCTCGTCGAGCGTCTTATCAGCTCGCTTCGCTTGATGCGGAGGTGAAGAATCGTTGGCTCGAGAGGTCAGCCAGTGAGTTGGTTTTGTCACAAGAGATGATTCTTGAAGCCAACTCAAAGGACCTTGCTGCGGCTGTAGATAATGGTTTGACCGCTGCGACCATCGATCGATTGCGTCTGGATCCCGAGAGGATTCAGGGAATTGCAACGGCCCTTTTAGAAATTGTGGCGTTACCTGATCCCGTCGGAGAGGTAATCGAGGGCTTCACTCGGCCGGGAGGGCTTCAAATCCAGAAAACACGCGTCCCGCTGGGTGTGGTGTTTTTTATCTACGAAAGTCGGCCAAATGTTACTGCCGATGCAGCAGCGATTTGTGTTAAAAGCGGCAACGCGGTGATCTTGCGCGGAGGCAAGGAAGCAATTCACAGTAGTCAGGCGATTGTCGAGGTTCTTAGTCGCACCGCCGAGAGAGAAGGATTGCCGGCGGGGGCCGTGCAACTGGTCGGTACGACCGATCGAGATGCGGTGGGACATTTCCTGAAAATGGATGATCTGATTGACGTGACGATTCCGCGTGGAGGCGAGGGCTTGATTCGTCGAGTCGCCAGTGAGGCATCGATGCCGGTGATCAAGCATTTCGACGGGAACTGTCACGTCTACGTTGATGCGGATGCTGACGTGGAGATGGCGGCGAGACTTGTGGAAAATTCAAAGTGTCAAAGGATGGGTGTCTGTAATGCCTGTGAGTCGTTACTCCTGCATCAGTCAATTGCTGAGCAGGCACTGCCAGTGATCGCCGATCGGTTGCGAAAGCATCAAATCGAGATGAGGGCTGACAGCAGAGCAGAAAAAATAGTCACCGGTACCGTCCCCGCGACGGCGGCGGATTGGGGAACTGAGTACCTTGGCCCAATTATCAGCATTGCGGTGGTGGATTCGCTGGAGGAAGCAGCAGAGCACATCAACCGCTTTGGTTCCCATCACACTGATGCAATTGTGACCAACCAGATCGCCTCGGCGAATCAGTTCACCAAATTGGTCGATAGCTCTGCGGTCATGGTCAATGCGAGTACTCGTTTTAACGATGGTGGGATGTTTGGATTGGGAGCTGAAATTGGTATCTCGACAGATAAATTTCACGCGCGCGGACCCTGTGGTCTCCGTGAATTAACAACTTACAAATACATCGTGCACGGCGAAGGGCAAATCAGGGAGTGAGATTGTTCATGGTCGACATAACGCGTTGCGGTTGGTGATGATTGTTGCGTCACTGACGATTGCTGAGCACCCTCAACGCGCATCCTCAACGTGCATCGATCAATGAGTGCTTTGTCGTGTGGTGATACCAAGCACTTGGATGCCAGCGATTCGATCTTTCGTCAATCAGGGATCGGTTCGATGGCTCAACTGTATTATTGGCAGCTAGTTGATCTTCGCACCAGTGACGGATGATTTAGATTCGCCAACGTGAAGAACATGATTGCCGCAACGCCGATCCGCGTTGCCCGCTCGTGTTAAAGTTATCGAAAAATAATTGATGGACTGAGACCTTCGGAAAGTACCTCGCTAAAGGCTAAAACAATGTCTGAAGAATCAACGCCAGAAAATCAAGCGGATGAACTGAGAAGGGTCATGGATTCAATGCATCGACCTTCACGAGCCGGTACGTCAGATGAGCAGTCAACCTTGATTGACGAAATGAAGACGGTCCAAGAACCGCAAATGAGGTCACGCCCGCACGGTGGTGATTCAACCGCCATTGACTCCAGTCCTGAAATCGCCGCAAGGAAGGCCCTGGAGGACACCTCCGAGGAGGCGGGGGACGCAAGCGATTCTTTTCCCTTGATGCGATCGATGAGTGAATCACTTGCAAGTCGATGTAGCGTTTCACTTTCAGAGGTTCTGCAAACCAATTTCGCTATGCGACTCTCTGGACTCAGGCAGGTAACAGTGTCTCAGTTTGGTGAAACGCTTGGGGAAGACTCCTTTTGCGACATTGTCAAAGCAGGCCCTTTTGATACCGCTTGGGGACTGGAGATATCTGCGACACTCGCGTATTCCATCGTTGATCGAATGCTTGGTGGTGATGCGATTTTGGATGACCAAAGCAATCGATCTCTTTCGGAGATTGAGACTCGCCTGATGCGACGTTTCGTAAGCGATTTTCTATCGCATCTGGAGGATGATTGGAAGCAACGAGTCGTGCTCAATCTTAGCCCGCAATGTGTTGACGCTACTGCTGGTGTGCGTGAAAAACTTACCTCGAGTGAGGATTCTGTGGTGATTTCCTTCGAGATTAGCATGGGAGAGCGTCACGGTCTCATGCGACTGTGCTTACCGCAACAGTTTGTTGATCATTTAACATCGATTGATGTCGAGGGCGAACACCAGCCTTGTCGCTCCAATGATGGCGATTCCAATCTCGTCGCTACCTCTTTGGAGTCAACCTCTGTCAGCCTTGTGGTGAATTTAGCTTCATCGAAAGTCAAGGCAGCGGATTTGTTGGGGCTCAACGTTGGCGATGTCATCTCAACGGAAGCCAATGCGTCGGATCCAATGGAATTGTCGATAGAGGGTGTCGCCAAGTACCGAGTTCGGGCGGGAGCTTTCCGGGGAAAAAAAGCGATTCAGATCGAGTCCTCCATCAATCAACCCAAGACCGGCAACTGAATTAATTTCCTGTCTCGCTCGTTTGATTGTTGGTGTTGGATTGTGAGAGAAAACGTTACCCGTTTGCGTTCTTGCTATTTCTAGAACCTGAACGAATCGCTGCACCAAGTCATGGTCAAGAACGGGTTCAGGGTATCGGCATGTTCAAATGGTAACGCAGGGTTCTTGTTGACGCTTATTGAGCCGACAGTGAAGTTAGCGAGGGCTTTGATTCTCAACGCCGTTAGCTGTGAGCAGGAAATACCAATGATTGACTGCCAACGTGAGTTCTGTATCTGATCATCGCCTGATCCAAAGACGCGACGAATTTTGCTGCGGGGTTTCGCGTGGTTCGACTCAGGCCGAGTTCCTGTTTTTCCGAACTCGTGATCCTTCAAGAAGAGTTGTTTTTTCATCTCACCGGCAGGGGTGTTTTCCCATCCGCTCCAAGTTCGATTCAACACTGTTTATTGCACGTTCAGGATCCAGTGCTTTCGTGTTAGCGAGGCATTTGCGATCAAGGATTGAGACGGCCTGCCATTTCAAAGGATCAAACAGTTCGAGTCGAACGGCGGCTCGAATGATTGGCCAGAGAGGTCGAAGACCCTTGCTGAAGCATGTCAACGAAAAAAGCCACTCAAGCAGTTGAGTGGCTTTTTGTTTTCTTGTCGGCGGTGAAAACCGCGTTGCAATCATGATATTCGGGAGAGGCGAGTCGGATAGCCTGGGAAGTTGTCAGGGACTGCTGACACCGCTCAAACCTGATTGAAGGACTTCCGTCGATCTTGTCAGGGTGAAGCTGCTAAACCGTTGCTCGGTTTCCAGCGAAACTAGATCATTTCCTTCAGGCCCTTGAGAGGACGGATCGAGAGTTTCTTGCTGGCTGGCTTTGGGTTCAACCAAATTTCAGTGCCGTCAGCAGGGTTACGACCTTTTCGCTTCGGCTTGGCAGGGACGTCCTTGAGAACAATCTTGCAAAGACCTGGAATTGCAAACTGACCAGGACCACCCTTGGTGAGTGCTGTTTCGATTTCACCGGTAAGGGCATCGAAAACAGCAGCAACGTCCTTCTTGGACAGTGTGGTTGCTTCTGCAATGTTGGCCAAAATTTGAGTTTTGGTCGGCGCTTTAGGAGCAGCTTTTGCCATGGTTGTGAACCTTTGTGATGGTGAGTTGGGTCGACTCGGCCCCAGATAAGGGTAATCCGATTTGCGTGCCCGCAAGTGTTATGTGCGTCCCCCAATCCATGCAACCCGGCTTTGGGTATAAAAAGGCACGTTTTACCTGCTTTTTACGGGAAAAAGCGATGTTGGCCACTTTCTGGGCTCCCCAAAGCCAACTTTTCGTCCGATTTAGGTGAATGAGGCAATTTGGGTGCACCCCGTAAATGCACTCAATTTATCCATTTAATAGGTGCTTTTGAGGTCAGGAATCTGAGTGGTTTCTTCTCGTGATGGGACCACTTTTTATCCGTGTTTTGAGTCCCGGTTGGTGGCATCAGGCTGGGTCAACGCTGACCGTTAAAGTCTCGTGGAGCTTAATTGGCAAGCTAAGTCTTTCTTTTGTGTTCGGCATTCGACGTTGGCCAGGGTTCACTCGGCCACGCCACAGTATTTTTTCCGTCAAACAAGAGTGCTACACGGAATCGTCCTTGGGCGGGACGAACGCCTCACGACGTCAACCGTCGGTCGTTAACCGCTGCGGATCCTCTGAATCGAACGCTGTTCTGGCAGATCGATCCAGAGGTGATCAATCTTCAAATGTGATGAATTAGGTAGCTGATCACTTCAGGCTCAATTCTCACAAAGTTTAATACCATGGAACTTCAATACCATGGAACTTCAATGCCATAGCATTTCAATGCTGGGGCACTTCGAAACTAAAACGGGAAGGCGGATGCCAAGCGTCCTGAGACTTTGAGGCATTGTTGTCGACGTGAGAGGGAGACACTCAGGAATCCGGGGCACTCAGGAATCCGGGTCACTCAGGACTCGTAGACATTCAGAGACCAATGCTCCCGCTGTGATTAGAGGGGTTGGTTGATGGCTCGATCAATTGCATTGATGCGATCAGTTTGGTCAGCGAGGACTTGGTCAGCAAGGTCGTCGTCCTCGAGAATTTTCTCGATGCGAGAATCGATTGCCAGATCTGTTTGAATCGATTCCAGTGCTGCATCCACTGGTCTCGCTTGTGTCCCGGTATTGCTTTGCAGCGTTTCGGCGTTCGGAATTCTGCCAATCCACTTCTCACCCTCGGGCATTGGCATCGCCAGCGACTGATTTGAGGCTTGAGCTGAGGTGGTCATCGGAACAAAAATATCGGCGACGGTGACCGACGCCAATGTTTGTTCATTCAAGTCGTTAACGTTCGAACTTGACGGGTTGATGTCAGAATTCAGATTGTTTGGTGATTCAAACAAATGAGCAACCGATTCACCCTCGGGATTGCTTGGATTGGGAAGTGACAGAGGAGGGGCCGTGGCCGCCTGCTCACCCTCGGCACCACTCGTGCCTTCACCCACGGGGGTAAACGTGAGTTGGTTGGTCGAGATTTTGAATAGCACAAGGCCATTGATTTCACCACGACGCTGCACGATGGATTGATCGTTCGCGTCAAAGGTGGATCGCACCGGTGTGCTAGTGGATTGTGAATTTTCATCCGTTGAGATTTGGATGTGCTCAACCGTGATTAATGAGCTGCTGCCATCCAGTTTTACATCAGGTGAGTTGAGATTTGCTTGGGAAGATTCGGAT
Source organism: uncultured Rubripirellula sp. (assembly GCA_938075415.1). Lineage (GTDB taxonomy): Bacteria > Planctomycetota > Planctomycetia > Pirellulales > Pirellulaceae > Rubripirellula. The sequence goes on along the minus strand of CALJHC010000013.1, from coordinate 39,082 downwards.
ACCATGACGCTGGATTGGCCAGGGGCAATCGCGGTAAGAATTGAGTTCTTGGGGGTGGACCTTAGCCAGTCTCGGATCGAGATAAATTCAGGACGCAGACGCCCAATGCCTGATTCGACAGTCGTATCGCCATCGTCTGAGTCACTGCTGACTGGGATCTCTTTGGGTTGTTCCGCATTTTGAAAGAAGGGAATTGCCGGGATGCGAATCGTGTATTGGCCAGGCATGAGATCGTCGAATGTCGCAGCATCGTCGCCATAGTCGATGGTTTCTTGGACAGAGTTTCCTGAGAGGTCCGTTCCCTGCAAGGTGACCTCAGCGATGGTGAGTTCACTAGGTGATTGAGGCAGCGTGAGTTGGATCACTCGGGGTTCGTAATCGGTGACCTCGACAGTAATGGTCCCAGAGCTTGTTAAATCACTGCCATCGGAAACGGTGTAACTGATGGTGTCGGTGCCGACAAAATCAATGGGCGGCGTATAGAGAATGGTTTGCGTTATCGGTTCCACCTGGGCAACCCCATTTGCGGCCGTGGTTGCTTGTACGGTGATGGTGAGGGTTTCGCCCGCGTCTGGGTTCGTTGGCAGGTCCGCAATCGTCAAGAGTTCTTGGTTGTCGCCACCACGGTTGCGCGTGAATGTTAGGTCAGTGGCCGGTGGAGCATCGTTAACCGACTGAACATTAACGGTAATCGTTCCTGCCGCTGATCCACCTCCCGAATCACGAAGGAGATAAGTGAAGGATTCGGTGCCATTGAAGTTGGCTGCGGGTTGATAATAGAACTCGAGTCCATCCTCAGAGATGCGTGCGTTCCCACCAGCGTCAGGGGTTCCAACTGACTCAATGATGAAGGCTTGTCCATCGACATCCTGCGAATCGTTGGCAAGGATATCCAAGCTGCTTTCCGCATCATCCTCGGTGATGTTGAATGTATCGTCATTGGCTGTTGGCGGATTGTCAGGATTGGTAACGGTCACCGAGACGTTCACGATTTCCTCGAGTGAGCCATCGCTGACGGTGTAGGTGAATGAGTCAGTACCGGAAAAGTCGGTTGCTGGTTGGTAGAAAACACCGGCACCATCAGGGGCGATCGTGATGGATCCACCGTTGTCAGTCGTTCCTGCTGGCGAAAGACTGACAACCCGCAACGTTTCGTCTGAATCGGGCAGCACGGAATCATTGATCAAGACGTTAAGAAAGTTGTTGCCTGAGTTCTCGTTCACGGTGATCGTGTCAGGGATCCCGCTTGGAGGATCATTGACCGGTTCGACGGTTACCGTGACGTTGCCGGTTTGCTGAATGCCTTGAGTATCACTGACTCGGTAGGTGAAATCGACAGAACCAAAAAAGTCTGCTAGCGGTGTGAAGGAGACGACCCCCGAATCCAGTGTGGCCGTACCGCCATCGGTTGGTTGCGTAATCGAGATCACGGTCAAGGCACCAGTTCCTGACAGGACTTGGTCATTCGAAAGTACGTCGATTTCGGTCGACAACGAATCTTCTGCCATGGTGATCTGGTCATCAGCGACAGAAAAGCTCTGTCCAATCGTCAAATTGGTGCTGCCGTAGTTGATTGCAGAGGCGGCGATTTGTTCGTCAATGCCGAACATCAGGAATTCGCTGTTCACGTCGTCCGCAGGTTCACTGCGCAGATTGACCGTTCCGCCGGAAATGGCTGTAAATCGCAGGGTGGCAATGTGACTCTCTGCGACATTCGAGGCCACTATTGAGCTACTAACTGCGCCGAGTTCATCAATCTGATTGGTTTGGACGGTTCCCTTTTGTAGGAGGCCGAACCCGCTATCGTATTGGATTGGGTTCACCGCATCCGGCTGGATCAGGGCTGGGTCAAAAATGATGTCTGCATAGGCGCCGTAGATCCCGGGTTGGGAGAACGCTCTTGCGTCAATGGCGACCATTTTCACGAGGAAGGTTTCACCGACTGCCACGGTGGAAATCGCGTTGCCATCGGTGTCGGTGATGTCCAGGCGAACTTCCGCGGTGGGTGCTTCACCAACGGTGATGGTGAGGGTTTCTGTCCTTTGATTCCCAGCGGTGTCGGTAACGACAATTTCAAGTGAGTGATCGCCCAGTTGGCTTCCAACCGGAGTCCAGTTGATGGCCCCCGTTGATGGCTCGATCGAAAGTCCCGTGGGTGGATTATTGACCGAGTAGGTAATTCCGCTGCCTTCTTCGTTGCTGATTAAGTCGGTACTAAAGGGGCGACCCACATTGGCTTGAGTCGCCGCGCTGCCAATCACTGACGCCGGTGGCGTGGTGTCATAGATGACCTTCAATGTTGGCGAGTCAGGACTGAAAGTGTTTCCGATGGATTGGTACGCAGCTAACTGGTAAGAACCGTCACCAAGAGCCGCGATATTGTTGGTCGTAATGATGACGTTGGCATCAGTTGCCGTACCCGTGCCAACCACCGTTGAAGTCGTGGTGTCGATGATGGTGACCGTCGCTCCACTGGTGACGCCCGACACTAAAAAAGCAAGTGAGCCGTTGTTCGTTATGTTGTCCGTTGAACTAGTGCCTGAATCGCTGCCGGAGGAGAGGTCAATGGCGCTGGGTGCCGGCAGAGAGTTGGCTTCAAAGACGAAGGAAACACGTTGCGTATCGGAGTCATTGACTCCGTTTCCGGTGACGCCGGGACCTGGAGCGACGCCAACTTGTACGGTGATGGTCCCGATGAAGTCGTTGGCGGGTGTGACGGTCACCAGACCGGTATTTGCATCAACGGAGACTGACCCATTTGAGGCACTGGATAACGATTGTGCGAAGTAACTGACCGCGTCACCCTCAATGTCAACGCTGCTGAGTTGAAGTTCTGCTGGTGTATTGATCGATGACGTGATCGGAGAGGTAATGTCACTGAGGTAGGGCTGGCTGTTGGACGAGTCGGCCGTCACTGAAACCTGAATGGTCTCCGTCGCGACATTGCCACTTTGATCTGTCACGGTGAAGGTAACGGCGGTTGTCCCCGATCCCGCTCCGGTCGGTTTCAGCATCACCACGCTGTTCTCGGTGTCATCGAAAACATCGACGGTTGTCATGGTGACATCATTGATGGGTCGGCTGGATGAGTTGGTTGCAGTTTGGCTGATTGCTTCGCGGACATCAAAGCCCTCAACTAATTGGCCAAATACAGAATGGTTGAAATCCAGAAAACGGGTGGGTACCTCCGTTACAAAAAACTGCGAGTTGTTTGTGTCGTCCGATGATTTTGCAAACGAGAGAACACCCTCGCGATTGTGTTGCAGTTCGGGATGGAAGTCATCGTCAAAAGTCCCCAAGTTTGAGCCGCTTGTTCCCGTTCCGGTCGGGTCACCACCTTGAATAACAAAGCCATCAACAACACGATGGAAGATGATGCCATCGTAGAAATTGTCCTCAGCCAGCGCGATCACACGCCCCGAAGCGGTTTCTGCACGCTGTTCAAAAAGTTCGAAAACCATGTCGTCATAGCCGGCGAGGTTGATCCGAATCGAGCGATTGCCCGAAAGAACGGTCGCTTCAAGAAGGCTGGGGTCATCCACCGACACGGTCACCGTCAATGCCTCGCCTGTCGGAGAGTAGGCATCGACCGGAATGTGTAACGGAGAGCCGATCTCTGCGATCTGGTCCCCAATGGCTAGGAAGGATGGTAACTCGCTTTGCGCAATTGCAACGCCACTTCGATCGCTGAGTGTTTGCAGGCTAAGGACTCCTGTCTCGCGACTGGAGTCAGGGAATTCCCAAGTCGGAAAGGTTTCGATATTCTCTGCGACGCCGGTGGCGTTGAGAGATCGGTCCGGATTGCTCACTTCAATGAACGGCAGGAACTCTCCCCCGTCCTGAAAGAGCTGCTTCTGGTCCGTGCAGAATGAGCACCAGGCCGCTCCAAAGAACTTCACGCCAGCGGTGGTCAAATCTTTGGCAAACTGGACCAAATCAGGAGCTGCCTCGCCCTCGGCTTGGCCGGAAAATTCAAGTTGACCGCCAAAAGGGGAACTGGCAATTTCAGCGGTGTTCTCCTCCGCGATTCCCGATGCGTCCGAATTGTCCGTGAAAAGTAATTCAACGTCACCTGCCAACAGGGCACGCTTCTCGAGCGTCTCAAGAAGCAAGTGCCTCTTCTTGGAATCACTCTTTTCCTCTTTTCCCGAAAACATCCCTTCACCCCAGATCATGCTACTGATGCGTTTGCGGAGGCTGCGATGGTCGGCATTGAACGACATGGATACGCTTTCGATTGACGAGATGGTGGGCAGGGGCGGCAGTCGTCGCCACGTTGCAAATGATGGCAAGGCGAACTAGCGGGTCGTGATTTCAGGCTGAATTCAAAATTTTGGCAACGAAAACCCTTCTTCTGAGTCGGCATTCAGGACCCTTGAAAACAGTCAATTCCCTACAACCGTTACCATTTAACATTGAGGGGAGGCAGCTAGCCGTTTCGACCTCGGTTAACGCTGAATCGCCTTGGGGGTGCCGGGATTGCAGCGGGTCTCCTGTTAGCTTAGTCAATGAGCAGTGGTTTCTCTAACCATTGCAGTTTGCCTTTTGGGGGCTCTCCGCTTTGACAGTGTCTAAAAATCTGGTCATTCCGGCAGTTTGGCTTGACGAGTAATCACTCCCTAAACAAGGGGGCGTCCTACTCGCAACTTTCTGTCCTCGTCATCCCTTCGACGCTGGCAGGCTTTTCGTGGTTCCACAAAACGAGGGGCTGAGCGATGTTTGAGGGCTCAGGTTTGCCGTTTTTTCTTTGACGACAGTAGTGGACTGCGAAATTTTTTCAGCATGCCGCCTGCACCGTCCTTTCTCAATCATTGGAAAACGGGCTGTTTGCTCGGGTTCAAGAAGCCTGATTCAGCTTTTTGTTGTTGCTTCCGTCTGCTCGTAAGGCCTGAACATGACTTTGCACGTGGAACGTCTATCTGTTGATAACGCCGGAGAATCCGTTTTGGTTATCCAGGCATTGATTTCAAAGATCCGTGCCATCCTGCATCTCCAATCTGAATGGCTGTGCATCGTTGTGGACTCACGCTGACTCAAGAATTCGTTTCCGTCATTCAACGAACTGGTTGGAATAAAAAGTGGAAAGATGAAAGTTCCCAAGGGGACATTTGGGTAACTCGAAGTCTCAGATTATCCAATCCGAAGCTACCTCCAGAGGCCATTTTTCTCAGCGGAGAGAACTCGGCGATGGCAAGGTCATCGTCTCGGGCTCATTTGAGTTTTCTGAGCTCCAAATTCATTGACGGCAGACGAGCTCAGGGTTGGGCGGTTGCCCGACCCGTTAGGGAAGGTGAATCGCGCGCGTGAAGTTAACTCGCAAGGAAAATCGTCCGATGAATCGATGGCCGATGTTCAGTCAATAAACAGTGCCACCGAGTGTGAATTCAATGGAGTCGTAACGGGATGATTTTTAAAGCTTGGTTGACAGCGACTCAAGGTCGTCACGCACGAGAGTTCTGATCAATGGTCTCTTTCAAATCCGTTGTAATGAATTTCAGAACCTAACATGATGGTTTGCGTTTCAGGTACCGTGATCGCATCGATTCAGGTGAGACTGTTCCGCCACGATTCGGAGGATGCTTCAGTCAAGGAAAGTGATCAGGAGGATTCGATTTCCGCAACTCGCAAGGCTTCAGCCAGGTCTTGAATTTGTTGAATTGAGAGTTGCTCGGCGCGAGAAGTTTCGTCGTATTCCAATCGTTGTAAGATTTCATCGACCTGCGATTTACTGAGCGAGTTTTTCATTGCACTGATAACCACGCTGCGAAGGAACTTGCGACGATGAAAGAAAAGCGACCGAACGGTACGGTGAAAATGAGCCACATCAGCAAATTTTTCGCGAGCACCGGGAAGACGATCCAGTCGAATGATTGCCGAGTTAACTTTGGGCCTAGGCCAAAATACCTTTGGTGAAAGAATGCGAACAATCTCGGCTTTGCAGAGCGACTGGATCCAGACAGTCAAAGCGCCATAATCTTTGTTTCCCGGCGTGGCAATGATTCGGTCGGCTAGTTCTTTTTGTATCGTCACCACCATGGTGTCGGGAGTTGGTGTTTCGTGCAGCAGGTTACTGATGATCGGCGTGGCTACGTTGTAAGGAAGATTAGCGACCAGTAGGAATCTTGCTTCGGATCCGATGCGTTGCATGGCATCCTGTATTTGCTCCATCAGGTCAGAACGCAGCGAGTTCTTATTTCGAAGAGCATCACCATGAATCAGGCGAACATTGGGTCGTCCAGCGAGTTCTTCACTTGCAAGGCGGTGCAGATTGTTGTCAATCTCGACAGTCAGGACGGCACCGGCTTGATCGCAAAGGCGTGTCGTCAGCGATCCAACGCCCGTGCCGATTTCTAGCACGACATCTGTTTTCCGCAAATCGGCCGAGCGAGCAATCAGGTCAACCAGATTCAGATCAATTAAAAAGTTCTGGCCAAATCGAGAGACGGGCCTCAGGCCAGCGGCTGCTAGACGTTTTGAAAGGTAAGTAGCGGTTTGACGCGAATCGCTCAAGGCTGAGGTCCTGTTGCGTTGGTGGAGTTCATTTGGAGACTACGTTCGACATACTTTGCGAGGACATCTGTTTCCAAGTTCACTGAATCACCAATGGCACGTTCGCCCAGTGTGGTGACTTGTAAAGTGTGAGGGATCAATGCGACAGAAAAAGAGTCTTGATCAGCATCGACAACGGTTAAGCTAATCCCATCGATTGCGATGCTGCCTTTGCTGACAACTTGGGATGCTAGTTTTGAAGGTAACCGGAATCGCAGGTGTGCCCATGGTGGGTCATCGCGACGCTCGATCAGCGTTCCCAAAGCATCCACATGGCCGGTGACATAATGTCCACCGAGACGATCGCCCACCGCGAGCGAGCGTTCAAGATTGACGCTGGAACCTATGCCGATTTTGCCAAGATTTGTCCGAGAGAGCGTTTCCTCACCCGCCTCAAAATCTAGCATTTCCCCTTTGATTGCGATAACAGTCAGGCAGCAACCATTGATGCAGATGCTATCGCCAATTTTTACACCTTCGGCAACGACGCCAGAGGCGATGGTGAAACGATAGCCCGGTGGCTGCTCGAGCATTTCGGTGACTCGCCCCTTGGTCTCTACAAGTCCGGTAAACATCTCAGGCAGCCGATCCAATCAAGTTGAAAATACTGGGGTAGGACAGAATGATGACGCCCTTCGGCGCCATGATACGGTGTTTTCGCTTCAGTGAGGTTGCAGGAAAGTTACAGAAAAATTGTCGTCGTTGGCAGGGATGACAAGGAAAGCTGCCCCGCTTTGCCCTGATTCACCTCGGGCAAAGTGATCGCTGAGGTCACCTCGCATTGGAAAAAGCGATGAAAACCAGAAGCGATCTATTCCGGATGCACTCCATCGCCCGAGGGGGGCGTGGCCAAGCATCGCTCCATCGATAGAGTTTCCATCGTTCGGTGATTTCGCGTGCTTTGGCGATTTCAGTCGATGGATTCCTGTGCAACGGAAAGGCGAGGATATCGCGTGAAAGGTCCACGTCGAGACGGAAACTGCCTCAAAAGCCGAGTCATTTTGACATGAGCTGATCGTTGACGAAAAATCGATTGAGCCGTGCTCCCGAGTGGACAATTTTTCTCAATTTTATCACCACAGCGAGAGGTGATCAGTTTTAGGAAAATTGGGTTGAGGAGGTATCGAATTGGAGGAAAGTGAGCTTTGTTGCAGCACAAATCCAATTTCAAGCGGTTAGATGCCCGGTCAAGGTCGTGATGCCGGGTAGGCATTGAAGCGAGCATGGAACAAAATGCACCCCCAACATCCAATTTGAACCATTACTACTGACTATTTCAAACTGAGGTCCCCATGACGTTGATTGAAGCCATCCACGCACGACAGATTCTCGACAGTCGCGGAAATCCCACCGTTGAGGCTGAAGTTTTGCTAAGCGACGGCAGCTTTGGGCGTGCTGCTGTTCCAAGCGGTGCAAGCACCGGTGCGCATGAAGCATGGGAGCTACGAGACGGCGACAAATCGATTTTCATGGGAAAAGGCGTCTCGCAAGCTGTCGCCAATGTGAACGACAAGATTGCTGGTGCGTTGCAGGGCATGGAGGGAACCGATCAAGCGGGTCTGGATGCTGCAATGCTCGCGTTGGATGGCACGCCGAACAAGAAAAATCTTGGGGCGAACGCCATTCTTAGCGTCTCTCTTGCTTGTGCACACGCTGCTGCACAGGCAACCGGTCAGCCACTGTATCGCTACCTCGGTGGTGCAGGTGCAAGGCTATTGCCCGCGCCGATGATGAATATCATCAACGGTGGTGAGCATGCTGATAACTCGGTCGATATTCAAGAATTCATGGTGATGCCACTTGGCTTTGAGCGATTCAGTGATGCTCTCAGGGCAGGAACGGAGATTTTTCACCACCTCAAGAAAGTTCTCTCCTCAAAAGGCTACAACACTGCAGTCGGTGACGAAGGCGGATTTGCCCCCGATCTGAAGAGCAATCAGGAGGCTCTGGATGTCATCCTGCAAGCAATCGACCAGGCGGGATACAAAGCCGGCGAGCAGGTTTGGATTGCTTTGGATGCAGCATCCACCGAGTTTTATGACAGTGACTCTGGTAAGTATTCCATCGATGGTAATCAACTCGGTGGTGACGAGATGGTTGACTTCCTTGCCGACTGGTGCAGTAAGTACCCAATCTGCAGTATCGAAGATGGTTGCGCCGAGGACGATTGGGATACTTGGAAAAAGCTGACCACCAAGCTTGGTGATTCCGTTCAACTGGTCGGTGATGATTTGTTCGTGACCAATGTCGAACGGCTTCAACGGGGCATTGATCAAGGCATTGCCAATAGTATCTTGATCAAGGTGAACCAGATCGGGACGCTGACAGAGACCATCGATTCGATTCAGCTTGCCTCACGCAATAACTACACGTCCATTTCGAGTCATCGAAGTGGCGAGACCGAAGATTCAACGATCGCAGATCTGGCAGTTGCCCTTTCGACAGGTCAGATCAAAACCGGTTCGGCCAGCCGAAGTGACCGAATGGCAAAATACAACCAACTGTTGCGAATCGAGGAAAACCTGGGTGACACAGCCCTCTATGGTGGACCTCTGTTCCGCCAGCGGTGACCCACCGAATACGCTTTGCGAATTACGGTGTTAGAACGAGGTGATGTCTGACGGAAGTCAAAGGCATCACCTTTTTTCTTGGCGGGTGGTTGGTTGACTTCGGCTAGTCGAGCGAGAATCTTGGATCTGATCAGGAATCATCAACGCTGCAGGACCGGCAATTTCAAATGTCGTTTGCAGCGATGAAACGCCTCGTTTAGGTTGCTTGCGTGATCCGTGACAGAGTCGTGGCGGTTCGTGAAAAAAAACGTCCCCCTGCGACTCTTGAGGTGTCCCTCTTGCATGTTCCAATGGTGTTAAGCGAAATCGGTGTATAACTGAGCGCCAATAAGTAGCTGCTGTCCGAAGTGGACGCAAATGACCTTTATCGAATGAATTATCCGGAGGCGTCTGCATGATCAATCTGCTTGCCGAGCAGCCGATGCTTCTTTCGTTGATGCTTGCGGCATGCTCAGGCGCCCTGTTTTTTGGTTGGTTGCAAACCGGCAAACGCGGGGCTGCAGGGTCCGGACTCGTTTTCTTGGCACTCATTCCTGTGGTTCATTTGATCGCAGCGAAATGGGAAACCGACCGAGAGCAGATTGAGTCGTTGCTTTATGAACTGGCAGATGCCGTCGAGAGTAATGATGCGGAACGGGCGGTCAAAGTGATTGGTGATCCGGAGTTGAGGGATCGCGCGCGAGCTGAATTGTCGCGATATCAATTTACCTTGGCAGCGATTAACAAGATTCGCCGCATCGATTTGATTGAAGGGACTTTTCCGCAAGAAGCGGATGTTGAGCTGAGTGCCAAAGTCGATGTGAGTGATCGACGCGGACAAATTCAGAATGTTCGTGTTTTGCGTCTGCTGATTTTACGAATGGAAGCACGATCTGGTACTTGGGTTGTGGTTGACTACCAGCATTTTCCAATCACAGGCAAGCCTGATGCGGCGAGCCAGTTTTCAAATACGCCGAGGCGTCCATGACTGATCAATTAAAACAACCGGTATTCATCACACTGGATGGGATTGACGGCGTTGGAAAGTCCACGCAGATGAAATCCTTGACCGATTGTCTTGAGCAGCTTGGCCATCGTGTCCTCGCTTTGCGGGATCCGGGCACCACACCAATCGGCCAGGAACTTCGTGGTTTACTTCTCAACAGTGAACTGGAGATGCATCGTCGGACCGAAGCGATGTTATTCATGGCGAGTCGCTGCGAGATGATTGAAACAACGATTCGACCCGCTTTGGCAGATGGCATCAGTGTCATCTCTGATCGTTTCCTTCTCGCAAACGTTGTGTATCAAAGTATCGGTGGCGACGTGTCGGCGAATCAGCTTTGGGAGATGGGGCGTTGGGCTAACGCGAATCTTCAACCGGATTTGACCTTATTACTCGACATGCCCGCACAGAACGCGATGCAGCGAATCAGTGGGCCTGCTGACCGAATGGAAAGTCGTGGCGTTGATTATTTGGAATCGGTTCGCCAAGCATTCTTGAGTGAGCTTCCGAATAGTGGTCAAGCGTTCGAAGTGATTGATGCGGATCGCCCAGCGGCTGAAGTTTCATTCGACATGATTAATCGTGTGAAGGCTTTTCTGAACGCGTAAGAAGGGGCTCGGATTCTTTCGCATCGCGAGACCTTTTGTTTGTAGATCAGATTGCACGATTAATCTGCCGTTTCTTTTCGCGTTTGCTTGTCGCCGGTTGGATTTAGCCATTCAATTGAACTCGGCCCGGCTTTGCCCTGACAAGCGAATCCATCGTTGATTATCGTGAGGATACGTGAAGCCACCGCCACCGCTGCAAGATCGGTGGCTTCAGGATTGCTTGTGGTCAGTTTGACAATCACTTGAGCCACCAGCAGTTCGAATCCCCATTTTCAGCAGCGTCCTAAAACTTAAAGTAAAGACATGTCATGAAAGATGCTGGGTCACCAATTTGGTTGGATGTGGTCCTTGTCGGCCGGCCAATAAAAAGATCGTGGCAAGATTGCTTCGAAGTTAATCGATGAATGGATTAAGGTCGTTGCCGAGGATGAGACCGAGTCGGGTCGTTCTTGAACTCTTAAGCGATGACTTGTTGAATCACTTTTCCTTCAACGTCGGTTAGTCGATACTGGCGACCCTGAAAGCGAAAGGTCAGGCGTTCATGATTCATACCCATCAGATGCATCAGCGTGGCGTTCAGGTCGTGCACGTGAACCGGGTCATTGGCGATCGTGTAACCAATCTCATCGGTTTGGCCGAAGCTCATTCCGCCCTTTGCGCCGCCGCCAGCAATCCACACCGTGAACGCATCCTTGTGGTGATCGCGTCCCGCTTTCGTTTGATCCGTGTTGCCCTGACCAAATGGCGTCCGCCCGAACTCGGAGGACCAGACCACCAGAGTGGAATCAAGCAGCCCCCGCTGCTTCAAGTCCTTGATCAGTGCTGCAATCGGTTGGTCAACCTGTTTTGCTTTGTTTGCCACACTTGAGAACACATTGTTGTGATTGTCCCAGCCTTGGTCAAAAAGTTGCACAAAGCGCACACCACGTTCGACAAGTCGGCGTGCCAGCAGGCAATTATTTGCGAATTTGTTTTTTCCCGGTTCAGTTCCATACATCTCGTGTGTTGACTTGGATTCTGAAGAAATGTCCATCAATTCAGGAACGCTCGTCTGCATGCGGTACGCTAATTCGTACTGGCTAATACGCGTTGCGATTTCGGGGTCGCCGAGATTGGCGAGTTGGACTTGATTGAGTTGATTGACGGTGTCAATGATTCGCTTTCGAGAATTTGCTTCGATGCCATCGGGGTTGGAAAGAAACAAGACCGGATCGCCTTGACTTCGAAATTCTACGCCTTGATAAACGCTAGGTAAAAAACCGCTTCCCCATGCGGGGCTTCCGGCCCCCAGCACATTGCCAGTGATTAAAACCACAAAACCGGGAAGGTCCTGGTTCTCGGTTCCAAGACCATAATTGAGCCAGGATCCAATACTTGGTCGACCAAAGCGTCCAAATCCGCTCAGCATGAACATTTGAGCGGGGCCGTGATTGAACTCGTTTGTGTGCAGCGATTTGATCAGTGTGATTTCGTCTGCAACGGTTTGCAGGTGTGGCATCAAGTTCGAAATTGGCAATCCCGACTCACCACTCGATGTGAACTCATGCTTCTTATCAGCAGGCGTACCCAAGAGTTTCGGTAGGCGGCGTACAAATGCAAATTTTCCTGAATCAAACAGCTCTTTCGGACAATCTTCACCCGACCGTTTTTGTAACTCCGGTTTGTAATCAAAGAGATCAAGGTGACTGGGAGCCCCTACCATGTGCAGGTAGATCACACTTTTTGCTTTTGCAGGGAAATGTGCCGGTTTCGGGGCGAGCGGGCCAGTGGCTTTCTTCGCACCAACTGATTCGTCGCCGTGAACAGATTGTTGACCAAGTAAATCAGCAAGTGCAAATGCACCCATGCCAAATCCACTCTGTTGCAGCAATGTGCGTCGTCCGATTGGGGTGGGAAAAAGATGCATGAGATGATGTAAACAGCGAAGAGGGTGCAGGGGGTGTGATTAATTTTAGGGGTGCGAGACCGGGGCGACGACGCCTCACTTCTCGATGCGAGGTGGGCCGTTGCGGGTGTTGGATTTCGCTGCAAATGATTCGGCGGGTTTGCTGCAAGGTTCCCTATTTGAAGAGTTGCAGGTCGCGCGCAATGATTGAACCGTTGGTTTCCAGTTTCAGTTTCCGGTCGGAAAGCCAATCAATCGTCGATAGTTCGGGCTGCCTCAGAATGGTTTCTCAGGAGGGGTGAATGGTTTCAAAAAGTCAATGTGAATCTGCACTTCATTGTGGAAATCGAAACGTGCTTGGTTGGCTATAAAGACATTGTTTCATCCAAGTTGAGTAGCGCGTTGGCCACCGCCATCCATGCGGCGAGTTCTTCGGTCGACTCAGTTCGAAGGCTCATTCCTTTATAGGGAAGCTTGGTGCGACTTTGGATCAACGAGGGGTTTTGCCTCAGTGTCTTTCGTTCCTTATCTAGCAAGTTTTGAATGATTTTTATCTCCTGTTCCGTGGGCGGTCGCGAAACCGCCAGTTGCATGGCGAAAGCGATTCGATCTATGTCTCCGCTTGAGGGCGATTCGCTGATTATTCGATCCGAGAAGGCGAGTGCCATCTCCACGTAAGCCGGATCGTTGAGCAGGGTTAGTGCCTGCAGTGGAGTGTTGCTGCGGCCGCGCTCGACCGTGCAAGCGCCGCGATCAGGAGCGTCAAAGTTAATGAAACTTGGATAGGGTGCCGCTCGTTTCCAAACGACATAGATACCCCTTCGGAAGCGGTCCTCGTTTTCCGCGGCAATCCATTTGGGCTGATTCCTGCCGACACTTCGCCAGAGGTTGTCGGGCTGAAAGGGCATGATCGGTGGTCCGCTTTGTTTGGTTGACAACAATCCGCTGATGGAGAGCGCATTATCACGGATAAATTCTGCTTTCATACGATAACGCGGTCCCCTTCCCAGCCAACGATTATCGATGTCCAGCGATTGATTTTCAGCCGTTAGGGCACTTGATTGCTGGAAAGTGTGCGACATGACAATTTGTTTGTGAAGTTGTTTCATGGACCAACCATTGTCCATGAGGTCACACGCGAGCCAGTCAAGCAGGTCCGGATGAGTGGGTGGTTCACCCTGCGTTCCAAAATCCTCAGGAGTGCTAACCAATCCGCGCCCAAAGAATTCAGACCACCAGCGATTGATGGTGACTCGGGCCAGTAAGGGATTTTCTCGAGAAGTAATCCAGCGAGCCAGGTCGAGACGATTACCAGAAACTGGCTTCTCTGCAAGTTTGGAGAAGGTTGATGGAATTCCTGTTTCCACTTTTTTACCCTGACTCTCGTATTCACCCCGCATGAGAACAAAGGTTTCTCGTGGAGTGTTATTTTCTTGCATGACGAGAGTTGTGTCCGGCTTCACCGCATTGAGTTTTTTGTTCGTCACAGCAATCTGCTGATCGATTCGTTGCAACTCGGAATCGCGACTTTCAAATTCTTTCTGCAGTTGCTTGTCTTGGTCGGCCGAGCGTTTTTCTTTGCTCGCAAGCTTCAACCATTTCGGGTCGACGTCTAAGAAACCAGGATCGCTATGAGTGATTGAAATTCTTGGTTTGCCAATGACCCGACCTTGACCATAGAACTGCTTGAGGGTGATTCTGATTTGGGCATTTGCCTGGTCCGATTGAATTGGCTCGGAAAACTGAAAACTGGACCAATGCGGTTCACCAAGCTGCGGGGAAACTGCCCAGCCTGTCTGGGGATCTCCATCAATGGCAGCCGCAACCGGCCATTTAGCTTGAGAAAAATCAGCTCGTGGCTGCGTGAGGGCCAAGAGTTCGCTGCTGTCACCATTAATGAGTCGGCATTCAATTTCGCTAAGGATGATGTTTGAACGCACGGGATCACCACGTCCGGGTCCTTTGCCGGGGATAGAATCGTCGGTTAAGGCATCGAGCTTGATCGCGGTGACAGGTCGATCGGGAAGGTCGAACGTCAGGTGGTATTGGACCTTGTCGGGAACCTCTCCGGCCAGAAGGACTGCGCCATCGGCTTGCACCTCAAACGATTCATTGCCCGTGGTTTCGAATGCGGAAGGTATTAATGAGGTCCAAGTGTTTTGGTCTTGGGCAGCCAATTGCAGAACCCATTTCTGATAATGATCTTTACCTTCTTTGACTTGTTTCGTGCGTTCAGATTGCAGCCTGGATGCTTCCTGTTGCAACTTCTCGCGAAGCGTCTTTTGTTCAGACGCCATGGGCAAATCCATCGTTGGCCCATAGAAGTCCCAAGTCACTTCTGATGTTTTTTTGACCTCAAGTGCGGTGTTATTGAAATACGCGAAAAGTTGGTAGTAGTCAGTCTGGCTGAATGGATCGTATTTATGGTCGTGGCACTGCGCGCATTCCAGAGTGGTTCCTAAAAATACGGTTGCCGTTGTATTGACTCGGTCCACGACCTGATTCACTCGATTTGCCTCCGGATCCACGCCCGCCTCAACATTACAGGTGGTCATTCGGTGGAAGCCCGTAGCGATCTGTTGATCAATGGTTGGTTGTTCCACCAGATCACCAGCTAGCTGATCAATGACAAATTGATTGAATGGTTTTGAATCATTGAAGGATTGGATTACCCAGTCGCGATAGGCCCAGTTATCACGGATTTGATCCGCTTGGAATCCATTGCTATCGGCGTATCGAGCGAGGTCCAACCACTGCACAGCCCAACGCTCACCATACTGTGGTGAATCAAGCAGTTGATCCACTACTTTTTCGTAGTTCGCTTGTGAGGGGTCATTGGTGAATTGAGTGACCTGCGCAACTGTGGGGGGTAGCCCCGTCAACGCAAGTGAAACCCTGCGTATTAGTCGTTCTGGTTTTACCAAGGGCGAAAAGTCGAGACCCTTGCGTTTCAGGCGGCGACCGATAAATCGGTCGATTGGCGACTGCGGATATTTTGCTTCAGGAAGGTTCGGCCGAACCACTGGCTGATAAGACCAATGCTCTTTTTCGTCATCAGCATCGTTGTCAATCCATTCGGCACCCTCATCAATCCATCGCACAATGGTATCCATTTCGCTTGCAGACAACGGTTCGGAATCCAGGGGCATGAGGTCCCCCGTTGTCGGGTCAGAAATGCGATGAAAAAGAGTGCTGTTGATCGCCTTACCCGGCATGATGATTCCAGAGTCCGTTTCATCGGGCAGGCCTTGGGTGTCGGCCGCAATCAAATCACCGCGTTGATCCAGCCGCAGATCAGCTTCCTGTTTGTTTTCGCCATGGCAGCGAATGCAATGCCGGCGAAATAAAGGTTCGATTTCTTCTTGAAACCGAATCGGTTGCTGGACAATGTCGTCTTGAGCTGCTTCGGGAGGTTGCTTGAAATCCTCAGCTTCGACACCGGTGATCCTCAGAATACAAAGGACAACCGGTAGCAGTCCGATCATCTTGGCGATGAAATGGGAAGGTTGGGTAGCGGCGTGGCGGCGGGGAATGAAACGCTGGAATGGCACGTCGCTTCTCACTATTGTCAATCAGGAGGCGGTCCACGGTATGTTCGCTGAACCCGTCTGTTGTTGTCCCTGGTTGTATTGTAACTCAAATCGAATCGGTAACGAATGTTGCGTTTGAGTTTGAAGGTGATTTGCCATTGCAGCCGCAGAGAGGGCTTCGGATCTGGCGTTTCTCTTTTTCGACCGTTTTTCCCGACTTTGCCCTTGTTCAGACTTTCTCGCATGGAGTTCTTGTAACAAGTGCATCATCCTCGTCATTCATGATCTGCCCGGATTTCGATCCCGGGCTTTTCATTTCGTTTCTGTTTTACCAACTTGACGTGGATTGGCCAGGCTGACCGATCACGCCAACAGGCTGTCACAGACTTTGACACCTGCCCAGTTCTCTTTGTTTTCCTCAATGAATTGAAGATGGCGTTCTGCCGTCTGGTAGACATCGTGCGCGGCACGATCAGCAAAAATGCAGTGAAGCGAAACATCAAAGTCGTGGTTGACGGGGCGATCCAATTCACGGTCTCGCACTCCGACGGAGAAGCCAACAAGGCCGTCGTGATTGTCGAGGTGCTTTTTGCAAGCAGCTAACAGCGTCTCAATAGCTTCGTCACTGCGATCTTTGAGTGTGAAAAAAACATGGTGAGCCAGTTGGGCCATGATATGCTTCTGATGTTAGGGGGTGATTGGAAATTGTGAAGTCAATGAATACTGTGCTGGAAATCTCGCGAAAATTCAACGGTACTGAATTCTTGGAGGGGCACCCGATACATCATTAATCACTGATGATTGCCAGTTGCGGCGACTTTTTGCCACAACGCTGCGAGGAAGTAGAGAAGAAAATGACTTTAGGGTAACCGTCGCAGGTTACCCCGTCTTCGATAGAACTGGCGCACCCTGACGAGATTGCTGCGGCGTTGAAAACCGCGATCATTTCACCACATGCCGGCGAAGTAGTGAGCGATCCAGTCGCATCATGATGCGAAGAATCTGAGGCAATCTGTTGGATGCTTTGATGTGGCAGTGCTGCTGGGTAGTTCTGCTGGGTAGTGCCACGGCATGACCTGCGAATCGATCGACGCGCAACTTGGTTCTTGGACCGGCGATTTTCCGAGAAGATTCGATGCTTGCGGGGACCATTCAACTTCGCGACGAGATCACCGAAATTCACAAGAGGAAGTACCTGTGATTTCGACCAACTCTAACGGGTCAAGATGATAAACCTGAGCCGTGGGATCGCAGAGGATGCATTGAACACACCGGCACGCATTTTCACAATTCGGATTCTTTTGGGGATGTTTGCCACTTGCTGCAAATCTAGTTTTGATTGCTGTTGATGGTGTTAGGCATGACTAGGTGGCAGATAACTCAACAAGTTGGTTGGGTTGTCGATTGCGGTTGGCATCAATTGCTTGCTGTTCAGCATCGCGGTCGAGAAGTTGATAAAAAACATCCCTTTGACGAGGCTCGTAACCGAGTTCCTCAATTGATTCCCGGATTTGATCAAGTGTCAAATAGTGGACGGTACCGGCTTCGGCAACGACATTTTCTTCAATCATCAGGCTTCCCATGTCATTGGCACCATAAAGCATCGCGAGCTGCCCGATCTTAAGACCTTGCGTTACCCAGCTGCTCTGTATGTTCGGGAAATTATCGAGGTACAGCCTCGCAATCGCTTGCGTCTTCAGGTACTCGAATGAACCAGCTGGGGTGACTTCTGCGAGGTCGGTGTTGTCAGGCTGAAAGGTCCAGCAGATAAAGGCGGTGAACCCACCGGTTTCATCTTGAACTTGTCTCAAACGTTCCAAGTGTTCGACTCTTTCAGCGAGTGTTTCTACGTGTCCAAACATCATGGTGGCCGTTGAGTTGCCTCCCATTTTATGCCAAGCCCGCATGACACCCAGCCAGTCATCCGACATCACTTTTCCTCGTGTCAACTCATTGCGAACGCGATCAACCAGGATCTCGGCACCACCACCGGGAATGCTTCCGAGGCCAGCCTCCTTCAATCTCGCCAATACGTCTTCGATCGGCAGGTTGTTGACTTTCGTGAAGTGATGGAATTCAGGGGGGCTGAATCCGTGAACATTAACCTTTGGGAATTCTTTCTTGATGCTGCGAAGCAGATCCTCGTACCAATCAAGTTTGAATTTCGGGTGAAGGCCTCCCTGCATCAAGATTTGATTGCCTCCGAGTTCAACCGTTTCGGCGATCTTTTGCAGAATCTGCTCGTGCGACAGGACATACCCTTCGTCACTTTTAGGTCCGCGATAGAACGCGCAAAAATGACAGACCGCCGTGCAGACATTCGTGTAGTTGATGTTGCGATCAATGTTGTACGTTCGATAGCCCTCGGGGTGCATCCTTCGAGTGACTTGGTCTGCGGCCGACCCAATGGCGGCAAGTTCGTGGCTTTCCATCAATTGCAGCCCCTCTTCGGGACTCAATCGATCACCATGGATGGCTTTATCAAGTATTTCACGAACGGCTTTGTCTGCGGTCATTATCGTCTCAGGTAGATTCAGCGATTTTTGAGGTTTGCTGAGGAATTAAGCCCAATGATAGGGCTTTCTCTTGAAATGTCTTTAGCCCAAGGCGTTCACCCGGGCCAAGGTTGAAGTGTAGGTTCTCGGCAAAATAACGGTGCAGATCTTCTTTGGTCAGGCCATGCGCGGCGGACTCTTGGCTCGCGATCAGTTCAAGATTTGCAAGCCCATCGTCTCTGCTGGCCTCGAGGAGGGTCGCCAATTCGCCAAGTTCAAGACCTGAACCGGTCTTGGTTGAGCCCTTCGATGTCACACGAGCTACCCACATGGCGAAAACAAAGGGCAACTCGGTGTGGCGACACCAGCGATCACCGAGGTCCCATATCTCTCGGTAAACACCTCGCTCGGGATGCATCGCTCGATCTCCAATCATCAGGATTGCATCTGCGTCAACCGATTCGGGTGACTGATCCATCAGCAAGGGAATCGTTTCTGGATGCAATCCGTGCATTTCACTCAGCAAGACCCTCACCATTGCTGCGCTGGTTCGACTTCCCTCGTCCAAGGCAAGGCGTCGGATTTTAGAAACCGGGACGCGGCTGAGTAGTCGTACACTCCAGACCGGTCCTCGGCAGGCAATCGCCGTTTCTGAAATGATGCGATACTCCGTGGTGTCAGACCCTGAGCCTCGAAAGAATTCAACCGAGGGGATCAATGCGACATCAAGCTTTCCGTTGCGAAGATCGTCAGCGAGTTGACTGGGCAAGGCCAAGCTAAGTTCCCCACGACGGCCAAGCCGATCCGACAAGCTATGGATCAGCGGTTTTGTGTTGAGGTAGGAAACTGCGCCGATTTGGAGCATGACAAAAACCTTTTATCTCGGACAAGCTTCAGGTTGCTAGAACCCGTTGAAACCCTGTTTCAAGATGCGTTTTAAACGTGAATGTTTGGTGGTAGGGCGAATTGCTGCGTGTTGGGCTTTCCATCAAAGTGGTCTGACTCGACGATGATCTGATGTTGAACCAACGGTGCTGTTCGATTTGTTGTTCGTCCTGTTTGGTTTTTTTCGGGAAAATCGCTTCTGCATCGCTTGGCGGCGATCTCGCAAACCTTATGGTTGACTGCCTTCTCTCGTTGGATACCGCTGAGTTAAAGTAGCTGATTTAACGAAGCTGCGTCATCGTAACCGGGCTGAAATAAATGATAAGCCGAACAAAACCGTTTTTCACTTTTGTTCTCACGATCGATGAATGTCGTCATCAAGTGTCAAGACAACCTTTCGAGCTGTGTGACGCCTTCCATTGTACTTTCGGCGACGTGTTTCCGGTATCGCACCTGAGACTTGGTTATTTTAGCTCTCAAATTGTACGAGTGGTGAGATTGGGAGGGACGGCTGAATCAACGTAGTGATGCCTTTACCCGAAGAGCAATGGCATGCAACCTTCGTTAAAAACCTTCCTGCCTGTCAGGGTGTCGCGACTCCCTGACTGTTTGTCCATTCGCAATCGCCAAAGGGTGTGTCTGTTTGCGAAGGAGATTGCCGTTTGCGTTCCTTCACCTACTTTTACCAGACCGCAATCTGCGAGTTTTCTTAACGATCGGTTACCGGCCGCCTACGACTGACACGGTCTCATTTTCTGGCGGCAGGCAATTTATTGGTTTTTGTTGGCTGGAGGGCCGTCGACCAGTGCCTTTGCTACGCTGCTTGTTGAACACTTCACCCAATGCCCCCAAGAGGCTTAGTTGGGTTGGTTTGTTGGTTGGGGTCGGCGTTTGGTTGGGTTCGGCGTTTGGGTCGATCAAAAGTTGTTTTGACGCAAAATGCTCCTGTTGACCAATGGGGGTTAATTTTGAGTTGGCGTTGATTTTGTTGAGTTTGATTTCAGCAAGGGGGTAAGGCGGGTCTGACTTCCATTGCATGGAATCTGAGTTTCGCGAGATGACTTGGCTGATTTTTCGGAATGGTTTTCGGGGGTGGCTCAGGTCATCTTTTCGGCTTCCCCCTGACTGCTTAACTCTTCCGACCAGCGGTTTTCGATGGTTACTGCAACGGATCTTGAATCTCGAGGGTCGAAAAAGCGAATTTCGTGCGCGCAAAGTGCGATGGGTGGACGGGGAATGCTTTCCGCGTCAATCGGCAGGCGATCTCCATTGCTGCTGCCGAGCGTGCCGGTTCGATTTGCTGTCTGTTCCAAGTTGGAAAAGTCAACGAATGGCTGCTTTGCCCCGTATTGTTGATCCCCAACAATGGGCGTGCCTCGGTGAGCTGCTTGAATTCGCAGTTGATGCATTCGACCGGTGATCGGTGAGAGTTTGACCAGAGTTCGGTCGTGTCGAGAACTGAATTGAATCGGATGAACCTGAGTCTCTGCCAATTTCGCGTCGTCTGCATCAGCCTCCGCAATCTCTACCTTGGCGAGATCAGGTACTTTGCGAAGATGGTCAATCCATCGAGACGATTTCATGGCGACCTTGCCCTCCAGTTGGGCGAGGTAGGTCTTGCTCACTTTTCGAGATTCGAACTGGGCTGAAAGTAGGCGAGCTGCTTTTTTTCGAAAAGCGACGATGATGACTCCACCGACCGGGCGATCCAAGCGGTGAGGGAATGCAACATAGTCACCTCTGGCTTTGAATTGCTCTCGAACACGTCGTTCGAGAGAATCGAACTCGCTTGGCGCTTGAGTTGGCAATCCCGGTGGTTTATTGATCACCGCGAAAACATCACCGTCTAGTCGAACATCAATCGGATCCATGGGGTGTCCTTTTGGTGGAGCGAATTGCTATGAGCAATCAATGCAGTGGATGAATCCATCATTGGCTCGTGTTGCTTTTCTAAGCAGTGTGGGTTGCAGTTCGCATTCCAGCACTCATCAAGGTTCAGTATCGTGTTGTTTCAAGCAGGTCATTGATTCAGTTGCCTGCATCATCCATGTGTCACGCCAATGTTGCAATGTCCGCCGCGAATTATCTGGTGAGTTGCCCGAGAGTGAGGCTGTGGAGTGGGGGCGATCGCAGTTTGAGCAACTGAAAAGGTCGTGTGTCATGAACGAGAGATGACTGCCCAACCCGCGGTGTTGGGCAGTCATTTTTTGCGATGAAGTTGATCTCGTCGATCGAGTACAATCTCACCATGAATCCCACCGCCCAAACTGACCGAGGTGCCCCGACTTCTTCCCGCGAGGGTGAGGGGGGGCTGGATCGCAATGGTGTAGCGGGGCGGTCGGAATCGGCAGGTTTTGCGCGAGCCTCGAGGTGGCGGTTTCGAATCAGCTTACGGGAGTGCATCGGGCTTGTGAGCATCGCCGCTTTGGGAATTGCTCTGGTGAGTATCTCTTATCGGCTTGCAGATCGAGAATCTGAATTGGCGAAGATGCGTCAGGAATACGGTTATCTAGCGGAATCGAAGGTGGGGCAAATTGCGGCGGCCAGAAGTCCCAGCGAACAACCTTTAACGTATCGTCTGCGGATTCGGGTACCGGCCAAGGAAGACGGTTTCGTGTCTGGGTATCGAATCGCTTACAGTTCTCTGTGGGAGGCCGGGAAAACGGAGCCAACCTGGTATGCCGCGCTCCCAGTGCCTGCAGGGGAGTCATTGGTGACGATCAAAATCCACGAAGATCCACGCGATGATCGTTGGAAAATTTCGGCAGTGGTATCTTCATCGGCGGGTACAAAACGCATGGCGACGGTGCTGCCGGCGACCCACGAAGAAGTTTTCAGGGCGTCACACGACGTGATCAGTACCGGAATTGGGCGCCAGACTGCGATTGCCGAGTCGGGCGGTTCTCTCCGACTGCTTGATGATCGCTGGCTTCTTGATGGTGCGCCGTTGGTAATTGACGGGGTTCAAGCACCACGGGAGAACCAGATTGGCGTTTACGTTGAGTTATTGCCGGTAGAGCCAGTATTGACGGGAGTTCAGATGGAGGGTTAATGCTTTCCGGTCCGATGTCGTCCCTTTTTCCGAATGGTCGGTTGAAATGAATCCGCTTGCTGTGGGCCTGCCGATTCGTTGAGCGGTAAGCTCTTCCTTGTCACCGCAACACAGTATCGCGAGAAACGCGACGATTACCCAAGCATGTGGGCCTCATGTTTTGCCTTGATCTTCGAGACAAGCCCGGGTGTCAGCCTTCCCTTTGCCCCGGTAACCTATGTTCTTCTTATTCCTGACCTAACACACCCCAGTGATTCATGCCTCGTGATTTTCTAAAAGGAGCGGCGGACCAATACGACGTTGTCGTGATTGGAAGCGGTTTAGCTGGGATGACCTCGGCCAACATTCTCGGTCGCGCCGGACATCGAGTTTTGCTGCTTGAGCAACACTATAAGCTCGGCGGGTTAGCAACCTGGTTTTTGCGTCCCGGTGGCCACATTTTTGACGTTTCGCTGCATGGCTTTCCACATGGCATGATCAAGTCGTGCCGCCGTTATTGGTCTCGGGATATTGCCGATCGGATTGTGCAATTAAAAAACATTCGATTCGATAATCCTCAGTTTTCGCTGACCACGACCTTCGATCGTGAAGATTTCACGAATCTGCTGACATCTGACTTTGGCATTGAGCGAGCCACCGTCAACGAGTTCTTCGACACAGCCCGCGGTATGAATTTTTTCGATGATCAAAAAACCACGACACGAGAGCTGTTTGACCGATTCTTCCCGGGTCGAAATGACGTGGTGCGGCTGTTGATGGAACCGATTACTTACGCCAATGGTTCAACATTAGAAGACCCCGCCATCACCTACGGAATTGTTTTCAGCAATTTCATGAGCAAGGGGGTTTATATCTACGAGGGCGGTACCGAAGATCTGGTCGCTCGAATGAAAAAAGAGCTGGTGGCCAACGGAGTTGATATCCGAATCAATTGCCCGGTTGAAGAGATTGAGGTTGCTCGGGGAAAGGTATCCGCTGTGCAATGCCATGGTCGCCGAATCGGATGCCGTGCGGTGGTCAGCAATGCGAATCTTCGCACCACACTGTTGAAGATGATTGGTCCTGAGAAGTTGGACCAAGGATACGTCGAGCGTGCTCAAGGGGTGCGTCTCAACAACAGCAGTACGCAAGTCTACATGGCATTGAAGGAAGGTGAGCAGATCGATGAGTCCACTGGTGATCTGTTTTTTACCAGCACGGCAGAGGATTTTCGCACCGACCTTTTACTTAGTCGGGACATCACAAGCCGAACCTTCAGTTTCTATTACCCCAAGACCCGTCCGCAGAAGGAGAAGGAACGCTTCGCCATCGTCAGTAGCACGAATGCGAATTGGTCGGATTGGGCTGATCTCAACGAACAGGATTACGAAGCGAGTAAGGCTGACCTGATCGAAACGACATTGGACGCACTGAGCCGTTACCTGCCTGATGTTCGATCCAAGATTGACCGAGTCGAAGCGGCGACCCCGAGAACCTTTCACCATTACACCCAGCATGAAATGGGGGCAAGCTTTGGAACCAAGTTCGAAGGCTTGTCCGTTAGCCGAGAGCTGCCCCAGCAGGTCGGTGGTATGTATCATGCCGGCAGTGTCGGTATCATTATGAGTGGTTGGTTGGGTGCCATCAATTACGGTGTGATCGTTAGCAACGAAGTGGATCAGCAGTTAACCAGCGAAAGTTCGCCTCTCTAACAATTGAAAAAGGTTCGTCCATGCCTCTTTGCCGGTTTCTCAACGCCCAAGGTCAAGACGAATATGCTCTGTATCGGCATGGGGAGATTTGCCCTTTGTCGTCCTTGGGGGTTCAGATTCCTGTTGATACCGACCCAATTAGCCTCGGCCACGACTGGGTTGCATCGCTTCCCGTTCCCACTGCGGCACATTGGATTGATGCGCCATCATCGTTGCTGCCTCCTGTGCCTCACCCTGGCAAAGTGATCTGCATAGGACTGAATTATCGCGATCATGCCATCGAGACTGGTTCAGATATACCGACCGAGCCGGTGGTCTTCAGCAAGTTTTCTTCCACCGTGATCGGCCACGGAGATGAGATTCAGTTACCGATCGTCTCGAGCGAAGTGGATTATGAGGCTGAGTTAGTTGTGGTGATCGGGAAAACTGCCAGGCACGTTGCGACAAAGGATGCAATGGATTTTGTCTATGGCTACACATGTGGTCATGATGTGTCGGCTCGTGACTGGCAGAAGGGGAGGCCAGGTGGGCAATGGTTGTTGGGTAAAACCTTTGACACATTTGCCCCAACCGGTCCCTGCGTTGTGACAACGCGAGAGCTTATCGATCCGTCAGATCTTCGAGTCAGGATGCACCTCAACGGTAGTACCGTTCAAGATAGCACGACCGCTCAGCTGATCTTTGACATACCCACACTCATCGCCCATCTTTCGAAAATCGTCACGCTGCAACCGGGTGACTTGATTTTCACCGGTACACCACCGGGCGTGGGTGCTGCGATGAATCCGCCTCGTTATCTTCAAAAGGGTGATTCCTGCACCGTCGAAATCGAAGGGATTGGCGTGTTGACCAACGCCTGTGTTGACGAAGCAGTTTAGCTGGGTGCCGGTGAATCCTCTCACCTTGGCCTTGGCAGGTTGGCAAACGAAATGGCCTGGAAGGCCTGCGGTTATCGCCATGGGGTAGTTGGCTGGGTTGCGAAAGCGGACCTCTCCTTCACCCGTGATTGTGACGGTAATAAAAAACCTCGCCCAAATCTGGGCGAGGTTGATTTGAATTCACAAAAGACTTGAGTCTCGCAAGACTACTGGTTCAGTTG
Organism: uncultured Rubripirellula sp.; assembly: GCA_938075415.1. Lineage (GTDB taxonomy): Bacteria > Planctomycetota > Planctomycetia > Pirellulales > Pirellulaceae > Rubripirellula. The sequence continues at coordinate 13,733 of CALJHC010000013.1, read as the reverse complement.
CTCTTCGATGACTTCCTTGGATGCCTTGGTTCCCAATGCTCCCCAAAGACCATATGGGCTCTTTGAGCCAGGAGCACGAGGCCCTGGACGTCCAAGCCGCACGCCGCCAGCGGTGGAATCGCCAGCCTCAACCGAATCGGTCATGAAGACAACCGCTCCGTCGGACATCAGGACGTGTGCACCACCTTGGTGGTTGCTACTTGGTGGCATGGTGCCGGGGGCATCGACCCACTGACCAACGCAAACCTCTCGGTTGGGTGGCAGGATCGTGTAAGCCTGAGTGGTGTGACCACGGAAGTTCGCCCAGCAAGCACCTCGCGAGTCGAAACTGTCGGACGTTAGCCGCTGAGGAACATTGCAACCAGCCTCGCCCGATGCACACCAAGTGGTGGGCTTTTCCTTACTGATCTCATTGTCAATGTTTTTGCAATAAGAAGGATTATCGTTGACAGCCTGCCCTGCACCGCCACCATCCCAAGATGCCGCTGCGCGGACATCACGAGTTCCCAAGTCGGTGAGGATTTCACCCATGGCAATTGTGTTGGCAAGACCATCAAGAATGTCACGGAACTTGGTTGCACGACGAGTCTCAAAGACCCCTCGGCTAACTGACCGGTGGGCTCGAGCGGCCCACGAACTACCGGGCCGAAGATCGCCCGTCTTGAAGCTGTTGTCCCAAGGGCTCGTTGAATCACCTTTAGAGACGGCGTAGTTGGTTCGCCCAAGTGCTGGCAGTCCAACACCTGGATCGCTTGGGCAGCGAAGTGTGGGAATTTCGGTTGACCAAGGCACATAACCCGGATTGCGGCTGTAGTTGCGGGGGTTGGGGCCCATCGCAGGCCAACGATTAGGATTGGTCAGGCCGGTGTTGCCTGGAGGGGCTGCTCCGGTGACTGTTTCGGTCGACGGGTTAGCGATTTTTTCCCACAGAGCTTGTTGCTCGATGAAAGGTGTTAAACCAACCAAGGCACTCACGCACTCGTGGCTCGAATCGTTACCTTGCCGCCACCAGCGATTGTTCTGAAGACCAATTCCGGTACCGCTACCGTGAATAGGAAGTTGCTTGTACGCAGCATGGTAATTATGCAATGCCAAGCCGATCTGCTTGAAGTTGTTACTGCAACTCATTCTGCGGGCGGCTTCGCGGGCGGCCTGCACAGCGGGAAGTAAAAGACCCACTAAAATGCCAATGATGGCGATGACGACGAGCAATTCCACCAAAGTGAAACCACTCGACGCCCTGCGTTGTTGTTTCATCTACGCTCTCCTATGTATTGATATTGAACATGACGGACTCAAAGTTAGCAGAAACCCCCAGATTAATCATCTGCTAGATGATGGTTTCCAAGGGATGCTAGCAAAAGTGTGCCCAAAAAGAGGAATCAAGTCGATTCAACGGGTTGTTAACGGCCATTAACGGAAGAATTTCATCCATTAGGCTGTCTGGCTTGAATATTGACTCAGGCCGCGTGAGGAACAGAGATTGATGACTGAGTCCCTCATTGACTTCTGGGTCCCTTTTGGGAGCAACCATCAGCTGCTGAACGGTTTCCAGCAAACAGCTCTTGCGGCAAGTGACCTGCCACGGGCTTGGTGGTCGCGTTCACTCAAGCAACACAGCCCAACCTGCATGAGCAAGCTGAGCTGTGAATGACGACTAATTTTGCCGGCAAGGTTGACGTCACATTCGACGATCAGTCGATCAGAAAGAGGCAACCACTTCATGGCTGGATGCGAGGGATCCACCGTGCCGGATCTGTGAACCAAGTCTGAAGATCGAACCATTGGGCCCACAATGCGAAATTCGTAGTTGTTATTCCTGCGAACTCATGGATGCTTCCATCTCTTTGTCATATTCGTCGTCGCTCATCTCATCCATGGCTTGACCCTCGTCCGCAGGCGGAGCTTCGACAACGGAGGTTTCTGTGCTGCCACCGGTGCACCCAACGAAGCCAATACAGAATAATGCAGCGAAAACAGAGAAAGCAAATGCGAACTTTTTCATCTTTTTATCTCGTAGGGGTCCATTCGTAATCATTTTGAACGCACACAACAAGGAATCCGATGGAAACGCTTATTCCATCGCCATTCCAACACTCATCGTGCGCCTCGACAAGGTAAGTATATCACCCTGAAGTGCTAATGCCTACGATTCTCTGGTCAGAGATTTTGACGTCTTGATGGATTGAGCTTTTGATCGCTGTGATCATTACGGAATACCTGACCGAACCACCTCCACGAGGTCCCTGGCGAGGTATTCGGCGAGATATTCGGCGAGATATTCGGCGAGGTTTTCGGCGAGGTTTTCGGCAACTTGATCAGCAACCTCGGCAGAAACGCTCATCGATTAGGACTGCATGATTCTTCGCTTCAGTCCATCGGCCGCAAGAAAGCGTGGTGAGCACCCAGTGGCCCTGGAAGGGAATCAGGATGAGAGTCTCTGCTTGATTGATCGCCGAATGTTGTCCTGCGTTTGGGGACTCGGGACTGATCTTCGCGGCAAGTCATTCGGTGACCTTGATCCCTCGCGGTTTTGAGCAAAGCACTGAGATTCCGGTTCTGTTGTGCGGCCCTGGTTCTATTGTGCGGCCCTGGTTCTGTTATGCGGCCCTGGTTCTGTTGTGCGGCGCTGGTTCTGTTGTGCGACCCTGATGGCGTTCGGTGAACCTGTAGCCATGGCTGACCTTTTTGGGGCGAAGCTATCCGAGAGCCCAGTGGGACACCAAGCGATCCCCGATTTAGCGGCTGGGAGCAATCCGAGTCCATGGCATCTCTGATTGACCTTCGATAATCAAAAGTCGCTGATTGGTGGGGATCTCATGAAATTCTTGTCGACCGCCGGAAGGCCAAACGATTGTCATTGTTTGAATCGTTTCCACGGCTCCCAAGCCAAGCTCAAGGAATGGCTCGTCGCTGGAAAGGTAGCCATCCCCGGCAGTGACCCACTCATGCCACTGCTTATCACCTTCGGAAATCATGACTTTGGCCCCAATTCCATCTCGCTCGGTCGATGTCCCGACGAGCTCCACTTGTAACCAGTGACCATTCGTTTTCGTCTGGTTTTCCAGCAGAGCGGCTGGATGATCAAGGTGGCTGATGAGAAAATCAGTTCGGCCATCGCGATTAAAATCTATCTTTGTCATCGCGCGGCCCACGTGAGATTGTTCCCAATAGTCAGAATGGTCGTCCATGTTTATCAGTTCGAAGCGATTTCCGATTCCCATAACAATCTGTGCTGGCATTTGGAATGATTCGCCTTGCTGTGATAAATCAAAGATGTTCCCGTTGGTTGCGATCAGATCGAGCCAGCCATTGCGATCGATATCAATTGCTTTGATGCCAAATCCAATGTGAGGGGAGGACCAATTCGAATGCCCGTACCGAATCGCAAGGTCGCTAAATGAGTGCGATTGATTTTGCAGATAGTGATTGTTTGATTGATCCGAAAAGTTGCTAACGTGCAGGTCAAGCAATCCGTTACGGTCGAAATCGCCCGAAGCGATCCCCATGCAAGCGTTAAATCCACCATCAAAACTTGCGGCGAGCCCCATCACGCCGGCCGCGTTGACCAATAGCCCTTTTTCATTGATTTTTAGCAGGTGATTGGCCCGGCCATCATTGGCAATGAAAATTTCATTAATACCGTCGGCATCGAAATCGCAGACCATCAAGCCGAGTCCCGTACCGGGTTCCGCCACATCACGTCCGATTCGTTTGGGGATCCACGTTCCGTCACCCTGATTTTCAAACCAGCGATCAGGTGATGCGTAAAACGACAGAGGACTTGGGACAAGGGTATTGCCGTTTGCATCAGTCTCAGGCAGTCGAAATCCACTTTCCATTTCAACGTACGTCGCCTCAAACAGGTCGGGCAATCGATCCCCATTGATGTCAGCAACGGCGAGTGATGAGGTGAAAAGGGTTTCTTGAGTGTTAAGCGAATTGGTCGCATCACGGAAAGTGCCGTCACCGTTGTTGACCAGCAAACGATTCTGACCAAGATTTCCGACCCAAAGATCCGGGAAGCCGTCCTGGTTGACATCGCCTGCGGTGACTCCGGATGAATACCTTCGATCCGCTGTAAAGTTCAGGTCGGTCACCTCGGTGAATCTTCCGTTTCTATTTCGGAAAAATAGATTCGATCGTGTACCTTCGGGCAGTGGTGGTTCACCCGAACCTTGCGCCATGTAGGCGTCAGGCCAGCCATCCAGGTCATAATCGGCTACCGCAATGCCTCCGCCCATGACTTCATGAAGTGGTATCGATGTTAGGTCAATTTCGTAATCCTGATACCAAAGAAATTCGAGACCTGCTTCGGTCGCACGGTTACGTAGATCGGGACGAGCAAGCGGCATTACCGCAGCATCTGCTGTCTGGATTTCAGACTGAGATGACTTTTGTCTCAAGCTCTGCGCTAATGCGTTTTGAATGTCAAAGTCAGATCGCTTCAATTCGATCTGCGACATTTCTCTTGACATCACTAACGCATCACCGTTCCGGCTCAGTGATTGCAATTGCTGGTGAATTCCAGCTAGCGACTGATCTGATCCTTCGGGTAGGGACAGACGCGTCCAATTCAGAGATTCAAAAGGCCTTCCTAGTTCCATCAGCTTTTCAGGTAGGTCCTCGGATGCCTGTTTGTTCTTCTGATTCAGTGCTAATTGCTTTGATTGATCTCTGAGTTGGACAAGCAGGATGGCACGGTACCGAGCTTGCTTGGCATCCTCCGGACGGTTCAAGGCATCCAAGGATTTGGCAAATCGGTGAGTCGATTGGTGGTCTGTGGGGTCTCGGATCAATGCTTCCATCAAGGCTCGAGCGGCACCTTCATACTGGTTTTTGTCGAGAAGGTAGTTCCCCAAAGCGGCCCAGAAATCACTGTGTCGTTGTGTCTCTTCGTTGCACGAGGAGATCCAGTTCTTGACCGATTCAAATTTCTGCAATTCGGTAAGTATTCTTCCTTTCAGAGCGTGTTCCTCCTCGGATCGCGTCGCCTCGGTTTGATCCGCGTTCAATTCCTCTAACGCGGATTTCAAATCACCTTGGCTATGGAACCAACGCGCCATGCCGAGACCATCTGCGAAATAATCCTTGGGGTCATCGTCTTTGGGGATGAAGGGTGGAAAACTTCGGTTCCTTTGAAGAAGAGAAGTCAATTGATCAGTTTCAATCGCCCCCATGCGACAAAGCGTGTCAGCAACCTTGGATGATTCCTCACGCTGACCGAGATGGTTGAGCGTTCGCCATAATTGTCCTTGCAGTTCTACTTGTTGTGGTTGGGCCTCAATGGCCATCCGCAGGTCGGTTAAAGCATTGATCGCTTCATCGACCTCGATGGATAGTCTTGCTTTCGCAATCACTGCTTGGACGCCAAGTGCTGAATTGATCTTGATCGAAGAGAGTAGTTCAATGGCCTGTTTGCGTTCGTTCTGGTCGATCGCAAATTCAGCAGCTAGATAGATTGCCGCCTCGTTTTCGGGTGCTTTGATCAGCAGTTTCGCAAGTTTTTCCTTCGCGAGTTCTTTGTCTCCTTGATCGTACTGTGACTCTATTTCTGATAGCTGCTTTGCGTCCGGTTCCATTACTGGAGTTGGTGTGAGGTTTGGCCCAATGTCAGCGTCTGTGCCGGAGTCATCTGCTGGCTGATTGCAGCCAAAATCCAAGATTAGCAACAAGCCGATGCAAAATAGGTTTCTGATCAGACGGCAGTCTTTGACCTGATGAATCAACAAGGGATTGTTTCGCACAAGGAATTACTTCAACGTCTGATGTGTCAGGGGTGGAGTCTTTGGGGCGATGCAGCCCTTTTCGGGGCCACGCTAAGGGCGAGTCATCACCGGCATTCATTTTGGCTCTCAGGAAATCTTGAGCCAGTTGAACGCTTTCAGTGTATCGAAGTTAATGTGGGGGTCGCAATGAAGAAGTTATCAGCGTTGGCAGGGAAAGGGGATGAAGTCGGTCTGCAGGATGCCATCGCTTACGGGGATGCCCTTGACTGCTTTGGCGATTACCGGGCCGTTCCCGGTTCCCCGGCAGCGTCCGGTTGTCATTGTTTTTTTTGCTGAAATGTTTTGGCGGTGTGAATCGTTGGTTCGACCAAGCTGGATAACTTCATGGGGACCGCCGAGGGAGGTGGCTCGTAAAAGGGTTGCAGAAAAGAATCCCAACGGGGCTTTGGTATCACCGAGGGAGGTGACACAGATTCAGAAAAAAGATCACTCGTTGCTGAGTCCCGTGGCGGGTGAATTCCAGTCAGCGGTTCAGTCGCCGGTTCCGCATTCAGGGATTTGGGTCTTGCTAGGCAGTGAGCAACGCGGATTCATGGAGGTTCGGCGTTCAAGAGAGGATCCGTTTTCTTTCAATCAATCGCCTGCCGCTCTTACGCGAATCCAATGATCATGAAAGGTCAGGCCTTGTTCCTGTTCCATCGGTGGCATGTGACAGCGAATGCAATCTTCACGAGGCGAGACGGGACAGATGACATGATCAGGTTCTTGTTCTTGGTGGCATGCAATACAGTTTTCAATGTGCTCATTTTTGGAGACCAAATGCAGTGATCGATGAGGTTGGTGGCAGGTGGTGCAGCGCATTGTTCCTTCGGATTCCAGGTAACAACGGCTACGCAGCAGACCAACAGGTTGAAAACGCACCAGCAGATCAGGGTACTCTCGCAGTTCTTTCTCGCTGATGTTTTTTGGGAGTCGATGGCAATCTCCACAAAGTTGAATCTCGGACTCGGTATCCCAGTCATCTTTACCCACCGAGTAAGGCGGTGGATTAGTCTGAACGCGAGCAAGTCGAACATGTTCACTTCCCGGACCATGGCATTTTTCGCAATTAACACTAGGCACAAGATCCTCGATCCGTTCGTTGACAATTTTGGCTGAAGTCGTGTGGCAATCAATGCATTTGTTCATCGCGTCTCCGCGACTGATGCTTCCGAAGAGTTCCAGGCCGTCGCTGGGACGCTTGTTGGCGTGACCGGGGGTAATGTTGAGTCCATTTTGAGATGCGTACCAACTTGCCCGGTGCTCAAGTGCCGCGGTTTCACCCGACTCTTCGGTGATCAGCGTCAACAAGGTGAACGCGTTATGGCCGGATCCCAATGCGTATTGAAGAGGAAAAGCCTCGTCACCAAAAGTTGCTGGGATCTTAGCGTCAAGCCTTTCTCGGTCGTTGACCTGATAGTGGTAGGTGCCGAAATCTTTACCTCCGTCAAAAACCTGTCCCGCAAATTTGGCGATGATTTCGGGTGAGGATTCAACGGTGTGGAAGGTCTGCGAATGACCATGCATCGCGTGCAATTTATGATTCTCTTGGTGGCATTCCTTGCAGGTTGATCGGCCGACTAAATGAGGACCTGCCTTGATCGTGGCAACGGCAGTCGTTGGGCTGGTTGTCTCCGGGTTGGCTGGTGGATCAATTGCAGTCGGATCAACTTGCCTGACGGCATCTTGATCTGGTGTAGCCATCGAGGATCTCTCGTCAGAATTGCCGAGGTCTCGGGGGGCAATAAGCATGCGGAAGCAAGTAATTACCAAGATTGAAATCGTCGCGATGGCGATAAAATAACGAGGCTTCAAGATTTCATCCCTCAAGCGTTCAGAGGACGAGTGTTGGGGCGAGTGAGGTCGGAGGCGATGGAGAAATTTACTGCGTGTTTGTTTGTCTCGATCAGTGTTGTCGCATGATATCCAAGTTGGGTGCAATCGGGCTTCTTGAGTTGGCTTTCTGTTCAAGTGTCTCTGTGTTGATCTCGTTTTTTCATTCATCCTGGCGTGAATCCCTGGACTCGTTGTTGTTGGATCGAGCGGGATTTTGCCATGACCTGCATTCTATCCGCAGGTCTTTTGCTCTGCATTGTGTAGGGGATGTGGATCAACGTTTCTGCCTAAGCAAAAAAACGCTCATCCGCTAATTAATTTTTTCGAACGGGTAATTAATTTAATCACACCGGCGATCTGCAAATATCGATTTCTTTTCCTTGGCAGCCTGTGAAAGGGTTCAGTTTGGTGCGATCACCAAAAATAAGCTTACTGATGGAAAGGCGGTTGCGATGATCGGGTTGCCTGACGAAGCACGGTATGGATTGGTTTTTGCGATCAATTGACCAAACAAACGAAATCTGGCGAGCAGCGAGTCATGGGGTGCAAACCGTGAATTCTGGAGATGTTAACCTTGTTGCGATGGGAAAATTTGAAAAGAGTCAGCGATCGAGCCGATTGTGGTGTCTTTGATTGCGGCGAGCCTGACCGATGCGTATGCTCATGGGATGCAGAGTTTTGGCGCGGTTTTGGGTTGATTTATTTGGGAGAAGCACGTTTTGACGGCTCGAATTCATCTCTTTGCAGTGCCTGACTTCTCGACGGCTTTGAAGTTGATCGTTTTGTTATGCGCGATGCACCAACCTGGTTGGTCGCAAGAGGCGGTTTCCAGTGTTGTGGCAAACGACGGGGCGGGTTCAACAGTCGGTGCCGCCACTGAGTCAGAACCTGCCGCTGAGACAAGCGTTTCCGTGGAGGCGTTGAGATATCGTGAACAGGCCTTAGCAGCGTTGGACGCGGAGCGAGATGATTTGGCTTTTGAACTTGCACGCAAGGCCAAGCGTCTTGCGCCGGAAGACCCCCAGGTCGTCTTTTTAATGGCGCTCATTCTTGCAGATCGGCAACGGTTTCCCGAAGCCATTCGAATGTTGGATGTGTTGGCAGAGAAGAATCCTTCTGTCAAATTGCCCGCAATGGGTCAGACAGCCGACTGGATGATCAAGGCGGGTTTGTGGGAGGAGGGTGAGGAGCGTTACCGACTTCTTCTGTCGCTGGCACCTGACGCTTCATTGGTGCATCGAGGTTTGGCCAATCTTTATCTTCGGCAGGGCGAACGTTTGCTCGCAAGTCAGCGTTTGGTAGATTTGGCGCGACTTGGGGATATTCAAGAATTGGAATTGAGAAGTCTGCTGATTCGTTGTCATTCGTTCTCAGGTGATGCAATGCCTGAAACCTTCGATCCCGTTGGTCAATTGGGGATCGCTCGCGCGAAAATCGCTTTTGGTAGCTGGGAGTCCGCCAAGGAGACCTTATTGGAAGAAGGGGTTTCAGGTGACCGGGCGAATGCATTGTTGGGTCGTTGTTATGCCACATTGGGTGACTGGAAGGCATTGACTCAATGGGCCAAGGATTTTGAATCCAGTGAGTTGAAACATCCTGATGCCTTTTTTGCGATTGGTATGCATTTCGAGCAGAGCAGCGACTTCCTCGCCGCCGGCGAGTCTTATGTAGAGGCCGTTCTTCTAGACCAGACCGATGTGATGGCTTATGGCGGTCTCCTTCGCGTCGCTCAGCAGTTGCAGCAGAATGAAGTCGCAACGGAGATTCAAAAACGCATCGACATGATTTCTCGATCACAGGAAATTGGTGCCTTGATGGCAGGTAGTCCGGATCGATCCTATAAAACCATGACGGAATTAATTGACCTGCTTGGTCAACTTCGAAGACCGCTGGAATCGATTGCTTGGCGCGGTCTGCGGTTGGGGTACGGGCAAACACATGGAACGATTACGCCCAGTCAGGCTGATGTGATTTTGAAACAACTGATATCGGATCGCGAGGCACACTTTGATGGTGGGGCTACTGTGGGTGATCGTGATTTTATCTTGTGCGGTTTGGATCTTGATCAATCACGGCAAGGGAATCCATGAGATTGCGACATCAGAAATTGGAGTTTGAACGCCGTTTTTTGGATGCGTTGAGGAAATTCATCGCTCTGTTTTTCCTTGTGTTGAGTTTTTCCGCCTGTGATACTTCTGATTCGGGATTGCCTTCAGGTGAACCCACTCAGGAAACAACCGCGAGCCGTATCGACCCATCGGCTGAAATATCCACTGAGGCTCGATCAGACGGTTCCGAAAGCGGGGTTGGGAACAGTGAGACTGGGGAACCAGTCGCTCCCAATCCGAGTGTTTCGTTGGCAGATGCAACCGCACTCGAAGCGAGTCGCGGGTCGGTTCTCACGCGGCAGCAGGTGATGGAACGCGCAGAGGATCTCGCCGAGCAAGGGCGTCCGGATGAAGCCCGTCAATTACTTGAATCACTGTTACTTCGTGACCCGAGGGATTTCGAAGTTCTGTTTCGAATCGCAAGTCTGCGAGCCGCCAAAGGAGAATTAGCCGAAGCGATCGAGTTGCTGGATGAGATTCCGGAGGATGATCCGAAGGCGGGTTTGGCCGTGTTAGGGCAAAAAGCAGATTGGTCCTTGCAATTGCATCGCTATGATGCCGCAGAAAATTTGTACCGCGCAGTGTTGGAGAGGGTTCCTGAGGCGGGATTAGCACATCGTCAATTGGCCCGTTTATTGAATCATCAGGGCCGCCGTCACGAGGCGACCCCACACATCAAAGCACTCTGTCAAATGGGTGATGTGCGCCAGGAAGAGTTGCACGCATTGATCGTCATCGGTGACGCCATGAACTCGGGTCTGCCCAACTTCAAAGACCCAAAGGGGCAGCACGATTCCATCCAAGCGATGTCCGATGCCCGCATCCTCTTCACAAACAAGGATTACCAACTCGCCACCGATCGCTTGCGACCGTTTCTTGAGAGGAAGGACTCAAAGCCAGCTGCGTGGGCCTTGTATGGTCTGTGCGCTGCCGAGGCGCAGGACGGAGCGTCCTTTCGATGGTGGATCAGTCATGTGGATGTTTTGGTTCAGGATTATTCTGAATACTGGACCGCGCTGGGTATTTATCTAGCGGATCAACGTCAGCCATCCATGTCAGTGCATGCACTGCTGAAGGCAACCGACCTTGATCCAACTGATTTTCGTGCGATCAATCGTTTAATCCGAATGCTGGAGATGTTGGGTCAGTCTTCTGAGGCGGATTTATGGCAGGATCGCTGGCGTGAGAATCGCGAAATTTTAAGAGACAGTAATGCAATCGCGACTGCCACCGAGCCCGATCCTGATCGCATGGATCAGCTGGCCATCAAGTTGATGGATGCGGGACGAAATTCCGAATCGGTTTTGTGGCATTACCTTGCTGATGTTTATCGCGGTGCCCCTCAACAACGTTTGAATCGGTGGAACGAGCAACGTCAACGCTTAATCGCAGCCAAGGAAGGGTTTCCCGATAGGACGAGGCGGCTTTGTGGAATGAAAATCTCGGAGTTTAAGGTTCCAGAGGCCAAGTTTGCGGATTCAGTCTTTCCTGCTAGAAAGCCTACGGCAAACACTTCGCGGCAGCCAGCGGCTGCAGAATTTATCGATGTGGCAAGCAAAATCGGACTGCTACATCAGTTTCATGTTGCAGCCAAACCCAAGCGTTCCGGGTTTCTGATACACCAACAGGTTGGCGGTGGGATTGCGGTCTTAGATTATGATCAGGATGGTTCAGTCGATCTTTATTTGGCACAGGGTGCCGGCGCCCCATCCAGTTACATTTCTACGATGACCAATCTGTTGTTTCGACAAGTTGATACGACCATGGTTGCATTGGAGAGGGATTTTGGCACGAATATTTTTCGGCACACTACAGGATGCACCACCGGCGACTGGAATCAGGATGGCTTTCCGGATTTAGTCTGCTCGAATCTTGGGCAGAGTGATCTTCTGATCAACAACGGAGATGGAACCTTTTCACGGCAACCCATCAATGGGAGCGATTCACTTGATCGGCTGCCTTCTTCCCTTGCGATCGCCGACCTGAATGGTGATGCCTGTCCCGATTTATTCGAAGTCAACTATCTGGAGGACTCCGATCTTGATCGACAGCCGCCTCGAGATGAGGGCGGTAAAGTGGTGGAAGCATTGGGGCCAAAGGGGTTTGATCCAGCCCACGATCGCATTGGACTCAACGACGGAAAAGGTGGTCTGGTTTTTCAAATGCTGACAAGCGAAGCGGACGCTGCGAGGCCCGGGCTCGGATTGGTGATCACCGATATTGATGGCAGGCCCGGGAACGAAGTGCTGGTTGGGAACGATAGCTCGGCGAATCAATGTTGGGTCTATCGGGACGATTCAGGGTCTTTTGTGGATCTTGCCCTTACCACCGGGATCGCGTTCTCATCGGGTGGAGCGGGCACGGCGAGCATGGGGATCGCGTCGGCTGACTTTGACGGAAATGGTGAGATCGATTTCCATATTGCAAATTTTCAGGATGAGCCCGTTTGTCTCTATCTTCAGGACGGCGGTATTTTTAGAGATCGAGCCAAGCAGTTCAGTCTTGGTCCCATCAGTAACGAGGTGCTGGGGTTCGGTTCGCAGGCGATTGATTATGACAACGATGGGAGGCGGGATCTCTTTGTTACCAACGGGCATGTGGATCAATATGAAAGAATGAATGGTTCATTTCGCCAGCCCCTTCAGTTGTTTGCCAATCTTGGTGATCGCCTTGCGGTTGTGGAGGTGAAAGATGAATCTGATTATTGCCAAACCAATCATCTTGGACGAACACTGGCGGTTTTGGATTTTAATCAGGATGGCAGACTTGATGCCATCATTAACCATCTTGATGAACCCTCCGTATTGTTAATGAATCAGACGCAAACGAATCATCACTGGCTTCAATTGAAGCTGGTTGGTGATGCGAGTGAACGAGATGCAATCGGTGCAAAAGTAAGCGTTTTGGCCGATGGGAACTGGTATCACGATTGGGTGACCGCGGGTGATGGATACCTGTGCTGCAATGAGTCGATGATTCACTTTGGTCTCGGCGAGGTAACCCAACTTGATCGATTGCAGATAGAATGGCCGAGTGGAGCATTGCAGGTATTTGAATCCGTGAACACTGATCAGCGGTTGCTAGTCGTTGAGGGACAGGACGATTTTTTGACCCAGTGGTGAAGCATTGTTGGTGATGCTGTTGGCGACCTGGGATGGTAGCAACTTCACCGCGGTGACTCGTCTGTTCGATAGGGAATTCAGGTTGTCACGATGAGGGCTAACGGTTTCAGATTCTAAAACTGAAGACTCTGGGATGCTCCGACTGGGATGCTCCGGCTGGGAGGCTTCGTTTGAATCGACGAGTGAGGCACACGTCTCACCTTGCGTTAGTTGACTCGGTGCCCGCCCTGAGAGGATGGTTGGCGACCATCTTTGCATGATTTTCTGGTTGGTTGCCGAGAGTTGGCGAATTGATGTGGCCCAGCCCCATGGAAGCACTCAGTAGCAGTAGTCCGAAGTTGCGAGGGGGTTGACGATCAAATTCATTCCGGACTGCGACTCTGGACAACGACCCCGGACAACGACTCTGGACAACGACTCTGGACAACGACTCTGGAATTAGAATCAGACGACGCCGAACAGACTGCTCGTAGACACCTACACTTTCTTCCAATGCGGGCACCTCTTTGTGTCCCGCGTTTCTTACTCAATCGTCCAATCGAGCAAGGAGGCTCAAATTGGACCCAAAAGATAAGTCAGAAAATCAAAGCACTCAACTGCCGGACGATGTTGCCGACCCTTGGGCTGCTGTCTTGATCGATCTTCATGAAAAGATACCGCAAGACAAAGACAAACTTAAAAAGCCTGATAACAGTGACAGCCATTAAGCATCACGATCCGGCTTCAACATAAAAGCAGTTCGCGAACTGCCCGGCGCGCGCTTGTGCCGGAGAAGACCGTCGCATGGTGGCTGAGACGGATTGAGTTGAATCTCTCAACTGCAGCGTGCCGCAATCGCGGCTGGATGCCAGCGTAAGACCCGCGACGGGCTTCCGGCCTGCATCAATCATGGATGGTTG
>CALJHC010000012.1 GCA_938075415.1 uncultured Rubripirellula sp. | reverse complement strand
ACCAAATTATTTGTCCAGGTCTGGCTTGCGTGGTGGTGCGGCTGCTGCCGATTGGATGTTGATTGAATCAGCAAGAGCAAGGCGTTAGTGAGTTACTTCGCCTTGGTCTGATTGAGGATTGCGTTTCGATCCTTGGAGGTGGCACGTGGCTGGAACCGTTGACTGTTGATCTTGGTTAGAAACTCTTTTTAGTTTTCAGTGGGTCTTCTTTGCGGCGTGGTTTTTCATGGTGGATCCACGGGTTTCTGGTGTGTGGTTACGAATTCTCATGTCGGTAGTAGCCGCGATATCGTTCGGTGCGCATTTTTGCGACCGTACTTAGCTGGGTATTTGGCAAAAAAATCGGAGACAATAATGCGACTTGATGAAGGTCTACCGATACAGTGACGACGACGTGTGATGAGTTTTCAGCCAATTGATTGACATCCACCTGGTAACCCTCCTTAAACATTGCAGAGAGGATTCGCGTTGCCTCTTGGGTCGCTTCATCGGCGGTCGCTCCGGGGACCATTGCCTGCCTAGCTGCGTAGTAAGCGGCGTCCTGAACGAGGTTTCTTGCCAGATGCAACTGGGTGAATTCAAGGCAGATCAAGATGAAGAGAAAAAGTACGTTGGAAATGATCGCAAACTCGACCATCGTTGCACCCGCGCGATCAAACTGGTGTTGGTTTGCTCTCACCTTTCGCCTGTCATCGAGCTGTTTGTGAATCGGTTTTTGAAGGGGGCCGCGATGCATGACGCTGGATTGTGTCCTCGTTGATTCTGGGTTCATGGGACGGTTTTGGTGAAGGGTTGGGATGCGAAGAGGTCTCGACCTGACGTTTGTTTTCATCGAAAGTCTGAAGGTTTTGGTGCGTTGGATGAATGTTGGCAAAGCTGTCGTCTGCGACTGGTTATCCAGATCGTTTTGGTTGCATTCGGGTTGATGACTGATCGGTGACGATCAAACACTCTTTGGGGACTGTGAATTGCCGCTTCAATTTTTAGTGGTTGGATTTTGATATTCTTTTCGCATGGTGACACGTGATGTGAGTTTCATCTCGTCAAAAAGATGGGGGGCAATCAGTAGGTTTCCTCTAGCCGGAACGGTAACAGTGACTGTCACATGTTCGAGAGTTTCCGCGTGATCGAAGCCAGGTTTACTGATTTCCACACACGAGTCGCCGGAATACTGCACACTTCGCGACTGCAGGAACGACGCAACACGATCGCGGGCATCATTATCGGTATTCCCACCTTGGGTGCCGGTTCGAGCACCTTCGTAAGCCGCAAGCGAAATGGTTTCTTTGAGGAAGATCAGGGAGCAGACATCAAGCGTTCCGAGTGTGAGTAGCATTAAGAATGGAGTAATCAGTGCCAATTCGACCGTTGCGGTGCCCCGCCGAATCACCGGCGCGGTCCTGCGTTCCCAACTTGTTGGTCCGGTCCGAATTGCGTGAGATCGCGGGCCGCAGGGATTTAACATCGTGACCCTTGGTGTATGAATCTCGAAGGACATTAGCTGGTGGACGAAGGTTGTTATTGAATTCCTATTACAACTCTTTTACTGAGGCGGCATCAGTTTTGGAAAAAAAGGGAAAACTTCGATTGGGGATTCCGGCGAGGCGTGGTCTTAAATCTTAAGACCACCCGGATTGCTGGTTCACATATCACGTTACAATGATGTCGATTGGATTCGTCAATGGTTTTACTGGGTTCACTAAAACAAAGTTTGGTTGGGAGGATTAGGTTGATTCGTTTGACTTTTTTCAGTGCACTGTTGTTTTTGCTCACCTCGCAAGTTTCTTGGTGCGAAGAAGCAACACCGGCAAAGCTTCGCAATGTTTTGTTCATCATTTCGGATGATCTTCGAGCTAACGTTCTTGGTTGTTACGGTGATCAGTTTTGCCAGACACCCAATCTCGATCGCTTGGCCAGTCGGGGCATGCTATTTAGGAGTGCCTATTGCCAAGGGACGTCTTGCGGACCGTCGAGAAAATCGATGATGTTCAGCCGGTACCAAGGCGGCGCGGCAGTTAACTTGGGGCAACATTTTCGAGAGAAAGGTTGGTACAGCGCAAGGGTGGGCAAGATTTACCACATGCGTGTACCCGGCGATATTATTGCTGGCACCAATGGACAAGATGTTGCTTCGTCATGGACCGAGCGATTCAATTCACCCGGACTCGAGGCACACACACCCGGCGACTATGCATGTTTGAACCAGAATGTTTTTACCGACTCGCTTGAGAATCGCGAGTCAACGAAGATGCCGCATCGTATGTTTGTTTCGGTGAAGTATGATGGCGATGGTTCAGATCAGGCGGACTACAAGTCTGCCTCCAAGGCGATCGAGCTGATGCAAAGTCACTCTGAGACGCCATTCTTCCTTGCGGTTGGATTGGTAAGGCCTCATTACCCGATGGTTGCGCCGCGGCAATATTTCGAGCCCTATCCCTGGCAACGGATGTTGTTACCACCTCAGCAGACTGGCGATCTCGAGGATATTCCGCCTCTGGGACGTGCCGGAACGGTCTCACTGACCAACCCAATCGGTAAATACCCTGACAACCAGAAACGGATGTGGGCTGCTTACTACGCGGCGGTTTCGTTCATGGATACGCAGGTAGGACGCATCCTTGACCAATTGGATAAGTCGGGATTACGGGACAGTACGGCGGTGGTCTTTACCAGCGATCATGGATACCACCTTGGGGATCATCATTTCTGGCAAAAATCAAACTTGCACGAACAAGTTTTACGGATTCCATTGATCATTTCGGCACCGAACCTTCCGAGCGGTCAGTCGGATTCGATTGTCGAGCTGGTCGATGTCTTCCCAACACTTTGTGAGCTAGCTGGATTGGAGATTCCGGATAGCGTGCAAGGCCAGAGTTTGGTTCCGATCTTGAATGATCCAAAGGCTCAAGTGAAGCAGGCAGCCCTTTCGTTCAATAAGGGGCATTCTCTGCGAACGCAGCGATGGCACTACATGCGTTACACGGACGGCAGTCAAGAATTGTACGACATGCGGGATGATTCAAATGAATTCAATAATCTTGCGACGGTACCGTCGATGTCCGATGTTTTACAGCGTTTAGATGTTCAACTTGATCAACGCTTGAAGAAGCACCAATTGAATAAGAATTAACTTGGAGCATTGCGAGGACGTCATCTCAGATTCAATGTTTTAGGGTGATTTCAGGGGCGATGCCTTTGGAGTGTCGTATAGAGGAAATGATAGATGTCTAACAGGCCATTAGCTGGCGCGGTCCGCTACGACAATAGTGGAAGGGTTGTTCTTGTGACTGGTGGATCTAGAGGAATCGGCTTTGCAATTGCGAAGGCCTTTTCCGAATCAGGTGCCCATGTTGTCTCGTTTGATATGAGTGATCCCGGCGTATCGCTGCCGAATGTGGAGACGTATCGTTGCGATGTTGCAAGTGCCGAGTCATGTGAATCGGCAACGGAATGGTTGAGGCAGAAATATCACCGTGTTGATGTGCTGGTCAATAATGCTGCGATTCAGCCCGTGGAAAGTTACGTTCCGATTCACCAGCTAAGTGACGAGGTGATCAATCGTATGACGCAAGTGAACTTATTGGGTTATTTGCGTGTGGCGCGGGCGGTCCTGCCAATGCTGATAGAGCAGGGTGATGGTGTGATTGTTAACCTTGCCAGTGGGCAAGCTCATCGGTCTGCTCGACAGGTCGGCGTTTACGGACCGATCAAGAGCGCAAATTTGATGCAAACAAAACAGTGGGCGGTTGAGTATGCGAGGATGGGGATTCGCGTTGTATCTGTTTCCCCCGGGGCCATCGACACGCCGATGGTTCGAGCATCCCTTGAGGCACAGGGCGGAGAGGCCGCGTTAGCCAATCGGCATCCTCTTGGTCGCATTGGCAGGCCTGAGGAGGTGGCTTCGGCGGTGATGTGGCTTGCTAGCGCTGACGCCGCATTTGTGACGGGAACCGACCTAGAGGTTGATGGTGGTCTGGGGGCCTTCGGAGCCTTTGCGGATCCGTACTAAGGCAGCCGAGTGCCGGATGGTAGCGATATTTCTTTGAGTCTTTGAGGTTGGTCTCACAAACGTAGCGGATCATCACACTTGCATTTCTCAGCTAATAAAAGACTTTGCTTTAGCAACTGAGATTCTACGGATTGGTGTGATACGAGGCTATTGTTGGTCATTTCCGACGATCATTCGTTCGTTGACGAGTCAAGAAAAGCATCGTGCTTGTGGCGAACGATTGTCCCCTCCACGAGGTAGATCACATCTTCGGCAATGTTCTCGGCGAGATCGGCGATACGTTCAAGTTGCCGCGAGGCGCTGAAGCAGTGGAGTGCCGGTTCGACATTGTCTGGGGTCTGTCGCATGGTCTCTTGAAGTTGATCAATGACCTTTCGATTCAATGCGTCCACTCGATCATCTTCGTTGATTACAGCGGCAGCTTTCTCTGGATCCCGTTCCACGAAAGAATCGAGTGCATCACGCACCATTCGTGTGGAAATCGAAACCATTTCATGGATTTCGTCGGGAACAGGATACAGAGGTAAAAACGACAGAGATTTCGCTCGCTCGGCAATGTTACAGGCCAAGTCGGCCATTCGTTCGAGTTCGCTGTTGGTTTTGACAACCGTCACTAACCAACGCATGTCAGTTGCGACCGGCTGGTGTAACGCGAGTAATTTCAAACATTCTTCTTCGATGTAGATATCTGTTTTGTCAACCTGGGCATCCCCCGCTATTACCTGATCTGCCAAATCCGAATTTCGCTCCACCAGCGATCGCACGGAGCGCTGAATCATTTGTTCAACGATTCCGAACTGTTCAACAAGGCTACTTCGTAAGCTTTGCAGTTCTCGGTCGAGGTGTTTCGTCATGAGTGATTTCTTAGTTGCTTGAGGTTCAAGCGTCGAGCAGGTTGCCGTCGTCGAGTGATGGACGTGGGATTCAATCTTACTGGAGGAGGCAGGTTACCCAAATTTTCCTCTGACATAGTCCTCGGTTTGTTTGGCATTTGGTGTCGTAAAGATCTTTTCGGTTGAGTTAAATTCAATAACTTTTCCCTCGAAGAAAAAAGCTGTTTTGTCACTGCAACGTGATGCTTGCTGCATGTTGTGCGTGACAATAACGATGGTGTACTGACTTCGCAGTTCGTCCATCAAGTCTTCAATCGCCAGTGTGCTTGCCGGGTCTAGCGCGCTGCATGGCTCATCCATTAACAGGATCTCAGGACCGGTGGCGATGGCCCTCGCGATGCAAAGGCGTTGTTGCTGACCGCCGGACAGTCCCAGTGCCGGAGCGTTTAGACGGTCTTTCACTTCCTCCCACACCGCCGCCTTACGAAGGGCCCATTCCACTAGATCCTGAAGCTCAGTTTTGTTGAGTTTCATGTGAAGGCGAGGGCCAAAAGCTACATTTTCAAAAATTGATTTAGGGAAAGGATTTGCCTTTTGGAAAACTATGCCAACACGTCTACGCAGGTCAACGACATCAGTTGCCGAGGAAAGAAGATCGATATCGCCAAGTCTCAAGTCACCTGTTGCGCTGGCACTGTGAATGGTGTCGTTCATTCGATTGAACCATCGCAGTAGTGTACTCTTTCCGCATCCGCTGGGGCCGATGAAAGCGGTGACCTCATTCTTGGGTATTTGCAGTGAAATTGAATTCAACGCTTGGAAATCTCCATACCAAGCGTTCAAATTTGATGCTTCGATGGCGTTGGTGCTTTGATTTGCCATCGCGTTTCCTGCCTCGGCGGGAGTTGGAATGGTTGAAGCGTGGTTCATGTTTCGGCGGGGGGAAGGGGCGACCGTGGCGGTAGTCATGATGCGCTTTAGTTTATTTTATTTTGCATTCGATGTCTCAGGATGACAGCGATTGCATTGAACGAGAGTAAGATGCCTAGCAGGACAACGATTCCTGCAGCCGCGATGGAATGAAATTCCTCCTGCGGACGACTTGTCCAGTTGTAAATCTGCAGGGGTAAGACTGTGTAGCTATCCATGAGGTGATGGGGAGCGTTTCGAATGTAGACAATTCCGGCGATGATGAGGATGGGTGCGGTTTCTCCAATCGCCCGGCTCATGGCAAGGATTGATCCCGTCATGATTCCGGGGGCAGCGGCAGGAAGGGTAATGTTCCAAATGACCTGCCAGGGTGTGGCGCCGAGTCCTCGTGCGCCATCGCGTAGGGAGGATGGAACAGATCTAAGTGCTTCTTGGCTGCTAATGATAATGACCGGCAAGATGACAAGCATCAGGGTCAATGCGCCTGAAAGGACGCCACGACCGAAAGGTAGTCGGAAGTAATACCAGGCTTTTTCGCTGATCCGGCCAGGAAGTGCGTTCGCGTCGATTGCCAAACTTAATTCTACAGGATCGGTCGGCGGTAAATCCTCCGGTCCAACCACGCTTATTTTGACCGGATTCAGTTGATCATTCTGGTACTCGAAGATTGTCATTCCCTGCTTAGGTATGGTTGGGGGATCGGCTCGATCCGCAACCGGGGCAAGGAAGTATCGTTCTTCAACCCCTTCCATTCCCATGCTGAGGAATGGATCGCTCGCTAGGTTGGTGAACTGATCAAAGTATTTGGCACCCACCTCAAAACCTTGGATACCATTTTTATCAACACCGAACAGCGAAAACATTGAAACGAACGCGGTCAGGCCCAAGATGCCGTAGACGACGCTCGGCACCCCCGCGAGGTTGCTAATGTTGAGTTGTATCAATGAAAAGATCCGACTGCCCCAGCGACTTCTCGGCTTAAATTCTTCGATGAGCAGAGCGGTTCCGATTCCCACCGGAAGTGTGACCAGGGCGCAGATGCTGCAAACCCAGATGGTTCCTGCGATCGCCGGCCAGGCGCCAGCTTGAGAAGGATCCGGCTCGGGTGTTCCAGTAAGAAGCGTCGTGGAGAGAGAGGGAACACCCTGCTGGATAATCGATCCGAGTAAAAACAGCAAGATGATGACGCTGACCGCAGCCACCATGACGCAAATGCGACGAAACCAGCGGTCCGTGTTCATGCGGCTTTCTGATCCGCGAAGCTTGTCGCGCCGATGAGAAGCGAGTGCATTTGCAGTTTTCTCCTCTGTTTTGTCCGTGCCTGATTGGCTCATTCGTACGTCTCCCTGAATCTTCCACGAACAACATTGCCCATCATGGTTAACGCGAGGGTGATCAGGAAGAGAGTGAAGGCCACTGCATACATTGAAAAGTATTCGGTTCCAAAGTTTGAGACGTCACCGCCTGCCATTTGAACCATGAACCCCGTCATGGTTTGAATTTCATTTCTTGGATCCAACGTTGCTTGTGGACGGCTGCCAGCTGCAAGTGCGACGATCATGGTTTCTCCAATGGCACGCGCAACGGCAAGGAGAAAAGCGCTGATAATTCCGCTGAGAGCTGCTGGCAGAATCACTTTGACCGTCGCATCGAATCGCGTGCCACCCAGGCCCAATGCTCCGTCACGAAGCGTTTTGGGGACAGACTGCAACGCATCTTCCGCCAGAGAGCAGACCGTTGGGAAGCAAAGGATACCGACGGCAAGTCCCGCGCTCATTGCGTTGTAAACATTGAAACCTTCATGGACCCACTGAAGGAAAGGCGTGATCGTCATCAGTGCAAAAAAACCATAGACGACCGTTGGGATACCCGCGAGAACCTCCAGAATCGGCTTGAGAAAATTGCGGATTTGTCGGGGGGCGTATTCGCTTAAGTAAATGGCAGTAACCAGGCCTAGTGGCAACGCGAAAGCCATCGCAATCCCGGTAACCAGCAGTGTGCCGCTAATCAGTCCCCAAATACCGAAGCTTTTCGGTTCCCCTAAATTAGGAGTCCATTCGGCCGATCCAAGGAAATTGCTGAGCGTGACTTCGTCAAATTGGAAAAAGCGTGTGGTTTCAGTCAGAAGCACACCGATGATGGATACGGTGATGAGCAGTGAAAATAGTCCACAACAGATAAGAGCGACGTAGATCCCAATTTCGCTAAATCTTGTCGCCGCAAGTCTACGTCTTGGTCTGTTCAACAAAGACTTTGCTCGCGACTCCAATGCGATTTTAGTTGGGTCAGGTACGGCAACGGGTTGACTCATTCAGCTTCGTCTCGTTTGCAGATGACTTCAACTAGCCCGATGTTTAGCCGGATTAATTACAACTTCCATGAAATACTCGAGGACTCCGCGACTCTGTTGTGAGCTTAGAAAGGTAGACACACAGGGGATTCCAGACCAACTCATTCATTGGTCTGGAATAGATCTTTACTTTCCCTTGCTGGCTGTCCACCCATGACAACGATTTTTGGGAAAGAAATCGGCTGGCAGAGCGATGACGCCTTGGTCAATCTACCAAGTTTTCCTTGCGATAGACCTGGGTCACAGCCCCACTTCTCTTTTCCATTGAATTGGTCAGGTAGTGGGTCCCAACTCCATTTTTTGAGTCACGGCATCGCATCATGCACTGAGTGTAAATGGAAGCAGGCAGGGCGACGTAGCCTGTTTGCTTTGCCATGGCAGGTGCTTGTCGGAGGTAATATGCAACGAATTGCCGCACTTCAGATCGCTGAAAAGATTTCGCGTTAACGTAAATGAATAACGGGCGGCTAAAGGGCGCGTAGGATCCATCTTCGATCGTTGTGGCAGTTGGTGAAACTTTTTCTCCTGTGGTAGGATTCACGACCGCTACGCTCTTAAGTTTGTCTTTGTTTTCTTCGTAATAGGCCACTCCGAAAAAACCAATAGCGTTAGGTGATCCCGAAACGCCAGTGACCAACACGTTGTCGTCTTCACTGGTGCTCATGTCACTGCGAAGTGATGTATCGGATTTGCCAACTACGACTTCTTTAAAATAGTCAAAGGTCCCTGAATCCGTGCCCGGTGCAAAGATTTGGATGGTTTTCTCAGGCCAACCTGATCGAACATCCGCCCATGTCTTCGCGCCTCCCGCCGTGGTGAAAATCTTTCTAATTTCATCAAGAGTTAGGTGATCGACCCAAGTATTTGCCTTGTGGACAACCAGCGTCAGACCATCATAAGCAACCGGAAGTTCGAAGAACGAGACTCCCGCCTGCTTGCAAGCGGCAAATTCCGAGTCCTTGATCGGACGCGACGCGTCTGAGATGTCAGTTTCACCCTTGGTGAAACGCTTGAATCCCCCGCCGGTACCTGAAACACCTACGTTGATCTGCACATTCGAGTAGCTCTTGTTGAATCCGCTGGCTGCCGCCTCGCTGATTGGATAGACCGTGCTGCTACCATCGATCTCAATTTTACCCCGCAAACTTGTATTTTGAGCGTTGCTGCTAAGCAAGCCAAAGCTGGATATGATCATTGCAATGAAGACCCGAGATGCGACTGATTTCATCGTACCGTTTTCTCTTTCAAAGGTTTAAAAAAATTGATCAGACTGCTGCGTCTGTTAACGGACGAAAAACTAACACCGCGACTGGTTTACAACGAGACAGAGAATCAAGTGGATCTGGTTAAGGTTTCGTTAAGAATAGTGTGGCAAAGGGGGGCAGATGGCTGTGTGGCTATCTGTTGGCGATGTTGCTGTGCAGCACTCTCAGTTTTTGTCGGTCGCCAGCTTTCGGAAATAGGCTTCAATCGCCTCACGGTAATGCGTTGGTAGATCGCGACTGATCTGCTGAATCGCCTCTTGGCGTTCCGCGGGCGGCAGATTTCCCCAGCCATCTCGCTGTTCGATGTTCTTTCGGTCCACATCCCCGTTGCCCCCTCCGCCAGCGATCTTGCTGTCATTCATAGGCGAACCTTGGCCACCTTGCTGGCCACCGCCTTGTCCACTGTTTGATTGTTGTTGCTGTTGCTGCTGTTGTTGCTGCTGCTGTTCCAGCTCGTCGATGAGTTTATCGAGTTTGTCAATGATTTTCTGTTCCTGATCGCGAACCTGCGTTCCAGAGCGGCCCAGGTCGAGTCGTCGGGAAACATCGCTCATGATTCGAGAGATTTCATCGAGTGAATCTTCCTTCAGCGGTTGCAGGTCTGCGACCATCATTTTGGCAGTTCTTAGGTAGCGTGTTGGACAAGCTTCCTCATTTTCTAAGAGACGGCTTAGGTCGCCGAGGGCATCCTCTTTGTTGAGCAGTGCATGATGGCAGACACCCCGAAAGAAGAGTGCGGTGGCAGGGTCAATTGACTTTTCGGGGGCGATAGAATCCAAAGCCGAAAGGGCCTCATCATAGAAACGTTGTCTCGCCAATTCACGGCCAATCCAAGTCAGAAAGGTGTCGGAGATTGCGTTAGGCAAAGCCTTCATGACCTCGTCAGATCCTGTCTCGAGACTCGATTGGATCTGTTTGGGGTCATTTGCTTGGCAAGCCTGAAGGATTTCTTCGGCGATGGTTTCAATTTTTGGTAGAAGCCCGCGGATACCAGTGACATAAAGGTCTAATGGATCCTCACGATCATCGGCTAGTTGTTTGGCGAGTCGAGCGAGGGTTGGATCAATTTGTTGTTTCGACAGTCCCGCCTCGTTAAATGAGCGTCTCAGTAATGCGGCTTTTTCCTCGTTGGTTAACTGTTCCCAGGTTGCGTTTCGTTTTAAGGTATCTTTCTGCTGCGAGTTGGCATCGATTGCCAAAGTCGGGTTCGCGTGAAGCAACATGATGCTCAACGCAATCGTCGAGCCAATGACAGCTATTACGCTTGATTTGGGCGAAGCTTGAGTGCGGCGCTGAGACATCTCGAATCTCTGAGAGTTGCGTGTTGTAATTTGTGTCAGTTTTGGAGTGTACTTACAAACTGATGAGTGGGTGTTCTCGTGCACAGCACCAATCCTGCCTGATCGCCGCGAGTGGTGTGTTGGATCGAATGAGGATGGTTCATTGATTTCGCTTCAACGCAATATCGCGTGTGATCTGGTCCAGTCGATCCTGACGTTCTGCCAAATCTCGCAGCAGCGGTAGAACTTCTTCAACGGTGCTTTGCTGTTCGTCGATCAGGCCGGAGTATCGATCGGTTGTTGTTTTAATTCGCACCTGCATGGTTCGAATCAACTTCAGTTCTGCAATCGCCTCAACGAGCGGTTGTTCCTGTTGACCGGAAGGCGGTGGGTTGCCGGGTGGTTGTTCTTGCTGGCGTTGCTGTTCTAAGTCACGTTGAGCTTTTTGGAGCGAAGCAATCATTTCTTCGAGGGCGGCAAGGATATCCTGCTGAATCCCTTGGCAGACGGTGTCAATCTTGGTTTCATTGAGCAGCTCGGCAACGCGATTCGTGTCGGCTCTGATCTGTCCAACCACCTCGGGAAATGCAACACTCGACCCTTCCTCCCTGAGTAACAGCAAGGCGCGATCTGCCTCGAGGGTAATTTTCTTTTCCTCAAAGGAGAGCTCACCGGCTTTGAGGTCGGTTTGTCGATTCCGTTGGGACTTTGGGGTGGAAGCGAGGTTGACCGTATCGTCGAGGACCTTGGTTTGCATGGTCGCGATCTTTTTAAGACGAGACTCGAGTCGGGCAAGTTCTCGCTGCATTTCCTCTTCACGGAGTTGCCTGAGAATCTGTTCAAGCTGATCGATTGCCTCGCGTAGGTTCTCCTCGGCTTCTCGCTGTTTTTCCGTCGCCTCGGAGCGTTTGGCTTCCTCTAGTTCCTGCTCCGCCTGCTGCATCTTTTCGATGGCCTTTTTCAAGTTCTCCTGGGCCTTTTGTTCCGGAGATCCGGACTCGCTTGGGCTGGAGTCACTTGGTTCTGAGGGGCTGGACTGGCTGGGATCGGATTGGCTGGGATCGGACTGGGGCGGGCTTGATGGAGATTGTTGTGAATCACTTGAAGGTGGCGGCGAATCGGATGACTCGCTCGATTGCTCACCATCAGGTGACTGATCGGTGTCAGTATCCTTGGCGTCGTCGCCATCGGGAGGTGATTGTGGCTCCTCTTCCTGCGGATTTCCTTGATCCTGATTCGTCTCGGAATTCTCGGCTTCGGAGGATCCGGGATCTTGACTGTCAGAGGGCGGTTTACCCTCCGGATTCTCGCTCGGCTGAGCGTCCTTATTTTGCTCACCTGAGGCTTCTTCAGATGCATCGGACGGTTGCTTCGGCGACTCGTTATTGTCGCCATCGGAATCGTCGCTCCCTGTCTCACGGGGATTTTTTTCGCTGGAATTGTCGGCGGTTCCTTCGAGTTCCTCGCTGAGTTCCTCACCTCGTTCTGTGACCGACTTTTGTTCTTCCGCTACGTCGTTGAGATCCGCTCCGTTTTCTGTGCGTGCTCTAACGCTTCTCTGGTTATTGAGAGTGCGTTTCAGATCCTTTACCAGACGTTGAACGCGTTCCTTTTCGTTACGAATACGCTCGGAACGATCCTCGCTCATTAACAGCGTGAGTAAATTGCCGAGGTCCTGTTTGGCTGCGTCCTGATTGTCAATCGCCTTTTGGAACTCTTGTGTCTCGAGCGACTGGGAGGCGGTTTTTAGTTTATTCAAAATGAATTGGTCACTGGACTGCCGGGCAGCCCGACGTAACAGGGCTGCTCTTTCCGGATTCTCTGCTGACTCCATTTCGGCGAGTCTTAGCAGCAATTCTTCGAGCTTTTGATACCGATCAGCTACGCTGCTTTGTCGAACACTAAGTGATGTTCTTGGGTTGTCCGCTGTTGGACTGCCTGCCGTTGGGTTATCGCTAACAGGGGTGTTGGTCTCGGGTGTTTTTGTTGCGTTCGCCGTTTGGGCAGCTGCGTTGGAGGGATTAGGCACCGCGAGGAGACAAAGTGCGACCAGACACAGGGCGAATGAGAACCACGGGACGTTGGCACTGGAGCGTCTGAGGAATGATGGGGGTTGCATCAACATTCTGTTCGCAATCAAGGGGGTGGTGCAGGTCAGTCGTTCAGGGTCGATTAGTGAATCAGGGGATGGGATAGCCGATGCGTGGAGAACCGTCTTGGGATCAAGCAATGATTGGTAGCGTCGAGACCACCCCCCCCCCTTCTGTTGATGGATTACTTAAAAAGGTCCAAGACTTTCTTCTTGCGTTCAGACTGGGTGTCTTCCATCAATTTATCTTGATCCCCGATCAGTTCTCGAACCAGATCAAGTATTTCATTGTAGCTCTCCAGATCAAGCATTTTGTCTAGAATCGCCGTCAATTGGAGAAGAAGCGCATCGCAACTGGCAACGGATTCTTTTGCGGTTTGAATTGCCAAATTTGGCTGATTTGCCTCGGCTTCAAGCTCTGCTAGCTGTTTTTGCAGTCGAGCCAGTGGTTCTGAGACGGCTTTGATGATTGGATCCCTGACGCCAGATCCTATTCGCTCCTGACGATCAACGGAGTCAATTCGGTTATTTTGCATTTCGAAAAGCATGTCGTCGAGTGACGCGGCGATTCCTAGGAGTTCTTCAGCAGTCTTGTTGGCTTGCAGGTCAGATTGTTGGATTCGTAGACGCCGAACCTGCAAGGTTCGAGTCTCTGCGTCGTTGTCATTTTGGACTTCATCAACTGCGGCACTGAATCCTGTGCGAGCAAGTTGGTCCAACGAATCTCTGAGCTTTCGCGTTTCATCCAGCGTTTGCTCTAGCCTGGACCTGAGTGCCAGTTCTCGCCGTTCCATCAATGCCAATAAAGTTTCGGGGGTAACGATTGGCAGTCGATAGACTTCTGTACGAGTGAGGTGGTTGCCACTGAGGTTGTAACGATCGTTGGATTCACCGATCAGGCTGATGGCATCACCGGGCTTCAATTCCGGTAACGCTTCTGAGGCAACGAGATCGCGAAGGTCGGCGGTAAGTTTCGATTCGCCTTCGCGTTCTGGAAGTTTCAGGTTGGCTCCGATACTTTCTTGCTGATTTGTTTTTCTAGTTGGTGTCGCTTGGTCGTCGCCGCTGGGATTGTCGGATCCGTTGGACTCAGATTCTTGGTCGCTGATTTCGGTATCTGTTGAAATGTTTACCACGGATTTCTCAACCCCGTAATCATCAGTGACAAACGTTTTCATTGGGATTTTGGCATTGGCAGTCACAGCATTCCCAATTCCCTCAAGCCTGAGTTCCATCTGTGGTGGTTCGTCTTGAATTACACCAACGAAGTACCGGTAAGGTGCTTGTGCAGAGATGCCTGTCCGATCTTTCGGTACTAGGCTAATTGTTACAGGCGACGAGATTTCGGAAATCCGAATCGATGCTTTCAAACCGTCATCGGATAGATCCATGGTTTGGGATTCACCGTCTGAAGTCGCGTTTTGCATCCAGAGGTCAACGTTTCCCAGTTCAACCGTGCTTGTGATGGTCATTTCCACATCACTTCCCTCTTCAACTCGAATCCCCGTCTGGTAGGTTCGGTTCCAATCGATCTGATTCGGACCGCTCGTCTTTAGATAATCTGGGTAACGGACCGAGAGCGAGGTGTTGGTGATCGATGGGGGTGGAACAGCCTCGATTTGGTAGTCATCCAGTCGGTCGTCCAAACCGCGAACATTCAGAGTGATGGATTCCGCGAGGTCGGTTAACGGGGGGCCATCAAGCACAAAGTACTGGTAACCGTCAACAAGACGGCCAATGCGACGCATGTTCGACTGGCCGCGAGTACCAGATTGGGTCACATATCGCACGGTGCAGACGTTCGGCAGTTCCGCGCCTTCGGCCCTAGCTCGCAAACGT
The DNA here is from genome assembly GCA_938075415.1 of uncultured Rubripirellula sp. Classification (GTDB taxonomy): domain Bacteria; phylum Planctomycetota; class Planctomycetia; order Pirellulales; family Pirellulaceae; genus Rubripirellula. The sequence goes on along the minus strand of CALJHC010000012.1, from coordinate 118,203 downwards.
AATTTACTGCTGCTGCCGATCGGTAAACGAAGTTTTTTGTTTTCAAATTTGACAAGATCAAATTGATCCTCGTCCAGTTCGGACGCTAAGACGGCCGGTAATTCAACACCCACCATTTCCAGATCAGCTCGCCGCGGCCAAGGTGCATCTGATAGCAATGTGAGGCGGCGGGTTGCCAAGCCAAAAGCCTCTGGGCTAATGATGATGAAGGCGAGCGTGGCGGCCAGAAGCGGCCCAGCGATTAAAGATTTCTTGATCAACGGTTCGCGTCGAAAAATTCTTTGCGGGTCAACTTGATCGACGAGTCGCTTGACCTGCTGATGAACCTGTGCCAGCAGAAGAGAGGAGTGATCGTCGATTTTACGCCCTGGACGCATCAATTGAACTGCGGTCGTCAAGCGACCTCCGATTTCTGGATGGTGCCGTTCGACGAGCAACGCCAGACTGTCTGCAGGGAGCGGACGTCGCAAACGACCCACCAGCATCTTTAAGATTGTCAGAACGGTTCCGGCAGTCACGGCCAATGCCAGAATGCCACGAGCCAGTCGCGGCATTTCGGTTCCACCGAACCAAACGGGTAGGTAGTCGAGCAGGAATCCAGCCCAAAACGCGGCCAATATCAGTCCAATCAACACGAGAGTCGAATCAACAACGACGTGCCGACGTACTCGCTGTCGAAGAGCTCCGAGTAATTCGGTGAGTTGCGGATCGAGTTTTTCAGGGGTTTCCATCGTGATCTGTTCTACTCGATCGGACTATCTGGTCGTTCGCTCTGGCTGATGCCGTTCCATGCTGCTCGCGTGATCGAGTCTTTAATGTATCAAAATGGCCCCCGCTTGACCCCATCAGCATGGGATAATGTCGAGCTGTTTTCACTGATATCGAGCGGTGGTCTTCATTGCGTCTGCAAGGGTTGAGATCTCAACTTTCCGGGTTCAAACACCGTGTCAAAAGAAGCACCAAAGCTTGTTTCTGCCGGTGTTTCGTTACCGGGAGACACTTTTGGCCCTGTTTTTTGTTGGTCGTGCTTTCTGTTGGTCGGTGCGACTGTTGGTGAAAAAACGCCCCCCAAACTTGATCAAGTCTTCTTGGTGTTCTGCTGCGAAGGCATTGCAAATGGTCTGCAACGCTTCACTGGATTGCCATCAGAATTCACCCTCAAACAAAGATCTGTGCTGGTTTTGGCAGTTTAAGGTGCTGGGAAGGTCTGGCGTTTTGCCCAGATTTTGTCCGAATGAATAGTGTGCCGAATCAGATTTTGAAATCACCAGCGGTTACCAGCAGCGTTTTTGGTGATTCATTATGGAAAGCAGCATGAGGCGATTCCATCAGGTTTTTTGTTCGTCTGTGCGGCCAAATCCATGAATAAGTCAGTACGACGGATTGCCTGTGGACTCGAAAAAATCGTTGAAGAATCATTTCTGTTTGAGAAGAGGCGGATCGTGATTTTTCGGGTTGGTGTCAGTATGCGGTGGGAATTAAAAACGTTTGCTGACGAGCCCAGTCAGCGGAGTTGGGCGGCTGGTTATCGAGTCGACGATATGCTGGCGAAACGGTTAACGAACGCTCGCGACTGGTGGGATACTTGCTGGGGGATTGCTGATAGGCTGTACAGCCTTCTGTTTTTTTGCGTGACAATTGTCTTACTGTTCGGAGAAACTACCGATGACAAAATTCCGACCGTGCATCGATTTACACGATGGTAGGGTCAAGCAGATTGTTGGTGGGACTTTGCTGGATGAGGGGCCGGGACCCAAAGAAAATTTCGTCGCGGATCTTTCGGCCCAACACTATGCGAATCAATACCGACAGGACAGTTTGACGGGGGGGCACGTCATCAAACTTGGCCCCGGCAATGAAATCGCCGCGAGGGATGCTCTGGCTGCCTTCCCCGGTGGGTTGCAGATCGGTGGTGGAGTTGATGTTGCAAATGCGATGGAATGGATTGAGGCAGGTGCAAGTCATGTCATTGTCACGTCATGGTTGTTTGATTCGAAGGGTCGGCTGTGCTTCGAGCGTTTAGATCAACTGGTCTCGAAGGTGGGTAAGCAGAGAATCGTTCTAGATCTAAGCTGTCGGCAGCAGCGGACAAAAGAGGGGCCGACGCGATGGTGTGTTGCAATGAATCGTTGGCAAACATTGACAGAGGTTGAAATCACCACGGATTGGCTTGATCGGCTGGCGAGTTACGCAGATGAATTTCTAATACACGCAGCTGATGTCGAGGGACTCTGTCAGGGAATTGACGTTGCGCTTGTGGAGCGCATGGGTGGTTGGGGGAAATTACCAATGACCTATGCGGGAGGTGTCGCTTCGATGCGTGACCTGCAATTGATCCAAGACGCCAGTGACGGATTGGTTGACGTGACGGTCGGCAGTTCTTTGGACCTTTTCGGCGGCGAGGGAGTGGCGTATCGAGATTTGATCCAGTGGAATGAAGTGCAAGCCGTTTGAACCCGTGCTGGTTAGTTTGTCGTTAGCAGCGTGGCCGATTTTAGTGGGTGATCCGCGTGCTCTCCGATACTTCGTCCGGCGAGCTGTTGTGAGGGAATGGCAAAAAAGTGGTTGGTGAAACCTCTCTGGCGGTCATTTTGGCCATTCGCATTGAGGCGAGTTCTCAAATAATTAGCATGCCGAGAGAGAAAACTTAGTAGAATCTCCGTGAGAATCGGCCCTGTCTCTTGGGCCTTGCCTTGTTTTTTCCGTTTGCTGTGGGTCAAGCGTTGTACGGTTCAAGAAAAAGACGTCTTCAGAGGCGTCGTCGCTATCAAACCTGTTCGCCAAAATCGCGTCAATCGAAAATCGAGAGACTTGAGCAGCGAAATTTGTTGGCCGCCGCGTCGGCGCCGCCGATCCTGCAGTGGTTTGAGAGTTCGTTCGATACGATCGAGGAGCGTGTTCCGGATCTTTTCGAATTGGGTTATGGTTCGCTCTGGCTTCCCCCGCCGGGCCGAGCAGATTCGGGTGACCAGTCAGTCGGGTACGATGTCTACGATCGGTTTGATCTCGGCTCACCTGATCATGGGACCCTTTACGGAACGGAAACGGGATTAAAGCAGCTGTCCAAGGTGTTAGACCGTGCTTCGGCGTCGCTGCATGTTGATGCAGTTTTGAATCATGCAGGATTTTCTGACATGACGACCGATGGGTTCGTTTCGTCGGGAGGCTACCCTGGGTTAGCCATCACGCTGGACAATGCGATCGATGGTGATTTCCACTCGGGTTTTCTGTCTGGTGATCTGGAGGGAAGGCTATCGGGCTTGGTGGACGTGGATCACTCCACCAATCATGAACTGGTACGTCATCCTGTTGACGCGGCCGATAACCGGAATATTCCATCGGGGACGATCACGGATCCCTTTGGTCGGTTAGCCAATCAACCCGCGTCGGAGAATTCGAGGTTTTATCCGGATCGTGACGGACCGGCCCGCTTTTTATTCGATCCGGTCACTAATGAATCGGACATACCTGTTTATTCCTTCAACAGTTTGGATCCTCTGTCAGGTGACGCCGTTGCCGAAAACGCGCTTGGATACATGATGCGTTACATGCAGTGGATGGTGGAGGTGGTCGGTGTTGATGGTTTTCGCGTTGACGCCGCCAAGCACTTCGATGGTTTCGTCATGGACTACCTTGACCGTGCCGTGTACCGATCTAATCCGCGTTTGTTGTTGGACGGGACCACTGAAAACGTGTTTTCTTACAGCGAAGTTTTTGATGGTAATCGAGACACGCTGCTGTCTTACGTGAAGAAAAATATTGATCCCAACGACCCGGGGCGCATCGGCGGGAATCGGGATGTCTTAGATTTTTCAGCCTTTTTCGCAATGCGGGATAATCTATCCAGCCCTGGAACCGCATCGGCTTGGTTTAACGTTCGAGATTCACTGTTGGACTTGCATGACGATGGGCTGCACAACGGCAGTGCTGGTGTGCTTTTTGTTCGAAGTCATGATGAGTTCGGTCCAACGAGTTTGGGTAACGTGGCTCATGCGTTTTCGTTAATGTACCCCGGTAACACGGTCATTTATTTCAATGGCAAGGAGTTCGGGGATCAGCGTGATTTCCCAAAGGCGGGACGTGGTGACTCGCTTGGTGGCGTCTATGGAGCCACGCTCGAGAAACTCGTTTCCATTCGTCATTCACATGGTCGGGGTGACTTTTATCAAAGGTTGATTGGTAACGAAGGACTCTATGTTTTTGAACGAGAGAATTCTGCGATCGTCGGTCTGTCCAATCGCGGAGATGCCGGTTTCGATGAACGCACCGTGCAAGTGGCATTTGCCCCGGGAACCCGATTGGTTGAGTTGACCGGCAATGCGTCCGACCCGAGCATTGATCCCTATGATGATCTCGCGGACTTCGTGGAGGTGTCAGCTTCACAGACCGTTACCATTCGTATTCCGAGGAATTCGAATGCGGATGGGCAATGGCACGGATCTGGTTTTGTCATTTACGGTTTGGCAACACCTGTGTCCGCCAGTGGAATCGAGTTGACGGGGGTTGCATCCACCCTTGCTGGTGGCGTAGCCGAATCGACGGATTACTCCAACGGTGTAACCCGATTAACGGACATCCAGGTCGTTACCGGTGACAAGATTGACGTCAATCTGGCGACTCAGCCGGTGTATCTGCCTGGTACGGGTCAACTCAGGGACACAGCTGCTGACGGTGACGCGGCGATGCTGAGGATTGACAATGGCGTCGATGTTAACGGTAACGGGACGGTTGATTATGTCACGCCAGGTGAGGCGACCTATGGATACGAGTTGTTTTCTGATTTATCGAGCCCGCTGGTTGGACCTGGTGGCCTCGAGGGTGCGAGAGGAAGTGGCGTTTTTCGCCAAGAGGTCGATTTGACTGGATTGGCAGAGGGAATTCACTTTATTCAGGCTCGCGTGTTCCGCCACCGACCCAACGGTGGACCGGAAGTTTTCTCAGACTTTAAAGAAACGATCTATGTTGACCGGCTACCTCCGAACTCAGGTGTCGCTAGTTTCAGGCCCTACGTTGAGGGTATCAACGAGAATCGAAATTTGGTGGTTGAGTCGTTGGATCAAACGGCGAACAGTGTTCATGTTTTCTTGAACCTGTCCGCAACCTTGACTGATCCGGAAATACTTGCCTTGGTGGGAGATAGCAATCGTGCAAGGCAGATTGATCGTGACCAATTTATCTACGGGTTCAACGGTGTGCCGCACGGGAATAATGTGGCGACGATCGTATCCTACGAGCGAACCGGTAACGTGAATGTCCAGCGTGTTCCCGGGCTCTTTGCCTCCACGATCATAGGCGGCGGACTTGGAGATCTTGATTTTAATGGGATCATTGAATTAGCCGATGTGGCGATGTTTGAGCAGATCATCGTCGGCAACCAAGTTGATTTTAATCCAGCCGCTGATTTTGATGCCAATGGTGTGCTTAACTACGTCGATTTGCAACTCTATTCCGAATCGCTCGTGACCAATAACGCGGCGGAAGCGATTCGGACCGAACTTGAGCGAGTTCGGTCGTTGGTATTCGCTGCGATCGATGATCAGTACGCACTGACCGAAGATGATTTGTTGCAAGTGGCTGATGCTGGGTTGCTTTCTAATGACCTCGTCCCTGAAATCGCGGCTGATTTCTCATTGGTTACCACTGGTTCTTTGACGACGAATCGACAACGCGTTGCTGCGGTCGGTCCTTTGGGGGGCTTCGAATACGATTCAAGGGGGCAGTACGATGACCTGGCTGCAGGGCAGACGTTGGATGACTATTTTGATTATGTGATTAGTGACGGATTCGGCAATCAATCCAGTGGTCGAGCGACGCTGACCATTGAAGGGGTCAATGATGCACCGAGACTTGTTGGTTTGAGCGATCAATCAATCAATGAAGATTCAAGGATCCAGAGCATGGATCTTGGCGTTTTTGATCCTGATCATTCCAATGAATTGCTCGATGTCACGGTTTCGGTTTCGGACCCAGGTCTGTTTGATGTTGACGGTGTGTCGGTGAACTTGGTTGATGGGCGTTGGGAGTTGACTTTGGTCCCAGCGGCTGATCAAAGCGGTTCGACTTTTGTCAGCATCCAAATGACTGATCCCGGTCCTGATGGAGATCTGGCAACGACCGGCGACAACGCATTAGGGAATGGATCGTTTGAGTTAACTGTTTTGCCGGTCAATGATGCCCCTGTTCTGCTGATTCCTTTCAACCTCGCTTTGGAACAAAATGCTGGAACTCAAGTCATCGCGGTTGAACAGATTGACGCGGGAGGTGGCGAGCAGCAGCCGTTGAGAATCTCTGCGTCGGTCGGTAACCCGGCGGTCATTTCCGTAACACCAGAAAGTTCGTTGGTGACTGGTAACGCTGCAGAATTTCTCGTAACCCCAGTGCTTGGACAGACTGGGGTCAGTCAGATCACCCTGACCGTCGAGGATGGTGGTCTGGACGCCGATCTTGAAACCACGGAGGACAATGCAACCTCAACTGGCATTTTTGAGGTGGGCGTTGGCCGTTCGAGTTATGACCGAATTGCTGACACTGTTCTGATTGAACTGCGAGGGAGCAATTTGATAGCAGGTGTTAGTCGTAACGAAAATGATTTAGTGTTTGATCTTGGTGCAGAAGAGTGGTTTGCGTTGAATCGCACGTACATTCAACACGCTGGTGGCAATTTGAAGATACCGATTTCGGATACTGGCCGGATTGAAGCTGGAAACCAGGAATTGGTCGATTGGCAATTTCAACCAGCGGATGGATGGGAGATGGGAACGGCGCAGGTCGTCGAGTCTCAATTCTACCGGTCGTTGGTGTCAACTGATGCCTCGCCGGCAGCGGAGATTTATCTTGATGCCCCAACCCCATGGCAAAATCTGCTGCTGCCCTCTGATGTTGACAATAGCGGATCATCTACGGCTGTTGATGCGTTGCGGGTTATTAATGAATTGGTAAATGGTAGTTACAGCGACGAAACCGGGTTATTGAGCGATCCGCTCAGCGTTTCTGTCTGGCCCAATCTGTATTTTGATGTCAATGGCGACGACACGATTACGGCGTTGGATGCATTGACTGTGATTAATCAACTGGTGTCAGCGTCTTCTGAGCAGATCATTGAATCGGAATGGTTGCCCAATCAGCAAACTGATTCGACTCAAGTTGCCCAACTGGGGAGGGATCGAATTGACAGTTCGGGCAAAGATCTCGTGTTGACAGGATGGGAGACCTCTCGCATTCCCGGTCGGTTGGTTCCAGGACCCAATCACAGTTGGTGGGATACTTCGATTGATTCAGTGTTTTCGCAGTTTTCCGGTTGGAACGGAACTTTTCTTGGTTTCGATGACGGACGAACCATCGATCCTGGAGATGCTTTTTTCGCCGAATTCGGGCCGAATAGCTTGACGCGTAGTGCGATTGAATTGCTCGATTTTGAGAAGTAGTAGCCCTTGTTTGCCATCGTGAGCCTGCTGATCAACGCGGAAGAACAGCATCATTGCCAAACGTCGGCAATCGCCGATTTGACGAGCAGACAAGACTTGTTTTGGTTACTTGAAAATGGAAGAGATTCGCAGGATCGACAATTGAGGTAGGTGAAGCAAGAATGTGGTCAGCGTCGACCGTTTTTCGCTTCGTTTTTGGGGCGTTGCGTCTGGCAGAGGACGTCACGACTGCCCCTGAGTCGTGAGTTCGAACACTGAACGGCGATCCGTTGAAGATTGCAGATGGTGTAGATCGGAGGTGAGTGATGATTGGTGAGAGATGTTTGGTGAGTGATGTTTGGTGAATGATGATTGGTGAGAGATGTCTGGTGAGTGATGTTTGGTGAGTGATGTTTGGTGAGTGATGTTTGGCGCCACCCGATAGATGCCGGGTGGGCTGACCAAAGTGGTTCCGGTTGCTTGGTGTTGTGGCACAGCCTCGTTCGCATGGCAGGACCCGTTTCATGGCAGGCCCCGTTCGCATGGCAGGACCTGTTCGCATGGCCGGAATGGTTTCTGCGGGTGTGGGGTTGTGAAGGAGATTGTCATTGAAACGACGTTTAGTTCAAATTTTCGGCACGCGTAAGGTTTGGCCGGCCTCACAACGTATCTTCAATTAGACAATCAGATAGCGAAGGAAATAACAAAACGTGTTGGGAGATCGTGGTAACCGTCGATTCTTGGATCCTGATGCGTTATCGCGTTTGGCATCGATGCCATTGTTTGCCCGTCGAGCAATGGTTGGTGGGGTATCCGGAATGCATGCTAGCCCACATCGCGGAGCGAGTGTCGAGTTTGCCGAATACCGTCGTTACCTTCCGGGTGACGACCTACGCAGGCTCGATTGGCGCGCATTCGGACGCACCGATCGTTTCTATGTGAAGGAGTTTGAGGCAGATACGAATCTTCGACTTTGCCTCGTCGTTGACACGAGCGGTTCCATGAATTTTGGTTCAACCGATGTCACCAAGCTGGAATATGCCAGGCGGCTCGCCGGGACGCTCGCCTACCTTGCCGTTCAGCAGGGGGATGCGGTGGGTTTGACCACGACCGGGCATCAGTCGGTTCCCAACTTGCCACCACGACGAACTCCGTCACATCTGCGTGGGCTGAATGACTTATTGGAAGTGGTTGAGGCGAAGGGTGAGACGTTATTGATTGATGGGCTGCATGAGTTTGCGGAAACCGTTGCCCAGCGTGCCTTGGTTGTTGTTATCTCTGATTTATTCGTTGAGACGGATTCACTGCGTGGCGCGCTTGACCATTTACGTTTTCGCAAACACGACGTGGCGTTATTTCATCTGCTTGATGAAAAAGAGCTTGATTTTGATTTCTCAAGACCAACGCGTTTTGTGGATATGGAGGGAGATGAGGCTGTTTTTGCCGACCCCAGTGAGGTGATCGATCGCTATCAGCAGGTGCTCCAGAGCTATCTGGAGAACATCCGTAAGATTTCTCTGGAATCAGCGGTCGACTATCAGAGGGTGTCAATTAGCGATGATTACGAGGCGGTGCTGTTTCGATTCCTCGCAGGTCGTGCAATGGGCAGGGGAAGCGGATGAGTTTTCTACAGCCACTGATTTTGTTCGGACTGCCGTTAATCGCGTTACCGATATTGATTCATCTGATCCATCAGAGGCGATTTCAGACGGTTCAATGGGCTGCGATGACGTTCCTGCTTGCTGCGACCAAGTTGTCCAGGGGTTATGCGCGGATCCGCCAGTGGCTGATTCTTGCCGCCAGAACCCTGGCTATCGCGGGACTGCTATTCGCGATCAGTCGGCCCCTTTCCAGTGGCTGGCTTGGTGTTGCCGCAGGAGGACGTGTTGACAGCGTTCTGATTCTAGTGGACCGCTCACCAAGTATGAGTCAGACAGGGATCGGTGGCCGTTCAAAACTGGAGGTTGGTTTGCGAAGGTTGGCGGAAAGTCTTGGGAAGCTGGAGGCGGATCACTATGTGTTAATTGATAGTGTGTCGCTGCGTTCCATCGAGCTGACATCGCCGGATGATTTATTGGAGGTCTCGGAAGTTCAACCCGCGAGTGCGACGGCTGACTTACCGAGAATGCTGGAGGTTGCTGAGGAGTACATCTCAAATAATCAGCCGAGTCGTACGGAGGTTTGGATTTGCAGTGACGGGCGAATTGCCGACTGGGAACCTTCTAGCGGGCGTTGGAAGGCAGTTACTGAGTCCTTAGCGAGTCACGCTCAAACGCTTCGGTTCCATTCAGTTAGTTTTCTGGAGGGAAAATCCGGGAACTACAGAATTCGCGGCGGGGCGGTTCGGCGAGTGGGGTCTGCCGATAATGCGAAGCTGCTAATGAGTTTTGGAATCGACAAGTTAGACCCCAATGAGCGAGTTGATCTTCTTGCTTTACAGCTAGAGATCAACGGGGCAGTTACTGAAATTGAGTTTGAACTCGCTGGTTCGACACTGGAGATTACCGATTATGAAGTGCCGTTGGATACGGTGTCAAAATCGGGCTGGGGTCGGCTGTCGCTACCGCCTGATACGAATTCACAGGATAACGATTTTTATTTTACCTACGAGCAGGAACCTGTCCGTAAGAGTTTGATAGTAACCGACGAACCCGAGGTTGCGCGGCCAATAGAGTTTGCGCTTTCCGTGGCAAATGAACCGGCGATCACTGCAGAAGTGGAAGTGATCAGGCCTGAGCGTTTGGCAGGCTTGGAATTTAGCGATCTGTCTTTGGTTATCTGGCAGTCATCCCTACCCAGCGTCGGTGGTGCAGAGGAGCAATGGCTTGAGTCGTTTTGCAAGGGAGGTGGAGTTCTTCTTTTTTTACCCGGAGAAGATTCTTCGGGGACAGCGTTTGGTTCCGTTACGTGGGGAAGTTGGATTGATGAACCTTTGTCGGTTTCGAGTTGGAATTTCGATCGAGATCTGATCTCTAATACCGCGAGTGGCGATGTGTTACCTCTGGGTGAATTGAGGATTGCAAGGTGGTGTGAATTGGAGGGTCAGTTTGCGTCCCTTGCAACTCTCAGTAATGGGCAGCCTTTATTGGCGAAGTCTCTTGACGAGAATCGTGCCATTTATTTTTTCACCTCCACCGTTGATCCTGCGGATTCAAATTTGGCCAGCAGCGGTGTTGTGCTATTCGCGATGCTTCATCGAGCATTGGAGCAAGGCGCTCAGGCTCTTGGTGTTGCGAGGCAGTTCGGCGCAACGACTCAGGGATTGTCGCGTATCTGGGAATGGCGAGAGGCTGGTGAAACGGAAAGCATGTGGCGACAGATTGCCGGTTCAGGTGACATTTTATCCACTGAGTTTTCGTCGCATGCTGGTGTTTACCAGTCGGGCGAGCGACTGTCGGCGATCAATCGTACTAGTGAAGAGGATGATCTCACCACGGTAAGCGAACAGCAGATCACCGGTTTGTTCGCAAATTTGGATTTCAGTGTTGTCGAGGAGGAGGTTGGATCAGAACGTTCTTTGATTCAGGAAATCTGGCGATTATTTCTAGTGCTGATGCTGTTGATGTTGTTGAGCGAATCAGCTCTGTCATTGCCACGACGCCGCGTGCAGACTGAACGCACCTTCGCTTCGGGGGTGGCCAGATGATGGAAAACCAGAGCATCGATTTTAGTGCCTCAATTGGGTCACTTGCTTTGTCCTTCGTTGCCATGGTTGCGGCGACGATTCTTGGAGTGATGTCCTGGCGGCGTAGTGGATTGTCCAAGGCGGTTGCGAGGCTTGAGCTGCTGAGGCTGTTGATTATCGGTTTGGTGGTTCTCTTGCTCAATCAACCCGAGTGGACCGCGGAGTATGATCCAGAGGTGAAGCCGAGTGTAGTTGTGATCTATGACGATTCACCAAGCATGCAGACTGTTGACGTTTTGACAGCATCAGCAGGAGATGGGCAAGCGGTCTCAAGAGAACTAGCAGTTTCTGAATTTGTTGATCAAGCAACATGGGGCCGGCTAATTGATCGTTTCAATGTACTGATTGAGCCCCTCGGTTCATCGCCCAAGGGTGGGGACAGCGATGACGGCGATGCATTGGTTGAAGCCGGTTTTACCAATCTTTCCCAACCGTTGGTGGATGCGACGGAGGAAAGGGATTCTCTGGCCGCGGTCGTGATGATCTCTGATGGCGATTGGAATGAAGGCGAACCACCAGTGGAAATCGCTTCCAGGATGCGAACTCGAGATGTGCCTGTGTTCACCGTGGCGATAGGTAGCGTCACCAAATTGCCAGATGTCGAATTAGTTAGTGCGGATGTTCCAACCTTCGGGGCTGTTGGTAAACCGATTCGAATCCCACTTTCCATCGACAGTTCACTGCCCCGAGAGATCGTTGTCAACGCACAAGTTAGCTTTAGTAACGGTGAGACGATATCCAAGGATATTCGCATCGCTCCGATGGGGCGAACCTTTGATTCAATTCTTTGGACACCGGAGGAAATTGGTGATTACGAGCTGACGGTGAAGTTGCCGGTTAATTCGGCTGAGAAGATCGACACCAATAATGAGCTGGTTGCTCCGATTGCAATCCGTCAGGAGCAACTAAAGGTATTAGTGGTTGAGTCGCTACCGCGTTGGGAATACCGTTATTTACGGAATGCGTTGTCACGCGATCCCGGAGTGGAGGTTTCTTGTTTGTTGTTTCACCCCAGGCTCGAAAAAGTTGGTGGTGGTTCTCAAGATTACATTAAGGTGTTTCCCGAAGCTCTTGAGGATCTTTCCGAGTACGACGTTGTCTTTTTGGGCGATGTGGGTCTTGATGATGGCCAGCTAACGGCTGAACAATGCGACTTGGTCAAAGGGCTTGTGGAGTTTCAGGCAAGTGGTCTTGTCTTGATGCCTGGCTTTCAGGGCCGGCAATTCAGTCTCCTGGAGACTGGTCTCAACGAGCTTTATCCGGTTGTGCTGGATGCTGATCAGCCCGGGGGCTGGGGGGCGAGAGTGCCGGGGCATTTTGAGTTGACACAACGAGGCCGCAATAGCTTACTAACAAAGCTTGCTGATACCGCTGAGGAGAACGAAGTTGTTTGGGAGGGACTTCCTGGGTTTCAGTGGTATGCTCCGGTTGTTCGATCCAAGGCGGGTTCGGAAGTGTTGGCGGTTCATCAAGACATGAGCAACCAATCAGGGCGTCTGCCGCTATTGGTCACGCGTCCGTATGGTGCTGGTAAAGTACTTTTCATGGGGACCGACGGAGCGTGGCGGTGGCGCAAGGGCGTCGAGGACAAATATCACTATCGGTTCTGGGGGCAAGTGGTTCGGTGGATGGCATACCAACGGAATATGGCCAAGGGCGAAACCATGCGTCTGTTCTACACGCCGGATCAACCCCGAATTCGACAGACGATCAATTTCAATGCGCATGTGATGGATGATTCAGGTGAGCCACTTCAGGACGGACTCGTTAGCGCTCTGATCACTTCGCCATCTGGTGTTTCCGACAATGTGCAGATGCGGAGCGAGGGTGAGCGTTGGGGTGTTTTTCAGGGTCGATACTCCGCAAACGAGCCCGGTCAGCATCGGGTTATCTTGTCTTGCAGCGGGACTTCCTCCGAGTTGCAGTCAACCTTCTTTGTTCAGGGTGATCTCTCCGAGCCCGTTGGTCGACCGGCTCGGCCGGAGGTTTTGGAAGAAATCTCCCGAGTGTCTCGAGGTGAATTCGTAGCACCGAATGAAGTCAATTCTCTGCTTGAGGCGATTTCTGAGTTACCAATGCCCAGTTCGGTGGAGCGACGATTTCAGATTTGGGCCCATCCTCTTGCGGCCGGAATTCTCGTTTTCCTGCTCGGACTTTTCTGGATCCTCCGAAAAGCCGCGGGGTTGATTTGACGCTGGCGGGAGACTTGAAAGCACCGATTGTCGTTGGAAAGAGAGGGCGAGACGCGACCAGTTTGTCACACCTAGAGCAGGCGAGGCGATTTTCAAAAGATGTTGCAACCGGTCTTTTGCGAGAGATGGAATAAACGGTGCAATAAACGGTGCAATTTAACATCGCATTGACGTTTGTGAGAGGGCTAACGAGGAACTCAGTCGGTCGGCTTCTGGATGCTAGTTTTTTGTACGGCTTTTGGTTCTGCAGTTGACAGTTTTCGTGGAAGCAATTCAGCAGATGGCTTCACTATTTCCCGATCTGGTTTTGGGTTAGAAGGATCGCCGTCCTCTTTATCTTCATCGGATGGTTTGTCGGATTGATTTAGGTCACTTCGGATTGGGATTGGACTCAAAATCATCCTGACAGGAGTGCCGCGTGCGGGAATTTCATCGGTATTGGGGATGAACTGAAGTGCGTTTGCCTCCGCGCTGCTGGCGATTGGGACATCTAGCATGGCGGTGCTAAAGTTGGAGACGCATATCATATCTCCGCCATCGGCTCGGTAATATTCTTTTCCGTCATTGGGGTCTTTCCAGAATCCACTGCCGGAGAAGACCCAGTCAGCTTGCATTGTTTTTTTGGTGCTAGTGTTTTTGATCCAACCCTTCGCATCTTTTGCTTGAAACTTGTCTGCTGCATCGTAGTAGCATACCCAGACGCGAATGCGTTGTCCCGTTGCGGGGATGAAGCTAGGCAGGAATTGCACAGGAGTGCCTGATCTAGCGCCGACCGCGAGGAGCGCCGCGTGGACTTGGCTTGACTTGGCGAGTGTGGCAACGACTGATTCATGTTCTTTTGTGCCGATGGGGCAAGCAAACATTTCAAGAGGACCCTCTCGCATGGTGACATAACCATCGACGAAAACTTGCTTGTCATCCAAATTAACCCACAGCCCCTGCGGATTAATCGCTTTGGAGTTGGGCGGAGGTGCAAAGGCGGCCTCAACCTTTTCTTCGGGTGTCACATAGAGTTTTTCAGACTCAGCTATCTCCTGATCGGTCAACGGTTCGTTGAGAGACCGCACCGGAGGCAATGGCTTATTGCCATTGTCGGCACTGGGTTTTTCGCCATTTTTCGATTGTTGACTGCCTTCAGCAGGCTGCGAGAATGTCGTTGAGGGCTGAGGTAACGTTTGGGCACTGGCAGTTTGTTGCGGGACGTTGACCAAGGTTATCAAAACAATAACCGCTTGAAGGGTACGCATGATTGCTCTGTCCAATGTCATTTGGCAAGGTTGATGAATTCGAAAGTTGCCAACATTGAGTTGGGTTGCCGGTGGGTTGGTGACGCGGTTCACCGGTTTCAAGTCTACTGTTTCTAATCTTAGCCGGTAATGGTGAGATGAAGGAATATTGGAGCGTCCAATCGCCAAAATGTGGGTGTTCGACATCGAGTGAGGTGTTTTTGATTTTTTTGTTAGTCGCGGCGATTGAACAGCCTGCACGGTTCATTTTTTCGGTCGACTGGTGCAGAGAGTGGGAGAGTACTCAGTCTGACTGAGTGTCGTGGTTGGGGGTTGGGAATCGTTGGGGGTTGGGAATCGTTGAGGGTTGGGAATCGTTGAGGGTTCGCCATCTACTGACTGGTTTACACAGCGATTGCGGTTATCGTAGTGCTTGAGTGGCTAAGACCAGTGGACTCCGATGATCGCGGTAAATCGGTGCCGCTTACTTTCATGAGGAGTCAGTTGGTGTATCTGACCCCCGTGATCCCCGCGGAACCTTATTTGCGAACCGTCGATTGCATTGCCGCACCCTGTTACGATCTGATCGGCTTTAGAAAAAAGAGAATTTAGATTGAGTGCAAATCTGGAGAATCGCGTTGATTGGGCGTCTCGCATTGAGTCCTGGCAATCCTGTGGATTAGCGGAGCGACGTAAGGATCTTCTCGGTCCTGCGTCTCGACGCGGTATTGCATACCGTTGGGGGATAGCTATTGCGTCAGGAGTGAACTGCTCTGACGCGATTGAGGTCCTCTCACGACTTGCGGTCGGATCGAAAGTACCGAAGGCACTTCGTGATTTTGATCTCGAACGGTCACTGCGACACTGGTTCGATGTTGGACACCGATCTGACGTTCATTCACCAATTGATGCGGCCGTGACGTTGAACTGGGCAGCGGCATTACCTTGCTTGGTCGATCGGATAAATGAAATCGACCTGCAAAGGATTGGCGACGAGTTGGTTCATTTGCACTCCGGCATCATCGATGGCGGTAGGGTGGCGGATCCGACACACCTTCTTTTGGGTGCAGAGTTGGGCTGGGAATTGGCAAACCTAACCCGGGATGATGAGATCAGTCGGTTGTTCGTTGCATCGTCGACAAGGGCGTTGCAAGATTGGTGTCAACATGGTTCGGAAGCGTTGCCGAATTCTATCCACTTAGCCACGAATGCTCGGCTGGTACTTGCCTCACTAGTTCGATGTAAGAAGTTGCTTTTGGTTGGCGAATTATCTGTGGAAGACAGGCAGAAGTGGAAACAGATCGGCAGACAGCTTTCGCTTTGGGTGGCGACGCTTGTTTGTCATGATGGATCAAATGCCTTCGCGCACCTGGAGCGTCAGGCAACGGTGGATGACCATTGTTCTGATGGTTTGTTGTCCCAGGCTGTTAAATTCGATAGGGACAGTCTTGAGGGGGCAGTTTCTGCCGCTCTGGGTAACGCACCGAAAAATCCAGGCCTGACCTGGGAGGTATCTCTTCCTGAAGCAATGCTTCATGACACGGATGGCAAGCTGGCGATTCTACTGCCACAGTGGAACGTACGGAGTGGGCGTACCCATGTTGACTACAGCGCTGCTGAAGTGGATTTAGAATTGTTTAGCGGCAAAAAACCGTTGATCTCCGGCAGATTAAGAGTTGATTTGCAGATCGACGGCAAGTCGCAAGAACCCGTTGGTCAGTGGGAAGAAGTGTGTGAGTATACCGACGATGATGTTCACTACTTGGAGATTGAGCAGGAGTGGACCGGTAATGCGATGCTGCAGCGACAGTTCTTGCTGATTCGAGAAGACCGGTCGTTTGTCTTCGCAGATGCAGTGATCCCCAAGGACGACAGTGCAAGTCTTGGTAGGATCGACTACTCCTGCCGACTGCCTTTGATGGAGAGCGTCGTTGATGAGCCTGAGGCTGAAACTCGAGAGATTTTTTTGTCAACGGGAAATCGCCGAACGATCTGTCTTCCTTTGGCAGCGTCGGAGTGGAAAATGGGACAGACGCATTTTGATCTAAGCGTTTCCCCAGATCACACACTGGTTTCCAGCGGCACTGGTCAAGGTGGCCTGTATGCGCCAATTTGGTTTGATTTTCAGAAACGCCGTTTCACACGAAAACGAACGTGGAGGCAATTGACAGTTGCCGATCAATTACGAATCGTGGAGCCCTCCGAGGCAAATGGCTACCGCGTTCAATTCGGCTCTGAACAATGGATGATCTATCGGTCCTTGAAGGACCAGAAAACACGAACTGTCCTTGGTAAGCATCTGATTGCCGATTTTTACTGCTCACGATTTGACTCAGGCGATGGTTCGCATGAAGAATTGATAACCGTTGATGATAGTGATACCGAAAATGAAGCTGAGTGAAATTGAGCAACGGATACAACAGAATTGGCAGTCTGTGCAGCAGGAGGTCAACACAGCAACACTGGCCACTGGTCGTGAGCCAGGGGGCGTACGGGTGATTGGAGTGACCAAGTATGTTGATGCTGAGTGGACAGCCGCTTTAGTCAGGGCAGGATGCTTGGATCTTGGTGAAAATCGCCCTCAGGTGCTTTGGAAGAAGGCTGAGCATGATGGACTGCAGTCAGGAGTGAGGTGGCATGTCATTGGGCATCTGCAATCGAATAAGGTGCGACGATCTTTGAAGTATCAACCAGTGATCCACTCCATCGATAGCGAGCGACTTCTGCATCGTGTCGCGACCGAATCCAGTCGCGCCGGTCACGACACCGAGGTTTTGCTTGAGGTGAATATCAGTGGCGATGAAGAGAAGACTGGCATGGCCGCGGATTTGATTGATCAACTGCTATCACAAGATCTGCCGCAAGGTGTGAAGGTGATGGGACTCATGGCCATGGCTGGGTTCGGAACGGATTCGAACGCCGCAAAAAGGCAATTTGATGAAGTCCGCGTTTTGCGAGATAAATTATCGGCGAAGTCCGGTCGTAAGCTTTCCGAGTTATCGATGGGGATGAGTGGGGACTATCAACAGGCAATTGAATGCGGCTCGACAATGGTTCGGATTGGTTCGCGGCTCTTTGATGGCCTGCTCGATCGCACCACTGGTGTTGCCAGATGAAAGGCTAATAGGTCTTGGAGACGTTCCAAGCAAGAGATGGGGACCCGTTGGTTGCGAGAACTGTTGTTCGGGTTGCTAGGTCCATCGCCCTCGCAGCCAAATAAAACCAAGTCGATGTTGCAAACGACCGTTGTCTGTGAATTGAATCTGTGTGGATTCCATATCGTGCTGATAAACGGGGATGCCAGCAACGTCAACGTGATGGAGATCACATGCGTTGTTGATTGCATGGAGAGTCAGATTCGGCCGTCTGAAGACAGAGGCTGATTGCAAGGTCCGTTACCCCGCAACGATCAATCCGCAACGATCAATCTGCAATATAGATTCACGGGTATTTGGCGTTGGTAACGTTAAACATCAAAGTGGTTGTCGTTTTCCTAGCGAGTTTGCCAACCAATTTGGTTTAACTTTGCCAGTGCAAGGATTAGTGCCTGTGTGCCATCCTTTGCATGTCCTTGAGCAGCGACAGCCTGATAGAGTTGGTGGGCCAAAGCGAGACCTGGAAGTGATAGATTCATCGCTGCTGCTTCCTCCAAAGCAATTTTCATGTCCTTGATGAAGTGTTCGACGAAAAAACCAGGGTCAAAATCATTTTGGATCATCCTTGGTGCAAGGTTATTGAGGGACCAACTGCCCGCCGCGCCGGAGCTAACACTTTTCAGCACAGTCTCTAGATCAAGTCCCGCTTTGGTTGCGTAAAGCAGGGCTTCACATACCGCGATCATTCCTGACGCGATCAAAGTTTGGTTCACCATTTTGGTATGTTGTCCGCGGCCTGGCCCGCCCTGATGAACGATCGTTTTTCCCATGAGTTCCAGTAGTGGTTGAATCGTCGCAACCGCACCAGTGTCACCTCCGAGCATGATCGACAGGGCGGCGTTTTTCGCGCCGGTGTCTCCACCGCTGACCGGAGCGTCGATGGCGAACACACCCTTTTTTGACGCCTCCGTCGCTATTCTCTCGGCGAGTGACGGGCGACTGGTGGTCATGTCAACCAGGATGGTTCCCGGAGAGCTTCCCGCAAGAGCACCTTGTTCACCCAGAAGAACCGCCTCAACATCTTCAGGGAATCCAACAATACTGAAGACAATGTCACTGCATGCCGCTACTTCCTTGGGCGATCCAACTAGGGAAGCACCAGCTTTCACTAAGTCCGCAGCCTTGGAGGGTGTGCGAGTGTAAATTGACACTTGATAGCCGGCCGCGATAAGGTGGCCGCACATGCTACGTCCCATAACACCGGTGCCAATCCATCCAAGCTGTGTTTGGTTCGGCGTGACGCTTTTCAAATCAGTTCCCACAGTCTTTCCCTATTAACAGTCGTTGATTGAACGAACAGATCGTCGTCGAAATCGAAGGTCGTATCAACCAATGGCGGAGAAAAATATTCCTTCCCCATGATTTAGCGACTCTCAATCAACCGTTTCTGTTCCAGTGGTTGCGGCAAGCAAGACAGTCCTGTCGGGCCGGGGCTGGTTGCTTGTTTTGTTGGTCATTGAAAGCAGTCATTCAGCAGATTGAATACACGACGAGCGGAAGGGGGGGGAAAAGGTTTACGAATAATGAAGGGCGAAGAACCCGGTGTTGTTCCACAGAAGCCGCAGAATTTCCCGTGCGTGACGTCGGACTTCCAGACATGCTGCTGACAAACGGTATGGGCACAGCTCAGCAAGATCCGATCGACGCTGATGGGTGAATCGTCTCGAGATGGGGCGTGTTTGTCCGACGGTGATTGAATGGGACATCATATTCCGAGCGGTTCGGTAGGTGGCGGACCAGCGTCACCGGTGGAATGTGAAAATTCAGATTGCCGTTCCCGGTACGTAGCGATGGTATCGTTGTTACATTGCGAATAGCGCACGTCACACCATCAACCTCGATCGGTTTTACCGACTTTTTCCCAAAGTCGGAGCAACCAGTGAACGACAAGCAGAAGGCCAAACTGCAACGCGAAATGTACGAGCAAATACGATTTAACGTAAACGGACATCGCGTTCCAGCTTATGCTGCCCGAGCGATGAACAGCGAATGCACCGGCCGCAAACGCCACGAGTCCAATCACGGGAACTCCTGACGCCCCGTTCCCCCGCAGTCGTCGCACTCCGAGCGCGAAGCTGGCCAGATCAACCAGCAGCGCGACCGTCATCAGAACAACTCCAGTTATGAACACGTTGCAGCCCTTCGCCTATGGAAGAAAAATACGAAAAGTAAGGCGAGACCAACTTCAGGGTTCTGGGACGCTTTCTGGCCCGTGCCGTCTATTGCGGCAAGCATTTGATACCAGTAAGAGGCTTGAAGTTCGGGATGCCTGATACGTCGTTGCGTGAACGGCAGGGTTTAGCCAATCTCGAAGAAAAGATGATTCACGTATCAACGCTTAGGTGTTACGCAGCGGATCGGACTGAGGCTTTGCGTGGGCGTTGCAGCGTTGTGTTCGACTTAGGAAACGGCAGGCCTGAAAGTTGGATTGCCGTTGCCCAAGAAGGCAAATCAATGCCATGCTCGCAAAAGCCAACAACGAATTGCCGATTGCTTCCTCCGGGACGTGCGATCAATGCCGTGATTTGAATCGACAACTCTCGGTTGACGTCCGATCCAAGTTGATTGAGAGTCCTATTTGCTCGCACAGCCTGCCAACGAGCTGAATAATCTTTGAAAAGTGAAAATCCCGACGGGAACTCTTGGCACCAGTCATAGCGAATTGACTGGCTGACATGCGGCATCAAAGCTTTTGAAAGCTCGCAGAAGAAAAGCGTGCGGAGGCCGACGGACCGAGGCGTAACGAGCACTGGCGTTACGCCTCGTCTTTGACTCAAGTCAACAATAATCCGCGCGAGCGGATCGAGTATCGAGACTGGGGGTGGGCTAGCCTGAGCGTTCATAATGAGTCGGGTTGACTTGGCAAAATGCCGATCAAATCTGCCGTTTCCTAGGAGGTTCTTGTTGCGCGCATTCGTTGCAGCATGGTTTTGAAGTCGTCGACGTGCGTGCACATCGACGAATTTCCGACATGTGGCGCATCAACCATCACGGTCTGGTCCGTGTCTTGGATGTCAAGAATATCGCGATCATCCCGATGAATCGAATCGGTCTTTGTGATCGATTCGTGGCTGTTTTCTGAACCCCCCTCCCATTTTGCTCGGGTTGGCTTTTGCTTTTCGTTATTCAACACGCTGGTTTCAAGTTGAAGATCCGACTTGTCCCGAATGCCCTGTTGATCAACCATTTCTTTTTCGCTGCATGGGTGGTTCAATGAATCGACTTCCAGCTCTCGTGAAAGGCTGTGCGATTCCCCGTCAACTCGTTCTTCATGGCCGGGCAGCGACTCGGTGAGGTTTTGGGCGAGGTGGTTAGGCGTTGGCGTTTTGAGTAGGGGTTGGTCAGGCCGGTTTTGTTCGTCATCTTGCGGAGTTAAGGAATCAGCTTTCGACACACCCAGGGCTTCCTCAATAATTGAGTCCATGCAGTCGAATGTCTGGGACTCGTGGTTGAGAGTCTGTTCGACGCTGGAGATGCCCAAAGGATTGTGTTGGGCGTTACTATCGTAGGAAAACTCTGCGTTAGTGAGGGAGTCTAATTCAAAACTGGCAAATTCGGCACTGGACGTTCGAGTGGACTGCATCATTGAGTCGTACTGGCTCTCAAAAGCATCAGAAATGGCTGAGTCTGAATTCGCGTCAGCGTATTCTGGTGGGGCGCACGTTTGGGTTGGTGTCGATTCGGTTGGAATTGCCTTCTCATGCAATCCGGGGTCGTGTTCGGCTGCCGGCTGACTTGCATTCGGTTCTGGTATTTCAGCAAGGCATGATTCGTGGGTCGACTCGGATGGCGGGGCATCGGAGGTATTGGTTGCATCATAGGTGGTTGAATCTCCAAAATCGGAGAGCTCCCCGAACTCGACATCGATCTCCTGTGCCGGTTCTTTTTCAATCGCGGAGGGGTCAGGCAGTTGCTGGAGACTTGCCCACGCCGAGTGCATGATTTGATCGTCGATAACCGTCTGCTCGGTTTCTGCTGCGATGTCAATCGCCTCGGTCATCAGCTGGTTGATTAGTCTCGGAAGCCCATTGGTAATGTGGTGAAGAGCGGCAATGGCAGATTCGTTGATCGTTGATGCTGGGTCCGCACCACATGACTCGATGGTTTGATGCACATAGGTTCGCGTTTCTTTTGTGTTAAGAGGATGCAGGTAGCAGCGGGTGGCAATCCGTTGCGAAACGGGTTCTGATCCTGACCCAAGTAGTTGTTCCTCAAACTTATTGGTGCCTACCAAGACGGCGCTGATGCGGGGCCGACCTTGGATCATGATATTGGTCAATGATCGAATATTTTCCAGCGTTGATTCGGGCAGGTTTTGAGCATCGTCAATTATCAATAAGACGTCACACGTTGCTGAGTCTTCGCAGCTGAGAATGTCGATCAGCAACATCTGCATTTCGGCGTCGCTGCGTCCCTCTGGGTTCTCACCCAACGCATGCAAAATGAATTGGAGTAACGCTGGACGTTCGGCCAGACTTGCGTCGGGTAAGCTCACCACATAGTGGCTATCGACGTACTGCTGCTGCATGAACTGCGTAAGCAGCGTTTTGCCGGTCCCCGGTGCACCAAAAACCGCGGATATCGGCTCATAAGAGTCGACGCTTCGACAAAGCCGCATTAGCGTGTCTTGGATGCCACCGATCGGTACATAACGACTAACTGCAGGAAATGCCGGGAAGGGAGGGAGCTGGCGAGTTGTTTCTTGCGTTTGCATTCTCGGTTGCCGCTAAGGAGGGGGCTTTCGAAGGGTAGGCATTCGCGTTGGCGCCGATGCATACCTATACGATCGATAGAATCGGCAAAAGCAGACTCTTTCTATAGCGAAATTTCGCATTAAGTAGTTTGGGGTAAATGCGAGGCGTGGGGCGTTCGGTGTGTATTGAATCGTCTGATCCACGTTTTGTCGTTAACCGTCCAATCGATCACGGCTGATGTGTTGATTTGAGCACTGCTGCGACCGACCCATTGATCGGTGTGTCTCTGCCTGAAGTTGGATTACGCCCGATGCGACAGGTATGCCTTGAGGATCCAAGTTGTGGCATTGAGATGTCGGCTGGGGTTGCTAGCGAATCGCGTCGTTGCATGCTGGCTGCAAACAATGGGGATACTGGCTGAAAATGTTGGCTGAAAATGTTGGCTGAAAATGCCGGCTGAAAACACTTGCCGCAAGCACTGGATGACATCACTGGGGGTCGAAGAGAACCTTGGAGGCTCTATCTAGTTGAAACCCATGGCCCTTTGATTCGAACTCAACCTTGCAACAGCTGATAAAGTTGCGAGTTGCGTGTTTACCACCACGTTTGGGCACGCGGCGATGAAAAAGAGCATTTCATGTTGACGACGGAGCGTTTGTGATGGTGAAGGCCAATCGTATCACGCTGAGGAATTCGTTGATCGAAGTGGATGTTAGCGAGAAGGATTGATCTGCCACGGCCCCGGTTTGCGATCGACCAAGAGAATGCTCGGGCCCAGTGGCGTTAGGGCCCCGTGACGTTACGGCCCCGTGACGTTACAGCCCTGTGACGTTACAGCCCTGTGATGTTACGGCCCCGTGACGTTACGGCCCTGTGACGCTAAGGCCCTGTGACGCTAAGGCCCTGTGACGTTACGGCCCTGTAACGCTAAGGCCCTGTGGTGTTGGGGCGGACCCTAATTGGTGATTCCAACATGAAGTGTAGGGGTGGCAGCGTGTCGACAGATCAAAAGCCACCAGGACTGGTGAACTCTGCATAGTCATCGAATTCATTATGACGGTCCGGCGCACGATCACTAAACCTTGTGAAATCAGCTTCCCAAGTGAGTTCCACATCACCAATCGGGCCGTTTCGTTGCTTGGAAATGATGAGTTCGGCTTGACCTGCAAACTGCGCTTTCTCATCACCGCGGTGATAATATTCTTCTCGATGAACAAACATGACAACGTCGGCATCCTGCTCAATCGCGCCCGATTCGCGAAGGTGGCTAAGTTTCGGGCGGTGGTCCTTACTATCCTCCGCCTGTCGATTCAATTGAGAGAGACAGAGCAGGGGAACATCGAGTTCACGTGCGATTCCCTTCAGGCGACGAGCAATTTTGGCAACCTGTTCTTGCCTGGGGTCGCGTGAGTTGTCCGGTTCGATCAGCTGAAGGTAATCAATAACGATCATGCCAAGGTTACCTTCGCGACGTTTGATGCGTCTTGCTGCTGCGGCAATTTCGCTGACCGTACGGCTGGGAGAATCATCGACGAACAAAGGTGCTTGGCTGACTTCGTTGGCTTTACGGATGAGGCGTTCGCGATCGTCTGACGAGATGGTGCCGTTTCTAAGTTTATGTCCATTGACTCTTGCAAGTGAGCAGAGCATTCGATCGGCAAGTTCGATACCAGACATTTCCAGTGAAACAAACAGAACTGGCAGACCTTGATTAATGGACACATACTCACCAACGTTCATTGCCAAAGCGGTTTTTCCCATGGAGGGCCGAGCGGCGAGGATGATGAGTTCCCCGCTGTGAAGACCACCGGTCATCTCGTCGAATTGAGTGAACCCAGATTCGGCGTTTCCCGCGTCGTAGTCGTCACGCAGTCTCGCTTCCATTCTGTCCATCGCTTCATGCAAGACATCGCTGATGCTGTGAACAGATTGAGAGGAGCGTCCATCCATGATGGCAAAAATTTTCTGCTCGGCCTGAGCGCACAATTCTTTGGCTGTACTGTTTTGCTCGTAAGAGTCGCGAAGGATCTCGGTGCTGGATGCAATTAAACGACGATAAACAGCTTTTTCGGTAACGATGTCAGCGTAGTAAACCGCGTGAGCGGCGTTGGGCACGGTGGAGGAGAGTTTCGCCAGGTAGGCTGCTCCGCCGACCTTCTCGTAATCGCCTGAGGTTCTTAGCTTTGAAACCAGCAGGGTGATGTCAATTTTCTCACCCGCATCATGCATGTCCCTGAGCGTCTCGTAAATTTTGCGATTCGCATCGTCATAGAAGTCATCCGGGCGCAATGAGGCGATTTCGTCGCAGACCTCTGGCAAAAGCAGCACGCTGCCAATGACCCCCATTTCTCCATCAAGGTCGAACGGTGGTTGACGCTGAAGTATTTCAGCCGCGTTTGGTTCTCGCTTTTTTCTTCGACCGTTCGGTTCTTCAGATATCATTCATCCCTCGGTGTCTCGGTGACGCTTTGCGTTTAGTCTAGCAGGTGATTGTTTTTTTTGCGGGGGTGATGAGATTTGCCTTGGTGAAAAAGCAGCTTATCAAAAGATGGCAGTTGATCGGCGAGGTTTTACCGTTTTCTAGCGGTCTGAAACGCTGGTGATGGGAATCGGTGACGTAGGTGAGGGATCTGAGAATTCACCTTTTTGTCGTGTCGCGGCCGCGATACCTTACAAAGTCTTGTCGATAACGTTGATGAGTGGCGAGACATTTGCGGTGTGCCTTGCTGAATCGGTTCGAGAGCAAATTGCTGTTGCGTGTTCGTCGCTATCTTCTGTGTTGGTTGGCCGTTATGGGTTTTAATTTTATCGCTTTGTATTCATCGCCGGCTTCCAGTTGTTGTGGAAACGGATTCGGCACAAGCCACCTAGACTGGGAGGGCTGCAGGATTTGATGCGAGGTTCTCAATGCGTTTCTCCGCCGTCGCGCAACGAGCATCAGTTTGCTTAATCACGATCGTTGGTCACAGCCATGCTCTAAATTATTGTTGTGTTGGGCGTTGTCATTTTCGTCACCGGATGCTCTTGAGATCTGCGGATCCGTCACGAGCCACGTATTTCCAGCGAAATCGCTTGGAGCGAGCGAAAAGAAAGCAACCTGTTGGTTTAGGAAACTAGCCCGTTCTCAGAAGCGTCTCAACTCGATCCAATGCTTCTCGCGCTGACATGGCTGTGATGCCTCGTCCGATCTGTGCACCGTCGGTAAGCCAGTTGCGTACATGTTGTTCAGCAGAGATCGCCGTGCTGTGAGACCTGCCACCGAAATGATCCGCAATTTCCGAATAGGCCGAAGGCGTCAGTTGCCGAGAGAGATACATCGCAAGCTTACGTGGACCGGTGACGGCACGAGTTTGTGATTTGCTGCGTAGTGAATCTTCGGGCAACCGAAATGCTTCGCAAACTGCAGATTCAATAAGCCCCAAGGTTGTCATGGGCTTGGAAACGCGTAGGAGTTGACCGCCGAATTGCCGCATCTCATCAAGTGTCGGGCAGCGACCCAGCATGCGTTGCAGTGTGTTGATGATGTTGACGACGCCACTTACGACCCGGCCATCGCCGGCGAGCAGTGGGGTAATTGCATCGATGAAAACCTCAGGGACTTGAATTTCGCAGCGGTCATCGATCCAGCGACGCAAAAGTTTTTCACGGGTTTCTGCATCAAGCGGTTGCAAGTTGCACACCAGGCCCGAAGCCATTCGTCCAGCCAGTTCATCCGAGAGGCCATTGATTTCAGTTGGCGACTCGGATCCCGCAAAGATCAAGGGTTTGCCCAAGCCGCTTAGGGTTTCCACCGTGTAAAGCATCTCACGAAGGGTTGCCTTTTTCGAACCCAGAAATTGGATGTCATCGACCAGTAAAGCGTCAACCTCTCGGTATCGTCTGCGGAATGCGGTGATTCCGCTGTTTCCGACCGAACAGATGAAATCGTTGGTGAACTGTTCGGCGGAAAGGTTCATTACACGACGTAATCGGTACCGCCTGCGGAGTTGATCGGCGATCGCATGCAGTAGGTGGGTCTTGCCCGTCCCGGTTGGCCCAAACAGGAAGAGAGGTGAGGCAGTGGTTGGATCTTGGCAAGCCATGATCATCGCGGTGTGGGCGAGTCGGTTGCATTGTCCGGGGATGAAGTTGGCTGAGGACATTTTGGCCTCGCCGTTACCCCTGGATTCAACAGACGAAACCTTCGTGCCTAATTTTGGCACGTTATTGGTTGCGGGTTTACTCAGATCAGGCAGATCAAGCTGAACCGGTTCCTCCGATGGCTTCGCCCGGTCTCTGCTCTGGTGGGCAGCAGGTGGCTGACGTTTCTCGGACAATCCTTGTTTTGTGACAGGTGAGCGTCGTTGAGCTGTTTGGTCGAAAAGTCCACCGATTGAATCAGCCGTTCGTTTGGATCGACGGGAGCTGCGCCCAGTGTTGACCGATTGACGACTCGGGCGCCGGTGTCTTGAATCGATCCTAGCCATTGGTTGGCTCATTGGAACACGACTGTCCAGATTCGCTCTTTCAACCTGATCTTGTTTTTCGATCGTGTCTAAATCAGTCTGCGACTCAGTCGGTGAGGGGCTGCTTGTGTTTGGGTTGGACACCATCAACGCGTCAGAGGATTCTTCATCAAGCGGTAAGTCCACCTGGTGTGCTTGAGTTTCATCAAGTTCAAACAGAACGTCGATTCGTCCGCCGTAGGCCTGCATGGCCGCACCACGTAGTTCACTCAGGAAGTGATTTTGGAGACGGTCTAAAGCGAATTGCCCGCGAACAGAGACAAGCAGTGATTTCTCAGCGACCCACGCTGACTTGTCCGTTAAAGTTTCTGGCTTGAGTGTATGGTTTTGTTCGGGGGTTTTTGTCGATTGCGGTGTCAGAGCGTTTGAGACGACCGGGCGTGTGGAGGAAATAAGTTTGAATTCAACTCCACGGTTGAACCACATTCTATATCGATCTGCACCGACTTTGCCTTTCAACGCTTCCATGAAAGTTTCGACGACAGCCTTGTCGTCGTTGCAGCCTTGCAGTGCGGACATAACGGTAGCGCAATCCTCCATCATGGATGTTTCGCGACAGGTCGATTGATAAGACGCGGTCCTGCTTGACAAAGCAAGCTGAGCCAAAGACGAGTGCGAGAAAGAGATGGCGAATCACAGCTGGACCACCTGCTCGTGGCCCACTTCCAAATCCGCCAATGTGCCCCCTCACGCTTTTGATTTCTCCCATCACGAGAATCGTTCGCGTGGGTGATTTGGAAGATTCTAGACATGCTAGCAATCAAGTCAAACGAGGTAGCGGGTTCCTGAGCAAGTTTCCGCAAGGCTTTTTTTGTCGCACCTGAAACTGGCACGAAAAAGCCGGTTTTCAGGGCTGACCAGATGAAACAAAAAGAGCGACTTGTGGGAACGCTGATTCTAACACTTCGTGGATAAGCTGTTGGGAATGAGGGACAACTAAAATAAGATTCAATGAAAACCTAATAAATAACGGTCTAGATTTCACTCCCCGGATTTTTAAAGACGCTTTACTTTTCATCGCGTCACGGAACCGTTGGAAGATTTAGATTTTCTTAAAATGGCAAATAGGTATTTCGGGGCCTTCGCAGAGCGTTTGACTTTGCCAGTCTGGCGTAAGGGGAGAAGTTTCTAACGGATGTAGTAGGAAGTTAGGTTGAATCGTGTGCTTGGGATGATGGGGTGAAGTTTAGGTTCGCTAGGAGCATCCGACAGATAGAACCCCGGATCTCGTTGCCGACTCGTCAAAGCGAAGGTTTCAAGAAGTCTGGATTGAGTGCGTGAACGGTTGGAGTGCAAAACACAAAGTGATTTGGAGGTGTTGGTAGGGCAACCAAACGTGTGGTCCGGAACGGAACTGAGTTTTGGGCAAACTTTGCTACAGGAAGATTCTCTGTGTTGATCTCAGGAAAGTTAATTCACGTCTAAACGCGCACAGCGGCGGGTTGCTGAAGAAAATTGATCGACTGGAAATAAGTCCACTACCCTGTTGGGGGATCAATGGATCTTGTCCAGACACTTTCTCGAAAGACACAGCGCATCCCTGACTTAGAATAGAGTTGGGTCGCTGGCCTGTTTTGTTGGTCAACCGCAACAATCATTCGACCGTGCGATTGGCGAGAGGCTTGACGGTTGGCAAAGGCAAGAAGGTATTTACCAAACCCTTTTCCACGAAAACCTTTTTTAAGCCCCATGTAGACCAGTTCGGTGATTCCATCACCATCATGGCTAGGGTCGGTCGAGATGCGTTGGTTCGTTGAGAAGATGCTGCCCAAGATCAGGCACCCGATGGGGAGATCAGAGTCGATTTGTCGAACCGTGTACCATTCGTTCTGATTGAATGTGCCGTTTTTTTGGTACGACGAGAGTGTTTTCTCAGCCGATTGCTCGCTACCGAATTTTGGGCAGTCCAAGGTATCCTCATAGGTGCTCTTTACCAGTTCAGCAAAATCTCGAAGGCATGTTGGCGATTTCCAATCCAAAGGCTCAAAGGTGAGGGCAGACGGCGTGTTGGGCGATTCCGAAATCAGTTGGGAATCACTGACGCGAACGTTTAGATCACAGCGATTGTTTGGATTCGAGTCGGCTGTGTCGCACGTGTCGTCCGGTACGTGGATGTTGTTGTGGCTTGCTGATTCCTTGGCAGAGGATAACAAGATGTCAAAATGTTGAAGGTTCGCCAAAAATTGAAAACGGAAGTGTTTTACCCACGGTTCGGAGACAAGTTCGCTCTGTTCCTTAGCCGCTGAAAATTGCTGCGGATTCTCAAGGGTTCCCGTCTCGAAAGGTTCTAGAAACCATTGCAAGCACTCGATGTGTCGCATCTGCATCTCTTTTTCAATTTCATCCCAGAGGCATTCTGCGATGCAAGACGCTTGTGGTTGGTCAGTAGTTGAAGAACGGGACTCGTTACGGAAGGAAACGTGGAAGACCACCGCTGGTGTCACCGGGGCACTGTGGAAGGAAACCTCTGCATCCAATGTTTTCCCCGTGCCGGCCATCGATGTGGCGGTGATTGGGGTAGGTAAACCAATCACCGCGAGTGCCAGTGATTCGCTGCGACTTGATTTTTCGTCTACCGCAAACGCGAGCACGGTGTCTGGCGAATTTTGAATCTGATCGGTGAGAACCAGGGTGCGCGCAAGGCTGAGGTCAGCGGTGAACTGTGGTAGGCACTTCAGAAGTGCATCACCGGAGATGATGTGACATTCAAGTAATGGTGTCATTCACGGATTCGTTTTGAATTCAGGCAGGTCTTTGGATTATTGCCGGACGTTGAACTGTCGAGTCCACAGTCGTTTTCTTACCGCGATGATACTGTGCTCTACGAATCGTTGCATCGCAACCTCTATCTTGCGGTTGCAGATTCCAGAGGATGTGGCGTTTGCATAAAGGTGTTGTGATGAAAAGTTGTCGAGGATTGTCAGTAGAAAAATAAAATCAGGCCGAGCTCCATTCTTGACCGGAGTGAATCCCTGAGAGGAACCATGATGATATTTCAACTTGGGTTCTGGTTAAGAAGGTAGCTCGGTGCTTGTGATTAGGTCAGATTCTCTGTCGGCGTTGCAGGGCACGCAACGAACTTCTTCATGCACTCAAAACTAATCCTTCTGTCGTCCCGTACCTGTTCTCTGAACGCGAGCATCTTTTAGAGGAGTCTGGGGAAAACATGTGGGCGGTTAATGAGTGACAATCATATTAGAAAGCTGGAGACGGTGTCTTGAGATTGAATTTTCTGATGCATGCCGCATCTAGACGGAGTGTGATAATCTATTGGCCCGCAAGATGCTGTTCCTTTGGATTGGCCTGTTCTGATCACAGGTTCGATCACAGCCCTTCATGGTCCCAATACGACCCTTCTATCGCAGACGGTTTAGCTGATTGTTGATGGGAGCAGGTCGCGAGTTGAGTTGTTTGATGCAGATGGTTCCCAGCCGCACCCATCACCCGCCCTTTCTTCCGAATTAGATGCGAGAACTAAACCTTGACTGACGATCAGCTTCCGGATGAACCATCGCAAACAACGAGCCACCTGAAACCGGGGGAAGCAGGTGCGGATGCTGACAGAATTGGGCCGAAAGGGGATATCCATTGCAAACCAGAGAAGGCCGGCGAAATTGCCGGGTCTGATGACGGTGAATCGGTGGCTCAATTCACCGAGGGTGATCAGAATGCTGATTCAGACCATGGGTTTGAATACGCCGCGGACAAAGTCCGAAAATTCCCCCAAAGTCCCGGTGTCTATTTGATGAAGGACGTTGCGGGCCGAGTGATCTATGTCGGCAAGGCCAAGAACCTTCGCAACCGCGCCGGTAGCTATTTTTTGAAGGCTGCCGCCGAGGATTCTCGGACAGCAAATTGGGTTGGTGAAATCGCTGATGCAGACTTCCTCGAGTCCGAGAGTGAGGTGGATGCTTTGTTGATGGAATCACGGTTGATCAAGGACATCCAGCCAAAGTTCAACAAAGAACTCAAGGACGACAAGAGCTTTCCCTATTTGATGATTACCACACGCGAAGAATTTCCGCGGGTTGAATTGACTCGCGAGCCCAAGGAAAAGGGCGTGAAGCTATACGGCCCCTTCACGAGCGCTGGTGCATTGCGGGGTGCCATTCAGGTGATGCAGCGGATTTTCAAATTTCGCACCTGCACGCTGGACATCTCAGAGGGTGATGAACGTTGGAAGTGGTTCCGCCCTTGTTTACTTGCCAGTATTCAGCAGTGCACCGCTCCGTGTAATCAGCGTATATCCAAGGAAGATTACCGAAGGGATATTCGGCGTTTGCAGACATTCTTGGATGGTGGCAAAAAGCGTTTGCTCGATGAAATGCGTCGAGAGATGCAAGCGTGCAGCAAGTCGTTGGACTTTGAGCGGGCTGCGGTTTTGCGGGATGAAATCAAGATGCTGGACCGACTTGAGGAAAGAGGTGATCTCGAAACGCACGCACAACCGGAGGTGTTTTACATTGATCCCAATAAAGGGTTAGCCGGGCTTCGGCAGGTGCTAGGTTTGAAGGAGGTGCCCCGAGTGATTGAGGGGGTTGATATTGCCCACCTCGGCGGCGGTGAGACGGTTGCCAGCTTGGTGCAATTTATTGACGGATTACCGTTCAAGCCTGGCTATCGAAGGTTTCGAATACAGGACGTTGATGGTGTTGATGATTTTCGCAGTATCTATGAAGTCGTGTCTCGTCGTTTTAGGCGACTGAGTGACAACAGCGAATCGTTTCCCGATCTCTTGTTGATTGATGGCGGAAAAGGTCAACTTAATTCAGCCATGGCTGCGTTTCGTGATCAGCAGATTGATCCACCGACAGTCATCTCGTTAGCCAAGCGAGAAGAGGAAGTCTATCGTCCAGGTCAATCTGAACCGCTCGTTCTCAGTCGCAGTTCGTTTGCGTTGCGTCTGCTGCAATACGTGCGTGATGAGTCTCACCGATTTGCACAGCACTATCACCATTTACTTAGATCAAAATCAACGTTTGATCGATAAGAGATCAGGTTGTTGCCAATGCCAGTCAACGCTTGATTGTGGCTCGGTAGGATGGCAGTGCAAGATTGCCAAGTTTGTTTTGCTGCGATTTCATGCCATTAGCATGATGATTTCGGGCGATTCCGATCTCATTGCTTAACTCTCGCGAACGGTGGTTCAAACACTGGGCGGCAGTTCGGTGGTGCAAGCTGATGCTGGGTGGCGCATCTGAATTTTGCTCATGACGGGATTTGATGGCACTCTTTTTCATGCTCGAGAGCAGGTCCAATCGATGGTGATCCAAGCAGTGTGTCACGAATGAAGGCGGTTTTCGCTGCCCTCAAAGTGGTTTGGGCTAACAGTCCTGTTTCGATGGCGGGGTGCAACCTCGCTAGAGACTTTCGGACCCTAAGGTTTGAAGTGTAGTGGGTTCGTGTTGAACTGCAGTTGCCAGCTCATCAGAGAAGACGGCGAAGCTTTGGGGGAGTGCCGATAATCATGGCGAGAGAGGGGATTCACCGTAGGGCGTTGGCGACAAGCTGATCAGAGGGCAGTGGAACATGTTTGACGTGAATCAAGATGATCAGCTCCTGTTCGCTCTGGTCTTCGCCCTTGCCAGATAGCATCTTGGGCGCGATACCTCGTCTCGGGTGATCCGCGGCTAATGCGATTGTGTCTCCGGTTTGCAGGTCCAATGTCAAGTTGAGCATATCGAGAGCCCATGTTTCGCGGCGGGTGTCGATCCGAATGGCGCTATCACTGCTGACCCATTTTTGTTTGGCGGATCCAAACTGGACTTCGGGTTGGATTGCAAGGCGAATTTGCCTTGGATTTTCTGATTCAGTGGCGGTCAAAGCTAGGAAGTACTGCGCGTTGGCAAGTGTCCTGCCAATCGTTTCATCGCCGGCTCTGACGAGTGCGACATGACTACCTTCAAAAGGTTGCCGAAGTGGGAACTCCGTCCGTTTACCCAGCCGAAGTGGAACGGATTGTGTGCCGTGGGAAATCTCACTGGCGACCGCTGCCTGGCTGAGGAATTCATCAACCACATTTGTTTCGGTGATTGAGCTCTGGATTTTTTCCCGAAAGAGATCCATCTGATTGATCTTGCCGACTCGTAGGCCATTATTGAGCAGCATCTGGCGTTTGTCTGATCCAATCAGTGTTTCATCAACGTCGTTCCAAAGTGAATCAAAATCAACTTGCTCAACGAAGGCAGTGGAAGTATTCACAAACTCAATTTCCAGCATCAGACGGCTGCGTGAGTCTTGTTGGGTAACAAATTGGTTGGCAGTTTGACTCGTATTTAGAGAAGTCTTGTTCCATGGAACGCATCCAGGCATGAGCAGCAGAAACACAACAAAACATGTCGTGTTGGTCGTCTTGTTCCCGTAAGAGAACATCACGGAACTCGCTTTGATGGTCGATTGAATTCGTGACGAGGCGAGTCGTTTGCGATTCGTCATGCGGGATTTAGGGAATGCTTGGATTGGAGGTTGATCACCCCAATTTGGGATAACTGGGGTCGACTGCGGTTCAGATTAACCCGTTGACAACCACATGATGGGAATGGTGCGTGTCCGGTGCGCATGCGTGACCATCGCCTCGTGATGCTAGGAGGTTTTGAGTCTGAGCGTCAATAGAAAATATGATCGACAAATTCCACTGGATAAAGACTCGTTGAGGGTCCATGTTTCCTAATTTGGATTGGTATCCTGAGGATTGTGGTATCCCGGCAGGACGAAGAATTCGATAGCATTTGGATGGGGCGTGAACCGGGTGAGTTGATTTTTCCAGGACCTGTCTGTGTAAAATCGGGTCCTTGGAACTGTTGTTTTTTAACGGGAAAGTAAGGGGACTCATGAAGAGCGAGCGTCCAGTAATCGCTGCTTTGGGTGAAGTTCTCTGGGACCTGTTTCCGGACGGCGCCAAGTTTGGCGGCGCACCGGCCAATTACGCGCACCACGCATCTGCACTCGGAGCGGAGGTGCATCTGTTGACAGCACTGGGGGCTGATGACCTTGGTGCCAGGGCAACAGAGCATCTTTCCGCTATGAAAATCAGCTTGGAGTCAGTGCAGAGTCATTCAGGTTATCCAACCGGTTCGGTCAGGGTGACCGTATCGTCGGATGGTCAAGCCAGTTACCGATTTGGCGAGGATGAAGCTTGGGACCACCTCCTTTGGCAAGATGATCTCCTTCGGATTGCTGGTGCCTGTGACGCTGTCTGTTTCGGAACGCTGGGCCAGCGGGCGGCAGAATCTCGCGATGTTATCCAGCGGTTTGTGAGATCGACAAAGAGTGATGCCATTCGAGTTCTAGACCTCAATCTACGGCCTCCTTTTGTTTCGTCAACGGTCATTCAACGTTCGCTCGAGCTTTCCAATACACTGAAGTTGAACGATGACGAGCTTGAGGTCTGTTCTGATTTGTTTTCCTTGACTGGCAATTCCGTGAATTCGAAATTAAGTCAGCTAGCAGCTCGTTTTGAACTGGACGTGATTGTCTTGACTCTTGGGCAGCGAGGGGCAGTGATGTTCGATCACGGTTTGGTTTTCAAAACAAAAGCTCGAGTGGTGGAAGTTCAGGACACCGTTGGTGCCGGCGACTCCTTCACTGCAAGGATCACCTGCGGTCTTCTTGCTCAGGAGGATGCCGAGAGTATGTTAGATGGGGCATGTCGGCTCGCAGAATTTGTCTGCACGGAATCGGGCGCAACCCCGAAGGTCCCTTTTGGGCTCGTTCCCGAGTTCAGTAGAAACTGGTTGCGAGCGGAACAGTGAAATGAGCTGGTGGCCCGGGGGTGAAGCTTTCTTTTCGCCGAATGGGATTGGTCTCCCCGAGTGATGTTGGTTTTACTGAGCTCCAAATTTGTTCTGGGTGGTTGTCCATTGAAGGCCAACGCGTCTACAGAAACACCGAGGTCGACGTGCTGAAGATACAGAGTGAAAGCCGCTGATGACCGACATCGGGCAGCGTTGGCAGAGCATCGATTCAGGCAGTGCGTCAGGGATCTTCTGGATCAGGGATCTTCTGGATGATGACTCATCCCATTGTTAGCCGCATCGCAGCCTCACTGAGCAGGTTGCTCAGTCGAGCCATCGTCCGAAGCTGGATCCTTGAGCGGTCCAAAGCCAACGTCGAGAGGGCGACCGGATTCGGTTGGCAACACAGATCCCCCATCATCAGTCAGGTTCTGTCCGACGCTATAAATAACCAGTCCCTCTGGGGTCTGACTAATCTTTAGGTCAGCGCCGGTGAAAGGGTCGTTTGTGATGTCGTCCGCTAGCGACAGATTCTCAATCGCATCCTCGCCCGTGCTCTGCATTTGCATCAAGATGCGCAGGCAGCGAGATTCAGCCTCGAGTTGATCCGCAGCATCTGCGGCCGCAGAAAGACTTGGGAGGATCAGTTTGGTGATGATGAAGCGAGTGTCGCTTTGGGTGATTTCGTCAAAGACTGACTGGGTCGCCGCATCACGTATTCGTTTCGTTTCTTGGAGTACCTCCAATTGAAGACGTATGGACCTCAGGTACGCCGCCTCGTCATCATTCAGGTAGGCTTCGGTAAGCCAGTTCCGACCTAGACTCGGTGGCGAGATGCTTTCGCTGTATGTCGTTGAGTCCAGTGTTCCGTCTCTTAATTGCTGAAAATGAATGATCCCCATGGATCGCTCTCCCTTGATTGCATTTTCTAGAGAGTGAAAGACGTCAATTTCAGACAGCAATTTGTCGAATCTGGAACAAGCCTCTGGCGAGGCTTTGGCGATTTGAAAGACATGATGAGCCGTTGCAATGGCGGCGCGTTGCCCAGCCACGCTGGTTAGCTGGCTGATTAACAATGGCTCATTGCCAGTTAGCTTGGTCAGTTGCAAGATGACCCCGCATAATCGCAATCCTTCATCCGCATTCCCTCGATAGGCCTCGATCACGGCTTTGCGAGACATGCCACGCCAGAGGCTCTGCAGATGCCGTAGGTGTGGCACCGTGGCCGAGAAGCCATCGGCCGGATTGAAGTCCGACTGAAAATGAGAGCATCTGCTGGCTTGCTCCATGCTGGAAAAAAAGTCGCTATGGCTATCCACTGCTTCGCCTAGTTTCTCTATCTGGGATTTTGTGAGACGGTAGCCGGTTTTCGGGTAATCCACCTGCAGGATGTCTTGGTCGAATTGATCGATTTTATCGGCCAGTTTTGAGATGTAGGTGAAGGCGTTTTGGTCCTCCGATCGTGTCAAGGATTGGGAGTCATCGAATGCAACGTTTTCTTCGGGTTCCATGATGATTTGGCGTTCGAATTCAACCCTGTCACTCGCGGCTTTGATGTTGAAATAGGTATAAGCAAGAGCGACGACAATGATTGCGCCTGACAAAATCAACAGGGTGCGAACGTGTTTCTTCATGGATGCAGGCTTTGCCGGATTGCGTGGTTGATTCATGCAGGGAACCAGAATTGCGAAGTGGTGCAGCGGTGGTGTTCACGACGTACCGCAAGAACGATCTGAACGCCGCTGTGTTGTCACTTTACTTGGTGTTCAGGACGCGCGAGTCGTGTGGATTTGTTTAAAAAAAACTTTTTTGTCAAGATTTAGGTTCGTTCACTATTTTCGACAAGCTCGCAAGTCGGAGTCGTTGAGTGTCGAAGTCAAGCTGCTTTTTGTTCAATCGCTTACCCTAGCTATTGCGTGTTTGCTAATGTCACGGTGTTTGTGAGGCCGTTTTTCCGTAACACTTACGTTCGATATTCATACACCAGTTGTTTTCATGTGCCGGGTATCGTGGTGTTTTGTCGACGAGGTTTGACCGGTAGCGTCAGATGTTTTCTGACCTGATTCCCCTGAGGGGTGTGGACGACTTGGTCGGTTTGCAAAGAGTGATTGACGAAGGTTTGATTCGTGGTTCATGCTGTTACCAAGAAAGTTATTCAGGAAACAGTCCGTTTTTTTCCGTGTCTTCTGAGAGACGTGCATGAAAAGTCTACTCGCTTATTTGATCTGTTTTTACAGTCTTCTGTTTGGAGAGGCAGTGCTCCACGCCCAGCTTGGCGATGATCGCACTGCAATTTGGTCGGATGTTGCGCCGATTGGAAACGGAGTGATGGAAGTTACGAAGGACTCCAACGCCTTCATCACGGTGCATCGCCCAGTGGAACCCAACGGTGCGGCGTTCGTCATCTGCCCTGGCGGTGGTTACGGTGGTTTGGTCGTTGGTGGCGAAGGGCACGGAATTGCAAAATGGTTGAACAAGCATGGCATCACCGGTGTGGTGCTTGAGTACCGATTGCCTCGCGGGCGGCATGCCGTGCCGTTGCTGGATGCCCAGCGGGCGATTCGGTTGGTACGTGCCAATTCGGATGACCTGCAGCTTGATAAACAACGCATCGGAATCATGGGTTTTTCAGCTGGCGGGCATCTCGCATCGACTGCCCTGACGCACTTCGACGAGGGAGAATCTGAATCAGAGGATCCGATAGACCGCTTCAGTTGTCGACCAGACTTTGGAATTTTGGTTTATCCCGTCGTCACGATGAGGGAAGGGACGCATGGTGGATCGAAGTTGAATTTGCTCGGGGAGAATCCAACTTCGGAGCTGTTGGGACGCTATTCCAATGAGGAGCAAGTGACCACTAATACGCCCCCCATTTTTCTTGCCCATGCGAAGGATGATCGTCCGGTACCGCCCCAAAACAGTCGTCAAATGTTCGCCTCGCTTCAAGAACACGGGGTGACGAGTGAGTATTTGGAGCTTCCCTCCGGCGGGCATGGTTTAAATGGATACCAAGGACCAATGTGGGATGCATGGCAGACGCGGTCATTGGAATGGCTGAGAGGGTTGGATGCTGATCAGGGCGAACTGCTCAAGCCGAATAAAAAATCTGATGCCGATTTCCTTGGTCGACGGCTTCAGGCTTATGAACATGCTTCGGAGTTGGCGTGGGGGTACGAACAGCCGCAGCGTGATTCTTTTCTTGTGTTGCATCCGCGTGAGAGTTCAGAGTC
Organism: uncultured Rubripirellula sp.; assembly: GCA_938075415.1. Taxonomy (GTDB): domain Bacteria; phylum Planctomycetota; class Planctomycetia; order Pirellulales; family Pirellulaceae; genus Rubripirellula. The sequence goes on along the minus strand of CALJHC010000012.1, from coordinate 80,380 downwards.
GAGACCTCTCTACGTCGTGTTACATTCCGCCGGACATGATGTTCGCTCAGCCTTGGAATGCACTCAATCCAAGGGTAATCACGATATCTATCACTCTCCCGACGATCATTTTGCTTTGTACCTGGACTGCAGAGCAAATCGAGGTGATTGGTGGTGGGGGATTCAAATGTCAAAGGGTGGTGAATTGAGTCCGACAGAAAAACGCGTGGTCGCTACCGTGCGTTGGGTGATTCAGCATTATGGAATCGACAGAAATCGAGTTTACCTGTGCGGTAATTCGATGGGGGGAAGCGGCGCGTTGGGAATCGGTATCCGCCATGGTGATCTTTTCGCAGCAATCAAGGCGAATGTACCTGCGGGAATTGAGCACGTCTCGAGTCGAATGTATTTCGGTGACCAGGAGGTACCCGTTGGTTTAACCTTTCCAGATCCACCGATCGTCTTGGACTATTCTGCTCAGAATGATGGATGGTCCAAAGGGCACGACCAATTCGCCAAGGCGATGAGGCAACGACGGTACCCATTGATGATGTACTGGGGACCCTTTGGTCATGCCAATAATCATGAAAACATTCTTAAAGTCAACGACCTGATCAATTCGTTTGACTGGCTGGAGGTTCGAAAGAATCAAGCCTATCCGGTGTTTACAGACGCATCCACGGATGATGAATTGCCGTGGCCGAACCAGCTCGAAAGTCGAGAAGCTGGACAAATCAACGCATTTTTTCGCTGGGGAGGTATCAAAGAGAAGCATGATGCGATTGAAATGCAACTGTGGCTTGTTGACGCCAAACAAGTGAAGACGCAGTTTGATGTTCCCCGTAGCGCACAAGTTGATTGTACTCTGCGTCGGTTGCAGTCAATGAAAGTCAGCCCCGGCAGTCGATGGATCTGGGAATTTGGAACCGAGACGGGTGTGGTCGAAGCGGATGGATCCGGTTGCCTGACGATTCGGGGTCTGGTAGTGGAAACGCAGTCGCATTTACTGACTGTCAAAGCAGTCAAGTGATCTCGCGGGAAGTGTTGCGATTGAGTGATTGGCAAAGCTCATTCGGATGGACCACAGACGCTGCTCCAAACGATGAGATGCGTTTTGCCGACGAATGAATGGCAGGATCGTGGATGAACCACTCGTTCAGTTTGTAGCGTTCCCATCGTGTCTTCTGCCCTGCAGCGTCTGCTCTGAAGATTTGCTGAATCGTCGGTCGTTTGTGCAGTGCTTGGCCGCGAGCGGACCGATGGTACGTTGCGATGGCTACAGGAATGATTGGTCGATCACTTGTTTCCCACGGCTGTTTTCGTGACTGGTGCTGAATTGGCATTGTTGATCTGACTCTGTTGAGACACCGGCGTTGGACGAGAGTCGGAGGTTTTCAATAGCCAATGAAGGGCAATGAATCATTGGTTGTTCCAGACCATCACCTCAGAAACTCCGCTTCGAGCCCTTCCGCGATTTTGAAACACAATCCTGAGTTTGTCCGTCGTTTGAGACGAAAAAGTAGCGGTGTTCCACTGGCTTCCGAGTGGTTCCAGCGGTGATCGGGTAATCTCGCCTAGCCGCACCCATGTCGTATCGTTCCAGACTTCAACTTCATAGCCGAGCGGCGTTTGCACTCCGCCACGATCATCGTAGATGGCGAGATCAACTTGGGTGAACGTCACTTGTTTGCCAAAGTTGATTTCAAGCCAATCCGATTCATTCGGTGATTCGTAACTGGTCCACCGATTCGTTGGTGTGGGTAGGAAATTAGTAATCCCGTCGATCGCTGATTCGGGAAGGCCGCCGAATCGATCGTGGTAGCTACAGGATGCTGTCGGGAATTCTGCATCACCTCGGTTGAAGGCCAGATTGCCCTTGGGTGGTGCGGGAGCTTCGATGGGCAATTTCGATTCACCCCATGCCTCGAGTTCTGTGAGGCCGGAGAATCCGCCTTTGGCGTGGTCGAATGTGACTCGAAATTCTTGAATCGATCTTTGTTCAAAGGTCAAAGAGTGAGAACGGTGACCGGTGTTCACATCGGTTTGGCATTGAAAACTGATCGGCTGCCATCCGTTATCTGTTTTCGCTTCGAGTTGAACCCCGCGAGGTGCCAGAACAGCGGAATTGGGTAAATCGCGATCGTCCAAAACAAAAATTTTGACCGTATGTATCGATCGAGCCGTTCCAAAATCAACTTGAACCCAATCCTGTTGGTTTGGCGAATCGACGCAATCCCATCGATTTGGTGGATGCAGAAGGTACCAATGATTGCCGTCGTTGACTTTGGACAAAGACGTTTTGGGAGACGTGTAACTCGCTGTGAGGCGAGGGTAGAACGTACCGTCGTTGTTAACCACAAAATTGGTGGCAACTTTGTTTTCGGGGTCAGCAGCACTGGGTCTTTGACTGGTTTTAAGTGGGACGACGTTTTCAATGAACACCGGTTGCAAATTGTCTGCGGAATGGACCCTTTTTTTATCTACATCAACATGAAAGCCGACTCCGCGACCGTAGCGTTTTCCCGACTTGTCCCAAGTGATACTCAGTAGGTGTCCACGGTAGGGTAACGCATCGATTGCAAAATAATCCCATGAGGAGGATGCGAGGGGATGGATCTGTAAGGAACTGTCATCTCGCGGTATTAAGCCAACAAGCCCTGTGATTACCAAGTCGCAATATCCCGAATGTAGATAGTGCTCGGAATGGTTGTAGCCATCATGCCCCTCAAAAGATCCAGTGTCAGGATGAAGTGCTTCGGCGAGGTAAGGGAGGCCGTTTTTTCGATGCGAGCGCGCGTAGTTGCCAAGTAATTGTTGATAGTCTTCTTTGGAGAGGGACTGACTATTGTTTTGGAGGGAATTAGCGAGAGCTTTGAGTGTTTGCGTGGTTGCATAGGGCCACGATTGGCCGCTCCACCAGCAGCAGGAATTTTTTAACAGGAACATTGGGTCATTGCGTTCCACCGTGGTTGGACCGAAATCGGCATAGAACCCATCACGATCCATCAGTTTCTTCCAGGCTTGATCGTACTGATCGGTACCTTGAACCAAATTAAATTGCCAAGGGACGTAACCGATTAACTCACGTCCATGGGAATCGCCTGAGTATTGCCCACTCTCGTAGGTTCGAGTGAGTGCGCGCAGCTTGAATCCGTCACGCTCCTCATCGTTCTTCAACACGGGGAAGAAAAACTCTCGCTTCGGATCCCACATCAGTTCGAGCATTCGTTGCTTCAGTGCCGATGCTTTGGATCGATATTTTTCAGCTAATGCTGGCTTTTCCGCCAAGGCAGCGATTCTCGCAATCGCATTAGCGTCCGCCCACATGTAAGAGTTGAAGGAGGGCCGATAGCTTGGCGCCCCGCGAAGGATGTCTTGCGTTTGTCGACTGTTGATGTTGAATTCCATTCCATCGTCATGTCCTGTTTGCCAGAATAGCCCGACGTCAGGGACAAAGTGCCGCCTCTCCCAGCCTTCATAGTTCTTAACAAGATCATCAAGAAGGTCGATAAGGAAGTTTGGGTCCGGGTGAACTTGGTTCGTCGCCCAAATCGAATCAGCCAGCCAGTTCGAATAATTTCGTGGCTGTGCGCCCGGAGTACGCAGCCAATAGCGGGAATAGTCATTCGCAATTCGTGGATTGCGTAGCCAACGTGCCTCGTAAAGTTGATGGCCAGCGGGACAACTGATCGCTCCATAGGCACCCGACCAGAAGGGGCGATCGATAAATTCGGTGAAGGTGTAACCGGTATTGGGACTGGCGTATGTCAGATGCTTGGTTAGAAGATCCCAGCGGTAATACCAAGTCGTTGTGATTTCTGTATCTGAGCATTCAAAGAAGGGAATATTGTTACGATACCAATCAAAATCTTGGTTGTACCACCATGTTTCTCGATTCAGTTGCTCATCTTTATCGAGAACTTGTGCTGGTGAAGTGTTGGGAAACACGAAACAAGTTAAGCAGATGACGAAATACCGACGGAACGATGGTGCAGTGATTTTGCTGTGAATTCTAGAAAGGATCATGCTTTGGTTTGATCTTGTAAATCAAAGAGTAGGTGGTGACAAAGTCGAGCAGCATTGACGATGATTGGATAACCTCGACCAAGCACTGATGAATTTGGATGATTTTCCAGCATTATTCATTCCCGCAGATCAGTTCGCATTGTGGGGCAGACTTGATTAAACAGCCAGAATCGCTGAGACAACTGACTGTTTGTTACTCTCGGTGGGTGCGGTTATCCAGAGAAGACGCTCCTTACCAGCTTAACCGAAGTCCGACACGACCGTTAGGAATCAAGGCGGTTGGGTCCTGCTGATTATGTGGTTGTCTGCTGCCAAGAAGAGTTGAGTGATTTCTGATAAGAGGCAGCCTGTAGTTAACCGTGGCGTGGTGGTTTTGTAGCAAGTCTCGAATTGACCCGTCACCCAAGAGTGTTTCCGGGATCATGTCCGTGAGTGGGATTGCCTGCCTATCTGGGATAACGTTGGACATGACGTCTCCAACGCGATGTCGCTTCGGCAAGGGGGCCTGGCCTCGATGTTGTTGTCAGTGTGCAGTGAGATTGGTGTGCAGCGAGAGTGGTGTGGACTTGTCTGGTCGCAGATGGACAATCCATTCCGGAAAATCGAGGGAGTGTGGAGTTAAACTGGGCGTCTGGCATGTTTGACTGACTGAAAATGATTAATCTATACCTAACGAATTGGTCGCGAAGGAGTGGTCATCGTGAGCGAGACATTTTAGAAAGCTTAAGAGATGGCAGTGAAACAGACACTGAACATGATTTTCGGATGCTCCCAGCACCATTTGATGCTGCTCCTAGCGGTTTCATCCAGTTGGATGCCGTTTGCGGAAGGTGGTGAAGGTAAAGTTAGTTTCAATCGCGATATCCGTCCAATTTTGTCGGATCGATGTTTTCATTGCCACGGCCCTGATGAAGAGGATCGCAAAGCTGATTTGCGATTGGACGTTCTTGACTCTGATGGCAGCACGCTGGCCGCGTTGAGTCCGGGTAATGTCGCAGAGAGTGAGTTAATTCGACGGATATCGTCGAAGGAGATTGATGTGGTCATGCCACCACCGGAAGCTCACAAAAAAGCTTTTTCAGAGTCGGAAATTGAGGTGTTTGAAAACTGGATAGAACAGGGTGCGCCATACGAGAAGTTCTGGGCATTTACACCGGTGGTCCGCCCAGCGATCCCTGATGTTGAGAACCCTGAGTGGTGTTCGAATGCGATCGACTATTTTGTTTTGCGAAAGTTGGAGGAGAATCAGGTTGCACCGCAAGAGGTAGCGGATCGCCGGACGCTTCTGAGGCGTTTGTCTCTGGATTTGACCGGGTTGCCACCCACTCGAGAGGAGATAGGCGATTTTCTAGAAGATGAATCCGATTCGGCCTACGAAGATGCTGTTGATCGACTTCTGAACAAGCCGCAGTTCGGCGAGCATCAGGCACGATACTGGCTCGACCTCGTGCGTTTTGCCGATACCAACGGGATTCACCATGACCATTACCGGGATCTCTCTCCGTATCGTCAGTGGGTCATCCAAGCTTTCAACGAGGGACTGCCTTACGATGATTTTGTTCGTTTTCAGATCGCCGGCGATTTGTTTCCTGATGCGACCGATGACCAACTGATCGCTTCGGGTTTTAATCGCCTTCACATGATCATCGATCGAGGAACGATGCTGCCCGAGGAAAGTCTTGCCCGAAACGTGATTGATCGTGTGACCGCCGTTGGCACCGCGTTCATGGGTTTGACTGTTGGATGTGCCGTTTGCCATGACCACAAATACGATCCCATTACCTCCAAAGACTTTTATCAGCTTTACGCATTTTTTAACAATCTCGATGCATCGGCTGAGACCGGAGGCAGGTCAGGGAATGACTTTAAACGCGGATTGCAACCTCCGTATATCGAGTTGCCCTCAGCGGAGCAGGAAAAGTTTCGCCTCGAGATCTCGGAGCGACGTGCTGAATTGAATCGACAAATCGAGTCGATCAAAAATACGCTCAAGACACTGGACGCTGCGGAAGCCGGCACCAATGAGGATCAAGCGAGGGAGACGCAGCTGGCGCGGGAAGAGGGTGAGGCCGAATTGAAGCAACTGGAAGATCAAAGTAAGCAACTGCGTGCTGAGAACGATGCGTTAGATCTCTTGATACCCGCTGCGATGGTCATGAGGGAAAGGCAGGAGAAGAGGCCGGCTTATCTGATGATTCGCGGTGCCTACGATAATCTCGGCGCGCAGGTTCAACGTGGCACGCCAGCTTTTCTTCCCAGTCTGAAGCGGGTCTCTGACGGACCCGCTGATCGTATGGACTTAGCGACTTGGTTGGTTGCTCCTGAGCAACCGTTGACCGCAAGGGTTGCTGTGAATCGTTTTTGGCAACAACTTTTCGGCGTTGGAATCGTTCGGACATCGGAGGATTTAGGTGCACAGGGTGAATGGCCCAGCCACCCTGATTTGTTGGATTACCTCGCCTCTGGTTTCATCGATTCAGGTTGGAATGTTCGAAGTCTCTTCAAGCAGATGGTCATGTCAAAGGCTTATCGGCAACGCTCCGACGCTGGACCAGAGGCTTTTAAGCGAGATCCAGACAATCGATTAATTGCCCGAGGTTCGCGATATCGTCTGGACGCGGAGGTTATTCGTGATCAATTCCTGTATGCCAGCGGCCTCATGAACGCAGAGATTGGCGGCAAGAGTGTCAAGCCACCGCAGCCTCTTGGTCTATGGAAATCAGTGGCGTTGCCCAGTTCGTATCCCAATCAGTTTGTCGCCGACGAAGGTGACAAGGTTTATCGAAGGAGTGTTTACACGTTTTGGAAACGCGGCATGCCGCCGCCGCAGATGACGATCCTTAACGCACCGACTCGCGAGGACTGCACCGCTCGTCGTGAGCGAACCAACACACCGCTTCAAGCACTGTTGTTGATGAATGAGACGCAATGCATGGAGGCTGCGAGACAATTAGCGATCAAGAGTTTGGAAGTTGAGAAGGAAAAGCGAATCGCGTTTTTGTATGAGACGATCACGGGACGTGTCCCAGATGAGTCAGAGATGAATCAGTTAGTCTCAGCGACCGAATACTTCGAGAGTTTTTATCGGTCGAATCCTGATCTTGCGATTCAATTGAACCAAAACGTCGCCAATGTCAGCCATGAATCGCACGAGGTTGCAGCGTGGACGATGTTGGTGAATACACTTTTTAATCTGGATATCACCAAGACTCGGTCTTGAGTTTTGGGAAAAAACGTTTCGAGTCGAAAGACCAAAAGACATGAATCAGACTTTTCTTGATGAACTAGCACGCCGTCAATTCTTGAAGGCCTCTGGAATGGGCCTGGGCGCCACAGCCTTGGGATCACTCTTGCCACAGAATGCGGTTGCGCAGGCCAAGATTTCCAAGGCGAAGCACGTCATCTTTCTTTTTATGGCTGGTGCGCCGAGCCAGGTTGATTTATTTGACCACAAGCCCGATTTGGAGAATCAGTTTAAGCAGCCGTTACCCGAAAGCATCAGCAATGGGCAACGCGTCACGGCGATGACGCGGGGTAAGGAGCAGTTGGTGGTTCCAACGATGTTCAAATTCAATCGATCTGGAGAAAGCGGGATCTGGATGAGCGAGCTTTTGCCTCACCTTCAGAAGCAAGCAGATCGGCTTTGTATCGTAAAAAGCTTCAACACGAATGCGATCAATCATGATCCGGCCAAGACCTACTTTTGCACGGGTTCTGAATTGCCCGGCAAGGCGAGTATGGGTTCGTGGTTGAGTTATGGACTGGGTGCGATCAATAAGGATCTTCCTGATTTTATCGTACTGAATTCGGCGTTCTGGACCGGCGGAACGCGAAATGTTCAAGGGCTATACAGTCGATTGTGGGGAAGTGGATTTCTGCCGTCACAACATCAGGGTGTTAAGTTTCAAACCAACGGTGATCCTGTTTTATTTCTGTCCAACCCACAAGGTGTCAACGCTCAGGTGCGGCGCCGAATGTTGGACGCAGCGGGAGCGCTAAACCAAAAACATCTAGATGAGATTGGTGATCAGGAAATTGCAACGACTATCTCACAGCAAGAGATGGCGTTTCGCATGCAGGCGTCTGTCCCTGAGTTGACAGATCTTTCGTCCGAATCTCAGGATGTCATGGATGCCTACGGGCCTGAGGTGCAGAAAAATGGCTCGTTCGCTAGAAACTGTCTGCTCGCTAGACGTATGATCGAGCGTGGTGTTCGATTTGTTCAGTTGTTTCATCGTGGATGGGACCATCATTCGATCCTTCCAAAACAATTGCGAGGGCAGACCTACGATGTTGACCAACCGAGTGCCGCGTTGATTGAAGATTTAGCGGCTCGTGGTTTGCTTGAGGACACATTGATTGTCTTCGCAGGTGAGTTTGGACGTACCGTTTATGGGCAGGGTAAGCTTGCCCGAGATGATTATGGCCGAGATCATCATCCACGCTGTTTTTCTGGTTGGCTGGCGGGTGGGGGGATCAAGGGAGGGATAAGTTATGGTGAGACCGATGATTTCAGCTATAACGTGGTGAAGAATCCGGTAGCGGTGCGGGATCTTCACGCGACCCTGTTACACCAGTTAGGTGTGGATCATCAAAAACTGATTTTCCCGTTTCAGGGACTCGATCAGAAACTGACCGGTGTCGAACCTGCGAGGGTGATTTCTGAAATTCTTGCGTAGGTTGGATGCCCGTTTGCAGGTTGTCGTTACGGTGTTGTTGGTTTGTTGGTTTGTTGGGTCATTGGGTCATTGGGTTGTTGGTTTGTTGGGTCATTGGGTTGTTGGGTCGTTGATCAACACGCCGTGATCGGCCTTGTTTTGAATGACCTCGCCGTTCCTCTGCGAAACCATTTGGGAAGGTCCTTGGCAGGAGCCGCTTTTCACAGCGATTGTTAATGCTGAATGAAGGAAGGTTCGTCATCGAGCGTTTTTGTTGAACAGGTTAGCCTGCGGAGGTCGCCTTCGCCTTTTGTTAGCGAATGGATATCCCGAAGGCCTTCTTTCTACCGGGTCATTGCATACCCATTGGACCGCAATCTTTTAAAACTTGGTCACTTCGTCTGTGACCCGAACGACGTGATCATATCACCGTTATCATGGTCCCCTGATCAACCATTGCCACACACCAGCAGAGAGTTGCCGTGAGAAGGATAAAAGTTTTCACCGTCTTTTGTAATGTCCTCATGACATTTGGGTCCGTCGCATTTTCGCAGCAATTGACACGTGATGTTCGTTACATCGACAACGGTCATCCACGTCAGGTTTTGGATGTCTACATTCCTGAAGCCAAGGTGGAACGCCGCGAATTATCAAGTCTGCCGGTGATGTTTTGGATTCACGGCGGGGGATGGCAAACTGGCGACAAGGGTGATGTGGGGCAAAAGCCGGCATTCTTTACCGAGCGAGGTTTTGTGTTCGTCTCGATAAATTACCGCTTATTGCCCGAGGTGAATATGGAGGCATTGGTTGGTGATGTTGCGTCTGCCTTTGGATGGGTGCATCGGAATATCGTGAAATATGGTGGCGATCCCAAACGGGTTTTTGTTGGAGGCCATTCCGCAGGTGCTCAATTAGCGGCGTTGATTTGCACGGATCTTCGATACTTGGATCGACATGGTGTTCCGCCGGGTGTCCTTCGCGGATGTGTTCCCGTGGATGGGGATACCTATGACCTACCGAAAATCATCACAACCGCGGAGTTGCGACAGAGCCTTTACGGCGGTGAAATGTTTACGTTTGGGCACCGGCAGAAGTTTGGCAACGATCCCCAAAAGCACGTTGAGTTTTCTGCGGTGACGCATGTCTCTAAAGAGAAACCGATTCCACCCTTTTTGATTTTCTATTTCTCGGGTAACCCCGATACACGGGCTCAGGCCAAGCGACTTGCTGACGTGCTCAAAAACGCAGATGTCCCGGTAACCGTATTCGGCAAGGGGGACACCAACCATCGTCAGTTGAATCATGATTTGGGAACCCAAGACGAGGTTGCGACTGCAGAGCTGATCACCTTTTTGAAGGACGCGCTCAACGAGGACGCTCAATAGGATCGATCGCCTACGAAATCACTCACGCTCAAGTGATTCCCGGGGGGCTTCAGGCCGGCGGGATGGTTACGAAGAAAAATTTTTCCATCATCGGTGGGATAGCAATCGACTTGTCGGATGGATAACTGCCACAGCTTTTTTGGGGTTTGCGTGCCAAACTGCTGCCTTCAAGTAACGGCATGAGTGTTGCATGAGTGTTGTGTTGTGTTTGCTGAAGATTCCAGCATAGGCATCAGCAGGCGACTGCCATTTTGGTAACCCCTGGATAAACGCCGCAACTCACGTCACTGGCGTGTCGTCGGGTGATATTGGGGTTTTGAAATCGGTTTACCTATCGCCGAGATGCTGGGAGGAAGCGGATGTCGGATTGCTGATACCAGACCCCTTGGACCCAGAAAGTCTCGTCGTACGTCATCGATCACCCATTTGTCCCGGATTTTTCGAGGAAATCCGAATCGGATTTGTAGGGGGGGGACAGGGGGAATTTTGTAGCCAATTCAGGCCAGAATTGGCCCCAGCGGGTGCGAATGAGGGGTTGAGGGTCAAAAATCAACGGTGTCAGAGGGAATAATCGGTATTGAAGTCCGACTGCCTCCGTCTCAGAATCAGAATTTTGATTGACGTAAAGCCGGTTTGTCGGAGATACTAAGACAACCTAATCTTTCGTCGGCAAATGGAATCCACAGCTGACAACTCGCTCCCATGGTACGTCTCCTATGAGTAATCGACTTCCTGTAGACCATCTTGGTACCCAAGTTGGTGAATCGGTATCGCCCACGAATGCAGAGTTTGGCTCGCAATCCGCTGCGGTTTCCAAACCTCGTGAGTCTGTCAGGCAATGGAATGTAGTTTTGTTGCTTTTGCTCGCTTTGTCGGCGGGCATTCTCATGGCGTCCAAGGCTTCAGGGCAGGCGGCTTTCCCCTTTGACTCGGTGGAGATGCCAGAGGCGCTGAAAGATGAGAAAGTGGTCCGTCAGGTGGAAGGAGTTGTTCGGACGTATGTCACAACCGGCAACGGTAATCAGCAAATGGTCAACGGTTACTTCAAGGTGTACCTTCCCGCGAAAATGACTTCACCCGAGGGTGTGAAGGATATTTCAGCTGCAAGTCGAGATGCGGCAAGTTTTCTGGTTCGCGCTCAACGGTCAAGTAACCAGCAGATTGCCCGGCAGGTTTCGGTGTACTTGTACGAGGGAATGCGGGGTGTTGCCGAGGGCAATTACCACCCGGCCGCTCGCATCAATGCGATCCTGCTGTTGAGCAAGCTTGATCAGCAGTCGGCTAACCCGGCAGCCAAGACGGCACCAGTGCCGCTTCCTCAAGCATTACCAATCTTGCTTTCACTTTATCAAAACGTTGACAACACTGATGGCGTGAGAGCCGCGGCATTGCATGGAATCCATCGTCACGTACGATTTGGCTTTCCTCAGATAACGCCCGAGAATAAGACGGCGATCACGCAGTCGATGAACGACCTGCTGACATCCAGTGCCCCCGCCGGTCGTAACCAGAAAGCACACGCTTATCTGCAGCGATTTGCAGTGGATATTATCGACACGCTCAGGCCAGCGGCAGACAACAGCTTGGGCACGCAGTTGATCAGCATCAGCACGGAACCGGATCAACCTGATCTGATCGCACTCTACTCAGCTTCTCGTTTCGGGTCCTTTGGGCCGGCAATGCAAGGGAATGGTCCAGAACCGACAAAGGTACTGAATAGTTGGGGACATCGCGTTTTGGACGCTTTTGAGTCCGAGATCCAACGGTACGACATGATGGAAAAGGCCAATGCGGATCCTACGCAGCCAGTTCCGCCGGAGTCATTTCTCGAGAAGAAGACCTCTGAGTCCGCGAATCCACGTTCAGGCGCGGGCGGAGGAGAGATGGGGATGGAGATGGAAGGCATGATGGGGGATGACGAAGGCATGATGGATATGATGGGCCGTGATGGAAGCGGCATGGAGATGGAAATGGGTGACATGGGGATGGGCGATATGGAAATGGGGATGGGCGACATGGGGATGGGCTATGGTCGCGGTGGAGCACCACCGGAAAAACCCCAGCCACCCGAAGTCATCTCCACGCGAAAGAAGCTCAACTATGTCCTGCAATTAGTTCATCTTGGGGTCAGTGGCCATCCTTCTGCTGGTATTCCATCTCAAGCACCCGGTGGACTCCTCGCTTCTTCAACGCCCGAGCAGAAGCCTCTGGTTGAACGATGGTTAACGGACGTTGAAGGTGTCGTTACCGTCCTTAATGACACCTCGCTTGATGATATGACCAAGTTTCGTGAAGGCTTGGAGGGGCAGATCTTAGTCCTGAGAGCCTTGGTTGGCGAAGATGTCGTGGGCGTCCCGGCCGGGGATCAAGGATTGCCCGATCAATTGACACCCGTCGATCCACTTGCTGATCTTGCACCCAATACCGACCCAGCAGTGGGTAATCCTGCAGTGGGTAATCCTGCAGTCGGGAATCCTGCCAGTGGCGGTGCCGTCGGAACGGTTTCGGCCGACCCTGATGGTTTGGAAAACTAGGTGTTTGATGCAACCAAGAGAATTCAGTTCACTTGAAAAGATTGAACGAAACACCCACGTCAAAGGCGTGGGTTTTTTTTGGTTTGTGGCTGCCCAAAACTGATTCCTCATCGCACGCAAGGCCAGATAGTGCCGCCGCGATGGCCGATTGCACCCAGCCTCGGAACAGGTAACACAGCTAGACCCTTTTTGTCGTTCACCCCAAGCTGGTGGTCCTGCCTCGACAAAATGGTAATCCCACTGTTCCATTTTTAGTCCAACGTTTAGTTGCAACGTTTTGTTGCAACTTTTGGCGCGAGTTGGGAAAGCTTGGGTTGCTAGTCTGGCAAGCACGGGGACACGATGCAAAGCCATTTATGTTGGTCGATCGGCTTTCCGGGGTAATGGTCTGACTTGACGGTAATCCAAAAAGGCGGGGTGGACATTGAGTTGATCTTAGCTTGGTCTCGATGGATAACTCTTGCTAAAGAACTGCGTTTGTGTCTTTAAATAGGAATGGGGTCTAATCCGTTTGCCAAGGGCGCCGACCCTATTCCTGCTAGGCGTAAGGAAATCTATTGAGGTTGATAATCGCGTTCGGAAAATGACATCACTTTGTTTCATCAGCCGTACTGCCTCTCAGGATAAGTCTGAAGGTTTCCGTTTGAATTGCACGGTGATCCAAGCAGGTTGGAAAAGAGCGTAGCGAAAGCGTATGGCTGATCAGATTCAATTGCAAAAGACGATCTGCTATTGGGCAGGGCTCTGCGTCTTCAAGCCTCCCCGAAATCGATGCTGTGGTTGGCCAGCGACAACGAAGAGATGGCACCTCTTGCGACGATTGTGTTAATCCGGCTAGAGGCTCTTGCCATGTCGCTCTGCGAGAGGTCACAGATAGTGAGTGATTGAACAGAAACACATGGAGGACTAATTGACTTGCATCAGGTAGGTGACCAGGTTTGCCATTTGTTGCGGCGTGATGGATTGTTCGAAGCCCTCCGGCATGATTGATTTTCTTGAGCTTCGCATCTGCTCAACATCACCACGGAGGATCGTTTCAGTGGCCGATTCTTCCCTCTTGAGTGTGATGCTATTTGCATTTTCTGCAGCGATCATTCCAGTGGCAGTGCTGCCATCCATTTTTAACAAGACATAGTTGATGTATTGAGGATTCACCTCCAAATTCGGATCGAGGATGTTTGCCAGCATCGCATCGGCTCCCCGGGCTTTCATGGTTGCCAAATTCGGTCCGATTTCGTAGCCAACATTCTCAAGTCGATGGCATCCAGAGCAGTGTTTTCGGAAAACGACTCGGCCATCAGCTAAATCTTGATTTTTAGATAACGCTGCGGTGTAACGTTCCAAGACATCCCGGCGATTGGGTGCAGCTGTAGCCTTAAGGAACGTTAGCGCTTGTTGCTTGACTTGTTTATCTCTTGAGTTAGCGGCGAAAGTCAGTCGACTTCTGGGAACCTCGTTGAGTTGAATTTTTCCATCCTCGATTGCCTGAAACAGTATTTTGATGCGGTCGCCACGGGAGAAAATCGCTTCGATTGCGGTATTACGCCATCCGGGTGTTTTGGAATCCCATTGTTTCAAAAGAAAGTTGGCTAATTGCCCTGAGTTGAACTTACTGGCAACGGTGATGGCGGTTTGGCTTACCAGAGGAGAGTCTTGGTTAACGGCAAGTTCCATGAGTGTGGCGCCGACGGTTTCCCAATTGGAGTAGGAGAGCGATTCGATCGTTGAACAGCGTTTTTCGACAGCGTTATCAGGGTTGTTTGCAAAATGGATTGCAGCCAAGGTCAATTGATTAATCAGATCCTGCAGTTGCTTCGAGGCAGTGGGGTTTGAAGACGCGGTCTGAAAAGGACCCAGGATGGGAAGTGAGAACAGTGGGGCGGACGTAGAGAGTGCCTGGAAGCTCTGCATCGCGGTCTGCAATTCATCTGGGCGATTTTGCCGAACAATTTGCTTTGCGAGGCTGACCAGAAACTGGGCAGCAGAATGGTTTCGGAAAGTTTCATCAAGTGTCAGTTGAGAGAAGAGGTCACCGGCACCCACGGCGAGCGAGCTTTGGACAGCCAAACGCATCCAGCGTGAGTCCACATCCTGGGTGATGAGGCGGGTTAGAATCTGGGTAGTCGACGGGTGACGGTACTCGGAGACACTGAACGCAAGCTGGAGACGCACCTCAGCATTTTCATCTTCCACCATGGATGCAACAGTCTGTAACATTTTTGCGTTGAAGTTGATTGTCTCTGCCAAACAAAGAGCATGTTTTCGCACCTGCGGGTGTGAATCCTTCATTGCTTCGTGAACGACTTCAGCTGCCAGTGCATCTAGACTGTCTAAGGCGTAAAGTGCGTGCAGTCGACCTTGTGGTCGACTTGCAGTGGTGACCATTTCTTGAAGGGAGCTTTTAATTGAGACCGGTTGGAGTTCGTGGATTAAACGGGAGGCGGTTTCGCGATGCCAAGCGTTGGGATGATTCAAACTGGACGCCAGTTCTTCAGGTTTCAGTTTGGTAAAGTCTGGATTCAGTCGAGGCTGACTGTTTTTGGCAATCACACGATAAATACGACCTCGGTCCCGTCCAGCGTTGAGGTCAAGATGTTGTTTGATGGACGGGGCAAGACTTTTGGGGTGTTCGATAACTTCACGACAGACATCAACCACATGCAACGAACCATCCGGAGCATTGGCAAATTGTGCAGGCCGAAACCAGATATCGCTGGATCGAACAAATTCGCTCGCTGAATCCATTCGCGTTGCGATCATTTGCACACCATCAGGTGTCAGCAACTTTCGGTGAATCAGATTGCTACCGACATCTCCGACGATTGCGATTCCATGATGTTTTTGAGGCCAGTTATCACCGCGATAAATGGTGACACCCGTTGCACCAGTGAAATATCCTGATGCGCGACCACCACCTTCGACCGGACCGGGTACCACCCCGCCAACTCTTAGACGAGTCCGAACGATTCTCCAAGGTTCGACGGGGCTGCTTCGAAAGACGGGAGCTTGTGGACCATCCGCAGCGATCGACACTCGGGCCGATGATGCAGAGAATAAGGGATTTCGAGCGACATAACGGTCCTGGTAGATGACCTGTTGGATGTGATCACTATTGGATGAAACATACTTGCGACCCCAGTCGTCAAAGCACATACCATGTTGCGCACCACCGCTAGTGAGTTGGATTTCGTAGGTGTCAGGATCAAAGGATAGATCTCGCCCACGAACATTGAGTGGTTTTTGTTGGTCATTAGGACGTTGGATGTTGCCGCCAACACTGCTGCAGGCAACATGAATCCGATTGTCTAAACCCCATCGAAATGAGTTGACCAACCCTTGGACGTTCGAGGTGCCAAAGCCGGTCAACACAATGCTCTTCAGGTCGGCGACACCGTCGCCGTTGGTGTCTTTGCAGTAGTAGATATTTGGAGCGTCGGCGATGAACAACCCTCCCTTGTAGGGGAAGATCGCAGTGGGCCAAAGGAGTTGGCTGGCGAAGGTGGTCGCTTGGTCATAAACACCATCCTGATCAGAATCGGTCAGATAACGCACGCGTGAAATACCGTCATCGCGGTTTTCGCTGTAACCGCGCATTTCACAGACATAGAGACCACCTCTGGCATCCCACTCAATCGCAACGGGCGTACTGACCAGTGGTTCCGAGGCGACAAGTTGGATCTCATAGCCATCAGCCACCTCGAAGTTCTTGAGTGTCTCTGAGGGTTCGGTTGCCGGTATTCTTGGTAACTCTGATGAGTAATCAGGTTTCGGGTCAGCTTGCTGTGCATTTAACGTGAGCGCGTGGGAAAGGAGCACCAGAGCGATTAGCCCTGGAACCGTAAACACCGGAGTCATGAACGCGGGAAACAAGTTCTTCATCGTTAGTTGCGTGTTAAGCGAGAAGTGCATGATCAGAAACTGAATAGTTGGCTGCAAGAAAAAATGGGTTCATTCATCGAAATTGTGGCGATCGCCTTGTTGACCTTCGATACAGCAAGGCTGACAAAGCTTACGACATTGGTTATCTATCTGATGACTTCGGCGATTTGACTTCGAGTAACCGCTTGATGCCATCCATGAGAACACGCTCTGCCTGCGGAGCAACTTTTGAGGCGCGTTGACTGGTTTCGTATCCACCTTGTTCGTACGCGATTTCGGTGCCGATATATCCGGGTCCGTAGTCGCCATACGCCGCCATGGCGACATCAAGGTCCGGACGTAATGCCTTGGCGGCGAGCTGGTATTCAACAAAGAGTTCTCCTGGTAGGTGGAGAATGCGCACATCACCGACGTGCAGGCAAGCAAGATCGATTTGGTGTCCCTGCTGACATCGCATTAGCCAAGCGAGGTCATCAGCACTTCCCCAATAATCTTTGATGGTCCAGTTAGGAAGATTTTCGCGAAGCTTGGCTTCTTGTAGGTGTGGCGCTGGGGGCAGCGATACGGGGGCAACGCTCCAATCAATCGCTTTCTCCGTAATGGCAAACTTTTCTGTTGCCTCAAAAGCTGATTTCATTGCCTTGGCGACTCGACCAGCAAGAATCATGCGATTCTCCAAATTGCCGTCGTTGTACTTACCGGCCCCAATATTGCCACCAGCACCGTTAAAATGTACGTGTAGCGTTTTGGGTAAATCCTGCCCCCGCATGAAGCGTGCAATTCCCGGAAAATCGGGGCTGGGGACACCGGTACGGTAATAACTTTGTGGATGGCAAGCGTAATAGGTCAGCACGGCCAAGGGCTGATCACCGTTCCAAAATGAAAGGGAGGAGAGCTTGGAGTCGATGATGCCTTCGGGGGCTGCACGCAACTTGGGGTCTCGACACGTCGTGTAGCGAGTTGCGACCACTTTTCCCGAAGCGTCCTGTAACCGACGGTTTGAAGCAACTTTTTCCACATCTGCGGTTCCGATACCGGCATGGGTGACGGGAGTTGCTCGCGTGATGGCATCTTTCACCGCACTTTCGAGCCGGTTAAGGACTTCCCTTGCGAGGGACCCATCATGCGGACCCAAATCACTGACACCGGCGTGGTTCAATAGCTGCTCTGCAGAGAAGTCGCATCGCGGCGCGTCATGTTGATGCAGTGTGTGAACCGCAACACGTTGCCGCGTCGTCCCGGCCGCTTTTGCCAACCGATCACGGAAAGCATCATGTCCCTCGTTGCCGATTCCGATCCAGTCAACTGCGCACAGGACGATAGGTTGATCTTTGCCCATGAGGATAATTCCCCGTGCGCGCAGGCCGAGTTCTTCCGTGCGAACAACGTGGTCATAGGCCATCATCGAGCCAACCGATGGTGTTGCGTCGACATCGAAGGTGCATACTTTCAGGCCCCCCTCGCTATTGCCGAGACGCTCATCAGCGACGCAAAGGCTTGGTAGGAGGTAGCAGAAAAGGATGGGAACGGAAAAGGCAGAGGCAAGGCTGCGAGTGGTCTTCTGCATGTCAGAACTTCGTTACTCGGGTGGGGTGGGGGATGCCGGAGACCCATAAATTCTTGGGCGTCAGCAGTTCAGGGGAGTTGGGAAGCATCAAGGTCGAGGATCATTCAACCTCGGCCGATGGGGTTGGATTTGGCTTTGGAAATCGCCGAGGCTGTGCCAGTAGGTGGGGCGATTGAGATCTACCTCGGTTAGTATCACGGTCCCAAATTCATCAGCGGCGGCAAGTGGCTTGCCGTCATGTCCGTAGATAGCGGTTCTGATCCAATTACGTTTTGATTCGGTATAGGTGCTGCTGATCAGATAAATGTGGTTCTCGCAGGCGCGCGCTGACGCGAGAAGCGGGTTGCAGCCCCAGACTGGCCAGGCAATCACCTCGGCACCTCGGTTGCTTAGTTCTCTCGCAACTTCAGGGAAGAAACCGTCGTAGCAGATCATCATTCCAACTTTACCGAAGCGCGTTTCAAAAACAGGGTACTCATCGCCAGGGGTCAGACCCGCTTCGATTTCGCCACGCGGAAGGGTCGTCTTGCGATATTTCCCGACGAGGTTTCCGTCCGGTCCCATCAGCACCGCGACGTTGTAAAGGAGGTGTTGGTCGCGTTCAACTAGCCCGGCAACGATGTATAGATCATGTTGTTTTGCCAATTTGCCAAAGTAGTTGCTGGAGGGACCTGGAATTGCCTCAGCGACGTCAGAAAACGATTTTCCGCTGGAGTAATAGGTGAGGGTTTCAGGAAGTACCACGAGGTCAGCTTGCTGCTGGGCAGCTTGGTTGATCAAGCTCGCAAATTGTTCGCGTTTGTCGCTTGCCGTTGTGCCTTCTCTTGGTTGGTAATGAATTGCGGCGAGCCTTGCAATTCGCTTGGCTGCGGGTTTGGATTTTTCCAGAATTGGTTTCGACCAATGTACCGACGAATTTGGTTCACCCCATCGAAAATGTAGTTCAATGCGGGCCGTTACGGCGTCCGCAGGCGCATGGTAGAGTCCGCTCAGGGTTGTCCATTGATTGGAGTCGCCACTTTGAGACGGGAATTCTGGCTCGGCGCGAGGGCGTTCTCCGGGGCGATAAGAGGTAAATGTCGGGTCCGGGCGCAGGACAGCTTTGGATTCCTTGTTCAGCCAAATGACGCGGGCGATTGCAGAACGTCTTGCTAACATCATACCGGTCGTCCGACGGTTGACTCGAAATCGATACCAGTCTCCACCTTTGACTGGCTTGGTGGTCACCCAAGCGCCCGATAAACCTGAACGGTGATCTGCCTTGATCGTGAACCGCTCGGTTGTTGAACCACCGGCGTGGGAAGGGATCCACTGAAAGATTGGCTTGATTTCATCGCGCGGTGTCGTGGTTTCCCATCCATCGGGGATCACCAACTCGGAACCAGAGGTCAGACCTGCCAAACACGATAAGACTGCAATCTGGAAGAAGCGGCAGATTTGAAAGACTCGCGTTCTCATATTTCGATCTCTCTCATTGCTTGGTGACCGTTCTTTTCTTGAACCATGTCACGCTTTGATTCTGGCTTTGCCGTGCGTTAATCAAGTGATTCGGATTTTCTTCTATTCAGCAGTATGAACGGTTAGGGGCGTCGAATTGATGATCCGTCACAAGGTGTTGCGCCCGATACATCGGGCTTAGCGACATTTGTTCGCTTCATGGAACAGCTGTGATTTCGTTGATCCCTACACCCGTGGACGAGCCAAGGTGTGAAACAGGATCGCTATTTGATTGTTTTTCACTCAACCAACAATTTAGCAGAGCTAGTCGAGGAATGCATTTTTCAGGGTGTGCAACTCGAAGAAATTGCCAGATCAAGAAATTGCCAGATCAGCACGTTGAATGATCTACCGTCTCTCATGGTTAATGCCTTGGCCGTAGGCGAAGAGTCAATGGGGCTGGGACATGGGACTCGGACCAAGGACGAATGGTTTCAAAAAACTCTGTGATTCCGAACTCTGTGATTCTGAACTCTGTGATTCTGAACTCTGTGATTCTGAACTCTGGGATTCTGAACTCTGGGAGCCGTCCCCTTGCTCGATAGAAGAGGATTGGTGGGATCCCTGTGTTTTTACACAAAGAGCGGCGCCGGTGACTCGGAGGCGAATCCATGGTTGGCAACACCTAATGGTAGGTGTGCCGCAACGAGAATTGACATCAATTATTCAATCAGGCATGGTTGGTCGACATGACCTATTCCGACGGGTCGCGGGCTGCAAGCAAAAGTTACGAAGCTTCTGGTTTTGAATATTTGGGTTTGGCATGCGATGCCGCGACGGAGAGGTTGCTAGACAAATCCGATCGTACCGTGCATTTTCAGGTTCCTTGACCGCATCATACGGACGGCGAGTGATCCCAAGGTCAGGGCCAACGGCGACGATCTCGTCCATCTGCCATCGAGTCCAAAATCAATCCATCCGGATTTGTAGATGACGGTACTCAATCTGTCCCCTATCGCCCTCAAGGCCAATGGGGCCAGTTGCCGGCACCTCAAAGGCTTCTTCAATGACTTCACCGTTGCAAGTGCATCGTGCTTTGCCATCTCGAGCAACCACCATCAATTCATTCCAATCGCCCTGGCGGTACTCCTTTAGGTCTTTGTACGGGCCAGCGAGTGCGTAGTCGCGGCACTGCAATTGCGGACCTAGCAGGAAGACTCCGCTGTCCGCATTGGGAGTCGCCCGGAACTCGAGTTTGAGCGTGAAGTCACCAGAGAACTCTTTGAAGGTCCAGAGTTGCTGAATCTTTCTTCCCTCAGGTGGCGTGGTGACGACCAACCGCCCGGCGATTGCGGCGTAACGTCCATCCTCTGATTGTTGTCTGGATTCCATGGGAGTGATCTTGTCGACAAGTGGCCAGGCCGGAGCATTTTTGGGATCGCGACCAAGCCATCGTGAGCGGCCTTTTCGCATGGCCTCGGTGATTGGTCGAAAGCACCAACCGCTGAGGTCATTGCCATTAAATAGCGATACAAAACCCGGGTCTGGTGTGAATGCCGTTGCCTTTTGATCCGTCAAATTCAGGGTTGCAAGGATCGGCCACAGTGCGGCCTTCCATTTTAAGTAACCTGCTCGATTAGGGTGTAGAAGGTCAGGGAATTCCTCTGGTTTCGCGTCACCCTGCTCATTGGCAAAGAGCGTCCATGTATCAAGGACGGTGATTCTTGGATCACCTTTGACTACTTCCGACACTCGTTGATTGATCGCCGTGATGTCATCGGCACTTCGTTTCTTGGAAGCCGAACTGGGAAAGACTTGGCAAAGGATGATTGGTGTTTCTTCGCGATGCTTTTGAATCGCATCGATTATCAATTTGACGTTTCCTGCGATCGTTTCAGCGTCCGCGTCTTCTTCCAGATCATTGGTTCCCATTAGCAAAATGACTGCCGATGGATCCAAGGCCAGGACATCTTCCTGAAGTCGTAATAACATGCCTCGCGTCGTATCGCCGCTGATTCCACGATTCGCGACCTTTAGGTCACCAAAATCACCTTTCAATTGGTCACCCCAGCCTTGAGTAATTGAGTCTCCCAGGAAGACAACGGATTGTCGTTCCATTGGCGTACGGTCGGCAAAAGCCTTGCGACGATTGATCCACAGGTTTTTGAACCAGTCATACCGACGAATGGGGCCTGCTCCGGGGATGCCCTCATCGGTCTCCGGTATTGCATAAGAGGTTGAATCGCTTGTTTGGGCATTTACCGTTATGAAAGCGGTGGGACTGAGCAGCGGTAGGATTAATGTCAGGAAAGCAAATGCGATCATTGATTTCATTGAAGATGCCTGTCGAAAATGTGGGATGGGGCGCCGTTGTTTCGGAAGGTGAATGAAGGTAGACCACGCTGCAAGCCAGATCTGCTCAGGTGACACACTGAGAATCATTGAGGTTGGTTCTTGCCCTGAGGGCAGTGGTGAAATCAGCTTCTTCCTCTACCAGTTCGCTTCAAGCGTATTTTAAGTGAACATGATCTGATCTTTACCATTGAGGCGATGGGTTACCTCGATATCGAGCTAACGGCACTTCTCTTTTTACCTGATTCCCTTTGGCAGGGTTCCGGTATCGGGACGATTCCTAAAAGAAAAGAGCATCGATGGAGTCAGCCCATCAATGCTCTTGGAAGTGTTTTGTTTTTGAACTTTGGGGCAACCTAATTATCAGTGACTTCACCCTCGCGGGTTTTCGCCATTTCGCTCGCCTTGGTTTCATGCTTCTTGGTCAGTTCTTGGACTTCTTCCTTGATCTTATCCCGATCATCTTCACTGATCTCTTTCGCCTTCTCCGCATTCTCCGCAGCTTTGTTGGCGTCACGTCGAATATTTCGGATTGAGATTTTTGAATCCTCTGAAAGTTCCTTGATCCGTGTGACCATTTTCTTTCTGACTTCTGTCGAAAGCGGTGGGACATTAAGTCGAATGATTCGACCATCGTTTTGCGGATTGAGTCCCAGATCGCCGGCTACAATCGCCTTTTCAATTTCTTTGATAGTACTTGCATCGTAGGGACGAATGACGATCTGTTGTGGTTCAGGGGTCCCAACCGAGGCAAGTTGTTTGAGTGGTTGCATCGAACCGTAGACCTCAACTTTGATTGAATCCACTAGGCCGGGGGTGGCACGCCCGGTTCGAATTCCCGACAAGTTGTCACCGAGAACCGAAATTGCCTTTTCCATCCGTTCTTCGGCGTCGAAGAGTATTTCATCAGCTGGCATGATGGCGTCCTTGTTTTGAGGGCTGGATTTTGGGGAGTTGGAAACGATCGGATCTGAGTGAAGCGATCACGATAGTTGTAGGTTAGTTTTCAATTAAATCAAATACTCTGAAGTTCGCATCCAGTCTTGAGTGGTTGGTCTGCGATGTCGTTTGCTCATACGGCTGTTGGTATGACCGCTTCAATGAGTTGTACCCGGCAGCGAAGCCACTTCGTGATTCTATCGAGCAATCGTGACGCTTGTGAGCCAAATGGGCTCAGTTTCGTTTCTTTCAAGAAGGTTAGTTCCTGAATTCAGTTGCGGGGTTTCGCTCTTGGGGTTTAACCTTCTTCGTTGTTGGCTCCGATCCAGGTACCGACGGATTGGCCCGAGATCGCTTTGACAATATTACCCTCTTTCTTGAAGTTAAAGACGAGAATAGGTTTCTCGTATTCACGACACAGAGCGATCGCGGTAGCGTCCATGACTCTCAATTTTTTGGAAACCACTTCGTCATAACTCAGGGTCTCGTAAAGCACAGCGTGGGGATTCTGTTCTGGGTCATCGCTGTAGACTCCATCGACTCGAGTTGCTTTGAGGACAATGTCCGCATCGAGCTCCAAGGCTCGCTGAGCTGCTGCAGTGTCGGTTGTTACAAACGGATTACCGATGCCAGCTGCAAGGATGACGACACGTTGTTTTTCCAGGTGACGAATGGCGCGCCGTCGGATGAACGTTTCCGCTATTTTTTCGTTAGGGATCGCGGACATCACGCGGGTCTGCATCCCGCAAGACTCCAGTGCATCCTGCATCGCAAGAGAATTGATCGTGGTGGCAAGCATTCCCATGTAATGGGCGGTCGCCTCATCGACTAATGCGTTGCCGCCAGAGAACTGGGCTCCCCGTAAAATGTTTCCACCGCCGATAACGATGGCGATTTGACAGCCACTTTGATGAGCGAGGAATATCTGCTTCGCGATGCTGCCAGCTTCCTGAGCACTGATTCCTCGACCACCTCCGTCCGCCAGACTTTCGCCACTAAGCTTGAGAATGACGCGGCGATAGTGGATTGGTTGGTTGTCAGAGTCCGTTGCGTCGGTCATCAAAGGTCCTGATTGATTGGGTGTGCATCCAGCAATCCATTCATCATACGAAAAAAATGCAGGCCGAACAGCGACATAAAAAAACCTCATTGGTCAACTGGGACCAATGAGGTGTGGATCAAGCTTGATTTTGAGGCTTGTTCAGCTTGTGACCTTGTCGCCGATGACCCAGTGCCAAAACTTTGTCACTTTCATTCCGGCTGCTGCTGCGTACTGACCGACGGATTGCTTGTCATCTTTGACAAACGCTTGATCCATCAAGCAACGCTCTGCGTAGAAATTGCGAATGCGTCCCTCCACCATCTTGTCCACGATGTTTTCGGGTTTGCCCTCAGCGATAGCGGCTTCACGAAGGATTTCTCGTTCTTTCTCCACGAGGTCTTGGTCCAACGAGTCGGAATCAAGAGACGCCGGTTTCATTGCAGCAACGTGCATGGAAACGTCTTTTGCTGCTTCGTCGGTACCGCCTTCGATCGCTAGCAGTACACCAGCTGTCGTACCGGCGTGGTGCATGTATCCACCACTGGCTCCATCAAGTCGGGCCATGCGACCGACTTTGAAGACCTCTCGGATGCGGTTGAATAAATCAGTCTTCTGTTCTTCGAGCGTCTTGCCATCTGCGGAGGGAGAGGGCTGAGCAAGTAATTCGTCGGCAGTGCTGATGTCCGAATTGTTTGCGTAGACGTTGGCGAGGTCACTGGCGAGTTGTACGAAATCCTCGTTGGTGGTGACCGGGGCACTCTCGCACAGCAGTTCGACCATGGCGCCGACCGATTTGTCGCTGCCAATGTGAAGTCCAAATCTTCCAAAAGCGGTTTCGCGGTCGCTACGCTTGTCAGCGAGTTGCTGACCTCGTTTGCGAAGTACTTCCACCGCTGCTTCCTCATCGCCACCAGCTTCCTGAAGTGCCTTTTTACAGTCCATCAGAGGCAAACCCGTTCGCTCGCGGAACGCCTTTACCGCAGCTGCCGTGATATCAGCCATTTCCATCTCTCCAAATCAAAATTAAAAAATTGGTTGTGTGATTGTCGTTATTTTCGCCTTCTGACCGGCGAAGGGTCAATCGTTTGAAGCGATTGAGTTAAATCGGTTTAAGCGGGCTAATTTCTCTTTCGTTCCATTGACGGTCCGGGTGGGGATCGATCCGTGGCAAGTTAGGCCGCTTGAACTATGATCAGCAATTCCTCGGTCTCTCTCTCTGCCAGCTCTCTGTCGAAAGTATAGAAGTCGTGGACAGTCAATTCGATAGGGCGGCGATCTAAAGTCTCTTGGTCAGCGTCTCTTGGTCTGCTGAGCCCTTTCCTTCTGCTGAGCCCTGTCTTTTCTGCTGTGAGGTTCTGGAACCAAACAGCCTCCTGCTTCGCTTGGACTCAACGTCCATTGAAAAGTAGCGAGAACTTGCTCGCGTAACAACTTCAGACTTCTCTTGTTTTCTGGGAGCCGTGGTGCGTCTTGGGTCCGTCATCGATACTCGGAGAGAGCTCAGGGTTCAGCTGCAGTCACCGATCTTTGATCACTGTGACGCCACGTGTTGAATTTTCACTTTGTACTCCTCCATGATTGAAAAAGGAGAAGCAACACGGTGGTGCTCAACACGCGAACGTTGGGTGGGCTGGACAGTAGTCCAATGTTCCGCCCAACTTGATTCCGAGCACGATGGCTTCCGAAGGGTCATTCAAAATCATCGTGCTGGCGTTCTCTGCGTTGGATCCTGATCTTCCGAACGAATCAGGCTCAGGCGTCGCTCGAGCCCGCTTCAGGGGCGGCCGTTTCAGCCGGAGCCGTTTCAGCCGGAGCCGTTTCGGCGGCTGCCTTCTGGGCCGGTGCTGCCTTTTGGGCCGGTGCTGCGGGTTCCTCGCCTTTCTCAATCGCTACTTGGCCTTTGCCGGCGTTAATTGAGTCAGCGAGCTGTTTGAGGATTAATTCAACACTTCGGATTCCGTCATCGTTGCCGGGAATTGGCAGGTCGATGTTGCTTGGATCGCTGTCGGTATCGATTAGGGCGACGGTTGGAATGCCAAGTCGCTTTGCCTCGCGGACAGCATTCTTCTCTTTGCCAGGATCGACGATGAAGAGGCACTCGGGTAACCGATTCATTGATCGTAAACCATTGAGGTTACGATACATTTTTCGGTACTCGCGGTTGAGCGAAGACTGCATCTTCTTGCTGTAGGCGTTAATTTTCTCGCTGCTGCGAAGTTCTTCCAGTTCTTCGAGTCGGCTAAGTCGACTGCGAATGGTTCGGAAGTTGGTTAACGTACCACCTAGCCAGCGTTCGCTGACGAACGGCATTCCGCATCTGGCCGCTTGAGCTTCGATTGCTTCACCAGCTTGTCGCTTCGTTCCAACAAACAGAATGAGGCTTCCGCCTTCCGCGACTTGGCCGAGATATTTTTTTGCGCGAAGCATACCGCGAAGCGTTTCGCGAATGTCCAGAATGTGAATTTGGTTTTTACGACCAAAGATGTAGGGAGCCATCTTCGGATTCCACAAACTTGTGCGGTGTCCGTAATGAACACCGGCTTCAATCATTTCTTTAACGATGGCTTGTGCCACGATACTTCGTCCTTTCATCAGCAATGCGGGCTACGAGCGTTACCAAAAGATCAACAAGATCGGGTGGCAAAACCAGGGCATTTTGGTCGTTTTCAACCAGTCGCCCTTCGTCCCTTCAGCGTTGCTTTTTGTAAATTGCGTGCCACCCCCTCTCGAGGTAGGCAGTTTGAACGCGGGAATGTAATTCACAACGCCATTTGCCACAAGGGAGGATGTTGAGAAAGCGGAAGGCAAATCCTAGCCGTATTGCACAATTTTCGGGCCGAAACGCCTGGTTTTGATGGGCGGAGCCTGCTGGTGTGAGCTGCATCCAGTCAACTTAGCTCCTCATTTCGTGCAAGGCGTCTTTGAAAGCCTGCCGTTGTCTGGCTGGCTCTGATGATTGATTCAGGATTCAAGACTGCGGGCAATTGCAAGAAAAAGTAAGAGTGAGGCAGGTTGAGGCAGCGTTGATAGATTTCGCGATGTTTGCAAGAAAAAACCGGAGGCACCGATCATCGCGGGCCCCCGGTTAGCGGAGAAAAATACTCGTGGAGGACGAAGCGGACTACTTCTCATCCTCAGCTTTCTTGACCTTTTTCTTTCTCTTGAGAGAAACCTTCATGACACGAACTTTTGGCATACCAACGATCGATGACTCTTCATCGAATCGATCCAGTTCCTGCAGCCGAGCAACTCGCTCCGCACGGGTTAGAACATTTCGCGTTTTGATGGCCCCGGCTTGCACTCGGAGGCTCTGGTCCATTGTCATGAGGAAGTCGCAGTCGATGGAAAGGGTCAGAACTTCGGGTAGGTGTGAATTGAGGCAGGATAATATTGGCATCTCGAGCTTTTGGCAAGGTTATTCAGGCAAGTTGTTGCCCTTCTTTTCCTAAAAATCTGGCATTTGTTTCGGTGGCAATGCTTAGTCGTGCTCTCGAGCTAGGGTGGAGAGCTGAGTAACCACCCATGTGAGGGTTTTTCTTGCTGCCGTCTCATGTCGATCGGCGGCGAGGGGTGATTCGGGTTTTTCGGGTTATTTGTCGTCTGGAGAAGGTGATTCGGGAATTTGATTCTTCGACGAATTGGAAGATCTTGGTAGAGCAATTCAGATCGATTAACCTCGCCGCATGAGCGAATACTTGCGGAGAATACCCTGGTTAACATTGGTGAAGTTCACGCTGCCTGTGGTCATCATTGTTTTCCTGCTGAATCAGGTTGAGCCTGAGCAGTGGACTCAGCTTGCCGAGCAGGACAAGAATTATCCGCTTCTTTGCGTTGCCCTGCTGGTTGCGATATTTGCTCTCTCTCTGTCTTTTGTGCGTTGGTGCTTTTTGGTGCGTTGCCAGGGGATTGATTTGTCGATGCTTGAGGCGTTTCGCCTCGGTGCGATTGGCTACCTTTTCAGTTTTATCTCTGTTGGCAGCGTCGGTGGTGATGTTTTTAAGGCTGCCTTTCTGGCGAAAAGGAGGCCCGGCAAACGTCTCGCCGCAGTCGCTTCGGTCATTGTTGATCGCGGTTGTGGTCTTTTCGCGTTGATGTTGATCGTTGGGATTGGCCTGCTTTTCCTAGAACCACGCGATGAATCCGGGTCTGGTGCATCTGAATTGGACCAAATTCGCAGGGTAACTTACCTTTTGCTCGGGCTAGGCACTGGGGTGTTATTCATCCTGGTATTTGGGGGACGTCGAGTCGATCGTTTGATTTCCAGATTTAGCGGCGATCATTGGCTTGGACGCATTCTTGATCGTGTTGCTCCCCCGCTTCGGATGTTTCATTCCCATCCGATTGCCTTTGGATGTGCTCTTTTGCTCAGTTTGGTAGTGCAGGCGGCGTTTCCTGTCAGCATTTTCATGATTGCCAAGGCCCTTTTTGCAGATGCGCCCACGATGGGTGAACATTACGTCATCGTGCCGGTGGCAATGTTAGCCTCGGCTCTTCCAATCACTTTTGCCGGTGTTGGCGTGTTGGAAGCGGCTTTGGAATCACTGTATCAGTGGATACCAGCGGTCCCCACAGCGGCATCAGGGTTTTTGGTTGCTGTGGTGTTCGAGATCGTCCGACTGGTGATCGCAGTGATCGGAACCGTTTTTTACTGGACTGCGAATGCCGAGGTTCGAGATAGCCTCGAGGCAGCCAACGAGCAAAATCAAGGTCCTGATCCCAGTAATCGCTGAGAATCATGATCGGATGGGCAACGCTCTCAGCCGAGAAGAAGGGCTTTCTCAGCCAAGAAGAAGCGCTTTCTCAGCCAAGAAGAAGCGCTTTGCTTTGGTCTTGGTGGATCCTTTGGCACGCTCGGAGGTGAATTTGCCGGCAGTCTGGTCTAAAAAATTTTCGGCCATCGCCTGATCCTTTTATGACCAGCTCTGACCAAGAGGTTTTTCTCGATTGGTTGGCCAATCGTCGAATGCTGAGAGATAGGAAGTTGTTATGATTTCCCGGGGCGGTCCTGCAAAGGTTCACGAACCGCTATCATGGGACTAACGAGAGTTGATAACGGACATTTTGCGATTCGGATGTCACGAAGCAGCGGATGGCTGTGACACCGCAAGCGATCTCTGCATCAAGACGACACAACATGAGGGATGGTGAATGACAGCGAGTCCAGGGAACCCGGATGAAACCTCCGACGAAAAGCCCCTCAACGAGGCGGATGCCAAGCGATTGCATGAAGCACGTCGTCAAATTATCGATGAGCTCGGGAAGATCATTGTTGGTCAGGAATCCGTGATCGACGAGATTCTCATTTGCTTATTCAGTCGCGGGCATGTGATGCTGGAGGGTGTTCCGGGTCTGGCGAAGACGTTGATGATCAGCACCCTCGCCAAGACGCTCGACCTCGACTTCAGCCGAATCCAATTCACTCCCGACTTAATGCCCGGTGACGTGACGGGGACGGAGATCATCGAAGAGGATCGTGCCACGGGTCAGCGAAGTTTTCGTTTCATGCAGGGCCCGCTCTTCGCCAATATCCTCTTGGCGGACGAAATCAACCGAACGCCTCCCAAGACCCAAGCTGCGTTATTGGAGGCGATGCAAGAAGGTCAGGTGACTGTGGGACGAGAGCAGCACCAGCTGCCCGATCCTTTCTTTGTCCTCGCAACTCAAAATCCCATTGAGCAAGAGGGGACTTACCCTCTGCCAGAGGCGCAGCAAGATCGGTTCATGTTCAAAGTCTTCGTCGAGTATCCAAGTTTTGACGAAGAGTTTGAGGTTGCCAGGCGGACCACCGGCTCCAAATCTGGTCAAGTACAACCCGTTTTGACAGGATCCGAGATCAAGCGTTTGCAGGAATTGGTCAGACAGGTTCCCGTCAGTGATCACGTGGTGCGTTACGCTCTTTCGCTGGTCCGACAGACTCGAGTTGGCAACGAGGGAACCCCGGAGTTCGTTCAGGAGTTGGTTGGTTGGGGTGCTGGCCCCAGAGCTGTTCAATTTCTAATTCTTGGTGGCAAGGCGAAAGCTTTGTTGCAGGGACGGTTTCACGTTCAGGTCGAGGACATTCAGGCGTTGGCCAAACCCGTCTTGCGACACCGAATGGTGGTCAATTTTGCCGCGGAGAGTGACGGCGTCACCAGCGACGACGTGATTGATCAAATCATTGATGCGACACCCACGACTGAGGACGAGCTCTCTCGCGATGCCCGATTCCAAACGATATTTGCGTCCTGAGGTCACTGCGCGGATTCGCCGTCTTGAATTGACGGCACGGCGTGTTGTCGAAGGCTTTCTGACAGGAATGCACCGAAGTCCCTATTTTGGGCAGTCGATTGAATTCCTGCAGCACCGACAATATGCGCGCGGTGATGAGATTCGCCATATCGACTGGAAAGTGTTCGGTCGACAGGATCGGCTGCATATCAAGCAGTACGAAGAGGAGACCAATCTTCGTTTGACGCTTGTTGTCGATCGATCGGGGTCAATGGCCTACGGGGACGGCGAGGCAAACAAGTTCGACTATGCTTCGTCTCTGGCGGCATCTCTGGCCTATTTATCACTGAGGCAAAAAGACGCCGCGTCGTTGTATGCGTTTGATACCGAGGTGCATCGTTCCGTCTCGTCCAAGAGCAATCAGCAGCAACTCAACCGGATCCTGTCTGTTCTGGAGTCAGTGGGCGCCGAAGGGCGGACTGATTTGTTGGCGGTCGCCAAAGAAATTGCACAGGGAATTCCCCGTCGGGGGCTCGTGGTGATCTTTTCTGATCTGCTGGGGGTCGATCACCTCGTTGAAGGATTAAGGCTCTTTCGGCAACGAGGCCATGATGTAGCAATTTTTCACGTTTTGCACGACGACGAACTGGATTTCGATTTTAATGGCGCGACGCGGTTTGAGGGTCTGGAGAGTGATGCGTTCCTCAACTGCAACCCGCGTGCTTTACGTGAAGGGTACCTTGAGTCTTTGAGAGACTTCCTTGAACAGACTCGCAAATCGTGTGGTCGGCTGTCGATCGAGTACATGTTGGTGCGATCAAGCGACCCATTGGATGCGGTATTGGCCAATTTCCTCACGACGCGGCAGTCCATGCCAAAATTAAGGCGTTGACGATTGCTGACTTCCGAGATGGAAATCGGGACACGGTTTTGAAAGGTGTGAACGCAAGAAGGGAAGGTTTCGCAGGAAGGTATTGATGATGCAAATCAAAGCGAGGCGTTAGTCGAAATGAATTTGTTCGCCATTCGGATTTTGTTGGCGAACAACTTCTGTTCAAGCTTCACTGACCGTTCACTGGGTTTGCGTTATTAAGTGGAGTTGGATCGGTTTTCGCAATCGCTAGTTTGCTGTGCAATCGTTGGCTTTGCTGTGATGTCTTGTTTTCAGTTTGGTTTTATTATTGAGATTGGTTGGTTCAGAGTGATTTACAGAGCGTCTTACCCCCGGGGCTGGTGATAAAGTCCAGCGTTAATTCTCGCTGATTCATTCTATATTTGGTTGTTAGTTTTGTTTCTATATCCTGCCCTCACTGCCGGCTTTTTGTTTGTCGGTGTTCCACTTTTGGTGCACCTGATCAACATGCTTCGCCATCGACGGCAACGTTGGGCGGCGATGGATTTTTTATTAGCGAGTTACCGCAAGCAAAAGAAATGGGTCCGTCTAAGGCAACTGTTGCTGCTCTTATCGCGATTGGCGATCGCTCTGATTTTGATTGCGTTGCTTTGCGGTTGGACCGGCAGTCGAGGGTTGCTCGATGTGCTCGGCGGACGCACGACTCATCATGTCGTGATCTTGGATGACAGTTATTCGATGGGGGACCAGAGTGTTGGCGGAGCGGATGGTGAGGTTGGTGTTTTTGCGATTGCGGGCGAAAATTCTGATGCGACGGTTGAGGGTGGGGTGTCTTCGGCTTATCGAAGGGCATTGGCAACCATACAAGACCTGACCCGAAATCTTGCGGGTCAAGAGGGTGAACACCAATTAACGGTGATGCGTTCAAGTCGGGCGGCGATGTCTGTTCGAGGTGGAAGTCAGTCGGGGGATGTTGCCGCCGATCTTTCCTCACAAACTATCAGTGAGGATGCGAGGTTGGTTAATCGTTTGATGGCCACCACGGCGTCTCCGACGCCAGTGGACATGATTCCTGCCATTGATCTTGCCTCGGAGCTGATTGATTCGACTCCAGCCGACGAGAAGTACCTCTACATCGTTAGCGACTTCAGGCAACGCGAGTGGAATTCCGCAGATCGTATTGCTGAGTCGCTGCAGGGAATTGGAGGCGATGTGGAAATTCGGCTTGTTGATTGCGCGGCAGAGCCCTCAGTTAACCTTGGGATTACCGCACTCTCTCCGTCTCCAGACGTGTGGGTAGCGGGTGTTCCCCTTGTGGTTCGAGTCACCGTCAAGAACTTCAGCGAAAAAACGGTCGCAAATGTGCCGGTGACCATTCGGGTGATTCAATATCCTGAGTCCCAACGACAAGTTGACCCCTCGGTTGCAGTTAGCGGCGAGGTTGAGACATTGCCCGAGTTGATGATTGATTCTCTTGCCGGCGGCGAGGAGATCACCAAAACTTTTCAAGTCTACGTCGCCCAGTCAGGTACGCATGCGATTCAGGCAGATCTTCCCAGTGATGCGTTGGCAATTGACAATCGACGTTATTGCACCCTTCCATTGTCGAAGGCTGAAAGGGTTCTGATTATCGACAGTGACGTCGATACTCGGGGTGCATATCACGTTTCTTCGGTGCTGAACCCCGGAAGTCAGGTGAGTGTTGGTGCGATACCGGAGGTGCAGCCGCCTTCGTTTTTGCGTTCCATTGATTACGAAACGCTGAGCGGATATCGCGCCGTTTACTTGATTGATTTGCAGGAAATTAGTGACAACGCTGCCGATGCATTAAGCGAGTACGTGAGGCGCGGGGGCGGTGTTTGTTGGTTTCTTGGGGACAAGGTGGATGCATCATCCTACAATCAGACGCTGCTGGGGGGGCAGAGACGTCTGCTGCCGGCGCCTTTGACTGAGCCAGTTCCACTTGAGGAAAGAGCCGACTCGGCGCCGGGAGACCTGCGATTTACTGATGGTTCTGATCTGCTTGGGCCTTTACGCTCCGGTGGTGATGGTGTTTTGGCATTAGTGGGTTTGACGAAAAGTTGGGGGCTTCAACTTGAAAGCGAGGCTTTGGCGGAGACCCCTGAGTTGGATTACGTTTCTGATTTTTCAACGATTTTGACCCGAGAGGATGGTCTACCGATTCTCACGCAGCACGAGTTTGGGCGTGGTCGGATCTTGACTGCGATGATGGGATTGAATGGTCAATGGACAAACTGGCCGGGCGATCCATCGTTTGTTGTGTTTCTGCTGCAGGCAAATGCCTGGTTGTGGAGCGCGGCTTCACCACCGGTCTCGCGGCTAGCCGACGATGCCTATGAAAAACGTATCGATGCTTCCACGAATTTGCGACAAGCAACCTTCTTGCCTCCCTCGATCGCTGTCCCGCGAATACCTTTTCAGGTGGAAGGTGAAGAACTGAAAGCGGAACGGGCAAGTGATTCGGATCGGTTCCTTTTTCGATTGGATCCCAGCGAAATGCTCATTCGCGGTGATGAACATGTGGAGGATGTTCTGCAGCCTGGTTTGGCTGAGTGGGGATTCATGGGAACTGATGGACTGTTTCGAGTGACACCAGAGGCTTCCGTTGTTCTTCCCAGTGATGGCGAACTGAGTCGTGTGGACCACGGTGTTGTTTTGCAGCAACTCACGCCGCTTAACGTCCAGTTTATCGAGCGACGAAGCTGGAACCAGGAGGCAATTAGCGCCGGAAGTTCCTCGATGGCGTTGCTGTTGATTTTGATACTGGGTGTCTTCTTGGCGATTGAACAGGCACTCGCCTACTGGGCCAGTTATCACGTGAAGAGCGTTGCCACACAAACCACTACGGGTAAGAGTGTCGGGATGGGTTTCCGATCGACGTCTGCAACGCAGGGAGGTTCTCGATGAGCGCAAATGTGATCGCGCAAATGACCTCGTCCGATACCGAAATCGTCTACGAATTCGCGAGGTTGCAGACACTCGAAGGATGGTGGATGTGGGCGTTGTTGGTGATCGGATCGTTGTTTGCTTTCAGCATGGTGATTCGTTTCTATCGGCGGGATGCAGCAGAGCTTTCCAAGCCGGTGCGAAGATTGCTGATCTGCCTGAGGTGTGTTTCCGTCTTGAGCCTGTTGTTTATCTTTTCTGACTTACAGCGACGTTCGCAAAGGACGTTGACACTACCCAGTGAGGTCGCAGTTCTCGTCGATACCAGCCAGAGCATGTCATTACCGGCTGGATC
This sequence comes from uncultured Rubripirellula sp., assembly GCA_938075415.1. Classification (GTDB taxonomy): domain Bacteria; phylum Planctomycetota; class Planctomycetia; order Pirellulales; family Pirellulaceae; genus Rubripirellula. The sequence continues at coordinate 46,260 of CALJHC010000012.1, read as the reverse complement.
AACTGGAGCCTCGCCATCGCGATCCGATCGAGTAGCGGAGATGGTTGGTGATTCTGATTTGGTTGCAGAATTATCTCAGGAACACCGTCTGAGTGTCTACGCGTTTGGAGAGGAATCGGAACCCCGCCTGATTCGCACGACCGATGAAATTTCGGATGAAACCGACCCTGGATCGATCGGCACTGATCGCTCGCAAGACGTTTCAGCCGATCAAGATGAGAGCACATTCGGTGTGACTGAACCGCCTTCACCACTTGCGCGTTTTGGTGCGGGGCTAATTTGTTTAGGGGCGTTTCTTTCGGTCCTTTCCTTCGTGATTGGTTTGTTCGGGCGTGGAGCGTCAGTTGGGTGGTGGCTAGTTTGGAGCGCCGTGAACCTGATCGCTGGCACCCTTGTTTTAGGGTCCGTCTATGCGGTTGAAACGGATCGCTCTCTTAATGCTCTGATCCTTGGTGAAGTTGAAACCGGATCCTCCGAGAACATGAACCCTAACGGAACGGATCCATTGGTTGAGCCGCCGGTTGGAGCGGCGGTTGACTGGAGTCTTGAACTTGCTGCTTCAGCGCCGCAAAGTCGCATTGGCGATGCGATTAGTACTGTTTTAACAAGTCACGATCCCGCGACATTAGCTGGGGTAATCGTTTTGACTGATGGTCAGAGCAATGGCGGCAGTGATGTCAACGCCGCTTTGTCGGCGGCCCGCCGCAACGAGGTATCGCTTTTCCCAATTGGACTTGGCAGTGGGGATCCGCCACTGAATGTCCGTGTGGTGGATTTGGATGTTCCCAAGCGGGTTTATCCCGGAGATAAGTTTTCGGTCACTGCAACATTGCAAGCCAGTGGCCCTCAGAGCGTCCGCCTTGATGTGGAGTTGCTTGATGGGCTCGACCGTGCCGCTGACGAAAAAATAGATTCTCAGGGTCAGGTTATTGCACCGCGAGACGTCATTGAGACGCAAACTGTCGAAGTGCCGGTCGATGGAACCCTGTTTCCCGTGCGATTTGAGATGGAACCCGATTCGGTCGGACGGCGGCGACTGGCAATCCGCTTGCTGACATCGAGTGAGGACCAGAATTCACTGGATGATCTCCGCGGTGCACGCTATGAAGTTGTGGCCAAGAAGCTTCGTGTTCTTGCCGTGGCGGGGGGGCCAACACGTGAGTACCGTTTTGTTCGCAACCTTTACTATCGCGATAGTTCGATTGATTTGGACGTTTGGTTGCAGACCGGCCAACCGGGGATGAGTCAGGATGCAAATCGCGTTCTGGATGGTTTTCCGAAGGATGCCCAAAGCCTGTTTGAATATGACGTGATTGCCATGTTTGATCCGGATTGGACTGCATTGAACTTGCAGCAACTCGATTTGCTCGATCAGTGGGTATCGCAGCAAGCCGGCGGATTAATTCTGGTCCCCGGACCGGTTTTCCACCCGCAATGGACTCGGCTGCGGACGGATCCTCGGGTGGCCAAAATTGCTGGTTTCTTTCCGGTCAGTCTTTCCACCCGGGGCGCCGTGATTGCTTCGGGGCGTCAGGGTGGCGAGAACGCCTGGCCTTTGGATTTGACGGATGAAGCAGGGCGAGCGGAATTCTTATGGCTTGATGGAGATGCCGAGTCGAGTCTTGAGCTCTGGCAGGAATTTGATGGCGTCTATGATTACATCGACACCAAGGATGCGAAGCCGGGTAGCAAGGTTTACGCTTACTTCTCCGATCCGACCACCGAGACAGGTGGATCCCTTCCGGTCTACATGGCGAGCCAGTTTTACGGTGCTGGACGAACCTATTTTCAAGCCAGCGGTGAGATGTGGCGTTTGCGTGGGGGTGGTGATCGATACTTCCAGAGTTATTTCACGAAGCTGGCAAGATGGGTCAGTGAGGGAAGGTTGTTGAGGGATAGTACGCGTGGAGTCTTGTTGCTGGATTCGAGTAAGGTGATGGTCGGTGATTCGGTGGCGGTGCGGGCGGTGCTGTCGGATGAACAGTTTGAGCCTTTGGATGTCCCGCAGTTAGACGCAAATCTGCTCACCCCAGATGGAAGGATCGAGGTACTGAAATTGCTGCCGTTGCAAGGTGAGCCAAGGCCGGGCACTTATGGCGGGCAGTTTGTCGTGCGTGAAGCAGGTAGTCATGAAGTCCGGCTTTCCTTTGGTGATGCATTGAACGAGCAATTGCTTCGGCAGAGTGTTCAGGTACGTCTTCCAACACAGGAGCTGGAACGCCCGCAAAGGAACGATGAATTACTCGAACGTCTCGCAAAAATGACTGCGGGTCAATACTTGGCCGTTGATCCATCCACCACAAATCAGAGTGTGGTGGATTCGCTGCTCGAGCGAATTGTTCCACAGCCCCAAGTTTCCATTTTGCCTGGAAGTCCAGACCAGCTTTTCTCGCTTCGTCGAAATGCCGTTTTAATGTGGTTGTTTGCTGGCCTGCTCTCGATGGAATGGATAGTAAGACGGCTGCATCGTCTTGCCTGACAACTGCAATGCTCAGGGGCGACAACGATGGGAAATGACCCACTTTGTCCTTCGTTGCAACAGAATGGTGACGTCAACCTGTTAGGATTCACGAGATTACTCGACCGACGGTCCTCGTTTTGCCTCCAGATGGGTCGCTCGCTAAATCCAGTCGTTAGCCGGACGCGGACGGTGTCCAAAGCGTTCGTCTTTTGCTCGGGCAACGTTAATGCTGGGAACTGCACTCAGGGGTAATCCTTGCTAGCGGCAAGGTAGGGCTGGGCGAAACGAGGAGTTTTCCAGTCGGGCCGTCAAGAGTCCCTTGGAGCCATTTGGTTCAACTGACTATTTGATAGCAGCAGTCCTCGGCAGTTTGGGGTTGAGAATCTCTTCGTTTCTCAAGACGCCTGTCCAACGCTAGGGTTGAAGGCAGGTGAGTCTTGATCATCAAATTTGCAATTGGGGGGAGCCGAGGTTGTGTAGTCGGGGACGCATATGGCACTGGAAGTGCCAATTCAGAGTTTCGTCGCAATTTTCTCGGCAGGAAGCGGTGGTTTGGTTGAAGGGTTTGTGCCGACTTTGCCGATTGAAACGATCGGAGGGCGGAGGACGTTGTCGTTAGGTGGACGCACGACGTTTCTTCATCGGAAATTTGGTGGAATCTCTGATCAGGGAAGCACAGCTTTAGTCATGCGTAATACTTCAAGCCGATTTTTCATCGCTGGAATGGTCGTGATCGCTATCGGATCACAACTCTCTTGGGCCCAGCGACCCGTTGTTCCCGGTACCGGCAGTGAGATCGTCGGTGTTGCCGACGATTTTGAGGACGCATCTTGGAATTATATGCGCCGAGATCCCAAGAGCACCGAGGATATCGATGAGGAGCAGAACGGACCGATGGGGCGCAGCACCAACGGTCGTTGGTACGAGGGGATTAAACGCGGGCATCCTGACGTTGTGAAACGTGTCGAGACGCCGGCTGGTGGTCTGGAGGGAAGCGAAGGTGCTTTGCTGCTTCGCTCCAAATTGACAGGCATCCCGGACAAGCCAAGTCGCGTGATGAAGCAAGATGATTTCGTCGCCAATGTCCAGTATCGCCTACGGCGACAGCTTGATGTGGCAGAGGTTCCCAGCGTCACCACAAGAGTTTTTCTACCACCCGTTTCCGAATGGGAAGAGCGTAGCGGTCCGCATTTTGGATTTCGGCTCGCTTTGGAAACCACTGCGATGGTTGACAACGAAGTTGGCTTCGGCATTTTTACTCGCACCATCCGGGAGATGGGAAACGAGATTTATTGGCCCGGGATGTTTATCGAGTTCGAAAGTAAGGCACGTTCGGGCAAGGAGCATGACTACGCCTATTTGCGTATCCGCGGTAATCAGCGTGGTGGAGATTTTAAGGGCCCGCAGATCGGTACCACCGGATGGTGGACTCTTGGAATGAGTGTGACACCTGATGGAATGGTGCACTATTACGCAGCACCGGGAGTCGATGATCTAACCGAAGATGACTATCTCACAAGTCAGTTTCCCTACGGCTACAAAGCCGAGCGTTTTCGAACTTTCTTTTTCAATATCTGCAGTGCGGATGATGGCCGTCGTTGGAGCACCGCTTTCGTGGTCGACGATCCAAAAGTATTCGTCGTTCGGCCGACCGGAAGACTAGCCACATTGGAATCAGCTAAACGTTGAGAGTTACTTCGCAGATCTGACCGTGTGAACTTCAGCGCCACTATTAGAGAATGCTTGTCCCTTTTTGGTGAGAAGCATTTTTTTTGTCCCATTGGTTGCGTTGAATGTCGGTGTGATGTTTTGGCACCAATGCGGGGGTGCTGTCGTAGCAGCTTTTTTGTTGTGTCGTATCATGGCGATGGGATCGTCTGAGCCTTTTGGTGGTCGGTGCCACGTTTCAATGGCAACTGAAGTGTCAGGCCCCTCTTGGTAACCCCAGCGGTGTCATGCAGAAGGGGAGTGATGCTCGATGCGGGTGTCGGGGCGGAAAGATGAAAGACTATTACGGCTATGATCTCGGATAGGCGTAAGGGCAAAGGCACACTCATTGCATTGTTGCAGGTTGGTGTTTGGTGCCAGCGATCACCAGAGAACTTGACCATCGTGGTGAAAGGCGAGGTCGACACGGGATGCATTCGGTCTTTCGACCGCTGGGAGCAATGGCGATGTCGGTGTGGGGCCTTGATTCTGCAGGCCGCAACAAAATGACGCCGCAGCAAAATGACCTTGATGCTTGGCAAGGCTACGAAAAGAATTGGTTCAATTTGACCGACCGTTACCCTAAACTAGGACCAGTCGTCCACAATCGCTGGAAAGTCAAAATCGTTGACTGTTCTTCCCAAACGCTACGGCAAATAGAGCAGGGAAAGCAGACTTCCAGCGATTGTGGCGACGATCGCCCCGTGCGCGGTGGATCTCGCCAACTCTTCAAGGCGACGAGAAAATTGTTCAAGTTGAATTTGCCAAGTCGAAACGAGTTCGGGCGGATTGGCGTGGAGTGCGTTCTTAGCAGGATCGGTGGGGGAATTCTCAGGCTGTCTGGTAGGCATGAAGCCTTTCGGAACGTATCCGCTTCAATGTTAGGAAGTAGATTTCACTGCTGTGACCCGCCACCTCTTTTCAATAACTTCCTCAAGTTCCTCGGGAAAAAATTCTCTGTGTTTTGATAAGCGGAAAAAAGTTGCGACGGTTTGAATCTAGTTAAGCCCCTTTTCGCTCAGGGGCAGTTGACCGGTTACGGTTCTGAGCGGCAAAACCAAACCCGTAGATCTGCGGGGCTCCAATTAAATCTGCTTTGAATTCTTTCAGGAAGCTGTTTTTGGTCAGTGGATTGGTTGCTGGAGACCCACTTGAATCGTCACGAAATGGCTGGACGAAATACAGCGGCAATCAGTGCATCGAAGGACCCATAATCCTATGCGCAGTTTGCTCGGTATTTACTTGGTCGAAAATAGATAAGTTTTGAGTTTTTTTGGGATTGATGCTCGGTTGGTTTTCTCACCAATTGTCTCGGGCGAATACGAGAGCTATTATCGTTGTTCTCTTACCCCATTAGTTACGGCATTATGAAATGGAATGATTTCATGCGACCGCAAATTCATCCGCGCCTCTTTGTTGTTTTCTTTTGCATTGCCTTCGGTTCTGTCTGTGCACATCGGTCTGCTCTGGGGCAAGACACGACCGCTGAAGCATTTCGCGATAATTCTTCGGAGCCCGATAGAAAAGTTGGGGGAGGCTCAGAGGCGGCAGGCGAAAAACCGGCTGAAGTCGAGTTGTACGTTCGTGTCGTGGACGACAAGGGCCAAGCCAGTGCGTTGCAGACGGCCACGGCAACCTTTCGTGGGCGAGAGGGTACGCCATATGCTGGGCGAATGGTTGATCTAGTAGGTGTGGTTCATATCGGCGAGGCAGAGTATTACGAGACGCTCAATGAGCGGCTCCAATCTTATGACAGTGTCCTTTACGAATTGGTAGCGCCGGATGGTACTCGAATCCGTCCTCAAGACTTGGAGCAACGACGCTCATTTCTGGCGTCGATGCAAACAGGCATGAAGGACATGCTAAACCTCGAATACCAATTAGAAAAAATAGATTACTTGGCGGATAACTTTCGTCATGCGGACATGAGTCCCGATGAGTTCGCCGTTGATATGGAGAGGCGGGGGGATAGCATCGCGAAAATGGTGGCGAGGATGATGGGGGCAGGCTTGGCTTCCTCGGCGAAGACAGGCGGTGATGCTTCGATGCTGTTGGCGTTGTTCAGTCCTAATCGCTCCAAGTTGATGAAACGTTCCATGGCACGTCAATTGGTGGATGTTGAGACGGTGACTGCCGGGTTTGATGATGCCAATGGTGAGAACACCCTGATCAAGGGACGTAATGCAAAGGCGTTTGAGGTTTTGAAGGATGAATTGAACAAGGGCAAGAAAAAGATCGCGGTTTTCTACGGTGCCGGACACTTGTCGGATATGGCCCATCGTCTCGAGGTGGATTTTGAAATGGTTGAAGTGAAAATTGATTGGCTTGATGCCTGGGACCTGACTCGTAACTAGTCTTTTCTTGGTTGCACTTACCGTTGAATAAGAAGCGGCTGAATATGCAGCGGCTGAATCTACTGCAACTTAACACCCGGATGTGTTGTCGTCTGGTTTTGGCTGCCCGAGCCGGATTCACGACATGATCCCAGTCGCTTTAACGTTTCTGAAGTCGACGTTCTGGAAGTCGACATTGTTGGAAGTTGACGTTGCTGGCAACTACACTTCACTTCTCGGTTCACGCACCGCAGTGGCTTGGCTGATGAGGGCAAGGGCTTTCCGTTTGCATCAGCGTTGGAATTCGATTGATTTTCTGTGCTTATTGAAACTGTTTACGGAATCAATGTGATTTGAAATCAAGACCAGGGGCGTTTGGATCAGTGTCTGCAAAATCGCTGCGCATCAAGCGAGGATTTATAGTGATAGGTAGTGTTGTGAAGAGGCGTGATGAGTCACGCTCAGTCTGCAGCTAAGGCATGAACGATGCGGACGGGCTACGTAGCTGCGATCGCCAGCCAATGAATTTTGAAGTCAGGCCTAAGCAGTGACGAACGACGCGTCGGGTTCTTTCTGTTCGGATTAGGCCGTTTGTTTCAAACGCCAGCAAGCAAGGCCGCAGCCGCTTCGCTTTTGTTAAGCACGTAGTAATGAATACCACTGACACCGCGGTCGGTCAGGTCATTGATTTGCGTTCTCGCATGTTCAACTCCGACTTTGAATTGATCCGCTTCATCTTCGCAGGCGACCATTGCCTGCTCGAGGCCGGGTGGAATGCTTGCCTTGCACATCTGTGCGATTCTCAACGCTTGTTTAAAGTTGGTCACCGGTAGAATTCCCGGAATGACGGGAATTTGAATTCCGCCGGACTCGCAACGATCGCGGAAGCGGAAGAAGTCATCGTTGTCGTAGAAAAGCTGGGTGACAACAATATCGGCTCCGGCGTCGACCTTGCGTTTTAAGTTCTCCAGATCCACCTCTGCGTTCGCAGCCTCCTGATGCACTTCGGGGTAACCGGCAACCGCGATGCCAAATTGTGGATGCTTCTCGCGAATGAGATCGACCAATTCATTGGCATACCGAAGCCCACCCTCGGTGGCCTCGAAACGCTCAGTGCCCTTGGGTGGGTCACCTCGAAGGGCGACAATGTAGTCCACCTGTTGTTCCGAGGCGGTCCGCAGGTATTTGTCGAGGTCTTCTATGGTCGCATTAACGCAAGTCAGGTGGGAAGCGACGGGCAAGCTGGTGATTTCACGAACCCGCTTCAGCACTTCGAGTGTCGTCCCCTGCGTGGAGCCACCGGCACCATAGGTGCATGTGAAAAAAGCAGGGTTGTACTGAGTCAATTTTCTGACATTGTCACAAAGTGTTGCCAGTCCTGCTTCGGTTTTAGGCGGGAATAATTCAAACGAGATGGGGCAGTTTGATGTTTCGTACAGTGAGGCGAGGCTCATTCCGAATCCTGTTCGCCCGCTGATTCCGAGCGTTGTTTGGGTAGTGGGACGAGGGGGCATCCCGGTAAAGACTCTGCTGTGAAGCGGGTGGGTGCGATAAAAACGCCAGTTGCGTACGACTCGTGGCGGCCTAGTGAACCGTTACGGAGACAGTTTAGCAACCCGAGGGATTGATTTCACGGGCAATTCGCATGTTGAACTCCCAACACAAGCGGCAGAATTCTCCTCAGGGCGGTTCGCAACTCCGAATCATTCCTTAAGCGTTTGGTGCCCACTCAAATTTACCTTGGCAGGGACTCTCACCGTTGACTCGCGTGGTCATGCATCGCCAAGGGATTTCAGGGAATCCTTTCCTTTTGAACGATCTGCCTGCCAGACCGCCAGCATGTTTCGCGAGGGCAATGGTTGCTGATAGACGTTGGCTTTTCCTGTTCGTGGGTCGTCGGGGTTCAGGGTTTCGTGAGTTAGGGTGTGATTGGCCGTGGTGCATTTGGCCAAGTTTTGGCTGGTGCGGTCCCCTGAACCACAACGCCTTTCTGGTTCCAGCCAAGGTGGGCGGTGACATCGGCAGGGCAGTATCGCAGGGTTAGGCCGCATCTTCGCCGTTGACTGTCGTTTGCCGCCGATCCATGAACCAGCAGATCGCTATGGATGGATGCTTGACCAGCACGCAACTCGGTGAGGCTGTGCTCACCATATTTTTCTGGGTTGGAGATGGATTGGTCCAGAACGTTGCTGTCGCAAGTATCGCTGATCTCGAAGTCAATCAGACCATGGACGTGAGATCCGTTGAAAACTTCCATGCAGCCATTTTCTTGGTCCGCATCATCAATCGCCAGCCAAACCGTGATCGCCTTGGAAGGTGTCAGCGGCCAGTAGCTGCAGTCTTGGTGCCAATCGACGCTTTTCCCGTCACCGGGGAGCTTGCAGAAAAAATGGGAGCCCCAGCCAATGACATTCTCGCCTAACAGGTCACTGGCAATTTTGACAAGGGTTGGATTGTTCAGCATGTCCCACACTTTGGCATGCTTGAGATGTGCACTACTGATTGAATAGCTATCAAAGCCTTCGGCGAGTGTGGTCGCTAGAAGCTGGTCAAAGTACTCTCGTATTTCGTTGATTTCATCGGGTGGATAGATATCAATGGGACCGAGGTAACCCTTGCGATTCCATTGTCCGATTTGATCGGACGAGAGTGCCTGAAGGTTCTTGCTTTTCGTTGGGAAAAAGCGGATCTCTCTCTCTAACTCGAGGATGGATTTTTGATCGGGGATGATGGAGAAATCTGTTTTTTCTGGCATGGGACCGAATGTTTCTTGTTGGATGTTTGGCCGCGAGTGGACCCGTCAATGGATTAGCGAACTGATCCGATATTCGAAGCAGATCAAGCACGCGTCCGGTAGCGAATCTGTCAAGCTGGGCAGCGTAACCGCCATCGAGACCGATCTTGTCATTGGATGGGCGGATTTCTTAGTCTCCTGACAGATTGTAACCGCTAGCTGTCAGGTAGATAGATTGAACTTTCGGACTCTCTGACGGGTCAGCGGTGCAACGGCATCTCGTGCGCGACGAGTTAGAGTTGCCGCACCGCTTGGTGTTGGCTGATTAATGGAATGAATCGGATCAGGTCTCACATGGCACGACGATTAAAGCTTCCCAGTTCATTTCCTAAGTTATCAATTTCCTTAAACGGAGTTTCCGCGCGTCAGGCGCTCGGGCCTACGTTAGCCAGCGTTGGAATTTTGGTGGTGTTGCTTCTCTTTTTAAGCGGCACTGTCAGTTTGAAGAGTTGGGATCAGGGTGGGAATGCCGACATTCCTGATTTAAAGGCGTCGATGACGACGCAGGTGGACAACCAAAGCGAGCGGGCATTCAAGACGATACGAGTCGCAGCATTTTTCTTCGATCAGGTTGCAATGGATCTCGCATCCAGTTCGAAAAACGATGACCAGTGGTTTCGAGATCTGGTCGAGATTTTGCGACCCTTTGACGTGATTGCTGTTCAGGGTATCGATCAGGAAAGGATGCAAGCTTTTCAGCGATGGGGCAAAGCGGTGGGTCAGGCCCATGGGCGATACCAAGTTGCTTTGAGCGATCATGCGGGCAGTCATTCAAGGTATCACGGTGGAGCTTTTTTTTGGGATCACTCCCGAGTCCAGCTGATTCCTGGCAGTCTCTACTTAGTTGACGATCCGGGGCAGCGTTTGCGGGTGCCACCGATGGTGGCTTCGTTTGAAAGTCGCGCGGGTGAGGCCGATGGAAGGGCGCCGTTTCGGTTCTCCGCGATTCAGATGTGGCATCAGCCCAACTTCAGCGTCGCTGCCGAATCACCGGCGATGCCTTACGGTGTTGTGGAGGATGTTTTTGTTCGCGTTCGACGCTACGAGTTTGAGCAGGTTGGTGAAGACGACTGCTTGTTGGTCTGTAACATGAATCTTCAAGGTGAGTCGGCTAACGGACTTTCAAGAATACCAAGCCTGATTGATATCGCCTCATCGATGAATCAGGTGGATGTTGCTGCCGCCTCGCAGGTTCCCGGTCATCTGTGGCTGGACCGTCAGTTCACTGGTGAATTCACCGGGACTTCGGGCAGTGGTTTGGTGGACTCGTCTTTGAAGAACTTTGCCGTGGCAAATCGACTTGGGTTGAAATCATTGGTGTGGGCGGAATTTAGTTGCTTCGAGCAGCCTCGATTCGAGAAAGTCGCCCGATTTGAAACCGGTGCATCCATTCGCTGAGAGACGCCGGTGACCAATCTGGTCGAAGTTTTGGTTGTGAGCTCGATCGGATGCTATTTGAACGTGATGGATAGTTTTGAGTGAAGGGGAATCTGTTATTGTTCTTCGCACGGTGGCGTCCATCGGTACGTTTAGACGTCAAAGAACGGTCACTGCTTTGAGTTCTCGGTAGTTGTTCTGTCTTGGTAGTTTTTTTCGGGATGTCTCGATCACCTGGCAAGTCATTGTGCCGGGGGGGAGTGTTCTGGGTTGGCTGAGTATGGGTTGGTAAGCCGATGTTGATTGCAAGGCAAGCGAATCGAATAAGGTTGATGCCGGGGGAGTGAGTCCCGTATTGGCATCGAAAGCGTGGTGCTTGTTCTTGCGATTGGGTTTGGCGTGACTTGCCACGATTCTCGCGGGATTGAACGTCTTGTCCAGTTCACCGAGAGGCGTGCCGTTGGCGACGGTGATAACTCAGCCTTGGCGGCAAGGGCGCAACATCATTGCCCGGTTGCGTCGACCTGATGGTAGCGAAAGATGCGGAATCCGTTGGCTAATCAACGTGAGGAGTTGGCCGGTGTCTTCTGGTGATCGGTGCTTTCGGCTTTTGGTGTTTGACTTTTTTTCCTCAAGCGTTTGGCGATTCTTTCCGGTGGTTCTCTCCACCTTCGATGCAACCACCAGTATTGTTCGACTCCCTTTCCAATCGCGAGGGCCAGCCGATCGTTGTACCAGTTGGTCAGAGAAGTTACTCCGTTACAAGCTTGCGCGTCATCCTTATCGAACTCTGGATTTTCGGAGGTGGTGTCGTTGGGGTTCATCGGATCGATAATCCCGGTCGTGCCTAATTCGAATTGCATGGGGCGACCGTTCAGGCGTCGCATGTAACCAACCATCATCGGTGCCGAATTGCTGAGTGAAAAAAGGGCAAGTGCTTTGTGTGAGGAAGCCGTTTGGCCCAGGAAGTCAACCCAGCAGCCTTTGGGGCCCGCATGTTGGTCTGCCAATAGCGATAGGATTCCCTGATGATTTAGGTGATCATCAACGACCGCAGCACATCCTTCTTTGTCCACCATCTGCTGTCCTTTGGCTCCTCGGAAACGCTCGACCCACCGGTGAAGAAATGGGTTGTCGAGTTGACGAGCGATCGTGAGGGTGCTGAATCCCATCAGCCCGGTAACGTGGCCGCCGACCTCGAAGTTTCCAAAATGTCCGGTGACACCCACAACGGGACGTTCACTCAAGTAGAGCTTCAAAATCGATTTTGCTTTTGCAATCCGGACATGCTTTCTCCAGTTGACCAGGTGCAGTCGACGCTGGGCCCAAGCGATTTCACAAACCATCAGCATCAGATGGTGCCACATTGCAATGGTCAAGTTTCGCCTGGTGGTTTCATCTGCCTCGGGAAAGATTCGCAGCAGATTTTCTTCGGTAACCCGCGAGCGAATTCTTAACGGGCCGGCAGCGAGTCTTGCAACTAGCCGACAAACGGTATCTCCAGCGTCATAAGGCAGTGTTTGCAGCACCGCAACTAGCGTGCGTACCAGCAGATAACTGCCAAAGTCCACCGTGTTTTTCTTAACCTTCGAGAGGCTGGAGGAATGACCGCCGGCTTGTATCGAGGGGTTGCCTGCTGCGATCACTCCGGTGTCCTGCTTCGGTAATTTGGTGATTTGAACGGGGTGTATTGTTTAAGCGATCTAATTCTGGCGAAATGTGGCATTCAAGATCCATAGCGAATTGCCATGCCTTGTCGATCTGATGAGGAAAAGTCACGATGATTGGCAGCGTTTAGTTGCCTTGGGCGACTGCGGCTTCGGATCAGCCTCGTTTGGTCTTTGCCAGTTTCGCTGCAAAATTGTCTCAGGAAAGGGCTTTTTACCGATTTTGAGGGCGGCAAGCCTGGTGTTTGATGCCCTTTTTCGAGAAGAAATTTGAGATGAAAGATTGGGGATTAGACTCAAACTGGACTCAGAGCAGGCGGAGCTTGGTTAACATTTCCCTCGAGGGACCGTGAAGAGTGTTTTGTCCAGGCGATGCGACATGAAAATGGTTTGCCGATTTTGAGATCTGCATGAGATTGCGATGCAGTCGCAACGATATCCGACTTGGAGCAGGGATCTTTCTGGATTGCAGATCGATTTAACGCGGGGAATTTAACGCGGGGTGCTTGTTGGTTGACAGGTGAAAGTGTCAGGGAACGGACGCGAGGGTGGAGAGGTGATTTAACGAGATTGAGCGATCCACCGTTACTGACAAAATGGCGAACTGGAACAAGAATCACTTTCATGCCAGGTGCACAATCCAGATGATGGCGATTTCCTTTTTGAAGATGATTTGAGTCCAACCCTTCTCCAATAAACACATTGATTCACAGGTTGAAAGTATGAGCGAAGCGTGTGCGGTGGTGCTGGCTGCCGGCAAAGGGACTCGGATGAAAAGCGATCTACCGAAAGTTCTTTGCCCTGTCCTAGAGCGTCCGATGATCCATTTTGTTTTGGACTCTCTTGAAACTGCTGGTGTTCACCAAAAGGTGGTGGTCGTTGGGCATCAAGCGGATAAAGTTCGTGAAGAGCTTGCATCTCGGAAAGATCAAATCGATTTCGTTCTCCAAGAGCAGCAATTGGGGACCGGTCATGCTGTTCAGGTCTGTCGATCGGTATTGGAAGGTATCGATGGCCCGACCATTGTTGTTGCCGGTGACTCGCCTCTAATTCAACCCTCCAGTCTCAAGAAGCTGCTGGAGCATTTCAGGACAACGTCGCCATCTTTACTGTTAGGCACACTTAACAAAGAAGATCCAACCGGTTTAGGTCGGGTTGTCCGCGACTCGGATGGGCAATTTACCGGAATTGTGGAGCACAAGGATGCGACGCCGGAGCAGTTGAGCATCAAGGAGGTCAATATGAGTACCTACCTTTTCAATACAGCGGATCTACTGTGGGCGTTGGATCAATTACGGAACGACAACGTCCAATCTGAGTATTATTTGACAGACTGTGCTTCCCTGATGCATCGAGCTGGTCGCTCGGTTGAGGCGCTTGCCGTGTTGCAGGAGTGTGAAGCATTATCGATTAATAATGTCGATGAGCTAAGGCTTGTTGACGAAAAAATGCGGACGATGGGTTATGCGTGAACTGAAGATATTTAGCGGTCAATCAAATCCTGCTTTGGCAAAGCAGATCTGCAACCACCTGCATCTCGAACCTGCCGCAATTTCGCTCGGGCAATTCCCCGATGGTGAGAACTATTGCAAGCTGGACGAGGACGTGCGGGGGCGGGATGTTTTTCTCATTCAACCTACGTGCCCGTCGGTCAATGATAATCTGCTTGAACTGTTGATCATGATCGACTGTTGCAAGCGAGCGAGCGCTGAACGCATCACTGCCGTGATGCCCTATTTTGGCTACGCGAGGCAGGATCGTAAGGATGAAGGACGCGTGCCGATCACGGCCAAACTGGTGTCAAATCTTATCGTTCGAGCGGGCGCTGACCGGGTGCTGGCGATGGATTTGCACGCCGCACAGATTCAGGGTTTCTTCGATGTTCCGGTGGATCATCTTTACGCCGCGCCCGTTCTCAATGAACACTTCATCTCCAAGGGCTTGGTCGGTGAAGAAATTGTTGTGGTGAGTCCGGATGAAGGTAGCATCAAACGCGCCTTGGGTCATAACAAACGCCTTGGGGGGAAATTGGCGATCGTCGACAAACGCCGCACCAGTGCATTAGAGGTTCAGCAAAGCACCATCATTGGTGGACCTGTCGAGGGAAAGGCTGCTCTCTTATTCGACGACATGATCAGCACGGCGGGGTCCATTTGCGGCGCCGCTAGGTTGGTTCACGAGGCGGGAGCCAAAGAAATTCATATTGCGACGACCCACGGGGTGATGTGCGGGCCGGCGATAGAAAAACTACGTGCTGCTCCGATCGACTCCTTGATCGTGACCGATTCCATCCCGTTAGCACCTGAAAAACGCTTGCCCAATTTGGTGCAGTTGTCAGTTGCTCCACTCTTAGCTGAAGCGATCAAACGAATTCACCATGATCAGTCGATCAGTGCATTATTCCGAAACGGGTGACGGTGATTTCGGACCGACTGTTGAAAAAATCAAGATCGCTGGTCAGCATCGTGTCCTGAAATCGAGTGTGAAGAAACGATAGCCTGAGCCGAACCGGAGTGAATGATGCGTGTGTTCAATCGATGTGGTCGTTGTTTTTTCATGGTTGTGGTTCTCGGTGTCATGGTGGGTTCTGCTCATTCTGCTGGTGCGAAATCAGTCCAAGGCGGTCGGCAACCGAACGTTATTTTTATTTTGTGTGATGATTTAGGCTGGGGCGATTTTGGCGTCCTGCACCAAAATGATTCTGGTCATTCCAAGCGACACCAGACTCCGGCAATTGATCGGATGGCGTTGGAGGGGACTCAGTTGCGCGCCCATTACTGCGGGGCGCCGGTTTGTGCACCGAGTCGTGCCACCTTGCTAAGTGGTGTTCACCAAGGACACGCTGAAGTCCGCGATAACCAGTTTGACAAGGCATTGGCTGACAACCACACCGTTGCATCGGTCTTACGTGATGCGGGTTATCGGACGTGGATGGTTGGGAAGCACGGATTGCAAGGCGCAGGCGATAACCCAAGTGAGTGGACCGCTTACCCGACCAAACGAGGCTTCGAAGAGTTCTATGGATACGTGCGTCATGGGGATGGTCATGTGCACTACCCCGCTGACCGATGGCTTTTGGGGAATTCAGAAGCCCACCGTAGCGTCAAAGAGGTTTGGCACAACGACCAAGAGGTCTCAGCTGGTCTCTCCAAGTGCTACACCACGGATCTCTTTACCGCTCGCGGCAAAAAGTACATCGTCGATCATGTTCAAGCAGGGTCATCGCAGCCGTTTTTTCTATACCTTGCTTACGACACACCGCACGCTGCCCTGCAATTGCCAACTGGCAGTTACCCCGAGGGCAATGGACTCGATGGTGGGGTTCAATGGATTGGCGAGCCCGGTCGAATGATCAACACAGCCAAGGGCGAGATCGATGACTATCGGCATCCGGATTATTCGGGACAGGGCTGGCAAGATGTAGAAGTTCGTTTTGCAACGATGATCCGACGTATTGATCAATGCGTTGGAGACCTGTTGCAGACTCTTCGGGACCTTGAGATCGATCAAGAAACCATCGTTGTCATCACCAGCGATAACGGACCGCTGAATGTTTCTTACCTTGCCGGACAACCCATCGAGGCGACGTCGTTTCAATCATACGGTCCTTTTGAGGGTATCAAGCGGGATGTGTGGGAGGGCGGTATCCGCATGGCAACGGTTGCTTGGGGGCCAGGTTATATCCCGCCAGGTACATTGGATGATCATCCCTCTCAGATGCAGGATTGGATGGCCACTTTCGCAGATTTTGCAGGGGTAATCGCGCCGGCGCGCTGCGATGGCGTATCCTTGCGACCGTCTTTAACCGGGCAAGGAAAGCAACGTCCAAGCAGCATTTATGTTGAATACAAGAATGGAGGGAGAACGCCTCGCTATGACGATTTTGAGGTAGGGAAACGTGGTCAGAAACGCGGTCAAATGCAGATCGTCCATGTTGATGGCTTGAAAGGAGTTCGGGTCAATATTCAATCCGCTCAAGATCCGTTTGAAATTTACGATCTCAGCAAGGATCCTCAGGAGAGAAATAACCTCGCCGGTTCCAATCAAAGATTCAAAGATTTGCAGCAAAGGATGTTAGCGGTCACACTTCGTGGACGACGTGTCAATCCTTCTGCACCACGTCCGTACGACCATCTGCCGGTGCCTTCGATTGCACTCGGCTCAGACGTTGTTTCGAAGCTGAAAATTGGCACGCAAGGCCGATTCCTTAAGGGCGACTTTTCCTACGTTCCTGATTTAAGAGGTGTGCAAACTGAGACTCTGGGACACGTCGGTTTCCAGATGCCGGACGCTTTTGAGGTGAAGCCCTTCGATGCCTCGCGAAAGCGATTGGGGGCTCTGGAACTCAAGGGATGGTTGAAGATCGAAAACGAAGGGCAGCACCAATTCAGGATCAGAGCGAGTGAGAGATCTTTTATTCGGCTGCACAAAATGGCGTTGCTAGATCTTGATTTCTCGCAACGGGGCAATGGAACGGTTGAAACATCCGTGAGCCTTGGCAAGGGTTGGCATCCGATTCGCATTACCACCTTGACGAGTGAATCCGGCAATCACCTAACGCTCGAATGGAAAACGCCGAAGAGTAACCAATGGAAAAAGGTCCCGTCTGACTCCTGTTGGTCTGAATGATCTGTTTTTGTCCATCTCAGGATCATGTCGATTTCGGATAATTCAAGGTGCCAGCAATGCTTTTTTATTCGTTGGTTGTGTTGACGCGACGTCGCAAGATCTTGAGAGTCAAGACCTCGAGAGTCAAGTGCTTGGGAGTCTGGAAATCGTATGTCCGTCAATGCTTGAGCTTGCACCCTTCTAGCAAATGAGCGAGAGCAACGTTAACCACTCTCGCCGCAGGTTCTTTGAATAATGGGCAGATAGGACGCAAGTCGAGTTCCAGGTTCGAGACTGTTTGATATTCTCCTTAAGTCGGCGGAGTCGTAAGTCTGCCCGCAACGCGGTAAGATGGCCAGAGAGGCGGAACCATAGCCTCGGCAGTCGTTAAGAATGCGTCACAATTCAGGTGAAACTCTTTTTATCCTTGCAGTCCATCCCGATACAACGTTCGGATTAATTTTATGACGCAGCGGCGACGTTACGCAATCCTCGGCACGGGTGCGTTGGGAGGTCTCTACGGAGGACTTCTGGCGAAGTGTGGTTTTGAGGTGCACTTTTTGGCTCATCGTGACGCTGAGCATATTGCCCAAAACGGCCTGAAGGTTGAGACTCCGCTCGGTGACTTCCATCTTCAAGACGTCCACGTCCATGCCGATGCCGGAACCATGCCGGCGTGTGATGTGACAATTGTTGCCTTGAAGTCGACACAAAATCACCTGCTTCAAACGATGCTGCCACACCCGACACGCTCCGGGGGTGTTGTGCTTGTGTTGCAGAACGGTCTTGATGTTGAGATGGATAGTGTTAGCGTGGTGGGGTCTGACCGAGTACTGGGAGGCTGCTGTTTTTTGTGCAGTAACAAGGTGGGTTTCGGCCACGTCCGTCATCTTGATTACGGTGCAATTGTTTTCGGGGAATACCGAGATAACGCGTATGGGCAAGCGGTTCCTGGGATCACTGAGAGAGCCCTGCAGGTGGAGGCCGATCTGCGCGAAGCAGGCATTGATGCAACAGCCACGGAGGATCTGTTGATGACACGTTGGAAAAAATTGATGTGGAACATTCCTTTTAATGGTCTGTCCGTCGTTCTGAATGCATCCACCAAGGAATTGATCGAGAATCCCGATTCTCTGCGTCTTGTCGAGCAGGTGATTCGGGAAGTTCACGGCGCTGCCTGCGCGTTGGGAGTTGCTGTTCCGAAAGAATGGATTCAAAAGCAGGTTGAAGCGACAAGGCAGATGGTTCCCTATGATGCCAGCATGCGTCTGGATTATAAGTTTGGTCGCCCGATGGAGCTCGGCGCCATTTTTGGAAATCCCCTCAAAGCTGGAGCCAGGATTGGTTTTGAGATGCCATCGGTGTTGATGCTATTTCAACAGCTCCAATTTATGGATGCGATGCAATCCAAAACGCAAGCAGCCAACGGGTGACCCGGTGGAGCGTTTGAACGCATCGTTTCATCTTGGGCCAACTGAACTGGAATGATCTGTTCGAATTGATCAAAGAGATGGGTCAAGGAGATTTGTCACGTTACCCTGATGTGCGCAAAGTCCTATTAAAGCTGGGACGATGGAGTCAAGGCAATGTTCATTCAGCCTTTATCTGCAGGATCGCGCTGCATGGCGGCGAATCACGTGGGGTTCCGTCGCGCCAGGTTGTGAGAAGTGCCGAAAGAGATCCGAGCGACGAATTGGAGATTCTGTAAAAGGAGGCTTGTTTACCGTATGTTGTAAATGAGACCGTTTTAGTCGCGGCATAAGAGCGGATTGACGGTTCGAAGCGACAGGAAAAAAGTGTTCAACTGCACTGGGTGGTTTTAGCGGGCACCGTGCAAAAGTTCTTCGAAGTTCAATTCCATTTGCGAATCACGGTCGTCTCCACCAAATTCTCGGAAGATCAGGCTGGGTTGGATGTCGCGGCTGTTCTGATACTTGTCGCTTGAATACTCATCACAGTCGCCATGCATTTGCATGTAATAGATTTGGCAAATTTCCATCCCTGGATAAATTCGTACCGGTTGGACGCAATGCATTTCCAGAGTCCAAGTTCCGCAGTAGCCCGCATCACCAAAACTTCCACCGGGATTAATGAAAAGACCAAGTCGCCCTAGTGAACTGCGTCCTTGGATCATCGGGACATGTCCCCGCGTTTCGGTGTATTCGACGGTTCGACCTAAGTACAGTTGGTTGGGCTGAAGTGTGTAGCCGCTTGAAGGAATTTCAATGCGGCGGTAGCGATTGGGCGAAGCCGCGTCGAGCACGACTTCTTCGTAAATCAGTAACTCATCATGGAGTGCCAAATTGTAACTGTTGGGATTCAGTCGACTTTCTTGGAACGGCTCAATCTGAAGGCCGTTATTAAGTTTTTCACGAATCGCTTGACCGGAGAGGAGCATGACAAAATGGTCTTTTGGTCACTGAGTGTTGGTTTCCGAGTCGCCGCACCCGAATGGGCAGGGTTCTGAACTTTGAGCGAATGAGAATCGCTGGTTGGCGAGGCGTGATGCGTTTCCGCTCCGCTCCTCGACGGGTGTATTGTCGGAGAGTCGGGGCCATGAGTCAATCATTCACATCACTCCAAAGTCCAGAGATTTATTGATTGTTCGATAGCTGAGTGATTGTGGGGTTTTGGAATGGTTCGAATGCACAGACTTATTGGTTCGATACGCAGGGTTTCTTCGGGTAAGGGAAGATAAATTGCGTTGGGCAACGTGTTTTTTAGGATCGATTGAAAAAGAAATGTCAAAGTTGCCGGTTTAGGGGGATTAGCCGTGTTTTTTGGTGATTTGCACCCGAGAGGTATGAGTGTTTGGGTCGCAGAGGAGATGACACCGGCGAGCCTCGGGGAGGTTGATCCTGAGGTCGATCAAATTTTCAGGATTACCCCGGCGCAGGTTTGCCATTGAGTCTGTTTTCCCACATTTGGCATGTGCAATCGGTGTTGGGATAATAACGGCGGATCAGGTTGACCCCACGAATTCGTCGGTAACGTCTTTGTGCGATAGATACCGCCGGTGGGGTGGCATTGTGGAGCTTTGATTGATGATTGTTGTGATTGCAAGGATACGCAGCGTTTGGCGTCTCAGGTGCTGAAGGCGGGGTTGGGGTTTTAGGATCTTTTGATGAGATTTCAAGTTGGCCAGTGATTGCTGGCTCTTCTTTCCGAGGACCTTCGTTGCGAAATATTTCGGATACTGGGTACCAAAGTATGTGCTTGATTGGGTAACTCAACCGGTACCCTGATTACGGAAAAGAGAAGCCGAGGATTGTTTGACTCGGAATTTCTCGGTTTGTCGGAGGGTTGAATCGCCGGGTGATTCTTTTTTCTCTTGTATTTTGATCGCATTTTGGTCGATGCCGAGAAAACAGGGGCCCCTTGCATGGCATAATCCTGTGCGTGCATGATTTGCTTTACATGCATGGAATGTGGTTCTGCTGACCTTGTGCAAGCTTTTGTTTTAGCAATGTTTTTAAGTAACCATGAGAAATGATTCCAGAAGATTTCTCTTTGGTGAAGACCGAGTAAGCCAGTATGCAAAATCTAAATGACGTAACTTGTCTGCCTGATGGATTCGATGGGCAGGTCCGTTTGTTTCCGCTACCAAATTTGGTGGTTTTTCCCCACGCGATGCAACCTTTGCATTTGTTTGAGCCGCGTTACGTTGAGATGTTGAAGGAAGCACTTGAGGGAGATCGTCTGATCACAATGGCGACGCTAATACAACCTTCAAGCGTCGATTGGCCAACCAATCAGGCACCTATTTCACCGACGGTTTGTATTGGGAAAATCGTCACTCACAGTGAACAGGAAGACAATCGCCACAATGTACTGTTGGTCGGTATCAGGCGGGCGCGGATTGTTGCTGAAATTGATGCGGGAAAAGCGTATAGGCTTGCGCAGGTGGAATTGATCGAGGATTCTGAGGAGGCGTCTAATGATTCACGCTCACTCTCTTTGAAAAGCGATCTGCTTGATGCGTTTGGGGAGGTGATGCCGGTGGGCAAATCGGTGCAGCAGAACTTGCATCAGCTGATGGCAGATCAGATGAGCTTGGGGCCAATCACGGATATCGTTGGCTACACGTTACCGTTTTCGCTGGAGGAAAAACTGGTCTTGTTAGGTCAGGGAGACGTGGCCGAGCGTGCCAAGTTCTTGCTTGAATGCATCAAGTCGGGGTCGGTTCAATTCTCGACAGATTCTGACGATGAATCAGATGATTCATCGGGTGATTTTCCCAGTGGTCAGGTTTTTCCACCTCCATTCAGTATGAACTAACCTTTGGTTTGGCGATCGATAATTGGTTCGGTTCCGTCTCCGAGGATCACCTTTCCTGCCGGCGGTTCGGGTGAATTGCGATTTCGATACCGACCTGGCCTGACGGGTATCTGCTGAGAAACTGAATAATTGGTGTAGGTGAGCTGCTTTCTTAATTAAGTGGATAATGGCATCGCTTCGTTCCAAGGCGAGTTACATTTGGCTGGCATTTTGGTGTGGAAACTTTTGGTAGGGCAGTTGAACGATGGTTGATTTTGTCACCGGTGCGAGCGTCTTTGCGATTGACGTCCTGTCCAGAGTGGTTCATGTGGGGACAGCCATGGCTTTGGTTGGCGGTAGCCTCTTTATGGCGGTGATCTTGTTGCCCAGTTTGGGAGTATTAACCGAACAGTCTCGACAAGACCTAGTAGGCAGTGTCCGAGATCGATGGAGACGATTTGTACACGGCGGTATAGGGCTGTTTGTGGTGAGTGGCTTCTACAACTATTTTCGAGCTATGCCCAGCCACAAGGGTGATGGACTCTATCACGCATTGGTCGGCATTAAGGTTTTGTTGGCCATGGTTGTATTTTTTCTCGCCACGGTGATGGTTGGTCGTTCCTCCAACTTTAACTCCTTGCGAGTAAATCCGGGCAAAACACTTAGGCTCATGCTTTTTTTGTCATTGGTGATTATCTTTATTTCCGGGTTCGTTAAGGTTCGAGGCAATTAGAGAGAGGGCACGTGGATGGTCGATTGATGAGGTTGGTCCAGAAACTGCCGGCTGGATTTTCGGGTATTCATTGAACTGCACTGACACTCAAACCACAGTCTGGTTTGCTCTTAGATGGCAGTCTCAACACGAAGACATTCCGATGCTGCTTGTTTGACGGCTTTGTACTGGAGGCTCGTTGGTTAGGCTGAATCCGCCCAATAGAGATCGCTGGTCAGTATGTAGATCACAGAAAAGTTGATTGGGATCAGCAGGATCACCGGTAGATAGAACAGCAGTGCAGCTACGAGGTTTGATCCCAGCAGGAATGCCGCGATGGCGATGACAGTCGTCGGATTGTTCAGCAGGGCCTGTATGCTGAGTTTGATTGCCTCGACTGCCGTGCAATTATATTTTGCAATGAGCGGAAAGGTAAAGAGAAAAGGGATGCATGCGATCATCTGAAGGGAAGCGATTGGTGGGATAAGCAGGCAACCGGCGATAACTATCGTCAATGGCTGAAAACCAGTTGCAGATGCGGCGTGGTAAAGGTCCGTTCCGAAGCGGAATAATAGCAGTGATGTCGGCACGAAAAAAAGGAAGGCGCTCGCGAGTATAATCATGAAGGCGAGGAGAGAGTCGGCTGAATGCTGAAAGGATCGATAGATGCTTTGGATACCGGCTGCTCCCTTTTCTTCTTTATCGCTGAGGCAACAGTAAATTGCGGTGAGTGTTGGCCCCATGAGTAATCCAAGTGGAACAATTGAGCCGAGTAAAATCCCAGTCAAGCAGAACGCTAGGAAAAATCGGTACTGACCGGCCAATAAAGCGTGGGCTCGTTTGATCAGCGAGCTCAGATCCAAGGGCACTGCGACTCGGACATTGATTTTTGCATTGATGGCGGGTTGGTTTGTTGGAGAAGGCATAAGTAGGGAGTGGGGAGATTAATCAAGTGATTCGGTGTCAGTATTTGTGTGGAGCGAATCATGACCGATACATTGTGATGTGCGAACGCCCTCTTTTTACTTTGGCTGCTGGATTTGGACTGCTGGTTAGTGCATCAGTTGATACTTCTAGTAATAGTCAGGGTAAGCGTCTGAAAACGAAGAAGCATCACAGTCGCGGTAGCCTTGAGGTGATTTCATTGCCATGCACCTTGATTTTTATGCATCCTATTCTTTTCCAGAGCTGATTTTTTCAGAGCTGATTGCCTGGACTCGGGGCGGTGATGCGGTGCGAAAAGTTGCATTGGAATTGATCTCAACCGGTCTGCACCATGGTAATTGTTTGTGGTGAGGGGCTGGTAAGGATGAACTGTCATTCGATTGACCCATTTCCGACGTGTTCGGTCAGAGTTAATATTCGACCCTAAAGTGTTCGGTCACTGTAACGCGTTATGATCGCATGAAACGAGAGTCAAGTTAATGGATTTGAGTTTAGATCGGAGGACGAAAGTGGTGTGTCCATCGCAGAGTATCATCAAGTTGCCCAGCGGTTGCGCCCTGTTTCGCGGACTCTTCTGTTTGACTTTTTATCTCGGTGGTTCCTTGATAATGGCGGAGGATTCTCCGCAGTTTCGAGGTGCCCAAGGCGACGGGGTTTCTCTTGAAAACGATTGGAGTCACCAATGGGGCGTAAGCGGCCCCAAGGAAAAATGGCGAGCTGAAATTGGGACTGGGTTTTCCAATGTGGTGACAAGTCAGGGGTTGCTGTACGCGTTGGGGAATCGAGAAGGCTACGATGAGTTGTGCTGTCGAGACGCGGAGACGGGTGAAAACGTTTGGATGTTTAAGTATGCCAGTCCACTGGAGGCCAAGGATTTCGAGGGTGGACCCACCGCGACTCCGGTCCTTTCAGATGGCGTTCTTTACCTTCTAAGTCGAGGGGGGGTTGTTTATGCGTTGAATGCCGGTGACGGTTCATTGCGTTGGCAGAAGGATGTGGTTGGCGAAACGGGGATTCGAGTACCGGGTTGGGGATTTGCTGGGTCGCCCCGTGTTTACGGAGAGACACTTGTGTTGAACATCGGTGACTCGGGCGTGGCACTAAGAAAAGATAACGGTGACATCAAATGGGCTTCGCAAGATCGTGACGCGGGATATTCCTCACCAGTTCGCTTTGGGAACACGGCCAGTGGAAGCGTTATTTTTGGATCAGGGCGTTCCTATGTTTGTGTTGATCTGGAAACCGGAGCAGAGCAGTGGCGGCAGCGTTGGCTGACCACTTTCGGGTGCAATGCGGCGGATGCGGTTGTCAGTGGCGAGATGGTTTTCCTGTCCTCTGGATACAGTCGAGGCAGTGCTTTGCTGGATCTGAGCAGCGGTTCACCGGTGATTGTGTGGAAGCACAAGGATTTTAAAAATCAGCTCGGGGCTAGCGTACTGCTGGACGGTTTTCTTTACGGCATCAATGGCGATGTCGACTCAGGTGCGATATTGAGTTGCATGGACATGGACACCGGTGAATTGGCTTGGAATTCCAGCGATTTGCGTGCTGGATCCTTGATTGCTGCTGGTGATCGCCTTGTGGTGCTTTCTGATTCGGGCGTATTAATGGTGATTCGTGCTACGAGCGAAAAATATGATGTTTTGGCGACGCATCCCGTCTTGACTGGTCGGTGTTGGACGGCACCGGTTCTTTCGGATGGGCTTCTTTTCTGCCGAAACGCGGAAGGGACCTTGGTTTGTCTTGATTTACGCTAGGAATGCCTGTTGTTGATTGGTCGTATTTGTGACTTCGATTTGTCAGGACTGGTCGATCTTGGTGATGCGGGTCGGTACCGCATTCTTTATGATAAAGCCAATAAGTTTTTCTCCTGATCACATGGGTTTGTCCAATGCGTTTTGAACGTCGTTCCTTCATTAAATCCGCCGCGTTCGCAGGCGCTTCTTTGGGCGTACCCTTTGTTCACGCTCAATCCAAAGGCAAGCGGTATCGAACGGCCTTGATTGGTTCGGGTTGGTGGGGGATGAACATTTTGACCGAGGCGATGGCGACGGGAACGGTGCAGCCGGTTGCTCTGTGCGATGTTGATCAGGACAAGCTGGAAATTGCTGCAGAGCAGGTTGAGGATTTGTCAGGTGCCAAGGTCAAAACCTACACCGATTTTCGTGAGTTGTTGGACAAGGAGGAGATCGAGATTGCGATCGTGGCTACGCCTGACCACTGGCACGCCCTCAACACGATCGCGGCGATTGAGGCGGGCGCGCACATCTTCGTTGAAAAGCCGACCGGACACACGATCGGTGAAAGCCGAGCCATGCTTGAGGCAGCAAGGGCTAACGATCGGGTCGTTCAGGTCGGACTTCATCGACGGATCGGGCCTCATTATGTGTCGGGGATGAAGTTTCTGAAGGATGGTGGTGCTGGTGATATCGGATTGGTGAAGGCGTTTGTGCACAGTAACGGCGGCGCCGAGTCGCCGAGTCGCAATAGTGAGCCGCCCGAACAGCTGGATTGGGACATGTACTGTGGGCCCGCACCGTATCGACCGTTTAATCGTAAGATTCATCCGGGTGGTTTTCGTAATTTTCTGGATTTTGCCAATGGAACCTTGGGGGACTGGGGTGTGCATTGGCTGGATCAAATCCTTTGGTGGACGGACGAAAAGTATCCAAAGGAAATTTATTCCACTGGCGGTCGGCCGATTCGGGGCGCTGCCGTTTTAAACGATCAAGAACAAACAACCGATGCGCCCGATAGTCAGGTTGCCACGTATCAATTTGAGTCGTTTACCGCAGTCTGGGAACACCGACGTTTTTCTGGTGCTGTTAACGGCATGCCCGGTGTCGGGTGTTATTTTCATGGCACGAAAGGAACGTTCCACATGGGCTGGCGTGATGGATGGACCTTCTATCCTTCCGATAGGAAAGCATCAGTGATCCATCAGGATGCTCAGCATAAGGAGCCTGACGGCCATAGCATTGATCTGCTGTGGGCCGATTTTATCAACGCCATTGAAACGGGCCGAAAACCGACTTGCGATGTCCAAGTGGGGCATGATGCCACCAATTTAAGTCTTCTTGGAATGTTGTCGTTGAAAGCTGGGAGAAGCATTCGATGGGATGGCGAGAATGAAAAAGTAATCGGGGACGATGCGGCCAATGAGATGTTGCGGCGCCCCTATCGAGGTGACTGGAAATATCCGGGACAACCAGGTTGATTCTCACCGTTTCTGCTTGGCCCGATCAAGCGGGAAGGAGGTTACGCCAGAGTTGGTACATCGAGGACGTTAATGGCTATCGATGAAATGCGATGCTGACGGGGTCTGATCCTCTCGATTGGTTTGATCATTCATCTTCTGCCGTGGATCTTCGTCTCATTTTTGTCGCCGGTGTATCGGTGTATCGGTGTGTCGGTGTGTCGGTGTGTCGGTGTGTCGGTGTGTCGGTGTGTCGGGATGGGTTTTGGCAGCTTTCAGATGGCTGCTGATCGAGTCTCGAGCCGCAATCTCACTATTTGCCGCGAGCTATCCTGACAATTTTTTACGGTGGTGAAGCGCTGAGATCCCAGGGGTACTTTCTAAAAGGCCTCAGCGGGGCCAAAAGCGATGTTCTCTGATTAGATTCTTTATCATTGGTGATGTTTCTCCGTATAATGGGGTGATCTCCAATATGGCGGTGAGATCGGTTAGAATGGAGGGTTGAAGAAAACCATTTTAATAGTGACTTCTGAAGCGTTGAGTTAAGCTTGTGGTTAGCAAGTGTTGGACGAATCATCGGACATCGGTTTGACATCGGTTTAAGTGTCTGCCAGTTCGTCGACGCTAAGTCGGCGAAAAACGCCCGGCGATTCGCTTACGATACACACACGATTTCCATTGGTTTGATCTAGCGTGTTATTCTGAGCATCCATTCGGTGAACGCCGGTCGTTCATCTCGTAAGTAGAGATTTTTGTAAGAGGCGATTTGGCACCATCTCAGTGGGGCTCAGAAACCATCATTACCGCTACTTGATCTTGATCGAATGGATAGCTTGAGGAAGCATTGATTGGTCCCCCTGTTTGTAAATTACATCAATTTTTTTTGTTGATTAGGAAAGCAGCATGCGTAAACAGTCTGTGTCTGGCGAAAAGACGAAGCTCCAAGGTCTGAAACGACGACAGTTCATGAAGGCGTCCGGGGCGGCAGCGTTGTCGGCAGGAGTATGGAGTGAAGTTGCCGCGCAGGAGTCGCGATCCGCGAATGAGAAGTTAAAGATTTTGTGTGTTGGCACCGCTAATCGTGCCGCCGCGAACATCGATGGTATCCGAAATGAAAACGTGGTCGGTCTGTGTGACGTTGACTCAAATTATCTTGATCGGGCAGCGAATCAATTTAAGGGTGCGAGGACCTATTCAGACTATCGGGAAATGATCGCCAGTGAGGCGGACCGAGCGGATGCAATCGTGATTGCGGTTGCCGATCACAATCATGCTCCCGCATCGATCCGCGCAATCAACGCGGGACTTCATTGTTATTGCGAGAAGCCACTCACCCACACGATTCAAGAGGCTCGTTTAGTTGCGCAGGCCGCAAAGGCCAAAGGTGTTGCCACTCAGATGGGTACGCAGATTCATGCTGGGGGTAATTACCGACGAGTCGTCGAGGTGATCCAGTCTGGTGCCATTGGTGATGTCAAAGAGGTTCATGTTTGGGTTGGCAAAGGATGGGGTGGTGGCGACCGACCTGCGACTGGTGAAACCCCGCCAGCTAATCTCGACTGGAACCTCTGGCTCGGACCGGCACCGGAGCGACCCTACGCTCCGGGCCGTTATCATCCTGCCCAATGGAGACGTTGGTGGGACTTCGGTCAGGGGACCCTGGGTGACATGGGTTGCCACTATATGGATCTACCCTTCTGGGCGCTGGACCTTCGGCATCCTGTGAGTTGTGAGGCCGTTTCGAATGATGACCGAGTCCACCCTGAGACTTGCCCACTTGGCTTGACGGTTAAGTATCAATACCCCGAGCGTGGTAAGATGCCCGCATGTGAACTGACATGGTACGACGGCAATATGACACCACGTGAGGTGGCGGGGGAGCGAGTGCCCGGTAGCGGAGTCATGTTTGTTGGGACAGAAGGAAAAATGTTCGCCGACTACTCCAAGTATCGGCTGTTCCCCACCGATAAATATTCAAAGTATGAGGCGCCCGCGCCTACCATTCCTGATTCGATTGGGCATCATGCCGAATGGATCAAGGCCTGTAAGGATGGTTCACCAACTCTCTGTAATTTTGATTACTCCGGTGCTCTGACCGAAGCCGTTCTGCTGGGCAATGTTTCTTACCGGACCGGCAAGCGTCTCGACTGGGATGCTAAAAGTTTGAAAGCGACCAACTGTCCAGAAGCAGATCAGTACATCCGCAAGCAGTATCGCTCTGGTTGGGAAATGGAAAAGACGGTCTAGCGAACTGGACCGTGCAAGTTTTCGGGCGCTGCTTCTACCAGTGCTTGTTCATCGATTGCCAGCCTGTTGCTAGTTGCGATGCTTGGCGACGGACAATGATCTCGATTGTCCTGAGCCAAGAATAACCTGGATTCTTGCGTCGTGTTTGTTTTGGATGCCGCATCAGGGCGACCTGATGTGTGCGATGGCGGTTGTTGTGCTGCAGAGGAAACTGGGTGTTGGGATAATTCCATATCGCCTTGTTGGACCTGGGCGTTGTTGTTTAGCCTTGTGCGAGGATCGAGTGTAGAGCTCTCCCTGATTGAGTTGAGACGCAATGAGGTTCGCCCAATTGATTAATCTTTGTTTTTTGTGTTTGATTCTTCGGTGAAGCCGTTGCAGTGAAACTAGCGGAACTGTCTCGCTGCTAAATGCTTTCAACTTGTTCGTGAGGAAAACGAATTGCTCCTTTCCAGAAATGCCTTATGTGTGCTACTTATCACCATCAGCGTCGGTTGTTCGTCAAAGGACAGTCAGCCCAGTCCATCACCATCCTCTGAAGCGGCTTCTGCCAAGTCAGAGAAGCCCCGAGTCATGGTGCAAGATAATGCCGACTCTGCAATGACAGTCGATTCGGTTGCGTCAAATGTCCGTCGGGACGGAGATGGGTTGATCATCGATGCGGACTTTCGCGGCGGGGAAGTAACTCTTGACGCCATTGAAGCTCTGGCTGGATTACCGCGATTGCGAGCGGTCAGACTTGGTGGAACGGGTATGGGCGATGATGCGTGTCTCGCTTTAGGTAAGTTGCAGGCGCTTGAAGATTTGGACCTTAGGGATTGCCCGGTCAGTGACGCGGGACTTGAGGCTTTGGTGGACCTGCCTCGGCTAAAGGCACTTCGCCTTAGCGGAAAGAACGGCGAATGCTCAGTGAGCGATCCCGGGATGGAATCCGTTGGAAAAATCAAGACCTTGAAGGTGTTGGCTATCGACTTTCTGTGGGTCAGCGAAGAGGGGCTCGCCTACCTGAAAGATTTAACGCAGTTGCAGGAGCTGTATTTGGCGGGCACCACCATCGGGAATGATGCGATTGCGATGTTTGCTCAGCACCCAAAGCTTCGTAAACTTCGCCTTGCCGCCAATCAGATTGATGCGGAGGGTCTCAAGGCATTGGAGCAGTTGGATCAGATCGAATTCTTGGATCTAAGCGAATGCCTGCAGATCACGGATCAAGCGACCTCTTCGTTGTCAGCGCTGACCAGCCTGAAGGATTTGAATCTTTGGCGAGTCAACCTTTCTGATCAGGGAATCGCTCCGGTCGGTCAATTAAAGGCCCTTGAGAGATTGAATCTCGATAACACCCGTCTCACTGACGGCGGATTGGCGAAATTAACGGATCTGAATCAACTCACTTTCCTTCATCTCGGGTCAACTCTGGTCACCGATTCAGGTTTGGTGCATCTGGAGGGAATGAAAAATTTGAAAGATCTCATCGTGACTCGCACCGCCGTGACTCAAGCGGGTGTTGATGCGTTGCAGGCAAAATTACCCGATACCAAAATTCAATTGCGTTATCTCGGTGACCAGTAGGATTGTCAGCCGGGATTGAAGGCACGTCTGGATCTGGTGCATTAGCCACTCAGTTGTCGAAATCTGAGTAGCTGTGCTTCTAACGCTGCCCAAGTCCCCCTCGTTTTCTTTTTGTTTCGGTCGCGTCGGTCATTGTCCTGGATGATCGCTGGGTCGGGTCCGCGATTGAACACTTGTTTGTTGGGGATGATTGTGACCCCTCGCTTGTTCGAACCACTTCGTATGGGCGGTTCTGCCTTCTGTTAAGACCAGCTCACGATTGTCTGAGCATACTGAACGACTGCGTGTGCAGATGTTTCCATTCGCCGAGTTTTCCCGTCGAAACTTGTGGACCTATATTTCAATCGTTTGCAATAAGTGGGTAAAGCTTCGCACTGATCCGATTGAATCATCATCGGTTGTGATTTGCTTTTGCGCCGATTGATCGCGCGGCGTTTGATAGCATTTCATTGCTGTTTGAGGTGATCGTTGGATAGCCACGCGTTTCTAGTGGTGTTTGGGATTTCGGTGTTTGGGGAGGGATGCAGGAAAACGGCGCCGATTTTTGTAAACACCCAGAGCATGAGCCTGAAGGAGCGTTAGGCGATCAGTCTTTCTATTTTTATCGCTTGACACCTGGTGCATCTTGGAGTTATTGAGAAAAAGCTTGGTTGTGTGGATCGCAGTTACTGTCGTGACCGGCAGCGAGTGCTATGACGGCGCGTGTAATTGGGCAACGACGTCGTCATCAATGGCCAATTTTGGTTGTATCTGTGTCGTCAGGAGTAGGGAGCTTTAGGTAAGCATGGAAGAGAAACTTGCCGCAACGTTCATCGTTTCCTCTTATCAGCGTCTCTCGCATCTGGAACGCTGCCTGGTTTCTTTATCACGACAGCAGGGTGTTGCGGCGAATTCCTTTGAGGTAATCGTTGCTGATGATGGTTCCACCGATGGAACCCAAGAGATGGTTCGCCGATTATCGATGCGTTCGCCCTACCGCCTACGGCTAGTGACTCAGGAAAAAAACGGTTTTCGCAAGGCACGGGTGGGGAACAAGGCGTTGAGTTTGGTGGATGGGGAATACTTGGTGTTGACTGATGGAGATTGTTTTTTTCCATCTGACTATCTTGCGGCACAATTAAAGGACCGCGAGGTGGGTACCGCTTGGGCCAGTGAATGCATTCGACTGGACGAGCAGCAATCGGCGCGAGTAACGCCCTCCTTGATCATGTCTGGGGAGTATCGGCATTTTATTCCCCAGCGTCTCACCTCGACGCTCGCTCAGCGCTACCGAAGGGATCGCGTCTATCAACTGATTCGAGACAGCAGAAGACCCAAGCTGGTTGGTTATAACATGGCGATGTGGGCAAAGGATCTGGTTTCAATCAATGGTTTTGACGAACGGTTTGAGGGCTGGGGTGGAGAGGACGATGACCTTGCGATACGTCTACGGATGTCCGGGGTTCGTATTAAGACAAATCTGAACCGAACGTTCGGTTATCACCTTTGGCATCCGGTTGACCCCACTGCCCCGTTGGTCTGGCGCAATGGAATGAATGTTGGCTACCTAACTAGGCCAATCATTTTGGCCAGGTGCCTTCAGGGATTGGTGCCTGCCGAGTTTGAGGACTTAAACATTCTTGTCTCGTCTGATCAGCGATACCGTGACTATGCTTCTGCTTTGTCGGATCTGGTTTATTGTGGAACGCAGGATGAGGCAGATATCGAAATTCGTTTGGGCAATAGCCCCGTTTCGGCACGTTGGGGTGATGTGAAACGCGTGCAGGTGGCTTTTCCAGGTGAGAAAGTTCGCGGTCGGCTGAAGCGGGCAGATTTTCAGATTGATCTAGAGAACGGTTTAAGAACCGAATCGGGACCGGTACTGCGGATGATTAATCGAGATGGCGAATCAGTCGAGGTGCAAAACTCGGTGGCTGAGTCGCATCAAGGCGATTCTGATGTTGAAATTGAATCGCGATGGATTGTCAAGCAATTGCGTCATGCGTTGATGGGCGAGTCGGTTCATCAACTTTCTACGACGAGACTGCAGTCAGAGGCACGTGCCGCCTGATTAATTCGTAGGTGGGACGTTGTTGTCGGTGGTTGGTGGATAGCCGTCAAAGCTTTAGAGACGCAGGGTGGCCCGATTCTCTTGGGCGTTATCATCCTAGTGGCGTCTATGTTGTTGGAAGCGATCCTTCTTTGGTTCAGTGACGAACGTTTGGACCAGTCCAGAATTGGCTGAAGGTTCACCTTTCCCGATATGTCTTCACGCTGTTCAGTGGGCGTGACAGGAATGGGAATACATTCTTGAAAGTGATCGTGGTTGACTGGAATTCACGCCGGTTTTCGTTGCAATCTTGTTTTCTTGAAGAATGGTAGCTGCGGTCGATCTGGCTGCGGTCCTCTTTGAACGTGTGCGGATGATTGGCAAAGAGATTTTTCTTCGTTCGGTCATATGGGGTGACTGCTAGTCGAGCAGTAGGCTGAGGTGTTAGGTTGTTCAGCGTAGAGTTTGTTTCCAATCTGCCCGATGGACGACGCTGATGGCTGATGTGACCGAAGATCTTTTCGCGGACGATAAGCGACTTTTTTTGTTGGATGGGATGGCGCTTGCTTATCGGGCTCATTTCGCATTGGTTCGCAGTCCGCGGTTTACCTCAGGTGGGATTTGCACGTCCGCCGTGTTTGGTCTGACCAACGCGCTGTTGGACTTGATTGCACGGGAGAAACCGACTCACCTTGCTGTTGCTTTCGACACGCCCGAGCCCACTCAGCGGCATATTGATTATCCCGAGTACAAGGCACACCGCGACTCGATGCCCGAGGATTTGTCGAGTCAGTTTCCTTGGATTGACCGATTGCTTGAAGCCTTGCAAATCGAGGTCATCAGGACACCCGGGTATGAGGCGGATGATATTATCGGCACGCTCGCTCACCAAGCGGCTATTGAGGGCTACCGCACTTGGATGGTGACGCCCGACAAAGACTATGAGCAGTTGGTCACTGAGGATGTGGTGATTTATAAGCCTGGTCGAAAAGGTTCAGAGCCAGAGATTGTGGGGATCGCTAATGTTTTACAGCGATGGGGGATTGAGCGAGTTGATCAGGTCATTGATATCCTTGGTTTAATGGGTGATGCGAGTGACAACATTCCCGGTGTCAAGGGAATTGGCCCCAAGACCGCTCAGCAATTAATCGCTGAATATGGGACCATTGAAAATCTGCTCGCCAACACAAGCAATCTAAAAGGTAAACAGCGAGAACGACTTGAGGAGCAGGCGGAGATGGCGAGGCTGTCGCGCAGGTTGGTAACCATCAATTTAGAGGTCCCGCATTCGTACGAATTCGACGCCTTCCAAATGGCGGGATTTGATCAGAAAAAGCTAAAATCGCTCATGATGGAACTTGAGTTCGATACGTTGGGAAAGCGGCTGTTCGGTAAGAATTTCTCGTCGGCTCAGAATCGTGCACAGGTGCAGCGTGAGAAACGCGAGACAGAAATTCAAACACTGCTATTTGATGAGCCGGTGGAAGAGAAAACCATCAAGGACATCCGGCACGACTATATCGCGGTCACGAATAGGGAGGAGCGAGAGAGCTTAATCGAAAAGCTGCGTGCTGTTCCCTCTTTCTGCTTTGACACAGAGGCAACCGGTCTGGATCCGCGAGTTGCCATCCCGCTTGGCATCGCCTTTTGTTTTGAGCCGAACCGAGCGTACTACGTCACATGTGGTGGGTCGCTGGATTCTGCCAAGGAAGTCTTGGAAGAGTTTAGGGTCCTGTTCGAGGATGAGTCCATTGCAAAGGTTGGGCATAATCTAAAGTATGATCTGACCCTGCTTCGATGGAACGGCATCCGTGTACGAGGCGATTTGTTCGATACGATGCTGGCGCATTCCATGAAAGAGCCCGAAATGAAGCATGGGCTTGATTACCTTGCGAAAATCTATCTCGGCTATGCTCCGATCCCCATCAGTGACTTGATTGGTCCTAAGGGCGAAACGCAGAAAGCGATGTCGGAAGTTCCTTTGGAATCTTTGGTTCCCTATGCATGCGAAGATGCTGACGTCACGTTGCAGATTGCCAATGCGATGCGTCCGGAATTGGAGACGCGAGGGGTTACCAAGGTATGCTATGAAGTGGAGTGCCCGTTGGTTCCTATTTTGGTGGAGATGGAACACGAGGGTATTCGGCTAGACACCGACGCTCTCGCAGCGTTCTCGAAAAAGCTGGAGGCAGAAATCCTTGAACTTCGGGAGAAGATCTATGCCGCCGCCGGACACGAATTCAACATTGATTCGCCGAAGCAGCTAGGAGTGGTCCTGTACGAAGAGTTGGAAATTGAATCCAATCCAAAGAAGACTGCGACAGGTCAGTATTCAACGCGTGAGTCGGAGATGCAGCGTTTGCTTGGCCGTCACGAGATTGTGGCGGATGTGTTGGACTATCGAAACGCCAGAAAACTCAAGAGCGTCTATGTTGACCAGCTTCCCGAGGCGGTTAACTCGGGGACCGGTCGCGTCCACACGCATTACAGCCAGTCATGGACCGCGACCGGTAGGATGCAGTCCAATGATCCGAATCTCCAGACGATTCCCGTGAGGAAGGAGCGGGGGCGAGATATTCGTGCAGCGTTCGTCCCTCGTGATGACACTCACCTTCTTCTCAGTGCGGATTATTCGCAAATTGAATTGCGAGTGATGGCCGAATTGAGTGGTGACGCGGCAATGCTCGAGGCGTTTGAGAACGAAATCGACATTCATACCAGCACGGCCTCGAAGGTTTATCATGTCGCTGTAGAGGAAGTGACCCGGGAGATGCGAGACAAGGCGAAGACGGTTAACTTTGGTATCATCTACGGGATCTCCGCGTTCGGCCTTCAGCAGAGATTGAATATTCCACGAGCGGAGGCAAGCGAGTTGATCGAGAGTTATTTTGAGAAATATCCGGGAGTCCAAGAATACATCGATCGAACGATCTCTTTCGCCCGTGAGCATGGTTACGTTGCAACGCAGACTGGGCGGCGCCGATACTTGAGGGATATCAATTCTAAGAGTCGCGGGGTTGCGCAGGCGGCAGAGCGTCTCGCAATGAATAGCCCCATTCAGGGCACAGCTGCGGACATCCTCAAGTTGGCAATGATCAACGTGAGTCGCGAGCTGATTCTGGGGGATTTTGAGACAAAGATGGTGCTAACGGTGCACGATGAAATCGTTTTCGATATGGTTGCTTCTGAACGGGATGCGGTAATGCCCGTGATTGAGTCAGCGATGCGGAACACTTTACCCATGCGAGTGCCGATCGTGGTGGAGATGGGCGTTGGCAAAAATTGGCTTGAAGCCCATTAAGCCGGGCGGAATGGTCCCAGCCAATGGGAAGACTCGTTCGTCGGTCCAAACCAAAGATTGATTCTTTTGCCATGGAAATTGAGGAACGCGAGGTCGTCAGGGCCTCATTCGAGGCGCAGTCAATGCGTTTGGCAAAAGGAAACGACTGCGATCAGATGCCATTTGGCAAACCCTGTATCTTGGGTCACCTCGATGGAGACTGCGGCACAAGAGATAAGAGTGCAGATGGTTTCGTTGTGTAGATGGTTTCGTTGTGTCGGTGTTTGAGTTCATCCTAGGTCATGTCTGAAGATAGAAAGGTGCACTGTTGAATAACCACGATGAACCATTATCTGTAATTAACTATGACCAAGCTCTGGAAAACGCGGGTGGTGAGCAGGCGATCTTCAGGGCTGTCAGTGATTCGGCGATGCAAGAGATACCGGTCTTGTTTCGGCAATTCACGAAGGCGGTTCAGGGGCAGCAACAGAGGGAAGCTGAGCGTTTGGCTCACACCATCAAAGGAGCCGCTCGCGTGATTGCAGCTGAGAGGACGATTGCGATTGCGGAACGAATCGAACTAGCCGCTTCGTCCGGTGATTTCACCGTCTGTCATGAAATGATTCCATCCCTCGCCAGTGTGATCGATGAATTGAGAAGCGAATTGAATTCTTAGCCTGCTCGTATGGCGTTTCAGGCCAAGATGCCGCTTGATTGGTTGCAGGATTTTGTGTGCAGCGATTGAATGGGATGGGCAACGAAGAGGACGTGTCAATTGACAAGTGTGTTGCCATCTTGTTGTTCGTTCTCTGGTTCGTTCTCTGGTTCGGCGTTGGGCAGCGTGATGCGGAAGGTTGTTCCGCGTTCAGGTGAATGATCAATGGCCTCTAATTTTCCGCCATGCTCCTGAACGATTTTAGCACTCACAGGCAGCCCAATTCCTGTACCTCTCGCGCCTTTGCTCGATTCGAAGAGCGAAAATAATTTGGTTTCAAAACCGGGCGGGATACCCGGGCCATTGTCGATTACCTCAACGATCCACTGGTTGTTCTGGTAGTCGGTCCGAATTCTGATTTGTCCCGGAGGTACCGGCGGATGGTCAGGTGGCGAATGGGCATCAGTGTGAGGACGTTGTGATTCATCAAGGGCGTCCATTGCGTTGATGACAAGATTAAGAAGAGCCCGGTGCATTGAGTCAGTGTCGAACCATGAATCAGGCAGTTCAGGAAGTAGATCGAGTTGGACTTGGACGTTGATCGATTTTGCGCGAGGCTCGAGGGATTCCGCAATTTCTTTAGCAACCTCGTTCAGGTTAGACAGTTTCTTGTCCGGCTTCCTGTCCTTGGAGTAGGTCAGCATGTCAAGAACCAGATTTGAGATGCGTTCTTGATTTCGGTCAACTATCTTCCAACCTCGTCGCACGGCTTTTGTGTCGTCCTGTTCCAACCCGGACTCGATAAGAAAACTACCGCCACGGATCCCTTGAAGAATATTTTTAATGTGGTGGGAGAGCGACGTGATGGTTTGGCCCATCGCGGCGAGTCTCTCGTTTTTTAGAAGCGTTGAATAGTAGAATGTGTCTTCAATTGCTAAGGCGGCTTGGTGACCAATCGCCGTGGTTAACTCAAGGTGGTCATCATTAAAGCGTGATCGATGTCCGTCAGGAGAGATTTGCCCGGGTGAGGTGTAGGTGTCGACGTAGAGGAGTCCCACAATGGCGTACCTGCCCTGTAGTGGCACGCAAAGCGCTTCACGAATGCCACTTTGAACGATGGATGCTGCTGATTCAAACCGATGATCACGCTTCGCATTACTTGTCCGAACACCGGTTTGTTGTTCAAGAACATGATCAAGGATGGTTTGGCTGATCGAGATGGTCTGTGCCGACTGTGGATTCTGGTCTGTATTCCGGTCTCTCCGTGCTGCCGGTTCCAGAGTTCCGGTGCTCTGATCCCTGAGCATGATGCATCCCCGGTCGGCATCAATCCAATCAAAAACGAGCTGCAAAACGCGATGCAGGACTTGATCCAGTTCATCCGTTCGACCGACGGCCAAAGCGGTTTGGTAAATAACCTCCAACGCACGTTCGGGTTCGCGTCTGTTCGGTGAGTCGTCGAGCTGACTATCTGAGGAATCTTGGATGGGTGTGGCCGGCGGGGTGATTGCATTGCCCCGAGTTGAAAAGTCGTCACGACTGGACAGGTCGCTGCGTCGAAGGTAATTCGACACAATCTGGCTGTTGTCCGGGTTGCCATGTTTCAGAACGATGTCCATCTTCGGGATCACGTCGAAGGAGCTGGGTTCAACGAGTCCTGAAAAGACGAACGCCGTGGATCCGATTTCAATTTGGTCGCCATTTCTTAATCGTTGGCAAGTGATTCGCTTGCCATTGATCCGAGTCCCATTGCTGCTATCGAGGTCAATCAGGTCATAGCAGTCCGCACTGACCCTACGGATTTCTGCATGTCGTCGCGAGGTCTCGGTATCGAGGAGCTGGATATCGCTGGAGGCCTCGCGTCCGATCATCGTTGCAGATTGCGTGATGAGAAATGTTTTGCCTTGGTCGCGTCCTTGGAGGGTGTTGAGCGATGGCATCTTGTTATCGGGCCAAAGGGGGGATGGGGTGGTGGGGATCAGCAAGTGGTTGATCACTGGTAACCTACCGTGGCGGTGGATCCATCTTAATTATGTTATCATTAGACCACTCTTTGCCACGATTAGAGTTTAGACGTGGCGAGAAAGAAGTTCTGCATTTTTGCGTTGAATTTTCCATCACTCTACATCTTGACAGGTGCAATTTTGGTACAGCCTCCTCCAATTGAATCTCCCGATAACTTGGATGACGTGATTGAATCCGGAAATCTGGTAGAGGCGTGCCAACGCATCCGCGAGCAGGTTGGGCGAGTGGTTGTCGGGCAGGATGAGGTCATCGAGCAATTACTGATCGCGATTCTGGCGAGGGGTCATTGTTTACTTGAGGGTGTGCCAGGGCTGGCTAAAACGCTAATGGTCTCGACCTTGGCGGAATCAATGCATTTGAATTTCCGTCGAATCCAGTTTACGCCCGACCTGATGCCCGGGGACATCACGGGGACGGAGATTATTCAAGAGAACCCCGAGACGGGGCATCGACAGTTTGTTTTTGAGCGAGGTCCAGTTTTTACCCAGATGCTGTTGGCGGACGAAATCAACCGAACCCCGCCCAAGACGCAGGCTGCCCTTTTGGAGGCGATGCAGGAACACGCCGTCACTGCCGCCGGAAAAACCTACCGTTTGGAGGAACCCTTTTTCGTCCTGGCAACTCAAAACCCCATCGAGCAGGAGGGTACCTATCCCTTACCTGAGGCACAGCGTGACCGCTTTTTGTTCCATGTTGTTGTGAATTACCCATCACGGGATCAGGAAAGTGAGATTGTGGATCGCACCACTTCCACATTCCACACGCAGGTTGAGGCCGTGGTGGATGGGAAACAGATTATCCAGTTCCAAGAGACAGTCAGACGTGTTCCGTTGCCACCCCATGTAAAGGATTGGGTACTGGATGCTGTGCGTTCCATCCGTCCTGCTGATCCCAACTGTAAGCCGTGGGTGAAAGAGTTGATCGAATGGGGGCCGGGACCTCGAGCTTCTCAGCAACTGGTGCTTGCCTCGAAGGCGCGGGCTCTGTTGCAGGGGCGAACCCACGTCACCATCGAAGACGTTCAGACATTGGCTTATTCCGTGTTGAGGCACCGCATTGTGCCCACCTTTGCTGCTGAGGCGGAGGGTGTCTCGGTCGACGATTTGATCGCTCGGTTGATCAAAGAGAACTCGGTGGATCCAGCTCAGGTGATTTGATCGCTTGGTCGTCGATGGCTGTGTTCGGGGCGACCGTGAAAGTGCAAAGGGTTTAGCAAGCCACTTGGCTGCTTTGTCGAACATTCCGTCGTCACGGAAGGCGGGGTGATCACGGGATCACGGTATCACTGGGTCACGGTATCACTGGGTCACGGGACAGCGTGTAAGCCACCGCTTTTGTTCAGTCCTGGACTTGGACAAGACGCAGAAGGAAAGTATCAAAGATACTGACGCTCATTCACTTGGAACGCAGTACTGAGCCGCTCTTAGGATTGCTCGTGTTGGAAACGCCATAGCAAGTCGTTTCAGTTCCTCGACGGATTCAATGCAGCCAAGACCCACCGCTTCCAGTTGATCGGCAGGAAGTTTGCTGTGAAGGATAATTTGGTAATCTTCCGATACTTTTTCCAATCTCTCCAGAGCCATGATCGACTCATCCCAGGCAAGGAAGTCCTCGTCTTCTTTTATGTCACTTGGCTTTTCCTCGGGTTCAGACTGTTCAGTGTCGCTGGCACCGATATTGATCGCCTGAGTCGGATGGCTTGGTTCTTGAAGGGAACTCCAGACGACAATGGTTCCGCCTAAAGTTGTGTGGTTCGTTCCAGCCTCCGCTGCGCGAGCGACATTGATCCATGATTGTTGCGATTGCCCTCCGTCCAATGAGACGACCACCAAGTCAGAGGTGGAAGTCGTTCTGGGTGGTTGCGTTGGCGGACTATCGACATTTCTACCCAAGAGCAATGGGTGTTTGCGTTTCTTCAAAGCGTCAATGGTGCCGCATATGATTTCTGCCGCTTCACCTGATTGGTTGGGTGTGACGCACAGTGCTAATTGCACCCCAAGAAGCCAAGCTGGTTCTTCCGGGGTGCCTGCAATTGGATCAGATCCCGTTGTCAATTCGGCATCATCCGTCGAATGCGAAGAGTGACTCGTTTGTTTTGATCGTTGGTAGTGGCGATGTCTTGCCGTCGAATCAGCAAAGGCAGGGTAAATGCCCGTCAGATCGCCAGTTTGATGCTCGTTCACTGGGCGACTGGTTACCACTGGCAGCACCAGGTCTGCGTCAACTAACCAGCGATTCAGGTAGACAGCCTCGCCCTCCGCATCAGGTCCCAAATACCGAAACGATTCACGCCGCAGGGTTTGATGGACGGTTAATGTCGCCTTGATAGGCAATTGCTCTTGCAGTTGCGATAGAACCAACGGGTTGATTTCACCACTGACGATGATGTGGATTTCACCAGCTTCCGAGGTATGGAAGAACTCGCAGACCGCCTCCAAGACGCTGGCCAGCGACGGGACGTTCGCGTCCAATGCGATTGCGATGACGTCCCCGGGGATCAGCGCAGCGTTCAAAGGGGGGAAATCAATCGGGCTTTCCAACGCTGATCGCGTTTCCAATTGAACGTCAATGGACGTTTCTGGTTCCAAAGAGCTCAGTTCTGAAAAGTCCAGTTCGGCGATCGTAGCTAGTGTTGTTCGGAAAGGTTGTGATTTGGATTCCGATTCATTCATGTCGGTGGATGTCTTGAGATGGTGCGGTGGAACAGACGGGGGTGAACCGGAATGTGTTGCTGTAAAAAGGTGAGGTGTTCCATTGGTCCCTCAGGGTTGAGGGGAAATGGAGTGCTAGGGGGAGAAGGCTGCGGGTGGGTTTCCTGTCCGGGCTAATTCCCGTGTCCGGGCAAATCACAGTGGCCCTGCGAATCACAGTGGCCTTGCGAATTCTCCATTTGCAGGTGGGAGGATGGTGGTCCAATGACTGGGGATGCGTGGTTGTTATTACCCATCTTGTCATTCTGCGCGATGCTGCCAAGCCCCCGAGCCCTCTTTTGACTCCATCTGGGCGAAGCAGCGAGGGTTTCGTTTCTTGCCTGATTTCAGGATTCTTTCATTTTCCACGTTTGAGTCCGTTCTTGATGGCAATGGTTACGATTCTTTCAGCGAGATCCTGGAGTTGCTGAACACATGATTTCGATGGTTTCAATCGGCGGAATCGATGATTTGTAAGGAATTTCAGACTGTTAAACCTTACTGAAAAAAAGTGATCTTGCCGTGAAACAGGCTCGCAAAGGAAACTGCCCCTGCAGGAAACGATTATTCCGCTAGAAAGATTGCTTTTCATGTATGTTGGCGACCAACAAGACAATCCATTTTCTGGTCTTGTGTCTGAAAGAACTCCACCAGCTGACCGTTCTGGACATCGAATCAAGGTTGTGGCATCGCTGCGACTCTTGTTGGTGGTCAGTATAGGCTTGACGGTGATTTTAGTCGTATCGTCCGCTTGGCAAAGTCGACGCCTGAGCCAGCTGCGAGACGGATTTGACCGCTTGGATTCGCAGCAGAAACTCGATCGGCTTGAGGAGTTCTCGCAGTATGGCTCTCGAGGGTTGCCAGCGATGGTAAACACCTTGAACGATCCTGACCAAGAGGTGGCTCGGCGAGCTTACGAATTGATTGGTGAAACGCAGAATAGTTGGAATGTTCTTCGTCCCACGGAGCGTCTGCAATGTCAGGCGATGCTTGTGAAAGCGTTGCGAGAATCCTCCATGCAGTTGACTCAGAAACGACGGGTTTGGGGAACAAGTTTGGTCCAGCAAGTCATTGCTTCTTTGATTAACCTGAACGATGAAGAATCAAACGATTTGAAATCTCAAGCCTATCAAGCGCTGAATTCACTTTCAGGCGGCTCGAAACATCCCTCTCAGCCGATCATTGGGGAGGAGGTTTCACGGTTTCCAAAAATTTTCGCAACCAACGCCACGATGCTTGGGCATCAGGCGATTCAAGTTGGTGAGCCAGCGAGTGTCGCCGTGCCCTTGCCGGTTCAATTTACCGGGACAAACCGTGATTCAGATCGATTAAGACCTGCTGGACTGGTGAGAGACGACCCGGTCGAGGTTGCAGCGCCTTCTCAACCTGGTTCAGACTCAACCGCCATGACGCCCATCGGTGATGGAGGGTTGAGGCGAGTTTCTGACAGTTCGCTGGTAGAGCTTGGGCCGGTTCGGTCGAACGTGGCTACACGGAGTGCAGGATTTGATTTTCATTTGGGCGATGATCAGTCTTCGCAGAGCGAAGCTGTTGCAAAGAGCTTTTTGCATCAACCTGTGGCAGAGCTCGGCTTGGCGGGTGCTTCAGAGGATAGTTACATGGCGGCTCCCTCACCGGTGATGCAGGTCTCACTGCTGACGGAGATAGAAGCTCGAGGGGGAGAGGTCGATTTACGAGCAGCGCAGGAATCACCGTTTCAAAATCACGATCAAGTACGGGTGATGCAATGGCTGGGAAGTGACCACGAAGGCTTTCGGGAGCTCGCTGAGCGAGAATTGCAAAATCGTGGATTGGCAGAGAAAGAGATTCTTGCTGCCAGGGAGTTTTTAGTGGGGGATTTGGCTAACCAACTGGCTGTGGTGAATTGGGTCGCTGGTAGCGACGAAGTTGACCCCAAGACTTGGGCAACACTTCTGTTTCAAGGGTCCAGTCGCGAACTCAAGCTTGAAGTCGTTCACGTCCTAAAAGAGAACCGCGGCGATTCACTGGCGAACTGGCTTCAGCCCCTATTACTGGAAGAGCAGGATCCAGCCGTCCTGCAATCAATCCGGAGAGCGTTAAACCA
Organism: uncultured Rubripirellula sp.; assembly: GCA_938075415.1. Classification (GTDB taxonomy): domain Bacteria; phylum Planctomycetota; class Planctomycetia; order Pirellulales; family Pirellulaceae; genus Rubripirellula. The sequence continues at coordinate 3,622 of CALJHC010000012.1, read as the reverse complement.
CTAGGGTTGACGCAGTAACGCCCCTCGTGGACGGCGAGAAATGACTCACGTTGCAAGCGGTGAGTGCGGGCCTAATTCGGCATCTTTGTGCTGTGATCTTTGTGCTGTGATCTTTTTCCCTTTATCGGGTGCGGTCTCGCGTCGCTTGGTTCACGGGAATTTGCGTGTTTTTTTTGAAAGTGCGTTGGTATGTTGCCATGCCAGTGATTTGTGTTGAGAGTTTTGAATGTTGGATTTTTGTGGGCTAACGTCGTTAGGTCACGTTGTGGCCCTCATCGGTAACACGCTTCTATAAATCGGCGGGTCCTAGAGGTTGTGGGTGGGGTTACGCGGGCTGTAATTATCTTGATGGCATGCAGTAAGTGAGGATGACTTTTTTGATGCAGTAGAGTTTGGTGATTGGGCAAGTATGGCCGAATGCTTGAGAGTAGGTTTAACGAATCTGTGATTCGTTGGAGCCGAGAGGTATTCGCAGAAGGATCTTGCGGTCAGTTCATTGTGCTTAGCACCACAGGCGGTGGTGGGTGGCACGGGAAAACCTTTTTCGAATTGCTTCAGCATGCATCCTCTTTCTTCCGCGACATCACCGTTAAGTTCAGCCTATTCGGGTGTCGACGCTCCGGTTGTCGAATACCTGTTGGTCTGTCAGGCCCAGTCCGAGGCATTTGATCGTGGAGCTTGGTCGTTCGCACTTGAGACCGCCTCGGGTGAGTCGGTCTTGCAGGTTGAGGACGTGGAGACGGGCGATCTGAATCGGCTGACATTGTTGGCGGCTGTGCGAGGACTGGAATCGATTGACGGTCCTGCTTCGGTATTACTTCTTAGTAATAATCGCTATTTGATTCGTTCGCTTTCTGATGCTTTACCCCGCTGGCGGGATAGCAATTTCCGTTGGGAGCATTTTGGCCGGAAGATGGAGGTCCAGCATGCCGACCTATGGAAGCGAATTGATCGGGCGTTATCGATCCATTGTGTGCAGGCTTGTCTGATTTCTTCAAAATTGGTCAGCGGTGGACAGGGTCAGAAAGCCACCCGTCATGCGTGGGGCGGCACTGATTCTTGGGATCGTGTGGACCCATCGCACCAAGCGGTGGAATCAGGGCAGAAGGGCATGGGGGATCGTGATGGTTTACGGCGTTGGCTATTAGACGACGTTGCCAGGAATGCTGGACCGGCGCCGAAACGGCGTTTTGACGCACAGGATCTCTTTGAGTCGATCTAAGGGAAAGCGGTGATCCATAACGAGATATGTTCTCTTGATGGTTGCCTTCACTGAAAGTTAATCATCTATCATTGGTATGCGGAGCTTACCCGCAGTCTGGCTGCAGATTCCACTGTCAAAACGTTGGACGGATAAACTGACCACCCAAGTCGATGTGGTCGCTTTGGGTCATTGCAGTCTCTTTTTTTGAGTGTTCGCGTGGTTTGGCGGTCGACGCGACGACTCGTTGCGTGGATGATCCTAGTCGACAGTGCTGGATAAAATATCTGCGTTACCCTATTTGCAGACAACACTGCTTTGGAAATGGACCAGAACGAAGCGATAGTTATGGGCAGCTCCTCTTCAACGCCATCACTTCTGAGCGATCTCGACCTTCATTTGATCGGAGAGGGTCGACATCATCGTTTGTACGAACGGTTTGGTGCGCAGGTGACCGACCGTGATGGGTCGATGGGCGTAAATTTTTTGGTGTGGGCCCCAAACGCGCGGCAAGTTCAGGTTGTCGGGGATTTCAATGATTGGGACGGGCGTCGTTCCGAGGCGAAGGTCATTCAAGGTGCCGGAGTCTGGGAGATATTTATTCCCGATGCCAAGCCGGGGCAGCGATACAAGTTCCGTGTTCACGATAGTTTAGGAGTTTGGCACGATAAGGCGGATCCATTTGGGTTTGCTGCTGAGTTGCCGCCATTAACCGCTTCTATCATTACCGACTTTAATTCGTTTCATTGGGATGATGGGGATTGGTTGCGTCTGCGGCGAGAGTCGGATCCCCTGTGCGGGCCGATGAATATTTATGAGGTGCATCTCGGTAGTTGGCAAAAGGGTCAAGGGCGGACGCATGGTTGGCTTGACTATCCCTATCTGGCCAGACGATTGGCCGACTATTGCCATCGAATGAACTTCACCCATGTTGAGCTCATGCCGGTCAGTGAGCATCCTTTTAGTGGTTCGTGGGGTTACCAGACCGTTGGTTATTTTGCTCCAACCTCCAGGCATGGCACACCCGACGATTTCGCCCATTTCGTCAATTACCTACACCAGCAGGGTATCGGGGTCATCATCGATTGGGTTCCGGCTCACTTCCCCAAGGATGAGCATGGTCTTGCCAAGTTTGATGGGACTGCGTTGTACGAGCACGTCGACGTCCGCCGGGGGGAGCATCCTGACTGGGGAACCCTGATCTTTAACTACGGGCGAAATGAAGTTCGCAACTTTCTGATCGCGAACGCACTCTTTTGGATCGATCGTTATCACATTGATGGGCTGCGTGTTGATGCGGTGGCCTCCATGCTATATCTCGATTACAGCCGAGGTGACGAAGACTGGGTGCCGAATGAGTTGGGTGGTCGTGAGAACCTGGAGGCGATTGAATTTCTTCGTGAAGTCAATGTGGCGATTGCGAATGAATGTCCCGGGGTGGTCACCATTGCGGAGGAGTCGACATCATGGCCGGGGGTGTCACGACCCGTTTCCGAGGGAGGCTTAGGTTTTCACGCCAAGTGGAACATGGGGTGGATGAATGACACGCTCACCTACATGCAAAGGGAACCGGTGCATCGTAGTCATCATCAAAGTGACCTGACTTTTAGTTTGATCTATGCGTTCACCGAGAGGTTTTTGCTTCCGTTATCGCATGACGAAGTGGTCCACGGAAAAGGCTCGCTCATTGCTCAGATGCCAGGTGATTTATGGCAAAAATTTGCCAACCTGCGACTTCTTTACGCCTACATGTGGATGCATCCAGGTAAAAAATTGCTCTTTATGGGCAACGAGTTCGCTCAGTGGAAGGAATGGAATCATGATGATGGACCGCAATGGGAATTGCTTGATTTTAAATCTCATCGTGGAGTACAGCAGTTAGTTGCCGATTTGAATTTACTTGTTATTGAGAATCCTGCTCTGAGTGAACTTGATTTCAATGCCGATGGATTTGAGTGGATCGATTGTCTCAATGGAGAGGACAGCACCCTCGTATTCCTACGCAAAGGAAGCGGTGATAAGGAGCCACTTCTAGTCTGCTGTAATTTCACGCCGGTTGTTCGATATGACTACCGGGTTGGAGTTCCAAAGTCAGGTTTTTGGCGTGAGATCTTTAACAGCGATAGTGAACTCTATGGTGGATCCAATGTGGGGAATTATCCCGGCGCCACAACCTTGGGTGAAAGTCATCACGACCGACCGGACAGTATTGCTGTTGTCATGCCACCTTTGGCGGTGACAATCTTCCGTTGGGAGAACGAGTAAGACAGGCTGGATCGTTTTAACTTTCAGAGATTTCATTTCACGTCTCCTCCACCCGGGATGCTGGAAGTTGCAGTGGTGAGAGGAGACTTGACTGTTCGCTGAACGTTGCTCGACAGTTCCTCAGGCGTTCAGGCGTTCAGGCGTTCAGGCGTTCAG
>CALJHC010000011.1 GCA_938075415.1 uncultured Rubripirellula sp. | reverse complement strand
CGGTCTGCTTGTCGGAACGGTCTCGCTGCGTGATGGCGTTGTCAGTGAGTTGTCTGACGTGACCTCGGCCGTCCAGTCGGTCAACCAGAGTTATGGGTATGACGGCATCGTTGGACATAACGCTGCTGTTCATGGGTCGCTGTACACGGATCTGTTTGATGAGTGCGACGTCAACGTTGACACTGCGTCAACTTTTGGTAGTTGCATTGTCACCGTCGCGCCAGTCCTCGAAGGCAATCCGGTAGCGGCCGCCCCTTGATTACTTCTTTCTACCGAGAGATCTGTTGGGCGTTGTTGGGGACGGTACGGTTGAACTCCGAAGGTTTCTTTTGGATTTCGGAATCGGCAAATCGTCTCGACAACTGCCAGCAGTGAAGTCTGGTGTGTGAGTCACGGGAATTGCGGGGTTTATTGTAAAAATTGGTTATGTGAATCGTAAAGATTCGCAGAGGCTAATTAGGCTAGAGGGAGGTTTGGCTGATCAATACTTGTTCAGCCAGCTTCCACTGGTCACCCTTTCGCTTTTTCCTTCATTGATCAAGTTGTTGTTCATGTCACTGATAACGACGCTCGCCGCCGTCATCGCAATGATTTTCACTGCTGTCGCCATGGTCTTTGACCTGAAGGTGCGACGGATACCCAACGCTTTGACCGTCTCGGCATTCTTTGCAGGGATCGGCTTTCATGCCATTACGGCTGGTTGGTCCGGACTCGGATTTGCACTTCTAGGATTCGTCGCAGGCTTTTGTCCTCTACTGTTGCTTTGGCTCATTGGCGGGGGCGGGGGTGGTGACGTCAAGCTGATGGGAGCACTCGGCACGTGGCTCGGTGGTCCGGTCACTCTTGTGATTTTTATTGGCAGCGCCGTAACGGCCATTGTTTGGTTGGTTGTTGCACGTTTCGGTCGTGCACTGGGATCCGATCGAGATGTTACGGAAGGCCAATGTGATGACAGCACTGTGAATGTCAAGAACGCTTCCCCCACCATGCTGCCCTATGCGATTCCAGTTGCAATCACAACGTGGGCGTGGATGCTGCTTAAATTTGCCGTCGAAGTATCGTAGAGATTTTTCTTTTCGGGTGTGACGAAAGTCCCACAACCCTGTTGGTTCGTCAATAAATTAAAAACGTGTTTAATACAAAAGTTTACGGAGTCGATTGATGTCTCGAATTAGTCCAGGAACATTACTGGTTGGCGTCATCGCGATTGTCGCGGGACTCGTCGGTGCGTATCTAGCACGTGAAAACATGAAGCCGGATCCAGTGCCGGTGCCAGTGGCAGAAGTGGTGCCGCCCGTTTTGGAAAGTTTGGTTCCAATCACTTCTCTGGATTTGAAGTCGGGTCGAAAAATCGCTTTTGCTGACATTGAAATTCAGCGATTGACGCGTGAGCAAATGATTGATCGTGGAATCAACAAGGCTTACATGCAGGACTCAAGTCAGATCATCGGTCGGGTGCTTCGAAAAGATCTTACCGTGGGTACGACCTTCAGCCCCCAGGATTTCTATCCGGAAGGAACGGGGCCCAACATTGCCGACCATCTGCAACCGGGGATGCGCGCGATTACTGTTCCTGTCGATTTGGACTCAGCGGTTGCTGGATTTGCCTCTCCCGGAACTTGGGTCGACGTGGTCTTTCGAAGCGAGGCAATCCGCGCCGCCGATTCTGACGAGCATCCATCGGTGGCTATCACGATGCTTGAGCGAGTGAAGGTGCTTGCAGTCGAAGAAGAGACCACCGAAGGGATTCGAGTGACGGGTCGTGCGGGTGCCGCAAGGAGCAGCGCGGTGACTTTGCAGGTTGATCCCGAGGGCGTTGCTGCCTTGCGACTTGTGGAAGGGCGCGGTTCGTTGGCGTTATCACTTCGGAATCCGGAAGACGATTCTTTGAGTGCATCGGTGAAGCCTGTTTCGATGACGCAGCTTCTCAATCTGCCGACCAAAGCGAAACACGAAATGCAGGTCTTTCGTGGAAATCGCATGTCTCGTGTGGGTTTCGAAAGTGAAACGGAAGGCGAAACGATGCTGACTCGCCTTGCAGATTTTCAGGATAACCGGGCGGAAGCGTTGTCCGTTGAATCATCTCAGCAGCAAGCTGCAGTCAATGGAAATCAGGACTGAACTGTCCTGTTGCAGCGTGTCATTTTTCCCGACTCAATTGGAACATATGAACGATGATTCGAGTTAACGAACTGAAGACAGAGCAATTACCACCGGTTGACTTCGAGCTGACAAAGACACGTTTGCACGAGGAAATGATCGAGTCGCTTGACCTATCGGCCATTGGGTTGGCTGACAGTGAGGACTTGCGTCTGGAAGTCAAGGATCTAGCCCGCGAGGTTCTTCGAAGACAAAGATTGAAGCTGACTTCTGAAGATGAGGCCAGAATGCTTGACGGCCTTGTTCATGAGGTCTTTGGTCTCGGTCCAATCGAGCCACTTCTTCATGATGATTCAGTCAGCGATATCATGGTCAATGGACCTTTTGAGGTTTATGTTGAAAGATACGGTCGCTTGGAAAAAACGCCAATCGTCTTCGCCGACGACGCGCATCTTCTTCGGATCATTCAAAGAATTGTCTCTCGAGTTGGACGTCGTATCGATGAATCAAGACCGATGGTTGATGCGCGATTACCGGATGGTTCGAGGATCAATGCTGTAATTCCTCCTCTCGCTGTCGACGGTCCTCAGCTTTCGATACGCCGTTTCGCTGCAGATCGCCTGCAGCTTCCGCAACTGGTGGAAAATGGTTCGCTCGACCAAAAGGTTTCGGATTTCCTTTCGGCGGCTGTGGCAGCGCGAGTGGGGATCTTGGTTTCTGGTGGAACAGGTGCTGGAAAGACAACGTTACTCAATGCGTTATCAGGCGCGATTCCGCACGATGAACGGTTGGTGACAATCGAAGACTCCGTGGAGCTTATTCTTCAGCACCCCCATGTAGTTCGCTTGGAAACGCGTGATGCAAATACAGAAAATGCGGGCAAGCTGACTCAGCGAGACTTGGTCACCAACAGTCTTCGTATGCGCCCTGACCGCATCCTTGTCGGTGAGGTCCGAGGCGGTGAAGCCTTGGACATGTTGCAGGCCATGAACACTGGTCACGAGGGTTCACTGACCACGATTCACGCCAATGATACCCAAGATGCCCTCAAGCGACTTGAGATGATGGTCGCCATGACTGGATTCGAATTACCGATTCAAGTGATTCGTCAATACGTCGCCGCAGGCATTCGGTTAGTGGTTCACTTGGCAAGACTCAAGGGCGGTGTTCGGCGAGTCCTGCAAGTTACTGAAATCGTTGAGGCGGATAATGGCGATTATCGGTTGGAAGAAATCTTTGGTTTCCGCCAGCAAGGGCTTGATGACGAGGGCGTGGCTCGAGGCGAGTTCTTTTCCACGGGCTGGCAGCCTACCGTTTTGCCACGCTTTGCCGACTTTGGTGTCGAGGTTTCGCCGGAGCTATTTCAGCGACGCTAAGTCGACATTTTTTCGAATTTCCCAAGCCTCCCAGAAGGTGAGTGATTGTAACCATGGATCAGATCTTGATAGCTGTAGCAGCGTTTGTCTCTGTGAGCTGCGCATGCGTTGCGATCTTGCTGGGGGCGCGAGATCTGATCGCACCGAGGAACACAAAGCGACCCGAATTGAAGGCATTGGCAAAATCTCTTCCGACGTCCGCATCAGAAACGGACGACGGCTTGATCAGACGGTTAGATCGCTGGTTGATGCTGGTGGTTTATCAATCAGGACTCGGTGTCTCGGCAGTCATGGCGGTGATGCTAATACTGCTTGTTGGATTCGCAGTTGGTGGTTTCGCGTTTGTCGCGACTCAGAGTGAGATCATTGCGGGGATATCCAGTTTGGCTACTGCGGCGATTTGCCTGGGTGGCCTTTCCATTTTTAGAACTTACAGAATGAACAAATTCGAAGCCCAATTCCCCAGTGCATTGGCGATTATCGCAAGAGCCATGCGTGCGGGAGAAAGTCTGGAGCAGGCTGTTGAGCTTGTTGGTGATGCTGCTCAGGAACCGGTGGCAGGTGAATTTCGTCGGTGCATCCGTCAGATTGACATGGGACGATCGGTTGCTGCCACGATGCAGTCCTTTGGTGAAAGGGTCAATCAGTCCGACGTGCGAATCTTCAGTTCCACCTTGGCCATTCACCGCGAAGGTGGCGGGAATTTAGCGGAATCGATGGATCGTCTGTCGAGTTTAATTCGTGATCGACTCGATTATCGCAAACAGATGAAAAGTGTTACCAGCGGTGGACGCTTTTCCGTCATGGTCGTCTTTATCTTGGCTCCAATCGTTATGGCCTATTTGTTCTTGGTCCGGCCTGAGTACGGACAGGGAATGTGGCAGGATAATTGGGGGCGGTGGATGCTGTACGTCGCACTGCTCGGTCAAGTGCTGGGATTGTTTTGGGTAAGCCGGATTTTCAAGTCAGATTATTAAACGTAGCGAGTGATTCATGGAAAACGGATTGCAAATTGCCGGTGTCTTCTTCTCGATTGCTTTACCGATCTATTTGATCGGTTGGTTTGTTACGTCGTTCGGGCGTCGCAAAGATGCCATTGGAAGCCGACGGCATTTGGCACTTGGTTTTTTGACCATTCCCTTCGCAAGCCTGCTCCCGGTTGGAGAAGTTGGGATGGTGAAATTGCGACGTACGATGCTGCAAGCGGGGTACTACCATCGACGAGCCGCGGAGGAGTTCCTCAGCCTAAGAAACTCGGGTCTTCTCAGTTTCGTTATTCTTTCAGTGATCTGGGTGACTCAACAGCCAGAGGATTCCCCGTATCTGGCCTCACAGATTTTTGGTTTTCTCTTCATCTTTGTGGTCGCCTACTCGCTTCCCTCGATCGTTTTGCAATCGATCGCAAAAATGAGGACCCAGCGAATCCAATTTGCGTTGCCTGACGCAGTTGATCTCGTCAATATGCTCATCTCTGGTGGTGTTCCGTTGCAGCAAGCAATTGAACGAACCAGTTGTGAATTCAAAACCATTCACAAGGATTTGTCCACGGAATTGGCTGTCTTGCACCATCAAGCCAAGACGGGTTCGATGGAAATTGCGCTGAAACAATTTGCTGAACGAGTCAATCAACCTGAAGTGATTTCTTTGGCGACCATTGTGCGGCATGCAGATCGCCTGGGTGGCAATGTGAGTAGAGCATTTCAGGAATATGCGGACACCACTCGGCGAGAACGACGGCAGCAGGCCGAGGCGCGAGGTAATACGGCTTCCGTGAAATTGCTGTTTCCAGTGGTGTTTTTCTTGGCACCGTCCATCTATCTTTTGCTTCTTGGTCCAGCCGCGCTGGAGTTGCGGGACTTCATTCAGAAACAGGGCCAACCCGGCGGCGCCCTATCGCAGGACCTTTCTCAAGCAAGTGCGACGATTGACTCGATTCAAGAGGACGTGTCGCAGTAGACGGTCAAGTGCAACACCGTCATCTTGATTGCCGCGTCGAGCCGGGATGAGATCGTAGGTCATTGATCAAGCGGAAGCGGTGCCGTCATCGGTAGGCAGTCACTCTACGAATTAGATACGACCGAGCCTGCTGTGTCGCGGATTCTTTCCGGTGGCAACCTGCTTCGATTTCGATTGAAAAATGGTGTCGCAGCATTGTTTGTGTGTGGGTTACTGTTTATTTACCCTCGAGCTTCCATTGCTTCATCAGTTGGATATTGGCAGCGTGCTGTTTGTAAGCTTCTGGATTTCGCTTCTTCATTTTGTCTGAAACAGCGTTCATGTCACTGTCATACATTGCTTCGCTTTCAGGAATTCGTCCCAAGTCGTTGGATTGTATTTCCCACCGCTGTAATTGTTGACGCAGTCCTTCGAGTCTTTTCCTCTGTTCGGGGCGATCGGCAAGGTTGTTGGTTTCCCAAGGGTCGCTTGGGAGGTGGTAAAGTTCTTCTGGAGGACGAGTTTCAGCAAGATGGATTGATTGAATGGCGTTCAGTTTTCCTTTGTCATGAAGATCACGCAGAACGGGCATGAAGGGTTTCGTGTCCTTGTAGTTGCAAGGCTGCAGGTAGGGGCGTTCAGGATAATCATTGCGAATGTATTTCCAGTCACCCTTTCGAACACTTCGGATTCGATCGACTGTCTCATCGCAACGGTCACGTGCGGAGACGACAAAGGTTCGGGGTTTTTGGTTTTTGTCCAGTGTGGGTTGTGATTGCATCCAATCTGGGATGCTAATGTCCGCCAGAAATAGTGAGTTTGCAGCCAAGTCGATGTGTGCAACCATCTCATCACGAATTTGATTGTTACCTGACACACGGTGGAAAAGCTTTGGCTGCAAGTCCTTTGCCGCCCAGACGACAAAGGGAATCCGAATTCCCTCCTCGTACAAGAATTGTTTCCCCCGAGCGTGGCTAATTCCATGGTCGGTAAGGAAGAAGACGATGGTCTCATTCAGAACGCCGGATTGCTCCAAATCATCAAGGATTCGCCCCACCTCGAGATCCGTGTAATTGACTGAGTCAATGTATTGAGCCCAGTCATTCCTGATGACTGGGTGGTCGGGATAGTAGGGAGGTAAGACTACGTTTGCAGGGTTGGTCAGGTTTTCACCCAAACCTTTTCTGGCTTCCGCGTAAGATGTTTCGCTGTTTCGTAATTTGCCCCCACGAAGATGGTACTGGGCAAAGAAAGGTTGATCTGCTTGACGCTCGCTGAAGTGAATGCCTTGGTAAAGTTGTTCCCAAGTGTACTGAAAGTTGTAGTCTTGCTTGCCTCGGCGTTTGCCAGTTGCATCGGCAATGCAAGTGAAGTACCCCGCATCTCGAAATAATTCCGGTACGGTACGTACGCCGGTGGGCAGTGATATTTTCAGCTTTCCTCTTCCGCTTCGATGATGGTGAGAGCCAATGGAGGTTTGGTACATCCCCGTGATCATGGCGGAGCGGAACGTCGAGCAGACAGGTGCCGTCGCGTAAGCGTTTGAGAAGACGATACCCTCTTTTGCTAAGCGATCGACATTGGGTGTTGCAGCTAGTGGTTCACCTTGATAGCCAAAGTGGCAGGACATGTCATCGACCACAATCCAAACGATGTTGGGGCGAGTGTCAGTCGCGTGAGCAAGAGCGGGCAAGTAGGACGCCAATAAGATGACGATAATGTTTTTCATCTTTGATAACCGATCGAGGATTGTTTTAGGTGCGAGGTTGATTTTGCCTAACGTTGATGCCGTCAGGGAGCCTAGGGTTGTCGTGACTTTTCAAACTAGTTCATCAGAATGTTGCGGGTGTTTCCAGCACTAGTCTTGAAGACAGACTGTTTGTTCAGGAGTTGGTCACTGGCTATTGTGTGAGTCTTGTTTTTTCTTGTGCGAGTTCATGGTCTTGGTGCATAAGAGATTTTTTTTGATTCAGACGATCGAAGAGGATTCCACCACGTCCGCGAAGAATGAGTGAGGCGAGTGTTGGATTCACTCGTTCACCACTAAATAAGTGAATGCCCCTGTTCGTGCTGATCAGTTGTCGGTGGTAACGTGATGCCACCGCTTGCATGGCACGTTTGGACCACAAGGCGATATGCTGCCCGCCTTCCAGTACGTAGTACCACCATTGATCAGGTTTGGGGGGAGGGTCGGGAAGAAGCAGGGTAGAAACTAGCCAGTGGTGAGCGGTTTGGTCCATTTTCTGAAGATCTGCGTGAGGATTTTCAAGGTGTTCCCAAACCTCAAAAGCGGTTAGCAGGTCATATTGTGTTCCTTGCTGCGTTTGGAAATCTTTTGCGAAAAGGTTTTCTGAATGAGGATCGTCGTGAAAGAACTGGTGTCCTTTGTCCCGCATTAATCGAGTGAAGAGTCCGTAGCCACCCCCATAGTCAGTTCCGGTGGTTGCGGTTGGGAAGAGGACGCGGAGGACTCGAGAGGCAATTGCAGACATTTTAAGGTTGCGAGAAACAAGGCCGACGTCGGTGGCGATGATCACCTGATTGTATGCTTCGTCCAGCCAATAAGGTTTTTCGGTCTGAATGAATTCACAGTCAGAGCATCGTTGATAGTTGATATCGTACTTGTTGAGAATTCTGGCTCTGGCAAAATGAACGGTTCGAGCATTGCAAATGCGGCAGGCGTCTAACATGCGATGACTTGATATGTTTGCATTTCAAAAATTCCGAAGCGGTGATAATAGTTAGTTGACCTGACAACGGGTGGGCGGGTGATTCAATGAGGTATCAATTAGGAGCGTGCCATGTGAAAAGCGTTTTTATAAGCATCGACGGTTCCCTGTGTCGTTTGGTTCCACGAGAATTTTGCTGCTAATTGCTTCCCCTTGCTTGTTTTATTCGTTTGATCTGTTAATTGTCCCTTCCCGGTTGCGACTAGCAGTTCGGATATCTGATCAACATGATTCGGGTCGAAATAGTAAGCTGCATCACCGCACACCTCTGCGAGTGCTTTGCAGTTGGAAGCGAGCACAGTGGCGCCACTCTCCATCGCCTCGACAGCGGGTAATCCGAATCCTTCCATTCTAGTTGGGAAGATAAAAGCCTGGCTGGCTTGATAGAGTCCCTTCAGGACCCCATCGCTGACCGATCCCAAGGGGATAAAGTTTTTGTGCTCCATTGGTATGTCAAGGCTCTTCGCCTCGCGATGCGTTAGCGGCGGTCCGACCGCAACCAAAGCCAAATCCGGAACAGATTTTTGTGCCGTTTTCCATGCTTGCCAAAGGGTCTTGAAATTCTTGTATCCCGAACGTCGGCCTACAAACAGAATGAAGGGACGATTTTGAGCTAATGGAGGAACGGGTTCTGCGCTGATGGAGGCGAAGGAATTACCCAGAAGGGTAATCGATGCTTTCGGTGCTGCTTCGGGATGCCTTGTGCATAGTTCATCGTAAGTGGTTTGTGAAATGCAAAGCAGGTGGTCAGCTGCTTCGATTGATTGTCTCAGCCAGCGGCGATGCTTCCCTTTTTTATCGAGCTCTTCATGATGTTCGACAATGAAATCATAAACAGTCACAATGTTTGGTGCGTTGCTCTTGATGACTGGGCGGTAGCACAGGCCACAGTGATAAGTCCAGTGATTGACGTCACCATTCAAGCTAGCGTACTGTTTCTCGATTCGCGGGAATTGCCGCTTTCTCCAGAATCGGCCTAGGGCTTTGATTGGTGGCTTCACAAGCGTGCGTGAGATTTCGAGTCTCGGGTGGTGGGCCGCCGGTTCCGAATTGGAGGAAAGCAATATTGAGGGAGTAAACTCTGAGGGTAGACGGTTGATGATCTCATTGAAATAACGTGAGATGCCTCCATTGGGCATCATCTCGTAAATCAATCCTTCATAAGCAATTTTCATTCGACCAGCGTTTCTATCATGATCAGTAAAACAGTCGACCGCTTCAGGAGCGTCGAACCTGCAGAGAAGTTTAGCAGGTGTTGAGTTCTTGTCCGAGATCGTTTTTGAATGCTGGTTTGGGAGACGATCAGTCAAAGTAAAAGATTGCTTCTTTGGCTGAGGGCGAGAGAATGACATGCAAAACACAATGTGTTTCATGTTTCGTTAGAATGACAAGTCTTTGCTTCAGCCTTAACTTGCATGAACAATCATAGCGGGATCTCATGGTTCTTTTGAAATTGACGATTGCTGGTTTTCTGATCGGTCTTTCCGCGATGGCCAGCATTGCGTTGGGTGACTCCTCCTCTAGGCCGAATGTCCTCTTGATTGCGGTGGACGACTTGCGACCAGAATTGGGGTGTTATGGTGTTGAGGAAATTCAAACACCAAATCTCGATCAGCTCGCAAGCGAATCAATCCTGTTTGAGAGGGCTTACTGTCAGCAGGCGGTTTGCAATCCATCCCGAGTCAGCATGCTGACGGGAATGCGGCCTGACTCGACCAAGGTGTGGGATCTTGTGACGCAGTTTCGAAAGGTCACGTCAGATCTGATTACGCTTCCCCAGTACTTCAAGCAGAATGGTTACACCGCACTCGGTTATGGCAAGATTTTTCACAATCCATGGCCTGACAATCAATCGTGGAGTGAGCCGCATCGTTGGCCGGCCGGCCGACGACTGTGGTCGCAGGAAGCACGAGACGAGTTACTTGCTGTCAAAACCCAACTGAGAAACGAAGGGCTACCCGATCGACAGGTCAATCGACTACGAGCAACTGCCGTTGAGCAGGTAGATCTGCGGGATGATGAGCATATCGACGGTGCGATTGCTCAACAGGCAATCGATTCGCTGAGCGATTTGGCTAAGCAATCAGGACCGTTCTTCCTCGCTGCCGGATTTGTTCGGCCACACCTTCCATTTGTTGTGCCGCGACAGTATTGGGATCAGTATGACCGCAATCAAATTTCCTTGGCATTGAATCCGCATCCGCCAGGCAACGCACCCAGTTTTGCATTGAATACCATGTACGAGTTGCGAGATTATCATGATTTTCGAACAACACCCTTGCCCAGTGATCGATCACTTACAGAGAGCCAGCAAAGGGAGCTAAAGCACGGTTATTATGCGTCGGTTAGTTTTGTCGATGCCCAGATAGGAAAGCTCTTAGGGAAACTTGAGTCATTAGGTCTTCGAGAAAATACGATCGTGGTTTTATGGGGAGATCATGGTTGGAAGCTTGGTGAACACCGTAGTTGGTGCAAGCAGACCAACTATGAAATTGATACGCGTGTTCCGCTAATGATTTCAGTCCCTTCAGTAAAAAAAAGAGACCAGCGGATCGTTGGTAAGACAGCTGCAATTGTGGAATCCATTGATCTCTATCCAACCTTGTGTGATTTGGTTGGGTTGCCGGTCCCCGATCAAAGTGAAGGACGAATCTTGACTGCCCTTCTTGAAAATCCTGATCTCGAATGGGACCACCCAGCAGTCAGCCAGTTTCCGCGGCGTGATGCCTCTGGTGGCTTGATGGGGTACGCGCTGCGAACGGATCGGTATCGCTACATTGAGTGGTTGAATCGTCAGACCTGCGAGACAGTGGCAACCGAGCTTTATGATCACCAGAATAACGATTATGAAAACGACAATCTTATTGATGTGGCTGCTGATCCTTTGGTTGTCTCAACACTCAAAAAACATCTTTGGTCGACAATTCCTCGACCCCTTGCTGGTGACTTGGTCAAACCCATTCCCGTGATTGATCCAGAGTCTACTGAACGCACGGAGATGACATGGCGTAATTTAAGGGATCATCCCGTCGAAATCTTTTTGCTTCAACCAAAGGCAGAAAGGGCTTTGAAAGGAACGGTTCAGCCAGATTCTATTCTGGTCATCGAGGCCATACGGGGGCAGGTTTACCAGGCCGGTGATCAGGGAAGACATATTGAAGCAGTGCGTGATCGTCAATTAAATCGCCTATTGCCTCGTATTGAATCTTCTGATCAGAACATCGACAACGCAGGCAAAAATTAATGGTCGTGAAGGCGTTTTCCTCGACCGTTGATGTTGGCGATCCATCTGCGCAAGTTGCTCGATCGGTCCTCGCTTGCTGAACCCAATTCCACATGCGTATTTGACACCGCTCGAGCGAGTTGTCATTGCAATTGATTCAGGTGCGCCTTTGCGGTGCGGTGCCCTCTTTGGTGGCTCATCTGTTAAGCTGCGTAAGTGTTTGTTTCCGCTTTTGGGAAATCGTTGGCTGCGTGGACTGCCGTGAGAAATAACTTGCCTTCACCGTCTGCTTGACCATCGTTTACGTTTCATGGCGTATGAGGTTTCTGGGTGAGGCATCAAAACTTGGAGTTGAAGAGAAGGTCTAGGAATCCGAGTTTCGCGGTTTGGAAATTTGTATTGGCGGAGACCTGGTAACGAGTGATGCATTGAGGTGTTTTGGGGTTAACTTGTCTTCTGTTGCTGGAGATCCATGATGATTCAATGTCCATCCCGCTTTGTTTTAGGAATGGTACCCATTGTTCTGCTTGTTAGTTGCCTGGATACCATCTTGATGGCACAAAGCAGCTGGCTGGTGGATAGTCAAACCGATTGGGAGGAGGCAATTGTTGCTCATTCGCAATTGATCCTGCGAAACGGATCCGCCTCACCAGAAAAAAAATCCGCAACTGCAACGAGTCGGGTGAAAATGTTTTCAGAGAAGCGGACACCTGATTCGCTCACGTTTGCCCAGTCGACGCTTTGGCAGAACTGGAATCCGATCAAGAATGTCGGCCCAGGTAACCTGCGGGACGCGCCTGTCGCGTTGACCCGAGGACCGAACGATTATTGGATGTTTGGACGCTACGGAAATCCTGGCGGAGGAAGAAGTCATTCTGCGCCGAGCCAAAGGGAATCCTTTGTCGCAAAGTCGGTAACGCTCGATGGGTTTGATCTGCCACTGCTTACGACGCCGCATCCCAATCAGTTCAATGCTCCGGGTGGATTAAAGCCCGGTTTGGGTGGTTACCACGCTTGGCAGAGTCGAGATATGGTGAACTGGGTGCACCACGGTCCGGTCACCGAGGGCTTTTCGAGGTGGGTGACCAGCGCTGAGCAGATCGGGGGCGAGACCCTGATTTATTACGATTTCCCCAATGATCAGGATTCTCATGTATACGTTGATCGCGACCTGACCGATGGTGTCCCTGGTGAGAATCGAGGTAAGGCTGTTGATGATCCATCCCACGGTTCGGACGCAGGATTCATCAGAGATTTAGAGGGGAAGGTTCACGTCATCTTCGAGGATTGGAGTCCAATCAACGCGAGCAAGCGATCCTGGGATTCTCCTTTGGCGGGACACGCTGTCAGTCCAAATGGAATCGACCGTTTCCAGATCGTTCAACCCGTCGTTGATCAACGAACCCAAGCAACCGGTGTCACCAAGACGTATCTTCACCCTCATTGGTTAAAAGAAGATCCAGAGCACTATCAAACCAACGTGGCACAGTATGAGGTGCACGATCCTGAGCAGGAGGCATTTGGGGACTGGGCCCCAATATGCATTGGTGGCCAATACTATCTGTTTGGTGATTATGATCCGGTTGGCGGCCATGGAATGAGCGTGGGTTGGTTCACCTCGTCATCGATGGATCAGCAATTCACATGGTGCGACAAGATTGGAAAAGGGCATCCTGATCCAGATATCTCTTTCGCCGAAGGGCGTTTCTATCTTGTGACTCAGCAGTCCACTGATTACGTCAGCGACGGTCCCTGGGTGGAAACGGTAGAGGCACGCGTGGGTGTCGATGAGGACCGAGATGGAGTCATCGATCAATGGACCGATTGGCAGGAAGCGAAAGAGTCGTACGATTACATTACGGGATTTTCAAAGCAAATAAAGAGAATACCGGCGAGTCTCAATTTATCCGAGTTGCCCGCGGGGTACGGTTTTCAATTTGAGATCAGGATGACAGACTCGACGACCAATCGATCCAAACCAATTCTTGACAAAATTGAGTTGGTGTTCAGATAGTTGGTGGCTTGCAGATGCGTTGCTGAATTCGTTGACGAAACGTTCCTAAACAAGAGTTGAGTGCTAATTGATGCCAGTTCAACCGATCAAAATCACCTCCGCTGAAGTGATCGATTTAAGAGTGCCCACTTCAGATCAGATGCTTGGCTCAGATCCTTTTCACAAAGAGCCTGATTATTCGTCGGCTGTTTTGCATCTCGAGACAGACTCTGAGCTGCGAGGAGTCTCCGTTGTTTTCACGCTCGGTGCCGGAACCGACTGGATCTGTCACGGGATTGAAGACCTGTGCCAATTGATTGTGGGGAGTTCGTTAGATGAGTTTACCTCCTCGCCAATTACGCTTTACCGTCGACTGGTTGACCACCATCAATTGCGTTGGCTGCACGATGGTGTTTTTCGGATGGCTGCTGGGGCGGTCATCAATGCGATGTGGGACTTGTGGGCCAAATCACTTAATAAGCCACTTTGGAAGTTGCTGGTTGATCTTGACCCTGAATTTGTGGTCGACTGCATTGACTGGAGAAATCTTCAGGATGCACTGACCCGTGAAGAGGCGATTGAATTGCTTTCTGATCGGCGGTCGAATGTTTCCTTTCGTGAAAACCAGATGCAAGATCTTGGTCCAAAGGCGTACTGCACAGCCGGTTGGTTAGGCCTTTCGGATGATCAGATTCTTGCAACCATTCGGAAGCTGCAAGATCAGGGATTTGATTCGTTTAAGTTGAAAGTGGGCCGCGATCTGAATCAGGATGTGCAGCGAATCAAGTTCATGAGAGACGCCATAGGGTCCGAATGCAATCTGATGGTTGATGCCAATCAGTACTGGGGTGTGCCAGAGGCCAAGCATCACGTTGAACACTATCGAAGTTTTGGACTCAAGTGGGTTGAGGAGCCAATCGCTCGGGATGACGTTTTGGGTTACGTTGAGTTATCCGAGGCATTCGATGACGCAGACTTTGGTTTCGCATGTGGTGAGCATGCTGCTTCACCAGTCATTTTTAAACAGCTAATTAAAAGCAACGCAATCAAGTTCTGTCAAATTGATGCGGTCCGAGTTGCTGGGGTCAATGATGTGATGGCAATTATTCTTTTAGCAGCAAAATACGAAGTGCCGGTCTGTCCACACGGAGGTGGCATTGCATTGTGTAACATGATTCAGCACTACGGTATGTGGGATCAGATTGCTGTTGCAGGGCATTCGGATTCACAACTGGTTGAATACATTGACTTTTTGCAGGAGACGGTCGACCACCCCGTTGAAGTCAGAGAAGGTCGATACGTGACACCCAAGGCGCACGGTTGGGGACTTGAGTTCAAGCAGGATTTCCTTCGAGATCATGCGTATCCCGATGGAAGGATTTGGAAGTCACGCCCGGTTAATCGCAAAGGGGCGAGATTCGAATCGTTATAGGATGCACCAGGGTTGCCGTGATCGCCCATTCTTTACCAAGACAATCTTTCACGATGGCAATCTTTCACGATGGCTGGGGTAAAAGCACTTTCTTCTTGATGTTGATGAAACGGTTCCTGTCGATGGCGAGCGACATGGGGCTGGTCAGCGGAAAAAGGTCAAGTTTGCACGGATTGCAAGAGTGGAATTTTCTAAATGGAAAAGTGAAGTTTGCTAGAGTTGATTTGCCAAGTTGCCAAATGTTTTCAGGAAAACGGTCGCAGATAATGTCGTGCATAAAAAATATTACACCCCGATCTTCTGTCTTCTGGATGGATCGATCCCGCAGGCTGATCTAACGCCCGATTCAACGTTGCTGATTCACTTCATTCACTTTCTGGGGTTCGGAACGAGTTAATGTGTTTTTCCATGATGAAACTACGCGTTGCGGTTTTGTTTTTTGTAGCGATTGCTGGATGTGTTTCAGGTCGTCATCGATTGTGCGCGCAAGATAAAAATCGAGCGGACACAAATCGACCGGACATCGTGATCTTTTTATCCGATGACCATACCTGGAGAGATTCTTCCGTTTATGGTTCGCCTGACATTTTGACACCGAATATGCAGCGTCTTGCGAATACGGGCATGACGTTCAATCGGGCTTTCGTCGCGTCGCCCTCATGTGCGCCGAGTCGGGCGGCATTACTTACAGGCATGTATCCGGCGAGAAACAGGGCTGAAGCAAATCATTCGCGACCTGAATCCAATTTGAAGAAGCTGCCAGCTTACCTCCAAGAAGTCGGCTACCAGGTGGTCGCTTTTGGAAAGGTTGGGCATTATTTGCAAACACCTGAATACGGATTTGATCTCGCGAGGCACTATAGCTATCACGACGACGTGGCGGTGGATGAGGCCATCAAGTGGATGAAAGGTCGTCGTTCCAGCAAACCACTTTGTTTATTTGTGGGTACAAACTGGCCACATGTGCCTTGGCCTGAGAAATCGGCTGAGATCGATCCGGAAGAAATCAAGATTCCGCCGAACCATGTCGACACTCCGACATCAAGGCAATGGCGTGCGAAGTATCTCGCTGCGATCGAAATCATGGATCAGGAGTTGGGACGTGTGCATGATGCGGCAAGGCGGGAATTGGGTGAAGATGTTTTTTTCCTGCACACCAGTGATCATGGAGCGCAGTGGCCTTTTGGAAAATGGAACCTGTATGAAGACGGGATTCGCACACCATTGATTGTTTCGTGGGAAGGAATGATTGCAGCAGGGAAACAGACTGAGGCAATGGTGTCTTGGATTGATCTGTTGCCAACATTGCTTGATGTGGCGGGTGTTGAATCTCCCGACTCCATTGATGGAAAATCTTTCCTGCCTGTTTTGATCGGCGAGAAAGATTCACATCGGGATCAGATATTTACAACGCACACCGGTGACGGTGATTTTAATGTCTTTCCAATTCGCTCGGTTCGGACTTCGGACGGTTGGAAGTACATACGGAACCTGCATCCCGAGTATCGATTTGGCAGTCACGTTACACATATCGAAGCCGAGAAAGGTTATTGGGATAGTTGGGTGAGCGCGGCGGTGACTGATTCGCACGCAAAGCAGTTGGTATTCGATTATCAGAACCGACCCGCCGAGGAGTTGTTTCATGTCGATTCCGATCCCTATGAGGCAAACAATCGAGTGAATGAGTTGGGGCAGCAGGAAAGGTTGCGAGAATTGAGATCTCAGTTGGATAATTGGCTTTCTGAAACTCATGATCCGCTTGTCGTGTTGGGACAGCCTCAGTTGGTTCCCAACGAGAGTGTCCCAAATATCATCACGGTGTTCATTGATGATATGGGGTGGTCGGACCTGTCCTGTTTTTCTGGTACCAAGACGGTGACAGAGAATCTCGATCAGCTGGCAAGCGAAGGGCAGCGGTTCACCAATTTTTATGTCAATTCACCCATTTGCTCACCGTCTCGTGTTGCCCTGTCCACGGGGCAGTATCCCTACAGGCATCGTATTAGCTCGTTTCTGAGTAATCGGCAAAGCAATCAGCAGCGAGGAATGGCGCAATGGCTGAATCCTGACGCGCCGATGCTGGCCCGCGAATTACGGCGCTCGGGATACGCGACAGGACACTTCGGCAAATGGCACATGGGTGGTCAACGTGATGTGGGTAACGCACCACAAGTGCGAAACTATGGTTTTGATAAAAGTCTCACCAACTTTGAGGGGCTGGGGCCAAGAATTTTACCGCTAAAGGATTCGTATGATGGTAAACCGGCGCAGCGACACGATCTCGGTTCCGCCAGCCTAGGTAAGGGGCCCATTCGCTGGGAGGATCGAAGTCAAATCACCTCCAGTTTTGTCGACGAATCCATTGACTTCATCAATCATTCGCAAGTAAACGAACAGCCATTTTTTATCAACTTGTGGCCGGATGATGTGCATTCGCCCTTTTTCCCACCAGAGTTGATGCGTGAGAAAACCAATGGCAGCAAACGGCAGCTTTATTACGCTGTGCTTGACGCGATGGATCAGCAGCTTGGAAAGCTATTTGATCGTGTACGAAACGACGCAGCACTTCGAGATAACACCCTGATCCTTGTGATGAGTGACAATGGGCATGAGGAAGGTGCGGGTTCCTCTGACCCCTTACGGGGTGCGAAGACGTGGTTGTATGAAGGTGGTATTCGGTCTCCCTTGATTGTCTGGGGGCCCGGACTGCAGAAAAAATCAGTTGTCGGTTCAGTCAATGATCAATCGATCTTGTGCGCGATGGATGTGAACCGATCGCTTTATCAGTTAGCGGGAATCACGCCTCCCGATGGCATCGAACTTGACGGCGAGAATGTCCTTTCCACAATCTTGGGTGAATCAAAGGAAGGTAGATCCAAGCCTCTCTTTTGGCGTCGACCTCCGGATCGACCCGGAACCTCCGATAACGACAATCCCGATCTGGCCGTTCGCGATGGTAAATGGAAATACCTGATCAATTACGATCAAAGCGATCCGCAATTGTATGATCTGGATCTGGATGCGGGTGAAAACAATAATCGGATCGATCAGTACCCTGAAGTTGCCAATCGACTGCAACGCGTGCTCTTTGCCTGGAATCAAAGTATGCCAAGGGATGCCGGTGATCCCGAATGGAAAGAAGGAAGTCGTGCCGGTGCAATTCAGGCAACTGAGTTTGTGAATCCGATCGGTGAAGGGGCTGACCCTTGGGTGATGAAGGATCCAAATGCCCAACGTTACTTGTGGTGCATGAGTGAGGGGAATCGAGCGATCGCGATTCATGCCAGTGATTCGGTTTCGTCAATGGGGACCAAGCAAGTCGTCTGGAGGGCTCCTGCCACTGGTCCGACCTCTCGAGAGGTATGGGCGCCGGAACTACACTGGCTTGATGGACGTTGGCATATCTATTTTGCCGCTTCCGACGGCCATAATAAAAATCATCTGGCTTATGTCCTTCGTTCGCAAACGGATGATCCCTTGGGTCAATACGATCTGATCGGTCCATTTGCGACCGGCGCGGGCGAGGACGGGCTGTCACCGAATCTTTGGGCAATCGACATGACCGTTCTTGAGCACCAGGGGAATCGTTATGCCGTCTGGTCGGGATGGGATGAAGCAGAATCAGATCAACAGTATCTCTACATTGCACCGATGAATTCGCCCACAGAACTTGCTGGCCCAAGAGTGCGATTATGCGATAACGATGATTACCTCTGGGAACGGATTGAGCCAGACTCTACCAAGCGTGGTTTGCATGAAGCTCCTCAAGTGTTTCAAAGTAGAAACAGAACATCAATTGTGTATTCGTGTGGTGCGTCTTGGCTGCCAACCTACAAACTGGGTCTGCTTGAGCTTGTTGGTCGTGATCCCCTCTCGCCAGATGCTTGGAAGAAACGTGATGCACCGATCTTCACTGGTTCGCAGTCAACTTACGGAGTGGGGCACTCATGCTTTGTGCAATCATTGGATCAAAAACAGTGGTGGCATATTTACCATGCCAAACGGGATCGAAATCCAGGCTGGCGCCGCTCAATTTTTGTTCAACCCATGCGAGTGGGCCGCCGAGGATTTCCCCTTCTGGGTTCGCCTGTTGGTCCCGGCACCGTCATGTCCAAACCCTCCGGTGAGGATGAATCGCAAGCTAGTTTTGACTCGGCTTCCTACGATTATTTTGGACACCATCAATTCATTGATAACTCTGAGGGTGAAATCCGACTGGGAATGATTCCTGCTGATCCGATCAATGACTTTCGATCAGGCGAAAAAGTATTGTTTCGAGGTGTGGTTCCAAAAGATTTCCGAGCTGAGGTAATGATTGATTTTCACGGGGATCAGCAAGCGAGAGATGCCGGTTTGATTTTTCGGACAACGGGAGCTTCTGTCGGTTTTGACTCCCAACGCGGCTACTTCGCTGGATTGATCCCGAAGACAAACCTTGTAATTCTCGGTAGGACCGATGGTGATCGATGGCGGGAGCTCGCACGAGCTGAGACGACAATTGATGCATCGATTCAACAAAAGCTGTCCGTTTCTATGAACGGTGATCAGATCGTTGTCTCGTTGAATGATCAGCCTGTGCTGCGTCATCAGGATGCCACCTATGCTGGTGGACGTCTCGGGCTGCGAGTGGTGAATACAGATGCGACTTTTCGAGGGGTAACCGTGGAACAGCCGCGCTGAGTCGAGCCTTGGATGTTGGAGAGTTCAACGCTTGTACGATGGGTGGCTCGCCAGATTTGGAAACTGCTCAGTTTGGAAATTGCTATCCATCGTAAGGACTGCTCGTGCAGAGAGGAAAGGGTTTCCGACTTGGCGGTACTCAAACACAGGTGCGTCAGTCAGGTGACTGGACCGTGGTGGGACGACTTTCCTTGGGCCGAGTTTGACAAGCTTTTTCGTCGCTATTTAACCATTACCGACCTGCACGCGATTGTCTTACAATTTTATGTAAACCATCGGTTTGCGATAATTACTTGCAACATGCGGCTAGACATGGACATTGTGTTGAAAGTTAGCAATGAAGAGGGTGTCAGCCTTTGCAATGGGAATGCTGATGCCTCGATTCGAGGGAACGTGTGCAGTGGCTGGGGACGCGACTTGTCGAACGTGTTGTACGCTGATGATTGTGGGTGCACATTGGATTAGAGGGCTGACTTCGGTCAGTTTTTGTTTTGATTGCTTACCTCCATTTAGTTCTTGTTTTTCCTTAAGTGGTTTGATGATGATGTTGAAAATGCAACGACTCCTTTACGTGCTTCTGATAGCGGCGTTTCAATCAAGTACGTGGACAGATCAGGCGGCTATTGCCGCAGAGCGACCAAATGTTTTGATGATCCTGGTAGATGATCTCAAGCCAGCCATGGGATGTTACGGAGATGCTGTTGCAAAAACACCCAACATGGACAAACTGGCTGACAGTGGAATGCGGTTTGACCTTGCCTTCTGCAATCAAGCTGTCTGCGCTCCCTCGCGTTTCACTTTGATGCTTGGTTCGCACTCCACATCGACCGGTCTCTACGGTCTAGGTAGCCAGCTTCGGCAAGTGATTCCTGATGCGGTGACGATGCCACAGTATTTTGCCAAGTATGGTTATCGAACTGAATCACTCGGCAAGGTATTTCACATTGGTCATGGAAACGAGGGAGATCCTTCGTCATTTATGGTGCCTCATTTTCATGACAAGGTGATTGAATACCTGGATCCTGACAGCACCGACGGTGGTCAATTAACAAGGGAAGAGGCCTATTTTACCAATCAGAAATTGGGTCAAATCGCTTCATTGCCACGGGGCGCAGCCTACGAGTTTCCCCAAGTATCCGATTCTGATTATGCGGATGGTCGGGTGGCGAACGAGACCATCCAGCGATTACGAAAAGCCAAGGATCTCAGGCATTCTGACGGGACGCCGTTTTTCATTGTTGCGGGGTTTGCTCGGCCTCACCTTCCGTTTAGCGCCCCCAAAGCTTACTGGGATTTGTATGACCGGGAAGAATTGCCCATGCCGTCGTATGAGGAGTTACCGAAAGATTCTCCGGTAGTTGCTGGTAAGCGAGGAGGCGAAATCAGTAATTACAAGCCGGTTCCTACGCAGAGTGATGCGGTTTTTAGTGCGGAGTTGAAACGGAATTTAATTCACGGCTACTACGCCAGCATGAGTTATGTCGATGCACAGATTGGAAAAGTAATTAGTGAGTTGGCCGATTTGGAATTGAATGACGAAACGATTGTTGTTTTATGGGGTGACCACGGTTTTCATCTAGGAGATCTCGGGATTTGGACCAAGCACACAAACTACGAGCAAGCGAATCGTATTCCAATTTTGATAGCGGCACCCGGGATCACACGCCCGGGCATGGCGACGAGTCAACCCGCCGAGAGTGTTGATCTCTTTCCAACCCTAGTTGAATTAGCAGGATTGCCCAAGCCGATTGTTCCGCAGTCGATAGACGGTGTCAGTCTGGTTCCTGTTCTTCAAGATCCGACCAAGCGAGTCAGGAGCCACGCCTATCACGCCTACCCTCGACGACAGCTTGGTCGCGCGATTCGGACCGAGCGGTACCGCTTGGTAGAATGGCAAAGTGTAAACGAACCAAGTGGTCAGGCGCTTTACGAATTGTACGACTATGAGGTCGATCCATTGGAAACAAGGAATCTAGCAGCGGATCAGCCAGAGCTTGTGGACACTTTACGCGAGGTTTTAGCCAACTATCCGAAGCCAGTATCGAGGAGCCCCAGGAGGTCTCGATCGAAAACAATAAATAGCGAGACACGGAAAGGTTTCGATTTGAAGACGCCGATCATTATAAAAAGCGAGTTGGAAATTATTGCGAAGGTTGAATCAGTGAACGGCGACGGTGTGATTGTGGCCCAGGGTGGTCGTGAGCACGGGTATGCTGTCCATGTTTTCAACGGACAGCTCGCTTTTGATGTGCGAGTGAATGGTGTCGTGAAACGCGTGATATGTCCACAACGCGTTCCTAAGAAATTTAGTCTGTTGGCAACTCTTGATGGGGAATCGCTGTCGTTGCAGTTGGGCGACCAACCGATGGTCAGGATCGCCTCACCAGGTTTAATACCTGTTCAACCTAAGGATGAATTGAGTGTCGGATTTGATGAATCATCCGCCGCTGGTGATTACTCCGCTCCGAATGACTTTGATGGAACCGTTACTCACTTGGATATCCGTGTCAGTAACAGGTTGGGGGAATAGCCGTTTTTCGATGGTGAATAAGTGAGTGGGGTTTGCCGGCGATCATTGGTTGTTGTCTCACTGGCACCCCTGCAACCTCATCGACGGTGAATGATTCTGTTCGGTAGCGTGTTGAGTAATGTCCTGCTTTAATGGTTTGGTTGTTCAATGAATTTTAGACACTTTGGCTTTGCGGTTTTTTTTACCTTCGGTTCACTGGCTTGTGAACACGACCTGCTGGCACAAGGAAACAATGGAAAACCGGATGCGGTTGCAAGCTTTCAGTGGGTTAACCCACTGAGCGAATCGGATCGTAAAAAGACACCTCATATCAAGCATTCAACTTTTCGTAGTCCATCGCTCGGTGTGCCGGTTGGATTCTGTCTTTATTTGCCTCCTCAGTATTTCAATCCAAAATGGAAGCAGCGTGATTTTCCCGTTGTTTACTACCTTCACGGTGGCAGGCCGGGCAGCGAGAAGAAATCCATTCGACTGAGCAATCCAATTAATGCCGCCATAAAATCGGGAGAGGTTGACCCGATGATTTATGTTTTCGTTAATGGTGGACCGGTCAGTCATTACAACATGCCGAATAACCCCAAGGCTCAAGGCGCTGATGTTTTTATCAATGAATTGATACCTCATATTGATAAGACCTATCGAACGATCGCCAATCGATCCGGGCGTGCGATCGAAGGCTTTTCTCAAGGTGGCCGAGGGACCGCGAGGCTGATGTTTCGCTACCCAGAGCTCTTTTGCAGTGCTTCGCCGGGTGGTGGAGGTCATGCGACGGAGAAAAGAATTTCGGAAAACAAGGGAGCTGAATCTGAATTCCTCGTTTTTGCGATTGGCGACAATACATGGGATCTTGCCAGGCGGTACGTCGCGAATCGGAAGGCAGATCTTGAAATCCCTGAACTGAGTATTTTGGTTCATGTGGGAGACAAGGGTTACAATTATTCAAATAACCTGGACTGGATGTCGCACCTTACCAAGTTAAAGATTCCTCATGACTCAATCATTGTGCCCGGTGCTAAACACAGTGCGATGCAGATTTATGAGAAGCAAGGCGTCGCGATTATGAAATTCCACGCAAAGCAATTTCGTAACTCTCAATCTTTGGTGAATCCTTGATGCCGCCGTGTGATATGAATCGTATTGAGCTTGGGTGTTTTTTTTCTGATGGTGGCAGGTTTTCGTGAGCCAAGCGAAGGGGCGATGGTTTTGCTTGCCTTGATTGGGGATATCTACCGGTGTTCGTCACTCCTGGATTTCTTCGACAACCAATGTTAGCCACAATGGTTTGGCAATTTCCTGAATCTCCGAAAGAAGTTCATCGCGTTTGCCTTCGAGGCGGTTGATTGCGTCGCGGTTTTTTTTATCAAAGTTGATCAGTCTTTCCGCGTCTTGTCGCTGCACGTTGAATCGCTTTGCAAGTAGGTCGCGAAGGGGGCGGGCAATTTCATCTGAGAGGCGGCGATTCATGCTTCCCACCAATTGGGCTTGTTTGGTTAATGGGGATTCTTGAATTGCCTGCAATGAAAGTCCAGCGGCGAGTGCGTTTCTCGGGAAGTTGCCGAGATGTATCTCATCAAGGGACACCTTGTAGAGGCCATGCTCTAAACCGCTAATCTGCAACTCGGTTGAGTTTAGTTCTGAGTTGACGTCAATTTCACGAAACATCATCGACGCATTTGATGGATTGTTCCAACGTAGTTGAGAGAGGGTGTGTTTTTCGGGGATATTCCAGGGGAGGGATTGGAACTTAACTTGCGCGGATACCTTAGATTTTGAACCAGTTAATGCCTGAAATTTCACATCACTAGATGAAGCATTCCATTGTCCGTTTTGGTAATCGAGCGACAGTCTGCCAATATTTTCGCGTTCTGGGTCGAGGCGTTTGAGGATTTCGAACGCCATCAGAAGGTGTCCTGCCGGATCAGGGTGGATTGCATCGGGCATCAACGTGTAATCAGCAAAGGAGAGGCGTTTCTGGTTAAGGAAGTTGTTTAAGGGTGAATGTAGGTCGACGAACACAACTTGCTCTTGCTGTGCAATCTGCCGACAGCAGGCGGTGTAGTGGGCCATCACCAGGTTGTAATCAGGGAAGAAAGGTTTGCCTCGAAATCGATAACTTGGGTCTTCTTGCCTGGACTGATTTGTTTTTCCATCGAACGGTGTCGGGGAAATGATGACTGGGCTGGCGTTGATCTCACGGGACTGATTGATCAATTTCAGCATCGTCTTCTTGTACTCACTCAGGCGGACCTCATTATCCAGCGGTTGGTAGCCACCATCATTCATTCCGAACATGATCATCACGATTGTGGGATTGAAGCGGCTAACGTCCTGTTCGAATCGTTGCACCGCATCGCCGGCGCGATTTCCCGGGATACCTGCGTTGATGAAAGAAAGACGCTTGTCGGGATAACGAGTATGGAAGAAGCTGCGAAGGTATTCGCAGTAGTGCGTTTGATAGGTAATCGAATCGCCGAGAAAGACGATGCTGTCTCCATCATTGAGGTCCAAAGAGCGTATCAATGAGTCGGAAGCATTCGACAGATTCAGTGAGGCAGCAAGTATTATCAGAGAGAAGCAACTGGATCGCATCAAAATCTGACTTGCAACATGATTCATCATCCCGTCTTCCATTTACCTATGCTGCCATGCCAATGTCGGACATGTTGTTCCGATAATTTGATTCTAATTTGTGTTGGTTGTTTTCACCACGAGGTCCGGCAAAGTCGGTGCTTCGATCAGATAAATCACTTACCAATTCGGAGAAGTGGTGAGTCAACGAAAGCGTAATTCATCATCTGACTTTTCTCATTGAGGCAATAAGAATACGTGGATAAGGATGGAGGACTCCGAGGGCAATTGTGTCAGTTTTTTGAAATGCTGATCAAGTAATCCAGCAAGGAGGCAGCTTGAAACGTCGTGTACTCCTTCAGGATACCACTGGGCATCATCGAGGTCGTTAATTGTTTCCTGACCTCGATATCGTCTTTCATTAGCACATATTCCATTGCATTCTGATCACGCAAAATCACTCGGTCATTTTGTTCATCGGTTACGAATCCCGTGACGACTTTGCCGTCAAAAGTGAGGAACGAATTCGTTGAGAACCCTTGTGCGATAGTCTTTTCCGGCAGCAAGATGGCAACCGCGAGATCTTGCCGTTTGTAGGTTTTCGCGATGTTGCCCAAGTAGGGTCCCCTTTGAGTCAGGTCTTGAGCGATGGTGTGACACGCAGCACAATTCGCTTTTTCGAAAACTGCTTTTCCAATCGCGACATCGCCTTTGGTGTTTGCGATGCCTGAAAGCGCATTTTCGATGGAGAGGTTTTTAAGCAAGGGACTGCGGTCTTGATGTGGTGGTTTTATTTTAAGCGAATCGACAGCTTGTTTAGCGAGCTTCGCCACCGTTTGCTCATCACTTGACTGAAGATTCCAAATCGCTGCATCAAGATGGTGGTTTCCGAGCCAGCTTGCAACTTGTATCAGTGATTTCTGTCTGCTGACTTTTGTGATCCCAAGAGCAATTAAATCTTGTGCTTTGCTGCGAGATTCCGGACTTGCATCTTTACGGGATGCGATGGTGAGTAAGAGGATATCGGTTGCGGGGCTTACTGATTCTTTGGTCGTCTTGAATTCATTGATGCCTTCAGTGGTTTGGGCAGCGAACAATTGGTCGAGTACTCGTGATTGGTTAAGTGCTTCGTTGATGGTTTTTCCCCAACGCTTCTTGTTCGGGTTTTCCCAGAAACGATTCAGGAGTGTATTCAACGTCTGCCATGCCATTTGCTCCCTCATTCTCGATGCTATTCGAATGCCGTTCATGTCGACCTCCGGTCCGAATTGGTCAGTTTTTGCGACTTTTTGCAGCAGTTGGCTGGTGATCTTCGGTAGTGACGACACGGATGTCAGTTGTTCTAGAGCGGGGGCTATCAGTTCATCGTTTTCGATTGCTAAGTGTGCAAGTTGGCTAATCGCATTATTGGATTCAATACGATTGGCCCTCATCACGCGAACCAGATTTGCTGCAACCGATGGAGTCGCCTGAGTCAAAGCTGTTTGAAGGGTCTCTGCAATTCGCTCTGTTTCGTCCCAAGGTTCTGGTTGATAGTAGGGGCCACGCGTATCTGGTCGTGTGCCCCAAGAGTTGCCTTTCCACTGACCCTCTTGGTAATGCAAGCGGCAAAGCGTGTTCAGGATGGCTCGTTTTTTGACACCTGCGGCCTTGGGAAGTCGATCGATGAGTCCGGTAACGACTGCGGGTAAATGCATCATTGATAATGCGCGATGCAACGGATCGATCGCTGCAAAATCGCGGTCAGCAGCTTCAAAACATGCAGTGAACGCTTTACGGCTAGCGAGGCATCGCACGGCGGTGTGAACGACAACCTGATCCGCGCTGCTCAGTGCTTCGATACATTCCGTGTCGGATGCATTGGTTTGCAGGCGGTCAAGTAGATTGCGAATTTCAGGGCGCCCCTGGATTGCGCGATGATGCAGCATTTCGTATCGTTCGTCGCCGCGGTAGAAAAGTTCTCTTTGGGCAGCCAATCGCCGGCGGTGACTCGGGGAGTCAAATTGTTCCACGAGTTGGTCCGACTTAAGTGATGCGAAATTAGGCATCGGTTCCGGTGAGTAATCGGTTGGACGCACACAAACGATGTAACCCACATCGGGTCCATTCCATTTAAATGTTGCGCCACGCCAGCTTGCGCAATAGATACGGCTGTTGCCGTCAACATCGGCATCCGTTGGACGAGTTAATTTGATAAAAGGTTGCGGCGCGGAGGATTCGGAAAAACTCGATCCGTTCCGCGTGACTTTGTGGTGGTAGAGCGCACCGGTTCCCCAGTCTGCTGTAAATGGAGCATTACCCCATCGGCCGAACCCTGGTTCAGCGATGTAAACGGCACCGCAACCTGATCCTCCGCCATAGTCAGCGAGTGGTTGTACGCATTCATTGTTGAAGTTTTTGTAGAGGCGCGGATACCCGTGGTCTTCGTTTCCAGTGAAATGGTGCAGTCTGACATCCCAGCCGCCGCCATCATTCGTGTTGTCTCTGGCGAACATTTCCATCTCGGGGCTAATGGCGACCTCAAGGATGTTGCGCGTGCCTGTTGAGAAAATTTCCAGTTGCGTTCCGTCCGGTCTGACCCGTAACACGCCTCCACCACGATGCGTGACGATCGTTCCATCACGCCCTTGGGCGTCAATGAATCCAAAATCACCTCCCGCTAGGTACAGCCAGCCGTCGACCCCAATGGACAATCCATTGGTGGTGTGGTCAGCGGGGCGTTGGTCGTACCCAAACGCGAGATTTTTTACGAGCGTCTTCTGCTCGTCAGCCACCCCATCTCCATCATGATCGAAAAATACACTTAAGTTGGGCGGATGCATCACAAACAGGCGATCACGATCCCAGAGCAGTCCGCGAGGAGCATCAATTTCGCAGAAAACCTTGGACTCATCAGCACGTCCATCACCATCAAGATCCCGCAGGCGAAGAATTCGGCCCCGGGATGGATCGCGACCCAAGGAGCCATTTCCGTCAGAGCTGACATAGAGAACTCCATCAACCGAGGATGCGACGAAGACTGGGTAATTGACCGCGGGCGGCGTCGCGAACAAAGTGGCTTCAAATCCATCAGGGACTGTCACGTCTTTGAGAAGGGCCAGTTCTTGTTCGCGCGTCAGGGATTTAATCTGAGGAGGTAAGTTTCCGGATGTTTCATAACGATCTGCCTGTAAAGGTTTGAATTCGTTCTTGTTCTCGGGATCAGCAGGCCAAAGTTTCTTGATGCCCTCAGCGTTAACCGCGATTTCCTTGATGCTGCACCACCCACCGTCTATCGACTGCAGTCCTGTGATGCGAATCATTCTTGCTTTGGTTGCGTTGGATAGATTGATCAGAGAACTGCCCTGAACGACGCCTTCATGCAATGATTGCCAGTCTTTGGAATCATTGGACGCTTCAATTTTGACTCGGTATTGATGATCTTCAAATTCCCAATCAATCTTGATCTTCTCTAGCAAGTATTGGTCCTCAAGTTCCAAAGTGATTGCTTGAGGGTAAGAGTCGCCGTTGGCGCACCATCGAGTTTCTGGATCACCATCAATTGCGTGATAGGCAGGGTGTCCGTTTTGAGTGCTGGTTGCGAACACTTTGGTCAGAGTTGATCCATCGGGGATTGCGCCTAGTTCAAGACCGTCTTTCGATTTGTAGAGATTCTTGTCAATGAAGACGGTGGATTGTTCGCCTGAGTAGGGAACCAGGTATTCTTGGTTCAGTTTCCCGCATGCCCACAGAAGGCCCCTGGTGATTAGTTCTAGGTACCTTGCGTCCTGCACTGTCTGGGTGTTGTGTCCGAGGGTTGTGCTGAAACTGCGGGCGCCTTGCGTTTCATTGGTCCAAGCAACCATTGCTTCTGCGACCCGAGGTTTTTCTCCGGGGATAATTTGCTTGCCGCTTGCCAGAGATTGGGCACCATGGAGCTTGACGTTGTTGTAGAGCTCTTCTGGAATTGTCGTCCAGTCTTCAAGAGTGGAGGTGATCGGGTGAGCAGGTTGATTGAAACTGATACTGATAGGTTGCTGGGGACCGTGCCCACTGGATTGAAGTCCAAGATGGCGAAACCATTCATCACCACCAGTGCGAAAACTATGCATTGCGCAATGTAAGTGCACCGCCGGAAGACGACGATGAACCTGAACGATCCGGTTGACCAGCGCTGGGTCATCAAGGCTCGCTCCGCACTCATCATGGATCACCACGTCGTAGTCTTCTGCCCAGTTCAATTTGGAATACAGTGGGAAGACTGGAGCCGTTGTGGAATTGTCAGTCCAGTAAACGTCGACACGAACATTCGCCAGTGACTGAATTCCTTCGCTGATCGCTTTCTGTTGATTGGCATAATCGTGACAACAGCCGCCGGTGATTAATAGTGCGCGCAATGGGCGAGGTGATTGGGCCACTGATGTCAGAGGCGCGATCAAAGTCAGTAACACAAGCGGAAGTAAGCGTTTGATCATTGATGGTTTTGGTAGGGAGGAAAGCACCTGAACGTTTTTCTTGGTCAGAGGCTAGGGGAGGATTTGCATTCAACGGGGCCGGAATTGTTTCTTGGCACCCAGGCCGTGTTAGTTGGCTGGTTAAAACTCGAATCCAAGTGGATGCTGAGTCGCATTATGACGGCAATTGGTCCAGGAGTCACTCGCATCGATCGATTTTCATACGCCTTTTGGAGCGGGTTACGATTGTTCTGCTGATTCAGTGAGTTCACAACCGTCCAGAATCATTAAAAGGCGTTTGGTGCGTTTGGGAAATGCAAGCGGTAGGGAATCGGCTGGTTGTGGATGAGTTTCCGACACCCAGGCGGTGATCACATTCTGTTTCCGTGACTGTGGATTCTGTGTGGATTAGATTTTTTGCCGGTTCTTCGTTGGTGAGCGAGACGCGAGCTAAGGCAGCGGGTAGGATTGTCATAAATTCTGACCCCACTTGCCCTCATTTGGTTTCTGATAATCACGATGGACCGAAGTCGTTTTTTCTTGAGAGTGTTTTTTAGTCTGCAACTTGCTGGATTATTACTTGCTGATCAATTTCTGCTTGCTGACGAATTGGATCGTTTTAACCGAGTTGTTCGACCCATTCTCGCTAAACACTGTTTTGCATGTCACGGTCGTGATGAGGAAGCACGACAAGCAGACTTGCGTTTGGATTTGCGAGATTCAGCAGTTGAAGGAGGGGCCATCAAGCCTGGGTTTCCCGACCAAAGTGAGATGGTCATTCGGATTGATTCAAAAGACGCCAATGTTGTGATGCCACCGCCTGATTCAGGAGGCAAATTAACCGCTGCTGAGTCCTTGGCTTTGAAGCAGTGGATAGCGGAAGGAGCGAAGTATGCATCTCATTGGTCATTCACGCCGCCGACAAGACCGGATGTTCCCGGGGATAATTCATGGTCTTCGCATCCTATCGATCGATTTATCCATGCGAAAATTCTCACGCACAATCTCAGTCCAAACGCTGTTGCGGAACCGTTCGAATTATTGCGAAGGGTTGCGTTGGATTTAACGGGATTGCCTCCAACGCAGGTGCAGGCCAATGCTTTCCTTTCCAATCCAAGCGACGAAGCTTATGAGGCTTTGGTTGATGATTTGCTTGGCAGCGATGCATATGGTGAGCATTGGGCGAGAATGTGGCTCGATCTAGCCCGATATGCTGACACGAAGGGATATGAAAAAGATCGTGAGAGAACGATATGGCGATATCGCGATTGGGTCATTCAAGCGTTCAATAGCGATCAGCCCTTTGACCAGTTTACCTTTGACCAATTAGCGGGGGACCTTATTGCCAACGCTAATGCTGAGCAAGTCCTTGCAACCGCCTTTCATCGCAACACGATGGAGAATGATGAGGGGGGGACAGACGACGAAGAGTTTCGAGTCGCAGCGGTCAAAGATCGTGTTGATACAACGATGCAGGTATGGATGGGTTTGACGGCGGGATGTGCCAAATGTCATTCCCACAAATATGATCCAATCAGCCAAGTTGACTACTACCAACTATTTGCCTTTTTTAATCAGACAGAAGATTCGGATCGAAGTCCACCCACTGTCGCGAGCCCCACCGTTGCGCAGCGGACTGCATTAGATCAGCTGGATGGCGAATTGATGCAGTTGCAATCACGGTTTCAGAATCCCCGAAATGGATTTGACGAAGCCATTGCAGTTTGGATGAAGTCCTTCGAAACAACTCCCTTGTGGGTTCCACTTGTGAAGTCAGACTTTCACTCCGAGCACGATCTGCAATTGAATCAAGATGAAGCTGGCGAATTCTCAGTCGAAGCGGAGCTTCCAGAAAAAGACACTTGGATTCTGACGCTCGATTTGCCCGTTGGTACGCAGCCCCTGACCTCTTTACGGATCGACACCCGCCCAAAAAAGTCTGACGGTAAATGGCCTGATAAAAATGTGGCACTCCGCGAGTTGACGGTCGAAATCATTGATTCTGATCTTCAGCCGAGTCTGATCAAGCTGAAAAATCCTCGGGCGGATTTCTCACAGAAAGGTTGGGAGGTGACTCGAGCGATTGATGGAAATTTTGATGCTGGATGGGCTTTTTCTCCCAAGGCATCCGATGCCCATTGTGCCATCTTCGACTTTGCGGAGCCGATTGAGAGAAAAGAGGGAAGGAGGATTCGTCTGACTCTCGAACAGGAATACGGACAAGGCTTGTTGCTGGATGAGTTCCTTGTTAGCACCAGCGTGCATCCGATCAACTGGTTAAGACCTGATCTGGATGCAGCGACTGGTTTGTCAGATGTTTTTCGGCGAGAGGTTTTTCCGGCGACCATGCAGTTAGCGGAGAAAATCAGCACCAATCGCGATGCGATTAAGAGGCTGCGATCACAGGTTCCCAATATTCCGATCATGAGAGAACTCGCCGCTGGGAAGCGTCGTGAGACGCGTGTGCACATTCGCGGGAATTTTCTGGATCAATCTGATCTTGTCTCACCTGCAGTTCCCTCGGCGTTTGGTGCATTGCCGGAGGGGTCGTTGCAAGATCGTCTGGGCGTTGCGAGGTGGCTGATGCACGAATCAAATCCTCTCACTGCCAGGGTTGCGGTTAATCGCCTTTGGTCCAAGATATTTGGGAAGGGTCTGGTTGAGACCGAGGAGGACTTTGGAACACAAGGCTCTTATCCCACCCATCCTGATCTACTCGATTGGCTTGCTGTCGAGTTTCGCGAGAACGGTTGGTCGAGAAAGCAGTTGTTGAAAAAAATTGTTCTGTCGAAAACCTACCAGCAAAGTGCTGCTTTTACTGATCACAAGCTGGCCATAGATCCTCGTAATGACTGGCTCTCGCGCGGACCTCGATTTAGGCTCTCCGCTGAAATGGTACGTGACCAAGCACTTGCAGTCTCTGGACTACTGACGACGAAGCTGGGAGGACCCTCGGTAATGCCTCCGCAACCTGATGGTATCTGGAAAACAACTTACAGCGGAGAAAAATGGAAGAACGCGACGGGGCCAGATCGTTACCGTCGCGCGATTTACACTTACAAGAAACGAACTAGTCCTTACCCGGCCATGACCACCTTTGATTCAGGTAGTGGAGAGGTTTGTCAGATCCGCAGGATTCGCACCAATACGCCGCTTCAGGCTTTGGTCACACTTAACGATGTTGCATTTTTAGAGGCGGCCGGTGCACTTTCGGTTCGCATGACCAGTTCGTCGAATCGGTTGACCCAGCAGATTGCTGAAGGAATCCGGATGACACTCTACCGAGATGCAACCTCGGGTGAGGTCGATCGACTGGAAATGCTTTATCAGTCGCTGGATTTTGATTCGACTCAAAAAGAAAGAATGCTCGCTGCTGCCGGGCTGGATAGTGGTGATCCCCGAATGATTGCCTTGGCAAATGTGCTGCTAAACCTCGATGAATTTTTGACAAAGCCGTGAAGCCAATGAACACACTTCCAATTTCTCTGCAAAAAGTACGCGCTGAAACCCGTCGTCATTTTTTCGGCAAGGCCGGAATGGGGTTTGGTGCAATGGCGTTGAGCTCATTGTTGAATTCCGATTCATCAGCTGAGCAACAAGGCGTTTCTCTTCCGGCGAAAGTGAAGTCAGTCATCTACCTTCACATGGCAGGTTCTCCCTCGCAGCTTGAACTTTTCGAAAACAAGCCAGCTTTGGGCAGACTGCACAATACCGAGTGCCCTCAAGAGTATCTGGAAGGTAAGCGGTTCGCGTTCATCAAGGGTGTTCCCAAAATGTTGGGCTCGCAATGTGAATTCAAGCAACATGGTGAGAATGGACAGTGGGTCAGTAATCACCTTCCTCATTTAACCAAAGTGATTGATGACCTGTGCATCATCCGGTCGATGCACACCGAACAGTTCAATCATTCTCCGGCGCAGTTGTTCATGCAGACCGGTAACTCGTTGCTTGGCTATCCTTCGATGGGTTCCTGGGTGACCTATGGTTTGGGTAGTGAGAATAAGGATCTTCCAGGCTTTGTCGTTCTTTCCTCAGGCGGTAAAACACCGAGCGCTGGGAAGTCGTTGTGGGGTAGCGGTTTTCTACCCACCGTTTATCAAGGTGTGCAGTGTCGTACTGACGGCGGCGACCCCATTCTTTTCTTATCCAATCCGGATGGTTTAAGTCGGAAGTCTCGTCGCAAAACGCTCGATGCCATCAGCGATTTGAATCGCTTTCAGCACGAGAAGGTTGGCGACCCTGAAACCTTGACGCGAATCTCGCAGTACGAACTTGCTTTTCGTATGCAGGTCTCTGTTCCAGAGGTCATGGACATCAGCCGTGAATCTCAAAAAACGTTGGACTTGTACGGAGCAAAGCCTGGGTATATTTCTGAGGCTGAATCTGCGGCAGATCCGAGAAGGCTCTATAAAAGTGATGATCCAACCTTTGCAAATAATTGCCTGCTGGCTCGACGACTGGTGGAAAACGGCGTGCGTTTTGTCCAGTTGTATGACTGGGGTTGGGATCATCATGGTTCCTCACTCGGTGAGTCAATTGATGAAACGTTGCCAATCAAGACCTCGCAAATTGATCAGTCGATTGCCGCTCTGATAACTGATTTGAAACAACGCGGATTGTTTGATGAAACGCTAATCATCTGGGGTGGTGAATTTGGCCGAACGCCGATGATGCAGAATAATGTCAACAAAGAACTGAAGCCCGGTTTTATTGGCCGTGACCATCACCCGCACGCGTTCACAATGTGGATGGCTGGTGGAGGCATCAAGCCGGGTATGTTGGGTCAGACTGACGAGCTTGGGTATTACATTGCTGAAAATCCAGTGAGCGTTCGTGACCTTCAGGCAACCATTCTGCACCAGTTAGGGATCAACCCACACGAGTTCAACTTTCCTTATCAAGGTCTCGATCAGCGATTGATAGGCCCAACGGATGAGGGCAGCGTTCTGCACGATATCCTCGCTTAGCGCGCAGAGGTTGGGTAATTCGACCAGTAAGGTTTGACTCAAGGTGCTAGCTGTCCTGTCTTTCACTTTTCATCTTGAAACGCGACTGCGTCTGAAGGGAGGTGATGACTGCAAGTTGGAACACCTGGGCAGATGATGAAGCGGTACACCGCGAGGGTGGTTGTCATAGCTGACGAAACGCGAGCTTCGCATCCCAAGTGTCGCGAAAGAATTATTTTCTCGATGGAAGAGAATCGCTCAAAAGGTTAGTTCAGTCTGGGCGTCCCTGCCTGTTCGTGGTCTGATCCTTAATAGGTCACCAAATGACTGTGATTCCATTGGACTGAATCCATTTGTTTTCAGAACCCGGTCGGCCAATTTCCCCCGTTCTGACTTCTTTTTGGCAATCTGCCGCTGATTGAATGCGTCCCGTTCTTGTTCAGCGGGAAAGTAGCTGGATGATGCCCAGAAATACCGGAATGGAGGAAATGACGCCGGTTGTGGCGGTCAAAAATTTTTCATCGGGCGTCAGCCAGCTTGATGCATTTGATGGTTCCAGAGCATAAAATCGGCCTAATTGATAAAGTTGAAATTTGAAGACTATTTAGCCATCGACTTCGCCTAGTGTAGAAAAAACACGGTGTAAATTCTTGCCGGTTAGGGGTTTTGTACTAAGCTATTGCGTCCGGTTTTCCTTTTTGAAATTCCAGAGATCACTTTTACCACCAAAGAAAAAAATGAATCGGCTATCTAACACGACGATTGCCTTCCTCATCATTGTGATGTTCGCGTCAAGTCAGGCGGATGCGAAAAACTTTTTGGGTCGACTGCCGATTCTGAAACGGATCGGATCGTACCGAGAGAGCTTGGAACTGAAACAGCACGTTAGTTCCCAGAATAAAGAGATTGCTTCGTTGCAATCGACTGTTGATGATCGCGAAGAAACGATCAGCCAACGCGAAACTGAGATTGATCGTCAGAAGAATTCTATTGCCAAGATGCGTGGAACACTGCAGGGTAAGGACGCAGTGATTTCTGAAAATCAAAAGTTGATTGCAGATTTGACGTCTAAGGTTGAGTTGACTTCGAAGCAACTTGCAGAGGCGAAGAAGCAAAGGCAAGCCACGCAGGAAAAACTGGCAGCAGCGAACAAGCGAAACCAGCAGCAGCTTGCAAAGAAGAAGGAGTCAGAAGCTGCACACGCTAAGGCTATGACTGACATGAATGCAAAACTTGCAATGATGGAGCAAGCTAAATCGAAGATGCAGTCAGAGGTTAAGTCGCTTAGTCAAAAACTGAACAGCACCGAACAGCAGCTGGTTTCTGTAACAACCGAAATGCAGGACATTGCCAAGGCGTTACAGAAGTCGGAAGAAGACCGCAAAGAGTCCGAGCGTCAGCTAGACGAAGCGATCGCAACCGCGGCGGCTCAGGAGCAATCCTCATCTGACAAGGAAGACGAGGCTGATTCAGAGGATTCTGCGGCGACAGCTGAGTAGGCTTCCTTGCCATCTTCATCGCACGTCAGCTTCCAGTTGCACTTGAACGAATTTACAGCGTTGTTAAACCTCGGTTTAACAACGCTTTTTTCTTGTCAATGCATTTGTTATTCTGACCGGACCCGTTTTTGCCCGCGATGCGTCATCTGTTGTGGGGCGTTGTTCGTTGGATATTCGTGATTCAAGCGGCAGGTCGTGAGATGGAAACATGGGGTCGGTAGCAGAGTATGAGGCAGAGTATGAGGCAGAGCCTGGGGCATTCTGGGCAGCCTAGCGATGCGGGTGTTGGGAATGTTATTCTTATGGCAGGCTGCAAACGTTCTAAAGTCTTTCTCGCAACCACCACAGCTGAGAGTTTCTGCCTCGGGTGGATGCTGCCATTGTCTCGGCACTTCAATCAAAAATAACATCGCGGACCAATGCTATCTCCGGTGCGATAAACGCTAATCATTTACGATTGCTTTGAGTCAAATGATTGCCTGCAGTAACTTGGCGGTCTCGCTTTAGAAAGGCTCGGCTGGATAAAAGCCTGCCTTGGCAACGTGGTCCTTGGGACCCGTTAACATGATGTCCACCGTTTGAGCCTGTTTGTCAAAATGCGTCTCTGAAAGCCATTTGAGGATGATATGGAAAGCTTCGTCAAAAATATTGTTGTTCCCATGATTTTTCTGGCGGGTTCCAATGTTCTGGCAGGTGATACGGCACCCTGGTTGATTGGTGAATTGCAACCCGATTGGGCCAACCAAAAGCCGAAGCGAGTCATCGAGGTCTCTTATGATCCCAGCCTGAGTTCACAAGAAAACGGCGTGGTCTTAGCTGGTGCGATGCATCGATTGGTTGCCGGCGACCGCTTGGAAATCGGACCCGGTCGTTACTCGATCGCACGGAAGTTTAATTTAGACCTTAACGGAACGCAGGGCGATCCAATCTGGATTGTGGGTGCTGATGCCGACCATTTTCCGGTCATCACGCGTCCCGACTCAAGGCAGAATGTCTTGAATGTTGGTGAATTTTCGCAGACAAAATTTCTATGCCTACGTCATCTTGAATTCACTGGAGGATCAACACTTATTCGATTTTATGATTGCCACCATCTTTGGCTGGATCAATGTCATCTTCACGATAGTGGCGGCGAGGGTATCACGACGAACTCACGTGATACGAGTCACTTCTTTGTCACCGATAATCACTTTCATCATTTCAACGCACCGGGGGCAACGGCTGAAGCGATGTATTTGGGGGGGAATCACGGATCGGCGGTGATGTCGTATTCTGTCATCGCTCGTAACCAAGTGCATGACTGTTCCGGAAAACAGGGTGACGGCATTGAATTAAAGCAGGGGTCACATCACAACTGGATCTATGGGAATCGAATTCACGACACACAATACCCATGTCTGATTGTGTACGGCACTGCTGGCAATGGACTTAATGTGGTCGAGAAAAATATGTGTTATCGAAGCGGGGACAACGTCATGCAGGTTCAAGGGGAAGCGATAGTATTTCACAATGTTTTGATTTCGGGGGCAGGTTCAGGTTTTTCAAGTACCGATCATCAAGGAAAGACCAGAAATCTCGCCTTCATACAGAACACGATTGTTTCAAGTCGACGCGGTGCGAATCTATCAAGTTGGGGCAATCGTTCAGGAATGGTGTTCGCCAATAATGCGGTCTATACGCAAGGTGGCGAGGCGGTTCGTTTTCCCAGCGGGTCAAAAGGGGTCATGGTGCGGGGAAATGTGGTGCTAGGTGACGTTAGCGGAATAGCGGGTGGTTACATTCGTGGTAATGGGCTTTCGGATTTCTTGGACGTCTCTTGGGATGGAGTCAGACACAATGCAGAGCCCTCTAAGTCGAGTGCATTGATTGGTGCCGCGAGCGGAATTGTGGGGACATTAAACTCTCTGTCTATCGATCGACCCGGCATCTTGCAAAACGCAGGTGCTCCGCCAGTCGATTGAATATTGAGGCAGTTCCAGGCATTGCTCGCTGTGATAACGAAGGTATTGCCGAAGCAAGCTGAGGTTTCTGTTGGTCAACTTTTGCTTTGAGAGATGTTTCGACGGATCAAATTAGCAGCGCGTCCTTGGGAACCGACGAATTTGAATAGGTTGTTGAATTGGGGACTGCGATGATATGGCGGCCTCGTGATTCGAATTCGAAAGCGTGAGCGGGCGAACTTGTTTTTGTTTCGGATTTCTTCCAGTCAAATTCTTTATGTAAGATTGATGGAAAGTGTATGAAGGCATGGTTTTGATGGGAAATGCCGGGCTGCCAATGCTCGAATGCACCGATATTGTA
This sequence comes from uncultured Rubripirellula sp., assembly GCA_938075415.1. Taxonomy (GTDB): domain Bacteria; phylum Planctomycetota; class Planctomycetia; order Pirellulales; family Pirellulaceae; genus Rubripirellula. Next base: position 47,622 of record CALJHC010000011.1, on the reverse strand, counting down.
GTCTGCTGTTTTTGAAATCGATTAAACTTTAGCTGGGTAATGGTTGCGGGGTTGAAGTCAGTTAGCGACTGCGAGCGGATGAGGATCGATTGAAGGTTGTAAATAGAAAGGGCGAATTGAAGTGAAGAAAAATTGGCGGATTGCCGGTGTGAACTTTTCCCACATGCATATGGGCGACCTTTTGCGATGCGTAGAGAATCATGCCAATGCTGAAATTGTTGCGATCTGTGATGAAAGCCAAGATGCAATGAGGGAGGCGATAGGGGCTCTGTCGCTTTCGGATGATTTAGTTTTCAACGACTTTCGACGGTGCATGGAATCCACCACGCCTGATCTTGTCATTCTGTGTCCTCCCACAGGTGAACATGCTCAGTGGACCGAGTCGATCGCACCTTACGGCGCCCATCTGTTTGTCGAGAAGCCATTTGCAGCATCTTTGGAGGATGCCGATCGAATGATCGCCGCGGTTAAAGAGTCAGAGCAGCAATTAATCATCAATTGGCCGGCAAGGTGGGATAGAAGTCATTACACGACCTCGCGATTGATCGCAGATGGGTTGATTGGTGATGTGCTTGAAGTTCACTATCATGGCGGAAATCGAGGACCTTTATACCACGGTGCTGACAAAGTCGAATATCGACCCACCATTAAGGACAAGCAGGAAAGCTGGTGGTACAAGCAAGAATCCGGAGGCGGTTCATTGCGTGATTATTTGGGTTATGGTGTCACCCTGGGGACTTGGTTCAATGGTGGTCAGAAACCAATCGACGTGACCTCCGTTGCGGCTTCTGCGTCCGGCGTGGAAGTAGACGAACATAGTATTACCATTGCTCGATACGCCAACGGACTTTCAAAGTTTGAGACGCGTTGGGGGACGTTCACAGACCCATGGGTACATCAGCCGCAACCAAAGTGTGGATTTGTCATTTGCGGCAGCAAGGGGACGATCGCGAGTTATGATTATGAATCCACGGTTCGCGTGCAGACGAGTCAACACCCCGAAGGCTATGATCATCCGGTGATGGACCTGCCAGTGGGTGAGAAAAACGGCATTGAGTATGTCTTGACGCGACTGGGCGATCATTTGCCGATTGAAGGTCCTTTGTCGCCGGCGATTTCCAGGATTGGCCAGCAAATAATCGAGACCGCCATACGAAGTATCAACGAAGGACGACCGGTACCTCTTGTGGAGAATTGATTTGAAATGAGTGATTGGCACCCGTTGATAGATATCAGTGATTGCGAATAGTTTCTGACAGTCTCGCCGTTTGACGCCATTTGGTTGGAGTTGATAATGAATGATCAGCGATCCTGCGAGGGCGGGCACGAAACACATGCGTTTGGTTCTTTTGGCGGAACCGTACGAGAGGGGCTGTGTTTCTCAAGTCGCCGAAACATGATGAAAGCATCATTGTCTGGTATCGCTGGCCTAAGCTTGCCGCAATTATTAAAGCAGCGAGCGACCGCTTCGACCAGCAGCGGTGTGGTTAAACCAAATCAAAGCGTTATCTTGCTTTGGATGACCGGTGGTCCGAGCCACATTGATATGTGGGACATGAAACCCGATCGACCGAGTGATAATCGTGGGCCTTTTTCACCCGTTGCCACTGCGATCCCGGGCGAGTTTATCTGTGAGCATTTGCCTCTTCAGGCTGCTATGCTCGACAAGTTTAGCATTATTCGATCGGTGGATTGCCGTCACAGCAGTCACGAACCCAACATGGTGATGCAAACTGGACACCGTGAGGCCGCCCCAAGAGTGAATCCGAGGGGAGATCAATACCCTGCCATTGGTTCAGTGATCGCAAAGCACAGGGGGTCAAACCATGCCAGCGTACCGCCGTATATCGCATTCGAGCGTTCTCGTTCACACATTGCTTATGCCGGCTACTTGGGTCGCGAGCACAATCCTTTTAATGCCAATCAGGCCGCAAGCCTTCCGGTGTACGATCTGGTTGGAAAAGACAGTGGTAAGCGAAGCAATCCAAAAATGTTTCGCATGCCTCGTGATTTAAGCTTTGAACGCGTGCAGCAACGACTTGGATTGCTTCGCGAGTTGGATCACATGCGGCGGGAGTTGGATCATTCGGGAATGATGAATGCCATGGATTCTTATCAACAGCAAGCAATGGATATGCTGACTGGTGGTCGCGTTCAAAAAGCACTGAACCTTGATCTTGAGCCTTCCGCAATTCGGGATCGATATGGCGACCATCTGTGGTGCCAGCAGGCTTTGTTGGCAAGAAGGCTTGTCGAGGCGGGGACCGCTTTTGTCACCATTGACCTGAGTTACCACACCGCCTCGGGGACTTGGGATAACCACGGTGATAATATTCCTCCCTATGGTGGTATTTCGAAAGGCTTGCGTCCGCTTCTTCCGTTATTCGATCACCTGATTACCACCTTGGTATCTGATCTTGAACAAAGAGGCATGTTGGACGAGGTGTTGGTGATCGCGATGGGCGAGTTCGGCCGCACGCCTCAACTAGGCACGCAGGGTAGCACGGATGGTCGAAATCACTGGCCTCATGTGATGAGTATGTGCTTGGCTGGTGGAGGAATGCGGCATGGTCAAATCATTGGTTCAACAGATGCTGATGGTGGAGCCATTAAGACGCGGCCTGTCACGCCTGGTGACCTTGCTGCGACGATTTATCGACATATGGGCGTGCCAATGGATCTCACTTACGAAGACGATCGAGGGAGGCCACTGTTTGCTGTGCAAGAGAACGGAAAGCCAATCAGTGAACTCATCTGACAGTGGTTGATTGTTTCGGTTAACACTGCTTCCTGATTTGGATTTTGGTCCACCCTGAGTGTTGGGAATGGAACTAAATGAATTGGAATCGACGAGCCGAGAATCCCAATAGTGTTTGAGTCCTCGTGCTTTTGTTTCGGGCAATTCGATCTGATAAAAGTTGATTGCCGAAATGTTCGTCACCAAATTAGAATCTGTGGGTTCACGTTGTGGTTGGTGGGTGCAGAGTGATGCCGTTTTGATCGAAGTGATTTGGGAAGGCATTTGAGAGAGTTTCGATGGGTTCTGACCTAAACATCCTGGTCTTGATGTCTCATTGGTGATTGAAACTGATCATCCATGAATCGGTTCTTAACTTAACGTTGTCTTGTCGGTCGGGCCAACGCGATTTCGGTTGGCAGTCTGGTTTCATTATTCGTACTTAGGATTTGGGTTGAATCGCCTGCATCGACCCAGTTGTTCCCGCGAGCGATAATTCAGTGTCACCGCTTGCTTTGCCTGCTTGGTTGAATAGTGGTCTTGGCACGGCGGGCAGACGACGACCCCTAACAGTGGCTAGTGTCGCACCCGTGGGGCTCATGGAAGCTGAGGTTTGACACATTCATGATCCTTGAAGAGGAACGCTTTTGACCTGAACGTATTAAGGTTGATCAATTACAATGGATTCAGTCAACTCACAACACGGAGACATCACATTCTCACTCGCCCTTTATTATCGTGGTTGCTGTGGTTCGCTGTTGCGGGGCTGTGCGATGATTTCAAGGTTTTCGCACGGGATGGCGGCACCAATTCGGTCACTGTCAACAGCAACGCAAGCGGCCAGCGATGGTACGAATCTGGTGTGGCTGATCTGCTAAGAGAACATTGCATTGATTGCCACAACCCTGATGATCCTGCCGGGGAGATTGACCTGGTCAGTCTGCTTGATCCGCTGAACGTGAATCCGGATTTATCACGATGGGAATCCGTTCTTACCCAACTGGTTCTAGGGGAAATGCCCCCCTTGGGTGAAAGTCAGCCCACCGAGGTGGAGAAGGGTGAGGTCGTGAAACGTATTCAGATGGAGTTGGATAAATCTGGGCGTAGATTTGATCTGTTCGAGAAGCTTGATAGCCCTGAGTTTGGTAACTTGGTGAATCATCAGAAACTCTTTAGTGGAGACGTGTTGGACAAGCCGTATTCACCGGCGCGGTTATGGAGAACCAGCCCGAAGGTTTTTGAGAACACAAAAAATCGTTATGGTTTTGATGCTCAAGCACTGCGGCAGCCCTTCATCGTTGATGACAAGGAAGGGATAAAGGATTACGCCAATCTTCTCTTTGCCGATTCTGCGGTCGTTGACGTGCTGCTGATGAATGCTGGCGATGCTGCTGACAAACTCATTGAGCGAAGGTCTGAACTGAAGGCGATCGCTGAAGTTGAGAAAGGTCCAAACGATGAGCCGTTACGGATCGCCTTATCCGAGCACTTTGTCCGCGTTGTCTATCGAGATCCGCTGCCAAGTGAAATGGACCGATACGTTGACCTGTTTAGGCGAACGTCAATTGAGGCGGGGAGTCTAGAATCTTTGCGGCTCACCCTTATGGCAATCATGCTACATCACGAATCGGTGTATCGAATTGAAATTGGGCTCGGTCAGATCGAGGATGATGGTCGCAGAATGCTTTCTCCCGTTGAGTTGTCCTTCGCAATCGCCTACGCGTTAACGGATCAAAGGCCAGATGCAGCCCTGCTGACTGCTGCTGGCTCGAACCAGCTTGATGATCGCAAGGATGTTCGGAAGCAAGTGGAGCGATTGTTGGCAGATAAGGCGATCGATAAACCGCGAATACTGAGGTTCTTTCAGGAGTTTTTTGGCTATTCGCACGCACACAAAGTTTTTAAGGACGAGAAACGTTCGGGTGGTTTTTCTTACTACGGAGAGAACTATCCGGAGATGTATGAAAGAGATGCAGACTTCTTTGTGCTGAATCTGCTTGAGCAGGATAGGGACGTTTTTCGCCAGTTGTTGACCTCCAATAAATACTTTCTGTTAAATCGCCAGACGTTTCGGAATACAGTTTACGATTTTTACCTTAGGAACCAGCAAGAACTTGATCAGGATATTTTTCCCGAGTCGAAGCAGCGAGAGTTGTTGGACCTTGTTGGCTTGGATGACTGGGGGCAGCTGAATAAGAAGTATCACCTTCATAAGTTTAATAGGGGGTTCAACGGAAGCGTTCGCGCCATCAAGCAGATTGTGAAGGAGGTTCGTGATTGGAAAAACACCACTGATGAAGATAAGCTGCTTCATGGCATGCAACCTCTTTACCAGAAATACCCGATGGTTTACGACCTTGCAGATGACGAACAGGATTTTCTGTTGCCGCAGCCATACGCGAGGCCGAATCGTGCGGGAATGTTGACGCATCCGGCTTGGCTCATTGCACATTCTCTCAACGACACCACCGATCCCATTCGGCGGGGCAAGTGGATTCAAGAGCGGTTGCTTGCCGGGTTGGTACCGGATGTCCCAATCACGGTTGATGCCACAATTCCTGAGGATCATACGAAGACGCTTCGCGAGAGGCTCTCGGGGACGGAGAAGCAAGAGTGCTGGCGGTGCCATCGGAAAATGAATCCGCTTGGCTATCCCTTCGAGAGCTACGACGATTTTGGGCGCTTCAGATCACGTGAACTCCTCGATAAACTTCCCAAGGTGGATGGTGCTTTTCCGTCAAAGTCAATCGACTCAACCGGTATGCTGGTGGGTACGGGGGATGAGCTGTTGGATGGCGAAATCAATGGTGCATTGGAATTGATCCAGCAGCTTGCTAAGTCTGAACGAGTGAGGCAGTCCATGATCAGGCATGTCTTTCGTTATTTTATGGGTCGCAACGAAAGATTGACGGATTCCGCAACGCTGATCGAGGCGGATCGAGTTTATGTGAAAAGCGGCGGGAGTTTCAACGAGTTATTGGTTTCTCTGTTAACGTCTGATTCGTTCCTATACCGTAAATAGAATTCAAAACGAGGAATCAAGGCATGGCATCCACCCGACGCGAATTGCTGAAGCGATTGTCCCTTGGGGCAGGCAGCGGCTTACTGAGTCCGTTCCTTCAGCAGGTCACTGCGCAGGCTGAGGGTCACTCCAGTAAGCGACCGATGAGGTTTGTCTTTGTCGTAAAATCAAGTGGTATCGTGCCAGAGGGTGTCACCCCCAAGTCTCTCGAAGGTGACGACGCTCGCAATTTGTCGATGGCTGATATTGAATTGCCACAATCAATGTCCGCGTTAGAGCCGTACAAGAATCAGCTTTCCATTGTCCAGGGTCTCTCAGGGAAAATGTGTCGCGGAGGACACAGCAGTTGGTTCGGTGCGATGGGCGTCTACATGACCGGTGGAGAGCACAACCGTGGTGCGATTCTTCGTGCGACAGCCGACGCAGAGTTGGCGAGGATTAGTCCGGCGCCTTTTAGTCACGTCGGCTTGGCTGTTCGTGGGCCGGCACTTTCTAAGTCGTACGGCGGAACCATGTATCCCGGTATCACCGCTGTCGCAGCCAACAAGGAGCTGCCGTTTCAGGGCAGTCCGGATTTGGCGTTTGAACAGTTGTTTGGTTCAGCGGTATCCGCTAACGGCAAAGGTCAGAAACGGTTCTCTATCCAACGCAACCTTTTTGATTTCATGGTCGATGACATCAAAAAATTAGAGAAAGCTGTGCCTGTTACAGAAAAAGACAAGCTGGACGCTTACCTAAACGCTTTTGAAGAACTTCAAGTGCGACACAGTCGGCTCACAGAAATGAAGGGTAGTATTCTGGATGGGGCACCTCAGTTCACTGATAAATTCACCTCGGAAGTCGAGGAAGTTCGGCAGGAAGCTCATTTCGATATTGCAACGGCAGCGCTTATCTCTGGTCTTACCAATTGTGTCACCCTGCGACTCGATAACCTGTCAACGATTTATAAAAACCTAGGTTTGGTAAAACCCAATCACGGTATCGGACACGATGAGAGCAGTCGAACTCAAGTGGAATGTCGAGACTTGATTCGACAACACCACACATCGCTGCTCGCTCAGATGGCTGGCAAATTAAGAGCTGTTCCTGAAGGTGACGGGAACATGCTTGATAACACGATGATCATCTATTTCAGCGATGCGTCTAATAAACACCACGGTGACTGCTTGGAGTGGCCCTACGTCGTGCTCGGAGGTTGCAGTGGTAAATTGAACATCGCTGGCCGTTACATCCGATTTCCTAAGTATGGTGAACAGGGCTGCCGCACGATTGGGAATTGGTGGACGACCCTTCTCAATGCATACGGAAATCCCATTGCGCATTATGGAAATGAAGATTTGGTGTTGAAGCAGAACGGAGTCTCCGTTCGGGGACCCCTTGATGAACTAATTGTTTAGGGAGCGGGAGAAGGGATGCTGGTCATCGTTGACTGGAGGTGGCGACATTGAAGGTCGGTTAAATGATTTTTTGGGGTTCGCCTTATGACTTGATTAGGTGAGGCCGCTGGCTGATTTCAAACCCCTTTTTTTCTCGGATGATCGACTCGTTGCCTTTTTTCTCAATGGTTGGCTTACAGGCTAACGGCAAGGCAGATCAACTCTTGTTTTTTCGCCATGCGGCTTGTTGACACCAAGGCAGCGATGTAGCCGGTTACTTCATCAAGGTGATTGAACTTTGCAAACTGAGACTTCCGGCAGGGATGGAACAACTGGCAGGACGTTTCTTCCGTTACACTGAGTCAATCGGATGCGTCTATGAATGGATTCTTTCCTGTACGGTCAACACTGCCTTTGATGCAGGTTTTTGCTGGCCTTTACGTTCTGCTAAGTGATGAACCTGGTCGGAATGAACGAGGAAGATTTTCCCTGTTCTGCCGATGATGTTGCTCAGTAGCAATCATTTTACCTTGGACGCCAATGGGAGTGGATCAAATGCTTTGATGGTTCAGTCACATCGAGTAGTGGCAGCAAGGAATGTCATGTTTGACCTGTTGGTGAAGATGACGGTTCGTTGTGAGTTTTCTTATGTTCGGAATCAAATAGGAGTCAATGGTGTTGATCCTTTTTTATCGTCGCTCGAGTATGAAATGGATGGTCGGGATCGTCCTATGGATCGGACTTATTGCCGATCTCAGGGCCGACTCTATAAACGTTCCGAATGATTATCAAACGATTCAAGGAGCCATAGATGCGGCATCGAGTGGTGATATTGTGTTGGTCCAACCGGGGACGTTCAGGGAACGCGTGAAGCTCAAGTCGGGTGTGACACTTCGCAGTATTGGCAACGATGACTTGGGCGGTATGGGTCTGAAAAGGGCCGAGCGAACCATCATCGATGGTTCTGAAGGAGATGTTGAGTCACCCGGTATCCTGATGGCGGAAGATTCCGTCGTCGATGGATTTACCGTGACGGGTGTTGGCCGCTATGACGATGCATTGTGGGACAAGCATCATGCCACTGGGGGTGATGAGCAATCCTATGATGATATTGGTAAACCCGGTATCGCGGGGATCAGTGTGATCGGTATCGCGAATTGTGAAGTATTCAACAACATCGTGCACCACATTGGTTATTCGGGGATTGTCGTGATGGGGGCGGATGGAATTCGCGTTGCCCCAAGAATTCACAACAATGTTGCCTACCGAAATATGGGAGGTGGGATTGGAGCGATGATGGGTTGCTCTGCTGTCATTGAGTCTAATCGTTGTTTTGAAAATTTCTATGCGGGAATTGGCCACGCATCCGGGGCAACCACCTTGGTGATTGACAATGAATGTTTTTCGAATTTGAGGGCGGGAATTGGGATAAGCGAGGGGGCCCGACCGATCGTGCGTGGAAATAAATGCTACGAGAATCGCCGTGCCGGAATTGGCGTGCGAACCGGCGTGGAAACCGAGCCGGTAATTGAAGATAACGAATGCTATGACAACAAGTTAGCTGGTATCGGAATTAGCGAACAAGCTTCGGGGATCGTTAGGGGGAATCTCTGTTTTCGGAATCGTGAGGCAGGCATCGGGTGTCGTACGGCTGCAAAACCGTTGATCGAAGACAATGAGTGTTTCGGAAATCAAATGGCGGGAATCGGATGCCGGTCCAAGTCCGAACCTGTAATCCGTGGCAACCGTTGTCATCACAACCAGTTGTCCGGAATTGGATCACAAGATGAGGCTAAGCCTCTCATTATCGATAATCGATGCTTCGAAAACATCATGGCTGGTATTGGGATTGAGGATAATGCTGATTCCGTTGTGCGTGCCAATCAGTGCTATGGAAATCAAATGGCCGGAATCGGGGTGCGATCCCATGCCCGGGCAATCATCGTTGGAAATATTTGCCGCAACAATAAACTTGCTGGCATAGGTTGTCAGGATCATGCAGACGTTGAGATCCGAGGGAATCAGTGCGACGAAAATGGACAAGCTGGTATCGGTATTGAGAGCAAGTCGATCGCGGTGATTGATGACAACGACTGCCATCGCAATGCACGTGCTGGAATCGGAGTGAGGGAAGGCGCCGTTGCCAACTTGACGAGAAACCGTTGCATTGAAAACGTTATGGTTGCAGTCGGTGTTGATGACGGTTCCACAGTGGAATTGATTGGTAACGTTCTTGAACGTAGTGGTGGTATGCCACCGATCATCGCGATCAAAGGTGGGTCCTCCGCGACCATTCTTAAAAACACGATCAAGGGTGGAGGTGTGGCGGGCGTTTTGCTGCAGGGATCTGCAACAATACTCGGCAATCAATTTTTGGGTAATGGACCTCGAAAAGGACCGGGGCCACCGAATTATGCGACTTGGGTTCAGGAGGGATCGCAAGTGGTCTTTTCTGATAACACAGTTGATCGTTGGCGACACGCATTGGCCGCAAGCAAGGCGGACAGCGTCAGGGTGACGGGTAATACCACGACCAACTTTTTGCGAACAGCAATTGTCATTTCTGAAACAGTGAAGCCTGTCGATGTGATAGGCAACCTGGCTGTCTCCGAGTCATCCGATGGCGAGTCCGTTCAAGTCAGCGGGCCCACTGGTGTGATTTCGGAGAACATTTTCCGAGTCATTGCGGAAACGACAGATGGTCAGTGATAGTCGTTGTGGATGTTGGAGAGTGCTGGCAGTTACCAACGATCGAGAAACTAATTTGGAAATCTGACGCCTGCTGACGTTGTGTTTTTTGCAGTTCGGCCAGTCTGCTGAAAGAGAATCGCGTCTAGCACGTTGGCGTGTCAGTTCTATGGCTTCATGTCAGATTTCCCAAGCTCCTGTAACGGCAAGGGACTTTGCGGAAGGCATAGATTCATCAAGTCTGTCGTGGTTCATTAACTTCGCAGCTTCTCCGTTCAGATTTTGGGTAAGCCGAATGTGTGTGGACGGTGTGACATTTTGGCACTGAAGCAATGTTGACTAAGCAGTCGGTAGATCGGATTTCCAAAAGGCAAAGGCAAAGGCAAAGGCAAAGGTTTTCTTAAAGTTAAATACGATGGATCTCGCGTGCCGCTCGAGTTGTGGGGGATTCACCGGTCTTGGTTATGAAAGTGACCTTTTGTTATTTTGCATTCTTGTCTTAAATGCGAGAAAGGTCAGGCCAAAATAGGCCATGATTTGTGGAGGTGATCTGTTTCTGCCCGGTGATTGCCAACACAAAAAAGAATTGTCGATGTGCGATGGGGGGGAATATTTTTTGTTGATCTACTTAGGAGTTCGGCGAACGTCAGTTTAGTCAGGTGCAGCTCATGTCTGAATTCCTTGTCGTCCAGAGTGACGATTCCTCTACCGGACGCGGAGTGCGCGGACGCACCTTGGTGACGTTTCTGCGTCTTTTTGCTGGACGCAGGAATGTTAAGGTCGTCAAGCCGAGTGATCTTGATCGAAGTAGGTTCCATCAGACTAATTGTCTGTTCATTGGCATTCCGTCACGTTTAAAGGCCGACCAGATAAGTCGTGTTAATGCCAAGCAAATTGTCTTGTTCGACTATCATGATACGCCTGAATCACATTGGGCCTATTCAGATCATCGATTCCTGCAGTCTTTGACCGATCGGTACTTCAAGCCGTGTGTTGAATCGAATTGGAACCCCACAATCAAATGGGGTTGCCTTCCTCTGCGTCGCAGATTTGAGTTGAATCTGAAATTACGGCAGAGAAGCTTCCGTGAACGGTACTCAAGTTCTGTTGTGCCAGAGAAAGCATTTGACGTCGGATTTCTCGGATTTCCTACTTCACTTATCCTGAATGACCAGACCAAGTCCTCTCGGTATCCTCAACGGATTCAATGGATGAGCGAGTTGGTGAGAGAGACGGACTACTCGTGGTGGGGTGGTCTTTGTCCCAACGCCAAGTGGCGGTCCGAACTTGAGCAACGGCACGGTAACCTCTCCGACTTATGCTCGCGCGAAAGCCGGCTAAGTTTTGGACGCTACTTTGATGCTTTATCTTCCTGCCGGGTAATTTTAACGCCGGCAGGAAATGCACGTTGGACCTATCGGCATTATGAAGCCATCTACAATCGCTCCGTGCTTATTTCGACAGACTTAACCCAGTCGCGATTTTTAATCCCTCTTCCTCAGGATTGCTTGATCAATGTCAAGGATTTTGAAGCGATCAGTCCAGCGGTGCGAGATGGGTTGAATCTCTTTCAAGAGAATCCAGAACGCGTGTTGCTCGCAGAGGGAGAGATGGAGAAGTATTTTAGATATGGGGATTACAGCCGAAAGTGCCCATTATCCTGGGATCGATTTGTCGCTCAGTTAGACGTGGTCTAACCTGCTGCTAACCTTTCATTTCTTTGATCTAATTCGAGTCATGATTCGCTGATTTAATGATTGAGAATGCTGGTTTTCGCTTCACAGCGTGGAAGAGGTTGGTTCGGCGAATCGCTCTTTTTTAAAAAAAATCGGGCCAATTGGAATCTGTTACGACAACGCCCTGCCCGGTGTTACCTTATCCCGCGAGGATATGAAGAAATGCTAAGACAGCTGCGTGAAGTGCTAAGTCAAATCACCGGGAGTCCGGTTGCATTTGATCCTTCTTCGGTAGGTGATGAACTCGCAATGTGAGTGGATTGGGGTCGGGCAAAGTCCGGTGGAAAAAATTTCAGAACCCATAAGTTGGTGATTGAAGGGCCTGTCGTTGCCGAATTTAAAACCACCATGAGTTATTTTCTGGTTGGGTTGGATCTTATCATTATCGGAATCGCTATTTGCTTTGGGATGATCGCTAATTCCTCAAATGAAATGATGACAGGATCACTCACAAGATTGATATTTCCGATTTTGTTTGGATTGATTTTCGTCGTATCCGGTGCCGGAGGCCTCATCGCCTCTCTATCACCCATAGAATTTGATAAGCGAAGCGGTGATTTCAAGAAAGGACGGAAAGCGATTTCTATCACGACTCAACCCCATTCAGATATCGAGTTGGGTTAGGTGCGCCTTCAGGGAATTCATGCGTTGCAGCTTGTCTCTGACGGCAAAGGCGAAAGAGTTCTTCGTTTTCCAGCTACGAGCTAAAGCTTGTTCTCAAAACTGGCGAGCGCATCAATGTCGTCGATCACGGAAAGGGACAAACGCTGCGGTCTGATGCTGCCAAACTTGGGCAGTTTCTGCAAGTTCCGGTGTGGAATCAGACGTAAGGAAATACGTTCAGTCCGATTCGATCAAAATTGTGTATTAGTGAAAGTAATTTTCGCTGTTTTTGCGGTGCCCCATCTACCAGAGAGGAGATTTCTTGATCGGTAGGGGAGTCGCATCGTGTACCTATCTGTTGTGAAATGCGGTCGAGTTTCGCTGTTCAGTCCTGTTCAGGTCTGTCTTCATTGCGGCCAAGTTTCTCGCGATTGATTTTCTTGCGAACTCAGTTGATTGTGAGTCTTCTTTTTTTTGAGCAGCCGAAAGTCCTTCCATCACTTGACTTGAATGCCTGCTCAAGTTTTTTGCGTCATGATGTCTTTAGCATGGACAAAACACCGAGTTTCAGTATTTCTTCCTAAATCGCGAGTCTTTGATACTGTTGCCGTATCGTTGGGTTCGTATCGTTGGGTTCGTATCGTTGGGTTCGCATCGTCGACATGCTCCGATGTTCCAAGTACAACGCTCCGTGCATGAAATTGACTCTCTCTTGGAGACTCATTGAGTGTTGGAATCTCTCAAGTGCAAGTTATCAGAGAAAGATATGCAAATCTTTCTCTGATTGAAACGAGGTCTCAACGGGATGGTCATGGATTCAACTTCCTGAGGGAAACCGAAACGTTCCCGTCTGACTTAGGGCAGAAGAGCTCTCTTCAAGTTTAGGTTGGATTGAAATTAAGGATGGTGAACCAAGTGGCGATTCATCGCGTGGTATGGTGCGCACAATGACGGCGTCCTTGGCAAAGGCAGGATGAATGGAAGCCGACAAGGTGAAAGGTTATTTGATGATAGTTTCGTCGGGTGATTAGCGGGTTTCAGGGAAGCTTGTCAGTTGATGGCGTTATGATAGTCAGCATTTGATCTCGATCGCTGGTATCATTTCAAAGCCAGTCTCACTCCGAATCTGGTATCGTTTTTTCAGTTACTGGTGGTCAGGTTATCGCTGCTCGTTTCAATTTTTTTCAGGCTTCTCTATGTCCAGATTTTTATTGCTCTTCGGTTTCGTCTTGTTTGCAACTGCCGGTAACAGCGATGCGCAACCACCGGTTCGTCTCTTGGATGGCCCCGGCGCACCGCCTTTTAAGATTTTGCAGGGGGGAGAGAGCCCCGCAATGGATGCCTATGAGAATTATGTGATAGGTCCAGATTATGTGTCTGCTCCGGAAAATCGCGTGAGCGATGGTGTTCCTCGGGGAACGGTGAAACAATTCACCATTGATTCCCGACAGACCAAGATCTTCAACCCAGGTATCGCGCGGAAAGAATTTGGCAGCGTTGATCCAGCAAATCCGAATACGTTAATTGTTGAGACACATGAAATCGATTACGAGCGAAAAATCACAGTCTATATTCCCGCACAGCATCAACCAGAAACTGTTGCGCCCTTCATGGTGGTTCACGATGGACCCAAGGGTAAGCCCAATCTCTCGATGCCGAGGATTTTAGATAATCTGATCGCGCAAGATCGAATTCCCCCTATCATTCTCATCCAGATTGCAAACGGTGGTGGTGATGCACAGGGGCATCAGCGAGGTCGAGAATATGACAACATGTCAGGGTTGTTTGCGGAATACATCGAAACGGAGGTGCTTCCTCGTGTTGAGGAGCAGTTCGGCCTGAAGCTGACCAAAGATCCTGAGGCTCGAGCCGTCATGGGGTCAAGTTCAGGTGGTTCAGCTTCGCTGATCATGTCATGGTTTCGAAACGACTTGTACCGACGTGTGCTCACCACATCAGGTACTTTTGTGAATCAAGCGTGGCCTTATGACCCCGATTATCCGGGTGGCGCTTGGGAATTCCATCAAACGTTAATTCCCAGCAGTCCCAAAAAGCCAATTCGACTATTCATATCGGTGGGTGATAAAGACCTGCTGAATCCTAATGTGATGCGTGATGGCATGCACGATTGGGTGGAAGCAAATCATCGCATGGCCAAGGTACTCAAAGCAAAAGGCTATGAGTATCAATATCTTTTTTGTCGCAATTCGGGGCATGGTATTCGAAATGCTAAGGAGCAGTTTTTACCGCATGCCATTGAATGGGTCTGGGATGGATATGGCGAGCGAAAAATTAAGTAACAATTCTTTTCCGTTACTTTATAACGTGACAAGAAGCACGAAACATTCCCTGATTGGTGTGAGTCACTTTCACTCCCAGGTAGATCGGTTTTAAGACAGCATTCAATTACCTGCATTTTTATCGAAAGATTGCAGATACTTGCCGAGCAGTGATTACTGATCAAAGCCCGACATTTGGATGTTCCGCCGTATTTAGGTGCTCGATTTTGTCACTGTGCCTGGAAAGCATTGCCCAGAGGACCAGGAGCGAGATACTGAGAATAAAGATGCCGATTCCGGGCAGGACAAAAGCTTGTCCGTGAATGCCCGGTTCCAGAAGGCATTCATCTGGATTGTCCTGCATGTAAAAGACCTTGGTGGTGGTTCCCACAGGGTATTTTCTGACGGTTGCCCGTGGTCCAGACGCATGATTGGTTCCGTGATCGCCATACGCGACACGTTTACCCATGTAATCCTTGCCATCAACTGTGTAAAGGTAAGAGATGCGGGCGTGGTAGACGGTTTCCTTTAACCCGTCATGCCCACCAGTATCTCTCACTTCATCAACTTTAGAGCGGGTGATATTGCCTTGGGTGGTCGGCCAGTTGACGCTGGATTTTGCTCGCACCAGTCCCCTGACTCCGAAAAAAGTCATCCCGGAGCTGATCAAAATGAAAAGCACTAATAAAATCCATATAAGCGCTGATTTGGTTCCTGAGATCTGATGCGATGTTGGTTCAGATAATTCGATTGCGTTCGGAAACTCGTTCTTCATTCTGCCAGCAAGCTGGCCAAGTTCCATCATGGCTGCTAGCTTTCCAATGTTCCGTTGCTGCATCAGTAATTGGAGTGCCTGTTTCGGTTGCTTGTCGTAGATTAGATCTTGAAGATCCTTTGGGGTACCCTGCAGATATTGTCGTCTTTGATTTTCTAACATGCGAAAGCACCGGTATAAGATCTTGCAGGTGAAAAAGTCATGCTACTGATTGACGGTTTGGTTGAATTTAGGCTATCAAATTCGTTTCAGAAAAACGAGTCAGGTCGACTGAAACTAACTTATTTTTTCCCGTCGCAATAATTGCACAGCGACGTCGATGATCGCGTTATCGCTGCAAGAGTCGTACCTTTCAGGTCGCCTTGGTGCTATGAAATGCTTATTTTAAGTCCGCTTTTGATGCGGGGATTTGAAACTCCGTGTGCGGCCAGCGGACAAGTTCGGCGTGGATGACCGTCAATGTTGTCGTAGCACCCGGGCGTCGAAGCCTTTTCCCAGTCCGGTATCAAGACGCGTGAGAAAGCGGTCATTGGCTCATCGCGAATCGTTTTTTCCGCACAGATTTTATGAATGGCTGGATTGAAGGCAACAAAAGATTATTCCTGGGTTACTATCCGCGCGCCAAGAGATTCTTTGATGTGCTTGAATCTCGCATCAATTGGAGAAAAGTTTGACCACGGCAGGTTTGGTGATTTTTCCCATCGCGTTTCGGGGTAATTCCTGAATCCCCAGTAGTCGGCGTGGAATCTTGTAGGAAGAGATTCGATCTTTGCACCAATTTTGCAATGTTTCGCAGTCAACTGTTCTGTTCTTGCTATAGACGACGGCTGCTGCAACGATTTCGCCCCATGTTTCGTCGGGCAGTCCAATCACTGCGCATTGTGAGATTGCTGGATGATCAAGCAGCGACGCTTCGATTTCCAACGCCGATAGTTTGTATCCCCCACTCTTGATGATGTCGACGCTGCTGCGCCCCATGATTCGAAAGTAGCCGCTTTCGATGACCGCAATGTCACCGGTGCGAAACCAATCATGGTCAAATGAGTCGCGAGTCGCATCGGGGCGATTCCAGTATTCTTTGAAGACGCTTGGGCCACACACCTGAATCTCGCCCGGTCCTTTATCGGTTTCTTTCAATACGTTCCCTGCATCATCGGCAAGTCGTATCTGAACCCCGGGTAACGGTTGGCCAACGGCACCGGGACGTCGCTCTCCCACGTAAGGGTTCGATAATGCCATGCCGATTTCCGTCATGCCATAGCGTTCTAAGAGTTTCTGGCCGGTTAACTCAGTCCATTTCTCGTGCACACTGGCTGGTAATGCTGCCGAGCCCGAAACCATGAGGCGCATTGCGCCAAAACCTTCAGCGATTGAGGCGAATTCACTGGGCGGTAGGGTCTCTAAGAATTCAATTAACTTGACATAAATGGTTGGCACTGCCATGAAGACGGTGTAATTACCTGAAGCAACTTTCGCGATGATGGAATCAATCTTGAATTTTGGGTAAGGATCAATTTCAGCGCCCGACCACAAGGCGCATGACATGACATTAATGATACCGTGAATGTGGTGAAGGGGTAAAAATAGCGGGATCCGATCACTCGACTGCCAATGCCATGCTTCGATGAGCGATTGAATCTGCGATTCAATGCACGCATGACTTGTGACGACGCCCTTTGGCCGACTTGTGGTCCCGCTGGTATAGAGGATCATTGCACGTCGACTGCTTTGAATCTCTGGCAGACTCTGATCCCGGGGTAAGGGTAATCTGTCAATCGATATCAGCTGGACGTCTAAGTTCGCACAGGCAACGCTTAAGTGCTTAGAGGACTCATCAGCTACAAGAACTCGTTTGATTTGTGAGTCCGCGAGCGTGTATTGGAGTTCCTTCGCGGTCGCGGACATACTGAGGGGAACAGCGATACCACCCGCTCGCCAGATACCCCACAAGGCGTTGATGTATGTTTCACCGGTTGGAACGAGGAAACCAATTCTCTCCTCATTCAAATCATTGGCTGAGTCCAACAGCGCCGCCGAAATGTTGTGGGAGCCAGCAATCAATTCGCGGTACGTGTGTACCCCCTTTTGCGAACGTAGTGCGATGCGATCGCCATGCGAGATGGCTCGTTGGATAATGGCTAGGTGGTTCATCTTGGTTTTTGACAAGTATTATGAGCCGACGATTGCTCGAAGAACAATGAAGACAAGGGATGGGCCAAGTAAGCATCCAAGACCGGTGTAAAAGGTGGCTGTCATGGCGCCGTAGGGAACAAGTCTTTCATCGGTGGCTGCCAGTCCACCGGCGACTCCACTGGTAGTTCCCATTAATCCACCAAAGATCAATGCGGAACGCGGGTTGTCCAGTCCAATCCATTTCGCAGCCAGAGGTGTCAAGGTCATGACTAGGATTGATTTCACCAGCCCGGCAGCAACGCTCAAAGCGATCACCTTACTTGAGGCCCCAAGTGCGGACCCGGTGACTGGGCCAACGATGTAGGTCGCCGCGCCGCCACCGATTGTTGTCATGCTGATCGCATCACGGTATCCAAACGCATACGCAATGATCGCTCCAATCACAAACGAACTCAGCACTCCGGTGACTAGCGAGACAATTCCGCTGAGGCCAGTTTTTAGAAATTCATCCAGCCGCACGCCAAAAGCAGTGGCGACGATCGCAAAATCTCGCAACATCGCTCCGCCCATCAAGCCAACACCTGCGAGACATTCGATGTCGGTGATCCCCTTGGTACCACCGGTGATTCGCCCTCCCACCCATGCTAGCAGCAGTCCTATCAAAATTGCGATCGCGGACCCGTGCATTCGTCCCCGTGTGATGTGGTGCGAGAGGCGATAAGAAATCCAGAGAATTATGCCAACGAACGCGAAGGCGGTGACCAGAGAATACTTGGTTAAAATTGCCTCCAACACTTGCCATGCTTCATTCATGATTCGTCCCCAATCGTCTCCGAATTGCCACGCCCAATTCGACTGATGAGAGGGACCAGTGCAAAGCACACCAAGACGACAACGGTGCCTGTGATGATTGCTAAGGTCCCGCCACTCATGGCCGCGACAACGTTTTGACTCGCTGACATGGCGACCACAATCGGGATGTAGATCGAACTCCAGAAGAGAACTCCATTTTGCGTTGGCTTGGGAAGCAAGCCTCGATCCTCCAGACGTGTGGAGACTAGGATCAGCATCAGCATCGCAATACCCACGCCGCCCACGTTTGCATCAATGCCCAAGATTAACCCCAGCAGTTTACCAATCAGTAAGCCACAAATTAAACAGATGGATAGTAAAGCGGTTCCATAAATCGCCATGAATCACCTTGCTTCAGGAATTGACTCTCTTCAGTTTCCCATAACCATCGATATCACGTCCGTGAATCATTCGTCGTAGATCATTCGTCGTAGATCAGCAACTAATTGAACTGTCGTTGCAAAGCCTCTTGTTCACCGAGCGTGATACTTGAATTGGCGATCGGCTGCTGCGAGATATTTTTCATGCGATGGCCAACACCGACAAATTACCATGATGCGGATGCCTGCCCAACCAGGAGTGTCTCATTGATTTTTCGACATTGGCAACCGTCGATTTTTCGCATCAAGACTCACAATAAAAACTTCGTGTTTAAAACGGGTAAAGAAGGTCGACCTCGTAAGGTTCCCTGTTGATCAACAAGTCTCACCCCTGACCTCTCGTGTGCTCAGAGGAGGCAGATTTTAGCACGATGGGGCTTGGGCAGTTGTTTTTATTTCGTCTCAACCTGCTGCAGTACAAAAATTAGTATCAGCATGAACAACCGAATCAACTTCAGGCTGATTCGCATCACAATCGATGACCTTTCATGACGCGGGATATTTCTGATTCCGATCTCCTAAATATCAAGCCGGCGAGGCAGCCGCGTTTGAGTGAGCGTAGGATCCCTTATTGTCCAAAAAGCGGTGTGCGTGGAATTCAGTTGGCACATTTATTTTAAAATGCTGTTATCTGATCAGAACGGATGCCTTGAAATGACGACCTCGCCAACTCGTGTGGTTGGACTGGCAAGTCACTCAATGATAGAACGTAGAGATGTTCTTTGGTCGATTTTTGAAGGTGGAGGCCAGCAATAAAGAGGAGATCCATTGATAGATCTCGTTGCCTTCCAGCGAGGCAGAATCACGGTACAATTCGATCACTTCAGAGGCTGCGAATGTTTGCAGGTATCCCACTGCTGTTTGCGCAAGTCGGGGTCTATTCGGTTGCCGGTAACCTATAAGGAATTGAATCGATGCAGAAACTTGTTGATGGAATTCAAGAATTCAAGACAGGGTCATTCAGAGAGGATCAGGAACTGTTCGAGACGCTTGCTGAGGGACAGAATCCGTTGGCTTTGTTCATCACTTGTTCAGACTCGCGGATTGATCCGAATCTCTTGACGCAGACCAAGCCGGGGGAACTGTTTGTGCAACGGACAGCTGGCAACATCGTCCCGCCTTATGGAAGCGTCTTCTCAGGAGAAGCGTGCACGATTGAGTATGCAGTGATGGGTTTGAAAATCCGAGACATCATCATTTGTGGCCATTCGCACTGCGGTGCGATGGGCGGGCTGCTGAATCCCGACGCCATTGAAAAGATGCCCGCTGTCAAAGCGTACCTTCAACACGCTGAGGCGACGCGACGAATTGTTGAAGAAAACTATCCACAACTGACAGACCCGGCGAAACGCCTGAAACTTACCGTTGAAGAAAACGTTCTTGTCCAATTAGAAAATCTTCGCACACATCCTTCCGTCGCTGCCGCGGTGGGAAGAGGAGAACTGAAACTGCACGGTTGGGTGTACAAGTTTGAGACAGGTGAGGTTTTCGGGTACAACCCAACGGAGAACGCTTTTCTTCCAGTCGAAGGTGTTTCACTTCCTGCAACAATGCCGGACCGAACGCATACCTCGGAGTAGCTTGGCCGCGATGCTTGTGGAATCTGCAGTTCCAGAAACGTTGCTCTTTGGAACGGGCAGTGTTCCATCGATTTTGATCAACCTCTCTTTGCTTCTGGTCCCGAATGCAAAGGGCGGGGGCTTTGTATCGAGGTTACTTAATCTTTGCTGCGGTAATGTCAGGCATCGTCTCGGATGTCTTGCCAATTGACGCCGTCCCAGAGGCCCGTATTCCGCCGTCGGCGATTTTGCAGGCCGTTCTCTGCAGGATTTGACTGTTCCTTGCTCCCGTGTGGCAGGGGGGCTTTTAGCAGGTCTCTGCAATTCAATGCCTTCTCTGGATGCCGAGACCTCTGATTTCCTGTTTCTGAACCAACGGGCATTCTTGCACCGACTTGATTGCCAAAGATGATTGCCCACCGCACGCTTTCCTGCATTCTTTGGCAGGAAATTCAGCTCGGGGCCTACCTAAAAAAAATTTTCCAGCTTTTTGTTGATCTGCTCCGCTCGGCGGCTGTGAATCACGAGCGTGGCGGTGTCAGGTAAAAGGTCGTTAAACGCCGAGTGAAATGCATCCGCTTGATGGATGATCCCAAGCTCGTGGTGGATTTTAGGACTGTGTTTCAGGTTATCTGGTTGTCAGCTCACCACCCCATCCGCCCACGTTTCAAAAAAAAAGTGAAATGGTTGCATAAAAAATCTCGCTAACCCTACAGACGCTACTACCCGAAATACCGACTCAATCGGTGTATTTCGGACAAACCCACCCCGTGAACTAGGGAAACGAAATGAGAATTTATCGACTTTCACGCAGCAAGGTTGCTTTAGCAATCTTGTGTGCAATCAGCACGAGCCAAGTAACTGAGGCGCAACGACGAGGGAGGACAGCACGTTCACCTCGAGTTTCTAGACCCGTTGCAGCCGCACCAGCTCCGGTACAAAGGCCGGCCCGAGCCGAAGCATTGAACACGACGCCATTTGAAGGTTCTCAACCCTTCACCACAGGCCTCTTCGCTACGCCTCCTGATGGGAATCGCCGCTCGACTTCAAGAATTCCACGCATCACTTCATCGGAATTCTCCGCAGCCCCCAAAGCTTTGGAGACATTGTCCTTGCCATCGCTCGATGTTAGCGCGTACGTCGCAGACGAAGCCGCTGCCATCGCTCTGGGAAAAGCATTGTTTTGGGATCAACAGATGGGCAGTGACGGGGTTGTCGCCTGTGCAACTTGTCACTCTTCATTCGGCGTTGACGCACGAACTCAAAATACCGTGGCTCCTGGCGGATTCGCCTCGGCTCAGTCACCAGATTTTGATGACGATGCCTTCTACGGTCCAAACAAGAAGCTGAGTTCGGAAATGTTTCCGTTCCACGCCAAAGTTGATCCTCTGAAGCGTACCATTAACTTCCCGGATTCTGAGTTCATCGCTGGTGAACCTGTGGAAATGAGCGACCACGAAGATAACATTCTCCGTGACAATGATGATGTCGTTGGTTCGTCCGGAGCGACACGCAAGCTCTACAACAGCCTCCTCCCACTTGGTGAGAAGTATTCGGCTGTAGAAAATGGTGACTTGGAGTCGGCGGAAAACGGCGGGATCTCCGAGGAAACCGCTTTGTTCACAGAAGCTGGAACACGCCATCGGACCGTGACTGGTCGAAATGCGCCAACCACCTACGGAGCTGTTTACCACAAAAAACTTCTTTGGGATGGTCGTGCAAAGAATACGTTCAACGGAGTCAACGAACATGGTGATATGGATGTTGATGCCAAAGTTTGGAGGGCAGACGATATTGGGAATGCTTCGCAAGTTTCGATCTCGATTGAAAATGCCGCGTTGGCATCACAAGCCGTTGGGCCACCATTGGACGCAATCGAAACTAGCTTCATCGGCCGTACCTTCGCCGATTTAGGGCAAAAGATGCTGACTCTGTCACCGTTGGCACAGCAAGAGGTGCATCCCGAGGACAGCGTCCTGGGATCCGGTTACCTCAACGGTAAATCTTATGCTGACTTGGTGCGAGTTGCATTCAAGCCTGAATGGCACCAAGCAGGAGTCGTTGGTGAAGGTGATCACACCCAGATGGAAGAGAACTTCTCACTTTTCTGGGGTGTCAGTATCATGCTCTACGAGCGAACTTTGATTCCTGATAACACCAAGTACGATGCGTTTGCACGATCTGGCTTCCGAAGAGGATTCACTGATCAGGAAAAAGAAGGTCTGAGCATCTTCTTGAACGAAGGCGGATGTGCAGGCTGTCATCATGGTCCTTTCTTCGCCGGTGCAACGTTCGCTGAGGAATCGGTCGAGCAGATGAAGATGCAATTCGGTGATGTAGTGAAAACCTACGATTCCGGTTTCTACAACATTGGGGTAAGCCCAACCGCGAAGGATATCGGAAACGGCGGCACTCACGGTGGGGAGCCTATATCTGACACCCTCCGAAGCGGTGTTGCCCCCGAGTACGCGGCTGTTAACGGTGCGTTCAAGACGAACACTCTTCGTAACATCGAGTACACCGCCCCTTACATGCACAACGGAAGCATGAAAAGCCTGAGAGAGGTCATTGAATTCTACGTTCGCGGTGGCAACTTCGCGAACGAAGCAGACCGATCTCCAGATGTCAACGGAATCAAGTTGTTGCGAGATGATCCTTCAAAGATTGACTCTTTGATTGCCTTCTTGCACACCTTGACAGATGACGACGCAGTGATTTCGGCTGCACCGTTTGATCACCCAAGCATCACGATCGCCAACGGTGCATCGGAGAATGGTGACGATCAGATTGTCTACATGGAAGCAACTGGCCGGAATGGTCTTTCGGGTAATCGTCAGATCCGGGAATTTGACGAAATTCTTGAAGAAGGTGGTTTGACTACGGAAAACCACAAAGGACCTCTCGAGGATTAATAGGATGATCTGACCAAGGATTGGATAAGAGAGACTTGTCCGATTACTATTCCTGGGTAGCCCTTTCGTTGGGAATAGATAGTCGAGCAACATAGTGGGCCGGTGTTAATGACGCCGGCCCATTTTTTTTCCTGGTTCGCGAGAACTTCGTATCGATTCGCCGCATCCACGGCGCAATCCAATGCGAGATGAAAACGTCAGAGCATTGACTTCAATGCTCTGGCGTTTTTTTTGCTTAACATTCAGAAAACAAGTGGAAAGGCTTCCACCGTCAGCTGGTGTTTTAGTTACGAAAGAAAAGCAGTGTCGAAGTCAGCTTCAAGACGAAGCTTTGAACGGTTGCTTGCTGCAACGCCAATAAGCATCATGTAACTGAAGGCATCACCAAGTCTTGGAAGCGAGATGTTGGGCACTACGGAGACGCATGCGGTGGTGCGGTTTTCTTGGGGACCAAGCTTGCTGAAGAAATATTTGCGGGATGGACCTGCATTTGATGAGTTCGGTCAAGCCGGTTATCTATTTCAATCTTCCGTTGGTTGGGGAGGACTGATTCATTGCCCAGTACGTCGGATAATCAGAAAGGTCTCCGTCAACTCCAAGGTTTCCTCACGTTACAGCCTGTGAAACGTGGAAAATCTCTATGCCCGCAATGAACGGATTATCCAACGGTGTCTATTTTGATCATGTAGTTCGAGCAGATTTTCATGGGTGACTTTTTCTGAGCATTTCGCAACTGGTTCAGTACCCTTTATGCTTTGCAGGCTTTTCAATTATTGACCTTAAATAGCGTGAGTACCCGTTGTTAGGATTACTTGGAAGAAAACGTTCAATGGTCTGCTTGGTGATCCAATGATTATTGAGTGCAATTTCTTCGAGGCAGGCGACCTTGTAGCCTTGGTGATGCTCGACGGTCTTGACGTACATTGATGCCTCTAGTAGCGATTCATGAGTGCCGGTGTCGAGCCATGCGTAACCGCGACCTAGAACTTGAACTGATAATTCACCTTTTTCAAGATAGGCTTGGTTTACCGACGTGATTTCAAGCTCACCGCGAGCTGAGGGCTTGATTGATTTAGCGATCTCCACCACCTGATTGTCGTAGAAGTAAAGTCCAGTAACGGCTAGCGAGGACTTTGGATGTTCCGGTTTCTCGTCGATTGAGATGGCTCGGTTCTCCCTATCCATTTCCACAACGCCAAACCGTTCCGGGTCAGCAACCTGGTAGCCGAAGACGGTTGCACCAACCGATTGGTTTGCGATGGCTTGAAGTTTCGGGGTTAAGCCTTGCCCATAAAAGATGTTGTCGCCGAGCACCAGAGTCACTGGTGATTCTCCAATAAACTCTTCACCGATCAGAAAAGCCTGCGCAAGCCCTTCGGGCTTTGCCTGTTCGGCATAACTCAGTTCGATGCCAAAGCGACTGCCGTCCCCTAGCACTCGCTTGTAGGAGGGAAGATCTTCCGGAGTGGATATCAATAGTATCTCTCGGATCCCAGCCAACATCAGCACAGAAATTGGGTAATACACCATCGGTTTGTCGTAGATTGGTAACAACTGCTTGCTGACGCCAGGTGTTACCGGGTGTAGGCGGGTTCCGGAACCACCGGCAAGGACGATTCCTTTTCGATTCATGATGTGCTCCGTGAATTGCTAAGTCCTAATCGTTTACCGGTGTAGGTACCTTCGCGAATTGGTCGCCACCAAGGTTCGTTACGCAAGTACCAGTGAATCGTTTTTTCGATTCCGCTTTCGAACGTTTCTGCCGGTTCCCAGCCTAACTCGTCCTTGATTCGCGAGGCGTCAATTGCGTAGCGTTTGTCGTGCCCCGGGCGATCGGCCACAAACTCAATTAGGTCAGCATAGGATCCATCTTGGTGAGGTCGCTGATCGTCGAGGATTTTACATAGCGTCTGAACCACTTGCAGGTTTGTGCGCTCCATGTTTCCACCAATGTTATAGGTGCGACCCGGCACGCCTCCCTTGATCACTGTCCAAAGCGCCTTCACGTGATCGTCTACATGAAGCCAGTCGCGGATATTGTCACCTTTGCCGTAAATTGGCAGAGGTTTTCGGGCCATCGCGTTCAATAGAACCAGTGGGATCAACTTTTCTGGGAACTGAAACGGTCCATAGTTGTTGGAACAATTGGTGATCAGCGTTGGTAAGCCGTAGGTGTGAAACCATGACCGAACTAAGTGGTCACTGCTCGCCTTGCTGGCTGAGTATGGACTGCGCGGATCATAAGGAGTTGTTTCCAGAAAATATCCATCTGCTCCCAAGCTGCCAAACACTTCATCTGTCGAGATGTGGTGGAAACGAAACTGGCCCTGGTCACCTGCCCTCAGATTGCGCCAATGCTCCAGCGCACACTGCAGCATGGTATAAGTTCCGGCAATGTTGGTTTCGATGAAAGCAGAGGGGCCATCGATGGATCGATCAACATGACTTTCAGCAGCGAGGTGCATGACAACCGAAGGCTGGAATTTCGCAAAGGCTTGCTGGATGCTCTCCATGTTGCAGATGTCTGCTTGCAGGAAATGGTATCGGGCATCCGATTCGATCGCAGCCAAGGAATGCAAGTTGCCTGCGTAGGTCAACTTGTCGACGTTTAAAACGGTTGCGTCGGTAGTATTCAGAAGGTGATGGATCAGATTAGACCCAATGAAGCCAGCACCACCGGTCACCAAAACCCGACAATTATTCACACTTAAATCCTGCTCTAAATATGGATGATGGCCCTTCGAAGTGGCATTGAGTCGCTCGCTAGTTGCCGTTTTTCTATTGCAAGAAGGCCATCATGTGTGGCTGCCTCAGCGGTAGTGGATATTCCACTCCCTTCCGGAATGCGTTTTGCCTGCCCTAAGGGTATGGTTGATTCGATGCATCTGGGCAAGCTAAATCTGACTGGAACGTGGGTATGCCTAGCCTGTTTGGAGGAAATGCCTGCACAGATGGTAATATCCGAAAACACGACTCTGAGCTGCCTGAGAAAGTCGTGTGGCAATTTCCTCTCGCTAACTCGCGGGAAAGCTTTCGATTCGGTACATGCAAATATCAGCTCCAGAATGGAGCAAGAAAGAAATTCGGACAGAATGAATCGAGGTAAGTGCCTCAGAACCACCCGCGGTCGAAACCTCTCTGTCCGGTGTGAGAGAGATCCTGCCTGAAAAGGTGAAACGTTAGGAATTCACCACGTAATGAGTGCTCAGACGCTTCACATCGAGTGTGGAATCGGTGGTGTGACACACGATTAGAAGTCACGGATGCAATGCAATTTGTCCGAACTTCGAATCAGCAAATCCGTTTCAGTCGCGGTAGGTGTTGACCAAAACAGACCCTCAATCGAATTAGACCCAGCTAAGTCAAACTCGTTGCTGGATTTGATAACCGATGTTTCGCCCGACTCGTTGAGAGTGAAGACATTGCCACCGACTGCCCACAAAGACGCAGTCACACTCGAAGCATTCTTGAGGCGCTCTCGGTACAAACGCTCGCCGGACGTCGAGTCGTAGCAACTGAGAATGCTGCGTGCCAAAACATAGACGCGTCCATCAAGAACCACGGGGGAGCACATGCCTGGACCTGCTGATTCCTCAACCCAAGCAAGTCCATCGTCACCGATTGAGTTGAAATCCAGTTCGCCGGACGCTTTGGCGTTGACCGCGACAAGTGGACCACGACTGTTTCGGCCACTCTGGCCCAGATAGATCCGCTCCTCGTCAAAGGTCGGAGAAGCGCTGAAGGATCCGCCCATGTTGTTGAGGAACCAAAGGACTTTTCCAGTCGATGGTTCGTAACTGGTCACTTTCCCACTGCCGCAAGTCACAAGCTCGGTCCTGAATTTGTTCTTCCAAATAACAGGTGAACTCCAGCTGGTGCGACTATCCCGCTCATCACGCCACACGTCCTCACCAGTTTTCGAGCTGAGTGCACAGACAAACGAATCGTTTTCATTGTCGCATTGGATGAAGACCAGTCCTTCGCTGTACGCCAGAGAGCTGCCAGTGCCGAAATCGTTTCCGGTTTTGAATGCCCCGAGTTCACGAGTCCAAATTTGATTTCCCTCCAAATCCAAACAAGCCACAGTTCCAATCGCCGCAAAGTAAGCGTAGATGTTGGCCCCGTCCGTCACGGGTGATTCGGTCGCATAAGAATTCGATGGATGGACCTTAAAGGGAGGCTTTCGTGTGACAACTTCCTTTTTCCAAACCAGCTCTCCATCAGATATCTTGAAACAATGCACTTCGAAGTTGTAGTCTTTATCAGGTGCCTTCGATCGGAAGAACGAACCCATCGATTGGACGCCCTCACCAAAGCCTTTTGGACCTGACTCGCCTTCGGCAGTCGCGGTTGTCAGAAAAACCAAGTCGCCGGCAATGACTGGCGAGGACCAACCTCCACCCGCCACATCCACAGACCAACGAACATTCTCACCCTCACCCCACGAATCCGGCAAGGACGATGGTAGAACGCCGTTTCCTACTGGGCCTCGGAATTGAGATACCTGCTCGGCACGCAGAGAGTTTGCTGCTGGAACAAGCATTCCACTTGCAATTATCGCGTAGAAACTGCACTTGAGAAACATTGATGGGCTGAGGAGCATCGGAGACTTCCTATGTGGGTAGATTAGAAACAGTAGAGGGGTGTCAAGTTCGAGAGGCATCGTTTGATGGATTCACCACCTGATGCCTTGACCTGATGCCATGCCTCAATCCAACGCCTTGCCTCAATCCGGGGCCATCGTGCTTTGATTCGTATCAACGGTGCCTTAATCTCGTGGCGCCTTGCAGCGCGGACCTTTAACGTCGAAAGTCTACTGGCAGTCATGATAATCCCGGCAAGCAGTCGAAATTCGTTCGTGCCGTTGGAAAAGGGCTTGAGTTTCCTGACAGTGATTTGAAACGATCCTGATTCTGGGATGTTGTTCCATTTACTGGAATTGAAATGAACTCGAGCAGGATGAAATCGAATCTTCGGTTTGCTGCATTCCTCATGCTCATCCTTTGAGGGTTGGTTGCCTCGCCTGAAGAGGTTGGGAAACCTGATCCGCGATCACCCTTACCAACAGGTTATCAGAAAGTCGGACCTGATCAGTCGTCAGCGATTCATCCGTTGTGTCGTGCTACTGCGTAAGCAGGATTGTTTTCCCGGTCAGTGCTAGTTGCTGCGAAGGGTGAGCTTGTTTACCAACAAGCCGTTGGAATGGCCGACCGTGAATGGCTGTAGTCGAGGCGATTCGTATGGAGGAAGTGATGTTTGGAGTGCCGTCGTTGCCTTGACCAACGAGTTGACCCATATCGCGACCGGGCAGCAATCAAAATGCCAAGTCCTGTCCGTAGGAATCAAGATCAACGTTTGTATTCGCTGGCTCAGCAGAAAGGTATCGATGCTGCGGTGGCTTGGTTTGAGACCCAAGGAAAAAAGGGGCCTTGGGGAGAACTTTTACCAGGTTGGCACATCAGTTGGTCGTTGAAGGAAAGACCGTTGACGGGCTGCGTTTGATGGAACTCGATGTGGAGGCGACCTTAGGAAAAGTGTGGCTGATAAGTGAAATATCGCAAGTGTTTTTGGGAAATCGGCGACCGTTGAAGGCACTCACCTACGCCATGCGGGGATTGACTCTCAAGCCGGATGACATTGACTCTCAAGCTGGATGATGAAGACTTCAAGATCATCATTGCAGAAGCTGAGCGGGTGATGGGAAATAAGTCGAATGATTTGCCTGCTGAAGACGGCTTGGAGTCGTATCACCTCCACTCCGCCAACGCCACTGGTCGAACCAATACCCTATGGCGTTGTAAAGATTTCCTTGTTGCACCCGCCGAGCAAGATTCGCGTGGTTTTCGAAGTGATTTGATTAAAAGAGGTTTGTGGTTGTCACTGCATTGGGGTTCTCTCGTGATTGACGAATCGCACAGGCTTCATATCAAGAAACGCAACTAAGTCGGATGGTACCGCTCTCGCAAGAACATCAGTTCTCGGGATCGGGAATTTTCTCGGTGGATGATGCGATAACGAAGTCAAGGGTTTTGAGTGATTGAATGTTTTGCGAGTCCTCGTTGGATCTCCGTCCCAATCTTCGTGTCTCGACAACGCACTGCGAGTTCATCAGCAATGGATTGTGGATGCGTTTCACGTTGCGTCGTTCATGCTAGGTAGGA
Organism: uncultured Rubripirellula sp.; assembly: GCA_938075415.1. GTDB lineage: Bacteria > Planctomycetota > Planctomycetia > Pirellulales > Pirellulaceae > Rubripirellula. Next base: position 18,409 of record CALJHC010000011.1, on the reverse strand, counting down.
CTAGCCATCGACTTTTCGCATTCATTGAGTTCGCTCTTTAGTTCCTCTGGCCTTTGTCGATCATTGATCGACCGCAGCAAGTAGAGTGTGACGCTAGACGGTTCTTTCAGGCAATCATCAGCAGTCTATTTTTTGATGACTCGGGGTTGCCGACCGAAGAACATTCAGCGAGTTTGACAAACGTTGCTCCTGGTCCATCTACTCCGAATCCAAGTCATAGACCCGATGCTGAATGACCTAAAACACCTTCTGCACGATTTTCAACCAATTTCGCTTTCTGATCAAAGGTTTGATCAATCGCACGAGTATTTCGAAGGTCAAAGTAACCAGCAGGCACAAGTCCTCCAATGGCTACAGCATTTTGGTGGCAATCAGATTCAGCGATGGTCAGAAAAGGGGTTGGGTGCGCGGGGTCCGTTTCGCGTGCTGAGCGTCGGTTGTGGAAGTGGGATACTGGATCTTCCTTTGATTGAGAGGCTTGCCGAGCAGATTGAGAGTTCTGGTTCGAATAGCAGCATGCATTACACAGGGATCGACCCCAATCCCGTGGCCTGCGAGCGGTTTCGTGAGGAGTATGTTCGCTTGAATACCAACTCGAGTGAGTTGCTGGTGCTAGAAGAGACCGTAGAAACACATCAGTGGGTTGAGAAGATGGATCTCACTCACGTCGTTCATTCCCTTTATTATTTCGCCGACCCCGCAGTTTCATTGCGAGCCTTGATTAAAAATGTCGCAGTGGATGGCGAGTTGGTTATATTTCAGGCGCCCAAGGCTGAGCTGAACCTCTTGGCGGATTGTTTCTGGCAGGGTCACGGAGAGGATCCTATCTGGTTCAGTGCTGAGCTGGAGCGGCACCTGCAGGACACGGGAACCATGTTCACAAAATCGCGTGTGGATGCGGAGGTCGACGTCACCGATTGCTTCGACCTCGGCTGCTTACAAGGTCGACTCACTTTTGACTTTATTATTCAGTCAGACAGTGAAAGCCTTCCGGCGCCGATCTTTCGGAAAGTATTGGACTATTTAAAGGCAATTAGTCGTCGTCATGAGGGTAGAGTGCTGGCGCCGCACCCAGTGGATGTGTTTGTTGTTCGTCAATCAGACGATTCGACAACCCAACCTGATGCTCGCTTGGCCTGTTCGCCATAAAACATCATCCAGGTACGTTGACGAAATCGCCAAACACCGTTGGATTCGTCTCTGCAATTGCAAAGGTAGGGACCCAGGTGCTCATCTGCCATCATTTGTTCGAGAGTTAGCCCATCATCAAACAAGCATCTCTGTAAATAACGTTCCACGGTTACCTTGTCATTCAGGTCGACCGTGCCGTCATATTCGATGGCATGACAGGATAATTGGTCAGCTGCTAATTGTGACTGCAAGGTCAGCATCACCTCTTCGGCAGTGCAATACGGTACTGAACCGCTGGAAAATTTCGATTGCAGATATTCCTGATGAAACTTTAAATAGTGGGCCGACTCGCTCGCGTGAGCAATGAAGCCCAAGCCAGAAGAATGGGTAGCGGTTACCATCTTCTTGATGGCAACATCCAATTCAGCAGCTGGAACGCAATACAACGCGTGAGTCGCCCAGACAATTGAAAAAGGATCAGATGGGTGGTCTAGTTGTTGTGCCGTGCATCGCAGTTCATCGGCGGCAGAGAAAGGTGGTTGCAATTTCTCTTTGGCGGTATCAATTGAAAACTGAGATGGGTCCAATAGCGTGTAAGGAATCGTGAGGTTGCCGATCGCAGGGTTGCTCGCATTCCAACCACCGAACTGCTGAAGCGCCGAGGGAAATTGCCCACTTCCGCAGGCAACATCCAGCACTTTGAGTTGGTCGTTGAATTGAGCCCGCAGATCGGTGATTACGTTTGTCCACTTAACGCTCGTGGCAAGCAGTTGATAGTCCTTCGCAGCAAGTCGATAGAAGGCTTCCATCCCAACTCGACCCTCCTCGCTCCAGTGCTGGCAACTGCGATCAAACGTCGAGACAGAAGGAGTGTTGGATGGCACGTTGAGCCTGACTGGATCGGTGGAAAAAGAGATGAAATGGGAATTGGGCTGGCAATCGTTTTCTTATGCCAAGAACGGACAGTGAGTTTTCTACGTGCCAGAAACGTTAGAGTAAAGAATTGGATTGTTAGGTGTGTCAATGACGTCACCAGGTTCCAGGCCCGGCATGAATCGCTGCCAGTCCCCGTTGACCATGTGCGGGGCATCAATCACCCTCGCGCCATCACCGAAGTAGGTTGTTGCCAACACCATGCGAGGTGTCGTGGTCAAATTTCCACCGGCTGTATGAAAGTTGTAATTGTGATGAAAACTGATTTCGCCAAGGTCAAATGGTGAGCTGTTGATGCGAATGTTGCGATCTCTAAATCGTTTAATGATGCGGGCATCGTAGCTTGTGTCAAATTTGTTAAACGGGATATCTGCAACCACGTCCACCAGATCCATGCCATGGGCAAATCCAAGGGGCCCCATGTTTAGCGGGATTGCCTGCAGGGGTATCCAGACCGTGCATACGTCTCGCGTGGCGATTGGGAAGTGGTGACCATCGTAATGCCATGGTGTACGGCCGCATCCGGGCTGTTTGGAGAGGGCGTTGTCATGGTAGAGGCGGATTTTGTCGACCCCCAGCAGTTCAGCGGCCATGCGAGCAAGCCGTTTGCTGAACACGAGTGCACGTATCATTTCATTTTCTGGCCACATCATTTCTAAACTGCCGAAACGGCTGCCCAAATGATCACCCGCCGCGTTGAGCAGACTGGCCAGTTCTTGACGCATCAGCGTCAGCAGGCCGGGGCTTAAGACATCTTTTAGCTTAATAAAGCTATGGTTTCGGAATGATTCAATTTGCTCAGTGCTTAGTTCAAACGCCTGATCTAGCTCCCTTCGCATTGTCTCTGGGTCAGGGATCGGGTGTGAGGGTAGTTCGGGAAGGGTGACCAGATCGGTTTGGGTTTCGGCGGAGTTTTCTGCCAATGACATGTACCAGTCCCACCACTGTTGGTTGTTCTGGTCCCATTGTTGTTGGATATCATTGGATGACGCATGTTCAGATGACAGAAACGTGTTGGTGTTGGTTTGAGGGGTGGACATGCTTCGGTGGGTTGGGTTCAGGTTTCGTCAGCTTGGTGAGTGGCAATGACTTGGATGGTCAATGAGGAGGTTGATTGCGAATCGGTGGTAATCAGTTTCCTGCAGCACAACAGAGTGATCATGCAGGGTGATCCTGATCGGCAACCTGATGACCTACTTAACGCTCAGGTGCATGACGGCAAATAGCTCGTTATCATCCGTCCAAACTGCATCCGCGGCAAATCCCGCTCGCCCAGCCATTGCTTGGAATTGGTCAATGGAATACTTGTGTGAATATTCAGTAAAGATTCTTTCACCCTCAGCGAATTTGATTTCAATTTCACCGATGGCGACCGTCTGTTCGATGCAGCTTTCGATGTAAATTTCAATGCGCGTGTGTTCCTCGTTGTAAATTGCGACGTGGGAAAAATTCTCCATGTCAAAATTACCATCGAGTTCACGGTTTATTCGATTGAGCAGGTTCAGATTGAACTTGGCGGTCACTCCGGTCGAATCATCATACGCCGCGATTAGTTTTTCAGGCGATTTGTCCAGGTCAAACCCGATCAGTAAGCCTCCGCCAAGTTGGCATTGTTTTGCTATTTCGGTCAGCAGTTTGACCGCAGCGTCGGGTGGCAGATTACCAATCGTCGAACCTGGGAAATAAACCGTGATCGGTGTGTCCCGGTACGCTGCCGGGATGTCGAAGCCGACCGTGAAATCGGCGACGATCGGGGTGATTTTTAATTCAGGGTAATCGAGACGCAATTGATCTGCTGTGCGTAGTAGATGCTCGTCCGAGATGTCAACTGGAAGGTAGGCCTGTTGATCGACAAGATGGTCCAAAAGTTGGCGAGTTTTGGTGCTGCTGCCGCTTCCGTACTCAACCAGTACGGCTCCCTCTCCGATGTGTTGGCAAATGGCATCAGCATCCGCTCGCATGATGCTAGACTCGGTTCGCGTGGGATAATATTCGGGCAACTCGCAAATTTGATCGAAGAGTTGTGACCCCAGTTCGTCATAAAAGTACTTGCAATGGAGTTCCTTGTTTGGCTGTGATAAACCAGTAAGGACGTCATTTAAAAAATCTGAGGTTTGCTCGTTTGGGTCTGACGAAGAGGCAATGGAACTCTTGAGTTCCAAGCAATGAGATTGTGTCATGAATCGATTTGCAGTAACGAAGCGTGTCGCGGACATCAGAGTGTCTTGCAAGAGCACATCAACCGCGTACCCGCAAATTCACTTGCTTCCTGTTGTGAAGCATTTCACGAAGTCTACGCCATCAAGGGTGATCTGTGACCCACACTTGCCAGGTTAAAAGGTGGTGAAATAAAATTCTTCGGCTACGGAATTCTGTTTTACGTACGAGGGGTCGCCGTCTTTTCGACAAAGATCGAGTGAACCTGAGTCCCGATACCGTTGAACCAACTGTATCGATACGATACGGGCAGATTCTCAATGTCTGTGGTTAATGTCTTGTTTTTTTGCGTTGGCGCGGGCCTTGGGGATTTTCGTTTGGTGTCTGTACCAAGGTAGCTTTTCTTGACCTCTTTACTTCGGGACATGCTAGCGGGCTGTTTAAGGATCGATTGACGAAATCGAGTTGACGTTCTTGCTTGGATACATCAGGTCCTTTGTTTCACCAGCATGTTTTTTGGGTGGATTATTTCGTCTGCTTTCCGTTGGTTGCTAACGCGAAGAGGAAGCGTAGCTATCTCGGATCGATGTTGAAAAGTCACGAGCGAGCAATCAAGGTGCCTTGTGTTGCACGATTTTTTTATGCAGGTCGTCGAGTGATACGCCAAAAAAAGATTGACGCCACCAATCCAAGCATTGCGCTCAGGGTCATGACAGCAAAGATAAATTGATGTCCAAGCTGACCCGGCCATCGATCTAGCAGAATTCCCATCAGCGGTCCCATGAAAATGTCGGGGGTGTATCCGACAACGGAGACAATACCCACTGCCGTACCGGTTGCGGCGAACGGTACGCCTCCCGCTTCCATCATGGCATAGTACAGACCTCGTAAAGCAAACACGGCTGCGCTGGTCGTGAGCGTTATGGCAAAAAAGAACGAGATCATGCCCGGAACGAACCCGCCAGCTGCCACCACGGCGCTGCCGCCGCCCAGCACCATCAGGCTGGCAATGATTAACTGGGCAACACCAAAGCGATCAGCCAAGCAACCTGCGGCGATTGCCGCGAAAGGCCTGACCCACATGGAAAGTGTCCCTGCATTGGCCGCCTGAACTTCGTTAAATCCCAACACGTCATGCGAGTACAGTGAGATATCGTCCAAGCCTCTAAATCCTATGTATGCGCTGAGGACAATAATTGCCTGCAGCCACACGGTAGGCATTCTCAGGACGCGAATCATTTCGGTCAGCTGAAACTTCTCCTTTGATTGGTCAGTCAATAGATTTTGTCGAGGAAAAGCAAACCACACGAAGATGGCGGCGGCAAAGGTAATACCTGAGAATAGAAAGATAACCTGCCGCAGGGCGTTCGCCCTCTGTTGAGGTGTTGTGTCTTGAATCTGTTCCGGCATGAACGAGGAAAAGAGAACGATCGAGCCACTGCCAATGGCGGCAGCAACTAGTCCACGACCTCCATCCAAGATTCCAAACGCACGACCTGGTTGCTTGTTTCCGCCCCACTCTCGCGTTGCTCGAATCAGCGGTGCCCAAAACAAAAGGATGGTGGTGATTCCCCAGAATCCGTACAGTCCCTTGACTGTCGATAAAGACGGGATCAACGCCAAGACAAGACCACCGAGGGAAGTTGCCGCCAATGCAAATGACATTAGGTTTCTCGCGGAAAATCGATCCGCAAGCGGCCCGCCGGGGAAGTAGGACAACATTGCAACAACGCCATACACCGAGAAAGCAATCCCCAACTGAAGGTTAGTCAGTTGAAACACGTCCAGCATTGTCGGCCGGAAAATCCGAGGAAGCACAAAAGGTAAAAAAAAGACCGCCTCACCGGCCACGATAAGTGCCAGCATGGTGATTGCCCGAGCGATAGGCGGGGGTTGGCGGTTGGTGTCTTGCACGCGCTGTACCAGTGGAAGGCGTTCAATTTAATGGTGACCATTCAAGGGGTTACCATGGTTCCAGATAAGAAACCTGTCAACCGCGATCACGACCGCATGATTTCCATGCAAGCCGATCCTAAACGGCAGATCATTGTATTCCAGAAGCCACTGTCAGATTCTATCAACGGCATCCATCTTGGTATTCGTTTCGGAAAAAGAAGGAGTGTAGGTTGGGTGACGTCAAGCTTAACAATCCACGCGTTTTCAATTGCAAGCTGATACGTTTCTCACCCAAGTCGACTCTTCACGGGGTCCAGCAGCACGGGGTCCAGCAGCATGGGGTCCAGCAGCACGGGGGCCAGCAGCACGGGGCTTAGCGGTCGGGTGAATGAGATCCTCTTGTGAATCCAATGACGCTTGCTTTCAAAATCTGAGCGTTCTTGGCCAGCCAGGGACGTTTGTCTTGATCGGTTTGCGTTGCTCGTTCATCGGATGAAATTGCAGTTCGATTTTTTGGCTTTCCGCATCGAATAAGACAATGCCGTAGCCATTGAGCCCGTTTCCGGCTCCGTACATGGTTACTTTGTTTCCGAAACGATCTTTGAATTCTCCAGTGGTTTCGGGGGCGCCGGGTTCACGATTGTCACCTGGTTTGAGTGGTTCCCATCGTCGGCTTGCCTTGGACGAAAAGGAGGGGATCGAATAGCTTACCGGTCCGTCATTGAATTTCTCGACGCCGTGTCGGCCGAGTGTTCCTAAGTGAACATCACCGTGGAGCATCACCACCGGCGCATCTCCAATTGCTTTGAGGGCACGATTTCTTCCGGATTGGGGCCAAGCATTGGAATCAAGATCTGCAGAGGTTGGCGAATACATTGCGACATGAGCCCAAGGGCTTTGCGACAAGACCGCACCGACACTGCCGGATTGTTTCAAGGTTTTCGACCAGCTTGCAAGGAAAGATTCTTGTTGACTGCCCAGCAGATGCAGGCCTGGTCCATCGAGCTTCGTGCAGTCGTAATCGGGATCAAGTACCACTTCGATTTCGAAATCAGTCCTTCGTTTTTTCGGAAACTGAAATCCCGGCGGTGCGATTAGTTCTTGGATGACCTCCGACGGGGGACTCTTGAATTTTCGATCCTCCAAGATGGCAAAGTGCACCCCTCCGTATTCCAATGCCGTGTAGTAGGCACGCACACCATCACCATGTGGACCGGGATCCACGGGATCCGGTAGATGGCCAGTCTGGGTGAACTCCGCCGCATTGACCCAGTCCGGATGGGTGGGATAGCCGCCAGTGGTTCGGTTACCGTCCATCACCACGCCGCCATTTCCCCAAAGGTCGTTGGCGTAAACGTCGTGATCATCGGTGATCATGATCGTGGGTCGATCTCGCATCAGCTCCCTGAAAGCTTCTCCAAATTTTCGATACTTTTGCAGGTAGTTTGCCATCCCCAAAGGAACATCCTCAGCTGTGGTCGCTCGGAACATCGGGCTGCCATAGTCGTTCTCATAGATCTGGTCGCCGGAAAAGTACACCAGGTCCGGATCATGGGCGATCAGTTCCGCGATTGCTTCGGTCCATGGCCAGCCAATGTCCTTGTGGCAGGAAAGAGCGGCGAGCTTCAACACGGTGCCTTTCTTGGGCTCTGCACGAAAAACACCTTGCCATTCGGAGTCGCCGCAAGTGACCTTAAAAAGCATCTGAGTTTGACGCGGCCATGATTCACGTTGAAATAAAACCGTGGCGGTTAGTTGATCGACTGGTTGAGAATCAGTGAGCGTCCATTTGCTAGTGACATCAGGACGCAACCAGAGTTTCGATACCTCGGGGTCACTCGCGACACTCGTGGTGGGATCCGTGTCCAGGTGCACCAGTAGTTTCATCTTGCCGAGGTGCTGACAATATTGACTCCAGAGAATTTCAGTGGCTCCGGCGGATTCAACGACGGCAATCAGGCTCAGCAGGCAAATCCACAAGACGGGGAAAGTCCCTCGCAAATGAGAGGAACGGATTTGGCTTGTCCGCACCTTGTCCAGCTTTTTAACGCCCTTGTGACTTTTCATCTGCTGCTTCGCCCTTGCAAGTTCTATCCCAATTCATGTGATCGCAGAGAACCATCTTACGCTGCCTGCGCGTCGAGCAGCACCGGACGATGAATTTGTCCGGTTGGTGGTGCCATCACGCCGAGTGATCAGTTTGAACGAAGGAGGAATCTCAAGTTAAAATAACGCAACAGCCCACGAATCTTGTCAGAAACGCGGGCTGTTAGATTGTGATGATCTTGTTCGTCGTCTTCGGAATGCCTGAAGGCATGGGAATCGATTGGTAGCCTTCAGGAAAAGGGATTCCTTAACGTCGGTTGTTGACGATGACGCGGAAGTCGCCCGCTGTTCCGTTATAGTCCGACACCTCGATGGTGTAGACCTCACCGGCAACCGCGGTGAAATTCAAACGGCTATTCAAGCTGCGGCCGTAATCATCGTTGGACCCCACTACATTTCCACTCGAATCGAGCACTCGCATCACCGTATCAATGCCGTCGGTCAAAGCGACCGTGCGAACCGTTGTTCGTCCCGTATGGATCGCCTCGAAACTGAGTGTCGACACTTCGTTGGCAATCAGATTTGCGATAACCTTTCCACGGCCTCGGTTGTTCAAGTCGATCACAACGGTCTCGCCACCCGGGTTAGTAGCGATTTTTTCCGCATTCACCGAGGCGCTGTATTGTCCTGATTCGGTGTCAGCATAGCCAGCGGCACTGAAGGCGTAAGTTCCCGCATCAAGCTCCATTGATAAGTTGCTGTTGAAGGTCCCTCCAAAGTCGTCATTACTCGCCAGAAGGTTTCCGGAAGCGTCATAGAGTCTGAGGTAGGTGTCAACATCAGACCCAGCGCTGGTCAGTGCAATCGCTACCTCACTAAGGGACTGCACTTCAAACGTGAACATGTCACGATCCCCGATTTCTTCTAGAACCGCGTCGATCGTCGCTGCGCCGGTGCTGTCGAGTGTGAGGTTAGTCGCTGATGCGATGTCATCACCATGATCATCCTTGATGATGCCACCACCATCATCTCCGCTGTCCCCACCCGCATCACCAACAATGGAGTCGATCCAGGTCGTGTAAGCATCCACTCGAGTGTTACCACTTTCGTCCCCAAAGCCTGCGTTGTCGCTCGTTCCATACGAGGTCACACTGGCGAGCAATCGCTGCCCAGCTTCGGAGATGAACCCCGGCCCTCCGCTATCGCCGGGGGCTGTGTTACTTTCACCTGGATCGAAGGTCCATTGAATCTCAGTTGCGGTAAGCCGTTCAATCACCGTTTCTCCAAATCGTTTTGTTCCATAGTCGCCGGTATGGCCTGTTGTCCCTGTCCCACCGCCACCGAATCCAACCAATGTCAGTGCTTGACCAATGGAAGGTGCTTGCCTGCTGATTGTTTCCGGTGAAATACCAACAACCCGTTCGCTCAATTGGAAAATGGCAATGTCATTTGCCAGCGTCCATTCGTCGTAATCAGGATGCAGAAAAATACGCTCGGTCTGGTAAACACGGCCCCCCACCTCAAACGTGCCTGCTGTGTCAGCCATGACATTCCCGTTTCCATCCACAGCACAGTGGCCTGCCGTCAGCACGTGAAACGGACTTATCAAGGTTCCCGATCCATATCCACCGCTAAGATCACCAATCATTCCGACCGCCGAAAACGCACTTGTATTCTGCCCATCAACAATTCTTGCAAATCGATCAGCCGCGTCCTGCGAATCACTCTGATGGATACCAGTGGTCGAGAATTGTCCTATTTGAACGGGACCGTAAAATTGGCCGTCATCAATCAAGTCGATTGTGGCGATCGCTGATGCAATCATCAGTCGGCGATCCTCCAAGCGTTCGAGTCCTCGTTGTCGAGTTAAATTGCGGGAACGCTTGGCTCTGGATGTTTTTGACATGGTTATCTCGATCAATGGGGGGGCAGAAAGACCGAAAACAGCTTCGGTTCGCCAGGGTTACGTTTCTCAACTGCGGAATCTTGCACGAGAAATTCAGAAATTTAAAAAGTTCTTGTCGCCGCTTTTTGCATTGCATCTTTCGAAACTCATGATTGGCGGGCAAAGTAGTGTGTCCAACTGAGTAGAATGAGTGGACAATTGCGTGCAGAACGCAGGCCCACCCATTCAGCATCCAATGACGCTGATTGCACCGATGCCGTGGTCAATCGACTGAGAGCCATTTTTCGCGAGGAAGAACAAAGTGGCGTCACCTGATCCCTTTGCGACCAGCAAAACGCTAATCGGCAGGTTGGCGCTGGATCCCTCCGGCGACGCCTGGCGAGAGTTCGTGGATAAATATGCTCCAACCGTCTACGCATGGGCCTGGCAGTCAGGGCTTCAGGAATCCGATGCGGCTGACGTGACGCAGGATGTTTTGCTGAAATTGCTCGAGAAAATGAGGGTTTTTCAATACGACCCGTCTCGGGGGAGTTTCCGCGGATGGTTAAAAACGATCACCGTGAATTCTGCGAGAGACTGTGGCAGGCGTTTGGCACGCCAGCCAGTCGGTCCTGATGGATTGTCTTCCGTGGGACACCCAAGTGCTTGGGACGATTTGGGTAAACGGATTGATGAGGAATATCGTCGCCAGTTATTGATGCAAGCTGAAGCAACCGTCAGGGAGCATGTTCAAGCCAACACTTGGCGTGCTTATGAAATGCTGGTCAAGGAGGGATTGCCTGTCACTCAAGTTGCGCAATCTCTGAAAATGAAGGTGGCAGAAATCTATGTTGCGAAGAGTAGAGTGCTGAAACGTCTCAAGGAGGTCGTTTGCCAGATCGAACAAATCGATGGCCAGACATCCAAAATTGGTAAGCCTTGGCCTACGCAGGAAACAGAAACATGAATGAGCAGAAAACTCATGATTGTCCCACAATCAACGAACTGCGTCATCTTTTAAACGAGACACTCGCTTCGGATCATGCCGAATCCATTTCGATTCATGTTCAAGAATGCGAAGGCTGCCAAGAACGTCTGGAATTACTTTCCGACGAGGCCATGGTTAATGACCCGATGATCCATGATTCCTTTGGGCATGATTCACTTCGGGGCAGTGCCAGCGGTCGAAGTTTTTCAAGCTTGGAAGTTCGGGGTGGGAACACCAGTGACACTTCGGCAGCGTCAGAACTTCCTCCCCATGCAAATGAGGCACTAAGGAAGATCGTTGCTGACCTGCGTCACGGTGAAGCGGAAAGTAACACGATTAAAAAAAACAAATCTGCTTTTTCGACACCCTCCGAAGCAAAGCAGCGTCAGGAATTCTCTGACTCACACCCGGGTGGCTCAGATTTCATCGCCAGCCCTCGTGATTCAGGCTCGCGCGGGGCAGGATCCAGCGATGGAGATTCGCGTCGTCAGCGATCCAGCAACCGGTCCTCGCAAGCACTTTCATTTCCCGAAGCCCCGATGACCGAAAAGGGAATTGGAGCGATCGGTCGGTACGAGGTGCTGCGACGCATTGCAAGTGGTGCCAGTGGTGTTTTGTACGAAGCTTGGGACAGTGAACTTGATCGCCCGGTCGCGCTGAAAATCCTGCGAGACCTGGCCGATCCGGCGTCGGATGCTTATCAGCGAATGACACGCGAGGCCCGAACGGCCTCGGCATTGCGTCACGAGAACATTGTCCCCGTCTATGAATTTGTTTCCCGTGACGATTTCCCGCCGTTGCTGGTGATGAAACTATTGAGTGGTCAGACACTCAGTGACATCACGCGTATTCGGCAAACAGTGGACGCAAAGGAAGCAGCTCGTTTGGTGATGCAGGCTGCTCTGGGGCTTGCTTCAGCCCATCAAGCTGGTCTCGTGCATCGCGATGTCAAACCGTCGAATCTCTTGTTGGATGACTCGGTGGATCCGCCGACTGTGCTGGTGGCTGACTTTGGGCTGGTGCATGAAGTCAGCAGTCAATCTGACCTCACACGGACAGGTGACCTGGCTGGTACACCTGCCTACATGAGTCCTGAACAGATTGATAATTTAAAAGGCATTGATTCACGAAGTGACATCTATTCACTGGGCTGTGTGCTTTATCAATTGATCACAGGGCAACCTCCCTTCACAGGGACAGTGCGCATGGTGTTGTGGCAGATTATCCATGAGGATCCCATCGCGCCCCGGCGAATGGATGAGCGAATTCCTAAATCACTTGAAAACATTTGCCTCAAAGCGATGTCCAAAGACCGGCGTTCGCGTTACTCAACGGCGACCGAATTCGCTGCCGATCTGCAATCTTTCCTGCAAGGTCAACGCACCATTGCGAGGCCAGTCAGCTTCTCTAGGCGAACCGTGCGCCTGATAAGCCGTCATCGTGTGGCTGCGACAGGTTTGATCGCCACCGGCTTGTTGTTTATCAGTATTGCCGGGATCTCTTCCTTTGCTGCGGTACGCCTCAAAGGCGCGCAAACCGAAGTTCAGTTGCAGGCCGCTCGAGCAGCAGAGGATCGTGACATTGCTTTGAAGGCAATGGAAACAATTGTGTTTCAGGCTTACGACGAACTGGATAGCGAGACTTATGATTCAGATGAAATTCAGATCAAGCTCTTGAAATCCGCTGCCAAAGGTTTGGCGCGCATGAATAGCGGAGCTGATGAGCAGCTGCTTGAGTATCAGGCAGAAATGCATTCACGGCTCGGTCAAGCTTTGTACAGAATGAATCGTTTTCATCCTGCACTCGATGAACTTTCGACGGCCGAAAAACGCCTTTCCTCAATGAGTCAGGAGAAGCTGGCGCTGAAGGAGATACGCTTTCTCAAGATGCGAACCATGGCGACGAAAGCCAGGGTTCTTTATCAATTGGATGACAACATTGCGTTGTGGCCGGTTCTGATGGAAACAATACCACTGGCAGATGATTTGCTGCGAGAGTTTCCATCGCAGCGAGCGTTGCTTCTGGAAGTGGCTGAAATCCATCAGGATTACGCGTACGCGATTGCATCGAGTGAGAGCGAGGCTGCCGCACTGGATGACTATGAACGAACTCTTGAACTTCACCTCCGCGCAGGGCCTGTTGAAACCCTTTCGTTTACTGAGCGGTTGACCCGATTGCAAATGCAACTTGACTTGGCGGATTCGCTATTTGACACCAAGGATGTTGATCTTGCGATCCGCGAATATCGGCGTCTCAAGGCAATCGCTCAAAAATCAATCTCGATGGACCAGCAATCTGAATTCGCAGGACTGTTCCATAACGCTCGAGCCTTTTTGGTCGAATCTGCGAACGGAGAAGCATGGTGCCTCTTCGAACAGGGAAAGGTTGAGCAAGCTCTGCAAACTTGCGATGAAGGTTGGCAGGAAGTGGATCAATACATGGATTTGCAGCCCGAAGACCAGGACATCATAGAGCTTGCTGAATGGCTGGTTACCAGTGCGCTGGTGATGCTGGAATCCTCCCAGGAGGTCCCGCTGAAACGTCAGTGGGCAATGCGGGCGGTCGAAGTTGCAGAAAATGAAGTAAGAGTGAGCCCCGGGGATGATGCGCAGCAGAAGTTGGAGGACGCTCAGCAGAGGCTGGATCTGCTGAGCGAAACGCTTTAATCACCAGTGGTTAAGTGGGATTTACGCTGCTGCGTCGAACTGCGTAAAGATGATTGAGCACAAATTTGGGCGAAGAACTAATTGCCCGGCTGAATCATCCCCATCGGATTCGCAGGTAGTTGTTTCGATGATGGTGAATCGAGAAGAACCACCAAGTATGGCCATCAGAGCGAATTATTTTGTCTCCATTCCCAATGGCCCGGTGTACACCTGGATAGGGCGGACTGTGCGAAGAATGAACCTCATCACTCAGCTGGGAAAAAGTACCAGGCAACTTGGCTAAATCCCCATTTCCCGCCCACCTTCGACATGCCTAAAAAACCTCTTACCAAGGTGAACGTTTTTCCATCATTGTCCACGCCTTCCATCTCAAGGCTGACCATGGCTTTTTCCTCCGTTGCCGCATAAATCTTGATATCGGTGACCTTATTTGATTTCCAGCCATAGTCTGTTTTGATGACTTCCCAGAACGGTTCCAAATTCAATTCGCTCTTTTGAGTGATAACCTTGAATTCTTGATCTTGGTTGAGCGTCGAGTGGGGGAAATGAAAGAATGACTGTACTTTTTCAGCATTCTCCTGATTGAAAGCGTTGGCATAGTTTTTCACAAATGCCTTCAGTTCGATGCCCTCTCTTTCAGACGGAACCGCCTGTTGAGCAATCGAACTATTGGAGAGAAATAATACGGCAAAAAGACAAAAATACGGTTTCATCGTTCGAACTCGTTGAGCGTGAGGAAAATGGTTAAGTCAGCCCGCCTCGAAGCGTTAGGATAAGCGATTCCACTCAAGAATCAATTAGTCGCTGAGGGTCGATGGGGCCTGACTTTCTTCTTGTTGCCAAAACATGCAATGATCTGTTCCGGCCAGCGTCAAGCTAAACGCTGAAAGATTATATCGAAAAGATTCATCAATGCTGCCGCCGTGCTGATTCGGTCATCCTGTTGAATCCGAGTAGGAATTGATGTCGTCGTTGGTGAATCATTTCCTGTCTCGATTATCTTTTTTTTTGTCACTCTCAGTCGCTCGATCTGGAAGTCGGCCAGATTCACGTAACGCTTTTCGTAATAGAAAATCCAACTGAGCGTTAGTGCTGCGCAACTCATCCTCTGACCAGCGACGCAACGCATCGAGGACCTTCGGGTCGGTTCGTAGCAAGAAAGATTCACGTGGCATGATAATGAATCAGCGGAGAGTCATCGGTGGAAGTGAGTGAAGTAGTCGAATTGCATTGACGAATGAAATCTTCATGAACCCGGCGTCAGGGTGAATTTTTCGAGTACTGATTTTTCCGTTGCCATGAGGTACCTTGTCGACACGGGTTGAATGTGTTTTCCTCAGCTTCGAGCAATTTTGAGTCTCGCCCCGGTAACCGCGACGTCTCGCTCAATTAAACGCATTGTGAAGCTTGTTGGTGAAACGATGATCATTTGACGTTCGCGGTGTTTGGCTACGACGAATCATCGAACGTCAATGCAAAGCATGCAATGGCGTTCGATGGAAAACCTCTCTCTTTTTGCAAGACCTAGTAAAGCGATCCAGCATTCACCACTGGCTGGGTTGCACGGTCGCTGCACAGGACGATCAAGAGATTCGACACCATGTTCGCCTTGCGTTCCTCATCCAATTCTACCATTGCCCGTTCGCTTAACTGGTCAAGTGCCATTTCTACCATTCCCACCGCGCCCTCAACAATCTGTGTGCGAGCGGCAACGACGGCCTGTGCTTGTTGCCGCTGCAGCATTGCGGCGGCGATTTCTGGTGCGTATGCCAGATGGCTGATGCGTGCTTCGATAATTTCAACACCGGCATTTTCCAGTCGAAGCTGAATATCACTTTGAAGTGTCGCACAGACCTCGTCTGGGTTACCGCGAAGTGAGATCGTGTCGTCGTTGCTGTCGTAAGGATGACGCATCGCCAAGTCTCGCAGTGCAGCCTCGCTCTGAACCTCGACGTAATGCTCGTAGTTATCAACCTCGAATAATGCCTCAGCGGTATCAATGACCTTCCATACCACCACCGCCGAAATTTCGACTGGATTTCCATCGCAGTCATTCACTTTTGAGGGTTTACTCTGAGTCCGGCCGCTCTGCTTCACAACACGCCCGGATTGGTCTTTCTCCTCGGGTGTCGATGTTGAACCTGTTTCGAAGTTTCGAATCCTCAGTGAAAGCTTTTGCTTGCTGTAGAAAGGGTTGACCCAGAAGAAGCCAGTTGATCGAACGGTTCCTTGATACTCACCAAACAGAAGCAAGACACGAGATTGGTTGGGCGGGATGGCCACAAAGCCAATTGCCCCAATCCCAACGGCTACTAACGAGATCATCGACCCGACAATCAGAATCGGTTGTTGCATCGTCACACCGATAATGAAGCCTGAAATTGCGGCCAGGGAAATGGCAATAAGAATGAGCAGAGGTAGCCACCCCGCTGTGGGCTCGAACGGTTGTTCACGCTTCATGATAAATTCTCCAAGGTTGGGTTTGATATAAAAATGATATCACATTGATATATTGCGTCAACCCTTGTTTTTTCAGCTTCGTACAGATCTCCCCTCATCGGATTTAGCGATTGGGAGTCAGAGAATCTTGATCGGTCGCACCGCGCGAGATGGACTGCCGCTAGGCCTCAAACGCGTCACGCGTTGGATCAGGTCGTTACTAAATTGCTTAAGTCCGACTTGGAAATCGGCAAGGGCAAGAGGGGGCCTAGGGTTTGCAAGCTGCTAAAAGCGTTGCTCGAAGTGTTTGAAGAGACGGATTGTCAGGGATGGCATGAAGTCAGGGATGGCCTAAAAGCTGTTCGCCGTGGGCGGTACAGTTGTGCATCCTCGTATTAGCAGCGGCCCTGATTTCGTATCGAGGGTGATTTGCCGTTGGCTGAAAGAAGCTACTGTCAAAAGGTAGTGCATCGCCAAGGGAAGTCCTTGGAGCCTCGGCGATGTCGAATCGTTCGTTGGTATGCTTCGTGATGAATGGCTAACCCGCGATCTCTTCCTGAGCTTCGAGGAAGCTGCCCGGGTGATTGATCGATGGCGACTCGACTAGGTACATGACCGCATTCACCGTTCATTGGATTCCCGGTTTCCCAGATTCCTTCTTCCTGCGTGACGACGTTCCTTCGGCTTGGGTTACGCCGTAGTCTCTCGGCAACCGCCTGGTCAGCACCCATTGCCTCACTGCACTTGGTGCAGACACCACGTTGGGGGCGTCAGTGTCTCGCTGAAAGACCACGAGTGATTAATTCGGAGCTTTCCACGAGTAGTGCATCGGAATTTCGGGCCATGGTTCTTGGTAGAACGTCTTTGGGTCAGGTAATGGTTTGTCAAAGAGAATGAAGTCGGCGAAGTCAGCGAGTGCCCTCCAGTCCTGCTCCCCTTGGTCATGCCCGCCTTCGCGATACCACTGGCCGCACTTTTCCTGAACCCCCAGCCACTGGTAGACAACACGTGCGGCCCGCCAAGTGACCATACTGCCTTGGACATTGAGTTTGTCACCAAGGCCGTTGGCATTGAACCATGCTCTCGGCGCAATGGATGCCTTGATGAAATGCAGGTCAAATGGCAGTTTCGTCTCTTGGTCACCGAACGAAGCGAGGTTGGGATGGAACCAGTACGCATTGCTGCTGGCCATCTTGTTTTTAATGAGTCGACTGCCGTTTCCCACTCGGTGGCACCCTGTGGTGATCGATCCGCCAGCGTTGGGGGCGACGACTGCGACACGATGATCAGTCATTCCCATCAGCGCCGCTGTTTGTCCGCCACGCGAGTGACCGGTGCAAACGATCTTTTCCATGTCGACTTCAGGTAGGGAAGAGAGCCAATTCAGGGTGACACTGCCACCCCATGCCCAAACACGCAAGCATCCCCAGTCATAATCGGGGTACGCCCGACGTGCGGCACCTCGATCGCGCCGTTTCATTGCCTCGGGGTCTTTTCCCCAGTCTGGATGCAGATCGGTTCTCCGATAGCTGACGAGTATGTAACCTCGATTCACAAGATCTGTGACGATCTCATCATCGATCTCGAACGTTTCGGGGCTGTTGTGGACGATCACGGCAAAGGGGCCCCGACGCCATTTGGGCACATGGATCCCAAGTGATAGGGTGACGGCTTTGTCTGGACCGAAACGAAGCCGCACCGCTCGCTTCACTGCTTTTCCCTCAAACACGTCGGTTTCAGACAGGACTTCCGCGTCAATCGCCGCGGCGGCGGGGGCACCGGGAGCATGCCCAAACTGATAATGGAGAATCATTGCCTTCATCTCAGAACGTCGCCGAGCCCAGTCCTCTTGGGTTCTCACCGCCGTGCCATCAAGGAAGACAAAAGGGTCGGGCAGTTCCTTAACCTCGGGTAGTTCGTCAGCGAGAGGAAACGTAATGCGTTGATCTTCGAATTGGTCCGCATTCGGAATCAATTGTCCGTTGGCAAAAGTCGGAACGAGAAAAAATACGGTGAGAATCATCTGTCGCGAATGCATGAATTAGCCCTGATGAATGCTGTGTTTGCCGGTTCAACGCTTGACGAATCTCACGCTCCAATCCCGCGATTGTAGGCCGAGGAATTCTTCTCTTCAGTAGTCTATCTCAGAAAGAACTATCGCAGTCGTTACTGTCAATCAACTTATCGAATGGATGGGGTGATTACTTCCTGAGGTCTCGGGGATCGATGGTGATAATTATTCGGTCTGCTCTCAGCAGAGGTCAGCAG
>CALJHC010000010.1 GCA_938075415.1 uncultured Rubripirellula sp. | reverse complement strand
AGTGGAGGCGGCGGGAATTGAACCCGCGTCCCGCGATGCATCCACGACGGCGTCTACGTGTGTAGTCGAACCATTTATGTTTCCTCGAGAGAAACTTTTTCGCTCACCGCGGCGCTGCCCGACAGGCTCCGTGGATCACTAACCCGAATCAGTTTTTAGTCATGCGCGTTTCGAGTAGGACGCTTGACGATCCAGAATTGTGACGGACATTCGGGCGACTCTGGCGACCACCCTCGGTCCGGGCTACCTTTTCTTAGGCGGCCAGTGCAAGACTTTCATCTGCAACTAAAAGTTTTGATCAGCTTTTTACGTGGCCCACTGATCAACCACGACACGCAACCTCCGCTTCATTACATCCGGTCGAATCCAGATCACCCCCAAATAATTGAGTTGAAATCCTCCAATCGATGAACACGAATCTTAACTGTGAACTCACCGATCGTTTCAACCAAACAATCCTCAACGTCGCCATGACAAAAGATCGACAAAAGATCGACGAACCTTTGAGTTTCTCCTCTATCGATGTCCCTGCCACGTCCATGAACCGACCCAAAGGAATCCCTCAGGGTTGATTTCGTGGGTAGGTCAATCACGACTTGATCAAGGCAAGTACTCGTTGCCCACAATCCATCAGGAGAAGTGAACTCCGATCGTGAGCACCCTGTTTCCAAAGCGAAACCCAACTAAAAATCTTAGCAGGATTGGAACATGACCTAATCGGCAAACTTCGATGAACTGAGTTTAACAGCCAGACGCTGATTGAACCACGATCAATTCATCGAATTCACTGTTTCTTGATCAGACACACACAGAATCGGCTTGAATCTTTCGGCGATCGCATCACCAAACTCTCCAACCCGGGTGTCCTGATAAGTGGCGTCGGTCACCTTTTGGCCAACGTGACAATGCCCGATGATCACGTCCAAAACCAAATTCACGGGAGGCTACGCGATCTAGCCAGAGACCAGAGACCAGAGACCAGAGACCAGAGACCAGAAGAAACCCTCAAGTCAAAACCAACCGATTAACTTCCGCCGTCGCCAAAAACTGGAATCAGGAAACTTCCGTACGTCGACAGACCGTCCTATCGACGCAACCCTTCCACCAGAGACCGGCTGCAGCACCAGAGACCGGCTGCGGCACCAGAGAACAGCCGCAAGTTGTGGCCCGACTTTCTCCTCATGAAACCGAGCGCAAAGCGATTCCCCTTAGGCGGCTTCTCCATCATTGATCTCGCCATTTTCGCTGACGTCCTCGAATCGAATCGAGACCTGCTTACTGACCCCTGACTCCTGCATGGTGACCCCGTAAAGGGTGGTCGCCGAAGTCATGGTTTTCTTGCTATGCGTCACGATCACAAACTTGGAATGGTCCAGAAACTCGTTCAACACGGTTACAAATCGCCCGATATTCGCCTCGTCAAACGGAGCATCCACCTCATCGAGCACACAAAAAGGACTTGGGCGATATTTAAAAATCGACATCAGCAAGGCGACCGCAGTCAACGCTTTCTCCCCACCGGACAACAACGAGTTGTTAAAACTCGGCTTACCCGGTGGCGTGGCAACAATCTCGACACCTGCCTCCAATGGATCCTCGCTGTCCTCGAGAATCAAATCGGCGGTGCCCCCACCGAACGACTTGCGATAGAGCTGCTGAAAATTCTGACGAATCGCCTCGAGCGTGTCGAGAAACAGCCGTCTGGAATCAGCGTTGATACGACCAATGATGCGCTGCAAGGAATCTTTGGCGGCGGTTAGATCTTGATACTGATGATGCAATTCGTCATAGCGTGCCTGCACCCCTTCCAGCTCCTCCAACGCCTCCATGTTGACACTGCTGGTCTTCTGTAGCTGGTTACGAAGTTGCGTGATTTCGGACTCAACCGCTCGACGGTCCTCCGGTGCTTCCCAATCGTCAGGACGTTCACCTTCGCTCAGATCGATTTCATAGTCCTCCAGCAGTCGCTCCGCCAAGGTCTCCTTTCGAAGCTTAGCGTTATCCCTTCGTGAAGTAATGGCATGCACCGCTTCGCTCGCGGCAGCAACTTCCTTCATCGCTGCTTCACTCGCCTTCATGATCTCGCGATTATCTCGCTTAACTTGGGATACCCTCTCACCCAATTCTCGCAAACGCACCTGAGCTCGCTCGGTTTCCCAATTCAACTCGGCAAGATGGCTGGTGGCATCAAGCACACGGGTTGTCAGTTGATCAAGCCGCTTTCTGCCTTCAATCGAGACCTGACGCACTTCTTCGACCGCGGCCTCTCTCTGACTCTGATCACGACGCTGTTGCTCCATCGTTGCCGTTAACGCCTCGACCTTCTGTTCCGCCCTGGCAAGATCCACCGAAATTGACATCACCTCACTGGTGGCAGACTGCAGCGCGGCCTGCGACTCCGAGAGCATCTCCTCGACTGAGGCCGTCTCGAATTCCAATCGTTCAATTTCTTTGCGACCCGAGCGAATCAGCTGATCATACTGGGCCGACTCCTCCCGGGCGGAATCATGCTGCGCGGTGACAGACTCAATCTCCTGCAGAATTTCATCCCTGGCAACGGCCTGTGCGTCCCGACGTTGATCCACATGACGTTGCTCGGCCTCGGCGGCGGCACGTTCGGCGATGAGTTGACGATGCCGAAGTTCGAACCGACCCAGCGACGCATTCTCTTCGTCCACTTTATCGGCAAGCCTCGATGTCTCGATTTCCGCTTGGCCTAGTTGGTACTCGTAGTGATCGATGGATTGGCTTGCTGAGCTCAGCTCGCTTTTGCGACTGACCAGACCGCTGGCCGATCCGGCCGGACCGACGACCATCGATCCATCAATCTCCAACAACTCACCTCGAGTGCTGACAAACCTCAAGCCGGCACCGCTCAGTTTACGCAGGCCCAACGCGATCTCCATCGACTCAACAACCCAAGTGCTGCCAAGTAAATGTCGAACCATCGGCTCGAGTGCCGGTGCGCAACGAACCATACGATCCGCACGTCCAATGACACCCTTCAAGCCGTCCAATCGGATCTGTTCTCCAACCTTTCGGTTGGGCAATTCATCGAGTCTTAACAAACCAACGCGACCATTGATCTTCAATGCTCCACCCAGCAGGGCATCTTGCACGTCCGGACCCGTGGTCAGGACATACTGACTGCGATCTCCCAGTGCGGCATCGATCAGCGGCGCGACCTTCACATCGACCTCAAGTTGTTCAGCAACAATTCCCTGCACCTTTTCAGCCAGCGGAGTTGACTGACTGCGAAGGATCTCGAGGATTGAACGCACTCCACCAGAAACCCCTTCCTGCCGACGCTCCAAGTCCTGCAAAACATCAAATCGCTCGCTAAGACCTTGCAGACGAATCTTTAAAGCCGAGATCTCTTCGCGGCGTCGATCCAACGTTCGGCGGCTCTCTTGAAGCTTAGCCTCGGCAAGTTCGACGTCTGTCACCACTGAACCAATCTCTGCATCCAATTCGGCGACTTTCTCGGCAGCCGCGACAGACTTTTGTGTCGACTCTTCGAGTTGTTGTGAGGCAACTCGATTGCGTTTGTCTAGGTTGACGCGGTTTCGTGACGCCTCAGCCAATCGTTGCTCACATCGCTGCCGTTTGGCATCCAGGTCAGCGACGCGTCGCACATTGGACAGATGTTGCTGCTGCAATCCATCACGATTCTGACGAACCGTATCGACCTCTTTCTCGACCGAGCCACGACCCACTTCGGCTATTGAGCTGCGCTGTCGGATCGCCTCAAGGTCCTTTTCGTAATACTTCAAGCGTTCGGAAGCATTACGAAGCTCAGCCGCTGCTGAGCCGGCTCGATTCTGCAGAAGACGAACGCGGCGCAGGGATTTCGCAACATTGCTTCTTAAGTCAGCGATCGCAACTTGATCGGCATTTCGTCGCCCAGAGTACTCAGCGACCCTCTGCAGCGATTCGCTTCGCTTCTGCTCAACCCCTTGTGCCTCATCCGCAATTCCTTGCAATTGCATCTCGGCGGCTTGGCGTTGCTTGGTTAAATCCTCACGCGTTGACTCCAGCGATTGATGTCGTGAGATTGCCTGCTCAAGCTCTGTTTGAGAGAACTGTAATTCATCACTAAGTTGCTGCCAGTCGGCCCATGCAATCTGGGTTCGCAATTCCCTGAGACGTTGATTCGCCTGACGGTATCGTTCAGCTTTGCTTGCCTGACCGCGGATACTCTTCAGCCTTGATCCAACTTCGTCAACAATGTCACCGAGCCGAGTCAGGTTCGATTGCACTCTTGCCAAACGTCGTTCCGCTTCAACTTTTTTGGCTTTAAAACGGCTAATCCCGGCCGCTTCCTCAAAAATCGCTCGACGGTCTTTCGCATTTGCTTGCAGCATCCGATCGACTTTCCCCTGCTCGATCAGACTGTAAGCGTCGATTCCTATGCCGGTGCCGCGAATCAGATTCTTGACATCTTTCAGTCTCACCGGCTGATTGTTGATCAGGTACTCGCCCTCACCACTTCGATAAACGCGTCGGGTCACATGAACTTCGGGGGCGTCAATCGGAAGAGAGCCACCGGTATTATCGAAGACGATTGTTGCCTCGGCCGCACCGGATGGGCCACGGGTCTGCGACCCTTTGAAAATCACATCGGCCATGTCCTTGCCACGCAGGCTCTTGGCACTCTGCGAGCCGAGTACCCACTTGATCGCATCCACAATGTTCGATTTGCCAGAACCATTGGGGCCCACGACAACCGTGATGCCATCCGGAAAATCGAAACGCGTGCGATCCGCGAAGCTTTTGAAACCGGCAAGCTCGAGTGCTTTTAGCATACGGAAAAGATATCGATATCGGTTTCAAACGGGAAATGATGCACTTTTCGCTCGGAAAGTAACAACCAATAGCCTAAATCAAACCCTGCCTGCGTCCTAGCGCTGTTTTCGCAAAACCACCATCGCTTTCTTCTTTGACCAATGGTAAGAAAAACGCGATTTACTCGCAAAAAACAGCTATTTCAGGCCCAAACCGCAACATTCAACCTCGTTTACGCAAAGAGGGCACCCAAACCGCCCGGGCAAGTTGGCCAAGCAAGGCAAGATAGAACGGCCAAAGCCTTCACTACCTGAACACCTTGAAATGGAGTCGAGCAATGCAATATCCGGCGCAGTGAAGCAACGCGCAAGACGGATAGGGGGTCACGACGCATGAGGGACAGGTAATTCACTCACCACAAAACACTCTCGAAATCACAAGTGCCTCGCGAACGCCAACGAGTCAGTGACGCACCAGTCAACTCCATCTTCCATGGCGAGCAACGGAGTCAACTTGCAAGGGTTTGCCAACTGCACGAAGGTTTGTCAGACGAAAATTTTTGACGATCGGTATTCAATTTCTCCATTCACTCGGTTTTGCTTATTGGCTTGCTCAACGGCTGCCCGCTTGATTTTTTATCCAAGACCATGACTGGTTGCAGCTTTGACGGTCATCAACTTGAATGAGCGAAATGGAACTTTTCAAACGGAGTGCTCCAAGATTAGGTTACGATTCTTTCTAACGGATTCCAGAGTCAATTCGCTTGCCACCCTCTTGCATACCTCCAATTCCTCATCCTGGGATGATTTCCCCTAATCGCATGTCACGACTTTTTGCGGGTACTCCGTTTGATATCCCACCGACCTGCAGCCGCTGCGGCGATCCGGTTGAAAACTGTGATTGCCCCGCCGAGCAGCCAAACGCTCCTGAATGGCTACCACCCTCCCAACAACGCGTGAAAGTGCGTCGAGATCGTCGCAAGCACAAAAGGGTGGTCACGGTTATCTGGGGACTTTCTCCGGAGGAAAGTGACCTCAAAACACTTTTGTCGCAGCTAAAAAGCAAATGCGGGGCCGGGGGTGCGATCGAGGACGCTTCTATCGAAATCCAAGGCGATCACGTACAACGGGTATCCGACCTGCTGAAACAAATTGGTTACCGTTTGGGTTAATCCCACTGAGCTCTTGCTCAACTCAACGACTCTCGAGCACCAGCTTGCAAGACAACCAAGAGTGGGTTGGTAGACCTAATGCAAAAAAGCTTGACGAGTGGCGCGGGCAGCTCGATCAATTATCACAGAGGTTCAAATCAATCCGTCGCGCACGCGAAGATGAGGAAAATGGGACCGAATCAGCCAACTCGAATCGATCTGAAGGTTTGGATTGCGCAGAACTCTGCGTCGTTGATGTTTGGCTTAGCTTTTTCGTTCTTAATTTGCCAAGCGACACTGGTTGTCCTCTGGATTGATGTTCCACAATTCACCGAAAGCGCGAAGGCATTTCTACTCGAGCAAACCGCCGAAGCGCAGATCGAAGGTGCAAAGCAACTCGCCAGAACCACCATCAGCCGCGACATCCAGACAGTCGCTTTGGGAGTCGCCCTGATCATCTGGCCGTTGGTGATTGCTGAGTCAATACTTCACTGGCTAACCCGACGGTGGGAAAAAGCGAATTTACGTTTTCATTTTTTTGGACTTCTTTTCTGCATCTGCCCCTCGCTTCGCTTGTGCGCGAGAAGCCCAGAAATGGACTACCGCATCTGGTTGCCCGGAATTGGCTGGCGGCATCCCAACAAACGGTTACGCCGACGACTTGAACGACGATTCAGTCTGCCGATGTTCCTCATCGCCTTGTTGATCTTACCGGTACTTCTTGTTGAATACTTTCTGAAAGCAGAGGTCATCGCCCACCCCTCGCTTCGAGTTGCGATCCATGTCAGCACCGGAATCATCTGGTTTGCATTCGCCTTTGAATTCATTGTCCTTGTTGCGGTGGCCCGCAAAAAAGTTGCCTACTGCAAGACACATTGGCTTGACATTGTCATCATCCTGTTGCCCCTGGTTTCTTTTCTTAGGACACTTCAAGTCTTGAAAGCGAGCCAACTCAGCAAGATGGCTCGCGTCTATCGCCTACGCGGGACAGCCGTTCGTGCGCTTCGTGCGCTGATCCTTCTGGAGTTTGTTCAAAGGATCGCCAGTCGCGATACTGCCGTCCGCATCGATCGGATGGAAAAGCAATTGGAAGAAGTTGAACTACAGGCAAAAATTTTGCGCAGACGTATTGGCTTTTTAAAGAACGTACTACGCCGCGAGGAAGCAGAGAAAGCGTTAGTGCAAGGCAAAGAGCAAAGTGCCTCGGATGAGGCGGCCAACTCCGAAAACAATCATGATTCAGCGGCCCCCTAGACAAGCCCGGTCCGCTCGTGACCAATGAGCTTTCACGATCGACGTGTTACAGGCGAAAACAGGTCTAAGCTGTGTGGTACTGGCAGACCGAACCCGGCTGGATCGCCAAAGAGGCAACTGCACCTGACCGTTTCTCTCAGAAGTGATTTTCTTGCCGGGAATCCAATTTTCCATTCACAGATGCACTCGGAAATATCGTCTTTCTCACCCCCCCCAACCTCTGTTGCTGGAAGTACCGCTGAACTTGATTCTGGAACGAAGTTATTTGCTTAGGTGTTTCTGGAAAACGTGACGCGATTTAGTGCACACTCGGCATTCCTGACTTCGTTTTTCCATGTCGCAGGCTACTCCGCTGATAAGAATGAAACGATGTGTTCGAGCGTCATTGGCGAATTTTGGTGCAAGGAACTCCGCTTCCCAATGGAGCCCTCATTCGACAATCGAGGCCAATCTCGGAGCAAAACTGCGGAAAAATCCGTTCATAGCGTCCCAGAATTGGAAAATCTGCCCCAAGTAATGTCGGCAGAAGTCTTCACGTAAGAGTAAAATGGAGCGTTCCCGCCTTCCCGTGAGCTGCATCCTGCCATGCCCAACCTGCTCAGAACTTGCGTCAAACTAATCCTTGGGATATCGCTGTGCGCCGCTGGCTCTGCCGTCGCGGACGGGGTGGACCGCGTCAGCTTCGAACTTGACGTGCAACCAGTCCTCTCTGCCCATGGGTGTAATTCGGGGCCCTGCCATGGAAAGCAACGTGGACAAAATGGGTTTCAACTTTCCCTGCTCGGTTTCGACTCTGACTTTGATTTTGCGGCGTTAACCCAAGACGCGCGTGGTCGACGCCTCTTCCCATCTTCGCCCGAACAGAGCTTGCTGCTTCGAAAAGCGATTGGAGCCGAACCGCATGGCGGAGGGCGAAGGTTTGAGATAGACAGCCCAGCCTACTTAACACTGCTTCGGTGGATCGAACAGGGAGCTGCCCGTTCGCTGGCGAATGAACCAACACTGGAAGTAGTAACGCTCGAAGCGACAAATTTTTCTCTGCAGCCCAACGGTGGCGCCGGGTTGAAAACAGTCGCATCCTACAGTGATGGTTCCAAACGGGACGTGACCGCGATGACCACTTATCTCTCAAATGATGATGCAGTTGTCTCGGTCAACGCGGACGGTCAGGTCACCGCCGGGGAACTTCCGGGTGAATCAACGATCATGGCCCGCTACATGAATCACATCTGCGTCGCAAACGTGGTGATCCCGCGTCAAGATCCACTTGACCCAAACCTTTTCGACCAGCTTCCTCGTGATAATTACATTGATGACCTTGTCTACGAAAAGCTACAAAAACAAAACATCGAACCTTCCGAAGCTATCAGTGAATCCACGTATCTGCGGAGGGTTCATCAGGATTTAATTGGTCGACTTCCCTCGGCTGCGGAGGCGAAACAATTCCTAGACTCCGACGCCCCTGACAAACGGGAGCGTCTTGTGGACTCGCTTTTAAACCGTCGGGAATACGCCGACCACTGGTCTGGATACTGGGCAGACCTACTGCGCCCCAATCCGTACCGGGTGGGTATCAAAGCCGTTTTGAACTATGACAACTGGATACGACAACAGTTTCGAGAAAACGTCTCCTACGATCAATTTGTTCGGCAGCTTGTCACCGCCAAGGGAAGCACTTGGCACAACGGCGCCGCAACGCTGTTCCGGGACCGAAGAAGCCCGGATGAGATCACGACAATGGTGAGTCAGCTGTTTCTGGGAATTCGACTCGAATGCGCAAAGTGCCACCATCATCCGTTTGAACGCTACAGCCAGAATGATTTTTATCAGTTTGCGGCCTACTTTGCTCGCGTGGGCCGCAAGGGAACTGGACTCTCGCCGCCAATCTCCGGTGGCGAGGAGATTGTGCTGACCACTGATTCTGGCACCGTAAAGCACCCTTTGACTGGACAGGTCCTCAACCCCACGCCGTTGTATCAGGCCTCACACATGGTTGACGAAGCGGATCCGAGGCAATCGTTGGCAAATTGGTTGACGTCGACTGAAAACGAGTTCTTCGCGAAGGTGCAAGTCAATCGGCTTTGGTCAACGCTAATGGGGCGTGGGCTGGTAGAACCGGTCGATGATCTCCGAAGCACCAACCCTGCCACCAACCCGCAACTGATGGACGCCTTAGCCCAAGACTTCAAAGACTCGGGATTCAACCAGAAACATTTACTGCGAACCATCGTGTTATCTCGTGTGTACGCCCATTCCTCGATACCAACCCCATCGAATGTCACCGATCGAGTGAATTACTCTCGGCACTACCGTCATCGCGTTAGAGCCGAATTGTTGCTTGACGCAATTGCGGACGTAACGGAAACCAGCGCCAACATGCAGGCGATGCCGCCGGAGTCACGAGCCAATCAGGTTTGGACCACCCGCGTTGATTCAATTTTTCTGGATACCTTTGGACGCCCTAACGAAAATCAAGATCCCCCCTGCGAACGCACTCCCGATTCAACCATGACACAGTCATTACACCTCATGAATTCTCGCGAACTCGACAAGCGGATTCGCAGCGATGAGGGCCGAGCGGCTCGCCTAGCCAACAAGGAAGGCGCACTCACCTCGAACATCACGGACGAACTTTACCTCGCCGCATTTAGTCGTTATCCCGATGACCAAGAACGCAGCTACGCAAACGGATTGATCGAACAGAGCGATTCAAAACGCACCGCAATTGAGGACCTGATCTGGGCGATGATCAATGCACCTGAGTTTTCCATTCAAGACTAGAAGAGCGCTGTCATGAACGACCTCAGCACCGACCAACGAAGAATTCAGAGTATCCAGGCCACACGTCCATGGAATCGACAAGCCAACATGAATGACACGACA
Organism: uncultured Rubripirellula sp.; assembly: GCA_938075415.1. GTDB lineage: Bacteria > Planctomycetota > Planctomycetia > Pirellulales > Pirellulaceae > Rubripirellula. The sequence goes on along the minus strand of CALJHC010000010.1, from coordinate 181,858 downwards.
AGAAAATCGTTTGCACCAGCCGCATTCGGGACGCCAAACAGTTCGCGTCGAATCCGAGCAAATCGAAACTGTCAAGGGATCACTCGACGAGACAGCATCACTTTGGGGTTGGGAGGATTGATCTCCGGAGGTCTCTCTGGAGCACTTCAGGCAACCACTGCGTCTGCCGCGTCCGGCAAGCTCGCGTCCTTGCCTCGCGAAGCGGACGCTTGCATCCTCATCTGGATGGATGGTGGCCCCAGCCACTACGAGACATTTGACCCAAAACCTGATGCGCCGGCAGAGATCCGAGGTGAATTCAGTGCGATTTCGACGCAGACACCGGGCATGCATTTTTCTCAGCTGATGACCAAGCTGGCGGCCATCTCCGACGATCTTGCCATCGTTCGTTCTATTCGACACGACCAAGGAAATCATGGTGCCGGGAACCATTACATGATGACCGGTGCACCACCCAGAATCCCCGTTGGATGTGGTGCCTTTGTCAGCTTTCATCCGAGTTTGGGAAGTGTGATCTCGAAAGAGGTTGGAGCGCCGGAGGGCATACCCGCCTATTTCTCGATGCCGAACATGTCGCGATCCGGCGGCCCCAATTTCCTCGGTGCCCGGCACGCTCCCTTTGTCGTTCCAGACGACCCGAATTCCAGCTCCTTCAGGGTCCGTGACGTGACTTTACCCAACGGTCTTAGTGAAGGCCGATTCGATTCGCGGCAGGCAATTCGTAGTGAGGTCGATCGGATGCTTCGGATCACCAACGAGGCCGCGGGGGACCCGGCACTCGCCGCGGATGAATTTTTCTCTCAAGGCTTGCAACTAATCAGTAGCGCCGAAGCCCAAGCTGCCTTCGACCTCCACAGTGAACCCGGACCGGTAAGGAACGCTTATGGCCGTCACCCCTTGGGACAACGGGCACTACTCGCCAGGCGATTGGTCAGCGCCGGTGTCCCCTTCGTCACTCTCTATCACGGCGGCTGGGACCACCATACCGACCTGTTTAACGCCTTTGAATCCAAAGTCCCACCATTCGAAGCGACGATTGCCGCACTGATTGAAGACCTGAAGCAGCAGGGAATGCTTGAACGCACCCTCGTGATCGCTCTTGGAGAATTCGGTCGCACACCAAAAATCAATGACCGCGGTGGTCGTGATCACTGGTCTAACGCAATGAGTGTCATGTTTGCCGGCGGTGGGACTCCGGGAGGACAGGTAATCGGTGCGACAGATCGCCAAGGCTATGCCGCGATTGAAAGAGTGCTTTCACCTGAAAACTTCGTCTCAACCGTCTACAGAAAACTCGGAATTGACCCCGGACAAATGATGTACACACCGGACGGTCGACCTGTGCATTTGGTGAGTGATGCGAATCCAATCAACGAACTGATGAGCTGAGTCTTGCCAGTGACGCGTCCCGAATTGGTTTCTCACCGTTTCTCACCGTTTTTCTGCTGTGAACCTGCTCCTTCCATCTCCATCTCGGCTTGATTCAATCTCAAACGAGCAGCATTGAAACTTCCGTCTCGATTCCGCAGACTCCATCAATCTCTTTTGCTAAGTTCCTGTGCGATTATCTTCCCTCACCGCCGTTCTCTTCATCTTCTCGCAGTCCATTATATTGGCCGAAGCCAAACTGGATCGTTTTTATCCATGCGTCGTATCGGCTAACTCAACAACGACTCTCAAAGCTGAAGGTAAGTTCTCCACCTGGCCGGTGACGGTACACTGCGACCGTGATGACCTTTCCTGGAAACTCGGCGAGGAATCGGGAACGCTCGAAATCACCGCGGCAGCGAACGCCTATTCCGGGGTCGCATGGTTTCGCTTTACAGATTCAGAATCATCCACTGACTTGATCCCACTTCTCATTACCGCAGCGCCGGTTCAGAACGAAATCGAGCCCAACCAGAAAATATCCGAAGCGACAAGGATTGAATCACTTCCCGTCACCGTTTGTGGACGGCTAGCAAAGTCTGGTGACCTTGATAGTTTTCTGCTTACCGCAAAACGCGACCAAAATATTGTGATTTCACTCACCGGTAACCAAGTGCTCAAAAGCCCCATGGATGCCATTATTCAAATTGCAGACACCAAGGGAAATGTACTCGAGCAGGCAGACGACGTCAGAGGACTCGACCCCACAGTCCTGTTTAACGTGCCAGCGGACAGCGACTACGTTGTTCGGGTCTTTGCATTCCCGGAAACCCCCAACAGCACCATCGGATATGCCGGAGCTGCTACTTTCCTTTACACCCTTAACGTGGTTTTTGCTACCGAAAATGCCGATCACTTCCTGCCATTGAAGCTCGACACGGACTCAGCGGGGACAACCAAGTCTCCAAACCAATTCAATGCCTATGGCTGGAATGATTTGACCGATTCGGCGATCATCGTTCACCCCCCCACCATGGTTTCACCCACGACGGTTAACCAGAATAACCGAGCGGGTTGGCAATGGATCCCGGGCGATGCCGTGCGTTCGGAAGTCTGGCTTGAGTCATCAAAGAAAGAAAAAAAGGAAGTGGAAGATCGACAACCTAAGATTCCCTTCTCCTATTCAGGCCATCTCACCTCCGCCCGCGAAGTTGATTCCGTGCGTTTCTCGATCAAGAAGGACAACAAGTATCGAGTCGAGTCGATTGCAAAAGAATACGGATTTCCCACCGATACGCTGCTATCTTTGGTGTCAGTTGACGATGGCACGGTTTTGATCAGCAACGACGACCAAGCTCGGAATGTTTTCGATGCGACCATTCAATACACGGCCAAACAAGATCGAGAGGTCGATCTTAGAATCTCTGACGTGGTCGATAGTTTTGGGCCTGCACACGCGTACTCTGTCTTCGTCACGCAACCGAAACCGGGCTTTTCCCTTAAGGCACCAGCACAACGCTTTAGCGGTGAATCGGGCAAAGAAATTGAAGTTGAAATCAGCATCACCAGACGGAATGGCTTCGCGGACTCACTGCAAATTGTCGCCGAGAACCTGCCAAGTGGTGTCTCAAGCGAACCTGTCCTATCGAAACCAAAAGGCGATTCAGCCAAATCCGTCAAGCTGATCCTGAAGGTCCAGGAGGCTGCAAGCACACAGTCGGCCTTCCGCATAACCGCTCAGCCCATTGATGCCGAAGGAAACCTAATCTCTGCCAAACAATTCGCAACCTATCCACTGCGACCAACCGTGCAGTTGGATAACTTCTGGCTAACAATCTCCCAGCCAAAACCCAATTAGAACGAATGGCATTGAACCCCAGCGTCGTAGACGCGAACGCGTTCACTTCACTGGCCATTTTTAAAATGCATGCGATAAAGAAAATCTTTGCCTGTTCCGATCTTTTCGAAACAGCTGGCGTTGGTGAATTGAAGGAGTCGTTGTAAGGAATCGAGGATTAAAACATTGCTTTTGGCCCGGGGGGTGCCAGATCCCGGTCGGCTAGATCGTCTATCAATTCCGTTACCTTTTCTCGAAATAACTCATCCTCCAGAAGTGCGAGGATGGCAGGATGATTCATTAACAGCAGGACTTGTTTGGCAGTGAGTGGGGAATTGGACGAGAACATTTCCCTGACCGCCTTGTCATCCTTCAGTTCCTTGAGCAATGTCTGAATTTCGACGCTGCTGCTCAAGTCTTTGTAAGCAGGATGCTGCTTGAGTGTTTTGATACCCGAGGGTCGTGTCAGAAATTTAAGCAGCGTTCTGGTTCGTTGTATCGCTGACCAATCCTGAACCTCAACTAGCGGACGAGGACCAACCAGCACTGCTCCCAAACGACTGCCTTCAAAACGTTCACCAGTCTGCTCTATCCACCTCAGAGTTCGTCGCTCGGCCTCTTGTTCCTCGCCGCCACCAAACCAACTTTCCGCAACGTTTTCTTTTCGATGCTGCGACACCGTAACGAATAGACCAACTAGCAACGCCAAAACCATAAATCCCTCGACACCACCAATTAAAAACCCAAACCAGTGATTCCAACGACGGCGATTTCCATGATTCAAGTATGAATTCAGGATGATTTGCAACCCAAAAGCAATACCACTCCCAAGAACCAACGCAATCACGCCGGTAGCAATCATTCGATTGGCTAACCCCGTCGCCCCCGTCCAGTTGGTCACCTGTTGCTCATAGGTTTCCGCGATCGACGGCGCGATGAAATACAGAGCGACCACCTCAAGTAGCATTGCCGCGTGGAACAAGAAACCCATCTGGTATCCCATCCAAGCTATCGAACCGGCGATTAGCCACAACGCTGTCGAGACAGGGTCAGATTGCACGAAGAAAAAAGCCGCAGGTGCAGCGACGATTGCAAATGCAACCAGGTCGTCCAGTAAACTGCGTTTCTTCGCAGAGGTGTATACCACCTCGTTTTCCTTCTCACGAACCGTCTCTTTACTTTTCATGTCCAATTCCATTGCATTCTGATGCGATCTGTTGATCTTCGCCATGGATCACTGACCTTGCTCCCAATCTCCAACCTTCTGTCATATCCGTGGAGAGCATCAACAGGAAGCGTTGTGTCTCGATAAATGCAGGTTGCGATCCCCAGGGTTAGTTTATTCGGGTTGTAGCGGCAGGAGCGAATTTATCGAATTTCTGCCCCCAGCGTGTCGACAAACCCAATAGGTTCCGTCAATCTTGATCCTTAAGGTGCAATCATGGCACGCCAACGTCGATTCCAACGCCTCGCAATCGGTTTTCTCGCAGCGATCGGTGTGATCTCTCCACAACTTTGCAACGCGCAAGAGGTGAAGCCCAATGATCGTGGCTTCGAGAAAGTCTATGTCGCCGCGATCCCCGATGATACAGCAGCCAACCCACCAGAGGGTGGCGTGAGAGATCTGGTACGAAATGAGCAAATTCCTCAAACCGTTAACGGTAGCTTCGTCCTACCAAAACTTGTCGCACCAACAACCGTTCTCAATATGGAACTCCTCACGCAAGTCCCCAAGAACTTTAAGGACGAACAAACGATCCCCAGCGTTCCGCTTCCTGAAAGCTACGAACAAAGAACGGGCGACGCTAACGCTGGGTCGGAGGAACCAAATCCATGGATCAAAGTGCAGTGGGAGGCCCCCAATACATTTTCCAGTCCACGCTATTTTGAGGATCGGATGCTGGAGCGACATGGCCATGAAACGCTCGGAAAGCTGCAACCGCTCGCAAGTGGTGCAAAATTCTTTTTAGCAATTCCGATACTCCCCTACCTGATGACCGTCAGCGAACCCAACGAAAAGGAGTATTCGTTGGGGTACTATCGCACAGGATCAGAGGTACCGATGCTGCGGCAGCGCCCGCCTTACGAGCGGCGCGCCCTGATTGCAGAAGGTGCCGTCGTAACCGGCGGTTTCTTGCTGCTTCCGTAACGTGCAATCCAGGGGAAACATCACACCGCCCAAGATGGCGGCTTGAAAAGCCCGGTCCTTACGGCCTTCCCTGCGATGGACCTTTGCCCCGATTCAAGACATCGGCGATACCCCGTCGATCATCGTGAATTCTTAGTGAACCCCAAAAACCAGATTGTCATCGTGTTGCGAATCACAGATTCGATAACACCAGACTTCGTAAAAAGATCAGATTTACGTCGTCAAACTAGCGACCGTCTGCTGCCAATTCCTTCGACAGTCACCCCAACGTTTTCCATCGCCCACAAAAGGATTGTGAGCGCTCGCGTTAGCAAAGGCCCGACGAACCCCTGCGTCCAAAATTCTTGAATTGGAGGGACCGGCAGCAAGATTGCATCAACGAAAGCAATCAACAGGCGGTTCAGGCTCCGCTACTTGCACCGAGCCTCCCGCTCAGACGAGATCGGTTCCCCAGCGGGAATTCGTGCACTCCGCTGCCACTTTCGAGTTGTGGATAGTGAACGATAGCCAGCCTGTGTGTTTTTCTGATTTGCGGAAGCCGGCTTGACGCTTCCCAAAGGCTATCTCCCGTCCGTTCCCCACCCGAGGCCTGCTCGGATCACCAAGATTGCGAATCCTGTCGACCGCGGGATTGAGCTAGCGTTTGCCCCGGTACCGGCATGACCGCCTGGCAAAAGTGCCAGTTCATGACCGAAAACCGCCTGAAACACCTTGATTTAAGGCGTTTTCGCAGAGAACCTTGGGGCGCTCTTTTCCTCGCTTTCCCAAGCGGATAGAACATGGTCATCGGATTCTTAGGAAGTGCCCCCGTGGAGACGGATTTTAATGTTTTACTTGCTGATCATTGCTGCCGCTGCGACTCGACTACTTCCGCATCCTCCGAACGTGGCCTGCATTGGTGCACTCGGACTTTTTGCCGGCTGTTACCTCTCTGGACGCCGTGCCTACCTCGTCCCAATGGTGGCTCTTTTGGTGAGTGACGTTGTGGGGCATTTTCTCAAACTTCCCGGCATGGGCTTTTACCAGCCGATGACAATGCTCGCCGTATACCTGGGTGTCGCTGCCGCGGTTCCTATTGGTCGCCTGTTGGCCAATCGGTCTCACCTTTCGTTGAAAGTTCCTGCGGGCTCCTTGGCTGCGTCCACCGCGTTCTTTCTGATCAGCAATTTTGGGGTTTGGATCAGTGGATGGTATGGCCTGTCCATCTCAGGTCTGATCGCGTGCTACACCAATGCGATTCCCTTCTACGGGTACACGTTAGCGGGAGATCTCATGTTCAGTGGGGTCCTCTTTGGTTCTTGGGAATTGTCCAAGTACATGAGTCGCTCGAGCAGTCGCCAACTTCGGGCTCAAGCCTAGTTGCGACCCATTCGAATTCTGAAGCCAAATCAAATCCGATGAACGCTACCAAGGGTGTGTGTGATGCATGCTTTGGTCAGTGCATGCTGCTGCATTGCTTAAATACACCAGTCGTTTTGTTCTTACACTGGATCGCAGCAGCCTTCATGAACGCGTCAGCAAGTTCCACTGAAACCCCGAAGCAAGTTTCATTGAAACCCCGAAGAATCACCTTTCCAGCACTGCAATCAATTTGACGATCGATCTTCAAAACTGATAGCGGTGGAAGCGGGTGCCTGTTAAACAACGGCACGGGACGTCTCGAGAACTGCTGGCTCGTCCGATCCGTCAAGATCCAACTGCGTGCTCAGACGCCCGCCGGCACTCCAATAGAGCGAATAGGAAACCGGGACCAGATACAGCACAACGACCGTGGCGAACAACTCACCAAAAGCGATACTGGTTGCCATCGGAATGAGGATTTGCGCTTGAATCGAGGATTCAAGCAAAATAGGAGTCAAACCGCCAATGGTGGTGATCGTTGTGAGTAGCACTGGCCGAAACCGCCGAGATCCTGATTCCTCAAGCGCCTGCTGAATCGGTACGCCGCTCCTAACCCGTGAATTGATGAAATCGATCAGGACAATGGAATCGTTGACAACAATTCCTGTTAACGCCACGATTCCATACATGCTGAAGAGAGTGAGAGGAATTCCCATGAACAGATGCCCCATCACTGCTCCGAGCATCCCAAAGGGAATGATCAACATGATCAATCCTGGCTGCACTGCCGATTTGAACTCAAGAGCAAGCAACACAAACATCACGATCAAAGCCACACTGAAGCCAAAGAACAAACTTCCCAAAGACTCGGCACGCTGTTCCTGCTGTCCTTCCCACCTGACTCGAAGCGCCGGAAACTCCTTCATTAGCTCCGGCAAGAAACCAGCTTGGAGGTCTGCGACGACTTCCGCCGCGTTGGCAACCTTTTCATCAAGGTCAGAGGAGATCGTGATGGAGCGTGCCTGATCGATTCGATTTATTTCCGAATAACTGCGCACGACGTCCATCTCTGCAAGTTCAGTAATCGGGCGTTCGACTCCATCATCCAACCGCACCCGAATCTCATCAAAGTTAGAGAGCAAGCGTCGATCCTCACGTGGGTAGGTGACCATGATTTTCACCTCGTGCCGTCCACGCTGCACTCGCATCACTTCTTCACCGTAATACGCAGCCCGAACCGTTTCTGCCAAATCAGACGTCCGAACTCCCATCGCGAACGCTTCGGGTTTGATACGAAAACGATACTCCCACTTACCCGGAGCGGAGTCGTCTCTTATGTCGTAAAGGCCCGGATAGGTGCTAAGCTGATCTTTGCAGCGTTCAACAGCCTGCTCCAATTGAGCAACTGAATTCGAGGGTGCAAGTAACTTAAATTCGACGGGTGCACCTCCCGGACCGAACGATCGAGTACCGAGCGTCAGTTCTTCGGTTCCTGGGATGAAACCAACCGCTTCTCGCCATTTCCCGACGATCTCCTGGCTCGGAACTCCACGATCTTCCGATTTGATCAACTCGATTTCGACGCTACCCTTATGACTTCCTCCGGCACTAGAGGTGTTGGAACCTGCCGGACTGGATCCCCTGACCTGTGCACCGACCACGCGAAATGAATTTTTGGCAATCGGCCTGCCGCTTTGCTCATACTCCCCAGCGACAGTCCAGAACGCCTCTTCCACTTGATTCATCGCCGCAGCGGTCACGTCGGCTGGCGTGCCATCAGGAAAGGAAACCGACGCATTCAGTGTGTTACCATCGACGCGGGGAAAGAAAGTGAACTTGACGATTCCTGACTTTTGCAGGCCAACAGTTAACAGAATTGCGCTAACACATGCCGCTGCAACGATCATCCGATGATTCAGTGCAAAACGAAGCGTTGGCTGATAGACCGAGCGAATGAACCAATCAAGACCGCGACTTGCAAATCGATTCGCGAGGTTTGCCGGAATCATTAACCAGCGGACCGCGTAGAAAAGGGTGCCCATGGTGCGGAACAACAGACTTTTTTCGTGGGCCAGGTGGCATGGCAGAATGGTCACGCACTCCAAAAGGGATGCAAGCAACATGGCGATAATTGCAGCAGGCAAGACTGCGGTGAACTTACCCATCGTTCCGCTGACGAACAGCAACGGAGCAAATGCCACCACCGTCGTCAAAACAGCCGTGATCACTGATGGAATCACCTCCACGGTCCCGTCAATCGCCGCCCTCAAAAATGACTTACCCATCTGCCGGTGCGCGAAGACATTTTCGCCGACAACAATTGCGTCATCCACGACAATCCCCAATGCCATCACGAAGGCAAACATCGAAATTTGATTGAGCGTTTGTCCTGTGAGGTAAAGATACGTCGCGGCGGCAAAAAGTGAAAAAGGAATTCCCAACGCAACCCAAAACGCCAGCTTAGGATCTAAAAACAAAAGCAGGATCACAAAGACAATGACCAGCCCCTGAAACCCGTTTCTAAGCAGAAGATTCAGGCGTCCGCGAACCTCCACCGACTCATCGCTCCAAGTCATCAGTGAGTAGCCCTCGGGCAACTCGGCTTCGTCCACATAGATCTTCACCGCGTCGATCATCGCGAATAAATCCTGTGAAGAACTCCGCTGAACCGACAATGCCATGGCCGGCTGGCCATTGATAAAGTTCAAGGAGGTGGCATCGGTAAATTCGTCTCGAACGGTCCCCAGATCGCCGACAGTCAAAACCGCACCATTGTTCTCCGCAACAAGCGGCAGCATCGCGATCTCACCACCCTCGGTGCGACGATTGTTCCCTCGCAGGAGCACCTCCTGCGATTGGCTACGGATGGACCCGGCAGGTAATTCCCGATTTTCCCTTCGAATGATCTCCGCAGCTCGACGCAACGTCAGCCCATAGGACCGCAGCGTTTCTTCTGGTATCTCAATATCGATTTGGTAATTACGTGCGGCAAGGTAATCCACCTGCGCGACCTGAGGCAGGGTGAGCAGGTCATCGCGAATCTCTTCGGCAACACGTCTCAATTGCATCTCAGCATCGATCCCAATACGACCTTGCGAGTCCTGCTGATGTGGACCGATCACGCCGACTCGTATCGATGGACGTCGGTTGGTCACCAAACTGATTTGGTGCTGCTCGGCCTCGAGAGGCATACTCGGGATGCGATCCACTTCGGAACGAACTTCATCAAGAATCCGATCGGAAGACCGTCCATCCGGAACCAACTCCAATACGACGTTGCACGCCCCCTCTTGAGCGATCGTGGTGACTTTTTTAACACCCTCAATCGTTCGCACCGCCTCCTCGATTTTCTGCCCAACGCCCTCCTCGACCTCCTGCGGAGCGGCACCCGGATAGGGAACCATGATCAGAATTCGATCCAGTTCAAACTCGGGGAACGTCTCGCGACGCATCGCCCCCATGCTGTACCAACCGACTGCCAAGACAGCGATCAAACAAAGGTTCAGTGCAGAGGCATTAGAAATTGCAGCGCGTACGAGACCTCTCATAGCTGGCTCGCCTCTTTCACTTTCATTCCATCGACCGGAATCGCCAACGGACTGACAACAATTTTGTCACCGGCTTGAAGTCCCATCGGTTCTTGATAAGCAATCACATCGTCAACAGCGGATGTTGCAATCTTTAAAACGTGCCTATGCAATTCGCCATCTTTGACAATCCATACGGCATCTCCGGGATGAATTGCCTTTTGAGGCACACGTATCAGCGGCACTGGTGGGTTTGCGTCAACCTGCACGCCAACAAACATCCCAGTCATCAGTGTCGGCGGTTGCTCCGCCCCCAGTGCAGTCTTTGCTGTTGGGTCTGACAACGAGCGATATGTCACCTTGTAGGGATCATCGATATGGATTCGGCACGGGACCATTCTCGTCTTCGAATCCATTCCAGCTCCGTCGTAACGATCCAACACCCCGGTCCACTCATAGGCAGTCCCACCAAGCTGAAAGGTAATAGTCGCCTCCGCCCTGGGAAATTTATAGCCGCGGGTTTGCCCAGAAACATCAGGACCCGATGGAGAACCTTCTATACGGACGCCACCGTCTTGAAGGACATCGTTCGCCGTTGCGGGTGAACCACCCACCGACGCCTCAGGCAACTGCCCGGACACGGCAGAATCAGCTCCCTCACTCGCTGTTCTCTTCCGTTCATCTGATTCCTTGCCGGTCGCTGCAGAGTCGACAGATTTTCCGGGGCGTTGTTCCTGACTTTGCCACAGCCAGTGCATCTGTCGCATGTGCAACTTGCAGGCCACATCAAGTTGTGAGTTATCTTGTATGACAACCACAGGCTTGCCCGCCTGCACATACCCGTCTTTCTCAGCGCTTTCATCTACCACCACCCCATCAATCGGGGAAATAATTTTCGTTCGCTCAAGTGCTAAATTCGACTTTTCAAGATTGGCCCGAACTAAATCCTTCCCACTCTCCATTCTTACAAGTCGTTGCCGAAGCAAATTCTGTTTATCGGTAATTTCCTGCAAAGCATTTCGTGTGATGAGCTCGGCTCGTTTCGCAACATCTAGTTCGCTTTGCGACGCCGCAGCGGTCGTGGAGAGCCGCTGATTACGATCCAACTGCCGACTGTCGATTGCGAGTTGCTGACTGGTCAACTCCTTCTGGTTTTCCGCCGTTTGTATCTCGACCTCCAATTCGCGAATCATCGCGTCGGCCTGCTCCAACTCTTCCTCCAGACGCCTCACGTCAAGCTCATAATCTCGAGGGTCAATTTCGATTAGAACATCACCCTTGTTGACTTCGAGTCCCTTTCGGCAGTTCTCTGCTTTAAACGAAATTCGCCCTTGAACCTCAGCCGCGATTTCAATTTGCCGAAACGGAGTTACCACACCATCAAGATTGATTTTCAGACCTTCTTGGTGTGACGCTACAACCTCGGTTACCACCACAGTGATTCCACCTCGATTGGTTGGTCGCTTCGAGACCTCCGGCTCACCCATCAGAAAATAGCCGTAAATGCCAGCGGCGAGTATCAGTAGCGAAACCACTGATTGAACAATCATCCCGAGTGACTTCATTGTCATGTTTTCTCAAGTATTTCGGCCGGTGACATCGCCTGAATTTAAAAGCGTTAATTTGGTCCAACTGCCACCTCTTCGAGATAGTCTAGCTAACAGTACGAAAAAAGTACTCGCGTGGAACAAAACGGTGATATTTCTTCGCCCTTCGTCGACTTGGTTATCCAAACGCTCCCCAGAAACCCAACAGATGGTACGCAATTCAAGGGTGGTACAACTCTCAAAATCCTCACACTCAAGACATTCCAACTCGAGAACAAAAAGGGGAACTCCACGACTTAACTGTAACGCATCCTGGCGATTAGGTTCTAGCTTTCGACTGGCTGCCAAAATGACTAAACTATCCATCAGTGGACAGCCAAATCATGTTGGGCTTTCGGCGGCAGTCAATCCGTTGAAACCACCTTACCTAAAACCACTCACCCGCCTTTTCAGATCCTGCGATCATTGCTTCCCCAAGCGGAGGAATGAAACGTCTCACCAAAACAGGTGTAATATCGATGGCAGCCTCCTCCAATGATCGCAGACGGTTCCTCAAAGCATCTGGTATCGCGATTGCTTTGCCGGTACTTCCGTCAGTGAGTCGAGCCGCAGCAACGATTAAAGCAAAACCGCCAACTCGCATGGTCTGCATTGGAAATGAATTCGGGTTTTACCCAGATGCCTTTTGGCCTCAGACCAAGGACGAGAACTACGAGATAACGCAACTACTCAAACCCCTCGAAAAGCATCGGGAAGACTTCACGCTTTTCTCACAACTTGACCACGGTTTGAAGGGAGGTCATTTTGCCGTTCATACTTTCCTGACCGGTGTAAAATCCTCCGAAGCAAAATCAACGCGTGAGGGGGGAATCAGTCTCGACCAGAGGGCCGCGGAATACGTTGGGGCGGCGACCCGTTTTCCCTCACTGACCATTGGATCTGAGAGCGGATTGCATGGTGGTTGCCGAATGAGCTGGACACGAACCGGTACAAGGGTTCCTCCCATCGAGGGACCTCGCGAACTTTTCCGGCAGCTATTCCTGGAGGAAAAAGCAAACGATAAACAGGCCAAGAACGAACGGCTCGATTTACAGGGCTCGATTCTGGATGCTGTACTGGCCGATGCAAAGTCACTCGATCGACGATTGAATCCAGCCGACCATCAGAAGCTACAGGAATACCTCTCCTCCATCCGCGACGTCGAAGTCAGCCTGCAGTTACAGCGACAATGGCAAGACATTCCTAAACCTGATTCAACCGTCCCTGAACCGAAGAACGAGGGCCTCACTCGAGATCTGCCGAAAATTTACCAGCTAATCGCTTTAGCGCTGCAAACTGACTCAACACGAGTTGCAACCCTGGAGGTTGGTGGTTCGTTTGCCGCCTCGGATCTCGGAATCAAAAAGGGTTACCACGCCCTTTCCCACCATGGACAAGTGGAGGAGAGTATCCGACTGCTGGTTGAAATCGAGCGTTATCAGATGCAAAATTTTGCTGACTTTCTTGCCACGTTAAAGGGAATCAGGCAACCCGAAAGTGACCGATCTCTGCTCGACTCCACGATGACGCTGTTCGGTAGCGGAATGGGCAACGCTAATTCCCATACCAACGAGAGCTTACCGGTCATTCTAGCGGGAGGTGGATTTCGCCACGGCAGACAACTCACTCTTCCCAACGACTCCAGAAACCGAGTCCCTCTCAGCAATCTTTTTGTCTCGATGCTACAGCAATTTGGGGTCGAAACTGATTCCTTTAGCGGCAGTTCCGGAACGTTAACGGGTTTGGAGATTGCTTGATGGTACTCACGGATTTCCGTTCGGTTCTTTCCTTGCGTATCCTTCGCATTTCGGCGTCTTTACTCATTCTGAGCAGCGTCACGAACACACTTGGTGCAGCAGACGATGCGCCAAAATCGGCGTCCACCGAGACGACGTCCAACGCCAATTCTGCATCCATCGATCTTTCCGATTCGATCAGCTTCATTGGGCGGTACTGCTTAGATTGCCATGGGAACTCTGAGCCGAGTGCGGATCGAAACTTTGATCCTCTATCACTCACAATTTCCAACGACTCCGACCTGATTGACTATCAGGAAATCGTAGACCAGCTGAACCTTGGCCGAATGCCCCCTGCCGATTCTGAACAGCCCAGCCGAGAGGAAGTTCGTAAAAACGTCAAACTTATCTCTTCCAAGCTGAACGAGTATTACACGGCCAATCAGGGATCAGGAGGTCGAACACCTCTCAGGCGACTGAACGCTCGTGAGTACCGAAATACGGTACGTGATTTATTCGATCTGAAGATGCTGATGTTTGACCCCACAGTCAAATTCCCTGCCGACCAGACTTTTGAAAAATTCGACAATCATGCCGACACGCTCGTGACATCCGGTCATCTTTTGACGCGTTATTTGGATGCGGCGGAACAAGTGATTAAGAAAGCCGCCGGCCCGGTGAGACAGCCCGTGCGTCGTACCTGGTCCTTTACCGATCAATTCAACCAACAGCCAGAGATTGATCAAGTTCATAAAAAAACGAATGGCTTCACACATCTGTCCCTCTACGACGTGATCAACGCCGATAAACATGAGGGTGCCTACGCACCTCTTCATCAATTTGAAGCGGGTGTACCCATTGATGGATATTACGACATACGCTTTGAAGCGGAGGCGGTGAACCGAACTCATCCTTACGACCCGGATTTTCTCGGTATCGATCCATCAGTGCCACTTCGGCTGGGTATCGTCGCTGGACATCGGGATGCCGGGACCCTTCATCTTCCACAGCCAATCGAACCCTTGCTAGGCGAAGTCGAGCTGGAAGATCGAGCAAAGTGGTACACAGTTCGTGTCTGGTTGGATGCGGGGTTCACACCGCGGTTCACTTTCCAAAACGGATTAATGGATGCCCGAAATCTTTGGAGTCGACTGATCCGAAAATACCCCGATCAGTTCCCACCGGGAAGCAACCAAGGCATTGTCAAAGCAAGATACAATGCAATTCATCTCGGTAAGCTTCCCCACATTAGAATTTATGAAGTGGAAATCGAAGGGCCATTTCTTAAACAGTGGCCGTTGCGAAGTCAGCAGATAATTTTTGGACCTGACAATGACAATGCCCAGAACGCAGGCAACCCAGCAATGGTTCAAGACTGGACCGACCAACAGCGACGCAGCCAAGTTACAAACTTTCTCTCTCGAGCCTATCGCCGCCCTTCCACCGATGGGGAGGTCGATCGAATCATTCAGATCGTCAACCAGCGAATGGCCAAGGGAAGAACGCATCGAGAGGCCTACCTTGATGGGTTGCAGGCTGCATTGTGCTCACCCAATTTTCTCTACATTGATTCGTCGACGACCGGCCACAAAACTGAGACACTGCTCTCCTCTTACGGCCTCGCATCTCGATTGTCCTACTTCCTCTGGGCATCAATGCCTGATGATCGACTGCTTGATCTGGCAAGCACGGGACAATTGAACCGGCAAGAAGTGCTTCAGGCAGAAGTGTTGCGTATGCTTGACGACCCGAAGGCCGATGCATTGATCTCTGGATTTCTCGACAGCTGGTTAGGGTTGCGTGAACTTGGCTCCACGCCACCGGATCGTGGCAGATTTCAAGATTATTATCATCACGACTTAGATAAGGCGATGCGTCGAGAGACATTTTTGTACGCGAAGTACTTAATGACAGAAAACCTGCCCACCGCCCTGTTCCTTGATTCGAATTTCACTTTTGCCAACCGCTCCCTCGCTCGACATTACGGCATCCGGGCGATATCCGGCTATGAATTCCAGCGAGTCACCTTTGACGATCCCATCCGTGGAGGCCTGTTAGGGCAAGCAAGTATTTTGACGCTAACTGCCAATGGCATTGATACCTCGCCGATTGTTCGTGGGGTCTGGATACTGGAACATCTGCTTGGGACGCCCCCTTCACCGCCGCCGCCGGATGTCGAACCACTTGACCCTGACATCCGTGGCGCCAAAACGATCCGCCAACAAATGGAAAGACATCGCAGTAACCCAGCATGCTTTGATTGTCATCAAGAAATTGATCCGCTTGGATTCGCGTTGGAAAACTTTGATCCCGTGGGCGAATTTCGGACTCATTATCCGCGCGGTCCCAGAATCGATCCCACTGGTGAATTGCCAGACGGAAGCCAATTTAAAGACGTCGCCGATCTGAAAGAGGAGTTACTCAGACACAAGGACCTGTTTCACACAGCCATCGCAAAGAGCCTATTTACCTATGCAATGGGTCGCCAGCCGGAGCCAATCGATCGACCGCAACTCGATGCGATCATTGAAAAAGCAGGGCCAGAAATTCGGTTTCGCGATTTGATCACTGCAACCGTCCTAAGCGAATCCTTCAGACGCCCGTGATGATTAGACATCGAGTATCACCATCCAACTCAGCAACCCATGAAGATGACCTCGGGTCCACTGCTCGGGTCCACGTTCAAGAAGACCCAAACTACCTTTGGGTTCAGCAGGAAATAACCGAAAACCGACGGGCATTTCGCGTGAAGACTCGAGTCATCTCCACGCGATGCAACATGGATCCGGCAAAAGGATCCCACTCTGTTCTTTTGAACGGATTAAGTTTCGACAGCAACGAGTTCCTTGGTGGGCGGCGATGAGATCGCTTTCCCAAACCAAATCAACCAGCCGAACCGCGCCGTCCTCAATTGAGGAGCCTGCCAACATCAAGACC
Source organism: uncultured Rubripirellula sp. (assembly GCA_938075415.1). Taxonomy (GTDB): domain Bacteria; phylum Planctomycetota; class Planctomycetia; order Pirellulales; family Pirellulaceae; genus Rubripirellula. The sequence continues at coordinate 165,377 of CALJHC010000010.1, read as the reverse complement.
GCATCGCTTTTTCAACCCTGCCAACCAGACTGCGCGTTGGTTCGCTACCGCCTCTCAATTGGAAGCAGGAGGCAGCCAAGTAACGATTCCGCCATTCGCCGGTCAGATAGCGATAATCCTCAAGTGCTGCAGAACTGAACTTGTAGTCATGCGAGTCATTTCCTTTCAGAAAGACAAGCCGCCTGGCGTGATCCGCGATCAGGCGTGGTTCACCGCCAGAGTTGAGATATTGCAATAACGATCGAGACGCATTTTTCCGGTTCTTGGTCAGGTCGTCAAAAACACGCGTGATCCCCTCTGGTCCAGAATCGATTGAACCGGCGCTGAGCTCACTAATTTTGTCGCGAGTCAACTTACCGCGTCCCCGAGCCGCTTCTCGAAACAGAGGCAAGAAAGCCGCATTTTGAAGCAATAAGAATTTACGGGTCTCTTCATCAGAAACCATCTTAAACGCTTGATGAATCGCATTGGTGGTCGTGACAGCATGCAACGAGACAATGCCACGCTGTCGCATGCTTAGCTCAGCCGCAGAGCAGAAGAATGCATTCCAGATCGACTGTGTTGCTACACCTCGATTCAGCATCTCAATAACCAGTTCACTTACATCCTGTTCGCTGTCACCATGCAGGGATGCAAGCAGATTTTTGGTCGCACCCTCATCTGGCTTGCCCGAAAGCCAGTCACCTTTGATTTCAGACAAACGTTCTTGGTTCGCTCTACCTGAGCGGTCTGCAGCAAGATCACTTTTAGCTGGATTGGGATCTCCTTGATGGTTGAGCATCGCATAGACCAGACTTCTCAAAACTGGCTCAGCGTGTTCCCAACCAATGGTTTGCAGAGTGCGGAAAGCATTGCTCAGATAAATCACCTTGTGTCCGATGCTTCGAAAATCTCTCGCAGAATATCCTGCGAGGATGCGAAACAAGTCATGTGCGCTGAGTGTTCTAACACAGCCAGTTATCGCCGCATCGGCGGCCTCTTCATCCCAATTCTCCAAAGCATGCTGGAGGTCACTGACGCATGCCTCACCCTTCGGAACGCGTGCCTCGTCGACGCTTCCCAGCGTCCAATCTCCTTCCTGAACATCACGAGCCTGAGAACTTTTAAAATTGTCCACAGCCCACAACAATGGCAGCCAACGATCCTCCTGCCGACTATTGAGGCTCGCCAAGTGAGCGGAATGAACCACCAACACGGCATGAAATTTAAAACCGACTGATGGTCGGGGTTGCACATTTCGTACGCCGGCCAAAAGAGTCGCTGCCAGCAGTCGCCGATAGGACAAACCACCCTGAATCTGCGAAACAATGGCCTGAATCAGCTGGTCTCGCGGCGTCTCCTCGATTATTCGCACGAGTGGTTCAATGTCACCGCTAAACTGTGCGACACCGCGATCCGTCGTCACATCGGCAAAGGCAACCGGACCGAGACCATCAAGTACACCCTGCAGGCCCAGCGATCCACTCGTGGCCAGCAAGAAGTCCCGGCGTCTAATCTTCGACATCTATTTTTCCCATAACAAGAACCACACCGCAAAATCAGGTTTGCAATTGAACAACCAATTTCATCTGTCTCTGACTTCAACTTAACTCTCTGACTTCAACTTAACTCTCTGACTTCAACTTAACTCTCTGGCCGAAAAGTCAGATCCCAGAATACCCGCCTGGTTTTCTTAACGTGACTGACGGAATTCGCCACCAGAACCAGCAGCAAGTTGCTGTAAAAAATCTCTGGTAAAACCATCCACCGCAATACCGATCGTATTTAAATTCAAATGCCTAAATCGATTACGATGCAAAATATCATTCAGAATCGCTCGATGTGAAACCAATTCCCCAATTGTGGGCTTTCCATCAGTCAAAAGATAAACTGCCTCGAGACGGGAATCAAAATTCAGCGCAGTCCTCAACGCACTGTAGGTGTTGGTTCTATTTCCGTATCCCAAGTACTGCACAAAGGAAATGGCTAAACTTTTGTTATCTACGGTTGCCTCCACCAAGTCGCTTTTCCAGAAGTACACTTTGGTATTAAAAGCGACAACGCCGAATTCAACATCACCGGGCAGTTCTCGAATGGCTTTGATCAATTCTGCCTTCGCCCTTTGGAGTCTGGTCATCCCAGACCAGGCATCTTTCATACTGCTTGAGTTATCCAGTATGAAAAGCATCCGTTTCGCATGAATATCGATTCCATAGTATCGCTGCGGTTGCAGTCGCATCCGAGCCAATGATTCCGGCTCTTCACTCGAATCCTTGAAAAATCCACCAGCAGCTTTTTTGCCGTCGCCTACGCTCTGATCCTCTTTGACTTCCTTCACATTGGGGTCCAACGCCTGTTCCAAGGCAACTTCAAAATCCTGAAAGCGAACCGAATCACCATCGAAATCGTCAATGGATAAGTCTTCCAAAAAAGTCTTAGCGTGATAATGCAATTGACCGTCAAGGTCTTGGATAATTTCGACCAACAACTCATGCGAATCTGGTTGCTCCATTTCAATCAGCGAGCGAACAAGATTGAATCGAAAAGCATAATTGGCTGCGTAGTACTCACCTTGCACAAGCGACGCAAGGCTGTCGATGGCTTGGTCGTAACCATGACTACCCAAGGCAGTAACAGCCAACATGGAAACCTCCATATTGGAATCGGCTAAAAGACCGACAAGAATCTCCTGAGATTGCTCATTTCTAACGCCACCAATTAAATCAACAATCGATACCGTGCTGGCCCGAAGCGGCTGGCTGAGCAGGGTATTTTGCCCGTTATCCACGACCGCCTCCGCGACCGAGCCAAGTTTGGTTTTGAGTCGATCACGATCTGAGCGAAGTCTTTGGATTTCAAGAAAACGCACTTTCTCACTCGGCGAGGTCAGGCTTCGAAACACGACGTCATTTGCATCAGACCGAACCCCGCTGCTTACTAAGATTGCGGACCAGAAAAGAACGAAGCGAATTTTTGTGTTGATCATTTGACGAAGCACCCGTTTGTCCAACTACCGAATCCTCAGGGCTTTTCATGCGACCGAATGAATAACTGGAAGCCATTCGAAACCTGATTTGGTCTTTTGGCGTCAGCACCGAACCGGCCAAGCGTACCAGCAAAGTGACTCGTTCAAAGCCCTTCCCCGTGAACGTTAGTTCAAAAGCATGGGGGTAACGCTGCATGAGCAGCAAATCGCGGCCCCACGCAAACCCGTCAAATTCTAACATAAGCTCCCGCTGGATTCACGCTCGTTGCCCCTCCGAAGGACGTCCATTGAGACCGCATGACTGGTCTCGTCCTAGCCAGCCAAGCAATCTGCCGAAAGTAACGACCCATACGGCCGAACCCAATCCCTCAGACCAAGCCGTTAGCAAAAAGGGGGATCGCTAGAAGCGATGTAAAAAGGCATCCCTGTCTCTTGTCACTTTGTGAACCGACCGCATCGGAAATAGAGGTCAACGAGGTGACTTGCACGGCCCTCTGTCTCGCCTGCTGCCTCAGATTGTCAAGTCAACGATGGAGTCGAAAAAAGGCTGCGGCGGTTGTCTGCTTGCCGACCTAACCTTTGGCGGCTTCCATTGCTGAACGCTCGATTGATGCGTCCATATCAGGAAACACCTCTCCAACTCCCTCTTGGAATACCCTCCCAATGAGAAGGTTCGTGACGTTTCCGCGATGCTCAGGATGTTCCGTCATAAAACGCCCGATGCTGAACTGTTTGTTGTAGAAGGCATGAACGAGTTTTCTCACCCACCCGGCACCCTCTTTGAATGCTGGGATCCACTTACCGAGTTGCTGACCGCTCAGGTCGCCCGAGCGAAAACCTTCGACCACGGCGTCGCCGGCGCGAACGCCCATCTCCAAAGCAAAATAGACGCCCGACGAATAGACTGGATCGATGAAACCCAAAGCATCACCCACCAAAACCCAGCCAGGACCGGAGCTTTGCTTGGTCATGTACGAGAATTCTTTGGCGACGCGAATATCTCCGAGGCGGGTTGCGTTCTCAAGCCTCGGCTTGAGGCCTGGGCAATTGGCCAGTTCCTCAAAGAAAACATCTTCGGCGCTACCCCGCCCCTTCAGCAGGTGCTCATGATCCGAGACACAACCGATGCTTGTGATTCCACGTGAAAGTGGAATGAACCAAAACCATGACTGTTTGTCTTCCGTGTTCAGGATGATGGTCGCCCCGGAATTCTCTCCATCGCCCCGCGACGCATCCTTGTAGTAACTCCAAATCGCCGCCTTTTTCAAATCAGGGTCAACCTCCTTCAAACCCAGCTTGTTCGCTATGAAGGATTGTTGCCCTGTTCCATCAATCACCACTCGGCAACTCACGGTGTGCTCGACACCCTCTTTGTCTTTGACAACGACACCCGTGGCAGCACCCTGCTCGTCAAACATGACATTCAACAAGCGAGTCTGATCAACCGTATCAGCTCCAACCTCCGAGGCACGATCAAAAAGCATCTTGTCAAACTCACTGCGTTCCACTTGCCAAGTGTCACTGCAGTCCCGATCGTCGTGCTGCCTAAAAAAGAAGGGATCCGACTCATTCCCGCGATGGGAGACGAACTGAACGCTTTTCTTCATCTGCCAGCCTTGATGGCGAATCTTGTCGTTCACTCCCAAACGCTCAAGTGCCCAAAAAGTTTCCGGCATCAGGGATTCGCCAACATGAAAACGCGGCATCGCTTCACGCTCAATCAGCAAAGTGCTTTGACCCGCCTCTGCCACAATGGTCGCCGCAGACGATCCCGCCGGCCCACCACCAATCACCACGCAATCGTAATCTGACTTGATCATGCTCTTTCGATCCTTAGACATCCTGAACGACACACAAAACGGGGCTCACAGCATCCCGTCTGACTATCGCTCCAATCCTCGTTCCAGTACCTGTCCCGCTCTACTTTAACGGAGAACAGCGATTCGAAAAATTCCAAAGTGTTTCTATTCGACCCTCAAAACGTCCCATAGCAATGGCTCAAAACCCATTGTCAGTCGACCAAATGGAATCAATTTCCACGTTCAGTCCTCACTGGGGTCGAAAGTTGGCTGGGGACTCCAAATCACCTAGGATTTTGTTCGTTATTCAATCTTAGCAGCGTGGTAACCGCGGGCACCGCACAGAGACCACACCCCCCAAGTGGTATCTGTCGAAAATGGATGGATTGATTCAATCCCGCGTGCAAAATTCCCGTTTCTTTGCTCTGGGTGACCGGATGACGGTCAGTCCGATCACAGCGAACTGAAACGCCAGCGATCGTTTTCTGAAACGATTCAACCAACATCCAAGACAGCTAACATGCCAATTTGAGCGTCGGATCACGATACCGCTCACCCTGTTAGGTCAAAAAATTCGAGCACTTTGGAAAGCGCAAAGCACCGAGGGTCGAAGTTGCGTCTAATTTTATTGCGAGGTTTTCGGCACCACGGCACCACGGCACAGCGGCACAGCGGCACCCCGGCACCACGGCACCCCGGCACCCCGGCACCACGGCACAGCGGCACAGCGGCAGACCGCCGGCGTTTGAACGACAACACGCCTGAACTCCTCACAAGTTCCATCCTGCAGCGCAAGGGGAAGATGCCAGAGACTGATCAATGCTCAAATGGGCGACATCAGACACCAGCTTCTGCCAGCCAACCCGCAAAAACTCATCGATTGCCTCGATTCGCAAAAAACTCCCAGATTGCAAAATGCCGGCTATTAAGAGGACCGTTTGCAAAGGCCACTCTCAACCTTCGCATCATCGGTGTTCTCCGTCCGGTAGCCATCGCTTCACACCTTCGCCTAATTCTCTCTTACAATGTCGGATCTGCAGTGGTTGCGAGAAGTATTGTGATCGCGTCGACCATTGACACCGTTCCAAAAAAAACTTTTCACAACCAACATCGTTTGCCTGATGCGTCTCTGGCCCAAAACCTGCGACAGCACGCAATGACACCTGCGACAGCATGCAATGACACCTGCGACAGCACGCAATGACGCTGGGAAGCGCGATGAAGACCTATTGAGTATCCTCTGAACCAACTGAAGGACATGATCCCAATGTTTCCTTGGACGTGACTTCAGCTTTCGGCTAAACCTGCTACTGTGAACCTGCGACACAGTGGCTTAAAAGTTCCCAATGATTCGAGGCGTTAGAGTCTTTATCGAGAGCATGACGCGTCATGGTGCAGGTCAACAAGCAAGAACCACCGCCTTCTTGCCGCAGAAAAACATTGCCACCCCCTTCATAATCCAGTCACGATTTCAACCTCACGCTTCAACTGAAAAAATGAAAACAGAGTCCCTCAACCGAATGAAAATGAACCAAACCGCCCTGAATACCACCCTTGCGATTTTGGCCTTTGCGATTGCCACCATGGGCTTGCCAGAAAACAAGCTGGCAGCAGCTCCGCCGAACGTCGTGATCGTGATCACTGACGACCAGGGCTATGGAGACCTTTCCTGCCACGGAAACCCGATTCTCAAGACTCCTAATCTGGATGACCTTTACGCAGATTCCGTTCGACTAAAAGACTATCATGTGGCTCCGACCTGCTCACCAACTCGATCGGGTTTTCTGACCGGCCACTGGACCAATCGCACAGGTGTTTGGCATACCATCATGGGCCGCTCCATGCTTCGCGAAAACGAGGTCACTATGGGCCAAATTTTCAAAGACAATGGTTACGCCACCGGCATGTTTGGCAAGTGGCACCTCGGAGACAACTACCCTTACCGCCCCGAGGATCGCGGCTACACCGAAGTGATGCGTCATGGTGGCGGCGGAGTCGGACAAACACCAGATTATTGGGACAACGCCTATTTCGACGGAAGCTACTGGCACAACGGCAAGCCAGAAAAAGTCAAAGGCTTTTGCACCGATGTCTTTTTTGACTATGCCAAAACGTTTGTGCGTGAGCAAAAAGCCAAGAAACAGCCCTTCCTTGCCTACATCGCAACCAATGCACCTCATGGCCCGATGCACTCGCCGGAAGAATCAAGTAAGCCGTATCAAGATCAAAATGTAAACCTCGCGAACTTCTTCGGAATGATCGCCAACATTGACGACAACGTGGGAGCGTTTCGCGAGTTCCTCGATGAAGAGGGATTATCGGAAAACACCATTTTCATCTTCACAACAGATAACGGTAGTTCGTCGGGTTCGAATGTCTTCAACGCGGAAATGCGGGGAAAAAAAGGCAGTCAATATGATGGCGGACATCGAGTTCCTCTGTTTCTACACTGGGAAAAATCAGGATTGGATGGCGGCTATGATGTGGAACCGCTCACCTCCTATGTCGACGTCGTTCCGACACTGATCGAACTCTGCGATCTAACACCACCGAAAGGCGTCAAGTTTGACGGGGTCAGCATTGTTCCGCTGCTCAAAGGAAACACCTCCGGAAACTGGTCAGACCGAATGATGATCACAGATTCTCAGCGGGTCAAAGATCCCATCAAGTGGAAATCAAGCGCGGTGATGACGAGCAATTGGCGTTTGATTGACGGCCAAGAACTTTTTCAAATCAAGAATGACCCTGGTCAAACCAAGAACATTGCGTCACAACATCCCGATGTTGTTAACCGAATGAGAAACTTCTATGAGTCTTGGTGGTCAGAGCTCGAACCAACCTTTTCCAATGCAACTGCCATCTACCTGGGTCACCCAGCTGACAACCCTGCTCGACTCACCAGCCATGACTGGATTACAAGCGGCTCCACTCCTTGGAATCAATCTCATATCCGCAAGGCGGTTAACGGCGATCGCAACACCGGATTCTGGAATGTCTACGTCCATGAGGCTGGGCAGTATGAAGTTCGGTTACGGCGTTGGCCGGAAGAAGCCAATCTGGCGATTAACGCTTCGCTGCCACCGGGCGCGGATGTCCCCGGCGTGAAGGCGTATCGAACTAGCGCGGGTCAGGCGATCAACCCAAGTCAGGCTTCTTTGTCGATTGCCGAAATTGAAATGGAAACCGAGGTGAAACCCGGTGATCATGAAGCCGTCTTCAATCTGGAACTTCCGAAGGGGAAAACCAGAATGCTTGCGTTGTTCCACGGTGCCAAGGGACAAGAGCACGGCGCCTATTACGTCTATGTCACAAAAAAATAGACCAATCGAATCGACACCATGGCCAGCAGATCAACCCTGCAAAAGCGATTCAACTCGGATCGCTTTCTGTCGATCGGAGCAAATGAAGGTACCCCAACAATGACTGGACACCACGAACATTTGTTTCGACAACATCAATGACTTTTCTCGATAGCAGGAACCCATTCGATGCTCACAGCAGGCCAAATCAGACAGTACGACACCTCGGGATTCCTTTTGATCAAAAACCTCTTTGATCAAGAGGAAATCGAACTCTTGCAACGAACCGCGAAAGAGGACAAGGAACTCGATCAACATTCCTTTGGCCGGGAAGATGGCGAAGGCGGCACGGTACGACTATCTCTTTGGAATCACCCCGGGCATGGAATCTATGGGGCATTCGCTCGATGCAATCGTATCACCGCGGTGGCAGAAGCCCTGCTACGCGATGAACCCTATCACTATCATTCCAAAATGATCATGAAGGATGCACAGATCGGTGGTGCTTGGACCTGGCATCAAGATTATGGGTACTGGTACCGAAATGGAGTGCTAAAGCCTGATCTGCTGAGTGCTTTTATCGCCGTTGACCCCTGCACTCAGGAGAATGGATGTCTTCAGGTTATCGAAGGTTCTCATCATTGCGGTCGCATTGAACACGTTCTCACCGGAGACCAGGCTGGCGCCGACACCGAGCGGGTCCAGGCAATCGTACAACGGATGCCTCACCTTCACATGGAGATGAATTCTGGCGATGTGTTGTTCTTCCACGCTAATCTTTTGCATCGAAGCGACCAGAACCGCTCCAACCTTCCCCGATGGTCGATGATCTGTTGCTACAACGCCAAGGAAAATACGCCGTACTTCGAGTCACACCACCCGAGCTACACCCCCTTACAAAAAATCGATGACTCGCAAGTCAAAATCATTGGCAAACAACGATTTGACTCACCAACCGGCCAACCAGCGTCCAACACCTCTTTTCTCGATCCAAGTCGAGATAACAGCGCCAAGACACTTCCGGAATCTTGAACGCATTGATTCCCTCACGCGCGCCCTCGCGCTGCCAGCAATCAACGTACGGCACCTGTCACTTAAATCAGACTGAACACCCATGCATGAAGACGCCAACCAACAGGATGAATTGATTGACGCGTCAACCTATTTAGCCAAACTACCGGACCGCATTGATTTACCCATCGGATGCATTGGCACCGGCTTCATCATGGCAGACTGCCACCTCCCCGCTTACAAACAAAATAACTTGAATGTGGTTGCGATCGCAGGACGAGATATCCAGAAAGCGAGATCGGTCGCCCAGAGACACTCGATTCCTAACGTTCATCAGTCCGCGCGGGAACTATTGAGTGATTCCAAAATTCAAGTGATCGACATCGCGGTTCCTCCCGATGTTCAACTTGATGTCATCAAAGAAGTTGTGTCCCACTCTCATATCCGAGGTATCTTGGCACAGAAACCTCTTGGCCGAAATTATCGTGAGGCATGCCAGATCGTCAGCCTGTGCCAAGAGCGTGGCATCACGCTTTGCGTCAACCAGAACATGCGTTTCGACCAGTCCATACGCGCTTGCAAAACACTGCTTTCAAATCAAGGCGTACAACCAGCAGCTTTGGGGGATCCGGTCTTGGCAACGATTGACATGAGAGCGATCCCGCACTGGATGGCATGGCAAGAACGTCAAGGTTGGCTTACGTGCAGAATCATGTCCATTCACCATCTGGACACCATGCGATACTGGTTCGGAAATCCCGAGCGCGTTTTTGCAAGCTTTGCCCCCGACCCGAGAACTAAGTTTCCTCATCAAGACGGGATCGGACTCTACATTTTGGAATATGCCTCGGGACTTCGCTGCCAAATCTGTGATGACGTCTGGACCGGGCCAGCCCGGGAAGGCTCCGCCTCAGATATTGGCATTCGCTGGCGAGTTGAGGGAACCAAAGGGATTGCACGCGGAACAATTGGCTGGCCAAAATACCCCGAAAGAACCCCGAGCACGCTGGATTACACGATTATTGGAGATGAATCTTGGAGAAAACCGCGGTGGGATGAAGTCTGGTTTCCTGATGCATTCATTGGCCCGATGGCCGACCTACTTTTATCACTCGAGGAAAAACATCCCCCGAGCCTTTCTGGCCATGACAATCTTGCAACCATGGCATTGGTAGATGCCTGCTATCAATCAGCGAATCAACATCGTGCGATTGCATTGGATGAAGTCTTGACGCAATCAAGTGCCTAATGCCTTGAGTCCGTGAGTCGTTAGGCCGAGACACTGTGAGGCGATGACTTCAATCAGGCAGTCTCGACACCTGGTCGATTTCTACTGATCAGACCGCTGCAAACCTTCCTCGATGAGCGTTCTGAATCCTTGATCACTCAGGCCCGCAGTTTGCCGAATTTCCATCAATAACTCCAGCCTGTCCGAATCGAGCTCACCCCGAAGCGAGCCAGCTAGGAACATCGATTGAATTGCTAGCCGCTGCTGCTCCGGATTCCAGTATCGCAACACAGAAGTGACATAGTTTCGAACTTTGATTCCTGATTGCTCTGCGCTGGAACAAAGTCGGCCTAACTCCTCGCGATCCACATCGCGGCCGAACACCTCTGACGCGATCTCTCGCAATGGCTCAATTTCGTTTTCTTCCATGTATCCGTCCGACAGAAGATACAACACAACCGCACGAAAAATCTCATAAGACGCCTGATCCTCCAACAACTCACGGTGTGAATCGGCGTCAACTTTTAAGACTGACTCATCCCAATTGGAATGACATTTGTCGCAGCGAATGACTATCTCTACCTTACCGATCGGAACGACCGGAATGAAATAAAGCGTTATCCAAGGACGCTTGGCTTTTAATCGATAAGCCTGCATTGATTCACAATCGGGGCAATAAAAGTCGCCTCGCTCGCGTGTCCTCGACAGGTTCATGGTGCCGATGAAAATCATCCGACACCCAGTGATCTTGGTTTCATTGGATTATGTTCGTTCCCGAATCTTGTTCACCGTGCCCGAGTTCAGCGTGCCAGAGTTCAGCGTGCCAGAGAAATACACCGTTCAAAAAATAGCGTGAACCGGCCCCGATGAAGAACTCAACCACACCTACCAAGCTATCGACACCTATCAGGATATCGACGTCTCGGAGGGATACCGCACTTCCCACCGTCCCCGCGCGATGATCTCACAGGCAATCGGACCAGGCAACACCCTTAATTTTAAGGTTCCGGATACTGACCTGGCAAAAAGTGATCTCCCGACGATTCGTTGCAAAGCCGGCGTCACCCCAAAACAACCATCGCCTTGCCAACCAACACGCGGACAGAGCAGAAGAAAAATTGAGATTATCAGCACCGCTTCACCGGCCGATTCAAAAGTGCTTGAGATCCATCTGACCACTCCACCTGAAAGTTTTGGTTATTTGTAGCGATTTTATCGATTCTGCAGACTCATTAACCGAAGAAGACGATGATGACGTCCAAACTCGCCCACAACTTCGCCAACTTGGATTTGTGCGTGTTGAGCACGCGATCATCCCTCACCTTCACCACCTTCAAAATACTCGCAACGTCCCCGCGGTAAAATCATGATGCAGATTGCAACCTCGCGATTCGGTACTCTGCAAATCGCCCCGGAAGAAATCTTCGTATTCCCATTGGGCTTGATTGGAATGGAATCCTTGCGTCAGTGGGCCTTGGTCCCTGATTTCGATAATCCAACCATCGCTTGGCTGCAAAGTGTAACGCGTGGTGATTGCTCCATTCCCGTCCTCAGTCCACGTAACTTTGTCAAAAACTATCGTGTGCGGGCCTCCAAACGCGATCTTGACTCCCTGCGCCTCGGGGAGGATTGCGAGATGTATGTTTTCAGCACCGTCTCGAATCATCAAAGTCAGCTGACAACCAACCTACGTGCCCCCATCCTGGTCAATCTGACCAAAAAAATTGGGCTTCAAATCGTCACAATCGATGAGCAACCCATCCGGCAGAGCGTGTGTAGTGTGACCTTAAGAAACGTCCAGACTTCATCTCGAAAAGTCGCCTAGCCGAACTCGCTATGATTCGGACACCCAGCATCTGAGTGATGATCATCGAAACCGTTACGATCGTTACCTGCGGTCCAGAAAGCGGGGAAGTTAACCCCGACCCATCCCAGAGTCGATACCGTTGTTGTCGGCGATTCTAGGGTCCTGGCCACCTTGGCCAAATACCCTTCGCCATCAATCCTTTGCTTCGTGCCGTCTCAGATCACACATCCTGACAACCTGTTCCACTCGAGTACATCATGTTAGTTCTTTCCCGCCATCGAGATGAAAGCATCATGATTGGCGATGATGTAGTCATAACCATCGTGGACATCCGTGGCGACAAAGTTCGCCTGGGGATCAAGGCACCCCAAGTCATTCCCGTGCACCGCCAAGAAGTTTACGACGCGATCCGGCGTGAAAACCAAGACGCGTCTCAGACAACCGATGAAGCGGCTCGGGAAGTGACCCCGCCTGCTGGCGAATAACTTGTCTTCTGACTTCCGCCAGTCGCCCTAACAACCGCCGAAAGGCGTCGAGCTGTGCTTCGCCATGGCGGTTTGCTGACCGACGTTCAGCAACACGACAGAGATGAACGGTCCTCCAGCGAACGGCCTAGGCTGTGCTCGAAGTCAATCTCTCGCATGCTTCCATCGAAGGCACTTTCAGGACCCGCCCCGCAGGGGGACCAGTAAAGTTTGTCCAAAAATGGTCAAATCATTTCCTGACAAGCCCCTCCCATCCGCTTTCAGGAACGTGCGGAAGAAAGAGGGATTTCTTGATAAAACACTGCTGTTTTAAGACATTCATACGCCCAAACCACTTCACTTCAAACGCCGAAACCCTCACTTTCAGCTAGCTAGCAACGCAGAGTTTTCGCATTTTGCTGCATCACATGCTCTCGCAAGAGCTTTCAAATGCCGATAGATCCCTCAGTATGCATCCTTTATCCGAACAAGCCTCACGACCGGAAAGAGTTGCGGAGTAAGTTTCTCTTCGGGGGAACGCAAATCGATAACTGATCGAATTGGCACGCAAATCGCGTAGCAAGGGTCAACAAGAGCTCGATTCACTCCGACGCACCGTGTTGATGAAGCAAGATGCGGCAGGTGTAGCAAATTGCAACACTCCGCGATGTGAGGTGATGGGGTGTGAGCTCAGATTACTCGGTTTTTCCTAGAGAAAACGCCGAGTCGAGAATACACTCGGGTCTTAGTTTGGAATGACCCCTTGTCGTATCCAGACGTAGAAACCGAACGAAGAAACAGCATCACCTTCCGACTGACCACAAAACGGTTTGGTTGTGGAGAGTGATATTACGAGCGAGTTCCCGATAGCGCATTCGCGTTCACAGCCAAGCGGAGAAACTTCTATGGGATTGCGACACGTCGCACGTACCGCGAAACAAGCGGCCCTTTTTTCATTGATTTCGACCTTCAGTGCCTCCTCAATGGATCTCCACGCTGCGGAGATTTTGGAGTCGGCAAGCGCTCGAATTGCAACGTATCAAACTGCTGAGGGACAGGGCTACTTTGCCGCTGCTCTTCAACCCGCAGCTGATGACGCAATCCTCGAGTCGGTTCGGTCGCAACCCGCTGACATCATCGTGATCGTCGACACCTCAGCCACTCAGGTGGGTGAATTTCGCACCGACTCACTTGTCGCGCTTGAAACATTGATCTCGAGAATGCGTACTCAGGATCGTGTTCGAGTCTTTGCGGCCGATGTGTCCGCCTCAGACCTGACCGGCAGATTTGTCGACTCCACCGCGGTTGAGGCGAGTGTCGAGGCTTTGTCAGCTCGTCTACCGCTTGGCAACACAAATCTCCTCACCGCTATCGACGCAGCCGAAGAAGCTTTCGCCGGTCGTTCTGCAAACCGAACGCGATCAATCGTCTATGTGGGCGATGGCAGCGCGATTGATGCATTGGGTGTCGAGGATCAATTTGCATCGATGATTGACGGTCTGCGTCAAAATCGAATTTCGATGCATAGTGTTGCCATCGGTGCAACTAAAAATGTCGAACTACTTGGCATTCTCGCCAACCAGACCGGCGGTGTCATTGGCGTTGTTGGGGATGATGCATCCGTTGACGCTGAAGCGATTGGAATGCGTGTTGCCGACTCTGCAAAAATGTCAGCAATTTGGATCAAGGAAGCCAAACTACCTAATGGTATGGAATCGATTCAAGCGGATCGGCTACCTCCTCTTCGCCTTGATCGTGATTCCATTCTTTTGGGGACGGCATCAGAATCCTCGGATTCTGGCAAACTGGAAATCATCGGCTACACCGCTGACGACACCATTCGTCTCACCTCGGTTGTTTCTGTTGAAGAGAATCATCCTGACTTTGCTTTCCTACCTGGTTTGATTCGACACTCCGCTGACAACGATGGGTTGATGCTTGCATCGGCTGGATCGGGAATGCTTCGAGAAACGGTCCGAGCGCTTTCCAGTCAAGCAGAGCAACTTGTTCGTGCCGCGAATATCGCAATGCAACAAGGTAATAAAGTTGGTGTCAAAGCGGTCGTGAAGAAGGCCTTGGAAGCTGATCCTAACAACGCAGAGGCGCAGGCAATTGACCGCATCATGGGCAATCGCCTGATTTTGCAAAACGGCACGCCGGTTGATGACCCCTTTGGCGGTGCAGCACCGGCTCCGGCTCCCACTGGCACGGTCGACGATGAAAACCCGTTTGCTGATCCGGCTACGAACGCCGCTCCACCTGCTGCGAGCACCGCGCCAGCCCCTGCACCAACGCCAGCCCCTGCACCAACGCAAGCTCCCGCACCAGCGGTAACGCCAGCTCCGGCGCCGACCATCGCAGCGCCCATGGCGGGCGACGATGACCTTCAAGAGGCACCCGGAAACCTACTCAATCAAGTGCAATCTTTGCGTGCCGCTGAAGAAGGACGCTGGCGTGCAGAGGTGCGAGCTCAACTGCGTGCTGCCAATCGGAATCTTCGCTTGAGCCCAGTGGGTGTTGCCGGAAGCCTGAAAAGTTTGCTCGCGAACTTGGAAGCGGTTCCAGACATCAGTCCGCAGACTCGCCAAGAATTGACTTCACAAGTGCGTGCATCGATTCAAGTCGCAAGTCGTCGTGAAGCTTCCTTCCTTGATAGCCAGCGAAACCTGGAGCAAGTTGCACAGGGCGCCGCTTCATCCCAGCGTATGCTGCAAGATCGCTTTCGTCGCGAGGACACACTCAAGGTGCTGTCGCAGCAAATGAACGCGTTGGTAGACGAAGAGCGTTACGCGGAAGCACAAAATGTTTCCGTCACGTTTGCGGAGGACGCAGGAATCACCATCACAAAGAACTCGGTCGAAGGCCAGCACTTTGTTGAAGAACCGTTGATGCTTGAAATGTACGCCCACGATCAAAAGTTAAAAGTGCTTCGTGAGCGAGCATTCGTCGACGCGATGTCCCTTGTTCTGAAATCAAACATCCCCTTCGTGGACGAGCCACCAATTCAGTATCCTGAATCGGACTGGTGGCGTGCGATGAGCCGCCGACGATTGGACCGTTACGGTGCAATTGAGCTGGTTGGTGACAACGAGACCGAACGAAGAATTCAGTCCGCACTCGGGGACGAAACGAGTTTCAGTTTTGTTGAACTGCCCCTAAGCGATGCTGTTCAACAAATCAGCGAAGCCCATGACATCCCGATCGTCGTCGACAATCGGGCTTTGGAAGAAATCGGACTCTCTGCTGAAGAGCCTGTCAACCTTTCACTCAAGAATGTATCCCTGCGATCATTCATGCGACTGATGCTTCGTGAAAATGAATTGACCTACATGATCAAAGACGAGGTCATGCAGATCACCACGGTGGAAGCTGCCGAGCAAAACCTAGTCACAAAGGTCTATCCAGTGGGTGACCTGGTCGTTCCAGTCATGAACCTCGGTGGTGGCATGGGCGGTGGCATGGGCGGTATGGGCGGCGGCATGGGTGGCATGGGCGGCGGAATGGGCGGTATGGGCGGCGGAATGCTGGCCGTACCCGACGAAGTCTCGCTTCAATCCAAGGCCGACTCGAGCCCGGTTTCAGCCACCTCTGACACCTACAAAAGTCTTGTTATCCACATCACCCCTTCCTCTGAGCAAACCCGCTCGGAAGCTTGGAACCAGTACTTCAGCGATGCAGTCACCGAGAACGCCGAGCAAGTTGCCTTGCTCGACCTGAAGCTTCGAGCGACGGTGCGTTACCTTTCCACACGTGCTGGCAAACTTCAGGATTCCGGTGACGAAGACCAAGCAACCGATTGCATGACGCAAGCTTGCGAGGTCATCACGGCTGCAATTCGAGCAGGTCAGGTTCAACCGTGGATCTACCCCGCTTACGCCCTTGCACTTCAAGCATCCAATGCACCTAAGCAGGAGGTGGAACGGGCTCTGCTATCATCCGTTGATTTCGCCGAATCACCCGAGGTTATTCTTCACATTGCTCTGAAACTCGAAGGCCTTGGATCGTTGAAGACAGCGTTAAGGCTTTGCAAAAACGTTGCCGCAATCGATCCCTACCGACGGGAAGCTTACGTCGCGGGAATGCGTATTGCACAGGATCTTGATGACGTAGAGGGTCTCACTTGGGCGACGCAGGGCATCCTTTCGCAGGCTTGGCCTGAAACACTGCAAGACATCGTCGAAGAAGCACGTTTGGTCGCACGTTCGACCCATGCACGCTTGGTCGAAGAAGGCAAGACAGAGGCTGCCGAATCCTTCAATGCTGGTCTCAAAACAGCTCTCTCGCACGACGTAATTATTCGAGTGACATGGACCGGTGATGCGGACATTGACCTGGCGGTTGAAGAGCCTGCAGGAACGGTGTGCTCGATCGACAACCGAACAAGTGCCGGTGGTGGAACCCTTTTGGGTGACTCATTTACAGGCAGCGGTGACGATAAGTCCGGAGCCGTTTCGGAAACTTACATCTGCCCACAGGGCTTTAGTGGCCAATACCGACTATTGATCCGTCGCGTTTGGGGCGATGTTTCAACTGGGAATGCCACGGTGGATATCGTGACCGACCTGGGGCGTGACTCTGAGCGAGTCATTCGTCATGAAGTTCCGCTTACCGAGAAAGACGCCTTGGTGATCTTTGAAGTCAAAGAGGGACGCCGAAAGCAAGAGATTGCCGCTGCACAACTTGCACAGCTTCAAAATGCTCAGGAAGACATTCGAGGTCAAGTTTTGGGTCAGGTGTTCGCCGACCCGACTAACAGCTCAGACGAACAGATCATGGCAGATCTCTATCGGGATGCTCGACGATTTGGCGTGAATGATCGCAATGGGTTCCGAGGTCGCGGTGCCGTTGGTTTCCGTCCCGAAATCATCTCGCTTCCTGAGGGTGCGTCCGTCTCAGGACTGGCGGTCATCTCGGGCGACCGACGTTATGTTCGTATCACTCCACTTCCGTTTTTCTCGCAAATTGGCACGGTAACCACTTTCAACTTCGTCACTGGAGAAGAAGGTGGTGGTGGACAGGGCGGTGCTGGCGGCGGGTTCGGTGGCGGAATCGGCGGCGGTGGTGGAGTCGGCGGAAACTAACCCTGGCCGAGAATCAATTGTCATCAAGGACCATCATCTCTCAGTAATCTGCTGAGCCGTGATCTGATCCCAGACATGTTCAAAACGAAAATACAAGCGGGTTCGACAATCGTCGAACCCGTTTTTTCGTACTCTTGCTTCGCAGCTCTTACCTGCGTCACTTGCCAAATGAGTTGCGGACGGCAGGCATCACTCTCAGTGATAGCAAATCACTGCATCGCCAGCCAACCCGACAGCGGACGCTTAGCCCTTGTCGCAAAACGGGGACAGGGTACCACTTCCAATCGCAGCCGGAAACAACTTGTTATCATCTAATACTTGGATGGCCTTGATCCCTTTCCCGCATTGATTCATCTAGGATCCACCAAAGCTAACGTGATACCCTGCGGCCACTCTCAAAAACTGTCTTACTGGCAAACAAAGGTCATCAACCCCGAACCCAATTCAACGACTTGGGATCTGGGCAAATACGGAAAAGCAAACTGCTTTGAAGACGTTCTCAGGCGGGGATACCAACCGCTTGGATAGCAAGCTTACAATTACTGACACCACCAACTCATACTTCAAGATACGGCTCAGCCCCAGACGATGGAAATCCAACGCCAGCCAACTCGTGACGTTAAAATCGGCAACATAGTTGTCGGCAACGCCAACGACATCGCAGTGCAAAGCATGACTGCGACAAAAACAACCAACGTGGAAGCCACTGTCAAGCAAGCTGATGCCCTCCATCAAAGGGGTGCAGGTGTGGTTCGTATTGCCGTCGATAGTGTTAAGGACGCTGAGTCCTTGGCCGAGATTCGATCGCAAACAGAGGCAAATCTAGCGGTCGATCTGCAGGAGAATTTCCGTCTGGCCGAACAGGTCGCTCCGCATGTCGACAAAATTCGCTACAACCCGGGACACCTTTATCATCACCAAAAAGATAAGCCTTGGCAGGATAAGGTGCGTTTCATTGTCGATCAGGCCAAAAAGCACGACTGTGCGATTCGAATTGGGGTGAATTGCGGGAGTGTTGACCCAGCTAAAAAAGAAAAATATGACCCGACCGATTCGATCACTCCAATGCTCGAAAGCGCGTTGGAACATTGTGAGTTTGTCGAGTCCCTGAATTTCGAGCGGTTTGTTGTCTCGCTAAAAGACAGTGATCCCTCCAAGGTCGTCGAGGTCAATAAGAGGTTCTCGGCGAAACGCCCCGAGATCCCGCTTCATCTCGGCGTCACCGAGGCGGGCATGCCGCCTGACGGTATTATCAAAACACGCATTGCTTTTGAACAGTTGATCGGTCACGGAATCGGTGACACCGTTCGCGTCTCATTGACGTTGCCAAATGATCGCAAGCCCGAAGAAATTGATGCCGGACTTTCCATCATCAACGATATCCATTCTGGGCGTTTTCGTAGCGTCGTGAAGTTGAACGACAAGGCACTCAATATCATCAGTTGCCCGAGTTGCTCGCGGGTTGAAAACGAAGCCTTTATTGAATTGGCCGAAAGCGTCAAGGAAATGACAACCTATGCCAAGGACCACGCTATCACGATCGCTGTGATGGGATGTCGTGTGAACGGCCCCGGTGAAACGGACGATGCAGATCTTGGACTTTGGTGCGGGCCGGCCAAAGTCAATCTGAAACGTGGCACCGAGGCGATCGGGGCTTACGGCTATGATGAGATACTTCCGAAACTGAAGCAGGAACTTGATCAGATCATTGCCAAGCAAAATGGCAATTAATCTCGATCGTTGTTTTCGCACCAACCGGGGGCGTTATGGTCTCTGGCATCGCCTAGAAAAACGCATCCGAACAGGGCTGGGCCAATCCGGGTGCAGGCTTGCAAAAGGTGCCGAAAAACCTCTCTCCCTCTGAAGAACTCTGCAACGGGAATGAACGCGAAAACGAGGGCCGAGAACAACCTTCCCGCCAGATTGCTGACGAGCATCTGGCTGGTCTGATTGGATCGAGACAAATCCACCCTTGGTCCATGGCAATGACCTAACTGACAACCCTCGCGCTACCGTCTTTGAATTACCGATGAAGGAGGAATCACTTCTTATCGGGACTTCTCCTTATCGGGACTTCTCCAGTTAGTTATCACTGGTTGTACTTCTTCGAATTCTGGTTCGTGATGGGTCTCGGGTGCGGAATCTTCAATCAAAGTAGCCGTGTAACATCCAGCAAGACTGAAGGTTACCCGTCGTGACCGATTGAAGCGTCCTGAAAATCCACCACCATTGGCCGTCCTCTAATTCGACGCGGTAATAATCTCTCCGAATTGACGGCCCCTTCCACCAACCTGTTTCGATACGCTCCGGTCCCCATGAGGCCACAATGGAATAATTCATTCCAGCCAGCTTCAACCGAACAGGCAAATCAGAGGTTCTCACCTCTCTCCAAAACCCCCCACTTCCGAAAGCGACCAGCAACGGTATTGGCTGATTTAAAAGAGAAGCCGGACGACGCATTGGATCATCCGGTGATGGATTCCACCGACATGCACCTTTTGCCGATGAACGTGACTCTCGCGTTCGGAGATTATTATTCGCTTCTCCCCAACTCTTTCCACCACACAAGGAAGCTGCAGGTTGACTTGAATTGCGAGTCGATCTTGCCGAATACTGTTTTGAATTCAATTCTTTAAAACCGCCATCTCGACGCTTACCTGCGAGAACATCAATTTTGTATGCCGATTCAGGCAGAGGATTTTTAGTGGCCTGAACTGCCATCACAGCGTCTTTCCCCAAACGACCACTCAACAGGTTCACCATGCGACTTAAATCAGAACCACTCAATGTTTGTGATAGGTCCTGGGAATTATCATCCAGAAAAAGAGCGTTTTGCACTGTTCGAAGGCTGCCGGTCAGGGTCGCCCGGAGCGTGATCCGCTCCACCATCCCCCGCAATGAATGCGACTCCAGCTGCTGATTAACAAGCCCCGCTAGCTGAACCGGATCAAGAGTCGGCGCGAACACCCCAACTTCGAGCACACACGGTGGATGCTCAACTTGATCCATTTGCATTTGCAGACACAAAATGCCTTGTTGTGAATCAACCAAACGTTTGCACAATCGCTCAACGAGACGTCTCGACCGATCCTCTAGCAGTTCCTGATCACGAGTGGGATATTCTAAGATCAATGCAACACCATTGTCGTCTGCGGGACAATGTATCGCCAGTGGTTCCTCCACCTCATTCAGCAATCGGGTTAACTGCCTAACAAGTTGCTTTCCTAGGCGCGAAACCAAACCACTACGCGGAAGCGTCAACAACTCACCAATAAAATTAACTCCAAGGCGTTTTAAATTTCTAATCACTTCAGGAAATATCCTGAGGGACTCAATGGGCAAGCATTTCAATTCGTTCAATTCCAACCAACCTGAAACGATACAAATTGGGCGTTGGGAGTTTGCCCAACCATAGTGGGCCATCGCCCATGCCGCGGCCGATGAATCAGCTACCGCCATCCGGCAATGCAAACCATAGGAGGCTAACAGCTGATAGGTTGCCTCACACAACCCCGCTTCC
Source organism: uncultured Rubripirellula sp. (assembly GCA_938075415.1). Lineage (GTDB taxonomy): Bacteria > Planctomycetota > Planctomycetia > Pirellulales > Pirellulaceae > Rubripirellula. The sequence goes on along the minus strand of CALJHC010000010.1, from coordinate 144,203 downwards.
CCATCATAAAGGTGTGCGACACCTGTGATGTCACAGAGGAGTGATTCACGCTGGTGGCGTTCCCTACCACCCCACGGTTTTTCATCGAGTGTTTCGATTGCCACCATCGGCGTGATGTGTTTCTGAATCAAGTTGGCAATGAGACCGAGCTTTTCGTCATCAACAGCTACATTGCGTTTTTCAAGCACAGCTTTTGTTACTAACGGCTTTATGGGCTGAGACCTTCTTTTGCTCGATTGGAGTCGAGATTCCTGATTCATGCGAGCATTCGCAGTTTTTTTTTGATTTGCGAGTGATGCCGGAATCGGCTGCTGAAGAAGCTCCACAGCTTGACTAACCGGCATGCCTGCTGAAACCTTCAATTGCCGACATCGATCACACGCCGCAATGACTCGACGCCCTCGTCGCGCATGTTCATCCCAAATCAGCAACGGAGACAATTGCGGGAATTCAGTGACCGATTCACCACCAAGCGCTCTGTCCCCGTGGTGGCTTGCTGAAGAGAAGCCCTGAGCCGAACCACTTCCCAAGCTTGAATCACACTGCCCGGCTTGCTCGATTTGACTGGCTTGCTCGATTTGACTGGCTTGCTCGATTTGACTGGCGCTTTGAATTCGTTGGATTGGCCAGTTCGGAAACCAAATACACAAGCGTCTTTTCATCTTTCCCAAATCCTTTGGATCCTGTTTCCTTGATCGAAACGTCTCCCTGATCATTCATTTCCACTACTCCCTGCCTGCCCACACGCCCACCACGACACCGGTCGAGCGTGATCTCAAATTGCCGAGGCAACCGTTGAGAGGAACAGGCATCCAATTCAGATAAATGGCTGCTCAGGTTTGACGAAATCAAGTTCGTTATCTTCTCTGAGTCCGGAGGAATATCACGTGTGCGAGGAGTGCCTCTAACATGAAAACGCACTTCCGCAAAACAGGCTTGCCGTCGATCGGTGTCAGGGCGAATAAAAAAACCGGATGTCTTACCTTGCTCTGACGCAAGCTGAAAACGTCGAGCATCACGATCATCAATCATTTTGCAGTCCGTGACTAAAACAGCCGAAACCGATTGGCATCTCAGCGTTTGATCAATCGCCCAAACCTGGTCTTTGCGATTCGAAGGACGCACCCAAAGAATTCGTTTTGGTGGAATCCCCAGAGCAATCGCCGCTGGCGGATAAAAATGTGATGCGTCACTGATGACCACAAGTGGCCCATTGCCCCATTGCGAATTCCGCAATCGATTCTCAGCTGCCATTAGAGCCAGGGTGACTGCCCCAGTTCCTCGACGCTCGTTGATCCATTCGGTGATTCCATCGAATCGCAGCCCCCCCATGGGCAGCCAATGATCCAATCCCGTAATACCCGTGGAAAATGATTCAACCGCCTGAGTCCGCTTAACGTGCTGAACACATCCTGTCTTCTGACGAAGCTGGTTTAACAATGCCTGTCGATCCGGATGCGGGGGACTTATCGATCGGTCAACAGTACCCATCTCTTGCTCCTTCAGACGCTCTGTTGGTTTCCCTTCGTGGCTCTGATTGCAAATTAAATCCTGAGACCCTCCACGCCAGGTTTCATTCTCAGGTCTGACTTCCCCGCTATCTGAAGATTGACTTACCTTGGACTCCAGCGGTGATAAAGCAGACGCACATCGGAGAAATGAAGAACTCTTATCCGGCAACGTCTTCAGAGCAACTTTTTGATCTCTAGCGGCCAAGTTCTCTGTGCGTGTTAGAGGTTCTTGTGAAAACTTTGCTGAAACCAATGCCTTGTGTGACACCCATTGAGCAATTTCACCATCTAATCCCGCAGCGACCCCAGAATTCTTTGAGGACACTGGATCTGCTAGAGACACTGGCAAGCCCGGAAATCGATTCTGGTTTCTCGACAGTGGGTGCCCTGAACCGTCAAAGCTGACAGTGGGATCCTTCGCTAGATTCTTCTTACTGGTCTTTGATTCAATGAAATCAAAGGATTTCTGTTGATTGGCCATGCTAAATCCATCAAGCACACGCGATAAAAATAATGATCAAGCCGTCTTTGAAAACAAAACGAGAGGCCTACAAGGTAACTATACATCCGTACACATTCACTGCAAATCAAATCGTCTAAATTGATTCAATCACTGCTGGCAAAAGAGGTAAAACAATGCTTTTTGTCGAAAATCGACTCCCTAGATACCTCAAACCGCCAGTGCAAAACGCCTTCACCTAGCGTGCCGCCTGGCTGAATAACGAGCGCGGCGTTGGGCCATCAGGTCATATCGCAGCAAGACCAATCGAGCCAAATCACCCATTCGGTGAACTTCTGAATCACCCGAAGGTGACAAGGAATCAAGCGATGTACGTCGCCCCTTCTCCCGACCCTTCACTGGGTTCGGTCGCTCCATCACCTGAACTGCAGAGGCAGAAGATTCAGAATCCGTAACGGGCAAAACAGCAGCATCAGCGAATCCGACCGGGGCATCGAAAAGTAGCATTTGAGTCATTTCAGGGTCTCTCGGTGCGAAAGAATCAAAACAAACATTGGCGTGGCTAAGTGCCTTCGCCTGACACATCTGATTCTTCGCGACCTTGATGACACGTTTGGTCACGTCTCAGGAAATAATTTCCAGAAGCCGAAATTTGCACCATTTCCACGTCTGACCCACAACTCGCTAACCGCCGTCATTGGTCCCCGGGCATCCGCTCGATATCATGGTCTGAAAACCGGTTGGTGGTCCTTGATCACCAACGTTGACGACGCCAAACAGCCAGATTCGCCGGCAACCGGAAGCCCACCACCATTAAAACCGCGCATCGAAGTCGAGCGCATCATCCTGAGGAAAGTACCGCCCAACGTGCGTGAACCAAAACCAGTTAACGACGAATCCCCCGAGAAAAGCATCCTTGCAAGGCTGGTCCTGCCCCAACAATCGGTCGAGGAAGATCCGCTGGAGGAACTGCATGGACTCGCGAAAACGGCGGGGACGGAGGTGGTTGATGAACTCATCCAACGCCTTGCCAGACCCAATCATTCCACTTATTTGGGGAAGGGAAAGGTCGAAGAATTACGTTTAATGGTCGAAGAACATAACGCCGACCTCGTCATCTTTGACAATGACCTTTCACCGGCACAAGTTAAGAACCTTGAAAAAGCAACGTGTGCCAAAGTGCTCGATCGGACGGAACTGATCCTCGATATTTTTGCCGCTGGAGCTCGAACTCACGAGTCTCGTCTTGCGATTGAATTGGCACAACTTGAGTACTCACTTCCCCGACTCAAACGTATGTGGACCCACCTTTCACGCCAAGCAATGGGTGTCGGAATGAGAGGGCCCGGGGAAAAACAGCTCGAAGTCGATCGCCGGCTTGCTCAAAAAAGGATCCACGACCTCAAAGAAGAACTCTCAATCGTTGAACGTCGCCGCGAGCGTCAAGTGGAGGCCAGAAATGACGTGCCAACGATCTCCCTGGTTGGATACACCAACGCCGGCAAAAGTACACTGATGAATGCGTTGACCCAAGCGGATGTGCTTGCAAAAGATAAACTTTTTGCAACCCTTGACACTCGAACGCGGCGGTGGTCCATCCCCGACTGGGGAACCGTTCTGCTGAGCGACACTGTTGGATTCATCCGAGACCTTCCTCACAGCTTAGTGGCCAGTTTCAAGTCAACGCTCGAGGAAACCAGACAAGCTGATCTTTTAATCCACGTTGCAGATGCAAGCAGTCCATCGGTCTTCAACCAGATTCACTCGGTCTACCTCGTGTTGAAAGAGCTCGGCATCGAAGCCAAAGACACACTACTGGTGCTCAACAAGGTGGACGCGATCTACCGTCCTCAAACACTCAATCGAATCCTTGATCGATACCCGCATGCGGTTCCTGTCAGTTCCCGTACGCAACATGGATTCGATCGATTTATTCACCAAGTTGGTGAGGCGCTCAGTCGTGAGTTCCTGGATCTCGAGGTAGACCTCAGTCACGCCGATGGTCGCCTTCTGTCCTACCTTTCAGACAAAGCAGAAGTAATTTCGCGAGAATACGGCGATGAACTGGTAACACTCAAAGTGCGTATTCCGGCCGGTGCCATGGGACCGGTTCGGCGATCGGCAATCGACATACGAATCCTTGAAAGAGTGCAAGACGTGGCAATTCCTCAGATCAATGCAGTCCCACAATCCGATCCCTTAACCCACAACACACCGTTGCCCAATCAGCCGATACAAGATGGCAATGCACTGTCCGACGGCAATCCAGCAGGTGACACAGTGCAGGAAGTCGACGAACAACAATCAGAGACGAGTTCACCCGACGCACCCTTCACGGGTAAATCCTCTCAATCAAACTGACGGCAAACTACCGCACATCTTCACACTCGGCCATTGTTGCTTGGGCCTTAGAAAAGGGACCGTTGATGAATTACTGGAATCCGGAAGGTGCGGTGGCAGTGGTCACGGGCGCCAGCACCGGGATCGGATGTTGCTTGACTCATCGCCTTGCTGAACGCGGAGCGACCGTGCTTGCGGTCGCAAGACGTCAGGAATTACTCACAAAGAACTTCCCTGCCTCAGCGGTGGCAAGCAAAACTCAAGGAAGAATCATAACACTACCGGGAGACATCACACTTCCAGAAGTCCGAGAATCGATTTATCAGCAGATCTCTCAACTTGGTAGAAACCAACTTGATCTTCTGGTCAATAACGCCGGAGTGGGTGCAATTGGGCCATTCGCCTCGGCATCACCCGACCGACTGCGTCGCCTGATGGAAGTCAACTTTTTCGCTCCTGTTGAATTAACCCGAACGCTTTTACCCCTATTGCGGACCGGTCGCTTACCCGTGATTTGCAACATCAGCAGTGTTTTAGGACATTGCGCTGTCCCTGAAAAAAGTGAATATTGTGCGTCGAAGTTTGCATTGCATGGCTGGAGCGATTCCGTGCGTGCTGAATTGGCTGCCGAGGGAATCCAAGTGACTCTCGTTAGCCCCAGCACCACGCGCAGCGACTTTTTCCAATCCCTGATCGATACAGACACCGATCAGCAATCTAAAAGCTTTGGAAGTTGGTCAGCAGAGAAAGTGGCTGATCACGCACTCGCGGCGATCGAGTCAAGGCGTCGCGAAGTAGTCCTCAGCATGGGAGGAAAAGCACTGGTTTATGCAGATCGGCTCCTACCGGGACTAATCGCAAAGATCTTAAAACGCCCCAGATACGCCGAAAGGGCAAACGTCAATTGAACCCGGTGCATCCGCCTCACATCAGTCTGTAATTTCTTCAATCTCTAACCCCAAATCAAACGTAACACTCAACCCTCCCGCACATGCAGCAACTCGACATCATTTACGAAGACAACCACCTCTTGGTTGTCAATAAACAGGCGGGAATCGCAACCATGGGCGCAGAGTCCGGCCCAACACTCCATTCCCTTGCATGTAACTACATCAAAGAAAAGTATCGGAAGCCCGGCAATGTCTACCTCGGTATTGTCAGCCGCCTTGATGCGATGACCAGCGGGGTGATTGTCATGGCCAAAACCAGCAAAGCGGCATCGAGACTATCATCCCAGTTCGCAAACCGGGATACGGACACAACAAACAAGCTCTACCTTGCTTTAGTCGAAGGGACCTTCGTAAAGGACACGGGTCAAGAATGGAGCGATCGCGTCTACAAGGACGACGCGGCACATCGCATGCGAGTCGCCCACCATCCCTCTGAAGCGGCCAAATTAGCATCACTCCGTTTTCATGCACTCACCACGCAGCATGATTGGTCACTCATTGCGATTCGATTACTTACCGGAAGGAAGCATCAAATACGCCTTCAATTCTCCGATCGCGGACACGCAATTCTTGGCGACCGAAAATATGGTAGTCATACAGATTTCCCGAACGGAATCGCCTTGCATAGTTGGAGCTTGACACTCACCCACCCAACAAAGAAGGAACGAATGACCTTTCGATCGGTTCCGCCAAAATCATGGCAGAGATCGCTGAAACAAATCCCCGTCGAGAACCAATTCGCTTTTGATGCTTCGCTCGCCGACCAACTAGAAAACAAACTCAAAGACGAGTCCGACAATTCTTAGGAGACACTACTTGCTCAAAAAGTGTTTCCAGATGCGACGTCCTGCTCCGCCTACACCGACCGACCCGAACCCTCTCCAGCGGGACCTGCATGAGACATTGATCGCTTCCGCTGCGTCTCCCAACATTAACGTAGTCAGGTGGAAAACTTGGTTGACTTGGATCTCTTGTTCGAAAATCTCATTTCGAAGTCAAATCACTCTCGTCACTCACGTGGAATCTTTGACCAAACGCTCAAAAACTTGGCGAGTCAGGTCCCTAGCCAAAACAACCGATTAGTGATGCCAACGGGAAAGTGAAGCAACGTGTGAAAAAAGTCTTCTGATGACGCAAGCCAATTCCAAAGCCCTTCAGGTGGCGAATGAATTGATGCCAAACAGGCAATCCAATGCAAGGAATCCTGTTTAAAAATCAGGATTCCGAGACGCTCATCCATCCAAATTTCGTCTCTTCATGATCAAAAACACCATTGATCACCCGCATCGCATTCACCGCGTGGGGTTGCGGCAATCGTAGCTTCCTTATTCGCTACCAAGAGGAAGGCAACATTCGTTCAAGGATCTCGGACGGCATCAAGATCCGTTTGATCGTCGAAGGATGATCGAGGGCGAAAGGATGATCGCGGGCGAAAGGGCGATTCTCTGCGACTGTTTGAATCATTCGGTACAACCAGAACGCTTTCCAAGAATCGTTACTCGTTTCCTGTTCGGAAAGGCAAGCTTGATTCAAATTGTCGCCGATAGCAGAAGTGTTCCCGTGATCGGCACCGCCTCCCTCTCTTGCCGACATGATCGAAAGTCACCGACGCCATGGTGGTCTTCAAGCTCCATTGAGACTCACCCGATTGGCAATTCGGCGAGAACATCTTCAGCTTTTTAATTGCGTGATCATGAACAAGTTTGGTGTCCACCAAGCTCGTTGTTACGAACCCATCCGAGCACGGAATCAGGAGTTCCCAATCGCCATGCATGTGTTCTCCCAAACACTAAAAAACAGCACGAAATCCATCCAAATCCCCTTCCTTGCCATTCTCCTGGCGACTTCCTCGTTGACGACCACCCGTGGGCTTGCAACCCCTCCCCAAGCCGGGAATAGCGTCATACCAAACCGGTCCGGTCATCCAACGCATGACCAAACCGTTCCGGACCTAGGTCCCCATGCTTACCTACCACCACGGATCACACACTTGAAGAACACGCGTTCGATAGAACTCCAGAACGCGAGTAATAATCGGATTTCGATTCCGATTCAAATGGCTGCTGGCCAGTTCAGGCGTCTAACGAATCAGCTAACATCGTTCCGTCTCAGCCTCAAGCCTTCCATTGTGTTCAACTCCTTTCACCAGGCGCAAATCTGGTGGGTGATTCAAAGCGATGTCAAAGGACTGGATGAATCATCACCTTCGGACCTGACCCGGATCGCCAGCGTGGTGGATGTAAAGCCTGCTTCAGAACCTGCAAACGCCCAAGCCCAACCGCAGACCGCTCTGACAATCATCGGACTCAGAAAGGCCAACACTGATTCACCTTCAAAACGTAACGATCATGAAATCCCTCTGAATGATTCACCGGAAAGGATACGGCACTTTATCTTTCAGCCCAAAAAATCCGCTGAATCAACCTTAGCCCGAAGGCCCTTTGACTCTCTAGCCATCAGAGCCAATATCGAACGATCGGAACCGTTAATCGGTAGTGCTCCCTTCATTTTCACGATCGAGGAATCCTACCTCTCCTATGATCTCAACGAGAACGATCGACTTGGACCCGTCGCACACTTACACGCCCCCGTCCTTTCACCTGCACCCAGTTTAAAAGAAAAACCAAGTTCGATCGCTCTAACGAACGAGGTCGATTCCAATGAGCTTTGGCAAGCCTTTGATCAGCTTCTCTCCTCGGAACCAATTCAAGAAGAAGCCAACGATAAGAAAAAGGTTTCATCAAAACGCGGCCATCGTTCCAGAATTCCAATGTTGAACAACTGGAAGATATTGGTCCTGGAACCCCTCCCGCTATCTACGGAGCAGAATTTCAATCGGCTTGGCGCACTAATCGCGAGTGCTTCCATCGCAGGGGTCATTGGCATGGAGGACCTCGAAAACAAAATCCGTCAGCAGCTCAACTGGCCGATTAGCCAATCGAATCACGATCCCGGTCCAAGCAAAACTGGATTTCAACTTCTGACGCGTGCGGGTGTTGAACTTGGCGCGCAGCCAAAATCCATCGTCAGCTACCTGCTTTCCAAACAGAATGAATCTCGCCTTGCAACTTTGGAGAGTCACCGTAAACACTAACCAGACACTTCACGAACACGGGAGCCGGAAGCTCAAGGCTAAAAGATCAGGTGCCCACAGTCTCAGCAACCTGCAATGCAACCTGCGTGACGGCTCCTGACTTTAGCGACTTTGAAAACTGAGACGGCTCAGCCTCGGGGCAACGTGCTGAACTTGCCTCGTGAGGGATCTTGGACGGTGCAACCCGATTCATAAGAAGCAAGTGCATTTCATAACAAGCAAGTGCAGCGGTGGCCAAAGCATGAATCCAAGAAAAGTCAAACGCGGAACATGCACGAAGCCAATCGCAAAATCAGGAGACGTAGGTCAGGGATTCGAGGTCAGGAATTCGAGGTCGGGGATTCGAGGTCAGGAATTCGCCATAGGTTCACCTTGCCGTCTCTCAGAAATCCCACGCCTCCCGATCGATTCATGTTCATCTCCGGCGTCGCCGGATCTAAGAAAGCTCCACTTCCAGACCCCTCGCTGTCACGAACTCCCTGCGAGTTCAACAGTGTCTATCAAGACGAGCAACCAACGCAAATTCGAATGGGGTTCCTTGCATCGCTGCCCAATTCGCCTGGACCTCCGAAAGGGCAACTCTTCCAAAGCAAATCCACTTTGGCAATTCCTAGACCGTAAAACGGCCTTCAGGCAGGAATTCCATTCCTCCGTCAATTCTGATCATCTTGGATCGCGTGTTCTTGCAGTTCTTCCAGCGACGCAAACTCGAGTGTTGAGATATGCGACGATTCGAGGACTACCGGTGGGGCGCATCGGTTGTCATAGGCTTCTTTCCATCGAGCTGCACACAAACACCAGCGATCCCCCGGTTTCAAACCCGGAAATTGATAGGCGGGAATGGGCGTGGAGAGATCATTGCCAACCTCGCGACTAAACGACAAAAACTTCTCGGTCACCTGCACACAAACCACGTGCAAACCCCGATCTTCACCGCCGGTATTGCAACAGCCATCACGATAGAAGCCCGTCATCGGGTCGGTGCTGCAAGATAACAAGTCCGTACCGAGCACATTTTTTCCCGCCATCTGGTTACCGTCAAATAGATATGGGTTACAAGGGATCAAACAGGTGGACCCGGTCATTCTTGAGACCACCATTTACGTGGGCAGAGATCCCAATCACTTTCGGATGAACCTCCAAACATCTTTTGCTTCGATGAATTCACTTTCGTGGAGTCACCAAAGCGACCGTGCTAGGGGTGAGGAACAGTCTGAGACATCTCAAGCTCGAGCACGCTCAGGGGGGATTCTAACATCCTCACCTCTAAATGACTAACTCCCCACAAACTCACGAACAAGAGTCCAAGACCCCACAAACTGAGCGGATCGACTGTTATCTTCACCCATATCACGAAGCCTCTTTCAATCCTGAAGACGCCTTACCCGGGCCGATACCCTCCCCGCCCCCAAAAGGTATAGTATTCGTCATCAGGAGATAAAAAACTCACGGGGGTCGTCGACTCATCACATGGATGCAATCTTTCAAAATCTGACCGAACCACAACGGGATGCCGTTGGGCACATTGATGGCCCGCTTCTGATCTTGGCCGGCCCTGGATCGGGAAAAACACGAGTCGTCACGCACCGAATCGCGAATTTGCTTGAGCAAGGCATTCCAGCGTGGCAAATTGCGGCGTTGACCTTCACCAACAAGGCCGCTGACGAGATGCGATCGAGGGTCGATCACTTAGCGCCCGGCCAGAATGTTTGGATGGGTACATTCCATCGGTTCTGCGCTCAATTGCTTCGTCGACATGCGACCATGGTCGGACTAAGTGAGAACTATTCGATTTTGGATACATCCGATTCGAAGCAGGCAATGAAACGCGCGATTCAGGCATCCGGCGTTTCAACCAGCCACGCTTCACCGGACCAGATCGCCAATTCAATCAGTCATGCGAAGAACCGGCTAGTGACCCCCAGTATGATGGAGGCCCAATCCTTAAAACCCAAGGATGCAATAGCCGCTCGCGTTTACCCCGTTTATCGTCAACAGCTACTCACCGCCAACGCCGTCGATTTTGACGATTTACTTTTTCACATCGCACACCTGCTTCGGGAAAACCCTGAGATCCGGTCAGAACTTGACCAGAAGTATCGATACATCTTGGTTGACGAGTATCAGGATACCAACTTGGCCCAATACGCCATCGTTCGCGCTCTTTCGATTGACCATCCTAACCTCGCCGTCACGGGGGATCCCGATCAGTCAATCTATGGATGGCGGGGTGCGGATCTCAATAATATTCTTGATTTTGAAAAAGATTATCCATCGGTCAAAACGGTTCGACTCGAAAAAAATTATCGCAGCACACCCAATGTCCTGCGAGTTGCCGACGAGTTGATCCAACATAACCGGCATCGAAAACCCAAGGCTTTATTCACCGATAATCCGGAAGGGAATCCGGTTATCCTGCGTTTCCATGAGGATGGTTACCGGGAAGCGGATTCCATTGCGGATGAAATCACGTCCGCAATCATCTCCGAGGAATGCAAGCCAAGTGATTTTGCCGTGTTCTGCCGAATGAACGCAATGACACGATCTCTGGAGCATGCGTTACGCAATCGCAGTCTTCCCTACCAGATCGTCAATGGTGTGGAGTTCTACCAACGCCGTGAAGTCAAAGACCTGCTTGCCTACCTGCACCTGATCAACAACACCAATCATGACGTTGCACTGCAACGCATCATCAACGTTCCGACCCGTGGCATTGGTGCAAAAACTGTTGAGCGATTACGTCAATTCGCCGACGACAATCAAATCCCGATGCTGGAGGCGGCAAGGCACGCGGAGAAGATTGATTCACTCGCAAAACGTTCGGCATCAATGGTGAAGCGTTTTGTCACGCTCTTTGATCATTTACAGATCAAAGCAACCGCCTCGCTCGAGGATCTGCTGCGTTATCTCGTCGAGGAGATCCAATACGAAGCCCATCTGGAAAAGACGGCCACCGATGACCAGGCCGATAGCCCAATGGCAAACATTGACGAATTGATCTCCGCTGCGGTGGAATTTGATCGTCAAAACCCGGACGACGGGTCCCTCGAGGCTTTCCTGGAACAAGTCGCCCTGGTTTCTGATACTGATGCGTTCCAAGATGAAAATGATCGTGTCACGATCATGACCTTGCACGCCGCGAAAGGACTGGAATTTAAACGGGTATACATCATTGGTGTGGAGGACGAATTGCTTCCCCATAAACGCTCAAAAGAGAGCGAATGGGAGATCGAAGAGGAGCGACGCTTGCTGTTTGTCGGTATTACCCGCGCAGAAGAACGCCTCGAATTAAGTTGCTGCAAGCGGCGAAATATCCGGGGAGAATTGAGACCTGTCATTCCCAGTCCATTCTTGCATGAATTACCGCTCCATGAAATGAATCGCATCGAGAGTCACACTGAGCGTGATTGGTTCGATGACGACATGGATCAAAGCTATCCCGAATCGTGGGACCTACCGGAGGAAACTCCGGTCTCCGAACAACCTCAGAGCGAACCGGAAGTTGATCCGCTAATCGATCAAAGTACTCCTGACGACGAACACTTCGATCAAGCGAGCAGTCCGGCAGCGACTCCAGACTCAATCGCTGCAAACCGCGACCAAGCCATTGGGGACGCCATTGCCCAGCCAAAGGCATCGGATGCGGTCTCAACTGCCAACGCTGCAAAATTGCGGGAACCAAAGAATATTTCCCTGCAGACCGCCGCAGATTTGATGGCAGGTTTTAGTACTCCATTGACCGTCTATCAGGAAGGCACAAGAGTTCGGCATGAAGAATATGGAGAGGGAACCATCCTGTCGGTCTCGGGGCGGGGACCGAAAAGAATTGCCAGAGTGCAGTTCCCTGACGGAGAACACCGGTTTCGACTGGCTTTTGTGGATCTAGAAATCATTTAACGGTTCCATGGCAACCTTTACAGAAACCGACCTCCAGCGGCTTGGCTTTCTGATCGCAATCAGCCTGAAAGTCTTGTCTTTTTGGGTACCCTCGCTGCTCTGTTGGTTAACTTACACGCCTCAGAGGACACGATTTCACCGACGTCATAATCGTAGCCCGAGTAAACAGAATCACGCTCCATCTTCTCAAATCGCTGTTTGACGATTACAAAAGACACGTGTTGAGCCATGGGTTGGCCGTCTGTGTTAACTCCTTTTCTCGACCCATACGATGAGACCCGAATCAGCGTGAGCACGGTTGGCAAAAATCGCATGGGAACATCCATTGCGTCAAAGTTGCTCCAATTTCGGCGAAGGTAATTCGCCAAAGGAAGGTTTTCAAACATGACAGGCACTGAATTTGGCCAGACCGACGCATTGGTCGGGGTGATCATGGGCAGTCGTAATGACTGGGACACCATGAAAGCAGCGTCTGAGATTTTGGAAAAACTAGCCGTTCCGCACGAGAAACTCGTGGTTTCGGCGCACCGCACGCCCGACCGCATGGTTGCTTATGCAAAATCAGCGTCTGACCGGGGCCTGAAAGTTATCATCGCCGGGGCTGGCGGGGCTGCACATTTGCCTGGAATGGTCGCATCAGAAACCAATTTACCCGTTGTCGGTGTGCCCATTCAAAGTCGAGCTTTACAGGGACTCGACTCACTTCTGTCAATCGTGCAAATGCCGGGTGGCATACCGGTAGCGACAATGGCCATTGGCGCCGCAGGGGCCAAGAATGCTGGGATCTACGCCGCCCGAATCCTATCCCTGACTGATCCTGAACTACAAAATCGCCTTTCGAACTTTGTGAAACAACAAGCAGAGACGGTGCTTGAATCGGCTGAGCTCTAGCGTTGACTATCGAGGATAACATGCGAGACGCGCTATCAAAAACGGTACTTCCCGGATCCACCATCGGGATGGTCGGTGGTGGTCAACTAGGCAGGATGTTCGCCATGGCGGCGGCGGCGATGGGGTATCGAGTTGTGGTGCTCTGTGAAGATAACACTTCACCCGCCGCACAGGTTGCTCACATGACTGTCGAGGGTGAACTGGATGACATGCAAGCGGTAGAACGTTTTGCGAGTCAATGCGATGTGATCACACTTGAATTCGAAAACATCCCGGCCGAAACCATTGCCCGCTGTGGTCATTTTGCACCAACCTACCCTTCCTCCGATGTCCTCGCCACGGCGCAAAATCGCCTCATCGAAAAGACAACACTCAAGGAGGCAGGTTTACCGGTAACACCGATGGCTGCCGTCAACGATACGCAGTCACTCTGCGATGCCGGGAAAACGCTGGGGTGGCCGATGATCGTCAAAACCGCCATTAGTGGTTACGACGGAAAAGGACAATCAAAGGTTCATTCACCCGAAGAGGCTGAATCGATTGATTGGTCCGCCTGCGAAGCTTGGATCGCGGAACAGTGCATCGAATTTGACCTGGAGGTCTCCGTCATCGTTGCCCGATCGCCAAACGGTCAGCAAGAGGCGTTCCCGGTTTTTGAAAATGCGCACCATCACCACATTTTGGATGTCACCCTCGCGCCGGCAAGAATCGCTGAAGAACTCGCTCAAGAAGCAATTCAAATTGCCAAAGCCGCCACAGAAACACTGGACGTCGTCGGGTTGCTTTGCGTTGAATTTTTCGTCTCCGGCGAAACGGTGATGATCAATGAAGTTGCACCCAGGCCTCATAACTCGGGACACCTGTCGATCGAAGCTTGCGAAACCAGTCAGTTTGAACAGCATGTTCGAGCTGTTTGTAATTTACCACTCGGCTCCACATCCCTAAGAAGTCCCTGCGCGGCGATGGCAAACTTGCTCGGAGATCTCTGGTCCACTGATGGCTCGGAGCCTGATTGGGAAAAAGCACTCAGGGATCCGTCCATCTCCCTTCACCTTTACGGCAAAGAAACGCCAAAGCTGGGGAGAAAAATGGGCCACCTGACCATGACGGGGAACTCAGCCGAATCGGTTATCCAACGTGTCACCGAAGCACGCAGGCATCTTCCCGCATGATTGGACTTTAAGAAACATTCAGCTTACGCTGACCCGAAAAGCTGACCTGAAATGATGGTGGAGACGGCATCGCAATTCAGGTCATTCGGTTCAACCCAAAACGTTGACGGCACCTCTTGGTCGAACCACCAAATGCCGTCCAATCCTTCTGACACCGATCGCGAATTTGGTCGACCTTTGGACGTTCGACTCGATCGAGTATCGACTTGGGTATGTCGCTGATTACCGCGCAGAAACGGGCTGCGATCCAAGCAAAAGAAGTGGCACACCTTCACCTTGGTCACTCAACCCAGGTCCTTCAAAACCCAGGTCCTTCAAAACCCAGGTCCTTCAAAACCCAGGTCCTTCAACAACCCGGTCATTCACGATGAACTCGTGCCTGGCTGGCTGTACCTGGATGCCCATGCTCTGTAGATCATTTTTGCGATCACATAGGCCGAGATTGCACACCAAAGTCCGAATGCGTCAGCCACAAAGTCATGGAAGTCGGGATACCTGCCGGGAACAAATCGCTGGGTGTATTCATCCAACCCGGCATAAGCCATACCGACAAGGCCGATGGAAACAAAGCGTTTTACCCAGCGTTCCGAATTCGTGACGTAACAGAGCAGGGCGCCAAGTAAGAAGAATGCGGCGAAATGCTTGACTTTATCACCGACCGCAGGTGCAATCTGGTCGGCCATCTCAAGCGTCGTCGCGGCCAGGTGTGTGCCGGTAAACATCAACAGCCAATACAACCCGAGCACGATGATTGCCAGGCGGATACCCAATACGCTAATTTTTGTGACAGGTCGCATCTGTTGCCTATCAATCGTGTACGCTGGAGGTCTCCAGCAAAGAAGTCCAACGGCCCGGTACCACCTGCGTCGTGGATTTGACTGCTGATAAGACAACTGAGACGACATTCCAGCGTCCTCCGTCTTTTACGAATCATCTTTCGCTCACTGCAGGTATCCATCGTGAATTCAACGCGTTTTGGCCAGTTTATTTTCATCCAATTTGCGGCATTGCTCCCGTTATTTCTCGCAAACCAGGCCCTTTGCCTCGCCGATGATCACACTCCAAAGCCAGCCAAAGAGAAGGTCGTCGATGCACCGAAAAGCAAACCGGATTCGGCAGCTTGGAAAAAGCTCAATGGTTCTTGGGTTGTCAGCCAATTCGGTGGTGATGGCCCAGTTGAGATCAAAGATGATTTAATCACTTTTGGGTTCGGTGATCCCATGACGGGAATTCGCTGGGAAGGTGACCTGAAAACTGACAGCTATGAGGTTGAACTCGAAGCAAGAAGAACGGATGGTTTCGACTTTTTCTGTGGTCTCACCTTTCCAGTGGCTAAGAATCAAGCCAGTTTTATCCTCGGTGGCTGGGGTGGTGGCATTGTGGGAATCAGCAGTATCGATGGCCATGATGCCAGTGAAAATGAGACCACCAGTTTCAGGAATTTCGACAATGATCGCTGGTACAAGGTTCGCGTTCGAGTGGACTCGTTCCAAATTCAGTGCTGGATTGATGACAAACTTGCTTGTGACGTCCCTCGAGCCGATCGCGAGTTTGATATTCGCTACGAAATGGACCAATGCGTGCCTCTGGGGATCGCATCGTTCCAATGTAAGTCAGAACTACGCAACCTACGTTTACGGGAACTCTCGAAGAAAGAGGTAGCCGAAGCCAAGAAAATGTCGGACGAAGCGAAGAAATGAGCAGCGAATTTTCAATGAATCCCAATTCGCCGAGAACACGGTCTGATGATCAATCAGGCTTTGCTCCCTCCGCATTGCCTGACACCGATTCGGATGCGTACTGGATGGGGCGAGCATTGGAAATGGCGATCGAAGCGGTGACCGCGGATGAAGTCCCAGTCGGTGCGGTGATTGTTCGCGATGGTGCGTTAATCGCTGCAGCCAATAACCAGCGAGAAATGCTAAAAGATCCAACCGCTCACGCTGAAATGCTCGCGATCACCCAAGCTGCCTCATCGGTTGATGATTGGCGTCTCGAAAACACCACGCTCTATGTCACCCTTGAACCGTGCCTGATGTGTGCGGGAGCGATCCTTCAATCTCGAATTCCTCGCCTTGTCTTTGGCGCTTCCGACCCCAAAGGGGGGGCAGTGACCAGCCTTTACCAAACTCTCGGTGACTCGCGTCTCAATCATCAGTCAGTGGTAACCGGAGGAGTGCTGGCGGACCCTTGTGGTCGCATCTTGACTGAGTTTTTCGCGACAAAACGCGCTCAAGGCAAAAAGTAGGTGAGCCTAAACAGGCCCGTTTCGACGGTAAAATCGCTGTGAAATTATACCGGTTTCACCGATTCTCCGACTTTTGCTGAATCTGTTTCCAATCAAGCTAACCCTACGCGGGTGAAGCGACCGATACTAACCGCACGACCGGAACTATACACGCGACTGAGGCTACCTCCTTCAAGTGAGGAGATTCGGCCTGACCGCCAAGTAACGGTCTCGGAAACTTAACCATTGGATGGCAAGTTTTCTCGTATAGTCAAGAAAAGGACGAGTGTTCGAATCACGTCCTCATTTAACTAACTGCAAGACGGTGGAACAAGCGATGTCGGTACGGAAGCTGACTGCAAGCCTGCTCACGGCTCTCGCCATGGTAGGTGCGGCCAATCTGGCACTAGCTCAAGAGAGCAAACTAGCTGATCCATTTGAATTCGACCCGGATTTCAAATGGTTCGAGCCTGTCTATGATGCCGACCTCCAGGACCTCTCCGCAAAGAAGCGGGCTTCCACAGGATGGTTTGCAACTTATGACCGAGTACATCTGTACGGCACCGGACCGGACACAACCGAGCCTGGTATCGATAAAGATCGCCTCGACGGCGGCTGGGGCTACAGGTACGAACTGGGCTACATGCTTCCCGGCGAAAACCACGGCTGGCTGTTCAATTGGACCCGGAACAAAGTGGGCGAGTACCATATTTTCCGCCAAGAGCGACTCAACCGCTTCATCGATCCAGAGGAAGGACCTGAAGTGATCCAACCGCCCTTCGGCGACGCCCTTCTCCCCGAGGAAGGCAACAACATGGGTTACAACTATCGCTTCTACGACATTGTCGATACTCAGAACCACCTTGAGTACGACAGTTACGAACTGAACAAAACCTGGCGAATGGATCCACGGCAAAATGGTGGCATCATCGAACCGTTTGTTGGACTTCGGTGGATGCGATTGACCGACGCCAACGGGTTCATGGATTACCAAAGCACCGACGAGATCCCAGCGTTTAGCCACCCTGAATTTGAAGATGCAGAACAACTGACCGTCACCGGAGCGACCACTGTCAACGAACTGATCGGACCACAGTTTGGATTCCGATTCATGAGAGCTCGTGAACGCTACGTTTTCTCGACCGATCTTCGAGTCTTCTGCGGTGCTAACTTCCAATCCACGTTCTCGCAGAAAACGGAAACACTAACCGCCTACGACGGAACCGGACAGGGTTCCGTGGTGGATCGAATCATTCGAAGCTCAAGCGAACCGGTCTACACGGATAACGAAGAGTTTTACATCGGATTCGATGTTCGAGCTGAACTGGGATACCAGATCACTCGAATGATCCAGATCCGCGGCGGAGTTCAGGTGATTGACATCGCTCAGGGCGTTTGGCGGGGCGGAGACGGATCGATGGTCAACGGCGGCAGCGACGACCAAAACTACCTAATGGTCGGACTCACAGGCGGAATCAGCGTCAACCACTAATAGCGACCTAAGTTAAAATTGAAAGCCTTCGTCAGTGCAAGCTGGCGAAGGCTTTTTTCGTTCAGATAGGTGGACGGTCACAGTTTCCTTGCCAAGCAAACGCGATTGGCACCACCGACACGGGATCGTGTCTCAATCAACCAGAGACTTGAGTCGTCGATATCTCCGCAAGCTCTGGGCCTTCAAAAAGCTCTGGGCCTTCAAAAAGCTCTGGACCTCCAAAAAGCTCTGCGATTCCAAAAAGCTCTAGGCCTAAGCAAGCTCTGAATCTCCGCAAGCTCTGGGCATGACTGGTTGATGGATTTTTCTTACGCCTTCAAGCTGAAAGCTCTGCCAAACCACATCGTCCCCAGCAACAAACCTGACGTCCTACGAATTGCCAAAATAGCACTCGTGGAGAAAACCGCTGCCAGGGATTCAGGAGATTTTCATCGATGGTCTAGTTCTTGGCCGCGAGCGACCGCAGTTCATCCAATTCAACCGAGAGACGATGGCGTAGAGGACTTTCGGGACGAAGTTCATCCTCGAGAAGTTCTTCCGCCTTGTCAAAAGTCTCCTCATTGCGATTTGGTTCGTTCATGAGGCGGCGAAACATGGTCTCAACAGTTGACTCAGTAAGCAACGTCCATACTCCTGATGGGGGAAATCTCTTGGGCGGAACGCACGATCATCCATCCAGAAGGTGCCGTAACAGCAAATCCAACGTTCCGCGTCGGGTCAAACCCGATTTTAGAATGAAGTCCATTCCTCGCAAGGGCATTGTTGGTCAGATGTTATCGAAAGTCTCACAGAGATCCCAAAAGTCACCGATTCAATTTGACTCCGCCGCAGAAGCGAGGCTGGTGGGTTGAAAACCGAGCTCGGCGTATCGTTCGGCTACTTTTGCGACGGTGTAACGAATCTGTTCTTCACTATGCTCACTGGTAATAAAGAATCTCAACCGCGCCGCGGATTCGTCAACTGCTGGGTAAAGAATTGGCTGCACATTGATTCCATCACCCCTTAGACGGTTGGACAGACGCAGCGCGACCATCGAATTACCGGTGATCACGGGAATGACCGGCGTGCCCTGGCTGTCACCAGTGTCGAGTTCAGCCTCACGACACAACGAGAGAAAAAGATCACTGCGTTCCCGTAACCGATCCACTCGGTCCGGTTCCTTCTGCAAGGTTTCCAGGGCTGCCAGAGCCGCTGCAACCTGCGCTGGAGGTGCTCCAACGCTGAAAACAAACCCCGGCGCAGTGTAGCGTAGTAACTCAACCAACGCCTTAGAACCAGCGATGTAGCCGCCACATGATGCGGCCGACTTACTGAGTGTCCCCATCCAGATATCAACGTCCCTCGCATCGATCCCGAAGTGTTCCGCCATTCCATGGCCGGTACGCCCCATGGTTCCAAAGCTATGTGCTTCATCAACCATCAGCATTGCACCATGTCTCTTCTTGACTTCGATAAACTCCGGAACATTCGCAAAATCACCATCCATGCTGTAAACCCCTTCGATCGCGATTAGGATTCGACGATACTGGGACCTCATTTCCGTCAGCATGCGGTCAAGGGCTTCATAGTCGTTGTGTGGGAACGGACGTCGGCGTGCTCCCGAGAGCAATGCCCCCTGCACGATGCTGTTGTGTGCAAGTGAATCGTGGACGATAAGATCCCCGGCACCCACGAGATGACCAATCGTTGTCTCATTAGTTGCGTGACCACCGACCATCAAAATGGAATCATCGACACCGATCCATTTTGCAATTTTCCTCTCCAACTGACCGTGAATCGGCTTCTCGCCCGAGACCAAACGACTGGCCGAGACGCTCGTGCCATATTTCTGTATTGCCGCCGATGAAGCCTCCACCACTGCGGGATGGCCGCTGAGCCCAAGATAGTTGTAAGACGCAAAACTGATCAACTCTTGGCCATCCACAACTGTTGTGTCACGAACAACGCCCTCGTGAACCGTAAAGTACGGATTGGGTACTCCGGTCATCATCATTTGCTGCATGGCAGCCTTTAGCCGACGATACTCCCCGAAATCCTCCACGCGTGATTCGGGTTCGACCGATTCCTGTGGCGGACGCTCCGCGTTGGTCGGGGGGATGACCTGTTTGGATTCTCCCCCTTCCAACATCGCCTCAGCTCTCGACCCGGCACCGCTCGGTAAGTACCGTTCAACAGCGACCGCTGTTTGGCCTATCGTTTCGATTTCATCCAAAACCTGTTCGGGAAATCGTCCACCGAAAGTTCGCTCGAGCATTCGGGCAATCTCGAGACGTTCCAAGCTGTCGAGCCCCAAGTCCAGCACAATATTCGTGCTGAGGTCAAGTTGCGCCGCGCGTTCCCCGGCAATTCGACGGACGTGGTGTTCAATGGCCTCAACAATCGCTGGATTCACATCTGCTTCGCCGATCTCCTCCGACGCTGTGGCCGCCGCGGCAGCTTTCATCATCGGTTGGGCGCCCATTGCAAACCCGCCGCCTTCTGCTTCCTCCCAGCGAACCCACTTGGCAATGATCTTCAAATCACCATCACGCACCGCGTGTAGACAGGCATGTCGCTGAATTTTACCGCTGCTGGTCTTGGGCACACTGCTGTTACGCACAAGATAGATTGCATCGGGTGGCAGGTCATGCTCCTCGGTGACAGCTCGGCGAATTGCCTGCAAGTTAGCGTCCCAATCGATATCCCGAATTCTTACCGTCTCGGCAACCACGACCAACTGCTCGCGACCTTCGTAATCCATTGCAAACGCAGCAACTGACCCAGCTTGCACAACATCACTGGCCTGCTCAACCGTCTCTTCGATGTCCTGCGGGTAACGATTGACCCCGCGAACGATGATCATGTCCTTGAGACGACCTGATACGTAAAGTTGCCCCTCGTGAAGAAAACCGAGATCACCTGTGCGTAAAAAAGGCCCTTCACCTTCATCGGTGTAGGCACCAAAGGTGCGTTCAGTCGCCTCTTTGCGTTGGTAATATCCGACACCAACCGACGGACTTTGAACCCAAATCTCGCCAATTGTTCCTCCCGGCAATACCTGAAGGGATTCTGGATCAACAATCGTGACCTTTTCGTCGGCAAGTATGGCCCCACAACCAACCAGCTTGCGTGCGTTTGCGTGATCAGCCCCAACGGGACGTACAATCTTCTGCTCTAGACCACCACCGTCAAACGTCGAAAGCACCGGGCGCGTCTCAGACGGTCCACCGGTGACAATCAAGGTGGTTTCTGCCATTCCGTAACAAGGCAACAACGCTCCGCGGTTGAAACCATACGGCTCAAACCGTTCGCAAAACGCCTCGAGCGTCGAAGAGCGAATAGGCTCAGCACCATTGAACGCAATGGCCCAGGACGACAAGTCGATGCCGCTCAACTCGTCATCATGAATTTTGTCCACGCACAATTGATAGGCGAAGTTTGGTCCACCGCTCACGGTGACTCCATAGCGGGTGATCGCCTGAAGCCAACGCAAAGGTCTCTGCAGAAAGGTCATGGGGCTCGTTTGCACATTTGTGCGTCCCATGTATAGCGGCATCAGCACTCCACCCACTAACCCCATGTCGTGATAGGTCGGTAACCAAGTCATCCCCACGGTGTTCGATGCGGGTTGGAACGCCTCTCGAATCAGTTCGCTGTTGGCAATCAAGTTCGCATGGTTCAGCATCACTCCCTTGGGTGACCCGGTTGAACCCGAAGTGTACTGAAGCACTGCAAGCGATGAGTCCTGCAACTTTGGTGGACGCCACTTGTCCAAGTCCCTCATGCCTGGATTGTCGGTACCCAACAACTGAACGCCGATCAAGTCATCGTGGGGACGATCACCCTTGAGCAAATCCACGACGGCTTGAGTTGAAAGAGCCCACCGAGCGTCAGAGTCAACGACAATGGAGCGAATACGAGAGGCTTTACGATTCCTTCGAGGTGGATAGGCCGGCACTGCAATTGCCCCGGCGGCGTGACAGGCGAAGAAACCAATCACAAACTCGATACCGGGCGGGTAGAGTAAAAGAACTCGGTCGCCTGCCCGGATCCGGCATTGATCCTGCAACGCTCCGGCCAAAGCGCGCACCTCCCTCCACAGTTCAGCGTTGGTGACTTGTTCCTCGACGGACTCTAAATCCGTGAAGATGAACGCTGGTTGGTCGGGACGAAGATTCGCCCAATGCTGAAGCACATCGGTGAAATTCGTGCGTGGTGGAGGCTCAACGCCGTCAAATATGTGCAAATCCACGATGGTTCGCTGCCAGTTTGGATCAATGGTGAATACACTTTTTTCCGCCGACACCCGCTTCGCGCTCTTCGAGAGGCTTTGCCGCTAGGTATCCGCTGACGAAAAATGTAAGATCTGTAACGCCGCAACCGTACCCGTCGACTACCGGATCCGCCATGAAGCAACGAGAACAACACTCATGGAGAACCGACAAACGGTGACAAATTGCGGTAAAATAGGGTAAGTCGCTGGCGATGATCTTTTTTTTACGCCACGAATGATTCACGACGAATCACTCACTCAACTGTGATTTTATCGAGTAACACGCCAAAAGCGCTAATAACCCCGATGTCTATTGTCGGATTTCCGCATATCAAGATGTGAACCGTCATGCCGAGGTTGGCTCAACCCGAAAAACTCATTTTACCGAATCCACATGTCTAACTCGCCCTCCCGCTCCCAAGCCACCCATAACGTTCCCACCATGGACAAAAAACAACCCGTTCAGCGGGATTTTGACGGTCGTGCCATGGAACTGATTGACCGAGTGGTCAATCTGCTCGATCCTCAGGGAAACATTTTTCTGGGCACGACACTTCAGGAAGCGTCCGAAGCGGTTCGACTGGGTGATCCCGCAGCGGTTCGCAGCATTCGCGGCCAATTCGCAATCTGTGAACAATCGGGAAAGACCATCCGAATGGCTCGCTCAATCGGCCGACCGATGCGATACTTCCTCGCAAAGCGAGCAGAAGGCCCCGCATTGATCATCGCTGAGCGAATGGACGAAATTCGTGAACAGTTGGAGCGTGAGGGATTGGGGGATCAATTTCATCCGTCCTACACGCGGATGGTACCAGCACACCATCTCCTCGAGCTTCAGCTGGTCGGTTGCCCCGATCCAAACCCGACCCTGCAACGGTTCTTCGCACCTAAAAGGAACCGACTGCAAAGTGATATCGATTCCATCGGGGCTCAGTACATCGGAAAACTCGCAGAAGCTTGCGATGGCTGGCTCGATGCAATCCCGAAAACCGAACCAATCGGGCTGATGTTCAGCGGCGGTGTCGACAGTGGCAGTCTGTTAATTTTGCTGGACTTTCTCTTGCGGCGGCGTGGTGAGTCCCCCGCACGCTTAAAGGCTTTCACATTAACCACCGGACCCGAGTCAACCGACGCAAAACAGGCGATCGATTTCTTGAAGCAAGTCGATCGTGAAATGTACCTCGAAACGGTTGATGTCGAACCCAGTCAAATCTGCTGGCGAGAGGCCGTACGAGTCATTGAAGATTACAAAGCACTCGATGTCCAAGCTGCAACCATGGGACTTGCACTCCTCAAGGAGGTGCGGCGTCGGTATCCACAGTGGCGGTACCTCATCGACGGAGACGGAGGCGATGAGAACCTGAAAGATTATCCAATCGAGGAAAATCCGGAACTGACCATACGCAGCGTGCTGGGCAACCGAATGCTCTATCAGGAAGGGTGGGGCGTCGACGCCGTCAAGCATTCACTCGTCTACAGCGGTGGCCAAAGCCGAGGTCATATCCGAACCAGCGCACCGGCTAGTTCCCTAGGGTTTCTTGGCTTCAGCCCCTACGCCCTTCCTGACGTGATTGAAATTGCCGAGGCAATTCCGTTTGTCAAACTGACTGACTGGAATCACGAACGACTCTACAGCCTCAAAGGCGCAATCGTCTCCTCTGGAATCCAGCAGGTCACGGGAACGACAATGCCAGTGTTCCCAAAGCAACGTTTCCAGCGTGGGGCAGCCGACCTCAATACCTTTGATCAATTATTTCCATCCCAAGACCAAGCGTTCCGGGATGAGTTTGCGCAGGCGTACAACCGCTAGGTGCAAGAACCTCTCGTTCGCTCCACCGCGGCACTGCACGGTATTGCAGCGATCCGTGATTCAATCGAATTACAAAACTCTTTGTGTCCAAACTCTAGGCATCAGGCGTCGGCGTTGACAAAGTTCTCCAGTATGGACCTCTAAAAAAAGCCACTCCGTTTTTTCTACGGAGTGGCTTTTCTAAAGATGTTTCGCATCGGGAATCAAAGTCCCTTACCTTCTCAACCTACTTAGCGTTTCGGTTAATGGGTTCTTCGACCACCAATGACTTCGGGAAATCTGCAGACTCTCGTCCACCCTTGTCCAACCAACGTTTATTCTGTGAACGACCAGCTGGTTGATTCATCGGAATATCCATTCCCCCCGCATCAGCAAGCATTTCATAAAGCCGATTCTCCATCTCTTTCACGACAGTCTGATATTCAGGATTGTTGATCAGATTGATTTTTTCGCCGGGATCGGTCGTCAGATCGTACAATTCGTCAACATCCCACAAACCATAGTAGGTGATGTACTTGAATCGATCGCCACGCAACGCAAACTGAGTCGGTGACTGCGGGAAGTTCTTCTCCCAATAATAAACGTACAGGAAGTAATCTCTCCAATCTGAATCCGGCTCATTGGCAAGATTCAAGAAACTCTCGCCATCCATGTACTCGGGCGTGGACAAACCAGCTGCGTGCAAGATCGTTGGACCAACATCAATATTACCAATGACTTGCTCGAGAACTTTGCCACCATCAATCAAATCGGGGCACTGCATCATCATGGGTACGCGAATCGATTCTTCATAGGAAACTCGCTTATCAATCAAACCATGCTCTCCCCACATGAATCCGTTATCACCCATGTAGACGACCAAGGTCTCTTCGTAGATCCCCATCTTTTTGAGTTGATCCAGTACTCTTCCGACACTGTCATCGACGGCTAAAAGTGATTCACAATACCGTCGGTATAAAAAATCGAGGCCATTATCGCTGTGGTAACTGAAGTCGATTCCGTGCCAACTATTTAACTGGTCGCGAACCCAACGCGGTGCATCATTCTCAGCAGTGATTCCTTCACCACGCGGAAGAAAACTCAAATCAACATCCTTGTAGCGATCTGCGTGGCGTTCTGAAGGTGTGAAATTAGAATGCACCGCCTTGTGTGAAAGATAAAGAAAAAAGGGCTCCTCGGAATCATCTTGCTCCTCCAACCAGTCAATGGCGTAATCCGTCAACTCGTCGGTGATGTAACCCTTTTGTTTGACTCGCTGGCCGTTCACATTCAGGGTGTATTTAGGACCCGGCGGCAGATAATTCCCTTGCCCGCGAAAACTGATCCAATGATCGAAACCTGGACGTGGATCGTCGTGAGCGCCACCCATGTGCCATTTTCCAATATAAGCTGTGCTGTACCCCGCATTCTGCAGATACTGCGGGAAGAAAATGGTCCCTTCCGGCACCAGCCGATTATTGTCAATCACCCGATGCTTGTGTGTGTAAAGCCCCGTTAAAATGGAAGCTCGACTCGGTGAGCAAAGGGAAGTTGTGACGAATGCGTTCTTCAGATGCACGCCGTTTGACGCTAGCGAGTCAAGATGCGGCGTCTCAAGAAAAGGATGCCCCATGAAGCCCATCGCGTCGTATCGATGATCATCGGTAAGAATAAAAACAACATTGCGTGGCTTTGCATCCTCACGCTTGGAGATTTCTGGAAGCTCCTCTGCGTGCAGCGAAAATTCAGAAAAGACAGTGACAACGAGACACAATGCAAAGAGTCGCAACAACATGAAAAAACTCCCAAGAAAATTAGAGATGAGTCCGCAACATTATCGTAGCGAACAGAACCTCTCTTCGCTAACGGTAAAAAAACGTGTTACAGGTACTGCTCAACATTTGGCGTCCCAGGATTCCGGATAGGATCGATTTCATTCCGAGAGAGGCACCAAATCCTGCCAAGTTCGAACAGAATGCCAACCGACATTAGCAAGTGGACTCAAAGACAATGGCTAGTCGACTTAGAGACGTGAACAGAGATAAAAGCAGGCCCAGAAACAGCGAAACCGACCTGCGACTCCAAGCCAACCCCCGGCATCATGAATCGGCGGTCTGCCCCCCCGCCTTGGCCTTGTTTGACGAGTGAAACTCAGGCAATTGTTTTCTCTGTTGCCGCCCGGACCAACCGACTTTTACTGATGTCGACTGCAATCATCCAATGACCTTTGAAAACAATCTGGAAAGCAATGACCCTCGAAAACAATGACCCTCGAAAACAATGACCTGATCGAATCGACCTGAGCGAATCGCGCTGAACGCCGAAAAAGAGATACTCAGCCCTGAGAAATCCGGCTAAGTAAGATCGATCCCACTGCATAGCATCACGAGCTGGATTTCTCGCGTCGAAAAACTGCCACTACATCTTCGACCGGCACCACGAACAGTTGGTTGTCATGCTCGAGATCGACAGGGATGGCACTTTTGGGATGAAACAGAATCTTGTCATACTGGCGAAGAGGCAACTCCTCATCATTTTCGACAACAGCACTAATCGTGACGATTCGCCCCGTGATCGTTGGAATTTCTGCGGCGTCCGGCAAGGCAATACCACCTCGAGTCTCTCGCTTGGGTTCATCTTTCCGAACCAACACACGATCACCAATTGGTTCAACGCATTCAAACGACTGCGCTTTTTTCTTTGCCATCTCTTCTCCGAGTCAAATATTTATCGCAACGCCAATCAGGGAAATGCCATCGCAACATAGTTTTAAGGTCAAACAATCATCATCACAATCACAAAAAATGCCAGCCCCCGAAACCAGTTCAACCCGGATCAGGAAAGCTTAGTATCTTAAATTGTTGCAACCCGCGCTGAAAACACCTGATTGCACGACACCTAGCAGAACCAGCGTCAGCATGTTTCAAAATGAAAGATTAGCCGGAAAACTCAATTTTCTAACCACGATTCCATGGCAAGCAATGTGGGCTCGTCTCAATCGCCACGAGGCCTCAGGGAAGGTGGAGGGGTAAAAAAGCTGGCTAAGAAAAATCCCAAAACCTGGCTTTATTGTTATCAGTCACCAGCCCAACGACTGTTCGGTTCGGACGGACGCTTTACTTCTGCGAACCTCTACGCTGCTTGACCTTCACAGCAGAGCCAACTACCGCAGGGATCCCTCCACCGCTTTTCTCATTGAACATGGCTGACCAATAACGATTTCCCGGTGATCGTGGGGTGACCCATTATTTTAAGCAGCAAAAAATCAGTTACCGCCACAGCAAATTTTTGACTCCGGGATCCATCACAAATCTCGATCACCGAGCCTCACGGACTTTTAAAATTTTGAGGCGTGAGCCTCGCGTTGGGCCAGATCATAGTCATGATCTGTCATGATCGCCGCTAGTTCTTCCAGGGAGGTCTTCGCCTTCCAATTCAGCTCTTGCTCAGCTTTACTCGGATCACCTAACAACAACTGCACTTCAGCCGGTCGGTAGTAGCGTGGGTCAACGGCAACAAAATCTTCGTAGTCTAATTCCAACCGTTCAAACACAAGTTGGCAGAATTCACGAACGGAAGCAGTATGTCCTGTCGCCAACACAAAGTCATCCGCCGCATCATGCTGAAGAATCCGGTGCATCCCATCGACGTAGTCCTTCGCATAGCCCCAGTCACGCTTGGCATCCAGATTGCCAAGGAAGAGTTTCTGCTGGAGACCAGCCTTGATCCTTCCAGCTGCCCGCGTAATTTTCCGGGTGACAAAAGTCTCGCCACGCCGTTCTGACTCGTGGTTAAAAAGTATTCCATTACTTGCAAACAGATCATAGCTGCGTCGATAATTCACTGTCTGGTGAAAGGCATACACCTTTGCGCAGGCATACGGCGACTGCGGATTAAAGGGAGTGGATTCCTTCTGAGGGATCTCAAATACATCCCCGTACATCTCACTGCTGCTAGCCTGATAAACTCGCACCTTCTTCTCAACGTTCAGCAGCTTGGCCGCCTCGAGTACGTTCAACGCACCCACTCCAACCGACTGCACGGTATAGACAGGTTGATCAAAAGAGACCCGAACATGGCTTTGTGCACCCAAGTTGTAGATCTCGTCCGGCTTCACTTCCAGAACCAGGTTGGTCAGCGCTTGACCATCGGTCAAATCACCATAGTGCAACCGTAAAGAGGATTCCGATTGTGGATCCTTGTACAGGTGATCAATTCTTTCGGTCGCAAAGGTGCTGCTCCGACGAACAACACCGTGAACTTCATATCCCTTTTCGAGTAGCAGTTCCGCGAGGTAACTACCATCTTGTCCGGTAATTCCGGTAATCAATGCAATTTTTGACATCAGCAATTCACCAACCAAGCTTCAAGGTCGACCTGTTCCAGTCTACGAGACAAATAGAGGCAAACATTTTCGAAAACCGTTAGGAGCACCCGACCTCAGCAACATTCCCAAAAAGAGCACAGATGCGAGATTCTAGACAGGGACCCAAAATACAGGACCGCGGATTCGAACGGACCTGACAAAAAAACGGCCAAAGGCGACTCCTTTCGGTCAATCTCGCTGAAATCCGCTTAATGAAAATAAAAACGAGTCCCCTCCGCCACTTTCACTCATTGGATAAAGCTGGGCACACCACGAACAATGCTCTGTCATCAGATCGATCGCAACACACCGGTATCCAAATCTGACCTGTAGTCCTGATAGGTTTGCTTCAGTCCATCCATCAATTCGATGCGATGCTTCCAGCCAATGCCATGTAAACAAGTCATGTCCGTGCATTTCACCGGCGCACCATCGGGTCGTGATTCATCGGTGAGGATGTCACCGTGATACCCGACCACTTCAGCGATTCTTTCAGCCAGCTCATACACCGTTAGATCACGACCCGAGCCGACATTCACCCAATCCGGTGGATCCTCCAGCCCCATCAGAAAAACCAAGGCATCCGCCAGATCATCCACATGCAAGAAATCTCGGCGAGATTTGCCTGTTCCCCAAATTTTTACTGCGGACTGCTTCGACAACTTTGCCTCGTGGAACCGACGAATCATAGCTGGCAGTACATGACTGTGCTCCGGATGATAGTTATCACCTGGGCCATAAAGGTTCGTGGGCATCGCGCTGTGGTACAAAACACCATGCTGCGAACGATACGCTTGGCACAACTTCAGTCCAGCAATCTTGGCCAATGCGTATGCCTCGTTCGTTGATTCCAACGGCCCAGTCAACAGAGCGGCTTCCGAAATTGGCTGAGGACAGTCGCGAGGATAAATACAGGTGCTACCAAGAAAAAGAAATCTTTTGACTCCAAACCGAAACGCAGCATTGATGGTGTGCGTGGTCATCAAGAGATTCTGTGACAGGAACTCCACAGGGTAACGTTGGTTGGCGAGCACGCCACCCACTTTGGCAGCGGCGAATACCACCGAGGTCGGACGCTGGCGATCAAAATACTGATTAACCGCCTCAGCGTCGCAGAGGTCTAAATCCTTACGTCCTACTGTCAATGTTTTACAAGACTCGGATTTCAAACGGCGCATCAATGCGGCGCCCACCATCCCTTGATGTCCTGCGACAAAGATTCGTTCCGTGTCCTGAATGCCCATGGCGAAATAATAGCGTCATCATGATGAAAAAGTCATCAGCAATTTCCGCTAACTGAACCCCTGCTCCTCGGATCGACACCCTTAATCACTTCCCCCGCCGGACCATCTCACAAGCGTCATTCCTCACTCGACTTGACCAAACAAGGTCCACCTAAGTCCAACAAAATACTCGCGAGACACTTCGAAAATTCAAACAACACAGCCTCGACAGTTGGGCATGGAACCCTATCCAAAGCTGGTATCAACCAATCACCGACAGAAACCAGCTGGACGGACCGCACCCCTCTCCAAGATTCGATGCCTGCACTTATCGATTTCAAGGAAAACTACTTAAATTGCTGCACCGCTTGACCACGCTCCGACGTGGATCCATCCAATGAAAAGACCTGATTGATGCCCCAATCCGGAGATTGAGGGCAAGTTTCCCTTAAGTTCAAATCCATCCTCAATGCATCGTCTTTATCGGTTGTACTGCCTGTTCTGAATAAGACAGTTGACAAACTGGATCGCAATCGGCTTGATTCTGCCACCTCTTCTTCCGATTCCTAAAGGGCGGCATCTTCCCGTTGGAAGTAAAAATCGAATCTCCATGCTCGCACGATTCTCTCGCCATCTAACGCGAGGGAAGTCGCCAATTGACGTGAGACGAACGGTTGAAATTATGTTTTTGTACGGTCTCTTGCTTTGCCTCTCCGTGAACGCCTCGACGCTCATATCGACGCTCATATCGACGCACACATCGTTGCAAACGGTCGCTGCAAAGCCCCTCACAAACAATTTCAGCCATCGATCATTCGGTTCAAAGCTCGCCAAATCCGACATCAATGCCGTCAACGTCTACCTCGTTTCGACCCTTGAACCGACAGAAAATACTGCTGATCGTGAGTCCGTTCCGGCAGAAACCAGATCACCTCTCTCGGCCCCAACCGATTTAACCACGAATGGCCTTTCCCCCGAGGCCGGGCTCTCCCTGCCACCGACTGCCTCATCCGTCTCGTCCTCAGCGACATCTGGTCGCACTGACTTTTCTAAGCCAGAACCTAGTTCACCAGCGTTTGAGAAGTGGCCGGCTGCTAAAAAACTTCAGGCGGACATGCAAGAACTTCGCTCCCAAGCAGCAACTTCGTTGTCCTCTCCCTTCGAGCTGATGATCTCAAATCCGATCGAATCCAGTCCGTCGGTGCGAATTGTCGAGTGGACGAATGCCGTGATGCGCACACTTGATTCACTCCAACAGCAGAATTACCCGGCAGCCAATCCATCAACGTCTGACTTGGAAAGACTGCAAACACTGGCGAGCCTGGGCTCGCTGCAGGGCGAACAAGTACAAAATAGCGAACTTCGAACCCTGTGGCTGTGCGCAGCCTATTCGGTCCAGCGAAGAGCTTGCGTTTGGAAGGCTGCTTTCGCGGCCGCCCAACCTCGCATCGTGAACACAACCAACACCTCACAGGGGGCGTCTGAAACTTTTGAGCAGGTGCTGTCACGAATCGCACCACTGCTAGACGCCACAGGTGATTCAGAGCGTTGGAGCGAGTACCTGCTGTTGGATGACTTGGCAAAGCTGGCACGCACCGAGACAACGACGACGAAGATCGACCAGGAAAGAAACCAGGTCGCGCAACGCTTCCTCTCGCGAATGAAGTGGCACCGTCTCACCAAGATACAACAACAGTGGCTTGACCAACCTGAGTTTGCCGCAATGTCCAATTTCGTCAGACCGTGGGCCGCAGGCTCAACGAATTACGGCGAATTATTGAATCAAATCGAGTCTCAGGAATCAGAATTCAGCAACGCTACCTCGCTGAAAATCGCAAGGTCCATCCAAAACCTCAAGCATTCCGATCACCCCGAGGATCAACATCTGGCTCATGCGATTGACAGCCATTATCGCAATGCAAACCTGCGCATCGCGATGAGCGATCATCTGATCAACCGACTGTTACCTCAAACCGAACCCAAAAGCGTGCCCCTTCGCACTCGGACGATGGGAACCTTAATTCAAGGCACAAGCGACGTAAAATCCTCCATCGGTATCCAGTTGGTTCCGTCCCAAAACCAATGGTCAGTCCTTCTCAAGAGCATTGGTGATGTCACCACACTTTCGACGGGGCAACAGAGTGTTGTCGAGTTGCATACTCGAGGAACCGCCAGATTCGAGTCAGGAACACCTGTCTCAATTCATCGACAAGGGATCAAGCTGAACGAAACCAATGTCGACGTCGCCGGACGTTTGCAACTGAGGGGTGTAAAATCGGACCTCGATGACTATCCAATTCTCGGTGGATTCGTTCGCACAATCGCAGAAAAGCGATTCCAGACGCTTAGGCCCAAGGCGAACCAGATCGCCAACCAGACGCTGCGTCGACAAATACGTTCAGAAATTGATAACACACTCGAATCTCAAACAACCCAAGCCAGCGAGAAGCTCGAGGACCTCGTGGTCCAACCACTTGAACAGATGGAACTGGATCCCACGGTCACTGAATTACGAACAACTCAAGAGCAATTACTCGGACGTTTTCGAATTGCCGGCGACTGGCAAATGGCCGCATTCACGCCGCGTCCAAGAGCACCGAACAATAGCCTGTTGAGTATTCAGCTGCATCAATCTGCAATTAACAACACGCTGGAACAATTATTGCCCAGCGGTGAAACGATGCCTATTGATCAGGTATTAAAAAAGATAGCAGCTTCATTTGGTCAAACTGACTTCCAAACTCCTCCCGACATGCCGAATGACGTGGAAGTTCGGTTTGCATCCACTCGTCCCGTGTTCGTCGAGATTGACGAAGAGAGCTTAAACTTGACCTTGCGGATTGTTCAACTCAAACGCGGAAGGGCAGTTGATCTCCGTAATGTCATTATCACGGCATCCTACAAACCTGAAGTCAAAGGCTTGCATGCCTACCTCATCCGAGATGGCCACCTGAGCATTAATGGCCCTAACATGTCCATGCGAAAGCGATTCCCTGCAAGAACCATCTTCAACAAAGTTCTCTCGACAAATCACTCGTTGCCAATCACTCTCAAAGGTCTTGAAAACCGTCCCGTTTTGGCTGGACTCTCTATCACGCACCTGGAATTAACCCGGGGTTGGATCGGTTTAGCAATCAGCGATGAAGAATCACCGAGGTTGGCTGTTGCACCCTAAAGGCACAACGGGAATAGAAATCAACTCGCGTTAAATCCAAAGATCCGATCTATCGATCGCGGCATCCCTGCGTGGGATGCAATGACGCACGTACCCAAACACATCCTTGAAGGTTTGTGAGGATGCCAAGGGACTGCTAACGCATTCCATGGGCAGATCCGCCTTCACGAGATCGTAACCAAGAAAAACTGGATCGCTACGAAACTTCAGTGGATCCGAATGCGAGCTCGCATAAGTGAGCGTGACTAACAGGCTGTGGGCAGCTCCACACCAGAAAAAACAAAGCTTGACGACACCAACGCCCAACCGGATGCCCTTCGACGTACCCCGCACCCTTGGCTGCCATCAATGCCGCCTGCGTGCTTCGTAAAACTAATCGGTTTGCCCTCGCTCGAATCTCGCTCGGTTCACAAACCTGTGAGTCATCGCAAGCTAAGAGGAGCGTCTTTTTCAGTTCATTGACCTCTGCCCGCAATTGCTGAGTTGGCTCTGATAAATCCTCCCGATTAGCCGCCTCACGTTCAAGAAAACCCAGTGCTGCCATAGAGAGCCCGACAGCAAGCGTTGAAGTCTGCAAGCCTCCGGTTCTCGCACCGACGCCTGATTGCAAAACATTTTCGCAAGGTCCACCAAGCAACATCGAGCGACGAACATGCACCTCTCGGAATTCCACCCGATCCGTACAACTGGCCGACAAGGCCACAAGGTCGACACCGACGCCTCGAGACACTCCTTCCAATTCACTGGGCACAGCGACAAGAATCTGCCGTCCACAATCCAAGGTTGCACCGATCACCAGCAGTTCGGCGTGCGCACCACCAGTCACCCACGGTGACATTCCAGATAGAATGAATCCATCCGTCGTCTCCTTCGCCCGTAGAACGGGTTCGGCTAGGTGTCGTCGACTGGTCGTAAGATGGCTTATCCCAACAGTAGCATAAACTTTACCCTCGACCAAACGCTCCAACCAGTTGTCGGCGACGCTCGAATGCTCAGACGCCGCTATCCTTCGGATGGCGCCCATGTACTGAGTAATCACAAAGGTTGTCACAAGGTCTGATTCTGCGAGTCGCAAATAACCAAGCGTCTGATCTCGATCACTCCAGCCAAATCCACCCTTGCCCTCGGGCAAAAACCAACGAAAAACACCAGAATCCGCGCAGAGCCTCAAAGAATCTTCTGGCCAATCGGTTACAGAATTCCCCCTAGACGCCAACCGCACAAGCTCTTGGCAAAGGTCATCCATGGAAAGATCCTCCGGCGTAGCAATCAATTCGTTCACCTTGTAAACCTTTCCTCTAAATTATTGCGCCGGTTCTTGGGTACCAGCCATACTTTTACCAGCGAAAACCACTCACCAATTCTCTAATGAAACCAGCGTTGAGAAAACCCGAACCATGCACGCGTAAAAGTTGCCAATCAGGATCACTTGCCCAACGTAAAACTAAGATGCTCAGTCTCTCGGCAAATTGCAAGGCTGCCTGTAAACCAACGCAGTTCTGACACAGGTAGCTCAAGCGGGACATGCCGTCCGTGCACCGAACAAAAACAGGCCAAATTCACCTAGAAACCGTCACCATTCGTTGCACCACTCCTCTCATGAGGACGCGGGCTTCACCGCGGGAACTTTTGAACGCTAAAAGTTTTTGTCCAACCTACCCGGATAACACTTCTCGAAGAACCCGTTAGTGAAACATCGCCGAATGATCTTCATGACCTCACGGAAATCAGTGACTCCTCCGCCCAAGCAATCAAACCGCCCAAGCAATCAAACCGGCCAAGCAATCAAACCGGCCAAGCAATCAAACCGGCCAAGCAATCAAACCGGCGGATTCCCGCCCATGGATCCCCGAGTGAACTGAAACCATGATGGATCTTTTCAATCGCTGCGACGGTGACTAGAAAGGTAGCCAACTGTCAAACAAGCAATTCAACGCGCATTCTAATTCCGAACGCTAAAACAGCAGAAACCACCGGTCACTCGCCAGCCCTGATAAAGTGACCGCCACCATCACACCGGCGAAGGCTTCCCGATGGATCCAGAGACTCACCCAATCCTACTCGCCCTCCAATCCAGCAATCAACGGATCGTTTTTGCGGAAAGCTGCACCGGTGGGATGATCAGCGCTGAACTGACCACCATTCCTGGGATATCACAATGGTTATGCGGATCAGCTGTTACCTATCGCCCAGAAACAAAGATGAACTGGCTTCAAATCTCGCCGGAGATGATTGACGAGTTTTCGACCGAGAGTGCCGAAGTCACCAGAGCAATGTGTCGTTCCGTTCTCGAAATGACCGAGGAGGCAACCCTTGCGGCTGCAATTACCGGTCATCTTGGACCAGGTGCCCCCAGCGAACTCGATGGTGTGGTTTATGTATCGATCACAAAAAGGATCAAAGGTGATTTGATTGATGTCTTATCAGTTCGCCGGGTACTCAAAGAGACAAACCGGACATCACGTCAACGCGAGGCAACGCAACTTGTCATCAAAATGCTTACCAGCGTCATTTTATGAGCCACGCACAGAAACTGATTGGCAACCCGACAAGTGATCAACAAACGGGTTGAAGCTGAAATCAAACGCCACGCTCAAAACGTCACGACTTGACATCAGCTAGGGGGATAGCCGAACACGATTCCATTGAGATTTCGGATCCGTTCCCGATCCCATCCCGTAGGCAATTCTGTCATGCAACCGATTCGGACGCCCTTGCCAGAATTCAAAACTTTCTGCCACCAAGCGGTAACCACCCCAAAACGATGGCACGGGAATCTGCCCGTCGCCAAACTTCTTGGTCAGATCCGCCAAGCGATCGTCAAGTACCGACCGAGAGTTGAGAACTTCACTCTGTCTGGAGACCCAGGCGCCAAGCTGACTGCCTCTTGGTCGGCTTAGAAAATAGTTTTCGGTTTCCTCCTGAGCGATCTTCGAAACCGTGCCCCTGACCTCCACTTGCCTCTGCAATGGCAACCACTGAAAAAGAATGGATGCGTGTGGGTTCAACTTCAGGTGCTGAGATTTACGGCTTTGATAATTGGTAAAAAAAACAAACCCTTGAGAGTCAAAATATTTCAGCAACACCGTACGCTGCGTTGGACCGCCCTCGGCATTGACCGTGGCGAGCACCATTGCATTGGGCTCTAGCAATTCTGCGGCTTCCGCTTCGCGGTACCATCGTTCGAACTGCTGGTGTGGATCGCCATCTGCGTGATCCACATCCAACTGTCGGTCAGCATATTCTTGACGCAGGTTGGACAAATCCATTTTTCTTCGTTTCGTAAGGTGCTGTCAATGTCGTGAAACAGATTCGGCTATTCCGCGACTCGGGTTCAACACATGGATCCCGACAAGAGAGAAGCTGCAAGCTAGGCATCGGAACGATTGTAGGATGAAAGCAATTGTAGTTTGTGCTCGCAAACAGACCGCTGAAGATTTCTACCTCATCAGAGAGCAGGGATTGACAACAGCTTGCCATTCAATGGGTCCCAGAATCGAAACCAGCCCAAAGCCAAAACGTTCGTTCAATTTTCGGAATCACCGATGGTCTCTCGGCGAATTTCGGGAAGTTTGGCACTGTGATAGCGATGGGTTCGAAACGCATCGACCAAGGCCAACAGCACAACCACCAAAGACCCAATCATGACAAGCGACCAGGAAACCAACCAGATGACACCCGGACCTGCGACCGCCGCAACCAAAATCGCCAACCCACAGCCTGCGATTAAATAATGGATCCGCCGTCTTCCCGCCGACCGCTTCGATCGATACTGCTTATCCAGCACAGTCTCGAAGGATTCGTTTGGCCAACCCTCTGTGTCCTTCCAGTGTAGCCATCCGGCGAAAAAACACAGGGTTAACCCTAGGATGATGCTGCCTGCAGCCATGATACCAACTACCTTCCCACACGTTCAACTTGACCCACCAACCACTCATGAACGACCCAAACAACGGCGGCAAGTGATTCTCCACTGCAGTTGGCGGGAACATCCTGCTCGGTGTGCCAATAACTCGGGGCGCCAAACCCCGGTCTCGGATAATCAAAATCTATCACATCCACGGTGGGAATTTTTGCAATCTCATTCAAAGGAATATGGTCATCGTCGATTTGATGTCGATAGCGAGGAATGAACGCATTAACGCCAAGTGATTCTGCCGTACGCCACAGGTCTCTGGCAACGCTTTTTGCATATTTCATGCTGTTGTGTTCATAGTAAATTTTCAGCTCTCGATCCCCAACCATATCCAAAAGGATTCCGGCTTGATACGGAACTTTGGGAGCGTTCAAAGCATACTTTTCTGCAAAGAAGGTTGACCCGAGAAAGTATTCGTCGCGCCCCTGCTGCCACACAAATTCCTCACCGTCAAACAACACAATATCAACTCCCACTCCACTTGGCAGTTGGTTGAGTTGGTGTGAGAGTTCCATCAACGCTGCGACACCACTTCCACCATCATTTGCTCCAATGAATCGACCCTGCTTGTTTTTGGGATCAGAGTCTGGAAACGGTCGCGTGTCATAATGTGCACATAACAAGTAACGCTTTGGACGATTCGGATACCAAGAAGCAATTAAGTTCGCCATCGGTACGTCCGTTCCATCGACGGGGTGCCGGATGACAAAATTCTGCAACTGAACCTCTGCACCGCGCTTCTTGAAAAATGCACTCAAATCATCCTGCTGGCGTTTCATCCCCGGTGAGCCAGACATTCTGGTGCCGAGATCGCAGATTTGCGTCAAATAACGCATGGCTCGATCTGGCTGGTACCGAA
The DNA here is from genome assembly GCA_938075415.1 of uncultured Rubripirellula sp. Taxonomy (GTDB): domain Bacteria; phylum Planctomycetota; class Planctomycetia; order Pirellulales; family Pirellulaceae; genus Rubripirellula. The sequence continues at coordinate 106,589 of CALJHC010000010.1, read as the reverse complement.
CCGGCACCGCGGCCATGACGCGGGAACCGGGTTGTTCGAGTTTTACCTGCCGTAGAGAAATAACGATCGGCCATGCAGTGCAGCATGCAGCAACGACAAATACAACCCAAAATCCCTTGCCACGACGCCTTGTTGGCGATCTATCGCTCACCGACTTGCCCTTCCTCATTTGAACCCAATCAAAAACTCTTCATCCAACTCGGCAGACACACGCCTCCGCATACACGCCTCCGCATACACGCCAACCTATGAACAATCCACTTCTGCTCTCGTTGTGTTACACCTGCAAAAAATGATTTGTGACTTTTCAGCAATCAGTACGCTGGATTTTGAAGCCTGCGTCTACCTCAACCGCATTTCGATTTCAACACCGTTCCAACGGAACGCATTGTGTAACTTTCTTCAAACTATCAATGCCAATGCAAGGTTGATTACGAAACAAGCATGCTCCAAGGCAACGATCGGCATAGGGTTTCCACGACCAATCAATCGCCGAAATCGGCAGTCGGAATGACTCACTCAGGTCGATTACTTCAAAAAAAACACCATTCAATCAGCATCCAACGACCAATCCTAGCAGATTATCCCCACTTCTCGCGTCGACAAATCAAACCCGTCAAACAAATAGTTTCACTCAGCAAACAGTACAAATGTCCCTGCTAATCGGCGAAATCATCATCCCATCCAACAGCTTCCAATCGACGAGCAGGTTAAGTTCGACGTCAATTCTCTTTTTCCGCAACGCGAAATCCACTCCTATCTCACCGCTACCGGGCGGTTGCCGTAAAGTGGTGGATGCATCGAATTAATTGATTTCCACCCAGAGAAGGAGAAGCCAAGAACCTTTGCCGACGAGCCTGAACAACGTAAAATACTAACACAGTCTTAGATATCAGAGATACTCTGCGAAATCGGACACACTCTGATGCACGGACTCATCAACCTCATCGATTCGTTCTTCCTGCCCCGACATTCCGAACTGGTCGTGAAACGATGCCAATTGACCTAGCTCATCATCAGCATCCCGATCCATCAAGCGGGCAACTGAATCCACAGCTACCAAAACGAGCCAACGCTGACTGGCTTCTTTTCGCAATATTATTGGTGACGGCTTGCTTTTGGGGCGCACTTTGGAATTCCCAGACCACAGACGCGGGAGAAATAACAAGTGATCCGTTGCCCGTTTGCTCCACCGCCGTCAAGGCAATCGAACCAACCACGTTCGTGTCGATTGAAACGGATCAGCTGGCTCAAGACGGTTCAATCATTGCCCAAACGCCGCCAGCCCCAAGATCCAACAGCGTTGATGCCTCCAATTCCAGCACTGTACCTCGAGCTAGCCAGCAGCGAACCGGATTCTTTATCACTGTCCCAGCGAACCTGAATCCCGACGATATCGACCGAATCATCAAACAACTAGAGAGCCTCAAGAAGCTGGGCTCTGATGGTAAGCGAACCACGGTAATCCTTCACTACGCCTCGGGGAGGATCCCATCTCGCACGCGTTTGTCCACCAAGGCTACAACCGTTGGTAATGAACCTGGAAACGATTTGACGCGATTTGAAGATGCTCTAAAGCTTGCTCGCTATCTTTCCAACCCAAAACAGCGGCGACTAAAGATCATCGCCTGGATTGATCGTCCCGTTTCTAACCACGCCTTGCTTCCAATTCTTGCCGCTGAATCTTCTCTCTGCTCCAAAGAGGGGAAACTCATCGGGTTTGACGCGGATGATCTTGAAGTGGAGGCTCCCGACAAAACAGTACGACTTTCCTACCTAGAAATCGCGAAACAACGTGGCGTCTTTCCCCAGCCGATGGTTCGTGCCTTCCTGGACTCGAAAACAAAACTCTCCTTGGCCTCAACCATCTCGGAGGGGCAACAATTGCTCTGCGGAGAGGATCTTGAGGGCGTCCGCGCCGAGGGACAAATCATTTCGGAAAGCATTTGGTCAGAATCGGGTACGCCCTTGCGACTTGAATCCGCGAAACTTCGCAGCTCGAACGCGTCAAGCCAAATCGTCGACAACAAACTCGAAGTGGCTGATTTTCTCGACCTTGCGAAGACAGAAGCCATCGAGCCAGAAACCAGTGAGATCGAGCGTGTCGCAAGGTACCTGCAAATCAGCGGCGCGATCTCCTCATCAAGAATTGCCCGCTGGCAAAGTAACTTGAGGGCTACCCTGAAGGACACAACCGTCAACACCTGGCTCATTTCAATTGACTCAGATGGTGGCAGCCCGGCTGATAGCCTTGTTTTTTCTGACTGGCTCGTTGAGCCACCATCGCCGATTCAGAGTGTTGCGGGCATCGTGACCAAAAAAGCCTCGGGTGATGCAACGTTGATCGCACTTGCCTGCAAACCGCTTTACCTAGCTTCTGATGCGGTACTCGGCGGACCTGGCACCCAAACCACTTTGATCGATTCCTTAAACGCTAGCGACAAAATACTCATCGCTTCACTCGCTCAAAAAACAGGGAGAAGTGATGGTCTGATCAGGGGCCTCCTCGACCCCAGCCTGACGATCTATTCCTTCACCAATCGAAAAACAGGTGCGATCGTGTATTGCAATGAATCGGATCTTATCCGGTCACTTGGTTTGATCGAAATGGACGCCGGAGAAAAGGATCGAGAACGAGAAAAGTGGATTCGAGGCGATCGCGTCCAACTACAAAACGGGATCACGGCCCGACAAGCAATCGAACTGGGACTCGCCGATGGCATTGCGGAAACACCCACCTCCGCAGCAACCAAGATCGGTATCAAAGAAGAACTGCGACCGGTCACCGATCAGAATTTCGTTCGCGTAATCGAAAAACTTGGTGGCAACCAGGCTTTTGCCGTCGTACTTCTTTTTATCGGCTTTGCTGCACTCTCGGCAGAATTTAGCTCACCGGGATTGGGCGTACCGGGTTTCCTCTCCTTGCTCTGCTTTTCGCTCTACTTTTGGATCAAATTGCTCGCCGGTACGGCAGAATGGTTTGAACTCATCCTCTTCACGCTCGGAATCATATGCATCGGCATCGAATTTTTCGTTATTCCAGGCTTTGGCATTTTCGGCATTGGCGGATTCCTTCTGACCGGACTCGCAATCGTATTGATGAGCCAAACATTTGTGATCCCCCGCAACACCTATCAGCTCAATGCTTTCTCCCACGGCGTTTGGGTCATGCTCGGTGGCTTCGCGGGCCTTCTAACGGGCTTAATCCTTATGCGAACGTTGCTGTCAAGGATCCCCGGCTTCCGAGGACTGGTGATGGATTCTCCGGACTTGGTTGCATTAAATGATGCCGAAAGAATCGAAAACTACGATCACTTGCTAGGGGCGGATGGTGTCGCCACCACTCCTCTCCATCCCTCAGGTAAGGCAAAGTTTGGTGAAGAAACGGTGCAAGTTGTTAGCGAGGGAATAGCGATCGAATCAGGAACTCGGTTGAAAGTCATTCAAGTCTTTGCCAACCGAGTGATTGTCGAACAAACTTTGGAATAATACCGTTGATCATCATCATCTTTCTCATTGCCATTGGCTACATCATGCTTGTCGGCGAATGCCTTCTGCCAACAAGTGGATTGCTGGCAACTGCGTCCGCCATCTGCCTATTCACCGCCATTGCCTTTGGATTCTCCCTCAGTTCGGTGTCAGGATTTGCTGTTCTCTTATTCATCCTCGTTGTGACCCCTGCCCTGATTGCCGCGTTGGTCAAGACTTGGCCTAGAACGAAAATGGGGCAAAAGATCCTCAACCGCTATCCAGGACAATTGGCGAAGCGAGTCGTACACACCACATCTCGAGGCACTCCACTGTCGCAAATGATTAACCAAACCGGAATTGCCGAAACAGATCTACAGCCTAATGGCACCGCCTTGCTCGCAGGTGAAAACATTGACGTGGTCACCGAAGGACAGTTCATCAAGGCCGGTCAGGGTGTTTGCGTTAGCCATCTCGAAATGGGAAGGCTCTACGTTCGACCGATATCTCCTGCGAGTGAAGACGCCAATCGCTTGACTGAATCCCCCAGAAGCCTAGAGACACCGATTGAGGATTTCGAGGAATCCTGAGCACGGGAGTTTCAGGAAAAAATAAATTTTCGATCAATTTTCCGGTGCAAAAACGGATCGAATCGGCATTGGTTCATCCTCGGAATGTAACGATGCACTGAAGTGGTGTTACACCACAACGATCCTGTCAAACGTGGAGTTCTTTGCTGTCTGCTCGCGGTCACAATTCCTTTCCAATAGAAGACCGAAAACTTGTCAAAAACTTTGGCAAAAATAGAAACTTTCTGCCGGCTTTAGTGTATATTTCAAAAAAACTCAAAAGTAATGAAAGAGGAAAAACAATTTAATTTTACTGCTTTCCGCCGAGCGATCGACATCCATAAGACGCACTACTCACCAAGACTCTCGACCTTCCACGCATTGACGAATTAACGAGTTTTCATGAAACTGCTTTTCCTCGGCGACATCGTTGGCAAGCCCGGCCTGTCAGCAGTCCTCTCCGCAATACCGGAACTTCGCAAAGAACTTGAACTGGATGCCGTTGTCGTCAACGCAGAAAATGCGGCCGATGGCTCCGGCTTGATGCCGAGACAATTCAAACAGCTGATAGGTTGTGGGATCGATGCAGTGACAATGGGCGATCACATCTATCGCCGAAAGGAGATCACCGAAGTACTCAACTCTAGCGACAGGATTGTGAAACCCGCTAATTTCCCCGAAGCTGCACCCGGGCGAAGCTGGACGACTGTCAGTACAGAAAAAGGGAAAATAGCGGTGACTTCCGTTCTTGGGCGGGTCTACATGAATCCTGTCGATTGTCCATTCAATGCGTTAGATCGAGTCATTGAAGAAATTGGAGAAAGCGCCAAGTACATTTTGGTAGATATCCATGCCGAGGCAACGGGTGACAAACAACTGCTTGGACGGCATTTAGACGGGCGAGTCACCGCTGCCCTAGGCACTCACACTCACGTACCGACTGATGACGCAACCATCCTGCCGAAAGGCACCGCCTTTCAATGCGATGTCGGCATGTGCGGGCCGCACGACAGCATTTTGGGACGCTCAGTTGCTCCCGTCTTGGCAGTAAAAACAACCTTCCAACCCCAGCACTTCCACGTTGCGACAGACGATGTGAGACTTTGCGGGGCAATCATCGAGGCAAGTGAAGATGGCACAGCAACCTCGATTAAACGCTTTGAAAGAAAAATCACCTGATCCTTGGGGCTGCTATTAGTATGACAGGCCCCATCTGGGATGCGCACTCACTTTCTCTGCTCACTGCCAAACAGGATTCAGTATCGAACAGGATTCAGTATCAAACAGGATTCAGTGCCGAATCGTCTTCATTATCGAGCAGGGTACAGCGCCGTTGCGATCAGCACCGCCTCGCAACCCACGTCTAAGAATCCTTTGATGTCGCCAACCTCTCGCACGCCTCCACCGGAATAAAGGCATAGATCAGGCCAGCATGCGGCAACCTCTTGGCAAAGCCTGCTCGTACCCGCGCCCCGCATTCTACCCACCGCTGCGATGTCCAAAACAACTACCTGGCGAATCCCCATTCTCTGACCGCAATCAACCCAATCCTGCCAGCTTCCCATGGTCGACAAAAACTGACCATCGCGAAAATCCAGACTCAGGCACAGCCGTTCAGGATCCACCAAGTCGGCCAATTCCTGTAACGCATTCAAATCCCTGCAAGTCTCAGTAGCCACTAGCCACTTCAACATTTTCCAGCGTTGCCCTAGCGATATCACCTCGCGTGTCTGAGCCCTCGACCCACCACGCCAACCAATATCAATCATCGCACGTCCTGAACATTCCTCCGCAAGAATCGACAGATCGTGCCAACCCGGAGTCCCACCCTGAATCGCATCGAGGTCAGCGATGTAAAACGAACCGATTCCGAGATTTTGGTAATGCCGAACCAACGCCAGGTAATCACCACCGCAGAAATCAACACCCTGATAAGCATGCCGCTTTCCAGCTACCGCATGAACCGCCCTACCACGCAGTAAGTCAATCACTCCAATAAGATTCTGAACCTCATCTTTGAACGCCGTCAGCCGAGCCGCACCCAATTGCTCGTTCATATTGCTTGCTTTGGATAGGGACGGTTCAAAATGCGAGACGACCGGCAACTTCTTAGCCGATTGCAAGAAAGCAATCTTCACTTACCACCATAACCACTCTGATTCCTCTCGATTATCAGCTAGCACGCGGCTCAACCGAAAAAAGGCTAACACCCATCGGTCAACCCAGCTCGACCCGACAAGTTCCCACAATCACCTTGAGAGACCTGAGCGACCTCAATCAAAAATTTCAGACTTTAGCGTCGGAATCAGGCAGTGAGAAAAGCGACTCGACTTTGACGATGGCGTGGTCATCGGGAAAGGTGTGAATGGCCTGAACCAACATCGATCGGTGCCGCGTCTCGACACCCACATAGCTCAGTGCGCCGAGGGCCATCCGCCCGCTAGATTCAAAGTGATGCACCAAGCCCTCAGTCTGTTCTGCTCCAAGCTGCTGCTGCACCATCCAAAACAGATCCGGCTGCACTCGCTCTAACTGGAAATGGGTTCGATACTGAACACCCTCACGACAGGTTGACTGCTCCGTGCGGCTACCTTTAAGCGGTTGGGAAAGCAAACAACGTTTTTTTGGCAACGGCTGATGAGCCCCAGAAGCGACTTCACATAACGTGACTCCCGAGGCCACCCAAGTTATGACATGCCCACAATTGGTGATATTTACCTGAGCCTCGTAATTCGTCCGCTTGATCACGCGGCTCTTCTGAAGCTTGTAAAGTTCAGGGTGCAAAGATCGACTGAATACGTGAAATGCTAATTCAGCGACTTTTGGACGAACTGATAGCACAACAAAACTTCCGTAAAATCAATTAGGACCATTCGGCAAACTGAAATTCAATGGCCTCAATTAAACAACCAACTCCACGCCGGAAGAAGGCCAAAAGAGACAATCATCGAACAAAAACTGCAACACCGACTTTAGGCATACAAACGCCGCAAACCAACAACCACCACGACGCAGACTTGATTCATACCAAAACAGATTGTCGCAATGCGATAGATTTTTTTAAGATTCAATCGAACGATCGTTTTAGTCGACCATTCGATAAATCAACAGACTGTGTATTATACACCCACAACCTGTGAGGGCTGAAGAGCGTAACTGTGACCCAACAGACAATAACTTTCTACACTTTCCACCAAATTTTCTCGTTGACAAGATTCTCAAAGAACTCGCCATGGTCATCGTCATCGATAACTACGATTCATTTACTTACAATCTCGTTCAGCGAATTGGTGAGATTGATCCCAATATCAATATTCAAGTCCACCGCAATGATGAAATCAGCATAGATGAAATCGAGGGCATTTCACCTGAAAGAATTCTAGTATCCCCTGGACCCTGCACACCCAACGAGGCGGGAATCAGCGTCGACTGTATCAAGGCGTTCGCCGGAAAAGTCCCGCTGCTCGGTGTCTGCTTAGGACATCAATCCATAGGCCAAGCGTTCGGTGCAAACATCGTTCGTGCTCCAGAACTGATGCATGGAAAAACTGACGAAATCTCACATGACGACCAAGGTCTATTTCATGGCCTTCCCAACCCCTTCGTCGCCACTCGCTATCACAGCCTGGTGATCGACCCTCCGACGCTCTCCAGTGAACTTGAAGTTTCTGCTTGGACTGAAACTGGCGGGACTCGACAAATCATGGGAGTGAGACACCGCCAATTTAAATTGGAAGGATGGCAATTTCATCCCGAAAGCTTCTTGACCGAACCGGGCATTGAAATGCTCACTCGATTCCTTCAGTGGTAATCATTCTCCGCACCGGGATGCGGACCAGAAAAAAAATCATCTTTTCATCTGTCCCAATAACCCATCTATCCCAACAACCCATCTATCGTAATGCGGCGTGCGATTCACCCCGACTCGCCGCCTGAACGGCCACTGCAAAACGAGTGACTGCCCGCTGCGCGTTTGATTTAATCGCCCAAGTCAACCACTGCTCGCTACCTTTTCGGCGCCACTGACAAAACTGGATTTTCAGAGATGCCAGCGGTCGGACCTCGGCGGAGAATTCGATGCCGCTTTTGCATTCACCGGTTCCAAATAATCCACGATCTTTGACAAATGCGAGTGCCAGGCAGGATGAGGCGCACTGATCTTTTGGGTAAGACACTGCTCACCACCACCCGAAACCTTCTTACCAATCGGTTTCATCATCCCAAGCTCGTCGAAGGCGCCAGTACCGAACATTTTCATTGCGGACTGCAAGACCTCATGATTCGCCTGTGGCAGTGCGCATTCGGGCCGCAAAAGCTTCTTCATCTCGATCATCATTGCGGAACTCATTAGATTCATCACCAGAGGCACCGCCGCAACCTGCTCCACTGCATCCAATTCTTCACGAACCCTCTGCATTCGGCTCTCACAAAAACCATAAGCCAGCTGATGATCACCGGCAGGTTGTACCCATGCAATGAGGCTATCCGTCCAATGTTCCACTGCTAAGCGAACTCGGTTCAATCGAGAAAAATGTTGCCTCGCTGCGCGATGTTGATGACGAAGCATGGCGCGGCGAACCTCGCCACGAGTGTCCAAGTGAAGCAAGAAAATCGCATCCAATACCGGTGCCACCTTGCTGTTACGCCCCTCCACTCGAAACTCACCCACAAAGGCCGCGAGCACTCTTGTGAGCATATCACCCACGAAAATCTCTTCGACAACTGTATGGTGATCGTCCCACCATCTGGTCGCTCCTGCGACATCACCGACCTCTTCGACCTCACTCAATCGCTCCATCACCCGTTCCCACAAATCGATGCGTGATCTGGACACACACCAATAATCTGCAACGGCGGAAAACGAAACCGTCTTACATTCTCGCATCATCATACTGCTGTTCTGGGCAAATATTGATGCGACGACAGCAGAGTAAATCGCGTGCATGTGATGAACAGTTGGTCTAGGGTTTTGGTGCTAGCTCTTCCACCCCACCGCAATCGTGGTGCCATACCAAAAAGGCCACCCATACCTGATCAACGCAAAAGCTTTATCAGTAACGACTTAGAACTCCAGTCGTTACATTCGGTAAAATTCGCAAAAAGAAAATGATGCGTTCAAGCAGCACGGTGCGGTGAAATTTTGCATCACGGCATCTTGATTCGAAACCTTGCAACAAATCAGCTGATCGAGATAAATCAGATCAATCTACGATCGGAAACTGGTTCAAACCCTTCGAACCAATAGCCTCAAAATACCCCGCACGTTGACAAGACGTCATCCGAGTACAAAAAGGCTGCCGGTGCGACTTGAACATGCTTCCTCTCGAAACCTTGCAAGTAACGATGCAGCAAAGCTTGGTTAAGCTTGGTGAAGCTTGGTGAAGCAACGCCATCTAACACCAAGGGTCGATCCAACATGGTGTCCGGAGGCTAAATCATCGTCACGGCGCCCTTGAATCACGCAGGTGGGTCTTCGTCCTTCAAACGCTCGACAAACGCCTGGACAACGGGCCGCTCGGTCAGCCGAGGATTGATGTGTGGCCTTCGCTCCAGCAATCGATCCTGAGCCTCGACGGGGGTAAGATTTCGGTACTTGATTAACCAGCACATCGCAACGGTTGCACTGCGTGCTCGGCCCGCTTTGCAGTGGATATAGACCGTGTTTTCCTTCTCTGCCTGCCTTTGCACAAACTCAACGGCCTCCGATACATCGGATAACTCGGGATGCGTAAAATCGGTTGTGGGGATGCGTAACTGCTCAATGCCGTAACGCTCGTATCCGATTACCGGGCCTCGGTACTCCTCGCAGGTATTGACGACCGCTCTCACACCCGCCTCATGCATCGCTTTGACATCTCGCTCAAAAGGAAACGCACCAACAATGACATGCGTGTCCACGGTGTCCCACCAGTTTCGCACCTTCAGCACGCGACCCAGCAGACAATTCCAAAGCAGCGTCGGGTAGAAAACCGTCGTCGCATAAATACGTTGTAAAAATGAGCTTTTCATTCTCCCGTGAGCTCCCCCTCAAGCAGCTTGGAAGCCTCCGCTGACGCCGCTTCCATCACCTCCTGAATTTTCACCGGAACTCCACCTCTTTTCTTGCTCAACAAGGCGGCTTGCATGAACGCGTACAACTCCACGGTCTCGTCTGAAGTGACAGGAACTTCGTTGGAACGGAAGAACTTAGCGATCTCAACCACCAATGGCCGGTAACCGCCATAGGGACCAATTGGCCCGATACCTTGATCGCCAAAAACGCTGCCTCCATAACCGCCAGATCCCGCACGAATCCCACGGAATGTTCCAATTCTCCCGCCCTCCCACAGCCCGACTGCAAATTCTGAATCCTTTGTGGATTGATGAGTGACCACATCGCAACCCGTTCCCATGCAGGTGTAGAGCGACTCGACACCATGGATCCCATACCAAAACAGATCGACATGAGTTGGCTCCAAGGCGGCCGGGCTGTAGGCGTCACACCCAAGTACCTTTCCGTATTTTCCAGACCTGACTTCTTGAGCGCCGGGACTGAAACGAAGTGACGAACTGGAAAAGACAGGAACTTGGAAGTGCTTAGCGGCTCGGTAGATGGCAACCACTTCTGCCAATCGAGAGCCAGCTGGTTTATCAATGAAGACAGGTTTACCCGCCCGAAACACCTGCAACGCCTGCTCAAGGTGCACCCGACCATCATTCGTTTCCAGAAGAACTGCATCCACCTGATCAAGAAGGGCTGCAATTGAGTCGGTGATCTCAACACCCAGCTCACGCATCTCGGCAGTGTATTTAGGAATACGACTCGCGCTTGATTCGATGTCTGCACTTCCCTGTGGATACGCTGCTACAACGCGAAACCCCTTCAGGGCCTCATCTGCAACGGGATCTCGATGAAATTCCTTCGTGAAGGCTGGAACATGTGATGTATCGAGTCCAATGATTCCCAATCGCATCTCGCGAACCTCCTCTGCACAACCAACATTCATAAAAATGGCTTGAACCATAACGATGCAAAAAATCATAGCGACGCGCTGACAAATCGCACGAAGTCTCAAAAGCGGATGGGTTGGATGAATCACTTCTACAATCTCCTAATTGTTTTACCGCAAAGAATCGCAATGCAATCAGTCACTTAACAGACAACCGTCAAGCAGAGTGCAAAGTTAGTCACTCCGACCGCAAATGAAGTGTCTCATCATCAAGCAGGCACCCCAACAACAGACTGCATGGGCCACGTTGCTTCGATCAAAGCAAATCAATTTCCTGCACCGCAAGACAGACACAACACGATCGTCAGCCAACGGCTGAACGCTGACAGTATCGCGGTTTCGTTTCACCGCGTCACCCAGAGGCGTGAAACATTTCCTTGATGACAGCAGTTTTGCAAAAGCGACACACTAGGACCGTTTCAATGGCGGCGAATCACCAATTCTCCCAAAATCCGCGACCCACGCTCTAAAACCTCCCGGCCCCGTACGATTCCTTGCCACGCTTGCCTCCCAAAAGCTCTCACTGACAGCCAACTTCGCAGACGGAATCAAACCAGGATTACTGTCAGGCCGGCGGCTGCGGCAAAAACAGCCCAACGACCGCCATCAGCACCCCAAGGAAAGTCCAATGAGTTCACGCCAGAAACCTTCCCAAACATCTACAAATTCCTCCCTTCATTAGCTCCGAACCCCTCAACACTGAAACGATCCATCCGTCTCGGATCCGAGAGCAGGCGGCAGAAGCGAGAGCCGGGTAAGCGAGAAGCGAGAGCCGGGAAGCGGGAAGCGGCGTAAAGAGCCGGGGAAATCCACACCCCAAAGTGCCTTTGAAACGCTAAACTGAGAGTTCGGTTGTCTTTTGATCCTCGAAATACGAAAGTGCTTCCTCGGAGCTGCTTTTCCGTTTCTACGATGAACTAAAAGAGCCCTCCACTGTCTGTCATCCCTCAAATGGAAATCAAACGGATGCGTTCAACCGGATACCTCACCCTGCTTTCCTTCTTTTTCATCACTGTTGGTTCCGCCTTGGCGTCCGACCTGGATGACGTCCGCAATCTGTACAACTCCGGCAATTACACCGAGGCAGAAGCGTTTGCGGCGGAACAAGTCAAACGTGGTATCTGGAACGAGAATTGGCCCAAGACACTGATCCGCTGTCAATTAATTCAGGGCAAAGCACAACTCGCCAAAGAGGTATATGAAGCTGCAATCAAAAGGTATCCAACAAGCCTGTCGCTGCGCCTACTCGGGATCGATGCCCTGCGGCAATGCGGCTTGCACGACGAGGCGATCGAAGCCGACAACCAGATGCTGCTTCTGATGAAAACTGCCCCCTCAAGATACGCCAGTCGAGACAACCTGGTTGCGATGGGTCAATACTTCACTCAGCAGGGTGAGGATGCTCGACAAATCCTTGAACTTTTCTATGACCGAGTCCGTGACTCCGACCCTACGCATTTAGGTGCTTGCCTCGCATCGACAGAACTAGCCCTTAGCAAAAGCGACTTCAAGGTTGCCGCAGAGGTGCTGAAACGGGCACTGGAAATCGCGCCGAACAACCCAGAGGTTCATTATTATCTTGCGCGCACTTGGGGAACGTCAGATGCACAAAAATCGAATCAATCACTCAATCGCGCCTTGGAACTTAATCCTAAACACCTCGCAAGTTTGCTACTAAAAGCCGAATCGGCAATCGACAGCGAACAGTACACAGCAGCCGAACTTATCCTTGATTTGATCAACTCGGTTAACCCTAATCATCAACAAGCCCACGCATTACGGGCGGTGCTGGCCCATCTTCGAGGTGACTTCAAAGAGGAAAAAGTCCGAAGAGAAAAAGCGCTCGCGACTTGGGCAAAGAATCCTCAAATTGATCACCTGATCGGCCGCAAACTATCTGATAAGTATCGTTTCTCTGAAGGTGCGGCATACCAACGAAAGTCACTCGAACTGGATTCTGGCTTCATTCCCGCCAAGTTTCAACTCGCGCAGGATCTCCTACGACTTGGGCATGACGAGGTGGGTTGGGAACTTGCAAGGCAAGTTGCCGACCAGGATCCTTACAACGTGGTTGCCGTCAACCTGCTCAATCTGAATCAACGTATTACATCATTTGATGTAATAGAATCCGATGGCATCTCCGTCAAAATGTCGTCGGAGGAAGCTGCCGTCTACGGGCAACAGGTGATACTGCTTCTTACCGAAGCGAAGAAAAGTCTGTGCGAAAAGTACCAAATTGAACCCGATGCACCCATCGTCGTCGAAATCTTTCCTGACCAGAAGGATTTTGCAATTCGAACGTTTGGGCTGCCCGGAGGCGCCGGTTTTTTGGGGGTCTGTTTCGGCCGAGTCATCACCGCAAACAGCCCCGCTTCACAGGGGCAATCGCCATCAAATTGGCAAAGCGTCTTGTGGCACGAGTTCTGCCATGTTGTCACCTTGGAAAAAACAAAAAATCGAATGCCTCGCTGGCTTAGCGAAGGAATCTCCGTTTACGAGGAAAAACAGCGTGACGCTTCTTGGGGCGAGAAAATCAACCCGATCTACCGAGAGATGTTACTTGGTGACACTCTCACCCCCGTAAGTGAACTAAGCGGCGCGTTCCTCAACCCTCCTTCACCCATCCACCTGCAGTTTGCTTACTACGAAGCATCGCTCGTTGTGGAATTTATCATTAACAGGCATGGATTTGAGTCACTGCTGCAGATTCTTGAATCACTTGCTGATGGATTACCGACGCGAGAGGCTCTTGAAAGCACGGTCGGATCGGTCGATAAGCTTGATGCCCAGTTTCAAGATTATGCGCACGAGGTTGCGAATACTTTTGGAGCAGATGCGGATTGGTCGAGAGAGACGCTTCCTGAGAAACCATCGAAAGAACAACTCCTGGCATTTGCAAGTTCAAATCCCGAACACTATTGGGGCCTTCGGACACTCGCCGAGACCTTGGTCGCAGAGAAGCAATACGAACAGGCCAAGCCATTGCTTGAGAAACTCGATCAGTTGCAATGCCTCACCGGTCAATCCGGTGACCCGATTTTTCTTCTGGCAAAAGTTCACCAAGAACTTGGAGAAATCGAGAAAGAACGGAACATTCTCAATCGAATCACCTCGCTTTCCTCGGATTCACTGCCCGCGTTGACGCGTCTGTCTGAACTCGCCGAGAGCGAGAAACAATGGACTGACTTGTTAACTCACTCAGAAGAATTCCTGGCCGTTGATCCACTCCGATCTGATGGCCACAAAACTCTCGCATTGGCGGCTTCCGAACTACAGCAACCGAAAAAAACACTGCAAGCTCTCTCTGCGCTGGCTTCCATGTCACCGATCGATCCAGCACTGATCGAATACCAACTCGCCAAAACCCATCTTTCGCTCGACGACTTTGATCAGGCAAAGACTCACGCGATGCTCGCACTCGAAGAAGCGCCTCGATACCGTGACGCACATCGATTACTGCTAGAGATCGTCGCCCTATCCAACGAGATGCAGAAACAATCCGCAGAAGAAATAAAATCGAATCCAACCAAGCAGTCCCCTCCGGATTCAGAAAAACCTTTCAACAATTCGGCGACGGAAGAAAAGGACCTCGGAAAATCAACGGAGGCTGCCGGCGGGGAACCGCAGGTCGATTCAACCCAAACCACTCCAGCTTTATCCACCCCCCTCCCAAACGATGCCTTCAAGCTGCCAGACAAGGCGACACCGGACAAGGCAACACCGGACAAGGCAGCACCGGACAAGGCAACACCGGACAAGACGTGAGAATTAGCGATGAACCGTCATGTCTTTATCTTTCACAATGACCAATCGTGAAGTGAAAGATTACTTATGGATGCGTTGCTACGGGTTGATGAAAGAGACCCTTACGGACGCAACATCAACCAACTGCTCAATTTGACCACCCAAGCCCCTACCAAAACAATCGGCCAAACTTTGCATAAAATCAGTCGCCTATAAAAACCAACTGATGTGGATGAGGCGCTTCGAGATTCAGCAACTTTCTGATAAGAGACAAAAAGCGATGACCGTCAACAATGATCTCAATCAAACCAACAGGAAACCACGTCGCATCTGGTTACCAGTAATCAGTGGACTGATTTTCGCAATTATCGCCGGTATCACACTCGGGCAACGAGGCAGCTGGAGGCAAGGTGTTCAGACCGGCCGTAATGGAGTTCCCAACTGGGATGTCGACCCCGATTTCCCTGAGGATGTTTTCACCTTCGTCCGAATTCGCTATGACTCCTACGGAGGTTATGGAAGACGCGGTGGAGGATGGGCGACCGATTACCGAGATAGCGATCTTAATTTTTCGCTGAGGCTTCAGGAACTCACTTCCATGAAAGTCAATCCTGAGCCAATCGTCCTGAATTTGACCGATCCCGAACTATTCGATTACCCATTCATTTACATCATCGAACCCGGTGCACTTATCTTCAGCCAAGCTGAAGTGAATTCATTAAGACGATACTGCCTCAATGGCGGCTTTCTGATGGTGGACGACTTTTGGGGTGACTCCGAGTACGAAAATATGCGTCTGGAATTGAAGCGTGTCTTTCCAGATCGCGACCCGCAGGAGGTTCCGCTTTCTCACGAGATTTTCCAATGCGTTTATCCAATGAAAGAAAAACCACAGGTTCCCGCAATCAATGCAGCTTATGCCACACGAGACGGCCGAATGGGAACATGGGAGCGATCACGAGACGGTAGCGATACGAGCACACCGCATTATCGCGCCATCTACGATGACGAAGGCAGAATCATGGTATTCATTTGCCATAACACCGATCTGGGCGACGGCTGGGAACGCGAGGGAGAGGCTCAGTGGTACTTCGATGAATTCTCTGTCAAAAAAGCCTACCCGATGGGCATCAACATTGTCACCTACGCAATGACACACTGAATCAGTCACCACGTTCCGATCGGGAAACTGTCGAGAAGTTTACCATGCACCCTTGGCAGGATCATGACGAGGGCCTCATCGCCCACGCTAGACCAAACTCTGTGGGATTTTAGCATTCTTCTCAAAACCATTTCAAAGCCTGGTAATACCCAACGGTGACCACGAATCAACGGACATTCGTTGTTGTCCAGATAAAACACTAGCGAAGTCAGCCTGTGAAGACCCATGCGCGCCTTGATCGACGCAAGGTGATACACCAATGGGCCACAAACAGGAATGATTCGGTCACACGGCACCAGAAAACACGGCGAAGCAATCGGCGAAGCAATCGGTTTAGCAATCGCTGCTAATCCCTAACCAACCTTCTTCAATTTTTCCAGTGGTACGTAAAAACGTTGATAGCGTTTTCCATCGCAAAACAATTGGCCCCTGTCGCTTGGAACCAAAACCGTCGCGCGTCGAGTGATGCGATTAACACGCCCAGAAATGAACCGACCTTCGTGCTTGAACCGCACTTGATCTCCCAATCGCACATTGAACCGCATCGCCGCACGTTCGCGTTGTGTGATCAAAGAATGTCGGTAATCTGTGTGCGCAAAGTATCGCTTGGCGATGGATTGAAAACGCGATTCATTGCAGTTTCCATCATTCCAGATAAGCATTTCAACCAAGTGCACAAATTCATGTTCGACCACCCGTTGCATTGCTTCGAGTCGGTTGCGACAGAGGCGCCCGGTAACCTCGACCGCCTGCCCCGAGTCCTCAAAAGTCTGAAAAAGCAAAGTGGATGAGAGGACCATTTCAAAGCGCCGCCTGCCTTCAGCGGTCCCGTTCTCGTAATGAGTCACCAGTTTTCCCGCAACTTTGGTCATCCGAGACGAGATGGAAAAATCAAGCCCCTCGGCTTTGGCCAACGGCAACACCTTTCCGCCAAAGAAACGTTCGTCATATTGCTTCACCATGCGAACAAGATCATCTCGCCCCACACGATTAAAATTCGGCCCCTGAAACGTGCGACTCAACTGCAGTGAATTTCTGAATATTTCTTCTTGATATCCCCGTATCACATCGGGTTCAAACGTCCTTAATGCGACTTCACCGGCAAGCGAATTCAACTTTGACCGATCTCGAGCGGTCGCGGAACCTCGCAGCCGATGCATCAGTCGATTGGCTCCACCCCGCAAAGACTGCGCACCAGATTGAATACCAGCCATGGTCCGGGGAACAATTTTCATGGTCAACCAAACTCCGAAAAAGTACTCTTGCCGTCAATCAATCACCAGACAGGCATGAATCCTATCAAGGTTGGATGGGCAACTGAAGAGAGACCTTCACACCTTTGCGATTTATCACCACAGGAATATTCTGCCCCGGCTTAAGATGCGTCACTGCATAATGCATTATCTCTTGCTCACTGCGAAAGTCACGCTCTCCGGCATAGGAAATAATCACATCCCCCTCTTTGAATCCCGCACGTCGTGCTGCCGCGTGCGGCCCATACTTGCCAGCACGCCTGACAAGCAATCCATTCAGCGAACTCTCAAGACCGAACTCACTGCGAATTTCAGTGGTGAGGCTCTCCAAAACCATGCCACCGGTCACCATTCGACGGAGTCCCCAAGTAGAGACTCTCCAAGAGATATCGCTAAGTTGACGCCAGCCTGATGGCAATTCCAATGTCAAATCCATCAAGGCGTCACCTCGACGAACACGCATCGGCACCTCTCCGCCCTCGGACGACGTCTGATGCAAGACCCACTGCAAGTCCGCGAACGAAAGTGGCAACTGCCCACCAAAACGCTCGATCTCATCCCCCTTTTTTAACCCCGACGCCGCCGCAAGTGAATCAGCAGTGATGCCCTGCACCGTTGCACACTCTTTGGGGTCCAAGGTTAAACCGATTGATTTCGGATGTGGGTAGGGAAACAGCACGCTCTCGGGAAGATAGTTGTCCCGGGTCCAATATTGATTTCGTTGTGCATCGCCAATCTGGTGACAATGAATACAACTTTTCGCCACGTCCCCACTGTAGTCCAAAGCTTCCGTGAAACGCTCACGCAAGCTGGGATACATCTCCGGCGTGAGCACTTCAGGTTGACCGCCCCGTTTTCCAGCAATCAAAGTCCGGTTAGCAGGGTAGCCTCGATGCAAATCCAGTGCCCCCTGCAACGCCTTGGCCAGCCCAGGCAACGATACGTCGCCATACCATTCCGTCCGATGCGAGCGTGTCCCAAAGCGGCCATAAACCGATCCGTCCGCGTTTAACATAAAAACAGCAAAGGACTGATCCGTGTCATACTGAAATTGACTCAGATCCAATCCATTGGTGGACACTTGTCGTACACAGATGAACTGCTCCAACAATGGACGAATGACGGGGTCTTGATCCACCAACTCGTCATCTAACTTCACGCATTCGTGACACGGAATGCACCGTAAAACAACAAGAATTGGCTTTCCGGACTTTTCCGCGTTCTCAAAAGCCTTGGGTAAATCGTTATAGATCCAGAAACCATCTTCTGTAACCTTCCGGCGATCCTCCCGAACCATTTCGTCGCGAGTTTGTCCGAAACCCTTCAAGCAAAGAATACTGCACTGCAAAAGAGCGATATAGAAAATGAACTGCTTTAGCGGAACTTTCATCGGGAAAACCTTAGTGGGTATAAAACTTCACAAACACATCCAGCAATCCTCAGCATCAAGGCCGTCGAAAACCGGGCAACCGACCTCACTGCCAAAACATCCAACACCAGCAAACCACATTGAACAAATCAAAGTTAACTCAACACGGGCAGTTTAACCGATTGATTTCTGCCGAGTTGCCACGTAGACCATCCGACACCAAATCACGCCACAAGCAATCGCCAAAAGAAAGGAAGCCGGTCGATCCACAAAGCCCAGTAAACTTCCTTGGCTGCCGGTCACAGTTTGAACAAAACGCTCCTCCAGTGGACCACCAAGAATCAATCCCAGCACTAAGGCACCAATCGACACGCGAACTCTCTCACATACCAAACCAACCACTCCAAAAAACATCATGAGGCCGATATCAAAGCGACTCCCATTGACCGCAAAGGATCCAACGATGCAGAACACCGCGACGATTGGCAACAAAACCGCTCGGGGAACACGAAGCACTTGCCGACCAAGACGAATTGCCAGCCAACCCACCGGCAGCAAGATAAAATTGGCCAGCAGAAAAATCAGGTAGATACTGTAAACCGTACTCCCCTGCTGCTCAAAGATTTCCGGCCCCGGTTTAAGATCCTTCATGTAGAGCACACCGATCACGATGGCCGTGACGGAATCACCCGGTATTCCAAAGACCAAAGCGGGAACCCAGGCCCCAGCTAGCGAGGAGGAGTTTCCGGCGCAAGCATCTGCGATGCCATTGATTGACCCTTTTCCATATCCTTCAGGGTTGCGGCTAAACCGCTTTGATACCGCAACGCAAACCCAGGCTGCCATATCCGCGCCCGCACCGGGCAGCACGCCAATCAGGGAACCGATACCACTTGAACGCAGCCATGCAGGCAGACGATTCTTCATGGTCATCAATGCGCCACCAAGCAGTCGCCCATCACCTGCAGCCCCAGACTGATCATCGCAGGCGTCGCCGGGTTGCATGGCGCCTCGGAGCACTTCGCTCAGACCAAATAAACCAATCATGGCTGGTATGAAGTTAATTCCCTGAAATAGCTCAGGATGCCCAAAAGTAAACCGCGCTTGGCCATGCACCGCGCTTAAGCCAATATTCGCAAAGAGGATGCCAACGCATAAACCAAACGCCGACCGTATCACACCCTCCTTACCCACAACCACCGCACAGCTCAGGCCAAGAACGTAAAGCCAAAAGTACTCCGCAACACTGAACCAAGATGCAAGTTTGGCCAACTGCGAACCCATTAGCATCAAAATGATCGCACCGAGCACGCCACCGCACACGCTAAACCAGAGCGAGTGCCCCAAAGCCCGATCCGACTCACCACGTCGCGCCAAGGCATAGGCATCATCCGCGTACGCCGCTGAGGCCGGCGTACCCGGAACTCGCATCAAGGTGGTGGGAATATCACCGGCAAAGATGGCGCAGGCCACCATCGTGACAATCGCAGCCAAGGCCGGTATTGGTTCCATCCAAAACGTGATGGGCACGAACAACGCAACCCCCATCGTCGCGGTCAGCCCCGGCATCGCTCCCAAAAACACTCCGTAAAATGCCGAACCGATTACGATCAACCAGATCATCGGATCCAAAAAGACCAGTTCGAAAGCTTGCTGAAGATCAACTAACATATCAATCACCACCCCAACAAGCCACGAGGCAATGGAACACGTAAACCAACGGCAAAAAGTTGGTACAGAACAGCGCTGCAAACGAACGAGAAAGGCAAGCTGAATCGGAAAAATCGACTCCCGTCCAAAACCTTTCCGTGAACAGTCAGCATCACGACCAAAGTCAAGCCAACTGCCAGTACAAAACCCAAGCTCTCCGAGACAAGCAGGTAAAAACAGCACGCACTCAGTGTCAGGATCGCCCCACGAATCGATCCTTCCCCACGTCCGGCATTCTCTTGCGGTGATTCACCCGTGATCCACATCAAGACAATCAAACCACAAGCAGCCAAACCGACAATAAACGGAAACACAAACGGACCAAACGAATCACCCTGCATCGATTGGAATGCCGGACCGGTAAGAACTTCCTCGAAAATCTCATCTTGGCTGGCCAAAGTCGCTCGAAAGTCCTCTGGTCCCTCGATACTTAAGTTGAAGCCTGCCTGCATCATGAAGTCCCTCAGCTCATCGCTTTGGCCAATTGAGCGCATGGCAGACTGAAGAACTTCGACGCGATCCTCAGGTAACCCGATGGGAACCGCAAGACCTCTCCACCCCGCAAGTGACCATTGATGCCCTTGCTCCTTGAACGTCGGCACCTGTTCAAATCCTTCAATGCGCTGATCGGCCATGACTCCCAGGCAACGGACCGCACCACTGGCCAACATGGCGTCAACCTCGGGAAGCGAGCAGCAAATAAAATCAAGACCACCCGCATTTAATTCCTGCACCGAGGGCC
Organism: uncultured Rubripirellula sp.; assembly: GCA_938075415.1. Lineage (GTDB taxonomy): Bacteria > Planctomycetota > Planctomycetia > Pirellulales > Pirellulaceae > Rubripirellula. Next base: position 85,583 of record CALJHC010000010.1, on the reverse strand, counting down.
CTGCACCATTGATTGAAATCCAGTTGGCTGCGGTGGGGTCGCCGCCTCTTGAATTTAACCATCCTGCGACCGCCACATGCCAAATCCCACCGGCCGCCGTTCCACTTGCCTTGATCTCCCCAGGGCGTTCCCCAATCGCCACCTCCAGTTCATCAAGTGTTTCGATGGGACTCTCGTCGAGCACAAAAATGGCGGCGCTATCACGATTAAGCAATTGCAGTGGTTCAAAATCCTCATAGGTGATTGAGGTAAGTCCACGCCAATGAAGCATGTTCAGCTCAACAGTGACCATTGCCAGGGTGTAACCATCGGGTCTGGCTTGAGCACCTCGCGTATGTCCGGTCACACCTGATCCACCGGTGGCATTAATCACATTGACAGGGACACCGAGCGACTGCTCCAGCTGCATTGCGATCTGTCGGGACACCCGATCCGTCCCACCACCGGCTGACCATGGACACAGTAACGTGATTGGTTGAGAGGGATACACCACATCTTGCTGACAGCCGATCGCTATCAGGCTCAGGAAGCCGATACAAAAACGGAAAAAAATAGTTCGATTCAAATCACGCCTCAATATCGTTGGTCATTAGCAGCAGCCCGGCTAATGTCACAAAACAAACGATCAGAGTCCACCGGACTTCTTTACCAAGCCAGCGTTAATCCAAACGATCAAGCCGACTGACGTTGGACACCCTGACGTCGAAAAACAGGTTTTAAACGACCAAAACATAATTCCGCTGTGGCAACAGGATCATAGCCGGGCAACCGGTGAATCATTGAACTCACCTCGACATTCACGAATCCTGAATATCCGTGGTCCACAAGTGTTTTCAATAACATCGGGTAGTCCGTCGTTCCATCACCCGGCAGTAAGTATTCATGATCACTGGGTGTTCCGCGACTATCCTTCACTTGAAGATAGGGAACCACTGGAAGAAGCGACTGGAGACTCTCTTTAAGCCCAAGACCTTCGAGTGAAAAATGACTGTAGTCATAGACCACCTTGAGAGAGGAATGTTGAATTTCGTTGATCAACCACAACGCCCGCTCCGGTGTATTAACCAGGTGAGACGCGTGTGGCTTAAAACAAATTGTCACTCCCGATCTGGCTCCCACCTCCGCCCAGTCACGAAGTTCTGAAGCCAACTGCGTCCTGCTGCCTAACCATGATGCCTTGCTCCCGCCAACAATTGACTGGACGATTGGTGGTGATCCAGAATTTAGTTCGCAAGCGAGTTCAACCGCCGCCTTCAATCGCGATAGATTTGCCTGGTGTTCTTTCGGGGACCGTAAACAAGGAAGACTCTCCAAGAGCGACGGCACCTCTAACTGATGATCCGTCAACAGTGTTCCCAATAGCGTTCGATCACCCGCAGTCATGGTTGATGGATCCGTCACCCAACCTTTCAGCAATGAAATCTCAATTCCGTCATAGCCAATTCTGCCGCACTGCCGAATTGACTCGACCAATGAGAGCCCCCGCATCCCATAGGTCCCAAACCCCAACCCAATACCCGTGAATTGCGGCGTTTGACCCGTTTTGCCATCCGATTTGGATGAATCTTCAGTGGTCGCTTTCTCTTGAGACCACGCAGGATTCGCACCAATAACTCCCGCACTGCTGATTGCCGTCCCACCAACAATCGCACCCCGAAACAAGAATTGCCTACGGCTTGGCGATGAATTTTGGATCCCATCATTAATGACCATCATTCTCACTTTTTTGCTAAGCCCCAGCCGTCCACGCTCACGGCTTGTCGGTCCATTTCTCTCAACGTGATCAGAACTAATCAGCCCCCGGCACCGGGTAATTTAACACAAACCATTCAGCTCAGACTGCTCCCACGCCTGCCACCACGCTCTAAAACCACTCCATTTTCGTCTTTCATGGTCAACACGCAGCGTTTGCCCTGCGGCCTCATGTTGCAAACCATGCCCTCAGCAAGATCAACGAAGCGTCAAAAAACAAAGACTCAAGCTAGAATGTGGGTTGGCAGACAATGCACCAACCATCCGTGACCTAGAATCAACGTTCTGCAATGGCCCTTAACCCAATGGTCCGCCATGGCACAAACCCGACTGCTACAGCCTCTCGAATACCGCAACACGCTTGAATTGGCCCCCAGTACTCATAACAATTTCCCTCGCAAATCAAAACGCATTGGACACTCGTCAACGAGCCTTGAAGACTGCGTCTTACCAACGATCTTCATTTCAAAACCGGGTTCCAACTCCAACAGGAATTATTCATCGTGACAGACGGCAGGTTGGTAAGAACAGATGTGGGACTGAACCAAACCTTACATCGAACAACCTAAACTACATTGCCCACAAACTTAACCAGCTAAAACGCATGTTCTTGTCAACGACTTCTTCATCTAACGACCCACGTCTCCGATGCTCAGTTCCAGCAATTTGGTTGACACTTGTTTTTATTTGCTTTGTTACCTCAGCCGTAGCGGCGAATCCGGAAAACAAGGTCACGCAAAAAAGTTCGGAATCAAAGTTCAAAACGGAGATCCTTCCGCTTCTAAAAACGCACTGCTATGACTGTCACGGTCCAGACGATCCAGAGGCAATGTTCGACCTGGCAATTTTCCAAACTCAACAGGATGTTATCGACGGATTTCAATCTTGGGAAACCCTTATTGACCGCGTTAACTCGCTCGAGATGCCGCCACAAGATTCCGATATTAAAATCAATCAACGTGAGCGAGACCAGCTTAGCCATTGGTACAAAACCCTCAGATCCCAAGAGGCAGAACGCACCGCTGGTGATCCCGGCGAGGTCCTGGCCAGACGTCTCAGCAGCGCCGAATATAATTACACCATTCGTGATCTGACCGGCTTCGACATCAAGCCCACCGCCACTTTCCCCATTGATCCGGCCAATGAAGCTGGCTTCGATAATTCCGGTGAATCCTTGACGATGTCACCCGCCCTGTTGAGTAAATACCTCGATGCCGCTCGTCAGGTTGCCCAGCACCTGGTACTTACCCCCACGGGTATTCAATTTGCGCCTCACCCGGTCGTAACTGACACCGATCGTGACAAATATTGCGTGAAACGGATTATTGCCTTTTACGATTCGCAACCAACCGACTATGCCGACTACCTCTTTGCTTGTTGGCGTTTGCAGCAAGAAATTGCCTCGGACCTACCGGACTCGAAAAGAATCAGTGAATTGGCGAATGAACAATCAATCAGTCCAAAATACCTCAGCATCATCTGGAATCTGCTTCACTCATCCGGGCATCATGCGAACCCGATTGCTTACCTACAATCAAAATGGAACGCGCTCCCAAAAGGCAACGAAAACAAGGCAGTCGTCAAACAACGTTGCGAGTCACTGCGTGATGAGGTGCATCAAATCAGGAAGCAACTTACTTTTCGATTTCCTAACCTGAAGGTCGAGGGTGGACACGCTGGATCGCAACCGTTCGTACTCTGGAGGAACCATCAATACAGTGCCCATCGAAGGCTTGCAAATCTGAAACCATTGACTCAATCCGATACGACGGACGCCGACCCAAGAACATCAACCCTGATCGACAACACCCTCAATCCGCCGGAGAACTCGAAGGCTCGGGAACAGTGGACTCTGGCGGTCAACTCATTCTGCTCGGTTTTCCCTGATGCTCTCTACATCTCTGAACGTGGCAGGGACTACGTTGACGATGGCAGCAAGCAGGATGGTGAGCGGGGCCGTCTACTGAGTGCTGGATTCCACAGCATGATGGGCTACTTTCGCGACGACCGACCACTGTACGACTTGATCCTCGATTCGCAACAGCAGCGTGAACTCGATCGCCTTTGGGATTGCCTTCATTTCCTGACCTCAGACCCCGAACGCCAGTACAACGGTTTCCTCTGGTTTGAACGAACCGATTCACGTTACATGCGTGATCCCCAATTCGATTTTGCCAGGCCCGAAAATCGATCTTCAATCGACGAATTGCAGATCCGAAAACTCGGATCGCTCTATCGCGCAAAGGCGGTTAAGAACCAGGCCGGTGCTGATGAACTTCTCGCCATTGACCGATTTTTCGATGAGATCAATCGGCAGATTCGAGCGGTCGAATCTCAGCGACTCGAAGCTCAACCGTTCCACCTCAACGCGATAACCGACTTCGCTCAAAAAGCTTTTCGTCGGCCACTTGAGGCTGGGGAGATAACGGAGATTCACGATTTTTACCAAGCGAGACGGGAACTGGATGGACTCAGCCATGAAGATGCTATTCAGGACACACTCGTTTCAATTCTGATGTCACCCTATTTCTGCTACCGGCTTGATCTGGCGACCCGCTCCAAAACTGTGATCCCACTCGATGATCACGAAATAGGAAATCGACTCAGCTATTTTCTCTGGTCAAGCATGCCGGATCAGGTACTTTATCAGCGTGCAAGCCAAGGTGAATTGAACAAAAACCAAACACTGGTGACGCAAGCCAACCGGATGTTGGATAACGAGAAAAGCAGAGCGTTGGCGATTGAGTTCGGGGGGCACTGGCTTAACTTTCGCCGCTTCGAAAATCACAACAGTGTTGACCGCGAACGCTTTCCACAGTTCGATGACCAACTGCGGCAATCGATGTTTGAAGAACCCATCGAATTACTCCACGACTTCATTCAGAATGATCGACCCATTGTGGACCTGCTAATCGGCAACGACACCTACGTGGATCGCTCTCTAGCCAATCACTACGGGATACCCTATCCCGAGACCGCTCGCGGATGGATACATATCCCCAATGCCTCCAAATATGGACGCGGGGGCATCCTTGGCATGTCTGTTTTTCAGACGAAAAACGCTCCAGGGCTACGCACCAGTCCGGTGAAACGCGGATACTGGGTCATTCGGCATCTCCTTGGTGAAAAGATTCCAGCTCCACCACCCGATGTCCCAGAACTACCCAACAACGAAGAATCACTGGGGTCGCTGACCCTCGGCGAAGCACTGGCACTGCATCGAGAAAATGAAAGCTGTTCTGGTTGCCATCAAAGATTTGATTCGATTGGACTGGCATTCGAGGGATTCGGACCAATCGGCGAACGCCGAACACATGATTTGGGCGGGCGACCAATCGAAGTCAAAGTTGTTTTCCCGGGTCAGGAAGAGAGCGAAGCCAACGAGCATTTGGCCAGCATCAAGGCATTGAAAATCTACCTTCAGAAGCATCGCCAGAAAGAGTTCGTTACCAACGCATGCAAGAAGCTAGTAAGCTATGCCTTGGGCCGCAGTATTGAACTGTCGGATGAAGAACTTATAGAGAATATGGTGAACTCGGCAATCCAACAGAATGCTGGCTTCAAAAGTCTTATCCATCTTCTGATTAACAGTCCACAGTTTCGGACAAAACGAGGAAGCTCTAGCCTCCTGTCACAGAAAGAACCCTAGGATCACCTCAACCTCGCCTTTTTTTTCGTTACGACCTGTCCAGTGGCTTCCAAGCCAGCATCGAGATTCCATTCACCAAACTGAACCATGACCGCACACCGGACCCGCAGCGCAAGAATCGACCGCCGAACTCTGCTAAAAGGAGCGGGAACCACCATCGCACTTCCTTGGATGGAATCTCGCTCGGTTTGGGGAATGGAAAAACGGAACGAATCAGACATTGAACTTTACCCACAACGCTTTGCAGTTCTTTTCATGGCCTGTGGTGTGCATACGGCTCATTGGTGGGCCAAGGGTCGCGGAAAGGAAATGCTTTTGGGCAAGAGCCTGATGCCCCTTGATCCAATCAAAGAGAAACTGAACGTCGTACAAGGCCTCTTCAACCAGAATGCAAATGGGGTCGGAATTCACCCCGGACAAACCGGAAATATCCTCTCAGGTGCGGCACTTCAAAAAGGTGCCGAACTCAAAGGTGGAATCAGCATCGATCAATTGCTCGCCAATCAGCTTGGACAAGAAACCACTGTCCCCAGCATGGTGTTGGGTTGTGAACAGCCAATCACCGGCTACCACGAAACCAACTTCTCGATGGCTTACAGCTCCCATATCTCTTGGCAAAATGCGACCTCCCCGGTCCCCATGGAAGTCTATCCATCGCTCGCCTTCGACAGCCTGTTCGACAACCAAGGCAGCCGACGTAACAAAAGTATTCTGGATCGAGTCAGCGAACATGCGGCAGATATCCGCCGGTCGGTCGGCCAGGCCGATCGCGTCAAGCTCGATGAATTCTTGTCCAGCGTCAGGGAGGTGGAAAAACGCAGTGATAAAATGCGGGATGGACAAGAAAAAGCAAAGCAGCGCAGCGTCCAAACGGGCACTTCACCTGCGATGATGTCTCGACCAGAAAATGGACTGCCGGAGGATATACGAGAGCACATGCGTTTGATGTGTGACATCGTAGCATTGGCACTCCAAACCGACAGAACAAGATTCGCAAGTCTGCTTCTGTGTCGTGACATCTCAGGACTGTTCTATCCTTTCCTTGGTGTACGAAATGCCCATCATTCCGCCTCACACAATGACACCTCGGAGGACTGGGAAAAAATCTCCAGATTCTATTGTGAACAATACGCTTACTTGGCTGGCAAATTGGATTCAATGCAAGAAGCGGACGGTACTGTCCTCGATCACTCATGCCTCATGTTCGTCAACAACATGTGGTCTGGAAGTCGCCATGATTCCACCCGTGTTCCCCTTTTATTAGCCGGTGGACTGGATCAAAAACTGGAGACCGGTCGGGTTCTTGATTACTCGGAATCGGCAGATGAAGATCGAAAACTCTGCAGTCTCTACATTTCCATTGCCAATCGAATGGGCAGCAGCCTCAGTAAGTTTGGGGATGCTAAGAAACCGCTGAACACACTTTAAAGGACTCAAATCGACGCATGCTTGCTTCCTCCCAGCTTGAAAACCTCACCACCCTACTCAGCCGAGTTGCAAGCGGTCAGTACAAAAGCAACCCTCATTGCCTTGGCCACCGCTCCACGCATACCCAAGGGAACGATCGGACTAGCTGACCAATGCACGATGGACAAACAATCCTGAGCCGAACTGTGTTCTCAATACGAAGCCCCAAAGAGAAACCGAACTCATCTGGTGTTGGCCCGGGACCACCTTCGAAATCCAAACCTTCCTCGCGTTTGTCGTGAGCACACCGCGAACGTAACCTTCGGGCGAGCCAAGATCGTGCCTGACCCGACGGGTAAAGATTCCAAATTGGAGAAGAGCTTGTCCGTTTACCTCGCAGGTAATTTGACGAACCAGCACTTCAACTGATGGTTATCAACCGATGAAAAGCGGCCTGAGATGTCGTTCGTAAATATTTTTTGTTACCTCATTGGAAACGATTTCTTCGTGTTTCTTCAGCAGGTCGGTGTAACGATCCCCTGCCTTGGCAGCCACCTTGAAGGAAACATGCAGAAGCTGTCTGACGTTAGCGTTGAATTCGGCATGATCAGGTACGTGTCGAATCGCATTTGCCAGTTGTTTGCCGGACCACTGTGCGACAGTCTGAGCATCGGGTAACTGCGATTGATCAATATCGATCACCGAGGCATAGGGTGCGCAAAGTTCGTCAACGTGCTCATATGAATACGCATAGATTTCCTTTGCCAACTCAAGCCCGTCTCCACCAGCTTCAGCCAGACCGATCAATTCCTCAAGCCAGGTTGTTCCCGCAGTCTTTAAATGAACTCCAGCACCTGTTGCGGCCAAGGCACGGCGAATAATGGGATACAGACTGAACTTATCGCTGCCACTATGCACACTGAGTTTTAAATTCGATGGCAGTCCATACGTCTGGATCGCATGCGCGATCACCGCAAGATCGTCATTGAATTCTTTCTCGAATTGTGCCAAGTCCCCAACATAGTCAACGCCCTTGTTGAATCGCCCGGTGAATTTGGGGGCAATCGTCTGCAACTGCACGCCCTCATCCGCTAATGCGGCAAGGATAATCAACAGCTCCGGAGGCGTCTGCGGGGAATCGGTTTCATCCATCGATACCTCCGGGATGAAACCGTTCTCACCCTTGGTGGACAAGATATGCCGGTAAATTTCGCCTGCCTCACGCACCGCGAGAAGATAGGTAGCCGCCACCGACTCAACATCCGATTGCGCGATGGTCATCGGCTCACTGACACCATCAATTGAGTGGGTCCCAATCAATTCCGGATGTCGATTAACAAACGCTTCAATAGCACCCGGTTCCGGGTCCTTTCCAATGGAGTCCGCAACGTCAATGGTGAAGAAATCAGAGCAGGACAGGTACTGATCCACGGTGGCCAACTGAATGTGATCAGCGTCGACGTACCAAGGATCTGTCCACTCCAGCTCCTCGATGGCCACTTTCGCCGCGTCGAATACACTTTGAGGAACCGAACCGACAAAGGTGTGCTCGCGATTTGATTTGTTCCAAACCGGGGCGACATGAGTTCCATCCACCGCGAGTTTCTGAAAAGCGCGCAACTGTGCCTTGGCCTGATGAGCAAACCGGTCTCCAACACCAAACGAAAATCGCTCTATGGGATTCATCTATTTTTTTTAAGTTTGAGGAAAATCAACGTTGCGTCATCATCACACTTCGTTCGACACGGTACCCATTCTTGCCGAAATCCCTTCAGTTGGAAACAGCACCGGACCATCCAACCCCCACAGAGATGAACAAACGGTGAGTTTTATTGGCCTGAAACGACAGAGAAAAAAGCCAATCTTTCATCGGGACTCTCCATCGACGAATTGTAACCTTCCAACACATTTCCGGTTATGATTCCGCTAACATTTCTTGAAGCCTGCAAAGCTTGCTCAGATTGAAAAATCCGAACAAAAGAATCCTTTTTTCCCAAAGCACTAGCCCCGTTAGGGTTACCCAAACGGCTGCCAGACGCATCCATCCCCCAACGAGAACATTGTGATGAACGACATCCTTCCACAAAGTGTCACTAAACCGATGGATTTTAAAAACGGATGCGCAAACGGCCTGAGCCATCGCTGGATCGGTGGTCAGTACTGTGCGATCATGACCCCTTATGGAATCGTCGGCTGCGGTATCTATGATCTCCAAACCGCGGGGGAATTTGGTCAGGCAATCGCCATCGCAAAGGGAACTCCGCAACGCCCACTCGTTGACCCCGAGGACTTGCTTGACTCCAAAATCGTTGGGCTTACCCCAAAAGCAGAACAAGCTGGAATTCGCATCGGAATGCTAGGTAACGAGGCGGTGGAAATGATGCTTCAAGCCTCGAAGTAGATCGCCAAGTTGCTTACGAGCTCTACCTTACCAAGTGCTTCAACATTGCGAAGTAGAATTCTATTGGTGCCAAGAGTGGTCTGGTTCTCATCGACAAACTGACTCAAGGCGTGTTCGCCGCATTCCCAGATCCTCTTTATCGCATACCACCCCAATCGAAGCACGGCAGTGCAAACGCTTAACTGACGTTGATCCATCCAACGTGATCCGACCGACCATCATGAAGCTTACAGTTGCCACTCAGATAGGACCTGCCGCGGTTTACCTCAGTCAGCTTGGTATTTCTGCGATTTCCTTTGGTGACCATTCTATAACCCAATCAGAGAAGGGGTCTCCGAGTCATCCAGAGATCAAAAACCCAGATCTGCTGGAAGCCATAAATAGTCTCCAGAACCTGCATTGGATGAACAACCTGCCCTTGGTTCTAAATGGCACTTCTTTTCAAATCACAATCTGGACCGAACTGCTGCAGATCCCAGTCGGCCAAGTGCGAACATATCTTGACATTGCCCATCGCATCGGTAGACCCACCGCAGCAAGAGCAGTAGCGAACGCGTGTGGCGCAAACTCCATCGCGTTCTTCATACCCTGCCATCGTGTGATTCGCAGCAACGGAGAACTGGGTGGTTACCGATGGGGTATCGAGCGGAAGCGGAGATTGCTTGAAATAGAACGACACGAAGGTAGCCAAAACACAAACTAGACCAGCTTGCATTTTCCTGAATGCAATTCCTTTCAGTTGGTCAACCGTCCGCAAAGCCAACCGTAAGCGTGAAAGGACCGAACGTCTGCCCCACTCAAGACAGGCATCGAGACTGGAAGTGGAAAGATGCAAAGCTATGTTGTGCCGTAGTTTCGTTGTGAACTCCACGGATGGCCGGTTTTGGGGATGATCTCCACGTCGATCAGTTCCCGGCTGTCGTCGTCGAAGCGGCAGATCATTTTGTCGATCAACTGACGAACGACTTCCCCCTTGCGGCGGTTCTCGTTGCCCTTCACGGTTTCCAAGGCTGACTCGTAGGCGGCGGCCAGTCGCTTCGATTCATCCAGAACTTCGTGATACTGTTCGACCAGCGGTTCCAACTGACCTTTCAACTTCTTGATCTCGACTTCGATCATCCCCATTTCGGCGTCGGCCCGTTCTCTTGCCATCTCGGTCTTCAATGACTTGTATCGCTCGAACAGGCGGTCGAACTCGGCTTCCTTCTCGGCCAGTTTCTCTTGCAGCATCTTGGCGTTGCTGGCGTAGGCTTCGTTGTAGATTTCTTCCAGCGTGATCTCGCCATACACATCCATCGTGTCTTGGTCGATGATGACTTCGCTATCGTCGATGTAGTGAATGCCTTGGGCGAGATTGGCCGTGATGAAGTCGGTCATCTTCATGTAGACGTAGTGCAGTTCGCACTCCTTCATCCAACTCTCGGTGAACAGAGCATGGACCAGCGATGAGTTCTGGTCGGCAGCCACCATCACATTCAACCGATGGCCGACTTCTTCAAAGTAGCATTCTAAGATCGGCTCGATTTCGGCGTTGGGAACACGGAAGCACTGGCAGCCGCTTTCGTTCTTCTTCCCGTTGACCTTGTAAGTCTTGCAGATGTAGTCGTGGCAGGCTTTGTCGCCTGACATTTTCTCGCCACACTTGCCGCAGTAGAGCAACCCAGACAACCAGTGAGCGTCACCACGGTTGGTCTTTTTGTGAACTTCCCGGTCGTTCATCTTTTCTTGAACCTTCTCCCACACGTCCAGCGGCACGATTACGTCGAAGACGGGTTCATCAGGTTGAATCCAATCATCCGGTTCACGCTGGCGACCATTGATGCTGTCGCCGTTCTTCTTTCAGGGAGCCGTTCGGTATTCGCCCTCGACGAACTCGCTAAACCGGCTGTTGGAGCGTTTGTTGTAGGCCGGCAGACCGATGTAAACCGGATTGAACAGCAACTTGCTGACGAAGCCGCTTGACCATGCCCCGGCTCGCACTGGATCGACCTCCATCTCTTTCAGCCGCACGGCAATCTTGTTGAAGCTGATGGTTTCAGTCGCATACCACTCAAAGATTTTTCTCGCCGCCTCCAAGCGTTCGGTGCGGATCGACGGAGCCAGATAGAACTTGTCGTTCCGTTCTTTCGCTGGGAAGTTATCTTTGCCGTCGAACCGTTCTTCCTTCCCATCCGGGCAGACCTTCAAGCGGTGGCTCCACCCTTCGATGACCACTCGCCACTTGATCTTCTTGCCGCTCATGCACACGACATCCAGACTGTAGGGAACCGGGCCGCCCGTCCATTCGCCGGCCTTGGCCTGCACGATCTTCTTGGACTAATCCCGGTCGGCCTTTACCTTCTGCTCTCGTCGGGAAGCCAGTGAATTGACCGTGGTGGTCAGCACGGTGGTGTCGTCTTCATCAGAGAGACAACGGTTCTCGATGATCGACCACAACCGGCAGCCGCCCTTGCGGAGAGTCGAAAGGAACTCGCCCCATTCATGCGGCCCACTGGTTCCGAAGCGGTACTGCGACTCGACCACGATCCAGTCAAGCATTTCGTTCCGCACCATATCGAGCAGCAGTTGGAACTGCTCCCGCTTGTCGGCTTTGTCTCTGGACCCCACGTCCTCGAACATGGGAGCGATTTGCAGCTTGTGCTGCGTCTGGAACCGGCTGAATGATTTCTTCTGTCGGTCATTGTCCTGCTTGTCGGTCGAGACTCGGATCAATCCGGCGATCCGTCCCGCTGGGAAGTTGTCGTTATGGGTCATCGGTCTGGTTTCATCGTCCATACAAAAAAAGAAGCCCCCTTAGCCGATAGGGAGGCTAGGGGGGCGGAACTCGCAGGAGGGAAACACTTCGGAATTTCCGAATTAGTTTTTTTGCAACGCCGGCTCGGTCTTCAACACGTCGTAGATGGTGGGCCTCGATAGTCCCGTCGCTCTTGCGATGGCGGCCACCGACCGGATGTTCTCACAATGGGCCAATTCCGCCATAGTTCCGCTGGCCTTCTGCACGATCTTCCCCAACACGTCTGCCGGATCATCCATGCTGGTTCTGATGAGCAGATGCAGATGGATCAGATTGTTTCGTTCGATCTCCCGCACGAAGTAAACGGCCAGTTCCACCGCCCTTGTCGTGGCGAAGTAGCCTGCTTGCCGTCGTAGCTTTTCATGGAATTCCCAAAACTCTGGGATCGTGCGAATCTCGCTGAACTTGACCACCGCTTCATGGGTCGGCTGAGCATACCGATGATTCATGTTCAGAATCCCACACTCCCTCACCGCCCAATTCTGCCGAGACTCGATGGAAGCCGATGGGGTCCGGTTCTTGTGGTTCCCCCAAGGAAGCTCCCATCGTTGCCGGGGCTGGGCTTGGTTATAGCAGGGAACCCGTGGTTCTTCGTCCTCCCATTCTTCAAATTGTTCGTTACTAACCGCCTGACAGACCATCTCCATCGCTCACGCACGTCCTTTCCTCTTGCCACCGTTCTTACAAGAGTGTCGTGAGCCAGATTTTTTCGATGTGTCCGGGGAAAATATCTTTTGAGAGGATGGTTTTCGTCGTGAGGTGTGTTTCTTTGTAGGCCCCCTCCCACGCCTACACCGGCCATCAGGCTTGCTCCCACGGGGCAGGGTCAGGCAGAGAAGCTCATAAAGAACCTTCGCCGTGGCTTCAATCTGCAAAGTCCAATTGGTCAGCGAAAGCGGACCACCGTGCCAACTAACCAAGCCGATGTTTGTTGCATCGATTGATTTTTCACGGCCGGGCAACGCCTCCAAGGTAAGATTTACCCTCGAAGTTAAAGCACAACGACCCCCAGGTGGATGCATCACCGCCAGCCCAGTTCCTTATGACGTCACCCGGCGGCAGGAATCAACTTACACCGTGCCGTTGGTGTCATGCCGCTGAATTCTCCTGAAACTGAAAGCCCCCTTAGCGTGAGACGCTGATGTGGATTATTCGGAATGATCAACTGCACCATCGAACTAGATACGAAACGTGAGCGAGAATTACCGGACTTTCGTTGCAAAAAGATCGAGGATAGGAACAATAAAACCTCAGCCCCCTTCGTCTAGTGGCCCAGGACGCTGGATTCTCAGTCCAGAAACAGCAGTTCGACTCTGCTAGGGGGTACTCAGTCACCGACTGACTCGTAGAAACCGCTTGATCCGTTGCTGGTCAAGCGTGCAAGAGGTGTTGCCCCCGAGCGAGTTGGCCTCTACATCGATTTCGGGTTGGGCCGAAATCATTCTAAAACGCGGCATCGAAACAGCCGAAATCGACAAACCTGACAGATCGACGTTGGCCACCCCGAACTGAAACAGCTTCGCGCAGTGACCGCTTCGCATTAGCTCGAAGAGTTTCTCAAGCCTCCTTTAGGGCCCCCTCGTCCGAACCAAAACCATGCCACAACACAATGACGCCTTCGTCTGATTTCCGGGGTGAATATTGGAAGGATGAATCGACTCGAGGCCGGGGGCCGAGAGATCATTATTCCGAAAGTGCACCAGAATGAGACGCTAAAGAAAATCAACGCCACGTCAGACGAATTGCTAAACCCTACGGATGGCCGCATCCACAATCAAATTCGTTAATGCTTTCCATCGCAACACCAATCGATGCACTAGCAGTCCGACTGTCTGGATCCTGATCGACGACAAACCCGCACTCCCAAGCGGCAACAATCACAGCCCCCTGAGAAACCTTTAGCCCGGACCAGTGCTGAAGGAATTGCTGCAACCAAAAGCTGCTAACCTTCGGAGGGTTCGACTTTTTCGCCTGTGAGAACCATTTACGGCATTGATTGACTTCAGAGAGATTGATCAACTCTTTGGCGACCATCTCTTGCGTCTCCTCTGGCTTAGATGCCGAACCACCTACCACACCTGATGCCGCAACCAGAATTGTTTCTCCTTTTGTTGTCTCAACATAATAAAACGACAAACCCCTTCTCCTCAAAAAAACAGATACCCAACTTGATCAGCCGGTTGAAGAAAGCTACTGCAACGCAAAGACCAACCGTCAACAAAGACGCCATAACTCAGTAAAGGAATCTCAGTAAAAGAATCTCAGTAGAAAGCGTTACAGTTAAAAAACTTCGCTGAAATAATGACTCCTAATCGCCGTCAAGGCAAGTGATTGCAAATCGCACCCCTCCATCGACTTCGCAACCTGTATCAACTCTCCTGAACCATCAAGGCCTCTCGTTCAATACGGGCCTCTTGTTGAAAGTGGGCCTCTTGTTGCAAGCGGGCCTCTTGTCCGCCCTGGGGATCGACACAAAACCACTTCGTGAGGCGACGATCAAACAACGAGGCATTTCACCGAGTCCTTCAATCCTTATCTGACGGTGTTGATTGAAGGCAATCAGTTAATGCGGCAGCTAGCCCCTGTGGATCATTGGTCCCAATCCAATAAACCTTACCGCTGGTCAGACGAATTTCAACTGCGTCAAAACCTGAAACGTTGAACAGCCAACCCCCGCGAATTTTACGAATCCCCCACCCATTAAGCCAACTCGTTTTTACGCACCGCACATCTTCAATTGTGTTGAGAGCGAAGGAAAAGCGAATCACTCCGGGACCAAAACGAACCAGCAATCGCGGCCCTTGAATCCTCACGGTAAGAGAATAAAAAAGCACCAGAACCGCGAGGAGAGCAAGCACCAGGGCCATCGAGGACGACCAACTAAAAGCGCCTCGAATGAAATCATTCGGCATACTTGACTCGTACAGTGATACCAAGATGGAAACAGCTAATACCACACGCATCAGCCATGCTGGTTGCGTATTCTGATAACCAATCATGAATTCACCGTTTTACAAACCACACCAAAAATGACTGCCCATTGACAAGGTCAGCCAACAGGCCAGCAAATGGTAACGTAACAGATCCGTTAGCTTGTTGCTTTGACACCGTCGATTTTTCAATCGCCTGAATAGCGCAACAGAAATCTAATTTGCAGCCCCACTCCACTCCACTCCACCGTCAATCACTACAAGACAACTTGACAAAAAACAACAAACTGCAGCCGGATAACCTGCCATTTGGTTCCACTGCGTGAGGCGTTGAAGCAAGACGCTTGCCTGACGTGGCCTTATTGATAGCTACCTTGAAAAACTCCCACACTCTTCGAGAACTTCCCCAACGTCGAATCCATCCACTGAAAACACCTCTCACCGAGTCGCAACGACCAAACGCTACAAGTATTCCCTGCACCGCCTCCATCACGAAATTGCTTCCAATACGAGTGGCTTCAGCGATGCAAGGAACCATCGCCTGAACAGAATAATGAGATAACACACTAGCTAGCGAACACATTAACTGAGGAACAATCAAGCTCATCAAGCGAGACAGCCGGACAAGTCTTACGGAGCGACACAAAACACTGCGGTCAACGAGCCAATCAATTAAACTTCGTCTAACGAGAGCCAACAACTGCTCACACCGTACCCTTTCGCTGCCAATCACAATCAAGTCACATCAAAAGAATCGACAACGAATGCTAGCCAGAATTATGTCAGCTTTACTCACTACCCTGAAAACCGCCTGGTTTGCTGCCCTTGTTGTTCAGCTTCATCCTGTGGCAAGTGCACAGATTGTTGCGCCGGGTGCAACGTTGAAACTTATCTCAGATGACTTCAAATTCACCGAAGGCCCTACCAGTGACGAACGCGGGAATGTTTTCTTCACTGACCAGCCAAACAATCGAATCCTTTATTACGATTTTAAAACTGACAAAGTAACGACCTGGCTTCAACCATCCGGTCGCAGTAACGGACTTTTCTATATCGACAACGAGCAAATGATCGCCTGCGCGGATGAGCGAAATGAGCTGTGGCGAATCAACATCCAAACGAAGGAGTTCGAGATCCTTGCCAAAAGTTTTGAGGATCAATCCTTCGGTGGACCAAACGACTGCTGGGTCGACAATGATGGATCCGTCTATTTTACTGACCCTCTCTACCAACGACCTTATTGGACACAGACCATCTCAAACGATCACCCAAGAGCGGTCTATCGCTTGAGTCCTTCAGGCTCACTATCCCAAGTAGCCACCGATCTGACACAACCCAATGGCATCATTGGTGACCAACAGCAACGAATCCTTTACGTTGCTGACATCAACGCCAACCGCACTTATCGCTACCGAATTGACAAGGATGGCCAACTCGCCAAAAAAACACTTTTCTGCGAATTTGGTAGCGACGGCATGACCATCGACACCGATGGAAACGTCTACCTGACCGGAGGACGCGGAGTGATGGTGTTCGATCAAGAAGGAAATCAAATCACGACCATTGCTGTGCCTAGGCGATGGACCGCGAATGTAACGTTTGCGGGGCCTGCGAGACAGTCTTTATTCATCACTGCGGGGGACGCCGTGTTCAAAATCAAAACTCTGGTGCAGGGTCAATTAACTCGCCGGTGAAAGTCGAAAAGTATCCCTATCCAAAAAAAGAACCACGATCCCCGGGATCATGGTTCTTATGATTCATGCTTGAGCTTCTGCGAAAGCTAGTGAGTGTGTTCGAAATCTGGCTCTTTGCCTTCATAGGCGCGATAGAGATCGAAAATTGACTTCTCCAATGCTTTTGCCGTCGCGGGATCAGCAGATTGTTTGCATTTCATTGCGTGCAGAATCACCGAGTGCGCGGCCGTCAACTGCTTCACATACTTTGGGTTATCAACCTTGATCCGCTGTGCCATGAAGTAACTTGCGATCGTCTGTTGAATCTTCGTTGCGTGCTCTTCTTTCGCCGCAATCCAACGACCAATCTGATTAATCGACTGAGCATCCATAGGACCTTCGCTCAGTTCATTCAATTGCATCTGAGCCTTGGAAATGGTGTGCTCATCCTCAAGCATTTGCTCAAATCGCATCTGATCGCCATAGATCCCACAGGGAACTTGGCAATGCCCGAAAGCAAACGAGGCTACCATCAACATTGAAAAAAGAGAAATCAATCCACGTTTCATCATTCACTCCTAAGAGAACATTATTGAAAAATTCGACGACGGCTCACCGATGTGATGTCATTCGTAACGAAGTTGTAGCAAGGACCACAACTAAACTGTTTATCTCACTGATTTTCCGACCATATCGACTAATAACGAATTGGAAACATCATTCCCAAACGCTTTGTGTTGATCAAATTGCCAAACGACTTGCTTGGTCTTTCGCTCTAATTCAATCAACAACGGCTGCCCAGGTCCAGCATGGCAGTTCCCCAAAACAAGGTTACCGTCCGGTAATACCTCCAAGGTGGTAACCCAAGCCAAACAGATTCCTGATAAATCATTCTGCTGAATCTGCCACACAACTTGCTTATCCGGCGTTACCTCAATCACTCCATGACCATTTCCCGTCGCAATGAGGGTGTTTCCACTATCAACACGAACAGCGGTGAATAGGCGATTTCCGTATGCCTCAGGCCCGTGACCGGGTCTGGATTTCCGCCCGAATAGAGGTACTTCATACTCCCAAACTACCTTCCCGGAACCCCTTTCGTACTCACGAACTTTTCCATCTGCCTCGTGAGCGACCAAATAAGTTCCCTGTGGCGTTGACCGGACGAGCCTAGTGTCGCTGTGCGTGCTGGGATTGTCCACAACCAGTGGAATTAAATTCTTGATTTCCCCTTCACGATCAACCTCGATGATACGAGCCACACCCGACTCGGCAATCATCGTCAGGCCATCATCGAGACGCTCAAAGGCGTGCACTTCAACCGCCCTGCCATCATTGCCATTCTGTTTTGATGAGTCATATCGCCAAACCACCTGCTTGCTCGCGGGATCAATTTCCACGACCGCGGCACCTCCTTCGCGTGTGAGAATCTTGCCATCAGTCAAAAGATGCAGATCATGAATTCCCCCCCAACGCATCTGCCATGAGACGGTTCCATTGGGCTCAAATTTCACCAAGCCAGTTTTGCCATGCAGCAGAACCGTATGCTCAGCAGAAACCCATGAAACCAAGGCACTGACAAACACCAAGGTGATGCAAAAACGGCAGCAAGAAAACATTCAACACCTGAAAATCGCAAAAACATTCGGTAACCAGTGAAGGCTCATTGTAGAGCAACTCACTCTCGCCCGCTGTTCTCAGTGGAAACAGTGCATCCCATAAAAAAATGGACGGGGTCAAGAATCCGTGAACCTGACCAAAGACCACCACTTGGTGGCTGCAAGTCCAACTGATGGCTGGAAGTCCACTTGATGGCTGGAAGTCCACTTGACGGCTGGGGATTGACTTGGAAATCACAACACCATCAATCGCACTCTTTACGAGTTACCCACAAGGCACTTACCGATCTGCCGCACGGCCTGACGAAGTCGTTGCTCATTTTCAACCAATGACATTCTCAGAAAACCCTCACCGGCGGTTCCAAAACCGCTTCCAGGACTGACCGCCACATTGCCTTCTTCGAGCAACTTCATGGCAAAATCCATCGTGCTCATCGAACTACGCCAGGGCTCTGGCACCTCAGCCCAAACAAACATGCCCGCTTTTGGTGGCTCAACAGTCCACCCTATCCTTCGCAATCCGCTCACAAGCACATCACGGCGACCCTGATAAATAATTGACTGGTTCTCCACGCTCGATTCGGTCTCGCGCAACGCAACAATTGCCGCGATCTGGATCGCCTGAAACATGCCGTAATCGTAGTACCCCTTGATGGTACCCAGACCACGAATCATATCGGCGTTCCCCGCGCAAAATCCAACACGCCAACCGGCCATATTGTAACCTTTGCTCATCGTGGTGAACTCGACACCAACATCCTTGGCACCTGGTGCAGCAAGAAAACTTGGTGGCTGGTAACCGTCAAAGGCCACGTCGGCATAAGCAAAATCATGAATGACAAGAAAGCCATATTTTTTTGCCAGACGAACCACTTCCACAAAGAAATCCAACTCAATCACCGCCGAAGACGGATTGTGGGGATAATTGACAATCAGAACTTTGGGACGT
Organism: uncultured Rubripirellula sp.; assembly: GCA_938075415.1. Lineage (GTDB taxonomy): Bacteria > Planctomycetota > Planctomycetia > Pirellulales > Pirellulaceae > Rubripirellula. The sequence continues at coordinate 66,409 of CALJHC010000010.1, read as the reverse complement.
GGTGCCAAGTGCTCACAAGTGTACGCCACATTCTTCAAAAAACGATCTGGATCAGCCACATCAAGCGATACCACGTTGCCCGATGCTAAAATGACCCCGTACATGTGGACGGGAAAGTACGGCGAAGGAATCATTGCCGTATCGCCAGGCCCCATTAACGCGAGGCACATGTGCGAAAAGCCTTCCTTGCTCCCAAGGCAAGCAATAATTTCGTTCTCTGGGTCCAAACGGACTCCGTATTTCAAAAAATACTTACTCGCGACTTCCCGACGAAGGTTCACAATCCCATTGGACTTGCTGTAACCATGGTTTCCGGGATCCGCAGCGGCATCGGCCAATTTCTGTATCACCGAAGGATTGGGGGGATCCGATGGATTCCCCATCCCCAAGTCGATCACGTCGTCGCCAGCCCGGCGTTTCTGGTAAAGCGAATTATTGATCCGGCCAAACATGTACGGTGGCAAACGATCCACACGCGCAGCAAATTTAACCTCGAAGGGTTCCGGAACTGGATCGGTGGTGGGCATATCAATCGCGGGTGCGTCGATATTTGGCCTGTCCTGATTAAATTGCTCACTCATGATTTGCTTATCGCAAAAGGGTCAAACGAAGGTTTAGGAATTATTGTCAACAGAAGTTTAGATGACGCACAGGGGTCGCCAAAATTTATGACAGGGACCGACTCCCAACGAGGCTCCAACCCTGCCCAACAATCCAATGCGAACCGGTTCCAAAGCGAACCATCGTTGATGCGACCGCTATCACAACCACTCACCTATTTCAAGCAATCTTAATGGCGACTAGACGATGAACACAGCTCAAAGTAGAACCGATAATTTCCCGTGAACCGAAACCCGTGAACCGAAACCCGTGAACCGAAATCCGTGAACCGAAATCCAATCAGAAAATTGCAATTAGCGCTCAAGGCCGTGGGCCAAGTGATCCTGAAACAGTCACCCCGTCTCTGTCTCTTACCCCGTCTCTGTCGCTCACCCAATCATTGGCAACCAACAAGCGGCAACCATTTCCTTTCCTAATCAACAAACAAAAAAAAGCCCGATGTATTTCATCGGGCACCTCGTCGCTGCGATTAACACCCCAAGACACTCCGGACTCCAAATTGGGGAATCCCATCACAATGACTTGAGTGATTGCAGCCCGTTTAATCGCAGGGGTTCTAACGATCAGCAGAGGGATTCGCCGCAACACGTGGTACGGACTCAACTTCCAAAAGATTATCGATCTCGGCATCATTCACTAAGACTTCGAACTTGGCGGTCATCGCTCGCTTTGTCTTTCGGTCCGACAGGTCTCGCAGCAACTCTGCCTGCACAACGGTTTTGTCCGAAACAACTGGCTCGGTGTAACCCTGACACCTGAGCACCAAATACTTTCCACCGGTAGCGATGATTCCACTTAACTCACCGGGCTGCAGGCTGAATGCCTCCCTCTCCACCGCAGGCTGACCACCATGCTTTCGAATGGGTGGAACCTTACCCTGGTTACTCGAGGATACCGGCTCGACGCTGTATTGCTCGGCCAAACCACCAAAAAAGACATCGGTTGGATTGTCGCGAGCCATTTCCCAGACCTTCTGTGCCGTTCGTTGATCCGACAAGACGATCGCCAACACCTCGACCTTGGGGCCATAGGCAGACTCAAAACCATTGTCGAGATCAAGCTGAGTTACCTCGACTTCTTCCTCGACTAACTTCCTCAATGCAGCACTCGGCCAAACCACATCCTCGATATACAGCTCAGGTGTGGTCTTGGCATCACTTGCTATCGATTCATACCAAGCACTCAGATTGGGTGACCCATCTGTTTCCACGTAACCAAAACCAATTGCCGCTTCGGCAATTTCCTGGTCCAAATCTGCCTGAGAAACTCGCTTTTTCTCAGCTCGCAAAGCCTGAACCAAAAGCTTGCGATTAATTTCGCCCTCTAGCACATCCTGTCCATAGCGTTTGATTGCCTCACCACCGACCTGCGAAACCAGAACTTGCTGACCATTGATGATTGCGGCAACACCGGGGTATTGCTTTTCATTTTGCTCATCACCGAGAACTTTGACGACCTGTGCCTTTTGCTGCAATCGTGCAAATAAATCGCCCGCCGCGGCACGAACCTTCTCGTCTCGGATCCGGTCGTTGATCTGCTCCTTAATCGCTGGTAGCGATTGCGGACTTGGTGTCGAAGCTGGAATCCGGCGAACGGCCTGCAGGAAAATCCACTGATCGCCCAATTGCAGAACCTGAGAAACCGCACCGTTGGAAAGAGCAAACGCAGCATCCTCCAACCGACTGTCGCCACTGTATCGACGTATCGGAGGAATCAACCCACCGACACTCGCGCTCGCCTCATCCTCACTAAATTCCTTGGCCAGTTGATTGAACAACTCCGGCTTCGAAATCGCCTGCTGATGCAACTCCGTCGCCTTCGCGCGATCCTCAACCATGATCAGCCGGCACTTGACCGCCTCTCCAAATTGAGACAAATAGGCTCGAGTGAATTCTTCATCCGTCACCTCAACTTGATCAGCAACCAACTTACGAAGCGAAAGCATGGGCCAAATGATCTCTCGGCTGTATTGGCTCGCCGTGATCTGTCGATTTTCCTCGAGCAAATTGAGATAGCTTTCCATCGACAGACCAAACTTTCCAGCCAAACGACGAATCTCGCCGCTGACTTCCTGCTTGGTCACCTCAATCCCACGCTCGTTGCATTCTTGCAGAATGAGATATCGATTAACAATGTTCTCTAATATTTCATCCCCAAACCGTTGAACGGTTGCTTCGGAAAGCATGTTACGAGTGATCGGATCAGCGTTGACCACAGCCACAACATCATTGGGTGATGCTGAGCGATCAACGGACTGAGCCACCCCCTCCGGGGCAAAAGAAATCGCGAACGTCGTGACCAACATAACGATCACACAAACTTGTTGAATCAATGCACGCTTTGGCGCGATGGGTAGACGCATCACGGTCACTCCTTTGAACCGGCAAACGGTCACAAAATGAAAAGTCTTAGGCTGATTCGCCCGAGAAATTCGTGCGAGTAAGACATTCGGAAAAGCTAGGCCGCTCAAGATGCAACTGACATCCTCGTCAAGTTTCACAGCCTCGCGTGGCACAAACATTATCTAATTCGCATTTTTCACTCAAGTCGAATCCCAAAAGCTAGCAACAGCACGCCGGTACCGCCTTGATCAACCTTCTGCCTGAATCGTATCCAGACCCAAAACACCACACATCAACTTCCCTGCACGTCCCTGGAAGCGATTCAACTGAGGCCCCCTAGTCGAGTTTGGCTCACATCGAGGTACACCTACCGCACTCGCTGCAAAACCCAAGATCGCTCCGGATCGCCTGTCGAATGGTGTGACCAGGGATAATTCCCTACTAGACTCCGATTTCAACGGTGTGGCTTTTTTCCATGATTTGCAATTCTTACCAAATTGATGGCAATGTGATTCACGCAAGAACAGAATCGCCAAAAGAGTTGGCTCCGAATAGCTCGCAAATTCCGGCGATTTCATTCCTTCCTGACAGGCAGACAACCTGTTCGCAGTTCTTTGGCACGGCAAATGCATTCGAGTGCTTACAACATCCCATGAAGATCAATGGGAAACGATGTAACTGGATAAAAAGGCAAAGGAGAAGCCATGTTAGTACTGACACGAAAAGCAGACGAACAAATTCTGATTGGTGAAAATGTGAAAATCACCATCGTTAAGGTTCGGGGAAATTCAGTTCGCCTCGGCATCGAGGCACCAAGGGAAATCCGAGTGGTTCGCGGTGAACTAGATCCCTTACCGTCGATCAACGCTCCGCCCAAGCAGGTTACGGCAACGGAAACTGAGTCTTCATCTTCAAACAATGAAGCCAAGACTATGCCGAAAAAGCCGCATCGAAAAGCCAAAAGCCGCGTGCCGCACTCAGTCCATTCAAAATTCGCACCAACACACGCCGTTAAAAACCAGTCCTCAACAGACCGTCACCAGAGAACTTCCACTGGGTCCCAGAGCAGTGATGTGGTTCCTAAAAACGGGAACTGCGAGCAAACACGCTCGAGCCCCTTGGGGCAACGCCCCATCAACCGCCTGAAAACAATTGCATCCAATCAGCGAGATTCCAACGCTGCATCCAACGACACTAGAAAGACAACCGCCTCCGAGCATTCAAACCATGATGAACAAAGCAAAGAGGAACTAATCCCGCGGACACTGCTGGTTGGCCGAATCAAGAAAACTTTCGCATCTCAACAACCTACCCAAGGTCCGCTCAGTCGTTACCTCGGCAACTAGGTACAAAAGACAACCTTAACGCCTGAGCAGTTTGCTATCGCCCTCTTGCGGCAGCAGACCCTCAGCGATTCGATCAGACGCGAGCACGGACGCTTCGTCTTCCGAAGCCACCCGATCTTTTGCATCAACTTCGTCAAGATGCTCCAGAAGGATTCGCCGGACTTCGAAAATTGTCTTTCCGATCATGTGAACATCGGTGTGATTGGCTGTGACAACCAGTTCACTCTCAACGTCATTCATTGTGGCGCTATCGTAGTCGACAACACCATCACCCCGACGATCTCTTCCAGAGATGAATGATGAATTTTCTAAAACACCGATCACATTGTGGTACTTAACATTTGGATTTTTCTCAGCTCGCATCATCACTGGAAAAATTGGTGACTCGGGGGCCAATGAATCAATGGCATTAGCAACCGTCAGCATCTCGGTATCTCGGAATAACTTCGGATTTTCAAGCGCCAATCGGTCGCCAAAACTGGTCAAAATCTTCGGCAGTCGAATGAATTTACGAGCGATCCAACGCGTGTAGGCATTCGCAAACTCGCTGCCACGGTGCGGGGTACCAATCGTAATCACACGCTGAATGGATTGATTTGCATCAAAGAAAAGGGTGCTGACGAGCTTATTTTTTGCATCAGTGGGACCTTGAATTGTCTCGAGAGCCTCATCAACGCCAGAGACCTTCTGGTCACTAACAATGTTCCAGAAATCATCATTGCTATCGATGGTCTGCAGGCGACTGATCAATCCCCCCATACTGTGCCCTACCAAGACCATCTCATCCAATGCCTCATCACTGTGCATCGGATCAAATGATTCTCGCATTGCCGCTAGATCGCTGCGTAATTGCATCGCACTGATCCAAAACGGCTGACCCGAGGGGAAGAGGTAAAACCAGAATTGATAACGCTCTCTGATCTCAGGAAAACTCCGAAGATCATTGAACATGTCCATCCAGGTGACAGGACTTGACCATAGCCCATGCACCATCAAAACCGGAATCCGCTCAGGGTCGTAGGGTTCAAGCATGTAGAGCCCACGCTTGCTCTGCGAGTGAGCCGGATTCAATAGTCCCTCGGTTGCTTGGTTTCGCTTTTGAAACTCAGGGCTGTCAAGAAAAAATGCGAGCGGCGTCGATAAATCGGTTTCCAAAGGGACCCAGTCGTTAGCCAGCAAGACTTGATTTGCGGTAAGAGGATCAAAGAACTCGAGCACACAGGTCGTTGTGTCACCATGCTTACCACCCGAGTCGCTGTCCAAACACCGCATCAATGCGGTGACGCTGTAACTGAGACCATCGGCATAGTACTTTTCTTGTTCGCTGGCTCCGACAGCGTCTTTTCTGACCGCTATCAGTGGCACGCCAAGTCCGTACGTTGTGTGCCGATTCCGAAGGGTTTCAATCGCGTAATCACTGACAAATTCATAGTGATCAAATTCATCCGTTTTCCATTTCCCCCGCATCTCCGTCCGGACAACGAATTTCCCTCCGGGCGTTTCAATGGTGTACGTCTGCCCCGGTTCTAGTCGATTATCTGCGCACAGAATTCGCAGTGTGTCCTCGAGCGATTCGTTGTAGAGGTCGCAAACGGCGCGAAACTGCGGGTCATAAACATTTCGAGCCGCCATCAGCTCATCGCTGAATAGATAGTTGTAGCTGTTGGTTAACGAGACCCCATAGTGATTCAACGCATCACTCAGGCGTCCTAGACGTTCCGCTTTCTTTCCCTCCACATAAGAAAGTTCACTCAACGCATAAATCAGATCTGAATCGGGGTGACCGTCAACACGTTGCCGAATCAATTCGAAGCAAGACGACGCATCGGATTGATAGTGATCCTCTAGATCAAAACGTCGCAATGTTCGACGCGTGCGGCTACTGATCTCCGGGCCTTCACTACTGAACAACTGGAGGCTGGCGGCTAATGGATTTTCTCGATCTTCCCGAAGCGAGAGATAACTGCTGGTGGCACAACCCGCCATGGAAAGCACTGCCAGACATTGAATCGCGATAAAACAAGGTCGCAGCAAAAGCAACTGACCGAACCCCCCTCGGTGCGCACTGACGAGACCACCAAGACACCACCAATGGGCAGATTTGGAACAAGTTTGGCGATGAGTCTGGCGTCTGTGTTGCATCTTGCTCTTTCTGACGTGTTAACGAGAAACACGTCGATCACCCTATTAGTTCATTCACAGCAGAAAATACGTGGTTATCCGCGGAGACCGGCATTCGGGACGGTAGAAATAGAAGGTCGTTGGTGTCAACGGTAGCTTTTCAGCCCGCCTGGTGACGCATGGTTTTCCGTCTTGGAAAGTCACGCTGCCGCTTCCGTGAAGGCGGCTATTTGAGCTAAACAATCGATCGATCGCTATGAAATCCTGCTTCTCAAGCATCCAGTTGATCGACGCCCCAGAAACTTGCCTTCTCATGCTGCCGCGCCTATCGTTGGAAGCGGGAACGAAATAGAAACCAAACGATTGGGTTTCGCAGATACGGGATCAATGCTCATTGAAAATCCATGAGCATTTTTGAACTCCGCTATCAACCGACTCTGTCCATCGTTTCGCATCACCATTGATCAGAGCATTCGCACGGCAGAATTGAGATAACCAGTGCGGTTTGCCTCTGAACATGGGTTGATCTCGAAACACGAGTGACATCAAGTCTCTTCTTCGCTGGGAAGCTTCCACCAAAGCTGCATCAGTGTGAAACCGCCCATGAAACCGCCCATGAAACCTCGGGCGACCCGTGGCTGACACTTCTGAGCTGCAAGTTCTTCGTCTTCGTTAATCTCTCGGCAATTGATCAGAAACTTAACACCGCAAAAACCCGCAAAACTGATCTACCTTGCGCGATCAGCCGGGAATACCGCTGTTTTCTTTTGACACCGTTGCTTGGTTTTTTGACCGGACGTCATTTGTGACCTATGTTTCCATGGCCGCTAGTTGTGAGCATCGCTGCACGGCCATGAAGCGAGCATTTCCTCCCAATGAAATCGCTTGCGTGCCCTCCCTTCGATGCTCTGCGGAGTTCGTATGGTTCAGCCTGCACGGGTCAGGACTCGCTGGAGAAACTTAGCGTTGACGATGGTGCTTTCAGGCATCTTCGGGATGCTTGTTGATACCCAATACCTGCCGGCTCAGATTCCGGTCGCTGACGACGTGGCTCCAGAGATTGGAGAAACGGATGAGAAATCAGCAATCGACCTTGGGCTGGATCTTGAACAGTCCCAACTCTGGGGCGAAGCGATACGCCACTACGAGTCCGCATCGAAGCAGTTTCCAAAGAGCACCAGCCTTTATCAACGTCTGATTATTTCACGACTGCATTTTGATGTGGTTCGGCGGTATCAGGATCCCAGCTTCCTCGCCGCGACCCAACGTTTGAGTACTGGACAAGTTCTCGACCTTTACTCAGAGATCCTCTCGAGCTTGCAGAACCATTACGTGGACCAAGTCGAGTGGGATCGATTGATGCTGCACGGCACCGCGGCCCTTGAGGTGGCTTTGACCGAACAGAAATTTCTGGCCAAAATGCTTCCCAATACAGACTCCGGAAAAATTGAGAACTTCCGGCAAAGCGTTCATCGTCGAGTCAGCGACCGAAGCACCTCAACTCGCTTTGACCTGCGTGCAAATGCAGCGTTCGTTGCCGAAATCGCGGCTAAGGAACTTGAATTGCCGGGAACCGCGACAGCACTCGAATTTCTCTGTGGAGCGGTATCGACCCTCGACCCCTACACGAGGCTCTTGTCGCCCGATCAGCTGGACGAAATGTTTTCAAACATTGAGGGTAATTTCGTCGGGCTAGGGGTCGAATTGAAAACAGAACCAAAGCACTTGCAGATTCTTTCTGTGATCCCCGGAGGCCCCGCCGATCAGGCAGGCATCAAGGCTGGCGAACGGATCCTGCGTGTTGAAGAGGCGGAAACGTCGGAAGTCTCGCCAGAATTTGCAGCGGATCTCCTTCGTGGTCCTGAGCAATCCTATGTTTCTCTCAGTATTCAGGGTATTGAGGGTTCGACACGAGAGTTGAATGTGCAGAGACGTCGAGTTGACGTACCCTGCGTTGAAAATATTCATTTCGTTGATGTTGCCAATCGCGTCGGCTACTTTCGGCTCACAAATTTCCAAAAAACCACTACGACTGACGTGGAATCGGCGCTCTGGAAGTTACATCGTGAAGGGATGCGATCCCTAGTCATTGACGTTCGTGGAAATCCCGGCGGATTGCTGTCCGCTGCAGTGGACCTAGCTGACCGCTTCCTATTGGACGGTCGCATTGTGACAACTCGAGGGCGTAATCGTCGCGAAAATGCTGAGTACAATGCTCACCGAACCAATACATGGAACCTGCCGATCGCGGTGCTGATTGATCGCGACAGTGCTAGCGCCAGTGAGATATTTGCTGGAGCGATTGCGGACAGGAAACGCGGCGTCATCGTCGGTGAAACCAGCTATGGAAAAGGCAGTGTGCAGGGTATCTTTCGGATGCAGGCCGCGAATTTTGGCCTCTGCCTCACCACCGCGAAATTCTACTCACCAAGCGGAAAGGCAATCAGCAATCATGGCGTTTCGCCTGACGTACCGGTCAACCCTACTTACATTGCGGCTCGACCAAACTCCCTTGGCGAAATCACGCTGGATACTGAAGATGCTGCCCTGCAAAAAGCAATCACTGGACTTGCCGACCCCAAGTTAAGTAGCAGGGATCAAACAGCAGCGATTCCCAGATGATCTGTCACGCCCGCTGCAGCACCAATGAAAAATGGCCTCAGAATGCACCCCTGAGCCCATTCCGCTGAGCCCAATCCGCTGAGCCCAATCTGGCAAGCCTACTTAAAGCCAGCTTGCAATGTCGTAACCTGAATTCGCCACCGAGTGGCTAAGAAGCCAGGGAGGGAGATGCCAGTGCAGTGCAATCACTTACAGGAAGTGGTCTCGAAGGCAAGCCCGCAGCCACATACAGGCCACTAAGACGTGTCATTAACAAGTGCCACTCCTCGACCACTTCTGGTGTACCCATCACCCAAGCGTCATCTCGGTTGAAGCCCTTCTCGCTGACGCGGATCACCGCGTCAAGGTTGTACAACGCCTCGATCATCAAGTGGTCGCGACGAATCTCCTCGCTCATGGATGGATCGTCATAGATCCAAACATGTGGGCTCATCACACTATCAAGCGCGGAGATCGCAGCTAGCTCAGCTGATTCGCCATCGACGACTAAATTGATGACGCCCGATTGAATGTAGAATTTGGACATTTGGAAGACCTTCGCGTGGTTGCAAAAATGGAACGCCCTCGCCGGGGCGACAACCCTAAGATCGCAACCCCTTGGACACGTTTGGTCAAAAGCTGGCGAACGCTAACATTTTTTTTCAAAGGTCATCAGCCAAGCTGGATTCAGTATCGTTAAATTCGCAGGAAACGAAGCCGAACGTACAAAAATGAATCGACTGAGTCTGAAAAAATGCTTGTGGAGCAAACGCCTCAACTCTGGCCATTAGGACAAATCAAAAAAACTCGCGTCCTCCAGAAATCCTTGGCGGCTTCACCAACCTTCTTGCCCTCACTGTAGACAGCTTGCAACCCCGAAAAAAACGCATGATTCGTCCAACAATGACCTTCCCCTCCACCCCAAGCCCCCTTCTCCCAAAGCAACAAGGCTGAAATCTGGGAGAACTGGGCCGAAACGGTTGCCGAAGCTGATGAGCATCACCCGCCGAGATTCCATAAAAAGCAATGCTGGCATTTACGCTGAGGCAAGTCAAATACAAGCGAGGCATCTATTTGTTTGCACGAGAACCTTCACCCCAAAACGCCATACGACTTGAGATGGAAACCAAAAGCGACAGACAGATGCGCGACAAAACGATTCGATGAGTCACCCGACAAGATAAGCAATAGCCTCAAACTTCCTGTTCCTGAACGACTCATCAACACACTTGTCCCCTCACGAGCACCAAGTTTCATGTCGGCAAAATGCTTGATGGCTGCCAGGCAAGACAAGGAGCAGACTGATCGATTATTGCTCAGCTGGTTTCTCCTCAGCTGGTTTCTCCTTATCTGGGTTTTCCTTAGCTGGGTTTTCCTTAGCTGGGTTTTCCGACTCGGGTTCCGAGGCCTCAACACCCAACTCATAAAGTAGGTGTTCCACGCCAACTTCAACCAGTAATCGAAATCCATTGGGTTGAACCACCACTTTTGTCTCCAGCTGATTATTGCCGCTTAGAACGGTTCGCCCTTGTGTCAAATCGGCAATGTCCCCGGATTCCATGTCGAGCGCCATGACATCGAGTGTCTTGCGACGTGTTCGGTTGGTGGTGGAGAACTCAAAAGGACTGCGAGCCATGAATAAGAGTGGCGTTCCAGAGGGCTGCATGAGGGTGCATCCCCAAGTGGAATCAAAATCGCGTTTCCAAACCATCGAAGCGTCATTCAAAGAAAACGCAATCAGGCGATCAACCGCCACATGATAGCGTCCATCAGCGGTTTGCATTTGAGGTTCGTTGGGCCCAGCCGGCGCCTGCGGCTTTCCTTTGGGTAACCAGATCATTTTTTCCCCAAGGCGCATCACATTCAACCCAACAAGGGAAGGAAAGGGATCGACCTTGGGAACGGCTAGCTCACGACCCTCGACAAGGTCCCACAACGTCGCATCGCCGCGGTTGCTCAACATGTTCAAATAGCGGGCGTTCTCAACATGTCCGTAACTACTCTCCAATGCCTCATCCCCACCGGCTCGATTCGCACGCATCGAAAGGTGAGTCAAAACGTCCTGACCCGAAAACGGATCCGTCAGTGAAACCATGTATTGGTCTTTCATCTCTGTGGCCTGATAGGCCAGGACGTGCTTACCAGCGGCCGACCAAATTTCGCCTCGCTCCCAGGGGGAGCTTCCAAGTTTTCGACCATCCAAGGGATCAAAGAAGATGGTTTCACTCGTGGAGTCAGAAACGACCGCCACTCGCTGGCCGTCACAAAGCACTGCACCACTCACTGGCGCGGCCGCATTGCGCCAAAGCGTCTCAGCGGTGATCAAATCAATCGCGATGAGGTCTCCCCCCTGCAAAACAAAAAGTCGGTTCCCCATCACGGGCCCCAAAGAGAATTCCGGAATGACCGCCGAAGTCATGCTGTTATCTACCGCGTAGCGGACCACCTTGTCATCAAAAGGAGTAACGGAACTTCGTCGGCTCATCGGATTCCCACCATCACCGATGATGGGGCGTTGCCATAGAACCGGATCCCCCACACCGCTGAATACACTCAATAGATTCACGGCAATCAACTCATTGCGAGTCACAACCACCATCACACCGCCGCTGACAACTGCCAGCTTCTCCGACTCATTCACATCACCATCAACAGGGATTCGAACTCGAGTTCCTTCTGGACTCAGAAGGCTAAGCGGACTGCGTCCTTCACCGTACAGGCGCCAACCCATCATCTGTTCGCCAGCTAAAAAATTCATCTCAGAGAATCTCTGCGTCTGAGACAGTGATCGAATGATACGTGTTGTCCGAGCATCCCAAGTCAGTTTTAGTGTCTTGGGCCAAACCCGCTTAGCAAGCTGTTGATTGAGCTGGGTGATTTGCTGGGAAATTTGATTGGTTGTTCGATCGGAATTCAAGTCTTCGCCCGCGCCTTGAAATCTTTGTTGAATCTCAGTCAGCACGCGAAGCTGGTCTTTGGGCATTCCGCCTATTTCATACGCTTTCGATAGCAAGCTCAATCTTTCGAACGAAAGCATTTTCAATGTCGCCGCGTTCGGTAAACTCATCCCCAAAGCCAGCCTCTCCAAGCCCACGGCGTCCTGCCGCTCTTGCATGCGATTGGCCAGTTCCGCCCTCAACAATTCCATCCCACTGAAACGGCTGAAATGAACAAGAGCCGAGCGAAGGAGACGGTCCGAACCAGTGATTCGTTGTTTTGCTTCGGCATTCAAAATTGCATTCATCTTGAGCAACTCGTCCTCGTTGGCCATCTCGAACACCTCCGAAGCCCGAGCAGCAACCCAACTGTCAACAGTGCATTGACGCGTCGCGTCATCCACCAATGCCTGATCCGACGAATCGACTGATGACTCAGACCCGAGCAATCGAGACAACTCAACTAGCCGCGTAATCGCGGAGATTGAATCCTTGGAACCCATCGCCGAACGCACTTGCAAACCAAGAAGCTCAATCCTCTGTCGAGGCCGGTCAATGAGTGGCTCCAAGGTTGCAACAAGCGAGGGATCCAACTGACCGTCGTCATGCAACTGCCCCAAGATTGCCGAGACACTCAACATTCGAACTTCGTCGTTGTCGGGTTCCATGGCCCTTGCCTCCGACAACAACTCCAATGCCTTCTGGCGGTCTTCCCTCTGGATGAGCAACTCGGCTTTACGCACCATGGCCTCAAAGTCTTTCGGATTCCGAACAAGTCTCTCCTCAACCATTGGCCCCAATGTCGACTCACCAAATGCAACTGAGAGTGAAGTCGGACCTTGAGTGATCAATTCCCCATCAGCCGCAATCAGATTACCGAGTGGATACTGGGTTACCCTGCGCTGCCTGACCGTTCCATCAGCAAGCGAAACCTGGATGACTTCGTTGGTCGTGGTGGGGACAAAATAATCATATTCGCCAAACACACCCAACCCCGCAATCTGTTGCCCGGCGCTGACCAAATCCCGAGGTGTCGTCCAGACCGGCTGACCCGTTTCGACCTCAAAGGCACGAATCTGATGCGTGCCAACTACAAAGAATTTGCCATCACGAATTCCCGCTACGTACAGCATGTAACCACGATTTTTCTGAGGAAACAACGTTTCACCCGATAACAAATCGAAGCCATAAAGCCTGTCTGACTCAATCGGTGTCACAAGAACGGCATCATTCGCAGCGATTGCCGCACCGCTGAACCACCTTTGCATTAGTTTGCTCGCTTCAATCGCTCGGCCACCGCCGGCGATGCTGCGTAGCATTTCCGCATTGCGTTCCACCGAAGCTCCCCAACGCAACGTTCGATCAACCAAGTCAATCGCGACCACTGCGCCCGCACCGGTGGGGCAAATCAAAATCCCTTCGTGATAACTTGGCATCGCCCCGGCGACACGACGGATGGGATCTGTCCCCACACCACCAGATTCAACCGCTAAAAGTTGCTGTCGCCACAACTCCTTCCCCGTATCCGGTTCCAAACAACACAAAGTGATGTCACCAGCAATTTCCGCCATGACGTAAAGGCGTCCATCAACAGGTAAAGGTGGGCCAAGAAAGAATGCTTCGGAAAAGGAGTCAGTGTCGCCCTCTGCTCCCAAACGCCAACGCAGTTTACCCTCCGTCGCTAATTCCAATCCGACCAGGGTGTTAGTGCTATTATCTACTCGGCGAACACCGCGAAAGTTCAGCAGCGTATTCATGCCAGCTGACTCAACTTGCCTCAATTGATCAAGCAAATAAACATTCCGACCATCACTGGAAATCTGTCCGTAGGGAAGATCATTCCAAACACGCTGGGAGAGCAACGGTTGTCGCTGCTCCTGACCAATCAATTCTTCCAATGCAGAGGATTCCTCCTCCAATGAGTCATATCCAAGCTGCCAAGGATAAGTCCAAACTCGCTTTCCTGTCCGGTAATCTACCCCAACAAGACGTTCTGTCGTTCGCATCAGCAACTGACCATCGACCCGAAGCGGCACCCAGCAAGGAGGCGGTAATTTTCCGCTCGATGCTAGCTCCTCTACCGATTGACGAAGCACCCGTTCCTGCAGGGGACTCGAAGTGGTGCTCAAACGCCAACGCTCATTGGAAAGAGGCAACTGACCACCATCGGATCCATTCCTGGAAGTGCTACCGCCAAGCAACGCATAGGACTTCTTCTGAGTCACCGGTAGCGTCTCGGGTGCCTTTTCCTGTCGCGATGCACCGTTGACCGAGACATAGGTTTCGGTCACCCATTGCGTTAATGCATCGGTGCCCGAAAACGTTAATGACTCCTCTTCAATATCAACACGGATCTCACCAGACTTCGATAAAGCATTCTCTTCTGCGTCATCCCTCGCTCGCCCCGCCGCCTTACCCGCCGCGGCGTGCATGACCAAAACACCCTGGCCCAAGTATTTCACTGCTCGATCACTGACGATGATGTCTGACAGAAGCAGCATCGCTTCAAGGGGATGCCCCAGTAACATCGATCGCTGGGCAAGAAGCATCGACGACTCGTAACCAGCCAAGGTGTGAAAATAACGCCGCCTCACTTCCTTGACCGATCGCCAGTCCCGTGATTCCGACGCCTCATCAAGTATTTTGCGAGCCGACGGCCCGTACCTCAGTTCGTAAAGGTCCGCCGCCTCAGCGGGCAGTCCACCAATTAGATCTCGTACTCTTCTCAGAAAACTCAGCCTCAAAGGACGCGATTCACCGTCGACCGGCGCGGACTGAATAAAAAAATCTTGACCCTGAACATCATCCAACAAGCGATTGGAATCTTCACCGGCCAACAGGTCGCCAAGACGCACGATGGCATCGCTGTAACGTCCATCCTCGATACCTTGCTCCGCCTCTCGCAATATTTGCTCAAGGCCTCGGGGGGCTTCGACAAAACGCCCCGGCGGCAACCCCTGAAGAGGCCGAAAGAGTCCCTGACCCTCCGCACTGGTACAGAACACCCATGTCATTGTCATCGAAGCGAAACAACAAAGTGCCACTAGTCGAACACTTATGACGGTGATAGCAGGATTCACAACCACTCGCGTCTTTCCTTTCATTACGCTAAACCTCTCTAACGAGATAAGCTACCCTGAGTTCATCGGTCCTGAACACGCAAAGTTCGCTGATACCGACAGCTTCAACCTTTAACCTCTGTCGCATTTGCTTCTCGTGTTCGACTTGCTTCTCTGTTGCCATTGACTCAAAAGCAAATCTTCCAAAATCAGCCATGCACGGTCGCAACCCCGCAGACGCTGTCACTCAGTCAATGAAGCCTCACAAACAGAAATCAAAGACTCGGCCAACAGACAACTTTAGTGAGAGAGCAATCGTCACAGCTTCCATGCTCTCAAGCCACTGCCACAACTCTTTGTGACCTGAATTTGTCCAAATACTTTCTCAGTCCAAGACTCACTATCATACCGACTTCGCCATGATCTGTTGGAACCACAATTCGGCACTTTTGGAAGTTACCGAACAAACGCGACCCCACTTCAATCAAAATCAGTGATCAACGATGGACTAACAAAGACGTCCAACAGGATGAAAAATCGCAGTAAAACGGCGTTACCCTGATGCGACCTAACCTTGCCGACTCAACCACAGCAGCGTCATGCGACGTTAACGAAATCCATGATCTCCGAAAACACCTCACCGGCTGCTTTTGAACCGTCAATTTCGCGAACTATCTTCAATTCATGATAAAAACTCAGCACCGGTTCCGTCCGCGTCTGGTAGATCTCCAGACGGCGTTGAATTCCCTCCACGCTATCATCGGCTCGTCCCTCCAGCTTCGCACGCGCACTCAGACGGGCAATCAAATCCTCTCGGGGAACTCGCAGTTTCAAAACCAAGTCGATCCGCTGCCCGCGTTCACCCAGATAGTTTTGCAAGAAAGCCGCCTGCGCAACCGTTCGAGGAAAACCGTCGAACAGGCAACCCGAATGAAAGTCACCCTGCTCTAAAAGCTTTATCACCAATGGCATGACAAGAAAATCAGGGGCCAAACAGCCACCGTCGATATAACTCGCTACCAAATCACCTAAAGGTGATTTACCCCTTGTGCGTCGCAATAGCTCGCCGGTCGACAGATGCGGACAGCCCAACGCATCGCTGAGCATCCCACACTGGGTTCCTTTTCCTGAACCCGGTGGTCCGATGAAAACAATTTGCATCGCATCCACCCCCGAAGATTCAAAGCAGCTAACCACCGCCGAAGCCGGTGAAAAATATCTCCACCCGGCAGAAGAGTCACATTTGGCAACACGAACAGCTGAACTGTCAGACAATTCAGTTCAATCTGCCTTGAATTTATTCAATTCGTGTTCTCTTGACCGCCGCCAATCAAACGACCGGCGAAACACCGCCAATCAAACGACCGGCGAAACACCGCCACCAGCACCCTCAAGCAGCCCACGATAGTTTCGCATCACAAGGTGGCTGTCGATTTTTTGAACCAAGTCAAAAGCAACGCTGACGGCAATCAGAAGTCCCGTTCCACCGTAGAATCCGGCAATCGAATAGGGGACTCCAAGCGAACCGTATACAACCGTGGGAACAATCGCAACGATCGACAAGAAGGCGGCACCGACATAGGTGATGCGAACCATCACTTTCTC
The DNA here is from genome assembly GCA_938075415.1 of uncultured Rubripirellula sp. Lineage (GTDB taxonomy): Bacteria > Planctomycetota > Planctomycetia > Pirellulales > Pirellulaceae > Rubripirellula. The sequence goes on along the minus strand of CALJHC010000010.1, from coordinate 49,778 downwards.
GAGGTAATCAGTTGTTCGTTTACCGGGCCGGTAACCTGGAATGAAGGTACCGCTGTCACGCAAGTTATCGGACATTTCCTTCGGATTGAACGTGATCGCCGTCCAAAAATAGCAGAAGAAGAAAATCATCACGACGTACATGAAATTAAAGAAAAATGAACCCTGATCGTTCAACGTCAAGCTGAGATAATTCAAGGGTCCAAACAGACCACTATCGCTGCTGAAGAAACCGGCAAGTCCACCAAGCAGCATCCCGGGAATGATCAACAAACTGCTGGCAAAAATGATCGGCATCACACCGGCTTGATTGATTCGAAGCGGAAGGTATTGCCTGGTGCCACCATAGACACGACGACCACGAGTGAACTTTGCAGACTGCGTCGGTATTTTCCTCTGCCCCAGAGTGATGAACACCACGCCGAACACAACACCGACAAAAAGAACAACTAGCAGCACTAGCGTCTCAATACCGATCTGACCACGACTTAAACCAGTTAACTCCGGCTTCATGTTGCCAATCAGTTCAAACAAGGCTTTCGGCATCTGGGCCAAGATACCCGCCATGATCAGCAGACTGATCCCATTGCCGATTCCATACTCGTCAATCTGTTCCCCGAGCCACATCAAGAAAACGGTACCGCAGGTCATAACCAGCACCGCGACTATCTGCCATCCGAAGAACAAACCGTCCGAGGTCGAATTCAAAAAGTTTGGATTGATACTTCCATAGCCAGAATCCCCACCGCTCATCAGCATGAACTTCATGTACATGTAGCTTTGGACTACGCAAATCGCAACCGTCAGGTAACGGGTGTATTCGTTCAGTTTCTTGCGTCCCGCTTCACCCTCTTTCTTCAATTCCTCAAGAGGCTTGTAGACACTCCCGAGAAGCTGAAAAATGATCGATGCCGAAATGTAGGGCATGATGCCGAGGCCAAAAATCGTGGCCTGACGCAAATCGCTTGCGGAAAAGACGGCGACCTTCTCGAAAAACTCCGAGGCCGTACCACCTTGATCGGCAAGATTCGTCGCCACCATGGGAAGCGGGATATGAAATCCGATTCGGTAGACAGCTAACAGGCCGATCGTCAGAAGAATCTTCTTACGAAGTTCGGGAATTGAGAAAATGACTCGGAGCTTCTCAAACATGCTTCAGGTCCGTCTTGAAATTCACCATTGCCGCTCTTGTCCGATGCGGCTACGGAAGTGGCTTCTATGGCTGGACTCGCTTCAGAATGGCCGCTCCTTTTCGGGAACCAACCAGCCAGATCTCACGAGAGCCCAGAGAGTTGTGAGTGTAACGGTTCGCTACGGGTTGGGCGATAGGAGAATCCATGACAGGGGCGTTTTGCCCTTGCCTGACCAATCACTGAGGAATCCTGGTGGAAACATCAGCCTCGGCCCGAACGTTGTACTCAAACGGACCAACCCAACTCAGGATCGGCTCAAGGAATGAAGGCTGAGTCAATTCACTTGATACCGTCCGATGACGCTCCGGCCGTCCTGCCCATGAAATCAAGATTTCAAAAGCAGCGACCTGGACCGCCCTACTTCGCTTCGCTAGCTGCTTTCAATTCAGCGACACGCTGTTCAGGCGTTCGCTTCGGTTCAATTTTGGTGATCGTTCCACCGGCAGCAGTGATTTTCTCTTCCGCTGATTTGCTGAACCGATGGGCTGCAACCGTCAGTTTCTTGGTGATTTCACCGTCGCCGAGTATCTTCACTTCGTCAAAGCTGCCTTTGGCGAGGTCCTTTGCAGCCAAAGCTTCAAGTGTCACTTCGGCACCATCGTCAAATGCTTCATTCAAATGACCAACGTTCACTGCGAAGACAGTCACGGCCCACCGGTTGTTGAAACCTCGCTTGGGGATGCGGCGAAACATTGGCATCGCCCCACCCTGAAAGTTGGGCTTGCGACTATAACCGCTGCGGCTCTTGTGACCTTTGTGACCACGGCCGGCAGTCTTACCGTGACCACTTCCTGGGCCACGTCCGATTCGCTTTCGCTTACGGTTCTTTTGAATGCCGCGATGGACATCGTTAAGGTTCATGATTGGGACCGACTAAAACTGATTGGTTTGCAAAACTGATGAGAAGCCGATTGACGATGGCCACCGCTTCAATATTTCTAACTGTCACCCACTAAACAGTGAGTTCCTCGACACTCAAACCTCGCAACGCTGCTACTTGCTCTGCCGTGCGAAGCTTTGACAAAGCGTTGATGGTTGCCTTGACCAGAGTCACAGGGTTGTTGGTGCCGTACGACTTGGTGAGAATATCGTGAATCCCGGTTGCCTCACAGACTGAACGCACCGCTTCACCAGCAATGATACCCGTACCAGCACCAGCTGGGATCAGCAAAACCTTAGCGGCGCCGTAGCGTCCCCAAACTTGGTGCGGGATGCTTCCCTCAACAAGCGGAACAGCAATCATCGCGCGACTTGCCTGCTTCTGTGCTTTCTGAACACTCGGTGGAACCTCATTGGCCTTGCCATATCCGCAGCCAATGCGTCCCTTGCCATCACCGACGACAACCATCGCGGCAAAGCTGAACCGACGACCGCCTTTGACAACCGCTGCACATCGCTTGATTTTCACCACGCGATCGAGCAGGCCGTCACCGAGGCCCTCTGGCTCTTTTGTTCGTTGTTTGCGTGATCCGTTACTAATGGTACTGACCCTCGAATGGAGGCTGACAAAGGTGTTTTTGAATTAAAACTGCAAGCCGCCCTCGCGGGCTGCATCTGCAAATGCTTTGACACGACCGTGAAAACGGTTGTGCCCACGATCAAATTTGACTGACTGGATGCCTGACGCAGAAGCTTTTTCAGCGATCGCTTTCCCGACCAAAGCCGCGGCGTCACAGTTACCGGTTCCGGAAAACTGCTCACGCAAGGTTTTATCTTGGGTGCTGGCACTCGCCAGCGTGGTCCCGGCATCATCATCAACCAGTTGGCAACTGAAATGATTCAATGAACGAAAGACGGCCAAACGAGGCTCGCCAGCCGATCCACGCACTTTATTGCGTACTTGAAAGCGTCGTCGCTGACGCCTTTTCTGTAGTTGCTTGTTCTTATCCATCTCTTTACCGAATGCTTATTCTTGGCGTTACTTGGTGGCAGACTTACCAGGCTTAATCTTGACCTGTTCGCCCTGATAGCGAACGCCCTTACCCTTGTAGGGTTCCGGCTTACGGAGCGACCGAACTTCCGCAGCGAACTGACCTACTCGTTGCTTGTTGTAACCCTGAACAACGACATGGGTCTGATCCGGGCAGGTCACCTGCAGGTCCGATGGAATCGTCAGGTGCAGTTCGTTGGCAAAACCAGCACGAACTTGCAAGGTATCACCTTGGATCGCCGCCAGATAACCAACTCCCACAATCTCCAAACGCTTCTCATAACCCTTGGTCACACCCTCGACCATATTGGCGATCAAGGCACGCGTTAAACCATGACACTCGCGTGAGACACGCTCGTCGTTCTCTCGGCTTACCACGATGCATTTCGAATCCTCATCGATCGCCACGGAAACTTCCGCGCGATGCTCGTAGGAATCTTTTCCTTTCGGCCCGTCGACTTCGATGGTTCGACCGCTGAGTGTCACCTTAGCGCCATCAAGGATGGGTACCGGTTTGTTTCCGATGCGGCTCATTTCAATTGCTTTAATTCAATCAAGGTTATTCAGGCAGAGTGGGACTTGTGCTGTCACCGTCACTAGGCAACTTCGCACAGAACCTCACCACCAATATTTTCTCGGCGAGCTTCGCGATCGCTAATCACGCCTTTGCTAGAACTGATGATGCTGATTCCCAGCCCACCAAGTACCGGCTTGAGTTCCTTACCGCGACTGTAGAGCCGCCGTCCAGGTTTACTAATTCGGCGAATGCTTTGAATCACACGTTCGCCATTGGGCCCATATTTCAATTCAAGCCGCAAAGTGGCCGATGGATTCTCCTCGTCAACTTCTTTCCAGTCCCAGATAAAGCCTTCGCGTTTAAGGACATCAGCGATGCCCCGCTTGAAGCGACTGGATGGAATGTCGACGTATGGCTTCTCCACGCTTACCGCGTTACGGATGCGAGTGAGCATATCGGCAATTGGGTCGGTCATCATGTTAGTTCAGCTCCCCTAAATCCTTCGATTCTCACCAACTGGCCTTACGAACGCCGGGAATCAATCCCATGTTCGCGTTTTCACGGAAACAAATTCGGCACAAGCCAAACTTGCGATAAACCGAACGGGGACGACCGCAAAATTTGCAGCGGTTTTCCTTTCGGGTGCTGAACTTTGGCGGTCGGCTAGCCTTAGCGATTTTCGATTTACTTGCCACGGGGTGACTTTCGGTTCTCTAGTCTAAAGTAGTGAATTGCGTCGTATTCAACCGGCCTACGCCGCATCAGTTTTACTAGGCAGTTGCTTGAACGGCATTCCGAACAGTTCAAGCAGGTCACGTGCCTCGTCATTCGTCTTAGCCGACGTGACAATCGTGATGTTCATGCCCTGTGGGCGAGTGAACTTATCCGGATTCAGTTCCGGAAACACCAATTGCTCGGTCAAGCCAAGTGTGTAGTTACCGTTTCCATCAAACGCTTTCCGACTGATGCCGCGAAAGTCACGGACACGTGGAAGCACGATGGCAACGAGTCGATCTAAAAATTCATACATACGTTGGCGACGCATGGTTACCATGCAGCCAATCGGCATGCCCTCTCGGAGTCGAAAGTTGGCGATTGACTTTCTAGCGTTGGTGATCACCGGTTTTTGACCAGTGATCTGGGTCATCGCATCGTAAGCAAGATCCAGGATCTTCTTATCGCCAATCGCACTACCGACTCCCATATTCATCGTGATCTTTTCGACACGAGGAATCTGGAGTGGATTTGTATAACCGTACTTCTCAACCATCGCTTGCCGGATGGTTTCCTCGTATCGGGTTTTCAGTCTTGGTTTCGAATCAGCCATTTGTGGGATTCCGCAACAGAAGGCGGTTCTTTACTCGGTTATTTCTTGGAGGCGTAAGCAGCACGTGCGGGTGAAATCACTCCCAATCCGGCGCCACTTTTCTTCGCGAATCGTTCCTTGCTACCGTCATCCAAATAACGGACGCCGATACGAGTGGGCGAATTCGTCGTGGGGTCAATCAGCATCACGTTACTTGCGCTGATTGGCATCTCTTTGTTCAAACGACCACCCTGAGGGTTTTTCTGGCTGCGGCGAACATGCTTCCAAACTCGGCCAGCACCTTCCACCACTACCTTCTTCTTCACTCGGTCGATCTTGAGGATTTTTCCCACATGCCCTTTGTCGGCACCCGAGATCACCTTCACTTCGTCGTCAATGCGAAAATACATCGTTATGAACTGCTAAAAATGTGTCTTAACTCAAACCTGACCCGGCTCAATTACCGGCAATCAGACAACTTCGTTCGCCAAACTTACAATCTTCATGAAACTTCGATCTCGCAGCTCCCGTGCAACCGCACCGAAGATACGTGTTCCACGAGGCGTCTTATCCTTGTCAATAATCACAACAGCATTGCTGTCGAATTTAATGTAACTGCCGTCCTGACGGCGCGTCGGTTGCTTGGTTCGAACGATCACCGCTCGGACCACCGATTTCTTCTTGATGTCGCTGCCCGGAATCACGCTCTTGACCGAACAAACGATCACATCGCCTAATCCAGCGACACGACGCCGGCTACCACCAAGCACCTTAATGCACATCACTTCGCGTGCTCCGGTGTTGTCGGCGACATTCAGTCGAGTTTCTTGTTGAATCATGTCTGCTTCGTTACTTCAAAAGGCCTGATGCCCTGGTTGATCTGTTCAGTTGTCCTCGCGAGCCCTTCTCGCGAACTGACGACTCTTACTCCCACCGCAACATTGTTCAGTGCATGCGGTCGGTTTACGAACCCGAGTTCTCTTCACTCGCAGAGGAATCATCCCCACCTTCCGATTCCGCTGCCACCTTGGCCGCGGCACGCAAAGCAGCAACATCTACCTCCGTGCTCTTCTCAAGAACACGAACCAATTTCCATCGCTTCAGCTTGCTCAGAGGTTGTGATTCAATGATCTCAACCCGATCGCCGGCACCTGAGACGTTCTCTTCGTCATGGGCGTAGCAAACTGTTCGCTGACGGACATATTTCTTGTACTTCGGATGCTTGACTAGACGATTGATTTCGACACGACGAGTTTTACTCATCTTATCGCCAGTCACGATTCCGGAAACAACGCGTTTCGGCATGGAATTCAATTCCGAGTTATGTGATCGTTCTACTTAATGCTCAAATGACCGCTCGTCACTCAAAGCGACAAAGCTACTTTGCAGCGATTTCCCGCTCACGCTGAATCGTTTTGATTCTCGCGATCAATCGCCTGTTCTTCCGCATCTCACTGGGTGTATTCAAACGCTCAGATTGCGATTGAAATCGCAGACGAAACAATGTCTGCGCCGCCTCTTTGACGGTCGCGTCCAGTTGTTCATCGCTCATTTCGCGAAGTTCAGTGTTAGTGCTCATCTTATTTCGTCTTCAATTACCAGAGACAAAGTCCCTATTCGGACCTGCCACTCATTGAACCAGTCAAAAACGCCGCCCAATCATCAGATTGAACGTCGCTCCACAAATCGAACCTGCACAGGCAGTTTGCTCGCAAGGCGTGCAAAACACACCTTCGCTTGCTGCTCTGTTACGCCGCCGAGTTCATAAAGGATAGTGCCTGGCTTCACGACCGCGGCCCAGAAATCTGGTTCACCCTTACCTTTACCCATACGAGTTTCAAGCGGTGTGCTCGAAACCGATTTATCTGGGAAGATTCGGATGTACAGTTTTCCTTCGCCGCGAACGTACTGCTGGGCAGCGATACGTCCGGCCTCGATCGTCGTGGCTTTGACCCAGCCCGCATCAAGCGACTGAAGTCCATAATCACCAAAGACGACCGTGTTACCGCGTGTCGCCTTACCTTTTATGCGACCTCTTTGGCTTTTTCGATGCTTGACCCGCTTGGGCATCAGCGCCATCGGTGTCGTCTCCGTATGTACCTTGGTTTATCCAAACCTGAATCCCGATGTGCCCCTGTGGCGTCATCGCTTCAGTGAACCCGTAATCAATCTTCGCTTGCAGCGTGCTCAACGGGATGGAGCCCGCAATCTGTTTCTCTCGGCGAGCCATTTCAGCTCCACCTAAACGCCCTGCCAACTGGACCTTGATGCCCTTAGCACCCGCTTCCATTGTCTGTTCGAGCGAACGCTTCATGGTTCGGCGAAAGCTCGATCTCTTGGCAAGTTGTTGTGCGATATCCAGGGCGACCAATTGTGCTTGAAGCTCCGGTCGGCCGACCTCTTCTACTTTTAGATTGATCCTTCGACCAATCAGGTTCTGCAGTTCTGCCTGCAGGATTTCGATTTCTTGTCCCCGCTTTCCGATGATCAAACCAGGACGTGCAACGTATAACATCACGCGTACTTCATCTCGCGTTCTTTCGATCTCAATCCGATCGATGCCCGCACTGCGGTACTGCGATTTCTTCGGATGATTCGTGATGAAGTTACGCAGCTTACGGTCTTCGACGAGCAAATCAGCAAAATCTTGCTTCGATGCATACCATCGACTCGACCAGCCACGAGTGACACCAGTTCGGAAAGCAATTGGGTTGACTTTTTGGCCCATCAGGGACTCGTTGTCGTTTGGAGTACAAGCTTCGGTTGTTCTTACGTTCAGCTGCCACTTTTGCGAGCGACAGAACTGATTTGCTACACTTCGTCTATTGGAGTCAGACCGACTCGAATGTGACTACTTCGCTTCTTGATCATAAAGGCACTACCGCGAGCACGCGGTCGAACCCGTTTGAACATTGGACCACCATCGATACAAACCTCGGTGACCACCAACTCTTCAATACGGTGACTACGACCAGAATTCTGATCGGGGTCCTGAGCACTACCGACTGCACTTTGAATGACTTTCTCAAGCATTCGAGCACCTCGGTGAGGCTGATACTTTAACGCGTCAAGCGCTTCGTCGGCGTACATGCCACGGACAATATCTGCCAGCGGCCGTACCTTTCGAGCACTAATACGTGCGTTCTTATGTCTTGCGTTGAACTTTGCCATTTTTGGTTGACTCAAGAATTACTTCTTGCCCTTTCCGCTATGCCCCTTGAACGTACGAGTTGGAGCAAACTCCCCCAACTTGTGTCCAACCATGTCTTCAGAGACAAGGACTTTGACGTGTTTTCGCCCATCATGAACCATGAACGTCACGTTCACAAATTCAGGAACGATCGTGCAGGCTCTTGCCCACGTTTTGATCGGTTCTTTTCCACCCGCCTCCGCCTGCTTCTGAACTTTAAAGAACAGCTTCGGATCGACGAACGGGCCTTTCTTGCTACTGCGACTCATGGATTCTTAGTTAACCGGTTTCGGGAACGTTTCAGGCCCTGGCTTCGCATCAATTATCTGAACGAAACCAAGACCCATTGTTTTATCTTGTTTAATGTAGTTTCAGCTGACCATAACGTCGGCTCTTACGCCGTCGTACGATCGAACTGTTGCTCGGCTTACGCTTTTGCCGGGTTGAACCACCCTTGGCACTTTTACCTTGAGGACTGACGGGGTGCCGTCCACCCTTGGTTCGCCCTTCACCACCACCGTGAGGGTGATCGACAGGGTTCATCGCTGTACCTCGAACGTGCGGTCGACGTCCCATCCAACGAGCACGACCTGCTTTACCAAGCCGAACATTCATGTGATCGCTGTTACCAACTTGACCAATCGTCGCTCGGCAAGAGCTCGACACTCGCCGAACCTCACCACTTGGCAACGACAACTGAGCCCAATCCGCCTCGCGAGCCATCAGCGTCGCCTGGGTACCGGCTGAACGACAAAGTACCGCACCGCGGCCCGCCCTCAGCTCAATACAGCAAACTGATGTACCGAGAGGAATGTTTTTTAGCGGCAAACAGTTACCAACAACCGGAGGTGCCTCTGGACCGTTGGACAACCGATCGCCCGCCTTGACTCCTGCGGGAGCCACAACGTAACGCTTGTCACCGTCTGCGTAATGCAACAAGGCAATCCGTGCCGATCGATTCGGATCGTACTGCACGGAGTTAACCAAGGCATCCACACCGTCCTTGGCACGACGAAAGTCGACCACGCGGTACATTTGCTTGTGACCACCACCACGATGCTGAGCCGTAATCTTGCCTTGGTTATTACGCCCACCCGTCTTACGCTTCGGGCGAAGCAAAGACCTCTCTGGCTTGTAACCAGGCGTCAACTCAGCGAAATCGCTGACCGACGCGTTACGTCGCCCGGCGCTCGTCGGCTTGTAGACTCGAATGCCCATAATTGATTCGTTTTATCAGGTAACCGTTAAATAACACTCAAAAACATTGCCGGCTCAACCGGCGATGCGGTGACTAAAAGAAGTCGATCCGATCATCCTCGTGCAACTGCACGATGGCCTTCTTCCAATCCGACGTCTTACCATGCCGAAACCGGTACTTCCGCAACTTACCCTTCCGGGTTTGCGTGCGAACCTTCTCAACCTTCACCTGAAACAACTCCTCCACCGCACGCTTAACGTCCAGCTTTGTCGCTCCTCGGTGAATCTCAAACGCATACTGATTATTGCGCGAAGCTCGATGCACACCCTTCTCGGTCACAAGCGGACGCAACAATATTTGATGCGACTCCAACTTGCTACCAGCACCGGTATCTAGCGGCGGTTTGATCCTAGCCATCAGCACTTATCTTCTTGTATTTACTAAACCCAGAGAACCTCACCCTACTCCGCAGCAGTGGCGAAAGCACCCTCTTTGATTCGATCCAAAGCATCGCGAGTCACAAGCACTCGCCTCGGCTTCAATACCGACAACGCATTTAACTCTCTCACTGGCTGAACGGAAACACCAGCCAAATTCCTGCCACTCTTGTACACAACCGTGTCAAGATCCGCAGTCGCAATCAACGTCGTAGAACCATTCAAGCCCAATGCCTTCAAAAGACCCGCCATCCGAGACGTCTTAGGCTCTTCAAATCCCAACTGATCAACAACGACCATTTCACCGTCGTCAATCTTTGATCGAATCGCCATGCGAGTCGCTAAACGCACAGCCTTTCGGTTCAATCGGTAACTGTAATCTCTTGGCTTGATCGTTCGAGCAACGCCACCGCCGCGTCGAACATTGGACCGCTTGCTACCAGCTCGAGCATTACCGGTGCCCTTCTGGCGGTACATCTTCTTGGTCGAACCAGAAACCTCACCCCGCGTCTTCGCAGCGTGCGAGCCCTGTCTCTGATTCGCCTGATACATCACCACCGCATCATGCAACAATTGCTTGTTGACACGATCGGCAATCTGTGTCGTATCGATCTCGTATGTACCGACTTCACTGCCGGATTCGTTATATACCGTTAAAGTGGCCATGATCCCCTAACCCAACTTATTTGCTTCACAGACACTCACAAAACCACCATTCGGGCCCGGAACCGCACCACGAACCAGCAACAGATTATTCTCTGAGTCGACGCGAACCAACTCCAGGTTACGACTCGTCTTCCGAACATTGCCGTACTGACCAGCCATTCGCCGCCCTTTGAACACACGACTGGGCGACGCACTGCAACCAGTACCACCAGCGTGCCGATGAACCTTCTTCACACCGTGTGTCGCTCTCTGCCCGGAGAAATTATGTCGCTTCATGACACCGGCGAATCCACGCCCTTTACTGGTGCCAGCAACATCAACTCGGCCCACCTTCTCGAACTGCTCAACCGTCACCGTGACCCCAACTTCCAAGCTGGACGAACCACGAAACTCACGAACAAAACGCTGGGGCTCACAATCTGCCTTGGCCACCACTTCAACTCCTGAAGCTGCCCTGGCTTTCGAACGCTTGCTATCTAGAGAGGCAACATGCCCACGTTCGGCGCGACTGGCCAAGCGACGCGGCTTATCCTCAAAACCCAACTGGACAGCCTCATAACCATCCCGCTCCTGACTGCGGACTTGCAACACATGACATGGACCAGCCTGAATCACGGTCACGGGCATCACCCGTCCGTCTTCCAAGTAAATCTGTGTCATCCCGACTTTCCGGCCGAGAATTGATGGTGTCATAGTCTTCACCTCGCCCTGCTTTCCCACAGGACGTCCGTCATTCGTGTTGGATTTTAAGCTCGTCAAGCCGAACCTTCGCCAATGCTGCGAAACCACAAAGTTTAAGACAACTCAAACTTGCAGAGCCCCAACAAACCGAGGTTATCGACTGAACTTCCGTTCATCCGGAAAACCGCCGCTGGTTTACTGTGCTAACACCCGCCGAATCTTTCAACCCGAAAGGCACCTTCCCCAAGCCGCAGAGACTGCAGTCCTTCTGAACTACCTCGCAGAAGCCTTGATCTTGATATCAACGCCGGCCGGGAGACTTAACTTGTTTAACTCTTCAATCGTCTTGGCAGTCGCCTGAACGATATCGATCAATCGCTTGTGAGTCCGAATCTCGTACTGCTGCCTTGCCTTCTTATTCACAAACGGACCTGACAAAACCGTGTATCGCTCAATCCGAGTCGGCAACGGAATCGGTCCGTGAACCCGGCTGTGCGTACGCTTTGCAGTGTCCACAATCTCTTGGGCACTCTGGTCAAGAACCGAGTGATCGTACGCTTCCATACGAATTCGTATTACTTCGCTAGATCCAGCAGACACAGATCGTTGACCAATAAGAAAGTGTGAATGAGCAAGTCAAAAGTGACTCAAGAATCTAACTAGATCGGCTCAAACGTTAGAGCGTTTGAAGCCGGACAGGCCGGATCCTTGGCGAGTCTTTGGACTCTGCCGCAGCTCGCTGCCGCAGCAAGGACGAGAACTTACGGCCCCACCCACATTCCGTCAACGGCTCTTATCCTCCAAAACAGAAAGTTTTCTTGGTTTTTCAGCGATCATCTTGTATGCCAGTGATAATTTAACCGCAAGAATCACCCATTACTCGCGATCGGATGAATCCCGACAACCCTCGCATTCGATGATCCAACCGCCCACAGCGTCCTCAACTCAGAGCTAAATTGCCACTCGTGAATAAATCCGACAGCAGTAAAAAACGCACAAAAACCGCGTTTTTTACGCTCAATTTCGCGATCACCGTTGCCCTGGCTACTCTCCCCATCGCCGGGCTGATCACGGCCAGAACCTTGACGCCTAGCCCGCAGGGAATTGGCACCCATCAACAACTCGGTCTCCCGCCCTGCTCGATGAGAATTATCTTTGGAATTCGCTGCCCGGGCTGTGGCATGACAACGTCATGGTCGTATTTCACGAGGGGAGAATTTCGAGCAAGCCTCAACACCAATTTCGGCGGCTTTCTTTTTGCTGCCCTCGGGGCAGCCATCTCAGCTATCGCAATTGCCCAACTCTGCAGAAAACGCCCGCTAAGTACCACCATTCAAAGGGCCTTCTCGATCACCGCCTTTGTGATCTTCCTGATTTCGTTGATTCAGTGGGGGGGACGACTGCTTCTGTGACCCAAAGCTATCGCCACCTCAGGGTTCCAAAGCGACCCTTCCCTCAGTCACCCGGGGGTTGCCTCCGCCCAGCACCCAAGGCCCAGCACCCAAGGCCCAGCACCCAAGGCCCAGCACCCAAGGCCCAGCACCCAAGGCCCAGCACCCAAGGCCCAGCACCCAAGGCCCAGCACCCAAGGCCCAGCACCCAAGGCCCAGCTGGGCCAGCCAGCACGCCTCAAAAACCTTCCAAACGCGTCTTCTGAGCCAATCAATCTATCCAAAACACCATTCAATCCGAACAATTTTGCACAACGAAGAAATTACCCCAGGCGAACCAATCACCCTGTGCATTTCGAAAACCTTTGCCGTTTTTCCAGCTGCCCGAGAAATCAGTGTGGCGATCCTTAGGCGAAACTTCGTAAATAACAGGCTTACGGACCTGTTTGACCTGCGCAAGGATGGCTACCGATGAGACGACCCAACCACACAACGAATCCACGCCAAGGCCAAAAGGCTTTTAGCCTGGGATTACTCGCCAGCCTGATCGTGGCCTCAGCTGGTTGCACGGGTCTGGCAACATTCATGCATGTCGCTGGCGTTGATATGGTTCCGGCGGAATACGATGGACTCAAAAACTCCACCGTCGCGATCGTTACACTGACCGAGAGCAGTCAATATTCGAACGATGTCACCTCGAGAGAACTCAGTCGATTTGTCGGCCAAATCATCACCACCGAGGTGAAAAACGTGCAACTGATTCGGGAAGACAAGATCGATCAATGGCGTGACATTAACGGCTGGGACCAAGTCAACTTTGATGAGATCGGCACAGGCGTCGGAGCAGAGAAAGTGATTGGCATCGAAGTTGCCAACCTTCGCTTGCGAGAAGGGGCGACACTTTACCGAGGAAGGTCTGATGTCGTCGTGAACGTGATCGACGTGGAGACCGGCAATATAGAATACTCTCGCACCCTGGAAGAATTCACCTACCCCAATATTGCGGGCCAATACACCAGCGAGACAACCGAATCAAAATTCAGAAAGCTTTATCTGAGGATGTTGTCGGAAGAAATTGGGCGTTCCTTCCATCGATACGATCTAACCGACCGTATCGCAGGGGATAGCCAAATCGCCCACTACTAGGGCGTCTTTGCTTCAACAATCTTGCCGCCCTCTTTTCGAGTAATGCGGCCGGGCTTTCACATTGCCCGATCGATCATCCAAAAAGCTTGACACCGGTGTGTCACACGGCTCGAACACACCAAGTGAGTCAAATCCTCGGTCGATCCATCCGTCGCAAAACGCCGGCTCCATGGCCAAGGCGTCTGGACTCGCGATCGATAGCCGTCCTCGCAACTGGCCCCGGTTCGAATCCGGTTAAGCATTTTAATGTGATGAAGGCTGAAACTCATTCAACCGATGATCGATACCGAGCATCCGGGGGAACTTGAATCGACCCTTGAAAATGATTCCCAAGCACGGAAATCTGTTTTGACGCCTCGTCAACCTTGAGATCTGGGCCAGATTGAGTTCCACGGACTAAACATCCCGAGACGAGGACCTCCTTGGAGTTCCTGCAGACGATCCCTGTGCCACAATCAGACAGAACAAGACCGGCCACAGAAATCCCATCACACTCGACGATTTCCAGCGATCCATCACTCGCTGCGAGGTGATGCAACGTTGAGTTGGCGATCAAGCAATCACGGCATCCTTCAAAGGTGATTTTCCCCGGTCGAACGAATTGGCGAGGATTGAAAGTGTTCCCTTGCAGGATAACTCGCTGACTCTCCACGACACGAATGTTCTGTGGTTTCGGAGCGAAGAACGTATTGGCAGAAACAGTGACATCCATCACATGCTCCAAGTCTAAATTGATCGTTGTATCACTCAGCACATTCCCAGTGATCGTTACCGAATCGATTGGGTAAATGGACTTTCCGGTCAAGCGAATATTTGCGCCACCCGGGGCAACGGTTTTCTCCTTCGAACCTGAGTAATTCGCAGAGTGCTGTATCGTGCATCCGGTTATCGAGACTTCGGCAATTGATCGCGTTTTGTCATCCGCTGATCCGCTGACATCTATCCAAAGGTTCGCCGCCCGGGTCGGGGTTTCATCAAGAGGCATGTTTGCCTCCAAATCGCAGCCAGCGACTTGCAGATTGCGAACATTGCCGTCTCTGACCACGATTCCACCCCCTTGATTGTAGGAGATATGACATCCCACAACATTGATTTGATGAAGGTTAACATCGTTTAAAAACAGCCCAATACCGCTGTTCTGATAAAGGTGGCATGAAGAAATGATCACGTTTCGGTTTCGGTCCTCCAAGCGTACAGCATGGCGTGTCCAACGAACCGACACGCCTCGAAGAATCGCACCAACGGTCCCTTCCAACTGAACTCCATCAGCGTTGGGATGAGCACCCAGGATCTCCAAGTCACTCAGCGTTGGCATTCGCTGATTCCAAGTCTGCGGCTTGAAAGATTTGGGCGAAGCGGTTCCGTCGTGCGTGCCGCGGATCAAAAAGGCTGGCCCGGGACCATCCATAATAATGGTCGATCGTGACTGACCAGATAAGGATGATGCGCCCAAGGTTTCCAAATCAACGATCAGCGGTCTGGAGATCCGATAAAACGCATCCACCAACTCCAGGCGACCTTCGGCCCGCTCAATCATAGCCTGCAGTTCATCTGTTCGATCAGGCAACCCTTCATAGCCATCGACCTGCTGGGCAACCCGTTCGGATTGCGCGAAGACAGGGAACGAGAAACAGACAGAACAAGCAATGCTTAACGATAAGGATAAAACAGACAAACGCATAACCCCCCCCCGAAATTCGACCGTCAACCAATCAATCCTAGAGTCTAGCGAACAGGACAACGGCTTGCAGGAAAGTCGATATCGGAGACGTCAAAATCTGAGGGAAAAAGGGCATGTCATTTGAAAAAAATGAATCGATGAAAGATTCGGGCACACCAAGGCGGACGCGTCAAAACTATCAAAAAATTTAGACGGCAATCGGACAAAATCCAGCACCACCTGCGATAGAATGCTGCTGGTCCGCGACGGCACCGCAAGCCACTTTATCAACCGAAACAGAAACAGGCAGATCATGACCGATAACCCTAACAAAGCTACCGATGCCTCTCCATCAAGACGCGATTTCCTAGGAACCGCCAGCGTCTCACTCGCCTCAGTGGTCGCGGGGACAACGCTCAGTACCCAAGCAAGAACCCAGGCGGCCCAGACCGCCCCTAACTCGAAGATTACCTTGGGCGTGGTCGGAATCGGCCCCCGCTGCACCTATGACCTCAAAGCAATGCTCAACTTCCAAGACATTCAATGCGTTGCCATCGCTGACGTCCAAGAGTCCCGAAGGCAAGCGGGAAAGAAACTCGTTGATGACCATTACGATAATCAGGACTGCGTTTTGTATCGCGATTTCCGAGACCTTTTGGCACGCCCTGATATCGACGCCGTGCTCATTGCGACCGGCGACCGATGGCACGCTGATGCATCCATTCTTGCCGCCCAAGCGGGCAAAGACGTCTACAGCGAGAAGCCCTGTGGTATCACCATTGAGCGATGCCAAACCTTGGCAAACACCATCACGAAGGAAAAAAGAGTTTTCCAAGCGGGGACTCAACGACGCAGCGTGCCTAACTTTCAACTAGCCGTTCAACTAATCCACCAAGGTAAGCTCGGAAGACTGCAAACCATGCACGCGTCGGTTTACCGACCCGTCATGGAAAACACCTGGCTTCCAACCGAGCCCCTCCCAACGCCCGATCAGGTTGATTGGAACCTGTGGCTTGGTCCCGCTCCTTGGCGGCCCTTCAACCAACAATACGTGGCCGGACGCTGGCGTGGTCAGTGGGATTTTGATTCTGGGGCGAGGCTATTGGATTGGGGCGCCCATACACTGGACCTATGCCAGTGGGCCAATCAAGCTGATGGAACAATGCCCGTGGCGTACGAACCCCAGAAAGATCGAATCGTCTGCCGTTACGCCAACGGAGTCGAGCTGATTGTCGACTTCCTTGATGACCCGTTCGGCGATCGCTCGCCACACTACATCACCCGTCTTGGCACCTGCCCGATCCGGTTTATCGGCGAAGACGGCTGGGTTGAAACAGGCGACAGCGGCGAAATTGTTGTCAGCAACTCCAAGCTGCAACGCGAACTTCCAAAAGCCAGCCAGCGAGTTCGGGGACTCGATGTCTCGGCACATGCCCGAGACTTCTTTGACTGCATTCGCACTCGACGAGCCACCGTCGCCAATGCTGAAGTGATGAGACAATCACACACCGCCTGCCATGCTGCCGCTGCGGCCTGGATTCTCAACCGCCCACTGCAACTGGATCCAAAATCAACGCAGTTCAACGAGCCCGCCGCCAATCACCTTAGCGTGAGGGCTTCCCGAGACTGGACCGTTTAGTTCTGCGGCGATGAAGCGTCATCGAAAGAGCAAGCAGCGTGGAGTGAACTTGCAGAAGTAATCCGTTGAAGCTGGTAAACCGTCTCCGCATCCGATCATGTCAACGGAGTGAGAAATTTCCATCTCCCACAAATGAACACTCTACATTCGAGGCGTGGATTCCTTGGTTTCAAGGTTGAATTCAAAGATCTGCTTTTGCTTCGGATCTGCAACAAACAGCGAAGTTCCCGAGGTTGCAATTCCTACGGGACGCTGCAAGGGCGCACCTTGATGCCATCTCTCTGTCTTGCCGTCGGCGGTGAATCGCCAAACTGAGTTATCGTAAGTGTCTGTCACAAACCCTTGATCACCAGCCCAACAGAGCGAGTTGGGAAATTGATAAGGCCGACCACCCACCAAGGTTTCGACATCCCCGGTCTCGGTATCAATCCGCTGGATCGCCTCAGCATCGGGTGTGACGGCCAGCAACTTGCCGTCGTTGTCAAACGCAAAACCCCTCGCGTTGACGCGAGCAACCAGTTCACATTTTCCGCCTTCAATCGATAGCCGAAACGTCGCCCGTTTTTCCGCATCGCCGACAAAGACGAATTTCCCGGTAGGATCGACAGCCAAAGCCATCGGAATTCCGATGTAGCCATTGGTCAGGGGTTTGGGATCAGCACCAGCCTTCTCAATCCAGTAGACCTCACGCGTGGCCGAATCCCCAACAAGAATACCGCCCGATGGATGCGGCGTTGCACAGTGAGGACGGTTCATCGGCTTTCTTAAGAACTTCGAACCTTTGACGAAAAGCTTTCGCTCCTCACCCACTTCCCACACACCGGGAAGGTCTAAGTCCACCACATAAATTTTCTCACCACTGGTTGTCACTGCCTTCGGATAGGCCGGTTGCTCACCACCCGCTTCCTCTTGGCATTGGCCCGTGGAAAGGGCTGAGAGCGTTAAAGCGGCGATGCACAAACCTCGAAAAAGAGGATTTGCAGTTCCCGACAACTCCGTTAGAAAACCAATATGTTTCATCACGCCCACAGTTCAAATTCGATAAGAAAAAAAGAACAACCGTACTAAAATTCGCAACAGTGGAGCCCTCAGGCGGCATTCAACGACCGACCTAAGTTCCGCAATTGCCTCCAATATCATAACGCCACCAAGGCTGCCGGTGCTGAGAATCCGTCCCACCATCGCTGCCGGAAATGCTTGGCACCCCCTGACACACCCCCCTGACACAACCTCCTGACACACCAATTCCGCCAAGATTCAAACGATTGATGATCCAACGGGTGATGGCCCAGATCAATGCGAATTGATCGCAGAAATGGACGAATGCTCGTAGGAATCAGACGGTCCAAAACGCTGGATCCAACCATATTCAGGCACCCGACTTTCTTCGAGCCCCAGACTTTTTCCAATCCACACGACCGAAAAAGCGATGCCAAAACCAACCAACCCCCAATTCTTGGGTAACAAGCAAGCTGGCTGCCAGTCATCACAGATTAGCAAAACGATGCCAAATGCTGAACAGCAGCAAAAGAAAACGGCGCGTCAGACGAAAGAAAATAGAGTCACCACCGAGAAAGGTCCAAACCAAGGCCTAGGAAACCACGATCAATCTCGGACCCGGAAAACACCTTCGAGATGCGACCTCCCACTGGCCGAATCTTGATCGCCTGAAAAAGCGGTGGGGGTTCACTTTTCACAAAATAACCAGCCAATCCTTTTGGACCCTTGAGGATGGCAAGCCCGTTCTGATCGTTCCATCAGCATTACCCCTCGCCAAATCGCCAAGTTGAAGCCGGCCCCTTTTTCTTCGGTCATACGAGCCATTGGGTCATAACAGTCAACTAAATAGATTCCCATGTCGTCAGCGAGGTCCAGATTGACGGATACACCCGTCGGGCAGGTGAATCAGGTAAACCTTCCCCCCTTCGCAAACCAGTACACGTGGTTGCCATGCTCTGGGTTACCAACCGGTTCATCACGTTGCACAAATGGCCAAACCATGTCTCCATCACCGTCGGCATTGAGAGTCACAAAAGAGAACGCGTTGCAGGCCTTGGATGAGGAATCATTAATCGCACCCACCAAGCCCTTACCCTTTAAGCTGCCCCATTTTGGAACACCAACCTTCCTGTCTCTGACATTCGGTCCCCAGCGTTTCAATGGCACCGTTCGGGGCTTTATCGCAACGGTGCCGTCACAATCTTCATGCACCGGACGTGTCTCGGGAGCGTCGGCGCCGAATTGCGAGAATGGTCGCTCCGAACCGTCAAACCGAAGGTATCACGCACCAACATCATCAAATTCCACCTGTGCTCTCAAGTCACGCCCCATCTTGTCCGATTCGTTCACCACCACTTGCCCTGTCAGGCTGCTCAGCCATCAATGGGTCTGCCCACCACCGTCCAAAGCAATCTCATCCCCGACGTAGAAATGCACCCCAAAGATCCATGGACCGACCACATCTGGATGCGAAATCCGATCCCCATGTTGTGCAGATCTCGCAGGTGTGTCGCTCGCATTTCCGTCAACCGCGAAGCAACCAGGTACAGAAAACAACCGCCCGCCTTCCTCGGTCAGGTCAACCCGCAGTTGGTCGTCTGCAAACGGGTTGGGCTATCGATCGAGTTCGTTGGCGAGGGTTCCGTCACAGGCTAGAGGGCCGCGATGCCAACGCTTCAACTCACCCAAAATCACGATACTCCCAACTGGATCATCACGACGCGGCGGCATCAAATTTTCACCCACAGACACAGCATCAGGTTCTCAACCATTGAGATAATCTGAGGGGCCTGCCCTATCTCGAAACCGAACCGGCTTCATGTTAGACCGCAATGACAATCAAGAGTCAGCCAGACCCAACAGCAGCTTTTCTTGCTGGGTCATTACGCGGTCCACATAGATGCGTCCCTCGGGGTTTTCTATTTTCAATTCAGAATAGACCGACTGCAGTTCTCGACGTACCTCCTCGAACTTGGACACTCGCGAAAGTGCCTCCAGAATGGTGCAACGTCGCGCCAAAGCAATCGTTCGGTAAACCGAGTCAAGGGAAGGGTGCCGCAGCAATTCACTCAGCTCTTGATCCGCCTCTTCATTTCTTCCCTGCGAGTTAAACATCGCAGCCAACTGCATTTTCGACTTTGCGTAATAACCGGCATTGGTGGTGCTCGATTCCGCTGGAAAGTACTCAGCAACCGCTCGCCAACCGGCTTCATCATTTCGATCAACGGCGATCAGAAACTGTTCCTGCACCGTTTCTTCCGGCGTAACCGTCTCGGGGCTAAGCAGGTTCGATACGGTTGGACCCGCGAGTGCCTGAAATTTCCAGCCCGCATAAAGCGTCAGTATGAGGGGCACCAGCACCGATAAAGCGAGACGCACCCCACGACGATACATCGCACTTCGGGCCTGGTCGGCAGCTCGTTGCAAACGAATCGTTGCCGCAGCGGTGCCAACCCCCAAGCCCCCGATCGTGGAAATCGCAGCCTCATTGTGAACCGCATCGAGCAGTTCGCTGGGGGACTGAAAACGGTCCTGTGCCGCTTTATTCATCAGTCGAGCAACCACAGCAATCAGCCACTCGGGAAGATCAGGCTGGCCGTCAGGAGCTCGCTTTGCTCTTGCACGGTCCAAGGGTGTGGGCGTTTCCTGAAGATGCATCAGGGCCAAGGCCAGGGGATCTTCCGCCTCAAAAGGAGGGCGACCGGCAAGTAAATGGTACATCGTCACACCGAGTGAGTAGAGATCACTTCTGGCGTCTACAGAGTGACCCTGAACTTGCTCCGGACTCATGTAGCGAGGTGTCCCCAAAGTTAACCCTGCCTGAGTCAAACTTGTCTGCGAGTTGGACATGCCGGTTCGAATTCGAGCCAATCCAAAATCAGCAACCTTGATGATTCCACGCGCCGTTCGCATGATATTTTCTGGCTTGATATCTCGGTGTGTGATCCCTGCTTCGGCAGCTAGCTCCAAAGCAGACGCAATACCGACCAGCAATTCGATCGCCTCATCGGCACCAATCGCGCCGTTCTCCTCGAGTCGCTGTCGCAGGTTACCACCATCGATTAACTCTTGAGAGATATAATAAAGTGAATCCACACTACCCACGTCATGCACTTGCACGATGTTGGGATGGTTCAGCTTCGCTGCGGCTCTTGCCTCTCTTCGAAATCGCTCAACATAGTCTTTGTCTCGAGCATACTCAGGGCGAAGAACCTTCAACGCGACATCACGTCCCAGCGATAATTGTCGTGCCGCATAAACATCGGCCATTCCGCCGCGTCCAAGCTTTCGCATCACCTGATAGTCACCAACGCGGCTACCGATCAAAGATGCTGAGGCCAATTCGATCGCAGGCTCAATTCCCAGTGGTGTTTGATTCGAATCCACCAAGCCCTTCACCTCCGTCTTTTCGCGACCCACTCGAGATTCGACATCGCCAGCAACGCCTCCGGTCGATTCGGTCGGCTGCTGTTTGGATTTATCTTCGGTCAAAAGATTAGTTTCCTGTTGGAACTTTGGGGATCCGCTGACTCTCTCGGCAACCAGTCCTTGCATCTGCCAATCAAACCATGTCATCAGAGCATCTTTTCAGGCTCCAACGTTGAGATGTAATCTAACAGATTTCTCATTTTTGTCTTCGTTTTTTATGTCGTTCATCATTTCAAAACGGTGACGTTTGCCAACAGATCAACAGAAATCGGTCCGGAAAGCGACAACATTCTGAGTTAACGAGATAGAACCGGTATCGATACGGACAACTTCTCCATGAGAGCATCAGGAAGTTTGGACGTCGTGATCTGCATTTCCAACGTTATCTTCTGCGTTATCTTCAACGGGTATATCAATCGAAACCAGCGTTCGATTCAGACTTCCACTGCGAAACCCCTCGAGATCGAGGGTTACAAACTGAAACCCCAACTGGCGAAAATGTTTCGTCAGCCCACCCTCCGAATCAAGCTCACACAAACGCGTCTGCTCGGATTTTCCAACCTCGATTCTGGCAAGCTCCTCCGCGTGCAACCGAACCCGAAACTCACGAAAACCTCGTTGATAAAGCCATTTCTCGGCTCGTTCCACCCGATCCAATCGGTCTGAAGTTACCTCCACCCCGTAGGCAATTCGGCTGGCCAAACAGGGAGATGCGGGTAAATCATGATTCGGCAGGCCCCATTGCTGCGCCAATTCCCTCACCCGCTCCTTGCCAATTCCAAGATCCGCCAAAGGGGTCAAAACCCCCTGCTCCCGACCGGCCTCGATCCCGGGTCGGTAATCCCCCAAATCATCCGCATTGGTCCCTGAGGCGACTGAATAGGTGTCCATTCGATCTCCCAAACGGCGTTTCACTTCAGCTTCAATTGTCGTGTAGAGCGTTTGCTTACAAAAGTAACATCGTTGGCGATCATTGCGTTGATACTCCAAACGGCTTACTTCGGAAGTTTGTGACACCCAATGCTCGACCTGCAAATGGGCGGCAATTTGCTTCGACAGCTCCAACTGCCACCGGGCCACACTCTCTGAACTAGCCGTCATTGCGACGACATGCTCAAGCCTCGCTCGTAAAGCGGCAGCCAAAACGACGCTACTGTCGACACCCCCTGAGAACGCGACAACTAACCGTGGATGATCGGCGAGATAAGCAATCAATCTGTCCGCATCAGCCAGACTGGTTTCGGTTAATCGGGATTCATTCACAAGATCACTGCCCTCAATGCCTGCCGCATTTTGCCCACCCCGGTGGCCATCGATCAAGCTCCAACCAACGACCTCTCCCGACTGCGGATGCCTTGCATCGCCCTGTTCCGCATCCATGGCGCCTACCTCGTGATTGTCATTGTTCTGCTGCAAAGTCACTGAACTAATATCTTGCTAATAGGAATGGCCGCTGAGAAAACCAGCTTAGCGAAACGACATCGGGCAAGATCTCAGATCACTC
This sequence comes from uncultured Rubripirellula sp., assembly GCA_938075415.1. Classification (GTDB taxonomy): domain Bacteria; phylum Planctomycetota; class Planctomycetia; order Pirellulales; family Pirellulaceae; genus Rubripirellula. The sequence goes on along the minus strand of CALJHC010000010.1, from coordinate 26,895 downwards.
CAAGAGGCCCCTGATCAACCCTTGATGGCCCAGCTTAACTTATGATGGCCCAGCTTAACTTGTGATGGCCCAGCTTAAGACTCGATGGCCCAGTAATCTTCAAACCGAAAACCGATTCAACCAGTCATCACAGGCGACATCCACCTCATGCCGTCCAAACGCGCACAGAAAACCCCGCATCAAGCCATCGTCCAGATCGGGTCTTCAATCCTGATCTCGCCGACTCGATCTTAATATCCAAACCGGGGTCAATCTTGGTCAACCCTTGTTTGCCGCTCAGGTAATCAATTACCTCATCCGGCCCCACCTCGGGCGAGTGACCCGTAATCAGCAAAGAGAATGAATCGGAAAGCAAATCAACGCATGAATCCAACAGAGGCCAGAGGTCTCGTTCGAGTCGCCAAGCCTTGCCAGCGGGCGAATGGCCATATGCAGGTGGATCAAGAACGATCATCTCATACTTGCGTTTCCGACGAACCTCACGACGAGCAAACTTTAACGCATCATCCACCAGATAGCGAACTGGCGAGGCTTGCCAGCCATTGGCTGACGCCGCAACGCGGCACGCCTGAACATTGGGCTTGGCAGCGTCAACATGAGAGACGGCCATGCCACCCGAGACCATGGCAAGTGTGGAAGCACCGGTGTAGCCAAACAAGTTCAACCCCCAAGGCCGATTCTGGAACGGGGCCCCTTGATCCGCCGAATCATGGACAATCTGACCACTGTTGAGTGAATCCCGGTTCAAAGAATCTGGGTTCAAAGAATCTGGGCTCAAAGAATCTGGGCTCAAAGACTCCTGCCTGAAAGACTCCTGCCTCGAGCCGCCTTCGCTGGTTTTGCCTTCGCGGTTTCGGGGTTCAGCGTTTCGGGGTTCAGCGAAAACCGCCTCCGCACTGGCTGTCGTGCCATCGGTTGGTTTCGAATCCCTTGACTGGCCTTCGCGGCAGGATTCGAAGCCGGGCGGATGGATGGGTTGGGACACCAAGGTATCCCCCTCGGCCGAAAGGTGGCCTCGACAACATTGCTTCGCTCGACTGTTCAGCCATCGCCAATTGGATGCCTGCTCGGGAAAAAGACCCAGGTGACCGTAAGGCGTGGGGCGAACTGGCATGTTGAATGTGCCACAGTCAATCAACAGATCACTCGGGCAAGGTCGATCGAATCGCCACTTCCTCTGCTTCTCGTCATAACATGCATCCACGTGACGCCATGCTTCCTTCTGTTGACGTCGAGACCCTCTAGCCGCCGGTGACGGTCGATCCACGACATAGCCGGCGAAGCTTTCCAATTTACGGCCTTCACCAAAGTCGATCAGTTCGTGTTGCGTTTGGTTTTCTCGCAACAACGACTTGTCAATATTCACTTAAGCACCCGCGTTACAGCTTTTTAGATTCCGCGGGTTGCTCCGCTATTTTTTCGGCGGCCTCGCCATCCTCCACTCCGCCCTCGGCCTCACCTTCGCCCTTGCCCGTCTCACCGTCTTCTCCCGTCATGACAGCCACCACATCCTCCTCGGCAATACCAAGCATGTTGCCGCTGAAGCCCCCATGATCAAAGATCGGCCAACCTTCCTGGAATTGGACTTCCGCAGTGTAATTGACCGATGGCCTTTCGAAAAAACGACCTTTCGCACCGGTCGCGCTGGAATCTCCAAAAGCGAGCACATCCCCGGCAAGCTTGGTTCGGTCACGCACAGAACCGGTCTGGATGGGACCAACCCCAAAAACCCAAGTGTCGTTGGCCGAAGCAACTGCACGATTGACTCCGGATTGCCAAAGAGGTTCCCGAGTCTCGCGATCGTAGGCAAACGCGATCACCTTGGCAGCCGCCTCACGAGTCTCCCGCCTGGCGACCGAAATTTCAGGGAGACTCGGAATCTTCGGCGCACCGGGTATGGCAGCCGTTGCGGCAATGATCGGGTTGTTTTCCGGAAAACCAAATGTCAACGAGTGACCGTCGGTCCCAAGCACCCCAACCCGAGCTTCAACAATCACGTCCGCGTCAGCGGCCGAATCCTGAATCAGACAGCCCGCGGCAACCACCTGCTGCCTCAATGCGCTGATGACGTAGTCTGCATTGACAAATGCAACGCCCTTGATCTGACGTAGGTAACTGGTGTCAATGTATACCTTCTCTCCCGAGAGAGGCCGAAAGTCAATTGAAGAGACACTGTTGTCGACAGCATCACTGAGTACCAATTGCTCCGTCGCACTGAATTCTCGCGTTGTCCCGCAACCTGATAGGCAAATCAATAGTAGTGAAACGAAAAAAGCTAGCAAACGATACTTGTTAACACTCCAAGGTAACGCACAGGCTAAATTCGGAACGTTCTGAGTTTCAAGACACAAGCCCTCTGCAGACTTCGGTGACCAAGCAGTTGCTAAAGAAGTTGGTTCCACAGACAAACGCCTTCGATCCTGCGATCGGCTCTTCACCCAACCACGCATCGAAGAACCGGTTCGACTTCTGGGCGACAACAGCGCAATCCTCCTGCTCTCTCGCTGATATGGAACGGCGAAAGCCAAAGGACAAGCCCTCAAATAATGAGATCGCAGGAGCGAAATCATGCTGCCTTGATGGTCGATGTCTATATTTCAACGCGATGACCAAACGCTGGGCACCGGTGAAATGCTGGATTCAAACTGCCTCATAAAGTTTTCAACACCTTATCGACAAGAGCAGTTCGCGCATTTACCGCCCGATAACGCGACAGATTCCGCCAAAAGCTACTAGAAAAGCCTTTCCGATCCCGAAGCTTGCCGAATCCACCAATTGGGACGAACCATTGATTGCAACCAAGTTTTTATGCTTTCAAATGTCGCGGCAAATCAACACCAGGGCCTGTTGATCAGATGTCACATTCACAACCAAGGCCTGTTGATCAGGTGTCACATTCACACCACCCAAATTCCGCTTCGACGCAACGCAAACGCGCAGCAACGACCAAGACTTGCCGGAGCAATCGTCACCGGAACTCCGGCTGAAAACCGCTGTAAAACTTCGTCTCCAGCGGAGAATATCTGACGAACAAGCAACCCCGCCCAACATCAAACGCCATTGAGAAACTCAAGGAGTCGGCGACTGCCCTAGGCCACCGATGAATTGCGTCGACCACGATTTCTGCTCCTTCGCGGCTTCTCTTCGCCCCACTCCTTGGTGAGTGCCTCAAAAACTTCGGGGGATTCGTAGCGGACGATCGTCTTTCCTTCAGGCATTGGGCCAATCAGACCACGGAAAATTGGCATGCCTCGTAAATCGAGGTCGGTGCTGCAATCATCGGTGCCAACCTGATCATGTATTGCTGAAATCGGGTCGCAAGATGGATAGTCTCGGATCAGCAGCGATCCGTCACAACCTCGAGTCACGATTCGGAAAGTTTCTTTTGTTGCCATGGAATACTCGCGTGGATTGGTGATCGCAGAAAGGCGATCGCCTTTCCACATCTGGAGGGTATCGAGCGAGAAATCACGAAACCTAGTTAAATGGCGTCCAAACATTTCCTGTTCAGACACCCACGGCAATGGAGCCAGTTGATCACCGGCAGACGTTCCAAAGCATCATGAATTGCTTGCTTTGGTGGCCGCAAACTCATCCGAAAGCTGCATACTGCATCCGAAGGATCTCCTGACAGAGAAACCGAATACAACATTTGGAGGTAGCTTCGGACCGATTCATGACCGGATCCATCGCAGGGATTGTGATCTCTACTTGCTTGGAGAATCGTCCCGGTGCGAAGAAGAACCCACCAAAGAATCGCAAACCCTCACAGTGAGTCTGAGTGCTTCAACTGGCACAACTGGAGCGATCTGCCAGGCGGCGGCAACTTGGCCTCGATCGAAGGGTCCCCGCCAGAATCAAAAATTGTTGATGCGGAACTTCAAATACCCACGCGTCTGACACCCCACAATTGCTAGCGACATCATCAAAGGACTAATCGGAACCCATTTACTGGTGCAGATCCTGACAAGCGGGTTCGAGACCATCACCGGGGTTCGATAAGTTTTGGAATTTTCGTCGAAGGGAGCATGGTGCCGATTATGAATAAAAGATCGGTAAAAGACGATGTTCCGATTGGTTCATGCCCCTGACAGGGCATGGCCGTTTCCTTACCGAAACAGAAATTGATGAATTTCCCAGCGTCAAAGTCAAGATTTAACGGTTGTCAGGTCGATATCGGTTGTGACGAGAGTGTCAAAACCAGTTCGTAGTCCTCCCAGAACGCCTGGACGTGAAGGCAACCAAGATGAACGCCAACGTTTCTAAACATTTCAAAATACAACGCATCGCCCTATCACTCGCTGCTGGCTTTTGCCTCATCGGTGCGACGGGATGCCAAGTCTCTTTGAATGGCCAAACGCTTCCCAGTCCCTACTATTTGCAGGATGATGTTCAGTACTTCCCTGCCGGGCCAGAATTCAAACTGCCCAAAGAAGCAGCGGCACTGAGAGCAGCTCGCGCCGAAGAAGAGATGAACAACGGCAACTAACCGCCGAATCCAGGAAGTTCGAGCTAACGCTCGCCATCAAATCGCTTTTCTCCGCCCGACCGGGCAAGAGAGCAGCCTCGCTGGTGCGCTCCCATCGAATCACCACCCCGGCGCTTTCTCAAAGATCGCTTGTTCGCCGGAGGACAAGTCCGAGCCCAACCTGACATCCGCGGGTGTTTCGGGCCGATGATTTGATTGAGACCTACCGAACGGCACGCCAATGCGGCGTTAACTGCAATTCGAACGCGTCCGTGGGCTTCTCCACTATTCTCGGTGGAACATTTTGTCACCTGAGACTGCGACTAGGACTGACAACCTTTTCGCCTGGTCCTCAGAGCAGACGCAATCAACTGAATATCCGTTGTTTGTGATCCAATGCGATCCATAGAAAGTCAATGAAGGTCGGTCCGACCGGCTTCAGCCAGTTGAGCGAGAATTAGCCGTTGGCCAACAAAAGAATGCTGCCGCGACAGCCAATCGGGACAGCATTCATCATCGAGAATGATTAGTCGAATCAATTCAACAACATCGATCCGAACGAATCGCCAAAAAACGATCCCTGTTACTCATCTGCGGCCCTGAGGAAGTTGACGCCGATTTCCTCGTAGTCACATAACTCATCGGGGGAGAAGTAAAGATTCAGCTCTCGCGTCGCTGATGCCTCGCTATCGCTGGCATGCACCAGATTCATTTGCCGGCTACTGCTGTAATCACCGCGAATGGTCCCGGCATCTGCCTTCAATCCACTGGTGGCACCGAGAATATCGCGTACGACCTGAATCACTTCGAGCCCATCGATCGCCATTGCGACCACGGGAGCGGAGGTGATGAAGGATTCCAAGCTTGGGTAAAACGGCTTTTCAACGTGCTCTGCGTAATGCTCACGAGACAGCTCAGGTGACACGCGAATCATTTTCATGGCCGCAATTTTCAGCCCCTTCTCCTCAAATCGGCTGATTATCTTTCCCATCAAACGACGTTGAACACAATCAGGCTTCAATAACACTAATGTCCGCTGCATAACATTTACTCCTGTCGAGTCATCTTCGGCGACTCGTTCTCATGATAGTTGAATGGTGGGGAAACGCTCCCGACCCTGGTCGGTAACCGCTTCAGACCTCGTGACTGACAACGCTATGGAAAATGGCCCAACGCAAAAGATGCGTGGAGCCCCTGATGCCGAACCGACCTCTCTGACTCGCCGCAATCGTCTCTGACCTACCCTTCACCTTTTATTTTTTCTGAGGTGAAGAACAGATTGACCACAATCGCATTGATGGATCGGTTGGGTGCTGCATGAAACCACAACAGCGTCACCGAAGTGATTGAACGTTGAGTCCCATCTTGTCAATCCACCGACGTTTTGCCAATGGCGATTCACCGATCAAATGGAGTGACGAGCACTGATAAGCTTCGCCAGATCGATTGGATCAAGCTATGGCTGACCTCGTTTACCTGAAACGACTCGCCCTGAAGACGCAAATTCACGGAAGCAATCCAGACACGACGGCGTTAACTTCTCGAGCCGCCATGAACCAGGCCAAAACGCCCACATTTGTTTGGAAGTCGCCCCGTCGTCCAGTTGGTACCATCACAGCCCAAAGATCAGAACCGGATCACTTCCGTGAAAAGCGTGGCGGCTTCGATCCGCAAGTAAATCAGATGCAACACCGCGTCGCGATCAACGAACGAAACCACCCAACTTTAAGCATCTCGCAATGATTACCGGCCACAATGGTATCAAGACACTCGCCTCTGGTCCGTGAACCCCAAGTAGAGAGGTAATCCCAAGTAGAAAGGTAATCCTCGCTCACCACATGCTTGTCGGCTCCTTCCTAAAGATCTCATCCTTACCCAACCGATCGGTTTACCCTGGCAGTCAGTTCAGCATCCTGGTCGGGGAAGCCGAAACGACTGCTCTCTGGCTGAGATCATTGGGCAAAGACTCCAACAAACTTGGATCGATCGCAAACCCCTCAAAGACTTCACTACCCAGCGTTCTATCACCTAGGGTTTTCTTACCCACGTTTTCTTACCCGAGTTTTTATTACCCGATCGAACACTGCTCTCACTCGGAAGAGTTCTGCATTGCGGGACGATAATCCTGAAGGATCCACCGTGCTTCGGTGGGGCTGATGAAGCAGGTGCCTGTCGACGCGTGCTAACGAATCCTTTTTTGCTTGGAACCGCCTTAAATTCATCGGCCACCGATTGGTCAATCCGATTGGTCAATCCGATTGGTGAATCTGATTGGGTTCATTCTGGTCGTTAACCAGATTGCCGACTGTCAAAGGTTGCCTGTGGATTGGCGAATCTTGACGAGCAAACTCGATCAGTCCGCTTTGTCGTTCAAAACCTTGTCCAGCTTCCGAGGTCACTGGACCTTCATCTCGAAAATAAAAAGCGACGGATCAAAATTGCTGATCTCAGAAATCTTCAAGGGCGAAACCGAGGGCAACTCAGTCAATCGCCCGGGATTCCGTTCTGCACTGGCAGCAGAAGCACCCACCCGACGCTCCTACTGCGATTGGTTTTCGGAAGGTTTCTGCACACCCATCCACTCGGCATCTGAAGACGCCCTCTCATTGGTGGCAGGACCCTGACCTGTGCGTTGACAGGATCGTTCAAACGCCCCCCGAGAAGATCGTTGCGTCTTCATCACTCCGATCGTCTTCATCACTCCGATCGTCTTCACCACTCCGATCGTCGCCATTCCGCTTGATCTCACCGGAACCTCATTCGACTCGACGATCCGCCCAGAGCGGGAAAGATCGACCGATGGGTTTTCCATCATTGGAGGATCGGGTGCGAAAACCGCCTCCAATTTCAAGAAGACTACCGCAAGGATTGGAATAAAAACGAAGCCCAAACTCAGAAAAACCTTCCTTCGTTGCATGTCCGCCCCCGCCTCAACCAACCCGTCGACCTGTTCTGGATTCGAATTGGATAGTTGTCGCACGGCTCAAACCAGAAGAAATACTGGAACGAAACATTCAAGTCAAAGCACGGGAGAAAAGGTGTTGCGGGATCAGTCGACAAGCGACTGACGAATTTCGGTGGTATCGGCATTCCATGAAGAACGCGGGAACCCGAACGCTGCTCTCATTGAATTACGAGATTGCAAAGGTGGATGCGAATGGTTGTTACAAAGATCCTGAGTAAAACTGAACCGGTGGCGTTGACTAATGCTTTCCGCCACAGCTAGCCATCACTGAGGGCATTGGGCTGGCAATAACATTCAATCACAACGGAAACGTCCCCATCAAAAGCTGAAATGAATCAGGCCCTGCAAACTTTCAAGCAGTCGAGATCCACACCAGGATGCTCCATTTCCAGAGATCAGAGGAAAAGTCACCGCTTAATTTTGGGAAAAACAGGTCAAACAGGTAGAAAATCACCTCAGAACCGAGGTTTCACAACTGCTGCCAGACTCGATATAACGTCGAAGTAGATAGAATCTCGCTCAACCCGACATGCCAGAGCTTTTCAAGCTGACATAATGAGTAAATCTCTTCCGATCCTAATACGGACGCTGCGACCATGAAGCTTCGCTTGCCTCAACCGACCCAACTCAGTTCTCTTTCCATCGCTTTTGTCTCGCTCTGGCTTTTTGCCGCTGGACCGCAGGGTCTCCCGGCTCAAGACGCTACGAAGGATTCAGAACAGACGAAACAAAGCAACGAGGGCCAGGCTGATCTGGATGAAGCGGTCATCCAGCGAATCGACGCCCAATCCGGAGAACAACTGGAATCGGTGACAACTCTTCTCGAGTCCGCAATCAAAAAGGGTCTCGACGAGGAGAACCAGTCTTTCGCCAAAAAGATGCTGGCTTCGGTCCAACTACAGAGAGGCCAAGCACTCGCCGGAGCCATCTTGAGAGCAACCGGACGACAACAACTACAAGTCCGAGATGAAGCGTTGCGAGAACTGGCCAAAGCAGTCGAGCATGACCCCACCTTGGTGGAGGCCTACTTGCTGATCGCAAGGCTGAACATGCTGCCGCTGCCCGGTGGCGATCAAAAATCCGTTTTGGATGCATCAGCAAAAGCGATTGAACTTTTGAAAGATGATCCTTTGCAGCAAAGCGAAGCGTACTGGATGCGTTCGGCGGCCCAAAGTGATGAAGAATTGCGTTTAGCGGACCTGAATGCCGCCCTGAAGGCTGATCCGAACAACCTGAAGGCAATGCAGGAGAGAGCGGGAATCCGACTGAAGAACGGTGACGTCGAAAGCGCTTTGGAAGATCTGGAAACGGTTTTGTTGAAGGATCCAACCAATCAGCAAGTCGCTGGCGCAGCGGTTGAACAACTTGTCAACATGAATCGCTTGGACGAAGCGATTGAACTCATCACGAAACTGCTGGCCGCCTCGCCAAGCGAAGGCATGTATCGCATGCGAGCGATCCTCCATCGATCCAGCGGAAAAATCGAGCAAGCTGCATCGGATCTTAACAAAGCGATCGCGATGGCACCGAAAGACCCGATGACGCTTCTGCAAAGGGCTGAAGTTGCACTCGATCGGGAAGACATCAAATCCGCAAAAGAAGATTACCGAATCGCGTTGCAGGTCGCTCCGCAAATTGTCAATCTCGACCAAGTGATCGGACTGCGATCAAGAATTGCGTTGATGGAGAATCGCCTGGCCGACGCAATCAACGACGCTCAAATGCTAACCGACAGGAACCCCGACAACCTGTTCCATCGCCTGAGACTCGCCAGCCTGTTTACGCTCGACAACCGTCCGAGAAAGGCGATCCAAGTGCTCACCGAGATCTTGCAAGCGGATCCCGAAAACGTTGGGGTGCTTCGGTCCCGTGGCGATGCGTTCCTGAGCGTCGGGGACCATCAAAAAGCGATTGAGGATTACGAATCCGCAGTCAGTTCCGTGGAGCAATCTGAAATCGATGGTGCGGATGAGATCCAGAAACAGGAAGCCGCTGGTATCTACAACAACCTTTCGTGGGTTCTGGCCACTTCGCCAATTAGTGATGTCAGAGACGGAAAACGCTCGCTTGAATTGGCTGAAAAGGCAGCGTCGCTCACAAATTTCGAAGCGCCACACATCCTTAGCACCCTCGCTGCGGCTCACGCAGAGACAGGTAATTTTGAAAAAGCTGTCCAATGGAGCGAAAAAGCAGTTCAGCTCGGGGACCAAGAAGACCACGAACAACTTGAGCAGCTTGAACTGGAACTGGAAAGCTACAAGAAAGGCGAAGCTTGGCGTGAAAAGCAAGAAACGGAAGAGAATCAAGTACCGATCCTCTCCCCTGAGGACCTAATTGATACCTGATTTGCCCTCAGGATCGGTGCCGATCTCCAAAATTTGTCTCGGAAACTGATTGCGATGGTTTCCAAGGTTGAAAGGCGATTTTGCGAACAAATTCCGGTGATCTGTTCTCTTACCCGCCTCGTCAGAAAATCATTCTTTGGTATCTTCTCCTTAGAGTGAATGGAGAGCAGAGCCAATCCTTGAACAAGTCAATTTTTTGGCCCGAAGCAACGTGATTCGGTGCTGTGGAGCGGATGCGTGCAAGAACCGCTTGGCTGATCCACTGATGTCGCTCAAAATTCACTCAGCGAAAGCGACCTCGACGCAGTCGCGAAGCACACTCCTCACGTGGCATGGACTCCCGGCAACTGCTTGGAACTGCCGTCGGGACGTCGAATCATCCCGTTGTTTTCGGTTGAATCTCCGATCAACAATGGGACCCTGCTGAGTCAGCAACGCGTGGCAGGACACGATCTCTCTCGATGACGGCTGATTGCCCGGGAACGTGTTTGTCTTCGTCGGAGTGGACGTGATCGCCTAGCCCCATCATCTCGAACCCTCATTTCGTTCCACAACAACGCGAGTGAAGAGTACAGCAATGGCCCCCGCAAAATTAGCTCTGGAAGATGGCAGTGTTTTCACCGGTCAATCATTCGGTGCCGAAGGTGAGATCACGGGCGAGGCCGTCTTCAACACCTCGATGACCGGTTACCAGGAGATCCTGACGGACCCTAGTTACCGCGGACAAATCGTCACGATGACTTACCCCGAAATTGGCAATTACGGGGTCAATTCAATCGACATCGAAAACGACACTCCATCACTCGCCGGATTTGTCGTTAGAGAATGCAGCCGGATTTTCAGCAACTATCGGGCGGAGGGCGGCCTGAGTGATTACCTGAAGAAGCATCATATCCTTGGTCTTGCCGGCATCGACACTCGCGCTCTGGTGCGCAGAATTCGCGAGAAAGGTGCGATGCGCAGCATCATCTCGACGGTTGATCTTGATGATGCCAGTTTGGTTGCCAAAGCGATTGCCTCGCAAGGTTTGGTGGGGCGAGACCTGGTTCAGGAGGTGATGCCCAAGGAAGTCATGTCATGGGACCAATACCTTGATGATTGGACCGCGACTGAAATTGGTGCAGCCAAGGACTCGTCCAACGGCAGCCACATCGTCTGCATGGACTTTGGAATGAAATGGAACATCCCACGTCATTTCGCCTCCCGCGGTAATCAAGTCACGATTGTCCCCGGTAACACCAAAGCGGATGACATCCTGAGACTAGAACCAGATGGAATCTTTCTCTCCAATGGCCCGGGGGATCCTGAGCCTTTGGAGTATGCCCAAAAAACCATTGGAGACCTGATCGGCAAGAAGCCAATTTTTGGCATTTGCCTCGGACACCAATTACTCTCACTCGCATGCGGTGCAAAAACCTTCAAACTGAAGTTCGGCCACCGCGGTGCCAACCAACCCGTCTTTGACGTTGAAACAGAAAAGGTGGAAATCACCTCGCAGAACCATGGCTTCGCCGTTGAAGAGGAATCACTTCCCGATTGCTTGGAAATCACCCACCGCAATCTCAACGATGACACGATCGCGGGTGTGAAACATCGAGAAGAAAATGCTTTCAGCGTTCAGTATCACCCTGAAGCAGCGTCGGGACCCCACGATAGCCATTACCTTTTCGAGCGTTTTCAGGAACGCTTGTGTGCGATCAACACCTGATCCGGTCGACTCGAGACCCTGAATCTATCGATTGCAGTCACCGCTGAACCATCTGGCGAGTCCTCAACCAGTCGGCGATGCCCCGCCTTTGCATCGACTTGAGTGCCACCTTACCACGGGACACAACCGTGGACCTTTGATGCGAAATCCCTCAGCGCCAAACAACCTTTTTGGACACCGATCAACAGACCTGTGAGTCCATCGATCGCTCGTCGAGTCGTCATTGACCTGACGAAGTGGACCTGTAGTCTGGCCCCACCTTTGTCGCCGGGAACCTTTGTCGCCGGGAAGAGCTTCGGCCAGAGAGGCCCCTCTGCCGCCTCCTTTCTTCACTGCTCTGGCGATCCATCGAGCCAGTTTCTTTCCATGACGATCCAGAAACAGACAAGGCCAAGGATCTCGTTCCTGAGGCGACTAAAAAACGAGTCACCCGATCCAATTACGGACTAAAATTCCGCAAGTCGAAAACGAGGCTCCAACGAATCACCATCTCGCCTTAGCAGCCTAGTTGACGGTTTGAATGGACCAACAAGATCCCTCAATTACGTTCAACCCATGGATTCTTACGGTCGCCCCCCTTAACCTCCGTCGTGATGAACTTGACGATTTCGGGAATCACGGTCTCAACTTCATTGACCAACGCATCATGACTCAGCCCGGTCTTGGGGAACAACGAAGTCAGGCCATCAACTTCGCCTCGACCGAATCGCTTCTTCCGAGCTTCGAGTCGACTGGCCATCTTCCTGGCATCACTACCTTGGGGGCTGGAAGATCCTGCAATGATCAAGGTGGGTAAACGCAGCAGGTTGTTATCGTTCAGTGCGGGTTCAAGTGGCAATCCTTTCGCCTGTTTTTCAGGGGAAACAAGAACGATCGCCTTGACATCCTGACCCTGCTTGACGCTTCCGATACTCGGGAACCCCCAATCCCTCATCGCCCAGAGATCTGCGAGTACACAGCCTTCGCCAATACCTATCACGACGAGAGCGTTTAGATTGAGGTATCCATCGTTGTTTTCCTCTTTCAGAAAACCCTTCGCCTTCTCCAGATCTAATGCGATAACGGCCTCCAAATCTCGCTTGGACATTTTATCGGGATCAAATTCTTCTTTGTCGCCTCGAGCATTAATGTACTCACGTGAACCACCATGCCCTCGGTAATCAGGCGCGAGCACTGCACAACCGGCTTTGTTCAACGCGGTAACAAGCTTGTAGTAGGGACTCGCTTGTCCTTTCAATTGATGTACCAGCAGCACTGTCGTCGCAGACTTCTTCTGATCCGAAGGGAAATAGAACGCTCGAATCTCCATGCCATCTTTGGTTTGCAGCGTCACTGTTCGAGGCTCCAAACGCGGGTCCTCATCACCCTTCTTCTTGGCCGCGCCCTGCGCAAAAACCGAAGCAGAGCCCAACAAAGCCACCAGAAGAGCGAATGAAAACAATCCCCTGAGCGAAACAAGCAACGCCTCGAGCCGACGCTGCTCATTCCAAGGTTTTTCTGGCGAAACCGCGATCATGTTTTTCCTGGAAGCTCGCATCACGACATATCCTGAAAGTGCTTTTCTATAAATAAAATCGTCAACACCGACGGGCAAACGTTCGCCCTCAAATCCCTCAGTTGAAAGTAGACGAATAAGAGGACGAGCAGGCAAGACAGGTTCTGCGTCCTCTCCTGAAGACTGCCCGAGGAAACGTTTTGCGGATCTGGACATAATGAGCGTAGAGCGCAAGGTGATAAAGGTCAAACTCGAACCAGTGTCATACCCGAGGCGACAAACCAAACCGATCACTCAAAATCTGCGACATCGGCCATGAGACAGACCCTGCAATGCTTTCTATCGGCAAATTCGCTGCCCACCCTTCTCGGATGCTAAAAACTGCCATCGAGAGCCTTGAACCATGACACAGCGTCCATTTCTCCCCCAAACCTCCAACGCAATCATTTCAGTTAATCAGCTCTTCTTCATTCATGTCGCCAATCCTGCGGAAATTACTCTCAGCTGTGCCCCCTGCCCCAGAACACAAAGCCCAGAACACAAAGCCCAGAACAGGTCAAAAACGACCTCCTCGCGACGCGAGACTACGCACGGCATCATTTCGGCAACAAGATCCGGACGAAAATCACTGTTTCAATCAATAAGTTGCCAGCTCTGACCAGACACTTTCTCCCCAAGCATGATTCATTTCATCTGGCAATAAAAAAATATTCCCATCGACTCTCTAATCCAGTTTTGTTCCTTCATCAAAAAAATGGATGCCTTCAACCACGCAAAAAAAGAAAAAAGCTGGTGGATTGATCAGAGGCTGGGTCCAGAGAAGCTTTTTGGATTTATCTGCTGCGCCCCGTGAAAGTTGAAGCGGAAAACACGGTTCCGGAGAGAAAAGAATACACCCCTTGGAAGTCGCTGATTTCCAGAAACTCACTCGGCGGTGCTGCCTGCTTTGCCCTATACTGTCGCACCAACCATCAGGTTGCCAAATCCCCCAATCGCCAGCCGGATTGCTGGCGAGAGAAGGTTACAAACTGCCTTGGGCTGTAACCCATTTCCTTCCCGTCATCCCTTCCCAAACGCTTCGGTGAATCGTGACAAGTTTTTTCCGTGAGTCGATGTGCTTTGCCCTCCGCCTCCTTTGCGTGACATCCCTTCTCTGCAGCACCGTCTGGTCCCAACGAGACCTCAAAGAGATTCCCGAACCAGACCCTGTTGCTGAACGTCAGCAAATGACCGTGGACGAGCAATCAGATGTCAATTTGTTCGCCTCCGATCCTGACTTCAGCAAACCAATTCAAATCAACTTTGACTCGACCGGCGGACTATGGATTGCGAGCAGCGAAGTCTACCCACAGATTGAACCTGGGCAGGTTGCGAATGACAAAATTATTGTGCTACGTGATACCGACGGTGATGGGGTTTCAGATGATCGGAAAGTATTTGCTGATGGCCTACTGATTCCAACCGGAATTCTGCCAGACGGACCCGACGCGGCATACGTGGCGGAAAGCACGCGACTTGTCTATTTGAAAGACACCGATGGGGATGGCGTCGCTGACCAGCGTCGCGTCGTCTTGAGTGGTTTTGGCACCGAGGACACTCACCATTTGATTCACACTCTTCGGTTTGGCCCTGATGGATGCCTCTACTTCAACCAATCCATTTACATCCATAGCCATGTTGAAACGCCATTCGGGACTCGCCATCTCGATGGCGGGGGCATCTGGCGATACCGCCCAGCAACAGGACGGCTTGAGGTGGTTTGCAAAGGCTTCGTCAATCCTTGGGGTCACAGTTTTGACGCAGTCGGTGAGTCCTTTGTCACAGACGGAGCTTATTTTGAGGGAATCAATTACGCTTTCCCCGACTCCGTCTTCGTCACCTCTCCTGGTGCCACTCGGTGGCTAAAGGGATTGAATCCCGGTAGCCCCAAACACTGTGGCTTGGAAATTCTTTCCGGCACCCATATCCCACCAAGCTGGTCGGGTAACTTGGTCGCGAATGATTTTCGCAGCCATCGTGTCTGTCGCTTCAGCATTGAATCCAATGGCAGCGGGTACCTAAGTCGCCAACAACCAGAACTCATCACAACCCAACACGTTGCATTTCGCCCAATTGACGCCAAGATGGGCCCCGACGGTGCTCTTTACATTGCAGACTGGTACAACCCGATCATCCAACATGGCGAAGTGGATTTCAGAGACGATCGTCGCGATCGCACGCATGGTCGAATCTGGCGAATTAGTTTTCCCAATCGCGAACTGGATCTTTGGCCGGATTTTGCCGCCGCCTCCACCCCTGACTTGGCCAGCCTGCTTGATGATGCATCCTTGGCCGTTCGGCAATTCGCCCGCCAAGAATTATGGAACCGGGCATCCGACGGCGGACCATCGGTGAAGCAAGCAGTCGATCAATGGGTATCCCGTGAACCGGCCAGTCGAAATTTGGAGAATCTGTGGATCTCGGAAGTCCTCGAAACACCAACCACCACACCGATTGGTGAACTGATCAGCCAAAGCGTTCCCGAGTCCCGTCGAACACTACTTCGAAGCCTTTGGCACCAACGGCAAGAACTTGGTGAAGACGCTGTTCCAGGTCTGATACCGTACATGATGTCACAAACATCAAATACCGACCCAAGAATTCGCCTGGAGGCGATCGCCAGTCTTGGACAAGTGGATTCAGATTCCGCCATCGACGCGTTCAATGCGGTCCTCATCGCAGCGGGGATGCCAATCGATGGCAACCTGGATTTTGCAATTTGGCAAACCTTGCGCAAGTTAGATCAAACTTATCAACCAGGCTCTGTTCTTCCAGCCATCTCGTGGGCCGAACGCCCCAGCCAACTTGGATTCGCGGTGACAGCCATTGGTACCAATCAAGCTGCGGAAGTCGCACTGAAGTATCTCGAAGACGGTCGTCTCAAGCCTGAATCTGAGAATGCAATCGTGCAAGCGATCGCCATCGCAGGCAATTCCGAACAATTGGGTCGAACGGTCAACGCAATTCTTGACGGTGATTCAAACAATCTGACTCTTGCAAAACTACAACCAATTCTTAGTCGAACAAGTCGAGATAAAACGATTCCCAAGAACATCAACCAGACCATTCAAGCCTTGCTTCCTCAAGCAAGCCAAGTCCCACCTGATCAATTGTTGGTGCTCGCCAAACTGGCGGGTCAATGGAAAATTAATTCATTGGTGCCGATTCTCAGCGGTGGCATTGAGAAAGTTGCTGACCAACAACGGCAAACGTTAATCGACGCGTTGGGAGCCTTTGACATTGAGGAGGTGAGAACCCAATTACTTCACCTGACCAATTCGAAAGATGCGTCCACACGAATTGCAGCCACCCGCTCAATCGCCTCCCGCCGACCCATTGCTGCGATCCCCGCCTTACTGCGTCTTCTGGGTAATAACGAAACCTCTGAGGCAGCAGCCGAAATCTTGATCGGATTCGTTGGAAAAAAAGGGGCTGCTGAGCGCCTTGCTGATTCGCTTCGTCGCGAAACCATCCCCGCCGACCTAGCAAGGTCAGTCCTGCGAGGCGTTCAGGGTGGTGGTGGAAACCCTGAACTGGAACAAGCAATCCGCGTTGCAGGGAAATTAGAAAATGCAAGTTGGCAACTTACCCCGGAGTTGAAAAGTCAAATCCTGACAGCAGCAGCAACACAAGGATCACCAGCACGCGGCGAGGCTATCTACCGTCAATCGAACCTTCAGTGCATTGTCTGCCACGCGATCGGCAACGCGGGTGGATTGGTGGGCCCAAACCTCATTAGTGTCGGTGGTAGCTCACAACCTGACTACATCCTCGAATCTCTCTTGCTTCCCAATGCGAAACTCAAGGAAGGCTACACCACCCTGACAGTGCTTACCGACGAGGGTGATGTCATCAACGGGATCATCATTGGGCGGAACCAAGAATTCGTTAAGTTGCGTCTTGCCGACGGCAAAGAGGTTCAGATTGCGTCCGAAACAATTGAGCAAGAAAAACCAGGTAAATCGCTCATGCCAGAAGGCCTTCTGGATACCCTGACGAAATCAGAAATGACTGACCTTGTCGCGTTCTTGTCCGCCCTTGGCCGAACACCCGAGTACTCAATATCCACCGAACCGATTGTTCGATCACTCGAGACATTGATTTACAGCAACGCGGCAAATCAGCGTTTAAACCGAACCAGCACTGATACCGCCGCAAGCAGCGACCCAGCGATGCAATGGAGGTCCGTTACCAGCTTGGTCAATGGCACAGTTCCCATGAATGAGCTTGATGTATTCAAGCAGCACCGTCAGACCCCCCCCCTTTCTTTTATTCGCTTCATCGTCGACATGCCCAAAGCGGGTGTTGCAGAAATCAAACTCCCAACACTTGGCATCGAGGCATGGGTCGATACTAAGCCGACACCATCGATTGATCTGATCCGAATCCCGTTAACCGCTGGCCAGCACACCCTTGTCTTGGGAATTGATCGAGATCAGTGCACCGAACCGTTCTCAATTCGCGTGGGTGGCGATGCAAGGTAAAGCTGACGCAATTCCACGTTCGATGCAGGACCGGTCCCTGAGCAGCTTTTGAATCAATCCGGTGATTAATCGCAGCCGCTGTTCAGCAATCACATCAAGTGTCCAAGCCGAATTCACTTCCCTGCTCGGTAGGCATTCTCCACCTCCTCCGCCAAAATCCTAATCCCTTCCCGAACGATCGCCTCGGGCATTGAAAAACTGACTCGAAGACACTCACTGCGATGCTGCCAGCTATCCTCATCAAGTCCGAAAAAGAAGTGATGCCCGGGTACCACCAGCACCTTACGGCGTTTGAGTCGTTCGTAAAGCTCTTGCGAATGAATCGGCAATCCCTCAAACCACAGCCAAAGAAAAAACGCTCCCTCGCTGACATGAATTCGGTATGGCAATTGATCGTCAAATGAATCACGAATCCATGCCTGTGCGAGTTGTGATTTCTGCAAATAGAATGGGCGGATGACGTTCTGGCACAACCGACTGATCTCTCCATCGTCCAGCAGTGGCTGAACCAAGGCCTGACCAAGGTTGGTATTGGCCAACCCCACAATCGATGTCACTGATTGAATGGAATCAATCACCTCTGGACGCGCAACCACCACTGCAGTTCGAGTCCCGGGCAGCCCTAACTTTGAAAGACTCAGCGTCAAAATCATCTGTTCGTCCCAAAACGGCTGTATTGGCTCAAACACGACACCCGGAAACGGTGCGCCATAAGCTTGGTCAACCAACAAGGGAATGTCCACCGATACCGCCATTTCATGGAGCCTCCGAATTTCTTGATCCGTCAGCACGTTGCCGGTCGGGTTGGTGGGCCGCGAAACGCAGATCGCCCCAACTCGATCATCCAATTCAATCGCATCAAAATCAACTCGATACTTGAATTGATGACTTCCCAATCGCTCTATCAGCGGGCGCACCCCACGAAACATCTCGCCAGCAACCGATTGGTTGGCATAGCCGATGTACTCCGGAATCAATGGTAAGAGAACTTGCCGGTGGCTTCCATCTGAGTGTGATCCAGCGAGCATGTTGAATAAAAAAAACAGTGCCGTCTGCCCGCCAGCAGTGACCGCGATATTTTCCGGCCCGACGCTCCAACCGTACTCCCGCTGCAACAAAGAAGCTATGGATCGACGAAAGGCGGTATTTCCGATCGGTTGCTCATAATGACTCAGTACATGCTGAACCTGCTCGGGTTGACTCACCATTTTTTCAATTTGCTGCTGCCAAACCTGGGCAACCTCAGGGAGATGGGCCGGCTGGCCGCCGCCTAACATCAGAATCTCATCACCGCCACTCGCCAAGGCATGGCCGAGGTCATCCATCAATTCACCGATGCCGCTACCCCGGCCAAGATGTTCACCAAAGATTGATGCTTGCCAAGCCATTCTAATTCTCGCCTCCACCGGCACCATTCAATCGATCCACCGTCGTCGAATCTCCAGGTACCTCACGCCTCGGTACGGATCGGCCGCGGGCAATCGAAAGCTCCAACAACTGCCTCAACTCCGCAACCACTTCGGGATATTCATCATAAAGATTTGTTGTTTCGCCTGGGTCAGCCTGCAAGTCATAAAGTTGACCAACCGCGTTGGGGACTCGATTCGGTAAGGCGTAAGCAGACAGGCGTCCCTTGAGATAAGAATTACCGCCAGAACCTTGATGATGCAGGTACTTCCATTTCCCTTTCCGAATCGCAAGTGCCAAACTGATGGTTTGGTGCAAGGTGTAGGGTCGTCCCGAAGCGTCTAACTTACCCTTCATCAGGGGCAAGAAACTAAGACTATCCTCAGCAGCATCATCAGGAAGCTCTGCGTCGATTATTTCGGCAATTGTCGCCATCACATCCGTGAGGCAGATTGTTTGCGAAGACCGCTGCCCAGCCTCGATGATCCCTGGCCACCAAGCGATCGTTGGCACTCGGTGCCCACCTTCCCAATTATCCCGTTTCATTCCCCGCCAAGGTGAGGCACCATCGTGTGAATGACGCTCCCGCATCTCGATCACCGTCCCCACCTCTGGACCATTGTCACTGGTAAAAAGGACCAAGGTATTCTGATCCATTCCCGTCTCTCGAAGAGAACGCATCAGCTCACCGACAATGTGATCCATCTCAAAGATAAAATCGGCATGTGGCCCGAATGAAGTCTTCCCCTGAAAGCGAGGACTTGGAAAAGACGGAAGATGGACCGCCTGCATCGAGTGAAACAAAAAGAAAGGTTCCTCGCGATGCTTGGCCGCATGATCCTTGAGAAAAGCCTGACTCTTCTCGAGGAAAACAAGATCCACCTCCTCCAGATCAAAATCCGAAGCAAGCATTCCCGGTCGATTATCAAAGGACCAAGGATGCTTTGGCATCTGATCGCGATCCAACAGTCCCTCAGGCGGAATGGGAATTCGGTCACCACTGACATAAGCGTACAACCAGTCGGTCGTTGGACAGCAAACCGTGCCGAAGAACTGCTCGAATCCTCGGTGCATGGGTCCATCGGGCGAGGGACGCGAATAATCAACTCGCTGCACTGCCTCCAGGCCGCCCTGATTGATTGGTTTTCCCTGCCGGTCAAAAAAAGTCATCCCAACATGCCACTTACCAGACATCGCTGTCCGATAACCAGACTGTCTCAGCATCTCAGGCAATGTCAATCGATCCGGCTCTATCAAACATGGCCCACCCACTCCAGTAAAAACACCTCGATAACCCGTGCGAAACGCCATCCGTCCGGTGAGCAAACTGTAACGTGTCGGTGTGCAAACCGTAGAAGGGCTGTGCGCGTCAAGAAACTGTATCCCCTCGACCGCGAGACGATCCAAGTTTGGTGTCGGAATTTTTGAATCGGGGTTGAAACAGCCAACATCCCCAAAGCCAAGATCATCCGCGAGAATCAAGATAATGTTGGGAGGCTTAGAAGCCGCGTTCACGAAAGGAACAACATGCGACAACAAGACAAAAAAAGCGACCAAACGAAGCGGCGCGATACCAACCATTTGCCAATACCTCTATTTCAAGACTAATTGATTGGCCAGCCCGCTCAAGCGAACAAGCTTCCGCAAATCATTAAAACCAATCTCTGTTCCCTCGGTAAACGCTGGCGGGTGTCAACCGAATTGTTTCCGTTAACTCAAACTTGCAATCGCTCTCATCCTCTTCCCGATCAACTCAACCTACCGCCCCAAGATACCAATTCGATTTCGAAACAACCTTCTCAACAGAATCGGATCCATCGGAAACAGAAGCTTCCGATGAACAACAACCTAGAAATAAAAACCAGCTGACAACCGCAAATGTTGCTGAAAGGGAATTGCCGCAGCGTCACAACTGACGCGGACAAACACCTTCACTTCTGGCCCAAAAAATCAACCCTCAGTCAAGCAAAACAGATGACGTTGGCCTCGTATGAATAATTCACCATCAACTGGCGCTGGCGTTGCATCAATGGTTTCACCTAACGAATTCACAGCCACTACCTCGAACTGGTTCGCATCCCGAATCACCACGGTGGTTCCATTTCGATCGGTCAAATAAACATAGCCATTAGCGGCGATCGGCGATGCATAAATTGCACCGGTCAATTTGGGCACTCGCACCGCGGCATAGTGCGGCTGACCGCTCTTTGCATCAACACAGCTCAGTACTCCAAGCTTCGCTTTGAAGAAGTAAAGACGACTGCCAGATAGCAACGGTGAGGCAATATCCGGCGTATCTCGCTCAATCGCCCAAGCAACACCATCAGTACCCTCCAGATCTCCTCTGCCCTTTGGATCAAACGCCGCAAGGAAAGCGCCACGAAATCCACTACCAACAAATACCAGTCCATCTTTTGAAACTGCCGAAGCGACCGGACGCTGGGTTTGACCTCCGCACCTCCACAATTCCTTTCCTGTCTTCAAATCATAAGATCTGGCACAAGTCTGACCATTCATCACCACCTGCTGCTGACCATCAACGTCAATCACCAACGGAGTCGCCCAACAGGTGGGTTCGTCACGGGGAGTTTCCCAAAGGGTCTCTCCGGTTTTTTTATTCAATGCGTACAGCGAACTTGCCCCCTCATGATCCCAAGGAACCAAGATGACATCCCCAGAAAGTGTTGGTGAACTCCCCTCACCAAATTGATTCCTTGTCCGCATTTTGCCAAAGTCGTTCCGACTCCAGACGCTCTCACCATCCATCGTAAAACAGTAGAGCCCTCGAGAACCGAAATGGGCGTAAACATGCTCGCCATCGGTACAGGGAGAAGCCGGCGCGAAATTATTCGTGCTATGCGTGCCCTCGTGCGGCGAGGCGACCAATGCGACCTGCTTCCATCGTTGCTTACCGGTCTGCCGATCGAAGCAGAACAGAGTGAAGGCCAGCTTGCCCGATCTGGATGTTGCACCATCAACCGGAACCCCCGAAACAACAAATACTTGCTGGTCCCAAACCACCGGTGACCCGGATCCCGAGCCGGGGATCTCTACCTGCCACTTCACATTCTTGTCGACACTCCACTCTATCGGCGGATTCGCATCCTCCGAAACTCCATTGCCATCTCCTCGCCAGTGTCCCCACTGACCGGCGAGAAGTGATGAGCCAACCAGTGTCAGCATCAACAACGAAACGTATCGGGCACACCGCACAACAGCATGATTTATCATTAGCATTGATTATTCCATCCTTCTGAACCACTGACACTATCTCAAAACAACTTCATCTGTCCTTGAACCGGCACGCGTGCCTGATGAATCTCGCCTTTCACCACACCGCCTTGGCCCCGCTCGAAATCCGAAAGTAGATCCGCTAGTAGATCCGCAATGCATCACGATTCGATTCACTGCGTTGGGAAGCCAGCTATCACTTGCTCATCAGCAGCGATTGGCAGCTCTTCAGACCAAAACAACACAGATCGCTGACCGACTGCGACCGCTTCCCAGCATAATGGATTGGTAACATTCGCCGATACCACCAACAATTTGTGAAATCAAAAAACCTTTCACTTGCCGGAAGTCAATTGGACCGATTCAATTGGCATTGATTTTCCCCACCGATTCTCGAAGCGATGGACAGACCCAACTTTCGACAAGAACCTGGCACGTGGATGAGGAAAATAAAAAAGGTCGGACGCGAATCAACTCTCGCCGCGTCCGACCTCACAGTCCACCCTGACTTTTCCATATCCCAAAGACCCAGACTCGCTACGCTCAGCTCGCATCCTACGATCGTTCATCCATGAGCAACGGTGTTGCAGTCAACCCAGTGACAAGCGTCATGCTCATCAAATGATGCAATCCTTGCATCCATTCATTGACAATGAAAGCGAGTAATCTAAGACAGGGCATGGATTTCGCATCCGTGTATTCAGATGCATGCCAAACGGCACGCAATTCAACTTCAATGTTGCCCCTATGCCTTGTGAATCCGAACCCTTACAAACAATGTGTCGAGAATACGGTTTCAACTTGTGGGGCGACCGATGCATCAACCACAAACGCCTTGGCTCCTGAGACCCTCGGCGAGGAAGCGATTGCATAGAGAAGAAAGTCGGCCATGACAGACGGCACTGCCGCGTGAGCAACCTTTAAGCAACGAGACGAATCTCTTGCTCTGCACGCTCACGAACGCCTTCAATGAACTCTTCAAAAATTCGAATATCGAGTGCTGATGCTGCACCACACTCAGGATGAAATTGAGTTCCTAACGCGAACCAATCCATCATTTCACTCTCAATGGCTTCAATGACCCCGTCAGGACAACGTGCGGTGACCCGGAACCCCGGAGCCACCTCGTCAATCGCCATGTGGTGGCGACTGCTAACTCGAATCTCACCGTCCCCGTAAACCCGACCGACAAGCGAATCGCTAGCCACATCTAGTGTGTGTCGATGGTTCGGATCCTGGGGATCGTGGTGTGGAACCGCCTCCGGCATATCTTCTTTCAAATGCAGAAACAAATTGCCGCCCTGCTGCACGTTCAGTAACTGCATGCCGGTTCCGATGCCCAGAACTGGCATCCGCCGTTCGGCAATCTCGTTGATCAGCATGCGATCACTTTGCTCTCTGACCGGGTCCAACGGTCGCACACTCGGGTGCAACATGAATCCATCATTGCGCGGATCCAAATCGGCTCCGCCGATCATGATAAATCCTTGCACATGATCCAATACTTTTGCGATGGAATCAGAATCAGCCAAAGGAGGAATAACGACCGGGATGCCCCCCGCTGAAATAATGGACTGGAAATAACCAGCCGCAATGTAACTGTAGGCCGGGGTGCTGCGGGCCGCGGCACGAAAGTCCGCATTAAGTCCAATGAGTGGTTGATTCGACATCCGAAAGTTCCTGTTCGAATTCTTTACTGAAAACAATGCGGGCTCTTCCCGCACCAATTGAATAGAACCGAACAGAATCCAACAGAATCACGACAGAGAAACAACAATCCTCGTAGATCACGCCCTAAGATTAGCAGGCTGCTCATGGAGGAAATGGCACCCGACGGAGCATGGCGAGCTTGACGGGTCAAAGCCAAGTTCGCTATCCATGCTGATCCCTCGAGTCAGGAACTCGGCCTCGGTTTCCTTCTCTTGATTGCCTCCGAAACAAATGATGAATCATCACCATCACTCGATGTGATTCCCCCCTTCCCCTCGGTGGCAAGCGAACATGCTTCAAGAGGAAAGGCATCTACTTTTCCGGGGCATGGAAAAGGCTCGAGACCGTTACCCTGTTTTTCTCAGTTTGATCGTTTGATCCAGGTTTCGGCCAAAGCAGGTCGCCGAACAACGACTCCCCGCTCGATGGGGAGAAAAATACCGAAAGATTTTCAGAAAACAAATCTTTTCTACATATCCAAGAAGATTGCAGTTGCTAGCACAGCAGGTAGTGCTAGCAAGGAGGCAGCTTGCTAGCATCGGCGTTGCAAGTGGCTACTGATGGTGAAGTTGCTAGACTATAAAGAGACGAAAAGCCCTCAAATCCACTCCATTTTCAGAGTCAGCTTTGCGATTTCAAAATGTTTGCCTTGAATCCATCGGTGTCCAGCTTCCCCAAGAAGTTTGGAGTAGCCAACATGTTGAGGGCATGCTCTCTCCTCTCTACAGCCGACTCAAGCTACCGGAAGGGCGTTTGGAGCTGATGAGCGGTATCAAAGAGCGAAGAGTCTGGGCACCGGGCACCCTGCCTAGCGGTCCGAGTGTTGAAAGTGGAAAACTCGCCATCGAAGCTGCCAACATCGCCCCGGCCGACATCGGCTGCCTCATTCATGCCAGCGTTTGCCGAGATTTCCTTGAACCGGCTACTGCCTCTCGTGTGCACCACGGCATCGGCCTGGGCAGCCAATGTTGGGTGTATGACGTCTCGAACGCTTGCCTGGGTCTACTCAATGGAGCGGTTCAAATTGCTCAAATGATTGAGACGGGGATGATCAAAGCAGGAATTGTTGTTGGAACTGAAAACAGCCGCCCACTGCTGACGCAAACCATTGAAGCGTTAAACCAAGACCTGAGTCTGACACGCAAAAGCGTCAAACCTGCTTTTGCTTCGCTGACGATTGGGTCGGGTAGTTGCGCTTGGCTACTGACTCACCGTGAAATCTCCAAGTCCGGGACACCCCTTGAATTCGCTGTCGCTGAAGCAAGGACGGAACATCACGAGCTGTGCATGAGCGATCAGGATGCAGCTGGCGCCGGAATGCAACCGTTGATGGACACAGACTCGGAGAAACTGATGGCAGAGGGCATCAGAACAGGACAAGCTGCCTTCGATCGACTTCTCCTTGAAACCGGCTGGCAACGCCCTGTGATTGACCGCACCATCTGTCATCAAGTCGGCGCAAGACATCGTGTCAGCATGCTGGACGCGATGCAGCTGGATATCAATAAAGATGTCGTCACCTTTCCTCGACTCGGCAACACCGGGTCGGTGGCTCTGCCGCTGACCGTTGCCGCCGCTGCCGCATCGGGACAAGTCTGCCAGGGGGAACGAATTGCCATGCTCGGGATTGGATCGGGAATCAACAGCGTGATGCTGGCATCCATTTGGGGAAAGACGAAGGTTAATGGCAATATTGACCAGATCATCAATGACTGAGATAGCCTCCTCCTCGCAGGTGAACAACCAAGGCTTCAACCGCTAGACGCTATTGCCAAAGTGACGTCCTGTGCCCCAAATACTTTCAAGCAGGAACTTTTAAGCAGGAACTTTTAAGCAGGGACTTTCAAGCAGGGACTCGCGACATGGGCCAAGGATCCACACACAAGCGTTCACGATCAGCTTTCCACTGCCTCAAGATTGTCGATCCATCATGGTTACCCAAATCGACACCACAGAACCTCCGACTGACTCCCCCATCCAAACGCAGTTCGATTCAGGGGCGCACGGCGGTCATCTCTTGCAACTGACTCACTCGTTCCAATGCAGACTCCACACGAGCCATCAGATCGTCGCCTTCTGAAGGAAAAGCAACGTCAGCCGGTGAAGCAACGTCATGGAATGCATCGCCGCCGTTGACAGTGAACTCTCCATTGCAGTGCGGGCATGCAACCGAAGTTCCCAGCAATTCTGCATTGATCTGAATTCTGCGACCGCACACGGGACAAGACTGAGTGCTTTCGTTGGACACCATTAATCTCCTGAAAGTCAGCTAAGTGGGTTTCAGAGAACCAAGAAAAGAGTCGGCAGGTCTTCACCAGCCAAGGAAGGATTTTAACCCTTGCGGATCTTCAATGCAATAATTTTATCCATTAAACGCCAATTCGCCCCCATCACCGACCATCCAGAAGGCTCACCCAAGCAGAAACCATCCCGGTTTTAACGCGGTAAATGGGCGATTGAAGCCCCAACGCACTTCTTTCAGAAATCTCCAAGCATTCTCCCACCATCCCGTCTGTACCCCTCCGTTGGCAACATGACGATTCGACTGTCCGTGAGCTAAAAACCGAAGGTTCCTCGTGCCGAATACCCCTCCTCCAAATCATGCAAAGAGGGAATTTCTGGGGTAAAAGACCGCCTTGCCCGTTGCCAAAAGAATGCCAAAGTTGGTGAGGACATCGACCAATCGATAGACCGTTCCCTTCTCCCCAAGGGGTGATCCACCAAGGCCCCAAGTCGCTGGCGGCCCCAAGTCGCTGGCGGGTCCAAGTCGCTGGCGGGTCCAAGTCACCGGCGGGCCCAAGTCACTGGCAGGTCCAAGTCGCTGGCGGCCCCCACGCTGACGAGACGGCAGAAATCGCTTAATCTTTGTAAGCCGGAGACAGGGGCCCGTCTGATGGCGACCTCAGATATGATCCGGCGACACCGCCGTTCGACAAGCGCCGGCGAAGGACTGAGGGACTTCGGAAAAGCCTTCTTTGCGGTTTCCGCTCCTGAATTTGTGCTTAATTGGACGGAGGGAAAATGATGAAGTCCTCGTAAATTT
>CALJHC010000009.1 GCA_938075415.1 uncultured Rubripirellula sp. | reverse complement strand
ATAAAGGCGACTGAGAGTACGACCCAGAAGACCATAAAAACATCTGAGGATAACATGCGATTTGTTCGGTGTGCTGGCTAATGGTGAGGCCACAATGCCTTCAGAGCTTAGTTTACCACAGACCCTGTACGCTTGCCCCTGTGGCCTAAAAGCTATTCTGAGGCCCTCAGCAGTCTGCTTGATGCAACAGTCACGTTTGCTATTTGCGTGAGTCTGTGAGCCTCCTGGGGTCTGATATCACATTCTAAGAGCCCCTTCTCTCTAGCCATTCTTAGCAGCATCTAGGAAGGCACTTTGTCTCTCTGTCAAGTAGAATTGTGACGCAACTGCTGGGCTGTTTCCAAGCCAACTTGCAACGCTTGCGAGATCATAGCTAGAGAGCAATTCGCTCAGTCTGGATGACCTTAGTTGCTGAAACAGTCTAGGCCATTGCTCGATGCCCTGGGACTTGAGGAGTTCGCTTAGCTGCTTCCTTGCAAGTGCGTCCGTCTTGCCCTCATAGCCAGCCGCAGCAAGCCCCTTCTTTCTGCCCAGTGAATCGAGATGCTCACGCACTTTAGGAAACAAAGGCACTTGTCTGATCGGCGGTATCTTCTTGCTATGGCATGTCATGCTTCCAGACCTTCGGTTGACCCACTCAAGCCTGAACTGGAGAGCCTCGTTTAGCCTGAATCCTCCCCAGCGACACAGCACCAAAAGCGTCTGTAAGTCTTGAGTTGCGTAAGGCAAGATAGACTCGATAACATCAGCCTCAATGAAGACTCTGCGGCTCTTGTTCTCGTAGGCTGAAACCGGCACATCAACAGGGTTCTCATCCAGTAGCTTCTGCTTCACGGCACTATTAAGCACCGTCTTGAGCCGAGAGAGCTTCTTTCGCCATGTCGCCTCAGCCAGTCCCTTCTTCTGCAACCATGACCTCAGACGGCGGATGTCCTCGCTGGTGATGTCTTTAACTAGCTTGCCCTTACCGAAGAACACCGAGAAGTCCTTAATTGCATTGGTGTAGAGCCTGTGTGTTGACTCGGTGACGGCTAGGCTCTCAACATAGTCAGTCCAGAAGTCTACAAGTGTTATGTGTGTGAACACTTGGGTGGATTTGTCGGCAAGACCTAGTTCAACTAGCCTGCTGTGAATCTTTGTGCCTGCTATATCCGACAGCCACTTCGCTGTGGTAGGGCTTGGTGAAACGCCAGACAGCCTGCACGCTTGCACATCCTCAACGTATACCTTGATTTGCTGTGCCTGCTTCCTGGGGGTTCGCCCAAGGTAGATATCCTTGGTCTTGCGATCTACTATCACGCGAACAGTCCAGTAGTTATCTCCTCGCTTCTTGAGACTGGCCATCAGTGAAGCCCCCCTTGGTTAATGAACTCAACCACCGATGACCGTAAGATGCGAGTCACTTTCTGACCAACCTTGACTCGTTTGATCTGGTTGTCTTTGACCAGCCGATCAATATGCTGGATGCTGCAGGCGAGTAGCTCACTGGCCTGCTCACGGGTCAGTAACTGAGGGTTTGCATCGTCTCCAAAAAGAGGCAAGGAAGCGACGAACTGCATGGCCGACAACTTACTCTCATCTATCATTTGGAGCAGCGAGAGAGCCTCCTGTGGCCCCAGATTGAGTGCCTTGAGGTTGTCCCTGATCACACTCACAGCCGCATCAATCCAAGTCCAAGGCGTTCCATCTTCTCGCTTGGCATCTTCCTCAGCTTGTTCTATCTCAAGCCTCACATACTCGATCAATTCTGCTCGATTCATTGACCCTTTTGACCCCATATCTGACCCCTACGAGTTGCCCTCAGCAGGTATCAGCAGACATCAGATAGATCAAAAATTCAACGAATTGCACAAAAAAAGCCCGTATCGTTGAGATACAGGCTTTACTTGATGACCCCTACGGGACTCGAACCCGTGTTACCGCCGTGAAAGGGCGGTGTCCTAGACCGCTAGACGAAGGGGCCTCTGGCGTGTGAAAAGTTGTCGATGACGACTTTTCCTGCGTCAGTTCTCGGATTTTTACATGACCAAACGCTCTCGCGTCAAGGGTACCGTCGGGCAGTTCGCTGAGAAAGCAATTTCATCGGATCGCCGTGGTTGCCATCGACACTCTTTGGACACCGGATCACCTGAGAGGAATCCTTCCATTTGCCAGCCATCGACACCAAACCTAACATCAACTCCACGTGGAAAACTCGATTGGAGATGCTCGAGGTGGTTTTTTGGCGGCTTTGGAAAGAATTTCCTCGGACCGGATAAGAAAGAAGCCTCCAGCATGCTGGCAAAACTTCCCGAATGGTTGGCCCCGGGGTGCCGCATCGACCGCAAACCCCGGTGGGGTGAGAAGGCGGTGACTTTGGATTGGGTGATCGGATGTCCGATGACCTTAACGGCGGATGGTGCACCCGCCAGAACGGTTAAGCAAGGTCGGATTCTACCGGAGCGTCATCCGACTCCAGACTGCGCTGGATCGCATCGTAGACTTCCCGACGATGAACCGGCACTTCTCGAGGTGCTTCCACACCCAAGCGAACCTTGTCCCCACGGATTTCAACAACCACGATCTTAATGTCGTTGTTGATGACGATACTTTCGT
The DNA here is from genome assembly GCA_938075415.1 of uncultured Rubripirellula sp. Classification (GTDB taxonomy): domain Bacteria; phylum Planctomycetota; class Planctomycetia; order Pirellulales; family Pirellulaceae; genus Rubripirellula. Next base: position 122,362 of record CALJHC010000009.1, on the reverse strand, counting down.
TCTTTTTTCTGGATAAAACTAACATGTCCCAGTCCTTTCTTAACCGGCCTTAACTATTTCCTAGTTGTGAGTGCCTACAGTCCGATGTCCACCAGGATCCAAGTCCTGTCTCACCGCTTCGTAGGCCGGTTGCATTTGCGACTCAATTGTTGTAGCGAATCGCTATTCCTGCCACGGTTAAATCTAGGTCAAAAAAAAGATGCGTCAAGGAAATACGGCTTGACAAAGGTGCTTTTTTGACATTCAACCTCCCCATTCGGGCTCTAGAATCGGCATAATTCGCCCGAATTACTAAAACCGCCAAACTTTGCCCCCGCGATTTGCTGTTTTCAACGCGAGTTTTCCATGATCGGAACTGCCGTTTCGGAACAAATTATTCCTGAGTTCCAAAACGAAATTAATCGTCTTCGGACCCACACCGGCGTAATCGGCGAGATTCCGCCGGCAGACCCAGCGTGCTGTCCACTGTGATCCAAAACAAAAGAGCAGAAGTTCGATTGCCCAATACCGACCCATATCAACAAGCCGTACCGACCCACATCAACACGCCGTACAAGGATCCGGCATCCAAGCGTTACCTGCGAAACCTTGCTAGGTAACTCTTCGATGGCATCAAGCGGGTTGATAAACTGATAAACCGGCTGCGCACCTGATCCCCATCGCCAGCCATCGTAACGATCCTCGAGACAACCTGCTGACAACGACAATTGACCTCGCCGTGCTTTCACGAACGCCCGAGGTAATCCGTCCGCCAGCTGAGAGGTAATCCGTCCGCCAGCTGATTGGAGACGTTTTTTCGAATACCATCTCCACACTTCCCCTGAATGGCCAACTGCGAGGAATGGCCAACTGCGAGGAATGGCCAACTGCGAGGGATGGCCAAGACTGTTTTTCCCGCGAAATGATAACTCCAAACCCTTCCGCGACCTTCTCAAGTTCGAAACGGAACGTTGATCGACAGTCGTCGGCAAAGATCCAATCAAACTTCCAAATTGAATTCACGGATGTTCGGAGTTGCGAAATTTTTTTCCGGGGTCTCGCTATCAGAAACGTTCATTTTGCAGAAATCCAGCAGATCACATGTTCGGCAAATTCGTAGAATTAACGCTGAAAACTCCCGAACCTCGGTGAGGTGAGTCTGGTGTCATCCAACCTGATGAGGCCAGCGGCGATTCTAAGGAAGCAACCACGTGACTCAGCGAAGAAGCCCGGAAATCGCCGAATTCTGTCCCTCTTGCAACAAACATTGCAACCCAACAAATGGAGGCCCGAGACCGTCAATCCGTGAAAACCAAAAGCAAGAAGTTGGCTGAGGCGACCCCATGCGGTTAGGGCGGCACAGGCCAACGACCCCATCGAAAGTCTCGCTCAGAGGGCGATACCGCGTCGGGAGACCGTGATCCAAAATCCGTTGTTTTTTTGATCGTTACATCGCTGATAAGGGTCTGGTGCGGCGAAAACAGATCGTCCTGATTTCAAAGCTGTGGGTTTTCTGATAAAAGGTGGCGTCGGTTACCGAAGGCCTACAAAGATACGAGCGTCGAATGCCGTTTCAATCTTCTCAATCCAGATGAATTGTTCCGGACCAAAGCGTCAAACCAGACTATCCTCTAAACATATCCCCATGCATCGCAATCATCTGCGGTTCGAATTTCAATCCCAGAGCAAGTAATGAAATTGGATTCGACTCACGATTTCACACCCGGAACAGCCTCCAAGCTGTTACCGCTGATTCGTAGCATTGTCCGTGACATGTCCGAACTGTCCGATTCAATCAATCTGCAGCGACAGCAGCTAGTGGGCCTTGATGAGATCGGCGAGATGAATTCTGACGATGCCTACGAGGAAGAAGTCGCGGATGTGCGAAGCTCCTTACTTGAAGTGGAGCAGCGTTTCGAATCGTGCCGCACGGAACTGGAAGCACTGGGTGTCGAACCTCACGATCCTTTCGATGGATCGGTTGACTTTCCCTCAACGCTGGACAATCGGAAAGTGAACCTTTGTTGGCGGGCTGACGATGATTCCGTTCGCCATTGGCATGAGCTGGGTGAAGGAACGGCGGAGCGGAAGCTTTTGGAGCCAGAAGTGGCTTTGGGTCCCGCTGTTTAAGGATTGACATGTCAGCCAAGTTCGATCCATTCCGTCACACTCTTGACGTTCCCTTGATCTTTTCCGGTCGATTCATCCTTCCCGGTCGATTTTTTTGTTAATCGCGAGCGGATCGGAATCACATCGTCAATCTCTTTATCTTGGTGGAAATCGGCAGTGATCATTTCGGTCGTGACTTCCTCGCTTTGATGGAACCTGGTCGGCGTTACTGAAAACCGTTTTGGAATGGGTGTCAAACCGGGCTGACCCAACCAGCAACAGCGGCCGAGCTCGCGCAGCAAGAACGCTCGAAGTCGCAAGCCGATTCAAGTTCGAGTCAACGAGAGTACGTTCGAGCTTCTAACGACTCCAGTCAAGCAACTAACGACTCGAGTCAAGCAACGGGCAATGGTTTCTCAATGCCCTGTCGGTTCGAAGAGGTTGGAGCAAGATCTGCTGAGAAAACGATCATTGACCGAAGCGGCAAACCGATTCGGCTGATCTTTGCGAAACGCGAGCGAGACCAAATTCGGCAGATTCAAAATGGGTCGGCGCACCAACAATGATTTTGCGCACCAACAATGATGGTGGTGCTCTTGGCGAAAGATTGATCCGTGCTATTTCCTTTCGGAAATTCAATTTTCCAACATAACTCTCGGTGATACCATCTAACACGCCCAAGGGTTCATGAACGGCCCTCACCCGATCGAAAGATGGCTTAGGCAGCCGCTCACAAAAAAACAGCCAAAACCGTCAGATTGTTGCGCACCATTCAGGTCAGGTCAGTCGTCAAATATTCACAGAGCGTTTGCTCATGTAGGCTATCGGGGCTCAACACGCTAAAAAGAGTGGGCAATTCGAACCCGAGCCTTTCCAAATTTGCCAACCGGTCATGTTTGTTCATCAAAAACGCGATCACGACGATCGCCCCAACATTATTTTCATCATCACCGATCAACAGCGATTTGACACAATTGCTGCCTTGGGCCACCCCCACATGGACACGCCCCACTTGGATCGTTTGGTTCGAGAGGGCGTCACTTTCACACAATGCCACGTGACCGCCGCCTCGTGCGCGGCAGCACGTGCGAGTCTATTCAAGGGGTATTTCCCGCACACCACTGGGATTTTGAAGAACGCAGACACTTGGCGGCGAAGCTGGATCGAGAGGCTGAACGATTCGGGATACTACTGCTCGAACATCGGAAAGATGCACACTTGGCCTTATCAGACCGAATTGGGCTTCCATGAACGATTCGTGGTTGAGAATAAGGATCGCTATTTAGAGGGCCGCTACTACTTTGACGAATGGGACCGAGCCCTTCGCTATCGCGGCTTGGTAAAACAACAGCGAGAACTCTACCGACGTCGAGAGGATTACCGTGATGCACTCGGCGCCTTCGAATGGGAACTGCCCGAGGACACGCACCCTGATTTCTTTGTCGGTGACATGGCTCGGTGGTGGATAGATAACAAGCCACCGATGCGTCCACTTTTTCTCCAAATTGGTTTCCCGGGTCCGCATCCCCCCTACGACCCCGTCGCAAGATATGCCGATCACTATTTAAATCAAAAACTACCAATCGCCCCGGTGCCGCAAGAGGACCTTGAAGGTCAACCACCCGCTTTCAAAGAATTACGTCAGCACAATGCGGACATTGATCATGATTCCGTTGTGCTGGAATTGGAACCGAGTGATGACCAGCGTCACCGCCAACGGGCGTTCTACCTTGCAAACGTAACCATGATCGACCAGAAGGTTGGTGAAATCATGGAAGCTTTGGAGCGAAATGGGTACCTCGAAAATTCAATCGTCATCTTTACCAGCGACCATGGAGATTGCCTTACCGATCATGGGCACAGTCAAAAGTGGACCATGTACGAACAGGTCACACGTGTTCCGTTGATCGTTTGGGCGCCAGAGCGTTTTGGAAAGGGCCGGCAAGTTAACGACTTGGTGCAGTTGATGGACCTGGGTCCAACCATTCTGGACTGGGCTGGATTGGAGGTACCCTCGGACTGGGAAGCCATCTCACTTTCACCCGCATTATCTCAACAAGATGATTGGACGGGCCGAGATTATGTTTACTGCGAGCAAGCACGCGATGCAGTCCTGACCGGTTGTGAATTCATGACCATGGTACGAAGTGCGCAGCATAAGCTTGTCCATTTTCTTGATGAACCTCATGGGCAGCTTTTTGATTTGGAAGCTGACCCCAACGAATCAAGGAATCTCTGGAACGATCCCGAGTCCGGCGTTCTCAAGGAAAGTCTTTTGACAGAACTGCGGGAATGGCGAATTCGCAGTGGCATCAAAACGAAAGATTGGTCTGCTGAGTGGCGGTAAGTTTTATGTGTCTCATCATGCGGTGAACGAAATCGATCGAGTTCGAAAAGATTGCGCTGTGGAACGCCGACGCGAAAGGATCACCGATCACGGGGTCGACCAACCAGAGTTTTGCGGGGTGCAGGCATCCAACGTTCTCCGCGGGCAACCTCAGCGGGACCTGGCAACTATCTTGCTCAGCCGGATCCCAATTTTGCTCAACCGGACCATCCAATCGGCTGACGTCACCTCCGATGATCGTGGATACCAGGCGTTGGCGAGCGGCCGGCAATGAGCTGACCAATGCTCGCAGAATGGCAAAGCCAAGGTTCTTCGGCACAGCCACAAAGGTTCGGCAATCGCCAGATCTGCAGCCGCTGAAGTCCCAAACCCACATTCAAACAATCTGACCGGGCCTTCGACGTTGAGTCCTGAAAAAACAGACCAAAGCTTTTGCCCCGCTTTCCACCCCGCCATTGATTGAATCGACGGTCACTGAATCAGGCCACTCGATCCCGGCTCACCTCGAGCCTGCGATCTCAATGCCCTCTGGTGCCCTTCTGGTGCCCTGACGGGCACCATGTCAGCAACTTGGAAGATCCAACCGGACAAGGTTGGGCAATCGGTAAAACGTGCACACCGCTCAGCTGACGGGGCTTACTTAACATGCTAACCTTGGGGCTGAAATTTTCCAAAGAGCTTCGCGAATAGAAAGTTTGCCGCCAATGATCCATCGTTTTTCCTCAACGACGTTGATTTTAGCGACCGTGTTGACCGTGTTGACCCTGGGTTCCCCGAATCCAACTCACCTCCTTTCCCAAGATTCCGATGCGAGTACTGCACCAACAACCGCAGACGCTTCGCCAGGAAAGATTTCGGGAATCGACAAGAGCATATTTAGCAAATCCATCCAACCGGGTGATAACTTCTACTTGCATGCCAATGAGAAATGGCTGAATGAAACCGAGATCCCCGCGGACAAATCAAATTATGGCATCTTCACTGTTTTGGCGGACGAAGCGGATGAACAAGTAAAGCGTTTGATCGAAGCGGCAGCTTCGGAAGAGGGCAAGCCCGGATCAGCTTCTCAAAAAGTTGGTGATCTCTACCGCTCTGTCTTGAATGTTGAAGCAAGGAATCAAGCAGGTGTTAAGCCACTTACCGATTTGACCGAATTGATTAACTCGATTGGCAGTCACAAGGATGCCTCATCTGTGATGGGTCAGTTGACCAAAAGTGGAATCTATGGCCCCATCGCCGCCTATGTCGGTGTTGATGCAAGAAAAAGTGACCAGTACACGGTCTATGTCACTCAATCAGGATTAACGCTGCCGGATCGTGAGTACTACCTCGATGATGAAAACGATCGATTCGTCGCACTGCGAGTTGATTTGAGAGAATATATCTCCGACATGTTGACCCACCTTGGCGAGACCAACAGCGAAGCCGCCGCGTCCCAGGTATTCAAACTTGAGACGCAGATTGCAAAACATCACTGGACCAAGACCGAAAACCGTGACCCTGTCAAAACCTACAACCAGATTGCCTCCGTTGAACTTGCTGAACGAATGCAGGGATTTGATTGGCAAACGTTCGCACAGGAAAGTGGTGTCGGAAAACAAACAAAGTTTGTTGTTCGACAGCCAACTTACATTGATTCGGTCGCAAAGGTGTTTGCTGCGACCGATATCGAGGTCCTTAAGCTTTACCTCAAGTTCCATCTTATCGACAGTTATGCTTCAAGTTTATCCGAAGCCATCGAGAAGCGATCGTTTGATTTCCACAGCACTGCGGTGCGAGGAGTGGATCAGCAACGCCCCATGTGGAAGCGAGGCGTATCGGTCACAAGTGGTGCACTCGGTGAATTAGTGGGGCAGCTTTACGTCGAAAAGCATTTTCGACCCGAAGCAAAATCCAGAATGAAGCAACTTGTGAAGAACCTAGAGCGTGCGTTCGCCAATCGCATTGAAACCAGAGATTGGATGGGGGACGGAACCAAGAAGGAAGCATTGAAGAAGCTATCCATGTTCACCACCAAAATTGGTTATCCGGATCAATGGAAAGATTATTCGAAGCTATCCATCGGATCTCCCATTTTGGTCAATAATCTGATCGCTTCGGCACATTTTGAAACGGAAAAAGAACTTGCCAAACTCGGTGGTCCGATTGATCGTGGCGAGTGGCACATGACACCACAAACCGTGAATGCCTACTACAACCCAACGATGAATGAAATCGTGTTTCCCGCGGCAATTCTGCAACCTCCCTTCTTCAACATGGAAGCAGATGATGCTGTCAACTACGGTGGCATTGGTGCCGTGATAGGACACGAACTCAGCCACGGCTTCGACGACAAGGGAAGCAAATTCGATGGTGAGGGCAATCTGAGAATGTGGTGGACGGAGCAAGACCGGAGCGAATTCGAACGACGAGCCAAAGGCCTTGTGGCCCAATACGGAAAATACGAGCCGATCGAGGGTAACTTCGTCAATGGTGAATTAACTCTGGGTGAGAACATCGGCGACTTGGGCGGATTGAGCGTCGCCTACGAAGCCTATCGACTTTCGCTGAATGGCAAGCCGGCACCTGTGATCGATGGCCTTACGGGAGACCAGCGATTCTTTCTTGGTTGGGCGCAAATATGGCGGAGACTCTATCGTGAACGTGAGCTGCTGGATCGATTGATCACCGATTCACACAGCCCCAGCGAGTATCGCGCCAACGGCATCGTCCGAAACCTTGACGCTTGGTATGAAGCTTTCCAGATCAAACCGGGTTCGGCACTTTACCTCAAGCCCGAGGACCGCGTTCGAATCTGGTAATCAGTTGTGTCAGGTAATCACTTGTGTCAGGTAATCAGTGGGTCAAAATCGACGACGATTCCCCTTGCTTGAACTGCTTGTTCGAACAATTCGCGTTTCGGCGCCCACCGATTTTGCGATCGGCCAAGCTCGATCGTTAATCGTCAGCGGGCCGATGATTTGCTCTGATGGTTAATCCTGGCAACGCAAAGACACACGAGATCCCAACTCCACCGGTTCCCCCCGTCGTCTGATCAGCTAAACGCGTCAAGACATCTCTCTCTGATGCTGGATAGCGACATCGTGATCCGCTGGCTTGCTGATGTGCCAGGGCGTGTGCGGTGCTGCGTGGGATTGCCGCTTGCCCGGGTCGGCCCCGTCTTATTGCGGACGGAGTGGCTCACTACCCACTGGCTGGCTACCCACTGGCTGGCTGCCGACTGAGTGGCTGGCCCCAGGTCGAGGGATCATTTGGCCGTCAGCAGGGCACTTGCTTTGTTGATTATTCGCCCGCCTATCCGTAAAAACTTGGGCAGTTGCTACAATACCTCTAGATCCCGAATTTGCTGACGTGTTTCGATTGGTCACAGGTCCCCATCCTTCGACGGGTTTTCTCTGCGGTTGCTGGCTATTTACACATCAATCCCTCGGAATTTTTCAGTAATTTTTCATCTTTTGAAAGCTGACATCGATGTCAAACGACGCTTTTGAGACGTCTCGACTCTTGCGAGAGAACATTGGCCGGGTGGTGCTTGGCAAGGACGACCTTGTTCAGATGCTGGTGGTTTCACTGCTGGCCGGTGAGCATGCCTTGCTGGAGGATGTACCGGGGGTCGGAAAAACACTTGCTGCAAAGGCGTTGGCGTTAAGCCTTGAGGGAACCTTTGCGCGGCTCCAGTTTACCCCGGACCTCTTGCCCAGCGACATCACCGGTAGCGTCATCTACCGAAGTGATTCGCGTGACTTCGAATTCAAACGCGGTCCGATTTTCAACCACGTGGTGTTGGCTGATGAAATCAACCGAGCGCCTCCAAGAACTCAGTCTGCTCTACTCGAGGCAATGAGCGAAGGTTGCGTCTCCATCGACGGAGTCACACACCAACTGCCGAAACCTTTCATCGTCATTGCCACTCAGAATCCGTTCGAATTCGAGGGAACGTACGCGTTGCCGGAAAGTCAGCTTGACCGTTTCTTACTGCGATCATCGATTGGTTATCCTAATCGTGATGTTGAAAGACAGGTAATGTCAACACACCGACTGGGTGAGCCCGTTGACAAGTTACAGCCTGTGGTCGCGGTGGAAGCGGTAACCGCGGCGCAGGATGCGGCGCGGAGCGTGAAGTTCGAAGAGAGCCTTGTTGACTACTTACTGGACATCGTCCAATCGACCCGCAATTTTGACGGATTCCAAGTCGGAGTCAGCACTCGAGGTGCGCTAAGTTTTTATCGTGGCTGCCAAGCAAGGGCGATCACCGAAGAACGTGATTTTGTAACACCCGACGACGTGAAAGCATTGGCCATACCGTCACTGTCACACCGAGTTATCTGCGAGGGGGTCTTTCAAGGAGCGAGCCGAAATGTCGTTGAGAGCCAACTACGTGATTTGATTGAACAGGTGCCGGTTCCGATGTAAGGCAGGCAATCGCAATTCGTATTCAATCGTACAGCACCAGTGTCAGGACGAAAGACTACCGCCTTACCAACCATTCCCCATGGATGATCCCGTTATTGAATTATGTTCGGGGGACGCAGACTTAATACGCTTGACTTTCAACTGTTGAATCCGACGCACTCATTCCTAACACTCGATCCGTTACCCCTTGCTTCAAAGAATTGATGAGACCGCGATAAACTGGCCACCCAGAAAACCATAGCAAATGGATGCCTTAACACATTGACGCCTTAACAAACGGACACCAAGTATTGATAGAAAGTGAGTAAAACGGGGTTCCGTGCTCGCGATCAAAATCCCTTGCATTGATTCACTGAAATGGTTGTGAACAATCGAAAGGCAGTGAAGCCAAGAAGGCTGAATTTTCAACTACTCCAATCTCGCTTCGCTTGGAACCTTACGAAAGCCACTGTGTGCTTTTCTTTGATTATCGACACGCCAATCCAAAATCCATTCTCAGCCATCGACCGAAGTTTTTAAATTTGAGGTAAGCGACTTGCAAGACAAATTGCTCGGCGAACGAAAAACGCGACAGCATCTCACGAGGCTGGGATTCCATTTCCTCTTCGTCGGTGGCTTCGCAATGCTGGGCGGTGCGTTGCGTGGATTCAATCTGCTTCTTGTACTCGCCGGACTAATGGTCGGAGCTTTATTAACCCAGTGGCGTTGGACGCGAAGAAGTCTTGAAGCGATTCAGATCAGCCCGGCGATTCCCGCAGATATTTTTGCCAATCGCGCATTCACTCTCAGGTATCGGCTAACCAATGCGAGCAATTGGATGCCAGGTTGGATGTTACGTGTCGAGCAAAGCATTAAACTCGAGCAGAAGGGCGACCAAGGTCGTGTAGCTACCGGTGTTGCGGTATTACGCCCCAATTCCAGTCGCTGGATCAACTGCGAAGCAACGCTGACCCGACGTGGCCGTTATCAATTGGGACCGACGCGGTTGATGACCTGTTTCCCGTTTTCGTTGCTCGAGGCGAATCGCGAACACGGCAAGGGTCAAGAATTGGTGGTCTACCCTGAACTGTTCCCATTGCGACGCACTTGGCGACAGCAACTGGAGAGCCGAGGTGGTGGGACCTCCGCCACGCAGCGTCGCAATGGACCTACTGAAGGCGATTTCTTTGGGCTGCGTGAGTGGCAAAATGGTGACAGCCCAAAATGGATCCACTGGCGCACCTCTGCGCGACTCAACGAGCTGGCGGTTCGGCAGTTTGAACATCAGAGGCGACTGAGCACATGTCTGCTTGTTGATACGTGGACTGGACAGGAAAACGACGAGAATTCGATCGAGGAAGCGATTAGTTTAGCCGCGAGTTTACTCACCGGACTGTTGTCTGCACCCAATGACCAACTCATTCTTGCAATTGCTCACACCAAGTCTGATACCACGGGATCCATCGGGATTGATCGCGGTCGAAAACGAATGCTTGAAATGCTTTCCGATGCAGACGCTTGCCAAAAGCCCGACTGGGGTACTGCGATCAGGCAAGTTCAGGGACAAACGGGTTCGCCGAAGGAGTTACTGGTCATTAGTTCTCGGTCGCTGAGTGACTTTCAGGCAAGGCAACCCGAGTCCGCCCGAATGATGCGACAATGGATGCGCCGCGGAAGTATTCGATGGGTCGATGTCACCACCGATCTCGGGCAATGGGTTGCCGAAGAGCGCCGGTCCTCCAATAAAAAACACGAAGAAACCGATTTCCCAACGAGACGAACTTATCCAGCGAGGCCCATCTTGGCATCGAAGTTGGATCAATCAGATCGAACAAACTCCACGACGCTGGGCGTTGCTCGCGAATCCGAGACACAACGCACTCCGATTGCGATCAATGGCGGTCAGGAGGAGATTGAGCATGGCTAATCCTGACCAAACTGAGGCTGAAACAACTGCATCTAATTCGGTCTCGTTGCGACTGAAGGCATACTTTGCTGCGTTAACCTGTTTGGGCGGACTTGTTTTGTCGTCTGGAACTGAGGGTGCATCGATACCGGTGATGGCAGTTTTCTTTGCGGCCTTTGGTTTTATTTTCGTGGACTGGCTACAGTTTTTTGCACTGCCGTCGGTGGCAGCCTATGCAGCGATGGGCGTGGCAGCCATGTTTTGCGTCAGTGATTTTGTTGAACTCAACGCACCGGGGCAGCACCAGATGGGTGTAGTCGCCCAGTTACTAGTCTTCGTGCAGGCGATCCTGATGTTGCAGACGAAGACACGTCGCATCTACGAGCAGCTGGGGGTTTTCTGCCTGCTTGAATTGATCGTAGCAGCCGTTTTCAATGACGCCCTTCTTTTTGGATTGCTGCTACTGCCGATTGCCCTGGTCGGTGCCATGGCGTTGTCGCTGATGTCGGCAAGGTGGGTAACCGAAGGCTCTGCGGACCCCAACGAATCAAAGCGTCGAAAAAAAACGGCGCAGAATGCATCGACCTTACCTTTGGTTCGCTCCAATCCATCGGAAGCTTGGACGCGTGTCGCCGGGTACTCCGGTCGCATCCCCAAGGTTGCCCTGCTGACCCTTGCTCCAGCCGTCTTCCTCATTGCAATCTTTTTCTTTTACGCGTTACCTCGCACAACGGATGCGACGCGCGTCCAATCCACGGGAAACGCCACGGTGGGTTTCTCTGATGAACTTCAGCTTGGTCAAATTGGCCAAATGATGCAAAGCTCGCAACCTGCGTTAAGGGTTTACTTGCGGGATCAAGATTCTGGCGAACCCTACAAGGTCGCTGGGGGCATTTATCTTCGAGGCAAGGTTCTGGAAGAGTATCGGGAATTTAACGGCGTGACTCAAAAGGGAGCTTCCTGGAGAGCCTTGCCGCGGGGTTTTCTCTCGGAACCGGAGCAATTACCGAACGAATACGTCCCAACTCGTTCAACTGACGAGATCTATTATGATTCGGTCGACGTCAAAATCGTCTGTGAAGAAATGCGCAGTGAATCGCTTTTTGCGATTGCTCCTTATCATCGCACGCAACCGACGCCGGCGGTCATGCACTTCAAAGAGTTATGGACAGTGCAACGGCAGGGCAAGTCCGACTGGACTTACCCTCGAATTGAATATCAATTTGGGTCCAACGCGTTCCGCAGTGGTGTTCAAGCCGAACTGAAGACGTACCGTCAGCACGGTGAACCGTTTTCAGGTGGGTTGAGCAATACAACCGGTCGTCGCATTGACAGACTGGGTGACGATCAACGCAGGACACAAGACTACATTGATCGCCTTCTCGCCTTTGCCGAGGAGATGATGCCGACGCTTCCCCAGATAGCAGAACCGATCGTGACTGACACGTCGGGAGACCGTCGATCCGATTACGAAATAGCCAAGGCAATGGAGAGGCATTTCTCAAGCGAAGGGATTTATCAATACACTCTCAATTTGAATGCAGAACCGGTTCCAGGGTTGGATCCGATTGAGCAATTCGTGCGAATTGACAAGCGAGGGCATTGCCAATACTTTGCATCGGCTCTTGTCATGATGCTGCGCAGCCAAGGTATCCCCGCAAGAGTTGTTGCTGGATACCACACAGACGAATACAACAACCTGACCAATCTTTTTATTGCCAGACAACTTCATGCCCATGCTTGGGTGGAAGCACTGATTGAGGTTGAGGATTCTGACGCCACACCGAGTGTTTATGGACAACCTCGGTCCCAAAAATACTGGTTGCGACTTGATCCGACGCCGCCCGCCGGCAGGGTGCGGGAGACCAACCGCGTGAATCAAGTCTTCGACATGGCACAGACCATGTGGGATGATTACGTCGTGGACATGGATGCCGAAAAACAGGATTCAGCATTACAGCGAGGCGGTTCCACATCGATGAACCAATCCTACAAGCAAATGATTGGTCAAATGGGCCTCTTTTTGAGCCGACTTCGTGCAGGTGAATTAGGTGGAGGCTCATTGGCCTCACGCAATTGGTTCTCTTGGCAGGCAGCAGTCTTGGCAGCAGGTATTGGCTTGGCAGTACTATCGCTGTTTCGGGTGCAGTTTGTACGTCGCCGAAGACGATCGAAGAGACCGGCGGATCTTCAGTTAATGACGCCCAGCGTTGACTTTTACGCAGAAACCATTCGTCAAATCGAGCGTCTTGGAGTTCAGCAGCAACTTGGCCAGACACCGACGGAATTGAGCGACCTCGCCGTTGAAAGATTCAGGCAATCTGGAGACATCTCACTCGAACAACCTCTCCGCTTACTCACTGCTCTCTTTTACCGGCAGCGTTTTGGTGTTTGGAATTCAAATAGCGGCCTTGCCACGCAAGCCCGGATGCCCGATGCTTCAGCAAAACATGTTTCGGCTTCAATCCGGGAGTCGGACTCAAAAGAATTCGTTTCTGACACTTCTTCGCATTCTGGGCCTGAGAGGGCGTTGGCGGAATTGACCCAAGGCGTCGATGCGATTCTGAGTCGAAATGCTGAAATGGAGCTTTCAACTTGATTGTGACAATTGACGGTCCGGCCGGTGCCGGAAAAAGTAGCATCGCCAAAATAGCGGCTGAGCGATTGGGGTTCGCTTTCCTCGATACCGGTGCCCTTTATCGCGCAGTCACACTCGGGGCGATCCGATCTCAGGTGGATTTTGACAATCCAGAGGAAGTGATCCAATACGCCAACGGGGCAGTAGTCCAGTGGAATGCTGACAGAGTTTTACTCGGTGGTGAAGATGTGAGCGATCAAATCCGTACCCCACCTGTTACCGACGCGATTCACTTTCTAGCCGACCTACCCGAGGTAAGAACTCGATTATCAGAGCTTCAGAGAGAAATTACTGTTGGACGCGATGTGGTGACCGAAGGTCGCGATCAAGGATCTGAGGTATTTCCGAATGCCGAATGCAAAATATTTTTAACCGCCTCGGCTGAGGAGCGGGCCAAGCGTCGTCATCAGCAATTGGCCGAAATGGGACGCCCGTTACCGATCGAGGACATCCTGAAAGCGCAAGATGGTCGGGATGAAAAAGATCGCAGTCGACCCATGGGAGCATTACGCCCGGCGGATGATGCGGTCATCATCGATAGTGATGGAATGGATACGAGTACCGTTCTGGATAAGGTCCTGGAAATCATCGAAGCGAAACGCAAGACGCTCGAAGGTTAATGGGCAACTTGGGTGACCTTGCAACCAACCCCTTTGCAACCAACCCCTTTGCAACGATTCTCTTGTGCGTGATCAAGTGAAAATGCAGGTCCCCCTGCTCGACTTGAAAACGGATCTTACTTCAAATCAATGCATCAATGATTTGATTGAGCGATTTTAGAATCCACTCAAAACTCGATTGGATGATTGGGGCAGTCCCCAGTTGATCGCCCACACCGGGTAACGCCAGAACCATGAAGGCTGCCAGCAGCAGGCCCCAAAAAATCGATGAAGCATATCCCGAATCGTGCATGCCGGCTCGCTGATGCCAAGCTACCTTAGGGCGTCGTATGGCTTCAGGTTTTGTGAGGTCGCTCAAACGACACAGCCCTATCTGCACACGGCCATCTTTGGTCTCACAATACCACTCAGGAGCTACCTCAAAAAAAGCACTTTGGAATTCAAGCGTCCAGCGACGCTTGGACCGAAGGGCTTTCCTGAAACGCGATGGAACGAGAATGGTGAAGCCATCAATCGAGGTTTCTTGGATCGAAGCAATTGCTTTTTTCCAACCGACATGCAAGCAGCCACGACTTAGCTCGTCCGGAACCGCGCAACGGTAGTACGGCTGACCAGAGGATTCATCAATAGGGTTACTTCCAGTAGAAAGCATGCTGCAATGCGATTTGTGGGGATACATTGGCAGATGCATCCAGAACCATGAACTGAGCAGGGACCGACGCGCCGCTCGTGAGGCCGCTATGACAATCATTGATACGACTTCAGGATGTTGGAGCCAAACATCTTCGGGCGGGAGTCGGTTTTTCCCATCAAATTGGCTACTTATGTCGCTTGTGCCAGATATTCCACGCATTGGTGATACCGAGCGTTCTAACCAAGCCGAGCCTCCTTCTCTCAGAGAAAGATTCGTTGCTAACCAATGCCCCGAACCTCGTCTGCCTGGTGGATCTGAAGATTGCGGTGCATACATGAACAATTGTTCCTCCGCCGTTTTGATGAGATCCCCCGACTGGATTCTTGGCTTCCAACACAATCTCGTGCAGAATATTGTCCTGAATCAACTTGGTGGTATTGCCAAGCGTCAAGTGTTGCCGAACCAATCTACTGAAATGAATGAACGCCATGTCCCAGGTGCCCAATAAAGCGCAACGCAGAAAACGCTTAACTCAACGCCCTGATCAGGACGGTTTACGTACCGCTGTGTATGACATCATCTTTGAGGCAGACACGCGATCCGGAAGATGGTTCGATATCGGATTGCTTGTGGCAATATTAGCCAGCATCACCGTTGTGTCGCTCGAAAGTGTTCCGACCTACCAATCTTTACCGAGTTTGATGACGACTTTTGATGTCATTGAATGGGTGCTCACAGGTCTTTTTACTTTGGAGTATTTGCTAAGACTGTCCTGCGTTCGGCATCCCATCAAGTATGCATTCAGCTTCTGGGGTTTGATCGATCTGCTAAGTATCCTGCCAAGTTACATGACGTTGTTAATAGGCAATTCATCGCGTTCCTTTGTGATTTTAAGAAGCGTGCGTTTGCTTCGCGTTTTTCGGGTTTTGAAATTGTGGCGAATGATGAACGAGGCAGATGAATTATCTGGTGCAGTGTGGGCGGCACGCAACAAAATCATTGTTTTTCTGGCGGTTGTCTTAGTTGCCGTGACGATAAGCGGAACCCTGATGTTTCATATTGAAACCTACATGGCCCAGGGTCACGAAGAGGAAAGTGACTTCACCTCCATTCCGCAATCCATGTACTGGGCGATTGTCACCATGACGACGGTGGGCTACGGAGATGTGGTGCCGTTAACCTCCGCGGGAAAAGTGATCTCCGCGGCGTTGATTCTGCTGGGCTACAGCTTGATTATTGTTCCCTCAACCTTTGTCAACGCCGAGATCATGCAACGACGAAAAAAGCCTGGCCCGGACGCCTGTCATCAATGCGATGCCACGACGCATCATGAGGATGCTACGTACTGTTATCGATGTGGCCTGCGTCTTGATGGCGGTTCGAAAGAGATCTAATTTTCTCTGACAAGCCGTTGCTCACTCGTAATTTAAGACCGATTCAATTCGCCGGCCGCCAAGTTTCTTTTCGCCTTGCAAACTTTTAAGGTGAATCAGAAACGAGCAGCCGATCACCTCCGCACCGCACTTTTCCACCAGTCGGCAGCAGGCCTCGACCGTACCGCCGGTGGCTAGAAGATCGTCCACAATCAACACGCGTTGACCCGGTTGAAACGCGTCAACGTGGACCTGCAGTTCGTCTTGACCGTACTCGAGGTCATAGCGGTCGGCGTGAACTTGAAACGGAAGTTTTCCAGGTTTTCGCACCGGTGAAAATCCTGCTCCGAGTCGCAAAGCCAGTGGTGTTCCGAAAATAAACCCACGCGCCTCAGCAGCTGCGATCACATCAATGGATTCATTGGCAAACGGAGCCGCCATTGCATCAATCGCAGCTTCAAACGCTTGCGGGTCAGCCAGAAGCGGTGTGATGTCTCGGAACAAAATCCCGGACTTTGGATAATCGGGAATGTCGCGAATGTGCTGGTAAAGATCTGTCATCATTTTGTCTGTGATGAGAAGGAAATTGGATATTGTTGAGTTTTGCAGCACCTTGCTGAGCGGGTTGACTCACCAACGTTAAATGGCTGGCAGGACGATCATGGGTGGCACCTGATTCAGTCGTCGGTTTCGCTCTGATTCCCGCACGGCAGCCTCGCATGATTCACTGCCCTGAACTACGATCGATGGCCCGCGTGCTGTCCGTGGCTATTTTTCTGAACGAATGGCGCAATCGATCGCCCGAGATCTGACCTAACGGACGATAGTATAGATCTTTTACAGATCAGAAAGCAGGTGGTCCTTTTCAAGCTTTCAAGCGAAACAGACGGCATTGATCCCCCTGTCGCCTTGCCACCGGCAATTTCACGAACGATATCGGTGCGTACATGTCATGAGCGATTGCCCGAGCAGTTCGACTTTGCCAATTACTTTGCTTTTCAGATCCCGCGCGTGCCGGTACGATACGAGGCATGAAATTCACAAAAATGCACGGCGCGGGTAACGACTATCTTTACGTAGATTGTTTCTCGCAACCCGTCCCCAATAACGCGGCTGAACTGGCTCGATCCGTATCGCATCGCCACTTTGGTGTGGGTGGTGATGGGATTATTTTCATCTGCCCCAGTGAAATTGCCGACGTGCGCATGCAGATGCACAACGCGGATGGCAGTCAGGCGGAAATGTGCGGCAACGGCATTCGTTGCCTCGCCAAATATGCGTTCGATCACGGACTGGCAAAACAACGCGAGATGCGTGTCGAAACGGGTGCTGGAGTCCTGAGTCTTTCGCTTAACCTTGATCAGAACGGCTTGGTTAATGAAATCACCGTAAAAATGGGCAAACCGATTCTTGACGCACCCCTGGTACCCACAACGATTCTTGAACAAGGATCAGTGGTCAATCATTCTGTTGAGTTTGGTAATCACATCTTCGACATAACATGCGTTTCGATGGGCAATCCTCACTGTATCATTTTTGTTCCCGAAGCCACTGATGATCTGGTGTTGCGAGTTGGCCCGATCATCGAAACGGACCCACGATTTCCTAAACGTACAAATGTTGAGTTTGTGGAACTGATCTCCCGAACCGAGGTCCGACAACGCACTTGGGAGCGGGGTTCTGGTGAAACTTGGGCTTGTGGGACCGGCGCTTCGGCCGTTTGCGTGGCCGGTGTCCTGACGGGACGTACCGAACGACGGATTACGAACCACTTGCTCGGCGGTGACCTTGTTCTTGATTGGAATTCCGATACCGATGAGGTGATGATGACTGGCGGTGCCGTTGAAGTTTTCCGGGGAGAGTGGCCTGTTTGAACCCCGTTTTGGATAGTCCGCACAGTTAAGTAGACCACCTATCATCCACTGTCTGATGATCCAATGTACGATCTCAGGCAAAAGCACAGTGAGTGTGAGCTGAAGCAGAAAGTAACTCATGGCAACAACAGAACCCAATTCGGTATCAGTCAGCGAATTGACTGGCCATATCAAAGCGATCCTTGAGGGAACCTTTCCATCGATTTGGGTATCGGGAGAAATATCGGATCTAGTCCGTCCCCGTAGCGGACATCTCTATTTTACGCTCAAGGACGAGACGTCTCAGATTCGGGGTGTCATTTGGCGGAGTGCTGCCCAGCGTCTCAAGGAGCCGCTCAAGGATGGCCAAAGTGTCTTGTGTTTCGGAGATGTTGAAGTCTACCCGCCCCGTGGTACCTATCAAATTGTGATCCGAAAAGTTCAGACTCAAGGTCAGGGTGGATTGCAGGCGGCCTTCGAAAAACTTCAGGTCAAGCTTCATCAGGAAGGTCTCTTTTCGGCAGAAAGAAAACGTGATTTGCCAATTTTCCCACGGCGTATTGGGGTCATCACAAGTTCTAGCGGAGCGGCGATCCAAGACTTTCTCCAAGCTGCAGCCCATCGATGGCGTGGAACCGAGATTATCATCATCCCATCACTTGTTCAGGGTAATGAGGCGGTGGGGGCGCTGGTCAAAGCGCTTGACTTTGCGCACCGATATCGTCCGCAACTTGATGCATTGGTCCTGACACGCGGGGGCGGCAGTCTCGAGGACCTTTGGTGCTTCAACGAGGAAGCAGTTGTTCGAGCAGTCGCTGCTTCAACGATCCCAATCGTGTCGGCGGTGGGGCATGAAATCGACGTGACACTATGCGACTTGGCCGCTGATGTTCGAGCCTTAACACCAACCGATGGTGCGACCAAGGTACTTCCCGATGTCAACACACTGCAGCGTCGAGTCCTGAATCTGGGTCAACGCCTTGGCAGGCAGGCACGAGTGATTCTGGATGCTCGCCGATCAAGACTGGAATCGCTGGGTTCACGTGCGGCATTGAAACGGCCACACGATGTGGTTCTGGATCGAACGCGCCGACTCGACGAATTGGACAGCCGCGCGCGGTTGGCGATGTTCTCGCAAATCCGATTGGGTCGAGCGAAGCTGTCCGCTTCTGCCGCTTCGTTATCGGCTTTATCCCCTCTGGACGTACTGACAAGAGGGTACAGCGTGACCCTGAGCGAATCCGGCCAAGCGTTGAGCGACCCCGCAGAGGTCGCCGCAGGCCAACGGATCCGCACCAAACTGCAAAAAGGTGACCTCTGGTCCGTCATCGAGCAGGAAAAGCCGTGATGACCAAACCGGCTCAAAAATTGAGCGTCGGACCCCAATGAGGTCCGCTTGAACACTGCAGAAGCAGAACGATAACAACCGGTTTGAAAGTTATTTCCAGCGGTAAACTTTCAAGGCCTTCAAGTCGCGCACGATGACAAGGTCACCTTGAACTGCCAAGTGAGCCCAAGAATTCTCAGCCACTTTGACTTCGTCAACAAGCTCGAATTCTTCGGTGGAATGCGTGATCAGACGCAATTCGCCTTTGTCGCTTAATGAGAGAAGACGATCACCGTTGGTGGCCATGCTCCAGTATTTCCCGTAGGGTCGCGTCGTCCAATTCGACTTGCCGGTTTCCGGATCAATGCTCGTGAATCGCTCGTTCTTGAGATGCAGATAAATCTGATCGTTCAACATCACCGGTGACGACATGTAGGCTTGGGTGTTTTGATTCCAAACTTCGCTGATCGACCACTTGTCTCCCACTAGATTGAGGTCGAAAAGCTGGGCCCTCCCGCTGTGAGCTGAAGTGAAAATTTTGTTTCCCATCACCAAAGGAGTGAGGATGTTCATGCCACGAAACGATTTGATAGCTTGCCTCCACAAAACGTTCCCTGTGGCCAACTCGACGCCGCACATCTCTTCCCGCGTCTGAACCACCATCTGCTTCACACCCTGCAGTTCAGCAATCACGGGGCTGGAGAAAGCTCCGCTGCTCATCATCCCCTTCGAATTTTCAAGGGTTTTCCAAATTAAGCTTCCATCTTCCAGAGACAGCTTGCAGACAGCCCCTCCGGTCTGGATGTAGACCGCTCCGTCGTCAACCATCGGCGAGCAAACCGCTCCGAATGAGGGAAGCGGCGAGCCGAAGTCGGTAGCAAAGTCCACCTTCCATAACTCTGTGCCGTCGACGGGATTCAGACAGACTAAAACGTCCCGCATCCCCAAGACAAGCAGTTTTCCCTCAGCACAAACGGGCGTCGAACGGATCCAATCACCGTTCGATGCAGCGAAGAAAGGGACCGACATTGAGCCTTCCCACTGCACTGCCCAGGCTACTTCGCCAGAACCAAGGTCATATGCCGTAACTCGCTCAAACTTGCGATCCACAGTCTCAGTGGTGAAGACTTTTCCGTCGTGAACGACAGGACCGCTGTAACTGGGACCAAGAGGTTTCTCCCACGCTAGATCCAGATGATCCGTCAGTTTGTCCGGCCATTCTGAGTCCGAGACAATCCCGTCACGCCCTGGCCCTCTCCATTGATTCCAGTCCGCAGCGGTCAAAGTCGAGGCACCTAAAATCCCGATGGCGGCAGCGGTAAAAAGAGAGCGTAGAAGAGTCGTGGGCATGAGTCACTCCGTTGGATGGATGTTTATCGTTGATTATATCACGTCGGCAAGGGCTCAGCCCTTTAGGGAAAACCGTACGCTCCCGTGGGTTTTTGAAATCACATCTCCGGCCGGCAGTCTGTGGTTCTTCCAAGCCTAAATCCCACAATGCTGCTCACACCCGTGAACAGGACAGGGTTGAAAGCTTGCCGATTGAAGAATGTCATCAAAAAGCTTGGAATCATTGGCACACGGACGCAAGACCGCACCCTGCTCATACCACTCTCTGCACCGAGACCCTCATTGCTCTGGCAGCATGACTCTTGCACCCAAAAGTGAAAGCTGCGTCCCCGAGAAGGCTACAAGTCCAAGGCAAACTAGGCAAAGAGGGCAGGTAGTTAGAAGTGCGAAAGGATTCGCTCAATCAATCACCTCATCGCATCACGCCGTCCCCTCACATCGTGCAGGATCCCCTTTTCAGGCGAGGGTTGATTAGACAGGATCGATTAAACCGGACCGACGAGAACTTATTCCGGCCACTGAGGCCGCCAGAACGCATGACAGGAACTGACTTTCCTTCGAACCACAAGCCACAAAACAAGCAACGTCGCCCCTCAAGCTTCTTTCTCTATGCCAAGGCAAGGCAGCCAATAACAGGGCTGGCCGTGCGGGCTGGCGATTCACCACGTGTTTCCCTCCTAGATCACGCGATTCGATCGGCAGGCCTTAACAAACAACTTTTTGATCGACGGAAACGAATTCCCTGCTTCCGGGAGAGTCACGCCGGTTGCTTGCGTTTGGAAAATTGCTTTGCAGCATCCAAAATTGGAAATGCTTTTTCCAATTCACTTCGGTGTTTTCTGAACCAGGAAGCGACAAGCTGCAGTGTGTATGGATAAATACCATGACCTCGTTGAAGCTGATTTTGCGTCATGGCTGACCATTGCCGAAGCTTGTTTCCCAACTCGGAGTCATCCTGCTTGTGCTTTGGCGCGGCGATTGCATCGGCGATTTCTCCGCTATGAATGAGGTACCAGATACCACAGCCGTCATAGCCTGGCACCGCATAAATGAAGGTAAAACGCCTTCTAGCCGTTGCGAGCAATTTGAGTTTACGCTCCACATACTCCAAGCTTTGAACAGTCTCATGGGCTCGCCCTGCAAGCTCGTACTGATGCTGTTTCATCGCCAACGAAAACTGATCTCGCATGATGCCAAGTGGTTCATCATTGAACCCGTCAAGAAAACTTTCGGCCGCACTCACCTGCGTGTCGTAATCCGCCCGAGTGCAACCTGCGGCACAGGGTCCAGAGCAAGTCCCCACTTCGAATCGCAAGCAGCCCGGACGATGCTCCATCGAGAACAACTCAAGCTGCTCCGCAAAATGAAACACCTGTTTCTGGCCACAGTCACGCAACTGAAACACCTTGTTCAAAGATTCTACCGCTCGCTTCATCCTGCCAGCGCCATGAAAAGGCCCCTCAACAGCAACGCATTCCGATGGGGGTTCAGATGCGAGGAAAAACATGGCCGGATTACGGCCCAAACAAAGATAAACCGGTCGCTGTCGCTTTGGCACGCCTTGCACGTTCCAGCGAGGACTAAAACGTCGAATCAATTGCTGCTCACGAACCAACGCCGCAAAATCACTAGGTTGCGTTTCCCAAAGTATGGCACGCGTGTTCTCAATAATTCTGCCGCCCTTCTCATTGACGCTGGAGTTAGCAAAGTAGCTGCCGAGCCGTGACCTCAGAGATTTGCTTTTCCCGACGTAGATCAGCCGCCCATGGCGATCCAGCATTCCATAAACCCCGGGAACCCGCGGGCAGGACTGAGCAAGTCGTTGCCGAAGTTGTTTTTTGGAAGGGGCGCCAATCAATTCCATCGGCCTTGGACCATGGGGATTGAATGGATTAGCACCAAAGCAAAGTTGCGGCGAATCTTTGATGATTGCGTTCATGCGGACCATCCTTGCGTCCGAAGTCAGATCGAAATTCTTTGAGGCACATCCCCTCAAGCCTTATCTCTCAATAGTATGTCCGATTTACTAAATCCGAACAGCGCTAATGAGTGGCGAGTTCTCAATTTTTTCTCCCGCCCGAACTCAGCGAAGATAGATTCACTTGCGTCACTCGAACCGAATCAACCCTGAGATTGCCTCAGCAGTGCACACCCGCGATTCACCAGCTTTGTCCCCCCACAAGCTGAGACGCCAAGCCACTCCGCTTCTTCAGTGAAACCCATTGAGGGTATCCCTTCAAAAATTGCTTCGCGAAACGCCCCCCCTCAACCAACCAAAATCGCCCTGCTGCCACTCCGCTTTTACCTTGACGGCTTGGCATGGTCCTTCGCGGGCATGATCAGGGTGAATCCAGCTGGGTTTCTAACCACGAAAATTTTGCTCTCTCTCTCTTTCGCCAGCGACCTTCGGCAAGTCAGTTGACCGATATTTTCAAAGACTGTCCAAAACTCACCGGTGCAAAACTTTTCAATCAAACAGTTTGTCAATCTTTGCAGCGACGATGAAATCGTTTTCACTGAGACCACCAATGGCGTGCGTGGTTAAGAGGATTTGCAGCTTGCGATATCCAGTCAGGTGGAGATCAGGATGATGCTGTTCCTCCTCAGCGACGTCTGCAATTTGGTTTAGCAACGAAATCGCTTCCACAAAATTCTTGCATTGGACGTTTCGATCGATAGCCAACGATCCATCGGCGAGATTCCAATTTGGGATCGCAACCATCAGTTCCTTCGCCTGCTCCGGACCGATAGGATCCACGCCACCTTCGCAGGGTAGACATTTTTTCTGTCTCCACTGATCTGCGGTTTCCTTGGGTTCAAAACTGCCCATAAGTTTGACTTTCTCGACTTTGTAAGATGAACTGCGGTCATACTGGCTGAAACTAATGCACTAGTTTCCGATCTCGTCAGCGAGTTCACCAGCGCCATAGATCGATCGCAATGCCTCCAGAATCCCAACACCCGAAACGCTCACAGCTCTCGCTTGCTGATCGGTGTAGAGGTAGTCACTGGTAAGGCTTTGAATGTTACCGTCAAAAATCAATCCAACTAACTGACCGTCTCGATCCACAACGGGTGAACCGCTGTTACCCCCGATGATGTCAGCAGTGCAAACGAAGTTAAGCTGCGTTTTGAGATTCACTTGGGAGATCGCATTCATCCACGACTGGGGTAGTTCGAAGTCTTTTTGACCCTGATGCGATTCAGCGTGATGGTAGGCACCTTGAAAATCAGTTGTTGGTGGAACCCTTGCGCCATCTTCCTCATATCCTGAGACGGTTCCAAATGCGAGGCGAAGCGTGAAGGTTGCGTCGGGGTATCCTCCCGTGCCTTTTGCTAAATTGGTCCCTTGGGTCACCAACGCGTAAGCTTGCCGTTCGGTTTCCTGAATTTTCTCATTCGCGGAACGAAGGTTCCGGTACTCCGATTCCACCTGCCGAGCGAGGCGTATCATTGGATCGTTACTTTTTTCAATTTCTTGCTCTCCGCCATCGAGGAAAGCCTGCCTTGCTTCCACGGACTTGAGTTGCGTTCCACCGACAAGGCTGGCGGCAACTTGCCTTGGACTTTTACCATCGAGAATGCTTTTCACCAGATCGTCATCTGCACCTCGCGTCTCAATTAACCGAGAGATTTCATCAGCGAGCTTGACCTGTTCGAGATCTTCGTAGATCGGTGCAGTGCTGAGCAAACCCTGCAGCAATGATTCTCGAGATGCGTCGGTAAATCCACTGAGACGCTCTCCATTTGGCTTCTGATCTTCGGCGACGATGAGCACGAGATCCATCGCGATCTCAAACAGATCACTTCGGAAACTCACGCTTTTCCCGAGTAGCTTGCGTTTCTGAACCTGCGTTTCGCTGACCGCATCCCAAGCTGAAAGAAGTGTTTTACCCTCGTCTGACTTCGTTAGACTCTCAAGAATAGCCTTCTCTTGCTTTTCCTTCGTTATGAAAGTCTCTGGATTCTGCAGTCCGCCAAGCATTCCAGTGTATGCCTTCCGAGCATTCTGAATTCCGAACAATTCGTCTCTTGCACGACGTTCCGCTTCGGCGCCTCGCAATCCAAATTGCTGCATCAAAATTTCTTTTCGCCGCAGGTAATCTAAAATGTAGGGGATGCGATCGTCGCGAAGGTACTTGAGAGCATCCACGGTGAAGATCCGCTGCGTTCGACCTGGATTACCACTAACAAAAACGAGCTCACCCTCGGACAAAGGATCAGGGTTCCACTTCAAAAAGTGATCAAGTTGGGCCGGTTTCCCATCCTCGTAGACACGCATGATGGTTGCATCCAGATTAAACCTCGGGTACTCGAAATTATCCGCATCGCCACCGAAAAACGCAGCCGCGGTCTCTGGCGCCCAAACCAATCGCACGTCGGTGTATTTTTTGTACCGGTAAAGATGGTATTGCGCGCCACCAAACAGCGTGACCACATCACTTCGCAACCCTGTTTCCTTCAACGATTTTTCTTCGATCCCAGCGATAACCGCTCGACGCTGCTTAGCTGCATCCTCAGCTGATGCATTTGAATCAACCTCGGAGTTAACTTCACTTGTGACATTCTCGATTGAAACGAGTTGATTGAGTTCAAGGTCAGGAGCTGCAAGCTCTTCTTCTTGCGAAGATGCCAAAAAACCATCGTCAATCAAATTACGCTCAGGCGAACTTAGCTTGTGAAGCGTATCGCTCGCGACGTGATGATTTGTCAAGACAAGACCGTTGCTGGAAATGAAGGAACCGGATCCGCCACTGTTGAACCTCACCGAACTCAGTCGCAGGTGATCGGCCCACTGAGAATCCGCCTCAAACTGATGATTTGATTCTAGCAGTTCGACGGGGAGTTCATTGAACAGGTACATTCCCTCATCACCATGAGTCATGGTGGGGCTTGCTGAAAAAGTAAGAGAGAGCATGGTTAAACAGGCCAGGATGCGTTTCATCGAATGACAGTCTGGTTCGGGAACCGAGATTGGGTGGCGTTTCACGGTAAGCAATTTTCGAAAAGTGAAATTACTGCGGCTGCCCGTGAGTCAGTTACCTCGCGCAACGGACAGGCATATTATGTGGGAGATTCTGGATATTCGCCACACACCGCCGTCGGTTTGCGAGAAGAGAATGCGGCATTCCATCCTACGGACCGTGCTTTTTTCTAATCAAAGTGGAATGGCCCTGACACCCTTCCCCAGACCCCATTTCCAGGAAAACCTTAGTGATTTCTCCCGACTTCGGATTCGAGCCAATGAGGTTCGACCGATCCAGTCGGACGAGCAACCGGTGTAGCACAGGAGCGAAACGAACGGTGTCCAACTGGACGTTGTCAAAAAAATGCACTCGAAACACCGAGAGTTACTGAGTTTCAGGCTAAAAACTGAGTTTCAGGCCAGAAATACCGCTTTGGTTAACATGACCCAATGTCGTTCATGCATCGACGAGACAGATCACCCGCCCCATCCATGACCGGTGGCGTCTCTATTCATGACGATCAGCGTTGGAACTCTGCCAAGCGAGCGGGCGATTCGATGGCTTCAGCCGGTTGACGGCATTTGCCAATCTGAGGGCTCGGAGTGATTGGTAACAGAGTGAGATTTCCGACATTTCTAGAAATAGCTGTGCCGAAGCCTGATGTCACCTGACAAACGCTAAACGCTATGGATTCGCGGGGCCTGGCAACCTTACACTGTCAAAATCTGGGCACAAAGCGTCAGCAATTTTTCCAAAAAAAATTGTTCTAATGCAACTGACTGATGACGATACGTCCGTCTCATCGCGAAGGATCGCAGCATGACTGTAAGCACAAATCCGCGTATTTTGATCTCCCGAATGAGCGCGATTGGCGATGCGATCCTGACAATGCCTGTGGCCTGTGCATTGCGAAAACGTTACCCCAACGCTCACCTTGTTTGGGTGGTTGAGAAAAAAGCAGCACCCATGATTCGCAATCATGCAGCGGTTGACTGCGTGTTGGAGCTTGAACGTAATTGGTTCATCTCGCGAAGAGGGATTCAGGATACCAAACGTCAGCTTCAAGCTCATCAAATCGAAATTTCCATTGATTGCCAAGGACTGACAAAGTCAGCACTCGCCGGTTGGTTATCAGGAGCGACCCAACGCATCGGCTACGCAGGGCGTCATGGTGGCGAAATCTCTCGATGGCTAAACAACGAACTCATCCCCCCAAAAAAGACTCACCTCGTCGACCGCAGTTTGGAGCTACTCGCTCCTCTTGGAATCGACTCTCCTGAAATTGATTGGCAATTGCCAATCCCTGAACAAGCCATCACTTGGGCGCAACGCTGGCGAAACTCGATCTCTGAACGACGTGTTGCAGTACTGAACCCGGGGGCGACTGCCGCGTCCAAGATGTGGGAACCAGAACGATTTGGTCAAACCGCCAAACAGATTCACGATCGGTACGGGTACCGGAGCGTTGCAGTATGGGGCGGCGCGAGAGAGCGTGAGATGGCAGAGTGGATCGTAAGACATTCGCAAGGATCCGCCGTACTCGCACCCGACACCAACCTCCATCAACTATCCGCATTGATCTCAAAGACAGACCTATTCTTGAGCGGTGACACCGGCCCCCTGCACATGGCCGTGGCGTTGGGCGTGCCGACGATTGGTCTCTACGGCTCAACTCGTCCCGGTGACAGTGGACCCTACCAACAGATAGCGTTGCAGAAAGCGTATCAAGTGTGCACTCGGCGACAGCGAAGGAAGGCGGACAATACCGCCATGCGAGCGATTCAAGTGAGCGACGTCTTTCAAGCGATCGCCGATCTTGAAGAGGATCGCGCTGCCGTTGCACGGGATTCCCATCAGGCCGCGTAAGGACTTGACCTGCGGGGAAACCAAAAAAACACCCATTCACCGAGCAACAAGAACCCGATGATTCTCTGAATCACCAACAAAGAACCCTTGCGATGGACTGAAAGCGATACCGTGTGGTCGCTTCAGAATGGTTCGATTCTTCGATGCTCGCTCCCCCAGTACCGTCACGACGGTTTTGTTGCTGAGGTCAATTCGTCGAACGGCTTGATTTTCGGTATCGACCACGAGAATGCGTCCCTGATTATCAACAACCAGCCCCTTGGGTCCCTTGAATGTTGACTGCAACGGGGCACTGGATTCTTCCGAATAACCTTTCTTGCCGGTCCCCGCGACATGATGCAATCGATTGGTCTGACGATCGATTCGCCAAATGCTGTTGCCCTCACGCAGTGCAATCCAAATGGACTTCGCATCGACCGCGAGAGAACGTGGACCCAACAGCGCCGCAGTGGAAGCGTCCTCGCCGTCCTTGGGAAGTTTACGTTCACCCGTCCCGCTGATTGTTGTGACGATCCCTGTCGCCAAATTCAATCGACGAACTCGGTGATTGACGGTGTCGGCAATCAGCAAGCCACCTTTTCCATCCAAGACAACACTATGCGGCTGTCGAAACCGCACAGCAGATCCTCGCTGACCATCACCAGCAAACCCCTCAGTACCATCACCAGCAAGTGTGGTCACAATACCGGTGTTGCCGTCGACCTTTCGAATAACA
Organism: uncultured Rubripirellula sp.; assembly: GCA_938075415.1. GTDB lineage: Bacteria > Planctomycetota > Planctomycetia > Pirellulales > Pirellulaceae > Rubripirellula. The sequence goes on along the minus strand of CALJHC010000009.1, from coordinate 94,286 downwards.
TGATTTCGAGTATCAGCGATGAACAGGTTGCCATGCGAGTCGGCTCGTACTTCATGGGGCCAATTGAATGTCGCCTCGGTCGCCGGCCCACCATCACCCCCATAGCCCAGCGTTCCGTTACCTGCGACCCGTTGCAATTCTTTTCCATCGATTGATCCATGGTAGATACAATGATCATCTACCGTGGTGATCCAGAGACGGTTTCCCTGAATTTCAATACCAAAAGGATTCCCGATCACCATGTCCAACCCTCGACCACTTGGCTTTCCAGCTGGATAAGGCGATGAACGCTTGGCACCTTCGCCCGTTCCGGCAAACAGCAATTCGCGATCAACGGATCGATCTGTCGACCGAATCTCCTCTGACTTGGATGCGGTTTGCATTAACGTTGTCAGACCCGTGAAAACGAGTATCACCAAGATGCAGTGACGGGGATTAATCTTCGAATTTAAAAACGGCACAACAAGGACTCTTGTTTTTTGAAGTCAGAACATGATGAAAACCGGCCGAGGATTCTTCCCAGCGATCTCGATAACCGGTGAACCGTAAAACGCCAACTTCTGCATCGAATATCGAAATCATTCAATAGCCTTCACCTTATCGAGGCCGAATGAGATTGAATCCTTCGTCTGCAGTTTAACTTTTCAGGCCGGACCCATGTCTTGCGACCCCTGCGAACACTCCTTCCGACAACTATTCTCACAAGTGAATGCCAAAAGTGGTCCAAACGGCAACGGATCAGCGAGCCAATCAAATCCGAACGCGACAAGCCAGAACGCGGCAAGCCAGAACGCGACAAGATCGCACGGAACACGGCAAGATCGCACGGAACAATGGGCACAGTGGTCATGTCGGATGTCACTCAACCCTCTGAGCAAACAGGACCAATCCACTCAACTTCGGCCGATTCGTTCTGAAAACGACGAATGCTCGCCCTTCTAGACTCTGTAACTGCGTCCAGGCTGGGGCCCCGCCTCGCTGATTTGAGGAGAACGTTTTATCATATCATCGTTCGCAAGTCGTCTCCATGTTCCGAGACTTGCTCGCTTGCATCACAACGCCCTCCAAACCTTCACTTAATCCATGACTGAAATGCGCGCCGAACGGGACTCAATGGGTACCGTTGAAGTCCCTGCAGATGCTTATTACGGAGCACAAACCAAACGTGCGGTTGATAATTTTCCCATCAGCGGGTGGTGTTTGCCAGCGACAATGATCTCGGCAATGGGCCTGGTGAAATACGCGTGCGGTGTTGCGAATCACGATCTGGGCAAATTGACCGGGACGGGAAAACAACCGCTCAATGACGCCCAGGTACAGTCACTGCTTGATGCGGCCCTTGAGGTTGCAGACGGCAAGCTTGCCGATCAATTTCCGGTGGATGTTTTCCAGACCGGCAGCGGCACAAGCAGCAACATGAACCTAAACGAAGTGATCAGCAATCGTGCCACCGAACTTGCCGGTGGTGATCGGATGTCCGAACAAAAAGTAGTTCACCCCAACGATCATGTGAACATGGGCCAAAGCACCAATGACACCTTTCCAACTGCGATTCACGTCGCCGTCGCCAACACCATCGACAAAACGTTACTTCCATCCCTGAAACGACTTCACGCTGCATTATCCGCCAAGGCTCAACAGTGGGATCGAGTTATCAAAATTGGTCGAACGCATTTAATGGATGCCACACCACTTCGACTTGGACAGGAATTCGGCGGCTTCGCGAGACAAATTGAGTTGTCAGTTCAACGGGCAATCGCTGCGCGAGATGCCGTTCTGGAATTGCCGGTGGGTGGCACCGCAGTGGGCAGCGGTATCAACACGCATCCCGAATTCGGCTCACGTGTTGCGAATGTTCTCGCAGAGAAAACGGGTTTACCATTCATTGAGGCAGTCAACCACTTCGAAGCAAACTCGCAACGTGACGCTTTGGTGCACTCTCACGGTGACTTGAAATGCGTCGCTCAAACATTATTTAATGTGGCCAACAACATTCGCTGGCTTGGCAGTGGTCCACGATGTGGTTTCGCAGAAGTTTCCCTACCAAGTCGTCAGCCGGGCAGTTCCATCATGCCCGGGAAAGTAAACCCGGTCATGTGCGAATCGATGATGCAGTTAACCGCCAGGGTCTTGGGAAATGATACCTGCATGACAGTCAGCGGAGCAGCGGGGGGCAACTTCCAGCTAAATATCATGATGCCCGTGATGGCGCACACCGCGCTTGAATCCATCCAACTGCTTGCGTCCGGAGTTGACGCATTCATCGATTTTTGTGTCGATGAGATGGAGGCGAATGAAGAGGCATGTGAGGCGTCGGTGGAACAAAGCCTGTCGATGTGCACCAGCTTGAATCCACTGATCGGTTATGAGATGGCTGCGAAATTAGCTAAAGAGGCTTTTTCAACCGGCCAAACCATTCGCGAACTGTGCATTGAGCGAAAAATTTTGCCGGAAGATTCCCTGACAGAAGCCTTGGATCCTTGGAGCATGACCGAACCGCGCGAGTGAGAAACAATTTATGTTGGCAACCAGATTCCAATGCTTGGCGAGCCAGTCGTTGAAGCGTTTTGACAGCGGTCTGCCCACGCGAGAAACCACGCGATGTTCACGCTGTGGGGTGTCATACCATTTCAGAAGTCGCTGAGATTGGAAATTAGAATGACTGGTCAAATGATTTGGTTTGCACCCAAGAGTCTTTCTCGGGCGATGGTCTAGCTTGGGATTGGCCGGAGGATCAAGCTGCCCCTATCTGTCGCGTTTCACTCCTTGATTCCAGCTAAGACGCCGCAATGAACCAACGTGGGTTTGATTGCTTGCGGAACAAGATTGGCCTCGCAAAGCCAACTGCGGTACTCCTTCGCGCTGTAGGCTCGGCCTTCGGTCAGCGAAAAGAGGGCAGCGGAGTAGAGGGCAATGGGCAATGGTCCATCCATGTCATCATGAAGAAAGACGTCGTGGATCAGTAATTGACCGCCCACCGGGAGCCGACGGGATGCCTTCTGCACCAATAATTTGCACTCGGGAATATCCCAATCGTGCAAAAGATTGGACAGCAGTACCGTCTCCACATCGGCTGGTAATTCATCGTTAAACATGTCCCCGGGGAGCAGTTCAACCCGATCTGAAACACCGTACTGATCTGCCATCTCCTCGGCCACTCGCAGCACCTCCGGACGATCCATCACGATCGCCCGAGCCGTCAGATTCTTTTGAAGCAATGCATAGGCATAAATTCCCGTTCCGCCGCCAAGATCAAGAATCGTGGCATTCTCCCGAACATGAACTGCCTCCGCGAAACTTGGTGCAACATTCTTGGCTCGCCCCGCCAGGGCCAATGTCAAATGCCTTGCCGATTCAGTCGCCTCCATTGCCGACTCAACACCATCTCGATAAATGAAGGCGGTGCCAGTGCCGTTACCATCAAGCGGCTGATTACTGCGAAGCAATTCCACTATCTGAAGCACCCCAGGCGAAGTTGCCGCGAGGCCAATGTAGTGACCAACATCAAAGTCGCCACCCGGAACGAGGTGGTTCAATGCGAGGTCGGTTGCATGCAGTCGACCCCCCTGAGTATTGACTAACCCCATCGCGCGCAGTGCCGTCAACAACACCACAGCAGGCCGATCTTCCAAACCAATCGCGTCACTTAGTTCGGCCTCCGTTTGCGGTCGCTCTCGCAATCGAGTGAAAATATCAAAATGTGCCACCGCGGCGGTTAGCAGTTCTGTTGCGTAACAGCCGCGGAAATACTCAAAAATCGCCGTAGGATCTGTTGGTGGTGGCTGGATAGCCGTTTGATAACTTGATTGCATGGTTGCCAATCTCAGAAGCAGTAAGAGGCTTGAGAAAAACGAAGATACCAGCGGTTTGATCGCGGCATCGACGACGAGCGAAGTTCGAGGACAAATCGCATCGTTTAATCGCCAACTAATAACTTACCACGCTTAACAATGACAAGCTAAGTGTTGCTGCCAGCCTAACTCAAGCTGATCAGTGGTTGAATCCTCACACAACCGCTCAATCAGCAGTCCACTCATCCCGGTTCGCTTGGGGTTTTCTGAATCTTTCCGAGGGTTCCCGTGAGCGGACCCGAAAGATTCAAGTTGACTTTGCAATCAAACTTTTGAAGTCAAGTCGCTGTGCGAGAAATGGAAACAGAACAAGCTTCAGCTGATTCAACCTACCTCAATCGTGCTCCAATGGTTAGGATCCAATCAGGGATCTTCTGCGAGTGACACACCTGCTCTTCACCTTGTCTGCCAACGGAGTTGCTATGGTATTTTTGTGGGTTCTTTTGGCGAATGAGTTCTCAAACGAGATTCCGATGATTTACTGCGTAAAAATACCACGCCCCTCGGAATTCAAGCAAATTAGCTGAGCAGCGGTTTTCCAAACAAAACGGTGTGACATATCCGCCGCATCAAATCGAAGCGTTACAAAAAAGATGAAGGAATCAGGAGCAATGGTCGACGCGGCAAATTCGGAAGTCTTAAGCATGAGCTTGGTGAGATCGGATGCATCGGAAGCTGGCACCGCTGAGATCATCACGATTGAGGTCGAAGTGTCTGAGATCAAGAATCGCCTGGTTTCGAAAACGGCTGAAACCTTGCCGGCGGGCCGCGCAAGAGGACTGCACCTCGCTGAAGATCACGCAGAATACGGACCGGTAACCTATCTGCAAGAAATCACGGAGGGCTCTTTTTTCGTTTACGTGGGGCCTGCAGACGAATTGCAGGAACACGTCTTTCGACCCGGTGACTGGGTAGGTTTCATTGACAATCAAGGCCTCGGCCATGCCTCAAAGGTTGGCCCAGAAGGTTGCAGCCGTAACTTCCACCTGCTCAAGGGACAACTTGGTCAGGGAATTTGATCCAATGTCTATCGACTTACCACTTCACCTTCCATGTCTTTCGCGGACGTTGTGTTGAGCCGAACCCAGAGGCCGCAGGCGGGTCACAACGCCCCGCATCTCGTGACCCACTGCATCTCGTGACCCAGTGCGATAAGCGAATCAGATCAACCAAAGCTGAATCAGGTTCCAAAAACACCGATTCCAAAAACACCGATTCCAAAAACACCGATTCCAAAAACACCGATTCTTGAAACACCGATTCTTGAAACACCGATTCTTGAAACGCTGATTCTTGAAACGCTTCATAGCAGGTAACGCTTAAGCTGCCATCGACCTGCCTGCCTACCGGTGACCTCGCAAAAGGATCACTGGCAGGTTCTCAGGAAAAACACTGTGTGGAGGAAAAGGCCTCTACATTCCCAGATCACCAAAAAGTGGTGTGCTGAGGTAACGTTCGCCCAGCGAACACATGATGGTGACAATTCTCTTGCCTTTCATCTCCGGGCGTGCCGCGATTTGCGAGGCAGCCCAAAGATTGGCTCCGCTGCTAATGCCAGCAACGATCCCTTCTTCCTTGGCCAATTTTCGTCCCCACTCAAAAGCGTCTTCATCATCCACTTGAACAACGTCATCAATCATTGAGGTGTCAAGGTTGCCCGGGACAAATCCGGCACCAATTCCTTGAATGCGGTGTTTGCCCGGTGCACCACCACTGATTACAGGAGAGTGCTTGGGTTCAACGGCAAACGCTTTGAAGTCAGGATTCATCTTCTTGAGAAAACGCGAAACGCCAGTGATCGTTCCGCCGGTGCCTACACCTGCGACGATTGCGTCAATTTGATGCCCGCTGTCTTCCCAGATCTCCGGCCCAGTGGTGACCTCATGGATGGCAGGGTTTGCCGGGTTCTCAAACTGCTGAGGCATGAAAGCGTTTTCAGTGGTATTCGTGAGTTCATGGGCCTGATTGATTGCGCCCTTCATCCCGTCACCGGCCGGAGTGAGGACTAGATTTGCACCCATTGCGCGAAGTAGTGCACGACGCTCAACCGACATTGATTCGGGCATCGTCAACGTCAACTTGTAGCCCTTGGCAGCGCATACAAATGCTAAGGCGATGCCCGTGTTACCGCTTGTCGGTTCGATCACATGGGTATCCGGGGTGATTTTGCCATCTCGTTCACCCGCTTCAATCATGGCAACGCCGATACGGTCTTTGACGCTATTGAGAGGCTGAAAAAATTCGCACTTCGCAAAGATCGTCGCTCCACCTTCCGGCCCGAGCCGATTGATTTGAATCATCGGCGTATCACCGATTGCTTGTGACGCGTCTCCATAGGTTCTTTGGCGGGGCATTTGATTCCTCTGTAAAAGTTGGGAAGGGTGGTTTGGCGATACTGTCCACGATTTATGGGGTGCAGATCAAGCTGTTTTAACATTTGTTGTTCATCGGAATCCACAAAAAGAGTGATGAGCCTGGATCGTTTGATCGAATCCCTCGCCCAACGAAGTCAGTCCTTCGATTTTTCGACAAGTTTTGTAACCGGGATGATTTACCCTGACACTGCGGCCAATTGATGAGACTTGGCACTTGTTTGTCGACACCATCACCCGCAATTCCAAGCGATGAAGATCCGTCGAGGGATGATCAGATCAAGCCGCTTGTGTGCATTCACCTTAGGAAAAGCTTCATCCGTGTCCCCCCCACTATTCTATCTTTCGTGAAACTGGCAGCTCCAAGCAATCAATGCTCGCGCTCAGAATGTTCCTCGCCAGACCGAGACTGACAACCAAACCCAAAGAACTGCCGCATCGCAAACAGCCTATTTTGCCAAGCTGCTTTCCCTGCATTCCGCTGACCGCTGCAAGGCTCACATCCAAAAAACGAACTCACCAACATCGCCGAAGCACTCAAATGTGAGACATCAAACGTGACCTAACCTGTTTTCAGAACTGGATGATGCAAGGTGCGCTCAACTGATTGAGAAAAAGTCTTGACCGCGACTCGCCGGCTGCGAAGTGCATCAAGCGGATGACCGCAACAAAACAAATAGGTCGCATTAAGCAACAAGCCATGGCTGCTCAAAACGGTGCGGACCTTATTTTTGTTCACCCTTCCAGTTCCGGCCAGCGGAAGACTGACGAATCACCAACAAACGATTGATCCATCGAGTCGCGTCGCCTTGAACAGGCTTTGAAAGCTAATCGCAAACGCTGCAAAATCGATCAGCCAGGTCAGCGATTCGATACGTTGGGCCAATCCGATACGCCTTGTCTGAATGTCAGCTGACTTGCCACGTATCACCGGCGTTAAAGAGTTGGTTGAGGTCACCCTCACCCTTGAGTTCTTTGGCCGTATCAACCTGCTGATTTATTTGCTCGTCATAAGTCGGGATACCCTCAACAGCACGAAGCACACCGATTGGTTCGGGCATGTCGGGATAACTCATTCGAGCGAGCATCATTTGTATTGAAGGATTTGGCTCGGCTTCATCATGAATCAGAAGATCATCTGCAGGAACCTCGTCGGTATTGACCACCTCGAGATGGGTTCCCACCAGCCGGATTCCTTTGGTGCCATTGGCAAAGACCAGAGGCTTGCCGTGTACCAGTTCAATCACGTTATCAGCGCGTTGCTTCTTCTCTTGAGCGTAAGCCATTGCCCCATCGTTGAACACGTTGCAGTTTTGGTAAACCTCAACGAGCGAGGTCCCTTTGTGGGCAGCGGCTCGCTTGAGCGTTTCCCCCAAGTGCTTGACGTGGGCGTCGATGCTTCGTGCCACGAATGTCGCCTCGGCAGCAAGGGCTACCGAGAGTGGCTGCAGCGGGTGATCAATGGATCCCATTGGCGTGCTTTTGGTAACTTGACCTTCAACGCTCGTCGGGCTGTATTGACCTTTGGTCAGTCCGTAAATCCGATTGTTGAACAGCACGATATTCACGTCAAGATTCCGCCTCAGGACGTGAATAAAATGATTGCCACCAATCGACAATGAATCACCATCACCGGTGATGACCCAGACCATCAACTCGGGACGAGTGGACTTCAGGCCCGTTGCGAAGGCAGGGGCTCGACCATGAATGCTATGCATTCCGTAGGTGTTCATGTAGTACGGAAACCGACTGCTGCAACCGATCCCGCTGATGAAAACGGTTTTCTCCCGCGGAAATCCGAGGTCAGGCAGAATCTTCTTCATCTGCGCGAGGATTGAATAATCTCCGCAGCCGGGGCACCAGCGCACGTCTTGATCCGAAGCAAAGTCAGAAGCTTTCAGGACAGGTAGGTTCATCGTCTTTGTTGCGTCTTTTTGGTGGACCGCTTTGAAAAACCATCAAATTCAATGGCTTCTAGCCGGTGTTTTCATCTTACAAATAAAATGCGGTAAGTCTCTCGTGGCCGCTCGGGCGTCGTTTCGCTGTCTTTCGCGTGCAGATTTCGGTCGCGTCTCATTTGACCGGTAGGATTTTTACACCACCGCTGCATCACAATGACCTAGTCAAGATGATTCCTCTCATCATGTTTGCAAAGCTGATTCAATGGATTCGGTTAGTTCCGATACCGTGAAAGGCTTACCTTGCACTTTGTTGATTCCCTCGCAGTCGACAAGGTAATCCGATCGAAGCAGCATTCGAAGCTGTCCTTGGTTTAACTCAGCGACCATCACCTTTTTGAAACGACGCATCACTTCACCAACGTTCGCCGGCATTGGATTGAGATACCGGAGGTGCATGTGGCTGACCTGATGTCCGTTTTCTTGGCATCGCTTCACTGCCGTGTGGCACGCACCGTAGGTCCCACCCCAAGAGACCAGAAGCACATCACCCGATTGCTCTCCAAAAATATCTTGAGCGGGAATGCGTTCGGCAATCTTGGCAACCTTGGCCTGTCGAGTTTCGGTCATCAGCTGATGGTTGGCCGGATCATAACTGACGTTGCCCGTACCATCTTCCTTTTCCAAGCCGCCCACACGATGCATCAAGCCGGGTGTGCCAGGAATCGCCCAAGGGCGAGCCAAAAACTCATCTCGAGAGTAGGGTAAAAACGTTTCCGGCTGATCACCTGCCTCGGGATGGTCAACCTGGATTGGGGGCAGCGAATTAACATCAGCAATTTGCCAAGGCTCACTCCCATTGGCGATGTATCCATCTGACAGAATCATGACCGGAGCCATGCATTGAGTCGCAAGTCGCCATGCTTCAATTGCGATGTCAAAGCAGTCACCCGGTGAGCAGGGTGCGAGAACCGGGATTGGGGATTCTCCGTTACGACCAAACATGGCCTGCAGCAAGTCGCTTTGTTCGGTTTTGGTTGGCAATCCGGTACTTGGTCCACCACGCTGCACGTTGATCACGATCAAAGGAAGTTCGAGAATCATCCCCAAGCCCATGGCCTCGGCCTTCAGTGCAATTCCTGGTCCGCTACTTGCAGTGACTGCCATACTGCCACCGAAGGCGGCGCCGATGGTGGAACAGACGGCGGCAATTTCATCCTCAGCTTGAAAGGTCCGAACGCCAAAATTCTTGTACTTCGTCAACTCATGAAGAATGTCACTCGCCGGCGTAATCGGATAGGTTCCATAAAAGAGATCCTTGTCGCTGAGTTTAGATGCGGTGATCAGCCCCCATGCGAGTGCCTGATTTCCCATGATATTGCGATAGGTACCCGGCTCCAATTCCGCGGCCTCCACCTGATAGCTCTCTCCGAAGGCTTCCGTTGTCTCTCCATAGGCCCAGCCTGCCCGCAGTGCCGCTTCATTGGCCGCCGCCACCTCTTCTTTTTTGCCAAACTTTTCTTGGATGAATCTCAGCGTGGGATCCAGAGATCGACCGAAAAGCCAGTAAACCAATCCCATTGCAAAGAAGTTCTTGCAGCGGTCAGCAATTTTCACCCCGAGTCCAAATTCGGAGACTGCTGTCCGAGTCAGTTGTGTCATCGGGACCTTGATCAACCGATAGGTCTCTTCGATCACACTGGCATCGAGCGGATTGGCTTCCACCTTGGCCAGCTTGAACTCCTTGTCGTTAAATCCGTCTTCGTTGGCGATCAGGATGCCACCTTTGCGAAGATCGGTAAGATTGGTCACCATCGCAGCCGGATTCATCACCACCAAAGCGTCAAGCGTGTCTCCGGGAGTGAAGATCTCTTCGCTGGAAAATTGCACCTGAAACCCAGAAACGCCGGCACGGGTCCCTCGCGGTGCGCGGATTTCGGCCGGAAAATCAGGGAAAGTGGCGACATCGTTCCCCGCCAAAGCACTGGTATTGGTTAACTGAGTCCCCAAAAGTTGCATCCCATCACCCGAATCACCCGCGAGCCGAACAGTGATGCCGGAAACGGATCGTATTGCTTTCGAGGTGGTGGTAGCGACCATGTTTAACGCATTCAGTAAAGCAGTCGGGGTTCAGCGCCGGGTTGGATCATCGCTGAAAGTTGGACAGTGGTGGGCTAAGTCGATTGATCCCGATCGCAAGCACGCCAAGATTTTATAAATCAGAGGCCCAGCCGTAACCGCCAGATGCCCCTGTCTGCGACGAAATAAGTCGAAAAATCACAGGTATGTCTCAGGATTTCAGGGATTCCCCCTCAACGACGAAGAGATGCCTCCGACCAGAGGCTCGGATCATCCGCGACGGGGTATTCGGGGCCCAACGTTGTACCCTGCCACCCAAGTTCGCGATCCATCACCGCGTAGTAAAGACCAATCCTCGGCTGCTCCTGCGGGTCATATCCGGTGAGGGCCTGCTTGGGAACAAAACCCGAAAGCTGATAGCCATCATGCCTTGGAACCGCTGCAACCTTGAGGCAACGGCCATCAATTTGACGAGGCTGGCTGCGAGCTCGATTGATCGGAACCATCGCAGCGATCGGTGTTTCCCGTCGAGAACCACCGCCGGTCGGCATCCAGAGGAATCGATGGCAATACTGGGTCGCTCGGTGGATACCCGGGCTGCAACGAGTGTCGATCCACAAATGAAATCCGTCGCTCTCGTCCAGACGCGTCTCCCGACACCAAGGTAACTGCCGCTTACCTTTGACAGCGATCTGAACCCCAATCCCCTCTTCGCTCCAACCTACCCGAATATCCGCAAACACGGATCGGTTTGAGAACTCCGCAAACGTTGGAACCTGACACTTTTCAGGCAGCGAAATACCTTTTGTCGTCCAATCCCCCCGCCAGTGCTCAACCGGTATCTCAAACCGGAATAACAGCGCGGGATCGATCAATTGCTTTGCCATCTGGAATCGTCCGTGCCCACGCCCACTGTTTTTGAATCTCGAAACTTTATCGGCACGTTACCCGGTCAGCAAGTCAGCAAGCAACACAATGCGAAACCATCAGGACGTTGTTGAGGGTCGCTGGAGGCCGGAAAGCAGATTCCAAAAAGAAAAACCAGAGCAAAGCCCAACTCTCGGCGACCATTGATCCCAACGGCGACAATCGATCCCAACGGCGACAAAAACTTGAAAAAGGGATGATCGCCTCGGATAAGCCGGAAAGGAACTTGATGTCGATCAGCGACGCGAACTCGCTACTGATTCAGGCTCCGGGTCATCTCTGTTGTTCTGCACGCTGATCATCCGCCTTGGCAGGAATTGTCTTCACGACCTTGCCGCTGTTGACGTCCCACAAGGTGTGTTGATCCGTGCGTCCTGTTTTATCGACCGCAGTTCTTGCCAAAACATACTTGCCATCAGGCGAAAGATCCCACGCCTCTGCATGGATTTTGACAGTCTCCTCTCCTGTTTTGGTGTCCCACAATCGTACGAGGGGAATACCATCTTCAAGGGTCTCTATTGCAAGAACCCCGCCCGATGCTGGGAAATGTGCCCGGCGAATTCGGTTCGACGCATGTTCGGATTCAAGCCTCATTTCTACTGCCAGCGACCTGATCGGCTTGCCCGACTGAATACTCCACAATGTAAGTCGGTGAGGGCCGGCCTTCGAGTCGACTCCGATGCCCACCAGTAAGGAGCCGTCACTGGAAAAACTCAGGTCGTAGCCCACAGAGATAACAGGAAGGCTCTTGATCTTCTCGCGGCGTTTGACATCCCAGAGGACAACCGGCGAATAGCCGCTGGCCGAGGCCAATGTATCGCCATCAGGAGAAAAGGCTATTTTTGGCCTCCAATTTACCGCAGAGAGCGGATCGGGTGGCGTTTCGAGCTGGTTGAAAGTTGTCAGCAAGTTCCCCGTCTCCGATGCCCTAAGCTCAATGGCGCCGCTGCGTTTTCCTACGGCAACTAACTTGCCATCAGGAGAAAACACGATCGATCCGCTCGCAGAAACATCAACCGCCAGCAGTGCAATCAACAAGAAGATCGCAACGCTGTGCCCGATCCGCTTCTCCATCTTATTCTCCATCTTGATTTCCCGGTTGCCTCGGGCGGCGTAGAACTATCGACTTAGCTCAAATACTCCTGTGTCTCTCCGACCTTCAAACGTGGCCTTGAACTGATCTGAAGTGACTTCCGCCTTCATTTTGTAGGTTCCCAGCAACGGCAACCTCTGCGACGAGGTGAAACTGGAATCCCCCGAACGTTGAAGTGTTGTCGGGTAAATGAACGGGATCACGGCAAAGAAACGCCCACGAAACATTGCACGATAACGATCGTTATCCAGCTTCCGTATTCTTGCTTTGAGCGGTCCCTGATGACCGGTTGCCTCGCTTCTCCACTGACCTGACCACTTACCCTCCGGTGATGAAGCCACCGCAACCTCAGCCGGCGAAGCCACTGCTGGTTGAACCGTTAACGCACCGGTCAAGAGAAACCCCGTCACAACCATGACGAAGTAAGCCCATCGACAACGAATGGGTTTGGACGAAATTCGATTTTCGGCTAGTGATTCCATAACGCGTGGCCCAGAGACGGGAGAGGGGATTGGTTGAAGAACAATTTCCTGTGAGTCCCCAGTTTATTCGAGCGATCCCCGAATGAGTGAAATCACACATAAAAAAAACGCCGAAATCATCCTTTGATTCCGGCGTTATCGATAGGCTTTGCTTCACTCGTTCACCACCGCTCTACCGTCGAAAACGAGGATTGCATGAACTGCGACTTCGCGAACGGAGGTAGTCGAGCCGGCTTTGGACTCGATGACGATATCCGCTTGATCGAATGAAGGGGCTCGAGTAACGATGCAGAGAACTTGACCGATAGTAATTACGGGACGGTGTTCTGCAGTACCCTGAGTGATTCCCAAAACTGATACTGATCCCGCCCCATGTCGGCACGACCCGAACATCGGCCCTGGCCTCGTTTTGCTCAACCATACCGCTCAATGCGATCACGAGAGCGGGAACGATAATCCATTTCTTTTTCGATAACATCGCGTCTGATCTCCTTTAAGAAAACTTGGGAGGTCGGGGCGTTGTGATGACTGAATCCTAGTAGTTCGCTTACCCCGAGCTTTGATTAGCTTCTTTCGCGAACCGCGTGCCAAAAGTTGCCGCGGTGGAGAACGGTGGAGAGCGGGAGGGAGAAAAACACCTCGCGAGGTCGCTTTTCCCAATGTTTTTTCTCGCTTTGGCTCAAGTTCCGAGAAACATTCAAGACACACCCCGCTTGTTGAAATCCAAGCTAAACCCAACCTGTCATCACAGCGACGACAGCGGCATGCCTCTGTGTCGCGATTTCGACCCGCATTTCGCCTCTCTTTGCCCAACCCGTCAGAAAATCGCCGTCGCGGCACCGAACTTCAAGCGTTGGCGAGGGAACTTGTAAAGAAAACCCAGCCATCAGTTACGGTTGGTGGACGGCCCCTGCTTGATGGCAAAGCTGCTTGATGGCAAAGCTGCTTGATGACAAAGCTGCTTGATGACAAAGCTGTTTGATGGCAAAGCTGCTTGAGGGAAAAGCTGCTTGATGGAAAAGCTGCTTGATGGAAAAGCTGCTAGATGACAGCGTCTGCAGGCTCAAAACGATGGGAACGGTGAAACGATCAGTAGAATTTGTCCACCGAAGAATCAATCGGCCTCAGCAGCAGAGTCTTGATCAGCGTCTTGCATGGAGATCCGCCTGAAGACCCCGTAATTCATCGAGATCATCGAAATCAGCGGATTCATGGAAATCACCAGATTCCAAATCCCCTGTCCCCTGTTCACAGCACTCGCCAACAGCCCCGCAACCTGTGGCGGTTGAACGCCAACGATACCCACGGCTAGGCGTCCTGACGGCTCGTGAAGAACACCTAGGACTTGACGATGTCCTTCATCTTTGGCTCGAGATAAGTGACGGTGGAATGCATGCTTGCGAGATTACCGTAATCTTCCTCGGGAATCTGAACTCGATGGCGTTTTCTCAATTCCATAACGATATCAAGGAAATCCATGCTATCGAGCTCAAGTTGATCACGGAACGCTTTCTCATCATCGAGGCTATCCAAATCCTCGTCAGGCGAGATGTCTTCGAGAATATCGAGGATTTCATCGCGAATTTCTGCTGGCGTCATCGATTCGATCTCTCCAATGATTTTTTCTGAATCGGAATCAGTTATCTGATTGAGGGCAAGGTTTGTGGAAACGATCGTCCATTACCGAGGGATGAGGTTTCTACTGGAATCGGCTGATAATCACAACAGAGTTGATCCCAAGCATTCCAAACGAATTGTTCAGAATGTAATCCACACGCTTACTCTCTTGAGGCTCATTAACGACGAGACCTCGAAGGTCACAATCTGGGTCCACTTCGTCGACATTGATGGTTGGGTGAACCACTTTGTCTCGAAAGGAGGGTAGGTTGCCTGCCAGCTCTAGCGAGCCAGCAGCCCCCATCGCATGACCAATGTAACTTTTTGTGTTGTTGATGCGAGTGTTCTGAGAATTGCCGAACACATCTCGAAGTGCAATACATTCCTGAGAGTCACCACTTGTGGTGCCCGTGGCATGTGTGCTGACAATGTCGATCTCGTCCGGCGTCAAGCCTGCACGATCGAGTGCCATGTGGATGCACTGTGCCTGCCGTTCGGGGTTAGGCAAAACGAAATCGGTGGCATCGGTGTTGATCGCATATCCAACTAGCTCACCAATAATCTCCGCACCACGCAATTTTGCGTCACTGAGGCGTTCCAGCGTGTAAAGGCAACCACCCTCTGCCACAACAATCCCATTACGACCGATGTCAAATGGTCGGGATGCGAGCGTCGGATTTTCGTGTGTTGCTAATGCGTTTTGGCTGTTGAAGCTGGCAAAAATCCCGAAGGTGTGAACACTCTCACTGGTTCCGCCAGCGATTGCCAGATCACATTCCTGCAACCGAAGCATTTGTGCACCTTGAATGATACCGGCGTTTCCCGCCGCACATGCCGCCCCAATGGTGTAATGGGGTCCAGTGACGCCAAGGTTCAATGCGACTTCACCGGCGGGATTGTTGGCCACAGTTCGCGGGTTATGGTGGTGTGACCAACAGCTAGTGTCGTAATCAAATCCCTTGATGACGTGAATTTCGTTTTCTGTTTCGACGTTTCCGTGCTCCGTCACCCCGACATAGATACCGACTCGAGATTTATCGACATTGTCCCAATCGAGACCGGAGCGTTTGATCGCCTCGTTTGCGCAATACACCCCAACACTTCCTGCTCTGGTGCCGCGTCTTAGATCCTTGCGAGACTGATAACGAGTCTGTTCGAAGTCACAAATGCCGGCGAGGGTTTTACCGAAATACCGAATCTCATACGGTTGCACACCACTCTGTTTTTCAAGCAGCGCGTTGCGGAACGTACCCCAGTCGTTCCCGTTGGGAGAGGTCAGCCCGAGACCGGTGATGACGATGCGTTGATCGTCCGGCAGTTTGGCGGCGCGGTTGGGAGCGATCACAGTAGGCGATTCATTTTCAATCGAGACCGTTCACGGGGTGAACCGTGGTGACAGGGGACGGGGTGAACCGTGGTGACAGGGGACGGATGGTGTGCGGAATGACCTCAAACCAGTCGTCAAAAGGCTACCAGCGACGAACCTTACTGACAACGCCCGGCCGATTTCCCGGCGGCAGTTTCATGGCGAAAACAGGGGTGTACAAAGGGTCCGATGCTGTCTGACCGTAAAAATCAGGACGAATCAACGTTCCACAACGGATTTCAATCGATGAATCCTAATTTGGCCCGATCTCGGAGGACTCATTCCACTTCAATTCCAGACGTTTCAGCCCCTCCTGCATCGAAAGACGAACCTTGTAACCGAGCCGTTCTTTGGCCGCCGAGATGTCAAAATAGTGGTCTTTGGAAAGTTGTGCCGCCACAAAGCGAGTCATGGGAGGCTCTGCCGTTCTTCGCGTCATCCAATAAATCGCCTCAAATCCGCCGCCCAAGAGGTAGGCCGCCCGAGCTGAAATTTTTCTCGATGGCGGAGGCACCCGGCCAATTCGACAAATTTCGCTGATCCAGCTCCAACAATTCACTGGCTCGTCCTGCGAGATGAAGTAGCAGCGTCCCCCAGATTTCTCAGGGGTGGCTTGCAAGGAATCGATCGCATCGAGATGTGCCCCGGCAGCATTCACCACATGCACGGTGTCCACTCGATTTTCCCCATCACCCACGATTAACAATTTCCCCTGTTTGGCACGAAGAAGAAGCCTGGGCAGGATGTGGGGATCCTCCTCGCCCCAAATCAAATGAGGTCGCAAAGCTACAGTTCGAAGCCCGTTTGGATCATGGCTCCTCATCACTAATTGCTCCGCGATCGCCTTGGTTCTCGGATAGTGACAGAGCCAACGTTTGGGGTAGGACACCGTCTCATCGACACCGCTTTGGTCTTTTCCATCAAACGTGACACTTGGACTGCTGGTGAAAACAAGATTTCGCACCCCATGGCTTTGACATGCTTGGACAACGAGTTCGGTCGCCAACTGATTATTTTGGTAAAAATAGTCAGAGGATCCCCACACACCGGCTACCGCAGCGGTATGAACAACGGTTTCGACATCGCAAAAGGCTTGTTTTGTAAATGCTGGATCGGAGAGGTCACCGCGTCGCGGCTCCATCCCCGCATTGACCAACGCCGGGTAGTCACCTCTGGAGATTCCCACGACCTCATCACCGCGGCGGAGAAGTTGCCGAACGATCTCGCTACCCAAAAAACCGCCACAACCTGTTACTAAGACTCGCATGAGGGTCTCTCAGAAGTTTTGATGAAAAATCGGATAACCGGTTTGTTCACACAATGGTCCGATGAGTTATCCATTCGCCTTGATCAGCTTGGATTTTTGCGAAATCAGAGATAGCGGAACTCCAAATACGTCGGCTTTCGAATCAAGAACGACGCAGCGCAATGGTATGCTACAGCACTAGTGTCAACCAGCTGGAGTGCTGGATAGTCAATTTACTGGGAGCTTTCGCCGACAATTCCGTACCTTCACCCGACAATTCCGGACCTCCACCCGACAATTCCGGACCTATTGAGTGGTGCAAGAGGAGCTCGGCATCGGTAGAGCTGGCGTGACGAAGTGCTCTGGTCCGTTTCCTTTGACCTCAAAAGTTGGACATCGATGGCAAATTTCCTTCAATCGTATCGATTGATACCGTCGAAAGATTTGACGCTATCGAGTAGGCCGACCAGTGAAACAACTTGGTTCGATAACAAGAAAGATGCCCAAGCGTTCACCAAGAAGACCAAACGAGAAATCCAAGACCTGCAATACCGCCTGTTTGTTGAGCGAAATCAATCATTACTAGTCATCCTGCAAGCGCCGGATGCTGGAGGAAAAGATGGCTTGATCCGCAAGGTTTTTGGCTGCATGAACCCTCAAGGTTGTCGCGTCCACGCCTTCGGATTCCCCACATTGCGTGAACAAGAATACGATTTTTTGTGGCGTGTTCACGCCTGCACTCCTGCCCAAGGCATGGTCGCGGTTTTCAATCGCTCGCATTACGAAGATGTACTTGCCGCACGCGTGGATCGTTTGGTTCCAAAGAGGGTGTGGCGGAAGCGTTACGGGATCATCAACAGTTTCGAAAAAAATCTAGTGCACGCCGGCACGCGAATTATCAAACTGTATCTGCACATCAGTCCCCAAGAACAGTTACGTCGACTTGCTAAGCGATTGCGACAACCAGATAAACAATGGAAACTGGAAGTGAGTGATTTTGATGCACGCCATAAGTGGCTTGAATATCAGAAGGCTTACGAAGATATTTTTAGACGTTGCAACAAAACGAAGTCACCGTGGTTACTAATCCCCTCTGATAACAAGTGGTACCGCGATGCGGTTGTCGCTGGAATTTTACGCGACACGCTACTGGACATGGATCCCAAATTACCAGAGTGCCCCGTCGACCTGAGTACGTTGCAACAACGATACGAGGAAGAGCTTTCGCAAAACAAAGACAAGAGCCCCTGATGCGACTGCGGATGCGACTGTGACTGCGGATGCGACTTCGGAAGACGAGCCAATCACAGAAATATCGCCACAGCAGATACACCTTCTCACTTTCAAAGTAATCATTGATTGCCAACGATCCCCTTGATGTCCGCCAAGACGATGTGAACAGCTAGAATTGAAGTTAAGTTTTTAGTAACGAATCGTAACGGAAATCGGTAACGCGGATGAATCAAGTCAATCATCAAACACAGTCTTGTCCCAACTGCGAAAAGGTCCATCGTTTTCCATCGTCTCTGGCACAGGTGCGTTGCAAAGCATGCGGATTCGTCTGGAATGCAAAATCCGTTGTATCGTTGCCCGATCAATCAGTTGGTGGAAAGGATCCGCAAACTCCCTCCGGCTCAACAAACCTCCCCATCATGATTGGCAGTCTGGTCATCGCCGTTATTTTGATGTTGGCCATCGGCAGCATGCTACTTCTATCTGTTTTCACCATCGGTAGTGTTGAATCTCAACCAGTGAAAACGGCCATCATCGATACCCCTGAAAAACCGGCTTTCAAATTCCCAGAATATCAAGTGATACGGCTACAGGAATCAGATCGAAAAAAACTCTATTCAGCGTATCGCGGTGTCGCGAGAACCACGGTGGAAAAACCATTGCCCTTACCTCAGGGAAGTCCTCCAAGAAAAGCGTTGGAGGTGATGCTTCAACAAACTCTGGATCGCGAGTTGATGAGGCTAGCCGCTCTTTACAATATTTCGATTGACGACGTTAACGAAGTCATCAAAGAGGGCAATGCAAATTATTGGGATCCGACCCCACGAAGCAACGCCACTCGGAATGGCAAACGGATCTATCCCGAGGAAATGAGCGAGGGTTGGACAAAATCCAATAACCTTCGCTAGCCCCGAATCGCAGCAGTACCGTCAGACCAATCGCCACGAGGCACAAAGCGCTTCAGCGAGCCGAACTTACGTTCACCATAAGTATCTCGATCGTCTCGCGAGCGATTTCTACATCCACTAGGTTCCAATGCGGGCTATCAGAAGCGGATCAACATCAATGATTGACAGATGGAAACCCGCACCAGGAACCTCCCGAATTTGCTTCATTTCGGATTTGCACCTTTTCAGCGACCGCAGCAATTTCAATGAACATTTGGCGTCAGTCGAGGCGGCGATTGAATCCGCAGATCTTTGCATTTGGGGTGGTGACCTGTTTGATTTCCGTTGGAATCAATTGCAATCAGAGCAACTTGCCGTTTCGCAGGCGATTGAGTGGATTGAAAACTGGGTCAGACGCTACCCTCGGAAAACATTCCTTTATGTGGACGGCAACCACGATGCGAATGTGCTGTTTCGTGCGTCGCTAAGACGTTGGGCAAACGACGAAGCCACCTTTCATTGCGGTTTCAACTGCCTGAGGGTCGCGGATACCCTTTTCATCCATGGCCATGTCATCGAGGGCCGGGGCACGACCGAAAGCTTTCGAGAGTACCGATTAAGGTGGGAGCAGAAACCAACCGCCTCGAAATTGGCGAGACGAGCTTACGACGCCGCCATTGCGATCCGCGCGCACCAAGTTGCAGCGATGGCAGCACATCGCCAACGAGCAACATGCCTAAGACTGCTGCAATGGATGCAGCAACAGCCGCAGGTTGAAACCTCCGGTGTCAAGCGAATTGCCTTTGGGCATACCCACCGAAAGCTGCACGATTATCAGCTGGGTGGAATCCGGTTTTACAATGGCGGCGCATCCATTCGACACGTTCCCTTTCAACCCGTTGTGCTGGAAATCTAAAGCTCACCAACCAAGCATTTTCGCGACTTGCCGCCAGCCATTGAGCCTTTGAATCAAATCGAGAGCATTGGCAAGAACGATTTTTTTCTTTGAAATCAAGCAAGTGCGGGTTCCTGCTGTTTTCGGTCGCAGAGAGGGTGCGGAAGTTAGTCGGTCACCACCTTGTGCCCCCAACCTGAATCACGAGCAAAACCCCGAGTTCATCTTGAGAGATCCACAACGGCCGTTGGATTCTCATTGAAGTCATTCATCTGTTCGACTCGCCGTCTGCGAAGCGGACTTGGCCGACGATCGCATCGACCCAAATTAGATCCAAGTGACCCAAGTGATCCAAGTGATCCAAGTTAGATCCAAGTGACCCGATCAATATGCAACGCCCCAAATGCAACGCCCCAAATGCACCACCCCAAATGCACCACCCCAAATGCACCACCCCAAATGCACCACCCCAAATGCAACGATCCAAATGCAACGATCCAAATGCAACGATCCAAATGCAACGATCCAAATGCAACGATCCGAGTCACCGATCCGAGTCACCGATCCGAGTCAACGATCCGAGTCAACGATCCGAGTCACCGATCCGAGTCACCGATCCTACAGAAAGGGTCTCCTTACAACATGATGGTTGACATGATTCCGAAAACGATTTTCAGGACAGTCCGTTCTCATCCACCAGAGCACTCGATAGATCTTGAAATCTTCAACAAAAGCACGATGATGCATCGTCGAAGGTCACAGTCGCAAACACTGCAAAACCTTCATCTTGGCTCTGCAAGTCAAGTTTTCAGGTCTTGCACTCAAGAGAGGTAAAAAGAAGGCGATGGGATCTAGTGAATTCCAACTTGGTGCCTCAGAAAGGCCATGGCCGCCTTTGCGATTCGTGGCTGAATCACGTCGGGATGCCCCCCGATCGACTCTTCATCATGACTCACTCGTCCGGATGGCGAGACAACCCAAAACGTCAACTGCTTCGCCGCCATCGGTTCCGAACCACTCTCTTGCAGGAATGGATAGGCATCCACAAGCAGCAGCCAGTCGACTTGGTGACACTGTCGAAAACTTTCCAATTGCTGCTCAAAGAGTTCGTTCGATTGAGTCATCGCCTCGTGCGAATCACCAGCGCAATTGATTGTTTCTCCCGGGATAGCAGGAAGCCAACGACGTAAGTCATCAGCTGACCCCAATGACAGTCCACCTTGGAATGCTGGCGTTTCACCGAGTGATGCAAACCAATCACCAAGAGGTGCCGCATGCCCTAATTCAATCACCATCAACGATTCCTGCCGCGAACACAACAAATGATTGATCGCATGATGTTGCTCGAACGTCTCCCCCTCCCCGAAATAAAACTCCGGGACGAGTTCAAGGATTTGCTTTCTGGTTTCCGAGATTTGAGATTGGCAACTTTGTTCGGAGTCGGCAGTGGCGGTAATTCTGAGGGAAATTGTCGCTTTACTGACAGTGATTCCCACTCGCGGCTCTCGATTGCGGGAGATCATATCGCCCAGACGCTGTTCCATGTCACTTTCACCGGTACCAAAGAGCTTCATCACATGGTGTTGAATGACAGTTCCATCGACCTTTCCCGAAACGAGGCGTGGTACCACGGTGTCAACAAACATGCATTTCATTTCAGCAGGAACACCGGGCAACGCAAAGATTCGCGAGTGAGTGCCGTCAGAACGTGGGATGGAAATATCGATTCCAGGTGCCGAACCCTGCGGATTAAAAACTTGCTGGCTTCCGCGTGGGAACATCGCCTGAACCTTATTCCGTTCAGGCATGACACGATTACGTTTAGCAAAAAGCTTAACAAGATGATCCATTGCGTCCTGATCAAACTCCAACGGTTGCTCGGCAAGTTCAGCGAGAACCTCACGAGTCAAATCATCACGAGTCGGTCCCAAGCCGCCCGTTGCAATGACGACATCGGCTCGTTCCGATGCAACACGAAACACATCCACGTTGTGTTCTATCCTGTCGCCAACAGTGGTGTGAAAAGCAACGTGAATCCCAATTTCGCCAAGTCTTTGACTGAGCCACTGTCCATTTGTATCCAATCTCGCACCACTGGTCATTTCATCACCGATGGAGATGACTTCAGCGACGATTTCAGTTGCTCTGGTCATCTTGCTCTGCTGAGAAAAGTGTGGTCTTCGGTTGCTGTGGCGTCAGGATCAACGAGCGGACCGGCTTGGGACTGAGGATAAAAACTCGATTTGCCTGATTTGATTCTTTCTCAAACAAGATTCGGTTTTCGATCAACAGGGGGCGTTTACCATCGACCGGCTCAACCTCAAAAAACCACCACTGGTGCCCTTTGTTTTCGTCAGTGCCGATCCAATGATAGAGATCGCCATCCTGCTTTGCGGACTGCCCCGGAGTCGTCGGCTGGGGGTCCAGACGAAATCGAGATCGTAGGTATCGAAGCTGCCAGGGATCTTTCGAACGTTCCACTTGATCCTTGGCTTCAGGTTCCACTGCTTGGATTGCCGGTTTCGAACTAGTCGCCAAGGCCCTCGGCTTGGTCCGAGAACTGGGTTTGCCAGCCTCCGCAGGCTCAGCAGGCTCAACCCTCTCAGCTCGACTGACACGTTTACCGAGCCATTGAGCATCCATCACATCGAGGCGTAAAGCAACCTCGAGTCGGCGGGTCACCGGGTTCCATTCCACTTCGGAAATGGTCTCATGAACCGGGTGCAGTAGTAGAGCGATCAATAGCAAAAGCATGATGGATTTCAATTCGTAGGCCAAACAAAGACTCAGCGGGTTTCTGTCGACAACCGTGCGGGCCAGCAGAGCCCTTAACCGCCATCTCCTGTCGCTGTCGCAGCTTCAGCCGACGATTGCTCTTTCGGTGCCTGGTCTTTTGCCTCAGCCGCCTTCTTGGCGGTCTCTGCATCTTCAGCCGCCTTATCTTTTTCCTTTGCTTCCTCGGCTGCTTTCTTCTCCGCAGCCTCCTTCTTTTTCTTCGCTTTTCTCATCTCGTTATCCGACTTGCTGGTTTTATATAGCTTGAAGCGGCTTGGAATCAGCTTTGGAGGCCAGTGGTTGTTAGACAGCTCCGTATCAGCGGTCTCCAAGAAAGGATCAAGCTCCATTCGGACAACTTCTTTTTCAGAAACAAACAGCTTCGAGACCTGATCACCATTGGATCGCCAGATATCTACCGGCACACGGATGATTTCATTGGTGCTATCGGCATAGTGAAGACGAATGATAATGGGCATCACGATTCCACCATGGTTTCGAAATTTAACAACATAGAAATTGGTGGTGCGTTCAAGCATTGCTCGCTGTTCATCATCGAGACCCTCAAGCATTTTCTGATAGGCCTTTCTTGCGGATTCCTCCACGGCGAACTCGTCATACTCTGCGCTGTTGTAATAGTCTTTCAGGCCTGGTTGCCAATCAATCCGTTTGGGAAGGTCGGCGTTGCGTTGATCCGAGAGATTGGGTTCTTTTTCTTCTCGTTCTTTACGTTTTCTCTCAGCCTCTTTATCAGGATCCCCCTGATCGATAATCAAGAGCTTTACATCCTCAATTGCCAGATCAACGTGGTCGGTGCTGTAGAACCAGCCGCGCCAAAACCAATCCAGGTCAACACCCGAAGCATCCTCCATCGTTCGAAAAAAGTCCGAGGGTGTGGGCCGCTTGAATTTCCATCGTTGGGCGTACTGCTTAAAAGCAAAGTCAAAGAGTTCGCGTCCCATGATGGTTTCGCGAAGAATGTTGAGGGCAGTTGCAGGTTTTGCGTAAGCGTTGGGGCCAAACTGAAGAATCTCTTCGCTTCCTGTCATGATGGGCCGCTGATGGTGGCCACGCATGTACGGGACGATTTTCTCGGGCTTGCCTCGGCGTGACGGGTAATCCTCCTCCCATTCCTGTTCGCTGAGAAACTGCAAAAAGGTATTGAGTCCCTCGTCCATCCATGTCCATTGCCGTTCATCACTGTTCACAATCATTGGAAAATAATTGTGCCCCACTTCGTGAATGATCACTGAGATGAGGGCGTACTTCGTTGCTTTACTGTAGGTGCCGTCATCCTCCGGACGGGGTCCGTTAAAACAAATCATCGGGTACTCCATCCCGTAGACCGGGCCGTTGACGCTAATTGCCACCGGGTAGGGATAGTCAAATGAATACCGACCATATACCTCGAGTGTGTGAGCAATCGATTCCGTCGAGTACTGACTCCAAAGTGGCTCGCCCTCGTTGGGATAGTAGGACATCGCCATCACGGTTTGGTCACCAACTTTGACACCCATGGCGTCCCAGATAAATTTGCGACTTGCCGCAAAAGCAAAATCACGAACATTCTTGGCTTGGAATACCCATGTCTTGGTTCGTTGATTCTGCCCGCGAGAGCTGGAGTCATCGTCCTGCGTTGATTTCTCGTTTTCTCTTGCTTCTTCGGGAGTCACAATGAACATCGGCTCGGACGACTTCCTTGCCTCAGCGAGTCGCTTGATCCATGTTTGCTCAAGAACTGCCTCGGGATTAGCAAGCAGACCAGTGGACGCAACGACCATGTCTTCGGGAACGGTAATGCTGACCTCGTAATCCCCGAGTTCAAGCGTGAATTCACCTCGGCCAACAAACTGTTTATTTTGCCAACCCGTGTAATCCGTATAGGACACAACTCGTGGAAACCACTGAGCAATTTCGTAAATATAGTTACCATCCTCTTCAAAAAGCTCGTGACCTGATCGTCCTGAAATCAAGTTGGAGTCAATGATGTTGTACGAGTACTCAATCGAAAATCCGATCGACTCACCCGGCATCATTGGCCGGGGCAGGTCAATTCGCATCATCGTTTCCACGATGGTGTGCTCCAAGGGCGAACCTTGTTGACTTTTTACTGCTCCGATTTTGTATCCTCCATCGAAGGTCATTCGGGCAAAAATGGAATTGAGTCGATCGAAGGTCAGCCTGGGTGCTAACGAAGGTGCTGGGGTGGCGGTCGCCGAAGTTGCCTTTGGATCGAAGCGATTCTGATCAAGCTGCACCCAAACATAATTCAGGATATGAGGCGATTCGTTGTGGTATTGAATTTTAACCAAGCCCGAAATTCGCTGATTCTGATCATCCAGAGTCACTGCAATGTCGTAGTCGGCACGTTGCTGCCAATACTCCGGACCGGGCGCACCCGAAGCGGTACGCTGGTCGTTTGGCGTTGGCAGCCAATTATCGATTTGAAAAAATCGGTCACCGTGCGAATCGTCGTGTTTCGGATTCGGCAACGGTTGTCCCATGGAAACCGTTTGAAGATTGATCGCAAAGGTTGCGAGGACGAGGGCACTCAGAAGAGTTCGCATATGACTGTTGGCGATAAAAAAGGATGGTGTGTGAATTCTGGAGATGATTGTTTCAAGCGTCAACGGATTCGTCGATGTGACATCAATCGCAAGATGAACGAGATCCCAAGCGTCGTTGGGAGTCAGCAGAATATACTTTCGTCATACGATCACGTCGTCAATGTTGGTGATACTTAGATTCTCACCGCTTACCTGTTCAAAATTATCGATTTACTTTTGGCATTGGGGGGGTAATTTTGGACGCTTTCTGGGTCAAAAATCGTCGTGAACAACCGACATGGATTCAATTTTTTACGAACCGTCAGTCGACATGTAATGACCACGCCCCAGAGAACCGACCAATCGCAGGCATCCAAATTTTACGGAACGGTGTGCTGATTGCGGTTCTCTCACTCCATTTGCCGCAGTTTTTTGCTGTAAAATCGTCAGCAGTCTAACGAAAAGCAGACAAATCACGTACTGACTTTACCCACCATCAGGTCCACTGCCTCATTATCCTACAGAACCTGCAACCGTCAAATACGTGATGGCAGTTGACAAGAAAGTTGCGGGATATTTTCCGAATCACTCTATTCTACTACGCTAATGCTGCGATGCGATGACTCAGTGGATCCTTGCTCAAAAGTGATTGCGATGAACGCCAGGAACGAATCGACGTGACGAATTTGACGATGAAAAACGCTCAGATCGGGTACTGCACGAATGTGCACGCGGGTGTCGATCTCTCATCGATACGCGCAAACCTCGACAATTATGCTGTCGAGGTGAGGGATTCGGTTGGCTTTGATCGTCTTGGCGTCGGATTATGGATCCCCGCCCAAGCGGCAAATGAACTCTCTCGGGATGCATCAGCTTTTGCTGCGTTTTTAAGTGATCGCAGACTTGATCCCTTCACGATTAACGGATTTCCGTTTGATAATTTCCACCAAAAAATTGTCAAGCGTCGCGTCTACCTTCCCACGTGGGCTGAGGAATCACGCCTTGATTACACCTGCCAGCTCGCAGAAATCTTAACCGAGCTCCTTCGATCATCACCCGCGGAGAAAATTGGTTCGATCAGTACGCTTCCGCTTGGTTGGCCGACTGAACTTGATTCTGCGGATCAGCTTGCTGCCAGTGGTAAGCACCTACGCTCGCTGGCAGACTACCTGCATCAACTCGAATCAAAATCCGGACGCCGCATCGTGGTTGCGATAGAGCCCGAACCTGGTTGTCAGCTGGATACCACCGAAGATGTGATCAGTTGGTTCGAGCGAGAGTTGCCAGAAATACATCATCGGCGTTACCTCACTGTGTGTCATGACATCTGTCACTCCGCTGTGATGATGGAATCACAATTTGATGTGCTTTCGCAATTGGGGCGTGCTGGGATTACCGTCGGAAAAGTTCAAGTCAGTTCTGCGATTGTTGCACAATGGAATCAAATGTCAGCAGAACGAAAAAGAGAAGCGATCGACCAACTCTCGGAGTTCGGCGAAGATCGTTACCTACATCAAACAGGTCGACGTCTCAGCAACGGTGAATTCGTTTTATCAGAGGACCTTCCTGCATTGCTGCAATCTTCACCGCAAGGGGAACCGGTTCCCGGCGATGACCAGCGATGGGTCGTCCACTTTCACGTCCCAATCTTTCTGGAACGGTTTGGTCATCTGGAAACCAGCCAGGGTGATGTTTTGGAATGCCTTCAGCATTTATCGAACTCAGAAGCAGCGCCTCAATTTACAGGACACTTTGAAATCGAAACCTATGCCTGGACCGTGCTACCCGAATCAATGCAGCGACACGGACTCGCCAAGGATATCGCGAGTGAATTCACGTGGCTGAATCAGTGCCTGGCCAATCTGAAGGACTGAGTTTGGCCTTTGAGTATTCTGCCACGCATACCCTGTCCGCATCTTGGACATTGCACCAATGGCTCTAGAGTCGTGAGGGGTTGAAAGGTGTTGCCGGGATCTTACCGCTCGCATGTTGGTGCAACTTCTTTCGAAGGCGCCCCATCACTGCCCGTAATTCTGAGCTTGGTGAGATCGCGAGGTTATCGAATTCCCCCGGATCGCTGTGATGGTCATAGAGCTCAAGACCATGGTCGCCCAAACCCCACTCCGTGTACCGCCAGCGATCGGTCCGAATGCTGCAACCCATGACCGGTTTCTCCAAACGATTGTCGGCAGGACGCAAAACTTGCGTGATTGCGAAGTCATCCCACGAAGTAAGTGGATCATTCAAAAGCGGCGATAAATCACGCCCCGCAAGCCCAGACGGCGACGAGATACCCGCGAGACTTGTCAGTGTCGGATATACATCAACGAATTCGACCACCTTCCTGCAAGGCTGTCCCATCCCCGACATTCCCGGGGAACGAATGATCAATGGTGATCTTGCTGACTGTTCAAACAGGGTGCGTTTTTGCCAAACCCCTTGGTGCTCGCCCAAGTGATACCCGTGGTCGCTCCAAACCACGACAATTGTGTTATCAGATAGACCCGTCTGATCAAGGGTATCTAAAATCCTTCCGATCTGAGCGTCGATGAAAGAAACGCACGCATAGTAGGCTTGCGTCGCCTTGCGCAGCGAGGGCTCTGATAAACCGTAATTGGGGATGGGGCAATTGTGCGCGAAAGCAGCAGTGGGGATGTCATCCCGGTCATTGCCCGGAGCATAAGGAAGACGAATCGTTGAAAGCGGGTATTGATCAAAGTATTGCTGAGGTGCGACAAAGGGAGTGTGTGGTCGAAAAAAACCCACCGCGAGAAAGAACGGCTTCTCGCCGGCGTTTCGCAGTCGTTTGATTGCCTCAGTAGCGATCATTCCATCGGTCTGCTCTTCGTCTTGACCGTCTGCGGCCAACCAACTCAGTGCCGCACTCACCGGGCGATGGGGTTCGGCGTTGGTAATCAAATCTTCTTCCGCTTTATCCCTACCCTTGGGGTTGATGGTTTCGTTCCAGGAGGGAGGGTCATCGAAACCATTGGTGCCGATCGATGCTGGCACGTTGTAATGATAGATTTTCCCGACCCGCACTGCCTCATAGCCTGCTTCTTGAAAGGCCTGCGGAAGGGTCACCACGTCTGGAACCTCATCGCGAAAGTGACGATCGAGGTCATAAACTTTGATCTGATCCGGTCGAAGCCCTGTCATCAACGATGCACGTGTCGGATTACACAATGGCAGTTGATTGTAAGCGCGTTCAAACACAACACCACTCGATGCCAGTCGATCAAGATTTGGTGTTCTGGCAATCAAGTCCCCATAACACCCCAGGGTGCATGCAAGGTCGTCAATCGCAATGAACAGAATATTGGGCGATGGCTTGACTCTGTCGGCATCAGCCGCAGTCAACCAATTCCAACCGGTCAGCGCAAGTAGCGAACTCAGCCCAACCATGAGCCTGCACGAAAAAGTCGTCAGATACTTTTGCAAGGGATTCTTCCTTTTTGAGCGATGACCAAAGAGCCATTCGCTGAATAATCAAGTCACTCAATTTCAACGGGCACATTAATTTAAAAACGCGGTTCAGTCTCAGATCCTTTCGATGAAAAAGACACGACCACCTATCGCAACAGTGGATTCATCGGTGACTGAATCTTACGACAACTAATCCCGTAAGTGCAGTCTCCATTGACGTTTCCCTTATCCAATACACCCGGCAACGATCGAAAAATGCAATGCCAGAAACCATAGCCCCGCACCTGACGACACTTGAAAAGGAGCGTATTAACGAAAAACCCACATCAATGCATCTCAACACGGTTCACTCGTTACCTTCACGCGTTTCCGCCTATCCATGACACAAGCTTTTCCTGTTTTTTCTCACGTCAGATAAAATAATTACAAAGCCACGGTAAAACAGGGTGAATAAAACCAGTGAATTTCTAGTTCGCGGAGAAGCGAATTAACGGCTAGGGACAAAACCCTCGCTCTCATCCGTTGTTCGAAATAGGCTGAAGCGTGTAATTTAAAGCGAAGGAGCTGGTTCGAAGGAAGCATCGGCCCCAAAGTGATCACTGACAAAGTAACGTTAACGATAGGATGCAGGTGTGCCACAGCCAGTTTTATTTGAATCCCATTCACACACACCTTTGTGCAAACACGCTGAAGGATGGCCAGAGGAATACGCGGAGGTCGCAGAGAAACGAGGTCTAAAAGGGCTGCTGGTTACTTGCCACAACCCAATGCCCAACGGCTTCTCGTCGGCAGTGCGGATGCGAGAGGATGAATTCGATCGGTACGTAGAACTTGTTGCCGAAACCAGACAGAAGTACGAAGGTCGGGTCGATGTCCGTTTAGGACTGGAAGCGGATTATTTCGAGGGGATGGAAGCGTACCTGGAGCGTCAGTTGTCATCGGCCGACTTTCATTTTGTCCTGGGTTCGGTGCATCCGCAAATTGGTGAATTCCGTGAAAAATATTGGCAAGACGATCTATTTGAGGTCCAACGCATCTACTTTCGCCTACTCGCGAAGACCGCTGAAACAAAATTGTTCGACTCCATCTCCCATCCTGACCTCATCAAAAACTTTACGTCCGAAGCATGGGATCCGCAGAGAATCATGGGCGAAATTTGCTCAGCTTTGGATCGGATCGCTGTCACCGGTGTCGCAATGGAACTGAACACCTCGGGGGTGAATAAAACCATCTCCGAAATGAATCCCATGCCCAGCATGCTTCGAGAAATAGCGACTCGCGACATTCCCATCACACTCGGCTCGGATGCACATGAACCGGGTCGCGTCGCCGATGGATTCGAGACAGCACTCGATTTATTGGAGCAATCCGGATTCAGTCATGTCAGTTATTTCTGCGAGCGAAAACGGACAGAGATTCCGATTCGGATCGCAAGAAGTTCCCTCGTTGACTTGAACATGCAAAACCGTTGAGCAAACAATCGCGGTGACATCAGCCATCAGTAACCATTAACTTTCACTGACAATACCATCGGTTTGATGGCAGGATGCGTCACGCAAAACGATTGCGGTTCAGATGCCCCGTTCGCGCTCACTCACTAGGCTGTGTCAATTACTCTCGCAAGCATCGGTATTGAAAGCATCGGTATTGAGAGCATCGGTATTGAGAGCATCCAGAGACAGCCTGCAATTGCCCCAAAATAGATTGCTCGACTGCATAACACAAAACATCCGGCCAATCTCTTGTTACTGGCAAAGTGGGATTCAAGCGAGTGAAGACCAGAATGAACATGACAACCAGGCACGATCCCGAACGCTTATCTTTGGTGGCCAAGAAAAGCGGTTCATGGATCGATCGGGCGCGACCGCTTCACCCGAGAAACGGGACTGAGATCGCGTGTGATTTCATTAAGGCGATATCCGAATCCGTTGCCTGAAAGACTGGATAAATCGAGCTGACCCTCGCGTCGCTTGTAAAGTCCTGGATGAACCTTTGCCTCTGGCGTGGATGCATCCGGGTAGAATTGCATCCCATTGGATTCGACACCTTGAATCGTTCCGGCGTGAGCTGCCAAGCGAACATGTGGAATTTGCGCCAACATAGGGTTGGTCAGGTCTTGAACCATCAATGGCATCCCGTGGGCTTTGGCCCAGCAAAGGCTGAGAATTGCACCGGTCTGCGTTTTGCAAGTCTTCAAAGCGACTCCGGTCCACCCCAATGATCGACCCAGTGCGACATATTCCCAGTCATGGGCACTTTCATCGAGGAAAAGTGGCAATCGCTGCGAGACGCTATGAACATCGATTTGGTTGGCTCGAAGGTCGTACGGAAATGGTTGCTCTACGTATAACAGCAGGTCGCTGATTTCGGGTCTCTCCGCCCGCAGTTTGTCCAGAATTCGATTGACGTATTCCGGATCAGTCACTGTGCAATTGAAATCTGCCGACAGGTGAGAGACTCCTAGTTCAAGGGAGAGATCACCGACGGCAACGACTCGCTCGAAATCCCATGATTCATCAGTTCCCCGCAACTTAATTTTCAGACAGTCAAGTCCGTCTTCCTCAATCCAGTGTCGCAACGTCACCGGATAGCCATCGTCGGGTTCATCCCCTGAACAGTCCGACCGCTCCAAAGGATCAAGACCACCAACCAAGTGCCAAACGGGCATTTGTTTTGCCGGCTCTTGCACCAAGTAATCGTTCGGGAATTTTCCATCAAAAGTAACGGACGCATCTTGGGGCGTAAGAAACTCCGATAAGTCCTGTGAAAGAAATTTCTCATTATAAGTGTCGTAAATATCGGTTTGGTGCAGGATCCCGTAGGCATCATGGGTCGCAATGTCAAAAGCGCTCGTCGCAATCAGTGCCGCAAGGTGAGGAAGTGGCTCTGTTGAACTCTCCCGATTGAATTGCTCGAGTATTTTCGGCAGAGTCTTAGTTTGGAACTGATACCCGGTTTCGATCGGGTGACCAGCTGCGGACTGATTTGCCCATTGCTCCGACAAACGTCCGCAAAAAGCGATCATCGCTTCAAACCGGGTAGAATAGCTCAAAGTGCTGCTCGGCCACGCCCATGTGACGGAGAGCGGTGTTTCCCCCCAACCGACAGCGGTTCGTCCGTCGGCTCCTTCTATCTTCACCGAGACACGCAGACAGTTGACGGCCTGAACAGACTCGCTACCGAATTTAAGAGGCATCCGCATCTCTACCGGGATTAAAAATGAATCCACTTCCACAACATGGGCGTCCGTTGCTTTTGGCATCTTGTCGGTCTTTTCAGTTGAGAGTTCTACGAGGAAACGGGAATCCAACGCTGCATTAGCGTTGCTGCGATTGAGAAGGTTACTTCTTAGATGTGAGCGTTAGCAACCCGCGCCAAATCCTATCACCGCGAAGGGACAGCAGAAGAGACTCTGATACCTAAACCATTGAGCCACGGTCCGGGAGGTCCTGAGAGTGCCATAATCGCATAAAGAAGAGCCTGAGACAAAGCCCCAACGAACCTGAGACTTTGTTAATCCGTCGGTTCGCAAGAACGACAACTGCTTCTCAAGCCTTGGAAAAGCTAACGTGTCCAAAACCCGCGGGAATCACTGGATTGATTGTCTTCCTGGACTTATCACAGGATCATCCGCAAGCGAAGTCGGTACGCTCAGTCTCTGACCCGATCGCGGGCGTTTCGTTAACCTTGCATGAATCAATTCGGATCTTTCCTGAAAACGGTATCGACGCGTGCTGAACCAGACACCCCGCACTGGCTAGGGAGTTGCAGCTCGCAGTCCGTCGCTGATTTCAATCAAGTTCCGTGGATTCTGACCTAGATCGCCCAGTCCAATCCGTGATTGACTTGAGGCTTCAATTCGAACACCCTCTGATTCCGAATGAATTTCCAAACGGATATCGTCAACGAAACGCATGACCTTGGTTTCACGGGTTAGATTGAGAACCGAAATCTCACTTTCCTGACTTTCCGAAATCAACTTCCAGTTCTGCTGAGCGTTCAACCAGATTTTGGTTGCATCGACGGCTTCTTCTCGCGAGCATTCAAGAGAGATAGGCCGCAGTAGCGGATTCTTGGCGGTGGCGTCCAGCTTGGCGTGGTTTGTGGTGAAGTCACGTTTCCAATCCTTCACAAAGATAAACAAGCCGGCGATCGCGCAGATTGCGAGAACCGCCGAAGTTTTTGTTGATCGTCGAGCGAAATTCATGCCTGACCCTTGCGTCGTGTCTCGATCCAGATCGGAAGGTTGGGAGGATAGAAGTCTCGTTGGGAAGTAGACATCAGCGGAAACCGTCTCGAATTCACCTAGCTGACCAACCGTGATGTCAAGATGTTAGGTCAGTGGCAAGTGAATTTTTCTCTGCCTGGTGACGCTCTACGAGCCCCATCTGCCTCTTTTACCAAAAGACAGTCCAGCAAGAGGTCACGTTTCAATTTCACATCTCTTGGCACTCAGATAAATGATCACCCACGACACCGAATCGGAGTCAATCCAGATGCCAATTTCAGCGCAAGATCGGGCCAGCTTTGCGCAATTAAGGAGCGGACTCCAAACATCACCCCCTAGCGGTTTCCAAGCACCCAATCACTCGTCACCACTTGTCCTGCCAGGCTGATGATTGAACGGAATACCGGGACGCCCTGATGGACACCATGGTAAATTACTATCGTTCTTAACCGTCAATCAATCTCTCTCTGATCGGTTGCGTTTTATCCGGCACGCGACAACCAATCGCAAATCAAATTCAACATTGCTCGGATCCTCTTTCTTGCCGAACAACGCCGAAACCGCGCAAACGAAACGACGAACGGTGAGCCACGAGAAGCCCTTTACCGATAAGCCAGTTACTGCCGTCCTAATGGCGACCTTATAACCTTCTATCTGCTCGTCAGCCCAGCGTTCCTAGTCGTTTCGAATCGGAATCAAATTCCAACCGCACGCTTCCTCCCCCTGACTGCCTCTCTCGAGTGCCCCGTCTGTTTCTATCGAATCGCCTTCCACATGAGTAACGTTTGTCTGGCACATCACCTCGCGCAAACGTCTCTCTGTGTGAGACCAAAGATCAACCAAGATATCTTGATGAATTTTGGTACGAGTCGCCGAATTCGTTGTATTAAAAAGACGCTCAATCCCGACCCCCGAGTAACGCGAAAATCACAATGACTGCAATCCGATTCCCTTCAATGTGAAAGGAAAAAAACAAAGTCGTTGATGAATTCCGCCCTCTCTCTCTAACACTCACTCGAAATGAGTCGGGATAAAGAGCGACTTAAAATGCACACAGGCATCGTTTGGCGCGTGTGCGATTAGCTTTGATTTTCTATTTGCTCCCTGTAATCGTCTCGTTCTCTTCTGGTAGCCTCGAGATCGAAGATGAGGTACTTCATATCGAGCCGTAGTTGAGCAAGTGCTTCCTGAACCAGATTCAGAATTCGTTTACGACGAATGCTGCAATCGATCGCTCGTTGAATCGCAGGCCCCATCGCCTCATGGCACTCCGATGGAAGACTCTCTAACGCGTGTGCCAGTTCCTGAATCTCGATGGGAGCTTCATTAATCTTGCTGAATGTTCCGATGGTGCTGGACATGCCAATTAACTTAGTGAGGACGGTTAAGCGGGTTATAACGATGGCCATCCATTGCATCTGCGATGCCGAATCTTCTTCACCACGCTCTTCCCTTGAACGCAAGTTGTTTCACATCAATGACTTAGGAATTATTGAAGCTAAAACCAATCAGAAAACGAGTGTTGCATTATTGCAACCGTCTTTCACCTTGGCTCAGATCGCTAAATCATGGTATTCATTGACTTTAGGTGCTCTGTCTCGCAAAAAACCTGGGGTGGAGCAAAGCCATCAAGTGTTGTTTTTTCTCAACATCATTCCGCCCGCGTCGCAGCGTACCACTCTCTCAAACCGCTCCAGCATCATCAAACCTGGATCCATACACCCTCAAAATGCCGCGGCTGTCGTGAACGCCCTCGGAAATTAAGTGGTCACACTGGATGGGTGCGATTCTGAGAAATTGACTCCGTGTTGCGGTTGGATCGACGAACAAGTTCTTACACCCCACCACTTGATGGCGTGACAGCAAGCTCGCGGTCCATTCGTTTATCCAATGGTCAGTCGAGATTGCTGATACAGGGAGATTGTTCCGCCATAGATCTACTTGGTCAAACAAACATGCGAACCGAACGGACGACAAATCGAAAAGGCAAGGCGGATGCGACGGCTTGGCAAAGCTTACCTTTTACTTGGTGCTTGCTGGCGATAGCGAGTGGTTGGTTTGCGTCGCCGGTGGCTGGACAGTTGTATGATGCACTCGATACGCATCCACCACGTTGGCACCTTGCGACTTCCGATTGTGATGCACGGATAACAAAACAAAGTCACCTGATCACTGGTGGAGTAGCAGGAGGCGCCTGTGAGTCGATTCACTTCACAGCATCCAATGGAACCGAAGCAAAATTCGTCTACCTGATCGAGCCGGTTTTGCCGCTTGACGACTTGACGGCGAATGTGAAGGTGATGAGTGCACGTCCCGGTGCGAGCATCGGATTCCGAATCCGCTTCCCTTACCTCAAAGATCCCGCCACCAAAAAACCCGTCTCCGTGACGGTCTATGGAGCTTCGTATCAGTCAGCGGGCGAGTTTGCCGCCATTGGAGTCGGTTTGATTGAGAAACCCCTGCGTCTTAAACATGTCTCATTAAGAAGTGAATATGGAGTCGCCGCTGACCTTTCGGACTCGTATGTCGATGCGATCGTGATCAATGCCTATTCCGGACCAGGCAAGTCGGCAATCAGGATAGACGAATTGCGGGTCGATGGCTTGATCCCGGTGGGCGACCAGAGAGGAGAAAATGAGACCCCATCGCTCTCCCGGTTAATGTCAGAGCCCTTGGTAGAGGGTAAGTCGCAACAACAAGAATTCCTTTCACCATTCCCCTCCGATACGGTCACCCGGATTTTGCAGCACAATGGCGAGCCGCTGGCCTGGGTTCGCTCGCTCGGCTTTGACGCTGTTCTTCTCAACGATCCACCTGACGCCAACCTGCTTCGAGAGGCGATTCAGACAAGGATTCAAGTATATGCGCCGCCTCCGTCGGCGCCAGATCCCGCATTGCAATCCTTGCTAGATCCAGTCGCTGGTTGGTACCTGGGTTCACGTGAAGTTCTTGACAGTCGCCGGACGCAGGAAACACAACAATTGGTTCAAAGGCTGCGATTGATGCCAACTCGCTGGAGACGACCGCTGCTCGGAGCACCAGCTGAATCATGGCCGACCTATGCAAAACTGCTAGACGGTGTCATTGACGACCTTCCACCACGAGTTCGATCCCTCAGGGCGAGTGAGGAAGTCACTGAGATGATTGAGGTACGTCGAAAGATCGGGAATCGAACCGCCAACGCAATCGGTGTCACAAGCATGCCACCGGAATCGCTTTTGCGACAATCGCATGTCATTGCGGATGCCGTCGGTGTCCCGCGTCCGGATGGATTTCATTGGCATTCGATGTGGCTGCAAACCATGAGATCTTTGGAGGTTGTTCCTGCTGCCATCCTTTTTCGCTCGACACGACAACTCTCCTCGGGGCGCCCGATCGACAGCCAGCGCGCCATGGCATTGAGCTACATCAATCGAATGATTGCAATGATTGCACCTTGGGTTTCCACAGCAAAGCCTGCCTCCCCGCCAACCATCTCCGACGGAAATTATCGTTGCAGTCGTCTTTCCAACGGCAGCTCGGATCTTTTGATCTTCACTTCTGAGATTTCCAGAGGTTCCGAGATTCTAGCCGGTGATGGTCAAACGTTAGAACTGCAATTAACACCTGCTGACGCCAA
The DNA here is from genome assembly GCA_938075415.1 of uncultured Rubripirellula sp. Lineage (GTDB taxonomy): Bacteria > Planctomycetota > Planctomycetia > Pirellulales > Pirellulaceae > Rubripirellula. The sequence goes on along the minus strand of CALJHC010000009.1, from coordinate 57,746 downwards.
CAAGACACTTTGGCGTTTGACGCATTTTTCTGCCGAAAGGCTGACACCCGAGATGACCGAAACCGGTCCGCGTTTACAAATCGTCTCTCCGGATGCGACGGAAATCCTGTGTCTTAGTAGCGACCCTCGAGTTGGTGGGCAATTCGCGGCATCCGCTGGACGATTTGCCAGACAAGCAACCTTGGACCGTTGGCAACTTGTCAACGACTCATTGCAGCGTTCTCGCAGTCGCTGGGTATCAGCAACCTCGATGGGAGTGTTACCTCAAGGGCAGGTTTCCAACCTGGTCGGCGTCGCTGAGCGGACCCTTGACGATGCAGAACCACTCTTTCGTGCCGGAGATTTAGGATCTTCAATCAGAATGGCAAGACGTGCTGATGCCTGGATCCTGCGAAGTGACTGGCAACTTGCGGAGGCATTGATGCCGAATTGGCCGCGTCTGACAAGTTGCCCACCAGTTGCGATTGGAGCAACCGAGATACAAACCTTCTGGTACCCTTTGATGAACGATGATCGTTGGGGAAAAAATCGCTTGGCAAGTGGATCGTTGGACGAGGCTGCATTTTTTGGTGAGGGAAGATGGGAAGTTGGCAAAAGATTACTTGACCGAGCGGAATGCTCGGTGGATCAAGTCACCCGAAGCACTCTCGCTGGCTCAGGCGCTTTACGCGCGAGCGTCGTTTCCCTCAAAGATGATCCGCTTCGGGGAGGCTATGAGGGCACCGTGGTGCATATACAAAGCCCCTCAGTACGGGTTCAGGCGGGTAAAGCAATTCGTATCGATGCTTGGGTCAAAACCATCGGATTCGGTGGACCGCATCAAGGTGTTTTGGTTTACGACACCATTTGCGGTCAAGAACTAGGTGTCCTGGTTCGGGGCCGACCCGACTGGACTCCAGTTCGACTTTATCGCCAAGCAGAAAATGATGGCGAAGTGAAAGTCATGTTTGAAATCATCGGAGCTGGTGAGGCAATGATCGATGAGGTCGAACTGAGAATTTGGGAACCGAACGAAAATTCGCCCCTCCCTTTTCGTCCAATCACCCCGGCGATTGACGACAATAATTTACCACGCTGAATCAAGGGAAGTTCCCGTATTCTGGCGTTCGACAAATCACCTTGGTCCCTGACCTGATCACCCCGGCTTGCATCGGACTCCTGTTGATCGGCTCGCCAAAAGTCGTTTCCTTCAACTTCGACCAACTTTTCTCCTCATTGACGGTCTTTTTCACGAACCGAACCACAGCCTCCTGCGTCTTATTTGCATCTCGGAAAATCTCTTGATTGCCACTTGGCAAGCGGAGATAATGAGAGTGCCGTGACGTGATGACGCATCGCGTCTGACTGTTTTAGCGTGGGCCTCGATCCATTCTGGTTGGCAGCCGGATAGAGGTGCACCGGACCTATTTGAAAGGAGGTGAGCAAGTGGAAATTAGCTGTACTAGCCAACGGGGTGGTAACCCGTAGAACTGTCGGCGGGCCGTTGCTTCGGCAAGGCCACCCCACTCGCCATCTTTTGATAGCGAGAAATCAGCCCCGTTTGTCGAGATAACCTTGGTCTCGGCAAGCGGGTTTTTTTATTGCCTCATTCCAACGCAAGATTACTCCGCCCCGAAGTGCATCAACGACAACTCACGACAACGACAGCTAACGACCTTGGAAAGTGGGCTAAACAATCGTCCTGACGCGAGATCAAAGATCCAAACCGAGAAGCGTCACGGGATTGTCTAGCGATACCGCTGAAAGCGATTGCCGGCTTGTGACACATGGTGAACTGCCAGGAACTTGAAGCCGTTTTTTACCTGAGGGTCCAGTTTGCTGAGCCATCACAACCCTAACCTTGTCTTTATCTGTCATCAGATCCGTGTGCTGGTTTGCCTATCCATTATTTATTGGTTTAGCCGCATGCGTGTTGATCGCGAGTCAGGGAATCGATCAAGAAGAAGCGAACACACTGCCGCGGTTCGAGTATCAGGCTGATTCTTGTTGTGCTGGGAGTAAATTCAACGGATCGCTCCAAGGAATCGTAAAAAGGCTCGCTATAAACCCCCAGACTCAGCACAATGGCCGCTTGCAGTTGGCTAGCTTCATGCGTCATGCTTGAGAGCCGTCTGATTAGTTAACCCAGCCGCTTTTCTCGCGTGCACCTCATTGCCTTGGAGTGATTTTATGTACGGAGTACTTTTCGGAAATCCAATTCGCCAACTCGGCATTTGCTTTTTAATCTTTGTGAGTTCAATGATCGAAACCTCACCATCGGTGGCCCAATCCAACAACGAAACCATTGATGTTTGGATTGGCACTGGACGTTCAAAAGCCAGCAAGGGCATCTACCACTGCCAACTGAATCAGGCCACCGGGCGATTGGGTGAAGTGAAATTGGTGGCGGAAGCGAGTGGGCCTGGTTTCCTCGCAATGCATCCGACTGGGCAAAAACTTTATGCCGTCGCGACGCTAAACGAGGTGCCATCGGTCATTGCCTATCAGATTGAACGCAACGCCAAAGAAGTCAGCCTCCGTCTCAGCACACACGTACCGATTGGCGATGGAGGTGCCGCGCATGTCGCGGTCAATCACGATGCCAGCTTGCTTTTAACGGCGCAGTACGGTGGCGGCTCTGTGGCTTCGTATCGATTGTCACCAACCGGTGATTTGATCGAGCAGACAGGACGAATCAAACACGAGGGTGGAAGTGGCGTGGTCGAAGGTCGCCAGAACGCTCCACACGCGCACTGGGTTGGATTTTCACCAGATCAACGCTTTGCGTTTGTTCCGGATCTGGGCTTGGATCAGGTCGTGATCTATAAGGTGGACTCGGAAAATGCGGTTTTAGAGCGGCACGGAGCGGGTATTGTTCCACCCGGTGGCGGCCCGCGGCATATGAAGTTTCATCCAAACGGTCGATGGATCTATGTTCTCAACGAGTTGGCGTTGAGCGTGACCGTGTTTGACTATGATGCAAAGTTGGGAACCATGACGCCTAAACAAACGATCCCGACCGTTGCTCGAGAATTACTGGAGAAGGAAAAATTCAAGAGTGCTTCCGAAATCCGAGTTCACCCCAACGGTCGCTTTATCTACTCGGCGAATCGAGGTCATGACACCATCACGGTTTTCAGTGTGAATGACAAATCGGGCCAACTCAGCGTGGTGGAATTGGAGAATGTCCGCGGTGCAACACCGCGAAATTTCAATTTGAACCCTTCGGCCCATTGGCTGATCGCCGCGGGACAGGATTCGAATACCTTGGCAACGTTCGAGGTAAGCGGTACGACGGGGGAGTTAACTTACAACCGCCAATGCGTGAATGTGCCAAATCCAATCTGCGTGCTATTTCAACATGAGTAGCCAGCGTCGACGCACCTCAGGGTTAAACCATCTCGGCGAGGTCAACAAAATTGAACGGCTCTCTCGGTCATTGCCGTAGGAACCGTGAAGCACTGAGATGCCAGATCAAGCTTTGCGAGACCCGGCAAAAGAAAGCAACAAACTGGTTCATTCCTTTCACCCGGTTGCTTTGGCCGCCAACACAATCGATCGACTGAGTTTCAAAAACCGTCATGCGATCCACCCAAGCCAAGGATGCGTGGGCGACCATTGCCCACGCAGCCTGACAGATTGCTTCCAAGCAAAGCTCTTTTCCAACGCTTCCGTGGTTCGGTTCAGTCCGCTGAGGAATTGAAGTGCCAGGAATCTCGAATCGGTTGCTTTGCCGAGGGCGCATCAAACTGTGTCATCCAAGCAATCCTTGAGAGCCAGCGGAAATTCAGCTTTTCAGTTCGCTCGCTAGAATTCGTTAACGCAACCGGTCCTCTGCAGCGGGTTCCCAGCAACGGTTCAAAATCACAACGAAGTAGTTGGCTCCAGCTGATTTCGAACCCCAGCACCTGCTTTCATTGCGTTCGGCCAAGCACCCCTGCTCTTCGTCAGCTCTTACTCTTCGTCAGCTCTGAGCGTAAAGCTGCCAAAATGCATACCCGACGGTTCGTCATAGGCAAACGTTCCCGAGGGCGCGAAATACTTTTCAAATTTTTCGAATTCGGGCATCTGATTGCGTTCGAGCATTGCGGCGATCTTACCTGCAAACGCGTTATTTTGTCCCGCCTGACGAATCATTCCACGCGTGTTGGGTGACTTGGCAAGATCGTAAACCTGTTTCATGTATTCTGCACCACGCAGGAAAGAAACCAGAAATGGTTTTTCTCCGTCCAACTTGCCACCAAGTTCACTGGTTACCAATTCAAACTCAGCAACATTTAACAATCGAGGCAAGGATTCAAGATTTGCTCTTGTGACTCTGGTTAGCATTTCACGGCTATCACTAAAAATGAGCCAGTCACCGAGAATCATGAAGCCCGGTTCAGGCCGTCGAAAGTTTTCTGGCAGATTTCCGCCATTGGAATTCCTTCCAAAATAGACAACCGTGCCGCCAATGGTCTCGACAGTGAGGTCATTGGGTCTCCGCTCTCGAAACTTTGCGACGAGATTTTTTGCCTTTAAACTGTCCTTGATTTCCAAAGCTTGTGCGCTGGTTTGGCTGTTAAGCCTCGCGCTTGGTTCAATCCATCCAGCACCGACGTACCGACCCGTTAGGTTTTCGAGAAGGTCCTCCCGAATGGAGATGCCAAAATCCTGCTCCGCGGGACCTTCAACAAAGCGTTTCATGGGACCATCCCCTGCAAACTGCGCCACCACTTTATCTAGATTGTCGTAAGTGGTTTCGAAATCCCAGTGAACGGACGTGTAGGACGCAACATCTGCGGGAACCCACTTCGGTGGTGCGGTATCACCTGTTTCCGGACGCAGGACCCCAAGTAATCCGTCACGTGGAGGATCGACCAGAACGTGCATGTGAAAGATGGATTCAAAGGTTTCTCCACCACTGAATTGACTTCCGCCGAGCCCTCGAATTTTTGAGGCGCCCAACTGCTCAACGATTGGCCAAACAAATGTTGCACCACCACCGGCGCGTGCCACAAGTCGTTCCGCGATGCTGTAGGGATCAACAAAGAACGTCAATTGGGGTCGCGTCGACTCGGCACCCACGCAACGGGACATGATCGAAACGAAGTCACTTCGCTCAGCAAGCGTTTCCTCTTCACTGCGATCGGTCCAATGCTCCAACACTTTAGCTGCGGTGTTGTAACCGACTCCGAAAACAACCGTGCCATCTCTTTCAAAATGCTCAATTTCAGGGCGACCTGGCCTGGGCGGCATCAGCTTGTTGATGGTGGTATCACCCATCTTTGCCGTGCGTTTGATGTAACCCCCTCTGGTCATTTGCGACTCAAGTTTTTCGAGCAGTCCCATTAGAGTATCCACGTTGTCCCCCGACTCCATCAGGAACACACCAGCGATGGAATTTTGCGCTCGACGCTTTCTTGCCAGACGTCGTCGAATCGCTTCAGGCGATTCATCCTCGTCCTCCTCCGCTGCCAATTCCTCTTGGTATTCCGAAAGATTTCCGGGCATCATTGCAATCGCAACCTGCCCCTGAGGAATGGCAAGCATTTCATCAAGGCTCACCTCCAGCACTGTCCCGACTTGCTCGAATAGTTCTGAAGCCATTTGGTAGACATCACTGGCCATCGGCTTTAACGCAGGGTCGTCAAGCATCTGACCGACGGAAGAAGCCGAAAAGTCGTCTCGGAATCTTTCCGCATTATCAAGACGTATGTAGGCAAGGGTGTCCGAGGGAAGCAATCGCGGCGCACCGGGCATTTCGCTGTCTTCGGCGACAGCCAGCTGCGTGGTAATCGCTAAAGTCACCCCAACCGCAACACGTGTGATGAAAGAATCACAACGAGCGAGCCCTCGAAGATGAAACGATGATGGAAGCATTGGCTTGAAACGCATATTGGAATTTTTTGGGGCGTTCAGTGATGAGATGAAAAGAGGAGCAAAAGTGATCTCCACGTAAGTTATCCCGAGCTTTTGAGCAATTTGCTGAAATTCTAGCGTGATTCTGCGAAAAATCGCCCATGTGACGACGATTTCTAAACAACGGGTGGCAAAATTGCTGATAGATAACCAGAGAGCCGGTGTGTTGGGACAGAATTCATCGCAGAATCGCTCCAAAATACCAGCGAATCGCTTGATTGCTGATTTCGCAGCCGGATCGACCGGTCGCAAGGAAACGGATAACAAAAAGTTCATAACAATCAGCCGGATCAATTTCCCTTCTGGCTGACGAGCTCCTCTCCGGGTGTTGAATCAGCGTTTTGAGTGTCAAACTGATTTTGGTGTTCCTTGGCGAAACGAATCACCTTGCAAAGGGTTAGAACGCCAGAGGAAGGGAGGTTAGAGAGATTGAAGACGAGCTTGCGATTCCCTCCAACGCAGGGGCCGAAAGCACAGACTTCTCAGTTAGCGTGTTGATTTCCCAGATTTCAGATCCAACCATTCGTTCCCCATGACATGATTTTTAACCACAGAACGCCTGGTTATGTCCGTTTGGACAAAAACCGACCGGTTCATATGCGATTGGTCACCCGAGTTCGAACGACAAGACGGTTTGAGTTGTAAGTAAGAAGTTGTTTGCGTCAGGCAAACGTTTGTGATGATGATTGTGAACGTTTATGTGTCGATTTAAACTAAGGATTGTCCAACCGCCAAGTTGACTCCTTCCAATTTGTTTCGCGCCTCACGCCCACTTTGTTCCCGAGTACACTGCTAAGAAAAGGCTGACCTCCGCCATGACACAATCATTGGTTCGATTCGTCTTTACGACCATCGCTATTTTGCTGATTTCTTCATCTTCAGCGATCGCCCAGACAACAACAGACACCGGCGGAACCTCCACCTCCATCGGTCAGCCCACCACCACAGGTGAAGGCCTGAATGCTGACGCTGCGTTCTCGCAGGTTGAGCGAGGGGCAACCATTGGTGCGACGGGCGATACGGGAAGCGGTTTCAGTGACGTCAGCGCATCAAACCAAGGTGGAACGCAGGGCACCACCAGCTTCGGTGGCTTTGGTGGAGGTTTTGGTGGACTGGGCGGCCTTGGAGGCCTCTTCGGCGGATTTGGGAATCAAACGCAAAATAGCAAACCCGCCATTCGCACTCGATTACGTTCAGCGATTGCAATTAGCCGACCTCAAAACACCGCGATTCAACAGCAGTTGGGACGCCGCTTTCGAACCGTAACAAGACCTAGCTTACGTAACGTCAACATCTCGGTTGAAGACGGACGAGCAACTTTGACCGGTGTCGTTGCGAATGAACGTGACCGTCGGATGAGTGAACTTTTGCTAAGGCTTGAACCGGGTGTCAATGTGATCGACAACCAACTTGAAGTGAGCACTGCAAAGTAAGTACTGCAAGGTAAGTACTGCAAAGTAAGCATTGCAAGGTAAGCATTGGAAAGTGAGATCTGGAAAGTGAGATCTGGAAAGTGAGCTGGGGAAAAACCTTGCAAGTCAGAACGCTCACCGCTAGCTACTGCCGATGGTCTCTTGAATCGCCCAAAGTAAGGGATGCCCTTTTCGCATAATTCGCAATGCGATTTTTCACTGGCTATCTACCTGACCGTTACCTCTTGTAATTTCCGATTCCAGAATTCTCTCGCGGCAACCACAAAGGGAACGTGCCGGGTGATCTCTTTCGATGGCAATCGTTTCAAACGTTCTTCGTATTCCGCTTGCCACCTCTGAAAGAACTCAACACTCGCCTGTGTGACACGAGGTTGTGAATCGAACTCGATATACCACGGCGCTGACATTGCGGCTCGGAAGTGATTTTCGTGAAGCGTCACCACACGCATGGTGATCCATCCGCTTTCCACCGCCTCGACAGGTGGAATCACTCCGCCAGCTTTGGCAAATTCGTCCAATCGAGCACTATAATGAACCTTGCCGTTATGAATGACCTCCAGATAATCAACCGGGTCTCTCACCGACAGATTCAACTCGGGTTGCAAGATCAATTTCTCACCGGTCGATCCCTGGAAGACGGAACCGGGAATTCGACCCGCTAACTTTGGGCGAAGAACGGGGCCATTGGTCACAACACTCTTCCCCTCCCAGGCAGCGTCCCACCAAGCGGTTAATGAATCAACCTGCTGTACATGGAGTGGATGAGTGGATGTTTCGTGATTGTCTCCCCCGGCAACATAGAGACGGTTGTACCCAACGGGCGACTTGCCGGTTTGATCACCGCCGCCGGCGAGCGGTGCAATGCGCAACCCTGACTCCAGTAGATTCCAGTAGATCTTCTCAGCCCAGCGTCCAATTGAACGCCCGTCCCCAAAGGTCGGACCCTCTGGACCTCGGCCGTCGCGAATGGTTTTCATTGCCTGATCAAGACGCAGCCAATCACCAAGAAGAAAGATTCCGTCAATTCGCTCACTTGCTAACCAAACAGGAAGCTGCCATGCGAACGGATTTTCAATTGCGATTTTCGCACCCTGCGTCTCATCAGCTGCAATCACCCACTGGATCGGCAAACGGCTTGTGAGTCGTTTGCCAGTTGTCAGATCACCATTGGCTGGTGGTTCTCCCGGATCTCGTTCAACTGGATTGATGGCTTGCGAATTCAGCGGAAACCCGTAGAAGGCTAGGCCGTCGAGTATTTCAAGGTCATGCCGAATCCAACTTGGGCTAAAAAGGATTGGTTCATCGTCTCCGCGACCAGCGATGGGTTTGGCGTCGACATGGCCAATCGAAGCAGCGACGTGACAATCCTCCGATGCCATCCTGAGTGGCAAGCTTGCATCCAAAGCCGGCGTCGCACAATCGCCACTGACCCAACCCTCGGCAAGCATATTGGCCATACGAGGTAATTCTACGTGATGCGAATCCAGGCTCGATGGTTCCAATGAGAAATTACCGGAGATGACCCGGTACTCGGGGCCACGCGTTAATTGGAATTGGTAAGTTGCCTCTGGCATTTCCAGTTCAAGCTCTTGGTCGAGTACAACTCCGATACCTGCGCGAACGGTTCGACGAATTGGCAGTATTTTGCTCGGAGCATCTATCCGATGCATCTCAAAGCGAGCAATTAAAGGATCACCGGTTTGCTCTTCGGAAATTGACACGACCAAGGATCCACCAACCGCAAACACCGCACTAGAAATCGTGACCATGCAAAGAACCAGCATGGATTTTAGCAAGAGCATCCAATGGACATGATTACCTATCGGCACTCGGGCGCTGTTGCCGATCAGCAAGATCATTTTCGCTTGGAGTCGTGAAGTGTCTGTCATTGGTTTGATAGGCTGAAACGTTGCGTATTTTGAATCTCGTTAAGGTGGTGCAAAGGTTTTCGTGCGTCTTCTGTCCACCGGCTTCCAATCAGGTGTAGCACACCCCAGTCTCTCGGCTTGACTCAACGAAAAGCTGTGTGGGGCTAGTTAATCATCCCTGTCATTAATCGTTGAACCTGAGTCATTAATCGGTGGTCCTGAGTCATTAATCGTTGAACCTGATCGATCTTCATGTGCAATCAATACCATCGTTGAGTTCAAGTCCTTCCTTCTCTTTATCGCGTTTCTTCATTAATGGCGTCAAATCCAATCACTTTCGATTCACCCGTGCTTTGGTGAGATTGCTCATTTAGATTGCGGCAATCAGCAAGGACGTAATTACACGATCTAATTGATGCCCACCTGCCCAGCGAGTTGACCTCGGCGTCCTCCAATTTACCTGGACTAACCCTTAGGTGGCCAGAGATTGGTGCTGACAGCGTGTGAAACCCAAAATCCATGAACCTGCTTTAAGCTACATCCACGCGTAGCCGGCTAGGGTCTGGCGTTGGCCAAATGTGTTTAAAAAAAACAGCAGTTCGACCGGATCAACAAGACTCGATCCGCTAAACTACTTTTGACCGGTGGGGATTGGCGGAATGGCTCGTCGAATCACCTGATCCTGTTTTGTCAGATCAAGTTCCATCTTTATTCAATAGGTTACTGATGTCCTCGTTCTCGCGTTGCATAATCACTTTCGTTGCTTCCTTCGCCTTCTTGTCGCTGGCGATTGCCGCCCCTGCAGTTGCGGCAGACCGTCCCAACATTATCTACATCATGGCAGATGACATGGGGTTCTCGGACATTGGTTGTTACGGGAGTGAAATCTCGACCCCTCACCTAGACGGCCTTGCGGAGGATGGAGTTCGCTTCACTCAATTCTATAACACCGCCCGCTGCTGCCCAACGCGTGCAAGCTTGCTAACGGGCCTGTACCCGCATCAGGCCGGCGTTGGCCACATGATGAATGATCGTGGTGTGGATGGTTATCGAGGTGATCTCAATCGCCAGTGCGTAACACTTTCCGAAGTATTGAAGACCGCCGGCTATCGCACGTACATGTCAGGCAAGTGGCACGTCACCAAAGTGGTAGATCCCAAAAGCGAGGCTGACAAGCATAATTGGCCGAGGCAGCGGGGCTTTGATCGGTTCTATGGAACTATTCACGGTGCTGGAAGTTTCTTCGATCCCAACACGCTGACCCGCGGTAACAAATACGTTAGCCCATTCGCCGACCCCGACTACCTGCCGAGCCAGATGGCAAATGGTGAGTACTATTACACCGATGCCATCGCTGACCATGCTTCACGGTTCATCCATGATCACCATCAAGCCTCCCATGAACAACCATTCTTTTTGTACGTGGCTTTTACGGCGGCGCATTGGCCAATGCACGCGTTAGAAAAGGATATTTCAAAGTATGAAGGACGTTACGACGAGGGTTACGAGGCAATCAGAAAAGAACGATATCAGCGCATGATTGAACTTGGACTGATCGATGAATCCAGCACCGACCTCTGGCCAATGCCCGAGGGCTGGAAAGAATCGGAGCACTGGGAGTGGGATAAACGAAACATGGAGGTTTATGCCGCAATGATTGACAGCATGGACCAGGGCATCGGACGAATCATTGAATCGTTGAAAAACACGGGCGAACTAGACAACACCCTGATCTGTTACTTCCAAGACAACGGTGGTTGCGCGGAAGGCTATGGCCGAGGCGGCAAGGGTGGACCACGGGCCGAAGAGCCATCCCTCAAGCCACTAGGTGATGACTACCTGCAGCCAAACATGACCCCCACTCAGTCTCGGGACGGATTTCGCATGAGGACGGGAAAGGGTTCAATGGCAGGTCCTGCTGATACCGCCATCGGTTATGGACGCGGCTGGGCGACTGTTTCCAATACACCGTTTCGTGAATACAAGCACTGGGTTCACGAGGGTGGAATCTCAACCCCGCTGATCGCTTATTGGCCAAGCAAAATCAAGCGGCGAGGTGAGCTGGAATCAACACCTAGCCATCTTGTTGATCTCATGGCAACGGCGGTTGATCTCGCCGATGCCACCTATCCCAAGACGTTCCATGATGGACAAACCATCAAACCAATGGAAGGAAAAAGCCTTCTGCCAGCTTTCCTCGGAAAGCAAATTGAAAGAGAAGCCATCTATTGGGAACATGAAGGAAACCGCGCCGTCCGGGCGGGGAATTTCAAATTGGTTGCCATGGGAGCCAAAGGCAAATGGGAACTCTACAATATTGCCAAGGACCGCAGCGAGCAGCATGATCTTAGCAAAGAAATGCCCGAAAAGACCGAGCAAATGGCTGCAATGTGGCAGGCGTATGCCGAGCGAGCAAACGTTCTGCCATTGAACCCGAGAGGCAATCGATAATAGCTCCAAAGTCAAACCAGCAAAGAGGATGGATCCTTTGAGCACCATCCTGCTGTTTGTTTAAAAGTAATTGATGATTGGAAAGCGGCGGATGAACAAGTTTCACCCGCCGCTTTTTCGTGACCGAAAGCCTCACCATCCCATCAAGCAACTAGAAACCTACCAAGCCGACTTCGTATGCATCGACGCGATGCTGATTGATTCGGCATGTCAAACCCGGGATTGCACAGGTGGCCACCCGCCTACAAGCTTGTTCGCAAATATCGTCGCCGAGTCGCTTAGCATTGCCGTTCAACAGAACCCGGCAATCCAACGACAGCCATCCCAACAACCTGAACAGAAACGTCTGATTTGGCTGAAAACAATTGCTCAGTCTCTGGCGGCCTACCGCTTGGTCGCTGGAAAACGATTCATCAACCGAACAAAACGAAGACGTCTCTGACACCAGCGAATTCCTTACATCAAAGCAGCTCAAGCTTTCTCTGACCATTGCCTTCGCAAGAGTACTCGATCGCTGAAAGATCTTGGCTGGTGATTAAGACGACTGACTTGAGCTTTCGTGGATTACTGAAAAAATCCCGCGAACTTGTTGGCCGCCCAAAACAACCCGATCAATCTTTGCGGAGTATGAGCATGCGAAAGTTACACTTGAGTTGGATTTGCTTGCTGACGTTTCAATTCATGAGCACGACTACGCTAAAAGGCGACGAGACAGAACCGGGGCCGCTTACAAGCGGTGAGTATTTCGTAACCCAAACATGGTCTCAAGAGACTGACTTTGATCGTCCTTACCATGTTCGCCTACCGCAGGTAGGTAACCGGGCGAAGCAATTACCGATATTCATTTTCCTTCACGGCAACGGTGGTAACGCGCGAGATGCGATGCGAGGTTTCACACGCAAACGAAACCAAATAGCCTCGCGTTACATCATGGTGTTCCCGCAAGGCTATCGCGAAAGCTGGAACATTATTTCTGAACGATCCAAGGCGAATGATCTTCGTTTCATCGAAGCGATTATTTCCACTTTATCCGAGCATGAAAATGTTCAGCCAAACAACGTTACTGTCATGGGTGCTTCCAATGGAGCAGCGCTAGTGAATCAGCTGGCAATTGAAAGCAGAATGGAGCAGATCAAGAATTACATCTCGGGTGTCAGCCAGTTAAATGTCTGGCAACACGATGGACGCTCATTCAAAGCGAAAGGTGACGGCAATCAATACCGCGAGCTTGCCGAACCGGCCAAGGGGAAACGATTCCTGAACATTTCAGGTGTGCAAGATCGACTTGTTCCTTACAACGGTGGACCATCGCCGGCGATCCCCGCAAAGAACGGAAAACTGGCCTTTCTCGCTGCAGAAACGTCAACCTATCTCTGGGCGCGTCATATGGGATATCGCGGCAAGAAATTGCAAAAACCCTCCAATGTCTTTGGTGGGGTGGAGGCATTCAGTTACCTCAAAGGCGACGTCGTTCACCTCAAGATGCTCAACCAGGGCCATGGTGCAACACATCAAGTCGACCAACAGATACTGCTGAAGTTTCTTGAGGGAAACGATCTTTCACGCTGATCCCTTGCGGCGTCTTGAGCACAGTCGGGGGCCGAAAAATCGTAGTGACAGAGGGGAACCCAAAAAGGCGTCACCAAGAATCTCTCGGCGACGCCTTTATCAGTGACTCGATTTCAACTGGCTCCCATTCGCCAAAACTTTGTGTCGACGAGTTCTCTCCATGTTGGCAAGCTGTCAGCTATGGGAGTTCACGAATCGAAACATTGCGGAATTCCACCGGGTCATTGTGACCCGCAAATCCGAAGAAACCACTCGTTCGATCCTTGCCTGGATGAGGACGACCACCCATGTAATCAGAAACCTCATTCAGATCAGCATTCAGGATAACGTTACCGTTTAACACAACCTTGATTGTGCTTCCGTCAACGGTAACTTCCTGAAAATTCCATTGGCCGGCGTCACGCAAAAATCCACGATGAGCTGCAGCCATTCCATAGGCACTACCGTGATACTGGCGTTGGTCGAGTTTTGCATACTTGGGATGTTCAGAATCGAGAACCTGCAGTTCACACATCGCTGAATAGGCGGGATCGCCTTGGCCCGGGGATCGAATTGCAAGACCATTGTTCCCACCAGGTGGAAGCTTGAATTCAATTCGTGCAACGAAGTTGGCGTACTCTTTTGCCGTTAGCAGCATTCCTCCTTTGCCAGCCTTGCATTGGATCGCGCCATCAACCACTTGGTAGTTTTCAACACTGCCCTGCCATCCTTCAAGGTTGGTGCCATTGAAAAGGGAAGTGAATTCCTTTGCCCCATGTCCACTGAGCTGTGAGTTTGCTTCTTCAGGGGATAGTTCTTTCACCCAGATATTTCGCCAGCGGATTTCACCACCGTGCGTCTGGAGCTCAATTGGCCCCGAGCGGAAGAGAGGAGCCGAACGATCCCAAAAGTTTTCCATAACAGCGGAATCGACGACAAGCTTGCCATTGAGTCGCACTGTGGTTGTGGCGCCAATTTGAGTGATGTGAAATTGGTTCCACTCTCCGAATGCTTTGTCAGCAAGAACGAAAGGGTCTTTACCAGCGGCTCCCGCGCTATTGTTCCAAAGTCCACCACTACCGAGGTCCGCACCAAGCTTGAATTTACCTTCGTCGGTGTAATCCCAGATCTGCACCTGCGGGTTACCCTTGAGGTAAATTCCGCTATCGGCTCGAGCAACCGTCTTGTATTCGAGCATCAGCTCATAATCGGTGTAGTCTTTATTTGTGACAAGGTAAGCACCGTGTCCGTCGTTGACCAACTCGGTATTTTCGATTGTCCAATGCTGTTTGGCATCAGCCATCCATTGATCCATTTTCTCTTTCCGAGCCCCCTCCTCCATCTCAGCCAGCTTAATGGGGCTGAAGTGCGGGCGTGCATGCCAACCCTTCATGGATTCACCATCGAAAATCGGCTGAAAGCCTGCAGGTGGATCTGCAGCCAAGGCCGGAAACGCCGCCGAAACCACTAAACAAGTGGCAAGTGAAAAACGGCCGAGGCTTGGTAGAAATATCTTTGGCATTAAATTCTTCATGTCGCAATAATCTGGAGAGTTTGGGTGGGGTTGTGGCTGCCTGCATCTTTCGGAAACGTACGCGGACTCCGAAATTGCCGAGGCGACTGGATCAAGCTGAGATTGTAATGGACGATTGATTCCATAGGTTGCTAGACACTTGTGATGCCTTCGTGAATTTTTCATTTCTATCCCGAAAATTCAGAATCGGGCAACAACCTTGAAGTCAGCAGATTCCTCAAAAAATCAATGATCTAGAGCAAAGGAAACCGGTTAATCTCCCCCGCCTTGGTTAGTTTCTGCTGACAGAGGCCACCATCCGAAACAGTCACAGGGGACTCATGGACCGAGCTGGAAGATCAGATCCGAATGCCAGCGATACACAGGGACACACAGCGATACGCAGCGATACACGGGGATACGCAGCGATGCACAGGGATACGCAGCGATACGCAGGGGCACCGGTCCTGCAACCGCTGAAGTACCTTCTTGCAATTCCGTTGCAAAACAGCAAGTTTTGCTCTGAATCAGAATTCCTGCTCCGTCGGAAAATTCCTGAAAATGGGGTAGCGAGTCGGTGGCGTTATATTGACTGCCCTGTGACACTCTGCCACGCTTCTTCTAAGTTTTGTCCACCTCGTTCGCCGTGATTTCTAGTTTGAACCGTTTTCTTTCTCGAATCTGGCGAGTGTTTGAAACGGGTCGTTTCAAAGGTGGTAATGATTTAGGGTTAGTTCTGTGACGAACATTTACGTAGGTAATCTCTCGTTCAACGCTTCAGATGAAGACATTCGAAGCGCTTTCGAGCAGTACGGGGAAGTGACAGCTGTCAACATCATCATGGATCGCGAAACTGGTCGATCCAGAGGATTCGCATTCGTCGAGATGGCCGACGCTGAGCACGCAAAGGACGCAATTGAGAACATGGATGGGGCGGATGTTGCTGGCCGCTCTGTGAAAGTCAACGAAGCCCGGCCTCGCCCACCTCGTGGTGGCGGTGGTGGCTACGGCGGAGGCGGTGGCGGTGGAGGCTACGGCGGTGGCGGCGGACGCTACTAACCACGACACCTCAGGCAACTGAAAGCAGAACGGGACGGGCTTCACTCGTCCGTTTTTTTTTGCGTTTTCACTTGCCGCGTGCAAACACAATTAAGAATCTCCAACACTGTCTCGTTGCAAATCCGTTCAATGCAGCCAAGGCAAACCGGCAGACGATCTGCTCACAGGTCAATTCTTGTCAACGGCTTGCTGTGAGTTTCTTGATCAAGTTGAAAGGGATCCGCTAGGCGTTTCTCGCTGCGTATTCCCTGACATCACGCTCTAATTCCTGCATGCGAAGACCGAGAACCTCGGACGCCTTTTCGAGAGGCTTTGACTCAGCTGGCGTGAGGCGAGTGAAAACATAAAGTTTTATTTTGGGTTCAGTACCACTAGGACGAACGGCAACATAGTTGCCTTCCTGCTCTAGATCCATAATGACCAAATTACCAGTTGGACCGACCAGTGTGCTCTGCGCATCGGTTTTTGTATCGGTGACGGTGTTGGCTTGGTAATCACGTATCTGGCTGACGGGAATTCCTGCCAACGATTCTGGAGGGTTGTCTCGGAAAGCTTGCATCAGTCTCTTGATTGCAGCCATCCCCTCACTGCCTTCCATCACCAAGTTGATGAGTTCTTCGCGGTGGCATCCATGTTTTTGGTACAGTTGGCCAAGGTATTGGTGCATGGACTGGTTTTTCTGCTTCAGGTCCGCAGCGAGTTCGCTCATCAGCATCGAGGCAACGGCACCATCTTTATCTCGGCAATATTGCCCAACGAGATAGCCATGCGATTCTTCCGTGCCAAAAACGAAATGGTCTGGTCCCTCGCGATCAATGACCGAAGCTATGTGCTTGAAACCAACCAAAAGATCGCCTTCGCATCGCACCCCGTAACTCTCAGCAATACGCCGAGTCAACTCGGTGGTCACCAGGGTCTTGACGATATAGTGGTCAGCGGAAAGTGTTCCTTCCTTGGATCGTTGACTAAGCACAAATTCAGTCAGAATCGAACCGATCTCATTTCCTGTAAATGTTGTCCAAGGACCAGATCGATCCATTCCTATTGGTGCCGCACAACCAATTCGGTCGCAATCTGGATCGGTAGCAAGAATGAGATCAAAATTCTGCTCCTGAGCCATCTTGATTGGCTCATCGAAAACCGCCTTGTTTTCCGGGTTCGACACATGACCGGGCACGTTGGGAAAATCACCACTTGGTTCTCGGTGTGGTTCATAAATAACCACCTGTTGAAATCCATCGCGTTTCAGCAAGGGCACGACAGCTGCTGACCCCACACCGTGCAGCGGCGTGTAGAGAATCCGAGCGTCTCGGGGACCTTCAAACGCACAGGCTGATGCCGCTTCGAAATAGGCCTGGTCAATTTCATCGGTGACAACTTCGACACGACCATCGGCAAGTGCCTCTGCAAAGGGGACAGCAATGATTTCCTGACAGGACATCACGCGGTCGATAATTGCCTGATCATGTGGTGGCAACACCTGTGCCCCGCTGGACCAATAAACCTTGACCGCATTGTCACTGGGTGGGTTATGGCTAGCGGTCACCATGATTCCGCAATCACATTGTTTGTGTCGAACAGCGAACGACAGCTGTGGTGTGGCGCGATAATCATCAAGTAGATAGACCTTAAATCCCGCCGCCACCATGATCCCTGCGCACAGCTCAGTGAAATGTCGAGAACGATGCCGGGTGTCGTAAGCAATCGCGCACGACAGTCCACTGGTACGATTGGTGTAGTGGCGAACGTAGTTAGCGAGTCCTTGAGCACTCTCGCCAATCGTTCGATCGTTGATGGCGTTCGAGCCGATGGGGTACATGCGTCCCCGTCGTCCGCCGGTACCAAAGGGGATGATGGTCCAGAAGGCATCATCGAGCGCCTGCCATTTGCCATCAGTAATATGACAAATAAGCTCCTCTCGGTATTTTCCGTATCGCGGTTCCGTCAACCAAGCACGAATATTTTCCACTGCAGTGGCGCTGATTGATCCATCACAGGCTGCCTGATCAACAGCGGCAAGGGCGGCTTGAAGTATCTCTGGTGAGTTCATGTCTGACTTGTTCGCATGTAGGCTTAAGTTGCAGGTCGCAAGCCGGAACACGTGTTCAGATTCACGCACGTTGTCTCTCTCGACTCAACGTGCGTGAATCATTTTCGCATATCGGCTGCGAGGACAGTTGTTTTACCGAGGAGTGGCCTGCGTGACGACGTGGTTAAATTGAAATTAAATTCGAAGATTCTCGATTGAGGACAAGGATTCAACTAGGTGAAAGCCTTCAGTCCGTGGCCTTGGCAGGGCCCCGAATTCACTGAAGCAAGTTCAATTGCAGCTGCAGGCAATCATCTCCAACCCCTCATTCGCTTGGCCGAGATCTTGTTGGACATGGATGGCCGGGGGTCAAATGACATACGAATCCCGATCCCAATCCCGATCCCAATCCCAATCCCAATCCCAATCCCAATCCCAATCCCAAACCCGATCCCAAACTCGATCCCAAACCCGATCCCAAACCCGATCCCAATCCCAATCCCAATCCCGATCCTCCCAATTGAGGACCAGCCACCTCGTTTGAGCTTCTCGCAGGCGATTGTATTTGTTTAGGATCTCGTTTCGCAATGTTGAATCCAGTGAGGCACCCATGAGTGAATTGATCATCAGTGTTAGCGGTTTACGCGGGATTGTGGGCGAAACGCTGACACCCGATGTGGCTGCTCGTTTTGCCGCGGCCTACGCATCAAAACTACCAGCGGGCGCTGTCTTGGTCGGTCGAGATGGCCGAGAGAGCGGACCCATGCTCAGCCGGGCCCTGATCGCTGCGTTAACCGCCTGTGGTCGTCAATGCATCGATGTGGATGTCATCGCAACGCCAACCTTGGGCGTTTTGGTGCAGGAACGCAAGGCGGCAGGTGCGGTGCAAATCTCCGCGAGCCACAATCCATCGCCCTACAACGGAATCAAGCTTTTTGGCCCAACCGGACGCGTTCTCGACGGCGCGACCGGTGCAACCGTCAGGGAGGCCTATTTTGCCAATGAAGCTTCTTGGGTTGCCTATGATCAGCTCGGCGAGGCTGTGGTCGACAAGGATCCCCATTCACCTCACTTGGATCGCGTCCTAAAAACCGTTGACGTCAACGCGATTCGACAAAGCAACTTTCGCGTTCTACTCGACAGCAACCATGGTGCGGGTGGACTGCTGGGCCGACGTTTACTTGAATCACTTGGATGCGAACTAGTGGCTGTTGGAGCCGAAGCAACTGGCCAATTTGCCCATCCCCCCGAGCCCACCGCATCGAACCTTACTGGCATCGCACAGAAGGTGAGGGAAGAAAACTGTTGCATCGGATTTTGCCAAGATCCTGATGCGGACCGCCTCGCATTGGTGGATGCGGAGGGTCGCTACATTGGCGAGGAATTTACCTTAGCCCTCTGCATTCAGCGGGCATTAACTCAAGCAAGCACTCGGGGCACCATTGTGATTAACGGTGCGACGAGCGGCATGAGCGAACGACTAGCTGAAAACGCAGGAGTTCAGTCACTGCGAAGCGCAGTGGGTGAGGCGAATGTTGCTGACATGATGATCGCAAACAAGGCTGTTTATGGTGGTGAAGGCAATGGAGGTCCAATCGATCCTCGAGTTGGTTACGTTCGTGATTCCTTCGTCGGGATGGCTCAAGTACTTGACCTAATGGCATCGACTGAAAAATCGCTCGCTGCGCTTGCTGATGCGTTACCTCAGCTGAGTATCCACAAAACGACAGCCGCAATCTCAACAGCCGACCTTCCCAGACTGTTTGCTCGACTTGAAAAACATTTCCCCGAGGCTGAGACACAAACCGGGGACGGACTTCGTTTGGCGTGGCCCAACCAATGGTTGCTTGTTCGCGGAAGCAATACCGAACCAATCGTTCGGTTAATCGCGGAAGCCGATGATCCCACCCAAGCCGAGCAGCTTTGTGCAACGGCGGCCGATTTAATCAAATTGATTTGACCCAGCCCGCCCACCACCTCAAAGGCGTCTCCCGGTTCTGAGTTACCGCCTAGCAGACAGCAGCCTAGTCGGCCGGCAATCAAGGAGTCGACGGGTGATCCACCCAGGGACTGATCCGTGATAGTGATGCCACGCGACTGATGCCACGCGACTGGTGACACGCGACTGATGACACGTGACTGGGCATCAGGTATTGACCGATTCAATGCTTAGCCAAAATGCGCATCCGAGAATTCCTTACACCTTGGTCTCAACAACATCCTCTGCAAGTGATAACGATCGCTAATCAGACCTGATTCTTCTACCAGTTCGTTGGCCCTTCCGAAGCCTTGGCTAATGAGCAAATTACGCTGACGCACACGATTCAAATCCTAGCCCTGAAAAAAAGACAAAAGCCGGCAGCAACGCCCATTTATTCAGATCAGCACTCAACCATCGCAAAGGCCATGACTTTGCAGCAGTAATTTGCCTGAAACTGGATGCAGGCCGCAAATCGCAACGGAAAGAAAATCCGTATTTTTGCGGTCGGCAGGTATCTTCGCTATGCTGCAGCAGCAGAGATTTGACCATGAATCATTTTTCCATGACTTAATAAAAGAGGAGTTGAGCCAGATGGTTTCATCAAGACGGGGATTTATCAAAGCCACCGCAGCAGGATCAGCCTTGGCTGTATCCAGCGAGGCGATGGCACAAGATGGCTCCAAGAAACTAAGGCTTGCGTCAGTAGGCGTCGGTGGAAGTCGCGGGCGTTACAACCGAGGCGGTTCGATTGCGCGTGATGCAGCAAAGTACGCTGAGATGGTCGCCGTTTGCGATGTTGACGATGTTCACGCCGAAGAGTTCAATCAGGCGTTTGGCGGGAAGCTAAACACCTACCGCGATTATCGAGTGATGCTCGAAAAGGAAAAGCCTGATGTCGTAACGATTGGCACACCCGATCATTGGCATGTACCGATTGCCATTGCGGCGCTTCGAAGCGGCGCGGATGTGTACTGTGAAAAGCCACTGACGTTGACCATTGATGAGGGAAAGCAGATCCGAAAAGTGGTCGAGGAGACCGGTCGTGTCTTCCAAGTTGGAACTCAGCAGCGAAGCTCCAAGGATAAATTTCTGACTGCGATTGCAATGGTGCAAAGTGGGCGACTGGGCAAAAACGTCAATGCGTACGTTGCGATCGGCGGTGCTCCTTCCGATGGCCCATTCCCCGATACAGACGCCCCCAATGACATCGACTGGAATCTATGGGTGGGCCCCGCGCCGCTCGTTGGTTATTCAGAGCAAAGACGCCGCATGTTTCGCTGGTACTTTGAGTATTCTGGCGGAAAAATGACCGACTGGGGGGCCCATCATATCGATATCGCCCAATGGGCATTGGCGCCCGGTGAAGACGGACCGGTGAATGTCTCCGGTTCAGGGAAATTCACTGAGAGCGTCCCCAAGGACTTCAATTGGGAAAATTTTCTTAATGGAGACACCGCACTGCCCAACGCTTTCAATACAGCAACCTCTTTCAGCATCGACCTCACCTACGGGAACGGATCGGTGATGAACGTGAACAATCATTACAAGCGAGAAGGTGACAACGTTGATTTCGGCAACGGGATCCTCTTTGAGGGCGAGAAAGGGCGAATCTTTGTTAATCGCGGCAAGATCGAAGGAACGCCCTATCAGGCCCTGACCGATTCAGATCGTGAGGAGCTTGACGAGCTAATCGTCAAGATGTGCAAGGGCAAACAACCCGGCAGTCACATGAAGAACTTTTTTGACTGTGTCGCCGATCGCGGCAAACCAATTTCCGATGTCTGGACACATCATCGCACGATGACATCCTGTCATTTATGCAACATCGCGTTGATGCTGGGTCGCGATCTCAAATGGGATCCGAAGAAAGAGCGGTTCGTGGGAGATGATCAAGCCAATGCATTGATGAGCCGCACCTCGCGAAACTTTGATGCCAAAGCCTAGTGTCGTCTGTGCACAGCGCTGATGTTCTTGACGAACGTATCAACCCGTGACGCATCAACTCGCGACGCATCAACCCGGAACGCATGAAACAGTGAATTCACGCGTAAACTTTTGAAAGGCAGTCCGCCAAGGGCTGCCTTTTTTAATGCCCCAAAAATCAACTCTTGATCAATCGGGGGACGTTACCTTTCATGAAGACCAATGAGTCCAATGCGGCCCCGGACATTCATTCAATGACCAGCGGCCTACGGCATCCCAGCAACGATGCGGCGTAACCCGCCGTCGAACCTGAGTGCTCTTTTCGGAGAGAAAAACAAGAACCAAGAGAGGCGTTCACTTGCTTGGCCAACGATGGTTGCTCTGCATAAAGCTTTAAAGTCCTGCTGCGTGGCTGGCGACTCGAACTCGGCAAATGACCCAGCACGTATCGGTCACAAAGGGCGTGATGGACACTCATTGTGACCCATTCATTTCGCTGGACGAACACTCACTGATTTCCTCTCCGAATCACTCATGGCTTGATCAAAGACCGCCACTTCATCAAGACTGCCCTGCCAATTGGCTTGATTGTCGCTTCGACCACCAAGAAAGTAGGTATTGATGGACAGTGCAGGCGAGGAGGGCAGTTCTGCGTCGATTTCTGGAGAGGTTTGATCGTTGAGGTAAACCTGAACTCGATTACCTTTCCTGACCAGATGCACCTGATACCACTGCCAGCGATTGAGACTCGTCTTACCAATCAGCGGAGCGTCATTTCCGAATTGAAACAGAAGGTGACCGGGGCTTGTTGCAGTTCCGCCGATTCCCAGATGTTCGCCAAAGTCGCTAATTGCGTGCGCGTGGTCTCGGGAGAAGAACCAGCCAGTGGTCTCTCTCGCTTGAATTGGCATGCCGTTCCAAACATTGACCACCAGGGTGTAATCTTGGTTGGCATTTTCAAGCCGAGCCCTCATTCTGCCGCCAACAAAATGGACACATCGATTGAGATCATCGGGTTGCGTGTACGCGGCGTCCTGAGGACCCTCCAAGTAAAAGCAAACATCGGACTGGAAGGTTCCATCGTGATGATTGGGGGAACTGTCCATGGCGACGGGTGCTTCGGTTTCATTGAAACGCCAATAAGCCATCGGTGAGTGGTCCAGCAACGCTTTGGCTGCGGGACCAACGGTTTGCCGCTGGGGCTTTCTATTGGCTCCAAAAACGGTTTCCAACAAACCCAAATTAGCCGAAACGATGCGGGGTTCAGCGGTGACTTCAAGTCCTGCCGATCGCGCGGCCCAAGTGTTGTACCCACCCAGTCGATGCTGTTCTGGCGGCGGTATGTAGCCGTCGGCTCCATTTGCCAATTCAATCACCATGGTCTTCTCCGCGGGACTTTGGTGCTTAATCTTCAAGCCCGTCAGTGCGTAGGTTTCGTTGGGCGTTGTCGAGATGGCAAACGGTCCGATGCGAATCGCCTGAACGATCACTTGAGTCTCTTGCATTTGGTGCAGAAGAACCTGTTCTCTCGCGTAGACTTCCTCGTTGTTTGCAGGCGTGGGTCCTTCCATTTCACTCAGGATTTTCTGCGCCCACTCCAACATCTGTTTGTTCGGAACACGATATTTCATGTCGAGTTCGGCCTGCGCCATCTCAACGTCATCAATCTCTTGGTACTGAATCGAATCGTAGAGGGCCGTGGCGATTTTCAGCAGGCCCTGTGTGTAGCTTTCAATCGTGGCGGGATCTTGGCCATTCCATGTCATATAATCCCGACGCCAGATGTCTCCACTGCATCCGTGCGACATGATTCCGACAAATTGACTGGCAGACGCATCTTTCTGAGCGTGCTCCTTGAGGCCATCACAAAAGAGACCAAAGTAATCAGCGCTGATCGGCTGGTCGCTAAAGTAGTGCATCGAGAAATTAGCCAGTGCGGCAATGGGTGTCCCATCAATTGCACGGAACGCGAGGATTGATAACTCGGGGTCCTCAGGACCCGATGGGCCGGTGACGAGATCCAAATCACGAGCAGCATGCATGTTGGCCCTGACCGTCTCATTTCCGAAAGGATCCGTATCGACCCGATCAGGACGCCGCACCCATCTTCGTAACGCCGTAAATTCGGCCGCCTCGGTAGAACCCCAGCCTGCGGTGGCTGGCTGTTCATTTGCCTGAGCCTGCTCAATCGCCTCGGCAATCCGTTCACGAATCAGTGGCACATAGGCTGCATCGGGTTCTGTTCCAAGAGCGCCAAAAGCCGAAGGGGCTGAATGGGTGTGGGTCGCGGACACCAGAATATTCTCCGGCTTGATCCCGGTCCGAGCCGATGCACGCCTTTTCGCATCATCCAGCAACACTCGGGGCAGCATGCAACTATCGACCACCACGATCGCGAGAGATTCTTGACCATCATTAATCACAATGGCTCGAGCATTAATTCGCGTTCTTATCTCATCTGCACTTCGAGAGAGCATGCCCCCGTTGACCAGAACTGGCAACTGATCGGGAGTGACATCCACAATTGCCGCGCCGACTTTAATTTCGGCTTTGGCACTGGATTCCAGGAACGCGGGAAACATCGCGATGCCCAGAGCCGCGAAAATCTTGAGGTTTGGCATGATGGTCTCAATCAATTCAATAAAAGGGTTTTGACGTGAGAAAGATGGCGTTTGAACAAGCTGAAAACGGGGGAGACGCCAAGCGATTTACGAATTCGTGATTGACAGTTCCTGGCCGAAGGTTGTCACCTTACGACTCATGCAGACTACTGCGTTGCATTAGCCCCACGAGAATCAAACGGTGAAAAATTAGAACCGGAGTCAAAATATTGACCCCAATCAAACCACCCCCATCAAACCACATCCATCAAACCACATCCATCAACCTAATTTAATGAAACCCAAAGCCGAGTGTGGTGGAGAGCGGCCTTTGTTAAAAAAAGAGTCTGGCGATTCTTCATCAGAATGCCTCAATACCTGCACATGACCCCGCCTGAGAGTGTTTCACCCGGGGTTTGCAGCTGGATGCCCAATCGGCGCGTTAGGTGGCAATGTCTACAATCTCCGACCCTCTCCTCCACCGGAAGAATTTCCGTTCCACTCCTGAACACGGTCCCTGTGCATGTCAACGCGTCGTCGCGCTCGCGAGATTGTTCTCCAGATGCTCTATGAGGCGGACCTCAACGGTTCTCGTGACTCCGAAGCGATGCATCGTTTCGTTCGTTCGCGAATGCAAGGCCGTCGAGCTTTGACTGGATTCGCAATTGACCTCCTTGAGGGAACGCTGAGTCATCTTGAAGGCGTTGACAAGCAACTTAATGCGTTGGCCAATAATTGGAAACTTTCGAGGATGGCCGTTGTGGACCGCAACATCATGCGTCTGGCTGCTTACGAAATGATGAACGATGTCACCCCCGGACGCGTCGCGATCAACGAGGCGGTGCTACTTGCCAAACGCTATGGCGAGGCGAACAGCCCCCGATTTGTTAATGGCATTCTCGATCGACTCCTGAAACAACTCGAATCGAAGTCAAGCCAGTAGGTTAGCTGCCAATCGTTATTCTCCTGGCCATTCATTCTGGCCAATCATTCTGGCCAATCATGCAGTAAGGGTTCGCGCGTTCGCCAAGACCAACCGCCCGGCGGTGAATCAACACTCTCCTTACTCGGGGGTCTTCTACAGAAGGGCTTCAGGGTTCGAAGTGCAATTACCCTGACGCTGCTTTGCTCTGGCTGGAACTCGACGGAATTCCCTCTGGCAAACGGAATTTTTTGCTGAGATCCAAAAAGTCGAGCAAGCACTGTCCCCGAGTTTTGGCTGATTAGCCAAATGGAACGGACAGGCAATCCGCGCCGCCATAAGCCATTCAACAGCGAGCGTCTGCTGGCGGCACGCAACCTTCACCTGATTCGAATCACCTGGTGATGATCGATCCGGAGATGCCCGACCTACACAGAGGCACTAATCTGGTCAAGCGTCTCGAGCAATCGAGCGACCTCGTCAGCGGTGTTGTAATGGCACAACCCAATCCTCACCATTCCTTCTGGTTCAACACCAATGGCTTCGGTCAAGGGAAGGGCGTAGTAATTTCCATGCCAAACAAAAATCCCAGCCTCGGCCAGTTTTTCAGCGAGCTGCTGCGGCGAGAAACGTGGGTGTGTAATTGAGAGGGTGGGGAGACGATGGTCAAATTGATCAGGATCGGTGATTCCCCAAACCTTGATTTCATCTCGATCCCTCAAGCCTTGCATCAGTTGGTGCAGCAGCGTCTGCTCATAGGCTCGAATCTGTCCCATTGCGTTACTCAGTCGCTCACGCTGATGCCCCACCTGTGTTGACTGATCGGAATGCCCCAGCGAGGCGAGGTACTCGATCGCTGCGAGCGTTCCTGCGATGCACTCATGGTTCTGCGTACCGGTCATCCAACGCCCGGGCACCGAATCCGGGGCAGTTCTCAATTTGTAAGGTTGAATTGATTCCAACAACGGCCTGCGCCCGTAAAGGATGCCGACATGTGGCCCAAAAAATTTATAGGCGCTGCAGGCGAGAAAGTCGCACTGCCATTGCTCAACATCCATCAGGGCGTGAGGGGCATAGTGGACTGCATCGAGAAAGGATAAAGCCCCTACCTCCGAAGCCCACCGGCAAATTTGCTGGACCGGATTAACGGTACCCACTGCGTTGGAGGCGCAACCAACCGCGACCAGCTTGGTCTTGTCGCTAAGAGCCGATTGATATTGATCAAGACGCAGTGTGCAATCACTTGGATCAACATCAATCATTCTCACGGTCACACCGCGATCTTTAGCCGCAAGAATCCAAGGAGTGAAGTTAGCATCATGTTCGAGGCGACTGACAACGATTTCGTCACCCGGGTTCCAGTCCCTCGAAATCGCCCGTGAAAGGGCGAATGTCAGGCTGGTCATGTTTGCCCCAAACGAAATGGTATCCTCGTCATCGGTGCCGATCAGATCCGCGGCCGCTCGATGGGCTTTTTGCAGAAGGGCATCACTTTCTCGACTGGTAGCAAAAACACCCTCATGATTGGCGTTGTGATTGATAAAATAGTCTCCCACCGCATCAATAACTCGCTGCGGCACCTGCGTACCAGCCGGCCCATCGAAAAAGACCGCCCGCTGTCCATTGACTTCCTTGCTCAGTGCAGGAAATTGCTCTCGAAGTTGCTTCACGCTGGAGTGGTTCAGTTTCATGCGGTAGTAGCTCGGTTAGGTCCGTGAAGTGAGATGGGGTCCGAAAATTGACGTGCATCATGGCACCCTGGCAACAACTGGCACCCTGGCAACAAATGGCACCCTGGAAACAAATTATTTTTTTTTGCGTCTTTCGGCTCAAGAAATTGCACTTGTCTTGATTTGCAGTGTCTCTCTAAGGTTTTCACAAGCGTGCGTGACGCTGGCGAAGGCATTGTAGGGACATTTTGATGGTTACATCATTACGAAAAGAGCCAAACCGCCCGAGGGCTACCTCAACGATTCTATTCGTTTTGGTGGCCACGGTCGCCCTGCCCAGTGGCTGCACTCAGAATCCCTACTATGCGGCTCCGGGGTCCGGAGCATGGCAATTATCGCCGGGTCCCGCGGGTGCCAACCGAGCCGAAGCGAAGGTCACCGAACTAAATCGACGTGTCCAGCTGCTTGATGACAACAACCGCCAACTACACACTCAGCTAGCTCAAAGCGAGCAAAAGGCCGAGGTTTTCAAGGACGAAGCGGAATTGCTTCGGCAGCAACTTTCAACAGTCTCCCAACAACTCGAAGCATCAAAACAGATTGCTTCGGATGCCGAATCACGGGTTCGGGGCATGCAGGCCTCTTCCCAAATGCGGGGCGGTGCAGTGATCACCCCAAACACAAACCTATCACTTCAGGCCTCACAACTGAGCCTACCGGGACTTGAAGTGATTCCTGATGGCAATCTATTGCGGATTGTTGTTCCCTCGGATCGACTTTTCCAACCGGGAACCGCAAGCCTGTTACCTCAGGCATCCAATGCTCTTGATCCGATTGCGAACCAGATCATGGCTATCTTTCCCAGGCAGCGAGTTGCCGTGGAGGCGTATGCAGATAGCTCAACCCTCAATCTGAGTGCCACCTCTTCGCCGGTTCAGCTGACATCGGCTCAGGCATCAACAATTGTTGACTTGATGACGCAGCGTTCGGGAATGAACCCGGGACAACTTTTTGCCATTGCTCAGGGTGCAAGCCGTGCCCGGGGAACGAACGAGACACCGATGGGACGCTCGCTAAATCGTCGCATCGAGATCGTTATCTATCCCGAGACCTACTAGCCGCTGCTGTGCCCGCCTTGGCTGACAGGGTGGCCGGTTCCGAGCAGGATCAATGCGACGGTATCGCTGTCCATGGCTGAGGAACTGTTGTTGCGACTTAGCAAACGATACTTTCGAGGCAGTGATCAAATTCGTTGACCTATCAAGGAATCTCGCCGGCGTTAGGTTCGTTCACCAGTGATGCCCACGACAAGCTGGAACAACACCCGGGGTATTCTGAATGCATTCAGGGTATGCTGATGCTGAACATTCGCCACTGGAAGCATTCATTGCTATCCTGAATTTGGGCAGGCTCGAGAGGAAAGATTCCGCGTGTTGAACTGGAGAGAAAATGGCGAAGGCATCTGACATTGTCTGGCACGAACACACCGTTGGCCGCGAACAGCGCGAACAGCGTCTGGGGCATCGAGCGGCTGTCGTTTGGTTCACCGGCCTGAGTGGCTGCGGCAAAAGCACGATTGCAAACGAGCTAGACCGACAACTGCACCAACGCGGCTGCGGAACGATGCTGTTGGACGGTGACAATCTTAGGCATGGCTTATGCGCGCCTACGGAAAGTCTCTCAGTTGAGCACGGCGAGGAATTTGCCACGAGGTTCGGCCTGGGCTTTGGCGAGATGGATCGGGAGGAAAACATTCGCCGCATTGGTTCGGTCGCCTCCCTGATGGCATCAGCCGGCCTGATCACGTTGACGGCTTTTGTCAGCCCCTATCGTCGGGATCGTGACCGCGTTCGGCGGGTCGTGGAGCAGGGAGGGCGAGCGGGTGATTTCTTTGAGGTCTTTGTGGATACACCCTTGGAGGTTTGCGAACAGCGAGACCCGAAGGGACTCTACAAAAAGGCTCGAGCCGGAGAAATCAAGCACTTTACCGGCATCAGCGACCCTTACGAGGCACCGGAGAATCCTGAACTGACTCTCGATGGCGGCAGCGGTCAGTCACCCAGTGAATTAGCTGCCGAGGTTGTCGCATTGCTGCTGCAGCGTGGTGTGGTTCGATAAATCCAGCCCGGTGATCTGGTCGGATTGGGCAATTTTTAACCGTCCGATTTCGAATCTGCCAAAGTTGGATTGCGCATCCCCCCAAGTTCGAGCGTAGTTCGGTAGGGTCGATTGCATTCCGAGACCTCGGATTGCATTACTCAAACGAGCACTCGGCACTCGCGTGCGGAGGACCTTCACTGCATTTTTCCCCCTTGATTTCCCGCGTTTCATGAGAGGCACGGTGAGTCAAATCCCAGTGAAACCTGCTGCTGAAACCGGATCGCAATCCATTTCGGCGGATGCAGAAGCAATTTCGAAGTCACCCAGAACTGCTTTCACAGGATGACGCGTGAGCGTTGGACCCCTCCTCTACATGGCCCCTATCGGCGGTCGCCCCAGTGGGGTACTCTCCTGTCATCCTGGAAATGGACAGGATTTCAGATTTGCCGTTGCGTAAAACGGCGGCAGCGGTAAACTACCGCTCTGAAATGTGAGTTAAGGAACGACGTAATAGCAATAAAAACGTATGACGATCTCGAAAGAGCGAAAAACTGAGGTTATCGGCGATCACAAGAAAGCTGACGCTGATACAGGCTCACCTGAGGTGCAAATTGCCATCTTGACTGAGCGAATCAACGGGTTGACCGAACACATGCGAACTCATCGCAAAGACTACGCCTCGCGGCGTGGGCTTTTGGGTCTGGTCAGTCGTCGCCGCCGTTTGCTTGATTATGTGCGTGGTGAGGATCCACAGCGATACCTCGATATCATCGGAAAGTTGGGCATTCGAAAATAGCCCGGTCGGACCGCAGTCAAGCGAAGATGTCATAGCCGCTCGACTGAAGGCGGTCTTTCGATGATCATCTCTCGCCGGATTTCTGTGGCGAGGCGGGACAACGCCGCACTGTCAAACGTGGTACGGCTTGATTGTCAGCGGCAGAAGCTCTGTTGCTTTCCGCTGTGAACTGTTGCTTGATGCAACACTCTACGCATGGCGTCTCTGATCTCTCATCCATGTTATGTAAGAAGGTTACGTCCTTCGGTGCAGGGTTCTGCAGTGAATGAACCCTGTTGATCCCGTCTGAGCCATCGACTCGAAATGTTTCGTGTTTGGGACTCGGGTATTTGTTGTTGTCTTTGTAGGTTGAAGGAAGATAAAAAGTGAGTGAAAAGAAAATTCGTGTTGAGAAACAAATCGGTCGGCAAACCTTGTCGTTTGAGACTGGGCAACTTGCCAAGCAAGCCGCAGGTTGTGTTCTTGTACAGTATGGAGAAACTGTCGTATTGGTGGCCGCTGCTTCGAGCGATCCACGGCCCGGCCTCGACTTTTTCCCACTGACTTGCGACTACCGCGAGCGATTAGCCGCTGCAGGTAAGTTCCCAGGTGGATTTCTCAAACGAGAAGGCCGTCCAAGCACAAAAGAGACTCTAAGTGCTCGTTTGATGGACCGCCCGATTCGGCCGCTTTGGCCAACTGGCTATCGTGACGAAGTTCAGGTTCAAGCATTCGTCGTCGCAAGTGACTTGCAGAACGATGGTGACATCCTTGCGATGAACGGTGCAGGCTTGGCGTTGCACGTCAGCGAACTACCATTCCAAGGACCAATCGCGAGTGTTCGCGTTGGAAAAATCGACGGTGAGTTGGTTGCTTTCCCAACACACAGTGAACTGGAAGAAAGCGAACTTGACATGATCGTCAGCGGCTCCCGTGAGGAAGTGGCAATGATCGAGGGCTTCGCCCAAGAGATGCCAGAAGATCAGATGCTCGAGGCAATTCAGTTTGCTCACAGCACCATTCGGGAAGTCATTGATCTGCAGGATGAGTTTTACAACAAGGTCAACCCTGTCAAGAAAGAGTATGTTCCCGCTGAGGACGATGGACTCTATCAGCGTCTGCATGATAGCTACTACGCCGACTTCAAGGCTGCCCAGCAGACCGCTGGTAAGCAAGATCGAGCAGATGCAGTTCGCGCTCTGAAGGAACGAGCCGTATCAGAAGTGATTCCAGATTCGTCCGCCGACGGTGCGATCTGCACCAAGCGATTCGGTAGCGTTTGGCATGACTTGGAAGAGACCGTCATTCGCGACTTGATCACCGCGGGAACTCGACCTGATGGCCGCGACAACACCAGCCTTCGATCGATCTACTGCGAAACCGATCTTCTGCCCCGCGTTCATGGATCAGCATTGTTCCAACGCGGTGAAACTCAGGCCCTCGTCACCATCGCACTTGGAACCTCCAAGGATGAGCAACGTGTGGACGGCCTGATGGATGAATACAGCAAGAAATTCATGCTGGATTACAACTTCCCATCGTTCTCGGTTGGTGAGTGTCGTCCAATTCGTGGACCTGGCCGTCGTGAGATCGGTCACGGATGTCTGGCCGAGCGCAGTGTTGCCCCCGTGCTTCCTGACGCCGAGCAGTTTCCCTACACCATCCGCGTCATCAGTGATATCCTCGAGTCCAACGGCAGTAGCTCGATGGCTAGTGTTTGCGGTGCCACGCTTGCTCTGATGGCCTCGGGTGTTCCAATCAGCAACCCAGTTGCTGGTATCTCGGTCGGTTTGGTTCGCAAGTCAGCTGATGATTGGGTCCTATTGACCGACATCCTCGGTAGCGAAGATCACTTCGGAGACATGGATTTCAAGATTGCCGGAACTCAAAACGGAATCACCGGAATTCAATTGGACCTGAAGGTCACCGGTATTAGCGAAGAGATTATTCGCGCAACCTTGAAGCAATCGCGTGAAGCTCGAATCGAGATTCTTCGCAAGATGTTGACCACGATTTCTCGCCCTCGTCGAGAAATCTCAGCAACGGCACCTCGCTTGTTGCGAACAAAAATCGCTCCAGACAAGATCGGTGCTTTGATCGGTCCTGGCGGTAAGAACATTCGTGGCATCCAAGAGACCACCGGTGCAGTGATCGAGGTGGATGACGATGGAACCGTGCTGATCGCCAGTAGCAATAAGGAAGCCGCTGAGGAAGCATTGCGATCTGTCGAAGCATGCACCGCAACGGTCCAGATTGGAAAAATCTATGACGGCACCGTCAGCAGCATCAAGGAATTTGGCGCGTTTGTGGAAATCCTTCCCGGACGTGATGGCCTTTGCCACATCAGTGAATTAAGCAGCGGCTATATCAGCAGCATTGATTCAGTCGTCAATGTTGGCGATGCGATGAAGGTCTTGGTCATTGATGTTGATGAGCATGATCGTGTGAAGCTTAGCCGACGACGAGCTCTCGAAGAGCTTGGGGTCGAAGACGACATGGCGCCTGCCGAAGGAGAAAGTGGCGGGGACGGTGAAGAGCGATCAGAACGTAGCGATCGCGACGAAGATCGTCCTCGACGTCGACGTGGTGGACCAAGTCGTGGACGCAGTGGCGGTGGCGGTGGACGTCGCGACCGTAACAGCGGCGGAAGCCGTGACTGAGATCAGTCACTGAGAATGAATTCGTCGTAGGTAACGATTCGTTATCATTGCGAGGGCAAATTGATCGCCGGCAGGATCCCTTCCTGTCGGCGTTTTTTGTACCCTTGTAACCTAACAAACGATGACTAGGTCCAGCGATCAGCCCGGTTCCAGAAATCTCTCAAAGCCATCATTCAATTTATGACTAGCTCGGGTTCCGCGTGGACTCGTTGTGAAGTCAAGCGGGGCATTCCGTCATCCTAGCGGTATCAGCAACGACCTTTCCGCCAGTCGAATGCACTGAGCACTCGACTTCAAGAAAGTGCTGCGAAAAGATCGAGATGGAATCCGCCAGATTCAGGGCTAAATCGAACGGCTTCAAGGTGTCTGCAAGAAAAAAGGCCGATGTGACAATGCATCGACCCTTGTTAACGGAACCCCTCGGGTACGTGAGAATCACTTCTTCGCTTTGTATCCGTCCGACCAAAAATCCAACACCCTGACTTTGTCCAAGACTGGCTTGAGAACCTCAACGAATCCAAGATGGTCGGGATGCGGAAGGTATTGTTTTCTGCCCGCGTCGGAATCGAAGGTCACCATGAAGCAATGCGTGAAACCATCGTCATGTTTTTCGGGGCTATTGTTCCGCCCCCATTCAAATGAAGTGATCGTATCGATCTTGCCAGGAAGTGCTGCGAATGCATCCTCGACTCGCTTGACTGCTTCGGCCGCCGCGTCATCTTTAAATTTGAAAAAGACCGCGTGCTTCAGCTCACGATTAGCATCTGTTGAGTCCTCGTGCCCCCAGTAATCGATAACGAACACGTCGTTGAGATGCGGACGCAGCGTTTTCGCAAAATCTCCAGTGTGGGCAGGGTGCGGCAGGTAGGCGGCTCGTCCAGCTTCGTCCTTGAAGGTAAGAAGGAAGCAGTGGGTAAAACCATCATCCAAGCCCTCAGGACTATTATTCGTACCTGCCTGAAAATCGATGATCGCTTCGATTTCTCCGGGTAGCTTGGCAAAAGCATCCACAACATCTTGAACCTCTTTGGCAGTGGATGATTCTTTGAACGAGAAAAAGACGGCATGGCGCAGGACACGCTCAGTTTTGACCGTTTCCGTTACTGCAGCATTCGTGGTTGTGCTCACGAGCTTTTCACCGACTTTCAGATTGGGTTTGGCTTGTTCGGCAAATACCGAGGACGACAACATCAAACAGATGATGAGGTTGGCCACAAACTTGGGGAAGACATGCTGGAAGGCATCAGATTGAAGGTTCATCGGAATCCGGTCTTTGAGAGGATT
The DNA here is from genome assembly GCA_938075415.1 of uncultured Rubripirellula sp. Taxonomy (GTDB): domain Bacteria; phylum Planctomycetota; class Planctomycetia; order Pirellulales; family Pirellulaceae; genus Rubripirellula. The sequence continues at coordinate 24,050 of CALJHC010000009.1, read as the reverse complement.
AGAAATTTGCAATGGATCATTAGGCATGGTGGTTTCCGCTAAAGGGGGGGTGGTAATGGGTCGTTCGATGGTCGGTTTGAGTCCACATCGATGAGAAGGAAACACCTAAAGTAGACCAAGATGAACGGTCAATTTAACGAAGGCGATTCGCCAATTTTGATAGGCAAGACGATGGGTTCAAGTAGACTGCGGAATTCCGACAGGTTTTCCACACGCTACAGCTTCACCAGGTGTTTCGATCCACCCGGTAAAACTGGGAAGGAATGGGAAAACAGGCTTGGACGCCTCACCAAACTATCTTGCATTGGTTAGCGTAGGGGAGTCCTTTTTACGTCCAATTCCAATGATGAACGCACATGACACCTGAAGATTCTTATCAACCACCGTTCGATACCGAGGATTCAGCCACGGAGGAGTCGAACCCAGACGAATCCTCTCTTGATGGCGCGGAATCTGTCCAAAGTGCGGACCAATCTGGTCCAGATACTTCTCAGCAAGATTGGGAAAACGCAGTGGATAATATTTCCATGAGCGATGGAGGGACGCATTTGGATGAGGATCCTGAAATTGCAGAAATCGCTCTGCCATACATCGGACTTTGGAATCGACTGATCAGCACCACGAACTGGGAAAAGGGTCGAATTGTCAGCGATTGGCGGGACGCTTTGATTGAATCGGGTGCAAAATCGCAGCAGTACTCTGACGAGGCATGGGCCAACCGGGTTGGCGGCGTCACGGCGCCGCATGTGGGTCGCCTCAGACGTGTGCATGATCGATTCGTCTCAAGCTACGAAACGTATGATGGACTTTACTGGAGCCATTTTTTGGCAGCACTTGATTGGGACGATGCTCCGCTGTGGTTGGAGGGTGCGTCCAAAGAAAGTTGGAGTGTTTCGCAAATGCGGGACCAGCGTTGGCAAGCACTGGGAGCAGTGGAGTCAGACCGACCGCTATCGGGCGAGATCGTGGTCGTCGACACAGACGAAGATGTTGTGCTGCCAGCCCAAGGTGGTGGGCGTACAAGAGAGTATGGTGACGAACCCGGCGCAGCATCTGGCCCGGCTCCGGAACGTCCCGATTTTGGCGACGAAGATGAACTCACCGCCGTCGGAGGAAGTTCCGAGGCAACGGCCGCATCAACTTTTGATCAACCAACTGCTGATGAATCATCGACTGTGCAACCCTTCGCCGGTCTTCCAGAGCTGCCGGATGATTTATCCGATGCAATTGAATCTCTGAAACTAGCCGTTTTGCGACACAAGACGGCCAGCTGGGCGGACACCACATCAGAGACCGTTCAGAAGTACCTTGATGCGGTCAGTATCATGATGCGATAACGGAAACTCCTGAACGTCATCACCGTTGCTCGATGCAATCCAGCGAGCGACGGTTTTTCTTGTTCATGGCTCATCTCCAACCGACCGATAATCGGTGTAAAGGTGTTTGATCTGAAACGCCTACAACACTCTGTTCAACTCGATTCTTCTTGAATTGGTTAGACCCGCAATGCGAACCAAGACTGTCGCTTTTTTCATTGCCGTAATCCTGCTTGGGATTTCGGGGTGTGAAACGAACCGCGTCGATGACAATCAGCTGAGCGCTTCGCTTGACCAAGAACAAAGTGAGGAGGGACAAGCAGAGTCAATTCTCGAAGACGACCTTTGGCGATCCGTCACCCAAGGTGCAGACGGCATCTGGCCCGAACCACAAGAGCATCAGGTTCTCATCGTGGTTGAATCTAACGAAAACTCCGCCGCCTTCATGGTAGATGACGTGAAGGAAGGTCAAACGGTTGAAGAATTGATGAGACAGGTAACGGCGCTCGGTGCCGTGATTAATGGATCCGGTGCAACGGCGTTTGTAAATCGAATCGGTAATCGTGAGACTGGCCTACGTGAAGGATGGACCTACAAGGTTGACGGTGAATTTGCCAAACGAGGGGTCGGTCAAATGTCATTGAACCCGCCGTCGATCATTCAATGGACATATGGAACGATGCAGCCAGAATCTCTCTAGTTTTTAGCAGTCGCATTCCTGATCAATCACCCCCACATTCGCCCTTCGGGGCAGCGAGAATCTCAGCACGCCTTGGCCGTCAATAAGATGGTTGATCGCGACTTGGCGAGGTAGGAGGATTTTGCAAACTCAACGCCCTCCAACCGTATATCATCTGGCGCATCAAATGAGGTATCAATGATTCGGTGCCACTGATTGAAATCGTTCGGAACGTCCGGAATTTGAAATTCAACCGGCTTCCAGTAAGCATTGAAGATGAGGTGATACCACGTCTGCTCCGACTCGATGGTTAGTGCCACGCAGTGGGAGTGCTCGCTCCAATCAGGTTTGCCCAAATCGACACCGTGCCACTTAATTGGGGCTGGCGCCAGAATCTCCGGAAGAGTGAGATGTGGGTTATTCCTGCTCGGTAAATCACGACGAAATTGAATCAGTTTCTGCACGAAGCGAAAAAGCCCAGAGTTCTCTTGCATCAGATCCCAGTCGAGCCAACTGAGTTCGCTGTCCTGACAGTATGCATTGTTGTTGCCGTGCTGCGTTCGCCGAACCTCATCCCCCATGACGAGCATGGGAACACCGAACGAGAGCAGGTTAATGGTTATCAGATTTCTAATTTGTTGAAGTCGCAGACTTTCAATTTTGGCGTCGTTTGTCGGACCTTCAACACCACAATTCCAACTGAGATTCTCATTGTGGCCATCACGGTTTCCTTCCCCGTTGGCCAAGTTATGCTTTTCGTTGTAGGAGACAAGATCATTGAGCGTGAAACCATCATGAGAAGTGATAAAGTTGACACTCTGTTCTGGTTCGCGATTGCGGTGACCAAAGATATCTGGACTGGCTAAGAAACGCTGTGCAAGGCATCCCGCAAACCCTTGATCACCCTTCACAAAGGATCGCACATCGTCGCGAAAACGCCCGTTCCATTCTTTCCAACGTTCGCCAAAAAAATCGCCCACCTGATACAGCCCGGCGGCATCCCATGCTTCCGCAATCAATTTTGTGCCGGATAGAACGGGGTCTGTTTCGATATCCCATAGAATCGGTGGATTGGTTTGTGGTTCGCCGTTAATGTCTCGAGAGAGAATGGATGCGAGATCAAATCGAAACCCATCAACGTGCATTTCTTGAACCCAGTAACGCAAACTGTCGAGAATCAGTCGCCGAACGATCGCATGATTCGCATTGAGTGTATTACCACATCCGCTGTAATTGGCATACGTTTTTTCATTTTGACCCGCTGCGTCACGCGTCAATATGTAATAAGCATCGTTCTGGAATCCCTTGAAGCAAAAGGTTGGGCCGCCGGATCCGCCCTCGGCCGTATGGTTGTAAACCACATCCAGAATCACTTCGATTCCTGCGAGATGAAGTGCTTTCACCATGTCACGGAAATCATCTAACGCTTTGAGTGGGCAATGACTCGAAGCGTATGCTGCGTGCGGCGAGAAAAAAGAAACAGGGTTGTAGCCCCAATAGTTGTTGAGCTTGCCAGGAGCATCTTGGGCATCAAATTGAAAAACTGGCAACAACTCAACCGCTGTCACCCCGAGTTGTTGTAAGTAAGGTATCTTTTCAACAACACCCTGATACGTGCCGCGATGTTGATCGCTAACTAGCGAACTTGCATGCTGGGTAAACCCACGAACATGCATTTCATAAATAATCGTCTCGCTGAATGGTCGTCTCAGCGGCCTGTCATCACCCCAATCATAAGCTGAGAGATCCGCGACCACGCTTTTCATCGCGCCCTTGATTGCAGCGGACGAATCGCAAGGAGGCTGTCGACGATAGGTCTCTGGAACAGCTACAGCTTTTCCGTAGGGGTCGAGCAGGATGGCATCAGCGTTAAAACACAACCCGTCGATCTCAGAGAACGGTCCATCGGCTCGGAAGGCGTAATGCTGACCGGCGGTCAGTCCCGGCACGAAAATATGCCAATAGTGGAACGTGCGGTTGTGGCGACGGTGCAACGTCAACACCTGCGACGGAGACCCGTCGCTTGCTTGGTCGAAAAGTAGCAACTGCATTTTCGTGCAGTGTTTTGAGTACACGCAAAAGTTGACCCCATCTTTCGTGAGTGTCGCTCCGAGCGGGAAAGGGTCGCCGTTGTTGATGGTGATCATGATGGGGATCTACTCGACGTATTCTGGACGCTGCGGGCCGTGGTACCAGAAATGCCGCGAGGTGCATTTTCAGTCGCCAAATTGCGTTATTTTGCTGACTTGTTTCCGACGGTATCAGGTGTGTCACTGCTGTTGTACTGATACTAGCAAAGCAGGCGTCAAACTCAGCATTGTGATTTCCTGCTTTTTATTCTGGGGCGAGAATTTCGCCATTGTTCAACTTCAGCGGTGTCAGTCAGCGTGACGGCAATGAATCCGATCGTAGCATCTCGCCAAGACCTGCCGTTCAGTCTGCTACAAACGCATATTGAGAAACCTCATTGAATCGAATTTGCAAAGCCGATGGAGTCATCTCGCGTCCCATAGGCCGCTTGAAACAACGACGAAACGTCCAATGAAATTCTAGTAAAAGTGTTTACGCGGTGATTGGAGACAGCATTGAACCAATTGAAATGGAAGGAATGATAAAGGCTAAACCCAAAAACTTGAAATGACTTCCGGTGCAATCCCAATCCTGACTTGTCGGCTTCATAACACTCACTGGGCTTTGTTATGGCCCCGTCTGGCAAACCGACTACAAACCTCCAATCCTAACATACCGAAGCAACCCACTATTCATTGGAACTTTTCCGCCTCAAAACTATCCTCTGTCAAATCTTTCGGTACTGACTGATCGCCCTGAAGGTTACCTGATCACTAGTTTAGTGGACTCAGTGCTTCATAAGACTTGGAGACTGATATCAGAGGACCGGTCCCAACCCGACCAGGATCAATCAGGCCCAGGTCGGTTTCGGTTGGTGAAGTCGTTAAGACCTCCCAGCATGATTCGTCTTACGAAGAGAAAGCCAGCGGAGAGCACTGATTCTTCGGTGCAAAATGAACTAAGCTTTAGTGATTTTTATTTCACGGGAGGCCGTCTCTCAAACCCGTAATTCATAGCACAATTGAGGCATGTTTTGTATTTGATTGCGACAGACGAAGCCGGGTACGGCCCCAAATTAGGCCCCTTGATCATTGCCGCAACGCTGTGGCGTGTTCCCGGTGATTCTACGAGCCAAACCGATTTAGACAAACAATTTGCCCCATTGAGAAATCCAATATCAGTCCATGGAAAAAACTATCAGATTGACGATTCCAAAAAGATCTACCGTTCCTCAAGCGGTGTCGAATCACTTGAATGTTTAGTGGGCGCCGGTCTTCGATGGTGTGGCTTAAGTCGACAAGACCTTTCAAAATTGATTGAATCCGTTTCCCCAGATGATGTATCGGACATCAAAACAACCCCATGGCTAACTCCATGGGCAGATTCCACCGCCTCGCGGATAACCCCTCCGACTTTTCCACCACCAACAACTCACACCGCCGCGAACCATTCCGGCGATGGATCGTCAACGGATTCGGTAAACGCGGAAATTGAAACCGCGTTACAGCAGTATTGGTCCAAAAACGGATTGACCTTGGTGGATGTAAAAATGCGGATGATCACCGCACGTCGTTTTAATCAGATTTGCTCAGGAGGTTTCAATAAATCTGACTTACTCTCGAGGTACACCATCAACCTGATTGCAAACCTGAATGAATCCATAAAAGACCAAGAAAAGGTTGCGGTCTTTTGCGACCGTCACGGAGGAAGAAAGTTCTACGCTGGCCCCTTGCAGCATCGTTTTGAAAATTCCCTTGTCCGTGTGGTGTCAGAGACAAAACAAGAAAGCTGCTATCAGTTTGAAGACCACGGTCGACAATTAAACGTTCGATTCACAGTCAAGGGAGATCGATTCCCACCTGTCGCCTATTCTTCGATCTTTGCCAAGTATTTACGCGAGCGAATGATGGAAAGATTGAATGACTATTTTTCTTCACGTTCTGATGAAAAAATCAGGCCAACCGCCGGCTATCCGGTTGATGCTTCACGTTTTCTAAATCAGATTGCTCCGATTCGAATGAAAGAAAACATCGATGATGCTAATTTGATTCGAAATTGCTAGGTAGTTTTTGGCAATCAAGTAATTTCAGATTTGCAGGAGTATCGAACAAATGAACCCTGCATTCCAATGGAGTCCTGCCAGTTCACGGTTTTACCAATTCGTGGTGATCGTGGCCCACTAGTAAATGATCTGAAAATTGAAATTTGGATTGTTCTTTTCAACTTTCAATTTTCAGATCACTCACGACTGATCCACAATTTGGATCGACTTACTTGACAAGTATTGCAATCGGCGTTGAAACAGGTGATTCATGGATTCAGATTCAGCGGCCGATTTGATTTCACTCTGCTACGACCCAAATCTTGCCAAACATTGCGGCGAGAAACTGAGTCTCCTTTTCACCCAGCATCTCTCAGCGCTGCAAGGGAACCGAAAACGCTTTCAGGAGTGGAGATCTCCTGACGAAAATGTCGCCCATGCTATCGAGCAACTTCACACCAGAACCGTCCAAGAAGTTCAACTTGACCTGGCATCTGGGACAAGCAAAAATGAATCCATCGTCCAGCAATTTGATGCACTTGTTAAACTTTCGCTCGATCGAAGCCAAGGGCTGCACCACCCACACTGTGCCGGCCACCAAGTCCCTGCCGTGATGCCGTTGGCAGGTTGGTTCGATGCGATGACGGCATTAAGCAATCAAGTGCAAGGCGTCTACGAGATGGGCCCTTGGTCGGTCGCAGTTGAACGTGCGGTGCTTCAGGAAATCGGGAAAGAGATTGGGTTTCGCGAAAAGACATTCGGTTCATTGATCACGTCGGGTGGTTCCCTGGCCAACCTCACGGCCTTGCTTGCAGCGCGACATCGACGCTGCCCCGAATTCTGGAAACATGGGACAGCAAGCCGTCCTACCAGTAAGCAGGCGGCCGATCCGGTCCTGGTAATTCAGCAGGATGCTCATTACTGCGTGGATCGAGCAGCGGGGGTGATGGGAGTGGGAACGAAAAATCTGGTTCGGGTACCTCTTGATGAACACCGACGAATGGATGTGAGGCAACTGCAAACGGTGCTTCGGGACCTGAGTGATCGCTCGGTGCCGGTCATCGCGGTTGTCTCGGTCGCGGGTAGTACGGCGTGCGGTGCGTTCGATCCCATTGAGGAAATTGCAGAAGTCTGCCGGGACTTTGGCGTTTGGCTACACGTAGACGCCGCACATGGTGGTTCGCTGTGTCTCAGCCAGAAACACCGTGACCTGGTAAGCGGTTTGCATTTGGCTGACAGCGTTGTGGTTGACGCCCATAAAATGATGTTCGTCCCCGCCGTTTGCGCCATGGTGTTTTTCAAGGACAAGGCTGACCAGTTTGCTGCCTTTGATCAATCGGCTCCCTACCTTTTCGATCCCTCCGCTCCTGATTTTGCCAATTACGATAACGCCGTCGTGACGTTGGAATGCACCAAGCGGGCCTCGGCAATGGGGATCTGGGGTGTTTGGTCGCTGTTCGGTAAGAACATTTTCTCAGCCTTGGCAGAGCATGTCCTACAGCTGGCGATTGACCTCAACGAACTTTTAAACCAGCACCCCATGTTCGAGACATGGGGTGAACCCAGCTGCAACATCATTTTGTTTCGCCATCTTGATGAGAGGGTAAAACAAATGAGCATTGAGAATCAGAATCAACACCAATTACGTCTCAGGCGGCGATTACTGGAGTCAGGAATGAGCTACCTAACCCAAACTAAAATCGATCAGAAAATATACCTTCGCTCTACAATGATGAATCCAAAAACAACTGAAACCGATTTGCGAGAAATGCTACAGGCAATCAGTGAAGCCGGGAGTCGACTTAGCCTTACCTCCGAAGCATGATCCTCTCTCCAGAACATGCATAATGAAAACAATGATCACGCCAAAATCTGACCGTTCAACTCCGCATGTTTCATCTGAGCGATGTTCAACAGCAGTCAACGAAAAATCACAACCATGTACCGTAAAGTCGGGATTGCAGAAAACTTCTGCTCTCTGCAACGCCCACGTTGAGCTTCAATCTTGGAGATAATTGAACGCTGAACCCCTTCAATCCCATCCTGATTCAACCTACTGCAAGCTCGCGCGGAACTTCAATCAATGCGATAACGACCAGGAAGAACACCGGAGGAAGCAAGCCGGATAGTGTCTGCAGTTCGTTGATACTTTGTGAGTGCACAAAACGGCTGACCGCAAAGCAAGAATTTTTGCTTGGACGTCCTCGCTATCGACCCTTGGGTCGAAACGCCACAATCCTCGATTCGTTCGTTGTCATCCTGGGACCACCGATGAGATCAATGCAATAGGGTATCGCTGGAAACACGGCATCCAAACATTCTGAAATCGCCTTCGGTTTACCTGGCAGGTTAATAACGAGGCTTTCACCTCGGATACCAGCCGTTTGACGAGAGAGAATCGCAGTGGGAACTTTCTCCAAAGAAACTTTCCTCATCAATTCGCCAAACCCTGGCATCATTTTTTCACAAACCGTTTCAGTCGCCTCGGGAGTAACATCTCGAACCGCGGGTCCGGTTCCGCCCGTTGTGACGACCAGCGAACAGGCTTCCCGGTCGCATAACTCGATCAGAGTCTGTTCAATTAAATCTTGATCATCGGAGATAATTCGTCGCACAGGTAGGTGAGAAGATTCCACCACCTCATCCAAATATCGCTCAATCGCTGGACCACCTAGATCCTCATATTCTCCTCGACTGGCACGGTCAGAAATCGTGATGATTCCAATATTCATGGTAAATTCAATGCTGATGGAAGATGAGAATGAAGTAGTAACTGGTTGTAATCAACGAACGTCTTTTTGCGAAGATGCAGTAAATGCAATACGATCCAGCTCCAAAAAGAACATCGCGAGCAACTTCAACTTGACCGATCCTTCACCGCAAACGCCTGATCAACTCAATGGCATCATGCGAAGTGTCCGACGAAGGCTTTTTGCAAGTATCGCAATCGCTTGCTGGTATTCCACCGACCTCACTTTTTATGATGGCATCGATTGATCCTCACGCTCCTCCACCGACACATTGTTTCGAGCAAGCTCTCGGTGGTATGCTTTTCCTGAGACGTTAACGCGTTAGTTCCCACCAAACGCTCAATCACCGAAGAGACCGTGAGTTGCCAGAAACGACGCAAAATAACTAACCCTGCAAGATTACGGGGGGGGATTCAATGGAGGATTTTACCGTTTGCCAGCACTGCGGTGCAGAGATAAGGGCGGAAGTACGTTTCTGTAGACATTGTGGCAGCAGTGATTCAGATGGATGGAGTGAAGATACAGAATACGAAGAAGAGGAATTTGATTATGAAAGTTACGTCTCAGAAAATTTCGATAACGGCAAACTGACGACTTCACTGTCGTTGCACTGGAAAGTGGTCACACTGGTGTTGTTGTCGATATTTCTTTTGGGCTTTCTATTTTTTTAAACGAGTCTAGGGGAGCGGCCACAATTGATTGACGAGAAGGTGGACCCGATAGGTCGCGCAGCAGTTCTCGATTTATTGAGCAATGAGATAATTCGGTCGGTTGACTATCGTTCATCGATGGACTCAACCAATTCGGAAGCAATGAAACAGTTACAGGGCAACCAAATCCCGCCGGACACATTACCTCGTTTATTTTTAACTGACTCGCAATCCGCTGGACGAGGAAGACGCGGCCGTCACTGGCAAAGCGATGAAGGTACGTTGACCTTTTCTCTTGCTTTGGCGCGCGAGACCGCCAGCGACGCGCATCCTTCCGTATCAGGCGGGCTAAATCGATTGCCTCTTGCTGTCGGTGTTGGGATTTCACGTTATCTCGAATTCCAATTTGCACCATTGAAGGTGCGATTGAAATGGCCAAACGACGTCCACGTTGCCGGAGGTAAGGTGGCGGGCATTTTAATAGAAACGGGATCCAACTGCCCCAACCGACTGGTGATCGGTGTCGGCATGAACATCGGCACCGTCCCTGACTTATCAAAAGACCCTTCATCACAGAAACCAACGGGACTCTCAGATGTGTTGGGGCGAAATCTTGAACGCTATGCGGTACTTTCTGGATTGGTGACCGAGATCCTTGAAGCAGTCCGTGATGGGGATTCCGAAGGGGATGAGACGCTTCGTGATTTCCGGGCACGCTGCCTATTAACTGGTCGGCAGATCTCATTTCATATTGCCGGAGACGAACAGACCGGGCAATGTATCGGCATTTCCGACAATGGTCTTTTGCGAATTGCCGGCCCCCAGGGTGAACTGCTGTTATCAAGCGGCGAGGTTAACCTTCTCAGACCGTCACGATCATAGACAATGGTGACAAAAACCCTGAAGGCAGAACGCCAAGTCCCGTTCCACGTAGTTTTCTCAGAATCCCATCGTTCGGCGGTCCGAAAAACTGACTGAACCAACCCACACTTTGACTTGCCCACTAAGGAAATCCCCTTCCTTGTCTCCGTGAAGTCACGACCACGGATCGATTTCACCAAAATGAAACTTCCGAGCCCAACACAGCGGCGCAGAGAAAAACAAACCTAACTTCCAACGTAAGAAAATTTGGAGATCCGAAGTGATTGATCAACCTGTTGCATTGATAACCGGTGGCGGAACTGGTGTCGGCAAAGCATGTTCGGTGAGGTTCGCTGAAAAGGGTTATGCGGTAATCGTTAACTACTCCCGCAGCGAACGGGAAGCAACCGAGACGGTCAATGAAATCGCTGCTGCTGGCGGTCAGGCAAGGTTGGCTCAATGCGACGTTTCAGATAACACGTCGGTTTGCGAGATGATTGATCAGGTAGCCGCTGAATTTGGTCGGTTGGATGTCGTTGTTAATAACGCCGCAACCACCAATTTTATCCCGCATGAAAAACTCGATGAGCTGACGGAGGAAATGTGGGACAGAATGATGGCCGTGAATGTCAAAGGAGCTTTCTTTGTGACTCGTGCTGCGGCCCCACTCCTGAAACAAAGTGACCAAACCAAGCCCCAGGCAATGGCAAACGCAGCAATGATAAATGGAGCCGTGGTCAATATCGCGTCCGTTGCCGGGCTGACAGGGTCGGGGTCTTCGATCGCCTACTGCGCCAGCAAAGGAGCCTTGATCACAATGACCAAATCCCTGGCAAGAGTCCTCGCGCCGAATGTCACCGTTAATGCCGTGTGCCCCGGTCCCATCGACAGTCGCTGGATTCGTGAAGGCAATCCTGACTGGGATCTGAACGAGATGGTTGCTGGTTATCCAATCCCGAGAGCGTCACAACCTGACGACATAGCGGATGCGGTCATTTACTTCTGCACCGGAAATCGCATTGCAACCGGCCAAGTGCTGTCGGTTGACGGCGGGCAGACTCTTTGACACGTGGACAACTTCACTGCATGAGTATTAAACTGTAGGACTGCTCCAGTATTTGTAGTTCCCGGCCCATCCTTCAGTTTAAGCGATCGATCATGTCAAAATTCTGTTTGAGTCTATTCGTTGTGACCTTATTGATTTCGCCCTGTCTAGCGGATGAGGATTCAGAAAAGAAGAAACGCGGACAGCGAAATCGAGGAAATGCCGCGACCCAATTGCTAACTCAGTTGAAGGACCTGAACCTAACTGACGACCAAGTGGCGAAGGTGAAAGAACTCCACAAGGAGTCATTAGGAAAAGCAAAGGAAATCCGAGAAACTGCGGGCATCACCCCGGAACTGGTCAAGAAGCGTGCAGAAGTCCAGAAGAAGCTTCGTGGGTCTGATAAGAAGGGAAAGGAATTGCTGAACTTGATCAACTCGGAGGCAGGCTACAACAAGGAGCAAATAGAGGCGACAGCCAAAATCAATGCCCTTCGCCTTGAGATGAAGAAGAAGGTGGTTGCTTTATGCAGTGACGAACAAAAAGCCAAGATTCCCGCGAACTTCATTCGTGGAACGAAGAACGCAAAAAAAGACGCCGCCGAAAAGACGTCCACGAAAAAGAAAAATAGAAAGCAGAGCAGTTAGTCTCACGTCGACCGCTCAAATAGGTGACCACGGCATTTTCCTGCCGTGGTTTTTTTGTGCAACAGCCCGATGATCAGCCCATTGTTTCACCAAACGAGTCGAATCGTGAAACCTGAACGAAGTCTCACCTGAACCGAAACAGCCCGGGTTAATTGGTATCGGTTAGAGAAAATAATCACTCGCCGGTGCAATCGCTAAGATCGTTACTATCGACCTCTCGATAATCCAAGCAGGGGTCAACTGCGTGCTGCTGGCCCATCGCTCGCCAGCTCGCCATCAGGCCCACCTTGCGAAAACACCGAAAAAAACGCGGAAACGGCGGAAACGGCGGAAACGGCACGATCGAAAATCCATATTATCGGAAGACGGTGCGGTAATTCTGTCCAAAACGGTGGTAGGTATGGTAACGATTCCGACGGATCGGAACGTGAAGCTCCTCAACTCATTGGTTTTCGCATGTTATCCCGACGCTCGAAAACGCGAAATCATCTTTGCATCGCGTTGGCGTGCCTCTCAATTTCGGGCTGCTCGCAAGCGAAGTACAGGATTGACGCCGACCGGGAAGCTTACGAGGTAATCGCCGAGCGAAACCAAGACGACCGCTGGGCCAACAACAACGTCAGCATTGACGCGGACCCAAAAAGCAGGTTCTTTGATAATTACGATCCTGATCACTCTCCAATGCCGGTGGATGATCCTTCATCGAATCAATACATGAAGGAAGTGGATAACATTCCGGGATGGAAGCACTGGACAGATCATGGTGTTCGAGAATATCTGGAGAATCCTCAGTGGCGAGAGCAACTCGCGTCCTACACAAAAGTCACCGAGGAGGGTGCCTGCGAACTTTCGCTCGATTCTGCAATCAAACTCGCTTACCTGCACTCGCCTTCTCATCAGCGTTCGCTGGAAACCGTCTATCTCTCCTCGCTTGACGTCACTGGTCAACGCTTTCGACTGGACACTCAATTTTTTGGTGGTACCGGTACAAGCTATGTGCATCGTGGCGACATCTCTCCGACCGCCATCGCATTTTCACCGTCATCAGGCGGTTATGTAGTCGAAGGACCGTTTGACACACCCGAGCGGAATCGATTCGCCATCACATCACCCGCCAGCGCCAGCCGCCGCCTAGCGACTGCCGGAGAGGTCCTCATCGGATTCGCGAACTCGTTCACTTGGGATTTCACTGGCAGCGATGCCAGCCTCGGCAGCTCCTTGGCTAATTTCTCTTTCGTTCAGCCCTTGCTTCGCGGAGCGGGCAAAGACATCGCGTTGGAGCAACTGACACAAAGCGAACGAACCCTTCTCTCAAACCTTCGATCCTATGCGCAGTTTCGTCAGGGGTTCTTCACGCAGGTCGCCATTGGTGAACTGGGCGTTAGCACACCGCAGCGATCCGGTGCCAGTACCACGCTGCAATCATTCTCCGGTGTCGGCGGTGTCGGTGGTTATCTGGGGCTTCTTCAGCAGGCACAGCAAATTCGAAACACCGAGGATCTTTTACGCCGTCAACTGCAGACACTCGATCGACTTGAAGCCTTCTTACGCAACGAACTAATCGATATCGTTCAGGTTGATCTGTTTCGACAGGAGATCGAAGATGCTCGAGCGAACCTGCTTGATCAGACCAACCGATTTGAACTGTCGGTGGATAATTACAAAACACAGATCCTTGGATTGCCCGCCGACCTTCTCGCAACCATTGACGAAACCGCCATCGAGGGGTTTCAACTAATCCCCATCGAGGCAAACCCTATTGTTGAAGCGTTACTCGAAACCCAACGCCGCATTGGCGAAGCTGGCATGCTGTTGGACTTGAGACAGCGAGCTGAAGATCTGGAAACTGAACTGTTGAGCCCTGATCCCACAGAACAGTCAGCCTTTGAACTCGCTTCCATGCGCGTTCAATCGCTCAACCAGGCAATCATGGGTCGCTTGGATCAACTACCTAACGACCTCCTTTTGGTTGAATCCATGCTGAACGAAGCAGTTGGACCAATCAGCAAACTGACCAACCAAGAGATCAAATCACTCATTTTGGCCTACGATGATGATATCGATACCATCATCGAACGCTTTCAATCCAATGCAAATCGAATCGATGCGATGCTGACATCAGCATTGGCGAACCCCAGCGGCAAACAAGACGAAACCGGTGCAGTCATTGAAGGCAACTTCCAACGCGATCCCGAATTACTTTTGCAGGTCGTCTCTGAGTGCAAGGACATTCTGATCCTCCAGTTGATCGCCACCGACAACAATGCGGAACCACAAAAAACGCTGGAGATAGCCGAGAGCCTGCTCGTTCCAGTTCGGGGTTTGAAAAAGCTCGCCGAACGGGATATCCAACGCATGGAAGAGATGGCGCCTGAACGCGAGCGCAGCATGGATGCGACTAAGATACAGCGATTTCGCGAAGATCGTCAGCGGATCACCTCTCGGCTAGCTGAACTGGAATTCGGCGAGAATGGACTAGAGGAAAGTCAGCAGGCATTAAAAAAGATTCGTGAAGCCTCCACGGAAGAAAACCGCGAGCAAACCATCTCCGAACTGATCGCTTGGACCCAAAGCTACACGCAGTTTGTCGATCGACTCATGCTGATACCCGCACAAGCACGAATTGAGGTGATTAGCGTCGAATCAATTGACTTGAGTCCTGATCAAGCCTTGGAAATCGCACTGGATAACCGACTCGATTTTATGAATGGTCGTGCCGCCTTCGTTGATCAATGGCGATCCATTCAGATTGCCGCAGATGCCCTACAGTCGAACGTCTCAATCACAGGCAATTGGGATTTGAAAACAGCTCGCAACAATCCGTTGGACTTTAGGGGCGACACCAGCAACCTGCGACTGGGATTTGAGTTCGATGCACCCCTGACGCGACTGCTCGAAAGGAATGGCTACCGCGAGTCACTCATTCAATTCCAACGCAGCCGGCGCGCACTCATTCAGTCCCACGATGGATTGCAGAAGGGATTGCGTTCGTTGCTAAGAACCCTTGAGCAACGAAGGCTACAGCTAGAGATCCAAAGACGCGCTGTCTTTATCGCCCTTCGGCGTGTTGAGCAGACACAACTATCCCTGCTCACTCCTCCGCCACCTGTGCAACCGGGCGCGCGGCCACAGATCAATCCGACCACAGCGATTAACCTGCTCGGGGCACAACGATCGCTGCAAAGCTCGCAGAATAGCTTTTTGGCAGCGTGGCTCAATGAATACGCGGCTCGATTACGGCTCTATCGTGAACTTGGAATCATGAAATTGGATGCGGAGGGAAAATGGGTGGAAGACCCCATCGACACTGAAGCTTACACCGCTCGTTTAACAGATTTCGATGACTCAGCAATTGAGGCTGACCTGATCGACCCAAATCCGAACAGCAGAAACGCGATCACGTCAGCAGCCCGACAGCCCAGCATTCGTGAGCAAAACGCCACCTCTGCACTAGCAAAACCGCCTCGCCCCCCATCACCCAAATCTCTGGAAGGCGGGCCAACCGCAACGCTCAAAAGAAGGTCCTCAGGTTTTAAACTGAGGCAAACGATCAAGAACTTCACCGAACCGACAACACGAGTGTCAGAACGCACATCCATTACCCCGAGAGTCGTTGAATCTTCCGTACGACGTTAAAACCAAAAAAAGACCCATTATCAGAGGCCTTCGCACCAAGCTGACGCCATCATTAAATAATTCAGCAGATTTCATCATCGGTTAGGATAAACCAATGGCAAACGCATCAACCGCGGTGTTGTGGCGATCGCCCAGACGGTAAGACAAACGACTAAAGTATTACAAACGACGAAAGTGACAGATCCCAAATTCAAGACTTTCAAATTCCTTGTCTGGCCTGTCGATTTTTTTTAGAAACAAACGCATCACCCGATCAACCTAGATAAAATGGATTCATTGCAAGCGGCTCGATGAATCATCATCACCCAACCCGGTCGACGCCGCAAATTTGCAAACTCGCATTCGATTCCTGCCGATCCCGTATCAACCGCCCTCCATCCCCTTGAGTAGCAAGTTGACGGGTGACCCGGAGGCCAAGATTGACGCTCATTTGCCTCAAGTCGATTCCTCCTGCGAACCAACAATCAGTCTCGTCATTGAACTAAACGCAACAACCAGATCATGAACTTGGACAACAATCGAAAAGACCGTCGAGTGGTTGGCATCGTGGCGATTGTTGGTGTGATTTTTCTTGCCGGTGCCGCCGCGGCGGTTGCTTTCTGGCCGCAGTCAATCAGCGAGAACGCAACGGTGCTGACTCATACGATTAAACGCGGAAAGCTGATTGTTTCGGTAACCGAGCAAGGAACTCTCGAAAGTTCCAATAACACCGAAATCAAATGCAAGATTCGTGGATTCAGTACGGTCACCTACGTGGTTCCCACCGGGACCATCGTCGAAGAAGGCCAAGAGTTGGTCAGGCTGGACACGAAGGTAATCGAAGAGCAATTCAGCCTAACGAAAACCAACACCTTCATCGCAGAAGCGACACTGGCCGAAAGCCAAGCGAATGTTGAAAAGGCAAAGATTGCGATAGAAGCCTATGAAAAAGGACGCTACCTCTCACAGTTGCAACAACTTGAAAAGGAACTCGCGGCACACCAGCGTAACCTTCGAACGGCTCGGAAAATGCAAGATCGATCGCAAGACCTGTTTCGCAAAGGCTATGTCACGGAACTCGAGGTTGAGGGCAACGCGTTTAGCGTGACACAAGCCGAGTTAGAATTGAAAGTAAAAGAGACCGAAATTTCTGTCTTGGAAAATTTCACTCGGCGAATGCAACTTGAAACGCTCAGGGGTAACATTACCGCGAGTGAGTCAAAACTCGCCGCGGATCAAGCTGGACTGGCTATGGAGGAAAAGCGGCGGGATCGGGCAGCACAAGAACTAGATGATTGCGTGATCAGAGCCGAGAAGAGCGGTTTGGTCATCTATCCGTCGGCTGCTTCTTGGAAAACGACTCCCGATATCACCGAGGGTGCAACTGTCAGGAAGGACCAAGTCCTTCTTCTCATGCCTGACCTCACTCAAATGCAAGTCAAGTTAGGGATTCACGAGTCAGTCATTGACCGAGTTCAACCCGGCTTAACCGCCGTTGTCACTCTGCCGGATCGCGAACTTCAAGCAGCGGTCTCGGACGTTGCAACCGTAACCCGCCCAGCAGGCTGGTGGACCGGCAATGTGGTCAAGTACGACACGGTGATTGAACTTCCAAATGATCCTGGATTAAAGCCCGGAATGAGCGCCGAGATCGAAGTGGTACTAGCGGTACACGAAAATGTACTGCTTCTACCCGTGGCGGCCGTGGTGGAGACAGAAGAAGGCAGATTCTGCTGGATTGCCACCGAAACACTTCCCGAAAAACGTTCCCTAAAATTAGGGGACAGCAATGATATCTTCATTGAGGTTCTCTCAGGCATTGACGAAGGTGACCAGGTCATCCTCAATCCCACCGCACTGATCGATGAGGCCGCTGAAGACGCGTTAACCAGCTTGGAACAAAATCAATCAGCAGACAATCAAGTTACCGAGGATAATTCCGCCTCAGCTAACAGTACCAGCCAAAACGCCAAAAAGGCAGGAACCAGTTCAGAGGCGACAAAGTAATGAAGCGATTTTCCCTTCTACTGGTTCTTCTCATTGCGGGTTCATTCGCCGTGATCAAGGTGTTACCGAAGTCGGGCGGCGATCTGTCAATAGAAAGCTTGCTGACGTATCCTGTGGAAATCCAAGATTTGACCGTCTCGATCACTGAGCAAGGAACACTGGAGAGCGCAAACAATACGGAAATCAAATGCCGTGTCCGGGGTGAGAACACGGTTACCTTCGTCATCGAAAGTGGCAAAGAAGTGAAAGCAGGAGACTTACTGGTCCAGCTCGAGACTTTGGCAATCGAAGAAGAAATTAGCGAGCGAACTAAGTTCTTCTACCTCGCCGAATCAAGCGTCGCACGCTCCGGTGCAGATGTACAACGTGCCAAAATTTCAATCAGGGAATACGAAGAGGGCCGCTTTATCACAGATTTATCTTCACTCAAAAAAGAACGCGCTATCGCCGAAGCAAACCTTGTCAATGCAACCAATCGCTTGAATCATTTTCGGATGTTGGAACGCAGCGACTATGCGAGCGAACGCCAGGTTGAGGAACGTCTCTTTGCCAGGGAGCAGGCTACGCTCGATGTTGCCTTACGCAATACAAGAATCGCGGTGCTCGAAGATTACACCAAGAAAGAAGAGCTCATTAATCTCAGGGGTGAATTGAACGCTGCGGAGGCAACTCATGAGGCGAATCTGGAACGGGCCTTGGCAGACAAGCAACGCCTTGATCGGGCCAACGAAGAACTGCGTCAATGCACCATTCTCGCCGAACGGGACGGTTTGGTGATTTACCCTGATAGTGAACAATGGAAGGATACTCCAGAGATTGAAGAGGGGGCGACGGTTCGCAAAGACCAGACGATTTTGCTTATGCCGGATCTCAAGAAAATGCAAATCAAGGTTGGAATCCACGAATCGATGGTTGATCGCATGTCGGAAGGAATGACGGCCAACGTCACACTTAACCAAACCTCAATCACTGGCAATATCACCTACGTCGCATCCGTTGCCCAACCCGCCGGTTGGTGGACGGGCAACGTGGTGAAATACGATTCGGTTGTTTCGCTTCCGACAACTGAAAACCTTCGTCCAGGGATGAGTGCTGAGGTCGAGATCATTCTGGCACAATACCCTCAATCGTTGACACTGCCCACCAACGCATGTGTCGAAACCCAAGACGGCTTTTCCTGTTGGATTCGAGACAACGGGAAAATAATTCGACGCGACGTTGAACTTGGGGATAGCAACGAAATGTTCATCATCGTCAAATCCGGCCTCCAACGCGGGGACGAGATTATCCTGGACCCGCTAGGGGTGCTACCTGAAGCGCAACGCGCTGCGGTTGCCTCAGATCGCAGTGACGATGATTCACCTTTTGGTTACGAGGATCTGTGAACACGCCAGACTCCGAAATGCACGATAACATCAAAATTTCCAAGCCTGGATTTCCAACGATCCGGGTATCAGCAGTCGCTTGCATTTTGATCACAGGTGCGGTTCTCGCGGTCAACCTCTCCCGAGAAACCAAGCCTGACTACTCGAACCACTTCACCCATCAGATTCAACGCGGTTCCATGACCGTGACAGTGAACGAACAAGGACTGCTCGAAAGCAACGAAAACCACGAAATCAAATCCAAAGTCAGAGGGCGCAACGCTGTCATATGGATTGTCGATAGTGGAACCGTTGTCGCTGAGGGAGACGAATTGGTCCGACTTGATGCCCTTTTCATTCAAGAGCAAGTTGACGAGCGAACCAAATATGCCAATTGGTCTCAAAGCGGCGCCGACTCCTCTGCAACCCGGGTTGCCAGAGCGAAAATCGCCGTGGAAGAATATCAGCAGGGTCGCTTTGAAACCGAGCGACTTACCTTGCAAAAAGGAATTGTCATTGCCGAAGCCAATGTCCAAAGCGGTTTGGACCAACTCAATCACACGAGAATGATGGCTTCGAGTGGTTACACCAATGAACTGGAGATCGAGGCAAAACAGTTTGCAGTCAAGCAAGCAGCCTTAGATCTGGAACTAAAACGTACTCAACTTGAAGTATTGGAAAAATTCACCTTCAAAGAGCAACTGCAGACGCTCAGTGGTCAACTGACTTCAGTGGAGGCAACTCACAGGGCAAACGTCGAGCGAGCCATGGCAGATGAATCTCGCAAAGCTCGCGCCGTGGAGGAATTGCAGTACTGCGTGATCAAAGCAGATCGTCCGGGATTAGTGATTCACCCCAATGCGGCCAAGTGGGAAATGGCACCGATCGCTGAGGGCACCAATGTCTACAGGGATCAAGTCCTGCTGCTGATGCCCAACCTGCAAAAAATGCAAGTCAAAATCGGTGTGCATGAATCGACGGTCAAACGAGTGAAGCCTGGCCAAAACGTATCCGTCAACATCGTTGGCCGAACTTATCAGGGGACCGTTTCTGAAGTTGCCTCCATCACCAAACCCGCAGGCTGGTGGACCGGAAATCAAGTCAAATACGATACGCTGATTTCGCTAGACCCCGACGAAAACCACCTGCCCGGGATGAGCGCCGAGGTCGAAATCACCGTCGCCAATTACGAAAATGTTCTCAAAATCCCGATTGCGGCACTCGTCGAGATCGATGACTTCGCCCATTGCTGGGTACCGACTGATCAGGGACCTGAAAAACGCAGCATCACCATCGGCGACCGAAACGAAAGTTACGCCTTGGTCGAGCAGGGAATCGAAGCTGGTGACGAGGTATTCCTGAACCCCTATGCCTTCGAAACAATCGAAACACAATCCGTAAACTTGACAAACTCATCTGAAGCGACAGACACCGTAACTCAACAACCGGACAAGACGGGTAAACAGAAAATCGACAAGCAAAAAAACAAACCAGCCGCGATCAGTAAAAAGCCCGCCGGAACGGGTAAAGCCAAATGATCCTTCCGCCCGGTTTGGTAAGAAACGTTTTGTTGACACCAATCACTTGCCACTCGCTTTGATCCATCGACGGCACAACCCATGGCCGACCGAACACCAGAACCGAACACCAGAACCGAACACCAGAACCGAAGTTCATAACCTAACAATCAACCGCACCCACTCTCTGAGAACCCCAAACAACAGAAGCTGCCGATTCCACACCTGCTCGAATCGTCTCATCCGGTCACTGGCCGGCTGCGATTCGTTTTCCCAAACCTTTCACCACAACTAGACCTTCACCTTGTTCGCTAAATTCCTGCAAACCGTTTACCTTGGAATTAAAAGCCTGCTCGTGCAGAAACTTCGAGCAGGTCTTGCGGCGTTGGGAATTTTCATTGGAACCTCAACGGTGATTTGGCTGGTCGCGATGGGGGAAGGGGTCAGTTACCGCGCCCAGCAGCAGATCCTTGAACTGGGTGCCAAAAATGTGATCGTCCGCACCAAGCAGCCGAACGAAGGCAGCGAGGAAGACGCCAACAGCCGAGTCAAAACCTATGGCCTTCTGAGGGCCGATTATCGCAGGATTGTCGAGAACATCCCGAACATCCGGCGGGCGATTCCCATGCGGGAACTACGATACGAACTAAGACTCGATGACCGAACGGTTGACACAAAACTCGTTGGATGCACCGAAGATTACTTAACCTTAAATCGACTGGAGATCGCCCGCGGACGTTGGCTATCGAGTCGTGACCGGGGAAAAAAAGTCATTGTGCTGGCATCCGATACCGCCAAACGCCTGTTTCCCTATGAGAACCCCATCGGCCGTGCCATCTGGGTTGGAAGTGAGTTTTACACGGTCATTGGACAAACCAAAGACCGAACCGCCTCCGCTGCGATTGGCGGTAGTCTCGATTCACGCGAATACAATCTCGATGCTTACATCTCAATCAAGACGCTTAGGCAGCGTGTTGGCGACATGGTGATGAAGCGTGTCGGGGGCGGCCAGGGTTTCAACTTTGTCGGTGAAGATGTTGAACTCAGTCAGATCACCGTCGAGGTCAATCTCATTGAACAAGTCGATGAAACCGCGCAGATCATTGAAACCCTTTTGAAGAAGTATCACCAAGAGGAAGACTATGCGGTGGTCGTTCCACGCGAACTTCTACGGCAAGCTGAACGAACTCGAACCATGTTTAACGTCTTGCTGGTAATCATTGCTGGAATTTCACTTCTCGTGGGCGGTATCGGTATCATGAATATCATGCTCGCCACGGTCACGGAAAGAACTCGTGAAATCGGCGTCAGGCGAGCCTTGGGCGCGGCGCGAAGCGACATTATCGGACAGTTTCTCGCGGAGACCGTTGTGCTGACAGCCAGCGGCGGATTGGCCGGTGTTCTGTTCGGGCTATCAGTCGGTCCGATCTTCCGATTGACCAAGCTCGCCATCACGGCAATCTCGCCAGACGCTCTACCTCCGATTGTGCACTCTCTCGAACCCAGAATCGCTTTGTGGTCGGTTCTTCTTTCTCTCGGAATCTCACTCGGAGTCGGTGTGCTTTTCGGTGTTTATCCCGCCAGAAAGGCCGCCTACCTTGATCCAATTGAAGCGCTTCGACATGAATGATGCAAACAGTACGCACCGACCCTATGTAGGGACCATCAGAAACTAGGCCAAAGCCACCCAAGCATGCCACAGGCAAAAACCAATTTAGACAACCAACGTCAAATCACATCTTCGGTGCGCCGACCTTTACCAAAGCCCAACCCAATTCGCCAATCCGAAACGTTGCGAAAGCGTTGATCCAAGACATCGAAAAGCCAACGGAGCTTATAAGAATGCCCGCTTTTGATTTTGAGCCTCTTCAGTCACGGTGTGATCATGGATGACGTGACCATGGATAACTTTGCTTTTCGCGTTCAGGATCTGCATCGAACCTATTACATGAAGGGCGAAACGGTCCATGCCCTGCGCGGTGTCTCATTTGACGTCTTCAGTGGGGAATACATTGCCATCATGGGACCATCGGGTTCGGGCAAGAGCACTCTGCTCAATGTGCTTGGTTGCCTGGATCGCCCCACTCAGGGCAGATACCTGCTAGCAGGGCAAGATGTGGCGCAGATTGATGACTATCAGCTGTCACGTATCCGAGGCAGGCGTATTGGATTTGTCTTTCAATCCTATAACCTGCTGCAACAACTTAACGTGGTGGAAAACATCAAGGTTCCCCTGCAGTACCAAGGCCTGATCGGAAAAGACGCGACAAAACGCTGTTCAGAACTTGCCGAATTGGTGGGCCTGGGATCCCGTTTGTTTCACCGCCCCACGGAACTCTCTGGTGGTCAACAGCAACGCGTGGCGATTGCCCGAAGTCTGGTGAACGACCCTTATTTTGTTCTGGCTGATGAGGCAACCGGGAACCTCGATTCCAAGACTACCGAAGAAGTTCTCGATCTTTTTCAAACACTCAATGAAGCCGGTAAAACCATCGTGATGATTACCCACGAAGATGAGGTTGCAGCCCGCGCCAAACGCGTCATTCGGCTGCGTGATGGTGAAGTGGAAAGTGATGTCATCAACAACCCGTAAGGCATGACAGGTGACGTTCTTGTGAATCGGCCGCGATCAGCATACGACGGATGGGCCTGTACCCTCACAACTGCGACGAACACTTGATCAACCATTCTCCATTTTCTGCTTCAATGACTGCAACTCTTGATCGACCGCGCGAGCACTTTGTCTAGCCATCAGCCATCCGATGAAGTACATCACGATCTTCATGAAACCTTTCATGTTGGCCGCAGAACTTTGGGTGACTCGAGTGCGGCCCCTGATTTCCTGAAATCGATATTCGATTCGAAGGTCAAAATTCTTGCCAATCATTTCAACCACAGAACGGTTCGGCGGATCCCACTGGGTGACCACACCATCAAATTCCATGCGGCAACCGCGTTCTTGAGTCGCACAAAAAAAAGTTGCTCCTTTGCCCTCGATTGAGTTTGTGGGACGATCCTCAACAACGGTTAGACTCCATTGCTCTACCGAATGATTGGTGTAATCAAAAACCTCTTCAATTGGTCGGTTGATTTCGATACTGCCGGTGATATTCAATGAATGACTTCCCAACGATCAATCTAGGAATGTGAATGAACTGCAAGCTTGCAACGAAAACGTTGTCAGGCACGCACACAATCAAACCGGCCTGATGGGCTACCCTGAATAGCAGCTGAATAATCCAAAAACCGCCGAACCTGATCAGTAGAAAGATAACATCTCGGAGCTGACGCTGTGGAGCGAGCGGTGTGATGTTCCGCCTTATCAATCAGGTTCGGTCCGAGTCAATCCAACCCGGTAAATCCCACGCCTTAGCGATCGTCACGATCCAGAACAGAGTACTCAGGAGGAAGCACCTCAATCATCTCACGCGGTCCATCGCCGCCGGCAATCTCGCATTCGTACCAGCGACGATACGCATCATTCGCTG
>CALJHC010000008.1 GCA_938075415.1 uncultured Rubripirellula sp. | reverse complement strand
TGAAATCAGTCGTCGAGTACCCGAGGTTGGTGGACTGGAAAGATCTCATTCCCTTTCAAGGGAATTGTGTCGATGGAGACTCTGACACCGCTTGTACTCCGTTTTACACATTATTGAAAGGTTATTCCCAGATCGCCGGCGAAGAGATGTTCGGCTTTGCCGAACTGTTGAACACTTGGGCGCAGAGCCAGGCGTTTCAAGCACAGAGTGGGAGCACTCTAACCGATGTTTTAGGAAATGAGATCGGAAAACTAGATGATAATCGATTTGAATTTGCATTTACTTTCTCGGTTGGAGCTGCCACCTACAACAACTATTCGAACGCGGTCATCGAATCCGGTGCTGAAATTAATCAAGGCATCAGCTTGGTTGATCTTCCCACGGTAGCGACGTTTGAAGAGAGTATTTTGAAAGTGGTTGCGGACACCGATCTGCTACTGGTCGGTTTGGCAGGCATGATCCACCTGAATTTCAGCATTGACGGGTTCACGGAAGCGTTTCACAAGAGGGGATCAAACTTCAATTCAGTGGGTAACGTCTTCTCGTTGACGGGTAATAAATCCGGTACGGCGGGTTTGGGACTGTCTCTGATTGAGCAGTTAATGACAAACCACACCGTAGCGATGATCGAGTCGGGTGCAATTGTGACGACGGGACAGGAGCATGGAGAGGGAGTGGTTGTCGAAGCTCGTACTGCGGACAAGACATTCAACTTCACGCAGTCCGGTGTTGACTCCGAGGGATTCGGGATCGCCGCGAGTCAGGGTGCAACGGTTGAAGACAGCTACACCGTAGCGATCGTGGAGACTGGTGCCACGATCGAGTCCGAGGGCGCCTTAGACATTACAGCAGAGAATGATGCGTTGCACAGCGTGGGTGCCGGTGGGATTGCGTTTGGCGATACCTTGGGCTTGGGGCTGTCCGCCAGTACTGTCGTGATGGACCGGCAGACGGGTGCATTCCTCGGTGAACTACACGATGGATGGGATAATCCAACGGACTTTATCGTTTCGCGGTCCACAAACGCAAATCTTTACGCCGCGGAGGAATCAGAAATCAGTGTTGCGGATCTGGTGGTCGAGAGTGAAAACCTCGGGCAGCTGACCACCGTCTCGGTCGTCGGTGCGATCAGCAATGGCGGTAACCGGTCGACAGGATCATTCAGCAAAAGTGAAAACCTCGTCTGGGCCGGTAGCAGAAATCACCTTGGAATCTCTGGTGATGCGGCCGTCAACGTGGTCACCGATGAAACGTTGGCGAACATTGATTTGAGCGGCGAGTTATCGGTTCACGAGGCAGTCGAAGTAGCCGCACGCAATTCCACTGATTTCTTAACCATCGCAGGTGCAACAGCCATTTCGTGGAACGGTAGTGGCAGTGAGACTGCTGCAGTCGCAATGACCGCTGCGGTGGCGGTCAACGACTTGGACCTCACCACGGTGGCAACCGTCGGCGGCGAAACGTCCATTCCTGTGGGTCACGATGAAGGCGAGTGGCACATGGGTTCGCTTGCGATTGAAACCGCAAGCCACGGCGATGTGTTGGCCGTTGCGGTCGCCTTGGGTATTTCTCAATTGAATAAACCAGAGTTCGCGCTCAATGCGGCTTTTTCTTGGGCATCGAATCCCATGATCGATCGTTCGCACTCGTATCTCGAGCCGCTGCAACATGGTTCTTATCGTATCGAGGGTGAACACGCGATCGATCTTGAGCTAAGTTCAATCAATGATCGATCGATTAACGCCAGCAGCGGCGCCGCCACTTTTAGTTTTGGATCGGCCACGGTAGGGGTTGGCATTGGTGTCTCACCCGCAGTCAATGACATCACCATTGAAACATTGGCGAATATCCAACCGGGTGTTTCGCTATGGACAGATGTAATCGAAATTCAGGCATTGCAAAAACCAGACATTGAAGCCTGGTCAATCGCCGGATCCGGGGAGTTTCCAAGTACTCCGTCGCTCGGTTTTGGTCTGAAAGCAGTTGATGTGCAAACGGTCGGGTCGATTGCAATTAACCGGTTATCAAGCAGATCGCGAGCGACCGTCGGTCTTGATCCGGAGCAAGGTGGGACGGGCCGAGTGACCCTCCATGATGTGGGCGAAATCACGGCTGAGAGCAAAAACCAGTCTGACATCAAAGCAATTGCTGGCGAGGGTTTTATCGCGATCCATCAATCAGGCGCAGAGGTTAGTGTTGCCGTCGGCCTCGCGTTCGGTCTCAATGAAATCAGTGAGGACAGTTTTAGTGAAGCGATGCTCGTGGGCGTCGATATTTTGGAGGCCCGAGGCGATATCAAATTAGTCAGCGAGTTTGCGCCAAGTCTAAAATCGGTTTCGGTTGCCGTTAGTCTCGGCGTGATTTTTGGCAGTTCCGGGGTTACCGCAGCCTCTGTTGACGGGGTCGGTGCGTTTGCCGTCAATTCTGTTGGCGCGATCGATAATAAGCGTGACCATAAGGGGAAGCGTACGGCGGTTGGCATCCGAAATGAATCGGGTATTCGACATAGCTTCATTGAAGTTGCCGAGGATGCATTGGGGATTCTGTATGACGTTGGCATCGACGCGATCGCAACAGCATTCGAACGCGAAGGAGATGATGAATACAACGAGACTTCGGTGATCTCTCAGGTGCACGACATTGATCTCTCGGTCGCTCTGAATCCAACTTTTGGGAGTGCGTCGGTTGGGATTTCTTACACCGCCAACCTCATTGCAGTGGACTCTCACGCCACCATTTCTGATTCAGTGATTTTGGAGGCTGGTTCTGTCATCGTGGATGCGACCTCTGCGGGTGGCATCCGATCGGTGGGAACGAGTAGTTCGCTGAACGTATCCACCAACGAATTCGTCTCTCTTGGCTTTCTAGGGACGTTTGTGATCAACGTGCTGGAAGGTGAGACGAAGGCTTTCATTGAAGGAGGTCAGATTGAGCTTGCCCAGATCGATATGACTGAAGATCAACTTCAAATACACGCGGTGGATGAATCCAGTGTTTCCGCTTTGGCAGTTGCTGGGCAGTTTGGCGTAACCGTCGACCAAACGGGGCTCGCCGTCTCGGTCGAAATCCCGTATTCGACGAGTCGCAACTGGATTGACAATGAGATTTACGCAGGGGTTGTAGCTAAGAACGATGCTGTTAGTGAGGTAGTCGAGAGCGAACAAGCGATTGTTGAGTTACATGGAAATGCATCGATCCTTGCCTTGGATGAAAGTCTTCTTGATTCCCAAAATGATTCGGTTGCAGTTGATGTGTCGGCGAGCGCGGAGGTCGGCGTGGCGTTAAATGCTGCCAGTGCAATCTCGGACAACACGGTGACCAACAATGTGACGTCGGAAGTGGCTGGTACCGAGTTGACGATTGCAAGTGGCGATCTTTCTGTGATCGCTGAGAGTGTACCGCAGCACGCAGCAGAAACATTCGCACTTGACGTTGCTGGCTCGGGCGGCTACGTCGCTGCCTCTATTGGTGTCGCGGTATCCAAGGCAACCAACACGATCGATGGAGAACTTTCGGCTTCGATCGGTCGTCAAGATGCAGGTGAAACCGCCCTCTCTGTCGGCGGTGCGATCGATGTGCTAGCCGAACTCAAGCAACACACTGTCAATGGTCAACCGCAGGCGTCAGCCTATGCCAATGCACCCTCGATTGCAGCGGCATTAGCCATCGGGATTGGAGGCTCTGGCTCAGGTGCCGGTAGTGCCGCAGAGTCACACAGTCATTTTGATGTTTCCGCAAGTATAGGTCACGCGGAGGTTCGATCGGATGATGGGATCACAGTTTTTGCACGCGATGAAACCAGCTTGGAAACCGATACCAGTGCAATTTCGGCGGCAGCCGGCCTTGGTGGACTCAGCTTTGCCGTCTCCAAATCCCTCGTCGTGAATCAGAACGATGTGAGTGCTGTTATTTCAGAATCTTCGGTTACCTCTGATTTACAAGATGTTGTCGTCAACGCACTTGGTAGTTCGGAACTGACGCCCCATGCGACAACGGTAGCGGTTACCGTTGCGATCGGGTTATCCGATACAACGACAAATATTGACGCCATCTACCGAGGCGACGAGGAGTGTGATGATGAGGATGAATGCGGTGCATCGGTTCATGCTGGCATCACAGAGGGTAGCCAGGTCAATGCGCCGTTGGGTGGCATCTTGGTGGATGCGATTTCCGATGCTGAGGTGACCGCGACGGTTATTTCAGGGTCTGTCGGCATCGTTGCGGTGGATGTTGTGTCTCAGAAGGTCTGGGCCTCGCCTGCAGTCACTGCGAAGATCGAGAGTTCATCGCTAAACGCTGCAAAGGTTATCGCCAACTCGCTCGCCAATGATACGGCAAGTACGAAGATGATCGGCGGTGATGGAGGTGGAATATCCATCAACGTTGCCAATATTCACTCGGAAGCGAAACCGGTGGTTAGAACCGAAGTTGGTGACAACGCCAACATCGAAGGGGTCACTCAAGTCGTCGTCCGTGCCGAATCGATTAGCGACGCCAAGGCGCTTTTGGGACCAGAGGAAGAGGATTCGGATGATCGTCAGGGGGAATTCAACGTCGGCGTCGTCACGGTTTCTGCCAGCGATTCGTTTGCGACTGTCGCCCCGATCGTTGACGTGAATGTTGGAAACGCCTCCGTTCACAGCGGTGGCGAATTACTGATTGACGCTGTTGGCGGTCGCTTGATGGAGCGGCCCGATGCATCGGTCTTTAACGCAGACACAGGTGTTGATGCAAACGCCGATGGGCTCGATGCGAATACCATCGAATTCAACGAAGAACACGGCTTGGGCTATGGGGATGCAATTCAATACGTCTCCAGTGATACCTCGAATACGGCGCCTGTCGGCGGACTGACACCTGGTGAGATTTATCGTGCAATTCCTCGTGATGCGACAATCATCCGACTCGGCAGCGTTCTGGTCACCGGGACCGAACTTTCTGTCTATCAATCGGAAACCCCGATTACTTGGCATCAGGCCGTTGAACTGGCAGAGGTTGCCGGCGGTCGCTTGGCTTCCCTGACAAGTGAGGCAGAAAACAACAAGGTGCTGTCGCTGCTGCCAGAAGGTCAAGAAGCTTGGATCGGTGGTACGGATCAGGCAGATCATGGAAACTGGATTTGGGAACTTCCTGGCTCCGAAAGTGTTACCTTTTGGAAGAACGGGCAAACAATCGATGCTTACTCGGATTGGGCCGAGGGTACGCCTGACCCTTTTGCTACTGGAATGGACTATGCCGCCATCGAAAACTCGGCCGAGCACACCACTGGTGCTTGGATAACCAAGAGTAGTGAAGAGACGTTGGACTACTACGTGGTGGCCGCGGCAAATAGTGACTCGGTCAACCTCCTAAATAATGAGTTGCAGTTCAAAAATCCGCATTATCTCTACGGCGCCCAGCCCAACGATGGTGGCGAATTTGGCGAAGATGCGTTATCGATCGCAGCATCCGGATATTGGTTCGATTTGCAGACGATGGATGAATTACCAGCTTACATCTACAGGGATGCTTCCTCTGGTGAATTTAAGTTTGCGGCAGCAACGGGTGAAACCGGATGGACGTTCCGGGAAGCAGTGGAGGACGCTAAGAATCTTGATCGTGCCTTAGCGCAGCCTTCAACCAAAACACAGAATGATGAAATCAAAGCATTGATGATCGACAACGAGATCAATCTGGCGTGGCTTGGTGGTAACGATTTTGAACAGGAAGGAACATGGGTTTGGAACAACACCGCTGACGTGTTCTGGCAGGGCGGTTTGCATGGTCAATCAGTCAACGGCGCCTTCACCAATTTTGCACACGCAACACAGGTCATCTATGACGCAGGGGTCATCCCGATCGGCGGTTTAGTCGACGGTGAGACTTACCTGGTTCGAGAAATCGATCTCTCGGATAACGTATTAAAACTAGAACACCCGGATGCCCTGCCGGACGCTCCGGTCGATTTTAATGGCACAGCAGTTGTAAATAATGATGGTAGTGGCAACAGTGTTCTGAACATTAATTCTCATGGTTTTGCCCACGGGCAAGTGGTGACTTATCGAGCGGCGAAACCTCTACAGTTCAATGCATTGGACGTGGATGCCGATGCCAAGACGGTAACTCCGCACAACGAAAATGCGACGTTCGATATCAGTAACCCCGACCGCTACAGCGATCTTTTGACCGACGGTCAGCAGGTGGTCTACGCGGCCAACGCAAACAATTCTCAGTGGTATTGGTTACCGAACGATTACGAAGAGACAACCGATCAGCCATTTTGGCCGCAGGGTAATGCGACACAAGCGAACCCACCTTATGAGAACTGGAATCCCAACGCGCCCACCAGTATTGATACTCAGTTCAGCGCCGTGATGGTGGATGATGGAACGTGGAATAATTACGTCGCCACGGAGAGCCTCAGCGGGTACCTCTTGGAACGTCCACAGTTCCAAGTTAGCCCGAAGGAGAGCAAAGGTAACAAGTTCAACGACGCCATTGGTGGCTGGATGGGTGTATGGCCTGCGACAATCATCAATGAGGATGAGTGGGAGACGGCCAAAGAGGCGATTGGTTCCGAAAATGTTTATTTAGGAGGTTCCGATGCAGATGACCGGAGTCATTGGTATTGGACGGACCTGAGTCCTGACGGAGAAAGTGGCAAGGAATTCTGGGACGGCAAGTCCAAGGGTGATGAAAAAAATGGTTACCAAAGTTTTTGGGCCGACGGTGAGCCGAACGATACCGGGATGATCAATAAGGAAACCCAACTGCTGATGTACGCCAGTTCGGGAAAATGGAATGACGTCAAAAATGATCAGACGCATCCGTGGTTGGTAGAATCCAAGCAGTTTACTTATATCCCGTTCAGTGGCACCTATGAGGAAGCCCGAGCCGACGCGCTGAGTCAGGGTGGGTGGCTGGCAACCATTCGTTCCGCAGAAGAAAACGCGGATGCACTTGCTGCGTTAGAAGCGGCCTCCACAGGACTGCTGCTTTGGATTGGTGCGAACAATGAATCGAATCAAGCCGATTGGATGTGGGTGGGATCCGAATCAGCACCAGATGGCACTCCACTGGCAGAACCCGTTGAAACGGCTTTCACGTACGCTAATTGGTATCCCAACGAGCCGAACAACTACAACGGTGACGAAAACTACATCCAGATGTACGCTGACCCGGCTTACAAAGGACAGTGGAACGATAACAATGGTGCGGCAGTGCTTGGTGGATATCTTCTCGAAAAGGACGGAGATTTCGAACTCATCACAGATACCTTCAATTGGAACCAAGCCTTCGAGGATGCCAAGGCACGCGGTGGCCAACTTGCGACCATTAACAGTAACAGCGATCAGCTATTAGCTGAATCCAAGTTGGGAAGTTCCAGCGTTTGGATTGGTGGCACAGACGAGGGTCACGAAGGTAATTTCCAATGGGTGGAAATGGAGGGGTACCAGAACTGGGCCTCCAATGAACCTTCCCTGAACGGTGAACACTATGCCCATCTGCGAAGTGACGGCACTTGGAATGATCGATCTGCGACGAGTGAACTTACTGGATATCTACTTGAGCTTGATGGTGACTACTCAATCGTCACCGGCACGTTTACCTGGGCTCAGGCCAAGGAAGATGCCGAGACTCGCGGCGGTCATTTGGCAATCATTGACACCGCTGCAAAGCAGCAAACGGCTCAGACGGTTGCCAGGCGTTTTGCCTATATCGGTGCAACTGCCAATCAGCTAATTGATGGACTTGAGGCGGGTGAAGCGTACTATGTCAGTCAGGAAGGCGGTGATAACTACCAACTTTCAAGCACTGCCATCGTTGCGCCGATAGCGATTAGCGGCCAAAACAAATCGTCCGCCGTGAACCACTATTTTATCCCTGCGGAACAGCAACCAATCGAAGGTTTGCAGGAGGGTCAGTCCTACTACGTCATCAAGGTATCCGACCACTCCTTCCGGCTCGCAGCGACTCTGGAGGACTTGTCTACGGGAACCTCCGTCGATCTATCAGGAAGTGACACCGCCGGCAACGGTTACTCAGGAACGATCGGCATGGGAAGTACTCTGGGGACCGAAGGGGTTGACTTAACGGACCCTGGCCAGGGTCGACATAAATTGATCGTGGACCTGACCGAAAAGGGGGCGGGGGACCAGAGTTTTGCTTTTGTGAGCCAGGGGTGGCGACCACCTTTCGACCTGGGACTTAACCACGGTGAGGCCAAGGCGATTACCACCGGCGGCGGCGGTGGACTGGTTGGCGTCGGTGTACCACGCGCATTGGCCGTCAGTGAACCGGATGTGGGTGTCAGTATCGAAGTCGGAGCCAGACTGCAGGGCGAGAACGTCTATATTAACTCGCGCACTCATGCCAACGCAGAATCGTATGTTGACAACACCTTTGTCGGGATTTTCGTCGAAAGTGGCAATTCCACCGCCAGCACGCAGGCCACCGAGAAAAGTCAAATCGAAGTCTCCGGCAGCATCCATGCGGAGATCAATCTTCAGCTCAACGCTTCCAACAACGATGATTTGTCATCGGAAGCCGTGACCGAAGGTGGCGGTCTCATCCCGCTGCAAAACTCATGGTCACGAGTGACACATCAGTACACAACCGACGTGCAACTGGATGATTTTGCTCGTCTGTCGGCGGGCAATCAGATCAAGATCGAAGCGCACAGCACGTTCGATGACGAAATGGTGTCCAAGGCCAAAGCTGGTGGCGTAGGCGGTGAAATGAAAGCCAACACCGCCGGCGATGATGATTCTAAATTAGTGAACGATCGAAAGAACCTCGGTGTGCGAATTGGAACCGAAGATGAACGAACGATCACAAGTATCAATCTCGCCTCTTCTTACCTGAGCGCAAGGTCCATTATGCTCGACGCAGCGGTGATGGACGCGACCGCATCGGCCTACTCCGAGGTTCGCGGTGCCGGGTTGATGACCAAAAAAGCGACCGCAACCACTCGATTTTATGATGATACGAATATCACCATCGGTGATAACTCCGTGTTGCATGCCTCGGATGATTTGACCATCTCAGCGAATCATCAAAATATCGCCCCCCAGACTCACGCAAACTTCTTCCGAAAGAAAGGCGGGGGCTGGTACTCACTGCGAACACAAACTTGGGTTGACACTCGGTCGCGGATTCAAGTGGACGAGGACGTTGAAATCTTTACCAATAGCTTGAACTTGACCGCGACGCATCAAGATGTTGATCCGCAAACTCGTCTCACTTACGGCCGTGTGGAATACTCCGATGCCTATGACTTTGAATCATCGGATTACACTGACATTCCAAGTAGCAGTTCACGAAACGACAGTGGATCCGACAGCAAACTTTTCAACACTCTCAACGATGTTAACTTTGACGCCACGGTTCATTTTAAGGATCGACGCTACCTGCATATCGATACCGATGGTGTTGTGAGGAACGCCGACGGAGTGACGTTGGCTAGTGGATCGGTTATCGCTGGCCATCAGTACCAAGCTGGCGACTTGATCGTTGTCGATCCAATCAATTACCAAACCACCGTAAGTCAACTTGAGAACTTGAATTACACCGTCAAAGCTGAAACCAATCTCGATGAGACAGACCACAGTCTGACGAATTCTACCTCGAGCAAGCTAAGAGGCACCCCGACTCTTGCGAGTGTGTCGAGTGTTGCGGTCCTCAATGACTCTTTGCTCCCGATGGAGGTTCAAGGCATCGATTTGGATCCTCGATACAGCAATCAAGCCGGCCTCGCAGACAGCCTGAAATTGGATCCCGACAACGGTTCCATCGATACCAAGGATTGGGCTCCGGGAACCAGTACGGATTCCGAGCAAAGCTTGGGGCTATTTCGAATCGAGAATACAAATCCTGACGGTTCTGACCTGATTATCACCGGCGACATCGATGCCGGGCTGGGGCAGATTCACTTGGTCACCGCCAATGGTGATCTACTTGCTGGCTCTGCCGAATTCGCCAAGACGCACCTGACCGCTGCCGCTATCAGTCTCGATGCCACAAGTGGTGAAGTGATTCCCAATCCAGAAGGTGCCGCCGAACCCTTTACACTTGAGTTTCTGGAGCGACCGACCTATCCAGATCGAGTCATGAAACGTTTTCCAGACGCCTACTGGCGTCTGGGAGATACTTCAATCGAAGCCACAGATCAGTCTGGGAATGGCCACAATGGATCCTACGGGCCCGACACCGAACTGGAACGTACCGGAGCTTTGATAGGTAGAAATACTTCGGTACGTTTCACAGGAAGCACCGATAGTTATGTTCAAGGTGCGGACTTCACCCCCACAGGCCTGCAGGGACAAACCGTCAGCGGTTGGTTCATGGTGGAGAGCACCGATTTCGATTGGCAGGCAGTGTACTTTATGGGCGCCCCAGGAACCGGCCCAACTGATTACACCAACGGCGGCGAAAATCGTGAGAACACGTTCTGGATAGGGAGGGGTGGGTTTCTGCACTGGGCCGTTGGCTTGCAAGGGCAAACAGGCCAGTACGAAGTGACAACGGATGCGGGAATCGTCACCCAAGGGCGTTGGCACCATTTTGCAACGGTGCTTGATGCGGACAGCGGTGAAATGCAATTGATGCTTAACGGAAAGTTGATCGAGTCACGATCCGACTTACCAACCGGTTCGAAGGTTCGTTCGGAGTCGGGGAATTGGGTGATTGCCAACTCGCCATCCAAGGAATCAGGTTACCACGGTCGACTGGATGAAATTGCGATCATTAATCGCGCTCTCTCGCAAGGGGAGGTATCAAGTCTGTTTCTGGCCTTAGGTCCTGCCGCCGATGCTAATTGGCGAATGAACGATGCCGCAACGGTGAGGATGGCGGATCAGTCAGTCAACCAGATTGATGGACGTTACTTTAACGTTCAGAACGCTGTAAGCGGATCGCCACAAGGCCTAGAAAATGCTGCCTATTTTGATGGTGGCCAAGAAACCTATGTGGCGGTTGCTCAAGACGAGTTACTGGATAGTGATTTTGCTCAAACGATCGACGCGTGGATTAAAATTGAGAGTTTCGAAGAAAGTACTCCGTACACGATTTTCATTAAACAACCGACAAACGCATCGGCAGACGGTTCATCAGCATCGCTTTCGCTCAGCGTCGATCCGTCGGGTACCCTTAATCTGATCGTTCCACTGGCTGATGGCACCACCACATTACTCAATTCCGACGCCGGCGTGATCGATACCGATCAATGGCATCAGGTTGTCGCGCGGCTTGATGCAGAAGAGCAATCACTCGGAATTTATGTTGACGGAATTTTGACCATCGAGTCGACACTCTTGGCGAATGATGATTCCAACACGCTGGTCATCCCCAGTGGTGAATGGCGTCTAGGCAATGACTTTGCAGGGCAGTCCGGTCTGAGGGGCTGGATGTGGAATGTTTCGATTCGCAATGAGACACTAACGCCTTTCGCTATTTCTACCCAGTATGCCTTGATTTTCAGGCGTCCTAATGTTTTGCAACCACGGAATATTCGTGCGAGCGGAGATATTAACCTTCGCATGAAGGCGTTGGTCAATGATGATCGCGAGGAATCTGCTGTGCGATTCAACTTGATTGAAACAGATGGCGATGTCACGTTGCATTTATTGACTCAAGAGCTGGTAGGTGAGCAATCGGACAGTGCTGGCGACTACATCTATAGTTTGGAATCGATCATCGCTGGTGGCAACATCACCATCACCTCCGACGAGGCCACTTCGCTGGACAATGCGATCGGTCTGCAAACGCATTTTCAGTTGACCAACCGTCAGACATCCAACCTTGATATCCAGATTGCGGGTAGCGTGGTTGCGTACGATGACGGACCTCGCGTTGCCGGAGATGATTCACTGGACGTAACCATCACCTCAGATTTTGGCCCGATTACTTTAAATTCCGCCGCAGATGTCAGGGTTGCCGATCGCCTTGAAACCGGCCAAGAATCTTACTTTCTCTGGGGCGGATCTGGGCAATTACTGCCAAGTGAAAACACTGAATCCACTGACCTGATTGCTGGTGTCCTACTGTTGGGATCATCGGGAGGCGTAGGAATGCCCGATGAGCCGCTGAGGACGAAAGTCACTCGATTGATTGGTAATGAACCAACTGGACCCGTTCACGTTGCCAATGAATCCGATGCACTGACCATCGGGAATCTGGTGGTCGGTCAGGGTGACCTTGAGATCGTGAACTCGAATCAAGTGATTGTGAATCAAGCTGTCAATGTAATTGGCGGTGGTGATCTGACCATCGCTGCCAACGATCAATCATCGAGTCACGTGTTGCAGGCAACAAGGATTATTTTCCAGCGGCAAACACGTTTCACTTACTCCAACTGGAACACCGGAGAGCCAAATAATGCAAACGGCGATCAGAACTATCTTCAGATGTACGGGACAGCTGGAAATGAAGGGAAATGGGATGACCTCAGCGGCGATACCGAACTAGCGGGGTACTTGTTGGAATCCAATAGCCAATACGAACTGATTAAGGGGTCGTTTACTTGGCACGGCGCACTCAATGATGCGCAGTCTCGCGGAGGACAATTGGCGATAATCCATACTGCGGAAGATCAGGCTCGAGCCGAATCAAAACTGGAGGGAATCAATATCTGGCTGGGTGGAACGGATCAGGGTCACGAAGGCACTTGGATGTGGGTCAACTTGGATCGGTACCAGAATTGGGGACTCAACCAACCGGACAACTACAACGGTACGGAACACTACGCACACTTACGTGTCGATGGCACGTGGAATGACTTATCCGGTGACAGTCTTATTGACGGCTATCTGCTAGAGGTCGACGGCGTTTATTCTTCGATTACCTTTGACAACAAGATCAGCTGGTTTGATGCGAATCGGGATGCCGCTGAACGTGGTGGCCAACTTGCGACCATTAACAGTAGACAAGATCAACTACGAGCTCAGGGAGTGGCCAACAGTCAGCAGTTATGGATTGGCGCGACCGATATCCAGAACCCCGGTAATTGGTTGTGGTTGGAGAGAGAAAGCCTCGTGGTCGGAGCGGCTGTCCAGGCCAGCGGAGGTGATGGTGACATTCTGTTGTCCGGTCACTCAGGAATCGCCGTCAATAGTGATCTGACACTGATCCAGTTCGAGCAGCCTTTCATTCTCAATCGCGACCAGTACGACAACTGGCACGCCGGCGAACCGAACAACTTTGGCGATGGAGAAGATTATGCAGTCATGTATGCGGATGGAACCTGGAACGACGCCTCTGGAAGTACCGAACTGAATGGTTACATCTTAGAGTTGGACGAGCAATTCCATTTCATTTCAGGAAGTTTTACATGGTATCAAGCATCCTACGATGCACAGTCTCGCGGTGGTCGACTTGCCGTCCTCGATAGTGAAAGTGCACAGAAGCGAGCTGCCTCACACAACGGTAGCACGAGCGTCTGGATTGGCGCAACCGATCGATCCGTTGAAGGTGAGTGGAAATGGGTCGTTAGCGACAACTTCGTGAATTGGGCCGAAAACCAGCCAGACAACTATTTGGGGAATGAAAACTACGGGATGATCCGTCCTTCGGGAGAATGGAACGATCTCTCAGGTGGCTCGCTCCTAGAGGGATATCTGTTACTGAAAGATGGACAATTTAGCGTCGTCCAAGATCGCAGTTACACGTGGCAACAGGCCTTCGTTGACGCAAAACAAAAAGATGGACAATTGGCGATTATCGTCAGTGCTGAGGCGCAAAAACAAGTTGAAGCAGCCATCACAGGTACTGACTTGAATCTGTGGATTGGTGCGACTGACGCAGGACATGAAGGATATTGGAAGTGGGTTGATGCCACCACTGATGAGTATGAAACCTTGGTTTCCGCAAGCGGTGCCGGTGACATTGTGTTGACAGCTGGCAGTCGTTATCAAGATGGCCATCTTCAAGATGTCCACAACCGACACAGTCAAGCGACTGACAACCCGATTCGCAAGGCGTTTATCGTTGATGTGCAAGCCTCAAGTGAATTAACCACTTCTCCTTGGTCACGGCAGGCAGTGCATGTGATTGATGGCTCGGGATTGTCCGCATCGGACAATCATGTGATTACACCCGACGGTAACATGTGGCTATCCAATGGCACACTTGAACAACCCAACGATTTAGATCCCTACATCGAGTTTGACATCGGATTCGTGCAGCGTCTGGATCACTTGAGAATCTGGAATTACAACGAAACGCTATCGGGACGCCCAGAGTTGCTTGATCGAGGAGTTGAGCAAGCTGACCTGTGGATTGCTGGTGAAGATAAGATTTATCATCGTGTCCTTGCCGGTCACAACTTTGCCAAGGCGCCAGGTCTTGATAACGTCGATTTTTCGGAAACGATTGACCTTAGCGGTCAGGACGCACGGTATATCAAGCTGGATAACCTCAAAGCCTTTGCCGGCGATGACAACAACCTGATCGGTTTAAGTGAGGTAGAGATCTATGTAGAAGAGCTCGCGAATGAGTCCAGCATTCTCATGGACTACGGGAGTCGCATCGTATCCGAACTTGGAAACATTACGCTCTTTGCCCCTGCGGATGTAAGCGTGAGTGAACTCGAAATATCAAACGACCAAAACGGTGGAACCGTCCTAGTCGTTGCGGACTTCGATGGTATTAGTGGAACTTATCCCACGTACGGTGGTAGTGTCCAAGGCGTTGGCGATACAACCCATGTGATTGCCCCAAATGCAGTCTTCCTTGCCGAGGGCGTGAGCGGTTCGAAGATGTCAGGCATTGGCAACTCGCAGAATCCATTGCAAACGGAAGTAAATCGAGTAGCTGCGATTACCAACGCTGGGAACATTGCGATCGAAAATATTGGCGACCTAACGCTTGGAGAGATCCCGTTAGATCTGAATCAATATTTTTCTGATACCTACTTGACGTCGGTGGCGGTATTGCAGCAAGCAGTGCCAAATCGCATCAGTCAACTTCAGAATAAAATCGATGAATTGGTTGCCATCGAACAGGGTGGCGTCGTGCATATTTCAGGAGTTGCGATCTTGGATCGTGGGGAAATTGAACATCTCCCCACCACGCTCTCGATAACCACAGTCGGTAATCTATCAGTACTGCCGGATGTCCCGGTCTTCAATTTATCTGGCGGATCCATTCTTCTGCATGCCGAAAGTGAAATCGACGCACAAAGCATCTTTGAAGTGATCACAACGACGATGGCTTGGGACGAGGCCTACCAGGACGCGGTCGATCGTGAGGGTCGTATCGCTAATCTGACGACCGAAGAGATGGCGAAGGCTTTGGGGGATCTAGCAACTGAAGGGCAATTCTGGATTGGAGCATCCGATTTGGGCGGTGACGGTAACTGGGCGTGGCTGTATCCAGTCGAAGGCGGACAGGCGATTCAAATCCCACTCTCCGAGGGCTACACCGATTGGGCTTTGGATAACCCCGGCAGCTTGAATGGTTTGAACCACGCGGTCATTGACGTGACGTCCGACGGCAGCACCCAACCGTACCAATGGTATGCAAAGTCCGGTGGTGATTCGTTTGGATACGTCTTAGAAAAGCAACCAAGTGCGAACCTGAGTATTCAATCACCCATCTTTACCTCCGGTGGCCTCGGTGAAGTTTATCTCTATGAGGGATCGAATGCTGATCTGCTGATCCCGCAACCGATTCCGCCACAGACATGTAGTGCCTACCTTGTGGTCAGCAACTCGGGACTCGTGGTCGAAGAACAAGAGTTCGCAGTATCATTAGACGCATGTCTTCCACCGACGCAAGTCATTGCTACGACACTTGATGCCGAGGGTGAGATCTTCGGGCCACGTTACTTCTTCTCCACGAGTGAATTGGAGCGAGATGAGTCGATTTACGCCGAGGGAAGCGAAACACCAACTGCCTCACTGAATCTAACGCAAAGTGGCTTGCAAACGATTTACATGCGGGTGTCCTTTCCAGACGGACAATACACCGATTACCAACGAACCATCGATGTCAGCGATATTCCGTTGACACAAATGAATGCCGCTCAAATCCTGGACGAGGAGGATACTGTCGGCAGCGTCACACTCTCGGGTGATTTTTCCGGTGGCGGCGCCCTGGATCAACATCTGGTTGTGATTGATTGGGGTGACGGTCCCGCACCTACCATTTTGAATCTTGCAGCAGGAGCAACGGATTTTGTTGCCTCGCATCACTACGAAAGCGGAGGCCGGTTTCCGGTAAGCGTGACAGTGACGGATGCCAGTGCTCGAGATTTTAAAACTGAGACATTCTGGGCGGAGGCTCGTGGATCAAACATCATCGAGAGAGAACTGCATGTCGTTGGATCGAGTGGATCTGATTATGTCAGAATGACCAATGAAAACCATGAAGTCGTGGTTTTCATTGCCAATCAGCCTGACGGCCAAATCAATCCGGCCCAAGAAGATTTGTCCAATGTGGTGATACACCGTTACGATGCCACCGCCTTTGATTCGATCGTGGTGCATTTGGGATCAGGTCATGACACGTTGCTTGTGGATATGAATACACATCACTTGGTCACAGCCAATGGCGGCGATCAGGACGACCACCTAGAAAGCCGCGGCAATCAAGTTGTTTTTGATGGGGGCTTGGGGAATGACGTCCTTATTGGAGGGCCGCGAGCCGATGTTCTTATCGGACACGATGGGAGTAATCAACTAGATGGTGCTAATGGAGAGGATCAATTCTTCGTTAAGTCCTTAACTGACTTCGTCGATGGTGGGCGACACACTGACAGATTGTCGTGGGTGGGTGAACCACTTTCCGTTGATCTGTCATCGTCGATGTTTTCAAATATCGAAATCATCGATGTGAAGTCGAATCCGCTTCACGCCATTTCTGTAGACTCGAACAATGTGCCGAAGAGTATCGACCAAACGTATCTGACGGTTGAAGTTGATGATTGGGAACAGGTGAAATTAGATGGAACCTGGTCAATTTTACGAGCAGATCATTGGGATGGCCAATACGCAAGGATCTACGTGGAAGGATCGGCAGTACCTTGGATGATCCAAGCCTTTGGCGGTAATATTGGTTTGTTTGAGAAACCTGCGATGAATCTACCGACGCGTCTTGTGATAACGGGTCCGTCAGAGCACACAAACCCCGTCAATTCAGTCGACACGAATAACGATGGGTTGGTAACTGGTGCCGATGCGCTTCTAGTAATCAATGAGTTATCTCGTGTGGATTCCAAGAAACTGCCAGAGTTGGCCGAGAGCGAATTGGTGTATGAAAACAGCTGGCGATTTTTGGATGTTAATGCGGATGATCGCGTATCAGCAAGTGACGCGCTTCGGGTCATCAATGAACTGCCTCGACAGGATCATCGTGAACAGGCTGCCGGCGAGGCTGTTTCAGTCTTGCCCACACGGAAAAAAGCCACTGTTGATAGTCTTGAAGGATCAAGGCTTGAAACATGGGACAATGGTTTGTCGTCTGTTGTCGATGATCAAGAGTTTGAAGCATTGGAATGGGAATCCGTTTCTTTTCGAGGCAACGAATTGAAAGAGGCTGCCTTGGAGCCAAATACCATCGATAAACTATTTGAAAATGCTTCAAAAGAGAAACCATTGGAATTCGAAAAAGATCACCTCTGGCTGACAGCTGACGGGGCGTCTGAGCATGATTTGCATTGAAACTGTTGCTAAAGTTCGGTGATGACCAGTCCGGTTTATCCCACCGGCAACCTCGAGGTCATTCGCAGAACGGACGTGGCAGAAAAGGGTCAAGGTGATGATTACAGCCAGCTCACCACGGAGTAACGTGTACTCATGGTTGGGGTTCTGAGTCAGACCGCGTGGTGGTTCAAGGATCCACATGGAATTCATGCCAGATCGGCGAGAAATGTTGGTCGCGTTGAACGAGGCTGAAGCCAAGCACCTCCTCGATTGCGCTTTTGCTGTTGCCCCTGAAGTCAAAAAAGCGAATGTATGTTTCGGCCGGTGAAAACTGTCGTTGCGTCGGCAGATGAGACCCAATCTCTCGGTCAGGATTGATTTCAGACCATGAAGCGCTGGCGACCAAACGAGCCAAAACGGCAGCACCACGCAGCAGACACTACACCGATTGTCGTAAGACTGGGGAGGTGCGGAGCGAGGGAGAACCGGATGAGCCAAGCGAAAACTTCGGCCAACAATCTCGGGCGTTGCCTTGGTAAGCCCAGGTTTTCGTTCGAGATCGATACCATCGATGCAAAGTCAGAAAGACAATGCTGTTGGAAAAGCTCTGTATCTTGTTAGCCCAACGCGAAACGGTCGTTTGAAAACGACAAATGTTTCATCGCTTAACACCACCGTGTTTACCGCGTGCAAAAAAGTTCGTGGATCTCCAGTTCGCTAAACGGCCAGACCAAGCCAGACGGGTATGACGCAAAAGTATCACGGCGTTAAGCTGACACGAAACATAAAAACCGAGACTTGTTACCGAGAAGGTCTTGTTCGGGGAAGGTCTTGTTCGGGGAAGGTGAATGTCTTGGGATTGTTCCTGACACGAATCCTGCGGCTGACAATTTTGATGGATCTGTCAAACGGAACACCCCCTCGGCAGCGCTACGGCGCCGTGACGCTCTGCTTGATTCCATAGACGGCCTGGCGCAATTGCTTGGGGATTTCGAAAGAGAACTCCCGAGCCCGCGTCATGAAAAGAACAAACAGATCGTTTTCTGGATCAATCCAAAAGTGTGTGTTGTGATATCCCTGCCAGCCGTAAATACCTTGTGGTGCCTGCGACGATTCCGAATTTGTATTGTTCAAGACGAACACACTTAGCCCCATATCGACGTTCGGCCAAAAGCGTGGCAGGATGTTTTTGCTGTGTATTTCAGTCATGGATTTTAGGCTGGCCTCTGAAACAACCTGTTTTCCGCGATAGAC
The DNA here is from genome assembly GCA_938075415.1 of uncultured Rubripirellula sp. Lineage (GTDB taxonomy): Bacteria > Planctomycetota > Planctomycetia > Pirellulales > Pirellulaceae > Rubripirellula. The sequence goes on along the minus strand of CALJHC010000008.1, from coordinate 25,287 downwards.
ACCGCCATGGAGCAGCATCTCACAGAACCTGGAGTAATCGTCCGCACTTGAAATCAAACCATCACCACCAAAGTGGGCACGACTCTCGGGGCTGTAATTCATCTCATCCAAAAGATGAGTAAATCCTTTGAGGTTACCGGCATTGATAAACAGCGGCTGAAACCGCTCCCTTCGCTTTCCGTCCAACGAAAAACTGGTGTCGTTCATTTGCAAAGGTTTAAAGATCTCGGTCTTCAGATAGTCGTAAAAGGAAACACCGGAAACCACTTCTACTAGGCGTCCGAGAATGCCTTGGCTGTTTCCATACATGAAGTCCGTCCCCGGGTCGAATGCCAGTGGATAGCGAGCGGCAACCTCGCAGAATTCCTGAAGATCCCGAAATCTCGTTTGATTCGCCTCAGGTTGATCATTCTCAACTGGGAGACCATCCCAGGCATAGTATCCGTATCCTGATCGATGCGTCATCAAGTCAATGATTCGCAACGGTGTCCGGGCTGGTCGAATCACTTTACCCTCTTGCACCATCAGATTTTTGAAGCAGGGAATGTACTTCGCGACAGGATCCTCCCATTCGAAAAGCTGTTTTTCATGCAGCGTTAACATTGCAACAATGGTGATCGGTTTGGACATCGACCAAATGGGAAACAATGATGCTTTGGTAACATCCCGATCTCCCTTCTTTCCAGAATTTTGAAGCGATTCGTAAATCACTTTGCCGGCATGGGAAACGATCACGATGTTACTGCCTGTGACTTCATCATGGATCAAGTTCCGCTGAAGGGCACTGATGTCCTGTTGCATTCGTGGATTGAGTCCCCCGTGCTTTGACTTTGGTTCCTCGCTGATCCCCTGGCACAACAACACACTCAGAGACAGGATGATGGAAAGCGGAAAACGATTAACGAGGTGTGATACCAGTCGGGTGATGAAATGCATAGTAACCTAGATGTTTAGACTGCAATGGCCATAACAGAAGACGAAGAGCCTCTTCGAGCGGTCAAGCTCATTTTTTCGCACTTCACGTCCAAGTCGGCTCTGCTTCGATCAAGGATATCATACTGCAGAGCACTTGCTCTTGGCGTGACACATCGCAAAATGTGAACGACGCAGGAAGATAAAAAACGAGGTCCGATTCGTTGTGGAAACTCTTGATGGTCTCGCCTTTCAAAAATCAAGTTTTCGGTGTTCACAATTCAATCACTTCGATGGTGGGATCTTGTCGTTGCAAGGCGGCGATCAAGTACTTGAGAGAGTCATGTCCGGAGATACGCAAAAGTCTCTCTCGACCTCAAGCAGTGAATAGGGTAACCAGCGACATGCCTGGCCGGTGTCCTGTCGAAAGCTTGTCACGCGACTCAGCTTGCGGCGAGTGTGCCGAAATGAATTTCATCGAAGTCCAGGGGACGTGCGCAAATCCGCGACGATCATGGGTGTACTGTGACATGCAAAGCTGTTCGGCGAATCTTGTGAGCATTCGAATCTTGTGAGCATTCGAAGCTTGTGAGCATTCGAAGCTTGGCGGCGCTATGGTGAGAGCGATCGCAGAAACATTGTCGACGCAACTGTGAACGTCCGATAGAACAAGATGAACCGATGGCCATCGGTTAAACGTCACACGCACCATCTGTTTGAGGTTCGACTGAGTTTCTTGACCCTACGCCAACGCGGTAATCAACGAATCCATCGAGATCAACACCGAAAAGGGAGCAGAAACAGCCGGTCAGGGTTGGAGCGTGAGAGGATCAGATTAAAACCCGGCTCTTGAGTAAATCTCTGTTAAACTGGGGATACGGTTTTCGGTCCCCCCACCATGCGCATTCTGTGTTGGCGATGCACCGCTGCTAGATCCGGATTGCCGGAGTAACGAGGCGCCGGATTCCGAAAGCACCATTGATCCAAAGCACAGTGAATTCATCAGTCACTCAGCGTCAATCTCTTTCACTCCCCTGTTTTGATACAACGCAGATCCATGAAACTTTTTCTCCAGTCGTGTCACACCAGCATCAGATTGCTTCCTCTCCTTATCGTATTGCTGACGATCATGGAAGGGAACTGCGTTGCGGCCAAAGAGGTCGATTTCAACACCCAGATTCGACCATTGATTTCGAACAATTGTTTGACATGTCATGGCCCGGATGAAGACGAGCGGGCAGCCGGATTACGACTCGATACTCAGGTGGGTTCGAGATTGGACTTGGGGGGATACGCCGCGATTACTCCGGGAAATCCTGATGCCAGTGAGCTGCTTCATCGGCTTACCACCGACGATGAAGACTTGAAGATGCCGCCTGAAGGAAAAGGCAGGCGTTTGGAGCCCCAAGAGGTTGCACTGGTTCGTCGCTGGATTGCTGAGGGTGGAAGCTACGCTAGGCACTGGGCGTATACGAAACCCACTCGCTCTACCATGCCCGACGTGCAGTTAGAAAAGTGGCCACGCAACTCGGTTGACTATTTTGTTCTCGCCGAACTGGAATCTCGTGGGCTCACGCCCTCACCTGAAGCTGACCGGTTGACGCTGGCAAGACGCGTCTCGATGGATCTTATTGGGCTGCCACCCACATGGGTTGAGGCGAAGGCATTTGTGGAGGATGAATCAGATGATGCGTACGAACAATATGTTCATCGTTTATTGCAGAAGCCGGCTTTCGGTGAACGCTGGGCAAGAGTGTGGCTTGATCTCGCTCGCTACGCTGACTCTGCGGGCTACGCTGACGACCCTCCTCGAACCATCTGGGCCTTCCGAGACTATGTGATTAAGTCACTGAATGACAACAAGCCGTTTGATCAATTTACCATCGAGCAAATTGCGGGCGATCTGCTGAATAATCCGACACAAGAACAGTTGGTCGCAACGGCCTTCCATCGCAACACTTTGACAAACAACGAAGGTGGAACCAATGATGAAGAGTTTCGTAACGTGGCAGTCGTTGATCGCGTGAACACGACGATGGCTGTTTGGATGGGAACCACAATCGCGTGCGCGCAGTGCCATACTCACAAGTATGATCCCATCACTCAGGACGAGTACTTCAAGCTCTTTGCGTTTTTCAACAGCACCGAGGACGCAGATCGTCGAAATGAAAGTCCGGTCATCAGCGTTTGGACGGATGAGCAGAATGCGAAAAAACAGTTCCTGTCAGATGAAATCTCCTCGTTGCAGCTTACGATCGACACCGACACGCCTGAACTTAAAAAAGCACGAGGTGAATGGTTGTCAGGCCTGAAAACGGTTGCGACTTGGACGACCCTCCAGCCGTCAATCCTGTCTGCAAATGGGCGCAAATTGGCAGTGGAAGATGGATGGATCGTGGTTGACGGAGAAAAGCCGGCTACGGATCAGTACCGTTTGACTTTTCCAGTGGAGAATGTCGATCTCGTTGGCTTGCGTTTGGAGTTGCCGGCAGCGCAGACCGACAACTTTGTTGTCTCTAATGTGAAGGCAATGCTTCAGAAAAAATCCAAAGCTGCGATTGATGCACAGTACGTTCGAGTTGATCTGCCCGGATCAGGGAAAATGATTCACTTGGCTGAAATTCAAGCGTTTGTCGAGGGTGAGAACGTTGCGTTGGCAGGAACAATCACAGCGAGTTCTGAGGACTTTGGCGGGAAGAAAGAATTTGCAAATGATGGGAAGACTGACGGGAATTTCAATAATCGCTCAGTAAGCCACACAAAAATCGAGCAGGATCCGTGGATTGAACTTGATTTGGGAGAGGTGAAATCGATCGACCGTGTTGCAATTTGGAATCGCACCGACGGGACGCCAGCAATTCAACAACGGTTGAAGGGATATCGGGTGTCTCTGTTAAATGGTAACCGCGATGTTGTCTGGCAAGAGGTTCCCGTGGAGGTTCCATCACCCAGTTCTGAATTCAACACAGGTGGACCATCAATCATTCCCTTGGCTGTTGCGTTTGCTGATCACGAACAGAAAGGTTTTCCTGCAGCAGCAGTTTTGCAAAATGATGGAAGTGGGTGGGCGATCGCACCGCAACAGGGACGTCCCCACACGCTGACCGTCTTGCCCAGCCAGGCCGTGTCGTTGGAAGATGTCGATCTGATCGTGACGATCGACCAAGCTTCCGACCACCCGAAGCACCTTCTGGATCAGTTTCGTATCTCGATGACTTCAGATAAGGGCCTCTCGGAAATTGCTGCAATTCCGCCAGAGATTCTGGACCTTGTCAGGCAGTGGCAGGAAAAACAGGAACTTAGTGTTGACCAACTGGCTGCCTTGGCGGATTACCACCGCAGTATCACGCCATTATTGAAGATTCAAAGAGATGCATTGAACCAGGCCAAAGCTCGTTTGGAATCCATCAAACCTGCGACCACAGTCCCCGTGATGGGGCAACTGGCAGATTCAGCAAAACGCGAAACACGTGTGCAGATTCGCGGCAACTATCAAAATACCGGAGCTGTTGTCGGAGAAGGGACACCTGAAATATTTCATGCATTACCCGAGGGGCTCAAGCCGGACCGACTGGCGTTAGCGAAGTGGTTGGTTGATGTTGAGAATCCGCTTACCGCACGCGTTATTGCGAATCGCCACTGGGAAGAGATTTTTGGCGTGGGAATCGTCCAGACCAGTGAGGAGTTTGGGTCGCAGGGTGATTTGCCGTCGCATCCAAAGTTGCTTGATTGGCTGGCGGTTGAGTTGCAGGAAGGAGGGTGGGATCTGAAGCATCTCTTGAAGCTCTTGGTGACGTCAGCAACATACCGCCAGAGTTCGTTTTCTAGTGAGGAATTGAGACTTGCTGATCCAGCGAATCGATTTTATGCGAGAGGCCCGAGGTTTCGGGTTTCTGCCGAGATGGTGCGTGACCAGGCATTGTTTGTCAGTGAACTGCTGAGTGATCGCATGTATGGACCACCCGTGAAACCCCCGCAACCATCACTGGGTCTCAAGGCAGCTTTTGGATCAGCGACGGACTGGCAGGCAAGCAGCGGAGAGAATCGTTATCGACGCGGAATCTACACTTCGTGGCGGCGTTCGAGCCCGTATCCTTCGATGGCTCAATTTGACGCGCCCAATCGTGAAGTTTGTACCGTTAGGCGTATTCGCACCAATACACCACTGCAAGCATTAGTGACTCTTAACGATCCTGTTTACGTAGAAGCTGCCCAGTCGTTGGCAAGATCAATGATCGCACAGAGTACGGATCCGGAAGGAAGAATACAGTACGCCTTCCGGCATTGCCTGATTCGTGAACCATCCGAAGCGGAAGTGAAACGGATCACCGAATTGTCCCGTGTTGTAGCCCAGAAATTTAAAGAACAACCACAACAGGCAAAGCAGATGGCAACAGTGCCCCTCGGGCCATTGCCGGAAGGCGGAAGCGAAACCGAGTTTGCGACGTGGACAGTTGTAGGCAACGTGATCTTGAATCTCGACGAGATGTTTATGAAACGTTAACACTGACTCTGCTCTCTCTACTCAATTCAACAACCATTTTTTGAAACAGTCATGAAACGATTCCTCGAACATCTTCAGCAACAGACTCGTCGACATTTTTTCCAACAGTCCGCAGCAGGTCTGGGCGGAATTGCCTTGAGCAGTCTGTTAGCTGGCGAAGGTACTGGTGCTGAAAGAACTGCTGCGAACCCATTGGCGCCGCAGCAGCCGCACTTTCCCGCCAAGGCGAAACGTGTGATTTATCTTCATATGACTGGATCGCCACCCAACCTCGATCTGTTTGATCGCAAGCCTGAGTTGGTGAAACGCAATGCGGAGGACTGCCCTGATCAGTTTCTCGCTGGCCGCAAATTTGCATTCACCTCTGGAGTTCCCAAACTGATGGGTTCGCCAAGGAAATGGTCCCAAGTAGGCCAATCAGGGATGTGGATGTCGGATGCCATTCCGAATTTTCACGAGATCGCAGATGAAATGTGTGTGGTGCACTCGATGCACACAGATCAGTTCAATCACGCACCCGCCGAGTTGCTTGTCTATACCGGTTCGCCGAGATCGGGAAGGCCCTCCATTGGGTCTTGGGTCACTTATGGCCTGGGAAGTGAAAATGAGAACTTGCCAGGCTTTGTGGTGCTGATTTCAAGTGGGGTGCAACCCAATGGTGGAAAAAATTCGTTTGGCAGTGGCTTTTTGCCCTCGGTGTATCAAGGGGTCCAGTGCCGATCCAAAGGGGATCCCGTTCTTTACGCCTCAAATCCGCAAGGCATGGATCGCAGCATGCGACGCTTGAGTCTTGATGCGCTCAAAGACCTCAACGAAATCCAGGCCAACGAACTGGGGCACCCCGAAACGTTGACACGAATTTCACAGTATGAACTAGCGTTTCGTATGCAAACTGCTGTTCCGGAAGTGATGGACATTTCACAAGAGTCCCAGAAGACACTGGATCAGTATGGGGCGAAAGTCGGTGGTGCCAGCCTCGCCAACAACTGCCTGCTGGCGAGGCGATTGGTCGAGTCTGGGGTTCGGTTTGTTCAGTTATTTGACTGGGGCTGGGATTTTCATGGAACCGGAAAGCAGGAGGGTCTGACCGAAGGTCTGACCAATAAATGTGCCACGATGGACAAGCCGATTGCTGCCTTGATCAAAGACCTGAAGCAACGTGACATGCTGAAGGACACGCTTGTTGTTTGGGGGGGAGAGTTTGGACGAACCCCATTTCGGGAAGGACGCACGGCAAAGAGTGCTGTGCTTGGTCGCGATCACTACCCTGACGTGTTTTCGATGTGGATGGCGGGGGGCGGCGTGAAGGGAGGATTCGATTATGGAAGCTCAGATGAGCTGGGGTTCAGCGTTGCGGAAAATCCTGTCCATGTCCACGATCTGCAGGCCACCATCCTGCACCAACTGGGTTTTGACCATGAGAAGCTTACGTACCGATTTCAGGGACGAGACTATCGTTTGACGGATGTTCATGGCAAAGTTGTGAAAGATCTCTTGGCTTGATTCCAATGGACGCTGGGCTCGTCGCGAATTGCTGGTGCGAGGCTGAAGCCACGCAAGGTAGACAACCGCTTCTTTGAGGTTCTGTCTGCGGGTCGTGGTGACGACACAGCCAAATTACTTCCACCCCGCGGGGTCAAGAAACTAACACAAAGACTTTGGCCGACGGATTGAGAGAGTTCACCATCAACTGCGTCCCCGATTTCGCTAGAGATTGATTTAAAACAGCGCAGCGTTGGCTGGAAGGTGTGGCAAAACGACGTCACCGCATAGCAGATATCGCGATGTTTGTTTCAAGACAGGCATGGTGCAGAGTGATTGAAGGCTGGAAGGGCTAAGCGGCGCGCCGATACGATCGAAGCAAACCACCGAGTCGCTCCGTCGATTCGATCCCAGCTTCCATCCCAGGTGGTCGGTCCATCGGCATGATGAGCTCGTTGTCCAAACCCTGATGATTTCATTCTTTGCAGTAGTCCGTGACCAAAGCACGCACGGCTCGACGCGTTGCGGTCTCGCCAAAAGACTCAACTGGTGGAAGCATTCAGATTACAATGATCCGAAGAATCTCTCGATGAGTGCGTTTAAGCTCGGGTCAGGTGGTTGCAATCGAACCTGCTTCACGCCTCCGCCGCACAGTCGAGCACGAAACGACTTACTGAACGTTGCATCGTGGTCCATGATCAAACACTGCTTGCCCTTTGGGTAAACCATCCTTATCGTTGGTCAGCTTGAGGGCGATGGTTTTCATCCACGCGTCGTTTGGATTGATGGCGCAACCCGCGAAGTTAACGCGGCGGGTTCTTGTATCATGAAAAAGAGAAGATAGAACGTTGTCAGGCCACACTCAGTCCAGACTTCCACCATGTTGGAGCGGCAAGCGCCGTAGGGGCATGAGGTAATTTCCTTACGAACCGGCTTTCATGACTCGAGTCTCAAGTCTTCTCTTGTAAGGTTCGGCTTTCAACGAGTCAGGGTTGGGAATTAACTCACTCAATTCGCGTTTTCCGCAGAGTCGGGCAGCACGGATTTCCAGCCACGCTCCAAGATTCCCGCAAGTTCCCGATTCGTTTCCGCATACTTGCCCTGGGCGGCGACATTTCGTGATTCGTTCGGATCGGAATCATGATCGTATAGTTCACGGGCGACGACCTGCTTTGATTCCCAGTCTTGCCATTGGACGTATCGGTAACGATTCGTTCTTACGGCATAGCCCATGAAATCACCGTGCCCGCGATGCCGGTTGCCGTTGTAGGCGCGCGGGTATTGGCTGAACGCAGCACGCTTCCATGGTTGATCCGGATTTGTCAGTAGCGGCTTGAAGCTGATGCCCTCAACGCCCTGCGGTGCGTCGAGCTCGCAGATGTCGGCCAGCGTCGGGTAGACATCGACAAACTCGACCAATGCGGCGGACTTCAAGCCAGATTGTTTTTGTCCCGGAACGGAAACAATCAGAGGAACGCGAGTGGAAAGCTCATAATTGTTGGCTTTGGTCCACAGCCCCTGTTCACCGAGGTGAAAACCGTGATCACCCCACAGAACGACGACCGTGTTTCCCGCGAGTTTTGACTTTGTGAGCTCATCCAACAACCGTCCAACCAGAGCATCAACGTAGCTGACACAAGCGTAGTAACCATGTCTCAACTCACGAATTTTATCTGTGGAAATCTGCCCGTCCTCGGGAATGTCGGAGTAACCTTCCAGTTCTTTCCAGCTGCGTGTGGCCAGTTCGGGGGCATCTTGAGGATGCCGTCCTTCCCCTGGCAACGGAATTTTCATGCGATCGTACAAATCCCAGTACTTCTGCGGCGCACAAAAAGGCAAATGCGGTTTGCGAAAACCAACGGCCAGGAAGAATGGCTGACCGGTCTGCTGCAACTTGTCGAGCGTGCGAATTGCCGCGTTACAGACAACACCGTCGGTGTAGGAACTGTCGGGGACGTCCGCGGCTTCGACAGCAGATCGCTTGAGCCCCTTTCCTTGCAGATTTTGAGGTGATGCGTAACGCAACTTCGGATCACGAACGAAGTCGTACTTCGGTTCGGCTGACCACGAAGGGGGATCCTTCGATGGATCGCCACTGCCGTGATAGATCTTGCCCAGACTCTGCGTGTGATACCCATGGTTCTTGAAATGCTGAGGCAGCGTTACCACGTCCGGTATCGCCGTGCGAAAGTGCGTTTTCAGGTCCCACACGCGAATCGTGTCGGGACGTCGCCCAGTCATTAGCGAAAGCCGAGACGGGCAACACACGGCCAGCTGACAATACGCGCGATTGAACAGCATGCCGCGACTGGCCAAGCGGTCAATGTTCGGCGTGACGGCGACTGAATCGTCGTAACAGCCCAGTGCCGGTCGCAGATCGTCGATCGCAATGAACAGGACATTAGGACGCTTCGGTTCCTCAGCGCGGACGATCGCAGGCGAGGCGACAAAGAAGCCTGCAAGAAGAACGATTGCTGAAACAGAATACATCTTCATGACGGACGATCCTCATTCGCGTTGTCGATCACTTTGTGAACCCGAAGTGTGTAGATCGTCAGCCCCGTCAGGTCATGAGCGGGTCGTGGTAATGCAAGACTTGATACGTAGCCGACCGCGAGACAAGTCGTAATGCCGCTGGCGGTATAGAGGTAGCCATTCATGTCCGTGAATCGCCACAGGTAAAACATGAATCCGGCTCCTACGACCGCCCCGATCATCGCTCCGGTCGCGTTCGCTCGACGTGTGAGCGCGCCGAGGACAAACAGGCCCCCGAGCACTCCCATGAAGAGACCGATGACCTTGATGAAGGCGTCGAAGAGCGACTTGATCTCGGGGTTGACGAAGACAAGTCCCAGCAGCGTCCCCAGGACTCCGATCAAAAACGTTGAGAAACGTGCGGCGTTCAAGTAACCAGTTTCTGACTTGCACGCGTGAAACGGTCGCATGAAGTCAGTGATGATGGTCGTCGCCGTGGAATTCATACTGGTGGAAACGGTTGATTGTGCGGCCGCGAACACGCCCGCCACGATCAGTCCCGCAATGCCGATCGGCATTTCAGTTGCGATGAAAAGCGGAAAAATCTGGTCCGTCGTGATGGTTGCATCAAGTTTGTCCGGATGCGAACGGTAGAAAGCGAACAACGCGGTCCCAATGCCAAAGAAAAGCAGCGTCGCCGGAATTGTCAGGACAGCGTTCGTCCAGATCGAACGTGCAGCCAGTTTCTGGTCAGCCGTCGTCATATAACGTTGAACGACCGCCTGATCTGCGGTGTAGGAAGAAAGGTTCTGAGCGATGGCCCCCACGACGATGACCCACAAAGCGATCTGGGTACTGCTGACATCCCAGTGAAAGTTGGCAATCGCGAATTTGTCAGCGTCGTTTGCGGCGGAGAAGAAACCATTCACTCCACCATCCACTCCGGCAATCAGCAGGCAGAAAGCCAGTACTGCACCACCCATCAGCACAAGCGTTTGAATGGTGTCGGTCCAGATCACTGCCTCGATCCCGCCCATCGTGCAGTAGGTGATGCTGAGAAAGCCCATGAGCATGACAGATTGTGAAGGGGTCAGTGGCGTTGCCACGGCCATTGCCAGTCCAGTTAACGACATTACCACAGCCATACGAAAGATGTGGAACAGCGTGAAGCTGGCACTGCCAAACAATCGCACCCCGCGGCTGAATCTTCGTTCTAGGTATTCATAGGCGCTGGTCGCGTCAATGCGGCGGAAGAATGGCATCGCGACAAATACAGCAATCACAGATACCACGGGAATCATGAAATTCCCGACCGAGTAGACCCAGTCCTGAGCAAACGCCTTCGATGGGATACCGGTAAACGTCAGCGAACTGAGCATGGTGGCGAAGATACTGCAACCAGCGGCCCACCAAGGGATGTGCTGACCACCGCGAAAGAAATCATTCGTGTTCTTGCTCTTCTTCGCGAAATACAAACCAACACCGACCATCGACAGCAGATAGCCGAACAGGACGATGTAGTTGACCATTCCAAAGTCACGGTTGGACACGACCGGCGTGACGCTCCAGACTTTTGCCGAACGGACGCGCGGACGCACTTCGCCGCTGGGAATGATGATCGCCCCGTCCCATTCAACGGCGACGGTTGTCACATGATTTTGTGGAATTGAACCGGCACTCGTCCAGGTGTCAGTAATCGTGTGGTAGGCGAGTGCCGTTTTCGGAAAACCGGGATGCTCGTCTTTCAGTTCATTGCCCTGGAAGAACAGCGAGCCATCGGCACCTCCCAAAACGAACAGATGGCTCTGCCCTTGGCCGATCCCCGTTCCGGCCATGACACAACGTGGGGCGTCCGCTCGCTTTCGCCAGTTGCCCGTCGCCGGTGTGTATTCCCAGACGTCTTTCAGGAAGTCTAAACGCTGCACATCGGAGCCGTCCTGCCGACGCCCACTGATGACGTATACACAGTCGTTAAAACCATTGTGTTGATGCACGGTCAGGTTCAGCGCCCGCGACGGTCCGGGCCATGGCGAAAGCTCCTGCCAGACAAACTCGGCGGGCTGCTCTTTCTTCGACAAATCAAGCGCCCAAAAATTCGTCATGGCCGTTTCCAAAGACTGGCCGCTTTGCCCGCCTGCCAGATAGATCACGTCGCCAACCAATGCCGCAGCGCCAAAGGCGCACGATGTTGGGAGCGAAGGATACTCCGTCAACGTGACTTCCCCCGCCGACTCGTCCCACTTCAGAAGAAACACGTCGTCGAATGTTTCTTGCGCATCGTTGCCACCCATGCAGACGACGCCGTCCGGAGTCGAAACCGCCGCACCATACGCCATGGGTCGAGCCAGCTTTCCGCCGTCTTTCCATACGAATTCATTGCCCGACTTCGTCAGCACGAAGATGCGGTTGTGCCAGACTTTTTCCGTCTCCCAAACTGGCAGCGGAAAGTTGGCTCCGCCAGCAACGATCAACGCATCGTCATGCACGCCTGCAAACGGACCGGCGACTCCCAGCTCATCCGGAAGCGATGCCAATTCCTTCCACGAAAGCATTTCCGAATCCGCAGACAACACGATCGAAGGGGCAGCAAGAATAAGCACGAGCTGCAACGCCGTTACGCAAAATATCGCCAAGTATCGATTCATAGGTTGCTCGTCGTCCACTAACTGTCCGTCCACCGCGAGTGATCCATTGTCACCCCTTCATCATTCCGCTTCGTACGCTGACGCATTCGACCATTCGAAAAATCCGATCGCGTTCAGCTCCGCTTGCAATTTACTCACGTCAGACCGAGAAAGACCCCCTTGCGGCAGGCGGCAGCGACCAACGTTAACCCCCTGCATGCTGAGGACCGCTTTCATCGCTGGATGAAACGGCAAGTGATTCAACGTGCGAATCATTTTCACCGACAACGATTGCAATCTCCGTGCATCATCCAGATTTCTGTCGTTAAACGCCATGATGATCTGCTGATACAAAGGGGCGGCAATGTTGTACGTGCTGCCGATCGCCGCGCGTGTTCCGGTGGCCAACGCGCCCAGAAGCATCTCGTCGCAGCCCCAAACGATGTCGAATCGTCCGTCGTCCAGTTCTAAACACTCCTGAAACTCGTATAGCTTTGTGTCCGTGTACTTAAGGCCTGAGAGGTTTGGAATGCGATCGCCGGCCTGCCTGAGAAACTCAACCACGTCGAGAGCTGAACCGGTCAACGCCGGTATGTGATAATAGTAGAATGGCAGGTCTGGTGCACCGCTGGCAACTTCCGTCATGCAATCGACCAGACCCGCAACCGTACCGACTTTGAAATACGACGGACAGGTCGCCGAGATCATGTCGGCACCTATCTCCTGTGCATGCGTGGCAAGCTGGCGAGCTTCCGCGAGACTGTTGTGACCAACTTGAACGATGACGGGCACTCGCCCCGCGGTCGCCTTCACGTAAGCCTCGGCAATGATCTTTCTTTCGTGGCTCGTCAACGACATCCCTTCGCCTGTGCTTCCACAGACGTATAATCCGTTGATGCCACGGCCGAGCAGGTGTTCGACCATCGATCCGACGATCGTTGAATCCACTGTTCCCACGTCGTCAAGCGGCGTGTAAGTCGCTGCAACAAGGCCATCAAGTCTTCGCGTGTTCATGTCGTTTTCGCTACTTCACTACGGTTGCATCTCGTTATCGGAACGTCTCGGATTTGGATTGAGACTTCTTTAAATCCGGTACTTGCTTCGCCTCTGTCTTCGGCAGCCATTTACTGTGCGAGGCAACCACCTCTGCATATCGTTGATCATTCGCAAGGTTATGCCACTCATTGGGGTCAGCATCGTGGTCGTAGAGTTCCTCGCTGCCGTCTGCATAACGGATGTATCGCCAACGCTCGCTTCGTACCGCGTGATTGCCACGCATGTAAGTCATCACCGCAGGTCGGCCCCATGTTGCCTGTGGATCTCGCAGTAACGGCACGAGGCTGCGTCCGTCGCACTTTGCATCGGCGGGCAGTCCGCACATTTCGAGTAAAGTTGGATAAAGCGAGGTCATGTCCACCGGCCGACTGCAGCGACTGCCGGGCTTCGTCACGCCCGGAGCCACCACGATGAAGGGGATGTGATTACTCTTTTCCCACAAGGCAAATTTTTCGATGTGGTCTTTCTCACCCAAATGAAAGCCGTGGTCCGACCACAACACGACGATCGTGTTATCGCGTCGCGGACTCGCGTCCAGTGCGTCGAGCATACGACCGATCTGAGCATCGGCAAAGGTGGCACATGCTGCGTACGCACGAATGAAGTTCTGGTAAGAGCCTTGTTGGTTCTTCTCGATGTTCATCATGCCGTTCCAGAACCATTTCTTATTGCGGACCAACGCAGTCGCACCAGAGGGAAGGTCGCTCCAATCGGTTGGATGTCGAGCGGGCAGTTCTATCTCGTTGTATGGTTGGTGATATTCAGATGGAGCGAAGAACGGTGAATGTGGTTTGTAGATTCCGCAAGCGAGGAAAAGTGGTGTCTCGCCGGTTGGCTGGCTTAGTGCATCGACGCAATAGCTGGCGGTACGAAAATCAATCGAGTCTTCTCTCCGTTGCGGCCACCGTCCCCAATCCGTGTTACGTGACCCATATTCGGGAGCGCCATTCAACTTCTTTGGCGGATATTTCTGTGGGCGCATGGGCTGGAAATCCTGGAACGATTCGTCATCGTGAAACGCTCCGTCAAGATGATGATGGAAAATCTTTCCAGCTCCCCGCACGTCATAGCCCGCTGCCATGAATTGCTGCATGATCGTTTTGCGATTGGGAACCGCGCCCCGCCAATCGCTCTTATTGCCGTAGACACCGGTCGTCGAAGGCCGCAGACCAGTCAAGGCGGCAGCCCGAGAGGGGTTACAAGCCGGCGAAGCACAGTACGCCCGCGTAAACAACATGCCGCGCTGTGCCAACCGCTCAAGATTTGGTGTCTTGATCGGAGCCTCAGGATCAAGCAACGAAATCCAGTCATTCATGTCGTCAACGACGATGAACAAGACATCCGGAGCGGTAGCGTCATTCGCGGATGAAGTCGCAGCGGGCAGGCAGAGAATCGCTGCTATGAAACGGCAAACGAGGCCGCTCTTCAAATCGATTCGGTTCATTAGGGACACACTCATGTCGCGTCGTTGGTTGACTTCCTTTATTCTATCTCGTTGCTCGATCTTAATGGGTTGCCACTTGGCGAACCTGGACATTCTGAGTGAAATAGGTGCCACTTTCACTGCGTCGAGAGATTGCCTTTCATGCCCAAGACGAAACACAAACGCTCGAAACCTCTCAAACCCGCTGCCCATCGTTATGACAGTGGCGAGCGCAACGTGTGGCTGGGATTGAGCGTCTACAATTCTGAAATCCACCGCGGTGTTGCGTGATTTAGATGGGAGCACAACTGGCACATTCCCGCCAATCTTGAAGATGCCATTCCGAAAGGCTGGATTGGTGACGGTGTCTTGACACAACGAGATGACCGCAGGAAAGCTGGCGTCGTTCCGGGCGGCTTGATGTTCCAATCGTTGACCTCGCCGAAAGCCGTCCCAACCTACCGTTACCTTAGGTCACAATCGAAAACGCTGCAGTTGGTCATCTAGCGGCCGAATTTTTCATGGATCGCGGGTATCGTCATTTCGCGTTAGTCCACCGCTGGGAATTGGATGCCAGCCTGAGACGCCGAGATCAATTCAGAATCAAAATAGACGACGCGGAAAGCAACTGCGAAGTTCTTTCCTGGGGCAAAGATCGAGCGGACTCGCCACAGCAGCGGCGTCGATGGATGAGGCAACGACTTTCCAAACTCAAGACTCCGTTGGCGGTCTTTGCGTCGCGAAGACGTAGAAGCGATGACGGTCATTGATTGCTGCCTGGAACTGGGGCTCCAAGTACCAGAACAGATTGCCGTACCGGGAGTAGGTAATTCCGAAGCGATCTGTGAATGCCTGCGAGTTCCATTGTCCAGCATCAGAAAGAACTGGAAGCTGGTTGGATAGGAAGACGCAGCTTTACTGAAGCGTCTGATGAGGAGTGAATCCCGTCCGGATAACCCCGTCTACATTCCGACATACAAGATCATCGAACGTCGCAGTGCCGACAGCCTGGCAGTGGAACACCCGTAAGTGGTCACTGCGTTGCGTTTCATACATGAAAACATTTACCAACCCATCAGCATGACCAACGTTGCCGGGCACGTCGGCATATTCCGCAGCAGACTCGAAGAGGCGTTCCGAGAACACTATGCCCGCCCGCCAATGGAAGAACTTCTTCACGTACGTCTTCTGAAGGCGAAATAGATGCTGACCGAAACGGACAAAACAGTCATTTCGATCGCTCGACTTACTGAGCATCAGACACTGCACCATCTTTGCAGCGCATTGAATCAACACGTCGGCCAGACACCGAAGCACTTCCGGCTTTGCCAGAAGTGAATACAGAGTCAACCTTCAAGTTGACGACTGACCAAGAGCATGCACGCGATTGATGAAGCGAATTTATCCATACCTTCAATCGTGTTTGAACTTGGATTTCCACCAGAAAGGCTTGACATTCTCACCAGCATCACTGGACTAGAATTTGAAACGGCGTGGGTAAATCGTGCTGAACCAACCATCGACGAAGCTGATTCTTTGTGGTCGGCTTGCAAGGTCTGATTCAGAACAAAAGGGCTAGTGGTCGCCCGAACGATCTTACAGAGGTCGCAGGACTCGATGCTGAAAAGAGAAGTGAGACCATCCAGCGATTCCAGATCAGCACGACTAGCCACCTATCGATGCGAATGCAGATTCGATCAATGGTCACAACAGGCGTGGTCAATAAACTGAAACCGAGGCTTTGAACGACGGATTCCGAGATTCCATCGTCAACTGCGGTCCAGTTTTGCGTTCGGTACCTTGCAAGTTATGCTAAGGAAGGCAAAAGCTGCCCAGCACAGTGCAGATGCAAGCGAGAATGGGTGTTTTCCGCATTTAGATTGACTTGCAAAGCCTATTACTATCAGTGATACATGGCCATGAAAAGACGTACATTCCTTGAGGGAGCGGGGGTTGCCCTGCTGCTTCCCCGCATGGAGAGCCTGGGGCAAGTTAGCGACGAGGATTCGCCGCGACGCATGCTCACGATCGTGAACCACCTCAGCTTTTATCAACCCGAGTTGATCCCACAAACGGACGGAGCGATTGAGAGGGTGCCGCCCTTGCTGAACGAGTTGTCCGATCACTTTGACCACCTGAAGATTTTCAGCGGGTTGGGCAACCCGGCCGTGCAGAACGGTTTCGGACACACGCCTTGCGTGGGCATTCTCTCCGGTTACTTCAACAAGCTACACCGCAAGAACCGGCTGTCCATTGACCAAGCGGTCGCGGATCTGATTGGAGGCGAAACACGATTCAAGTCGCTGGTGTTCCAGGCAGGAGAGAATCTTAACTTTTCACAGATCTCTTGGGATAAGAACGGATTGCCGGTTCATCAGATCGATTCTGCTCGCAAGATTTTCAATCTGCTATTCCAAGTCAACGAAAACGAGAAGACGCAACAGCAAGTCCTTGCCGAAGACCGTAGCATCCTCGATGCTGTCCTCGCCCAAGCCAAGTCGATGGAGAAGCGTCTCAATCCCACCGATCGGGCGAAAATGGAGGAATATCTCACCTCCGTCCGCGAAGTGGAGCAAACCGTAAAACGTCGCGCCTACTGGGCAGACCGCTCCAAACCGCAAGTGAACTATGAACTCGAGGACTTCGACCGCAAGTCAGTAGACGAATATGTGGGTACCTTGCTGGATCTTGCTGTCCTTGCGCTCGAAACCGACTCCACACGATCAGTCACCGTACAGATCCCGTTCTGGGAAGGCTTCAAGGAGCGGGACCTAAGCGGTAACTACCACGACCTCTCCCACCACGGCCAGAAGCCGGAGAAGATCGAGAAACTGCTTGTACTGGAGCACGCAATCCTCAAGCGGATCAACCGTACGCTCAGCACCATGAAGGAACGCACCGTCGGAAACAGCTCACTGTTCGATCAAACAACCACGCTCTTGACCGCCTCCATGGGCAGCGCCAACTCGCATAATTTCGACGACCTGCCCGCGTTGGTGTTTGACGGCCGCATGAAGACTGCCGGCCATTGGCAGAAGAAGGATGCCCCCATGAGCAACCTCTACCTTGGGCTGCTCCAACTGTTCGGGGCCGAACACGACCGTTTCGGAGAAAGCACCAACGCGTTCGAGGTGTTGTCATGATGCGGATGCCCTGCTCTATGCTGCCTTGTTCTATGCTGCCCTGTTCTATGCTGCCCTGCTCTATGCTGCTGATTTGCTTTCTCCTGCCGGGGACTCTCCACGCGGACCCCAAACTGGAACGATTCTTCGCCCAGAATTGCGTCACATGCCACGGCCCTGAAAAGCAGCAGGGCAACGTCCGGCTCGACAATCCAGCCCGCGACATGTTTGCCGATCAGGATTTCCTGGAGACCATTACTAGTGTGCTTGAGGCTGGCGAGATGCCACCAGACGAGGCGCCGCAGCCCAAAGTCGAAGCGGTTGCTGAGGTCGTGCAGGTGCTCCAGAAACGCATCCTCACCAAGGAACCGGTCAATCCACTCAAGCGGCTCACCCGCGCCGAGTACACCAACACGCTACAGGATCTGTTCGGGGTGCAGTTCGACCTCACCGGCCTGCTTCCACCGGATCACGTGGAACACGGCTTCGACAAATTTGGCGAAGCCCAACTCATGTCTCCACACCAAGTGATGGCCTACCTCAAGACCGCTCGTTTCGTCGCCGAGCGTTTGTTGCCCGATACCAAATCGGAGACAAGCCAATGGGAGTTTGACGCGAGTCACTTTCACGGGAGTGGCCGGGGGGAATACCTCGATGGAGATGGTTTTTTGCTCTCCGCTTTTCGCCCGTGGCGTGGCAACGTGCATTTTTCCACGAAGCCTGACGCCTACGAACGCTTCATCATTCCCGATTTCGGCAAGTACCAGTTTGAGGTGCAGGTTGAATCGGTGAGCTCAAAGGAAGCCGAGGTCATTGGCATCAATCTGGGTGATGGCCGCTACCCAACTAACTTTCGGAGCATCCGGCGGATCCCTTTGCCACACGGCAGCAACGGGTTCACGGCCATGCTCACCCTGAACCAGGGTGACGAAGTCTCGTTTACCTTCGACAGCGGCCGCGTGCAGAGCACCAATGCCAAACCGAAGAATTATCAAGGCGCGAAACTAAGCTTCACCAAGGTCAAGATCACGGGGCCTTTGATTCAACAATGGCCCACCGCCGCGATGCAGGCCATTTTGCCGAGACAGGATATGCAGCCGGGTGAACTGGTCGATCATCTCGTCTTGTTGCTCACTCAACGCGCGTTATCGGCGGAGGACCGATCGGCTTTTGTGGCCATCGCGGAAAAGCAGCATGCCCTTGGAGCGTCACCCACCTCCCTCGCTCGTAGTGTTCTGATCGCATTGTTGACCTCTCCGCACTTCATCTACAAGTCCGAGTCGTCCGAGTTGACAGATATGCAGCTGGCTTATCGCCTGTCGTATTTCCTTTGGAACTCTGCCCCGGATTCCGAACTTCTGATCGCGGCTCGATCTGGCGCCTTGGCCAACGAACCATCGGCCCAAGTGGAGCGGATGCTCCAAGACGCCCGGGCTGGCCGATTCATCGACGACTTCACCCGCCAGTGGTTGCAGCGCGACAAGGTGAACGACTTCGGGCCGGACGTCCGTGTGTTCAAGAACGTGCGCCGCATGACGGTCGATTCCATGGGGCGCGAAGGCCGCGAGCTCTTTCGCCACCTGCTCGAGAAGGACCTGAGCATGGAACACTTTATCGATTCGGATTTCGTCATGGCCAATGACCGCCTGGCTCGCTTCTACGGTCTGCCCGCCGTCGAAGGTGATGCCTTCGTGCCAGTGAAGCTCCCTGAGAAGAGCGAACGCGGCGGGCTCGTGGCCCAGGCCGGTTTCCTCAAGCTCACCTCCACCGACTTTGCCACTTCACCGATCCAAAGGGGCTCGTGGATTCTCAAGAATCTCTACAACGAACGTATCGAACCACCAGCCAACGTGTTGATCAACGAGCCGGATATACGGGGTACCACCACCATCCGCGAAGCCATTCTCAAGCACCAAGATCTTGAGAGCTGCTCGCGCTGTCATTCGAAGATCGATCCCCTCGGTTTCGCTCTTGAATTCTACGACCCCGTGGGGCGAAAGCGGAGCGAGTATCGCCATGTCCAGATTGTCACCAAGCTGGTTGAAAGGAGTAATCGGAAACAGGTCGCGCAGGAGATTAAGACGACCAGTGCTCCGATTGAGGCCACAATGAAACTGCCCAACGGCCTTGAGGTGCGCGACCTGCCCACACTCAAGGCCGCCTTGATGGCCGACAAGGAACCCATCCTTAAAGGTATCATCGGGAAACTCATCAGCTACTCCCATGGTCGCGAAATCACCCGGTCTGATCGTCCGCATATCGACGCCATCTTCAAAACGATTTCTCAAGACAGTTTCTCCCTTCGCGCCACCATCCACGCCATCGTCGCCCACCCTGCATTCGGGCGGAAATAGAGACGGGGCTAAGAGTCGTAACCTTCTGGAGTTTTGTGCGAGTGCTCCCGAACGAAGGGTTCAACGGGGCCTCGGTTTTCCCCGTTCGTCGCTGATCCGCGTCGTCAATCAGCTGCTCGGCTAGCTCAAAGTATGGCAACACACTGGCAAGTTGTTTATCGGTCGGTTTGCCAGAGAATTTGATTTTCTTGGCGACCAACCCAAGCCCAATGTCATGGGCTTGTCTGAGAAAATAAAAAACAGAACTTCGCCTCACGCCTGCAACCTGCTTGATGTGCATCGCTCGATTCAATCAAGAATCAACGATTACCCGGGACGGACGATTACCCGGGAGGTTGGCCCGGTTGGGTGACCAGTGGACTCGGTGCGTGGGCCAAGCAACCCAAAACTCTCACTGACGATTGCCCGCGATACCAACGAAGTCTGGCAAGCCCATTACGAAAGCATTGCCGTGTTCGGGCATCTGTGATCCTGCATCAGCTTCAACTGCAAAGATTAGTTTTTTTCCATTGATCTCGGAATCTGCAGCCGCAGTGAAATCAAAAGCCGCAGTGAAATGAAAACACTGAGCCTGCAGTCCCCAGCTACCCACTCGTTCAAGCTGCCATTCATCAACTGTCAATTCGCTGAGAACACCGGCTGTGAATACGAAACCAACGGGCTGATGAGCGAAATGAATGTCACTCAGCTTGAGGGGTCATGGGGTTCTCGCAATCGCAGCATGTTTTGCCGTCGCTCGACGCTTGACCTACTTTTGGCTAACGGCAATCGCCGCGAACTGGCCAGCCTTTCGTAAATGCACTATTTTAAGAGGGGGATTTGTCCAATTAAGCGTGTAATGAACCGTTTGGGTGTTCGAAGCTGGAGATACCCACAAGTACCTGACAAAGGTCGAATCAAGAGAAACGAAAGCCAAATTCACATAGATGTCGGGATCGAAAGGGGGGCGCGTCTCCAAATCCAGTCAAGGTTGCGTGAAAGCTCCTCAAGGACTTCGATGAGAATGTGGTGGAAGTGATCATCAATGACAACAACTCGGCCAATCAGGAATGCTATGGCAACTACAGAATCTTTTGCGTTGACCACTAGCGGCTCATTGGGTCGGCATTCACTCGGTCATCGATGTAAAAAGAATCGCTTGCTACAAAAAACCGCATTCCCAACACTGTTAAGTCTCCGGTGGGCTATCTTTGGAATCTGCCTGACCTGCATGTTAGATTTCGCGCGTGGCGATCTTAAACCTGACCTGAATACCTTCCGGCAGCAGATCCAGCCGCTCCTTCAGAAATACTGTGTGGGGTGTCATGGTCGGGAACACATCGAAGCCAAGATCCGCTTCGACAATATCGATCCGAACATCCTATCCGGTGAACATACTGGGGAATGGGAAGATACTCGGGAAGCCTTCAACTCTGGCGAAATGCCACCGGAGGATGAGCTGCAACCAACGGATGCCGAGCGAACGGTTATCACTCAATGGTTGGATGCGGAATTCAAAAAAGCCAAACAGTATGGCAATCCGAACCAACGAGGCAGCGTTCGGCGTCTGACCCGATATGAGTTACGGTACGCACTCGAGGACTTGCTTCAGATTTCAGTTGGAGATGATGTGACCGCGCTTCCCGAGGAGGGAACGAGTCCGGAAACCGGATTGAAAAACAGTTCTCGCTTGCTCATGGTTAGTGGGCCTCACCTGGAATCGTATTTAAATGTTGTTCTGTCTGTCATCAACAGAATGAAGCGGATCGTCGCGTTTGAGCCGCATGCTGCGAGTGTGGACATCGAAACTTTGGATACCGATCCTGAAGTTACATTTGGATCTGAAGGTCGAAAGAACAAACCGCCTGTTGGCAAAGTTGAACGCGTTGGGAAAGGTGTGGTCGTGAATCAGGGTGGGTACATTGATCTGCCAATTCGCTCCATTTCCAAATACATGTTCCAAATATTCCTGTCAGCCAAAACAGAGGAGGATGGAAAGCTGCAGGTCTCCATCGGCTTTACCCACTCAGAGGTCGACCCTCGCCAGAAAACTGCGGATCTTGGAATCATCGAAATTGAGAAAAGTGATGACTTGCGAACGTACTCACTGAACTCCTATCCGGAGATGTTACCTGCAGAAATGACGCGAGCTTTGGACCGTCCCTTTTTCATTCGTATTACCAATCGTAGTTCCAAGGGGATCTATCTTGAAACGTTTGACTACAAGGGAAACGTCAATACTGAGTTGACTTCGACACTGATTCCCTCGGGCATTGCCGAGTCGGAGATCGCAGATCACATGCGGCAGAGCATCTTTGCGTTCATGGAGAAAGCGTTTCGCAGGTCTCCGAGCGAATCAGACATTGAGAGGTATTACGGCATCTATCAGACATACCGCCAGACGGAAGACGCGATCACGGCGCTCCTGAGTACTTACAAGGAAATCCTCTGTTCACCCAGCTTTTTCTACCTTGGTCTTTCCCGTGGTCTTTCTGAGAAAGAAAAACAGAACTACGAGTTGGCGGAAAGATTGGCGATCTTTCTGTGGTGTTCGGTTCCAGATAAACAACTCTTGGCATCGGCGTCGGCCAGTGAATTGACCACGCCTTCCACGCTCGCATCACACGTTGACCGCATGCTCAACGATAAAAAGTCGAGAAGGTGGGTTGAAGCTTTCACCGATCAGTGGCTTCAAACGTCGAAGTTGTTCAATGTCGCGGTGGACAAGAATTACTATCCCAGATTCAAAGAATCGATGAAGAAGTTAATGCGTCTGGAAACGGTCGAGTCGGTAAATGATGTATTCCGAAATGGTTCATCTGCGATTGACCTTTTGAATGCCGATCATGTCTTTGTGAATCAGGAACTGGCCGCGTTTTACAGGATCAAAGGCGTCCAAGGAGCAGATTTCAGGAAAGTATCAGTCAAGGATGGTGATAACCGGGGTGGTTTGCTGACACAAGGAACTTTCCTCGTCGGGAACTCTGATGGAACGAACTCTCACGCCATTCTTCGTGGCGTCTGGTTAGCCGAGGTCATCCTCAACGATCCACCTCCGGTGCCACCTAAGAACGTTCCTCCTTTGGACGAGAGCATTCCGGGTTTTGAAAAATTGACGCTCAATGAAAAACTTTTTGCCCACCGCAATCATGCGGCCTGCAAGAATTGTCACCAAAAAATAGACCCTTGGGGAATACCGTTTGAGAACTTTGATGCAAGCGGTGCCTGGCGAGACAAAGTCCTTGTCGTTTCCAAGAGACGTGATCAACAAGGAAATTCGAAAAAGCCAGTTTTCGAAAAGGACTATGTGCCCATTGATCGGGAGTCAACGTTGCCGGATCAAGTCAACATTGACGGCGTTGATGAGCTCAAAGAGTATCTTGCACAACACCGACGACGCGATTTTGGAAAAAGTCTTATTGAGAGGATCCTAGCCTATGCATTGTCTCGGGACGTCGATTACCATGATGACGATCAGGTAGAGCAGCTAGTCCATCGTTTCGAAGCAAGCAATTATTCCGTACCGGTCATCATTCGCGACATCGTTCAGAGCGAACAATTTCACCGAGGATACTGAACCAATGGCAATGAAGACTTGGCATTTACAGCGAAGAACGTTTCTCAGGGGTGCTGGTGTTTCTCTGGCTCTTCCGTTCATGAACGCCATGGCCTCGGGGCAAGAGGAAAAGGCGCTTAAGAGTTTGCCTAAACGAGCCGCTTTTATCTTCTTTCCCAATGGGGTGAGTCTTCCGCCAGAGAACGATCCGCAGCATGAGGATTGGTTCTGGTTTCCAAAAGGCGAAGGAAGAAATTACGAATTCAGAACAAGTCAGGCCGCTCTGAATCCGTATCGTAATAACATCTCTGTCATTTCCGGACTCTCGCACCCGCAAAATCGCAACAGCGGGGATGCGCATGTTAATCCAACAGGATTCATGACATCAAAAGATATCGTCAAAGGAAAAACGAGTCTCAATTCAATCTCAATCGATCAGGTCATCAGTGACTTTCACAGCGGGCAGACCCAGTTGGCTTCGATGCCGCTCTCAACGGTGGGCGGAGTTGGCAACTTGACCCGAACCTACACATTGTCCTTTGATGAGAAGGGCAAAGGGATTCCCGCCTGGTCAAATCTGAAAGAGATTTATGAAAGGATGTATGTCGCAAACAGCCCGGGTGCCAAGGCTCGAATGCGAGAGAAAACACATTTGCTGAATGAAATCTATCGGGATGCCAAGGATCTCAGGAGAAACCTGGGGCAAGCCGATCAAGCCACACTCGACGATTACCTGGCATCCATTGCAGAGCTGGAACGTAAGATCGCAAACGATAAATTGTGGGCTGAAAAAGGAGCACAGCCGGTACCTCCCGAAATGAATTTGGAGATTGAATTCACCGATGTGCAAAACTACATTCGGACAATGTACGACTTGATGTACCTCGCCTTCAAGGCGGATATCACGCGTGTGGCTACGTATCAAATCGCATCCGAAGGTGGTACCGCACCGACCAACAATCTTTCCAAACACATCGGCATCGGCAAGGACCTGCACCAATTGAGTCATTCCGCAGCCAAGGGTAAAGATGGTTTCAAAGACTGGGGAATGTGGGACCAGTTTGTAGCTAGGCAACTCGCTTATTTCATCAAGCGGTTAGGGGACACGGCAGAGGGAGATGGCTCTCTTCTTGATCGATGCCTCGTCTTTCAGGGGGCGGCAACCTCCAGGGTGCACGACAACACTAACTTTCCACTGATTCTTGCTGGCGGCAGAAAGATGGGACATAAAGCCGGGCAGTTTGTGTCCTACGACGAAAAAGCAAATGCGTTATCCAACCTCTTTGTGAGGATCGCCAATTCCATGGACGTGCCGATCAAGAAATTCGGAGACAGCACCGGCATCCCGATGAACGAGCTCTTTGTTTAAACCCTCGGGATTCGAACCTCTAACCGTCGGTTCCGTAATGGGCTTCGAATCACAGAGGCAAACGTGGTGGAAAGGATTGGTGCTGTTAGGTTCATGAACGTGAGCATCCCTCTCGCGAACGACTGCAAACCATCGCATGGTTACCCAGGTTTAAGTGGCAACCAGCGTCTTAAGTGGTAACCAGCGTCTTAAGTGGTAACCAGGGCCTTAAGTGCTAGTCCATTCGGTGACCTTCGGCATCGCGTAAGTAAGCCGGCTGCATGACTACCACTTCTCCAGTTCCAAAGTGGTAATCGCTCCTTTGATCGCTGAAAAAATCAGGATCAGCGATTCCCAGTAAGCAGGGCGTTCATTTACCGCTCAAAACGTTGTGGGTGTTTTGCAGTGCCTGTTCGCCTTACGTGGCACGCCCGAACACCATCGCAGTGACA
>CALJHC010000007.1 GCA_938075415.1 uncultured Rubripirellula sp. | reverse complement strand
CGGCGTACTAGTGGATTCGCCAAATTTCACGCAATCAGACTACACGATTCGCTGGATTTCCTATGCGTTGGCTCGCCTGCTTCACGATGATGATTTCTTTGGTATGCGCCGCAACCGCCCATGAACCAGACCGCAAAAATAGGCGAATCTGGCCGCGGTTTGATTTGATTCCGCCGCTGGGTGTCAGATTGCCCGCCGAACATTCGCGTTTGTATAACCGGCCAACCAACTTGTCTGGTTGGCTGGCTTACAGAATCGCGCCAAGCAGCCAAGAGGCAATGGCCTGGCACAATGCGACCCACCAGCGGGCTTATCAAGACGACCGAGGGCGACTCGAGAAACATTTCTTCTATCCAAAGCCTTGGGAAGGGCTTCGTGTTGGGCCTCGCGATGAAACGGCAGCGTCCCGAAATGCTATCGAGCCTATCACCAGCGGTGAGTTGCGAGAGGCGCTTCGTGCGGACGAGGAAAAACTCGCAAGGCCTCGGAATTAATCGCAATCGCGGGACCAAATGCAAGCGAGGGGTTTTCCGCAGTCTCAGGAGCACGCTCGTTGCGTTATCTAACGATGCAGCCAAAGCGTGCCTAATCTTCGTGTCCCTTGAGTTTCACGCAGTACTGTTTCACCGTGTGAACGGAATCTCATCACGACGTCGTTTCAGAGGCACGATGACGCTCACGGGGCAAGGATGCTGAATTGCGGGCTTGAGTCCCGTTGCAAGTATCTTTTTACTTTTGCCGGTTTTTTTTACCGAACCGTCAAAGTTTAACATTCCTGCACCCGATACCTACATCCGGACGAGGTTGGCTCGCATCGATCGGAGAGGTTCTTCTTCGATAGTGAGTCAATACGTGGGGGGCTTCCACACTCGAACAAGAACGTGGATCTCGCGGTCACCATCGTTGGATGGGGAGCGTGCGAGCTTCGCTTCAATATGATCCCCGGAAGCCAGGGTATATGACTCCTTCGTTGTTTCGCATCGCAGCTTTTCTACAACTTGGCTTAGCCTTAGTGCTGGCAACAGGTTGCGCGCCGATGCAACCGTATTTTCTTAATGAGTCAGCCGACCTGCAGTATTACTTGACTGCTGCAACGCGAATTGAGAATTCCGACGTCGATGTCGACAGCCTCGCTGATACGACCGAGTCGAAGGCTCCATTGACGATGGGAAATCATGAGTATCAGTTTTGGGATCTCACGGTTGAAGAATGCGTTTCTATTGCCTTGCAGAATGCAAAGTTTTTTGTAACCACTGGCGGCAATGCCGAGTTTCGAGATAACGTCGCTGCTCAATTTACAAGCGCCAGCGTTGAGCAACTGGGAAGTATCTACGATGTCGCGATTCAGCAATCGACGACTCAAGGGAATGCCTTGACGGTTGATGGTAATGGCAACCGTGTTTTGCCTCGAGGGGTTTTCCGCGCCAATCAGATTGGCGGTGTCGAAGATGCTTTGGCCGAGTTTGATGCTCAGGTGACAGCCTTTGTTGACACTCGATCAACAGATCGCGCCCGAAACTCCGGTAGCGGTCTCAATCTCAGCAATCCGCTGAGTCAGGGTTTGGATACAACCCAGCAAGCAGCCATCAGTAAACGCATGGCCACTGGTGGTGTTGCTACGTTTCGGCAACAGCTTCTGTATTCTCGAAATAATCAGCCAGCGGTGAATGACCTTTCGTTAGTCAATCGACAAGTGGCAAGCGATTGGACGGCTGTTCTTGAGGCTCAGGTTCAACATCCGTTGATGAGAAATCGGGGAGCGTTGGTTAACCGAATCCCCGTGGTGCTGGCGAGTCTTAATGAAGATTTGTCTCTTGCCGATTTTGAAGTGCAAGTTCGGAATCTGGTTCGAGATGTTGAGGTTGCTTACTGGAATCTTTACGTCGCATACCGGAACGTCTCCACCGCTGTGATTGGGCGTAATAGCGCAATTGCCACAGCCAAGTATGCCCGCCTCAACCTGGACAATGGTGTTGGCACCAAGCAGGAATTGGCACAGGCGGAGGAGCAATATTACAGTTTTCGGGCTCGGCTTTCTGCGTCACTTGCCGGATCGAATCTTCCCGCTGATGAGCGTCGGGGGGTTTATGGCAGTGAGAGATCTTTGAGAGAGTTACTTGGGATTGCGGCAACCGACGGACGCTTGATTCGACCAATTGAGGAACCCTCGTTGGCACGTGTGGAATTGGATTGGGAAGAGTGTGTTGCAGAAATGCTGCACCTGAGTCCAGAGCTTCGGAGGGGACGCACTGTCATCAAACAGCGGGAATTGGAGCAGGTATCTGCCAAAAACCAGTTACTGCCCGAGGTCAACTTGTCACTTCTTTATCGATGGGTGGGTGTCGGGGACACATTTGGTCCGCCCGGACGTCGAAGTGTTGACATCAGTGAATCCTTCGCGGGAACCAGTGCCCTGGCCGAATTGACCGGCGGAGGCTTTCAGGAAGGTGCTGTGCGTCTCGAAATCACTCCACCCGCTATCGGCAGTCGTCGCGAGCGAGCACGCATTCGGGGTGCCCAGTTACGGATTCACCAATCAAGGGCTTATCTGCAAGATGCGGAGCGTTTGATGGTAAGTCAACTGAGTGATGCGGTCGCAAAAACAGCGACGCACTATCAGCTCGTTCAAACTCATGCCATGCGATGGCAGGCAGCAGAGCAAGAGGTCGAAGCGAGACTAGCCGAGTTCAAAGGTGGGCGAAGTCCTGTCAATGTTGTGTTGCAGAGTCAGTTGCGACGAGCCGACGCGCAGATCTCCTACTATCGCGCCCTGGGCGAATACAACAAGTCGCTTAACTACGTTGATTACCTCAAGGGAACTCTTCTTCCAAATAACAGCATTGCTTTAACCGAAGGCCCTTGGAACCAGAAGGCCTACTGGGATGCCTTGGAGCGAGCGAGAGCCCGAAGTGCAGGGAAGCTCAAACGCAAAGGTGTGATGCGGCCCGATCCTGTTCGTACGGGTCCAATTTGGGAATCTGAGGATTCAGAGTCAGCGGATGATTTCGGGAATGTTGAACTAGAGAGTGATCGGGAGATTCTTCACAACGCCGCATCACAGCTTGAAATGGATAGTTTTCGAAAACCGGTTGAGGTGCAGCAACAACCACTACGTGACTTGGGAACCAACACCGATGAAATGGTGGAGTCGGTCAAATTACTCCCTCAGATTTCAATTGCAACGAGAGAGAACACCCAGAGTTCTAATTTCGAAGAGCCAGTCATCCTTTCCGACGCCGGCTCTAACAATGAAGTGACAGACAAGACAACCGAGTTTTACCCAACGCCGATTAAGAGGAAGCCACTACCGAGTCGCTAATTCCTCATCACCGTATTCCGTAGGGCGGAGGCTTGCGAGGGCTGCCCATCAACGCGTCGGGATCTTCAGCCCTCGTACACGAACAGCTCGAAGTTCGCTTTTATGCGATTCGAGCTTTTCGTCGTTTCTTGCTGGCTTCCAAGAATTGAGCATGCCTCGATCCAATGAGACTCCGAGTTGCATGGCAAGAAAGGTAGGCTGAACGAGTCGCAAACGCTGAGAGATTTTTTTCAGATTCGGACTGGTCCATCTCATACACCCATCGCGACTTCGTTGGTTGAGGCCGACATCGGGATTGGCATTAGGACATCCTCTGCCGGAATTAATTTCAGGTTTTTGCAGCGGGAAAGTTGGAATTGTCTCGGTTGTTCACGGCAAAGGCATAGACCAAGGAATCGATGACTACCCATGAAGCGAATTGGACTGACAACACGGTGGGTTTGGTTGCCTTTTGAGTCAGAATAATCCATTTCAATTACAAAATTATCAGCCTGCTGCATGGCGCGGCGAAGTAGTCGATTCACGTTACTGGTCTCCTGACGGGGTGGGGCTGTGTGTGCCGGTTCAATCAACGTTGTTGCGAGTTGTCTAATCCAATCACGCGACAGAATCAGTTTTCGAGATTCCCGTGACACGTTAGGTCAAGCCGAGAAAAAAAATAAACGTTGCCCATTTTTATCGCGATTTTTGAAGGTTTTCGCTCTATCGGCTCTGGGGCTGTGACAGTCACTATGTCGAAGGTCTTGGATGCCATTTGGAAAAACCGTTCATCCAAGGGGCGGTTTTCTGGGAGCTTGTCGATTGATTTCTAGCGGCACCTGAGCCAATAAACCAGCTATTCTTATCACCTGAATTGGATGGGGTGATCGCGGAGTGAAAGAGCTAGGATGGGTAAGCGGTGCGAAGTTTCAAGGCTCGATTAGCGTTCACGTGATTGCGATCTTGAGAACGTGAAGTTGGTTATCACGACCTGTTCATGGGATTGAGGTTGTTGAGTAGAAGTTGTTGATGCGTTGGGCGAAATCACCTGGGTCGATCGCTCTTGTGAGGGCATCGAAGAGGGTTTGCCAAACGATTGAGGCATCCGAGGCGTTATTTCAGGACAGAGACACTGTGATTTGGTTTCTGTGATTTGGTTTCAGGTCATTTCAGGAAGGCAGCGAGATTCTTTGCACTCGGTGGTTGTTGCTGTCCAGGATATGAACCTGATCATTGGAATCAACAACAACCCCCCATGGTTGGTTAAGCCGTCCTGGTTCAAATCCGGGGCCACCCCACGTTGCAATCCAGTTTCCCTCCGACGTGAAACGTTGCAAACGATTGTTTTTATATTCAATCACTACAACAGAATCATCGCTGGCAATGGCTAAGTCGTAGGGATAGAAAAACTGACCCCGACCCGACCCTGGACCACCCCATGTGTCGATGTACCGTGGTGTTTCTTCACGCACGTCAAAGCGTTGGATGCGATGATTGCAGGAGTCAACGATCCAGAGAACATCGTTGCGGATGAGAAGACTTTGCGGCCGAACAAACTTACCGGGTTGGTGCCCGTTGCCGCCCCACTGACACAAAAAATCGCCATCAGGAGAAAATTTCTGAATGCGATCAGATGCGTTGTATTCACCGATATACCGACAACCCTGAGAATCACATGCAACATCAGTAACGAATGCGAACTGACCGGGCTGGTGACCAGCGATGCCACCAATGTTCTCTTCTTCGCACGGTTGGCCGTCGAGTTTGTAGGAGAGCATGCGGTAGTAGTGTGTGTCCGCAACCAAAAGCCTTGCCGAGGATGAATTACCGATCGTCTGTTTGCTGGTCAGGCTGTCATCGTGAGCGTTTGATTTGGAACCTGCAGTGAATGCAAGTCCAGTGGGTCGGCCGTTGGCAGTGTCGGGTGTTTGCCAGCTTCTTAGGTAATGACCATCCACGTCAAAAACTTGGATACGGCCCGTTGTATCCACGATGTAAAGATTGTCTTGATCATCAATGGTGATCGCTCTTGGTTTAAGAAACCGACCTGGGCTAAAACCACGACGTCCCCATAGAAGGTTGGGCTGCTCTGGGGCATCCTTCTGCAGACAGCCTTGTGAGAAGAGGGCCGCGCCCAAAGCAAGTGTATTCCCGCCCTTGGACAGCATTTGGCCCATTGGCCATGACAGTGCTGCAACGGATCGTGTTTTTTCGGCGCATGCAAGCAAGAAATGACGACGACTCTCTGATGATTGTCCGAAGGTGTCTTGTGAAGGCATTTCATGCAGTCTTACAATACGGGGCTTGTCGCTTGGTCTCTTTGGCTTGTGTCATCACAGCTCCAGCATCCCGCTAGTTTATGAGTTCACGAAGCCACGGGCAGTGGCCGTGCCCATTGGTTAGGTTGCGATCCTTCTATGCTAACCACCTTTGATCTTCGCTCGACCGACGATCCACAGGATTATCTGCATCGAACCGTGCAGACTCTGGTGGAGGGTGGGGTGGTGGCAGTACCGACAGAAACCACCTACGGGCTGATCGCTCACGCATTGAATATCGATGCGGTGAATTTTTTGCTCTCCACCCTTGGCAATCAGCAGTCGGCAAGCCTCGAGCAGTCGGCAAGCCTCGAGCAGTCGGCAAGTCTCGAGCAGTCGGCAAGTCTCGAGCAGTCGCAGGGCCGGGAAGTTCAGCAATTGCATGAAAACCGTCCTGTTTTGTTGTTGGCCAGTCAGCAGGCTGCCAATGACTACCTAACCCAGTGGTCGCCCTTGGCACGTCGGCTGACCAGTCGATGCTGGCCCGGGCCATTTCAACTCAATACGGCAGAATTTGGTCTGTTCTCGGCGTTGGAACACCTTGATCAGGGGGTTTTTTCCGTTCTCACCAACGAATCCGGTGAAGTTGGTTTTCGAGTCATCGATCACAGGGTAATAACAGGAATTCATCGTTATTTGCAGGGTCCACTCGTGTTTTTGCCCCTGCTGGCCCGGGATGGCACAGGGGTGGTCTCGGCTGATCAGGCTGGGCAGTTGCTGCCGCAGACGGTACCCCTGCTGCTCGACGACGGGCCAACCCGTTATGGTGGTAGTCCGACAACTCTGAGGGTTCAGGGGAATCGTTATCAGATTGGTCACGAAGGAGTGATTGAAAAGGCTGCCATGAATCAGTTCGTCAAACCGGTAATCGTTTTGGTCTGCACGGGAAATACCTGCCGCAGTCCGATGGCGGAGACGCTGTTACGCGAACGGATAAGGCTTAAATTCGGGCGTGAGGATGCGGTTCGTGTCTTGTCAGCGGGTGTGGCCGCTGGGGAAGGCTATGGAGCGAGTGCTCAAGCAGTGGAGGTCATGGGGCAACGTGGTTTGGACCTCACCGGTCATAGTAGCCAGTCCTTGAACGACGAGCTGATCAAGATGGCCGATGTCATCCTGACGATGACGCGGGGGCACCGATTGGCAATCCTAGCCGCTTGGCCAGATTTGCAGGATCGCGTGAGCACGCTTCGTCGTGACGGCGGCGACGTCTCGGATCCGGTGGGAATGTCGGTTGAGGTCTACGAAACGTGTGCGCAACAGATTGATCAGGAGCTTGCTGCGTGGATCGACGCGTTGGACGCAGATTTTTTTCCGAGCAACTCCACTGAGTCGTGAGGTTAAGTATGTTGAAAATTACAATCGCCAGTGATCACCGCGGCGTGAAAATAAAAAATCGACTCGTTCAAACTCTCAAGCTAAAAGGGTTTGACGTGTTGGACGAAGGTACCAACTCGGATCAACCCGTTGATTACCCGGACTACGCTCGCATTGTGGCCGAGAAGGTCAGTCGTGGTACAGCGGAACGCGGAATCTTGATCTGTGGCACGGGAATCGGGATGTCCATTGCCGCCAATAAGTTCGAGGGTGTGCGAGCAGCGTCCTGCTATGACGAAGTGATGGTGGAGATGAGTCGTCGACACAACGATGTCAACGTTCTTTGTCTACCGGGTGACTTGATCGGCGAGCGGCCAGTGGACGAACTGGTTCTGATGTGGCTGAAAACTGAATTCGACGGTGGACGTCACTTGCAGAGAATCGACAAAATTGCTGAACTCGAGCATCACTAACGACCAATTTCTCATTGAAATTTTGCGGGCAGAAAATGACGGTCGCAAATGCGATGCCAAGCTGGACGGACCTAATCGGCCTGGATCAAGTCCGAGCTGGCTTTAAGGCCGCGATTGAACAGAATCGACTCGGTGGCAGTTTCCTGGTAACGGGGCCTCACGGTACCGGCAAGCATACCTTCGTCGAGTTACTTGCTCGAACCCTTCTGTGTCGGCTGTCTTCACCTGAAAAGATGTCACCCTGCGGGCACTGTGAATCATGTCAGCAAGTCGCGGCGGGGACGCATCCTGACGTCATTCGTGTTTCGAAGCCAAAGGATAAAGCGACCATTCCCTTGGCCTCGTTTATCGGTGATTCGGATGTGCGAATGCAGGAGGGTTTCTGTCACGATGTCCGTATTCGGCCCTTGATGGGCGGTTGGAAGGTGGCAGTGATTGATGATGCTGATTTTTTGAATGAAGAGGGTGCGAATTGCCTACTGAAAACATTGGAAGAGCCGCCGAAGAAGACAATCATTCTGTTGATCGCCATCAGTGAGCAGAGGCAATTGCCAACCATTCGGTCGCGTTGTCAAACTGTGAGAATCGGCCCGCTTTCTCTGGACGCATCGTCGAGGTTACTTCGTGAAATACAGGGAGTTCAAGCG
Source organism: uncultured Rubripirellula sp. (assembly GCA_938075415.1). Taxonomy (GTDB): domain Bacteria; phylum Planctomycetota; class Planctomycetia; order Pirellulales; family Pirellulaceae; genus Rubripirellula. The sequence goes on along the minus strand of CALJHC010000007.1, from coordinate 2,132 downwards.
GATGATTCGGTAATCAAGGAGGCGGTCGAGGTATCCGGCGGTGACCTGCATGCTGCACTTCGGCTTTTACAGGGTGAATCCGATAAATTACGACAATCGCTTATTCAGCGATTGCAGGCTCCGCAACCGGATCCTATCGCTATCACGAAGATCTTTAATGAGCACATCGGTGAAGCTGGTAAGGAAGCGTCCAAACGCCGAGCCGCTCTTCGTGATCTTTTGTCAATCTCTGTGCAGCACTTTCGTCAGCAGATGCGGCATGAGGCATTTGAGAATCATCAAACACGTTCGATCACCCTTGCTCGTCTTGACCGTTCGGTGAGGGCATTGCGCGAAGTGGATAGAAGCGCAAATCAAGCGAGTCTGGTCGAGTGTTTTGCTGCTGACATCGCGATTGGTCAAACAGGTGATCGTGGTGAGATTGGTTAGAGATTTTTGATGGAGGGCGTGCAACGCATCACAAATTGGATTCAATTCGCCCCAAACGAATGATCATGCGAAACCGCTTCAAGGGAATCTCTTCACTCAGGTGATGGATAGCACCTTGGAAGCATTGCTTGGCTCCTTAGAGCGGGAAGAGCTCATCTGAATCATACAGCGGCATGAAACGGTAGTAGACTTCCAGCGTCATCGCGCAGAGTGCGGTGGTGTAAAGCCTTCCTCCGATATCGCCCCATTTGTCGGGAAAGTGCCAGCTTCCCATTTCGTGGCCAGTCTGTTCCTGAGTCCGCACCAGGTGGTCCCTCAGCGTACGATTCCATTGATCCCACATGTGGTGACGGGAATGATGCAGAGCGAGCGTCGCGTAATAGTTATGGTAAATGTTGTTCGGCAACGGGCCATCGCTGGCGAGTTTGGTCAACGCCATCTGAAAGGGGGTCTGGAACGGTGACTGTCCCAAATACATCATCAACGTTAAACCAATCGCCGATGTGGTTGGTTCTCCCGGAGGTGAGTTGTAGCCAAACCAATAATCCCTTCCCTCTCGCGTTGACATGAGAAAATCTTTCGCGTCAGGCAGTGTATTCGTTTTTAAGGCCGCACCGCCTTTGCGGGCGCCAACCAAAGAGAGTACCTGCCACCCTGTCACCGTGACGTCTCCGGGACTTCCGGGCACATATCCCCACGCACCACTGTCGTGCTGAGCGATGCAAGTGAATGAGGCGCCTTTTTGAACAAGGTCAAGCAAGTCGGAATCGTACTGATTACCATCTCGAGTCATGCATAATGCTTCTTCGAGGGCCATCAGAGCAATCCCATGACCATACATGCTACCGCGTTGCCAGTCGTATCCGGCATCCACTTCCGAGGCAATTGCTCGCAAGTAATAGATTGCTCGCCTGACCGTTTCTTGGTAGGGACCGTTTTTTTGATGGGTGTGGCCAGCGCCTAGGAAAGCCAGTAACGCTAGACCGGTGGCCCCTGTTACCGGCGTTGCGGTACCAGAGTTTTCTTTCTTGCTGTGACGACACTGTCCATTGCAAGGATTGAGTTTGAGATCGAAAGACCAGCTGCCATCCTGACGTTGATGCGCCGCCAAGTAGGCTAATGCGAGATCGACAGCTCGCTCGCTTTCCGGCGTCGCTCCATATCGATCACCGTTCTCTTTTCTTCCTTCGGGGGTGCGCTTGTGAAGTCCACCATCACCGGGAAGTCGGATGGTTCCACGAGCAGTTGATGAGCGTAGGCTAAGGTCAGGTAAGGCCAATAAGGCTTCCAAAGGACGCGGTTGCTTCGGGCTCAGAACCTCTAAAGGGACGGTGGTTGGTTTGATTTCAATCTTGACGGTTCGATCAACCGTCATCGCTCCGCCCACCATTGAATCCGCGTCAGTCTGGAGTTGCTGTAGTCTGACTTCTTGCGATGGCTGACCCTGACGTGAGGCGATCGGTGAGTTGCGTCGGGAGCCCGTTTCGTAGGATAGAAGCGCCAGGATAATCAGAATCAGCGTATGGATAATTGTGCTGATCAAAGAGGCGGGTAACCGCTGGTCGTTCCACACCTTTTGATGCTCCGTCACCTCCTCTGGAGCAATCGAAGAGACGGAACGACGCTCATCAGAGTCGCTTGACGACTCTTCAATGCTTGGTGCGGGCGGCGCTAATGGGGGGGTGTCTGCTGAGGGGGTCTCA
>CALJHC010000006.1 GCA_938075415.1 uncultured Rubripirellula sp. | reverse complement strand
CTTCAATCGCATCATTGGCGGTATCAATAAGGTGTTCTGCACCTTCTACATAAGAAAGCCGATTGATCGAATCGGGGATATCAATGGTTTGCAGAGTCATAATTGGTGCAGAATCAATTCGCTCGAATGCGTTGTCCGTCGTCACTGAGTGTGAACAATTCTTGTTCGTTTTCAGCGACGACTTGGTTTACCTGCTCAATTGTGATCTTCTTGCCCGATGCGTTCGCGTTTTTGACAAGTTCTTCGACGTTCAAGAACCCTTCGTCATCGAGCTTCAAACCGATGGAATGCGGTTCATGGCGAAGAATGTACGTTAAATACTTGCTGAGCTTGGTGAGTCGCTTATTCATAAGCGCAGTCTAGCGAAAACAACGACGTTTGGAATCGGCACCTCCAAAGATTGTCGCCGCCGCGTGGGTGTTGATAAGCCCCATCCAGAAAAACAGGGGTGCCGGAAAGCGGTCCCGTCCGCTTGAATCTGACATCAAAGAAGCCGAGGTTTCCCGCCTCGGCTTTTGTCGTTTTATTCGCTGTGTTTTCCAGTGTGCTAGAAGCCGCTCACTTTATGAGAGTACGCTCACTTTCCAGTGTGAGTAAAAATGTGCGATCTGATTTTGGCCTCTCTGGCCACGGACTCTCACGCTCTCTGCTGGGCGGTGACCGAGCGGTTAACAGACAACTCGTCGGACTGAGGGTGGAACTGCGAGTGGCCAGGAAAACCAGACAGCGATTCGTCTCACGCTTGACCAGGCTTGATGAGCAAGGTTCGATCCAGCAAGTAATCGAGGGTAACGTGAAACGATGGAAACAGTGGGCCACTGGTGGCCTGGGTGAATATGCTGAGCAACTGTCACTTGACGACGAAGACATTGACGGTTTCCTGCAAAGCCTACGATGCCGAGTAACCCCATCGCGATAGCGGTGCTGGGCTCAGGGACGATTACCGTTAGACAGCGACAGCGGGGTTAAAAGATGGATGTGGGCATAACACCGTTGTGGCAGTAGCAAAATATTCTATGCCCGGTTCATGGAAGTCTGCGCTGTCCTAGTACCCACGCGGCGCAAACTGCGCGTTTTGGTTCGGCAAATCCGAGACGATCATCGGACGGGGTCGAAATGTAAAGTTGCGTGGTCGATCGAGGCTTGTCATCGTTCGGGTGAGAACGATCGCGGAAATATTACCGTAGTCGACATGAACTTCGGTTGGGCTGAGAGGTATCCGTGTCAAACGCTCGAAAGTCTCCTTTTCGCAGCGTCTAAGGTTCGGTTGAGTTTTTTGACCACACGGGCTGTTACGCCTTGGTTGCAGTTGGATCTGACGGTCGATGTGGATGCTGATGAGTACCCGGCTACAAACCGGAGTCCCACCTCCCCCGCTGCACACCCCAGTCCAAACTCTTCATCACACGCGGCAGATCACGCTCGCTCACACGGTCGCGTCCTTTTTCCACACGAGGCAAGAACAGCATTGCGTCCGGTATCTCCGGAGAGAGCGTCAGTAGATTCATCATCTGTGAGAGACGTGCAGGTGTCACATGCCCAAGGCGTGCAAGCTCACTCTGATCTTTCACAAGGCCATCCTGAATGAGCTGATCAAAGCGTATCGCCAAAGCCATCAACCAGGTGATTCGTTGAAGGCGTCCGGACAAAAAGCAGGAAGCAAGAGTTTGTCCACTAGCAGATCAAGCAAGATTATGCAGCTCCGGCATGGTGACAAGACGAGCTGAATCCAGGCCGCCCCGCACCCTTGCCGGAACGCCTCGTATTGAATCTGGAAATCGAGCGTCGGTGAAGAGAGAAAAGTTCGAAATGTATCAAGCACGGGGAGCTTTCGGACGGTCATGCGAACATAAGCCCGCTGTCACTTCTCGTGCCGGAGGGTTTTCGTTTGCGCACTCCTTGCTGATTCAGTGGTCAACGACCAAAGCAACGTGTTGGAAAGGAATAGGTTCCGCGGCACTCTGCCGAATGCTCATGATGCATTGCATCGATCGGTGATAGGCTGCTCGGTGATTTTTTTCTTGACTCATTTCCGAAAATACACCGAAGCGACCGTAATCTCGGATTCGTTAGCGCGCTGCATAGGATAGAGGACCAACATGTCCCGCGATTTTGCTGCAGATCTTGAACCGTTTCGCGAATCTCTCGGATTACTGGGCCGGTTGCAGCTGGACGATCAACTTGCAGGCAAGGTGGATATTTCACGCTGCGGAATCTTGTCTTTGCCAGTGGTAGCAACCTGTTTGGTAACCAGAACAATCCGATGGCCGTTTCCTTTGACTTTGATCGACGATCGCGTGTGTCCAAGGGAAGCTAGACGTAAGCACTTACTAACCTCCTGTTTGAACATCGCTTGATTTTCCCTATAACAGTTGATGACAACCGAGTCGTGAAGTCGGGCGCAATCGCATGGAAAATCACTTGTCGCGACCGGGTGATTTTGAATGTTATCCGGCCAAGTCATCGCGCAGACACAGGCCTTGGCCCGCCTCAACTTCCATATACTTGATGATATGACCCCGTACGATGAAACCTTCCTGGCAATCTTTTTCCTAGGATGCGTCGTTGCCGCTGTCCCATCGTTTCTTGCCGGATGCATGCCTGGATCTTCTTGGTCAGGGGGCCTGTTAATCACTGGCGTTCTTGCCTTTTGGGCAGCAGTTATCACGGCCTCCGTGATGGGATACCGCGATTGGCAGTCAATGCCCGATGCACCGAGTGAGGCATTTAGTGATGCATCGGCGAGTGGGGCTTTGCTTTTTGGATGGCTTCCAGCCGGAATTTTTTGCTTATCTGTATCTGGCTTGGCTCGTGGGGCAAGATGGCTCTTGCATTGGGCGAATCCCGACCTCACTACCCACCGGTGACAGAATCTGTTTAATCGAACACCAAAACAGGCAATCGTTACCAGTGACCAAACGGCGGATAACAATGCGATGCACATGAAGCCGGGCTTACGCGTGCGAATTGAAGCAATACTTACTGGTTCCGGATCGGTGATCACTTACGTTCTGCTGACACAAGAACAACAATAGGATACCAAGACCGATGAAACACATTATCTTCGCCTCAGTTTTGACCTTGGCAAGCTGCCTGCCCAACGCAACGGCAGATGAAGGGATTGACGAACTCTGCAGGGAACTTCTCGACTCCATTGCAGCAGATGACCCAGTTGCCTACGCACAATGCTATACAACCATTCGCCACCGGAAGAGGGCGATGAGCTTGTTAAGCGTCTCTGACGAAGACACGCAACGGCTCATGGACAAGCTCCGAGATAGAAACACTACCATACGGCACTCATTCCGAATCATGCGGGAGCAGATCGCCGGCCCGAAGGCAAAGATTGAGTTCATTTCTGCCGAGGCGAAGGTGGAAACGGAGAATTTCGGGGGTGTTCGCACGACACTCACGAGCCAGATTCTGTGCCGGTTCCGGGTCAATGGTGAAGCATGGGTGCTGAATTTGGATGACGGGATCTTGCTGGATGGTCAGTGGTTCTTATCCGATGACCCGAGTTCTTTGGAAAACAGCATGAAGAAGATCAGCTTCAGGCCCTCGGGCAGGGACAAGGAAGGGAACACCGAGTACGGGCGCGTCGTAGAAAAGAATCCGACCAATTTACCTTAGCGTTGGCTTGGGCACGCTTGCGATTGTTGTTGCGACGGGCACCATCGCGCATCTCGCACTTTGTCATCTGTTCCCGACTGTTCACAACAGTTTTCTCAGGTTCGGCATGCCTTCGCCGCCCAGCGTTGCAGAACAAAGCATTGGAACTGGAGCGGCGGACCACGCGGATGAAAATGGATAGTTGCCTGGTCGACACCCCGTCATCGCGTGACGCTGTGTCATCAACCAAACGGAACGCCAGCACAATGAATGGATCTCACCTTGTCTTGTCGTTGGGATGTTTTTTGGTCTGTGTGGGGTGCCCTTCAGTTCGTGCAGAAGATGCCATAAAACAAGTAAGAGCGTAAAAAACCAGATTGAAACGTTCTATCAGGATGGCATCAATCGAACCTATCATGTTCGTCTGCCACCGGATTTCATCAAGGATGTGCCAGCGCCACTCGTGATTGCCCTGCATGGTGGTAAGGGTGATGGTCGGGGCTTTGACCGAAACACCACGGCAGGCACGCTTACAGCCGCTGGGGCTGTGCGAGGTGTGCTTCTGGTTTTTCCTGAGGGCATCAATAAACAGTGGTGTGACGGTCGAACTGAAATGCTCAAAGAGAAGGAGACTACCTAGGACAATGTCGGGTTCATCTTCAAAATCATTGACAAAATGACTGAAGACGATGGTGCAGATCCCAAGCGGGTCGATATCACCGGCATCTCAAACGGCGGATTCATGTCAGTGCGTCTGGCCATGGAGCTAGCCGAAAAAATTACTGCTGTTGCTCCTGTGGCGGCACAAGTATCCGATGCTTCAAAGAACAAGACACCGCAACTGCCAATCTCTATCATGGTCGTTATGTGGTGCTTGAACTTCTGCCCCCGAATGATGCAATCGCACGCGAATTGATGCCTCGAAAACCTCCCCAATACACCTCCGGCTTTGCAGTGATACATGTCATGGACACGGCCTCACCATTGGAAGAGCAGAGCTGGTATTGCGCTGATGGCGAGTAACTTCCGACTGCAGGGGGCTGGCCTGTAACGGTCAAAGAGGTCCTGTCTGACCAGAGAGACGCGCAGAATGAGGTCGTGCGTCTCAACGCACTCAATGCGGACAAACCCGGTCAGTATTACTGGCAATCCACTCATGTATTTGTGGATGGCGGATCCCACGGCTCCAACGTCGATCCATCGACCTATTTGCCTCCCAAGTCGTAGCACCACATAATAAATGGATGAACCGAAGCCGTCGACGGTTAGTTATCATTCACAGGACCAATACATCGTTCAGAGCCAACTTTCGGCTCGGTGATCACTTACGTTATGTCGCAAAGAAATCGCTGGTGCGATCGGTTAATGATTCACGCGATCTTCGAAATACCGTGAAGCAACGAATGCATAGGGTAGATGCCATGACTTACCAGACTCCGAATCCCTCTCCAAAAACAGCATCCGCTTCAATGATGGACCATGATCGCGGATCGTTGCGTCGATACGTGGTGCTTTCGGCAATTTCCGGATGCATCTGGGCCGTAATCGCATACTTCCTGGGTTCGCAAGGGATGGGTTCGATCATCGCTGGTGGCCTTCTTGCGTCACCTTTAATCGGCATAGGCGTCAGCCTGATTTATCGCTCTGCGTATTGCAGGTCGGCGGTGGCTCGTGTTGGCATGTCACTTGTCACGCTGTATGTCGCCACGGCGCTCTTCGGCATGGCAGCAGGATTATATGACGCAATGCGTCCGATACCAAACCGTTTGCTTGGTGAAGTCGTTCTCCAAAGTGTAATGGCAACACTTTGGGGTGTAACGTTCACGGGATTTTTCCTTTTCCTTTGGCCTCTTTCTTTTGTTAACCATTGGTTGATCGGACGCGTCAGTTGCTACTCGCTCCATCGCCGTGCTACCACCACATCCTAGAATAACCCCGGAGTCCATTCGGGATCGCCTTCCCAATCAAAATCACGAAATGACCGAAAATTACAGCAGATCCGAAAATGCCGCGATGGTTCGCTTCGCTCTGCAAAGCTTAGTCCCGGCCCGGTGAACACTGACGTTATCCGCTCCAACGAGCAATCTCGCGAATTCCTTGCTTCCAGATATTTCCAGCGGCTTCATGATTTCTCAACACCTGTTTCCATATGCACTTTGAACTGCCGGGCCACCCCGGGAGAGCAGAATGTCGTCGCGTGATGACTCCAGCGATCGCATTGCCTCTTAAGCTGGAGCGGTGGTTCACCGACGTGAGCAATCGGTCAATTGATAAACTATCGATTGTCCTGCGTGCTGACGGCTCGAACCGCTCATTTGGTAGACTGGGCGTCGAAAGCATACATGACGAATCCGGCACCATTGCGTCCGACTCGGTAATAAAAGACTTGGGCTGGGGCGACCCTTCAGATACGGACATCTGCAGAAGACTGGTTGATCGCGTATGAAATGCCGTTGGGATGTGCCTCAAACAATTCGATTACTGAACCGCCGATTACCGAACCGCCGATTACCGAACACCCCATTGCTGAGCCATTGCTGAGATGCGCGGATCACAAACAAATGCACCCGAGACGCGAATTCGGGGCGTGTGCAAAAGGACAATCATCCGTCGCGACCCGATACTCACTCTCGTCATCCGCCTACGCATTTGAGCTAGGACTCCATGCTGCCGAAATCCCGCGGGTATCCTGCCAATGCGATGTCGCTGGGACTTCGCTTCGTGCGGCCTCCAGCCGTGCCTTCGGCTAAAGAAACGGATGCCGACTGGAGCAGTGCACATCGCTAAACGAGTGAAAAAGAGCACACTAAATAAGTAAACAGATGAAACATCTACTGCTGATCCATATCACCACTGTGATGCTCGCTTCTGCTGTAATTGCTGACCAACGACCGCCGAATTTTGTCCTGATCTTTGTCGATGACTTGGGCTATGCCGACCTCAGCTGTTTTGGATCGCCTACTATTCGCACACCACGCCTCGATCAACTGGCGAGGGAGGGCATGCGTTTCACCCACTTCTACGCTCAGCATATCTGCGGTCCGTCCCGCGCTGCGTTGATGACTGGCTGCCATCCACTGCGTGTCGCGGAGAAAGGCAATATTAAAGAGATCCATCCGGTACTGCACAGTAAAGAAATCACCGTGGCTGAGATTTTAAAAGAAAAGGGCTATGCCACAGGATGTTTCGGCAAATGGGATCTGGCCCGGCATTCCCAAAAGAATTTTGTCCCGGACTTGATGCCCAACCAACAGGGATTTGATTACTTTTTCGGCACGCCCACCAGCAACGATAGCCACGTAGATCTATATCGCAATGAGCAGTTGCTTGAGCAGAAGGCTGATATGTCTACGCTAACGAAACGCCATACCGGGGAAGCGATCAACTTCATCCAACGCCATCGCGAGGAACCTTTTTTTGCCTATGTACCCTACACAATGGTCCACACTCGGCTCGATGCCTCGACGGACTTTAAAGGTAAATCCAAACGGGGACTTTACGGAGATGCAGTAGAAGAAATTGACCATAGTTGTGGTCTGATCATCGATAAGTTGAAGGAACTGAATCTCGTCGACCATACCTACTTTCTTTTTACCAGCGACAACGGGCCGTGGCTGATTAAAAACAAGGATAAGCGAGACGGCATTGCTCCGCAGGATCACGGCGGATCGGCAGGTCCGCTTCGCAGCGGCAAGGTTTCGACCTGGGAAGGTGGGGTGCGAGTTCCGACCATTCTCTGGGCTCCCAGCCGAGTGCCGGCGAATACCGAATGCGACAAGATCGCTGCAACAATTGATATCCTTCCCACGTTTGCCAAGCTGGCCGGTGGAGAGGTTCCAACCGACCGCGTGCTGGACGGAGTAGATATCACTCACCTATTCTCCGGCAATTTCAAGGCGGCCGATGAGGAGCGATTTTTCGCCTACTACTTCATCAATTCACTACAGGCCGTTCGGCAGGGAAAATGGAAACTGCATTTGCCACGTCCGGCCAATCCTGATTGGCTCGGTCCGTTTTCAAGCAACGGTCACATCACCGCCAAAGACTGGGCGGGATTCAAGGAGCCGTTTCTCGTCGACCTTGATTCAGATCCGGGGGAAACAAGCAATGTAGCAAAAGAAAATCCAGATGCAGTTAAGCAACTATTAGCCATTGCCGAAGAGGTTCGCGCGGACATTGGTGACCATGACAGAGTGGGCAAGAACATGCGATTTTTCGATCCACAGGAACAACGTCCTGATCGCCCTAACTTTCCAAGGATGAAGCGGACGTTGAAAAAGAAGCAGTAGACGTCACACCCATGTCCGATACACTTTTGACAACAACCAAACAACTCTGTTAGGGAAACTAACTTTGGAACTGTTAATCGTCGGTTTCTTCGTGCTCTTCACGATCGCTGCCGTTGTTGCTGCGTCAGTCATTTTGAGCCGTACCCGAACCAGGGCGCATTCAAAGATCTGTCCCAGCCCTATCTGCGGGCAATCGGTCGCGATGCACGCCAACGCCTGCCAGCATTGCGGTAGTCGACTGCCACGTTGAGAGGGGTCCAAACGGTGGACAGCCCAAGGCCTCGAATTGCAAATCGGCCAGGCTAGTATCAACCCATTTATTCGCATGACAACAATGCGTTGCATCGATGCGGGTATACATATCGAGGTGGGCTAATTGACCAATTTCAGGAGTGGAACGATCTTTTGACAGTTCCAGGCTTTTCGGGTTTAATCACCCTCCGCAGCGAGCTAAGTGGTCGGCAACGCAGCTCGTACCACTCGGTGAACTTTTCCGTGATGCCATGAAATCGCTACTCCATCCCCTGTTCTCGGTGCTAATCCTGCCAGGGCTGACTTTCGCTGCCCAGCAGAAGCCCAATGTCGTGTTGATTGTCGCCGATGATCTGGGATGGGCGGATGTCAGCTATCACGGTTCGACGATCCCGACGCCGAACATCGACGCCTTGTGCAAGGCCGGCGTCGAGTTGGACCAGCACTATGTGACGCCGCTGTGTACGCCGACGCGAGTGTGCCTGCTGACAGGCCGCTATTCGTCTCGCTTTGGCAATGTCTCGCCGGCTAACGCGCGCGTGCTGCCATGGGGTACGGTTACGCTGGCGACCGTCTTGAAAGATGTCGGCTACACCACCGCCATCACCGGCAAGTGGCACCTAGGCTCGCTGGAACAATGGGGTCCGATGAAGTTCGGCTTCACGCGCTCGCACGGCAGCCTGGCCGGAGGGGTGGGTCCCTATAACCACCTGTACAAAAAAGGGCCCTACCAAATCACGTGGCATCGCAACGACAAGCTGAAGGAAGAAGAGGGGCACGTCACGGATCTTATCGCCAGAGAGTGCGTCGCGGTCATCAACGCGAAGAGGGATGGGCCGTTTTTGCTGTACGCCCCGTTTACAGCGGTGCACGATCCCTTCTTCGAACCAGAGAGGTACCTGACCAAGGTGGCGCACGTCGACGAGGGGCGGCGTCAGTACGCGGCGTCGGCCGTTCACCTTGACGCTGCCATCGGGCGGATCGTCGCGGCACTTAAGGAGACCGGTCAATTCAATAGGACGATGATTATTTTTTTCTCCGACAATGGCGGCACGCGCGGGGAGGGAGGGAAGGCTTACTCCGGAGAGGTCGCGTTTAGCGCCGTGCAGGGCTCGAACAAGCCACTACGCGGAGGCAAACGCAACGTCTATCAAGGGGGCGTTCGCACACCGGCATTCGCCGTGTGGAACGGCCACTTCCCGACAGGCACAAAGATCACTGCGCCGCTGCACGCCTGTGACTGGCTACCGACCCTCGCGAAACTTACCGGCTTCAACGCGAACCAGGATCTCAAGTTTGATGGCCAGAATATTTTGCCGATTCTTCGCGGCGAACTCAAATCGCCGCCGCCGCGGACTATCTATTGTAAGAGCATCCGAGGTCAGTACAGTCTTCACCACGCCGACTGGAAGCTAGTCGTCGTCGGCAAGAACCGCCAACTGTACAACCTCGCCGATGACCCGAACGAGACCAAGGATCTTGCGACTGCCAACCCGGACAAGGTCGACCTGTTGGCAAAGCTCCTCGCCGCCGAGCAAAAGAAGGACAACGACGCGCCGCCGGACCGAAAGAAGGATTGACGATTGTGGTGGCCCACCGGTTGGCGAGTTGATTGCAGGCACGAACCGCGGCAGTGTAATGCCCAGCGATCGGTAAGGCGTGTTGGCCGTGTCGCCAGATGACGGCTTGTGCAATCGCCCCACAATCGCTGTCTTGAGTCTACGTCAAGGCATCACAAAGCAAGGCATCGGAGTCGCAAACTCAGGGCGTTTGCAAATGAGCTGCCACTTGTCGCGACCGGGCTGCCCTGATCGTTAGGCGTGCAAAAAGATTGACATTGCGATTGGATGATTGACGGCGTCAATGCCTCCAAGCGTCCATAGTTTGGACACGTTTGATATCAAGTCAATGACTTGGTGAGCGTTCGATTTGATTATGACGCATCAAGTGCTGTAGACTCTGTGCAGCCGGTCGTTTGCCTGCACTCCGGTGCAGGCACGCCACATAACGACTCAATGAAGTGGAGCCGATTTGGCTCGCGCGTTCACTTCGCTCATTTAAACCTATGACTCGGCCCGGTTGTCATGGTCGCTATTTGGCCGCGAAGACAAAGCGATTTCTGATCATCTTGTTCAAGAAAATCTTGGCTGGCGAAAGCCGCCGCAACTGCCCCCAATACCGTTTAGGCAAGCTGACAGCCGCCCTCCCGAAAGACTTTTATGTCCATTGAAGTTGCCGAACCTGCCGTCGTGAAACCGAGACGTTTCATCTCTGTCGATGCGTTGCGAGGTTTCGATATGTTCTGGATTCTCGGCGCGGACGGGTTAGCGCAGACGCTGCCTTTGACCGACGGAAGAATAGCGAGCAATCTCGACGACGTAGCGACTCAAGGGCTGACGGGCGTTGACAGGGGGATACATCTCGTCGTAGAGCAACTCGAACACGTGGCCTGGGAGGGTTTCCACTTTTATGATTTGATCTTCCCGCTATTCATTTTCATAATGGGTGTATCCACCGTTTTCTCGCTTAGTCGAATCGTTGAGCAGCACGGAAAGAAATCGGCTTATTGGCGAATCTTCCGCCGAACGGTCGTCTTGTTCTTGCTGGGCATTATCTACTATGGAGTTGACGACGACGCACAGCAGTTTCGTTATTTGGGTGTGCTGCAGCGTATCGCGATTTGCTACTTTTTCGGGGGCATTCTCTTTTTAAATTTTCGCTGGCGAGGATTGCTGGCCAGTAGCATCCTGTTGCTGGGGATCTATTGGGGACTCATGTCATTCGTCGATGTTCCGGGCCACGGAGTCGCAAATTGGAATGGGGGAACGAACTTGGCAGACTACATCGACACACAATATTTAGGTGGTCACAAAGCGAGCGGTGATTGGGACCCCGAAGGCTTGCTAAGTACGATGCCCGCGATTGTGAGCGGTATCTTGGGGATCTTCGGCGGCATGCTGTTGCAAAATCGAAAACTTACCGGACGCGTGAGGACGATCGTGCTGTTAGCCATTGGTGGTGCTTGCCTCGGTCTCGGTTACTCCTGGCACGCCTACGCACCGCTCGACTACGATAGCCCAATCATCAAGACGCTGTGGACACCTTCTTTCGTGCTGTATGCGGGTGGTTGGAGCTTTATTCTGCTGGGCGTTTTCCATTTGATTATCGATGTGCTCAGGTTCGACTTTTGGGCTCGACCCTTCGTTTGGATTGGAGCCAATGCGATCACGCTTTACATGTTAAACAACTTCATTTGGTATGGATCGATCGTCGAACGCGTGACAGAACAGTCCTGGATATCAGCCCGCCTGAGTCATCCAGAACTCACCGTTTCCGTCTTGGCCACATTGGTTCCGGTTTGGATTGCGTGGGTGATGTATCGCAACAAAGCCTTTATTCGCGTCTGATGTCAGCCACCTGAATGTTTCGATGTCACCAGGCAGGGCATGGCTACGAACGCACCTTCTAGTGGTACAGTCAAATCCGGCTGTCAGCACGAACGTGAGTGCCAAATAGCAAAGCCGTGAACGGGAACCCCCATTGATGCGGCAACAGAATCCAAGGTCCTCCCTAGGTGCCCGGTTACGGCAAACGTTATCCGGATGAAGAATGATTCATGGCACATTGCGTTTCTTGCATGCTCGGTTTCACCGTCGTATCGGCAGGGATCGTGCCAGCACCCGTGGCACCTCCAAAATGAGTGACTGAAGGGCGAAACTCGTTGGTCCAGCGGGAACAATCCATGTCTCTCTGACCGCCTTGGGAGCCAAACGGTATGAAACCGTTGACCTCGGCGGAAATCCAAGACGTTTCATCGTCGATACAGGATCCCAGTCCATTACCCCGTCCGGAACTGAAACTCTGGTCAGGGCAGTCACTCCGACAAGTCTGGGATTTAACGTCAGCGTCGTTGAGCATGAGTCTGGTGGCACCGGTAATAGTGACTTGCATTTGCGAGTTATTTCGCGCCATAGCATCAGACACTTTTGAGACGCTGTGACGACCCACATCTCACCCCCATCCTGGATCGCTTTGACCATGCGTGGGCCGGGGCCGCCACGCATGAGACAGGCGACTTCCTGCCCGACAAACCCGACCTTGCAACGCATTTTCGCGTCACTGTCAAATTGTCGTTCAACCCTGAAGGCAATCGGTTTTGGATAGTTGTTGTTACCCAAATCCTGTCTAGAACCAGAAGTGATGGCACGCCCCAATCAGGTCGGGTCAACCAGCCAGCATCTCAGACACAGTGGCCACTGAGCAATACCTTCTGCCGACGACTTGTTCGATGGAACTGCATATCGCCTGCGAGGCGATTGGCACCGGTCAGGCTCGAAATCAGTGCAAACATTTGCGATCTTTTGCGGCGTTGAGGGAACAGGACTGATCGGTTTACCACGAGGCCCTGCGCGGTACTGTTACCCATGGATCGCAGTGGCTGCTTGCAGATCCCTTCGTTGCATGATTCGATCCATCGACTTACAACAGCGGAACACTTCGCTCAACTTGACTGCTTCCAAACTGCCCGGCATCGATGTCATGCTTGTGCAGCAGTTCGAGCCACAAGTTGCAAAGGGGCGTTGGATGCTCGAGGATCACGTGAGCCTGATGACGGTGTCCTCCTCCTGCGACGATTGTGGGAAGGTTGTTGCAGGTGTGGTTCGACGAATCGCCAAAATTGCTGCCAAGCACAACAGTTGTGTGATCGAGTAACTTGCCGTCACCTTCTTTGATCTCGTTGAGGGAGGCGAGAAAGCGATTAAAATGTCCAAGGATGTCGATCTCGACCCGTGCGAGTTTTTCCAGCACTTCCAGTTTGCCACCGTGGTGGGACAGTGTGTGCCAGCCGCCCGTTGCGCCAGGGACCTTGATGGCACCGTAGATCCAATCCAGCGACAGGGTAATGACGCGGGTCGAATCGGTTTGAAAGGCGAGCTTGGCGAGTTCAAACAAGTTCTTAATCTTCGTTGAAAAAACATAGTCTTGATTGTCGCTCAGTGTGTTGGCAAGACTAGGTTTTTTCGTCTCCAGCCAGAACTGCTCGCGCCGGAAGTTGGCTTCGAGCTCGGTGACAACAGTCCGGTACGAATCGATTTTGCTGGCGTCACCCTTTTCCCGAAGCTGCCGCATGTCTTGATGAAGGCTGTGGATAATCTGCTGATCCGTTGCCAATTGGCGACGCTTGGCTTCAAGGTCCTCCTTTCCGAAAAGCTTCTCGAAGATGGCGGACTCGTCGTGCATCGGAGGAATGGCAACGCCACGATTATTCCAGGAGCAGCCCCAACCGCGGTCGTAGAGACTGAAAGAAAGGAATGGGTACCTCGTGTCACCACCCAAATGCTGAGCCAGCACTTGATCCACAGAAATCGTATTCACGAAACTTGGTGACTCGGGTTTTGCCGCGCCCGTCAGGAACGACTTCTCCGAGTCATGATTGCTGGTCTGCATGCCCGGATGAAAGAAGTTTTGGAAGACAGTCAATTTGTCTTCTGCTGAAATCCCCTTCAGGTACTTGGACGATTCGAAGTTGCCCGGTTCAGCTGGAAAGAAATTTGGTTCGTAAAAGCCAAGCGAATTACAGATAAAAATGACCCGCTTTGGGGGCGACTTTGCAGCTTTCGCATTCGCCCGCGCAGCCAATGTGTGCATGGCGACTGGTAGTGCGGCGCCGTATCGGAGGAAGTCGCGGCGATTTGAATCATTCATGGGACTGCTCCAACAGTGAATACACCAGCACGTCTGTCACCACATCTTTCATTCGACACTTGTCCGGTTCCTTGCTAAGCATTGTCAACAGAGCAAGCCGTTGCTTGAGGGTGGGTTCGCAGCCGTTTGCGTATTCAAAGAACTTCTTGGCAAAGTTGTAGCCCACTTGACGGTGACCCAAGCGTAGCAACTTTTTCAACTCAAATGCATCCCGGAACTGATGGCCGCTGATTTCTCCGGAAGCATCAACATGGCCGCCTTGGCTGAAATAGCCTTCAATGCGAAACTGGAACGTACCCCGGTGTGGTCTCTCAATGCGATACTTCTCTCGCCACTGTCCGGTTGCATCGAAGTTTTCGAGGGCAAAGCCGTAGGGGTCGATGCTTTTGTGACATGCGTAGCACGCCGGCTGATTCTTGTGCTGCTCGATCTGTTCACGCAGCGTCATGGACAGATCACCATGTTCGGGTTCAATGGCTTTCACCGATTCAGGAGGTGGAGAAATCGGCGTACCGATGATGTTCTTTGAGACCCATGCCCCACGCAGAATCGGTGAGGTGTCAAAGCCGTCGGTTGTGATTTTCAGGACACTGCCCATCGTCAGCAACCCTCCACGGGGAACGTCAGAACCCAATGACACCTTGCGCAGGTGCTGACCCGTGACTCCATCAATGCCATAGTGCTGAGCGAGTCGCTGATTGAGAAAGGTGTAATTGGAATCGATCAAGTGTTCGACCGGCATATTTTCTCGCAACAGGTGCGCCAGATATTCTTGCGTTTCAAGTGGCAAGTAATGGTGAAGCAAATCGTCGTAATTCGGGTACAACTTGAGCGATGGCGTAACCTTATTCCATGACCTTAAGTTCAACCATTGATCGCAAAACGATTCGATCATGCGGTCACTTTGCCTGTCAGCCAACATTCGGTGGATTTGCGAGCGCAGTGTTGCGTCCGCCAGTTCTAATGATTTCGATTCGTTCGCGACGTTCCGCAGTTCGGTATCAGGAATCGACAACCAGAGGGTTCTGGCGAGAAACGCGGCCTGCGCATGCGCTGGACTGGAATGTTCACCGGGAACCAAAAGGAATCGCGGTGAACAGATCACGGCTTTCATTCCCACCTTGGTGGCGTTAACGAAATCACCATGTTCTTGAAAGTCTTGCTCGACAAGTTCGCTGTACGGTGCAAGTTCCGACTCAGTCAATTTTGATGAGAAAGCTCGCTCCGCAAATCGCTTGAGCACATCCTCAAGAGAGGCGATTGAGTCCGAATCCACGACAACTTTTGTTCTGGAAACTTCGCGGGTAATTGACACCCCAACGTCCAGCTTGCCGATAGAAGCAAGCGATCGACCGTCCAAAGTCCTAGCGTCCGTAATCTCGAATTTAAGGAAACGCTTGGAGGTCGGTTCGGCAAAGCGAATCGGCTGCTCGTTGGCGAGCCGAATTTCCAGTTCACCACTTAGGATTGCCTTACCCCACGTCTGACCATCATCAGAGTGGTAGATAGCGTACTGTTTAACTTGACCGTTGCCATTGCCTCCTGACCACGTAGCGTAAGTCAGACCGTGAATTGGGGCACCACGTGGATTCTCGAGAATGACATAGTGCGGCGGTTTTGCGAGAGTCGGCTTGAACCTTGTGTGCCAGAAAGTCTTGTTCGAACCGTCCTGCATCTTTTCTTTTTCCATACCCTGCTGAAAACTGCTGACGGTGATCTTGCCACCAATCCTCTGCAAGTTGGATTTGAATGTGGATTCGGGCAATCGCAACGCACTGCTCGCCGGTTCTCCGCCGGCAGTTGTAACGCTAGTGTTTGGCGGATCCGTTGCAGTCGGCAAGTCGCTAAATAGCATCGAGTAACGACTTGGAGGCCACTGATCCTGAATAGGACCGCGCACTTGCAACTGGCGAATGTACGCACCCTCAGAAGGTGACTTCTGTCGCCAATTGTGCTTGGAATAACAGTGTACAGAAATGTTCTCGCCGGGATTCAGGAAGACGCGGGTTGTCAATAGCTTCAACTCCCGATTCCCGAGGGAAATCACATCCAGCAATCGCTGTGGCTGCGGGCGATCATCTGCATAGTAGTATTTACCGGCATGGACCTGAATGCTGACATGCTCCGAAAAATCACCAACCTTTGCTGCCTCAAATGTGAGGTCGTACCAACCCGAAACCGGCGGGTCAAAGTTGTCATAGAAGAACGAATAACTGTTCCCGTTATTGGCTCGTGTCCATGAAAAGAGCGTGCCTTCTTGGTGATCACGAACATAGACATTGTACGTCTCGTGACTATCCTTCAATTTGTTGGTTACCCACGTTTGCTCGTTCGGAAAGCCGCTAGGCGGTAAGGCGCAGTCAAGCATGGCATCAGCGACGGCAAAGTAACTTCCCAGCACTTCGCGACTGAATTGAATCCGCCGATCAGAATTGAAGTTGTAAGTGCCTCGGTCCTCCGGAATCTGTTTTGATAGTCGGAGATTTGTGCCAAGTAGATCGTTCACGCTCTGAACGAATTCGTCCCGGCTTATTCTACGGAACGTGTTCAACCCTGACTCCGGTTGATGACCTGCCAACCAGCCTAGCATGGCTGTTCTTTCCGCGTCCGATGGCGAGTCAGCATCGGACGGAGGCATTCTGCCAGTGGCGATATTTTCAAAGATCAGGGTTGCGTCGAAGTGCTTTGTCTTGAGCAGTGTGGTGAGATCGAGATTGCCCTCTGAATCAGCGCCTTGGTGGCAATCGAGGCAGTACTGCTGAAACAACCCATTCGATTTCTCGGTTTGCGATTCAGCATACACATTGAAAGAACCCAGAAATGAAAGACAAGCAACCAAACAGGTCATGCGAAATATTCTTCGCCGCAGTGGGGAAGATCTGACTGCACTCATACCTGCTTCCCCAACCGCTGAAAAACCTGACGTCCGGGAACCCAAACCTGTTTGCCCTGCGATTGAAAAAGTCGTCTTGAAATCCGGTTCACAGGTTCGGTGCTCCAAATCGCGAGTACGATCATTCTTTTGCTCTCGACGATTGATGCAGCAACGCAAGGCACCCCTTTGTCGGCTTGGGCAGCATCGATGGAGAGACCACTGAACGAGATTCGGTTGCACTCCTTTTTCAGTTTCAAAATGCCAATGGTCAGTCGTGATCGGGTCAGTCGTGATCGGGTCGCCCTTGATACGGTCGCCCTTGATACGGTCGCCCGTTTTTTGATTTCGCCCAAAACGATGCTCTGCCTTCCGGTTGACTTGACCGCGAGGCAACGATTTACCCCACGTGTTGCTGTGCAGCGGACATCCTAATCCAAAATCGACGACAATGCGCCGCGGTCGCAAACCTTGCACTTCACCAGTGAACTTCGAATGCCTCATTCCCAGTGGTACTCCGCTGAGTAATACCGCGACATCCAGCGACCGGTCGAACGCCGGTGCTGAAACGGAGAATTCCCGATTTGCAGTGGGATCATATTGAAAATCGATTGATTGGGCAGTCATCAAGGCCATCACAAGTACGCCATACTGGAAGCCTGTACCGTACCCGGCAAGAGCGTCGATGTGGCCACACAAGTGGACTTTGAAAGAGAGTTTTTTTCTCCTGGCATCGCAAAAGACGCCAACCATTTGAAAAATGGTGAATCGACGACCATGCGACTGACTTTCCTTTGCGTTGGCTTTCCTTTGCGTTGGCTTTGCTTCGTGCTGGCTGTGCTTCGTGCTGGCTTTGCAAGAACGGCCTGTACCGAGACGACATTGGAAACCGAAAAACGATCACCCCGCCCGTCCGATTTTCAAGAACGTGAGATCGAGATGGTCGAATCAAGCCGCAACAAGTCATCTTAAAAAAAGATAAATCTCTCGTGGCAATTTGGCTCAGCTGTCTTTCTTACGCTGACTGGCACTCGCGTCTCACAACGAAACTTGACTCAGCCTCCGGGGGGGGGCCAGGCGACAGCAGGCGACGTGTGGGTGACGTTCAGTTCATTTGACGAGAGATTCCATCGAGACTTTCAAAAAAGCTGATCAGGCTCTCAGAGAACCCCCTGCCATTAACGCAATCTTTCCCCAGAGGATTCGGTGACCGATCCCACCGCCAACCGATCACGCTAGACTATCTATCCTCTCAATGGCCAAAGTGAATTGAGTTTTTCAGGATGGTACTTTTCCCCACACCGTGTCGTCCAAACGACCACGACAATCTCCTCATCTTGTTACCACAGTGAATCACGCAGCCTTTCCAACCAATTGATCTGGCTGACGAATTACGAACCAATGCTTGTTTCAACTTGGTGTATTTCATAGAGAATGCTCGCCCGCGTTTGACTCGCTGGTGCCCCCTTTCCATGACGTTTACCAATTAACGATTTTCTACTTAAACTGCCCCAGAACACCACTTTTTGATTCTATGCAAATTTCCCAGCAATGCTCGCGGCAGACACCATCCAAGCTTCGTCGTTCCCGATACCTGATACGCCACAGCCAGCGTTCCAGATCGGGAAAGACACTCGTCTTCATTGCCTTTTTGTTGATGATATCTGGATGCCTGGAGCAGAACGCTGTCCTCGGCCAAGCGCAAGACACCAATAAAAAACCGACAACGACCCACTGGAGTGATGACGCGAGTATTCGCCTCAGTCAAATCTATGAGGCCAACGCCTTTCGCGCCAAACGCCCCGAGCCAATCTGGTCCACGGACCAAGCCAGTTATCGACTGCGCGAAACCATCCCCGGCAAGCAATCCAACGCATGGGTTCAATACGAGATTGAATCCGGTCAGTCAACAATTCTTGATGACGACAATTCCGAACTGCAAAGCAGGCGACGCGATCCGAGCACCTCACCCAATCAAAAGTTTTCGGCACAGGTGCGTTCCGGGACCATCACGATCCGCAATAAAGATACCGGCGAAGTGATTCAACAAATCAAGTCTGACGAAGATCGTGATGTTCGAAGATACGATTTGAAGTGGAGTCCCGATAGTCTGCTCCTCGCCTTTGTTGAATCCGATCAAACCGAGGTGCGTCTTCGATCGAGACTTCTACCGACCGACCCTTCGTACCCCACGGTAGAGCAGAGCCGTTTTGCCCGCGTGGGAGAAACCATCGCCACGCTTCGTATTGGAATCGTTGACCTCGGGACGACCGACCTCAAACATTCCCATGTTCGATGGCTGCCGTTGGAAGAAGATGACCCGGATGGTCAGCAAGGTTTCTACCTTGGACAGGTTGAGTGGGCCGGAAATTCGGAGGAATTGCTGATTGAAAAATTGAGTCGCTTTCGGAACCATCGCAAGTTCATGCTTTTTGATGTCAACCAATCAAAAAGTAAAACAATTTATGAGGAAATGAACAACGCTTGGGCGATCAGCAGTCAAGGCAAGAACTTGGGCCTGATTTGGATTCAGGACGGAAAGCAATTTATCGTTATCAGCGAAAAAGATGGCTGGAGACATGCCCACCGCTACACTCGATCAGGCGACCCACTGGGCAATCTAACCCCCGGTGAATACGACATCATCGAACGCGGGCCGGTGGACGAGAAGGGCGGCTGGTTCTTGTTTTACGCCTCGCCGAAAAACGGCACACAGCGATACCTTTACCGTGTTCCCCTTGATGGCACCGGAGAAAAAGAGCGGCTAACTCCTGATCAGCTTCCCGGTACCCACGAGTACAACTTTTCACCCAATTTACAATTTGCTTTCCACACCCACTCCACCCTCGACCTGCCGCCGGTCACAACGCTGATTTCACTTCCCGACCATCGGCCGATACGGATCATTGAGGAAAACCGTGAATTGAGAAACCGGGTGGATGCGTGGAATCTGACGCCGACCGAGTTTGTTGCCATCGAAACGGAACCCGGCATTTCGATGGATGCTTTGGTGATGAAACCCCGCGAATTCGACGCATCAAAAAAATACCCCGTGCTGGTCTATGTCTACGGAGAACCACACGGACAAACCGTTCTGGATCAGTGGGGTGCGGGGCAAAGTCTTTTTCACCGAGTCATCACCGATCTGGGTTACCTCGTTGTGTCCATTGATAATCGGGGAACGCCGGCTCCCAAAGGTGCCGCTTGGCGACGATCAATCTTTGGCAGCCTCGGCCCGCTCTCGACCGACGATCAAGCCGCTGCACTGACAAAACTCGGAAGCATGAAGTCCTTTCTCGATCTTGATCGCGTCGCGATCTGGGGATGGAGTGGTGGTGGGTCCAACACGCTCAATGCAATGTTCCGAAAACCGGATCTTTACGATGTCGGCATTGCCGTTGTCCCGAAACCACAACCCCATCTTTACAATGCGTGGTTCCAGGAAATCTACATGCGTACCCGCGAAACCAATGCTGGGGGATACCAAGAATCGGCACCACTGCATTTTGCCGAAGGATTGCGGGGCAAACTACTCATCATGACTGGATCCGGTGAAACCAACACGCACATGCAAATCATTGAGGGCTTGGTGGATCGATTGATCCAACTCGGAAAACCCTTCGATTACATGGTCTATCCCAACCGTAACCATGGCCTCAGCGAAGGCCCCGGTTCTCGCGTTCATGTTCGAATGCTCATCGCGCGATACCTCAAGGAAAATCTACCGCATGAACCGCGAACCAACTGAATCTCAATCCGTGGCCAATAACGCCACCGTTGAGCAGATCCTGACTCAACTGGAGCACGAGATCCAATGGACAGAGCACTACCTCTGGTACGTGGAAACCGTTTTGGTTGGCGACTATCGATCGCTGACTAATGATTGTCATCGTCGAAGACGCAAGATCGAAAAGGTGGTCCCGCAGGCAAAGCTCGCGCAATGGGCTAAAGCGATCGATGATCCACTCGAAGCGGAATCACTGTTCGGGTGGATGCAAGGACGACTCGACTTTGCCGAGCATTTGAAAGAACAGATCCTTGGTCAAAATCAAAGCGATCTCGACAACCCATTGAAGAATGCCGAAAAAAATGCAGAAAACCAACTCGATGCACCTCCCAACCATTAGCCGCCCAGAATCTCCGCCGCCCAGAATCTCCGCAATCCAGAACCCTCACAGTCCAGAACCCTCACAGTCCAGAACCCTCACAGTCCAGAACCCTCACAGTCCAGAACCCTCACAGTCCAGAACCCTCACAGTCCAGAACCCTCACAGTCCAGAACCTCCGCAGTTCAGAACCTCCGCAGTTCAGAACCAATAGCTGCCCTGAGCATGCCTTCGGCTGACCACTTGTTCTGCAGAGTGCGCATTGCGAGGCCCGATGATCTCACAAGGCGATGATCTCACAAGGCAGGGGCTCTCAAAACCTGCGTCCCATTAAATCGCACTGACCCGACCGGCCACGAAAAGGAAAACTGCTGATCTTCAGGTCGTCATCGCCAGGGTGCAAACCAGACGCTGGATCGTGGAATCCAACGAGGACGCCAGAACATGCTGGATGGCGGAATGCAACAGGGTCGCGAAATGAAACCGGGTCGCGAAATGAAACCGGGTCACGAAATTCAACAGCGGGGCTGCGGAATACACCCCTGGGCTGCGTAATACAACCCTGGGCTGCGTAATACAACCCTGGGTCGCGGCATTAAACGCTTGAAAAGATTGAATCGTTCAGCACGCCGGTGCTATCGGCGAAGGACTCTGCTTCGATTCCCATCGAACGCAACAGACTCAAGTAAAGGTTACTCATCCGGGTCTCGCCATCACGCCAGTACTGACCGTGCTTCAAGCCCATGTTGGAGCCACCGGCGAGAAGTGTCGGTAAATTCTTGGACTGGTGCGTCGTACTGGCACCGCTTCCGTACAGGACAAGTGTATTGTCCAAAACACTTCCATCCACATCCTGATAGGTCTGCAGACGTTTCAGAAAACCGGCAATCTGCTGACTGAGGAAGCGATCGTATTTTGCGAAATCCAATTGGCCATTTTTGTCACCCGCATGCGATAACTGGTGATGAGTTCGACTGAGGCCAAGTTTCAGGGGAAAGGTGTCGCTGATTCCCATGCCATCCTCGCGATTCAACATGAAAGCAACACTGCGTGTGATATCAGCATCAAAGGCGAGTGAAATCAGATCGAACATGTTTCGATAATAGTCTCGTGGATCATCCTCGAACGTTACCTCCAAGTTCAGATGATCGTATTGCTGTTGCTTGATCGGAACATCAATCCATCGCTGCGATGCCATCAAACGTGATTCCACTTCGTTCAAAGACGCGAGGTACTGATCCATCTTCCTCCGGTCGGCCGCACCAAGTTGTTGATTGAAGGTACGGGAACTTTCAAGCACTGCATCCACCAACTTGATCTTGGACTGCAACTTTTGCCGCTGTTGTTGCAAGGAATCTTGATCAGCTCGAAACAGGCGATCAAAAATTCGACGAGGCGAATTTTCCGCGGGAATCGGTCGACCCTGCAAATCATAAGAAATTGTTCCGGTCCGCGATAAAAATCCCACACCGGCATCAATCGACAGCACCAGGGAGGGTTGGCGACAATGCTGTTTTGTGTGCTGAGCGACCACTTGGTCCAAGCCCACGGTGTTATAGGTCTCGCGGGTCGAATCGTGCAAAGGTGCGCCGGTCAACCACATATCAGAACAGGTGTGAGGGTCCGCCTTCACGCCATTCTCGTGATACAACCCACCCATGAAACTCAATTGGCCTCGAAAAGGTTTCAACGGAGCAGTTGATTCACCCATCACGAACTGGCCCGCTTCTTCTCTGGTCGGAAACCAGCTCCATTGGTCAATCTCGTTTTCAGCTTTGGGCAACGACATCCCATTGGCGGTGTAAAGAGCGCAAAAGCGTTTGGGGCGGTGATCGGTTACCCCACTGCCCATCGCTTCGAGCGCCGGCAACGCCAACGCGGTGCCGGCGATACCTTTGAGGACGGCTCGACGCTCAAGACGATTGGAAGGGAACATGTCGTTCTTGTGGGCTGGCGTAATGTGGGCAGGTGTCGCGTGGGCAGGTGTCGCGTGAGTGGGTGTCGTGTGAGCGGGTGTCGCGTGAGCGGGTGTCGCGAAACCGTCACGATCCTGATCAAAACCGCCAGCTTCCAAGCGTCCCAAATCGGAGCAATCCAACCGGAGCAATCCAACCGGAGCAATCACCCCTCTTTTACTTGGTCAAAAACAGATCACTGAGAACAACCGACTTTAACAAATCACGCATCGGGTATCGTTTGTCGCCCAGCATCCCCGTTCGCTCACGAATCTCCGCCTCTTCATTGTAAGTCAAGCTGCGGCCGATCGCATAGATTGATAGGTGTTTTAGTAGACTAAACGCTACGCTATCGATCCGATCCTCGGCAAGATAGTCCCTTAAACCCTCGAGATCTTCGATTTGACTGCCATCAGGCAAGGTCGATGAAGCGTCCGTGTTTTCGAGGGTAAAACGACCTCCCGCATCGTACTGCTGGAACGGTAACCCCCAAGGGTCGATGCCTTCGTGACATTTGGCACAACCTTTCACCTCTCGATGCAGGGCCAATCTGTCTCGCAAACTCAGATTGCGATCATCGGTCAATTCGGGCACATTCGGTGGGGGATCATCAGGTGGCTCCGCAATGATCTTTCGAGCCAACCAGGCACCACGTTTGACAGGGTTCGCCTCGCGGCCATCGGAAAGACCCGCCAACAGGGCAGCCTGCGACAGCAACCCGCCCAGGTGCGGCTGCTGGTGACGAATCGGTACAAATTCAAAACCACTCTCGCAGCGATCACCCAAACCGTAATAACTGGCAACCGTTTCATTCACGACCACGATCGGTGACCGAACCAGGTATTCCACCGGAAGGTTCTCGCGCATCAGGTATTCGAAAAATCGAGCTGGCTCCTGCCGCAACTGACGTTTGGTCGACGAATTGAGATCGCGATACTTCTTAAGATCCGTCTCCACCACGTCAAACTTATCCAGACTCAACCATTGCTCGACAAACCGATCGGTAAATGTCCCAAAACGTGGATCGTCCACCATCCGCTCAAATGACTCAGGCAAGTTGGCACGCAACTGGCCCGACAATGCTTTTTCAAGCAACTCGTCACCCGGTGGAGCATTCCAAAGGAAGTAAGAGAGCTTCGAGGCAAGTTCAAAATCATTGATCGGCTCACGCTGCGGTCCCTCACTCTGTTCCACCATGAACAGGAACGAGGGAGAGGTCAGAATGACGATGAGCGTCTGCTTGATACTTTCCTGGAAATCTCCATGTGACTCACGGAACGATCGCCAACGTCTCATTAAATCATCCACCTCACCGCGTGACACAGGACGTCGGAAAGCGCGGGCAGCAAAGGACGAAAGGATCTTGCGGGCGTGTTCCTCTGATCGATCTTGAGTCTCACTCGGAATCATGATGCGAGCGTGTGCGGCGGGCGGCCATTGATCATAAAATGGTCCCTCGAATTCGACGGAGTGAATCAGCAGTCGAGGGATGTCGCGGCCATCGGTGTATTCATTGCGAACCGTGATCTCCCGAATTCCAGCCAAATAGTTATCGTTGTTTGGTTGAACAAAAGGACGAGGGTAATTATTGATCGCACCTTCAAATTCATAAGAACCCAATTCATGCGCCGAGACGACCAAGGGGGACCCAACCTGCTGGCTGGTGTGCCCGCAATCTCGACGAAGCCCCATGTAGACACCCAGACTCGGGTTCCGATTTTCATACGCGGTGAACGCTTGTGCCAGTGGATTTGAATCCGCCAAGGGGGTGAAGACCAGTCGATCGATCAACCCCGAACCCGATCCCCCATTGAGTCGCACTGAATGCTGACCCTGAGATAGCCGGACTGCCAAGAAAGCCGACTCATTGGCGACAAAACGCGACGCGAATTCGCGTTCGCCAATCGCCAGGTCGACTCGTTCGGGACCACGAAATGGCGGAGGCGACAAAAAGGATTCTCCGGCAGCAGCCAGAGCAACCAATTCGCCCGGTTCAAGTGCACGTCGATAAAGTCGCACCTCATCGATCTGACCTTGGAAATGTTGGTAACCTTCGATTCGACCAAGATGCAGTTGGACCGAAGGATTATCCAGATTCGCGTCCGAAATGCTGCCGGTGGCAACCCGATACCCGTTGACGTAAAGCTGCGTCCGATTCTCACCTCGCCGCACAACCGCCGCCACATGCTGCCATTGATTTACCCGGATCACACCCGGTCTCGAAGCGACCGTGCCATTGGATTGGTTCTCGGAATTGCTTGTCTCGATCCTGAGAACGCCCTGATTGTTGGGCATGTCAAAGTACCAACCGTGGGTCCAATTGTATCGACCCAAGCAAACAATGCCGCCTTGCTGTAATTGCGTGGGACGAATCCAAGCTGATACCGAAAAATCACCTTCACCCACATTCATCGATTTGTCGCGCGGCACCAGATAAGCATCATCCGACCCATCGAGTGTTAACGCTTTGCCCTGAAGCTCAGCCTGAGAATCAACCTTTAGGCCGATTGGTGATGCCACCAAGCTAGCCCCACCTTCGAGCCTGCCTAGAAAACCACCCGAGTCGGATTGAAGCGGCATCTCTGAATCAAATGCCCAATACCCAATCAACCCCTGATCGAGTCGAGAGAAATCTGCGGCATTCACGATTTTCTGATCCGTCAATTTGGAATGCACATCCACTTGGTAGATCCCCCCGCGAGCGATCTTGATCGGTGCAGGAAGCTGATCCACGGGCACAAGGATCTGCTGGCTGGTTATCGGTTGCTGGCTGACGCGTGAGGTCTGTTCAGGTGGATCGACCGACTGATAACCACGACCGACCAACAGTAATCCATCGTCATACTTTGCCGCTTGAACGGTGACTCGAAAACGTCCAAATTCGGGCAGTTCACGTAAAGCGATCTTGAAATTCGCTTTGGGACCATACGTACTCGACTGACCAAAAATCTCAGTCGTTGGAATGGACGGTCGCAGCAGCAAACCTGATGGGACCGTTCGGTAAGCCTCACCCAAGGGATAGCCTCCATCGCCTCGAACGCAAGCGAAAACCGAATGATAAATACTGTCGTATTGACGCCAGCCACGGACGGTTCCATTACCCTGATACCCCTCGTTAAACCGATACTTGGTTCGCATGCGCAGCGGATAAAAATTGAACGGTTTCGCCGGTGTCAATTCTTTGACAACAAAATCCTGATTGGCCAGCAAACGACTGTTGGCTCCAAGAATCAGTGATTCACCAAACGGCTGGGGATTAATGGACCTTCCCAGGTCCATTCGGAAATTCTGAATCCTCGGTGGCTCGGTATCGTTGACCAGGCACGCTTCCATCGCTTTCTCGGCAATGGCAAACCACGACTCCACTTGCAAGGGCGAAGTCAACAACGTTGTCATGTCATTGGTGAAACCATGGCGCGAAACACCATCGGGTGGTAAAACCGCCGCAAAGTCTTCATCCAGCCCAAGCAGGTCCCGAAGCGTATTTCGGTACTGATCGACCGTTAAACGTCGGACAGCGCCATCAATGGGTTGCTTTCGTGAGCGGGCCCGATCCATGGCCTGCTCAATCCATCTCAGCATCCGATCACGACTGGCCTCTGAGGGCTGCTGCTCCTCCTCCGGGGGCATCTCAGTCGATTCAATCTGCTCGGCAATTTCACCCCACAGTTTCAAACTCGACTCAGGTAACTGGCCATCAAGCTGGTCGACCCGAATTCCCGATTCAAGATCAACAGCATTGTGACAGCCAATGCAATGTTGCTTCAGAAAAGGACCAGCAATCACTTTGAATGATGCAAGTGAGTCAGCAAGTTGACGACCTTCCACCGACTGGGGGCCCGATGCAGCAGATGACAGTGGAGGCGATTCCAAAGTCGGGTCAGTGACAACGGACTCGCCAGAAAAGTCCTGACCCCAAGCAACCATCGTCAAGACTGCGAAGCCCAAAAGCAACAGCCAACGCCCCCTACCCATCATCGATCCTCAAAACGTTAGTCGAGTTGCCTTTGCAACCTTTGGAAACGGGAATCACACAGAACTATCTTTTTACCAGATCATTGTGTCAAAGGTGGCGCAGCTTGAACTCGGAACCTGTCTGTTGTGGAGATAGCTTTCCGGTTCGCGACCGCGCCCCACCACCAGAAAAGATCCCCACCACCAGAAAAGATCCCTGCCACCAGGAAGCTGGTGGGTTGTCTTGAAGAACACTGATCAACCGAGCTCCATCGGACGATTCTGGAAACGTACGCAGATTTGGGCCTCAGGAACCCTCTGCGAATCGGTTTTTAGATCTCGGCAGCAAAACCCCAAAAGCGATGACTGACCATGCTGTCTAATTGGGGTTAGGCCAAGGTTAACCCAAGCGTTGCTCAGTGCAGTCAGCAAAATCTGACTTCGCGTGCACCAAGGAGGGATCGTTCAGCCTGAGAACCCCAGGGGTACCGAAACGATCGCATGGACTGACGGAAAGGGGACAACGCGAGCACGAAAAAAGCCGCGTGACTTCATCACACGGCTCATCAAAAGCTTCAGTCGCCTCTTGCAGCGATCACCTACTGCCGGCGTTTCCGTCGACCCAACATCGCAATGGAGGCAAGTCCAACGATTGCGATTGAGGCCGGTTCAGGAACCGCGCCAGTCGACCCGACGTCGCCTGCGGCGATTGCTGCACCGGAGTCCTCATATCCCCAACTGATGAACGTGATGTCGGTCGCGGTTGAAGAAACCTCCAACCAACCGTAGTAGGTGAGGACGCCACTAAGAACTCCTTGAAAACCCAAGTAGCCGGTTGGCGCTAAACTATTTACAGAGTCGAAAACGAAATACTCTGATCCTGTGCTACCAGAGCCCGGGGAACCAGAAATTGTCTCCCCAAACGCAAAAACCTTCGCGTCAGAACCGTTGCTGCCTACATGGAAAAGCGTGACCTCATCCGTCTTCCCAGTATCATCTCTTAGGCCGACTAGAATCCCTGACGAACTGGTGTCAACATCGGTTCGCACCAAAAACCCAGCTACGGTATTAATTGCTAGACTGACATTGTCAATATCAATTGGATCGCCTTGACTAGAACCGAATACATTCGGCGACGAAAAGGAGCCGGTGATAATGCCAGCATTGGCGGCAGGAATTGCCGTCACCGAAAAGACTAGCAGGAACGCGTTGATAATTAATTTATTCACAGTTAAGACTCGAATGAACTGACTGCTGTTGATTACTACTCCAAATCGTACCCGCAGAATCACTACAGTCAACTTAAAACCATCCTAAATACCCCGAATTACCATTTTTTTCCCGTATTTATGGAAAATCGGCGATTCAACCGTTCGGCAGATTGCCCAGATTTGTGCAAAAAAACACTCTCAACGGTTCAGCGTGGCCGAATGAATCAAAACCGCCAGTGGTGCTTCCGTTGCCAACTCACTGCTTGCGTTGATGATCTTGCGTTAATGATCTTGCGTTGAAAAGCAACTCTGAAAAGTGATTACCGTCATGAACTCGGGCATTTGATCTTGCAGGGGCTGCAGCAATTTCCATCCATCACTGATTCAAAAGATCATTCCACAAACCCGAGAGTCGTCTGGCTGCAGTGATTGCACAGATAGCGCCGGCGAACTCAGCGTGACGCTGATAGCGGTCGGATAGGGAAATGTCGTCGATCCGCTTCACCAATCCCCTTTCGGCCAGTTGCACCTGATCAAGAATCTCTCGGGAATAGACAAAGGATCGGGCCGCTTCGCGACTTTGACGAATCCACTGTTGAGGGCTTTCCGACCGATTGTTTCGCAGTTCATACCCGGGCTGATCGGGTTGCGGTTTCGGAAACGCCTTTAATTGGGCGACCTTCTTTTCAACCAACTTGGGAGTCGCCTCACTGCCCAGCAAGCTGTCCCAGAAGGCGTGGAGGTTCGCCGGAACACTTGCCTGACCGCCCAAGTTACGTTTGATGGGAATTCCATTGGCTCCGCGATCACCGTTGGGAAAAGCAATCGGTGAGTAGAGGCTACCGGCGTGGCATGGCTGATGGGAATCGGCCAGAAGGTGTGCAAGCCAGCACAGAGCGATGGCACGATCCGAATCATCTTGAGTGGAATCAGCCAGCACACGGCGGCACAATTCAATCGCCTGAACAATGTGAAGCGTCTGAGTTTCCATCGTTGCCTCGGGGGGAAGCGGCCCGGGATCCGTCGGAGCCTCAGCCCCGTTGAGAATCACGGAAGCTCCCAATTGATAGTGCCAAGTGGGTCGGTCGTACTGGGTAACGCCCCTGATCAAGTCCGGCCACTCACCCGCCACACCTACCCGCCAACGTTGCGTCGCCTCCTGATCACCACGAATTGATTCGGGAACCTTGAAGTCGATATCAAAGCGAGGATGGTGTCGCAAAATTCGCATCAGTTCCTTTTGATTCGCCTCATCTAACCCCTCGTAAGCCATTACCGCAATCACATGATGGCCGGCACTCCAGAACGCAGGACAACTCAACGAAGGAAGCGCCAGCAGGAACAACGTGGGGAACAGCAGCACGCGATTGACGGAAATTTTTATCATGACACGGTTTCCTCTCGACCCTTCTCGAAAACATCGTTTCGAGAACGAATGTTTTTTATGAACGGCAACATTTATCTTGAAAAAAGAACCGTGATTGTGAAAAGCGAGTGCCCAACGCACCGCGCCATTGAGTGACCGAAGGCATTCGCTCAACTGACGGAATTTTCAAAAGCAACGGTTTCAAAAGCAACGGGTTTCGCCACCACTTCCAAGGATTCAGTCAGCGTGACGGCCTTGGATTGATGCCGCGGCGCAAATTATCCTTGGAAAACAAACCACATCAAACAAACCACATCAAAATACTTGAATCCTGCACTCATCTCTGCACCCAGACAACCAGATCGAATCTGGGATTCATCGACCAGTCGATTCGTTGATCGACCCACCCATGTTCAGCCATGTCTCTGGAAACGGTCGTCTCAAGGGCGACTTGGTGGATGTTGGTTAACTTACCTCAAGCACCCGCTTGGGTTGACCCGAAGGCCAAGCAACGTCAGCGGAATCAACTCGCAATTCTCAGGGGGTTGATGCCTCAACGACATCATCAACTTCCCGACCCGGCCAAGAAAATGCAAGTTCACGGTAAACGGAAAATCAATCAACATGAAGAGCTCGCCTGCCAAAGTGGAACCATGGCCATGAAAACAGGCTCACCTCTCACCTCTCACCTCTCACCTCTCACCTCTCACCTCTCACCTCTCACCTCTCACCTCTCACCTCTCACCTCTCACCTCTCAACTCTCAACTCTCAACTCTCAACTCTCAACTCTCAACTCTCAACTCTCAACTCTCAACTCTCAACTCTCAACTCTCAACTCTCAACTC
>CALJHC010000005.1 GCA_938075415.1 uncultured Rubripirellula sp. | reverse complement strand
ACCACCGGTAACCACACCACCGGCAACCACACCACCGGTAACCACACCACCGGCAACCACACCACCGGCAACCACACCACCGGCTGGGACTCCCAGTAACACTCCGGGTGCCTGATCACGCGATTCACCGGTCAACAGCATTGAAAGCCGAAAAGGCTTTCCTGTTCGTTATCAACCTGCTTACTCAATCATTAAACTGCGTTAACTGATTCGTTCAGCGTCAAGAACAAGGGAACACCCGATGGATGCCGACAAAATCAAAGACTTTTTCCTGAATCACTTCGAGAAAATGATCCTTGCCCTAGTGATTCTTGGATCGGGTTTCCTGATCTACACGGGGTCACAGAAGCCAGATTTTCTCGACAAGAAGCAACCGGAGGCGTTGGCCTCACAGGCGAATTCGGTCAAGTCGGACATCGACCTCAACCATAACGATAAAATTCTACCCGAGCGTCGGCCAACGTTTGACATTGTCAAGGAAACCGCTCGCCTTGATTCGGCCGTGGACCCCCTCGATTACACGCTTCCTAAGTCATGGACAGGTAAATCACCCAACTCGGTGGTTCGTCGCCTTGATCCAAAACTGATCGCACCTCAATCACTCATCGTCCACTCAGTTGCCACCTCGATTGCCATTCGAGGTAGCCGAACGGAGGATGACACCTACGCTCTAGCGGCACTCGAGAATGCGGAACCGCTGGAAAAAAAAGAAAAGCCCAAGCGTCGTGAACGTCGAAGCCGAACTCGCGGTGCCGGAGGCGCTGATGGCATGGAGGAAATGATGGACGAGATGATGGGCGGTGAAGAGATGGACATGATGGAAGAAATGATGGGAGAGATGGGCACCGGTGATGGCGGTGCTTCAGGACCAAATCGCATGTTTAACAGCAGCCATGATCTAGGCATGCGTCCAACTGCCACTGCTGACAATGCGAACCCCGAACCATCCATTGGCTGGTTCATTGCTGGTTCTGCAGTAGTTCCTCATCGCGAACTTTACGAGGCCTACAAGCAGGCTTTGCAAGATGCCGACCAGTTTGACCCACGTCGTGACACGCCATTTTATTACGACATGCAAGTCCAACGTGCAGATGTCACCGACAAGTCAACCGATCAACTGGTTGATGCTGACTGGAGTGATGTCTGGGATCGAACCCTCTATACGAAACTTGCAGCCTTTCGCTGGTCAGGCTTTGCTCCAGAAGTGGTTCCATCTGACTACCGAGACGATGCTTTGACGATGTGGATCCCTCCTGTTCTGCTTGATGACCACCGATCGTTCTCACTTCACCCTTTGGTCCCCGAGATGTCGCAAAGCGAACTCAAGCGTCAGCAAGGAAACACTGAAGAAGAAGAAGACATCACAGAGTTCACGATGGAGATGGAGGACGATACCGAACTCGTCGCACCCGGCCAGCGTTCCAACGGAGGCATGGATGATATGTATGGCGGCATGGGCATGGATATGGGAATGGAAATGGAAGACATGGGCATGAACGATGGCATGATGATGGGCATGGGGATGGCCATGATGGGTCGAGGTGCCCTGGAAGCTGATCCGGTGGATTACAAACTGATCCGATTCTATGACTTCGCCGGATTCAAAAATTCGCCCAAGTACGGTCGGAAATATGTCTACCGAGTCCGCTACGCAGTGAATGATCCAAACTTTCCGTTCTCCGAAAAACTGCAACCGAGGGTCAGCAGCCTTGCTCCAGATGTTGCGACTCGTGTTCAGTCGTTAATGGCCAACGCACTCAAAGATGGCAAGCGAACCTTTCGACGCTGGAGTGATTGGAGTGAAACGACTGAAGCCATCGGACTTCCCACGCTGGAACAGTACTTCGTTGGTCCTATCGAGCGTGGTTCAGTCAGCACTCTGAAAGTCGCTGGAAAAGACGTCGAATACGCCAGAGACGACCCGAAGGCCAAGATTCTCGCCTCGCGGTATGATTTGCAAACCGGTGCTCGAATTCCAATAGAAATCGAAGCGACTGAGGGGACTGTCCTTAGCAAGAAAGTCGAATCTGCCGATGTTGTGGATCCGATTACGCTGACCGTCAAGAAAATGCCGGATGCGGAACTGATTAGTGGAACCACCATCGTTGATATGGAGGGTGGCACACCACTGTCAATTACGAAGGAATTAACATCTCCCGGAATGATGCTGCTGTTTGATCAGTCAGGACAATTAATTGTTGCAGACGAGATTTCGGATCAACAAATGTTCCGAGCTTACACCTATGCCGAGGAACGGGGCGAATAATTTTGGCTGCTCGTGGTCCTAACGGTGAACTGGCGGAGACCAGGGACGGAGACCAGGGACAACGAATTCAACGGTACTCCCTTAGAAAAACCCGCGAATTTAACCTTGGATGCCTGTTAAGCTTGGCCCTTCGCTAAACAACTGACCAAAGCTCGGTACCTTTGTGCCGAGCTTTTTTCTTTCTCTTTCCAGCAAGTCATCAAGGTACAAATCGGTTCTCCGTGCTTAACTACCAAGGGTTGGCGGGGCAGGTCGTGCAACGACTCACCGGGCTCCAGTTCGATCGGTAAACAGTCAGGATCAAACTTCTGTTCTCGGCGACTGAAGATGATTCGTTTGACCAGAGAATGATTAGCAAGTTGATTAACCGATACTTGCCGCAGTAATCCAGGCAACGCTTTTCCCTGGCAAGCATCCACGGTCCACTTTAAAAAAGAGACGGATGGTTGATCAGACGAAGAGGTCGCATTATCTCGACTAGCTGCCTTCAAGGCAGCCCGCCACGCTCGCTCAAGTAATTCCGTCGAACCACTCCATCTCGGATTCACCTCAAGCAACCAATGATGACCCGAGGGGTCCTTTGGCGAGTGCTCCTGCAACCAATCGACATTGAATAATCCACGCCAGCCCGTTTGCTGAATCAAACGACGCCCAAATGCCAACAGAGCTTTTTGAGTCCTGTCGGAAATCGCGACGGGACCCACTGAACCACAATAAACAAAAGGCATCCCACCCATCGAAGTGAAGCGTCCTCGACAGGTTCCTAAAAGTGCAACCTCCAAACCGTTACTCAGAAGACAGGCTCCATAGAGACGGCCCGGCATCCATTGCTGAACAAGATGTTCACCGTCCTGACTGAACCTCCCCGCGCCGGATAGCTCAGGCGTCAATGTTCGCACACCAAGACCGCCGCAATCGTTCAATCGCTTGATAAGCCATTTCTTATCCTGAAAGCGTTCAGTCTGTCCTTCAGTGCATTTGAAGGATTTGGGAATTTGAAAAATGGTGTCCCTGGCCGCTCTGGCAAGAGACTCAGGACCATTAAAAGGTGCAAGACTCTGATCTCCGCCAAAATCTGAGTTGTTCTTCGTTACATCTACCAAAGGAAAAGATAAACCACGCATTCCACCAACCACCAAAATTGGCATCGATTCACCAAGGGAGACCAACTGCTGTCTGAAAGCTTCGATACGTCTTTGTTCAATTGGTGGTAACTGATTCCAATTTGAGGCGACCGATCCTTCCGCGTTGCCACGGTGTCCCAGTGCCAGAAAGCTCCAATCACCTACTTTGGGTAAAGGAATGTACTGCTCAGCTACTCGGAGTGTGTCCCGATCACCAAACTGATCCACTGCAGTCACTCGGTAACCGGCGGCGAATGCGGACTCAGCCGCGGCTCGAACGGAAGCTCCGATTAGGCAGATTTTCGGGGACAATACGATCGGATTGCCGGCTGGAGTGAGTTTCGATTCAGCGGGTGCTTGCATCGTCGGCTGGGTCTGATAGGTTTTCGGTTCGGGCAAGAACCTGAAATATCGGCGTGTGCCGGTTGTTGGCCTAAATACTGGCGATGTCGGGTCCAGATAAAACTCGAGTCGCTTCTTGCCCAGCAGTGTACACATGGCTTCACGATCACACCATGAACAGCATTCAGAAGCAGAGTTAGACTCTGTTTCTTAGACTTGGCAAAAGTCCTAAGCGTTGTGGTGTTCGACGAGCCTTTCAAAATATTTCTCACTTATAGCAGGCTCTGTTATGCAGTTTTACATCGGTGAAGCTTTAGTCGGTGATGGCAATGAAGTCGCACACATTGACTTGATGATTGGTAGTAAAAATGGTCCTGTCGGAACCGCATTTGCCAACGCTCTTTCGACTCAAAGCGAAGGTCACACCAATCTGCTGGCGGTTCTTGAGCCAAATGTTGCTGTCAAACCAGCGACCGTGATGATCACGAAGGTAACCATCAAGGGCATGAAGCAAGCGGTTCAAATGTTCGGTCCTGCTCAGGCGGGTGTCGCCAAGGCTGTCGCTGACGCGGTCGGCGAAGGAATCATTCCAAAGGACCAAGCAGAGGATCTCGTCTGCGTCTGTGGTGTCTTCATTCACCCAGCGGCTGAAGATGACGAGAAGATCTACAATTACAACTACGAAGCAACCAAGGAATCGCTGATCAGTGCGATGAGCGGCAAGCCATCGGCTGACGAAATGCTTGCGAAGAAAGATTCAG
This sequence comes from uncultured Rubripirellula sp., assembly GCA_938075415.1. GTDB lineage: Bacteria > Planctomycetota > Planctomycetia > Pirellulales > Pirellulaceae > Rubripirellula. The sequence goes on along the minus strand of CALJHC010000005.1, from coordinate 81,701 downwards.
CTGCTCACCCATTCAAAGGTTTCTAGGCAGTCTCTTCGGTTTCGTTAAAACAGAAAGCTTTCCGGTCCATCGTGTCGGAAAGCTTTTTTCATATGCGGACACGATCCAATCCACCTAAGCCTCCAAGTAAACGCCGCGATCATGCCCACACGTATCCTTCTCCAAATCGATAGCGACCAGCACCCAAGTTCTTTTGATTCGGTTGTCGCCATTGATGCGGGAGTCGAGCAGATCCTGCGATACGGCGATGTGAATGCGGATAACATCGTGCCACTGGTCCACGGCGCAATGTTCACACGAGGTGGCGACAACCTCAAGCACACTGCGATCTTCATCGGTGGTTCAAATGTCCAGCAAGCTGAAGAATTAATGCGGGCCGCCGAGTCATCTTTTTTCGGCCCCGTTCGAGTCTCCCTGATGCTCGACGCGAATGGTTGCAACACGACGGCTGCAGCTGCGGTAGTGGCTGCGAGCCGACATCTTAACCTCACCGGTTGCCAGGCATTGGTTCTCGGTGGAACCGGCCCAGTTGGTCGTCGCGTGGCTCAACTTCTTGCCAGCGATGGTGCGAATGTCACGCTCACCAGTCGCTCACTTGAACGATCCCGAGAAGCCTGCGAAGAGATCTCGACTAAGCTCGAAAACAACCCCTCGCTCGCTGCACTGGCCACCACTGATCAAACCTCCACGTTGGCGGCGTTGAAAGCTGCGGAAGTGGTGATCGCCTGCGGTGCGGCCGGGATTGAATTGGCCTCGGAACAGGACCTCAGGTCGAACGCTGCTCTCAAAGTTGCAATCGATCTTAATGCGGTTCCTCCAGCAGGAATTGGTGGCATTGGCATCACGGACAAAGCAATCGAATTTGGCAATGGTGTTGCCTATGGTGCAATTGGAGTCGGAGGATTGAAAATGAAAATTCACCGAGCTTCGATCACCTCGCTATTCGAATCGAATGATCGCCTACTCGACGCAGCGGAAATCTACACCCTCGCCAAAACAATCGGTTAGTTTAGGTGGGTGTAGTTGGCGGCCCACAACGAGACCGTTTGATGACCAAAATCCAGTCAGTGCCATCCGGCCTTCGTAGGCTGGACCTACAGCAAACAACCCATTTCATTCTGAACCACCACCGCAACGAAATTTCATGAATTTTGCCAGTGACAATTGGTCGGGAGCTGCCAAAGAAATCGCAGCTTCCTTGCAGCGCCATAGTGAAGGGTTCTCACCCGCTTACGGCGATAGTGAACTTGATCACGATTTAGAGCAGAGATTCAATGAACTGTTTGAGAAAGAGGTAGCGGTCTTCTTTGTGGGAACCGGTACCGCCGCCAATGCATTGGCTTTATCATCCATGAATCGGCCCGGTGGTTTTGTTCTCTGCCATCGCGAGGCTCACCTAATTGAAGACGAATGCGGAGCACCGGAATTCTTCACCTCGGGCGCTCGAATGGCTCCGATTGATGGCGAAATGGGGCGTATCGACCTAATGGCATTGCGTCGCGGCCTTGATCGCTTTGACCCAAGCTTTGTGCATCATGGTCAACCAATGGCCGTTAGCGTGACCCAGGCCACCGAGACCGGGTCCGTTTACAGCACCGACCAAATCGCCGAGATCGCACAGCTATCTCACCAGTTTGGATTACCGCTTCATATGGACGGTGCCAGATTTGCAAACGCCATGGTGCATCTGGGGGTCACGCCGGCAGAAATGACATGGAAAGCTGGTGTTGATGTTGTCTCCTTTGGCGGTACCAAGAATGGATGTTGGTGTGCCGAGGCGTTAGTGTTTTTTGACCCCGCTCAAGCGGAACAATTACCGTTCATCAGGAAGCGAGCAGCACAGCTTTTTTCAAAGACTCGTTTCATCGCCGCGCAATTTCACGCCTACTTGGATGATGATCTCTGGATCCATCTCGCCACTCATGCAAATGAGATGGCGGTTCAACTGGCAAACGGTATTAAACTTCAAGGTGATAGCGATTCACCTGAGAGTCTTCAAATCGCTTGGCCCTGCCAGTCCAATGAGCTATTCGTGACCATGCCAAAATTGGTTGCCAAAAAACTTGAAGCGGCTGGTGTGCAATTCTATTCTTGGCCCGTTCCAAGCTGGTTTGCCGAAAAGATGGAATCAGGTCGAGGTCTTTATCGTCTGGTGACAAGCTTTGCGACCACCACCGACCAGATTGATCGCTTCCTGAAACTGCTCAAAGAATGCTAAGGTCTTGTTGGCCCATGGAAGCAAAACGTGTGCATCGGGTGCTATCACGCGATGGAAAAAACTTGCCTCACAGTTTCGTTGACCTCAGCCTTGCATTCAACACAACGTCCCACTTGCCTCGACAGTGGAATCCGCTCAGTATGATGTGGTTGAATCATTTGCAGCGACTTGGCAATCCTTGCTCGCAATGAAAAATATTCGCCTCCTCGCTTTTGGAAACAACAAAAGCAGGTCACACCTGCCCAGGATGATGGCAGGCTAGATGACCACTAGCGACTAATGGAAGAATCAACCGCGCTGCCCAATAAGCGTCTGTCATTCATTCCAACTTTTCGAACCGCAGAAGGAACCGAATCGGGACGAGCCCACGACGCTTTGGGTAGGCTCATCGGGCAAATATCATCCTCTTAGCATGGCTGCCAATCAACCGGTTCTAGGCACAGGTATTTTAATTTAGCAAGTACTCGTCGAGATATTAATTTCGCACGTGTTCAAACGGATCAATACCATAATTCAGGCGTGGCAAACTCGATGCTATTCCCTGCGGGATCTCGGCAGTATATCGACTCACCACCGCTCGGCCATTTGATTTCTGACTCCAGTTTTATACCCGCACAGGCCAAGCGTTCACGCATTGCATTTTGAGATTCGATATCCACCGCAAACGCAAGATGGCCTGAACCAGTCGTGCCGTGCTTTGGAATCAACCGCCCATTAACTTCAATTGCTTGACTGCGGGTTGCGGAAGCTCGAAACAACAGAAGCATTCCATATTTCATTTGATAAAAACGATGCCGGTCAGGTTCGCACGAGGATAACGTTAAACCAATCACCTTCTCATAGAAGGCTCCGGCAGCTTCCAAATCATCGCAGTACAACACCGCTTCGAGAATCACCTCGGGTGGTTGGAAGTCAGGGTTTCCGAAAGACTCTTGCGACACGGCGTGCACTCAATCAAGACTGGTTACGCTGAGAGAATTCAACAGATCACTTCGCCTCATTTTGCAGTTTCAAGATTGCGTCAAAAAAATCCATCGATCTACCCACAATCGCCTGCATCGGCTCTCGTGATCCGCGGAATCCGTGACCACCATCCACCACAACGTGAAGTTCAGATTGAACATTCAAATCAGTCAAAGCGGCGTGCAGTAGTTCGCTTTGACTTAAAAGAACAAGTCGGTCACTTGACCCATGAAGATGTAAAAAAGGAGGATCTTTCTCGGTAATATAAGTGATGGGATTTGCTCGTTTGACAAGTTCAGGATTCTGCTGAATCGGTCCACCAATAAAGCGTGATTCCGGTGAATCGGGCGAATCATGATCGATAGCCCCCGGCGCATCATTCATCCTCAGGAAATCAGAAGGTCCAAACCAATTGCAAACCGCCTGCACCTCACTGGAAACCTTTTTGCTAACGGGATGTAAATTGAAAGAGGTATCATCACCAGTGGTTCCCATTAGTGAAACCAGATGGCCACCCGCTGACGAGCCCCATGCACCGAACCGCTTGGGATCAAGCTGATACCGGCCAGCATGAAGTCTTAAGAAGCTAACAGCCGCTTTGCAATCAGAAATAGCTGCTGGGAAAATTGCTTCGCCACTCAAGCGATACTCGACTGAAGCAACCGCATAACCACGCTTTAATAATTCAAGCGATGGTCCGGCACCATTTTTGGAGCCAGATTTCCAGCCACCACCATGAACCCAAATCACCAGCGGTAATTTCTGGTTACTCGGCGGACGGTATAGATCAAGATGCAAATCTCGCCCATTAACGGTTTCGTATACCAGATCCCGGTCCACCTGCATGCCCGCTACGAGACGACTTCGGCCAGAGGCGGATTGAGCCCGTGATTGCGATATCCGCTGTGCACCCCTCTCTGATCGCTGGCGTGTTTGAGAATCCGAAGTGGATTGAGCCAACAACTCAACAGGTGCAGACATGACCATATAAGCAGTCATCCAAAGAAGGGCAAATAACGTTCTGCAGTGGAATAATGATCGCAACATCGTCTGCTCTCAACTGACTTTTATCAAAACAGTGTAAGCACCGCGTTGAGTCACTTTTCTCGACGCAGGCGGTGAAATTGTGGATGCCGGGCAAACGGTCGGACCGCGCCGGGTCAACTGATCTTACCATGCATCTTAACGAAATTGCATGACGGTTCACTTTGAAAATCGTTGTCATCCGTCACCAACTTCCCAGTGAAGCAGGGGGTACACCGACGAAACAATTAAGAACCAAGACGCAGTGCAAACGATAAAGAAGATCGACAACTGGACCCCGGCTTGAGTTGTTCGCCGAAGGAAAATTGCAGGTAAAGTGACGTCATCGCCAAGATGTCACAGTTTGTCTGTCCAGCAGCCAAAATCACTGATCAATTTGTTTACGCAGATCAAAACGTCGATTGAACAAACCGGGATCAAAAGGATTGCTGACCAAGGGCAATCGCGAGGGACCGCTGTTTTCAATGCCACTCCGTTCCGGCCAACCCACAAGTTGCTCCTTGCTTTGATCGGCCAAAAAGTCTTGGTTTTCAGATATCCCCTCCGGACGCTGTGCATTCAACGGACGAACTCGTTGGCCTTGAACTGTATCGATTTTCGGTGATGAATTCGATTGGCGATGCTCAATCGTCTCGACTGCCATTGCAGACCAATTTGAAAGAGATTGGATCGCGGCATCATTACGAATGGTTAAGGCCGCTGGCGCCCCGCCATGCGCCACTGTCGCCTTCAAAAGCAATAAATTCAAACTCGACTTTGCGTCACCCAGATAGGGCAAGACGCTCGACAGATTCTGACGAGTCAGTTTCGCCGACGCACGAGTCCCGGACGACGGAAGACGCATCGACCATTGCCGATCAGTTGAAACCGTATCCGAATGACACATGCCACAACGGTTGATCAACATGGGCTGAATGTGCGACGCAAAACCCCGCAATAAAGCAGCAGGCATCTCTGGCTCGATCCCTTGCTCCACCAATTGGCTAGGTAGCGAATCAGGGTGACGGTTGGAATCAACTTCCGTTTCCTCGGTCGAGATATTTTTTAAATCAAAAGTCGACCTGGATTGAATGTGATCATCGGCACTCAAACCCGGTTCGTTTGCCTGACTCCACCGACGCTTCAGTTGATCCAGAAGCCGTTGCGCCTCCAGATTCCCAGGATCGATGCGTCGAATCGTCAATAACTCTGAAGCAGCTAAATCATAAAGGTCATGACGCAGGCACCAGCGTACGTCTTGCAGCATCAATGAAAGATCTCCGACCTGACGATGATCAACGCGGTATCGATAAAGATTTGGCAAGGAATCAGCCCAGCACAGAACCTGACTCTGATCCAATTTTACCTCGCTTCCTTCACTGGTTTTGATCAGGACATACTGCCCCACCTGACGAGCAACACCCAGCAAAACATTGTCATTGCGCAGCAGAACACAAGGTTGATGATCATCCGCTATTTGACTGACGTCAGCAGAAATTGAAGTTTCCTGAAACGGTGACGAATTGACCAACAAGGGCTCTTGGGCGGTTAATGCGTCTCCACAAAGCAAAATTGCCCCGAGAAAGATCGAGGTGAACGCTGGATAGTTATTTGGATGTGATTTTTCTTGCGGTTCCATGCACGGTAATTAGCAAAAACAGCTGTAAAAAGTCAACGTGAACTCCTGTGGGCACTGCAATGTGAACGCCCAGTTCCTGGAAGATTCTTGACACGACTCCTGCGGTTCGATCCTGAAATGGGCCAACTTGAGCATCGACTAATCAACGGGTGACGCCACCTTGCATCGACTGAAAAAAGAGCGAGGCTCTGCGAACACGACTCAGCGTTCCCCCTGAGAAGACGCCTGTGTGTTTCACGCAAAGCGTCTTACGAAAGCTTGGACCGTTTTAAGGGTAAAACGACCGTGAGCCTCGGGAGTGACTCGCCATGTTCCACGGCCCTGCGCCAGAGGAACCTGCGCCAGAGGAATCTGCGTCTGGCAAATCTGTTGGAGATCAAGACGGAAAAACTTATTGGGAGGTGGAAACAAAGTTTCCGTAGAATCACGGCGTCAGTCCCCTACCAACGCAGGGGTGGCCCGACCAAACATCAGCACAACAACACCTTGGAAGGTTGGCGACATCAACCGCTGTGAACGATCGACAAGGCTCAGCCAATATGGAAAGTCGAGGGCTTACTAGTCCCGGCATTCCATATTACACGCTTCCATCCATTGATCCTTGGGCGAACAGCAACGATAATCTTTGGCCAAGCAGTTTGCAGATCATCAAATCGGTGTCGCGGCACAGTGATACCCTGCGCGTCACGGCGGGATGCATTGTTGATCAATGTGCTAGCCGTTTGCTTAACCATGACCGTCCCCCTCCCCAACGGAAACCCAATGAAAACTTTTTCACTCACGCTTTTTTTATCACTCGGAATCCTGATTTCCGGATCCATTAACGCCGCTGAATACCTCAACGGTATTCAATGGCAGGCACCTGCCATTGTCAGCCCGGGAGAAACAGATGATCAGCCGCCATCCGATGCGATCATTCTCTTTGATGGAAAGAGCCTCTCGGGGTGGAAGAATGGTCAGAATTGGACCGTTAAAGACGGAATCGCGTTCAGTGGTAAAGGTAAAATCACCACGATGGAGTCATTTGGCGATTGCCAACTGCACATCGAATGGAAAGCACCGGAACCGGTCAAAGGAAGCGGCCAAGGACGTGGCAACAGTGGTGTTTTCTTGATGGATCGTTACGAGATCCAGGTGTTAGATTCATTTGACAACGCGACCTATCATGACGGTCAAGCCGGAGCCATCTATAAACAGACGCCACCGGCGGTCAACGCAATGCGACCTCCAACGAAATGGAATTCCTACGACATTTTTTGGACCGCGCCGCGTTTTGATGAACAAGGTCAACTCGTTTCTCCTGCTTACATCACTGCATTGCACAATGGTGTCCTCATCCTAAATCACTTCGAGCTTAAAGGTGACACACCTTTCAACCGCCCACCTGCCTACAACGCTCATCCGCCGGTTGGCCCGATTTCGTTGCAGGATCATGGCAACCCTGTTGGATTTCGAAATATCTGGGTACGTCCGTTTCACGCGGCCGCTGGTGAACAGGTCCGAGAGCCATTTTTGAAAAACGGTAATAAAGAGACGCCGATCAAGTAACGCTTACCTGAAGCGAACCGGCAGATGCATTCGATCCGCCTCGCATCACGAGGCGTTGGACTCGATGGGGACATGCAGGTGAGCAGAGGGGGCTAGGCAGAACAAAAGACGAATTCGCGAAAGCGGTCTGACACTAGCTGCATCAAGACAGCAGCCTGTAACAAAGCAAATTCGCATCGGGTTTGCTAATGCTCAGCCAAGGGTGCAATTTCCATTGGCTCAGCAAATGACCCCGCTGAATTTTCTTTGATCTCCTCCCTCAAATCGGATCAGTGGATTTCCCAACTGCGATCTGATCAGGCACGAACTTGCTTAAACGAAGTTTTTTGCAAAGGGCAATACCAACGACGCATTCCGGTTGAATCGTTGGATTCTCAACCAATTAACTTGGCGATAATCAAGAGAGCAATTCGGCCGACAGATTCTTCTGGCAGGCAACGATTACCTCGTTCACCAAAGAATCCGCTTGCTCACCGCTTAGTGTTTCATCATGACGCTGCAACTCAACGGTCATGAGAACACGTTTGCGATCATTACCATCTTTTTTGGCATCTCGATACGTCTCACGATAGGTAATCTTAGCCAGCGAATCGCCCACTGCCGCTCGGACCACTTGCTCCATTTCTCGCCACGCTACCGATTCGGACACGACAAAATTCAAGTCTCGTTGAACCGAGGGGAACATGCTGATGGCTTTTTGCTGAGGCACCAGTTGCGAATGTTCCAACAACACTTCAAGCGATACCTCTGCAGCACAAACCGCGTTTGGCAGCTTCCAACTTTTGACCACTTTGGGGTCAACAATACCGAGATAACCCAAGGTTTGATCACCAAGAACAAGCTGGACACAGCCACGAGCCGGAAATCCAATTCGATCGACCGTTTTCACATCCAAAGCAACATCGACACCCAAGCGTTGGCAAAGCGTCTCTAGCACACCCTTCAACGAATAGAAATCTTGCCCAGTGACTAACGCGAGCGAGTAATGCTCCGTTGGTAACGCATCATCACCCTCGTTGGGTAGATAGAGATGTGCAATTTCGAAAAGATCAGCCTCAAGACTTGCCGAAGCCCAGTTTTTCGCCCGACCTTCCAACAAACTGGGAATCAAACTTCGACGTAGCGTTTTCGCACCTTTTAACATCGCTACCTGAGTCTTCAACGCAGGGCGATCCGTCCAGGGACTGATTGATTGGTCAAGCTTTTCCGTGACCACACTCGGTGTCATTGCTTCGCTGATTCCTGAAGCGGTCAAAACCCCTCGAATCTTGCCCATCGCCGTATCAAAGGTGCGTTTGGCACTCGGGGCGACCGGAATTGGTGAATCGTCCGGTATTTTGTCGTATCCGTGAATCCTCGCGACTTCTTCGACCAAATCAGCCTCGCGAGTCAAATCATGCCGCCAAGAGGGAGGAGTGTAAGCGACCGCATCACCTTCAAGTGAACCTGACTGGCATCCCAATGCCTCGAGGATACGAGTCATTTCGCCGACGTCTAATTTAATACCAAGAATTCTTTCCAGTTGACTTGCTCGCAATACAACCGGGGCTCGTGTTGGAATTTCAGGTGCTGTATCAATCATTCCCGCTGCAACAGTTCCCCCGGCAAGCTCGACGATCAACTCACAAACCCTTCGGCTCGCCCACTCAACACCAACCGGATCAACCTTTCGCTCAAACCGATAGGAGGAAGGGCTATGCAGTTTTAGTTTCCGCGCTGTGCGACGAATGGATAGCGGTGTAAATACTGCCGCTTCAATGACCAAATCTGTTGTCGACTCACTGACCTCAGAACTGGCTCCACCCATCACGCCGGCGATGGCCGAAGGGTGGGTGGAATCTGCAATCACGCAAACCGATGGATCAAGTGTGTAATCTTTGTGATCGATCGCGTGCATGATTTCTTGATTAGCAGCGGGACGCACCACAACTTGCTTGTCCGCTATTTTGGAATAATCAAACGCATGAAGTGGTTGACCACATTCCATCAGAACGTAATTCGTTGCATCCACGACGTTGTTAATGCTCTGATAACGCTCGATCGTGCCATCCAATCGGCGTTTCCAAAATACCGACTGTAACGCTTCGACCAGCCATTCAGGACTCGGGCCAACCTGAACACCCTGAATGACTCTCGCGGTGTAACGCGGGCAAGCTTCTTCAAACTGGTTCCTGACTGATAACAGATCCCCGATGGGAGGACCATTTTCTTGTAATACCGGTGTTGGGAAACACGTTTCTAGTCCGAAAAGCACGCCAATCTCTCGAGCCACCCCCAGATGCCCCAAACAGTCACCACGATTACTTGTGATCTCGAGATCGATGACAATCTGATTATCGATCACATCAGTCGATTCATGATTCAATCCAGCCAAACTGAGGCGTTGGGCTAATTCCTCGTGATCCATCGGCAAGTCGATGTATTTTGTTAGCCACTTCAGAGCAACAAGCATGATTCAGTCTAATTTTGAGTGATCGATTGGTATCTCACACAATTTATCGAATCCTCGACGTCAGCAATACCGCGGTATGAAATCTGGCCAAGGATCATTGAGCAAGATTGTGGCTGTACCAAATAAGAGGAAAAAACCAGCAATCCTCATTAACACCCTCTTATTCCCCGAAACTGCCGTCAATTTTTGTGCGGAAGTTCACAATCCAGTCAGAAACGATCGAGTGATGGAAAATCACCGCCGTTGGCATTCCGGTTCATCGATGCATTCAATGAGCGAATCCCAGCAATTCAGACATGAAAGACCCTGCACCACGCGGGAACGCTATTTATCAATGCAGACCCAACCGTCTCGCGCATTGGATTCATTGGTCGTTCAAATAAGTGACTCAACTCTTTTGAAGAGTGCCTCATACCCCGTGCGAAACTGCGAGGTAAACTAGGGCAGGTCTTCTCGCGTCATTCACCCTAAATCCGAACCCTTTCGCATGCCTCAATCACTCCAGTGTCCAAGATGCAACGGATCGGTACGAGTTGCTGAAAAGGCTGCCGGACGTCGAGTGAAATGCCCGCACTGCCAGCAAACGTTTTTGGCGCCCGGCATTGTAGCGTCATCAAAATCCAAGGATGACGATTGGCTCTCCCTAGATGAGCCCCCTGGCCCCATCCCCAAAACAACGGGTGGATCCACCTCTGATGCACCTATCAAGCTCACACTTGAAGACGACGAGGATGGTGATGACGAGTTTGTGCTGCAACTGCCAAAGTCAATGCAAAAAAGGAATGCGGACAAGATCGCTGAGCCTCCAACAACCGCCAACCCAAAACCGCTATCCGGAGACTTCCTGTCCAACCAAGATGACCTGCTCAATGATCTTAGAGGTGATGAATTCAACGGGGATGAATTCGACGACTTCACAACAATCTCCGAATCAGTCCCGAAAATTAATTCACTGAATCATCCAAATGAGTCAAAAAGCCCTAAATCAAAACAAGGCAAGGAAGTCATTGCATCAGCCAACACAAACAAAACACCGCTAGCACCAAACAAGACTCGCCAAGGAGTGAATGGCTCAGCGGGCAACCAAACCAACCCGCCGCCGGAAGCAAATGACGTTGAATACGCCAAAGATTATCGAGTGACTTGCAAGGTCTGCGGAAGCTACCTTTACGCCAAAGCAAATCAAGTCGGGAAGACAATCAAGTGCAGTGACTGCTATAGCGAAATGGTCATTCCTCCAGCTCCAAAACTAAAAAAGAAAGCGACTATTAACATCGACCAGGCTGAAACATTTCAGTTTGAATCGAATCCAAAAGTCGAGCGACGACCGGATCCATTCCAGAAATCTGCCAACGAGCTTCTCGAGGATGCCGCTCGCATTAACGAAGAAGAAACAAGCGAACCAGATGGTTATGACACCCCTCAGATCGGAGAATGGTTAAAGAGTGTACTCTCCCCATTTCGCGACCCAACCGTTTTGATACACCTGGCTGTTCTTTCACTGCTTGCAATCTTACCAACCATCGTGGTACTCAAATTAGAAATGGCGATTCTTACGCTAGGTTTGTTTCCTGGCGGACTTCTTTTCGGGCTGCTATCAATCAGCTGCGGAATGGCAATCCTCCTTGCCGCTGCGAATGATGAAGCACAAGTTTCGCAATGGCCAACGCTTGATCCTTCCGCATGGCTTGGACAAACGGTCCTCGTCGGCAGCGCAGCTTTCATTGCGGCTGTCCCATGCTGGATATTGTGCACGTCAATATTCGGTGCTCATCTCTTGACGACCGCGCTCACCATGTTCTCCATCTACGCTCTATTTCCCTTTGTCTTGCTCTCCATGTTGGATATGAACAGCATTTTCAAGCCGTTCTCCAGCGAGCTATCCCGCAGCATCAGCAAATGCGAAGAGGCTTGGGGTGGTTTCTATTTTTCATCAGGCCTGTTGTTCGTCGGAACCTTTTTGCTTTTTGCAATTTCCTCCACCTCAAGTCCCGAAGGTTGTGCGATTATTTCAATCATTGCCGCGGAAACGACCATGTTCCTTTACTTCGGAATGATCGGCAGACTCGCCTACGCAATTGGTCAAGTTATCAATGCCCCCCCACGAACTGACACCATTGACTCAACCCAAAAGACTGATGAGGGCTGACCGCCAATGGGAGCCTTCGCCGCAACACGTTGAAAAGAACGCTCCAAGAGAACCCACTGGATACCCGACACTGACGCAACGATCGCTTAAGAATCGCTGATCGCCCAAAACTTGAGTGGTAAAGGGACTAGGACGTCTCAGGGGACGGAAACCAATCGTGGGTAAGCCAAAAAATCGCACCGACTGATTAGTCGGGCGTTTGGATGACTACCGTCAGTGCGGCAGTCGTTTAGACATCAATTGCCTCTGCATCCTCGGCGCGTTCCATAATAAAACGGAAACGTGCGGAGGCATCCCGCCCCATGAGATCACTAATCACGCGATCGGTTTCAAGATGATCATCGATCTCGACCTTTAATAAACGACGCGTATCGGGGTTCAAAGTCGTTTCCCATAGAACCTTAGGCATCATTTCACCGAGTCCTTTGAAACGTGTTATCTCCGGCTTTGCTCTGGAATTATTATTTTCCAATATCTCAATTCTAGCTTCCTCATCGGCGGCCCAGTAAGTTTCCTTACCGAGGTCAATTCGATACAACGGAGGCACGGCGATGTAAAGTCGTCCCGCTTGAATCAGTGCTTGCATGTGCCGGTAAAAGAACGTCAACAACAGGGTTGTGATGTGATGACCATCGGAGTCGGCATCCGCGAGAAGAATGATGCGTTCGTAACGCAAATTGGAAATTTGAATTCCGGGACCAATGCCGCACCCCAATGCTGCCACCACATCTTGGATCTCCTTGTTCTCCATGATTTTCTTGAGCGTAGCACTCTCGGTATTCAACACCTTACCTTTAAGCGGAAGGATCGCCTGATAATTACGATCACGACCTTGCTTTGCACTCCCTCCAGCTGAATCACCTTCCACGATAAAAAGCTCTGAATCACCCTTGCCGGTTGAGACGCAGTCGCTGAGCTTACCTGGCAACATGGTGCGTTTCGCACCACCTTTTCGAGAGACAGCGTCCGAGGCTGCACGTGACGCTGCCCGGGCGCGAGCCGCAGCGATGATTCTCGCAACGATGGCATCGGCGACACTTCGATTGTTGTTCATCCATTGTTCCATCGCAGGACGAACCACCACATCAACCACTCCCTGCACCTCCGGATTATTCAGACGGTCCTTGGTTTGACCCTGAAATTGCGGCTCCGCGACAAACACTGACAAGATGATCACCAAGCCTTCGCGAATGTCCTCGTGTGTAATCTTCACCCCGCGCGGTGTTAGCTTGTGTGTATCAATATAATTTCGGACCGCTTTATTTAATCCAGATCGCAATCCGCTCTCATGGGTGCCGCCACTGCCCGTCGGAATACCATTAACATAACTGCGAACATGTTCATCCGTTGAATCAGTCCATTGCAACGTCAACTCCATCCGAGCATCATCTTCGCGCTGAAGTGAAAAAGGGGTTTCATGGATGGGATTGGCTTTTCGATCCTTCAAAACCTTTCGCAAGTAATCAACGATGCCATCTTGATGCAAGAAAGTCTGTTTTGTTTTTGCGGTCTCATCAACGTAAGTAATTTTGAGACCGCGATGGAGAAAACTAGCGGTCTCCAACCTCGCCAGGATCGTTTGGCTATCAAAGTCCGTTTTAGGAAAAATGGTTGGGTCAGGTGTGAAAGTGATGGTGGTTCCAGAACCACGCACTGCACCTTTCAGTTTCTGCAGCTTGGAGGTTGCTTTGCCTCTTGAAAATGAAATTCGATACTGAGAACCATCACGTCGCACAACCGCGGTCAATTCTTTACTTAACGCATTAACAACGGATGCTCCGACCCCGTGCAGACCCCCGGCGGTCTTATAATTGTTTCCATCAAATTTGCCGCCAGCATGCAGAACGGTAAGAACCGTTTCCAACGCTGATTTCTTAGTTTTGGCGTGCTTGTCAATCGGAATGCCACGCCCATTATCGGAAACTGTAATCGTCCGGCCATCCTTGTGAAGGTTGACAGAGATTTCAGTCGCATGCCCATTCATTGCCTCGTCAATGGAATTATCAACCACCTCCCAAATCAGGTGATGAAGACCCGACATTCCAACGCCACCGATATACATACCGGGTCGCTTTCGAACAGGCTCAAGTCCTTCCAAGACAACGATGTCATCGCCCTGATACTTTTTCGTCGCGCTAGCCATGCAATGAATCAATGAAGCTGTAAGTGTTATGGAAAAGGAGTCTCGAAAGTCGAAACTTCCCAACTCTTTGTGGTGGTGTCGACTTGATCAACCTGATTCGTCAAATGCTTCCGGTGAATCCACTGCCGGCAATACGAGAGACTTGATCTTACCGTTCTTTTGAATTTCGGTTCCACGGCCACCGCGGGAAGTAACCCGGTATTTGGCAGTGGATATATTTTTCTTCGCGCCCCGATTTGTCTCGACGGTCAGCAAATCACGATCACCGGAGGAAAGTTTAAATCCGAGCAACTCGTCTCCCGCAGCCAACCGAATCAGAGTCACACCCTTTCCGGCACCTGACAGATAATTGATATCCTCTGCATTACAAACCATTGCTCGGCAGTGACGGGACACGGCCAAGATCACTTCAGTTCCATGCAAAGTGAAAACATTGATCACTGATGCATCCCCTTTGACCCTCGCGAATCGACGTCCGGTTCTTGTGGATGGCTCGACCAACGCTCCCAATCCGAAACGCAATGCAAACCCATTCGAGGTGGCCGCGATGGCATGCGTTTCAGGGCAAAAATCAGGATGCTTAGGATCGTCATGCACCTTGCCAACCACTCGCGGATCAAACGAGATTGCGGCAATAATCTTCTCCCCATCCTTCATTTTGAACAATTTTTGAATCGGCTCTCCGAACCCTGTCGAAGCAGGGATGTCGATCATTCTGGTGGTATAGCAAACACCAAGCGACGAGAAGAAACCAACGGTCTCACGTGTGCTACCAGCGACACAGGCAAGTACTTCATCGCCCTGCCGCACTCGACTTTTACCCGGGTCTGCAATTTGCTTTTGCCGCTTTACCCAACCATCTTTCGTGATTAGGAGGTGACAATTCTCCGCGACAATGAAATCTTCAGCGGTGTACTCCGGTTCCTCCTCAATTGTGTTGATCAAAGTTTGTCGACCAGCATTCTTCGCCTTACCGTAATCTCCAACAAGCGTTTTGATCTCTTCCCTGACAATCTTCCAACGCCCGGATGCGTTCGTATCCTGAGTATCTTCTGCCAGAAGTCGCTTAATTTCCCTGGCTCGCTTACGCTTCTCTTTGAGTTCGTCAAGAACCAGATTGATTTCGAGTCTCGCCAAACGGTAAAGCTTTAACTCAAGGATTGCGTCGGTTTGTTCGGCATCCAACCCGCCGCGTTTGCCAGTGGCGGGAAACCGCTTCATGATTTTCTTGGCGGCATCCGCTTTTCCGTCACTACGCCGAATGATGCGAATGATTTCGTCCAATGCATCAAAAATCAGCGCAAAACCCTCGAGTACATGAATACGCTTTTCCAACGAGTTCAACTCATTGATCAAACGCTCGGTAACTACCTGCAGTCGAAAATGAAGAAAATGCCAAAGCACCTCTTTCAGACTCAAACGATTGGGTGCACCCACTTCTGGATTTTCGGTTGGCACCAGGCACGTCAGATTGACGTTGAAGTTATTCTGAAGCTGTGTGTGCTTGTGCAGGTAAGCAAGCACCTTATTTTCGTCAGCCCCTTTTTTAAGCAGCAAATCAACACGAATCTCATCGGTGGACAGATCCCGAACCTCCGACACCAACGGTAGCTTACCGCTAAAGATAATTTCAGCGATGCGTTCCACCATTGCAGACTTATTGACACCGAAGGGTATCGACAGAATTTGCAGAATCTTCTGGGAACCCTCGGTGAGAATTTTCGTTGTCCCTCGCAGCTTGATCGTTCCTTGACCCGTAGCGTAGATATCCCGCAGTTCCTCTTTTGTGTTAGTGATCTGTCCTCCGGTGGGAAAGTCAGGACCCTGAATCGCATCGTTAGCGACCAGTTGATAATCCTTGATCTCAGGATCTCGAAGCAGCTTGAGCAGTGCGCTGCAGATTTCTTTCAGGTTATGGGGCGGGATGTTGGTCGCCATACCAACGGCAATCCCCGTGGCACCATTGAGTAACAGGTTAGGAACTCGACTGGGCAGCACGACTGGCTCTTCGCGACTGCCGTCGTAATTGGGTTTAAAAGCAACGGTGCGCGTGGCCAAATCATTCAGGATGACACCAGCAAGCGCTGTCATCCGACATTCGGTGTAACGCATCGCTGCAGCGTTATCACCATCGACGCTGCCAAAGTTACCACTGCCATCGACCAATGGCATTCGAAGAGAAAATGGCTGTGCCATTCGCACCAACGCGTCATAGATCGAGCTATCGCCATGCGGGTGAAAACGGCCCATCACATCACCGACCACTTTGGCACATTTAACATGCTTGGTGCTGCTCGATAGCCCCTGCTGACTCATGGTGTACAGAATTCGACGCTGTACCGGCTTCAATCCATCTCGCACATCAGGCAGTGCACGGCTGGTAATCACCGAAAGTGAATAGTTGAGATATTTCTCCTGTGCAGCCTGCCGCAGTGGCAACGCACCATAGGCGTCAGAATTACGGTCAAATAGAAACGCCTCGGCATCACCGCTACCTCGAGAGGTACCTTTTCCTGCTTTCGAGCGTCTACCTTTAGGGGAATGACTTCGTGAACGCCTTTTTGCCACGCTGAATAATTCCTTCTGATGAAAAACTGGGGTGGAAATTCCAGCCGCCTCAATGGCTAGCCTTGCCAAGCTGAGAAGTTAGGCAGTTCGCAGTGATAATACCACCCGAGTTGCCCAGAGGTGTTCGACGAAGCGTGGTAATTTAGGCGTTTTCCACCGTAGAATCCACCATCCCGCTCCCCCGAATGGTGAGGAACCCAAGGCAGTCGCATTGATCGTTCATTCTCAATGCTCTACCCCCTCAAAGCGATCAAAGTGAAAGAGTGCACCCGAGACTCAAAAATCGCCCATCAGAGCCTTCCCCTCAATCCTCGCACAACTCTCGCATGTCGTCCCGGAAGATCCCATGCTTCCATCGGAAGTCTGGCATTTCACCTCCCGCTTAGAAACCTATCGGAACAGGAAACTTTCGATCAACCTAGATCCAGAGACAGCCGCTTTTGCAAACCAACCTCTATCGCGACTGAAATCACTACTAAAAAGAAGTCACGATCGAAGGCGAATCCAAAAATCCTGCAATTCGCTAAAAAAGTTCGCCCTAAGAACCCTCGATTCCAGCTTTTGCGTCCTAGGCTTCAAGTGGCAATTTCCCCAACCCACAGGTATCTCGAGATTCAGCAAAAACGGTATCACTGACAGAATTGATACCACGGGTCTGACCGAGTCTCGCGACATCGCTCCCAATGCTTCGTATCGGTGCAACATTTCGCCTCCTGAAAGGCTCGATCAAATCATTGCGGTGAAACGGAGATGCCACCTATCGCTTTCGGTCATTCGAGTCTCGCGTTTCATTTTGAAAGAACGCAGATTGGTGATGAAAAGAAAAAGCAATTTGTCATTACGCCTATCAACGCAGCATGATGAGAACGCAAGCAATCGCGGCCACACCAGAACTTAATCGTCAATCACAATTCGAGGAGATCAAACGTCGAATTCATGGCAAGCTCGTTGACAAGCTTGACTTATCACGCGTGGGCGACCTGAAAGGTGAGGTCCTGAAACGCGAAATACGCATCGTGGTGGAACATCTGTGTGACGCGGAAGAAACTCTCCTCAATCGCCAAGAACGCGATCGGATTGTCGAAGAGGTGATCGACGAAGTACTTGGATTGGGTCCGCTTGAACTGATACTGAAAGATCACACGGTCAGTGATATTCTGATCAACGGCCCAAAGAACGTCTACGTCGAGCGGGCCGGGCGCATGGAGAAGTCAACAGTTGAATTTCGTGACAACAAGCACCTGTTACAAATCATTGATCGGATCGTCAGCAAGGTCGGCCGACGAATCGATGAAACCTCACCCATGGTTGACGCAAGACTCGAGGATGGATCAAGAGTCAACGCGATCATCCCTCCTCTGGCACTCGATGGCGCGGCTGTCAGTATCCGTCGTTTCGGAAGTAACCCACTCAAACTCGAGGACCTCCTCAACTACAAGGCGTTCACCCCAGAAATGGTGATGCTGCTTGAGGGATGCATCAAAGCTCGACTAAACATCGTCATCGCTGGTGGAACCGGGTCGGGTAAAACGACCCTACTCAACACGCTCTCTTCCTTCATCGGTCGGGAAGATCGAATTGTGACCATAGAAGATGCAGCCGAATTACAACTGCAGCAAGACCACATCGTACGCCTTGAAACGCGACCGACCAACATCGAAGGAAATGGCGCGGTGACGGCAACGGATCTTGTGAAAAACGCCCTGAGAATGCGGCCGGAAAGAATCATCATTGGCGAATGCCGCGGTGGTGAAACCCTCGACATGCTTCAAGCAATGAATACCGGCCACGATGGATCCATGACCACAATTCATGCCAATACCCCAAGGGACGCAATCGCGAGGCTAGAGACCCTGGTCATGATGGCAGGATTTGACTTACCTGTTAAAGCAATCCGACAGCAAATCTCTGGGGCCGTTGACATTCTGATTCAGGCGAACCGCCTTCAGGGAGGCCCTCGAAGAGTCACCGCTATCACGGAGGTCGTTGGGATGGAGCAAGACACCATCGTGATGCAGGACATCTACAAATTCTCGCAGAAAGGAGTCGACGAACAAGGAAAAGCATACGGACACTTCCAGTGCACCGGTGTTCGCCCGAGTTTCATGGATCGACTGGAATCCGCGGGCGTGCGATTACCTCCCAGCGCATTCCGCGAACGCGTCATGCTGGAAGCATAAAAAAATCCTTGCGCAACTACTCGAAACCATCCCCTGTTAACAAGCCCGCCTTCGTCAAAACGAAATCGAACGAACAAACGGTGGTTCGATACGAAGCAGCAAAACAAATCAAACGGTTGACCCTGTCATGAGTGGCCTCATCCTGATCATCGCAGTAGGCGTCTCAGTCGCCTCTTTTGTTGCGTTCACCATTCATATCATGGTTCCCGGTGGCGGAACCACTCGCACCGAAGAACGTCTGCAACGTCTCGCCGAACGACAACGCCAGCCCTTTCAATCAGGTGACAAGGATGAATCGTTCGTGTCCTTGCTGAAATCAGAACTGACAGATCAATCTGGATTCCTCGAACGATTGTTCAGCAAACTACCCGCTCTATCGGATTACCTTGAACAAGCAGACATTAACATTCGCCCGGCGAAGTTTGCATTCATCTGCGTTGCCTGCTTCATGGCGGGGATCGTCGTATGCATTCTTTCACCGGCCCCTGTTCTCTTAGCGCCTTTGGTTGGTTTGATTTTAGCGGGAATCCCCGTTGGCTGGCTTGCGCTGAAACGCAAGAAACGCCTTGCGCATTTTGGAACGCAGCTGCCGGGCGCCTTGGAATTGCTCAGTCGCTCCCTCAGAGCAGGTCACTCACTCAATGCTGGATTTGGATTGATTGCATCCGAAACCGACGCTCCTCTCGCGGGGGAATTTGGGCGAGCATTCGAGGAGCAAAACCTTGGGATCCCTCTGGATGAAGCCATTGAGAACATGGCAAAACGAGTGCCCAATATGGATGTTAGGTTCTTTGCCACCGCCGTGGTTTTACAGCGACAAACAGGTGGAGACCTTGCTGAAATCCTTGATAAGATCAGCCGTCTGATACGTGAACGCCTTCAGATCCTCGGTCAAATTCAAGCACTCACCGGTGAGGGTCGGATGAGTGGCGCAGTCTTACTCGCTCTGCCGCCTGTGTTGTTCGTGGTCATGTTGAAACTTAACTACCAATACGTCATGACTCTCTTTCAAGATCCCATTGGACGCTACATGCTGTTCGGAGGGCTTGTGACGCAAGTGATTGGAGCTTTAGTCATTAAAAAAATCATCACCATCAAAGTCTAATCGAATCATTTGAGCCAATCTTTCCCACGTCCTGAATCCAGTAAAACCAATCCTCGCATCCGACATTTTTTGTGATTCCTCGAACAGCATCAGGAATAGAAGCCATGATGAATACCAACCTGATCGCCGAACTGAGTCCTGTCACCCTGACCTCTCTTGCGATTTTCATCACCGTGACCGTGGTGATGTGGGTCATTCTTGAACGCGTCAGTGGTGAAGATCGACCCAGAGCAGAAATTCGGCTTGATCGGCTGCGAAAAAAGCAGAAGCGTCGACAATTGACGGATATCAATGATGAGGAAAGTGAATCGAAAAAAACACTCACCAACGTCCTCGAAAAAGCCACTTCACCTCTTGCTGACACCGTTAGCGGAAACGCAAAAGAGATGAGTCAATTACGAGAAAAGCTTATCAATGCAGGATTCAGAAGAGAATCGGCGCCGGTTATCTACAAGAGTATTCAATTTGCATCCGTGATCACCGGACTATTGATCGGTGGTGTCTTTGGCATGCTTGCCGATGGATTCAGTCAGGGACTGGCCATGAAAACTGCCGTCGGAATGATTCTAGGATTCATGATTCCCAACCTCACCTTGGAACAGTTAGCCAAAAACCGAAAGCAAAAAGTTTTCCTCGGTCTACCTGACGCGCTTGACCTGATGGTGGTGTGCGTGGAGGCCGGATTGGGAATGGATCAAGCCCTCAGGAAAGTCGCTGAAGAGATGATGAAAAGTCATGTTGAGATTGGTGAGGAATTCAGCATCGCCAATCAACAACTTCAATTCGCCCGCCCCCGCGGCGAAGTACTCAAAGCTCTTGGAATACGAAGCGGAGTTGATGACCTGAAACAACTTGCTTCCATTCTGATCCAAGCCGATAAATTTGGTTCCAGTGTTGCCACAGCACTAAGAGTTCAAAGCGATGCGATGCGAGTCAAACGTCGACAGATTGCGGAAGAAAAAGCGGCCAAAACCGCAGTGAAAATGATCTTCCCCTTGGTCTTGTTCATCTTTCCGGGAATCTTTGTGGTGCTCGTCGGCCCAGCAGCAATCACCATGTACCGAAACATGCTTCAGTAAATCCAGGATCGGGTTAAATCGCGATCTGGCCGCAGTCGGTCGCAAACTGCCGAACCAGAACCGCCGATGTAACATCCATCATTCAGGCCACGATCGGCTTCACCACATGCCCGTGCACATCAGTGAGTCGAAAATCTCGCCCCTGATATCGATAAGTTAATCGGCGGTGGTCAATCCCCAACAAGTGCAAGATGGTGGCATTTAAATCATGGATATGCATTGCACCGGGTGTCCATGTTTCCTTGGTGGGTTGCGGGTTCAACGGATTTCCATCCGCGTCAGCGATGTTGTAACCATAATCATCACTGCTTCCGTAAGTAATCCCCGGCTTGATCCCGCCACCGGCCATCCACGTCGTGAAGCAGCGAGGATGATGGTCACGACCATAGGTTTCAGCCGTTAGCTTGCCCTGACAGTACGCCGTTCTACCAAACTCGCCTCCCCAGACCACCAGTGTGTCCTTCAAAAGCCCGCGACGCTTCAAATCCATAATCAAAGCTGCAGACGCCTGATCAATATCCCGACATTGTGATTCGTGCTCCGTCGGCAGCCGCCCATGCGCATCCCAGCCTCGGTGAAAAATCTGGATATTCCGCACACCTCGCTCCACCAGTCGCCGCGCCTGCAGGCAACAAGCCGAAAAACTTCCCGGCGTCTTCACCTGATCACCGTACAGATCAAACGTCTCAGCGGTTTCCGTCGATAGGTCCGTCAATTCCGGAACCGACGCTTGCATGCGAAACGCCATCTCATGCTGCTTGAGTCGACTGACAATTTCAGGATTGCTAAGTTGAGCGTGGAGTTCTGAATTGAGCATCGACAACGTATCAAGTTGCTTGCGTCGATCGTCACGACTGACGCCCGGTGGATTACTTAGGTACAAAACCGGATCCCCCTGGCTTCTCATCAAAATACCTTGATGATCCGAAGGCATGAACCCTGTGCCCCATAAGCGATTGAACAAGCTCTGCTCGGGAAAGCTCGTTTTCGCATGCATCACAACGTAATGCGGCAGATCTTCATTCATGCTACCCAGCCCGTAACTCAACCAAGCACCAAGACTTGGCCTACCAGGTATTTGACTGCCGGTTTGGATGTAGGTAATCGCGGGATCATGGTTGATTGCCTCGGTATAGGTGCTATGAACAACACACAACTCTTTTGCAACCTTTGCGGTATAAGGCAGTAACTCACTAACCCATACCCCGTTAGATTCGTTGTCGTGCTTGCTGAATTTGTACTTGCTTGGGCAAAGCGGAAGACCGGCTTTCTGATTGGCCGTCATTCCGGTAATTCGCTGACCATCGCGAATATGATCGGGCAATTGCTGATTGAACTGCTCAGTCAACTTGGGTTTATAATCCCAAAGATCCAAATGACTTGGACCACCGCTCATGAAAAGGTAAATCACGTGCTTCGCAGTGGCGGCATGATGAAGGCCGGCATGATCGCCTTGCGTTGAGGATGAATCAGCCGATGGCACTTCGGCAAAGACAGATTCGTTACTCAGCAGCGAGGCGAGTGATGCGGTTCCAAGACCTAACGCGTTCTTTCCAAAGAAGTGCCTGCGAGTCAGCGCATCAATTGTTTCGTTTTCCATCTTCGATCTCTTTTCCCTTCGACTCGACATCAATCATCACCCTTCCAACACCAAACCGCCTCAACTCCTACCGCCTCAACTCGTACCACCTCAACTCGTACCACTTCAACTCGTACCGCCTCAAACGCACCCGCTCCCAAATCCCAAGCAACCATTTTTTTTGCTTACAGACAGAACTTCAGGCTAAGCAAAATGGTTAACCATGAATTTCTGTTCTTTCCTTCAGCCACAGACAAGCCAACCACTAAGTCACGCTCCCCCAAAACACTCTCAAGCAATCCCGCTTTTGACCCACTGAAAAAGCCCCCATCAATGAAACCGTCTGGCGTGACGAGAACGCCAACCATCAACACTCCGGGTCAAATCAGCGAGTTATCCATTGAGAATTCAGCACAGCCAATGGCTGCAGCAATGTTACAATTCTCGCCAATTCCTTTCTCAAAACGGGCATCAAGCTCCCTCCGTTTGCAAACACATTGATAACCCTCAATCGCCTTCATCTTAACAAACCAGACACCAGAATTGGCAGTCAATTGACTGCCGTCGATGGACGTTTAAGAGATTCGTGGGAAGCGGAAAAATCCAATGAACAATGCTTGATGAGGACCATCAGCAATGATCACATCAAATGGTCTCCCTTTAAGGAGCCGGCTAGAAAACACG
This sequence comes from uncultured Rubripirellula sp., assembly GCA_938075415.1. Classification (GTDB taxonomy): domain Bacteria; phylum Planctomycetota; class Planctomycetia; order Pirellulales; family Pirellulaceae; genus Rubripirellula. Next base: position 58,371 of record CALJHC010000005.1, on the reverse strand, counting down.
CTGAATGGACACCCAGTGACAAAAGTGAACATAAACGCTTGAACAAGAAGCATTCGAAAGAAAAATGAGTGATCTGAACGAACGACGCCGCACACCCAAATCAAATGTTCCTGACAAAAGAATTCCCCATGCAATGGGAGCCAAGTCGCCCAAATTCAGGGTTGGCTAGAACGGGCCACCTTCATATTTGGGCCAAAGCAGAGGTGGAGGGGAAGTGCAGAATGATCCGGGCAAGTTACATCCCCGACCATCGGCAACCTTGCACATTCAAAGTCTTGCACTGACTCACAATCGACTCGAAGGAAAAACAGGGGTCGCGATTCGAAGATCGGATAACTGATCAGGATCTGATTTCTTCAACCGCTGAAGTTTCATTTTTGCCGTTGCCTCTCCCGGTGGCTCTGATCCCGGAGGACTTCCCCAATAAATACGTCGCTCATCAGGTGTCACCAGTTCAAGCTGCGGAACCTGCATCTGGCGTGGATCACCGTAAACTCCAATGCTCCGAATCTCAATTTCATCACGAAACGGTGACAAGTACTCGGCAAGTTGAGCAGCAGCCTCGACACGGACATCACCAAAGTTGGACCCAACTGGATTTGTCGTGTAGACACCTGGGACTTCGATGTAGAGATAGTTTCGCGTCTCCGCCGTTGTGAACTCACCAGTCGGCAATAAAACACCCTCGCCGTCGACCGGGAAAAAATAGCTTCGAGCGTCACTTAGATCAGGTTTAAAAACATGAACCATCGCGACCGGTGTTCGATATTCAAGTCGCACATCGATTTCGCCTCCCGCTAATTTGCGAACACCCACGACCTTTCGCACCCACGGATGCATCGAGAATGCGGAAGCAATCTTTACCGTGGCCTGCCGATCGAGTAGCGAAAGACCCTGCATCGCCGTATCACGATATACAGCTTGAACCACGTCGCTACGGACGTAACTTGGCGGCTGTGAAATATGAATCCGCTCAGGCACAATTCCGTGATACTGATTAGCAACGTGATCCGATCCCCACTGGTGCCAAGCGACCAAACCGATGATCACCAAACCAAAAGGCCATAGAACAGATTGCGTGAGAGGTGACCCCATCAATCGGCGAATTATCTCACCGAATACATGAGGCTCTTTCAAGCTGGACGATTGTCTCGCCACGATACACTCCTTTACCTCGGATCACACTCGAACACGATCCAAACAAAATTACACGACCACTCAGTCCATCCAACATGTCGACCTGATCTGTTGGATCATAACTTCGGTCAACACAGCCTCTCACCGCGAAGCAACGATGGCCCAAGTCCGTGAACGGGTGATCACGATTTTCTTCAATCGCCCCAGCACAAACTCACGAGACTCCATTTTTAACGCTCATTCAGTCTCGACCGTTGAATTGGCAAAGAGCAGCACTCGACGCGATACACCATCAATAAGGACTCGCCTCAGACTCTGACATCGCCAAAATCATGCTCTGTCTTCCAAGCAGATTCAATGATCGAACCAAAAATACCGCGGCAGAATATCGGAACGGCAATAGAGGTCTACCAAATCTGCAAATTGAGTTGCAAGTCGATCCCGGTCTGCAAAAGTACCTGCTCGCGAACCCTCTCAATGAGTTTGAGACACTGCTCGCTGGTCGCACCGGAATGAGCGATTAGAAACTGGGGGCTTTGCGCATCAAGGGAAACTTGCCCCTCTCGGATTCCTGCCAAGCCAACTTGCTGGAGCAATTCGTTGACATTCATTTCATCCGGCTCGACAAACGGCATTGCGATCCGCGGTTCTTCGTTGGGACGCGAGGCATTTCGGCCAATCCAAAGCTTTTGCATTCGCTTGGTCAATGCAGCGACATCTCGCGGCTCGAGTTCGAAAGTAACGGCAACAATCGAAAGTCCCAACAGAGAAGACTTTCGGTGGAAAAAACCCGCCTCTTGCTGCGTCAAGGTACGCCGCTCACCGGTCGGTTCCAGCACTGAGACTGACTGAACGACTGAGCCAATATCGCGACCGTCGCTGGAGGCATTTCCAACCACTGCACCGCCCACAGATCCGGGTATCCCAACAAGGTGTTCCAGGCCGCCCAGACCAGATCCCACCGCTTTAATCACGGCGTGAGAGAGCTTCGCACCGGCGCCCGCGGTCATCTGCGAACCATTGATTTCAATCTGGCTGGTCGCTGCACCAGCCAAGGAAATGACCAGTCCGTCAAACCCGGCTTCCCGCACCAGTAAATTACTGCCACCACCGAGAATCCGTACCGGTAGACCCGCCTCATTGGCCGCTTGAACGAGCCGCTGAAGATCCGTCTCATCAACAGGCTCTGCAAAAAAGCGAGCTGGACCACCAATTCCTAACCAAACCAAAGGCCCAAGCGGCTCGTCCGTTCGGATCAGGTGCATTAGCTCGTCCGGAAAACTCATGCTGTGCAATCTCACTTTGGAAAAAAGACTCAGTTCAAATATCCAACGCGCCGTTCAGCAAAAACGATCAAGTTCATGTTAACTGAAGCAACGCATACCCACCGGACCCTATCGGTGCACTTAGAAGAATAGCGAATCCTGAAAAAAAAGTCGTCCGCAGGGAATCATAAAACCAAATTCCCTCCACAAAACCTGTAATGCAAGCATTAAAGCTTAGTGAAAAATCAGCCTGTGAAACTGCGTTCGATCGTGCTCAGTCGTAGAAATCGATGCCCGAGGCAATCCAGAAATCGGCCATGACCGTGCGAGATCGACGAAACCGATCTCCTCCACTCTCGATGTACGCCCTGCAAAAGCAAATAATTCGTGAGATTCTCAGTAAGGCCGTTGGTGCATTGACGGTCTCGACTTTCTAAGATTCAGATCTAATCGAAACCATACGGCACTCATTCCCATCCAAAGTTCATCGTGACAACCGCGGTGAAAGTGATTGAATTTGAGGCGAATCCTTCGGCAACTCTGATTTCTCGGCTTTGATTTGCGGCTAAGTCACAGCAGATCACCAGAGGAATCCTGATCCCGCACCACCCCGGGCGGGGCTGAGCCTTTGTGGTTCAAAAGGTCGTCCGGCAATTTTTGCTCAATCGGCTATCAGACTATCACCTAAATGGCCTGAAGCTCGCCAGTAATTTGAAATCAAAAACTGATCACACAAAATCGGCCATCCTTTCGCAGTTTGGACAACCAAGATCACGACGTAATCTGCACGGGGCCATGTACACTGGGTACGCGGAGCAGAGAAAACCTTTGAACGCAGCCCGTGACCTTGGCAGGATCCGTTGCCAGAGCCGTTGGTTTTTTGCGACGATAAGAGACTGGCGAGCGGATTTGTGTGCACCGGTTCGAAATGGTGAGGTCCGAAACAAACGCTCAAGCTTCTAATCTCTTGTTATCCCATCGTCCCTGTCGCTTGCCCTTTTTTCTTGCCTGGATCAGTTGAATGAAACTTAGGATTGGGCTGATTGGCCTCGGGGATGCCTGGCAAACCAGACACAGACCCGCTTTGCAAATCTTGCATGAGCGATTTGATGTGCGCGCAGTCTACACCGGAGTATCAAAGCTTGGAGAAACCTGCGCCCGTGAGTTTCAAGCAGACTTGGTCGATGGCTACCGAGCCTTGGTCAATCGTCATGACATCGATGCAGTGATTGTTCTGGAGCGAACCTGGCACCAATGGCTCCCGATCCTGTCGGCATCGGAAGCAGGTAAAGCGATCTATTGGGCTGGAGAGATTAACCTCGATCCTATTGCTGACGAGCATGTTCGCGCAGCAATCGAAAAATCAGGCATCGCTTTCATGGCGGAATTCCCGCGGCGTTTGGCACCTGCAACGTTACGCCTTCGGGAACTCATCGCCACGCAACTGGGTTCTCCTCACTTGCTTTTCTGCCACCGACGTTTGCAAAACAACCACGGCGATTCGGGAAAAACAGAGACCACTTATCGGGGGGAATTCATCGAACTGATTGACTGGTGCCGTTATGTCGTCAACCGTGAACCGACCTCCGTTGTTTCAACCTCTCAAAAAAAGGGCAGCGAAACCCTCTATCAATGCATTAGCCTGGAGTTTCCCGCAAACTCCCGAGGCCCCGAGGTAACGGCTCAAATTAGTTGTGGTGATTACATTCGATCAACGTGGCACGAGGCGATTGCGTTTCAACCACCCTCAGCAATGCAGATTTGCTGTGAGCGTGGTGTTGCCTTTCTTGATTTGCCGGCCAACCTTGTCTGGTTTGATGATGCGGGTCGTCATCTCGAATCACTCGATACGGAGGTCCCTGTTGGCGAACAATTACTTCGGCAATTTCACCGAACGGTTACCAGCCTTGTCAGAAACATGAGTGACCTCAATGACGCCTACCGTGCAGCAACCATCTACGCAGCGGCCGCGCAAAGCGAGCGGGAGGGAAAACGGATCGAGTTCTGATTCGTTCATTGAGATTTCCCAAGCAAAGAACAACATCCTCCTGACAACAATGCACCCTTGCCACCAGTCTCGCAAAGCCCCACCTCATTGGCGAGCGAAATTCGACTCTCAACGGTCCGCTAACCAGACTCTGCTTATCTCAAAATGTGGACAGTTTACCCAGCCACTCCGATTGCGTCTTGCCACACCGATCATGATAACTCTGAAGCAGCTGATGCCGAAGACTCCTCTTGAATCTCAATCAAATAATGAAAGATTCGGGTTCTTCATCCAGTACTGAATTGCTTTGCGATTTGACTCAAACGCCATCTGATCCAGCCGATCCTGAGATGGCGGTGCCCAAACAAATTGATCTAGCTCATCTGCATCCAGAACAACTTCGCTGCTGTCGCTGACGACACAGAGGTAAAACAGATCAATCACCGGCGCAACGACACCTCGATAGTCATACAGATTCGGGAACGAAATCAGGTAACGACTACGACCCACCGTTAAGCCCGTTTCTTCCATCACCTCCCGCGCGAGTGCTTCCTCAATTCTTTCACCACGATCCACGAAACCGCCGGGCAAGCCCCACTTACCCTTACCGGGCTGCTGGGCTCGACGAACCATCAAAAGATCTTTCTGCTCGGTGACCACAAGCCCGCCAACGGCAGCAACGGGACCGAAGAAATGACTATATCCGCATCGTTGGCATCGAAAGGGAACTCGCCCCAACTCCTGAGTTTCCAATCCACAATCCGGGCAAAACCGAAAGGTCGATTCGATAGTTCGAGCTCTCATGAAGTATTCCTTTTTGAACTCATTCTGCGCCAACCGAACCAATTTTCGCGGTATCACCGCGAATCCAAGATGAATCATCTTGCCATTGCAAAAACAGATGTCAACGCGAAGGGAAAGACTTGAACCTTAGCAATACCGATCAAAGAGGCGGAGAAATCATCAAACCATGGCGAACAAATGAGCTCCTGCCAATGTCCACCACTGGTGTGTGAACCCGTGAAGCAATGTGGATCCGTGAAGCAATGTGGATCCGCAACCGAACAAACCACCGCGTCGAATGAAATCACCACGTCCGGACCACGACATCGTCGAACTCGTTCAAATCATCGAACGACCCGATGCCAATTCTCCCCTTTTTGAATCTCTGATCGGAAACTTCCATCAACGGTTTCTCAAAATCATCAAAGTAAACCGAGATGCGGCCTGAACCCGCCTCACGCAACAAGCGAACGTTGTGCCATTGATCATCCCACGGGGTCATTTGTTCATTTTTTGTTAACGCCAACCTCGGAGCTTCGTTGACGATCATGATTTGCCCGCTATGCGGATCTGGCTTGGCACCCAAATGCACATAATAAAAATGCCGAGCATCTTGGTAAGCAAAGAACACACAGCAATCGCGATGATTGCCAGTGTCTTTGGTGCTTCGCACCTTAAAACTGATTTCAATATTTTCCAGTTCCAGTCCCTTTATCAAAGCGACATGACCGGGACTTCTCACCGGAGGCTTGTAAGCACTTGCACGATCGGTGATTTCAATGGCGTGGTTTGATCCATGCTGAACCAACTTCCATGTCTCGGGATCCAATCGCTCCCAGCGACCGATACCAGATTCAAAATCATCCTCGAACACCACCCTGCGTTCTTGCGCAACCAATGGCATGAAGAAGGCTAATTGAAACGCACAAAATAGAAATCGCCTTGCTTCCAATAAGATTGTTCGAATCGTCATGTTTTTTTGCCAACCGCCTGTGGTGCTTTCTTGGTGTTACGAAACGAGAGTGGAAAGGATACCAAAAGCTCGAGTCCGAATCAGATGCGATCACCCATCGAGCCACTTTATCTTTCATCCCACGCCCGAATGCTCCCAACGGTCAACTCGCAGGCAGCTCAAAAGCGTTACCGCACCAGCCCCGCCCTTTCCAACCTTTCAGAATTCAAATTTGAATTCCAACTGATCAATTAGATGAAGAATAATATTGGTAACGAACAGACCAACAGCTGTCTCCGACCAAAATCGAATGCTGATCACTTCACTCAGACTACCCATCTGACTTGCAAGATTGATTGGTCATAACATCGAAACTTTTCTTGACATGGAGAACATTAGCAAAACACTTTTACTGAATTGATTCAGCCCAGGGCCAGTGATCCGAGACCCCAGTGATCCGAGACCCCAGTGATCCGAGACCCCAGTGATCCGAGACCCCAGTGATCCGATACCCCAGTGATCCAAGACCCCAGTGATCCAAGACCCGCAACCCCGTTTCGTGCCACCGGCGCAGGTCACCCCCTCACGACAGGCAACATCATTTGCCGGCTTGATCACGCGACCCCGACCCTTCATGATCTGTTGCCTGGGGATCGAACAAAATGCAAATCCCCCAAGTACAATGACGAGTGCTTCTTACTTATTTTCTGACACGAGAGATTCAAAACGATGTTTCGACGATCTTTTCTTAAAACCTCTGCGGCTGCGCTCGCGACCAGTAGCATCATGCCGGGCAAGAACTTCTGCTCGGCAACTGACACAGTTAGGATGCCTTTTAAAATTTCCTTAGCGGAATGGTCACTCCATCGGACACTTCGGGACCGATCGAAAAATCTTAGCAATCTTGATTTCGCTCGAATTGCAAAACGAGAATTTGGAATCGACGGAGTTGAGTACGTCAATCAGTTCTTCAAAGACAAGGCCAAAGACCAGACCTATCTTCGTGATATGAAAACACGCGCTGAAGGTGAAGGTGTCCAAAGTTTGCTGATCATGGTGGATGGTGAGGGCAACCTCGGTGATCCCGATCAGGGAAGACGGACACAGGCCGTCGAGAATCATTACCAGTGGGTTGATGCCGCAAAATTTTTGGGATGTCATTCCATTCGCGTCAATGCAGCCAGCCAAGGTAGTTTTGAAGAGCAACAAGCATTAGCTGCAGACGGATTGGGTCGAGTCAGTGAGTACGCCAAGAAGTCCAATCTTAATGTAATCGTCGAAAATCATGGCGGCTTGAGCAGCAATGGGGCTTGGCTCGCTGGCGTGATCAAGAAAGTGGCAATGGACAACTGCGGGACTCTTCCCGATTTTGGCAACTTCTTCATTCGGCGTGGCAAAAATCCGGAAGAGTACGATCGGTACAAAGGTGTTGATGAACTGATGCCTTTTGCAAAGGCTGTTAGCGCGAAGACCCATGACTTCGACGAGAAAGGTGACGAAATCCACACCGACTACGTCAAGATGATGAAAATTGTCGTTGAGAAACACGGCTACTCGGGCTATGTCGGAATCGAATATGAGGGTGGGAAAATCGGTGAAATGCAGGGCATCCAAAAAAGCAAGGACCTGCTAATTCGAATCGCACAAGAATTAAAAGTCAGCTGACACCTTCAGCGAATTAGCAGCGAGTGAACACTTGACACTCGCAAGGCAAATCATTTCGGACGGGCCTTCACTCTGACGGCCCGTCCGATAGACCGATCCTCAGGCCAGACCGACGTTTGGTGTTCTCCTCGATTCACGCGACATCGGCTCGATCAAATGATAGGTGCCGGCTGACCGTGGTTTAACTCGACTAAAATCGATATCACAAGCGTCAAACCAGCCGACTGAATGCAACGAAATCAGTGTTGCTGAATTCGCAATCATCCAAAGGCAGGTTCATCGGATTGATGTGGCCCTGATCACTTTCTTTACCGATCAGTTCGTCTTTCTCCGATCAGGACATTGCCAATGCAATTAGATCCTCTTTAGACGCCCGGTCCATCAGCAGCTGATTCAGGAAAGGGCGATGAAAAGAATGGAACTGTAATCCAAACATAATTGAGACATGCACAGAGGCATCCATCGCGAGCTGCAACCCAAATTGTAAGGGTCTCGTGATGCACCCCGCCCTTGGAGTTTTGGCAATGAGAAAACCACCAACGATTGAAGCTCGCAGCGGAGATCTGACGGATTAACGAAATTGCCAACCGAAGCTATCAAGACTGCAACGGTTAATCGTCAACGACTTTTCGAGGCGTAGACTTCGGCATACTCAATCGACCAGCTGTCAATTAGATTCTCAAACTCCTCGAGATCGACTTCTGAGATTGGAGTGAAAAAATTACGGTTGAACAGTTCACGATTCATCACCGTTCCCTTCCCTTTGAGATCGAGAACATGAGATTCGCTGAGCGGTCGAATCACCAATTCCAAGCGACTGTACTGGTTGGTTCGACGGCCTTGTTCGAGACGTAAATCATCCCGGTAACAAGCCGCACCCCAGCCAATTTCACCGTACATACCTTCCTGTTGGAAACCGGGAAAGTGATCCGCAACGCGTTGAACCGCCTTCTCGATTCGCTCTGACAGCGTCAACCGATGCGACGTGTGCAGCCTGCGTTTCTCTTCCTCTGTCAGCTCTTTCCGGCGTTCTTGCGAGGCTTTCCAGTCAGCTCGCTGACGACCTCTCGAAATGGCTGACTCAAGTCGAGATTCAAAATCTTCAGTCATTCTCAGGACTCGTCCTTGTCCTCGGGTGAATTTGACTCCTCCGCTGCCGTATCGCCGGTCGAGCCATTATCGGGTTTGGTTGTTTTTTTGGTCTGATCAGTCACTTGCGGTTGTTCTTTCACCGCATTGTCAGACGATTCCTGCGAACCGACAGTTGGCTCAACTGCAACCTCTTCAGCGGGTTGCGACATTGAGGTTTCAACTTTGGTTGGTTCTGCTTTCTTTGGTTGTTCCTTGGATGCCTGACTCTTCTTCGAAGCAGACTTTCCAGAAGTGGGAGCATCAAAGAACTGCATCAGGTCACCAAATGACCGAAGCGGCTCATCACCTTTTTGCATTGCATCTGAAATCGGTTTTGCCTCAGTCTTGCTGACAACCCCGTAGGACTCAGGTTTTCGATCTCGACCACGACCGCCACGCTGAGGACGTCCCCGACCTCCATCACGACGCTGTCCACCGCGACCTTGCTGGCCACCGCGACCCTGCTGTCCACCGCGACCCTGCTGTCCACCGCGACCGGTTGAACCGCCTGCACCTGAACCGCCTGCACCTGAACCGCCTGCACCTGAACCACCTGCACCTGAACCGCCTGCCCGTGATTTTCCGTCGTTGCGAGCCTGCCCCGATGCCCCGGCACCGCGTCCACCTTGGCCACCTTGGCCACCGCGTCCACCTTGGCCACCACGACGATTACCCCCGGCGGCTTGATTGTGACGAGACTTTTGCCGAATGGCTTGCAACTCGACTTCTCGCTCAGGAGAAATCGCTGAAAGGGCAACGCGTCGTCGCTTTTCGTCAATCCCTGTCACCCAAGCCGTGACGACATCACCCACCTGAACCGCCTCGTGTAAGTCCTCGATGTAAGATTCTGAAATACGACTCACGTGGACCAATCCACTGCAATCTGGTGCCAACTCAACAAACACACCAAAAGGCATCACGCCGACAACAACCCCAATAACCTCGTCTCCCGCCTTCAATCCCTTGTTGGATGGGATGGCGTTGAGCACTGCGGGAGCGTTGCCTGATGAATCACTGTCCCCAAACGGATCGCAAAGCCATTGCACAAGCTGATGAGATCTCCGGGAACCCACCTGCCATTCTTTGACACACTTATCCACCTTTCCCGCTTCGGGTCGTGGACGTCGAACTGGCTCAGGAATCGAGTCCTTATCGATGGCGGGTGCGGAATCCTCGACTGCCGACGCTTCGACATCGGTTGAATCCTTCGTCGCTTCGGACTTGTCAGCACTTTCTGTGTTACTTCCCGATGTTTCACTCACGGCATTCACTGCGGTGGTTTCGTCACTGGTTTTCTCACTACATTCCGCAGTGACTTCGATTTCCTGCGTTGAATCCGAAGCAGGCTCTACCTCGGCCCCAGATCCATCTGCCTGATTTTCCGAATTGGAATCGGAAACATCAGCAGGCGTTTCTTCACCAACCCCAGCATCACTCGCCTCTTGAATCGAAAATTCTGACGCATTCTCGGAAGCGTTCGTGAAATCCTCAACTGCATTGGCATCAGTATCAACTGGCGCTTCGCTAATTTGGCTTTTTGTCGTGGGGTCGATTGATTGAGTGAAATCCGGAGCAACGTATCCCGGAGGTGCCCCAGGGGGTAATTCTATCTCGAGCGACGTCGCCAGTTTCTCGGCCAGTGGATAATCGTCAGGATGGATCAAAGTCCCATCCAAAGTCATCTCGCTTCCGAAGACACGAAGAAACGGAAGGGCTTGACGACTTCCCGTCACACTCGACCATTGCGGCAAATCACCCAATTTTTCTCGAGAGTCAAACAGCGACTCTCGCCGAGCCTGATCAATCGCGTTGGCTACATCTTCAGTCACGCCGGGGATTCGGGTCAGCCAAGAGACGGGTGCAGCATTAACATCCACCCCACCACGCGATGCACCACTGGTCATCACATTTTCAAGCGGTCGCGACAACAGTTCATCGGTTAATTCACGCTGAAAAGAACTCAGTCGCAACTTGAGTGGATCGACTTTGGCGAAAGCCTGAGCAGGCTGAAGGATGGAGAATGCCAACCAGGCTGCTGCGCGAAAACGACGCGGAGTCGCTCGCATCTCCTCATCCGCGATCGAACTTCCCGCGTAGACGTCCGCACCATTACGATCAGCCAATGTCCAGCGGACCGAACCCTCTGGTGACTGGCCAATTAAATCTCCCAAGGCAATCATCGTCGCACGACGAGAAGGGCCGTTGCTAACAACAATCAAATCGACATGGAAACTGTGGATCAATTCCCCCAAGCGAGTCACTGCCTGAGTCCGCAAGGCAGTTGACATCTGACAGGGCAAATCTTCATTGTGAAGGATACGCCCATCCGAACAGACAATGGAAGTTGCCGCAGTTCGAGGCCCGACTGCATCGATTGCCATCACCACTCGAGCATCCACACCACCACGATTGACGTGACGATCAAGATGGTCCGCCGTGATCGTCACCAATCGAGCCGATGCCTTCTCGTGCAGGTCATCCCACCACGCCGCTTCCCCGGCTTCGCGAATAACGCTTTCATGCTTCAAGACGATCTCTTGCAACTTGGCTTCAAAGTGTCGATTGATCGATCCAGCCACCCGTTGCAACTCTGCAACCAAACGGGTCGCATCGTACTCGAACGAGCACTCAGCAACTTGACTACGCATTGCGCGACCAAGCATGACAATTTGGAACGCACTCAACTTATCCGCATTGAATTTCTTGCCCGAAAGTGGCTTGAGAACGCTGACCAACCAACGACGCCGACGCTGCCGTGGCGATATTTTCTTCTGCTTCTTGGACGAAGCCCCTTTCGAATCGCCACCTTGAGTGGCCGTCTGCTTTTGCGGAACACCCGCTGGCTTGCTCTCGGCTTGCCCTGCTTTGGCTACCGAACCCTTGGCAGTCGCTGACTCAGCCGAAGTGGTCTTATCAGAAGCCGCCTCCCCAGCAATCGACACTTCGGGTGGCGTCGTTGAGTCAACCTCAGATTCTATCTCGCTAGCCGGCGCAGCTTCGCCCACAACTGCAGCCGTCTGCTGTTTGGATTCGGCTGGATCTGCAACGAGATCGCTCGCCGAAGCGGTGGAGGTGTCGGATTCAACTGCCTCGGTCGTTTTAACATCGGCTTGCACCGAGGCATCATTCGCATCGGCCGCAGGGACAACCTCGTTGGTCGCCTCTTTGGTTGCAGAAGCCTCTGCAGCAACGGTGGCATCTGTCACCGTCTCCGACACCGGCGTGTCCTCAGTTGAGGATGCAGCAGGGGAGTCCGTTGAAGGACCTGACACCGAAGAATCAGACGTTACTGGACTTGTTGAATCTGGACTTTGGGAATCGGCGCTTTGGGAATCGGCGCTTTGGGAATCTGAGCTTTGGGAATCTGAGCTTTGGGAATCGGCGCCAACCTGCTTTTCAGCAGTCAATTCCTTCGATTGCGCCTTGCGTTTTTTGTTCTTCTTTGACTCGCTTCCCTTGGAGGGCTCGTCCGCAGGCGCGAGATGAGGATCATGAACTTTTGAGATTTGCACTTTTGCATTCTTTGACAACCATCGAACCGCGGCTGCGATCATTCGAGGGTCGCCGGCGAGACGCTCGGCCAAAGCCTCTTCCGCGCCCGTCACTGCTTCCTCGGGGTTTTCCAGACCCTCGATGGACGCGGCAATGGAGGCAAAATCTTTTCCATCACCCTTTGCAGGACTCAACACCCGCGCCGCAATCGTTGTTGCGGACGAAACCGAATCTCCAGTCTCACGCTTCAACCGCCTGCCCAGACGATTGAGCATACGCAACGAATGAGACTGACGAAGAGCGTGAGCGATCGCGGGGTCTCGGAGCGTTGTTTTTTCCCAACTCTCCAACAACTCACTACGCCTTTGCTGGATTTCCTGCTCGGCTTGCAGCGACGAAAGCAAAGCCCAAAGGCTTGCTTCATCAACACCACCTAACTCATCGCGACGATACCTTGCGAGGAAAGGCGGCGAATAACCCTGCTCCAAAAGAGGAGTGGCCAATCTTAAACTCGATACATCGCAACGCCCGCGTTGGGCAATTGCTTCATAGTCAACGCTCATGACGATTCTGTCTCTACGTGGATCGTCCCAGAACTTTGGGTGACGCGGCACTGAAGGCACACGACGCTTTGGGGCACGCTACGCTTGGAGGTGTTCAGCATCAGGGAAACACACCCGATGGTTTGGCGCCAGCGATCGAGGTTCACAAATGACAAGAACTCGTACCCCTCGCAATGAGTCAATTTGATCATCACTCAATGGCCGTTCACGACGATCCGTCATTGGTAATCCGTCGGATAACTTCCGGAAAACGTTTTGTCGAACATCGCATGTCATTAGGCGATCACTGCCAACCGCTCCATCGGTTTAAATTCCGATGCAATGGAATCCGGCGAACATAGCGCGAGCACCCCAAAATGTCAAGCGGCCAAACACCCCATGCAGGGGGAAAGCGACTGCTGACATCAGCCGAAAGTGAAAAACGGCACTGTTGCTGAAGGTTGCTCCGGACTTTCTCTCGGCATGGCTTCAGCAGTCTTCACCAATCCTGACTGGTAATTTCTAGTCCGAGATCAACGCTTCCGGCAGAGTCAAACCACTTGCTTGATCAGCGGTGCGTCGACTTCTTGGTTCCAAATTCAACCATATCTGCTCATTTCACTCTCGGTTGGCAACAGGCACGACACACCCCCCAGCACCCTCTTTCACAGGTAGAACCCTCTTTCACAGGCAGAGTGGCACCTACCACCAAGATCCGCTGAGTCGCGCCCTGCCCCGTTCCGCAAGCGTTGCTCACCACGGAAGCATATTTGCCAGTTTGGCGAATGGACTCGACCGCTGCGGGAGACGCACCGTTAGAGTCAGAGGCACTGCCTACCGGACAAAAGCGACAACCCAGGCGGGTTGAAGAACAGTCTGCATCAAGGGGTGACTAACGAGCGGTTTCGACAAAACGACTTTCTCTCAAAACCGTAACTTTGATCTCGCCCGGATAAGTCAACTCGCTCTCAAACGCCTTAGCGATGTCGTGGCAAATGGTTGCAGCTTGTTCATCCGTCGTTTTGTCACTGCTGACAATCACCCGCAACTCGCGTCCGGCACTAATGGCAAATGCCTGCTTGACACCGTCAAACCTCTCAGCGATCGATTCAAGCTCTTCCATTCGTTTGACATAGCGTTCCAAAGACTCTCGTCGTGCGCCGGGCCGACTGGCACTGCAGGCATCGCCGATTGCAACAATCATGGTGTAAGGATGCTCGGTCACAATTTCGTCATGATGCCCAAAGGCAGCATGTACCACCTCGGCCGACTCCTTGTGGCGACGCAAGAGGTCAGCACCAATTTTGGGATGTCCACCTTCGAGTTCGTGGTCAGCGGCTTTACCGATGTCGTGCAGAAGACCACATCGCCGCGCCAAATCGCCGTCCATCCCAAGCATCTCTGCGACTAACCCGGAAACAAAGGCAACCTCGACGCTGTGACGAAGAACGTTCTGGCTGTAGGAGGTGCGAAAGTGCAACCGCCCCAACATCCGAAGAACCTTGACGTGCAAACCGGTAACATTCACTTCATCAGCGGCTTCGCGTCCTTTCTGAAGAACGACCTCCTCGATTGCCTTACCAGCCTCGGCAACCACCTCTTCAATCTTCGAGGGGTGGATGCGACCGTCCGCAATGAGCGTAGTCAATGCCCGACGAGCAATCTCACGGCGCACCGGATCAAATCCACTGACGATCACAACTCCCGGGGTGTCATCGATGATAACATCCACCCCGGTTGCCTTCTCAAATGCACGAATGTTTCGCCCTTCACGACCGATGATGCGACCTTTGATGTCATCACTGGGCACATCGACCGTACTTGTCGTGGATTCTGCGGTATGACTCGAGGAATACCGCTGAATCGCCGTCAGCAACATCTCACGCCCCTGCTCCTTGACCACCTCCGACAGCCGTCGTTTGTGATGCAGCAACAAAGCCCCCCGCTCGCTTTCAAGCTCCTTCTCCAAAGCTTGCATCAATTGCTGAGAGGCCTCGTCTTGAGACATGCCGCTGGAACGTTCGAGTATTGCCACTTGCTGCTTGAGTGTTTTATCAAGATTGGAACGCTGCTCAGCAAGCTTCTTGTTTTGGGTCTCCAAACGAGTCTGAGTCGTCTCCAGACCACGTTGCTGCTTACGCAGAGAATCCTCTTGATGCTGTAATTGCTCCTCACGGCGATCTAGCTTCTGCTCTCGCTGTAGTTGCGTTTTACGATTTGAAGCAATTTCTTCCTCCGCGCTGACCTTCAGAGCAAGCGAGGACTCTTTGGCCTCAAGAACAAGCTGATTCCTCTCAGTCTCTGCCTGTTGCCGCATCGTCTCCAGCTGACGATCCGAATCCTCTTTCCGACGAACTTCTCGCTTGTTCTCATTGAGTTTGTAGACGCAATAAGCAAGCCCCAATCCCAAGATCAGAGAGACTAGGCAAGGAAGTAATAGTGTTTGATCCATTCTTAGGTCCTCGACAGCGAGGACTCGAAAACCATCAGTATTTCCAATTTGCAAGCCAATTGGAAAGGTATAGAAATTTTGAAAGCCGGCTCAAGTCACGCGGACGCAAAACTTCCTGGCCGCGTCGTATCAACCGACCAAGAATCGCTTCACAAAAGATGCCCGCAATCATGACGTTGTCGTCAATCACTTGGCTGGTTTTGGTGAGACATTGCCGCGAGCATCCACTCGCTGACATTGGTTCCGGTCGGTGGACCGTACCCAATGCATCGCTCAAAGATTGCCAAGAAAATTTCGACTTCAGCAGTTCCGCAACTTCAAACGCTCTAATACCTTTCGATTGATTCGTTACTCCATCGGCCAAGCCTGAATTCAAAACGTCCTTCGCTAAACAGTGCGCAGACGACGCAGGCTCGACTAATGCTTCATGAGAATTCTCTGAACCATCCAATCCTGATCGCTGCACCATTTTCGATGACACGCCCCGCAAGAGGCCGCCAAACGGTCTGATCAAAGAGAAAAATCGGGTCCAGGTCATTGCTGCAAAATTTGGCTGTCTCGAGGATGAAGCTCCATTCAATGATGGCTGGCCCTATTCCCTAATTCGCGGGAATTCCCCTCAACATCCGGTGGTTTTGTTGTCCGAGGTGATAGTCAATTTATAATGATTTTGCGGTGGTCTGCGATTAGACCGCTCGCCCATGAAGGGTAACAAGTCCGACACAATCTTCAAACAAGCCAGCAACTCACAGCGATCGCCCAGACGAGCCAGACTCGGAAAACCTATGGGAAAGTCGATGAAACAAATCGACAAAAAAATTGATTTAGTCTGGCGATTTCCCCAATAACTAACTGACCGACCCCAACCCTTCCCCCGCACTGCGCCCCAAATTGATGCTCCGCCGTGAAGGGTTACCCCATCGCCTCAAGGCTTAAAAATGCCGGTTTGATGTGGCGTTTTGCATCCTCCCGAGCCACTGGCGAACTGCAACATCGAACGATTCGAGTGTCCCTCAGAAATAGCCGGCAATGAAAACAGCTAGGCAACCTGCGATAAAATTCGCTTGAACAAATTGTCAGTCATCGCGAATGCCCCGACCAAGTAAAGTCGGCAATCAGCCTCTACCTATTCGCGATTCGAGGAGGTCGACCGGCGTGCGTGATTCCTTCCTGACTTCATGCCAGACCGGATTGGTGTAAATTCACCAGTCCAACGCATTCAAGTTCGTCAACGATCGATCAGCCTGATGTCACCTTGGCAACAAATCATTCAAGAGATTCAGCTCGCCTGGCCACACAATCGATGGCGAGAAACAGGCGTTGTGGTTGGCTGCAGCGGTGGCGCGGACAGTGTCACACTGGTTCGCGCAATGGCTGAATTACGTTCTCGCCAAGATGCAACCCACCCACAACCCGCTAGGGGCTTTCTTGTGGTCGCTCACTACAACCATGAACTGCGTGGTGAAGAATCAGGTGAAGATGCGGCGTTCACCGAACGACTCGCAAATGAACTCGGCCTGCCTTTCTCACTTGGACGCCCGGACTCATCTGGACGCCCGGACTCATCTGGACGCCCGGGCAAAATCCATCAAGATCATCGCACCGAGAAAGAATTCTCAAACCCTAGTCGCGCAAACAAATCAGACGAAGCTTCTCTTCGAGACGCTCGAATGCGCTTTCTTGTGGACGTCGCTCACAGTCATGGAGCAAGGTACATCGCTTTGGCTCACTCGGGAGACGACAATGCGGAAACCGTCTTGCACCACTTAATGAGAGGAACCGGCCCCGCGGGCCTGTCTGGAATTGGTCATCCACTCCCGATCGAAGGTGACCTCGTTCTTGTACGCCCAATGATTGAATCCAGACGAGAAACGATTCGACATGCACTAAGAGAGAAGGGATATTCGTGGCAGGAAGACCGATCTAATCTCGACAGTCGCTATCGACGCAACTGGATTCGTAACGTGCTGCTTCCATTGATCGAATCAGAATACCCCAATTCGGTTCGTGCAATCATGCGAGCCATTGAATCACAAAGAAATTGGCGGGACACAATTGATTCCTCGGCCTCGATTTGGCTCGACAAACATCGAGTCGAGGGCGAGGCGACTCGTTTCCACCAAGACGATAAAACCAGTTCCGCAATCATCATCTCGGCGTTACAAACGGTTTGGAAGCAGCAGCATTGGCCACGCCAGGCGATGAACCAAACACACTGGCAAACCGTGGCTAACATGATCCGAGGAAGCGTCAAAGAGACGCAGACATTGCCTGGTGACGTCGAAGTGGTTGCTGACCCTCCCCTTGTGACGATTCACCAAAGAGCGACACGCGGCAAACCCAAGCAGGCAGATCCGTCACAACCTTGAATGGGACGAATGACTGGCAACTCTCGCGGAACTCGAAGGAGATTGAGATAGGACGATGACGACGCGGTCACCCGCCCACAACCCACCTCTGCGGCCCTCTCATGAACAAATCGCGAAAAGAGGTGAACCCGCAAATGCCAACCACCTCTCTCAGAGTGTCTTTGCCGGTCGTGCCGATTGGTTCATCATTTGCTCTGCAAGAAACAGTTCAAATCACTCATGCCGATTTGACAGCTATTAAGTTTTTGTCATCCTCGTTACAACATTCTCCAGAATGCCTCAAAGTTCGTAGCGTTCATCCACAGCCAGATGATCCACCGTGAGCAACGGTGGATCGATAACCTCCGAAAAGACAGACGGATCCGTGTCGCAAGATCTTTATCAAATTCTTGGTGTCAGCCGCGACGCTTCGAAAGATGAAATCAAAAAGGCGCATCGAAAATTAGCGCTGAAGTACCACCCGGATAAGAATCCGAATGATCAGGTTGCGCGAGATAATTTCAAGCGAGTGCAAGAAGCCTACGATGTTCTCAGCGATGAGGAAAAACGCCCAGCATACGATCGCTACGGTGCAGATTTCGAAAAAATCCGTGGTGGAGGATTCAATCCGGCCGCGGGTGGATTTGATGGATTGGACATCGAACAAATCTTTGGTCGGGGTGGAGGCCAACCTCAATTTGATGGGTTTTCAGATTTCTTTGAACAGCTGGTCGGTGGCGGACGACAAGGCGGACCACAACCTGGTCAGAGGCGACCCCAACCCAATCGCCGAGGGGAAAATGTTCGCTACGAAATCGAGATCCCCCTTCAAATCGCGGTCACTGGTGGCGAAACCGAATTCTATCTGGAACAAGAGAAGATTGCGGTCAACATTCCGCCGGGCGTTGATAATGGATCTAAAATTCGCTTGCGTGAGCGAGGACAACCCGGGCCCTTCGGAGCCGCTCGGGGTGACCTGATTCTTGAAATTAAAGTCTCAGACCACCCTCACTATCGTCGAAACAAACGGAACCTTGAACTAACGCTGGCCGTTAGCCTCGGCGAAGCGTTCCTCGGTTCTAAAATTGATATCCCCACGCCCTACGGTTCGGTCGCCCTCGCGATTCCACCTGGCAGCAGCAGCGGGAAACGCTTGCGTCTGAAAGGACTCGGAGTCAAACAACGGGACGGGTCCACTGGTGATCTTTTGGTCACCCTGCAAATTGAACTTCCCAATCAAGTCAGTGACACGTCCAGAGAGCTAGTGAAGCAATTTGAAGAACAAAACCCCATTTCCGTTCGAGATGGATTGTCGTTTTAGCGAAAAGACAAAGGGGGTTTTGTGATGACAGATGGCAAATTGGAATCGAAATCAACTGCCATTGATGACTTCGGGTTTGAAAAATCAAAACGAGTTCGTAGCAGTCAGCGATTCGGCAAGATCTTAAAACGTGGACGATGCAAAGCTGACGGAACTCTCGTTCTGTGTGCCTTGAAAACCATCCCGGGACAACCACCGAGAATCGGCATCACGATTCCGAAAAAAACAGGTAACGCTGTGGTTCGCAATCGCTGGAAACGTCTCATTCGAGAAGCCTATCGCCTGCAGCAGAAGGATTTACCGCGAGGCTTCGATTACATCGTTCGACCCAAAAAGGGTTCGAAGGCAAACGCCACAGAAATTCAAGTATCACTGATCTCGCTAGCCAAGCGAGTGACAAGCCCGAATCGCTCAGACTCTCTAAAAATCCAATCGAGAGCCTGAAGCTAACGACTTGCCTTGGCTGAGAGACCCTGGACAGGCAGTTCAGACGCGAAGAAGCTTGGATCGCAATGTTGGCAAAAAAACGTTGTTTCGAAACAACGTCAGTCGAAGCATTTCAGACCGCGAATGTTGATGGAAACCAGTCGCTTCCGATGAATTCGATCGGCCGACGTGTCGCCACAAATCCAAAGCACGGACCAGCAATCACCATGTATCCGGTTCGTTGACCCAATCGGAATTTTTGACCGCGTGGAAAAATCGGATGCTGTGGGATTGTTGATTCAAGACGATTCAGAATCCAGCAACCACTAAGCTGCCACGCGGGCCGACTGCTGGTAAAAACTGGCGATGGAATCGATCACTCGAAGCTGCTCGGCTTCGGTTAGGCCCGGGAAGATGGGCAGATTCAAAATCTCTTGACTCGCTAATTCTGTCTCCGGCAACGAATCGGGATCGACATTGAGGTCGGCAAAGCATTCTTGACGATGCATCGGAACCGGATAGTAGATCTCACTGCCGACACCCTGCTCGGCGAGGTGCGCTCGAAGGTCATCACGACGACCATCAGCAACTCGGATCGAGTATTGGTTCCAAACATGAAAAGCGTTTGGATCAACGTAAGGTAATGTCAACTGACCTTCATTCACCAATTGGTGCTCACTCAACAATCGCTCGTATCGGGAAGAAATCATCGTGCGTTTCTCTACCGCTTCACCGAGATGCTTGAGCTTAACCCGCAGAACCGCAGCCTGAAATGTGTCCAATCGACTGTTGATACCGACCACTTGATGGTAGTACCGCGGTCGCATTCCATGGCCTGCGAACAGCCGAAGACGATCAGCCATGCCCGCGTCTCCACTGGTTAGCATGCCACCATCGCCCATGCCTCCAAGATTCTTGGTTGGGTAAAAACTGAAACAACCCACCACTCCCCAACTTCCTGCAGGCCGTGAATGGTAAGCAGCTCCGATCGCCTGAGCGGCGTCTTCAATAACCGGGATGTCCCGATCCGTCGCAATTTGGCAAATCCGATCAATCTCAGCGCACTGCCCAAATAGATGAACAGGGATGATCGCTCGAGTTCGATCAGTGATTAATCCCTCTAGCTTGTCGGTGTCCATGTTGAACGTATCGGGCCGAATATCGACGAAGATAGGGACAGCACCAAGACGAGTGATGCAACTGACCGATGCAAAAAAGGTAAAGCTCGGAACAATGACCTCGTCACCTGGCCCAATACCGAGTGCCATTAATGCTAGCAACAGTGCGTCACTGCCTGACGCACAGCCAACGGCATTCTCCACCTGACTGTAGTTGGCGACCTCTTGCTCGAGCGATGAGACGTCTGGGCCGAACAAAAACCGTCCGCTGTCAACCACTTCGGTCAATGCCTCGATGAATTCCTCTCGATGAGGCTGATTATCTCGATTGATGTCCAAAAGCGGAACATTCTTCGGAGCCTGAACCATCGTGCAACCTTCCTTGGCTGAGCTTGTGGTTTGCGAAATTAAAGTCGTACTTGCGAGTCCTCAACAAGTAATCCTTAGGCAATCCAACGGTCAAGATCAGTCGGCGGAAAGACGGTGAAATTTAGCGAGGTGTTGCCCGGAGGGCGTAAACCGCCCGGCAAGGGCCATCTTTCACCGAAGAAACCGAAGAATTGTCAAAAAGAAGCGTTAAAAGGAGGATGCATGGCTGACTAGACCACCCATGACCCCCACCTTTGACCTAGAATCTAGACTACTCTTTTCAGTCACGCTGGCGATCTCAAGTCAGCTTTTGAGGCCCCCATGAGCACTTTGCTGTTTTTGATCGGCGCGATCGTTCTAATTATTCTGAATGGATTCTTTGTCGCTGCCGAATTCGCGTTGGTCAAGGTCCGGGTTGCTCGTATCGATCAACTGGTTCGCGATCGTCGCCCCTTTGCACTCACCGCACGCTGGCTGGCAAATCGCCTCGATGAATCACTCTCAGCGTGCCAACTCGGCATCACCATGGCTTCACTCGGTCTTGGTTGGGTTGGCGAACCAGCATTTGCAGCGATTCTAAAGGGGCCACTGAATTGGCTCGGAATCAGCGACCCTCAGGTTATCCACGTTATTGGTTTTGCAGTTGCCTTTTCCGTGATCACCGGACTTCACTTGGTGGTGGGCGAGCAATTCCCAAAGATCTTTGCCATTCGTCGTCCCGAGAGCATGTTGCTGTGGTGCGCGGCACCATTAAAGTTTTTCTACATCGTGCTGTACCCTTTTTTGGCGATCCTCAATGAGACGACCTCTTTTTTGTTGCGACGTGCCGGGATACATGATGGCTCCGAGCATGACGGTCCTGTTAGCCAAGACGAGATTCGCACGCTGCTGCGTGACGCCCATGTCCGAGGCAGCCTCAGCCGCAACGAACATTCCTTGATCAATAATGTTTTTGAATTCGATGACCTGATTGTCCGTCGAGTCATGGTTCCCAGAAATGAAGTGGCGTTTTTTGATGTGGAACAACCGCTTCCTGAAATCCTCGAAAAAATCCGGCTCAGCAAACACACCCGCTATCCAGTGTGCGACGGCTCACTGGATGATGCATTGGGCGTGGTGCACATCAAGGATCTACTGGGGATCCCAATTGACTCAGGGGATTTTGATCTACGCAGCATCATGAGACCTCCTAAAAAGGTCCCCGAGACGATGCCCATCAGCCGCGTCCTGAGACACTTTCAGGCGACGCACCAGTTATTGGCAATGGTAATCGACGAATATGGTGTTGCGACCGGAATTGTCACTTTGGAAAACGTCCTTGAGGAGATCGTTGGTCCGGTTGAGGACGAGTTCGACACAGAACAACCCGATGTGGTTCCTACAGGACCGGAAGAATTTCTTGTCAACGGATCGGTGCGACTTGATGAAGCCAGGAAAGAGCTTGGCATTCCACTGTGCGAGTCGGATGAGGCCGACACGATTAGCGGCTTGCTGATGGATCTTCACCAGAAAATCTTGGCGCAAGGTGACGTGATCGAAATCGAAGGCGGCACCGCTGAGGTATTGGAAGTCAAGAACGACTGCGCGACAAAAGTTCGATTCCAAATTCCCAAAAGTTGAAAAGCAATTGACTCGTTGATCAACGCTCCTTGCGAGTTAAGACCCAACGTGTTGCCGCTTCGTGCGAAGTCAACTCGCCATCCAACTGCAGCGAACGAGCTTTCGACAATAGCTTCGAGTACTCAGGGCCCGGCGGCACCCCCAATTCTCGCAGATCATCACCGGTCAGAAAGGGATCGGGATTCAAACGATCCTTGGACCAATCAAGCCTCTGGCGAGCAGCAGAGACACTCCGCCTCCACTGATCATTGGGTTGTGACTCGGCAATCACAGCGGCAAGGTCAAGAATCGATTCAATGTCGCGATTGATCATGATGGGCTGGGTCACGGACCAAGCCGTCTCATTGAACTCCGTCAAGAGACGATGAAACTTCAGTGCCGAGGAAATAGCCCGAGTCTCTTCATTTGATAATTTCCAACATTCCGACACGCCTCGAAGAGCCTGTGATGGATCACTGGAAAGGGATAAAATCGCCGCGAGTTGGTACCGAAAATCATCGCTCCGAGCCGCTTCACATCTCGCAGCAACTGACGATATTTGCATCTGCAGTAGTTCAGGAAGCACCTTGCCCGCCAAATCCAACTGCACAAGGTCATTGATGCCTCTCAAAGCGAATCGCGAAACAAGCAGTCGGCGCATCTCCGCACCGATCCGTTCGCCACTGACCACTTCCAAAGATCTGGAATGTTGGACAACCGCGGATCGCGTTGCCGGATCAATCTCAAAACCGAGAGTTGCTGCGAATCGAACAGCCCTCAACATTCGCAACCGATCCTCTGCAAACCGGTCGTTCGGGTCACCGATTGTTCGCAACAGACCCGATCGTAAATCCTGCCGCCCGCCAACAAAATCAATCAAGCGGTCATCAACAGGATCGTAAAACAGTCCATTGATTGTAAAGTCTCGACGCAAAGCGTCTTGCTCCGGATCACCAAAATGCACCGAATCAGGTCGGCGCCCGTCACTGTAAGTTCCATCACTTCGAAACGTCGCCACCTCGGTTACCTGCTGATGAACATTTTCACGCTGCTGGTTTGGCGGCAGTACACCAATCACTCCAAATGATGCTCCAAAGGCGAGTGTTCGAGATTTCCCAAAAACCTTCCGAACCGCCTGGGGTGTCGCATTCGTTGCGACGTCATAATCCTTGGGAGTTATCCCCAGAAGTGCATCACGCACACAACCGCCAGCCAGGTAAGCAACAAAACCCGCGTCTGCGAGGGTCCTGATAAGACTCACCGCCTCATCGGCATCGCATCCCAGTTCTATTCGATCGGGAAAAGATTCTGAACTCACCGCGTTATCACCAATTCCAGAAGTGTTAGAACTATCCCCATCAACAACCGACCAATCTCTACCTGACTCGATCACTGGCTGATGACACCTGATGAGAATGTGAGCAAATCATCTGCAACACGCCGAATCATCCAAACGCATTCCAACTTAACGGATACCAACTTGCAAAGCATGCAACACCTGCGAGAAACCCAAGCATACAGCAAGACCTCTAAATTGAAACGTCGATCGCCTGACTCATAACGTGGATGACTCTGGGGTTGTCCATCACAAGCACCTAATCGTGCAATGAAAAACGTAATTCGACAAAGAAACTGTTTGATCGCGAGTTCACACTCTTGAATTTCGTGATCAGGCAAACCAACCAGCAAATTGGCCGTGGATTGGGTGTGATGGATCCCAAATCAATTTGAGCCTAGACTAGCCAAGCGTCTGTCAGAGAGCGTCAAATCATTAAAAATTCAAATCGGCAAAACGAATTCAACATTGGGTTAAATCTTCTGAAACAGATTCCGTGTGCAAAGCGACACCCGGTCCCCCCCTCACTGTTCTCCATGAGCAAATTGGTCGATGAACGTTCCAAGCCAGTCCAACCCCTCACCTCCAGAATCTTGGTATCAGGATCCGTCCCGTCGACGGGGAGTCGTGGCGGTGATCTTTCGGAATGACCGACTGCTCGTAATACGACGGTCACAAACGGTCGCCGCTCCAGGAAAACTCTGCCTCCCCGGTGGCGGTATCGAAGTGGGTGAATCCGAATGCGATGCATTGATTCGAGAGATGGAAGAAGAACTCTCCATCCGAATCACACCGATGCAACTCTGTTGGCGCAGTGCTACCCCTTGGGGAACTCAACTTGCTTGGTGGATCGCACATCTGCCAGAAAAAGAAATACCAACTGCAAACCCTGAAGAAGTTGCAGAAGTGCATTGGATGACAAAGGAAGAAATCTGCAAAGCAAAAGAGATGCTACCCAGCTTGCCAGAATTCATCGATGCTCTCGATCGCGGGGAAGTTGTAAGCACAAACAACTTTCCAAAAAGCTGGTGAATAGAACGCACTTCGATTTGAAGAGTCGTTAGCAATCGTTCTGTCTTAGAAGCGATCATCGCAAGCGTTCGCGACCGGGCGCACGATGCACCCGGCCCGCAGAGACTCGAACCACTTACGAACTCCGTTCGCAAATGATTGATCACGGTCAGCCCGTGGCCGCAAGCTGACAGGGAACGTCTCCACGCAAGGCGAACTCGCGGAAAAACGATTTTGGACGGCAGTTGGAAGCAGCCATCCCTAAATAGCTGTAAACCGTTTGCAAGCAATGACTTGCGACTAATCAACAGCAGGACTCCAGCACAGCAACTGTTGGAGGATCACTCCATCGTCCCCGTGCCGGCCTCGTAAGTAGATTACGCCCTTCACCGACTTGGTCAACTGCAGATTTTGGAAATGAGTCGGCTGCTGATTCCGTTCTCGCACTAAAGCCTTGAACAACCGCGATTTAAAAAAATGAAACGATTTTTTGACGGCCCCCGAACTCCACCACCAAAGTCGCTTGAGACCAAGACCCACCCCCTCCTTCGGACTGAAGCCGACAGCCACCAGGGGGACACCCTTCACCTCATTCGTCGATCGAACCGAGGATCCAGCAATCCCCCCTATTTTAACACCGGCTTTTTCCGCTCTCAGGATCGCGATAGCCTATCGACTCGCCAACAGCTCTTTCGACCTCACCCTGTCTTCGGCTACCAGAACCACCATGACCAATGACAAACAGACTCGCCGCGTTTATCTCGCTGTTGACTTGGGTGCTTCAAGCGGAAGGGTGATCGCGGGGGTGTTGGATCAAGGAAAGTTGGAACTCACGGTTGTCCACCGTTTTGAAAACGAGGTGGTACGAGTTCACGATTCATTGCAGTGGGACGTTCTGGGGCTATGGCGAGAAATTCTGGAGGGCCTTCGAATTGCTGCTTCGAGCCACGAAAGAATTGAATCCGTAGGCGTCGACACATGGGGCGTTGACTATGTCTTGATCGATAACACGGATCAACTGACCGGCACCGCGAGGTGCTATCGAGACAACCGCAACCAGGGAATGTTTCAACGCGCTTTTGAAATTGTGCCGCGAGAAGAGATCTTTGAGGCTACTGGTCTGCAGTTCATGGACATCAACAGCCTCTATCAACTTCTCGCCGCCCGTTTTGCGAACGACCCCTCACTGAAGATTGCCGATGCATTCCTGATGATGGGAGACTTCTTCCATTGGCTGTTAACCGGCCAACGAAGTGTTGAGGTCACCAATGCCTCAACAACACAACTGCTGGATCCAAGAGACAAAAAATGGCGGACGGACCTGATCGAACGTTTTGATCTACCGTCACATCTCTTTGGAGATTTAGTAGAACCGGGAACAACCTTGGGTAACGTTCAAGATTCAGTCGCGGCGATGACGGGATTGCAAAACGTGCCGGTGGTGATTCCCGCAACTCACGATACCGCCTCGGCAGTCTTATCAGTTCCCGCTTCAGATTTTGCACCTTCAAAACCTTCTTGGTGCTATATCAGCAGCGGAACTTGGTCGCTGATGGGTTGTGAATTACCAGAACCCAAAATCAACAAGCGATGTTCCGAACTTAACTTCACGAACGAAGGTGGCGTTTCCGGCAGCACACGCTTACTAAAAAACATTGGTGGGCTTTGGGTATTCCAGCAAATCCGCAAATCGATGGAACGGCGAGATCAGGCGCATGACTGGTCGGAAATGGTGCAGATTGCTGAGCGGGCGAAACCGTTTGAGTTATTGATCAATCCAGATGATCCAACGTTGGTAGCACCAGATGACATGGTTGATGCCATCCACGACTATGCTCAAAGCACCGGTCAGGCTGCTCCTCAAACAACTGACGTTCTTTATCGCTCAGCGCTCGAGGGCTTGGCGTTACGATATCGAACCTGCCTAGAAATGCTTGAATCGCTTGTCGAAAACCGCATTGATACCATTCACATTGTCGGCGGTGGTTCACTCAACAAACTGCTCTGCCAGATGACCGCCGACGCGTGCAATCGCACCGTTGTCGCGGGCCCGGTGGAAGCCACCGCGATTGGCAACCTTTTAATGCAAATGGTCGGCACCCATCAAATCGCCGACGTTAACTCGGCGAGACGTTTGGTCAGGGAAAGTTTCGAAACCGTGAACTATGAACCACAAAACCCGAGCGATTGGGAAGAAGCCGCTGATCGATTTGCCAAACTTTAACCTCGCTCACTCACGAACGCCGTTGATCATCTGACCGTGAAACGAATTGGGGGTTTTCTTGGTGACCGGCAACAATACCTTCGAAAACAATGCTCATCCTGAAAGCCAGTTCCGAATGCAAAACTTGGCGATTTCTTCCTGAACCAACCCCGACGACTTTTCCACCAATCATCAGCACAATCCCGACTAAAGACTCGTAAAAACCGCCTTTCTGTTCTGCTCAACTTCCGCCGATCGCATTTCAGATGAATTGGTGTGGTACGCAAGTCAGCGGTTACGCGATACATTCGGAAAAACGTTCTCAACGCCCCCTACCTCTTCGAATTTGTGATGTCCGCAGAATCATTAGCTCAGCGTAAAACAGAAATCCGTCAAGCAGCACATGCCGCTCGCAAGGCTCAGGACGACAAGGAAACCGTCAGCCAGACAATCACCGATCAAGTGATGCGTCTTGGCGAATACCAGCAGGCTCATTGCGTGATGTGGTACGTGGATGTTCGCGATGAAGCCAGAACACGCCACGCGCTACCCGCTGCCTTGGAAAGTGGCAAGCGTGTAGTGATCCCGTACTGCGTTGAGGGTGAGCTTGAACTGTTTCACCTTGAAGCGATGGAAGAGCTTGAGATCGGGATGTACAAGATCCTTGAACCGAGATCAGACCTGAGAGAAGTCGCCTCCAAAAAGGTGGATGTTTCAGAACTTGACTTAATTCTTGTTCCGGGCGTTGCTTTTGATGCTCGAGGTGGTCGCACCGGGCATGGGAAAGGTTACTACGACAAATTGCTTGAAAACGCAAAACCCGAAACACCCTTGGTTTCTCTTGCCTTTGAATGCCAAATGTTCGACGAGATCCCGATGCAGGATCACGACATTTTCATGGACAAAGTGGTAACCGAGTCAAACGTCTACGACGGCATCGGCCGCAAAGCTGGAAACTGAAACAATGGCCGACCTGAAACAGTTAGTGGACGATACCTACGCGGAAGGATTCCGCAGCGTGTACGGTGAGATCCTGATTACGGCTCGCGATCAACGCTGGCTGAAACATTGCGTGAATGCAGTGACCGGCCACGCTTCAAGCACGATCATGTGTGATTGCGAAGCAGGTGTTTCAAGATGGATTGGACCGGAAGAGGCTTCCGCGGGTGGAACGCCAGATGGGCGACCAGGTGCAACGGTGCAATTTCATGTTCCGCGGTTCGTGAAAAATCGAGAGGGACATCTTGAAAAGGTCATGCTCGCTCGCATCAGTCAAAATATCCTGACATGCCCCACGGCAAGCTGCTTTAATCAGCTTGAAACGGAGCCGTTTTTTAAATTGGGACGCAAGGTCGCACTCTTCGGCGATCGGCATCAATTTCGTGACGAACGATTTGGGCACAAAGGTTGGGTGATCCCCACACTAGGCGGTGAATTCTTTCTGTCGCGTCGATTTGGTTTTCGGGACGGTGTGATGGGGGGCAACCTTTGGTTTTTCGGTCCTGATGAAGCGACGGCACTGGATGCCGCAGAGAGAGCATCTGCGGCCGCGGAGGCAACCGAAGGTGTCGTCACCACGTTCCCGGGCGGAATTGCGTCAAGCGGCTCCAAAGCGGGAAGCAGTTATGATTTTCTCATCGCTGCTACCTATGCCGAATACTGCCCCACGCTCCGCGAGAAACTGGGTGAGAAATCCCAAGTCCCCGATGGAGTCGGCAGCATCATGGAAATCATTATGAACGGTAGAGATCTTGAGGCTCTGCAAGCAGGAACCCGAAACGCAATCCTCGCGGCCGCGGAAACCCCTGAACTGATAAAAATCAGCGCGGGAAACTACGGTGGTCGTCTTGGCAAAACGTTTGTTCATCTCCATGAAGTCATCAGCCAAGGCTAGGTGGACAGTCATTGACCGGTGAAATCAGCCCGCGATCCTATGACTTGTCAAACGGCGACTTGTCAAACGGCGACTTGTCAAACACTACTCAAAAAACGTCGACTCGATCGACAACAAATCGGTAAACCATCACCGAGATGCGTTTGATTGTCCCCACCTGACGACTTGGAATTTGTGCCCTGATTCAAAATGGCAATCAGGAACGTTTCCAATGAGACAAGCATCTAATCTGAAAGTTCGCCTGTCCGTTCTTGCAAAGGTTCGACTGAAAAACGCAACATCAGACGCTTTTGAATTGTCTGATAAGCTGAGGCCAGACACGAGCCTTTGGGATAGTTTTTGCAACCATGTTGGTTTTCGCCAATAATTCATGCCACAATCAGAACGGCCTCAGTGAATTACGCCTAGAATGCGGACTGGCGTCGCTTCGCATGCTCACTCCCATGCTGCCACCCCCATGCTCCCACCCCCTGCTCACCCACAGAGAATCCAATGCCAATACTTCACAGCCAGGGCCGAGTCTCGCAGTTACCTTGCCTTGCTCTCACCGGCGTCTGCTTCGCTCTATTCGGATTACCAACACTTACTTTCGGTCAAACAAAGTTTGTTGCCAACTATGACGAAGCAAAAATCCCTGAATATGAACTGCCCCCTGCACTGGTCACCAAAAGTGGAAGTGTGGTGCAGTCTGCTAAACAATGGAAGCAAATTCGCCGACCTGAACTAATTCAGATTTTCTCCGAACAGGTTTATGGAACGGCTCCCAAAGCTTGCTCCATTTCTCATGAACTCATCAGCACGAAAATGGATGCCGTCAACGGCAAAGCCATCCGCCGTGAGGTCGATGTCACCGTGGGAGAGGGTGAAGCGTCGACAACGATGCGGTTGCTGATCTACACGCCGAAAAACGCCGTCAAATCACCAGCCTTTCTGGGCTTGAATTTCCAGGGCAACCACAGCGTTGACCCAGATCCAAGCATTAGCCTGAATCAAAACTGGATGCGAAATCGGCAAGGTACGACGACCGACAACAAGGCGAATGAATCCGCACGTGGAGTCGCCTCGAGCCGTTGGCCAGTGGCAATGATGATTGACCAAGGCTTCGCGCTTGTCACCATTTATTACGGTGACATCGATCCAGACTTCGATGATCAGTTTGAAAATGGTATCCATCGCGCATTGCGGACGGAAGCAAAATCCATTCCCAAGAAAGAAAAATGGGGCAGCATCGCGGGATGGGCCTATGGGCTCAGCCGCGCATTGGATTACCTCGAGATGGATTCCATGATTGACGGCTCTCGCGTTGCTGTGTTTGGTCACTCAAGACTGGGCAAAACATCCCTTTGGGCAGGCGCGACCGACGAGCGGTTCAAATTGGTGATCAGCAATAATTCTGGTTGCGGTGGTGCAGCGATCAGTCGTCGCGCCATCGGTGAAACGATCGGGCGGATCAACACGTCATTTCCTCACTGGTTTTGCGATAACTACCTTCAGTACAACGAGAACGAAAACGCTTGCCCGGTCGATCAGCATCAGCTCATTTCGTTAATTGCGCCGCGAGCAGTTTACGTTGCCAGCGCGACGGGCGACCAATGGGCCGATCCAAAAGGCGAGTTCCTTGCATGCGTTGAATCCGATCCGGTCTATCGGCTGCTTGGTACCGATGGAATGGGTGACAAAGCACCTCCTCAAACCAGCCCGCCCGCGGACCAGCCGGTTGCCAAGGGAACAATCGGCTACCACCTGCGCACCGGGAAACACGATGTAACTGATTTTGACTGGATGCAGTACCTGAAATTTGCCAATCGACACCTCAAGTAGTTTTCCACCAACGAACGATCTCATCCCCCATTAACTCGGCGAGCTGAACGCGCAATGACAACAGGCGAGAAGCTTCCGGTTTCAAACTGTTTGCCGGACGCAATTGCGGCGTTGAAGAACTCGCGTCCCGTCATCCTAAAAGCGCCACCGGGCGCCGGCAAATCGACTCTGGTACCACCCGCAATTCTCGACAGCGGCGTTACCTCTGAACAACAGATCATTCTGGTGCAACCACGCAAGGTGGCCGCGAGAGCGACGGCAAGTCGAATTGCAAAAATCCGCGGGACAAAACTAGGTGCAGAAATCGGATACCACGTACGCTTTGATAAAAAAGCAAGCGGCGAAACACAGCTCCTGGCGGTTACAACTGGACTGCTTCTGCGTCGACTGATCGCCGATCCGTTGCTTGAATCCGTAGGTTGCGTGATCCTTGACGAATTCCATGAACGCACCTTGGAAATGGATCTAGCTTTAGGGATGATTGAACGCATTCGGAGGACATTTCGACCAGACCTGCAAGTCATCATCATGTCCGCAACGCTCGACCCAAAGCCGCTTTTATCTTTTCTTGAAAACTCAGTTTCCCTGGAGAGTCATGGCAAATCCTTTCCGGTAGAAATTGAATATGACGAGCAATTCCATCGCCAGCCGATGGACGAAAAAGTTTTCAACTGCATTGTCACTCAGTTGAGTGAACGAATCGGAGATCTCCTGGTATTTCTGCCAGGCGTTGGAGAAATCAGAAGTGTCAAAAAACGCCTCTCTTCTCTGCATCAAACGACGGGTCATCCATGGGGTGACATTGCCATCATGGAACTCTATGGTGCATTGCCCGCCGAGAAGCAAGACAGAGTGCTTCGTCCCTCAAAGAAGAGAAAAGTTGTCCTTGCGACGAATGTTGCAGAGACTTCAATCACGATCCCCGGAATCACGACTGTGATCGACACCGGATTGGCCAGAGTCCTCAATCATGATCCCAATGTCGGGCTACCACGGTTGCAGATTCAACCGATTTCAAAAGCTTCGGCAGACCAACGTGCTGGCCGTGCAGGACGAACCGGCCCCGGAAAATGCCACAGGCTTTGGCCAATAGCCATGCAAAGCTCAAGGCGGGCAATCGATGTACCCGAGGTCTCTCGCGGCGATCTAACCAACGTCGTATTAACCTTGGCAAACTTGGGCGAGAAGGATGCGACAGACTTCCCTTGGTTGACTCCACCAACAAAACAGGCAATCGATCTTGCGCAAACACTTCTCGGAAAATTGCACGCCGTTGATCCCTCTGGAAAAGTGACCGAGATCGGCTCGTTGATGGCGCGGCTTCCGATCACGCCTCGATTAGCTCGATTCATGATTGAAGCAAAGCGGAGAAACATCGTAAGGATTGCTTCAATCGCCGCGGCACTGCTGAGCGAAAGGGACCCATTTGACAATGCCCGAGGCTTCAACAATGCTCACCAAATAATCGCAGAAAGCGACTTGCCAACCAATGAACAAAACAACAATTCTTCTCTAAACCATTCGTCATCGGAAGTAATGCTCGAATGCGATCTGTGGCCGAGAATCCAAGAACTCCTCTCATTCGCTCAGCAAAAACCAAACTCAGTCGCCAACACAAATGCCGCAAAGCAAGTCCTCAAGGTCGCCGAGCAGCTAGAGCATGAGGTGCAACAGATCTCAGTTGAGGCCGAGCCACCGGAAGCGAAGATCCATTCATCAATCCACTTGTCCACTCTCCTTCGGCAATCCCTTCTCGCCGCATTTCCAGACCGTCTGGCAAAAAGACGATCGCAGGAAAGAAAAAAACAGGCAAAAAAAGACGAAGCAAAAGGCAAGGATTTCGCGTCGCAGCATGAACCGCGGGGAATTCTCTCCGGAGGTCGCGGGGTGCGAATCCATTCTGGAAGTGAGGTGCAAACTAGTGATTTTTTCCTCTGCCTTGATCTCGACTCAAAAGGGATCGAAGCAAAGGTACGACTTGCAACTGCCGTCAATCTGGAGTGGATCGACTCAACAGAATTCACTGAAGAAGACACTTTTCTTTTTGAGAAAGAAAAACGGGCGATCGTAGCAAGACGCAGAATCATGACCCATGACCTCGTCATCCGCGATGTGCCCATCACTTGTGAACCGAGTCCACGAGTGGCTGAAAAACTTTTTCGAGCCGCCAGCGACAACCTCGATCAGGTCATGCCTAGCAACGATGCGCTTCGTCATTTCGTTGCACGAGTCAAACTACTACGCATTGAACTTCCGGAACTCGGATTAACGGAGATTGACAACTCGGTCTATCTGGAAATCCTAGAAACACTTTGCCGGGCCAGAACCTCTTGGGCGCAACTTAGAAAAGCTCCATGGCTGGATCACATCAAGGGCCGAATCGCTTATGAAAAGCTAAGACAAATTGACCAGCTCGCGCCGGAAATCCTCGACACACCCTGCGGCAAATCAACCCCCGTTCATTACGAGGACTCAAAGCCACCCAGAATTGAAGTGCGAATCCAAGAAATCTTTGGATGGCAGGAAACACCCCGAATAGCCGGTGGAAAAGTAGCCATGCAACTTCATCTATTGGGCCCCAACTATCGACCACAGCAGATCACCGATGACTTAGGCAACTTTTGGGATGTGACCTACCAACACGTACGTAAAGAACTTCGACGCCGGTACCCCAAACACCACTGGCCAGAGAACCCGCGTTCCGCCGTTGCAACGCCGAATGGACTAAAACCAAAAGTTTAATGACGGCCACCCGGCAATCTCCAACGATCGGCTATGGAATCCCAACAAAAACATTGATGACACGCCACATCCATAAGCAAGCGTTACATATCCCGAAAAAAACTGGCCAACCGTCGCAACAAAATATCGGCTCACGGAACACAACCTGATCAAACACAGCAGTCCTTGCGTCCTGCCAAAACTAAATCTTTTTGTTACGCTTAAAGCCCCGCTGCAGCGATTCAAACACGATCAGTAGAACCACGTGCCGGCATGACGAGGATCGCTCACTTGAACCAAGAACCCATCATCGAAGCACGTGACGTTTCACGACACGATCCTGTCTCTGACCGAACACTTCTCTTTTCCGCAAACCTGAAACTCTTCCCCGGTGATCGACTGGGACTTATCGGCCCAAGCGGATGCGGAAAATCGACCTTCCTTCGAGCAATGGCTTTACTGGATCCAGTTCAAAATGGTGAAATCCTTCATCATGGTCAACCGATCCCACCGGAAGCCATACCCCACTACCGGCAAGAGATTCTGTACCTGCCACAACGACCCACGATGTATCCCGGTACGGTAAGGGACAATCTTGCCAAGCCATTTTTGTTCGCGGCGGCTACCAATGATTTTGACGAAGAAAAAGCACTGGGATTCTTGGACCTTTTGAATCGGGACAAAGTTTTTCTCGAACAGAATGCAAAGCACCTCAGTGGTGGGGAACAACAAGTTGTCGCTTTCGTTCGCGGCCTGCTACTTAACCCAAGAACCCTGTTGCTGGACGAGCCAACGGCCTCCTTGGATTCGATCTCAACCCAACGCTTCGAAACAGTACTTGAGAACTGGCAGGACCCAGTCCACAACAACGCTGGCCAGCCCACCGACCACCTTAAAAGGTCATTGATCTTTGCAGGGCATGATCATGCACAAGTTCAGCGGCTTACAGATCATGTCATTGAAATAATCGATGGAACATTAGATTTGGAGCGACCCCATTGAAAGACTTGCTCCCACCTCTACTGAGTCAGTTAGAACAAACCTCAACCAACCTCTTGCAGCTTAGCTGGATTGAGGTCGGAGTTGCATCCACGCTGCTTGTGATCAACGTGATCCTATCGATTACATTGCAATTAGGCATCGCAAAGCAGTTGCTGATCAGCGCCTCTCGAATGGTGATTCAACTATTGCTGATCGGCCTGATCCTAAAACAAATCTTTGCCTTGGCGTTGCTTTTTCCGGTTCTGGGACTCGCCGGGGTCATGACCTTGATTGCGGGAATCTCGGTGGTTCGCAGAACACAGACCCGCTATCGCTCGATCCACACCACCGCCATTGTCTCCATCTGGATGAGCAGCTGGATTGTGACTGGAATCACGCTGTTGTTAATTGTCAAACCCGAACCTTGGCACAGTCCATCGGTGTTGATTCCACTTTTGGGCATGGTGCTTGGCAATTCACTAACAGGAATTTCTTTGGGAATGGAAAGATTCCTCAGAGAACTGACAACGAACCGTGATGAAATTGAGTCACTTCTGGTGCTCGGGGCGACGAGATGGGAAAGCTGCCGGCCCTCCATCGTCAACGCAACGCGTGCGGCAATGATCCCGATTCTCAACACGATGTCGGTGGCCGGAATTGTCAGCATCCCAGGGATGATGACAGGTCAGTTACTCGCTGGCGCAGAACCAATGCAGGCAGTGCGTTATCAAATCATGATTATGTTTGTCATCGCTGCTGCAATCGCCCTAGGAACGATCTCAGCGCTCACATTGACCTACCTGCGTGTGACCTCAAAACGACATCGAATTAACTGGTCTGACCTGCAGGTCAGTGATCACTGAGTCCTAAATCCTGAACGCATCCAGCAGGTACCCATCGCTAACCGGATGCCCAACCCAGGCAAGATGCCTGCCGATGAACTGACCAACTCTCTCAGCCTGCAGCCCCATCAGAATTGAAAGTAGACAAAAGGTCGAAAGCCGCGAGGTGCGTAGAGCAGTAGTACCCAGATCAAGATTGCAGTGAACACGGGGCTATACCACGCTGCGTACGGCAATCTCATGGCGCGACGCAATCGCGTTCGCCAGGCAAGATGCTCCAAGACAAGGCATCCAACCGCAAGAAGAGCAAGCGGAGGAAACCAGTTGATGCCATCAGAGAGCGTCACGATTCGTTTTAGTAGAACAGTTGTCTGGGAAATACTTTCACTTCGAAAAAGAACCCAACCAACCAAGACAATTAACAGGGTTAACGAACCTCCCAGCAAGCGTTTCAGAACTGAATATCCGTTGCCCATGGATCCTTGTAAACCTCGCGACCGCTGATCCTGCCACCATCGTTCAATCGCCAGGGCAATTCCATGCCAAGCCCCCCACAAGACAAAGGTCCAAGCGGCACCATGCCACAAGCCTCCCAACAACATCGTCAACAGCAAATTCAAGTAAGTCCTTGCGGTACCACGACGACTACCACCAAGAGAGATATAGAGATAGTCTCGCAACCACCTGGAAAGCGTCATGTGCCAGCGACGCCAGAAATCGCTGAGCGATGTTGCGAGGTAGGGATGTCGAAAGTTTACAGGAAACCGGTACCCGAGCATTTTTGCGGCACCAATCGCCATGTCACTGTAACCAGAAAAGTCATAGTAGATCTGCCCCGCGTAGGCGACAACGGCAATAAGAATCGTTAGTCCGCTATAAAGTTCAGGACCGGCAAAAACAACATCTACCATTTCCGCCAAGCGATCCGCAAGAATCACTTTCTTAAATGCACCTCGCAACATCTGTTGGCCACCAGCATAAAACCGCCGGGAGGACCAAGTCGGCACAAACGCCAACTGGGGCAAAAACTCTCTTGCTCGAACGATCGGCCCAGCAACAAGTTGCGGAAAAAATGAAACGTACAACGCAAAGTCGATCCAGCGATCCACTGGCCTCAAAACACCTCGATACACGTCGATGGTGTAGCTGAGCGTTTGAAAAGTATAGAAAGAAATCCCAACTGGCAGCACAATCGACAAAGAGGAAGTGCCCAGCCCCAAGGACTGAAGTAAAGGTGCAGCGGAGTCGATAAAGAAGTTGAAATATTTAAAGAGTCCCAGAACACCAAGATTGACCCCGAGACTGACGCACAACCACCCTCGCCTCCCACGCGTCGACTCGGCCCGATGTAAATGCGTCGCTACCCAAAAGTCAACCACCGTAGAAAGCAGCAACAAACCACAAAAACGGTAATCCCAATAAGCGTAAAAATAATAGCTGGCAACCAATAAAACAGCGTGACGCGTCTGGCGTTCCCGAGATACCCAAGCAAACAGAATGACAATCGCGAAGAAAAACAGAAACTCGATTTGTGTGAAAAGCATTGCTGGCTAACGCCCCCCCAGAGCTTCAATTGTTTGCTCCAATTGCACGGGAGGTGATGAAATCATCAAACCATCCATCGGGTTCATTGCCTCGGCCAACACTGAGGCAACCACAGCATTTCCGGTTGCATTGAGATGACCAACGCCGAACTGGCCATTGTGAAAACCATGAGGCCAATGACCTTGGCGAGCTGATGCCAAAAGAGAATCACGAGCAGTGACCACCCACAATCCATTTCGCTGCGCCGAATCTCGCATGGCCAAATAAACAGGATCCTTTTCGGTCATTACCCGAACCTGTCCATCAATCACCTGTGGTGTTACGGGCGCGTCAAAAATGATCACGGGTAACCTAGTCGCTCGTCGAATGATTTCAAACGTCTGATCCCAACTCTGCGATTGAGCCAAATCTCTCGACTTCCCCTTCACCGAACGCTCTTGGTATTTCGAATCGAGCGTATCGCCATCTGAATCATCGCCATCTGAATCATTTCGAACGGGCCCCACCGTGAAGCGAAGCCGACGTCGAGTTGCACCATCTGCCTCAGTTAGCAGGTACCTGGCTCCTTGAATCACAAAAGCCGGTAACCAAGCAGAAATTGCGGACTTTGCATTCACCTCCTCATCGAAACTCGGTGGTGCAAGCGGTGCTTTGTCCACCGATAGCAAATCCTCCAAGTCGGACACAAAGAAGACGTGTAAATCAATCTGCAACTCAGCCTCGACCGCCGACATTTGCGTTAACCAGTCCGCCGCGTCCTGACCACTTCGAGCAAGAGGGAAAACGTCAAACGCCCCCAAGCGTTCCGCACATGCAAAGATTTTTTCATGATCTGAGACGCAGACCCCCTCCACCTGTGAGTCTCCCCACAAAGCGATTTTCGTTCGCTTGCCGCGTGCTTCCGAGGCACGATTTACAATCTTTCCATCAGAGACGGGATCACTGCCTCCCAGAGATTCGGACCGCCTTTCTAAACCATCTTGATCCCCCTGAATCAAAGGTGATGTTCGACCCGGCATCCCCAAAGGACCAATGCTTGAATCCGCATACCCCTCGCTTCGCCAGCGGTACAGTTTGCCTGCAGGGAGCGTCCACGTGTTTCTCGTTGAATCAACCTGCAGTGGAAGATAGCTTCGCACAAACCAGGGAGAGGATGCAGCGATCAACAGCGTTCCCACTGCTCCACCGACGAGCCATCGCAGCAGCAAGCTAATCGGATTGCCAATCATGTTCGCACCATCAACTGATCTTCCGTTCAATGATCCCGTGTGGAAATAATCTCACTTAAAAAACGATCCCGTCAGCAAATTAATTCGTCACAAAATTGCCAAGTCCGTAAAAAACACCAGTGGCCTATCACGCTCAAGACTGCGACACAATCCACGCAGCCAAGACTGGATTTCCTTCTTCCATATCGCAACCTCTGTCTTTTGCGACTACCTGAACCACGCTCAGCTTAACCCAATCAGGATAATCCATTGCCACCAAAATCTGCAAAGACAAATCGACTGTTTACTTTTTCGGCATGGCACTGGTTGAAATCACTGGTTGAAATCACTGGTTTCGATCACTGGTTTCGATCACTGCACTCACCAGCGCAGGATCACCCAGACTTGAACTTCAGAAACAAAATGAGTGCCTACGTTACCATCAGGACACCAGGCATCACCTTACGCATGACGGATCAACCCTGAACCTGAGCTTTGACCACTGCGAGAAAACAGCAGGCTTGATGGCGTAAGTTCGCAACGGATTGCAGGGAACAAGAGGATCTTTCAGGTGTGCCGGAATCACCGAAACCAACTCACCATCGAAGCAGCCCCGACCGAGACGGTCGAACAGGAATCCGCTGACCGAAAGGTCAGGCCAAAGAGAGGCAAACCCGTCGGTTCACCTTGAACGAATTCATTTCTCGGCAGCAATCTTACGCAGCGTCGAGCCTGCAAAGCACCTGAAGCCTTAAGCACCTGAAGCCTTAAGCACCTGAAGCCTTAAGCATCAGGGAAACAACTCCGCCTGAGGCCCACACCAATCACAGGGCGCAAGCCTCAATTAATTTGGGCTCTTCTCCACGGGAAAACAAGGGTGGTGAACAGGCACCAACACCCTGCATGCCAAAAGAGCCTGCCTGACCTACTCCTCGGTCACTTTGACCGTCTTCATGATGTCGCCCTGCTCAATGGAATCAACCACGTCTTGGCCATCGATGACCTTACCAAACACGCTGTGCCGACCATCCAGATGGGGGCAAGCAACGTGAGTGATAAAAAACTGAGATCCATTGGTATTGGGACCCGCGTTGGCCATCGAGAATACACCGGGACCATCATGCTTAAGCGACGGGTCGAACTCGTCTTCAAATTGATAACCGGGGCCGCCTGTACCAGTCCCCAAAGGACACCCACCTTGAACCATGAAGTCACTGATCACTCGGTGGAATGCGAGGCCGTCATAAAAACCTTTGCCACACAATGTTTCAAAGTTTTCGACTGTCTTGGGAGTCTGTTCAGCAAACAACTCAATGCGAATCGTGCCTTTATCGGTGTCAAATGTTGCGACTTTCATTGTTTTGATACTGCTTGGAGAGGCGTGGTAGGGTAGGAAAAAACAACAGGCAGAAGCGATCAATCGAGTTCGCAAAACCGATCTCAACTGGTACTCATCGCGTCACAATGGATACCAATCGATAATGCAAACATTGATGCCGAGTCAATCGAGTCGCCCCTCGGCAATGCTTCGCCGCAAGTGGTCATCAGGCATCCATGGGCCCGGCGGACTTACGCGGAGAATCACAAACGTGGGATCTGCCTCATGTAAAAGAATAAGGCATTGGCACCTAAATTCTAGGGATGGGATCCGGAGAACCCGAGCAGGAACTGCGCGACAACAGCACGCAACCATAAGTTGAGCAGCCAAAAGACGCCAGAATTACCACACAAACTACTTTCTTCCCCAAAGTCCTTCAACTCGATCGACTCAGCGACTGCCAGAAAAAAATTGCCTGCATCGATTCAGTGAACGACACCCATTGATCAGCCGCTCCAAGAAACCCGTCCAAGAAACGTATCCAAGAAACCTATCCGAGAAACCCATTCCAGAAACCCATTCGATGCACTTTCGTAATGAGCCATTCTTCCGAGGACGATTGACGTCCTAAAGTGGTGCAATCAGAAATCACACTGGATCATGACCAGCCTTCAACGGACTCGAGATTTGATTGCCCGTTAACCCCAGCCCATTAACTCCAGCCCATTAACTCCAGCCCATTAACCCCAGCCCATTAACTCCAAAGCAATCTGACCGATGGTCACTTGTCGAGTAGCCGAAAAAAAATGCCAAACACCCGGTGTCAATCATTTCGCAAGGTGTCAATCATTTCACAACTCGTATCAGCAACCATTTGACGACCCATTAACACAGCAAACCAAACAATTTGCGGAACCATGCAAGGCCTAGCTCACTGGCCAACTGCATCCTTGACAGGCTGGGAAAGGACGGTCTCGCCGAGTCGACGCTGATGTCTTTTTGGGGCGACCAAGGCATGGATATTTCCCAAGGGAAACTGCGGCTCCACGAAAGTCGAAGATTCGTTTGAATGATCATGAGATCAATGGGGGATACTCGATGGCCAAGCAAAGCAGGATCCGACATGCCTTCGTTTTACCGAGATCAGAGATTCCGAGATCAGAGATTCCGAGATCAGAGATCAGAGATTCGGGGCGTGAGAACGACCACGTAGAGTGAGAGGTCGCGAGGGTAAGCAGGTTGTCAATGACGAAACCGAACCGCTCCATGCCCAACCCATCTGGATAATCAATCCACAGATTCACCAGACCGACCGGAACATGGATGCGGGTGTTTGCCTTGCAAAACTGACATCGCTTGGCGGCTTAGAACCGCTTGGTCGGGGGGCAGCACAACTGATTCATCTCACCTAAGCCGCTTGAGTGGATTGACGATGCAGAAAAAGATCTCTGAGAACTGAACGACCCATCCAGCCTTTTCAAACGCATCGAACGGTTTGCAGAGATACAAGAAGCGACCGAGGCCTGTGCAGCACCAACCTGGTTGGGCAGGAATAATTCCTGCATCCGTTTTGACGTAAGTGATGCAAACACACGGCAACACACCGGCGACCGATCCGCCATCAATCCGCATCGTTGGCAGGACAGCTTCCCTTGCTTGCTGAGGAAATCGCTTAACCAGTCAAACACGGCAGACAGTGAAGACCCTGGAACGTCTTCACCAATCCAATCAACTTACCCAATGGAATCCTTGAGATTTCAGCAAAAGCTTGCCGCTTAGGCTGCTAAAACAGTCGGTCGCTGATTGCCCCGGTTAACTGGGACATAGCGTCGCTGAGCAAAAACTCAGTGAAGACAGCACTTTCGCTCCACTCAAATTCCGTTATTTTTAATGCCGAAGTTCAAGACGGCTAGCGATGGAGTGTGATGTTGTCTCATCCTTATCACTTGTTGTTCAACACGGCACAAGTCGAAGGGATCAACGCGATGAGCGGGTTCGGGCGGAGGAGTTAGGTAGGTTTCCGCAGAATTTGATTGTTTTCGAACGACGTGATTTTCATTTTCATTAGCGTCGTTTTCAAAATCCCACATCACTGATTCACAAGGGGAATCAAGCAAATGACTAAGTGCAAGTTGGAATACATCTGGCTCGACGGCTACAAGCCTACCCAGAGCCTTCGCAGCAAGACCAAGATCGTTGAAGATTTCAGCGGCAACGTCGAAGACGCGCCAATGTGGGGCTTTGATGGCTCCTCAACTGAACAAGCTCCCGGCGGCTCCTCCGATTGCCTTCTGAAGCCTGTATTTGTTTGTGCCGATCCAGATCGAATCGGGACCGGTTTCTTGGTGATGTGCGAAGTACTCAACCATGATGGCACCGCTCACCAGAGCAATGGGCGTGCGACGATCGACGATAACGATGACGACTTCTGGTTCGGCTTTGAACAGGAATACACCATCTGGGATCTGGAAACTAACAAGCCAATTGGATTCCCACCGGAAGGCTTTCCTGCTCCGCAAGGTCCTTATTACTGCAGTGTTGGAGCTGGCAATGCAGTGGGACGCGAGGTGGTGGAAGAGCACCTTGAGCAGTGTTTGGAAGCTGGCTTGAACGTCGAAGGTATCAACGCTGAAGTGATGACGGGCCAGTGGGAGTTCCAGATTTTTGCAAAAGGCGCAGCGGAAGCAGGCGACCAAATCTGGGTTGCCCGCTACCTGCTTGAGCGTACCGCCGAAAAATACGGACTCGGCATCAACTGGCACTGCAAGCCAGTCAAAGGTGACTGGAACGGTAGCGGAATGCACGCAAACTTCTCCAACACGTTACTTCGCACTGCGGGTAGCAAGGAAACCTTTGAAGCTGTCTGCCAGGCTTTTGAGCCACGCATCAAAGAACACATCGAAGTCTACGGGGCGGAAAATGATCAACGCCTTACCGGTCTTCACGAAACACAATCGATCGACAAGTTCAGCTACGGTGTCTCCGATCGCGGTGCCTCGATTCGAATTCCGATCCACACCGTCGAACACGGCTGGAACGGTTACCTAGAAGATCGTCGCCCTGCCTCCAATGCTGATCCGTACAAAGTTGCCAGCGTGATCATTGCAACTGTCAAGACTGCGAAGACAGGCTAGAGTCGGGCAGTCCCCACGAGGTAGAAGACCTGCCTCAAGCACTGCACCGACCATGCCGAGGGTGATGCTCTCGGATCCTTCAATATGCAAAAGCTTGGAATTGAGTTTTCAATTCCAAGCTTTTTTTATTGGCGCCAGCACCTCCCCACATTGCTAGGCGCCAGCACCGCGGCACATTGCTAGGCGCCAGCACCGCCGCACCTCCCTCATTTCCAGCGCCAAAAAAATGGGCCATGTGAATTCGACTGTTGAAGTGGCGTATCAAATTCGGACGCTAGCTTGAAATGACTCGCAGTGATGCGATGGAAGCGAATCGACAACCCCAACCATCGAGACAAGGCCTCGCAGCACAGCGACAGTAGCGGGCCAAAAACGAGCTAGCAGGGCCAACCGAAAGTGATTTTACGGACCTGCCCCCTCTCCAACTCGATTGAGAGGCAACAGATCTCGCACCAGAAACTCCCCTGCGCTCGAGAATGTGAATGAATAGAGCCAGAACTTTCCGAAACCAGTTCAGGCGTGATTCGGCGACTTGTCGTCTCTCACGGAGACCCGGCCTTGCCAGGCCATGAGGGTCACCACAGCCTTCTTGCAGCGGCTGTTTCCCTCAGGTTCATTTCCAAATTATCCCCACGGGATATCAAAAGGCCTTGCTGACTCACCATGAAATCGCAGGTGCCTCACAGCACCGGAGTGCAATGGCGGTTGCGTGGTTTCCATTTGGGATGCAAGCGGTTGCTGCACCGAACCCTTCCAAACATCGTACTGGCGTCTCAAACACGGGCAAAAGTGGCCAAAATCTCATGAGAATACTTCGCAACGAGCCAGATTAACCTTGCCCGATTGTGTCGGGTCGCTACACTCTGCCGTGCCGAACGATTCTAGCCCTTCAATCGCGAGAGCAATTTGGGCAAAGGATTGCATCAGGACGCGTTCTAGGACGCTGGCGGAACGGTCACCCTGCCTTCTCATTCGATCGATTCGACGCAAAGGTCGAGATCATCAAGAGATCGAAGAGAACTTGGGAGCCGATTTGTCAGTTGCATCGACACAAACACATGTTTCGATCGCCAGGGACTGCGAAATGTATCGGTAGGGCGCCAGTGTAGCTCAGTTGGCAGAGCTGCTGATTTGTAATCAGCCGGTCGTGGGTTCGAGTCCCTCCGCTGGCTCTTTTGAGCATCAGAATGAGATTTGGGTTGGATTCGAGCAGACAAATCCTCGATGAGAGCCAGAATTTTGGTTGATTTGATCTGCTCGAACGTTTCCACCGATTGACGGGGTTTAAAAAAAAACCAAGATCAAGGTGTGACCGCTGTTTGCAGTGCGTCGCCGAGAGCAGAGAAATTTGGGGGTTTGCCCGAGTGGTTAAAGGGGGCGGACTGTAAATCCGCTGGCTACGCCTACACAGGTTCAAATCCTGTAGCCCCCATTCCATCCACTGATGACTTGAGCTTTGAATCTGGCCTCGGTCGCCAAAAGTTGACCAAAAGGTAGCAATTCGCGGCACAAGCCATCGGGATGAACGTACAGTACTTGTAGAGTCGCTAAACGCGAGGGATCCTTCCAAAGGGTGGATCTTTCGTAACGCGGGTGTAGCTCAATGGTAGAGCCCCAGCCTTCCAAGCTGGTTGTGAGGGTTCGATCCCCTTCACCCGCTTTTTGTTGTTTCGCTGCTGTAGCTCAGTGGTAGAGCACTTCCTTGGTAAGGAAGAGGTCATGGGTTCAAGTCCCATCAGCAGCTCTGCTTTGGGGGCCGAGCCGAGCAAGTTTCCTACGCAGGAATGCTTCTCGGAGATCAGTTCCACCGCGAGAGCCAACCCATCTGCCTCAAAAGCGAACAGGTTCGAAGTGGCCGTGAGCCTGGGCAATGACCCCGAAGAGCATCAACTGCGGGTTTGATCACCAATTTTGAGCTTCAATGCTCAGGAGGGTCGCCTCCTGAAAGCTGCCAATCGCCGCGAAATCTCGGCGGATCATGATCGACACGGCTGCAACTGAAAAAAGTGTCGAAAAAATAAATGCGGTCGTGATCGAGAGGCAAATTTAGTTGCGACGACAAAAACGGGGCCATTTACGGTGCCCAACAGGGCAAAACCGGTATTTTTGATCCGGTTAGTTGGTAATGCGGTTGAATGCCAAGACTTTTTCTGGAATGGCGATTGCAAGATCCAGAAGTTTTCGCGACAACTATCTGCCGCGTTGCATCGATGCAGTAATCGCATCAAAGAT
Source organism: uncultured Rubripirellula sp. (assembly GCA_938075415.1). Classification (GTDB taxonomy): domain Bacteria; phylum Planctomycetota; class Planctomycetia; order Pirellulales; family Pirellulaceae; genus Rubripirellula. The sequence continues at coordinate 13,538 of CALJHC010000005.1, read as the reverse complement.
GTATACCGATCAAACTGGAGTGTTAAATCGCATCCTAAGGTGGGATGTGAATTGTCAAATTCGTTTCGATACTGTTGAACGAGCTCGACTTGTGCGGCCGAAGACTCGATGATCAAACCGTGAGTGTGAACGCGGGCATTGAGAATTTGGGCTGAGCTGGAGCGTATCTCCTTTCAGTAATGGCACGGTCAGGTGCAGGTGAATTAGAAATGGCTAAGGAAACTTTTAATCGTACAAAGCCCCACGTGAACGTCGGGACCATCGGCCACATTGACCATGGGAAAACGACTACCACGGGTGCTATCCTTGCAGTCCAAGCCGCTAAGGGCTTGGCTGAAGCAAAGGGATACTCGGACATCGCCAAGGGCGGTACCGTTCGTGACTCGACCAAAACGGTCACGATCGCAGTTGCTCACGTTGAGTATGAGTCTGACAATCGTCATTACGCTCATATCGACTGCCCGGGCCACGCCGACTTTATTAAGAACATGATCACCGGTGCCGCCCAAATGGACGGTGCTATTTTGGTGGTTTCCGCGGCTGATGGCCCAATGCCTCAGACCAAAGAACATGTTCTCTTGGCACGCCAGGTTGGTGTGCCTTACATCGTTGTCTTCCTCAACAAGTGCGACCTTGTCGACGATGAGGAATTGCTCGAGTTGGTTGAACTAGAAGCTCGTGAATTGCTTAGCAAGTACGACTTCCCCGGTGATGACGTTCCTGTCATCCGCGGTTCATCCCTCCCTGCTTACAACAATCCAAGTGATCCAGATGCCAGTCAGTGCATCACTGATCTCATGAATGCCTTGGATGCAGCCATCCCTGAGCCTGTTCGTGAAGACGACAAGCCATTCCTGATGGCGATCGAGGACGTCTTCTCAATCGAAGGTCGTGGTACTGTTGCGACCGGTCGTGTCGAGCGTGGCGTTGTCAAGGTTGGTGAAGAAGTCGAAATCGTTGGCCTTTCGGCTGATTCGCACAAGACAACCTGCACCGGCGTTGAAATGTTCCGAAAGGAAATGGAAGAAGGGCGCGCTGGCGATAACGTTGGCTGCCTGCTTCGTGGTGTGAAGCGAGAAGACATCCAACGTGGTCAAGTGCTGGCAAAGCCAGGCAGTATCACACCTCACACCAAGTTCGAAGCAGAGGTTTACTGCCTCAGCAAGGACGAGGGCGGACGTCACACTCCATTCTTTAGCGGTTACCGACCACAGTTCTACTTCCGAACCACTGACGTGACCGGAACGGCAAACTTGGTAGGTGCAGAAATGTGCATGCCCGGCGACAACGTGAAAGTTGAAGTCGAAATGCATAAGCCAATCGCGATGGATGATGGGGTTCGTTTCGCGATTCGCGAAGGTGGCCGCACCGTTGGTAGTGGTGTTGTTACCAAGATCCTCGAGTAATCACCATTGATAGGTGTAGAATCATCCTGATGACCAACGAGGGAATTACCTTCGTTGGTCATTGGTGATTAGGGGCTGATGCGGTAGGATCTCGTGTCGAGGTCGTTTCCAAGCCCGAAGAATAGGGGTGTAGCTCAATTGGCAGAGCACTGGTTTCCAAAACCAGCGGTTGCGGGTTCAAGTCCCTCCGCCCCTGCTTTTTTGCAAATCCCCCCCCGTTTGCGGTTTTGATTTGGACGTGGCGAGCAGGTCGACCTCAGATCAACTCCGATGTAATTTATACGCTGACGGTGAAACGCGTGAACGCCTGATTCATGGATGGATCATCGGCCAACCTAACAACTCAAGCAGGAGTGCAACGGGTGTCCCGAGACATTGCAGGAACCAACAGTCCGCCCCTGATGCGTGAGCTATTTCACGCCGGGGTCTACAAACCCAATCAGGGTCGTATTGTTCGACAACTCACGTGCCTGGTGATATGGGTCATCGTCGCTTTGGCCTGCTGGGCGCTTTTCTCCTCGCTGCGAGGAGGTAGTTCGTCCGGGCCAACTGCCGCATTGATTTCTGCGGCTTTGGCGTCGACAGGACTTTGGATAGGCTTTCGCCTTGTCAATTGGCCTCGTTTTGCCGACTTCCTCATCGCTGTCGAAGCCGAAATGAACAAGGTGACTTGGCCTGGAAAGGATGAACTGGTCCGAGCGGCATTCGTTGTCATTTTCACCATTTTTTTCTTAGCCGTATCGCTGTTCCTGTTTGATATCATTTGGCAACAGGTGTTCAGCACACTCGGAGTGACGATGTAACTTCGTGACAACGCGCCATCTTTCCTCCCCATGATCAACCCATCACGATTGGGTATGAGCCAGTGAATCAAGCCGAAATGACAGACGATTCCGACCAAACCGATGACACCACCGTCGCGGATACCGCTTCGGAGGTTCAGCCTCCTGCCCCGGCAGACGACCAAACAGAGACCGAGGAATCCAATTCCGCGGCCCCCGAATTACCACCACCAGCTCCTGTCGATCCCGCCGCAACGCCGGCGAGTCCTGTCGATGATGAGGCCAAAATGGATTGGTACATCCTCAAGGTGGCCTTCAATCGGGAAGATTCCATTGCTGATGCCTTACGGAAACGCGTTCGCATGGAAGGTATGGCAGAGTTCTTTGGCGAGATTGTTGTGCCCACTGAAGATGTGGCTAATTTCACTCGGGATGGTAAGCGGAGAATCACCAAAAGGAAGTTGCTTCCGGGCTACATCATGGTCAACATGCTGATCAATGATGATACTTGGTTCTTGGTTCGAGAGACCGGTGGTATCAGTGATTTCACCGGTTCCGCCGGCAAGCCCATGCCAATGGAACCCTCTGACATTGAGCGGTTCGTCACTCGTCCCGTTGTGGACGAAGAAGAAGAACCTCAAATCAAAATTGGTATCCCCTTCAAAGTGGGTGATCGAGTGCGGGTCAAGGAAGGCAATTTCGAAAACCAGGAAGGCGACGTCGATGCTGTGGACGAGGCCAACGGTCGCGTTACTGTCATCATCAATATTTTTGGACGCAGTGTTCCAATGGAACTCGATCACTGGCAGGTAGAACCTCTGTAATTATTCATTGAGGATCTTCCCGGTTTCATCTCTGCTATTAAGATGCAGGGCTTCGGACTCGAGACTTACCAGAATCGATTTCAACCATCTGTTTTGCGAAGAAAGCAGCGACTGCAACCTTCGCTAACAGTGGCCTTTCAAAACAACTTTAATCACACGACAGCGTTTTTAAGTACAAGTCATGGCAAAGCAAGTTACAGGCGTCGCAAAATTTCAGATTCCTGGTGGTCAAGCAACCCCGGCGCCTCCGGTTGGTACCTCCTTGGGTAAGTATGGTGTAAACCTCGGCCAGTTTGTGACGGCGTTTAACGACCGAACCAAGGAATACAACGGCACTCCAATTCCCGTCATTGTTACGGTCTACAATGACCGCAGCTTTGATTTTATTACCAAAAGTCCACCTGCTGCTTCGATGCTTAAGCAAGCCGCCGGTATTGCAAAGGGAAGCGGCGTTCCAAACAAAACGAAGGTCGGAACCGTCACTCTCGACCAGTGCAAAGAAATCGCGGAGAAAAAGATGGCTGACCTCAATGCTCGCAGCATTGACCAGGCCGTGCTCATGATTCAAGGCACTGCCCGTAGTATGGGATTGAACGTTGAGGGCTGAGGCTGCAGGTTCACAAGAGATCAAGTCCCGCTAACTTGCTGTCGCTGCCCGTCCTAGTGCGCAGTTGAAGAATCTCCCCTCCTGGAACGGATTTCCACTTCAAATTCATTGAAACTCGAGACGCTCTACCATGAATAAGGTGGAGCGTTTTTCATGCGCGTTGACCGCCACAGTCATGACCCAAACAAGCTAAACTTTGTCAGGTTTTTGAATAACTCATAAGACGCCAAGCTTAGTGAGACCTGTTTCGCCGAACCAAAACCCGCTTGAGACCCGGCTCCATGACATTGAAACTCTTTTTACGATATCCGTTTGAGCGAGTTCGAGCGAATCGTATCCTGAAGAAAAAGAAACCCTGTCATGCGGAACTCTCCGAAAGACCGTTGGTGCTTGATCTTAAGACCACCCAACTTATGTTTGATGGCGGAAGACACCTCTTCTCGATTGCCTATCACGCTGCTGAATGTGGATCACCCACGCAGTTGCGTTGCAACCAAATGCTTCTTACCGGAATCGTCCACAAGGTTTATGGCAGGGCCATGGTGTCAGAAGACTTTGTCTCCTACCAATCCAACACCACTCCGATTACACACGGATCACTGGTCCTAAGTGACCAACCTCTCAAAGATCATCAACAGCGGGATATTACAAAGAGGAACCTGAGGCATTTGCACCTGAAAATTGGTCGAGATCTGCCCAAAGATCCACCCGTCATGCCCTATCCCATGCACCCTTGGACGCTCAGGGAACTGCCGACCCAAAGCCTAGATGGAATGCGTGAAACGCAACGGAAAAAGTGCCTCGTTTTATTTGCTGGTTGCCAACGACCCAAATACGGATCCCCGTGGATGGAAAATGAATTCAACATTTTGAATCGGTTGGATGTACTCGCAACGGTTCGATCACATTTTGCACCAAGAGTTCTCGACCAATTTCCGAATGGCAGCTCGAGTCAACTCTCGGAAAACAAGTCGGTTGATTCCATGGTATTTCTTGACAGTGCCAAAAGTACGATTTCGGCAAGTGATTGGCTACCTACACTCGCCATGGCTAGGTTCTTTCTTTGTGGTCCCGGCGGTAGGCAACCCATTTGCCACCATCTCACCGAAGCGATGAGCGTTGGAACCATCCCCATCCTCGAGTACGGAGATCGAGTGCATCCAAATCTTGAAGACGGTATCAACGCAATCCGCTTTCAAGGACGCGAGGGATTGGTCGACGCGATTAATCGAGTCATATCAATGCCCGTCTCGGAACAAAAAGCGATGAGCCAAAGAGTTGTATCTTTTTACGAGCAGAATCTATCCGGAAAAAGTTTCATGCAACGCTTGCTTCGCAATGAGATACGCGGTGAGGAGCTGGCAATGCCATTTCATGAACTGAACTTTTACTAAACGGAACGAGATCGCCTGAACCGAGAAAGGCTCCCACCACCACCACATCACGAAAAGGGTGCAGCCATGCGGCGACATGTTACGGTTCCCCATCCGAGTCCAACGCAAGAATCTTTTCGCCTCTTGTTGGAGCATCGGTACCTTCATGCTTGGACGCACATATTCTTGTGGGATCACCGATGATGCGGAAACCTATCGCACAGGAAAACGACCAAAGCACCTGACGAAATGATCGGCTATCCAAGACGCATCGGAGAACACTGATCCTCAAAGCTCTTGATAAGCCGACATGATGCTCGGTCATGCGGAACATCGCTTCCCCGCAAGAACTCCACCGTAATATGGTGACCTCGTCCGGTAAATCCAGCCACACAAGACGCTGGACCAATCGATCCTCTCTTTCCAAAACCTCGCTGAAAGTCTGCCTTGACCCGACTCATCCTCCGAGTGTGATCACAGTGACCAATCGACTTAAAATTGTCCCAACCTGTCTGAGTAGGGCAAAAAAGTCGACTAAGGCACTGAAAGCGGGCAACTCTTGAATACCATTACACGGTATTTCCCTGTTTTTCACGAACGGATTCAAGACTTCTCACGACAACAATTTCCAGCTCAACAGGCAGCAACTTGGGTGACCTTCCGCCATGCCACCCCGATTTCCCAAGGAAAGAGTCCCTCTGAGCCGATAAAATAGTGTCGAGATGCGGGTGGAACAAACCGGTAAGTACGCTTGCCCCAGTCACAGATGGATTAAACTGTGTGCGGGGCCTGAGCGACTAAACCGAACAGGAAGGACTGAAAGTTGAGGGACTCTTCAAACCAAGCCTTTCAATGGGCAGACGCTCGCAGCTCTTACGGTTGCAATCCGGCGGACATTACATTGCCACGATCGTTGAGTCGGTAATGGACAAGGCGTCTGATTTATCTTTTCACGTCATCTCTTTCTATCAAAACGTTTCTTATGTCGTCTAAATCTGGAAAAACCCCTGCGGCTCCGTCGAATATGTCACACACAGCTGAAGCGGTCGCTGCGAGGTTGCGTGAAAGTCTTCTGCAAGACAAGGGCGAACTGGAAGTTGACAAGATTTTCAAGGCGTTGGTGAAACTTGAAGGATCTGACCTTCACATGAAGGTTGGTCAACCACCGATGGTCAGAGTTGCTGGAACGCTGCGACCACTTAACCGCCCGCCGGTTGAAGCGGAAGAGATGGTTGACTTGCTGTTGCCAATGATGGACGAACGTAACTTACAAATCTTTGAAGAGGAGGGCGGGGCCGACTTTTCACACACCATTCACGTGGATAATGTTCGATGGCGATTTCGAGTCAATATGTTGAAATCATTGGGAAACATTGGACTCGTTGCTCGACGAATTAATAATTTCATCCCTGACTTTCGTGGCCTGTTTTTACCTGAATCGATTGAGCAGCTCTGTCACTACGATCAAGGCATGGTTTTGCTGGCAGGGGTTACCGGCTCAGGAAAAAGCACAACCATCGGTTCGATGCTCAACTACATCAACAGCATCTATCGAAAACATATCCTGACACTTGAGGACCCGATTGAATTCATTTTCAGCGAGGACAAATCGTTGATTAACCAGCGTGAAGTGGGACAGGATGTCAAGGATTTTGAAATTGGCATGAAGCACGCGGTTCGTGAAGACCCCGACATCATCCTGGTGGGAGAACTTCGTGACGAGGAAACGTTCATGACCGCTATCCACGCTGCGGAAACGGGACACCTCGTATTCGGCACCATTCACGCATCAAGTGCATCAACAACCATCGGGCGTATTCTTGACCTGTTCCCCGAAGAAATGCATAACGCGATTCGCTCCGCAATCGCGTTCAACATGAAGGGAATCGTTGCACAGAAACTTCTGAAAAGTATCCGGCCCAATGTTCCGCGAGTTCCCACTTGCGAGGTCATGACATTCAGCCCGATGATTCGGAAGCTTGTGCTCGAGGGTGAAGATCAAAAATTGCCCGATGCGATTCGAATTGGTGCGGAAGATGGAATGCAAGACTTCACAATGAGCCTGAAAGGCCTGATTGATGATGAGCTAATCGATCGGCCAACCGCATTTGCTGTCGCACCGAATAAAGAAGCCTTAAAGATGGCGTTGAAGGGAATTGACGTGAAGGCTCCCGGTATCCTTTAGTGTCAACCAGAACCGATTCATCGAATGGCTGAATCGGCCAGAGGAGCTTGCGTTCAATACCTTGCCCAATCCGCAATCCTGAGTCATCATCCCAACCTGACTCGCGCGACTGAGCTGACCTGTTTTAAAAAGCTTTCCTTCTGTTATTTTTTGGCGTTACCATTCGAGCCAAACCATAACAAGCCAGTAAACGATTCAATCACCTGATGATGACCCGCTGAGCTAGCGGTCGTCGTCGAATATTTCATCGATTTCCCTCCTATCAAAGGCATTGCCAACTCGATGGCTGAGCAACAAGAAATTCAACTTTGGCAGACAGTGGAACCCGTGGACTTTTCTCCACGCATTGAGGTTCGATCAGAGGCACAGGCCCTACTTGTTCAAACTCGGCAGGGGGTCGGCTATGCGATCGGTGGCGGCCAACTGGCACATGCGATTCAATCAAGAGCAACCCACATGCTGATGGATTTCACCAAAGCAGCCTGCGCGATTCGCTATCAGGTTGATGGCGCTTGGGAGCAACTGCCTCCTTTGGAGCGAGAGATTGGAGATGCGATGCTGGTGGCTTTGAAGCAACTTAGCCTCATGAATGCTACGGATCGACGGTCGACTCAAACCGGGAAACTTGGGCTCAAGGTTGCCAAAGAGAAATTCACCCTCACCCTGCAGTCCCGGGGAACACCAACCGGCGAACAGGTCATGGCTCGAATCGAGCCCGACAAAGTTCCATTCGAAAGAATGAGCGAGCTTGGGATGCGGGATAAGCAACTCGAACAGTTCAAAGAAAAACTCGACGCCCACGGCAACAGTATCCTCATCACTGCTCCCAAAGGTGAAGGTCTCACAACGACCTGGAACTGTTCGATGAACGCGGCCGATAAACTAGTGCGAGATTTTCAGGCCTTTGAAAACAAAGACGCGCAAGAACCGGAAGTCATCAACATTAACGCCAATTTATTCGGTGGCGACACCGACGTGGCTTTACCTGCACTGGTCAAAAGTGCCATCCTTAAGGAACCGGATGTCTTAATTTTTCCGGAACCACCCGATCCAGAATCGATGCAACTGGCCGTTGCACAAATCAAGAAAACTGAAAAACAGATCTATGCCAGGATGGTCGCACCCACTGCGATGCAAGGATTGGCCAGTTATCTGGCAAGGTACAAAGACAGTGCGGCGGAAATCACTGCAACACTCGGTGCCGTCTTGGGTCAGCGTTTAGTCCGTCGGCTTTGTGACCAGTGCAAAGTCGGCTACGAACCAACCCCTCAACTGCTTAAACAACTCGGAATTCCTGCGGGCCGCGTTGCCATGCTCTATCAGCCGTTTGTCCCACCCCCAATCGAACAGCAGGTAGATGAAAATGGTCGCCCCGCGCCAATTGAACCTTGTTCGGCTTGTGCAGGCAGAGGCTACCTTGGTCGGATTGCAATTTTTGAGTTATTGATTCCCGGGGATCAACTGCGTGCGGCTCTTCTGAAAACACAAGACATCAACCAGTTGAATCAAGTCGCAAAAAATGAGGGACATCGTGGGATGCAAGCTGAAGCGGTCCTGACGGTAGCTCGCGGCCTAACCAGTCTGGACGAGCTGAAGCGAATGTTTGCCAAACGCTGACAGAACGAGCCACCTCTGCAGAAAATGACACGTCAGAAAATCGTTGGAATGCATGGTTTTGAACCAACAAGCAGCAACTAATCATTGCGGACGGCCTCTGGATCATTGAGCAGAGAGAGCACACTGGGTGTTTGTTTTTATCAGAACGACCCGTCATTGCGTCATCAAAGACCTTACGGCATTCGCAGTTGGACCCCATTAATGCCATCGGTTTCGAAGAAGTCGTACCCGCATCAGAGTAAATTGTAATTCAGGGCGTCTTGCTGCCTGAGAATGATACGCCTCGACGAAATCAGACCCCAAATCAGACCCCAAAACACACCGTTAAACACACCGTTAAACACACCGGGAAACACACCGGGAAACACACCGGGAAACACACCGGGAAACACATTGTGAAACATCACCATGTGTGAAGATCTCCGCGTGATCGCAAAAGTCGATGAGTCCTTTTGCTGGAGGCCTGATTCGTCTTCCCCTCGACCTCAGGGCGTTGGTACGATCTCAAAATGAATCGGGTGCAAGGAAGCATCAAATCACCACAGATTACGAATCAAATGCGGGCGTCACGGATGATGCGACTGAAGAAAATTACGTTTCTTGCCATCGCGGTTTGCTTTCCTCATGCGATGGGGACCTCCCAAGTGATGGCCCAGCAGACCAACCCATCACCTTCCGTTCGAACCCAGCAGTCGCAGGCCACGCCGACACAACGCCCGGTGCAACGCGTCGCAACAAACTCCGGTGTCGTCACCAACACTGCCCCAGTTCAACCATTTCCAGCGTTGAACGCTTCTGCTCAAGCACAATTGCAAACCGTGCTCGTCAATTGGGAGCGTCAAAGCAAGAATATGAAAACTCTGGAATGCTCCTTCACCAGGTGGCATTACGATATGTTTGCAGCACCGGCTGGTCAGTTTGCCACCCGCGCCGATGGAGTGATCAAGTATGCAGCGCCAGACAATGGTTTGTTCCGCGTAGATCGCCTTGTGTTCTTCAATGGTTTTGACGCCAATCAACAACCCATTCTACAACCTCAACCCAGTCAGTTTGGTGAACACTGGGTTTGCAACGGCAAGCAGTTGATCGAATTTGATCGCAGTCGCAAGGAATGTAAAATTCAGGAATTGCCTGCGGAGATGCGAGGTCAGAAAATTTTCAACAGTCCGCTACCATTCGTTTTCAACCTTGATGCAACCCAGATACAGCAACGTTACTGGGTTCGACAAGTCAAAGCGCCGGCTGAAGGCTTGGTATTGATCGAAGCATGGCCAAAACGTCAAGAGGATCGATCGCAGTACAAATTAGTTCAAATTGCCTTGGATGCCGGAACCTTCTTGCCGCGTGCCCTGCTGATGTATGCACCAAATTTCCACGCCAAAAATGCTCCGAAATGGGATCATTACGAATTCCAAGATTCAAAACGGAATGCGGTCGGAGCTGGTTTTCAGCGATTCCTCGGAAATTTCATTCCAGAAAAACCACCATCCGATTGGAAAATCATGCACAGTCAGTTCGGTCAATCCTCCTCACCCGACGCACAACAAGCAGCGACGGCCCCTTCTGGAACTACGACTCGATAAGTCAATCAATGATTGACTTATCGTCGATTTGATCAAAAAAGTCGCTGGCCATCTCCTGCAACCTGTTCAGTCACCTAATTGGCATTCTCCGATTCAGCTCCACGCGATGGACTCGTGAATCTCTTCGGGAAACAGTTGATCATTGGTCTTTCGACTGCCTGTAAATTTTTAATCTCAGGCCTGATTCAGTCTCATCTCTAAAAAAAGTTCCTTCGCACACACTGAGAACAACTCGGGATCTTGAAGGTACTTCCTTAGGCACAACATTGGTTCCTGATTGCACTCTCGTTAAGCTGAAGCTGGCCCAGAGTCGTCAATCGCTGCCACAAGCAGCTCCATGGCAAGAGAGAATCTGTCAAGCAAACCGAGCAAGGACGGCACTGCGGCGATTAAAATCCATCGGCTTGGGGACATCATCAGTGACGATGGGGGACTGAGTGCACATAGAGGGAAAAGGATGGGTTGAAATAAGGAAAACTGACCCTCCTTATCCCCTGACAGCACCCACTGGTACAATCAGGGGATCTCACCGCTTCATTGGCTTGATGGCAGGATCGAATCGATCACAACGACCTTCTGCCGAAGCGAATCATCACTCCCTATTTTTCTCAAAAGTGATCAAATATGCCGACCTACGATTACGAATGCGATGCCTGTGGACATCAACTCGAAGTTTTTCAAGGCATCAATGATGAGGTGCTGACCAAGTGCCCCGAATGCAACAAAAAAAAACTCAAGCGATTATTCGGAACCGGCGCTGCCATCGTCTTCAAGGGAAGCGGTTTTTATCAGACCGATTATCGAAGTGATGGGTACAAGAAGGCGGCTGCTGCGGATTCAAAATCGCAATCAAGTGAGAAGAAAAAGTCCAGCGACAAAAAAAAACCAGCCAACGGTAATAAGAAGTCATCCGGTGGCAAAGACAGTAAGTAATCTTGTCCCCAGCAACGGCCCCGAGACAGCCCATGCCACAGATCATCTCGCCATTCCGACTTGATACTCAACGCAGCGCCGTCCTGCTTGTTGATCTTCAGGACCGACTCTGCGATTCAATTCCTGATATCAAAAACGTCATCGATCGAGCAAAAATTCTTACAACCGCCTGTGATCAGCTTGAGGTGGTTCGAGCGGCAACGGTTCAATACCCCGAGGGTCTTGGTCCACTGGTGCCCACGCTGCTGAGTGATTACCCAGACGCCGAAGCAAAGCGTGATTTCTCCGCAGCCGCGTGCCGAATTGCTTTGGATACTTGGCATCAAGAAGGTCGAGACCAAATTATTTTGGTCGGCATTGAGACACACATCTGCATCATGCAAACAGCGATGGACCTTCTTGCTGAAGGATTCAAAATCCATGTGGTCGTGGACGCCGTTACCTCTCGAAATAAAATAGACCACGAAACCGCGCTACTCCGATTGCGTGAATTGGGCGTTACGTTGATCAGCCTTGAGAGTGTCTTATTCGAATGGCTCGGTAGCTCGCGGCATACATCATTCAAGGCAATCAGCCAACTCGTTAAAGAAATGAACCGCGGCGAATAATGAGCCGAAGACGCAACTTTTCAAGATCCACGATGGTTGTTGTTTTAATTTAATTGATATTTCACAGACGTAATCTCAAGGATTTGCCTAGCACGTGCAGAGTCGTTGTGAAGTTCACTCGACAAGACACGCTGCATGATCGGCCGTTGCTTCACAACTGCGTTTCCATTTCATTCCGCTATCACGTGCAGCGACCGAAAACCAGGCTTTTTCCAGTTGATGCAAAACCGAATGAGCCTCAGAATTCATTGAGTTTTCGATTCTCAACTCAACCATTTTCGCCGTCACTGCCTCGGATGACGATTGCGCCATCGGAGTGATGCGCGGCAACGGACAGGTCCAGCTTCTAACCGTAAAAATCGCTTGACCAACTGCACTTTGTCGGTATCGACCACGCGATCGAGATCGTCAACACAGCCGGTATCAATCCGTGCTTCTTTGATCCAAGCAATGCCGAGTTGAAAGAAGGATAACGCACCCCTCAGCGAATCGTTGGTTGCCAGAAAAAAATCACGCGATCCCGCGCAGGCTTGGTCATTAGGTTGTTGGCTGCGGATGCATGGCAGACGGCGATTGAATCAACGGGTCAACAGTGTTCGTTTAAACATAAACCCAACGGGCCCGACTCGCTATTTCAAACGCGAACTGACTGGTCGCGGACTGCGGTCATCAACATTCCATTTTCCTAAGTGCAAACCGAACCGACCCCGCGCAAGGGACCACGGCATGTTACTTTCACTTTTTTGCGTCTTCAGATTCCATTGCATTGATGGACAAACAAGACTCGCGAAACTCAAAATCTGGCTCCCTGCCCAAACCACCGAGACGACGGAATCATTGTGATTAGATAATGCGTTTGTGATTTCAATTCATGCTAGGGCAAATTTCAACAACGCCCTCCTCTAACGGTTTCTTTCTCCGCTCACTAACTCTTCACCGTGTCGTGAGATGTCAATGCAGTGAAAATCATTTAATGAAGCATCGGCGGTTTTTTCCGATTTCAAATTCAGCCAGCTGAAAACCTACCGACTCTTTTGCAAACTGCTGATGAGCGATTCTCAATCAGGAGAGATTAGGATGCCTGTGACTGATGAGGCTGGGCTTCAGCGCGTTTATGTTGGAAGAGACGAGACGATCACTGGGGGGGAAGCAGGTGAACACACAAACGGGAAAATATCGCGTGCATCTTTCAGATTCGGCACCGAGACCAGAATACATGACATCAAGTCTGGTTCGTGTTGTGTTAGCAGACCTGTAAATTGCAAATGTTTTTCCGAACCCGTAACCATACTCCAAAACTTGCGAGTTGACTTTTGACACAACTTTTGAAAAGGCGGCATACTTTCAAGCTCAATGGTTTGTGATCCAAACTTCATGTCAGAGTGGAGGATTATTGGCTTCTATTGAAGTACAAGTTTTCGATCTCACAAGTGTTCTAAAGTTTTCTAATCATCAATCTGTGCGGGTAAGCCCAACACCTGACAGGGGAACTGGGGCAACCACGCGTGGAAGCGAGAAACCTAGGCGGGGTGGCCAGGATCACAATCCGATAAGCCTTGGGATCTGATACTCAAACCAAATGCCAAGTCATCCGAGAAACAACGTCGAATGAAGACGAAT
>CALJHC010000004.1 GCA_938075415.1 uncultured Rubripirellula sp. | reverse complement strand
ACCGCAGTGCGCGAGTTGTTGTTGTTGTTGTTGTTGTTGTTGTTGTTGTTGTTGTTGTTGTTGTTGTTGTTGTTGTTGTTGTTGTTGTTGTTGTTGTTAAGAATGCGTCTTCGTTCAGGACAGAGAGTTTTTTCGTGAAGTTGCAAAAAAGCGTCTGCATTACTGCTTTCCACTTTGGTTGCGTCTTGTGTTTCGTTCTGTTGGTGATTGTGCCTGACTCGGTTTTGGCCCAGGATTCTTCGGCCGCGGCTGAGGCAACCGCGTCTGAGCCAACTTTGACAAGCCGTCTGACGGGGGAAGGATTCAGGGCACTCGCCTCCGATGCTCGAAAGAGAGGGAATCCAGTACAAGGCGCGATTCATTTCTCGCAGAAAAGTTTGCGATGTGTTGAGTGCCATGCTCGGGGTGAAAGGGTTTTAATCGATGGTGCACCCAATCATTATTGGGTGGGGCCAAACCTTTCCATGATTGACCGGGAGGTGAGTGATGAAGCGATTGTGGAATCGTTACTTGTACCCTCCGCGGTGATTCAAAAAGGTTTTGCAACCAAGCAGTATCTTCTATCCGATGGTTTGCAGATTAGCGGCATCGTCCTCGAGGAGCGTGGCGACGAGATTGTTTTGAAGCGGGATGCGAACTCGTTAACGCTGGATCGATTCAATAAGGCCGAAATTGTTCAGCAGAAGGTCAGCGCAAAGTCTTCGATGCCTGAAGGATTGATTGATCAGCTGACGGATCGTCAGGCTTTCTTGGATCTGGTTAGTTACCTGTATCAAATCATTGGTTCTTCAGTTCAGTCCTCTGGGGAATTGCCTCCAAAAGATTCCACGATGCTTGCGAGTAAGGATCCCGCTTTCTCTGCGGTCGGTGAGAATCATTTGCCTTCGCGGTTGCTTGGATTGTCTTTGATCGATCAATTCCGTTGTCAACGCTGCCATGCAGGGGCAGTTTCGCCGCATGTTGATGCTAGCTCACACGCTGCTCCAACGGGACCGGAGTTGGGTGAGGTGGTTGCGAGAATTGACCGTCAATACTTGGAGCGATTTATCGCAGATCCACATGCGGTCAAACCGGGCACTTTCATGCCTGATGTGATGGCCGGTATGCGTGAGGAAGAAAAGGAACAGTCAGCCTCTTTGATTGTTGATTTCCTCGAGAGTCTGAGCGATTTGCAATTTAGCCGGCAGGAAATTGATCTCGAGGCAGTCGTTCGTGGAGACAAAATCTATCATTCAATTGGTTGTGTGGCCTGTCATCAGCCAGTTTCTGCCGTCCATGATGATTCGGTCAATGACGCGAATGGGAACCATTCAAAGGGACTAGCAGACGCGGAACACATTGGGCAGGTACCGGGACTTGATTCGGTGGCATTGGGGAATTTGGCATCCAAGTACAGTCTGGAGTCATTAACTAGTTTTTTGGAGGATCCGACGAAGGTAAGGCCCTCGGGGCGGATGCCAGTATTGGACCTGAGCCACTGGGAAGCAGTTGATGTCGCTTCGTTTTTACTCTCGGTCACGAATTCGATGAAGGAAGTTAATCATGAATTGCAAATCAGCGGTGGGGCAAACGATGAACCTGATACGGGTTCCGAAGGTGAATTGACGAACTTAGAAATGAGCCTGGCTGATCGCGTTGCCAAGGGTCGGAAATGGTTCGCCAAACTTGGTTGTGTTGAGTGTCATGCTGTCGAGGGAGTTGCTTCGAGCACGCGTTATCCGAAATTGGATCAGTTAGATATCGAGCGAGGTTGTCTGTCGATTGCCGAGCCATCCGGTGCAGCAAATCCGCTTTACCGACTTACGGATCAAGAAAGAGGGACGATAAAGGATGCCATTAAACAGGCAAGTCAGCCACTTTCTCAGGGTGATCAGATCCATTGGACTCTAAGTAGTTTGCGATGCACCTCTTGTCATGATCGAGACGGAATTGGTGGTATCTCGGCTGAGTTGGATCACCATTTCACAACAACCAATCAGAATCTTGGCCCTCAAGGTCGGATCCCACCAACATTGACATCAGTTGGTGCAAAGTTGAAACCGAAATGGATGCGGCAAGTGCTGGTAACGGGGCGTTCAATTCGGCCTTACATGATGACGCGGATGCCAAAATTTGGTTTGGCGAATGTTGAGCATCTGGTTGAGTCGTTTCGTGCTGTTGATGGAACCATGAGCGTTTCACTTCCGGAGTTGCCGAATACCAAAGAGATTCGCACGGCTGCGACAGAAATGATTGGTCGCCAGGGTTTGAATTGTATCGCCTGCCATACCTTTCAGAATAAAGGTGCCGATGCGATGCCTGCGGTTGATTTAACTGAGATGGCCGAACGCCTGGAGTTGGGTTGGTTTTACCAGTACATGGTTTCTCCTCAGTCAATTCGACCCAACACGGTGATGCCATCGTTTTGGCCCGGCGGTGCCTCGATTCGTAAAGACTTGATGGATGGTGATGCCCAGCGGCAGATTGCCGCGATCTGGGGTTATTTGCAAAATGGACGACAGGCATCGACACCCCGTGGACTGCAGATCGAGCCGATTGAGTTACTTGCTCGGGGCGACGAGGCGGTGATGTTGCGCCGTAGTTATCCCGGAATTGGCAAACGTGGTATCGGGGTTGGTTATCCGGGGCAAATTAATTTAGCTTTCGATGCCGAGCAGATGCGATTGGCCATGCTTTGGAAGGGGGGCTTTGCAGATCCCGGTGGCGTATGGCGAGGACAAGGGCATGGACGCGTCAGGCCTCTCAGTTCGGAAGTGATCACCATGGACGCTGGGCCCGATTTGGATTCTTTGGCCGATCCATGGCAAGTTGATGACGGCCGGCCACCGAGTCATCAATTCACTGGTTATTTTCTGGATTCCAAAAGGCGACCGACGTTCACTTACCTGTTTGATGGAGTTGAAGTTGCTGATTATTTCTTGGATGAAAATCAATCTTCTGGCGATATTTCGATGACTCGCCAGATAGTTTTGGCTTCGACGGATTCGAAAAAGGGGCTGCGTTATCGAGTTGCGTCCGGAAAGAAAATAGAAACGGTCGATGATCGCAGTTTTTTAATCGATCAAAAATTAAGAGTGGTTTTGCCTGAAGGTGTCACCGTGAAGGTCACCAGTAGCGACCAAGGTCAGGCTCTGTGCATCTGTTTTGATATTGATTCAAACGGATTGAACTTTGACGTTCAATACATGTGGTGAGGTGAAGGCGGATGAAAAAAATTCAACAGTTATTCAATCTGATTTTTCTCTTCGGTGTGACCGCCTGCGTTGCGCATGCTGAGACATTGGGCGAGTACTGGAATACGGCGGAACAAGAATCGAAGTATTACCGGATTGTTGAGGTTCCGATGCCGGAAGGTCTGGCGATTGAAGCAAGTTCAATGGAGGTGATGCCTGATGGGAAGTTGGCGATTGGCACCCGACGCGGTGATTTGTTGCTTGTCGATGGCGCATTCGATGAGCACCCCCTTGCCAGTTATCATCGCTATGCATCGGGTCTGGACGAAATCATGGGTTTGGCCTACCGGGATGAAGCCTTCTATGTCACTCAGCAGACCGAAGTGACCAAAATCACGGACCAAGATAATGACGGTAGGGGTGATCACTTTAAAACACTGAGCGATGTTTGGGGCTTTCGAAATTACCACGAGTTCTCGTTTGGTTCGAAGCCTGATCGAGATGGCAACCTTTGGGTCGCTTTGTGCTTATCCAAATCATACACCTCTGACGTACCGTTTCGTGGGTGGTGCTTGAAGGTAACGCCTGACGGAAAAACGATCCCGGTGTGTGGCGGGATTCGAAGTCCTTGTGGTATTGGCCCCAATGAGCACGGGGTCATGTTTTATGCCGAGAGTCAGGGGCCTTGGAATGGATCATGTAGCTTGAAGGTTTTGAAGCCGGGTGGTTTTATGGGGCATCCGGCGAGCTTGAAGTGGTACGCGGAAGCACCGGAACTGGGAAAGCAGCCCATAGAGCCCAATACACGATCTCGGTTATTGATTGAACGCGAGCGAGTGAAAGAGCTTGTCCCTTACGCTGTCGTGTTCCCCTACATCAAGATGGGTCGGTCGATTTCCGGATTTATGGTTGATCAGACCGCTGGTAAGTTTGGGCCCTTCGCCAACCAGATTTTTGTGGGCGATTTCAGCCTGAGTGTTGTGATGCGTGCAACCACCGAGTTGGTCAATGGAGTTTGGCAAGGTGCTTGTTATCCATTTCGAGAAGGTTTGGCTACGGGAATCCTTTGCTGTCAGTTCACTCCAAACGGTGATTTAATGCTTGGTGGAA
Source organism: uncultured Rubripirellula sp. (assembly GCA_938075415.1). Lineage (GTDB taxonomy): Bacteria > Planctomycetota > Planctomycetia > Pirellulales > Pirellulaceae > Rubripirellula. The sequence goes on along the minus strand of CALJHC010000004.1, from coordinate 398,431 downwards.
CAAACCGAGGTTGGCCTGTGCGAGGTCCTAGGCAGTACGCGATACAACGTCTGGATTGGACAGGTTTGATGCCCTTCGAAATGAAGGAGATCAAGGCGAAGCCTGATGGGTTTTCCATCCGATTTACAAAGCCGGTCGACCGGTCCAATGCCAAGCAGGCGAGTCATTACCAACTCAGCACTTTCACCCATGTCTATCAGCAGGGTTATGGTAGTCCCGAGGTGGACCAAACGACGCCGCAGGTCAATCAGGCGATCGTTTCAGAAGATGGTCTTGTCGTGGATTTGAAGGTCGAGGGTTTGGTGCAGGGGCACGTGCATGAATTTGATTTGAGCGGATTGCGATCGGAGGATTCGGAACCGTTACTTCATTCGCAAGCTTTTTACACCCTGAACGAAATCCCACAAGTTTACTCGCTTGGGACAAAGTGATCCCGTGTGATCCAAGTCACCGATGCCCCAAATGCTCAGCGACCATTGCTGTTGGAGTTGGGAGTTTTTCTGAAATAGGTTTGCGCTGGAAGTCACCGGGGACATCGTTTGTTGAAATTACCCTTTTTGGTGAGCTGTTGCTGTTGTTTGAGTTGATGCGTTTGCCTAAAGCGGAAAATTGCAACGCCGGTTTGCGGGCCCTTTTAGGTCCGGGACGTTTGGCCGAGTTTAAGCAGGATGCCAGTTTTCTTGTCGATAGGGGTGCGGGATAAGCGATTGTGGTTTTCCCGCAAGATTCATTCGCAAATAAGTTGAAATCGCGGGATCAAAATCAGATACTAGGCGTCCTTTGGTTGGTGGATGCCCACATTGAAATCGCGCGTAATGGCAAGTCGATTCTGATACGACATCCGGTCCCTTTCTCCCTCCTAACCCATGATGAAGTGTTTCCATGATGAAGTCGTTTGTGTTCGCTTGTGTTTCGCTTTCGATGCTTTCTCTTCCACTTGCAACGATGGGGGTTGAGAAAGATTTACCGAATGCGGTTCGAATGGGCAGTGGTGCGATGACCTTCGACACGGTGCCGGGATGGGGTTTGCGTCCTGATGGCAACTCGGCGATTGGACCATGTCATGGTGGGGTGGTCGTGGATGAGGTGGGTAATGTCTACACGAGTTCTCAGGCAGGTGTGTTCGTTTTTTCACCCGACGGATCTGTTGTGCAGTCCTATCTGGGTGGCGACTACACCAATTTGCATGACATTGAGATAAGAAAAGAGGGAGAGCATGAATTCATTTACGGTGCTCGTAACCAAGCTGCTGAGGGTATCAAGTTCAATGCCCATAGCGGCGAAGTCGTTTTGCGTCTTCCGTTACCTGAAGAGGCGGGATTGGGAAAGGTGAAATTTAGCCCAACCGCAATCACTGTCGCTGCCAATGGTGATATTTACCTTTCAAATGGATACGCCACGAACCACATTTTTAAGTATGACAAAGATGGTAAGTACTTGATGCACTTTGGCACCAAGGGTAACGGAATGAAAGAGTTCAATACCGCTCATGGCATGACACTGGACACTCGCTATGAGCCAGCAAGATTGTTGATCTGCGATCGAAACCATCAGCCCAAAGGCCGTTTGTTGCATTACAGCCTTGAAGGTGAGTTTATTGAAGAGGTCATCACTGGTCTCGGTATGCCAACCTCAGTTGCGGTTCAGGGTGATTTTGTTTCGGTCCCCGATCTGCACGGTCGATTGGTGGTGTTGAACAAGACAAACACGATTGTTGCGGTTTTGGGTCATAACCCGGATCCGGGCAAAGGACGCAGTTACAACATTCCTCAGGCTCAATGGGTGGAGGGTGTGTTCAGTGGAACACACGGTTCTTATTGGGATGCGGATGGGAATTTGTATGTGCAAGACTGGAATGTTGCCGGTCGAATTATGAAATTGGTTCGTGTGCGATAGATCCGACATCCGATGGCGTGATACGTTTTGGAAAATGGGTGCGAGATGACCTTTGTTGTCTTGATCGGAGAAAAATTACTTATGTTCATTGCTAATTAATAAGGTCTTGTTCGATGTTGAATCGCCGACATTTTTTACAGGTTGCCTCTGCGAGTGCGATCACGGCACCCGCGATCGTGCGGGGTCAGAATTTGAATTCTCGTTTACAGTTGGCAGGAATTGGCTGTGAGGGAAAAGGTTGGTCAGATATCAACGAAATGGCCAGTCATCCGTCATCCCAGTTTGTCGGTTTTTGTGACGTTGATCTGTCTCGAACGGAAAAAGCCAGAAAGCTGAATCCAGATGCGCCGGTTGTTCAGGACTACCGTGACCTGCTTACCAAGCTTGGCGATAAAGTTGACGCGGTAACCGTTTCGACACCTGATCACATGCATGCTTTCATTGGCTTGGATGCGATGCGGCACGGCAAGCATGTTTACTGCCAAAAACCGTTGACCCATAACGTTTGGGAAGCGAGGCAAATGGCTTTGCAAGCGAAGAAATCAAATGTTATCACACGACTGGGGAATCAAATTCATTCGCATGAGTTTTATCGAACCGCGGTGCATTTCATTCAGACCGGTGCGATTGGCAAAGTGAAGCGAGTGCATAGTTGGTGCGCAGCAACCGGGCATGGAAAGTCATTTCATCTCGATCGACCGACTAAGCCGTTGGCTGTGCCTGAGACGCTTGATTGGGAAAGGTGGATTGGGGTTGCGCCAATGCGACCTTACGGTGATTGGAAGGTTTATCACCCATGGGGATGGCGAGATTGGCAGGATTTTGGAAACGGAGCCCTTGGTGACTTTGGCTGCCATATTCTGGATCCTGTTTTTACGGCTTTAGAAATCGATCAAGCACCTGTTGAATTCAAGGCCGAGCATTCCGGGATGAATGACGAGGTGTGGCCCGCGCAAAACACCGTTGAATACACGTTTCCGGGAACGAAGCGAACCGATGGGGATCAATTAAAGATCACTTGGTATGACGGCGGTAGGCTGCCTGGACTTTCCGGTTCTCACGTGCCTGCTGATGCAGGCTTGCCACGCAGTGGTTCGCTATTTATCGGCGAGAACGGCAGTGTTGTCTTGCCACATGTTGGAAAGATGCGTGTTTATCCCGACGTTGAGTTCGAGACGGTTCCTGGTGAAAACCATTATCACGGTTGGATCGATGGGATCTTGACCGGCCAACAGCCGAGTGATGGTTTTTCATATGGTGGACCTTTGACGGAAGCGGTTTTGCTTGGGAATATCGCGGTTCGGCATCGCGGGACCAAGTTGAATTGGGATGCCGAGGCCATGAATATCATGAATCATGACGAAGCTAATCAATGGCTTCGTCGCGAGTATCGAGAGGGTTGGGAAATTCCATCGGTCTGAGGTATGTCCCCGCCTTTGAGACACTCCATGATTTGCAAACGGTTGGCAAGTCGTTGGCAAGGCGTTAGTGAGGATCGGCCTGCTGAAGGGGCCATGCAAAATGACATTGTCTGGTAGTTGTGACTGGCTTGTTGGTTGGCAAAGCTTTCATCTTGCTGCAGTCAAGCAAACCGGAACGCTCAACACCTCAGCATTGCGGCTTGCATTGCTGAGGTGTTGTTTGCTGCCTATCCCGCGAAGGGGAGCACCTTTTTCTTGGTTTGATTTCTTGTGCGCGGGGCGGGTCCGATGTGGCCCATGATCGATTTAATCAGGTGAGGGATTCGATCCCCTGCATGGTGCCTGTGCAGTCAGCAAATCGATCAGTTTCGATCCCAAGTTGTTGAAGCATGCTGATATACAATTTGGGAAGCGGATAGTTATTTTGCTGATCAAATGCGAGGTGCTGGCGATGACGGAAACCACCTCCGACCAAAAGGATAGGCAGGTTCCGCGTGTCATGACTACTTGCGTTGCCGAGGTTCGAGCCGAATAAAACCATGGTTTGATCCAGCAAGTTGAGGCCACTCTCCTGAGAATCCTGAAGCTTCCCTAGGAACTCACCTAGTAATTGAATCATTTCAGATTCAACGATTGAAAGTTGTTTGATTTTGGACGGTTCTTTTCCGTGATGAGACAGCATGTGATAGTCGGTGTTGACTCCCGGGATTGTGGGTACCGCGTTCATGCCCGTTTCGAAGTAGGTTAAGAAGCGAGTTGAATCTGTCTCCAACGCCAGGTGGATCATGTCATACATCTGCCGGGATCGTTCAAGTATTTTTTTTCGGTCGGGCTCATCCCTTGGTTCGGTGGCTTGAACCACTGGTTTTGGGTGATGTGCCCATTCTTGCGACTTCGTTATTCGTGTTTCCGCCTCACGAACAGCATGAAAGTATTGCTCGAGTTTTCGTTTGTCACGAGTGCTCAGGCGTTTTCGCATTTCAGCGGCTTGTTGACCGACCACATCCAGAACGCTGAGTCCATCGGCTAATCGTTGAACTTGAGCTGCTTTTTGTTGCGGTTTACCATCCATAAATAACTTCTGGAATAACCGAGACGGTCGCACCTCGCTTGGAACCTCAACCCCTGCTCTGGACCAAGAAAGCCCCGGACCCGAGCTTGAAAGAGAAAGTGAAGCAAATCGAGTTTCAGAACCCAATTTTTCGGCAGCGAGTTGGTCGATGGAGATGCTGTTTTGAAAGCCCGCGCTGTTGGGGTGTTTGGCAGCGGTGAGAAATGACTTTCCTGATTGATGACCACCCGAAACACCCGGGTGTGAAGAGCCAGAGATAAAGGTGTATTGTGATTGAAATTCCTCTAGCAGGCTGAGGTACGGCGATGCTTCATAGGATCCGCCATCATGATCTGGCACATGATTGGGGACCATGTTTGGGGCGTGTAGGCCGAGTCCGAGATTGATCGCGACCATTCTGCGGCGTGGACGAGCAACTCTTGCCTGTCCACTGACCTCAAATGAGGGAAGTGCCAAAGCGATACCCGTTCCGCGCAAAAAACCACGACGGCTGAGTTCAGGGTACATCTCAGGGCCTCCGAAATAAGTCATGGGTGACGATCTGTTCAATGAGCGAGCGAATTCCGCTTTTTTGCTCAGTGATGGTGCCGGCGATCTGGTCGATTGCATCGCGATCAGAAAAACCTAGTTGTCGACCGAGTGAATAGGTTAGCAGTTGTTTCGTGATGCAGCGCGTGACAGTTGTCTGCTGTGTCAGCAGGATTCGTTTGAAATCGAGTATGTCCTGAAAGGCTTCGCCCTTTTCCGTGATTCCCGAGGCATTGACAGGTAAGCCATGTCGGTACCTTATCCAAGCAAAAGTATGTGGATCTTGAGAAAAGATCGGACGTTTTCCTTCGCCCAACGTTCGGTAGGTGTCCCGCCAGCCCCCGATTGCATCAAAATTTTCCAGCGCCATTCCGGGTGGATCAATCCATCGGTGGCAGTTTGAGCAGGAAGGTTCAGATCGATGTTTCTCCAGCAATTGGCGAACGGTCGTTGCGCCACGAATGTCTGGTTCCACCGCAGCAACTCCTGATGGAGGGGGTGGGATCGTTCGGTCCAAGAGACGTTCAAGGACCCAGTTGCCTCGCATGACGGGAGATGTATTGGTTCCGTTGGCTGTTAACTTCAGGATGCTCGCTTGGGTTAAAATTCCACCTCTCACGCTGTCTTGCGGTAGCTTAACTCGTCGGACATTAAGTCCTTCGATGCCATCAATCCCATAATGTTCTGCTAGCCGTTGATTAAGAAACGCATGATCTGAATCAATGAATTCGCTAAGTTCACGATCCTGATCCAACAGGTCTTTGAAAAACAGCTCAGTTTCTTCAATCATTGACAGTCGCAGCAATTCGTCGAACTCCGGGTAAAGCTGCGCATCAGGTGAAGTAAAATCAATATCCCGAAGGCCCAGCCACTGTCCGACAAAGTTCTGGATTAGCGCATCTGACTTTGGATCCTTTAGCATGCGTTTTGTCTGAGCCAAAAGAATATTGTGGTTCAAGATTTCCTCAGAATCCGCCAGTGCAGTAAGTTTTTCATCTGGCATGGACGACCAGAGGAAATAAGAAAGCCTTGCTGCAAGTGCGTGAGCGGAGATTTCTTTTGAATCATTTACTGGTTCATCAAGGAACAAGAAATTTGGTGAACAGAGGATAGTCTTGACGCCAATTCTTACGGCTTCCTCAAATCCTCTCCCTTGTTCCATTGCAAGCCGCGGCAACGCGAGCACGGCGTCGATTTCTTCCTCGGTGACGGGACGCCGAAATGCTTGGCCAATCAGATCGCGGAACACGATCAGAAGATCCTCGGTGGTGGCGACATCAGGATCGATCTTTCCCAGTAATCTTTTTCGACTTTCAGGAGGCCACTTTTCGAGCGGACCTTCGATGGTGATCTGCCCGATTTCAATTCCAGCTTCCGGGTAAGTGTTCGCATCTTTGCGAGTATCACGAGTACCGTAACATTTCGGTTGAAAGGTCCCACCACTTTCAACCAGTTCGTCGGTGAATTCGATGGTAGTCCATTGGTCGGGGAGCGCCTCAAAGAACCCGACAAGATGCTTTTCTCTTCGACCAACAATGGTATCACCACCGTAGACACGAAGGATCACAGGTTTGTCGCTCTGAATGGCACGAACTCGCATCGTGCCGCGATACGTTCCCGCTGGAGCACGAAGCCTTGCAAAGTTGACGAGGTTGGTGGGGCAATAGCCTGATTGGAAAATAGCAAGTCCCTCGTCCGTTTGACGGAACATCTTTCCAAGGTGTTGTTCAAGCTGAGGTTTTCCATCATGGGTTTTCTGATCAAGAAGAGTAGTTATGTGATGAATGCGAATGGGTGGTTGCTTGCTGCCAAGAATTGCATCGACTGCGATGTCAGCGGCAGTCAGATAGGATTGAATGGCTTCCACCGAAATGGCAAGTCCTTCGCCTACGTTATCGAACCCACCGATGGAATTATCTTTGGGTAGGTATTCGCGTAAACGCACATGTACACCAAAAAGGTCTTGCACCGTGTTTTCAAATTCTCTCTGGTTGAGTCGTCTAAGGACGACGTCGTTGCGCTTTCGATGTGATTCGGTTAGTTCTTGCGCTAACGAGCTAACAAAGTGATTTCGATTGACGCGAGGAGGTTGCAGTGCGTCCCTGGGCGGCATTTCATTTTTGACGACTCGGTCGAAGATGTTGACCCAAGTCTGAAAGATCTGGGGGTCAGCAAGATCCAAGGAGAGCTTGCGGAGATCGAGGTTGCTTTCTGGATTGTCGCCTCCGTGGCAGTCAAAGCAATGCTCAGATAGGAACTGCTTGGTTTCGTCAGCCCAGACGCCGGCGGTGCAACTCAGGATGATGCTGAAGATCACCAAGAAATATCGAAACATGCGAGCTCCATGTCAGGAGGTTACTCTGCTAACGCAGGGCGGCGGATCACTAAGGGGTTTTCAGGTCGTTGTCACGAACCCGTGCTAGTTTATCTGCCATGTCTTGTTTGAAACGCTCGACAATGGTTTGATGTGGGGCTGAGGATGCCAGATTGTGGAATTGCTGGGGATCACTTTCGGTGTCAAACAATTCGATACCTGCATCTGCGTCCTCTCCGTATTGAATGTAGGCCCAGCGGTCCTCCCGCAGCAGAAAACCTTTTCTCATGGGGGCAACACTGAAGGCCGCTTTTCTTACAGAAGCGGCAGGGTCATCAATTAACGCACTGATATCTTTGCCTTGAATGTTGTTGGGGATCTTAAGACCGCACAGGCTGGCAATGGTCGGGTAGAGGTCAAGCAGTTCGACAAGGCTATTGCAGACCGCTGGCTTTTTGCCTGGGACAGCAACGATCAAGGGGACACCGGCTGATTCATCCCTGAGGGATACTTTTGCCCAGAAATCATGCTCACCTAGGTGGTAGCCATGATCGCTAGTAAAGATCACGATCGTCTTTTCTTTTAAATGATTGTCTTCCAAAGCTCGCATTACTTTTCCCACTTGGGCGTCCATGTAGGACACCGAGGCATAGTAGCCTCCGATCGCCTTTTTTTGCCGTCGAATATCCATTTTCATGTTGAGACTGGTTTTGTAATTGATGCCAGCCTTGGGGATGTCGTTCCAGTCATCTGACATGCGTTTTGGAAGCTGCATCGATTCGTAGGGAAGGAAGGGTTCGTAGTAAGACCTTGGTGCGACGAATGGAACATGTGGTCTGACAAAGCCAACACCAAGCCAAAAAGGCTCGTCGCGATGTTGCTGAATAAGTTCAACAGCTTTGGCCGCCGTTTTGCCGTCAGAGTGAACCAGGTCGTCTCCATCGGCCTCGACAACCACAAACGTGTTTCCCCCGACAGCAGGTTTTTTGCCGTCAGGATTATTTTCCAGTGTCTCGCCGGTTCCCAACGCTTTCCATTCAGGTCCTTGGCTGTTGAATCGTTCCGTCCACGAGCGTTCGTCGTCAGACCCGTCATCACCTTTCTCGATTCCCCCTGGAACACCCATGTGGAAGATCTTGCTGACCCGTGCAGCGTAGTAGCCATTGTTTTTGAAATGCTGTGACCAAGTTGGACGATTGCCGATCTGTGGGCGAGGATTGCTGTACCCGAGAACACCAATAGCGTGCGGATAGTAGCCTGTCATGAATGACGCGCGGGACGGTCCGCAGTAGGTTCCTTGGCAGTAGGCGCGAGTAAATCGCACACCGGAATCAGCAATCGCATCAATATTTGGTGTCTGGCAAACTTGGTTGCCATAGCAGGATAAGGCGTTGGCAGTCAGGTCGTCAGAGATAATGAAAAGAACATTGTACTGCTGGTCTGCGCCCTTCCCGTCAGAGGCAGAGGATATCCCTGCACAAAGCAAGGTGAGCGTCAAGAAGACAAAGAGGCTGTTGGTTTGCTGGCGATAAGATTGCAAGGTGTAATCCACAGCTTGGAGGGTGAATGGAATCGGCTCGGAGTGCCGGGAGGGAGCGTTTAGGAAACGCAATCTTTGCAATTATACCTATGATTGATCGAGATGGGTTTGCAACGCAATCAATGAGTGCACACAGATCATAGAATTTCAAGGTGTTTCGATGAGGTCCGATCACACCACGCAACGATGTTTTGACATGCGAGGATGCTTTTAACCAGTGAAGCAACTTTTTGTTGTTCCTGGATTAGTGAGATGTCATCATGGCTGCGGATAGGCTAATTGTCGATTTCGCCTATGGGCGATATTGATATTTTAAGATTTGTTTCCACTGCTCAGCTGATTAAGCAGTGAGTGCAGGCCATGTTTTTCATACAATTTGAGGACGCAGATTTGTTGCAGTCCTTGTTGTGTTTGACGCTTGTTTTTAGTCCCGTTTTCTGTGAGTTTGCCATGTGGTCGAGAATCCTTATTTGTGGTGTTGTTCTCCTTTGTCTGACTTGGCCCGCATGTGCTGAGAAAAACAAAGAGATCAAAGGCCACTTTTTTGACCGGGATTCGGTTGGCGTTTCCGAGTCATTTGAACAAGGGATTCCGAAGAAATGCGTGCCGGTGAAAGGGTCATGGGAAATTCGTTCTGGGGCTTTGGTTGGTAAAGAACTCAAGGCAGATCAGCACGCAGCGGTTTTGAACTATCAAGTCCCCAATCGTGATTCCGCGGTTCATTTTTCTTTCCGATTGGATGGTGAATCAACCGGATTCCATTTTAGTTTAAACCATGCAAAAGGGCATCTATTTCGAGTGGTGGTAGGACTTGATCGTGTTGCAATCAAATTAGATCGAGACAAGAAGGATCCTGCCTCAAAAATAATGGTTCTTGCTGATGGGCCTGCTGAGATCAGAAAGGGTGCGTGGCACACAATGTTGGTAGAAATGAAGGGGCAGGAGGTCTCGGTCCAGATGGATAGTGGGCTTTCGTTGCAAGCAAAACATGCAAAGCTCGCGGTGGATAAACCGAATTACCGATTCGTGACACGAGGCGAATCCTTGTCGATCGACGATTTCAATATTGATCATCATTGATTTGTGTTCGTCCATGCGTGCCGAATTGTTGACCATGGATCAACTTGAGGGGTGCGATGTGCTGATCTAGCTTGATGAAATTTGTTTCCTTGTATTGGTGTGAAACTCGTTTGTCTCGCCCTGGGGGAATTCGATCATTGGTGAAGCAGTTGCTTGGAGTGTTAAAACAACCGCTCCCCTTTCGTGGTTTCGCATGGCAATTGCTTGAATGGAATATTCTTTGGTAATTGCTGCGTGTCATGATGAATCGACAAGGTTGGCTTGAGGTTAATTAATTGGCGAGCTGTGTGAGCTGGAATTCTCTTGACGCTGCTGTCGACAGCCAGCTGATAGATGGCTAGGTGGTTGTGGGTGATTCAAAGATCACAAGAGTTTGGAATGATCAACTGACGAAATTTTGAAGGTTGATGCAACGAATGAATCTTTTGGTTTGCTGACGGAAGATGGGAAAGTGTGATCATGAACTCTTTGAGTCAACGAATGGCAGGACGACACACCGATCGAATCATTGATTGCTTGATGGGTCGCACAAGGTACTTTCTGTTGGTACTGCTATTCATTAGTGCGACCAGCGGTTGCGATCAAGTTGATGAGTCAGATTCTTTGGATGCTCCAATTCAGGTTGGTGTTCAAAATGAGCTCGAGGACACCGAACAAGATGTTACGAGTGACAACTTGCCAACCATTGATTTTGAGGCATTGGAAAAAAAAACTCGCTCGGCAGAAGCATTGGCGGCCTCTGGGCAGTATGCCAAGGCCGCTGAATTGGCAATCGAGATCGCTCGGGAACCTATTCAGGACCCGGTAGCGCCGTTGATCAAAGCGTTTGATTGGTATTTGCGGGCAGCTGATCTTGGACTAGCGGAGGAAACCTGCCGACTAGCGGTTGAGATGATCCCTGAGGATGCAAGGGCGCATCGAGCATTGGCTCAATTGCTCAACGCAGAGGGACGGCGTTACGAGGCAAGCCAGCAGGTGATGGAACTGATTCGTCTTGGGGCCGTGTTACCGCGTGAGGTGTTGAGCCTGATAGATTTGAATGGTCCCTTTGAACTTGTATCGTTCGCTGAAGTGGTGGGTAAGCAGAGGGGAACACTGCTCGATCTCGGACTTGCTCGTCGGCGCCTGGTTGCGGACGGTAAGCCTGATGAGGCACTTGCGTTACTTGCTGGTATTTCTTCCTCTCGCAATGTTCCGAACGTAGCGGCTTTGCGGGGACGTATTCTTGCTGAGCAAGTGGATCTTGACGGATTGATCGACTGGGGCATTCGGTTGCCCGAGGGTGTCGAGACGTCACCGGAGTACTGGCTCGCGATTGGGTTGTGGTGCGTCCACCTTGATCTTGATCGCGAGGCGGTTGCGGCATTTACGGAGGTGATCACGAAAGATCCAACGAACCGAAGGTCGCTGCGCGCACTTTCTGCAGCGTTGGGGCGGATGGGGGAAACCGAGCTTTCAAAAAAGGTGCAGAGTAATCTGGGCGTGCTCGATTCCATTTTTCGTGATGCCAGCACGGCTAATGCAGAGCAGTCGATGCAGATAGCGAATCAATTGCAACAGTTACAACGTCTTTGGGAATCAGTGGTCTGGTACCGACAATCCTTTGAGATGGCTGGTGTTCTCGAGCAGAAAGCGGACGAGATTAACCAACGTGTTGAAATCATTCGCCAATGGGAGGACAGTAAGGATCCTGTCGAATTGAGTCGACTGCGGGTTCAGCAGACCCTTGGTCTCAAAATTGAGGATTATCCGGTTGCCAATGTGCCTGACCTTGTGATGTTGTCACGTGAGAAATTAGCAATCCGGCATCCGAAATCAGAAAGTGATCTCGATACCGAAGCCCTAAGTTTTGAGGACGTTGCCGTCTCGTTGGGCGTCAAAACTGATTTCACGAGCGATTATAAAATGGAGACGGTCGACTTTTGGTTGTACCAGGCCAATGGTGGTGGTTTGGGTGTTTGCGATTTTGATTTGGACGGAGCAAGTGATCTCTACGTGGTGCAGTCTGGCGGCGATCCAAGAGTCTCCGATAGTAGCAAACCTAACCAGTTTTTCCGCAATCTCGATGGCGGGGCATTTTCGGAGGTAACTGGTTTCTCGGGGACAGCGGATCAAGGATATGGGCAGGGAGTTTGCGCGGCGGATGTAAATCAAGATGGCTGGGTTGATTTGCTGGTCGCAAACATTGGTCGTAATGCTCTTTATCTCAATCAGGGCGATGGGACGTTTCGGAACGCTTCCGAGATTGTCGCCGATGACGTCTCGAGTTGGACTTCAAGCTTGGCGTTGGGTGACCTGGATGGGGATCATTTGCCTGAGATGATTGAGATCAATTACTTGGATGATCCGCAGATCTTTGAGCGAAAGTGTGTCGGTAAGAATCTTGAATGCACACCGCAGCGATTTCGCGCAGCGGTTGATCGAATCTATTCCACCCAGGGCGATGGCGTCTATCACGCGTGGAGCGGCGCCGCGTCAATGAAGGAAGTGCCTAATTATGGTTTCGGAGCAATCCTGACCAATTTTGATGATCAGAACGGCAACGACCTTTTTGTGTCCAATGATGGTGACGTTAACCACTTTTGGAGAAGCGGGGCGTCGTCGGGAAACGATGCGGGATCGAATCAGGGGCGTTATAAACTCAGCGAAGCAGGAGCGATCTCCGGATGTAGCATCGGGATCAATGGTTTAAGCCAAGCTTGTATGGGAATTACTTCGGGGGATTTCGATCGGAATGGAAAAATTGATCTGATGATCACGAATTTCCACAACGAGCCCATGAATCTTTTTCTGCAAACATCAGCGGGTATTTTTGTAGATGAAGCCTTGAAATATGGACTTTCGCAACCTTCGAGAAATGTTTTGGGATTTGGGGTGCAAGCAGGAGATTTTGATAACGATGGATGGTTGGATGCAGCTGTCGCCAACGGGCATCTCTACGATGCACGTTATGCAGATATTCCGTTTCAGATGCAGTCACAGTTATTCCGCGGTGCCCAAGAAGGCTTTCTCTTGCAGGATCAGTCCTCGGCGGGCGCGTATTGGCAACGTGAGCATCTGGGGCGAACTGTCGCCATTCTTGATTTCAATCAAGATGGACGCTTGGATTTGGTGGCCAATCACCTCGATCAGCCAGTCGCGATCTTGGAGAATCGTTCAAACTCGAAAAACTGGTTTCAGTTGGAGCTTGTGGGGACCGTGTCAGAGCGTGATGCCGTCGGAGCGACGGTGACCATTCGTTGCGGAGAGGAGAGCTGGTCGGCTTGGCAAACTGCGGGCGATGGGTACATGTGCACCAATGAATCAGTTATTCATCTTGGGGTTGGCGAGGTTAGTGTGATCGATCACTTGGAGGTGATTTGGCCCGCGGGTAAGAAGCAAACTTTTAGCAACGTCGAGGTCAATCACCGATATCTATTGACCGAAGGTGACGAGCTGTATTCTCGCTGAAACCATTCGACGCGTTTTCAGAACTGCCTGATGATTCTGACGACGATCACTCATTGATGAATCTTGCAAGGTGAGCGGTATTAACGCTTCATTTGTGGCTGTAAGTGTTCTCGTGTTACCCTTGCTGTTATGGGCACAGGGTTGATGGCGGTTCAGAAAGCCGCGTAGCGAGTTCGTCTAAGGTTTGGGGTGAAGTTCGGACAACCCAGATTTGTAAAACCCAGATTTGGATGAATCCGGGTTCAATGGACGGCGTGATGACGCACCAAGGACTGGAGGTGGTGGTTGCTTGCATTGTCGCGGCGAAAAGTGGCGATGAATGGATTCGTGAATCATGGTTTTCTTGATCTTTCCGGCCAGATATCGGTTCTATTTTGCCAAGTTCTTGTCGGCGGGATTGGCCGGGAAAAAAACTTGCAGGAAGTCTTTTGCCTTACCTTTTCGCGGTGTGTGCTTCATACTGGTGGTGTGTTAAACAGAATTAGCGACCGCGGGTCGCTGTTTTTTGGCGGTCGGTATTTGCGATCTAGGTGGTTATGATTCCGGTGTGGCAACTTGGTTAGTGCCTCGCTTGCAATCCACATGCTACCTCAAGTTGGTGCTTGACCGTGGTGGCTTACTCTCTCGATGAGATGCTATTGCGATGAAACGAATCGTTCCCTTCCTGGTGGCCATCGGTCTCATCATTCTGGGTTTCCGGATCACACAACAAGATGATGGGCATGATCCGGTCGACATCGCATCACTGGCTAGGCAGCAGGCCCAGCGGGAGACGCAAGTTGAGTTAAAAACACTGACAGAAAAAAAGGACTTGGCACTGCTCGCAGAAAAAGGGTTGGGGCAGGCATTGCCCGGCTATCTTGTCACGGAAGTTCACGCATCGGGCAAGTTTTGGGTCGTTGCTAATCCAAAGATCGAGATGGGAGTAGAAATTCCATTTGCACCTGGCCAATTACCGAGACCCAAAATTGATTCCGGATCGCTCGAGAATCCTGAGGGTTTTTTGGGAGCTGCTGCATGTCAATCGTGTCATGCAGACAAGTATGAAACCTTTGTTGAGACGGCTCATCATCGCACTTCACGAATTGCCTCTGTGAAAGAAATATCAGGTCCTTTGGCTCAGGGACGTAATGTCATGCAAACGTCGCATCCGGAGGTCAATTTTGAAATGCTGCAGCGGGGCAACGTTGGTTATCAGAGAGTCTCTTTCTTTGATTGGCAGTTCGAAGTCCCGATGCAACTCATTATGGGTTCTTCAAAAATGGCGGAGACGTATCTTTTTTGGCACGGAGATAAGCTTTTTCAGGCAAATTGCTCCTACCTAGAGGGCCCAGATGCGTGGATCAATAGCCCCGGTTATTTGGATGGGGACGCTGCCTACGCTCGACCAATTCTTTCTGGCTGTCTTGACTGTCACACCACTTATGCTGAGTTGGAGCAAGAGCCCAATCGATACTCACCCAAGTCGATGATACTGGGGATTTCCTGTGAACGGTGTCACGGTCCGGGTAAGGATCACGTTGATTTTCACCTTGCTCACCCGTTAGAGAAGCAATCAAAGCATATGATTGTCCCAAGCAATCTGAGCCGTGAGCGAGAGATGGACGTCTGTGGCCAATGTCACACCGGTGACAAGGCTCCCAAGTCGCCGGAGGCGTTTCAGTTTCGTCCGGGTGATCGGCTCAGCGATCACTACGACCCTTTGGAGGGCCATGATGAATCTGCCAACAGCGTTCACACAAGTAATCAGATTGCACGCTTAGCGTTGAGTCGTTGTTTTCAAGAATCAGAGATGGCGTGCGTGCAATGTCATGATCCACACAAGAACGAAAGGGGAATGACGGCTATCTTCTCCGAGCGATGCCTAAAATGTCATCAAGAAGAACACTGTGGGATGCAAGAAACTCTAGGCCCTAAGCTGAAAGATAATTGCGTTGACTGTCACATGCCAAAACGCGCCACTGAAAATCTGCGAGTTGAAACCATGGCCGGGCAAGTTTTTCCGCCACTGAGGGATCACCTCATTCGAGTGGATCTCGAAGCGACCAAAGCGTATTTGGACCAACGGAACGAAGATTCCAATTAGGTCCTTTTAGAATGTCCGAACGATGTGTCACCGTTTATCGCTAGCTTAGCTCGGTGGCGATTGCATTGGGAATCGCACACAACAATTGAATAGACGCTGAAAGGATCACCTACTCAAGATTGGTGTGGTTTTTGATGTAATCGTCACCATGAAGAGACACAGTCGGATTGCAGTTTATAGGTTAATCGTGCATGACGTCTCCCGTTGCTCGAGGCTTTGGCCATGACTTGACTTGGAGTGGGTTATTGCGACCACTTTGGTTGCGAGTCGCTGAAGAGTGCGTTTTAGAGTTGACAGTCACTTCATTGCCCCATCAATTATCCGGTGATGAGGGTGTTGCTCAAGTTGAAACACCCGGTCGTCATCAACTCAGGGATCCAGTTGCTGATACGTTGCGTAGCTGCAGCTTTCCAAAGAGAAAGCCATCATTGATGAGCAAAACTTGAATCATTACTCAGTGGCCTGCTTTGATCCACTCCACTGTCCGATACCTGATGATCGAATTCCTTGGTCCGGTCAAGATGAATGGGTTGTCATGGCAGTCACCACCGACCTGCACTAGATGTTCTGCACCTTGGTGATAAGGGTGTTTGAAAATGAGGTTGCTTTTGGGAGGTCACAAAAAAAACCTCGCTCACAAAGTGAACGAGGTTTAATTGCAACTTGATCAACACTGAAGCTTACTGATTAAGCTGTTCGGAGATCGTTTCCTTGACGGCTCGAGTGCCGAGAGCACCCCACAACCCGTAAGGGCTCTGTGCACCGGGTTCGGCACCTGGAAGCCAGCCAGGATTTCCACCTGAACCACGCTCAATTGGTGGTGCTGTGCTATCTCCTGCTTCGATTGAATCAGTGATGAAAATAACCGCTCCATCACCCATTAGCACATGAGCACCACCTTGATGGCGACTACCTGCTGAATGGATCCCTTCGTTATAATCGCCCCCGCCTGCCTGACAGCTCGGGCTGTTTGGTGGAAGGATGGTAGTGAAGGAAGTGTACATAGGTCGGAAGTCAGCCCATCGGCAACCTTTGCACTGATTACTGCCGCTACCGTGCATCGTAGCGGTGGTGGCGTAGAAGGAAGGACGATTTGGGTCGATGTGAGGACCCGACTTGCAAACACTCGGGTTTGCTTCCACCGAAGTAGCGCCGGCTCCGCCAGGGAAACCACGGACCCAGTCAGCGTTGACCTCACGTTGACCGAGAGAGGTTGCAATCTCGCCCGCCATCACTGTGTTGGCTAGGCCATCGAGAGTATCACGAAACTTGGTGACACGGCGATTCCAAAACATTCCGCGGCAGGATGCACGAGAACGTGTGGCCATCCAGTTCAGATTAGATTGGCCGCCACCCTTACTGTTGTGCCAGAATCCATATTCGCTGGTTCCGCCGTAATTCACACGGTCCAACGCATCCCCGATACAAGCCGCATAGTTCGAGCGACCTTGAGCTGGCGGTCCATAGGCTGGATCGCTTGGGCATCGGTAGGTTGGCACTTCGGTTTGCCAAGGAGCGTATTGACGCACCCAAGGTGTTGGTCCCATTGCTGGCCACATCTGAATACCATTGTATTGCAGAACACTCCCGGGCATGGTGTATCCCGGCGTTGTTTCAGTGCTTTGGTTGGAGATCTTTTCCCACAGAGCTTGTTGCTCGATGAAGGGAGTCAACGGAACCAACCAGCTCGCGAAGAGCCGACTTGAGTTGGTGGTAACGTTGCCGGCTTGGGTTCGAATGGTACCCGTGCCATTCTGAGGCATTTGTTTGTAAGCGCTGTGGTAGTTGTGAATCGCAAGCCCGATCTGCTTGAAATTGTTGCTACAAGACATTCTACGAGCAGCTTCGCGAGCCGCTTGAACAGCCGGTAAAAGCAGGCCCACCAAAATACCGATAATCGCAATGACTACCAGCAACTCAACCAAGGTGAAACCTTGCTGAGATTTGCGGAAACGATGCATGTAAGACTCCTAGAATCTAGAAAAGTGGAAAAATAGCTTCGAGGACGGATCCCTCTACTACGAAAGATAGCAGGAAGAGAACGTGAGGTCAAAAAGTTCCGCGCAATACAAAGAAAAATTTGAAATTCAAGTCAGCGGAATTCAACGCCCCCTGAAACCGCCGATCTAGCCGGAATTACCAATGTTTTTTGCGATGAATGTTTGAGACTGTCGAATTTCCTGACGACTGAGTCTTCAATATTTAACGTAAATCCCGGGGAAGGATGGGGAAAATGGAGCGAATGGCGTGTTGCTGGAGCGTGGCTTTGTTGACAGCGTGCAGAGTGATGAGCAGCCGCTATCCACCGAATAAGGAGAAATTACCTTCAGCACACCCCCCGGTTGATAAGAAGGGGGGGGCACTCACTTTTTATGGGTTGCACTGTCTGGTTGGGTGATCGTCTAGCTTTGGTGGCCAAATAACGATTCACTTCACAGCTGAGTCAGCTTCCAGGGCCTGCATCGAATTTCGGACGCGATCATCCCCATTGGGAATTTATCCTCAGATGGACTTTTTGTTTCGCCATTTGTCAACGGTTTGAGCGACGTTTTCTTTCCTGCGTTTTCGCAAAAGTAGAAATAGTGAAAACTCAAAGGTGTTCGGATCCTTTGCAACGGTCACCCATCTTTTTTTCAGTTCGATTGCTTTTAAGGATGAACTTGAAGCATTCTACTTCCCCGAAATCAATCAAGCCCTATTTCGCGTGGCAAGGCGGAATGGACGGCAGAATCAACGATGGGCTTCTTAAAGGGTCATTTGTCCTCGGATCGTCTAGCTTGCGTTACGCATTTTCATCACGTCGCTCCACCGGCATTCATCGATCGCAGTTGATCGATCGCATTTGATAGATCGCATTTGATCGATCTTTTCACAAGTGGTGCGAATACTTGAACGAAGGCCAGGCAATTAGGGGATGGCGGCATGAACCGATTGAATCGATGCACAGTCATTTTTCATCTCATGCAATTTTTTTTCAATTAGATTTTGGACGCATGCGATTGAGCTTGCTGTGAAGGAGCGAGGTGCTGGATCCTCGCGTCCAAGTGAGAAAGCAGGATTACATGAGCCGCCAGTTGAATGCCTTTCTTATTTCTTTCTGAACTGATGAGCATTGGGCTGACTCAATTCGGAGCATTCAAAAGGTTTGGTGCTAAACTAACCCACGATCAAAAAAAATCACGCCACTTGATTTTCGCTTGGCTTCATGCATCTAGCCTTCGAATTCTCATTATGGTTTTGGCATTGTGAGGAGGGTATTCAACGCAACCCGCGATTGTTCATCTTGTGGGTCAATTTGTATCGCCCGTTCATAATGAAAAATCGCCTGCTGAAGGTTGCCTCTTTTGGCATAGGCCAAGCCTAGTGCTGCATCAACCATGATGAGGTCAGGATCAATTTTCAGAGCGGCTTCGTAGCAGGCGATCGCATTATCCGATCGATTGCTCATTTCCATCGCATGACCAAGATTGACATAAGCCTCGACCATTTCGGGGTGCTTCTTAATGGCTTTTTGCAGGGCCGGGATGCTAACGTCCAGATTTCCTGCCTGACCTGCGGCGATCCCCATGTTCATGTAGGAGCTGGCTCGAAGCATTGATTCATCGTGAATGGGTAGGTTGCAGATCAAAAGAGATGCGAAAGTAGCCAGAGCTGCTACACGAACCCGTTGACATTGTTTGAGCCGTATTCGTCGAAACAGGTCAATCACGCCGGCTCCAGCGAACAACGCAGTGATGGGGACGAGTGGTTGTCGGTAACGACCGAGAATGAAAAAAAGGATGATGGCACCAATCATCACCAAGAGTAAAGCATGGAGAATCCAAATTTCTCGTTCTTTGAGGTCAGTGGCTAGGATACCCCAGAGAGCGAGAGGGCAAAGTATCCCGAAATGCCACCAAGGTCCAAGGATCTTGAGAGGCCAAGAGTCTTCTTGATAGATGTAAAAACATTCGACATCTGGAACTTCGAATCGATTAAAAACCATCAGGCTCTTGATTGTCATTAACTCGAGCCAGCTGGTAGGTGCCGCGATGATTTCTGACCAAGTCTTAGAGAACCAGTACCTGGAGACTTCTCGCGAACTCATGGGGCGACCGGTGGCCTCTTCTGCTAGTCGCTGTGCATCGGCACGCTCGTACATCGGTGTCTCATGTCCTTGAATCAAGGGTTGATACACGCCATTTGATTCCAGATGATTGCCGATGTAGAAGTTGGGTCCCGCTTGGAAGGTTGTCGGGGACCATTCACCACCAAGTGATGCGTTTCTCGCCGCCACGGGCAGCAGAATCAAAGCAAGGCCAATGGCGTAGCCCATAACGGATTGCATTTGACCAACGCGAGATTGCCGCGAGATCAACCAAAACCAAATCGGGAAGATCGGTACCCATAGGATGGAGTTTTCCCGAGTGAGCATGAGAAGGGCCAGCACCAGTCCGATCGATGTTGCAAGTCCAATTTGTTGCGGAGCTTTGGTTGGTTCACGACGGCAGCGATACGCCCATCCCGCAAGAGCCAGAAGAAGGCAGAGCAGGAATGAAGCGAGGGATGTTTTTTGGATGATTCCGTCAAAGTAGATTGCCGGCGGGTAAAAAGCGTAGAGACCCGCGGCCAGAAGTCCCACTTTGGGGCGAAAAAAATCGCGTCCAGCAATTCCCAAAGCCGCAACAGAAATTGCGCCAAGCACGGCTTGGAAAAGACGAAGCCCGATGATGCTGCTTCCCAAAAACTTGATCTGACATGCTAGGAAGTAGGGGTAAAGTGGTGCCTGATAGAAGGTCTCATTACCATACCATTGACCCGATGCTATTCGATTGGCCCAATCGTAATATCCTTTTGCATCACCGAGTAAACGAATCGTGGTGGGCGTTTCTACAGTCTGCAAAATACTGAAGGCGCGCAAAAAAAGTGCCACAAGGCAAATGATACCCAGTAGCACTCCAAAAGTCGGTTTGATTCCGGCGCTGGTCAATCGATGGTTCAGGCCGGAACCTTTTTCTTTTAGCTGTTCGTTGCCGTTTCCTGAGCGGTTGCGCCTTATTCCACGAAGTTTTTTTGACCTCATTTTACGCCATTTGTTTCGCTCAACTCAACGCATTGCAACATGAAAGATCAACCATCACCTTCAACTGTATCGTCTTCCATTTCTGCTTCATAGTCATCTGCCTCTTGTTCAACATCCGCTTCACTCATGTCTGCTTCAATCACGGTGGATTCGGTGCTGCCGCCACCACAACCGACTGTAAACGTTAGAGCGAAAGCACAAAAGAATCCGAGTAGTAAGCGTGTCATCTTGCTAGGTAACCTTATCTGAAAGTAATTGAACTAGTTGGACGCGAGTCTCTATGTTGACAATCCACCCCCTGAATGGCAAGGACCCTGCCGCTTGTGTCTGTCAAGATCTCAATGGATTCCTCTGTCATTCCGAGGGAGATAGGGATTCTAAACGAATCTTACGGAGAGGTGGTTTAATTGAATGCGAAGAGCGTGGGGATTTTGGCAATCTGCCGATGGTTTGGTTCTGGGATCAGCCGTTTTTCGTTGTTTTCAGCCTCATAGATGCAATTTCGTCCAGTTCGTTCCATCAATCATGTGTGCGTCGCACGCATTGAGCTGCAAGTGATTTCGCGATTGATTCGACTGATGGATGACCAAAAATGCATTGAGAATGCCGGTCAAGAGTGAAGCGTGCAGCCAGCAACGATCAGCGGTCAGTTCTTGCGGTTCCTTCAAGTCGTTGGCATTCTGTCCGAAATGCCTGGCAATCACTTCATCGTCTGCTTCTACCTGATGATTCAGCGGGCTGTGCAGTGATTGCTTACCGCCGGATTTGCCAATCGTGCTGGTCAAGGGGCATCCACTTTTGGATTTTCATGAGGCCGTTGGAGAATCATCTGAGTTTTTTGGAAGGTTGAGTGCCAAACGCCTCGTCGTTCTCGAGAAATGATGGTGTCAACGCAACCGGGTAAGCGATTGGAATCGGCTGTGGTCCGGGCGTCACTTTCCCTTGGCTGCACCCTGTTGAAAGGTGTTGCCCCTTCGCACTGGGATGGAGCTTTTTCTCAAAATCAGGCGGAGATTTCATCTGCTGGTTTCATTGGATTGCTTAGGTGCTCAGGTGCTGAGGTGCTCAGGTGCTGAGGTGCTGAGGTGCTGAGGTGAATTGGCAGGGTGATCCCGTCAGGGAAGCCGCAGTTCAGGCCGGATGCGGTCGCTACCCTTCTTTTCGTGTGATGAGTGAATCTTTTTCGATGCGTCCAGGTCCGCCCAATCGCCTTTCGCAATGATTCGCCGAGGGATGTTTGAGGAGGCGTTCAGGTTTGAATTGAATGTGTGGATAGAGACTGTGTCAGTGGGCCACACACTGAGGTTGAATGAAGAATGTGGAAGTGAAGGAGATCGGGTTTCAGGAGCCAGGTGATGGAATTGAAAATGAGTGATGTCTTTGAGCGAGGCCGATTCAAACCCGTTATCGAGTTTGGGACGTTAGACTAAGGGGGCAATCCAACCCATTCTATTGATAAAGCGATTATGTCTCGAAAGAAAAGAAAGCAGGTGCGCCGGTCGGCCTCGGTAGTGGGACCAAAAAATACAGTGGGACCAGAAAACACAGTGAGACCAGAAAAAATAGTTGGACCAGAGGTGATGCTCACGATGAGGAGAAAATTAGTTTTCTCAGCCGTCGCGGTCACGATGGTTTTTCTGGGGATCGAGATGGTTCTGAGGTTCGCGCATCTGGGAGATCCGCCATCGGTGGGAGTCTTGAGATTTGGTTACGAATCTGGGATTCCGCTTTTTGATTCAGATGGGATTGAACAGGAAGGTCAGCCATTTCGTGATTTTCCGATCTTTGAGGCGGATTCTCGACTGTTCTGGAAACCCATCGCGAACACGCCATTTACCGGTGCAGATGGTCTCCGATTGAAATCACCGACCACTAAAGTGAAGGACAAGAAGGTTATTCGAATCGGTGTGATTGGCGATTCTTGCAGTTTTCTCGGAAAGGATCTCTATCCGAATCAACTAGCGAAACAGTTAGAAGTTTCATCAGGGAAGAGCGTTGAGGTGGTTAACGCGAGTTGTCCTGGATACACCTCGGAACAGGGCGCTCGCCGATTGCAGGATCTTTGGCAGTGGGAACCTGATGTCGTCCTCGTCTATTTTGGATGGAATGATCACTGGAAATCACTTAACGGACAAACGGATCGTCAATTGCTTCAGCGACAGCAACTAAGCGAAGAAGCACAAAGCTGGCTGGGGATGTCGAGAATCGTGTGGTCGCTTTACTCGCTGCGAGCAATGATGACACCTCCGGTTTCTCTGGAACGAGCACCCGTTAGGGTTCCACTGGATGATTACCAAGAGAATTTGCGTTCAATCTTTCTGGAGTGTGAACAAAATGAATGTCCCGTCTTGTGCATCACAGCACCATCAGCATTCCTCAAAGGTCAGCTTCCCACTTGGGCCTACCAATTCTTTGGTGAAATATATGGGATGACGCAACAAGAGGTCAGTGCGATCCCAATGACTCATCAAGATTACAATGAAGTTGTTCGCAGGTTATGCGAGGACAATGAGATCGCGTATTTGGCCGATGTTGCTGCGAATTGGTTGTCCTCAGCGGACTGGGAGGATCGTTTACCTGAACGATTTCGAGGAGATCGAATCCATCTAACCGAGATTGGGCATCGCGATGTCGCGATCATTTGTCATGAGGTGCTGGAGCCAATCTTCGGGCAATGAAGAGGATCAAGAGGATCTTAGGCTGTGGAGGTGATTTTTGGCCGCGTAGGTGGTGGCGTTTCGATAGTTAATGGGTGGTCGTGATTCAGCGTTTTGGAGATTGTCCTGAAAGGGTTGATCTCATCTTGGGGCTGGCCAAGCCCTTCTTCAGATGGATGGATGCTCGGCTGATGCCTGATGAAACGGTCAGCAATTCATTGATCCCTCTGACTTATGCCGTGTCTTAAGAGAGTGGGTGGTCGCGACGATCCAGAGGAAAAGTGACTGCCTTTCCCGAATGCTGATGGGATTCGAAGGTGGCGCAGATCATTTCGATATTTTGTCGTCCTTCAACTGCATCACATTTTGGTTGGTGATGATTTTTCATCGACTGAATCAGGTCGTTACCGGCTACCTGATGTGAGGCGATGCTCGCGCCTAAATTGGCGATCGTTTCACGTTGACCAATTCCTGCGGTCGTGATTGGCTGCCAAGTTGATGGATTTGCGATTGGCTGAAAGGGATTACCTTTCATGATTTGAGCAAGGGGCTCTTTGTCCATTCGTAAATCAATCACTCCTTCGTTACCGATGATTTGCAGTCCAAATCCCGCAGCGCGACTTCCCCGGTTCTGCTTGGTATCGAAAAAGAGAGGCAGGCCGGAGGACATGTCATACCTCGCATGTAATTCATTACCCGCGAGTGGCCCAACTCCTTCGGCACCCTCCTGAATCTCTCCATCATCACAGGCACGACCATCTTGATAGAGCCTCGCTTGGCATGCGATGGGAGAGCCACCAAAGTAACAACCGATATTCAAAACGTGGCTTCCAAGCACCCAAAGGTCCAGTCCTCCTCCGCGTTGATCTTCCTTGCCTCTGCCCCGTAATTCGAGTGGCTCGCCGATTTCACCGGCGGCAATCAATTTTTTAACGGTTGCCAAAACAGGGTGATACCGATTTCGGTGCGCAACGGCCAGTTTCACGCCATTTTGTTCACATGCGTTAACGATTTCATCAGCCTGTCGAGGTGTTTGGCAAAAAGGTTTCTCGACATAGATGGCCCTCGCTCCACTGTGAATTGCTGCAAGACACATTTGATGATGCTGGTCTATGTGTCGAGGTGCGACCGCGACTACTTCTGGCTTCGCCACTTTGAGCATCGTTTCATAATCTCCGAATGCCTCCGCGTGCGGCATTCGTTTTTTGGCAAGCTGGCTCCCTGCCGAATCAGAGATGGCAACCACGTTGGTTTCTGGCAATCTTTGCCACATCTTGTCGAGGCCATGTCCAAAATCACCCCGACCTGTATGACCAATGACTCCAACCCGGATCGTGGTGTCAGGCTTGGTTGTTGGTGTTCCGCCCGCAGTATTTGAATTTGCGAAAGTTCCACAATAGATGCTGCTGCCGATGAATAATTGAGCAAGGCAATCGCGACGGTTGACTATTGGTTTCATTTTTTACACTATCTTCGATGGTGCGAAAGTTTGATGCCGTTCATCTTAACTGATTGGCGAGTCGATTCAGTGAGCGCGTTGAACTTGCCAAGTCATGGTGGGTTGAAGAAGGTTTTTTTCCAATCCAGGAATCGCAATAACGGATTCCTTGTCACTTGAATCGTTGTTGAACCATCGCTCCAATCAGCGTTCCCTCTAATGCGAAAGCAATGATTGCTGTGATCATTGCCAGAACGATCTTTTCAGAATCATCCATTGTCCCTGCACGATGATGGAGGGCGGTGGTTGAAAACGGCTAAACTGAAATTTTGGGAGGCAGAGCACTCGAATTCCGAGACCGGTCCGTTGATTAGTTTTAGGGGTTGGCTGATTCTGATTTCACATCAATATCATTTGGTCGCTGTATCATTTGGTCGCTGTCTCGCAATGCCACAGAGTATGAATTCCGCCGATGCATTGGCCCGTCCGGATTCGATAAGTCGAACACGTCTTTGATTGATCTGCTGAAGTTGACTTTTGAGCTCAGGACCGGTCATCCCTGATGTCGCCTGGTTGTATACCATTCCGATCGCCTGCCAGGCCAACGATTCAAGTGGGCGGTTGAGCGAGTCCAACGAGTCACAAAGAGCGATCATGATTTTGGGTTCGCGAACCGAACTATCGACAAGCATCAGTCCTAATCGTTGCGTCTCTTCAATTACCTGCGCCCGTTGATTCACTTGACTTGCGGTATTGACTTGATCAGTTGCGGTGAGAGATTTCGCCAGTTGTCGGTAGGTGCCTGCATCAGTGGGGTCAAGCAGTAATGCTTCGCAAAAATTTTGGATTGCTTCTTTGTGCTGGTCCTTGTGTTGTGAAAAAGCTCCTTTGGCGAACCAGTAGTCCGGATACTTCTCACCACGGGTGTCTGTTTTTTGCAGCCAATCATCAAGGTTTTCAAAGTCCTCAATCGATACCAGTAGGCGACCCAACAGCGAAAAGGTTTCGGGGTCGTCGGGTTGCGATTCCTTAATCAGTTGGATCGCTGAATTGAAATCGCTTTTCCCAGCTAGCGATCGGGCGTTGCCGAGTTTTCCTATGGGTTCCAGTTCATCTGCCGGTTCAGGATTTGCATCTGGACGGGAGTGATTCAAAAGTGTTCGCAATTCCGCCTCTTCGATGTTACCCGCTTCGCATAATTGCATGAAGTAGCGACAGGCTTCGGTGCGTTCTCCTTTGCGGATTAGTAATTCGGCCAAGCGACGCTGCACCATGCCGATATCTTCAATGGCTGAGATGATTTTTCGGTATCGTTTTTCTCCCTCGTCCCATCTGCCATCGAGCACAAGCCATTCTGCTGTTTGCCCTAGAACCGGCAGTTCTATTTGCGGGTCAGTTTCTGCGAGATCGTCGAGCAATTGGATCGCTTCTGTGAATCGGTTTCGATCGGCAAGTACTCTAGCCATCAGGTACCGCGTCTCAAACCCCGTAGGATCCTGTCGCTTGGCTTGTCGAACCAATTTCCATGCGTCATCGAGTTCACCCAAATCCAAAGCTTCAATGACAGCTTCATGCAGTTGCTCGAGGTCAGTGAACGCAGGCTGACTGGGCGATTCGCTGCTGGTATCGGTCTCATTGGATTTGAGACCGACAGAGCCAGTGTTTTGCTGGTTTTCTTTATCGGAGTCACCGGCCAGGCGTTCGGAATCAATTTTTTCGCTGCTGGGTCGCTTAGCGGTTCCGTCGGCAGATTCGACCGTTTTTATTTGATTCGGCGAGCGAACTTGAGGTATGGGTTGCGAACGCTGTGGCGGATTTGAGTCACAACCCAAAGTCAGGGAGAGCATTGCAAGCAAGCTCCATGATAGGTTCAACCGGATTAAGGGGCGTTGAATGGTGGGGGAACAAAAAGGCGTTTGGTTCATTGTCATTTGACCACTCTACGATTGTTTCCATGAAGCTTCGCTTGTGTTTCATGAAGCTTCGCTTGTGTTTCTTGAAGCTTCGCTTGGCTGAAGCAAAATCATTTTTTGCAAAGCGTTCGACGGAGTTACTTTTCGGGATGAACTCGAATCCAATGATCATGAAAGCTAACGCTTAATCCGGGTAATGCTCTAGCTGGCATGTGGCACTCAATGCAGTTTTCACTTGGTGAGATTGGGCAACTGACATGTTGTGCATTAGTTTCTTGGTGACATTGAACACAGTTACTGACGTGTTCGGATTCGGGAATCTCTGCAATGGTTTGATGGGGGTTGTGGCAGGTCGTGCAGCGAAGTTGGCCTTGGGACTGTACGAAGCATTGGCTGCGAAGTAGACCGACCGGCTGAAACCTCGCCAGTTCGTCAGGATATTCTCGCAATTCACTTCGGGAGACGGTCACCGGCAGACGGTGGCAATTTCCGCACAACTGTATTTCGGACTCGGTGTCCCAATCTGATTTTCCTACTGAGTATTTCGGGGGATTCTTCGATGAACGTGCAAGTCGCACATGTTCACTGCCGGGCCCATGACATTTTTCGCAATTCACCCCCGGGATCAGGTCCACAACGGTTTGTTCACTAATGGTTCCTCGTGTGATGTGACAATCAATGCATTTCTCCATCACCTTGCCCTGATGGCGTAGGCCAAAGAAATCGGCAGGTGTTTGCGGGTTGCGGTTGTCCTCTTGCGGGGTCGGGCGTAATTCATCTCCGTCACGGAACCAGGAAACCCGATGTTCAATAGCAAAGGTTTTCCCATCAGGATCTGGAAGCAGAGAGAGGAGAGTCACTGCTCCGTCGGCGGATCCCAGGGCATATTGCAGTCGAAATTTTCGCTCGCCAAATTTCTCCTGCAGCCGGGCGAACAAGCCTTCCTCGTCGGCGTGATAGGTGAAGGTTCCGTAGGGTTCACCGGAGTCGTATGACCTTCCGTCAAACATTGCAACAATTGATGGGTCATTGGTTGTTGCAAAGGTCTTGTGATGCCCATGATGAGAGTGCAGTTCATGGTTTTCGGCATGGCATTCTTTGCACGTGTCGCGACCGACGTAGGTCGCAGCGCCGTTCTTGGTTTCAATCAATTCGGTCGAAGCGTTTGCCGTTGCCTTAGTGGTTAAGTTGGACATGGTGGAGATGCCTGGCGAACGCTCCTGCGCTATGGCGGATTGCTGGGTTGGAACAATTTCTGTTTGCCAGATGCTGACCAGTACCGAAAAAATAATCCAAGCAAGTGTCAATGAGACTAGGAATCGTTTCACTCTTTTCTCCTGCGAGGCACACATTATTATTTTGGTGTGGTTTTTTTCTACTCAATAAGAATGTGCAGAGCATTCTGTTGGTTGTGAGTTGCGTTTGTATGTTAAGCCTCAACGAGGCGATCAGAAAGTGTGTAACTGGCTTGATGGACTTTGCTTCGGAAAACAAAGCCTCAAGATTCTGGATATTGTCATACAAGCTTTTCTGTTTTCTCGATGGGACCGGGTTTTGAGATGGATCACCGCAGGCGAGAGTTAAAGCATGCAAGTCTGCAAACAACCAGTCATGGGTTCCTTGATGCGATACTTCATTCTTGGGGCCGGCTTGGATGTGTTTTGAGCAGCGATTTCGAAGGCGGGTGAGCCTGTTCAGTATGCACCAAAGGGCGTGACCGTGTTTGTCAATGCGGTGCTAGTCGCCGCCCGTTTTCTTTAATATCGGGTCCTCTCTCCATAAACGTGTCTCAATGAAACGTAGGTCTCAATCAAAAACCGATGGTCCTAAGGCTGAGTGATCCACCCGGCGTCGCCACCTGGGTCAAAACAGTCAGGTGATGACCCGTTTTACTGACTGCCGTAAAACCATCCAATTAACATTTTGGGACTTCCGTCACTCGAAATGGCTTCGGTGTCTTTAATTGGGGTCGGTTTCGAGCCGTTGGCAATTAGGCCAGTGATTGTCAGGGAATGGAGTTTTGAGTGATGATTAACGCCATGGCGGTGGGTGTCAGTCGCGATGAATCCATGAAAAAACCTCGCCCATCAGACGATGAGCGAGGCCTTAAAATCAAATGAAGAGAGTTTTAACCTACTGGTTTAACTGCTCTTCGATTACTTCTCGTGCAGCCCGGCTACCAAGAGCACCCCAAAGACCGTAGGGGCTTTTCTTGCCTTGCTGGTGTGGAGGTCCACCAAGGTTGGCTCCGATAACTGGTGCCTTTTGGTCACCAGCCTCAACCGAATCGGTGATGAACTGTACGGCGCCATCGGCCATCAGAATGTGACATCCACCTTGGTGACGGCTACTCGGTGGGCAGGTGCCCACGTTGTCGTACCAGTGAGCTTCACACATTTCAGCGTTCGGAGGACGAATGGTGTGCATGCCGGTCATGGTCATTGCACCCCAAGCCCAGTTCATTCCACGACCTGCTTCACCCTGCATCAAACGACTCGAAGGTGTGCAGTTGGTGTCGCCGTTCTGGCACCAGAATTGCGGCTGTTCCGTGCTGATGAATCCTCGCTCGACACAAACCATTGGGTTTGCTTCGACAACCCAGCTTTGAACAACTGCGGCCAAGGCACTTCGCTTGTCACGGTCACCCAGGTCGGTAACGATTTCGCCAGCGGCAATGGTGTTTGCAAGACCATCCAAAATGTCGCGGAATTTGGTGTCACGCTTCCGCGAAAAAACTCCGCGGTCCGAGGCTGCAAACCACTCAGGACGCCAGTTGTTGGGCGCTGGCTGCAAGTTGGGCTCCTTTGGACCATGATCCCAGACTTGTGTCCAAGAGTCACCCAGGCAGACTGCGTAGTTGGTACGTCCGCCACCGGGAAGACCGGTACCCGGATCACTGGGGCATCGATAGGTTGGGATTTCGGTTACCCATGGAACAAATCGTCGCGCCCAACCACCGTTTCGGTCGAGTCGTGGATTAGGACCCATTGGCTGCCAAACTCCAAGGCTAGCTGCTGCGCCGGGAAGGGCGTTGGAATTGTTCCAAGTCGCCGTCTCGCGACCGCCGTTGGAAATTTTTTCCCAAAGAGCTTGTTGTTCGATGAAAGGGGTCAATCCGACCAATGCACTCAACTCTTCGTTGTTGGTGGTTGAAGAACCTTCCCACCAAGAGTTGTTTCCGTCAAGAATTCCAAGCCCGGTGCCGCCGTTCTGACGGGGCAGTTGCTTGTATGCCGAGTGATAGTTGTGCATCGCCAAGCCAATTTGCTTGAAATTATTGCTACAACTCATTCGTCTGGCAGCCTCACGAGCGGCCTGAACCGCAGGTAGAAGCAGGCCTACAAGAATGCCAATGATGGCGATGACGACCAATAGTTCAACAAGTGTGAAACCACTGGAAGTTCTGCGTCCTGATGACATGAATACCTCCAAAAATAAAAAAAAGAATTCAGCCCGAAGAATCTAGGTCCACGAGCTAGGAAAAGAACAACGCTATTTCAGTCGGTTTAATTACAACACACCATTAGGTTGACCACAAATCTAAAGGCGCGAATTCCATATTTAAATACATTTTATTGCGAACAAAACGCCCTTCGGACTGCCCTGCAGGGGGGTTTTTGGTTGGTTTTGTGCTTCAAATTTATTCGCCTCAGAGTCAACGTCACGAGACCGATTGGGTTTCGTTCAATATCGCGGAATTAAGAAAACTAGGATGTGGGTTCACCTGAAAAAGAGGCCGCAGGATTTCAGTCGTCTTTGGAGTTCTTTCGCTTTAGATACAAAGGGACTCAATCGAAAGAGCTGACACTAGCTAGTCGTCAATCGGGATTCCATCACAAAGAAGTTGAGAGTGATCGTCTTTGGACCTTGTGCGTCTTACCGGTCACTGGAATCAGTAGTGTCAGCTGATTCTTCTAAAATTAAATTTGATGAGTTACTGGCTCACACAAATCAGTTCACAACGATATCCGTGGGCATGAGCAATCTTTGTTTCGTTTTGATCTTCGTCCAAAAGCAAGCACCTTCTCACTAAGCATGGATGGTCGGCTTGAGTCGTTGGGTAGGAAGGAGGATGAAGTTTTGAGCTATTTGAACTGACGGTTAAAAGACGGGCATCGCGTGACGATTGGATCCGTTTTAGTAGTTACTAGATCATCGGATTCGACTAGGGCGGGGCAGACGGATTGATTCGTCGTTTGTGGTTTTGTTTGTCGAACCAAGAATAAAAAAAAAGCGTTGCCCGCATGTTGTCGGACAACGCTTTCTTGTATGTCGAGATAGGGATGCGATAGATCAGTTCATCATCGTTACCTTCAACGGAATTTGTGATGACACTCAGACGAGGTGGTCTGGCCAATCGTGATCGACACCCGCAACCCTATTTTCAGCCAGCTGTCAAAGCGTTCACTGGCTTGAGGATTTGCTGATTTGCCATTGCAAAGTTCAGGCTCTGGCAGCTGCCTCAAGGGGCTTAGTTGCCGGGATTGGATGATCCTTCGCCCGATTTCATGGCAGCTTCGTACTCACTCATTTGGTTTTCTGAGATGGATGCTTCGTTTGGATCCAGATCGCCTTCCACGATGGTCGTGCCTGACGGACGACCGCATCCAATCATCGTGGTGCAGGGAAGTGTGAACAATGCGAGGATGCAGAAGAACTTTTTCATTTAATTAATCCACTTAGGGAAGGAGGAATTTCAGCCGTCAAACGCATCTCACGATCAAGGTGAGCGATGCAACAGTAGTTAAAAGTGTAACAGAATCGATGCTTGCGGGTCACATTATTGTTGAATCACATCCCAGGCTAGAAGATTGGAAAGTGGATCATCGGTGGCGATGAAGAAATCAAGATGCCAGCGGATCACAGCCCCATTGGGGGCCATGGACTGGTTGCGAGGCAGCGAGTGTAAAAAAAACCTAGATTTGCGGGCCAGTTTTGCCCGACTCGATTTAACGAACCTCGGCCAATGGGTACTCGGGATTGGACAACGGATTTTAAGTGTTTGAACCACCCTCATCGCGATTCAGATGCCCAATGGGTTGGTGCAGGAAAAGGGGGGGAATGTCGGATTGCCTGATTTTTTCAGGGTCGATCTCGGTGGAATAGGTTGGCTTGATCTTCAATGGCCACGTATCGACCCGGCGAGAGGCCTTGAAAGGACTGTTCTTTTCCCGATGGCCACTGAATCGTTACCGATTCAATTTCACTTGCTTTTCCGATACCAAAGACCAGTAATGGTTCATCGCTGCAGAGGTATCCGTCACCGGCGGTGACCCATGAGCTTGAGGATTTTTGTTCACATTCAATGATGACTTGAGCCCCAATGGCGTCTCTTTCTGACTCGGTGCCGATCAGTTCCAGTTCAAATGTTTTTCCGGGAGTAGCAGTTTGGTTCTGCAGGAGAGCGGCGGGTTGATCAAGGTGATTGATCACGAGATCCGTTTTTCCATCTCGATCGTAATCGAGTGACGCCATGGACCGTCCGAGGTATGCACCTTTCCAGTAACCTGATTCATCATCGACGCTTGCAGGTTGAAATCGAGTGCCCAGATTCATGAATAACTGAGGCGGCATCTGAAATCCCTCGCCATAAGCACTCATGTCAAAGATGTGTCCGTTAGTCACTGCAAGATCTAGCCATCCATCACAGTCGACATCAATCGCTTTGGTTCCGAAGCCGACATAGGGCTTGCTCCACGAGTCCAGTTGGTATCGGATGGCGAAGTCAGTGAAGCCACCGGATTTCAACTGGAGGTAGAGGTTCGCTGATTCAGCGTTGAAATTGGTGATGTGTAAATCCATGCGTCCATCGCGGTTAAAATCACCTGCCGCAATGCCCATGCATCCATTTGCGGATCCACTGAATCCATTTGCCAGCCCCAGGGCATCGGCTGAGTTCATCATGATGCCATCGGGACGTTTCCCATTCTTTTCAGGCTGATCAGCCTGACGGTGCTTAAGGAGGTGATTGGGGCGGACATCATTTCCAACGAAAACTTCATTTCCAGGCTGTTGATCAAAGTTCGTAATCACGAGTCCGAGGGATGTTGCGGGCTTTGCATTTTCTCGGGGGATGGAACGCTGGCGAAAGTTTCCATCGCCCGAGTTACTGAACCAGCGATCGGATTGAGCAAAGAATTCCAGAGGCGACGGCTGCACTTGACGTCCATCGGGACCGGTTTCCGGTAGTGCAAAGGCGCCTTCCATCTCGATGTAGACCGATTCGAACAGGTCGGGTAACCCATCGCCATCAAGATCGGCAATTCCAAGTGAGGTGCTGAATTGATCACTTTTGGAATCCAGTGATGCGGAGGCATCACGATAGGTTCCGTCTCCATTGTTGATCAGCAATCGGTTATGCCCCAAGCTGCCAACGTATAAATCGATCCATCCGTCTTGATTGATGTCGCCCGCAGCTAGGCCCGAACCATATTGGAAATCCATTGCATTGGCGTGCCCGGTCACCTCTTCAAAGCCACTGGTGGTATTACGAACGAGCGAGTTGGACCTGGTGGCCATCGTTGTTGGCGGCTCTCCTGAGCCTTGGGAGAAGTAGAGGTCTGGCCAGCCATCAAGATCGTAATCAAGCACGGCAATTCCTCCACCAATTGATTCATGAATGGGGATTGTCGCCAGGTTGATTTCAAGGTCTTGGAACCATTGGAAATTCAATCCCACTTGCTTAGCCACATTCACAAGTTTGGGGGAAGCAAGCGGCTGGACCTCGGCTTTGTCTTCAATTCTTGGTTCCGCTGAGGTCATCCGTTTCAGCTCATCAAACGGTTTGCCTAGATTGAAATCTTTTGGGGCGATGCCAATTAATGCGGCAACACGTGACATGGATTTCGCATCATTGGACTGAAGTAAGTCAGAGCGTTGTTGATCAACAGCTAGTCGTTGTTGGGTTGCAGAAGTGGGAAAGACAAGAGAAGCCCACGCGAGTGATTCAAAGGGCCGCTCAAGCTCAATCGTTTGACGCATGAGCTGCTTGTGAATCTCTAATCGACCCTGATAGTTGGCGGTGGGTAGTGACAAGAGGGCTTCGGAGGTTGCCTCGGTTTGTGCCATCGCAACTCCTCGGCGTCGATACTGTTCTGCTTGTTCGGATTGCCCCAAAGCGTCAAATACCTTTGCGAGGCGTTGCATCGTTCGGCGGTCGGTGGGATTTCGCCTGATGGCTTCGAGCAGACATCTTGCCGAGGTCTCATAGGACTGTAGATCGAAGAAATAGATCCCAAGTCCGGCCCAATAGTCGCCGAGTGAATCGATGGATTCGGATTGGATTTGAGCGTGCCATATTGGAAATGCTTCGAGTTGTTGCGTCTCCGCTAACAGACGCCCGAAAAGCGCGTCTCGAGCCGCCGAGGGTGTGTTTTGTTGCTGCTGTTTCTCCAGTTCCTGAAGGGCCTCGCGAAATTTGCTTTGCGTGAAGTGCCAACGCGCGATGCCGAGGCCTGGTTCAAACCATTTTGATGGGCTTTCATCTGAGTCCAATTTGCTGGGGTAGGCTTCCGAACGCCGCATCAAGGAATTCAACTCACCTTCGGTTGCTTGGCCTGCACGGCACAGCATTTCAGCTTGAAGAGATGCTTCCTCTCGACGACCGATTCGATTCAGGATTTGCCATGCGCGATGTCTCCATAACCAGTTTGTCGGGGAGCGTTTTGTTTGTGCCGTAAGCAGTTCAGCAGTCTCGGATAGACGCTTTAACTTGTAGAGAGATTCCACACGTAGATTGATGACCTCGTCAAACAACCGGAAATTTGGGTCAATGTCACCAGTGAGTTCAATCGCAACTTCAGAGTTGCCACGACCCACTTCAGCTTTTGCAGCCAACAGCGCGGCTTCGTCGTTGTCGGGATTCTGCAACAGTGCCTTTGCTGCTGCTTCGGCTGCCGCATCCCATAATCGCGATGCAATCTTCTGGCGTGCCACGGCAAGATAATCAACGGAAGCGGTCTCAAGGCCCGCTTCCTCCTCAAGGCCCGCTTCCTCGCTAGGGTTGCTTGACGAGAAATCTTTCTCAACGGGATTTTGCGAGTTGTTTTCAGATCGATCGCAGCCAACGGTCAGCATGGCAGCGATCACGCACAGGAAAAGTCGTCCCGGATGATAGACGGACCTTTGGTTGTTCACCGAAAAGGGTAAGCGGCAACTGCTGACCCTGAGGTCATGATGATGAGTTGGAAGTTCGTCTTGTCCGCAAATGTCTTGGGAATTGCATTGGGGAACGCACTGCTGAACGCATTGGAAGGCGTTTGCTGAGATGATGGACTTTGGGGAAGAGTTGTTATTGATCAAATGCTTCTGTCTGGTTTTCGATGATGGTGACGGTGCGATTGACTTCATCACTGCCGGCTACCGATTGTATTTTCCCGCTCGGCCAACGAACGATAATCTTGTCGAACCGGGTCAATGTACCAAGTCCGAAGTGCAGGACTGATTCATTATGGCTGAAGAAACCATCCCCGGCCGTCACCCACTCGGTGAATATTTGATCACCGAGATGTAGGTCGATTCTGCTACCGATGCCATCACGTTCGCTCTTGGTGCCAATGATTTTGATTCGTAGCCAGTGGTTTGCGTTAGAGGTTTGGTTGACAAGTAACGCAGATTTTTCATTGAGGTGGGTGACGACTAGATCCAGGTTCCCATCTTCGTTCCAATCCAGCTTGGCGACTCCTCGACCGACGTGTGATGTCGACCAATAATTCGACGTGTCGAGGACCTTGGTCAGTTCGAATTGATCACCACGGTTGCGGAATAGTTGCGCAGGTTGCGCAAACGGATCTGGCGTCGCGACCGAATTCTCGATGTGGCCGTTGGCCACCATCAGATCAAGGTCGCCGTCATTATCAAAATCAAATGCTTGAGCTCCGAAACCTAACACATCTTGGCTGGGTTCGGCCAGTTGATACTGGATATTCAGGTCTCGAAAAAAACCGTCTTGATTGAGGTAGTGGCTGACGCTTTCGCCTTGGAAGTTTGTAATGTGGAGGTCCATCCAGCCATTGCGATCCAAATCACCCGCGGCAATACCCATTGAAGCTGTCTTTGCACCACTGAACCCGTAGGCACAGCCGCGCAGCATTGCTGTGTCGTTCCAGTCTTGGGAGGTTGCGGATTGTTTCCAGAATTGATTTGCGTCAACATCGTTGCCCACAAAGATTTCGTTTCCTGGCTGGTGGTCAAAATCGCCAATGACGACACCCAGTCCTGATCGGGCATCCTTGAGAGAATCGCTGACCGGTTGTGAGGTCATCGATCCATCAGCACCTTGAATGATGATTCTGTCCATGGCAGATTGGAAGTCTTTGGGCATCATGGTTTCTATGACATCACCCTGCAAATTGCGACGGGGACGTCTTGGCAGATTCTCATCGTGCAGGTAATTGACCTCGAAAAGGTCTGGCAAATGATCGCCGTTGAGATCGGCGATAGCGAGAGAGGTGCTCATCAAGGACTTGTCGTCTCGGTCATCAATCGTTTCTGCTCTAAACGTGCCATCGCCGTTGTTAAGCAGCAGTAAATTCTCGCCAATGTTCGCAATCACCAGATCTGCGAATCCGTCCTGATTCCAATCACCCGCTGTGACCCCCAGGGAGTAACGCTGCTCGTTGCAATCACTGACTTCGGACACGTTAATCAATCCACTGTCGACGGTTCGGTAGAGTTCATTTCCCTGAGACGATCGAAAGTCGGGTGGATCCGCGGCGCCCTGCGCAAAGTAGAGGTCTTGCCGCCCGTCAAGGTCATAGTCAACAACGGCAACTGCTCCACCCACCGATTGGTAGACAGCGAAACCACGGTTTTGCTCATTTGTGGCGACTTGAAAAGCGTGTTGGATGCCAGTCGATTCAGCAACATTGATGAATTGAGGCTGGGTGACAACGTCAGTTGGTTTGCGAACGGGCAAGGTGCCAGCGATCGACTGTTGCAATTTGTTTGGACTCAAATCAGGAAGAGGGAAAGCGTCTCGTTTGACTCCCAGGAAGCCAGTGGTGTGATCGGGAAAGGATCGACCTGAATCAATGATTGTTGTCAACTCAGATTGTAATTGTTGCAATGAAGAGGCTGGCAGTTCTTGGTGAAATCCCGCAAGTAGCTTCCACAAGGCAGATTCCAACTTTCGATCAACGGCATCGAGTTGCCGTGAAATCTGAATCATTGCGTTGGGGTTCGGTGTTGGTGAATCTACAATTTCGTTATTTGATTTTGTGATTTCTTTCAGCAGTCCAAAGCGTTCTTCAATTTGCTGCGCCTGATCGGTCAGTCCAGAGGATTCGACGATGGATCGAAGTCGGCTCATGGAACGAAAGTCAGTGGGATCACGAATCAACGCTTCCAAAAAACATCTTCCGGCTTCAGGCACTTGATTTTGTTGCAAAAGCACCAGCCCCATTGCGGCCCAATGATCGGCATACTCCGTTGAGAGGTCGTCGCTTCGGCGGAGCCAGCTTTGCATCGCTTTTGAATCTTGAGCCTCCGCGGCAGCCCTTCCAAAAAGTGCAACCATTGATGGCAACGCGGTGCCGTCTTGAACCGCTTTTTGAAGAACCTTGACCGCTGTTGCATAATCGAGCTCGGAAAACGCCTTCCTCGCTTCAGCGCCTGAATCGATCGGCCAATAGGGGCGATCCTGGTTTTGGGGTGCTCGGGATCGTTCGTCATACATGGCATCGCTGAGATGAATTAGCGAATGCAGTTCATCTTGCAGGACATTGCCCTGTGAGCAAAGGGATCGGACGTGAAAAGCGGCTTCATGCCGCCTGCCTTGTCGGTTGTAAAGGTAGGCAAGTTTTCGGTGGGCCTCCGCAGCGTCAGGGATCAGATTCAGGATTTCCTTGTAGCGTTCTTCCGCCTCTTGGTAACGTTCGAGTTGAAAGTACCAATCTGCAGCCTGTCCTAACGCGGGCAGTCCCGCTTCCGGGTGATCGTTTGGAATTGCCTCTAAGTAGTTGACTGCGATGAAAAGATTGCCCTGTTGGGCAGCCAGCATGGCTAAACGGAACGTTGATTCGACATCATCGGGATTGGTAACGAGAAGCGATTTCAGAATGGTTTCGGCCGAACCGTATTCACCACGGCTGATCAATTCTTCCGATCGCTGGAGAGCGTTGTCGCGTTCTGACTGTGGGTAGGGAGCATCCGCGGTTGATTCATCCAAAGCGGGAGCCGGATCCGAAATCCTTTGATCAGCGTCGGTTTCTGGCGACGCCTCGGAGGGGGCCGTTGCTTCACCTAAAGTACCGGAATCGATCCTGGTTTCATTCGTGTGATCTGAATCACAACCAAGGCCGGCAAGAAGCAAGAAGCAATAGAAAACATTGCTGAGCTTATTCAAATGATGCATGGGAGATTCGTTTGAAGTCCACCGGATTTGATTCATGACCCGTTAATTCTAGCCGTTCGATGAGTTTGACGCAGAGGGTAATGGGTCTGTTCTCTGCCAACGTTCTTGATTTTTCACTGGCGAAGCATGGTTCTCACAGGTCCGATGCAACGTGAGCAGCAATTGAATTTGCGGGGAATCCTGACCCCTCAACTGACGAGACATTATGGACGCACTCACTTATCAGTTGCTATTTGCAAAAGCAGTCCTGATTTCCAAATGCGGGTTTCCAAATGCGGGTTTCCAGTACACGAAATTTAACTACGTGATCAAGACGGACAGAAACCTTGCAACGGATAAACCGGAGTGGTTCTGACGGTTCGCCACCTCGGGTCGATGCCACCATTCTAGTTGTTCCCGCGCTCTTGACGAGGTCTGCCTATTCAATGAAAGCGTGCCATTGGTCAATATTTTCGATCACGATGATTCGGCGATTCAATTCAAGGCCCTTGATCACTTGTTTCTGCCCGCTTGGCCATTGGATTTCGACCTTTTCGATGCGTTTGCTTGTGCCAAGTCCGAAACTGGCGAGTGCTTGGTTTCGGCAGAGGTAGCCATCTCCGCCGACGATCCACTGTGTTGACTGGTGCTGGTCGCTGAAGACAGTGATCATGGCACCGATCGCGTCCCTCTCGCTTTTTGTGCCAACGAGTTGAACCTGAAGCCAATGATTTTGTGTCGACGTTTGATTTTTTAGCAAAGCGGATGGCTCATTGAGGTGAGTGATCACGAGATCATCTCGACCATCATTGTTAAAATCGAGCCTTGCCATGGCACGCCCAAGGTGACCTTCGTCCAGGTATTCAGATGCATCGTTGACGATCAATTCCTCAAAACGATTGCCGGTATTTCTAAATAGCTGAAATCGTTGCATGAACGGACCGCTCATTTTTTGATAGTTGTCGATGTGGCCATTGGTGACCGCAAGATCAAGAAGTCCATCGTTGTTGAAATCAATCGATTGCGACCCAAATCCAAGCACCTCATAACTGGGAACACCAAGGCGAAACTGTGCGGCTCTATCTTGGAAGGATTCGGACTGAGCGAGGTAGAGGCATGCGCTTTCATTTTGGAAATTCGCAATGTGTAGGTCCAGGGATCCCGAGTGGTCAAAGTCGCCGGCGGCAATCCCCATGCTCGCGGTTCCTCCACCATCAAACGAGTAGGCGACTCCGAGCGGCATCGCGACATCGGCCCACGTCAAACTTTGGGAGTTGAAGGTCCAAAGCTGATTGGGTGATTTGTCATTTCCAACGAAGACATCATTCCCTTTCTTTTGATCAAAATCTGCAATGACGACACCCAGCCCACGATGTATCGAACTTGGCGTTTCGCTTATCGTTTCAAAGACGATTTTACCGTCGGCATCGCGTATGCCGATTCGATCTCGGGCGGGTGCAAAGTCGGCAGGGCCAACCGCTTCGATGACATTTCCGTTGGCGTCTCGGTCGGGTCGTAAGTCAATCTTTGCGTCCTCGATGTAATTTGCTTCATAGAGATCCGGTAAGCCATCTTGATTGAGGTCTGCAATGGCAATGGATGCTGGCATCGTCTGCAGGTTCTTGCTGCTCGAAAGTGACTCGGCTCGGTACGTGCCGTCACCGTTGTTGATCAGGATCCGGTTGGTTCCGATATTGGCCGTGACCAAATCGGGGAAGCCATCCTGATTCCAGTCACCGGAAGTACATCCGATGGTGTAGGCGTATTCCGAGGCCTCCGCCTGTTGAGTCACCTCGGAAAATTGGGCCTCCAGGTTCCGGAAAAGCGGGTTGCTCGTCTTGCTCATGAAGTCCGGCGAGTCCGCTGCGCCTTGAGCAAAGTAGAGGTCAGCTGAACCGTCCAGATCATAATCAAGCACTGCAACTCCCCCACCGGCTTGATGGTACATTGCAAATCCAGACTCAAGGGGCGCCGAGGCGGGCTGGAATCTGTGAATGAGGCCAACCGAGTTGGCCACATTCATCATCTGGGGTTGAATCTCTGACAAGGTAAAGCCTGTGTCCCGGGGTTGTGCTGAATCCGAGACCGGTTCGCGAATCTGATCAAGTTGTGGTGCAGAAAAAGAGCCTTGGTTCATGTCGCAGAGTCGGACTAGGGTTGAGGGAAAACCATCCTTGCTTTCCACGAGTTGCCGAAGTTGCTGATTCCAGTGATTCAAGATCTCCTGGTCGGCACCACGGTGATAGGATTCAAGCATCTTCCACAAAACTGCCTCTAACTTACGTCCAACTCCCGATAGCTGCGAAGCAAGTTCGTTCATCGCATCGACATTGGGATTGTTGCTGGCGGAGATTGCATTATTGGCGAGCAGGATTTCGCGATTCGCTTTCCATCTTGCCTCCCATCGTTCTGCTTGCTCGGTGCGGCCGAGTTGTTCGAGCATCTGATGTAATCGGTTGATTGACCGGAAGTCAGTTGGGTCGCGGTCGAGTGCATTGAGAAATGCGTGAGTCGCTTGCTCATGTTTTTGCCGACTGGCGAGGTAGGTGCCGATTGCGGCCCAGTATTCAGCGTACTCTTGAACATCCTGCCGATTCTCAACCTGCATCAGCCATTTTTTGAACTCCGTGTCATTTTGCGCTTCGGCCAATACGCGTCCTTGAAAAGCAACGATCGATGCGGGCATGATTTCGCCAACCTCAGTCGGTTCGGCACTTGTGTTTTTTTTAACGCCGGTGCCATCAGCGTTCAGTAAGGAAGCAGCCTCTGCATACTTCCTCTGGGTAAAGAGAATTCTTGAGCGACCCCAGTCATTAATCGGAGAGTAATCAACATCGTCGGTTGGATCGTTGACCGAACTGGGGTCACCGGCCGGTTGATTTTGCGTTGGTGATTCACCGCCCATCGCATCACTGAGCACGATTAACGCATGTAATTCATCTTGTCGGATATCACCAATCTTGCAGAGCTCTCGAAGGTGAACGGCGGCTTCGTGGCGTCGTCCCTGCCGATTTAAAAGCAGGGCGAGACGTCGATGGGCGATTGACGCTTGCGGAGCAATTTTCAAAAGTCTTCGGTATCGGTTTTCGGCTTCCGCGTACAATTTGAGCTGAGCGTACCAGTCTGCCGCTTGCCCCAACGCTGGAAGTCCTGCCTCAAGATCATCAGGCGAAATTGAGTTCAGGAAAGTCACCGCTTTCAAGAGATCTCCCTCCGCAGCCGTTGAATTAGCGATACGGAAAAGGACTTCGGAATCATTGGGATTGATCAGGAGCAGGGACGTAAGAAGCGAGTTCGCTTCGTTGTAATTTCCCGCCTCCATGCACTGATCCGCCTCAGCGAGTTGTTTTTCTCGGTCCAAGGCCGACGACTGATTGGACGGTGAGGGCTGTGGATTGGATGGCTGCGTATCGATGTCTGTTGGGATCGTACCGGAAGTTTCTTCTGACTTCTCTGGTGGAACACTGTTCGTCTGATTGCATCCAGTCATCCATGCAAGAAAGGAGAGGAGCACCAGACAATTGCCTGTCCTCAACACGCTTCGACGAGATAATCGTCGCTTTTGGGCGTGGGGCAAACTTTGTTGCTTTCCCTTTCGGATTCGCAGTGGAGAATGGCAATGCATGCGATGTCCGAATGATGTGTTGGTGATCGTTTGATAAATCGGATCGCTGGAAAAGAGAAAGGAATGACATTGAATCATTCGACCAAATCTTGAGCAATCCATCGTAAGGTGATTTAACAAAATGAAACGCTGGCCATGGGTCCATTTGCTAATGCTGTCGTGCTTCGTTCCGTCATCTGGGTATCATGGTAAATTGTGAGGATGTGATCA
The DNA here is from genome assembly GCA_938075415.1 of uncultured Rubripirellula sp. Lineage (GTDB taxonomy): Bacteria > Planctomycetota > Planctomycetia > Pirellulales > Pirellulaceae > Rubripirellula. Next base: position 356,807 of record CALJHC010000004.1, on the reverse strand, counting down.
ACGGCGAACGATCTTTATCAGGTTTGAGTTGACTGGTTTATGTTGACTAGTATGAGTTTGCGGGTATGGTCCGTGCCGTGAGGCCACTTCCGCAACCTTGAGGTAGTTGGCTAACGAAATACATTCAGTTCACTCTCGGTTGGTATTTCTGGAATTCAGTTGCAGCCGCGCGGACACTGCATTGGTTCAGCGGTTAGACTAACCCAACGGCCCCAGTCATTGCGCCTACTATTTTCGGCCTTTCCTATCATGATTTCAGGTTGCTTTCCCTTGTCGACGTTCTTTGGTCGGCGTCTTCTCGTTGTATCGCGAAGATTACCGATCTTTCTTTGTTTAGTGCTTGCGGTAGGCGGATGCTCGCGACGATCCAGCGAACCGCTTGATGATCCGTCGGCGGAGAAAGTGGACGTTCTCGGTGATTCTTCTGATCCCGTGGCGGCATCAGGTACCGGCGACAACCGTCTTGAGCAAGCGGCGAATCTCGCCGACCGCGGAGAGTTGGCTGAGGCATGGGAGCTGATTCAGCAGGATTTGGTTGTGTCTCCTAATCGAGTGGAGTCTCTTCGACTCGCGGCAGCGATTCAAGGGCGGATGGGCAATTACCTCGAAGCGGGTGGCTTGGCGAGGCGGATCGCAGAACTGGACTCGGAAAATGCTTCGTCCGTCCTTGTTGGTGCGTTTGACTTGCACCTGCGGGGCGGCAATTTTGAACAGGCGGAGCAGGATTTACTGCTTGCTGAGAAGTACGATCCGGAATCGATTCAGGTTCAGCGTCTTTTGGCTCAACTGCTGAATGCGCAGGGAAGACGTTTTGAAGCCAGTGGACATGTGCGAAATCTGATTCGACTTCGTGCCATTCAGCCCAACGAGTTATTGAGCATGGTGGACTTGCGAGGTCCCTTTTATTTGGTTTCGTTTGATGAATTCTCCCGAGAGGGTGTGCCCGATTTGCTGACATTGGGAAAGATTCGTTTTCGGTATGCCGCAACTCGCAGTGACCGCGAAGCGGAACTTGCAAACGTGCGTGAATTGTCGAAGCAGTTTCCCGGCAGCGCGGCGGTGGCTGCATTTCATGGTCGCATCTTGTCGGACATGGGGCGATTTGACCTGATGGAGGCATGGTCGCGAGCTCTCCCCCGTGAGATTGAACGTCAACCGGAGTACTGGAATGCAATCGGTACTTGGATGGCTCGACAGCAGCGGCATGAGGAGGCGATTCGGTCTTTCGGTGAATCCGTTCGACGAGACCCCGGGGATCGCGAGTCGCTTCGGTCGATGGTTGCCGAATTATTGACACTGGGGGAAAACGAGAAGGCAAACGCCGTCCGCGAGCGACTTGCCGATCTCGATCGCCTCTTTCGCATTGCTAAGGAGGCAGACGAAGAACAGGCCAATTGGATTTCCGAAATGCTGCAAGAGCATGCAAGACCTTGGGAGTCTTCGGCATGGCTACTGTATGCAGCACAAGCTGGCAACCGCGTTAACCAGATCATTGAGCAATTGGATCAGAGGCATTCCACGATTGTTAATTGGGAACAAGGTGCTGAAGAGAACCGGATTCTGGAGGCGCGCCTCCAGCGTTTGCTTGGATTTTCAATGGGTGATTGGAACCTTCCTGATTTGCAAACGATTCAGACGATTGATGAAGGTTCCTTGGCAGGACTTGATCAGGGACTTCGGATGGATGACGTTTCGAAGAGTCTTGGCTTGACGACTTCACTGGTCAGCGGTTTCCCGTTGGATGGATCTGCGATGTATCCCCATCAGACCAATGGAGGCGGGATTGCGACATTCGATTATGACTTGGATGGGTATTGTGATCTTTACTTGGTTCAATCCGGCGGCAACCCGCAGGAACCGTTGAGCTCAGCGCCCAATGAATTGATGCGTTGGTATCCGGAAGGAAAGTTTACCGACGTTTCTTTGCCGACGAATTCGCAAGACCGAGGATTTGGTCAAGGAGTCTGCGCAGGTGATATCAATCAGGATGGTTGGATTGACTTGATCGTTGCCAATATCGGACCCAATGCCGTTTATCTTAACCAAGGTGATGGCAGTTTCAGGAAGTCGAATGAATGGTTGGCCAACGCAGAAGAAATGGTTTGGACCTCGAGTTTGGGTCTGGCTGATTTGGATGGCGATCACCTTCCCGATCTCGTGGAAGTGAATTACATCGACGACGAGAGTGTTTTTGAGCGTTCCTGCACCAGTAATTACTTGGACTGTCAGCCGCAAGCGTTTCGGAAATGTGCCGATTCCGTGTTCCGCATGCGACCCGAGGGCGGTTTCGAATTGTGGCGAGATGGATTTCAAAGTGAAGTGACACCGAAACTGGGTTTTGGCGTTGTTATTGCCAACTTTGATCGAAAGCACGGAAACGATTTCTTCATTTCAAATGACGGTGACCTCAATCATTATTGGGTCAGTTCGCCACAATCCGAATCGGAGCCTAATCGATTTCATTTGCGAGAATCGGGGACGTTGCTCGGCTGCAGCATTGGCCGCGGAGGGAACAGTCAGGCTTGCATGGGGATAGCTTCAGGGGACTTTGATCGGGACGGCACGCTGGATTTGCATGTGACCAATTTCCTGAAAGAACCCGTCAATCTTTTCATGCAGTCGGCGACTGGCACCTTTGTCGACGAAGCCATCAAGTATCGTGTTGCCGAACCCTCTCGGGGCGTGCTCGGATTTGGAACGCAAGCCGCCGACCTTGACAATGATGGCTGGTTGGATTTAGCCGTTCTTAATGGACATGTCTTCGATGGCCGAGCGGATGAGATTCCGCTTCAGATGCAACCTCAGTTGATGAGAGGAAGTCGCCAGGGGTTCGCGTTGCAGAATGTTGAACAGGCGGGCGATTATTGGAGTGAAAAATCTGTTGGGAGAACGCTTGCGGTATTCGATTTGAATCGTGATGGGCGTCTTGATTTCGTGGCCAATCATTTGGATCAACCGGTTGCTGTCTTGGCAAACCGTTCTTCCACCTTGAATTGGCTGCAATTGCAACTCATTGGTACCCAAAGTGAACGTGATGCAATCGGTGCAGAAGTCACGCTTTTAGCCGACGGGCAGCGGTGGACTGCATGGCAACTTGGTGGTGATGGTTTGATGTCTTCCAACGAGCCGATCGTCCATTTTGGGATCGGTGAAGTTGACCGAGTTGACGAATTGCAAGTGACTTGGCCCAGTGGCAGGGTTCAACGCTTTAACGATATTTCGGTCAATCAGCGGCTTCTTTTGGTGGAAGGTCAGGCCGAATTTTTTTAGACGCGTTGGGTTGGTTGCAATGCGATCTGTGTCCAACTGCCCAGGCTTGTGATCAGCAGAGGCGTCCCCTGGTGTGAACATGGCTTCATCCATGGCCTTGATGAGAGAAAGGGGAAGCGTCAGGTTTCTGACTCGTGTGACTCTTGTGTGCAGGTTGATCCGCTGCCGGCTTATCGCCAGGATTGATCACCGACGGCGAGGCAGGGTGAATTGGTATGCGAGGCAGGACACGTTGTGGATCCATGCAAAGAAGCTTTGGCGCCTGTTCAGGTCATGGTCCAGTGGAAAGTTAGCGGGTGTGCAGTTCAGGGGATCCTTCCACGATCAGGTAGGATCGACTCGTGGTCAGGTTTTGAAAGTTTTGTTCAAGACCCGATGGCCATCGCACCGTGACCGAGTCAACATGCTGCCTGTCTCCGACACCAAAGTGAATGATGCTTTCGTTACTGCAAAGGAAGCCATCGCCTCCGCTGATCCACGATTTCCACGTCTCATTACCATCTTGGATGGTAACACTTGCACCAATTGCATCTCGCTCGCTGACTGACCCAATCAACTGAAATCGCAAGTCACGGCCTTGGTTGGTTTCCGTTTGGTTTTCCAGCAAAGCAAGCGGAGCATCGAGGTGATTGCTTACCATGTCCACTTTGCCATCTTGATTCCAATCAAGTGTTGCCATGGTTCGCCCGAGCGTGGGGCGGGACCAATAGTTGCGTGTTCGTGTTTCACTTCGAACTTGTGAAAATCCTTGGGGTCCACCTTGAAAAAGTTGAGGTGACATCTCGAAGGGCTGCCCGCTTGAGGTGAGATCTGTGACATGCCCGTTGAGGACGGCAATATCCAGCCAGCCATCGAGGTCGAGGTCCGCAGCTTGCGTTCCCCATCCCACTGTTTTGACGCTTTGGTCAAAAAGTCCGAGCCGATAGTTGCCCGGGGCGAACGTGTCGGTGTCCTGAAGGAGGTAGACGTTAGCCGCTTGGTTCCAGAAGTTTGTGACGTGAAGGTCGAGTCGTTGGTTGCGATCAAAGTCACCATGAGCAATCCCCATGCAGCCACGGGCAAGCCCATTCTGTGCGGTTGCACAGCCGAGCAGTTGAGCTGTCTCGGTCAATTGATAACCGGAATCAGGGTTCTCTGTACCGCGGCTTAACCAAAGATGATTGTTTTTGGTGTCATTCGCGATGAAGACATCGTTTCCCGCTTTGTCATCAAAATTTGCGATAATCAAGCCGAACCCATAATTCGCTTTGTCTTGAATCTCGTTGCATCCATTCCATGCATCGATTGATCCGTCAGCGTTGATGGAGAGCACTCGATTCTGAGCCGGTTTGAATTCTGCTGGATTACATGCGATGGTTCCTGATCCACAGGAAATGGTCAGTGCGGTCGGATCATCGATGTAGTTGACCTCGAAGATTTCTGGCAGGTGGTCACCGCTCAGGTCCCCGCATCCGATCGAAGTTGTCCACCCACCCTCGGGGTTTTCATGTTTTGGGTACATCACCTGATGAAACGATCCATCCCCGTTGTTGATGTAGACAATATTTCTGCCGAGGTTTGCGACGACGGCGTCCGGCCAGCCATCCTGATTGAGGTCTGCAATGGCAATTCCCTGCGAGTAGCCTTGGTTTCCCGTTTCGGAGTGATCGGTCACATTGTTCCAACGTTGACCACGATTGTTTCTGAGCAATTGATTAGGTTTTGACCCTTCCTCTGAAAAGGCATCTCCACCACCCTGAGCGAGGTAAAGGTCGGGCCAGCCATCGAGGTCAAAGTCAATGACGCCAATGCCACCGCCAGTCACCTGATGGATGTAGAGATCAGCGTCGCTGGGGTCATCGCCGTTGTCGTAGTGGAAAATGAGGTCAACTTGATTGGCAATGTCAATTAACTTGAGAGTTGTTGATGAATCCGGATCAATCGAGGCTTGAGTCTTTTCATTTTGAGCAGTTGGAGGAAGCGACTCGATGGCGGGCAGTTTCCAATCGCTTCGATTCAGTCCGCACAGTCGAAACTTTGACCGCTTTGGGGATTGATCAATTCGTTGACCTTCTGCCGAAATTAATTCAGATCGTTGTTGCTCCAGTTTGGCCCATTCTTCTTCACTGGCATTGCCCTGTTTTAAGCTGATCGTTTTCCAGCCGAGGGATTCCCAAGGTCGTCTCAGGTCTTCCATCAGCGTTGTCATGCGGTTCAATTGATCCAAGCTTCCTCGTTGAAAACCGAGTTCCTTGGCGATTCTAGCTGTTTCGGCGATCAACTCAGAGCGGGCAATACAAGCCTGTGCAATTGCCGGTTGATCGAGTTGGTTCATTAGCCGGGCCAAAGATAAATAGGCAGCCCGATTTGTTTCGTCCCGATCAACGGTCTCAATCAAACATCGCACCGCCTCGTCTTGTCGATTTTCGAGTTGCATCAAGACCGCCAAGGCATTCCAGTATTCGGGTTCACGCTCAATGCCCGGTGGCAATTTGGCCGCCCATTGCCTCAGTTTTTCTTTGCTTTGTTGGTCGCCAACGACACGCCCAAGGAAAGCATGGATCTGCGTGGAGGATGGGAATTCAGCTGATAGTTTTTTGCAAATCGATTCGGCCTCAGATAGCTCGCCCCTGCTGCGTGCTTCGCGAGCCATCACGAGCATTGCGGGTGAAAGTTGCTTGCCGAAGTCAGGTTTTGGCATCGATTGATCAAGGAACGGATTGCCCAGTGTGACCATGGCGATGAGTTCTTTTTCCGAGATCTTCCCAGTTTTTGCAAGCTGTTTAAGATACTGACCTGCTTCGATCCGACGCCCTTGGTTATTCAGAATGGTTGCAAGTTTTTGCAGCGTCTCGACATGTTGGCCCGGCATTTGAAGAATTGCTTCCAGTTTTTGCTTTGCCCGGTCAAACTGATTCAAATCAATGAGCCATTGGCCACCGAGCGTGAGGGCTTGGCTGCGAAAATCATTGCCGGCACCCTCCAGTTTTTCGATCGTTTCGATCGCTGCTTTTTTCTCGCCTGCGATTGCCTGTGTCTTGGACCAAAGTAAAAGGGTCTCAGGATCTTCGGGGGACGAGATCAGGAGCGGGCGAAGTTCATCTTCCGCGGCAATCGGATTGCCGTCTTGGACGTACTTTCTTGAAGCTTCAATTCTTTGGGTGTAAGTCTTTGCTTTTGAAAGTCGCTCTGTTTCGAGGCGTCGCTTCGCACGCAGTAAATCTTCTGCTGACGTTTGCTCAGAGGATGGGGCGCAACCTGCATGGAAGATTGGTGTGATAGTGAGCAGCAAGAGGAAAACTGGTCCAAGTTGATTCATTGGTACGCTCCATGAATGAAGGGGGATTGTTCGCCTTCGACAAGAATTGCCTCTACGCCGGTGGTTAGTGATCCCAATTCTTCGGTCAGACCCGAGGGCCAATGGATAGTAAGGTTGGTGATGGTGCTCTGTTTGCCCACTCCAATGATCAGGTGTCTTTGGTTAGAGCACATGTAGCCATCACCGGCAAACAGCTGATGGTGTTGTTTTTGACCGTTAATCTCAACAGATACCTTGGCACCGATTGCATCACGCTGAGAATTTGTTGCGACCAACCGCAAGGTGATTGATCTACCGGTCCCTTTCGAACGATTCATCAAAAGACCGCTTGCTTCGTAGAGATGAGTGATTGCAACGTCGGAGCGACCGTCTCGGTCCGCATCAAGTGTGACCAACGCGCGCCCCAAGTGCTCGGTGTCAAAGTAGTTGCCAATGGATTCACTCGGAATCAGCGACCAGGTGCCGCTTTGATTGATTTCAAACAATTGGGGTCGCATGCGATAGGCGATCTCTTTCGTTTCAACATCATCAATGTGTCCATTGGTGACGATCAATTCTTGCGTCCCATTATTGTCAACATCCATCCATTCGGCTCCGAATCCGAGTTGTTTCATGGACGCTTCTCCGAGACCAACTTGAAAAGAACGGTCCACCCAGATGCCGTTACCGACTTGTTCGTAAAACGTGTTGTGATCCTCTGCAAAGTGTGTCACAAACAGGTCAACATCTCCGTCGCCATCCGGGTCACCTGCGGCAATTCCCATCGAAGCTTGGGAGAAAGAGCGACCACTGATGGCAACACCGCTGACGGCTGCCATGTCAGTGAGATGAAACATTGGTTTACTCAGTTCAGCCGACCAAAGGTGATTGACGGTCATGTCATTGGAGACATAAACATCTAACCCGGGGCGATCATCAAGGAGTCCCACTTGAAGCCCCATTCCTCGCCCCGGTGTTTCCTGGGTGACCCAATTATCGCCGGTTGCCCGAAACGTGCCATCGCTTCGTCCTTTCCAAACCCGGTCGGGTTCTGCTTGAAAGTTGAGAGGCGTGCAGGTTGAGAAAAGTCCCTGGCTGTTCTTGCAAGGCACTTCGTAGGGGTCATTACTACCGCAGTATGCAGTTTCATAAAGATCAGTCAGTCCATCACCGTCAAGATCAGCTAGTGCGGCGGAGGTGGTCCAGACCGAACCTTCCAGTCCAAGTGCTTCGGAGACTTCTTCGAAGGTGCCGTCACCATTATTACGATACAGACGATTTTCACCGATGTTGCAGTCAAAGATGTCGGGAAATCCATCGTTGTTGTAGTCGCCAACGGTGATGCCTTGCCCAAATCCAGTGTCAAGGTAGCCGCTCGGGACGCTACTTTCCTGATACCGACCCTCGTGATTACGAAAGAGTCGATTGGCGGACGAATTCATTTCAAGTGGGCGACCATCAAGCATGGCGGCTGCCAGATCGGGCCAGCCGTCCAAGTCAAAGTCAATGACGCCTACCCCGCCCCCCATGCTTTGATAGATCCAGTGACCTTCGGTGGTTGCCTCGGGCGCCACCTCGCAGGTGTGGTCCCAGCCCCGCTGGCTGGATTCCTCGTTGAATTGTAGCAAGGCTGTTCGAGCGGTCCTTTGCGATTGTTCTTGCTGGCCGCTGATATTCCAGTTCAGACTCGGTAGTTCAGCAAGATCAAGGTTTACAGCCAAACGCCTTTTTGGATCTTGCCAAGGTGAATCCACTGTCAATTGATTGCGGATGGCAAGGTAGCGTTCACGAAGATCAGGGAGGGGATTCTGTTTGAGGGTGGTCGCGAGACGTGCCCAGCTTTCCGCCTCCCAGAGGCGTCCCAGCGAGGACATTGCGTCGGCAACATTCATGGCTGCCTCTTGGGATGTCGCAGAACGGACGAAGTGAGTGCTTAACGCATCACGTAATGCAGCCCGATTGGCGATCTGCCGGTCAACCCGTAACGCTTCCGGTTCTCGATTCATTTGCCGCAGGGATCGAGCCAGACGTTGAAGTAGTTCAGGGTGGCCCGTGTCATCTAACTTAATGCCTTCCCAATAGCATTTTGCTGCCTCGGGATATCGCTTTTCGTGCTCCGCCCATGCTCCTGAAACCAGCCAGTAAACGGGTGAGGAGGCTGAGTCCTTGGGTTTCTTGGTTTGCCAAGGAGGGATTTGATCAAACCGATTGAGTTCAATCATGGCCCGCCCCAAAAGTGCATGAGCGGGCAGGAAAGTGGGATGCTGCTCGGTCACCTGCGAAAGATTATCGAATACTTTTTGCCATTTCAGTTCTGACGCATCAATTCGAGCGATGGCATATTGCAGCCGCTGGTCTTGTGGATAACCCTCGAGCAGTTTGTTGCAAAGTTGATCGTCCGCTTGAACCCTTTGAGGATCCGCGAGGACTTGAAGTATTTCAGGATCGGCCTTTCCGCGTTGAGTTAGCCACCGAAGCGAAGGAACCGCTAGCTCCGGAAAACCCAGCATTGCGCTCAGACCAATCAGATCGTATCTCGCCTGAAGCTGATTTGGATAGCTCGCAACCCTTTCTGCAAGCGTATCGAGACTTTCCATCGCTCGATTCCCTTTCATCAGCTCCATCGCGAGCTTGTTTAAAAGCGGCTCGGAAGGCTCGGGGCCCGTTTTTCTCGCCTCAATGTAATACTCGATGGCTCGGCCTACATCCGATTCAGCGGAGGCGAGATCACCCGCTAGCTCCATTGCTTCGGGGTCATCTGGACGTCGCAGCAGGTATTGCTTCAGTGCTTCCTTTGCGCCAGTTAGATCTCCACGGCTAAATAGTTGCCGAGTTTGATCCAAATTCAACTCTTCGACCGATACTGTTTCCGATTCCATCGATGAAGGAAGGAGGGATGGATCTGGGCCCTCGAGTTCTTCAGCGGGGTCTTGGCAGCCGGTCTGTAGCAAAAAGAGTAGGGATGCAGTCAGAAAGGCCGCACGCATGGGAAGGCGATTTGTGCGTTTATCCTGAGGCTGAAGCAGCAGGCATCGCCCGATGCTGTCTGGTAATGCACCAAAAAAACCAAGATTGCCGGCATCAATCTGCCGTGAACGCTGGCTATCAGAGAGCGTGACACGAAGCACATTAGCCTCCCAATTCGAGGAAATTGGCCGAGTGTGGTCCAGACCTCTCTTTGCCAAACCAAGAATTTGCTCTCGCCCCACCATGCGAATTTACCGAAGAAATGAGATTTTTGCTGTTCGAATTAATAAATCTTCTGATGAATACCAGCATCTGCTAGCAAAACTTATTGACGATTCTGAACGCTTCCCGCAAAATTAATTCTTAACCGTAGACGTGATCTACGGGTGTTTATTCTGCCATTTCATCTAATTTACTTGGCAGATCGAGGTTTTCATCACCGCCAAATTAAAGGCTGTCTTATGACTCACAAAGTTTTCCGACTTACTTTTGCCATCCTGTTTGTTGCCGGCACAATTTCCTTCGTAGGTTGCAGTGAGGGTGGCGGCGAGGCAGTTTACGAAGGTGGCGACGAGCAGACCCAAGAGGAACTGAGCGAGGCTGAAGATTACATGGAAGAGTTAGAAAATCAATCTCAGCAGCGTGAACAGTAGCACCTAGGACTGCATTTTCAGACCTTGCCATCACTGGATGACCAAGTGATGACAAACTGGACAGCGGCTCAATCAGCTGTAATCCAGACGAATCGGTGTTGGAATTCTGACATTTGGCAAGGCCAATTCAATTCACATCCTCCGGCGTATCGGTTGATCGATTTACCAAGGCCCCCGGTTTTGGAAGTGGTCAGACGAAGGAAGTCGAGCCGAAATTAAGTGACGTCAGCCGCGATGTCACGGCCTGTAACCGCCCCGCCTTCCTTTACTGGCTGGGTGGATTGGGGGGGCAGGGAGGACTGTTTGGCGTATTTGGGTTTGTGCTGGCAATGAAGATTGGCAGGCGGTTGGGTGCAAATTTCCCCGATTGTTTTGATTTAGAGGCGAAATTTTTGTTATTAACTGGGTCGGGGATGCTGTATTATTCCAATTAGGGCCGCAGGTTATTCAGGCCTTCCCGGCATCCATCTCGATTTACGATGTTCTTTTCTTTTCTTTTTCTTTCAGGAGTTGTCCATGAAATCTTCAAATGCTCGACGCTCAGGTTTCACCCTGGTCGAGTTGCTGGTAGTCATCGCGATTATCGGTATTCTTGTCGGTCTGCTGCTTCCTGCTGTTCAGGCAGCGAGAGAGGCTGCCCGGCGAATGAGTTGCAGTAACAATTTCAAGCAAATCGGCTTGGCGCTGCACAACTATCATTCCGCGTACAAGAATCTGCCAAAAAACGCTGGCGGAACGTACAACGTTTCAGGTAACGGCGACAAATCGAACTTCAACTGGTTGAGCTGGATGGTTGGGATTACCCCTTTCATCGAGCAGCAAGCGTTGTGGGAGCAGATCAGCAACCCATTTAACAAGAACCGTAACGGTTCAACGCGTGCACCTGGAAGCGAGTACCCAGCGATGGGACCGAATCCATGGCATCAAAATTATCAACCTTGGTTAACGCAGGTTCCGACCTACCGTTGCCCCAGTGACCCGATCGTCGCTATCAGCGAACGCGTCGCCTTCACCAACTACGCAGCTAACAACGGAGATGCAATCTTCGAGCAAGCCGACGGTGGATGTAATCGTGAGGGCAGATGTGGTAACTGGGGCGGTTGGGGTGAAGAGGATTCGGAGCGTTGGGCACGTGGTGTTTTCCGCTTCCGTCACTTTACCAAGTTCCGCGACATCACCGATGGACTTGCCAACACGATCATGGCTGGTGAGCACATCGTGAACGATCGTGCTTTGCGTGCTTCAGGTACGATCATGGCGGCAGACAATGCTGTTTGGGATCAGCCACCAGCTTACTGGAAGCGTTACCTCGATCCAGAGCGTCCCGCTTACATCAACGGTGATACGAGCACGGGTGGATTGAGTCCATGTGGTGGCAAGCCTTGCTACGACGGCAATGCCAACCACGGTCGTGGTCGACGATGGCCTGATGGGCGTCCTGAATTTTCGACGTTCAACACCATCACTCCTCCGAACAGTTACAACGTTCAACGTTGGCACGGTCACGCAGGAACCTACTGTGCCTCGAGTTATCACCAAGGTGGTGCTCACGTGCTGATGTCTGATGGTGCCGTTGTGTTCATCACTGATTCAATTGAATCTGGTGATCAAAACCACATCGCTTACGGGCGAGACAATGGTGACGGACTCGGAGCAAACGGCGGAGTAGGACGCGAAAGCCCATACGGGCTTTGGGGTGCTCTCGGTACCAAGGCGTCTCGAGAAACGATTCAAGAGCAGTTGAACCAGTAGTCTCAGCGGACTTCTGACTCGGATGCAACAGTAAGCGGGCGTGATGTAATCACGCCCGCTTTTTTTATTCTCCAACCATTTAGGTGATTGCTTAAAAAACCTTTTGATGGAGTGGGAATTGATGGTGTAGGTACGTTTGCAATGTCCCGCCGTTCTCTACCGATTTCGGGATGAAGTGATGGGTGTTTCCTGCACCGACTGGCAAGGTAACACGATTTTCTGAGAAGCTTCCAGAACCACCAATCGTTAGCGGTGACGAAGGTTTGAGTTCAAGAGTTTTAAGGCCACAGCATTAGAATACGGCAATTGCATACCACCAGAATGTCAATTGTCAGCGAGTGTCTGTGAGATTGTCTTGTTATCACCAGATGGGAATTACAGTCGCTAGGGTTAACGGAAGATAAGTCGATATCGATAATTCGGTACAATTTGCGGTTGCGAGAAAATTGGACAACAAAATGAAATTAAGCGGCATGAAGCAGACAGCCATCCATCGAATGCCGCTTGTTACTTGCCTGGTCATCACTTTGCTTGGTTGCAATTCAGAAGGTGAAACGGACCTTACTGGTTCGTCAGTCGAGACCGGCCAAAGCAGTTCCGCCACGCTATCGGAAACTGCAGTGGAGGCTTCTGTGTTCGACTCCGAAGCTGAAATTGATCGAGCAGCACGTTTGGCGAAAGCAGGAAAAACTCGGGAAGCTGCCGATGCGTTGCAACGTGTTCTCCTCACCGACCCGACCAATGTGGAAGTTTTATTTCGCTTAGCTCAAACGCAGGCAGATTTTGGCGATTTTGAATCAGCCATCGAGCTATTGGATTCAATTCCGTTGGACGATCCCAATGCCGGTTTGCCAGCTTTGGGGCAGTCCGCTGATTGGTCGATGGCATCGCAACAGTACGACGAGGCTGAAAATCGATACAAGCGTGTGTTAGCTGCCGTTCCGTCAGCGGTGGTAGCTCATCGACAACTAGCGTTTCTTTACAATCGCCAGGGTCGCCGGCATGAGGCTGCCGTGCATCTCCGAACGCTTTGCCGTCTCGGTGATGTGCGTCAGGATGAATTGCACGCGTTGCTAGTTCTGGGGCACGCGATTTTCGAGGACCCTGAAACGGAGTCCAACGCGTCAAGGCGTTATTTGCCAATTGGTTCGGTCGCGGAGGCAAGAATGTTGGCTACCGCAAGTCGATTCCCCGAGGCGGTAGCGGTATTGGATGAGACCATTCGCGGTGATGGGGTTTTGCCCTCGGTGATGGCATTCTATGGCTTATTGGCGATTGAAGCTCAAGATGATCAGCGTTTCCAGTGGTGGTTGGCAAACGTTGATACCGCGGTTCAGGATTACTCTGAGTACTGGGCGGCGATAGGTGCATCGCTAGTTTCTGAACGCAGGTTTGACGAGGCCGTGCATGCTCTGCTCAATGCGATCGATCGTGATCCGACAGATTTAGGTTCCATGCGTCGCATCAATCAGGCCCTTCAAGCTTTGGGACGCACTGAAGAGGCCGAGCGTTGGGTTGAGCGATACGTGACGCAGCGAAATGCGACTTTAGCCAGTAATGCGATTGGCGAAGCAGAAAGAGCTAATTCAGAAGACTTTGAGACGGTGGCCCAGAATCTGGAAAAGCTTGGCAGACCGCTGGAGGCAGTAACGTGGCGTTTGTTTGGTGCATTTTATCGTGAGGCAACCGAACAGGATCTCGGCCTGTTGAATGATCTTCGTAAGGAGTTGGCGTCGGCTTCCATCGCGTTTCCCAATCAGGAAGTTCGCTTGGAGAGGATGAGCATCGATGATTTCGAGGAGCCGAAGATCGAGAAGCCCAGCGAGTCGATTGCATCCTTACCCCCGGCGAATTCCAGTTCTAATTTCGAGTACCCGCGTCCCAAGTTTGAAAATGTTTCAGAGCGTTTGGGTTTGGGGCACACTTACTTGGTTTCCAGTGAACCGCAGGCACAGCGTTTTGCTCTTTATCAGTCTCTTGGTGGGGGTGCGGCGGCATTGGATTACGATCTGGATGGTCATGTGGATCTCTATTTAGCGCAAGGCGGCACTGAGCCTCCTGCGATGCGGGCAGCCGTATCCAATTTGTTTTTCCGGCAAGTGGATAAGGGGATTGAAGAGGTGGGGGGGATCGCCGGTGTTAGCGAGACGCTCTACACGATTGGTGTCACAGCGGGGGATTGGAACCAAGATGGTTTTCAGGACTTGGTGCTCGCCAATATCGGTAATAAAGTCCTTCTGATCAATAATGGTGACGGGACTTTTCAGCAACGCGAATTCGATCTAGATCCTGACAACAAAAATCTGGTCAGTTCGGTAGCGATGGGTGATATTTCGGGTGATGCGATTCCTGATTTGGTATCGCTTTACTACGTCGAAGACAAGGAAATGTTAAAGCGTCCTGAATTGAATGAGGACGGAAATGTGCTAACGGTTTCGCCAGCGTCATTTGTTCCGGGCATTGATCGATTGACGATTAATGATGGGCGTGGCGGTCTGGAGACAAGGCGAATTAGCGATTCTAAAGATGCCGCGAGTACGGGCTTGGGTGTGGTCATTGCCGATTGGAATGATCAACCAGGCAACGAGATTTTCATTGGAAATGATATTCGCGCAAATCATCTTTGGGTTCGCCCTGAACTCGACCAACCATGGAAAGAAATCGCGGCATTGACAGGTTGTGCACACGGATACGGTGGCATTGCGACAGCCTCCATGGGAATTGCAGCGGCAGATTTTGATAGCTCTGGGACACTCGATCTGCATATCGCAAACTTTTACTTGGAACCGGTCAGCTTTTTTATCAATCGAGGAGGGGCTTTCGAAGATCGCGCCATTCAATACAAGTTGCATCAAGAGAGTCTTTCTGTCCTCGGATTTGGTTGTCAGGCGATTGATTACAACAACGATGGCAAGCCGGATTTGGCCGTGACAAATGGCAACATCGAAAAAGCTCCGGGGGAACCACTGGAGCAGCCACCGCAATTCTTTGTCAACTTGGGCTCTGAGTTTCGCCTGCTTGATGTTGAAGAACCAGCGGGGTATTGGCAGGGCAAGTATCTAGGTCGCGGTATGGCGCGACTTGATTTCAATCGTGATGGGCAGATGGATCTGGTGATCACCCATTTAGGATCGCCGACTGCCTTGCTTCTTAACCAGACCGATGCGGGGAAAAATTGGTTGCAGGTGCAACTGGTGGGGACGCGAAGTGAGCGAGATGCAATTGGAGCCAAGGTGTCGATTGTGGTCGACGGAGAGACTTCAACTCGATGGTTGGTTGGTGGGGATGGTTACCTTTGCCGAAACGAGCCAACACTTCATTTTGGTGTTGGTGAGGCCACGGCAATCGAGAAAATAGAAGTGACCTGGCCAAGTGGCGAGATCGAATCATTTGGTCTTGTCGAAGTCAATCAGCGATTGCTGTTGATTGAGGGTGCTGGAGTTGGCGGTTTGCATCGTCAACGATAAATCAGTCGAGACCATGGATAATTCAGTCAGTGGTGGTCGATGACTGATTTACTTTCGTTCGGATCGTTTGCGGCGGAACTGAAGATCTATTTTCCCGTCTCCCCATCTCTATCTTCCCGTCTCCCCGAGCCTTTGCAGTCTTGCGGCATGTCGCTTGGCTAAATCGGCATGCTTGGCTCCCTCGTCGGTCCGTCCCTGTTTGATCAGGATGGCACTGAGGATTTGATGAGCATCGACGTATGCGGGCGCCAGAGCGACGGTCCGTTTTAGCGATTCAACGGCATTGGCTGAGTCGCCTTGGTTCTGCTGGCTGATTCCCAAGTAGAAGAAGTCAACAGGTTCTTGTGCGTACTGTGTCAATTGTTGATAGAGTCTAATCGCTTGCTCATACTCTCGTCTTTGATAAGCCAGCTGGGCAAGTAATCTGACCGATTCAATCCTCGCCCGGCTGGGTGAGGCTTCGGTCGCAATGACTTCTTCAGCCACGTCTTTTGCGATGCCGGGTTGGCCTTGATCGCGAGCGAGCAACGCGAGCACGGTGTTGGAATCGGGGTCATCTTTTCCCGCATTCTTCAGGCCAATTAAACTTCTTGCAGCGTCCATCCCATAGCTTCGAAAGCTTGGTGATCCTGGGTCTTCCTGTAACACTTGGAATTTTGCTAACGCCATGCATCGCTCCAGATCCTCTGCTGAGATTGAGGATGTATTGAGAACTGGTGTGAGTCCTGCGATTGCTTGCGTGGCCCCCGTTTGTTCTCGATGAATGCCAATTCGATGATGCGAGAAGGCAGTGTGTGGAACCTCGCTGCCTTTCTTGGGCATGTGACACTGGGAGCAATTGTTCTCGGCAATGGAGAGTCGTTGGTCGAGTGATTTGCCGCAGGATTCATCTTCGTGACAGTGTAGACAGATCGACCGGTAATGAGCCGTCAAACGAGACGGCTCAATGGTTCGGTGGGGATCATGGCAAGTGATGCATGTCAGATTTGCAGTTTGCTGATAGCAGGCACTTTGATGCAACTGTTCGACGTGACCGACGACCCGCATGCTGTCATCACCGAGGCGATATTGATAATCAATTCTGTAATCAGTGAGACGTTGACCGGGACGGAAGTCCCATTCGTTTTTTCCCGCGCGGCTCGCTTTGCCTGCAGTTTGGAGATGACACTGTTGGCAGATTGCCTCGCTGAGTTCACGTGGCAAAGTAGCAGGGTTTGCGATGGTTAAATCCGGACCAGCAAGGGATAGCGACTCATTCAACAAAGACGGTTGATGCGCATCGGCGTGTAGTTCACCCGGTCCGTGGCATCGCTCGCAGCCAATGACTTCTTCCAGAATGCTAAAGTCATTTGGGTTTCCCGCCTGGCGATCGATTTGTCCAACGTGGCAAAAAAAACACTCGCTATTCAGCTTGCGTCCAAAACCAGGGTGAAACGGCATGTCGTATCCGGGTGACATATTCCAGTTTCCCGTTTCCTTGTACCAGGAAATCGGTGATTGGCCGAGTGTTTTCTGGTCACGGTAGAGGTACCCTTTTCCGTGCGTTCCCGAACCAATGGTGTAAAGGATTTGGTGTTCGGTGGTGGCAAGTTGTTTCCCCTCATTATCAAGCAGTGTTTCTCGATGATGAAGCTTTCCATCTCGCAGGAAGATTTCGTAGTCGCTGTTGGAAGGTGCGTGATGGAAGGAGCCATTGGATTGTGCTTCCGAGGGCTTCAGGGATGCCATTGAGCGACTGTGTGTTGTCTGCAGCCAGGAGCCGTGTTGTTCCTGATGGCATTTCTTGCAGGCATCGGATCCGATGTAATTGACATCCGAAGCGATGTTACGTGGGGTTTCTGCGCTGAGGATCGTCGAGAGCGTCAGGAGAAAGGCTAAGCCAAGAAATTTTCGCTGGATGGAACTTCGCATCTGCATTGCTGAGGGTTCACTGGTGGGTTTGGTAAGTATGCTGTTGAGCTCCGCTGAGCCATCTCAGGAAAGATTCGCCGAGTTTGAACGAGCCGAATCCGTGTCAACAAATGGTCTTGTTTTAAGCATGAACACTTCTTCGTTAAACGACTGATCATTATTTAAGGAACGGTCACTGTTGTGTCCAGTTTTACTGATTTAAAGCGTCAGAACGGAAAATCTTGAAATTTCGACTCCCGCGATGGTCGGTCGACGTCCTCTGTGCTGTGTCCCGTGATTAGGGGCTCAGATTAACCGGGTAAGGCGTGGCGGTCGCTTTGGTGGTGATAGGACGAATCGATCGACGAATCCACCGGTGATCGTACTTTGATTCGGTCCAACGAGTGTTTCGCATGATAAATCTCATTCCTCATTACATCTGTTTTCAGTACATCTATTTTTAGTCTGCAGTTCGGGCAAAGATGTGTTGGCGTCAATGATTTCAGCCGTTTATCATTCAAGCATTGTATTCTGACGTTGTTTTGGTGCCCATCTACCAACTCGCAGTCTTTCAGGTCAACCAAAAAGGGCGGGGCTTTGCCGGTCGAATCGCTATTTCATTGCCGTTGGGCCCTGCTTCTCGCATCGATCCTTGGCGTGATGGGTTGTGGCAAGGGCAAGCCAGACGGATCAGCGGTTGATCAGGCAGGTGATTCGACTCAGGCGGTTCAGGGCGATCCGATCCAGTCGATTCGGCGTGCGGTCTTGCGGCGGCAATTCCAATCAGCGGAATCCTTGATTCAGGAGCGATTATTGGTAGACCCCGCTGATGTTGAGGTTCTTGAATTGGCCGGAGATCTTTCTGCGCAAGTTGGGGACCCTGGGAAGTCGATCCGTTTTTATCGACAAGCCATTGATGCGCACGCGCAGGACGCTGGTCGTCCGAAACCCAGTATGAAGCTACTGGACAAGTTGGGTCAGCAGTGCATCAACGCCGGGCGCCCCTTTGATTCAATTGATGTTTTGAATCAAGCGGTTGAGTTCTATCCCAGTGATCCGATAGTTCGTCAAAAACTTCTTGGATTGCAAGTGTCAGTTGGGCTGGAGCGAGAAGCAGCCGAGCATTTGCAATGGCTGGTCCAGAGACAGCACGGCAATGTTGGGCTGTTGGTCATTCTTTCGGACCTCAGCCGACCTCAAACGGTCAAGTCCACATGTGAGTATGCCTTGGAACAATCCCCCAGTGATTTACGTCCTCAATACTCACTCGCCAGGATTCCAGCTTATCACGG
The DNA here is from genome assembly GCA_938075415.1 of uncultured Rubripirellula sp. GTDB lineage: Bacteria > Planctomycetota > Planctomycetia > Pirellulales > Pirellulaceae > Rubripirellula. The sequence goes on along the minus strand of CALJHC010000004.1, from coordinate 338,239 downwards.
CCAGTGGAAAGAGGTGCTTGAGGATCTGAGGCAAGTTGTGGCAGTTCATCCATCTTTTGCTGAAGCTGTTGCGCTCTTTGGGAGAGCGTTGGTGGAAAATGCTGAATTCAAAACGCTAGAGACTTGGAGTGAGGATTTGCCCAGTGACATCGATTCTCATCCCGAGTATTGGATGGCGATGGGTATTTTTGCGGAGCGTCAACAACAAACCGCCGAAGCCATTTTTGCATTTCAGAGGGTCGTGATGTTGGATCCTAATCATGGCGAAGCGTTAACGAGGTTATCCGCAATTTTTGGTGAAGAGGGTCGCACCGAATTGGCAAAGCGTGCTGCTGAGCGAGCATCACTGGTCAATCAATTGCGAGCCAACGTTGATTCATTACTTTCGTGGAATAATAACTCGCAGGCTGCTGCCGTTAAAATTGCTGTCACACTCGAGAAACTTGGTCGGCAGTGGGAAGCCGTCGCGTGGCTGCAGGCGGCCTATGCAATGACGCAAAATATGGAAGAGCAACTGCCGGCTCTTTTTACTTCCATGCGTGACAAACTGACATCTCAAACACCTTGGCAAGATCTCGGTTTTCGTGCAGGTTTGGAGGCCTCGTTGCGCGAATCAGGGTCATTCAATTGGCGTGTTTCGCCGGGGGAAACCACTGCGTCCGCGGTGTCTGGAGCGAATCGTTCCATAAGGTTCGTTGATGAGGCGTTGTCTCGCGAGTTGCTGCATTCATGCAAAATCGCTTCTAAGGGTGGAAAAGAATCTGGACTCGGTATTTATCAGTCCGGCGCGGGCGGTGCTGGTGTCATTGATTTCGATCTCGATGGATGGGCTGATTTATACCTGACCGCGATGGACGGAACGCCGGGCAAAGAAGATTCCAGTGAAAATCGATTGCACCGCAACCTTGAGGGGCGATTTGAGGATCAGACGAATGGATGTGGGGCGGGCGACCCCGGTTTTGCTCAGGGCGTCGCTTGCGGTGACTACGATTCCGATGGATTTCCTGATTTGTTTGTCGCGAATATTGGCAAGAACCGCCTTTACCGAAACAACGGTGATGGAACTTTTACCGAGGTGAGTTTATCTGTTGGGTTGAGTGGTTCTGACTGGACCACTTCAGTGGCAATGTCTGATTTGGACGGAGACGGTCATTGTGATCTCTTTGAGGTCGGCTACTGCGCTGGTGAAGATGTGCTGACAAGAGAATGTGTTGAAGTCGAGGTTGATGAACCGCGTTCGTGCTCACCTCTCGCCTTCTCCGCTCAGGGTGATCGAATCTGGAGAGGTGATGGGTCGGGGGGATTTGTTGACGTGAGTTCTTCCTGGCTCGGTGAGCACGAACCAGGAAGGGGGATGGGAATTGTAATTGGTCAATTTGATCAGCAACCCGGGTTGGACCTTTATGTTGCAAATGACATGACCGCCAACCATCTTTGGGTGGGTTCCGGGGACCCGGATTTTCAGTTCTCTGAGCAGGCAACTCTCCGAGGCGTTGCGTTCAATAAACGATCTCTGTCGCAGGCTTCCATGGGGATTGCGGTTGGTGATGCTGATCAGGATTCAGATGTTGATTTTTTTGTGACTCATTTTTCCGCTGATCACAACACTTATTACGAACAGGTAAGTGATGGTTTGTGGTCGGATCAATCGGATGCATCGGGACTCGCCGAACCATCCCAGAGTCTGCTTGCTTATGGTACGCAGTGGGTGGATGTGGATGCTGATGGGGACTTGGAATTATTCGTTGCCAATGGTGATATTGATGACTTTACCCACAAAGGTCGATCATACCGTCAGCCTTTCGAAGTATTCCACAGGCAGGGCAATGCTGTCTGGGATCGTTTGATTGCTTCGGATTTAGGAGAGTACTTTACTCGCAAGCATCTCGCTCGCGCGATTGCGGTTCTTGACGCCAATCGGGATCGTCAAGCGGATTTAGTCGTGACGCACCTTTTTGAGCCGGTTGCTTTATTAATAAACCAAACGAGCGAGGTGGGGAATTCTGTGCGATTTCAATTGAAAGGTCGCCAGTCACACCGAGATGCAGTTGGAGTTCGAATTCAATGTCGTGTTGGGCCGGTCAAACGCGAGATGCAATTGTTTGCCGGTGATGGTTACCATTGCAGTAATCAAAGAGAGATCGTTTTTGGAGTCAGCGATGCTGATTCAATAACGGACGTTGTCGTTCTTTGGCCGGATGGATCGAGTGATGAACTCGGTGATTTACCCACTAATCAGAATTATCTGCTGGTTCAGGGTGCGAGCGATGCTTTTGAGATGGGCCGATAACTTTGGATCGGTTCAATGAATAATGTCATGGCATTCGTGATTCTTCATTGCGTTGCGGGCCAAGCCATTAATTGCTTGCCGTTTTGGTCAACGAGTTCAAGCTGATCAATTTTTGCTTCTCCCGGTCCATCGCAAACGTCGATGCGCAATTGGTGAATTTTGGAAGAGGTGTCGATGGGAATTTCGATTTCTTTCCAGGTTGCTTCACCATGGACCGCGAACGTCAGTCGCTCACCTTTCGGCAGCGTTTCTTTTGGAGAGGTGGTGTAGAAAAGTTCTCCCGCATCCTTGCATCCACCTGATAAAAGGAACCTGACAAGGTAAGGCCCTTTGCTGAGATCGTGTGGAGTTAGATTCATCGCAATTCCGGGGTCTTCTCCAGTGAAAGTCAGTTGGATCACGCCGTCGATGATTTTCATCTGAGTGTTTTTGCGAGCTCGTAGTCCGTTTCTGTTTTTGGTCCGGTTTTTTTTTCGTGCCGAGTTGGAGTCGCCAAGTTCACGCTCAAAATTTGTCCACTCGGGGTGCCGATGGGGTTCCGATTCCTCTTTGACCGGTGCCATGGCACGTTGGGGCGCGTGAAGGACATTTCTGCTCATTTCGGTCCAGCGATCAATCATCTCTTTTAGTCGATCGGGATGTCGCTTTGCGAGGTTGTTCAGTTCGGTACGGTCGCTGGATAGATCGTACAGTTCCCATGGTTCATTTCGAAAACTGACAATTTTCCAATTTTCATCTCGGAGTCCCCTGTCTGAGGAAAACAAGAAGTGGAGCGGTGCTTGACGTTCGAGGTTTCGCCCTTGGAAAATTGGCGTCAGTGACTGTCCTGAAACGGGACGTAACTGACGCGCGTCCCATTTCTCGGGAATCGGACTTTGTGTGATTGCGGCCAGCGTTGGAAGCACGTCAATGAGGTGTGCTGGCTGATCAATAATCTTTGGGGTATTTTGATGGATCCCTTTCGGCCAGTGGACGATTGCGGGAGTCGCGATACCACCTTCAAACTGATTTTGTTTGTAGTAGCGGAAGGGTGTGTTTCTGGCCCAAGCCCATCCCGTCGAATCTCCAAAAGAAGCATCCGTCCCAGTTGGTTCTAAGTCAACTTTCGGAAGTTTTCGATCGTAAGGGCAGGCACCATTGTCCGAAACGAAGAGAACGAAGGTGTTATCCAGTTCAGCGTTTGCCTTCAGGTTGTCGATGATTCGACCAACCTCTTGATCGACCCGATCAATCATTGCGGCCAGAGTCGCCATTCGTTTGCTTTCGTATTCTTGCCTCCACTGAGGCATGGAGTTCCAGCTGGGGAGATGCGAGGGTCGCGGGCTGGCGTTGGTGTCCGTTGGCAGAATGCCAAGCTTTTTCTGCTTGTTGAACCTCGCCTCTCGGATTGTATCCCAGCCCTCGTTGTAACGATCCCGGTACTTGTCGTAGTCGTCCTGAAGTGCATGGAGCGGTGCATGCGGTGCATTAAAAGCAACGTAAAGATACCAGGGTTTTTCGCTTGTCCTGGCTTCTTCGAGGAAGTCAATCGCGAAGTCCACATTGGCAACGGTTGTGTAAAAATCATTGTCGGGGACTTTCCAGGTTTTTCCGTTGAGTCGAAAGGACTGATCGCCAGAGAAGTAGTTGCAGGCGCCGCTCAGATGCCCGAAGTAGCGTTGGAATCCAAAATCGGTGGGTTGGCCCTTGAGATGCCATTTACCGGTCATTGCGGTGAAGTAGCCATTGCTCTGTAATGTTTCAGCACTTGTAACCCCGTGGTTTAACGCTGTGTCACCGGCGGCGATGCAGTACTGCCCGGTCAGTAAAGAGACTCTCGAAGAGTGGCACTTGGCGGTGTTGTAAAACTGCGAAAATCGAATTCCGCTATTTGCCAGTTGGTCAAGGTTGGGAGTTTCTATCTCGCTGCCGTAGCATCCCAAATCAGAGAATCCCAAATCGTCCACCATCACGACAAGGACGTTAGGACGGTTTTCGGCAATCGCGGGCCCAGCACTGAAGCACAGTAGCAGTGCAAGTAAGCGTTGTGAGTTCCTCTGAGCAGATGCCGCTAATGCGAGTGGGAAGAGCATGTTGTAGGCCGTACGTGTAGGTATGTCTGTAGTCCGATGCTGATGATCAGCGGGCCGACATTGTATCAATGTTAGCCGATCAAGTTGTCCGGGATGCCCTTGGGGTGTGGGTCGCCGATTTGCCGATTGATTTGAAGATCCAGCGCTGAGTCAATGTGAATCAGTTAAACTGTCAGCCAAGTTGGTTTTTTGAAGTCGATGCACCAGTACCGGCCAATTTGTTTTGGAGTGAATGCGATTTTAATTCGGCTTGAAATGGTTGACTGATTATCCGTTGGAAGTCTGGAAAACGAATGGTCGACTTGACGGTGCTGCCTCGGTCATCGCCACCCTGAATTGATTCATGAAAAAGTTTTGAAAGATCATCGGAAGCAGTCCGCTGCAGTTCTCGATTGTTTTTTTGCGCCGTCCAGAATGCCGTTGCAAATGTGAATGATTTGATTTTGACAGAAGGTTTTGGAGAGGATCATTGTTATGAGCGATGCCACGGTATTAATCACCGGCGGTTATGGGTGTATTGGCGCGGAAACCACCAAATGGTTTCTGCGTGAGACGAGTGCGTCCGTTGTGATAGGCAGTCGATCTGCCAGCGAGGAACGTACTCAACGTGTTTTTGCTGATGTTGATCGAGATCGCTTGAAAGCGGTTTCGGCTGATGTGACGTCAGTGAATGCCATGGCCAAGGTCTTGGATCAATTTGCGGTCAGTCACGTGGTGCATCTCGCTGCGTTGCAAACGCCCGAGTGCAACGCCAATCGTGATCTCGGTTTACAAGTGAATTTGGCAGGAACGCAGAATCTGATCGAAGCGATGAAGAATGCTTCACGCCAGATTGAGAAGTTTGTTTTTGCAAGTTCGGTGGCGGTCTATGGTCCGCGTCATCATTATCCGGTGCCGCGTGTTCCCTGTGATGCTGAGCCACAGCCTGTCAATGTTTATGGAATATGGAAATTGGCGGGAGAGCATTTGTCGCGGTCGTTTTTTGAAGAGACCGGGATCCCCACGATTTGTCTTCGCCCTGGAGTGCTTTACGGTCCGGGACGCGACATTGGGTTAACGTCGACTCCAACCACCGCAATGAAACATGTCGTTTTAGGTTCGCCTTATCATATTCCATTTGCCTCCCGGCAGGATTATCTTTTTGCTCCGGATGTCGGCGCGTCAACGGCGATAAGCACGATTCAAGATTACGACGGATACGGTGTCTTTACTTTACCGGGCGTGACCTGTGGAACCCAGGAATTTGTTGAGGTGATGCAGGTGGTTGCTGAGCAGATGGGTTGTTTCGCACCAACGCGGATTACTTTTGGGCAAGAAACGGTGCCCTTTATCTGTGACCTGGATTTTTCGTCTTTCTTGGCGGCGTTTCCCAATGTTCCCCGAACTCCACTGGATCAGGCCATTCGTCGTTCTCTAGAGGTTTTCCGTGACCAGCATCAGCGTGGTTGGCTTTGAGACAGCAGGGATCACGTTGAGGTATTGAATCGGGGGTTGGACTTGTTTTTGTTCGTTGATGGGCGGCGAGAACTGACTGATTGATTCGGAAAGACGATTTTCATGGCGTTGCTGTTTTATCTCTCCCGTGAACATTTTTTAAAGACTGTCCGTTGCAGCGATTTATCTGATGGATGACCGTGTTTTTGGTGAATCAGTTGGTGCTAACCAAGGCGTTGCTGGCGCACCGTGGTGTTGAAGTGCATCAGTGTTTTGATTCAGCAGTTAACGAGTTTAAATGAACGTGTTGATTGGATTGAGATGTTAAGGCGCGATGTCCATTGGTGACTTGGCGGCGCTCAGTCGTTAATATCGTTGTCCTGCCCCATGGTCCAGAGCACGTGCCTGCTGCAGATGATGAGGCGCTGTGGACTGAGTGATTCTGCTACTCTTTTTAATTGGTGAAAATACATGTTGCTTGGCCGAAGGATTTGTTTCGTTCTTTTCTTGTGCAACACTTACAGCCTTTCGCCAGTTTCGGCTGAGGAGGTGAATTCACTGCCCGATCAAGATTCGTTTCATCTTTATCTGCTAGTTGGTCAGTCCAATATGGCTGGAAGAGGTACGGTTGAAGAGGAAGATCGATTGCCGCATCCTCGTGTTTTGACGTTGAGCAAGGAAGGTACTTGGCGGACAGCGGTTGACCCGATTCATTTTGACAAGTCCGTTGCCGGCGTTGGACTGGGAAAGACCTTTGGGCAAGTCATGGCGGAAGCAAATCCGAGTGTAACCATTGGTTTAATTCCTTGCGCCGTTGGTGGTTCACCGATCGCTTCATGGAAGCCGGGTGGTTATCACGCACAGACAAAAAGTCATCCGTATGATGATTGCATGCGGCGCGCTCGCATCGCTTTAGAGGATGGAACACTGAAAGGAATTCTATGGCACCAAGGAGAGTCCGATTCCAAAGAGGATTTGGCGGATGTTTACGAAGGAGCCTTGCAGGAATTAATTGCTCGTTTTCGTGAAGAATTGAGTGCCTTTGAGGTGCCATTCGTTGCAGGCCAGATGGGTCAGTTTCCAGAGCGTCCTTGGGATCAGTTTAAAAAGCAGGTTGATTCAGTGCATCGCTCGCTACCGTTGCGGGTAGCGGTAACAGGATTTGTCTCTTCTGATGGATTGGGTCACCGTGGTGATAAAGTGCATTTTGACTCTGCTGCCTATCGGGAGTTGGGTCGCCGTTATGCATTGGAAATGCAAAGGTTAGTGGATTCATCACGCGGGAATCGTTTTTTGGGCAGGCGGTTGTTCGATCGTTTGCGCCGAAGTTCGAAGTCAGCCAATTAGTACGATGTGGATAATGGCGGGTTTGAGCTGAAGCGTTTGGTTTCGTTCAATGCGAACCCAAGAGATCCGAATCAAGGTGAAGTCATCATGAATGCTGGGTTGGGGTGTTCTGCGATCAACTTCGATGCGTTTGGTTGTTGAGTTGCGTTGGATCAATCACCTTCGGGATTTGGGATAGAGACTTTTTGAGCTGTCCGGTGACGTTGGAAGAACGTGGGTTGTTGGATTGGGTGCGACGAGAATGGATTGATTATTGCGAATGACTCGCATGGTGATGTTGGCAATTCATTCGTCTGCAGGGGGTGGCTTCGCTACCGAAAGCCGGTCTGCACTGTTCAGCAACAAATAGTGGTCTGGTCAGAACAGACAACTCAACTGCTAAAGGTGACATCGCTGATGCCTGAAGGACATAAGACCCATTACCTGGCGCGTGAGCACACCGCTTGGTTTGCCGGCCAAAGCGTACGCGTTTTAAGTCCCCAAGGCCGGTTTCAATCGGATGCTCGGAAGGTTTCGGGAAAGGTTTTTGATCGATGTGAAGCCGTGGGTAAACATCTGTTCTATTGCTTTGATGGCGGGCGAATTGTCCACGTCCATTTAGGGCGATACGGTAAGTATCGTGATTTGGAGTCACCACCGCCGAGACCTGTGGGGGCGGTGCGAATGCGACTGATCGGCAGGCAGAGAACGATGGATCTCACCGGCCCCTCTACCTGCCGTGTCATCGATTCAGTCGAGCGAGATCGTGTTGTATCGCTGCTGGGGCCAGACCCGTTGGCTGGCGGAAAGAAGTCGCATGTTTGGCGGGCTGTGCAAGTCAGTTCCAAACCGATTGGTGCTTTGATTTTGGATCAACGTGTTGTCGCCGGAGTAGGAAATATTTTTCGAGCCGAGCTGTTTTTCGAAATAGGAATGGATCCTAATCGAAGGGGGTGTGATCTGGCGAAGTCAGAGTTTGATTTGCTTTGGAAGCACCTCGTGAAGATGATGAAGGTTGGTTTGAAGTATGGGAAAATAGTGACGGTAACGGCGAAGGAGGCCAAAAGTCGACTGGTTGATTTGGAAGGCAACGATCGGTTTCGCGTTTACTCGAAAGACGATTGCCCATCCTGTGGTCATGCGATCGAGGTTTTGAACCTCGCGTCGAGAAAGCTTTATTGGTGTCCTGCTTGTCAATCTGTTTGAAGATGAACGTTTTCTCGAGAGTCATCTCGCGACTGGGGTGCGAAGGATTCAGAGGGATGCGATGGGGTATCGGGTCGATGTCGAATGGTGATTTGCTTCGATACTCGATACTTGATGTTCGGTGTTCGGTGATCGATGTCTCATTGGACCCCGAGGGTGCGGTCAAGGAACCGGTAGGATTCCTCACGCACCTCTGTCGGGAAGTCATGATCGGCATCCGGATATCGAATGACTAGTTCGCCAGTCGCTCCGAACCTTTCGTACACCGATCGGATTTTTGGTTCGGCTTCGCGAACGCCCTTGGCATCGAAGTTGGAGTCACGCAGTGGGCTGTTTGAGAAAAATGCTCTGGGAGCCAGGGATGCGATGGCTTCGGGTAGGTCAAACGGCATTTTTTTTGGATCGAGCCCGTACAGTTCCCTGATTCGGGGCATGTACCGGTCACTCGCCCAACCGGCGAGACGGCCGCCGTAATAATAGGGAAACGGATCCCAGCCACAGCTCGACACGACCGCCTTGATACGTTCGTCAAAAGCAGCGACGTAAATCGCATTGTGGCCGCCAAGCGAGTGACCAATGGCTCCCACTTGTTCTGCGTTGACTTTGTTGGTGGCGATCAGGACATCAACTCCACGTCGATGATTGACGATTGCCTTCATGGATCCGGAGAGGTAGTTGTCGGTGTGAAAGTTGTAATCGGTTTGGTCGCCGAAGGAGGGATAGTCCGGTGCAAGAACAACATAGCCGCGTGAGGCTAGTTCGTGACCATAATTTCGATTTGGGCGAGGTCCATCCCCGGCGACGATTCGTTTGCCCAGTGACGAGGTGGGATGAAGCGCGAGAACCGCTGGTGCCTTGGCTGTTGGATTTTCAAGGATCACTTGAGGGAAATAAAGATGGGCGGTGGCGCGGTTGGTGTCATCGACACGATAGGCAATCAGTTGCCTTTGGTAATCGTCAAAGGATTCCGTTTTGAGTACTTCAATCTCGAGGGGTGGCAGTTCCTCGTCGGATGGTAAACGACCCATGACGGCTTGCATGGATTGAAGGATGTGTTGTTTTCTTTCATTCCAATCGGTTCTGTTTTTGATCGGTTGTAACTGCTCGTTGCGATCGAGCCAAACGCTCAGGTCGGAATGGTCGGGGTAAACGGGAGTCTGGATGGATCGTTTTTCCGCTGCTTTGAAACCTCCGAATGACTCAGCGTGTGATCGGATTGCATTCATGATCGTTGATTCAATTCCGGATTTCCAAGGTGAGGGGAGTCCGTAATAGACCATGGAGCCGCCCCCCTCATATCCACCTTCTTTGAGTACTCGCTCTGATGGGATGTATGCCATGACATCATTGGAATAAGCGGTAACCCAAGTGGTAGCGGCACCGAGTTCAAGCTTGGAGCGAAGAGCATAGTCAATCACCACTTCGCCACCGAGGAAAACCCAATGAGGACCCCCGCCGAGTTTCCAGCTTTGAATTGGATAGGAATACTGTCGATCAATGCGCCCGTCCTGATCTAACTTTTCAAGTAATCGTTGAGCGCGAGATGCCTCATAACGATTGGCAGAATCAAGTGTCTTCTCTAGTTGGTCCCGAGTGGGGATATTCGCGAATTCAAGTTTGACATTTTCCAGTTTGGTTTGCAGGTTACCAAGCAAGGGTTGCATGGGGGTTCCCATTGCGTCGGCAACGGCACGGTCCAGTTGATCGCCGTATTGCTGTGCAAGTTCAACGGACCTTCGCGGGATCGGATTTTGGTCTGCACCACAGCCCACCCAAACCATGGCAGTTGCGCCGGGGTAACGTTTCTCAATCGCTGTTTGTGCGTATCCCGGCCAATCAGCGCACCATTGGTATCCCGAGAGAACGGTGGCATGGCAGGCGTAACCGCAAATGATCGCGCGGATTCGATCGGATTCGATGACGGAAGATCCATTTTCTTCGGTGTTGGGGTTGAGAACAGCGAGGATGGGTACGTCATGATCAACTGGTCCAGCTAGCCGGTTTTCGCTTGCCAATCGAGGAACGTCTTTCTCTAGGTTGTTGCGTCGGTTCACCGCGAAAGAGGCTCGGCCGACGGTCCATTGCAGTTCGGCGGACTTCAAGTCGTTGACGGACGATTCAATCAAGTTCACGACCGATTCAACGAGGAATGAGGTGTAGCGTTGCACCTGTCGCCAACCGGCGTAGTCCAGCGAATACATCGCTTGCAGATTCCGTCCAACCACCGGACCGCTGTGGGTGTGAGTCGTTGAAATGGCGATGCATTCCGCTGGTAGGTCAAGTCGCTCTTTGGCACGCCTGCGGATCTCGGCTGTGGTCGATTGATCAATTCCAATTAAGTCAAGCGTCACAAGGACAACCTTTTTGCCGCCACTGTCCTCAATCGCAATCGCTTTCCCCCAAAGATCGGTCAGCTTGCCATCAGCGGGTCGGTTTCTCGAGCCGTATCCCGACATCCACATCGGTTCTTGCGGTGTGATCACATTTCGAGCGATTCCGACTCGCCACTGCGGCGTTTGAGCGATGGTCCGAGATTCACCGTTAAGGCTCAGATTGATCAGGATGAGAACGGATAGGGTCAGCTGTTTTGGGATTCGGGTCAATCTCTTGACGCGTCCTGTCCGGATTCCGATTGTGTCGTGGGTTGACTGACAGGATTCAATGGTCGCTGTTCTGGTTTTTCTGCACACCGCGTTCGTCTCCCAGTGGTGAGTTGTTTCGAGATGATGAATCTCAAGTCGATGCCCTTGCGTGACTTCATGCTCGCGTTAAGCCATGATTCTCAATCGTTCATTCGGGAATCACTGGTCGGATACGGCATCACTCATTGGCAAAGTGGGTCCTTGGTTTTTAGCACGCATTGCTTGGAAGCGGGTATTTGTTTCACCGGCATCAGGTGGATTTGTCAGAAATGTCTTCTTGGTTGCATGCCCATTTTCTACTGCGTTGATGGGTCCGGTGGCTCACCTGATCGACCGGCTGACCAAGTCCTTAATCCCTCCAAACGTTGTTTTCCACGAGCAAAGTATTCTTCCCCGAGTCTCCCGAGATGATTGGAGATGCTTGTTTCGTAGGTTTTGTTTGAGTCCTCCGTTTCTTTAACCCAAGGCAGAAATTTCATTGCATCAAAGCAGGCTTCCGCAATGACTTGGTGACCATTGATGGTGGGGTGAACGTGATCAACAAACCATTCGGGGTCAGGGATTCCATCGGGAACCAGTGATCCATTGTGGTCACGTTGGTCGAATAAGGCGGGCACATCAACGATGATCGCATCACCTTGTTCAGCAAGTTGCTTGACGGTTTTCATGATTGGCGAAGTTGCTCGAAGTGGGCATACGTCTTCATCCCTCGCCAAGGTTAAATGATTGAGTGCATCAACGTGATTACCACGATCGTACTGGAGTCGGCCATGAACATAATTTGCACCGGCGTGCAGTGGGTCGAGTTGAAGACATTGCACAGTTGCATCAAGTCGTTTCGAAATCTGCTCGTTGGGATCCTGCGCAACGGTCCACCCTGTTTCAAATCGCCTCAAAGCCTCGGCACCAAGAGATGCGTCGGGTGTCACCTTGAAAGGTGGCGTGTTGACCAGATCGCCCTCAGGCACGCAGACAATGAGAGGGACATTAGCCTGGTTAGCCAGCAACAGCATTCGTTCCAGCGAATGCAGGTAGTGTTGTTCAACATTTTCTCGCCATTGTGGATCGCGACGGTATTTTTTTAATCCCTCGTACCGGTCCAGACGAGTCGATACCTCTTGGGGCATCACGGTTGCGAGCGGTGCTTCTGGCAAAGAGTTCTTCTTGATCCATCTCGCGATTTCGATTTTCTGCAATGCACTGATTAGTGTTTGATTCCATCCGGTGATTTTTCGAACACTTGCATATTCACGATCCTCCAGAAATTCATTGTGGCCGCAGTAGATGACAATCGCATCAGGTTGGTGAGCAAGCACTTCCTCAAGAATTCGGACAACTCGATAGCTCGCGTAGGAAACGCCACCACAATTCACGACTTCGAATTTGGTTTCTGGGTCGCCCGCTTCCAAACGCAGACGCAGCCAACTTGAGAAAGCGGTGTCGGTGGCGAACGGTCTTCCTTGGGTGGTCGATCCACCCAGAACAAAGATGCGACGGCAGTTCGCAGGTTTTTTAGCTGCAAAGGAGTCCTTGCAAAAGAAATTGAAACGATCCGATGGGATCTCCCATTGGTCACCCCGTTGGTTTGGAACGAAAAGCGGCTTGAGTTGATGCAGGTCAACCAATGGATCGCTGTCAATCGCTCGCAACGCATTTGCGGTCTGGCCACGCGAGCGTTGAATCCTGAGTACCCATTCCGCAATCAACAAAGGACTTAGTGACAAGGCAACTGCCATTAGTCGCATTGGCCAGAGTCTCCGGTTGCGTCGCGTCGGTCTCAGCACGATTCGTTCCTGATTGCCAATTTAAAGCTCTGCTTTGTCACGAGGTTTTCTTGGTCGCCGACTCGAAGGTGAGGAGAGCGGCAAAACGGGTGAGCGGTAATTTTGAAGTGATTGGGTCGCTTGTTGTGCCTAAATTATGCAGCAAGGCAATGCCGTTCCAAGCGGTTGATCGCGTTCATTCTGACGTAAATTATGTCAGCATGCAGGGGATTTAAGTTCCCAAAAAAGATTGGCTTGAAAGGTTTTTCACGTCCGGCGATCCTTGCAGATTGATTTTGCCCGGGATTAAGGGACTCGCAACGTCGGCGGACAAGAGCAAGAATGTGGGCATGAGTAAAAGACAGCACCTCTATCTGACCGGTTACCGCGGAACGGGTAAGTCGACCATTGCTGGTCGATTGGGGCAACAACTTCAATTGCCTTGGACCGACTTGGATGATTTGATTGAAGCCAATGCGGGTAAGTCGATTCGAGAGATCTTTTCTGATGGAGGAGAAATTGCTTTTCGTGATCTGGAATCGATCGCTCTCAAAGAAGTGGCGAGCGGCCCACGCAGTGTGATTGCATTGGGTGGTGGAGCAATTTTACGGGAAGGGAATCGTCAAGAGATTGCTCGCAGCGGGGTTTGTTTCTGGCTGGACGCGGATGCGGAGACCTTGTTGGTGCGTTTGCGAGGTGATGCCAGCACAGCCCAGCGACGACCCTCGTTGACTGATCTCTCTGAGCTTGATGAGATCCGAGAGCTGCTGGAGGTTCGACATCCTCTCTATCAACAGGCAAGTGATTATCGAATTGATGTTTCGAATCTTTTGCCTCAGCAGGTTGTCCAGCAGGTGCTGGATCAACTGAGCAACGCCTCGCAGGGCTGATCCCCCAGAGCGAACCAGCGGTGGGTAGTGGTTCTGTCGATTCAAAGCAGCCCTCGGCAAGGTTCACCCTGCTATCACGCGACGTGATCATTATCTCGCGGGAAAAATCAATCGGTAATTGCCGCGGATTTCTTGTTGGCGAGGATCGAACGATTCGTTCAAGACAAGGGTTTGGGTCGGCCAAGTCATATCACTGATTTTGAAATAGGGTTTGAGGGTGATTTCTGGTTGTTTGCGGATGCACCGAGACTCTTTTTCGAAATTGAATCATGCACAATGGGAGGTCATTCATGGGGTTTCTTGAAGCCATTAGGCTTGAGAGGTGGTTCTTGAGATACCCACTTGGCAATCTCACTGATGTCAGCTGCGGATAAGCGAGACGATTCTTCTCTGGTCCCGAAATGATTGTCCTCCTCGGGGTGCTTGTTTGTTGGTCAGATCGGGCTGTCGCAAGGTGCCTGCTCACTGTAAGCTTGCGAGAACACTCGCAACCTGTCGCTTGGAGCGCAGGGAACCCTATTTGCTAGCAGGCAGTAGGAACGGTTTGCGATTTAATTAAGACGACTAGAAAAGGCCTAAGTTCATCGATTTTCTGGATGAATAGCGGTGCTAAATCTAACTCATTTTCATCCGGCCAGATGTCTCCAATCCAACGGGTTTGAGGCGATGTCAGTGATGGATTTGAGAAGCGGAGAAGGAAGTTAACGTGTTTGTTTCAGCTTCAACTGAGTGCTGGCCTGAGATGGAACTTCAGGAGGCGATTGAGGTTTTGTCGGATCTTGGATTTACGGCAGTGGAGATCGCAATCCACGAATCCGGCGGTATCAAGCCGAGTGAAGTCTTGATGGATCTTGACCGGTCGGTTCAGATCCTTCGTCATACGCATCGTCTCGATATCTCGGGCTTTAGCGTTGAGTTGGCCTCAACTGGTGAGCAACACTACGAGGATTTTGAAAATCTTTGCCGACTTGCGAAAACCACAAAGGTCGTCAATTTGATTGTCCCTTCGGGTGAGCATGGGACACCTTTTAATGAGGAAGTCGAGCACCTGAAGCGTTTGGTTGAAATCGGAGATGCCGAGGGAATTCGCGTCAGCGTCCGAAGTCAGTTGGGTTGTCTAAGTGACGATCCGGATACTTTGATGGTGCTTTGCAATAATGTCGATGGACTTGGGATATCCCTCGATCCCAGCGTTTACCTTTGTTGCGGGGGCAAAGAAAAGAACGTCGACAAGATCATGAAATTTGTCTGCAATACATACCTGAGGGACTCAAGGCCGGATGCCTTTCAAGTCAGCATCGGCCAGGGTGAAATTGATTATGCAAGACTGATCACCCAGCTTGAGCGAGAGAAATACGACCGCGCTTTGACCGCCCATATGGTCCCCTTGGATGGTTTGGATCACCGAGTTGAATTACGAAAACTACGGCGATTGCTCGAGACGCATTTGTAAGTCGCCGAGGGCTGAGGCGATTTCATCGGGAAGGTTGCCGTGGTCATCGCTCGCCAGTCCGCTGACTGCCCAAATTGTTTGCATGCATCAGAGCGTCTGCTTTCTCCATTAGCGGTCTGCTGATGTGCAAAGCTGATCAGTCAGCACCGACGTTACGGTTTGGTCTTCCCTGTGAGCTGGTTTTATCAGCTGTGAGGTAAAAACCGACAGGATCAGAAGGGGACTTTTGCCATTGTTAGACGGTTTGGGCAGGACGGAGAGTGGTCAAGGCTGGCGAGACGCTTCAACCTTTTGTTGATGGAACAGGATCGAAGCCGTTCGGCGGGATTCCTCGAATTAGCAGATTCCCTGAGATGTCAGTAACCTTTTCGGAATGTCAGTAAGCGATTTGGCTTTTGGCGTCGTCCACTGCGTCGTTCAGGATTCTCAGCCAGCGTCTTGGTTGAACGAACCGATTTTTCGTTATTTGTCGCGATCAATGGAAAATGGATGCTCTGCTCATGACAGATCAATTGTCGCGTGAGCATTTGTTAACCACGCTCACCGAGCGTTTGCGAACGCGAGTTATCATGTCTGGCTCGCGGATGAGTCCCGAGTTGTCATATGGACGGCATCGTGGCCCAGTTCCAGCTAATTCAAGGGTTGCTGCTGTTCTGGTTGCACTTTATCAGCATCCGCAGCTTGGATGGACAATTCCCCTGACCAAGCGTCCCGATCATTTAGAACATCATCCCGGCCAAATCTGTTTTCCGGGTGGGCGTGTTGAAGCAGGGGAAGACCTCGAGACTGCGGCCTTTCGCGAATTTGTCGAGGAGCTTGGTTGCGAGCCGCATGCCCCGATGGTGCTCGGGCAGCTAACTTCGCTTTACGTCTATGCAAGTCGTAACCACGTTCACCCGATTGTTTGTGTGATGGAGTGCCCAAAGCACTTCTGGAGGCCTGATCCGAATGAGGTGGCCGAGGTCATTGAGTTACCGATTCAACGGCTGCTGGATCCTGCGGCAAGGATTCGAGTCAAAAAGACACGGCAATTGGGGCAATCGAAGGATCCCAAGTGCCAGTTTTCGTTCATCGCCCCCGCATTTGAGCATGACGGGGATGAGATCTGGGGAGCCACTGCGATGCTGCTCGACGAGTTAGCAACAGTGTTGCAGGCATGAGCTGGGATCCTTTCCCTGTCGCTACATTGGAGGGTCTTTCAAGGTCTTAAACCAAAGACAACGAGTTGAAGTCAGTCAAAGTCATCCTCGACACCGGTATCAGATCCAGGTAAGTGGTCCATTGGGAACGGCAACAGTGGGAATTAGGTTGGCCTGGGAGTCAGAACGGTTGCGAGCAAATTGACACCCGGCTTATGGGTCCTACAATGCGTTGGCTTCGTTTGAGCGTTCACTCAGCTGAACTCTGCTCGTTGCAGGATGCGTGGCCAAATGGTTTGCAGTGATTGCGGATCGGGCCAACGTCACGCATAACCGAGTTTGCGATGGCGGTTGAGTCACTTGCTCGAAGAAAGAAGTAGGTATCGCGTCGGCGATTCCCGAGAAGCTCGATAACCCTTATTCAAGGTACCCAAGAAATGGCGTCTGACGCGGTCAAAGAATTTAGCGATGATAACTTTAGCTCCGAAGTTCTCTCGGCAGACGGAGCCGTCTTGGTTGACTTTTGGGCTCCTTGGTGTGGTCCGTGTCGTCAGATCGCTCCAATGATTGATGAATTGGCAAACGAAAACCCATCCATCACCGTGGGGAAAGTGAACATCGATGACAGCCCCGGAATTGCCCAGCAGTTTGGGATCAGCAGCATTCCGACGTTGTTGATTTTTAAAGGCGGTGAGATTGCTGAAAGTTTCGTGGGTGTTCGTCCAAAGGCGGCACTGCAAGAGGCGTTGGATTCGGCAAGCAGCTGATCCCGAATCGTCGCGATGATACGTTCTCGGGATGGCTTCGGCCTTTTCGGGCTGTCCAAGAGCGAATCGCGAACACCTCCTCACTGAACGGGTGCATTCACTGAACGGGTGCATTCACTGAGCGGGTCTATTCACTGCGCGGGTGCAAATTCCCACGTGTGACACTTTCAAGCAACCAATAACCTGAGACGCGTAGTGGCGTTTCAGGTTTTTCGATGGTTTGAATCTTCAGGCCCCAATTCCTTTCGAAGTCGCCTTTCGAAGTCGCCTCTCGAAGTTGATGGATTGCTGCTAACGATTCAAATGGATTTTTTTGGAAACGGTGGGTGAGGGCAGCGGTTGAGAAGCGTCTTTTGGCTCTGGATTTGATGTGTGATCAACGAACCAAATCATGCCGCTGCTGGGTTTATCGCATTGATAGTGCGTGATTTTAGGCGTCGGAATTGGTTGCGTGATCACCAGGGAAGGGACAACGCCAGCCGTCAGTTCGCCCAGATCCATCTCGAAACAAGCGGATCTCTCTTTAAACAAGCGGCTTCTGCTGATATTCCTTCACTCTATACTAGCTCTGGCGGGTAATCGCTCTGCCGGCATCACTTGATCCCCGGGAAGGGATCCATGTCGGTAGGGTGAAGAACTCAGCGAATTTTGACGTAGCAGCACGTTTTTGACTTTTACCGAAGCAAGAGGCAATTGTGACGAGTTCTCCTAGTTATTCCGTTGGAAACAAAAGTCGTGACGCTTTCGAACGTGCCCGCCAATTGATGCCAGGTGGGGTCAACAGCCCGGCCCGTGCTTTTGGGGCGGTTGGCGGAACCCCCTTGTTCATTGAACATGCGAAGGGGCCCCATTTATTTGATCTCGATGGACGTCAATTCTTGGATTACATCGGGTCATGGGGACCAATGATTCTCGGTCATGCCCATCCCGAGGTGATTGAGTCAGTGATTCGAGCAACCCAAAAGGGGACCAGTTATGGTGCCCCTACGGAGGCCGAATCAGGACTAGCCGAGCAGATCATCGAAGCCGTTCCGAGTATCGAGAAGGTCCGATTGGTCAGCAGTGGTACCGAGGCGACGATGAGTGCGATTCGGGTTGCTCGAGGGGCAACGGGACGCGACAAAGTGATTAAATTCGCCGGCAATTACCATGGCCATGTTGATAGCCTGCTGGTGGCTGCCGGAAGTGCAGCGGCAACACTTGGTGTTCCTGATTCTCCGGGGGTCACCCAGGGTGCTGGTCAAGACACGATCGTTCTGGAGTACAACGATCCTGAATCGGTCAAACAGGCTTTTGCGGCCCATCCTGGTGAGATCGCTGCGGTGATTCTCGAACCGGTGGTCGGTAACATGGGCTGCGTTGCGGGGGAGCCTAATTTCTTACAGACGCTTCGTGAAGAAACTCAGCGTGACGGTGCCGTCCTGATTTTTGACGAGGTGATGACCGGGTTTCGCCTCGCTTTGGGCGGGGCTCAGGAACGTTTCGGTATCACCCCCGACATGACGACACTGGGTAAGATTGTCGGTGGTGGCATGCCACTGGGGGCTTACGGAGGGCGTGCCGATATCATGGATCAGGTGCTACCTGCTGGCAAGGTTTTTCAGGCGGGTACCTTGAGTGGTAATCCTGTTGCTGTTGCAGCCGGTAGCACGACACTGCGGCTGTTGCGAGACGAATCACCTTATGGCTACTTGGACCAGATTGGTGAGCGTCTGGCGAAGGGTGTCGATGCGGCAGCAACTTCGGCCGGAGTTCCTCATCAGGTGCAGCAGGTGGGAAGCATGATGACTTTGTTCTTTCAGCCCGACCCTGTGCGTTGTTGGCCTGAAGCGGATCGCAGTGATCGAGAGCAGTTCGCAAAGTATTTCTGGGGAATGATTGATCACGGCGTTTACATGCCTTGCAGTCAGTTTGAGGCGTTGTTCATTAGCCGGGAACACACCTTGGAGATGATTGATCAGACCATTGCTGCCGCGGAAAAGGTTCTCGCCGCTTTCTAGACCAATGCGTTCAACCGACCAAGCCTACCGAGTCCCAATCACGGCGTAACAACTTGCAAATCGATCTTGGCATCAAAAGTACCCCTTGAAGTAGAGTACCTCTTGAAGTGATCCTGTTACTTCACAAGGCCTGACTCGCAGACTCCGGGGAGGAGGCCAAGAGGTTTGATTGGTCACTCCGCGTTATCAACTCTCGCCCTTGCCTTGAGTCGAATTCAAGCCCCGCCAACGCAGGCTCTGTTGAAGCCAAAACAGTGCAGGCCTGAAGGCGTGTTTGTCTCGAAGTTGCGATTTCGTGGGCAGCTGTTTGGCCTGAACGATTGAGCAATTCTGAAGAGTAAGCAGACGTGGAAGGACCTTTTATCGGGGGCCATCCAGTGCCTGAGAACCAGAATTGAATCATTTTCCACTCAAGAGGGGGGTGGCGGAGCCCAAGGAGTGGATGTTTGCCGAAATCTCAGTGCGTCAGGACCGTTAGAGATTCCCCAGAGTTAAATGAATCCCCCTAAAACGCCGGGTGCGGCAATCTTTTTGATGCTTTCCCCCCACGGGAAGGTGTAGTGAGGCGATCGTCAGCGATACATTATCGACCGACGTGAACTTACGGCTTCGTTCGAGAAACGAACCGCCAAGTTCTATTTCCCACCGATCTTTCCAGATTTGAAAGCCTTCCGATGTGCTTGCTGGCCGTTCAGTATCGCTTGGTTCCCGAAAGTCCCATTTTGGTTGCGGCAAATCGCGAGGAGTACTTTGACCGTCCAAGTTTGTCGCCGTCAATTCAATCAGGAAAACCTCGCGTTCTCTGCGGCATGGATCAGAAGGGTGGCGGTTCCTGGTTGGGTGTCAATCAAAATGGTCTGTTCGTCGGACTTTGTAACCGCGCCACTTCGGTTCCGCTCTTTGGTCAGCGTTCCAGAGGTCTTCTCGCTCTTGACCTGCTTCGATGCTCCTCGGCCAGTCGCGCCTTGGAGAAAGCCGAGACTGAGTTTGCGAAGACTCGATACGACGGCTGCAATCTGATCATTGCAGATGCCAAGAATGGTTACGCGATTCATGCTGATGAGCGTCAAGACGTTGTCGAACTTAAGGACGGCTTGAACATCATTGGTGCTCGAAATCTGAATGATCCGGAGGATCAACGAGTTCAAATGGCTCGGCGACTTCTGACACTGCAGACGCTCGATTCACCCGTTAAATTCCTCGCGGTGGCGAGCAAGGTGTTCGCTCGAGCACCAGTGGGACCGGGCCGACCGAGCATGGTGGTTCGAAACGGTGACTACGGAACTGTCAGTAGTACCTTGATCGCTCTTGGCGTGAAGCCACGTGACGCGATCTACCAATTTAGTAACGGTGCTCCGGATCAGGTGAAATACGAAGATTTCTCACCGATGTTGAGAGACATCCTTTCCAGGGGGCTTCGGGAAGCCAGGACCAAGGCGAAAGCTCAGGGCGAGAGCGTTTGAGAAACAGCCTTTGAGAATCACAGCTCGTGAGAACGAATCGTGAGAGCGAAGGTGGAACTCCATAAATCCTCCCTCACGTCCGATCAACAGAGCTACTCTTCCTTGGAGAGACCGCGATGGACATGTTTTGGGGACTATTGATGCCGGCGGCCGGCTCCCGCAACCTTGAAGATCAGATAATTGGATAACGGATTGGTTGCGGGCAGCAACCAGATGCGGCGACAGTTCCGTTAACCTGTCTACGGGAAACGAGACGTGAATAAAGCAAAACTGAAACGCTCGTTGTGTCTGCTCAATGCCGCCGTTTTCGTCGGTGCCGCCACTTATCTCCCTCGGAAGTTTGTGGACGGGTACACTTGGACCAGCGAAGTTGAGCGTGCATTCAAACGTCTCTTGTTGCCTTTTCCTTGGACTGAATTCATCGCAGTCTGTGCGATTTCAATTCTTACAACTTGCGCAATCTATTACTTCGTTGATTCGTTTAGTGAGGATGCTGCCCCTGCCCGGGAACCTCACGATTCGTAAAAGATCGGTAACGCCATTCTGAACCTCTCAGCATCGCCATCCCACTGGGCGACAGCGGCTACAAAATGCTCTACCGGGCCTATGAACTCTCGATGGTTTTGATTTCAGCGATCAGGTCAGGCAACCCAGAACGCAGCCCATAGCGGGTGCAAAGTTGAATTACTTTGGCGGTTTCAAATCGTTCGGCAGTCCTGTTTTGATGCGACTTTCTGCATGCTTTTGCCGACCCACACGCAAATTTGGCCGACTTTTTCACTCTCAGCGTGATCGATGCGTTAAGAAGCCTTTTGGGCATGCGGAATCAACCTTATTCAACCGAACAAAATGCCGGCTCACTCCCCGAGGAACCGAGTTCGTTCACTAATTGGGGGGCCAGTAGAGTGATGTTGCAAGCAGTTTTTGCCGATAGGCCTTAAGCAGCGCAACTTCTTTTACGACGAATTCGAATCGTGACGGTTGACATTTGATAGTCCTAACCGCCTGTCGCCTTGTGAGCTGACATCGGCCGAAAGTGATCGAGAGCTTCTGGCTGGGCAAGGTTCTGGCTGGGTAAGATTAGTAGTTGGATCTGGAGGGGGCTTGGAAGCGTTCCAAGAGAATCAGTCAATCCAATCGCCTTGGAGACGTTTTTGTCGATAAGCGGGTTCGGGTGGTGAATTTTGAGTCACTGTTGACCAGTGCTGCATGCGTTGCTTGTTTCAACCGAGGTAACAGGGAGTGGTGGGGAGATGGAATCGTTGCGTGGGGCAATTTGTTTGGTAACCGGGGGAGCGGGTTTTATCGGTTCTCATTTGACGCATGCTTTGGTCAACCAGGGAGCAACCGTACGTGTTCTCGACAATTTCAGCACGGGGTTTCCTCATAACCTCAGTGGCGTGTCCAGTGACCATCTGGAACTGATTGAGGGTGATGCATCCGATGGCTCGACGGTCAAAGAAGCGATGTCGGGGGTGAGCTATGTGTTTCATCAAGCAGCCATGGCGAGTGTTCCTCGAAGTATTCGAGAGCCAGCTTTGTGCCATGCCTGGTGTGCGACGAGCACCGTTGAGTTATTGCAGGCCGCTTCAAAAGCGGGGGTGAAACGTTTGGTACTTGCTTCGACCAGTGCCGCCTATGGTGATTCACCTTTTGTTTCGAAACGGGAATCGGATCCGGTGGCACCCCTCTCGCCTTACGCTGCGGCCAAGTTGGCTGCGGAAGCTTATTGCCGATCTTTCGTCACGAGTTTTGGATTGGAGACGGTTATCCTTCGTTACTTCAATGTGTTTGGCCCCAGGCAGGATCCGCAAAGCGAATACAGTGCGGTGATTCCTCGATTTGTGTCCATGATTCTGTCCGGAAATCAGCCGATCATTTATGGAGACGGAGAGCAATCGAGGGACTTCGTATTTGTGGGCGATGTGGCTCGTGCCAACCTGCTGGCGGCGACGGTTCCGGGGATTGCCGGTAGTACCTTCAACATTGGGCGCGGTGAACGAACGTCTCTTTTGGAGTTGCTGCATCGCCTCAGTGAAATTCTCGGGCAATCGATTCAACCGATTCACGAACCGGCTCGAGTCGGGGATATCCGTGATTCACTTGCCGACATCAATCAGGCTCGAAAAAACTTGCAGTTTGACCCGCAAGTTTCCATCGCTGACGGACTCTCGAAGAGTGTGGACTACTATCGCAGCGTGATCTGATGTTCCCATTCAGAGGAAGCCTCTGACGCTGCTTCCCGCGAGATGCGAGCCCCGCACGCGGGTTGGACACCCAGCAGTTCAATGCATCAAGCACCCATGGTGATCATGAACCAGGGTACCGATAACAGATGCGTAGATGGACAGATTCGTAAAGCATCAGAGATCACGAAACGTCACCAGCGATGTCGTACCGAAATTAATCCAGTGAATCCAGCGTTTCAATTTCTTCGGGTTTTTCGGATCCCTCTGTGTCTTCTCGGTAATAGGTTCTCACTGGTGCAGGCAAAGGATTAATCGCGAGTTGGTCCTTGAGGAAACCCTGGTTTTTCGCGGCACGAAGCATTGCGAGGACATCTCCGTAACAACCGCCAACTTGAACAATGCCGGTTATCACTTCGCCGGCAGAATTCGAGACAATGACGCGCCGGTCTTGCTGCCCAGCTTGGAAGCGGCTGATGCGAAGCATTTCGCCTGGCCGATTGGTGTCTGGTTTAATCATGATGCCACCGGGAAGCATCAGGAATGTGGAGACTTCGATAGGACTCACCTCACCCATCAGAACCACCTCAGGTTCTTCCAGTAAGGAGACAGCAATTGCCGGCGGTCCTTGCGAGGGAACTTTGTAGAGTGTGAGTGCTCCCAAAGGTGTTCCTGCCAGAGTCGACCTGCCATCAATACGACGTCGAATCGAGCAGAAAGCGCCGTAGCGAGTTTCAAGGCTTGGCTCGTTGGTGAGACTTCGCAGAGCATCGATAGCGAGTTGTTGCTCAAGTCCTTGCAGGGCGATCATTGAAGGATAGCGGAATGCTGCAACGTTACGAGCTGAGGCTTCCAGGGGTTCGATTGCCTCGACACGATCGAGGTACCCGAGTGATTCAGCAGCATAGAAGCGTAGTTCAGGATTACTTGAATTCAGGCCTTCAAGGAGTGTAGGGACAGCGCTTTCACCAAGAGCTTCGAGTTGGAGTGCCGCATCGGCGGCGGTTCCGGGAACACTGAGTCGTTCAGCGAGTTCGGTGAGTCGTTCCTGGCGACCGCTCATTTCTGCCTTGATGCCGATTGCCTGAATAACCCGCATCATGCGCGGCACGTTGTCGCGATAGCGGGGATGAACTTCCACCTCAATGAAGTCGTCCTCAATTGCCTTGGCAATTCCTCGGCGAGTGGTTCCATCAAAGAAGAAAAGTCGTCGGTTGATCGCGTCAGCAATTCCTTTGGAGAGTTTGGCGTGTTGATAATCAGGACGCAGGATCAGGCCGAGTTTCCGGGTGACCTGGACTCGCCCGCCAGAAAGAATGCGGCCTTCGTGTTGAAGCGTCTCGTCATGAGTTGGTTCGTGATCGGCCCTAGTGAGAATGGAACCCTGTCCGATCGCGAGGACATCACTTTGGCGAACGACATTCTGTAGCATCCGTTGCTCACGCAGTCGCGTGTCGAGCAACCATCCATGATGCAGATCTTTCACACGGCTTTCTTTGGGGGCGATGACCCGAATGTCGATCAGGTCGCCTCGTCTTGCACCGGGAGGGATCAGAGCGACAACTCGTACCAGGGCGGTGTCGTCTGTCTCAAGCCATTGATTCGGCGCGATCACATCATGCCGCTTCATTTCTTCAAGTAATTGGTCTCTGAAAGCAGAGGGATCCGGTGGCCCACCTGTTCCGGGAAGTCCATTGACTGCACCCACGCCCTCGATTCTGAGTGGCCTTAGTCCTTGAATCACTGTGCCATCACGGATCAAGTCAGGGGGTTCGGGTGCCCGCATCAGATCGCGTAGTTTTGCCTCGTTTTCGGCTTCCTCAAACCTTCCCGGAAACAGGCTGTTGCAGCCTCCGCTGAGCAGTACTGCAAAACCGAGCATCGCCAAAAGAGATCGGCTAAAGATGCGGTAAGGCGGTGTGTGAGGATTTGGGTGAGGCATTGAGTTGACTGACATCCTGTCAAATGTCCCAATTCAGCGGTGAAGGACCGGTTTTTAAGTACATCGCAGTCATAGCGGGAGTGAACGCTGTGAAGCAAGATCAAGCCTTCTCAGCGAGATGAGTGACATTTAGGGGGTTCATCGCTAGCAATTTCGCCTTCCTTGTCGGCTTCGACGCTTTTCCCGAACCGGCATGATGTTCCACAGGTGGTGTGATCGGGACGATGTGCCATTCAAAAGCCAGGTTCCTCGGTGCAATATGAATCGGCGAGATGTTAATTTGGGGGCTTTTTTTTGAGGGGGGGCTTGCTCCATTGACTCGTTGGGAGCCGATTCAAGTCGATCTGTCTGATTGGATCGTGGTTTTCCGTCCGTTTGCGTTCACTCACACCGAGCGTGAGTGAAACAGACGCCGTGATGTGGGGTGTTCTGGAAGGTCGGAAGCCTCTGCCTTTTGCATCGCCTGACCTCTGCGGGCGGGATTGAGGACAAACGACTTCAAGAGAAGGGATTCATTGGGGATTGATGGAGTAAAACGGGTGCCGCATGGCGGTTAGAATTGGGCGATTCCAGAGAATCTTGTACCAATTCGGTCTGATCACGCCGGATCACCTAGGATTCGAGGCTGAAATCTGCCGAAAACAGACGGGTGTTTCCCCAATCGGAATCGGCTTCCATGAGATTTCGACTCTGTTGGTATGAAGCTCTTGACAGAAATTTTGCAGCGGGGATACTCTTCGGGTTGCTCGCCGAAATTGCGTGGATTCACGTATGATTTGTGTCCACTTGCCGGTTCAAGAAATCGGGAAATTGGTAACAAATAGCGGAGAAAACGAGTAGAAAAGACGCCTTGCCTCGATTTTGGGGCTGAGGCTTTCAATTCCATTGAGTGGATCAATCCCGCCCTAACGACAGTTTTATGCCCACGATCAACCAACTTGTCCGTAAACGCCGGAAGCTGAAAAAGAGTCAAAGTAAGGCTCCTGTGCTTGAAAAGTGCCCACAGAAGCAGGGTGTTTGCTTGCAGGTTCGCACGATGACTCCAAAGAAGCCAAACTCGGCCCTGCGGAAAATTTCGCGTGTGCGGCTGAGCAACGGAAAAGAAGTCACCGTTTACATTCCTGGTGAAGGTCACAACTTGCAAGAACACTCGATCGTTCTGGTACGTGGTGGTCGTGTTCGTGACCTTCCTGGTGTTCGTTATCAGGTCGTGCGTGGTTCACGTGATGCTTTGGGCGTTGAAGGCCGAAAGCAATCCCGAAGTCGCTACGGTGCCAAGAAATAGTTTGATTTGCTGAAGCAGCGTCGAATGCCTCGAAAGAGGACGCTGTGACTCATTGCTTAATCGAGAGGCCGCTGATGGCTTTCTCACCACAACCAAAAAACTCATTCCCTTTGTAAGATCCGAAGATGGGACGAATTACTGCCAGTCGCACTCAACTCAAGGGCGACCCCAAGTTCAACTCGCTGCTTGCAGGTAAGTTCATTAACTGCCTCATGCTCGATGGAAAGAAGACGACCGCTCAGCGAGTTTTCTATGACGCTCTTGATGAGATTGAGCGACGCAACGAAGCTGCTGACTCGACTTCCATTGAGGTGTTTGAGGCAGCGATTGAGAACGTGAAGCCTTACATCGAGGTTCGCAGCAAGCGAGTTGGTGGTGCCAGCTACCAAGTGCCAATGCAGGTGAATCGAGCTCGCCAGCAAAGTCTCGCTCTTCGTTGGATTCTTGGTGCGGTGCGCGACAAGAAAGGTCGTCCAATGCATCTGAAACTTGCCGACGAACTTCTGTCAGCCTACAAAAAAGAAGGCGTCGCTTACACCAAGCGTGAGAACACGCACCGCATGGCTGACGCCAATAAGGCGTTTGCCCACTTTGCTTGGTAGAGCGAGGTACCACTCAAAATTTCATCAAACCGCGACACTTTCACGTGTCGCGGTTTTTTTTGCGCTACGCTACCCTTACAGGAAATCATTTCTGGGGAAAAATCACCAAGCTGTGATTGGATTCTTGGTTCGACCTGATGCCATCGTACCGGCTCTCGGTCGACGGGGGCCAGCTTGTGGTTAGCGTCTAGCTTCCATGAAGGTTGCCCAGAGATGCCTGTATGACTGATTCAAAGGGTTGCAGTGCTCGGCTTCGCAGGTTGCTGGATTGCTTTGGCACGGTTGGAGGGTTTTCGTTACAAACACCGATGGTTTATGAGTAGGTCTCGGCCAACGCGGTCATTCGAACTTTCGTTTCGTTTGGATATTTGCATGACCTTGGGTCGTTTTTTGTTTCAACAACGTTATTGCATTGAAGTCTAGATTTCATGGCTGCGGACATATCATTAATTCGAAATATTGGTGTCATTGCGCATATCGATGCTGGGAAAACAACTGTCACCGAGCGAATGCTGTATTTGAGTGGTGCCAAGCATCGTGTTGGCCGAGTCGATCACGGAACCACTGATACCGATGATGATCCGGAGGAGCAGGAACGCGGCATTACCATCTTCAGTGCTTGTGTCAAATACGGATGGGGTGATTACTCCATAAACCTGTTGGACACGCCGGGGCACGTTGACTTCACGGCCGAAGTGGAGCGTTGTTTGCGAGTGTTGGACGGTGCAGTCGTCGTCTTTTCGGCCAGAGAGGGCGTGGAGGCTCAAAGCGAGACGGTTTGGCGGCAGGCAGACCGCTACAGCGTCCCTCGAGTGGTTTTTATTAACAAGATGGATCGAGAGGGTGCTAGTTTTGAATCCGTTTTCAATGAGATCGCTCCGAGACTTGGCGGTAATCCGGTTGCCATTGAGATTCCCGTTGGCCAGGGTCCAACGCATGTCGCCGATCCGTTTCGCGGCGTGATCGACTTGATCGATATGAAACTGCTGGAGTTTGATCCCACCACCGAGGGTAAGCAGGTGGAGGAAAAAGACATTCCAGACGAATTGTTGGATGATGCCATGCTTTGGCGAGAACAGATGTTGGATGCCGTTTATGACCTCAGCGAAGATGCTGCGATGTTAGCGATGGAGGAGCAGGAGGTTCCCCGAGAGGTGGTGATTTCGGCATTGAGGCAAGGTTGCATTGACCAGACGATTCAACCTGTTTTGTGTGGATCTGCATTGCATGGGATTGGCGTACAGCCATTGATGACCGCCGTGGGAAACTTTTTACCCAGCCCCTTGGACCGACCAGCGGTTGATGGTTTTGACCCAAAGCGACCGGATAAAAAACTCTCACGCAATCCAGAGAACAAAGAGCCGTTTTGCGGCTTGGTCTTTAAGATTTTGCCAGCGAAAACGGGTGATAATTACTGGATCCGAATTTACAGTGGTGAATTAAAACAGAACTCGCGAGTCTTTTGTCCCAACCGAGATAAGAAAGAAAACATTGCTCAAGTTTGGCAGATTCACGCAACCAAAAAAGATCGAAGCGGTCAGATGGAGTCGGTTGGTGCCGGGGATATCTGCTGCGTGATCGGCCCGCGATTTGCCATTACTGGTGACACCGTGTGTGATACCAAAGAAGGTATCGAATTGCCTAGCATCACTTTTGCCGATACCGTCTTGTCGATGGCGATCGAGCCAGAGAGTACGGCTGACAAAAAGAAGTTGGAAGAGACGCTCGATATGTTGCGACGTCAAGATCCAACCTTTCATGCCACAGACAGTTCAGAGACGGGTCAAACGTTGATCAGCGGAATGGGTGAATTGCATCTTGAGGTGATTCAGCATCGCCTGACCCGTGATTTTGGTTTGGACGTCAAGTTCTACAAGCCGCGTGTTAACTACCGAGAGACAATCGGTGGTAGCAGTGAAGTGATTGGGCAATGCAACCGTCAGATGGGCGCAACACAGATGTTTGCGCGTCTGGGCTTGAAAGTAGAACCGCTGGAAAATTCTTCTTCGCCCGCGATTGTTTTTGACCGATTACCGCCAGAGTGTCCTTTGTCTAACGCCGTTCGATCGGCCGCGGTGGATGAGATTCGGGAACGCGCCGGTGGTGGTGGTCTGCTTGCTGGATTTCCACTTTCGGGTGTGAAAATTGAAGTCTGCTCGGCAGAAATGCACGAGGAGGGCAGTGATGAGGTCGCATTCCGAATCGCGGCCGGCGATGCATTCGATCGGGCGATGGAGAAGGCAGGGCCCGTTCTGCTCGAGCCGATCATGAAGGTCGAAGTGACAACTCCTGATGATTACATGGGTGAGTTGGTTGGCGATTTACAGCAGCGACGAGCCATCATTGCTTCCACTGAATCACGAGGCATGATGACGGTGATCACCGCTCACGCACCTCTCAAGGGACTGTTCGGTTATTCAGGTGCCGTTCGCAGTCTTTCGCAGGGACGAGCTGGCAGTAGTATGGAGCCGCTTGGGTATCAGCCTGCACCAAACGAGGACGCTGACGCCTTCAAATTCTAAGCTCATCAGTGAGGCGTTTGCCTGCTCGGGAATCAATGGATTTGGACCCGAAGCGGCTCTTTTGAGGCGGAGCTGGTAACCCGGGTCGGTGTGTTGATCGAGAAAAGCATGCGCGGTGCTCGCGCGGCCGATGGTTTTCACCGTGGCTGAGCCTGGAAGTTGCTCACCTCGGGCCAACAGGTTGGTGATCTGCTGGCCTATTGAGCGGTGCAGACGATTCACTTTTTCAGCACCTGGCGGGGATTCAGCACCTGGCGGGGATTCAGCACTTGGCGGGGATTCAGCACTTGGCAGGGATTCAGCACTTGGCAGGGATGAGGGGATTGCAGCTATGGAAGAACCACCGAAAGGGACAGCCACGAAAAGGATCTGAACAAGATCTAATTGCGGGACACTACACAATGCGATAGCCCACGCGAGTGGGCGCTGGTTCGGTATGAAGTCTTTTCGTTGGTGGCATTCTGCCGAGACCCCAGAGCCGAGACCCCAGAGCCGAGACCCCAGAGCCGAGACCCCAGAGCCGAGACCCCAGAGCTGGGACCCCAGAGCTGGGACCCCAGAACCGAGACCCCAGAGCTGGGACTTCAGAGCTGGGACTTCAGAGCTGGGACAAGTCATGAAGCTATTCTGCTGTGGGGATGTTCGTGTCGTTTGGCTGGTCGGTTGGCGGTTTGAGAGGCCGATATCGCGATTTTTTCGTCTAAAATACTGCTGGGAATCGCTGGAAAGTGATGGAGTGACTTACAAAAACAGACGGTCATGGGTGATTTTGGCAAACGCGGCTGAACGGACTCGGTAAACTGAGCGAAGAACCGGCGTTGATCGAACTTTGACGCTTCCCTACGATTCTCCGGGTACTATTTGCTCGCGATCGCTAAGGATCGCTAGCTGGCGGCAAACTGACAATTCTGTCCGAATCGGAAGTTTGGTATCCCTACACGATTGGCCCTCGAGCTACACCACCTTGAATTGACGATTGATTGATCGCCCGTTGGCCGTTCCTTCCCACCATTGATGCTGACATAAATCCAGGAAATCACGATGGATAATGCTCCCCGACTGTTGTTTTGTGCCCTGTCCACCAAGATTGAGAATTTGGTGTTCAATCACTCGTCGCGATCGGGAGCCTTGCGGATGGTTTCAGGTTTTTGCTCGGTGTGGATTCTTGCGTTGGGTTTGACCCAGTCAGTTTCGGCACAGGACAACCAGTCAGAGTCATCTGAGTCCCAGCAGTCCATTGCCTCGGCAGAGCCTTTTTCGCTCGGTGAACCGCCAGCACGTGATGGTCGAGTGGCACGTTTGATCGCGGCTTTGATGCCTCGAAATCACATCTCTGCTCAAAAGCTCAATGACACCATCAGTGAGCGAGCGTTGCAGCTATACATCAAATCACTCGATCCGATGAAACTTTACTTTCTCCAGAGTGACATTGAGGAATTTGAGGCAGCAAAGCTTGAGATCGACGACATGGTTCAGAATGGCGATCTCGGATTGGCTTATCAGATTTTTAATCGCTTCATTCAGCGGGTCGACGAGCGTGTTGCCGTGGCTCTTGAATTGCTCGAGGGCGATTTTGATTTTACCAAGTCCGAAAGCATTTTGATTGATCCGGACGAGGCGGAATATTCAAGCACCGCGGTCGAAGCTCGTGATCGATGGAGAAGACAGATCAAGTATGCGATGCTTGATCTGAAAGATGATGACGCGGAGGATGATGGTGCAACTGAAGAGGAGCAAGCCGAGGATTACACGGAACAGTTAACTCGTCGCTATTCTCGCTACGCCCGACGTTGGCGACAGACTGACAATGATGATCTGCTGGAAATGTTCCTCACCTCGGTCACCAATGCCTATGATCCACACTCAACTTACATGTCACCGGGAACGCTGGATGATTTTCAAATTCAGATGAGCTTGAATTTGGATGGCATCGGAGCTCAGTTGCGTGAGAAGGACGGTAACACCGTTGTCTCCAGGGTGATGCCCGGAGGCGCCGCCGCAAAGCATGGCAAACTGGAAACGGACGATGTGATCGTGTCCGTCGGGCAGGGCGAAGATGGGGAAATGGTTGACATCGTCGAGATGCCACTCAGCGACGTTGTTGATCTGATTCGCGGAAAAGCAGGCTCGTTGGTGCGATTGGGAGTCAAGCCGGGAGGCGTCGGAAACGCAGTCGAATTCAAAATCACGCGTGCCAGAATTGAATTGGAAGAATCTGCAGCACGTGGTGAGGTGATTGAGCATCAGTTGCCGGGAACCGATGAAGTACTAAAAATCGGTTACATCAACCTGCCAAGTTTCTACCTTGATATGGAATCGGCCAGGCAAGAGAAGAAAGACTTTCGAAGCAGTACTCGGGACGTTCGCCGTCTTCTCGTGGATTTTGAACAACAAGGCGTTGATGGCTTGGTGCTAGACCTCAGCAAGAATGGTGGGGGTAGCCTTACTGAAGCGATCAACTTGACTGGATTGTTCATTGATCGAGGACCAGTCGTTCAAGTGAAGAACTCAGATGGAACAATCCAGCAGTACGATGATGATCAGAGCGGAACCGCTTGGGACAAACCACTTGTTGTCCTGACAAGTAAGTTCAGTGCGAGTGCGAGTGAGATTTTTGCCGGAGCTATTAAAGATTATGGTCGAGGGATTGTTGTGGGAGATCCCGCAACACATGGTAAGGGTACAGTTCAAACCTTGATGGATTTGGGGCAACAACTCTTTGCTCATAACCGTGCAAATTATGGTGCATTGAAAGTAACGCTTCAGCAGTTCTATCTTCCTGATGGTGAAAGCACTCAACGCAAGGGTGTAACTGCCGATGTGATCCTGCCGAGTATCACCTCGAAGATGGATGTGGCCGAAGGAGACCTCCAGTACGCGTTGGAGCATGATGTGGTCAAGGCTGCCAAGCACTCGGTATACAACATGGTGCCGGCTGAACTGCTGGATGAATTAAGAGTTCGATCAGAGCAGCGTGTGACCAAGGATGATGATTTCACCGACTTGCTTCGCCGAATTGGTTCTTATGTCGCTCAGAAAGACGAGGATTCGGTTCCACTGGAAGAAGCCTCTTTCATTGCACGTCGGAAGGAACTGGAGTCTCAGAACAAGGACGAAGAAGAAGATTTGGTGGCTCAAATGACCGACGGGGTCGTCTATCGCGATGGTTTCTATAACCGAGAAGTGCTCAACATCGTTCATGATTACATCGATGGTCTTCGCAAGAAGAATCTCGATGACGCTGGTTGATGCAACCCCTGCATCGTCGTGAGGGGAGCCATCTTTGGGATTGTTTGAAAGTAGTTCATCGACCGAGATGGACTGCTTGTGCTGTCGTCAAGTGGCAGTGGTTGCCGATTCGAAGCCCATCAGTCAGATCGACTCGAGCGTCGTTTTAGAGTCGTACCGAAACCTGAATCGGTTCATTGCGGCACATTTCGGGGGGTGGCTTGGTCAGCTAAGTCTGATCCACAACGGCGGTCGTTAGATTAAGAAAAAGCGACTCGGGACTCGAGTCGCTTTTTTCGTTGACTCGCTTTTTCGTTGAGTCGTCGGTGGAGGTGATCTAGTCGATGGGTGAATCGTCATGAGGCGGGCATCGCGTTGACCGACTTTTGAATCAACGATTCTGCCAGACGCTGCTGTGATTCATGTTGTGCCGATGTCTGGTCTGGCTTCGTTGGTGACGTGCCAAGCGGTTGGCTGGATGAGTTGAGAGGGGTAAAGCGTTGGGTTTAATTCTGCCTGCCAAACTTGATGCAAGGCTTGACGTTTCGCTTCTCCTGCAACCAGAAACCAAGCTTCTCGGGCGGAGTTAATCGCTGGAGCAGTCAGCGTGTAGCGAAAAGTGTTTAGCTTCTCCACCCAATTAGGGACAAACCATTTTTCGGTTTCTTGTAAGGCGACTGTTTCGGGAAACAGGGAGGCTGTGTGTGCGTCATCACCCATTCCCAGTAAGACCAGATCCCATCTTGGGAATTCGGTGTCGCCAAAGTGCTTTCGCATGATCGCTTCGTATTTTGCGGCACCCTTCTCTGGCGACTTCATGTCGACGGGAACCGGGTGGATGTTGGAAGCGGGAGGCGGATTGATCTTGAACAATGTCTCCCTGACCATTCTTTCATTACTTTGGGAGTCATCCGGTGTTACATTTCGCTCATCTCCCCAAAACCAATGAACGTTATCCCAAGGCAGGTCAAGCGTCGAAAGGATTTCGTAGATTCGTTTTGGGGTGGAACCGCCGGAGAGTGAGATGTTGGCCACGCCGTTCGAGCTTACC
Source organism: uncultured Rubripirellula sp. (assembly GCA_938075415.1). GTDB lineage: Bacteria > Planctomycetota > Planctomycetia > Pirellulales > Pirellulaceae > Rubripirellula. Next base: position 304,978 of record CALJHC010000004.1, on the reverse strand, counting down.
GCATCACGAATGCATTCTGCACACGATAATGCGACTGCTTCCTGCAAAGATGCAGTGGAGGGATAGAAATGTTTTCTGCTTGCTTGAGAGCTCATTCAAACGATTCTTTGTTGTCAGGGAACTTGCCGTTGCGTATCGATTCACAGTAGTTGGTCGCTGCTGTTTTGATTGCCCCGCGGACATCGCTGAATTGTCTGACAAATTTAGGTGTGTAGCCTGAATTGAAGCCGATCATGTCATGGGTGACCAGGACCTGACCGGTAACATCTGGTCCCGCACCAATACCAATGGTGGGAACCGACACGGCGTCATTAATTGCCTTGCCAATGTTTGACGGGACACATTCAATCAAGACAGCGAACGCCCCGGCTTTTTCTGCGGCGAGTGCATCAGCGATCAACTGGTCTTCTTTTCGCTGAATGCGATACCCACCTTCGACGTGAACACTTTGCGGTCGCAGTCCAACGTGTGCCATCACGGGTACGCCGGCGGTGACGATCGCTTTGATGCGATTGGCCTGTTCGGCACCACCCTCCAGTTTGACCGCGTGGCATCGGGTTTCTTTGAGTACCCGCGCGCTGGCCTCGACACTTCGGGTGATTTCCAGTTGCCCCTCAGGGAAAGGAAGGTCGACAACAACCAATGCCCGCCGTGTTGCTCTGCCGACCATTTCTGCGTGGTAAAGCATTTGATCCATGGTTACCGGCAAGGTGGTTTCATGACCCTGAACAACCATCGCGAGTGAATCACCAACCAATAGGATGTCGACGCCGGCTTCGTCCAACGCCTCCGCAGTTGGGTAGTCGTAGGCTGTTAGCATGGAAATCGCCTTGCCGTCGCGACGCATTCTTTGAAGCGTTCGAGTGGTGACACGTTGTTTGGAGTCATTCGAGGTCGGTTCGCTGTTCTCGTTTGGGCTCATTGCACCACTTCGCTATCTCGTAAGACGTTATGTCATCGCTTGCTTTGGACCCTGGCCGTTTCAGGTTCAGGGTGCCTGTTTTCAGGGCTTTCTGACGAGTTTAAGCCCTACCGATCCTTCCCTGACAGGGTGGAGGGGGCCGCTTTCTGTGTTTTTAGACGGTTTCATTCATTTTGTTGCTTGATCCGATTTTTTGTCTAACGCGTCTTTCAATCACTGATTCGTTGAACGCCTCACCGGCTACAATGGGGACCCAATGGAACTGCCCAGAGCTTGATGGGGGTCTCCCACCACAGCGTTTCTTCATCAAAATTGAGACTAATGATGCAGACAAAGATTGTGACACATGCGACTGCAGGCTTCTTGGTCTTGGGGCTTTTTTTTGGCAAGCCATCCTTCGGCCAAGATAACGCACCCGGGTTTGGTGTCCCGCCGGGATTCGGTGCCAACCAGAATATGGTGACTGAGTTCAAAGGCAAGCTCAAGGGATTTCAGAGAGGCGTTGTGTATGTGCAACGCGAGGACGGCACCGACATGATGGTGCAGGTCCCGGATAATTTAACGGCTTTCCAGTTTGTCGCTCTGGCAAAACCAGCGTTCCTCAAGCGAGGGCAATTGGTGCGTTTGACTGGCACTTTCAACCCGGTCAACGGCATGGCTGTTTCTCCGATCAACAAGGTTGAGTTATTTCAACCAGTCTCTGGAGCAATGCCAGGCAGGATCCGTGAGCAGTACCTGCCTGGTGTTTATCCCCAACAGCAAAACGAGAACCAACAAGGTTTCGCTGGGCCAGTGCGTTGCCGTGTCGTCGGTGGCGTGATGGGCATTCACGATAACGGGACCCTGGTAGTTCAGGCGGGCAGTCGTCCGCTGCAGATTCCGCTGTCGCCTGACGTGACCTTCGAGATTCGCTTTAATAATCTGACCCTGGCTCAAGAGGGTGATACCGTGAGCGTTTCGGGGTTCTATCAGCCGTCTAATGAAACACTGGTCAAGGCAGAGCGAATCACGGTTACCTCCGAGAAGGTTTTTGGTGAGCCAACGGAGTCGATACCAAAACGCGGTTCAAGGCGACGGCCAACCAGGGGTGACAAGGCCGATGAAGATAAACCTGCCGAGCTGAATGAAGAAAAAATAGGTGGCGATCAAGGTGAATCGCAAGACGGTGATTCGGGTGAGAACGAATCTGCCGAAAAACCTGCTGAAGCGGTAGAGGGATCGGAGTAGCTTTATCTCAAGGCGAGGACACATCACATTTTGGTTGGATGAATTACGGAGTGTTTTCCCGACCTTTGACCGCTACCTTGCTTCATGAAGATGGTTGAATCGTTCGTTACTACGAGTTGGTTGTCTCGTTGCCCCGTCCCGGTAATCGTTGCCCCGTCCAGGTGACCGGCAACAGGTGATCAGACGGACGGACCTGTTTCCTCGGCAGAGTGCCTTGGAGTCACCTTTGATCGATGAACAGCCTGGTGATGGGGAATTCGTGGATTATGAAATCATTGATTCTCTCGCATCGCCATTTACCTTACACTCAGTAATGACATGGGCCTGCTTTCAGGGTCCTCAGTAAGTTGGATCACGAACCGTTGGGTGCTTGGTCCAGTCTCGATAATCCGTATCCCCGCCGAGAATAGATCCATGAAAACACGACTGGCTTTGGCCGCTTCGATTGCAGCCGCCCTCTGTTTCACAACCGTTCAGCGGCCACCTGCAGTGGCGCAAGACGTGCAGGAACTGAAGGTTGGTTCCACTGCTCCTAAATTGGCAATTGAGCATTGGCTGCAAGATGGTAACGGCTTTTTCAAGCCGGTCACTCAATTTGAAAAGGATAAAGTCTACGTTGTGGAATTTTGGGCTACTTGGTGTGGTCCTTGTATCCAAAGTATGCCTCACTTGGCTGACCTGCAGAACAAATACCGAGGTCAGGGTGTTCAAATTATCAGTGTCTCTGATGAGTCAGTTGAAGAAGTGAAGGATCTGTTAGCGAAAAATAACGAACAAGTGGGTAAGTCGTTTGGGGAATTAACCTCGGCTTGGTGCTTGACCACCGATCCAGATGGTTCGGTTTACCGAGACTACATGGATGCCTCAAAGCAGCAGGGGATACCCACTGCGTTTCTGGTTGGGAAAACAAGTCAGATTGAGTGGATAGGTCACCCAATGGATCTTGATGGACCACTCGAGTCCGTTGTGAATGGATCATGGGATCGTGTCGCATTCGAGAAAGAGCTGGGATTGAAAAAGCAATTTCAGGAGAGCATGCAGAAGGTTTCAATGCTTGCCGGTACCGGTAAGTTTGAAGAAGCAATCAAGCTGGTTGAGCAGCAGAAGCAAGCTGCCAAGGGTACAGCGATGGAGGCACAATGGATCTCGACTGAGTATCAGTTAAAACTGATGGGCGGGATGATCGACGACGATGTTTTGGGTCATTTCCGAGAGCGATTGTCGGGAATGAAGGGCGATGCCTATGCCGTCGGGCAATTTGCTTACACCCTCTATGGTCAGATTAAGCAGGGGGCTGAAGTGGGCGTGCTTGCGGACGAAGCATTGTCAGCATTGCAAGGTGAAGTGGACGAGGCAGAAGCGGATCTGTTGCCATTGCTTTTCAACACCATGGCGTTGCTCAAGTCAGAGACGGGCGACCTTGAGGGAGCTGTTGCTGCCCAGCAAGCCGCAATCGATTCTGCTCCGGACGAACGAGTCAAAAAGCGTTTGTCAACACTGTTGGATGATCTCACAACTCGCCTTGCGGAGTCGAAAGAGAGTGCCGACGAAAAGTAAGCTCGGGTTTCGACCGACTTATCAGTTCCAAGAATTTGTTTTGCCAAAATCTGGGTTCACCACAGCCCGGGTTTCTTGTGGGGTGAGTTAATAAGAGGAACCTTCGAGCAAAGTGACTCTTCGAGCACAGTGAACCTCGAGCACAGTAAACCCTCGAGCACAGTAAACCCTCGAGCACAGTGAACCTCGAGCACAGTAAACCCTCGAGCACAGTGAACCTTGAGCACAGTGAACCTTGAGCACAGTGAACCCTCGAGTTTTTTGATTGAACCGAGTTTTGCAATGATTCTGATGGTCGTTGGTTTGTTGAGGATTGGTGAGATTTTTGACTCATGGCGGGGAATTGCAAATCATTGATTCGTAGGATCGTGATGAAATTAAAAAAGCGGCCAGCTGCGTTACACGCTGCTGGCCGCTTCTGAATGCTTTCATCCGACGACGTTGTCTCTTAGGACAGCATGTACCCTTCCTCGCCGTGATCGGAGACATCGAGGCCACGTTGTTCACTTTCCAAGCGAACGCGAATTCCAATCGCAAGGTCAATCGCCTTGAGAAGAATGAAACTGCCGATCGCCGCGAAGACAATGGTCACAAAGACGGCAACGATTTGCCCAATCAGCAGACTGGGGTTGCCACCTGACTCAATCAAGCCAATCTTTAGTCCTTTCCCGCTAACATCCCAGCAGGCGCGAGTAGCAAAGACGCCTGTGAGGACAGCCCCGAGAATTCCTCCGATTCCATGAACGCCAAATGCGTCCAGTGCGTCATCATAGCCGAGGCGATGCTTCAATTTTGAGCAGGCGAAGTAGCAGAGAATTCCAGCGGTAATTCCCATGAGGATTGCCGGCATCGGTTGGACAAATCCGGCGGCGGGCGTGATGCAGACAAGACCTGAGACCGCTCCACTGCTTGCACCGAGAACCGTTGGTTTGCCAAGTGCAAGCCACTCAGTGGTGGCCCAGGCAATCGCACCAGCTGCGGCTGCAAAGTGGGTCACCGCGAAAGCACTGCTGGTTAATCCATCCGAAGCCAGTTCGCTACCGGCATTGAACCCGAACCAGCCGAACCAAAGCATCGCTGCTCCCAACACCGTGTAGGTGAGGTTGTGTGGCTGCAGCGGATCCTTGAGGTAGCCCATTCTCGGACCGATCATCAATGCAGCAACGAGTGCCGAAATTCCGCTGCTGATGTGCACGACAGTACCGCCTGCAAAATCAAGTGCGCCACCGGCAATGCTGGAATCGTTGTAGGACAGTGGCCCACCATCCCATACCCAGTGACACAATGGGCAGTAAATAAAAGTGCCCCACAAGATCGAATAGATGACCATGGCGCTGAACTTCATGCGTTCAGCAAAAGCACCACAGATCAATGCGGGGGTGATGATGAAAAACATTCCTTGGAAGAGCATGTGTGTTAATTTTGTTATATCGCCTTCCATCGGGTTCAGCGGTTCTTGCAGTGTGTCACTCCATTCGCGTTGCACGCCGTTCATGAAGACGTGATCGAAATTGCCGATCCAACCGCCGTCGCCACCGAACGCGAGTGAATAGCCATACACGGCCCAGATGACCGTCATTAAACCCATCAGGAAGATGCACTGCATCATCACGCTTAGAACATTCTTTCGGCGAACCAGTCCACCGTAGAACATCGCTAAACCCGGTGCCGTCATGAAGAGAACCAGTGCACAGCAAACGAGCATCCAAGCGTTGTGAGCTGCAGCCGGTGAGGTCATGATTTCACCATCGGTCATCATGCCTTCCGGAACTGTCTCAATGACCTCTGCTGAGGGTGATGCCTCAGTAGCAGCGTCCTGAGCTTGGGAGAACATGCAGAGAGTTGTAGAATTGAAGAGTACAGCTGCCGCTAGAAATAGCAGGCGATTGAAACGACACACGGTGACTACCTTCTTTCGTTGGATGAGCGCAGGTTCGTACAACACCCTGTCTCACAACATCGAAGCGGTGCGTTCATCGCTGACCGCCTCACTCGGGGGTTCGACGGCCCATCGCTTCTGAACAAAGGGTGTGTGGATTCAAGGCGTCGCTCGGGAATCCGCGACCGCCTGTGCTAACAAGATAAGCTTCAGCAGCCTTGGTTCCTAGAAGAGGCAAGCTCCGAGCTCGTCGAGGAAGGTAAAAAAACGGAGTCAGCGTTTCTGTAGCGGTTACGAATCTCAAGGTTGGGTGAGAACGAACCGAGCCGACTGATTCCTCAGGCAATGCTCGCGGGCTCTATTGGCGGGTTTAGCGGAGAGGGGGCGACAGGAAACGGTCCGTGAGAATCCTTGTTTTGTCCATTTTGCCCCCGTGAGCGTATCCTGGCTGTTCTCCTGCACTTCCTTGGTTTTCTAAGGTCTTGTTTGCTGGAGCCTGTTTGCTGGGGCCTGTTTGCTGGGGCCACGTTGGGAGGCAAAGCTTCGGTGCTAGCAAGCGGGGGCCTTCAGGAATTTGGGGAAGTTGTTTTCATCGAGGGCAGTGGTGGGGAATCCTGTCTCTCGCTGCTAGGTTGGATTCATTCGTCTGCGAGCCTTGGTTCTTGGTAGGCCAACCTCTTGGAGATCGCCTCGGGTGAAAACGGTTGCCTGGATTGAGTTGTCACAGCAGTGCATCGATCCGAGGGAGGCAGGGCTGACAGTAGCCGACTCGCAAAACGCCGCGTTAATCCTCGTCGGAACTCAGGACCGCCATGAACGCTTTTTGGCTGATCTCAACACTGCCAATCGCCTTCATTCGTTTCTTGCCCTCTTTCTGTTTTTGGAGCAATTTGCGTTTTCGCGTGATGTCGCCACCATAGCATTTGGCTGTCACGTTCTTTCGCATCGCGGGAACTGTTTCCCTTGCGATCACGCGACTGCCGATTGCTGCTTGGACAGCCACTTCGAACATGTGCCGTTCGATCTCTTTCTTGAGGCGCTTGGCAACCGCGCGGCCGCGTCGATCAGAATCTGCCCGATTGCAGACAACGCTGAGGGCATCGACGCGTTTTCCGTTGACAAGGATATCCAGTCGGCAGAGGTCCGCGGTCTCGTAGCCGACCATCTCGTAGTCGAGCGTTCCATACCCTCGAGTGCAGCTTTTGATTTTGTCGTGTAAGTCATAAACGACTTCTGCCAGCGGGATGTCGTACGTCAACATTGCTCGCTGAGCACCAAGGTACTCTTGTGTTTTCTGAATTCCTCGCCTTTCTTGGCATAGCTTCATCACCGCACCGATAAAATCAGTAGGCACGATGATGCTGCAACGCACGATGGGCTGGCGGAATTCTTCGATGTCGCCGGGATCTGGAACATCTTGTGGTTTGTGGATCGAGATTGTTTCACCACGTTTATTGACGATCTCGTAAGTGACGTTGGGGGCAGTCTGCACCAAGTCGATATCGGCTTCGTTTTCCAGTCGCTGCTGAACGATCTCCATGTGCAAAAGGCCAAGAAAGCCACATCGAAATCCAAATCCCAACGCATCACTGGTTTCTGGTTCAAATTCAAAACTCGGGTCATTGACGGCTAAACGCTCGAGCGCGTCACGTAATTCGCTGAAATCTTGACCATCGCTTGGGAAAAGACCGCAGTAGACCATGCGTTTGGGTCGCGAGTAGCCGGGTAACGCTTCCGCGGAGTCGTTGCCGGTGGCAGCCACCGTATCCCCAATGTGGACATCGCCAAGGCTTTTGATATTACAAATTAGATAGCCGACTTGTCCGGCTTTCAGTTCGTCGCACGCTGATCGATGCGGAACAAACTGGCCCAGTTCTATGACTTCGTGTTGCGACCCAGCACGAACGAATTGAATTTTTTGACCACGACGAACCGTTCCCTTCATCACTCGAACGTAAGTGATTGCCCCGCGGTAGTCATCATAATTGGAGTCAAAGACCATCGCTTGTAAGGGATCTTTTGGGTCACCCGTTGGTGCTGGAACATGCTCCACCACTGCTCGCAGCAATGCATCAACCCCCTCGCCGGTTTTTGCACTGACTCGAACACACTCATCAGGATCCGTGCCGAGTGAGTTCATCATCTCTTCGGCGACTTCGTCGGGGCGAGCGTGTGTGAGGTCAATTTTATTAATGACCGGAATGATCGTCAGATCGTGTTCCATCGCCGCATAGGCATTGGCGACAGTCTGGGCTTCGACACCTTGGAATGCGTCAACGAGCAACAGGGCGCCCTCGCAACAGGCAAGCGAACGCGAAACTTCGTATTGGAAATCGACATGGCCTGGGGTGTCGATCAAGTTCAGTTCGTAGATCTCATTGTCTTGTTTGTATTCCATTCGGACCGAGCGTGCTTTGATGGTGATGCCACGCTGCCGTTCTAAATCGAGATCATCCAGCAACTGCTCTTTCATTTCCCGGACCGTCACCGTTCCGGTTTGCTCCAGCAAGCGATCAGCCAAGGTACTCTTTCCATGGTCGATGTGCGCGATGATGCAAAAGTTACGAGTTGTTTTTGACATGCTGAGTCTTGTTGGGATCTTGATAGCGTTGAGACAATCATTCGTGATGAGTTGCCGACGGTTTGCCCCGAAAAAATCAGGACTCTTCTGTTAGGATTGATGGATGTTTGGCGTAGCGGTAAGGAGATTTTCGAGGGAAGTCAATTTCCTTGCTCTTTTTTCGCATAACCTGCGGCACCAAGGTAGCCGGCAGAGGAACCAAGTTGTGCGAATTTAATTGTCGTTCCTTCAAAGACTGACTCGAAAGTGCGTTGACGAAATTCTTCGATAATCCCGTCCAGGAAGCGGTTTCCAATTTGGCAGGATCGGCCCCCAAAATTCATTGCACCGCCCAATACGATCGTCCCGGGATCGAGGAGGTGTACCAAAGTGGTCACCCCAAGGCCGAGCCATAGGGCTGTTTCATCAACGATTTCCAATGCCAATGAGTCCCCGCTAAGTGCTGCTTGGTGAATTTGTTTCGCCGACACTTTGTCATTGGAACCGGTCAGATGCGAAGACAGGCAACTCAATTCTCCAAGACGAAGACGCTCGGTCGCCCTCGCCGCCACCGCACTTGCCGAGCCGTAAGCTTCCAGTTGACCACGCCCACCCCCCCAGACGCAGAGTCTCGCATTCGGTGAGGAATCGACCATCACATGACCGATCTCACCCGCAAAGCTATTGGTGCCGTTGACCATTTCTCGCTCAATGATGATTCCTCCACCAACACCAGTTCCCAGTGTCATCAGAACCATTGAATCATCACTTTTGCCACCACCAAGCCAGAATTCACCGTAAGCGGCGGCGTTGGCGTCGTTCAAAAAGGAGACACGACGGCCCGATTGTTCTTCAATTTTGGCGACAATTGGGAATTCTGACCAAGTGGGAAGCTGAGGTGGGGCAACCAGCACGCCTCTGGCTAGGTCCATCGGCCCGGGAGCCCCGAGTCCGATTGCGGTGGCTCGTTGACTGTTCCGGTGTGTTGTTTCCCATCTCGAAATACAGTCCACCAAACGCTTCACGGCTGCTTCGGGGCCGTCCGCCTCCAACGTTGGCAAACTGTCAAAAAAAATTATCTCCCCCCGGGAGTCCACCAGCCCAATTTTGATTTGCGTTCCACCAATGTCGATTCCCCAGTAGAACGGGTGCTCGGCTTCAGAAGCATTTATCGTTATTGGTTGCATGGTGAGACTTAGTACGAGGCCGAGGCGTGGTGGAGAAAATCAATTTCTGTTGGTCGGATCGCTGAATGCTTTGTTAAAACTGCCTGCGATAATCAGCCAATTCAATCGGCAGTTGAGGTAAGGTTTTTTCAGTGGGCCAACCATTCACTGTTTGAAGGAGGAGAAGATAGGCTTTCAAACTATTGATCTTTGTTTCGCAGGCGGTTTTGCCTTGGATTTACCGCCCCGCCCTGATCCACCAGCCAACTACTGATCAGGCGAACTCGCTGGTTCCGGAAACTCTGCTGGGCAGGAGTATAGAATTTGGGTCGAATTGTCACAACGAGCGATTTCGCATGGGAATGCTTTCTAAGGGGATCGCTTGCCCGCTCCCCTTATGATTGCAAGAATTTCCTGCTTTACGGCGATTTTTCATTCGCTGGTGTTTGAAAACCGGCATTTCACGGCATGTCAGGCTCAATCCGCTACGCTGAAGACATCGCAACTTCAATGCCATTACAGTGTGATAATTGTGATGACGAGTATGCAGTAGAAGAAAGTGAAAACTAGGTCTGGATGGATGAAGCGAAAATGAAGAAAGTGCAAAAGACGTCAGTGGTTTTGGCAGCGGTGGGAACTCAAATCGGTTTGCCCGTTGGTTATTTGTTTATTGATAAACGCGTTTTCAGAAAACCACATCTCTTGCTTGTTTCAGTAAGCATGGGTACCCGCCGCTAGTTGAGGGACTCGTGATCGACAGTCAGTCGCTCCACTTTGTGGATTGAGAGGGGCGTTTTGAAAGTGAAAAAGGTCCGCAATGGAGGAAGTGGCGTGGAGAACAGCATCAACAGGTTATTGCCGGCGAATGAGATAAGTTTAGCAAGGGATTTTGTTGCTCCTCATCGAAACCCCAAGCCGCCCCCTGCCCTCCATTGGTCTTTTTGGATTTGCAAGTTTTCTATTGATTGAGCGAATGGATTTCTGAGTAACGGCTTCTAATGCGAGCAGCGGTTTTATAATTTGATCAACACCTTGCCGGTATGGGTTGTCTTGGTGCGAGACAAGGTGTGGCTTGACGTGTTAAAACACTGAGTGGACGAAAAAGCGTACCTTGGGAGTGCGAAAAGCTGTCGCGAACGAATCTGATGACGATCGATCATTGGTGTGTGCCGAGGCCTTTTGGGATCCTGCAAGTTGTTCCGGTTGGGCAGGCGTTTTCGCGTTTTGGGACGAGAAGGCGTTTGGTTGTGTTGTGGCGAGGATCGATTGGGAAAGGGAGCGATTAAGAAAGATGTTTCCATCTTGTCGTTATGCTGCTGTCTCTTTTGAGAAGGGAGTCGTTGCGTGAAAGCTGTTTTTTTGACTGCTGGTGCGGCGGGCATGTACTGTGGGAGTTGCATGCATGACAACGCGATGGCAAAGGCGTTGAGGCAGTTGGAGGTTGATTGTGTATTGCAACCGGTTTACACGCCAATCCGAACCGATGATGTCAGCATCGCATCCGATCAGCTTTTTTTCGGTGGAATTCATATCTACCTTCTTCAGCAATTTCCTGGGCTGAAGCGTTTGCCCAGACCATTAAGACGTTTGCTTGATTGGCGTCCATTATTACAGTTCGCTACACGAAAGTCAGTTTCATACGATTCGAAGCAACTTGGTGAGTTGTCCATTTCGATGTTGCGAGGGGTCGAAGGTCGTCAGGCCGATGAGGTTCGACGAATTGCAAAATGGTTAAGCGACGAGATGAATCCAGACGCAATCATTTTCACCAATCTATTGATAGGTGGTTGCCTTCCAGAATTGGTGCGTCTTTGTCCAGGCACCAAGCGTCTTGTCTTGCTGCAGGGTGATGACATTTTTCTTGATCACCTGCCTGATGCTGAACGTTCCAAGGCAGTTGATTTATGCAGGCGATTAGTTCCCCATGTTGATCATTTTGTTGTCAACAGCGACTTCTATGCTCAGAAGATGAAGCGACTGCTTGGGATTCCCGACGATCAACTGTACGTCATCCCGTTATCAATCGATACGACGCCTTATCAAGCAGGTTTGCATGAATCAGCTGTGCCAGTGAGCAAACAGTCAGTGGATGAATTTCGAGTTGGTTACTTTGCCAGAATTGCACCAGAAAAAGGATTGCATCATTTGGTGCATGCTTTCATTGGACTGGCGAAGCTACCCGGCAACGACCATGTGACGCTTCATGTTGCTGGTTGGCTCGGTGAACATCAGCAAACCTATTACGAAACATTGAAAGAGAAGATCAAGTTAGCGGGTCTGGCGGATCGTTTTGTTGATCATGGCAGTCCCTCTTTAAGTCGAAAAGTTGCTTTGCTCAAGTCGTTCGACGTGACTTGTGTTCCGACTGATTACCAGGACCCGAAAGGTTTGTTTGCTCTGGAATCACTTGCTGCGGGCACGCCTTTGGTTCTGCCTAACCACGGCGCTTTCCCAGAGATGATTCAATCCACCCGGGGTGGGTTGCTGTTTGAACCCGGAGACGAGGGGGCGTTGATCAATGCGTTGCTCAGATTGAGGGACGATCAAGAAATGCGAGATCGTTTGGGGATTCAAGGTAAAGAATCCGTGCATTCAAAGCATTCAATTGAACGTGCCGCGGCTGAAATGAAAAAACTGTGTTTCTCAAGCCAAGATCATTCGGCAACGGAGTGAGGGTCACTCAATGCCCAGGGGACCGATTGCTTGTCATCTGATTGCATTTGAGAGAGTGGCGGTTGATGGTTCCTTTGCTAGGATCTTGAAGATAGCTGTGTTGCCAGTTGACTGCGGAGCAACTCGCCGTCACCTGATCGCCATCACAATTTGATTCGTGAGCGGTGGGAGGAAGTTGGAGAGTCCGCTCGTTTGCGGGCACCCTGTGATCTGCCTCTCTGCTTCGATCCTGGATGCCTGCTTCGATCTTGAGTGCCCGCTTTGATCTTGAATGCCCGCTTTGATTTTGAATGCCCGCTTCATGATCAGGCAAGCACCGTCGCGAACGATATGGTTGGGTGAATTAGCTGTTATGGCTTAGGAAGAATTGTTTTCAGATCAAAGAGTTGAGATTGTTTTGATGGATTGGATCGCAAGCCCTGTTTGTGGGATTTTGCACCCACGCGTTTGGCCCAGTTTTCATAGGTTCTCTCGAGTTCCGCGACACGATCAGGATACGTTTCAGTGAGGTTTTGGGTTTCGGATCGATCTTCGGCGAGATTGTAGAGTTCCCATGGCTTGCTACGTTCGGCGACTAGCTTCCAGTCGCCATCGCGAATAGCGTGGTTGCCCCAGAATTCCCAGAAGATGGGTTCGTCACGTTGTTCGATCTGTTCACCTTTGAGAATCGGTACCAGCGATATGCCCTCCATGGGAAGTATTGCCACACCATTTTTTTCTTTGGGGTACGACGCCTCAGCGATTTCAACCAAGGTGGGCATGATATCAACGAGGTGAGAGGGAAACGATGTGAGTGCTCCGTTTTGTTGGATCATCTTTGGCCAATGGGCGATCATTGGGGTGAGTGTTCCACCCTGGTGGGCATACTGTTTGTAAAGTCGCAGCGGAGTGTTGCACATGTTGGCCCAACGCGCATCATAGGCGATATCACTATCGGCCCCACCCGGTGCGACGCCAGTTGTGTTCAATCGGTTGTAGGGGCAAGCACCATTGTCAGAGAAAAAGAGGATCAGCGTGTTATCAATTTGGTTGGTTGATTCGAGATGCTGAATTAGCCGGCCAATGTTTTGGTCAAGTCGATGAACCATGGCCGCGTACACCTCCATCATCGGCTCGAGAAACTGTTGCTCGGCGTCAGATAATTCGCTCCACGCTTCGACCTTGGGGTCTCGTTGAGATAGGCGCCACGTGTCATCGATGATGCCTAGTTCTTTTAGGCGTGTGTGACGCCGCTGACGAATTTTATCCCAGCCTTGTTGGTAACGACCTCGATATTTTTCGATATCCTCGGGTAAGGCATGTAGCGGAAAGTGTGGAGCGTTGTGTGCGAGGTAAAGAAAGAATGGCTGGTCTTCGGCTGAGGGTGAATTGCCTTGCGTTTCAGGTGAACGGGCTTGGTGGTTTGACTTCAGGAACTCAATCGCATAGTCAGTGAAGGCATTCGTCGAATAAAAATCTGCGTCAGGTTCATAGACTTCGTTATCGAGTCGCATCAGGTTCTCGTTGGTCTGCCAGTCGATTCCGGTGAAGAAGTTAATGGCGCCGCTGAGAAAACCAAAGTAACGGTCAAACCCGCGTTGTGGCGGAGTGGATTGCAGGTGCCACTTGCCGCTCATCAACGTCCGGTAGCCTGCCGTATGAAGTACTTCGGCAAGCGTGACGTTGCCCGGTAATCTTAGGTGGTTTGACTGGTGGTGCCAAAGTCCCGTCATCAGCGACGCCCGGGTCTCCGAGCATTTTGAGTTGTTGTGGAAATCGGTGAATCGAAGTCCGTTGGCAGCGAGACGGTCGATGTTTGGCGTTTCAATTTCACTTCCATAACAACCCAAGTCCGAGAATCCCATGTCATCACAAACGATGACCACAATGTTCGGTCGAGAAGCAATGCAGCGGGATGTCGTGCAAGTGAGTAAGGCAAGCGAGGCAACGGCAAGAAATAGTCGCATGATGAGGCTCGGATGTGGGACTTTGATGAAGCTCGTAGGTGATTCAACTGTATTTTCGTTCGTCGATACAAAGACTTGCCAGGGTCGGGTTTCAAGTTGACGACGAGTGACTGCTGATTCTGAGAGACTTGGTTGTTTCTGGTCACGGTATGCTGCAGAGTTGTTGCGAACAGAATACCCCAATTGAATGTCAACTGAGAAGTGTCGATTGCGAGTGGCAAGCGAGAATCGCTGCATCGTCTCTCCGCGATCATCACCGGATCAAGCCGCAGGATCATAAGGCAATCGACGCTGCAGTACCGCAATTGACCCTCCGAACGCGATTCAAGCCATTCCCTTTTTGATTTGAGGATGCTATCTCGGAAAAAGTGGAGAGGTTGTCGGTCGCGGGTAGTCGATAGAAGATTCTGCGCGCAGGTTCGAGAGCCCTTGATTCGCGTAAGGTATTCCCGTTTTTTCTCACCCCGAAAGCAGCTTGAGGATCCTCGGTTCTCGGTTTTGCTTTGCGATGAGACGCCAATAAGATTTGAGCCGTTGACACGATTTTTCGACCACGCCAATCCATCACATCTTGATGGCGTGTGGGGTGGTGGTTCCGTTGGTCTCAGATGACCTGAACTGGTTTGGTGTCAGTGCTGTTGTTTTGAAACGTTCAAGGAACATGGCTTCGGCACCTTTCAAACTGTGCCGGCATGAAAGATTTGAGCATTCATTAAGAGAACTTCCCGAGTAAACTGCCTGTGTCAAAGGGAGTTGGCAAATCGGCACGGAGATTTTCGGTAAGCTGGTATCCGATTGGAACGTATTCGATTCAGGCACAAAATCTTCTCTCTTGGAATTCAATGGTGAAAATCCGCATCCGCTTGATCGCGTCTGTAATCCTTGCCTCAGTAATCGCTCATGACGCGTTTTGTGAGGAGATACAGCAAGGGAAGCGATTGCTCTTGGGCAGTGGGAAGCCATGGGAGACTCCGATCTACGTGAATGATTCGGGCCATGAGGGGCCAACGGTCATGGTGCTCGGTGGGATTCACGGCAATGAACCTGCGGGAGCGGCCTCAGCAGATCAGATTCGACATTGGCCAATCATTAGTGGGAAATTGGTTGTCATCCCTCGGGTCAATCGTGCAGCTTTGAGGGAAAAGATTCGATATGTCCCCGAAGCCGCTTCGGACGAAAGGGACCTCAATCGTAATTTCCCTAGCCCTTCCATTGCAGATAATCCGCGAGGCGAGATTGCTAAAGAGCTCTGGGACTTTGTTGTGAAGCAGGATCCTGATTGGCTTTTTGATTTGCACGAAGGGTATCAGTTCAACATTTCCCATCAACCAAGCGAAGGCAAGGCGAAGTCGGTTGGGTCGACCATCATTTTTGATCAGGAGCAGAAGATCGACAGGATGGTTGAAAGGATGTTCGCAAGTGTTAACGGGTTGGTCACCGATCCAAAACGGAAATTCCTTCTTTTAAAACGCGGGCCAATAAAGACAAGTCTGGCGGCTGCGGCAATTGATGTGCTGGGTAAAAAGGCAATGATTCTGGAAACTACTCACCAGTATCAACGTTTGCCTGTCCGAACGCGGCAGCACCGGGAAATGATGAGCGTCGCCTTGCGAGAAATCGGTATGATTGATCAAGATCTTTCTGATGTTGTTACGCCTGAGGACTCAATCCGATCCGAGCAAATTCACGTCGCTTTATTTGACGATACGGGTGGATCGTCTAGAGGGGTCAACACCTTGTCAAATTTGCTTTCGTCCCGCACCGACATGGTGGTGTGTCACATCGATGCGAAAGATGTGAGTCGCCACTTCCTTGACCAATTTGACGTGATTGTTTTCGGTGGGGGTAGTGGATCAAGCCAAGCCCGAACGCTGGGTGAGGATGGAAAAGAAGTGGTTCGTTCTTTTATTCAGGATGGTGGCGGTTACATCGGGATTTGCGGAGGTGCCTATTTGTGTTCTGCGTTTTATCCGTGGTCATTAAAGGTGGTTGATACACATGTTTTCACCGGTGTTCGCGAGATCAAGGGAGTGGGGCGCAAGGCAATGTACCTTCGTGGTCCGACAACAGAAGTGAAGATGGAGTTGACCGATCACGGGCAACGTATCTTTGGTAATGTCTCCCAGGAATCACTGGTCAAATTCCATAATGGCCCCATCGTTTCGCCGATGCAATTGGATGGTTTGCCGGCGTACACCGTTCTTGCCCATTTTCGATCCGAGCAGGTCCTTTACCCACCGCAGGAAGGAACAATGATCGACACGCCGGCGATTGTGATGGGAGAATTCGGAGCTGGCAGCGTGATCGCAATTAGCCCTCACCCCGAAAGCACGGAGGGTTTGGAAGAAATGATCTCGCAGGCCGTTCGTGCGGTGAAGGATTAGGTCTGCATCGTTCTTTTTCTTCCTCTTTCAATTAACGCGGGGGCTGCCGGCAAAAGAAATCTCTCGAGCTGGTTTTCATTGGGAATCTTGGTGTCGATAAAGTACTCAACACCGAATTGTTTGACTGAGGGATCAGTTTTTGTACTGATTGATCCCAGAGCCCGAGGGTGAGTTCGTTCGGAGATCTGCCTCCATGAAGGTAATTGCTTGACCCCCAATGTGGACCCGGTCTGAAATTAGCTTGCAGATTAATTGACCGCCTCGAGGTGAAACTTGACGAGCTTTGAGTTCGTTTTTTTTGAGTTCGGTAGCCCAGTAAGGAGTGAGTGTGGTGTGTGCCGAACCGGTCACTGGATCCTCTGGCACACCGACTTGGGGAGCGAAGAAGCGGCTGATAAAGTCATCTTCTTTGCCGATTGAAGTAAGGATCAATCCTCGGCATTTGAGCTTGCTGACTCTGTGCATCACAGGTGATGCCCCGGTGACATCATGGTGAGTTTTTACAACTGCCATCAGGTCGGAACGTCCTCGCACCACCGTCAGTGTTTCCAACCCCAAAGCACTTTGAACCTGTTGCGTCGTTTCTGCGTCACAGTCATCTAATTCATCGGCCGGGAAATTCAGCCACAGCATGTTCTCATCTTGGTAGACCCTTAGTTCACCGGTTTTGCTGGAGAAACCGAGTTCCTCACTGGCTCCATATTCGGTCATCAAAATGTGTGCGGCAGCAAGCGTTGCGTGACCGCAGAGATCAACCTCACTTTTGGGTGTGAACCATCTAATGCTGTATCGATCCTTGACTTGACCATGAACGAAAGCCGTTTCCGAAAGATTGTTCTCATTTGCAATGGCCTGCATCATCTCTGCAGGTAGTTCTTCGTCAGTGACAATGATTGCCGCTGGATTACCTTGGAAAAGTTTCTGCGCAAAAGCATCCACTTGATACATTTTTAATTTGGTCATCGTGAGTCCAAGATCTTGTATTTGCTTTGGCTATCTCGTTCAGCAGTCAGTTGTTCTCCGCCGCTGACTTCCTTCCGTCGCACCATGTATTATAGGAAAGGTAGAAGCGTGGCGAAACTTAATTGAAGGATTCCGGTGGGTCGAATGGTTTCTGGTCAGTCATGCTAACACCACGATGTTAGTGGGAGGGGTGAAAAGCGTTTTCTTTTGCTGGGTAAAGGTCATGGATTTTGCGCTTTTATCATGAGTGAAGGGGCGCTGAGACTTGTTTGAGGTAAGGTGTGATGAAGCTGTTTTGCGATGTACTACAAAGCGAGTATTCGATTACGACCAAAGCGGTCATAGGAAAGGAGTTTCGAGCTGTTAACCAAGTCTGGCAAGAGACCTTTTTTTCAAATGTGAAACGCAATACCGGAAGTTTTATTTTTCGTGGCTACCGATGGCATGCGTACTCTTTTAATCATGAAGTCGCTGTGTCGGGAAGAAACGCGGTTCTGGCTTTTCAGGAAACGACAATTCAGCCCTACTATTTATTTCATGAATGGGAGGGCAATCTATACGAGTGCACTTCGGAGGCATGGCCCGATTTGCGGAAATTGAATGAGGATATTTATATTTTTCCACTTCAGTTGGAATGGACATTCGTGCTCACACACGAGATGTCGATGGGACTCGGTCCCTACTTCGCCACTGCCGTGAATTGACGTGGAGCGTAGCCTGCAAGTGGCTGAGTGGCGGACGTTTTCAGGATGTTGGTGTCATTGGCCGATTTTGACTTTTGAGAAAATCAATCGATCCTTCTTGTTAGAATTGCGTTGGGATTTATTTAGAAATTAGCAAAACAGAGCGCCAATGCGTATCTTCGTGACAACAATCGCCCTGCTGTTTATCTTTGGATTCTTTCCTCAGCATGCGTCGGCGAACGAGCGGCCCAACGTGCTGTTCATTGCAGTGGATGATCTACGTGGCTGGGTAGGGCATCTTGGCAATCATCCACAGGCTAATACGCCTAATATCGATCGCCTTGCTGAGCTTGGTGTTTCGTTCACCAAGGCCTATTGTTCGGCACCACTGTGCAATCCCTCGCGTATCAGTCTCTTGACAGGTATCGCTCCGTTCAGGTCGGGGGTTTACGGCAACGGCGAGAAACTTCGAGAGAAACTTCCCAACGCAATTACCCTCATGCAGTATTTTCGAGAATCGGGTTATGTCACCCGCGGAAGTGGAAAGATTTTTCACGGAAGGGATGCCTATGATGACAAATCATGGGATGACTATTTTGTTCCCACTCAAACACGTTTAAAAGCGACAACGAAAAAAGAGAATCGCCTGGCAACGTCAGCCTGGTCGCCTTGGGGAAAAACGGATCTCAGTGATGAAGAGATGTTTGATGGAAAGGTTGTCAGCTGGATAGTTTCCGAACTGGAGAAGAAGCATGACCAACCTTTTTTCTTGGCGTGCGGGTTGACCAAGCCGCACCTCCCATGGATTGTTCCGCAGGAATACTTTGAGAGGCACCCTCTTGCGGGCGTCACGCTTCCGGCCACGCTGAAGGGTGATCTAGCCGATGTGCCGGCTTATGGAAAAAAACTTGCTCGGCAGGTATTTGATCCTTCGGCAAATCGAAACTTCGCTGCATTGGGGGGGGATCACGCTAATGTCATTGCGAATGGGCAGTGGCAGGTTGCGGTACAGGCGTACTTGGCAACGATCAGCTTTGCTGATGCGCAGATCGGGCGAGTGCTTGATGCACTGCAAGGAAGCGAGCATGCAGATAACACCATTGTTGTCTTGTGGGGGGATCACGGTTGGCATCTTGGGGAAAAAGAGCATTGGCGAAAGCATGCTTTGTGGGATGTTTCAACACGAACTCCCCTGATTCTCGTGGCGCCCAAGGTCATGGTTGCGGCGGGCCGTGTTGTCAGAAATAGAACCTGTAATCAGCCTGTCAGCTTGATTGATTTATACCCAACGCTCGTCGACCTTTGCGGTTTGCCAAAGCGTGAAAAACTGGACGGTCGCAGTCTTGTTCCGCTTCTGAGAAATCCTGATCAGCAATGGAATTACCCGGTCGTGATCACGTACGGATTCAAGAATCATGCGATCCAAACTCAGCGTTATCGGTACATCAAATACCACGATGGAGGTCAAGAACTTTATGATCACGAGACCGATCCAAATGAATGGACCAACCTGATTGGTTCAATCGATTACCAGGACGTGATCGGGGGTCTGGAAAGCGCGCTTCCGCAGACGAATCGCAAATAGAATCGGTCCCGTGTGGGTCGTGACCGGATTGCGTGAATTAAATACTCGTCGTTGCTGCAGTCTTAAGTGGCTTGTCTGGTCTTGGGGACTTCTGCTTCCGCGCGGTCTCATTTTCGGATCGGAGATTGATTGTGTCGCAATGGCCTCTGGTTGAACGCGTCTCGAAGATGCCAATAATGGGGGTGGGTGTTCTTCTTCGCATCGTGATGGCTACTGGGGGCATTTGCATTCTCGTGTCGCTTCGATCATTAGTTGCGATCTGAGCGTGCTGTGTTTGAATACTCAGCACGATGAGTATCACTGGCTTTGGTCACACAGCAACGGCTGTCCGTGCCACTGGTGATTGATGTTCCGCATCAATAAGGCACAGTCAAATTCCGCGGCTCCGACGGGGAATCGATCATGGTTCTCGAAGAAGCTCGATTCCAGCTGATCCACGGACAAGGGTTGAACGTTCCAGTCAAAGGTGCGCAGTTCCAACCCGTCATATTGCCCTGCCTTGCCGGTGACCGAGTAGCCCAACGATCCACGCTCGAAAAAGTTGGATGCTTCATCCAGTGAATCGAAAATGGAATCGTCTGGTAATTCCGAGGTCACATGACCGACGACTTTTACATGTGTATCACCGTCCTCACTGTTAAGGACTACGCTGTAACGCTCGCCGTTTTCTTGCACTTGGTAGCGGGCGTAATGGTGGATGCCGGGGAATAACCGCCCGCCAACCAGCGTGTTTAGTCGCGAGGAGGTATCTCGTCGCGGGATATAAACACCCTCTATCGTTTTGCCGTTGTGATTCCATTCAACCGCGATACGATGGGCCGCGTTTTCGGAAGAGATTCCGAAACTGGCGGGAAGGAAACGAGGGCGGATTTGTTTTAAGCGAATTAGGCAAATCCCAGCGATGCCCCTCCCTTTGAAGATTTTTGGTCGAAAGGGACTTGGTAAATAGTCGGCTAGCACATCGGGGTCAATCTTGAAATTTGCGAGGATTCGCCGGTCAATGATTCCTCGCATGGTGGGGATTCTCATTGCGGTCTCCTTTTGGTGATCAAACCGAATCGAAACGCCAACTTCATTTGGTCATCGCGAGCGGGTTCCTAATGGTACCATTGTTGCAACAAGAAGACACATAACTTCAGGTCCAATGATTTCCCAATAAATCAAAAGCTATTGATTTGAACTGGCCTGCGTTGTTGGGCTTGTCAAGTTACGAAAGCAATATTGCGAGAGTGTTTTGGTGATGTGGATGACGGTGTTTCCAGGCAATCGACTGGCAGCAGAAGTTTACAGGGAGGTGTCCAAAAGACAGGGCAGTGGGAACTAGGAGTTACTGTTTCGCTCTGCCAATTCTGCAGCGACCGAATCGAGGGCGGCCATTTGCGACGCGACTATCATCGATCGCATCCAGTTGTTGATCAATTCAGCGGGATGAAGTTGCCCTGCGTTGTGGACAAGTCCCTCGAGCGACGGGAAACTTTCTAGCAAGCAATTTTGTTCCTTCGCTTAGACCGTCGTCGCAAGAATGAAATGGGCATGCATCCCACTGTAAATGTTATTGAGAGCATTGAGGGAAACTGCGGCAGGTTCAAAAGAATTAACTTTAGCAAGGCGAGTGGTAAGACGTTGAATCAAGACAAAAGCTCTTTTTCATCAAAGATCCGACATTGGGCATCTCGGCAGTTGGTTGATTACGATGCTGGCCAGCCCGGCATGATGTTCGCCGAGGGGGTGGTGTTGAATGTTTCGCAGGGTTACGAGCTTCAAACGGCCGTGACGCAGTTGCGTTGCGATCGTGGCGAGCGGGCGATTGGTTACAAGGTTGGCTGCACATCCCCTAAGATCCGAGCGCAACTCGGAATTGATCATTGCGTTAGTGGTCGGCTGTTTGATTCAGAGCGGCACCCATCCGGTGAAACCGTGTCGCGAGAGAGATTCACAAACTTGGCAATCGAGGGTGAGCTAGCGGTGGAGCTTTGTCGTCAACCCAATGAAGATGATTTTGTCGGTGTCGCGATTCCCACCTGCATTGCTCGCGTGTTTCCCGTGATCGAGTTGCACAATCAGGTGATGCGAGGTGGGCGGCCTTCGGCAGGGGAGTTGATTGGAAACAATGCAATTCACGCCGGATTCGTTTTGGGTGACGGGGTCCGTCCAGCCGAACTGTGCGATGAACGATCTTTTGAGGCCTTGACGCTTTCCATCTTTGCTGATGACCGATTGATTGATGAGTGTGCCGGATCCGTGTTAATTCAGACGATCAAGTCCTCGCTGAAATGGCTGACAAAAGTAGTTCGAGATCGAGGTGAGCGATTAGATGCTGGACAGATTGTATTGACCGGGTCGATCCCGGCGTTGATTCCGATTGTCGAGGACTGCCGAGTTCAAGTTGATACTCAGCCGTTTGGTAGTGTGGAAATCAATTTCACAAATTGATTAAATGCTTCAAAGGATGTGCGTGTGGTAGATGGGCAGGCATCGACGTCGGAAAGTACTTTTTCAAAAGAGGTTAAGCAACTTTCTGGCAAACGAGAGAAGCAGTTGGTGGCTGACCGTGTATTGGCAAAAAAAGAAGAAGCCACCGAATCAAAATCTGATTTCATCATCTTTCAAGGCTAAACTGCATCGTCTGGAGTGGGTGGCTCTTACTGTGATGGTCTTCTCGCTACAAATCAAAGTTGGGCTCGTTACCGGTGTTCTTGGGATCCGTGGCTTCTAGGAAGTGACGCTTGTTGGGACTTTCAAAGTGTCTTTGCTTTTCGCCCGACTTAGCGACGGTGCTTTCATAGTCTTGTTCAGTTCGGGGTAACGAATCATGGCCAACCTTTTTGAAACGACTAATGTAATGATGGTCGGGTTGGTGCCGAAAAAGAGGTTGGTTTGGTTGCTATCTGGTCATTTCAAGTTTCTTTGTGATCGTTAATGAAGAGGAGCGACCGAGGCGTTTTTTCTTCTCAGGTTTTTCGTTTCTTCGTGGTTTTCGCTTTCGTATTATTGACACGGGTTCTGCGACCTTCATTCATTAAATTCCTCTTTCAGTTTTAGGTAATCCTTTCGACGCTTTTCTTTTTCAGCATCTCTTGTGTTCTTTGAGAAATAATTGGTCCAATTGAGTGCGGCAGCGATAGCGAATAATCCAAAAGCTATCACACTAAGAGGATTGTTATTCAAAGTGACCGATATTCCCATGAATAGAGCCGAGACGGTCGATAGTATTGCGACGTAAAAATGTGTTTTCATGTCGTTCAATTGACGTGGGTTCTTATATTTACTTGTGTTCTCAAATTATATTTGAACGAGCTGGAGACTAAAAACCCGAATCTAGATTTCAGCAAGCATAAATGGAAGGATAACCAGAAAGATGGACGTGAAGAGTTCAGTCTGTTTGCTAGTCGGTAATCTTGTGTTTTTTCTATTAACTTGGAATGCAGACGCGGGGGAAGGGAGGCAGTCGTTGGTCCCTGGTGGGCCACATTCAGCATCGGAACTACGTGAGGTCATTGTCAGTCACGGAGACGAAAATGGTATTCTCCAGCTTTTCCGAATGAAGGAGGATGGTTCAGACCGCCACCCACTGACGAATCAAAAAAGCCATTGTTTGCAACCGGTTTTTTCGGCTGATGGCGAGAAGGTTGTTTACGTCAGGCAGAGTCCAATGGGCATGGCGATTTGGATGTGTGATGCGGATGGAAAAAACGCGAGGGAACTGGTTGGGACAGGAAGAAATCTTCTTCCTTCGTGGATGCCTGACTCAAAACATATCGTTTGGATGAGTGCCGGAGCGGGAGGGAGAAAGCAGGATCCCGCCAGCGATAGCCAAATCCGCATCATGAACACCGAGACAGGTGAGTCTCGCCGATTGTTCAGTGATCCAGTCCAGATTCAATTTAGCAATGCGATGCCAGCGGTCTCTCCTGATGGAAACAAGGTCGCTTTCGTTTCTAATCGAAGTGGCGTCTTTCGAGTTTGGGTTAGCAATCGCGACGGCAGTGATGCCAAATTGGTCTCTCCGATGCTGATTGAAGTGGATGAGGGTCTTCAACTGCCTTTGGAACAGAAAGTCCCGACGTGGTCACCTGATGGGAAGTGGATTGCGCACTGGGAAGGGGTTGAGATGATTCACATGAGCCCGTTTACCGGTGTGAGTAATCCGGGGCGGGACCAACTGATATCGTCAACGTTTCATGTCTGGGTGGTTGGCAGCGATGGAACGAATCGGCGAAAGGTTGGGCGCGGTGACGATCCCATTTGGTCTCCTGACGGCTTTGTGTCGCGTGCTTTTGCGGATCAAGAAAGGGGAGGGCCAAAGGTCATGATTGAGACGGAGTTCGGGGAGAAAGAGTTGCCAATTGTGCCGCGTAAAAGAAACTGGGGGCGATTCACCTGGAAGCCATAAAGGTTGCGAGAGCCAACCGATTGTCACGTGCTTCACCAGGGGGTGTGTCTTGATTTTATCGTTGGTTCGCTGTGTTGCGAACGTCTTGCCCAGAGATCAATGACAAGGAATCACACAAATCCCTGAACAAGCTTTAACACGCACGGATTGCGGATCCGTTAAGTTTGTGCGAATGGTGGATCGAGGTTGAGAATTGATACTCCTTCGATGACCGCGTGTTGGATGTCTGCTCGACATGATCAGAGCCAACCAAGGACTAAAACAAGAAACGATTTTCACTCCAAAATGCGAGCTCAAGTGCGATATCTCATTATTCTGGCTTTGATTGTTTCGGCATTGGTTTCATCTTCCCGTGCTGAATATTCTTCATGGAAGCATTCTGGTTCTCTCTGGATTCTTACAACGCCGCAGGGAGCTGATTTGCCAGACTCAGTCGCGGTCAAGGATTTTCCACTCTTGGTGCGGTTGCATCATGACTTCTTTCCATTTTCCCAAGCGGCAGAGGATGGTAGAGACATTCGCTTTTCGAGTGGTGGGAGTCCTCTGAAATTTGAAATCGAGAAATGGGATGCGGAAAATGGAACAGCCAGTATATGGGTTCGAGTTCCAGAGATTGTCGGAAACGATCGGCAAGAGATCACAATTCATTGGGGCAGGCCAGACGCGAAGACCGAATCCAACGGGCAATCCGTTTTCAATCAGTCAAATGGATTTCTTAGTGTCTGGCACTTCGGCAGCGAGGTCCTTGATGTTGTCGGAACACTCCAGTCTGATGACCAAGGCACCTCGCCATCGCAAGGGATGATCGGTGATGCGAGGTATTTCCCCGGTGGCAAAGGTGTATTTTGCGGTGAAGAGATCACCTCGTTCCCGACCGGCAGCCAACCTCATACCACGCAGGTATGGTTTCGCTCGGACGCATCACGCGGTCGCATTCTTTCATGGGGGCAAGAAAAGGCGCAAGGTAAAGTGCAGATGTGGTACCAGAGTCCGCCAATGATCTATGTCGACTGTTACTTTTCCAATGGCAATACGCGAGCAGAAATACCGGGGCGTTCTCGTGAATGGACCCAAGCGGTTCACACGTTCCAAAATGACGAAGCCAGGCTCTACCTCAATGGAGAAAAGGTCGTAGAAGGAAATCCTCGGGCAACACCTCTGAATCTCGAGCGTCCTGCACGCATGTGGATTGGCGGCTGGTACAACAACTATGACTTTCAAGGTGATATCGACGAAGTTCGAATCTCTTCTGTCGCTAGATCAGAAAGTTGGGTGCGTCTTGAATATGAGAATCAGAAGCCAAACCAGACACTCGTTGGAATGGTTGTTCAGCCGGGTTCCGAGTTCAAGGTGACCCCAGATAAATTTGAAGTCAATGAAGGGGAAGCCGTCGAGTTTACCGCAGCCGCCCAGGGTGCCTTGAAGATTTACTGGAGAGAAACGGGCGAGGGAAAACAGGTCTTGGCGGCGGACCGACTCCGATTTCGTTTTCAGGCGGAACGAGTCACGCACGACACGGAGGTTGTGATCTCTGCCGAAGCCGTTTATCCAGATGAAATTCGTCGTGTGAGTCTGCCTGTTTTGATCAGAGAGACACTGCCGGAGCCCAAGTATATGCTGGAGGGGCCGAGCGAATGGGATGGCAGGACACCGATTGAGATTCGCCCCGTGATCAGCAATTTGAAGGAATTAAAGGCAGCGGGTGTCGACTCGCTGGCCTACGACTGGGACATCTCAGGGCTGGCCACAATTCATGATCCACAACCAGAATCCATTATCCTGCATCGTGCCCAGAACAGTGGCCAAATGATTGTCAGGCTTTCGTTATCCAATGGTGGTCAGCCGGCGGTCGTTACCAAGGCAATCCAAGTTCAAGAACCCGAATCAGATGCGTGGGTCAAGCGTCAGCCTGATGAAGATGAGATGCCTGTTGAGGGGCAGTTTTATGCCCGCGATAGCAGTGGCCGTGGAACGCTCTATTGCCGTGGCATGCTCGGGGGTAAGGCCAATCGAGTTTTTGCACGGGTTCTTTCTGATGGAAAACCGTTCGCCATCGAATCGGCTATGCCAGCCGCGGACGGTTCCTACGAACTGGCCGTCAAACTTGACGCGGCCCTGGTTAAGTACTCTGTCGAATTTGGAGTCGTCGATGGAAATCAGGAACGGATTCTGTATCGTGCTGGCGATATCGTTTGCGGAGACGCTTACTTGATTGATGGTCAGTCCAACGCCCTGGCAACCGACACTCGCGAGGATTCGCCAGCGGATACAAATCAATGGGTTCGCAGTTACGGTCGTCCGAGATTTTTTAAAGAGGGCGAACGAGAAAACCTTTGGTGCAGGCCGGTATGGAAAGCTCGACGCGAACATATCGCTGAACTCGGTTGGTGGGGTATGAAGCTTGCAAATCAGCTTGTGGAAAGCCAGAAGGTTCCCGTCTTCATGATTAACGCAGCGGTTGGTGGCACACGAATTGATCAGCATCAACGAAATGAAGACGATCCGGTCGACCTGGAGACCATTTATGGTCGAATGCTGTGGCGTCTTCAGCAGGCAAAGCTGACTCACGGAATCCGGGCAATCATCTGGCACCAAGGTGAAAATGACCAGGGAGCCGCCGGTCCAGATGGCGGTTACGGTTGGGAGTCCTATGAAAAATATTTTCTTAGCATGTCAGCGGCTTGGAAACGCGACTTCCCGAACGTCAGCCGCTACTATCTGTTTCAAATCTGGCCCAGTGCCTGCGCAATGGGAAGAGGTGGTAACGGCGATTTACTTCGCGAGCGACAGCGCACCTTGCCAAATCTTTATTCCAATATGGCGATTCTTTCCACGCTGGGGATTCAGCCGATTGGCGGTTGCCATTTCCCTTTGGAGGGTTGGGGCGTTTTCGCGGATCGAGTTCACAAATTGCTTCAACGCGATTTCTATGGTGGGTCATATGATTACCCACTCACCGCACCAAACCTGGTCACGGCGCACTACCATGACGTTACCAAAACTTCGGTTGATCTTGAATTCGACCAGCCCATTCTCTGGGACCCTCAACTTGTCAGTCAGTTTTACCTTGATGATGAAGAGGGACAGGTTGCTTCAGCCTCGGTGAAGGGAAATATCTTGACACTTATGCTGAAAGAGTCAGGTTCATTTGACCGGATCACCTACCTCAAGGAAAGTTCTTGGGATCCAAGCCTGCTTCTTCGTGGAACAAATAAGATGGCAGCTTTGACTTTCTGTGACGTGATGATCGGTCCGATGCCGAGTCGATGAATCAGTTAGCCTGTTGTTTAGAATTTGAATCGCAATGATTCGACTTGTTGAATTCATGCTGCTGGTTTGATTGAAGATTCAGTCAGCATTATCGCGCAAACTCAGAAGCTTCTGCAATTGATTTCAAGGGAGAAGAAAGCGTTTCGAGGTATCAATCAAAACGGGCGCCACTTCGTGCAAAGTCAGTTTTGGGCTGAGATTGAATTTGCTCGAATTCACAATGGTCATCCTAAATGGTGAGACGTTGGGGTCTCTCGGATTACATGCACCGATTGCTTTTCGATGATCGTTTGTGATTTTGAATCTGGAAAGAACAGCATCAACCAATTCGTGCCAAGATTAGCATGACAAAATCATTGCGGACGTTCTCGGCTTGTGATTGAAATCAAGTGTGTGGACATGCCTTCTCTTTTCACCAGAAATGCTCACCCTTGCCGAGTTACCCCTCACTATTCCCGCCGACGTCGATGAATGAAGGTTATGCTGGACTTCGAAGGAATTTTTCTTCCTTGCAGTTTTCTTTTTGTGATCCTTTTTGGAGGACCTATTGAGCAAGATAAAAACAGGAAACAGCTGCAAGAAGATTTGGATAAGCGGCGTTAATAGGTTGTTGTCGGATAATCGACTCATCAGTGTGACTCAGAATGAGTGTTGTGGCGAACCCACACGACCTGTTTTCCTGACTTCAGAGTCACGCGACCCACAACCCTTTTCCTTTCCATTCCACCAGTGTCAGTAAGAACGCCTGAAGGACAACCACCGTCAGGCCAAGGGGGACTAAGTTGGCGCCGGAAAAGCAAACAATGAATAATCCCAACGCCATGGAAGTCGAACCATGTTCAAGGAAAGCCCATCGACGGTTCCCTTTTCCTGCCAGCAGGATATGAAGGACCACCCACGCGACGTTCAGCCATCCAGTAACTGTTGCCAGGCCAATGATTGGGGCCCCGTACCAGAGTCCCATGTGAAGGTATACAAATCCAGAGATGCACATCGCAACGGGGTTGAGTTCGTTCGATGAATCTTTGTCCGTACCAGTCGTTATGCCAGTAAAGATGCTATAAAAGAAAACGGGAATGACACCGTGGGTCAAAGTGAACAGCAAGCAGAACAAAGTTCCGATCAGCGGGGGGATTGTTTCATTTCCCGCTTGAATGGATTCGACGTTTTGGTTGAAGCTCAAGCCAACGGCGGCCAGTATGTAAGTTGGAACAACAACGAGAAGTGATCTCATGATCGATCGGATCACGGTCTTTTCATACCAGTTTGGCATGATCGCTTCTTGATCGGGTAGACCGTGGACTTGTTTGGTTTCTTGTTTTGAAGCCTTGCTTTTGCTCATCTCTTGTTCCTGGAATTCAAATTGATGAGGAGCACCTTATTCTACCTGAGGTCCTGATGTTAGCAGTTCCCTTCTCAAAGATGTTGCTGATGAACCCCTGTTTGGGTGGCTCAAATTGACGACTTTCATTACCGTGCCGGTGTCCATCTTCTCTTCTGTCGCCGTTAAGATTCAACCAAGTATCCAAGCGTTTTGCATTCCTATGACGTGAATTAAATGGAGAGCGGTTTTTACTTGCAAGCCAAATACTCGAATTTGTGTAGACTTAGGCCAAAATGGATAAGCCTACACCCGTGGTAGTGAGTGCGATGCAAAACAGCCAGCCTATGTTCGATGTGATCATCGTTGGCGGAGGCCACAATGGGCTGGTCGCTGCGAGTTATCTGAGCAAAGCGAAGAAGAGTGTTTTATTGCTCGAGGGGCATGATGAACTCGGCGGCGCGACGACCAGCGTGAGGGCTTTTCCGGACTACGATGCGAATCTATCTCGATACTCTTACCTTGTTTCTCTACTGCCTGATCAGATTGTTCAAGATTTGGGACTGGATTTTCGCACACTGCCTCGATCGGTTGACTCCTACACGCCGTACTCAAGGGGCGGGATGCATGATGGACTTCTTGTTTCAAGGAGCTGGGATTCTGCCACGGAGAGTTCTTTTCACGCATTGACGGGATCAAGTCATGAGGCGGTTGCTTGGAAGAACTTTTATTCCGAGATCGCTGATCTTGCGGCAAGGTTAGCGCCGTCAATGCTGAAGCCTTTGCGGACCGCCTCGCGATTGAAATCGGAGATTGGTTTACCAGAAACTTGGCGATACATGATCGAAGAACCGATTGGTGAGGTGATTCGAGATCGATTTCGCGATGATCTTGTTCGAGGCGTCTCAATGACCGATGCCTTAATTGGCACCTTTGTTTCGGTTGATGATCTGCAAGCCAATCGCTGTTTCCTCTACCATCTGATCGGTAACGGCGATGGGCAGTGGCGGGTACCAAAAGGGGGAATGGAAACCTTGGTGAAGGAACTGCGGAGAGTTGCGGAGGCCAATGGCGTGACGATCCGCTTGCGTTCGAAGGTGACGTGTCTAGAGACTGGTTCAAACGGTGTTGCAGTCGAGACTCAAGAGGGTAAACGATACGCTGCACGACATCTGTTGTTTGCCGGGGCGCCTCAGCATCTGGCGAGATTGCGAGGGATCAAGGAACCTGAATCTCTCGAGGGTGCACAATTGAAAATCAATATGTTGCTGACCCGACTTCCGATGCTGAAGTCGGGCATTGCGCCGGATCTGGCTTTCTCAGGAACGTTGCACATCAACGAGAGCCACTCGCAATTGGAAAAAGCGTACCGAGAAGCATCTCACCTTAAAATACCCGAGGTGTTACCACTTGAGGCTTACTGCCACACGCTTGCTGACCGGTCCATTCTTTCGGCTGAGTTGGCAAGTAAGGGGTATCAGACACTGACTGTTTTTGCCCTGCACACCCCGGCAAAACTGTTCGATGAGAACCCGGAGCGGACAAGGGAGTTGGTGACTCAGCGGGCTCTCAGTGGACTGAATGAGTATTTGGTTGAGCCAATCGAATCCCTTTTGGCACCGTGCTCTGATGGATCCCTTGCCATCGAGGCAAAATCGCCGTTGGATCTTGAGAAGGACTTGGCTTTGCCGCGAGGTAATATTTTTCACCGAGACTTGAGTTTTCCGTTTATTGAAGATGAGATAGAAAACTCAGACCTGCCGGTGTGGGGTGCAGAGACGGATGACCCGCATCTTTTTTTAGCCGGTGCAGGCGCCAAACGTGGTGGCGGAGTCAGTGGTATCGCAGGTCACAATGCGGCGATGGCAGTGCTTGCTAAGCAATGAAATTTTCAATGACCGTCAAGCCATGATCCACTGTGTCTCTGTAACTTTAACTCAATCATGAATCTGTTCGTATCTTTTTCTTCATCACGAGAATGGATTGATGGGTTGCTGGAAAGTTGTCAACGAGCTTGATTGATTCGTTTGGTTTTCAAACGAAAATAGTCTTCCTGGTTGATGGCCTCAACGT
Organism: uncultured Rubripirellula sp.; assembly: GCA_938075415.1. Lineage (GTDB taxonomy): Bacteria > Planctomycetota > Planctomycetia > Pirellulales > Pirellulaceae > Rubripirellula. The sequence continues at coordinate 274,376 of CALJHC010000004.1, read as the reverse complement.
GAATTGAAAGATGCTTGGGTGCCGAAACTCTCACTTGCTCTGCTTCGGTTTTTCGATTCTTGCACCTCGGGCTGGCTTTGAAGTTGCTGTTTTCGGAAAAGGCATTTTTGCGTCAACTTGCTTACGCCAATCAACAAGCATTTTTCTTAATTCGGCGGCCCTTGCCGGTTGTGACTTGGAGAGATCGTTCCGTTCGCCAATGTCATTTTCAAGATCAAAAAGTTGCACCGTCCCATTTTCGTAGTACTCAAGCAGTTTATATTGACCCAATCGGATTGCCCCACCTGGACTTTGGTATCCATGATTACTGTAGTGTGGGAAGTGCCAATAGATTGGTCCACGATCGTAAGATTCAGCCATTAGGGCTGGGACAAAACTTTGACCATCGATGTGTTGCTCCGGTAGATCGGGAAGGTTCAGCATCTCCAAAAGCGTTGGGTAGTAATCGGTTCCCGTTACCACTGCGGGTGACATGGAGCTGGCCGCGGTCTTTCCTGGCCAGTGAACAATCAGAGGTACTCGGATTCCACCTTCATAGTTCCAGCCTTTAGCTCCACGAAGTGGCAAGTTGGAACTTGCGTAACGGGCATCAAGCGTCTCCCGAGTATGGTTGACGCCTCGATATTGATTGGAAGCAGACATTCCACCGTTGTCAGATGTAAAAATAATAATGGTGTTTCGTTCCAGATTGAGTTCTTTCAGCTTGGCGCGGATGCGTCCCAGACTTTCATCGGTGGCTTCGACCATGCCCGCAAATTCAACGTTGTCCTGTTTTTGTTTGACCCACCAGACGCGTGAATTTTGATGCAGTGAATGATCGTCGTTGCCTTCTAGCGACTTGATTGCTTCTTTAGAGAGTGCGGGGTCATCAGGGTTGGGTTCAAGGATATAATCAGGACCGCCATCGGCTTTCATTGTCTCGAGTTTGCTCTGGTATTTTTGAACCAAATCCTTCCGTCCTTGAATTGGGTCGTGGACGGAGAAGTGCTCAAGGTGAACGAAGAAGGGTTGGTCTTGGTTTCGCTCAATGAAATCAATTGCAGCGTCTGTGAGTTTGTCGGTGTAATAGTCACCTTTCTGTGCCGGTAGTGTCTTGGAGTAGGTGGGGGAGAAGGGGTGATAGTAGGAACGAACCCAGCCAGTGATGGCTTCGTCGAAACCGTATGTCGTTGGATCCTTGTTCAGGTGGGCTTTGCCATAATTTGCTGTGGCGTATCCGTGGCTTTTGAGGGTCTCAGCCAAAGTGACTTCCGATTCAGGAAGGGCCGTGATTTTTTCGCCATGGTGTAACTTTTCATAATCCCTCTCAGGGCGACCTCCAAGCCATTCAGTCAGATTGGTACGTGCAGGATATTTTCCTGTCAAAATACTGGCTCGACTTGGTGAACAGACATGGCAAGTTGAGTAGGCGTTTTCGAATCGCATCCCCTCCTTGGCCAACTGATCAATTGCGGGAGTTTCGTAGAATTCGCTGCCATAGCAACCCAAATCTCGTTGTCCAAGATCGTCAACTAAAAAGAAGATCACATTGGGTTTGTCCGTCGCCGAGACCTGTTCACTTGTGATCAGAGTGATCACGGCACAGAGCCAAAGTAAGTTGATTTTTTTCATTTCAGTTCTGTCTCGCGAGTGGGGCGCGTCATTGCTTCGACGCATCTGCTTTAACGATTTGGTTCTTTTATAGGATAAACGCATCGTGTGATGGTTGTAAACTTTGCCGTCTTATGACCTGATGTTGAGGATTAGAAACGAGATGGACTAGCTTCCGTCGTGATTAGTTGGTTCCCTCGAATCTTAACTTCTCAAGTGATCAATACGCTCTGTCAGGGACCACCGCATCCATAGCCTCAGTAATTGCACGATTGTTGATGCTGGGATTCTCACGGTTCATTAAAACGCGTTGAATTTTATCCGGCGTTGCCTGGCGAACACAGCGGTTTCGGATTCTGGGTTGTTTTCCGTTTTGAGGTTGATGGTTGTTGTGGGCCAACGCTCTCAGGCTGGTCTCGGTTGGGAGGCATCCGTTGGTATCTTCAGTTAAGAGAGTTTCCAGTCACTAACGTTTGCACGCGATTTGGCGAAGAGATTTTCAGTGATGACCAGGCAAATCAGGTGGTTGGAAATAGCCAATTGAAATCAGAGTGGCATTGCACGACCGGGAAAACTTTATCAGCAATTGGTCGGACGCGTTGCCGAGTGAATTACCTTTTGTTCTCGCGAGATGTTGCATGACCTGACTTGGTCATGCTGGACTTCTGATTCAGGTAGGCTGATAAACATTCGCAATCGAGCCATCGATCGAAGCACTTCTCTAGCTCACTGAGACATCGCCTTGCAGTTTCAGTGAATTCGGCCGGGACCAAGTTCTGGGCGGATCAGGTTCCCGATACGGAAAAGGTTCCCAAAAAGGATCAGGTTCCTGATAAAGCGTGGATGGGTATCGCCACTTGCCTTCAACGTCGACTTGTTGGAGTCATTGACCCAAGTAGCAGGCAAACTTCTTGCAGGATCGCTGTCAAACAGCAACTGGGGGGCGTCAATGGATCGGCGTTGTTTTAACCGTACTTGGAAGTTGCGTTATGCGATTGCGTTTCATTTTGAGACGTTCGTCGCAAGTTGGTGATGATTCCTCAGCCAATCGTCAGTTGCCAGTTTTTTATCTTTTGACTGGTAAATTCTGGCAAAAAACGAGACAGATCACTCGTTTGAATCGGTGGGTCGAAGTTTTGGCATCCCCTTTGCGTTACTGGAAGGTCAGACGCCGGATGTTCCGGGGGGTAATTTGATCTACTTGGAGAAAAGTGATGCGTGTCCAGCCGACAATCCGAAAAACGAGTCTACAGCTTGCTGTCATCGCGTGCTTTTTTATGGTCGCTGGCGTCGTGAATGCAGACAATCGCAGACCGGTCCGATCGCAGGAAGGCGATCAGAGGAGGGATCTGGATTCGCGTTTAATGAGTCTGTTGGGGCAGCATGGTGTTCAGCAGGTTGATTCCCCAGAACAGGATTTAAACCAAGTGGTTTTGGGGCAAGCTTTGTTCTTTGACCGGATTTTGAGTGGAAACCGAGATACGGCCTGTGCGACCTGTCACCATCCGCTAACACACTCGTCAGATGGATTGGCTTTGGGGGTAGGAACTGGTGTGGAGAACACGGGAGCAATCAGCATTTTTAGAATTCGCGGAGAGGGTCGTTCTTTCATTCCACGAAATGCACCAGATATTTTTAATCGAGGCTCAGAAGACTGGCATTCTTCTTTTTGGGACGGCCGAGTATCCATCGAGAATGGTGTCGTCAGTTCACCCGCAGGTGACATGCTTCCTGCTGAGTTGGTAACGCCATTGCAGATTCAGGCAATGTTTCCGGTCACCAGTCGTGACGAAATGCGAGGCGACTTGGAAGATGTCGAGCATGGCAACGAGATTGCCGCCGTGGATGATGCAGACTTCATTGGGATTTGGAATGCGTTGATGGATCGACTTTTGGGCATTGAGGCTTATCGGGAGATGTTCGCCAATGCATTTCCTGATATTCCTGAGTCTTCGCTGGGATTCCAGCATGCAGCGATCGCAATTGCTGCTTTCGAAGCAGAGGCCTTTGGGATCAACGACAGTCCGTTTGATCGTTACCTTTCCGGTGAGGTATCTGCCTTGAGTGGTGATGCAAAGCAGGGAGCACTTCTTTTCTACGGCAAGTCGAATTGCGTGAACTGCCATTCAGGAACCTTGATGACCGATCAACTAAATCACAATCTCGCAGTGCCTCAGCTTGGCCCCGGAAAGGATCCTGATAGCGGTCTGGACTTTGGCCGCTTTGGTGTCACCGGATCAATGTCTGATCTTTTCAAGTTTCGCACTCCGGCCCTTCGAAATGTAGCTCATACAGGACCCTGGATGCACAATGGTGCCTTTTCCGACTTGGGTGATGTGATTGAGCACCATTTGAATCCGGAGAAGTCCCTGGAGAATTACGACCCTAGTGATCAAACCTTTCAGCTTGATTTGAGAGGCATGGTCGTGGACGATGATGATCTTGATGAGTGGATGCTGGAGACTGTTGAGCTGGAGGCAAGGAATCACAGCAATGGCGAAGTCAACTTGCTTCTGGCCTTCCTGAACAGTTTATCGAATGAGGATTTGCAGGAACGATTGCAAGCTGTCATTCCGGCGAGCGTGCCGAGTGGACTCCTCGAGGATGGCGTCACAGTCACTCCATAGTCCTCTCTCATCTGAAATGTTTGTCTTGTGGGCGAACAGGTGCGAGAATGTCGTGGATAGGTGAACACCTGATCGATTTCATCGGTCGGGTTGGTTGGTTGGTTGGTTGGTTGGTTAGTTGAGTGCGGTGAGGAATTTTTTTATCACTTGCTTCCGCCGGATTCATCCTTGAGGCCATCCATTTTGCTGGCGACTGCTCCCTTGGGAGCTTTGGGCCAAGGCGTTTCGCCTGGGGCCCAATCTTTGGGTTGATTGGATCGCACCTGATTCACAGATTCGATCAGCCAGGCAGGTACCTGCTTTTGTTCGCCCAGTCCGTAGACAAAGGGCAGTGGCGGGTCCATTAGCAGGGGTTTGTCACCTAATGGCGGGCGTTCTTCACCAATTTCGGTAAGCCGCTGAGAGAGTTGTCGAACCACATCAGGGTAGTTGGTTGCGACATCCAATTTCTCGAAAGGGTCCTTTTTCAAATCATACAAGGCATCGCCCATTAGCTTGAAGTCTCCCATTCGAATGGTTGGCAGTCGCACGCTGCCCGCTACGTCAAAGACGATTTCATCGCGATTGCTTTCCCCGCCTTCAAAAAGCATTGATGTCATGTCGATCCCATCAACTTGACGTTCCTGTTGATGACTGCCACCGGCGAGGGTAATGAATGTTGGAAAGAAATCGGCAATGAACATTTTGCCGGGCTTGATAGTCCCTGGTTTGGTATGGCCTGGCCAACGCAGGATTGCAGGTTGTCGAACACCACCTTCAAAGGTGGTGTTTTTTGTTCCACGATAAGGTCTGCTCATTTCCTCCAGCACCGGACCATTGTCATTGGTGAAGATAAACAGCGTTGAATTCCGGAAACCATTATCATCAACTGCCTTGCTGATTTGGCCAACGGCTTTGTCAAGACTTGCCAGCATCGCATTGCGAATCTGTAATGGGTCATCCGGGTCACCGTTGAATTCTGGTGGCGGGTTGAGGGGTCCGTGAACCGCATTGAAAGCAACATAGAGAAAGAAAGGCTGGAGCGTTTTTTGGTCATTCGATTCTTTTCGATCAGCAAGAAATTTTTCTGCTTCTTTCGCAATCAGGTCCGTCGCGTAACCTGATTCGTTAACCGGTTGCTGATTCCGGTGCCAGTCATAGACTGCGAATCTTGCCGGTGCATTGTGAACGATTGTCTTGTTGTAATAGTCGATGCCCCATGCGTAGTGACCATACTGATAGTCGAATCCTTGCCCCATCGGCAGGTGTTCGGGAAGCCATTCACCAAGATGCCATTTTCCCAGTAGTCCGGTGTAGTAACCGGCCTCTTGAAGTGCCTCCGCTATTGTTCGTTCATGGGTGTCCAATGCGTGGATGCGACGCGTTTCTTCGCCACGGTCATTTTTGGCTAGTTCTAAGCCTAGTTTGGCAAGGTAGCTCGGTTTGCCGAAATCCTCTGAGCGCCAATCACTCCAAGTGCGGAATGCGTAACGACCCGTCAGGAATGCGGCTCGCGTTGGTGCGCAAACTGAATGAGTGTAAAACTCAGCGAGACGCATTCCTTCCGACGCAAGTTGGTTCAGGTTTGGGGTGAGGTCATTCTTGCCACCATTGAAGCCTGGTTGGTTCCAGCCCATATCGTCCGCCAAGACAAAAACGATGTTGGGGCGAGTTGCCGAGGTCTGGCAAATGGCAAGTTGTGTCCCGAGCAAGATGAGAGCCAAACTTAAAGCTGGTCGATAGATTGATTGCATTTGCTTGCCGTTCTTTATCTCTTCATCGCGAAGGTGATTCGATTTCAAGTGAGCTGTTGACGTTGGGTGGTCGGTGTTTCGTTGTCGTTTTTTGGGCAGGGTCAAAGCATGTGATAGACTTAGAAGTTGCGTGTTCGTTGGGGTGACTGCAAAAAAACACCATTTTGCCCACCGCATCAATCAAGATCTTAATGATTTTCGATTGAGTTGTCGCCTGCTCAGGGTGCCAATTGACGCTGATGTTGCGAAGGGGTAACTCGAATGGTCTGGTGGGCTTGGACCGTTTGCTTCAGGATGTTGTGCAGGAAAAAACTATTGCTGCAGCAATTCGAGGTTGTTTGTTCTTGTGCCTCGTTCAGCATATTGCCAATGGAACCTGTACGAACTGAGTCACTGTCCTCTAGGAGAGGTAAGGAAGGATGGAACACGACCCCTACACAATTTATGAAAAGCCAAAACCTTTTGTCAGTAACGCGACGATTGTTATTGTCGCAGTTGGTTGTGTCGGAACCCTGACGATGCTAATTCTGATGTTTCTGGGTTTTGTTTTTTTTCGCCAAGAGCAGGAAGTCTTAGCCAACGCCGACCATGCCGAGCAAAATAAAAATATAACGGAACCGGTTCCGGAGACTGTTCAGACGATTCGTCTCGCCAATTATGATTTTGAGTTGCCCATTGGGTATGAGCTGATTTCAGATGGTAAGGCAAGCGAAGAGAAGAATGTTTGGCGATATCGCGGCGAAGAAAAATGCCATTTCATCTTTGCGGTTTTAGAAGACCCGAAGTGGGATCGCTTTACCAGTCCGCCCAGCAATTATGCAGAAGCGCTGATACCCGAGATGGAGGGATTGAACGAGGAAATAGGAGCGGAATTACTGGCGGAGAGGGTTAGTCCTGGTGGCTTGCCCGCTTCCTCGTTTCGGTTTTTTCAACGCGAAACATTTCGCGGTGTCGAGTTCACGTCGCTGCTGGTTGCAATGGATCGTGGGACGAAGGTGGTGATGAAGTTTGGTGGTAAGTATGGCAGTTATCACGAAGGCGACGAAAACGCGGTCATGCCCGAACACTGGCGTACCTGCCTTTTGAGCCTGAGACGGGTTTTGCCGGGCCAGTAGCGTGGTGAGGAAGCCAGTGCACTGGCCTGCAAGAAGGCAAGTATTGACTTCGTCTTTTCGGTCTGCATCGGAGTTCGTGGTCCTTGAAACTGCTGGAACCATGTCACGCAGGTAACGTTGCAGGTTAGGTTTGCGCGAGTTCATTCACTTGTCGCTGTTTGCACCCAAGGTCAATGCAATCGCCTTTCTCAATCGTGTGTGATTGCTCTGTCCTTGATAGCCATCTTCCACGCTAGCTACCCGGTTCTTTTCCGTTCTGCCAAGGACCCGCCAGTTTCATATACTCGGGTTCTTCAAGCAGACTTCCGTGGTCACCCGCTGTCCAGTTCTTAATATGATTTGGTTTCTCTCGACGTTTTGACTTTTGCTCCCAAGTGGTTGCCCATTCCGAAGTGCCGTCATGAATGGTGTGGTTCTCGTGATCGAAATGGAACACTTTCCCTTCGCGGTAACTCCTCGCTCCTAGAATCACCGTTGTAATCGCTGCGGCACCAAGTTCGGGGTCATTGTTGCAAAGTGCTGGGTCATTAGCCGACATTGCATCAATCCAGTTCTTGAAGTGTGCCAGGGTGGTGTCATCAATGGATTCGGTGGCGATTCGTTCTTCTTGAAGTTTGCTGTTGCGAGTGACCTGTGGACGTTCTGGAATGAATTTAAACCCATCGAATTGTTCACCAGTGCCCAATACAAACGACCCGAGATGACCACGAATGAGTTGCCGGATTGGCGTGTTTTGGCAGGCCATGGTCGCAGTCACCAGCCCCTGCACACCTTCCGGAAAATCCGCAGCCACAGTTGCAACGTCGGGAACATCGCGGCCGTCGTATTCAAGGTAAAGACCGCCGGCGCCGACGACGCGTCCTGGGAATCGGAGTCCGATACCCTTGAGCATGGTCGTGGTTCGGTGCACAAAAAGGTCGGTGAACATCCCCGATCCGTAGGGCCAGAACCTTCGCCATTGCCTGTAAACGGCTCGGTCAAAATCTTCGTACTCTGCCAATCCTTCATCCACACCCAGCCATTTTTTCCAGTTGATATTCCGTGGTGTCATCTGTGGGGTGAGTTTGTAATAACGCCATTGTCCCTGCGCCGAGTTTCTGAAGTACTCGGTTTGATACATCAGGACTTTTCCGAGTTGGCCCGCGGTCAGCAGTTCATTGATCTGGTTCCAGACGGGAAGGCTTGTGGATTGCACACCGACCTGCATCACCTTTCCGGATTCCTTCCAGGTCTTCATGACCTCAATGGCTTCCTCAACGGTTTTCGTCATCGGTTTTTCACAGTACACATGCAGTCCGTGATTCAGTGCATCAATGGCTTGTTTTGCGTGCCAGTGATCAGGTGTTCCAATGCAGACCGCATCAAGGTTTTCCTTTTCAAACATCTCCAGGTAATCCTCGTACCTGGAGACGTCATGGTTGGTGTTTTTCTTGATGTGGTCGGCAGCTTTGTCTCGATTCTCATTAAACACATCGCATACGGCGACAAGTTCAATCGGTTCGCCATTGATCTCGTGCTTGGTCAATCGAGTGACGTGTGCTCCGAAGCCACGACTTCCAACACCGATGAAGCCGATTCGGAGTTTTGAATTGGGGGAATTCGCTGCTTCCGTGATACCACTGGTTTTGATCTGGGTTCCAACTCCGACCATTCCAGCCGTCACTGCGGATGACTTTAGGAAAGAGCGGCGACTCGAATCTGTTTTTTTCATTTGAATGGCAGTGTGTGATTGCGGGGGTTGTATCTTTGCTGGTCAAAGTTCAGGCATTTCCGATTCACAGATGATAACGAATATGAAAACCTGTTGATGCTTTCTGCCGGGAACCGTCGCCTGGCCTGGAGTGATGGTCAGGTCTGATTGCCTTCGTTTCGTATCGCCATGAATTGAATCTTGGACCTGATGTACCAGTGGTGATCGGTCTGGTCGGCTGATAAGCATCTACTGAGACTTGTCTTTTGTCTGGTAAGGGTTTTAATCGCATTCTTTGATCTCTCCTGAACGGAAGATTGCCATCAGCAATTGCGTTGCCCTCAGTCATTGTCTCAACGCTAAATGGGGAGATCTCTTCGTGAGGGGGGGGGATGAAACTCAACGCTTGATGTTTTGTCGCCCCTGACCGATCCGAGTTCTCCTGCCCGGTGAATCGGATCCGGCAACAATCGGCATGCCTGATCCTCAATATCGTTAAAGTTGATGGATTGTTGAGCGGTAATCACTGTAGCTCGGGACTTAACTCAATCAGGGGGTCAGAGGCGGCTAGAGTATTAAATGCGAAACATCCGCCGCTGTGGCTTAACGCCGCAGGAAATCTCAATCTTTTGATGGCAAGCAGGACAAGTGGAAAATATTCGGATTGGGATTGGGATTTGAGGGATGACTCAAGGCGGGTTTTTACGCAGTGGACTCTGTAGCACGATTCGTGTTTTGACATTATTTGCGGGAACATTTAGCGATGGCCGACCCAAGAAAGACTTTTTTGCATTGCTCTAGCCCAGATGAATTTCACTCAGGCTGCCGAGAGAAGTTAACCACCGAGCGAGGCCGGCGACGGGACGGTGTCATCCTTCTGGTGGTTCTTGGATCATTGACCTTCTTTAGTATTCTTGTTGCTTCTTTTCTCGTATTCAGTAATGAGTCGCGAGATACCTCCTTTGCCTTGGCCCAGCGTGAGACTCGTGGCTTCGATGCTGAATGGACGATGAATGAATCGTTAATGACGCTTCTGCGCGGATCATCTGATACGACCAATCCTTTCTATGGTGAGGACTTGCTGGCGGATTACTACGGTCTTCATGATGGACTGGCTTTGACAGTCGCCAATGGTCCACCACCGGTGGAGGAGAGTGGGTTTGTTTTCATTCGAGTGACAACGCGAACACAAGGTAATTCTGGTACACGCGGTCCACCCGTCTTTCCGCAGGTTGATGACGTCTTCGCGGGTGCGGCGATCACCTTTCTGGAGGGACCATTAAAGAACCAAACATATCGTGTTCTTCGATCACAGTATGTCGGTAACGGAAATAGCCAAGCGTGGAATTTGGGATTTGAGTTACACGGAGATGAGTTTGCTGACCCGAGTTATCCCAATGCAGCAAGCCTGTTCCTCAAAAGCAATACAGCCTGGTTGAATGGTCGGCCGCGGAATTCAGTTGGCTTGGGTTATGACGTAGCAACAGATTCATTTGACGTCGCGGTCAATGACACGTACCCAGGTTTAGCCAACCTACCAGTATCTCTTCAGCCTAACCATCTTCTGGGAAGCATCGACAAATCTGCCATCTCAGGTGACGTTGATGAAGATTACGACGCGGCGGACTTTAATAACTGGTTTCTAAGTCATCGCAACGAGGACGGATCGGTGATTCCATCGTTTCACCGTCCCTCGGTCATCAATTATTTATTGAATCAGGGTGATGCGAGCAACGTAACGCGACTTTTGAGTAGTATTCGCCGCGGTACGTTCAGGCCGTTGCCACTCGCGGCTAGTCAGTCCGCGGACCCCGGCGGGAACGCCATCTCGTTTCCGGCCATGAATGAGCGTTTCAAGGGAGGAAGTCCCGAGTATGCGCTGCGTTCAGCGTTACCCATTACTAATGACGCAAGGCTTAACCAACTTGTCGAAGCGTTGATCAATGGTCAGTGGGATGTGGATAATGATTCCGATGGAATACCGGATAGCGTTTGGGTTGATTTTGGTTTGCCCGAGTTTGTCGCGGAGGATGGTCGAGTCCTGCGTCCTTTGGTCGCGCCGATGATTGAAGACCTGGGGGCTCGTCTCAATCTGAATGCTCACGGTAGCCTTCAGTCGAAAGCAACGGTGAAGCAATCCGGAGCAATCGGTGATGCCGCTGCAGCATGGTCCGGTCAGCCGAGAACACAACGGTCTTTGTACCGTGGTGTGGGATGGGGGCCCGCGGATATCGCTCTTCCCCAGACCGATGGCGCCAGTGACGCACTTGGCGCGTTGCTTAACGAAGTCATCGATTTGAAATACGAATTTGACTCAGGTAGGGCATCGGTGAATCCTGGTGGAGTTGGACGTGACTCGCTGGACACTTTGACCCACGGATGGATCCCCAAGTATCACACCGCTGCCGGTGGATTGGGGAGTCCCACCGATGTTTATGGACAGTCTGCTGTCGGTATTGGCAGAAGTGGTCACTTGCTAATGGTACCGCCATCCATCGCTGCACCACCCCGTCAGGATGTCAATCATCCATACGAACTGGATCCCAGTGGAACGCTTGCCGGGGATGCCGCTTTCACCTTTGCTGATCTTGAGTCCATTCTGAGGTCAGACGACTTCGATGCCGAGTTGTTGCCAAGTCGTTTGCGTGAACGTCTGGGGCGGCTTATTGAGCAGCATCCAAGTTACCGCCACGCATTCAGCACCCTCGGTGCCAGCGAGGATGCACCAATCGTTTCCCTGATGGATTTGACTTTGATTGCCAGTGTTGCCAATGGTAATGGAAATGGTAACGCTTTTGGAAACGGCAACGGGAATGTCAATCGACCGTGGCTTGAAAAAATCATTCCACCGGAACTGCGTTTGGGTCGGAAATTGGATGTGAATCGAGCCATCGGTAATGGACTCGATGACAATCAGAACGGAGTGATTGACGAACCGGGAGAGGTCGCAGTTGAAAGTCAAGCTTTTGGTGTGGCCAACAATTCAGAGGGTAGCTTGCCTGCCGGCTTTTCAAATGTCCGGCCCTCCTACACTTGGGATGAAGGACGTGGTCAGGGTCAGGGTCAGGGGCAGGGAAATGCCACAACCGCATCGGGTCGCGAGTTACTGGCCCGACACCTGTACCTGATTGCGATGTTGGTGCGTTACCAGCTGGAAGCACCTTTTGACGAGGGCACTTTACCCACCCATGCGAACCACAATCAGACAGAACTGGAGACCTACACGGCTCGCCGATTAGCACAGTGGGCGGTCAACGTTGTTGATTACCGCGATCCAGACTCCATCATGACTCGCTTTGAGTTTGATCCGGATCCCTTTGATGCTGGCGGATGGTCCACACCGGGTAACGGGGTGAATCAGGATAACGTAGTTTGGGGAGTTGAGGAGCCGCAATTAGTTTTCTCAGAGAGTCTCGCATTCCATGACGTCCGTGTCCGGGACACCAATCGTGACTCAACTGGTGAGTACAAGAAAGAAAGTCAGAATGCTTCGGACATCACAACGGATCAAGTTCGGGTCCCGCAGGGTTCGTTGTTTCTTGAATTGTTCTGCCCGCATCCGCCAATCGATGCTTCGTTGGTCACGGACGAATCAACAAAGCCCGGTTTCCCAATGGAACTTTACTCGCAGTCACCAACGGGAGATCTGCAGTTAAATCTTGCGGCAACGGCACCCGCTCGAAATAATGCTGCCGTCTATGGAGCGCCCGTCTGGCGAATTGCCATCTCAGAGCGTCATGATCGCAATGGCGGTATCCAAGACGAGACCATCGATGCCGCTCCATCTCGAGTTAGATTAACGTCACCTGATACCGCATCGTTTGATCTCGACCAGCCAGATGAAATTCAAGGCCGATTGCCAAATGGTAATCGGCCCTTGGATTTCACTCGCTTCATTTTGTTTACCAATGTTTCCGAGGTGGATGCCAATCCACAAGCTGCGTACAACCAGATTCGTGGCATCATTAACGGTAATCAACTTGGTGACATGTCGCCGGATCAGGTCTTTGTTACGCCTTCCTTCACCTCGAACCCCGGGCTAAATCAGGATCGTCTTTTAGAACCAGGTCAATTCCTCGTTCTTGCTCCCAGATTGACGACCCACCTTGGGTCCGGTTTTGATTTTGGAAATGCAAATAACGCAGGCGGCAACACTGGTGGAAATACCTTTGGTCTGACTAATCAGATCTCTCCATCGGGACCTTCCGCTCAATCAATTCGAGTGCAGGCATTGCAGGGTTACCCGCAGATAACACATTACGGACTGTTGGATGGTGATCAGAATCGGCTTGGCGATCGTGTGACGCCCGTGCTGTCGGTTGCAGGTCAGGGCGCCACCTACGGATCCAGGGCACTGCCGCTGGTTGTTGCAGCGCCCAGACGCAACGGCTGGGCGCCAACGATTCATGAAAATGGTGTGGTGGGTCTGAACATCAGCGAGCCGATGCCTCATGCGAATCAGTACTACCCCCAGCCCACGGTCAAGTATTTTGGGGATGATGTCTTAGCGAGCGGGGGTTCGTACCCGCTCACCGATGCGTACCTGGATTTCAGCGATAACAATGATACCGCGATCAATGATCCCGTTGATGATGACTTTGATCTCGTTCCGTTTGGTGCTGAAGGGGATCCCGAGTTGGGGACGATTGAGAATTATCGCACCGCATTCCTCCAACGGTTGGCCGATCCGACCTTACCTTACGATGCAGTGACGAATCCGTACCGAACGGTGGATTGGATGCAGTTGGATCTTACCGTTTTTAGTGGTGAGGAACGTGAAGACTTTGTTACGGAAAATGAGCAGAACGATTACGCTCGCAGAAGTCGACAGCGAAATGGAAAAGTGCGGCTGCCATCGGACTTGGGCAAAGCAATTCCCGCCAATGCTTTATTTACCTATGAATCTGAAAGTGACTCGGGGACCAACAAGATCGATGTCGCCGCCTATGGTGCAGGTGGTGAGGGAAATTACTTCAAGTTTGAAAGTCAGCTTCCCAATGATGATGGAAAGATTTTTTCTTCCCTGAGTTTCCTCAATTGTGTGCATCCGGTTTCAAATCCGAATGTCCCGGCAGCTGGGTTATCATTTGAGGGTTACACCCTGCCACTTGGGACGCTTGTGACCGGGATGGATTCTAATTTTCCTCGAGTGCCTTACGCCTTGCATCCGTGGTTGAATCGTGATTTTGCCACCCCTTATGAATTGATGATGGTTCCGGCTTGTTCGGCGGCGAGATTGTTTGAAGAATTCACGGTATGCGTCGATGATCCCAATGTTTATCCAACCGATAATTCGGAAGTCGTTGTTAGTCAGTCACCCTTTCGATACCTGCTGAACTTTTTTCATAGCGATTTGACGACAGGATCCGCCAACGCTGGAGACCCGGGAAGCCTTGAATTGGTGCGAGTGTTTGATTTCGTTCATACCCTTCCCCGGTATCGCGGAGAGATCAAATACATGGTTCCGGCGCGCACCGCGGCACTTTCCAATCGTGTCAATAACTGGACGGGATTTGCCGATTTAATGAAGCCGCCGTTTAACTTTCTTTACAACAACCAACGTCAAGGAACGATCAACCTTAATTCACTGTCGAGCTTTCCTGTCTGGGCTGGTTTGATGCAATCGCACATGACGCCGGATGAATTTTCAAATGCGACCAGTGGAAGTCCGCTTGGCTTCAACCGGTTTCTTGCGAGTCGCCGTGGTTTCACCAGCGATCAAGCAGTTTCGAAGGTAACCAACAGCGGACCCGGTTCCGGTTCAGTGAATTATCGAACCGACTTGCATCCGCAACTTCCAACGCGATTTGCAGGACTTTACCGTTCACCATTGTTGGCACGAAAGGCAATTTTGCCGCAGTTGGTTCGACCGTCGGTCAACAGTAGTCTTTTTAGGGATTCAACCTTGGTGACTGACACGGTTCCCAGACAGAAGCCTTTCTTTGTGCGAAGTGTTACAGAACAACCTTTGGTGAATCCCAGCGATCCATCTGTCAATCCAACAAGTAATCGCTCCAGCAACGCGTGGATGCGTTATCAGACTCTGATGCGGATGCCGAATCTCGTTGCAAATAACTCGCAGGTATTCTTGATTCGTATGACGATTGGTCTTTTTGAGGTCGATGCCAATAGTGGCGAATTGGGGGCAGAATATCGTGAGAGCGAGGGGATGCATGAGCGGTATCGCGGAACCTTTGTAATCGATCGATCGATTCCCGTCGGTTACCAGTCAGGGAAAGATATGAACACTCGAAATGTGGTTGTGTTTGAGAGCCTGGATCAATAACCATTCTGGTCATGCTCGACGGTCACTGCTTGCTCGAGTCCCCTGATGTTGTACGTCTCCTTCGCATGAGTGCCATTTGAGTGGGTCTGTCTGGGTATGATTTAACAATCAGGGTGTTGGCGAATTTTCTAGCCAGAGTGACTCGCAATCTTTGACGGTAAGGGATTTTGGGGTTTTCGATTTCCGGACGCTGAACCGGAGTTCGAGGGTTTCGGCCGAGGCGGAAACAGCCACATGGCGTCACGTGAATTGAACCAAATTCGCCACCTGAGCGAGCCTGACGTTTCGCTCGGTTGTTGGAATGACGCCGGAAATGTTTGTGGTAATTGTTGAAGGATTTTCCTGTTTTTATGTTGACATGGCCACTCGTCGAAACCATCGTAGTCAAAGCACGAGGGTAGTGATGTCCCCTGAAAACGTGCTAAAGCGTTAGTGAGAGGCGAGAGATTTGACTGCTTGCGGTCAAGCTTGAAAGCTGTCTTATAGGCTTTCACCACGGATTCATGATGTTTGCACGACATCTTGAATTCGCTGATGTCTGGGGTTTTCCGCCGAGGACGGCAAGTTCACGGGGGAGCTCTTACTAACAATTAATCGCTCGGGGGAGCACAACGATGACTATTAGGTTCAGAATCTGCGCGCGTCTATGCGCTTTGGCTGTATTTTTGATTTGTTCTTCAAATGTCAATCTGTCGTTTGCGACGGATTCTGAGGACAAAAAAGCGGACAAGATATCTTCTTCCAATAGAGGACGCTCTGGTTCGGGACGGTCTGGTTCGGGACGCTCTGGTTCGGGACGGTCTGGTTCAGATCAGACGTCGCGTTTCAACAATGATGCGATTCTAAGAGGAACTCTGGCGGACTACGGTGTCGAGGCCATCGACAAACCGTCACAGGATCCGCAACATGTCGAGCTTGGTCAGTTGCTCTTTTTTGATCGCATTCTTAGTGGCAATATGGATACCGCGTGTGCCACTTGTCATCACCCTTTTACGACTACCTCTGACTCCCTATCGCTCGGGGTTGGTACTGGTTCGGCAACACTTGGGGAAATTGGCTTGTTCCGTATTCGAGGTGTGAGGCGCTCATTTATCCCTCGCAATTCACCGGATATTTTTAATCGGGGATCCGTTCATTGGAGCAGTGCCTTCTGGGACAGTCGAGTTTCTGTTGGGAAAAACGGGGTCGTCTCACCGGCTGGTGATGCGTTACCCGTTGAGCTGGAGACACCGCTGCAAATTCAGGCAATGTTTCCCGTGACTAGCCGGGATGAGATGTGCGGTTCATTGGATGATGCCAGCTTTGGGAATGAACTCGCAGCGATTTCAGATGGCGACTTTCAGGGTGTTTGGGACGGCCTGATGGTACGATTACTATCGATCCAGGAATATCGAGATTTGTTCAAGGCTGCCTTTCCAGACGTACCTGAGTCGTCCTTGGGGTTTCAGCACGCGGCCATTGCGATCGCTGCATTCGAGGCGGAAGCGTTTGGAATGAATGACAGTCCTTTTGATCAGTACCTTCTTGGTGACTCCAAAGCGTTAACGCGATCGGCAAAACAAGGTGCTGCCTTGTTTTTTGGCAAAGCAGGTTGCGGCGACTGTCACTCTGGTCCGCTACTTACGGATCAGTTGCACCACAACTTGGCAGTTCCCCAATTAGGGCCCGGCAAGGATGAGGAATCGGGGCTCGATTTTGGACGGTTCGGTGAGACTGGCCAAGCCGTTGATCTCTATTCCTTCCGCACACCGCCGCTGCGTAACGTGACCGAGACCGGCCCGTGGATGCACAACGGATCATTTTCTGATCTTCAATCCGTTATCAAGCATCACCTCGATGGTGAGCGGTCTCTTAAGAAATATCGTGCTCGGAATCAATTAACACAGGTGGATCTGCAAGGTCTTGTCGTCACGAACCAACGTATTCATCGAGAGATGCTTGAGACACTGGAGACAAGTGAAATAGATCTCGAGCGTGGGGAAATCAATAAATTAGTTGATTTTCTCGAGAGTCTCACTGCTCCGAACCTCTCCGCTCGATTGGAGGCAGCGATTCCCAGCAGCGTTCCCAGTGGAATGCTCGAGACTGCTCTTGGGGAATAGTTAGCTGTTGGGGTTCAAGTCAAAAACCGAAGACAGAATCGAAAGAGTTTAGAAGTGAAGCACATGGTGATTGAAAATCATTGTGTGCTTTTTTATGCACGAATGTATCGTTGCAGCGATGGAAAGGTGGGGCGTCAAGGCATGCGGCGATTGGCATGCGGCGATTGGGGTGGGGCGATTGGGGTGGGGCGATGTGCAGAGGGTCTTGGGACAAAGTCATCACTTCTGATGATTAGTTGGTGCCCGATTCGCGTTTAGGCGAATCCATCTTTTCCCTTTTCCACCTACCTTAAGGTGTGTCGAAGGGAGTGTCCGTGACAATGGTCTGTGTTTGCAACGTCATGGAGATGGGTACTGGAAGCGAACACCGATGTTTTGACGATGGAATTTCCCGAGACGAGCGTTACTGGCTTCGTATGATGGAACAAACACTCTGTTTTTATCGTTAAGCTGATCGGTTGTGTCCATTTGT
This sequence comes from uncultured Rubripirellula sp., assembly GCA_938075415.1. Lineage (GTDB taxonomy): Bacteria > Planctomycetota > Planctomycetia > Pirellulales > Pirellulaceae > Rubripirellula. The sequence goes on along the minus strand of CALJHC010000004.1, from coordinate 256,761 downwards.
TTGAATCACGTAGGTTGCGAACCGCATCTGCGATGCCGGACAATGAGGCGTCGAATCAGGTCAGCGTTCTTTTTTCTCTCTATCTCTTCGGAATCTTATGTCACGTATCGTTTTTCTGGTCACCTCTTTTTCTTTATCACTCAACACTCTGTTTTCGACTGCGCTTTTTCTTTGGGCGATTCTGTTTTTATCGCGTGCTGGACATGGTGACGAGGTGAGCCAAGGGGTCAGCTTTCAGCCGAGTCCTGTCGTCGAGACTATCGAATTGGGGCAGGATTGGATGAAGAGGGTGCCGGGTAAAACATTGCTGACTGAATTGAGTATCCCAGGAACCCACGATAGTTGCGCCCTGCTGAATGGTTTTTCGTTTGGATTCGCGAAGTGCCAAGAGTGGTCGTTGGACTTTCAGATGAAAGCGGGTGTTCGATACCTTGATATTCGCTGTCGGCATCTTCGTGATCAATTTTCTATCTATCACGGAGTGATCGACCAAAAGATTAGTTTTTCACGAGTGGTTTTGACTTGTCTTCAATTTCTTGATGAGCATCCCGGTGAATGTCTGATCATGTCGATTAAGGAAGAATCATCCGCTGAGGGTAACACTCGTTCATTCGTCGAAACTTTTCAATCCGAAATCGAGGCTCATCGAAACCGATGGCTTATTGACGAAAAAACTCCAACGGTGCAGCAAGCAAAAGGCAAGATCGTTTTGTTGGACCGAGTTGGTACCCTTGGAGGTTTGAAGTGGAATTCAATGAATCGGCAGGATGCTTATCAAGCACCACCGGAAGAGAAAACGCAATTGATTGCAGCCCAGTTCAACGCGGCGATCCAAGGTGATCGAGATCGATGGTTTCTGAATTATTGCAGCGGAACGGTGCCAGGGCGTTATCTGACGCCGTCGGTGTACGCCAAGCAAACTAACCATTTCGCTTTATCTTATCTTCAGGGAAAAGTGCAGCGTGGCAAGAAACGCTTAGGTGTAGTCGTTATGGATTTCCCCGGCGATTCACTTGTTCGGGAAATTATCTTAACGAATCGATTTGTTGAGGAGACCAGTCAAATCGAAGGGGGCACAACAGAAAGCGAAGGTCGGCGCAAACAGGATTCTGATGTCACGACGGATCCGCGCATCGATGGATCGAAGGTGAAGGACTAGAGGCTTTGACCAGAATGACTTTTGATCAGCAGTTTTCTGGTCGTTTTTCTTAATGGCTATTGCCGAACAAAGATTAGTGATCTGCAATCTTTCTATTCGATTTCATTTAGCGAATTCACTTGGCGAATTCACTTGGCGTCCGGTGATGATTTTGGTGCGATTTGACTTGATTATTGTTTCACTCTCAGCGCCTCGCGTTGTTCCGAGAATACTTCTCCGAAGGGCTTCAACGGAAGGGTGCTTTGCCAATCAGACAGTTTCACTTGCAGTTGTTGGACCGCCGAGGGGTTTGCCTCGCTAAGTTCCTGCTGTTCAAAAGGATCGTTAACAATGTTGTAAAGTTCAACATAGCTGCCATCCATGTTTGTCATCAGTTTCCATTGATCGTGAACAATGGCATAAGAAACCCAGTGATGGGGCTGGTTTGTGCGGATGGGCCATGCTGATTGCATCTTCCAGAAGAGTGGTTTGGAGCGACCCGGTGATTGTGATCCAAGAAGTGTTTTGACCTGACTTTGTCCGTCCGGAACGTAGTCCTTCGGCAGCTGGACATTAGCGATTTCGCAGAAAGTAGGCAGTAGGTCAACAGCTGAGAGGATGGATGTTTGATCCGTCTTGCCTGCCGGGATTTTTCCGGGCCAGCGAGCGATGAACGGAACGCCAATTCCACCCTCAAAGAGGCATGATTTGTATCCCTTTCTACCACCGGTGATCCCTTTCGCTCCGGCGATATTCCATCCTGCGCCCGTTGCCGTATCGTATTGCAGTCCAAGTTCTGTCGGGCGAGCTGCTCGTGCCGGCCCGTTATCGGAGCTGAAAATGACAAGAGTCTGATCGGTGATTTTTAGTCGATCAAGCGTGTCGAGGACTTCTCCAATTCGATCATCCGCATGAGAAAGCACCGATGCGTAGATTTGATCCGGTCGATCAAGATGGCGATATCGCCATTCGTATTTTGGCAAGGTGTGAAAAGGTGTATGAGGTTCGTGGACCCAAAGATTGATAAAAAACGGCTTCTCTCGCATGACCGATTGTTCGATCAGCTCAATACTTCGTTTGGAGTCCTCGTGGAACGGCATCTGTTCGCCCGCGCAATTGAAGGCCCCGTACTGATCATATCCATAGACACTTGGGAGCGGTGAATCGGGAATCATGTCGTTGGCCAGATGCCATTTTCCAAAATGACCGGTGACGTAACCCGCGTTTTGCAAGAGTCGCGGCAGTAGGGTTGTTTTTGGAGTGAGCCAATCAGGCATGTTGCGTTTTTGGTTCTGCGGTACCCATGCAAAGTGTCCGTTGATGTTGTATCGAGCTGGGAAATGGCCCGTTTGAATTGCGGTTCGACTTGGTGAGCAAACACCGGATGCGACGGAGAAGCGATGGAAGTCAGTCCCTTCTTTCGCTAGACGATCAATGTTAGGGGTTTCAACATAGGGATGACCGTGGCAGCTAAGGTCGCCCCATCCCCAGTCATCTGCAAAGATGAAAAGTAGATTGGTCCTTTGGCTTGTGGAATCTTCGGCAGTTGCCGCAACAGTGGTGAAGCAGAAGTGGACAATCAAGGTGGTGATCGCAGCCGCAATTTGAAGTCGGTTCATTGGATTATTCATTAATGTCTTTTTGAAAACGAATCCCGCTACGCAAACACGCGTCAGTGCAAGAAATTCGAAAGGTTGTCTACGGACGGCGCCGAGTCTTGCTGTGTCTTCTGTAAAAGCAATCATTCCAACTTGGAATGGCCAGCGGTGTGACCGAGTTTACATTTGCGCACTGCAATTAGTTAGTGTTGAGCAGTTTTTTAGGTGATTCAGATCGGTCCGCCGATCAAGTTGTGTTTCTCAGCACGTTTGAAATAGGTGCGTTTGAAATAGGTGCGAGTGAAATAGCTGCATGACTGTGAGCAAAATCGGTGGGCGATTTTATGGAGATGACGGTGATGCAAAGGAAGAATCTGTGCGGGCGGTGTCTTTTTGGAATTGGCAGGAATCGCCTTGTGGATGATAGCTTGTTGTTAATTTTGGTTCCCAGTTTGGCCGTATTCACGCTCGAGTTGATTGATCCAATCTTTCCATTGCTTCCCAACCCATTCTTTGCTTGGCTTTGAATCGGTGACAAGGAATCGATATCGTGATTCCATCGGGTGTGAGTTATCAATGATGATTTGATCGGAAACGCAAGCAGCAAAGCAGAAATATGGTTTCTTTGGGTGTAATCTTGCAGTTTGGGGTGAACGGAAATTAGCGGGCGCCGACATCATGGTAATGCTGGCTGTGTCTTCACCCAGCATGCCGCTCATGGTCACCCATTGGGTTTCCATGTGATTCCCCGTTGCTCGCCCTATTCCCTGATCGTTAGTAATTTCACAGCCATGTTCTGGTGTCAACGAGTCGGTGCTTTGGTGGGGCAGCCATGCCATGGGACCTCGCACAGCAAAGCCACCGTAGTGAAATTTATTGACCTGCAGCGGGATCGAGGTTCGCGCTTTTTGAACGGAATGAATGTCAAAGATGTTCGCATCATCTTTCGTGGGATACGCAGTGACACGCCATCTCTCGCTAAGGACATCGACCACGTTTGGTTTTTCGGCGCGATGAATAAGGTCGACTTCAAATCCAACCGTTTTTTCATTTTGAAAGATCGATTGCACACTCTGGTGCATGACTTTTCCAGTTCCCTCCGCAAGGTTCCAGAAGTCGATAGCGTGGTCATTCCATTTTGTGGATACCCAGGCAGAAAAGATTCCGTGCTGATGAGGGTGGTCCGCGGGGAAAGCAGCGGTAACGATTTTTTTATTCGGTGTCATAACGGGATGCAAAAAACCACTGCGCTGATAAATGGATGGGATACCAGTTGGTACAGCGGGTGAAACTTTGTTGTAGGTAATCACCGTGCGTCCCTCGTTTCTGATGGTAATTGTTTTTTTGGTTTGGTGAACCGTCAAGGAGCCGTTGGAGATGGAATCCGGAATTGCTTGTGGACGTCGCGACCGAACTGTTTTTTCTTGATCGAAACACCTTTTGAGTTCTGGTGCGATGGCGACAAGGTCAGCCACCAACAGCGAGGCAACCGCTAGGCTGCCGGCATGGTTCAGGTGCGTGTGATCTGCGCCGGCAGCGTTCATTGGTTCGAAGAGACGGAACGCGGTGGGGCCGATTGCTTCACACTGCTCAATGCTGCGTTGATGCAGGTCGATCAGGGGAACCGATTTTTCTCTTGCGACAATTCTTGTGGCTGCCGCATATTCAGTAAGTGATTCTTCAATTTTTCCTTCTGAATTCCATCGACGGCGAGTTAACGAGGTGATCAGAATGGGTTGAATCTTGTTTTCTCTTGCCTCGTCGACGAATTGGGAAAGGTGTTTTCTGAAGTCTCCGTCAGCTTGCGATTCTCGACTCGGACCCTTGCCGGGTTGATCATTATGGCCAAACTGAATCAGAACGTAGTTGGGGGCAGCTGTAAGGCACTTTTTCCAATGACCTTCCGATCGAAAGCTTCTGGAGCTGCGTCCGCTTTTGGCGTGGTTTAGGCAGACTGCATCCTTTGACATCAAGGATTTGAATCCGTGTCCCCATCCCGCTTGGTCCGTAACAGTGGAGTCGCCGACTAATGCGATTTTCACAAGATTCGGCTTGGGTTGGCTGTCAGAGGTGCCATTTCCTTCCGTTGATTCGTCGGCAAGGGAGATAGTTGCTAGTAAACCAATGAGGGTGACGAGTTGACTAGTTCTCAGCAGATAGCTTCTCAGTCGATTTCTCAGTTCCATGGTTTTTATTTGTTCCCTTGTTCTCGATTGTGATGGCTTCTTGCCGAGATGTCGTTGGCTTGATGCATCGGTCAGTCAGCATTGATTTTTAGTGAGGCAGCCTTGGGGGGGCACTTCGCCTGATTTTCAATCTTTGGTGTCCCAATGGATGCGTATCGGCAGATTGACTGGATGCTTCGGAATTCCAGTTCGATCCGCCCGGACCTTGTTTTCATATGGTAACTTGTTGCACCTTGTTGAAGTGGTTTTATCGGGTTTATCTTCACAACGATTGGACGTTGTGGTGTCAGTCTCTAATTTTATTTTATGGATCGACGGGCTCAACTGATAAAAATCAACACTGATGCATGTCGCCGTTGTTTGGTTGGATCGAATTGTTAGTTAGGTCGGAAATTTAATTTTGAAGGTGAGTTCAAGCGATGCGATTTTTTTCTCTGCTTGTGGTTCTATCGATGCTTTTGGGGATCGAGGCGTCTTACGCGAGAGCGAACCAACCCAATGTTGTTTTGATTCTGATTGATGACATGGGTTGGAGTGACATTGGCTCTTACGGGAATGATTTCATCGACACACCCCATTTGGATCGGCTAGCCCAAGAGGGAATGCGATTCACTGATTTTTACGCCGCCGGAGCAGTTTGTTCGCCAACCCGCTGCGCAATTCAATCGGGGCAAAATCAAGCTCGCATCGGCATCACCGCCCACATTCCAGGACATTGGAGGCCGTTTGAAAGGGTGGTCACACCGACGACCACGATGGCGCTTCCATTGGATACCGTGACCATTGCGGAGGCATTGAAGCTTTCCGGTTACCGCACGGGATATGTTGGTAAGTGGCATTTGGGTAACGGCGCGGCATTTCAACCTGACCGTCAGGGCTATGACACTTCAGTTGTGGTCAATGGTCCGCATTTGCCTGGACGTTATCGGCCACAAGGTGCATCGCATCCCAAGCCCGGGCCTGATCAGTATCGAACCGATTACGAAGCGGACCGATGCATTGATTTCATGAAGCAGGAATCGGCTGATCCGTTTTTTCTCATGGTGTCCCCATTCGCGGTGCACATTCCCCTGGGTGCCATGTCTGAGAAGGTATCGAAATACCAAGATCGAGCGAAGGAAAGGGGTCAGACGCTGCCCCATCCCGTCTATGCCGCGATGGTGGAACATTGTGATGACTTGGTGGGTCGTCTGGTGCAACAAGTTGAGAAGATGGGGCAAACCAACCAAACCATGTTTGTCTTTACCTCTGACAATGGAGGTCTGCATCGGCGATACGACTATCGTGCCTCGGCTGATGATGTTGTCTCGAGTTTGGCGCCACTCAAGGGTGAGAAAGGTTCGTTACATGAGGGTGGAGTCCGGGTGCCTTTGATTATCAAGTATCCACCGCTTGTTTCGCCAGGAACCGTCTGTTCTGAACCGACCATAAGCTATGATTTTTTTCCCACATTTGTGGAATTAGCTGGTGGTCGGCTTCCGGATGAGCACACGATCGATGGTTTCAGTTTACTGCCTCTGTTGAAAGATCCTGCTGCCAAGTTGAATCGATCAACCTTGTTTTGGCATTATCCACACTTTCATCATGATCGACCAGCCAGCAGCATTCGTGAACGCGAATGGAAGCTGATTGAGTATCTCGATGGCAGTGGTGAAATCGAGTTGTACCACTTGGCGAAGGATCTTGGAGAGAAACAAAACCTAGCGGGTGATCGAACGGGACGCGTCGTCGATTTACGAAAGAAGTTGCAGGCGTGGCGGCAGGAGACAATCGCTCGAATGCCCTTTCCGAATCCGCACTATGACGAGGATCGAGCGGGTGAGTGGTGGAGCATGCGAACAGGCGCACTCATTGATAGCGATGCAAGAAAGCGATTTCCACCTACCGAGTTGGACTGACGTTCCGATGCGGCTATTGTGCAGCGTTGGTTTGATCCCCGGTGTCTCTTGACGGTTTTAGCTGACTATTTCGGAAATGACCTCGCCGCCGAACTGTGACAATTGCTTGTACCGTCCGGCATGAAAGTAGGTCAATTTGTTGTCGTTGAGGCCAAGCAGGTGAAGAAGTGTCACATGCAGATCTCGGATCGGATGAACCTCTTGAATCGCTTTGGTGCCCAGTTCGTCAGTCGCACCGACGACACCTGGTTTCACACCACCACCGGCCAGAAGCATGGTCATTGCTTCATTATTATGACCACGACCTAATGCGTAGACGCCACCGCGTTTATTGTTGTCGGGGGTGCGTCCAAATTCACCGGTCCAGATCACGAGCGTATCCTCCAGCAGTCCTCTCTGCTTGAGATCTTTGAGCAGGCCCGCGAAGGGTTTGTCAACGCTTTTGATTCGTGCGGCGTGGCCTCGCTGAAGGTAGTCATGGCTATCCCATCCACCGCTAAACACTTGAACGAATCGAACACCGTTCTCCACTAGCCGTCGAGCCATGAGGCACTGGCGACCAAAAGGCTCGGTGTCGGGTGCATTGAGTCCATAAAGGTCATGGGTTTCTTTTGATTCTGCGGAGAGGTCAATCACGTCAGGTACTTCGGACTGCATGCGAAATGCTAGTTCATAGTTTTCCATTCTGGCGAGCAGTTTTTCATCACGTTGGTCAATTTTCTGCAGGTGTTGCTCGTTGAGCCAAGCGAGCTGGTCCAGAGCATGTCGCTGGTGTTGACGGGATTTGTGTGATGGTGCGGCAAGGTCCAGGATGGGTGATCCCTGTGGTCGGAGTCGAGTTCCCTGGTAGGTTGGCGGCAGGAAACCATTGCTCCAGTTGGTTGGTCCCCCTTGAGGCATTGCCAGTTCGGTCATGACCACGAAGCCCGGCAGGTTCTGATTCACCGAGCCAAGCCCATAATTCACCCATGCTCCTAAGGCTGGGTCCCCGCCAAGTCGACTCCCGGTGTTCATTTGAAAAAGTGCTTCGGGATGATTAAGCGATTCGGCTTGGCAGCTCCGAAAGTTGCACAGTTCGTCGGCGATTAATGGATCAGCCAGGTGTTGCCACTGGTCGCACATCTCGATGCCGTTGTTTCCAACTTTTCGAAACTTAAAGGGACTGCCAACGAAAAACTTGAATCCGGTTGCGAGTCCACCCGTTAGTTTCGACTCTTCCTTGTGACGCCGATTCAATTCTGGTTTCGGGTCGAATGTATCGACATGGCTTGGTCCCCCTTCCATGAACAGCATGATGACATTCTTGGCCTTGGGCGGGTGCATCGGCGCTTTGGAAGCGAGTGGACTATCAGCTGCTTCTTCCGCTTGCAGCATGGAAGAAAACGCGACCGAACCAAGTGAGGAACCCAATCCATAGATGAATTGTCGCCGTGTTGGATGAAGCATGGGCAGGATCCGCAATTCTGGATTTGAAAGCGTCAGGTATTGATAACCTGGCAGATGAAATTATTCGACGTACAGGAATTCGTTTGTGTTAAACAGCAGAAGGCAGACATCGGCCAGTGCTCTTGTCTCTGGTGAGACGTCGGTGGCCTTTTGATCGGGATGGTAGGTTTCGAAGATTGGCAGGATCTCCGAATATTCAAAAACGCGTCCACTCAGTTCCTCAACCAACGACCTAGTGATTTCGGTTGGATAGGTGACCGGTTCAGGATCACGTGATTGATGGTAGTTAATTGTCTCAGTGAGATAGTTACTGATCTGTTTCTGTTCAATGGTTGATGGATTGCGTTTTAAGATAGCTCGAAAGGCGGCAATGACTTCATGCTTGATTGCACCTTGCTGCGGATCTGTTGCGAGTTTGATTTTTTTCGCCATGGCAATCGACCGATCCATCATCATGTCGCTGTTAAGCAGAGTGAAGACTTGTGGGGTTACCGCAGCGGTTTCTCGCTGTTCACATGATTCATTGGGATTGGGTTGGTTGAACAGTTCGGTGAAGGGATCTGCTTGTCCACGAATTTGATAGGCGTAGATCGATCGACGGTTCCTGAGTTTTGGTGTGGGTGATGGCTGGTAGGCCGGTGCAATTGAGAACTGAATCATTCGAGGTTGCAACGCAACTTCCATGTTGATTTCGGGCATGACTGGCAGTCCTCCGAGTTCGTGAACCATCTCACCAGTGGACTGAAGAATCGTGTCACGAAGTTCTTCGGCACTGAGTCGTTTTCTCGGGAAGTGCGAAAGGAATTGGTCGTTTGGATCAAGGAGTTGATGAGATTCCAAGTCGGTAATCTTGGAGGATCGACGGTAAGCTTTTGTGTGCATGATCAATCGGTGCATGCTTTTGATTGACCATGCAGAATTGACCAATTCTGCTGCGAGAAAATCAAGAAGTTCTGGATGGCTAGGCTTCCCACCCTTGGCGCCAAAGTTATTCGAATTTGCGGCGATGCCTTTTCCAAAATGGTACTGCCAGATGCGATTGACGATACTGCGAGTGGTCAGGGGGTTTTCTTCATTAGCAATCCAGTCCGCCAACGCCATCCTTCGGCCCTCGGTGGCATCCGTTAGCGTGTGGGGAGCCTCTGGGTCTGTGCTGCTGTGAACTGCCAGGGCGCTTAGAACACCGGGCATTACCGTGTCACCCATCGCGGCTAACGAACCGCCGATCAGGATTTTGTTTGTGCTGGTCGACCCTTTCTGTTTTTGGCGGTTAATCCGCAACCTTCTCGCACCGTCAAAAGCCAGGACCGTGCTGTCATTGTTGTAAACGCTTTGTGCCATTGGCTTGTAGCGTTCAAGACGCCGATTCCAAATCCATTCGTCTTGTTCTCTAACTTTGCGTTGCCCTTGTTGCACATAGTCCAAGCCAACATGTCGCGGCGGCTTCATTTCATCAGGATCGTTGCGTCGCTTTTTCTCGTCTTTGTACGGCAGGTTGTGTTCTTCGTACCAGCGTTTTGCGGCTGATTCTTGAATCGCTAAGATCTTGTTCTTCTCATCCCTCGCAAAATCCAGCATGCGCTGCACATGATTTTGTCCTTCTTCAAATTCCTCGAGATTCTCGGTGTCAAGAAAGGGTACCGATCGTTCGGCCATTTGTGTCGTGCCGAAGGCGGAATAAAGACGGTAGTAATCACGAGTGGGAATGGGGTCGAATTTGTGATCGTGACATTTAACACACCTCAATGTCTGCGATAAAAATGTTTGACCAGTGATGTTGACAAGGTCGTCGAGGAAAAGATGTCTCGCTTCTTCATCGGGGGTCATTGCATTGTCCCAAGGTCCTAGCCGCAAGAAACCGGTAGCGATGATCCACTCCGATTCTCTCTGGTCATAATCGCCGTTTGTTTGAGCGGCATGAACTTGCTTCTCTGATGCTTGGAGACGTCTGCGAACTGACTGATCGGCCATCTCATCACCCGCGATCTGCTCACGAATGAATTGATCATATGGTTTGTCGACATTGAACGACCGAACGACATAATCGCGATATCGCCATAGGTTAGACCGTTCGTAATCATTGGACATGCCACCGGTATCGGCGTACCGGGTAACATCTAGCCAATGCCTGCCCCACTGCTCTCCGTAACGCGGGCTATCCAAGAGACGGTCAATGAGACTTCTCCAAGTTGATTCTTGGTTCGCGGTGTATTCCCGAACAAATGTCTGGACCTCATCAAAGGTGGGCGAAAGTCCCGTCAGGTCATAGGTGGCCCTGCGGATTAACTGTTCTGGAGACGCTTCCTGAGATGGTGTGATTCCGAGTTCTGTTAATTTTCTATCGATCAAAGCGTCGATCGCTTCACTGGTTTTGATCTTGTTCGAGGTCAAGAATTCAGATGACTTGACGGGCAGGAAAGCCCAAATGTCAGCGGTTTGGTAGCGACGATTGGTCCATTCGTCTGAGAGGCCACCGCTTGTTTCAATGAACTGACCGAGCACACTGTTTTTTTCTTCGTTTGAAAGGCCGCGAATCATCTTTTGCCGGTCCAGACTGGGCCAGGGTGCACCCATTTGGATCCAGCGTTCAATGGACTGGATTTGCGATTTCGTTAAACGGTCGGTTTCTTTCGGTGGCATTTCCGAACCTTGCCACTTCACAGCGTTCACCAAAAAACTTTTTTCGGGTTGCCCGATAACGATCGAGGGTCCCTCAGATTCGCCGCCCGAAAGGAGATGATCGAGTGAAAGAATGCTGAATCCACCCTTGATGTCTTTGGGGTCGTTTCCGTGACAGCCTGCACACTTCTCTTTGAAAGTGGGAAGTACTTCGAGAGTGAAAATTCGCTCTGCCTCACTTGGTTCTACTTGTTCCGCCTGGCTCATCGATCCGATTGCGGAGAGGAGAATTAGGGTGATCATTCGAGGCAATGAATCGGTCATCCAGTTGCTGGATCGCATACGGCGTCTTCGTTTTCTACGGGTTCGAGTTTTTGCGTGGGCTGGTTGGTTCGGTATAGACTAACAAATAGCTCGTTGCACAGAGATATTTTCAGCATAGGGACGGTCACCTCGATGAGGTGTTGAATCTTTGCCAATGGCAAGGCGTCAAGTTTCTGGTTTTGCTCAATGGCGCACGATTGTTGATTTGGCGGCGTGTCGTCATGGCCAAGTGCATTGGCCATGTGCATTGGCCATGTGGAGCATGCGATTCGTCTGGAGTGAAGTTGCCTGAAGGGTCTTCCATTCGTTGGTCTTGCGATGGACCAGACCCTGTTCGAGGCTTTCGGAGAGAGCCATTCACTGTTCGTAACTCCTGAAGCCCTCTACATTGGTATTGTAATCAGACGATTCAATCTGTCAGTGCCTTTGGGTTCTCGATGAAACCAGCAGGCCGCTGATTTTTTCCTTGAATTTTACCGTCGCCAAGGTCAGTTCGAGCCTCCTCGGCCAAGCCCCTTAAACGCTTGACAATGTCAGGATGTTGAGCAGCAAGGTCAGTGGTTTCACCAATGTCTTCTTCAAGGTTATACAGTTCAGCTGGTTGATTCGGTTTGCCACCTCGTACCTGTGCAAGACGGAGTTTCCAGTTTCCGGATCGAACACACTCCAGTTGATCGCGGAAGAAATAGTAGAACGCCTCGCGTTTTGATTCGGCGCCTGCTTCACCAAGCAGGATTGGAGAAATGTCTTTGCCGTCAATGATGTTGTTTGTTGGTGGTGTAGTTCCGGCCAGTTTTGCGAAGGTGGGTAGCAGGTCCATCGAGGTAACGAGTTCAGAGCACTCTCGGTTTGCCGGTATTTTTCCGGGCCACCTCATGACATTGCAGACGCGTTGCCCTCCCTCAAAAGTTGAGCCTTTTCCACCCTTGAGCGGTTCGTTGTGAGCGCCATGTCTCACAGCGCCGCCATTGTCTGACGTGAAGATCACCAAAGTGTTGTCATCGATTTTGAGTTCCTTGAGCTTGTCAAGAATCATGCCGGTGGACCAATCGATTTCCTCCACTGCGTCTCCCCATTTACCATTATTTGACTTACCTGCAAAACGTTCTGAGGCGTATTGAGGCCAGTGCGGCATCGTGTGTGGTAGGTAAAGAAAAAAGGGTTGATTCTTGTTTTGTTCAATGAATCTGATTGCTTCCTGGGTGTAGCGTTGAGTGATTTCACGTTGATCTGGTTCCTGCTCAATCACTTCCTCGTTTCGTAAAAGCGGCAGCGGTGGATATCGGTAGGGTTCTTTTCTTGAATCATGTCCCATGTCATTCGAATAGGGAATGCCAAAGTATTGATCGAATCCTTGACGGGTAGGAAGGAAATCGGGTTGGTCACCCAAGTGCCATTTGCCAATGATTGCTGTTGAGTAGCCCACTGGCTTGAGTACCTCAGCAATGGTGGTTTCGCTGGGGTTCAAGCCTCGTTTTCCTCTCGGGAACAGGACCCATTGCCCCGAGTGATCCTGATGCAGGTTGATTCGTCGAGGGTAACATCCGGTCATCAATGACGACCGTGATGGGCTGCAGACGCCAGAGGTGACGTAGAAGCTTGTGAACTTCGTTCCCTCTGATGCCATCTTGTCAACATTGGGTGTGCGATGAAGTTTCGAGCCGAAACAGCCTATGTCACTGTATCCCAGGTCATCGCAGAAAATGATCACAAAGTTCGGCTTGCTAGCGGCAATGGATGACGTCTGGTTTCCAAGCAGGGTTGCAAAGGTGATGGCAACCCAGATGTGTAGCCGAATACGGTTGATGTTCATTTTATCAGTTGTTGGATAGTGGTGTGATTGCAAGGGTGCAATGGAAGGCATTCACTTGTGATGGCGTTCATGTGCCGCAGAATCAAATTATTTCGCGAACGAATCAGGGTAAAGCTCGCCCGGCGGTTACAAGATAAGCAGTCTTGCTCGCGTCATGTCTACCATTGCTTAATTTCAGGCCTCTTCAATCTAATTTAGTCAGTCGATTTATCTATTCGCTATGAAGACGAACCACCTGATGTGTCATTAGCAAAGTGCTCTGCATGAACGTTGTTTGAATCGGTTGGGATCTCGCAGTCGCTTAATTTTGGTCGCCCACGAATTCCCATGATCCAAAAGCTGACCAAGCTGGGAAGTCCGACAATGATCATCGCGAATGCTATCGAATAAAGGTTGTTGATAGATAATTCATCAGGAGCGATTGCCCAATGAAACATCAAATAGACGATGACAAGAGCAGCGACTTCGCCCAGCCAGACGATTAGGGTGGCGAGGAAGGTTGGTCGTTGGCGTTTTTTTAACCAGAGCATGATGGGCGTCAGAGTTATTCCCATCAGAACATAATTTGCTGGTAAACCCAGTATGAGGGCAACGACTGGAAAGAAAATCAAACCCATCGGACTCACTTCCACATCATTACTGGTCGACTGGTAGTAGAAGCCAGCAACTGTCACGATAAAGGTACACAGCAGCGGTCCAACGACTGGCGAAACAGCCAAGGCGATCCACAGACGTGACTTGTCTTGGTTGGCATTCGAGTGATTGGTCACCGGTTGCTGTCGCAAGAAAGTTTCTTTTGTATCAACGAGGGACCGGTAAGGATTTTCTGAATTCATTTAATTTGAGGTGTCCGCTTCCGTTGATTTTTTTCTGCTGCCAAGTGCGAATGCTGTGCAGGTTTTTTGCGAGCGTGGAGGTTTGGGGACTAGTGAGTTTCTGTCAAATTGGTGAGGTATCGAAATCTTCCGATTCAACGATGCTTCCACATCCTACTTCGTAAAGCAGCCAGCTTGTTGAAATTGGATTCGATTCAGTGGGAGATTTCAGGGATGTTCTGTGATGAGATTCCTTTTTCTTGTCCACCAATCTTTGACTTGCCTGCGCCGAAGATTGGTTGCTGCGCTCGTCACAAATCCCGATCCATCATAATGGACCGCAGTGTCCGAAAGATCGCTTCTGGGTGTCAGGTTACATTGGGAATGTTTTGGATAAGGACTCTGTTGGTGTAGGCGGATATTTGCATCTGTTTTAATTTGGCTTCAATTGGGCGAATCGCTGTTTTTGGAACCGTCAAGACCGTAGACTGTTTAGCTGTTAGCTAGCTTTCGGGCTCAATCCGTTTTTAATGAAAATGAATGAGAATAGTTTGATGCATCGTTTACTACTATTTGTCTTTTTCCCGAGTTGTATTCTTTTAAGTATTGGATCGCCGAGGAAAGAATTGATCGCGAAAAGCGATGAAGTGACGGCAAGAAATGTTCTTTTTATTCTTGTTGACGATTTAGGATTTATGGACATCGGTGCTAATAATCCAGACACGTTTTATGAGACCCCCAATATTGATCGGTTAGCGGCATCGGGAATGCGTTTTACTGATGGTTATGCAGCAAATCCTGTCTGCAGCCCAACTCGATACAGCATCTTGACTGGACGACACCCTTCGCGAGTCGATGCGACCAACTTTTTCTCTGGCAAGCGAGCAGGGCGGTTCAGGCCAGCTCCGCTCAATGATCGGATGCCCTTGGAAGAAGTCACCTTAGCGGAAGCTTTGAAAGAGCACGATTACCAGACATTTTTTGCCGGAAAATGGCACCTGGGTCCGACAGAGGAATTCTGGCCGACCAAGCAGGGTTTTGATGTGAACCGTGGTGGACATCGCGGTGGTGGTCCCTATGGTGGAAAAAAATATTTTTCGCCATTCGATAACCCTCGATTGATTAATGGCCCCGATGGTGAGCATCTGCCAGATCGCTTGGCTCGTGAGACGGCAGAATTCATTGAGGAACACAAAGACGGATCCTTTCTCGCTTACCTGGCGTTTTATTCTGTCCACACGCCGCTAATGGCCCCTAAGGATCTCGTCAAGAAATATGAAGCCAAGGCAAAGCGTCTTGGTTTAAGTGATCAAAATGCATTTGGTCTTGAAGAACAGGTTTTCGGGGACGCCCCTCGACGAGTCAGGATTCAGCAGAATCATGCCGTTTACGCTGCAATGGTTGAATCGATGGATCGCGCAGTCGGACGCGTTCTTGATCGTCTGGATGAGTTGGGTCTCCAAGATTCGACAACAGTTTTCTTTACGAGTGACAATGGAGGCTTGAGCACGTCAGAGGGATCCCCCACGTCGAACTTGCCATATCGTGGCGGTAAAGGTTGGATTTATGAAGGTGGAATTCGCGAGGCATTTATCATTCGATCCCCCGGGGTGACTCGTGCTGGCAGTGTGTCGAGTGAACCAGTTTGCAGCACCGATTTTTACCCAACGATTCTTGATTGTGTCGGCTTGCCTGCAAAACCAGCCCAGCATCTTGACGGGGTTTCTCTGGTGCCCTTACTTAAGGGAGTTGAAAAGCTCGATCGTGAAGATTTGTTCTGGCATTATCCGCATTACAGCAACCAGGGCGGTTTTCCGGGAGCTGCTATTCGGAACCGAGATTGGAAGTTGATTGAGCGTCTCGAGGATGGACGAGTTCATCTCTATAACCTCGAGCTGGATCCGGGTGAGAAAAACGACGTTGCTGCCAATCAGGCAAGTCGTGTGGACGCGATGAGACAGCGGTTGCATCAGTGGTATCAGGAAGTTGATGCCAAGTTCTTGCAACCCAAGGATGGGCAAACGCCCTGGACTCCCTGAACTGGACTCCCTGGAAGGGCATGATGACCCTTTTTTTATTTGATGGTCGTCAATTGGCTCTCGTCCGCGTTGTTGGCCTGGTAGGTATTCCACCTTAGAGCGTTTTTTGTGGGCCTCCAGCCCTAAGACCTCAATGAAAATATCGCCCTGACTGAGCCAGAAACCGATCCGAGGTTTCCTCTGTCCCTTGGTTGCGATCGAGGAATTGAAGTTTTGATCCGCTGATGACGATGAACTAAAAAGCGGTTTTTTGGTCCACCCCTTGAACTGATCTCTATACTTTGACGTAGCAGACGCAATGCGAGCGAATTGTTCTGCTAGCAATTCACTCTCGGTTTTGAACGCCAGCGTGTAGCAGCTAACCTTTTTATACCGACCCAACATGTTTTCCTTCCAACTAGAGACGAATGGCCGCAGTAAGACGGGATCTGTATGTCTTCGTCTGTTTCTGCTCGCTCTCGGACTCACCAGTTGTGGTTTCACCGCTCACCTGCCTATCCTGGCAATTGGCAGTGAGATCGAGGCTGAGGTTGAGGAAGTTGAGTCGAGAGAAGTTTGCTGCTCCCAAAATCGCTCGACCTCCAAACGCCATGAAACTCGAGTCACTCAGATTCGCTACGCCCCGGCATCTTGGCATCCTATTTGTTGTCAGTCGCAGGCGTCTCTGGCAATCGTCGGTCATCGTCTAAGCAATGGGCTTCTCGCGCCCATTCGCTGCTAGCGGTCTTCTTGACGTTCGGACTTTTTTTCACGAACGAAAACGCCGCTTATTCATGGTTGCTTCGGCAAGGGAGAATAGGTCCTATTGAGCCTGATTGGCCGGACACTCCGTACTCTCTAGCCAAGCGAAAGACCTGTTCACTTGATCAGCCCGCTTCTGCTTCTCTGATTTTGATTTTGGATCACCTTTTTATCGCCCGAGCCGCCAGTAAGGTTCGCGACCTGAAAGATTCCGAAATCGGAGAATGACACGGTGGCTCACTGAGCGACCAAGGGGTTAGGGTCCACCAAGCACTGGCTAAACGATGGATAGTATCGTCCACGCAGCGTTGTCGTTCCTCGATTCGCTCCACCATTCAAGTCGTGTGAAAACCCTTGGATGTAGCACCACAAAAGAATTGCATCCTTTGAGGAAGTTATCCCATGTCTACTACGGTTGATCTCAAGAATTACAGAACAGCTGATTTTTTTAGAGACTGCGTTTCTGGATTAGTTGTTTTTCTCGTCGCGGTTCCGCTTTGCCTCGGGATCGCTTTGGCGTCCGGTGCCGATCTTTTTTCGGGATTACTTTCGGGCATTGTTGGCGGAACGGTCGTCGCACTGCTTAGTGGATCTCACACGAGTGTAAGTGGACCGGCGGCGGGGTTGACTGCAATCGTTGCGGCGCAGATCCAGACGCTTGGTTCTTTTGAGGCATTTCTTCTCGCGGTTGCATTGGCGGGTGTGATTCAGATCGGATTTGGGATCGCAAAAGGTGGTGTGCTGTCGTCATATTTTCCCTCGAGTGTGATCAAGGGTCTGCTTGTTGCGATCGGTGTGATATTGATTTTGAAACAAATCCCGCACGTGGTTGGCCATGACGCCGACCCGGAGGGGGAGATGTCATTTCAACAACCGGATCAACAAAACACCTTTTCCGAACTGTTGTTAACACTTGGTGGCGAGGTTCATCTTGGTGCTCTTGTCATCGGATTGTTGTCGGTGGTTTTTTTGATTTCTTGGAATCGTGTTCCCGCGTTGCGGCAGTCTCTGGTTCCAGCTCCACTGCTTGTTGTGCTGTTCGGAACTTTCATGGGTTTGTTATTTAAGCCTTGGGGAGAGAACTGGGAAATTAGCGGTTTACATTTGGTGCAAATACCGGTTCCCGAGACGCCTTCGGAGTTACTGGGGTTCCTCCGCCATCCGGACTTCTCACAGTTAGGAAATTACGCAATTTACTTGGGTGCCTTCACCATTGCCGTGGTGGCCTCGCTCGAGACCCTCTTGAATCTAGAGGCGGTGGATAAGCTTGACACGAAAAAGCGAAAATCACCTTCGAGTCGTGAGTTAATCGCTCAGGGATGTGGAAACTTAACGTGTGGCTTGATCGGCGGTTTGCCGGTGACTTCGGTGATTGTCCGCAGTAGCGTGAACGTGAACTCGGGCGCCAAGAGCAAGGGTTCTGCGTTAGTGCACGGAGTGTTACTGATTGCGAGCGTTGCGATTTTGCCGGTTTACATGAACATGATTCCTCTTTCGGCACTTGCGGCAATCTTGCTGGTGACTGGTTTTCGGCTTGCCAGTCCAAAGGTCTTTCGGCAGATGTGGGATGCGGGTCGTTATCAGTTCATTCCGTTCATCGTGACAGTGGTTGCGATTGTCATGACCGATTTATTGTATGGAATTCTGATCGGTCTCGGCGTTGCCATCATGTTCATTCTCAACAGTAATCTTCGCAGGCCAGTGCGACGTGTTTTGGACTTGCATCTCGCGGGCAACCTCACGCAGGTTGATCTGGGTAGCCAAGTGAGCTTTCTGAATCGAGCTGCAATCGAAAATGTGCTTGATGGCTTATCGCATGGCAGTCGCGTTCAGATTGATGCCAGCGCGTCAGATTACATTGATCCAGATGTTTTGAGTCTGATTCGCGATTTTCAAAACAATGTCGCACCCGACCGAAAGATACTTATTAACCTCAAGGGTTTTTCGCGGTTCCCGGCGTTTGAGGATGTGATGCAGTTTCCGGATTATTCGACATCTGAAACTCAACTGCAGTTGACGCAAGAAGAGGTGTTGGAATTACTCGCCGAAGGAAACCAGCGGTTTGTCGAGGACCGAAGGCTCAATCGTGATTTGATTCGGCAGGTGCGTTCAACCGCTGACGGACAGAGTCCCGTAGCGGCGATTCTGAGTTGCATCGATTCACGAGTGCCAGCGGAGATCGTATTCGATCTTGGAGTTGGCGACATTTTCAGCCTGAGAGTTGCCGGGAACGTGGTTGGAACCAAGTCACTCGGTAGTCTTGAGTACGCGGTCAAAGTCGCGGGCGTAAAAGTCGTTTTGGTATTGGGGCATACTCGATGCGGTGCGGTAACGGCATCGGCGGAGTTTGTTGCTGCCGAGAAAACGGTTTCGGAAGAAACCGGATGCCAGAACTTGCAGGCGATTGTTAATGAGATCAAGCCGTGTGTCGATTCGGAATTGGCAAGCGATCGATCAAGATTTTTTGATCAGACCGGGGAAGTCGTTTCAATCGAGGAACCATTGGTTGACGAAATAGCCGAGCGGAATGTTATTCGATCGGTGCAAGAGATTGTGCGGCGCAGCGATGCGATCGCGCAATCCGTCAGAGATGGTGAGATTGTGATTCGAGGCGCCATCTATGACGTCAAGACTGGACGCGTTGAATTCTTAGGCGACGGGTCTTCTTCAGAAAGCTGATGCTCATGCTCGCGCGTCCAGTTTTCAGCTTACTCCAGACATCGGTTGATCATTTGCTCAAGGTGATTCCGATCGTCTGGGGGTTTGCGTGTAAGGAAACACTGCACGATTCTGCGGAGTGAATGTTCGGAGGTTCGATTTGCACCAAATCGGAAACCAGCAACCTTTTCGACCAATGGAGAGCTTCGATGGCATAGAATGTCATGAAGTTCACATTGTGCTTCTCTGAAAGATGGGGTTGGTTCGAATGCGTCGTTATCTCCTAGCTGTATTCACCTTGCTTTGTGTCGGGTTAGCTTGCGAAGAATCGTCTGGTCAAAAAGTCATGAAGGTTCAGCTGAGGCATCAGGTTGTCATTGATGGTTCTGACAAATTCTCGATGCAGAAAAGAGAAGAAGATTGGGACCCCGGCGAGACCGCTGTCATCGTCTGCGACGTTTGGGATTACCATCATTGTTTGAATGCAGTTCGGCGGTTGGAAGCTTTTGCTCCACGCTTGAATCAGGTAGTGCAGGAGGCACGTGAGCGTGGTGCAATCATCATTCATGCTCCCAGCGATTGCATGGAAGCATACGAAGGGCACCCAGCTCGCGCCAGGGCGATGGCCGCGCCGCAATCTAAGGCACTGCCTCATGAAATCGAAGATTGGTGCAGCCAGATTCCTTCGGAGGAAGCGGTTGTCTATCCGATTGACCAATCAGATGGAGGTGAGGATGACGATGCCGATGAACACGCCAAGTGGGCGAAGGAATTAAAAGCTTTGGGAAGAAATCCCAAGATGCCATGGAAGATGCAGTTATCCACCATCAAGATGGACGCGGGGGTAGATTACATCACTGATCGTGGTGACGAGGTCTGGAATATTCTTGAAAGTAACGGCATTCGAAACGTAATTTTGACGGGAGTTCACGTCAACATGTGCGTACTGGGAAGGCCATTTGGATTGCGTCAAATGGCTCGTAATGGAAAGAATGTTGTGTTAATGCGTGACATGACGGATTCCATGTACAACCCTGAGCGTTGGCCCTATGTGAGTCACCACGAAGGGACTCGCCGCATCATTTCCCACATTGAGCGACATGTTTGCCCCACCATTACAAGCGATCAATTCATTGGTGGGCAACCGTTTCAATTCAAAGATGCCGCGTCGGGCGATTCCTCCGATGACTTATCCTCGAGACAGACTCTTCCAAACCCGAGACAGCATTGGTGCAAGATGGTGGTCTCGGCGGATGTTGATAAAACGTCAAGTCACTGGGCGTTGAAAAAGCCAACGGAAGTGAATTGGTATCGAAGTGTTGTCAAGATTGCAAAGAATGTGCCTCCGTCCTCGTGCGTTTTAGAAGGCGGAACGGAATCTATCACGAATGCTTGGATTGATGGGCATCCATTAATTCGCGATTCGTTGAGTGGAGATCACGTTGTCTTTCGAGTGCCTGATCATGTTGTGCAGCCTGGTGACTATCATCTCTTGGTGATTTGCTCGGAGGATGCGAAACCACTTTCCCCTCTCCGATTGGTTTCTGGCAAGCAGCATCGGGATCTTTGCGGACACTGGGAATATCGAATTGCCAATCGGTCGGATCAGCGGTTTAACCAGATGCCATTGCCGGCCAAGTTTGGTGGGTCGGCCGATACTGTCTTTGAGTCTGCTGAGCCGAACTGGATTCCGCGCGCGCTGACGCAGCCTCACCTGTTCACTGATGGGATTGAAGGTCCCGCTTGCGATCAAAATGGGTTTGTCTACGCAGTCAATTATCAGCGTCAGGGGACCATTGGGCGTATCTTTTCCAATGGTGTGAGTTCTGTTTTTGTTGATTTACCGGAAGGGAGTATCGGTAACGGAATTCGTTTCTCCAAAGATGGTGTCATGTTCGTTGCGGATTATGTTGGACATCAGGTTTTAGCGGTGGATCCGGTATCAAAAAAAATTGCCGTTCACGCGCATGATCCAACAATGAACCAGCCGAATGATTTGGCTGTTGCGTCAGATGGAATAACACTCTTTGCGAGCGATCCTGATTGGAAAAATGATACGGGCAAGATTTGGAGGATTGATATCGATGGGCATTGTCATTGTCTTGTGGAAGATATGGGCACAACCAACGGTATTGAGGTCAGTCCGGACGGAAGCATCCTTTATGTCAATGAATCAAAGCAGCGAAAAATTTGGAAATTCAGGATAACCAAGGAAGGTAACCTGAAAGATAAGCAGCTTTTTATCTCGTTCGAAGACCATGGCTTTGATGGAATGCGATGTGACGTTGACGGCAACCTGTACGTGACACGATACGGAAAAGGGACCGTGGTGAAACTCAGTCCCCAGGGAAAGTTGTTGAAGGAAATCTCTGTGCTGGGCAGCCGGCCCTCGAATCTCTGTTTTGGTGGTCCTGATCGTCGAACTTTATATGTGACCGAGGTTGAATATGGTCGACTGATCTCAGTTCGAGTGGATCGACCCGGTCGCGAGTGAGTCATCGCTGATGGCGGATCAGACCAGACAAAGAGGCTTATTTTTTGTCCGATGCGTTCACGAAATCATGCCATTGATAATTGTCCGGCAGGGTCTTATCGGAAGCGTATTCGAGGTGAAGGATTCTTCTGTGCAATCGCGTTCCGGGTTTTGAAGCAGCACTGCCATGCGTGATTAGTGGACGCATGGCTAGAACTTCACCCTTTTTGGCAAGCACCGTGTGCGCATTTTCTTCGCCAAGTCCTAGGCAGTCGTTACTGAGATGACTCTGGGGGATCACCTTCAGTGGTCCATTGTCATCGATCACCTCGTCAAGATGCACTCGAAGGGTAACCATTGATCTTAAGATTGTGTCAGATGCGATCACATGCGGCACACCGGCTTTGGTTGTTGGACGAGTGAAATGTCTCGATTGCTCAAGATGTTCACGAACCGGGATCGCGGTGTCTTTGTGCCATGCCAACGCCCAGGTTCGTTTCGGTGGTTTGTCAAAATAGAGGACTCTTACTAGGCCGAATTTTGCACCCAGGCAGCTATTTAAAAATACCCGCAAAGAACCGTGTTGCCAAAATTCTTTGACTAGCGGTACGCTTCTGATGAGGTTCCTCGCCGCGTAGATATGCCCTCGGCTGCTGCTTGTCAGTTTTGATTTCCGCTCACTTTCAAATGATTTTTGGCAAGCCGCCAGGATTTTATCAGCGAGAGTGACCTCAAGGCATTCTGGAAGAAGACAGAAGCCTTGTTCGTCTAAGACTCTTTTCTGGTGTTGTAAGTTGTTTTTTTCCATTGGACTCAGGGTTGATGGATCCTTGGAAAGAAATTGCGATGCAATGTTCTGCGGTTGAGCAAACAACTGGTCCCCCAAGCACGTTATCGAAATTCAGTTCTTCTGTGGGTGGAATGACATTGCCGACGTAGCGGGTTTTGCCATGATGATCAAATGTGATCGTTGTAGCTTTATTTGCGGATTGGGCATCATCGCTTGACACATCAGGGTGATTAAGCCTGCACTTTCCCCTGCGAAGGTGCAGTGCAGTTACTGCCTAAGCATCTTTTCAAAAAGCATTTTTTGCTCAGTTAATGCCGCAACTTTATCTTTGGGGTTAGTTCTGGCTTCCAAAAGAATCCAACCTTGGTAGTTCATGTTAAGGAACAGTTTCATCAAATCAACATAAGGATATTTCCCTTCGTTTAATTCTCTGATGTGTACTGTGTCACCAAACCGATCCTTGACCATGTTGAAATTGGGTTCTAGACCCAGGCCGATCAAGTCAACGTCATTTGAATTCCAGCAGACGGTCGCATTTCGATGGTCAGCTATCTGGAAGATATCGCGAATGACTGGTAGTTCACTCGTTCCTTTGCCGTGCACTTCTACCCGGATTTGCTGACCGTATCCCTCGGCATACTCTGCAACCTGGTTCAGTGATTCACCTATTTGCTGAATCGTTTTCTCTTTGTCCACTCCATTTACGAATCCATTGGGTTTTACCTTAACGCCCGATCCTCCGCAGTCGTGCATTAATCCTACATAACGCTTAGTGAGTTCAATGTTCTCGGCGAGGCGTTTCGGGTTGTCTTCGTGATATTGAGCATTGGATCCGTACCCTACAAGTTCAACGGGGCTGTCTGCAAAGCGTTTGCGTACCTCACTGCGTTCCTGCTTGCTAAGTAACGGCTCAACGCCGTGGGCGTGTTGTGTTCGTAGTTCCACTCCGGCAATCCCCGATGCTTCGCAAGTTGTCAGTAACTTGGGTAAGCTCATGTCCTTTCCCCAGAGGTAAGTGACAAGTCCGAGTCGCATTTGGTGATCGGTGGCACCGAGAGCTTTCTGGTTTGCATCGATGGCAATTGCCGATGCAAGGCAACCCGCTGCGGCGGTTTGGCGTACGAATTGACGACGAGAAAGGCGAGTGGCTTGCTGAGTCATAGCGATGTTAATGCTGGTGTAAGCTGGATAGGTGAAGAGTCTCTGGGGACTTCCATCATTATTGTATGGTGATTTTAATTAATCGTCATTGTGTCGTGTTGGTGGTCGAAAGAAAGATGTTTGCCTGATTGGTCTTAGAAAGTCGTTGCGTTTGGGAGTTGGGAAAGCGGTTTGATCACGAGAAGATTTTAAATGTTTTGATGAACATCCGTTGCGATTGCCAAGCTTGGTGGGATGCTCCGCTATGTGTTCTGTAATCGTAAGATGTGGATGGAGTGACGTCGCATTTTAATTTCTCGCCTTTAGCCATTTCGCGTTCTGACAGGATTCACTGCCCAATAAGAGACAAAAGGGAGCGTGGCGCACCGTTTTCAAGTATCTTGTCGAGGATTATCAGCTCAGATTATCAGCTCAGATTTGTTTTCGGTGCTCTCGAGTGACGTTTCGCGGTATCTCGTGGTTTTCTCGATTCCCTCTTTGTGAATCCGTTTGAACTTCGGTGTTAGTTGGCATCGTATTCGAGTTCGTTGTGGATGAGTGGTCTCGTTCGTGACTCGCTTTTTAAATTGATATTAACGCTGTTTTTGTTTGGATGGATTTGTCATGCACCGCTTTATCGTCCTCGCCATTTTTATCGTTCTCAGTCTCAAGATTGAGTCTTCGCAAGCTCAGGATATTGTTGCTCATCGTGGTGCTTCGTTTGATGCACCTGAGAACACGCTTGCAGCATTTCAGCTTGCCTGGGAGCAGAATGCAGATGCGATCGAAGGCGACTTTTATCTGACCGCTGATGGCGAAATTGTCTGCATTCACGATAAAGATACAGCTCGTACCTCACCGGGCAGCCCAGTGTTGTCTGTTTCCCGTTCCACCGTGGCGGAACTCAAGAAACTGGATGTTGGAAGTTGGAAAAACGCGGAATTCGCCGGTGAGCAGATCCCCACGCTGGAGGAAGTTCTGGAGTTGATTCCGCCGGGAAAGAAAATTTTGGTGGAGATCAAATGCGGTCCGGAAATCGTTCCCGTATTGAATCAGCAGCTCAAGAGGTCGGGGCTTAACGATGAACAGATTTTGATTATTTGCTTCAATCAGGATGTGGTTAAAGCGGTGCGTCGAGCGATGCCACAATACAAAGTCAATTGGTTGACGGGGTACAAGCAACGTTCAGGTAAAACGGGGTGGACGCCCGATCTAGGTCAAGTCATTGAGACTTTGCGGGGTACCGGGGCAACCGGATTGGGGACACAGGGTAAATTGCCCCTGATTGATGAGGCCTACGCCAAGCGTGTCTCAGAGGCGGGATTTGAGTTGCACGTTTGGACCGTCAATAATCCAGCGGAGGCGCGACGTTTTAGTGAGTTGGGTTTTGACTCGATCACAACTGATAAACCCGCACTGATCAAGCAGGCAATTCATCGAGGTGATGCTGATCTCAAAGTGAATATTTCCGATGCTGAAGCATCGATTGACTTTCGTCTTGAGACCGAGGTTGTCCGATCCGGTTATGACGGCAAGACATGCTGGGTGCACGCCCGGGCAGGCGTGGTTCCGGTCGATAGCGGCTTGGGGAGTCAGAGAATTGTTATGACGTCTCAGCGGCTCAATGTTACCGGGTCTGATACGTTTACGGCCGTGAGTTCTTCGTTCAGTGATGATCAGGGTGTCACATGGTCTGAGCTTTTACCGCAAAACGGTTTTGCCCGATGGCAGATTGGTGATTCAATTGAGGAAACTATCTGTGATTTTGTTCCGCTATGGCACAAAGAGTCTGGATGTTTGCTAGGCACTGGTCAGTCCGTGCGTTACCAGGATGGTCACGTGATGAAAGTTCGGCCTCGCTACACTGCCTATTCGGTTTACGATGCAAAGCAGGATAGCTGGAGCCCTCCCAAGAAGCTGGTCATGCCGAATCAGTTACGGTTTGAAAACTGCGGAGCAGGAAGTGTTCAACGATACGACCTGCAAGATGGGAAGGTACTGTTGCCTGTGTATTTTAAGGTCCCGACAGCCAGCGATTATGGGGTCACCGTATGTTTGTGCTCTTTTGATGGTGAGGAACTCAAATATCTTGAGCATGGCACGGAGCTGACTGTTCCCGGTGGCAGGGGATTGTACGAACCATCTGTTACCAAGGTGGGAGAGCGTTTCTTTCTCACTCTCAGGAATGACCAGGCCGGTTATGTTTGTAGCAGCCAGGATGGATTGCATTACAGCGAGCCCGTTCCTTGGTTATTCGATGATGGTGAGGACTTGGGAAATTACAACACTCAGCAACACTGGGTGCAGCACAAGAGTGACTTGTACCTCGTCTACACTCGAAGGGGTGCAGGAAATGATCACGTGTTTCGTCACCGAGCGCCGTTGTTTATCGCGAAGGTTGATCAACGCAACCTGCGAGTGATTCGTTCGACCGAGCGAATCCTTGTGCCTGAGCGTGGTGCTCGGCTGGGGAATTTTGGAGTGGTGGACATTAGCAGCACGGAGACTTGGGTCGTTGTGACTGAATGGATGCAAACCTGGAAGAAGCCGTCAGTGATTATCCCAGTCGATAACGAACAAGGTGCTGATAACAGTATCTACGTTGCCAAGATTCAATGGAAGAATTAGCGTGTCGTGAATTTCTTGACGTCTGACGCCAGACTTGAGCTACCAGACTTGAGCTACCCCGTGCCTGATGTCAGACGCTTGATACCTGCCCGCAATCATTCAGGCGGCCTATTGTTTGCCGCGGGCTTATGAAGAGGTGCAGCTTATTCGATAATTTCGAAGACCGCTTCAATTTCGACAGCCACTCCAGTGGGCAAGGCCGCAAATCCAACGGCGCTTCTCGCATGGTAGCCGTCGCCATCTTTTCCAAATATCTGATGAGCCAAGTCAGAGGCACCGTTGATGACCAAGTGTTGATCGGTGAAATCTTGAGCGGAATAAACCATTCCGAAGAGTTTAATGACTCTCAATTGATTCAAGGTTCCGTGGGTAGCATGCACACTGCGAAGGATTTTTTTCATGCAATCTTTGGCCGCTTCATAGCCATCCTCCACGCTGACGTCTTTTCCAAGAATTCCTTTGAGATCACTGACATGACCCGAGGTGATTAGTTGGTTTCCGCTGCGAATGCAGAGATTAAGATAGCCTTGTTCTTGCGGCTCCAGAGAAACTCCGAGTTCAATTGCTTTATCTTGTGCCGTCATTTCCTGTTTTCCTGTTGTTAGCGATGTTTGGTTCCCGATCAGATTCTAGCGATTGCCGTCGCCGGTGTTCAGGCTGCTGCCGAGAATCGACGATCGTCAATGATGATGGGCATATTTACAGTTGGGGCGAAGTGCGTGGCAACGTTCACTGATGCGGTAATCTGGTGCCTTGATTGGCGTTGCCGCCTCATTGCGCTGAACCTGTCTCGACCAAGCTGCGAAAGCGATGCCGCCTGAGTTGAAGGGTTGATCGCCATCTGCTTGCCTTGATCCGATGGAGGCTCCGCAGATTAAATTTAATTCGCAGGTTAGGTTTTGGTGGTTCATCGTTAACTGTGTTGGCAATCCTGATTAGCGATTCTCCAGCAATCCCTGAGACTGCATCCAACCTTTCAACTGCTGAGGCCATTGAGAGACTCGAAAGTCTGAGGCACGCATGCCGTACCCATGTCCACCTTTGGTGTAAATGTGCAATTCAGATTGGACATTGTTCTCTCGTAATCTGGCAAATAAAGATGCCGACTGAGCGCCTCGCATGGCATCATCCCAAGTGACGGCGAGAAAGGTGGGTGGTGTTTGGGGTGTAACAGTCACGAGAGGGCCAAGTTGGCTATTGGTTCGGTCATCGTATTTGTCACCTAGGTAGGCGCAGTAGATGGGGCAAATGAAATCAGGTCGGCAACTTTGCTTATCAGCTTCGTCAACAGCCGGATAGCATTGGGTTTTGTATTGCACACCCGACATGACGGTGAGGTGCCCTCCGGCCGAAAAACCAAGCGTGCCAATTCGGCTAGGATCGATGTTCCACTTCTCTGATTGATGACGCACCAAGCGAATAGCGCGTTGGACATCTTGCATCGGCTCCCAGTGTATGCGGTCGGGATCACGTCGAGGGACTCGATATTTGAGGACAAAAGCGCTGACGCCAATCGAATTAAACCATTCGGCCACTTCAAGTCCTTCCTTGGGCCACGCCAGAATGTTGTAGCCGCCACCGGGACAGATAATCACTGCACAACCGTTGGCATTTTTTCCCTTCGCCGGATATGCGGTTAAAGTTGGTTGATCCACGAAGGCGATTCGTTCCGTGGTTGTTTTTTTCTTCAGAATTTCAGCTCGTTCAGATTCGATGACCACGGAGCCCTCGGGAAGGGATTCTGGCCAAATTGCAAATTCTTCCCCAAGTGAATTGGTGGTGAAAACAACAGAAAGCACCAGAGAAAAAACAGGCGCGGCATGATTGGCGGTGAAAAGAAATCGCATCTTTTAGTGCTCGATTTGTTTAGGTTGGAATTGGATTCAACAAGTTTGTCTCACGCATTTTTCGCTGATTATTCGATTAGCGTTGTCAAATCCGAGAAAGTCTACGGGGTTTTTGTCGTGGGTAATCTGAGTGCCTCCGACGCATCTTTCCTCATCGTGGCTTAATGCATTCGGCTTGGTGATGCGTTAGTGGTTTGGATTGGATTTTGCGGGGTTTGTTTTGGCAAGGCGCCAGCGATCACTTTTGTGAGGAGCCTGAAGGTTACTTCAATCTTTGACTGCGTAGCGAAGGATGCACCAGATCGCCTGAACACCATCTTTCCACCCAATTTTTTTTCCCTGCGAGTAGGTTCGGCCAGAGTAACTGATTCCTACTTCGAAGATGCGCAATCCCCGTCTCGCAACTTTTGCCGTCAGTTCAGGTTCGAAGCCAAATCGATTTTGTCGAAGTGTCGGTAGGATACTTTGCAGTGCCTGACGATTGATGACTTTGTAGCAGGTCTCCATGTCCGTAAGGTTCAGATTGGTGAAGCAATTTGAGAGCATGGTGAGGAATTTATTTCCCAAGTAATGCCAGAAATACAATACGCGATGCGGCCGGTCTCCGAGAAATCGGCTGCCAAAGACGACATCCGCTTTACCCTCGACAATCGGCTGGAGAAGCGTTGGGTATTCGGACGGATCGTATTCAAGGTCAGCATCTTGAATGATGATCACGTTTCCGCTGGCTCGTGCGAATCCTGTGCGTAAGGATGCGCCTTTGCCGCGATTCCGGTCGTGCAACTCAACCACGATCCGATTTTCTTCGTCAGCTTCCCGGGTTCGATGAATCTCGTGAATCAATTCCCGGGAATTATCAACGCTGCAGTCATCGACCAAGATGATTTCTTTTCGAATTGGAACTGCAGCAACGCGGTTTACGATTTCTTTTAATGTCGCTTGTTCGTTGTAAACCGGGATCACGACTGAGAGAGTGAAATCGTCGGGGATTTCGTAATAACCAAGTTGTTTGCAACCACCATCGCCGAGGGTTTCAAGGAGGTGATGGTACCAAGTTGCCGAATACGGCCTCGGAGTCGGGGCGGCTGTTTCGGACGTTGTATCAGGCGGATTCATGGGTATGTGTTGGCAAGGATGGATCTTGTTCCTGAGGAGCCTGATTGACTTGGGCCAGGGGGCGTGACTTGTGAGAGAAAGCGGAGGACGTTCTGTGGGCATGATCGAGCTGTCTTCCTGCTTTTCTTTAGCGTATTAAGATACGCCCCTTCGCAAAGCACGTCAAAATGGTGCGTCAAGGTTTTCCTTGATTGAGAGATTGTGGTGGACTTTATCCGGTCTTCGAAATTTTTTTGTATCAAGTCGATCCGTTGCATCGCCTGAACGATCCGGGATTCAATGCGAGGAGGTTGAGTCAGGTTTGCACGTAAAGTGATTGATTCGGTTCAGATCGTTTCTTGTTTTGGCTATATTGGGTCAACCGCTTGTGCGTGACCGGTTGGGTCCGTAAAAGAGCCGTTTTTTTACCTGCTTCCTTTCGTATCTACTTGGTGTTCATCATGTGGCGGTCCACACGCGTGATTTTTTTGGTGTCGATGAGTTGTTTTTCATGCCCGGGTCAAGAGTTGACTAAGAAAGGTGTAAAGAAACCGCAGGTGATCCAAGCCAAGCAAGCATCACCAACGATTGACGGGATGGTTGATGAAGTGTGGAAGAAGTCCTCTCCTGTATCGGTCAATCGATCGGTGGCAAGTTTGCTGCGCATGGATGCGAAGGACATGGCAACTGCAAGTGTGCAGTTATTGTGGGATGAACAGCACCTCTATGCTCTGTGGCATGTGAGCGATTCTAAATTATCCGTTGATGCCGGAGACGATTGGGAGCAGGATTCGGTGGAGTTGTTTTTGGATCGCAATTTCAAGCGGAGCATATTTTACCAATTTGATGATGCGCAATACCGCTCGAATTATGAGGGCAGACGGTCCGGTCAAGGTGAAGGTTACGTGCATGACGAGTTCGTTGCATCGGCATCAAAGACCGCCGATGGCTATCTTGTTGAAATGTCGATCCTGATAGTCGGAGACAAGCTTGAGGTGGGTCGGAAAATGGGTGTGGAAATGCAAGTTAATGACAACCGAGGTGGGGTAGGTCGAGAAGCAGTTGCTAAGTGGAATCACACCGAAGATGACTCTTGGGAAGACACATCCAATTTTGGGGTCGTCGAACTGCAGTAGCTAGGTTGTTTCTTGGGATCCTCAAAATCAATCTTTTGGTTCATCTGCATCATGATTTGAATACCGCGAGTATCTTGGCGAAAATCAATGTGCGGATGAAGGAGCGGTCGAATGGCGATTCGTCCCGTTTCAAATTTTTTCATCCTTTCAAATGAGCCCAAGCCGAGTCAGGGGTAGGCGGTTCGAGGATGATCCCTTTTCGGTGGGTTTGATGGCCTGTTCTTTGCATGGATTGAGGGAATGCATGGATTGAGGGAATGCGTGGATTCAGGGAACTTGGGTCGTGCGTTGTAGGGTTTCAGAACGCAAACCAATAACGGGTCATCGAATTGGGGGCTGAGCGTCAATTTGGCTGAACGGGTATCGGTTAAGTAGGATGCTCATTGGGTGAGGTTGTGATCCAAAAGGAAGTTATGGTGGCCTGCAGTTTGGTTGATTTGCCGGGTGGTTACCACGTTGTGCAGAACTGCAGAATTGGGCGAGATGCCCCTGTCTTGGTTTGGTTCTCGATTCCTGATGAGAAATTGGTCGGATGGATGAGATCCGCCAGAGATCCGATCGATGTGGCAACTGACGAAACAGTATGGAATCGGGGAAGTTGACTGTATTGAACGCAGCGATCGATAAATCGGCCTCCTGAGACGAATCAGATGCCCGCCGCGAGTGTTTCAAGGGTTGCGGGAATTGGTTCGTCTGAAAATGGGGAGAGCCAGAGAGCTAATGACAGCGATTCAGCATGGAGAGCAGTTGATCCAAGAAAAGGGAGTAACCAAAATCGGAATTTGCCCTCTCAAATGGGAACTTGGTGACGATTTTGGAGGCATTGCTCGGGTCAGATGGGCGGTAAATGGCGAGTTTGACCCTCATCGGTGATAGAAGCCCTGTTTTCCTAAAATCATTGTTGAATTTGTTTTCACTTCACGTCCCTGTGTTTTTCCCAGAAAAGTGCAAGAATGTAGGTCCAGTGGTGGTGTTACCTAGCAGGCGGCTCCACGGTTGGTCGACGAGCAACGGTGGTTTTAGCGGTTTGATTCCGTTCACGTGTTGCGAGTCGGAAATTAGAAACTGACGCTCAACTCTGCTTGGAATTGCCATGACTCATTCGCCCGACGACTCCGCCTACGTGTTGCCGCCAATGGGAAACAACCCCTCCAGCACAAAGGCCGGAACCACTCCCGGCAGTTTCGCCTTGCCACCGACCATTGCCCCCGGCGTTGAGGGTGCCAGAACCTTTGCATCTCCGGATACCCCCGGCATGCCAGGGGTATCAGATCGAACGGCTTGGGACTTTTTGCCCGAGGGGTGGAAGACCAGCGTTCCTGAAGAGAGTTCTGGCATTTCGTTGCAGGCTTACAGCCCCGGCATTGATCAGGTCTGTTTTGAACAGTCCGATGGAACGTTGCGACACGTGTCCTTCCATTCTGGATTCGAGCCCGAGACACAACTTGAATCGGCAAGGCTTGGCGTGATCACGCCCCAGATGGTTCGAGTTGCTGAGCGTGAAAGTCACCTGACCGCTCAGCAGGTTCGCGAAGAGGTCGCAGCTGGCCGTTTGGTGATTCCCGCGAACAAGGTTCATCTTGCTCACCACCTCGATCCGATGGCGATTGGCCGTTCGACCAAAACAAAGATTAATGCGAACATGGGTGCTTCTCCGGTCTCATCAAGCACCGACGAGGAGGTCGAAAAGCTTCGCTGGGCGGAAAAATGGGGTGCGGACACTGTCATGGATCTCTCCACGGGCGGAGATTTAGACGCATGTCGCGAGGCGATCATTCAGAACAGTAATGTTCCTATTGGCACCGTTCCTATCTACTCAATGATCATCGGGCGTAAGCTGGAGGAACTGACGCCAGAGATCATTTTGGAAACCCTTTCGCATCAGGCCAAGCAGGGTGTGGATTACTTCACTATCCATGCCGGAGTGCTGAGGGAGCATCTGGATTTTGTGCAGAAGCGGCTGATAGGTATTGTCAGTCGCGGCGGATCCCTGCTTGCCAAGTGGATGCTCGTGCACGGTAAGCAAAACCCGATGTACGACCACTGGGAAGCGATTTGTCGCGTGATGCGAGAGTATGACGTTACGTTTTCAATCGGTGATGGATTGCGTCCGGGCGGGTTGGCAGACGCAACCGATCAGGCTCAGTTGTCTGAGTTGGCAACCCTTGGTGAGTTGACTGAGCGAGCTTGGCGACAAGGTGTGCAGGTCATGATTGAGGGACCCGGACATGTGCCGTTTGATCAAGTTGAGTACAACATGAAATTGCAGCGGCAGTTATGCCATGGTGCGCCGTTTTATGTGTTGGGTCCCTTGGTAACCGATATTTTCCCGGGCTATGACCACATCACTAGTTGCATTGGGGCGACTTCGGCTGCTTATCACGGTGCCAGCATGCTGTGCTATGTGACGCCAAAGGAGCATCTCGGGTTGCCCAAAAAAGACGATGTGAAGCAGGGTTGCGTCGCGTACAAAATAGCCGCCCATGCCGCCGACGTCGCCTTGGGAATTCCAGCGGCCCGTGATCGTGATGATGAGCTCACCAAAGCTCGTGCCGCTTTGAATTGGGAGAAGCATTTCGAACTCAGCTTTGATCCCGACACAGCAAGAGCATTCCATGATGAGGATCTGGATGTTGACACTGATTTCTGTGCCATGTGCGGCCATGATTGGTGTAGTGTGCGAATCAGCAAGGAGATTCAGGAATTTGCTTCCGGCAAGTCCGAAGACTATCAGCGTGGTAAGGCAAAGGTGACAGCGGCACTGTCCTCGGATCAGGTTGAGATTCTTGAAAAACGTGGCGTGTTGAGTCCCGAAGAAATTCATAAGTTGGCCAGCAAGACCAAGAAAGCCTTGGGTGGCGAGGAGGGTAAGGCAGCTTGCCACAGCGATCACGTAAGTACGGACAAGGCTCAGAAGATTCAGGAAGATAGTTTGCCGGTTCTGCCAAGCTGAGACATCCTGTTCCTATCGCATTTCACACTGAATCATTGGGCATTTGGCATTTGGCATTGGGCATTTGGTACCTATTGTGCCGAGATTGACCTTGTCTCGGTTCCGGAGCAACGGTGGGGGATGTCGTAATCCCCTTTGTCGCTGAAAAGTCGACGGGCCGCGATCCGGTTCAAGGCTCTGTTGGGAGTCAATGGCTTTCAACGATCACCGCGATGGGTCATTGAGCATCGTGTGCGTGTCTTACAGAAAACTTGACCACTGCAGTCCATTTTTCTCAGCAGTTCCGTCTCAATCGAGGCCTCTGGCGACTTGGAAAATAGTTCGTGCTGATGAGTCATTGGGTCCCAGCGAGAGCCTTTGAACTTGAGGTTTGCGCCGAGATAGATTGATTCTGCGGCGATCTGCCCGTCAATGAAGTCTGCGCTGCCTCGTTAGGCGACCGCACCAGCCAAGCGGGAAACCTCGCCGATCGGTGCTGGAATCGCGTTCCAGTGGTCGTGTTTGGAAACGCACCGATTTTCGAAGATTACTCTTCTCTGTTAGTTGCTGGTTGCTGACTGATACTCGCGGTTAACTAGTCACGCAGGCATTGACTTCTTCGGTGACAAGGTGGCGGATGCTTGTCTTGCTCTTCCTGTCGTCGTTCGTTGATTTGCAGCAGTGAGCACTCGGATGCGTTATGATTCAGGATCGTTTCCAAGGCAGCCGTTCACCTCGGTGGCGATTGCTCGCTGAAGCCGACACAAAACGTCCCGTGCATGGTGGGTTGGCGGCAGGAATCGTCACTTGGAGTGGTGAGAGGCTAGGGGAAATTTTTTGATTACAGGATGCGTAGAAAAGGAGTTGTGAGACATGGTGTATCAGAGATACCGAATGGGTTTGATCATTTTTGCTGCTTTGCATATGCCGGTGCTGATCAATGCTGAGGCTCTTAGTCAAGACGGTCCGCTGGAGGCGTTTGTAGGTGAACCTGAATTTCAGGTGAATTCAGTTTTCAAAAATGAGCGGTTTCCTAATGTGGTGGTGACCAAGCGGGGAACGGTCTTGGCAACTTGGGGCTCATCTCACATCCGTGCGTGTCGTAGTGAAGATGGCGGCAGCACGTGGGGTGAAGAGATCACGATTGCCCCAAAAGGGATTCACGGAGGAGGCACGATCGTCGATGAATCTACGGGAGATATCCTTGCCTTTGTGGAGGAGAATCACCCGCCTGCGCCGCTGTCGATTTACCGAAGTTCTGATGACGGTCGCAGTTGGCAGAAACAGGTGACCAATATCAAACCGGATCGTGACGGACGAATTCCGTCAATGCACATGAACGAGCATGGAGTCACTTTAACGCGTGGTGAACATGCAGGGCGACTTGTTCGTGCCACGCGTTTCTATGGTGACGGAAATCGACCTGAAAGCATTTGGCCGACTCATTTTACTAATGCGATCTACAGCGATGACGGTGGAAGAACCTGGCAATCAAGCGAGCCCTTTCCGGAAAATGGTACAGGTGAAGCGACACTCGCAGAATTATCTGATGGCAGTGTTTACTACAATTCTCGACGGCATTGGGCGCCCGAGGGGAAGAATCCGCGTCGTCGTTGGACTGCCACCAGTAAGGACTCCGCTGCGACTTGGGGTCCAGCATCCATCTGTGAGGTTCTTCCGGACGGACCGCAAAATACCAATTACGGTTGCATGGCGGGGTTGGTGCGTTTACCAATCAAGGGTCGGGACATCTTGATATTCAGTAATTGCGATGATCCATCGGCACGCCGGAACGGGACGGTGTGGGTTAGCTTTGATGGTGGCAAGCATTGGCCTTTGAAGCGTCTTGTCGAAAAAGATTCGTTTGCTTACTCGTCGCTTAACGCGGGGCGAAAGGGAACCGCTACCGAGGGTTTGATTTTCTTGCACTACGAGCATTCGGGTTCTCGAATGGCGAGTTTTAATCTTGCCTGGTTGTGTGCCGGTGAATCCACCGGTGACGGTGCATTGCCGGATTGGGTGAATGAAAGCGAAGCTCAAGAACAATCGAGGTAACGATGAGGCGTTTTCGGAGGCTCATTCAATGCTGATCTTTGATCACAAAAAACTTGGTCACCACCGATCAGTCTTTTTATGCTTCGTCATATTGCTCGGGACTGCGTGTGAATTGCGCGCCGACGGGACTGACTTTTACGAACGTCGCATCCGACCGCTTTTCGCAGAGTCTTGCTATGAATGTCATTCCGTGGATGCCGAGACATTGCATGCATCGTTGCGTCTTGATTCCAGTTCTTCAATCTTGCACGGTGGTGATAGCGGACCCGCTTTGGTTCCCGGAGATCCAGCAGCGAGTCTGCTGCTTCAATCTGTTCGATACGATCATGATTTGCAAATGCCGCCATCGGGACGTCTGTCTGATCGCCAGATACAGGACGTTGAGACGTGGATCAAGAATGGTGCTGTGATGCCTGCATCCAGTCAAGCTGCGGTGCCGTCGAGGGAGTCGATTGATTTTGAGCAGGGCAAGATGTTTTGGTCATTTCAGCCGGTGCGGATACAGCAGTTGCCGACGGTTTCACTCTTGCGGTGGCCAGAGCAACGGATTGATCATTTTGTGCTTTCGAAAATGGAGTCGAATGGACTCCAACCGAGTGTCAAAGCGAATAAAGTCACACTCTTACGACGCGCGTACTTGACGCTGCTTGGGATACCGCCAACGGGCGAAGAGTTGACCGAGTTTCTTCAAGATGATCACCCGCTGGCGTTTGAAAGAACGGTGGATCGATTGCTCGCGTCCCCTCAATATGGTGAGCACTGGGCGCGATGGTGGCTTGACCTGGCGAGGTACACAGATCGAACGGCCAGCTGGCTTCAGCAAGAGGGGCGTGCATCGCTTTATCGCGATTGGGTGGTTTCAGCACTCAATGATGATTTGTCTTATGACGAATTTGTCCGCCGTCAACTGGCTACTGATTTGATGAATGACACGGGGCCAGAGGACCGCGCCGCGTTGGGTTTTCTTTCGCTTGGTCCAACCTACTGGAAAGAGCTCAAGCTGCCGTGCGAGATCATCAAGGTCATTGTCGCGGATGAATGGGAAGAGCGAGTTGACGTGGTGTCGCGTACCTTCCTTGGACTTACCGCTGCCTGTGCTCGATGTCACGACCACAAGTTCGATCCAATCTCGGTCGAAGATTACCATGCGCTCGCGGGGATCTTTGCCAGCACTCGACAGGTTGCACTTCCTTTGATCAAGGACGATCTCTATGAGCCGGTTCTCGTAGCTAAGAAGCGAGTGGCGGAACTGTCAAAGATGCGGGACGACTTAAAAAAGAAAAAGCCTAAGCCAGAGGATGAAATTGCACAGGTTTCGAAAGAGATTTTGGAACTTCAGAATCAGACGCCATACTACCGGACCCCACTGGTCAATGGATTGGCAGAACAGTCGCTGTACGTTGTGCGTGCTGGAGCGACACCACAGGATGGAAGTCGCTTGGAGTACCGAGAGGGACCTCGAAACCTTCCATTATTTGTTCGTGGAAATCCCAACCGTCCCGGCGATGAAGTGCCTCGCCGCTTTTTACGGGTCTTGGGTGATGCCACCCAGATATATGAGGCAGGCAGTGGAAGGTTGGAGCTCGCTGATTCCATTTTTAATCAGGGTCGCGACCTCGCCGCACGTGTCGTGGTGAATCGTATTTGGCTGGCACTTTTTGGTGAGGGGATTGTTGCCACGCCGAGTAATTTTGGGCAGCAAGGAGTCCGGCCAAGCCATCCGGAATTATTGGAGGATCTTGCTTGGCGAATGATACAGAATGGCTGGTCGTTGAAGAGGCTACATCGGGAGATTGTGTTATCGGCGACTTGGCAGCAATCGAGTATTGCATCCGATGAGTCTGCGGAGGTTGATCCGGAAAACGTTTGGCTGTCACGAATGAATGTCCGCAAACTGACCTTCGAGCAGTGGAGAGATGGGATACTCAGCTGCAGCGATAGTTTGAATCAGGTTTTGGGTGGTGAGTCAATTGGATTGGAAGCGGAGGATAATTTTCGGCGAACCCTCTATGCAACCGTGCATCGAAGGGACATGTCAACGACTCTGATGGTTCATGATTTTCCTGATCCAACACAGCATAGCCCGATGCGTGTGGAGACAACGACGCCGATTCAAGGTCTATATGCTCTCAATGGCCCCCTGCTTCTACGGCAAGCGACTGAGTTGGCATCCCGGTTGAATCGTGGTGGAGAATTGGAAACTGAAGCAGCACTGCATCGCATCTATGGTTGGTTATTTTATCGAGAGCCAAGTGAACGCGAATTGGCAGCCGGAATTGCATTTTTGGATGTTCAACATGCGCAGTTATCTACCGAGCGTTGGCAGCAGTACCTGCATGTTCTTTTGGCGTCCAATGAATTAATGTTCTTGGATTAGAAAAACTGGACTCAAAATAATGAATCGACGCAACATCACCCGAATGGATCGACGAGGGCTTTTGCATCAATTTGGTGGTGGTGTCGGTGCGATTGCAGCGTCTCAATCTTTGAGTTTGGGTAACGATCTGACGGCCTCTTCGCTCCGGACTCCTGCCGGGATGCACTTTCCTGCCCGAGCAAAGCGGGTGATCCACCTTTTTATGAATGGTGGTCCTTTTCAGGCGGATATCTTTGACCCTAAGCCTGCTTTAAAGAAGTATGCAGGTCAGCGTCCCGCTTCTGCTGATCTGTTGACTGAACGGCCCACCGGTGGATTGTTGCCTTCACCTTTTCAGTTCAACGCATGCGGTCAGAGTGGACTGCAGATGAGCGAATTGTTGCCCAAGCTTAGTTCTCACGCGGATGACTTGTGCGTGTTGCGATCGATGCACGCTGATAATCCCAATCATGGTCCTGCCCTGCTGCAGATGAACAACGGAACAATCTTACCCACGCGTCCAAGTATGGGCGCTTGGATGCTTTACGGATTGGGGTCCGAGAATCAGAATTTGCCCGGATACCTTGTTCTTTGCCCGGGACGTCCTGTCCGATTTTCAATCCTCTGGAACAGTGCCTTTTTACCCTCAGAGTTCCAAGGCACTTACATCAATCACTCGACGCTTGAACCGCAGAAAATGTTGCCGCACTTGAAAAATCATCGATGGGGCGAGCAGACTCAAAGAGATCAGTTGGCTTTATTAAAGCGTTTGAATGAGGAGTACGTCGCGATGCGGAGTGAGCGTTCGGCGCCGCAAGCACGAGTTGAATCGATCGAGACGGCCTATCGAATGCAATTCGAGGCTCAGGAGGCATTTGATATAAGCCAAGAGACAAAAGGAACCTTGGACGCGTATGGAGAAGGACATTTCTCGAAAGGCTGCCTGTTGGCGAGACGCATGGTGGAGCGGGGTGTCCGATTTGTTCAAGTCTACTTTGGTAATGGTCAACCATGGGACACGCACAGCGGTCACAACGAGAAGGTTCCTGATCTTTGTCGTCAGATCGACCAGCCAATCGCCGCATTGCTCGGTGATCTGAAGCAGCGAGGAATGCTAGAAGATACATTAGTGGTGTGGGGAGGCGAGTTCGGTCGAACTCCAACCTCAGAGAATGGCAACGGGCGTGATCACAACCATCACGGCTTCACAATGTGGCTCGCTGGTGGCGGTGTCCGTGGTGGAATGGCTTATGGGCAGACTGACGAATTTGGATTTAAAGCGGTGGAGAATAAAATGCATGTGCATGACTTGCACGCTACCATCCTGCATCTTTTGGGTTTGGACCACGAGAGATTGACCTACCGCCATTCAGGCCGTGATTATCGATTGACCGATGTTTACGGTCGAGTGGTAGAAGATATTCTTGCTTAGTGGCGCATTTTGGAGCGGTCCTTGGAAACACCGGAATTTCCAGAGTGCCTTTTGCCGCTTGCTTAGTCCTTGAATGATCGACCAAATACGAACGGGGAAACGCCATTTGATCCTCAGGTTCTGTTAGTCTGTTTGCTGGTGTATTACTGCGTGGTAACGGGTAAAGCAACCTGTTGAAAGAAACGTAAACCCTTTCACCTCAATGGGCTCCTTCATGTATCGTTGGTGTTGTTGGTTAATGCCGGTAAAATATCGATCTTTTACCGAGAGCAAGATGCATTCTCGTTGCTCAGTGGCGACGATTGCGATTCTTGTCAGCCATTTGCTACAGCCTGCCCCCGCATTATCTCAAGGAACGAATTCGAGTGTTGGTTCGGAGGCTTTGATTGCAGTGGGTTTGCCGAATCCCGTTGTGTTGTACGAATTCAATGAGGGTAATGGAAACGAGGTCAGAGATACCTCCGGTGTTGGGCAGCCAATCAATTTAACGATTTCATCCACGAATGCCGTGGATTGGACCGACGGTGGCCTGTTGGTGCATTCGCCCGCAGTGATTATTTCCCAATCGTTTCCCAATGAGCTGTTTGCGGCCATTCAACGAACCAATGAATTCACCATTGAGGCTTGGATCAAACCCAACGATTTAGGGCAAGATGGACCTGCCCGTGTTGTTTCCCTTTCTCGGGATCCAAGCAATCGTAATTTTACGCTGGGGCAGGATTCAAATCGCTTTGATTTACGGTTGCGAACTTCCAAGCGAGATCGGAATGGATTGCCATCGACAGCGTCAACCACAGGAGTGGTCGGTCTGGACTTGACGCATGTTGTGGTAACCCGTGATCGCGGTGGACAGGTCAGGATTTTTATTGATGGGAATCTGGATCAAGAATCAAAGGTTCCTGGTGAACTTTCTAATTGGGATCTCAGGACTCATCTGACGATTGCCAATGAGGTGGGTGGTGGGCGACCTTGGCTTGGTTCGTTCCATCGGGTTGCCATCTATGATACGGCCCTGACCGACCGGCAGGTTCAGCATCAATTTACTTCGGGATCTGAAGGAACAAGCCGACCCACCGAGGAAGAGATCGCGGCGTTCCGGCGGCGTGACCATTTTGTTAATCAGGTGGCACCGGTTTTGGCCAAGCATTGTCTTGAATGCCATGATGCCGCGATCAGCAACGGTGGGTTGGATTTATCGACGGAAAAAAGTTGGCTGTTGGGCGGAGATCAAGGTGCCGTGTTCGCTGAGGGAAACTTGGACGAGAGTCTGATTTGGAAGATGGTAAGCGGTGATGAGATGCCGCTGGATCGCCCGCCCCTTCGTTCCGATGAAAAGGATGTATTGCGTCAATGGTTAGCCGATGGTGCCAGTTGGGCAGTTGCACGCATTGACCCCGCTGTCTACCGTCATCAAGGTCATCAGGGTGAGGTTTGGGTGCAGCGACTAACCGTTCCAGAATACATTGCAACGGTGCAAGTCACGCTGGGTATTGACATGACAGCGGAGGCCTTCAGGTTGTTGCCGGCTGATATCCGAGCAGATGGATTCAGTAACACCGCCTACAATATGGGTGTGGATCTCAAGCACATTGATGCCTATCGTCAACTAGCTGAATTAGCCGTCACCAAGTTGGACGTTTTGGCATTCGCTGGGAAATTTAATAAGAGTCGCAAATTGTCCACTGACGACACGATGCGCGAGCATGTTGCATCAATGGGTAAGTGGGTTTTGCGAGGTCCGATCAGCGAATCGGAGGTCAACGACTTT
Organism: uncultured Rubripirellula sp.; assembly: GCA_938075415.1. Lineage (GTDB taxonomy): Bacteria > Planctomycetota > Planctomycetia > Pirellulales > Pirellulaceae > Rubripirellula. Next base: position 215,834 of record CALJHC010000004.1, on the reverse strand, counting down.
TGCGGAATCGCCACGACGGTGGCCAGTGCCGGTGGCAATTTTGAAATGGCGATGCGATCGATACTTGAAGCGATGTTGCAGTCACCTCGGTTTATCTATCGCATTGAAAACCAGAATGGACGTGGTGGTGCACGCACGGTTGGATCTTATGAGTTGGCCAATCGGCTGAGTTATATTTTGTGGGGCTCATCGCCGGACGAAATGCTATTTCAGGCAGCCAGCTCGGGAGAGTTGAGGGACCGAGAGAAATTGGATGCGCAAATTCAACGTATGCTTCTTTCGCCGAGAGCTATTGAGCGATCCAAGCAATTTCTGTCGGACTGGTTGCATCTTGGACGGTTAAATAACCTGGCGCCCAGCGAAAAGGAATTTCCTCAGTGGAACAAGCGATTAGCAGGTCAAATGCGAGAGGAATCGCTCGGTTTTTTCGAGGAGATTGTTTGGCGGCAAGGTCGGCCGCTATCGGATTTATTGAATGCGCAAGTCACGGTGCTTGGTCCAGAGTTGGCCGCATTTTACGGTCTGGATCCGATGGGCAAGGACGCCATGATTTATGATCTCTCAGGTGTGAGGAGCCGTGGAGGTTTGTTGACTCAGCCTAGTGTCTTGACGATTGGTGGTGATGATGCTTCCATGGTCACGCGTGGATTGTTTGTCTTGGACCATCTCTTGCGAGGTGTCGTTAATGCCCCGCCGCCATGTGTCAACACAACGCCCCCGCCGACTGCCGTTGGACGAACGCAACGTGCGATTGCTGAGCAGCGAATTGCGGACGAGTCGTGCGGCGTTTGTCACTCGAGGTTCGAGCCTCTTGCTTTCGGCCTTGAACGATTTGACGGGATTGGTGCCTATCACGAGGTCGATGAACATGGGAACCAGCTACGTGATGACGGAGAAATCTTAATCCCCGGTGAAAGTAAGCCAGTGAAGTATCGGGATTCGTCTGAGCTGATGGATCTTCTGGCAAAGTCTGAACGAGTCAAAGAGAGCCTGACGTGGAAATTGGTCCAGTTTTCGTTAGGGCGACCGCTGGTTGCAGACGATGCGGAGTCGGTATCTGATTTGCACCGGCTCGCGCTTTCAGAGGGTGGCAGCTACCAAGCGTTGATGAGGGCACTGATTCACAGTGACCTGGTGCAGAAAGTAGGAACGGAGAAAACACCATGAAGCCACGAATTGATCGACGCACGGTTCTGCGCGGTGCGGGTGCCATCGCGATTGGGGTTCCATTTCTGGAGGAAATGCAAGTCAGTAAGGTTAGCTCGGCATCGGCTGCAGGCAACGATGCGGAGGTTCCCACTCGGGCATTCAATCTTTTCTTTGGGTTGGGAGTTCCGGCTCCATTGCAGCCAGAAGGTTTTGAGGACGTTCTTGAACCATTGAAACCGCTCAAGGAAAAGTTGTTGGTCCTGCGTGGGGTTGACCATTTGCGAGCTGATGAAAAAGGGATTAACGCGCATTACGACGGTGCGACTGCCGCATTCACTGCAGAGCCACCAGATGGTGAGGCAAAGGCTGGCGGGCCTTCGCTGGATCAGGTGATACGTCGAGCGGCTTATCCGAATGGGCAACCCGCGGGTATGGTGCCAAGTTTGATTGCGGGGACGTTTTTTCGTCGCAGCCGGGTTGGACGCTATGTACACAGTTACAACTTTAACGGAACCGTCGCGGCTACCATGCAGGAGCGACCGCGAGATTTATTCGACCGGGTCTTTGGTGCGATGTCGGGTGTCGATGATGGTGATGCCACCCGACAGCGATTGCGCCGAAGTGTGTTGGATACGGTGCTTGAGCAATACAAGCAGTTGACTGGCCCTCGATCACCACTTGGAGCTACGTCCAAGACTCGCGTGATAGAGCATTTGGATCGAATTCGAGAATATGAACAGCGAGCTTACGGATCTCAGGCGAAAATGGTCGGTGCTCCTGCGACACCGAAGGCATCAGAGCTTCTGCATGGTGGAGCAGCGGATCCTGGTGGCGAGGGTATCGATTTAACTGTCAATGAACTTGTTTCAGAATGGAGGCTCATGGCAGACCTCTACGCACTTGCGGTTAAAATGGACCGAGCACGATTTGGCTCATTGACTTTCTTGGCTGCAGGAGAGCGAATTCGCCTGAGCGGGGATTATTACCATGATGATCGACTCGTTTTTAAGTTTGATGATGCTCGTCAGCGAAATGCGTCCGGTTCAAAGGGATGTAGTCATGAATGGTGGCACGAGTTTAACGAGAAGAAAGCAAACGAGGAGTTGCGGGCTCACGCTCATTTAAAGATGCGGGAACTGGCATATTTCTTGGCCGCGCTCAATGATGAGGATGCGTTGGATGCAAATGGAAAAACAATCTTGGACAACTCGCTGATTACAATTTCCACTGAGTCAGGGGATGGGCGACACAACGATGTGCAAAGAGAATTATCTGGTGTGTTTCATGCGATCACCAGTGCTTCGGGTCGGTTCAAGACTGGAGGAGTGATCGATGTGAATTCCGAGGGTCTGGACGTTTACAACACAATGATCGGTGCCATGGGATCTGATCATCGTCTAGGACCCTCCCGGCGGGATCATCACCAAGTGGATGAGATTTTGATTTGACGAGTCGTCTTCAGAAAACGAAGGTGTCGATTGCTCTTCCATTTGATTCACTCTGATGAATCACTTTTTCTCTTGAGTCCACCTCTTGAATTCCGAAGGGCGTGCTTCATCATTCCGAATAATCCCCAGCCAGTGATCATCCCTAGCAGGTAAGAGCAACCGATCACAGCAACTTTTGGGATTTCAACGGACGCTGTCAAGAAAGAGACGGAGATGGTCTCTCTGTTTTGGAATGAGAAGATGAGCGTCGCTCCAAAGGCGATGATTGTGAATGCAAGATAGGCTTTGTGCATGGTCATTTCCTGTTGAGAGAAAAGGCACGATGTTGGATTAAGGGTGATTGCGTCAAAATAGAGCAGCGAGGATCAAGCGAGGATTCGTGGTGTTCGATGGCAAGGGGTTTTTCTTGCTAAGCAATGCGGCGTGTTCAGCGTTAGTGAAATCTCTCGCATTCTGAGGTCGGGGGACTTGATGCTCAACTCAGACAACCCAGGCAAGCCGGCCTTTTCGAGTTGACGCGGTTTGTTTTGAGTTTATCTTCTTCCCAAGACTACCTGCAGGTGTGAATCCTATCTCAGGCAGGTGGTGACCGCAAAGATTAAAGCCGCGACATTGTCAGGCGACTATCAGGCCTGAGGGTTCTCGCCTTCAGGGCATCTATTTAGATTCGATGTTGTATTGGTGAGGTACAGCTTCTTTTTAAGGCAGATGTTTTCGGCCAAGGTAGCGAGGTTTAGCCTGGTTTCGCGAGTCAACTGGATACTTGACTCAAAGAGGTCGGCGTCGAGACGCTGGCTGGTCGTTCAAGAGATCAGAGATTGTCATTAAGAAATCTCTGCGAATCGTCAGTGAATCGGTCCCTGGGGGTGTGCCGGAAAAGCATCTCTTTTGTTGGACGTCTCGTATTCCGTTTAAGAATCCGGTGGTTTTGGATCATGTTGATGATCTGGGGAGAGTTGGATTGGTTGCAAACATTGGCATGGGAAGATTGGGTTATACTCTTCCCCTTCACTTTGCAGTCCCCTGCTTTCCCCAAGTAACTGGTGTATCAATGAGAGAGATCTGTCGTTTAGCTTCGGTTATGCAAACAATTGCTCTCTTTTTCGTTGTGTTTTGTTTGGATGGTTCTTCGCCCGCGGCAGAGGTTTCAGAGATTGGGCCGGGTAACCGTCAGCCGATAGCCGGTAAAGAAGTGGATTGGATCGATGGTGATTACGTTTTGCGCAACGATCAAATAGCCGTCGTTGTCGCGCGGCCCGGTGCCTTGCGTGATGCAAACATGACGGTGAGAGGTGTTGGAGCTTGCATCATTGATTTGAGTCGTCTGGATCATCCCTCGGATCAATTAAGTTGTTATTATCCCGGTGCCGGTCGGTATCAGTTTTTCAGCGATGAACTGGTTGAGCGTGGTGTCACTGACGAGGGTGAAGCTTTTTGGCGTTGCACATCCTCAAGGTCCGTTGTCAACGATGAAAGTGTTGCAAGCGTTGAGTACCGTCTTGCCGATGGTGATCCGTTTGTCAGAGTCCGTTTTGAAATCAAGAAGGGGACCCAAGAGAAAGCGAAGCCAATTGATGGAGTTCGCGCCGACCGCACCTTTGCCTTCGAAGCCATTGATGAGTTGAACGTCGCTTATTGTGAGGACAAACACTTCAGGCAAACCTACGGGTTTCTCAATGATCTCGCTGATTCGAGTCCGGATTGGAGTAAGGATCGGATGCGGCAGTTACGTTACGGTAGCTCCGGTTTGGAAGTTTTGGATGGCGTATCGACCTGGTCAACAAAGATCATTCCCGCGTCTTCGCCTTTGGACTTGTGGGGGATTTTATCTGGTGGATCTCCGCAAAGGGTTGTGGTTCAGGGTGCTGTTGGAGATCAGCCACGAATTGAGTTGAGCTTGGATGGTTCTGATTCACCCGACGCGATCGTTTCCACAACGTGGCATGTTTCTGATGACGGTGTTTCGACGGTTCATCTCCCCCAGGGAAATTACCGATTGAAAGCCAAGGCCATTGGGCACGAGGCAACGGAGGTTGTTTTGAATGTGACCGAATCCGCGGCCAAGCATGTTGTGCAGCTTGGTAGTGCAACAAGCGTCAAGTTAAAGGTGACTGGTCAAGACGGTTCTGACATTCCTTGCAAGGTGACTTTCTTTGGCAAGTCGGATGGAAGTGGCAACGCGACAACTGATCCTGTGTTTGGGATCGATAGCCAAAGTGGTTCTGTTGGGAATTGCGTTTACTCTGCCGACGGTACCATTCACCGTTCGATACCACCGGGTGTTTATGACGTCTTGATTAGTCGTGGTCCAGAGTACGATGTCGAGTATCGAGAGATTGATTTAAAGGCTGGGCAAATGGGTGATTTGTCAGCCACTTTGAAGCGTGTCGTGGATACCACCGGATGGGTCAGCGCGGAATTACACAGTCACAGTAGTCCCTCCGGAGATAATACTTCCGATCAACTAGGTCGCGTGGAAAATCTTATTTGCGAACATCTGGAATTTGCACCCTGTACAGAACATCAGCGAATTGAGTCCTATGATGATCAATTGGCGATCCTAGGTGCTGAACGATTCATGGCAACATGCACTGGCATGGAATTGACAGGGTCGATACTTCCTATCAATCACCAGAACGCTTTTCCTCTCAATTGGTCACCTTACGCTCAGGATGGTGGCGGACCCCGAACTGACAATCAGGATCCTGTCAATCAAATCGCACGTTTGGCAATGTGGGACGATGGCTCCAAGAAGGTAGTTCAGACGAACCATCCAAATATGCAACAGATGTTGCGTGATCGCAATCTTGATGGTGAAGAAGATGGCGGGTTTTCTGGGATGCTGGAATTCATGGATGTCATCGAGATTCATCCGCCAGAGATGATCTTTCTGGATGCGGAGGAGACAGCAGAGCTAAAGAATCCAAACACTAATCGCATGCTTCCCTGGATGAATCTGATTGGATCGGGGAAGCGTATTCCCGGTGTCGTGAATACGGATGCCCATTACAACTGGCATGGAAGCGGATCACTCCGTAATTGGATTCGCTGCAGCACTGATATTCCTGCCAAGATATCAACAGATGAGATGACAGAGAGACTGGAAGCGGGTCAAGTGATCATGTCGACCGGGCCGTTCATGAGTGTTCAACTGAAACACCCTGATTTAACCGTTGCTGCGGAGGTCGGAGATGCGGTGGAGATCGCAACGGGAGACGCCTCGCTGGACGTCAAAATTCAATGTGCGAACTGGTTGGATGTCAATCGCGTGGAAGTTTTTGTGAATGGGATCTCGCGGCCGAGTCTTACCCGTACCCGATCGGAAAATCCTGAATCATTTGGCCAGGGCGTGATCAAGTTTGAACAGTCATTGCCGTTAAAACTATCCGATGATTCATTCGTGATCGTGGCTGCGATTGGCGAACGCCTGCAACTGGGGCGAGTGATGGGTGCTAAGGAGGGAAAGCGGCAGCCGGTCGTGGTTAGCAATCCAATCTATGTATCACTTAACGACTGATTGTTAATTTCCTGATCACTTGTATCGCGGAGGTGGTCCTGCCATTGATCGGTATAGTGAATGCGGTCGAGTCAAATGGGATTGCTAAAGGTTTCAGTTTGCGTTTTGTCGTTTCTGATTTTGGCTTCAAGTACGCAGTTGGTGTTCTCGCTTGAAGTCGTCTTTTCAAGGTAATTGCTCTATGTCTTCGTCAATTCGAATCGCAGTCGTTTTTTTGCTCCTGAACTCAATGTTAGGTTCGGTATGGGCAACGGAAGGGGTGCATCTTTTTATTCTTTCTGGTCAGTCCAACATGGCGGGGCATCGGCCCGACGAGGCTTTCACACCCGCGGTTGAAAGTGCTTTCGGTGAGGAACACGTTGTGGTTGTCCAGGATGCTGTGGGAGGACAGCCGATTCAACGTTGGTACAAGAATTGGAAGTCACCGTCGGGTGAGCGACCTAAAACAACAGGTGACCTTTATGTCCGGCTTATGGAGAAAGTCTCTCAAGCGATCAAGGGGAAGACCCTTGCTTCGGTGACGTTGATTTGGATGCAGGGTGAGCGAGATGCGAAAATGGGATGGGGATCCGTTTACAAAGAAAGTCTGCTTGGCTTATATCAGCAGGTCAGTGATGATTTGAACCGCAAAGATATCTCGTTCATTATTGGTCGTTTGAGTGATTATGACTTAGCGAATAAGGGGTATCAGGAGTGGACGAAACTACGAGAGATTCAGGTTGAAGTTGCTGATTCGAGTGAGCGTTTTCGATGGGTGAATACAGATGATTTAAATGATGGCTTGAATCGAAAAGGACGTAAGATTATTAACGATCTTCATTATTCCGCAGAGGGTTACAAAATTCTGGGAACGCGTTTTGCCGAGTCAGCGATTGAGTTAGTGAAGGCAAATGTGGAGCCGTAAGTTGAGGCAGTCTGTCCATTGAAGGGAGTTTCGGCGTCTTCCGTCATTGTTAGGATCCTTCCAAGCAAAAGCGGCACTGCGATAATTTTTATTACGGGCCAACAAGCTGCTTAGTCATCGATTGCGGTTCTTGGGGCAATTTTTTTGTTGTTGTGTTTGAAGTGAGAATCAAGATATGCAGATTGCTTGCGTCATCACCTCCGAGCATGGCCTTTCACTCGCATTGGATTGGCTGAGTGCGCGGCGCGTTCTTGATGATCTCGAGCTTCATTTGCTTGTTATCGCTGATCAGAAAGGTGCGCTGACGCAATCTGTTCAACTGAGAATTCAGAAATATGCTGACGACGGTTTAGACGCAATATATCTGCATCAGTTTTCTCCCTCAGAAGAAAAAATTGATGCAAAGATCCATGAGAGGGTTAAGCAGGAGAGCTGTGCAGCGGTGCTGGTTTTTTACCGAAGCAGCGAGTCTTCCTTGCAGCAGGAATTTTTTAGTGGTGCTCGAGTTCCCGTTTTATGGGTTAAGGGATGTGGGTTGCGAGAGGGAAATGCTTTGCCGCTCGTTGAGATGCGAACAGGTTTATCGCCAAAAATCCGGGGAATTGTATCGCAGCTTTTCGGTGCCACGGGCAAACCCACGATTGCTGAATTGTCATCCGGATCAACTGAGGGTATTTCCGAGAGTCTTGAGAGTGCAATGGAGGACAAGCTTTCCACCGGAGCGAACCCCATCTTTCTGATTGAATTTGAGCAAGTCAAAATAAGAGATCCGCTCTACGCCGCTGCTCTAGCCATGCTGAGAAAGGAAGAGATTTCTGATTTGGTTTTAGTCAGGCGAGGAGATTCATTGATTGAGTCACTCTCTTCGCGGGTACTTGCCCGAGCGAGCCGTATCGCTCCAGCGATGGAGCGTGAGGAACGTATTGATTTGGCGAATGATTTGACATTGGGTTCACGGCCAAACATGGAATTTGTTGGACTCATAGCGGCGTCTTCAATGATGGCCTCGTTTGGTTTGCTTCAGAATTCACCATCGGTGATCATTGGTGCGATGTTAATCGCGCCACTGATGACGCCTATTTTGGGTGCGGGTCTTGCGTTGACGCAGGGTAATCGCCCTCTTTTTAAGTCATCTTTGGTGGCAATTTTTTGGGGGTTCGTCAGTGCGTTCGCGGCGAGCTTTGTCTTTGGAGGGTTGTTCCTGATTTTCCGCGAACCTGTGAACACCAATGAGATGTGGGCAAGGTGTCAGCCATCGCCTTTGGATTTTTGCGTCGGGCTCGTTGGCGGGCTAGCAGCCTCTTATGCTCGTACCCGGCGGCATTTATCCTCGGCGTTAGCCGGTGCTGCTATTGCCGCCGCGCTGGTGCCGCCTATTGCAACCGCCGGATTGCAGCTCGCATTTCAGGAATGGGAAGACTCGGAACGAGGCGTGCCAATCACGGGGCCTCTTTTGCTGGTGTCCGTGAATGTGCTAACCATCATGATTGGCTCCTCCTTTGTTCTATGGCTTCGGGGCATGCGGCCAGATTCCAGCGGAGCTTCGGACGACCGCTGGGTACTTCGGTCGATCGCCTTCCTGTTGTTAATGGCCCTCATGATTTTTATCTGGATTTTACGCCCCATTTTTCTGACCAGTTGATTTGGTCTGGAAAGAATTGTCTGCGCTGATGCAGATGAAAAACTGTTCATTGGAGATTGAGGATGAATCGACTGATACTTTTGTGTTGTTTGCTAATCGTTCATGTGCTTCAAGTGCAGGCCGAGTCCCCGCCCGCTGTTGTCGTACAGAAGGTGCGTCGGGTTTTTCATAACGGCGAGCACAATGCATTCACGGACTTGGTGCAATTCAATGATGACTATTACCTGACTTTCCGTAGTTGCCCTGATGGGCATATGGTTCACCCGAGTGCCTCAGTGATTGTCATGAGGAGTCGCGACTTGGAAAGTTGGCAGCAAGTCCATCAGTTTTCCGTAGCCTTGCGTGATACTCGCGACCCGCATTTTTTAGTTTTCAAAGAGAAGCTTTTTGTCTACACCGGTACATGGTTTAGCGGTGAAGAAACCATCCCCGTCGCGGATTATGATTTGAATTTGCATTTGGGGTACGCCGTCTGCACGAGCGATGGACAGCGATGGAGCGAACCGACAATGCTCGAGGGGACGTTTGGGCATTACATTTGGAAAGCAAATGTCGCCAATGGCAAGGCTTATCTTTGCGGACGCCGCAAGCATCAGTTTGATGTCAGAGCACGGGGTGAAGGTCCGTTGGTTGAGTCCGCGATGCTAGTTAGTGATGATGGATTTACCTGGAAGAAGCGGGCGCTGTTCCAGGAGATTCGAGGTGATGAGACTGCATTTGACTTCTTGCCCGGCGGTGAAGTTCTGGGAATCGCGAGACGGGGAAGCGACCGTGCTCAGATTGTTCGCTCCAAGCCCCCATATGAGAATTGGGAACGAGATGATTTGGATCGATACATCGGAGGTCCGTTGCTCATTAAGTGGGGTAATCGTTGGGTTGTTGGTGGTCGACGTCAGACGTCACAGGGCGCCAAAACCTCACTCTGTTGGCTGAAGGGAAACGAATTGATCCAATTCGCAGAACTGCCCAGTGGTGGAGACAACTCTTACCCCGGTTTCATTGCGTTGAGTGACACCGAGGCTGTTGTTTCCTGGTATTCCAGCCATGAGAAAAACGGTGATGGTGAGACGATCACTGCGATTTATCTTGCTGACCTGAAGATCGCATCTCAATAGTGCTTGGAGAGAGAGTTTGGTCGGGGAGCATGGCCGAAATCAACTCTGGCCAGTTCGTTAACGCATGCAGACTCCGATCGTACGGTCGATCGGGAATGGCGGATCAGAATTTAGCGGGTAGGTTCAGTCGCACCCATTCATTCTGAAGCATCGACTTCAATTCTTTTTAGTCTTTCGTTTCGTTGTAGAAGATCACCAGGTTTTTGGTTTGTCTCGCGGCAGCGATCACATCCACTTTTCCATCATTGTTGAGGTCACCTGCTTTGATGTCTTCCACCGCAATCTCTTCCGCCGAGAGCCGATTTTCTCGCCATTGATTACCTTGGTCGTCCAGTGGGGCAAAGAGACTGATGCCCGGCACGCCTGGTTCGTTCATTGCTCTCCAGCCCACAATGATTTGATCTGATCCAACGCCCAGGAAATCCTCGCATGCTAGTGCGTGACCATCTTTTAGGGATTCGCTGAGGACTTTGCAAAGTTCCCACTTGTCTTGACCTTTGTCGGGTTCTCGATACGCCGCTGCGGTTGAACCATGCATGGGTTGTATCGCCACGATGAACCGTTTTCCACCGGGAAGCATTCCATCGCGGATTTCACCGGCAAAGGCTTCCGTAAGTTGAGTCGCTTTCCAGTTTTCTTTTCCTGACACCGTACTGGTTCGGTCAAAGTGCCAAACACCCTCTTTGGCAGCCACGATGATTTCTTCTTCTGGATCGTCATCCCAATTAACGGGGTGGAAATTATGCGATAGATGCAAGAAGTCGCAGACGACTTCATGGTTCCATTGATGCTTACTCGGTGTAACAGGGGAATATTCCAGCAACCTCAGTCCCGCACCATTTCCATCCACACTACCGCGACCTCGAAGCGGTTTTACAAAAAGGCGATGCTGTTCACCCGGTCCACGCACCCAATGCATCCGATGAACACTTGGCTCATGATGAAGCTTGACGGGAGTCCATGTTTGGGTCCTGTCTTTTGGTGGTGCCAAGTAGTGAACCGCACCATCTTTCACACTCTCCCTGTAGTTCCATTGCCCGCCCACGGCAATCTCGCACTTGCCGTCTCCATCAATGTCCCTCGCAGTGATGCAGACGTTGTCTCGTTCGGTAAGATTACGAGCAATGACGTGTTTATTCCATGAAGGATTTTCGTACCACTGGATCGTGGACTTGTCGGCCAGCACGATGTCGGGTCTTTGGTCTCCATTGACGTCGGCAATTTGTAGTCCATATCCAATTTCGATTTCATCGATCTCAACTCGCTGCCATTGACTTGTGGGAATGTTTTCGGTGGCAATCAAAATATTGGAATTGATCACTGTCATTACGATGCATGCAACACATGAAAACAGGAACGGGTTTCTGGGAATCGGATTCTGTGAAGTTTTCATTAGTTTTGTTCGAGTTGATGCGAGGACGAGGATGATGTTTTCTTTTTCCGTGTTGATTACTGACCGAGAGCGTTGTGAGATGAGTGGTTCTGAAAGCGATTACTGAAAGCGTTGTGCAAATCATGACCAGCGTCTCTGGTCGCTGCATCGAGTGTCCAAACAGGAGATTCACCGCGAATGAATCCGCGGTGAATATCTTGAAAGACGGTGGAGTTTTCCCCGCTATTTTAGGAGTTCACTGAGCTTGGATTCGATTGACTTGGCCCAAATCGTGTAACCCTGCTCACTTAAGTGTAGAAGATCTGGCATGATCTCCCTGGAGAGTGTTTTGTCATCGCTCAAGAATTCTGAGCCGATGTCCAGGTAAAAAATCTTTTGATTGTCGGCAAGTTTGGAAGCAATGGCATTGCATTGTTCGTTGACTTTTCGGCGTCCATCGTTCGCATCTGCTCCGCGCGGAAAGGTCGCTAGCAGGAGGATTTTGGTGTTGGGGGTTTTTTCCTTAAGGACGTCAACGATATCCGAGATTCCCTCCGCAATTTGATCCGGTGTGTTGCTTCCCGAGTTGTTGGTTCCGATCATGATCACTGCAGCTTTTGGTGCAATGTTTTTGAGGTTACCGTTTTGAAGACGCCAGATGACATGTTGAGTTCGATCGCCCCCGATTCCCAAGTTGACAGCGTTGCGATCACCGTAAAATTCGGCCCAAACCTTTTTTCCTCGTCCTTCCCATCCCTGGGTTATGGAGTCACCGATAAAGACCAGGTCAACATTCCCTTGAGCGACACGATTGTTCATGGCTTCGTGCCGCTTCATCCAGCCACCCTCTCGTGGTGCGGGGCGTACCGCATCATGGGAGTCTTCTTGATTCTGAGCGAGAACGGTGGTGCTGACCGCGGTGATGAAAAGCGTGGAGAGTATGCAGAGAGAGAGGCGTCGCTTCATTGGTTTTCCTGTTCTTAATTGAACTCTTGGTAATGTATATTTCTTGCGTCCTACTTCCCTTAATTCGGTGTCACGGTATTCGGTGCCACTAAGAATTGAGACGTCAATCAACGCTGTCAACTGAAAGGTGCGTTGATCTTGCAGGGATTTGGAGGACGTATCGTACTACAAAGGGCATTGGGAGGTGTCATTAGCGCGAATCAGCGTTAGGATTTACCGCATCTTGGTGATTATGGTGGGCAGGACATTCTCGGCTGTTCTACTGGATCACAAATTGCCGGACAGCGACCGTATCGACCCGTTATCAATAATATGACACCCCAGGTGAGTTGAGATTGCATGTACCGAAGTACGTCGCGAAGCGAACAATTATTGCGTCCCACGGATTTGAATTCGCCGTTATCCAAAGATGCAAGGATCAAAAATAATACTCGCTACATTTACTTCAAGCAGATTGCTTTAGGAGGTAAGTGCGTGATCCAAAGCTGTAAGGATCTTAATCTTGGACGCGTTGTGTGCTACAAGACACTTCGTTCTGAGTTTGCCGATGATCCGCTCGAGAACGAGTTGTTTTTACGTGAAGCCAGAATTACGGGTTCGTTGCAGCATCCGAACAGTCCGCCGGTGTATGAGGTGGGCTATGACAGCCGGGGTCAGTATTATTTCACGATGAAATTGGTTTCGGGGACGACGTTGCGTGAGACATTAGACGTTGTCAGATCTGGGGAGGCGAATTGGGACCTGCAGAAGTTAATTGACGTGGTGATTGAGGTGGCTGAGGTCTTGAATTATGCCCACGTTCATCGTGTCGCTCATTGTGATGTCAAACCCGAGAACATTGTCATCGGAGACTTCGGCGAGATTTTTTTACTTGATTGGGGAATTGCCAAAGTACTGGACGAGAGCGAAGAAAATTTAAATGACGATGAAATGTGTCTTTCATCAAAACGCCCTGCCCAGGCATCGCCGCTTTACATGTCTCCAGAGCAGATTGCGAATGTGGATGTTGATCAGCGTACTGACTTGTATAGTCTCGGTGCGATTCTGTTTGAGATCCTTACCCTTGAGACATTAGCTTGGGGGGATTCACTTGATGAGATTCTTCATCACACACAACATTCTCGCCCGCCGAGTCCGTCTGCGATTGTAAAAGATCGAACCATTCCACCAACGCTCGAAACGCTCTGCTTGCGTTGTCTCGAGAAAGATCCAAACCATCGAATTCAATCTGCAATGGAGATCATTCAGGAATTGCTTTACTGGCTTTACGTTGATTCTCGGCACCGTCCATTCTGAGGTCAGATCAGGCTGGTTTGCTATGTTGGGATTTCCTGATGCCCGAGTGTGATCTTTCGGATTCATGTGGTTCTGTTTTAGCGGACTCACCGCGGGTGATTTGTTCGCCGTGATCAAGGGATTTGGCTCTCGGCGATTAAGAGCTTTTCAGTCTTTCGTGATTCAGTCTCGAGCATCTTGCTGGCAGCCTTGTTTGAGGCCGCTGATGGGAATCGATCTGATGACTAAGAGCAATTCAAGAACGATTGCCAGCCGCAGTTAGATTGCTAATTTCGGTTGATGAGGCCGTTAGATGGTAAGATAAAGAGCTGATGACGAACCTTTCTATCTGAGCCGAGCAACTTGAATGAATGCGACATCTTTCTGCAAGCTGATTGTAAATCGAAAGATGGGTTGGCTCTTTCTCGGGTTTTTGGTTTGCCTGTATCCGAAATCAGTTGGTGGCCAACAAGCGGTAACCGAAGCCAAGCCTTCAGGTTCTGCGAACAAGTTTCATCAGGAAGTTATCACTCCGTCGAAGCGTCAGGTCGGGGAAGAATCTGAAGAGCTGTCGGATCGTCCCACTGGTTCGTTGGCAGATTCCGTTGAAGATTCTGTTGACAAGGTTGTGGGTGCTGTCGATCCGTCGACCAAGAATCGGGATGGATTGGATTTCTTCGAGCGACACATTCGACCACTGCTCATTGAAGCGTGCGCTGAGTGTCATTCAGGAGACGAGCTATCGGGTGGATTGTCGGTGGAATCACTTTCTGATCTGCTGCGAGGTGGTGATCATGGCCCGGCGATCAACCTTGAACAACCTGAGCAGAGTCGGATGATCATTGCCGTGTCTCGCGTTGGTGATCTCAAAATGCCTCCGGGGAAATCATTGAAAGCGTCTCATGTGGATCAATTGCGTGAGTGGGTTCGATTGGGGGCGCCCTGGCCTGCTTCATCCGATTTGATGGCAGGTGATGGTGAAAAAAGATCGGGTCAGTCATCATCTGGATCTGAGATCCACTGGGCGTTTGAGCCCTTTGGAGCCGAAGGCAGATCCAAGGTGGAAACGATCGGTCTCAAAGATAATCCTTGGTGCAGTAACGGCATCGATCAATTCATCTTGAGGAAGCTAAAGCAAGTTGGTTTGGAGCCATCACCCCGAGCCGATCGTCGCACTCTTATTCGTCGAGTGACGTTTGACCTAACTGGTCTTCCACCAACCATGCAGGAGGTTGAGGCGTTTCTTCAGGATTCATCTGATGGTGCCTGGGAAACCGTTGTGGATCGTCTGCTGGAATCTCCGAGTTACGGTGAGAAATGGGCGAGACACTGGATGGATCTTGCAAGGTATTCAGATTCCAAGGGATATGTCTATGCGCGGGAAGAACGTTTTTGGGTGCACGCCTGGGTTTATCGCGATTGGGTGATCGAGGCATTCAACCAAGATATGCCCTATGACCGGTTTCTTCGCTTGCAAATCGCCGGCGATCATTTCGCTGAAAATCCACAAGAGCTGTCTGCGATGGGTTTTTTAACCCTTGGCCGCCGTTTTTTAGGAGTTCAGCATGACATTATCGATGATCGCATCGATGTCGTGACTCGTGCAACCATGGGCCTAAGTGTTGCGTGTGCCCGTTGTCATGATCACAAATTTGATCCAGTCACCATTGAGGATTATTACTCACTGTACGGGATTTTTCGTAACAGCAGCGAGCGATTGGTTCCAGTCGTTGGGCAAGAAGACGTCGACCAACAATTCGCGGAAGGTTTAGCAGAACGACTCGGTAAATTAAACGAAACGTTGAAGCGGCATCGCATGTCGGCTTCGCATCGAGTGCGAGAAAGGGTTGGCGAATACCTTGAAGCACAATTGCATCTCGACGATTATCCCGAAGCCGGGTTTGACCAGATTTATGTCGAGTCCGATATCATTCCGGAGTTCGTTAGGCGATGGCGCGACTTTCTTGATTTGCAGGGTGGAGAGAAGGATTTAGTTTTTGAGCCTTGGCGCCGATTTCGGGAGTTAAAGATTGAGCAGTTTTCTGAACTGGCAGTTGGCGTTTGCGAGGAAATTGATCGAGATTCCGGTGTCAGTGTCGATCCAAGGGTGGCAGCTTGCTTCCACGAAAGTCCCTCCACAATGTTGGAGGTTGTGGAGCGTTATGCCAAATTGTTTGCTGATTCATTGGAAGCATGGAAGGATTCACCCAACGAGGACCTCAAAAAGGACTCCTTGTGGGGTGTCCTCTTTGGTGATGAGGGACCTTGTGTTGTTCCCGACGAATCGATCGTGACTTTGGAGAGATTTTTTCCAACGAGTCAAACGGAAGAGCTTTGGAAGTTGCAGGCTGAGGTTGACCGTTGGATAATGAACGCGCCGAATGCGCCGCCCTATGTTTTGGCTTTATTTGACAAGCAATCTGCGATCGTTGATTCGCACGTGATGCATCGCGGCGATCCAAAACTCTTGGGTGAACGTGTACCACGAAGTTTTCTTTCAGCGTTTCAGCAGTTCGATCAAAATAATCCAGCAGTTGTGAATCGATATCAGAATGGTTCTGGTCGAAAGGAGCTAGCGGAGGCGATCACTTCTCCGATGAATCCGTTGACCGCTCGGGTGGCGGTGAATCGAATCTGGAAGCATCATTTTGCAGAAGGACTCGTTCCAACACTTAGTGATTTTGGTCTTCGCGCAGGATCTCCGACCCATTTGGAATTGCTCAACTGGTTAGCAATGGAATTTGTAGAGGGTGGCTGGAAGCAGAAGAATCTGCATCGACTCATTGTTCTCTCTTCGACCTATCAGCAATCATCGCAATTGCCAGAAGGTCAGACGTCAGGGGATGGACAATCGGTTGACCCTGAGAATCGCCTGGTTTGGCGTTACCCACCACGGAGATTGAGTTTTGAGGCATTGCGAGATGCGATGCTGTCTGTCTCGGGTGAGTTGGATCATTCGGTAGGGGGCCGTCCCGGGGAGATGCTCGACAGCAAACGGCGAACCGTCTACAGCAAGGTTGATCGGCAATTCTTTTCGACGACGATGCGCAGTTTTGATGTGGCGAGTCCAGATCTACATATCCCCAAGCGTTCCGAGACAACGGTTCCACAGCAAGCTCTGTTTTTTCTTAATCATCCCTTTGTGTTGAGCAGAGTTAGCGCTTTACTGAAACGCCTTGATCATCAAGCCGCCAGCAATGTGGAGAAAATCCAGGAGCTTTATCGTTTGGTTTTTCAACGTCTGCCTGACCAGCGCGAACTGGATTTGGCGCTAAACTTTCTCAGTCATGGAGATAGGTATCTGGACGTTGAGCCGGTGGATGGTTCCGTCCAATGGTCTTATGGTTACGGAGCCTACAATGCGGAATCGCAGCGGGTGATGGGTTTTCAAGCATTGCCTTATTTTGATGGCCAAGCATGGCAGGGAGGGGCATCGTATCCGGATTCGGAATTGGGATGGGTCCAATTGAATGCTTCTGGCGGCCACCCGGGTAACGTAGTCTCACAAGCATCGATCCGCAGGTGGACCGCACCTGCAGAGATGAGGATCAGAATCGAATCAGAATTAATTCACGAGCCGGAGGTGGGAGACGGTATCCATGCATGTATTGTTTCAAGTCGTGCCGGCAAAATGGTTGAAGCTGAGGTTCATCATGAATCGGTTCGGATGGCTGTGGAGTCGATACAGGTCGAGAAGGGTGAGACCATCGATTTTCTGGTCGATATTTACGGCAATCTGAACAGCGACCAATACTTATGGTCGCCGACGATTACTCGCTCTCAAGAAGACCAGGATGAGATTTCTCTTCGTTGGGATGCGGTCTCTGATTTTCGCGGCAGGGTGAATGAAATGGACCCGTGGCATGCGTTGGCGCAGGTTTTGATCTCGAGTAACGAGTTTGTTTTCTTGGATTGAGGTGTGTGAGATGAAGCGATCTTGTGGGCATGGGAAACCGATGGGTTTCTCTCGGCGACAACTCTTGCGACAAACAGGAATGGGTTTGGGGGCATTGGGGTGCGCTGACTTGTTAAGCGAAGGAGTCGTTGCCGAGAAGCTTGCACAGGGTGGGCCTCTCTCCGAGAAGCGACCGCACTTCAAGGGGAGGGCAAAACGGGTTATCCATTTCTTTTTAAATGGCGGCCCATCGCATGTGGATACGTTTGATCCAAAACCTTTGCTGGCCAAGTACGCCAGTCGACCAATTCCCCATCCACTGCCGACTGAGCGTAAGACTGGATTTGCATTTCCGTCGCCATTCCGTTTCGACCGATATGGGGAATCTGGTCTACCTGTAAGCGAATTGTTTGCGAAGACCGGAGCCTATGCAGATGATATTGCCGTGGTGCGTTCGATGTACGCTCAGGTTCCCAACCATGAGCCGTCTTTGATGTTGATGAATTGTGGTGATTCAATTCGCCCCAGGCCGAGCGTTGGTTCATGGGTGCTTTACGGTCTAGGAACGGAAAATCAGAACTTGCCCGGTTTCATTGCGATGTGTCCGGGCGGTTATCCGATCAAGGATGCAGAGAATTGGCAGTCAGCCTTCTTGCCGGGTGCCTATCAAGGAACCTTTATTGATTCCAAGTTTCAACGTGTCGAGAAGCTGATTGAAAATATCAACCATCCACACGTGAGCCAGGCATTGCAGCGCACGCAGCTGGACCTGCTGAAACAGTTGAACCGCGATCACCAAAAACGTCGTGAGGATGAGCGACTCGAATCAAGGATTCAATCCTTTGAGCTGGCTTTTCGAATGCAGCAAGAGGCATCTGAAGCTTTTGATTTGTCCAATGAGACAAAGGAGACCCGAGAGCTGTACGGCGATCATGTGCATGGTCGCCAAACCCTGATCGCACGACGGTTGGCCGAGCGCGGAGTGCGTTACATTCAATTATGGCACGGCGCCGGCCAGCCTTGGGACCATCACGATAATATTAAAGATAACCACCAGAAATTGGCAAAAGAGTTAGATCAGCCAATCGCCGCGCTGCTTGGCGATTTGAAACGAAGTGGGATGCTTGATGAAACTTTGGTGATCTGGGGCGGTGAGTTTGGCAGGACACCAACGGTTGAATTGAATAACGGTGGTGATTCAAAATTGGGGCGTGACCACAATCATTACGGTTTCTCCGTGTGGATGGCTGGCGGAGGAATCAAAGGTGGTACCGTTTATGGTGCCACCGATGATTTTGGATTCCAAGCGATCGAGAACCCCGCGAGTGTGCATGATCTTCACGCGACAATCCTTCATCTTTTGGGGTTTGATCATGAGCAGCTCACTCATCGTTACGCCGGACGGGATTTTCGTCTAACTGATGTGCACGGTGAGGTCCTCAATTCGATCGTGGCATGACCCGTTTGAAAAAGCGAGTTATCCACATCACTAAGCAGCAAATAAATGCCGGGAATTTAGCACGTACCTGTTTCCAGTATCGTGGGCTTTGGCGAAGTCTGAACCATTTGTCACAGACAAAGAGATTGCCTACTGGTTCCTGTGCAAGTGATTCATTTTCAGACCCAGCGATGATTGAAAGTTTTTGTTCAAGAATTAATCGACTGAGTGAATATCTTGCGTTTCAGGAAAGTGACTCTCTTTTTGTGATCGAAGATCAGCTTTTGAAATTGTTCAGTCCCGTGGTTCAAGTCCCGTGGTTCAAGTCCCGGTGGATAAACCCATTGCATTGTTTAGGGTAGCGGATGGTTGGCCGTGAACTGTGAAGAATCTGATGTTTCAACCGCCTTGTCTTATGAGAAAGTGGTCAAGATTGCAAAAAAAAGCTACCGATGCTGTTGGCATCGGTAGCTTCAGAATCGATGGTATCCTAGACCAATTGAGCAGATACTGGTTCCTGTGGATTATCGCCGAGTTGCACAAGGAATTGGCAACCGTTGGGAAGCAAGTCAACGCTGGCGTTGGAATCCAAAAGGTTATTCACTTCCATCACTTGCAGGACCGAATCGAGAATTTCAGAATCTGTCTTTGAGATTTGGTTCAATTCACTTCCGACAATGTCGGGACGTGCTGCCGCTGCATCGGCCATTTTCTGTGAAACTTTGTAGGCAGTTTCACTTTTTATCAGGCCGACGCGATTTTCGCCGTCCTGCTTCATTGCGCTTGTTACCTGCACAAGTCGTTTCACCACTTTATCGGTGATGTTGTGAACCATTTGCTTGTCGGTGAATTCCACCTTTCGAATGTACACGGATCCAAGCTGATAGCCCCATTGTTCAGAAAGTGGTGAGACTGTCTTGCGTACGGTTCGACTCAAGCTGTGGCGATCCTCCAGCATCAGTTCCATTTCCAGGTTGCTAAGTGTAGAAATGGTTGAGCTGGTGACGTTTGCTTGAAGCGATCCATCAGGATTAGCATTCGTAAACAAGTAGGAAACCGGGTCCCTGACCTGCATCTCGTACCAAATGCCAACACCCATCGGCGTTCCTTCCTCAGAGTTCACCATTTGACCTCGAAGGTAGTGCTGTCTCAACGCGGTATTGACGGTGTAGCGTTTTCCGAAGAACGGCACCAGCATTGCCCGCAGTCCAAAATGTGAGATTGGGAATTGCAGGCCTGCCGTGTCGAGGGTGCCAATGACTTTGCCAAACAGGGTATAGACATGCGATTCGCATTCGCGAACACAGGCGTAAAGACCAAAGATTTGAGCGATACTCGTTAAAGTGGGAATCAATGCAATTCCCATGACAAAAGCGATTAAATCTGGCATCTTGATTAACCTCCGGTTTTTACATTTGAGGACATTGTCTGCACAACACGGTTAGCCCGGCGAAAGAGTGGAACACGCAAGTTGCGAAGGTAGGCTTTAAGGCAATCGGATCCGCCTTCCTGCTTGATTGCAGCGAGAGTTTTGGCCAATTCGCGAAGTGGAGCCACTTCCGCTTGAGCATTGTTGGAGGCAATTTCAACGGCTCGGGCACTCATGGTGATTTGCTGTTCCGAATCGGCACGAGCGGTGCTGATGTCAGCGGCTACCTGATTTCTGGTGCTGTTAATCGCCGATAACGCTCTGTCCACTTCGGAGGGAGGGTCAATTTCGGTTATTAATGCTGCGTCTAATTCAATTCCATAACGAGCTGTTGTGTTTCGACACTGCTCTTCCATGAATTGATTCAGGAGCGGCAGATTTTTACGAAGATCGTTGATTGAAACACCTTCGGAAAGCTCGATTGATGCCTTGCTCTCGGCATCGCCATCAAGTTCTTCCTCGGAGATAAGGCTTTGTCCCTTCGGATCAGTGAAGTTGGCGATTCGTTCACGAAGTACGGAGATGAAATAGCCCATCACATGCTCGAGCGGGCTCGTGACACCAAATAGGTAAGGATAGAGATTGCTTTCGCAGACTCGATAACGAATTTGCCCGTTGACTCCTGTGGTGAGGTTGTCTTTTGTCACCGCCTCAATTGTTTCTTGAAACTTGGATGGGTCCCAAGACAAGTCAACTGATTGTGTAGCGACACTGACTTTGTGGACCTCCTGCCACGGCATCTTGAAGTACGGACCTCCTGGTCCAACCACACGCAGTTGTGGATAAGCGTATCGATCGTGACCCTCTTCCTCATCGTCCTCGACCTCGTCGGCCACGGTGGGAAGCTTCTCGGCTGCTCCAAAGCTGGTTACCACAGCCCTTTGGTCCGGTCGGACGGTGTAAAGGCAGCCCAGAATGACGCGTCCGATCAGGAACACTGCCACTCCGAGAATGAAATACATAATTAAACTCACGATCTCCCTCCATTGTTAGACTAGTTGATTGGATGTTCGTTCTTGTTCGGTTTCAGTCGAGACGATTCATGCCGTCCCAAAGCAGATCTCTGAGTGATCCCGAGTCTCGAAAGGGATTGGTTAATTCACACGGTGAGTGTTGAATGAGAACTTATCTGGTTCGACCCGCAAGTGTCGTTGCCCAAATGTCTTTGGATTACCGGCATCTTTGTTTTGCTGGTAAAGCAGCGTCCGGTTACCTGCTCGTGATAGTAATGAAGATTGCATGCTGAAATGCGCATTGTCTAAATCGCCATGCTGTTTGCCCCCTTGTTGGTTCGGGAGGTCGATCGATTGTTTCTCGATGTCGAACTGATCAAATCGAAACTTAGCTCTCTAGGTCGGTGTTCAGCCGAGAGAGGAAATGCAACTGAAAGACGGAGACTCGTCAGTGGTGACAGCTTCGAGGCTTTGCCAAACGTCTTACCCCGAAGAGTCGCGTGGCTTTTTTGCTGCTGGAAAAGCGAATTGTTAGTGTAGGCGATTTAGGTGGATTTATGGAGGTGAGAAAGGAAAGAAAAGCGATTCGGGTCTCCCGTTTTGTTTGAGAGGCTCTATGATTGGTGGGTTTTTGGTTGCCCGGTGGCAGTTGGTGTTTGTGGGGAGGCACATTGGGTAAATGCCAAGAAATGGCCATTTACTGGATTCATTAGCCGTTCTGCACTGATCTCCGTTATCGTTTCAGTGTTGGATGATGTGGTAAATTTATCGAAGATGTTGCTTGTCTCATCCAATTATTTGCACCAATGTTTTTTTTGGTCGCAGAATTTCACAAGAATATAAATAAATGATTCACATCGGGTCGCCCGTCACTGAATCGATTTTTCATTGCTGGTTTACCGGCGATGGAAAACATCTGGTGGGCAAAATTAGGTCCAGAACATGAAGATGAATTCTCTGCTCGGCATACTCACTCTGCTGCTTTCATTTGGGTTAGCGGGCTGTGGGTCTGATGACTTGGGCGAGGCCGAGAGTACTGAGGCTACTTCGAATGAGGCTACTTCGAATGAGGCAACAGAAAATGCCCCTACCGCTGACCTTGTCGTTGCTCCCGATGATTTGTTGAGTTTGAACGATCCACCTGGGGGAGGTTCCGACTCTGTGAATGGTGAATCCTCGCCGCGAGTGGAGTTGATTACCGACGAGGGTGATTTGGGTCTAGTCACCGATGAAAGATTCGGAGAGCTTTTCGAGGATGTGCTTCCGATACTTGAGGACGCGCGGGATTTAGTGGATCAACACGCCGATCTGCCGGATAAATCCAGAATTCCGTTTACCGAGGATAAGCAGACCAATTCAGCTGCGATCAACGAGTTGCTTGACGCGGCGATTGTCGTGCTTGGTAGTTCCGAGGTGTCTGACTATCGGCAGCAAATCCGTGACTCGAATGAGCTGATTAGGTTAAGTCACGAAAGCATTGCCGACTATCGACGTCAACGTGTTTCCGCTCGGTGGGCGAGGGATCAGACACAGCTTGATAAAGTGAATCCATTTGAGTTGTCCAAGGAAGCG
Organism: uncultured Rubripirellula sp.; assembly: GCA_938075415.1. Classification (GTDB taxonomy): domain Bacteria; phylum Planctomycetota; class Planctomycetia; order Pirellulales; family Pirellulaceae; genus Rubripirellula. The sequence goes on along the minus strand of CALJHC010000004.1, from coordinate 193,159 downwards.
ATTGATCAGCAGATCAAAGATGAAGAGAAAGCAATCGATCAGCAGGAGGAACAGCTGATTGAATTGAAAAGACAGTTTGCGAAGGAGTTGGCTGCGATTGGTGTCGTGGTTGATGAGGAAGCAGTCGAATCACTTCTTTCCTCTGTCTCCGGTGACGATATCGTTTCAATGGCTGTTGTTTTTGAGAATATTAAAAATATCACGACACAGTTGCAGCGGTTGACACAACAGAGTGGTGAAGCCCTCGATGTCTCTAAACGCTATTACGGTATGTATGTCGTCATGGTCCACGTGATGGATCGGATTCAGAAATCATTCGTTCGAGATGTCAGAGAGAAACATATTCCCAAGCTCAAGCAGTTCTCCAAGCAGGCTGATGAGAATATTGCCCAAGCCAGGTCGATCATTGAAATTAATGGTGGAGACCCCGTACTGCTTGCTGGCAACATTGAATCAAATAAGCTCACCCAGGAAACCGCTGTTCTGTACATCGATTATTTGCAGCGAAATGCAGCCTTGATCGAAGCGGAAAATCGAAGGTCGCAGAAGAACCTGGCTACAGCCATGAATACCTACAACACCGTGAAACTGTCGAGTGATGTTGCATCGCTGATGAAAACAGGAAGGCGAGATTTTGAAGCTTTGATGAAGCTAGAGATTCCTCCGCTTCGAGAGTTTGGTAATGAATCAATTCGTCGTGAGTTTGAGCGAATGACGGTGGAATTGCGGACGGACCTCTAGTTTGATTTTTTTCTCAACACCAAGTGAAATAACCCATGGCAGAAACCAATGAATGGTTGGTAAGCACGACTGACGCGACGTTTGAAGCGGATGTGATCACGAGGTCTGAAACGGGTTTGGTCGTGGTCGACTTCTGGGCAGAGTGGTGTGCTCCTTGTCGAATGATTGGACCCGTGTTGGAGTCTTTGGCCGAGGAGTTTGCTGGTGGCTTCACTCTGGTGAAGGCCGAAACCGAGCACAATGCGGAGGCTGCGGGTCAGTTCGAAGTCGCAGGCATTCCTGCCGTCTTTGCGGTGCTGGATGGACAAGTCATCGACCGCTTCGAAGGTGCATTGCCCGAGTCTGCAATTCGAGAATGGCTCGCCGCACTGCAGAATCATGTTTTGCTGGTTCACGCCAAGACGCTCGCGAAAACCGATGTTGAAGAAGCAGTCAAACAACTTCGTGAATTGCGAGAAGGCTCCAAGGATAACGCCAATCTCTTGGTGGGTATTGGTAATGAATTATTGGATCTGGATTGTGTTGAGGATGTCCAAATGATTCTCTCTGAATTAGAGAGTCGTGGTTACTTAGAGGCTGAGGCAGAGCAATTGAAGAGTGCCTTGTCTTTGCGTTCCAAGGCGAGAGTCGACGTCGCCTCAGTACGTTCGGAGGCGGAAGCGAATCCGGATGATTTCGAAGCTCAGTTTTCGCTAGCCTCGGCCTTGGTTGGTAGTCAGGAATACCAAGAGACATTTGAGATTTGTTTGCGATTGGTGGAACAGGATCGTGCGGGTGTTGGTGAGAAGGCGAGAGAGTTGATGGTGGATGTTTTTAAATCGCTGCCACCCGATTCAGAGCTGGTAAGTGATTATCGTCGCCAACTGTCGATGTTATTGTTCTAGTTTTTCTGGGTTGCGCCACTGTTCGCGACGTCTGCTGGGACTGAGTGCAATGATTGATTGTTTTTTCCCTTAGACATGATTCACTGCAAGTGTCCTCAATTTCAGCTCATTCGATTTTATGCTGACGGTTTTTGTTCGCAGTATCCTGCGATGAATTCTGAGAATCTCCGCCGCTTGAATGGTATTGATTCTCAAGTACCATAAGGTGACAACGTTATCGGCACGGAAGGTCGTTGACACAGCCACCATCAGCACAATGATACGCGGCCACACCGTAACGCAGTTCAACACCGGTAATCGGCTGGTTGAGGCATCTCAAACTCAGAGGCGGACCCCCTGGTCACCAATGGAAGTAGAAGTCATTTGGTCCGATGTTGCGACGACATTGTGTAACTGTCGCCCGGGCCTTCATTTGTGGTGCATCTTCTCGTCATTCAAAATGGTGATGTTTCGTTAACGTATCGATTTTGACGCGGGGGCATCGAAGATGATGGGTACAGGATGTCCCGAGTGTTAGCGACTATTGAATTGAGCAGAAATTTTGAAGTTGATTGTGTTTGGATTACGAGTTGGATCAAATTAGTTTTTGGGTATGGTCAGGCCAAAGGCTCTTTTTTGATTACCTCTTTACACTCGGAGCAGCGAATGAAGCGAGTGAGTCGTCCTGGCTTTACTTTAGTCGAACTATTGGTGGTGATTGCCATCATCGGGATCATGGTGGGCTTGTTGCTTCCGGCAGTGCAAGAGGCTCGCGAGGCTGCCCGCAGGAATTCCTGCGCCAACAACCTCAAGCAGATTGCATTAGCTTGCCATAACTACGAGAGCATTTTTCGGAAATTTCCTGCTTCCGCGACCCTGGATCTAAGTGTTACTTCAACGGGCAACAATGGTTCATGGGGCGTTCATGGTCGGATTTTGCCGCAGCTTGAGCAGGCAGCTTTGTACAGTAAAGTGGACTTGTCATTGGCGTGGGATGGACAGTCGGTGATTGACGGGGTTCAGGTCCCAACCTACGCCTGTCCAAGTGATCCTGGAAGTGGCTTGATTCGAGTATTCGATGACGATCGACCCTCTCTTTATCCAACCAACTATGGATTCAATTTCGGTACATGGTTTGTTTACAACCCACAAACGCGAAAAGGTGGCAACGGAATGTTTTTCCCCGATTCATTCCTCGGTTTTCGGGACTGTCTTGATGGCGCCTCAAACACTCTTCTGGTGAGTGAGGTGAAAGGTTGGACACCCTACATGCGAAATGGTGGCCCCCTGTCAACGGTGATGCCAACCTCAGTTGAGGCAGCCGAGGCAATGGTGGCAAGTGGATCTCAGTTCAAGGAGACGGGGCACACGGAGTGGCCTGATGGACGCGTTCACCATACTGGGATCACGGTCACCTTGACGCCGAACCAGAGAGTTCGGTTCACTTATGACGGTCGCGTCTATGAAGAGATGGACTACAGTTCGTGGCAAGAAGGAAAAGACGGAAGTGCGGGGAATCCAACCTATGCCATGATTACCTCGCGCAGTCATCACGGTGGACTGGTTCAATCCGCGATGGTTGATGGTTCGGTGAAGTCGGTGACAGATTCAATCAACCGGGAGATTTGGCACGCTGTCGGAACGCGTCACGGTCGAGAAGTGCTGGAGTTGGGTGACTTTTAGGATGATGAGTTTGACCACTGCTACCCACATCGTGCTCGCCGAAAACATGGGCGATTCGTGGTGTTGCGGACTGGTTGAGAGTGAGAAGACGAGGGTGGATTGATTTCTTGATCAACAACTGGCTGGATGTTACTGACGCCTGATTTGCCCAGAACAATGGCGTAAATTCAGAACATGGCGTAAATTCCGAACATGGCGAGAATTTAGGGCATCCCCGTCAGGATGTTTCTGATGACAGTGGATGGTGGAAAACAAGAGTTACTCTTGAATGCAGTAGAGGTGTTGGTTGCCACGAATGAATAGTTGGCCGTTGCTAACCGCCGGAGACGCATAAACCTTCTCCCCAAGAGGGTTCTCCGCAATGATTTCCGCTTCCGGTCCTGCTTTGAGAAGTTTGGTCACGCCATCATCATCACAGAGATAGGCAATTTGGTCTGTTGCCAGCAGTGAGGCGCTATAATGTCGCCCCATTCGATTTTGCCAGTAACGCGACCCTGTCTTTGTGTCGAAGCAGTTGACTGTCCCCCGATCGTCAGCAACGACGAGAAAATTCTTGACCAGTACGGGTGAGGGCACGTAGCAGCGTACATTTGTTTCGTGCCATTGGACATGCGTCTGTGAAACGTCCCCGTTTCCGGTGGGACGCACCGAGATGACGTGGTGCGTCGGGTAGCCACCGACGGCATAAAAGTCCAATCCGTCATGCACAAGGGAGGCGACAAATTGTTCTGTCGGTCCCTCGATATTCCAGATTGGGGTTCCCGATCCAGGTTCGAAACTTGCAAGGCAAAGACTGCCTGAGAGCACCAGTTGGTCATCACCGTTGATCGTTCGGATAAGCGGTGTGCAATAGCTGCGAGTTCGGTGACGTCTCGGCTGCTTCCAGACAATTTCACCCGTGTCGCGATGTAGAGCGATCAGGTAGGAGTCGCCATCGTGGTCGCCATTGAGGATGACAAGATCCTGATAAAGAATTGGATTGCTGCAAAACCCGTGAGCACTGATAAATGGTCCGGGCTTGGTGATCCATTTTTGATTGCCGTCAAAATCGTAGGCGGCGACAACCATGGATCCCGGATAGATCAACCGTTCGTTGCCAACATTGGGCGCGACAATTTGTTGATCGTCGGCTTCCATGAAAGCCACGTAGATCATTTTTCCGTCCGTTGCGGGCGTGCTTGACGCAAAACTGTTCAACGCATGCTTTGACTCCAGTCTTGTGGTCATAACGCTTTGGCGCCACCTGATCGCGCCGGAATCACGATTGATGCAGATCAAGACCCTTTCTTCTATGTCAGGAAGGCAAGCGGTTACGAAGACTCGGTCATTCCAAACAATGGGACTGGAATGTCCACTGCCTGGTATTTCAGACTTCCACTTGATGTTTGTTCCATCTTCACCATTCCAATGAACTGGAGCGGCATCACGGACAGATCCATCACCACGTGGGCCACGCCAGCTTCCCCAGTTCTCAGCGTGCAACGTTGATGAGAATACGATTGCAGCGGTGATGGCAAATGCGAAAAATTTTGGCGAGATATTAGTTGGCATCGAGTTTTATCCTGGTTCGTTGATACTTCCACTGCTCATTGAAGTGGAGTTTCGTGTCGATGGGCTGCTGGCAGGCCGCACATCCGACCAAATGAACAGGGTTCATGGCGTTTGTTTTGCATTTGTGCTTAGGCTGCGACACACCAGATTGCCAAGAATATAACCTCCAAGTCATCTCAAGAAATGTTGGGTTGCCAGGTCCTAGCTGGTAGATCATCCAACTTTTTTTTGGGCGATAGTTGATCGGGAATGGAAACTCTCTGAGTTGAAGCTTCAGGAACCGAGGATCTCAATGGATTGACTTGACGCTGGTTGGCTAATTATCTGGCATGAATTATTGGGACTGAGGGACGTTTTCTGTTTGCATTGCAGTTTTTGTTCAAGTCTGAAACGGCTCAGAGCACTTCCAAATGATCGGGTTTTGCGGAATTGCGCAGGTGTTCAACTGGTTGAGGGAGAAATAGAGGCTGGCTCAAGTTTGAGGGTTAATTATGACGGTGTGCTGATCCGATTCTTTCAACTCGGTTCGACACTGAAACCAACCTCTTTCCCTCTGTGAAGCAATGCGAAATTTCTTCCATCACCTCGCGTTACCGGTTGCCATTTTGGGGGCTTCTTTCCTTGGGGATTCATCGCGAGTGGCGGGGCAGTCGCCCATTTATTCGCGAACGCAAATTCCCGTACCCGGGACAGGGAAGCAAATTGAGTACGTTGGTGACAACTTTGAGGACCCGGACTGGAAGTTCGTTCACAATTTCCCCAAGAGTTCCAGAGAGCAGAATGAACTCACTTACGGTCCGATGGCTTATTCGAAGAATCGGCGCTGGTCAGAGGGACCGGAACGCGGGCAGCCGGATTCCCTGATGGTGATTCCAACGCCCTCCAATGGGTTGCCCGGCAGTGATCACTCACTGCAGATAACGACCATGCACTCGGGTGTTCCCAAGACACAGTCTTACGATGTCCAGCAAGATGATTTGATCATGAACGTCTCAACGCGTTTGGGTTCATCGATTCATGCTCGCGAGATGCCCAGTTGCGTCGTGCGTCTTTACCTTCCGCATCCTGATGTTTGGGAAAATCGAACCGGACCACATTTCGGTATTCGGCTCGGTGTCAGAACGACCGCCGAAAAGCCTCGTCAAGGTCTCTTTTCCATTGGCACGTCGATGCAGAGTGAGGCGTACTGGCCCGGAATCTGGGTCCACTTTCGAAGCAAAACCAGTCGCGGGATTGAGCAGGATTCAGCCTTGCTCAAGGTTCGAGGGAACACACTTGGCCATGACTTCCCCGTTAAGAAAATTCCGGCAGACCAATTTGGCTGGTGGACATTTGGAATGTCGGTAAGTGCTGATGGCCAAATTCATTATTTTGCCCGCAAAGGGGTCGAGAACCTGACCGGTCGTGACTTAATGGTCAGTCAATTTCCCTATGGATACGAAGCCGAACGCGTTACATCCTTTTTCTTCAATATCTGTAACCAGAATGACGGTCGCACTTGGTCGACACCTTTTGCGATCGACGATCCTCAGTTCTTCGTGGTAGATTCCGCACGCATCGATCAGATCGTTGAACGTAAAGTTCAGTACGAGATGCGAAAGGCCGAGGCGAAAAGCACAACGACTCGCTGATTTTTCTTGTGCAGCCGACGTCAGTTGCAGCACTGTTGGTCGAGATTCGATTGCATTTTGCGAGCCAGGTATGCAGGTGCGACGTCATCGGTTGATTCTTTTCCCATCAGGTGGGCTCAGCTTGCAGTCATCAGGCCGGTTTCCATTGTCTTAAAACTGGGTCGGGCGTCACGAAGGTCGTGGTCATCTTGACCTTGTCGTTGTTGACCGGGCGGGGCGATTCGGATCGAAGAGAAGAACAAAGTTTGACGCAACGAAACGAGCTTTTGGTCTTGGGTGATTTATCTTCGTCATCCTTTCAACAGATGGCGTCACATGCGGCATCAGCCTGACGTTTGACTGAGATTGAAATAGAGCGATTGCGTCCTCAACTGGTCGGTGTTGTTTCTTCTGGCCAGAAGAACTGATTGCATTTTGTCCAAAACGCGCGTTGCTGACGGTTACGTGTTATGTTGATCGCCTGTTCCAGATCGTAAAACTGCTGGTTTTTCGAAGGATCATTTTTCAGTGACAACGGATCAGGATGATTTTCCATGCGAACGAATCGCCTTCGCCATTTGCTCAATCACGGTAAGCCAACGTTGGGAACTCGTATTCTGTCGTCTTGGCCTACGGTGATCGAGTTGATTGGAAACAGCAAGGTTTTTGATTACGTTGAGTTCAGCGCCGAATACGCACCCTATGACCATCGGTCATTGGAGGAATTGGGACGATCCATCGAGCTTTTTGATCACCTTACGGGCATGATCAAAGTTGAGCAGGAATCAAGGATGCACGCTGCGGTTCGCGCCATGGGTGCCGGGTTTCAGAGTGTGCTTTTTGCAGATATCCGAAGTGCCGATGATGCTCGTCAATGCGTTCAATGTGTTCGCAGTGAACGCCCGCAATCAGGTGGGCTTGGTGGGGTTAACCTGCAGCGAGCTAATTTGCTCGATGGTGGTTCGGTTGATTGGGCCAATGCGTTGGACGAGGTGGTGATTGTATTGATGATTGAGAAGCGAGAGGCAATCGAGAATCTGGTGGAAATACTCGCGGTGCCGGGGATTGATATGGTGCAGTTTGGACCAGCAGACTACGCAAATAGCATTGGCTTGACAGGCGAGTTCCACCACCCCGAGGTGAAAGCAGCTGAGCGTTTTATGATTGAGGAATCAGCTGGGGCTGGGATTGCGACAAGAGTTGAACTGAACGATTCCAAAGGGGTGGCTTCTTACTTGGAGATGGGAATCAAACACTTCAACGTCGGGTTTGACGTTCGGACTCTGTTTGACTGGTATTGTCGCGAAGGATCTGCGATGCGAAGTTTTCTCGATCTCGACTAACTGATTCATCGGTTTTTTTAACATTTGATAAGCTTGTTTTTGACGCAGAAAAAAACGTTTGTCGAGGCATCTTTTTTCACAATTGTTTAGGTGGCGAGATTCGATGGTTCAAGAAAAATACAGAGTGACGGTGGTGCGTTGGACCAGTGCCGTGGTGATAGTTGCTTTCGGTTTCGGCCTGTCTTCAGGACGGGCTGCCCACGGGCAAGGTTTTGAGTCGTTTTTGACGACCAGAGATCAACAGGCAGCGAATGTCTACGAACGTTTGCAGCAAAATGCTTTTGGCTTTCTTGAGCAGCGTGTTGAAAAGATTAAGGAGTTGAAGACTCCGGCAATGATCACCAAATACCAAAAGCTTCATCGAGCATTTCTCATTGAGCAGTTGGGTGGACTGCCTGAGCGTGGAGCTTTGAACGCCAAAACCGTTGGGGTTATCCAAGCTGTTGGTTATCGGATTGAAAAAGTGATTTTTGAAAGTCAGCCTAACCACCATGTGACCGCAAATCTTTACCTTCCCGATCAGGCAAGTGAGGAAAGTCCCGTCCCTGGAATTGCTGTTTCAAGTGGACATAGTCGAACTGCCAAAACAGCGGACTATAACCAGCGGTTTGGGATCATGTTCGCGCGTCACGGTATGGCGGCAATCTGTTTTGACCCGATTGGACAAGGTGAGCGATCTCAGATCCTGGATGACGAAGGTGAACCATTGTTCGTTGGCACCACCACCGAGCACATGTTGATTGGCGTTGGATCAACTTTAGTTGGTCGGAATACGGCATCGTATCGCATATGGGATGGTATGCGGGCGGTCGACTACCTTTGCTCTCGCCCGGAAATCAACTCATCGAAAATTGGTTACACAGGATGTTCAGGTGGCGGCACACTAACGAGTTACGTCATGGCATTGGATGATCGTATACGATGCGCGGCACCGGCATGTTACTTGACAAATTTCCGGCGACTTATTGAAACGATCGGTCCACAGGATGCTGAGCAAAATATTTTTTCACAGATTGCGTTCGGATTAGATCATCCAGATTACGTCATCATGCGTGCCCCCAAGCCGACGTTGATTAGCGCAACCTCAAATGATTTCTTTGACATCAATGGAAGCTGGGAGACGTTTCGGCAGTCCAAAATGGTCTATGGGCGATTGGGTTTACCCGAAAACGTGGACCTTGTTGAAATTGAAGGCAACCACGGTGTGCAGCCGCAAAATCTTGCCACCATCACGCACTGGATGCGAAGATGGTTAATGGATATTGACCAGCCCGTGGAAGCGGTTGAAATTACGGCTCGGCCAGCTGATGATTTAATCTGCACGGCAACCGGTCAGGTGTTGACCAGCTTTGAGGATGAGTTATCGATTGCTGATTTGAATCGGCAGCATGAACAGCGACTGGCCCAGTCGCGTTCTGATTTTTGGAGTGGAGCGACAGCAGAACAAAAGCGAGGCGTGGTGCGAGAAGTCCTGCGAATCGAAGAAGGAGCTTCATCGGCAATTGAGTATCACGATCGTGGCGTGGTGTCGACAGAGGTTGGATCTGTTGAGTGTGGTGTGCTGGAATTGGAGGGAAGAAGCATTCCGATTGGTCAGGTCCATCCTGATCGTCCAAGTGGTCAATGGTGCATTGTCTTGCACGACCAAGGCCTTGTTGGTGGTTTGAACGAAAGGGTCGAGACCGCCGCTCTGGTCAAAAAAGGCTACTCCGTCCTACTTGTGGATCTTGCAGGGCAAGGGTTCACCTCGACTAGGGAAAATGACCCAGTCCTAACCGATTGGAAGACTTTTTACCTTGCTTACTTGCTCGGTCAGTCAATGGTTGAATTGCAAGTGAAAGATCTGATCGCGGTTGCAAAATCGGTTAATTTATTGCGGCCAACCGACAGTCCGGCGAACACAAATAATGCAAAATTATCCTCGGAGACGCAGGTCAATCAGAAAGTCCGCGGGATTGAGCTTTTTGCTTCAGGCCAGTCAGCCATCGTTGCTATCCATGCTGCCGCGTTGATGTCCGAACAGTTCAGTTCCATCCACCTATCGAACACTCCAGATTCATGGGCTTCGGTAACTCAACTTTCTGCCCCTGATGGTTGTCTGAGTTCGGCGATCCACGGAGTCTTACGGCATTACGACTGGCCCGACTTGATTGAGCTTGCGGGTGAGGGACGTGTCGATCAAAAGTGAAAAGCTGTTTCGTCGACAGGTGAAAATATTATGATCAGTCATGTTTCCCAACCCTGCCGGTAGCATGAAGTATCGCAAACGTTATTGAGCAGGACTGCCTAGCTCAATCGGATTTTTCCATTGCGGAGACGCAATCGCAGGTCAGCCAAAGGGACCATGCGAGGGATGCTTGGGCTCTGACAGGCGTCAAGGTGACGGGTGTGTTTGGTGATTAATTTGCAGCCATTCGGTAGCACGATCTTTCCAGCTTCCAATAGCTGAATTAGGACGCTGGCGAGTTCCGTAACCATGGCCGCCATTTTGGTAAACATGCAACTCAGCAGCAATCTGGTTTTGCTTGAGAGCCGCGTAAAAGAAGACAGCTCCCAGGGAAGTGGATCCATCATCATGGGTGTGAACGATGAAGGAGGGTGGTGTCTTCTGAGTCACCTTGATCGGTGAAATCAACTGTCGGTTTTCTGCATCATAGATTTGCCAAGGGTAAATCAGAATTCCAAAATCAGCTTGGAAACGTTGCTGGTCAATCGAGTCAGCGGGCCTGTAGGCTGCCTTTTGAGAAGTGAGATGCACCGCCGCTACCTGGCCGCCTGCGGAAAATCCAAGTAAACCAATTTGATCCGTCTTGAGGTTCCATTTCTCAGAATTGGCTCGAATCAGCCGCATTGCTCGTTGGCTATCTTGCAACGGACGTTTCCAAGCACCGTCCCGTGAGGTATTTGTTCGATACCGTAATACGAACGCGGTGATTCCCAGGTCATTGAGCCACTTTGCCGCCTCGGAACCCTCAAGATCGGTGACGACGTACCGGAATCCACCACCCGGCAGAATTAGCACTGCTGCACCGGTCGGATTCTCTGCTGGAAAGACATCAAGTGTTGGTTGAGTAATTGCCTCGACGCGAGTAATGAGCGGGTTGTCAGTTTTTCGACTTGGAAGTGTGTTTCCACTTTCTTTCGTTGTTTCCCCTGGCGCTAGGTCAGACCAGATCAATCGATTCTCGGACGCAGAGATGGCATTGGGTGATTTTTCCTGAGCATGGCAGAACGTTTCGGGCTTGCTGGTGACACCCAAAGTGATGGCAATGAGGATTAGCGAGCGAAGCGTGTTGAACGGTAACGTTCCTGAAATTACTTGCATGATTAGCATGTCCACTTTGGGGGAACTTGAGTGACTTGATCATTAATTGAACGACGACCCTGATGAACGACGACCCTGATGCGCGACGACCCTGATGAACGACTAGATTCTGAGGCGTTCTGTGATGAGATGGCCTTTTAATGATTTGGATCCTGATTGGAATCCAAATTGTTTTATCGAGCATTTCCCAGATTCTTCTTTGGTATCTTTGCGGGGTCGACGTTACTGTTGGTTTCAATCCTGAGCAGTTCTTCAATTGCATCGATGGTCGGCTGGGAGGGGCGGAAGTTACCCGGGCGATTTCCCTCAGCAATCATTAGGGGTGTCCATCCGTCGCTATTTTTTGTGTTCCAAATTTTGGGGTCAGCGCCCCACTGGTGCAGAGAATTGATCAGAGTTGGCCAGCTTTTAAAAGCAGCACCGTGCATCACCGTTTTTCCCTGATCATCAACAGAATTGATCTCGGCTCCAGCATCGATCAAAAAGCGTATGGTGTTGATCGCGTCTTTCTCTGTGCCTGCTGACTCATCACCATTGCTTAAGACTCCGATTCCGGAGGCGGCAAGCAGTGGGGTAACGTGATCGACATTGGTGCTCTGTGGGTCAGCGCCATGTTGAATTAGCAGTTTGATGAATGGAAGGTCGCCGGTTTCCGCAGCCAGAAGAATAGGGGTGGCATCAGTCCGATTCAATCCGCTTCCCCGAGCGGAGTGTTTTCGATGTCGAATATTCACATCGGCTCCCTGCTCGATCAGAAACTTCACCAATTCAAGGCTGGTCAACGTTCCGGAGCCTGTTGGCGGAGGATCCCCATCGCCTCGGATCGGCTTGCGAACCCAGGTAATCGCATGCAGGGGTGCATAGCCGGTTGTCACGGAATTTGGATCGGCTCCTTTGCACACTAGTTGTTTTGCGAGTTCGAAATGTCCGTTTTCAATTGCGAGCAACAAGGCATTCATGCCATTGCTCGGTCCCTTGGATGCTTTACGTTTGGGTTTCATTCTTGCATTGGTATCAATGCCTGCTTCTACCAGCCGAAAAGCAACTTCGCCAAATCCTTCCCTTACAGCGAAATAGAAAGCGTTAAATCCTGAGTCCAGCGTTAGGTGCACATCAGCTCCGTTGCGAATCAAGGTGTCAACCGCATCAAGGTTGCCTTCTGCCGCTGCCCACATCAATGCAGTCTGCTTATTTTGCTCTTGGGCATTAATGATCGCTCCGTGATCAAGCAGTGATTGCACGATTGGTGCTGATCCTGTTCGAGAGGCGGTCATCAGCATGGTTTCGCCTCCCCGCAAGGCAAAGTTGGGTTCGGCACCGGCGTTCAGAAGATGGGTTGCCGACGACGAGTCGCCATTGCGGCAGGCTATCCACAACGGTGGAACTCCATAGCGGTTGACTGGATCTGGATTTGCACCAACTGCGAGCAGTTTGTCAGTGAGAGCATTATGCCCGTGGTAGACCGCCCAATGCAGTGGTGTCATTTCATCGGCTTGCTTTTGGTTGACGTCTTCGCCAGCCTGAATCTTCTCGAATGCTGCGGCGTAATCCTTTGATTCAATTAAGTCTGCCAGCGAAACGTCTGTCTTGAATGGGGCATCTTCGGCGATGATTGAACGATTAACAGTCGATGCAAAAAGTACCACACCTATTAGCAGGGTCTTTCGCACGGTTTCAGAATGGGTGAACTTGTAAAGCATGGATTATGGGGCTGCGGTCTGATGAGTTGATTCACGGTGTTCGTGACTGTTGGCGCTTGTTTGAGATGGAGTGGTAAGGATCTGTCGTCTTGGAAACACCGAACCCTAGACATCCAGTGGCTCAAAGAGTTGACTTACTTCACCCTGACTGTCGGCAAAGGAATCTCGCTCGACTCCTATCTTATTCAGCAGGGTGAGGTGAAGATTTGCCAGCGGTACCGGATCTTTGAATTGAATGTGGCGACCGCCTTGCATCTTTCCTGCTGCACCACCGGCGACGAGGATAGGTAAGTTGGTGTGGTCATGAACATTCGGATTCCCCATGCCGCTTCCGTACAGATAGAGGGAATGATCAAGCAACGTGCCCTCGCCTTCCGGAGTTGCTTTCAGTTTTTCAAGGAACTCCGCGAACAGCGAAATGTGAAACTGATTGATTTTGGCTACCTTGGCAATCTTGTCGGGATTGTTGCCGTGATGGGTCAATGGATGATGAGGTTCGTTGATGCCAATTTCAGTATAGGTCCGGTTGCTTGTTTCTCTGGCGAGTTGGAAGGTAACCACTCGTGTGATGTCACCTTGCAGGGCGAGTCGTTGCAATTCAAACATCACTCTCGCGTGCTCTCGATAGCTTTCTGGTACTCCACTGGGTCGATCGAGGTCAGGTAGCGGATTTTCCTTTGTTTCGATTTCGGCCTTCTGGATACGAGTTTCGACCTCGCGAACTGAATGCAGGTACTGGTCGAGGGTGCGTTGATCTTGTGGGCCAAGGGAATTCTTTAGGCGGTTGATTTCCTCGCCCAGTGTATCAAGTAGACTTGCCCGGCGACGCAGAGAGCGTTGCCGTTGCTCCGGGGTTCCGCCGTCGCCGAACAGCGTTTCAAAAACGATTCTCGGATGCGCCTCTGCCGGTAATGGGGTTGTGGGTGTGGACCAAGATAGATTGTTTTGATAGACGCACGCATAGCCATTGTCACACTGGCCAACGACTTGAAGAAGATCCATGGAAAGCTCAAGTGAACGTAGTTGAGTCTGTGATCCAAGATGCCGGGCGGCGATTTGATCTGCCGTGGTGCCAAGGAAGTAATCGCTGCTCTCGGTGCGTTTTGCCTTGGCGGCACTGAGGAAAGATGCGTTCGAGGTTGCATGGGTTCCCGGATAAGCATTCTGTAGTTCCAGATTGCTGATGGCGGTAACTTGATCTTTTACTTTTTCAATTGGTCTCAAGGTGGGTGATAGTTGATCCAGATCATGATCATTGGGTGGAGTCCAGCGACTGATATCGCAACCCATCGGCATGTAAACATATCCAATCCGTTTCAGAACTGATGAATGTGCGGGGGTTTTGGCATTCGCGGTCATCGCCGGAATCATTGCATCGAGTAGTGGCAGCGCGAGGGTTGCGCCGGTGCCGCGCAAGAATGTGCGTCTCGGCAAGGCGATTCTACGGATACTCATTTCGGCATTCTCTTCTGAAAAGGTTCACTCATCACGATCTCCTCAATGAGCGACCGCAATGGAAATTGATTGGTGCGAGTCATGGAAACAATCTGCCGTACCGCGGGCGCGTCGGTTGCTTGCATTCCCCGACCCAGGGCGTAGGTGAGCAGTTTTTCGGTGATGGTGATCGCAAGGGTCTCTGGATGTTGTAATAACCCCTGTTCCAGTTCCTCAACACCCGCAGCCTTGGATCCATCGGGCAGTCCGCCTAGGTTGTCGATCATTCGCTCATTGTCTAGTTCTCGCCATCCACCCAAAGCATCGTAGTTTTGTAAAGCAAATCCGATTGGGTCGATCAGGCGATGACAGGTTGCACAGGTGGGGTCAGCACGATGTCTTTCGAGTCGCCCCCGGATGCTAAGTGTTTCGGCAAACGTATCATTGTCCAGGTTGGGGATATTCGGAGGTGGCGCGGGTGGTGGGGTTCCAATGATATTTTCTAGAATCCATTTGCCTCGAAGAACGGGAGAGGTTCGATTTGCATAGGAAGTGACACTGAGAATACTGCCATGTCGTAGGAGTCCCCCTCGATGTGAGTCTTTTTCAAAGCTGACACGCCTAAAGTGACTTCCGAAGACTCCGGGGACATCGTAATGCTTGGCAAGACGCTCGTTGAGAAAACTGTAATCAGAATCAATGAGCGACAGGACAGATCGGTTTTCTCGTAGGATGCTAATGAAGAAACGTTCTGTTTCCTCGCGAAATGCTTGCCGAAGGTTGTCGTCAAAATTGGGGTAAAGCCTCGCATCTGGACTTAGCGAGTCAAGGTTTCGAAGGTAAAGCCATTGCCCGGCGAAGTTTTTTGCAAAATGATCCGACTTTTGGTCCCCCAACATCCTTTGAACTTGGCGACGCAAGACGGAAGGTTCATGAAGATGGTCACTCTCTGCTAGTTGCAGAAGTTGGTCGTCAGGGATGCTGCCCCACAAGAAAAATGAAAGTCTTGATGCAAGCTCAAGATCGGTGATTTGATACGGGACCGAGAGGCTGTCATGCGGCGGGTCTCTTTCAATCCGAAATAGAAATTCGGGGCTGATCAAAAGATAGCTTAAAGCGAATTCGATTCCTGATTCAAATCCACTTTCATTAGCCGCCTCCTCGAAGAGTCTCAGCGGTTTTTCTAGGTCAGAATTCGTAATTGTTCGTCGATAAGCACGTCGCATCACGTTCGTTAAAATTTTTACAGCGCAAGGATTTTCTTCTGACGAGTTTTCTGGCCAAGGGGATAAAATTGGGCTCCTTACGCTCGATTCCTTCGCCGCTTCAGGGTGCGGGCTATCGATCGGCCCCCTAATTGATACTTGGAAAATAGCTGGGTTGATGCGTGGGTGACGATACATGTTGTAGTGAACATCAAGCGGTTGGCGTTTTGTCTCCAGTAATGACGCGGATGTCTTGGGGAAAGTGATTCCTAGTTCATGATGTCCCGCTTCCACGAAAATCATTGCATTGAGATGCTGGTCGACATTGTCATGCGACGGTCGGGTGTAGTCATCTTTTTGTGCTGAACTGCCTCGTGGTGGATGGATGCTGAATTGATGAGCCAAATGGTTATCGACCAGCAGGTCTAGATCTGCTTTTTTCTTTAATCCTTCAACATGTTCATTGCGATCTCGCGTTAGCCGAATTGTTACTTGATATTTACCCCGGTTCGGGAAATCGTAAGGGATGTTAATCCCACCCCGAGTCCCCAGCGGTAGACCGTGGACATGTTCTTCCTGGGTTCGGTCAGGTGGCAGGCGAATGGTAATTGCCGTTGCTTGACCTGAAGAATTTCCAACGGCCAGTCGGCTAATGCGTTGTGCTGCCGAAACGTACCGATTGATCAACGCTGGTGGCAGTTCTTCGACGGTGACATTGTCAAAGCCATGACTTATTTCATCTGCCGGTAATAGCGACGCGCTATCGATGGTAACGCCCAGCAGATCTCGAATTGCGTTTTGGTATTCAAAGCGAGTGATTCGCCGAAAAGTGGCTGTCCGGCCTGGATTCGGGTTCACCCTTGAATCTTGATCAAGGATTTCAATTAGTTCAGCGAGAGCCGAGTCGAGGAGCCCCGGTTCAACGGGTTGCGAGTGACTCGGTGGCATTTGTCCAGATTGCAACTTCCGTACAACTTTCTCCCAGATGATCTTTGATTCCGTGATGCCTTCGAGTTCAAGACTCTCCAGGTTTAGCTCGCTGGCCGGGTTATTCACGCCGTGGCATTCGATGCATGATTCCTCCATTAATTGGGCTAGTGTGCTGGTTTGTTGTATGGTGCCCACGCTCGGTTGCAGATGTTTTTGATCCGCATCATCCTCATTCCCCGTTCTGAGTTCGTCCGCCATCACGATGGTTGCCGACTTGTCGTTGTTCGCTCGTGGGCCAAAATTGATCCACGAAGGTGAGAGTAATGCGATTGACAGAAGTATCCAGCGAATCATGAAGATTTTAATCAAGAGATGGAAGAAGTGACCCAATCTAAAGTGTAGACGGTTGTCTCTGAAAGATGTGGGAACTCTGCACGTTTCTGTTGAGCGTGGTCATTGGATACCGAAACACGACAGCTGTTTGAGGGAGGTGCTGGGTGTGAGCGCCGGAAAAATTGCGAGCTGGAGATTTTTGAAGTCGTATTTACTGTGCCCGACGATCGCACGCGGCTTTCCCGGTAAAAATGCAACGGTAATCCCACGCCTCGAATCCGCTATTTTATACTCTCATGAGATGACCGTTGGCCTTTTTTTTGCTCGGTGAAAGGTATTCATGGTATCCGGTGCGTTCGTATTCATTGGTGGCAATTTGAACGAGTGATCCCTGTGAACCGTTGAGTCATGAATTCATGGCAGTCGCTTGATTTGTTTTGTCGCTCCGTTGATGAGTCATGGGACGAATGCTCGAGTTCAGAGCTCAGTCGTTTTGTCCAACTTTATGATGGTTTTACAAGTGTTAAGTCTTCGCCATTTTGATGGTTTGTTTCTGCTGCCGTACTGCAATTGTCGGTACGCAGGAACCATTGCGCACCGATTGCGTCTTTGGTTGATATTCTCAGGGTTTGTTTTTATTTCACTGGGTTCGCTTAAGGCAGCAACACCCAAGGTGATTGAGACCGATCTGTTGATTGTCGGTGGAACAGAATCAGGGTGGGCCGCTGCGATTCAAGCGGCAAGGATGGGGGTTGAGTCCATTGATATGGTGCTCGACGGCGCTTGGTTGGGTGGGCAGTTTACCGAGCAGGGTTTGGCGTGCGTCGATGAGAATAAAGGGGTCGGGAAAGAGGGTTGGGGTGTGCCGTGGCATCCGATGAAGCGTTCTTTTTATCGGAGCGGTCTGTTCAAAGAATGGATGGATCGGATGGAATCTTTCAACGAAGTTCGCTACGGAGATCGCATGCCGGGTCGACCCTTCCATGGTCCATCGACTTTTCGACCCGCTGAGGCTGAATCCGTTTTTCGCGAAATGCTGCAGCCGTATTGTGATTCTGGACAGGTGCGAGTGTGGTTGAATCGATTTCCGGTGAAGTCAAAAGTCGATCGCTCTTCCGTTCGGCCAAAGCTGACAGCGATTTGCTTTAGTGCTATCCCCTTGGGTGATCGGCAAAGCGAACTTAAGACCCAGTCATCTCTTTTGGTTCCTCAGGGAACGTTGCGGTCAGTCCGAGGGGGTGAATCCATTGGATTAATGGATATCGAGGGTCATCCTGAATCATCTGATTTATGGATTCATGCAAAAGTAACCATCGATGCTTCGGATTGGGGTGAGGCGATTCAGGTTAGCGGGGCCTCCTATCAGGTTGGCCCTGATCCACAACAGCGTTTCGGTGAGCCCAGTGCGCCAGTCGATTTATCTGGCTTCCCCCGATATGAAATGAATCCAATCACCTGGGCGTTAGTGGTTGAGCAAAACACAAACGCGTTACCCATTAAGCGGCCAAAGCATCATGACGATCGGAATTTTGTTCGAACTTCAAACGTCAGTTTGAGCCTCATGGGCGACCTTCAATGGGATCGTCCTGTCAAGTTGGGCAGTATTCCCCATTGGCCCAACGCTGGAAGTGAGTCTGCGCGTCAATTAAGTATTTTTAATGTTCGACGGTTGATTGACGCGGGTCGAAGCAGGGAAAAGCAGACGGTGATTCTTCTCAACTACATGTTGGGACAAGATTACCCACTAGAGCGTTTGCCGGGTCGAGTCGTACGCGCTTTGGAGGCGAATGAGATTGGCGCGTCTTCTAAAAATATTGTTGAGATGACTCGGGAGCAGCGTCGTATTGTGTTTGACGATGCCAAGCAGCATTCTCTCTCGCTTCTGTATCATTTGCAGAATTACGTTCATCAACGAGTGGAGGATCGCGCGAATAGTTTTCGAGGCTTTGATCTTAGTAATGAGTTTGGTACGTCGGATCGTTTGCCACCAAAACCGTACATACGTGAGTCGTTAAGGCTTGATGCGATGTACATGATGCGTGAGCAAGATGCTCGTAATCGAGACGGGACTGATAAGCGATCTGCGAGAGAGCGTTTTGCCGATGTGATGTATCCCGACGGTATCGCGTGTTGGCAGTTTCACTATGACTTTCATCGAACAGGTCGAGCCTATTTGCGTGAGGAAGGAACTGACGGACCATGGATTGACTATGAAAAGCCCGGTCGACACACGCATCACGTGAGCGATCGATCCGTTTTTCCTTTGCGTAGTTTGATTCCTCGCGAGATGGATGGGTTATTGGGGGCACAGAAGAACCTTGGCTACAGCAGCATTGTTTGTGCCGCGATTCGCTTGCATGATCAGGGCATGGCGATTGGGCAGGCCGTTGGGGCAACTGCAGCTATTGCAGTGAGTAAATCCGTCGAGCCAAGGCAGATACCGTACGACCGAGATCTACTCGAGGAAATACGTGGTGGTTTATGCCGCAATCGATTCGGTGAGGTTCCCTTGTTACTTTGGCCTTTTCGCGACTTAGATCCATCGCATCGTTCATTTGTTTCTATTAATCGTCTCTCTGCATTGGGTGTCAGAAGTCATCGCGAAGAGGAGGTTGATTTTAGGCCCAATCAGGTTGCCTCTCGAGATTGGAAGATTTCGATGCTTGGATCGGCGAGTAAGCAGTTGGAGAATGCGGATGCATTGCAGCGGTTTCAGGTGAAAATAGGATCGTTGGATCTCTCAAGGGGCGAGTTCTGTGATCGTTTGTGGCGTGAACTTCAAAGGCAGGAATGGAACGACTTCCAGCGTCGTTCTTTGGTGGATGCAGACGGGGATGGTATCAGCGATCAAGACGATCCCACGTTGTTCACATCCAATTCAGAAGTGATCTGGACTGTTCGGCCACCCCTGCCGTTGCCACCGCACCAAGACGGTGTTCCGGGTGAGGTCGTATCCGGGGAAAGCAAGAAGCTCAATTTTACAACCGCCAATGCTCCTGCCATCAGTGGATTCCAAAATGACCGGGGTCTGGTTTATCAAGAAGGTAGAGGTTTTGGCTGGAGTGTTCATCACACAGCAGATGCCAGGTCGAGGGGACTAGGTAAGGCACTTGCAAGGGATTCCTTCGCGTTCTCTCGCGATACTGCAACTTGGGAGCATGAAGTCGAAAACGGTCTTTGGTCGGTTTCTTTTTGTATGGGAGATGCCGAGTATGACCAGCCTGGTCAGGGGCTATCAATTGAGGGGCAGGTTGTTGCTGATTCCCTGGAGACACGAGCAGGTGAGTACTTCGAAAAGACCGTTGAAGTCAATGTTTCAGACGGTAGGTTGACGATTGATTTTGGGCCACAGAAAGCAGGGTTCAATACTTGCTTGAATTGGGTGATCTTGTCGAGGATCAGGTAGCCAACGCCTGCTGTTGTTGCTGACCGAGGTGATTGATGATTCGTTGTCCCAACGCTTAGGCGTTGGGCGGTGGGTTTGCGGAAATTTTCTGCAGAGGCCCGCGGTGATCACTGGTATTTGTCAGGTTTGCCACAGAATGCAATTTCAAATCAGTTAAGTGGACTTGCTTAACGATGCCCTCATCAAAATGGTGTATCGTGTTGCGTCAGTGGATTTGTGGTTCTAAGTCAATGTCTCGATTTTGCTGGTTGTGTACTTGCGTTGGCAATTGATTCTGCTTGACGCTTTTGGCTTAGGAAGAACGACACGGGCGCAATCAAGAATCAAAGGCGCAATCAAGAATCAAAGACGCAATCGGGAGCGACCGAGATCAGGTTTTTGGTGATGTTGATTGCCCGAGTCCTTCGCAGTCACGTCAGCTAATCGTATTTAACAGGGAGAGTTCGTTTGTCAGCGTTTCATCATCAAGGTTTTTTTCAAATGCGCAGCGTGGCGAAGCTGGTTGTCGCGATTGTTGTTTTATCGATGGGTACCCTAGGGACAGCTCAGTCTGTCGTTGACCGGAACCACGACATGGAGTTGATTCGATCCGATTTTGGCTTGGCCGATGGTCCGAGCTGGACAGGTTCAAGTTTGATTGTTCCTGACGTCAAAGGTGATCGGATTTTCCGATACAGCCCAAAGAAAGATGAGTGGAAGGTGGTGTTGGAAAACGCGGGACGGATCAGCGCCAGTTTCTACAATCACGGCCGAGTCTTCCTCTCGGATAATGGAGAAACATCGCTTTGTTTTCTGGACGGCAATAAAAAGCGTCTGATTTCTTCACTGGTCAGGCCAGAGAGCAACTTGGCGGGGAAGCAGAAGGTGAGCCGTCCAAATGATTTGGTGGTTGATCAGCATGGGGGTGTCTATTTGACCATGACATCCCTGGGGAAGGTTTTTTATGTTTCGACTGATGGTGAGGTCAGTGTCGCCGTGGATGGAATTGAGACACCCAACGGAATCACGTTATCTCCGGATGAGCAAACTCTCTACGTGGCGTCTTTCGTGCCGAAAAAGATTTGGTCTTATGAGGTTGTCTCGGCGGGAAAGACCAGTTCTGGAAAAGTCTTGGCGGAAATGGATCAAGGACCCGAACGAGGCGCTGACGGGATGGCGATTGACCGTGCGGGGAATCTCTACTGTGCCGGACCGACCGCAGTTTGGATTTGGGCACCCGATGGAACCCTTCTTGAGAAGATTGATTGTCCCAGTAAGCCAATCAATTGTACCTTTGGTGACCAAGACATGAGAACACTTTACATCACCGCGTTAGACGGACTGTATCGCCAGCGAATGAAGGTAAGTGGTTGTTCACCGCGACCGATCAATCAGGAATTGAAGCCGATCGCCGAGGCCAAAGTTTTTTCACAGCCCGGAGCCCCGTCAACGAAGCTGCCGGCGAGCATTGAGGCGAGGTGGAATGTGGTTTATTCCACGGATGGGCAGCGGGAAATGCTCGCGGATCTTTTTTTTCCTTCGTTAAATACGAACGGTCAGGCACGTCCGGCGTTGATCGTTGTGCATGGAGGTGGCTGGCATTCCGGCGATAAGACCAAGTTTCAAGCATTGTCGATTCGACTTGCCCAATGCGGCTACTTTGTTGCTGCTATCGAATACCGCTTGGCTGATGAGGCTGCATTTCCAACTGCGATTGAAGACTGTTTTGCCTCGGTTCGATTTTTACGTGCCAACGCGAAGCAGTTTGGTATCGATCCCACCAAGATCGGTGCAGTGGGTGGGTCAGCCGGCGGTCACCTCGTCGGTTTAATGGCTGCCGGCGCATCGAATCCCGCACTGCTGGGATCCAGAGACAATATGGACCAGGGGTCCGGCCTGCAGGCTGCGATCGTCATGGCGGGGCCGATGGAAATGTTAACGGGTTCTGTCGCGGAGCGTTCTCGCAACGCACCGAAGGAGTCAAATGCCAATCGATGGTTGCGAGCGACCGTTGATGAAGATGCCAGTTTGTATCGGGCAGCCGATGCCTTCGCGCAAATCAGTGTTGAAACCTGCCCACTACTTTTTATGGTTGGGGAGCATGATCTTCCAACACGTAATCAGCCATCGCGTGACAAGCTTTCGAGCTTGGGAGTGGATACTGGAGTGATGATCTACGAAGGTGGAAAGCATGGTTGCTGGAACCGATTGCCGTGGTTGCCAGAGATGGTTGGCGACATGGATCTTTTTTTCCAGAAACAGCTTAATTGAATGAGTGGTGGCTCGATTGAATCGAAGCCTAATGCTTGCTTGAGGATTCGATGTATGGGGAATTATTTCGAGCGTCTCTTAGTCTGTTGCTTGGTCAATTAGTTGATCGTAATGGATGGGCGAGGATGTTATCGGTCAAAACCGTTCGGTATTCTGGGTAGAAAAGTGACGGCTCCTTTCCTTTTGAGCGTGCAAGTGATTGGTTTGGTTTGTTTGCATCACGTCGGTACACGATGGCTTCGGAGTCTTGTTGGCGAGGGTGACCGCGTGTCCGGGTGTTGCAAAATAAGGATATGGCTTCTGGTTGAATGTCGTTGGTGAAAGGTCGGTTGGGGGGGAGTGATTCAGGCGGTGGGTTTTCGCGTTGAGTCGTGATCCGCTGTTGAGCGGCATTCGTTTTGATAAGAAGTTAAAATTCGTTGAGTCGCCCCGGCATGTTGGGAATTTGACTTTTTATGGCGTAGCGGCCACTTTCGCAGGAAAAGGGTGGTTAACGCTGTGCTGTGATTTCTCAACATTTTAAAATTAATGTCGATTTTTCACTGAGCCTTTTTGCTTTCGACTTTCGTTCTCGGTATCCTCATCGTTCTCAATTTCCGTCACTTTCCTCAATTTCAATTGCGACCATGCTTCGTCTTGCTTGTTCAATTCTCTTAAGCGGCGTCTTTTGTTTTTCCGCCGCACTAGCACAGGTCTACACGACGGTCGATGAGGCCAAGGTGGACCCCGATTTTGAGTTGCAGGGTGAATACCGTGATGCAACACGTGGGGTGCAGGCGATTGCGCTTGGTGACGGGGGTTTTAGCGTTGTGGTTTACACCGGCGGTCTACCGGGGGACGGCTGGAATGGAAAAGATAAGCAGGTGTTCGAGGTCGACGCTGATGGCTTGGAATCGCTAGTGGATCAGTTTGATCGAGTTGAGCGAAAAAGTCCGACCCTTGGTGCCAGCGCTCCGAAGGGCGCGGTTGTACTGTTCGACGGCAGTCGCCAATCACTTGAGGATCACTGGAAGCCGGGCGCCAAAATGAGTGACGATGGCTTGCTGATGCAGGGGTGTACCAGCGTTGACACATTCGCTGACTATTCGATGCACCTTGAGTTCCGTCTTCCTTACATGCCCAAGGCCAGGGGCCAAGGGCGGGGGAACAGCGGGCTGTATCATCAGGGTCGTTATGAGACACAGATCCTTGATTCATTTGGTCTTGAGGGCAGGGATAATGAAGCTGGTGGACTTTATTCCATCAAAGCACCGGACCTGAATATGTGTTTGCCACCGCTAGCGTGGCAGACCTATGACGTTGATTTCGCTGCAGCAATTTTTGATGCTGAGGGTAAGAAACTGCAGGATGCCAAAATAACGGTTCGGTTGAATGGTGTCGTCGTTCACCGCGAGGTGACGCTTCCGAAGTCGACGACTGCAGCGCCAGTACGGGAGGGTCCTGAGAACGGTCCGATCTACTTACAGGACCACGGTAATCCGGTTCGCTTTCGCAATATTTGGGTATCGCCTCGAGACCTTTCCGCAGAGATGCGTCGACCAGTGGTTCCTTCGTTTGAGCGTTTTCATTCCAGCGGTCAAGACGCCATCGAGGGTGGCCGACTGCTAGCGGGTGAACTGAATTGTATCGCTTGTCATCAAGCTTCCGCTGATGTTCAGGAGATTGTCTCGGTTAAGCAGGCACCACGGTTGGATCGCGTGGGCCAACGAGTGAAGGCAGAGTGGATGGTTGACTTCATCGCTGATCCTCATGGCGTGAAGCCGGGAACGACAATGCCAAATCTGCTTGCGTTAATGCCGGAGGCAGAACGCAAGGTTGCCGCATTGGCTCTGACCAATTTTCTTGTCGGTACCGATACGGTTGTCTCGTCCACCGATCGCGCCAATGCGGGAACCGGTGAGCGATTGTTTCACGAATCAGGTTGTTTGGCGTGTCACGCTCCACAGGACAATCGCGAGCATCAGGCAACGACCTCTGTGCCGTTGGTTGGTCTTGGCGATAAATATAGTCGCGGTAGTTTAGAAGCGTTCCTGAAGGATCCCTTGGCGGTGAGGCCATCAGGACGAATGCCCAAGATCGATTTGGGAGGTGATAACTGGAGGCATGTCGCCCAGTACTTGACCGGCGAAGATTCGATTGTTTTCACCACTTCGCGAGAATTGCCGGAGAAGCCCAATCTAAACTTTAAGGCCTACTACCTCAGCGTCGATCAGTTCCCTGATCTTGATGAGCGTGAGTCAGATTTATCGGGCGTTTCCAGAGGGCTCGATATTCGCGTCGGGAAACGCGATGAGTCAGTGGTTCTGCGGTTTGACGGCTTCTTGCCGATCCAGAATGCGGGCAAGTACACGTTTCGCCTCTCATCGGACGATGGCAGTCGGTTATATCTGGATGGCAAAGAGGTCATCAATAATGACGGCGTTCATCCCAATACAGCGAAAGAGGGATCAGTCAACTTGAACGTTGGCGTTCATGAGTTCCGCGTGGACTATTTCGAAAAGAGTGGCCAGCAGGAACTTTCTCTTGACTGGGCTGGTCCCGGGATCAAGCCTGGGCCGATTGATAAATTCTTAATCATGTCCCGCGATGGGACGCCAGCGCCAGTTGAGTCGTTGGAAGAGCCTGTTGATCCGGAGGTGTTCGTTTATGATCCGAGTCTTGTGCCAGTTGGACGTGAATTGTTTAGTCGTCTCGGCTGTGCGTCTTGTCACGACCGACAGGAGAAGGGGCAGCGAATTGCCTCTGCATTGAAAGCCCCGGCTTTGGACGCTTGCGGAACGGAAGCTGGTTGTTTGGCGGGAATTGAGAGGAGCGGTATTCCTCAGTTTGATTTGACACCGGTGCAAAGTGGGGCACTGTCGCAATTCGTTAGCTCCGTTCAGATGAAGGATTCGGTTGCCAAGTTAGAAACTGAGCAATTATTGGTCAGTGAGATGACAGCCTTGAATTGCTATGCGTGTCATCGACGTGATGGCTTTGGCGGCGCGGAGTCCGAGAGGGATTCGTTTTTCATCAGCAGTATTCCTGAGATGGGTGATGAGGGTCGGTTGCCGCCTCCGCTCGATGGTGTTGGAGATAAGTTGCGTGAAGAATGGATTCAGAATGTCGTGGCCAACGGCAACAAGAGCCGGCCTTATATGCGAACGCACATGCCGGGTTTTGGCAGCGAGCATGGCACTCGAATTGCCAAGTTGTTGCAGCAGTTAGACCAAAAGACCGAGGCTGAGTTGACCGAGACCAAGGAAACGGAGAACCAAAAGGTCACGCTTGGACGAAAAATGGTTGGTGCCAAGGGGCTCGGGTGCGTCGCCTGCCACACTTACGGTAAATTCAAGGCAACCGGTATTCAGGCCATTGCCCTTGATACGATGACCAGCAGAATCCGAGAAGATTGGTTCCACCGTTACTTGCCAAACCCATCGCTCTATCGACCGGGCACACGTATGCCGAGCGGTTATCCGGAGGGAAAGAGTACTGTCACCGATATCTATGGCGGAGATCAAAATAAGCAAATTGCCGCCATGTGGGCCTTTCTCTCCAAAGGTGACCAAGGTGGTGTGCCAGAGGGTATCACCTCGGGGATGATTGAGTTGAAACCGGATGATCGTCCGGTGATCTATCGAAACTTCATTCAGGGTGTTTCGCCGCGTGGTATCGCCGTTGGTTACCCAGAAAAGTTAAATATTTGCTGGGACGCCAATAACTTTTCTCTTTCCCTGATATGGCAGGACCGATTCATTGATGCCAGTAAGCATTGGGTTGGTCGTGGTCAGGGCAATCAAACTCCTTTGGGCGGTAATCCGGTATCATTGGAAAAAACGGCCGCGGTTGCGTTTTTGGCGGACGAAAAAGCGGCTTGGCCCAGCGATGCTCCGCGTGAACGAGGTTATCGATTTCTTGGCTATGGTTTAGATGAGCGGGGGCGGCCAACGTTCCGTTACAAAACACCGCAAGCCACCGTGGAAGACAAAATTATCCCGATATCGGGAGACATTGCCGCTTCTCTGAAAAGGGAAATCACCATCACACCTAACAAGGATAGTGGTTCAGCAGGCCTCTACTTTCGAGCAGCGGTCGGGCAAATCGAAGGGAATGAGCAAGAAGGTTATTTACTTGAAAAGACATTGAAAATGAGCGTTTCTGCCGATGGAGCGTTACCGCTGCTCAGGGAAATCGATGGGGCTAAGGAGTTGTTGATTCCAATCAAAGGGGCAACCACAATTCAACAGCAGATAATTTGGTGATTGCCTACAACGCATCGTGATCGTTAGGGTGCGAAAGTCGGGCAATCAAACGAGAAAGCGGTGGTCACTTCAAGATCGATCACTGCGGAACCTGTTTGATCACGAATCAGGGGCAGTCTCTTCAGGGTCTGCTCGCCTAAAATAAAGTTGTTCAAGATCGAGGCGATAGGATGTTCTGTCGCTTCCAATTTACAAAAGTTGTTTCTCTCATACCTGATGCTAAACATGCGTTTTGCTTTTGTGTTCTCAATCCTCGCGTTGTTCAGTTTCACGTCCTGTCTCGCTCAGGACGCGCCAACGGAAGCTGATTACTACCCCATCACCGCATTCGAAACTCCCGAGGGTGTTGTGCTGGAGGCTTCGGGTTTTCAAATGATGCCTGATGGAAAGATGGCTGTCTGCTCGCGACGGGGTGAGGTTTGGATGATCAACGATCCGTTCTCTGCCACAGTCGCTGCATCACAATTTCAACGCTTCGCACATGGGTTACATGAAACCTTAACGCTGACCGAGCGAGACGGTTGGCTTTACACCACACAAAGGTCAGACATCACTCGAATGCGGGATAGTGATGGTGATGGCTTGGCTGACGAATTCGAAGTGGTCAATGATGGATGGGGCATCAGTGGCGACTACCACGAATATGCTTTCGGTTCGAAATTCGACAAGAATGGTGACATCTGGGTCGTCCTGTGTCTGACTGGTTCATTTAGCAGTTCAGTGCCATATCGCGGTTGGTGCGTTCGGATTACTTCGGACGGTGAATTGATTCCAACTTGCAGTGGAGTTCGTTCGCCCGGTGGAATTCGAGCGAATCATTTGGGTGACATGTTCTACACGGACAATCAGGGTCCATGGAATGGAACCTGTGCGCTCAAGCATTTACCCGAGGGTAAGTTCGTTGGTCACCCGGGTGGGTTTGAGTGGTACAAGTTGGCCGAGCCAGTGCTTGGGCCGCGTCCCGAGGAACCCGTCAGTGGCAGTCGTTTCATGACCGAGGCAAAGCGTCTGCCACATTACGAGCCACCGGCTGTTTTATTCCCCTACAACAAGATGGGGAAATCAGCGGCGGGGATCGCCTGTGATACCACTGACGGAGAGTTTGGTCCGTTCAAGAATCAGATGTTTGTCACCGATCAGTCCTACAGCACAGTGATGCGATGCTATCTCGAGAAAGTCCAAGGTCATTATCAAGGTGCATGCTTTCCTTTTCTTGAGGGGTTTAACAGTGGATCACTTGGTCTCGAACTAACAACCAACGGGAAAATGTTTGTTGGTGGAACCAACCGCGGTTGGGGATCGCGAGGCCGAAAGCCGTTTGCAATTGATCGCGTGGACTGGACTGGGAAGATTCCGTTTGAGATCCATGAGATGCGAGCCAAGCCGGATGGTTTCGAACTTACTTTCACCGAGTCAGTTGATAAGCAGTCGGTCGAGGATCTCGCCTCTTACGAAATCAGCACTTACACCTACATCTATCAATCTGCCTACGGGAGTCCGGAAGTGGATCACACCGAGCCAACGATTGTCAAAGCTGTTGCAGGAACCGACGGTAAGAGTGTTCGGATTTATGTGGATGGGCTACAGGAAGGTCACGTGCACGAACTGCACTCGGACGGTGTGCGAAGTGAGAACGGAGTGGGTTTGCTTCACGCTGAAGCCTATTACACGTTGAATTACCTACCTGCCGAGTGACCTGGTTTGCGGGTTCAGGGGATCGTGATTCCAGTAGGTAACTTGCGTTTTGCCCTGCATCAGGGCCTTGGCTGACCAACTTTGAATAGGTCATGGTTTCGTTTTGAACTCAATCCAATCAACGTTCATCAGTCCACCACGGTTCTTTTCGTTTTTGAAAACGAAGTAAAGGTCAGCCAGTCCCTTCGCTTGATTGAGTTGCAGGTCTTTCTGATAGAATTCCTCCCACGCGCCGTTCACTTCGACCAGAACTGAACCAAGAATCGGACCATCAATACTGTCGCGATGTATTTCGATTTCGCCACCAGCACCAGCACTTGCCACGCTGAGTCGAATGCTGTCGATGCGATCCAAGGGGACGTTGCTAAATTTCAGATAGCCATCATGGTTGATCGCTCCCATGAATTTCTTGCCTTCAGCTTTTTCAGAGTTAAGTGGTTGAGTTCCTTTAAATTCATCAGCCGCCTCTGCCTGCAGATGACGACTTCGGAGTCGGATCTTCGCTGATCCGACAAGCTTAGGCAGGCTCTCTCGGCCTTGGTCAATGTAGGTCGCCTCAAGTTCGATGGTACCGGACAAATCATCCAAGTTGATTTCATTCCGAAAGCCTATCGCACTGGGGTTTGCTGAGGATTGGCTGACCGAGTAGACAAACTTCACCATGCGAAGGACCTCGGAGGGAGTGTGCTGTTGGTGAGGTAACATGCCCACTTTTCCCCATACTCCGGTTGAACCCTCCAGAACGCGTTGCACCGACTTGTTTATTTGGTGCGGTTCGTTTCTGTATTTATCAGCGATCTGAACAAAACTTGGGCCTACCCGAGGTCGGTTCATTGCGTGACAGTTCATGCAATCGCTTTTACGAATCAGCTGCAGGCCCGGATCAAGTGATGCCAAGTTTTCGGTTCCTTCGTGGGTTACCGGAATCGCCTCAACATTGATTCGTGAACTGGCACCGCTATCGATGAACTCCATATCCTCGCGTTCTGCCTGTTCGGGATCACTGGTTCCATCTTCACGGTCCGTTACCACCATTCGGTAGGTGATCGGTTGGGTCGGGTCATAGAAATCTCCATCGCGAGGTGTCAGGAACGCAATTTCGGGTTTCGTGTTTCCAACGATCACGGGAAGGGTTGCGACTCCTGACGCTCCGTTGGAGTCGCTGGTAACAAGTTGCACGGTGTAAACACCGGGGGTATCAAACACGGTGCTAATTTCCGATTCCTGGCCTATTTGGAACGGCTCTGCATTTTCAAGGTCGTTTCGGACGGCGGTCCAGTGATGTGAAAGGGAATCCCCATCTTTATCGTAAGATTCGGCTGCCGATAACGAAACATTGAGTGGTTCGCGTCCGACGTCATTGGTTGACTTGGCCACGGCAACCGGAGAACGGTTTCCGTGAACGTAATCGAGTCGAACAAGTTTTGCGTCCGGGTTCACACCCCATGTTTCCCCATACTCGATCACGTACAACGAGCCCTTGGCATCAAACTGCATATCGATCGGACGAATGAAGGGCATTTCTGGCAGGAAGCGTTCAACGCGGTCAAGATCGCCGCTTTCATCGAGATGCACGGCGTAGATCATATTTCTCGACCATTCAAATGCGAACAAAGTTGAATCGAACGCGGCCGGAAACTTGGTGTTCGAATCAAGCTTTGATTCATAGTGGTAAACAGGTCCGGCACACGCGGTTCGACCACCGGAGGCTACCGCCGGAAATTGTTCAGAATTTGATCCCGGGTAGAAAATCATTGCGGGTTGGGCAGCGGGGAGTCGCTCGGAACCTGAATTGTTAACGGATCGATTGAGTGGCGAAGCGGGGTCCTGCTTTGCGCCGATGTTACCGGTGACGAAGTCGACCATCTGGTAAGCAAAATTATTGCCGATAAAGAAGGGCCAGCCAAAGTTGCCTGCGGACCTTGCCTGATTGATTTCGTCGTATCCCCTCGGGCCTCTCGATCCATTCTGGCCGGCATCAGGACCCACATCACCCCAATAGAGAAAGCCTGTCTGGGAGTCGACATTGATCCGCCAGGGATTTCGGCATCCCATGACATAGATTTCAGGATGACCCACCGATCCGTCTTTCGGGAAAAGGTTCCCATCAGGAATCGAGTAAGTGCCATCAACTTCGGGAGTGATTCTCAACACCTTGCCATTGTAGTTTTTAGTGTTCGCGGATGTTCGCTGCGCGTCCCAAGGGCCACGTCCGTCCCGTTGATCAATTGGGGCGTATCCCTGGGATTCGAAAGGGTTCGTGTTGTCACCTGTACCAATGTAGAGATTTCCTTTTGGACCAAACTCAAGCGAACCCGCATGGTGGCAGCATTGGAGGCGTTGCTCTTCGTATTTAAAGAGTACTTTTTCGCTATCAAGGTCGATTTGGTTATCTTGGAACAGAAACCGGCTGACATGCTGTCCCGAGAAATTTGGCGGTGAGTATTGCAGGTAGATCCAGCCATTGGTTGCAAAGTCAGGATCAAGAGCAAGGCCGATGAGACCATTTTCCTGCGCCGTGGTGACTTCGATCTTGCCAATGATCTGTACTTGTTGTGTTTTTGGATTAAGCAGTTTTACGGTCCCACCAAGTTCAATGATGAAGATGCTTCCGTCCGACGCGATGTCGAGTTCCATTGGCTGGACCAACTCAGTCGCGACTGTTTGTTTTTCAAAACGCCGTGAATCAAATTCATTAGCGTTTGAAATTGTTGTGATAACGCATGCCAAGCAAATGATGCGGTTGATCCATCGAAATGGACGCAGAGAGCGAATATGCATCGACGTGGTAGTCCTCAGGGAGTGCGAAGTGGAGGTTTCCTTCTGCTTATCAGGATAGTCAACCAATGGTCGCGGTAAAATCCCGTTCACATCACGATTTATTGCATCGGTGAAAGAGTCGGTTCGTATTTGCGGTGGTTCCCGCAGATGGAACCGGTTGAAATCGTGATTCACCAGTCCGCAAAAGTCAGATTTGCGCTGACAACTTCGTGTCCAGAACGGTACACAATTATCTGATTTTAATTGAGAGTCTGTTTCACCACGGCCTGTCGAGCTTTCATTTCGATGAGTTGCTGAAGCAATACCTTTTTTAGTTGCATCGAGATCTGAACTTGCTCGCTAGCTAGGTTGTTTGACTCGGATGGGTCCATTTGCAGATCATAAAGTTCGACGGAATCATTTTCAGGGAACCACAGTAATTTGTGTTTCCCGATTCGGATCGCGGAATGTGGGTGCGTCTTACTGACCGAAAAGTCATTGACACCAATTTTTTCAATGGCTTTTGCGTAGCCGGTTTCTGGGTGATAGTAAGGGAAGTGCCACAGAAGGTTTCGTTTCTGCGTGCTGGAATACAATTTGTTAGCTTGCTGCTGAAGAGTCGCGGTTTTGTTTAAAAGAACGGCCCGCAGACTTTTTCCATCCGATTCAACTTCGGCACCTCCAGCGAAGTCCACAATGGTGGGAAGCAAGTCGTATCCAATCACGGGGTAATGAGTGGTCGTATTCGGTTTGATGACTTTGGGCCATTTTGCAAGGAAGGGAACGCGAATCCCGCCCTCGTACAAATTCCATTTGGATCCGCGTAAAGGTTCATTCGCGGTGTATTCAGGATGCCCGCCATTGTCGGAGGTAAAGAGGACCAGTGTTTTTTGCTCTTGATTGGCCAGTTTCAATGCATCGAGTATTTGCCCGACATGATGATCAAGTGTTTCCACGAAGCCAGCGTATCGAATTCTTCGTTCTCGGTTTTTTGAATTGGCTGGAACTCGATCGCTGTACTTGTCGATTAGCCAGGTGCATGACGTTTTCACAGGAGTGTGGACATGAAACAGTGAAACCATTTTAAAGAATGGTCGCTCATTAAATTCAGTGATTGATTTGCAGGCTTGGTCAATCAATGAGTCATTGGCAAAGGTTCCTGGTTTATCCATCGTCGGCGGTGGGTTGGATTTCCATCCATAAGGGTGTGAGCCAAAGTCTTGCGTAGCTTGCTGGAACCCCTGTTGTTTCGGCCCATGTGTTGGACTCCAGCCTAGGTAGCCACCATGATGTGCATTGAGATGCCATTTTCCGAAAAACTCGGTTCGGTAATTCAATGCGTTGAGGTGCTCGGCGATAGTTTCATGCTTTAGATCAAGATTCAGCTGATAGGGCGGAGCGCGCAAAGGGGTCGGTTGGTCAATGACCTGGAATCCAGGTTTGTCCTTGGTGACGAATTCAAATCCCAGCCTGGCGGTTGTTTTTCCGGTAAGAATGCTCGCTCGAGAGGCGGAGCAGATTGGTGCCGAGGCGTAACCCTGAGTGAAACGCATTCCGGATTCAGCAAGTCGATCCAAGTTCGGAGTGTCGTGCCAAGGATGTCCATAGCAAGCCAAGTCAGACCAAGCTAAATCATCCGCGAGGATAAGAAGAATGTTTGGGCGAACATCAGGGGGTTCGATGCCTATGGCTTTGTTCCGAATTGACGCGGTGCAAAGCGTGATTGCGATGAGAAGGGTCGTCAGTTTTCGCACGATGGCATCCGGTTGTTTGGTCCCGCGAGTTTCGCCAAGGCCTGTCTCACTTGGTTTCAACTTGCTCGTTTGTTTACCGGTTGGTCTTGTTACGCAACGCAACTTCATTTCTTTGGAATTACCTCGCGAGATGATTTCATCTTGGCACACTGTATGGATCTCAATCAAAGTCCTGCGCTGTTGCTTTCAACTGAAGGTTGCGAAAGAAATTTGATAGAAGTCGTTTTTTGCGAGAGGTTGACCAGGGGAGGGTGAATGCATCAAAAGACATGCCATGCTTTCTTTTCGATTTCGCGAGTGATTTCGCAATCGCCTGCCCTGCTGACCAGGTCGTAGTAGGCGTAGGGGTATTTGAAGACGTGTCCAATTCCGACGGATCGATCCGACCGCTTCTGCCAATATTCAGCATCAAGAGGGCGAAGGTTGGTTGATGCATGATCTTTGATACGTCGGTCATCTTTCGCTGGACCTTTTCGTGTGACGGTGACGTATTTGCAAAACGCCTGCCGGCAACTTTCAGCCCATTCTTCGTCCCCCATCGACGCAAGTTCAACCAAGGCGTGTCCGAACGTCATCATGTGTCCGGAAAATCCTTGGCCAAATCCAACGAAACGATCGATCGCTCCACTTGCCTCCTTCAAAATGAATCGCGCACTTGCAACTTCATCTGAGAATGGTGGCGGTTCAATACTTGGGTCAGGCGCGATGTCACGCCAAGGCGTGAATTTACGGATCAGTCGACAAACCCCCTCGACACGAGGTGGCGTCGCCAAATCAGGGGTCAGGCGGAATGCTTTGATGGCAAGCATGGCGAAGATCGCATTGTGCCCAACCTGCAAAAGGGTGTCACCTCGTTCAGCGAGTGCGTCACCAATTTTCTGAATCGCTTGAGGGTCTGGGTCTTGCTCGGGGTAATCCCTGCATAGTTTTGTGGAAGCGTAATTGAGGTCGAGTAATTTTGCGATTCGTGTTTGAGCCTGATCATCGAGCACGTAGTCTGAGCAAAGGTAATGCGATGAAATCAAGGCGGCGCCTCGATGCCCATCCGCGAAATAATTCATCTCGGGTGATCGAGCCAAGGCATTCAATCCAAGTTTCAGCAAACGTTGCTTTGATTCCGCTGGCGAGCTCTCTTCGACGTTTGATTCCGCGAGGGAAGTGCCAGCGAATTGAATCGGTGTGAGGGTCGAGAGCAACGCAATGGCTGAGGCCTTGCTAGTAAATTCTCGACGTAGGATCCTTGGGTTACCCGGTGCTGATTTCATAGGGTGAGCCTTGGTCAAGGGATTCTTGTTGGTGATTTCAAGATAACCTTCGAAGCGATCGATGGTTGGCGACCACGGTTTACAACAAGCGGTTGTCACTGAGCGCTTTGATTGGGATCCTGATGATTGCGATCTTGATGATTGCGATCGGCTGGCATACGCCTACCCGCCCTGATTGTAATGCGTCGGGGGATCAGCGTCGCCTTGAAATCCACTTTGCCAGCGGATTCTCAGGTACCGAATTATGGAGGAAGAGGATTCACGGGCGTCGCACGATGTTACGGCGGTTCGCCGAGGTGATCGGCTGGTGATTTTTGTTGTGCGAGGCTGATTCGGGTTTTTGTCTTCGCAACACGGTTTTAGATGAAAATCCAGTTTTGAACCAAAGGGGACACATGACAGCGATTTTGCTCAGATAGCAGACACTTGCTCCATTGGTGGCCCAATGGGGTGGTTTGAATCAAATGAGAAAAATCCCAGCGTGTTTGTTTCTTGATCAGTGCCTTGATGATTTTAATGCCACCTGAGAGACGCTAGGTTCTGTTATGGACGGTAGGCGTCCGCTAAACTCGGTTTCGGTAACCTTTGGGATCAATTCCACGTTTTTCTGGTGCAGATGATCGACGGTGAATTCCATTGATCGATTTTGACGGAATACCTTGGTCGATGAAAAGTCGTTGAACCATTGCGTTCGATTTGGTTGGTCTTGAGGGAGAGTCTGACCCGAGGGTTTTGAAGTGCAGGACCTTGTTAAGGTGAGCAGTGAATGGGGCGTTCGTCTTGATGCTGTCCCAGAGATTTTGAGGTTTTTTTCTTCAGTCTTTGTTTAAGCGGTGTTGAAGGTTTGGGTTGCGGTCGAGCGATGTTGGCAAATTTTACCCGGTGTTTTGAACTCGCCGGCACACTGGAAGATAAATACGCAGGGGATTTTTAATTTCGATGAATAAGTATTTCCATTTCGTGGTTTTATCATTTGTGTTGGCAACTGGCCGATGTGTCGCGGATGAGCGGCCGAATGTCATCTTCTTTTTTACGGATGATCAGACCACTAGCACGATTGGTTGTTATGGCAACAACTTGGTGCAGACCCCGAACATCGATCAGCTGGCGCGAGAGGGTACACGTTTCGCCAATGCTTTTGTCAGCCATTCAATCTGTTGGGTCAGTCGAACGACGGTGCTCAGTGGTTTGACCGGGCGATCCTATGGAACACCGGGCAGCCGCGAATCGGCCAAACCGGAGGCCGTTTCAACGCTCTACACGGATATCCTTCGAGAAAACGGGTATAGAACAGGCTTTTATGGAAAGTGGCATGCGAAAATGCCCCGAGGTTATCGCCAGCAGGATCACTTTGATGAGTTTGAGGCGATCGGTCGAAATCCGTTCTACAAGAAATTGCCTGATGGCACCTTGCGTCATGAGACGGAACTAATCGTGGATCGGGGAATTGAGTTCATCAAAAGCCAGCCCAAGGATCAACCGTTCGCATTAAATCTGTGGTTCAACGCTTGTCACGCTGAGGATAGCGATCGGAGACCTGGCATCGGTCACTTTCCTTGGCCTCGCACCACTGATGGAATGTATGACGATGTCACTATTCCGCCTCCACGTCTTGGTGATTCGGCGATCTTTGATGAGTTGCCGGACTTCCTCAAAACGACGATCAATCGCGAACGTTACTTTTGGCGGTGGAATACGGACAAAAAATACCAGACCAATGTCCGAGCCTATTACCGAATGGTTTCCGGGATTGATCAGTCCATCGGACGCGTCATGGAAGTGTTGCGCGACGCCGGCATGGATCAAAATACAATCATCGTCTATTCGGCAGATAACGGTTACTACATGGGTAACCGTGGTTTAGCCGGTAAGTGGTCTCATTATGATGACGCGTTGCGTGTGCCACTGATCGTTTACGATCCCCGAGTGGATCAGTCGCGACGGGGTCAAATCAGTGATGCCATCGCGTTGAACCTGGATATTCCCGCCACGATTCTTGACTGGGCCGGGGCGAAGGTGCCGAATCGTTACCAGGGTCGAAGTCTGGGGCCGATCGTATCTGATGGCGTTCCCCAAGACTGGCGGACTGATTCATTTCATGAGCATTTTGCCGTTCGGAACCGAATTCCGGCTTTTGAGGGAATTCGCAACGACCGGTTCAAGTACGTTCGCTACGTCGATCATGAAGGCTACGAATTTCTGCATGACTTGAAGTCAGATCCTGACGAGTTGGTGAATTTTGTATCAGATCCACGTTACGCAGATACTTTGGAATTGATGCGAAAACGCACCGACCAAAGGGTCCAAGAACTTGGTGGTGATTTGCAGCCGTTGAAAGGATCCTTTAATCCATCGACTTCACCCCATCCGAATGCATCCGCATCGGTCGGTTCACGCGTGGATGCGAAAGGTTTTGTCTCGATATTCAACGGCAGGAATCTGCAAGGCTGGTCTGGAGATTCCAGTGCCTGGTCGGTTGAAGAGGGAGCGTTGACGGGGGAAACCGACGGGACTTTAAAAATGAACCGTTTTTTGACTTGGAAGGGGTCAACGATTCGCAATTTCGAGTTGAGAGTGAAGGTGCGTGTAACCCCCGGAGGCAACAGCGGTATTCAATATCGAGGCTTGAGTCGGCCTGATCTCGGGCTTGATATTGTCTCGGGTTATCAGTGCGACGTTGTTGCCAATAACCAAAACTACAATGGCATGCTTTACGAGGAGCGGGGGCGTCGAATTCTCTCTCACACTGGCGAGAAGGTAATCATTGATCCTGAAGGAAATTCATGGATCGTGGAAAAAATGCCGGTTAAGGAATTTCCATCCAACCAGTGGCACGAGTATCGCGTGCGCGTCGAGGGTAACCATCATCAGCACTGGATTGATGGCCACCCAACAGCTGATCTGATTGATCTTGATCAGAACGGTCGTGCTTTGGAGGGCGTTCTTGCCGTGCAGGTTCATGTGGGTCCTGCCATGAAGATCCAATACAAAGATTTTCAAATCAAACACCTGGCTGATAACCTGCCTTTGTTGACCATCGATGACAGCCCGATTCCGGATGGAGCGATTGGGGTTCGTCCACAGGGGCGTTTGCCAGCGGACTGGAAACCGCCTGTCTACACGAGGCCGTGACAGCTCTCTCTGATCATTGGTCGATGGATTTTTGATTCTCTAAGCATCTTTCAATTTGGTGATAAATGATGGTTCACTTGCTTGCTTACAAACTGTTTTCCTGCACGGTTGGGGGTGCTCAACGGACACAAGCGTTGTTATTGAACGTTGTGAGTGGTGCCAAAGCTTTTGCTTGGACGTTTTGTTTTTTCCTGATGGTCGCCTCATTGGCCATCGCCGAAGAAAAGTCGATTCCAATTTTCAAAGATGGTGAAGCGCAGGTCGTGAAAGGATTTGAGGATCCCGCCTATTGGATTCGAGAGGACTTGTGGGTTGAAGCCGAGTTTGATTCTGATGGTGATGACCGTCTGGATCGGATGCACGTGAGCGTGACGCGACCGAGGCAAACGCAAACCGATGGGCTCCGTTTGCCAGTCGTTTACGTTTCGAGTCCGTACTTTGCCGGAACGGGCGTGAATTCGGAGGAGTACTTTTGGAATCCCAAGCAGGAACTTGGGCATGAGCCCGATCCTCGAAAAGCATTTGCGGGAATTGAACGAAAAGGGATGCGGCCAATCATTTCCAAGTCGCACCAAACAAAATGGATTCCCAGGGGCTACGTGGTCGTTCATTCCTCTTCGCCGGGTACAGGGCTGTCCCAAGGATGTCCGACCATCGGGGGGGACAATGAATCGCTTGCTCCCAAAGCCGTTATTGACTGGCTTTGTGGTCGGGCAAAAGGTTTCAGCTTACCCCAAGGTGGTGATCCGGTCTTTGCGGATTGGTCGACAGGTAAAGTTGGAATGACAGGCACCTCGTTTAACGGGACTTTGTCACTTGCGGCTGCAACGACCGGTGTGGATGGATTGGAGGCAATCATTCCAATTGCTCCCAACACCTCTTACTACCATTATTACCGATCCAACGGCCTCATTCGGCATCCTGGCGGTTATGTGGGTGAAGATATTGATTACCTCTACGATTACGTCCACAGTGGAGCAGAGGCGCGAAGGGAATATTGCAATTGTGAAGTGCGGGACAAAGAGATGCTTGAGAAGTTTGACCGAGTTAACGGTGACTACAACGATTTTTGGGCGGGACGAGATTATCTCAATGATCTCGAACCATTGAAGGCCGCTGTCTTAATGGCTCACGCTTTCAATGATTGGAATGTGGTACCCGAGCACAGTGTTCGAATTTATGAAGCGTTGAAATCAAAACAGATCCCTCTTCAGGCTTTCTTTCATCAAGGCGGGCACGGAGGGCCACCACCAATGAAGCAAATGAATCGTTGGTTCACTCGCTATCTGCATGGTGTTGAGAATGGTGTGGAAAATGATCCCAAGTCATGGGTTGTTCGTGAAAAGGATCCTCAGGATCGACCAACCAGTTACGCGGACTACCCACACCCAAAGGCGGACCTGGTTTCGATGTTTACGAAAGCCGGTGCGCCGGGGGCCGGTGAACTAGGGGTCACAGCAGTCGCGGACCAGGGAATTGAAACCGTAATTGATAACTATTCGTTTTCAGGAGATTCGCTTGCTCAGGCTGAATCCACTGATCACCGATTGCTCTACGTCACACCGACGTTGAAACACCCGCTTCATCTGTCTGGAACACCCAAAATTACGGTTCGAGTCGCTAGTGATCGTCCTGCGGTCAATCTGTCCATCTGGGTCGTCTCGCTTCCCTGGAATGGTCGGAAGGATGCTAGGATCACGGACAATATTATCACCCGAGGTTGGGCTGACCCGCAGAACCATCAATCGCTAACCAGTAGTGAACCTTTGGTGCCGGGAGAATTTTACGACCTCAGCTTTGATTTGCAGCCAGATGATCAGGTGATTCCAGCTGGGCAACAAATTGGTTTGATGATCTTTTCAAGCGACAAAGATTTCACTCTGCATCCTGAGCCAGGTAGTCAGCTGATTGTGGATGTCAGTTCGACCAGATTGGAGTTGCCGGTCGTTGGCGGGGAATCCGCCGTATCGAACGCTTTTAAGACCGGTGCTAATTGAGATCTCATCCTGCGCTTGAACGCGGCTTACTCAGTTGGCTGACCCGAGCACCTCTCAGAAAGGTTCTGTTTGGAACCCGAAGCGTCTTGATGGCTCGGGTTCAAATCAATCCGTTTGGGTGCTTTGGAAACAACGTCACGCTCATGCTTGAACCTGAAGAGATCGGCGAAGCGGTTGTGTGCAGAGTGTGCGAGGGTTGCTGAACCGTGGGGATGATTGATGACCAGAATTGAACCTCGGAATTTGAGCCAATGCAGCGGGGATCACGCCTCCCCGAAGTTGTATTCCGGTGAGGCGTGACCGCTCCGCACCCCTAGTTCTCAGTGACGTTGTTCTCCGCGGTATTGTTCTCCGCGGTGTTGTCCCGAAAATTTTGCATCATCGCTTCTCGATACTGAACCACCGATTGATAACGCTGACGCTCGTTGTTGCCCATGATTCGCGTCATCGCTGATTTAAGTTGACGGTAATCCATTCCCACTGGAAGAGCGGCCCAGCGGTCCAAACGGTCATTTCCAAATGTCAGGATCGCGGCATGTTCGGTCTTATCCGCATCAATAATTGGATCGATGTCATAAATGCCTAAGTTGCGTCGTAAGGCATCCAGTTCTTCAAAATCCCCGGTCGCGTAAATCCACTCAGGCAGATCTGGGTCATCCTCGATGCCATGCAGCTTCATGTAGGTCTGAAGCTCTTGAGGTGAATCAACTTCTGGCTCCAGTGTGAGTGAAACAAATAACAGGTCATCCCCAAAGGTTTCTGCCATATCCTTGCGAAGCTTTTTGACCACCTGAGTGGTGATGGGGCAGCTTCCCACACAGCGTGTGTAGAAGTAGATGATGCAGACGCATCGATCTTCGACAAGGTCAGTGTAGAACTGAAGTTTTCGTCCTCGATGATCGAGCAGGTCAATGTCAGGAAAGCGGTCGGAGACACGAGCATCAAGTACCGTCTCGTAATCATCGGTGGACAACGACGCAACACGTATGTTGTTTTGACGATCCACTTCGGACTCAACCTGAGCTGAATCGTTTGACGCCACGTTGGGCGATTGACTACATCCAGCTGTCAGCATTACTGATAAACTGAACAGGCAGCCTACGCTGATTGATCGTTTTATGTTGCTCATCGAAGATGTCTGTTGAAAGATGTTGTTGGAACCAAATCACTTCACCCTTACGGGTAGTAGGCCGATAGCGGTTGATTTGACTTGGGACCGTCTTTGATCGGGTCAAAGACAAACATCATTCTCATGTCCTCATGTTCCAAGTTGTGGCAATGAAACACAAATGGACCAGTGAACGTTCGAAACTTCATGAACAATTCAGTTTCTGTATTTGGACCTAGCATGGCGACATCGCTTTTATGAGCCCATTCTGGTGGCGGTGCTTTTCCGTCAATGCTTTGAATCTGGTGCGACTCAAGATGAATATGGATTGGATGCCACCATCCACCGGCCGTATTGCGAAGAATCCAACGTTCCGCTGATCCCACTCGGGGACAGGCATTGGATTTGAACTCATCGTAAAACTCTTGGTTGATTTGCCAAGCGCCTTTACGTCGGTGGAATTCGAAGACGCGAGTTGCTTCGATCTCGCTCTCGAGAATTGGAATGTGATCGCGAAGTTCTGTACCGACATCGACCGACACATCGTTGGGCACGGGGTCTCCCTCGATCACAAATTTGACCACGCCCACCCCTGGAATCTCCGTATCACGACGATCCAGTTTGCCATTGGGGCCACGGCCATCATCCTGAGATAGGATATTTTCAAGGTACAATTCGTTTGCATTAACTTTACTGAAGTCAATGACGACATCCGCCCGTTTTGCGGGGCTTAGCAAAATCGTGTCGCGTGAGATAGATCGAGGGAATAGCCAACTGTCGTTAGCCAGCCCCACGAATGGACGACCGTCACTTAACCTTAATTCGATGTGTCGAGCATTACAGCCGTTGAGAAAACGGAAGCGATACTTGCGACGCTGAACCTTAAAGTAAGGGTGAGCCTTACCGTTGGCGACATAGACGTCTCCTAGATATCCATTATGATCGAGCGGGTCAAAGAAGATCGTCCCGTCTTCGTTAAAACGGCGATCTGCAATCATCAGAGGAATGTCGTAGGGATCGTCGGGAAGAACTTTGTTGTCAATTAGGCTTTGTTCGAAGTCATCAATTTGAATGTGGAAACCAGCCATGCCCAGAACGCAAGTGTGCGCAGTCACGTCCATGCCGTGATCGTGATACCACATCGTGGAGGGTGCCTCGCCCACATCAGGAACACCGTGATGATAGGGAATCGTGTTTGTGTAGTAGTAATCTCGAGCGCGTCCGGGAAGCACGTAAAAGTTGGGGTAACCGTCAGAGTGTGAAGGGTTGTGACCACCATGAAGGTGAACAGAACATTCGTACTTCGTTTCGTTGTGAACACGTACAACACACGGTTCCAAACCGCGAGATTTGAAGGTCGGTCCCGGTACCATCCCGTCGTAACCACAACAGGGGGTTTGAACACCGGGGATCACTTCGCCGATGACATCGCGAATGGTCATCTCATAGTACTTTTCAGGGTACTTTTCAGGGTATTTCAGCGATGGATCTTCTGAGACCGTTCTGGTGAAATACTCTGGCGCTACACCATGAAAGCAGTCGCCCACGACAAATGGGCTATTCTCTTTACCCACAGCCAAAGGTTGTTTGACTGCCGGCACCGGCATCGCTTGGGTGAACTTCTCGAATGTGATTGGAGTGCCCTCACGAGCATCCTTCACCGTTTCGTTCTCCAATCGTGAGCTGCCTGATCGCCCTCCGCGATTTCGGCTTCTGGAGCGGCCTCGCCCCATGGTTGCTGAGAGGGTGGTTGCTGCGGTCGCAGCGGTTACAAGAGAGCCGATTGCCTTACGGCGATTAATATCTTTTTGCATTTTGGGGATCCCCGCCTATTTTGTTCGCAATGTGTTGCATCCCCATACAAATCACCGATTCTAGTTATGATGATTGTAATGACAAAGAATTAATTTTTGTTTTTATCAGTATTTCCGATTGTTCCAGCTTTTGTTTTTCGTCCGGCCACCAACTGCGCCCCACCCAATGGCTTTGACCACAAAATGTGAACAACCCGACTGACGTCCTGTCCTTTCCGATTGAAGACTGGGTATTGAGTTCTGATTCCCCCTGAAAGCTCTCGCAGATGACGTAGGTTTTGACCGTTGGTTTTCAGAACGGTATTCCTTTCCACGATGTAGAAGTTAGCTGAATACTTCCATGTTTGATCAAGAGCTTGCCGGGCAATCATTGCATGGTGATTTGCTGTTCCGATCTTTCAGGAAATCAGGACGCCACATCTAACGATGACGCTTTGAGCGAGCAATTCGTTGTGAGCCCAGCATGCTCTTTTGATGGAAAAGAGGAATCCACTCGTTCATTGAGATTTTCTCAGGTTCCGGGGGAGACTGATTGGTGACGTTTCGCTTGAAGCGTCCCTGGTTCAGGCGGATGAACAGGATGAGGTCCACTGCGGAGTGGATCAAAAAGTCGGTATTTATTGGCAAAAACAAAATGCGGTTTTCCAATCCAATCGCCCGGACATCTATGGGTTCAACCCATGACTCAGCATTCTCCAAAAGGAATGTAAAGCAGCGGGGCTTTTTAATGCTTGCTGTTTGTGTGCTGCTTTTGTTAATGATCTCCGCAGCTTACGTTTTTTCCGAGCGAATGCTGATTACCAACATTGCGGCAAGCGGATCGGTTGAAAATCGGCAATCGATGGCGTTGTCCGATTCGGGGGTCGCCTATGTTTCAGCTAAGGTACGTTCTGCTTTTTCAAGTTCTTCTGGCACAGCGTCCCGAGCCAATTGGCAGGGGCGGTGGCAAGGGGAAGTTTCGAGTTCTAGCAACCGGGTCGCTGGTCAGTTCGCGATCAAACACTGGGATTCTATTCGTCAAAGCTGGATGCCCGGCGTCATGGATGAATCTATCAAGCTGAATTTAAACACGTTACCTCTGGAAAAGGTTTACGCACCGGAAGCTCGTCGCATGCTGATGTGTCTACCGGGTGTTGATATTTCACTTGCTGATTCAATTTTGGATTGGATGGACCAAGATGAAGATCGTCGAGAATTTGGTGCCGAGTCAACCTACTATCGCTCACTGCCTGACAAGAGAAATGCTCGGAATCAGCGACTTGACCATTTGCGAGACCTTTTGGGGGTCCGTGGTATCACACGCGAATTGCTTTTCGGTCCAGATGGGGTCTCACCTTGGAACGTGAGACCATCAGTAATCCAAGAGGATTCATTCACTGGGGGAACTTCATCGGCACGTGGATCCAATCTTTTACCGTTGGAAAATTTCTTGACCGTCTTCGGCGGGGAATCCATTTATCAACCTGATGGCAAGCGGAAGGTATTACTGAATCAAGATGACCTTGTGCAATTATTTGACGAGATCTCACCGCTGCTTGGGGAAGACGCAGCCACGTACATTGTTGCCTACCGTCTTTTTGGTCCCAAAGATAAGTCAGTGATGGTGAAGGATGAATTTAGTGTAGATCAAGCCGAGCAAACCCGATTGCGAGCGTTGAATCAGGGCGGAGACGCTTCTGATCAGCCAGCAAAGGGTAGCAATGCCACTTTAAAGCGAATTGAGAAACGCGGCCCACTGCTGATCAAATCAACCGGTGATTTTCTTATACGGTCACCCTACGATTTGGTCGGAGTCGCTGTGGAATATCAGACCGATCAAGGGACCACGATGCTTCCAAGTCCATGGCCTGAAAGTGACCAGACTTTTCTCGAGGCTTTGCCAGCGTTGGATGCAGTACTTAGCTGTGCGTTAGGAACAAGCATTCTGGC
The DNA here is from genome assembly GCA_938075415.1 of uncultured Rubripirellula sp. Classification (GTDB taxonomy): domain Bacteria; phylum Planctomycetota; class Planctomycetia; order Pirellulales; family Pirellulaceae; genus Rubripirellula. The sequence continues at coordinate 149,087 of CALJHC010000004.1, read as the reverse complement.
TAAGGTCAATGTGAATCGCTCGCCAACAGTGGTTCTGCGTTCCATTCCTGGAATGAAGCAGGAAGTGTTAGAGCGAATTCTTCTGAATCGAGGAAAGTTACGTTTGCAGTCCAGTTCAAGGTCATCAGTCTCCAGTTCGGATAACCGTCAGGGGATTGATTGGTTGCGCAGCAGCGGCGCCCTCGATTTGGTGGAGATGAGAACCTATGCTCCCTATTTGACAGATCGCGGGACAGCTTTTCGGTTCATTTCCTCGGGGACGAGTTTTCCAAGCGGTATCACTTCTCACCAAGAAGTTGTCTTGGATTTCCGGCATGTGCCCAGTCGCGTGGCTTACATGCGGGTGTTCAATGTCCGCGAACTGTTAAATGATTAGATGAAAGCGTTTGGCACTTCAGATCGAGACTAAACGCCATGCTGATAAGCTTCTGCAGGCAGTTCTTTTTTTCGAGGCGAGAAGAGTGGTGATTCGGTTGGTGGCTTTCTCTAACTTGCAACCCGCTCGCCAGTTTCTCGTATCCGATGCGGTGAGAACTGAATTTTCGCAACAGCTCATTATCGGAAATAGGCCGCCGCTGCACCACCAGCGCCACCGGTGATCGTCGAGAAGTAGCTGTCTACGATCAACTCGAGTTCAAGTTGAGATTGATGCTGGTGGATGGGATCAGCTGGGCGAATCGGGTCGTCCAATGTCAATAACGAGAAGGCTGAGTTCGCATCCAGTCCGAAAATATTACTCGTTGTATTGGGATCGACCAGAATTCCACTGACGAAGCTAAACCCGTTGGTTTGCGCAACGCCACCTGCCCCTCTTACTTTTTTGACGTCAGATCTGCGTATCGGCTGAACAGCTTCGAGTCCAAAGGACTGAAGTAGACTCTGTGCCTGATCGCTTTCCGATCGATGACGAGTCTCCTCACCTGTAGCGACTGAGGAGAAAATCAAAACGCAGCTGACGAGGGTTGCAAACTTCATTTCAATGGCTGCCGAGATGTGGGCGGTCCGTCGGGATATTTCGGCTGGCGGTGTAACGTCAAGCAATCTTGCCTTTCGCCAGCCCTCTGTCTCTTTATCGAATCCTTACCCACTCGAATCTCAATGCTTCTCGCGGCTTCCTTGCCCAAAGGCCGGCGTTTGCCGTTTTCTGTTGATAATGCCAATTATGAGGTTCACGTAAACTATGTTCCCAAGACTGATGATGCTCTCTCGATTCATGAGTTTCACGTTGTGGACGTCGTCCAGTGTGACTTGGCCGCACACTCATTGCCGCGTGTAGAGGTGATGGGTGAATTTGCTTACAACGCATCAAGATAGGATTCGCCTATCAGCGGATACTGTCACCTGCTTGGCAAGATGAAGAAAGTCGCGATTGGGAGTGCTTGGGGAACTCGGGGTGATCAATTGAAACAAGCTGTAATGATTTGTGGCCCTGATGCAGAATCGGAATGAAAGGATCTGATGGGACGTTGGGGATTCCAAGGGGTTTAATTCTCAGGGCGTGACCCGTTTGAGTCTCAGATCCCCTGGTTTACTGGATTGGCAGTTATCTGTAACGGGGATTTTGATTTCCATTGCGGGACGGCACGGTGAATGCATCATGTCAGGTCCTTAACTTCCGGGTGAATTGGTCATGCCTCATTAGTTGAAGTCTGTGGGGGAGTTTTTCGACTATGGCAACTTCAAGGGCAAGCCGCTGGATCGCTAAGTCTTATCGCTCGTGATTAGCTAAGTCCTGAGTCGTGACTTGGGTGCTATAAGTCGTCAGTCCGGATCTTGCAGGAAGGTGTTATCCCGGCTGTCGCGACTGACAACCGAGGGATTCGATTTAGTTCCTATCTCTCGTGCGACACGAAAAGCCATCACGTGTCGTACAGCCGGAACAGCACAATTTGAAGGACAGTTGTAATTGTGTTTGGCCTAGAAAACGTGCCAAAGAGTGTATCCGTCATGACTTGTCATCCACCGGACGGTCTGTAAAGGCTGTTCCAGGTTGGCCGGTTGTAACGCGGTATTAGTCATGGATAAATGCCAGAAAAAGGCCAAGAACCTTAGAAAAATGAACTAGTCCCACGCTTGCTCCTTGTGAACGGCCGCGGTGTTGACCAGGCCGCAAACGTTGTACTAACGGTCACGACTTCCCTCGACCGAACACACTCACTTTTACCGGAGTTCTTTCTCATGAAGGTTTTACGCCTCCTTTTCATTTGCATGCTCGCAACACCTTGTGCCGCTGCAGATCTTTCAGAGTTTGGTATTGATTCGGTTACTGAGTTGACCGAGACCGACGCAAAGACCGTTCGCGGTTTAGGTATGTCGACCTACGTTGACTCCCTTTCAACTCAGTCGTTCGCCCTTTCGCTCGCTGACAAGTTTTCAGGTTCCGTTATCAACATGAATGCGAACTCGCGTATGAAATCTTATGACGGCTCGGATCTGTACGAAGGATCCTCGGCTTCAAGCCAAGCTGTTGGATCGGTTTCTCAAGGTGGTATTCAATTTGGCGATGCCAACTTTGAGATGGGTGAGTTCAGTTTTAATCTCTCAGGTTTCCAGTCGGTCGCTCAAGCGAACCAGGTTGCGGGTCCATCCGGAACACTTGATTTCAGCTCAATCTTTGGAAACTAAGAATCGCTGATTGATTGCTTCAAACAAACTCACACATCGCTTAATTTTGGAATGATTTAAAATGAAAAATATGATCGCACGTACTCTCAGTCTTTGTCTTTTTGCCGCAACAGGTGTCACTTTATCTGCTGCGAACTTGGATGACTTCGGAATCGGTTCAGTCGAGCAAATGACTGAACAGCAAGGTAGTGCAGTTCGAGGAGCAGGTTTTGCTTCCTCGGAATCAACCGCCATGTCTGCTATGCAGGTATTCATTTTTGATAGTGTAAACGGTTCGAGCATTAACCTGTCGTCTAGTTCGATCAACACGGCCTCTGATCATGGCGACTTGTCTGATTCAGATACTGTCGCTTTTGTCGCTAGTGCAACTCAGTCGGCTTCGTCGCTAACCGCGATGGACTTCGCGATTGGTGACTTCCAGTTCACCACATCCGAATTCGCCATCGGTTCGTTCGGTGATAGTGCTTCCGCTGGTTCTTCGATTCTTTTCGACCCACTGCCGTAACGGTTAGCTAAAAACAGGTGTTGCTAGTTCTCATTCGAATCCGTGAGTGAGAGGGAAGCGAAAAAAGGGGAGAGGACTAAATGTCCTCTCCCCTTTTCGATTAGATAGGGACGTTTCCTATCTCCTCGCTATCGTTAATAGTTTTCCGGTTCGACAGGCTGTGTTGAACCGAATTGGAACGCGGATCCAATCGCGTTGATGGTTAGGTCGGACGCTTCGACTGTGAATCCATCGATTGAGAATTCAAAGCCGTTCAATAATGCATTGGAGTCTGTTGCAACGACTGGCTCCATTTCAATGCCGTCCATTCCGCTCAGGTGGAGGACGTTGGTCGAGTTGATCGAGGATGCCTGAAGGTTCAACGACGAACCCGACAGGTAGTCAAAGATGAAGATTTGATACGAAGCCATGCCAATCGAATCCAGACCCTGACCTCGAACATTATTTGATTCCTGTGTCGATATCGGTTTTAGTTCCGATAGGCCGAACTGATCAAGTGATTCCGCGGAGGCATTTGTAAAGCTGATGCAAGCTGCGATCACGCTGAGTAGTGCAATTTTATTCATGATTTGTTCTCTACTGTGCAGTAACTGTTCTTGTTTTGAATCTGATTTTTAGCTTTGTTTGACTTACGGAAGCAGGCCGCTGAAGTCCAAGCCACTACCGGCACCGCCTGCTTGTTGCGATTGAGTGACCGCTGAAAAGCCGTCCATGCTGAATTCAAATTCTGCCATGTCAAATGACGCACTGCCAAATTGAATTCCACCGACGGAAGAATTGCCGACGGCTTGGGTTCCACTATCGGCACTCACAAAGTCCACGCTGTCATACCCTGAAAGCTGAGAGGTGGCGTTCAGGTTGAAGACGGAGCCTGATTTCGTGTCGGCGATGGAGAATGCCATCGAGCTGGTTCCAATCGAGTTGACGTAGGTATAACCGCCAAGTCCGCGAACAGTCGTCGCTGCTTCTGCTGTGATGGGGGCGATGTTCTCAAGTCCAAATTGCCCCAGGTCCGCCGCGGTGCATGACGCGGTTCCAAACAGGGCCAAAGTTCCAAAGACGAATTTCTTCATGATTCTGATCTCGCAGGTAAAAAGGGTTTTTCGATAGCGAGGACTTGCCGTGTTTGTCGGCTACCCTCAGTGCACTGTTCGTCGTGCAATGACTGATGCGAAATGCGCATCCGTTTTTTTCAGCATTGTTGTCAAACGCGTCCATTTCGGCTAATCGGAAGAGCAGTCTCCTTCGTTTTGTTCCGTAAATAACGTGCTTTGAGATCAATGAAAACTTTCGTCTTTTTGCGGTCAACGTGAAGGACGATATTACCGGTTGTAACAAGCGAATCAGACATGTGTTTTATGCATGCATTTAACCGGTTGTCTTGTAACTGTTGGTTTGTGTTTCACGTGAGTTTTACATCAACCGACTGTACAGATTGTAGGAATCAAACTGACTTGTACGAGTTGGACCGATAACGTAACCCCGTGCGTGTGAGAAGGCTTGGCACTGGCTTGTCGGTCTGGTTAGTTGGTCCGTATTGGTTATCACTGTTAAATCGATTGGTTTTAATAAACTGTCGAGATGGATTGTTCCGATTGAATTGATATCTGTATGTGTTTGCTCTTGCGCACCGAACTCTTTGTCTGGCGTGTTTCACGCAATTGATTGTCTTCGTGTTCGTCGCGTCCTTCAACGTTATCCAAGATCAACTGCATATCTGTTTTCGTCGGAGCTTCGCGAAGTCAATGAAGAATCATCAATTCCTTCTCGTCCGAAATGCAATCTGCGTTGGCAGTTTCGTGGCGGCATTCGCGCTGGCGCTGGGCCCAGATACACAGGCACGTGGCGACGAGTTGAGAAGCCGTGAAATTGTCGCGGGAACGACCAGTGATCGACCACGGCCATTGCGGATTGCCCAAGGCGTTGCGCAACAGAGGAGCGAATCGAAGAGTCAGGATGTTCAAGCAAGAGAGAGTGTTCAAGCCGGAAGTACCCAGGCTGGTGGTCAAGGCAATCGTCCAGAATCGGGGGCTGACACCGATGACTCCTCCGGCGGTGGTTCCTCCGGCGATGGTTCTGTCGGTGGAAACAATTCTGAGCCGATCGTCACTGTGATCGAGGACCTGGAGAGGGTGAAGAGAAGGAAGAAAAAGGTTTTTGGGGGTGGCGAGCTAGTTCCCTCACCAGAAGCCAACGGCTTTACTTTCAATTTTCAGGGAGCACCTTGGGGTGATGTGCTGAACCGATTTGCTGAAGAGATAGGACTTTCTTTACAAATGGGTACGGTTCCCAGCGGCAGTTTCCACTTCATTAGCTCCAAATCTTTCTCACCCGAAGAGGCGCTCAATGTACTGAATGGCCAGTTGATCGAAGCTGGTTACATCCTGATGCATCGTGATGAATTTTTGACGGTTCATTCGCTATCAGAGGAGTTGCCTCCGAGCTTGATCCCCGTCATCGAGACTAATGACCTGAACTCATATCCTTCTAATAGCTTGGCGGCTTTGCGCGTTCCCATCGAAAATGGGGATGCGTCGCTTCTCGCAAAAGAAATTGAATTACTCATTAGTGAATTTGGAGGGACTGACGTGCTCTCTGAGTCCAACACGTTGATCATCACTGATTTGGTGACGAATCTGCAGAAGCTCGAGGCGCTACTCTTGCTGTCAGAACGCGATGTTGCAACTCGTCCGATGACAGTCATTAGGTTAAATCATGCCCAAGCAGATGAGGTTTGCAGCGCGATTAATGAGTTCTTTGGAGAAGGTGCAGGATCCAGTGGAGCTGCGGGGCGCGCGGCGGCGGGCCCTCGTGTCGTTGGCACCGGTGAGCCGATCGATGGTTACAAGGTAATCTGCGTGCCTGAAATGAATACAAACAGTCTTCTGATTAATGCCCAGCCACGGTACTTTGAAGTCGTCAAGGATCTCATTTCCAAGCTGGACGCTGCTCCCCATCAAGTTGTGATCAAAGCAATGTTGGTGGAGGTGGATCTTGGTTCGACTGATGAGTTTGGTGTTGAACTTGGGTTGCAGGATTCAATCTTGTTTGATCGAAGCGTGATTGATGACATCATGACGATCACCGAAACGGTAACCAACGGTAATGTTCAGACGACCGATCAGGTGATTATTTCTCAGCAAGGTTCCCCCGGATTTGCATTCAACAATCAGCAACTGGGCAATAACATTGCCGTGAACCCGTCCCGCTTTGGATCGCAGGGAGTTTCAAACTTTTCGGTTGGACGAATCAACAGTGAAACAGGATTTGGCGGGCTGGTTCTTTCTGGCGGTTCCGAGTCTGTCAGTTTTCTGATGCGAGCGCTCTCGGCAAAAAGAGACGTTTCTATTCTCAGCCGACCTCAGATTCGGACTGTCCATAACGTGATGGGGAAGATCCAGATTGGCCAAGAGGTACCCGTGGTCGACGGGGTGAACATTACCGCGGTGGGCAGTGCAAATCCTGTGATACGCCAGTCTGATGCCGGAATCATTCTGGAGGTAACACCTCGCATCAGTCTGGATGGGACCGTCGTTGTCGAGGTGAAGGCTGAAAAGAGCGCCTACCGCACGGGACGTGGATCAGGGGTGCCGATCTTTACGGACGCCACCAGTGGAAATGTCATTGAAGCTCCGATCAAAGATTTGACAAAAGCCGATGGCACGGTGAGCGTTCAAGACGGTCAAACCATCGTGCTGGGAGGCATGATTGGAAACCAAACGGTGGTTTCGGAATCAAAAGTTCCTTGGTTGGGTGATTTACCTTGGGTCGGGCGATTATTTCGCCATGACATGGAAATGATTACACGCAAGGAATTGTTGATCTTTTTAACTCCCACCGTCCTCTACACCGATGAGGATGCCGCGGAGCACGATGCGAAGGAACTTGGGTTAGTTGATTTCCCCAGTCGCACACGAACGGAGATGATACGGCTCGACTCCTCGACTGATCAGATGATGCGGAACATTATCAGCCAAGGATTGATCGAGGTTCCATCTGAGGCGAACTCCGCGGCATCCTCCTCAAGCGACCAATAAGTTGCGGCACCCCATCTTGCCGGGGTGTTGCTCACGCTTAGTCCGTTCCATCTCCATCGGTACTGTCGAAGGCAAGCAAGGCTTTTCCTGATCCGTTACCCCGATTTAGCAAGTCTCGGGTGTTTTTTGTCGGCCCATCATGCTGCTGTTTCTTGCAGGCTGAGACTGGGTAGAATCGTTGTGATGTGAGTCGTTCGCAAGATTCATTACGTGAATTACATTGACTGAACGGCCTATGATTTCGGATTGTTTGCCGACGCCCGAAGGCCATTAGAATGAAGACGTTCACTTTGACGTCGTAATCGCATCATGATTTTGGACCCAGAAGTTCCCAAACGGTCAAAGAAGGGAATGTTTCTGATTGCCCGAGCAGCCTGCATGATGTGTCAGGGAGTCGCTGGAACTGAGGGGAAGCAATTTAGCCTGGCGTATCGACACAATGCTGCGTGCCATGATCAAACATTCCACAAGCTGTCTGGTCAACGACCGAACTTATTGTGGAGCCGATCGTATTTGAGTGCTTGCCTTTTGTGGTCCGGCACCGTTGCAATAAGACGTTGCCAATTTATACAAGCTGAATGCTTTCAGGCGGGCCCATTGACTGGCGGGCCCATTGAATCCGGAGAAGAGGTCCAGCGAGCCTGGTAGTCATGCAGAATCCAAGGCTGGGAAGGAATTCTGGATGAATTCCAATCAACCTTTTGATCGGAATACTTTTTAACTATCAGGAGGTGACTGCTACCTCGTTAAGGGGAGAGGGAGTCAGAAATCTCGTTGCAACGTGCGATGATTTCACTCACAGAGGTAATCGGGCCGTTGTCTAAATTCCAATTTACCTGCGTGTGCAGCGAATCAAATCGATTGACGATTTCCTCTCCATAGGTTTTGGCAATTCTCACTTCGTTATGATTCACACCGAGAAATGCGTAAAACATGTAAGCAATGGCCCGAATATCTCCGGATCGATATTTTTCAAAACGGTTTTGGGGATCAGAAGCAGTGTCGTCGTCTTTTGATTCTAGTTTTTCAAGTATTCGATGCGTCTGTTGATTGCCGCATGGTTCGCTTTTGAGATTGTGTTGTTCTGCCTTTCCGAAATCGATCAATTTCGGTCGACAGTGACTATCGAGATCCGTAATGATAATGTTGTCAGGATTCAGATCGCCGTGCGTGATCCCTCTGGAGTGTAGATCAGCGACAGTTTCGCAGATTGTTTTCAGAGTCTCGAACACGGGCAGGATGCATTCAGAGGGCTGCAACATCAACTGACCCAGTTTAATTCCGTCAACGATTTCCATGGTAAGAAAAGGTCGCGTCGATGTCAGATTGCCGAATGAGAAAGCGTCGGCAACGTTTGGGTGCTTAGCAGCAAGTTGGATGCAGAACTCTTTCTCGGTACGTTCAAGCTGACGGGTCGGGTTGGTTTCACAGATTGGCGTTTTGACAACAAACTGATGTGATGGAACCTTAATCTGCCTAGCGAGAAAGATGTGATTGGATGTGCCTCGACCAATCAACTTAAGAAGTTCGATGTCGTGTTCAAGGTATCGGTCACCTTCTTTTGCCACCGGACTTGCGTGTGCCCCGTTAAGCTCACTGTTGATTGCTAGGCGAGAACCATCGTCTTCCTTTGGCAGCCATTGATCCGTTCCCAGATGTTCTCTCGCCATTTGCAACGTCTTTTGTCGAACCTCCTTTGAACAGGCGTTCGCCGAAATGTAAGCGGACCAGTCTGACTGGTCGACATGCTCCAGGCAGTGAAGCAGCAATTGGAATGGAGGCGGAGGGGTTGACACGGGTCTCTCTGAGTTAGGTGATCGAGTTTAGCGAGTGAAACTTGTGGGTCTCAGGTTTCGGTGAGTTCGCTTTTCAGCCACGCTCTCGCTGCGAGCCATTCTCGATAGATGGTACTTCTGGGTGTTTCTAAAACGCTGCTGATTTCGTCAAACGTCAGGCCCGCAAAAAATCGTAGTTTGACAATTTCCGCGGCCGATTTATGAATCTCCGAAAGTTTGTTGATCGCGCCATTGAGATCGAACAGTTGTTCAGATTTGCTGCTGTCTTGATTGTTGATTTCCGAAAGAACATCTTCCCATGGGACTTGCGATCGTGTGCCGCCAGCGCGGAGCGATGATTTTCGTCTCGCATGGTCAATCAAAATTCGTCTCATGGTTTCGACGATCAGATTAATTAGTTGGCGACGGTTGTCCCAAGAGATTGGAGCGGTGGATTTCGTCAGACGCAGGAACGCTTCGTGAACCAGATCGTCTGATTGAAGCGTCAACGCTGTTCGTTCAGATCTCAAAAGCCAGTTGGCCAAATTTGTTAGATCTTCATACGTGTCATCAAATGACTCCCGCAATTGATCAGGGCTTTTGGAGGACGGTAAAGGGATCTGAAATGCGTTCCCAATATCCACTTTTGAAGCGGAGAGAAAATTGTCATGTCCTAATGGAGTCGTCATGTGAACCGCGTCTGATTTTTTCGTGTTCAGTCATCTCGGCGGATGGTATTCCGGAGCGGACTTTTAATGTTGAAAAAATCAGTTTGTTTCTACGTTCCGTAAATTCAAGCTATTGATTTACTAAAAAACTAGGAATTCACGTGATTGTTACGGACTGTGATATTTGATGTTTTTCCGCATCATTGAATCGAGTTTTAGGGTGTTTTCCGACCTGAGACTTGACTCGGTTGTTTCAGGAAAATTCACATTCTCAAACTTGGCTTGAAAAAAAACATGCGTTTGCTCGCTTAACTCCTACAGATGATGTGCGCCGCAAATTCACTACAGGTGTCACAACCGGGATATTGATGGTTCTACGGTTCGATGAAGTGAGTGAGAGCTGATGCAAACAAACCATTCCAAGAGGTTGGCAGTCATAGCCGCTGCCGTTTTGATGATTTGCCTGCAATTGTCTCTGTTTGCGGAAGGACCAGTCGACCGATCGGCGGATTACAGGGTTGATTCGCTGCCAGCACTTACAAGAAGTGCGAGTGTTGGGCTCATTTCGAAGGCGGTGATTTCGACTTCGGCCCCGGAAGGTCCTTCTTCTGACGTTGTCGTGACATTCACGGAAGCATTGATCGACAGCTCATCCCGTAGCAAACAGCGTGGTGCAAATTGCTCGGCACTGTTGGGACAGTCCAGTTTCGGTGTCCGGAGGGGAAGCAACGAAGCGAGTGAGAATGAGCGAGTCATTCTTGATGCGACGGGTCGGAACAGTCTCCCTGATCACCGTCGTGTGAGAGAGTTCGATGAGATCCTTGAAGGTGGCGGTTTGAGCAGTTCGAACCGTACGGGTGGGGGTCGGTAGTGTCACCGAAGTGGCTTCTATAACTCATACCTTCGATGGTACATCGCCCCGTGTTTGACGGCGTCAGGCTTTGCCTCTCACGTTACGCTATCAATCACGGGATCACAGCACGGCTGCCGGATTCATTCGGCGGTCGTGTTTTTTTTGTCAAAAGGAAATTTAAACACCACCTCGGACGAGTTTGGCCCTCGCTGCAATGCAGGAGTTTCGGCTTCAAAAGAATCTCTTTAGGTTGGCTGTGGCTTTCTTTCTGCTTGTGGAAGGAGGATGAGCCGCCGGATCTAGATTCTGTCGATGGTAGGTGGTTGGCAAGTTCGTGCGTTTTACTTCGGGTTGGATATTTTTTACCTAGCACCCAAGCTCTATTGGGTGAGTTTTGATTGCCCGCACGGTTTCGACGATCTTGCTGATCGTTCGTGGGCCTCGTCTGCTTCTTGGGGAATTTCGTTGGAAGTGACTCATTTGGCGCTTTCTCATTTGCGTGACTGGATGATGGTGGTTGGCATGTTCATTGGCCCAGTCGCCCAGCCAAACGAAGCCATCTAAGTTGGTCCTAGCGATGAACGAATCCGTTGATGGTCCATGGACGGGATCATGGCTTCCTTGGGAAGGGCCCACTTCGATTTTGGTTGTGGCCCGCATAATCGGTACAACCTGATTCTCCACTACAAGAAGAATGAGTTTCCGCGAGTTCAAGGCTGATTGGTTTGACGACGAGTTTGCCTCGATTAGTGTCGGTCTGTAGCGACAGCAAGGATTTTTTTGACATCCCCTGTTCTTCGATTTTATCTGCTTGATCTTGATGATGGGCTGTCGCTCATTTCGACGACAGCAGTCGTCGAGGCATCACAATTCGCAAGCTATTTACACTCCGTCGAAACGTTACTACCGCAATGAATGATGCTCTCGCGTTTCAATACGGAATGGAGTTTGTAGATCTCCACGACGTCGAATTTGACGATTCCTTGCTGTCGCTTTTTTCCCCCCAGGATTTGAGCGAGCGTGGTGCTGTGCCATACGCTTTAGAGGGTGATTTGATATTGGTAGCTGTGGGTGATCCTCTTGACCTGGATTTGGCGGCTGAGTTGTCACTTTCGAGTGGTCGACCGATTCGACCGGTCCTTGCGGACCCCCAAGAGATTTCCAAAGCGTTGAAACAGAGACTGGGGGTCGGTTCCTCCGCGTTTGGCGAGTTCGATGGCGATGCTGCTGAAACCAGTCGGGATGAATTCGGCGATGGGGCTGATCTGGATGATCTCGGCGAGCAACGCACGGTTTCTAAGTTAGTCAGCGAGTTGCTTGAGGATGCCTTGCAGCAGGGTGCAAGTGATGTGCACCTAGAGAATGAGGAGGGACATTTTCAAGTGCGATACCGCGTGGATGGATTGCTGCGGTCAGTGCATTTCCCTCCGAAAATGACTCAATATCGGTCTGCAATTATCAGCAGGATTAAAATCCTCGCCAAACTCAACATTGCTGAGCGACGATTGCCACAGGACGGACGTTTTAAAACGAATTTAATTGATCGAGAGACGGATGTCCGTGTTTCTGTTATTCCCATGTTGCATGGCGAGAACGTGGTACTTCGCCTGCTTGATCGCGGCCGAGAAGTGCTCTCCATTTCGGATTTGGAGATTCCTGAATCACAAGAACAACAATTCATGGAGATGATCAAGCGACCCAATGGAATGATATTGATCACCGGTCCTACCGGAAGCGGCAAAACAACAACCTTGTACAGTGCCTTGAATGCGATACGTGATCAATCGATCAAGATTGTGACGATCGAGGATCCGGTTGAGTACAGTTTGCCCGGTATTCATCAGATCCAAGTACACGAAAAGATTGGCCGAACATTCTCCAACGGCCTTCGAAGTATTTTACGACACGATCCAGATGTCGTTCTTGTCGGTGAAATCCGGGATAAGGAAACGGCTCAAAGTGCGGTTCAGGCATCACTGACGGGTCACTTGGTTCTTAGTACCCTGCACACGAATGATGCGTGTGGTGCCGTTTCAAGGTTAGTCGATATGGGCGTCGAGCCATTTCTGGTTGCGAGCACGTTGCGAGGCGTCATGGCACAGAGACTGGTTCGCAAACTCTGTTCTCATTGCAGGAAGCAGGTTAGCGCCTCGGAGATTGAATTGCCTAACGATTACCCGGAACCTGATGGGAAGCTCTATGTGGCAACTGGGTGCCGCCGGTGCCATCAACTTGGCTATCAGGGAAGGCTACCTATTTTTGAATTGTTAACGTGTGACCATTCTATCCGCCAAATGGCCGCTAAGGGTGCAGATACAGGGACATTGCGTCAACATGCATCTAGTCTGGGGATGAAGTCGCTGCGTGACTGCGGTTGGAGTGCTGTTGCCCAAGGCAAGACAACCGTTGACGAGATTTTAAGACTGACGGGTGTGTCGAGCGATAGTACGGAGTCGTTCGGATGATTCAATTTAGTTACGTCGCAAAAACAACTGCTGGTAAAACGGTACGCGGACAAATCGGAGCGAATACTCGAGCAGACGCCCTGCGCGCCTTGGTCGAGAAATCACTGGTGCCTACCACAGTGCGCACCGCTCGGAAAAAATCTAACTTGGCTAAGCCAAAGAATCGAGATATCGCAAATTTCTATACGAATCTTGCCGACCTTTTGGAGGCCGGAGTGCCGCTGGTACGTTCTCTTGAGTTGCTTGTTGACAAGGGTAAGCAAACCGGGCTAACTCCAGTGCTCATCGACGTGCGTGTGAGAGTTGCCAATGGCGAGAGTCTTTCTTCAGCGTTTCGAGAGCATCAGAAAACGTTCACTTCCTTCGCGGTCAACATTCTACGAGCTGGTGAAGAAGGAGGATTTCTTGAGGAATCACTCCGGAATCTCGCTCGCTTTAACGAACGCAGTGAAGATTTGCGCAGTCGAATACTTGGTGCGATTGCCTACCCCGCTTTTCTGGTGGGCATGGGAACTCTGCAGTTGATTGCCATACTGGTTTTCTTTGTCCCTCGTTTCCAAGTCATTTTTGATCGCCTTGAGAAGCGAGGTGAGCTTCCACTGCCAACGATGTTCTTGCTGACGGGAAGCGAGATTTTGCAAGAGCACGCGATCATGGTCGCATTGACGATTGCCGTGATTGGATTGTTGGCTTGGACTTGGATCAAGACTGAACAGGGGCAGCAACTGAAAGATCATTTTCAGCTTCGCTGCTGGGGAATCGGGACGATCATGCGTCAGTACGCGACGTCGAGGTTCTGTCGTGTGTTGGGCACCATGTTGCAAAATGGTGTGCCGATCCTCGCATCGTTGGAAATATCTCGGCATGTGACTGGAAATCAAATCATGAGTCAGGCCATTCGGTCTGCCTCCGAAAGCATCGCTTCAGGGCAGTCGCTTGCCACACCGTTGCAACAAAGTGGTCATTTCTCTGATGAGCTTTTGGAATTGATTCGCGTCGGTGAAAGCACAAACCGGTTGGATAAGATTCTTCAGAATGCGGGTGATAGTCTCGAACGGCAGGCAAATCGCACACTGGATCTGTATATCCGATTGCTTGAGCCGTTGCTGCTGTTAGTCATGGCCATTGCCATCCTGTTTTTATTGCTCGCTTTACTTCTACCCATCCTTCAATCTGCGGAGAGCCTTACCTAATTGGTGTTAAAAAAATGTATCAAGCTCGACTTTCAAATAGAACTTACGCCCGAAACGGGATGACTTTGATCGAGGTTTTACTCGTGGTCACCATACTTTTAGTGATCGCCAGCGCTGTCGTACCTCGGCTGGTGAATCGGCAAGAAAAAGCGAACGTTGACACCACAAAGATCAGCCTGAAGGGACTGGAGCAGGCACTTAAGCTTTACGCGATTGACCACGATGGACGTTACCCATCGGGTGGTCAAGGTATTGACGCATTGATTGTTTGCCCCGATTCGAAACAAGCCGATTTATGGCAGGGTCCCTACCTCGAAGATCTGCCGAGGGATGCGTGGAGGAGAGAGTTTCAATATGTCTATCCCGCATCCAAGTCGACAAAGCCCTTTGATCTGTCATCGAGTGGTCCAGATGGTGTCCATGGCAATGAGGATGATGTTGCCAATTGGGATTCAAGTGACGTGTGATCCCGCTGTTCGATTGGAATGATTGACTGGAAAAGAACGAGTTGTTGTTCTGTTGACGGAGGTCGACAGTAAGAAAATGCCCGTGTTGAGGATTTGCGAAAACCAGACGGCGATTGTCTCGTCGACGCTGATTGGCAAAACGAAAAATAAGTTGATTTCCGATATGGATAGTGACGTGGTTCGTTCTTCACTCAATGGATCGCACGATCATCGTGGGCCTGACGATCGAGTCCGAGTAACCTCGGGAATGACCTTGGTGGAGATCTTGTTGGTTCTTTCCTTAATGATGGCTTTGATGGCGACAGTGACTCCGAATTTACTCAACCTCTTCCAACGCAATGCGGTTAAGCGTGAGTTGTATTCTGTCACCTCGGTGATGGGTCAAGCTAGAACGCTGGCCGTTGAATCAGCTCAAGTGCATTTGTTTCGCTGCTATCCAGGAGACACTGTCTTTGAAATTCTATCGATGAGGGAATCTGAGAATGGGATCACCAAGCAATTGGCTGAACAGAATTCGGGTGGCTATTCGTCAGCAATCCTGCGGGGCGAACTGGGGCCGGGATTCGAATTTGTCGAAGACGATAGTCGTGGGAGAGACCGGGGAAAACCAATTAAGATTTTTTGGTTGCCCGACGGCACCTCGACCTCTGACACGATCGGAATCATTGACGGCGAGGGAAATCGGCATTGGATTGAGGTGGATGCATTGACCGGAGTTGGAAAACGAATGACTTCACGCGAAGTCGAACGGAGTCGGCGATGAACAAGAAAATAAAGCAACCGAAAGGCCGCCTTGGCTTCACCTTGGTGGAGGTGCTTTTGACAATTTCAATCATGACCGTTGCGTTGACGGGTATCAATTTGCTGGTCACCAATGGATTGCGAAGCTTGGTGGATGCGAAGGATCGAAGCATTGGTTCGGAGGTGGTTCAATCGGTTTTGTCATCCATCCTATCCGGAGACTACGCGTCGTTTAGTCAGGAACGGGAATTCCCCTGCGAATCGCCCCATGAAAACTGGTACTGGAAATGGTCGCTTTCCAGCGGCGAGGAAGACGGAATTGGGCAGTTACGGGTTGAAGCAACTTATCGATCAGGGCAACGACCCTCTCGAATCGTTAGTGAAATCAACCAATTAGTGGATCTCCAGAAGTTTGATCCCGATACTCGGTCAGATTCGAGAAGGAGGTCTTGAGATGGTGATCAAGAAGAACGATCGCGATAGCCGCTGCAAACCAAGGAACGCCTTCACTTTGCTTGAGGTGAGCATCGCATCAATGCTGAGTTCGGTGTTGATGCTGTTGATTTACTCGTCCTTGGATAAGACCGCCAGGATGTCCTCGGCGGGGGCCTTTGAGTCGTCGGGGCGTCCGGTCGCACGCACCATCCTGCATCGGATTAGCGATGACCTGCGTGCGTTCAGCGATTCGGGGGCTTCGTATTTTCCTGAAGTTCTATCCAACGCGTTCACCGCGGATCGATTTGATTTTGCGATGGTAGAGAGAAGGAAGGACAGCAAGCCAATGCTGGTGTCAGACGGTTTTATCATGGTGAAGCACTCCGCTAGTCCGAGAAGTATGTCTTCAATCGATAGTCCCACAAGACAACGCGTACCTAAAGATTGTTACGTCGCCTACTTCGTTTCGCTGAAGGACTTTGGTGCTGAGTTGACGGAGAAGCTTCGGGACGTTGGTTGCAGCGTTCAATTGCCCAAAGGACTTAGAGTCAACGACCAAGGTTTTCATCGCTGTTTCTTGCAAAGGAAGAACCAGCCAACACAGTTTGAATTGATTGGAATCGATGAGGACTATGAACGCGACGAGGTTTCGGCATTGATTATTTCAGCCTTCGACGGCGATCGTTGGATGAATGCCGCGGAAATTGAAGGACTTCAGCCAGTTGCCGTGCGAACAATGATTCAAATGGAAAAGCCGACAGGCGTGGGCGTCAATCAATCTCAGAGTGGCTCGGTGCGGGCAATCACCTCCCGAAGCCAGCATTCATTAATTACGCGGATGACAGAACCGCACTCGAAGACTGAAGCAAAGCCATGACAAAGCAAGCTGTCCTAATCGATCAACACACAATTAGTTTCATGGAAGCCTCTGTGAAGCGTGAGAAAATTCATGTAAAAGCATTCATTCGGTTGCCTCGCGGAGATTTTAATTCTAGCGATCCATCTGATTCGCAGGCGTTTGGTAAAATGCTTCGAGATGAGTTGGTGGAATCGGGATTAAGGGCAAAGGATGCCGCAGTTGCGCTTTCTTCACCTCTGGTGATTCAACGACACCTCACGCTACCCAAAACCAGAAAAAGTGACTTGCCTGCTGTGGTCCAGTTGCAGGTGGAGGCGATGCCCCTGATTCGATGCGAGGACTTTGTTTGTGATTATGCACTGCAAAGTCAGACCAAAGAGCAAACAAATGTCTCTGTGCTGATTTCGTCGCGCAGCGCCCTCCAATCCAATGTTCTAACCATCGAGCAATCTGGTTTTCGAGTTGAATCGGTAACGTCAGCATCCAACGCTATCGTTTCCTTCCTTCGCCATGCGTTGCCGCAGTCACTGGCTCGATGCGACTTGGTTGTGTTGGGTTCAGATCGTCGGATTGAATTAGTCGCTTTGCGAGATAGCCAAATCATCGCCTCACATACCGAGGCGATTTTGAATGTCAGCGGTGATCGTGCTGAACTGATTCACAAAGCAGCTAGCAGGTTTGTGAAGGCATTGCAGCGTAGCGATGAACACTACTCCCCGCAGCATGCCATCGCCCTTCTGGACGATCCTTTGTGGGCAACTGTTTTGGTGGATCAACTCCAGCAGCAATTTAAGATACAGGCTGACTGCCCTGATTACCGAGCGGCGATCTCTCTCAGTCAAAAAGCCAGTCGTTCGAAACGCTGCGATAGCCTAAGCGTCGAGGCTGTTATTCTTAGCGGAATACTGCTTGCGGAATCAGGAAGTGATTTACAGAAAGTTAATTTAGTTAAACCGAAAAGGGTCAAGAGCAAACTTCTTCAAAGGTCCGTGCTTGCTGCCGTTGCAGCTTCATTGATTGGCTTGATTGGATATTTTGGATACGAAGAATTGCGGTTGCGTGAACGTGAAACTAATTCTCGTTGGGCGAGCCTTCGACAGCAGGTAGACCGCCTTACAGAAAAAAATCAAAAGAGTCGTGAGTTATTGCAGAGAGCGGATGTGGTCGGAAATTGGGAGGATGGCCACGTAGACTGGCTGGGCGAGCTTGCGGGACTAAGGTTAAATCTCCCGAAGCAAAATGAAGCCTATCTTCGAGAACTTGAATTTCAGGTTGATGCCGCATCTGAATTACCAACTGCGAGGGCAGTGGGGTTTGCCAAGCGGCAACTTGACGTGATGGAAATGAACCGTCGGCTGACACGTAGGGGAAGTCGCTATGAATTGGATCCCAGACCTTTCTTTCAGAATGACCAGGCCGAGCCTTTTATCCATCAGTTTGAACTGGAGTTGAGTCTTGCCCCCCCGTCACGAGGTAAAGAATCTGGGAAGACCAAATCGAGTACTGAGGGCCAGGTTGGAGTCGACGTGGTAGAGGAGTCTGAAAAGGCCAATTTGCCGGTCAGCAACGATCAGGCCGAATCCGCCACCTCGGCCAATTCAGATACTGTTGGGGTATCGGATCCGACCAATCAATCACCGGGTGTTGTTGGACCCGTCGCTGTTCCATCGAATGAGGTAGAGGAGCGATCCGATCAGCAACCGATCGACGGAGCCACAACTGAGTTGGACGATGCGGAAAAAATTGGCAAGACGCAGCTCGATCCTTCGGGTGAATTGGGTGGAGATGAGCTGCTAGAGTCGAACGATGAACAAGAGGCTAAGAAGGTCGAAGATGATACGTCAACTTGAGGATATGTTTCGAGAAGCATCAGGCAACGAAATTGCGATTGATGCCAGGTGATGGGTTTGAGTTTATGAGTTTTTAATCCGGCTAATGATTGACACCAATGTTTGAACAACGATCCAAATTACTGCTTCTGGCATTGGCAGCCATCGTGCTGTTGATACGCGTCTACGACATGGTCGAATCACACCTATTGGCACCGATGGAGCAAAAGCAAGCCCAGATTGAAGAAATGGAAACTGAGTTGCTGGTTCAGGAGCGTTTGAGTGAGCGGATTATACAGGTTTCCAAAGATTACCAAGGTTGGTTGGAGAAAACGTTGCCCAAGCGACCTGCAGTGGCTGCGACGCTTTATCAGAATTGGTTAGTGGAAGTTTGTGATGTTTCTGGAATTAAGGAAGTCCAGGTCACACCATTGGCATCGAATGATTTACCCATGGAAATGAAATCACTTTCTTTTGTCGTTGATGGAGAAACAGATTACGAGGGTCTGCAGTATTTTCTTGTCACGGTGGAACAGACCCCGTTGATGCACCAGGTTTCGGAGGTTTCTGTGAGGCTATCTGATACCGAGTACGATGATCGGCTGGATGTGAGTTTGACGTTGAAATGTCTAATTGTCGGCGGTGCGGAGGAACGGGGTGAGTTGTTGAATGATTCAGTGGCAAAGTCGACCGACGACAAAATCAATCATGCACATCAAATCGTCCTCGCGAAATCAGTCTCTCCGTTCTTGGTGGCTCGTAAGCCGCCCGAAGTGAAGCCGGTTGAACCCGATGCAATCGTGGTTGTGAAGGAGGAACCGACTGAACCGCTCGTGTCCGTCACGCCTCCACCGCCAGACTATTCCGATCGAATCATTCAGGTTGGGACTGTGATGACTGAAGAAACAAGAGAATTATGGGTGCTTGATCAAGTGACCAAGGAACGAACGGTCGTTCGCGAGGGTGAGGTGTTCGAGTTTTACGGAGTGAGTGGTCGGTTGCAGAGCGTCCAATCCCGTTACGTGGTGATTGAGATCAACGGGGATCGCTTCAAGTGGATGCTTGCTACCAGCATGAAGGATCGTGAGTCGGTGAGACGTAGGAAACGACAGGCGAGCTAGGTTTGCCGAAGTTGCAACGGCGAAGCCAGCTGGTGTTGATGGGGCCATGGAGAGAAGGGTCCTGGAAGCGCGTGGCGACGCCTCACTCTTTTTGCGTTGCATCTTTAGCCCGCATCTTCTCTGGTTTTGCGATGGAAATGGTTAAGGTGGTCCTCGTATCCATTCGTCGCTAAGTCGTGTTTTTAGCACATGTGGCGATCGTCGAAGTCGATCGAGTGGCCGCTAAGAGAAGCGAAATGTTGACGGACTGGTTCAATCCGGCAACGTGCTTTGGTAGCTCATAGACAGAGATTCCGATCGTTGAGGATCTTGATCTGGTTGATCCGTGGGGCACTTTGTTGGCTACCGAGCATCCTTTCACCTAGCGAAACCCCTTTGGTGACGCGAAATGTTTTCCGGCGGATACATTCAGACGGACATGAGGAATTGTTCGAAGTGTCATGGGTGGTTTGCAAGGTCATTGCAAAATGGCAGATGCAGATCACTCCAACGTGAATGGTTGTTTGGTTACCGATCCCGATAAAAAATTTCAGCAGCCAGATTGTTCAAGTGTTTCTCGGTCGAGACGTTACTCGATTCCCGACAAAGAGGGAGTTGACGTTCAGACGTGGTTTTCTTTGGCCGACGTCGTTGCCAGATTCAGGGGTCCCGCATTTCCGCTAAACGTCTGTTAACGCGTTAGGTAGATCTGTGCTGTTAGTCGGACAAGACTAGATTGGCAATGTCAAAATGCGGCTCGTTCGTGTTGCGTATTTTCAACAGAGGTTGAAAATACGCAACGTTTAAAGAGCATTGATAACGTATCGGATTGGTTCGAGCACTTGAGGAACCAGTTTGCTCAATTTTTTGCATTGCCAACTCATGTCATCATGATTTTTTATCTGTTGCTTGCGACCACGCTGGTCGTAATTGTGATGGGCAGTGATTTCATCAGATCCAATAGCGCTCATCGAAAAAAATTATCGTCTTAGTTTACGGCTGATCATTGAGATGGATCTGCTGTGCTGGTGATTGATTCTTCTTCCACTATCTTTTCGTCAGCATGTCTTGTTGAACGCGAAAGTCGTGAATTGCGGCGACCGAGGTGGTCTTTTCTCACCGGCCTTATGACGTTTTGGGGTGCTGCTTCTTGGTAAGGATCGCGAATTTGATTTCCTTCCTTTGGGGCGAACTCTGCGACCGCTCCCGGTGATTCTGCTGAACGCGTTGATTCGCTTCCTTTTAAATACTCGCAATCAGGGGTCTGTTTATCCACGCTTGTGCGGTTTAGAGCGATTGTTTCGATACAAGGGTCTGTAGGTTTTTTGTCCGTTGGTCTGAATTTTTGGAACAGTGCTGATCTGATTACGCTTCCTCTAACAGTGTTCATTACTTATTTAGCGAATGTGCCGGTTAGTTCATATTCGCGTTTTGTGTAACATCTCGAGGAGAGAATGATGAAGAAGATTTGTGCCGTAGCCTTGATGCTACTCGCGGCTACCACTTGTCGTGGTGAAGACCTGTCTGGCTTTGGTTTGTCCGGACTTGAAAATGTTTCTGACTCGGAAGCGATGGAAGTACGCGGTCGTGGTCTCGATGCAGTCATCGAATCCATCACAACGACTTCGATGGCTTTCACCGTTGTCGACACAAACAGCGGATCAGTATTCAACATGAATGCAACTTCGCAGATGACCGGCCTGGACTCGATGTTCAGCGACTTGGATTCGGTTGACGGTGGCGTTCAGTCCTTAGCACTGAACAACACTGGTGGTGTTCAATTCGGAACATCCACCTTCTCGATTGGCGATTCCTTCCGCTTCAGCATGGACGGATTCTCCTCGATCGGCCAAGTACAACAACTCGGCGGAGCAGCAACTGGTCTCGATTTCCAATCGTTGATCCAGTAGTTCAGAGAATTCAACACATTAGCTAGAAACAAACTATTAGACAGGAAACATAATCATGAAAATTAAAGCTTTAATCGCCGCTCTGTTGGTTGTCGCTTGTGCGGCTCCAGGAAACGCGGAAGACCTGAGTGCTTTCGGACTTTCAAACGTTCAAGCTGTGAGTGACGTTGACGGTGCGGAAATCCGCGGTCAAGGTGCTATCTCAACCAGCATGGCATCCTTCCAAGTCTTCGCATTCGACTACCTCTCCGGTTCGAGCATCAACCTTCAAGGTTCGAGCATCAACTTGTCTGACGCCACAGGTGGAGTCGATACTGTTGGATTCGAAGCTTTGAGCGACGCATTTGCCGGAATCGGTCCTGCAACCATTAGCATCGACGGGTTCACCGTCGACACTACCGGATTCGAACTTGGTTCGCTTGGTGGTGGATTGGCTAACTTGTTCTTCGCTGAACCTCCTCACGTCGAAGAAGTTGAAGTTCCTGAACTGTAATCCGAACAACTGGATCCATCTCTCTCTCGAGTTGGAGCACAGAATGCCGAATTCCATCCGGCGTTCGGCATTAAGTGATCGCGAGCGGCCTTGTAGGCCGCTCGTTTTTTTTTGCGCGCACGGTTAATTGAAATGTGCCTCGGCGGGCCGGAGCGAATCTGGATAGACGTTCGTTGATACTCAGTAGATCCTGCATCCTCAGCATCAGTCACCCAAAAGTAAAGCGAACGATTGAAGGTTCGCTCTTCGGCATTAGATTCAATTTAATCATTTCGTCTGCTCTCCTGGTATGCGGATTGGATTTAGCCGCTTCTCCATGAGCGGCCACTTCCGCCGCTTCGTTCGGACACCCCTTGATCCGACTGGCAATTTCTTTGTGGACCCTAGCCGGGATTGTTTTGTCTGTTTTAGCGTTGTGTAGGTTTCATAGAAGAACCAGAAAGATGGGTGGGAGTGTCTTGTTTAGATGATTGAATCCAGCTCAGTCCAACCTTTTTTGCGGTGTCTTGATCTGATTAGGGTCGGCAGCGATGATCTAGCAAGGCCTTGGATAAGCGAGCGTTTCATTCTGGCGTCACCTGTTTGCTTGGTATTTAGATTGCGTAGAGTGCAGTCCATCCATTTGCGTTCGGGAGCCACCTTCATTTTCGATCCCAAGTCAGCAGCAGGTTCCATAGACGAAACCAGTGATGGGAAGATCCAGCAATGCCGTCTGGCATGAGGTCGCCAACACACTTGGGATTGTCTATTCAAGCTATTGAGGTGCAGCTACCAGGTTATTGGGACTGGTTACTTTTTGCAGGACGCTGGGACCCAGCGTTCAGGGGTGTCGAGTTATCTGCATACCTCAAGGGTAAGGTTCAAACAGCGGTAGGAATCCACCGTTTTTTACCTGCCTTCCTAATCTCATCCCTGATACTGCTCTCAAGCATTGGGCGCTGCCGGGGCGGTGGGTGACTGAGTTGCGATTCAAGGAATAATCTTGATATCTGCTTCAATGGATGCAGATAGGGTATCCGCTATTGGTGATATAACCCGCGCCGTTCGTATAACCGCCGTTTATTTATCGAAGAAACGGCAATCAGCGGTGCATCGTGTGATGTGAGTGGGGCACGTAGGTTGTTTGTGACCTAGGAAACTGTGTGGGCGTTCTGTTCTTGACCGCTGGCGAGTCCGAAATCCATTCCTTCACTAAGTTAGAGATCAAAATGCAAAACATTCAATGCTCGTTGTTCACGCGATGTCATCGAATACCAATGTTGTATCCGGTCATGATGGCCACCTTTTTCTTTTTGGCACACAGTCCCAGCGTCTTGGCAGATCAAGCCAGTATTGATGGGTTAGGAGATTTTGGCATCACCGGTTTACAGTTGATCTCTGAATCAGACGCCTCGGAAGTTCGAGGTTCTGCTCTTCAAACGTCACATTTCGGAATAAGCTTTATCTCCGGAATGCTGTATGACCCCTCCACGTCCAGTTTTATCAAGGGACACTCAATCCAATTGACTGAAGCTGAAGACTTTGTTTCCGAGAGCAATGTCCTGCGGCCTTTTGCCGAAAGCACCGTGACCTGGGATCGAGAAGCGGTACTTCAGGTTGAATCAACATTTGTTGATTTGCAATCCTCGATGCGTGGCTTAGTGCAGGCCACCGGTTTCTCATTGTCGACTTATTGATCGAATTGAGCCTGGACTGAGTTAGAATTAGGCATTTGCGAACCGTGGGGACTTCTGGAATCCGTTAGAGGTGTGAAACTTCAGCGACAGTATCTGGGTTTTTAACCATGGTTTCGCTAGTGCATGCAGGATTTTGCCAGCTTGCACGAGCGTTAAAAGACATGCCTTGTAAGCATTTGCCCGTCATTCAAATAAAAGAGGGTGCGGTGTCTCAATACACCACACCCTGCTTGATTCTGCTGGTCTTTCCTGTGATCGCTTTGCGATGGGAAGGGCTGATTAATTAAAGATTTCACTGGCCAACGCGCCCGCGCTGGTTCGAGCTGATGCTCTGGCTGCGGACCCAGTCATTTGGAATTGGAAATCACCGAGTGTGACGCCAACATCGCCGAATCCTACCATCAAGTCTGAAAACGTCGAACTTAGTGCTGACTGATACTGCGTCCCATAGACGTTGGCTTTATCATCTGATGTTTGGTTGAATTGGGTGACATTGAAATTCCAAATTGATCCACTGTCCGGGTCTAAAACGGTTGCGGTCAAACCGGCTGACCCAGTGGTGCGAGAGGCGACGCGACCGGCCCCGCGAATCGACTCTCCGGTTTCCGAAGAGATCAGAGTGATGTCGCCCAAGCCAAAAAGAGTCAGGTCTTCAGCTTTTGCCGAGACTTGGAATGACGACGTGATGAGTAAAGCGAGGAGTATTTGTTTCATCTTTAACATTTCGGAGTCCCAATTGGACGATACAGGTGTGGAAGCGTCTGTTGATTCATCGGTGTTCTTGATTGAGAGCCACACTAGTTCGGAAGTCCTTATCACGTGCCTTTCTGTGTAATTTATTATCAGAAGTTGTGAGTCCCCATTCCGAGTTTGACGTTTTGTTCAATTGGGGAGATTGTTGCAAAAATGCGCGAAACATGAAATTCGCAGTTTCACGTTGCTCTGATTCCACGAATTCGTCCACTTTCTGCCTCAGAATCGATTTAATCGGAAGATTCGGTTGCACTTGTTACGTTTCGCTGGACGATACCAAAATCATCTGGAGTGCTTCTGCGCTCTAAACATATGAGTTTTGGGTGATGATGGGTAACAACACAAATTCACAGGGAAAGCGACGAGCTATCCTGCGGCTACAGCTGCAGGGTTTGCTTCTGATTTCACTTGTCTCTGTGCTGTTGTTTCTTTCATTCTTCGATGATCAGTCGACTCAAAGCTCGCAGATCCCCGAAACCGCGATTCACACTTCAGAAACGCAGTCAGTGATTTCGATGTCAAAGCATCAAGTGACTGGCGGTCAGGCTGCTGACGATCGGGCAGACCGAGCAGGATCAGTCCGTGGAATCTCGGCAAATCGGCAGGGGATGCCACAGACCGATCAACGAGTTGTTTCTGATTCAAGTTCGGTGAAAAACGCACCCTCTCGGGCGAGTATCCAGCCAAATAGCAAGGTAGGGCAGGATCTCATTTCCCTCGAAGAACTTCCTATGGGGATCACTTCAGAGGTTGATGGAGAATTCGATTCGAATCGCAAAACTGCAGTCGAATCAGAACCCATTCAAGATGGCATTTCGGTCGATCTGCTCAATTCACCAGTGGATCTAATCTCCGATGGCCATCAATCGTCATTGGTTGGAATGCAATCAACTATACCGATCCGAGAGATCTCTGATCTTGATTCTGTTCCTGCTAATGTGAATGCCGAGGGTAAATTTCGCGTCACGTTGGGACAACGCATCAGGCGGTTGTCCGTATCGGAGTGGGGAAGCTTGCTCGAGGCAAGTCCTGATTCACCACTCATCCTGCTATCGCCTGATAGGACGCCCCAACAAAGCAACAATCCTGGCATCGGTGGATCGGCGTCAGGAGCAGGCTTAATTGATGTGACTTTGGAACAGCTTGATCGAAGTCTTGGTTCACGTGTGGAGGAACTGGTTGACGACTCAGCCGCAGATGGATTGTTGGTATTGTCAATCAGGAACAATCTTTCACTACAAGGGTTTCTCGAGCTATCAGAGCCAGCGAGTAGCGAAACAGAAACTCGGCTGGCATTGCTTGAAGCCGATGCAGCATCAGAATCGCTTAGGGCAAGTGATGCAAAATCTTTGTCGGGATCGCTGACGACGAATCCCTATTTTATTGAGGATGAAACCGAGGAAATCTTTGAAGCGATCGTGCAGCCTTCTGCGTTACCAGATTCGAGTTTCTTGACCGCTGGTGATCAACCGTCCTCTCAGATTGCGATGACACAACTGCAAAGCCCTGCTCCCACAAACCCGCTACCCAATGGTGCACCGCCTCGAAGCCCCGGTCAGGCTGTCGGGGCTGGCCCGCAGGCTGTGGGTGAGCAATCAGGTGGGACGGGGCCTTCCTCTGGAGCAGCTGAAAACGCCTCAAGTGAATCCAATGACGCGACAGCTGCTGATTCTGGCAATGAATCAGCTGGTGATTCCGATGGTGAATCATCCGCCGAAGGAGCACCGGATCCAAATGCTGAGGGAGATTCTGAAAAGCACATGATCAGCGAGTTGGTTGGTACTGGATACGGGTGGTTTGGTCAAGTTTTTGATAGCGGTTTTTACGTATCTAATGAGTTCACTTTTTTAGCACCCAAGTCTGTAGGAACCGTTCGCGTTGGTGTCACGGACATGCTTGACGAATCCACCGTCACAGAGGACGTTGAATCGGGATTAGGGTTTGGGAATCGACTAACGCTGGGTGTCCGTGGTCGTAACGCTGGATTGAAAGTTCAATATTGGACGTTTGCATCGGATCATGTCTTGGGTGAATCATGGCAAGCTCATCGACCAATTCCTCGATTTATCACTGCAAGCTCCGCCGCGTTGGAAACCGTTGACCTTGAAATTACTCAGCAACATTGTCTGTTTGGTTGTCAGTGGGAAAGTAGTTTCGGAGGGCGATATGCTAAGTATGATGGACAAGACTCAGCATCTTTGGTGGATCAACTTCACGACAGTCTTGAACTGACTGCCGTTGCCCGAGCAACACGTTACCTGCGTGGTGCGGGCCCGACATTCGGCCTCTCGGGACGGAAGAATCTGAGACTAGGATTTGGTAAAAACGCGGGTGAGCTTCTGCCGGAAATGGATTGTGACACGTGTGGACTGGAGACTTGTTTGGGAGATTGTGATTCCTGGAGAACTTCGCATCCCAGCTTTCCTTGGAGTCTCTATTGGAATGGACGAATAGCATGGTTATGGGCCGAGGAGAGTAGCGGCACCGTCACCGAAGCAAATGTTAACTACGATGGTGGTGATGGTGGCGCCTCCACGGCGCGGTCGCGGGATAAATCTTTGATCTTTGACGATCGGGACT
This sequence comes from uncultured Rubripirellula sp., assembly GCA_938075415.1. Taxonomy (GTDB): domain Bacteria; phylum Planctomycetota; class Planctomycetia; order Pirellulales; family Pirellulaceae; genus Rubripirellula. The sequence goes on along the minus strand of CALJHC010000004.1, from coordinate 122,123 downwards.
CCTCCATTTTTACCCTGGGTTTCCAAGTTGGCTTGGAGTACACACGACCGGTTTTTTCGCGTTCGCAGTTAATGGGACGTGTTGGATTTGAATACCAGCACTGGGACTTGGGTAAGAACGTTGCCGAAGCCCAGTCCTTCGCTTTTTTGACGGATGAGGCAAATTTCGGTGGTCGTGTTGACGCTCTTGCTAGTTCAAATCGAAACTACCTTAAGTTGTCCGGATTCACCTTTTTGATCGGGCTTAATTACTGATCAGGTACTGTCTGGTTTTCGACGCCTTTCATTGCGTCGCTAGGCAAGTTTGATCAGGTCTTGGCAGTTTTGGCTCTTAAGAGAGTCCCGGCGACGATCAGTTGTCCTTCAGGCCATTTATTAGCGATCGCTTATTTGGTTACTGCGGGGCGTCGTTCTCGTTATTAAAGAGCACCTCTTCTTGGCACAGGTGCGGCAGGTTAATCCGCTGATGTGACCCGCAGAGCGACTGTTGGTCGGTCGCAGTCGAGCGGCGAGTGCCCGATGGTGATGTTTCATTATGATGTTTGTGTGTCGCGTGCGCGGCCCCGATGACAACTGCTCGAAATGGTTCCATTGTCCCGAACCAGTGATCTGCTTCTCCCTTTCCAATATCGGTGACAAATCAATATCCGGTAACAATGCGAGGGGCGGAATGACTGATGCCGTTCTTTCCAGTCACACTGGTGTGAAAGACCGCATTGGTCTTGGTGGACAGGGTTGGCTAGCGAACTCCACCGCTCTCATTCTGTTAGCACCATATTGCCAGCTTTCACACTTCCTTCGACTGGTTCGACACGAAAGGGCTTTGCCTGCTCTTGTCGGACTATTTGTTACAAACCCACAGAACGGAAAGATTGGCCTAACCTCTGCTACGTGGATTACCGAAACAAGAAGAGAATGAAAATATTTCCCGCCAACTAATCTGGGGGTTTGTAGCGTGGACAAATGCTGCATCGGAATCGATTTAGGAACAATGTTCACAACAGCTGCCGCATCAAATGGTGGGCGGACTTGCGTACGTAGTGAGGTTGGATTTCCTCGCGACGCGGTCGCTCGGCACATGATCGGAAGCGATTTTGTGATTGGAGAAACCATAAATCAGCATCGTCAGGCGCTGAATGTGGTCCGACCCTTCGAACGCAATTCGCTGAAGCTAGCGATGACCAAACAGCAATTCCATTCGCTTTCAGACGCGGATGATCATCGCTACCTTTCTGCTGCGGGTGAACTGGTTTCTCATTCGGTTTCAGAATTGGGTGTTAGCGACGAGCAACAGATGCGTTGCGTTGTCGGCATTCCTGCCGGAGCCTCGGTGTACAGTCAACGTCTTGTTCTTGATTTGATCGAAGCGGTAACGCCATACGTTGCCGTCGTTTCAGAACCATTTGCTGTTGGATATGGAATGGGAGCGGAAGCGAACAATTCCATCATTATCGATATTGGTGCGGGAACCGTGGATTACTGTTACTACTACGGTGCATTCCCTGCGGAGCAGGATCAAGCGACACTCGGTTATGGTGGCGACCACGTCGACGCTGAATTGAAGGAGGCGATTAAGGCTGCTCATCCTGACGCGAAAGTTTCGGATATCGCAGTGAGGCGAATCAAGGAGCGTTACGGTTCTGCGGGCACACAAGTGCGAGATGCGGTTGTTGAACTACCAACTCGAGAAGGTCGTTCGGGCCGATTTGATCTGACCGACATCATTCGAGGCGTTTGTTTGCAGTTCGCAAGTAAAATTACTGATGGATTGGTGAAGCATATTTCTTCGGTTGACAATGACGATTTCTTCATCGACGGGGCAAAGGTTCTGCTCGCTGGTGGAGGGAGTCAGTTGCAAGGACTTGACGAATACATTGAGCAATCACTGAGCATCAGTGAACGATGCGAAGTGGTACGGATACATGACTGCAAGTATGCCGGTGCCACCGGAGCACTGCAACTCGCTCGTCAGTTACCCGATGAAGGGTGGCAGTTCTTGTGTAAGTTCAAGCCAGAGATTGAGAGTGAGGCAGCGTAGCCTGAGGGGTTCTCGGAAACGATTCCGGGTTAAGGTAACCGATGCTTATCGATCGCCACCGATAGAAGTGTTTGTTTCGTGCTGCAAGAGCTCCGACAGCAGTAACGAAGCTGCGATGCTTTGATTTAATTTGAGGATTCCAATCTCTGTTGTTTTCCATGTCCAACACTCAACCATCCGTCACACGATTTATCAGCCAACAAGCGGCCTTTCAGGGACGTTTGTGGCTCTTGGCGTTGATGTTAGCCATGAGTAGCACTGGTTTGATGGCTCAGTTTGAGTACCCCGTTGCCGTCTCGAGTGAGGCAAACAGCCAATTGGGTCGCACGGATCGCCCAATGCTAAGGGAGGTTCAGAAAACGGCGTCTGCTGATGAAACGGTCATCTTTCAACTTTCGAGCAATCAATACCGGGCGTTGAAGTACTTCATAGCCGGTGGATGCGTGACGTTGATTTTCATTCTACTTGGCAGCATGCTTCGTGTCGGGCCATCTGATGCAACAGAAGCTTCGTTACCGCACTCTGGACAGAACCCGATACACCCTGTCTATCCGCCCCCGTTTGCTAACGTCGCACCACCACGGCAAGTTGGGCAGAGACTGAGTGGTGAGGAACAGCAATTCGGCGACTCGTTGCCGACCAATGCATCAACACCATACACACTTCCTTTCGGGTATCTTCCAACGATTCCGATCGGCGTACCCATGAATTGGGGGCCGCAGTTCAGTCCGAATGCGTTGCAGCCAACGGCGGAAACTTTTTCGCAGGGTGCAAGCAGTTCGGTGTCTACTGTGAGTCGTTCTGATTTGGTCGACAGCTGTTGTGAGGTTCCTGGTGAACCTGATACTCCGAAACAATCGGGTTTCGCCTCAGAGTTGGATCCAGTGCAAAGTGGGTCAGGGAAGAAACCCGCTAATGAATCGGATCGCGACGCTAGTGGTGTCGCTCCTGCATCTGAAATCACATCAACCGAAGACGCTCGGACCGAAACGCATGACGCAGTTTTGGGTCTCAGTAGCGAGGGCATCATCCCGCTGGCCGTTTCCAGTCTGGATCGGGAGCCGATCGCAGCTGACGAATGTTCCGCCGTAGACCGGTTAAAGACAAATGTTTCGGGAACAAACGAGAAGCCGGTCGCACCAAACACACCGGGCAATTCTGAAGGTCTAGCTGTTTCTGATTGCAGCGAGCAATCTAACGCACAGACGGATGAAGTGGCTTCCTTGTCGGATGACGGTAACGATCAAGCTGGCGATTCAGATGATGATAGCGGAAACGAGATGGGCTACGCAGCTGGGGAAGATTATCCCCATCGACGTTTGCCAAAGCATGGCACTATGCCGGACACTCGGTCTATTTTTGATGCCATCGTTGCTAACACCATCGAGGTGAAATCTCTTGCTTCCTGATTTTTGACGGGCATTCAACGAAGCGTTTCATGGGGAGACGCGGTTTTTTTTTTATTTGCAGCTATCACTGAGTGCAACTTGCGAATTAGTCGTTCTCGTCACTGCCAGACGGGGATTTGCAGTGTGGAATATCCGATGCCATGCAAAACAGAGCACTCATCTTATCGGTCTGCTTGGTTGCGCTAGCGGCGCTCGGGCTACTGTTTGTTCAGGAGCAGTCGTTGATCGAGCCTGCCCTCTCTGAGGGTGAGAATTCGAGAGGTTTACCCGCCACTGATTCTCATTTGCAGCAGTATGGTGCGCTCAATGCGACACCTCCATTGGCCTCTTCAGGTCATGGTCCTTTGATTCCCAGAGGGAACGGTCCCAACTCTGCCGCGCCGGCAGTTTCAAAAAAAGATGTTTATCTAAGACTGCCGATGCCTCAAACCACGCTGCGTCTTCCGACAACTTTAGAAGCGGAAGGTGCTGGCGATCGCCAGGTTCCTGAGCGAAGAATGCTTACCGAGAATGGTGGTGAATTAGCATCATCAGCTGCCTCGGGCTGGGTTAACAATAATCCAACTCGTCATACGCCTATGAATCGCATGCCAATCGCGGATCGCCGCCTTGATTCGGCAGTGAGTTCAAGCGTGGATTACACCCTTTCCGATACGTCGACGGACTCAGATTCGTTGGCAGAACCAAAGAAACGTAATGAGTGGGAAACCGCTAACGGCAGCTTTAGTGAGAATTCCAACACTTCAATTGCTGCAAGTGCAATAGCGATTGCGGGTGGTGCGGCGTCGCAAGTGATTCAGGTGCAGAATCAACAACCCGTATCTGGTGGGTCTACAGAAGAAGAGAGCGAAGCAACCCAACTTGGAGTTCCACCACCAAAGCGTACGCCGGCATTTCTGAAGAAACGATCGATTCTGCTCGAACCCGGCCAGTATCAATTCGAGTACGGGGTCCGTTATTCCGTCGACACCAATTCCTACGCGTTGGCTGGGTTACTGCAAGAGGGAACGACCTCTGTACAGGTCGTCAATGCCAATCAAAAGCGACAACTTATCTCTTCCCCGATCGAGATGAGAATTGGTTTGATGGAAAACTTGCAGGGCTTTCTTAGTTTACCAGTGGGTTGGTCAGCACAGTCACTCACGGCTGGGGGTTCACAGTCAGATTCCGATGTGTTTGGCATCGGTGATTTAGGGATCGGTTTTACGAGAGTCATGTGGGCACCGGACAAATCCAAGTTCCGATTGTTGGGATTCCTGCAGGTCTCGGCACCAACGGGTCAGGGAAAGATTTCACTTTCACAACAGGATCGAGACGCGACGTTAGGAGCAGGTTATTGGACATTGACAATGGGCGGTAACGTCACCGAATCAATCGATCCTTTGATTCTATTCGGTAGCTTTGGTTACACGCATACGTACGGAACTCGCATCGATGCGGACAACTATATCAACGTTGGTAACACGCTTTTTTATCAGGCGGGTGTCGGTTACGGAATTAACCCCAACGTCACTCTAAGTGGGTCATTCTCTGGAGCTTCGTCGGGAAAACTTGAGCTTAATGGAAATACGTCCACTGGCACTCGCTCGGAACCCTTTTCATTAAGGATTTCTGCGTCAATAAATAAACCAAAAAACAACAAGCGATCGAAACTTGGAACTAATTATGAGCCATTTCTGCGGTATGGCCTGACGAATTTATCGAACGATGTTGAATTCGGTGTCCGCTGGACCTATTAGGAGGTACTGATGATAAATCATTTGCCTCGAAGGAGGTTTCTAAGCAAGTGGCTAAGGTTGTTCAACACTGGTTTTTGGAACCGGATGCGAACTGATCTCAAGCGGGTCGGCTTAATCGTCAGTTTTTTTGCAGTACTTTCCTCGCAGGCTCCTGATTCTATTGTCCACGCGCAGATGACAGCGGCAGAATTCAATGCACTTCGTTTCGGAACAAGAGCCCCCTATCGAGATGAGCTTGTGAAATCACAAGCCTACGTGAAGAACGCGAGGCAGTTGCGAAACGAGAATGTCGTCATGCAGCAACGTGACTTCTCATGCGGGGCGGCCGCTTTGGCCACGGTTCTCAATTATTACTGGGGTGAGAACGTCTCGGAAACTGCGTTGTTGGTGATTATTGCAAGGATTTTATCGGCAGAGGAACTTAGCGATCGAGTGTTGAATGGATTAACGTTAACCGATTTGAAAAACGTTGCGCAAACCGGTGGCTATACCGCCGTGCTCGGGAAATTGTCTATCGAAAAACTTGCTGAAAGTAAGTTGCCGTTGGTGGTTGCAATCACCGTTAATGATTACGACCACTTCGTGGTCGTTCGAGGTATGGACGATGAATATGTTTTTATTGCAGATCCAATTTTTGGTAAGAAAAAAGTGCTGATCGAAACGTTCCAGGAGCAGTGGCAGCAGAACGCGATTCTTGCGGTGATTAAGCCGGGTGAACCGCCCAAAGAGAATGCGCCATTGAGCCTTAAGCAAGTTGAAAAAGAAACTTACAAGCAAAGCAACCAATTCATCCAGTTCCAGTTGACTGGCAGAGTGAACCCGTAAGATGAATAACCACCCGAAAGCCATTGATAAGATGGACCTACTGAATTCAATGAGGGCTGATTTGCCCCAGCGATCAAGCACATCAAGCGACAGTGCGCAACGTACCAATCGTCTTGACGATTGGCGGCGTCTGAATCATTCCGGTGCGGTGTTTGTGTTGGGCTGCTTGGTGCTGCCTTGGTGTTGTGTGTATTCGGCGACAGCAGCGGATATTGTTGGCGAAGTGCGTCTGGCTCCTCAGGTCACCAATCAAAGTTCACAGCGTGGTGTCGCAGCGGGTGACCCGTCGATACGGGTCGGATTGATTGATGAAAGCACGTTAAGCAGTCCCGGTATTTCCCTGAAACAGGGGTTGATTGATGCAAGGCAAGTCAGCCCTGCATCACGAGCGACTGATGGAAATGATCCCATGTTGTCAGGCAAAACGACCTTGGCCGAAGAGTTATTGGCTGAAGAGTTAAGGGGCTCAGGGATCTGGGCACCTGATTCAAGAGTGGACGGACCCAATCCGGTGGCCGTTTCGTCGGAACAGCAGATTTCCATTGCCGGGAGCGTGGGAGGAAGCCAGGGTGCGATTGAGCCCGCATCAGGGACTTCATCACGAGAGCTGGATGCGAGTTTCAGCATGCCAGCCTCTGAGGCAGATGAAGGGGTGTTCAGTTCGTCGCTGATACTTCCGGCGTTGATGAGGGGCGGATCGAACACCGTCACCTTGGTTTCGCAGGCTCCGTTGATTGACGAACCGCTGGGGTCTGGACTTTCTCCAGTCGCAAGAGGAAATATTCCTCCACCGCCAGTTTTGCTTGAGACGCTGCCGGAGCCAGCGAAAACGCAGACGATTTACGAAATTATTCCGCCCTCGGTTCCAGCGATTGGCAGCGATGAGGTTCTCGAGTCGACCGAATCCGGTTGGGTGGAAATAACTGAAGCGACTTCCCACACTCATCATCATCCGCAATTGAGAAGTCGCAGACGCCGTTGGATGAAAACAATGGGGCAAAGGCTTCAACCACTTCGACCGTTGAATCTTTTTGATCAGGGATTGTATCTGGCAACGGAGTTTACATTCTTGTCATCGAGCCGAATCTCGAAGTCTAAAGTCGAAGTAACTGATTTAGTCGAAGACATTGAGCATTCCGTTGAATCAAAAGGCGCTTTTGGCTACGGACAACGAAGCATCCTTGGTTTGCAAGGGAAAGTCTTTGGCTTTCAGGCGGTCTACTGGGGTTATGGAAGCACGGTCTACGAAAGCGGGGCCTGGAAGCCGTATTCAATTTTTGAACAATACACCACCGGACAGTCGGTGGATCTAAGCACGTTCGATCTGGAGATCACTCAGAAGTTTTGCGTTGCTGGTGTCTATTGGGGCTCAGCGATTGGCCTTCGCAAGATGGATTATGTCGGACAGTCATCGGCTTTTGCGTTGAGCACCTATCAAGATGAGAAAGTAGAGGTGTCTTCGAGCGCGATGGCGAAGAACCGCCTAGAGGGTATCGGTCCTACCTTTGCTCTGCGTGGCAGGAAGCCATTTGCACGTTTTTGCAGCAACGGTAATTACGGCGCTGGGATGTTTTGGGATACGCGTGTCTCTTGGCTATGGTCCGACGCATCTTCGAGTGCCATTACCGAGGCTTCTGCTGTCAGTACGACCGGTTCGAGCCCAACGGTATCCAGGTCACTCGACTACGCTTACACGCTCACCGATGATCCCAAGCTTCGGATGCACACCGGTTTGCAGGTTGGGTTTGAATGCTGGCGTAAAGTGGGCTGTCGTTCCCGATTGATCACAAGAGCCGGTTTTGAATTTCAGTACTTCGAGTTGTCGGATGATTATTCGATGGCGTCGTCTTATGCCTTCCTGACAGATGATTTCGAATTTGGTGCAGCCACCGCATCGTTAGCTGAAAATTCAGGTCAAAACCTGCAGATGTACGGATTCAACCTGCTTGTGGGAATCAACTATTGAATTCGAGTTGCCCGGCCTTAATTGTTCGCCAGCTTTCCTGAGGCAGGGGCGTGTATCGGGCCTGATTGAATACTTCTAGGTGGCTCGTGACCGGGTCCAGCGAGTGACTGCCCCCTAGCTATCAAGTTCTGGAACCAACTGGCTCTGCGATTCACCCACCACACGCTTCGCTTCATCGATGCCAAACAGCCAAAACATCGCTGGGTGCACGAGAAAATCAAGCAGTGTTGAGCTGATCAATCCACCCACGATGACGGTGGCAATTGGATAAAGGATTTCTTTTCCGGGCACGCCAGCCGCCAAAACAAGGGGGATGAGTCCAAAGCCTGATGTCATCGCGGTCATGAGCACGGGTGCTAAGCGTTCCAGGCCAGCGCGAACAATCATCTCCTTTGACCAAGATTCTCCTTCGTGCCTCACAAGATGAAGGTAATGATTTACCAGTAGGATGCCATTGCGAGATGCAATACCACCAAGTGAGATGAACCCAACCATTGCAGCGATCGTTAGCGTCTGTCCAGTAATGACCAAAGCAAAGACGGATCCAATGAAGGCCATCGGTAGGGCCATCAAGATTTGTAACGCAAGATTCAGCGATCGAAACATCGAGTAGAGTAAGAGTAATACACCAAGCATCGCGACGCTGAATAACCCAACAATCATCCGAGCTGCAGATTGTTGACTCTCAAATTGTCCGCTGTATTCAATGAAATAACCGGCGGGAAGTTTCTTGGCTAGAGGAGCAAGCTCGTCTTGAATCTCATTGACAACATCCACCACACCTCGATCAACGACGTTGCACTGCAGGACGATCCGCCGTCGGACATTTTCTCGGTTGATTGTGTTGGGGCCGCTTGACTCATAAATTTTTGCCACCGCTTCCAACGGAATGCGCCCTCCACTTTCGGTGCTGATGGTAAGCCGTCTCAGGCTATCGAGATTTTCTCGATACCTCTCGTCAAATCGAAGGAGCAGGTCGTGTTTGCGTTGACCAAGAATGATCTCCGAAACAACCTGTCCATTCATTGCAGTTTCAATCAGATCGTTGACCACAGAGACCGTCAATCCATTGAGAAGTAATCGATCACGATCTAACTCGATCCGTAGCTGGGGGACATTCACCTGAGGCTCAACGATAAGATCCGTCACGCCTGGGATACCCTTAATCGCTCGTTCGAAATCCACCGCACCACGCCGAAGCGTATCGAGGTCGTCGCCGTAAAGTTTAATCCCAATTTGTGCTTTGACACCTGAGAGCATATGAGAGATCAGGTGTGCAATTGGTTGTTCAACCGCCGTCACAACTCCTGGTATTTCGAGCATCGCTTGACGGATTTCCGCAAGTTGTGATTCTCTTGAATTGGCAGATCTGGGATCGAGTTCAATGATGAATTCACTCATGTTGACCCCCTCCGCATGCTCATCCAATTCCGCACGCCCGGTTCGGCGTCCAAATTGAATCACGTCTTCGATTTCTTGCAGCCTTTGTTCAATGCTGTGGGCAATCTGATTCGAAGTATCCAGAGAGGTACCGGGCGGTAGAATGACGTTCAGTTGGACCGCACCCTCGTTGAACGGCGGCAGGAAATCGCGATCAATGCTTGAAAGTACGATCGAGGCACCGAGGACCAAAACGATGGTTCCGAAGAATATCAATCGGGGAACGCGTAAACTGACTCGAATGATGACTTCACCAATCGCCTTCAACAGACGCAAGAATCGACTGTCTTTACCAGATTGTTGGCCATCGCGTCGGGCGAGGAGCCAATAAGACAAAATGGGGGTGACGGTGAGCGAGACAATCAAAGAGCAGAGAATCGAAACAATGTAGGCGACACCTAGTGGCGCAAAAATCCGACCCTCCATTCCTGACAGCGCAAATAGCGGTGCAAAAACCAGGGTCACAATGAGGGTTCCGAAAACAATTGAATTTCGGATCTCAACACTGGCTTGGTAGACCACGAGGATCGGAGGCTTGGGATTGGAGCGTGCCTGATTCTCCCGTAGTCGCCGAAAAATATTTTCCACATCCACGATCGCATCATCGACCAATTCGCCAATGGCTACCGCCAGACCTCCAAGGGTCATTGTGTTGATTGATAACCCGAATAGCGTGAAGACGAGAATCGTCATCAGAATGGAAAGTGGAATCGCTACCAGCGTGATAAAGGTTGTTCTGAAGTTGAGAAGGAATGCGAACAGGATGATAACAACGAGTAATGCACCGTCACGCATCGCCTCAATCACGTTTTCGATTGCCCGATCAATGAATGATTTCTGCATGTAGAGAGGGGTGACCTGCAAACCCGCCGGAAGCGATGGCTTCAATTCATTGATTGCATCCAGAACATCCCTTGTTAGCTGACGTGTATCTGAGTCAGGTTGTTTGTTGATCGTTAAAATCACCGCGTCACCACCAGCAAATCGGTCGTCGTCAATTCGTTTGAACGCAGCGCTATCCCCGCGTTTTACTTCGGTGCCTTCGATTACCGACGCAACTTGCTCCAACGCAATGGGACGCCCGGTATCACCTGTGAGCACAACCTTTCTTAGGTCGTCAATAGACTGGATTCGGCCCAGCGCACGTACCAGTAATTCATTGGGACCCTGCTCATCCAGATATCCTCCCGTCGCATTTTGATTGCTTCTCTGGACAGCCGTCTTCACCTGTTCAAGTGAGACACCAAGACGTAGCATCGCATCGGGATCAATCAGGACTTGAAACTGTTTGCGACCACCGCCCATCGTGAAAACTTGCGAGACGCCGGGGACCGTCAAGAGCCGCTGTCGTACCATCCAGTCCGCAATGGTTCTCAGTTCCACCGGATCTGTGCTGCCATCCTCACTCCACATGCCGAGCATCAACACCTGGCCCATGATTGAGGACATCGGTGCGATGCTGGGTTTGATTCCGGGTGGTAATTGTGAGTTTGCCAGCTGCAGACGTTCACTGATCACTTGACGATCGTTGTAGATGTCAGTGCCCCAGTCGAATTCGACATAGATCACGGACATGCCAACACCCGAAGAACTGCGGACGGCTTTCACGCCGTTCGCGCCGTTAATTGCGGTTTCAATTGGCAGAGTGATTAGTGTTTCTACTTCCTCCGGAGCCATTCCGGGAGCCTCGGTCATGATGACGACGCGAGGACGGTTGAGATCCGGGAAGACGTCAACTTTGGCAACACTTGTTTGCCAGAGTCCAAGAGCCACGAGTAAGGTTGCCATCGAGATGACGAACAATCTTTGTCGCAATGAAAAGCGGATCAGCGCGTTTAGCATGCCTCACCTTTTCTTTGCGAATCTCGTGTAGTGTCAGCTTGGATATCGTGTTGATTCAAAACGAGCACTGGCTTCTTGGGAGACGTTTAATGGTTGTGGCCAGCATGCGGATCGGTACCACCACCAGCCTTGTTTTTCAACGCCATTTGCATTTGATGGGCTCCTCGCGATGCGATACGAGAACCGATGGTGAGGGCGCCGTCATTCTCGATGACCGCGTTGTGTTGATCGCGATATTTTACATGGACGGGCATTCGATCAAAGTGATCACCGCTGTGTTGAAAAACAAATGTATCCAGCCCCTCTTGGACAATCGCATCCACGGGTAAAACGATCTGGTTTTCCCAGATTTCGATGGGGATGTTTAATTGCAACCTTTGTCCAGGCAGGTATCGCCAATTGATGTATCGCGAGTTCCCAACCGTTCGGTCGTCAGTCATCGTGTTGGGTAGTTCAACGTAAAATCGAAGTGTTCTGTCGTCTGCATCAATTTTGTTTGAAAGGTAGGCAATCTTAAGATTCTTCAGTCGCTCCGAGCTTGAGGCAGTTTGTTGAAAGATCGCGGTGACCTGCAATTCACCTGCGGAGGCTTTTCGTATTGCCTCAATGTCCTGCTCGAAGGCAATGCCCTCAATGAAAAGGCTCTGATAATTTGCCAAAATCCCAAGTGAATCACCGGCATGTACTGCTTCGCCTTTGTGCGCTTCGAGACGTTGCAGAATCAATGGATTGCTTAGGCTGCCGGTGATGGCGTCTGACTGAACTTCGCAAACGCCATTGCTCTCCAAGCTGGTCTCAAGGACGTCCTGAACGCCAGAGCGTGTTTCTTGAAACGTGTTGCTGAATTCACCATGACTGTGATGATCTACAGTTGGGGCGAAAATTGGCATCTCTTTGAGCAGTTCACCGTGTTCTTCTATGTTTTCAACCTGCGATTCTGTCAGGCCGTGAAGTAGCAAAGCTTCCCGCTGTGCCCGCTTGATTGCGACCAACTTATCTCGGGAGTATTGTCTTTCAAGTAATTGTTTTCCCGCGACCGCGCCACTGCTGGTGACTTTCCGCAATCGCTCAATCTCGCGCTCTTCGACTTGAAGTTCACCAAGGGTTTTGACAAAGCCGGTTTGAGCATTCACCAGATCTTCGTGGGTAAGGCGAACCTGAAAAAGCAGATCGCCTGGATTGATTGCCGATCCTTGCACGGCATGAACATGAGTGACCAGCCCTGTCATGGGAGCCGAGACATTCAATTGAGTTTGGCCGGCTTTTTCAACAATCACTGCCGGGACAGTGATGCAACGCTCGAATGCACTTAGCTTGATTTCGAGAAGTCTCTGCTCGCTTAACCCGATGCTTCTCAACGCTCTCTCGGACAGTTCGAGAGCCGACTCCTCATGGTCCATACCCTGACCGTGGTGATGAGAGTGGTCGTCGTCTACCGCGTCGCGTTGCTGAGATGAAAGATGTAAAAGCGATTGATCGACTTTGGAAGTTGGGTCTTTTGAAGAAGCACTCGCGCTTCGAGCATCGCCGTGGTCATGATCATGATCATGTTCGTCGTGATCGTCGTGATCGTCGTGTTCGTGATCGTCGTGTTCGTGATCGTCGTGGTCGTGATCGTCGTGGTCGTGATCGTGTTCGTCGTGATCGTGTTCGTCGTGATCCTGATCAGGAGCGGAGGTGAATCGCAACTCGCTAACGAATTGCGTCGGTAGAAGTTTCCAGTGAAACGGATCAATCACGAGGATAACGGTGAGCGGCAGGAGAACGAGTGACGCGATCAGCGGTATTCGTTTCAATGTGGTTTGCAAATGACTCATGGCTAATCGCTCTTTGCCTTGGCGGCGCTGCGTGTGATTCGGTGCGGTTGCTTCCGCTTGTCGATCGTTACCGAAACTCAAAGGTTGTGGAGGGTCCGATGATCTTGCTGTTCAGTTTTCCGCAGTGCTTAGATTGCACGATCCGGCACTTGTCTTTTAAGCATCGTGCTTGATGCTCCAGCACTGGACAACAGCGACGAATTGCGTCGAATCTCCGCCAAGTACCAATCAATCCCTGAGTGATGACTTCCCTGATATTCGCTCAACCGGCGCGCTTTGCCACACCTTACCCTTGCACTCGATCTGATCAACGCTTCTGGATTTGCCGAAGAAAACGATTATTTGGCGAGTTTCTGAGCAAGCAGATTCCGTTTTTGACGACACTGACCGTTTGGTAATACGTAACTCGACGGACTTTGTTTGGGTGCAGGGCCCTGCCTTGGGCACATTTGGGAGGGTGCGGGCTTTTTTGGGTCAAGCTCACATGGATGGGAGGTAGAGATTGCGAGGTTGAACTTCACTCGATTCAGCCATGTTCAGCCATGTTCAGCCACCAATTTTCAGCTCGGACTTTCATCACGCAATGAGCAGGGCTCCATCGCACGGCGTGCTCCCCTGTATTTTTCAGTGTGATCTGGTTCGTCCGCGTAACTCTCGTGTGATGATTGGAACCACTGTACGGCAAATGCGCAGGGACCGATCGCCGAGAACACCAATTACTTTCTTGGTTTTCGGCAAAGTGACAAATGGTCACTCGAGTCCAAAGCAAAGTAGCTCGTTTTCGCCACGAATGAGCAATCTGCCATTCATGGGAACCGGGGTTCCAATCACCGGTTGTTGCATTTCATTTTCTGATAGCAGTTCCATACCTTGGTCGCTGACCTTCGCGACATAAACGACGCCATCTTCCCGAGCCGCATAGAGATTTCCGGCAGCGATCATTGGGGTAGCGTAGAAGTTGGATCGAGCTTTAGGGAACGAAGCGTTCCAGTTGTTTTTTCCGGTTTTGGGATCGATGCATTCCACTTCACCTCTGTCACGCACCAGGTAGACACTTCCCTTGTATGCGATGGGGCTTGGAACAAAGGAGCTAATGTCGTCGCGTTGCCACGCATGGTTGGTAGCGGTGACATCATCGGTTCCTGAGATTTTTATCCCATGGGTTTGTGGAAGCCCCCGATCGTTACGTCCAAAGCAGATGACTGCAACGTCATCAATGATGACCGGAGTGGCAATCGCGGGCCAGAGCTTGTTTTTATCAGGATTGAAATTACCGCACAGCCATGTTTGCTCGCCACTGTTCGCGTCATGGATCGTTAAATGTTCGGCGCCCCAAGTCAGAATTGATTCTTTCTGATTGAACGAAATAATCAACGGAGTGGTGTAGCCGTGATCACCTTCGGTGGGCGTGGAGAAATTGCGATCCGTCTTCCAGGTTTGTTCGCCCGACTCTTTATCGAAAGCGGCGATCCATGATTCTCCATGATGCATTCTGGTCATGATGACTGCTTGCTCGGTAAGCACTGGAGATGTTCCGTGGTCCCAGAAAAGCGTGTCCTCTCCAAATTGGCTGACTAGATTTTTTTGCCACCTGATTGTTCCATCAAAATTCACTGCGGCAAGCGTGCCGCTTTTGTAGTAGACATAGACTCCACTCGAGTCGGCGGTGGGCGAAGCATTGCTGCCGGATCCATTTCGATGTTTACCGGGGTTCTCGATCCCAAAAGAGGTTGACCAAAGTTTTTTGCCGTCGTTGGTCAGTGCGATCAGTGAATCGTGCCCCTTGGTCGGTGCAGTCAAGTAGATCTTCTGATCAAAGATGATTGGTGTCGAGCATCCTTTCCCTGGAAGTTCTTGCTTCCATTGAATGGTGTCTTCCCCCAACACCTCAGGATAGTTACCGGTAGTGATGGTTCCCGATCCATCAGGCCCGCGCCAATTAGGCCAGTCCGCGTGTGCCGTACACGCCAGTGATAGTGTGAAGGTGATCAAAGAGGTGAGAGCCGCTTTGAAAAACGTTGGTTTTAGTAAGTGATGCATGGGCGGAGTCATCCTTGGATCTTCAAAAGGGGAGGGTGTGTGTCGTTGCTGAGCCGCTTGTCTTAAATGCCTTTTTCTTTTGAACCGTGGCAGCGTTTTTGTGTTTTTTCTGGGTGGTCTTCACCAGGAAGTCGAGCAAGGTTGAGTAGAGCGAGGATGGAGAATGAGGTATTTAATCATTCGGTGATAAGTTGTGTTTGACTAAATCTCAGACAATCTCGGTTTCAATCTGGCAACCACTAGCGGCGTTGCCGCACTAATCTTGCTGGCTAGCACCAAGCGAAGGGCAAGAGAGCGGCGGTTGTTTCATCATAGGCTTAGTGACTTTGCCATTTCAGAAGCATGAATCACTGAAGGTTCGTTAGTTTTTATAGGTCTGTTGCCGATCATTGCCCTGTTTTCTTACCTTTTCGATGATCTTTTTCTTTTGCTCCTGCAAGTGCTTGGGCCATTTGAATTCTGGTGCGGTTTTGGGGTCGTAGCCTGAAAGGTGACCTGTTAATCGTGTCTTTGGTTTTGTGTAAATCAATTCAGTGTCGCCGAAAACTTCTTCACAGATTCTCGCTAGTCCAGGATCGTATTCCTTGAGTTCAGAACGAGTATCAACATGATTGTGATCGTGATCTTCTGGTCGATTATTATCGAACCAAGACTGAACGCCCTCTGCAAAGTACTCAGCATGGTTTGTTGAAGCGTATTTGCCTTGCCAAAGTTTTTGATCCATCGCTCTCTGATAAGTTTCTTTGAGGCGTTGGTCAAACGTTGAGTCCAGTTCCACCATTCCGCGATAGTGAATGTTGTGAGCGAACTCGTGAATCACAATGGATTCAGTTGAGTATGGGTCTCCGACGTATCCAAGTACATTCTCCTCCGCACAGGAACAGACGGGATCGTGTGTTGATCCACCCAGGCCCCTAGCTCTTGCGTTCCAGAAATCTTTGGGGCTTAGATGTTGATGCTCGGGGATATCGGTGGTGTATTCATTGTGCGCCATCACAATCATACGTGAACCGCTGTCGATCATTGCTTGGCGAACATCCGGACGTTTAGCGAGCATTAGGTCAATCAGGTAAGCGGTCTCCTTCAGGGCATAGTCATTCACCTTGTCAGAGCTGACGATGGGGTATCCCGACGCGTGAACGTACTTTGTGTAGAACGCCGGCGCGTTGAGTGACTTGGGTGGTTTCTCAATGAGGTAGTCGCTTTGCCGCTTATCAGGTGACACTGTTTGAGCACAAAGTCGAGTGGTTTGTGACTGGTTGAGCGAAATTGATAGGATCAAGATCAAGATTCGGCAGCAATGATGCATGATGGAGCGTGGGTAGTTGAAGTGATGGTGATGATGGCGTGATTTTTTTAGCTCACAATCGAATTGGGTCCGCAGGGTCTGATGGACTCACGTTGCGATCTAGTTCGAATTGGAAAACGGAGTGGTGTCACTGGCCATGGTGTGAATTTTTTGGAAATTTGAAGGGGTGTGAGACTTGAATTATTCAGCTGATTGTATGCGGACGCTACGCCACAGAGAGTTTAGCGGTTTTTTCGCTGGCTAAGTTGGATTCGCCGAGACGTTTTCCACTCCGAATTACGCTGATTTGATCGGTAAGTGCTTGCGATCCAATGCATTTGGGACTCATAAGCATTGAGTCCCGAATAAGATTGCCGCCATACCCTAATGAAAATTCATTGGAACTCTGTGGCAGATAACTGGCGCTTGTGTCTGCGTTTGTGAAGATTTGTGGGGTGCGTTGTTCGCATGGATCCGGGCGTCGGCTGGTCATTCGGGCGTCGGCTGGTCATTCGGGCATCGGCTGGTCATTTGGGCATCGAGAAACCATCATTTGAGAGTGCTCGGGTCTCTTGGTGGTTGGGGTTGAGAGTGGTCATGAATCTCCCGTCTTTGCCAAGTCGTTCGCATTCTGGAGGACCTAGTACCGACGGATTAAGAGACTTTCCGTTTGTTGCGCTTTCAATTCGGTTATTGTTAGGGTGAGATCGGTGCTGCAATGTCGCTGGATTTTTTTGTGAGGTTGGTACGGTTGATCGAGAAGGTCTAAACTGCTGACCTTTGTTTTCAGCCGACGTGGAGAAATACCGCGAGCGTTGATTGCAGCGATATTTGTTTTTGGAATATTTATTTCACATCTTCTGAAATACGGAACAGTAAATGAGACGTCGAACGTTCATGGGCGGAATCAGTGCAGCTGGAATCACCGCGTGCTTGTCGGAGAAGGCTTTTTGTGGCGATAAAAAGTTCCTGCTCAAAAAGCAAGATGTCATTCTTTTCCAGGGGGATTCGATTACCGATGCGGGTCGCCAAAAGAAAGATCCAATTGCGAATCAGGGTTTGGGGCGAGGTTATCCAAATGTGATTGCCGAGTCATTGAGGAAGGATCATGCTTCACTTGATTTGCAGATCCATAATCGAGGTATCTCTGGGAATAAGGTTCCGGATCTTGATCGGCGATGGCAAGCGGATTGTCTGGATATTGAGCCCAGGGTGCTAAGTATCCTGATCGGAGTCAACGATATCTGGCATGCTCTGAACGGACGCTACGACGGAACAGCGGAGACCTATCGCGATGGTTTCGCTGCACTTCTGGCGCGTACACGCAAAGCGTTGCCCAACACAACCATTGTTGTCTGTGAGCCATTTGTGTTGATGAGTGGAACGGTCAAGAAAAATGAAGGCGATTGGTTTCCGGAATTTGATGTTCGTCGAAAATTTGCCAAGGAAGCTGCAGACAGTGCAAAGACGGTCTGGGTACCGTTTCAATCCATGTTTGACGAGGCAGTTGCTGCGGGGACACAGCCAAGTGCGTTAGCCGGTGACGGTGTTCACCCAACGGCCGAAGGACACAAGTTGATGGCGGAAACTTGGCGCAGCGTTGTTGGTGTTTGAGCAAAGGCTGAATTCGTCCGATTCTGTTGATTGCCTTACTTCTTGCCGACAGGTGAGACGTCGATTGAAAATTATCCATTCGTGGGTTCTTTGGCGTTCGGTTCTTTGGCGTTCGGTTTTGCATTCGGCTGCGCAGAAAAAATCCCAGAGCGATCTGTCTTTGGGAAGTTTTGATGCCTGATTTTTCGAAAAACGGCAAATCATCCTTTGCCGGTTCTTCCCTGCCTGGTCCGAGCTTTGTGAATCAACTCGCTAGATTGCCACCAATGTGAGGGGTCGGCGAAAGGTTAACGACTCTCGGCCCCTACGGTTTAACGGAGGGATTGGGGGGATCATTAAGAGGATCAACGCGAAGACTCACCTACTGGCCAGAGGACTCGGACTTCTGATCGATACATGATGATTCGGCGTGCAGTGATATTCCGCTAGCAAGCTTTCGTTAAAAATCCGTTTTGATTCTCAACGATCTTTTCGGTCAGACGGGGCTTTTTCGTATGCAGGAATCGTTTTTGGATCATCCCATTTGCTCGGTCATTGGCTCTGACAGCGGTCGGATGGCAGGTGGACACCGATCAAGGAGGTGGGCTTTGTTTTGCCAAATTGAAACGGGTATGAGTCAATTTTCCTCATGTCGCCGGTGGTTTGGAAGCTGAGCGTGCGATGGGGAAAAGTTCAACACCCGGTAACGTGACCCGTTGACGAGTATTTTTGAGGAACATGCTTGATTCAGCAGATCGCTGACTTGCAGAGCGGACCCGCGGTTCTCGTCACGAGAACCGTACTGGTTTCGCGTTGAGTGGCAGGCCAACGCTCCGGCAAGATATGCTAGTGTAGAGAGACATTGGGGGTCCGGCCACATTTGCTTCAACGCGTGTTTTGGTGGCAAGGACTGGACCTTCATTGCAGATCAGTTGAAAGATGAATCAAACCATCGGTTTTGGCCGTGTGGGATTCCATGAAAAATCACCACATCAAGTGGTGCCAATATCACGAAAATTTTATTTTAGGAATGATATGTCGTCGCGTTTAACTCCCCTCTGGACGCGTTTGCGTCGCTGCGTCTTGTTCTCCTTATTGCTGGCTGTTGCTTCCTTCGTTTCAGCGGATGCCGCCGAGCCATTTCAGTTCCAGAAAGGTGACGTTGTCGCAATTTTTGGGAACGGTCTTGCTGACCGGATGCAGCATGACCCTTGGGTTGAAACCGCTTTGCAGTCCCAGCTTCGCGGGATGAACATTAGCTTTCGGAACATGAGTTTCGCGGGCGATATGGTCAACAAGCGTCCGAGAAACAAAGGATTCACCAACGACGAGGAATACCTGCAGCACGTCGCACCGAGCGTCGTTTTTGTGATGTACGGATACAATGAGTCCTTCGGAGGTGTCGGTGGAGCCGACGCTTATCAGGCTGAGTTGGTCAAGCTAGTTGATCGATACCGAGCATTACGTGCCGAAAAAGGTGTTAAGGCTCGATTTGTACTTTTCAGTCCTATTGCCTACGAAAACACGGGCGACAAGAGCTTGCCAGAAGGGACCGAATTGAATGCGAATTTAGCCGCTTACACTGAAGCGACCAAGCGAGCGGCGGAACAATCCGGTTCAAGCTTTGTTGACCTTTACTCCCCTACGTTTCAGCTGTTTTCCAGTAGCTCGCAGCACTACACGCTGAATGGTATTCATTTGTCGGGCGAGGGGTATCGTGAATTATCGGGCATGATTACCAATGCTCTTTTGGAGAAAGATGCTCCCGCCAGCACCAGCGTTGACTCACTCTATCAGGCTGTGAAAGACAAGAATTGGCATTGGCATAATCGATATCGAGCAACCGACGGGAATGATATCTGGGGTGGTCGATCCACTCTGACATTTGTTGACGGCCAAAGCAACGCGGAGGTCCTGAAGCACGAATTAACGATGTTGGACAAGATGACTTCCAATCGCGACCCGGTCATTTGGGCCGCTGCGGATGGGAAGAAACTTGAAGCGGACGATAGCAACGTTCCTCCACCTGTTGAGGTGATCTCCAACGTGGGCGGGGGCAGCAAAAGCTCAAGCAAGGCGAAAGAGGGCAACGTTGAATATCTCAGTCCAGAGGAAAGCGCCTCGCGGATTACCGTACCGGAAGGTTTTCAAGTGAATGTTTTTGCCTCCGAGGAAATGTTCCCGGACCTAGCTAATCCTGTTCAAATGCAGGTGGATGGAAAAGGTCGATTGTGGGCTGCTTGCTGGAATACCTATCCAAAGTGGGAGCCACTCAAGGAGATGAACGACACGCTCATGATCCTTGAAGATACGGATCGTGATGGGGTGGCTGACACCAGGAAAATTTTCGCCCATGTTCATAACCCACTCGGATTTGAATTTTGGGGTGGTGGAGTCCTGGTGACTTCTGGGCCTGATCTCTTGTTTCTTCGAGACACCGATGGTGATGACAAGGCGGATGAACGCATTGTGATGCTGCAGGGCTTAGGCACTTCCGACACGCATCACGCTGCGAATAATCTTATCTATGGTCCGGATGGCGGTATTTATTGGCAGAGCGGGATCTTTTTGGTTCACAACCACGAAACGCCTTGGAAGCCCAACTTGAACATCGGTGCCTCGGGTATGTACCGCTTTGACCCGCGAAGTTTTGTGATCACGCCACATGCTGGTAACTCACCGAATCCTCACGGCACCAGTTTTGATTATTGGGGTTACTGTTACGCCAACGATGGTACCGGTGGCCGGTCCTATCAGGTTCGGCCTGAGGGTAAGGGCTTCAAGATGCACGAGTTGCTGACAAAAGAGTTTCGTCCGGTCGCAGCGGATGAAATCATGTCGTCTGACCACTTTCCCGAAGAAATGCAGCAGGATTTCTTGATCTGCAACACGATCGGTTTCCTTGGAATTAAACAGTACGATCTCGATCGCGATGGCGACGGAGAGAAGCATCAGTTCGGCGAGGTTTGGGGAACCCCCGTCAAGGAGATCCTTAACAGCCAAGATCGCAATTTCCGGCCAACCGATGCAATCGTGGGTGAAGACGGTGCACTGTATGTCTCTGATTGGCAAAACGTCATCATTGGTCACATGCAACACAACATCCGAGATCCCAATCGTGACCACCAGCACGGGCGAATTGTTCGTATCTCGATGAAAGATCGACCTCTGCAAAAGCCCGTTGCAATCGAGGGTCAGCCAATCGAAGCGTTGCTTGAAAACCTCAAGCACCCGGTTAACGGTGTTCGCCATCGTACTCGTATTGAATTGAGCGAGCGAGATTCCAGTGCCGTGGTAGCAGCTGCAAAGAAATGGTCTGCTGATTTCAATGCGAATGACGAGACGGAGGCTCACCATCTTCTTGAAGCACTTTGGTTGCACCAGCAACACAATGTGAAGGATGAAGATCTATTGAATCGTGTCTTGAATTCAACCGTCAAACATGCGGTGGTTGCGGCCAACACCGTGAAGCACTTTTGGTTCAATGTCGATTCCACGGGGGCGAGTGGTTTTGCCGCACCGGCGGAAATAGAAATCGTCAAGTACGAAACCCCCAAGCGTCTCAGTGCCGAGGCTCAAAAGGTCTATGAAGCGGGATCGCTGGTCTATCAACGCGAATCACACTGCGCCACTTGTCACTTGGCCAATGGAAAAGGCAACGGTCTTGTTTACCCATCGTTGGTTGGTAGTGCCTGGGTCAATGGAAGTGAAGAACGACTCGTGAAGATGGCACTTCATGGCTTGTGGGGAAAGTTGGAAGTCAATGGAAAAACCTATGACCCCTCTCGGGGCGTGCCTCCAATGACAGCTTTCAAGAACCTGCTCAACGATGATGAAATTGCGGCAGTATTGACATTCGTTCGAAACACGTGGGGAAACAGCGCGTCGGTCATTTCACCGGAGACTGTCAAGCAGGTGCGAGCGAGCACGATTGACAGAACAACCTTCTGGGTCCCGGATGAGCTGCTCGCGGAACATCCCCTCGAAGCCGAATTGATGCTCAAGGATATTGGCATCGATCCTGAGGGTTTCTCCAACGAGGCGTTAGAGAACGAATTGCTTGCAGCCAATTCCGCACAGCTCGCCAAGTTGGCGGTGCAGCGGGGTGATTTTGAACGTGGTAAAAAAGTCTTTTACGAATCAGCCGCGGCGTGTTTCGCTTGTCACAATCCGCCGACGGGTGCGGCAACTGCACTGGGACCTGATTTGACCAAATTGGAAACGATTCTTTCACCGGAGGAATTAATTGATTCAGTCCTTCGGCCTTCCAAGAGAATTGATAAAGATTTTGCCCAAGTATCTGTGGTGACTGTCGATGGCAAGATCCTGACGGGAATTCGCGTCTCCGAGAATGACAAGGAATTGGTGCTGCGTAATCTGGCTCAGACAGAACCAGTCACGATCCCAGCAGATGACATTGAAGAGGTTCTGCAATCACGCACCTCGATCATGCCAGCCGGGCTCGCAAAGCAATTGAAGACGCGACAACAGTTCGATGACTTGATGAAGTACGTCATCGAGGTGCGAAAACGCTAGGGCCGGTAAGCGGCCAACGATTCGTTTCACTATGATTAACCGAATCCCGACATGATGCGGGGTTCGGTTTTTTTGTGTGGGGGAGAAGCCATTTTTGCTTCGATGAAATGATTGACGCAGTATGAGCCTTACTGGGTTCGTATTGTCAGCGGTGGGTTTTTTGCAATTTTTGTCGAGAGAAGGAATGAAATGTTGGGTCTAACCATGCCAGGGAGATCGATGGATTACCCGAAAGATAAACCACGCCTGGGTTTTCCCTGCGATTCCTTTGTTAGTCGCCTTCGATTACTTGCGGGGATGATTTTTCTTGCGGCAAACTTCGCAGTTGCAGATCCTGGCTCGAAGGCGGCGAACGGAGAGGAATCCGTTAACGTGCTTTTGATTGCCATTGATGATTTGAATGACTGGGTTGGTTGTTTAGGGGGGCACCCTCAGGCTCACACGCCTAACATCGATCGTCTGGCGAGGCGTGGTATTCTTTTCGCCAACGCGCATTGTCCCTCAACCGCATGCAACCCTTCCCGCGCAGCGATTTTTTCCGGGAAAATGCCGTGGCAAACAGGCGTCTGGAATAATAAAAGTGAGCGACTCTTCAGTCAGCAGCCTGACTCGCTGGTCTTTCCGCGTCATCTCAAACGGCATGGTTATCAAACCATGGGCACCGGGAAATTGATGCATTCAAGCGGATCAGCGAACCGTTTGATGTTTGACGATTCTTACAACCCAGAGCAACGTTGGAGTCCTTTCACGAAGTCTCAAGTTCGTTATCGGAAAGATGAACAGGCATCGAAAGCAACCGCCAATCCCAGTCATCAAGCGGTATTGCCATCGGGTGAGTCGATTGTGCTACCGCTCAATCGCATGCCCTCGGATCGAAGGCCTGAAACCAACGATGGTGAATCGTTTGATTGGGGTGGACTCAACATCGAAGAAAAGTCGATGGGAGATAGGCAGATCGCGGATTGGGCCGGCGAGCAGATTCAACAGATGGACTCCGCTCTCCCCTTCCTGCTTGGTGTGGGATTTTACCGGCCGCATATACCCCTCTTCGCACCGCAATCTTATTTCGACAGGTTGAAGGATCAAGAGATCTTCTTGCCTCCTGTTGAGGCCGATGACCTAGTCGATCTTAGCGAGACGGGACAGAAGTGGGCTGTTGAGGCTGAAACTGCGGGGCTTCACTCGACGGTTGTTCAGTACGAACAGTGGCGTGAAGCGGTGAAGGGTTACTTAGCCTGCACCACTTTTGTGGACGCACAGGTCGGGCGATTAATTGATTCACTTGATGCGAGTCCGTTTGCGGATAACACCTTGGTCGTTCTATTCTCGGATCATGGATGGCATTTGGGTGAGAAGCAGCACTGGGGCAAGTGGACGGGCTGGGAGCGTTCAACGCGAGTGCCATTGGTCATCGTCCCACCCAGGGGCCGAGCGTCAGACTTTGCCTCAGCGGGAACCACTCGACGCCAGCCAGTCAGCCTGATCGATCTCTATCCAACGCTATGCGATCTGTGTGGCGTTCCTTCGCCCGACGGACTGGACGGTCTATCACTTGTTGATCTGCTTGCACAGGAACAGCCATCGGTTGAGCGATACGCGTTAACCGTGTTTGATCGTGGCAATGTGAGTATTCGTGACGGACGATGGAGGTACATCCGCTATTCAGACGGAAATGAAGAATTGTATGACCTCGAATCTGACCCTCACGAATGGCTTAATCTAATCAACAAGAATTCTTCGCAAGAGGTTCGGAATCGGTTTCGCGTCTACCTTGCTTCGGCAATTCAGGCAGTTCCGGCCAATGAATGAGACAATCCAGTGAAGCAAAGTTATTGCGGTTTGGTTTGTAGGTTTTCGACGAGAATATCCCGGATCTGCTGTCGGCGTTTAATCGTGGACGGAACGTCCAGTTCCATCCTGAGCATTCCGTAAAGGTGTCGGTAGACAGAGTGAATTTCTTCCGAGAACGGGGACGAAACCATATCAAGGGCGGTGTCGCCGTTTTGGTCAACCGAGTCAGTTTTGATTCCAGCCCCGAGTAATCGCTCGATGATTTCAACTTGGCAGAAAAAGGCGGCAGCGTGTAGTGCTGAGTAGTCGGAATGATTTTTTGCTTCTAACTCAACTCCCGCATTCAGCAGTAATTCCACCAACTCAACTCTGCCAAAACAGCACGCAAGGATCAGCGGCGTGCTGCCGTCAAATTCGGATTTGACGTTCAGATCACTTCCGGCATCGATGTGTTGTTGAACTGCGCCGATATTTCCAGTCAGTGTGGCTTGAAGCAGAGAGACCGAGGGAGGTTTAGCCTGTGGCGTCACCGGAATAGCTTTTGCCAAGGTTGATCCAAGCAGGCTGCCGGTCATGTTGGCAAAAGACTGGCTTAGTAATTCAGTCTCAGTGGGGCCATCCCTGTTCAGTGTCTTTGTAATCGTCCTTCGGATGATTGGGCGAGCGCGTTTAATTGATTCGTAATCCAATTCAAAATGAAACGTTTCCTCGAGATACCGGTAATAGCGTTCCAGGCTCGGGTTCCAGCTCAAGGCAACGAGATCGTCAGGATTGAATCCATCGTTGTTACGAATTCGTGCGTCAGATCCCGCCTGCAATAATTCTTCCACAATGAGCCAACGTCCCAAGAATGCGGCTATGTGTAGAGAGGTGTTGCCTCGCGGGTCGGTGTGATCGGTCGAAGCACCGTTGGATATGAGTAGGTCGATGATCTCGCGATGTCCGTACAGCACCGCTAGGTGCATCGCTGTTAGCCCATCCGCATTTTTAGCATCCAGTTCGGCGCCACGATTGATCTCGGCTAACACCGTCGTTTTATCGCCAGTCGCTGAAGCTTGCCAGAGAGCCGTATCGATTCTGGAGCGATCGATGGAAACATCGCCCAAGGAAGGGTTGGCGATTGCCAGTTTAGGTGATGACAACGGCATGTAGAGGATCACAAACAGAGCCAACGCCGCCACGCTGATGAGTTCTGCGGACCAACGTAATATTTTTCGGTCAATCTTTTTTTGCACTGGTGAGCTAGGCCAAGGGGCCTGCTCGACGCTCCGATGCGACTCTTGGTACAAGAAACCATCGAGTTCCGCCTGTTCAATGAAGCGTTCTTGCAATGTTTCTTTTTGAAGCAGTTGCTCTTCGAGTTTTCGTACCTCTTCAGGACTCGCGATACCGTTGAAATATTTTACGATTAGGTCGTCATGATTCATGATGAAAGTGCTCCCGAAGCAATGCGTTTTCGAATGCAAACTGACAGTTTCTGTCGCAAACGGCCGAGTAACTTGTAAAGGGAGTTCACTGTAGTGTTGCGTTTTTCAGCAAGATGAATGACCGTGACTGTGCGGGTGTGAGGAGCCAACAGTAGTTCTTGATGTTTTTCTGGCAGCAGGCCAAAGCACGTCCTGAAGGCTTTCTCGCGATCAGCAATGTGTTCAGTGTTCCTGGCTTCCCCCTTGGTCGCGATGGTTGCCAGCATCGAATCACTGAGAATTGGCCGTTCTAATCGTAGTTTTTCAATTTGGCGTAAACATTTAAAGCGTAAAATGACTTTTGCCCAGGGAGCAAAGCCAGACTCTTCTCGAAGTTGGTCTCGTTTTTGCCACATCGTCACACTGGCTTCCTGCATCGCCTCATCAACCAGGTTCCAGTCAGGCAAGATGCTTCGCGAATAGGCTCTAAGTCCCGCCTCATGTTTGACAAAGAGTCGAAGGAAGAGCGGTTCGGTCAGCTCAAATGTATTTCTGTGATCATTCATTACGTTTTCTTATCCACGGTCAGGCTGCTGCCTGCCATCTTTTTTCAACTCATTGAGATTGATTTTTGCTAATTCGAGCGATTTGGCTGAGTAATCGTTCCTGGACGCACTCAGATCAAGATTGGCAAAATCTGCTTGTTCATCGAAGTGCATTGGGCGACTTTGATGATCCAAGTATTCACACCCGCTAACTTCCAATTGTATCTCATTCATTGAGACCTGAAACGTATCGGTGCAATCGTCAGGGTGACCAGGATTTTGTTCTGGATTTGCTGGTTGCAGCGTAATCGACGCAGTATCGCATCCAATGATAACCAGAAAAATGGATGTTTTTACGCGAGTGGTTACAACTCTTGATTACTCGCCTTGGGTCTGTGTGGAAGAGGATAGCATCAAATCCTGCACTGTGAGGTTAGCAATTTAGGGGCACATTGAGAAGTTTTGGTCATTGCGTGATTTGTCGCATGCGCAGTTGCAGCAGGATTTCTCCCGCGTGGCCAAATGATGTCGGGTTCATGCGACTTGAAACTTGTTTTATTGTTGTTGGTCCCAGATTGATTAGCGTTGGTTGACTGCACTTTCTCTTTTGAGATGGAGGGAGTGGGCTTGAAGCGTCCGAAGGACCCGTTTTTCCCGGAGTATTTGAATGTATTGCAGTTGCTTGCTTTGTCGATCGTTGCAACTCATTTGCTTGCTTTCGGCATTCATGGTGCCGGATGAGTCATGGTCTCAGCGACCAAGCGACCCAACCGCAATTGATCAACCTGATCAGGAATTTTTAGACGTGTTTCAGGAAGGACAACGTCCACTCGTCCTTGCGCATTACATGCCTTGGTACACAGCCAAGCCGGTCAGTGGCAACTGGGGGTGGCACTGGACCATGAATCATTTTGATCCCGATATCGAAAATGAGGGACGACGAGAAATTGCATCGAAATATTATCCGTTAATCGGTCCTTACGACTCAGGTGATCCAGCGGTGATTAGGTGCCACTTGTTACTCATGAAGTTATCTGGGATTGATGGTGTGATTGTTGATTGGTACGGGCTGACCGACTATCGCGATTACCCCATTTTGCATCGCAATACGACGAGGTTGTTGCAGCAATGTGAACGTTTGAAAATGAAGTTTGTGATTTGTTACGAAGATCAAACCATTTCAGCATTGCGGTCAGCGAAGCGTTTAACGATTGAGGCAGCGTTGCCACACGCGGTGAAGGAGATTAATTGGCTGGGGAAATATTGGTTCAAATCGCCGAGCTATGTTCGATTCAATGACCGGCCCGTTCTACTGTCTTTTGGTCATGAAGGTTTGAGTCCGGAACAGTGGAGCCAATGTTTAACTCAGCTTGATCAGCCCATTCTGTATTACAGTCAGGATTACCGACGGGATGGAGCGGTGGGTAGTTTCGGCTGGCCGTCTCCTAATGCGGGGATGGCTCAGGTCGACCGTTTTCTCGAGCAAGCTCAGGAATGGCCGTCGGTGGTCCCCGCTGCGTTTCCACGCTTTGATGACATTTATGCTGTTGCGGGTGTGGGTGATGGGTACCCAAAGTTGCCAGATGCAGGTGGGGATACGCTTGCTGAGACCTTGGCAAAAACCGTCCGCAAGAATACACATTTCTTGCAGATTGCTACCTGGAACGATTGGGGTGAAGGTACTCAGGTTGAACCGAGTGTCGAGTTTGGATACCGCGATCTGGAAACAATACAAGGCTTTGTAAACAAGCTGGTTCCTGAGGTGAGGACAGATCCCGGATCCGAGTCAGCCACGCCTCGTGATTTGCGTTTGCCTATTAAGTTGTTGGCTCTTAGACGCAGAATGGAGGGGGGCGAGGTGAAGGGCGTGGATGTCGATGATTTAATCGATCAAATCGAGGAACTTATTGTTCGCGGCAAGCAGAAAGAAGCCTGGCAAAAGTTCCGAGGTCTCGAACGCCTTGAATGAATGAGTCAGTGCTTTGCGGTGATCACTTCAATCAACTGGTGATACACGTGGTGCTTTTCGCAGCGTTACTTGCTGCGGTATCGAGGCTGAAGTGGTTCAATGCCCAGTGTCTTGGCGGTTTTCATCATCTGATGAATGTCATCAACCAAAGGAAATTGAACGCCGCTCGCAAATAAATCCTTGAGTGTGTCTGTTGAGTTTGTGCAACAGTAATTCACGATGATCTGATGTTTTTTTGCGGCGCCCACATGCCTTGGATCAGCTGATTGTCCGCCAAGTAATTGTATGAATTCCGAGCCAAAGTTGATCGTCTGGTTTACGTAGTCAAGCGTGTTTGCCTGGCGTTCCATGTTGCAGATTTTGATATCCGGATTGACTCGCTTTGCGGCTATCGCCGAATCCTGATTGCAGGCGAGGAAGCACTGGTGAGTTCGTTTCTGATTCGTGATGACTTTTGCAGTTGCCTTCGCGAGTTCGGTGTCGCCTTTTAAGTGCACATTTAGCCAGATGTTTTCCGGCATGATTGCCAAAGCCTGCTGAAGAGTGGGTATTCGCGTATTTGCAAATGAGCTGCCTCGGAAACTGCCCGCATCTAATGCCTGAAGTTGCAGGAGTGTTAGTTCATTTACCTTTCCTGATCCGTTGGTTGTGCGATCCACCGTGGAATCGTGCATCAAAACCAATCGACCGTCCTGCGTCATTGCCACATCAAATTCGATCATGTGAACACCCACGCGAATCGCTTCCTTCATTGCTGGAATGGTGTTTTCAGGATGTGTCACACTCGCACCTCGGTGGGCGCAGATTCCCTTGGTTGGCATGTTGTGCGGGTCTTGTTGTGCGTTGCACTCGATGCAGTGAGAAGAATTGAGCAGGAGGATCAGCCCAAGGGTTACGAGGGACTTAGGGGAGAGAGTGATCTTTTTCATAGAATCATCACCGCGGATCATTGATGAATGAGAAGTGTGACTGGATAGGCAGCGAATAAATTTGTGAGCGAAATCAATTGGGTTTCGGGTCACCTGGGTTTCGGGTCAATTGGGTTTCGGGTCAATTCAAAGAGGCAATGGTTTGAAGCATACCTCGTTTTGACTTCCATGTCCGATGTCTTGCGGTGAAGAAATGAAAGGTAGTGACGTCAATCTTTTCTGCTCATCATGTTGCAGCCGTCAGAGGTTTTTTGAATCCAAGGGCGTTATCAAGCGGCTAGGCTAGCTGGCTAGCAGCAAAGTACGAGGGTTCACGAATACGAGACTTGGAGTTTTGTTTTCTGGGACGCTAGGTTTTCGCTGCTGGGCTACGGTTGCTTTGTCTCTTTTGATCGTCGCGTGGGGGATTGTTTGTCATCTAAAACCAGTTTTCCAGTTCGGGACGTCAACGCGGATTTTCCGGGGCAATGTTGTCGATTAATTATTTTCGGCCGTTCTAAATTCGTGGCTGTACAAGAGGCAGCGACTGGATCTAGCTGTTATCTTATCGAGATCACAAGACAGAATGTTTTAAGCGAGTCGCAAGATGTGCCAGACGCCATTGGTTAGCCTTTTTTTTGTTGTGTTGCAGTTTGTTGGAGCTCATTCCATTCTTGGGCAGTCTCATGTAATGCCACGCGAGGACGTTATCGAATTCCCCGCGGTTGGTGAAGGTTTCTGTTTTGGGAATGTTTTTCAAAGCAGCATGGTTTTGCAAAGATCGAAGTTGGTCCGAGTCTGGGGGTGGTCTGATCCCGGACAGCGGGTCACCGTTGAATTTGCTGGGCAGAGTGTTTCCACCACCGTGGATGTCAATCGAAGTTGGCTGGTTGAGTTGGCGCCGATGGATGCGGAGTCAGTTGGGCAGACGTTAACGGCGCAGTGTGGCGATGAGACATTGGTGCTGGATGACGTACTGGTTGGTGATGTTTGGTTGCTCGGTGGTCAAAGCAACATGGAATTCGAATTGGCGAAGGTTGAAAATGGAAATTTGGAAATTATTTCCGCAAACTATCCGGAGATTCGAGTACTCACGGTTCCCTATGGCCAGGGTCCAACGGCCGCAAAAGATTTTCCACGGTTGCATCAATGGAGCGATTGGTCACGTCGTCATTTCCGTAAGGGCGATTGGAATGTCTGCTCACCGGACATAGCGAGAGAGCTTTCCGCAATTGGTTTTGTCTTTGCCAGACGCATTCATCAGGCGAGTCAGATTCCGATTGGAGTGATTGATGCTTCGCGTGGTGGAACGACCGTTGAGACTTGGACACCCATCGGTCGCTTACGAGAGATGAAAAGCGTTCCGACACAAAACAAACTCGCAGAGTTCGATCAATCCGTCGAGCAATGGGATGCTGAACAAGATCTAGCCGATCGCATTAGCAAGCATGACATATGGGTTGCTCGGCAACGGAAGGAAGGTAAAGAGATTCCTGAAGACCGAAAGTTTCCACCCGCCGATCTGCGGCCTGGGCCGATTGGTAATCATAATTTTCCCGGTCATTGTTATGCGGGAATGATTGCACCGTTGCAAGGATTATCGATCAAGGGAGCGATTTTTCATCAAGGCTACAACAATGCCTTTGATGGGACGCTCGGAGCAATGATGTATCAAGATGTTTTCCCTGTGATGATTGACGCTTGGCGAGAGGCTTTTGCCGACCCGGAACTCCCTTTCGGGATTCTTTCGCTATGCACTGACGGTTACCCGCAAACACTGGATGATTATTGCGAAAAAATGTTCAACGGAGGAATTGATATCCGGGCCGCGCAATACGAGACATTTCTTGACTTCTATCAATCTGGGGACCAGAACCTCGGCTTCGTTAGTACCTATGACCTGCGTCGTCGCTGGTACCACCCGCAATTGAAACTGCCAGCAGGAGAGCGGATCGCGAGATGGGCGCTTTCGACTCAGTATGATTTTGATGGGCAAATCCAATGGAAGCCGCCGATGCTTGTCGAGATGACACACCAAGACGGTGCACTTGTGCTCAAGTTGGATACGGAAGTCAGCGATCCGATGGACGGAGAAATACTGGGATTTGCGATCGCCGGTATTGACCGGCAGTTTCACCCCGCGAAAGTGACTTACGGGGAACGCGGGAAGAATGATCGGGGACAAATTCAGTATGACCGACGGCAACTTGTGTTGACCAGTGCGATGGTCAATACACCCGTCCACTTTCGATACGCGTGGGGCAGAAACCCGCTCGCGAATCTCCAAGTGACAGGCCATAAAGATTTGCCATTTGCAACTCAGAGAAGCGACGACTGGCCGATGGAAAAAGTTCCCTTGGGAGTTTTAGACGAGGGCATGGAATTACCGATCTCTCGAGCGGACCGAGGAAAGATTTTACAAGCGTTACGCAAACAGGATTTACAACGCAGGCTGCATGAGGCAACCGAATTGCTGAGAATCAATGGAGAGAAGGGTGGCTTAGATTGATCTTTGGAATTTCAATCGAACCCTCGGTTTGAATTACTTGCTGGTCCGTTGTTTTAAGTCGATCATCGCTTTTGCTAACCCTTCGCCAACGAGCATGTAGGTCTCCGCATTTTGGTTGTAATGAAACCCTTGGTTTCTTGGCGACTGTTCCGCTGATCTCCAGAAATCACGAGTCTCAACTGTTTTTACATTACCCTGAAAATCTGGGTGTTTTTCTGAGTCGCTGCCGATGGCAAGTTGAGCTTCGGCAATCGTTTTGTGCGGACCATCCATGGCCCAGCCTTCGAATCCTATCGTGCCGAGCACAAAAGGCGCTTTCTTGGCGTTGAACTCACTGCGGACGGTTTTGATAAAGGTTTTCAGGTTCTGTTCGTATCGTCCCGCGTAAGGTTCTCCACCATCTTTGTGGCCTTGCCACCATACGAAACCAGCGATTTCGAAGCCGCGATTCTTCCAATGTGGGAATAATTGATCAAAATCTTTAAGCGTCTGCTTCACCGCATCGAAGCAGTCGTCGTATTGTTTCCCTGCGTACCAGTCAATCGGCTCAGGTGCTGTGTTAAGTTTCCACCTCGCCGGTGATTCCTTGTATCCCGCATAGACATAGCCCTCGTGCTCAAAGCGTTTGCTGCCCGGAGGAAGGAAGTCCCAACCCAAGGATCGATTGCCTTGAGATGACTTCAATAGCAAGACTGGTTGGTCGTGGTAGTCACCAATCAGGTTTCCAAAGCCTAGCTCTGGGCCAATGCTGTTTTTGCCTGCACCGCATCCGACACTGAGCCATTGATTGGCGGAAGCCGTGACTAATCCCTTGTACCAGACGTCATTTCGTTCAGCCCAATTTCCCTTGTTATCGAGAAGGTAAGGGAACTTTCCATGCTGTTTTACGACGGTTGCCAGAGTTCCGGGACGATCAACTCGGGCAATCCAACCAAGTCCATCGGCTTGTTGGTTGAAGTAAGTGATTTTAAAAGTCGACCTTTGGTCCGGTTGAAGGTTAATCGGAGTGTACTGGGCAGTCTCTTCTGGGTTTCTACGATAGACTTCAACGCCATTGACGCTCATTGTGTTGAACGTGGATCCGCCATAGCCGGGGCGGAATTCATAGGTGCCAGATTCCTCAACTTGGACCGTTCCCCGTACAACGTAGGAACCACCCTTGGGATATGGCGTCGGTGTCACTCCCCCGAACGCTGTTAACTCAAGGGTTTGGAGTGGAATCGCCTGATCGTAGTCAGTGTTTTCGTCATAGGGTTCAGGGTAAATCGATAGTGTTGGGCTGATGAATTCCTTATCCCAACGCTTCCCTTGCCCGGTGACTTGGCCAATTCCGACCATGTTGGATTGACCCGAGAGAATATAGATTTGAACGGGGGCCTGGTCGTCACTGAGTGCAACCGGAGAGAATTGCAACAACAAGAGGACAAGGCAAATTTGGATTCTTAGCATGGAATGGTGCGTTGTGGTTGTGTGGTTTCTGGGTCGTTCTCTCTATCTGCACCGAAGTCAGTGCGTCCGATATTTTGGGTGTTCGCTCGTTGGACAGAAAGTGGTACGGTCTTGACGTGATCCACGTTCTTTGACACGTCAACTAGTGTTTTGATCTGGGATTCGTC
The DNA here is from genome assembly GCA_938075415.1 of uncultured Rubripirellula sp. Classification (GTDB taxonomy): domain Bacteria; phylum Planctomycetota; class Planctomycetia; order Pirellulales; family Pirellulaceae; genus Rubripirellula. The sequence continues at coordinate 88,847 of CALJHC010000004.1, read as the reverse complement.
GGTAGTTTGACAGCGTACGGATACACCAAGATTTCACCATGGCATCTGTACGTGAGTCATGAGGTCACCGCACAAGACCACCTGAGCCTTGCGTTTGCATTAATAGTTTGTCCTAAAATTTACCTGGCTGCTTGGTGCAATTGGCAATCGAACGATGATTCATACAACTTTATGTTTGGGGGAGAGAAGATAATGTCGACGTTGCCAATGATTAATGACGTGGATGCGGACGAGACGGCTGCGGAATTGTTTGCGGATATTCGTGAAGCCCGCCAAACTGAATATGTGAACCATTTTTGGCGAACTTTGGCTAATGATCCCAGCTTAGCCACTGAGACATGGAAGCGACTGCAGGAAGTAATGGGCCCGGGTACTCTTGATCCGCTCGTCAAGGAATTGATCTACATGGCAGTGAGTATTGCGAACGGTTGTGAGTACTGTATTCATAGTCACACCGCTTCGGCGCGGAAACGTGGTATGACAGCGGAGATGTATGGTGAATTTTTGTCAGTCGTTAGTATGGCCAGTCAAACCAATGCTCTAGCAAACTCAATGCAAGTGCCTTTGGATGAATGTTTTCTTAACAGCGACGAGGGCTGATTGCACTTGCAAGTAAAGCGCCTTTGCCATGAAGTCCCTCGTCTTATCACCAACCAAACGGAGCAGTTGCCGTTGTTGATTGGTTTTGAATGTCGCACATGATATCCTGCAACACACGTGATGTCATCGAGGTCGCGATTTCGCCAGGTTCAGAAGCTCGACAAACAACCTACTTTAGATGTCCTGTGAGGGTGTCCTATTGTTGATTTATTTTTGTTAGCGTGTCCAGGCAAGCCATTTTGACATCAGGTTTTTTACTCTTGGCGTTAATCGAGTACGGTTGTACTGGTCGCCTAGTCTTCGGATAACATCCGCTTGAGTTGGGTATGGGAAAATGGTTGCTGCAATTTTTTTCATTCCGATGCGATGCTTTATCGCCATGGTGATCATTGAAATATGATCACCAGCGTTTTGGCCCACAATGGTTGCGCCGATAATCTTGTCTGTGCCTTTCTTCACATGGATACGGGCGAAACCATCGGTTCGCCCGTCAATCACGGCACGGTCAACGTGACTGAATGTCTCGGTAAAGGTATGCACCGGAACACTGCCGTCATTTGCTTGCAGAGGATTGAATCCCACATGAGCGACCTCGGGGGATGTGTAGGTGCAACGTGGGATGATGAGCGAACTGAAGCGACTTCTTCCCATGAAAAGTGAATTCTGAACGACGATCCGCGACATGAAATCCGCGGCATGGGTGAACTTTTCCGCTGTCGAAATATCTCCGGCCGCATAGATTTTTGGATTACTGGTTTGTAGAAAGTCGTTGACCTCAACGCCATGTTTTTCGTCGAACTTCACATTCGCTTTTTCAAGGTTGAGATGCTGAACGTTTGGTGATCGGCCCACAGAGACCAAGATTTCATCGCCTTTGAACTGATGTTTTGAGCCATTTTGTTTCACCAGCACAACTTTATCAGTTCCGTCTTTGCTCACGCTTTCAACGGATGAATTCAGCAGGATTTTGACACCGTCTTGCTCGAGGCTGGCCTGGATTAGTTTGGACGCGTCTGCATCCTCGCGTTGCAGAAGGCGGGATGCTTTTTCGATTTGAACCACCGACGATCCAAGTCGCGCGAAAGCCTGCGCTAGCTCACAACCAATGGCACCGCCGCCGATTACGATGAGGCGTTTGGGAAGTTCATTGAGCGAGAAAATATCCTCGTTGGTTCGCATCTCAATGTCTTGGAACCCGGGAGCTCGAAGTTTACTCGCTCTTGCACCCGTGGCAATCAACGCACGTTTGAAGTTAATTGTTTCGCCGTTTACCTCAAGGGATTCTGGGCTTGTGAAGGATCCGCGTCCCATGAAAACATCAACACCAAGTTCGTTGAAGCGATGCACCGAGTCATGTTCACTCAGGTCAGCCCGGATTGTTTCAACGCGGTTCATGACTCGGTCAAAATGAACCAAAGGTTTCTGTCGCACAATATCATCTTCCGAAATATTACTGTGCTCTGAAGCACGGCGAGCCGCATTTAAGAGTGTCTTTGATGGAACGCATCCGTTGTTGAGGCAGTCACCGCCCATCTTTTCACTCTCAATCAATGCGACTTTTGCCCCGAGTCCGGCCGCACCAGCTGCCGCAACCAACCCGGCCGGCCCCGCACCAACAATCGCAAGGTGGTATCGTTCGCCTTCGCTCGATCTCGCAGATGATGGCGTTGTGACATTATTGAGCCATCTCTGGTTCGCATTCCGATCCCGGCATGTATCCGAAGCATGATTGGCCGCTTTGGAATCAAAAGACATTTTGTTTCTTCGAAGGATGGAAGGCTTGGTTGAGGCGTAATTGAAACGCTGGAAATGCTGAAGGGTTGGTCGTGTCTTAATCTTGTATTGTGTGGCTTGGTTTTTTTAGGCTTCGTATGATTAGTTTTGCAATCCAAGGAAGACCGCCAATTCCTATGAATCCCAAAAGTAATTCCGGAGTAACGATTGAGAGTTGGTTTGGTTCGCCGAGTACCTTGAGATTTGGGAGATTCGATCCGAAATAGACATAAACGATCGTACCGGGAAGCATGCCTATCTGACTTACCAACCAGAATTTGCGGACGCTAAGGGGAGTCAAGCCCATCAGTAGATTGATCATGAAAAACGGTATCGCGGGGATCAGACGCAGGGTGAAAAGATAGAACACCCCATCCTGCTGGAGTCGTTGGTTGATTGAATCCAATCTGTCGCCAAAGCGTTTTGTGACTACTTCGCGCAGCAAGTAGCGACTTGATAAGAACGCAAGTGTGGCGCCTGCAGTGGATGCAAAGCTGACCATGAGGAGGCCTCGAGTGAACCCAAGGTACCAACCGATGAACAGACTGAATATCCACGCGCCAGGAATTGATAGGCCAGTTGCTGCGACGTAGATTAAAAAGACACAAGCGGAAACCGTGACCGGGTTGGATTCTAATAAGCCGCGTAACCAGTGTTCTTGATTCGCTAACGCCTCGAACTGGACATGTTCATTCACCGAGTACCAAGTGAATGCAAACAAAATACAGAGTAAGGCAGCTACGACAAGCTTTTTTCGTCGGGTTGGTAATGAATTGTTTTGAGGCATTTAACAAGGACAATGTGAAAACGGGTACGCGTGGTGCGCATTCACCAAGGCAAGATGGATGATTCGATTTATTCTTGGGTCGACGCCACAAAATAGTAGCGGTCGGTTTTCTGAAAGATTGACTATCCGTGGAGTGCACGAACGCAACAGGGATTTTGATTCTGGCAAACGCAATATTTTGAGCTCTGATTGATGCCCCTTGGCTTGAGACTAGATGGCAATGTCTAAGCAATTCAATTATTCAATTCTAACCTTCCGTCGATCTCTGGTTCGATTTCTAAATACGGGTTGGTTTGATGATCCGTTACTAGGGGGCGATTTGCCTCATTTTTGATGGCGCGTTTCTACCGATTGCAATGCTTTTGTGCCATCCTGGGTCAGATCTGCCTTGAGAAATTCAGTTGTCTCTGGAAGTGCGAGGTGGATGTCGCTGTGGACATGCATCTCGACGTCCAATTGATCGGCCTCGAAATCAAGGACATGGCCGCCACGCAGATGGGAATCGTCAATGAAATGAAAGTGGTAACCGGGAACGCTAATCGATCCAGAGTAGGGTGGGGACCAAAATCCAATCAGTGTGCCGGAGCAGTTTTGAAATTCAAACTCGCTTTGATGCTGCACTGCTGTAACGAGTTTTTCGCCTGGCTGTGCTTTGCAGGCTGCACGCAGCGAGAGTTTCTTAAATTCGGCCTTGATTCTAAATGCCAAGAATAAATTGTCAGTTGGTCGTAATCTATCCAGGAGCTTCTCTAGCGTTGCGAAAGAGCGAATCTGTTTTAGCATGATGGTTTGGTCTGCCACGAAACGTGTGATCATGGCAAAAGGAATCAATGCCTCGTCGGTTACCTCCGTTGCCGCGCCGCAACCCAATACTTGATGGCAACGCCCGTCAAGCATCATCATTTCTCCATCCAATTGTTCGAAAGTGCCAAGGCCAAAATCGCCATGTTCCTTGAGGTCGGCCACTCGGAGGCATCCACCGAACACACCCTCAACCAAGGCTCGGCTTGTCGATACTTGGAACAATGAGTGATGAGCGATATCGAGTTCGGTTGCGAGAGCCCGCTCCACAAGATGGGATAATGATTGCCCCGTCCGCTGCATCTCTGAATGAATTCCTTCCCACAGGGATTTCGAGACCTGACATCTGATTTCTCTTCTGGATGATGGCATGGATTATGGATTCATCGAACTAAGAATGTAAGGAAAATCAGTTAAAGCTCGGATCGGTTGTACCAGATAGCTTGGCAATCTGTTGCAGTTTAGAAGGATCTTAGTGAATTCAATCTCGGAACACTCGGCCAGCAGTTAACAAATCTTCTGGCTTTATGAAGCGATTCAGTACCCGAGACTTTTGACTGGAATTGTGACTCTCAAATAAGTGTGACTCTCAAATAAGGATGGTTGGTCGATTTTTGACAAAGATTGATGGGGTTAAGCCTATCGAAGAGTTGGTCATCGTCTTTTTGATGCGCCCGCCAAAGCGGCGAATCAAGACGAGTTTTTTTGGGGTTGGTTATGTTCGATTCCAATCCACACGGCGGGGCATTGTCAGCTGATTCTTGAAATGCTCTGATAGCCCATCGTGTTTGGCAACCGCTCTGGTCCTACACTTGGAATTGGTATTCCTTGCCTCATCTTCAGCAAGCGAATGTTAGACGTATTCGAGAAGATTTTATGAACAGCGACCAAGGCTTTCTATATCCGGTGTTCAGCGAATGGACGCTTTACGACCGAATCATCCGATTGAACTATATGAAACACCAAGAAATTGGTGATTCCATTCACTCGGGACTTCTTGGGATTCGGCCGCCGTTACGGGTTGTGGATCTTGGTTGTGGGTGTGGTCAGATGGCTGCTAGATCTCTCAAGGGCCTGAAAGTGGAAAGTTACCTTGGTGTGGATCTTGCACCAGCTGGACTTGGACGGATTCCTACGCATTTATCGTCTGTAACCCAAAACTGTGAAACTCGAGAGTCCGGTATCGTTGATTTTCTTCGATCCGAACTGAACTGGACGCCCAATGTGATTTTGGCAAGTTTTTCCTTGCATCATTTTGAGTGTTCGGAACTAGGTTCGATACTGGCGGGCATCAAACAGAAGCTTGCATTGGATGGGCGTTTTATCTGGGTGGATCCGGTGCGTCGCTCAGATGAGAGTCGTGAAGAATTCATCCGGCGTTTTATGAAAGAAATCGCTGATTCCTGGAGCGATCTTGATTCCAGTGAATTTCAAGAGGTGGAGGAGCATATCACAAGCTCCGATTATCCCCTCGACCAAATTGAACGACAACGTTTAACCGAGAGCGTTGATTTCAAGAAAGAGGAAACGTTGTATCAGGATTCACTCTTCCGAGCAGAAGTATACGTCTCTCAAAGATGAGATCGAAGAACCGAAAGCATGGATGATGGGAGGGTTCATGATTCTAGTAACCCACCGTTGCATCTTGGACGGATGACCAAACCGCTGTCGATGTATCGTTCGTGTTTATCAATACGGAAGCAGAATCAATTGATTTCAGCCGGCGCCCCGTTAGGCACGTTAACTCTTTATTGATCATCCTTCACGATCACGGGGCAAGCTTCATGATCACGGGGCAAGCGATTGTTGATCTGGCCCGTGTTAATTGATTTAAGAGAGTCCCGTTAAGGCAGCGATCCAAATTTGTGCGTTGTTAACCGTGACGGACAAGGGTCAAGAAATCAAGCCATTTTAGTGCTGGCTCGGTCGCCGGATTCGAAGTTGCCTCAGATCGATTGAGAGGGGGGGAATCGAGGTGGATTGCTTTTTCAGCCAGAGGCGAGATGGATACCCAAATCGCTTCGTTTTCGAACAGGCAATCGAACGTCCTCGCTCAACGTCGGTTCAGATGCCGCCAGGATCGGTTGATTCACTGTCGGCATTAGAGGCGTTGTAGGCACTCGTTCCGATCGCAGCCGCGGTTCCGAGCAAGGCAGCGCCGATCAAGTTACCACCGCCTCCTGTGCTACTTCCAAACTGATCCGGCGGCAACGCGAAACCGTCCAAAGACAGGGAGGCGTCGAAGCATTCAATTCGATCGGGTGTGATTTCCATTGTCAGTTCACTTTCGACCTCCATGATTGACACAAAGTATTTGCCGTCGGCAGTTCGCATGGAAGTCGATGTTGCCGCCGAGTCAACCAATTGCACACTCGACGCACCGAGACCGTTTCGACCAACAATGACGATGGAATAGAGTTGTGCCTCAAGGTTGGCGATGAAAAAACTTCCCTCTTCGTCGGTAACTGTTTGACGAATTTTTCCTTTTTCGTCGACCAGAAACACAAGATGATTCTCTGCGGGTGTGGTCGTACCGATTTGAACCTCATCCGACTGACTGATAAACGGATTGGTCAGGCGACCTTTCATGCCACCATCGTGACGTGCCACTTGAGGAAGGAGATCACTTTCTGTTTCCCGAGAGGGATTTTCTTCTGCTGTGATCTTTGACTTCAATTTGGCCAAGTCAGGTGACGCGAGCAGGTAAGGGTCAGTGATTTTCTGAAATAGTGTCAGCGAAATATTAGCCGGGAAGATGGTGGCCAGGCTTGGAAGGTTGCCGTAACGCTCATCATCTTGCGCGACGAAGTGCATGGCCTGCCATGCGACACAGTCCTGTCCCCACACCGCGAGAGTGTAATCACCGGGTGAAATACCTGGTATTTTCACAATCCCGTTTTTGTCCGTAATCCCAGTTGCTCGCTTTCCGTTCGATGCAATCAGTTCAACAAGAGCGTTCTGGAGTGCGGTTGGGTTGGTGATGCCAACCGGACGTAGGACCTGACACTCAAAAAGACCTGTTTCAGCAGGCTTTATCCACTGTGACAGGGTAGGTTTGTTGATTGCATCTTCCGCTAACGAGGTGGCGGTGAGCAATGTTAATAGTGAGAGGCTAGCGAAACATTTTTTCACGCTGACGTTGAACATCGCATTTCCAAGAAGAGCAAGGCTGTATCCGAATCAGATCCAATGCTATTTATGCGATACGCTCAGGTCGAATTAAAACTGCCGCTCCTTTTGATGAAATAGAGAGCATCGGCGCTAATTTACCGATTTTGCGGATGATTCGCTTTATGCGGATTATGCCGATTGTGTTTCCTGCTCAGATGTCATGATTGACGCCAACAACACTAAGACAAAAAGCCCCAGTCCTGCCAAGATTCCCGCTCCCACACTTGTTCTCATCAGCGGTCTGAGTTCTGGGCTCACTTGGACTCCTGAAGCGGGTTGATTCACGACTGTGACAATTCGACCACTGAAAGGAGATTGCTGCGGGAGCTTTGAGAGTCGTGAGACTGCTTGCTGAAGTAATTGATGTTGTACGACGAGAGAATCAGTCAACCGCTCATATTCTCTTGCTTTTAGCTCTTCCTGACTGATCTTTGAGGCCAAGGCCTGAAGGGCAGAATTTTGTTTTTCAACTTCATCGTTGATCTGCTTGTTTTCTAATCGCAAAGCACTCAAAGCCAGTTTGACATTTGCCTCGTTTTTTGATTCGGTTGGGGTTTGGCTGGAAGCTGACGTCCCGTTCTGTTCCGTACCGTTGTCGGCAGCAGGCAACTCGTCTTCTTTTTTATCGTCAACCAATGCGTCGGTTCGTCTCGACTCTGTGCTCTCAACTGGCTCAATGTCATTGATGGGCGTTAATGCATCCAATTGCAACTGATAGACCTCGATTTCGGATTTTTTAAAAACAACCTTAGGGTGCTTTTCTCCATAGCGTTCTCGTAGTTTATCGAGTTCAAGGAGTAGTGGTTTCATTTTGATTTTGATTGCTTGTTCGGCCTGCATTCGCTTGGCCATTTTGATCTGCCTGTCTGCGGCGGTTTCTCCGGAAACTTTGGTTGGGACTGTCTGCGGTGCAGCTTTTGGTGGTGCTTTTTTGACTGGAACGTTGAGGCTAACAAGAATAGTTTCCGTTGAAGCACCTTCTTCAATGAGAGTTTCAATTCGCCGAAGTTTTTCTACAACGCCCGAGCGAAGTGATTCAAGATGATCCACTTCCTGCTGGAGGTTGGTGAATTGCACAGATAGGCCCGAGATTGAAACACCTTCCCTCTTTACCGAGGTTACTTGGGGAGCAATGACCGCGCGTTGCTGTTCCAGATTGGCGATTCGATCTTCCACTTCACGACGCACTGTTGTGAGTAGGTCGACTGCCTGTTGCCATTGGTCAGCCTGCCCACCTTCGGTCAGAAGTTCGGTCGCCGATTCGCAGATCGCATGCAGGGCAATCTGCGAGGTGCTGGGGGTCAATCCATTGAGACTCAATTCGTAAGTTGTACCAATGTCGCTGCTGGGGCCGCGAACCACCTTGAGATCACCACTGGATTGAATGGATTGAGCAATCTCGTTGGTGTCTTTTCCTGAGATGCCGAATAGTCGACCAAGCTCTCCATCGTTAACTGCTTTTCGCAGCACTTCCTGGCCAGCAATGATTGGTGATAAGTCACCGGCCGATCCATCGTCATCCCGTAAAGAGGCTTCTTTCGCAGGCGGAGAGGAAATACTGAGAGTGCCGGTGGATTGAAAGACCGCAGTTTGCTTGACGTAGACAATGTAGCCCGTTGCAAAGCCAATCAAACCGCCCATCGTGGTCCAGGCAATCAGGGCGATGAGGGTCGCAAGCAGTGTGCTCGATTTTTTCATTTGCTTCAATTCCGGTGATTGGCTAACAATCGCTTGGGCTTAATTTTTTTCAGTATTTGCTTGGCGATACTGGGTTTCGATCTCACGAATCTGTTCTTCTGTCTCGGGACCCGGATAGCTAAGTGCTAGTCTGGCGAGATGATTGATTATCAGAGGAGTCATTGGTCGTAACCTCGCAGTTTGCATCAGTAATTCGCGTGATGCACGTTTGCGGTGTTTTTCAACAAAGTCTGTTTCGATAAGTATCACTCTTGTTGCATCATCGAGTGGCGACAAAGCGAGTGATGATGCCGCGTGTTGTCGGGCAAGTCTCCATTGTTCAAGACTTTGATTTTTCAGCATCACCGTGCCCGGTGAAACTTGGTTGACATGAACAGCCCGCCTCACATTCATTGGCAGCGACCAATTACTGGCCGAATTTGCATCGGCAGCTTGTGCGGAAAGAAGTGATTCAGATCCGACCTGATGCTGCCTGTCCAGTAACAACAGTGCCATGACTCGATGCCCCATCGCATCATGAGGGTTTTTGGTCAGGACCTCTTGCACGTGTTCAATTGTTGAGTCTAGATCCAGTGTGCGACGCTGAATTGGGAGGTTTCGCTCTGCATGACGCTGGATCATGATTCTCTGCCATACACCGCCGGCATCTAGATCCGAGACCGCGCATGCCATTGCTGCGATGGTGAAGATTGCGACTATCGTTGAGAAAGAGATTAGCCCCACTGGATTTTCGATAGATTTTTCTGAATTAGATTTGCGATAAAAGTGGGAGACACCGCCGGCAAGAATCGAAACGGTCAATATCAGAGGGATGTGTGTGATTCCAAAATCGAAGCTTTGTGTCACGAAAAGAGATGCCAAAGAAAATGTCGCTGCAACGAGCGTTGCTTTTGCCAGTCTCGTATTTGGTGTTGAAAGTTTTTCGGTGCTACGTGAGACACTACGGATTTCCCTCACTAAGATGATGCAGCCAAGCAAGATAATGGGAAGCAGCCAAACCCCTCCTTCAAGTGCCCATTCCACGTGCATGCCATCCGCATTGACCGCCCATCGCTCTGCGGCATAAGAGCCGTGCGCCATTTGAGCATAACGGTACGTTCCCAAGCCTGAACCAAGAGGCAGATGAGCAGCGGCGGCCTTTAATCCACCCTCCCACTTTTTGAGGCGTCCATCATTTAATGCGGTGCCATCGTAAAGTGTTGAGAGACGGTCCTGCATTTCCTGCCGAATCCCGAGGCCGTCGAGCAGTTGGGTTGATCCAAAACCGATGATGAGGAACAGGACGATCCAACCAATTCTCGATTTGCGGAGGCTAAGCAATGCCATCACAATCGTTGCAAAGCACATGCCCAAGAAGCCGCCTCGCGAACCACTCGCTAACACACCCGTCACCATGATGGCGGCAAAGAGAAAAGCGAGCGCAGAGAGCCAAATTCGTGTCGACTTTGAAGCAATGTTCGAGCGACCACCCGTCCAGATTGCGAAAAACATACCCAGCACACAACCAAGACAGAGGTTGATGTAACCGATGCAGGTGTTGTTATTAATGAATGGGCCGAAAGGCCCATCAGCACCAATTGGGGTGATTAAAAGTCTTTGACGTAGTTCAACGTTCCAGTCGCGATGGAGCCGGATCATGTCCGCGGATCCAAAAAAACAAAAGACCGTTCCAGCGATTACGGGAATCGCCAATAAGATCCAGCCCGCTTTCCTTTCCGAATAGCAGATGGAGGAAATCCAGCAACCGATTGCAAAGACCAGCGGTAGCGAAAGGGCCTGCCTGGTCAGGTTGGGCGCAACGCTGATCGGAAACGCTCGGCTTGCTTGGGTCGTGCCAGGTGCTTGAGGCCATTCTAAAACTTCCTCGCGAATGGGGTCCGGTAACCACTCGCGATAAGCATCGTATGAGGCGGGGGAAAGGGTTTTGACAACTTGCGGTGGAAGCGGAACGCATTGAAGGCCCGCAATAAGCCACACCAGCATGGCAAGGAGTGTCAGTGTTGGAGGACGAAAGCTGGAGTGTCTCCAGGCGATCGACAAACCCAAGGCCGCCAGCACCAGCAATGCTTTGCAAGCGTTTGCTTGGGTCCAACGGTGTCCACCTCCGTCGTCCCAGGCACTCAATACCGGAACCAACGCAAGCACTACCGCTAAAATTAGCAGCGTGAGGCGTTTGGGTGTCAGCGGTATTCCGGGGACTGTGATCAACTGATTTCTATTTCAAGTGCATGTCGTTGAGGCCAATCAGGTGCCTGCCAGCTGGTTGGTTCGTTTCATCGATATCGTCGGTATGCCATTGACCTTGCATAAGTGATACAAAGCAAAAAATCGGAATGGACCGGGAACTGGTTAGGTTGCCGTCCTGATCCGGTCGCTGCATTCGCTCGGCCGGTGACCTTTTGGGAATGTAGCACGCGATTAGATGGCGTGCGTAAAACAAAACATTGCTCGGTGGCCGGTTTTCTCAGGAAGAGGCGTTTCCGCTTACGGAATCGTTCATCTGGACGGCCATGGAAACCAGAAGACTTTGGTTTACCGATCTCGGAAAACAACCCGGCGTGTTCCAAGAGAGTACTCCGCCACTGAATTTTGCGTGAAATTCTGCCTGCCTTCTGGTTGATTGATTCGCGACAGCGAAGTCTCAATGGCAAATCCGGTGTTGAATCATTCGACGCGTAGGAACCAGCGGGATAGTATCTGAACGCTTTGGTTGGTGACCGCAAAGGATGGGTGTATCGGGAAAATCCAAGACAGGAACTTGGGCCGGACAATCAGCGATGGAGCGTTGAGATTATTTGGGCCTGGCGAATCCTGCGAATTTGAAGTCGCACTAAAATTCGGCTTTGCCGGAGATTGATTCTGGAAATCTGAATTTTACGACTAGGGTCGTCAATGTGAATTGCTTGCCGACTGAGTGGCATTCAAGAATCTGAACTTGTCGTAAGTTCCTCAAGATCTTGTTCAATTTCAAGGATTTCATTCATTGCAAATTGACGGGACATCACTCGTCACAATTGTGTATGTAAACCTTGCAGCACTGGATTGTTCTCCAAAAGGAATGCCCGTTGCTTCTGATAAGCCTCTGACCGTTTCTTACTGAGTTCTTTAAATTGAAGTTCGTTGCGATGCATTTCGCGGGCAACTTTCTTTTTCTGGTCGATCTCTTTGTCACTGGGATAGTCATCTGCATATTGAGCACGAATTCGTTGTTCAATCTCGTTTGATGCTTGAATCAGCAGGAGCAATTCTGGATCTGTTCTAAGTCTTGATCGAGTTTCCGCAAATAAAGATTTTTTGCGATTGCTGGGGACTGTCTTTAGCTTTGGGTTTTTGTCCATCAGCCATTTGTCGACAGTGGTCTTAGCTTGCTTGGATTCCGCGATCAACGATTGGTAAACGGGATCACTTTTTAAGCGGTTTTTCCTGTTTTCGGCGAACTGAAGTTTAAGCTCTTTGTGTGTCACAAAAACATCCGGGTATTTTTGTCGAAGCTCAAGATCGAGCGAGTTCACGTCCTGAACGAGATCACGATATTTTTGATCATGAAGGTGGAACCGTGCATGTGAATTGTTCCATTCGATCTTGAGTTTTTCGTCGAGCGTTTTCTCCACGGGATACTTGCCAACCCGCTTTTCAAGTTGCTCAAATTTCTGAGTCTTTAAGTCCCGCCTTTTCGCTGCGAAAAGTTGGAAATTGTCAAAGCTTGTGTTCCCCTGGTCCACTTGAATCGCCAAATAGTCCCGTTGCTGGTCAATAATGGGATGTCGTGCTGTGACGAGATGTTCACGATCGAGATGCGCGACACATTGGTCTTCCGCAAATTCAACAGTAACCGAGTACCACCGATCGCGTTCAAATTTGAAAGCGCACTCCCCATGACGATAGGAAAAATAGGGAGCCGATTTATCTTGAGCCGTTTGTAGAAAAAAATGATCTGGGCGCACATGCAAGACGGTGTTGTAGTGGCCACCATTACCCGTCATCAGGCGAACGTCATTGGCTTCGCCCAATCGAAAATCAAATCGAATCATGGCGTTTTTGAATGCAGCGTCGCGAAGGAACACTCTAGTATTTTCTTGTCCAGAGGCACGGCGTTGAAGGATGCCGTCCTCCGGAATCCAATCAGCGTTGTACCAAATTCGTTCGCTGAACTGATCCAAGTTGAAGTGTTCCGCAAATTTCAGTTCCTGTGGTTGAACGAGGATTGGTGGCGAGGGAGTCCTTGCTTGGGTTGTCCGTCTCCATTTAACGAGGAGATCGCTTAGACGCTTTGCAATTTGTGGTTTTGATTTCGATACATCGTTTTGCTCAGAGACATCGATTGAAAGGTCATAAAGTTCCGCACTGCCATCGACGAAAGATTCGATCAGCTTCCACTTGCCTTGGCGAATTGCGGCTGAAGAGGTTCCGCCCAGAAAATGGGGTTCATCCAAGGGGTAGTGCCAAGCGATGAAGGATCGTTCGGGAGCAACGTCAGGGTTCTTTAGACTTTCGAGGATAGAAACGCCATCAATGAAAGTAGTTTGTGTTTCATCCGCCTCAGTTGCATCAAGTAGCGTTGGAAAGAAGTCAACATTCTGAGTGATCTGTGCATTGGTCGTAGCTTCGGGGATGGTGCCTGGCCAAGAAGCAATTAACGGGACACGTATTCCACCCTCGTAGAGTTGACTTTTTCCTCCCCGCAGTGGGTGGTTGCTGGTCACGTTCGTTTCGCCACCGTTGTCACTGGAAAAGATGATCAATGTTTGACGCTGTCGATTCAGCGAATCTACAGCCTGCATTAGTTTCCCCACTCCATCATCGATTGATTCCAGCATTGCCGCTAAATGCGGATTGTGTGAATGGGCCCAATGATTGAGTGGATCACCGTGATTATGGGTTCCTGCTTTCAGTACCCCAGCATCTTCACAAAGGTAACAGCGGTGACGACTGGATTCACCGGGCGGATGTTTCTTGCGATATTTTTCAACGAGATCAGGACGGCCGTTGAGAATGGTGTGAGGCGCATAATGACTGAGGAAAAGAAAGAAGGGTTGTTCTTGATTGCGAAGTACAAAATCAACAGCCTCCTTGTTCAGACGATCAGTCAGATATTCATTCGGTCCCAGGCGAGGTTCAGTGATGTTGATCCATGGGATTGGTTGGTCGCGAAAACGGTAAGGCCAGAAATTAGCGCCGTTGCCGACACTTTTTACTTCATTACCGAACGTCCATTGGAACCCATGCTGACGGGGTTGGATTTCAAATTCAGCACCATGATATTCGTAGCCAGTTAAATGCCACTTTCCGATCACGCCAGTCCTGTAGCCATTCTTCGCAAGGACTTTTGGAATCGAGTTGAGAATTGGCGAAAGCGAGTTGGCAGAGTTTGGTCGTAAATAATCATGAATTCCAAGTCGTGCCGGATGCTGGCCCGTGAGAAAGGCTGCTCGATAGGGAGAACATACGGGGGCCGCAGCGTAGGCATTGGTGAATCGCATGCCCTTTGCAGCAAGTTGGTTAATATGGGGCGTCTCGTTGAAGGTGTTGCCGTAGCATCCAAGCTCTGACCAGCCGAGATCGTCGGCGAGTATGAAGATGATATTCGGTTGCTCTTGATTCCCCGCATTCAATAATTTCGATCCATCGTCGGCCAAGTGAACCACGAGAACCGAAAGAATAAAAGTGCGGCAAAGTGGTGCGAGACTTATCAGTGGCATTCTAGTCAGCTTTTTTTCGACGAGATGGCGTTCTGGCCCATGGCACGCGTCGGTGTTTGTTGGTCCAGAGGATAATGAACGCAGATGATGGGTGGTCAGGATTGCATTCGGCATGACCTCGGTGAGTTGTTGGACGCTGCCCGGGGTTAGGTCACCATTTTCCTTCCGTGTCATCACGTTCACAGCGGAATGAGGTCAAAGGTTCTGCTGAAAGATTTAGGAATTGATCAGCGTTTCTCTACCTTCAGACGCACAAAAGGCTTGAGTTGAGTCGACAACTGTTTGATGACCTTTTGATGTTGATCCGAGTTTGCAAGATTTGTGACTTCGTTAGGGTCATTGGTGTGGTCGTAAAGTTCCACACCTGCTTCACCCTCAAGCCATTCGGTGTAGCGAAAGCGTTCCGTCCGAAGCGAGTAGCCCCAAGCTGAATTTTTATGCCAAATCTGCGTGACCGCGGGTTTGATCCATTTTTCATCATCTGGATCCAGTAACAGTGGTCGAAGGGAGCTGCCTTCTAGATTGCTTGGGGCCTTGAGTCCACAAAGATCAGAGAGCGTTGGGAAGATGTCGAGTAGCTCAACTGGCTTTGAGCTTGATTTTCCTTTCTCAAATCCAGGAGCAGCAATGATTAATGGCATGCGAGCAGATCGTTCGAAGGCTTTGCGCTTGTACCAAAGTCCTTTTTCCCCGAGGAAATAGCCATGATCGGACCAGAAAACAATGATGGTGTTATCAATCAGATCATTTTCTTCTAAGGCGTTCAGCAGGCGTCCCACTTGCGCATCGACAAACGAAATTGTGGCATAGTAAGCCTGTTTGCATTTCCTTGCTTCGTCAATCGAGACATCTTTGAAATAATAAGGCCAGTTGTTGATGTCGCGTTGCACGGCCATTTTTGGAACATCAATTAGATCTTGCTTGGCTGAGTCAAGATCCTGCATGGTGATCGATTTCATTGGGTAGAGATCGAAGTACCGCTTTGGAGCAACATAGGGGCAATGTGGATTGAAGAAACCAGCGGCGAGGAAGAAAGGTTCATCCTTCTTTTCGTGAATCCATTCCACTACTTTTGATGCAACCTTGCCATCGGTATGGT
The DNA here is from genome assembly GCA_938075415.1 of uncultured Rubripirellula sp. Classification (GTDB taxonomy): domain Bacteria; phylum Planctomycetota; class Planctomycetia; order Pirellulales; family Pirellulaceae; genus Rubripirellula. The sequence continues at coordinate 73,219 of CALJHC010000004.1, read as the reverse complement.
CGGTGTCCTGACTGACTGGGTCCCACCATGCCATGCTGATACCCAGATTTTTTCGTTTTTCACTACCAGCACCATATCTCGTGATCTTTTCCTCTTGGGACCTGTCGATGCCAATAGGATTATCTTTTATGTCCCAGGTCGCTGGGTCATCGTTGCCATCTGTACCAATCATGCTTGGGTTTCCGTAGTGATAGATTTTTCCGGATCGGGCGGAAAAGTAACCGTTGTTACGGAATAGTTGGCCGATGGTTGTAACGTCTGGATTTTTGTCACGTAGTTCATGCTTCAAGGTGTGCATGTCGAGTGTGTCTGGTCGCAATCCTGTCATGATGCTCGCACGACTTGGTCCACACAGTGGTTGCTGGCAGTAAGCTGCATCAAATCGCACGCCCAATTTGCAAAGCCGATCTAAGTTTGGGGTTTTGACCAGAGGGTGGCCAAATGATCCCAAGTCGCAGTTCATATCATCGACTGCAATGAACAAAACATTGCGTGGTTCAGCACCCTTGACTGATCCAATAACAAAAACGGTCGCTAAGAGACTTAGCAGTGGTAAGCTGAGTTTCTGGAAAAAACCGGAAGAGTAAAAGGCCATGTTGTATTCTTCGATTGAATGAGTTTTCGCATTCGGATGAAGTTGCAATAGAGCGAAGAAACCGCGAATTGTAAAGCATTCGCTTGCTTGTTGAGAACTGATTTGATTCTTGTGAGCACGATGGTAGCGGCGTGGAATTGTTTGTTCTGACCGCAAACTTGGATCGTGTTGAGAGCCAAGGATCGGTTCCGCTGATGCCGAAGGTGGTCCTTCTTGAATCAAGAAAATCTCTTAACAGCTGGATCCAAAGGTGGCCCTGCTTGTAACCAAATACGAATCCAGCGGATTGAGTGAAACACGAACATGAGTGTGTATCGCGAACCATTTGGCATGGGTTGAAATTTTTGAAAGATCAGACTGACTGTGCGAATTGTTTCACTCCAAGGTTGCTCCTGATGCCAAGGGTTGAGGCGAACCTGTGGGGCCGTTGATTTCTAAAATGGCCGGTCCTTTGGGTTGTGTTACAAATTGAACACGGTCAATTGCCATTTTTCTTGGTTCGGTCTGTTGTAGATTGTGGTGGCGGTGATAAATGATGAATTTTTCTGTGCCATCTGGTGAATCGGTAAAGCAGTGATGCGCTGTTCCCTTGGCATAGGCTGTCGACTTCATGATTGGGTTGTGCTGATATTTCTTCCAAGGTCCAAGAGGGCTATCGGAGGTGGCGTAGCCAACTGCGTATTGAGGGCTCTCGAAATGGCTGCCCGAATAGGTGAGGTAGTAGATATCGTCATGCTTCAGGATTACCGGTCCCTCTGCGATTGCACCCTGATGTCGTTCCCATTCTTGGTCCGGTTTGATCATGAGACGTAAAGTATCCTGTTTCAGAGAGACCATGTCATCGTTAAGTTCGCCGCCCCAAATTTCGTTGCCTCGATTGAACCGGACATAATAGAAATAGGCTTTTTCGTCATCCTGAAACACATGAGCATCGATCCGAACGGTTTCTGGCAGGATTGGAGATTCACTTCGTTCTTGAAACGGTCCGCTTGGGCTATCTGCCTGCGCGACGCAAATTCGTGTGTCGGTCGCATAGTAGAGATAGAATTTGCCGTTTTTCTGAACGATATCTGGGGCCCAGAATTTGGATCTTCCCCAGCTTTGTTCGGCCTTGATGATGAAACCCTGATCATGCCATTGCACTAGATTTGAAGATGTATAAAGCCGAATCCCGCGTGTCATGTTCGGGTGGTCTTTACTGTAGGTGCAGTAAGCGTAGTAAAGGCCCTGATGCTGGAGGACTGTTGGGTCCGCGCAGTTGATTTGCACTGGATTTGTGTAGGTGCTGCTTTTTGTTTGCGGATGGTATTCGTGGATTCTCAAGTTTCGAAAAGACGCACCGCTTCCGAGAGAGCGTAAGCCAATGACTCCTTCCTTGAAGCGGTTGTCGACACCGTTGAAGATAGGGAAGCGTTTTGTCGTGATGAGTGTCTGGTTAATCCATACTTTGAACTGTTGTTGAAAAACGATCAGTTTGATGGTGTACCATGTCCCCGGTGTTACCGGCACAGCGCGTTGTGCAATGGGCTGCCAGCGATTGTTGGCTGCACCCCACATGACCGAATCCCGACCTGCATGGACGCCGACGTAATAGCCGCTGTACTGGTCGATTTGACGACCCACCTGTGAAGCTCTGAAAATGACACCCGCTTGTGAGTCAGGGTTTGCTTTTACCTCCACCTCCAAGATGAAGTCGCGCCAAGATTGTTGACCGATGCAAAGTTTAGCGGGGCTTCCAGTGACTTTGATTAGGTGTCCATCGGGGAGCCATTCTCCGCCGAATGTTTCCGTGTTGTTTTGGCTGAAGGAGACAAGCCCATCTTTTTCCTCAGCGTCCGAAGCAACCAAGGTGGAAATCGGTACTGTCATCCATAAGCACGTCATGCAGAGGATTTTGAGACCGCACATTAAAGTTTGGTTCGAAATTTTGACGGTAGCAGTGTGTGGCATCGGTTTCCGCATTTTTAGTACCTGAGGAAAAGCCAGAGGTGTGTTTATCTGGTGTGAGGGGTGTTTATCTAGTCTGTCGAAAGATGGACTCGCATGCGATTTCGTCATGCATTCTCTTCTCACTCGATCGGCCATCAAGAACCAAGAGCCTGATGCATGATCCATTAATTTCTCCCATATTAACCTGCATTACAATTCGGTGTCGCCTGCCCTTCAATCAAGAATGGAGGATCGGTGAGCAGTGTAATCAGTTTCAACACCCAGCTAGTGTTGTACCGCCGTACCGTTAGTGATTAACCGGGGGATTCTATTATTGGATTGGAGATTGCTTTCAATAAATACTCGCGGAATAAAGCATCAATCCCGATTCATATGAGCCATCTTTTGGAACTGATGTGCATGCCATGAAATCGATCGGCGGAATGATGCTTTGATCAGCGATTTTGATATGCTTCGGTATTTTCTTAGTGAGTGGAGATTCACTGTCTTTCAGAACGACATTCAGGCAGGGGCGTGGACGGATTGCTTTTGGTGATTATCTGGGCGTGCTGGAGTTTGCCGCCTCTGCAAAGTTTCTCTCTCGATCGATTCTTTCCAACTCACTAAGCTCTTATTGTGTCAACCTGAGGGAAGCAGTTTGCTTGGATTTCTTGGTCGGTAAAATAGGTTGATTTCAGAAAAATATCGATGGTGATGCGTGGGTCGATTGGGCGATTGAAGTTGTCAGTGAGACGAAGGTGCCTATGATCGCTAGGAACGTGTTTGGAATCGTTGGTCTGAATCAATCGCTTGGAGTTGACTCTTTTGACGCTTTCGAGAGGACGACGGTCGAGTGCTATTTCGTAAGTTCGTAAAGCTGCAACGGCAGTATCGTTGGAGTCTTCCCGTTCGCGGTAGCGTCCCACTTCATTGGCACGTGGGCACACCTAATTTTGGAGACGACTTCAATCCACTTTTTTTCTCCAAGGTGATGGACCGACGGGTTCGGTTGAGCCGGCGTCGTGGTGATATCCGGATACTCGGAATGGGAAGTATCCTTTCATCGGCTGACGGGGGCTGCCATGTGGCCGGTAGTGGTTTGCTGGATCCCGCGTTACCGCCTCGAGGTAATGCTGAGCAGGTGGTTGCATTACGAGGCGAATTGTCAGCTTCCAAGACAGGTTGGAGGCCGGAGTATCTGGGCGATCCTGCCGTTTTGTTACCACTAGTGTATGACTGTGAAAAAAAAGCTAGATATCGCTTTGGCTTTTTACCTCATCATCGTGAAGCCAAAGTCTCGAGTGGCCACGTGCCGGATGACTGGCTCTTCATCAATCCTGCTTGGCCTCCATTAAAAGTCCTTGAGTCGATCTGTGGTTGTGAACGCTTGGTCAGCCGATCTCTTCATGGATTGATTCTCGCTGATGCTTATCAAATCCCCAATGCTTGGATCCATCCATTGCCTGAAATGACGGGTGGGATTTTTAAGTATGAGGATTATTACTCAACGATGAATCATGCGAAATTATCCGCTTCCGTGCCGTTAACCCGGTTGGGTGCAGATGGGCCCGCTTTGGATTTCTTTGTTTCACAATACCGATTTGAAAAGCCTGCTTACCTAGCACGTCTACGAAATCTAGCAAGCTCATTTGGTCGTTGAGAGAATCATCAAGCCGGCGTAATTCGGTTCGCGAGGATCTGTAATTCGATAGGATTGGATTCAGCCAGCGAGGGTGGATGGTTGCTTCTGCTTGCGCGAGTCGCGATTTTGCCGACCTGTTTTAAACAGCAAGATTTTTTTAACGTCGAAGCCACCCGCTTGATTGAATCCAGACGCTGCATCGTGACGACTGCGAGTTGCAATACCCGTTAGATTGCATCAATGGGAAAACCAAGCCATTTTGCAGGCATTCAAGCCAGAGTGTCAGATCAGGGTCGACGAAAAGATGAAGGTGTTTTTTTACCAGTATGACCCTGTGGCGAATGATGGCAGATGAGACCGGAGCTTCGGTCCGTTGAATGAGTACTGGTAAGGCGAGTACTGGTAAGGCGAGTAACTGGCAAGGCGAGTAACAGGGAAATACCGATTGGAGGGGCTATCGTTGCCGAAGCACTTGTTGCCTCTGGTCGCTTTGGGCCTGCTTAGGCCAGCAGATCTGGCACGACGGTTCCATGAACATCGGTTAAGCGGAAGTCACGACCTTGGTGCTTGAAGGTGAGTCGCTCGTGGTTGATTCCAAGAAGGTGCAGCATGGTTGCGTTTAAGTCGTGAATGTGCACAGGTTTCTCTGTGATGTTGTAGCTAAAGTCATCGGTTTCACCGTGGACAATACCGGGGCGAACTCCACCACCTGCCATCCATTTAGTGAAGCATCGCGGATGGTGATCTCGACCATAGTTTGTTTTTGTCAGACCGCCTTGGCAGTAGATTGTTCGTCCAAATTCACCACCCCAAACAACTAACGTGTCATCCAGCATTCCGCGTTGCTTTAAATCCTTAAGCAACGCAGCGCATGGTTGATCGATAATGCCACACTGGCGTTTGATATCGTTGGGTAGGTTTCCATGTTGATCCCATTGCCTGATGAAGACTTGGGTGAAACGCACTCCTCGTTCCGCTAGTCGTCGAGCTAGAAGACAATTGGCCGCGAATGTCCCCGGCTTCTTGACTTCTGGACCGTACATCTCAAGGGTCGCGTCCGATTCATCTGAAATGTCGGTTAATTCTGGCACGGACGTTTGCATACGGTAAGCCATTTCGTACTGAGCGATTCTGGATTGAATCTCGGGGTCACCGACTTGGTCGTATCGCTCTTGATTGAATTCGGCGAGTTGGTCGAGCATTTGTCTACGAAGTTTACTAGACAGACCATTTGGGTTTGAAAGGTAGAGTACGGGATCGCCCGTTGAACGCAGGCTAACACCCTGATGTCGCGTTGATAGAAAACCTGCGCCCCACAATCTGGCGTAGAGTGCCTGTCCGCCAAACCCGCCATTGACGGTTGAATGAAGGACAACAAAAGCCGGTAGATTTTCGTTCATGCTTCCCAGTCCATAGGAAAGCCATGCACCCGTACTCGGTCGACCCGGCAATTGGCTACCGGTTTGAATGTAAGTGATCGCTGGATCGTGATTAATTGCTTCGGTGTTAACCGTCTTGATAACGGCTAGGTCATCAACCATTTTTGCCGTGTGCGGCAGTAATTCACTCACCCATGCGCCATTCGATCCGTGCTGATCAAATTTAAAGATTGACGGTGCGATGGGGAAACGTTTTTGACCCGATGTCATGGTGGTAATGCGTTGGCCGTTGCGTACCGTTTCTGGTAGGTCTTTGTCATACCAGTCGGCCATTTTGGGTTTGTAGTCCCACATGTCTAATTGTGAAGGTGCACCTGACATGAAAAGGTAGATGACGCGTTTCGCTTTTGGTGCAAAGTGGGGCAGCTCAGGGATGCCCACCTGATTGCCGGTTGCCTTGGATGAGTCGGCAAAAAGTTCTTCATTACATAGCGATGCAAGTGCGGCACTGCCCAGTCCCGTGGCTGCCTTTCCAAAAAAGTGTCGTCGCGTTTCGATAAGTTGTTGCTGGCGAATTGGGTGATGGTTATTCATGCCGCGTGTCTGGCGTATCAGGGGGAGTGTTGTTTTGTGGCTGATAACGGTTGTTGATCAGCACCGAGCGGGTTTGAACATCGTGGGGCATGCCTTTGGCAATTATCCCTTGGTTATCGTCTCGCTGAGGTTTAGCAGAAGATGAGTCACGAGCGTCCAGGCCGCGACGCGAGGGGCGTCTAACGATTCATCTCGCATGGATTCACCGACTGACAAAAGTTCACCTGCATCTTTTGGATTTTGGTTGAAATGTTCCAAGTAATTGGCAAAGTGATTTTTTAGTCTTTTGGTTTCTGCCTCAGAGGGGTAGCGACTAACAACACTTCGAAAGGCAAAGACGATTTTCTCGTCGTCGGGAAGGTTGGGAAGCTGCATGACTTTTTCGGCGAATTTTCTAGCTGCCTCGATAAATTGGACGTCATTGAGCAAGACTAATGCCTGAAGTGGAGTGTTGGTTCTCGCTCGTCGTACTTGGCACGTTTCGCGATCTGGCGCGTCAAATGTCGTCATGCTGGGAGGCGGCGAAGTACGTTTCCAGAACGTGTACATGCTTCTCCGGTACAACTTCTCGCCACTGTCTTGCTTGAAGACGGAGGTATTGCTGCCACCGAATCCAACCGGCTTCCAGAGTCCTTCGGGTTGATAGGGTTTAACGCTTGGGCCACCCATTTCATCATGTATTAGATCACTGACGTAGAGTGCTTGGTCACGAATCACTTCCGCATCGAGGCGAAATCGTGGTCCGTGCGCGAGCAGGCGATTCTCGGGGTCAACTTCGGTGTTTTTTTTGTTGACAATCGAAGCCTGACGATAGGTGGATGACATGACAATTTGTTTTTGCATGCGCCGAATGTCCCAACCGGATTCAATGAAATCGACGGCAAGCCAGTCCAGTAATTCGGGATGGCTAGGGCGTTCGCCCTGCACACCAAAGTCCTCTGATGTTTTCACGATGCCAGTGCCAAAGTAGTGCTGCCAATACCGATTTACCGTGACTCGTGCAGTCAGTGGGTGATTAGGATTCACAAGCCAGTTGGCTAGACCAAAGCGGTTGTTACCAGATTGTTCAGGTTGCGGACCAAGCCACTCAGGAGTTGCAGGTGACACGGGGTCGCGTTTTTCGGTGTACTGACCTCTTTCCAGAATAAAGGCCTGCCTCGGTTCGGCACGGTCCTCCATCACCAAAGTTGATGGTATGGAATTGGTCAAACTGGTTAATTCGCCTTGCTTGTCGATCTGGCTTTGAAGAAGCTGGGCAAATTGAGTTTTGGAATCTGGATTGACGTACTTCAAGTAATGGTCGCGAAGCAACCTCTTTTGATCATCATTGCGATCCGCTTCCGGCGTTTCAACGATCTTTTGAAGGTTCGCATCGAGAGCGGGCTTCTTGAACTCCTTCTGATATTGTTCCCAGCGACTCATGGAAGCGAGTTGCTGATCGTTAAGCGGGGCAATCGTTACCGCGCCAGCTTGGTCCCAATGGACAGTGCCACCAAACTGTGTGAAAGCCCAGCCGTTGAGCTTGGCACCTGGTTTCAGGTTAACCGATGATGCGGGAACTTCTAAGCGAACCCATTTGCCGGTTTCGGGGAGATCGCCCATTTTCAAATTCGACGGATTGTTTCGTCCGGCACCATGACCTTTGTCGGCACCCCAATAGGCCCGATGCTCCCAACTGCCATCATTAAACTGCAGTTGAACCATCTCCGGGGGATTCTCTGGATCAAGGTAAACATAAGAAAAGAGCGAGTCGTTTTCGCCGATGACCAGGGGCGTGGTTGCCTCAGTAAAAAAGTGTTGGTTTAGGCCAGGTCCCGAACGGACGGTTGAATTTTCGCCACCAAAGCTTGGGTGTTTATCTTGGCTGACAAATTTCCACGGGTCTGGCCCGTCACCTTGAGGTTTCGCACCCTCGGGTAAAGAGTCGTCAAACCAAATTTGGTCTGACCTGGGAAAGCTGATAGGCTTGGCATTCGGTTCGGGGTCAGCGTAACTGTAGGTATCGAGCTGCTTACGAAGTGTTTCGTTAATTTGATTGACAGTTGCGGTGAGTTGTTGCTCTTGTAGCTGTTGTGCTTCAGTGGGAACTTTGACTGCTGGCGGTGGAAGCAGTGCGTTTCCGTCCATCGCTCGTTCTGTCAGGCTGAAAAAGTAGGAGAAGAGTTGGTAAAACTCTTTCTGCGTTAAGGGATCAAATTTGTGATCGTGACAGGCGGCACACCCGGAGGTGAGTCCTAGCCAAACGGTGGAAGTCGTTTCGACGCGATCAACGGCATAGCGAACGTAGTATTCATCATCGATGGAACCACCCTCACTGGTTGTCACATTGCATCGATTGAATCCGGTGGCAACGCGTTGCTGCAGGGATGGCTCTGGAAGCAGGTCGCCAGCTAATTGTTCAATCGTGAACTGATCAAAAGGAAGGTTGCGATTGAATGCTTCGATCACCCAGTCTCGATAAGGCCATATCTGTCGTTCATTGTCCAGATGCAGGCCGTGTGTGTCGGCGTAACGGGCAGCGTCAAGCCAAATTCTCGCGAGATGCTCGCCATATCTTGGCGATTCGAGCAAACGGTCGACCACTCTTTCGTAGGCGTTTGGAGCGTCGTCGGCGAGGAATGCATCCATCGCTTCGATAGTCGGTGGAAAGCCCGTAAGGTCTAAGGTTACTCGCCGAAGCAGGGTTTCCTTCTCCGCAGGTTTTTGAGGTTGTAATCCTGAGTCAATCAGTTTTCGATGAATGAATCGATCGATGGAGTGCTGTGCATCCCAGTCAGCAACCGCGGGTGGTACATCAGGTTTTGTTGGAGGGATGAACGCCCAGTGTTGCTTCCATTCGGCGCCTTGATCAATCCAATGTTTAAAAAGTTTCCTCTCCTGTTGATTCAATTTCAAGCCGGATTCTGGCGGTGGCATTTGAAGGTCAGGGTCATCGCTAATGATCCGCTGATAAAGCTCACTCTTTGTTGAGTCGCCTTGGTGAATGGGTGGGCCTGTGGCACTGGACTCAGAGAACGCACCTTCCTTCGTATCGAGGCGAAGGTCCGCTTCCCGTGTGGATTCATCTGGCCCGTGGCATTTGAAGCATCGGTCAGAGAGTAGCGGAAGAATGTCCCGGTCGAAGTCGACCTTGCCAGCCAAACTATCCTGGGAGGTATTTGTTTCAGTGAGCGTTTCCGCTTTCACCGTTGCTCTTGTTAAAAGCGCAGTCGTTAGGAACACTGAAGTTGCAACTAGTAACGATAATGGTGAAGCTTTCTGATGAATGCGATTGGGTAGGCAATGCATGGAATGATTCAATTTGTCTCGAAGCGCGGCGGAAAGGTTTTTCGAGGAGAAAAACGAAAGTCTTGAGGATCGGGGGAAAGGGAGCGTTCACTGGTGAGCTTGTGGTCACCGAATCAACTTAATCAGTTTATCTACAATTAAGGGTTGCCGTGCTGTGCAGCCCTTAACAAAACCGATTTTTCGACACAGGATGGGCGTTTTCGAGCCAAAAATCTCTCACGGAGACTGAGATAAAATCTCTGACATGATTTGTTCAGATGGAATGGTGTTTTGAATGTGTGATTCATTCACCAGAAGAATAATATCGCTCAATCTGAGATGCGATGTAATTCTCGGCACCACAATCAGCCATGCGAAGCAATGATTTTCAGAGGCAGGCTTGAAGCAAGGCAGGTTGTTGAGTTTCCGTCAGGAGCATTCTTCTCAGATTTTCTTTTTTGGAAGAAGGAACCAACCTTGGCTTCATGCTGAAGTGGGGGCATGAGTCTGTCATACCGCCATCCCCCGTTGTTACTATCACGAGGTCAGATTGCCTTCAGTGGCGTCTGCTGACCGTTTGACACCGACGTATCGCCTAAGCGGCTTTCGCAAGCGATCTGATGCCGTATTTCGTCCGAGTCAGGGCCTCTGCTCGGGTTGCTTGTCGAATCCTTAAATTTCTCTCAAGGTCAGTCGCGTTGACATAACCACGACTGTGATCAAGGTGTAAGCAGATAGCATGAAAACGAATCTGAATTGGTTGGATACCGAGATTGATCAGTCGTTCTCCGAGTTCACAATCCTCTCCGCCGTAACGCATTCGTTCGTCAAATCCATTGACTTGAATTAGGTCGTTTTTCCAGCCGGACGCATTGTGCCCGTTCCAGGTGGGGCGGGTGGTGGTGGTCATGTTGCCAAGGTCAGCTATGAGGCCTTTCGTGACGAGTCTCAAGGACTGGCGATTGGGGATGAAGCCATTTCTTAATAGCCAAGGGAAGCGAAAAGCATCACCTGAGATAATTGATTTCTCAGAGATTTCTCGACTCAGACCCATCGGTAATTTGTTGTAGCCCCCGGAGAGAAAGTGACCGGGTTTTGCGAGTTGCCGATGCCAACCAATGAAATCGCTTCTTGGTATGCAGTCGCCGTCGGAAAAAACTAGGTAATCGCCTGAGGCTTCATCGATTGCTCGGTTGAGGATCACGCATTTCCTGAAGCCATCATCGTGATGCCAGACGTGCTTGATGCTTAGTGTTGTTTGATCGCGGATGAGTGCAATGACTCGCTTGGTTCGTTCGTCTGAGCCATCGTCTGCGATTATGATTTCCTCCGGAGAATCCTGCTGCATTGCGTATCCCCAGAGTGTTTTCTCAAGCCACAAAGGCGCGTTATACGTTGACAGCACAACCGAAATGGATTTGGGAGGTGGCAATGGATTGTCCCAAGGCGTTATTTGAATACGTCTCACCAGTGATTGAATGGATAGCGGTGGCAGCTACGCAGCAATTCAAAAACGACGAGATAATATGCGGCTATCAAATCATCTGTTTTTGCGTCAAGTGATCATCGTGAAACGTTCGCAATAAGCACTTGTTTCACGGTCATTATCATTTTTCGGTTGAGAAGGATGTTTTCTGGCCGAGAGTCCGGCGAATCGCTCCTGCATCTTGGCACGCGTATGGGAAATTGATTAGGTTGACCAAAACTTGAAGAGTGGTGAGCACTCGTTGGGCTTACTTTTTATAGTTTCAGGCATTGTTTCTCTTACAACGATTCGGTTTATGTACAAATCATCTTTGCAGGCATCGTTAGTCTCACGTCGCGCGGCACTCCGATCCACCTTGGGATTTGCCGGAGCCGCGATGGTACTAAATCGTACCAGGCGTGGTTACGCATTTACGTCGGCCAACGATCGACCCCGTATCGCGGCAATTGGGACAGGCAGTCGTTGGTGTCAGCGAGCAACTGGATTGGATCGTCCCTATGGGTCTGCCCCTGATTTCACGAAATATGGGGATTACATTGCGGTTTGTGACGCGGATTCCAGTCGACGCCAAATGGCAGGCGATCTGGTCAAGCAGTGGCACGGCCATGAAGCGAGCCAGCAGGCCGACTATCGGGCAATCTTGGACAATGCCGACGTGGATATTGTTCACATCAGTACTCCAGATCATTGGCACGCAAAGATTGCCATTGAAGCGATGCTTGCAGGCAAGGATGTTTACTGCGAAAAGCCGATGACGCTAACGATTGATGAGGGTCGTCGGATTTGTGATGTGTGTGAGAAAACGGGTCGAATCGTTCAAATAGGGACTCAGCAGCGAAGTAGTCGTCAGTTCATTCAGGCGATTGCTTTAATTCGGGCAGGGCGGCTTGGCAAGCTAAAGAAGGCAACTTGCAGCATTGGTGGTGCACCGACCAGTCCCGAGATTCCCGTCGCGAATGTTCCCCAGAGTCTCGATTGGAATCAATGGCAAGGTCCGGTAACTGACACAAACTACCGATACAAAGCAGGGCCCAACGGAGAAACGCAGAGCTGGTCACGCTGTCACTATGAGTTCCGCTGGTGGTACGAATACTCGGGTGGCAAACTAACAGACTGGGGAGCGCATCATGTTGATATTGCGACGTGGGGCCTCGATAAAACTGCGACCGGTCCCGTATCGGTAACGCCTGTGAAAGTGGTTCACCCAGTCGAGTTTAAGGATGGCTATCCGTTGGATCCCTCGCGATACAACACAGCAACTCAGTTTCAGATTTTGTCCACGTTTGCGGATGGTGTCGAGATTGAAATTCGTCACGACGGAGGAAACGGGATTCTGTTTGAGGGCACCGAAGGTCGAATTTTCGTCAATCGTGGTCGGATTACTGGTGAGCCGGTGGAGCAGCTTGCTTCAAGCCCACTGCCTGAGGGTGCAATGGAACAGGCCTACAAGAATCGTTCCCTTGTTGATCACTTTCGAAACTTCTTTGAAGGTGTTCGTGATAGAAAGGAGCCGATCTCTGATGTGTTCAGTCACCATCGCGCCCTGTCGACGTGTCATCTGTCTGGGATTGCCGCGCGACTTAATCGAAAGTTGACTTGGGATCCGGAGAAGCAACAAATTATCGGCGACGCAATGGCCCAAAATTTAGTTGCACGTGATTATCGTAATGGCTTTGAGATTGAATCTTGATCTGCCAGTTTCTCACTCGGTCTGATTCGCGATTGCTTCGGGTCGAAGTTCGCAGTCTCCACAGCTTTTCTGCAGTTTTACCAGCACAGTAAGGCAGTACAGGCGATCCGCGCATAATGGATTGCGAGGCTTGGTCTGCCGGTCGCTACCTTCAGGGAATTAGCCGCACTGCTATGAACTGCGGGGGGATCCTGCCCTTGCCTGTTAATAAGTCGACTCGCCAAAAAGGACGCCATTGCTGGCGAAGATGACGGGCCGCTCAATGCCCGAGGTAGATTATTTCTGAGTAATTTTTGTGGGACGGTCAGCGTCTGTTTCGTTCAGCCAATGTTCCAGTGAGGTACGTAGATTGTTTGCAACTGCAGGACGCGATTCTGCGAGGTTGTTTGTCTCGCCAATGTCATTAGAAAGATCGTACAGCTCGATGCTCTCATCATCGTAGTGCAGAATTAATTTGTACTTGCCCCGTCGAATCGCCGAACCGGGACGATTAGCTTTGTGAAAAGCAAAATGTGGGTAGTGAAAAAACAGGGTATCACGTTTTAGCTTTTTGCCACGCAGCAGCGGAAGCAGCGATTGGCCGTCAAGTGTTGATTCGGTGAGGGTCTCGCCAGCATGTTGTTTTGGGGCGTCCTTGCCCGATGATGTCGAGTCGGTCTTTCTGTCAACCGCGTCGATCATGGTGGCGGTTAAGTCCATACTGATAACGGGTGTCTTGATTATGTCACCTGCGGTGGCGTGTCCTGGCCAACGAATAATGAGCGGGACTCGCAGTCCGCCTTCATGCAAATAACCTTTGCCCGACCGAAGAGGTTGGTTGTCGGTAGCGCCTGACCAGCCTCCGTTATCACTGGTGAAAATGACAAGAGTGTTATCAGCTAGGTTCTGTTTGTCTAGTTCGGTGAGTACACGGCCAATTGCGCGATCTGTTGCTTCTAGTTGCGCACCATAAATTGGATTCTTAAGGCCTGGGCCTTCCTTGCCTTGATACGGCTTAATCAGTTCCTCCGGAGCCTCAAAGGGATAATGTGGGTTGTAGGTCCACAAGCAAATGAACATGGGTCTCTCATGTTGCCGACGTATGTAGTCGATGGCTTCATCCGCGAGTCGATCGGTTAGATATTCACCCTGCTTACGTGATGCAAGCGTGGGGATTCGATAGGGGTCAAAATAGGTTGGTGGACCTCCGAAACCGCATCCGCCGATGTTTAAGTCAAATCCATGATGAGTGGGCCAGAAGGTTTCCGCGTTACCAAGATGCCACTTGCCAAAAAATCCGGTGGCGTATCCCATCGATTGGAAATGTTCCGCGAGCGTTATTCGATCATGCTGCAATTCATTATTTGAGGGCGGTGGTTGGATCGTTCTGTCCTCGGGCCAAAACGCCTTGATGTCGGGTCCATGTTGCGTGATTTTCAGCCTTGCTGGTGCCAGTCCGGTAATGATGGCTGCACGTGTGGGCGAGCAGACAGGTGCCGCTGCATAGGCGTCTGTGAAACGTGCGCCCTGAGTTGACAAACGATCCAGGTTCGGTGTTCGAATCTTGTCGTTGCCTTGGCAGTGTAGGTCTTTCCAGCCGAGGTCATCGGCCATAATTAGGAGAACATTTGGAGTTTGCTGTTCACTGATGGTTTGTCCATTTACGGGATCGCTGCTGATCGCTGAAAGGATTGTTACGATCACGAGCATCGCGAGTTTTGTGTTTTTTGTCTGCTTCATCAAGATGTGCCGTGTGCTGACTAATCAATTTTTAATTGCCGGATTGCAAGTGCCGGCGAGTTGTTTTCTTACCGGCTGACAACTGAATTTAGATTCTGGAAGTAATCTCCATCCCATCACCAATTCTTCTCCCTCTTCAAGGATAACGGATAAACGGTTGAGTGGTGTGGCATCGCCTGAAGTAATCTATTTAAGTGAAGGCATGGTGAGAGGAATCAGGCTGAGGCTCTCACGATTGGTTTGGATTTTGCTAAGGTTCACAGGCGACTGCGCTTGCTTGTTGGCGAGCAGGTTTCCAAAGGGTAAATTCAGAGGGTATCCACAAAGGAATCATGAGATTCGAGTCCGGTATACCCAACGCAAGAAAAAAATTAACGCTTCTCCACTGGCACTCTCTATGAAATTATTCACGAAGCATTTGATTGCGAGCGGTGGCCGGATCGCAGCGGGTTCATTCACGATGGCCCTCTTCTTTTCAACATGGACATCAATTCTCGCCGAGATCCCCTTGACCAGTGGGATGGGGCAGTTGGGCGCTGAGCTGAAGTGGAGCCAGATTACGGCTGGCCAGGCTGAGGTTTATCGACTTCAGCCCACAGTTGACGGAAGTCTCTATCTGACGGCCAATGAATCCTTTTTTCCTCGGCTTGGTTTGCTTGCTGATGGACAAGGTGAGGTTCCGGATGTGGAGAAATTCAATGGTGGAAAGTCATACAAGTGGATTGGGAAGTGGGATGTTGGTGACGTTGCACAGTGGTCTTGGTGGTCAGAAAAGAGGGGGGTGGTTCATATTCGGGTTTGGATGTCCTCAAGCAATGACCAGTCTCGTTTTGTTTTACGCGCTGGAAGTGAGTCGTTCAACTTTTCAACAAAATCGAGCGGCGAAGAGTCTGTGATGGTTGCTGAAGTTGATTTGTCAATTAACGAGACCGCCAAGCAGGGCGTTGAATTGGAGTGTGTCGCAGGAGGAGATACAGCAAAGCTTTTATGCATTGAGTTGACAGGTGATGCCGTGCAAGGGGCTTCTGTGATACGCAAGCGATGGAGGCCTGCTGCGGCGCACACCAAATTCACATCCTCCACGGTATCCCGACCCGTTCGGCTATGGGTAATGGAAATGGATGCAGTCCCGGGAACGTTGGGGTTTTACTCACCCATCACAACCCCTTTCGGTTATTACGGCCCAACCTGGAAGTCTGATGGACGCGTTAACACAGGCTTTAATTTTTCCTTGTGGTCTTATGGAAGAGGAAAAGAGGAACCGCCGATTGAGCAGTTATCGCACCTGCTCGCAATCGGTAATCGCAACGCTACTTTTGGCGGATTTGGTCATGAGGGAACTGGCGTGAAGGTCCGCGACTGGGAGCCTTTGTCAGGTTATCAGGGACAGCGTCAGGCTTTTGCCTTACGTGTCGAGCCAGGAGAGATGTACAACACTTATTTTAGCTATTTCTACCTCGCTTCGCAGAATCGCTGGGAATTGTTTGCCGTTGGAAATCAGTTCAACAAGGGCAATCCATTAGAGTCGTTGTGGGTCGGCAGTTTTGTTGAGGTGCCGGGACCACCGCACGTGCAACGTACTGGGCCTTACGCTCGTGCCATGCGATACCGAGGGTGGGTGATGGATGATCAAGATTCTTGGCACGCCCTTGATCTTATGTCTAATTCCAATGTCGACCGAGAGACTGGGCTGACCCACACCAATCGTGGTGTAACCTCTGACGGCTGGTTCTTTTTGGAGACAGGTGCATGGGGGTATCGTCATCCTGCGAAGGAGAGCGTTATTGCAAACCCTAAAATGCCATCCATGAGTGATCAACCATATCTTGAACCCCAAGTGCTTGCCTCCTTGAAAAGTGTTCCTTCCGCGATTCGCTTGCAACGACTCAACCGTGTTGGGGATGATTTACAGATTGAGTATCTGGTGGAGGATGGTCTAAGCAGGCCTACCGTAACACTTTATTGGGGTGATCGAGAGGGTTTGACATTGAAAGATCGATGGAAGCATTCACTGGAATTAGAGAGTCCTGTGAAGGAACGGAATCAGGTCACCTTGAATCAGTTGCTTGCTGGGGAAGGCACAGCCGGCCAACTCTACTTTCGATTGCTTCTTCAAAATGAAAAGGGGCAGTTCTGGAGCGAATCAACACGCCGACTGATTAATTCTCGTTAAGGTGGCTGATCCACGAGATGATTCTAATTAAGTTGATGGATAATCCCTAATTTGCATTTCTCGATGAACGCCGAGATTCTTTTGTGCATCATCGATAAAACGTAGTTGCAATTGAAGGAAGCGTGCGAGAGCGACACTCGCCCGCTCGCTGTTCCGTAAAAAAAGTTGTATCCATGCTGCTTGTGGGATTCGATAAGACAATCTTTCGAATTCGACCCAAATTGTACGAAGGCTATCAGTTAGCCAGCGAGCACGCTGGTGACACTTTTTAAAATGATCTGGCTTGAAGATCAGTTCTTTTTTACTCGATGTTTTCCATTTTTACCTGTTATTTTGCTGATGGCGTTATTGCGTTGATCTGTTGAAGCAGTTTGTGTTTGGGTTTGAGTTATAATGAGTTCCCGGGATCGGTTGGTGGAGATGCGTTGAGTGTTCTACTGAAGTAAGCTGGACCTTCAAGACTCACAAGTTTTGGGTTACCCGGTTTGGGCAACGTAAGACGATGCCATGACGTGAAACACAAGATCAGAAACAGAAGATTAGAAACAGAAGATGAGACCCAACAACTCGCATCGAAGACAGGTATTGAAGGCTGCTGGTATATCAATTGCTTTGCCGCAGCTTGAGTCATTGGCTGATTCCGACGAGTCCTCAAATGTTGGGCAAGCCGATTTGGGCAAAGCGAGTCGACTTGTTTGCATTGGAACCTACCTCGGATTTTACCGGGATGCATTTTTCCCCAAGCAAACGGGTCGTGAGTATCAGTTTTCGACTTTGTTGGGTGAGGTAGCTGATCACCGAGACCACTTCACTGTGTTTTCTGGGTTAGATCACCGAGCTCCGAATGGACATGCGGCTTGGAACAATTTTTTGTGCGGCCAGTCCCCCAATGCTTACTCGCTTGACCAGCAGATCGCTGATCGTATTGGCCGGGAGACACGTTTTCCGTCCATTCAATTGAGCGCGGGAAAAGCGAGCCAAACGATGAGTCATACTCGACGTGGTGTTGCCTTGCCGATGATCCAGCGACCTTCAGTTCTTTATGGGAAGCTATTTGCGACCGAGGCTGATCGGAAACGGACCGATTATCTCCTCAAATCGGGCAAGAGCGCCTTGGATTCCGTGCTTGAGGATGCGGACCAGCTTCAACGCAGCGTTTCCGGTGCCGACCGAGTCAAGCTCAATGAGTACTTTGATTCACTGAGGGAGGTCGAGCGTCGGATGACGCGACAGCTGGCCAGTGATCTCCCGGTACCGTCAACGGATTATCAATTACCCGACTATGATCCCGTTGCACCGACGCTTCAGCTTGAGGCTGAGACATTGATGTATGATTTGATGGCGTTAGCCTTAGAAACTGATTCAACTCGTGTGATGACCTTGTTCATCGGCGGTTTGGGACAAGTGTTCACAATTGACGGCAGGACGTTGCAGGCTGGATACCACGCGCTTTCACATCACGGTAACAATGCGGATGCTATTGCTGATCTAGTGAAGGTGGAACGTGAGCACATGCGATGTTTCAATGGCTTCTTAAATCATTTGAAATTAAAGACCGATTCGACCGGTAAGCCATTATTGGATTCCACCATCGTGTTGCTGGGTACGGGAATGGGTGATGCAAGCCGTCATGCAAATAGTAATCTGCCAATCTTGGTCGCTGGTGGAGGCTTTGGTCATGGACAGCATCTTGCGGTCGAGAGAAAGGAAGCGGGTGCGCCACTGCTCGGTGACCTCTACCTTACGCTGATGCATCAGCTTGGGGTGGAAGTTGATCAGTTTTCAAATGCCAAGCAAAATCTCAACCACCTTTTCAGTTAAGACGATGGATCAATTCTTGATGGTCAGATGGCTGCTGATTGCGTTCTTTTTTCCTGTCTTGGTCCACGGTCAAGATGATTCGCAGTCTAACTTTGCTCCGGCAGTCCGAGACTTCTTTCGATCGTACTGTTTTGAGTGCCATGATGATTCGATCTCGATTCACGACCGAAGTCTTTCGAATGCGAAGGTATCAGGGACTGCAAAAAATGAAGAACCAGCCGACGCTCCACTGGGTGCAACGCCTTCTGGATTTTCGTTGCAGGAACTAATTCGTCTCGATGACGTTTCAGTATCACCAAAGCATTGGGAGCGAGTGCTCGACCTCATCAAGTCAGGTGCGATGCCACCTGACGGTTCAGATGTGATTCCCCAGGATGATCGAGCTGAAATGATTGCTTGGATCGATCGGCAGTTGACGGAAAGCCTATCGATTGGTGGGACACCACCGCGGAGATTGAATCGAGATGAATACCAGCGGACGATTCAGTCCCTGTTTAACCTTCAGGATTTTAATCTACCACCCGGATTTCCCGCTGATCGACCGCTTCATGGATTTACGAATCTCGGTGAGGGTCTAGTCGTATCACCCCAGCTATTTGAAGCTTATTCAGAATCTGCTAGGCAGGTTGCGGATGAATTATTTCCGCCACCGAGGAAGGTTCCCTTGGCGACGACTGAGCACGCCGGACCCAATGAGATGGTGATTAGTTATTCGTCGTCCAAAGTTGTCGGTGATGCGATGCGATTGGGAATGAAGTGTGATCCGATTCAACGCAGTTGCACGTGGCCCAGTCGCATCGAAGCAAAGGTGGCAGGGGTGTATGGAATCTCGGTGAGGTTGTCTGCATTTCGTCCCAGGGCGGAAGGCCCACCCATGTTGGCCAAGGTGCTTGCCAGGGATGTGTCCAGCACAGATGGCGTGAGCCATGGTTCTTTGAGACTGCTTCAGGAAATTGTTGTAACGAAGGAGTCCCCGGAGATTTTTGAATTTGAGGCGATCCTGCATGAAGGTCAGACGTTGGTTTTGCATTGGGCGAATGCCGAGCTTGACAGTGATCAAGCTGACAAAGCAGCATTGCGAAAGTTTTTTGAAGCTAAGGGTCAAGAAAATCCACGTTACCTTGCCGCTTGGCATGCGATGTTAAATGGTGAGCAGGGGCAGGGCTTTCGCGGCGGAATTGGTTGGGAGCGAGTCAAGAGTCATTTATCCAACGAGGATCTGCCTCTGATCGATGCTGAGCAGCAAGAGGCGTTGTTGAAGAAGATCATGGGTAATCCAGTCCTGTACGCAGAAACGGTTGTGTTTGATGTTTTTGAAAACGGCCCGGCACTCGAGGTGCATGGCTTGAAAGTTTCAGGTCCAAAGGAAATCGTTGAGGGACCCAAGGAGCTGACTCGGAAACGTTTACGTGCGCGTTTTTTGGGTGGCAGCGCCGCGAGTGAAGAGGCGATACGTCGATTCTTGAAGCGAGCTTTTCGGAGACCGGTAGATGAGAAAACCGCCCAGATTTGGATAGGTTTATTCAACGAACATTTGGAGGACGGTCACTCTGAAGACGAAGCGATGCATTTGCTGATTCGGCATGTTTTAATTTCTCCGCGTTTCCTTTATCGATGCATTCAAGATGGTCCACTGGATGACTACGATTTGGCCACGCGTCTCTCCTATTTCCTCACTCAGCGGCCTCCCGATGATCGACTAATCAAGAAAGTTGAGCGGTTGTCCGATCCAGCTGTTTTAAGGGATCAGGCTGAGCGACTTTTGCCGAGTAGTGCTGGATCCTCATTCGTTGTTGATTTCACTGAGCAGTGGCTTGGCACGCGGTTGCTCGCAGATATCATGCCCGACGGCATGTTTAAATTTACGAAAACGGATCAGAAGAATGCGAAACTGGAGGTTGAGAACTTCTTTGCCGAAATCTTGAGAGAGAACCGTCCGCTGAGAGATTTTATTGATCCCGACTTTACGTGGACATCTCCGCGAATCGCAAAGAACATCTATGAGTTGAATCAGGAGTTTGATAAACAGAAGGTGAACAATTTGCAGCGTATCTCGCTGCCACGGGGCGGACGTTTTGGTGGGTTATTGGGGCAATCCGCAGTCATGATGGCCACCGCCAACGGTGTGGACACTCAGCCTGTACTGCGTGGAGTTTGGGTACTCGATAACCTTTTGGGCAGTCCACCGCCACCGCCACCAAATGCGGTTCCGCCCATCACACCCGACACGAACGGCGCAAAAACACCGAGAGAACTTTTAACGCTTCACACTGAAGATATGACATGTGCCATGTGTCATCATCGCATCGATCCACTCGGTATCGTTCTTGAAAACTTTGATCCAGTCGGCCGTTGGAGAGATCGCTGGCCGAATGGAGGAATGCCGATTGATTCGAGGGTGGTAATGCCAGACGGTACCGAGCTGAAGGACGTGGTTGACTTGAAGAAATGGATGCTACTTCACCTAGATCAATTTGGACTTTGTGTCGCGGAAAAATTGATGACTTACGCAACGGGACGTCAGATGAATTATCGCGAGAGAAGCGAATTGGAGGGAATCGTCCGACACCACTTGAGTCAGGATGCTGGTTTTCGTGATCTCGTTTTAGATTTAATTGCAAGCCCTGTGTTTGCTGCAAAGTAGATCTTGTCGGGAAGTGTTATTCGGTTGGTGATTCAGTGGTTAGTCGTCGTTCGCGTTAACGTTAAATGACGTTTCATGAAATTCGCTCGCAGGGTGACTTTTGAATGTGCTCGTTGGATTGCATTGCGAAATCCTGATTGCAGTGAAAGTTGTGCAAAGAAGATGGCTCTGGATTTGCAAAGAGTGCAAATTTATGCGGGCGGTCAACTTTCTTTGGTTGCTGTTTGGGTAAGCACTGAATGCCAACAATCAATGCATTCGCTCTCTGAGGCTTGCTCTGCCGTCCCTTATTTTGGGGCGTGCTGCAAGGCTCTGTAGAAATCCTTCATCTTAATTGGTTTCGAGATGTAGTCGTTCATCCCTACTTGAAGACACTTTTCTCTGTCAGCGATCATTGCACCGGCGGTTGCCGCGATGATGGTTACGGGTTGATCCTCGATCTTTTCAAGTTCGCGAATCTTCTTGGTTGCCTCGAGGCCGTCCATGACGGGCATTTGGATGTCCATCAAGATGACATCGGGGCGAATCTGTTGCCACGCTTTGATTGCTTCCTCACCATTTTTGGCAGTGGTCACGCGATGGCCTTGATGTTTTAAGAGGTGGGTTACCAAGAATCGGTTAGAGGCAACATCGTCGGCGATCAGAACATTTAGGGCGTTTTTCTCGTCTGAAGTGGGTAACGTGTTTTCTTGGTCCGCATCAAGAAGTTTTGGCTCTTTTTTGTCAACGGCAATCGTGCTCATCTGTTGCGTGGTTTTGAAAGTATGACTCTTTTCGAGAAGACTTTTTATCTCAGAGTGTTTCACCGGTTTCAGCAAAACAGCTGCGATCAATGACGGTGAATCATTGGGGTGCTCATTTTGAGGATCTGCGAGCAAGACTACGAAGGTTGCTTTCTCGAAGCCGGGGTTCTGTTTCAATTGGTTTGCCGTTATCAGGGCATCTTCGCCATGCACCCGATTATCGAATAGTACTAGCGTTGCTTCACCGTCTGAATTTGAATCCCGGAACGCAGAAATCGCATCTTCGATGGTTTGAAACGAATGCGTTGTTAGTTGTTGCTGATTGAGGATTTCTGACAAGCATCTCAAACTCGATTCGTTGCCGTCGATGATGACTGCGGTATCAAATTGTGAATCAGCAATTTTTGAATTCGTGTGTTCCTTGGAATTGTCTTTCTTGAACGTCCAGTGCAGGTGGAAGGTGGTTCCCTGGCCAATCTGACTTTCGAGCCAGATTGTCCCGTTAGCTGCTCGCAAGATTCCCTGTGTGACAGCCAGTCCAAGGCCTGTACCGCCATGTTTGCGAGTATCCGATGTATCTGCCTGTTCAAACGGTTCAAAGATGATGTCGTGTTGGTTACTAGCGATTCCGCATCCGGTATCAGTCACCGAAAGGTGCAGTTCTGTTTCGGTTTCTGTGGCGTTAATTTGATCGATGTTCAGATTGACCTCGCCCGCTTCCGTGAATTTGAGTGCGTTCCCGACAAGATTGTTAATCACTTGACGTAGACGTGTTTCGTCACCACTGATCATCTCTGGGACATCAGCCGCGATTCGGCAGGTGAGTTCAAGACCGTTGGCGTAGGGTGAAAAACGAAGTGTCTTGAGACTGTTTCCGACAAGGTCGTAGAGGTTGAACGGAGCGTCATCGAGCTTTAGTTTGCCGACTTCAATTTTTGAGAAGTCGAGGATTTCGTTAATGATATCCAGAAGCGACTTCGCCGAGTCCGTGAAGACTGATAGGTACTGTGTTTGGTTCGTGTTTAACTTTGTTTTCGCAAGCAGTTCGCTCATCCCGATAATTGAATTCATCGGGGTGCGAATTTCATGACTCATGTTCGCGAGGAATTGGCTTTTCGCTTGGTTTGCTGTTTCAGCAGTCCGTTTGGCTCGCTCTAGTTCCGCGAGCCTGAGGTGCAATTCTTGCCGCATTTGATCGAATCCCGACGCTAGAATGCCAACTTCATCTTTCGAGGGTGCCGGGATTTCAGCCTTGTAGTTGCCGTCAGACAATGATTGCGATGCTCGAGCGAGTAGAGTGAGTGGCTTTCTTACATTGCGGTCAAGTACCCAGCCGGTCACCAGAGCAAGGCAAAGGAATAGTGCAAGTTGCAGTTCTTCATACCAAAGCAACCACTGGTGCTCCTTGGCAATCGCTCCGCTGATATCAAACCAAGCATTGATTTCACCAACGTTTCCTTCTGGGCCTTTTCCAAAATTCACCCGCTTGAAAAAGTCCAGTAAGTTGGGGTCGTCCGGACGGAATTCATTTTCCGAGTCGGTATCTTCCGACCCTGATCGATAGAGTAGTCCTCCTTGTGCATTCCAGAGTTCGATATGGCGAACGCTGATGTCTCTTCCCGGCTCTTCTGATGCCAGAGCAATGTCCGTCTCAGCAAAAGGTTTTTCGTTGTACTGTTTCAGAAATGATTCAATGCGTTCTGTTGCACCGGCCGCATCGCCGCTGTAAAGGTTTGGCGCGATAGCCAAGCAGATGCTATCGAGGTTGCGATTGATATTCTGCTCAAACGACTGGCGTAGTTTTGCCTCCATTCTTGGTTGCCAGTAGATCAGGTGAAACGCTGCCATCGCGATGACAAAGCTCGCTAGAATTACCTGTATTCGGAATCCTAGTTTGAATGCGAAGTTAGGCAGTTTCATGACGCCCCCGTCTCGGCATCAGGGGCAACGTAATAGGTTTCCAAATTCAGTTCAGTAAGGGTCTGATAATCCTCATCGATGGCGGGTCCGGGTTGCAAGAGTGGAACCTGGCCCAGAAGTTCTCGCCCCGTGGCCGATTTGCTCATTCCGACGATTGCGTCGAATACTTGTTTGGCGATCTCAGCTTTGACTCGTGGGTGAAAAACAATCGGGTGTGGTGCAACACCAGGGGTTTCATAGATAACGCGTAGTTGTTTCTGAATATTTTCTCGTTGACTCGAGAGGGTTCTTTTGACACCACCACCAGCAATGGTTTGGTTTGCAACGACATTCAAGTAAACCGAGTCATGACTGTTGACATAGACGGGGGTGAAGGCGATGCCGTGCTCCCGGTCAAGCAAGGCCCGTAGGTACAGGGATGCGCCGAGCGCGTTTGGTGCGGGGAACGCTATTTTTGCGTTGTGTAGATGTTCGAGGATTTCAATTTCAGAATCCTCCCTGACCACAAGGATACCTTTCAGTTGCTTTGATTGATCCCGAAGTAATGGCTGGTAACCTTGGTCTCGTTTTGCGCAGATGTAGTGATAAGGATTCATGTAAGCGAAGTCGAAACGTCCTTCACTGAAACCTGTTTCAAAATCGGGGATCGAGGGGGTAGCGATGAGGTTGATTTTCAGGCTGGTTCTTGCCTCCAAGTCGCGAATCAGTGGTTGCCAAACCTTCGCAAAATGTAGTGTGCCGAATTGAGGGACAACAGCAAAGCTGAACGTTACGCTGTTGTCTGCATCGAGGGGGGGCGTTGCGGCATTGGCCGAGTCAAGTTCAGGTTTTTCCGGAGACACATCCTCGATTAAGGGTTGATCCGGTCGACGGTCATCGCACCCAGTGAGGAGTGCTGCAATTAGGCATAGAAACAGGAATCGGAATTTCACCATGCGTTCTCCCTGAGTTGCCGCCTTCGCAGCCTTGGTATGAGGTATCCGCAATTAAGATTTGGCTTATTGATTGAGAGCGTAGCTGAGACGCAAGCCTGTTCTCAAAGATACCACCGCTAGCGTGGGGTTGCAGGATTCGGCCAGACAAATGTTCCCGAAATCATTCGGGCTTTAACCATTATCAGGGTTGGGGCCGGCAGAGGGTGATTTTACCTCGGTGTAAATCATGGCGGTCGGATCAGGTCTGAGTGTTCGATTAGCTGGTCACGGTCGCTTCGGCAGATTCGGAGGTGTTCAACTGGTTCGTTGTCGATTCGGTTTCTAAGCTTTCAGGTGAAGCGTTAGGAGACGATGGGGTATCAAGTGAGATCACTCGATGGTTCTATCAGCAATACAAGACTGAGCTTTCGTGATGAGTTCTTGAGAGGACTCTGGCCCCCCGCCCGCATGTAGGTGGGGCGGCGAAGGTATCTGTCGGTGCTGCAGTTTAGCCGCGTGACTTCCAAAGTGGTTTCGCAACACCACGAAGATTTTTTCGCTCATCATCATCGGGTGTGGTCCCAAGAATGATGTCGAAATCCACCGCCAATTCACCAAGCTTGGAGTGAGCTAGAGGTTTAAAGTCACCAAGAAGTTGTCGTTGTGCTTTCACGTCAAGTCGATTGAGTAGTCC
The DNA here is from genome assembly GCA_938075415.1 of uncultured Rubripirellula sp. Lineage (GTDB taxonomy): Bacteria > Planctomycetota > Planctomycetia > Pirellulales > Pirellulaceae > Rubripirellula. The sequence continues at coordinate 48,009 of CALJHC010000004.1, read as the reverse complement.
ATCTTTTGCGTTGCTCGGATGGCCTTTGACATAGAGTTGGGTCGTCAGCAGACGATTACCACCGCGACTGACACCCACATGAATGTGAGGGGTTCGCCCGGGATAGGGAACGGGTTTGATGGTTCGGAAATAATACCGACCCTCTCGATCCGTCAGGAAACGACCATATCCTTGAAAGTTGGTGTCTTGATTCGCACGGTTTGTTTTGTCTCCGGTATGGAGATAGACCGCTTGATTATCAACTTGCCAGATTTCGACAAAGGCGTTGCGAACTGGATTGCCCTTGGCGTCCAACACGCGGCCTGACAGGTGAGTGATGTCGCCCACCGCTGGTGTGATGGATTCATTGATCACCAACAGGTCATTGTCGGTGTCAAGTGGCAGATGATTGGGGTAGAACGGACCCTCGGTTTGAGATGGTGTTTCAAGTAGATCTGCAAAAACGCCGGGGGTGGTAAAGGCGGCGGATCCAATTGCCAAGGTGGATTGCATAAGACGACGTCGACCAAGACAAAAAACATTATTTTTCATTGCAATAGCCTTGAGATTTGAAGGTGTAGGCATGGTTATTCATCTGCCAGAATATGTGGTTCCTCACGAGTTTACCATGTTTTGAGATTTTGGATTTTGATGAATTGATGTCGGGAGAATCTTTTGAATTGGCAGGGATGGGAACTTTATCGTTAGAATCGCTACGACATGGTACCGCCAAGGTGGTAAGTCACTCCGTTTCTCCACCGTTGAGACCTGTTCTTTGGTCTGCGATTAAGCTGAGTCTAGTCATTGATTGAGTACCTCTCTTTGGGCGGGGATATTGCTCAAGACGGTTATGGCCCCAAGAGCGTGGTATCGATTGTTTTACCATCAATCCACCGTCTGTCTGATATCGTTTGGAGACCAACGAGTTGGCAGAAAATTTCTCTTGGCAGGTCGAGGGGTAGCTGTGGTGTCGTGTGAATTTATGCGTTTAGAAAAGAAGGCGTTGCGTAGCCCAGAGATCTGGTTCGTGTCGGTGGTGATGGAGAGTTCAGATGAAAGATGGAAGCGATTAAGTGAATCAGCCAATCAGGAATCAATTCAATCGTTTTGAAGCAGCTTTGGAAGGTGTCATCCAAGTAGAATCCGCAGAGGACTTTTTAAAAGAGATTCCAGTGAAGTATTTTCGCCGATTGGTTCAGACCTCGATTCTCACGGTTCTCGCCACCTGCATGGGGTGTCTTGACGAGACTGACGGCACGTTTTCCGCAAAGGTCAATAACTCTGACCAGCAAGTCGTAGTCAATTCAGATCCGTCCAGCCTGGGTTTGTTGAGCGAGGGAGAGATTTTGACCCCGATTGCCGTTGAGCAATTTACCGCGCAGTCGGTCCGAAGCAGTGAGCAGAGACTAGGGACAGTCTTTGAGGATTCGTCAATTCGATGGAAGTTGGCTCCAGAGATCACGGAGATTCAACTTCCCGAAGTTGATTTTGAGCACGCCATCTGGGGAGCGACGGGAAGGGATGATTATGGAAATGTCTATTTTGGCATTTCCTGTTTTGGTGATGAGGCGTCTGCTGCCCTGTGTCGTCTATCACCCGGACGTGAATCAGCGACATTCGCTGGTGACACGCTCGCGAATTTGAGACGTCTCAGAATCGCGAGTGAATCGATGACTCAGATGAAGATTCACACCAAACCCGTGCAAGGCGACGATGGTTATGTTTACTTTGCGTCCATGGATGAGCAAGGCGAGACGGAGGATGGTTCGCGTTTGCCGATCTACGGGTCTAATTTGTGGCGTGTGCCGGTTTCTGCCAATCAAACATCAGAGACCGTCAGTCAATGGGAACACCTTCTGGCGATTCCAGAAGCGATCATTGCTACGGGATGCACCGGTCGCTACGTCTATGCGTTGGGATATTACCAACACATCCTCTATCAATACGACACGGAGACAGCGGCCGTTCAGAAAATCCAAGTTGGTTCCTCCGGTGGTCACATTTCTCGAAATCTAATCGTTGATCTGGAGGAGCACGCCTATGTACCTCGAGTGATTCTTCGAGGTGAAGGAAACTATATTGTTCAGTTGATTGAATACGACGACCAGATGAAAGAGGTTGCCTCTCATCCAATCGATGATTACGGAGCGACCTCAGATTTTTCTTCTCACGGCATTACAGGTTTTGCCTTCCTAAAGAATGGCGATTGCTTATTCACGACCTCCAAGGGAGCCTTGTATCGATTGCGCACCAACGGTGAGAAACCGTCCTCGGTGGAGCGTCTCGGCTGGTTTCATCCCAAGGGTGAGTCCTATGCCTCTTTCCTGTGTTCGCCCGATGGAGAACTTACGTTGTGTGGAATTGCCACTTGCGAGGGAGAAACGCATTGGGTGGTCTATGACCTGGAACAGTGGCGGGGTGAAGTGATCGCGTTAAAAGCGTCTGCGCAGAATATTCTTGGTCGAGATCGAGTCTTGTTTTACGGAAGCAATACTCGGGATGATGATGGAAGTGCATTCGTCACGGGCTGGCACTACTTATCCGAATCCAATCGATACTTACCTTACGCCGCTCATGTCCGATGGCCTGAACAGTAACTCGGTTGTGATTTTACTCAGTTGTGGTTCTGCCATCAGGTGGACGACGAGTTAGGTTCCCAAAAACATTGCCCCGATGCAATGAACCTAATAAGAGAAGGCGTTGATGTGCGATGCTCGATAATTAATCGATCGGACCTGCCTGACGGAATCGGCCCCATTCAGCTCTCGGTTCTGGGACCCACGCTAGTTAAACGATCGGTGGAGACGTGAAATTGCGGTTCGTCCCACATTTGAATTGAGATAAGATCCTGAGCATTCTTCAGCATCTCGCGGCAGTCTTCGCTCAGATGAGTCAGGTGCAGCGTTTTCCCAAGTTGCTGATACTTTTGTGCGACGCTGTGAATTGCTTCCATACCGGAGTGGTCATACACCTTGGTGAAGTAGAAATCGATGATCACGCACTCGGGGTCATCTTTTGGTTGGAAGATTTCTTTGAACTGTGTTGTTGATGCAAAGAAAAGTGGTCCATGTAGCTGATAGATCCTTGCTCCGTGATCATTAATGCGGACTTCTGCATTGACGTTCTTGGCATGCTTAAATGCAAACGCGAGCGATGAAACAATCACGCCAATGATCACGGCGGAAGCTAAATCGTGCATGACAGCGGTGTAGAGGGTGACAATGACCATCACAAGGAAGTCAGTGAGGGGAACTTTTCGATAGAGTTTCAGAGAGGCCCACTCAAACGTACCAATGACAACCATGAACATCACGCCGACCAGTGCTGCCATTGGAATCATTTCAATCCAAGTCGAGAAAAATAGCACGAAGGTGAGTAAGCTGCCGGCCGCGAAGATACCAGAAATTCTTCCCCGTCCTCCTGATTCCACGTTGATCAGCGATTGGCCGATCATGGCACACCCACCCATTCCCCCGAACATTCCGCAAAGGAGATTGGCGGCACCTTGACCAAGGCATTCACGGTTACTGCTACCTTGCGTTTCGGTGATTTCATCGATCAATGTGAGTGTCATCAGTGATTCGATAAGGCCAACCGCAGCCAGGATCACGGCAAATGGAAGAATAATCCAGAGTGTTTCGAGATTGATTGGTGGAATGGAATGAGACAAAAAGAAGAGGGTGGGAAGTCCAGCTCGGATGCTCATAGAATCAGGGTCAATCGATTCCATCGCCAGTTGTATGGATGCATCATCAGCCCGTTGATCTGCTGTCGTCGGATTTGCGTTGTTTGCACTGTTGGTTGAAGTTAAGTCTTGGCGGACAGCCATTTTTGCGGCTGCCACCTTTGCATTGGTCGTCAGCATGTCCCCGACGGTCATTACCACGTTGTTCTGGTTCGTTGCTGCCAAGTTTGCCGGGAGGGTTTTGTTCAGGGCAATGCCGATAGAGGTGACCACCAAGATTGCCACCAAAGATGATGGGGCAGCCTTTGTGACTTTCGGAAGCAACCAGATAACCGCCATGGTTAATGCCGTCAGAGCCAGCATGATCCAGATTGCGGGACCCTGCATTGCTTGAAGCTGTCCCGTCGAATTAACCGTTTTAAAACTGCCGAACTGGGCCATGCATATCACGATTGCGAGACCGTTAACGAAGCCTAGCATCACCGAGTGCGGAACCATTCGAATGAGGACTCCGAGGCGAGCGATCCCAATCACAACCTGAAGGAGGCCGCATAGGATTACCGTCGGAAAAAGATATTCGACCCCGTGTATGGCCACGAGTCCGACTACCACCACCGCCATCGCTCCCGTTGCGCCAGAGATCATTCCGGGCCGACCACCGAAAGTCGCTGCGATCAATCCAATGAAGAACGCGGAGTAGAGACCAATGATCGGAGAAACTCCTGCCACGAAGGCAAAAGCAATTGCTTCTGGAACTAAAGCCAGGGCGACCGTGAGCCCCGAAAGGATTTCGCTTTTCAGGTTCTGTGGTCGTGAGCGGAAAAGATCAAGCATGTAGGGTGTATGTCGCTATAGCTGCTGCCAAAATATGTCGCCATGAATTCTCCATGGCATGGATCGCGAGAATTGCGGCTTCCGACACTTTTGGGTTCAAAGATGTCAATTTCTAGTGTTGGTGATCACCCGAAAGTAAAACTGGGTGCTTCGCCCAAGCAGAGGGAGGGCGGGAGGCTAACGGGACATTGGAGGTACAGCAAGGCCGAAAACGGATTACTTTTTCGTTCATGTTTGTTCCGTTTCATTAAATTGCCCCTAGCGGGGACTTCGCTCCCTTAAGCGGAGTGGAAGGCAATGTGGCTTGACTTTAAGTGCTTTCTTTTTCTTAATGTTTTTTATGTGGAATATTTTATTTATCGACATTGTAAAAATTCGTCCGCCTGATTTTCATTGTGAACGACTCATGCACTGATAGCGACTCCCGGTTTTCGAGGATTGAGCGTAGAAGAGGTTGGCGCTCGTCGCCTTGGCTTTTGATTCTTCCGTACGTTTTGCATCGCCCATTATTCTGATTTTGAATTGTGAATCGTCGAAGGCAGTCATGGTTATCACCTCTTTGAAAATGGAGGTCAGGCAGTGTTCGGTTAAAATCAGTGCCGATAGGGATCAACGTATTCGATGTTCAGAATCGTTATGCTGCTCTAAGTAGGGGCAATTCTTGCCAGTTTGGTTGAGCCCTTCAGTGATTTGAGTTCGAAGTATGCACTTTTTAGCCTCGGTTCGAGAATCGTGATTGCAGTTTCCGTGAATCGTTTTGAAGTGGAAGTCAACGGTTGAATTGGCGAAATAAGACGCGCGTCATTGTTCAGCCAAATTGCTTTTTTCCGGATAGCCGAATAAAAACGGCATGACAACAGATGCTCATCAGATTCAAGAAGGAACAAAATGTCATTGCAGGCCAAGCAGGTTAATCAGTCACAGGGTGAGGTCGATTTTCTAGTCAGGCAGCTAGGTGAAGTGATAGGTGAGTTTGAGGGTCAGGACGCGCTTGCCGTTGTTGAGAGGTTGCGGCTAGCGTCTCAAGCACGCCGCTATGGCCAAGAGGCAACAGATCAGTCCCTGCGAGAGCTAGTCGCAGGATTGGATGTGCAGCAGCAACGTGTGGTGATTCGTGCGTTCAGCGTCTTTCTGGACCTGATGAATGTTGTCGAGGATCGAAGGCGTGTCAGTGTATTGGCTGAGCGGGCAAGGTTGGTCTATCCGGCCCCGCGGAAAGAATCGATCAGTGAAGCGGTTTTTACATTGAAGTCGAGCGGAGTCGATGCGAGTGAGTTTCAGCCGTTGATTGATGAGTTGGATATCGAACTGGTGTTCACTGCGCATCCCACGGAAGCGAAGCGACGATCAGTGCGACGGAAATTGCGATCAATCCGCGAGTTAATGACGCAGCTTGATCATGATCCGTGGCCTGAACAGCGAGCTCAATACGAACAGCAATTACGGGGCGAAATTGCAAAGCTTTGGCAGACGGATTTTATTCGCCCTTGGCGTCCGTCGGTGATGCAAGAGGTAGCGCGTGGTTTATCGGTGAAACCGGTCTTGTGGGAAGCAGTGCCGCGAATCGCCGATGAACTGAGTTCGGCGATCAAAGAGCATTATGCAATGACCTCGGATTCCAGTGCCTGTTGTGTTCGTTTCGGTTCGTGGATTGGTGGTGATCGGGATGGCCACCCTGGAGTCACGGCAGCGGTGACGCGAGAAACCGTTCTCTGGCTCAGAAAAGAGGCAATTACCTTTCACTTGAATACCGCGAAGAAATTATTTGATTCGCTTAGTCTGTCATCGAGACAGGTCGGTGAGATGGCGGATCTGAACGGCGAGATTCACTCAGCAATCGATCGTTGGCCAGTTCTCGAAGATCGTCTTGCTGCGATTCCACCTAATGAATTATTGAGACGCTGGTTGTCAATCATCCGCTGGCGATTAATGCGTACAGCCAGTGCGGTTGAGGAGGCTCTTGAGAGCGATAACCGGTCAGCTTCTGCAACAGTGCTGACGGATGCCCGCAGTCCGGATTATCGTACGAGCGATCAATTGGAAAGAGATGTTGAGTGTTTGCTGGTCGCTGTGCGGGAATTACCCGGCAGTTCCAACTACATGCCTGAACTGCGTGCATGGAAATCGCAGGTTATCACCTTTGGGTTGCATCTGGCGCGGCTTGATGTCCGACAAAATGCGAAGGTCTATTGTGAGGTGTTCAATGAGATTGCAAGCCAACTTGGGTTGCATGAAAATCCTGCAAGTCTTGATGAGCTTGGACGAAGGAGGTTGCTGTTGGAGACGATGGATTTGCCCCTGAGGCTTTCCGGGCATCGTTGCACAGAACAAACTGAAGAGGCTTTGCAGTTGTATGAACTGCTTCATTGGATTGCTGCGACCTATTCTTTGGAGCCAGTCGGCGCCCATGTGATCAGTATGACTTCATCTGTCACAGACGTTCTCACCGTCTTGTGGCTTTGGAAACAGACCCATCAAGGAAGGTCGGGTCAACACGAGGAGGGGTGCATTCCAATTGCTCCACTGCTTGAAACGATCGATGATCTGAAGAATGGACCAAGGATTCTTCGTGAAATGCTCGAGACAGACCACTACCGAGAGTACCTGCGTCAGCAGGGTGATCAACAAATGATCATGTTGGGCTATTCTGACAGTACGAAGGATGGTGGTTACTTACCGGCATGCTGGTCGCTTTATCAAGCTCAGCAGGACTTGGCACAGGTGGCGCAAGAGTTTGGCGTCAAACTGGCATTCTTCCATGGACGCGGTGGTTCCTTGGGGCGAGGTGGTGGTCCGGCGGCTCGCAGTATTTTGTCGCTTCCCTATCAAACGTTTGATGGTCAGTTGCGTTTAACAGAGCAAGGAGAAGTGCTGTCTGATCGTTACGACGATCCTGAGATTGCACACCGTCATTTGGAGCAAGTCGTTGGCTCTTCGCTGTTGGCAGTTGGCATGCCAAGCGCCGCACCGCTCTCGGAATGGGAGCGTCTGATGGATGAGATGTCGGCTCATGCTTTAGATTGTTATCGTCACCTCGTGGAGCAGGACGGCTTTGTTGCTTTCTTTCGTGCTGCAACACCAATTTCCGAAATCGAACAGTTGCCGATAGGATCACGTCCCTCACGTCGAAAGCCGGGTGGCGGTTTGGCGGATCTTCGTGCAATACCCTGGGTTTTCTCTTGGACTCAGTCACGATGCCTGCTTCCTGCTTGGTATGGATTGGGTTCAGCAATAGAGAGAGTCAATGGTGAGGCGTCCAGCGATTTGCGATTGCAAGAAATGTATCGGCAGTGGCCATTTTTTCGGGCGATGATTGATAATGCAGAGCTGGCCTTGGCGAAGTCAGACATCGAGGTGGCGAAACTCTATGCGGAACTAACAACCGATTCCGATGAGCAGCATCCCATTGCGTCTTTGATTTCTGATGAATACTCGAAATCAAGTACGGCGGTTTGTGCGATTACCCAGCAGGACGAACTACTTGACGGTACACCGTGGCTGAAAGATTCGATTCGAGTGCGAAATTGTTTTGTTGATCCCTTGAATCTGATTCAGGTTGATCTCATGAGGAGGAATCGATCAAGACTGCAAAAGCAAGGATCGGAATCTGCACAATCAGATCAAGACGAGCATCGACACCTGATGCGTCTGTCGATTAATGGAATTGCGGCCGGGATGCGAACAAGCGGCTGAACGTTTTGCGGAAATACGATGGAGAGGTGGTTTTTGTGACGAAAAACGCGTTCGCAAGTTGCTGGCTCGGTCGGCTAAATTCCGTTTTCTGAGCGTTAATGGGAGGAATTATTTTCGACCTGATTGTGGGATATTGTTTTGGGTGGTTCGCTGGAAAGTTGACAATGAAATGTCAGGCATCAGTTGGTATCATGTTACTTGCTGTTGTCACTTGCACTTGATCGGCGGGTAAAAGCAGACCGCGATCAACCGATTTGTGTTCTCCCGCCATCACTGCTTCCCCATGCCGTTTGTTTGACGCGTGTTACGTGTTTGAACAAATTCCAGCGACGGTTTTCGCCAACGCAATCATTAGTTCTGCTATTTGAGCACCTATCCAATGCTTCACAACCTGTTGCGTTTTAAGCATGTTGTTCTCTCGCTGCATTTCGCCATTTGTGGCGGCGTTTTGTTGGCGCAGGCAATATCGGATCAGGATCCCGCGAATCCCAACAAAGCAGTCGATCATTTGCGATCCACTGAAGGGAAGGACGCCAAGGAAGTGAAACTGGACGTCCATGATAAAATCTCACTTTCCGAATTGAAGCATTCTGGGGTTTCGCGGTCGCGTTTTGCGATTGGGCATGATGAATCAGTGAAACCAAGCATAGTGAATCTAGAGAACGCGAATCAGTCGAAAGAGGCAAGACTGGTTCGTTTTGAAACGAAGATCAAACCGCTGCTGTTAAAGCATTGCGTCGACTGCCACGGTCCCGAATTGATTGAGGGGCAAGTGCGAATCGATACGCTCGACCCGGATCTGGCAAGCGGCGCTGATGTGGACTGGTGGATGGAGGTTTTTTCCGTCGTCACGAAAGGAGAGATGCCGCCGGCTGAAGAGGGGGCATTATCCTCTGAGGTGCAGAGTGAGTTGGTCGATTGGTTAACTGCTGAGCTTCACCTGGCTTCGTTGCTGCGGCGTCAAAACCAAGGACTCTCCTCGTTCAGGCGACTGACGCGTTACGAATACAACTACGCTCTACAGGACTTACTCGGTTTGCCATGGGACTTCGCCGACGATTTACCACCCGAGGCGCATGCCGAGGACGGGTTTGTGAACCGTTCTGATCTGCTTCACATTTCCGTGGATCAGTTCGAGACTTATCAACAGATCGCTCGAGAGTCGTTGCGTCGTGCAATCGTTGTGGGACCGCGGCCAAAAACCATGCACTGGCTGATCCCGATTGACTTGATGGCCGAGCGTGAGTGGAGCAAGCAAGAGCAGCAAATTGAAAAATTGAAGAATGATCTTAAAGAGGATCCCGATAAACTTTCAGCGGAGGTGACGGCTTTGAAAGATCGGTTTCTCCAAAGACCGGGTGGGGCCCATTATCAGGATCTCGAAGTCGGGCGATTCGCGCGAACGCAGTGGCAGTATTACAACGCCAAATACGCGTTTTCCCCCACGGATGATAGACAGGAAAACCCACCGCAGCAGAAGTCGGTTGCCTTGCTGCCCAATGGCGAAAGTCATCGAATAATCTTTGAACTAGGGAATTACTTGCCCGATGAGGGAACCATGCGAGTGACCGCCGAGGTGGCTCGTTCTGCAGATTCAGATCACGCAATCCCCAGCCTGCAATTGTTATTCGGTTGGCAGGCGAGTAACGAGGGGCGAGCGTTACTGCGAGTCAGCAGTGAGGATACCGCGGTGACGGGAAGTATTGAGAATCCGCAGGTTGTCCAATGGGATGTACCACTTGGAGAAATTTATCCCAGAAATTCGGTTCGGAAAACGTCTCCCATGGGCTCAACACCGAGTCCCTCGGAATATGTAAGAATCGTGAATAGCTCTGCGTCGAAGTCATTGGTCCGCGTCAATTACTTACGAGTCGAGGCTCCCGTTTTTAATCAATGGCCTCCCGAGTCACATCGTAAGATTTTTTCACCCGGTGAGGGTGTGGAAGAAGAGTCTGAGAGAGCGAGGTTGATCATCGGTCATTTTATGAATCGAGCGTGGCGTAGAAATATCGCATCGTCGGAGATTGACGCGAAGCTGAAGCAATTTCTGGCTATTCGTAGTCGCTGCGATAGTTTTGAAGAAGCGATTGCCGAGGTGCTTTCCGTTGTTCTATCGTCGCCGCAATTTTTATATGTTTCGGTACAACCAGAAATTGCCTTGGATGGAGACGCCGAAAATACAAAATCGTTAGATGGCAATAAACTAGCGGAACGCCTTGCGTTGTTTTTGTGGTGCAGCGTACCAGATCAGGAGTTAACCGAGATCGCGTCAGAAGGTCGGTTAACGCATCTTGAAGTCCTTGAATCGCAGGTGGAACGGATGCTGGACGATCCGCGTTGCGAACGGTTTGTGGAGCAATTCGTTTGGCAATGGCTTGATTTGCAATTGTTGGAATTTCAAAATTTCAAGCAGAATGTAGGTGGATTTGATCCGCTGTTAAAAGAAGCAATGCTGCAGGAACCCATCGCATTCTTCTCGGAGCTGCTGAGTGAAAATCTCCCATTACTTGATTTAGTTCATTGTGATTACGCGATGCTCAATGAACGCTTGGCAACTCATTATGGAGTAGCTGGAGTCCAAGGTAACCACTTTCGCAAAGTCACGATCACCGATGATGCGCGACGGGGTGGATTACTCACGCAGGCAGGTTTTTTGGCGATGAATTCAGATTGGCCAGATTCGCACCCTCTCAAGCGTGCGATTTGGCTTCTGGAAAGTGTCTTGGATGATCCTCCACCGCCACCCCCACCGGCGGTTCCGCAGATCGATCTGGCGGATCCGGAGATTGCCAAGATGACACTCAAGGAGCGTATCGAAGACCACCGTAATCATGCTGCCTGTCTTTCGTGCCATGCTAAAATTGACCCGTGGGGAATCGCGTTTGAGAATTACGATGCATTGGGGCGCTGGCGAAACTCGATTAACGGTCAGCCAATTGATGCTTCAAGCAAGTTGTTCAATGGTGAGGTGATCGATGGCGTGGAGGGATTGAAAAGGTTTCTCTTGATCAATCGCCAAGATCAGGTTGTCCAAGCGACCGTGTCGAAGTTGTTGGCTTATTCGCTTGGTAGGCCATTGACATTTGCGGACCGAAGTGAAGTTGATCGAATTACTGCGCAGGTGCGTCGAAGCGGAGATGGGTTAAGGGAAGTGATCCACTTCATTGTGCAGAGTGATTTATTTCGCACATGGTAGTGATGGCTTTGTCGAGTATTGTGAGTTTGGATTTTCAATGAAGTTTTCAATTTGGCGTGGAGTATCGCAATGACACTCAAGATGAATCTGATTGATCGCCGTAAATTTCTTCGTGGATCAGGTTTCGCGTTGGCATTACCGCATTTTGTGTCGTTAATGGATCCATGTCTTGCAGCAGGCGATACTGCTGAGAGCCCGAAACGCCTCGCATGTTTTTACTTTCCCGACGGTGTTCCGATGCCGTTGCCAGAAGACCCCGCTTATCAAGACTGGGCATGGTTTCCACACGGTGGCGGTTCGGAGTTTCGTTTGACGAAATGTATGGAGCCCTTGGAGGATTTGAGGAAAGATCTTTCCGTCTTCTCTGGTTTCTCTCATCCCCGTTCCAGAAGCGTTCATGGCCATAATAATGCGGATCAGTTCCTGACTGCTGCGGCGACTGGTGGTGGTGATCGAGAGTACAGCAATTCTGTTTCTCTTGATCAGATCTATGCCAACCATGTTGGTAATGAAACACGCTTTAGCTCATTAGTTATGTCAACCGATGGTGGAATAGGGACTGCGAGGGGCACCCACACACTTTCTTTTGACCGCAATGGACGTCCCATTCCTGCTGAGCATCGACCTAAGCAGATTTTTGATCGATTGTTTGTGGCCAGCGATAATGATTCAGCCAAGCAGCTTTCTCTCAATCGTAGCGCGTTGGACGAGTTGCTGAATGATACGCAGAGACTTCGGAAAACACTGTCGCAAGAAGATCAGCGATCATTGGATGAGTACCTTGATTCGGTGCGGCAAGCCGAAATTAAGGCCGAGAAGGCAAAGCGATGGCTTGGAACGCCACTGCCAAGTGTTGATGGAAGCGAACTGAATCTTGAGCTAACCACCGATGAACCACGCGAGTATTTACGTACGATGTTCGAGTTGATTTATTTAGCTTTCCGAACGGATTCAACACGCGTGGCGACGTATCAGATCGGACGTGAAAATGGCGTGGGGCGGAGTGACCATCTTGCAAGAGCTGTTGGCTTTAACGTCGCCCACCAACTTTCGCACGAAACAAAAGAGCCTGGTGGTTGGGAAAGGTTTGGGACTTATTGCCGATTCTTGCACGAAGAATACAGTCGATTTCTATTGCAATTGCGATCGACACCGGAGCCGGCCGGAACCGGATCAATGCTCGATAACACGGTTAGCTTATTCGGTTCCGCATCCAGTGCATTTCATCTTTCACGTAACTATCCCATCCTGCTTGCAGGCGGAAAAAACTTTGGGTTCCGACACGGTCAATACGTCAACCATGCCGGACTCAATTTTCAAGGCGGCCCATGGCTCGGAAGCCGAGAACCTTGGCAGGATGAAGCAAAGGGCGAGGATTTGCCGCTGTCCAACGTTTACTTAACCATGCTGCAGAGGCTCGGAATGAAAGTCGATGCTTTCGCTGACAGTTCAGGCATCGTTGAACAGATCTAGTGGACTAACTGCCAAGTTTGTTGTCGACATCCCCCATCTTTTTGGAGGGGCGGCCATTGTTGTAATTCTTTGGAGGACGGTCGCAGCGACTAATTGATCTTTGCCGTTTCCCCTTGAAGACGCTTTGGGACCTAACGGTTCACACCCTTAGATTGGCTCATCGAGGTGGCAGACTCCCGGTCCTCAAATCGCCCGCTTTGTCTCACCGCCAATCGTTTTCAGCTCAATGAGATAAGTGTTTTGGAGTCAGTCAGATTGACGGCATTCTTTGCAATTTGTGATTGAACCGATTTGATGCCCAGCAGGAACATTAGGTCGCAGTGCCTTAACTTTTGCCTGCATTGCCCCGAGACTCTCCTGAAATGGTAACTTGTCTTGGGATAAGTTTCGCAAACGGTCACACATTATCGATTGTGATTTATCGTGATTAAGGCCGCTTTTCGGTTTTTTAGTTCCTCCATAGGTATTTCGCTTTCATGTTGAAATCTAATTCCGCAATTTGCCGTTTCATATATTGTTTTGCATTTCTTGCCTTGCCTTGCGCACTCGACCTTCAGTCGCAGGAGATAACCCATCGTTTTCTGGCATGCGGACAGAAAACTTACATCATGGAAGCCGATGGGAAGGCCAGTTGGACGTACCCTTCCGCAACACGTGATGGCTACGTGTCGGATGATGGAACAATTGTGTTGACCTTGAATCGTTCGGGTAAATACCCTGGGGGCGCAGTGGTTAGTATCTCCAAGGACGGTAGTGAAAAACTCATCTGGAAGGGAACACAGAGTGAAATTAACAGCGCTCAGCCAACCGCCAGCGGTGGATTTGTTTTGACCGAGGCTGGCGAGAACCCACGATTGATTGAGGTCAATGAAGAGGGTGAGGTGATTGTTGAGTTTTCACTCGCCTGCCAAAAAGAGAATCATCACATGCAGACACGAATGGCCCGAAAGTTAGATGACGGAACTTTCCTCGCACCCCATCTTTTGGACTTTGCGGTCTATCATTACAGCAGCGATGGTAAGGTGCTGGGAAAGCTGGACACGACCGTAGCGGGCGACCCCGAACGCCGTATTCATACCTGGCCATTTACCGGAATTCGTCACGGAAAGGGTAACACCTTGGTTTCTTGCACCAATGGAAATCGAGTGGTTGATTTCGACAAGTCAGGAAAAATTATTTGGACGCTAACCAATGATGATCTACCTGGAAATTGGCTTCAAGATCCTTGTGGCGCACAAGTGCTGCCCAATGGTAATGTGGTCATCACCAGTTATGCCGGAGGGCGGAAAGATCCAAATGCTCCCAAGTTATTCGAGGTAACTCCTCAAAAAGAGGTTGTGTGGACCTATCGAGATGGGCAATCCATTGGTGTTCACCACTTTCAAGTGCTAAGCACCAACGGGAAATCGCTTCAGGGTGACGCTTTGAAGTGAGTCCAGCTCGCCGGGCAGTCCGCTGATAGAAGATTTTGTCAATCAGTGAGCCCTTCCATCGCTGTCAGCAAAAATTCTCTCGGTATCATACGCACCTTGATGGTGGGCCACATCCGACGTGCGGGCTGCTGGTGGATTCCAAAGAACTGGTTTTTTTCTTAGCAGTTGATTGGAATCCTTCTCCGCGTGTCCACCCACTGCTTTCTCTCTTGGTCTTGGAATTTAGTGTCGTCTGTTAAAACGGCAGGAATGGAGCAATTTTCTAAGCGGTTCAGGCTGTATCAGGTAGCGGTTCGGGTTTGATTTTCGATTTACCGGGGTACCTTCTGCCGTTGAGAAGAAGTCCGATCCAAGTATTACGGACGCCGATTTGGTAGCTGATTAGGAGAACCGCCGTCGTGATCATGATGATCATTGAGAATTTTATCGGTGAGGAAAATTGCCACGGTGCGAAGTAGTATTGCAGAAGGAGAACGAGTGGTAGATGCGCGATATAAAGCCAATAAGAAGAGTCAGAAAGATATCGGACCCACGTTCGCTGTGCACTAAAGAAACGTGTGAAAAGACCAATCATTCCAAACGTCATCAGCCACGAGTAGGTCGATTGTGCAATCGCGAAAATTATTCGCTCTGAATTGGATACGGGATTTTTCAGTACAGCCGACGACCAGACAAAGATAATGGCTCCCGCGGCAAGCAGGAACAGAAACTGATAATTGGCCTGATTGGATCGTTGTGTTTTTGGGAACATCAAAGCACCAAAAGAAAAAAAGATCAGGTAATAAAGGAACACGGTTGGAAGTGGGATTAAGCCAATTGACGTGTCGGGTCCAAATCCGTTGGGTTCACGGGCCATGAAAAATTGAGGAATGGCGGTGAGCGGAATCAGGAAGAGGTAACGCAGTTTGTGGTGCAGCCAAGCCTCAGGAATAGCGGGTAGTCTCATCACCTTTGCGGTCTCAATGAACAGTAAGAAAAGGAGGACAAACCAGCACAGGAACCAAAGGAACCATAGGTGGTGAAAAAAGGGGACGAAAAACAGACCGGCAATGATGCCGACGATGACTTTCTCGGCATCACTGCTTGTTCCTGCCGTTTTGATTTCTTTGCCGGTTTGTTCTGAGATGCTTTTTGCAATTTGTTCTCGGCCTTCACTTAGTTCGTTTTGGTCCAGTGGTAAACCTACAAGATTCGCGATGAAATTGGTTGTCTCCCAGTCGGCGAGGAGTGCTTCGTCGGGACGATTACCGTCATCGTCAATTGCAAGCAGGTCTGCCCCACCATCAAGCAGGGCTTGAGCGGACCTTGGTTTGCCAAAGAAGCAAGCTGCGTGCAAGAGTGTGGAGCCGTTTTCGGGATCGAACAGATTAACATTCCCACCCTCTCGAATATATTTCTTGACACTGTCTGAGTCATCGGTCATGACTGCTTTCCAAATGTCAATCCTAGTTGGTTCGTTCGAGTCGGCCGCGGTTTCTGTGGTTTCTGAATTTTTCAACACGACTGGATTGGTTTGCAGGCTGTTGATCGGGTTCATTCGTACGTAGCCCGAGACAAACAATAAGAGTGGAATAATGGTGACCATTGAGAGGCACAGTGGTAGAAAAATTCGCTGGAAACGATGGACGAACAGTGCCCTGCTGCCCCTCTTTCTCCAAAGCATTGCTGTGAAGAAGCCGCTGATTAAAAAGAATAATTGCATGCGCCATCCATGAATGCTGCCTAGTAGGATTCCGTATCCCTCAGAGGCTTCGATGTCCTGCACACCCCATATGAAGATAATGCCAGGCAAAAACGACATGGCACAGTGTAAAACAATGCCCAGCAGCATCGCGAATCCCCTCAACGCATCGAGGTCATGCCGACGAATCTCTGTGGTTTCTGATTGTGTTTGAATGGTCATCTGTGAGCTGAAGAATTTGGCGTTATGCGGTGGTGAGCGACTTGTGTAATTCGCGGGAGTTGATTGGCCATCAGTGGCCGACATCAATTCGCAGGTGATTTGGCTCTTGTCGGAGGAGTGATGGCGACTCCATGATTTTTTGGTGTCGAGTTTTGCTAATGCGATATTGGTCTCGTCTCACCCGTCAATGGTTTCAACGCGGGCCGTGTCTTTTTTGCCCCCCTTTTGGCGAACCTTCAGGTTTTGAATGGAGCCATTCTCAACAATTTTAAATCGATGAAGCAATGCAGCTCATCGATGGGTTTTTAAGGCGAGGCTTGCCCAAGTTTCATGAATCACTGGCCGGTTTTTGGATTATTTCCAACAAAATGCGAGGGGACAACGGAGCGTTTTATTAACACCCTATTCGAATTCGGTACCGACCCTGCTCATGAAAATGCATTTTCTTTTCGCCCATACCCACAACTAAGAATTCATACCATCTCTGGCCAGCCTGCAGCCTTCGTTTTTGAGTTAGATATGGTTACGGATGGCGTTCCGAAGTTACGCCACCCTGTGAGCGATCGCGACGAACGGGTTTGGCTGATAGCAAGCGAAGTTTTCGATCAATGCCAGCCTTTGTCGCTATTTTTAATTCTCGATATACCGAACATTATCGAGGTAAAAAGTAACCGGGCTGCCTTGACCCGCGAGTGACCATCCAAAACCTGTTTTGATTTGTCGAAGATCGAGGCCTCGAAGTGGGATGGTGAATCGATTCCATTGTTTTGTGAGCGTAACGTCCTGCAATTCACCTTTTGCCGAGTCTCGATATGGTTGGTTGCCGTCCAAGACACCAAACACAAAATTTACTTTTTCACCACCCTGCTCACCCCTCGCCCAGAATTCAAGTTGGGTGGCGCCGGTCAAATTTGCGCCCCCGGGTTTTAGCCCATCCCAATCTTCTGCTGGAGACTGCCAGAGGACACCGCCCCAAGCATCGCCGCTCCCGTATTCAATTTTAAGGCAGCTTTTTCCGCTCTGTGGTTGCACTGAATGTTCAGGGTCCATGGTGATTGCTGAGGCGTTGCCCATGTAGCCAGATGGGACAAAGATATCCGTGATATCACGATCATCGTAAATGACACACGGCAGTTTGGCTGGTGTTAAATTCGATGTGATTTTGATCATCCCACCGACTCGTAAGGGTACGTTTGCAACGGCTCCACCGCCCTTGCCGTCGGTAACGTAGGCGAATAGCCGAAATTGATTGGTGGAGTCTGGCAGGGTGATCTGTGCTGATTCGCCTTGGCTCTGAATCGATTCAGGGAACTCCGTTTCGCTGTTTTGTTTATCACCGCCCGCTCCAATGGTCCCCGAGTCGGCTCGCAGGATCCAGCGAATCTTCGCAGCATCATTATCTGGGTCACTCACCCTGATCGTCGCCTGAATCGCTTCACCCGCTTTGAGTTGGTCCACCTTGCTGACTTGAAGGTCTAATATTTTTGGGCAGCGATTGGGTAATGGTTCTCCGGTCCAAGCCTCGGCAATTGCGTCGGCAGCTGCGAGGCGAGTTCCGTCGGGCAAAAACATTCCGAACCAGGTTGCCGTGGTTTCTTGTTTGTTCCCCCATAAAAATGAGTAAGCACCGAGGCATTGATCACGATTCTCAATCGCATTGGCTTGGTAGCCTCGAGCGTAGAACATACCTTTCTCAGTGCTGGAAATTTCAAGGGGTGATTCCCAAGAGGTTTTTCCTACCTCCCAAGGGCCAAGTGGTCCGTGTTCAGTGATGATGTATGGTTTACTGCCATTTGCAGATCGGTACCGCTGCGGGACCGACTCAATACCCCCATACGAATTGACGCCGATGATATCGATGTCGGGGCAAAATCGCTCAATATTCTTGATCTTGACTTCATTCACACCCAGCTCAGCGATGACAGTCATGGTGGGATGGTTCGGGTCGATCTTTTTAATTTCTCTGGCAAGGTGATTCACTGCATACCACACCGAGGGGTCGTTACCCTCACCTTCTGCTTCATTGCCAACACCCCATAGTAAAAGGGCGGGATGGTCTTTGTGTTCTTTTACCGCCGCAAGTGAATCAACGAGTTGCTGATGGACCGAATTGGCATCTTGGTAACTGAATCCATGCCGCTGATGGCCAAGCCAGATACCGGCGCAAACGGTCAGGCCGTGCTTGTGCGCATCGTCCAATATTTGTCCCAGTTGATCGACTCCCCAAGTTCGGACTGAGTTACCTCCCATGGCGGCGAGTTCCTCGAAGCGAGTTTCTCCACCCACTCCCTTGATTGGATAGGGTTTTCCATTTTGCAATAGTTGAAATCGATCACGATCGTTCTTCAAGGTCACCTTGCTCTGGCCGGCAGCAGTCATTGAATTCAGAAGAAAAAAAGTGATTAACAAGGAGGTGCTAGTGAATATATTCGTGATTAGTTTGGTCGGATTCTGCATCGTAAGCCTTTCTGAATCTTTTGGTTTCAACGCGTCGAAGTAGGCGTGGTGATAGGGATTCGATAGGAAGGGAGTGAGTTCAGGTTTGGATAAGACGTCCGGGAATGATTTAGCTTTGCATGAGGCCTCGGAAGGAGCAGTGAATTGATTCAATCTCGCCGCTTCTGGAGTAAATTCTTTGGCATATCTCACGATCAATCACCGTTCCTGGGATTGATCTGTTGCTTCCATCAGTGAAGTTAACCGTGATGGTGTCATCCTTCTCTGCGTGGTAGATAAATGGCACTTGGCAAAGGGTGAACGCAAAGCTCTGCTGTGCAATGGGTAGTGTTTCAAAAGACCCGTTGGTTGCGCAGTATTTGAATGTCGTTGTTTCCGTTGTTAATTCGGATTTATCAAACAGTTGCATTCGGAAGTGGATGCATCCATCTTGAAGATGAATACCTACTTCTTGGAATCGTGACAGAATGTCTTCCTTGACCTGACCTGTCATGCCAGGCTGCTTCACACCTGCGTTCTCAGGTGTGTGTGAGTAGGGATCCAGTGGGAATGCTCCGTAGTGATCAGGGGATTTTTCTGCCCCGATTCCCTCCCGGATTGATTCGTAGTGCCTCCGAATCCTAGCGGTTGTCTCATTAGTCGCATCCAAAGCGATTGCTTTAAAGTAGTTCTCGCAAACAGAAAGTCCAAGTTTTGACACCATGTGCCAATAAATGGAGCCGAGTCCCTCGTAGCCATAAAAGGTACCTGAGCGGCCCGTAAATCGCTGATGCTCGAAGAGTTCTGAGAAAACCTTGGCCAGTTTGTTGATCTCATGTTCCACATCCCTTTGGTATCGATCATCAAGAAGTCGCAATGCGGCTTTCAGGTCATTCGAATTTCTGAAACTACCATTGAAGTGTAGACCACCTCGATTGTCCCTTGTCACAATCGAATCGTTACCATCCTTGATCAGTCGGCCGATGAGTTTACTTGTTTTTAAAATTTTGGCGTCCACGTTATTCTTGGAAAGAAAACTGGGTAATCGCCGATCAGGATAAAGGAGGTAACTGTTTTGGTTTTCGCGGTAGAGTTTGCTGTTTCGCAACGTATCCAGTAACTCGGCGACCTCGTCCGGGGAAAGAAGCCCCGAGCTGAGAACAGCAACTTGACCCTCTAGCATTTCATCAAGATTCTCAAGATGCAGTCCGTTATCGCGATGACTTAGTAAATTATAGGCGTGGTAGAGACCATCCTCACGTCGGTTTTGATCAATGGTGGAGCGAATCAGGCTTTTCGCCAAGGCAAAGAAATTGAGACATTGGGAACGTGAAATCATTTTCACTTTGCCGCTGGGCCCTGACTCATAAATCTGACTGCGGTACTGACTTGCCGCCGTGCCGAGTGCATCAACGAATTTCTCTCTCTCGCGAGGTGGCATCCCGCGTTGGGATTCGTACCCACCGGGGGATGCTGAATTCTCACTGCCCGTAGGGGTTTGGTTTGCCTCTAGTATCCCCTGCAGTCGTTCGAACAAGTTCGCCACTTCGAGGGAGATTGCGTGATTAATATCAGGTGTTTCTGATAACCATTTCTCGATGAAGGTAAACCAGCGATAGAGATAATAGGTGGTGACCATGGAAAGCCCATTTCCAACCAATGCGTTGTTCGCATCGTTCCATTCTGGACGCTGGGTGTTGAGCCAAATTCCGCCGCCTGGCACAAAGTTGGAGAGTTTCGTGAGGGACAGGATTAGCAATTTTTCCAGTAAGGTCACCCGATGTACTTCTCCGGATTGATCGCGGAGAAGTTTTCCATCGGTTCCCTGGGTTTGTGTCAGGCGATCAATTTCTTTGGCCAATGGCTCGTTGAAGTCGATTGTCTCATGCGGGTCAGCCTTGATTGCATCGTAGTTCTTAATTCGATAGGGCACATTGGCATGAACGAACGTCTTGGAGGTTAGCAACTCATCAAGATTGGCCGGTTCGATATTACGATTTGCTTCAAGAAGTTTCAGCAAGTAGATGATTTGGTGGTCACCCCAATAACCAATGTTGGCCCACGGATCATCGGGGCTGGGCGATTCCCAGTCAAAACCGTCTTTGGTCAATCGATAAGGGTTGTACCCATCGGCGGTGGTTGCATTGAGAAACCGACAGATCATTGCGTCACTGAATCGTGGGAAGGAAACTGCAAGGGCTTCCCAGTTCTGAAAGATGTCTCGCCAATTGCCCTGGTAGCTTAAGTTTGCCTCGCCTGTGTCGGATCGCAGGGCAATGGCAAACCGATTCCAAGGGCGAGTGGGGTCACCGTGTCTTCGGCTGAATGCGAGAGGTAAGTATTCGCTGGATAACCGAATAAGGTCGGGATCGTTGGTGGCGCTGGTGATTTGATTTAGTTCTTGACGGTCGATTTTCTCAGGCAGACTTTCAAGAAGCGATTGATGTCGCTGATACGCTGATGGATTGAAGCCTTTGAGATGGTGTTGGAAATCAGCGGTAGGAATTTCATAGGCCGCTAATGGAATTCCGCCACGCATCACGTTAAAAATTGTATTGCAACTATGGCGGTCATTGCGGTTTGAATTAGAACCACATTGGAACCCGTCTGCTGACGCAATGATCTTTTTTAATTGGGTTTCACCAGCATCGATGTCCGACTCAAGATCCAAAGCGATTTCGTCGCTAGTGGTCAGCCACTGATCGAGATTGATGACTTGCGAGTGATCCTGTTGCAATTCGGCAACAAGGTGCCACGATTTACTTTCGCCCGCTTCGAGGCGAAGTTGTTGGCCGACAAGGTAGGCTCCGGATTTACCTCTTATCTCTTTTTCCGTTTGTGGAGCAAAGTTTCCTTGTTCCTTGGTTGTTGAGCATGGCTGGGTCAATTGTTCGCTGGATAACAAGATCACCTGCGGCTGTAGCCCTGTTTGCCAGACTGTTGTCGCCATGAGTCCTTCGCTGGGTTCCGCTTTGTCAGTTGGAATCGAACTGAGGTAAAAGAGTCCAAGTCCTGATCCAGTAAGCAGTTCATTCTTCTTGTAGGCATTTCCCAGATTGCTGAAACGCATCATGAACTCGCTTCCGAGTCCGTAAGGCAGGATGTTTCGAAAACCATCCAGTAGATCCATTTCGCGTGTCGATTTACCGTGATTGGTCAGTTGGCAACTTCGGACAAAGCCATACTTTTCACTGTAGGCCCAGCGGTAACGAAAAGTGAGTTCAAGGGAATGATTGATCTCTTCGAAAATAAGTTTGTTGCCCAAGGGCGTTTTGAGGAGATTTCGAGAGGTTCCCTCTGTCGTTTGATTGCTGGTTAACGGTGTCCAAGTTTGGGGCTCAGTGTTGCCGGGCGCTTCCGGATTGACATTCAATCGGGTGAACGTCCCGGTTGTCTGCCTTGCTGCTGAGATCTGATCATCAGTGGTGTAGGGAAATAACGCATTGTCAGGATCGCATCTCCCTGCTGTGAGAGCGCCCGAACTGGAGATGAACATCCAGTGATCGCTTGATCCAACAAGCGACATGAAGAATTCCTGCATCCGGTGCGTATTCGCGATGCGATAGTAACGCTCGCCGTTGACGCAGACATAATCTCCAGAAACCAAGTCGCTGCAAGTTGTCGTCATCAAAGTGTGAAAGGATTTGGTGTGAAAGGATTTGGTGTGAAACTGTTGGGATCAAAGCGAATCGTGGTAGGATTGAGATGAAACTTTTCAATGCCTGCAACGTGGGGTAATCAATCCGCCACTTGCCCTGCTAAGCAGTCGCTTGTTCCTGTTCTGCTCGACGGACCTGCAGTTTTTCACGAATCTCTGCTGCTTTAGCTTCGGTGATGTCATAGTTCCACATGACAAGGATTGCACCAAGGACTCCGGCAATGGGAAGAAACGAATAAAAGAAGCGGAGACCATCAAGCGAGGACTCCGTCACCGCATTTGGATCGAATCCAACAAACCAGAGAATGCAGCCTCCGAGCAGGCCTGCAAAAGCATGTCCAAATTTCACCATCCACCAGTAGACGGCACCCAGGATGCCCTCGCGACGCTTGCCAGATTGGTACTCGTCCACGTCGCAGACATCTGCGGTCATCGACATCATCAAAGTAAATAGCCCACCGATGCCGAACGAGTGAAACGGTAATGCAAGGAGGAAGAGTTGCGGTTTGCCCGGAACAAACAGGAACCAGAACAGGATATACCCAATGATGGAAATGGACTGGGAAATGATGAACGTTTGCTTCTTGCCAATTCTCTTAGACAGCTGAGCCACCAAGGGAATGACCAGAAACGTCGTGAGCAATGCTCCGACACAACCATGTAACGCTGGCCAATTCCCGGCCAGTTCTGTTTTGCCATTGAACAGGTAGTGGACAATGATAAAGAATGTAAAAGCAGCGATGATGTTGAACGAGTTGAATACCAGGAACGTTGCAATCGCAAGCCTTCGAAATTGCGGGATGGCAAATGCTTGTAGCGTAGACGTCCATATTTCTCCAAGGCTTCGGCCAACCGAAGATGCATTAATGGGAGTGAAGTCGTCTCGGTCCAATGTCGATTTGCTACGGATGAAAATGGCGGGAGTGATTGCCAATAGTGAACAGGGTATGGCAACCCATATCGACAGCGTTCGAACACCCGTGTCCGCATTGGGAAACCATTCGGGGTCGTAAAGAATCACCCAGAACCATGGAGCGATGACCCAAGCCCACTGACCGATGAATTGCGACACCGCCATGATGCTTGTTCTCTCATGGAAGTCATCGCTCATCTCGTACCCCATCGCGACATAGGGCACGCTGAAGATGGTGAGTCCGAGATAGAAGAAGAGCGAACAAATCAAGAAGTAAACGAAATTGTATTC
Organism: uncultured Rubripirellula sp.; assembly: GCA_938075415.1. GTDB lineage: Bacteria > Planctomycetota > Planctomycetia > Pirellulales > Pirellulaceae > Rubripirellula. Next base: position 24,515 of record CALJHC010000004.1, on the reverse strand, counting down.
CCAGCTATTCTCGCGATACAGCTGCCACATCGCGATGTATGAAATCCCCAGAATCAGGCCTCCAGCAAAAACATATTGCCGCCGTCGTCCCCATCTCGAACGTGTATTGTCTGAGATGAATCCCATGATCGGATCGGTGATCGCATCGAACGCCCGAGGCGCAAAAAAGATCAATCCCCAAGCCAACGGCGGGAACCCCAAGTCCTGAACCAGCACGACCAGGAAAACACCCAACGCGGCGGGAAACATTTGGTTGGCCAGCATTCCTAGGCCGAAGGCGATCTTTTGTCCCAAGGGAACGGATGACTCGGAATGGTGTGTCATGGCGATTTCTCGATGTTGCTTTTAATAGCGTTTAGCAAAACTCAGCGAAGACTTAGCCACTGCCTCGCATCGAAGTCGTCCCCAAGGCGGTGCTTGGCAGTTAAAGAAAGAGCGTTGCGGGAAGGTTTTGTGCCGTTTCACCGGCTTGTCGATCTGACTCAGCACTGAAACCGGTTTCATGATATGGTTTATTTTTGCGCAATGCAAGCAATTAGTGGTTAATTGTTCGATTGAAACCGGTTTCGACTTTGGTATCCTTTTGGGATGAAAAACGTCACGATCCAAGATATCGCCCGGGTGGCGGGTGTCTCGAAAAGCACGGTTTCGCGGGTGCTTAACGGCACTGTCGCAGTCAATCCTGAGAAGAAAAAATCGGTGCTGGATGCGACCAAACGGCTGGGGTTCAAGCCTAGTCTGATCGCTCGCAGTCTCGCTTCGGGTCGCTCCATGACGATCGGTGTCCTCACGCAGATGATTGGAAGTCCGTTCTATGACGCGATTTCCCAGGGGGTGATTGCTGGCTTGGGAGACACCGGGTACTCGCCTTTGTTCGCCGATGGGCGGTGGCAGGTCCAAAAGGAGGCGGATGCTTTGACGGCTCTGGTTGGTCGAAGGGTGGACGGTGTTGTCTTGGTGGGTGGGTCGATGACCAGCGAGCAGATTTCTGAGGTCTGCATGGGGCTGCCAACCTTGACTGTGGCTCGAAGATTTTATGATCAGCCGATCCATTCGATCGCAATCGATAACGAACTTGGTGGTTATCAAGCGACTGATTGCCTTTTGCGGCTAGGTCATCAGAGGATTGCCATGATTCGTGGAATTGAGCAACATGAGGATGCACGCGATCGATTTGCGGGTTATCAGAGAGCCATGGGCGAGGCGGGTGTTGCTGTCGACCCGAGTTTGGTGGTGGACGGCGATTTCTCTGCGGAATCAGGAATCCGGGCCGTGGGTGAATTACTCAGTCGAGGTTGTGAATTTTCCGCGATTTTTGCCGCAAATGATTTAACAGCTTTTGGGGCGAGGTTGGCTCTGGACAGGAACGGACTGCGTGTTCCTGATGATGTTTCGTTGGTGGGTTTTGATGATCAAATGGAGTCTGCTTTCTTCGTGCCTCCTCTTACCACGATACGACAGCCGGCGCGTGAGATGGGGAAGCAGGCTTCCGTTGCAATGATGAACCTGATCAATGGATCTGGATTCGAATCATGTTTGTTAACAAGTGAGCTAGTGGTTCGTGAATCAACGCGGTCTGTTAAGGATTGATCCGTTTCAAGAAAAGGATGATCGCTATTTTTTTCACAGCATGACGGACGACATCGAGTCCCGTTATGGTTGATCTTTTGCGGCGTCCTTGTAGAACAATGCTGTTGTCGCCGCAAAGTTTTGCTTTCTGGTTATCGGTAGAATTTAACGATGCAATCCGGTGAATGATATTTCCGGGTCATGAAGTCAAAGAAGCAGAAGTCAGTCAGGTTTTTGCCAACTGCCGATGTGGGGTTGGTAATCCGCATTACCCGTTTTTATGTTCAGGTTGCGTTCTTTACGACAGAGAGTTTTCTGTTATTCCTTTGTGTCGGGCACCATGCGACTGGACGGTTGGAGTTATTAACTCGTTTTTGGTAATCAATCCCTGAGCCTAGCTGGCGGCAGATGTGTGGCTGAGGTGGAGATGTCCTTTTGGAATGGTTGCCCCATTTCCCCACGTACACTTAAATTAGACAGGGGAGTTCGGTTCCATGAGCAAAGTGAATTTGTCGTTGTTGGTTATGGTTCTTTTTAGTTGTCTTGGCACAACTGAAGTGGATGCACGTCTTTGGAGAGATAAGACAGGCGCCTATTCGATTGAAGCGGATTTGATTGGATTTGATGAGACCACCGTCATCATTCAGCGAGCCAATAAAGAGTTGGGTTCCTGTGAAATCACGCGGCTGAGCGATGCGGATCGAGAATTTCTCAAGAGTAAAGAAGCCTCGGAAATTCACGACAGCAACCTTGAAAAGACTCAGTCGTGGAAACTTTTAAGCGGCCTGCAATTGATCGGTAAGGTCGTCGACTACGCAAAGCGTGATGTGACGCTTCAACGGCGTCGAGGAAATCTTTATGTCAATAACTCGCTTTTCGCAAATCTTCCTGCCGTCTATCAAAAGATGTTAATGGCAGTGCTACAAGAGGAAGAGGGCGTGAGCATTGGTAACATCGGGGAATTAAATAAGTGGGTGCTTTCTTTGCGAGGAGAGCCTAGGGAGTATCACCTTGAGGGCGTGGTGATGGAATTCGAGAACGGTGATGAGTATTCGATTCCCTTCACAATGTTCGTCAAGAGGGATCGCGATTTGCTTGCCGGTGGGTTTGACGAGTGGTTGGAGCATCACGATGACGAGATCAAGGAAGACGAGGTTCCTTCCTTTACGGATCCGAACGAGCATCAAATCCGACTGCAGTCACTTGCCGCGACCTATCATCGTGACCAGCAAGTCAACCAGCAGATCGCCTTGATGAATTTGCAGCTGCAGCAAGTGCAAGCCGGTTTGACGTCTGCTTGGGAGGTGACGTTGTATCCTGTCAGGGGGAACACTCTGCCGCCGCGATGGGTGGTTGTTTATGCTCGCGACAGTTTGATTGCGACAAATGTTGCAATCCAAAAGAACCCGGGTTTTGTTGCCGGTCCAATTCGTCGGCTTAACTAATTCATTGATCCGGCGCAAAGTCGATCGGCTTGCGTGGGCGATTTAACGTGTTCTGAGGTCGTCTGGCATTGTCGAGCGGCGTCGCACACCGAACTTGTCTCACCGACTCGGCTTTGGGCAGTTTATCTTTTGGTCAAAGTAAGCTGAGAGATGATGGATCAGTGCCTGTTCGAGCGGCCGGTTGCGTTTTTTCATCGCTAGTGCCGTATCCATTGACCGTTTCATCTTTCCCGTTTGTCTTGATGAGCAACGAGTTTTGGAAATGGTTTCTCGAGCCCAGCTGGCCAACTTGGTTGGCCAGCTGGGCTGGCGAACTAGAACCAGCGGTATCCATCGCGACGCGTGGTGGCCAGGTTTTTACCGGCGATTGGCATGTTTTTGATCGTCAGGCGGACGGTAAGACCGGCGGTATTGGGCAATCAAGAAGGTCCGCAACACCTCGAAGTAATTCTGCTTCCTGGAGAGTGATGTGTCCATCTGCTTCGACTGCTGCAGCGCACGCGTCGATGATGCGTCGTCGTTGAGCCGCGTACAGAAGGGCCAGTTTGTTGAGTGATTTTTGAAGGTTGGAGAGGTTGCTTTGACTTCGGGGCAGCAATCGGATCGATTCGTCGCCAAGGACTTTTGAGCCCGCTTGAAACGCAACGCCAGCTTGTTCAGGTGTGTTGCCTGCGAGGGCGATAGCGGAAAGCAACACTTCGTATTCGGATCGGAGCTTTCTTATTTTTCCGATCTGAGCTGTCTTGGGGCGGGTTTTGTCAAAGTGTGGTTTGAGGTGCCGGCTCAGGACCTGAATAAGAATCCATTCAAACAGTTCGATCTTCTTGTCAGCTTTGATTAGCTCATTGAAGCATTTGGAGAAGTTAACGTACTGCGTTTTTGAGGATAGTGATTGCAACGCCGGCAAGGTTAAGTCAATTAGCGGCAGCCTTGCACGAATGTCAACGCTGTCAATGAGCGGCTGAAGTTTTGAAACGAGCTGATAAATGTCGGGCGTCGAGTGTTCTTTGAGGACCCGCATTTGGTCGGCACGGATTTCTGGATCTGAATCCATTAGCAGGCCAAAGATTACCGCTCTTGCTCCGTAGGCTTCCCTGGCATTATCCGTTACCTGTTCAGGAATTGAGTGAATTAATTCGGCGGCATATTGTTGATGTCGAAAGGTCGGTTCTCCCACCGAGTCCAGTCCCTGCTGGATGGAACCGAGATTTGCATTCGTGGATCCCGAGACGTCTTGTTGAGTTGCTGCAAAGCCTGAGATGGCACTGTGCTTGGAGGTTGCTGGGCCTGTTCGGGTTGCTGCTGGGAGTTTTCCATCCCAGTGGGGATCGATGGCTCGAATGCGTGCGTTGAGTGGTGGATGAGTGGCCCAAAGGCCGTTGACTCCGGCCCAAACACCTTGCGAAAAGAAGAGGTGACTCGCCTCTGAAGCATTGGAGGCTTTGATTTGAGAACCTTCTTTCGCCCCGCCGATACGTTTCAATGCATTGGCAATGCCCGAGGAATCACGGGTAAACTGAACGGCCGAGGCATCAGCGAGAAATTCTCGCTGACGTGATACCGCTGCCTTGATCAAATTGCCAAAAAGGACACCAATTGATCCGATGATGATCGCAGACACTGACACGGCAAGAATCAGGATAATAACGCCTCCACCTCCTTCGCTCTTTCCTCGTCGTCGTGATCGCGTCCCTGAACCGAACCAAAAGTAGTTGCGTAGAATAAACTGGCCGGTTAGTCCAAGCAGCAGGATGCCGTGCAAGACCCCCATCAGTTTGATGCTTAGTCGCATATCTCCATTAAGGATATGGCTGAATTCGTGCGCGATTACGCCTTGAAGTTCGTTGCGAGGTAACTGTTCGACACACCCACGTGTAACACCCAGTACCGCATCACTGGGCGAATAGCCCGCTGCAAACGCGTTGATTCCATCTTCATCAAGGATGAAAACCGGGGGGACCGGCATGCCCGAGGCAATCGCCATCTCTTCGACCACATTCATCAGCTTGCGATGATCAGGATTGGTTGTCGAGTTTGCAAGGCGCCGACCCCCAAGACTTTCAGCGACAAGTGTGCCACCACCACGCCGAAGTTGAAAAATCTTAAAAGCAGACCCAATCGCGATCAAACAAAGTGTTCCGAGTCCTGCAAGGATTGCAATGGTAAGCTCACGCTGATCATTGCCAACGCCTGACGGCTGCAACTTAGTTTCACCGATAAAGAACTGCTTTTGCAGGAACCAGGCAACTCCTGAAACTGATACAACAATCAAAACCACTGCGAGGATAAACATCGCAATGAGTTTGGATGAGTTTTTCTTGGCGTCGGCTTGACGCTGGTAGAACGAGGTAGCCATGTGTTAGAAGGATACTTTTGGGGCTTCGGCGATTGCTTCACTGTCAAAGTCAAGTAACTGCGCATCATTGTTGTGGCCAAACATGCCGGCAACGACGACTGCGGGGAATGATTGCTTGTAAGTGTTGTACTCTGTGACAGTGTCGTTGAAGGATTGCCTGGCGAATGAGACCTTATTTTCCGTGGTCGTTATCTCTTCGGTTAATTGGGCCATGTTCTGGTTGGCCTTCAGGTCGGGATAGGCTTCCGAAAGAGCAAAGAGTTTGCCCAGCGCGCCGGTCAATCCTTTCTCTGCGCCAGCGAGCGATTGAATCGCGGCAGCATTGGTGGGGTCAGCCGCTGCATTCTGCAAGCCGGACATCGCTTGGTTGCGAGCTTGGATCACTGCCTCAAGCGTCTCTCGCTCGTGGGCCATATAACCTTTGACCGTTTCCACAAGGTTTGGGATAAGGTCGTAGCGTCTTTTGAGCTGAACCTCAATTTGAGCAAATGCATTTTCGAAGCGATTTTTAAGCTTCACGAGCGAATTGAAAATACTGATGAGGAAAACTGCGATAACAATAAACGCGACCAAGGCGATCACAACGACAATAATCATTGAACAGCTCCACGGAGAAATGAGGCGACGATTCGGCACTTAGAACTTAGCAGAAGTTGGCGGTTTTCGCACGGCACGAAACGCTGGTCTGGATGACACCTTCATAAACGCGAGAAATTCCTCGGCCTTCATCGATCCGAGGCTTTATACTTGCACGATCATTTGGTGAGGCGTTTAAGGGAAGAAATTGCCTGATTCTGTGGCACTTTGATGTCGCCTCACTTTTCGCGGTTCTTCTGCAGTCTTGGGTTGTACTGCAGTCTCGGGTTGTATTGGAGTCTCGGGTTGTATTGGAGTCTCGGGTTGTACTGGAGTCTCAGATTGTACTGGAGTCTTGGCATGTGTTTGACTGCGAAGAGTGTTTTGGGGCTTTGGTGCTCGGTGTGGGCACTTTGGGTTCCGTTTTGCGGTACGGTGCAGGGGCAAGCTGGTAATTCAGATTCTTGCTTTGTGGCCAATGCTAGGTTTATCAGCGAAGTCTGGTCCAAAGTAGGTGCTGTGGATTGCTTGAAGTGTCATCGCCAAGGTGGTGATGCGGAAGATTCTCGGTTTGTGCTGCACGCTCTGGGGCTTGAGTCGTCAAAGCAACAGCAATCCATCCATGCCAAAAACCTGAAAGCCTTCCAGCGGATGGCTGCTGAGAAGGTTAACGGCCAATCGCTGTTACTTCAGAAAGTGGTTGGTGGCTTGAGCCATGGCGGAGAAAAAGTGGTTGAGGCGAATTCCACTTCTTTCAAACTTCTAAAAACATTCGTGGAACGACGGCATGACATTGAGACCTCGCAGTTATCTGTGCCAACGCCTTCAGTTTCACCTTCATCAGTTTCACCGTCATCAGTGCCGCAAGAGCTTGTGTCGGAACCGTTCTTCACGGATGTGATCCTGCTGAATCCAAAACGCTTGCTGCGAAAAGCGACGCTCTCATTAGCCGGACGGCTTCCATCCCCCGCAGAGCAGGCGGCGGTTGTCGAAGGTCGTCTCGATAGTATCGAGCCAATCCTTTTGCAGTTGATGACTGAAGACGCTTTTTACGTTCGTCTTCGTGAAAGCTTTAATGACATTTTCCTTACCCACGGCGTTGATGGTAACCCGGACTCAACCGTACTTTCCTATGAACATTTCGAAAAGACTCGGCTTTGGTATCAGGATTATGATTTGAGTCACATTGAAGATGAGAAAGAGCGAAGGCAGGCCGGTTATCAAATCGCAGGTGATTATCGTGCCGCGTTACTTGAGGAACCGATGCGGTTGGTTGAATACATTGTACGGCAGAATCGTCCAATGACAGAGATTGTGACCGCTGACTACATCATGGTGTCACCTTACACATCCCGAGGCTATGGTGTCTTTGATGAGGTGAAGGATCAGTTCAAGGATCCTGAAAATCCGTTTGAGTTCATTCCTCTGAGACTTGGGGCGTTGAAGGGGCGTGGTCAAAAGGAGGATCAGGATTCGGAATCCGGATTCTATCCTCACGCGGGGGTTCTTAGCACCTTTCAGTATTTAAGTCGCTATCCCACAACGGAGACCAATCGAAATCGGTTGCGAGCGAGAATGTACTATCAGCATTTTCTGGGCGTCGATGTTCTGGAGTTGGCGACTAGGGTTTCGGATGCGGCGGCGGTTTCCGAAAAATATGAGACACCAACGATGGAGGCTCCTGAGTGTGTGGTTTGTCACACGACGCTCGACCCGGTAGCGGGCCTGTTTCAGGATTATTGGCGTTTCGACCGCAATTTTGCGATCTATGGGAAACGGCATGAGGGATGGTTCGACGACATGTTCCAAGCAGGCTTTGAGGGTGAGGAATTGCCGGAGGCGGACCGTTGGAGGGCGTTGCAATGGTTGGGGGAGAGGACAGCAAAGGATCCTCGTTTTGCGATCGTAATGGCCGAGCACGCCTATTATCTGCTGACGGGGCGTCGTCCTTTGTTGGCCCCTTCCGATCTTGATGATCCTTTGTTCGAAGCGAAATTTCGTGCCTGGAAAACGCTGCGTTGTCAAACAGAGTCTGTCGCGCGGGGTTTGGTCCAAGGCGGCTTTGATTTCAAGCGGGCAATTGTCACTTGGGTGCTTTCGGATTTTTATCGTGCTGATGCGTTTTCAATCGCCGATGCAAGCCCCGTTCGATTAGCAGAACTTGATGATGTTGGTGTGGTCAGGATGTTAAGCCCAGAGCAGCTGGAGCGGAAAATCTCTGCAGTCTTCGGGCGTTCTTGGGGCCAACTGAATGGACAAACCGCCATGCTGTATGGTGGCATCGATTCAAAGGAGGTCACCGAGAGGGCTTCGGATCCGGGTGGAGCGATGGGCGCGATTCAGCGGACGCTTTCGAACGACGTCGCGTGCCGAAATGTTGCTTATGATTTCAGTCGCAGTCGCGGCGATCGGATTCTTTTTCCCAACTTAGATCCTGACGTCTTGCCGGGTGTCGATCAAAAGAGTGATGCATTGATACGCTCCACCATTGCTCATCTGCATTGGAGGATCCTCGGACGTGATGACGCAGTTGATTCTGATGCGGTTGCTCAGACCTTTGATCTCTTTTCTGCAGTTATTGCTGATGCTTCCTTGGTAAAGAATCTTGATCAACGCGAGGCGTGGACTTGTCGGCAGGGGTTGGAGTCGCCAGTGCCTGACCCAAACTACACCGTGCGGTCGTGGCGAGCGGTCGTGACGTATTTACTTCGCCAAGAGGGGTTTCTTTATGAATGACCATTTAGAGCGACGTCGTTTTTTGAAAGCTTGTGTTGCGGCGGGGCTTGGATTTGCGGATCCGTTGTCGCACGTCAACGGAGCAACGGTTGACCAAGGGCAAGAGCTACCAACCTACGAGGGACCTTACTACATCGTTTTCAACGCATCAGGTGGTTGGGATACGACCTACCTAATGGATCCCAAGGGCGTGGGAGGAATCAACCGGCTCTATCAGGAAGGAGAGATTCAAAGTCATGGCCAGCATCGCTTTGCACCGACAGCTGAATCGAAGGAGGGTGGAATAAGTAACGAAGATTTTTACAAGGAGTTCGGAAGTGAGCTGCTGGTTTTCAACGGGTTGGATTATTCCGTCAATAACCATGCGCCATGTTCTCGATACATGGCCACGGGCAAACTCGATAGCTTGGCGTACCCTACGTTCGCCGCATTGGTCGCAGCATGCAAGGGTCAAGCCTGTCCCCTGTCTTTCTTAACCTTTGGTAACTACTCAGCGACCGGTAATTTGGTGGCGATGTCGAGAGTCCCCTACCTGCCGTCACTGAGACGGATCGCAAATGCTGATTCGATAAGTGGTAACCTTCAATCCCCCTACCACGACGATTTTGCCTTGCGACGCATCGAGCAGGCAATGGAGCAACGCTTTGCCAGTCGGGCAGACAAGCCGTTGTTGCCGAGGCAGAGGCGAGCCGACAACATGCTTTATGCTGCTCAAGTGAATTCCAAGGCACTGTCGCGTGTCACGCCTCATCTACCCACCGAGATTCCCAAGCAGCGACTCGCCAAGCAGGCTGAAATCGCGTTAGCCTCCTTCAAAGCGGGGATCTGTGTTTCGGCCAATCTTTCCATTGGGCAATTTGATAGTCATGCGAATAATGATCGCGACCAAATGAAACTTATTCCCGAATTACTCGAGGGGATTGCTTACCTTTTGCGTCGAGCGGAGGAATTGCAGATACGGGAAAAAATTGTGGTGATTGCTCAGAGTGAAATGGGGCGGACTCCGGCTTACAACAGCGGTCATGGCAAGGACCACTGGTCGATCGGTTCCATGATGTTTTTGGGGCCCGGGGTTCAGGGGGATCGTGTGATTGGCAGGACGGATGAAAAGCAATTTGCCGTACCATTCAACGCCGAACGCTTGGTCCCTGATGCTGTCGGTGGAATTCGAATCCGTCCGGAGCATCTCCATCAGTCTCTCCGAGAACTGGCCGGTATCGTGGACCATCCGCATAGTGCGGCCTTCCCGCTTGGAATCAAAAATACTGAACGGTTGATTGGGCTTTGGGGTGTATAAACGGGTTGTTTGTTGATTGGGTGGCAATCTTTCAGATCGGTCGTTAAGAATCGTTTTTACGCATTCTTTGTCTCTCAAATTCATCAGGTAGTCAGACTGCCCCGTCGGGCAATCGGTGCGGATTACCGATCTTTGAATTGGCTGAGCCAGGAAATGCGAGTCCTAAGCATCTCTACTGGACGCATTTTAGAAAAAGATGATTCGCTGAATCCCCAAGGCTGAGTGACAATTTCGGAGGCCTGATTAAGCTAGTTCATCTGATTTAAAGAGATGAGCAGGAGAAAGCGCAGGTGGTTCAATCACCTGCATCCCTTCCGGTAAAACTTGTTGAATCAGTGAGTTGAGCTGACCTGGATTTAGGTTGAGAAGATCGCCTTTTGCCAGCCCGCGATCATTCTTCCCAAGTGGTTTGGTTGCAGATGGCCTGAAAGAAATATCGATAGGAAGTCGTGATGACAAAAATTCTTGTCCTCTACCATTCGAATACCACAAATACCGAGCAAATGGCTAAATTCGTTGCCGAGGGAGCCAGGGAGTTACGGGGCTCGGAGGTGCGTCTGCGAAGTGTCTCGGAGGCCGATCACACTGATCTTCAATGGTGTGAGGGAATCGCGTTGGGTTCGCCAACCAATTACGGGTGTGTTAGCTGGCAGATGAAAAGATGGTGGGATGAGCAGCCAATTGAGAACTGGGGGCAACGAGATGGTAAAATTGGTTGTGTGTTTTCCTCGGCTGGTGCCTGGGGCGGCGGACAAGAGTGGACTTGCATGGCTTTGATGTCGATACTGATCAACTATGGATTCTTGGTTTTTGGATTAACCGACTATTCTGGGGTGCGTTTTTCGGCGCACTACGGAGCCATTTCTGCGGGGCCACCGGAGGAGCAGAATACGCAAGATGCTTGCAGACGCCTTGGGTTGCGATTGGCAGAGTGGACTGCCAATATGATTCATGGTCGCGAAGATGCTCATCCCCTCAAGCAGACTTACGAGCGTTTTAAAGACCTTGGCACCTAACCATTTCTTCATGCCAAATGCATTTGATGCTAACGCATCTGAATTACCTTTTTCACTTCGATAATTACATCAGAGGTTTTCATGTCACAATCCCGTCCATTGAATCGTCGACATTTCTTGAAAGGGACCACTGCAGCTGCGACGGTCGGTTTTTTCACCGGAACTGGACCAACCTCACGCGCTCAAAGTTCACCCAACGAGCGACCTGTCTTTGCAACGATCGGTTTGAGAAACCAAGGTTGGACAATCACCAGCAAGTCGACAAAGTTTGCTGATTTTGCTGCGTTTGCCGACGTTGATGCCAACGTGCTTGAGGCGACCCAGAAGAAACTCAAAGACCGAACTGGAAAAGCGGCAGTTGGGTATAGCGATTATCGCAAGGTGTTGGAACGAGATGACATCGATGCGGTCATGATCGCGACACCGGATCACTGGCATACCAAGGTGTCCGTGGAGGCAATGCTTGCAGGCAAAGATGTTTACTGTGAAAAGCCGCTCACCCTGACCATCGACGAAGGTAAGTTGATCGAGAAGGTTGTTAAGAAAACTGGCCGCGTCTGCCAAGTTGGAACCATGCAACGTACTGAGAATCGTCAGCGGTTCCTGCAGGCAATTGCTTTGATTCGAGATGGTCGAATCGGTGATATTCGCAAAGTGACTTGTGGCATCGGAGGTGCAACCGCCTCGCCCGTGATTCCAACGGTAGAGGTTCCCAAAGGACTTGATTGGAATGCTTGGCTTGGTCCAGCACCGAAGGTGCCTTATCGAGCGCTTCCAGAAATGCGTACCGGGTATGGTGGTGGAGTGCCGCTTTACACAAATTGCCATTATGCTTGGCGAAACTGGTACGAATATTCTGGTGGGCAGATGAACGACTGGGGCGCTCACCACGTTGATATTGCGACCTGGGCGTTGGGTGCAACCGATACCGGTCCAAGCAAGGTCACCCCCGTCAGTTACTCCTTGCCGATTGAATATGAAAATGGAAACCCAAAGGTTTCCGACCAGTACAACTCACCCACAAAGTTCGAAATTCGCGTCGACATGCCTGGCGATATTCCTTTGGTGATCACCAGTCAGGGCGACAATGGCATTCTCTTTGAGGGAACCAAGGGACGCTTCTTTGTCAATCGTGGCAAGATCGTTGGAAAACCTGTTGAAGATCTGGCAAACAATCCGCTGCCGGAAGACGCCGTGGAAGACGTCTATGGCGGACCCGTCAGTGAGAACCACACTGCAAACTTCATTGCGGCAATGGAATCGAGGGAGTTGCCAATTTCGGATGTATGGTCACACAATCGAATGTTAGAAACTTGCCACCTCGCAAACATCGCAATCCGACTCGGTCGTGAATTGAAGTGGGATCCCACAAAACGCGAAGTTATCGGTGACGCCGAAGCAAATTCTTTCCTTGGGCGTGAAAGCCGAAACGGTTTCGAAATCGATATGTAATCAGCTCGATCGATAGAATCCATGCCTCCGCCAGATGGTTTTTTCAATTTGGCGGAGGTTTTTTTTCGGGAAATGGAGGTCCGTCGAGCGTTCAATGCTGAGAATGACTTTTTGCTTTGTTGAATTGCTGGCCAAGCGAATGATCCGTTTTGCGCTTCTTAAACGCCCTCGTTTGATTACTCACTAAGCGACATCGCTGTTGGTCGGTGAAACGGATTTGCGTTCTTGAACGCACTCAATCAGCCACGATTATTTTGGTTTGCCAATTCCAAATTTACCGGGGTGAATGATCTTAAGGTGACTCTGCCCGAGACTTTTGTTCGCAGGGTATACTCAGTCGTCTTGCTTGCGATTGAATTGAGGGCATTTAATCATCTTGGTTTGGATGTTCTCAGGTTTGGATGTTGTCAGGTTTGGATGTTGTCAGGTTTGGATGAACGGTGGAGAAAAATCAGTGATGTATTATTCCTTGGCGTTGAGGTGTCTCTTCGTATTGGGGTGCTCCCATGCGTGGTGCGGTTGGGGGAACGGTTGGGCAGATGATTACACTCAATTTCGCGGATCTGCTCAGGATGCGACATCGCAGATGTCTTTACCTGTTCGTTGGTCCGCCACCGATGAAAGCCAGCAAGGTGTTCGTTGGAGTATGACACCTCAGGGTGAGGGTTGGTCGCAGCCTGTGATTTGGCAAGATCACTTGTACCTCACCACGGCGGTTCCACTGGATGCGTCGCAAACGGATTCTACCAAGCCAGAAAACTACAACGGTGGCTATGGTCGAGACCGTGATGACTTAGTAAGAGTCGTGTATCAGTATCAGGTGTTGGCGATTGATCGTAAGACGGGTGAAGAGGTTTGGAGGACAACTGTCAAGACTGGAAAGCCACCGATACCACGGCACACCACCAACACTTACGCTACAGAAACGGCCGCCATCGATGGCGAGCGAATTTATGCTTACTTCGGAATGAATGGACTGCATTGTCTCGATTTGAATGGAAATGTTCTTTGGCAAGTCGATCTTGGAATCTTCAAGATGCGTGCGGGTTGGGGAACGGCCAGTTCCATTGCCATGCTTGATGGAAGTATTTTTGTGCAGGTGGATAATGAGGAACAGTCCTTTGCCTGCCGAGTGGATGGTGAAACTGGCAAGGTTGTTTGGAAAGTAATTCGTGACGAGAAATCGCAGTACAGTAGTCCCTATCTATGGAAGAATTCCATCCGAACTGAATTGATTTTGGGCGGTATGGTTTACCGATCTTATGATGTCGAGACAGGAAAGCTTTTATGGCAGATTGACATGAACAAAGGACGCAGTTCGGCAACTCCAATTGCGGTTGGCGACCGCTTGTTCATCGGTAACGAATTTCGAAATCGTGGTGGCGCAGATGATGGTGGAGGGCGGCTTTATTGCATCACGCCAGGTGGAACGGGTGATATCACTCCGCCACAAGATGGTTTTACGGGGCCTCATGTCGCCTGGAGGATGGATGATTCCGGGATTCAGATGGCATCACCGGTTTATTGCGAAGGCAGACTGTTTTTCTTTCAGCGTCGCGCGGGCATCGTTACGTGCGTCGACGCAGAAACCGGAGCTAAGCAATATGAGTCAAGGGTTCGTGGTGCGAAGTCTTTTTGGGCGTCGCCATGGACCGACGGCCGATACGTTTTCTCGCTTGATGCAAGTGGCAACACGCATGTGATTAAGCCGGCAGGCGATCTGCAAATTATCGCCGTCAATGAGTTGGACGAGATGGCTTGGTCCAGTCCCGCTTTAGCTGACGGCGAGATCTATCTGCGTACGATCGATCACCTCTATTGCATTGCTCCAAAGTAACCTTGATCAACGAGATGATGAGTTGATGGGGCCGTGCGGCCAGACCGTTGCTTCGATGAAAGAAACACAACTACAAGTGGAGAGGGCCAATTGATTTCCATAGCCGGTAATTATTTCTTGTTTGGTGCGATTTTTATCCTGCTTGCCTTATCAGTTCTTTGGTGGGTGGCCGAAAAATATTGGTCCAGGCGTTGGCGGATCACTCTTGGTTTGATTCTGATGGTCTATAACTGTGTTCTTGTTTCACTCGTTTCCATCGGGGTGACGATGCTTCAAGATCAGTCGTATTACGCTGCGTCGATTAAAACTTTGTTGGATGAAGTCATCACGGGGTTAGAAGTCGGTGATGAATCCGTGGGTAGTCGTCTCAGGGCATTTCGTGAATCGCAATCGTTGACCTATGAGACGCGTGCTGGCCTTTTAGAGAATGCGAGGGACTTTAAAAGGAACGGGGAGCTTAATAGGTCAAATGCGAAAACGACAGAGCAGGAACCAGGACAGGAATCAGGACAGGAAACAAGACAGGAAACAAGACAGGAACCGGAGCAGAAACCGGAGCAGGAAGCAGGGCAGGGATCAGAGCAGGAACCAGATCAGTGATAATCAGGTTAGGTTTTGCTGAGCGTTGGAAGCATTGCTGCAATTCTTAACTTGACTGAGGGCAGGGTTAGCGCGGCTTATCCGCCCCAAAGGTATTACTGCCGTCTTATTCCGTTTGCACACGGACCATTTTGAGCGATTTAAGATTGAGAATTAATGGTGGTTTAAGAGGCTACAAACAATTGAATGGAAGGTTGAAGTCTTTGCGATCGAACCGATTCAAGTTAAGGGTTAGAGCGAACCATGATATTTTCGATTTTGCTAACCCGTTTCATTGGGTGCAATTATATCGAAGTCAACCTGAGTCAAGAGTTAACTACTTTCATTCCCAAATCAGAGTAAATTGAACAGTGTCGCTGCTTGGTGTCCATCGAGTTCGATATCGAAATTGAGCCGTTTGGTTACCCAATGAAAAAACAATGGTTGACGTGATGTCATTCAAGTTGATGGTGACCGGCATCGATCTGCACTGCGTCTTCGATTCGATGTTGATGTGACGTTGTTTCAGTCAGATTTCAATTTCGATGGGTTGAATCCCAATGCAGTTGCGATTTTGTGCGACTTGGCAGCTAAAAGTAACGTGTTTTAATTACAGCGTGCGCCACCGAATGCGAAGCGGACAAGAGGTTTAGATATGGCTAGTGCTGATAGAGCTGATCAAATCACTTGCTGCATATTCTGACATAAGACCTAATTCTGCCCCAGCGAATAAAGTTGGTTCGTCAGTGTTTGGTATTCCCTGTATCGTTCTTTGCTGGTTTCGGGCTGTGATCATTTCAGCCCGTTGAAGTTTCCCAGGTTGTCAAAGTCGGATTGAGGCGATCAGTGACGTGGTGGTGATCGGACCCACGCTGTCAGTGTGCCGCGGCAGCAGTCTATCGTGGTCGTCGTTCTTCCAGCCAAGGTTGTGGGGGCACTCGGTTACCTTTGTCCGACCACCACTGAGGTTCCGGGAACCAGCGTAAAGAACTGTGCCTCGGGTACATTTCCCATTGATGCGCCGCCTGCGGGTCGGTCACTCTTAGGTCGTCAGTGTGGGTGAGGTATTGTATCAATCTGATGGACAGGGATTCTTTCAGGTCTTGATGTTTTTTGGTTTCAGCCAGGTTGTTCAAGCACGCCGGGTCATCGCGAATGTCATACAGCTCTTCCATGGGTCGCAAGTCAACCGCCGCAGACAGTAAGGGGCTGACGTCACTTCGGTTTTGATTCGTGATCATCCATTGAAGTGTGGGGCCATTGTCAATGTCATGGTAGCCACCATCTTTCGGGCCAAGTTTAGAGGCGAGGAGTTTGCCATCTTCGCTGAATACTGCAGAGTTATATTTTTGAGGTGTTCCTGCCGGCCATCGCTGTGGCGCAAAGTTTCGGATGTAGAGATGTGTACGGGTTCGGATGCAGCGACAGGGATAGCCCAGCGAATTGAAGCGAGAGGAAGAGTGTCGCTCGCGGCCACTGTAAACTGCGGTTCGTGCCGGCGAGTCGGTTTCTTGAGGGTCTGCAAGCGTTTGGACTAGGCTAAATCCCGGCAGTTGATCCGCTTCTTGAGGCGTGGTTTCAGACGCATCAAAAATTGTTTTTGTCAGATCGATCAAACTTACGAGCCGACGGTCTTGTTGTCCCGCAGGCCAACGAGCAGGCCAGCTCATTGCAAGAGGCATGTGAATGCCATATTCGTAAAGATTGGCCTTGGCGCGAGGAAAGGGCATGCCGTTGTCGCTGGTGACGATCACCAGTGTATTGTCGAGCTCTCCGATTTTCTCGAGATGATCAAGCATTCTTTGAAGATGTGAGTCAAACCATTGCACTTCGAAAATAAAATCAGCAACGTCTGACCTGACCTCAGGTGCGTCAGGCAGGAATTTCGGAAGGTGGACTTTCGCAGGTGAGATTCCCTCCTGCTGACCAATTCCTCTTTGATAACTTCGGTGCGGCTCATGCCCTCCAAACCAAAAACAGAATGGTTGGCTTTCGTCTTTTTCTTCTAAGAATCGGTGAAAGTTGGTGGCGTAGTCATTCGAGGAGATACCTGAAGGTGATTTCATTTTGGCACTGCCGTAACTTTTACCTGCTGGATTGTGCGGCCAATCAGTTGCTCTGCCAGGCCCCCAGCCTTTGCCGGTCATGCCGACGTGATAGCCTGCCTCGGCAAGCTGTTCGGTGAAGACAGGTAAGCTTCGTGGGAAATCGCTTGCGTGCGTTCCAGCGGCGCCAATCTGCCAGATCTCGCGGCCCGTTAGAAAGGCGGCCCTCATCGGACTGCATCCCGGTGCCGGGGTAAACGCCGAGTGAAATAGAATTCCATCTTTGGCGACTTGGTCAAACGCAGGAGTTTGGACGCCTGGCGTGCCGTAGGCGGATGCATACGGATACGATTGATCATCCGAAATCGCAACCAGAATATTGGGCCGATCCGCAACGCTGGTCATTGGGTTGATCAACCAACATGGCAAAAGGTAGAGAATCGGAAGAAGAAAAGTTTTGGACGTCATGGTCGTTTTCGGGGAATGACGGAAGAACTTGGATAGAGTCGAGCAATTTGAGGTGCAGGAAATTAATATGACGCAATGGTGTCATCGCATTTAATCACGGTTCGCACTTCTGCCTGTTAACTGGTTGGTCAATCATTGGTGGTTGTCGGAGCGAAGGGGATGAGGTCAGATGTGTTCGCGCCAGATGGTCGAGAACCAAAGCGATTGATGACAAGTCCCCTCTTCATGCCCGTGTTGTATCGCGCGATATCCGGCACCTCACACGATCACAGTATAGGGGAACTGTGAGATACACATCACACCCTACCATCGTGGTGTGTACCGAGTTCATTTGATCAATGACCCAATAAAAAAAGCGAATGAAGCCGAAGCTTCATTCGCAGACACCCGCCTAGGGGGACGGTCTTTTGGTTGGGATCCGTTACCCATTAATCCTGATCGTTCGTTAATCAAGAGCGGTCAAGGTTGACAGCTCTGGACAACGGCATCGGTCTAAGGAAGCATGACCGCCATGTCATCCATGCAGTGTCGTAAGGTCCAAGCTCGACGCGACGCGAGGCGTTGATGCTGCGCCTTCGAGATAGCCGAGTGCATTCGCGATCGCAGGTGAGGATCGGTCGTCATTTTCATCACGCTGACCATTGTTTCCTCGTAAAGGTCTGCACAAGCAGAGTGGTGACCTGAGTTGTACATGGGGACGCCTCTGGAAATTGCATTCATAATCATCTGGCGGCAATCCGCCTGACTCTGACCGGGCAAAAGTACCTGATCGATCACATGGATCACTCCGTTGCTCGCTTCAATATCTGTCTTCAACAAGGTTGCAGAATTGACCTTGGCTCCCGACCCAGACGCAGTGACGGAGATCGACCCACCTTGCAGAGTTTTTGCGTTTCTCGCAGCAAGAGCTTGGTCGGCGTACACCCTTCCGGCCACAACGTGGTAGGTGAGGATTTCGATCAGCTTCGCCTTATTTTCGGGCTTGACCAAGTCGGCGACAGTGCCTTCAGGGAGGGCAGCGAATGCATCATCAGTGGGAGCAAACACAGTGAATGGACCATCTCCGCTCAACGTTTCCGCCAGTTCCGCTGCTCCGACTGCAGCGAGCAGTGTTTCAAACGATCCAGCTTCCGTCGCGATCTGCGGAATGGTTTTGTCCGACGGCAGTAACACACTGTCGATGACGTGAATGATTCCGTTATCACACTCAATGTCAGCGATTAAAAGTTTTGCATCATTGAGCATCACTTGGCCGCCATCCAAAGAACAGGTGACACGTTGACCGTTAACGGTGCCCGCTGTGGCCAAATTCAAAGCATCTTTCGCTTCAACGGAGCCGGGAATCACGTGATAGGTGAGGATCGCAGCGAGCTTAGCTTTGTTCTCAGGCTTCAGCAGTTCAGGAATCGTTCCCTCTGGTAGCTTGGCGAACGCTTCGTCAGTTGGAGCCAGCACGGTGAACGGGCCTTTCCCCTTCAAGGTGTCGACGAGGTCAGCAGCCTGAACAGCAGCGACCAGCGTTTTAAAGCTGCCATTACCGACTGCGGTGTCGACGATGTCGGCAGCTCTCGCATGACCGATACAGGCGAACCCGAAAAGAATTGAGAAGCTACTCGTCAGCCAAAATTTCATGATCTCTGCTCCGCCTGGTCGATGTCATTGTGTTTTGATGGTCCAACGTGTCCCATCTCCGCGGAAGTATCCGGCCTTGGCAAGTGCCGGCGACGATTTTGCTTGAGTGAACAGAGATCGGCCAAGAGAGATTTGGCCTGCAGGAAGCTTTGCGCTTAGAAATCACGGTGTTTTGGAACTCGCATTGTCATTGGTGGCCTCCACGGTCATCCTCAGCAGGCAAGTTTTGATGTCGCTAGCTGGCGATGATTCGTCGCAGAAATGAAGGTCGTTTGAATTGTTCTCGGTGTGCGGAATTCTCATTTCAACCGGTCGTGAAACTTCGCACTCATTGACCACTGCAGCCAATTTTGACCTGCCCGGTCAACCCCCCGTGGTGCGAGCAGGAATTGCACACCTTGGTCACTTCTTCTTATTGATCATTAGCTTCCTTCGGTAAATTCGCTTCCCGTGGGCGATGTAGAGTAGGTCGCGATTTTCGCCGGCTAACATGCATGTAGTGAGTGGTTGATCATGATCAATTTTAGGCAGGAGGCCACAGGGGCGACCGGTTGGGTCGAAAATTTGCACGCCAAGGTCGCTGGTAACGTAGTAGCGTCCTTTGTGGTCGACCGCCATTCCGTCGCCCCGACTGCTGGGGAGGTACTCCGGTTTCTCGTTGAATCGAAACTCACCCTCGGAATCGATTTTGCTACGCATCGGCATGGTTGGCATCTTTGCATCGAGCAGGCCGCCCGCATTGACCCGAAAGGTCCAAGTTTTCACTCCACCATAATCTGAAACGGCTAGTGTTCCTCCATCATTGGACAGGGCAATCCCGTTGGGGCGATTGATGCCTCGATCCACAACGGAAACGCTCCCGGTTTTTGGGTCAACCAAGATGACTTCTGACTTGCCCGTTTGCGTAAAAAGAATTCGGTCGTCTTGCGTCACCGCAAGGTCATTCGGTTTGATGCCATCAGCGATTGTCTGAGTTTCACCGGTTCTGGGATCGATCGAGATGATGCGACTTTTGGATCCTTGGCAGGCATAGAGGAGTGATTCATCGGAATTAAATTCAAGTCCGCTCACTGATTCTCGGCAAATTGTTTTCTCCTCACCGTCGTTGTCTCGTTTGATTACCTTGCGAGCGGACATGTCACAATAGTAAAGGTTACCTTCGTCGTCTGAGCAGAGTGCATCCGCAAAGCCAAGGTTATCGATCACTAGTTCCCATTGTTCATTGGGGATCAGTAGATCCAAAAGTGTGAGATCACCACCAAGGTCATCCGTGGTGTCAAAGCTGGCTTGAGGTTTCTCTTTTCGCCACAACCATTTCATTGCATCGGGAAACTGGTAACTTCCGAAGTCTGCGTTGTGGGCATAGCCCTCCGCCCAATCGAAGTGAACGTCATATCCCATGTACTGCAACGCGGAGGCCATTCGCTCATTGGCAATCGGCCAGCTTCCATAGGCGTTATCAACATCGCCACTGGTGTCTGCCATGTAGATGCGAATGGGTTTTGGTTCCGTTTTACGAACTAAGGCGGGGTAGATATTTCCGCCTCGCAGGTGAGTGAAACTACCGACACTGGAATAAACCTTTCGAAAAGCTTCCGGGTGTTCCCAAGCGGTGGTCCACGCGCAGATTCCACCGGAGCTCGATCCACCGATTGCTCGCATGGAAGGGTCTTGCGAGAGGGAGTACTGTGTCTCAATTTGCGGGATAATCTCTTCGGTCAAGAATCGGGCAAAACGGTCACCAAGAGCATCGTATTCCAAACCACGATTCGAAAATTTGCCTTTTTTCCTTGGCTTGGTTGCATCCTGCCCTGGGTTAACAAACACGGCGATGGTTGGTGGCATGTCGCCACGATGAATTAAGTTGTCAAAAACAATGGGAACTCGCCATCTCCCTTCGGCTTTCATGCGTTCGCCATCTTGAAAAACCATGAGTGCGGCAGGGGTTTCCGGCGTGTATTGAGCCGGCACATAGACCCACCAGTCGCGGATCGTATCAGGGAACACCTTGGACTCAAAAGCTCCCATTGATTGAATCGTTCCTTTGGGAGTTCCTTTTCTTGCAACCGCGTCTGGGTGAGGTTTCCATTGTGGTTTTGTCTCCGGATTAGGAATCACGGTCGATTCGGCTGATTCATCCCACAGCCATTTCAGTGCATCGGGCAGTCTTTCGCCCGCCCATTTTCCGCTGTGTCCCCCTTGGGTCATTTCAAGTCGATAGTTGTAGCCTGCAAACTGTAAGGCGGCAGCCATGTCGCGGTTGCCCAGTGGCCAGTTCCCATGCAAATTACTAAGGTCATCTACGCCTTCTTGCAGATAGACCTTCAAGGGCTTGGGTTGTTGATGTGATTTGCGGATCAGTCCTGGATACTCCCACCCACCTCGAATATTGGTGAAGCTACCAATGTGGCTCATGACCTTGCCAAACTGGTCCGGACGCTCCCAGGCAACCGTGAAAGCACAAATTCCACTGGATGAAATCCCGCAAACCGCCCGGTCACTTGGTTTGGGTGAAACCGTGATCCCCTCAAGTGCAGTCGGTAATAATTCATCAATCAGGAATCGAGAGTATCGATCGCCGAGTGAATCGTATTCAAAGGATCGGTTGCTCCGGTTTGCCGCGCCGTTTTGCGTTGCTTTTACGGTTCCCGGATTAACGAAGACGGCGACCATCTCCGGGATCGACTGATTGTGGATGAGATTGTCGAGGACCTCCGCCGCGCGAAAAGCACCGTTGGGATTGGCGTAACTAGATCCATCCATGAACACCATCAGCTTTGCTGGTTCGTCGGAAGTAAGCTGCGCCGGAATGTAAACCTTGTAGTCTCGGGTGGTGCCAGGAAAGATCTCACTGGAATCAAAAACACCTGTCGTTATCCTTCCTGAAGGGATCACCGAACTTGATATTTGTTCAGAATCCAAGGTCGCCTGAGCGCAGGATGTGTCAACTTGCATCGTGAGCGAATAAAAGAAAACGCAAGCAATCACTAAGATTTTTTTCATTTTGTCCTACCAATCTAAATCTCGATAAAGCAAATCAGACGGGCTGATTATAGGTGTTAAGCGTGGCGGATCCCACTGACCGATGGTGCTGTTTTCAGATGCTGTTTCTCCATGGAGAGAAGACTTCTTCGAAAGTGCGCAGGGCCCTACGTTTTCCTTCGTTCTTCCTTGGCCGGAAGTTGCCCGCTGAGTTGATCTTTCTCCGTCGATCCGTGGTGCCTCCGTCGAATGATGCATTGGGCTAGGCTGAACGGAATTCACACACGGTGTTTCGTGAAGCCAAAATGGGTCAAAACGGCTCGACTCAAACAATTGCAGGGGACAACAGTTTAAATCACTGACTTTTGCCACTGGATTGGTTTCAAAACCGGTTTTCAGCGGACCGAGCCGGTTTTCAGCGGACGGACCGAGTCGGGTTTTTAAGCGATTGTTTCAGTCTTTTGTCAATCAGATTCTGGAGGGTTCGAATGACGTGTGAGTCATGGATTGGTTCACGAGGTTTTGCCGTTCCATGTCCTCGATCATTCCTTGCATTAAAATGCTTCCGCCTTAAATTTTGCGACGGCTGACGACACTTCAGTGCGTTGCTCTCTCTGATTTCTTGGTATCCTACAGGCCATTCTGACGCTCGGGTATCCAGCGAGATGGAATGTTTTTCTCTTGAGTGCCTGAGGGTCGAATATGAGCCAACTTTTCTTGAGTGTTGCAAAATACTGTTTGTATCTAGCCATGACAGTCGTCTGTTGCCAAGCGGACGATTGGAGACAGGGCTCTGGGCCGACTGGTGATTTTCAGACCGATTCACCAGTCCCGACAAAGTGGAGCGTTGTGTCGGGGGAGAAGGTCGCTTGGACGCTGTCGCTGCCTGAAACGGGTCAGAGCACACCGGTGATCTGCGAGGGCAAAGTTTTTCTGACCACTCTCAAGCCTGTCGAAGCGGATTCGGAATTAGGAAAGGATTTGATTGCTTGGTGTTGTGATGCTGTCTCGGGTGAAGTGTTGTGGAAGCGGGAACTGATCGGCAAGCATCCACTTCGCCTCTCAGGCTGCTTCAGTGACAGTAGTTCGCCGCCGGCGGTGACTGATGGTAAGCATGTGGTGTTTATTAATGCGTCATCCGGGATTTCTTGTTTCACGCTCGCGGGTGAACTGGTTTGGTTTCGTGATTTCCTATCAGTGGGCCGGTGTGTTCCCTTTGCGCATCGAGGGAAACTTATCTTCACAAGGCAGATTTATCCGCCGGAGGCCAATGGCGCGTTTCCTCACCGGTATGCCGATTCACCCAAAGAAATGTGGACACAATTACAGGCTGTTGAGATCGAATCAGGGAAGTTAGTTTGGACGACCGAATGTGGTATCAACATGGGGGTCGCTGTGACTCCACAGCAACTCAATGATGGTCGATCGGTTGTGGTTGCTGGAAGAGGTGGCGGGCATGGGCCACCAGAGAAACCTTCGGGTGTTTCTCTTGTCGATCTCGAGGACGGAACGACGATATGGACCCTCGAAATTGAAAAATTCTTTGCCACGCAGACCTTTGGCATTCGTGATGACCTTGTTCATTTGTTTCATGCATCCGAGCATTTATCGGTTGACGCAAAGAACGGTCAGGTGGTGCAAAGGATTCCGCTTGACCAGCACCTCACTGTGCGTCGATCAGGACGACCTGAAATCACAAAACAAGATCAGGCAGTTGGACCGTACCCGGGCCGTAACATCACACAGACCTCAAATCTGCTCGTTGGTCCTTGGAATTATTTTCGTCACTACAAACAGCCTTGGATCGGGAGAGTCAACGTGGAGTCCAAGGAAGTGGAATTTTTGGAGGTTCCACTTCAGTTATCACGTGTCACCGAGATGCCTGATGAACTTCTGTGGTTTGACCCCTCCAAGAAGCGGATTGAATCGCAGACGCTCATCCCCAATGACATGCGGAATTCTCGAGGGTTTGTTGTGTATGGCGACAAGCGGTCTAAGGGAAGTGGGTGGGGCCACATCGCGGCGGCTAGTCCTACGGTTGCGGGGCCGCATCTTTACATTCCGGTGATCAATGGAACCGTTTACGTTTTGAAATGGGATTCTGAACAACTTGATGACAGTGCGTTGGTTTCGATAAACGATCTGGGTCTTGCCGGTGAATCGTATCATCGCGCTAGTTTATCTTTTTCCAACGGAAGGTTATATGCTCACACGATCAAATCCCTGATCTGTATTTCTGACTAGTCCTGTTGGTCGCCGCTGCTGAGGACGTGATTCATTCTGTGTCAGGTTGAGCCAAGACAGCGACGCGCGTTAATCGTTTTTTGACTGGTTCTCGTGGGCTGGGCATGCATCAGGTAAGGACCTGATTTGCCTTGTCTCTGCGAAGCTCAAGGATTGTTTGCTGACGACCATGAGAGACTTGTTTTGTTCGATGATCACCGGCCAATCGGAGCAAGTAACGGGCGGGAGAGGTCACTTCGCCTGTTTTCATTACCAATGAACCTCCCTTTGCCCGTCAATCG
>CALJHC010000003.1 GCA_938075415.1 uncultured Rubripirellula sp. | reverse complement strand
CGATCAATCCGGCACGGGATCTCGCGCCTCGTTTGATACACGCCATCCTGCCTATTGTAGGAAAAAGAGATAGCGATTGGTCTTATTCATGGATACCTGTAGTAGGCCCATGCGTTGGTGCAGCGATCACTTTAGCAGTGTATCGGGTTTTATTTTTGATTCCAAATTAGCATCGCGACTGATGAGGTAAGTTAGTTGTGAGTGAAACCTGATTTTTGCTGGCCAAAATCACTTAGACGCAACTATTTTCGATCACATCTGTTTGGACGAAACAGCAAATGAAAGACAGTCTCCGCAACATGACTTGGATTTTTGTCGGTATTGTCATGGGTAGTATCGTGAATCTGTCCTTGGTCAGCTTGGGAATGGTTTTGATACCTCCACCCGGTGGATTGGATCTTTCTGATGCGGAAGTTCTAAAAGAAAACATCAAACTGCTACCGCCAAAGAGTTTTCTCTTCCCTTGGCTTGCACACGCACTGGGGACTCTTATCGGCGCTTTTCTGGTCGCCCGATATGCATCGATGAAACCTTTTGTCGGGGCGACTGTGATTGCGGCTTTCTTTCTCAACGGAGGCCTGATGATGGTGTTGTCAGTAGGAGGTCCAACGTGGTTCATTGGCGTCGACCTCCTTTTGGCTTATCTACCGATGGCCTTCATCGGTGGATCTCTGGGGGGCCATCTGCGACGTCAATCACTTGGTGTTCATTCGAACACGGTGATGACGCATCAATGATTTTCTTGACATCGATACCGTCGGCAGATCGCCCTGAATCGCCCGGCCCTGGTCTTACTCAAAGGGATTTGTGTTGGATCGCGTTTTAGACGTCCCGAGAAAGAAATATTGCCACCACCAATGACGATCGAACTTTTTGTCAGCGATATAAAAGAGAATTGATGCTCCAATAAAGGTGACTAGAAGCATGGAGAGTACGGACACACCCAGCCAGTCAGCAGCAGGAAACTTTGGTTTTGCCGTACAGAAGATCGCTTTCTTTTTCCGATGTCCTCTTTGAGAGAAAAAAATGCTGTATATACTGTGTTTTTCGCACTTTGCCGGAGTGGCGGAATTGGCAGACGCGCCGGATTCAAAATCCGGTGAGGGCAACCTCATGTGGGTTCGAGTCCCACCTCCGGTACTAAGTAAATAACGGTGTTTTTGGAGTTGTTCCAGAAGCACCGTTTTTTTGTACGATCATTTTTACGAGTAAAAAATAAAAGTGTTCTTCTTTAGCTGCTGACGTGCTGACCAAAAGGCACTACGGGTAGTTTTAATTTACCCGAGGTACTTAAAATCCGACCCCGCACGGCTACAGGTGGCTATGACCTCCCGTCATGTTATTGACTCATGCAGATGCGATTCCTGCCGTTTCGAAACAGCAAGCAATCGCGTTGTTCGACATCCATCCTGTCAATCAGGTAGAAGGTCTTTGTTGCTTCATATATCACGCAGTACACCGCCAATGCAATTGAACGAAAACTCAATGCGGCGGTGATCAGTTGGGGATCGTCTGGACGATTGGAATATTGGGTGGTGGGTACTGACCGTGATACCGCCATCGCCTTGAGCGATGCTTTTTGTAAACCGCGTGTTGAACGCGTTGATATGACGGCTCGCGAATGTCTTGCCGACCGGACCAATGAGGATCATGGATTCTTGATGTACCATCGAATCGTTGCTGATGCATTGGCTAACGCCAAACCGGCGAGTAGTGCAGGTCATAATGGTGGGTATCAATGGGGAATCCATCGTTACTCATCCTCTCTGCCACTGGGGTTTGCAGGTCAACTGGAGATTCATCCCGAGGGAGACCAAATCACACTACTACATGAATACTGGCACTCGATCCAAATGTCTTTCATTCATCGTACCGACCATCAAATCCGAAAGAAGCAAATGGGTCCTGTTAGGTTTTCGGAAGGTTCTGCTGTGGCGATGGCAGAAATCACCGCAGAAAATCTGTGGGCAACGGGACGTCTTTCACGGGCAGCGAGTCAAGGAGATCCATGGCCAAATTTTAAGCAGCGCATGATCAATAAGATGAATTTCATTCAAGAAAAAATTCAGGATTGCGATTCCGTCTTACCTGATACCTATGAGGGCGTTGATGGTCGCCTGGCTTACAAAAGTGGAGGTTGGGCTGTTGCGTATCTGTTGTATCGGCACGGCCGAGGCGTATTGCGCGAAAGATTTCATCCGCGAGTCGCAGAGCTTGGTTGGGAAGGAGCCTTTCAGAAAACGTTCGGCCAAACCTCTACCCAATTCATTGAGGAGTTTAAGGGGTTCCTTGGTTTACCACTTGAGAAGCAGATTGAAATACTGCCCAAGTTCTGACCAACAGAATGGGTAACCCATTCATCACCCCGTAGGATTGCCTCATCTTTGGCTGGACCTACTCGCTGATACAGCCTGATACGGATATTAAGTGGATTCTTTCCTTCAACTGACAAAGGCGAGCTAAGTTAGTTTTCGAAAGTCCTTTGCATTTTCTGCAAGGGCAGCAGTGAAGGCTTGAAACTCACTGCTGTGGACGAGTAGTTGTGCCCCTTGTTCCCGACGCTTCATCATTTCATCAAGACCTAACGTCGGGCCTCCAAATGCCACCTGATGACGTTTGCAGGATTCGGCTACTTTTTCCCAAGCTTCGTCAATCGTCATTTCTTTTGTCTGCCGCAATCGTAAACCAAGGTCACCCGGCCCTACAAAAATAATATCGACCCCTTTCACGGAGGCGATTTCATCAATTCGTTGAACAGCTTCAGGGGTTTCTATTTGGACGCACAAAAATGTTTCCCGATTGGCCCATGCGGTGTAGGTGTCCGGATCATGCACATGATAGTCGGCATCAAGACCCGCATTGTCGATGCCACGATCACCAATTGGAGGAAACTTTACTGACTGTACCAGTCTCTCAGCCATCTCAGGCGTTGAAACGTGTGGGATCATCAAGCCTGCAGCGCCGTCCTCCAAGTAGCGGTAGAGCCTGGATTTCTCCAGTGTTGGTGGTCGCAACATGATATCGATATCACAATGATGTGACGCCAGCAGCAAGTATTCGACTTCGCGTCTGGTCATCGATCGATGCTCAAGATCTAACCAAATGCAATCATATCCCGCTTGCGCAGCGTGGAAGACAAAGGCCGGAATGTAGTGGCCCAAAACACAGCTTTTTACTGGCTTGCCGTTTCGGATGGCGTGCAAGGTTTTGCTTTTTCTCATGGGTTTCGCTGACGACAGTTTGGTTGAAATTTTAGGTTGGTGTTATTGGACGGCTTCTTTGCCAATACGCTGGTCAATTCGTCATGTTCTTTTTTTGTTTGGAAAGAGAAAGCTTCCTAGTAAACCAAACGAGAGACCGATCAGCAACGCGATCGGCGAAATCCATTGAAAACTTACTGGGTCGTTCCCGCTAGCGGTCATTCCAAACAGAAGACCAGAGAACGCCACGGTGGCTGCCGAAAAAACACTGAAGAAAATTCCAATGAAGACTCCTCGCGTGCTCGCGAAAGGTACGTAAAGAGCAAAGAAAAAGAGGAGTGCAATCGGGACGGTCAAAAGATTAACCGTCTTATTGGTAACGGCCATGAAGTTCCCTGGTATGTATCCCATGATGGAACTGAAGACAGCAACGATTACACCAATGAAAATTGCGAGCATTCGAGCAGAACCAAGTGAAGTGGAATCTGTTGTTTGGCGTTTGCGTTTGAGATCAGTCATAACCACTGCCGTGATTGAATTAATACCGGAATCAATACTTGACATAGCAGCAGCCAAAAGTCCTGAGACAACCAAACCCCGCACAACTGAAGGCAAACGGTTGGCGATAAAGTAGGGAAAGAGTTCGTCAGCCTGGGTTTTTAGATTTGGCCCATCAGGCAGAAGATGAGAGTTTGCTTGGAAATAACCTAACAGGGCAACTCCAACGAGCCCAAGCGTGGATCCAACGACGGCGCCAACAACAAGTTGTACCGCGACCGCTTTTCTCGCAGCAGCGGCATCTTTGGTTGCCATAAAGCGTTGAACGGAAACCTGATCACCAGCCGATGTGCAAACGGTCCACAAAAAGACCGAAATGATTGAACCAAGGACTGTCACTCGAGTTGACGGATCAAGACTGAAGAGAGGTTGGGTATCCCAAATGTTGGTCTGCCACTGGGTTGGAAACCACGAGAATCCCTTCATTTCCCAAGTGATTGTTGCAATAACTAATAATGCACCTCCATAGAGTAGAACTGTTTGTAGCAGGTCCGTGATCACCACGGCTTTCAGTCCTCCAAGGGAAGTGTATCCAATCGCAAAAGCACTCGTCGTCAGAATGACCAGCGGTACACGGGACTCATCAAGGCCCAGCATGATGGTGAGAGCTTTGGATGTTAAGTAGATCATCAGAGACATCCAGAAGAGTCGCAGCAATAAAAACATGCTGCCACCTAAGAGACGCGCCGAATAACCAAGGCGATCATCAAGTAACTCATACGCACTTGTGACTCGTTGACGCATATAGACCGGGATGATCACAAATCCGACGATAAGAAAAATAAAGGGATAGGCGACATAGTTGGTTAGGTAGATAGGGCCTTTTCCAAGCACCTCGCCCGGAATAGCTAGGTAGCTGATTGTGCTTAAAAGGGTTGCGAAAAGTGAAATCCCAACGATGACAGGATTCATGCTTCCAGAACCGATGAAGTACTCCCTTGAGTTGCTCTGGGATCGGCTGGCACGCCATCCAAGAGCCAATGTGAACATTGCGTAAGATGCAACAATTACCCAATCGACTAGCGTCATGTTCTTGCCTTTTCAAGTGCCGCAGAATCATCTCGAGTCAGAGCGATGTCTGTTGGGCTGTATTGCTGGCGCTTTGATGTCGATTACTATATCGAACTCTCTGTAAAGCCGCAGAGTGCAGGAGAGAGAAAAAGTCGCGAGGTCTACGCTCGCAAAGCAATGTGGGCTTTTTCTCGATACCGCTTCCGTCCGGGTCAGCGAGGGATGGCATTAGGCCAGTCATAAGCTTTTCTTGACCCTCCAGAAAACTTTGCCGGTGCAATTTAGGACATCTGTTACCCGTCCGCTTTAAGAGTCTCTTGTTCCGAAAAGAAGTTAGACCCTCCACTCACTGGTTATCGATGCAAAGTCAAGATTGGGCTGCTCGTAAGCTTGACTTTGGCCAAGCACTCGAGTGTGGCAGGTTTGGCCCTGACTGGAATGCCAAGTTCTTTCGGCGACGAGACTGGTTCCTGTGGGATTTCGTTCCACAGTCGGTAAAAAGGTGTGGGACAACAATTGAGTGAATTCCGAGTTCTCATAATCGGAAGAGTAGTTAGTGTCCGAAGATTTGCCGACGTAAAAAAGATAATGCTTGCTTGGTCTCTGTCATGAAATTGCAAAAGAAGGCACAGAGGTCAGCCGATGGTGTGCCGCGCGATTTTATTGAAACCACATTTTCATTGGGTGCTCCTCAACCAGAACTCGGCGATTCAAATCAAGCGAGAAGTGAGCGATGTATCGACCAAGTATTACCATTGTTCCAACTTGGAATTCAGCCAAGAATTTCGAGGATTCCATCATATCGATGCGTCACGGATTACCCAGGTATTGATCACCCGGAATCAGTGTGGAGCGTGATAACATCGATCCAGATTTGAAGCAGTAAGCCGAGGTGACCTTTCTTCAAAATCCAGTCATTCCCGAGGAAATCATGGTGTTAGGTTTTTCGATAAAGTCGAAACCTTTAATATCTCAAGTCACCCAATCAGTGAACGGTCAGGGGTGCAATGATCTAAGGGTCCTGCACAGTCATGATTATTTTTCCCCTGAAATCGTTTCAGCGATGTTGTAGGAATGATCTCGGACCCTTGAGAAAGCGTTAAGTGAGGCAAGGAAGGCTACACTAACAACCGGAGTGATCCCGCCATTGGATAGTTCCTCCAGATGTTGTTTTCGAGACGTCTTGATTTGGTCTTTAATTCGTTTGGCAACCGGTTCAGTCTTTGTCATTGTATTGCGATTTTCTTGCAAAAGACCTTCGTTAATATCTTCTAGGTAACCCTCGGTTAGCTGATGCAAAAACCGTAATGATTCCATTTGCTGCTCAGTAAACCGATTACCTGATTTTCGTAGTTTGCGATCAAATTTATCGAGATCCTGTATGTAATCACTAATTGATTCAAATTCATCCGCAATACGTATCTGTTGTCTTCCTTCGTCGGCAACCGAGAGCGGTACGTTCCCGGAGAGTAATTTAGTAACGAACTCGGAAATCTCATCCTGCATGTTATCGAGTACTTCTTCCCGAGTTTTCAGGCGATCCGCAAGCTTCGTGTCTGGATCTTCTTGTTCTCGCAACTCGGCCAACCAACGAAGCATCTTGCTACAGCCATCACCCATCCGTTCAATCTCTTTCTTCGACTGCTCAATGGCAAGCAGTGGGGTTTCCAGCATTCGGATGTCCAGATCGGTGAGTCTGGGTTTTTCCTTGTAGTCTTTTGACGGCACGATTCGATTTAGGAAGTTCACAAAAATCGGCACAAACGGCAGGAACATCAACGTATTGATGACGTTGAAAATACTGTGCGTTGCAGCGATCGCAGGTGTTGTTTCCGGAAACGTCACTTGACCCTCGACGATTTCTTCACGCATGACATCCACGTCAATCAGAGCCGGGACAATTTGAACGTACCAACTAAAGATGGCAGTAATCCAAAGAACACCGGCCATGTTAAAGATGACATGGAAATAGGCTGCTCGTCGAGCATTGGTGGTAGCTCCCAGCGAAGCGAGAAATGCTGTGATTGTGGTTCCAATATTTTCTCCCAGCACAAGTGCCGCAGCCGTCTCGAAGCTAATGATGCCTTGTGATGCCAATGAGATGGTAATCCCGAGTGTGGCCGAGGATGACTGCACCAGTGTTGTCATGATGCATCCTACCATCGCGCACTTCAGAACGCCAAAGTAGGTGTCCGCATTGAATAAGCTGAACCAATCATTAAAGTCGGGCATCTGTTTGATGATCGAGCAGGCATCTTTCATCAGCTCCAAACCGAAAAACACCATGCCGACACCCATGATTGTCATAGCTGCGAATCGGCGACGTTCATTCTTAGAAAAGAGATATCCAAAGGCGGCGGCTCCTAAAATGGGAAGGCCGTACTTACCAATTTTTAAGACCAAAATCCAGCCAGTGATGGTTGTGCCAATGTTCGCACCCATGATGACGCCAACTGCTTGGCTTAACGACATCACACTACTGTTCACAAAACCGACAACCATGACGGTTGTAATGGAGCTGGACTGAACAACACAGGTGACAAAGACACCCACCAACGTTGCAGCAAGCCGGTTGTTCGTTACCGCACCAATGAGACGCCTAAGGCTGCTGCCAGCTACAGCTTGCATGCCATCGGACATGCTCTTCATACCCAGCAGAAAGATCCCGAGTCCGCCAACCAACTCAAAGACTAGATCAAATAATGGGTCCACGAATCAGCCACCAACAAAAGGGTGTTATGAAATGATGAATTTACCGTTAGGTTTTGATTCTAACTCGGATTGATTACGCAAGAAAGTTGGGGTGCTTCCAATCCACTGGCAACTTGTGGGAGTGGGGACAGTATTTGGCGAGCTGTTTTCGGAGGAGTCGGCGAATCGGCGGTGGTTACCGTGAAATTTAAGATTTGGCATTCGTGATTTCAATCATTTCGCCTTTAAAGATGCCTCTCGAGCCACTCTAAATTTATTGGATACGGCAATGGCTTTTTGGCGATCTGATTCGTCATAGTCCCAAAATTCTTGGATGATGGATTCGCAAGCCGGATAGTGGGAGCCATCATCACCAATTTTTAGACGAAGCGACGCAAGTTTGGCCTTCAGCTCTTTTTGGATCGCAGCAAAAGCAGGTTTGCCATAAAGATTGTTTATTTCTTCGGGATCCGACCTCAGGTCGTATAGTTCCCAAGCGGGTGGCGTTTGATTTTCTCCTTGGTAATCACAACCGTAGAAGAAAATCAGTTTGTGTGTTTTTGTCCTGATCGCCATTTCTCCTGGGTTATCGTGGTGCGCCATGTGCATCCAGTAGCGATAGTAAACAGCTTTCTTCCAATCTTTCGGTTCCGGTTTTCCCTCGCAGATACTTCGGAAGGATCTGCCTTGCATCGTTTTGGGTGGTGCAAGTCCCGCAAAGTCGAGCATCAAAGCTGGAAAGTCGACGTTTTCGACCAAAGCGTCACTGCGACTGCCTGCAGGAATTGCTTTTGGGTATCGAATAATGAGGGGCATGCGTTGTGATGGATCGTATGCCCAGCGTTTATCTTGATAATCCTTTTCACCTAGCCAAAATCCTTGATCACCGGTGTAGATAATGACGGTGTTGTCAAAGAGATTGTTTTTCTTTAAGTAATCAAAAAGCCTTTTCAAGTTGTCATCGACTCCCTTAACACATCGCAAGTATTTCTTCAGATAAGCTTGATAGGCGAGATGTTTAACATCGGAATCCAAAAGATTTGGATTCGTGCTGTCCCATTTGAATTCATTGGGAAATTGCTTTGGAAGATCAACCGCATAGGAGCGTCGTGGATTTCGTCGGCCGATTGATGTGCCAATGTGAGGAATCAACTCGTCTTGAAATCCCCTCGTGGCAAGTGAGCCCCATGAATCAGGTTTGTTCCAGAGAGTTTCTGGCTCGGGGATGTCAATGTCTTCTAAGTAGTCATCGTAGCGTGGATGACTTTCAAAGAAATCATGAGGGGCTTTGTACTGGTGGCAAATAAAAAACGGTTTACTGGTGTCTCGGTGGTCGCTGAGCCAATTGAGCGTTGCATCGGTGATTACATCAGATGAGTGTGATCCTTTGTATTGGATCGTATTTTTCGGCCATGGTTTCTCCCCTTGAATTCTGAAGACCGTATCGAAGTAACTGCCTTGACCGGGTAGCACTTTGTAATAATCAAAGTTGGGTTCCGTTTTTAGATGCCACTTACCGATCATGGCAGTTTGATATCCACCTGCTCGCATCAAGATGGGCAGCACTTGATTTTTGGAAGCGATCCTTCCCCCTAAATCAAAAACTCCGTTGTTGTGGTTGTATTGGCCGGTGATGATGCAGGCGCGCGACGGAGTGCAGATTGCGTTGGTGCAGAACGCATTATCAAAGCAAATGCCGTCCTGAGCCAAGCTATCGATTGTGGGTGTCGGATTGAGCGACTTCAAAAGTGTGGCGTACGCACCGATCGCTTGGGAGGTATGATCATCGGACATGATGAACAGAATGTTTGGCTTTTCTTGTCCAAGTCCAATTGTGGCCGCACTTAGAGTGAAGACGACTTGTAGCAGTAGATGATTTATCGTTTTTGACATGCGTTGCAAGTGATTTTCCCATTCGATAAAGCGGTGGATTTGACCCAGAGTATCATGCCTATTGATCGGCCGTGGTTGCAATCAACAACAACGTGAGTCGCCTGTGTGGCGAGATCGAATTGTCGTTATGTTTGGCCATCTTGCTGTTGCCTTCAGGTCAAAAGCGTATCTGGTCAAAACTGAGCAGATGATTGAATCATGCAGGTCCCAGTCCTGCGATTCGTCGCCAAGCGCTCATCTGACCCATGTGCATCATGAGATGCCCCCCAACATAAAAGGCATGCATCGCCCCGATAGTGGGGAAGAGTTTTCGCATTCCTTCGTTAGGATTTTCCTGACGGAAAATGTCATCGTCAGTAGCTTCTAGTTGGTTGATGGCCGCTTCATGATTTGTTTTGAAGGCAGTTACAATCTCATCCATTGATGGGTACAGAGTTCCCTCTGGGTCATCGACACAGGTGGCATCTTTGGAGAATCGTAATTCAAAAAGTTCGGTGGGTTGCATCGATGATGCATCACCACCAAGCTCCGAAACGATCCGCGGCGCATAAAGACTGAGGTGTCCGTATATAAACGCTGGATGGTTTGAATCAACTACTTGTTGACCTGAAACCGCCAGTCTCGCAAAGTGTTCAGGTGTTACATCCTTGAGTAGTCGTTCAGCATAGCCACTGCCAAGACGAGCCGAGGCAGCAATCATTAATCCAATTTTTGACATGTTGATTCCCTTGAGAGTGATGGAAGGAGTATGTGGTTATCTTGTTTCTTGCATCTAAGCGTTCAGGCGGCAAAACATCGCCAGCTATTCAGTAAATTCTTGATTATTCCACTTACTTATCCTCTCACATTTCGTGCAAAAATTATCAGAAGTCTGGGAAACTGTATTTACTGTTAGCCGTGTTGAAATCTTCATCAGATAGTCCCACGTTGGTTTTGAGGTCGTAGTAAGCGTAGGATTCAATTAAGGCTGGCGTTTTGTCTTCACTTTCAGGTGCTGAAAAACTGCGAAACGCCAAGATGAGTTGGCGCAGCGGATCAAAGATAATCTCTGCCTGATAAAAATCGTCTTTCGACTCACCAGAGTTTAGTCGTTGAATCGTGATTAGGTGGACACGCACACCATCAAAAGAATGTTCAAGATCACGAGTGATTCGCATTTGTTGATTTGATAAGTCTTTCTCGCCTTGCTCAATTAATTGTTCCGTCAATTTAACGATTCCAATCTCGCTGATTGGATGGCGTTGGCCTTGCATTGCAATGAATCCATCTGGATCAAGCCAGAGCGTCTTGAGGCCTAATATCAGTCCAACTTCATGCACCGCCATCTTGCCTGAATAAAGGTCTTCTCCCCAAATGACTTCTCGGCCATCAAGTGAATCAGGTTTGTTGAATCGCAGATAAATTCTTCGTGGTGCTTCAGTGCGATCCTCTCGAAATCGCGTTTGGACCTTAATGAACATCTCTGATTCTTTGGGCATTTCTGCATTTGCATCAAGTTCTTGTTTAACAAATCTCGCTGTGTAATCCGACAGGCCGATTTCCATCTGATTCAGACTTAGTTTTGCTACCTTCAGGACATCGAGCATTGTGAGCCCATCATTGATCTTATTTACAGTGTTCTTGGCGTCTTCTGGGCTTCCGAGAGTTTGATTTGGGTCTCGATCTTTATCTGTCCTCAGATCATTGATCACCAGAATGAACACCAGAATCAATAGACAAACGAAAAAACCTATGCCTTTCCTAATCAGGTAGTTGTTTTTCATTTTCATTGAGCTAACAGGGTCGAACGGTGACAAATCAGTTAAAAAAAGCCATTAAGATCAAAATCTTAATGGCTTTTCGTCAATCAGTTTGGTTCGTAATGGGATCGTTTCGGGGTTCTAGAACTGACCATTCTGGATGGCATTACGTTGAGCTTCCAGTTGCTCTTGTCGAGCTGCAGCACCAGCGGCCTGAAGAAGCCCCTCTCCAATACTTAGAGTGAAGTCTTGACCGTTTTCAATGCTTTCTGAAATCATCATGATTTTTCCCGTGTCTGCAGCACGAGATAAGGAGTCAATCATCGCCATCACTGAATCATCTGCATTGACGGATTGGGCAAGTTCCAGCATTGGCATTAACGAGAAATGCAGTTGCCCAACAGGTCGGCTGGAGCTTTTATCCTGACCAGCAGAATCGATCATGCTAGTAAGCAATGCTTTACTGCCTTTTCCAGTTGCCAGATAAACTGCCTTCTCACCAGTTCCGATATGGATTTGCAGCTTTTCCCCGAGGACCTCTATCATTTCTTCTTCGAACGGTGGGATGTCGATTTCCACTAGGTGCATCGTTACACCTTCGTATACCTCTTGATCAAACATGAAAGCTGGAGCACCGGGCACGCCCTCAATCTCAGCGGCAAGATCTTTGGCAATCGCTGCCACGTCATTTCCATTTGAGACAAAGGTTCCCAATGCAAATTGCATACTGTTCTCACCGGCTAACAGCACAGCACCCAAGTCTGATTTGCCTTCAGCGGCTGACGCGGAGGCAAGGTCCAAAATTCGGTCGACAAGCCCCATTACTTTCTGCTGATACTCTTGCGGAAGGTTCGCCTGGCTTTCCAGCACTCCAGCGATTGAGGCGCTAGCTGCTTTCATGCTGCTTTGAACTTGTTGGACCGATTCAGGCCCAATTGCTGATGCCGAGTGATAGAAAGCCGCAGCGTCGGGCCGGATCACAGATGCGAATTGTGAAGGGATCGCTTCTTGAGAGGAAAGGATCTCTCCAAGTGAGGTTCCTGGAACCGCAGTGAAACGTGCCTTGAACGACATTTGTTTGGCAGCTTGATCAATATTGAAACCGAATTGAAGTTCGTCAGTGTCGTTGAGAAGTTGTTCGATTTGAGTCAGGCTGGTCTCGGCCATGTCGCGTGCAGCGTCTGTTTCCGGTGAGCCTTGCTGTGCCATCGCTTGTTCGAAACCTAGCCGCATCTGGGAAGTGATCATGCTTCGGATCGGACCTGGAACCTGCTGCATTCTCAGCTTGACGGAGAGGTCGTATTGATCGCCATCTTCACCAAAGAGGGTCGCGGGATCTGCTGGAGCAAGATCCAGCACGTCTCGATCTGGAGCGACAACTGCCCAATTGCCCTGCTGACGAATGTAGATCGTGTTGACACCCACCGCGATCACGAGTGTTCCGTCTTTTAACTCATCGACCGGACCTGTTTGAGCCTCGAGTCGCTTGAGAACCGACTTCACATCTGGAGTTGGAATTAAAGCAAGTGGCTGTGGCATACCGTCAACCAATGGCACGGTGATTGCAATTGGTTGTGTCGTGTCGATTCCTTGGGTGTAGGTACCGGCCATCAGCGCGAAGATTCCGCCAGCCTGAGGCTGACCCGAAATCCCAGAAATGTAGTTGACATCTTGCATCAGTTTGTTGACGCTGCCGAGCGTTACAACGATGACAGGTTCTGCTGAATCACTTGAGGCATCACTGTCTTGCGCGAATGTGGGTCGACCTGCTGCGAGCACCAAGCTGACAAGAACGACGCAAAACGATCTGGTTATTCTCGCGGAGCGAACAAAAGCGTACATCTTCGCATCTTCCTTCAAGGAATAGTGATTGGTTTGGAGTGAAGGCCCCACCAAGTGGGGGGCTTTCTTTACGCAAGGGTGTTTAGCAGTTAGTTGATCTTAGCGACTTTCGCTCGGCGCCAATATCCATGCAAATGCAGCAGGCATGATTTTCTGAGATAGAAGCCAGACGCGAAACCGAGCCAACCGCGTCCCCATGGTAGCCATTTGGACAGTCAGTTGGACGAGGAACGCTGGCAGGTATTCGAAGCCATTGATTGGGCGACCTGTAAGGTATTCCCGTGAAAATGGCATCACGCCAAACACCGAATCTTTATACGAAGACGCTGCGGATGTTGCTGATAAATCACCGAGAAAAGCCGATTAATGGGGGCGATCTTAAGAGTGCCGTGATTCATTATTGGCTTTGGACCCCACCTTTGGGTGTTGCACTAACGCTCGCGATAGACAATGCGACCTTTCGTGAGGTCGTACGGCGATAGCTCGACGCGTACCTTATCCCCCGGAACGATACGAATGAAGTGTTTTCGCATGCGACCCGCAACATGTGCCATCACTTCTGATCCTGTTTCGAGTTGAACTCGAAATCGAGTGTTTGCTAACGCTTGAGTGACGGTACCTTCAACCTCAAACGCCTCTTCTTTACTTCCCAAAACGGAACCCCTGTCTGGTTTGCTGGCAGATTCTCATAGGACACGGCTTGTTTGGACACCGAGCTGCACTGCAGGGCCGATCATTAGGTGATCTTTCCGCCTTGATTCTTCAGCACGTGACACGAACAGATCTTTGCCCACTCAAGTCAAATCTCATCTCTTCGGCTTCATTTCGCAATCCTGACACTTCGCCGAAGGATGTTACGAAATGTCAGAGATCAGGTTGATGGCCAATACTCTACCAGTTTGGCTGAGAAATTGACGACAAGATCTTGGTGAATCGCGGTAAACTCAAGCTAACTGATTACCAACGCAAGAAGACTGCGATCCCTCCCACTTGGCAAAAATCGCTGCAACTTTTGCGTCGAATCAAGAGCGTTAACGCTTGCTGAACTGCACGCCGCGTCGAGCACCCCGAAGACCTGGTTTCTTACGTTCCTTCATACGCGAATCGCGTGTTAGGAAACCACCTTCACGAAGAGTCTCGTGAAGCGATTCGTTGTAACTGACCAGTGCTCGTGCTAATCCCATTCGGACGGCACCGCTCTGACCAGTCATTCCTCCGCCATTCACACGTACGAGAACGTCAACCGAGCCCGAATGCTCGACAGCGTCGAGGGTGCTGGTTATCGCACCCTGATGTTGTTCATTGACAAAATACTCGGCGATGTCTTTGCTATTCACAGTGATTTTGCCACTTCCCGCGCGGACGCGTACTCGTGCAACGCTGCTTTTGCGACGACCAGTACCGAGGGCGTCACCGCTAATCTTGTCCTTTTTTACCGCGACCATGAGTTCGAATTTTGGGTAGGTATAGGTTGAATTGTCTATTTAGGAAGAAAGCTTAGCTGTTTGCTTTCTTGCTTTTTCGGATGAGCGGTTGAGGTTGCTGTGCACTATGAGGATGATCAGAACCTGAATAGATCTTCAATTTCTTGATCACTTGGTAAGCAAGTTTGTTCTTTGGCAACATCCGGCGAACCGCATGGTAGATCAGATCCTCTGGCTTGCGGTCACGTCGATCCCCATAGCTTTCTAAGCGAAGTCCGGGGTAGCCCGTGTACCACGTGTAGTGGCGATCTTCCATTTTCTTGCCGGTCATGGCGATCTTCTCGGCATTGACTACGACAACGAAGTCACCGGAATCGACGTGAGGCGTGTACTCAGGGCGATGTTTGCCCATCAGAATCACGGCAATATCACTGGCCAAGCGGCCCAAGATTTCGTCAGAAGCATCAACGATATGCCACTGTTTTTCGATTTCGCCTGGCTTCGCGATGTAGGTAGGTTGTGCCACCACTGGATTGACTTAATTTTCTGCAGGAACGGAGATCTGAATGTCGGAACGGATTTTCGTCCGACTCGGAGGAATCAGGGAATCTATCGATGACAGGCTTGCTCGACAAGGCCTTTCGTCCCGTTTCCTCTGAATTGCCTCAATTGCTTGTCCTGTCACCCACATAACCGCTGCTAAATGATTGGGCTCATCCGAGTGGATTTACCTTGGCGACTTGGGATGAGCAGTTTTGAGTGCTGGGTGGGTTTAATCAGTTACCCGTTTCGGGGGGTGTGTTTGGCGAGGTACTGTTTCATCCGAAGTTTTCTTTGTGCGGATTCGCTGGTCATGTAACGAACGCTGCCGAAAACTTCGCGTTTTGGACCCCAAGCACGATCGTAACGCCCAAGCACCCACATGATGCCGCTGTAAGAGTTCGGGTCGCGGCCGTCTAGGGCGTACTTGTTGTTGAGGTGAATGAGCACGCTGAGTGCCTCCTGCGGGGTCTTGGACCAATGAAGGATTTTCTTACCCCAAAGCATTCGCATGTAGTTGTGCATGATCCCCGTTTCGACCAATTCTCTCTGGGCAGCATTCCAAATCGGGTCATGTGTGGAAGCTGACTCAAATTCCTTCAGAGAATACAAATGGGGACGAAGGTCCACCGAATGTTCTTCAAGACTAGTTTTTGCCCAGTTGGGAAGTGAGTTGAATTTGTCGACTCTTCGAGGGTGTCTTGCGGCAAAGTTAAAGCCTAGTTCTCTCCATGTGAGTAACTGATCAAGAATACCCTCCGCTGAATCACCCACATTCCAAAAGCCCGAGTTCTTACCGTTGGGTGTACCCATTTGGTTTTCTGTCCAATCCTCTCTATCAAGAATCGCGTTGGCAAATTCGTGTGCGGCGAGATGACCAAAGTGAAGGTAGGGACTTAAGTGACTTGTCGCGTCAAAATCAGGGTGGTTTCGATTTGTGTCATAGTCGGACAGCTTGGTGTTGATGAAATTTCCTAAACGGGCTCGAGCTGCAATTTCCCCACCCGTCATCGCTTCAACCGGTTTCACCTCATGGTTAATCGGTAATTGCGTCAAGCCATTCGGCTTTCTCAGCGCGTTGAGATCTGCGACCTGCCATTGGGCAACGTATCTTTGAACGTCGCTATTTTCCAACTCCGGCAAGAAGAGATGATTGGTTGGGTCCTCCAGCGGTTTCTCGTGCCAGTGGTCCATTACATTCTTCTGCATCCAACGACGGTAGCTATGTGCCACTGTGAAGGTTCGGTCAGCGAGGCGGATCGGAATAATTCCATTGCTGTCCACCGACTGCAGCGAGACAGAGATTTTTTTTCTGATTGTTCGGATCAGTGACGGTAGAAAGAAGCATGGGTAATCATCAGTCACGATCGAGCATGAATGCTTAGAGAGGTGTAGGAGCAAACCCTTCGAATCGCCTTGTTGCGGCTCGACGTATGGCAGGTAAGTAACTTGCTTTGATTCCAAGAGGGATTGATTGCTTGCCATCCCATCAATGATAAATCGATGCAGCCTATCGCTAGCCCAGCGATAGCCAACTTGCAGCGGTTCAAAAACGATGAGAGGCTTGCCGAGTTCCATCGCGAGGTTAGCGGCATGCTGTAAGGCGAAGTTGAATTTGGTTCTGCGAAAGGCGGTCATCCAGTAGAGAACGAATTCCCCATCAGTGTTGACCGGCGCTGAATTCTCTGCTCTTACACGTACAGAGGGGACATCTCTTATCGGGTTGATCTTGGTCACAACAGGTATCTTGATCTTGTTTTCTGGTGGAAATTGAGACAGTGCCTGAGGAGCATCGAAACCGCCGTCTCATCAATCGTTAACCATCAGAGAATGTTGGATCACGATCACTAAGAGGATACCCGCCTGAAAAGAGGGACAGGAATGCTCAATGGTTTCGTCATCCAGTGTAATGATTTCAAGGTCGACGCGACTAAGAGTGAGTCGCGGTTGATAAGAAAAGTGCAATGGAAAAGCGCTAGTGAAGACCGAGACAGTGCGCCGTTCAAAATGGGGTGTATGAGTTTTACTGCGCCCGCTAGTCGCTTGCCGTGAGCTAAGCTGGCTGATGCTGGATCAGTGAGGTGCTCAGTGAATCACAAATCTTTGAAGGCAAGGTTGATTCGATTCAGTCGTCAGGCTTCGCGTTGCTCACCGAATCTGTTGGGTGTTGTCCTCGACGCGCATTGACTGTTCCTGGTTATTTTGCTGGCGGTTTTTGGTGCGTGCCTAGGATTCGCCATCACACACTTCCGCCTCAGGATCGACTTTTTTCTTCACCATGGTGATCTCATTGCCTTTGTCATTATGGCGGACTTCATCCATGAACGTGTTAATCAGAAGAAGTCCCCGTCCACCAGCGCGTTCCAGATTCTCAGGGTCGGTAGGATCGCGGAGTGTCGTCAGGTCAAACCCTGGGCCTTCATCGCGAATCACTATGGTTGCCGAGGAGGGTGATGCGTTCATGTGCACAATAACACGACGGTCTTTGTAGGGCGCGATTAGCTTCCGTTTTGCAATGAGATCCGAGTAAGGTTTGCCGTCATCTATCTGACGTAATTCGGACGAAACCTCAAGATTTCCGTGAACCATGGCATTGAGAAGAGCCTCATCCAGGGCCATCGCAATTTGCATTCGCTCACCTTCGTCGAACAAGTCGAGTTCCACCATTGGGAGTTCGAGGCGAGTGATGACTTTTGGTACCAGTAACTCATCGTTCTCG
The DNA here is from genome assembly GCA_938075415.1 of uncultured Rubripirellula sp. Taxonomy (GTDB): domain Bacteria; phylum Planctomycetota; class Planctomycetia; order Pirellulales; family Pirellulaceae; genus Rubripirellula. Next base: position 1,056,282 of record CALJHC010000003.1, on the reverse strand, counting down.
AGAGACAAGGTGATCGAACTTTCGGTAGCAAATTTTGCAACTTCACGTACACCCTGAGTAGCCTGATTCACCGATAATACCTGTCGAACAACGGGAACAAGAGCAGTTGCTAGATCCCTTTTTGGAACATAGCTTGTGGCACCACCTTGAAGGGCTTGGGCAGCGATTTCTTCACTTCCCTGGCTGGTAGTCAGAATGACTGGGATTGATGCCGAATGATTTTTGACTGCGGCGACCAGTTCTAATCCATTCATGTTGGGCATCTGCAAATCGGTCACCACCAGCAGGGGTGGCTCAGCTTGGATGCGCTCCAACGCCTCATCGCCGTCACCTGCCGTTCGCACCAGCAGACCATCATTCTCCAATACCATTTGGATCTGAAGGACTTGTGTGGGACTGTCGTCCACCACCAGGATGTGAGTTGGTTCTGACATCGAGACTGATTAAAGCGAGTGTACAGCTTGAGAACTGAAAAAGTTTTTCTGGCAACCATCGCCAATAATAAGAAGAAACAGCGACGTGACAACATACCACGCTGATAGTTCACAATCACTCATGACCTTTTAAATTGCATTAGTTTCTTGGGCCGCGACTAAAAGGGATGGTATTTGCACTGGTTGGGGAAGTGGTTGTTCCGTCTCCATCGATTTGACCGATCGGAGGGCTCGCCGCAGGTGGGCAGTTTGTGCCGTTATGCGTTAGGTTTGAGACAATTCTGGTTCAGGTTTTGAAGCATGACACTTGGTATCGGCTCGGCCAAATGAGTGGGTAGGTTTGAAATCGACAAGCTTTATTCCTTGAATCGTCGCAAATTGCTCTCAAGGTGTCGGCCGTATTGTGCTGGGTCTGTTCCGATTCACTGTTGATTTGGTTGATCAAGCGTGCATCAATGTGTGCCGAGATTGAGGGGTTGGCTGGATTTGACCCCGCGGAATCATTCTCGTTCGTTAATCTGTGTAAGCAGATTGGCGGGAATTTGTTGGGAAGATTTGCTCAGCAAGGTAATCTAATCGTTGCCGTCGAGATGAGTTCGAATTGGTCAGTCCTTTCGGATGGTGTCATTAAGACGGCTACTGAAACCCAAAGTTTAGCCGCAGTGCCGGCAAGGCTCAGTGTTCATTGAAGCATTGGTTTGAGTTGATCGATTAAGAAAAGCGGATCCAGTTTTTTCAAGCCCCTTTCGTTTCAAGCCCCTTTCGTTTCAAGCCAATTTTGATAATTCGAACAAGATCAAGCCGTCATCTTTTCTGGTTCACCTCGCTGTTGCTGGTTGGAGTAATCTCGGCTTACATCTTTGGGTTACCTCATTGGCAGGCTTATGGCGACCCGTTGCTTCAGCCGAGCGACTTGTTCGGATCACGAGCAATTGATGTTGTTGTTTTCATTTGGTGTTTTTGGATTGGATCTTCCATTGGGAGTTTTCTCAATGTGGTTGCGTGGCGAATGCCTCGTGGTCAAAGCATTAATGGTCGATCGCATTGTCCTCGGTGTATGGCAAAGTTGCGGGCGAGAGATAACATTCCCGTCTTCGGTTGGCTTGCTCTTGGTGGTCGATGTTACATTTGTCGACTGCCAATCGCAAAACGATATCCAGTGGTTGAATTGATTGTTGGCCTTAGCTTTTCTTTTGTTTGCTTCGCCGAAATTTACCAGCTGAGCCTTCCGCGTCAGAGCGAGTTCCGGCTTTTGGGTCCACTGAAGACACCTGTAATTGATCTGAGTACGTTGTTGCTCGCTGGATATCACGCAGTCGTGTTATCCCTTTCATGGGCCTGTGGTCTAATCAGACTTGATGGAAGCAGGTTGCCCCTACGGTTAGTTTTTCTTTCCCTTGGTTGTGCCATACTGCCGATTGGATTTGAACCGCGTCTGGCGGTGGTTCCTTGGCAGGCTGCTGTTGATGTTGCTTGGCGTCCTGACGGGCTTTACCTAGATGCATTGATGCGTATCTTGACGGCAGTTGTGGCGGCGACGGTGCTTGGGCGAGCATTGGTGCCAGCATTTTGCCCGTCAGCCGATTTGAAAATGGATCCGTTGGGTAAATCAACAACTCGGTTAGTTGATCTTGTTGTCGTGCTGGCGTTACCAAGTTTGGTAATCGGTTGGCAATCAATCACCGCAGTCGTCATCGTCGCTTCAGTCTTCGCCGCACTTTTGCAGCCAATCCTCGGATGGTCCAAGGATGCGTTGGGTTGCTTTAGCGTTTGCATACCCGTTGCGTTTTCTATCCAGTTGATTTTTTGGCGTTATCTTCATTCGCCATTTGTACTGAATGGACAAAGCTTTGGGACGTGGCTTTGGCCTTCTGAAAGCGGATTGCCTTGGGTCATCCTGTTCTGGGGATTGAGCACCTTGCTGATACCCTTGTGGTTGCGAGATTTTGAGTCAAAGGGACCCGTTAGATCATCGCGACAAGACCCAGAGGTCCCAGAGGAAACGCTGCTTGACCGGGAAGCACTTCAAGCGGATGAGCGGAGAGACGACCACTTTCTGGAAGAGGGGGCGGAGGGGCGACTTGGCGAAGACGAAGCGCCGGCATGAAGCGGAATGTGTTCCAAAAATCACTCGCTAGTCAGAATGAGTGCGTTTGTAAAATGCTTTTTTATGGGAACTTTCGGGCTGCTAGGATAGATCGGCATTGGGTTCCGAAAGAAAACCATGGCTCGAATTAGCTCACAGCTACTAAGTCCCATGGCACTGCGATGCACTGGGTTGCGATGCACTGGGTTGTGATGCACTGCAGCGGATAGGTGCGGTGGTGATTACCCAGATTTATTGTGCGTTTTATTCATGCGTACGGGGCCGCAGTTGGCAAAACAACGCTTTCTTCTGGTCAGGCAGCGAGTAGTCAAATCCACACGCTTTCAGAAAGACCTCCGACGAACTAATCGCCATGACTTCCATCACATTCAAGTCTCTCGCTCGTTGTACGCAGTGCTGCACCAAAGCGCGTCCAACACCGGTTCCCTGATATCGTTGCAGCACCGCCAGGCATTGCAATTCGGCGATCTTGGTGCTGTAAATCTCAATCGCCGAGAAACCAACAATTTGATTAGCGTCAGGATCAGATTCTAAAATTGCGACAAATCCGTGCCTTGTCAGTTCGATGATTTCTGCCTGTGTTCTGGACAGAAGTAGTCGTTGCATTACGAAAGGTCTCAATAACGCATGGATCGCATCGGCGTCGCTTGGTTGAGCCTGTCGAATCAAGATGCCTTGAGAAAGTGATTCATGATTGCCGTTGCTTGATGGATTTGATTGCGTCAATTGAGCTGTACCGGGTTGGTTGCATCTTTGATCGTTTTTCGCATCAGTTCGTACGGTGCATCATTTCCGGTGAACAGTTTGTATTGATACGCAGCTTGACGAACGAACATGTCAATTCCGGTGATGATGCGACATTGAGCACGTTTTGCCTGTTTGATTAACAGAGTGTTTTCGGGGTTGTAGACGGTATCAAACACAGCGAGGTATTGGTTCATTGCTGAAGCATTGTACGGTGCGCTGTCGACGTCCGGGTGCATTCCAACTGGGGTTCCGTTGACAAGCAAGTTGATCCGATGGTCGTGTCTAAATTCCCATTCTACGGCTCTGCAGCCAATCTCAGCGGCGAGGATTTGAGAACGTTCCATTGTTCGCGAGCTGATCATCACTTCCGCATGTCGTTGCTTCAGTCCCCAGGCGATCGCTCTTGAGACCCCTCCCGCACCGAGTACCAATGCCGTCATACCTCGCATTGACCTGCCTGATTCTTTATCGATGCTGAACATCTCGTCAATGCAATCCATCGACGCGCGGTAATCTGTGTTGTAACCGAGGCATTCGTCGTCATGAAAAATAAGCGTGTTGACGGCGCCGATTCCGCTGGCACCCGATTCAGCCTGTGAGCAATGAGAAAGAGCTTCCTGTTTGTGGGGAATCGTGACGCTGAGCCCAACGATACCTAGTTCTTTGGTGTGAGTGAGAAAATTGGGGAGATCACTTTTGCTGACTCGAAACGGGAAGTACCTCGCATTCATGTTTTGATCTTGGAATGCCCGGTTGTGAATTAGCGGGCTGTAACTATGAGCAACAGGATCTGCCACAACTCCAAAGAATCGGGTTTTATCATTGATCGAGTCATACTGGTAAAGATCCTTCATTTCTTTCCAGTCAAGTTGACCTGGGGCCATCTTCTTTCCACCAGCAAAGGTTGCATAGGTGAAAGGTGAGCCTAAACGATTTGCCAGGATGCGAGTGATCATTCCTGCTTCACCCATGCAGATTCCGATGGTGGGAATCTTTGCATTCTTGATAAGCTCGATCATTCGCAGGTTATCCGCAAACGAGTTGGCCATCGTTGCGATTTTGATGATATCCGCATCTTCCTCTGACATCGCCGCATGCAAATCTTCCAGATTGTCAGGCGTTTCATCCATATCGTGGTAGCTGATGATCCGCTTGGTTGTTCCGTACCGAGCAATCTGGGATGCAATATCAGCTTCGATGTCTACGTACTCGACGCCCGCCGCAATCGCGCTGCGAAGCAGCATTTGGCGTTCTTCTTCGCTTTTTAACCAACGGCCCCCGTCGCCACGTCGACGAGCGGTGACAATTACGGGACCGGGACGATCTTCAATTAAACGAGAGAGACTCACAGCCCGACCAATGTAATCGAGTCGCAACTCTACGAGGTCCGCACCTTGTTCCACCAGATGTTGATGTTCCGCTTTCATTCGCTTGTGGCGAGAACGGCCGAGAGTAACGCAAATCATAGATAGCGAGCGTGAGTATTGGTTGATTGAGGATTAGAAAACGGCAGCTTTGAATAAACGTGAGCTTAGGTGACTTAAGATATTGTCGGTTAAGCCTATAATAGCCAAGGGTGGGTTGCCGAGCGGGGGTTTTTTCTGTTCTTACTCGGTCTTTCGCTGGTTCTGTCCCGTTGCGGCCCAAATGAAGGGAATGGCGTATTTATGAAGAAGCAATGTTTTGTCGTCGCTGGACGAAGCAGATTTTTGAGGATCTTTGCCGCTTCGACCATTTGTTTAATCTGTCAGACGTCTTTCGTATCTGCAGAAAAAACGGCGAATCACTCCCCAGAATGGCGATTGCCTCGGGGTGATTCCAGCTTCTCGGGATTTACCGCTGATCAGTTATCAGACGACCTTGTCGTTCGCTGGGAATGCCAGGTAGATGAGGCAATTGAAACCACTCCGGTTGTGGGGTTTGGAGCGGTATTTACGGCCGATATTTTCGGCAAGGTCTACGCTGTGGAGCGTGAAACTGGGAAATTGAAGTGGAAAAAAGATTACGAGACCGGTTTTCTCGCATCTCCGAGTCTGCGTGATAACACAGTTTTCATCGGTGACGTGGAGGGCAGCGTTTACGCCTTGAATGCGGTCAGCGGCGAGGAGAAATGGAAGTCGAAGACAGAAGGTGAAATTAACGGATCCGTTAATTTTTTTGAGGATTCCGTCTTAGTTGCCAGTCAGGATGGGAAGCTTTATTGCTTCGGAGTAGATCAAGGTGACTTGCGATGGACTTACGAAACACAGGACTCGGTTCGCTGCAGTCCCTCGATCGCAACGGGAAGAACATTTCTTGGTGGTTGTGATGGGCAACTTCATCAGGTGAATCTAAAAACTGGGGAGGCCATTGGGGCCCCGCTGCCTTTGGGAGGCCCGACAGGAAGCACTCCTGCTGTTCTGCAAAATCAGGTTGTCTTGCCGATTATGGATGGGTTGGTTCTGGCGTTTGATTGGAAGAAGGGGCGTGAACTTTGGCGTTATGAGGATCTTGACTTGCTTCAGGAATACCGCAGCAGTGCAGCGATCTCGAAGGATTTTGTCGTTGTAAGTAGTCAAAACAGGCAGGTTGATGCGCTTTCCGTCGACACAGGTAAGCTGAAGTGGCGATACACCCTGAAGCGTCGTTCGGATGCATCCCCCGTAATCGCTGGTGAAGATGTTTGGATTGCGGCATCGGATGGACGCCTTATCCGGTTGTCATTAAAAGATGGCAAAGAAAAATGGACCTATGAAGTGAGAGGTTCCTTCTTGGCGGCACCAGCGATTGTAGGTGATGAGTTATTCATCGGAGATGACGATGGCATTCTTCGATGTTTTGCTAAGCCGGAGGACGAGTTACCATGAGGCTAGGTGTTGAAACACTTGACTGACGAGTAACCCAACGGATGTGAACCGGACCCTCAGGCGGTTGACTTCAAGTTGATTTAATTGACGTGACTTGCGTTTCGCTGCCTCGAGGCAAGACCAAGATTTGTCGTTGTTCATCGGATTTCCACGAACTCTAAGCTGCATTAACTATGACTTCGGCATCAAGCGACAGTAAAAAGACAGATGTTGGTAGTTACTTTATTTCTAACTACCCTCCTTACAGTCAGTGGACAACCGATCAATTGCCCGAAGTGCGTTCGGCTCTTGAATCGGTCTCTCCCTTGAAGACTCCACTCGGTCTCTATCTGCATATTCCCTTCTGCCGCAAACGTTGCAAGTTTTGTTATTTCAAAGTTTTCACCGACGTGAAGGCAGCGGAGGTGCAGAGATATGTTGACGCACTTTGCAGTGAAATCTCGCTTGTCAGCCAACTTCCGGTGATGGGTGACAGGCCTTTCCGATTCGTCTACTTTGGCGGGGGAACACCCAGTTTTTTGTCACCTAAGCAACTGACGAAATTGGCTGATCAGCTTCGGAAGCACATCACGTGGGATGGAGCAGAAGAGGTCACCTTTGAGTGCGAGCCTGGCACGCTCAGCGAGACCAAAGTGAAAACACTTCGCAATGAACTTGGTGTTACGAGGTTAAGTCTTGGTGTGGAGAATTTTTCAGATGATTTGCTTGAACTCAATGGAAGAGCGCACTTATCTAAAGAAGTGCATAAATCATGGAAGTGGATCGAGGAAGCAGATTTCCCCAATGTCAATATTGACCTCATTTCGGGAATGGTCGGTGAGTCTTGGGATAATTGGCGTGAGAACGTCGTAAAGACTTTGGAGCTTTCGCCCGAGAGTGTCACGATCTATCAAATGGAGTTACCTTTCAATACTGTTTTCAGTAAGGATATTTTAGGAAATCAGACTGAGAGTAAGGTGGCTGACTGGGAGACAAAGCGCGCCTGGGTTGACTATGCATTCGAGCAGTTCAAGGACGCTGGCTACAGCGTTAGCAGCGCCTACACCGTCGTTAAAGATCCACAGAAAGTGAACTTTAGTTACCGCGATAATTTGTGGAAAGGTGCCGATTTATTGGCTACGGGAATTGCCAGCTTTGGTCACGCTAATGGGGTTCACTACCAAAACTTGGCGGATTTGACGCAGTATTTAACAGCGATTGAAGAAGGTCAGCAATTACCGTTGGGAAGAGGTTTTGTTCCGTCTGATCATCAGCGGTTGGTTCGAGAGATGATTCTTCTGTTGAAACGGGGTTACCTAGACGCGAGTTATTTTCGCGAAAAATTTGGAGTCGAAATAAAAGATCTGTTCGCTGAGCAGTGGAATGACATTGTCAAGAACGACAACGCCACGATTGAAGGTGATTCCATCCGTTTGACGAGCAAAGGGTTGCTCAGTGTTGATGGATTGCTTTCGGCCTTCTTCGAGCCGCAGTTCCAAGGGGTTCGTTACACCTAATGGAACCATTTTCACCAACTGGCTCCGGGAGTGAACCGGATGATTTCTTCACATTTGAAATGGGGGAGTACACCGCGAAATTTCCAGTGGATCGGGAATACGTCTCTAATCACATGTGGGCCAAGTCCGAATCAGAGGGTATCTGTAAATTCGGTTTGACCAGCTATGCGGTGAGGCTATTGCAGGACGTTTATTTTCTGGATTGGCTCGTTGAACCTCCGGTGGGTATCGTCAGTCGTCAGCACATGGGTTCCATTGAGAGCAAGAAAGCGGAGAGCGATTTATTTTCGCCCGCTGCGGGCCAACTTGTTGAGTTGAATGAATCGGTTCTCGATGATCCATCCTTGATTAATGCCGAACCCTATGAGGGGGGATGGTTGTTTGCGATGCGATTGGCAGACGAATCGGGTCTGATGAATCCGCAGGGCTATTCGGAGCACTTGGTGAAAGCTTGGGAGGTGGCTCAGCGAACCATCAAGGGGCAAGCCAATCTTTAGCGGAGATTGTTTAGCTGAGACATTTACCCCAATTGATTCGTAACTCCACCGCGACCTGTTTTCATTTGCTGTTGGGTTTGTCAAGGGTTTTGGTAATCCAATGATCAATCCGACGCTCCAGCAACGGAAGAGGAATGGACCCGGCTTCCAGAACTCGATCATGAAAATCTCGCAGATCGAACTCGTCTTTGAGTTCTTGTTCGGCTTTCCCGCGAATGCGGCGTATCGCGAGTTCACCGGTTTTGTAGGCCAGTGCCTGTCCGGGCCAACCGATGTATCGATCCACCTCAGCGACAATATTGTGGTTGCTGAGTGCCGTGTTTTCTACCATGTAATCGATCGCTTCTTCTCGCGACCAACCGAACCAGTGAAGTCCAGTGTCAACAACAAGTCGGCTCGCCCGCCATGCTTCCATACTGAGTCTCCCAAAATCTTGATAAGGGTCTTGGTAGAATCCAATCTCTTTCCCTAGCCGCTCACTATAAAGTGCCCAGCCTTCGATAAACGCGTTGAAATTACTCTCGCGGCTCATCGGATGCAATTCAGTCAGTTCAGCTTGAATGGCTAGTTGCAAATGATGCCCGGGAACAGCTTCATGCAGCGACAACGCTTCGAGTTGATAAAGCGGTCGTGAGGACAGGTTGTAGGTATTGATGTAGTAGAAGCCTGCGCGTGATCCGTCGGTCGCAGGGGGCCAGTAGTATGCTGAAGTTGTTTGAGGGGCGATGTAATCTGGTATTTTCCTAAGGCCGTAGGGGATTCGAGGTAGATGTCCGAAAAACTCAGGCAGAACACCATCTGCTTTCTTCAAGATGACAGCCACTTCCTTCATTAGTTGTTCGGGTGTGGTCGGATAAAATTTAGGATCAGTTCTGAGGTGTTCTAGGAAAGCTGGAAGATCACCGCTGAATCCAACAGATTCCCGGATGGTTTCCATCTCGCGACGAATCCGTTTATTTTCGTCAATTCCCGTCTGGTGAAGTTCCTCAGGTGTAAGCTTGAGTGTGGTGAAATGTTCGATTCGATTCTGATAAAAGGCACGACCATTGGGCATCGCCGATGCGCTCAGGGTGCCTCGACAATTTGGCAGATATTCCTTGCGAAGAAACTTCGCAAATTTTGAGAATGAAGGGATAACACTGTTTTCGATCGCTTCGGTGATGGATTCGGAGATCTTATTCCATTCCTCGTCACTAAAATTGGCCCTTGTCGAATCACTCAGGTTAATGATGAACAAGGATTTAAGCGGGTCCTCGACCACGTGAGATTCTGCTTGACTTGCTGAATCTCTCATGATGATGGCGGGTTGCGTTAATCCCGCTTGGATCCCTTTTCGTAATAGGTTGATTTGTTGGTCGGTGTATCTCGGGAAATCATTCAGGCGTGATATGTAATTATCAATATCTTGTTTTGAACTTGGATTCATCACACGAGCTAGTTCCGGAAAACTAATGTGAAATCCTTCGCGATTGTTGATGGGCATGAGGTGGGTTTGGAAACGGTAGTCGGCGATTTGCGATTCCAATCGCAAACGGGTCAATTCATGATCAACTCTTGACATTGCTGTGAGGGATTCAGTGTCAATTTGAAGCAGTCGAGCAAGGAATTTGGACCGTGTGTTAAAGCGTTCCTTGATTTGACCGAGGCTATCGTCTGCAAGGCGGTCTTGGCCTCGAGGGTCTCCAATGTTTGTCGCCAGCATAGGTGACTGCTGCAATTCGTAATCCCAGATTTCGTCCAGTAGTTCTACAAGCACCGCTCGACTTTCGGATGCCTGGCCGGGTCTTTGTGCACTGAATGAATACGTTTGAAAAATGCAGCTAATTGTCAGGGTGCACACAAGTCGGAAGAGGAAATGTATTGAGTCGGTCATGGGACTGCGAGTCAATTTCTGGTGCTTGCGCAGGGCGATGATGTTTCTTGATGCTGACATGAAAATTTTAGAGTTGTCGATTGATGGTGACGTGATCAGTTGCTTGCCAGATGTTATCGATTGTATTGCAGTTTAGCTTATTCGATGGGTTGATTCTGAACTCGGCAGGCTTAGTTAATCGCTGGATTGATAAGGACACCAACGCTGAAAGGCGACTACTTCGGAAATTGCAGCGATACCGATTTTTGTCGTTGGAAAAGCGTTCAGGGGTATCTGCTGCTTGACTGATGAGCCAAAGCTGTTTCACGCTTAACCTTGTGTTTCACGGGTGCGAATTGAATGAATCCATACAAAAAGTACAAAAACCCGATCAAAACAGCTGACTCGACGCTCTTTCTCGCTTGTGAGCGAATAAATCCGGTGCGTACACTCCGGCCGTGAGCCCACAGCAAGTGGTTCACTGGGTCATTAAGGATTGATGGGTAGCCTATTGGTTGGCAACGAAGCCACCACCGTTTACGAGCGAGTATTCCACGTCTTTGAATGTAGACGTTTGGGCGGATTTCTGCGTGCGCTGATCACTACAAGCGTTCTACTTTTGTCACCGATTGCTATTTTTGAATCAATTGGTGCCGAGGTGAATCTTGTTTCCCCGCTTGCCGCCGGGAATTCCTTGCAGATTCAAGGCACGACGATATCTCGCTGGGACCATGGCGAAGCAGAGGCTTCTTTGATTGAGGGGAACTGCGAGATCAGCCTTTCGGGCCAGCGACTAAAAGCTGATCGTGTTCTTCTTGTTGTTGATGGTCCCGCTGGTAGGGTTCGGTCACGAGTGGTTTTTGTTCAGTCTCAGCATGATTCCACCAACGGAAACGACGTACCGAGTGTGTTCATTTGCCTGACTGATTCAGAGCCGCAAATTATCGCACCCAACTATCGGAGAGCTTCGAGTCATCAAACCGAATTGATGAAATGGTTGCCTTCTGAATCCGCTGAGCCGGCACCCGACAAAACGAATATACTACCGGTTCAGTACGAGCAATCGGAGGGTTCGTCAAAAAAACTAGATTCTTTGAATGGAGATCGAGCACAGGATCGCGGATTACAGTTTCTCGTGGGCGGTGGCACTCGTGCTGTCGAAATGCTCGCTCGGGGAGCCACAACACCGCCGCAAGTGGAGACGATTAACCGGCCTGAACTGGGCGAAACCGTTATTCTTGCGCGAGGGGGTGTTACGGTTCTGGTTCGTGATGTCGCTGCGCAGTTAGCCACTGGCGACCTGATGGAGCTCGGTACCGTCTCGATCTCAGCAGATCGTGTGGTGGGCTGGCTCCCGCTTGTTACCAACTTATTTAATGGAACTGCCGACCTATCGCAGGCTCAAGGTGAATTGTATCTGGAGGGAGATATCGTTTTTCGGCAGGGTGAACGTATTATCTATGCTGAATCGATGTACTACAACGTGGCAATGGAACGTGGGATCGTACTGGATGCCGAGGCGATAACAACGGTTCCGAATTACAACGGCGTGGTCCGGTTGAAAGCTGACGTCTTGCAGCAGGTCGCAAAGGGAAATTTCATTGCATTCGATGCCGCGATCACAAGTAGCCGAATGGGTGTTCCAAGGTACTGGTTGCAAAGTCAGCAACTGACCTTGCGTGATCGCGAACGATCCTATTTGGATCCTGTTTCTGGAAGTACAAAGACTGACCGGGAACCATTTGTCGATAGCAGTAATAACTTTGTCTACTTTAGCGGAGTCCCAATTCTCTACTGGCCAAAGTTTTCCACAAGTCTGGAACGGCCTACTTCGTACGTTTCCAGCGTTAGGTTAAACAGCGACAGTGTATTCGGGACTCAGTTTTTGGTTGATCTTGACTTGTTCCAATTGCTTGGAATCCAGAGTGCGCCCAAGGGTGCCGAGTGGGATCTCTCGCTTGACTATTTCTCTGACCGAGGCGCGGCTGTTGGGACGAATTTCGACTACGACTTAACGGGTTTTCTTGGTTCGTCAAACCAAGCGAAGGGTTTTCTAGACGCGTGGTTCATACATGATGAGGGATCAGATACTCTTGGGAACTTGCGTCGTAACCTGACACCAGAGCATCGCACTCGCGGACGAACCCTATTCAGGCACCGACAAACACTCGGGGAATCTTGGCAGTTGAGTGCCGAACTTGGTTGGGTCAGTGATCGAAACTTTTTGGAGCAGTATTTGGAGCAAGAATGGGATCAGGACACGGATCATCGCACTGAACTTCACCTGCGACGCTATCATCACAGTCATCTTCTGGACCTTACCTTGTCGGGTCGTGTGAATGACTTTTACACAACAACAGAGAAGCTGCCGCAGCTCGATCACTACTTGCTGGGAGGTTCATTGCTCGGTGAGAGACTTACCGTGACGGGGCATTCGAAGGTAGGATATCAGCGTCTCAAGGTTGCCGAGCTTCCAAGCGATCCAACTGAAGCTGCTTTGTATTCGCCTGTTCCCGGTGAGATCGAATCAAAGGGTGTAGTGGCATCCACTCGTCAGGAAGTTGCTTTGCCATTTCAGGCTGGGCCAGTACGGTTAGTGCCCAGTTTGTCTGGTGAGGCGTCACATTTCGGGCAAGATGTTAATGGCGAGCCATTGACGCGATTGCTGGGACAGGCGGGATTCACGGCGAGTCTTTCCGCATGGAAAGCGGATCCCTCAATACAGAGCGCATTACTTAATGTTCGTGGGCTAGCTCATAAGGTGGAATGGACGGCCGGATATTTTTACGGCGACAGCAACACTAATCTTGATGAGTTACCCCTTTATGATCCGTTGGATGACAATGCTCAGGAGCAATTTCGAAGCCGATTTATCACCAGTAGTTTTGGTGGTGCCCTCGACCCCCGTTATGATCCACGTTCTTATGCGCTTCGTCAGGGCAGTCAATGGCTGATGGCGAGCCCAAGCGATATCATCGCTGATGATTTACAGCAATTTCGCTTCGGTCTGCATCAGCGATGGCAAACGAAAAGAGGGCTTCAGGGACGAGAACGCATCGTTGACCTTTTACAACTCGATCTCGACACCTACTTCTTCCCCGAGGCAGATCGAGACAATTTCGGGGAGTCATGGGGGCCAACCACCTACAACATGCTCTACCACGTGGGCGATCGATTCACGATCTTAAGTGATGGTTATTTTGACCTGTTTCAGGGTGGACTGCAGTCTGTGAGCGCCGGTTTCAGAACAAGTCGCCCGGGAATGGGCGAGCTGTACGTTGGTCTTTTATCACTGAAGGGACCAATCGATAGCACCGTGTTAAGGAGTAACGTCGATTATCGACTCAATGAAAAGTGGATCGCCTCGGCGGGTGCTGCCTATGATTTTGAAGACACTGGAAACATTGGTCAGACTATCTCAGTGACTCGGATTGGCGAATCCATGCTGCTTAGAGTGGGAGTGAATGTCGACGAAGGTCGTGATAATGTTGGAATTGGGTTTGCAATTGAGCCACGCTTTTGGCCTTCACCAAGACTCGGTCGTCTCGGAGGTAGTTTGATCCCTCCGCCAGGCATTGATGGCGTTGAATAGAACGTGTGGATCGACAGTCCCCGTATCCTTTATGGCTCCATCCTCTATGGCTCCTGATTCACATTGCATTCCCGCTGCAGCCAATCGCCGTATGCCGGGGAGGTATCTGTGATTGGAATTTGAACAAGTTCTGGCACCTCGTAGGGGTGCACTTGGTCAATCAAAGTGCAGATGTTTTTCCAATGATTGTCTTGAGTCTTGATAATAAGTCGAAACTCGCTGGTGGTTTCAATCGTGTCTTTCCATCGGTAGAGACTTTGAATCGCTGCATCGATCTGCACGCACGCCGCGAGTGAATTGTCGATAAGCTTTCGAGCGATCTTATTCGCGATGGAAGAATCTGGAGCGGTCGTGATCACCAGTATGGGTTGGTTCTTGATTTGCATGGGGGATAATTGATCCTTGAGGTTACGAGTGAAGCGAGGCTATGTTTGCGCTTGGCTCAGTTGTTGCCTGGATGATGAGATTGGCTTGTTTTGAGCAAACTGTTTCGTCATTGGTTTGAAAGTCATGAGATCTGTTGGTTATCGACGCCGACTGGTGAGATAGAGAAAAGGTCACCTGTTCCCTGCAAAATCAAAGCTGCACACGCAGATAAGCAAGGCAAGTCAAGGGGTGCGGCCAAAGAGTATTCGCAAGCATTGCTTCGATAGTAAGGGCATTCGGGACGTCGTGAGCACTTCGTTGCGTTGATTTCTGAACCATCCCGTGCCGCTTGGTTGAAGACCTCGGTGCGGGAATATTCTAATCAGATAGACTAGTCATCTGCGTTAGTGACTTCGGTCCGGGTATTTTACAAATTTTGGTCCCGATTTTATTGTCACTGACGAGTAGGTCACGGATGCCAGTGACGGATTTTTCTGAACCGCGTACTTGATTGGACACGCATGCGAGCGGCTGAAAATTTACCGAGTGAGCAGTTTTCACCGTTAAGGATGATCATTGCTTCGATGCGCCATTCTTGGCGGATTAGCTTATCGGTCGCCTTGGGTGTTGGGGTTGCAACGGCGGTGATCGTCGGTGCGCTGCTTGTGGGGGATTCCATGAGAGGCAGTCTCCGAAATCTAACATTACAGCGTCTTGGAAAGATTCAATCGGTATTGATGCCAGGTCATTTCTTCAATCCCCAAGGACTCGTTTCACCGGAATACATGGCGGTGCCGTTGATCTTGTTTGAACGCGGAGTTGTCGAGGTGAAGGGTGACAGCGGAGCGTTGAAGCGATCGGGTAATATTCAGATTATCGCCTGCGATCGAAGTTTTTGGGATCTAGCTGACTCGGTGGATGACGAAATTTCTTCATTATCGAATGACACCGTGATTCTTAATCAATCTGCTGCAGAGGAATTGGGCGTCAAGGTAGGAGAATTAGTCACTGTGCGTCTGCCTGTGGAGCAAGCGGTGCCAGCTGATAGTCCTTTGGGGAAGCGTGAGGCGGCGACGGAGGGGTTGCCTAGAATGCGAGTGGAGCAAATTATCCCGGACAAGGGGTTGGGCAGGTTT
Source organism: uncultured Rubripirellula sp. (assembly GCA_938075415.1). Taxonomy (GTDB): domain Bacteria; phylum Planctomycetota; class Planctomycetia; order Pirellulales; family Pirellulaceae; genus Rubripirellula. The sequence continues at coordinate 1,041,209 of CALJHC010000003.1, read as the reverse complement.
GGGTTATCTCCGAATCAAGTGTCTCCTCTTAATCTTTATATTGATCGTGAGACGGTAGCAGAAAGTTTGGAAAGGGAAGGGCAGGCCAATGTCTTGCTTTTTGACGAGTTGCTTCCCGAAGGTTCTTTAAGACTCGATATTGCGAATCTGGGTCTGGCGGTCAAAAAAGTTGTCCAAACATTTCAGGGTTCTGATGAGGGATCTGTTTCTGTTCCTGTTTTTGATTACTACTCAGTCACCTCCGACCGTCTGTTGATACCTGATGTCGCCGTCGATCAGATTTTAAGTAATTGGACCGAAGGGCAGGTTATCCCGCAAAGCACCTACCTCGCTAATTTTATTGAGAGACAAGATTCACAAGGTGGTCCCCTTGAGTCAATTTCTTACAGCACCATAACGGCAGTGGATCCAAGTACGGACCTGCCCTTGGATTATGAGATGACTGCGGAGCAGCAGGCATTGAATCGAGTTCCCGTCGTCCTTAATGCTTGGGCTGCTCGACAATTAAAAGCTGAGGTTGGATCAGAGCTCGAGATCTTTTACTTCCATCCTGAGGTTGAAAATGGCAAAGAGATTGAGCTGTCTTTTGAAGCGTTAGTCACGGGTGTCGTTCCCTTAACGGAACCGTCGGCACCCTATCGACGGACCCGCCCTGCTAAGTTTGACGTGATTCCCACGCGATACAACGATCCTGATTTAACGCCTTCGGTGCCTGGAGTGACGGACCAGGATTCTATTTCGGACTGGGATCTACCTTTCAAGCTAAAAAGAGAGATTTCCAAGGAAGACGATCTGTATTGGAGTAATTATCGTCTGACCCCCAAGCTTTTTCTTCCGCTTTCGGCCGGTAAGGAGCTTTTTAAGAGTCGTTTTGGCACGGTCACCAGTTTGCGTCTGCCAGCGACTTCCGCTGAAAATCCAGATGCTTTGTCAGACAGGTTGATGACCTCGTTGGACCCCGTGGCGCAGGAGCTAGGCTGGTCGATTCAGTTGATACGTGAGAAACAATTAGCTTCGTCTCATGGCACAACTCCCTTTGATGCATTGTTTTTATCGTTGAGTTTTTTTGTGATTGTTTCGGCAATCCTATTAATCGCAATGCTGTTTCGACTTGGTTTGATTCAACGCATGCGTGAGCATGGTCTTCTGCTTGTTCTGGGTTGGACGCCAAAGCAAGTCATGCGGCACGCGATCATGGAAGGGTTATTGGTCGCGGTGGTTGGTGTTTTCGTGGGCATTTTTATCGGAGTGGCTTATGCCATCTTTGTTTTGCTTGCTCTGCGGTCTTGGTGGGTCGGTGCAGTGACCGTGCCTTTTCTAGAATTCCACTGGACGATGCGGTCTCTGATTGGTGGTGGATGTTTGGGATGGGTGGTTTCAGCAGCAGCTTTATGGGGATCAGCGAGATGGTTAGCGAGGTCACCGGTGCAGAATCTATTGAGTCAGAGAAATCCTGACGATGGACTCAAAGGTCGCAAGTCAAAGGTGCCGAGCAAGCTGGTAGTAATGATCTTGGTACTTGCCTCTTTGGGCTTGGGTGTGATTGGAGCTCGTTCGGGTGGTCAAGTCGCTGCGGGTGCTTTTGTTGCTGCGGGGATGGCGCTGCTAACCGCAATTCTATTGGCTTTCTTTCAATGGCTGGATCGGTCGAAGGTTGCTAATGCTGAGAGTGAAATGGGTTTAACCACTTCGCTAAAACTTGCCTTTCGAAATATTTCCCGTCATCCATTCAGAAGCACGTTGACGGTGGGATTGATGGCTTCTGCATCATTTTTGATATTTGCCATCGCTGCATTCCAGTTGCAACCGAATGATCGAGGCACGGGGGGCTTTGATCTAATCGGGCAGACAGCTCAGCCACTTTTCGAAGATCTGGGTACCCAGGAAGTCCGTGAACAATTGTTGGGTCCCGACGCCGAGTTAATGAAGATTTCGTCGTTGGAAATGTTCAGACTTAAGCTGGGTCAGGATGCCAGTTGTAATAATTTATATCAGGCGAACAAACCAACGGTGCTCGGCATTCCTGAAACCTTTGGTGATTTGATCCTGGACGCAAAGCTTCCAGGATTTCAGTGGGCAGCAGGAGTATCAGCCTCTGCGGGTCAGTCGTATTGGAAGGCTTTGGATCAAGAAGCATCAGGGACTGAGGACGACCCGATTCCAATCGTCCTCGACCAAAACACTGCGATGTGGAGTCTTCAAATGATGCGGGGTATTGGCGAAAAAAAAACATTTGAATATTCCGAGGGTTCGCTGTTAACGTTTGAAGTGGTCGGTCTTCTGTCAAACTCCGTGTTGCAGGGAAAAATATTGATGGGAGAGTCAAATTTTGTCAGCGCTTTCCCTGAGGTCAACGGCTATCAGTTTTTTATGGTTGCTTGCAATGGTGGAGACATTGATGCAGTCAGCAGCGTTCTGGAAAGTCGATTGAGCGATGTTGGAATGGACCTGTCCGACACGCATCGTGTGCTTGCAAATATGCTTGCGGTTCAGAACACTTACCTTCGCACTTTTCAAAGCTTGGGCGCCCTCGGTCTGCTGCTTGGCACGATCGGTTTAGCCGTCGCGCAGCTGAGGAGTGTTCTGGAACGGCAACGAGAGTTTTCCGTTCTTCGGTCTTTGGGTTTTTCAGTTGGCAGCCTTGGACGTCTTGTCTTTGAGGAGACCACCATTCTGTTAATCGTTGGTGTTGGTTCTGGATTCTTGTGCGCTTTTCTAGCCGTGTTGCCACATGCAATTTTTGCCGAGGTGGATCCACCCATCGTTGAACCTCTATTGTTGACAACGCTGATCATCTTTTTTGGAATGACGGCTGCTCTCGTTGCGGTCATGAAGGTTTCGAGATTGCCGTTGATTGATGCGCTACGCCGCGAATTAGCCTGACTCCTGATGTCGGGGACGAGAATTCAATGCTTTTTATTTCAGACGGACTAAATGATTCACGTGACCATCTCGCTTTGGATGAAGCGTTGCTGTTGAGTGCCGAGCGAGGCGAAGGCGGCGAGGCGTTGAGGGTTTGGGAGTTCGGTCGACCGGTGGTGGTTGCGGGCCGATCAACACGCGTCAAGGATGAAATCGATACTGATTTTTGTCATGGCGAGGGCGTGGAGGTGTTGCGTCGCTGTACTGGTGGAGCATCGGTGGTGGGTGGCCCGGGGTGTTTGATGTACAGCGTTGTGCTGAGCTTGAGTCAGCAAGGGGCACTGAGGAAAATTGATATTGCTCATCGCTATGTCATGTCTCGGATTTTGCGCGCGATTCAGACACAAATACCCGAAGTTCAGCTTCAGGGGATCTGTGATCTGACATGGAACGAACAAAAATTTTCGGGTAACAGCCTACGGATCGGTCGCGATTATCTGCTTTATCACGGAACAATACTTTACAGTTTCGATTTGCAGTTTCTGCACCGATGTCTCAAGTTCGCCCCTCGTCAACCCGAATACAGACAGGGACGGTCTCATCTCGACTTCGTAACGAACATCGTGATTGACCCGAACCTCTTTGTTGATGAGATAAAAGCCGTGTTTGAGGTCGCGAAAACGGTTGACTCATCCCCATATCATTCCTGCATGCGTCAACTTCGGCTCGATCGTTACGACGACTGCAAATGGCACAACCGCCATTAGTGTCACTATCGTACTCTGAGTAAGGAGATTTCATTTGACTGAGTTATCTGGCACAAATGATCCCAACGCTCCTGATCCCAACGCTCCTGATCCCAGTGCGTCTTCAATTCCATTGGAGATGCGACAGACGTTAATAGATGCGGGGCAACAACATGTTGTTCAATTTTTTGAAGAGCTGAATAGAAAAGAGCGAGAAGAATTACTTTGCCAACTCAAAGAAATAGATTTTCATCAGCTTAGTAGGTTGGCGTCGGCTGACGCCGCACGACAAGAGTCACCATGTGATATCGGGAGCATCGCACCCCCAAGTGCAGTGCAGGCGGATGGGGCGGGAGTTCCATGGACGATTGCTGATGCGAGACAAGCGGGTGAGGAGTCTTTAAGACAAGGTGAAGTTGCCGCGGTGATTGTCGCGGGAGGGCAGGGGAGTCGATTAGGATTTCACCATCCGAAAGGGATGTATCCAATCGGGCCGGTTTCAAACCGTACGTTGTTTCAGATTTTTGCTGACCAGCTACTCGCCGTTGGACGTCGGTTTGGAGTACGGATTCCACTGTATTTGATGACAAGCGAGGCTACTCATGATGAAACTGAGCACTACTTTATCACCAACGAGTATTTAGGTCTGAAAAGTGAAGATGTCACTATTTTTAAGCAGGGGACGATGCCCGCAGTCGAAGCATTGACTGGCAAATTACTTCTGGCTTCTCGGTCATCTTTAGCGCTCAGTCCTGATGGTCATGGCGGAACCGTTACCGCTTTAAACCGAGCTGGATGCTTGGACGATGCGGATCAAAGGGGCGTTAAGCAACTTGCTTACATTCAAATTGATAACCCTCTCGCTCATTTGTGCGAGCCCGTACTGCTTGGCCATCACGTGCTCTCCAAAAGCGAGATGACAACACAGGTTGTGAGGAAGCGACACGCATTGGAGCGGGTCGGAAATGTGGTCAGCATTGATGGGAAAGTTCAGATTATTGAATACAGCGATCTGCCTGAGGAACTTGCAACCCAACAAGATGATCAGGGTAATTTGAAGTATTGGGCCGGAAACATTGCCGTCCACGTGCTGGACCTTGCATTCATCAAGCGGTCAGTTGACTCCGTGAAATCGCTTCCCTTTCATCGTGCTCACAAGAAGGTTGCTTGTCTCGCAGCGGATGGCTCGCAGCTTGATCCCGATGAGCCCAACGCGGTCAAATTTGAGCGATTTATTTTTGACCTCTTGCCGAGCGCGAACAATGCTTTGGTCGTTGAGGCATTAGCGTCAGCGGCTTTCGCTCCAGTCAAGAATGCGGCTGGCGCCCCGACAGATACGGCGGAATTGGCGAAAAAAGCAATTTCCGACCTGCACAAATCGTGGCTTCGGGAATCGAAAATCCCTTTCGCCGATTCGATCAAAGTGGAGGTAAACCCGTGTTACGCACTCGATTTGTCGGAATTCGCTCAGAAAATCGATCCGGCACATCGCGTGACATCAGACCAGTACTTCGAAGCTTCCTCCATTTAGGGGGTGCTCGGAGTGATGCAGATCTCTGGGCGGATCGTTAGCCCAGTACCGTCAAAACACCGTATGTTCGGAACTTTTTCCGCTCTAACGAGTTTTTCTAATTAGAATTCGCGATTCGGCTGATTCAGCTTTCAAACCTTTTGGTCTGTACACAATGAGAAACGAAAACAGTTTATTCCGTAGACTTGCACCACCGCGAAACGGCGGGGTGGGATTGATTGTCCTGATCTGTTTGCTTCTTGTGGGTGCCTCGGCGGCGGCTGGTTACAAATTTTTCTATGCAGGGACTGGTCGGGTTGATGCAGCGAAATTAATTCGCGACACCGCTGAACGACGACCTTTCGATCACATCGTTCTGGAGCAGGGCGAGGTTGAGAGTAGCAGTAATCAGGTGGTCACCAGTGAAGTGAAGTCGAGAGGTGGCAGTGGCATTGCCATACTTTGGGTTGTCGACGAAGGCGCTCGAGTCAAAAAGGGTGACAAACTAGTTGAGCTGGATCAGTCTGAATTAGAGACGCGGGAGAAAGAGCAAAAGATTGCGGTCATCACCGCCGAGGCAAGACTTGCCACCGCCGAAGCACAGTTGGAGCAAGCGAAAATCGCAAGGGAAGAGTACCTAGATGGTATTTATTTAACTTCAGAGAAAGAGATCCTTGGTGAGAAAGCAATCGCCGAGCAAAATCTGCGAAAAGCGAAACTCACCAAAGATAGTAGCGAACGACTGGTCTCCAAGGGACTCCTCAAATCACTGCAACTGGATGCTGATGAATATGCCGTCGCAAATGCACAGAACAATCTTCAGGTTGCCGAGGCCAAACTGAAGGTTCTTCAAAACCTGACCAAACAGAAGATGCTCGTTCAATATGATAGCGACATTGAAGCGGCTACGGCTTCGCGTTCGGCAGCCGAGAGTGAGTTGCTCGAAGAGCGTTCTGAGTATAACGACTTAACGGAACAAATTAAAAAATGCATCATGTATGCTCCGTCCGATGGCGTGGTTGTGCATGCAAATCGATTCAGTAGTCGTGGGGGAAATGCTGAGTTCGTTGTGGAAGCTGGAGCGACTGTTCGAGAACGGCAAGAAATTATTCGGCTACCCGATCCAAGTCTCATGCAAGTGAGTTGCAAAATTAACGAGTCGAGGGTGACGCTGATACGCGAGGGCATGCCCGCTAAGATTTCGATTGATGCTCTTCCTGGGCTAAAGCTCGTTGGCAGGGTCAAGAAGGTGAATCGATATGCCGAACCAGGCAGTTGGATGAGTTCATCGATTAAAGAGTACGCCACGATCATTGAAATTATTGATCCACCTGAGAACATTCGAACGGGGATGACAGCTGAGGCTCAGATCTTTGTAGAACAACTTCCCGATGCACTGCAGGTACCAATCCAAGCCCTGTACGAACATGGTGAATCTTTATTCACACTCGTGCAGAGCGGTCCACAGGAATTCGAGACAGTGAAAGTTTCGATCCAAGCAACCAATGACAAGATGGCGGCAATTGAATCCGGGATCACCGAGGGTGACTCCGTTATTCTCAATCTGAGAGATCACCTCGACCTGATGGATCTCCCTGAGTTGGTATCCGAGGACAATAGTTCGATGCGAGATATTTCAGAGGTGAAGCCAGGCGCACCGACGCCCGGGACAGAGCAGGTTGGGGGTGGACCTGACTCCGGAGGACCTCCTGGCCAGCGTCCTCGTAGTGGGGGTGGTCGTCCGGATATCGGAACCATTGTTTCGAGTAGCATGGAACGAAATGATACTGATGGAGATGGAAAGCTTTCCGCGAAAGAAATTGCGGCCATGGACGGCAGATTTAGAGATGCCGTGAAATCTGCTGATAAAGATGGTGATGGTAGTGTCACCAAGGACGAACTGATGAAATCGTTTCAGGCTCGAATGAGTGGTGGCGGAGGGCGGCCATGAGCACTGCTCCTTACCGAGAAACGGGTAATCTAGGCGTAACGGATGGATCTGGGAAACTAGCGACATCCATCCGAAATCTCACCAAGGACTACGTCTTGAAAAGTGAGACCGTGCGTGCATTGAGAGGAGTCTCTTTCGATGTTCCGGAGGGAGATTATGTTGCCATCATGGGTCCATCTGGCAGCGGTAAAAGCACCTTGCTCAATTTGCTCGGATGTCTCGATCAGCCAACTAGTGGCAGTCTGTTCCTGGGTGACGATGACATTGCAATTATGTCGGACGATGAGCTGGCGGACATCCGTAGTCAACGCATTGGATTCGTCTTTCAATCCTACAATCTGATCCAGCAGCTAAGCGTGGTTGAGAACATTCAAGTGCCCCTTTATTACCAAGGAAAGCTGGGCGCTGCGGAGCGACAACGCGCCGTGACGCTCGCTGAGCGTGTGGGTTTGGGGGACCGGTTGGATCACCGACCGTCACAGCTTTCCGGCGGCCAGCAGCAACGTGTCGCCATTGCCCGAAGTCTGGTCAATGATCCACTTTTCGTCCTTGCGGACGAATCAACGGGCAATCTTGATTCGGTAACCACCGATGAAATTTTGGCCCTTTTTGATGAGTTGAATGAGGAGGGGCGTACCATCATTCTCGTTACTCATGAGGACGACGTGGCTGAGCGAGCGAAACGCATCGTGCGGCTGAAGGATGGCATGTTGCACACTGATGAAATCATTTCTGAACAGCAACGTGTCGCTGCTCGAAAAGCACAGCAAGTGGCTGTCGAAGAACTTCTAAAAAGACAATAACGTTTCACAGGCCCCTCCATGCTTTGGCTTAGAACTTGGAAGCTCGGAACCAAGAGTCTCGCACTCCACCCACTTAGAACCGGCTTGACCATGCTCGGTATCATGATCGGTGTGTGGGCGGTGATTGTGTTGACAGCAATCAGCCAAGGTGCAAGCGATCAGGTGCAGAAGCAGATTGAGTCGCTGGGATCCACCACAATCATCGTGCGAAGTCAAAAGCCGACGGAAGATAAATTGACGGGTATGGGGGCGTCAAAGTACGGCTTGTTGAGGAGTGATTTGGAGCAGATTTTGGCAAACGTTCCCACGATTCAAAATGCGATCCCAATCCGCGAGATCCGGAGACAATTCACGTATCGAGACCGAGTCGTGGATGGGCGATTGGTTGGCTGCACTCCGCTTTACGCAGACGTCAACCAACTGGTGATTCGAAACGGTGGCGGTCGTTTTATCACTGATGTTGACGAGATCAAGGCAGATACCGTCTGTGTGGTATCAGCTGGGGTGGCCGAGCGTCTCTTTCCATATGAAGAACCGTTGGGCAAACGTGTGACGATTCCCGAGCATACTGACAAGTACAAGATTGTTGGTGTCTTAGAGCATCGAAACCCCTCTGCAGCGATTGGAGGGTCATTGGACTCTCAAGATTTCTCCTCCGATATCTATATTCCCATTCGGACTCTCAGAAAGCGAATTGGTGACACGATTGTTACTCGCCGAAGCGGTCAGTTTCAGGCGGAAATTATGGAGTTGAATCAAATCACGCTGCAGGCAACGAACCAAGAGCAGGTGAAGTCATCAGCAGCACTGATTGAGGATATTCTTGCCCCGACCCATGAGGCTCTCAGTGATACTGCAGTGGTGGTGCCACTGGAGTTGTTGGAACAAGCCAGAAATATGAAGCTCATGTTTCTTGGGATCGGTATCTTGATCGCCTGCATCTCTTTGGTGGTCGGCGGGATTGGCATCATGAATATCATGTTGGCCAGCGTGACTGAGCGAACTCGAGAGATTGGTATTCGAAGGGCCTTGGGTGCAAAGCAGGGTGACATCACCCGTCAGTTTCTCGTGGAGACCATTGTCCTGAGCTTTGCGGGTGCAATGCTTGGAATTGTCGTGGGACTGCTAAGTCTTCCAGCTTATCGAACCATGATTTGGTTCGTTCGCAATACAATGGAAGAGAAGTTTAATGCTTTGCCCGCTGCAATTCGTGAAGCGGAGCCATCCATCGTTTATTGGACGATTCCGCTCGCCGTGGCGATTGCCGTGGGAGTCGGTTTGATAAGTGGACTTTATCCCGCAATTCGGGCAGCAAAAATGAACCCGATTGAAGCGTTGCGTCACGAATAAATGCTGTTCTTGGCGGGCGATTTTAATGACATTGCCCTGATCATGAATGGGAATGTGCTTTGGTAACATTCCCAACGGTTGCAGGGAAAATTGGTGGCAGAGTGAATGTTATGAATCGTGGTTGGATAAGAATAAAGCCGTTTCAAGTTTGCATGATATTTGGACTTCTGTCCTGCACATGCTCAACGAGTTTTTCCCAGTCTTCGCCTCGGATGAAGGTGGTCACTTACAACATTCGGTACGCCAATTCGAATGACGGGCTCGATAAATGGGAGAACCGCGTTGACTCTGTTGCTGAATATCTGAAGGTTCAAGACATTGCCGGTTTGCAGGAGGTAACCTATCGGCAATTACTAGAATTGACGAAACGTCTTTCTGATTTCAATTGGTATGGCGTTGGTCGAGATGACGGCAAACACAGTGGTGAGCACGCGGTGATTTTTTTTCGGAAGGACCGGTTCGAAAAGCTGGGTGAAGGTACCTTTTGGTTGAGCGCGGAACCTGGCCGTGTGGGTCTTGCAGGTTGGGACGCTGCTCTACCGCGTACATGCGGCTGGGTTAAGTTGAGAGACAGACTGACGCAAAGGCTTTTTCTTGTTGCCAACACTCATTTTGACCATCGTGGCTCACGATCGAGAAAAATGAGCGGAGAACTGATCGCAAGACGACTACCAGAATTTGCGAAAGCACTACCGGTCGTGCTACTTGGCGATTTTAATTGTCAGCCAGGATCTGAGCCGTACGTCGCAATGTTAAAAGACAGTTATTTCTCTGACGCGAGAGATGTCTCGACCACGGCGCTCAAGGGGCCAAGAGCTACTTGGAATGGCTTTCGTAAAATTGAAGCGGGAAGAGAAATAGACCACATCTTCGTGGCGGGGGATTTCAAAGTCCTTCAATACGCGACTGAGGATCCCAAAACAGAGGCTGGCAGGTTTTCAAGCGATCATCTACCGATCAAGGTTATTCTTGAGTAGTCTTCCGAGTAAGTTATTTGGCGCGAGTGATCTTGTGTCATCAGGCCTCTCCGGCGGCAAAAAACATTAACTATCTGTTGGGGTGCTGGTTTGAGTAGCACCTGAATGCTTGGGGTCATTCTCGTGATCGATGACACTGGCTTTCAATCAGATAGAAACCTTGTGGCTTTTGCCACCCGTTCATGATTTCTACACCCAAGCGGACCGTGGACTTTGTAATTTAGGGTCTCTGTGGAATTCGATGTCCAAAATGGATTTTTGGCTGGCTTAAATCCCTTGGTCTTCTGCGTCTGGGGTGTCTCGAAAGCGTGAATCGCTGGGCATTTGCGGGACGCCCTGACGCTATTTATCCAGTCCGAATCTACCTAAACTAGGCAGATTTCATCAATTCTCTCGGAGAAGTCGCCCGCCATTACATCGCTTGGATGAGGAAAAATCGGCTGTTATCAAGTTCTGCGGGTCATGTCCTCTTCCACTCGGCATTTTTCTGCTATCCTGCCCAGCAATTTGCATGAATCCCTTCAGTCAGATTTGATGGGGGGAATCAGGTCGGCTACTGCGACCTGTCTTTGCAGGTTGCTGGATCTTGCGGGAGTCCCGCTTGGTCTGCGGCGACAACTGACATCTGCACGGAGTCACCTTGTAGTTTCAGCTATCCGCCGCCAGCTTTCTCACCTAACTCTTGAACTTGATTCGCTGGAAGAACCAAAAGTGCCACGTCGTGACGATATCAAGAAAATTCTGATCATTGGAAGTGGGCCGATTGTGATCGGTCAGGCCTGTGAGTTTGACTACTCCGGTGCGCAGGCTTGTAAAGCGCTCAGGGAAGAGGGCTATGAGGTTGTTTTGGTTAACAGCAACCCCGCAACAATCATGACGGATCCCGGTCTTGCAGATGCGACCTACATCGAGCCGTTAACGTGGCAGATGATTGAAAAAATCATCGCCAAAGAAAAGCCCGATGCCTTATTGCCGACATTGGGTGGTCAAACCGGTCTGAATTGCGCAATGGATCTTGAGGCGAATGGTGTCCTGGAACGACACGACGTTGAGATGATCGGGGCAAACGCGGCAGTCATCGCTAAGGCGGAGGAGAGGGATCAGTTTAAGGAAGCGATGGAGAAAATAAATCTGGATGTCTGCAACGGCTTCACCGTGCACACCCTTGAGGAGGCGCGCGCAGCTTTACAGGAAGTTGGATTGCCCGCTGTAGTGCGGCCTAGTTTCACCATGGGGGGCAGTGGATCTGCCATTGCTTACAACCGCGATGAGTTTGACTCGCTGGTTCAAAGTGGGCTCGATCAATCACCAGTGACTGAAGTGTTGATTGAGGAATCGATCATTGGTTGGAAAGAGTACGAGATGGAGGTGATGCGGGATAAAGATGACAACGTTGTCATTATCTGCAGTATCGAGAATTTTGATGCGATGGGGGTGCATACTGGTGACTCCATTACTGTTGCACCTGCACAAACTTTGACTGATAAAGAATATCAGCGAATGCGCGACGCATCACTTGCGGTAATACGCGAGATCGGAGTTGAGACTGGAGGTAGCAATATTCAATTTGCTATTGAACCAAGCACTGGCCGAATGATCGTAATTGAGATGAACCCCAGGGTTAGTCGGTCAAGCGCGTTGGCAAGTAAGGCAACCGGCTTTCCCATTGCAAAGATTGCAGCCAAGCTTGCGGTTGGCTACCGACTGTGGGAATTACCCAATGACATCACCAAGCAAACAAAAGCGTGTTTTGAGCCAACGATTGACTACGTCGTCACCAAAATGCCGAGATTTGCCTTTGAGAAGTTCCCCGAAGCGGATGCAACCCTCACCACACAAATGAAGAGTGTTGGTGAAACCATGGCAATCGGTCGCTCGTTTCAGGAGTCTTTCCAAAAAGCGATGCGTGGACTGGAAGTCGGCGCATTTGGATTTGGGAGTGATCATCGTGATTTATGGGGGACCGATTCTCAGCCAGATGAGGATGAGATTCGCGCGAAACTCAGCACGCCCAATGCCGAGCGAGTGTTCTTTATCCGCTATGCCTTGAAAGCAGGTATGACGATGGAGGAAGTACACTCACTGACCAACATCGATGTTTGGTTCTTGGACCATTTGGTGCAGATTGTCGATGAAGAAAACCGGCTTCGAGAACTCGGAGCACTTGAAAACTACAGCGACGAGGACATGAGAAATGCAAAGCGTGGTGGTTTTTCTGATCGCCAAATCGCCTGCATGACAGGTACGACTGAATTGAAGGTTCGTGCACGTCGATTAGAACTCGGAGTGAAACCTGTCTATAAAAGCGTCGACACTTGCGCTGCGGAATTCGAGGCTTACACGCCTTATTACTACAGTACCTATGAGGTGGAAGATGAGTTGCCACCCAGGGGTGACAAGAAGCGGGTAATGATTCTGGGTGGAGGTCCAAATCGGATCGGTCAAGGAATCGAATTTGATTATTGCTGCTGCCACGCCAGTTTTGCGTTACGAGAAATTGGCGTCGAAAGCGTGATGGTCAACAGCAATCCAGAAACAGTCAGTACTGACTATGACACCTCCGATGTGCTTTTTTTCGAGCCTTTGACGATCGAAGATGTTTTGAATATCTGCGATGCGATTCAGCCTGACGGAGTGATCGTACAGTTTGGTGGTCAGACACCCTTAAACCTTGCTCGGGGTCTGCAGGAAGCAGGTGTTCCCATTATCGGAACAAGTGTTGAGACAATTGAGACGGCCGAGGATCGGGAGTTGTTTCAGAAACTGATTGACGAACTCGGTTTGCGGCAACCTCCAAGTGGAATCGCTCGAACGATGGACGAGGCTCGCAGGGAAGTGAATATTATTGGCTTTCCTGCTCTGGTCCGTCCAAGTTTTGTCTTGGGTGGGCGTGCAATGGAGATTTGTTACGACCAGACACAGTTCGATCGCTATGTCGCAGAGGCGTTTGTCGTTGCAGACGGTCAGCCAGTTTTGATCGATCGTTTTCTCGAGGATGCAATTGAGGTAGATGTTGACGCTATCTCCGATGGTGAAGATTGTGTGATCATGGGAATCATGGAACACATTGAGGAGGCTGGTGTTCACTCTGGTGATTCGGCTTGTGCAATTCCGCCCTTCAGTTTGACGCAGCCAGTCTTACAGGAAATCAGGGAGGCGACCGCGAAGTTGGCGGCATCGCTGCAGGTAGTTGGGCTGATGAACATTCAATTTGCCGTCAAGCGTAACGATAGCGGAGCAGTCTTGTACATTTTGGAGGTCAATCCGAGGGCGAGCCGGACAGCACCTTTTGTAGCGAAGTCTACGGGGATTCCCGTGGCTAATTTAGCGACAAAAGTGATGACTGGAATGAAATTGAAAGAGCTCGGTATCACAGAGGAACCGATACCAAGTCATGTCTCAATCAAGGAGAGTGTTTTTCCTTTCCGAAAGTTTGCGGGGGTCGATATCGTGCTCGGACCCGAAATGCGAAGCACTGGCGAAGTGATGGGAATAAGCGATAAATTTTCGACTGCATTTGCCAAGAGTCAAATTGCAGCCGGCAGCCTTCTGCCTGAAAGTGGAAAAGTGTTTATCAGCTTGACCTCACGTCACAAGGACGCCGCAAAAGATCTCGGAACTCAATTGCGAGATCTGGGTTTTGAGATTTTGGCGACAGCTGGTACTGCAGCAAGATTGAGTGAGGACGGGGTTGAGGTTACTGTTGTTAAGAAATTGGCTGAAGGCCATCCAAACCTGATCGATTACCTGAAAAATGGGGATGTTCAACTCATCCTTAACACGCCGAGTGGAAAGGGTGCTCGTACAGATGAGGGCCGAATTCGTGCAGCAGCTGTGCAGCACGGTGTACCGTGTATCACAACGACCGCCGCTGCCGAAGCGGCATTGCGTGCAATGAGGGCGACCCGTGAAAAGCCACTTGAGGTAGAGTCGTTGCAAAGCCGATACGCTGGTCTAACGTCCTAGATGGTTTCGGGTTGGATAAATTATCTGTCCGATCCATTACGCCGCATTTCTGATTCCAAAACGACTGATGTGATCAATCAATTGTCAGCTTGGCGTTTTTAACTTGATCACTAACCTGATTGCCGGAATTGGGTGTACAGCTGAGGTGCGACTTCCGGTGTGAGATAACCCGATTTTACGTTGGGCTGAAGTGCCTGCGTGAGAATCTTTAAAACGTTCGAAGGCTTATTTGCGCATGTCGAACGAGTTTTGCCTTGCGAGAGAATCATGACACTCAACCAAGAAAAGTCCTCCAGCAATCCAACCGCCATTTCTGATACCACTTCGAAAGGTTTGAACACAGCCTTGCTTAGGCTACTTGTTGTCGATAACGAATCGGCTCACGCTCGAGCAATGACAGAAAGTCTTGAGAAGGTCGGCTATCAATGCGAAGTTGCCACAAGTGGACCCGAGGCCGCAAAGTTAATTGAACGAGAGACATACGACATCGTCATTACTGATATGGTGATGAATGATGTTGATGGAATGCAAATTCTAAAGTTGGCCAGTGAGCGGCTTCCCGATTGTCAGGTAGTAATGGTGACCGGTCACGCAACCGTTCCTGTTGCAGTTGAAGCAATGCAGCGCGGAGCTTTTAATTTTCTTGAAAAGCCAATCACGCCAAACCGATTACGTGCGATTGCGGAGAAAGCAGCTGAAGCAGTGCTGTTGAAACGGCAGAATACGGAACTACTTCAACGTTTGGACGAGCGGTTTGGATTCGAAGGTATTATTTATGTCAGCAAGAAAATGCAGGATGTCGTCGACCGGGTTCGACGCATCGCCGCAACCGATGCGACAGTCTTGATTACCGGTGAAAACGGTACGGGTAAAGAAGTGATTGCTCAGGCGATTCATCAAAATAGCCCACGTCGAAGCAAACGCATTGTTGCCATGAATACCGGGGCAATCGCGGAAAACTTAGTTGAAAGCGAGTTGTTTGGTCACGTAAAAGGCTCCTTCACCGATGCGGTTGCCGACCGAGAGGGTGCATTCCAATATGCAAACGGTGGGACGTTGTTTTTGGATGAAGTCGGCGACATGCCGATGAGTACTCAGATCAAGTTGCTGAGAGTCTTGGAGGAGAATCAGATAACGCGAGTTGGTGACAACAAGACGATCAAAGTGAATGTTCGTCTGATCTCTGCGACGAATCGACCTTTGGAAGGAATGATTGATGGAGGTGGATTCAGGAAGGATCTTTATCATCGATTGAGAGTGGTCACGGTGGAACTACCTGCTCTTCGCGAACGTCTGGAAGATGTTGTGCCGCTGATGGACCACTTTAGGAAGTTCTTTTTGCGGAGGCATGATAAGCAGGTTGCTCACTTTACTCCGGCGGTGACAAAGCGGTTTTTTGAGTACGACTGGCCAGGTAACGTCAGGGAGTTGCGGAATTTTGTCGAGACCATGGTGGTTTTGGATACCGATGGCAAGCTTGATCTTGATGACCTACCGCCTGAACTAGTGGGACAAGAAGATACGCAAGTTGATCAGGCAGTACCGGTTTTTACCGGGGATTCTGGCCTCATCGGTCAGCCCTTGAATGTTATCGAGCGTTGGGCGATCGAAGAAACGCTGCGTTTAACGCATGACAATCGCGAAGAAGCGGCAAAGGTGCTTGGTATTGGGGCCAGAACCCTTTATCGGCGACTGGATCAGTACAAAAAGGATGAAGAGTAGGATAGGAGATCTCCTTTTGGCTGGGGCTTGCTTATTCCTCCTGTGTGCGATGGACCTCAGTTGGGATGTACTGCCCCACACAATCGTTCTCATAATGTTTTGCCAACACCGCTTCGAAGTCATTTCGCGATCGAATGCGAGCCATCTCAACGCGCACCACTTCGTGTTGTGGATGACTTTGAGAATACTTGATGCAAAACTTTCTCATCAGGAGCGGCGCGCGACCTTCGGGGTAAGTTTGTTCACACAACAAAAAGTGTTCACGCATGACGTCGGCTTGAGTCCTCAGCGTTGCAGGGGGCGGTAAAGCATCACCACGAGCAAGAGCCAGGCATTGGCTGAAAATCCATGGGTTTCCAATCGCACCGCGAGCGACGGTCACTCCGTCAATGCCGGTTTGTTGAATCATGTTGAGGCAATCCATTGCGCTGAAAAGGTCGCCACTTCCAAGGATTTTGATTCGTTGACCAATCTGTTTTTTAACCTCTCGTAGGAATTCCCAACGACTGGGGCCTACGTAACGTTGCACAACCGTTCTGCCATGAATGGTTACGGCAGCAATTCCTGCGTTGATAGCACCTTCTAGAATTTCAAAGAATTTGTCACGACTCTCCTGTGAATCATCAATACCTCGCCGCATTTTTACCGTCACTGGTATTTGATCAGGAACATTATCTCTGGTGCGTCTTAGAATTTCGATGGCAACTTTAGGCTGAGAAAGATGAAACCCACCGCGACAGCGGCCAAGAACTTTCTTTACAGGGCAGCCAAAATTCACATCGATAATATCGAAGCCGGCTTCCACCAATTTCAACGCGCCTGCGGAAAACTGCTCAGGTTCAGCACCCATCAGTTGTCCGCCGACTGGATGCTCTTCGGGGTGAATATCCAAGAAATGTTTTGTTTTTTCTCGCTTGCTTAACGCAAGTAAAAACTGATCGAGCATCACCTCGCAGAGGCTGTAGGGAGCACCATGGCGACGAGCGATGACTCGCATCGGCAAGTCACTATAGCCTGATAAAGCAGCTTGGACGACAGGAAACCCTATTTTGACATCGCCGATGAAAAGTGGTTTCAGTTCAGTCAGATGCGTCGGCATGATCTGATAATCGTTATTTGCTTCAGGCATCCTGCTTTCCAATAGCCAGTGGGATATGCTGTGCAGAACAATGTGTCTGGTACACGAATCGAGAAAAAGAAGTCATCATGTTACCGAGATTGATTTTTAACGCGATAGTTTTTGCAGCTCTTTTTAACCTCGCCAACGCCAACGCTGAATCGACCGATATGAAGATAGAAACTGAGGTCTTTGGTACCACTGCAGATGGCCAAGAAGTCACACGCTTCACTCTTTTTAACTCCAAAGGGCACTCCGTATCGGTGATGAATTTTGGCGCAACCTTATTGGATGTCATCGTTCCGGATCGCGAGGGGAACCTAGGTAATGTTAATTTGAGTTTCAATCGGCTTGATCCCTATTTGGCGGGGCATCCATATTTTGGAAGTTCCGTGGGACGGTTTTGTAACCGAATCAAAGAGGGAAAGTTCACGATTGATGGACAAAACTATCAGGTAACGGTTAACTCTGGGAAGCACCACATCCATGGTGGTAAGAAGAATTTCTCTTATCAATTTTGGCTCGGTGAGGCGATTGAGGGTGAGAGTGAGGTTGGAGTCAGATTCAGTTTGAAAAGCCCACACGGTGAAGAGGGTTATCCAGGTACAGTGACGGCGAATGCTCTCTACACATGGAACGATCAAGATGAGCTGAAGATTGAATACAGTGCCACGACGGATGCTCCAACGCATGTGAATTTGACCAATCACAGTTATTGGAATCTTGCGGGTGTGCGGAGCGGATCTGCAATGGACCATATCGCCACAATTCATGCAGATCAATGGCTTGACGTGGATGCTGACCTAATACCCAGCGGGCAATTGAATGAGGTTGGTGGAACTCCGTTGGACTTTCGAACACCAACTTCTTTCGATCTCAGATTAGATGAATTAGCACACACCAAAGGTTACGATCATTGCTTCGTGGTACGAGGTGAGCCGGGATCACTGCGACGGGCTGCGAAAGTCGTTGATCCCAAGAGCGGGCGGGGGTTGGAAATCGAAACAACCCAACCTGGGATGCAGCTCTACACTGCGAATCACCTACCGGGAAACGAAAGGTCAAACGGTTTTGCGAGCCACGAAGCGTTTTGTCTGGAAACTCAGCATTACCCAAATGCGCCCAATGTCTCCTCATTTCCCACCACGCTACTGAAGCCCGGTGAGAGTCTTCGAGAAGTCACGATCCATAGATTCACAGTTGAGTGACTCTGAGGCAGTGGATTACCAGATTTGATTGATGAGATTCAGGTCGTTTCGCGATAAACGTTGATGCTTGGTGTCAGGCTAATGACAAGGATGCTCACTTGATAGCCAGTTCGGCAATCTAGTGGTGTCGCCTAGAAAAAAACGCAGCACACCGATGTTCGGCGATACCGCGTTCTTTGATATTGCAGCAGGACGTTGGCTTTAGCATTGATCAATGCTTATCTCTGTAGTTCGCCTGATAATCAAGTAATTTCAGGAACTTCAAATCCAGAGCGGTATTCTCTTTTCAGAAATTGATTGGCGGACGCGGCGTAATCCCCGGTAAACGTTTCAGTTTCTGTGCTCAATTCAAGCATGGGACTGAGTTTGATTGAATCATCGTCGAAAGAAAGGTTGTGAGATTGCAGATGTTGGCCCATCTCACCCAATAGATCTTTCCATTGATCAAGTTGGACCCCGTTTGCCGTATCAGCGGAGTACGTGTTCCCGCACCGAACAGCAACATTGGCAAGATTGCACCATCCAGTGCTGTCATTTCCGACTTCTACTTCGGCATTTAGAATTGAACGATCTTGAGCACGCACAGCATCAATAAAGTTTTGCTGATGCCTCACATCCCCATTGCCTCGGAATTCACGGATGACTTTACCGTCGTAATCATAGGCAACTCCTCGTCCACGTTGACCTTCGTAGCGACCTCCCTCGCAGTAAACGACATAGCCACTGCTGGGCCCGGGGTGGGCAGGGCTCTTTTTCCCGCCAGGTTCCGCCGGAAGGTTAGAAAGTCCAATCACAACTGGAATGGTGCCAGTATCAAAATACGCAAAGTGTACGTTTGGCGATTGTCCAGCGTCATTTAAGGCGACACGGCCGCCACCACCCAAGATTCGCTTCGGCAATGAAACAGCGTCTTGGAAGACATTGTTTCGAACATCATCCAAGACATGCACCCCCCAGTTACCCATTTCACCAGAACCTGTGTTCCAATCCCAATGCCAATCGTAATGCAAGGCTTTCCTGTAGATCGGCTGATCTTGAGCGGGTCCAAGCCAAAGGTCGTAAGCAAGATTCTTATCGATTGGAAGGGGAGTGTTCCGTTTGCCAATTGACGGTCGAATACCGTAACGATTGACTCTCGCAGCGATAAGATTTCCGAGTCCTCTCTCTTCGTGGAGGAATTTTTTAATCTCTGTTTGCATCGGATCCGACCTCTGCTGCGTTCCGAGTTGACAGATCCTGTTGTACTTGCGGGCAGCGGCGACGGTTTGCTTACCTTCCCATTGACTATGAGACAGTGGTTTCTCGACATAGACATCTTTGCCAGCCTGCATTGCCCAGATCGCTGCCAGACAATGCCAGTGATTACAGGTCGCAACGACAACAGCATCGATGGTGTCCGACTCAATAAGGTCACGAAGGTCCGACCATCCTTCTGCTTTGGGAAACCGTTGTTTTGCTAGTCCTAGTCGATTTTCGTCGGGGTCACATAGACCTGCGATGTTAACTCCATCAACTTTGGAAAACTGGCCCATTAATTGGCCAGCACGTCCACCACAACTAATGAAACCTAGGTTGACATCGCTATTAGCATTTGCAGCTTTTAGTTGGGTGGTTGATAAAGCAGCGGCGCCGCCGAAAGCTAAGGTGCGGGTCAGGAATTCACGACGTTCGAGTTTCTTCATGTTTTCAAAATTCCAAAGCGGGTTCTGAGGTGTTGTAATTCGTAATGTTTTTTGTGAACTGCAGAGATACCGACGTTGTTATCTTTTCAAGTCATCACTTCCCGATAGCAGGCGATCAAAATGACAAGATGAATCAGCAATAAGGTGGTTGCTGCCTTCTTCCTGCTCGATTGAATACCAAAAAAGCTGAGGCAAACTCCCAGCACTGCAATCAACAAAGCACCTTCTGGAAAAGTTACTGCAGCGACAAGTTCAAAAAAAAGGATAAGTAGAGCAGCAAGTACCGAACCTGAAGCGATGTAATTTTGAGAGCTGTTGAATTCAGTTCGATGGTGTTTTGGCGTGGTGGCCGTCCCCAATTTGAATGGTGACCCCGACCGTATGACCGGCTGATCAGGATTTATGTGTGGCATTTCAGAAATCGATATTGGGGTTCATCATTCAGTGATGTGAGGTATATGTTAACGACCGACTTGATTTGAAGGCACTGCGACGCGGCAGGTTGAACGATCCTTTTTTCCATTAGCGATGTCGTTCGTATTTTAAGGCGGTTAAAAACCCGTCGGTGCGAATTCTTAAAAAAAACTCCCTTCACCATCGAAGTCCACGCTCGGTTCTGCTGAAGATGGCGGGTGACTCTCTGGAATCTTGCCATGAATCGCATCGAGAGGGTATTCTTCTGCTAAACCGTCGCAAATGCAGGTTCTCTGAGCCAGTGCCTGCTCTGTTGGTTAATCCGGGGAATGACCGAAACCTGTCCGGTTAAATTTGGTTTGAAATGAGGTTTGCCCCCGGGACTCATTACGAGGTGGCGAGGAATCTCCGGTGAGGCCAGAATCAAGTTTTGGTGACAAGAGGTTTTCTGCTGTGAGAATGAGGTTGGGTGTTCTGACGAAAAAATGTTTTTTCTTAGGTTGAAATGTAAGGTTGTTAAAAGGGAATTGAGTTGTCCTTTGAGGTTCGTTAATCCATGCTTAAATTTTTTTATCCATCTACCTATTCATTGTTAATTCCAAGAATACTTTTGGTGTTAACCCCCGTCGTTTTGTTGTTCACGAACGGTGCCCCTGCTGACGAACGAGAGCAACTCATTCCACTGGAACCGGAGGTTGCCGCTGCTTCATCGGAGGGTGAAGAAGCAATGCGGGCAATTCGAATACCTGAAGGTTGGCAAATCCAGCTTTTCGCTTCGGAGCCTGATGTAGCAAATGTGGTCGCTTTTGATATTGATCATCTTGGCCGTATGATTGTTTGTGAAACTTTTCGGCAGAACCAAGGGGTTACCGATAATCGAGGGCACGATGACACTTGGCTGCTCGCGGATTTAGCTGCGGAAACAGTTCAAGATAGAATTGATTATCACAAAAGGTTGCTGGGAGATGCCGCAGCTGCTTACACACAGCATGATGACCGTCTTCGGCGTTTAGAGGACGCTGACCAGGATGGCGTCGCCGACAGTAGTGTTCTTCTTGCATCTGGTTTTAATCATCTAGAGGAGGGCACCGGGGCGGGAGTATTAGCGCACCAGAACAACATCTATTACACCTGCATTCCTAAGTTATGGAAATTGATCGACCACGATAACGATGGAACTATTGATGATCGGATCTCCATGGCAGACGGGTTTGGCGTTCGCGTCGCGTTTAGGGGCCATGATTTACATGGTTTGGTTCTGGGACCCGATGGACGGCTTTACTTTAGCATTGGTGATCGTGGCTACCATGTCACAACGGCAGAAGGGAGTGTGTTGAACAATCCCGTTTCTGGTGCCGTTTTTCGGTGCGAGTTGAATGGTTCGAACTTGGAGGTATATGCGAGTGGTTTAAGAAATCCCCAAGAGTTGGCATTCAATGACGCCGGTGATTTTTTTACGGTCGACAACAATAGTGATAGTGGTGACCAGGCGAGGGTTGTGCATCTCCTCGAGGGCGGTGATAGCGGCTGGCGTATGTACTACCAGTACCTGCCTGATCGTGGCCCATTTAATCGCGAGAACATTTGGAAACCTTTTCATCAAGAACAGCCGGCATACATTGTTCCTCCCGTCGCCAATTTTACGGATGGACCCAGTGGATTGGCCTATTATCCAGGAACAGGGTTCGGTGATTATTTTAAGGACAAATTTCTCATTTGCGACTTTCGAGGAGGGCCAGCAAATAGCGGTGTACGGAGCTTCCGAGTTGAACCAGATGGGGCATTTTATCGTTTTGCGGAAAACGCTGATCCAATTTGGAGAGTTCTCGCAACTGACATTGGATTTGGTACCGATGGAAGCTTGTACTTGAGTGATTGGGTTGATGGATGGGACGGACTTGGTAAAGGTCGAATCTATAAAGTCGCTCATCCTGAATTCACGAAATCTCAAATCGTCCAGGAAGTACAGCAACGTCTTGCCGATGGTTTTGAGCAACAGGATGTCTCAAGTTTGTTGGTTGAGTTGAGTCATGTTGATCGCCGGATAAGATTGGGAGCCCAGTGGGAATTGGCAAGCCGCAAGGATTGGCGTTCCTTTGCTACGTTGGTTCGGGACGAGAAGTCGGGTCGTCTTGCTCGATTGCACGCAATTTGGGGTATGGATCAGATTGCTCGGCAAGACGAAGCAACGTTAGCTTCGATCCACGATTTGATTCGACCGTTGCTGGATGACACTGATCCGTACATTCGTGCGGCCGCGGCGAAATTCGCAGGAGAGAGGTTGGATGCGAAGGCCATTGAAAAACTTCGTGATCGATTAACTGATGAATCTGCT
Organism: uncultured Rubripirellula sp.; assembly: GCA_938075415.1. Lineage (GTDB taxonomy): Bacteria > Planctomycetota > Planctomycetia > Pirellulales > Pirellulaceae > Rubripirellula. The sequence continues at coordinate 1,018,566 of CALJHC010000003.1, read as the reverse complement.
CGAGTCAGGTTTTTCTCGCTGTTGTCTCTTGGCAAGTTAAAGGACTCTGATTCACTTCCCGCGATCATTCAGGTCATCTCCGAGGCCAATGATCAAGATCCTGCTCTTCGCCATGCTGGCGTTATGGCTTTGTCACTGACGCAAAGCGCCGAGCGATTGGAGAAATTCAAGAATCACCCCAGTGAAGCAGTTCGACGTGCCGTCGTCGTTTCGATGCGAAGACTCAAGAGCACATCTCTCGTGAGCTATCTTGACGATCCGAGTTCATTGGTCGCTTTGGAGGCAGCACGCGCTATTTATGACTTGCCAATTCCGGCCGCCATGCCCGGACTTGGTGCAACGCTAAACAAAATTCCACGCGAGGTTGAATATCAGCGTCGATCATTAAATGCAAATTATCGAATAGGCACACCCGAAGCAGCTAAGAGAATTGCAGAATTTGCCGCGAGTGCCTTAGCGCCAACTGAGATGCGGTCTGAAGCGCTGCAATTGCTCGAGGATTGGGATCCTGATGATCCAAGAGATCGAGTGTTGAACGATTATCGTCCGCTGCCATCCAGATCGGTTTCCGATGCTGTGGCTGCTTTGAATCCCAACCTAGAGTCTTTGATGGTTAGCGGAAGCGAGATTAGGGAGGAATCCATACGTGTTGCCTCTCAATTGGGAATTCAAGGGATCGCTCCGATGCTTGAGACACGAGTCAAGGATGAAAGCCTTGATTCGTTTGCTCGAGCCGGCGCCTTGGATGCATTGGTGCGTCTAGATCCGAAAAAAGCGGTGGCGCTGGCATCAGATGTTAAATCTGTACCACCGAGCGATTTGTTGATTTCAGCTTTGCGAGTATTGGCGAAGTATGATGAACAGAAATCACTTGAACGCCTAATCACTGCGACAAGAAGTCGTAATACCAGAGTGCGCCAATTAGCGTGGGATCTGCTTGCGGAAATATCCGATGAGAAAGCCGTTGATGCTATTCGGGACGGTGTTCAGTCCTACCTAAGTGGTGACCTTTCCGCGGACGTTTGGTTGAATGTGCTCGAGGCGTCAACTGGCCGCCTTGATGCCGAACTTCAAAGTCAGTTAGCTGATTATCAAATTAAATTAGCAAGAGAAGATCAATTGGGACCTTGGCTACATGCTTTGAGTGGTGGTGATGCAAGTCAGGGTGAAAAACTTTTCTTTGAAGCTACAAAATTGTCATGTTTGCGTTGTCACCAAGTCGGCAGGTCCGGGGGGCAGGTCGGACCAGACTTGACCACGATTGGTGCATCAAAGGATCGTCGTTACTTACTGGAGTCCATCTGTCTTCCTAATTCTGTTGTTGCCAGAGGATTCGAAACGTCTGTGATCCTTACGGATGAAGGCAGAACGATTTCTGGCATCGTCAAGGAAGAGACTGAAGAAGGTGTTGATCTCTTGCAATCCGATGGAACACTGGTTCGTGTCCCGATTGATCAAATCGAGGCGAGGCGTCAAGGAAAATCATCGATGCCTGATGATTTGGTAGAAAAGTTGACCGACCGGCAACTTCGTGATCTCGTCGCATATTTGGCTAGCCTGCAACAAGATCTGCGGGGTGCCGACGAGGTAGAGTGATAGGGCCTCATTTCCCATCGCATAGAAATCGGGTTGCAAATGATCTTTCATGGTCATTTGCCACCCGAAATTCAATCTGTTGAATCTGAAAGATCAGGTTCAAATTTCACTACTAATGCTCTTTCAGATTCAGAACACTTTGGCGAGCGCGATTAAGAAACTCTGCCTTGGGTTCACCTGCTTCCAGAAAGATAGGTGCCCCGATTGAGATGCAGCTTAAGAGCGGCACCGGTAGAACTTCACCTCGCGGTAGGATTCGGTTGACGTTGTCGATGTTCACTGGCACTAACTCCAAGTCGGGTCGTTTTTTCGCCATGTAGAAAAGACCACTCTTGAAATTTCCCATTTCATCATCACTTGAGGATCGCCCCCCTTCTGGAAAGATGATCAATGAATAGATATCACCCATTTGTTGAAGCATGATATCGATGGGGCTCTTGTGGACTTTGATTTCTTTTCTGTCAACTAACAATGCATTGAAGCTTTTTGCCATGTGCGGCTTCACCCATCCCTTTGCCCAGTAATCTTTTGCCGCTACCGGTCGCGTCAATTTTCTCAAATCACGTGGCAGTGCCGACCACAAGAGAACGGCGTCCAGATGACTCGTGTGGTTGGCGAAGTAGATGCGTTGTGAGGTATCAGGTTGACAATCAACCCAGCGCACGGTGGAGCCGCTGAATAATTTGGCTAACAATACGATTGCATGACTGGTCAGCGTCATATGACCTTGGGACCTTTCACAGTGGACTGCGTCGAACCGCGTAGCCTAATGTAAGCGATTTTCGCCTGGATTTTCACTTTGATGAATGACCACGGGCCATCCAGGAAATTGAGTGCTTGGGCTTTTGCTGGTTGCATCAACAAGGAAGCGGAAAGCCTCAACTTGGTAAGTTTTCCTTTCGATATCGATCGTGACCAATCCAAAACCGCTTCCTTTCTGGTGGGCTTTCTCGTAACGATGTTTCTTTGTACCAACTTCAGGGTTTCCAACTGCATAGACATAGACGAGATTTCCAAATCCGTCTAGGTATTCACCGGTATTAGGGAGGCCATGATCAGGACGATTCTTGTAACTCAAATCCAGTTGATCAGGCCGCCACCATCGTTGATACCCAGCTCCGATTGCTGGTGAGCAAAACGACCAGCAACCATCTCGTTGAGTGGATGTTCCATATTGCACCAGTGAAGTCATGTGCTGGTCGCCATTAAGGTGGAGTGCTCTCGCAGGATTGATAATCTCAATCGCCCGATCTCTGGCGGTTTGTGGCCACCCACCAGAATCGAGATCCGCTTTCAGGTATCCGTCCAAGCGGCCGTGATGCGTGGCCACACCTGCGAATACTGTTTGACTTAAAAGCACCTTCATTGAGTGGCCTCGCCAGTCATCAGCCCATCGTTTTAGGAACTGCTCTTGCCGCTCACCGAGGAGTGCCAGGCCTGGTTTATCCAAGAGGGCAGTGTCAAAATCTTTCGCACGCACATGATCTGCTCGTCCGCTACCGGTTTCCACCCTCTGTGGACCACTTTTGAATTGTCGGTCAGCAATGATTGCAAATCCAACTCCACCGTAAATCATTTCACCGTGGTAGACGCTGATACCTTGATTGACTGGGGTGGGGTCATCGAAATCGGGATGATGGCCTGTATTGGTTCGATGGACGACGTTGACCATTCTGGCTGGTTCGCGATAGCCACCGTTAGAGGAGGCACCACTCTTTTCAATGTCCATCGGATTTCCACCTTCACCCCAGATATTCCCTTGGAAAACATCATGATCATCTGGGAGGCATAGAGTTGGTCTGTCTCTCATGACATCGCGGAAAGCCCAACCGAACATGTAGAATTTTCGGAGATAATTGAGGATTGCCAATTCCGCAGGCTCTCGAATCACACCAAATCCGCCATGACTTTCGTATAGCTGGTCTCCTGAAAAATAGAGCATGTCAGGATCGAGTCGAGCGAGATTTTCGGCGACCGGTTCGTAGGGGAACGCATAATCATTTTGGCAGGTCAACGAAGCAACTCGAAGTGGTCGATCGGTGGGGTTCTCTCGAATCACTCCCTGCCACATGGACGTCTTTTGCTCTCCATTTTTAAGAGATTCTGTGTAAATCAGCCGATAGCGCGCGGGTTTTGATTCATCCCAATTCGGAATGCGAAAGGTTGCCGTCCAAGAATCGGTGTCGAGTACTGAAATGCCATGGGAGATCCAAGCTTGATCTCTTTCAATCAACAACTCGATGTTTTGATTTTCGTGCTTACTGAGTGGTCCCGTTAAGGCGCTCAACTTCAAGACAAAACGTTCTTGATTTCTGGAGTCACTCAGGGAATACATTGACCAAAGAATTGGTCCAAACTTCCGGTTTTTGTCATAGGTGAAAGAGTCCCCTGTCAATTCAAAATCTTCGAATCGATATCGGCAGCAATTTTTGTCTTTCGGTTTTAGTGCAAAGTTACTGACAATCGCGAGATTACCCTTAACGGCGTCAGTCGAGGTGTTGTTGCTGATCGAACCGAGAAGATCGCCGGATTGATAAGCTTTCAGAGTGAGTCGATATTGATCACCATTTGGGACACCAGTGAGAACCAGCGTAATGTTCTGATCGGAGTTTGACTTAATGACTGTTTTTGAGGTACCAAGTATTAGTTCATTGTTAAGAACTCCGGCGTTTATACCTCCTGATGCGAACGAGTTGCTTCGGTACTCGTTTAGCTCGCTCTTTACTCCAATACGAAATCCGGATCCGCCATCGTTGCTTGAGATTTCAACGCGTCGTGTGGTAACGCTCGCTGAGAATGATTTAGTCGCATCCGTTAATTGATGAGTGATCAATTGTAGATTTCGATTTCCACCACCCCGAATATTCTCCGCGCCTCCATCAGTGAGCGACCAATCCTCCATTGGATTGGCCCAGAAGTTTTCGCCGATCCAAGTTCGGTTAAACGTCTTGGACCATGAGGATTTAAAGTTACTGTTGTTGTTTGTTGTAGCGAAGGAGCATGTTGACCGAGCTGAGCGAAGCCATGCTGTGGTAGAGGCTGTTGCTTTCAATAGCAGACGACGCGTAATCTTTTTCATGAGATTTCTTTACGGACCAGGTGGGAGATCTTCTTCGGATGATGCGAGGGGGTCGAGCGTGATTAATTCATAGTCGACAACCGACTCGGTTCTTAGAGATCCAGGCCCGACTCGCCATCCCATTGCACGAAACCTTCAATTGCGGCGTATTCCGCAAGTCCCAGTGCATCGTATTTCTTAGCGGTTTCAGAATTTCGCGATTCGGCGCGTTGCCAGAATTCGCGGACATCGGACCCGGGAAATAAGGCACGATCTTTCTGGGATTCATGTTTGAAAATAGCTGCCCGCTTTTGTGCAACTTCTTGCGGACTAAGAGGGACAGCCATTTCAATCTCATGGGGTGACCATTCTTGCCACGCACCGCGGTAAAGCCAAACGTCGCAATCGTCGTACCAATCATCACCTTGGCTTTGCTGACAGGCCTGCAAGATTACTGAAAGGCATGTGCGGTGTGTTCCATGCGGATCCGACAGATCACCTGCAGCATAGATTTGGTGCGGTTTCACTTTTCGAAGCAGGTCGAGTGTGATCTCTAAATCAGCCTCAGAAATAGGGCTCTTGGTGACTCGACCGGTTTGATAGAACGGCAGATCAAGGAAGTGAAGATGCTGGTCATTCACGCCGCAGCATCGAGCACCTTCTCTCGCTTCCCCTCGACGAATCAACCCTTTAAGTTTTTGAATATGATTGCTGTCCACCTGTCCGGGTTCTTTCTTTTTCAGGAACTCATCAATGTGAGATTCCAGCTGTTCTAAACCCTCTGCGCGGATTTTAAATTCACGGCAGAAGTCTTCAACGAATTCAGAAAATCTAATCGCATCTTCATCGAAAACAGCGATGTTGCCAGATGTTTGATAGGCGATGTGTACCTCATGACCTTGATCAACCAATCGAATCAAAGTCCCGCCCATGGAGATGACATCGTCGTCGGGATGAGGTGAAAAAATGATGACCCGTTTTGGAAAAATATCGTCACGATGACCAGGACGATCACCAATCTGTTTTGCGTGTTCGGGTTTACCACCGGGCCAACCTGTGATGGTCGCTTGAAGATGACGGAAAACCATCAGGTTTATATCGTAGGCACTCCCGTGCGCAGCGAGGAGATCTTGCAGACCTTGTTCATTATAATCTGCATCGGTGAGTTTCAGGATTGCTTTGCCAACTTCCTCTGAAAGGTCAATGACAGCTCGCCGAATTGTTTTTGAATCCCAACGAATCTCATTTAAGAGCCACGGGGCCTGGATTCTTGTTAGGTTCGAGGCAGCGGCCTCGTCAAGCAAGAAGAGGGTGTTTGGGTGATCTTGCAGAAAGGTCGCGGGGATACCGGAGCTTGAATAGCCTTCTACTGCCTTGGCAATGATTTTTGCTTTTCCCTCACCAAACGCCATCAACAGGATGCGTTTGGCTTCCAGAATGGTTCCAACCCCGAGGGTAATGGAATAACGTGGAACATTTTCTGCGCCAAAAAAATCACTCGCAGCATCAATTCTTGTGACGCTATCAAGCGTGATCATTCGCGTGCGAGAACCACGGTCAGAGCCTGGTTCATTGAGTCCAATGTGCCCCGTTCGGTTGATGCCTAAAATCTGAAGGTCAATACCACCCGCTTCACGTATAGCTTGCTCGTATCGCTGGCAATAATCGGAGGAAATTTCCTTTGCAATGGTACCATCGGGTATATGAATTTGATTCTTTGGAATATCAACATGATCAAATAGTTGTTCATGCATGCAGCGAGCGACACTCTGCAATTCATTGGGGTGCATCGGGTAAAATTCGTCAAGATTAAAGGTGATGACGTTCTTGAACGACAGTCCTTCCTCAGCATGTTGACGAATTAGTTCTTCGTATATCACAGTGGGAGAAGAACCCGTCACGAGTCCAAGCACACACTTCTCGCCCGCTGCTGCTTTCCTGCGAATTAGATCCGCAATCTCGTTTGCTGCCGCAATACTTGCTTCAGATGCGCGATCAAAGACCTGGCACGGAATTCGTTCGTTTGCGGTACTCATGATTGGTTTCCTGCTTTTCGTGCTACGAGTGCTGCACCAGTGACACCAGCTTCATTGCCCAAGGATGCAAAATCGATTGTCATGCCGCTGCCAACTTGCTGAAGGGTTGTCTCTTGCACTGTTTCTCTAATTGTCTCGAGGAAATCGATACCAATTCGACTGTTGGCTCCACCAAATGTCATTGCGCCGCCAAGTAAGACGACAGCGGGGTCTACAACCTGACCGAGAATGCCTAAGGCTTGGCCAATGTATTTACCAGTGTCACGAATAACTTGCTCCGCGACTGAAAATCCATCTTCAGCTGCATTGGCAACATCTAATGGGCTAATCGTCTCTTTCTGTAAATTGCCGGGAAGCGATTTCCATTCACATTTTGCAAATTCGGATTTAGCCCGCGAAATGACCGCGGGTGCTCCAGCGTAAGCTTCTAAATGACCTCGTCGCCCACATGTGCATTCTGCTGCAGTATCACCAAATTGGATTGCGAGGTGACCCAGTTCGCCCGCACATCCATGGTCGCCTCCGAAAGCTTTTCCCCGGATGGTCAATCCACAGCCGATGCCGGTACCCAGCGTTAGCAAGGCGAGTGATTCGGTTGAGAGCTGGCGGTTTGCATGCTCAGCAAGTGCCGCCGCATTAGCATCGTTGATGATTACTGAGGGTAAGTGAGATTCATTTCTCAGTATTTCCAGAAGCGGCCGATCGACCCATCCGGGCAGATTGACCACCTCCCGCAAGCACCACGTTGACGTGTCGAGAACGCCCGGCACCGCCATTCCGATTCCGGCAAGTTGGCCACTCGTTTTGACTTCTTGCCCACAAAATTCTAACGCATGCCTGATGATTTGTTCAGGTTGTCTCAATAAATCCGTTGGAGCAGAGCTTTTCCGAAGAATTGAGCCATCCGAAGCACAGAGACCAAATTTAATGTTGGTCCCACCGACGTCAATTCCCACATAGCGAGCGAATGATTCTGGTGGCGGATGAGGTGTGTTTGCCATGCCGGTCACTCAGTTGCTTTAGTGGAGATTGGCTGGTCGGGTAGTCAGGAGCTAGGGACTGCTAATCTCCTTTCGGCATTAAAGAAGACTCTACGACATAATCTAATCAGATTAGCGGTTAGATGGGCTCTCCGACGGCACTCATTAATGACTTTTGCGGTCATCAAGGGCTGTTGTTGTGGATTTGCCTGATTTGATCATCTGAAGAGCGTCGGGATGTTCTGGCAAAGACTTGGAAGGGTCGGGGGATCCAAACAGATACTTATCGGAGGACTAGCCATTTTTTAGCTGTTGAGGCCTTCTGGTAGCCTGCCCTGCGCCACCTCTTCTTCCCATTGATCCATCAGCGGCCAGCTCTCAGCCAGAGTTCCGAAATCTGCCATTTTTAGATAGCCCTTCAATCTTTCAATCGTGTTGTTGAGCAGTTGGGGCTCATTCTTGAAAATCGGCCCGTGGCTTGGGGCTAGCCATTTAATCTCACTGTCACGAATTCTTTCCAAAGATCGAATGAAAGCTTTAATATCACTACCGTGGTGAGCATCAATCGCGCCGATGCAGCCATCCCGATAAATGTTATCGCCACTGAGTAGTGCATCACCGATTCGGAACGAGAGTTGGCTATCTGTGTGCCCTGGGGTGTGCCACACCTCGATTTCGATGTCACCAACCTTGATGATGTCTCCATCTTGAACCTGATGGTCAACTTGGACTGGGGGCATTGGAAGGCGTAGATTTTGTGCCGTGATCTCAGCCATCGTCCGCAGGGTGTCGCCAGACTGAAGCGCATCAACGGCATTTGGATGACACGTTACCGTCGTTTTCAGCGTTTGTTTTGCTTGCGCGAGGCCTTGAATATGGTCAACATCTGCATGCGTGGCGACCAAAGTCTTGCAACGGGAGAGAGGGAAATCGAGTTGACGGATGATTTCAATGAAATCGTCTACGGTTTCCTCGTAACCAATATCAATCAGGACCCACTCGTTTGAATCAAAAACAAGATAGACATTGCATCCGAGGACTTCACCTGCCTGAAAATTGAGCTCGATCACGCCTGGAAAGATAGTTTTTCGATTTAACATGATGAGAGCAGACCAAGGGGGTATGAGTAAGATCCCATTGTAGAAATACAAGGGATCAATCGAAAACCCCGCCGCTGGATTTCCAGCCCAGTTACTTTGGCTTTAATTGTAGTTTGGGTTTAATCGCAAGAGTCGATGAATGACTGTTTCAGCACTTTATTTCAAAAGCTTCGATAAACCCTCTCGGTGAGTGGGGTATTTTAATTTTGGCAATAGCTCTTTCTTCATTCTGCGATTCCACACCCGTTTATTGCTGTCAGATCTGATGGTGTGGTTGCCCACCTCTTGTTTGCTTGCGAATTTTGGCGGTGGTGCGCTGATTTGTTGTGCAATGTGGGCGTAGTAGTCAGCTCTCAATGCGGGCTGATCATCGGAAACAAGGTAAACATCCTGAGCGTCTCTTTTTGAGGCGGCTAACGCGGCAGAGGCGGCGTCTTCCACATGAATCAAATTGAGGTAACTGCTGGGATCGGCATGAATTGGATTTCCAAGTCGAATCTGATCACATCGAGGAACGCGTTGTGGACCATAAATACCGGCTAGTCTCAAGATTGACCAAGGGGAGTTTGATCTCTGGCGACGGAGCAAACCTTCCGCTTGAAGATGAGCTTTGGCGCTTGGCCGGTTGGGATGCGCTGGTGAGGTTTCATCAACCCAGATTCCACCCTTCTGGTGGTACACGCCTGTTGTGCTGATGTAGATGACTCTGGTGGTTTGGTTAATCGCCGAGAGTAAGTTTCCTAATCCGTTAACGAGGCTTTCCCACGGGGGCTTTCGTTGACTCGGATCGTTGCTTACGGAGACAACGACGGTCGAAAAAGTGTCGATGGAGGACAGCGTTCGTCGATCCGTCCAATCCGCAACGATTGGTTCGATCCCTATTTTCCTCAAAGTTTCTCTGTTTTTTTCACTTCGAGTTGTGCCCGTGACGTGATCACCTGATGCGATTGCCTGTTTTGCAACGACACGTCCAAGGTAGCCGCAGCCAAAAATCAGGATTCTTTGTTTTTCGGTACTGGTGACAATGCTCGTGGATTGATTCATCATTTCTCCTATCCCTAGAATCGTGAGTACAATGTAGTGGTGTTGATTCCACTCGATCGGGAAATTGTTCGGGGTACTGCTAGTGAGCTTTAGATATCAAATAATAAAGCGGCATCGATTGGGGTGCTGCCCTAGGCGAGGACGCCGAGGATCGTTGGTCGCCGGACTTACCGGTTGGGCCGTGATTCTATGGTTGTTTGCTGGTCCAGTTCCGACCGTTTTTAGTCAGAGGACTAAATCTTCTGAATCGCGAAAAATTCAAAAGAGTGCTGAGAAGCTTTCTAGTCAGGAGCTTTCTAGTCAATCGAGTGTCCAGGCTGAAATAGAAAAGTCTGGGGATAAGGGCACCCGACACGATGTGGCGGATAAACTCCTGCCGCTTCTCAGTCAGGGCGGCGTTCCTGATTCAATCGAAATGTTGCGGGCTTTGGAGGTTCAGCAGCAGGTTGTCGCTGCATCGGTGTCTGGTTGCACCGTCGGTGTGCAACTCGGTGTCGCCAAAGGCTGTGGCGTCATTATCACCGGCAGTGGCTATGTGTTAACCGCAGCCCATGTCGCAATGCGACCAGGGATGAATGCAGAATTGTTTTTGGCTGATGGTCGTATCGTCAAGGCAAAGTCGTTGGGAATGAATCGAAATGTTGATGCTGGTTTAATGAAAATTGAACCGGATCAGAATGATGGTAACCCTTGGCCGCATGCAACTCTCGGTACCAGCGATAGCTTGAGGCCCGGTATGTGGTGCATCGCGATGGGGCATCCGGGAGGTTATGACGACAAACGAGGTCCGGTAACCCGCGTTGGAAGAATTTTAGCGGTTCGCGACTTAGCAATCGTCACTGACTGCGCGTTAATTGGTGGAGACAGTGGTGGACCACTGTTCAACCTTGCTGGTGAACTGATCGCAGTCCATAGTCGAATCGGTAATGACGTCGCTGACAATCTACACGTGCCCATTAATCACTATGCAGAATCCTGGGAACGCATGCAGCAGAGTGTTTCGTGGGGGTTCCTGCCAGGTTTCAAGCCCGTTCTCGGCGTGAGAGGAAGTCCCTCAGCGGAGAAAGCGTTGATTGAGGTTGTGAGGAGTGGTTCGCCGGCTGATGAGGCCGGTTTAAAAGTCGGAGATGTCATTGAAGAATTCGGTAGCAAACTGCTCACAGATTTTAAATCACTTCAGCAAGCAGTGGCAGATACAATGCCGGGCGAAAGGGTTCGGATGTTGATCAATCGGGACGGCAGGACTCGTGTCATTGTTGTCGAAATTGGTCGCGCCGGTGAATCGTGATTAATGACCCCATTGATTTATTGCTTCGAAAACGATTTTTTTTAACGGTATGATCATGTTCATTGGGATTCGGTGTTTTGCAGTTGTTGTAACTTGCTTACCGCTGGCGTTTGGTTCGGTAGTATCGGCAGACGAGCGACGCGATAGTGCAGAGGTCCTTGATCTCTTTCGGACGCTTGGTGAACAAGTACAGGAATCAGTGGTGCAGGTGTTGTGTGGTGGTAGCCCCGTTTCACTTGGGACTGTTGTTTCTGCAGATGGTTACGTGATTACCAAACGTAGTGAACTGACGAGCGATCCCATCCGTGTTCGACTAGATGATGGCCGCCTGTTTCCTGCTCGCGTTGCAGCGGTTCGACGGCGTAATGATTTGGCGTTATTACGCGTTGATTCAGAGATATCCTTTTCGCCATTGAGGTTTGAGCCTCAATCCCCAGAAATTGCAAGTTTTTTAATTACCGTCGGCCGAACCGGTCGACCCATTGGACTTGGAGTGGTTGGTGTAAAAGAAAGACCGATAGAGCATCAGGGACGGTTAGGTGTGATGCTGGAGGATGATGCCAAAGGGCGTGCCTTGGTGCAGTTAGTGTTGCCCGATAGTGGTGCAGCACTGGCTGGCGTTAGTCCTGGTGATCGTATTGTGGCAATCAATGGAGAAGAAGAGAAAAGTCGTGTTGAAGTAATCAATCGGCTTCGAGGAATGTACCCGGGTGAAAGTGTTCGACTGACAATATTGAGACCAAATGATTTAAGCGAGTTCGATTCGATCGATTTGAACGCCCAGATTCGAGATATTGGAATGCTTCGAGAATCACCCAGCGATTCGAAGGTTAATGGTCCACGTAATCTACGTTTAAGTGGTTTTGATCAAGTGATTCAACACGACACGGTATTGGATCCAGATGAGTGCGGTGGCCCCGTCATTGACACCAATGGTAGAGTCATCGGTATCAATATCGCCCGCGCCGGAAGGGTGGTTAGCTACATGCTTCCCTCTGCATTAATCCTTCCTGAAATGCTTGCGATGCTGGAGGAGGCAAGAGCACAATCCAAGCCGTAGCAGGGCAGGGAAGTGACGGATTGAATTGGTCAAGGTTTCTGCCGCTAAATCAGTTTTTGAAGGATGGCGACATCTTGCCATTGGTTGTTCAAACTTCCTATTTCTTTTTGAACTCCTACAAGTTCGTAACCGATTTGATCATGAAATTGCAAGCTGGCTTGATTGCTGGCGATGATTCGTGACACAAGGTGATGAATCTTGTGTCTTCTGCAAATTGTTTCTAGTCGTTTCATCAACTCGCGGCCATATCCAAGGCCAATGAAGCCGGGATCAAGGTACACCGCGACTTCACGCGTGAGTCGATAGCCATAACGTTGGCTGTAGGATCTTGCTGCTGACCAGCCAACGACTTGGGAATCCGCTTCCATGACAAACCAGTAGTCAGTGGTGACGGCTTGCAGTTTTTCTTGTATCGCTTGCGGATCCCAGTGTTCTGTTTCGAAGGTTGCTCCTCCAAGGTCAATATGAGCGTTGTAGATTCGGCAGATGCTTGGCACATCTTTTGGTTCTGCGGTTCGGCAGTGAGATGAATCTGTTCGGTTATTTGGAGATTGTTTCATCGGGCGATGCAATCAGTTTAATTCGGTTTTGGACATGAGCCACGCGACACCTTCAGCGATCGATTGTTGGTGGGCCGATGTTGTTGCGTCATTGTGCCCTATCCCATCGAAAATAATTTTATGGTGATCGCCAGCATAGGCATTCACAATTTGATCTTGCAGGGGCAGCTCGACTAATGTGTCTAGCTCTGACTGGAAAAAAAGAGCGGGCGATTGGCAACGCGGCGCGGTCACCATCGCATTCATGGCATCACAAAGACTGTTGGCGATCGGACGTACAAGTGAGCTGAATGGATAATGGCTTGCGACTGCATTGACGACCGGTATCAATGGCGGCGGATTGCGTAGGATAAGTCCGTGGACCTTTTCGTGAGATTGGTTCGAAGCTGCAATGTGCAGGGCACTGAGACAACCGAGACTATTACCGACCAGCCAAAAAATCGGCGAGCGACTTTTGAATTTTAAAGTGAGTTCTTTCCATAGTTCGAGCGCTGTGTCAGCAATCGTGTTTAATTTTGCTCGTCCTTCGCTTCCACCGTATCCCGGCGGGTTCCATGTCCAAACTTCTACTCGTTTCTCAGGCAGTGCATGAATGGGAAATCCTGTTGATCGCTCGGCTCGACCAGCAGTTCCGGGAAACTTCACCACAAGCAATTCAGGTTTTTCACTGGATGGAAAATTCCTCTGAACAAAACACTCCACTCGCTTGCCATTCAGTAACAGCGTCTCTTTCTCAAGATGCTGTGCCTCGATGGGTACGCGTGTGGGCCGCAATACTATTCGGTCCAGAATCGCTTGTCGTAGTTTAAGGGACATGATTGCACCCACATCTGGTGTTTCCGCATCGTTTCCCTAGTGGACTCGTTGACCAGGCTTTGCACCTTCGTCGATTCCCAAGATGAAGACATCTTCGCCACCGGGACCGGCAGCGGTCACCATTCCTTCACTCAACCCGAAACGCATTTTACGGGGCTTCAGATTGGCAACCATAACGACGAGTCGGCCGACCAGTTTTTCGGGTTCGTACGCAGCCTTGATTCCTGCAAAGACCTGCCTCGTCTCATCTCCACCAAGACTCAACTCGAGTTTTAGTAATTTATTGGCATCTGGTACATGTTCCGCAGAGATAACTCTCGCTACTCGAAGATCAACCTTCGCAAAATCTTCAATGCCGATTTCATCGGCCAGTGGTTCATCTTTGAGTGGTTGATCACTATCTTGGAATTGCTTTGCAACATCAGAAGTGGTTTCATCGGATTCAGCTTTACTATCTTCAATCATTTTCTCTAGATCCTCGATCTGAACTCGGTCAAGCATTCTGCGAAAGGCTCCTACTTGTGTCCCGAGTAAGGGGGTACGGCTTTGCTCCCAAGATTTGATTGGTTCGTCGAGCCACTCAGAGCACTGAGTGGCTAAATCTGGGAGAACAGGTGAAAGGTAAATAGTTAGTTGTCTAAATAAGTTCAAAGCGACTGTGCAAACATCTCGCAATTCATCCTGTCGGTCGGGGTCTTTTTTCATTTCCCAAGGCTTAGCATGCTCCACAAAAGGGTTAGCGGCATCTGCTAATTCCATGATGCGACGAATTGCTCGTGCGTAATCACATGTCTCATAAGCGGAAGCAATTTCATCACCCGCTGCCACTGCGTTTTCAAATAATCCTCCATCGTCGGGATAGACTTCCGCGAGTCCCGTTTGCTTGGCAAATTTCCCGACGCGACTGGCGAGATTGACTACCTTACCTACGAGATCCGTATTGACCTTCCTGGCAAATTCTTCAATCCCAAGATCAATGTCCTCAACACGTTGCGACAGTTTTGATGCATAAAAATAACGAAGGTACGATGGATTGGTTTGATTGAGATAAGTTTCCGCGGCGATGAATGTTCCCTTGCTTTTGGACATCTTTTCGCCATTCACGGTCAAGAATCCGTGAATGTGCACCTTCTTTGGCAAGGAGTAACCTGCTGTTTTCAGCATCCCCGGCCAAAACAAGGTATGGAAGTAGGTGATGTCTTTACCGATGAAGTGATGGATTTCGCAATCCTTATTTTTCCACCAATCATCCAGTGTTTGGTTATTTGCCTTGCACCATTGTTCCGTAGTCGCGATGTAGCCAATGGGTGCGTCAAACCAGACATACCAATAGTTGCCAGGAGCGTCCGGTATTTCAAATCCAAAATAGGGTGAAGGTCTGCTAACGTCCCAGTCCCGCAGTTCGTCACCGAGGAAGTGACCCTTCAGGTAATTAGCTACTTCGGTTTGCAAGCTGTCTTCGCTATCCACCCACTGAGTGAGGAAACCTCGAAGTTGTTCCAATTCAACAAAAAGGTGTTTCGCATTTTTTAAGACTGGCGTGGCACCGCTGAGGGTGCTCTTGGGGTCGATTAATTCTGTTGGGCTATAAGTATGACCACAATTGCAATTGTCTCCTGCTTGGTCCAACAATCCACACTTTGGGCAAGTTCCTCGAACGAATCGATCAGCCAAGAATGTATTCGCCTCAGGATCATACAATTGCTCGATTGAGCGTTCTGTGATCAGGTCGGCGTCGCGGAGGGACTGCCAGAATTGACCGCAGAGTTTTCTGTTTTCATCTGAATTGGTACTTCCATAGTGATCAAATTCAATGCCGAAACCTGCAAAATCTTTTTGATGGGATTCACTCATCGACGCGATAAGATCCTCCTCACTTCGACCTTCTTTTTTGGCTCGGATCATAATCGCTGTGCCGTGCGTATCATCGGCACAGAGATAAAGGCATTTATTTCCACGTAGTTTTTGAAAGCGAACCCATATGTCCGTCTGAATGTATTCCACCAAATGGCCAATATGAATTGGACCATTGGCATAGGGAAGAGCGCTGGTAACGAGGATTTTACGTTGCATGCTGCTGTGTAATGTCGGTGGCTAACGGGCAAACAAAGGCTCGTTGCGGTTCGTTTTGTGATTTTCAAGTTGTCGCTGATGCTTCTGAATCACTGCGTTCGGTGTGGTTTCACGATTCAGACAACGTTTGACGTTGGGTAAAAACGAATTGTAATCATCCCTTATCGATACGACGACAGGGATATGCGACAGCCGGGATGAATCAATTTGGCATGTTTACCGCAACAAACGGATATTTGACGGAAAAGATCCAACTTGTCCTTCGTTAGCTAAGTGTTTGACCTTGTCCCGAATCCCCTTTTTGGGCGAACATTTCTCTGGCAAGCGAATCGGGAGGAATCAACGTGGAGAAGTGTTTTAGCAGTTATTGAAGGGATGCATGCCGAGGCTAGCTGCTGATGGTGAGTTGAGTATTTGTAAACCACAGTCGTTTCATGGAGGAAGTGACGTGAAGAGTGTTGCTTACATTGTTTGTCTCGTCGTGACGCTTCACATCGTTCCACGCTGTGCTTCGGCAGAGCCGACTGACACGGTGCTGCTGAATTTCACTTCACCGCATTGCACTCCATGTCGAACAATGAAGCCAGTTCTAGATAGTCTTGAGAGTCAAGGCACACCGATTCGACACATCGATGTCCTGCAAGAACCCCACTTGGCTGGTCGGTTTGGAATTCGAAAGACGCCAACGTTCATCGTGCTCGCAAGTGGTAAAGAGCTAACAAGGTTAGTCGGTGCCCAACGAATCGAGACTTTGAAGAATGCTTTAAAATCCAGCTCCAACGGTCCTCTTGTGCCTACTGGTTCCAAGCTGATTCAAGGCCAGCGTCAAGAGTTTGCATCGAATATTGCTGGGGTTGATTCTCGAGGACTGGTACAGCCTCTAAGGCTGGGTGTCCATTCTGGAGATATTGCGTCAGCAAACGCTTCTGTCACAAGCATTCCTAATGCAAATCATTCCGAAGTGATGCCAAATGTTCAGGTGGCCGATGCTATTGAGCGGGCACGTGCCGCAACGGTTCGCATGCGGGTTTATGATTCCACGGGTTACAGCGTTGGAACGGGCACAATAATTGATTGCCGACGTGATGAGGCTTTAATCTTCACTTGCGGGCATTTGTTTCGCGAAGTTGGAGTGAATGGCCGAGTGGACGTCGATTTATTTCATGCCGGTCAATCTCACACGGTATCAGGAAAAGTGATTGACTATGATGCCAACGGTCGTGACGTTGCCTTGGTGGCGATTAAGCCTGGTTTTCCAGTGAAGGCTGTAGAGGTGGTGAGCGGCAATCAAACAATACGCAATGGTGAAGTTGTTTTCAGTTTTGGTTGTGACCGTGGTGCTGCACCAAGTCGTCGAGACACACGTATCACGGGTGTTAATAAGTATGACCAACACCTTGGACTTTCTAACCTCGAAATTGATGGTGCGCCAATCGATGGCAGAAGCGGTGGTGGTCTGTTTGATTTACAGGGCCGGTTGATTGGTGTTTGTAATTCAGCGGATTACCAGAACAACGTTGGTATTTTCGCCGGGCCAGGATCAATTAGTTGGCAACTGGCACGCATCGGTCTGTTGCCGATGGAGGTTGCCACGCGTCCAGCAGACACAAGGACAGCAACGATAAACGAGACTGCTGAGGCGAAGCAGAAAACTTTATTTCTGCCACAGGCCGGGACGAATCAAGCCATTTCGGAAGTTATCACGCAAAAAGGGGGATCCGAAGCACGTGAGGTAGTGGTGATTGTGCGTGATCGAAACGCCAATGGTTTTGATGAGAAAGTTATGACGTTACGAGATCCATCCCCGGATATGATGAACATGATTTATCAACACGCAAACCAATGAATCAATCGTGACTTTTAATTCTCAAAGTCACTCAAAATAACGGAATCATTTACTCGCTCAGTTCATTGATCAGTGAAATTGAATTCACTGACAACCTCGCCGGTTACCTTATGATGTCGTAAGCTCAATTGTGGTGCGGCTTGATCCCCGAACGGGTAAGTGAGCTCGCCCGATAAGAAACCACCAGCCACCCTGAGAAACTCATGACTTGGGTGTAGCTCGCCTTCTCTCCAGCCAAATTGATGTTTTTCGCTGCCAGGTCCGCAGCCAAATTCCCACAGACCATTGGTTCGATCGACTGAAGCATATTGCCAGTGTCGATCCCCACAAAAAACAATCGCTCCTTCTACAGAAGCAATCATTCTTCGAAGTTGTTCACCCTCATGGGCAAACGTTTCGTTGGCGTGGTTGTCTTTTTTGTTTCGACGGTCGGGTCCAACGATAGGTGTTGGACTGAAGATGATCTTGAATTGTGCCTTTGATGCCTGAAGAGTCTCAGCTAGCCACTCTTTTTGCTTAGATCCGAGAATGGTTTTTTCAGGACCATCCATCATCGTATTTGGACTGCGAAAATCGCGTCCTTCAAGCAGCCAGATTTGCAGATCCGGTCCCCACTGAATCGTTTGATAACGTTGTGGTTTGCTGGGGAATTGTTCAAGGTTGAAAAGCTGCTTGCCCTGTTCAAAAGTAACCGAGCCATAACGTTGGCCCGGCCAACAATCGTTTTTAAGCGTGTCATGGTCATCTTTTATGAAGTAGGACGTATGCGTTCCATAGAACTGTCGATTATTCGGAAGGGAGAAAATACGGCTCCATTTGAAACGCATTAATTCGAGCGTGAGGGCCCACGGTTGCGGCTTGTCGTAATACTCGATGTCACCCGCATGAACCATGAAATCTGGCTGTAGCCTTGTCATGCTCGGATAGATTTTATGTCCCGAGAAACCGTCATCACGTCGAAAGAAATCATGGCAGGTGGTCATGCAGAAATTGATTGATTTTTTCTGATTTATCGACGGCGCTGTTCTTAAACTGCCTCGATAGACAGCTGTGAGGTTCTGGCTGCCGGATGCTCTTGCTTCAATGATGACAGCATATTGACGATCAGGCACAAGGTCCTTGATATGCCATTGAGCGGTGAAGTCATCTTTGGCACTTGTCGATTTCCATTTTGTGCTCTTAATTGCTTTTGTTTGCTTTTCGGGAAAGTAGCTCAAACGAACCTCACCTGAGACACCAGGGCAAGCTCCTATCATTTCACTAAGCGTTGCTCCATCAGGCAGCTGCGATTCAAGGCATTCTTCTGCAGTTCCACTTTGCGCAAGGCGTCGATAGACGGATTCGCCGATTTGGATGAACTGTGAACCGCTTTGTTTTATTTGCGCGTTCTGCGTTGTGCGGGTCCAGATGACGGCGGAGGTTTGGTCAACCCAGCCATTGCGAATGCCATTTGCTAAATAGGGTCCGGATTTTACTGGCACAACAGGTCCAGGCTCCGCCAAGGTGCTGCCTTGAAAATCTTTGAAAATGACTTTTCCACCATGATCTGTGAGCATGATTCGCTGGTCATTCGAGATCCTGCCAAAATTAGATACGCCCCAGAATTTGCTTTTTGCAATTTCAGAATCCCAGTTTGGCCCTTGCGTGATTGCTTCTGCGACCAATTGGTTATTCAGGTAATGTTGGATTTTATCGCCAGATGCAATGACCTTTGAATGATTCCAAGTGCCAGCCGGATGAAGTACTTTTTCTTTGAGGGGTGCGACAAGATCATAAATCGAAGCGGTGCTTGATTTGCTGCTACTCTTCGGTTTCTCATCAATCATCTGAAATTCAAGCCCAAGCCATTTTGAACCAGATTTCTGCACACGGTATTTAAGTCCTGAATTGGTACCAGCATTGAGTTTCCATTTCCAAGAGAGTTCGAAATTTTTAGGAAGTGGTTGGCTTAGTAGACTGCCGGAACCTCCGCGAGGCTTGACGAGTCGAATTTCTTCGTTGTCAAACTCCCAGTTCATCCCAGGAGGCTTGCCGTCGACGGTTAACCAGAATGCAGGGTCGTACCACTTTGCGAGGGTTACTAAGTCACGATTCTCATTTTCCACTTGTTGATGTTCATCAGCAGAATAAACCGTCTCCAATGAGATCAGCAGAGGCAAAACAAGCCAAGAAATGGCTCGTGGTAGTGGGTGAGTGTTCATGTCGACGGGTGGGTTTTTGGCAATTAGAAGCTGGATCGAGTTGTGTTGGTTTGCGTGTCGGCCTGTTTATAAGGCATTGGTGGATATTTTGCGGTAAAGGGACCTATTTCTTTATTTGTCAAAAAAAAGAAAAGCAACGCCATTTTTTACCAAGATTCAGACTTCTTCGGCGAATAGCTCGGTGTGGTGGACAACAAGTCGGGTGTCCGCCCCCGGGTTTCTAGCCGTAAAACACGCAAAAATGAGGAACGAAAATGCTTAAGAAGGTCATAATCGCAGGTGGAGCAGCAACGCTTCTTTCGACGCTTACACTGGGTGTCCCACTTTTTAGTTACGCCCGTTGCGGTGTTGATTGGTTGCAGACCTCAACAACGGATGTCATGCCGCTTGAATGGGAGATAAAACGAGCTCGACAAATGATTTCGGATCTCAAGCCAGAAATCGAAGAGAACGCCATTCGGATTGCAAGAGAAAAGGTGGAGGTTTCTCGCTTGGAGAGTCAATACAGCGATGCCAGTGCAGGGCTGGAAAAAAGTAGGAATGAGATCACACGCTTAACATCTGATTTGAAAGAGGGCGTCAATCAGTACACCTACGCAGGTAAAACCTATACATCCGCTCAAGTAAAAGCTGATTTGGGTAGTCGCTTCAAGCGGTTCAAAACAAAATCTGCTACCACGGACAAACTCAATCAGATTTTGCGAGCGCGTGAATCTTCACTGCTTGCCGCTCAGGATCGAATGACTTCCATGATGGATGCTAAGCGGCAACTGGAGGTGGAAGTTGAAAATTTGCAGGCTCGACTCGGCGCTCTTCGTGTCGCGCAGACAACGAGTGAGGTTAGCCTCGACGATAGCCACCTTTCGCGGACACGAGAACTACTCGATGAAATCGCTATTCGGATCGATGTGCGTGAGGAATCATTGGTGGTCGATAGCGTATATTTTGACGAAATCGAGTTGGATGTTCCAAACGATGAAGAACTACTTGATGAAATAGCAAGTTTTCTGGGTTCGTCTGAGGATCTTTCTGCTGCGGAAGCGTTTGCATCAATTCAATTGAACTGATGCGCATAGCAAGTAAAAGATTAAGTGCGTGATGAAAAGGAAGCAAACGCGATGAGTCGCTCGATGCCAGACATCCCGCTGAAGAACCCCAATCGTTATCAAATATGGATTGATGGCTGTGCTGGTTTTTTAGCGCTTCTGGCATCTGAAATTACCTTGGGATGTCATTCATCCAGTTCCGATTCACTTGCTGATATTGCGATTGTTGCCAATCTTTCTAGGTGCGAGGGAAAGATTCAGCGAAGGGGTTCTGACGATTTCTGGATTCAAGAAATATTGGATGAATCTCCCAAGCTTTTGCAGGATGGAGATTGTATTGAGACAAAAGGTTCGGCCATTGTCCACTATGCTCGACCGTCGCAATTATCAGAATCCTCTGTCCTGACACTGAGGTCGCCTCACCGATTTGCTGGTCATGTCGACCAAATTTTATTAGTTAGAGATGGTTTGATCATCGGTCCAGAATCCGACTGTCATTTGCGGTGCGATGCCTTGGATAGCCGATTTTTGTTGATTCATCGGGGAAAGCAATGGATGGTTCGAAGCCTGAGCGATGATAGAACGAGTTTGCTGCAGATCGGTGTTCAACAGTCTTTCGACGACTTATCGTTGACAATAGAAATGGGGTGACGTCGAACCGCCGAAACAGCTTATTGGGAGCATAACCATGGAATGAATCTCTCCAAAAAGCGGACGATAAGATCTCGAGACTGTTGGCCACATTTGATTGTTTTAAGATGAGTGTTCTGCAAGGTTGATACCCGGAAATTTCATTTGCAACCGTAATTGCTTAACCTTGCTTCGGAGAAAAATTATGACGGAATCCTCGACAACGCACCTGACATATATCAACAATTGACCCATGGTCCGTTAATTCAGCTTGTTGCATCGCTCTTTAAATCGATATGCCATCTTAAAAGTCAATAGAGAACTATCCGCTGAAAGAAACAATGAGCTTCACGTACTCCTCAGGACAATCTCCGCTATCGCGTTACAAAATCCAACGCGGTATTGGTGTCGGTGGTTTTGGAGAAGTCTATTTTGCGTTGAGTGATTCTGGCAAAGAAGTAGCGTTAAAGTGTATTCAGCGACATTTGGAGGTCGAACTTAGAGGCGCGTCGCAATGCCTGAATTTAAAACATGCGAATCTGGTTTCACTGTTTGATATTTGCCAGAGTGAAGATGAGCAATCCTGGGTTGTGATGGAGTATGTCTCTGGACCCAATATGCGGCAGCGTCTTGATGAATCACCTGGCGGTTTGGTTCGTGAAGATGCAATCCGTTGGATAAAAGGAATGTCAAAAGGGGTTCGTCATTTACACCAGTCAGGCGTTATTCACCGAGACTTAAAGCCTGCGAATGTTTTCGACGATCTCGGGACCATCAAGGTTGGTGATTATGGTCTTAGCAAGTGCATCTCAGCATCTGATCGGCTTGGGCACACGGATAGCGTGGGAACTGTTCACTACATGGCACCCGAGGTTGGTAACGGTGAATATGGTCCCGGAGTCGATATTTATGCTGTTGGGGTCATCTTCTACGAATTATTGACCGGTGAGCTCCCTTTTGATGGAGAGACAAAGAATGAGATTCTCATGAAGCACCTAACTGCGGAACCTCAACTTGATTCTCTCGCGGGACCAGAGCGTGTCGTCGTCGAAAGATGTTTGCAAAAAGATCCAAAGAGTCGCTATCCGTCCATGCAACATCTGTTGGATGCATTGGAGTCGATTACAAGCGGGGTTGATTCAGACGCGGTTGTTATTGCCGAATATGTCCACACAACGGATTCCTTGCCGCCCCGTGCAGATGAGTTGGGTTCTCAGGGATACCCGTTAAGCGACGGTGTTGCGTCACGGCGGATGATGAAAAGTGATCGGTCTCACAGCAGTAAGGGGGATCCATCCGAGTCCGCCAAATTATTGGTTGCAGGTGTCATCGTGCTGGGTTTGTTTTTCAATCCAATCCTTTTTTCGATCGTGCTCATGATCGCTGCCCTCTGCTATTTACCCTATTTTTTGATCACGAAAATTTTCTCATCAGCTTTTAGTGACACGAGCGTCATGATCAGCGCCGTGTCGAGTGATGGAGTACCGATCCACTATCCTGTTAATTCAAGCAATTGGCGCAAAGCTTTGCGTATCAATCTTGATCGACGGAAAACGGGTGAGTTGGCAAAAGAGTGGATTCAGGACTCTACCGGAGTGATACCTGCGGCAACAGTTTTTGGCTTGATCACCTTCTCTCTGCAGGTTGAATCGATGCCAGTTAACTCCTTCAACATTGCGCCCTATGCTTGGGTGGTTACCATGATAACCATTGCTGCGATTGGTCTACACGCCGTTGGCAAGAGATGGGCTGGATCAGAAGAGGGGGAATTGAATCGGCGACTTTTTCTTGGTGCGAGTGGGATGATCTTCGGTTTGCTTGCTTTTTTCGTCGACCAGTTCTTAATGCTGGATTGGCAAGGTGGTGCAACGCGAGATGTTGATGCAACGGTGTTACCCGAGATGATGTATTCAGACAATGTCCCTAATGTCCTGGCGTTTGTATCACATTTTGCAATCTTATTCTTCTCGCTTCGTTGGTGGAAATTGGTTGATCCAATAAGGACTAATCGAGTCAGTTTGTGGATGTTGCTTGTTGCGGTGGTTGTCGAATGGTTGATTCATCAGAGTTTACCGATTCGTCAGCCCGCCGGAATGCTGTTTGCGGGTGGCGCTGTTCTGGTAACGCAGATCACATCAAAATGGTTCAATCAACAGACAAGAGATGGCATGATTTCGGATTACACAAAAAATCAATCAGAGGCTTGGGGATGATTGCCGCATGTTTTTCAAAAGTTCATTGGTCTCTTTTCGGCATTCTTGTTTTAAGCGGATTTCACACGACTGCTGCGGAAGAACAAGCTAGTGAATCCACGGAATTATCTGTAGCACCATTGGACCATTATGAATACCCACCAACACGACCGGTTTGGGTTTCCAATAGTTTGACGAAGACCCAAGTCGACGGATGTGTTGTCGTTGTTAGTGTGCCAAGTCTCAGTAAGAAGGATGCCACCGAATCGCTTCGTGTGATGAAGCGTATCGCCGTAGAAAGTTTGGTGAAAGATTGGTCGTCAAAGGAGGGTAGGGTGACGTACCTGTTAGCTGATTTGTCGGATCAAGAAATCAATGAAAAATTCTTGAGGCAATCTTATGAAGGTGAACTCAAGCAGGGTGACAACAGGTTTTATGAGCAAGCCGCTGAGTTGTGCCTGACCGAAGACGCAATCGGTTACTTGGAAAGGAAAAGTTGGAATTCAATCATCGCAAAAAGACTTTGGTACCTGAGCGCCGGCCTGGGGTGCGTCTTTGTAAGTCTCGTTATTGGTACCGTCACGCTTTCGCGATTGTTGGTTGCACCAAAGGTTAAGTAACCAACATCCTTGGATCAGATTCGCGTTTTATTAATTAACCGGCTACGAATCTTTTGCAATTCAACGAATTGTTACCGGTTGGTAGTCGTGCCTAGGTCCATCGCCTAAGCCATGTCTCTAGGATCAGCAAGTTCCAAAGACGGTATCCGTGATTTTGCTCATTTGATTCGTGGGAGCGGCATAGTTCTGAGACTGTCTCTTGGCGAAAGAACTGGCTTGTACGAGCATCATCTGTCAGAAGTGTATCGTGAACTAACGGTTTCAATTCGTTCCGAAACCAACCGCCAATAGGTATTCCAAAACCCATCTTTTGCCGAGTGAATATCTCCTTGGGGATTTTCTTTTCGAATGCCTTTTGGAGTATGAGTTTACCTCTTTTTCCTCTGAATTTATGTCTTACCGGAAGCGAGGCAGCGAATTCTACAAGCCTATGATCTAGGAATGGCTGTCGAACCTCAAGGCCGTGAGCCATTGAAGCTATGTCTACTTTGGTACATAGGTCGCAGGGTAAATAGGTTTGAAGATCTGTTAGCGACGCTCGCGTTACAACGTCTCTACCTTGGCTCATGGACCAGTTCTGCTCGAGGAAATCAAATGGATCTTCATCGGGAAGTGTTTCTACAAATTCGTCACGATAGAGTGACCCTCGCAATGTTTCTGGAAAGATTTGCAACCAATTGAGATATCGGCGAGGGGTTTCTTGCCCAAAAGCCTCCAGGAATCTTTTTGCTCGACGTACCAAGGATTTTCGACGATTTGAGTCTGGTAGCCGTTGCAGCAGGTTAATGCCCGGAAAACGATGAACTGGGAAGAGCCTTTGTAGTTTTTGGCTCAGCCACAGTGCCCGGTACCGTTCGTAACCAGCGAAAAGTTCGTCACCACCATCACCCGATAAGGCAACGGTCACTTCTCTTCGAGTCAACTCCGAAAGGTACCATGTTGGAACGGCTGAGGAGTCGCCAAAAGGTTCGTCATAGTGCCAAACTAATTTGTCGAGAATCTCAACACCATTGGGTTGTACTTCAAACCGTTGGTGTGATGTTCCTAAGTGGTGAGCAACTTGGGCTGCATAGGCTGTTTCATCAAAATCAGCTACTGGAAACCCAATGCTGAATGTCCTGACGGGATCATCCATGAGTTTTTGAGCTTCAGCCGTCACCAGTGAAGAGTCGATTCCGCCAGAGAGAAATGAGCCAAGCGGAACGTCGCTTTGCAATCGAAGTCGAACGGAGTCACTGAATAGATCTCTAAGTTGTTCGACAGCATCATTTTCTGAGATAGGATTTTCGTTGACTAAATTAATCTTCCAATATTTTTCAACTTGGATGGACCCATTCTCAAAGATCAAAAAGTGACCGGGTGGTAATTTGTAAACACCCTCCCAGATTGTCTCGGGGTGAGGGATGTACTGATAGGTCAAGAAATTGTCGATCGCTTTCTGATTGATCTTCTCACAGATACCTTCGACCTGTGTAAGGCTTTTTAATTCACTACCGAATACAAATCGATTGTTCTTAAAAGCATAATAGAGTGGTTTTTGTCCAATTCGATCACGAGCGAGAATCAGTCGGTTGCGATCAGCGTCCCAGATGCTCAGAGCAAACATTCCATTTAATTCTGAAAAACACTTCGTCCCTAGGTCCTCGTAGAGGTGAAGAATGGTTTCTCCATCACCGTTCGTTTTGAATTGATGGCCAGCACCCTGCAGTCGTTTTCGAAGTGACTGGTAATTATAGATTTCGCCATTGAAAACCAGGCGAACTTGCTCTGTTTCATTACTCAGTGGTTGTTGCGCGCCTTCCAGATCAATGATACTCAGGCGTCGAAATCCAAGGCCAACACCGATGTTTTTTCCATACGGGTCACGATGATCGCTGTTATGCCATAATGTTGACTCATCTGGGCCTCGATGAGCAACGACATCAGTCATTTTCGCAAGCAATTCCCGAGAGATCGCTTGTTGAGGGTCAAGCCAAATTGCCCCCGTGATGCCACACATTTCGCGCTCTCCAAGCAGGTTAGTCAGATTATTTAAGGGGAGTATGACGTGGATTAGTGGGTAGAGAAAGATAAGTTCTAGGGCGGTTGCTGATTCGGATTGCTTTTTGCTGACTTTTGGACAGCATCATTTTGATCTTGAATGTCATTGTTTTTGTTCTGGTCATCATTATTGAGAAACTGAGAGCCATGCCCACTAAACTGATCTTCCGGTTATTTGCGTTGGTAAATGCGACATCATTCCTCGTTTACGCTTTCTGTTATTCGCCGACAGCTTTACACTGCTCGGCAATCTCGACGCAATTGATGGAGGTTAGTGACAGAAAACCAGAGTTCTTTAAGGTAATCCAAGCGTCTGTGGTTGACCGAGACTTCTCAATTGGGGTTGGTGACCGACGAGACGGTTTGCCGCGCGGTGGCGCGACGCAGGAGAAAAGCCAATCCGTTGAACATCGATTCGATGCGGCAAGTGAGAGTGGGGCAACGCGGTGTTTTTCGAACACACCTGCTGTTGTTCAATTGTGCGCGATCAAAGAAACGGAATTAGAGGGAATTAGAAAGTTAGTCAGTTTTGAAAGTTCAATCGATGGTACGCAGCAGCAGGCGTTCGTTATTGAACCCCAAGTTGTAACCGACAAAAAGCCAATGCTTGTAGTGAATCTGCATTCGTGGAGTGCAGATTTGAATCAGCGATCCCCACTAGAAAAACTGGTTAGTGGTCAAGGCTGGTTTTATCTCTTTCCCAATTTTCGAGGTGCCAATCAAACCCCGGCAGCTTGCGGTTCGAAGTTGGCACAGCAAGACATTCTTGATTCGATAGATTTTGTCATCAAGAAATATTCTCTGGATTCCTCAAGGGTCTTTCTGACAGGTAGCTCCGGAGGCGGTCACATGACCATGCTAATGGCGGGTTTGTATCCGGAACGATGGAAAGCCGCTTCGGCTTGGGTTGGGATCAGCGACTTGGTCTCTTGGCACCAAAAACATCGAAATGGTCGGTATGGAAAAATGATTGAAAAGTGTTGTGGTGGTGTGCCCGGAGAATCAACCAGCATCGATAGCGAGTATCGAAAAAGAAGTCCGATTCATGTGATTGCTGGTGCTGCTGAACTACCGATTGAGATCTTGGCTGGAATAGATGACGGGCATAAGGGAAGCGTTCCTATTCGACATTCAATTGATGCTTTTAATCGAATATGCAAAGCCAGCGGTAATGAAATCGTAACGGAAAAAGAAATTCAGGAGTTGTCAAAACCTGATGGGAGATTGCAATTGCCGAAAGCAAGTGACCTTGGTTTTGACCGGGTTATGGGGAGGCGTTATTTTCTGAGAAGGTATAGCGGATCTGCTCGATTAACTATTTTTGATGGCGGCCATGAAAGTATTGCGGAATCCACGATATCTTGGTTTTCTACGCACCAGTCTGAGTGAGTTTCAAATGGTGGAACGCAGGACTTACGGATTCGCAGTCGTCTGGGTTACCGGGTGAATAGGGAACCAGCGAACAAGGGGTTTTGTTTTTTCACTGGCTTCATGATTGGCCGTAATGTGCCTTTCATGAATGATTCATGACGACCAAGCTTCATGGCATGTTCTCCCAAGCACCTCTCAGTTAGGTCACTGAGTGATTCCGTGGGGGCCTAAGTGCTTAAAAAGAAAGATCAGTCGGATATCGGTTGCCAGTTCTCATCGAAAAATTCTGCGTGGATAATCTTGCCAGGATCCTGACTGGTTGCCCCCTTTGACACATCGACCAACGCCCAATCCGGAAGCTTTGGTGTCTGGCGAGCATTGTTTAGATAATCATATTCCCGAAAGGTAAATCCGCTATTAAGAACTATGTAGCGTTCAGGATTTAGCGGATTGGGGTAGATAAGAATTGGAATGTGTCCTTTCCGGGGCACACGGCGCCTACCAAGTGAAAGGTCTTCATCATTCCACGTGATGGGAAGATCGTTTGCTATTTCTTTGATGATTGAATTGGAGTCAACATCACCAAACAGGATTAAATGTGAAGAGGCGATGTCACTTTCTAATAAATCATTATCCAACACTTTTCTAATATCACCCCGAAAGTGTTTTCTCCAGTGAGTAATGGCGTGTTCCACTTCTTCCTGGATCCATTGTTCAACCAGTGGATCTTTGCTTGCTTGACTCGGTAGAACGAAGATGAACCGGCCCATGAACGCATCATCGATTGGACCTTGCAGGGACGGTTTTTTTCCGGCAGTCTTTTGGTCGGTTTTTTTCAGCCACTGTCCTTCCTGTTTGATTAATTCCATCGTCCAAGATCGATCTGATTCTTGGCAGGGGCCGGTTAGCTCCTGCCCATCAATCGTGACGGTGATAGGTTGCGAAAAATGTTCGGCCAATTCACCAGAATCAAAAGAAAACTTTAGGTGAGAAATGTTTGTCGTTTTCGCAATTAGCTGGGCCTCGGAGATGGTGGCTTGGACGTTTGCGATTTCCCAGTGTTTTTCCAATCCAAGAATCGTTACCCAGTGTTGTCGGTTGTATCGTAAGGTAAAGGTCGTCAGATCAAGATGGTTTGGTGTTGTTGAGGTAGTGTTGCGTTCGATCAAACGTAATCGGCGTTCGATTTCGATTTTCGCGTCTGAGTGAATTTTGTGCGCAGTGTCCGGCCCAATGATGTGGGTCAGATTAACCCCATGTTTTTTCAGGGATTCGGCCATGACGTCAGCTGCCTGTTTTTGTCGATCAATTTCTCCACTGTACGCAACCGTTGGGCATTGCAGCAGGTTGCGGGACCAAGGTGGACAGTCGTAGAGGTTCCACAGTGTCTGCTGATAGGGTGGCGCGGAGTCTTTCACATTTTCGTCTTGAAAAAAACGAAGAAATTCAGGTGTCTCTGAAAATCCAGCTCCCGGATTGGATGCAAACCAACGATCCGAATAATGAGTGGCGAATTGCCAGCAACCCGCTCCGCCCATGGAGAATCCTCGAACACTGATACGATGTTCATCAATTGTTAGCTTCGATTGCACGTAAGCTAACGCTTCTAGCACGTCGATCTCACCTGCAAACTTAAACGCATTGCTGTACCGGCCGTAGGGATGCAAGACAAAAGTGTCGCGCGGTGTGAATTGCCCCAGTCCATTTCCTTGTTGGGAAAGAAAATTCACTTCACTGAGCGTCTCTCCTCTTCCGTGAAACCAGATATCCAAGCGATGACTATTACGTTTGCTCGTGTTAAAGCCATTGGGAACTACGAGGCCATACGGTTGATAGGAGTCATCCAGATTGGACTTAAATCCACCGATGATAGATCTAGTGTCATCGGATTTGTTCAATCCAACGACTTCTGCCCATTGGGAACCCTCCGCGACCCTTTTGATCCTTTGAGCTGCTTCGTCAAGCAGGTTAGAGGCCGCTTGAAGTTCTTTTTGTTTGTAGAATTGGTTGAATTCAATCGCCAGCTCTACCGCTCGGGGAAAAACAAGGACTTCTGGTTCGAGCGAACGTATTTCATCTTGTCGTTGTTGACTCCTTTTTTCCTCTGCCTTTGTGGATAAAAGGCTTTGCCATTGTGTTCGAATCGCCTTGCACCGCCATAGTAAGGCCTGTCGTGCGGAGGCATCGATTGAGATTCCACTGGGCGGAATGGGCCGCACCGAATCAGGCAAATTGTCTTTTGGTCCGTCGCCTTGAGCTGGGAGTCCCAGGTTCAGAGCTATGGCGATCGCAAGGCCCCCAAACCAAGGGTGGAGAGGGTTGGTTCTCATCTTTTGAATCTGTTTCAAACGGTTTGTTTGCGATTTTTGATTCATAAGTCTGATCGAGGAGGTGAGATAGTTGTAAGCAAAAAAATTTCCACAGGAGGTTGGCAATTGCTGGATCTGATGATTGACCCAGCATACTCGTTAAACTTCCATCGCTTCTTGGTTCGTTTCCAGTTTAGGTCGAGGATGAAAATCGCCAGGATAGATTTGCTATCTGAGGATCACATTTTAGATAAGACCCGGGTACTGGATTCCAGCCAACATTGGGCCGAGCTTCACGTTTGTGGCTTCACAACAACCTTCATTTGATCTGCGTCACCGGCGTGTAGGCGATTGAACCATTCGGGTCCTTCTTTTAACTGGATTTCAGCAGTGATAAGGGGAGCTACATTGATGACGCCGCGATTCATCAGATCGATACATTCGGGATACTCACCATTGCAACCGCAGGTTCCGCGAAGGGTAATTTCACGGGTGACGACCGACTGTAGCGGTAGCTCGATTGTTGGAGAAATATTACCGACCAACGTGACATTGCCTCCTTTTCGCACAGACTCAATTGCTGTACCGATTGTGGAGGTTGCTCCTACCACCTCCAATGCCACGTCCGCTCCTCGACCACCCGTTAGTTCGCGCACCCGATCAGCGATAGAATGTTCGTTGGCATTCAACGCGTGATCAGCACCGAGTTGCTGGGCAACTTCGAGTCGTTTTGAATTCACATCCACTGCGATGATTTGGCTAGCTCCGGCTGCTCTGGCTGCTTGCAGAGTTAGCAGCCCAATCATTCCGGTTCCAACCACAACAGCAGTGTCCCCAAGTTGGATTGGTGTAACATTCGCCGCGTGGACTGCGACTGATACTGCTTCCACCAAGGCGGCATGCTCAAAAGGTAAAGTCTCAGGAATCTGGTAAACGATGCGTCTGGGTACACTGATTCGCTCGGCAAAAGCACCGTGCCGACGATACTCACCGCATGACACTCCAAGAACCATGCGGTTGTCGCACAAGTTCCCGGAGCCTCGGCGACAGAACTCACAGTTTCCACACGAAACCATCGAGTCGAAAGTAACACGAGTGCCCTCGGCCAAATCGTTAACATTGCTGCCAGTCTTGACGACTACACCAGCGGCCTCATGCCCCATGACCAGTGGAGGGATGCGTCGACCTGTACTACCATCGTATCCGTGTATATCACTACCGCAGATACCGCAGGCTTCCACTTGAATCAAAACGTCATCAGGCCCGGTCACGGGTTCATCTACTTCAGTAACTTCCATCTTCTCGTATTCGGTTAGCAATAAAGCTTTCATGTTCAGGTTTCGTTCTGGGTAGGTTGTCAATGATAGATGGAAGATTTTTGTGACCGTTAATTACCTTCAACTCAATGAGTTGAAGGATTAGATATTTAACGGTTCAGTTCGAATGATTGGAAATTCTAGCACACGAGGGTTGGCTTTTGGATGACGAGGAAACGCTAACGGCTTACCACGAAGCAGGGCACGCCACGATCGGTTTTGTCTTGGGTGGTGCAGTTGAGTCGATGCAATTGGGCGGTGAGAGTGATCATCCGGGCGTGCGACAATTTGGTGATTGTCGAATCGCATGGAAGGGTGTTGGAAGCAACCTAAACACTCAATGCCAGAGAGAGATCTTGACCATTTTGGCTGGACCGGCGGCTGAAATGGTTTATCGCGGTGAGTCATTTGGAATCGGTGAGTTTGCCCCTTGGCAGCAGGATTGGCAGATGGCTTGGCACCTCGTGGGTTCGTTGGCCTCAGAGAAAGCGGCCAAATTAAAAATACTTGGTGGTGTGGTCATGCAGTTGAAAGAGATATTGGGGCGAGATGATTGCTGGCCAGCGGTGGCAGCCTTGGCCGATGCGCTTCTAGCCCACGAGCATCTGGAAGAGGAAGAAGTTAGTGAGACGCTAAGATTCTGGATTGGCCGATGTTGAGTCCCTGGATGGTTGCTAAATGTCTTTCCCTGTAATGACGGCCTGTTTTTTTGCGATATCGGCTTGATCATCTTTAGGTGGGTTTGATGTTATCTCTTGATAAGGCTTGGGTGGGATTCCGTATGGCGGATGTGCAATTGATTGTTGCATGGTACGGTGGATTTTGTTCTTCTTTCTTTGGCACTGTGGCAGACGCTTTTCGAATCATCATCGAGAAGATTGGTAAACGACTAACTGCGTGTGAGTTAAAGCAATGTCCCGATTTTCATTTTTCATCTTCGTTTTAGTTTGTTTTCTGCAGACTGTTTTGAATGGGTTTGTGGCTTGCGCTATTAAGCCGTCAAAGCAACCCAATATTCTGATCATTACCGTTGACGACATGAGCGCTGACTCATTGGGGGTCTATGGATGCACGGTTGGCGATACCTCACCCCACATCGACGCATTTGCTCGAACGGCACTCCGATTCAAGCACGCTCATGTTCAAGTCGGAAACTGCATGCCTGGCAGGAATATCATGTGGTCGGGTCTCTATGCACACCAAACTGGTGTAGAAGGATTTGTCCAAAACCCCAACGCTGATTATCCAGTGCTTTGTGATTTGGCGCAGCAGGCTGGTTACTTTAGCGCCATTCGTGGGAAGGTTTCGCATTCTACCCCTTACACGCCCTATGCTTGGGATGCCGTGCTTGACGTTGGCCGAGACGGGAAGAAATACCATGTGAAGGACCCCCAAAGCTATGGTGAGTCCACAAGGCAAGGAATTGCTCTAGCCAAAGACGAGGACAAGCCTTTTTGCTTGATGATTAACATCTCCGATCCACACAAGCCTTTCTACGCTCGTGGCAGTCGAGCAGGGAGACCAGTTGATCGATTCACTCCGTCAAAAATATTTGAGGCGGAGGACATTACGGTTCCCGGATTTCTTTTTGAAGATGAACAAGTACGAGAAGAATTGGCTCTGTATTATTCATCGGTGCGGCGAGCGGATGACGCTTTTGGCGAGATACACTCCGCTCTTGTTGATACCGGGCATCTTGATGACACCTTTGTTTTCTTTTGCTCAGATCATGGGATGCCGCTGCCGTTCGCAAAAACTCAGCTCTATTACCACAGCACGAGAACTCCATTGATGATCCGTTGGCCCGGCGTTACTCCATCAGGAGAAATGGATGAAATGCACATGGTCTCCGCGGTTGATTTCCTGCCCACACTCTTAGACGTGATGGATCATCCGCATCCAACCCCCGATCGATTACAAGGTCGATCTTTTGCACCGCTTCTTCGTGGATTTCAGCAATCAGAACGTGATTTTGTCATTCTGCAATACAATGAAAATTCCGGCGGTAATCGTCACCCGATCAGAGGAGTGCAAACCAAGGAATCGCTTTACTTGTTTAATCCTTGGTCGGATGGGAATCGGAAGTTTGCAACGGCAACTACCGGCACTGTTTCGTATCGTCGAATGCAAGAATTGTCCTCTGAAGATGCAGATATCAGTCGCCGACTTCATCTTTTTGATTATCGAGTTCTGCAAGAGTTCTACGATATCCAATCTGATTCGGATTGCCTCGAGAATTTGATCGGATACACCGAACATAAGCAGAAAGCCACAACTCTTCGAGGTCGACTCAAGACAGAGTTAGAGAGGATTGACGACCCTGTGGCTGTTTTGCTGAAGGAATCGTTGGATCATCAGGAGATCGAGCGGTACATGAATCAAGAAGATCAGCGTGCAATTGAAAATCGAGAGAAACGTCGAGCAAAGCGTGGAAAGTCAAAGAGACCCGAGGCAGGAAAGTTAGGCGAAAACGCATTGCAGTTTCGACACTCAGGGCAAGTTGAAAAAGAAAGTTCCTGCCGCATTGAAATCTCATTTGATCTACCAAGGGAAATCGGCAAGCAAAAATTACACGTTACATTGAAACGTGTTTTATCCGACCAAACGCGTGCCCTCAATGAGCGGATTGACCGACAGGTGGTGGAGGTTGAAGGGAAAGCAAGTGTTGAATTATTCTTTGATATTCCCACAGATCTTGAAGTAAAGGCAGTTCGGTTTGCCGCATTCATCGGAGAGGATTTCGGATCCAATCGTATTTATGAAGTCGGTTCAGTGATTGAGATAAAAGATTAACACTGGCAGTAGATTAGCCATCGACTGCTCGATAGAGGGTTGGTGGTACCAGCCATCGCCCTGAGCGTGGAAATGTGATTTACCATCACCCATTACTGCTCCATCGTCTTCGAAGTGCATCCGACAGTACAGCGATAATGATGACCGACCCGGTGGTGACCTGTTTCATCGGTTCACTGACTCCCAGTTGGGCAAGGCCGGTCTGAAGCACGGAAATAATAAGAACGCCCAAAAATGTGCTGATAACGTTTCCTCGTCCACCCATGAGACTGGTTCCGCCAATGACGCAGGCTGCGATTGCGGACAGTTCCATACCAATCGCTGCATTGGGATCTGCGGTAGATAGTTTCGCAGCATGTGTCAGACCGGCAATTCCGCAAAGAGCGCCGCAAACGCAAAATGCCATGATTTGGTAGGGTGCAATTCGCACACCTGACATGATAACGGCTTCCTCGTTGGTGCCGACCGCAATGCAGTACCGACCAAATACCGTTTTTGAAAGAACGAATTGTCCTGCGATTACGGCAAAGACGGCGACGAGAAAGGCCGGCGATACAGATAGAACGGGCAATGGGTCACTGATTGGGTCAGTAATTGAACCGATGTATTTCGTTTGTGATTGCGTGACCACCTTTGTCGCACCTCTGGCAATCTCAAGCATTCCTAACGTTACTATGAACGAAGGAATTCGTGCTTTGATTGAGATGAACCCGTTTGCCAATCCACACAATGATCCTGTGGCGATACAAGCGATGCTTGCCGGAAAAAGAGTCCAGTCATGTTCGGTTAGAAGTACCCCGAAAACGGCTGATGAGAGGGCAAGGGTTGAACCGGTTGAAAGGTCGATTCCCCCAATGACGAGCACGAAGGTCATCCCAACCGCAACCAGCGTGAGATCTGGGATCTGATTCGCAATGGAGATAAACGTGGGTGTGGCGAGAAAGTTTTCACTAGAGACACCAAAGATTCCACAGAGCAAAATCAA
Source organism: uncultured Rubripirellula sp. (assembly GCA_938075415.1). Classification (GTDB taxonomy): domain Bacteria; phylum Planctomycetota; class Planctomycetia; order Pirellulales; family Pirellulaceae; genus Rubripirellula. The sequence goes on along the minus strand of CALJHC010000003.1, from coordinate 983,606 downwards.
GACCGCAGTGAGTCCAGCTTGCTGTTTCTGTGGCTTGAAGGTTCCGAGCATGTTCATGGAAGTCTAATTGTCCACCTGGTCTGTAAAGCATGCAGAAGTGATTCGGTCACTTGACCAATCCGGCCGGGTGAAGCTTGCTGTTAATCGTCCTTGTGAAATCACTAAGATGCGGTCGCAGTTGTCTAGTAATTCATCCAAGTCACTGCTCACCATGACAATTGTTTTTTTCTGTTTGGCGAGGTCTTCCATTTTCGTGTAGATGTTCTGTCTTGCCACTGCATCAATCCCTCGTGTTGGCTCATCAAGAAGCAGGATCTTGACATCGCAAGCGAGCCATTTACCTAGGGCGATTTTTTGCTGATTTCCTCCGCTCAATGTTTTGACGGGTTGCTGCAGATTATTGCATTTTAGATGTGTATCTTTTCGCAGTTTGCTCGACTCTTTTTGCTCCTCAGTCTCATGAATGAGACCATTGCTTGAAAAGCGAGATTTGAGGGAAGCAAACGTCAAATTGGTTTTAACGTCTAAAGACATCATGAGGCCGGTTTGTTTGCGATCCTCGGTTACCATTCCAATCCCTGATCGCAACGCATCTTTTGGGTGTGTGAAACAGGTCGTTGGTTCACTTGCACCAATTTGTATCGAACCCCGTTTTGTCTTCGTCGATCCAAAGATTGCATGAAGCAGTTGTGTTCTGCCTGATCCAACGAGTCCAGTGATACCAACACGCTCACCTCGATAGGCTGTGAAAGAGATGTCCTGTATTCCATTTTGAACTTCAAGGTGACTCAGACGAATCCCAGGTTCATGTGAGCAATATGACTGGAATGGTTTTTTTGTCACTCTCGCTGTGGATTCGCCAGCGACATAGCTAAGAATAGATTTAGAACACACATCTTTGGTGTCACAGGTAGTGATTGATTGTCCGTCGCGAAGTACCGTGACTCTGTCTGTGAGTGTCTTTATGTCCGGAATTCGGTGAGAGATGAAAATGATCCCGATTCCCTGAAGTTTCAGTGATTGCAACCAGCAGAAAAGCTGTTCGGTTTCCCGCTGGTTTAGGCTACTGGTCGGTTCATCAAGAATTAATACTTTGCAATCACGGGAAAGTGAGACTGCAATTTGAACTAGTTGCTTTTGTCCAATCCCCAAGGATCCAACAAGCGAGTCAGGGTTGATGTCTTTCAGCCCAAATTTGTTCAAAATGCTTTTTGCCTTCCGGTACAAAGATGTTTTATTCAAACAGCCAAAGCGGGTTGGTAGTCGATTAAGAAAGAGATTCTCTGATACGGTCAGTGTGTCAACCAGTGACAGTTCTTGATGAACAATCTGTATGCCTGACTGTTCAGAGTCGTTGCGGTTTTTGGGTCGATAGAGGACTCCATTCAGTTTCATCTCTCCTGAATCAGGTAACAGTAGTCCCGAGATTATTTTGCAAAGGGTGCTTTTTCCAGCGCCATTAGCACCAATCAAACCGTGTATTTCTCCCAGGCGCAAATCGAACTGTATTTTGTCTAATACCCGAACCGCAAAGTTTTTAGAGACATCGTTAACGGACAAGATTATTTTAGGCATTAGTCCGTCAGCGTACTCTGATTGATAAGATCGACTGGCGTTTGCATGTCCGCAGGTGTTATCAAGTTGCCAGCAAGAAGATCGAGAGCGGTTTCAATGCCAAAAGTGGCAAGATCTTCGCCATGTTGGTCGGCAGTCGCTAATACTTTGCCTTCACGAATAAGCGTTTGCACAGCGTCAATATTATCAAATCCAATGACCATAACTTGCTTTGATCGATTAAGTGCCTTTACCGCGGCAACGGCACCAATTGCCATCGAGTCATTCGCCGCCAGGACAGCCTTGAGGTTGGGGTGTTCTCTTAAAATCGACGAGGTGATTGTATTGGCTTTGTTGGTTTCCCAGTCTGCCGATTGACTGCTGACGACTTTTATTTCAGCTTTGTTCATCGCGTCTTGGAAGCCAAGTTTGCGTTGAACACCGTTGAAAGCGGTTGTTTTACCCTCCAAAATCGCCACCTCGTCACCTTTTTCTAGTTTGGATGCAAGGTAATTCCCAACCATTGCTGCGCCTTTTCGATTATCGGGTCCAACGAACGGGACAGTCACGGTCTCTTTTGCGAGAATTTCCTGATCAAGTTTGTTATCGATGTTGACCACAATGACACCGGCTTGCTTGGCATGTTTTATCGCGGGAATGAGAGCCTTGGAGTCTGCGGGGGCTATTACGATTGCATCAACACCAGCGGCAACCATTTCGTCCACCAATGCTACTTGCCGACCTAAGTCGGATTCATCTTTGATGCCATTGCAAATTAATTCGTAGCGAATTGAATTGGATTCTTGGTGTTGTCTCGCACCTCGCTCCATTGAGGCAAAGAAGTCATTCGCCAGCGACTTCATGATTAATGCAATGCGTGGCTTTTTGCTCTCGTCATTGACGCTTGAGTTAACGGGTGACTCAGACGAGCAGCCCTGAGCAAGAATCAATGCCGAGAGGATGATCGGTAAAAACTTTTCAGAATTCAAAGTGCTGATCCAGCTATTGGTTTGAAGTGGGGCAGTTTTCAAGGATTTCCTTTCGAGTGGGCAATGATGGTTGAGCACCGTGCGTCGTTGTCGACATAGCACCTGCCGTGGCAGCAAAGTAGGCAGCATCGTCAGTGGAATCGCTTTCCACGACGCGAACAGCAAATGCTCCGGCGAATGCATCGCCCGCGGCGGTCGTGTCGACGGGTTTGACTTGGAGAGGGGGGATAACGCGAGGCCCATCGTTATCGAGCAAGACGACACCTTTTTCGGCCAGGGTAATCATTACCGTTTGGACACCTCTTTTTTGTAAATCAAATGCAGCGCGGAAAGCATCTTCCTGACTGCGAATGGTAATACCAGTCAACGCCGCTGCCTCCGATTGATTGGGGCATAGAAAATCAACACTGAACAGATTGGACGGTGTTGGCTTGGAGGGCGCTGGAGCGGGATCGAGTAAGGTTCGGGTATCGGTTTGCTTTGCAATTTGAATTGCATGCAGGACCGTTTCCATGGGAGTTTCGAGTTGAATCATCAACAGTTCGGCATCCCGAATCACATCGGCTGCATCATCAATATCTTCTGGGCTAAGAGTGGCGTTGGAACCGGGGGAGACCATGATCGCGTTTTGGCCGTTTGAGTCCACAGCAACAACGGCAACCCCACTGCTTTTTAATGGCGTCATATGAATCTGATTGGTGATCACTTTCTGCTGTCTCAAGTTGTTGATCAGTATCGGCGCATAAGCGTCGTCACCGATTCGGCCGATCATCGAAACTTCACCCCCGGCGCGTGCGGCGGCGACAGCTTGGTTGGCTCCTTTTCCGCCCGGAACAGTCAGGACATCGTCTGTCATGATGGTTTCCCCCGGCGAAGGTAGTCTCTCACAACGCATTACCAAGTCGATATTGAGAGAGCCTACAACAGCAATTTTCGGCACGCGCATTTGGTTGAATTCCGTGTGGGCGAAGGTTACCGAGGTGGTTGGCTTGAAAGCGAGACGAGGGTGGAGGTTACCCGGATAGCCTGATCTTGGTCCACTCGTAAGTATTGGTGGTTTCCTTCAGGTGATTCGGTAAATGTGGTCAATCCGGCATTAGATATTTCCACAGCTCCAATCGGTGAAAGATCAAAGTAGTTTCGGTCTGGGCGAACCGCATAAAGGACGCTTGTTAGATCCCATGTTGGTCGGTTATGAGGTGGTGGACTGTAAGCAATGTAAGCATCGCGAAGCGGATGATGGTCGACATAATTGAAGTCTTGTTCAATGCTCTCGTGGGGGAACGGAATGGCGATTCCAATTTCAAAACCGCTCCATATGACTTTTGTAGGCCATGTCTCTGCTAGTAACTGGGCAGATGGAATATCTTTTATCACATTGTATTCATGGTGATCGTTTAGCATTCCATTTGCGTCAGGGATTTTTTTAAACGCGCCAGCCATGATGGAGAGCACTGAAACTTTTTTCTCGATCAGTTGTTTTCCGCTGAGGGGACTGATCGTATCGGGAGGAGATGCCAGGAGGTCAGCCAAGTTTGTTGAGAAGCCGACTTGTGCAATGGCTACTGAATGATCGGGTGCTTTTGCGAGTGCAGAGCGAAGAACCGTGACTGCGTGTGGTGGCTTCTGTCCCAAAAGAAGGTCGTGTTCGTATCGCAAGGCTCCCCCATCTCTTTGCTGTGCTAACGCGTTGAATTTACCCGCCTCGGATGTGATCCCACTATTACACACACCGATAGGAATTTTCCCACGTCCATAAAAAGTATTGACCGCGTCGGTAAAACTAGCGGCTAATGGACTGTCTTTGGTAATCGTAACCGCCAATAGTTCGCATTCTCCGCGATCTTGGAGGGCATGTATCATGCCCAGTGCCAAAACGTCATCAACATCATTGCCAATGTCAGTATCAAATATTAGCGGCCTAGGTGTTTGGTTCTTTGACGATTGAGCATTCAACCAATTTGTGTTGCAAAATAGGATTGCAGCAATCATTCCCAAGGTGATGCGTCTGGTCATGCTGTTTGCATGCTGTAGGCTGGAAGAGATGTTTTGCACTGAAGTCACGGTGATTGATTTGGTTGCTTGGATTGCGTTGGGCAGACTGGAAGTGTTTTCGCCTGATAATATACAAGGCTTTCCGTTGGTCTTGTTGCGGATGCCCGCCGACTTTCGAAACCAAGAAGATGCCGAGAATCGTGACTGATTACCGCGCCAAAAAAATTCCTGCCTAGTCAATTATCGGAACTTCTTCGGACTTGAGTTGTTTAAAAAGCGTGAGCAACTCAAGTCAGTGACTTGTCTTGGAGCATTCTCTTTTGAATGGATCTTCGAATTCGGGTTATCTTTTCCAGAGATGACCTCTACATTCGACTCAACCGGAGAATAGATGCGGCGGCTTGGGGTCGCAGATTCCTGCTTGGGATACACGAGTGGCTAAGGGCAAATGGAAGGTTCATCGACCATGCATTTCTTTGCAAAGATAGTTTTAGCCGGAACGTCCACATTGTTTTTTGGACCTCATTTATCGGCAGCTGAGTCTTCTCAGGAGGAGATTGCGTTTTTTGAGTCTAAAATCCGGCCTGTTCTGGTGAAGGAATGCTTTGGTTGCCATTCCAGCCAGTCAGGAAATGTTCGCGGCGGATTGCGCCTTGATAGCCAATTTTTGACACGTTCCGGTGGTAGCAGCGGTCCCGCAGTCGTTCCCGGAGATCCGGATGCCAGTTTGCTGCTAAGTGCAATGAGGCACGAAGATTGGGAAATGCCACCCCGCAAAAAACTTTCCGATGACGTGATTGAGGATTTCAGAAAGTGGATTGAGATGGGTGCACCTGATCCGCGTGTTGAAGCGGTTGCCGAGGTGCAAGGGCAGGTATCGGATCAGGACGTTGCGAGGGCCAAGGAAACATTCTGGGCTTACCAATCGCCCATGATGCCGACCCTGCCAAACGTGGAACAGGATTGGTGGCCGAGTGGATCAATCGACCATTTTGTGTTGGACAAATTAGAGCAAGCCGGGCTTGGTCCCGCTGGGGATGCAACTGATTTTGTCGTCTTACGTCGTCTATGCTTTGACCTGGTGGGTCTGCCTCCGACTGTCACTTTGCAGAAGCAATTTGGAGAAGCTTGGTTAAAAGATCCACAGCAAGCTGTCGAGGATGCTGTCGAAAAGTTGCTGGCGATGAACCAGTTTGGAGAGAGGTGGGGCAGGCATTGGTTAGATGTTGCTCGATACGCTGAGTCCACCGGTCGCGAAGTCAATATGACCTACCCGTACGCTTGGCGTTACCGAGATTACGTTATCGATGCGTTCAATAACGACAAGCCTTTTAATGAATTTGCTCGAGAGCAAATCGCTGGTGATCTCATCCCAGTCGCAACAGATGAGCAGTGGGCATCAAATCTAATCGCTACCACATTTTTAGCTATTGGCCCAAAAAATGTTAACGAGCAGAATCGATTGCAATTTAAAGCGGATCTGATTGATGAGCAAATAGATGCTGTGACGAGAGTGTTTCTGGGAACGTCTGTCTCTTGTGCCCGATGTCATGATCACAAGTTTGACGCAATCGCGCAACAGGATTATTACTCACTTGTGGGTATCTTTCAAAACGCACAGACGTACTTTGGGATTCCACCCTCGGAATATGGTAGCTATTCATTTGCGCAGTTGCGTCGGCAGAGCAGCCTTTTGAAATTGCCCGTGCAGGATGTACATGCTGACGACAAAAAATATTCCGCATCAGAACTGGATGATTTACATCAGCAAATAAGAGATGTTCAGAACTCACTCTCAGAGCTCCGCCGAAGTGGACGGTCTGCCGCGCAAGGTGGAGCCAATGCACAGCGAACACGTCTTCGACTGTTGAATCAGATAACCAGTCTTTCCGCAAAGCTTTCGGTTGTTGACGAGAATGGGATTCCTAATAGTTACTGCATGGGAGTTCAAGATCTTGAAGGGCAGTATCAAGATGCCCGAATTCTGATGCGTGGGGAGATTGATCTTCCCGCCCAGAGCGTGAGAAGAGGTTTTCCGAGAGTGCTTTGTCTTCATTCTGAAACAGTTCCAGAATCCTCCAGTGGTCGGTTGGAATTTGCTTCGTGGGTCGGAAGTGATCGGAACCCTCTGACGGCCCGTGTACTGGTGAATCGCCTTTGGAAAAATCTTTTTGGCGAGGGTCTCGTCAGGTCAACTGAAAATTTTGGAGTCACTGGCCAATCGCCGAGTCACCCCGCTTTGCTGGATTATCTGGCGGTGCAATTAATTCGATCCGGCTGGTCGATGAAAACGATCATACGTGAGATTGCAACTTCACATCTTTATCGGACTGCCTCTGACTTTAGTGAAGAGGCTCATCTGATTGATTCGGATAACACTTTACTCTGGCAATTTCCTGCGCGGCAGCTTGATGCGGAGTCGATTCGTGATTCAATGCTGAGTGTCAGTGGAGAGATTGATTATTCGCGACCTCGAGGTTCGGAGGTATCCAAGGCGGGGTATCAGCGAGTGGTAGGTAGTTTTCTTGGTGATCCTCGTGAATTGAATCGAAGAGCAATGCAAATGGCAGGGCAAGCGGTCCGGAATTCGAATTCGGTGACCGCCAGCCCTCGTAATTTTCCACCAAGTAGGATCACCGGACAAAGTCGAGCATTTTCTCAGGGATCACGTTTTGACGGGATTGTCCGAGACCAATTTCGCCTTGCAGTTGAAGAGTCATTACGGAAGATCACCTCGCAGCTCGACATGGAAGACGCATTGTGCCGCAGTATTTATCTACCCTCTGTTCGAGATCATGAACCAAGATCTTTAGTTGTTTTTGACTTTGCCGATTCGAGTATCGTGGTGGGTAAACGAGAAAGTTCCAACACGGCAAACCAATCACTTTACCTGATGAATAATTCATTTGTGATTGAACGTAGCGAGGCATTTGCCGACAGGTTATCCAAGCATTCCAGTCGCCTTGTTGATCAAATTCAGTATGGTTTTCAGCTTGCTTTCAACCGACATCCTACTTTTGATGAGTTATCCAAATCGGTTGAATTCGTAAAGGCATGGCGCACTGAGTCAAAAGTGTCAAATAGAAATGAGGGTCTTGCCACTTTCTGTCAGAGCCTCTTTGCATCAGCCGATTTTCGTTACCTCGATTGATGTTGACCATCAAGTTGGAGAGCAGTTCCATGATCAGACAAACTCATTTGTCTTCATCCAAAGAAGCGGGCGAAAGTCAGCGATTTTCCCGACGTCACATGCTGACAAATACCTCGGCTGGCTTCGGTATGCTCGCTCTAGGAGGATTGTGTGGAGGTTTCTCTGAGCGACTCGCATTGGCAGATGAAGTTGCAGATTCCAATGGTAATTTGACTGGCCCCCTCGCGCCGCGGACACCTCATTTTTCAAGTCAAGCGAAACGTGTAATTTTCTTGTGTATGTCGGGTGGTCCCTCACACCTCGACACTTTTGATTACAAGCCGCAATTGGAGAGAGATCACGGCAAGACTGGAAAGTATGGTGGTAAGTTACTGAAATCACCGTGGCAATTTCGCCAACATGGACAGAGTGGTTTGTGGGTCTCGGATTTATTTTCCAACACGGCGAAATTTGCAGATGATCTTTGCTTGATACGAAGCATGCAATGTGATCAGCCTGTCCATCCCGGGGCGATGACCCAAATGCATACGGGAACTGCTCAGTTCATTCGACCATCGATAGGCGCGTGGACTTTGTATGGTTTGGGTACCGAAAATCAAAATCTTCCTGGTTTTGTTTCACTTAGTCCTCCTCCGAGTTCCTCGAGAAATTATGGCAGCGCATTTCTACCAGCAATTTATGGTGGAACCAAAGTGGGACGAAGTGAACGGGGAAATCGCTTTGGTCGTGATCGAGAAGATGTTTCGATACCCGATATTAAACATCGATCACTTAATCAGAGTCAGCAGCGCAAGCAGTTAAATTTCATTCAGGATCTGAACCGGGAAAAACTTAAGCGGGAGGCGTTTCAACCTGAGGTTGAGGGTTTGATTGAGTCCTACGAACTAGCGTTTCGAATGCAGAGTGCGATGCCAGAGGTGATGGATCTTTCCAATGAGACACAGGCAACAAGGCAGATGTATGGTGTTGATGATCCAACGACGGCAACCTTTGGCAAGCAATGCTTATTGGCGCGAAAGTTTGTTGAAACGGGTGTGCGATTTGTTGAGGTCACTCATGGGAACTGGGACCAGCATGTTAACTTGAAAGCTGATCATCAAGCACGTGCTGACGCTTGTGACAAACCGATCGCGGCGTTGCTCAAGGATCTCAAGCAGCGAGATTTATTGGATGATACTTTGGTGATATGGGGAGGTGAGTTCGGACGTACTCCCGCGGCCCAAGGGGCTGATGGCAGAAACCATAACAATCGCGGTTACACAATCTGGATGGCCGGCGGAGGTGTGAAAGGTGGGTTCAATTACGGCGCTACGGATGAGCATGGCTATGAAGCGGTTGATTCACCGTGTCACATCCATGATTGGCACGCAACCGTTTTGCATCTACTTGGTCTGGATCATCAGAAACTGACTTATCGCTATGCTGGTCGCGATTTTCGGCTGACTGATGTGCATGGTAATGTGCTTCACGAAATCATCGCTTGATTTTGTCTTCAAAATTGACTCAGACTGTTTGGGTAGCGAAGTGATTCCAACATCTTGGTTGAGCGTGTGTGAAGGCTACTATGCCCAGGCAAAGTAAGGCCAGGGTCCGCTGCCACATTCATTGGGCGGTATTTCGATAAATCCAGTACTTTGTCCCAGTGATACTAAATCTCCAGATCCGAGGCTCGGACATAATTCAGCGTCACCCTTTTCATTGAGGCTAACGAGCCTCATCCAAGTCAGGGGAATTGTCTTCGTGTCTGGTGTAGCGAGCCGTATCAACGGACGCCTGGGGGTCCATTCCTTAAAGCCAGCCAAGTAACGAAGAACAGGCATGCCAATCCGACAGCATCCGATCAACGCGCTGACTGGATTACCCGGAAGACCGAGGATCAGTTTTCCCTCCTGAGTCGCTGCACCCAAGATTGGCTTGCCCGGTCGAATGGGTAATCCGTGAAAAAGTATTTCGGCCCCGACTTTACCAATAGCATCTGGAACAAAATCATAATCACCGACTGATACGCCACCGGTGACTAGGACTGCATCTGCGTTCGAAAGGCCATTTTGAAAGTTATCAATAATGGCTTGCTTCTTATCTGTGCAATGTGTGTGCGATGCGATTCGAATCCATGGTTGTCCCGCACAAAACGTGAGAAGGGAATTGAGGTTACTGTTTCTAAGTTGCCAAGGGTCTGGTGAAGAAGTTTCGAATTTCCCAACCTCATCACCGGTGGTCACAATTGCCACGCGCAATGGTCGAACTAATTTGATTTTTGAAGGTCCAAAATTTGCGATCGTTGCAGCATTGGCTGAATTAATACAGCTTCCTGCGGCTAGAACAAGATTTCCTTGCTTTGCATTTTCGCCAGCCTTTCGAATGTTGTCTCCGGTGGTCAGTTGTTGAGTCGGTTTTTTAAGTTTCAGTACTGACTCACTTTCAGAAGCATCTTCGCGTTTGAGGACTAAATCTGCACCTTGTGGAACAATCGCACCGGTGTAGATTCGAGACGCGGTTCTGGGTTGCAGAGGAACAGGAGGGCATCCTGCTTTGCATTCACCTTGCACGGGTAGTTGTCCGTGCTCTTCTAGTTCAGCGATGCGAAATGCAAATCCATCCATGGCGGATACATCGGCAGCTGGGCTATCCCGATCGGCTTGAATATCTTCAGCGGTGATGCGACCCGGAGCTAGTTCAGCAAACTCGGAAGAATCGACGGGTTTTAGTTTTTCAATCAGCATCGAAATCGCTGAATTTGGTTGCTTGTGCTGCATTACCGAGCGCTCTTTTGAAAATCTTGCTAAGTGAATTCGTTACTTTAAACCATTTCGTTGGTCTCTGAGGGTACGCCGTCATGTGTCAATTTGACAACACTCCGGCCTTGTAATCCCTGCATTCAGAGAAAACGGTGTTTATCCTCACCGATTGACTAAACAGTAATTTGCCTACCCGGCAAATGTGACCTACGGTTCAGTAGGACGCCGCGGACTAGGGCTGAATTGACTCATTTCTTTCTCTGATTGGGTACGGGTCAGTGCGAGAAGTTTTGCGATCGAACCAGCCATTACTGGTCTTTTTCACCAACGCGAAATTAAGAGGATCCGAGCCATGAACCTAAACTTCATTCCTCCTTGTGAAATTAGATTAAAAGTACTTAGCTGCGTTGGGATTCTCTTACTTTGCAATCTCGTAATTGCATTTGAAAATGTTGTCGCTCAAGAGGCGGCGGTCTGGAAAGTTGAAGAAGATTGGCAACTGAAAACTTTTCAGCCCGACCCGAGCATTTTTTCGCCGCAGGTAACTTTTTTTTCCACGCCTGACGCGGCGGAAAATGATTCCTACTTCCAGTTGCAGATGAATTACGAGGCAGATGAATCTTTCTCTGCTGGTGGATTTCATGTTGCAGCAGTGCGAGAGGGTGAAATTGTCGATGAGGAACGCAGTGCCCAGCAAATCACTCTTTCCAATCCTGAAGACGAGATTGAATGGACCAACGTGATGGCTGTGGTGGAGGGCAAACTACTTTTCGCAGTGAAAGATGGTCATGGCCAAGAGTGGGGGCAATTTGGTGGGCCCGAATACTTGGTTCGGATTGAGCAGAGTTCAGTAGTCAATCTTCAGAACTATCGTTTTGAACAGAGCCTCGAAAATGTCGACGTGGGGTTTGGTAAGAATCGAGTTGCTTCGATCTGTCTTAAGCAGGTGCGTTTGTTCAGATTGGACGAAACGGTTGAAACCATCGAGGTGAATCGCTCGCCATGAACAAGTTACCCCGTCACATCAAGCTAAGGAGGCATAGGATGCGCGATCGATCTATCTGTTCATCAGTAATCGTCGATAAGAAGCAAATCAGTTCAACCAATGGATTTGTTCGCAGGAGTCGAAGTGCAAGAGATGGTAGTGCACTTGTTCTCGGTCTCTTGCTGTCGATTGGGGTCATCGGTCTCACAGCGGTGACAATGGACCTGGGCTATATCCGTCTGGTCCAGACAGAGCTGAGGCGTTCAGCAGATGCGGTTGCCATGGCAGGGTGCTGGGAATTATTCGAGCAAGTAAAAGCGAGTGGATCTGACGACTACGATTACCAGTCGATTGAAGACGCCTGCAATGGGATTGCTGCGTCGAATTCCGTTGGAGAAGCTTTCGCTGCTCTGGACGCAAACGATCTGCACTTGGGTCACTTCAACGTTGATGGCAACTGGAGTGAAGAAACGAACCTACCCACAAATGCCGTACGAGTCACTTTAAGACGCGAGTCATCCACCAATGGTGAACTTCCACTTTTCTTTGGTGCCATTACGGGAAGGTCTTCACAGGGTCTGTATGCGACAGCGACGGCGGCCATGTTCTATGAGATTGATGGTTTTTATGAGCCGGAAAGTGGAGAAATTCTAAACGTGTTGCCGATTGCCCTTGACCTTGAAACGTGGATCTCAGCGACCAGTGGTCAAACCGGTGATGAGCTTCAGTTCACTGAGAACGGTGTGCAATCTGGATCGGATGGGGTCCACGAGGCGAATCTTTATCCGCAAGGAACTGGTGCACCCGGCAATCGCGGTACGGTTGATATTGGTGGCGCCGATAATAGTACAAACGACTTATCAAGGCAGGTTCTGACCGGGATCTCTCGCCAAGACATTATTGATTTGGGTAAGTCACTCGAGTTTGACGAAAATGGCGAACTTGAATTAAACGGGGACACGGGAATTAGTGCTGGAATTAAGAATGAATTGGCAAGTTTGATTGGAAAGACACGCATCATTCCAATTTACAGCGAGGTCGTAGGTAACGGAAACAACGCAATGTTCAAGATCGTTCGTTGGGAGGGAGTGAGGATTTTAGACGTCAAACTCACTGGAAAGAAAGAGTCCAAACGGGTGATTGTGCAGCCTCAAAGAGTCATCGCGCGACACGCTCGAGTTGACTACACCGGTAGTCATGTTTCTTCACACTTGTTGACCCCTGTTCTGCTGGTGGAATGAGCCATGAAGCGTATCTTCAGATATCGAAATCAATACCAAGCAAAGAGGCGTGGTCGCCTGATGACCGGGGCGGCGGTTGTCGAATTTGCTTCCATTGCGCCGCTTATGTTGTTGTTCACATTTGGCTTGATTGAAGTTGGAAGAATTTCAATGGTCAAGCAAACAGCGACTCACGCGACACGTGAGGGTGCACGGATTGCGGTGAGGCCAACGGCGGTAACCGTTGAAGTCTCAGAACGTGTGGAGGCAGAGCTGGCGCTTCTTAATATTCAAGGTGCCGTTGTCGAAACGGTTCCAGCCTCGATTGAGACCGCTCCGCCGGGTTCAGAAGTGACTGTTCGAGTGCGATTAGATCTCAGCGAGGTAAGTTGGGTGCCAAGCTATTTTCACTTTTCCTCTGGTGAAATGGTCGCGGAATCAGTGATGCGACGGGAAAGCACCAACTGATCAGGTTGGTGATTAGCCTTTCCAGACAAAAGTTTGTCATCTCAAACGTTAAGTGTTTGGATGGAAAGTCTGCATTTCGCCACGAAACGGATTATCTAATCTGCGGCGGAACTTGATTCAAATGGATCAAATCTGAAGGGTGATTAACGTTTTTGAGCCGTTCAGGCTCGATGGTTACTTGCACGGCTTCATTCGCGAGCATCCATTTAAAGACTGAGAAATTCCCAGCCTTCAGGGCAACTCGAAGTTTGGATCGATAGGTTGCCGGAATGATTGAGATTAGCGGTTCCAATCGCATCTCGCTTTGATTGACTGCGCATACCGGTTTTTCCGGTGATTGAACCCATGCATCTAAAAGCAGTTTGAGATCTTCTGGCCGAAGCAAGGGAGTATCGATCGGTGTAAAGATACATCCTTCCAGACCGTTTTGGTCAGCATGTGTTAAAGAAGACAACATTCCAACCATTGGGCCATGACCTTCGCCCTGATCCACAATGATGTTCGTCTTTGATGGCAGATTCATCACGGGATTGTTGTGTACAGAGATCACCACCTGTTGGCATACGGTGTGCAGGCGTTGCACCGCAAATTCCTGGAAGCTATTTCCATCAAGCAATTGAAGGGATGATTTATCTCGACCCATTCTGCTTGATTGCCCACCATTCAACACAACACCTAGCAATGATGACTGAACACAGCTAGGCATTGTTTTGCTTCTCAACAACATCATTTATCCAAGAACGCGCCCGCATCATGGTTGGAAATCCGATTGTGGGTGCTGATAAAATCGCAACGTGAAACAAGTCTTCCGAGCAGCAGTCAGACTGGAGTGCCTTGCGAGCATGAGAGTGTGCGGCACCTTCGAGGCCTGCACCGAGGGAGATAGCCAATTTGACAAGTGAGATTTCTCGTTCTGAAAGAGGACCAGCGTTTCGGGTTTCCTCACCAAAACTTTCATACGCTTGCATTAGCTCGGGATGCATCTGCTGCATTCTTTGATACGACTTGGGAATCATTTTCGAGCCTTTATCATGGAGTCAATTAAACCTGAGGTTGTGTGAGGAGTTGCTTCAGCGACGACATTGAAGCCTAGTTCTTCGATGACCCTCGATGTCAACGGGCTGATGGAGGCAATCTTCATCTTCGAAAGCCGATCACCAAAGGTTCGATAAAGGTTCCTTGCTGATTCGCCACTCATAACCGTAACCCAGTCAATTTTCGCTGCTTCCGCCAAAGCCAAAAGACTGGTGTCAATTTCTTCCACGTCTTCGTGTTGGTAAGTAACGACTTGCTTTACCTGAGCACCAAACTGTTGAAGCAGATTGGCAATCTCGTCTTTTCCTCGACTCGCACGAAGGATCGCAACCCGCTTGCCCTGAGCCGAATCGCCCAGTGTCATTGAAAGTGCTTCAGCGGTGAAAACATCGGGAATAAAATCGGGTTCGAGATGAAAATCCCTGAGTGCTTGACCTGTCTTCGTTCCCACCACTCCAAGCTTCACACCAAAGAGACAGCGAGAGTCAAATCCTCTCTCGTGGACGCGGTTCATGAAATAACGAACCCCATTCTGACTACAAAAGATTAAATAGTCCCAAGATGAAAGATTGTCGATCAGTTCATCCACTTCGGACCATTGATCAGGAGGTGAGATCTTGATCATGGGCTGAAAAAGGACATTTGCCCCTAGGTCGCGCAAGGGTGTCGCGAGTGAGTTAGCCTGTTGGGTTGGTCGTGTCACCAACACACATTGACCCGATAGAGGCTGTTCAGATCGGGTTCTTTGAAAGGGCTCCATTTGAAGGTTGGCTACCTCACCGATGATTACGATAACAGGAGGGCGGATTTTTCCCCGCTCTTGAAGCAGGTCAGGGATTTCGCCAAGTGAGCACCGAATCGTTTGTTGGTCCGAAAGACTGCATCTTCGGATGATGGCAACAGGGGTGCTCGGTGGCTTACCTTGGGAAATCAAGTGATCGGTCCAAGTTTTTGCGGTCGTCACACCCATGTAGATTACCAATGTACCCGGGAATTTCGCGAGCGAAGCCCAATCCAGAGCTGATTCACACTTGTCTGGTTCTTCGTGGCCGGTAACCAAAGCAACCGCCGAGGCGAGCCCACGATGAGTCACGGGGATTCCGGCATACGAACCGGCAGCGAGTGCCGCGGTGATCCCGGGAACAATTTCAAACGGAATTTTTGCATCCGACAGAGCTGTAATTTCTTCGGCGGTTCTGGCAAAAACGGCTGGGTCACCCCCCTTTAGGCGGGCTACGGCTTTGCCACTTCGGGCTTGCGCGAGCATTTCGTCGATGATTTCGGTTTGCCGCCAAATGCGTGATTGACCATGTTTTCCCACACAAATCTGTTCAGCTTGGGGAGCATGGGCAAGGATTTCGGGGTTACAGAGCCCGTCATAGAGCACGACTTCCGCGATCGATAGCAGTTCGGCGCCACGAAGCGTCAAAAGAGCAGGATCGCCGGGTCCGGCGCCGATAAGATAGACACAACCTTTCATAATTCGCATTGTGCGCATTACATATCGACTCTGGACAGCGGGCGAGTTGGTCGCCATACTACGCGACCGCAAAAAATTTCGAAAAATTTAACTTCCAGTAAGACGACGTCGACGACGTCTAAACAAGATGCCAAATACCGCCAGTGCGAAGAAACGCCTTCGACAAAACGACAAATTACGTTCGCAAAACCGTTCTGCAAGAAGCAACCTACGCTCGCAAATTCGACGGGTTCAGGAAGCTGTGAAGGCAGGCGATGCTGATTCAGCACAGTCAGAGTTTCGACGAGCTCAAAAATCGATTGATCAAGCGGCCAGCAAACGGCTGATTCATCGAAATGCCGCTGCTCGAACCAAGAGTCGGCTGGTTAAGCTTATTAAGTCGGCTGGTTGAAATCTCCGATCATCAAAACTTTTTTAAAACACTTACCGTTTTTGGCAAGTGTTTTTTTCATGCGCTGATTGAAATCGCAATCAAAAATCCCTGTAGCGAAGCGGTTTTTCGATAACAACAACGTTGGTTCAGCGTCCGAGAAGATTGGGCGTCTCACGAACGGTTGTTGCGCAATACTTGCTGAGTCGATTGGCTTTTTATGCAATGCCTCAATCGCTCTTCCCTGCGACGTTTACCAACACAACGCTGCATTTTTCAGCCGCATCTTTGTTTCCAGCATCAGCTTATCTTCGTCGGCTTCACTGTCTGCCACGTAGGTAACACTGAATCTCAGAAAGGATCCGGCATCATCCCAAGGAACCGTGACAATTCCGAGTTCTTCAATGAGGTGGCGCGTGGCATCCTCTGCAGCAGCAAATTGTTCCCCGGCTTCGGTACCTTTTGGTGCTTTGGTGTAAAGAAAATAGGTGCCACCGGGCATTTCGCACTCAAAGCCACAATCTCTAAGCGTCGTTACCAATTTGTCTAAACGTCGACGGTATTTTTCATGGATTTGATTTGGAAGGGCATCGTTATCCAACGCGGCAGCAGCAGCTTTCTGAGTGGCAATGAACTGACCGCTGTCACTGTTGTCTTTCACATCAGCAAAGGCCGAGACAATACGCGCATTGCCGCAGACAAATCCCATACGCCAACCGATCATGTCGAAGCCCTTACTCATGGAGTGAACCTCGACGCCGACGTCGGCGGCACCCGGTGTTTGTAAGAAGCTTCGTGCTTCACCGTCAAAGGTGAGAAGAATGTGAGCGGCGTCTTGGACAACAACGAACTCTTTTTCCTTCGCGAGCCGAACGACTTTTTCGTAAAATTCGGGTGTCGCCGTGCGACCAGTCGGTGAGTTGGGGTAATTCAATACCAGTAGTTTTGCACGGCGGTAGATATCGTCTGGAATTGAATCTAAATCAGGGAGAAAATCGTTCTCCGCGAGTAAAGGCAGTTTAAAGACTTCTCCACCGTAGTATCGGGTGTGTGTCGCGGCGACAGGGTATCCCGGTACGGTCATCAGCGTGATATCACCGGGGTTGATGAAGCAAGCTGGCAGCATCGCGTATGCCGGTTTGCTGCCGATGCAGTGGTTGAACTGCGTCGCGGCATCGAGTTCAACCGAGAAGCGACGACTCATGAATCTCGCAGCAGCTTCTTTGAACTCCGCAACGCCATTATCTGCGTAGCCTCGGTTTTCGGTTTTATTGATCTCCTGTGCCATCACGTCGCGGACTGACTGATCCGCCATTGAGTCATTTTCACCGATTCCAAAATCCAGTAACTCACGGTCAGGATGCTCTGATAAAGCTTTCCGTTTTGCTCGTTTGATTTTTTCGAATTTATAGATTTCCGTGTCTTTACCGTAGTTCACGCCTCCGATTCGATCAGCGAATAGGGATTGGAAATAGGGATCGGTTGTGTTTTCTTGAGCTGCGTTGGACATCGTCGAAGCAGGGGCCTCGTGAAAATAATGTGTGATGGAAGGTGTGATTTCGACCGAACAGACGTGGAGCTACCACGTTGACACAATCAAGTTAGACCCGTTGGCCGATATTTAAAATCCAAAGCTCCGGCGCCGAGGACTGGACTCCAAATTACGTTTCCTCGCTGTGCTTCAACAAGGGTGCTAACCAGATCAAACTAATGATGATTGCTTGCTGATGCCTCTGTCAGCGGCAAATATAAGCAAATTTCTCGGCCTTTTCATGTAGTCAAGGATCAGTCCTTTCATTGCACTGATGAAGTTACTGAGGCAGTGCATGCTCCATGGCCAAGAAGAATTGGAACGAATTGCAATTATAGCTGATCTAGCGGGCTAGCTGCGATTTCGATGCTAATCTTCTGCGATACAATACGTTTACCGAATCCAAGATTACTCAGCTTGATTTAGTTCAATATGAATCCAAATGAAAAGAGCACCGAGATTGATCCGATGCGGGCCAGATACGAGGAGCTCGCCGAGTTGGCGGGATCCCTCGCGCATGAGATCAAGAATCCGCTTTCTGTCATCCATATGAACATCGATCTACTGAGCGAGGACCTCGCGGAAATGGACTCGCGGCTGAGTCGTCGACCTCTTAATCGAATCGATATTGTTCGCGGACAATGCGAGCGGATGGAATCGTTGCTCAGGGATTTCTTACGTTACACCCGTTTGCGAGATATTGATTTACTACCTGGTAGCCTCAATGACCAAATTGACCTCGTTCTTCGCGCTTACCAAGCTCAGGCTGAACAGGAAGATATTGACGTCGAAAAGTATTTGGATACCGATCTACCTGCGATACTTTTGCACAGCGATTCTTTGCAGGCTGCTTTAATGAATTTGGTGAAGAATGCAATTGAGGCGATGTCAGGGGGGGGGCAGTTAATGGTCCGAACCTATACGACTCGCACGAGTGTCGCTCTTGATTTAATTGACACTGGCCGAGGTGTGGATGATGTCACGGTATTACACATGTTTGAGCCCTTTTACAGCACGAAGGATGGTGGGACGGGGTTAGGATTACCGACCGCAAGAAGAATCATTGAATCTCACGGCGGAAGAATCAGTGTCCAAAGCGAGGCAGGTCGGGGTACAAAATTTGTCCTCGAATTTCCCTTTCCTAAACGGATTTCGGGATAGAGACTCTACCCACAGAAAACGCCTGATTTTTTCATCAATGAGTGATGCTGATTTTGAACAGGTTATTGAGGAGGCATCGTTGCGATTAGGGTCGCTACAAGCATCGTATAGATCGGTGCTGCAATTACAGGCGAGTGCCAAAGAATTTTTTGCCTTTTCATGGTGATGCTTTATCTGACTCACCACTTTCGCAAACAATTTTAATCTCCATCGAGAGATCCCAATCATTCTTTGATTGGCCATCGATGATCCAGTAGGGCATAACACAGACGCTCTGGTGGACTAATTCAAAGCCACTTTCGCTTTGACTGACGGATTGAACAGGGTACGCCCATAATCCGCTTGGCTGACTCCAAGAGAGTTGAATGTCAATGCCCAGCCACTGATCACTTAGGCTTATCTGTTGGGTGCTTTGTAGATCAAGTGTTGTTCCAAGGTGCCCCAATCGATTTCCATCAAGATCACTAAAAAATCGGTCTTCCTGATTGCTTGGTAAGCCAGAAAAGTTGAATTCAGGTGAAAAGATGAACTTGGCATCAGCGGAGATGTTTTCAAGGTTGTATCCGATTCGGATTCTATTGTAATTCCTTTCGAGTTGGACAGATTTACTCAGATCCAACGGGTAATTCATCACTTTACCTTGTCGGTGAAGTCGAACGTTCAATCTCTCAGGGTGTTGATTTACTGTTGAATCGTACGGTTCGTCAACGAAGTCGCCCAGTTCAACAGTCGTTCCTTTTTTGATTGCGTCAATCGTTGTGTCAACGCTGTGGAAGTGGTCAACGAGAGACTTCCGTGGGTAAGTATCATAGATAAGGTGTTGATCTAAGTTTGGTTGTTTGAATACCACTCGATCGTGAATACTGGCTAGGTCATCGTTTTCTTCTTTTGGGCCATCCAGAACTTTTTGATGATAGATTTCACGCCTGCGTTGCAGTGTGGCTAACAGATTATGCTCGATGGGATAGATGTCCATTTCGTAAATGGAACCACCACGTGACGGTGCTATCCAAAGACTAG
Source organism: uncultured Rubripirellula sp. (assembly GCA_938075415.1). Taxonomy (GTDB): domain Bacteria; phylum Planctomycetota; class Planctomycetia; order Pirellulales; family Pirellulaceae; genus Rubripirellula. Next base: position 963,909 of record CALJHC010000003.1, on the reverse strand, counting down.
TCATCGCGTTTCTGACCATGATTTCATCGTTGCCGTCAAAGTCAAAATCTGTGATTTGCCAGTGAAGTTCTTCTTGCCTACCCAAGGATTGATCTAGGTTTTTTTCTGCAGCGATCAGGTGCTTGTAGATTGCATCTCGAAGATGCGGAAGGTAGACACCACCAAAAGCTCCATGCCAATACGAGCAGTTGCATTGGCCCTGATAAAGATGCATTTTGGCGACTTCAAGGTTTTCTGATGAGACCCCTGCAGTGATCGCCGCTTCAATGCCATGACTGACGTACATCATTCTCGCATACATCTCACTCGTTTCACTGTATTTGGTCTTGAAGTTACGCCAAAATCCTTGAGGTAGCCCTTGTCGTATGATTTCGTGATCGAACCGAATCGCCAGTTGAGCGATTGAACCCTGTCTTCTTTCTTGTTGTTCAGTTTGAAGTGACCACTCGGTCATTTCTCGGTAGCTACTATTTGGCAGATAGATCTTACCCAAGGGCCTTGTTTCCGACACCGCTTCGCTGAGTGTCATGGTTCGCAGCCAATGCTGATTCTTGCTCAATGTTTGGAAGAAATTCCGAAGCCATTGACCGTCATAGACATGCTCCTTCGTCCCGGGCCAGCTTCCAAACTTTTCCCCATCATCTCCAAACGTCAGGATTGAATCCGGGAATTGCTCTGCCACGGCTTGGCAGTAATCAATCGTTTCATCCACTGCCTGGAAAGGAATCCTGTATCGAAGCGATTCAGATCCGGCGAAGACTCGTAGAAGTTTGCCGTTATCCTCAGTGAGGAAGTAGCCATATAGCTCCTCATCGCAAAGCCCCGCTGATTTAAAATGAAAGTCGTCAAGAATCGTGTATTCGATACCGGCATTCGCCAGGATAGAAGTCAGTTGTGGTTCCCAGACTCGTTCTGGTAACCACATGCCTCGGGGCGAGACACCAAAAAAATCCCGAATCCATGACGCATAGGCCTGAATTTGACCTACGGCGTCACGCGGCGGAAGCATGGTCATGATGGGTTCATACATTGGTCCGCCGAGTATTTCTATGCGACCAGATTTACATAATTCGCGAACACGATTCAAGTATTCAGGGTGTTCTTCTGCAAGCCAGAGCATCAGAGGGCCCGAAGAGTGCAGCGATATTTTCAATTGTTCAAATGGTTCAAACGTATCAAGAAAAGGCAGATAGCTATCTTGGTAGGCTTGCTCAAAGACCCAATCGAAATTCCCCACTGGTTGATGGTTGTGGAAAGTTAAACAAAGTCGGGCGGGTTTTTTCATTGATCGATTCGTCTTATGGACGACGCTGAGGATGGGCAAGTATCAATCACGAGATGCTGAGATCGAGTGCTCTAAAACAGCGAAGCAGTTTTGTTGAATATTACCTGCTTCAATAATCGGGGCACGTATGTATTCATTTTCAAAACCCTTACTAGCAATTTCTTTCCCGTAGGATTTCCTGATATTGCAACGCTGCATTTTCTGGCATCACTGGGTTGATGTAGCTCTCTGTCGCAATCTCATAGCCAGCAATTCGGGAAAGTCTTGGGCAGATGTCCAGCGTCCAATGAAAAGCCTCGCTGTTGCAGGATGAGTTTGGCGGCACTGTTGATAGAACCAAGTTGTAGGACGCATTGACGTGTATTTTTTGCAACCCCAAGATGACATCTCGTGTTAGTGATGCAATTTTGAGGACCAAGCTGTCGCTTAATTCCTCGAAGGCGGCGTGGTGTTGACGAGTGGTGATGCGAGCAAGCATTGGAAGCGGGCTTGCGTAAGGACAATAAGCGATTAAGTCTTCGTCGATAGCGACGATTCGTTTGCCTTCCTTCGTTTCCTCACCAATGAGGTCACAGTGAATGCAACGACCACGTTTCTCTCGATAGGCTTCGAGACGAGCCTGGTTTCTTTGAAGACGAGAGGGTAAATGATTTGTTGCGATGAGCTGACAGTGGGAGTGCTTCAGCGATGCACCGGCGGCAGCTCCTGAGTTTTTAAATGCGACAATGTTCCGTATTTCATGAAATTGCTTCCAGGTATTGATGCGGTCCTTCATTGCAAGAAACATCAGCTGTGTTTCTACAGCACTTGTTTCTGAGATTTGATCTGTGTGAGTTCGCGTGTCAACAATGACTTCGTGACCACCGGTCGTTGCGAGATACTTGCTTGGGAGCGGTGGATGATGCGGTGAAGTGATGGCGTCATGCTGAACGACTGGGAACCGGTTTGGGAACGCTCGCACCGACCAATCCAATTCAGGTTCAACTTGTTGGGTAAGTTGAACGCGGACTGGATCTTGTTGCTTTCCAATTGCTTTGCCGAGCCAAATCGCTGGAGGGGTTTGTGATTCTTGACCCGGGCAAAAGGGGCAACTGGCTTCAGTTTTCTTTAAGTCTGATGCAATGTCGAGTTCAATAGGTCGTGTTATGCGATTAGGAGCAAAAAGCGTCCAGTTATCATCGACTGGGTCATATCTTGATTCGCATGCTTCATCGATTTTCATCTTTGCACTGCAGCTTGTTCTGTTGGATGCTTGGTTTTTTCCAGACATTTGGGTGGCATTCCGTCACGAACCATTCGTCATCGTAAGCACAGTGGCAGATTCTGATATTTAGTCGAGGTCTTTGCGTGATTACTCAGGTTGTGACCTGTTTTCAATGCATGGATACAACGAACGGGGTCAATCCGATTGGACCTTTCTTTTTTTACGTGCAATCGTTTTCTTGTAGTGAACAAGGTACGCCTCGGCGCTGCGATGCCATGACCAATCCTGCGACATGCCGGTCTCAACGATTTGGGACCAATCTTTTGGTTGGTGGTACTTCAGATGCAAGGCTTTACCCAATGCTTCATCAAGTGCTCTGGGATGCGGTCTTTCGAGGTGGAAACCGGTCGCCGTGTTGTTTTGAATGTTGCTTGTACTAGCGTTGATGACCGTATCGGCAAGGCCGCCGGTGGGATTCACGATAGGAATACTGCCGTATCGGAGGCTGTAGAGTTGATTCAGGCCACAGGGTTCATAGTGGCTCGGCATCAAGAAAAGGTCCGATGATGCCTCTATCTGGTGAGCAAGGTTATCGCTAAAGCCAACGTGTAAAGCGAATTGTTCTGGATACTTGTTGGAAAGCTCTCGCAGTTCACGTTCATAGCGAGGATCGCCGCTTCCGAGTACAGCCCACTGAGTTGGGCGACGTTCCGATAGATGCCATCGTAAGACAGGCAAAACCAGGTCCCAACCCTTCTGGGCAGCTAGTCGCCCGACGAGACCGATCAGTGGAACATCTAGGTTTTGTTCAAGACCAAGTCGCTTTTGAAGTGCTTGCTTATTCGACGCTTTTCCTTCTCGCCACGATGACACATCGTAGTTAACTGTAATCGCCGGGTCGGTTGCAGGGTTCCAGATCGATTCGTCAATTCCATTGGTAATTCCAATCAGTCGATTTGAGACAGATCGTAAGACGCCATCTAGTCCGCATCCATGCTGTTGCGTTGTTATCTCTTTGGCATATTGTGGACTAACGGTTGTTACCATGTCCGACGAAATAATTCCTGCTTTTAAAAAGTTCAGGTGGTTATAGAACTCGAATGAGTTGGGATGAAAATGGTCCCAACTGAGACCTGTCAATTCGAAGCACTGTGCTGGAAAATGACCTTGGTATGCAAGGTTATGAATCGTTATCAGGGAGGCGGTATCACGAAAACACTGATTGAGACTTGGGTCATATTTGAGCAGGCCAGGGACGAGTCCGGTCTGCCAGTCGTTGCAGTGAATGATTTCTGGATTTAGCTCCAGGCGATGGATTGCTTGGACTGCTGCTCGATTAAAAAAAGTGAATCGCTCGGCGTTGTCCGGGAAATCCGTCTCAGTGGACCCATACAGAGAATCTCGATCAAAATATTGAGGCTGATCAAGAAACCAGACCGTTACTGCACTGCCGGGCAGTTTGCTGCGTAACAAACGACATCCAACAACTTTTCCCGGCCTCATTGAGATAGCAAAGCTAATATCGGTCGGGGCAATTTCGATGCCCGCTGAATAAATGCTTTGAAAAGCGGGAAGGATTACTGAGACATGATGTCCCATCGAGGCGAGTTGTGTCGGCAGCGTGCCACCCACGTCTCCGAGACCGCCGGTCTTTGCAAAAGGAATTGCTTCGGATGTTAGGTAGACAATGTTCAAAGGTAACAATTCCTCAACTCACTCTAGGAAATAATTCCCAGAGTTGATTGCAATATCCTTGGTCCAGGGAATTCTGAGAGTTTAGTCAACCATATCAAGGGATACCATGGAGAACCAAAATAGCGGTCTGAAGCCCCTGTATCCCACCACTAAATTTGTTATTAGGGTGCTTGAATAACCCATCGTTTTTTGGCTTTGCAGCGGTTGTGGTCGGCTTGCGGGCGTCTATCAAGTAAACTGACTGTGATGCTGAATGATCAACCTTTTGCCTTTCCCCCTGAAGTTTGAATGACCATTTCGTTAAGTGATTTCTGGAAGCGACTTGAGAGTTCGGGTATTTGCTCCGCCAAGGATTGCAAAACACTGCAAGTTTCACTGGACAAAAAGAATAGCGGCGCGCGGCTAGGTGATCCTGTTTTGGTCGCAAACTACCTTATTAAGAAGGGCTTGTTAACGAAGTTTCAGGCCAAGCAGTTGCTAGGGAAGGGCGGACGCGCGCTGAAGGTTGGGGATTATTTGTTGGTTTCTGATGAGGTCGACACACCTTTTGAGAACTGGACATCAGCTAAAAAAATCTCAACCAATGATTTGGGGCTTCTGATCGAGATGCGCGAGGATTCAATCTCGCCATTGCTTTTCGATGCAGTTGGCTCTTCCAACAGGGAACGTGATTCAATTCAAAGTTTTGAAATCACGAAAGATGGCGAATCGTGTTACTTGTTCTCGGTGTTGCCTCCGGGGAAAACGCTTTCGAAGAAACGGATGACCAAATCGGCGATTGATCACAAAACGGTTTGCCGATTAGGGATCGCTGTGTCTAAGGCCTTGGATGCAATTCACTCGCTATCATCTGTTCATGGATGCTTGACTTTGGATCATCTTTGGATTGGTAAGGATGGCAAAGTGACTTTATTGCTTGAGCCAAGTCTTGATCTTCAACAAGCAGAATTGAAGGTGTCTAATGACTCGACGCGATTTGTTGCTCCTGAAGCTGTCCTCGGGGGACAATCCTTGTCCAGCCAGACGGATATCTTTAGTCTCGGTTGCGTTTTATTTCGTCTAGCCACAGGGCGAGATCCTTATTCGGGTTCGGAACCACAGGGTCAGTCATGGATCATTCCGAGAGAGCTGTCGGAGGCAATCGATGCTGGGGTCTCTGGAGAACCTCTCTTTCGTGTGCTCGCCTTTGCTCTAGCACAAAAACCACAAGCAAGATTTCAGACAGTACAGGAATTTGAGAATGCGCTTCACGCTGCTGAAGTATTGTTAACCCCTTCGGATGCAGCATCTGCCGAAGGATCGCGTGACAACTTAACTGAGAACAAACCAGAACCGGAGATCAAAGAAAAGAGACGTACATCGCGGAAGAAGCCTCCATCGGAAAAGAAGGTAGCTCCCGTCGTTGAGCAATCGGGAGTTCAGCAGGGAAAGAAAGATTCTCGAACAAATTCCGAGAAAAAAACTATTGCTGCGACACAGAACGTCGAGAAAAAAAGCTCTTTGAAGCCAGGGGAAGAGCAGGGTGTTTCAGCAGGAATGAAGTTGCCTGAAGTGAAGGATTCTCGAACTCGTGCGCGTTCAGAACAATCGGATATCAAGAATCCTGTTGTTCCAGAAAAAGATACAAGGATGGCTCAACAAGGGCCTCCAGAAATGCAACCGACTTCACGCGAACCCGGTATCAATGCCAATGCAAAGGAAGAGGAAGAATGTCTTCAACGAGACGCAAATGGTGATGGGAATGCGGAGGATTCCACTGGTAAATCAGCGATAGGTCATCCCTCCACTGAAGATTCGGGTGAGATTGTGGCTAACAAAACATTGGGTTTCAAAGAATTCAATGTTGAGGTAACCGATAATATTGCGCCCGTGGTCATCGAGGTTGATCGACCCATTCAGAAAGTCTCGTTAGCGGATCGCCCTATCCATCAGGTGTCCGCTGAGATAACCGTCGATGATCCGGACGGTGAATTTGAGTCATCGATGAATCGTCGGCAAAGTCGTCGACGAAAGAAAAAAACGAAAGCACCTCTGATTTTGGGCGGGATGTGTGTTGCAGTACTGATTCTGCTGATCGGTTTAATCGTTAGGACGCCGAGTGAGGATACCACGGAACCTGAGCCGCGTAAGCGACGCCCCCTGCCAACCGTTGTACCCTCTGTTACCGGCGGTAAGCAGGATACCGATCAAACGGAGGAAACGACGGAATCCACTGTCGTGGCTGGTTATCAAATCATCGAAGACGATAGTCTACTTTTTGCTCCACCTTACGGGACCGATTCGCCGACGGTTCCATTGTCGTTGCTGCCACCGGGCCCTTCCGTCATTCTGTCATTGCGTTTGAGTGAATTCCTAAAACATCCCCTGGCTGACGATCTCATTTCGGGAGTGTCTACCGGAGCGGAGGGGATGCTTGAGCAGGCAGTTGAGCGTCTGAAAGCAGATGCGACAAATGTCAAGCGACTGACGATATCGCTCTACTCCGGAGAAGCGGGATGGCCTGAAGTTTCTATTGCGGTTGAATTGAACGAGCCAGTGGACTCCACCGAGTTAATCGAACTATTGGGCGTTGAGGAAGCCCGAACAAGAGAAAATCAAAAGATCTTCGTTGGGGATCAAGACGGATCGGATGCGTATTATTGGAATGTAGACCAAGAGAGCGGTTTAGTGTCGGCATATGCTGTCGGTACGGTGCCACGTATTAGCGAGGTTGCAAGTTTGGAAGGTGGGGAAATCCCGCTGCCTAGGACATCGCAGGCACTTTGGTCAAGCACAAGTGTTGATTCTGACTTCATCGTTTTGTTCACCCCTAATTTCCTTTTTGCTGATGGGCGCGCGATGCTCACTACAGCGATGCCTGAATTAGTGGGACCTCTGAAACGTTTCACGCAACCTGATATCAATGCCGGATTGATCACCATTAAGTTGAATGGTGACGAGTCGGTTTTTATTGAATCCAGATTTGCTCCCAGTGGTGGTATCAGCGAAGCAGCGTTGATGAATAAAGTGAACACAACGGTTAGCTCATGGCCGAATTGGGCAAACGAATTTATTCTTGAATCAGTACCTGATTCGTCATGGCGACTTTTGGCAAGTCGAATGCCACAGATGATGGAGTACCTGCTCGCAAGAGTGCGATTTGGCCTGTCGGATAATGCCGTGGTGGCCAATGCTTATCTGCCTCAGAACGCATTTCCACAGGTGTTCTTTGCTGGTCTTCTAGCCATGAATACGCCCTCGTCTGGTGATGCATCCAGCACCACCGTCGCGCCGGTGGAAATGCTGTCAGTCGAACAAATGCTCGATCTTGAGATGACAGTTTCGTTTGATCAGGAATCACTGGAGTTCGCATTGGAGGCGATTTCTAATGCGTTTCAAGAAGGATTACCTGATGGTAACCAAATGCCGAAGGCTCGGATTGTTGGTGGGGATTTAGAACTGATGGGAATCACGCAAAACCAGCAGGTGCGAGATTTCTCAAAATCAGAGCAATCTTTACGGGCAGTCCTTACTGACTTAGTGGTGCAGGCAAATCCTGATAAGTCAGCCACAGGACCAAGTGATATTAAGCAATCTCTGATATGGGTTATTGCTGAAAGTGATTCAGGCGAAAGTGAGATTCTGATAACGACTCGTCAGGCTGCCGAAAGAGAAAGTTACAAGTTACCCGAAGAGTTTGAAATTGACGCTTCCTGATCAAACGGTAATCGCGGAGGCACTGGACGATCATTGATTGAAGTAGGTGTTCGTTGAGTGTGAATTTGCACTTCATGACCTCGTTAACTTCATTATCCGTATTGGGTGCTCGCGATCATCATTCAGTTCAATGCTCGTCTCGTCGTAGTTCCAGTTTGTTGAACCAAGCCATTGCTTGAATTCATTTGCGATGATACGGAATGGGTCGCTAAGAAAAACTTGCCCACCCGGAGCGAGGTGCTGTTTCAAGCACTCATTTAGTTCTGGCCAAAGTTGACGGAGATAAGTGACATCGCTGCCGACGATGATCGGGAACTTTGGTTGCTCTAATTGATCCAACCCAAACCTTAATCGCCTGATAGTGCATTGATCTCGTAATTCCCAAGTACTTAGTTGCACGAGAAGCAACGGATCAGAAACGCCATCCGTGAGCGTGACAGAAGCACCCCGCAAGGCTGCCGAGAGGCCAACATGGCCAGTTCCGCAGCCGACCTCGAGGACACGCTTTCCGGTCAATTCAATACGATTCAAATAGTGATCAAGGCCCGCTGCGGCTCGCCATGTGGTCGCCCAAAACGGGTCGATTACACCCTCCTCGCCCTCATCTTGTCGGCGACAAGCCTCAATGAGCATGCCATCGGGATCTGAGGCAACAGCTATTCTGGTTTCGGTACCTGCAACAATTGTTTGTTGCCAGTGCCATTGAAAGCGTTTGTCGGCTCTTTGAACGAGGGCGTCAAAGGTCGATTGAGTAGATTCTTCTGCATTAACGCCTGTTTGGAGTGATCCCATGAATTAATCCTGCTGAATCCAGCTAGCGACTTCTTCGGCGAAGTAAGTCAAAATTCCATCTGCACCAGCACGCTTGAATGCAAGCAGGCTTTCCAAGATTGTTTGGCGTCTGTCTAGCCATCCGCGTTCAGCGGCAGCACAAAGCATCGCGTACTCTCCGCTGACCTGATAGACGTAGGTGGGGACTCTGAAGGTCTCTTTCACTCTTTGAAGGATATCAAGGTAGGGCATTCCCGGTTTTATCATGACGCTATCAGCGCCCTCGAGTAAATCGAGAGCCACCTCATGCAATGCTTCATCCGTTTGATGGGGTGATTGTTGGTAGGTCTTTTTATCACCTGTGCCCAGGTTGGTCGATGATCCCACTGCGTCACGAAAAGGGCCATAAAACGAGCTGGCATATTTGGCAGCGTAAGACATGATCTGAACATTTTGATGTCCATGATCATCTAGTGCATCTCGGATTTCTCCGACGCGTCCATCCATCATGTCGCTTGGTGCGATGATGTCGCAGCCCGCATCAGCCTGGATAATCGCCTGCTGACAAAGAACGGCGATGGTTTCGTCGTTGAGGATACAGCCATCTCTTACAAGACCATCTTGACCGTGACTGCTGTAAGGGTCTAAAGCCACATCACAAATGACTCCAAGTTGATCACCAACTGCATCTTTGATGTTGCGAACAGTTCTGCAGACAAGATTGTCCGGGTTCGTCGCCTCGATTGCGTCTTCTGTTTTCAAGCTCGTATCAGTCGCCGGGAATAGAGCGATTGCAGGTATCCCCAAGCGACATGCTCGTTCTGCGGCAGCCACCACTTCATCAGTACCTAATCTTTTGACCCCTGGTAAACTCGGAACCGATTCGGATGCAGGTTGATCAATGATGAATAGGGGCCAGATTAGGTCGTTGACACTAAGTTGAGTCTCTTGAACAAGGCGGCGTGACCATTCGTGAGATCGATGCCTTCGCATTCTCGTTGAAGGAAACGGTCCTCTGGCAAAGTCTGGCATGCTGTTTCTCTTTATGTTTGAAGGCGGTTGCGATGTTTTGGAAATGTGTTGGTTCAATCAAGTCTTGCCGAGGAAAATTCTTAGGTTTGATCTCTGCAGCAATTGTTAAAGCATTATGAATCAAAGATCCTGATTTTTTCTCGCTTTTTGGTTCGTCGCTACTACTCACATGACTTTCTAAAACTGCTCAGATTAGCGTGGTTAACTTATGGTAAGGGAGCGGGTATTGCTTGAATATGCTTCAAAGCCAATCGAAGACGATCTCAATGCCTGTTTACTGGTCGTAGGGTAGGTCCTCAATCAAGAAGAGGTGTCACGCTATCTGAAAGCCTCAACGAATTCGATAAACCAAGTAACCGACCCACCAATACTGGGGCGGACCCAGCGACTAAAACGAACATCGGTAAACAGTATGCATTCGATGTCATTTGAAAGAAGTTCAATTCTGGCGACGAGATCTCTTGTTGTGACGAATACGATAGGGCAGCTAGGAATTCTTGGTGTTGTCTTTTTAATTCGGGAGGGGGATGTCAGTCTTGCCTGCCCTGTGCAGTGTAGATGAATCTGTTTTCTTCTCGACTGTTTTTGGTTTCCGGCCGTGTCAGGCAATCTCGCTCTGGAGTGTCGCGAAGTGATTCGCGACAGCTGGTTTTGATATAAACGCTTCGGCAGTTTGTTTCATTTTTTGATTCAAGGTTGACCAGACTTGTCAAAAACTTCGCGATCATCACTGTGCAGGCGAGATCTCTGATTCCGAACGACGATCTTGAGATTCATCGCATATTGATCGATTCGCCCTGACTTTTATTTAGCCGGAGAAGAAAATGGCAAAGTTTTATGTTCAATCAGGTTCTTTTCGAAGGGTAATTGAGGCTGAGACAAATCGAAATGCAGCGATGTGGGCGGTGCAAAAAGCTATTGAGCAGGTAGTACCCTTCGCGGACACTCATGGAGATTCCATTGAATCCACAGAGCAATCACCCGAGACGCCCTACGCCGTTCTGTCGGGAAAAGTGACTATCAGTGATCAAGGCTTCGACCGAGATGATGCCTGTGAAATGTCAACGTTGGACGCAATGACTGAGTGGAACCATCTAGTGACCACGCTGAATCGTCTGGAGAAGATGCATCATCGGGCTGCTTGATAAGGCATCCATTATTTCTTGCCACCGAGGTATCCCGCGCTCGTTTGAAAGTACCGTTGTCTTCGATTTGAGGATTCATCGCGACCAATTTCAAGCTGGAGGTCTGCCAGATTTGCTTCGCAGTAACGGCAGCCAACCGTTTTGATATGAAAGCGGATGTATTCGGTTTCCTCGTCTCCAAGAGCGCCAAGCAGGAATTGACCAAGCTGTGATCGTCGAGGGCAGGATAGCCGGGCCCGTTGCCAAATTGCGGCAATGGTGTGGAGGCCAGCTATCTGTCGGCCAGAAATTCCCACCAGTCTGCGTTGCAGTTCTGTATCTGATCTCAAGGCGGCTTCAAGCTCAACGGAACGATCTGATGGCAGCGCTTCGTCCAGAAATGCAATGAGTTCCGCGTCGGTGAATGCAGTCATTGCTCGGCCAAACCTTTGGAAGGCTAGTCTTCGAAACGGCTAAGGCAAAGACAAATGTTTTGCCCGCCAAAACCAAAGCTATTATTGAGTGCGTAACGGACGGATGCATCTCTCGCATGATTTGGAACGTAATCCAGATCACATTCAGGATCCGGGTTCTCGTAATTGATCGTAGGCGGAATCACTGAGTCTCGCATTGCAAGTAAGCACACAATCATTTCCGTTACTCCAGCCGCTGCGATTAAATGACCCATCATGCTCTTCGTGCTGCTGACGGGAACATTGTCTGCTCTTGCTCCAAAGACTTCTCGACACGCTTTGGATTCTACTTTGTCATTAACGGTCGTGCTGGTTCCATGGGCGTTGACATAATCAATGTGATCAGGTGTTAGGTCAGCATCACGAATAGCCATTCTCATGGCAGCGATTCCACCGTGACCATCTGGTGGGATGTCGGTGATTCGATAGGCATCTGCTGTTGTGCCGTAGCCAGCGATTTCTCCGTAAATTTTCGCTCCGCGGTTTTTGGCTGAGTCAAGCTCTTCCAAAATGACCATCGCAGAACCTTCACCCAGCACGAATCCGTTTCGAAGTCGATCAAATGGTCGACTAGCTTTTGTTGGTTCTTCGTTGCTTTCACTGAGAGCTGTGAGAAGATTAAATCCGGTGACGCCAAAGGGGTGAATCATGCTGTGCGCACCTCCAGCAAGCATGACGTCAGCATCTCCTCTCCGAATCAGTTCCGTCGCTTCACCCACGGCTTGGCTGCTCGCCGCGCAGGCAGTCAAGCAATTAAAGTTGGGACCTTGAGCGTTCAGCATCGCGGCAATGTGCGCAGCTGGCATATTTGGTTCTTGCTCCAGTTCTGCGGCCGGGTTCAATAACTCCAAGCCAGCCTGAATGAACTTTGAGCCATCGTACGTACCATTTGCAATTGCGGCCGCCATCATCTTGCTAAACGTGGTGAAGTCCTGATTCCCCTCACCACTGCCAAGATAAACTCCAAACCGAGTAGGGTCAGAGATCGACGGTAGGACATGACTATCGGTTATCGCTTGCTTTGCGGCGCCTGCCGCAAATTTGGTGTGCCTGCCGCGATTTTGCCAGTGTTCAATCGATTCCCCGCAGCTATCGATCTCCCAGTTTTTCACTTCCGCACTGATTTGCGTCGGAAAACCGGTTGCATCAAAAAGTGTTGTGCGAGCAACACCGCTTTTACTCTCCTTCAAACCAGACCATACGGTTTCAGGATCGTGGCCCATTGGGTTGACCATGCCAATACCGGTGACGACAACTCGGCGACGCATCAGGATTCTCTTGCTACTTGTGGGAGCTTGATTCACGGCCCGCGAGTGATCGCAGATCGCTAGGGATTTTCGTCACGGAGCGCTGGGTATTCTTCCACCGCTTTTCCATCACTGTCGACGGCAACGGCGAAAAAATTCATCATTCGAAGCATGGTTCTTAAATCACCGGGCCCAAACAAAGGACCGTCTGTGAATCTGCCTTGCTCCAAAAACGCAAACATCAAATCAACTTCTGCTTGGATCTCACCATCACAATGGCTGACCGCATTTACCGTCGCACCAAGATCTTGCATGCTGTCGAGCTTCACCGTGTAGTGAAGCTGATCACCATTCCTTGCTGGTCGCAAGAAACTTGCTTTGCCGACCTTCGCGAGTACCACCTGTTTTTCAAAACCATGGTGCTCAGCAACCAGGATTCCACCAAGTTGAGCCATGCCTTCGATGATCAGTGTTGAAGGTAGGATAGGAAAGTCAGGCCAAAAACCATCAACGACCTCCTCGCCCATCGTGACATTCTTTAGCCCTTTTGCGCATTGACCGCTGACGAAATCGGTGAATCGATCGATCCAAAACCAACGCATTGACTGTGTCTTTACAAGTGATGAACTCAGGAAGAAACGAGATAATTGGGACTAGCTTGCCGACGTGATTTACTCCGTCTTGCTTCCGACATACCCCACCAAGTCACCAACTGTAAGAAGGTTGCCGAAGTCCTGCACGCGTGGGTTTTTTTCAAATTCGCTTAGGTTAGCCCATGGCATCCGTCGTTTTAGCTCAGCGATTCCATCCCCAGTTACGACTCCGTCCTGCACGTAGTCACTGTTGGTGAGCACGTCCTCGGGGGAGAGTTCTTCACGTGGGATGGTGATGCTAAAAGCTTTTTCAAGCTTGAAGACAATGTCGAGAAAGTCGATAGATTCTGCACCCAAGTCACCCACCAATGTGGCGCCCTCGGTCACGTCATCATCATCAACGCCCAAAGCCTCAACGAGTGCTTCTTGTACCTTTTCGAAAATTTCGTTTCGGTCAAGTGCCATGTGTTACAGTCCTTCTGCGAATATTTTGTGAGTGGAAGTTACTAGTGTTTTGTTGTTCGTTTGAATGGTAATTAGAGCGATCGGGGAATTTTGGCAGGGTCACCAAAACGATCGTGAAACAGTTGTTCGACGAGTGATCGAACTCGGTCGTCAGTTCCAAGCCAAGCGGGGTCCCCGCTCGAACTGCGTTCCATGATCAGCCGGGCGCTGACGGTAACGCGTCCTTGCTTCGAAGCAGTGGCTTTCACCGTCGCTCGATCCCCATCATCCTTGACCATTTTTGCAGAGATCTCCAATGTCTCTCCTGGGCTAAGGAAATCTCCAAATTTCACTCCTCTTGCTTCACAGAGGAGAACGATGGGGTACTGAAACCCGTCCCCCACCTGAACGAGCCATGCTGCAGCCTGCTGGAGGGCTTCAAGCATCATGACTCCCGGCATCACTGGAAACAGCGGAAAATGGTCTTTCAAGTACGATTCCTCGGCGCGCAGCGTTCTCTCCGCCGTCAATTGTCGGCCTGGATCAATAGAGGTAATGCGGTCAAGTTGACAGTATTTCATGTGTTGGCGTCGACGAGTTTTCCTGGACGGGTCCAGTTAGAGCCAGAATCGGTCCCAATACAATAGGGTCCGCTAATATTTGCCTCAAGTTGGGTTTCGGACGTTCTACGCGGATTCGCCAGTTTACCCAGCTTTTTTGTGGTGCTCGATTCGACCGGCTGACGCAGAATCCGAATTAAGCAATCACTGGTCCCAGAAAAACGTGCAAATTCGGATTTATCCGATTATTCGCGACTCTTGTTCCTTTCCGAGACACTAGCGGCTTTCAAGCCGTCATCGAGCGATTTGCTTTCGAGCCGTTTTGCCTGAACGATGGCCAAAACACCGCCAATCAATAGTGTGGTGCCCAGCAGTCGAAACGGTGAAATGACACTTCGCGGATTACCCAGTAGGCCGAAGTGATCGAGTACCAAGGCTGCAACGGTTTGCCCCGTCATGACTGCGGCAAACCACGGTAATGATCCGATACGGGGTACAAGCACCAACGAGGAGGTGACAAGTACAACACCGATTGCACCGCCAAACCACGTCCACCACGGAAGGTTACCAATTTCTGTCTGAAAGGATGGCGGGAAATGCCCAGTAGCGATGCAAAGAAACAGCAAGATTACCGTGCCCGATGCGAAGGATATCAAAGCGGCCTGAAGCGGATGTTCGACCTGCCGCCCCAGATATCCATTTACACTCGGCTGAGCCCCAAGCAGTGCACCCGCTAAAAGGCCGATCACAATTGCGACAACGAGAATGCCTGAATTCTGAATCAACTCAGCATTCCTCCTTTGCGGATCGCGTCATCGGACCGGCGACTTCTGGCCCGCAATGCTTGATTTGGTTGGAATCATCTACAAAGATCAGTTTTGGCTTGTGTAACGATACCTGTTCCTCAGGTACAAGAACAAAGGCTGCAAGAATGATCTGGTCACCAGGGCGTACCAGGTGGGCAGCTGCTCCATTGGCGCAGATATCGCTTGTCCCCGGTTGACCAGCTATCGCATAAGTCTCCAGTCTGGTTCCCCGTGTGGTGTTCCAGATGTGAACAGATTCGTAGGGAATGATCCCCGATGCATCGAGGAGTTCTGGAGGAATCGTCACACTGCCCTCGTAGTCCACATCGGCAGCCGTCACCGTTGCTCGATGAATCTTCGCTGAAAGAAGTTTGCGGAAGGGGCTGTGCATCGAATCGCCAAGAGAGTGTTTCGGACACTCTCCAATCTACCTAAGATTTTTGGGCTGAGAAGGGTCGTGAAGCAAGGTGAGCGACGAATCTAATGGTTCGCCGTAAACCAACGTTGCCTAGGATTCACCAAGAAAGGGGCGCAGTAGTTCGCGAGTCGATGGTGCTGCCATCGATAGTTTGCCAAAGCCTCGTTCGCAACCGATTGCCACAGCCGCATCTTGATGATCTTCGTAGTTCGTGATCAGCATCACAGGAGTGTCGCAAATATCGGGATCAGATTTAATCGCTTCGGCAATCTTGATGCCATCACTGTAGTCACGGTCAAGCTTGCGATTAATGGTGACGAGGTCAATCTTTGTTGAACGAATCATGGCAATCGTGTCATCGAGGCCATGAGTTTGCAACACCTTTGCATTGAAGGCTTTGAGAGCAAGATTTTGAATGCTATTGAAATCAGGCGGACAGTTGCCGCAATCAAGTAGTGTTTTGGCCATTCTCTCTTAATCTAAGTAATCTCTTCATGAAGCTTAAGTTTCATCTCACGGCAAGCTCATCGAGTTACCGTGTTGGCTCAATCTCAATTTTCTGAACGGATCAATGACCCACTGCGTGTTGCTTCTAGTCTTTTTTTGAACTGATTGAGAAAAGCTTGTCTTTCGTGCTGATGAAGAGCGTGTCGTTGGCTGCAACAGGCGTACTGTAAACACTGCTGCCCATGTTGATTTCATCAACGGGTTCTACGTTTTCACTGCCGAATTCAAAGATTGCGACATCACCATCCTCATCGCCAATGTAAACGTGACCGTTTGCAATGAGAGGACTGCCCCAACTCTGCGCCAGCATGTCATAGGTGAAATGGACGATTGCTTTTCCATCCTTTGATCCTCGAGCATCCAAGCAGTGGACGAGACCAGAGAAATCCGCCAGGTAGAGGACATTATCTTTGATCGCGCAGGTTCCAATGGAGCGATGCATTTTCTCTTCGAAATCGATTTCTCCATCGCCGTTGCTATCGTTCATGCTGTAATGCCAAAGTACCCCAGAGTTCGGGTTATCGACCTCGACCTCTCCATTCTCAGGCTCAACCGCTTGGATTCGTCGGTGAGGAATCGGTGTTCGTTCACCATTGTCGTCAATCTTCATGGCCAAGGTCGGAGAGATATCGCCGCGTTTATTGGGGTCGATGCACCAAAGATGACCTTCACCCTCACCATGTTCGGGATCCTGACCGACGGCGATATAAACCAGTCCATTGTAGGCAACTGGCGTAGCGATGAGGTTATTGCGAGTTCCCTCACCCCCTAGAATCCACTTGCTTGTTTTAGGATTGCAATCAAATTTCCAGAGAAGCTCAGGCTTGCCATCTTTGCCTTCATCAGCCCGAAAGCTGTAGAGAATGCCATCACCACCGGCGAAGAGGGCCTGTGGAACATCGTTGAAAATTCCGACGGACGGACTGGACCATTGGCCGTGCAGGATGTTGGCTCCCGGGGAACTGTCGCTCCATAGCAGCTCGCCAGTGTTCTTATTCATGCAGATGAAGCTGGGTGCTTCAGGGGCAGGAAGGTTCAAATGAGATTCATCAAGACCGTTACTGGTATTGATAAGAAGAAGGTCACCGTAGCTGGTTACGCTGCAGGAGCACATGTTGTGTTGGCTAATCCCCATTTGAGGGCCCATCATGTTGTAAACCCAGACCACGTCAGCATCTCGCTTGTCATTGACACCCAGATTTTTAAAGAATGATATTCTGGGACCGATTTGCTTTGCCATGATCGTTCGATCGACGCCGTTGAAATTACCCGTTAGTTTCCAAGCTTTACCCTCGGTGACCGTCTCGATTGCAACTTCTCCCTCAATTGGCTCACCAGCCGTAGCAAGCAGCTCCTTCGCAACATCGGCCAAAGTGCCCTCGGCGAGGGCTGCGACTGTAGCGGCATGAGATTCAGCGGCGGGACCTGCATTCATGAATGCAGCGACGAATGCGGTTTCTTCTTTTACCGGTCCGTCATCTTCGTCATCGTAGAAACCCTCGGTATCAACGCAACGAACTTCACCCCGGTTGGTTACGAACCAAAGACGGTCCCCTTCCACGAGCGGTGCACAGCAGATCCCTTGAAGAGGCCAGTCATGAACACGGCCCGTGATCAATTTCTCGCTACTGTGCTGCCAGAGAAACTCACCCGTTTTCTCTTCGAATGCGAGAAGACACCCAAGGTCAACCTCGGAGGGGTAGCGTTGAATATGTCCTGCCCCATTATTGGTGCCGACGTAAACCCGTCCCCCCGCAATGACGGGGTTTCCATAGGTTTGGCTGCCAAGTTTGCCATACCAGTTGATGTTCTGAGCCTTCGTTTTATCCCACTCTCCAGTGCGACGATCAAACTTGCCAATGTTCCACTCCGTTGGTGCATCCTTCACGCCGGGCACATTGTTCTTTTCGCGAGTTCCACCCCATTGAGGCCAGTCACCACCCGAGGTCATCACGACCTCTGGTGCCGCAAATTCTTCTTGCGAAGACTGCGCGTCCACTGGTGGTACAGTTTCAGTCGCTTCACTTTCTGAAGGCGTTTCCACTGTGCTGCTGGGTCCTGCGGTAAGGTTGCTGGACACCGAATCCTCTTGTGAAGTCACATTGCTTGAACCAGTCGCTTCAGGCTGATACTCGCCAGTGGAAAGATCCAAATTCTCAGAAGTCGGTGGCTTGCATCCACTCATGACAACTATGGCAAGACAGCCAGCGAGCATTGCGGTTAAAAGTAGCGACCCAGCAGTTAGTTCTTTTTTCAACATGTTTCAGAGGCAAGGGAATGAGATAGGTGGGAATGGTTTGAAGCAAGTTTTGACGACACTCGAACCGGAGTGAGTGGTGGTTTCGAGAGGGGTTGGTATCAGTTGATCAAGGCTCATCTTTGTTTGCAGCAACTTCGATATTATCGAGGTAGAGTTCAGCGACCTTGGCATTTCCGTAGAGACCGGGTGACGCTGCCAAGTTCGGTGATTCATCGGTGGCGGTGATCGTCCATGCATCTGGTTCGGCTTCATTTTTTGGCCAAACTTTGCCGCGAAGAATTGCAACTGCGGCGGAAGACTCACTTTCGATATCAACGCGAAATTTCATGCGATACCAAATGTCTTCCTTCCATTCGAAGCCGACCGTGGAACGATCATTGCCAAGCGAAATTCGATTTTGAGCAGACCAGGTGCGTATCTGCAGTTGTTGACTCTCGCCCATGAGGTCGAGTACGTAACCAAGGTTGGTCAGTCCAATGTCCGGCAATTGGTCGCTCATTCTCGCGCCCCGAGCATCTGCACTGATGGTGTAGTTTGTTAGTTCGCTCGGCCCCATCCACGCGCGACTTCTAGCGCCCTTGGGGATCGTATTGATTTTGACCAAAGCGGAGGAGCCATCCACTTCACGAATCACATGACGATATCGAGCACCAACCCAAGAAAGTGGTGGATCCTTCAATCCATCAAACGTGAAATTCCAAGGCAATTCAGGAACAATCCGTAATCGCATGGACCCGCTGACCGAGCCGACTTTCGCGGTGATTGTTACACCCGTGTGTTCAGCATCATCAGGAGCGGTGTAGACATTACCGCTTATCGAACCTGCACCGGTTACTTCAAAGGCGACCGAGCCGGTGTTGTCAACTTTTTGACCGAGGCGGTTGAAGAAGTTGGTTTGCAACTCCATTTGTTCGCCCGGCTTTAAAATCGCTTCTGAGGGAAAGACTTGAATTTGAGTGATGTCGGTATTCTCTGACACGGGTGTTTCTTCGCCCAATGAATCGGCAAGCACTTGCGGTGTTTGCGTGGCGTTTTCTGTCGAGACGCAATACAGGGCGGTGGTGCTGGGGAAGTAAAGTTTTGCGTCGGCGACAATTGGCGATCCCGCGAAATCACCATCTCGAATTCGCCCCTTATTAAGTACCTCGAAGCCATCCTCGGTGGGTGCTACCACAGCCCAGCGACCATTCTCACTTAGCACATAAATTTTTCCATCAGCATGGAGTAAAGCGGAGCGTTGTCGACTTCCAACGAAGGCTTTCCGTTCAACAATTGGCTCGCCGGAGGTAGCATCAAAAATCCACATCTTGCATCGATCGTCAACGACGTAAAGCCTTTCTCCGATCAAGATCGGTTCACTGTAGCCGCAAACAACTTCCATTTGCTTCCATAATTCCTTTACGGTTGTCTCGTCTCCCGTGCCTGAGATCTCCAGCCCAGCGACGCCTCCCATGAGGTTATTAAAGGGAGCAACATTTTCTTCGCTGTGGCTCGCAAAAACTCGGTTGCCAACGATCAAAGGTGTGGCAAAGATTCCGCGTCGTGACAGGTTGTAATGCCAAAGCGGCTTGCCGGTCCTCGGCTGGAACCCCCAAATGGCGCCATCTCCGGCACCCATGACTAATTGACGTTGCCCGTCAATGGTTACCAGGCTGGGTGCTGAATAGGTCGTGTCATAGGGAAGATCACGAGTTCCGCTGAACCAACGGATTTCTCCCGACTTCTTGTCCATACCGATCAGACGATGGTTTGGCTTCGCTGCGTTACCCCAGTTGATGATGATTCCACTGATGATGACGAGGTCTTCATGAACCACTGGGAAGTTGGTTCGACCGCCGTAGGTGCTGAGCATGCCAAAATGCTCATGTAGCGGCCTGCTCCAAATGGTTTCGCCGGTAGATCCATCGATACAGTTGAAGATGTCACAAGCACCAAGAGCGTAGACGTAGCCGGTTTCTGGATCACCGACGACGCTGCTCCAACCCACTCGTTCAGCAGGAACATCCGAGAGCCAAACATTATAATTGTTCTCCCAGAGGGTCTCGCCAGTGGCAGCATCAAGGCAGACAACTTTTTCGCCCTCACGTGCGGTCCCGGGTTCTGACCTCTGGATCGTGTAAAGTTTTCCATTCATCACGACCGGGGTACACGGTCCGCCGATATCGTCGCGAACCCATAACAGGTTACTCCCCTCGCCGCCTTCGGGGTCCCAGTCGTCTGGCAGGTTCGACGCCTCCGCGGTTCCATCAAACTTGGGACCGCGCCAGTAGGGCCAATCCGCAGAGAAGACGAGGGAGCTGCTACCAAGACAGAAGGTAAGGGCAACCAATGAAGGGTAAAGTGAAGATTTCGAACGCAAACGCATGACGTGGCTCGGGAGGGATTGTGAGGGAAGGAAGGACCCTGACTCAGACGTCAGAACCCATCAGTCTAATGATAAATGTTAAGCAAAAGCGATGAGTTCCGATATCCGCTAGAAAATCTCATCTGTTGGGTCAAAGTTCGGATTGCAAATAATCAGCGTTCTCATCTCGCCCACAGCCCGATGTCTGACACCCGGAGGGATTAGCACTGCCGTTAGCGGTTTGACTTTGTGAGGAATACCATCCAGTTCAATCACAGCGCCCGGAGAGCAGGATAAAATCACGTACACCTCCGTATGAGTCTGGTGAAAGTGTTCTCGTGCATCCCGGCTGATGTCCGTCAAATGCACGGTTCCGGGGAATTCTGGACGATCAGCGAAGGCACGACGGGCAATTCCGCAAGGGCAGTCGATAGGCGGCAGGGTGGTCAGGTCGATCATTTCTGCTTCGCTGGCCACTTTTGTTCACCTTAGGGTTTTAGGAAGAATTCTGGAAGCATTTGCCCCTGATCCGATCGTTGATCCAGAAGACGCTGACCGACGGTGACAAAGAGTGGTTCTGCGGAGGGGGTTTTTAGGTTTTCTTGGTTTTAACGCGGAATAACCGATTCCGCGGACGGTAGATTTTATCGACTTCCGATTGAATTTTCCATGCAACGCGATCAGGCAGATGCACCCGCACAAATTGCGTAGTCGTTAAAGCTTTCCAACAGGGTAAAAATCGCTCAGAACACTGATTAAAGCGGCAATCCGCGTCGATACGAATACGGATCACAAATAACGCTGTTTGGCTTGTAGCCTTCCGGCGCACTAGTTGTGACAAAGTCTGAAAAGGTGACTGGCAGAGGATGTCAGCAACCTTGCCGACAACCTTTGTACTCGAAGACCGATTGCTCGAGAAAGCAATTCAGCGGAAACCGATCAACTGAACGAAGTCGGCGGGCTGGGTGTCCGCACCCGACCCGCTTGTGTTGATCGAAAGACTTATTGAGGTGTGCTCGCCGGCGACTTCGTCCGACGACTGCACCTCCGGTCATGTTGCCGCTGACCTGTCAATCAAGCTGGTGTTCGCGAAGGTTAAGGCGAACCGCCCCGCCAAATTGAGAAAGGGAGACGTGGCTCCAATGAAGCGGACAATAATGACAATGGCCATCGTGATTGGTTGCAGTATCAGCAGCCCATCATTCGGCTTTGACCTTTTAGATCGAATGCTCGGAATCAAGTGTGGCAGCAGTTGCGACACCGCGTGCTGCGAAGCACCAGCTGATTGCGAAGCTGAACCAGCTTGTGGATGTGAAGAGCCAGCTTGTGGCTGTGAAGCACCTGCAGGCACTGAGGAACCAGCTTGCGGATGTGAAGAGCCAGCTTGTGGCTGTGAAGCACCTGCAGCGAATGAAGATCCAGCCTGCGGTTGCGAACCTGCTGCTGGATGTGATTCTGGATGTGATTCAGCGGCACCCAAGTGCGGTGGATTGCTTTCGAAGCTCTTCCCAACGATGAGTGGCTGTGATAGCAGCTGTGATGATTCGGCGGGAGAAGATCCAGCATGTGGCTGTGAGCCTGCTGGAGACGACAACGGTTGTGATTCGGCTGCTGCACCCAGCTGTGGTGGACTACTTGCTAAGTTGTTCCCCTCGTGCTTGACCAGCTCCGACTGCGACTCTTGTGACGCTGGTCAAGGCGGAGAAGAGCCAGCTTGTGGTTGTGAAGAGCCTGCATGTGGATGTGAGCCAGCTTGTGGAGTTGCTGCACCTGCAGCAGCGATGAGAGCTGCTCCAATTCCAGCTCCTGTGGTTGACCCAAGCGTAAGAGTGTCCACCAATCGCCGCGTCATTCAGGCCAGTGCTGTCTACGTTCGATAGTTTTCTATCGATGGAGATGCTCTGAGTACCCTTCAGACGTAGTGAATCAAATGGTCCGCCGAGGTTATCCTTGGCGGGCCATTTTTTTTGGGAGGGATTGTGAGTTCGCTCCACACCAATCGAATTGACGGTTTAAACCATCAATTTCGCCAGTCGGTGTGTTCCAGCTCTGATGATTAGCATTGACTTTATTCGCTATCATTTTTACTACTGACTCTCCGGAGGGGTGGTCTCAAGCTTTTTCTAACAGTCCTGGTGCCGGTCAATGACCCGAAATCTATTCTTCTCGGTTGGAGAGCCAAGCGGAGATCAGCACGCTGCTCGCTTGATTCAGCAGATCAAAGGTACTCAAGACAACTTTCGGTTTCGAGGCTTTGGTGGCTCTGAGATGGAGGCAGCTGGATGCAGCATCGATGAGGATCTCACGCAACATGCTGTGGTTGGCTTTCTTGAGGTGGTACCCAAGATTCGAAAGTTCTTGCAGTTCGCTCGTGAAGCCGAGCGTATCTTTCAAGAGGGAACAGTCGATGCGGTCGTCCTCGTCGATTTCCCCGGCTTCAACTGGCACATTGCAAGGCGTGCGAAGAAGTATGGGATACCCGTCTATTATTACTGCCCACCGCAGCTTTGGGCTTGGGGCGGATGGCGCATCAGGAAGATGCGTCAATTGGTCGACCATGTTCTAGCGGTCTTGCCAATCGAGCAAAATTATTTTTCTGATAATCAGGTGCCAAGCGTTTATGTTGGCCACCCTTTTTTTGATGCCGTTGAACAGTCTGTTCCTGATGCGAAATTGATAAGTCGTTTTGAACAAGTAAAAGCATCAGGATCCAGATTAGTAGCAGTTTTGCCTGGATCGAGGAACAATGAGGTGAGTCAGAATTGGCCGATAATGTTAGCGTCGATTCGACAACTGCATCGACAACATCCCGAAGCAAAGTTTCTCGTGGCTTGTTACCGGCAAAAGCAGCGAGATCGTTGCCGCGAATCGTTGCTTGATTCCGATCGTCATCTTCCGATTGAGTTTTTCGTCGAGCGAACCAGCGAAGTGATTGAATCGTCTGAGTGTGCAATGATGGTCAGCGGCAGTGTTAGCCTCGAGTTGATGGCACGAAGAACACCTGCCGTGGTGGTTTACCGCGTCGGTCGGGTCACTCACGCCATTGCGAAGCGCCTGGTGCATCTTGATAGTTTTACGCTACCGAATTTGATGGGAGAGCAAATGGTCTATCCGGAGGTGATTTCCGTTGGAAATACAGACCCGGCGGTGAAGGTCATTTCAGATACCGTTGATCGGTTTTTAGCTGATGATGCGTATCGAGCCCGAACGGTGCAGACGCTTGAAGAATTATCGGCACGTTTTGCGCGACCGGGAGCGTCGCAGCGTGCTGCTGAGTGGATCGTAGAAGCCGTGGCGGTCAATCGGAAAATACGTCCTGATCAGGCAAAAATTTGCCGATCTGTTGCCTAAGATTCAGTGGAGGAAGCGTGATCACAGGGTAGATTTTGATGAAATGCCCGTGATTTACCTGAAACCGTCTGCTGATTTGCTGCGTACGCTCATCCTGTAGTTACATTGGATACGATTCTGGTGGCAACCCGCAGGGTCGGTCCTCTGCCATAACTTGGTGCTCCAGAATCTTGGGAAGAACGCTGTTTTTTTGCCTTCGAATACATTCATGATTCCTGAAGGCGGAGAGATTAACGAATCTCAGCATCTGGTATTCGATTTGGGGTCATGGATCTCAAACGAAAAGCGGTAAATCAAGAACCATAGAAGTGACAGTGTTTCTCGATTATTGGGATCCTGTTCTAACCTCCTGACTCAACTCGAACTGTTCCAAGGCTTTGCTAGGTATGGACCCACTGATTCCCAAAATGAATGCCGAAGCGGGTTATGAGGGCGACGAATCGGATGTCGCACCGCTTCGAATCTCTGGCTACTTCTGTTTGATTCTTGGGGCGCTGAGTTGTCTCGGTTTAATCGGCCAACCCCTGATCACTATTTCGTTCTTATCTGTCTTTCTGGGGTTTTTCGCACTGAGAAAATTTAGCGGTCCCGAACCTCTGGGGATCAAGCCCGCAAAACTGGGTATCTGTCTCGCGATTGGTTTTGGATCCTGCAGTTTTTTCATGCCTTGGTTCAAAACAATGATGCTTGCTCAGCAGGCAGAGAAATTTGCCTTGATCTACATTGATGTCGTCGCAATGGGAGAGACCGAGTTCGCAATGGAGTTACAGAAGGATTATGTGAACCGCATGGATCCTACGATGTCTTTGGAAGAACATTATCAGGGCGCAGAACAGGCCCGAGAGAATTACGAGCAGTTCAAGGGAAGTGGCGTAAATGAATCCATTCGTAAACGTGGTCCCGGAGCAGAGTGGGTATTCGACAAGCCCACTCGATTGTACACCCGTTATAAAAATCAACACGCAGAATTGGTGTTAATGGATCCGTCAGGAGGGTCGGACACGAAAATAAGCATGACCCTTGATTACATCGTGGACAGCAAAGGTCAGGGTCAATGGCATGTATCAAATGTGCAGTCCTACCGTACAAAACGATTGGTAGCTCCTAATGTGTTGTAGCTTGGATCGTCTTGTCTTTGGTGTTTTTCATTAGGTTCTTGTTTTCAATGAAAGTTGCGTGGGTTGAGATTGCTCATTTCAATCTTCTCACTTAGGTCGCTTAGTCTTCCTACGACAACATGAACAATACCGTTGGAGTTTTCTACTTTCCCGTCAATGATCCAAGCATGGCTGGTTTGAGCAACGCGTAGAAATCGTTTCCACACTGCCGCGTAAAAGATCAGATTTGATTGACCGGTTTCATCTTCGATCGTTACGAAAGTAATTCCCTTTGCAGTTGACGGCCGTTGTCGCACCAAGACAATTCCAGCAACGCGAGCGTGTCTTCCGGATCGCATTGTTGCTAATTCTTCAATTTTTGAGCATTTCTCCGCAGTCAGTTCGTTTCGGATAAATGAGATCGGGTGTGCGCGGAGGCTCAATCCCTTTGTTTGGTAGTCTGCGAGCACTTCTTCCTGAAGCGACATTGGTTGCAGTGTTTCAGGGGTGTTTTCGACATCAGTGATTTGTTGCAGGAGTGGTTGTTCAATCGGGTTCGCTTCCTGTGCCAAGGAATCCCAGATTGCTGCTCGGCGGTTCTGATTAAGTGATCCAAATAAATCGGCATCCGCCAGATGCGCGACCGTGTTTTTGGTGAATTTTGTTCTTTGGATAAATTCATTCATGTTCCGAAAAGAGCCGTTTTTCAACCTCCTGTCGATAATCTGATTGGCGATTTCTCGGCGTAGTCCTGCAATCGTTCGCATTCCAAGTCTGACAGCAGGTTGGGAATATTCAGACTCTGCAGGGTTTGGATCGGAGTCAGGTGATTGCAAGTCTTCGAGTGTGCAATCCCAGTCACTGTAATTCACATCAGCAGGCTTGATGGTGACGTGATGTTGTTTCGCATCTGCAACAAGTTGCGCTGGTGCGTAAAACCCCATGGGCTGACTGTTGAGTAATGACGCACAGAATGCTGCCGGGTAATGGCACTTGAGATAGCAAGAGGCGTACACTAGCAGGGCGAAACTTGCCGCATGTGATTCGGGGAATCCGTATTCACCAAATCCTCTGATTTGGTTGAAGGTGTGTTCTGCAAAAGATTCGGATAGCCCAGTCTTTTTCATTCCATCGAGTAATTTGTTTCTCAGTTTTTCGATGACTCCCGGCCTGCGCCAAGCGGCCATTGCTCGACGAAGCTGATCAGCCTCTCCCGGGGTGAAGCCTGCAGCCACCACCGCAAGTCGCATTGCTTGTTCTTGGAACAGGGGAACCCCGAGTGTTTTTTCAAGCACTGTTTTTATCGCTGCATTTGGATATTGAACGAGTGCAGGGTTCTCTCTTGCTTTGAGGTAGGGATGCACCATGTTTCCTTGGATTGGACCGGGACGAACGATGGCTACTTCAATCACAAGGTCATAGAAACATTTTGGCCGAAGACGCGGCAGCATGTTCATCTGAGCTCGGCTTTCGATTTGAAAGACACCAACAGTGTCCGCCAGACAAATCATCCGATACGTTGCTTGGTCGTCAGGTGGAATTGTCGATAACGTGAGTGCTCGGTGATGGTGTTGTTTGACGAGATTAAGGCAGCGGTGCAATGCCGAGAGCATGCCGAGAGACAAAATATCGACCTTGAGGATTCCAAGCTCATCAAGATCATCTTTGTTCCATTGAATTATTGTACGCCCCTCCATTGATGCATTCTCAATTGGACAGAGTTCGCACAGTTTTCCAGCAGTCATGACCATTCCTCCCACATGTTGTGAGAGATGCCGGGGAAACCCTTTGATCGTTCCGACGAGAAAAACGAACCGGCGACCAAGTTCCGATTCTGGGTTCAGGCCTCCACGGCGACATTGCTCATCGAAGCTATCATCACGGCTACCAAGTTTGGTAATTGCATCGAGGGTGTCAGATGATATTCCAATCGATTTCCCAACTTCCCTGACGGCGCTTTTTGTTCTGTATGAGACAACCGTTGCGGTCATTCCTGCGCGGTCACGTCCGTATTTGGCATAGAGATACTGCAGCACTTCTTCGCGTCTTTGGTGTTCGAAATCAACGTCGATGTCTGGCGCTTCATTGCGTTCGCGACTGATGAATCGTTCGAAAAGTACACTTGATTGGCTGGGATCCACATTGGTAATGCCCAAGCAATAACAGACTGCGGAATTTGCTGCTGAACCACGACCTTGGCAAAGGATATTTTGTTCGCGAGCAAATCGAACAAGATCCCATACTGTCAGGAAATAAGCTTCGTATTGCAACTCCTCAATGATTTGCATCTCCTGCTTGAGGAGTTCAATGACGCGATTGGGAACGCCAGCTGGCCAACGTTTTTTTGCGCCCTCCCAGGTCAACCGTTTGAGATGCTCGACTTGCTGCATTCCAGTCGGTGCAATTTCTTCGGGGTATTCATAACGCAGTTCGTCCAGTGAGAAGTTGCAGCGATCCACGATCTCTACCGTACGTTCAATTGCTTCTGGACAGTTCTTGTAAACTTTCTTTAGTTCTTCTTGGCTGCGTAGGTGATGCTGGCTATTTGAAAATCTTTCACGATGGATGCAGTCAATTGTTGTTCCGTTTCGAATCGCTGTGATGCAATCGTGGACCAGCATTCGCTTTGCTTCGTGGTAATGAACGTTGCCTGATGCGACCAAACGATTGTTGGTCTGTTTTGCAAGCGATTGCATCTGATCGAGAACGCTGTGGTCATCAACACCGCTGTGTAATTCGCAAAGAAGATAACCACGGTCATGAAAAACATCGCGAAATGGACCACTCAGAAATCGTGTAAATTGTTCATGGGATCCGAGGTCTTGGCTATTCGTTGCGACTACCCCGCTCATGATGTCATCATTCAATTCACAAACATCTTGCCACGTGATTTGGTACTCCCCTTTTTCTGTTCTCGCACGACCGCGAGTAATCAGCCGGCAAAGGCGCCCGTAGCCTTGACGGTTGATAGGCCAGAGAACCAATGTAGGTCCTTCATCTAGCTGGACTTCCGACCCGATCAAGAAAGGCAAACCAAGTTCTTTTGCCGTGGTGTGAGCCCGAACGGTGCCGCTAATGGACGCTAGATCGGTGAGGGCCAGTCCCGCATATCCCAGTCGAGATGCCTCCTCGATCAGTTCATGCGGGTGTGAGGCTCCTCGTAGAAACGAAAAGTTACTTTTGCAACGTAATTCGGCGTAACGCATTCATACTGAGCAGCGGGTGGACGATGGTGTAAGGGTGTACACCATACTTTCGCCGCGTTCCTGTTGCAATGGCGATGCAATGATTATCAATCAAGCATCTCTCTTGTTATCCAATGGCTCGGGCAAAGGGGATCAAGGCAGAGAATTGAAATGCAGCGATCTGAAAGCAATTGGGACTTTGTCCGTTCGAGGTATCGCTGGGTGACATGGCTATTTTGCAGCTTTCGCTGAATTCGAGGTGAATTTTTGAAGAGCGGGCGGGTAATCCAAAAGGCTCTGAAGAAGAAGAGTTATTTCGTGAAATGGAAATGAAGAAAAGAACCTCGTGGTACCTAATCATGCCACTCCAATCATCTGAGCTCTCGGGCTCTGGTTCCGTTTGGTTTTCAGGCTTAAAAGTCTTCTCGAGAACGAAAGCAATTCGATTTGCTGAATGAGAGGTCTAGCAAGGATGTTTGCTGCCAGCTGGTAGAGAAAATGCAATCAATCAAAACGAATGGATCACATTGATTTTTGGCCCTTTTGAGTACTCGGCATGCTGTCTCTTCAGCAGATCTGTTGGTGAGACCAGACCTGAATTGTTCCTTCGCTAATTGCGTTGAAGCACAGCGTCTGAGACTGACTGCGAATCAGACGCGTCGCCAAAATGATGGAAAGACCAGCACAAGGACACTGAATACTTCGACTCGCCCCAGCATCATCAGCCATACAAACAGAAGCTTTGCTCCTTGGCTGAATCCTGCATAGTTGTTCTTAGGTCCGACGACTCCGAGTCCCGGACCAATGTTATTCAAGGTTGCGGCAACCGCGCTCGCCGAGTCGAGAAGTTTTTCTTCGAGCGTACTTAATTCCAATGCCTGCTCCGCCTCGGGACCAAGAGAATCCATTGCGATGATAGGGTTGTTGCTTTGCCAGAGCGTGTTTGGTTCAAAGGTGATCAGTAGCAACCAAGAGAAAACAAAAAGCGCCAAGATGATGGAAAAATAAACAACGATTGAGTGGGCTAGATTTGGCTCATCAATTGAGTTCCCACCAATCCTTAATGATCGAACAACCCTTGGGCGATGGGATTTCTCGATTTCTAATCGTAGCACTTTGAAGAAAAGCACGTGACGGATCACTTTGATTCCGCCACCCGTACTACCGGCACAGCCCCCAACGAACATCAGCAATAGCAGTACCCCTCGTCCGAAAGCATTCCACTGATCAAAGTTCGCTGTGCCGTATCCAGTTGTTGTCAAGATGGAGACAACCTGAAAGAGTCCGGTTCTGAATCCTTGGCTCAGCGTATCAAACTGATCGTCGTTCGCACGCATGCCAAAAAAAATAACTCCCGCGGTAACGGCGATGATAATCCCTATGTAAATTCGAAATTCACTATCCGCCATCAGCTTCTTGGGTCCACCCAATAAGGTTAGGTAGAGAAGCGTGAAGTTCGTGCCAGCAAGAATCATGAATGCAATCGTGGTGTACTCGATCACGCCGCTATCAAAGTGACCAAGGCTCGCGTTGTAGGTGCTGAATCCACCGGTTGCCATGGTTCCGAATGCGTGGCAAGCGGCGTCAAAGAATGTCATCCCTTCAATCATGTAGATCAACAAGAGAATCAGATTAAGGCCAACATAGATTGACGCGAATACAAGCGCAGCATGCTGCATTCTCGGTATGCTGCCCTCTTTGTTTGGGCCGGGCATTTCGGCGCGCATCATTGCTTTACCCGCCGAACCTTGGCCGAGGATCGCAACAAATAAAACCACAATTCCCAACCCACCCAAAAAATGAGTCCAGGACCGCCAAAATAAGATACATCGTGGAACCGCCTCTTGAGATTCAAGGTCGGTTAAGATCGTTGCTCCCGTTGTGCTGAATCCTGACTGCGATTCGAACAAAGACTCAATAAAAGTGATTGACTGACCCGGTTCGGTCTCAGTCTGGCTGAGGTAGAAGGGGAGAGCCCCCAACACGGTCGCTAGAATCCAGCTTAGGCCAACCACGGCCATTGCCTCTTTTTGATAGAGTGCGCCACGTGTTTCTCGCCTTCCGATCCATCGCAGCGAGAGACCGATTGCAATACAAATCGACATGCTTTTCAGCAACGCGAAGGCACCTCTTTGTTCAAACGCCAGGGATGTATCAGAGCCTCCCGATAAGGCTGGAATCGTGAAAGGCAGGCTGAAAAGCATCGATCCGCCAATCAGAAGGCAGATAGTCCCGAGCAGTCTGAATAATAGCGGGTAGTTCAAGGGTTAACCGCATCTTGTGATGGTTGGCTAGATAGCCCTATTGAAAAGTAGGGCTTTTGATCGATTCTTATTCTGATGTTCGTTCGCTGGATCGCAACCACTGTACTCACAACTGATTCCGTTGGCCTTCACCGAGTCGATGAAAAAGGCCCGCCAGATCGCCATTAACCCCAAATCGCTACGAGAAAATTAGATATGCTGATTCTTCCGTGCCTATGTTTGCAGCGTTCGGGACGTTCAATTCAGTCTCATCACCGTTGTCGCAGTGGAATTTATGGTACGAGTAGTCGAGATATTGATGGCATGGATTGCAAACATGACTCGCGATGAGTGGGTTCAGACTTGCGGTTTGCTTCGGTTGCTGCTCTTCGCCGGCAAGTTCCTGCTTTACAGCTGAAGCAAGCATTGATTTTTACTAACGTGATTCTCTTGGGTGAGGTGCTGAGTAATGTGTCTGGGAAAAAAAATGTTCTTTTACCCAATCTTCGCTACCTTTCTAGCCATGGTGAGTTTTGGCACCGTGAGATCTGAAGAGAAACGTTTTGTATTCACCAATTCAGGGGACTCAATTCAGCTCGATTCATTCGATCTGAGTGAGAATCTGCCAGTTGCCATTTCTAATGGTTGGCAAGTCAGATTGAAGACTCTTCGAGGTGGGACACAGGAGGGTGTGCAAGTAATCACTCTCGACAATGGTGAATTGCATGTAACGGTCGTTCCTACCCGAGGCATGAGTATTTTAAGTGTTGAACAAACAGGCAACGGTAAGCGGGTGTTTGGCTGGGATTCTCCCGTGAAAGAATTAGTCCATCCAAATTTGATGGATCTGGAGAGTCGAGGAGGTCTCGGTTGGTTATTTGGTTTTAACGAGTGGATGACCCGATGTGGGATTGAGTTTGCAGGACACCCAGGAACGGATGTGATGCGGACAAATACCGGAGATACCAATGAGTTGAACCTGACTTTGCATGGGCGAGTTGGCAATATCCCGGCTTCAGAGGTTGAACTCATTATTAACGATCAACCTCCCTATGACCTTAGGTTACGAGGGGTCGTAGAGGAACGAATGTTTTATGGTCCTCAATTGCGACTTGTTACGGAAATCCATATGTTGCCCAAGCTAAAGCAATTCCGCTTGCTTGAGACGATTGAGAATGTCGGCGCATCCAAGCAAGAGTATCAGATCATCTACCACACAAATTTTGGATCACCACTTTTGGATGAAAATGCCAAAGTGGTGATTCCAGCAAAAAGTGTTCTTCCGATGAATCAGCATGCGGCTGACTCTGTCTCCTCTTACGACACCTACCTGAGGCCGACACAAGGTTTCGTCGAACAAGTTTACTTGGTCGAGCCATGGAGTGAC
The DNA here is from genome assembly GCA_938075415.1 of uncultured Rubripirellula sp. GTDB lineage: Bacteria > Planctomycetota > Planctomycetia > Pirellulales > Pirellulaceae > Rubripirellula. The sequence goes on along the minus strand of CALJHC010000003.1, from coordinate 932,187 downwards.
GATGGCGGAATGACAAGTGTTGTCATTCACAATGCCGAAAAAGAACTTGGGGCATTGATGAGATGGTCCACCAGTTCGCTTCCCTATCTAACGATCTGGAAAAATACGGCAGCTTTGGCTGACGGTTATGTCACGGGGATTGAGCCAGGAACCGGTTATCCCTTTAATCGAAGGGTGGAAAGACATTTCGGAAGAGTACCGCAACTCGCAGCAGGTGAGTCGGTTGCCTTCGAGCTGGAATACAGCCTGCTATCAGACTCTCGGGAAATTAATGCAGCGATCGGGGGGGTTAACAAGATCATGGCGGGCCGAGTTCCTGAGATAAAAAAAGATCCGCCCTCCATTCCCGATTTTGATTAAGTAGTTTCTACGTTGATCACAAGGTTGGCACCGAATTTGCTTATCGATTTCATAGAGGATCGATGAGTCTCATCCCCAAAATTGAATCATCTTTCCTCAAATACATCGGGGCGGTGCTGGAGGCGGTACCGCCCCGATCTTTTTTCATTTTGGTGAAACTCAAGAATATAACGATATGCATCTGTTCGAGGCATGATCCCCGATCACTAGTCTCTACCCCCCCCTCAACCTTTATCCCTGTCACTCTCTCTCAGGTAATTGGTTTCATTTGTTCTGATTTCGATTGTGTCGATCAATCCTCCGAACTCGCTGCTGGTAACTGTTGCAGTTTGCTACAGCATCATCGATCGACTGTAGTAAACTGCGGATGAAGAATTTACATGGGCAAACGTAATCTTTGATTTTCGAGAGGGTTGTTAGGGTGTGCGGACGATTTTGCTTACAGACACCAATTGCGAATTGGGCACAACAGCACTTTCCAGGATTTGTCGACGAGATTCAATCGGTTGAACATGTCGGGCGTTTTAACATCGCACCAACCCAAAATGTGCCCGTTCTGGTGAAAGCGGAGAGGAGCTCGCCGGTCTCAATCTCGGAGCTGCGTTGGGGTGTATTACCATCATGGTCGGCTGACCATGCAAGCGGTTCTGGCCTGATCAATGCGAGGTCAGAAACCGTAGAGTTGAAGCCAACTTTTAAAGATGCCTTCACAAAGCGACGCTGTCTTGTTTTGACCGATGGATTCTTTGAATGGAAAAGAGAGGGGAGGCGACGTTATCCATATTTTATTGAGTCCGCCCATCAAAAGCCGTTTGTCATGGCTGGCTTATGGGAAGAACCGATCAAGCATGGGATTGGCGAAGGTGCTGCCCGCAGTTTTGCCATCCTGACCAAAACAGCAAGTGATGCGATCTCTGATTTACACGATCGGATGCCGGTGATTTTGGATTCTTCTGAGTATGAAACGTGGCTGGACCCAAGTATTCAGCAACTGTCAATCTTGAGAGATTTATTACGGACAAGTTCGCAGGAACCACTTTGCAAGCGACCGGTGTCAACCTTTGTGAATCAGGTTAGTAACGAGGGTCCGCAGTGTCTCGAAGGGGCTGAGGAAAGGCAGCAAAGAGAAGTCCAGCAACGACTGTTCTGATTAACAGGTGGCTTCGCTTTCTCGCATTGCTCTTTGATACCGGTTTTTGTCACCGCACATTTGGGTACAGGTGATCAGTTTTCTTCAGCTTGGATTCTTTGTCTCCCTCTTTGATGGTTTGCGTCAGTTTCGCATCTGGATCATCCTCGGAAAGAGCTTCGTGTGTAGTTAGGCAGGCGGCTTTTCTATTCGAGAATTTCTGTTTAATCCGCACAGACCTCCCATCTTCTCTGCCCGGTTCTTTTTTACTGACCGTTCATTTTGCACAGTCGGCATTAGTCAATCTGATCCTTTGTTAGAGATCCGTTGAAAGCTTGATACTCAACGACTCGATATCGAAAAATGAAACGGATTCTTCTCATTCGCTATTGGTTCTACACGGATGCGCCAGGTAATCATCTTCACTCTTACTGTGGCCTCACTTTCGTTGGTCAGCAGCCTTTCTGCACAAACCACGATCACTGATCGGCCATGGGACGTATCAGTTGGTAATGGCCTTTGGGGTGTTTTTCTTCCGAAATATGAGTTGGGAGTTGACGGTGCATTGAACCCCATGGTTCAGGATTCTGGAGATTCTCTGGGCTATCAGGGCGATCTGAAATTGGTGCGTCGATTCTTGCACACCCGAACAAGTGTTGAGGCTCGAGCGTTCTATGGATTTGCCCAGTCGAGCGATTCGGCCTTTGGAGAGTCATTCTCCGTTATGAATCCATACGATGGTGATGCGATGGATGCAACTTCTGGTGCTCTGAGTCTAAAATCCGAGTTAGATCATTATGGATATGACATCGGATTACGAGACACATGGCAAACTCGTATCGGAGGATTATCTGCAGGCTGTCAATTCAGTTACATGATGTTTGATCAGCAGTTTGACGTAACCCATGAGGGATCGGGGTTACTTGAAGAGGAGTTAAGCTCCACGTTGATCGGTGGCAAAGCAGTTTTTGGTTGGGAAGGCTTCGTCTTTCATCAGCCATCGATCTTGGATCTTACGCTTGGCTTCTACCAATTACGTAGTGACTATCGTGCGACTGGTGAGGGACTGGGCGGTGTGGCCGAAACTTATCAATACGCAAACCCAACGACAATTGAGGGAGCCTTTACAACCTACCGCGAGGTGCGTAAGGTTCGATTGGGGACAACAGTTGCGGTAACACACTTGGGCAAAATGCCCTCGATCAGCAGGTCCCCCAATTCGCAGGCCACCATCGCAATGGATGATGGTTTGCTTCTCAAATTGATGTTTGAAATCCTGCTTTGATATTGGCCAGAGATTCCTTCGGGTCTCTTAATTTGATTCGCGAGACTGCGCCGATCAAATGGGATTTACCGTGGGGGGGGTAACAATGCGAAACCAGCTACGTAAGGTTTCTGATCTTCTTCAGGATGTCGCAAAGTTTTGGTTTGTAACTTCAATCCTGCTACTTGGCCTTTCCAAGGCTTCTGAACCTCGCGACCAGATAGCATCGAATCGACGCTTGATCCTGCCGAATGAACCATTTAATTATTCGCAGCCAGTTCTACCTAAGCATGTGTCATCAGTCGCGGATCTTTATGACAACCAACCCGATGACAATGTGATCACTGATGCGGGGGCGACGCTTGGCAGGGTCTTGTTTTACGACAAGTCTCTATCTCTCAACGGAAAAGTCGCATGTGCTTCATGCCACCTCCAGACGAATGCTTTCACTGACCCCCGAGTGAAGAGCATTGGATTTAAGGGTCGAGAAGTGCGTCGGCATTCAATGTCTTTAGTTAACCTAAGATACTACCGACGTGGAAAGTTCTTTTGGGACGAGCGCGCAGGCTCGCTCGAAAAACAAGTTTTGATGCCTATCTCTGACAAAATCGAGATGGGGCATGACATCAATGTTTTGGTAAACGACTTGCAGAAAGACCCAATTTACCCACCGCTTTTTGACTCAGCTTTTGGTGAGGATCGGGTAACTCGAATCCGAATTGCAAAAGCGCTTGCACAGTTCGTGCGTTCCATTATTTCATTTCAATCTCCGTTCGATATCGGATTGGATTCAGTCGCTTCGGTGAATGAACCATTTCCGAATTTTTCCGAACAAGAGAATTTGGGCAAGGTCCAGTTTTTTGGACGTGCTCGATGCGCCGAATGCCATCTTCCCAACAATCTGAGCGTCGGAAATGACCGTGGCCAGTTTGCTTTCTTTCAGCTTGACCAACCATCAGTCAATGGTATTGATTCAGAATCGCCCAACGTTGATCGGGGAGTGGGTGAACACACTGACAACAGGTTGGATGATGGAAAATTTAAGGCGTCGAGTTTACGAAATATTGAGTTAACTGCGCCCTACATGCACGATGGTCGGTTCCGAACTCTGGATCAAGTCATTGAACATTACAACTGGAGTGTGAGGCCACACCGCAATTTAGATCAGAGGTTGAATGATTTTTCGGCAAATGGAATGGCTTTGCCCGAGGTGGAGAAAGTTGCGTTAACAGCATTCCTAAAAACATTGACGGATCCAGCTCTGATATCGGATCCAAAGTATTCAAATCCGTTCTCGGGAAAATAATCATCATTCAATTGATAAGCGAAATGAACCATGACGGATCCTCTTTTCGATCATTATGCTGATGAGTATTACGAAGCATTACAGCGTGGGCTTGCAGTTTCCGGTGACGGGAGTGAATTCTTCGCGCAAACTCGGTTGCGATACTTGAAAAGACGCTTGGTTCAGTATTCGTATTCTCCGAGGACAGCCTTGGATTTTGGCTGTGGTGTCGGTACTGCTGCGAAACATTTAATCAAAGAATTAAGTGTGCAGCGGGTCTTGGGTGTTGACCCATCTAGCCGATCTATCGACTTTGCTAAGCAACAGCATCAAGGATGCGTCACTGACGAGGAACAAAAAATTCGATTCGAGCTACTTTCACATTACAAGCCAAACGCTGATGTGGATCTGGTTTTTTGTAACGGAGTTTTCCACCACATTGCTGTGGACGATCGACCCAAGGCGATGTCGACGATCGCATCATCGATGATAAAGGGCGGTGTATTTGCGTTGTGGGAAAACAGTCCTTTCAGCTTGCCTGCTAGGTATGTGATGAGTCGCATACCGTTTGATCGAGATGCGGTGATGGTTTGGCCATCCGAGGCGCGAAGCCTGATAAGAAGTGCGGGGTTGAAGGTGATAGGTACAGAGTATTACTTTATTTTCCCTGCTTTCTTAAAGTGTTTGCGGTTTACCGAATCAATGCTTTGTCGATTTCCTTTGGGCGCGCAGTACATGGTTCTAGCAGTCAAGGAAAATTAGATACATTGAATTTGTAGTCACTGTTTCAGGATGCGAGTGTTCGGTCCAGAGAGCGATAGCCGATTGCTTCGGCAATGTGCAATTCGGAAATGTGGTTGGAATCATCGATGTCAGCAATGGTTCTGGAGAGCCTTAAGATTTTGTCATGCGCGCGTGCCGAGAGTCCCTGTTGTTCAACGCTGTACCGTAATAACTTCCGACATGCTTCATTGATTTGACAGTGTTCACGCATTTGTTGGTGGTTCATGTTAGCGTTATGACTCGTTCGGCTTCGTGAGAATCGAGTTTCTTGGATCGAACGAGCTGATTGAACAATTGCCAATAAATCATTGCTGCTGATTCCGGGGGGCTTTGTATCTTCGAGGTCATCATACGGAACGGCAGGGACTTCAATTTGAATATCTATTCGGTCAAGCAAGGGTCCAGAAATTCGACTCATGTAGTTTTGCACTTGCTTGGGCGTGCAGCTACAACTTCTTCTTGGATCTCCCCGATACCCGCAGGGGCACGGATTCGCAGCCGCGATGAGCATGAAATTTGCAGGAAAGTTTGTTGATCGCAGTGCCCTCGAGATGGTTACCGAGTTGTCTTCGAGGGGTTGCCTCATCACCTCGAGAGTTTTGCGATTGAATTCAGGAATTTCATCGAGAAAAAGCACTCCATGATGCGCTTTGCTGATTTCTCCGGGAGCTGGTGGATTCCCACCTCCCACCAAGCCTGCATTGCTGATTGTGTGATGCGGGCTACGAAATGGTCGAGTTACCAGTAGAGGCTGGTTGTGTGGCAGTTGGCCCAACGCACTGTAGATGCGGGTCGTTTGAATTGATTCCTTGGCATCCAGTCTAGGTAGGATTGTTGGTAACCGCTTGGCAAGCATTGTCTTGCCCGATCCTGGTGGGCCTAGCATCATGAGGTTGTGTGCGCCCGCCGCAGCGAGTGTCATGGCACGTTTTGCTGATTCTTGACCACGCACATCGCTGTAATCAAATTCATAATGGCCAAATTGTTCAAAAAGATCACTGATCCCACTCGCCTTGGGATCGATATTGATTTTGCCTGCACAGAATGCCGCAGCTTGTGAGAGGCTATCGACGGGGATCACATCAAGGCCCTCAACAACCGATGCTTCGGAGGCATTTTGCCTTGGTACGATCAGTCCTCGAACGTCACAGGATCTCTTTGCTTCCATCGCCATGGATAAGACTCCTTTAATCGGTCTTGTGAACCCCTCGAGACTCAATTCTCCGACAACTGCAAATTGTTCCATCGCCTCAAACGCAATTTGGCCACTTCCAGCGAGTACACCCAGTGCAACGGGTAAGTCAAAAGACGAAGCTTGTTTCGGGATATCACCCGGCGCCAAGTTAATGACAACGCGATCCTGTGGTCGTACAAATCCACTATTGACGATCGCGCGTTCAACGCGATGGGTACTTTCCTTGACCGCGGTATCAGGTAGTCCAACCAGAATTGTCTTGGGCATAGCGGCTGATGAAATATCAATCTCTACATCAACAGGCATGGCATCGATGCCCAAGAGTGTAAAAGTCTTCAGCCGAGCGAGCATTAAGCCTCCTGTCACGTTCGTAGATAGAGATGATTCATCTAGAGATCCGAACGTGATTCATGATTTTTACGCTGAATCCAAATTGATGAGTGGTTGACGTCTAGGTTACGCGCATTCTCAAAATCATCAAGTTGATCAATGAGACCTTAGGCTCGCATTATCGTGAGATCTCAATGTATGATTCCTTGTTGGCTTTGACTCACCAAACAAGTTTACCTCTGACCTAATTCATGCTTTTTTGTTACCCGTAGCCTGTGGTTTCTGATTTGCTCAATTGTTGCGGAGACTTTTTCAGCAAGCGTTGCAACGATGCTTTCATTAGGTCATTCACTCCTTCTTTCGAGAAATCTCATTCATCAGATAATGAGAAGCAGTTGATCTCAAATTGGACACTTTGGAGAATTGCTTGTTCGCAAATCACTTTGTTATCAACTCGGTTCTGGTTGAAGGAGCTTGTTGAACCTTTTTGAATTTCAAGGTTGAATATTCGACAGTGAACAGCAATCCTGATGTGACCCAAAAGCCAACCACTCCGGCGACTTGACCCAGGCTGATACACTGTCACCGATTCATTCCGCTGAGGGCCTGAGGAAATATCTTTGAAATACGAAACTGAATTAGACTTCACTGTGCACGATGCGAGTGCCGTATTGAAGCGGTTGCTTGAAAATCTCGAGTCGGTGATTCAGGGTAAACGAGACACCTTGGAGTTGATTCTTTGCTGCTTAGCTTCTGCGGGACATGTCTTGTTGGAAGATATTCCGGGCACTGGTAAGACAACTCTGGCAAAGGCGTTGGCTCGTTCCATTGATGGAAGCTGCAAACGTGTTCAATTCACTCCCGATCTCTTACCGACAGATTTATTGGGGGGATCGGTGTTTAATCCAACAACAGGGGATTTCACGTTCAAGCCTGGTCCGATTTTCACTAACGTTTTAGTGGCTGATGAAATTAATCGTGCTTCGTCACGCACACAGTCAGCACTCCTGGAGGCAATGGGTGAGCAGCAGGTTACTTTGGATGGGAAGACACGACCGCTTCACTCACCTTTTATGTGCGTGGCGACCCAAAATCCCATTGATTTTTACGGGACCTTTCAACTTCCTGAGGCGCAATTAGATCGATTTTACGTCCGATTAACTCTAGGGTATGTCAGCGAAGCAGATGAATTGCAGCTGTTGAGAACGGGTGGCGCATTGAACCAACTTGAAAAGCTTGAACCGGTGGCAACGGCGGAGCAAATCAGTTCAATTCAAAAGGTTTTGCAAACGGTCAAGGTCGATGAGAGTCTCTTGAAGTACCTACTGAGTATTGTGAAAGGTACTCGAGGAGCGGCCGGTATTCGTTTGGGTGTTTCCACCAGAGGGTCGCTTCACTTAGCTGCCATGGCAAGGGCTTTGGCTATCATGCGTGGTCGAGACTTTGTGATTCCAGAGGACCTGAAATATCTGGCAGTGCCCGTTTTGGCACACCGTCTCGTATCGGACTCTCAAAGTACGAATGAAAGCCAGCAAAAGCGAATAACGCTTGAAGAGATTGTTGATAGCATCAAATTGCCACGTTGATTCAAGCGAGCGACTTATGACGCGAAGAAAGCGTTGGTCTTTTTGGATGCCCCCACTTGAACATCCACCCATCTTAGCAATGGATGATTTGTATCGTGGTTTGTTGTCAGATTCTGGCCGAGTGGTGCTTTGGGGGATACTGATTACGGCTTTGTCGTTAATTGCATCTGGCGCGTATGCGATGAGCGTCGCTCTCGGATTTTGTATCGCGACCTTGCTGGTAGCGTATCTATTGGGGATTTTTTTTAAGCCAAATGTGGTATTACGGCGAGAATTTCCTGATCAGGCGATGGAGGGATCAGTACTAAATTATCGAATCGAAGTAACTAACAATGGGCGGCGAACGGCGAGGCAACTGATCATTGAGGAGAGAGGGTTGGTCCCGGAACTACGTCCAACTTCTCAACCAGCAGAGATCACGGCGATACCACCAGGAGAGAGTCGCTGGGTCACCTTAAAGCTGAACTGTCTTCGTCGCGGTGTTTATTCCCTTGATCGTCTTCAAGTTAGCAGCGTGTTACCAACTGGTTTTACCAAGGTGGGACGGGTCGAACGAATCCAATGCAAGATTGTTGTCTTGCCATCTTTTTCGGTTATTCGTGTTCCGAAGTTGATCGCTGACTCGAATCCCAGGAAAGGGCAGGGGATTGCGAATGGAACGGTCGGACAATCATCAGAGTTTTTAAGTGTTCGTCAGTGGCGTTCGGGTGATCAATTGCGTGATGTTCATTGGCGATCAACAGCGCGGACAGGAGAATTGATTGCAAAAGAGTTTCAGTCTGAGTTATCTGTTCAGTCCATTCTGTTTCTTGATCTCGAGGCAAGGTCAGCTGCTGATGAGGTGAAGGTGGATCGCGTAATCTCTTTTGCTGCAAGCGTGGTGAAACAGGGGGTCATGCATCAATACGGCATTGAGTTAATCGCAACTTGTCGTACTGGACTGATCGAAGCCACGATCCAGAATCATCAAGATTTTGAATTATCGATGGAGGCTTTAGCCGGCGCAGAATCCGTCTCGCGAAACGATTGGGCAGCATTGGAAATGATTGTCAAAGCACAAGATCGTGTGCAATTGATCATTCTTGTGTTTACCAAATGGGATAAGGTGCGATCGGAGATGGTCAAAGACCTAAGATCCCGTGGTTATTTAATCTGGTTGCGTGTTGAGGGTGAAAGTCGATTGTCAGAGGAAGTACAAAGTGACGAGATGATCGAGGTATTTGCGTGAAAAACCCCCAATCCCACACTCAACGGTATGTCGATTCGTTTCCTTTGATTGCTGCGTTGGTGTACCAGGGTTACGCACTGAATCGTTGGGCCAGCGCCATTTTGGCTATTTCGGTGATTGGGATACTGAGCTGGACATCGTTTTCGATTCGACTGAACGTTCGCGCAATCACGTTAGCTGGAATCGTTGGTGTTCTCATGGCTTTTTTGCCGAACGGATCTAGCCCTGAGATCGGTCTCTTTTCGCCCATTCTGGGTGATGTCTTGCTGAATACCTTGGTTGCTTTGGCGGTGATTTCCCTAACCGCGGGTGAACGTCATTACGCCAACCTAATGGCGTGGGGGGTGATTGGATTAGCAGTCAACCCAAATCAGATCACGGGAGCTATCTATCCGCTTGTGCTTTTTTGCGCTGCAATATTATTAGCTGCGGGTATGCAGTCTCGCTCCCTATTCATCGAAAGCCGCAGCCGCATCTTCTTTTGTGGATTCGTTATCTCAGTGGCTGTTCTTGCCTTTGGATTCGGCGGTCTCACCAAAGCGTTGCAGTTGGCAATTCAGGATGTAATTGGAAGTTATTACAATTCGAGTCCCGGTTCAGGGATGACGGGAATTGGCCGTGAAATGTATGTCGGTTCTCGTGGTTCGCTCAATGCATCAGATGAAGTTGTGTTGGATTTATCTCGCTCGGTATCAAAGCTTCGATCACGAGTGTACGATCGATTTGACGGATCGAGATGGTACACGGCCACGGAAACTCGAGATTTGAATCCCAATTTACCGGCTGAAAAACAAGGAATCGCGATCGATATCTTTTTTCAGAATTCGTTGCTTGGGTCAGTTCCAACACCAGCGGGGACAACGCAGGTCGTGGGTGCAAAAACGGTTTTGGAAGGTGGTTGGATTGTCAGGGCAGATTTGGATCCGGCAATGGTTTCACTGATTTATGATCCAAAAGAGTTGATGTTGGATGAGCCTGAACCACCAACTTGGCTCACAGAGGTTCCAGATTCTCTTGCTGAAGATTTGGGTAATTTTTCGACTCAGCTTACTTCCATTGATCAGGATGAATTTCAGAAAGCAGAGGCGATAGAAAGATTCTTTCAGACGAATTACGAATATTCTTTGGAAACAAATCTTACGGGAGAGAAGCATCCAATCATCGAATTATTGGAGAAGCCGAAGCCGGCGTATTGTGTTTACTTTGCCAGTGCGATGGCTTTGCTACTACGCAGTGAAGGAATTCCGGCGCGAGTTGTGAGTGGCTATGTACCGATTGAAAAGAACCAAATCACAGGCCGTGTACTCGTTCGCCGAAGAGACGCTCACGCGTGGGTAGAGGTTTGGGACAGTATGGAAAGACGTTATGTGTCTTTTGACCCAACACCTATGGAATCCCGTGACCGTCTACCAGGTTTTTCGAACAGGGGAAATTTGCTTTCGGATATTTATCTCGGGATAGCGTCTCTGATTCAACGGACGTGGGTGCAGCATCAAAATGAACCCCTGTCGCTCTTGTACTCATTTGTTTCTAGCTCAGCTTCCTGGTTACTGATTGGATGTTTGGGGGGGTATCTCTGGGTAATGCGTTATCGAAATGGCCAGAAAAAAAATAAGCGGGGTGAAGAAAGTGGCAGCCGGGATGTGCGGGTTTTTGCAGCCTATCAACGATATCTAGAGACTTTGAATCGCCGTGGGATCAGTTTTGGAAAAAATCAAACGGATGAGGATTTGATTCAGAGCTTAAGAGAAAAAGGCCCAACGGAGATCGCCGGTAGAGCAGAGTTATTCATAGAGAAATATCGGAAAGTACGATTCGGTGACGAAGCGTTTCGTCCTGAGTTGAATGATCTGGCAGAGTTGCGTCCACAGTCGAGTAAATAATTTCAGTTAACCATGAGTTAAAGAATCGGGGGAGTATCTTGTTCCTCTGGGTGTCCGATAAACTTTGATCTGATGAAAAAAGCGATGCTCACCCATTTGTCTGCACTGTGCAATTCGCCTGGTGTCGCTATCGTACGAGCTTAACAACGATTGCAGTAATACAAGTACAGAGATTCTCTTGATCCGTTCAGGGCTTCCCTCGAGCGGGATTGAGTTGAGAGGATTCGATGACGAAACGATTAGGTAGCAAGTGGCAAAGCTCGAAACTGAAGTGTCTGGGAACACAAAGACACTTCGCCCACCGATGGGATTACTGGCAGGCTCAGTTTTTGGCTTGATGTCAGCAATACTTTACACTGCTGCAAATGTCGCATTGAGGCACTGCATTGCCATTGATCCGTTTCTTGTTTCAGCAGTCAAGGCAATTCCAACAGTTGTTGTTCTCGGACCCTTCCTTTTATGGATGATTTATCAAGGTGAGGCGATTGCCACGAGTAATCGGATGATTCCTCGCTTTATGTTCGCAGCCTTGGTGGGACAGTTTATTGGCAACGCCGCCTTTCAATTAGCTCTCGCCAGAATTGGCTTGGCAGTTTCTGTACCGATTACTTTGGGGACAATGATTGTTGGGGCTGCGATACTGGGACGTTGGATACTGGGAGAGCCGGTTCGCATTCAAACCCTGTTGGCGATGGCAGTTCTATTGGCGTCGATTGTTGTGTTGTCCTCGCCGAGTTCTCAGACGCAAGGAGACGCGGAATCTATTGTGATTGATTCTAACGAGCACATACTGAAATCCTCACCTCCCGAGATTTTGTTAGGTTCTCTGTTTGCAGCGTCTTCGGGTTTAGCCTACGCCCTGTTTGGAACAACGATGCGTCAGGCAATGAAGGGTGGGTTGTCTGCACCTCTGACCATGTTCATTAGTGGTGCGGTTGGGACCATTTCGCTTTGGTCTGTGTCTTTTTATCGACTGGGCTGGCAATCTATTACTGTTGTCCCCACCGAAGATTGGAGGGTCATGTTTGCGGCGGGGGTTCTCAACTTTGTTGCGTTTGTCGCTTTAGCTACATCTCTCAAAGCCCTGCCGGTTGTCGCAGTTAATTTGATCAATGCTTCCCAAGTTGCGATGGCAGCAGTTGCTGGAATTGTCTTTTTTGCCGAACCTTTTTCGCGATCGCTGATCATCGGGATCAGTTTGACATTTTTGGGTTTGCTAATTATGGCAAGACGACCCAAGCTGAAATGTACAGACTGATCGCAGCGGTCGCTCACGCTTAAAGTAGAATTCAACAGCGGGTTGGTTTGCCATAAGGTTCTATGCGCGAGTTAACTTAGTGATTCGTCCTGTGGAAACCCATTCAGCAACGTAGATATTACCCTTTTGGTCAAAGCATGCATCATGCGGGTGCACAAACTTTCCCGGTTGCCACTTTGTGGCGTTAGCGCGGATTGTGTATCCGCCGTTGTCTTGTTTGTCGCCAACGACCCTCTCGCGGTCATCACCCAGCGTCAAAACTGTTTTGAAATTCTGATCCAAGATGGATAGCCTCGCCACCAGTTCGGGAACAAGAAGAAGGTTCTCACGAATATCCAGGTTTGCGGGTAGACCAAATCCCTTGATTGTTTTTAAGTACTCGCCCTTGAGAGAGAATAGCTGCAACGCGTTATGTGCGCGGTCAGCAATGATAATTTTGGGGTCCTCTGGAATACGTTCGTCAATCCAAAGACCGTGTGGCAGGCTGAAGGTACCATTTCCATTACCGGGTCCTCCGAAGGACGACATCCAGTTTCCCTCGGCATCGTATCGATGGATGTAGTAAGAACCGTACCCATCCGCTACTAGAAATCCACCATCGGGTAAAAAAGCAAAATTAGTGGGCATAAAACGATTTCGTCCCCACGCTTTTTTGGGATTACTTGCCTCACCCTCTGCATAGTATCCACTGATCATGGGAGCATTTTGTTGCCAAATGGTTTCCCCGGTCAGAGTTAGTTTTGCGATTGCTTTGACTTGTTGGTAGGCGGCAACGTAGAGAAATGCTGTGCCATTCTCGACTCGAATTTCTAGTCCGTGGCCACCACCTTGAAATTGTTTACCGAAGGCGCGTATGAATTTACCTTTTTCATCAAACACAAAGATTGATGGATGATCAGGAAGGTTCTCTTGGCCTTCATGAATCACATAAAGATTATTTTCGGGGTCTACGGCCACGTTATGAGTGGTTTGCCAATGGAATTGGCTTGGCAATTCAGGAAACTCATGTTCGAAATGATACGTATGGTCACCGCTTCCAATCACGTTCTGTGCCATCGTACGCTTCGATGTAATCACCGCCGGTGCTGTGGCCAGAACTGACGCGGTTTTGAAAAATGATCTTCGGTTGTGGTGATGGGTTTGAGGTTTCGACATCTAATTGATTTTGGGTAGGAGTGGATCGTTTTGGGTGATTGAGAGACATCATTGTCTTTTCGCTCGTCCAATTGTGGCAGGATCGGGTGATCAGAAGACAATTCTGAATCATTAGGGTTGTGTTGAGCTTATCGATCGGCCCTGATTTTATTAAAAGAAAGCGGCCGTTGTTGGCTGTTTCCTCCCTTAGCCGAGATCGTGCTAGGATTTATTGCGTTAATCAATTGGCTGATCGCAGCTACCTACGTCGTTTCTGTACCGAATTTTTCTTGGACTGCATTGGATGAACGAACAGCCGGAAGAAAAACGTTTCGGTTTTGGAAAGAATTGGCAGTCTTTCTCAAAGCAAATTGACTCAAAGCGAGTGTCGGAGGCGGCAGAGTCTCTTCGTGCCAGTTTTCAGTCAGAGACATTCGAAAATAAACGTTTCTTGGATTTAGGTTGTGGAAGCGGGTTGTTCTCCTTGGCCGCTTTGCAATTAGGTGCTTCGGTTGTGTCAATCGATCTGGATATTGATTCGATTCATTGCACCAAGGCATTACGGGACGAGTTAGGGGTAGCGGAGGATCGTTGGCAGGTGCATCAGGGTTCCATACTCGACCCGAACTGGTTGGAGTCCCTTGGCTCAGCTGATTTGGTGTATTGCTGGGGAGTCGCACACCATACTGGCAGGATGAATGACGCGATTCGATACGTTGCTTCACAAGTTCGAGACAACGGAAGACTTTGCCTCGCTATTTATAATGACGAAGGTGGCGCAAGTCGTCGCTGGTTTTTCATCAAGCGTTTCTACAACGGATTACGACCCACATTGCAGCCCATCTTTGTGTTTCTAATTGCGAGCTTTTTCGAATTGCGTTTTGCGATGATTCGCTTGCTTAAAGGATGCAATCCTCTGCCTTTTGTCGCTTGGAGAAACAAGAGACTGGACAGAGGCATGTCGGTATGGCACGACTGGACGGATTGGGTTGGTGGATTTCCTTTCGAAGTTGCAAAACCAGAAGATGTGATTATCCCACTGCGTCGAGAGGGATTTGTGCTTGAAAATCTTAAGACAGTTGGGCGAGGCTGGGGCTGTAACGAGTATTTGTTTTCTCGTTCGTCCAAAAACCAGTCAAGAAGCTGAAAGAATGCTTGTTTTTTGATCACGTTTTTTCGTTGCAAATGCCGCTGTCCAAAGATCAAGTTTTGTGGTTTTTTTTGCCGTTAGCTCGGTGATGTGTCGTTCGATTACTTACGGTCCCGATCAACGTTTTGGTGGAGTTTGACCGGTGATTGGTAAGGTGCACTTATCGTTGATTTTTTTATGACCGACTCAATTATTTTATTTACCGCGGGAATGCATGCAGTGACGAATCGAAATTCCGGTGAAATTCAATTTTTCGGTTCACATGTTTTCTTTGCTTGCTCGACGGATATTACTTGAAGTTTCGATTTCGCTATTCTTGGCAGCCACACCGATAACGTGATGGCCGCCGCGACCGAAGTACCAAGGCTAAGCAATTCAGCGTGGTTGGTACTTGTTTGGTCCATGGCTTGATAAGCAGTGCCAGCGTGTACCCAAAGTGATTGAGGAATGACTGCTAGCGCCGTGCCCGCGAGAAAAGGCCTCAGTTGGCAACCGCTTGCACCCATTGCATAGCTGATAAATGCTGTTGGGATCGGGGTCAATCGTATCAAGACATGCAGTCTCATCGACGCCTCGTTTGCAGTGAGGCGAAGAATCGGAAGCCAGTTGGTACGATCTCTGTGTTGCGCCAGATTATTTACGGCCGCGCGGAACCACCAGCGGCCAATGGAGTAATTGATCGCAGCAGCTAAAACCGCAATCACTAACATCAATAGCACGCCCAGCCAAGTTCCAAAAATAGCTCCCGCGAGCAGAGACACGATGGTCTTTGGAATGAGTAAGGTGAGGGCGATCACCCCGATCGCGAGATAGATCACTGGAGCCAGCCAACCGGAGGACACGATCATTTCCCTAAGTGACTCAATGTGAGCACCGAACCAAAAAGACAGCAGCAGTAGCAGCAGGATGCCGGCGAGTGGGAAAATCTGTTGTTTTGTCATAACCAGTGAGGTGAAAACGAGTTAACACATTAAATCTGCTGGCAATGAAGGCTGGGCATCAGGAAATCTGGCGAGCGAGCCTAATTATTCTCGCGGATGGAGAGGTTGTCGGCAGGTGGCCCCTGAAATGGCTTTCGGACCATCAGGTGGGGCGAGTAAGTGATTTGATGGTGATAAGTGATGGGTCGGCAATCTCTGGCACCGATGTGTAACGAATCGCTGTGCTTTGCAAAGCCGCCTAGGCGGTCTAAACTCCTTGAAATTACTACATAACACGTTTTCATCTGAATCATAATGTCGTCGCCACGCGTCTTAGTTTTACGGGCTCCCGGGACCAATTGCGATGAGGAGACCGCATTCGCTTTTGAGAAGGCAGGGGCCATCGCTGAGCGAGTTCATGTCAATCGGTTGATTGAGAACCCTTCACTTAAAGATCGTTACCAGATTTTGTGTGTTCCCGGCGGATTCAGTTATGGGGATGACATCGCTGCAGGTCGAATTCTTGCCACTCGGCTCCGTCAGCACTTAGCTGATTTGGTGAATACCTTTGCTCATGGAAACAAAGATCGGCTGATTCTCGGAATCTGTAACGGGATGCAGGTGCTAATGCGGCTTGGTGTTTTGACTGAAGGTGTTGGAACGGGTGATTCTGCTCCTGCAACACTGACGTGGAATAATCATGGTCGATTTGAAGATCGTTGGGTGCATCTGGTTGTTGATCAAACACCTTGCGTCTTCTTAAAAGACGTTGACCGGATGTATCTGCCAATGGCTCACGCAGAAGGCAAATTTGTCGCGGACAATGACGAGGTTCTTGATCAACTAAGAAACCAAGGACGGTTATCCATCCGTTATGCGGAGGGACCTGCTGGCGTGGTGGAGGAAAAACCGCTCGCGTTTCCACATAACCCGAACGGTGCGGATGCAAACGTTGCTGGCGTCTGTGATGTCTCTGGGCGAGTGTTTGGCCTCATGCCACACCCCGAGCGTCATATTGATCCAACACATCATCCAAACTGGACCCGTCGAAGCACTCAACCAGCGGTTGGAGACGGATTCGCTGTGTTCAAGAATGCAGTGGATTGGTTCTCTTGAGCAGTCAATAGACCATTGGTTGACGAGCAGATGATTTGCTCGTCAAGTCGCACGTTTCACAGTTTCTGCTACCGGATTTTGCAGCGATTGCTTTCGCATGATTGCCCTGCAATTCGATAACGTCGCTTGGCGACCTGGTTGTATCCCCAGTTGAGGATTGGCAGGGAAAAAGGTATGTGAAGCAGGGGGGCAAGAATCCAGAGAGTCGGCAATCTTCTACTGAGGTAACGAATCGCCCGAGCACCAGCACGTATGCGGTTTTTCAAGTCAATAACGTGAATTTCCTTCATCAGCATATCGTGCGTGAGCTCTGGGTAGCGTCCTGCAACTCGTGGATCGTGAAGAGAGACGAAGCAAAGACGTTTTTTGCCGATATCAAGTTGGTGCAGTTTTGTGACTTGGCCTCGGCAAAAGTTGCAATCTCCGTCGTAGATGACCACATCTGCCTTATTGCTTTCATCTAGATCCGGTAGATTAGGCGGTTGTTCCAAGTCATCGTTCATTGGAAATCACGTGATTTAATGGGGAAAAACTGCTGATCTTCAGTCTATATTAACTAGGTGAAGGAAATTCCACGGTTTTCAAAATTTACCACCGATGTCAGGGTGCGATTAGTCATCAGCTAAAAATAGTGGATAGTTTTTAACGATGAGGATCGAGGAGAGCGTCTTGTTTCTCCATTGATGGCAATCAATCTAGTGGTTGTTAGTTAGCAATGATTAATGACCGGATAACCGGCAAAGCAGTCTTTGAGGGAACTATCGCAGATGAATCAAGTCCATGCGAAGGTAAGAGATGCAAAACGACGGATGGTCCTAGGGCTTTTTGGAAGGATTTTCTGTCGCCTGCTCGGTATTGCCGCTTTGGTCGCCACCATCGGTGTCACGATTCCTGTCGTTTGGAATCCAGGAATTGATAGGTGGAGTTGGCTAACTGCCTGGACTGGCACATCACTGCTTGCTGCAACCTTCGTCTCAATTGTAGTGACTTGGTACTTCTCGCCAGCAACGAATCAGGTGGCATTGGAAGTTGATCGCAGGTTCAATCTCCGAGAAAGAGTTAGCAGCTCGTTGACGCTTCCGGTGCAAGAACAGCAAAGTGCAGCTGGAACAGCACTTCTTGAAGATGCGGAAAAAAGAGCAACTCAAATCCAGGTAGCTGATGAATTTGGACTTCGGCCGAATCGCCTGGCATGGTGGCCTTGTAGCATGCTTGTCCTGCTGACCTGTGTTTCAGCGTTTGTCACGCCAGAGCTGGCATCGAGTGCAGTTCAGCAGTCGGCGGAAGATGATGCAGCAAGTCAACAGATCAAACGAGTTGCATCGACTTTAAAGAAGAAGATACAGCAGCAGAAGCGTAACGCAGATGCTCAGGGGCTGAAGGAAGCAAGGGATCTCTACGAAAAAATGGAGGCAAAGCTTGACAAGGTTCTTGCCAGTTCAAGTGTCGATCGTAAAGAGGCAATGATTACAATCAATGATTTGAAGAAGCAAATTGAGGAGCGACGAGAAAAGTTGGCAAGTCCAAGCGCTTTGCAACGCGCGCTATCTCAAATGGAGGGATTGGAATCGGGTGCCGGAGATAAAATTGCTAAATCGATTGAAAAAGGTGACTTTCAGAAGGCTAATGAATTAGTCAATGAGTTAGCCCAAAAGATGAACGATGGATCAATCAGTGAAAGTGACAAGCAGATGCTACAAAAGCAGCTGCAGGCAATGAGCGATGCTCTTCAGGCTGCACAAGAGCAGCATGCAAAACAAAAGAGTGAACTTCAACGACAGATCGAAGAAGCTCGGAGCGAAGGCCGCGGAGAAAGGATGGCGGACTTGCAAAAGCAGCTAAACGAGCTGTCTGCAAAAGATTCGCAGATGAAGTCACTCGGTGAGATGGCTGAAGCAATGAATGCGGCTTCAGAATCCCTTCGCACTGGCGATCTTGCTGAAGCGTCTGAGGCACTGGAAGCAATGTCAGACAACCTCAATCAGATGCAGCAGGAAATGTCCGAACTTGAGGATTTGGAGTCTGCCATCGGTCAGATTTCACAGTCAAAAAATCAGATGCGTTGTGAGCAATGTGAAGGTTCTGGGTGCTCACAGTGTCAGGGTAATCAACTATCTGATAAAGGTTCTTTAGGTAAGAGCCAATCCAGTGATGGTAAGGGGCAAGGCGACGGCATGGGGCAGGGGCAAGGTTTTGGGGATCGACCCGAGAGTGAGTCGGACACCAATACTTACGAATCCCAGGTGAAGGGTGAGGTGAAGCCCGGGCGAGCTGTTATCGCTGGTTATGCAGATGGTCCAAATCGAAAAGGCGTCAGTCGAGAGGATTTGAAGCAGGCGATTGAGCAATCGCTACGTCAGGATGCCAATCCATCGGAAAATCAAGTTCTCCCGAAGGCGGAGAGAGAGCACGCCATGCAATACTTCAATCAAATGAGAGAGGATGATTGATCCATCATTGCGTCGTTGGATTTCTGAGAGATGATCACTGGAATGAAGGCGATGTGGGATCTCATTCTTTATATTCAAGCCCGGCAAATGATTCGTCAAGTAACTCGCCGTGCTCAAGTTTGTGAGCAGCCATACTTCCGGTGCTCGGACTCGCTGATTCCACACGACTAACTCGGTGAAGGTTATAGGACTTAGCTAGGTCATCACCAAAGTTCAGCTTGATGTACGGCCACGCGCCCATATTGGTTGGCTCATCCTGCACCCAGTAAAGATCGGATCCATCTGCAAGTTCATTGATTGATTCCATCAACTCTTCACTGCTGAGTGGATAGAGTTGTTCCACACGCATGATTGCGACGTTGTTTTGCCCTGATTTCTCCCGATGTTCAATCAGGTCATAATAGATCTTTCCACTGCAAAGGATGAGACGTTTCGCATCACGAAGTGCAACGGAATCATCCGGAATGATCTTTTGAAAACTGCCGGAGGCTATTTCATCCAAGGAACTAACGACTCGGGGGTGTCGCAGCAGGCTTTTTGGGGAAAGAATCACGAGCGGTTTGCGCCATTTTCGGATGACCTGGCGTCGCAGCAGGTGAAAGTACTGGGCAGGAGTGGTGGGTTGGCATACCTGAATGTTGTGTTCGGCAGCCATCGCAAGAAAACGCTCAACTCTCGCACTGCAATGCTCTGGACCTTGTCCTTCGAAGCCATGTGGTAGCAGCATGATCAGGCCACTTAAACGGTTCCACTTGTCTTCGGCACTTGCGATGAATTGGTCCACGATGACCTGGGCGCAGTTCCAGAAGTCACCAAATTGTGCTTCCCAGATGACGAGACCATCCGGACAGTCAAGTGAGTAGCCGTATTCAAATCCCAGGACACCCGCCTCGGAAAGTGGGCTGTTGTATAGCTCTAATGGAGCCTGATCTGGAGCCAAATTTTGAAGCGGCACATATCTTTCACCCGTTCTCGGATCATGGAGAACTGCATGACGCTGACTAAAGGTGCCTCGTTCGCAGTCTTGACCGGTCATCCGAATCGGATGCCCGCCGACCAATAGTGTGGCGAAGGCCGCTGCCTCTGCGCTGGCCCAGTCCAAAGGTTGCTTGTCCAACGCCATCTCGCGTCGCAGCGCCATTGGCCTTTTGAGTTTTTTGTGAGCTGAGAAATTAGCCGGTAGCCTGGTCAGGGCATCAAGTAGTTCGGAAACACCTTCTTTGTCATAGGAGGTGTCGGTGGGGCCTTTAGGCTCTCGACCACCAAAATATTCACTCCAATTCGCCGATAGCGTCTGCGTGTCCGGAACGAACGGTTCATGCTTGCTTGCCTCGAATTCCGTTTCCAGCTTTTCCATTCGGTCTTGCTGGATTTGCTCAGCCTCTTCTTGGCTAATTTTTCCAAGTTCCAATAGTCGAGCCAAGTATTGCTCTCGAACACTTGCACGCCGGTCGATTTCTCCATACATCGTCGGTTGTGTGAATCGTGGTTCATCCCCTTCGTTGTGACCCCAGCGGCGGAAGGCGTAGAGATCGATGACTACATCTTTGTGGAATTCTCGACGGAAATCCATCGCCAGCGAGACTACCTGCGCAACTGCTTCAGGATCTTCGCCGTTGACGTGGAAGATTGGGATCTGCAACATCTTCGCAATATCCGTTGCGTAAGTCGTGCTGCGACCTTGGTGGGGTTCTGTTGTGAATCCCACTTGATTGTTGATAACGATGTGCAACGTGCCGCCGGTGCGATAGCCTTCGAGTTCACTGAGGTTGAGGGTTTCTTGAACGATACCCTCGCCGGCAAAGGCTGCATCACCATGAATAAGAATCGTCATGACCTCTTGTCGATCTTGGTCGACTCGGTGGTCCTGCTTGCGTCTCGAACGTCCTTGAGCAACTGTATTGACGAATTCCAAGTGGCTTGGATTGAAGCAAAGCGAAATATGTAAGTTTTCTCCTGAGGCTGTTTTCCAGTCGCTGCTGTAGCCGAGGTGATAGCGAACATCTCCACCACCCCGATTCATCTCGGGGTTGGGGTCATCGAACGACCAGAAAATGTTCATGGCTCGTTTTTTCAGGATATTCGCCATGACATTCAAACGCCCACGATGCGCCATGCCCATGACCACCTCTTTGACTTGATGCTCCGCTGCTTTCTCTAAGGCAAGATCCAGCATGGGAATCAACGTCTCGGCACCTTCCAGCGAGAAGGTTTTAGCTCCAACAAATTTCCGACGAACAAATTCTTCAAAAATGGTGGCGTCAGCGAGACGGGCATAGATTCGTCGCTGGACCTCGTGAGGCAAATCCAGTCGATTTTCCGCCGACTCCATGCGACGTTGAAGCCAGTCACGAATGCTTCGGCGATTGATGTGCATGAACTGCGCACCGATGCTTCGGCAATAAGTGTTTTGAAGCCGAGTCAGAATCGCCTCAATGGTGCCACCCATGACATTTTCAAGGGCCGCGCTGTCGAAGGGACGGTTGAGATCTTCTTCGCTTAAGCCGTAGACTTCTGGGCTAAGTTCAGGGCTTTCTGGACGCTGAAGTCCCAGTGGATCCAAATTTGCGATCAGGTGTCCGCGAACCCGATACTCTCGAACGAGGTTGTTGACACGATCTTGGATCCGAGAAAGCCACAACGCCTGGTCCATGGCATTGGAATCAGGGGCTTTCGCTGCGGATTTTGGTGCTTTCCGGGAAGCAGATTTGGCCGCAGCTTTTGTGTCAGATGACCCGTTTGGGGACTGCACGACAAGAAACTGTTCAAAGTATTTTCGCCATGCCTCCGATACACTCGAGGGGTCGCGTACGTACTGGACGTACAGATCGTCGATGTAGTCCAAGTTATAATTATTCATGAACGCGGCAGGCCGATCTAAGTGGCCGATCTAAGTGGCTGATCAGGTGCGGGCAAAGGCGGGCTGAGCGGTAGAAAGAGTTCAGCACCTTCCGGAATCTCAAATTTAGAAAATCACGACACCTCGCGATAGCCGTGCCCGACCTTTTAAAGGGCAGTAAATGCGGTTTTGCTCATTTGTTCCCAATTCAGGGTCCTTGCGGTTTTGCATCGTCCCAACAAGATAGAAGGCTTCCAACGCCTTAAATCCCCGATTTTCTCCTGCTGATATGCCTGTACTGATTCAAGTTCGTGACGCCGAAAAGCGATTTGGTGATCAGATCCTGCTCGATAGTGCTGAACTTTCACTCGTTGACGACGTCAAAGTGGGGTTCATCGGCCGCAACGGCGCAGGGAAATCAACACTATTGAAGGTGTTGTTGGGCGAAGAGGAAGTTGAAAAAGGTGAGGTAATCCACCATCCCTCCCTTCGAATCGGCTACCTCAGGCAGCATGATCCTTTCCTGCCCGGCGAATCAGCCCTTGATTTTCTCATGCGAGACAGCCAGCAGCCTGACTGGCGATGTGGAGAGGTCGCTGGACAATTCGAACTGAAGGGCGCCTACCTGGAGGGACCGGTTAAGGAACTTTCCGGAGGTTGGCAGACACGAGTGAAATTGGCAGCGTTGTTATTGCAAGATCCGAACCTGCTGATGCTTGATGAGCCAACCAATTTTCTCGATTTGAGAACTCAAATCCTGCTGGAGCATTTTCTTAGGGGTTTCGGCAAAGCGGCTCTCATTGTCAGCCATGATCGCGCTTTTTTAAACGCCACCTGTTCTCAAACACTTGAGCTCTCACGAGGCAAGCTCACGATGTTTCCCGGAAAGATCGATGGATTTCTCGAATACCGTGACGAGCGTCGTGAGCATGATCGACGAGTCAATGCAACGGTGAGCGCGAAGCAAAAACAATTGAAACGCTTCATCGAGAAAAATCGGGCGAATGCTTCCACGGCCAGCCAAGCAAGAAGTAAAGCAAAGCAGCTTGAAAGACTACAGACAACGGAGATTATGGTTGATGAACCAACCGTTGTGATTAAGGCGCCCCAAGTCGCTCCTCGAAGTGGAACGGCAGTTCGGTGTGAGGGACTCTCGATTGGATACCCAGATCAAACGGTTGCATCGGGAATACAACTAGAGATTGACCATGGCGATCGAGCAGCAATCGTGGGAGACAATGGACAGGGTAAAACCACCCTGCTGAGAACATTGGTGCATTCACTCGACCCTCTTGATGGCACCTTGAAGTGGGGATACGGCGTCGATATTGGTACTTATGCTCAACATGTCTACACCAGTCTCGATGAAAGGCTGACAGTCGTTGAGCATCTGGAATATGTTTCCGACAGTAACACAACTCGCCAAGACGTGCTCGCAATGGCAGGGGCTCTCCTCTTTCGGGATGAGCACATTCAGAAAAAAGTGAAAGTGCTCAGTGGCGGAGAGCGAGCGAGATTATGTATGGCTGGACTACTCTTGGGTACAGCGAATGTGCTTGTGCTGGATGAGCCAGGAAACCATTTGGATGTGGAGACGGTTGAGGCCCTTGCCGAAGCTTTAAAGCTCTATCAGGGCACGGTCGTTTTTACCAGTCATGATCGACACTTTATGAAGCGAGTGGCAACGAGCGTGATTGAGGTACGAGACGGTAATGTCAAGAATTACTTTGGTGACTATGATTCATATTTAAGTTCAGTTGAACAGGAAATTGATGCTGGCGAACGCGATAGAAATTCAGGAAAAGGAAAGGCTTCTGGAAACGCAAAAGCCTCCTCAAAAGTAGACTATCGCCAAAATCGTCGAGACCACAGGAAAGTAGAAAAAGAGATCAAGAACCTGGAGAAAAAAATTGCTCGCCTCGATGAAGAAAAACGCGAAATCAATCAGAAACTGATGTCAGAAACAGATCCTGACAAAGCCTTGAAGATGCACCATGAGATGCAAGAGTTGGGTGAGCAGTTGTCGGAGAGTGAAGAGCGATGGCTCGAACTTAATGATGAGTCTCAGCAGTAGCCGAGACGATCCTTCGAGATGATTCACCACCTCGCAAAGCCACCACCCTGTTAGCATGAATCTGTTATTTTTTTGATTCGGCAGAGATGTGCCTAGGATGATAGTTTTTTAATGTTCGAACGATAGTCAATGCAAATCCCAACGAGAGATTGTTTTCGCTAGGTTTTTGTCGTTTGCACTATCCAGCCGTAGAAACGCGATGATGAAAATCCCCAGTTTACGAATCGGTGATCTAGAAATTGACCCGCCGATTTTCCAAGCGCCGATGGCTGGGTTTACCAACGCAGCATTTCGTGAGGTTGTCAGGCAATTTGGTGGCGCCGGACTCCTGGCAACAGAAATGGTCAATGCTCGAGGCTTTGTTTGGATGGATGAAAACGTCGCTGAGCATCCTGATCGCCTCTGGGGAGTTGCTGAAGAACCGCGACCGTTGGCTGTGCAAATTTGGGATAATGATCCAGAAACCATGGCCAAGGTCGGCCGGCGACTGACTGAGGAATATCAGGTCAGCGTGGTTGATATCAACTTTGGTTGCCCTGTCAAACAGGTGACAGAAAAAGCGCACAGTGGAAGCTACCTGCTACGTGAACCTCAGAGAATGTTCCAAATCATTCAACGATTGGTGGAAGCTTGCACGCCGACACCGGTGACGGCAAAGATTCGGCTTGGATGTTCCCGTGAATCCGTGAATTGCAACGAGGTTGCCAAGGTGGTGGAAGAGGCAGGGGCGGCCGCTCTGACTGTGCATGGCAGGACAGCTCATGATATGTTTCGTGGTAACGCGGATTGGGACCGAATCAGTGAAATCAAGCAACATTTACGGAATATACCCCTGATTGGTAATGGTGATCTCGACTCAGCAGAAAAAGTGCTCGCTGCTTTTAAGAATTACGATGTTGATGGTGTGATGATTGCCCGAGCTTGTTTAGGAAGGCCATGGTTATTTTCCCACGCCGCCGCCGCCTTAAGGGGTGAAGTAATCCCACCGGAACCAACTCTCGATGAACAACGGGAGGTAATGCTGAACCACTACCGACTCGTCGTCGATCGGTTCGGGGAAGAGAAGGGGACTATTTTGATGCGGAAGTACGCTTGCTGCTATGCGCAAGGTAAACGCGGAGCAAGGTTCTTCAGGACACACGTCGCACGGGTTTCAACTTCGGAAGAATTTTACAGCGTCGTCCGCCAGTACTTTCCCGGCACGGAACCCACGGATGTCGTTGGGGCAGCATTGGTTTCCTGACTGGTTGGGTTGAATGCTGTTGAAGGACCTCGGTTCCGCGAATTCGAAGCCCACTTTCAAGTCAGCAATCGCCGAATGTATTCCTTGAAATCTCGCATGTCGTTGGGCAGTTCGTTAGGCCCTACAATCAAAGGGCCGTTTTCCGGTTGGTTGCATAACCCATGGCTGCCGCGGACGAGCTTAGCATCAAGGGGAATCACATCCATCTTGTAACGCAGGCCCATTTTCTTTTGCGCTAAACGCGAGATGACCCTCACCTTGCTAGTCATGAACAGCTCGCACGGATCGTAGCCGGGCTTGCGGTGAATATCTACGGTTCGTGAAAAGTCAGGAGCGAGTGAATCGTCGAGCCAGTAATAGTAAGTGAACCACGCGTCCGGTTCCGAAAGCACAATGAGTTCGCCACTGCGGGGGTGATCCAATTCGAGTTCTGCGGGTCGGGCAACACGAGCAACGCCGGGAACGGACAGAAGAGTTTTTGCTACTTGATCGATTAATTTGGGACTGCGCACATAAATATGTGCAAGTTGGTGATCAGCGACCGCGAACGCATCTGATTCACCAGGCATCATCATCTCACCAAACGGACCCTTTCGGACCGTCAGCCAATCTTTCTCACGCAGGTGGCGATTAAGATGAACAGGGTGTTGGACAGGCACCAGTCCGTACTCAGAAACCACAACGACCTGCGCATTGATGTCGTCTGCCGCGTCGATGATTCTGCCCGCGCATTGATCCAGTTCAATGACTCGCTGTGGGTCATGATCTGGAAAACGCTGAAAGTCATAATCGAGATGTGGCAGGTAAGCCATCGTCAATTGGGGGCGATTTTTTCGCATCACCATTGCAGTGGCTTCAGCAATCCATTCGCTGCAAGGTAGGCCAGCATTAGGACCCCAAAACGAGAAAAAAGGGAAGGGACCAAGATGCTTTACCAGATCACATTCGGTGTGGTCGAGAATGTCGAATACCTTGGAACCGTCACAGCCATAATGTGGTTTCGGGGTAGCGCTGTACTTGACGGGCGCAGCTTGATTGAACCACCAAAACATTTTGGCGGTTTCAATGCCTTCGTAAAATTTTTCGCCGGCGACTAGGGAGTTGGCTTGTTGCCAAAACCGGATTTCTTGGGTGTCTCGGTAGTACCAGCCGTTTCCAACAATACCGTGTTCACGGGGAGGTTTACCCGTCAGCAGAGTCGCCTGCGATGTGCAGGTCACGGCAGGTATGGGACTTTGCATTGGTTGTGATTGACCAACTGCTGAAAGACGTGGGGCGTGTTTCAGTAATTCCGGTGTCAATCCAACAGCGTTGATGATGCAAACGCGAGTCATGCTTTTGATTTCAGGAGAGAACGAATCATCGGGATAAAGCTGGGTGCTTCCCTAATCTTCCGAGGGCAATCAAGTCCCACCTTCTTCCTTAATCTCCAAGTCGCCTGCTTTGTATTTGGCCCAGTACTTGTCCAATTCGCGTTTGACGATTCCGCTTAGTAGGAAAACACCAAGCAAATTGGGGAAGCTCATGCCAAGAATCATCAGGTCACTGAAGTCGAGGATGTTGCCCGCGGTTACGATCGAACCCAATACTGTGAAGCAGAGGAACAGGATTTTATAAATGATTGATAGGCGTGCTCCAAAAAGTTGAACCCAGCAGCGTTCACCATAATAAGACCAACTGATGCAGGTTGAGTACGCAAACAGAACAACCGCAACATAGAGGATGTAACGAAACCAGTCGTAGCCACCGGTGGTGAATGCGAACAAAGTAATTTTGGCACCCTGGTTTGCCTCAATGGCTTCTTTCATTTCCGGTGCGTTGTAGGCACCGGTGACGATCACTACCAATGCGGTAATCGTGCAAACCACCACGGTATCGATGAAGGGTTCGAGCAAGGCGACAATTCCCTCGCTGACCGGTTCCTCCGTCTTGGCAGCAGAGTGGGCGATGGCAGCAGAGCCCACTCCAGCTTCATTGCTGAAAACGGCACGTTTAACACCGATAACCAGAACTCCGAGGAAGCCGCCATAAATTGCATTTGGTTCAAAGGCTTCTGCCCAAATCAGGCGGAAAGCGCCGGGGATTTCTGTCGCATTGACTGCCAAAATGAAGAGGGCCGCAAGAACGTAGGCTCCACACATCAACGGCACAATCTTGCTGGCGACCGCACCGATGCTTCGCATACCGCCGACGATCACGATCCCCACCAAGGCAGCCATGAAGATGCCATAAATCACAGGGTAGTCTTGCAAGATGGGAACGTCACCGCGAATGGCTTCAAGCGACTGTCCAATCTGAAACGCGTTGCCACCTCCAAAGCTGGCTCCCACACAAAGCAGCATGAAAAGAACTGCCAAGAATTTACCAAGCGGTGCCATGTTAATATCGGCCAAACCAACTTGCAGATAACGCATCGGCCCACCAAGAACGTTCCCGTCCTCATCTTTGGTTCGATAGAGTTGCCCTAATGTGCACTCGGCAAACTTTGCAGACATTCCCAGAATGCCAATCGCGATAATCCAAAGACAGGCTCCCGGTCCACCGGTGCCAATTGCAATCGCAACCCCGGCAATGTTCCCAAGCCCAACAGTAGCCGATAGGGCGGCTGATAAAGCTTGGAAGTGAGAAACCTCACCGGTTTCTCCTGGTTTGTCGTAAATGCCACGCGTCAGATCAATCGCGTGCTTGAAGGCGCGAAGATTGATGAATCCCATTCGGAGAGTCAAGAATACCGCACCGGCCAATAACCAAACGACGACGAAAGGAATGCTGGTACCCAGCCACGAACTGGTCCCAAAATCAAAGAATAAAACGGTTGCAAAAGGACCGACAACGTACTGACCAAACGCTTCATCAATCCTTGCTGCCACACTAGCCTCGACATCCTCGGCAGTTTCCACTGCCTCGGTTGATTGAGATTCGGGCAGCGCCTGTTCCTCGGGGACTAACTGAGACGTCTCGCTCGAGGAATCTTCAGAGACATTGTCAGTGGCCGTTTGGTTGACGACCTCTTGTTCAGACGCGGTTGAAACATCGGTCTGGGCCGACAGGAATCCAACAGGAAACGCGGTAATGACCAGCAAAAGAAGTGCGAGACGTGGTATCGGCATGGTCCACTCACTAGCAACTGTGGGTTGAGATGAATTTACGGGGATGATCACCCATTGCGACACAGGCTAAAGCCTTTGGCGTCGTAAATCGACACCATGCAGCAAGAAACCACGCGCAGAACGCTCTGAAAATCGCCATGGATCAGGTTTCGGACGGTTTTCGTAACAAAATACCATTCATCGCTTTGGAAGGATTGGTTGATATTATTTTCAGAGCTGACCACAGCAGCTCTTGGGGTGCACGAGGTGAGTTCAGCTCGGCTTTTGAGGCTAGTATTGCCGGAAAATGAGCAATTATCGTCTTCCAGACTCCGGATCCATGTGGGTGGGGTCCCTGGGAGGTAGCTCCATAGATCCCTCATGGCAGCAGAGATTGAGTTGATTCAGGTTGTGCAAATCCCTCATCAGGGCCTTTTTGAGATGTTTTTGGCTAAACATGGGCATCTGAAGGCAGTTAGTTCCCTAGGCAGATATCCTAGGAGATCTATTGGAAAAGGTTATCGTTGAAAGCTGAGTCGGATTTTTAACTGACACCTGAAATCAATGACCTTTCACTTGTGAGAGTTTTGAGAGATCGGATTTTATTTTTGTCGTAATTTGCGGGCATTTTTACCGCAAAGCCAAGGTTTGGGAAGGTTCAGGCAAGCGTAGCTAGCAGGTGGGTCTATCGGTTGCAAAGTGACTTCTAAACTGACTCATATCGTTTGCGATGTTGTCGCCTGCTGAAGCTCTTTTCCTTGCCAAACCTGACAATGAACCGAGATCAAACCAGTTGTGGGGTCTTGAAGCAATTAATGGCCACAGAGTTGAAAATGCCACAGCGTACGATTGGTTCAGAGGTGGTCCACTCCTTTGCAGACCAAACTGCCAAGACTCGGGAGGCTTTAATGCGCAGAATTGGAGAAAACCTAGTTTTCCAGCAGTGTCCGTCGGGCAAGAGACGCTGGAAACACGTCAGAAAGTGGCAAACTTGCCGAGCTCAGTTTGTTGCCGCGGATTTGAAAGTGTTTAGGGTCAAAAGAACTGGCTGTCAGCAAGTCGAATGACCCATTCGGGCGGCGATCAGACGGGGACTTCCAAAGTCCCAAGAAAAAGTGGTCAGGGGCGCACCATAACATCTGCTTAAAACACTGTAAAAATGAAAGGTTTTGATCTTTGCTCCCCGTATTCTGACCCACTTTGGGGCGTTACTTTACTCGTGATTTGAGAGCATCTCCTTCAGTTCTTGAGAAACTTTGACGACATCTTCCATTGCGGGATGATCAATTTGCTCTCGTGGATGTACGTCTTCCGGTATTTTGTCAAGGTAATTGGACAACGCCCGAAAACGCATTGCAAATTCGTCGGGAAGGCTGTTTGAATCAAGTGCTCTCGAAACGCCACCGTCATCAAACACGCCGCAAATTGCTTCGGTTAACGACGACACTTCGCCCGATGATCCGTCAGAGAGCCAGAGCCGTTCTTGCTCTGCTCGACTCGCAAGTTCATCCAACGCCCAAATCACAACTTGCTTGTTGATTGCACTCATTTTAAGTACCCCGGATAATCTGGAAGTGGAATATGTGCGTCAGGGTCTTTTAGTCCACCTTTGGGCAATGTCGATGGCGATACGCTGCTGGATTGATCGACTTTTACCTTCGGCGAGGTCGGAGTCCCAACCGCCGGGAAAACAACGGTCGGTTGAGATGAAGTAACCCATCGTATATTCGCAGTGGTTTTCCTCATATTTTCCACAGTATAAGGGAAAACGGCATGAAAAAAACGCCCTCACCACATGGATGAGAGCGTCGATATAGGAGAATCCACTGTCTGAAGGTGGATCCGAGGTGATAAGTCCTTCCTCACTGTCTTATGTTTGGTCAAGTTTGTCCCACTGTACATCGTAATGTAACTCTAGAGCGTCCATGAGGGCGTGATAGCGTTCGTCGGCACCCGATGGCATATATGCGAACTGTTGCCACGGAAGCGTCTCAGTGCCTTCGTGGAAGCGTGTATTGCGGAATCCCGCCTTGAGGAACCGTTCCCGCTGTACCGCTGCGAGATACATCCAATTATCTGGCGTGCCGATTCCGTCCTCGATGAATCGTGCTAGTGATTGTTTCGCTCCGTCAGCGAGGGATTCACCATTGATAGTGAAAGGATCGCAGAACACTGCCAGAGGTTCGCACTCATCGTCTGCTATCGATAATACGTAATCTAGGAATTTCGCCCCGCGAGACGCTTGAATGATATCGCCGGGGATGTCTTACTCCCCACTTTACTCCCCGTCGAATCGCCGGGAGAACACCGACCAGAGTTAAAATGGGAAGGAATTACGCCTTAGAAAGTCATGATTGACGGTGTTTGATGGCGTTTGAGAGAGGTCTAAAATATAAGAGTGGTCAGGGGCGGGCTCGAACCGCCGACACCGGCCTTTTCAGGGCCGTGCTCTACCAACTGAGCTACCTGACCGGGAGAGTAACGTTGATACAATCGTTATCTCCGGAAAGTAATCGGTGATCTAGGAGTATCGATTCGTTGGTTTGGCGATGGTAGGGTATGATGCAGGATATCGTCAATCGGATGCCTTAGGGTTGAGGCCGACTGACTAGGATTTCCTGATCTTTCCATGAGAACCCCCATTGGTGGTGGTGTTCACGTGGAGACGGCTAATATGCTCATCTAAGTGATAAGATTTTGAATAACCGCCTGATGACAAAAATCAATCAAAAAAAACGGACCCGCCGGGCAAGATGCCTCATTGCTCCTTTGGCGTTGGTCTTCGCTCTAGCAACTTCCTCCACTTCCTTCGGATACAAACCGACCGATCCGGTCGTTACCCGAATGGTTGATAAGGGATTGTCCTACCTGGAGACTCTGAATAGCGAGGATCTTCCTGGTCAGCCCGGGACGTTCTCGGGATCAGCAGGGGAGACAGTTTTAGTTGCTTATGCTCATTACAAGTGTCGCCACGATCCAGAGAGTCCAGTTGTCAAGCGTGGCTTGGACACGGCGGTGAAGATTGTTAACGCATTGCAGTCGAGAGGAGCCAATGGTCTCAAGCGTAATTACGAACTAGCAATTTGCGTGTTGCTATTTGCCGAGGTGGATGCGGAACGATATCGGCCTCAAATGGAGGCAATTCAGAAATCTTTACTTAGTTATCAGTACGGAAACGGCGCATTTGGTTACCCGATGGGGAAACCAGACTCGGAGGGTGACGTCTCGCAGACCCAGTACGCACTGCTCGCGATTTGGACATTGGACCGTAATGGAATTCCACTCGATTACGGAAAGGTTGTGCGGGCGGCTCAATGGTTGTTGCGTGTGCAGGATACTGGTGGCGGATGGCCTTACTTTGGTAAGGATCCTGGCATTGGCAAGCCCAATAAGAGTCAGGGTGTTGGAGGCAAGGGAGTTAGTGATTCGATGGCTCTGGCAGGTGGTAGTAGTGTATTGATCGCTGGAGACGCACTTCGTTTGTGGGGTGACACAGGGGATGACACTGACCCTGGGATCGCAGGACTTCCTGAGGCGATAAAAATTTACAAAGAAGACAAGAATACAGTTCGTCGGAAACGAGCTCAGATGTCACAAGAGCCGATTAAAAGTTCAGTCGGATATTTGAATCGATGGCGAAAGGCAAACCCTTACAAGAAGACCGAAGCTGACTACTACTTCTATCGTTTATACACCCTCGAGCGTTTCGAGAGTTTTTTCGAAATCGCTAACGGGCTTCCCAAGGATTCGAGTCCCGCTTGGTACAACCAGGGCGTGGATGAACTGCGAGCCTCGCAGCAATCTGAAGGGGACTGGAAAAATAATCACGAGAGGGGTCCTGTTGCGACCTCGTTCGCTCTTTTATTTCTGATTCGAAGTACTCAGAAAACGATTTTTACAATGAGTCAGGGTAGCCTTGCTGGTGGCTATGGGCTTCCCAGCGATACCACCGACATTCGCGTCGATGGTACACAGATTAAGGGAAGGCCGGTTGCAGCCCAGGTCACTGACATGCTGGACATTCTTGAGAAAGATGGTGGAGGCGAAACAGAAGGCAAGTCGCTGCCAGATAATCTTGAATTATCGAAGGATCCTACAACGCGAGCTGCACAGCTCGATCGACTTGAGCGGCTGGTGCGTGGTAGTCGATCTTGGCAAGCGCGTCGCGTGGCGGCAAAGCTGCTCTCGCGTAGCGATGAGTTACGAGTTGTTCCCGCACTGATTTTTGCTCTGAGTGATCCGGATGAGCCCGTAAAGCTTTATGCGAGAGACGGACTTCGTTTTTTGAGTCGACGGTTTGAGGGTTTCGGAATGTCGGACCAGCCAAGTCGAGTTGAAGTGGAGAGGGCTCAGCAAGAGTGGCGGGATTGGTATCGTAGTGTCAATCCGAAGTATGTCTTCCTCGATTATGATCTCTAGGCACCCCGCATGGCTCGGCGAGGTTCATTCCCGTCGGGCAGAGACTTTTCCATTGCTTTTCTATTCACGGCGTCGTTTCAGGTTCAGACGGTATGGCATCGAGTCCGCAATCCACGACCGCAGGCTTAGCAGAGAACCCGCAAGTCGCTGCACGGCTTGTCGAGCGTGAAAAGCTTCGCACCAGTCGCTTCGACTCGATCACCTCACTCTTCATGGCGTTGATCCTATTCATTGGAACTTTCGTCACGATGTTGTTCATTATTTGGCTCACAAGTCGGTGGTCGTTTGCTCCAGTAGCAATCGAGCCGATTATTGAGAATCCGGCGGGTCGTGGCGAGAACCCCGAGGGTTTTGAGCGAGACTTTGAACCACCTGGAGCTGAAGAAGTTGAGGAGTTGATGGAGCCAACGCTTCAGGACACCCTTGAGGCGGTAACCGACGCGGTTAGTACCGTAGCGGGTGCACTGGCGACGACGGACACAGCATCCACGGCAACGACTGCGGGCACTGGTGCGGGCGATAGTCGACCACCTGGTCCACCCGGAGAAGGCGAAGATATTATTCCCAGATTTGAGCGTTGGCAGCTCAACTTCTCGGCTCGAGATGTGAGGTCTTACGCAACCCAGTTGGACTATTTCAAAATTGAGTTGGGTGCGATCGGTGGGTCAATCCAAGGTGTCGATGTTGCTTCGAGCTTGTCGGCAAGTATCAAGAAAAGCTTCATCAAAGATACCGCGTCCGAGAAGCGACTCTACTTCATGTGGAGCAGTCCCAGTCCTTTGATGCAATTCGATAGGCAGTTACTGCAATCCGCAAATATTCAGTTGGCCAACCGCCAAATGTTGAAATTTATACCGAAGGACCTTGAGAACAAGTTGGCTGTAATCGAACTCGAATACTCCGCATCAAAAGGGCACCCATCGGTGACTGAAATTGCAAAAACTGTCTTCGAGAGTAAGTCAAATGGTGGAGATTATGTTTTCGAAGTGGTGAGTCAACGCTATCGAAAGCCACGGAAATGAATCGAGAGCCGATAAACAATTCTCCGGAAGATAACGACTCAAATGATGACTAGTTACTGAGATTTGCTGTTTGCCTTCTCACAAGGGAAGAGCTGATTCGATGTGTCGTGGTGAAAGCCACCTAACTGGATTTCCATTTATTAAGGACTGAATTCCTGATGCTGCTAGCCTCTTTATTCGACATAATCTCCACCGCAACATACGGAGCCTTGGCCGCCGTTGCCCTGTGGGGTTTGTTTTGCATCGTGATTGTCTGGACTCGCGTGAATCAGAAGCGATTCAAGTCCGAGGAATCTCAAGATCTGTTCATGGATGATATCGAGCAGATGCTTCGTTCCGGGGATTATGAGGGAACCTCTGAGTATTGCTCAGGGGATTCTCGAGCCATTCCACAGATTGTTGAAATGGCAGTACGTCACCGAGATAAAGGTTACAAGAAGGCTCGGCAATTTGTCATGGATCGTTTTCAACGTGATGTGATGAGTGATATCGAGTATCGATTGTCATGGGTGAGCACTGTGATCAAGAGTGCTCCGATGATTGGTCTTTTCGGTACGGTATTTGGCATGATGGGAGCTTTCGAAACACTCGCAACCTCCGAGTCTGTCGAGCCGAAGTTTTTGGCAAAGGATATCAACATTGCTCTTCGCACCACCGCATGTGGTTTGGCGATTGCAATTCCGCTGATGATTCTGGTTGCTAATGTGAACATTCGGATTGCCAAAATGGAAGATTTGGTCGGAGCGGGGTTGGCAAAGTTCATGGCTACCTATCGTGAATCACTTGCCAAATTCTCCGGGAAAGAAAATTCATCGGCTACTCAGAGGAACGAGTGATTCTTGCCCTTGATTAACTGATTGGCTTGACTTACCAGCATCGAATATTTTGCGTGAAATGGCATGAGTGATAACTTGGGAATGGTCGACGATGAGGACGAAGATGACTTCGTCCTGCCGAGGAAGAGTCGTGAGGATGATGAGATGGACATCACCCCCATGATTGATATCACTTTCTTGCTGCTGATTTTCTTCATTGTTTGCTCAACGATGGATCCAACTAAAATTGGCAGCATTCCAGAAGCGGAAAATGGACTCGCTATTTCGGCGAAGAATTCCGCCGTAATTTTTATCAAGCCCTCCGGTCCCGATAATGTTGTGCTAAGTACACCCGACGGAAAAGAATTTAGCTCGGACGAAGATGAGCAAGCCACCGAAATCATTGAATACATCACCAGCGAGCTAGAGCGGTCACTGGGTGCTAGTAAGGAGCATGTGATGTTGTTTGGCGATGAAGAGGTGAAGGTTGGCCAGGTAACTCGGATTCAGAAACTGATTGGTGATGCTTTTGAAGATTTGGATTCCACCTACATCGCTGTCAAAGAATAGCAGTCTTTGACTTTGTATTCGTCAGGATAGTTGATCGCGATAAGGCTCGTTATCAAGTATCTGTTCCTTTAACTGTATCCCCTTTTAGCGCCCACTATGTCGATCAAATTCACTTGCGATCAATGTGATACGACGCATCTCGCGAACGATCGATTCGCCGGTCGACGCGTGCGATGTCCAAGGTGTGAATCGCCCACCTTGGTTCCTGAGATTCCTGCCGAGGTGGCGGAGCGAGAGGTTGTTGAGGAAAGCATTGAAGCCGAAACGATGACACGAAATGTGGTGTCTGTTCCGCAGGATCCACCGGTGGCGGTGACCAAGAAACATTTAGATCAACCAGCCTCGAGCGCGGTCACGACAGAATTGGATGATGAGGACGAAGAACCGGTGCTGCCGAGGAAACGACGTCCCGATGAAGAGATGGACATGACGCCGATGGTTGATGTCACGTTTCTCCTTCTTATCTTTTTTATGGTGACAGCTGCGTTTAGTTTGCAGAAATCAATTGAGATGCCTCGTCAGCAGACCGATGCTCCCAGCACAAGCGTGCAAGAGGAAGAGGTCGAGGAACTTGATATGGTGGAGTTGCAGGTCGATGAGTTTGGTTCCTTTCTTGTGATGGCCCCGGAATGGGAACGCGAAACACCGGGAAAGCAAAATTTGATCTCAGCTCTGAAGGATGCAATTGAAGGCAATACCGACGGGATGCGTTTGGTCGTAAAGGTTCATGAACTCGCTAAGTTGAAGGCTTTGGTGGATGCGATGGATGCCGGGACGATTGCCGGTTACGCCCAGTTGGAAGTGATGCAGGTGGAAGACTTTGATTAGCAACAAGGAGGAATCTCCTTGTTGCGGGACCAAGCATGGTAATCGCCATGCAGTTGAAAAAATTCAAAACTCAAATTCGTAGAAACTGACCGGCTATGTTAGCAAACGAACTGATCGATCGATTGGAACGACTTGGTCTGCTAGATCAAGAGATCATTGAGGCATTGCGCGAACAAATGGAGCAGGGTGGCACGCGTGTCACACCGGAAGCCGTTGCCAAGTTATTGGTTGACAATGGTCACCTCACAAGGTTTCAAGCTACCAAGCTGATAGGTGAGTTGCGCAGTGGTGAGTACTCAGGCGAAGCGGGTGCTGAGGACGAACTGGTTGCAGACATCTCAGACCTTGAGGTGCTCCCGGAAGATGATTCAGTGGCTGCTGTCGAAGTTGTCGAAGTAGAGCCAGCGGCGGTCTACGAAGCCGATCCAGTGGTTGAGGAAGTGGTCGCGGTAGAAGTAATGGGTGTTGAGGAAGCTGATAATGCGCAGGCGGATACCTCAGCTCGTCCGAAGCCCAGCCGCAAAAAACCAGAGGAGGAAAAGTCGCAGTGGGACTCGTTCAAGGTCTATGGCTACGTTGGCATCATTGTCTTCCTCTTGCTCGCGGGTGGTGGCATTTGGTTTGTACTGAATCGTGAGGATGCGGATCAAGTCATTGGAAAGGCTGACGAGCAATATGACAATCAGAATTATCAACCCGCTCAGGATATGTATGTGAGCTTCCTTGAGAGTTTTGGCGACGATAATCAGTACTCATCAATGGCTCGAACGCGAATCACCATGACTGAGCTTTACAAAGCTGCTGCTTTTAAACAGGAGCCTTGGAAAGCGGTGGAACTGGAGAAAGAAAAGCTGCCGCTAATTGCGGACGAGCCTGCGATGAATGAGGAACGGGGCAACTTAGCCGCACTAATGGTTGACATCGCGGCGAATCTTGCAAGTTCCGCAGGCAGATCCAAGAAAACAGAAGAGAAGCAGGGACTTCTGAATGTGCTGGATGATCAACTCTTACTGATGGAAAACCCACAGTACATGGCATCGGGGATGAAGGTAACACTCTCTGCTCAGATCCAAAGTGTCATAGAGTCCCGAGCGAGGGTGCAGCGTGACATCGACCGAAATATACGGTTAGATGAAGCTGAAGCCTCCATGATTGCTTCGCTTGATCAAATTGACACCAAAGCAGCTTACGATACTCGCAAGGAATTACTGAAAGCGTTTCCGGAGTTATACGAGGACGGAAGACTTCAGACTCTGATTCAGCGCGCTAGTGAAATTCAGCAGACGCTCGTTACCGCATCAAAGGATTTGCCAGAACTTATCGAAGAAGATGCTAGTGACGACGCAATGTCCTCCATTGTGCTGACAACGCTGCAGGGAGGGACGGTTCCTGACCTTCAAGATGAAACGCTCTATTTTCGAGCCGGAGGTTCGATCCTGGCTTTCGATGGAGAAACCGGGCAATTGATCTGGCGCAAGTATGTTGGCGTGGCGAAGGATTTACCGCCTGTGCAACTGGAAGATGGAGTTTTGCTCAGCCAGTCCTCAGACTTGCAAATTCTACGTTGCAACGAACAAGATGGAAGCGTTGCTTGGCGGTCGAGTATCAACGAAATCTTCAGCGAGCCGATTTCCAGCAAGGATGATATTTACGTCGCAACCCAACCCGGGCGTCTGATGTCACTAGATGCGATCTCAGGTGATGCCAAATGGGCAACTCAGTTTCCCCAAGGTTTGGATGTTGGGCCGGGTGTCGATGATCGTTTGCGTCGAGCCTATATTCCAGGTGATCACAGCAATCTGTATGTGCTGAATAATCGCGATGGTAAATGCGTGGAGAGTTTTTACTTGGGCCATGAATCCGGCACGATCGCGGTTCCCCCCATTCCTCTCCTGGGGCATTTGTTTGTGATTGAAAATGCTGGATCAGACTATGCTTATGTTCAAGTCTTGCGAGTGGACGAACGCGGTGAGAAATTGAGAAAGGCGCAGCAGCCTTTTCGATTGATGGGCAATGTACTCGTCCCACCCATCGTGGACGGACGACGCCTTATCGTGCTAACGGATCGAGGGGAGGTAACGGTCTATGACATTGAACCAACCGCAGAAAAGGAACAAGTAACCGTTGCCGCTTCTCTGCCAGCTTTTTACGACGAATCAACCGCAACCCAAATGGCTGTCGGTCGAAGTCAGATGTGGATCACCGGTACGCGTCTTGGGCGTTACGAGTTGCAGATCAACACTGGACGAGTGATCCGAGATTGGAGTCTGCATGAGCTTGATAACTTCATTGGACAACCTTTTTCGAGTGATGATGCTTTGGTGCACGCACGCATCCTTCGAGGTACGTCCGCAATTCGAATCACCGCCGCAGATCCAAAGACGGGTGATGAAATATGGCGAACAGATGTCGGCGTGCCGGTTGCCATGCTGCAGCCATACCAGGACGACACCCACGTCGTTACAACCCAAGCGGCTTTGTTTAACTTGACTAGCTCAAAGCTCGCCTCCAGCGAGACCATTTCTCCTATTGAGAACCCGGGTGAAAAAGCTGTTGCAATTCGATTTCTGAATCCAATCGCCGTCGATGAGAATCGCAGCGTCATGTTGAATGCGGTTGGTGATCCATCGTTGCTGGTCTATGACCCCGAACGCGAGACGGAAAAACTCAGAAGAGTAACCATGAGTTTGTCATCAGGCCTACCAAAATCCGGTGGTGTCGTCTCTGGTGGTGGCCTGCTGTTACCTCTGAATAATGGCAGGGTCGTCTTGGTCGATTGGAGGACTGGAGCCGTGAATGCATCGCCGTTCCAACCTGCCAGTGACCCGGCTGGGGAAGTGACTTGGACAACTCCCATTCGATTGCCCGATGATCCGGATCAGGTAGTTCTTGCAGATAGCCGAAACAAAATTTACCGATTACGGGTTGCAGAGCAGGTTCGAGAGCTTCAATCCAAAGATCTGGAATTTAAGTTACTGGGGCCATCCGCTGGTATTGGTAATACAATGATTGCCAGTAACGCGGGACCAGCGGCTGATTTCATTGTTGGCTACGACCTTGCCAGCCTGAATGAGACTTTCAGAATCTTGTTGAACGGGCGAATTAATTGGGGGCCGGCCGCCGCAGAAGAGCTAGCGTTGATTCGGACCGATGATAGCGTCTTGCGGGGTTACCAATCCGACGGCACAGCTCGATTCGAAGTGAAGATTCCCGATGGGTTGATTGTGGGTCAACCTCTCGTGGATAACGGAAGAATCATTCTTGCGGGGCAGCTTGGTTGGATTATCTCCATCGATATTGCGACGGGGGAATTGCTGGGTCAAACAGATCTTGGTCAACCTGTATCGGGATCTCCACTGCTTTCAGGTGCAGAACAGCTCTTGGTTCCGGGTGCTGAGGGTGTTGTCTACACGACAAAGGTGCCAGTCAATTGAACAAACACATTGCCCCTAGGAAGTCATTAATGTTGTTGAGATTCCTTCTGTCGCCGAAAAACAGGATTTGGCGATCTATCGCCGCTGTGTTGTTTCTGCTGTCACTGAAACCGGGTGAACTCATCGGCCAGTCGCTGAATTATGCGCAGAAGGGACAGCCACCGGAATTAGGTTTGGGGTTACTTCAAGAGGATCCTCACGACCTCATCTTCTTTACGGAGGCGTCAGGTGGAGGTTGGGCAAAGGTTTTAACCATCAGTTTTCCAGGGCGTACTCCCCCCACTAATCCCACTGGCTCTTTTAGGTTTCAGGTGATTGGGATTGAGGGGAAGGAGTTTGTTTCAAAGTGGACGGAGATTGAGCGTTTTGATTTGTGGGAAATTCGTCTAGAGCGTGAAATTAAAGAGAGAATTGCGGCGAGTGATTTTGTAGGAGCGTATCCTTTTCTTTCCGTGTTGATTCGAGATTATCCGAATCGTCCCGGCCTTCGGGATTTGAGATGCGATTACTTGTATCAAGATGCTGTCAGTCGGGCAAACAAGGGAGAGTACGAGTCGACACTGGCGATGCTTGAGGAACTAAGAAGGTATGCACCTGAATATAAGCAATCGACGGTTCTGCAATTAATTTCTAACGTGACCGATCGGTTAATGCAGAATTTGATGGATACGACAGAGCTGGATTTGGCTCAGCAATTACTGGCAAGATTGGCAAAGGATTATCCGGGTAACACGCTCGAATCAATCAGTAAGTGGAATGATGAGTTTCTCGGGATGGCAGAGGAGAAGCGAAATGAGGCAATCAATGCCAGAGATGCTAAGAATTATCGATTAGCAAGAACCTTGGCTCGCGAGAGTGTTTATCTCAAGCCAGACATTAGCGGTGGACAAGAACTGATCCGTGAAATCGATACGATTTATCCGTTGGTAAACGTCGGTGTCTTACAGAGTGCGACCATTTTGGATCCAACACGTTTGGATAATTGGGGTGCACGTCGAGCTGGACGATTGATTTATCGAACCCTTTTTGAAATAGAAGATGCTGGTCCGGAAGGTGGTGAGTACAAATTCATCTTTGGTGACGTTGAAATTAGCCCAGATCGGATGCATTTCGATCTCTTGCTAGAACCAGATAGTTTGGTTCCTCCTTTGGATACCATCCAAGGTTTTTTCCTTGCTGATGTGATGGCCGATCGTGCCAAGCCTAGTTCCGGCAATTACTTTGCGCCTTGGGCAGCAGCGGTTGAATCAATCGGACTCGATGGTCCCCTGCAGGTAACATTTAATCTTCGACGACCACATGTTCTGCCAACCTCGTTGCTTCAGATCCCAGTGGACGGAAGCTGGTTTGGAGGCGCTCCGAATTCGCCCACTGGCGATTACCGAAAAGAATCGGTGGAGGATGAGATTGTGCGTTATGTATTATCAGGAGATCCGAAGGTAGCAACACAACCTCGAGAGATCGTCGAGATAAGAAGTCGTTCGGCATCAGAAGGTGTGAGTGCTCTTTTACAGGGTCGCATTGACGTTTTGGACCAACTCTTCCCCGCAGACGCTGTACGGTTGAGCAAAAGTAAAAAGGTCAAAGTTGCCAATTATCCGTTGCCAACTGTTCACATGCTGGTGCCTTGTTCCGACCACCCATTCTTAGCGGAACGGACTTTTCGACGAGCACTTCTCTACGGCATTAACCGACAGGATATCCTAAGCGGCGAATTACTCGAGGGCTTGGAATCCGAGGGATGTCGGGTTCTGTCAGGTCCTTTTCCAGCGGGCTTGGAACTCAACGATCCGCTGGGATATGCCTATGATCAATCAATTAGTCCGAGACCCTATGAGCCTCCACTGGCGCAACTGTTGCTTGCGATGAATGCAAACCAAATGAAATCGGAGGCCCAACGGAAGGAGGAAGTTCTGGCTGAACTGACCCCACTTCGGCTTGCGTATCCGCCTGATAACCTTTCGCGAGTCGCTTGTGAGGCGATTCGGACACAATGGGAACTATTGGGACTGGAAGTTCAGTTAGTCGAATTGCAAGTCGGGCAGACGTTTCCTGATCGCGAGAAAAATATTGCTGACATCGTTTATGTTTCTGCAGCAATGTGGGAACCTGTCATCGATGCCGGGCGACTTTTGGGTCCCGTTGGACTTGCTCGGTGCGAGGATCAATTGGTTGGCCTTGGCCTAAGACGTCTGGAAGAGGCTAAGAACTGGCGCGATGTTCGCAATCGACTAGTCGATCTCCATGCGATTGTTCATCACGAACTGCCAGTTTTACCACTGTGGCAGATGGTCGATTCATATGCTTATCGCCGAGATCTTATCGGCATGGGATCAGACATCGTTTCCTTGTATCAGAACGCAGATAATTGGCGGCTAGGACAATGATTAAGATAACAGTGCGTTCAATTCTGTTGATGATCTGTGTTTGGATGGTGTCTGATGCTAGCCATGCACAGGATCCTGTTGAATCAGTTAACGAGGTGACCAACGACGCAGCGAGTGAACAAGCCAATGTAGCTGCTGATAGTTCTGAGGCCACCGCTGTGCCAAGGGAGTCTGCCGGTGATTCAGACGATTCTGAGCAGGTACCTTGGGACTATGATCCTTACCGTGTTCTGATCTGGTACATCTCGGACCAAGGTGGTCTTTCGCTGTCCCGATTAGAAGGTCCCATCCGGGATTTTTTGGACAGGGACTTTCAAGCGATCTGGCGAGTTGATCTGGAACCTGCCCCATCCGCAGTGGCGTCTTTGGCCAGTCGGGATATTTCGAATCTTAGTTACGATCTGATCACAGCTTCGGATCCGGTGCTCGCGGTAAAGCGAGATCATCCAAACGCGGTGCGAATACGAGTTGCAAAAAATGTGGGTGATTATGTTGAAAAGGTTTTAGCTACCAGGGCGCGGATCGATGAAGTCATCGAGCGATCATCTGCAGTCGGCAATCAAGAGATGGACGGTGTGGCCAAGAAATTGGAAGTGCACCCCGGTGATGCTTTCGCAGTGAAAGCTTCGTGGTCAGACCCCAAAACCGAAGCTGTCCTTGTTTCACGAGGGATGGCAAATACACTGACCGAACCACAGGCCAAACTGATTATTCCGCAGGTTGCTGGCTTGGTTAGCAAAGTTATCGATAACTACGACAAGATTTTTATTGTTTCGGTGAAAGCGTCAACCGTTCCAATGAGCGTCGAGGTCGTTGAGTTTGACACTCTGATGCGCCATTTTGGACCTGTCTCCCTGACGCATTCCACCACTCAACAGTCCTTGCCCCGGGCAATTGGTCTGGGTTTGACAAAGGCATTTGCACCCGTCGTTCGAATTGAAAATGCTGGTCAACGTTCTGCACTTGGTTTGGTTAGGGCCGGTGGATTAGTCCTTGAGAAAGATCGTGAGGACTCACCCGCCTGGATACGCACCGGTGATGTCTTGGAGCCGATGACTCGAAAAAATGATCGCAACAACAATCCAATCATGGTCGGCCCGCTGGATTGGGCGTATTTGCACGTGAAGGAATTGGATGGTCATCGTGAACGAAACGTTCAGATGGATTTTTATTCTGGTAGGGGCGGTGGTCTGCAAGGTCGTAAGAATAAGCGTACTTTCCGTACAGCGTTGAAGGTTCGACCGATGTCCGGTTCCACGGTGTTGCGATTGCATCTGCAGCGAAAGCCGGATTTCCCGCTCATCGGATACGAGCTCTATGAGAAAAATCTTGAGACCGGCGATATGACTTTTGTTGGCCGCACCAATTGGAACGGTCTTTTGAATGTCGAAAACACTGATGATCCAATGCGACTACTTTATGTGAAGAACGGTGGAGCTATTCTCGCAAGATTGCCAATGGTTCCCGGATTGTACTCACAGGTTGTTGCGGATTTATCTGGAGATGATATTCGATTGCAGGCAGAGGCATATATTCGCGGAGTTCAAAACTCGATCATTGATCTCGTCGCGGTTCGAGAGTTATTCAAAGCGAGAATTCGGATGCGGCTTGAGAAGGGCGAGATGAAGAAGGCTGAGGATTTATTGAATGCTTTGAGGGAGCAGCCTTCCAGTGATAATCTTTCTCGATCGATTGAGAAAAAGCAAACTGAGTTTATTAATTTGCTCGGTACTAAGAATGCTAATCAAAGTCGAAAAGTAGACGAGATGTTTACGACGACCCGAGACTTGTTGTCGAAGCACATCAGACCAGATTTAATTCGGAATATTGAGAATGATCTGGGCGAAGCAAGAAAACAGGGTGGCCGTTTGCCGCCTCGATCCGAAGAGCCCAAGGTCGATAATTCGGCTGATGGCGGCGAGGATGACCCAAAACCTAGTGCAGCGTCTTCTGGTTCAGAAACAAAGAAGAAGTAGATCTCCTTTTTTGATGGCAATGGGTCGCTCACCTATCTTTGCGATTGGCACGCTAGCCGATTTCCGATTGGATGATAGGTTAAGCAGGTCGGTACGTTCTAATTTTCTTTGCCTCTCCATGTTGGTCGCCGTCGGAGTGCTTTCGGATGATGCATAATGATTTGAAAGGTTGCGTCGCGACCCGAGAGTTTTCGTCCTACAGGGCGAGAGGTGGGGCGAACAACTTTTGCTCTTAATCGTTTGTCCTCATCGTATTGTTCGTCATCTAATTCGAATTCAACCCATAGTCCTTCTACAAGCTCGATTTCAGTGGGTTTGCCTTTATCCATCAAGGTTGGCTTCCAGTTGGAGCTGTGAAAAAAAACGTCTTCACGATAGTCCTCAGCAGTGATGAATCCGTAGTCACCTTGTTCAGCGATGAATTTCACGTTTCCGAGTCGTTTTCGCTGAATCCGAAACTTCTTTTTTTCGGGAAGATCATCTGATGGGAGCGGCATTGAGAGATTCCAACGTGAGGGAAAAAGATTGCCAGTGAACTGGCAAATCTTTTCCGAAGTTTGCTCAATCTTCACTCGACGACTCTGATCCCAAGTTTAGCCAATGATTGGGGATTTGATTAGCGACAATCTTTCAACTTCCGTGAGTGATAATCCTAAATTTGAGGATCGGTTCTCCGAAAGATCACCCCAGTTCCAAAAGAGAACCCAATGATGAGCGAAAGGTGAAGTAGTCGTCGCTTCTTGGGAACTGCCTCGTAGGTCATGTTTTTGACAAGCAAGGGCGAATCGCTGCTCGCCGACACTCAGATTCGCCCAGGTCAATGAATTTGATGCGTTTCAATGTAAAAGGTGAACGCTGATGATCAAGTTGATATT
Organism: uncultured Rubripirellula sp.; assembly: GCA_938075415.1. Classification (GTDB taxonomy): domain Bacteria; phylum Planctomycetota; class Planctomycetia; order Pirellulales; family Pirellulaceae; genus Rubripirellula. The sequence goes on along the minus strand of CALJHC010000003.1, from coordinate 887,545 downwards.
CATTATTAAACCCGAGCCCCCGCAAGAAAGATCCTTGTTGGTTTGCACCGGTTACCGGGTTGTTGTTAGTTTACAACATGTCAACGGGATCGATGTCCACAACAAACTGTACCTCACTCTGGTCGGGAACTTTAAAATCTTTCGTTGCACGACGAATGGTTTCGCCCAGGTGATTCGCGTTGACGGACTGTAGTAGTAAATGAAATCGATATTTACCCCGCAGCCGCGTGATGGGTGGCGGGGCAGGGCCGAGGATTCGCACTTCGACATCAAGAGCTTTGCGAACCGCTTCGAGTCGCTTGAGGAGTGATTGAGCCACTGATTCGGTAATTTTTTCATCCGGTCCTCTGATAATAATACGACCGACACTTCCGAAAGGTGGATAGTTAAAGCGACTTCGATTTGCTAACTCATCCGAGGCAAATTTAAGGTAGTCATGACGAGAAGCGGCCTGGATTGCAGGATGTTCAGGCGAGAAGGTTTGTACGACCACCCGACCCGGGCGATTACCGCGTCCAGTTCGACCTGCGACTTGTGTCACCAGCTGAAACGTTCGTTCTGATGCTCGGAAATCGGGGAAGTGAAGAGCGCTGTCAGCATTGATGACACCAACAAGAAGAACATTCGGGAAGTCCAAACCTTTGGCAATCATCTGAGTGCCGAGAAGGATATCGACATCACCTGCGCGAAAAGCGGAGAGCACCCGCTGATGACTGCCTGGTCGTCGCATCGTATCGCTGTCCATCCGTGCAATATTGGCATCAGGAAATCGAGATTGAATTTCCACCTCCAATTTCTGAGTACCCAATCCACCGTAGCGAATTCCATCAAAGCGACACGCCGGACAGGCGGGTGGTGTGCCGATTGTATAATCGCAGTAATGACAAATTGCTTTTCCGCCATCACGGTGATGCGTTAAAGGAAGGTCACAGTCAGGGCAGGCAACCACATAGCCGCATGCGGGACATTGAATGTTGGTTGCAAAGCCCCGACGATTTAGAAGTAGCATCACCTGCCCATTATCTTTCAATGTTTCTTGAATACCATTGTGTAATGGGCGACTGATTGCGCCACCGGTTCGTTCCCCCCGGATCCTGAGATCAACAAGTTCAACATTCGGCATTGGCAAAGCGTTAACTCGTCCTGATAACGAGATTAATTCCGCATGACCATTGGCCGCTGCATGCCATGATTCCAAGGATGGCGTTGCCGATCCAAGAACGAGTGGGATCCCCAAGGAAGAGGCTCGCGCGAAAGCGACTTTTCTCGCATGGTATCGCGGTTGAGTATCCTGCTTGAATGATGAGTCATGTTCCTCGTCAAGAATAATGATGCCAAGTTTTGGGAATGGTGCAAAAACGGCACTTCGTGGTCCGACCACAACCTGCACCTTGCCATTACGAATTTGCTGCCATTGATAATGTCGCTCAGCTGGTGTCATTTGACTGTGAAGAACTGCAACCGATCGAAAACGCCGCTCAAATCGACCGCGAGTTTGCGGTGTCAAGCTTATTTCGGGAACAAGCACGATCGCGCCATGGCCAAATTTCACCACATGTTCGATTGCTCGGATGTAGATTTCAGTTTTGCCACTACCGGTTACGCCATGCAGCACGAGCGTTTTAGAATTTTCGGAATCCACTGCTTGTGTGATTTGCTGCAAGGCTTCCTCTTGATCTGACGTTAACTCGAGAATCTGCTCTGTTTCGCCATCATCCAAATTCCATCGCGTTGAGGTACTCGAGGACATTTCCCTACGACTTTCGGCATTGATGAGTTCCTTTTTCAGAAGTCGTTTAATCGGATCCTGAGAGCATTTGGCCTGAAGCATCAGCTGCGCACCGGTCATTGGTTGGCCAATGCGTATCATTGCCTCAATAATCGCTTTTTGTTTGATCGGTAGCTGGTCGATTATTTCTGGGTCTTTGGCTTGCCCTGTCGGCTGATAGTAGATTTTTTCTCGTGTACCAGCCAAGCTTCGAACGCTTGAGGGGATCAATGTGTCAAAAACTTGCCCAGCCGGTGCTTGGTAATAGTGGCTCATCCACAGGACAAGTCGAACGAGTGCCGGATCACACAATGGCTGCTCATCCATGATTTCGCTGATCTCGCGGAGCGAACGAGTCCCGCGCGCTGTTGTTTCCACTTTGGTACACCATGAAATCATCGGCTGTCGACGATTACCCAAAGGTACTTTTACTCGCATTCCAGGTTGTAATTGAGCTCGCTTTGCTTCTGGAACGAGGTAATCATAAGGCCCATGTGGTGGTTCGCTAAAGACAACGGTTGCCAGAGTGACTGGTGGCTCGTCAGCTAATTCCCAAGGGGGCGGAGACAAATCAAAGAGTTCAGATTGCTTGGCGGTGGATGAATCGATTTCCTTTTCTTGGAAATCGTTTTTTGAGATCATTTCATCAGAAAAACCTCCAAATCCCTGATCAAGATCGGATACAGACGGCTTAGCTTCTGAGCGATGAGATCTCTTTGCCATGAAGCACTGGGACTGTGTTACGTTTTATGGATGAGGTAAGCAGAATAGTTTTAATATGGTGGTTGATTTTTGAGGACAAAAAAAGGAGTCTCACCACCGGAAGGTGTTATTGATCATTGCTGCCACGTCCAAAGTCTAGCGAAATGCTGACCGGCTGGATCTTCGGTGATGAATTTGCTTTGATTCGTGTTTCCGTGCCATTCTAGCAGTCAACAGGGAAGATCAATGAAAGTTGGTTTATACGGTGGTTCATTTGATCCCGTTCACTTGGGTCATCTTTTGATTGCTGAAGCGGCAAAAGAGTGTCTTGGTCTTGAAGAAATTCGTTGGATTCCAGCTGCACAGTCTCCACTGAAAGTTGAGCGACCACGTGCAACTAACGAGCAACGATTAACAATGTTGCGTCTTGCTCTCGATGGAACAAAGGGTCACCACATTGATGATCGGGAACTGCTTCGTGGTGAGAGAAGCTACACGTTGACGACTGTCGACCAGATCGTTAACGAAAATCCTGACGATGAATTCTACCTAATCATCGGAGCAGATTCGCTTGCATCGATGGGGCAATGGCATAAGCCCTCCGATCTGTTGAATCTTGTCACATTGGCCGTGGTGGCTCGTGGCGGCGAGAATGCGCCAGACTATGGAGTGCTTCGAGGAATTGTTTCCGATGATCGGGTGCAGCTCTTTAAAAACAGTCAGGTTGCCATGCCGCAGATTGAACTGTCCAGTTCTGAAATACGAGATCGTATTAAAGACGGACGCAGTATTCGCTTCCGATTACCCAGAGCCGTCGAGGCGTTCATGAGATCGGAGAAACTCTATCTTGGTGAAGAGGCTTGAACGATCTTGCCCTGATGATTAACTAATCTTTTTTAATGCCGATTTTAAGAGCGTAAGCTCTCGAATCAAATCGTCTAGTCGCTGATTGATATCTTCGCTAGTCAGTTCATTCCCCTCAAATGCATCTCCAAGAGCGTAGATGAATCGTGGGATGATCAGGCATCGAAAGTCCAACATCAGACTGTTGGCGACACCCATGGCAGACATGTAGCTTCCGGGTCCTCCAGCTGCCAGCATGAACCCTACAAGTTTTCCGGTCCAAGATCGGCCGGTCAGCTCAATCGCGTTCTTCGCTGCCGCATTCACGTCGTAGTTGTAAACTGGTGACGCGATTAAAACCGCGTCTGCTTGCTTGACGAAAGACGCTAGTTCTTTGACGTTCGGATCAGCGTATGCTGTCATTCCATCACACAACGGAAGCGGCTTGAGAGACAGGTCAAATAAGACAGCTTCCTCAGAGGACTCCTCCAGCTTTGATTTTGCCAGATTTGCCAAGATGCGACTTCGACTGTCAGGGTGAAGGCTCGCGCTCAGAATTAAGATCATCGTTGCTCAGATACTTGTGGCAGTGTGCCTTGGATTGTGGCTTCCGCAAATTATCTCAGAAACTAGTTAGGTTGTCGATCAGTTCTCGGCAGCGAGATTTTGCCAATGTTAGGTGACTTCTGAGTCGATTCCGAGTCGATTTCGTAGGATGTTAAATCGGTCATGCATTCGTTCGCTACTGCTGTGGACGTGTTCGGCTTCGGTGATGAATTGAATTTCCTTGTTGGGGTAGACATCCTCTTGGATCAGCGTCGCGGCAAATTCATCGAGTGGGCGACCATACATCACTAGTAATTTATGTTCGTCTAATTGCACTTCTTGGCGTTTTGTCGGGTTGATCACCGCAATACCAGTGCAGCCATCGTTCAGCAACAAGTCCTCGAATTCCAACAAGGTGCTTTTGAGTACAGCCGAGTCAATGTGCTCTCGGTAGAGTTCCTCGTGCGAATTCTGCACTCGGTGGCTCGATTCAAGAACGACATCGACAACCGGCCCAAGTACATCAATGAGCTCAAGAAACAGGTCCATGATATGACGGCGGCTTACGGAAGCCATAATTGCCGGTGTTTTTACGCCGGTATTATCGTCCTTGTATTCATCGAATCGAAAGCCTTGCATGGGAACGACTTGTAGATCATAGGATGGTCGCACGGCGTCGGTTAGTTCGAATAAACCATACGAGCGGATTCCCATGTGAGCTTGCAATTCATCATTACTCAATGTTTCGAAGCTGCCACGCGATGTGATGGGTACAGCGTTATCTTTCCCGCCATTTCGGAGGATGCGTTTCAAAAAACCCATGGTGATTGCCGATCGTCGTTGTCGTTTGAAGAGAAGGGTGGAGGCCAAGTGTGATAAAGGTGATCGCACTAGGGATGGGAAGAGCGATTACATTCAAACGGTAGGTCATATCGCTTTGGAGGGACCTTGATCGTGTCTTACTTTTTCCGAAGCAATGTGAACCTAATCGGCATGATTGAGACAATCCGGCTGATCACTGCAACCCTCATGACTGAAACCACTCACTTGGAGCACCGGGTGTTGCATCGATTCATCAAGGGTTGTCTCAGCACAGCCATCCATGGGTTCCCTAAGCTAGGTCAGGCGGGCGATTGACCGAGTATCAGCTTGGGCTGACCTTGCAGTGGCCTTCAACGAAGTGGTCTAGGTTGCAATCTGGATGGTTCTTTTCTTGTGAAGAATGATCAGCTTAAGCAGGGCACTGCTGACGAGTTGAACGCAAGGCCAGTGTTGACCGCGAGCACGATGGGTGTCAGAGGCTTGTCGACAAATCGACCAGCAACCGAGAGCCTTCAGCTGCTGAATCGGCGCGAAATATCCAGCGTCGTTTTTTCTTCGCTGCTTCAGGTGTCAGAAGTCATGGTAGGGATTCAATGAAGTGATCCTTTTTCATAGGAACTGCTCGAACGATTAAGGCTTCAATCGCTAGCAATGAGTTAGGTCACCTTATTGAAGATGCTTTGCGATCGCTGCAATAAGTGGGTCGATGGTTTCACACTGAATTTGGTGTGGGGGTGACCAGGGGAACCACTCGAAGCCGGAGTGCTCGGTCAACGTAAGCTTTGGCTTGTTGCTCAGGAAACCCAGGAAATATCGCACATGCTTGAGAAAGATCTCCTCTCCACGGTTCGAATATTGAACGGAGTAGCTGAGCTCGAATTTGAAAGTTTCATCGATCGTGACGGAGCCCGCGTGGATTCCGGTCTCCTCTCGAAGCTCTCGAAGTGCAGTCTCACGTGGTATTTCGCCAGCATCACAGTGGCCTTTTGGCAAATCCCATCGATTCGGATGCCTGAGCAAGACGAATTCCCAAGGTTTTTGCTCGGTGACTAAGAGAAAAATCCCTGCGGCTTCGACTGTTTGTGGTTTTCGTTGGTTCATGACTTGTCGATTGCGGACAGTAGCCTAAAACATTTGCAATTCGCGTCCGAATTGCCATATCGATCGTGACGAACTATCAGTCTTTTTCATGGAATGAGTGAGTCGATGAAGATTTATACCCGAACGGGTGACCGTGGTAGCACTGGATTATTTGGTGGGCCACGCGTTTCCAAAGATGATGTACGCATTGAGGCATATGGAACCGTCGATGAGTTGAATGCAGCTTTGGGTGTTGCTCGAAGCACCGGTGTCACGAAAGAAATTGATGTTCAGCTGACTCAAATTCAACATGAACTATTTGCGATGGGTGCCGAGCTTGCCACTCCAGATCCTGAGAAGCACGGGACGCGCGTTCTTGGCGCTGTTCACACTGGGCGTCTTGAATCGTGGATTGATCAGCATGAGGAAACACTCGATGCTCTCACCACGTTTATCCTCCCCTCTGGAAATGCCGCAGCCTGTGCACTCCATTTGGCGAGAGGAATTTGTCGACGTGCTGAGCGTCGGATCGTAACGCTGTGTCAGCAACCGGATCAGTCAGTATCGGACGAACTCGCTGTGTATTTGAACCGGCTAAGCGATTTGTTGTTCGTGCTTTCAAGGGTGGCTAACCGCAAATCGGGGGATAACGAAGTCGCATGGGCTGGTCTGGATTCGTTACGCTCAGAGGAGTGAAACATCGGCTTTTACGGGAAATACCCTGAGTTGCTCTCTGGTTTGGGGATGAAACAACATTTCTGATGCTAGCCCCAAGATGATTTCGCTCGAAGGCTGAAAAATACCCTACACCACCCGTTTTGACGTTTTCCGATCCTTTTTCTGCTTTGCGTTTGCATCGATCGCTTGTTAGATTCTGTTAGATCAGCCCCAATGGCTCGATCAAAGGGCGGCTCGATCAAGGGTGGCTCGATCAAGTCAGTGGTGTACAATCGTCGCGTCAGCGAATTTTCGAGGTCATTGTTCGAGGAAAGATCGTGAAAAAAGTCGAAGCCATTGTCCGTCACTTCAAATTGGAAGATGTGAAGAACGCTCTCACTGATCAGGGAATTCATGGAATGACCGTCAGTGAGGTTCGAGGCTTTGGACGTCAAAAGGGTCACACGGAGATTTATCGGGGCACCGAATACGCAATTGACTTCGTCCCCAAGGTTAAGATCGAAGTCATCTGCACCGATGACAACCTTCAAATGGTGATCGACACAGTCTTGCAGACGGCCCAAACCGGTCAGATCGGCGATGGTAAGATTTTTGTGACAAACCTCGAGGATTCGATTCGAATCCGAACTGGTGAACGCGGTGAAGACGCGCTCTAAATCTCGGTCTGGCTAGAGCCACCTTGGGTCAAGCCGATGGAGAGTTGTTGCCAACTGCCTTGGCCATTTTCTCTTTTTTAGTTCATTGGGCTGCTCTCGTGTGATTCACGGGCGATAGCCGTGAGCCGGAAGCTTAATACAACCGATTGAACTTCCGGTGAATGTTGTTTTTTTGAACATCAGATTGTCCACACGGCCAAACCCGTTGCGCTGATCTCAACGCTCGATGTTGACTTGGTGTCATCCCAATCTTTGTATTCCTATGGTGGACTAGATGCGATCGATTGTTCATCGATGTCGCGAATTACTTCAAGAAGGCAGGTTGAAGGCGTATGAGCGTCATTCGGCGGGAACGCCCGGGATGCAGGTTTCAAGTTTATTGGCTGATGTCTACGACGATGTGGTCTTGGAAATCTGGAATGAGGCAATCGATGAGCATTCAGGCGACCAGCGATTAAGTGGACTGTCTTTGGTTGCACATGGTGGTTTTGGGCGGAGAGATCTGGCACCCTATTCCGACGCCGACCTGATGATTTTGACAATACGGTCGAGTGAACCACTCGCCAATAAGCTGGCAGGTAACCTGACGCGAGATCTTGCCGATTCTGGCATCACTCCTGGTCTTTCCATTCGAATGTCAGACGAGGCATGCCGAATGGCCTGGGCCGACCCGGTGATTTATTCCTCACTTGCTGAATCACGATTATTGGCAGGTAGCCTTCAGCTCTATTCAAAATACTTCTACGCATTTTGCCGTGGCGCCAACCGTCGAGGTTCGAGGTTGATTCGCGGTGTTGTTGACGCCAGGGTCAAAGAGCGTCGCAAGTGGGGTGAGACGAGTTATTTACTTCGCCCGAATGTAAAGAGATCCAGAGGTGCACTGAGGGATATACAGCTGATTCGTTGGTTAGGGTTCACCCGTTCCGGTGAGACGGATCTTGAGAGGCTGGCAATGCTTGGTGCATTACCTGAGGAGGATTATCGTCTTGTTCGCGCGGCGTACGCATTTCTATTGCGTTTGCGTCATGAACTGCACTTTCGCGAGAAGAAAAATCAAGACGTGTTGGATCGTGGTGCTCAGATGGAGATTGCCGAGTCATGGGGGTATCAGGGGAAAGGTAGCCTCTTGCCGGTTGAGCAGTTCATGCAAGACTATTTCGCCCATACTCGCAACGTGCGATATGCTTCTAGGTTTTTTGTGGATGATGCACGCAGCCAACCACTGCTTTCACGAATCTATGAACGCATATTTTCAAAGAGCGTGGATGAGTCCATTGTGATAGGGCCAACACATATCTGGGTAAAAAAAGACTGCTTGAATCTCTTCTCTTCGAGTTTGTCCGATGTCCTGCGTCTCATGAGACTGGCTAATCAACATGGGAAACGCATTTCACACCAGACATGGCAAGCGATTCGACTGGCAATGCAGGATCGTGATCCTGTTGTACCAGATGAGAAATCGATTGATGAGTTTTTGTCTCTTCTTAGCAGTTCTGGTCGTCTCGCACCGCTTTTGCGACGTCTGCACGAGTTACGAATCATTGAGCAGCTGATACCCGAATTCAAGCGAACGAGGGGTTTGCTGCAGTTCAATGCCTACCATCAATACACCGTTGACGCACATAGCCTTCGAGCAGTTCAGGCGGCAACTGACTTACAGGATAGTACCGGTGGCATGGGGCGCCGGTATCGAAGGCTGGACGACAAGCGACTTCTGCACCTGGCCCTGCTAATTCATGACATTGGAAAAGGTTACGAAGAAGACCATTGCATCGTCGGTGCTCGCATCGCTCGTGCGACAGCGAAACGTTTGCGGTTGGATGCCGAAGCTGCGGAAACATTAGAGTGGCTGGTTTTAAAACATCTGGCTGTCAACGTTGTGGCTTTTCGTCACGACCTCACCGACCCACAAATTGTTCTCAATTTTGCATCAGAGGTGGGGTCCATTCGCCGGTTGGAGCTATTGGTTGTTCACACATACGCTGATTTGGTTGCAGTGGGACCCGGCGTTGCCACTGACTGGAAAGTCAACTTAATTGATGATCTTTATCGCCGGACACGAAGATATTTCGATTCCGGAAATCTACCTGGCAGTCCCGATGATCCAGAGTTGGAGAGCGGAAGAGCGAAGGTTCGCGATGAGCTTCAACGCCGCTGCGCTCCTCAGGACAGCTTTGTCTTGCTGAACCATTTACCGCTTTCTCTTTTGGATCATTGTGACCCATCTCAGTTATCTGACGAAATCGAGATGTTTCATTCAGTGAGCACCGGCGAGACGCCTACCCTTTGCACCGCAATCCATGACGCCGAGTTGCAAGCGGTGCGGTTCACTGTCATTCGACATGACTCGGCTCATTCAATCGGAACCTTTGCTCGAGCAACGGGGGCATTAACGACTTGTGGTCTTTCAATTTTAAGGTCACGCATTGAGACGGTCGGTGACGTGGCTTGGGATTACTTTTGGGCGGTTGACCCTACGTCTCCTCAAAGTGAGATTAACGAGGCACAGACTCATGATATTTGTGAGCGCGTTTGTCAGTTATTGAACACGCCCGATCTGCCCATGCCGCCCCATAAACAGAAGTGGACCATGCAAGGTGATTGTGAACCAGAATCAGTGAATCTGCTGCCTACAAAGGTTGTTTTTGATAACAATACCGTCGACCGGTACACCATTCTCTCTTACTTTGCTTATGACTCTGTTGGTTTGCTCTACCGTATTGCATCTGCTCTGATCGATCAGCGCGTTGTATTGCATTTTGCAAAAATTGACACGCACCTTGATCAGGTGGCTGATGTTTTTTACGTCTCAGAATTAGACGGTACAAAGTTGCTTGACGAGAGCAGAAGATCCGCGGTGCGAGAGGCATTGCTACTAGTTGCAAACTAGTTTTGACTCAACGTCAACAACACGAATCCGTCCTGGTAATCTGTGCGATTTGTGGGGATCCAATCAGTTGGATAAGAGTAACTTGTTCAATTGGATGCAGTGTTTAAGCCGGTGCTACGGAGGTGACGAATACGTTATCTCAATTTGTTTGCGTTAATAAGTTGCTCGTGTCGGAACAGAGGGCACACTATCAAAGAGGGGCTCGCCTAACGGTATTAAAAAGTCCCGTGTTTTCAGTCTCTCGATAAATTGCTTCATCGATGAGTCTAATTTTTTGCCTTTGCAAACAAGGAAGTTTGTGACATGCGATTGTTTCTCATTGTCTTGGTTGTCAGTTGCCTCCATTCAAGTATTTCTTTTGGTGAGGAGACGCTCGCTTCACTCATCAGTGGCAATTTGCCGACCTTCCGGTCGTTTCTGGAAGCCGAGGGAAAAGCGAGCCCAACTGTTGCCGTTGTAACTACCCAATTCCCAAAGACCTCGGGAGAATGGAGCACAGGCCTGAATTTTTACGGCGATAGAGGAACGACAGAACCGACGGAGGCTAGCAACGAGCCTGCAAGCGACGCGAAAGATCAGTTGAAGGAGAAAACTCGCGAGAGGCATCTCACGTCAACCAGAGTGGTAACTTCGGACTCAAGCCACCTGACAACTCGTCGCGTTTCTTCGAAACCTTTGACTTCTCGACACGATCTCCGTTCATTTAAGCCAGAACGCTCGACAACTCTTAACGGAGTGAAACATTATCGTGAAACAGGTTCTACTCCTGTTTCGAGTTGGCCAGATTTACCGTCAGCTAGCTTTCGGCAGGGATTCAGAGGATCTTCAGAAATGAGATCCGTATGGAAGGGGTTCGAAGTGAACTTTCCGACGAATCACTGGAACGTCAAGGCGTCCACTCTCACCGAGCGGCAGACGAGTTTCTTCGCCCCGCCTCAGCTTCCCAACTGCGATGATCAATGATCATGACTCGAAATCCTGAGGATCAGCAAAAAACATTTGAACTCCATTAGTTCGAGTGTAGCTGATCGGGTCAGAACGCCGATATTGACTTTACCATGGATTGGGAGGGTGGAACGATTGGTGCCATCGTTCCAGCATTGACGGGCTGTGGTGAGGCAGGGAGGGCTTCACCATGGCCCTTCTTTTTTGGATCTAGCTTTCTGGATCTCCGAAGCAGATTTTTTCAGATATCGAATCGGGGTACGGGGGGCTTGATACTGAGATAGAGTTGAGACGCAATCGATGGCCAAGTCAGTCGTCGCCACTGTTAAGCAAATAGCTCACGAATGATTCGTCCGTCTCTCACGAGCGTGATCGGGCGACCTGTGCTGCTGTTGAATTCCAACGTCGGATCGATTCCGAGGTTATGGTAGAAGCTTGCTGCGACATCATCCGGTGTGATGGCATCGTGACGAGGACCAGCTGCGGTGTCGTCACTTTCACCGATGACTTGTCCTCCTTGAACACCGCCGCCCGCCATCAGCATGAACATGCAGCGGGGGTAGTGGTCGCGTCCACCTTCAGCGGTGCGTTGATTAATCTTGGGTGTTCGACCGAATTCACCGGTGACAAAAACGGCAGTGGTTTCTAAAAGCCCTCGCTGCTCAAGTCCGGTAAGTAGCCCGCTGAGACCCGCATCGAGTTTTGGCAGGTTGTTATCTTTAAGTTTTGAGAAGTTATCTTGGTGAGTGTCCCATCCACCAAGTTGCAGGCTTACAAGCCGAACACCTGATTCGACCAATCTTAAGGCAAGCATGCAGCTCTGGCCGAACGACTCTTCGCCAAATTGTTTCGCAAAACTCTCCGGTTCTTGGCTGATATCAAACGCATGTCGAGCCTGCGAGGACGTGATCATGGAATACGCCTGCGATCCAAATTGATCAAGGCCATCGAGTAGTTGGTTTTTCTTTTCGAGTTCTGAAAACCGTCGATCCAGCTTTTGCAGGAGGTTCTGTCTGCGATTCACTTCATCGATGCCAATTCCATTGGGTAGAGAGATTCCCCTTACCGAATATGACTGACCAAAGCTTGGTGTTGAATTTGTCTCCAACGCCGCATATCGAATACCGAGAAAGCCCGGGCCTTGCGCTGCACGGGGGATGGCCACCAAGCTCGGAATGACTGAGTCACTGGGTTTTTCTTTGGCCAGCACGGCGCCAAAACTGGGATACTCCAGGGCAGGAATTGGCTTGCTGCCGGTGTTGACATATTCTTGTCCAAGCCGGTGGGCGGCAAGTGTGTGACTGACGCCACGTAAGATGCAAAATTTATCAGCGACTTTTGCGAGTTTCGGAAGGTGTTCTGAGATTTCAATGCCAGAAACATTGGTTTTGATTGAGTTGAAGCTGCCGCGAATTTCACTCGGGGCATTTGGCTTCAGATCAAAGGTGTCGAGGTGGGATGGGCCACCGGGCAGTTCGATGAAGATCGCTCGGTCCGCGCGACCAGAAGAGATCTGTCCAGCCTGTGCCATCTGCAGGTAATTCGGCAAGGTGAGGCCACCCACTGTCAGCGAGCCAACTTTGAGAAGGTCTCGTCGTTTTATTCCGTCGCAAGTTTTACTTAATTGCATCGAAGTCTCAAAATTTAACGAATTTGAATGTTGTTAGCGATGTAGTGCGAAGCGTTTGTTCTGAATGAAGAACGGTTAGTGACTAATGATGAACTCTTTGGTGTTAACAAGTGCCCAAAGTAACGATGCCACTCCATCGCCAGGGTTTTCCGACTCCGCGATGTAGTCCATCGATATTTTGGCCTCTTCAGGATCCGGGAATCGGCTAAGTGTTCTGAGATAAGCTTCGTTGACCAAGTCATCATACTTCATTGCTTTGCGAGATTCCGGTATCGCCGTTGTCGCAGTCGGCCAAGGATTCTTTTCCTTGAGGAGTTGATCAAGATTTGGTGTCTGGAATCCTAGCGTCGCAAGCCGCTCTGAGGCTCGTTTCAGTTCTCGTTCTAATTGAGGCCGAAACTTGCGTTGCTGTGCTTCCGAAGCCTGTTTATATCTTGCGACTTGTTTTAGGATCAGTTTGCGAATTGATTCGGCACGTTGCTTGTTGGCCGCGACTTGAGGTGTCCCAATGACGCGGGGACTGGGGATTTGCAATTCCTTGCATACTTGCGAAACCCAACCGCGACTATCGGTCAGCCGTTGGTGCATCTCGACGTCATTGCGAAGGTAGATTGATTGAAGCAGGCTGGGAGAATCACTTCGATCACAGTCGCAATTGGTCTCGCGGAGAGACTGACCGAATACTTCGAGTGCGAAGTCCTGTTGGTTTCTTCGTTTTGGTTTGCCATCTGCGATTGCCATCTCGCTGACGTTGTTTCTTAATGCATCGGCACGTTGATCGGAGCCGGTTGCTAATACCACAGCGTCATAGATTACTTCTGCAGGTAGTCGCCGAGGAATATGTCTGGCGAAATTTGTCTGATCAAGGGAATTGCTAACATTCGGTGTGGCACTTCGTTGGTAAGTGTCGCTTGTCACAATCGACCAGTGTAACCATTTGAGATCGTAATTGTTTTCAACGAATGAGTTGGCAAGGTGATCAAGTAAGGGGCCGTTGCTAGCTGGGTTTGCGAGGTTCATGTCATCAGTTGGGTCAACCAATCCAATGCCAAAGTAGTTACTCCAAACACGATTGACGATGGCCTTAGCAAAGTAGGGGTTGCTGGGTTCACGCAACCATTTCATGAGTAGAACGCGAGGGTCGTTGTTGAGCGAAATTAGCTCGGGTTTTCCCAGTATTCTTCCAGTGGGAATGGGTGGGGCTTTGACTGTTTTTCCCTGTTTCTTGGCGAGAGCGCGAGCTCGTTTTTCTCGATCCGTCAGGTCGCGAACGTTCACCATTAACTCGCCGAATGGAACCGTTTTCCCGTCTTTTGCGGCGGCGTAAAGAATACGCCGTAAATCGGCTCCACGTACTTTCTTGTCTCCAGTCAGTTCGGAAACTAACTGATCTCTTTCTTTGCGTGCATCAGAGGCAACTAGATTTTGGTTGGTTCGGATTGGACTAAATAGTTTTGCAAATTGTTCAAAATCATCCTTTGACCATTGATCAAAGGGATGCTTGTGACACTGCGCACACTCAATTCTTACTCCTAGAAAGGTGTAAGAAAATCCAATTGCTCGATCTTCTGGTGATTGAAAATTGCGTCGCGCCCAAAAAAGCGGCATGCCTTTCCGTTCCGCAAATTGTGATTCATTTCCAGGTTGGCATGCTTCAGTCATGTTCCGGCAATAGTCGAGATAGCTCTCATCCGGGTTTCTGCTTTGAGCGGTCACGATACCTTCGACGATGTCATCGTAGGGAACGTTTTTTTCAAGGCGAGCTCGAAGCCATTCATACCAAAGTCGTGTTGCCACGTTTCGAAAAGGTAACGCATTGTTAAGTTGCTCGTCACTATTTCCGGTCCAGTCAGAAAATCGAGTGGCCCACCACGCGGCATAGCTACTTGACTGAAGCAGTTGTTCTGCGAATCGTTCACGTTTGGAAGGGTCTGTGTCAGATAGAAAGCGGCTAACCGAATCAGAGGAGGGTAGGATACCAGTGATATCCAGCGAAACTCGGCGAATGTATTCTGAATCGGTGCAGAGGTTCGAGGGTTCAATGCCAAGCTTGTTTAATTTTTCGGAGACAAGCCTATCAATTGGATGAGCGAAATTCTTTGGATTTAAGACAATGTGGTTGCTGTAGGGGCGAATCACAGGAACAGGAACAACAGCATTGTCATAGGACACGACGATGTGCGTATCGCCGGGTCCAGTGGAAGTGACTTGACCAGAATCAGTGATTGCAGCAATGGCGTCATCGTTTGAACTAAAACGACACAAAACAGACACGTCTTCGACCGATCCGTCATTCCAATGAGCATAGGCCCGAAGATCAACTTGACTTTCCTTATTTTCGAATTGGATTTCAGCGGGGCTTACCACAAGCTTTTTCAACGTGTGGGGCCTTGGCGAATTGTTAGTGGCTCCGGCAGTGATCCAGTTTTTTAGGACATTGTGTTCCCAACTTCCTCGTTTAAATCTTTGGCCCCCTTCGTGAAGGTCGCCGTCAAGTGGTTTGGCTAGGACTAAACTTTCGTCGGCATCCTCCAAGACAATTCTTCCTGAGGATTCGTCCATCATTGCTGCATGATCTGCTGCAAAATCGTAACCGAAGAGTGAAAGCTGAAACCCACCTCGTCCCTGAAACGATCCGTGGCATGATCTACCGTTGCATCCAAGTTTTCCTAGAAGCGGGATCACATGCTTTTGGAAATCTGGAATTTCCTTTGTTGATCCATCCTCAAATCGTTCACTGAGAACGGCCGTTGGTGTGGACTGACGCGGTTTTTTTTTCTTGCTCTGTGCTTCTGCATGGGTCAGGGAAGTCAGCAACCCGCAGCATGCGATTACACAGAAAAGTTGCACCGGAGCAATGGGTCGGAGTGGGATTGGACACATTTGCAATCTTGATATTCTGAGGTGGGATAATGACTTGCCGAATCGCGAGTCTTGAGTCACTGGACTTTGAGTTGACTCTTTACTTTAAACGATGGTCGACAGGATGTTTCCGTGAGTCACGGAATCCGCATCATTTTCTGCGAGACCCCGATGAAACGAGACGATTCAATTAAACGCTTTTGTTATTCGAAAGTAGTGAGGATGTTGGTAAATCATCGAGATTCTTGGTAAGAAGAGCAAGTTGTTCATGTGTGATATGCATGAAGCGGAAAAATAGGTGAGCAGCAGATGTTTTGAAAATACAGATGCCATCGCATCGTTAAGAATTCTCGTAGATTACGTTTTTGGTTGAAATACCCGCTTTACCTGTGGTATCGGCTTCTTGGCGTTGCGGGGACAGTTCGACGCTGCGGTTGCTGATGTTGACTTTGAGTGGCGCTAATTCTGTTGTTTTCGGTCCAAGGGCTTTATTCACGACGACTGGGGCCTTGGTTTTGGGCTGGGGTGGTCAAACGATTCGCAACTCACCATACCGAGAGGATTTCATGTCTGATGACAACCGCAGCATTTGGCTGGGTTTCGACTTGGGGGGCACAAAAATGCTCACCGCCGCCTACGACAATGCTTGGCAGGAGTTGGGGCGACGCCGGCGTAAGACGAAGGGTCGAGAAGGAAGTGAATCTGGTATTGAGCGGATCGCTTCAACGATAGAGCGATTGCTGGAGGATTCTGATATCCCCTTAAAAAAGATCGCCGGCATCGGTATCGGTTGTCCGGGACCCATTGATTTGAAAGAGGGGCGGATATTGACCACACCCAATTTGGGTTGGGACAATATCAAGTTGGAGGCATTTTTGAGTCGTCGTTTTGACTGTCCAGTTGTTGTACTCAACGACGTCGACGCCGGGGTCTTTGCTGAATATCACTTTGGTGCGGCAAAGGGCTCTCGATGCGCCGTGGGAGTATTTCCTGGGACAGGGGTTGGAGGAGGCTGTGTTTATGAGGGAAAGATCCTGCATGGGGCGGGCGTCAGTTGCATGGAGATTGGTCACACTCATATTTCAAGTCATGGTCGTGCCAACGGACGCCAGTTCGCAGGGACTGTGGAAGCCCAAGCGAGTCGACTCGCGATCGCGAGTCAGGCTTGCAAGTCTGCCTATCGCGGAGATGCTCCCTTTCTGAATCAAAAATACGGCACCGATCTGGCGGAGATTCGTAGCGGGGCTATCGCTGATGCGATTGAGAACGGGGACCGAGCGATCGAGGAGTTGGTCGTCGACGCCGCAACGACCATCGGATTGGCTGCCGTGAATCTGATCCACCTCTTAGCGCCTGATAAAATTATTCTTGGTGGTGGGCTTGTTGAAGCGATGGAGGACTTGATCATTGGAACCGTACGGAAAACGGCCCGCCAAAATGTGATGAGCGTGTATCGAGATCGGTTCAAGGTGGTGGCCGCACATCTGGGTGATGATGCGGGAGTGATGGGAGCTGCTGCATGGGCCAAGCAGGAGGTGAGCGGCGAAGTGTGTTGAAGTTTCTTCAACACCCCCCCCTCCACTGTAGAACCTTGCTGTTGTCCCATCGGTTGTTGATCTCGCCATTGACGGATCAATCTTGGGCCTTATCCCGCGGCTGTCAGGTATGAGTTCTGGGGTGAAGTGATGTCAATCCTAAGGAAGAGATGATTGTTTTCACTGCGCTTGGGATCGGCTGCCGTCTGGACCACCGCTGATCACGTGATCCATTGGTAGGGGGCGAGCAGCAGTCGCGAATCCTCTGGCGTAGAGTGTTTCTTTTAGTGTTCTAAAAGCGGAGAAACTGTCGGGGTAAACCCATACCGTAACGGTCGTTGCTGCTGGGTCTCGTCCGGCGAGTTCAATGTCAAGCTTTTGACGATCTGAAAAGAACTGGTTAATCGGATCACCATGGGGTTCCTTCAGTGGCTCAATGCTTAGGTTGACCAACTGAATCCGAGTCGCCATCTGGACTTGGTTTCCTTTCGATACCATGCCTTTTGTTTTTTCCATGGTGTACCGGGCGATGTAGCCTCCAACGGGCCCGACGGCAGCTTCGCGTTGTCCATCGGTTGAGCTCTTGAAAACACGTTCGAAATCCAATTTTATCTCTTCGATCAGGCGTTCCACGGGAACAACAGACAGGCGATTTCCTTTCAGACGAAAATGAATTTCATCTCCGAATACCGTTTTCGCCATTGGCGTGGGTAGGTGTTGGATTTCGACCACCTTTTCCGGCTGCTGCAGAAGTCGTTCCTGTTCTCCTTGAAGCTTATCAAGTTCTCGGCTTGCCTCATCCAGAGTCGTCCTCCTTTTGGCGGCCTCCATTTTTTCCTTGTCAAATTTTTCTTGATTATTTTCCCAGGCCGTTTCAGCTTGGCTCAGTAAATCCATCAAAAACGCTCGTTGGTTGCGTTTCTGATCGATCATGCTGTCATGTTCCAGGATTAACTGTTCGAATCGGTTGGAGTCTGCCTGTGCAGCGGTGGAACGTTGAGTTTGTTTTGCGAGACGTTGAAGTTGCTGTTCTGAGGCGCCAGGTTGCTGTTCTGCTTTCTGCACTGCCTGCTCAATTTGGGAAGTTGACTGGGCACCTAGCACTACAACAAGGATGATCAATATGCCAACCAGGTTTGCGACGATATCAAGAAATGAATCGTATCCCAGTTCAATGGTATTTCGATTTCTTCGAGACTGACTCATGGTGTTCCTTTTCGAATCAGTTCTAGGCCACTTCCCCTCAGGTGCGAGAGCAATCTCGCATAGGCTGATTCACCCTCTTCGCTGACGAATATTTCCAGCTGCGGCAGCCAATGGCCGCCGGGTAACGCGGGTCCCCATTGTTCAATTCGATCGTGAACAGTCGAAGCGAGTTGAAGGGAAGCACGCTCAATATTGCTATCAAAGAATGAGAAGATTTCTGTCGAAGCGTTTTGTCGACTTGGTCGTAATATCAGCCGATCGGAGTAACATTCCATCCGGAGCGTGCGGATAATGGCATTCCCATTGGCCAAGCCGACCGAATTGGGAATTGCCCAGTTACGACCTTTTTTCTCCAGTAATGTTTTCTGGAGTGGATGTGCTGGTTTTGAATGATCCCAATTGGGTGGCGGTGGTTGGTTCAACCGGAGGCGTTCATCCGAGGGGGGCTCCAGAGTTGTGGACATCCTCGATGCAGATCCATTCGAATCGGCAGGCGGCTTGTCGGCCAAGCTCGGTGAGGTTGCCGAATTAGCTGATTGACCGAGTGCTGATTCAGCGCCATCAGTCAGGGAACCTTGGTGAACCGATTCTGTACTGCTGTTGTTTGTATCTTTGCTGATTTGGATTGATTCGGCAGTGTATGCTTCTGCAGGTTCATTCCGCACAGATTCAGGGGCAGCTTGGTTCTTGGAAGAACCAAATGGTTCAGTAACATTTCCTTCAGAAGTGCCACCTGGAAGAGTCATGGAAACAGAGTGGTTTTCTGATTGCGTTGACGGAGGTGGCAGTGCCGTGAAGGAGCTTGCTTGACCATTTTCTGCTGAGGGTTGTAACACCGAACCACTTTGAGCGGGATTTGGTGAACCATGGGGAAGGGTGTAACTGGGTCCAGCTTTTTTATTTGGGAGTTCTTTTGACTTGCCCGCCGTTTTTGAATGAGGATCAAACTGATTAGAAGTGTTAGTCGATGTTGATTGATCTCGTTTTGGTGGATCGTAAGTTACTGTTGATGGGTAGCGGTTGTGTGATGGATTGCCCGAGTTGGGGCTAAGGCTGGGGAAAGATCGGTAATCATTACTAAGTTGGTGATAGCCGTTTGCCCGTCCGGATCTTTCCATCGCTGCAGCTGAAAGTGTCGGTAGGTTTTGCTGCTTCATTCGTCTTGTTTTGTTCCCTGACAGTCCCCCGCGATTTTTCGCCACGTCCCCCAGACTCGCCACTGTGGCAAACTGTGTCTGAGCATCGATAGCTTTTTGAATCGCCTCGTCAATGGTTTTGCGAAGCACTCGGTCCTTCACTGGGAACGCCAATTCGGTCTCTGATGCCACAAGTTCGTAACCAAATTGATCATCCCAAGAGGTCATGGCTTTTCGTGCAGCCGCGTAAGATTTAATGCCGTTTGGCCGAACCACGAGCAAAGGGTATGGCGAGATTGGATCTTCGTACACTTGCATCGCATGAAGACGAATAACTCTCAATGCTGCGTCGAGAGGATTGGCGGAAAGGTTTGAGCGATTGAGCTGTTCGATCGTGATTTTGGACCCTTCTGGCATGATGGTGACACCGTCACTGGTGCACTCGACATAGACAGCGCGACGTTCCGTGCCGTTGGGTCCTTGGTGTGGAACAATCACAACTCGCGGATCAGTCTTTGTTTGGTCTTTTTTCAGCTGCGCAATCGCTTTTTGAGTCGCTTTAATTTTCTCCGAGATTTCGAGAACGTCTGATTCCTTGACTACATCAGATTGCTTGGACTGAGACGCCGAAAGGATCTCTTTCTCAAGAGATTGAAGTCGTTGTTCTAATCTGGCAATGTGACTTTCAAGATGAGTCAATTCATCGCGTTTGTTCTCCAAATCGGTCGTTTGGAGATTGCGAAAAGAGATGAGAGCCTCGAGCCTGAACTCCTCTTCTCTCAAGAGGTTTTCCGCGTCTTCGGCTGATGGAAGTGCCCGCTTGTTGCCGGGGGGGACTTGCTTATTTTGCTGCGCTGTCCGCTGGTCTGCTGCATCGGCTGAAGAAGCTGCATTTTGGGCAACCAATGCCAAAAGCAGGATGAGCGTACCGAGGGTGCATACCAATACCGCCAAGAAAGGGAAAAGGGTTGGCGAGAGGTTTTTTCGCCTCTGGCTCATGCTGCTGACCTCTTTGCCCTCTGACGATCTTGGCTCTCGGTATTTTGTCGAGATAGTTGATCGACGGTTCGAGCCAGGTATCGCATGGCTTCAGCGAGACCATCGTTGAGGTCACGTTTAGCATCATGGTCGACTTGGGCATTGGTCGCATTTAACTGCTGCAGGTTGGCATCGAGCGATTGCTGCAATCTTAAGAGCGATTCACTATGACCATGCGTCTTTGAGACCGTTTCGTCCAACTTTCGTAATGCCTGCTCTTGAGAGATCGAAGACGCTTGGTTGAGTTTGGCTTGGTTGTTCCATGACTCTTGAAGCGTCTCTAAATGTTTTGTTGATTGAATCAGTGATTCATTGACTTGCTTTGCATGCTCAGTGAAAACGGGGGTGAGCGTGCTTTCAAGGGACTCTATCAAGGAGGCATCAGAGCGTTGGCGCGTTTTCTCGGTTGCTTCGTTGGCTAATAGGATACTGGTCTTTACATGCTTTGCGTGTTGCTCAAGGTTTTGACTGAGTGATGTCGCAGCAGTGCTAAAGAGTTTGGCGTGATCACTTACCGTGGGTCCCAACAGATTTTTGATTGCGTGACTGATTTGCTCTGCGTGATCGTTTTGCGCTTCCCGCCAATGATTTTGTGCCTCAGTAATGGTTGCTCGCCATAGTTTGGCCTGATGGTCCAACGATTCAGCAACTGCTGCATGAATTCCGCTGCAAAGATTGGTGACCAGATCAATGTGATTGTCAGATTCAGGGGCACTGGGGAGATTGGCTGAAACAAGGTCACCAACTCTGGCGTCAACTGCTGCTAGTAATCGCTGTTCACTTCGCTCGATGGGAAACTGGATGAAGATGGCTAAAACAGACAGCACCAAGCCAACCGCCGTGGTATCGAATGCGACATAGAGACCGCTTTTTAGATTTTCAACTGCCGCTGTGCCATTGGTGAAGTCAAGTCCTCCCAATGTCTGGGTAATCCCGATCACAGTTCCTAAGAATCCAAGCATTGGAATTGCCCAACTAATGATCCTTACTAATCCATAGGAATCATGGGCTGAATCAGAATCTCGTAACGATAATTCCCTCAAATCATCGGCTAGCAAATTAGCGGAGCCACGCTGATTCTGACGGATGAGAATTTCCCTGAGGCGTTGTGTCAGAAGGTTGCTTTGAAGGCTGATAGGCTGCCGCTGTAAGTCGGCGAGCCAATGCTTGGCGACGGCGCCAGCATTATTCTCTTTAAGCCATCGATCAGCAGGCGAACGGGTTGATAGTGATGGGGAGATATCTTCATTTCGAAGGGTTTCAAATTGCCGACGTTGTTTTGAAATCCAAAGATACTTGGTAATCAGTACTGAAATCGCAAACCAGAAGAGCACGGTGGCCGCAACGGCAATTGGGTGTCCCAGGAAGTAGCGTTGCAGGGCCGAGTACGGCGAATAGACGGTGACGCTGTAGAAAACAGCTACAAGGAAGATCCCGAGGGAAACTGCTCGAAGGTTGCCATTGGATGCTCGAGGGCCGGTGTTGTTCGTTGACGCGTTGTGTTGCCTGTCCAAATCGGAACTCACCTCCGATGGAATGGTTGAGGCTTCTTCAGCGAAATTAGACACAATCGAACCTCGAGCGGTGAGTGGAAGTCATTCAGGTCCCAAGATGCTTTGAAACAAATGACAAGCGGACAGGCCGTCTCACGCGCAACTCCTTGCGTGCAAGTCGACGGGTGCTCACACACCCCACTTTCTGCATCGACTTGTTTGACCGGTTCAATCCATGCAATCGTTATATTTTCTGATCCAAAGGCATCGATCACGAAAGTCAAATTCAATGCGGGCAGATAGATCGTTCAGGTATCCTGAGAACCCCCGACCCGCGATCCATTCGCGTCGCCAGTTCCTCTCTTGCGGTGATTCGTTCAAAATTCTTAGGATCGCGAGTGCATCGTTGTTTGAGCCTGCTTTTCCAGAGAATTCTTCTTTTGTCGTTGAGTAGCGACCTGAAGCAGGCTTCAAAACATCGAGATTGCTTTGCCGTGGGGCCCCTGACTAGGTGATTAGAGGACGATGAAACACATAAATAACGGCCGTTTTTCAGTAGAATCGTTTGCTCCCTTACGAGTCTGGGCTGTGTTACTGGTTGTTGTTTCGATTGTCTCCGCGGGTGTGGGACAACAGTCGCCACCTTCCGGGGGGGTGTCCTCGGCTTCACCGACGCAAGCGACTCAGGTCGACGCACTTGAACGCTTCCGAGTTGCATCATCTGGCGACGTGATTGGCTTTTCGGGATGCAACGCCTCGGGAACTCAAACAATTACGTTAGTTCATACCGGAAAATCGTGGATGGCTGTGTATCATGTGGGTCCAGAGGGAGAAATCCAACTAGTCAGCAGTCGGCCGATCGATGCTGACTTTTCCCTGCAATTAAACGTCACTGCCCCCCTTCCAGATGAGATCAAGGGGCTTTCGAGCCGATAAACGGATAGAGGGTAAATCTTATTTCCCCCTTTCTTGAGCTGTTCAATTTTAA
This sequence comes from uncultured Rubripirellula sp., assembly GCA_938075415.1. Lineage (GTDB taxonomy): Bacteria > Planctomycetota > Planctomycetia > Pirellulales > Pirellulaceae > Rubripirellula. The sequence continues at coordinate 864,727 of CALJHC010000003.1, read as the reverse complement.
TGTCCGTGCTTTGGCTTACGGGCATGGAATCCTAAGAAGCACTTAGCCAGAGAAGATAATCGAATGGCAAATTACCTTTCACTTGAAGAAGCCGCACAGAAACTTGGCATTTCCACTGATCGTTTGGTGGATTTGAGAAGCCAAGGTCAAGTTCGAGGTTTTCGCGATGGAGCGAGCTGGAAATTTCCAGAGGACGCGATTGATCAACTTGCAGACGATCTAGCGGACGAGATTGCTGGTGGCGTTGATGAGCTATCGAATAATGATGAATTGATGGAATCGGGTGACTTGCTCATGGAAAGCGAGGGCGATGACCTTTTGGGGAGCGACTCTCTAGAATTGCAGTCAGACGAATCGGGTAGCAAAGCCGGTGCGAGCAGCTTGGAGTTGATGGAAGATTTGAATGTAGTTGGCGGCTCGGAAGCCGGGGCCCCAAGCAGCCCCAGTAGTGGGGTGCTGAGCGAACTCAACTTGCTCGGATCTGGCAAAGAAGGCAGTGGGTTGATTAGTGGTGGCTCGGATTTGTTAGCCGGCAGTGGACTCGACGTGAGTGGAGAAATTGACGACGCGTTATCCGAGGATGATGACTTGGTCATTGCGGATGACGATGATGATTTGATGCTCGGTAGTGCGGGGAGTGATATCTCGATTGCGGGTGACAGCGGCATCAACCTGCAGAGCCCCTCAGACAGCGGACTCTCTTTGGACAATGAACCGCTCGATTTGGCCGGAAGCAGTATCTCATCGTTAGATTTGGATATGGAACTGGGCGATGGCAGTAAGAGCGGTTCAAAATCGGGTGATCTCGCGGCCGATTTTGAAGCAGATGAAGAATTTCAACTTTCTCCTTCGGGAATCGGACTTGATGCGGATCTTGACAGCGGGTCCCAAGTGATCGAGGTGGAAGATTCAGAGGCAATTGATAATGCTGTCGAATTTGAAGATGCCAATGCTTTCGGTGTTGGAGAAGCCTTGGACGATGGTGTTTTTGCAGATGCAGCGGCGTCCGATGACGCGTTGGCCCTTGATGCGGATGAAGAAGCGATCGCACTGGACGATTCCGTTTCGACTCCCGTTGTTGCTTCCTCGCCTGCTGCTTACGAAGTTCCTTTTACCTTGTTCCAGTGCATCACCCTCATGTTGATCATCTGCGTGATGAGTCTTGGTGGAATGTTGATGACGGACTTGGTCAGAAACCTTTGGACGTATGCAGAACCGTCCACGCCCGTCAGTGCATTGACGGATTCGCTCACAGAAATGATGGGATGGCGATAGCCTGGTGGGCTCAGGCCCTCAGCTTTGGGTCTTGGCAAAGACTGCATGCCTTGGCTCCGTGCAACCATCAGAGATCTTATAATCGAGTGATTTTCATTATCGATTCTCCGACTGCCATGATCGCAACGCGATTCCGGGGTTGAGGCCAAGTTTTGTCAGATGATGAGACTTTCGGTGACGCGGCACGGTCGCAATCTATTGCGATTTCCGGCGTTCTCAAGCCATGCGAGTTGGAAAGCCACTTTTTGAGGTGCTTGGATGCATTTCCTTGAGGCGAGTGCTTCCATAGCAAAGGGATTCCAACGGCCCTCTTTGCGGAAATTGCAATGAATGTGGCTGATGGGCAACTCTGATTTGGCGGTCTCAGCGTTGCAAGGCGTATTGGATGACCCAAATGTGCCCGCCCAATTTTCGTCTGCTTCAAGAGACCCCTTTTATTTGGATCCTCTCGTCGTTTGGCTTACCCGTGACGAAACCCCTAGAATTGCCACAGTCCCTACAGCCCTATTGGCTCGATTAACAAGTCCTTTACATACGCTAACATGAGTACGAACCTTCTGGACGTCCTGTTTATAGTACCGAAGGCCCGGATCCAGTCCTGCGTGTCCTCAGCGATGGTCGTCTGATCATCGATCTGCCATTTCAATTTCCTCCCTCCGCGAGCATCAGATCGGTGCTTTGCGGCACAAACACCCACAGGTCGATATGACGACTGCGTTTCATGATCAGGCTAGCTCCATTAAACAGGTGATCTTAGGAAAAAACACTCGATTCCTTGCCCTCATTGTGCTTGCGGTTTGCTTGAGTGGATGTGGCGAGAGAGCGGCGCCAATCGAGCCATACGTGATTTCGACGAAAGTGCCATCGGAATTTCTTCCCCAGCAGGAACGAATGCTTGCCGCGATGTTTCCAAAGGGGGATCAGGTTTGGTTTTTCAAGATTGTTGGTCCGGTTGATGCTCTCGCAGGGGTAGAGGAGACGTTTCAAGATTTCGTGGAGAATATTTCTTTTCAGGAGCAGGGACCGGATTTAACTCAATTGCCCGAAGATTGGCGACGTTCAGCGGACAAACCGATGCGTTTTGCAAGTGTGTCCATTGAGACACCCGAGAAACAGTTAGATTTGAGCATTTCTTCGCTCACACTTCAGGAGGATTGGGACCAACAAGTTTCTGCCAACGTCAATCGCTGGCGTGGTCAATTAAAACTCGATCCATCCGCTGAGCCACTCGCTGGGGGTGCGGAACTAGAGGTAGCGGAGGCAGACCGGACGGGCGTGTGGGTTGATTTTGTTGGCAAACTGGACGATGGGCCGAGTTCCATGGTGCCCCCATTTGCAGGAATGAATTCATCTCCCCCGGCGGCATCGTTATCGAGCCAGCCTGAGACGCCAACGAGTCAACCCAAATTGGCCACGAATGACGATTCCAGAGTTCAGTATGAGCGTCCCGATGGCTGGAGGAACGGTAAAGCTAGTTCAATGCGTCTGGCCTCGTTTGATACCGGTCCAGAAGAGGCTGTGGCGGAGATGTCGGTAATTATCGCGGGAGGGGACTTGCGGGGTAACGTTGCTCGATGGCTTGGTCAAGTTCGCAGTGGTGAAGTCGCGGATACGGTTATCGATGAAGCATTGGCTGACGCAGAGAAAATTGAGGTTGATGGTCGTGCTGCCCAACGGTTTCTAATGGGCGGTAGTCCCGGTCCGGATGCCAAAATGATCGACGCAACGATCGTTCCGCTGGCTGACGAACAGAGTCTGTTTATCAAAATGACTGGGCCGACCGAAACCGTGAAATCCCAGTCCAAGCAGGTTGTTTCGTTCCTGCAGAGCCTTCGACTGACCCTTTAAAATAATCGCGGTTATCCGTTTGTAGCGCGTTTTCCATACTAAAAGATAGTTTGTAATGTCAACCATTTCTTCCGATGCCACCGAACCCTTGTCGACAGCGCAAACCGCTAATTCTCTGTCTCTATCGATCATGAGGTCACTGGGATCTCTAAAGTTGACGGTTGTCCTCTTCGCTTTGTCCCTAGTGATTGTCATGGTGGGTACCTTGGCTCAGGACGAAATGAACATGCTGGAAGTGAAGCAGCGTTACTTCCTCTCCTGGATAGCTCCGCTTCACCTGGATGATTTTTTTCCGCAGGCGTTTTTTCCTCATGACACACCGATTCCAGGTGTGATTCCCGTTCCGGGCGGTGCGATCATCGGCATGCTTTTGATGCTTAATTTGATCGCGGCAAAAATTACCCGATTCAGAATTCACGCTTCGGGAACTCGATTATGGGTGGGTGCAGTTCTCGTAGCGTCTGGAATGGCTTTGGCAGCGATTGTCATTTCTGCTGGAAGTAGTAGTGATGGTCTTCAAGGTGTTCCGCCAATGAGTTCTCAGACCCTCTGGGGGGGCGTCTTGGCATCACTGACCATCTTGACGTTTGCAACGGGAGCGGTGGCCAGAAAAACGAGCAACGGGACCATGAAGGTTTTGGCATATGCTGCAGTTCTCATATCGGCCATCTTCATCACTTATTGTCTTTCAACCGGTTTCCGAATTGGAGATCCTGGCCTGCGAATTGTTTGGCAGCTTGTCAAAGGTCTTGGGGCAGGAATCATCATGCTGATCGGGTGTGTGATGATGTTCGATCGACAGGGAGGCAACGTGCTACTGCATCTTGGCGTGGGTCTGCTGATGGTGGGGCAGTTTGTTTTTGGTGATCGACAACTTGAACAGAGGCTTCAGTTAGTCGAGGGCCAGTCGTCGAATACACTGGTGAATCTTGACGAAGTGGAACTGGCATTCTTGAAGACTGATGAACTTGCTCAGAGTATCGCAGTGACTCCAATCCCAACGTCTCGACTGGCATCAGCAGCAAGATCAGGAAAAGTGATCACTGATCCAAAGCTACCAGTGAATGTTCGTGTTTTGGAGTTTTACGAGAATTCAACACTGGAAGATCCTTCGGATATCAAAAATCTTGCGAATCGTGGTGTTGGTTTGGAGGTGATCGCAAAGCGGGCCAGCAAGTCAGGTGGTGCCGATGCGGAGATGAACTTCGCCTCGGCTTATATCGAGTTGTTGGACAAGTCCACCGAGGAATCAAAGGGAGTATTTCTTGTTAGTCAGGTCCTATCGGATCGAGAAGTCCTTGTTCCAAACAGTCCGACCAAGGACCTATACGACTCCGTTTCAGTTAACGGTGAGAAGTATGAATTTGGTTTGAAATTACACCGCGAGGTCAAGCCTTACTGGGTGCAGTTGGAAGATGTTCGACAGGTGACCTATAGCGGTACCGCCACACCTAGAGATTACTCTTCCTTTATTCGTATTATCGACCCAGAATCAGGCGAAGATCGACGGGAACGAGTGTGGATGAACAATCCACTTCGATACCGAGGAGAAACCTTCTATCAATCCAACTATTCAGCTTTGCCCGGCGGCAAAGAGATGACAGGTATTCAGGTTGTCAGGAATTCAGGATGGCTGATTCCCTACGTTGCATGCAGCATCACTGCGTTGGGTATGCTTGCTCACTTCATGGGAACGCTGACACGTTTTTTAAAGCGTCGAGAGCGAGAAACCAGGCAACCCAATTCAAAAGCTGAGAATGTCGACTCAGAGGCTGCCGCGGGTGTTTCAAAGCAAAGCTTGTTCCCCGTCTACGGGACGATAGGAGCCTATGCTCTTTTGGGGATCTATATGTTGGTGCCGTGGCAGGCAGTGATGTTTTCGCTTCGACCACAGACACGTCAGGCGCAATTCGACTTTTACTCTGCCGGTGCGATTCCCATTAGTTTTCGCGGCCGAGTCATGCCGCTTGATTCCTATGCTCGCCAAGCTTTGAAGGCAATTAGCAATCGTGAGAGTTTGCCGATGGATACGGCGCCGCCGGCCATGCTGAATCGACTGGTTGGGTTAGGGGGTAAATCGCAGGATAGTTCTCAACGTTTGAAGACATCGGCGGAGGATTCAGGAAGGAAGAAATTAACCGCTATGCAGTGGTTGATGGAAGTCGCCATTGATAGTGATGAATTACGGTTTTTGCCGATGTTCCGCATCGATGCTGAAGAGGTGCGAAGTGAGTTGATGTTGGAGCGAAGGAAAAGCAAGCTCTACTCGCTCAATGAGATTCTGGCAAACTGGGCCCCCGTCAATGAGCAGGTCGAAGCGGCATCAAAGAAAGAACCGCGAGATCGGACCTTCAAGGAACGTAAGCTGGTTGAATTGGATAGTCGGACACGGCAGTACACTCTCACGGCTGCAGCTTTTGGAATTCCTGACCTCGATGAAATTCCTGCCGCAGAGTTTGAAAAGATGTTTCCCGGTGCAAGTGAGCAGACACGGAGGTTGTTCGCGCTAAGGCAACTTGAAAACCGCATGAATGCACTCAAAGGAATGAATGCCCCGGCTTTGGTTGAACCCAGTGAAGCAGCCGTTGTCAATGATCCCTTGGATCCTGACTGGGATGCATTTTCGTACGCTCTCTGGGACCATCTTCGCTCAGGCGGGGACCGGGAATTGAAAGATGCCCGGTACGGCGTGAAAAATTTCGATGCAATGATCGCTGCCTACTCCAAAGGGAACACTGAGTCCTTCAATGAGTCAGTTGATGAGCAACAAGAACAAGTTTCCACCTACTCAATTCCCGGCTACCGACAGTCAATGGTTTCGCTGGAGCGTTGGATGCAATCCAATTGGCCAACTGGGACCGCATTGGTTCTCTATCTGATCGCGTTAGTGAACGGTTTGGTTTGTTTCACCATGAACCTTCCTCGCTTGCGAAAAGCGGTTTGGGGGGCTTTGGTAGTCGCCTTTATAATTCACACAGTGGCGATAATTTGCCGGATTTTGGTCACGGGAAGGGCTCCGGTGATCAATATTTATTCGTCGGCGGTCTTCATTGGTTGGGCTGCGGTCTTATTCTCCCTAGTTCTTGAGCGACTGTTTCGGTACGGCATTGGCAACGTTCTCGCGGGTGCATCTGGAGTGATCACGCTGTTGGTTGCCTATGGTCTCAATAAGGGTGACACAATGCCTGTTTTGGAGGCGGTTTTAGACACACAGTTCTGGCTTGCAACTCATGTGATCAGCGTTTCGCTGGGTTATGTAGCGACATTAGTTGCTGGGACCTTGGGTATCGCTTACCTGATCGCCGGTTGGTTGCGTGCCCGCAAGAAAACACTGCATGATTTGTATCGATGCTGTTACGGTATTGCCTGCTTTGGAATACTCTTCAGCTTTGTCGGCACCGTACTTGGTGGACTATGGGCGGATGACAGCTGGGGGCGATTTTGGGGTTGGGACCCGAAGGAGAATGGAGCTTTGCTGATTGTGATTTGGAATGCACTGATGCTCCACGCTAGGTGGGATGGCATGGTGGGTCCACGAGGTTTTTCGCTTCTCGCAATTGGTGGGAATGTGGTAACTGCTTGGAGTTGGTTTGGAACAAACGAACTTGGGATTGGGATGCACAGCTACGGTTTCACATCAGGAGTTCTGATGTGGTTATCGATTTATATTGTCAGCCAGTTTGCAATCATCGCCTTCGATGCTGTGTTTCGTTTGATGCGATTGCCATTCGGCAATAGCGGTGCCAACAGCTGAGGCTGAGCATCGTCTTGACCCAAGCTATTTGGGTTGAGAGATCGATGGACCACCTTGCCAAACTCGGGCAGATCGAATTCGCGGCGGTGCCGTTTGTTGACTCGGCAACGGTCGACTTGGTGGAAGAAGTACTTGGGTTAGCCAGTTCGTCTGCTGAGAGAGTAAAACGGGAACGCTGTGTGAGGGTGCGAAAACGCTAAGAAGCCTCAAGGATTCAACGGTTTCAGGTGTGGAACGTACTAGTGGATAGCCGTTTAGCAAGAGGGCGATTCCAGCGGGATAGCTTTCATAGCCTCTTTCACTGCGACAGATTCCATCAAGCTGTAATTGTGTGCCGTTGATGTTGAAGCCGATTGCGAGCAGATCATAGGGAATGTCACCAGCAAATTGACCCCACTGCTGAGATTCAAGCAACTCTAAGTTCAGATTCTCGCTGGCACCGTTGAGAAGTGAGCGACCGGCTAGGCCGTCGCGTGCGAGTAGCGATCCCGAAATATCGCTCCGTCGTTCATGGGGCTCGATTCGACAACGGTCGAATTGAATCGTCGCTTTGCCGGAGAGGCGATGTGATTGGTTTTGGAGTAGTCGGTCTAGCGTGATTTGGTCGAACCGAGAGCCGCCAAGATCGAGTGACCATTGATCGTGTTGGGTTTCCCACTGCATCAATCCCGCGAAGTTGGCTTCGCTGCCCAATGACTCAAGTATCGGGAGGAAATCTGAAAACGCAGAGCAGGGCAGGGCAGTGCCTTGAGTATTCAATGTTAATGTCGTTCGAGGTGGCGGTTTCAGTGTCAGTGATCGCTCGCCCCGCTGCCGTTTCATCTGTAACAGAACCGGTGAATCGATGTCTCCATCTGCTAGGTGAAGTTGCAAGGTTGCGAGGGTGGTTTGTTCATCGCTCTGCACCCACGCATCCACATCGCGAAGTGTCACGCCACCTTGGCCACCGTGAATGGTCAGGTCATTACCGGAAATCTGAGTAGGAAGATCGGTCTTATCCGGTCGACACAGAAATCGATCATGTATCGCATGCCAAAAGGTAAGTAATTGGCTAGCCTGAATCTCTGGTTGCTCCATCAAGATTCTTGCTTCTTGTTCCTGAATGACCCAATGAAGTTCCCGAACTTTCGCAATCTCCTGATTGGTTTCCGGGTGCGAGAGGATCAGGTTAGTCAGGGTCCAAGCACCAGGAGCCGAGTGATCGTAACTGCCGATTTTGACCGTTAACCCAATCTCCTTCTGGAATTCGTGTTGTAGGTGTTGGATGGTTCGGTCGTGGTACCATGGGGTCCAAGTGACTAGAACACTTAGGATTGTCAGGCAGGTTGGAACCGCGCAGCAGAAAATGAACAACAGCCGCGCTATGGCTCGCTGGGTCCGTTCATGCATGAATTTGGTTCCGATTCGATCTTTTGGGGTTACTTTCTTCAGGGGTTACTTTGAGAACCCCTGCGTCAGTACCCCTGCGATCTTGCGAATTGGGGGATATCCTTTTGAAAGGCTTCGATCAGATCTTAGATCGATGGCGAACTCTACCGAAAGATCGTTCAAGGAAATTGAAGAATGTGGAAGGCATTTGGGAAGAATTGGTTTCTGTTCTCCCTAGCGTTATGTTTCCTGGTCGGTTTTTCGCAAGCCTCGGCTCTGCAGCCGATCCTGCGTCAAACGGGCCTGCGAGACGGCCTCGTTTTTCTCGTGATGTGGGCGATGGGCGTTACCTTGCCAGCTGGGCAGATCAAAAGAAGCATCACTCAGCCTCGACCCTCAATGCTAGCAATCGGATTGAATATGATTGCCGTGCCTTTATTGTGTCTGCCCTGTGTTTATTTACTGCCCCGAGACTTGTTTGGTGGTCTTTTTGTCACGGCGATCGTGCCATGTACATTAGCTTCGGCATCGGTGTGGACGAGGAAAGCCGGTGGAGACGACTCGATTTCCATGATGACGACGGTGGTGACGAACCTGGGTTGTGTCTTGGTAGTACCGCTTGCCATTTGGTTAGTGCTGGCTAAGCAGGTTCAGGTTAACCCGATGGACCAAGTCAATAAATTGACGTTATTGGTTGCTTTTCCATTGATACTTTCCCAAATGATGCGTCTTGGAGGATTGGCTCGGTGGGCTGATCACAACAAGGGACGGATTGGTGTTGCTGGTCAATTCGGGATCTTGGTGATGGTTTTTTTTGGATCCATTGCAAGCGGCACGATGAATGGTGCCGCGTCAAATCAGGATCAGAATGGATTCTCGATGATTGCATTAATGATCTTTTGCGCGGTCTCGATCCATTGCGTCACCTTATTTCTTGGAATCTCAATTTCACGATGGCTGGGAATGAATTCGTCTCGACAGATTGCGATCGGTCTCTCGGGTAGTCAAAAAACGTTGATGGTTGGCTTGCAGATTGCGATTGACTGTGGTGTGAGTGTGATTCCGATGATCACTTATCATCTCGGTCAATTATTGATTGATACGATCGTGGCTGATCGATGGCGAAGGGGTTCATCCAAGAAGGCCGTCTAATTTCTCTCACATTTAGAGCTTAACTAGATCTCCCCTGTGGAGGGGGTATTGGTGGGTTTTTACGTCAGAAGTGTTTGGAATCGATGTTTTGATGAGCGGGGCAGGGTATTCGTCGTTTTGCGCCCTTGAAAAAGGCGCGGTTTGTGGAGTAATCTTCACGATCCGCTGGAGCTGTACGAAGCCAGAGCCAGAATTTCCATACACCTTTGATTAGCAGAAAAGCGATGAAAGACGGCATCCATCCCAATTACCAGGAGACCAAGGTCTCGTGTGGTTGCGGCAGCACCTTCACAACTCGAAGTGTGCGACCTGAGTTGAAGATTGACATTTGCAATGAATGCCATCCTTTTTACACGGGCAAGTTGAAATTTGTGGATACTGCGGGTCGAATTGACAAGTTCCAGAAGAAATTTGCTGCTGGCACCTACGGCAGTCTGGCCAAGAAGAAAGCTGCAAAGAAGTAGCGAGAGACTGGCTACCTGATTTGTCCATGGCCGCGTCGTTTGAAAGGTTCAGACGGCGCGGCTATTTTTGTGATTGGTGATCCCGCGGAGAGACTCGCAACCAAGTCGGTAGCAATCTTAAAAGAAGAAAATCAATGAGTTCGACGATACGCGACACGTTAGAGGAAAAATTGGATCGCTTCCTTCAATTGGAGCGTGACATGTCGGATCCAGAGGTGTTGGCTAGCGGGGCCCGAATGAGTGCTACGGCGCGCGAGCATGGCGGACTTGCCAAGATTGCCACGAAGTATCGTGATTTCAAGCGATTGACTGACGAGATTAAGGACTGCAAGGAGATGGCCCAAGCGGCCGAAGATTCTGAAGAACGCGAGATGGCGGAGTCAGAGATGGAAACACTTCGAGTCCAGCGAGAGGAACTTTGGGAAGATTTGTTATCACTCACTGTCGGAGGTGAGGATAGTCACCGCACTCGGTGCGTCATGGAAGTGCGGGCGGGGACGGGTGGCGATGAAGCGGCGCTTTTCGCTCGTGACCTTTATGAGATGTACCGTCGCTATGCGGAAAAACGGCGTTGGAAAACCGAGATCATGGACGCCAGTGCGACGGAGATGGGAGGGTTCAAGGAAATCACTTTGACGCTCGAGGGTGAAAGTGTTTTCCGAGATTTGCAGTATGAATCCGGTGGGCATCGTGTGCAGCGAGTGCCTGAAACGGAGACCCAGGGTAGGGTGCACACTTCAGCAGCGACCGTTGCTGTGATGCCAGAGCCAGAGGATGTGGAGGTTGAATTAAAGTCGGATGATTACCGAGTGGACAAGTTTGGTGCGTCGGGACCCGGAGGACAGCACGTCAACAAGACAGAGTCTGCGATACGTTTGACTCATCATGAAACAGGAATTGTTGTGCAGTGCCAGGATGAGAAAAGCCAACACAAGAACCTCGCGAAGGCACTTCGTGTTCTCAAAGCAAGGATTTATGAAAAGAAACGTGAGGAAGAAGCTTTGAAGCAGGCAGAGGCAAGGAAGGGATTGATTGGTTCTGGGGATCGTTCTCAACGGATTCGTACTTACAATTTTCCGCAAAACCGACTCACCGATCATCGAATTAATTTGACCATTTACAAATTGGATCAGATCATGACGGGTGATTTGGATTCAGTGACCGAGGCATTAATCGAGTACGACCGTGATCAACTTCGTGGTGACATGATTGATTGAGCTATCTGAATAACGTTGTTCCAACAAGCATTTGGTCCATCTTGCCAGATGATACTTTAGGTGATGTCGAATCGTTGCGATAACGAGGGCATCGGTTTTAAATTTCTATAATGGATTGAATAAGTTGAATCAGGATCCTGACAAACAGGCGAAAGATCGCAGTCAGACCTGGACGATTCTGCGATTGCTCGAGTGGACAACCGATTTTTTTCGATCGCGGGGAAGCGAGTCCCCGCGTCTGGATGCTGAGATTCTATTGGCCCATGCGAGGTCCTGCAGTCGTGTTGAGCTTTACACTGCCTTTGCCTCTGAACCGAGCGAAGAAGAAAGGGTTGCCTTTCGGGAGATGGTTCGCAGGCGAGGCGATGGAATGCCGGTGGCGCAGATTGTTGGCTATCGGGAATTTTATTCCCTCTCTTTTCGTGTCAACGAGGCGACGCTGATACCTCGGCCCGAGACGGAACATCTAGTCATCGAAGCATTGGATTGTGCAGCTCGACTGAATCGACAACAGAATGTTCTTCATGTGGCAGATGTGGGAACCGGCAGTGGTGCCATTGCGGTTACCCTCGCCAAGCATATCCCAGATGCTCAAGTGGTGGCGGTCGATATCAGTCAAAAAGCGATTGAGATTGCCCAGTGGAACGCCAAACAGCATGAAGTGGATGGCCGGGTGCAATTTTTGGAAAGTGATTTACTCAGCGAGGTTGAAGAGCCTACTCAATTCGCGATGATCTGCAGTAACCCACCTTATGTCACCGAGGCGGAGTACGATGAACTTGCACCGTCAGTCAGGGATTTTGAGCCACGATCGGCTCTGGTCTCTGGGCCGTGTGGCACAGAGGTGATTGAAAGGTTGTTCGAGCAGTGTCGTGAGCGTCTTTGTTCAGGCGGTCAATTAATCATTGAATTAAGCCCGATGATTTCCCAAGCATGTATGGACTTGGGGAAAGAGACAGGTTTGTTTGACGAAATGCGGTCGATCAAGGATCTTTCAGGTCATCGACGACTACTTTCGATGCGCCGTGAATCCGATGCGCCGTGAATCCGATGCGCCGCGAATCCGTTGCGTCGTGAATCCGATGCGCCGGCGGCCGGAAGTAGGATCTCTGATTACCATACTCCTTTTGCGGTCGCTCCACTGGTTCGATACGTTTGCGAGCAAACTTTCGATTTGGAGCATCGTCGACAACCTCTTGTTCACTGGCTTCATGCTGAGCCAATGGAGTGCATCTTTTCCTAATACTTCATCGCTTTATCGCTGATGTCTTTGCGACACCACGCACCCGGCCAGCGGATTTCCTTGACTGCTTTGTAAGCTTGCAGCTTTGAATTACTGATGGAACTGCCCAGTGCAGTGACACCCAGCACTCGACCACCGTTTGTCAAAACTTGACCATTTTCTAATTTGGTGCCCGCGTGGAAAACCTTCACGTCGTCGATGGAGGCGGCATTCTCCAGACCCGTGATGCTGCGACCTTTCTCGTATTCCCCTGGGTAGCCTTCGCTGGCCATGACAACACAAATACTGGGTCGATCATCCCACTCAAGGGGATCCATTTCTGAGAGGCGGCCGTCCGCAGTTGCCTCAAGAATATCAACCAAATCACTTTTCAGACGCATCAACAGCGGCTGGCATTCGGGGTCACCAAAACGCACATTGAATTCAAGAACTTTGGGTCCGGTTGCTGTGAGCATCAGACCGGCGTACAGAACTCCTTTAAACGGTCGTCTTGCCCGTTTCATGGCGTGGACAACTGGTACAAGGACCTCCGCTTCAATTTGCTCCATGAGATCCTCGTTGACGATTGGTGTTGGGCAATAAGCACCCATACCTCCTGTATTGGGCCCCAGGTCGCCGTCGAGTGCTGGCTTGTGGTCTTGTGCAGCGGGCAGTGTGATGATGGTCTCACCGTCTGTGATGGCGAGAACGCTTGCTTCCAAACCAATCAATTTTTCTTCAATGATTAATTCGTTTCCCGCCTCGCCAAATTCTCGTCGGGAAGCAATGCGGTCGATTGCATCAAGTGCTTCGGAGCGAGAATCACAAACGATCACTCCCTTACCAGCGGCAAGTCCGTCAGCTTTGACAACCAATTGGACTGAACTTTCTGGCTCACTGTAGCGTTCCTTGATGTATCGGCTTGCATCCTCAGCACTGCCAAAGGTTTGATAGGTGGCGGTGGGAATGTTAGCGGTGTGCAATAGATTTTTACAAAAAACTTTGCTGCCTTCGAGTTCTGCCGCTGCTTTGGAAGGTCCAAAGACCTTCAAGCCGGCGTCTTCCATTGCATCCACCAATCCGTCGACCAAAGGAGCCTCCGGACCGACGATTGTCAGTCCAATCTGCTCCTCTTTCGCAAACTGAATGAGGGCTTCTTGATCTGTGGCGGCGATGGGAATATTGATCGCATCAATCGCGGTACCGGCATTACCGGGTGCCACAAATACTTGTTCCACACGTTGACTCTGAGAAATTTTCCATGCCAGAGCATGTTCGCGACCGCCATTGCCGACTATCAATACCTTCATAATGCCAACCTACCGCTAATTACAGCGAAAAACTTACTATTGTCTTGTCGAGAGCTGGAATTCGGCCTCGAATGTTCTTGTCACGAGAAAATGTAAGCACTTGCGTTAGATTTCGACAGCGGACACCTAACAGGGGCTTTCTCCATTGCATTGGTTTCCGTTCATGGTCTTTAGCGGTAGACATGCCGCCGATAATCCCTATCTTGGGGACGACCCACCGGCACAAGGCCTCTGCTGCTTTAAAAACCCACCTTAATGCAGCCCTTGAATCCAAAAGTTCTTGTTAAAACGGCGGCGAAGTTTGGCCCCAGCGTGCAAAACTTCGTCGCATTTTTCTTTGACCGCTGTGAGACAAGGTGTCTGCTACTCAGGTTGTCGAATGCTGTTTTATTCGGATCCTGCCCCCATTGGGCGAAATTATCGCGTTTTTAGCGGTTATGTTCCGACCGTCTGAATTAAAGAGACAGGTTGGACCGAGTGCCCGGTCCACAAACTCCAAGGCGGGGTTAAAATGGAGAAGCTGAGCGGCTACCTCGCAAAAGTTATGGTTTTCGGCTGGTCTTTTTCAATGCAGTCACCTTGAAAATGATCAAACTACGGTATGTCTAACGCCAGAATGGTCTCGAGTAAAAAATCCGCGAAATGAATGTATGGCTGTTTGACGCCAGCTGAATTGGGCAAAGAGAATTTTTTGCTCACAAAGCGTTGTGGGGCTCAATTCGCCCATCAACATTTCCAAAAATTAGGAGTCTCTAGGTTGAAAATGATCATCAAAAAACTCTCGATCGCAGTTCTGCTTTTGTTTGCCTCCGTTTCAGTCAGTGCGGCTGAGACGGGTGATCTAAAAATTCGCTTTGAATATGGTGGAGATGCGCCGAAGCAGGTCGCGGTGAATGTCACCGCTGACGGTGCTTTCTGCGGCAAGCAAGGGTTGTTGGACGAATCCCTCATCGTGAATGCAGAAGACAAAGGTCTTCAAAACGTGGTGGTTCAGGTTTACACCGGGCGAGGCGGATCCAAGTTGGACTCGGTCGAGCCGTCGAGTGACGAGATCACACTGGACAATGACTCCTGTCGCTTCGAACCACATGTGGTGATCGCTCAGGTTGGCGATACCCTCAAAGTGACAAACTCAGATGCGGTGGGACACAATGCAAACCTGCAGTTTTTCAACAACGCTGCCAAGAATCCAATGATTCCACCAAATCAGGATGTCAAGGTGGAGCTTACCGAGAGTGAGCCGGGTATCGTTGAAGTTCGGTGCAACATTCACCCTTGGATGAAGGCACTTTTACTGGTTCTTGATCATCCCTACGCATCAGTTAGCAACGCGTCTGGGGAATTGGTCATCAAGGGAATTCCTGTTGGTGAACATACCTTTCGGGTAAATCATGAGTCCGCTCGAATTGGAGAAGTCTCAGTCAATGGAGAGACTGAAAAATGGAGCCGAAGTCGATTTGAGTTGGAAATCAAGCCGGGAATGAACGACATGGGTACCATTGTCATCCCGTCCGATGCTTTTTCGGCTAACTGAGGCGTTGGCTTGGATTCACCGGATCGTGTTTGAACTGAGCGGGGTTCAGCGGCCAGTTAATCTGGTCGCGAACGCCTCAGTTAACCAGGCGAACACTTTGGTGTGCGACAATCTGCGACGTTAGCTGATTCATCTTTATGCGGTTCAATGTGTAAACGAGTAGTTAACGTCCCGAACTCGATCCTAAGGTGAGCTGAGTCGTGCATGGTTCGCGTCAAACCTCTTTCATTGCCGCCTCGCTAGCGTTGCTGGTCTCTCTAGGATGTGATTCGCAGATTGACCGGTTCGAGACTAACCGTGTCTTTTCGCTCACCCTAGCCAGATCTCAATCCTTGGAAATGGTGGAAGCCGAGGCCGACGTGGCGAGAACCCTCGATTCTCTCTTCGGAACCCCCAACGCGCCGAAGTGGCCCAAGGCTTTGCTGGATAAGCTTGAGCTGGAATCGCCAGTTGACTTCGACAATTTAAAGCGGGCAGCAGGGCGTATCAGTAGTGAGCAAGATGGAACACATCTGGGTTTGTTCCGCGAGCACTGCGTCGTGTGTCACGGGGTCGCCGGCAGCGGTGCTGGTCCGGCGAGTCAGTTTCAGGACCCCTATCCCCGCGACTTCCGACATGGGGTATTCAAATGGAAGTCGACGAAACGGGCCTCGAAGCCGACCCGAGAGGATTTGGAAAAACTGCTGCAGCATGGAGTCTCCGGAACTGGCATGCCGTCTTTCAGTTTGTTGGCTTCGGAGGACGTGGATGCGTTGGTTGATTACGTCATCTATCTTTCAATTCGTGGTGAAGTCGAGCGACGATTGTTGGTTAGGACTGTTAGCGATTTGGATTACGGAGGGGAGGTCGCTCCGGGAGATGAGCATCGCTTGACTTATCCAGCTAGCGAGGCTGTAGAGGAAGTTGTGGAGGCTGCTGTTAAACGTGTCGTTAAGCAGTGGGTGATTGCAGCAGACGAAGTTGTTCAACCAACCGACCAAATTACTAGATTGTCCGGAGACGAATTAAGAGAGTCGATTGAAAGAGGAAAAGCTTGGTTCCATGGTCCCATCGCTAATTGCGTGGGTTGTCATGGAGTTGAAGGGAACGGTCGCGTTGAGACGTTGGACTACGATGATTGGACAAAGGAATACACCACAAGACTCGGTCTCACGCCAACGGATCAAGATTCGATGCAGCCGTTTCGAAACTTGGGTGCTTTGACTCCTCGCCCCATTGTGCCTCGAAACCTCCAAGTGGGGGTCTTTCGATCCGGTGATGACGCATCGCGACTTTATCGTTTGATCACACAGGGGATTGCTGGTACTCCGATGCCTGGAGTTTTGCGGGTGGACGAGGAGAATGGTAAGGGATTGACTGAGACACAAGTTTGGGACTTGGTTCGCTACCTACAATCGTTCGGCAGTGAGTCACTTTGACGAGGCACCGGAAAGAAAAGTGCAAACGATGATATTGACCGAGGGGGCGTATCGATCGGTAGCAGCTGTTATCGGGCTTGGTCTAGCAGTTTTGCTGGCTGCAGAGCTAGGCTTCACTGGTGTCTTTTGGTCCGCCTTGTTTTGGGCGGGAGGATGTGTGACCGGAGGCGTTGTCGGGCAAAGAATTTTTCGTTGGAAGAACAAGTAAAAAGGTACATGGTCGCTTCATGTTGGGACGAGGATCATCGGGTCAGACTTCATCACCGCCCGCTAGGCTGCTGCATCGGCTTGCCGTCGTGGCAGTTTGCTTGGTCTGGCCGCTGATCTGGGTTGGTGGATTGGTTACCACCTATGACGCGGGAATGTCGGTTCCTGATTGGCCGGGTACCTACGGATACAACCTATTTCTCTACCCCCTCGGCACGTGGATGTTTGGTCCCTTTGACCTCTTCATCGAGCACGGGCATCGACTCTTGGGTGCATTGGTGGGTTTCGTTGCAATACTGATTGTGATTGCTGCTTACCGCCGCGAGCCCCGTCGTTGGGTCAGATTGTTGACGGTCGCTTTGTTGGTTGCGGTGATCAGTCAAGGTCTGCTGGGTGGACTGCGTGTTGTGTTGAGTGATCGTACTCTCGCGATGGTGCATGGTTGCGTCGGTCCCGCATTCTTTGCTCTCTGCGTCGCGACGGCAGTGATCACCAGCCGAACTTGGTGGAGTATGGGCAGTGAGGAAGGATCACCCAAGGTCGGTTTAAGCCGACTAGTATTCGCGACGGTTGGAGCTATGTTGATTCTGAGCTACCTCCAAATCATTCTTGGAGCAAAAGTGCGTCATGTTCAGCCCACCGCGGAACCCGGGCAATTCACGACGACTGTGGCTCAACATGTGTCAGTTGCCGTTTTCCTTTGGATTCTTGGTTCTTTCGCATATCTCAGACTGAGAAGGTGCGGCGATTTGACACTGTCGCGTCCGGGGGTCGCTTTGTTAGGATTGGTGTCGCTGCAAATAGGCTTAGGGGTTTTTACCTGGGTGGCTAACTATGGTTGGCCGGGGATTCTAGGCCTGAGGATGATACAGGCGATTCCCGGAGCGGCTGGGTATTTGATTCAAGCCAAAGGATTCTGGGATTCAATTATCGTGACGTCACATGTTGCGATTGGCTCGTTGATCCTCGCATTTTCCACCCTTTTGTTCCTTAGAGTTGCTCGGGTCAGGGTTTGTTGCAAGGCGGCAAATTCCTTGCCTGTTACCGCCGTTTCCACCGCTGCACTTGGTCACTAGTTCAACTGAAATATGTCCACCGACGCCTTGACCATTGACGCTGACAAGCTTCAGGATCCCGATAATGCATCCGGCAAAATCGAGACGCGTCGTATCGATGAGTCCCATCTCCGTCCGGAGCGAGATGGTGTTGTGTCACCGGAACCGGAGGGTGACTCAGCGGCAGATCACTTCGCAGCAGGAATTCGTCAACCTTCGGCAGTTCGTGGGAGTACTAGTTTGAGTCAGCTTTTTCGCGATCTCATCGAGCTGACCAAGCCTCGCATCGTTGTGATGATTCTGATCACCACCATGGCAACTGCCCTGATTGGAGCTGGTCAGGCGGTCGAGTTGATTCAACTTGTGTGGTTGCTGGTAGGAACAGGATTGGTTGCTGCGAGTGCCGGCGCCGCTAATCAGGTTTGGGAAAGAAGCATCGATCAACGGATGACCCGGACCGCATCTCGGCCTGTTGCAATTGGCCGCTTTTCAGTCGGGCCCGCATGTCTTTACACCGTCGTGATGGGATCACTTGGTTGCTATCTTCTCTACGATCATTTCCACGCAATTCCAGCGATGGTTGGAGCTGCAACTTGGCTTCTCTACGTACTTGTTTACACACCAATGAAAACACGTACTTCTTGGAACACAACTGTGGGAGCTGTTGCGGGAGCGATCCCAATGTTGATTGGATACACGGCAACTGGCGGTAGTTTGCTCGATGTAACGGGTTGGCTCTTGGTGGGTATTTTGGTGGCGTGGCAGTATCCGCACTTCATGGCGATTGCTTGGATCTATCGAAAGCAATATGCGGAAGCTGGTTTTCAAATGTCGACCACAGTTGATCCTACGGGTCGAAACGCGGGCCTGCAAAGCATCTTGGGTTCTTGCTTGCTTATAGGTTGCTCATTGGCTTTGTGTTGGATTCCACCAGTTTCTTTGGGGAACCTTGCAGCCTCCACCGCGGTCGTTCTTGTGTCTTGGCCAATGCTTAGAACCTCATTTGCTTTCTCGGGGAAACCAGATGATCTGGTCGCGAGGCAATTACTTCGAAAGTCGTTGTTGGTTCTTCCCCTTGTTTTAGCAATTGTCACCATTCGGTTGTTTTGGTGAGTGAGTCGCCCGATCAACAATTAGACGTCGGTTCAGTCAGTATCTCCAGCTCGGATCTTCTGATTGTTTGATTTGCGTTCCATCGGATGAGGGTAAGATTTGATGTCAGCGTTGTGGGATTGGTATCCATTCGATTAGCTGTTTCTTGAGGCCAGATTGTCTTGGGAAATGACCTCGAAGTTCATTGGTTTCCGTGTTCATGCCCCGTTCATGCCCCGACACGATCCTGTTTTCTTTTGTGCTACCATGCGTTGGAGAGTCTGGATAGATTTGTGGAATTGTTAAGTTGGACAGCTTTGATACTTGATTCGAGGCAGCTGAAAAGTTGACGTCTCGGTTTGGAAAAGTCAGACATGCGAACAGCCGTGCACATTGGAGTGATCTTGCTCACCGGCGTGGTGTTGGGTTTGGGATTTCGCTGGTTGCGGCTTGAGCAGCGCGACTCCTTGCCGGGTCCCGATGAGGAGATTTACACAAACAGTCAAGCTATCGATGGGCTCACACCAGAGGAGATCGAAAGCATTGAGAATCCCGATCCGAGTCATCCCCCGGAAGGGGAGGACTGGTTAAGTCGCTTTGAATTGATGGAGCGTAATGGTGAGATGATTTCAAGTGATGATCTGCTGGGAACGCCATATGTGGTCAGTTTTTTCTTCAGCACCTGCCCGAGTATATGCATTCAGCAAAATCAAAAGATCAAAGAATTGCAGGACGAGTTCTTAGGAAAGGGGGTCCGGTTTGTTGCCATCTCTGTGGATCCGGAGACCGATAGTCCCGAGCAACTCACTGAGTACGCCGCTCGCTTTGGAGCCGATCCGCAGCAGTGGTTGTTCTTGACAGGGGACCTAACCTACATACGTCGCGTTGGTGCTGAGGTTTATCGGCAACCTGTTGATAAGCAATTCCACACAGAGAGATTGGTTCTGGTGGATCCAACGGGCGAGATCGAGGGCTATTACAGTTGGCCTGAAGAGGCTCAATTCGGGCAGTTGAAGACAAAGATTCGCGAATACTTAGACACAGAAATTAAGAAATGAACTGGCAAGTTTTATCTGACAATCTTCCACACGTTACTGCGGCACTCAATGCGACCGCGACCGTCTTGCTTGTTGCCGCGAGATTAAAGATTGGCAAAGGTGACATTGTTGGGCATAAGAAATTGATGTTGTCCGCGTTGGGTGTCAGCGCTGTTTTTCTCCTGCTGTATCTTCTGCACAAGGTGGCGTTGTTCTTGGTCACCGGTGAGCCAAATCAAAAATTTCCCACCGATGAATCCGTCGCTCCAGCGGGCGCAAGGTATTTTTACTACCTCATTTTGGCGTCGCATTTATTGTTGGCGATCACCGTTCCGTATTTTGCGCTTCGATCGATCTACCTTGCGATGAAGGGAAGGGTAGAGGAGCACAAGCGGATCGTCCGCTACGCTTACCCGATTTGGATGTACGTATCGGTGACCGGCGTGATGGTTTACCTCATGCTTTATCAGTTATATGGTCAGAATGGATAGCGGCCCCTCGGGTTCGAATTGATTGCAATGCTAACGGTTGAGATTGCTAGCTATTGCCAAGGTGGCGGGTCAATGGCGGAGGATTTGACTCGTTTCATGTCAGAGAGGATTGTGGATCCACGTTAAAACAATCGTAAGATTCTCCCATTCACCCCAACGAGCGATTTCTCTAATCTCCACGGTGCCAATCGCTAGTCAAGGGAGTGACTAAGTCTTGATCAGGTTCCGTTTCGCTGTATTTCTGTTTGCACTTTTCACGCTCTGCAATCTTGTATTGGGTCAGGACGGGGATACGCGCGAGGAAAGTTTTCAGGAGCAAGTCAAGGCCAGCCGTGGCATCCCAGAAAATCTAGGTCCGTCAAAGGATCCTCTGGTTGATGATGTGACGCCAGTCTTGATGGAAAGTGAGCCGATTCGTCTTCCTTCCTCAGCGATGAGTTTGCTGTCGAACGGTCCTGAGGCTTGGGCGAGCCCCGAGGGGGTTTCGAGTAGTTTGCAGACACTTCTCTTGCTGACGGTCCTGAGTTTGGCACCAGCGATCCTGTTGATGACGACCTGTTATGTACGCATCATCATTGTGCTGGGTCTTTTAAAGCAGGCGATTGGTCTTCAGTCGTTGCCCCCGAGCCAAGTGATGACCAGTATCGCCTTGTTCATGACCTTGTTTGTGATGACTCCTGTCTGGCAGCGTGTTTATGACGATGGTATCAAGCCTTACACCGATCAGACCGAGTCCATGAGCATGGAGGAGGCCTACGAGGCTGGGTCATTACCGATTCGAGAGTTCATGTCCCGTCAGATTGACATTACTGGCAACCATGATGATGTTCATCTTTTCTACGAGTACATGGATGCAGACGCGCCAATGCCTTCCGGGTTTGAGGATGTGCCATTGCGAGTCTTGCTACCCGCTTATGTGCTCAGCGAGTTGAAGACGGCATTCTTGATGGGGTTCCAGATTTACTTGCCGTTCTTGGTGGTCGATTTGGTCGTTGCCAGTGTGACAATCTCGATGGGGATGTTGATGCTGCCACCACAGATAGTCTCGCTGCCGTTTAAGTTGTTGTTATTTGTTTTGGTTGATGGCTGGCGTTTGGTGGTTCAAATGCTGATGGACAGTTTTGGAACTGTTTTCTAGGCAACAAGATAAAAGGTGAGCATTAAATGGATCCGAATGCAGCAATTGAATTATGTCGCACATCGTTGTTGTCAGCTGTCGTTATTGCGGCGCCGATGCTGATCGTAGCGATGGCTGCTGGCTTGTTGGTTGGTTTGCTGCAAGCCCTCACTCAGGTGCAAGATCAAACCGTCTCTTTTGTTCCCAAGTTACTCGCGACGGCAGCTGTGCTGGTGATTTGCTTGCCCTGGCTGATAACGAAAATGGTTGATTTCACGCGAGTTGTGTTCCTTACCGCCGGCACGCCGTGATGGATGTAATCACTACATGGTTGGAAGGTCACCTTGTTTTGGGGTTACTGGTCCTATCTCGCTTAACCGCATTGCTGTTGGCAATGTCGACCATTAACGTCGGATTGCCGAACCGACTCAAGGTGCTTTTTGCAGTTGCCCTAACCGCGATGATACTACCCTCGGTAGCAGACCATCATGGAGGTATCGGGCTGCCGGAGGTGAATAGCTTCATGAGCTTGATTATTTTGATGGTCAAGGAGGCGATAATCGGCTTGCTGATTGGCTCAACGGTTCAGCTAATTGTCACCGGGGTGCAGCTTGGTGGAGAAGTCATTGCTAACGCCAGTGGCATGCAGATTGGTGCGAGTGCTGGCTCATCTGGTTCTGAGAGCTTGCCTTACGTAGCACAGTTAGTGGGGCTGATCGTTACCGCCGTCATGCTTATTGTTGGCGGTCATCGTCTGCTGTTGGGCCTGCTGCTAGATAGTTTCACAAGGATACCACTGGGTGATGTTATCTTTCATCACTCGATGCTTGATTTGGTAGTTGAACAACTGACCGCAGGCATGACTGCTGGGATTCGCGTTGCTGCACCGATAGTTGCCGTTGTCATGCTGAGTAACTTGATTACAGGATTGGTCAGTCGGACATTACCCCAGATCAATGTGCTGGCGGTTGGCCTAAGCGTAAACGCCCTGGCGACTTTTGTGGTGCTTGCGATCACGATTGGTTCTGCTGGTTGGCTATTCCAGGAGGAATTAAATCAGGTGGCACTTAAATTGAACCAAACTTGGTAACAAAAGGAACGGCGGAAAACCGTTGAGCCATGACAGATGCTGATGTAGACAAGAAGCACTTTGCGACGGAGAGACGACGTCGGAGAGCTAGGCAAGAAGGACAGGTCGTTAGAAGTCAAGATTTGACATCAGCGATTATGTTGATCGTTGCGGTTACATCTCTGTGGATGTTTGGTGGTCCAATCGTTGAAAAATTGGCCACTTGGTTAACAGAATCTTTATCTCAAACAAGTCTGCGATTAACCGATCAGAATCAGATGACAAGATGGTTGGTCAGTGCAGTATTTAAGTATGCATTGATCGTAATGCCAGTAATATTAAGCCTGTTGGTCTTCGGTGTCTTAGCGAATGTCATGCAGACGGGATTGATTTTCTCTGCCAAGAAGATCAATCCAAAGCTCAGCAATCTCAATCCGATATCGGGTTTCGCACGAGTCATTTCCCTTCAAGGCGCGGCGAGATTGGCATTTGGGGTTTTTAAAATCCTGGTGACCGTGACGGTCGCATTCTTTTCCATGCAACATGATCAGGAAACACTTCTGAGTTTAGGCGGATTGAGTATCGAACGAATTTCGGTTGTCTTGTTTGAGTGTTTAACAAGGACTTGCATGTGGATTGGAATTGCTCTGCTTATCATGGGTCTATTTGAATATCTGTTTCAGCGATGGAAACATGAGCGTGATCTGATGATGACTGATAAGGAGATGCGAGATGAGTTGCGGGAAACGGAGGGGGACGCTCAAGTTGTGTCACGTCGGAAGTCTGTGCAGCGACAGTTGATGATGCAGAGGATTGCAACGGAGGTCCAATCTGCCCAAGTGGTGGTGACTAATCCCTCTGAATACGCTGTTGCGATCAGGTACGATCCCGCCACAATGCAAACGCCAAAACTAGTGGCGAAAGGCTCAGGGGATTTGGCTCAGATTATCCGAAGAATGGCATTGGAAAACGGGGTGGTCGTCGTGGAACGAAAGCCTCTAGCGAGAGCCCTATATCGAATAGCGAAACCGGTAACTGAAATTCCTCGTGAGCATTATTTAGCAGTCTCAGAAGTTTTTGGGTGTGTTTGTCGACTGCATGGGCAGCAGCTGTTAAGAACCAAAGATTTATCGAGTTAGTGGAAAATACTGCACGAACCGTTGACTTTGAGCCGACTTTCAGCCTAGGATGATGCCATGCCACCCTCTCACCTCCTGCTCGAAGTTCGATTGCTGCTAGAAAGCAGCCGGTGATGAGGGTTTCGAGCGATTTCGAGAGAAAGAGCGTCCAAAGAAAACAACGAACCCGAGTCGCCCTCACGCGACTTGGGTTTTTTTGTTTTATGATTTAAAGGTTCATTGAATGGAATCAATATCCTAGCTTTTCAGATGTCCATTACCCACACGCCTGTTAGTTGTTCTTTAACGAGTGAGTCTGCCGTGAATAAGCCTCGAGCTATCAAGATTTTTGACACAACGCTTCGCGACGGTGAGCAGTCACCGGGTGCAAGTATGAATCTAAACGAGAAGCTCAAAGTTGCGCAATTGTTGGCCGAGATGGGGGTTGATGTAATCGAGGCTGGATTTCCCATCGCATCCCCTGGTGACTTTGAATCGGTTAAGCAAATAGCGAAGACAATTCAGGGAGCAACAATTTGTGGATTGGCTAGGTGTAATGACAAGGATATTGATGCTGCGTGGGAAGCGGTGAAATATGCATCAAGTTCAAGAATTCATGTGTTCCTCGCGACCAGCGCCATACACCGCGAATTCAAGCTCAGGATGACTCCAGACGAGATTCTGAAACGGACGGTTGAAGGAGTCAGGCGAGCCTCCGGGTACTGCGATGATATTGAGTTTTCACCGGAGGATGCTTGTCGAACTGAATACGACTTTTTATGCCGCGTTGTGGAAGCGGCGATTGATGCTGGGGCAACCACGATCAACATTCCTGATACGGTGGGATACGCGACACCCAGCGAGATTTATGATCGTTTTGAGATGCTGCGTAATCGTGTGCCCAATATGGATAAGGCGATACTGAGCACACATTGTCATGACGACCTAGGTCTTGCCGTTGCAAATAGTCTGTCCGCAGTGGCTGCTGGCGCGGGACAAATTGAATGCACGATAAACGGAATTGGTGAGCGAGCGGGTAATGCTGCCTTAGAAGAGGTGGTGATGGCAATGAAAACTCGCGCTGATTTTTATGATTGCACCACGTCGATTGATTCTCGAAAACTTGTTCCGGCGAGTCGCCTCGTTTCAAAAACAACGGGAATGCAAGTCCAACGTAACAAGGCCATTGTCGGACGCAATGCATTCGCTCATGAAGCGGGGATTCACCAAGATGGAATACTAAAGGAACGTAGCACCTACGAAATCATGCTGCCCGAAGAAGTTGGCTTTTGCAAGACAGATTTGGTGCTTGGAAAGCACAGTGGACGGGCTGCGCTTGCTGATCGAGCAAAGACCCTAGGGTTTACACTCACTGGGGAGCAGCTACAGGACGTCTTTGCACAATTCAAGTTATTGGCCGACAAAAAGAAAGAAATTTATGATGGAGACATCATTGCCCTAGTGCAGCATCAGATTAGCGGCAATGTCGAGGAGAAATGGATTCTTGTCGACTACGTTGTCAAGAGTGGTAAATCACATTCTCCAAGCGTCGAGTTAACACTTCGGCATGGTGAACAAGAATTCTCAGAGGTGGTACAGCAAGGGGATGGTCCGATAGATGCAGCCTTTTGGGCGGTTGAAAAGATTGTCGGCATTGAGGTGGTCTGTAAAGACTTTCGTGTTCGTAGTGCCACACTTGGTCGAGATGCGATCGGCGAAGTGAACCTTGAGGTTGAGCACGAAGGAAGGAGTTATCGCGGCGTTGGCGTCAGCACTGACAGCGTGGAGAGTACCATTCTCGCGATGTTAAATGCGATCAATCGCATCATTGCTGAAAAGGCAACGCGAGGTGCTGCAGAGTAATGATCCGGTGAGGGCTAGATCGCTGAGTCAGGATCCGATTAACTCTGGTGAATTAGCTTGCCCTCGATAAAGAACTTGGCCGGCAAAGCCAAGTTTGTGGTGGATTCAATTTTCGCACCGCTGCACTTTGCTAATAATCAGATCACTCGAAGGTTTTTGGCTTGGTTGATGGTGATCATTCACTTTTTGATTGGTTCGCTTTTGAGGGTTTGAAAACAAGTTCTCCTGTTTTCGGGTCTCGTTCGAGTTGCGGCCTTTGGTCTGCCGGCACGAGAGACGAGCCATCTTCTAATATTGGCTTTAGGTCGTCGCCCTGATTTGGTTTTTCGAGCAGGTTACCCACATCAAGTGAGGATTCTTGCGTGGCATCAGCTGCGTCAGTTTCAGTATCGGTTTCTAGCGATCCGGTGCGGTCGATGATTTCGACATCACGAATCTGCAGGGAGTTGATTTCCTCAGAACTCGGCAATGGGTCATTGGGAGTCGGCTTAGCTGATGCTGGTCGGTTCATCTTTTCATGACGGTTTGGGGAAAATGCGATCAACATTGTCTTTTAAAACTTGTCTACCAAGTTCAACGGCCCGCTCTTCGCTCCAGCCATTTTGTGAGACAAATTGTTCGGCGAGTGTTTTCGCCAAAATTCGACGATACATGTCAAATTTTGGATGAACAAATTCAAGTTTGTAGGCATCGCTGTAGTAGCCGATTTGTTTTGTTCGTGGCACTGCTTCCAGTCTGGCTGCAGCGTCTCGCGAGATAAATGATGGTGTGTTGCTATACCACCAGTGACCATTTGTGATCACGTTCGGGAAAATCCATGAATAGCTCACTAATTCTTGGTTGGTGACACTCGCCAAGACAGAGATTGGAAAATTGACTTTTGGAAAAGCGTTAAATAGTTCTTTGTACTGTATGAGGGAAACGCGACTGTCGTAGAGGTCTTGTCCCTGGTACACCCCGTCGGCATAGACCCCCCGGTTAACTCCAATCATTAGATCAAAGGGGATTCCATGGTGGTCACAGAGTTCCGCGAGTGTCCAGAAAACTCGATTTGAAAGTGTAATTTGATTAGCCGGATCAGCATTGAGCCCATTTGTCAGGACGTCCGCTAAGGCAACTTCTGCTCGCCCATCGCTGACGCATTTTGGCTCAAAAGTGGGCGGGAGTGAAATTGCGCAAGCGCGAGCGCCGTTTTTGATGAAGTGTTCGAAACGCTGATCAAGAGCGTTTCGAAGGTTTGTTAGTGAGCCATCGATCGATATCTCTGTGCAGAATTGTAGGCGTTCTCGAACGGAGTCTTTGCCTAAATGGAACACCAGGTCGTCTGTTCGTAAGCATGGGATATAAGTGTCGGTGTCGAATCCTGTCAGGGCATCATCAAACTCGTTTGTCAGAAATACAGCTTGAACATTACTTTGGTCCAACACGGTCATTGACCAATCCGCGGCCGACATCTTTGATTCCGCGACATCGTAGAGAGTTTCCCAATTTGATTCATCGATACGGTCACCTTCAAAATTGAAGAACTTGCGACAGATTTCAACCAGCCATTGGTACTGAGCCGTGTTTTCAAGTGGACCAAGATTTTGAATAAGCCGACCAACCAGGTCGCGAGGGTGAATATCCTCTTCCTCGATTTCTTTCTTTGCCATCCCTGCCGAATGTGCCAGTTCGGTGTAGTAGTGATAACCCAATAGATCCGCCAGCGTGGTCGATGCTGGAGAATGTGGATTGATGTGTGTGTGTGGATCGACAAGCCGAATCGATGCAAGTGCCTGGTAAATGCTTTCGCGGGAAGACTCGGACATCATGTACTTTTTCGTTAATTGGTTTTTTTTGTGGGGGACAATCGCAAATTAATTTACTCGCAATTGCGAATGGAGGCACGATGCCTTCGCCATCAAGGCGTCGGCTTTTCATGAGGGTGTTGTCTGAAGAAATGAGTGTTTTGTGGGGTTTTTACGAAATCGATGCGTAAATGATTCCTTCAGCTGGAAATGGGGATGGACTCAGGTTTCAGTTCTTTTCGGAAGCCAGCGTCTGGAAATTAGTACAAGTTTCTTAACAAGTTCCTACAATGAATAGACTTGAGGAGTGCCAGAATCTTTGGCACTGAAATGAATAGGAATCGCAGCTTGGGAGGTGTACGAGTGATGGATGAAGATTCTCGCCCAACTGATGTTCCGTTCGAGAAAATAGGTCCTGACGGTGGAAACCTAAAAAAAATCAACGCTTTTTCCGATCCTGACACTCCACCTCGGGCGGACGATAGCCTCAAGAATAATTTTGGGCCTGAACCGGCGCAGAGCCATCACATTGAAAAGCCTCCAGAGGTCTCGGGAAACGATTTCGCTCCACCTCGGGAAAACGTCCATGATGATGGATCTGGATCGTTAAGTTCTTCAAAAACGGTCGTCGCGAATCGGCAGCACGATTCGTTGACTCAAAGCTTGGCGGTATTGGCCACCGTTTCGCTGGTGCTTTTGGCGGCGAGGTTTGTCGTGCCGCAGATTGTCGAGGAAATGCGTTACGCATGGCACCGTGGCGAATTGCGAGCCGAGTATCAGTCGGGAAGGGATGGTTTGCGTAATGTTTCCCTCGATGCCTTGAGTGAAGCCTATCAAATGGTCACCGCGGCAGTTGGTCCAAGCGTTGTACACATCGATGTTGAGCGACAGGTAGCAAATTCTGAAGATGCTTTGACAAGTCGCTTTTTTTCATCTGGTGGGATGCCTTCTACGGATCAGGGCAGTGGTGTGGTGGTTGATCAAGATGGCTATATCCTGACCAACCGGCACGTTATCTCTGAGGGTAAAGCCATCACAGTGACCTTAAGTGATGGGCGACAGCAACCAGCTGAAGTCATTGGCACTGATGCCTTAACCGATCTTGCGCTCTTGAAAATCGCAGCGATCAACCTGATGCCAATTTCGTGGGGAGATAGTGATCGCAGCAGAGTTGGGGCGCCCGTTTGGGCGGTTGGAAGTCCTTTCGGTTTAGATCGTACGGTGACATTCGGAATTCTTAGTGGTAAACATCGAATGGTACGCGCGAGCACTCAATATCAGGATTTTATGCAGAGTGATGTTGCTGTGAATCCCGGTAACAGCGGAGGTCCGTTGGTGAACGCGCGGGGTGCGTTGATCGGCATCAATACGGCCATTGTTGGAGATACTTATCGTGGTGTTAGTTTTTCTATTCCAAGCAATGTGGCCAAACAAGTTTACATGCAGTTAAGAACCACGGGCCGTGTCGAGAGAGGTTGGCTTGGCGTTAGTTTGGACGACGTTCTTTATGATCCCGATTCGAAAGAAGATCCGCTACTTCGGGGTGCACGAGTCGATTTCTTGATTGATTCTTCTTCACCGGCCGCTATAGCTGGATTGAGTCCGGGAGACCGAATACGATCAGTTAATGGCGAAGCGATTCAGAATATGGCACACTTAATGAGAGTGATTGGCAGTGCTGTCGTTGGCGCTGAGGTTTCAATTCTTGTTGAGCGTGAGGAGGAGGAGCTTGATTTAAGAGTGAAGCTCGGAGCTCGCCCCTCGCAACTCAACGGTCGCTAATCGATCATTTGTTCAACTAATCGCATCCAAGGTACAGACATTGGCTGCGTTTCTCTCTTTCACCTCAGAGCGGAATAGAGTTTCGGATTCAGGCTAAGGTTTTGGCAACGTTTTCGCAGTTGCACTCTTTGAGATTAAGAGGGACGCTGTTCGCTGTTCGGTGTTTGTCGGATCGATAGTTTCTCTTGTATCAAGCCGGGGATTTTCTGAAGATGATTCACTATTGGATTAATAACTAAGCGAAAAATGGTCTCATGGTTCATGGCTGATTTTGCTTGGCTTGAAGATTTTTTTTCAACGGTGGTGACTCGGAATCGCCACTTCAGTTGCTATTGTTTTAAATCTGGAAAACTAATGGATGCTGGGCTGGCAACATGCCCACGCGTCCCAAGGTGAGGCGAGCGTTGTTCGACCCGCAACCATGCATCGACCGTTAGTTGAAACTTAAAGGTGCGACAGGGCATGTCTAAGGTGTCGTTGGTGAGCGTAACCTACACGACCTCTTTTTTAAATTCGAAACTGATGCAATGTTTTCTGCCTTTTGTGGGTCGTTATGCGGGGCTTCGAAGTAGGTCAAGGGAAAGGAAATGCCCTCGTTGGCGTCTTTTTAGATGATCCAATAAACCATGGGGATTACTCACATATTTCCCTTTTTAGGGATGGGGTAATGCAGTTGAGAATGTCAATTTTGAATCGCTCACCAAGAACTGACTCCCAATTTTTAATCGGTGACGATAGAATAAAGACTCAGTGATCAATGATCATGCTGCGCCCCGCCATTACGTTTGTTTCTTCCTTGCCGGTAGTATGAACAGCGATAAATCCGCTCAATGAAGCTTCTCCCGCACATGGATTTGCTTGTTGATTTGAGGGTCAGATTTGTCAGCTGATTCGTAACCCAAGAGATTGCCATTACTCCTGATAGAGCCTTCTTCGATGAGATTGAAGTACACATCCATTTGTCTCGTATTTATTGCCATCTCAATCACGACAACTTCGTTATTGGCTGAGAACTCGAGCGAAGATGCAAATTCTATACAAACAGGGATTTCTATTGAGAAACCTGAAGCCGGGCCGTCTGTGAAAATCGATGATGGTTACATGGTTCCCTACACGATGTTGATACCCGGAACGGATGTAAAACTGGACATGATTCCCATTCCCGGTGGGGAATACCTGATGGGAAGTCCTGATGATGAGCCTGGTCGCGCTGATGACGAGGGACCACAAATCAAAGTGGTCGTGGATCCAATGTGGGTTGGCAAGACTGAGATCACTTGGGCTCAATACAAGCCGTACATGTATCTTTACGGGATCTTCAAGGAATTTGAATCGCGTGGTGAGCGAAAGGTGACAGAAAAAAATAAGGTTGACGCAATTACGGCTCCGACAGAGCTATACGATCCCACGTTCACTTTTGAATTTGGTGAAGAAGATAGTCAACCTGCTGTCACGATGACTCAGTATTCAGCTCAGCAATTTACAAAATGGCTGAGCCGCGTTACTGGGAGTCAATACCGATTGCCTACAGAGGCTGAATGGGAGTACGCAGCTCGGGCTGGGACGACTGCACCTTACAGTTTTGGAAATGACGCTGAAAAGATCGATGACTACGCTTGGACCTTTGATAATTCTGGCTTGGAAACACCTTTGGTCGGCGGTAAGAAGCCAAATGCGTTTGGTCTGCACGACATGCATGGCAACGTAGCGGAACTCACCGTCAACGAGTACTCGGAGGACGGGTATGCAAAATTTGCAGATTCCCAACCTGTCCGCGCTGTGGAGATGGTGATTTGGCCGGAGTGGGCCTATCCTGTTGTCGCTCGAGGAGGTAGCTGGGAAATGGAGGCAGAGCAACTTCGAAGTGCTTCGCGTCTTGCATCAGATGATGAAGCTTGGAAAGAAGACGACCCCAACTTTCCGAAAAGCCCATGGTGGTTCACAAATGATCCGGCTCGAGGGGTCGGTTTTCGACTCTTCCGATCCTTGAAGCCGTTATCAGGGGACGATATCAAGAATTTCTGGGAATCTACCGCGGAGGATGTGCAAGAGGATGTGAAGGCGCGTTTGGTTGGTGGGCGAGGTGGTTTGGGTCTCGTTAACGGCACCTTGACCGACGCCATTAAGGAAATGCAGGAATAAGTTCTTGATGATGTCCGCGGGGGATCATCTGTTTCACCTTCCCAACACGTAAGTATCATGGGTGGGAGAACTCGACCGAATGGTCTCCCTTATTTGATTCAGTGAAGCCTTGTTCTTTTGCCGCGAGGCCATTTTTAATGCAGGAAGGTGATTGAGTTCTGTGCTCAGACGTTGCGTCTTTTTGTCGTTTTGGGATCATATCGAATTGCTTGAGCCAAACTGATCCTCAGTTGGTCGCAAAGGCGATTTGACTTCGCAGGCATTCTTAAACGTTTCAACCCCCGTTCTTAATTGTGTACGAAAATATTGCATTAGTTGGTGCCACTGGCGCCGTTGGAAGAATTGTCCTTGAGCAATTGGTGCAACGAAAATTTCAGTATCGCCAATTGAAATTACTGGCTTCCAAGCGTTCGGTTGGCATGAAGGTGGATGTCGCTGGTCAAACCGTACCAGTGGAACTTCTTGAGCCGTCAGCTTTTGAGGGAATCGATGTGGTGATTGCCAGCACCCCGGATGATGTATCGAAAGAGTTTGCTCCATGGGCAGTCGGGGCGGGTGCGGTCGTTGTTGATGAGAGTGGATACTGGAGAATGGATCCAAAGGTTCCGCTAGTGATCCCGGAGGTCAATCCTGAGGCGGTCAACTTGCATGAAGGGATCATTGCTAGTCCGAACTGCAGCACGACTCAAATGGTGGTGGCACTGGCTCCTTTGCATCGTTTTGCTAAGGTTAAACGAGTGGTTGTCAGCACTTATCAAGCAACCAGCGGGGCTGGAACAGCAGGTAATGAAGAATTGTTTGCCAGTGTCCGCGGCGAGTTGGATGGTAAAACGCTCGCGCCTGCTACATTTCAGCACCCGATTGGATTCAATTTAATTCCACAAATCGGTTCAGATAAGTTCGAGGGTTACACCAGTGAGGAGATGAAGATGGTGTATGAGACTCGAAAGATTATGGGTGATGATTCAATTCAGGTTTGCCCGACTTGTGTCAGAGTTCCCGTAACGATCGGACATAGTGAATCAATTTTAGTGGAAACAGAGCGTCCTGTTTCAGTTGCTGAATCACGAAAATTATTCGAAGAAGCAGAGGGTGTCACTGTTTTGGATAATCTCGACGAGGGGTTGTATCCAATGCCGAGGGACTGTGAAGGCAAGGATGATGTTTTTGTTGGTCGTATTCGACGAGATATCAGCGGTCCAAATAGTTTGGCGTTTTGGTGTGTCAGCGATAACTTGCGTAAAGGTGCTGCGACCAATGCAGTCCAGATTGCCGAGTTACTGCAGGAAAAGTCGAGATAGCGATCATAGAGTTCCATTGGCTCGAGCTGCCCATTTCTAAGGGTGCCGCCGAGAACGTTTTGGTCCTGATGACGGGAGCCATTCATTGCAACGCACGTTTAAGCTCACCATTGCTTACGAGGGGACTCGTTATTCCGGCTGGCAGGTCCAGCCAGGAGAGGCAACTATTCAAGGTGCGCTTCAAGAAGCTTTGTCAGCTGTCTCAAACGAGCCCGTTTCCGTTATCGGCAGCGGTCGCACGGATGCTGGAGTTCACGCGATTGGTCAAGTTGTCAGTTGTCGATTAAATTTTAGCGGAGATCCTGAGCGACTCTCGTTGGCATTGAATACAAAGCTTCCTGAGGACATCGTTGTACGGGATTCCGAGGTCATTCAAGATGACTTTCATGCTATCAGGGACGCGGCGCGTAAGCGCTATCGATATCAGCTACAGGTTGGTGGTGTGAGTAGTCCATTTCAGAGACGTTATCGTTGGCGTTTGCGAAAGTCGATCAGTGTCAACCGAATGTGTGAGGCTGCAAAATATATCGTGGGAGAGAAAGATTTTGCGAGCTTCCAAGCCACTGGTGCTGAACGGAAAACTACTATTCGCACGGTTTACGCTTGCGACGTTTTCGAGCAAAGCTACTTGGAATCAAGCGAAGGTGTCTCAGTGGCGATTGAGATAGAAGCTAATGGATTCCTTTATAATATGGTTAGAAATATTGTGGGCTCATTGGTTGAGGTTGGATCTGGAAAACAAAAGCCGGAATGGATTCAATCAATTTTAGATGCGAAGGATCGTTCGATTGCGGGTCCCACGGCACCCCCGCATGGTTTGTTTTTACTCAGAGTTGACTATCCCGATCATTAGTCGGTTTTGCAACTTTGATGAATCGAGAATTGTTTTTGATTAATTTCTTCAATAGCTGTAATGTGAAAGCTGATCTGTTCCGGCCAGCTTCATAGATGATGGTAACTGATCAAGCCGCGAATCTGCTTTCGCTGTCTTGTTGACATGGATCCTTCCGAGCCCTTGATGATGTTTCAGTCACCTGAGAATTTCTTTTTCGTACGTACTGTCTTTAGTAAGTATTAGCCGACGCTTTCGAGGAATGGACACTCTTGAATCCTTCAAACAGTGTTTTGTTAATTGACGGTTACAACGTTATTTCACCAATAGCACCTCCGGGTCGTGGATCGGATCATCGTTGGCTGGAGCGTGAGCGTGACCTCTTGTTGAACAGATTATTCCAACATTTGCCCCACCTTGTGCGACAAAGGACCTGCCTTGTTTTTGATGCGGTCAATCCGCCTGCCGATCGGGACAACTGTTACCTCGTCTCAGGAATCACTGTTCGCTTCGCCACCGACTACCCGGAGGCTGATGACTTGCTGGAGGAACTCATTGATGGCAACGCAACTCCCAAGCGTTTGACGCTCGTTTCTAGTGATCATCGGCTACAGGCAGCAGCGAGGAGGAGATCGGCCACCGTTTATGATTCGGAGGATTGGCTCGATCGTCTCTTGGAAGGGCAGATTGGGTTAGCTCCCGGAGTTTTTGAGCGATTGAGTGAAGCGAAGAGGGAAGGGCAGGGCAGTGATAGCGGTGACTTTGCAGAGCCGAAGTTGAGCCAGCCAGAAATTGATCAGTGGATGAAAGAGTTTGATTTGTAGCGCGGACAAAGCTGACTTATTGCTGGTCGAATCAAGATCATCGATCTCGGGAGTATCATCGAGAGGGTCACAGCCTAGCCCAGTGCGAAAATCATTCTGTTCGATACTGCCAATTACTCCACGATCAGATGGTGGGTGTCATCCACGTTAGTGGTTAATCATCTTGGTTTCTTGCCGGTTCCGCCTGCAGACAATGATGTTTTGTTGATTCGCAAGATGGAAAAGCCAAGTTGGAAAGTGCGGTTTTTAGGGGCCAATGGGGGGGCAACTGCACGGGAAGGTTGAATCATTCCATTTCGCGAGGTTGGGGAACCTTCCGAACTTCCTGAAGCAAGTTTACAATCCAAGTCCTGATCAGTTCGACGTGATTTCAATGCGTCACTTGTTTCAGCCAAAAACCAAATTCTCGGACCTGTAGGAATCGAACCAAGATGAACGCCAACGCTGTCGAGCAACGCGTTTTCAACTTTTCGGCTGGCCCAGCCACCATCCCGCTATCAGTACTTCAGCAAGTGCAAGAAGAACTATTGTGCTACCCCGGCGCGGGTGCTTCTGTGATGGAGATTAGCCATCGAAGTAAGATTTTCACCGAAATTGCTGCCGACGCAGAGTTAACGCTGAGAAATCTGATGGCTGTCCCGGACGACTATGCCATTTTGTTTTTGCAGGGTGGGTCTGCCTTGCAATTTTCAATGGTCCCGGCAAATCTGCTCAAGGGAACAGGGAAGTCAGCTAGTTATCTTGTAACGGGCTCTTGGAGTAAGAAAGCCATAGCTGAGGCAAAGAAGGAGGGTGAGGTAACTCTGGGTTTTGATGGCAGTGATGGTAACTTTTGCGATCTGCCAACAGCGGGCAGTCAATTGGTTTCAGAGGAAGCGGCATACCTTTACTACTGCAGCAATGAGACGATTCAAGGGGTGCAGTTTCAGTCTGAGCCAAATTGTCCTGATTCAGTTCCGCTCGTTTGTGATGCGTCGAGTGATTTTCTATCCCGACCGCTGCCCATTGACCAATATGGAATTCTCTATGCCTGCGCTCAGAAGAATGCCGGTCCTGCTGGCGTAACGGTCGTTGTGATTCGTAAAGACTTGTTGGAGCGAGCCGATGACTCATTACCGGGTTATTTAAATTACCGAAACCACGCCTCGGCGGATTCGATGTGGAATACACCTCCAACATTTGCCGTTTACATGTTGGGAAAGATTGCCCATTGGTTGCAGGATGAAATCGGTGGATTAAAGGCGATAGAATCCTTGAACTGCAGCAAAGCCTCGCTTTTATACGAAACCATTGATAGCAGTGATTCATTCTATCGAGGACATGCTCAGAACGATTGTCGGTCGAAGATGAATGTTACCTTTAACCTTCCTTCGGATCAGTTGCAGGCTAAATTTATCTCAGAGGCTGCATCGCAGGGCCTCGACAGCTTGAAGGGACATCGTAGCGTCGGTGGTATTCGGGCAAGTATCTATAATGCGATGCCACTTGAGGGTGTGACAACTCTCGCTTCCTTCATGACAGATTTTGCTAATGCCAATCGCTAGAAAGCTGTTTGGTTTCAATTGGGTTTGTGTGGTTGTTTGTCGAGGTCGCTAAGTATGTGCGGCTGTTCGATTGTTTGCTTTCACCTTCTTCTTTCATCAAATAAAGCAGTTTTAAGAGTTCGATGTATAAAATCCTGACTCTCAACAATATTTCCGTTCAAGGTTTACAGCGTCTGCCACGCGAAAGTTACGAGGTAGCTTCAGAAATCAGCTCCCCTGATGCGATCATGCTTCGCTCATTCAAGATGCATGACATGGAGATTCCCCAGACGGTGGCGGCAATCGGGCGAGCAGGAGCAGGCGTCAATAACATTCCTGTGGCCAGAATGACTGAACTTGGTGTTCCGGTATTCAACGCACCTGGTGCGAACGCCAATGCGGTGAAGGAATTGGTTTTAACAGGCCTTTTGATGGCTTCTCGAAACGTTTCAGCTGCGATGAGTTTTGCTTCGGGTCTCAGCGGGGATGACAGTGAGATTTCTGTCGCTGTGGAATCAGGGAAAAAGAATTTTGTCGGGTCGGAATTGCCATCGAAAACGCTCGGTGTAATTGGGCTGGGTGCTATCGGATTACGTGTCGCCAACGCGGCACTTTCTTTGGGTATGAAAGTTGTCGGTTATGATCCGTCGATCTCGGTTCAGAGCGCGTGGCAGCTATCCAGTGGAGTGAAGCAGGCAGTGAGTATCGACCACCTGTTCTCTCAGTGTGATTGTGTATCTGTCCATGTGCCGCTACTGGATGCTACCAAGGGGTTGGTGAGTGCAGAGCGGATTAAAATGATGCCCAAAGGCGGGATCCTGGTGAACTTAGCTCGGGGCGGTATCTGTGATGAGCAGGCTGTGGTTGCTGCGTTGGAGGATGGGCATCTTCATTCCTATGTTTGCGACTTTCCCACAGGTGCGATGCTTGCTCACCCAAAAGTCCTTGCGTTCCCACACCTTGGCGCTAGCACCAATGAGGCGGAGGAAAACTGCGCCGTGATGGTGGCCGATAGTCTCCGTGATTATCTCGAAGACGGAACTGTCCGAAACTCAGTGAACTTTCCAGAAGCGATGATGCCTCGCAATGGTGGTAGTCGTATCACGATTGCCAATGCAAATGTGCCAAATATGGTCGGTCAGATTTCAACAATTCTCGCAAATGCTGGATTGAATATTGCGGATCTCCTCAACAAGTCTCGTGGTGAGATTGCTTACACGATTATTGATTTAGATGAGGGGATAGATGATGCGACCTTGGAAGCTATTGGCAGGACTGATGGAGTTTTGAAGCTTCGGCATTTGCCTGCTAAAAAGGCTTAGAGGCGTTGCCGAATTTCAGATAGGTCATCCCGTGAGATTCTTGGTGAATGTGGTGGCTATTTGGTTTGATACTTTGATTCCTCTGCTCGATATTTGGAGAGAATGACAATGAGTCGGACAGTTCTCCTGTTTCTGGTTGTGTGTCTCTTCGCAAAATCTAATGAAGTTGCGGCTGACAGTGGTGGATTAAAGAAGATTGTCTTTCTTGTAGCTGAAGGAGAGTATGAGACGGCGAAGACTTTACCTGCATTTGCAGACCAGTATCTGGCTGGGTTTGATGTGACGTTTGTTCAACCAACCCCTAGTGATCCAAATCAGTTCGATAATCTTGCGATCATCAAATCCGCTGATTTACTTGTCATCAGTGTCCGGCGCCGAACTCTGCCCACTTCTCAATTGGCAATGATTCAAGATTACGTTCATTCAGGTAAGCCGTTGGTAGGATTGCGTACTGCCAGCCACGCTTTTTCTTTGCGTCGCGGTGATCCACCCAATGGACGGTCAGTATGGCCAGAGTTTGATAAGCAAGTCTTTGGAGGCAACTACACCAATCACCACGGTAATGATCTAAGTGTGACGATTCATTCTTCTAAGAAATTATCTACAGTTTCGAGGAAATTGCTGAAGGGGATTCGGTTCTCCCGCGAAAGGACGTCCTCTGGTTCGCTTTACAAGGTGTCTCCGTTGGCAGAGTCTGCAATACCTGTTTTATATGGGGAGGTAGAGGGTCATCCCGCCGAACCAATTGCTTGGACGTACCAGCGTCGAGACGGTGGTCGATCTTTCTATACATCCTTGGGTCATCCCTCAGATTTTGGCGGAGATCTCCTACCACTTTTGCTTTTCAACGCTATCCAATGGGGTTTGGAATGATTTATATCTCAGGTTTTATTAATCGTTTTTGTGTTGTTAAGCCTGCTTTTTCGATCAGCGTTTGTTTCCTCCTTCTGCTTGCATTTCCAAATACCAGCTTTGCGAAGGACCGTCCAAATGTGTTGTTGATCGTTACTGATGAGCACAATTTTCGCACGTTGGGATGTTACCGTGCGCTTCTCTCAGAAGAGCAAGCCGAGATGTGGGGACCTGATTCGATCGTGGAGACACCAAATCTCGATCGTCTCGCTGCGGAAGGTGTGATTTGCACACGCGCTTATGCCACGGCGCCAGTTTGCTCACCTTGTCGTGCTGCGATGGTCACGGGTTTGTATCCTCACCACGCCGGTGTGCCGACCAATAACTTTCCATTACGAGGTGATGTGCCTACCTTGGCGACACTACTGAATGACGAAGGTTACCGAACAGCTTTTCTCGGAAAATGGCACTTGGGTGGTGATGGAAAACCAGAATGGTCACCCAAAGTAGATGGTGGGTTCAAGATGAAACGCTACATGTTTAATCGTGGCCATTGGAAGAAGTTTTCTATGACTGCTGCCGGGGCAGAAATCGCTTCGTTGGACAACCGAGGGAAACCCAGTTACTCGATTGATAATGCCGATGCATCAAGTTTCTCAACCGATTTTCTGACCGATCGCGCCCTCAGTGTCATCGAAGCAGAAGAGGAGTCACCCTTTCTAATGGTGGTGAGTTATCCAGATCCACATGGTCCGAACACTGTCAGGGCACCGTACGACGTGATGTACCAGCACATGCGTTTTCTGGCGCCCAGAACCTATGGCCGGGACGACGTGCTTGGCCCGCGTTGGTTATCGGGCGGAAAGAACCATGCCGTTTTCCGAGGTGAGCAAATGAGCCTCTATTTTGGCATGGTGAAGTGCATTGATGACAACGTTGGCCGCCTGCTCGACGCGCTGCGACAGTCGGGAAAGATCGACTCGACCGTCATTATGATGACTTCTGATCATGGAGATTTGTGCTACGAGCATGACCGTCTGAATAAGGGGAATCCCTACGAGGGATCCGCGAGGGTTCCCATGTTGATTCGTTATCCAAATGGTGGCGTCATACCATCGGTCTACGCTCAGCCGATGGGAACCGTTGATGTAACGCCAACCATCCTTGGATTGTTGGACTTGGAATCAACATCACAATTCCAAGGTCGTGACCTGTCGCCTGATTTCCGTTCAGTGGGCCAAGGGAAATCAGAGAAAATGGCTTTTCTTCGCAACTCGGGTACCCAAGCTAATTGGATCGCAGCGGTTGACGCACGATACAAATTGGTGCTGTCTGTGAATGATCGACCTTGGCTCTTCGACCAAGATGAAGATCCTGACGAATTGATTAACTTCTACGGGCGGCCCGGGACAGTTGCTGTGACTAACCGTCTAGCGAGAGGCTTGAGTAAGTATTCAAGTGAGGTGGGTGATCCATTTCTTGAGCATCCAAAAATCAGTTCGTCTCTACGCGAATGCTTAAAATAAAACTGGAGCTGGTAAAAAAATGGCCCAGTCTCTGACTATCAATCACTAAAAAATCTGCTTTTTATTTCCTCAGAGTGATTTAGATACTTGGAGTGAATCATAAAACCTGTTCTTCATCATTCAAAACGAGACAGTTTTGATGAACAGGGTAGGGCAGTGCTGACTTTCAAAATTTGCCATCTTTAAGCATCCTTGATGTGAATTCAGGGGCAATCGCAATGGTCGTAAAGTTGCCGAGGTCACGCCGTCTCCTTCTCTTGTCCAAATTGCCGCTTCTGCAGGTTGCTTCATCCAGTCGTTCCGGCTGCATGAAGCTCTGGCTCTTACCGGTCCGCTCGGTACTGTGAAACGCTGTGCGTGAAACAACGCACCGTTGGTCTGGCTGACTAGTCTCGGACGCAGAATTCAATTGTTCTTGTCTGGACCCCTGAGAGGATTTTTCGGTAACGTCCGGGTTTTCCGCGATTGGACATGTCGTCCTGATTCGTGAGCAAGGATTCTCCATGCAAACGCTAATGCGATACCGCGATCTTTTGTTGCCAATCGGCCTGATTGGCTGCTTGGTAGTGATCTTGGTACCACTTCCGTCTGTCTTGATGGACCTGCTGCTGGCGGCAAATATTACGGTGGGAGTCCTGATTTTATTAACGACGATCCACATTTCCACACCGCTTGAATTTAGCGTTTTTCCTTCTTTGCTCTTGGCTACTACGTTATCCCGGCTGGTTTTGAATGTTGCAACAACGCGACTTATTCTTACCCGAGCGGAAACAGAGGGCGCCAATGCGGCCGGAAAGATGATTCGGAGTTTTGGAGAATTTGTTGCTGGTGACCGAATTGAGGTTGGAATCATTATTTTCCTGATCTTGGTCATTATTCAATTTGTTGTGATCACCAAGGGTGCCACACGAATCAGTGAGGTGGCAGCTAGATTTGCGCTCGATGGAATGCCAGGTCGGCAAATGGCCATTGATGCTGATTTGAACGCTGGACTCATCAACGACAAACAAGCTCAGGAGCGACGCGAGGAGATCTCAGCGCAGGCGGACTTCTATGGTGGCATGGATGGAGCAAGTAAATTTGTCCGCGGTGATGCCATTGCCGGAATCATCATCACGGTGGTGAATATTTTTGGCGGCCTTTATATCGGTTGGGCACACGCAGATATGAATTTTGGTGAGGCAGCTACTGTATTTACAAAGCTGTCGATCGGAGATGGGTTAGTCAGTCAGATTCCTGCGTTATTAATCTCGTTGGCAGCAGCGCTGCTTGTGACTCGGAGCGCAAAGAAAACCAACCTCCCTTTGGAATTTTTACGGCAATTATTGGGTAATACAAAGGCTCTCACCGTAGCCGGGGTCTTTCTGTTGCTTCTGGTCCTGACCAACCTTCCCACAGTACCCATGGCAACCCTGGGGGTTGGCTGCATTGGTCTTGCCGTGGTCATGAACCGTCAAGCAAGTAGACGCCTGGAAGAGGAGCAAAACAGGCTGGAAGCGCAACAGTCAGAGGCCGATGATCCTGCGCCACGGCGAGTCGAAGATTTTCTGGCGGTTGATCCGATGGAGATTTCGATCGGAGTGGGACTATTAGGTTTGGCCGATCCAAATCTTGGTGGGGATTTGATGCAGCGTATCACCAACGTTCGGCATTTAATCGCATCCGACCTAGGGATCATTCTTCCTAAAGTTCGTGTTCGAGACGACAGGAATTTGGAAGAGTATGAATATGAAATTCGAATCCACGGGGATTCTGTAGCGCGAAATCAGCTTCAGCCCACCAGAAGCTTAGCTGTAGAGGTTGGCCAAATCACCGGGTCCATCGAGGGCGAATTGGTTACTGATCCAGTTACGAGTAATCGTGCATATTGGATTGATGATTCAACTTGCGAGCAAGCAGAGATCTTTGGTTACTCGACATTACGTTCTGCAGCGGTGCTTACTGCACATCTTCGTGCGATAGCGAATCAATATGCGGATGAACTCTTATCACGAGATGCAACCAAGCATTTATTAGACGAATTGAAGGAAGTCTGTCCGACCGTCGTTGATGAATTGATTCCAACGTCAATGAAAGTCAGCGAGGTTCAGCAGGTTCTTCATCTACTTTTAAAAGAGGACATTCCTATTCGTCAATTAGGAATGATCCTTGAAGCTTTGGGTGATTTCTCTAGTCGAACCAAAGATCCCGTTTTGCTGTCTGAGAAGGTTCGGCACCGGTTAGCTCGCACCATCAGTTCTAGGTACCGCGATGAAGATGGTCGGATTCATGTCATGGTGTTAGATCCTAAGTTGGAGGATCAAGTTGAGGCGGGGATTGAGCACAGTGATTTTGGCATTTCTGTACGTATGAGTCCTGAAGGCGTAGAACGGGTGTGTAATCGTATTAGGGATGCGATCGCAGAAAATCTTCCAAAGAGTTTGGATCAGATTGTTCTAGTGAATCCACGAATACGTGCCGGGCTACGACAGATAACGAGTTCAGCGTTGCCGGCCATGAGAATAGTTTCCTACAACGAAATAACTCAGGATACAAAAATCAAATCTTATGGATTGATTAACGACGAATAGAGTTCATTTTCTGATTGAATCGAAATCAGATGTTTCATTTTTTGCCGAGTAATTTTTTTCATGCACATCCGCACCTTCAAAGCCGCAAATTTGCAGGAGGCACTCCTTCAGATTCGCCAACAGATGGGGCCTGATGCATCGGTGCTGCATACCAAGCAAACAAGAGACGGCTTGCTGGGTCTGCTCGGTAGGACTCAGGTCGAGGTGACGGCAGGCTTGGGAGCAACGATTGCCAAGGACCAAGTAATCCCCAGCATCTCTGGAAGATTGGTCCAGCCTGACGAAGATTCTGGTGACTTTACAGCGAACACTCGCAAGCCCCATGGATACGAGCCGTTTGATTCGAGGTCAAACTTGGATGATCTCCCCGATGCAGTGAGGCGACTTCGGACCACGCTTCTCTCAAGCGGTGTGGCTCTCGATCAAGCGGATCAATGGATTAATCAAACAGTTAGTCTTGCAGGCAGTCTGAATCCACATGGACTTGACGAGACTGACTGGCATGGCCATCTCCGGCAAATCATCTCGACGTCACTTCAGATCAGCGGGCCAATTCTCCCCTGCGACGGTCAAAAAGTGGTAGCGGTGGTTGGACCGACAGGTGTTGGAAAGACCACGACGATTGCCAAGTTGGCTGCGGGTTTTCACTTGAACGAAAAGAAAAAAGTAGGTCTCGTGACAATCGACACATACCGAATTGCCGCCATTCAGCAATTGTCCGCTTATTCGGAAATCATGGGGCTACCCATGGAAGTGGTTGAAAGTGCAGGGCAGATGCGCGACGCTTTGAAACGTCTGGATTCAATGGACCTTGTCTTCATTGACACAACGGGTAGAAGCCCACGCAGCGAGTCCGGAATTAGTGAACTTACTTCATTGATGGATGTCGCACAGCCGGAAGAAACACTGCTGGTCTTGAGTTGTGCTAGCTCGCTCTCATCAAGCAAACTGGCAATGAGGGGCTTTGCTCCGCTCAATCCCACCTCGATCGTCCTTACAAAACTTGATGAGGCGTGCAGGGCAGCCGGCGTAATCACGCAGTTGGTTAGCGGTCGGCACGGGGAATCGTTGCCGCTCAGTTATCTGACAGATGGACAGCGGGTTCCCGAGGACATTACAGCTGCTTCATCCAACACGGTTACTGATCGTTTACTGCCGTTAGTTGATTTCACGAGGAATCTAAAATTAGCATGAATTGAGTTGGATTTTTATTAATGTCTCACCAGAGACGTGGTCGATAACTGATATAGGATCAGACCGTCTAGAGAGAAAGTGACTTGAGTTTTCTTTTAAAAAAACGGTTTGCCTGAGATAGGAAAAATGTTTTTGCTTGTTTTCCTATTGTGGACAAGTTTGACAAAGAGTTATTCAGAGACGTGTTCGTGATCCTGAATGGATTGTAGAACCTAACTGAAAACGATTGGTTTGACAAAATGATTTAGATAGCTTGTGGAATACGCGATCGGTTTATCGATTCGCGTCCCGTCGGAAGAAACATCTTGAGATGTTTTTTCAGACAGTTGACTCGGGCTGTCTCAAGTTTGATTAGATATTTATGCGTCGGTTATTTCCACTTGTGGGAAATTGATTGATGTTGGGTTG
This sequence comes from uncultured Rubripirellula sp., assembly GCA_938075415.1. Taxonomy (GTDB): domain Bacteria; phylum Planctomycetota; class Planctomycetia; order Pirellulales; family Pirellulaceae; genus Rubripirellula. The sequence continues at coordinate 821,053 of CALJHC010000003.1, read as the reverse complement.
CGGAATTGCGAACAGCAGCATGGATGCTAGCTCGAAGCGGACCGCATAACATGATTCTGTTAAGGCTAGCCTGGCAGGATCTAAGCGGCATGATGCCGCTTGTTCAGTAACTATCACGGAGGATTGGATGGCAGCGACAGCCACGGCCGATGACGAGATCTTGAAGGTCTGGGTCGAGTTCAAAGAGCTCAATAAAGAATCGCCAAATTACGAAAGTCTCCGTAATCGGTTGGTAGAACGATACATGCCGTTGGTCCGTTACAACGGCGAGCGAATCTGGCAACGACTGCCTGACGGTGTCGATCTCGATGACTTGATCAGCGCTGGCATCTTCGGCCTGATGGACGCGATCGATGCGTTCGACATGGATCGAGGTGTCAAGTTCGAGACCTACTGCGTACCCCGAATTCGAGGTGCGATGCTTGATGAGTTACGGACAATGGATTGGGTTCCACGCCTGGTTCGTAGTAAAGCGAGTAAGCTCGCCGTAGCTAGAAAAGCTTTAGAGACGAAACACGGGCGGCCGCCAACTGTGCTTGAACTTTCTGAACAGATGGAAATGCCTGTTAAGGAAGTAGAGAAGATGCAGTCGGATGCCAATGCCGTCGGCGTTGTCTCTTTGAATAAAAAATGGTACGAGACAGATAGCTACAAAGATGTTCGAGAAATAGACATCCTTGAAGATAAAAAGGGTGAAGATCCCACACGGCGCGTCCAGAAAAATGATCTGATGCGCCTGGTAACGAAGGGGTTGAATCGAAATGAACGACTCATCATTATTCTTTACTATTACGAAGAACTAACGATGAAAGAGATTGGAGCTACGCTTGATCTGTCCGAATCTCGAGTCAGCCAGATGCATACATCGATTGTGAATCGATTGCAGCAACAATTGGGCTACCGTCGAATCGAGTTCGGTACCTAGGAATTACAGCCTAACTCTAAGCGAATCGAAAAACGTTTTGTCGAATTGACAAAACGTTTTTTTTTAACTTTGCGTTAGACAAGTGAATGATTTAACCGGCATTAGGTTAGGCATCATTGATTCTGGGGGATTGGCTGCTTGCGTGGAAGGATTTTCTGCAAGCGGCTTTTGAATCTTGTCTTGGGACTGATCTCGAGTATCGCGTATCAAGGATTGATGCATGCGAGTCGCGCACGTCATTACACGGATGATCGTTGGGGGTGCGCAAGAAAATACCTTGTTCAATTGTCTGGATCTGGAGCGAGAGCACGGAGACCAAGTCTTATTGATCACCGGTCCATCAGTTGGTCCTGAGGGGGATTTGTTGAGTCAGGGCAGGGCAGGGGAGTTGAGAGTCAGTGTGGTTGATACTTTGTGTCGTGAAATTAACCCAGCGAAGGATCTCCTTGCTTATTGGAAGATCAAACGCCTGATCAAGGAATTTCAACCTGATGTGGTGCATACCCACAGCGCGAAAGCTGGTGTGTTAGGGCGATCGGCAGCTTCGAATTTGAGTGTGCCTGCGATTATTCATACGGTTCACGGAGCGCCTTTTCATCAGTATCAAGGTTCAGTGACACGATCTATTTTTCGATTGGTTGAGAGATGGGCAGCAAAGCGTTGTCATCGAATTATTTCGGTTGCAGATGCCATGACGTCGCTGATGGTTAATTCTCATGTTGCGGATGAAAGCAAGTTTGTAACCATCTACAGTGGAATGGATGTTAAGCCCTTTCTGAGTGCTCGTGATGAAAGACTGGCTATACGATCACGGTACGGCATTGAGGACCACCATCTGGTTATTGGGAAAATTGCGAGGCTTTTTCGTTTGAAGGGGCATGATGATGTGATTGCCGCAGCGAGAAATGTTATCAGGCATCAGCCGAACGCACGCTTTCTGTTTGTTGGTGATGGTGTGTTGAGGCAAACACTCCAAAAAAGAATCTGTGATCTTGGTCTGGATGATTTTTTCATCTTTACGGGCTTGGTGGATCCATCTGAGGTTCCCAATTTAATTGGTGCAATGGATCTTCTTGTGCATGCGTCCTATCGAGAAGGGCTGGCGAGAGCATTGCCACAGGCTTTAATCTCCGGGATACCGGTTGTCAGTTATGACATTGATGGTGCGAGGGAAGTGGTTCTTAATCATAAAACCGGGGTACTCGTCCAGCCCGGCAATATCGAGGCTTTGGCCAACGGAATCTTGGAGCTTTCTTCGAATCAAAAGATTCGGCAGCAATATGGATTGCAGGGTAGAAATCTCTTCACTGAGCAATTCGATCATCGAGAAATGACGCGAAAAATTCGCGACCTTTATGAGGAAGAGCTTGAAAAGGCCTAGTATTCCCTCGAGGGCTCGTTCGGCCACAACGGTCTGAGACGCGGGGTGGTAGTTCTGGTAGGGTAACAGTGGCAGGGGGAGTAAAGGCTTTGGCGTTGGAGGGCCTGAGGACGCTATTCGGGTGGACTTCCGAGGTAACGAGTCCTTTTATTATGATGGCATCTCAGCGACGATATCGCTTAAATGACCGCCAGTTCGAACAACTCAAGACTAAAAGCTAGCCATGACTAAGACCCGTGATTTTTTGGGGCCCTACCGTCTGACTCGCCTAATCCGTGTCGGTAGCACGGCGGAAGTTTGGGAGGCGGTGCATGAGAGTTCAAAGGATCGTTTTGCACTGAAGGTACTGAAGCAGTCATTGGCGGTGAACAAGGCGGAGATTGGTCTTTTAAAGCACGAATACAACGTCGCCAAGGATTTGAGCAGCCCTCGCGTTGTAAAGATTCACGAGTACCGAGAGGATTCTTCGAGACCGATGTTGGTTTTAGAACTTTTCAGTGAACTCAACATGAAACAAGCGCTTCGTCGCGGTCCTGATTCCTTAGCATTCATGTTGGACAAAATTGTCGAGCAGGCTGCAGAGGGTCTCTATTACATGCACACGAAGAACTGGATTCATCTTGACGTAAAACCAGACAATTTTCTTGTGGGTCGGGATGGAACAGTCAAATTGATTGACTTCACGATTGCCCAGAGGAAGAAAACCGGACTGGCAAAACTCTTTCACAGTGTGAAAGTTGCGAAGGGGACTAGAAGCTATATGGCACCCGAGCAGATTCGTCGCAAAGTATGCGACGAAAGAACGGATGTTTACGCGTTTGGTTGTGTTCTTTACGAATTGTGCACAGGCAAGCCTCCCTACACGGGCGACAATCCAAATGACTTATTGAATAAGCATGTGTCTGCTTCGATCCCAAGTCCCATCGTACACAACGATAATGTTTCTCGAGATTTTGCTGATTTAGTCAAAAGCATGATGGCAAAAAAAGCTGAGAACCGGCCGGCGTCGATGTGGGAATTTCTCAAAGCCTACCGTGGAATTCAGATTTTTAGGAAGCGACCGCGAAAGCCAGAGATTAGTGTGTTTGACAATATGCCGGGCATCAAAGGTGCTGACGACATGATCATCAAGGGTGGGCAGTCGGCACAACTTGATGGCGACTGATCCTAAGCGAGTAATGAGTGGTGAGTGAGAGCGACGGTATCAGAGACCGTCAAAGCTAATCCTTAGTCTTATACTGAACAGCTAGTTAGTGAGTAACGAATGAGTAGTGGGCCTGGACTCGATTTTGAGAACGAAATCGCTGACTTAGAGAGTCGTATTCAGGGGCTGGAGCGGCAAACGGAACGCTCGAATGAAGTCGACGCGGAGATACGATCTCTGCGTTTGGAATTGGTGAACCAGTTGCGCGATACTTATGACTCGCTAGATCCTTGGCAGACAGTCCAGGTAGCGCGCCACAAAAACCGACCTTACACCAAAGACTACTTGAATTTGGCCTTTGATGAATTCGTCGAACTTCATGGGGATAAGCATTTTGGTGATGACCGGGCAATGTTGTCCGGCTTTGCCAAAATTGATCGTTTCAAAGTTATGGTGATAGGGCACCAGAAAGGTCGCACCTACAAAGAAAGAGCCGCATGCCACTTCGGTTGTGCGCATCCAGAGGGTTATCGAAAAGCAATGGCCAAGATGCGTTTGGCTGAGAAGTATCAGTTGCCGCTGGTTTGCTTTATCGATACACCGGGAGCTTACCCAGGGATTGGTGCGGAGGAGCGAGGGCAAGCACAGGTCATCGCAGAAAGCATGTTCAAGATGAGTCGACTTCGGATACCTGTTATCTGTGTCGTGATCGGTGAAGGCGGTTCTGGCGGAGCGCTCGGCATTGGCGTTGGTGACCGAGTGGCTGTGCTGCAGCATGCCTACTACAGTGTGATTAGTCCTGAGGGCTGCGCGGGTATTCTATGGAAAAGCCACGAGTTCGCCCCGAATGCTGCGGAGTCATTGAGGTTCACCAGCGCGGACCTGGAAAAATTGGGAGTCATTGATGATGTCCTACGAGAGCCGTTGGGTGGCGCGCATCGAGATCACCATCAAATGGCTTCCAGATTGAAGACCTATTTATCCAAGACTTTGACGATGCTTGAAACGAAGACTCCCGATGAACTCGTCGACGAACGTTATGAGAAATTCAGAAAGATTGGAGTGTTCGTTGAATCTCCAGAATCCTTTGCTTGAGGTTCTGTGATTGATAGGCTAATTCAGGTCCGCTGAATTTGGATGAATTAACATTTCTACCAAGTCGTTGGCGATAGCAAGATCCGTCGGGAAATCTGTTCGATGATCTGCTGTTTTAGTTTGCACGGCTCGCATCAAAACCATCTGGTTATCTTGCCCGAAGGTCCTCGATCTTTCTGAAAGAGCGGAAAAAGTCCGTTCATACTCGGAAGATCGCAACGTCCGATAATGCCTCTTATGTTGTATTCAAACCCTCGAAAACACAATGTTTCAGGTGTTTTCCGAGTTTGCGGTGTTACCCTGTTCCCTAAGAGTTATCAGGTTTGCGCGATAAGTTTTATGGGAAATGCCTCTGCTTCGCCTTGGAGTGTGATCGTCTGTTTAAGGCTCGTGTCACTTGGGAAGGTGAGGGATTGAATCGCCAGTGGTGAGCGTGTTGTTCGGGCCTCAATGCTTGCGAATTGATTGAATAGACAGTTAGCGTTCCCCTGCCGGCGAGAGGTAGTTAGAAGGAGACGATTTAATAATGAATTGCCTTCGTTCCTTACTCTCGAATTTATTCATTCGCGGATGTGGATTGGAGGAGTTGTTTTGCTGCTTTCCCGCGATTTAGTCAGCGAAAACAAAAAGCAATATTCGGCAAGCTTTTCATTTCCGGTGAAAGGCTAGATGAGATGTTGGCAGGGTGTCCTATTTTAGAAATGACTATGTGCGGTGAATAAGTTCTGCAGCGCACGATTGAAACGAATTCAATTTTAGTTGGTTGGTTGCTTGGAAATTGATCGATCGAACCAGCATGCTTGTTCAAAGTAGTGTCTATCTGGGTAGCAAGAGATATTCAGGAAATCTTTTGGCTTGTGTTGCCGATTGATCACCGACTTTTTGTTGGAAAGCGGTGTTTCTAATGCGGATGAGCCGGAGGAAATCAAAGCAGATTTTAGGTGGTCAAACGATCACTGCAACCAATCAGGAGAGATTCCTTCATCAGTTAGAAGTTGCTTGGACTCGGGATTAAGAGAATCGAGAATTTCTGGTCAAACTATGGTTTAATTCCTGTTGCTATCATTTCTTGGGGGAGGGTGGCCAGAATGCACGGCAGCCGACCAGATTGATTCAGCGTGGCAATAAGCTTGCGAATTGCTTATGACAAAGGGAGAGTCTTTTCGAAGCATCGATGCTTTCTCCATAACACTCTCCCCTGCCCTGTGAATTTTGGCGGATTTCAAGTCACACATTACCGGAAGCACCGTTGCCGGCATCGGCTATGGCTACTGGGGCGTCACGACCCAAGCAATGTCCATCGAAAGTGGGATTGTTGCTGCTGGGCTTTGCGCGGTGAGTGGCATGTTGCCTGATTTAGACAGCGATTCAGGGATTCCGTTACGTGAAACTAGCTTGTTCATTTCAGCGGTCGCGCCAATTTTGATGATCTACCGTTTCCGTGACCTCGGGTTTTCACCTGAGGATATGGCCGTCGCATCGATGTTGCTATACATCGGCATCCGCTTTATTGCCGTCGAATTCTTCAAGCGATACACGGTGCATCGTGGGATGTGGCATAGTATTCCGGCAGCAGCGGTTGCTGGTCTTACAGCATACTTGGTGATGCCTTGTCCTAGTGAGGCATTGCGTGTTTATAAATCGCTGGCGGTGGTGCTAGGTTTTCTCGTCCATCTAATCATGGATGAAATATGGAGCGTTGATACATCCGGGGGAATACGTTTCAAAAAGTCATTTGGAACAGCGTTGAAATTCTTCAGCCACAACCCGCTCGCAAATGCATCCGTTTACGGCAAGCTGTTGCTGTTGCTATATCTGGCGTGGGGAGATGGTGGAATTGTCGAAAGGATGAAAAAACGCTCAGAATTTGAGCCCACGTACATTGCGAGGCCCGTTGAGGCAATTGAAAACCTAAAAGGTTGGATCACTCGCCGTTGATGATTCCCAATCACTGCCTTATCGACGATGACCAAAACTAAAGGCGGCGTTCATCGTTTCTTTACTGAGTCCCTTTGGTCAGCGATAGCGGATTTGGGTTTTCGATTAAGAAGGATGGTCACAGGACCGTCGTTAATCAAGCTGACCTGCATGTCCGCCCCGAACCTTCCGGAGGAGATGGGGATACTCGACGTTTCCATTTCTTCGATGAATCGGTTATAGAGTTTTTCTGCAAGTGCTGGATCTGCAGCATCAGTGAAAGCTGGCCGTCGACCCCGACTGCAATCGGCCAAAAGAGTAAATTGGCTGACAATCAGCGCGGAACCTCCGATGTCTTGCAGTGAGAGATTCATTTTTCCGTCGTGATCTTCAAAGATACGCATGTCAATGATTTTATTGACGAGCCAACTTAATTCACCTTCGGTGTCACCGTGCTCGACTCCCAAAAAAATCAAGACACCCATTTCGATTGATCCGACCATTTCAGAATCGACTTCTACTTTGGCGGAACGGACCCGCTGAATGACAGTTTTCACAGTTGTTTTTCGATTGACGGGGAGTGAAGATTTTTCGTGAACCGTATGCGGTTATGCGTCGAGAGGGACGAATGGCGGTCAATGGATCGATGCGGCCGCGAGATCTTCTGATAACCCGATATGATCTCAGGGATGCAAATCATGCCGCCTTTGATTTGAAGTATATTTATCCTATCGATGGAATCCCAATGCTGCCGGGGTAGTCACATCTTAGTTGCTGTTTGGCGTTTACCTGATTCGGTTCTTAACGAGTGTTTTGGTGTGTCCCAATGCCTTATCTCTTTACATGCCCTCATTGTAAATCGCAGACGCAGGTCGATGAGGAGTACAGCGAACAAACTGGTGACTGTTTCGTCTGTGGCGGGCCGATTCAAATACCTAAGTTTGCTGCTTCTCAAGGGTTAGCAGGGTATCCTGAAAAGTGGCGATCTGCTTGGCTGGGAAGTTCGCGTCGAGTTCTTGTCGTTTTTGCTGTTTTGAGCTTGCTGTTTTTCGCTGCTGTGACTTGGATTCCCAGTATTATCAAAAGCGGAGCGCAGATGAGTTTAGTTCGAGAGCAGACGGCATCCTCTCAGAACCTAAGGAAAATATCTCTTGCACTCAACGCTTACGCTGCCGACAACGGTACTTATCCTCCTAGGATCTTGAGAGATGATAGTGGAGCCGTCTTACATTCATGGCGGGTGCTATTGCTTCCGTATCTTGGAGAAGACGACATTTACAGTCAGTTTGATCTGCGACTGCCATGGAGTGCTCCCGTAAATCGAAGGGCGGCCGACCGTATTCCTTCGTGCTACTTGCGAAGTTCAACTACACAGCGAGGTTTGCCCGATGTCGCTTCCTATTACATGGTGTATGGACAAGGCACCTTGCAGCCAAGTTCGGGTCCACTTGCAATGGAGGAGATCGTCGACAATCCCTCGCAAACCATCCTGATTACCGAGGGTATTCCACTGGTGCCTTCAGGATTATGGACGGAACCCATTGATCTCGATATCGCTCCTATGCGAGGTCGACTTAAGACTGCGGCTAATGTTGTGTCAGGTTACAGCGTTGAAATTGGAGGGTTGGGTGATGGTGGTGTTTTGGTTGCCACTGTTGATGGACGAACACATCTTCTTACTGAGGAAATCAATTCTGACTCAGTGATAGGTTTGTTAACAGCTGTCGGGCGAGAGCCTTTGCCAGATGATTTACTCGACTGAGAGAGTTAGGATGGAGGGTCGCGATTGCGGGGATCTGAGGGTGGTAACCATGAGTGATGTCCAGTCATCGCTTGGTGATCAACGATCGCCTCACCTGAAGATTCGTTCGACTGGAAAAAGAGAGCCTCGTTTATTTTGGTTACGAAAAACCCCGCCGCGAGTGAAACGGCGGGGTTCAATGTATCAAAGGTCGCGTCATAATCCAGATTTGGATCAGTAGTTTCGTGGGGTCACTGAACCTTGCACTCGAGAGGGTAGTCCCTGAATTCTAAGGAATCCTTCAGCATCATCTTGGTTGTAGGAACCTCCACCCTCCATTGTTGCGATCTCAGTATCGTAGAGGCTGTTCGGACTGCTGCGTTGATCGACGCTGATGTTCCCTTTGTATAGTTTCAGCGTGACTTCACCGGTTACGGGTTGCTGGGCTTCTTTGATGAAGGCGAGCAACGCGTCCATTTTCGGTGTGTACCAAAAGCCGTAATAAACCATTTCAGCAACTTCTGGAGCCAGGCGGTCACGAAGGTGCGACAGGTCACGATCCACTGTAAGCTGTTCCACGTACATGAAAGCGTCGTAGAGAACAGTCATTCCTGGTGACTCATAGACGCCACGACTTTTCATGCCCACGAAACGATTTTCCACCATATCGATTCGACCGATTCCGTTTCGACCGGCAATCTGATTAAGGCTCTCGACCATTTCCAGGGCGTTGAGCCGCTTACCATTCAACGAAGTAGGTACACCGGATTCAAATTCGATTGTCACCGACTCGCTCGCATCTGGTGCTTCTTGCGGGCTGACGCCCATTCCGAAGTCGACAATCTCAACACCGTTAACGGTTAATTCCTCGAGTTCTCCTGCTTCGTAGCTGATATGGAGAACATTTTCATCACTGCTGTAAGGTTTTGCCGTTGAGGCTTTTACCGGAATATTCTTGCGATTGCAGTAATCAATCAATTCAGTGCGGCCAGGAAATGCCTCCCGAAACGCTTTGATGCGCCATGGGGCAATCATTTCGACGTTTGGATCGAGTGCTTCTGCAGCTAGTTGAAAGCGGCATTGATCATTGCCCTTGCCTGTTGCCCCATGAGCGTATGCTGTTGCACCCACTTCTCTTGCCACCTGAAGACAGACTTTGCTGATTAAGGGTCGCGCGATGGAGGTGCCAAGGAGATATATTTGTTCATACTTCGCCTGCCATGCGAGAACTGGAAAAGCAAAGTCGCGACACATTTCCTCCCGAGCGTCAACGATACGCGAGGAAACGGCACCACCGTTCCTTGCTTTTTCCATGATTGCCTCGCGATCCTCACAGGGTTGGCCCAAGTCGACGTAGACCGCGTGCACGTCATAGCCCTGATCCTGCAACCATCCAAGAATGACCGAAGTGTCGAGGCCGCCTGAATATGCCAAAACGCAACTTTTCATGAGGGATTTTTCCGTGAAAAATTTGAGAAGCAAACTACTAATAACTGTGATTTAATGACTGATTCCTCTGCACCGCAACCCGCCATGACACCACCCTCCCCTGCTCTTTTGAAAATATTGTCCCAAGTGTTGTCCGGAGATGCGACCCTGGAGGAGTTGAAAGCAGCTTTGTTGGCCAACGAAACGCTGCTGAAATCTCGACAATCGTCATCGACTGATTCCATGATCGACGACTTGATGAATGTTTCTAGCGTCTCGAGTGAGTCAGATTTAAATTCAACACCAGAGGGGCAGACGCACGTTATTTCCGGGGCAAATGTTGATTTAGGCCGTCAGAAGCGTTGTGGTTTTGGGGAGGTGATTTATGGCGAGGGTAAATCGGTTGAATTGGTAAAAGAGATTATTCGCACTCAGCTTGCACAGGGGCAGGATGCATTGGTTACTCGAATTGCTGATTTTGAGGCGATCGAGATATGCAATTCTTTTGAATTTGCCCGCCACAATCCAATATCAAGAACCTTGCGAGTTTCAGCTGAGAATTTGACCCCAGTTGAGTCGTTGTCTTCAGCGGACGCTGAGACGAGGCTTCATGTCGCGGTTGTTACCGCCGGCAGTACAGATCAATTTGTCGCGGAAGAAACGCTTGAGACATTGAATTGGATGGGCATTTCACACACAAGATTTGAAGATATCGGTGTCGCGGGACCGCAGCGTTTACTCCATGCACTTCCTGAGATTCGAAAAGCATCGGCGGTGGTCGTTGCAGCTGGAATGGAGGGCGCATTGCCCGCTGTTATTGGCGGTCATCTGTCCGTTCCGATCTTTGCGGTTCCAACGAGCGTCGGGTACGGCGCCAATTTTGGGGGATTATCGGCTCTGCTCACGATGTTGAACACCTGTGCTTCGAGCGTGGCAGTGGTCAACATCGATAGCGGTTTTAAGGGAGGCTATTTGGCGGGCTTGGTCGTCAAGCAATTACTTGACATGAAAAATCGTTTGACGAAAGATCTTAACGTGCTTTGAACGTTCGAGTATCCGAACAGGAAAGAGGGTTTCTTTTGCTCAAAACGTAAACGGGGCAGCTGCATGTTAGTGACCTGGTTGTGGAGATAGTGTGTGATGGTGACAGTACTGACCTGCTGATAACTCTTTGGAGCTTTTGAAATTGTTGGATGATCAACCGCCATTGATGCTTAAGAAACGTGCGACCGATGCACATAAAGGTTGCTTTGGCCGCGTTCTGTTGATCGGTGGAACTCGAGGGATGACCGGGTCAATTGCAATGTCAGCGATGGCCGCTTTACGCGGTGGTGCCGGACTGGTTTCTGCGGCAATTCCTGATCGCTGTTTAGAAACGGTTGCTGTTTTTCATCCCGCGTTGATGACCATACCGCTTTCGGATGATGGTCATGGTTATTTTGCTGATGAGTCTGGATTAGAACTGCCGGCAATTATTGAATCCGTGGATGTGATTGCCTGCGGACCCGGTCTGCGGAGAAATCGGGGAGCGATTTCAATTGTTGAGAATCTCTTGGAGAACCGAGAAAAGCCTCGAGTCCTAGATGCAGACGCGATTAACTCTCTGTCGCTTCTGGTGGGTGATCGGTCAGGTGCTTTTCTAATGGATCGAATCAGGAATGGTGGCCCGATGGTATTCACGCCTCATCCCGGCGAGTTGCACAGACTTACCGGGGTCTCAGCATCTAATCGCGAGAAACAGATTGAGGCGACATTGGAATTATCGCGGGATACGCAGTCTACGTGGGTCCTAAAGGGTGGACCTTCTGTCGTAATTCATGAAGGGAATATCTGGGTTAATTCGACAGGCAATCCGGGAATGGCCACCGCAGGAAGCGGTGATATGCTGACGGGTCTGATTGCTGCACTCATTGGACAGGGATTATCGTGCTGTGATGCGGCACGTTTAGGAGTTTGGGTACATGGTAGAGCGGGCGATATTGCAGCAGATCGCTTTGGTTGGGCGGGTTTGGTAGCTACCGACCTGATTCAATCGCTGCCGACGGCCCTGTCATGTGTCGTTGATTCCAGTTGAAGGCAATTTTGTGTACTGATCACCTGCCCTCGTTGATACCCTACGCATGAGAGGCGATGCCGGTAATAATCTCTCCCTGCACTTCCCTGCTCTTCTTGGAAAGCGTTTGCTTCATTCGTGACTGAAATCATCACCCTCGCACCATTCGACACGGGTAAAGCCGCTGCAGTGACGAGCCATGCCCGCATAGGGGATGTGACGTTACCGTCCCGCAATACGTCAGCAGTTGCTCGGGGAGGCGTTATATCGATTGGTAATTTTGATGGAGTGCATCGTGGACATGCGGCACTCCTGAAAGTGGTTCGGACGTTAGCCGATGAGCTAAGTGCACCCGCAATAGCGGTCAGTCTCGATCCTCACCCCGCGACCATTCTCAGGCCAGAGAGTGCTCCTGATCGGTTGATGCAGATGGAGCAACGGGCTGAACGAATGTCGCAATACGGAATTGATCAGTTGCTAGTATGCCCAGTTACGACATCATTCCTCGGGCTTTCCGCCAAGAGTTTCTTCAAACGATTGGTCGTTGATCAATTATCCGCGAAGGCGATGGTTGAAGGTCCAAATTTTTTCTTTGGTAAAGATCGCCAAGGCGATGCATCCATGTTGAAATCCCTGTGTGGGCAACACGAGGTAAGGTTGGTCTTCGTCAATCCTACGAATGACGCTAACGAGATGGTGAGCAGTACCCGAATACGACGACTGATCAGTTCTGGGGAAATTTCTGCAGCAAATCAATTGCTTGATGCTCCGTATCGATTGCGTGGAATCGTAATCGCCGGAGACCAGAGGGGACGTACAATTGGTTTTCCGACTGCAAACCTAAGTCAAGTGGGCATGCTCATTCCTCGTTCTGGGGTGTATGGTGGGAAAGTCAACGTGGATGGGGAATTGTTTTCAGCAGCCGTTCATATTGGGCCCAATCCTACGTTTGACGCTGCAACTGAATTAAAAATAGAAGTGCACCTCTTGGATTTTGACGGGGACTTGTACGGTCGGGATCTGGACATCAACTTTTTGTTTCGTGTTCGTAATGTAGACCGTTTTCCCTCGGTCGATGCTTTAGTAGAGCAATTAGAGAAAGATATAGAATTCATTCGCCGTCGCATTGGGTCAAACTGAACTGAGTTGTTCTGCTTCAAGAATTTCCAATACATCTGTCATGCAAAGGATCAACGAAAATGGGCGTCAACTGGAAAGCCTTTACCGATCAGATTTCGCACTATCAGTCGTTTGTGCTTGTCAGTCACATTCGACCGGATTGTGATGCCTTGGGAAGTGAGCTCGGTATGGCTGAAGTACTTCGTGCGGTGGGAAAGAACGTGCGGATCATTAACGCGCATCGGACGCCTGCAGCATTGCAGTTTCTTGACCCAGCGGGAAACATCGAGGTGCTCGGCGATCACGTCGAAGCAGAGGAAATAACAGCCGACTGCATTATGGTCCTTGACACAAGTGCTTGGGCTCAACTTGGTGACATGGGTGATGTCATTCGATCGTCGATGGCTGACAAGATGGTGCTAGATCATCATGTCGGTGAAGATGATCTAGGTGCAACGATGTTCAAGGACTATCAGGCTGAAGCAACTGGGCATCTGGTGGTGCAAGCTGCTGATGCCCTTGGTGTGCCTTTGGATCGCGTTTCAGCAATGCCACTGTTTGCAGCGATTGCGACTGACACGGGATGGTTTCGATTCGGCAGCGTTACTTCAGAGACTTATCGAGTGATTGCAAGATTGATCGATGTTGGCGTGGTACCCAGTGAGATCTACGGTGATCTGTATGAACGTGACACATTAGGTCGTCTTAAGTTACGCGGCCTTATCCTCTCTCGCACTTCCTCTGAATTAGGTGGCGAGCTAATGCACACCTACGTTACTAGAGGAGACTTTGCAGCCATGGGCGCGGAGCCAAATGACACAGAGGACGTGATTAATGCAACCCTGTCAGTCTCTGGCGCGAAGGCCGCTGTCATTTTTGTCGGTCAGCTTCGCGGTGGATTCAAGCTTAGCTTTCGGAGTCGTTGCCACATGGACTGCAACGAAGTCGCCAGGCAATTCGGCGGTGGTGGTCACAAAGCGGCAGCCGGGGCATTCCAAGAGGGCACCCTCGATGAGGTGCAAGAGCGAGTGCTGGCTGTAGTAAGAGAAGTCATGCAGAATGGCGATTGAATAAGCAATCTTGTCCAGTTGGATTGAGACACTGTTGTCTCTCGCTTTCTCCTTTATCATCGCCTTTGCCGTCAGCTAGCTGGAACGCCTTTTGTTTTGGCGGTACGGCATATGCCACAGCGTCACCGCTGCAAAACACCCTTTCTGCTCCGTTGAAAGCCAGCCAGAGTCGAGAAGTTTGGATTGCTCACTTCAGCAGAAAGCTTGTTAAGGCCCAGCCATTGTCGGTGGTCTCTATGTAGCTACCGCCGTCGGGTAGGTACTTGTTGATTTCGACCAACTCGGGGAGTTTACTGACGTCCATGGGCTTCACATCCTCATCGCCTTCACCCGCAAGAAAGCGTCGGTAAAACGACGCCAAAAAGGAACCACTCTCTTTAAGTTTTCCCTGCTTGAGTAATTCGTATTTGGCTCGAAGCGCGAGCTTGAGACGAACGCAGCGATCGAGTGAGGGTGACACACATCCAAGATCATTCATTGATTCTGTTACTCTTACAATCGTGTCTTCTTGACCAAGGCCCTTCGTTTTTCCCTCGCTGATGCGGGTCGCAATCTCTGTAATGAGATCCGCACTGTTGGAGAAGATTAAATAAGGTGCATCCGATCCTGGGCCTTTTTCGACCGTAGCGATTGCCCAATGGTCCAGAAGCGGTGGAGCTTCCTCCACAATTTCTTCATCGAAGCCAAGGTCGAGATCAGTGAAGATATCTTCGTCGAAGTCGTCGCTTCCAGTGCCTCGCTCAACTTGCCAAATATCCGCACCGTCAAGCTCTCCAACAAGCTTTGCGTCAGGTTCTACTTCCATCGCTTTTCTTATGGCTTCTTTAATTGTCGCAGCGTCTCGAATCTTGACGGCGACTAACATTCGCTCTGAGCCAACATCCACAGGTGTGGTGTTATCGGTGATCACAACAACTTGATCATCCAGATTCGGTAGAACATCTTTTGCGATGTCAATTTGCGGTCCATCCTTATCGTCCCGAATCCCATCGATAATATCTCGAAAAATATCATCGCCCAAGGCTTCATTAATGAGGGTCTCTGAAGCCCAAAACGCTTCTTCAATTTTGACATTCATGCGGCTGAAACTGGCGATTTCCCCATGAACCCAACTCGGGATTTCCGCAAGTTCGGAATTCGGAAACTGCAACATTCGAGCCGCTAGCTCATACTTGCTAGGTAGATCCGTAGTGGGTGGCGCGAGGATGTATCCGCGATGAAGAATGTCGTAGCGGTCATCAGCAACAGCCAGGATACCACCTGCGGCTTTGATCGCGTCGAAGCCTTGGTTCTCTAGTAAGTTGAGAATGTCAACATCGTTGCCGCGATCCACTTCAAGGGATTCGCGGATGATTCTGCCCATTTGGAAAGGTCTCGCAAACCACTCGCCAGAAATCATTCCGCCACCAGATTCAAGTGGCTGCTCAATCGCCTCGGTGGATCGTCCCATGACGATTTTGAATTCATCTTCTTCAGAGATTGGAGTGGTTGCAGCTTCACCTTCAATGGCATCGATTAGGTCAGTGACCACGCTGTCACGATCAGCTGCAATGATCCTGGAATCATCAATCGAGATGGCAATCTGCTCTACTTTTAATTGCCCTGGTTTTGGTTTGTTGTTATAGGTTCGAAGCTCATGCCCACGGTGTTTGATATCTGACCTTTCCCAGCCCGCTTTTTTTAAGTCTGCGTCAATTTTTTCGGCGGCGTTTTCAGCATTCTCTTGACGACCTCGGATGTCTGCGATGATGCATAGAGCAAATGGTCTGCGTGTGTCGTTCGCAAACGGTAGCCACCCTACGACAACTTCGCCGGACGAGATATCTTGTAAGTCCTTGGTATTCAGTCCAACTTTACTGCTTATGCTGTTGAGGTAACCAATAGCCTGATCACGTTGTGATTCCAGATAAGGTTGCATCGCGTCGTCTTGCAACAATTGACCCAAGTGCGTCTTGGACCAACCTTCCGCAAGGTCTGGCAGATTCGGGATTCTGAGTAAACCTGCCACTGATCCGGGAAGGAGATCCGTTGCAACAATGTACTCACCCTCCTCAGCACCTTCGTTTTCAAGGGTGTCAGCGACCTTGGCAACGACTGCGTCTTGCACTTCAGCAACGACTGCGTCCTGAGCAACGAGTGGAGGCGCGTTGAGTTGCAAGGTAAGAAAGATTGAACCGAACCACAGCAGAGCTTTACGGACTAGGTGATCGGCAGGGAGAATCAACATGCGGATTCCGAAGAATTTAGAAGGCGGAAGCTTCGAGTATGATTGTGATCGCGTGAGCACTCAGTATGGTATCCACCGCAACAGTGCGTTGAATTGGTGTTCGACGGACGACCCTTTCTCTCGAGGGGGTCTAAGGAGAATCCCAAAGCTCAAGGGATGATGTCAAGTTAAGAAATCGACGACTGACGGGACAACGCTTTGCCAAAACTGCCCTGTTTTCCCATTTTTACTTTCTCTTTCTGTTTTTTCATGTGAATACGAGGAAATTCGACGTGACCCAACCACTTCCTAACATCCTTGCCGCTCGTTATGCGAGTC
This sequence comes from uncultured Rubripirellula sp., assembly GCA_938075415.1. Classification (GTDB taxonomy): domain Bacteria; phylum Planctomycetota; class Planctomycetia; order Pirellulales; family Pirellulaceae; genus Rubripirellula. The sequence goes on along the minus strand of CALJHC010000003.1, from coordinate 804,635 downwards.
CACCAATGGTGGAAATATGGTCACCAGAGCAGAAAATAAGGTTGGAACGCAACTTTTGGATCGCTGTGATGGAGACACAGCGTGATCTAGGCGTCGATATACCGCAGGAAGCGATTGATTCATATCGAGGTGTCATCGATCAAGTGGATTTGGCATCAATTGATGCCAGGGAGAGAATAACCAAGCATGATGTGAAGGCTCGTATCGAGGAGTTCAATGCACTTGCCGGTTTTGAGCACATTCACAAGGGAATGACGTCGCGGGACCTCACGGAGAACGTTGAGCTATGTCAGATGCTCTCGGCTCTTCATTTGGTCCGAGACCGTCTTGTGGCTTGTCTTGCAATGATCGGTCAACGGGCAGCCGAATACAGTGAATTGGCGATCGCTGGGCGAAGCCATAACGTTCCTGCTCAAATCACCACCATTGGTAAGCGATTTGCAAACGTCGCTGAGGAGATCCTGCATTCCTTTGAATCTTTGAACTCGCTGATTGTTCGCTTGCCTCTTCGCGGGATCAAAGGACCGGTAGGCACTCAGCAGGACATGTTGGATCTGTTTCAAGGTGACACTGAGAAACTCGCGGTACTAGACAGTCGAGTCGCAAAGGCTTTGGGCTTTGAGCATTCTTTTGATTCGGTGGGTCAGGTTTATCCACGATCCATTGATTTTGAAGTGGTTTCGGTACTGACGCAGATTTCCTCCGGTCCCGCAAACTTCGCACGTACGCTTCGTTTGATGGCCGGGGCGGAACTTGCTACTGAGGGATTTAAACCGGGTCAGGTTGGATCCTCTGCAATGCCTCACAAGATGAACGCGCGTTCCTCCGAAAGAATCGATGGCTTTGCGGTCATCTTAAGAGGTTATTTATCCATGGTTGGCGGGCTGTTGGGTGATCAATGGAATGAAGGGGATGTCAGTTGCAGCGTGGTTCGACGTGTCGCGTTGCCCGATGCCTTCCTTGCAATGGATGGTCAATTGGAAACATTTCTTACGGTTCTGAGTGATTACGGTGCCTATCCCGCGGTGATCGATCGTGAGTTACGGAGATACCTTCCATTTCTCGGTACCACAAAAATCTTGGTGGCCGCTGTCAAATCTGGCGTCGGGCGAGAGACGGCGCATGAAGCAATCAAAGAGCATGCTGTAGCTGCCGCTTTGGAAATGAGAGATTCGGGTTCAGACGAAAATGACCTGTTGGAGAGGCTGTCCAAGGATGATCGCATACCGATGGGGATGGATGAGTTATCAACGGCAATTGGGAACCCAGATCTTTTTATTGGTAACGCACCTGCTCAGGTTGGAAAGGTTGTGAATAAGATTGAGAAGATCACGAGCCAGTATCATGATGCTTCTCTCTATCGGCCTGGCGCAATTCTCTAACGCGTTCAGTCGACAGTTCAGTGAGTTCTTGCGGTAGCGGTCTCGACTTGATAGTCGCGTTAGGGAGAATTTTCCCAAGCTAGATTTTGTCCCAACGTATGAGCCTTGGAGATCGGCCAAGAGGTTTGCTTTTTTAAGATGATCGGATGATGTCCCACCGCAGACCTGACTTTAGCAAGCTTGTTATTTGGGCCTATGCGGTTCAAAATGCGCATGACGAGCTTGCCTCTTATCAACCATTGCCTGTTTCGCAGTCTCGTAAAGGTGCTTCTGGGATCTAAACGTTTTATTCGCTTTCCGAATACGCTGGTAAGATCCATCGGGTTGCATCACCCAGGCATTCGTTCGATCCTTGAAGTAGGATTGCAGAGTGTTGATTAGTTTTTCTTGACACTTGTGATCATCGATTGGAATCAGTAATTCGACGCGGCGGTCTAAATTGCGAGGCATCCAATCCGCGCTGCTAATAAAGACTTGAGCCGAGCCACCATGGCGAAAGTAAAGTATCCGTGCGTGTTCAAGAAATCGATCAATGATTGAGACAATCTGAATATTCTCACTGAGTCCTGGCACTCCTGGTTTGAGGCAGCAGACACCTCGAACGTTAAGCTGAATTTTTACGCCTGCCTGACTGGCGCGATAAAATGCCTCAATGACTTTTGGATCGACCAAGGCATTTATTTTCGCAATGATTTCTGCTCGCTGGCCCTGCTTACAACGGGTTATTTCCTGTTCAATCAGATTTAAGATTCGATTTCGCAGCGAGTCTGGAGCTGCAGAGATTCTTTGGAGGTGTTTTAGTTCGCTGGCGCCAGTGATTGCATTGAAGAACGAGGTTGCTTCAGCACCCAAATCATCTTTGCAAGTTAACAACGAGACATCACTATAAATATTCGCAGTGACTTCGTTGTAGTTGCCGGTTCCAAAGTGCATGTATCGAACGATGCCCTGAGATTCACGTCTTACAATGATGCAGATTTTCGCATGAGTTTTGAGTCCGCGGATTCCATAGATGACTTGAACTCCGGATTGCTCCATTTCTTTGGCCCACTCAATGTTGCGAGCTTCATCAAAACGAGCCTTTAGCTCAACGATGACGGAGACATACTTTCCGTTTTGTGCGGCTCGTTGTAGAGCTGAGACAATTGGGCTGTCGCGACTTGTTCGATAGAGCACCTGCTTGATCGCAAGTACATTAGCATCAACGGCTGCTTCCTCAATCAAACGAACAATTGGGTCAAAGCTTTCATATGGATGCACTAATAGCAGGTCTTGCCTCGCAATATTCGCAAACATGCTATCAGCGGGGTCTATGTTTGGATTTTGCTGACCGGGCCATGGGGTGTCTCTCAGGTCATCGAAACCTTTTAGGCTATGCACTCCAAAAAGATAAGTGAGATCCAGTGGGCCGTCAGTTGGATAGAGATCTTGGCTTGTTAGATTCAATCGTTCTGAAAGGAACTGAAGCATCTCATCACTGGCGCCCTGTCGAAATTCAAGGCGTACAGGACGTGACTGTTTTCGACTTTCGAGCACTTCCTCCATGCCGACGGTGAGGTCAGCTGCAGAGTCCTCTCGAAGTTCGATATCCGCATTTCGAGTGATACGAAATGGAACACATTCTAATATTTCTCGGCCCGGGAAAAACTGAGTGATGTGAAACTCGACCAGTTCTTCGATCAATAGGTACCAGTGTCCATTGTCGGAGGGCATTGCCAACATGCGATTCAAGGACTTTCCAATCGGTATGACCGCATAATCGAATTTTTCGCAAGTAATTTCTTCTTGTTGACTGGCCAGATCCTTTGTTTCCGACTTCGTTTTTCTAATTCGGACGCAGAGGTGGAGGCCAAGACCTTGAACCATTGGGAAGGGATGTGCTTCGTTGATTATTTGTGGCGAAAGAATCGGGAGTATGTAATCGTTAAATTGACGATCGGCTGCATGCCTGCATCTCTCGTTACATTCACCTAGGCTGATTCGATGGATCCCGGAATCGGAAAGAAGTATTTCAATTGCTTTTGTATAGATCTCTGTTTGTCGTTTCACCAATTTCTTGCAAACATCGGTGACGGCTTGTAGTTGTTCGCCCACGGACTTTCCTGAGGGATCACGAACTGGCGAGTTTTGATCATGCTGAAGTTTAAGGCTTCCAATTCGCACCATCATGAACTCATCGAGATTAGAACTCGTGATCGCAAGGAATTTTGCGCGTTCAAGAAGTGGAAGAGTCGAATCATCGGCTTGATCTAATACGCGAGTATTAAACTCAAGCCAGCTGATCTCCCGATTAATAAAATGATTGCCGATTAGCTCATGAGGCTTCGGATTCTGCTGCGTGTCGTTCTTGTTGAGCGTTTTTTTCAATGCTTTTGCTCTTGGTATGTGTTGGAGCCAATGCTCGTTTGGGCGTGATGTTCAACATAGCATTTCACCGTGTTTCGATTAATCGATCACATCAAGAGAGTGTGTTAACGCAGCGTGAGTCGAAATTTTGTCGAGGCGATTTTCTTACTGAAGGGCCATTGTTTTGGGTGAGTCTTTCATTGAGTCGGTGCAGTAAAAGTGATTATTGAAAGAGTCTGAGAACCGATGGTATGAATCACTGAGCCTTCTCGACTGTTTCTTCGTCAATGATGGCAGGAACCTCGTCATTGACTTCGTCAGTTGGTTCCGAAGGTTGACCTAAAAGAATGCGCAGAGCACGTGGATAAAAATCTTTACCGTAGCTCATTTCACCACCTTGATGACCGACTGCTCCAACCATCGCAGCGGATGCGAGTAATCCGATCTTCCAAATCTTTGTGAGGCGTTTGCTTTTGGTTGCCACGGCTACCAGCGCGATGATGGCAAAGATTGTTGATAGGGTGGAGACAATCACAGCGCTCCAGCGGTGCATGTCGACTTCACGATCAAAGTCGAAGGAAGTCCAGTTATTTCCATAACCTTGTTCGGGTGCGAAAGCCCAGCCCATTAGCGTTGAGACGATAGCGGATAATGATCCAATCAATAACGACGCAAGGGGGATCTGGGTTCCTACTCTAGGCCAACGCCATCCCAGCACTACGAACAGGCCTCCAACCGTTAACAATGCGATCGGAAAGTGAACGGTGGCTGGGTGCAGGAAGCCTTGAGCCATCCAAATTCGAGTTCCGGTTGAAAGACTTTCAGTTGAGGTAATCTTCGAGGTGGAAATGGAAGATCCCACTTCTTCTGGTATCAGTTTTGCATCCTCAGGCCAAATCGCTCCTTCCTGAATCCAGACACGGATCAAGGCGAGTTCGCTTGTGCTCAATGGGCCATTTTTAGATGCGGGTGGCATCAGCATGTCCGCATCATCTGTGGTCAGGTAATCCGTGTAGAGAATACTGAACTCAGCGTCACCTGGCTCAATGTACTCCAGGACATTATCGTGATCGTCGACGCGAAAATCATTTTTTGCGTCGTCTGGACCGTGACAATCCAGACAGCGGCTCCGAAGAATTGGAGCGATATCGCGTTGGAAGTTTACGAGATTACCCTCTTCATCCAACGGCACTTGAGTTCCGGCTGCGGTGGCCAATTTCTCCGTTACTTCCTCTTGATTATTTTCTTCCGCAGCCAAATCTTTGCTGTCGCTGTATGCGATTGTCAAAAGCGAGAGGAAAAGGATTCTGAGGATTGAATTGGATCGCATTAGCACGAGCTCTCAGTCTGTAATGTCTTGATGCTGGAAATCAGCTGGGGCGGGGAGATTGAAATGTCGAGATCTCGATTGTCGCCGAAGATCACACTGTTGTTATTACCGCATTTTCACCTCCTCAAACGCACGTTTCAAGCTGGATTTGCAATACAAAAAGAATAACCATGTATTCGCGAGGCCCCAAACTGAAAAGTCTCTGCTTTGCGGGATCCATTTTTCGCGAGTCCTGCACAGGATAATACCCAGACAGGCTATTCCTTTTGAATGCTAACGTCCTCAAACGCGCGATTCAGACCGAGTGCCTGAATCTCGTGAAGGACGCAGCTGTGTGAGTTATCAGAGAGTGATTCGCTGACCTCGTCAGCAAGAAGTTGAGCGAAAAGTCCTTTAGCTTTGGTTAGAAGTGATTCGAGTTTTCTGGGCTCGATTTTTAGCCCATGATCTGCGGCGATCTGAACGCTGAGCATTTCACTGGTGGCCGACGGATGAGCGGTTGCGCAATGAAGAATCGAATAATACGGCTCATTCGGTGTTTCATGTTCATTGCGTTCCAGCGATCTCCAAGCTCTCTCAAGAAGACAATCCCTCCAAAATCGCATCCACGTCAATGATTCTGGGTTTAAATCCTGCTTCATCCACTTTTTGATCGACTCATCTTTCTTCGCGATTTCCAACGAACCAACTTGGTCTTGAAGTGCTTCAGCCAGGTAGTCGCGAAGTCGTTGTTGAGTTTGGTTTCGGTACCCTGACTGGACCAACGCTTGGATCATTTCCTTCACTACATCATCCGCCAAATTATCCGTTTTAAGGCCTTCAATAAGGTAACCACGCAAATTTAGGACATACCGCAATACAAAGCTCGCTGAACTCTCTGCTGTGATCCACTTGTATAGGGATCGATTTAGACGGATCGAGTCGTTCGATTTATCGTCGCTTTCAGTCTGCGTCTTAGACACCGGTCGTGAATCCTCAAGTGCGTGTAGTGGTGCGACTTAACTTCTGAAGTCTATTTCAAGGCTGTCGAAACAGCACCATTCCATCAAAATCAGTCTCTATCTGTGCTATTGGAATCAGCAACGGTGATGGCGTCATGGCATCTGAATTTCAAGCTGATCCATAGTGAGGCTTCACACTATTTTTTCGCGTCACCATTTGAGACTTTGTCTGCTTCCTTAAAAGTCATGACTTCCGTGACGCGTTGAATGAGTTCACCCATTGGGGTTTGTAGTTCGAAAGTGACTTCATAGTCACCAGGGGGAATGCCATCTGTCAGAAACTGAATGTTAAAGTTTTGGCTCCGACCCATCGAAGGTAACTGTCGAGGTGAGAATTTTTTTGCAAAAGCTGGTCTCGAGACCGTGTTGGAATCGCTCGCGATCAACAAGGTGACAACTTGCACAACGACTTTACGTTTTGAGTGAAGTCTGCGTGGGTCTTTACTGGGTCCTTCAGCCTTATTAGCGATCTTTAATTCAAAGATCGCAGCGGTTTGAATCTGAAGTACTGACTCTGGATCCGTCAGCAGTTCAATCTCTAGGGGCTGGAGCGTTTGGGGTGTGATCCTTCGGACTTGTGGTTGAGTCTCGCTCGTGGCAGCCGATTGATTCAGTGGAGTGTTTGCTTTCCGTTCTGGGGATCGATTCCAGATTATCGCGACCACCGCTAAAGTAAGAATGATGGCCAAAATCCAAAGTGTGCGAGTTTTCTTAGTAACCTTTCTTTTTGATCGTGCAGCGGTTTTCTCGATGTGGTCGGTTTGATTTTCTAGTTCACTAGTTGGTTGCGTTGTTTCTTCTTGGTTGGTGATGATTTGTAAAGCAGCGTTATTCTGTTGATCGCTTTGGAGCTTTGCGATGTGAAGGTTCTGTTGGAGGGCCAATGCTGAAGATGGGCGGTTTCTTGGCTCTTTTTCAAGTAATTGATGGATTAGCTTGCACAGCGGCGTGGGTACTTCAGGATTCTTGCTTTGAAGCGATGTTGGTAATTGACAGATATTTGCGATTAGCTGTTCCGAGATCGTTTTGCAGAGTATGGGGGGACGGCCAACGCAAATTTGATAAAGAACAACACCGAGGCTGTAGAGATCGGTTCGATCGTCAAGTGGCTCACCGCGGGATTGCTCGGGTGATAGGTAGGCAGGACTTCCGAGTACTGATCCACGGTGAGAGAAGCGATCGAGATTTGAGCCGGCAATTGCTAAACCGAAATCCAATATTTTTGCTCGTCCAGTTGTCGACTCAATCCAGATATTTGCGGGCTTAATATCTCGGTGAATAATGCCTCTGTGATGAGCGGCGGCGAGTCCTGCTGTCACCTCTGAAGCAATTCGAAATATTTCTTCGCTGGAAAATTCATGTTTTTCTTTTATCAGTTGGTTCAACGGTCTTCCCAGCAACATTTCCATCGCAAGGAATGGAGTGCCTTCGTGAATTCCAACTTCAAAAATTGTTGCGACATTATCGTGCTGGACAGCTGCCATCGCACGAGCTTCCTCAACGAACCGCTTTCGCCCAATGACTGTGCTCGCCCATTTTTTTTGCATCATTTTCAGGGCGACATCTCTTTGAAGGCGGCTATCCTCCGCTTGAAAGACTGCGCCCATCCCACCTTCACCAAGCAGTTTCAGCACTCGATAGGGACCCAAACGTCCTATTTCGCCAGCCTCTAGCGGCGGTTCGAGGTAATCAAAGGAGGATGGCTCTCGGTTCATGGGACCAGCCGGCAAAGAAGAGGACTGCAACCAACGCAATATAGCGTGTTCAGGCCATTAACGTGATCCTGTGTTGTCGGAAAACGCTGTGGAAAAATGGGCATCCCGGGGTTGCCACAATGTACAGGTCCTCGCCATTCTTGTGATTGGTATGATGTCGCATCCACCCTGCCCTGCCCCATCCCCGAGATTCATTGATGTCCGAGCTTCGAGTTCCAATTATTGAGTTAGTGGATGGCCAAAGCCTTGAGCAGGCATTTCGGGTCGCTGACAAGCAATTGCGTGTTAACCGACAGGGGGGAAAATACATTCTGCTGAAGCTCGCGGATCGCAGCGGCATTATCGCTGCGATGATGTGGAACGCCGATGAGCGAATCTTTGACTCCTTTGATCGCGGTGATTTCCTTCATTGTTCAGGACGGACCCAGGTTCACAATGGGCAATTGCAAGTCATTGCGTCCAAAATTGAGCGAATGGATCCCAATGAGGTGGAGATTTCCGACTACGAACAATTTGACCAATCCAAGTCAAGTCAGTTGTTGGAACGGCTTCGTGAATTGCTGCTGAGTGTGAATCAAGAACACTTGCGATTGCTCGGTGAAGCTTTCCTCGGTGACGAAAAATTTGTCAATGCTTTTCAGCGGGCGCCAGCAGCCGTTAGTCATCACCATGCCTATCCAGGCGGTTTGTTGCAGCATACGCTCGACCTGATGGAGCTTGCCAAGCTGGTCGCACCTCGGTACCCGCAAGTCGATCAGGGACTACTCATCTTTGGTGCATTCTTGCATGATCTTGGGAAAATAGACGAAATGTCTGGAGGCGGCGAAGCGTCCTACACGGACCGTGGGCAATTAGTGGGTCACATTGTGATAGGAGTTCAATTGCTGGATGAAAAGATTCGCCAAGTGAAGGTTCAGTCTGAAGTGGAATTTTGCAAGGAACTGCAGCATCACCTCGAGCATTTAATAGTTAGTCATCACGGGCAATTAGAGTACGGAAGCCCACGATTGCCAGTCACCATGGAGGCAGTGGTCCTTCATCATCTCGATAACTTAGACGCAAAAGTCGCATCTTATACAAGCGTGATTGAGTCAGACATTTCTGCCGACGGAAACTGGACAAACTACAATCCATCGATCGGTAGAAAACTGTGGAAAAAGTGATTGTGTTTTGGTGAGAAAACCAAAGCTTATTCCGGCAAGCTTGTTAGAAATCCGCTGCGAATACGTCAAATACGACAGGAGCTTCTAAGCGATGCTCGGCCATCGTTGTCGATTCGGCCAAGACCAAAGTTCAAGCAACGCGTCTATCAAGCGTGATACAGATTGATTCAATTTCCATTCAATGATCCATGGGATTATTGTTGAGGTCGGCTTTCGACCGGTATCAAATACTCCATTGGTAAATTGGTCTTGGTAATCCTTTGCAGCAATTGACGAGAACGATCTCTGATCTTGGTGACTCTGTAAGACGGTGTCAAAGTTATTTCGGTGTCGAGAGTGCAGATGACCTTGTGTTTTGATTGGAGTTCCTGGGTGATGGCTAATCCCATCGCCCTTGTCATTTCATTAAATTGACAGGCTTAGCCGAAAAATCGATATCGGCTTTCGATTTTGACGGTTGGTCGGTAATGAATTGCCTTGCACTGTGGCAACATACGCGTGGGCCGAAATATCCCACATTGGGAGTGGGTTTACTCCGCAGTGACGTGGAGGTGATGTGATATGGTGATGGAACCATGATTATTTTATGTAACTCAAAGTCTTCTGTGCTCTGATGCTGAATTTGAACTCAAGTAATTCACCTAATCGCAACCTTCTCTGGAATTCGAAAAAGCAAGAGATTTCTGCGTCGGTGATAATTAAGGTTTTGATTGTCTTTTGGGTAATTACTGACGGTTTCGTCATTGCAGGTGAGATTGATTTCTCGCACGATATTGTGCCGATTTTGAAAAAGCATTGCGTTGAGTGTCACGGTGGAATCGAAGCTAAGGGTGGCTTCTCGATAAATAGCCGCAATCAAGTATTGGATTCTGGATTCGTCGAAGCTGGTGATATCAATGGATCTGTTTTACTGCAGTTGGTTAGTTCTGATGATCCGGATCAGCAGATGCCACCAACCGAACGAGCGCGTGTGTCAAATTCGGAATTTGACCTGCTGAAAAACTGGATAGCCGAAGGTGCATCTTGGGCGGATGGGTTTGATTTTTCTGAAGTTCGATACGAGCCAGCTTTATCTCCTAGACGACCGGTTTTACCAAAAGCTTACCTAGATCGATCAAATCCAATCGATCGCCTTGTTGATGACTATCAGCGGCAGCGAGATATTGCCACACCTGAGGGGATATCCGATTCAGAGTTTTTACGCAGAGTGTCGCTTGACCTGATTGGTTTACTGCCCGCGGTTTCGGAGTTGCAAGAATTTGTTGCCGACGAAAGCCCTGATAAACGCGAATTGGTTATCGATCGACTATTAGATCAGTCTATTGACTACGCCGATCATTGGATGAGTTTCTTCAATGACCTTCTGAGGAATGATTACAGCGGAACAGGCTTCATCACCGGTGGAAGACGCCAGATTAGTGATTGGCTTTATCAGTCGCTGCTTGGCAACAAACCCTATGATGTGATGGTTCGAGAATTAATATCACCTTCCAGTGATAAGATGCGAGGTTTCATCGACGGGATAAAATGGCGTGGTGAGGTCAGTGCTGGGCAAACGATCGAAATTCAATTTGCGCAGAGTGTGGCGCAATCGTTTCTGGGAATCAATTTAAAGTGTGCATCCTGCCACGACAGTTTTATCGACCGTTGGACATTGGATCAGGCTTTTGGATTAGCAGCGGTTTATGCGGAGCGACCCCTGGAAATCCATCGATGTGATAAGCCTTTGGGTAGGAATGCAACGCCCGCTTGGTTGTTTCCTACGTTGGGTCAAATTGACCCGGATGCGAGTCGATCTGAAAGGCTTTCACAACTTGCTGAGTTGATGACAGATAAGCAGAACGGGCGTTTTGCACGAACGATTGTCAATCGACTTTGGTACCAATTGCTTGGTCACGGTATTGTCCATCCACTGGATGCTATGCAGACCCGCCCTTGGAGCGAAGATCTTTTAGATTTCTTAGCGGTCTATCTCGTTGATCAGCAATATGATCTGAAGTCGGTACTTCGGTTAATTGTGATGTCAGCTGCCTACCAATCAAAATCTTCGCAGTTTGATGAGTCAGATGGTTCAAACTTCTTTTTCGAGGGACCGCTAACTCGAAGACTGACCGCGGAACAGTTCCTGGATGGTGTATGGCAGGTCACCGGCGCAGCTCCTGGAAAAATCGATGCCCCGATCGTTCGAGCCCAGCTTGATGGAGTGTCAGATTCCTACAAAAATTTCTCTGCGAAGTGGATTTGGGGACCGTCTGCAGAAAATGGACAAATACCACCGTCAGGGGAAACGATCACTTTCAAGAAGGTAATCCGCCTGACAAAGGAGGTGCTACGCGGTGGCGCGGTAGTGAGTTGCGATAATACGTTCAAACTCTACGTTAATGGTCTTCACGTTGGTGATGGGAACGAGTGGAACGATCCTCAGGCCTTTTCCTTGCAGAGTTTTTTGCGTCAAGGAGAAAATGAGATCGTTATCGTCGCATCAAATGGAGGGAATAGCCCAAATCCGGCTGGACTGTTTTTTGAAGCAAGATTGGATTTAGAAGATGAGGAAAGGTTGGCGGTCACTTCCGATAAAAGCTGGAAAGTCAATCTGAATAAACCTGCAGAACGAGTGGGTCATTTGGGTTCCATCACAGGTAAATGGATTGATGTCACGCTTGTGGCGTCGTTGGAGGAATGGGAAAAGGCTGTCAGGACGCAAGCACCGACCGCTTTAGCACTTGCTTCCACGAAAGAGGTTCTGATGGTCAGAGCCTCGTTGATTAAAAATAATGCTTTTCAGAAATCGCTTGGGCGACCAATGCGAGAGCAGATTGTTTCGATGCGTCCAACTGATTTGTCAACACTTGAAGCAATGGATCTCTCGAACGGTGAAGACTTCTCGCGTGCCCTTCAAACTGGAGCTCGGAACTTACTTCAAAATTCGCTGATCAGAGAAAATGACATGATTACCTATCTTTACCAATTCGCATTCTCTCGATTACCAACCATCGAGGAGAAAAGGGTGGCAGAATCATTTTTAGGTCAGAACCCAGAAGAAGATCAACTTGAAGACGTGATGTGGTCAATCTTTATGAGCCCAGAGTTTCTGCTAATTCGCTGACTTGTGTAAGTTTTGAGCTTCACGAATTTGAATGATTTTATGAGAAAGGTGCGGTGACTTAGAGGCTGCTTGCACAAAAGTTACCTCGCATGGTTCCTGCGTTGATATCACCAACAAGCGGCATTGATTACTATTGGTCAGAGGTCTAATAAAGCAAAATGCATGACGAAATTGATCAGGAAGCCCCACGTCGACTGATACGGAGGGATTTTCTTCAAAAACTTTCTTCCGCCTCTTTGGCGGCGTGGATGAGCAATGAGGCAGTGGAGTTGGTTGCGGAGGAAGTTGGACAAGTTCAACCGGCGGTTGAACCCACGGCGGACGCATGCATTGTCCTGTGGATGGGAGGGGGCATGGCGGCTCCCGATACATTTGACCCCAAACGCTACGAGCCTTTTCGAGCTGGTCTGCCTGTCAAGGAGATGCTGAGTACCTTTCCAGCAATTGATTCAGCGGTGAGCGGTTTAAGGGTCTGCAAGGGTCTTGAGAAAATCGCCGGGGTCATGGATCGAGCAACTCTTATTCGCTCGGCAGTGCAGGAGGATCTTGGGAGTATTTTGCATTCACGGCACCAGTACCATTGGCACACCGGTTATGTACCGCCCCAAACGGTTGCTTGCCCTCATTTGGGTTCGTGGATTGCCAAGGTTTTAGGGCCTCGTGATCCTGTGATACCACCGTTCATCAATATTGGTCAGCGACTTGAAGGAGTGGGTGAGAGTGAGGAATTGAAGGCGTTCACGACGGCCGGCTTTTTCGGAAGTGAGTTCGCGCCGATGAATCTTCCATTCCCAGAGGATGCTGCCAATGCGGTCCGCCCTCCGGCAGGTATGTCAGGTCGTCGTTTTTCTGAGCGTCAAAACCTTTTTCAACGGTTGCTGGATCGTAGCCCTCAGCGAGATTTGATGAGTGACTTTCAGCAGCAATCGCTTCTTCGCTCGCTTGATAATGCACACCAACTGTTAAGTTCGTCAAAGCGTGCAGCCTTCGATCTTCATGTCGAGACCGATGAGACGCGGGCTTTGTACGGTAAAAGCCGGTTTGGGCAAGGTTGTTTACTGGCTCGAAAGTTGGTCGAGTCCGGGGCTCGATTTATTGAAGTGACCACGGAATATGTACCGTTTTTGCATTGGGATACACACGCGAATGGCCATGAAACGGTGGCGAGTATGCATGACGCAATCGATGCGCCGATTGCCCAGCTAGTGTTGGATCTGGAACAGCGTGGGCTGTTGGATCGCACCTTGGTGGTTCTGGCATCCGAATTCAGCCGAGATGCTCTCATCGAGGGGGTGCCTGGATCGAATGCACGTGATCAGGCGACTGCAAAGGTCGATATCGTTACCGAGATGAAACATTATGGTTTACACCGGCATTTCACCGGTGGAACAAGTGTTGTGATGTTTGGTGGCGGTATGAAGAAAGGTTTTGTCTACGGCAAGACGGCAGATGAAAGACCTCTTGTCGCAGTTGAGAATCCTGTCAGCATTCCAGATCTTCACGCAACGATGATGACCGCCATGGGTGTCTCGCCTAAAACGGGATACGAAGTAGAGGGACGTCCATTCTACGTCACAAAAGATGGATTGGGAAAACCAGTCACGGACTTGTTTTCTTAGGCTACCCTTGCAACAAAAAGATTCCTACTGAATTCGATTTACAAGTCAATAAAACCAAACGAGCTGATGTCAAAAGATAAAAAAGCAGTTGTACTTCTTTCCGGTGGACTCGACAGTGCCACATGCTTGGCAATTGCAAAATCAGAACATTACGAGGTTCATACCCTTAGCTTCCGTTACGGTCAGCGGCATTCCTATGAGCTTGATCGAGCGAGTAATCTTTCCAGAGAATTCGGCGCGGCGAGTCACCGAATTGTTGATATCGATCTGAGTCAATTCGGTGGATCTGCTTTGACCGATCCGGAACTGGAGGTTCCCAAGCACGATGATGTTCAGGGAATTGGTGAAACGATTCCTATTACGTATGTCCCAGCTCGCAATACCGTTTTCTTGTCACTCTCCCTTGCCTTCGCAGAAACTATCTCGGCAACGGATATTTTTATTGGTGTCAACGCACTTGATTACAGTGGCTATCCTGACTGTCGCCTAGAGTACATCAAAGCATTTGAGGCTATGGCAAATTTGGCAACGAAGGCTGGCGTAGAAGGTGATGGCTCAATGCGAATTCACACACCGTTGATTCAATTAACCAAGGCACAGATCATCAGCAAAGGGTTGGCATTAGATGTTGATTACGGCGTAACGCTCTCTTGCTATGATCCGGAAGAGGGCGGAGTTCCATGTCGCCGATGTGATGCGTGTTTGTTACGAGAAAAAGGATTCGCTGACAACGGTGTATTGGATCCCTCATTGTGTTGACCCCCGCCCTCTGAGTGCGACGTTAATCACTAGCTCTTCTTGTTCAATTTGCTGATTCTGCGGCAACCGAATTCTACCGTAGCAAAAACATGTTGAATTGAAGCGGTCGGTGAGTATCAATGAAAGAATTGATACTCACCGACTGCATCGAAAGCTGCTTCAATGTGTGAGATTTGGATTGCTCGACATGGTTGGTTGGGAAGTCGCACCGCAATGACATCAAATCGAGTCTTAACTTCCAGTAGTTGATTGCGTTTTAGGTATCTCAGCGCGGCCTTTGTGATTCTGCACTGTTTGTCACGGTCCACACGATCCGCTGGATGACCGGGTTTGCTCGTCCATAGGGTCTTCACTTCGAGGAAGATAATGATGTCCCGCTGTGGAGACGTCGCGATAAGATCAATTTCCCCAAGTCGATCACGCGCACTATGGGCCAAGATATGAAAACCGTTCTGACGTAAGAATCTCGCTGCGATTTGCTCTCCTTGAAGCCCCACTGGAGCAACGCGGTCAATTCTTCCGTATCGAAAAGCGAGATACTTTTCGCGAAACCATGGAAACCAAGTTCTCTTTGTCAGCGGTGGTTGGTCCCCATGATCGAACAATGCGAATCCGTTTGCCGTGAGATAAAAAGTCGACATGAAAAAGCCTCGCACCACGATTGTGGTGCGAGGCGTAATGTTATGTCTCTGAACGCGAGACGGCAAATTTTCTTGACTTAAAAATACGAGCCTTACGAGCGACGGCGTTCCTTGAGTCGAACAGCTTTTCCGACACGATCTCTGAGGAAGTAAAGTTTTGCACGGCGAACAATCGCACTGCGTTTCACTTCGACTTTCTCAATTCTTGGACTGTGCAGGGGAAACTTTCGTTCGACACCTTCACCAGCGACAATTCGGCGAACTGAAAACATTTCGCGGCTTCCGCTTCCGGCACGTGAGATGACCACACCGCTGAATACCTGAATTCTCTCTTTGTTGCCCTCAAGAATTTTCAGGTGAACATCAACGGTGTCACCAACGTCAAATTGTGGGGGGTTTTCTTTGAGATAGGATTTTTCGACAAGATCTAAAATGGCTTGAGACATTGGACTTACTCAATCGTTAGTTAAATTTTTGCTTTATAAAATCCGAGTCAATTCGATGATGAAGGCTCTTCTGGAAGTAAATCACTTCGACGTTGAATCGTTCTTTGGCGGCTTTGCTCATCTCGCCATTTTTCAATGGCCGCGTGGTTTCCGCCAAGGAGGATTTCGGGAACCTTGTGTCCTCTAAATTCTCTCGGTCTGGTGTACTGTGGAAATTCAAGCAACCGATTACCGCGGCTGAATGAATCATCAATGTTACTCTGTGAATCGCCAAGCACGCCAGGTAAAAGCCTGACGACAGCATCAACGATCACCATCGCGGCAGTTTCACCTCCATTCAAGATGAAATCACCAATGCTGACCTCTTCGGGTTCCAGAATATCTATCACCCTCTGATCAAAACCTTCATATCGACCGCAGATAAGGCCAATTCGTTCGCTTTCGGCAAACTCCTCTGCCATACGCTGGTCAAATTGCCGTCCCTGTGGGGTAAGCAATAACTTTCGCATTGGTCGTGGATCCATCGTTTCCACCTTCTCAATGCAGTTCACAGTCGGTTCGACTTGGATCAACATCCCCGGTCCGCCACCGAACGGTTTGTCATCAACTGGACGGTGAACACTAGGTGGGGCCCAATCTCGTAGGTCGTGCCGATGGATATCGATCAACTCGCGTTGAATCGCTTTTTCGAGCAACCCTTGAGAAAGGTAGCCATCAAAAATCGCAGGAAACAGAGTGATAATGTCGAATCGCATCGGGAGTAACCTCAGTGAAAGCTGGGACCTCTTTTGATGTATCCGTTCGCTGCAGCAACCCTTGGATTATTTGCGGATTGATGTGCAATGGATCCAAATGTCTGCCAGCCAAGCGATCTATCTCACTCTGTCTCTCTGGTTCATTCGCTGGCGGTTTCTTCTTTTGGTGCCGATTCCTCAGCTGCTGCGGGTTCCTCCGCTGCAGGCTCTTCCGCCTTCGGCTCTTCTTTTTTCTTGGCAGGTTCTGGTGGAGCAGGTGTGTACTCTTTTCGTTTGCCAAGTCGTTCAAGTGCGGCTTCGCGAGCGTCCAAGTGGGTGCCGTTGGTACCGTACTTCTTGATCAACACACCCACTTTGTCACTGGGTTGAGCCCCAACGCTGAGCCAATAATCAACACGCTCACTTTTCAGCGAAACTCGAGCATCAGTTTCTGGACACATTGGGTCGTAAGTACCAAGTTCTTCAATCACGCGACCATCACGAGGGCTGCGTTGATCCATCGCGCAAACGCGATAGTAAGGCCGATGGGTTCGACCCATCTTCTTCAATCGAATACGAACTGCCATAAGGTGTTGTTTCCAAATTTTGGGGTTCAACTTCAGTCAGACTGCCTGGGGTCTGGCGGAAAATGCCAGAAACCGGGTCGGTGCTAGCACGCCTAGCACTTCATGTATGTTTTTGATTGGCTGGGAAAGAAGCTCTCAAATGTTCTGCTTTGAGTGCGAAAGCGGCAACCCATCCAATCACTCATTATCTCTTGCCGCGTTTCAATTTGCGTCGTAATTTGTCTCTTTCTCGCTTCTGTTTTGCTCTTTCGGCAGCAGAGAGTCGTTTACCTGTGCCCTTCTTCACTTTGAGTCCTTGCATGTTGGGATCAGACATCGCTCCGCTGGATTGAAGTTGCTGCATCATCTTCATCCGATCTCCAACACCCTGACCGGCCATTCCTTGCATCAGGGGTTTCATCACTTCAAATTGTTTGATCAGTTGGCTGACAACTGGCGTTTGCACACCAGCTCCTTTTGCGATTCGGTTTCTACGATGGGCGTCGATAATTTTCGGATTCCGACGTTCGACCATCGTCATGCTGTTGATGGCGCCGATTGTCTGGCGAATGCCACCGGCGGCTTCATCGCTTTCCAAGACATCCTTGAACTGATTCATGCCTGGCATCAGTCCGACCATTTTCCCCATCAGTCCTGGCTTTGAAACCTTTTCCATCATCTTTTTGAAGTCATCCAGAGTGAAATCACCGGAAGCCATTTTGGCTTCGAGTTCTTCCCGCTCTTTCTCGTCAACAATTCGATGTGCTTCCCTTGCGGCGGCGACGATGTCACCCATTTGCAAGATACGTCCAGCCATTCCCTCGGGCCGGAAGGGTTCCAACGCATCAAAATGCTCACCAGTTCCGATGAATTTGATGGGAACTCCTGTGACATGCTTGACCGACAGAAGTGCTCCGCCACGAGCATCCCCGTCGAGCTTTGTCATGATGACGCCATCTAGCTCAAGAGCATCATTGAAAGCTCCGGCGCTGTTGACTGCATCCTGTCCCGTCATGCCGTCGACGACCAGGTAGACTTGATCAGGGCTGACTTTCTTGTCAATTTTCTGAAGTTCCGCCATCAACTCTTCATCGATAGCCAGACGACCCGCAGTATCCAGAATGACGACTCGGGCGTCCTCTTCATTCGCTTTCGCAACACCGGCTTGGCAAACTTTGACGGGATTGGTGTTTCCTTGGTCACTGTAGACCGGAACCCCGAGTTGCTTACCGATGACATGCAATTGATCAATCGCGGCAGGTCTCTGGAGGTCGGCCGCAACCAAGAGTGGCTTGATACCTTCTTCCAAGAGTAGTTGAGAGAGCTTTCCGCAAGTGGTTGTTTTGCCGCTACCCTGCAGTCCGCAGAGCATGATGATCGTCGGACCCTCTTTCTTGAGGTGCAAGGACGGATCGACTGGTCCTAGAATTGAAGTCAACTCGCCGTGAACGATGTTGACGAGTTCTTCGTGAGGACGCAGGCTCAACAGCACTCGCTTTCCCAACGCCTTTTCAGAGACGTGAGACATGAAGTCATCAACAACCGAGTAGCTAACATCCGCTTCCAACATCGCGGTGCGAACGATGTCGAGCCCATCGCGCATGTTGCCCTCGGTCAGCTTGCCCTTTCCGGACAGGCTTTTGAAAGCGGATTGAAGGCCTTCTGAGAGAGAATCAAACACGATAGACGGATGGACTTTGGGTAGCTGGACTGACCTACGGGTGTAACAACACGCCGCAGGGGACGGTGAACAGAAGATCAGCAGTCACGTGTGTGTACGGATCTGATCGGCGGTCGTCCTTGAAGCAAGTCGCGTAGTTTACGCTTAGTTCGGTGAATTTGTAAATGGACAGATGGCGAAAGTCTGGCGATCAGAATGCTTTAACGCATTGGTTGAGAGAGTATTTCAACCACCTGCTGATGAAGATTGCCGTTTGTACCGATTCCATTACCCCCTCTGGGGGTGATGTTGCCTTTCCAGTCCGTAAAGCATCCACCTGCTTCGCCTAGTATTGGGACCATTGCGGCAACATCCCAAGGGTTGCAGACAGCGTCGACCATCACGTCTGCTCGACCAGTAGCCACAAGAAGGTATCCGTAGCCGTCACCCCAGCTTCGGCTGACCCAGGATTGTTTTTCGAGTTCCTGAAAGGCAACTTCGGCACCTTGGGTACGAAATAAGTCTGCTTGGCTGGTAAGAAACACCGCATCGGTGAGTCGCTTCTTGTCGGAAACTCGCGATGTTTTCCAGTCTTGATCGTCTCCTGCCCTGTACCAACACCCTTCGCCTTGGGCCGCGAAGACCATTTCGCCGGTTGCTGGGATGTAGATCACCCCGGCTATCGGTTCCCCTTCCTTCTCTAATGCGATTAGGCACGAATAGAGGGGAACACCACAGACAAAGGATTTGGTGCCATCGATTGGATCCACGATCCACCGATAAGTGCTTGTACCGGTTTTCTCAGAAAATTCTTCCCCCTGAAGCGTGTCATCGGGATATTCCTTGCCAAGTTGATCCCGAACTAACTGCTCAGCTTCGCGATCCGCGATGGTCACTGGTGAATCATCTGACTTAGCTTCAATCCTCAAGTCACTTCTTCGGAAATACTTCAGTGTGTGATGCCCTGCTTTCAAGCAAGCATCAATCATGGAGCATAATCGCCCATGATGAAGTGTGCCCAAATCGGGGAATTGCCTCGTTTTCTCGGACTTAGCGTTGTTCTGGCTCATGAAAAATAGGTTCTCAGGGGATAGCTTGAATGCTGTTGATTGGGAGTCTTTTAACTTTCTCAGGAAACCTTAATCGGAGATCATCCTCTCGGATTCTTTTTGGTTGTTCTCGAGAACGAGTGATTGGTAGAGAAGCATGCACGCTCCGACCACCAATAATGCATCCGCAATATTGAAATTCGGCCATGGATCAAAAAATGGTAATCCTTCGACGCGAAAAAGAACCCAGTCTCGAACACCACTTTTCCATTCCAACGGAAGGTGGTCGTCCCACCAAAATCCGAGTCGATCATAGAGATTTCCGAGAATACCGCCGGTAATTAGGCCTAGCGTCCAAGTTAGCCATTTGGATTGACAACCGCCAAAGCGAAACATCCAGAGAACGATTCCGGCAATTGCAAAGATTGAGAACACAGCGAAAAGCATACCCTTTCCCGCACCCATGCCAAAAACGGCCCCTGGGTTCACTGCGGTTTGGATACCGAGAACCCCATCAATCAGCCACCATGGATCAGATTGCCCCGGTAGACCGCGCCATTGGAAGATCAACTGCTTGCTGGTGAGATCGGCGGCTAAACCCAAAGATGCAAGCAGAGCAAAAAGGATCCCGGGGATTAGCTGTTTGGACTCAGGTGGGCTGTCTCGAGCCGGTTCGGTCTCGGTGGCAATGGGCGATTTGGGACTCGGGGCAGTCTCATCGGTGTGATCAAACGAGGAATCCATGAAAGTTGATCTCTCAACCGAGTTGATTTAGTAGGTTAAAAAGGTCTCCGGATCCCCGAAGATTTGTCGGACAGCCGAATTTATCGAACTAATTGGTATCTTGCCCTGATATTCGTCTGTACCGCAAACCCGAATCTCGCGACAAAACGGGGTAGAGCATCTATTCTGATCGCAGTGAATGCCTCATAAGGGATTGAACTCCAGAGCGTTTCGACTCGGTGCCGCTGCTTTTTTAATCTGTATGGTTTGCGGCCTATTCAATTTGCCAGCAGTTTTTGGGCTGGTCAGATCGTTGAACAGATAAAACAATCGAATCGGCAAAACAAAGTTTGTCGACCGAGCGGAATGAACAACGTTCATCGTAAATAATTGATTTGAATCCATTGGTTTAGCCATGTTGCAAACTGCCAGTCAACACAATGCGACCCAGACTGATCTGGCGCTCCAGCGTTGCATCAACCCCAGTTGTGGTGCGACCTACGAGGCCCGAAGTATCAGGACCTCCTGCGATCGTTGCGGTGATTTGCTGGATGTTGATTATGACTGGCAACGGGTAGCAGTACCAAGTTCTCTGCGAGATTTTGAAGAGGCTTGGAGTCAACGAACCAATCCCATTCGTTTTAGCGGTGTTTGGAGATTTCATGAGTTGTTACCGTTTGTCCACCAACGTGAGGTAATCACGGTCGGTGAGGGCCAAACACTTTTGCAGAAAGCAAACCACGTTGCCAAGTACGTGGGTATGTCTCAGGACCATCTGTATCTGCAGTACGAAGGGATGAATCCCTCGGGAAGTTTTAAGGACAATGGCATGTGTGCCGCGGTCACACATGCTAATGCGATGGGTGCAAAACGAGCGGCCTGTGCGAGCACGGGTAACACCAGTGCATCACTTGCGTTGTATTGCAGTGCCACGCAATTGATGCGAGCCATCATTTTTGTCGGCAGCGGTAAAATTGCCTACGGCAAGCTAAGCCAAGCTCTGGATTATGGAGCTTTGACGGTGCAGATTGCGGGAGACTTTGACGATGCCATGATTCGCGTTCGTCAGGTTGCCAATGAGCTGGGAATTTATCTCGTTAACAGTGTCAACCCATTCCGACTTGAAGGTCAAAAGACAATCATGTTTCGGGTGCTGGAGGCTTTGAATTGGGAAGTGCCGGATTGGATTGTGGTACCCGGGGGTAATCTCGGAAACAGTAGTGCGTTTGGAAAAGCCTTCGCAGAACTGAAGAAGCTTGGGCTGATCGATCGTGTGCCGCGATTAGCTGTCATCAATGCGGGAGGTGCTGATACGCTTTATGAGTTGTACGAGCGGCGAGGCGTGAGATGGAATGGTGGAAACGTCTCGATGGATCCGATCGTGGAGTACAACGACTTGATGGATCGTGAGTCAAAGAAGGCCGATACGATTGCCAGTGCAATAGAAATTAACCGTCCTGTTAATTTGAAGAAATGTTTGCGTGCGTTGGAGTGGATGGATGGTGTGGTTCGACAGGTCAGCGATCAGGAGATTCTTGATGCTAAGGCGAAGGTGGGTGCTGGTGGATTCGGCTGTGAACCAGCTTCCGCAGCGAGTGTTGCTGGAGCAAAACTGTTAAGACGTGAAGGCCTCATTGCACCGAGTGATCGAGTGGTTTGCGTGTTGACTGGTCACGAGTTGAAGGATCCAACAGCCACGGTTGCCTACCACACGACGGATCAGGAAATGTTTAACAAGACCTTGGCAAGTCGTGGCGTCCGAAAAGCGAGTCACGCAAACCGGGCTGTGGCGGTGCCAAATGAGCTTGAGGATATCATCAAAGCGATCCAGCTTTATGCCTAGCTCACGGTCAGTCTGGCCCGTGATCCCTTTTTCCGTCGGGCCATTTGGCTGGCCATCCAATAAGATAGAGCCGGGTTTAACAACCACGAATCCCGTGATTGTTGACACCTGCTTTTCCAGTGGTGTCGCATTATTGGGCATATCGAATAAATTGATCGGGTCACAGTGCGCACGACCGCGCGCAGACATCTGTTCTTGGTGGTCATCTGAATTCTTCTTGTTATTCTTCTCTCTTTTTGCCGACCCATTTAGGGATTGCTCTTATGTCATCTCCAATTCATCTCGCAGTACACGGAGCCGCCGGACGGATGGGGCGGCGGGTTGTTGCCCTCGCATTAGAAGACTCTTGCATTAAGCTTGATGCGGCAATCGAAAGCTCGTCCTGCCCACTTCTCGGGCAGGACTCGGGAACGGTTGCAGGATGTGGTAATGCGGGGGTTGATTTGTCGGATCAGTGGTCCAGCAATACTCAAGTCGTGATTGATTTTTCTCTGCCTGCAGCGGTTGAGGGTTGTGTCAAAAAGTGCTTGGAGATGAACCTGCCGTTAGTCGTTGCGACGACCGGACTTTCGGATGATCAGAAAGAGGGTTTGCATGTTGCATCAAAGCAGATTCCGGTGGTTTGGGCTCCGAGTATGTCACTTGCCGTTAACTTGGCAATGAAGTTGTCACAGCAAGCCGCTCATTCCCTCAAGGATGTGACAGGTGGTTTGGACGTGGAAATTCTAGAACGTCACCATCGGCATAAGGTGGATGCACCAAGTGGGACAGCGCTTAGGTTTGGGGAATTAATTTCCAATGAGCTTGGCGAGGGTATCAAGCATGTTCATGGAAGAGAGGGTGACACAGGTGAACGAAGTTCATCTGAGATTGGGTATCACGCGATTCGAGTTAGCGATAATCCAGGTGAGCACACCATCATCTTTGGAATGATGGGAGAAAAGATTGAACTTTCGGTCGCGGCAAGCAACCGAGATTGTTATGCGTCCGGGGCACTCACCGCGGCGAAATGGTTGATGGGAAAAAAAGCGGGCATGTTCAACATGTTTGATGTTCTGGGTTTGTCATAAACCTTAACGCTACCCTCCGTTCGTCTTTTCAATCTTGCGACCGCGAGAATGATTTGATGATAGGGTGCGAAGTGTGAGGTAGGTGGTTATGCAAATGCTGCCACCAACACGATAGGTAACCTTGGCTTCATTTCCGAGTTGGTGAGCTGGATTCTGATCCGTTATGTGAAGCAGAGATTTGGAATCCAACTGGAATTCCCGAGATCTCCCATTAACTGAGCTGTGACTGGTAAATGAAGCTTCCTGCAATTTTCTCTCCCGAGATCCGAACCTTATCGATTCGAGTTGCTGTATGGGTTTGTGGCAGACGCCTCTTGGTCGCTGAAGCAGCGATTGCTCGAGAATTCCGACGCAGCTAAGTGGTGCTGATCACCCACCATTCTTGGCCGTTTTTTCGAATTCAAACGAACGTCAAGCTCACCAGTGTCCGATGAATCGACATTACTGAACGGCAAAGGTTTTTACTCTGTGTCGAAAATATCGATCTTTATGGGCTCTTAAGCTCTGCGAGGCTCCCCCGTAGATTGCCACGCCGATGATTGTTTCAGCTGAGGCATTTTGAGATCTTTTTCTGTTAAGCTAAGCCTTCTAATTTTAAAACTCTGTTGATGTGGACTTATGGCCAACCCACTTCTTAATCGCGGATTTTTGAGTCTTATTGCGACTCAGTTTTTCGGCGCAATGAATGATAACGTCTTGAAAGGTATCTTGACGTTCATGGTGATCGATGGAGCTTGGTCTGGAAAATTAGGTGATGGTGGTCAGGGTATTGTCGGGGTCTGCTTCACCGTACCCTTCATTTTCCTGTCCGGAATTGCTGGGCAGCTAGCTGACCGCTACTCCAAGCGAGTTGTCACGCTTTGGGTCAAGTCAATTGAAATTCCGATTGCCGCGCTCGCGGGTTATGGTTTTTACATTGGGAACCTTTGGATGACCTTGGCGGCATTGATTGCTTTGACTTGTCAAAGTAGTTTTTTTGGTCCAGCCAAGTATGGAATGATACCGGAGTTGGTATCAGATGATCAGCTCAGTCGTGCGAACGGTACGATCAATATGTTGACCAATGCGGCGGTGATTTTTGGGACGTTGATCGCTGGTTTAGTGAGTGATCGCTACAGTCCCCAGACCGGCCAAGCAGGCGTTTTATGGTTGCCAGCACTTGCGATAGTGGTCACGGCTGTTTTCGGGCTTCTTGCGTCTACATTTTTAACCAAGTTAAAGCCTGGGAGTCGCGATTTGTCTTACCAATGGAATCCCTTTGAGACGTACATCTCGACGATGCGAGAGATGGCAAAAACTCCCCTGCTAATGATTATGTTGGCGTGGGGTTACTTCTATCTTCTGGCGGGCATCGCTTTGTTTATTGTTCCCGAGTACACGGTTGTTTTGGGCATCACTCGGGCTGAGGCAAGTGTACTGATGGGCGTGTTGGGAGTTGCAATTGGTGTGGGTTGTGGTGTTGCCGGTTTTGTCTCCGGACGACACATTGAACCCCGATTGATCCCGGTCGGTGCCGTGGGTTTGACGATCTTTTTTCTTCTGCTGGCAGTTGTGCCTCCAGCTTTGGCGGGCGGTGATGGCTCTGCTCGGATCGCCTTTAGCAATGTCGGCTGGTTCATCCTTGGGGCCGGTTTCTTCGCCGGCTTCTATATTGTTCCCCTTCAGTCGCTTCTTCAGAGCTTGTCACCGGATTCAGAGCGAGGACGATATTTGGGAACGGCCAATGCCGTGTCTTTTGCCTTCATGACAGTAGCGGCAATCCTTTATTGGGTCGTTCGTCCCGCATTCGGTGACCGACCGCAACTAATGTTCTATGTTTGCAGTGCTCTAATGGCACTCGGTACGGTGTTCTTTTTATGGCATTTAAAGGGTGTTCGCGAGTTGATCCGATCGAAAGATGACGGCTGGGAGTCTTAATAGTTGGGTCTTTGTCTCCGACCAAGAGATAGTTCTCGCCGAACGATGGATTGGTTGTGGAAAACGTAAGCGGTGACAATCGTTGACCTTTTACAATGTCTTTAGATATTCCAGAACAGCCGATTTTTCAGCTTGATCTAGCACCTCTGGATAATCATGACCTTCGTTGCTTTTTCCGCGAACGGTCGTGTCAAAATAGCTTCGTTTTGATGCTGGATCGCGTAGATCCACTGGCACTTCCCTGACCGACTCAATTTGCAGTCCAACCTTCACTTCGTCCAGTTGTAACGCTTTGCGACGCCACACCTTTGGGCGTGCTTGGGGATTCAGGACGTGCCAAAGCGTGGGAACACTGCCGTTGTGGAAATAAGGTGCTGATGCCCATATTCCATCAAGTGGAGGTGCAACGTATCCATCGGGATTGACTTCAGTCACTTGTTCCGCTTCTTCACCAGCATGGGCAAACCAGCTTGCTGCGTATTTCGAACGTCCAGACCGAGGGAGTGCATGCAAGCGAACAGGGTCGGTTTGAATTTCATCTAACGGTATTCGACGATTGGGATAAGTCCATGCTTCACCGTAAGTACCATGACATTCAGCGCAATGATCCTGAAAGAGACTCTTTCCCCTTTCGGCGAGAGTCGCCTTGATAGAGCTTGTGTAGGCCGGGGGTCTCAGTGAAGAGATGTAGGCGAACACATCCTTAAAGTCATCTTCGTGCGACTTGAAAAATTCCGGTCCGTTTTCTGGGATGAGCGTGAACTGCATGAGTCCTCGATGACCCTTCTCCGCAAACCCATCGATGTAAAGGTTTGGACGCTTGTAGAAATACCACCATGGAGGAGCATCCATGTCGTGATGGTCAAACCGCTGTGGAGCTGCGCTAATGAGGTTGAGTTGTGGATCCCTTCGGTTCATTAGGCCAATCCCAAAAACCACAGCATTCGTCGTGCCATGTGTGGAGCCCAAAGGAATGAGAAGTGACCCAATGTCCATTCGAGACAGGGCTGCACCGACGCGAAACTTCGTTGCCCTAATTTCTTCAGTCAGTGTTTGAAGTGCAAACAGGTTGTTGGGGGCGCCTGGGACGGGTTTTCCGTAGACAGTACCGCCATGGCACCCGAAGCAATTCAGGGTCCAGTCTCCGTTGTCACTGACAACGTACTGCAAAGGCTTTTTGGACTGCTCAACTGGCTCAAGAGTGAGACCGTAACGGTCAAAGATCATTTTCCGTCGCTCTTCAGAATCAGCAGTGCTGGCTCGATCGCGAAGGTCCTTCGGCCATGATTTCCAGACTTGATCGAAGGTGCTCTGGTTGAAGTCGCTGCCCAGCATGGGCTTGCGTGTTAAGACTCGGAACCCTCTCTCCGCGGCATTTTCTCCCATTGCCGAACTCGAGCAGAGCGCGAACATGACAGATGTGAGGACTAGTTGTGTTCTACTTTTCATGGCTGATCCCTGTGAATGCCGTGGTACTACATACTAGCCCATCGACAACCAATTCCAGATCACCATTGAGAATAA
Source organism: uncultured Rubripirellula sp. (assembly GCA_938075415.1). Lineage (GTDB taxonomy): Bacteria > Planctomycetota > Planctomycetia > Pirellulales > Pirellulaceae > Rubripirellula. The sequence continues at coordinate 778,041 of CALJHC010000003.1, read as the reverse complement.
CGGGGTACTCAGCGTTCCTCGATCGACGCAAGAAAGTTCTCCATCATTCTTTTCGATATCGTTTTTATAGTATTTATCCATTGATCGCGCTGGCTGACCATGCTCTGGAGATGTCCGGTGGAATCGCTATTAGGTTAAGACCTTATGGTTTGCTGTTGCATGATGGGGTTAGCCGAAAAACCTTATGGTTTTGGAAACGATACTCGAGGGTAATGACTGCATTTACAGGCGATTTCGGATGTTAGAGAAATGACCATCGGAATAGAAAACCGTCACCAGCTATTCCGAGACGGAGGATTTTGTTTTTTGGTGATCAAAGAGCACCAGTGAAAGATTTCCAAACGAAATAACGGACTGGTTATCCGTGCTGAATTCTTTCAGAGATCGTTTTGGCTTTCGAATCAACAATATTTCAACTTGGTCGTCATCATTTTTAGAGCGATTTGTATTCTGATAACCACCGCTTACGTTTTTCCGCTGCATCCACAATCGAATGTTTTGCCTGGTTTGATAGGGACCATGAAGCGGGTACTTAAGATATTCTTTTAGTTTTGCATGTTTGGTTAAGAAGGGTTCGTTCTGAGGGTCTCTTTGTGGCAGTGAATTGGGAAGTTGATTCAAGCTCTCTTCCTCGATGAGACCCGGGGCGAGCCATAAAATCTGATCACGATCAACGTTTTCATTGATCCAGTTAGCTGCTTCGCGCCAATGCTCTCCTCGTGTTGCATAGGCAACCGGATACCGATGTAGTCTACGCAGCAAGTTTTGATCCCAAGCAAGCCCAATGACAAAAAAGGAAGCCGTCAAGGAGACCAAAAGATTGGATCGTTGCGAGATAATTAACCAACGGCTATTGATAAGATTGCTCTTGATGGCAGTGACCGACAGACCGGTGAGGCAAGCAAAACCCGGGAGCAATGCAATGAAGTATCGCCGATGCCAAACAGGAGCAATTGGCTTGTAGGCAACCAGCCAATAAAGCAAGGTGACTATCAGACAAATCGAAGCGAGATAGATCAGTGCTTTCATCTCCATCGGGCAACACTCAGGCCGGTCTCTTAATTTTATGGTAATCATGATGATGATGACAAATGTCAGAGGAATAGCCCAAAGCCACCACCAATTCCAAGCATGGAGGATTTCTTCAAGAGAGGTTGACTGTCCAAAAGCACTCCAGATACCACGTTGTCCCCAAGATTCCGCTAGGCTCAATTGCCAGATTAACGCGACGGATCCTAGGCCTCCAAGCAGCCAAGCAAGATCGCCCAATGTGATTTTTGGTTTGACCCGCAGTTCGTGTTTGCGACGGTTCCAATGACATAGAAGAATCAGCGGGTAAACGAAAAGGGTACCGATCGAGGTGGGTTGCAGAAACGCTGCAACCAGGATGCTGGCCAGCATCGATGACCAGATGTTTTGACTGGCCAATCGCGAGTTGGTCCGCAGTAAAGAAAGGAAGCAGAGGTGGGTGACAGCGGAAAAGAAAATTACCCACCCGTAAGGACGTAATTCGGTTCCAAAGAAAATTGAATTCTGCTCGACAGCCAGCGTAAGTCCGGCCGCCATGCCTGCAATCACGCCATACCGAAGCCGTGCGAAACCGTAGGCAAGAAGAGCGCAGGCTAAGGACACCGGCAAAACACTGCTGAAACGCAGGGCAAACTCTGAAATGCCAAAAAGGGATTTCCAAAACCAAAGTCCCCAAAAGTAAATTGGCATCTGATGTCCTGCCTGAGCCCGTCCGAGGACTTCACTGAGGCTGCCCCAGACAGACCATGCTGAGTGAAGTTCATCGACCCAGAGGCTTTCGTAGCAGGAAGGCGCACGAAGCAAGATGGAGATCACCATGATCACCGCCGCTGCGATCAAAGCGATTCGTGTTTCGTTTTGATTTGATTCCATGTCATTCCAACGCATCACATTTCAATGCGCATTCGTATCACTCGCTAAACGCATGTTTCGATAATCTTACATGCGTTCTCAATCTGTTGTCCGGATACATTTAGGTGTGTGACAAAACGAATCGTTTGTCTACCCATTGAAAGGCATTGCAGGCCTTGGCGGTTTAATTGATCAACAACATTCGCGGCGGTGGTGACCGATGCATCAACATCGCAAATCACGATGTTGGTATCGATTCGATGGTCGCGGACTTTGAACGCCTTGTTGTTTTCGCAGGCGTTACCAATTTGCTCGGCATGCTGGTGATCCATTATCAATCTCTCTCGATGATTTTGGAGCGAGTAAAGGGCAGCAGCTCCAAGAAACCCAGCTTGACGCATTCCGCCACCAAAAAGTTTTCTTGCACGTCTCGCCTCGGCAATCAGGCTCTTGGGGCCAGCTAGTGCGGAACCCACCGGGGCGCCCAAGCCCTTACTGAAGCACACACTGATTGAATCGAAAGGTTCGCAAAGTTCCCGTTCGGTAAGTCCCGACGCAATGGCTGCATTCCAAAGTCTCGCACCATCCAGATGGGTCTTCAGCGCGTTCTGGTGAGCCCAGCTGCATATCTTCTGGATCTCAGCTTGTGATTGAATTCTGCCACCCCAGCGATTGTGGGTGTTTTCGAGGCAGAGCAAGCGAGTTCGAAGAAAATGCTCATTTTCCGGGCTGATGGTATCTTCGACGGATTCAGTTGTAAGTGCCCCGCCCTGCCCTGCGATTGTCTTGGCAACTAATCCAGATAACTGAGCATAAGCCCCCTGCTCGTAGTGGTGAATATGGCAGTCTGCTTCGCAGATAAATTCCGATCCGCGATCGCAATGTAAACGCAATGCGATCTGGTTAGACATTGTTCCACTTGGCATGAAGATGGCAGCTTCTTTGCCAAGAATTTCCGCGGTGAGATTTTCTAGTTGCTGCAAAGTGGGGTCGATGTCGATCACATCGTCACCAACCTGAGCATTCATCATTGCCTGCAACATCTCCGGTGTAGGCTTTGTGACAGTGTCGCTGCGTAAATCAATAGGTTCTGAAATGCTTACCATGTTCTTGTGCAGGTTGTTTTCGTTGGGTTTTGTCGCCTATCGCATATCATTTAGGTGCCGTTTCGGGAAGGTACTGAAACCTTCCAGTTTGTTTCCAGGTTGCGGACTGGGTTCAGATAGCGGGTAAACAAAGTTGCCGCATCGGCGTATCATGAACAGATTAGGCTCCGGTGGGACCATCAGGCAATCCGATATTCCCGCAAAGGGGTCAGATTTTGCTTGGTAGTCAGATAGATTCTTGGAATAACAGTTAGATGACGATAGACGAGATAAAAATCCAGCGAGTCGATGCAAGAAAAGGGTCTGCTGAGATTCTGACGCAACTTCGAGAGAAGCTCAGCCCCCAAGGTGATGTCGTCAGCCCCCGCGGTAAGGCCTTGACCGAGGAGGTTTTCGGAAAGCCGTTGTCTCCGGTTCAAGTTGTGGAAAAAATTTGCACGGATGTGCAGCGAGATGGCTCCGACGCACTACTTCGATACACGTCGGCATTGGATAAGGTTAGCCTCTCGCCCGATGAACTACGAGTCTCAAAGGACGAGCTCGCCGAGGCACACGGTAAGGCGGATGCTGAACTATTGGATTCAATACGTCGAATTCGAGATAATGTTATTGAATTTCAGAGTGCGATTCTCCACAAGAATGTGAAGATCCAGCCCCGATCGGGAGTTGAGTTAACGCAGCGATATGTACCGATCAAACGTGTAGGGGTCTGCGTTCCCGGCGGTGCGGCTGCTTACCCGTCTACTGTATTGATGACAGTCGTTCCCGCTCAAGTTGCTGGTGTTGAAGAAATCATCGTCGTAGCACCCCCCACGCCTTTTGGAGCTTATAACAACGACATGCTCGCTACTTGCCACGAGCTTGGAGTCACCGAGGTTTACCGTGTTGGCGGTGCTCAGGCGGTCGCTGGCATGGCATTTGGAACCAAGGAGATTTCTTCGGTTGATAAGATTGTTGGACCTGGCAATCTGTTCGTTGCCCTGGCAAAGAAACATGTGTTCGGGGTCGTGGACATTGATTCATTTGCTGGTCCCAGCGAAGTAATTGTCATAGCGGACGACACCGCCCGCCCCGATTACGTTGCGGCTGATCTTCTCGCTCAGGCGGAGCATTCGCCCGGTTCCGCCATACTGATTTCATGGGATCAAGCTCTGATTGACGCGGTGCAAGACGAATTAGTGAAGCAGCTCGGTGCACTCGAACGCCATGACTTAACGCTTGACAGTCTGGAGGCATTCGGTGCGTTAATTCTTGTCAGGGATGAGATTCAAGCATGTGAATTGACGGATGAATTTGCACCCGAGCATCTGCATATACAAACCAAGAATCCGCGATCGCAAATCGAACGGATTCAAAACAGCGGTGCGGCGTTCTTGGGGCATTTCACTCCTGTCGCTTTAGGCGATTACGCTGCAGGCCCAAGTCATGTACTTCCAACAGGAGGAACTTGCACGTGGGCTGCGGGATTATCAAGCAACAGCTTTCTTCGAAGCGGGAGTATCACCGAATTCAGCGATGAAGCCTTGGATGAGATAAGCGAGGATGTCGTGCGACTCGCAAACAAAGAAGGGCTAACTGCCCATGCCAGAAGTGTGGCAATTCGTAACGCAAAAGGGTTTTCTGCTGGGTAAGGATTGGCAGATGATTTGTCCATGTCTGTGAGTAGTCAGAAACTGAATTGAAAATAAGATGGTCAACCGATCGATGTACCGCGAAGCCGTTGCAAAATTAGCTGCTTACATTCCCGGTGAGCAACCACCTCCGGGAAAAATCCTGAAGCTAAATACTAACGAGAACCCTTATCCCCCACCGCCACAAGTTGTCGATGCGATTCGCTCTGCTGCCTCTGGACCCTTAAACCGCTATCCTGATCCGTTAGCGACTTCTTTTCGAGTTGCTGCTGCCGATGCGTTGGGGCTTCCGGGCCCTGATTGGATCTTGGCGGGTAACGGAAGTGACGAAATACTGACACTGCTCGTTCGCGGTTTTGTGGGAGAGGGCGAGAGTCTGCGTTTGCCCTATCCAAGCTATATCCTCTATCGGACCTTGGCCGATATTCAGGGTGCGAACTGGGAGCAGATTACCTTCCAAGAGAATTGGGAGTTGGCATCTGACTTTTCTAACCCTTCTGACTTATTGAAGCTAGCTTTGCTGCCTAATCCAAACAGCCCCAGTGGAACCGTTGTTTCGAGGGAAAAGGTTGTTGAAATCGCAGGTCAATTAGACTGCCCGCTTGTTGTTGATGAAGCCTATGCAGATTTTGCAGAGGATAATTGTGTTGATCTTGTTATCAAACACGGCAACATTTTTGTGACAAGGACCCTGAGTAAATCCTATGGTTTGGCCGGATTGAGATTTGGTTTTCTGGTCGCAAACCCGGACGTGATCTCTCAGCTTGCAAAGATCAAGGACAGCTATAATTGTGACGCGATATCCATCGCTGCAGCCACGGCAGCGATGAAATGCTCGGATTGGTTAACCGACAATTGCAACAAAATCATCGCAACCCGTCAGCGTATGACAGAAGAATTGGAGAAAATCGGTTTCCGCGTGACTCCGTCTCATGCAAATTTTGTTTGGTGCAGACATGAATCAATGAGTCATCGCGAGATTTACGAATTTTTGAAGACCCAGCAAATTCTGGTTCGATACATGGAATTCGGAGAGTGCGGAGACGGTTTGCGAATTTCGGTAGGAACTGATGAACAGATCGATGCTCTGCTTTTTATTCTTCGGAGCCATCTGTCCTGACTCATTTTCTGATGAAGCGATTGCGTAATTCTTTTTCCTCCAATGAGTTCGTTTGATGGCACGCACTGCATCGATTAACCGAAAGACAGGCGAAACGAAAGTTGAAATTTCTGTCTGTCTGGATGGAAACGGCAGTGGATCGCGATCTTCAGGTATCGGCTTCTTGGATCATATGCTCGACCTTTTCGCGAAGCATGCATTGATTGATTTGGAACTTGAAGCCGTGGGTGATTTGCATGTGGATGATCATCACACATGCGAAGACATCGGAATCGTCTTGGGGCAGGCAATCCATCAATCGCTTGGTGACCGTTCAGGCGTGAGGCGATATGGCCATTTCACACTTCCCATGGATGAGTGCTTGGTGACCGCTGCGGTCGATATGGGAGGTCGCTATGCTTTTGAGTATCAAGCACCCATCGCCGCTGAAAAAATCGGCGAATTTGATTCTGAATTGATTGAGCATTTTTGGCAATCATTTGCCGCAAATGCGAATTGTAATTTGCATGTCCTGTTGCATCACGGCAAAAATGCACACCACATTGCTGAGTGTGTTTTTAAGTCCGTCGCTCGTGCGATTCGAATGGCAATTGAATCCGATCCTCGTCAGGAAAGTATTCCGAGCACAAAAGGCGTGCTTTGAAGTAGTTTTATCTCTGCTATCCACAAGAAGTAAGGTTGTCAGCCCCACGCTGGTTATCTTTGAAATGGTGAAGGTTGTGCGACTCACCGGGTCGCGGGTGGTCAAGCTTTCCGGTTGAGTTGTCAACGTGTTCGTGGCGCGACGCGTGGAACCATCAATCCGACTGATGCCAGCGCGATGAGGCAACTGACGACCGAGAAAAGTAGGAAGTTGGATGACAGTGCGATGCAGGTCATGATCATCATGCCGATCCATGCGGCCCAACGAGCGGGAAGTGTCCAAAGCAGAAAGCCCGCTACAGTTTCCACAACAATGACCTGACGGCTATACCACATGGCGATGGTTTGAAGTGATTCCGTCTCAAAGGAGTCCCTTAGGAAGTTGAAGACCCAATAGTCTCGATCGATAAAATAAATATCGTAAAGCACTGATCCAGACCAGTATTCGCTGGTCCATTTCCCCGCGGCTCCTCCCAGCAAGATCACCGAGATGATTAGTCTTGAGAGTAGCGCTGCTTTTCTGATCAATGTTTTTGCATTGTCTTGGTTGATGCGGGTCGAAAGCCAAAGAGACCAGAGATTTGCCCACCAAGCGGTGACAAATGTCATGTCATTGTAACTGGCTTGATGTGTGCACAGGATTGTTAGTCCGCAAAATAAGATCAAGCCGCAGGCGATCCTCAACGAGTTGCTACTCGAGAAAAGATTGAGAAGACAAGTGCCCACTACCAACAGGTAAGTGATGCGAAGCAATTCAGCTGACCGCATCATTTCGGGGAAAAATGGGTCCTGTAACTGGAAGTAATTGTAGACATCGTTGGCCTGAATAAAAAAAGACCACTTCCATACCAGTGATAAGATGACACCTAGCTGAACAATTCGATGAGCGAGGATGATTCGCTGTTTTATTTCTTCCTCGGCAATCAGTTCATCATGATCCGACTGCAGTTTTTTATCAGAGAGATTCGACTCGGAAGAAGTGTTTTGTTGCATCTTGTGCAGTCAGTGCTCAACAGAGGTGCGGATGACTTCATAATGACTCAACTTCGCATCGGTCGTTTGTTCGCTTGGTTGCTTTCGTAAATGATAACGGGATACCAATTCGCGACCACGATATTTTGATTCAATCATGATCCAGCGATCGCTTCCATCTTCAAAAAGATCATGCCTGGCGTCAGCAAACGTAAAGCATCTAGCCGGAAAATGATTGATGTGACGAGGTTGGTTCTCTTCGAACAGGGGGGCGATCAGTCCCGGTGGGTATCGGTCAACTTGATAACGATTAGCAAAGTTGTACATCGATGGAATTGGAAACTGCAAGAACCATGCGGTGTATGACTTGCTTTGCAGGTGAAACCTTTTCATCGTTGATTGTGTTACTCGTGTCGAGAATGGCATCATGATCAGCCAGCAACCAACACCAGTGATCAATATCACAAAGGCATAGAACCCCAGGTCATGAGGAGGATTCAGTCTGAAGCCGCCATTCTTCTCCGATTTCATTGACGCGTTATTCACAAGGCTTTTCTTCATCAGCAGATCCAGCTTTGTGTCGTTTGGAATTTCTTAATATCGAATACCGATGGTGTTGCGAGCTTTACCCAAGGAACCGGTTCCTGAACGTCTGTTACATCGTTTGGATCAGTTTTATCAGTGTTTCACGGACTGCCTTGGGATTTGCATTGGGATTTTTCTTTTTGGCCTGACCGATCAGGGATCCCACTGCTTGCTGTTTACCGTTTCGATAGTCTTCCACGATCTGCGGATTGGATTCTAGTAGATTTTGACAAAGACCTTCAAGTTCGTCGGTTCCTACCGACGCAATACCCAACGACTGGATTGCACTGTCCACTTCGCCGTCATTCGTCAACATGAATTGAAAGACGTCACGAGCTCGAGAGTTATCGAGTTCTCCGGATGAGACTTTTCGCAAGAGAAGGCCAAGTTGTTGGCCATTGATTGGGAATTGGGATACGGAAAGTTGCTGATCGTTCATTGTTCTCAAGACATCTTGCTGAAACCAGGAACTAGCCCTTTTTCCATCATCGCAGGCGGTAGCAACTTCTTCAAAGAAAGAGATGAACTCGCGCCCCTGATTAACGATGACTTCAGCATCGTAAGCCTTGATGCGGTGTTGTTGTTGTAGCCTTTCGAGAGTCTCTCCTGGCAATTCGCCTAGAGTCGCCCGGATTTCGTCGACGCGTTCTTGTGAGATGCGAATTGGCAATAAGTCGGGATCAGGAAAGTATCGGTAGTCCGCAGACTCCTCTTTTTCTCGCTGAAGAAAAGTTTTCCCCGTTGTGTCGTCCCATCCTCGTGTCGTTTTGGATTCTTCCTCAATCGTCTTGCCTGTTTCCTCCCAGAGGTCGTACTGTCGATCAACTTCGTAATCGATAGCATGTTCGACAGCGCGAAAGCTGTTCATGTTTTTAATTTCTACAATTGGTGTCGCAATTTTTTTGCCATTAGCCTTGAGATGCAAATTCACGTTGGCATCAACCCGGAGGCTACCCTCTTGCATTTCGCAATCAGAAATACCCAAGTGTGTCATCCTCAGCTTCAACTCGTCTAGGTACGCTTTTGCCTCGTGCGATGAACGTAAATCTGGATAACTGACGATTTCAAGAAGAGGAGTGCCGCAGCGGTTAAGATCGATCCGGGAATCACACTGCCCTGAGGCTTCATCGTGCATGCTTTTTCCCGCATCTTCTTCAAGGTGTGCGCGAATGATTCCGATTCGACGTGTTGGATCGTCTTCAGATACTGCCGGAATCTCCAGGTGACCTTCCGCGCAGATTGGGAGATCAAATTGGCTGATTTGGTAGCCCTTGGGAAGATCAGGATAGAAATACTGCTTTCGATCCCACTTTGTCATCGGAGGGATCGAGCAGTTGATTGCCAGGCCCGCACGAATGGATAACTCGATCGCGTGCGCATTAATTACTGGTAAAGCACCGGGGTGACCAAGGCAGACCGGGCATACCTGCGTATTGGGAGGGCCGCCAAAGGCTGTGCTACATCCGCAGAAAAGTTTGGTTTCGGTTTTTAATTGAACGTGGACCTCGAGACCAATTATCGTCTCGGTCGAGTGTTCATCAGAGTGCGTCATGTTGTCTGGAAGTGTTTTTGGTGGATTCAAAAACTGAAGTTGTCTGGGCGCAGTTTGTGAAAATCTGTCATCGCCTGATAGGCAGAACCGGCAAAGATAAGTCTCGACTCTTGCAACGCAGGAGCCTGCAATTGAATTCCAATGGGCAGTCCGGAGCTGTTCAGGCCTGCGGGAAGGGAAATCGCCGGAATGCCCGCGAGGTTAGCACCAACGGTGAAGAGATCGACAAGGTACATTTGCAGCGGATTATCTAGACGTTCGCCGAGTGGAAAAGCGGTCGTGGGAGTCGTTGGACCCAATAGTAGATCGACTTGGCTAAACGCCGCATCATAGTCGCTCTTAATCAAGCGTCTCACTTTCAAAGCCTGGTTGTAATACTGATCCGCATAGCCCTCGCTTAAGGCATAGGTGCCAATCATGATACGGCGTTTAACCTCCGTTCCAAATCCTTCGGATCGACTTTTGCAGTAGGTTGCAGCGAGAGGGCCCAGGCTTGCCAGAAGATCCCCATCGACCTTCGCGGATCGGTGGCCGTAATGCGCACCATCGTAACGGGATAAGTTGCTACTCGCTTCACTGGGCGCGATCACGTAATACGTCGGAACGTAATGTTCGCTATGCGGTAATTGAATCTCAACTATTTCCGCTCCCGCCTGTTTGAAAGTCTCCGCAGCATCGATAACACTTTGACGAATCGACGGTTCAATGCCCTCAGAATTCAAGGCGTCTTCCAAGATGCCAATTTTTAGACCCCGTAAATCATTCGATTGAAGCACCGACGATAGGCAAGGTGGTTCTTGATTGAGTGATGTTGAATCGCGGGGTTCAAAACCTGAGATAACGTCAGTGAGGACCGCAACATCTTCGACTGACCAAGCGATTGGTCCAACTTGATCAAGGCTGCTGGCGAAGGCAACGAGGCCGTATCGACTGACGCGTCCATAGGTAGGTTTTAGTCCCGTTACCCCGCAAAAAGCAGCGGGTTGTCTGATTGACCCACCGGTATCGCTGCCGAGACTGAGCGGGACGGTGCCGGAGGCAACGCAGGCTGCTGCTCCACCACTACTACCCCCGGGCGTTCGATTGTTGTCCCAAGGATTTCGTGTCACCCCAAATGCGCTCGTTTCAGTGCTTCCTCCCATGGCAAATTCATCCATGTTGGTTTTGCCAACCAAAATCGCATCCTCCTCACGCAGTCGTCGGACCACAGTTGCGTCGTAAGGAGCCATGAAATTTTCAAGCATTTTGGACGAACAGGTCGTCGGCATATCGGTGGTGCACAAAATGTCTTTCACGGCCACGGGGACACCGGCAAGTTTGCCCAAGGGTTGTCCGGATTTTCGCTTCACATCAACCGTTTCAGCATCACGTATCGCCAATTCTGCATTTACGCATGTGTAGGCGTTGATCTTGTCCTGAGATGCTTCGATCTGCTCAATCGATCGTTTGATGATCTCGACTGCACTCGCTTCGCCACTGGCTTGTAGTCGAAGAATTTCAGACGCGGAATCAAGCATTTTTGGATGTTCCCGAGGATCAAAGAGCAAAAGACCTCCCGATTATCAACCATCTGAAACAAATTCACCAGCCCGAGCGGAGGCTGGAATTCTTCACTTGACGTCACCTGCGGGCGTCAGAAATGGAAGGGTAATTTGGGCGATGCAACCCGCAGGGCCACCGGAAATTGCAGCGTTGCCATGGTGCAGTTCGGCGATTCTGGCCACACGGCAAAGCCCAACCCCCAGCCCGCGGCCTGCTTCTCGTCCGCTGAAGAAAGGGTCGAACGCATGTTGACGTGCTAGTTCTGAAAGCCCCGGGCCACTATCGGCGACCTCTATCAAGACATGATTCTCATCTTGTCTGCAAGATATTTGTACAGTTCCGTGGTCTCCGACGGCTTCAATCGCATTGCGTATCAACGATCCAATGGCTTCCCCCAGCATTTCCCGGTCCGCACAAATGCGAATTGAGTCGGTCGAAGACTTCTGAATAGATGGGTTTGAGTTGTCTGAAAAGGTTTTACCAAAATCGACACCAAAAACTTTTTTTATCTCAATGGATTTAGTTTTTGCTTCTGAATGATACCGGTCGAGAACATGTTGAATCAGACTGTTCAACTCCATCCATTCGATACGTACGGAAGGGGGATTAGCAAAGAACATGAGATCTGAAATCATTTCATGCGCTCGATAAACCTGATCGCTGATGCGCTGCAAAACCGCTGATCGATCCGCGTCCTGTTCAGTACGCTGTAATTGCTGTGCCCGGGTTGAGATGTTTGCTAAAGGGTTGTTGATTTCGTGACTGAGCCCGTAAGCCAGTTGCTTGAGTGACGCAAGCTTGTTCAGGTGTAATTGACTATCAAAACACAAGCTGATCTGCTTGCTCTCTTGAATTTGGTTGGCCAATTTCTGAAGCAAGGCAGTTTCCGAGTGACGATCACTTGGCAATTCAGAGGTTTCAAGATCCAAATTTTCAGGATTTTCTGAGTCCTCGATCGTTACCCAGTTTTTTCTCCACTTCGCTGGCACTTTTGGCCCAGTCGTTTCCAACCAAAGTTGGCCGTTGGATCCCCATTTTTTGATCGGAAGGGTTCGAAAGAAACCGCGAAGTCGAGACCACTCATTCAACAATGAGTTGCTAACCGGAGGTGTTCCCAGAAATGAATCACCCTTGATGAGCTGATCGGTCAAGCTGCTTTGTAGCCACTGCGACAGGGATTCAACGGTTACTGGATCCTCTCCGAACTCAGAATCTGCAACATTGAGAAGGCAGTAAAGAAACAGTGGTGGATCACTGCGAATAGCATCAACCACTTGCCGATAAAGATCTTTGGCTAGCGTATCGTTCGTGGTTTGTGAAAGCAGAACATTGCTCAACAGGACTGTCACGGAGGTGCTGCAAGGCAACCACCATCGTTCAGGACCACGTTGAATAACCGGGAGCCATTGAATGAATGTTGGTTGGCGGTCGCCCGCATTACCATCCACGATGGCGTCGCTCTTTCGAGGAACGCCATCACTTTTTTTCTTCTTTCGGCTCGATCGGCGACGTGAATTCACGGGACTCACACTATCCCATTACGCCTCGTTCAATGTCGAGAAGGTCGCAAGCACGACCCACCAAGTCATCGATGGCAAACGGTTTTTGCATGAAGTCGTTTGCACCTGCAGCTTTGAGTCCGTCGACTTTACTGTGTTCGACCATCCCCGAAATACAGAGAATTTTAACTGTATCCATTGAAGGGTCGTTCCGAACTCGCATGCAAACTTCCTTGCCATTGATATCGGGAAGCATCACATCGAGAACCACGAGATCCGGTCGGAATTCCTTGACGCCCATGCCGGCATCGAAACCGTTGTTCGCCGTTCGGATGTCAAAGCGACCATCTCGTTCAAAACCATCTTGCATCAGGTCGACAAGATCTTGATCGTCATCAACGATCAATAGTTTCTTTTTTCCGCTCTCCAACGCATCGGTTGGGATTCCATTGTCCTTCATGAACAGGAATAGCTGGTCACGTGGAATTCGCCTGAACTTACTCCCAGGGACGCGAAATCCCTTCAGAGAACCGTTATCGAAACATCGAATAATGGTTTGCTGGCTAACCTTGCAAATCTTGGCTGCTTCGCCTGTCGTAAAGACCGTTTTAGTGGTCATGTCAGAAACCATCCTCCCCTGCATGACGGAATCGAGTGAAAAGAGTCAACGGAATATGCGATTCCGTCTTCTCAACAACTCAAGCAAATAAGCATTGGATTGAACCCTTCGTCCTCAGGTCCAGTCGCGTCACGCACTATTTCGTCACAGCGACCCGTGCTCGTTGCTCAGAAGACTACTGATTACACAAACCCCCCGATCTTTCACACGCGACCAAATCGGCCGTATTTTGCGTGAAGATCGCAAGCCACAAGAAGCTCCAAGCCTCTCTGGTTTGCCAGACTTGCCTTGACCGCGAATTCTATCGAATCCCCCGGCTGGGTCAAGGTTGATCGAAACAGCGTAAGTTACCACAGACGCGGTGTTTAAGTATTCTGAGTAAAGAAAATATCAGAATAATGGAAGAATTTTGGTTCGTCCCATCGATTTTGACCTCAACTCGCATGCTGTTTTTCAACTTCTTGCGTCAACCCTGGGCAAGATAGGCGGTTATCAGAGGACGAGCTCAGCGTAATTTTACTTCCCCTCTTCATTCCAAGGCGGTCAATGAAGATTTGGGTAAGCTGCGTTCGATGGCTCAGAATGCTTCACTGGATTCATTTTCGTTCGCAATCGACTCAGGGCGGTCTCGTCTCTGGAACAAGCTGGGTCATTGTTTGCCATCATTGAAAATGGAGGGCGGTGAACAAGAGCTTGTTAGCGGCTTCAGGCGAAATGGAGGATGGTCTTAAGAGTTCTTTCACTGAATGGGCGATTGGTAAGGCAACGCTTCATTGCAGGCGTTTGACGTCATCTCAGTAGATGTCTTTGGTACAGATGATCACGCGTCCCGACTGTTTTATTGCTTTACCGGCCGCGAACCTCAATGAAGGTCGTGAATTCACCACTTACATCTTGGCACGATTCTTGGACGATGATTCAAGATGAGCCAGAACCAGTGCAATGTCTGCGGGCGTAATTCCACTGATGCGTTTGGCCTGATCGAGGCTTTGGGGTCGAACACGCCCCAGTTTTTCCTTCGCTTCGTTTCGAAGGGGCGTAATCGAATGATAATCGAATGCTTTTGGGATTTTCTTGGTCGCTAACCGTTGTTGTTTTTCAACTTCCATCCGTTGACGACTGACGTAACCTTCATACTTGATGTCATAGAGGCATTGTTGTGCCGCTTCCTTACCAATCGGTTGAAGTTCTTTGATTTGATCACACATCTCATCCCAATCGACTTCTGGACGTCGGAGGAAAACATCACCGGGCGTGTTATCGATTTTGGAGGTCTTTAGGATCCCCATCGCATTTTCCACCTGAAGCATCTTGTCATCGAATCGTTTTTTTCGTTTGGCAGTAATAAGCCCCATCTCATCAGCGATGGAAGTCAGGCGACGGTCTGCGTTATCTTGCCGCAGTAATAAGCGATATTCTGCGCGACTTGTGAACATTCGGTATGGTTCATCCGTTCCAGCTGTGACCAAGTCATCAAGTAGCACACCGATATAAGCTTGGTCTCGTGATGGAATCCACGGATCAAGATGACTAACATGTCGCGTTGCATTCAGTCCTGCTATCAAGCCCTGCCCCGCCGCTTCCTCGTAACCTGTGGTGCCATTAATTTGTCCGGCGAAGAAAAGACCGGACACCGTTTTTGACTCAAGGTGTGACCATAGTTGAGTGGGTGGGCAGAAGTCATATTCCACCGCATATCCATATCGCATGATCGCAGCCTTCTCTAGCCCTGGAATCAGTTTAAACATTTGATCCTGAACATCACGTGGCAAGCTTGTCGAGATTCCGTTGACGTAGATCTCTTGGGTTTGATGACCCTCTGGCTCCAGAAAGAGTTGATGACCGTCTTTGTCCGCAAATCGAACGACTTTATCTTCGATACTTGGACAATAGCGTGGGCCTCGAGAGTTGATTTGACCGCTGTACATCGGAGCGCGATGCAGGTTTTCGCGGATCAAATCATGAACTTGTGAGTTTGTGTAGGTGATATAGCAGGAACGTTGTTCCAGTTGCAGCGAATCGGTGAGAAATGAAAAGGGTTGTGGTGTTTCGTCTCCGGGTTGCTCTTCGACAGCTTGGTAATCAATCGTTTTGGCATTCAGCCTCGGTGGTGTTCCGGTCTTAAAACGATCAATTTCAATTCCCAATCGCTGTAACGCACCACTGATGCCCGATGAAGTGCCCTCCCCTGCCCTTCCGCCGGCTGTTTTGGCTTCTCCTGTATGCATGATTGCTTGAAGAAAGGTGCCGGTGGTGAGCACGACCGCAGTTGCTCGGTATTCCGCATCGCCCCGAACGCGAACTCCTGTGACGCGTCGTCCTTGTGATCCTTCTTCGACAAGAAGATCCTCCACCGTCTCTTGTCTGAGCTCCAAGTTTTCGAGTGATTCAATTTGAAACTTGATATGGTTCTGATATGCCTTCTTGTCAGCTTGAGCCCGAGGGCTGTGCATCGCTGGGCCTTTGCGACGATTGAGTAGCCGAAATTGAATTCCGGTTGCATCAATCGCTTCACCCATTAATCCCCCGAGGGCATCAACTTCACGGACAATTTGACCTTTTGCCACGCCACCGATCGCGGGGTTGCAGGACATCTGACCCACGGTGTCCAGGTTGCTTGTCAGTAGAGCCGTTTTGGCACCGAGCCTGGCGGCAGCAGCAGCAGCTTCGGTGCCAGCGTGCCCCGCACCGATCACAATCACGTCGTAGCGATAACAGATATTGGTCATTCGGTTTCGGAGAATGCTAGCGATAAGAATTGACGACTGGGACGATCACGATGATTGCAGGGTCCTCTGGGTGAGGAATCCCTGAGCAATTGCAGAAAACCTAACGATGGAACTTGGAAACGTCGAAGCCGAACAAGTGTGGGTCGGCTTACCGAGAATTTTTCCAAATTCCGAAACTCTTTTGCATGGCGATGCTATGAAACGGAAAACAAACTTGTTTTCAATCGCATTGGTCGCCTTCTCCATGCTGATGCAGAATGCCTTGGCTGTCGAGGTCTCCAAGTCTTCGAAACGTTTGGGAGCGGAAAAGTCGGCTGGGGGCACCAACGTCCCTCACCCGCCAAAAACCAGCGAGGAACAGCCAAAGTCTCGAGGGTTTTTGCTGGGTTCTAGGTTTTTCTCAATTCCTTTCTCAATTGATGAAGCCGGCTTGAAGCCCGCGGAAGTGCGACTTTACGTGGCACTGGGTTCCGATCAGCCATGGAGCCTTTACGACAGTCAAACTCTCAGCAACTCTAAGCAGAAGTTTGAATTTGAGGCCAAGAGTGATGGTGAATATTGGTTTTCGACGAGGACCATCGATGAGAACGGATTGGAGTATCCAGGTACCCCGATTGAGCCGCAACTGAAGGTAGTCATCGACACGACAAAGCCAAAAATATCACTGCGAGCCGAGGCTGAGGCCGATGGAGTCATTTCCGTTGAATATTCAGTTGAAGATGATTCAGATCTCACAGCGTTCAAATTGCGTTATGCGACAGATTCTTCGCCAGAGTGGATCGCAGCGGAGGTTGATTTAGCTGGACCCTTGGGTGGACTGAGTTTTCAACCCGATGGGTCGAGTGATTGGCAGCAAGTATCCGTTGAGCTGAGCGTTACTGATGCCGCTGGCAATGTCGCTCAGCAGACCCGTCAGGTGCGACGTCCAAGACTTGCGGCCGCAGTGAAAGCATCCGTCGTGGACTTCAACCAAACAAAAGGTGATCAGTCCATGTTGGTTCCTCTTCGTTTGGAACAAAAGACTGCAGTGATTTCAGGTCAAGCACCCGAGCGGGTTTTAGCAGAAGACAAATCAGATGAGTTGAAAGCCGAAATCCCGGAGTCTTCAAACGATCCAACACAAAGCGATTGGAACACGATAACGGATCTTGTTGAGGGAGAGTCTGATCTCACGAGGCAGGATAAGGCCAGGCTTCTCGAGGCGAACGCCGGTCAAACAACCGCTGGCGAAGTCAAATCAATTGAATCCACTGCCTTGATCGGCCAAAGCTTCGTCAATGCGGAGTCACTGGACCCAAATTCAACGGGTGCAGCAGTTGCAGACTCTCCCTTGATCAGTATCGCGCAGCTGGGCAATCAACCCCGACGTCCCATTTCATTATTTGAGAAATTGTTTGGTGCTTCCTCTCAAAGTGAATTTCCGCCACGGCAAACCTATTCAAATTCACTAACGGTTCCTGCAACACCACCGAGTTTGTTAGGTGGTAATGCAGTCCCATCACGACTGACCGCCGGTCCAAAAGATTTACTGCCTCCTCCAGCCTCGCCCGCTGAAATCAGTGAGGGATTCCAGCTCAACGGACCAGCCCAGTCGCCGTCTTTCCAGGTAATGAAGCAGCAGACAAGTGGAATTTCGAATTCGGGGGAGATTGTCCCAGAAACCGCGCCCGTGTTATTAGGAGGTAATGGCGCTGCTGCCAATCAACAGACTCCATCCGACCGACGTCCTGAAACACCTGCCGAAGCAATGAGGCCGATTGAGGAATCCTCGAGTGTCCTACCCCTGCTGCAGCAGACAGAGGTAGCTTCGAATGAGGAAAACAGTACTGATGTTGCAGAGGATCAGCCCGCCTACGAATCAAATCGTAATTCTTTGGATGATACCGGAATTCGGACTGATTCGATGGAAGCAATGATGGCCAGGTTGCCGGTTCGATTCAGCAAGGGAAAACGCTTCAGTTTGGATTACGAACTGGAGGCTGTCGGTATGCAGGGTGCGGAGTCAATCGAGCTTTATGGGACGACCAATGGTGGTCAAAGCTGGGAGTTGTGGGGCAGCGATCCCGATCGGCAGACTCCTTTTGATATTGAGACACAAGAGGCGGGTATCTTTGGGTTTAGAATTTGTGTTGTGGGGCGAAACGGTTTGGCTAGTCCTCGGCCATTACCAGGTGAATCGCCTGATATTGTGATTGTGGTTGATACCGATATCCCAGAAGTTCGAATCACTGGGGCTCGATACGGCGAGGGCAGTCGAGTTGGTTCGCTGATAATCAGCTACCAATGCGATGATAAAAATCTGCCGTCGCGTCCAATCACAATCGCTTTCAGTGAATCGCTCCAGGGACCTTGGACCACCATTGCAGCTGGTTTACGAAATGAGGGTCAATACATTTGGGCTGCCGACCCTAATCTTCCACGTCAACTTTATTTGAGGATTGATGCAACGGACGAGGCGGGCAATCACGGTTTCTATCTGCTTGATCAGCCTATTAACACTCAGGGACTTGCTCCAAGAGCAAAGATCCGAGGGTTCAAGCCTCTCTCGTCAAACGAATCCCTAACGCCAGAGAACGCGGGTGTCACAGCAGGCCTAAATCGCGATCAATTCTGAATCGTTCATGGTTAGAGCGATGAGATGAGGAGCTCATGATGGGTATTAAAACCCCTTGAGAATTCGAAGTCGAGATGTCACGACGCTCGCGTTTATCCGTTCTGCGGCAACCAGCGTGTCTCTCGAAGTGCGGTTTGCTTGATCCATGCGACTTTCTTAGGAGGTCTGCAGGATTATTGGATCCTGAGCTGGGTGATTTGCACCAGCCATTCCGTTCACTTTTCAATTGCCAGCTTGCGCGAGTGTTGGTGAAGGATTGGTGAGCTCGGACGAATCACCGCTCGCTTGTTCTCGCCGGGCTTGGTAATTTGATGCTATGACCATGATTCATGCTTTCGAATTGCTCGACCAAGGGGAAGAAAACTACCCCGATGTTATCGCCATTTTTGGTGGCGATACTGCCTTGCGGTCTTGGGTCCTGAAACGAATGACTTCCTGCGGTGATCTGATGCAGGTTAGTGGAGATGTGGCTCAGTGGTCTGATCTGAAGGATGAGCTTTCGACAGCTTCTCTCTTTGATTTTGGAGAGGGCAAGAAGACGATTGTCATTCGTGATGCCGATCCTTTTTTGAGTGGCCACCGCTCAGAGGTTGAGGATTATGTGGCAGAGCCAAGATCAGCAAGTCGATTGATTCTTGAATTTGAGTCACTTGCGTCCAATACTCGGTTGTACCGATCGATTAACAGTCACCATCTGTTGGTGAGTTGCCACGGTGCTGTTGATAAGAAACGTGGTGTCACCAACGCGATGAGACAAAAGTTCATCTGCGGTTATCTTGCCAATCGTCATCATGTCAAAGTGACCAAAGGAGCGGCGGATGCTTTGGTCGAATTGCTCGGTGAAGAATTGGGGATGCTCGATTCGGAAATTGCAAAATTGGCTTTATACCGAGATCCCGGTGATAAGCTTGATGAAAGTTTAGTCAGAGAAGTGGTCACGGGTTGGCAAGGGAAAACCGTCTGGGAGATCAACGAGGCAATTGCTTCGGGTGATGCATCAGAAGCACTGAGACAATTGGATAAATTGATGAGTGGTGGGCAGCCACCCATCGCGTTGTTGCCGCAAA
The DNA here is from genome assembly GCA_938075415.1 of uncultured Rubripirellula sp. Classification (GTDB taxonomy): domain Bacteria; phylum Planctomycetota; class Planctomycetia; order Pirellulales; family Pirellulaceae; genus Rubripirellula. Next base: position 758,482 of record CALJHC010000003.1, on the reverse strand, counting down.
TTGCGTGGTCTCTGAGACGCTTGGGAATGGCGACCGCGTTATTCTTGCACTGGGAAAGAATGGGACGCAATTTCCGTTTGGAGGATGCCTTGGGAAATGCTGGTTTTCGCAATCATGAGATACAGCGTGCGAAAGCACAGTTGAAGGGGATCGGTCGCGAACGAGCCAAGCATTTTCTTGGTTGGTTACTTGATGCGGATTTGAGATTAAAAGGGACGCATAGCAAGGCGGGGGCAGACCGTTTTCTGCTAGAGAACCTAGTTGTCCGATTATGTAAATCGGAGACTTAGTTCCACAATTGATTTGCCAGTGCTGACTTTCCACACCATCAAAATGTCGGTGATTGCCACTGGCGATTGATGGATGCGATTGATGGTGAGTGTTAAAGTTTTCCGAAGACCATAAAGACGAAGATGTTGGTTAGAGTTTGTCTTCGGTTTACATCCGATTACTGGTCCCTTTTGTGAGGGCCATGAAGGCGCTTTCAAGATCCAGTTCTTCTTCGTAGAACTGTTTGAGATAGACGCCCTGATCCATCAGGGTTTTGGGAAGATCGCTATAGTCCTCCACTTCCTTGTTCATCACGACGCGAACAGAGTTGTCACCAAGTTCGCAGCCTTGGACAGCGGTATGCTGATCCAGAATCGATATGATTTTTGTCAGGTCATCACTGGAATTCGGTTCAATAACAAGAACGAGGTGTTCTCGAACCATTCGGATGACCTCTGCCTTCGTAGCGTTCTGTTTTAACTCGCCTTTGTCGATGATTCCAATTTTATTGCAAACGTCTGCTAATTCGGGAAGGATGTGGCTGCTAACAATGATCGTCTTTCCCATTTCCCCGAGCTTGCGAAGAAGGTTTCGCATTTCGATTCGGGCTCTGGGGTCAAGACCCGACAGCGGCTCATCCAGCAGTAGGACCTGCGGATCGTGAAGCAGTGTTCTTGCCAGGCCAAGTCGTTGCGTCTGGCCCCGTGAAAGCGTGTTTGCGAAGGCGTCACGCTTGAAGTCAAGGTCAACGACCTCCAGCATTTCATTGACGCGCAGTCGTCGTGCCTGTCCAGTGATTCGATAAGAAGCAGCGAAGAATTCTAGGTACTCAACGACGGTCATATCCTCGTAGACTCCGAAGAAGTCTGGCATGTAGCCCACTAATCGTCGAATTTCTTTTGGTGCCGTGTGAACACTATGGTCACAGACGTATGCTTCGCCCCACGTTGGTTCGAGCAAGGTCGCAATGATCCGCATGGTCGTGGTTTTTCCCGCCCCGTTTGGTCCAATGAAACCGAAGAGGTCACCCGAATTCAGATTGAGGTCAATCCCCTTGATAGCGTAAGCGTCACCATACTTTTTCGTTAGGTCAGCGGTCTTGATCACGACAGTTCTGCGGTAAGGAGTGAGGGACGATCGGACTGAGTTTATCACCGGATTGCGAGAAATCGACAGCTTTATCTCATCGCTGTTTTGAATTATCGACCACCGGCAAGATGACTCGTAGGTAGGTCTGGCGTTTGCCGGGCGTTTCGGTTTGGTTCTCTGAAGCGATGTTAATGGAAGTTGCTGCTTCCGCGACACGGCCAAATAAAATGCATCGATCCTCTGATAGGACGTGCGAGAGATCGAGGGCGGAGAGTGGCCCGTGAAGTAGATTTGTGTACCTCGAACCTCCCGCGGCTTCATGGAAAAGGATCATCTCGGAGATCCGCTCGATGTTAGAGTTGTCAGCAGGATTCCATGCCGATGTTTTCGTTGAGCTCTTGAGTGCTTTCTGTCGTGATAGTTGCCATCGAAAGTTTTTTTGTCGCAGCGAATCAAGCGATGCAATCCGACTTCCAGCTGGTAAGCGTGTTGGCAGTAGATAGGTCCAGTTTCGGTAGATCAACATGCCATCCAGAATGTCGACGTCGAGAGGATTGACTAATTCACCTTGCAGAAGTTCACTTCCCGGTCGACGGTTGACACTCTTGGTTTGCATTAACCTCGGTTGGAAAATGGTTTTATTGAAGAAACCTTTGCTGCTTCGGGATGCTAACGGCATGCCAAGTATGGAGGATTCAGCTTCCTTGAATTGGATTTCATATTCAGGTAGGCGACTGTCTTCAATGGCAATCTGGATTCCACCAAAAGATTGACCGGGATATCCAAAAGCAGACGTGATGCTTTGTTTGGTTTGCTCGTTGATGATTTCAAGGAGTCGATTGTCAGTGACAGAGAGATCAGACAGGATGGCGTCATGCGAGTAGAGGTAATGAATCGAGCGACTCACGCCTAGTTGGATCGTGGTATCGATATCGACTACTTCCAGTCGGTTCCACTGTTGTTTTACAAAATCAGGCAACGGATTTTCATTACTTGCCGACATCGGTTTTTTTGGGCCGGCATTCAATGAAGCTTGCAAGGGTAGCGGTCTCGCTTCGTATGCCAGCAGTGCACTCAATCCAATGGCTGTGATTGGAAACGAGAGCCATCCCAACATCGGCTTTCCAATCAATCGGTTGACGAGTAGGTAATCCAGGGGGCCGATCGCAGCGAGAAATGCGAGGATGAGCAGAGAAAGTAATGAAAAACTATACCGATTCTTGATTTCAAAACGGTCCAGGCTAGAACGCAGCTGTCCTGCGAGGTCGTTGTAGGCAGTTGATCGATTTTTGCGAATTGGCAGATCTGTTTTTGGCAGAAGCATGTCGCCGGTGATTTGCGTGAGCAAATCCATGCGTTCAGGCCATTGCGTAAACATGGGTGAGTCCAAGTCGGCGCAGATTGCAGTCACTCGACCAAGGCCAATGTTGTACTCCACCGCAATCGGCGTATTTTCCCTTCGCACCGTTCGACCCAGCAACAGAATGTTTCCCCGATCGCTTGGTAGTCGGATTCCATCAAACGGTTTCAACGGTGTTTGAGATGACGTGTAGGTTTCAATTGCGGATGGGTCGAAGCTGGTGATTTCAACTTTGTCGATTCCCAAGATTTCTTTCAGCCAAGATGCCGATTGAAAGAGCTCTGGTGTTGAAGCACCTAGCGTTAACAGCAACTTTCCGCCGGTGTAGACCCAATCCTTTATTGCGGTTTTCTGAGGATCGGACAGGTTCGCAAGAATTTTTCCACTGCTACCACCTAAAACAATCAGGTCCACCCCGTCGTATCCGAGGCTGGAATCAGGCAGAGAATTTGGCTGCTTGGGGTTTGAGACTGCGATGGATGCATCTCGGTCGAGTAATTCGTTGACACCCAACTGATCGAGTCCAAGGGTGTTCCCAATTGCAACGATCCAAGGCATTTCAAGCGGAATCATTGCCGGTCCACCTGACGGAGGACCCTCGGTCGGGAAGCGTGTTGAGATGTCGTCACCATCTTTAGTGGCGACGATCAGTGGCGCAGCCTCACTGCCTGGTAATGCATAGCTCCATTCATTTGTTTTTCGGTCACTCGCTTGATTGAATGTTACCTCGACACCATCCCCATCACGTGTTTTGACAGACCTAATTGGTTTGCCGTTGGGATGCCGAATTCCGGTCCATCGTCCAATGCGATAGAAGCCATCGATACCGATGAGTAAATCTGCGCTACCAAGATCCGTAGATTCACTACTGTTTTCGATTTTCTGTTTTTTATTTTCCGCTCCCGCCACACTTGAGGTAAGGCTGGCTGGAAGACTCATCGATAGCAGTGTGAGCAAGATAGACCCAATGTCGATCCTGCTCATCTGATTGAATGATTTTGCGATGCGAAATTTGATGTGCATGCCAAGTGTCGGCTGGGGCTGGGCAACGTTTTCGTTGCTGAAGAAGTTTCGTTGTGTGTTACGGTTTTTCTGAGTTGGGACACTCACATTCTAGTCGAGCGCATCCGGGGCAACCGCTGCCATACTTGGCAACCAAAGCAGCATTGAGGTCAATGTCCGCGACATTTGCGATTGTCGCAAGCCAAGCGATGACATCCGCAAATTCTTCCGCAAGGTTCGCTCGGTCGTTCCCTCTCAGGGCGGCTGCAAGTTCGCCAATTTCCTCCATTAACCACATGAAGGTACCGTCGACCCCGCGAGCAACATCTTTCTCGAAATACATGGTTCGAATGTGACGCTGAAGGTCCGCGATGGATAGTTCTTCGGACGGTGAGGATGAGGTTTCCATGCGAATCTTTTGGGACTTGGTGCGGGTTAAATGTGTTTTAACGTATTTTGTCGGGTAAATTCATTATGAAATTCCGGGAACCAACTGCAACAGGCAGGATATCCCGCTGCACGGTTCGGTGGTAGTCAACTACAGTGTTGATCGGTTTCTGGTTCTTTTCATTTTCTCCTCCCGAGCTGATGACGCGTTTGTGATCGCTGACCTTCCCAAAAGGATGGTGATCTGACGCGATTTCAAAACTCCTACATGATTTAGTTCAATGGCAGCGAAATCTTCAGCGGACACGCGGGACGATCAACCTGATTCAACTAGCCAACACCTTCCTTCTGACGCCTCACTGGCCTCCGTTGATAAGGTCAATAACAGTCCCGCGGCCAAATCCAACCGTGGATTTCACAGCTATCCGCTCTATTCACCGCGCTTTTGGCACGGAATGCTTCCCCTGACTTGGTTCAAATTATTGAAAGCCGCACGTTTTCGTGTGCATCCCTCTCGATTGCCGCTCGCGTTTGGCGTCACGACCTTTACGCCTTTCAATGCAGCACTTGGTTTGATTCAGCGTCTGTTGTTCTCGCGTAAGTTAGAAACCGCTGAAATGCACGGCCCACCTGTGTTCATTGTTGGGCACTGGCGCAGTGGCACAACCTTGTTACACGAACTGATGGTTAAAGATGAACGGCTGAGCAGTCCGTCCACTTACCAGTGTTTTGCCCCGCATCATTTTCTCATCTCCGAGTGGTTCTTCAGGAGATTCTGTGGATGGCTTCTGCCCGGTAAGCGGCCGATTGACAATATGGCAACTGGCTGGGATCGACCGCAGGAAGATGAGTTTGCTTTGTTGACTCTCGGATTGCCTTCGCCATATCGAAGAATGGCGTTTCCAAATAATGAACCTGTGGATACCAATTACCTTGATTTTGAGAATGTCTCCGAAGCTGATATTCAAATCTGGTTGAAAGCTTTGCGCAAATTTTTGCTTGGAGTCAGCACCTCGACGCAGCGCCCTTTGATCATCAAAAGTCCAACCCATACGGGGCGAGTTGCTTGGTTGGCCAAAGAATTTCCAGAGGCGAAGTTCATTCACATATCTCGAGATCCTCGATCTCTCTATCCCTCCACCTGCCGACTTTGGAATGGCTTAGACGAGGTGCAGGCACTGCAGCGACCTAACCATCGAGGGATCGAGTCTTACGTCATTGAATGTTTTCAACGGATGTACCGAGCTTTTCATGAGCAGAGGAAAACGATTGATAGCAGTCGTGTGATTGATATTCGCTATGAGGATTTAACGGCCGATCCGGTGGAGACGCTTCGAACAATTTATCGTTCGCTGCGTTTAGGTGATTTTGAGTCCGTTGAACCTCTTCTCCAAACGTGGGTTGAAAACGAGCACCGGACCTACAAGACAAACCAACATCAATTACCACCAGAGCAAGAAGCCCAGATCCGTGATGCTTGGGGTGAGTATTTTGAAACTTATCGTTATGGATAGAAATTTGATGAGAAATCTTTCCCGCGTTTTCAACGACTTTTTCCCGCTTGCTGGTCTAAATGCCAAGCTCGCAAATTGTTTGTTGGCATTGCTGATGGTTATGAGCGGATGCAGCAAGCCCACCGATAGCGGGATCGCACCGAGTGAACCCCGACTCGCTGAGGCGGGATTGGCTGAGTTGGCCCCGAACGTCAAGGATCCAAGTGCTCCAGTTCCTTCAGCGTTGGATTTCGACAGCTTGCTAGAATCCAGATTATCTCAGGATGTCGCCAGCGAGGGTTGGATTCAACTATTTGATGGCCAGTCTCTTTTTGGTTGGGAAACCAAGGGCAATGCCAACTTTCGAGTTGAAGGGGGTGTCCTCGTCGTGGATCAGGGCGAGCCTTGCTTGCTTTGCTCGACCATGCCATGGGGGAATTACGAACTTGTTGTTGAGTTCAAAGCCAGCGAGAAAACTAATAGTGGTGTGTTTTTACATACAGGCTTTGATCCGAAGGATGTTGAGACAGAGTGCTATGAGGTTAACATCGCGGCAGATGATCATCCCTTCCCGACGGGCGGCATCGTAAAACGCAAAGGAGTGTCAGAACGTGACGAACAGAAGCATGGTGTGTGGCGAACGATGCAGATCAACCTTGTTGCTGGACAACTGCGGGTCGAGGTGGACGGGAAATTAGCGTGTGATTACAAAGATCCATCACCGCTCCCGTCGGGCAAAATTGGCCTTCAGTACAATGAAGGTCGAATCGAGTTTAGAAAGGTGATGCTCAGGCCGATCGGACTTGAATCGCTCATCGATGACGACCTGACTGCCTGGAAACAATACCCTGAAATGGATGCTAGGTTTTCATTAAACGGTGACTCAGAATTGCATGTCCAGGGTGGAAGTGGGCAATTGGAAACCGTTAATCAGTACGGGGATTTTTTGTTGCTTGCTCAATATAAACTGCCCACACCTGAAATGAATTCGGGGATCTTCTTTCGCTGCATCCCCGGGGACAAAATGATGGGGTACGAATGTCAGGTCAGTAATGAGTCACAAGAGGGTAATCCATGGCTGCCCGCAGATTGCGGCACGGGTGGGATTTTTCGTCGTCAAGATGCACGGGTGATCGCGGGAGAGTCTGGGGAATGGGCAACCGTCGTATTAAACGTGCATGGTGAATCGATGGCAGCTTGGGTTAATGGAATTCAAGTAAGCGACTGGAAGGATCAACGCGAAGAAGATGAGAACCCGAGACGAGGACGCCGCGTTAAACCGGGTACTGTGATCATTCAAGGTCACGATCCCGAGACCGATGCTTTGTTTCGACAATTTAAAATGCTGGAATTTTAACCATATGAAAAAATTGCATTCTGATGCTTTTATTGCCTGAGTCTCGTGCCACTTTGCTTGTTTGGCTGAGACTGTGGTCAACCAGCAGGGCCAGAGGTGAAACTCTCAGAGTGGACACTCGATGTGTTTTTCAATTAGCCGAATCGCTTGGCCAATGAAGATTTCACTGAACCATATCGGGTTTGAGCGTCAGGATAGTGACCAAGCAGGTTCATTGCTTTGTAAATCCTGATCAAGTATTTGCTTGGCTAAAGCACGATCCAAGCACTAAACGTGCTGGCGATGCATCCCAGTCCCGCAGCAAGCAAGGCCAAGGGCAGTTGAGTGTTGACATGATCCATCAGGTCACAACCTGTAAACATGGAGGATAAGATGGTGGTGTCCGAAATGGGCGAACACTGATCTCCGAATACAGCGCCACCGAGTACCGCGCCAAAGCAGACTGCGAGATAGGCTGGGTCCTCATGAATGGACCACGCGAGCGGCATCGCGATCGGGAAGACAACGCCATAGGTGCCCCAACTTGTTCCGCACGAAAAAGCAATCACCATGCAGAGTAATGTTAGAACAGCCGGTAGAGCGACCGCAGGAATCTGATCACCGATAAGGGTCACCAGATATTGAGCGGTGTTCAGTTCTTGGGAGACAAATCCGATGGTCACCGCGAGTCCGAGAATGATCGCACCGATGGTCATCGTCTTGCATCCATCGATGAAACCGGCCATCACTTCTTTTATTTGCATACCTCGGCAGTAGGCGAGGATCATGGCTGACAAGAGGCTAGCCATGAACGCTTCGTTGGTGTAACTGCCCTCAAGGAAAAGATAAGGGAGGATTGTCAGCGAGAGCAGCACACCGATGGGTAGGGCGAAATCGATCAAGTGGGGCTGATAGCCTTTGGCCTGGTCCGTTAAGAGTTCTTTCTTGTCTTCACTTGATGGGAGCATTGGTGATGCACCATCACGATCCAGTTTTCCGTGCAATCTGGAACGCTGTCGAGCTTTTTGCATTCTTGGGCCGATCCACGGTAACCATCCCATTGCAAACAGAAAAGTAAATCCAACTGCGATAAAACCGTAGAAGTTGTAGCGGATACTAGAGAAGAAAAATGCCAAGGCATCTTGGTCGTTGCTAAAGAGGGGCAAGACAGTGCCCACGATCAAAGCCGCAATGAATCCTGGCCAAGCGTTAAACGGCAGAATCGTTGCAACGGGTGAGGCCGTTGAATCAACGACATACGCGACTTCTTCGTGTGAGACACGATGTTTGTCGGTCAGTGGTTTGACAGTCGCTCCGGCAAGTACAGTGCTAACTGTACCACCTTGGTGAAAGATACATCCCATCAGCCAAGCAAAGAAAAGTGAAGAACGTGGTCCCTTGACAATGCGATTCCCAACGGTCTCAGCAAAATATAAAGCGGCACCGGTTCTCTCCCAAATACCCATCAATCCACCAAGGCACCAGAGGTACGTGAGCAAGATCCTTGCGTAGGATTCTTGCCCTAATGCTGGCAAGAAAAAATTGGCGATAAAATTCGCGTCTTCCATGTTTAAGCTGGACGCGTACATGACCATACTGCCAGCAACCACGCCAGAAAACAATGCGATGATGGCGTCACGTGTCACAAACGCCAGCACAATGGCGACGATGGCGGGGATCAGAGAGAGGAAGGATGGTTCCAAGGGTCCGCACTTATTGATGATGATGAGAAAATGATTGCCGTGTTGCTTAGCGTCCACTGACGAAGTGGATGCTTACGATTGATCAACGGTCCGAAGTGCCTTAGGTAAAGGGAAGCGTACGGATTCATCTCGAATCGATCGCTCGTCAACCTCGCCACCAAAGTGATCAAGCAAGTACGTGATGGTGGATTGCACCACCGATTCCGGTGCGCTGGCTCCAGCCGAGATAAGGACGGTTTGATCCGCTGTGAATTGCTTCAAATCGAGATCTTCTGGTCCATCGATCAAGTAGGCTGTTTTACCATCTTCTGCGCCAAGTTCTTTTAACCGTTGACTGTTACTGCTGTTCTGGCTGCCCAGGACGATGACAGCGTCTGCCCCATCGCTAAGCTTTCTCACCGCCTCTTGCCTGTTCTGTGTTGCATAACAAATGTCATCTTTTGGCGGGCTCTCGATCTTCGGGAAGCGTTCCCGAAGCTTGGTGATGATTCGGTTCGCGTCGTCGACGCTGAGCGTGGTTTGGGTTAGGTAGGCCAATTTGGTTTCTTGCGGTATTTCGAGTCGTTCCACCGCATCTTCGTCTTCGACAAGAATAATTGCCTCGGGCGCCTCACCCATCGTTCCAATGACCTCGTCGTGTCCATCGTGTCCAATCAGCAAGATGGTGTATTCTTCGCGGGCGTACTTAATTGCTTCCAGATGGACTTTGGTGACCAATGGGCAAGTTGCATCGAAAGCATGCAAATTCATTTTTTTCGCAGCATTTCGAATCTCTGGTGAAACGCCATGTGCGGAGAAAAGCACGGTGCTCCCGACAGGAATTTCATCAATGGTATCAACAAAGACAGCACCCTTTCCCTTGAATTCATTGACAACATACTGGTTGTGGACAATTTCGTGATAAACATAAACTGGCGCGCCGAACTTTTGTAAGGTTAGGTCCAGCGACTGAATTGCCATGTTGACGCCTGCGCAGAATCCACGAGGTGCGGCCAGGATAATCTTCATGGGAGTCCATCTTCTTGAAAAAAACGTTGTATTTAGCCAAAAGCCCGGTCGGTGGGAGGCTGAACTTCGGCACGGTCAGCGAAAGAAAGGTTTTGGCGATGCCCATCGATGGTCAGCATAACCGGGATGCATCAGGTAAGTCCAACCGGGAAGTCCAGCAACGTTGCCCAGGGGAACCTGAGGCCTTAGGGGCATCCAGGAAGGCAAACCGCGATTTGGCGCTCGGGCATTACGAAAACTTTCTGGTGACTTCCGTGTTTTTACCACGGCGTTTTCACCAAGCGTTCTTTGATGTGTACGCCTTTTGCCGAACGGCTGATGATTTTGCTGATGAGTCCGAATCCAGCGAGATGGCAACTCAGCGACTTAAGTCAATGGAACGAAGCCTTGATGCAGTCTTCTGTCAAACCAAGAAAGTTGAGTCATTAAGCGATCGTGAAGGCGCGATTCATGGATTATTCATTGCGCTTGCCGATACGATTGATCGGTATCAGCTTGAAAGGGAACCGTTTTCGAATCTGTTGAAAGCGTTTCGGCAGGACCAAGTGAAGCCAGATTATGGGGATGACAGAGAATTGCTGGATTACTGTCGATGTTCAGCGAACCCTGTTGGAAGGATCGTTCTCGGTATTACCGGTGCCAATCGTGATGAGACGGTGGCACTATCGGACTCAATTTGTACGGGACTTCAGTTGGTGAATTTTTTACAGGATATTCCGAGTGATTTTCAACGAGGTCGCATTTATTTACCCGAGACTGAGTTAAAAAGGTTTGAAGTCAATGCGCAGATGCTGCAGCAGAATGAGACTTCCGAAGAATTGAGACAGCTTATTTCACAGCGATGTGAGATGGCAGAACAATTTTTACGTTCCGGAGAAGATCTCGCGCGACTTGTACCCCGCTGGTTTTCTCCAAGCGTCAAGTTGTTTGCCGCTGGGGGCCTGGAGGTAATCAGGATGATTCGAAGAAGAAATTATGAAGTGCTGAGTGATCGCCCGAAGGTTAGTCGAGCCAAGCAGTTTTTCCTTTTGGGGCGAGCCGCTGTTCGCTTATTGTAGACATCAAAATATTGAAGCAGTTGCACCATCTCTGAACACACACCTCAAAGCAACTTTTGGGTTTCCCGAATCATCATGAGTCAAGTGATTTCCATCTCAGCAAGCTACCGAATGAATCGGAGGATCGCCAAGCGGAGTGGAAGTAACTTTTATCGTTCATTTTGGCTGCTGCCCAAACCAAAACGGGCGGCCATGTACGCATTATACGCGTTTGCGAGAACGACCGACGATCTTGGCGATTCCGCAGAAAGTGTCGAGGTACGGACGGCGCAATTGGAATGGTGGCGAGAAGTCACTCGCTTGAATTTGGCAGATTCTAAACATCCGACGGAAGTTGATTTTCCAAGGCTGAATCATGATCATTCAGGTTCCGGCGACCTGATCTTCCAAGATTCCTATTTGCGTGAACGCGCACGCGTCATTTTTCCGTCGCTTCGTGATGCGACTAAGCGTTACCGGATTCCGTCGCAGTACCTGTTGGAAATCATTGATGGAGTACGCGCAGATCAGCAGAAAACGCGATTTGACACCTACGAGCAGGTTGAGCATTATTGCTACCTCGTGGCCTCCGCGGTTGGCTTGGCGTGTCTTCATATTTGGGAGTTCGACGGCGAATTGCCATTGCAGGCTGCGATTGATTGTGGAATCGCGTTTCAGTTGACCAATATTTTGAGGGATGTGGTCGAAGATGCGGGAAGAGGCAGGATTTATTTGCCACGTCAGCATTACGAGTTTCATGGTTTGTGCGAGGAAGATCTGTTGAAGCCGCGCCGCGATGACCGTTTGCGATGTCTGATTCTCGATGAAGTAACCCGTGCAGAAAAACTCTATGTGTCTGGATGGCAAGTTTGGGAGAGTCTACATCCCGATGGTCGCGCAATGTTCAGCATGATGTGGCGAACGTATCGACGATTGCTTGACGAAATTGCCAAGGATCCAAATCAAGTAATTTCTCGAAGAATTAGCGTTCCGCGGTTTGAGCAAACGTCGCTCGTCCTGCAGCACTTTGTGCCGTTTCTTTATCGACGTCTTGCCGTGCCGCCCTCGGAGGTGTTTTTGGCAACGGGGATCCGGGATTGATGGGTGTAATCGGCAGCTCTGTTCGTTCCGTTGATCGGTCGCATCCCCGGCGGGTCCTTGTGGTTGGGGGTGGCTTAGCTGGGCTTTCCGCCGCGGAGGCGTTGATCAATTGCTTCGGTTCGAAGGTTGAGGTAACGGTCCTCGAGTCTCGGAAGACGGTTGGTGGTCGTGCAGGTTCTTTTCAAGATCCAAAAACCGGTGTGACGGTTGATTACTGTCAGCATGTTGCGATGGGATGCTGTGTTAATTTCCTGAGCTTCCTCAAAAGGTGTGGATTGATCGAAGACTGGCAATGCACCGATGCGCTGTATTTTTCGCACCCCACCCGTGACGTTCAACGCTATCGACCATGGCGATGGATGCCGGCACCGTTGCATCAACTGCCGTTGCTTTCAACATTGAAGTTTTTAAATTCGGAACAGCGTGTCGAGATTAGAAAGGCGATGTTTCGTTTGTTCTGCCGCGAGCGACCTTCGCAATTGAAAGGGAAGACTGCAGAGCATTGGTTGAGGCAGAACGGGCAGTCTGTCGATACGATTGCCAACTTTTGGCAGGTTTTTGGCTGTAGCGCGTTGGGTGATGAAGTTGAGAACGTTTCCATTACCGCATTGCGTCAGGTTTTCCAGCAGGGCTTCGCCGCGAATCGAGACGCCTCCAATCTATGGATTCCGTCACGTCCATTATCAGAACTTTTTGGTTGCAAGCTGGTGCGATATCTGACTGATCAGGGTGTCACCATTCATCACGGTGCACAAGTAAAACGCATCGTGGTGAAGGACTCAGTGACATGTGCGGTGACTTCAGACGGGCAACAATGGCAAGCAGATCATCTGATTGCAGCCGTTCCATGGCACCAGATTGAAAAATTGACCGACGGTATTCCCGCTTTGAATTATCTGAATCGGTTGAGAAAGATTCAGCCGTCTTCGATTACGGGCGTTCATCTTTGGTTCGATCGACCACTGTCTCAACTTCCCCACCTTGTCATGGTTGGGTCTGTCTCTCAGTGGATGTTCAAGCCACCATCAGATTTAGCAACCGGCGAGAATGGTGAGGGATCTTTTGGCAACGGTAAACATTATTATCAGGTGGTGATCAGCGGCTCGCAGAAGTGGAATCACTTAGGTCAACGTTCGTTGGTTCAGGTTGTCGTCAACGAGCTGAAAAGAATTTCGGGTGCGTCACAAGATGCAGCCTTGGTTCATCATCGAGTCGTGACAGACCCACGCGCCGTTTTTTCTTGCGATCCTGAAATTGAATCGCTACGGCCCATCGCGACGACGCCCTTGGCTGAACTGCATCTTGCGGGTGATTGGACTCAGACCGGCTGGCCCTCCACGATGGAAGGAGCAGTTATCAGCGGAAGAAACGCGGTTGCGAGTTTGGCAACGAAGGAGGGTTGGGTTCCGCCTTCCATTGATAATGGTCTGCTGCCAAGTCGCCTGTCGCGTTTGTTAATTCGCAACTGAGCGTGGAGACAGTTTTCACATGACATGACGAAGCAAACGAGAGCGTTCTGTAAGGTCGCTGGTCATTGATTGATTCGGGACTGTAGTTCTTGACTAACATCCGCAATTTTGACTCGCCACTGTTCCAGGCTATCCCGATCACGAATTGTTACCGTTTGATCCTTTAGCGAGTCCGTATCGACGGTGATGCAAAAAGGAGTTCCTGCTTCGTCCTGTCGTCGATAGCGTCTACCGACAGCACCTTTTTCGTCATAGAAGGTGGTGAATTTTTCTTTCAGCTCACCGTAAATTTCTTTTGCCATTTCAGGCATTCCATCTTTTTTCACGAGAGGAAAGACAGCTGCTTTCACCGGCGCGAGGCGCGGGTGTAATTTCATAACGGTTCGAGTCTGCAGATTGCCTTTGTCGTCAGGAGCCTCGTCCTCGGTGAATGCCTCACAAAGGAAAGCGAGCGCAGCTCGGTCTGCCCCGGCGGACGGCTCGATGACGTGAGGAATAAACTTTTCGTTAGTGATCTCGTCCCGGTATGCCAGATCCTTACCGCTACCCCGATACTTTGGCTTGCCATCTTCCCCGAGTTCAACCTCCATTCGCTGACCCTTGGGGGTATTTGGGTCCAATTTGCCTTCCATATGGCTGCGCAGATCAAAGTCGCCGCGATGAGCGATTCCTTCCAGTTCACCGTACTCGCCTTCGGGAAGGAACGGGAATGCATATTCGATGTCTGCCGTACCGATGCTGTAGTGTGCCAGTTCTTCCGTTTCATGTTCACGCATGATCAGCGATTCGCTTGATAGCCCCAGTTTGGTGTACCAAGCGAGTCGGCGGTCACGCCAGAACTTGTACCAGTCACTGGATTGATCCGGGTGGCAGAAAAACTCGATTTCCATCTGCTCGAATTCTCGCGAGCGGAAGGTAAAGTTGCGTGGTGTGATTTCATTTCGAAAGCTCTTGCCGACTTGGCCAATGCCAAACGGGGCACGCACCCGACTGCTGTCCAAGACATTTTTAAAGTTGACAAAGATTCCTTGGGCTGTTTCTGGTCTCAGAAATGTCGTGTTCTCTTCACCACCCAACGCTCCCAGGGTTGTCTTAAACATCAAATTAAATTCGCGAGGTTCCGTCAGCGTATTAAGTGTTTTGGCATCGGGGGCAAGAACCTGTTCGGTCGAATCAAGTTTGTCGATGGTCAGCGAGTCATCGCCGATGGAGAGCTGGTCTGCGTTCTTGTTCCGAAGTCGAAAGAACTTCATGCCTCGTCGACGGACTTCATCCAGCTCGTGTTCTACGTCCGCAAGTGTTGACACAAATATCTTTTTGTCCTGGAATTCAACCCAACGGCCTCTTACCTGGTCGAACCGATAGCGTCGTTTTGACTCCCGGCAGTCCACCATGTGGTCGTGGAACAGATCGTAATGCCCACTGCATTTCCAGACCTGTGGGTGCATGATGATGGTGGAATCGAGACCCACCATTTCAAAGGTACTCGGGGCGCCGGTGTTCGTGATCAACTCGTTGTGGCTGGTGATCATGTCGTGCCACCAAGCTTCTTTAAGGTTTCGCTTCAGTTCCACCCCCAAAGGTCCGTAATCCCAGAAACCCTGAACGCCTCCGTAAATTTCGCTGGACTGAAAAAGAAAGCCTCGTCGCTTTGCGAGCGACACAATTTTTTCCATCGATTTCATCAGAGGTCAGTTAATTAATGAGAGAAGTTTGAAAGTGAGGAGCTGGCGTTTTTACGCGATTTTTTGATCTGGCGGATGAAAAATCTTGTTCTCAAAGTGGGAAAGGTAACGCCACATCAATTGTTCGGGGAGATGTGAAAAATATCAGAATTCGAGTTTTTGGCCATCGATTCAATTCAGTGAAGGTCGCGGAAGCGAATCATGCTGATGCATGGATGCCTTGCGATGATCCTTTGCAACCGTTGTTGTTTGATCTGAACCGTTTCCACTGGCTGGGGTAAGGAATCCGCAGCTGGCTCCGAATCATGACTCTGAAGCCAAAGACTCGCTCACGATTTGGATGACGCCATTTTTGTGGATGGTTGTTGTTTTGGCCTGTCGGTTGGGAATTTCCAACGTGTTGCCGCTGCAATTGCTAATAGCGATTGTTAAAGCCTCCACCAAAGGTGCCGTTGGGCGTGGCTATTTGTGTAGCATTCGCTGAATTTTGGGTCCCTGATCCGCTGGCCAACCGTTGATTAAGTTCGTTAAGACGTTGCCAAGCGATTGGTTGCTGATTATTGATCGAGAGACTTTTTTCGTAATTTTGAGCCGCCTGAGCGTAATCGCCTGTGCGTTCTCGTAACCTTCCTAGTGCCAGCCAGGCTCGGGAATTGTTGGCATCTTTCTGCACCGCATCCTCCAGGTACTTCAAGGCCAATTCTGGGTTATTTGCCTCTTCATAGAGCCTGGCAAGCTCGATTCTTGGTTCTGAATCATTGGGATTTTGATTTGCCCAATTCTTCATCAACGCGAAAGCACGATCGGGCCGTTTGGTATCAATAAGCAGTACTGCCAACCCTCGATGACACTCAACATGGTTAGGTGCATGGTCGAGGCACTGGTTGTAAAGCGCCTCGGCCTGATTCAGCATTTTTTGGTCTTTTTGCTGAAGTCCCAGTTTGTGATTGGTTGCTGCTAAGTTGTAGTAACCGTCCGCATTATCCGGGTCAGTGGCGATAACTTTCTGAAATTGTTGCAAAGCGGCTGAATATTGGCCCTGTTGATAAAGCCGTGCACCGATGGTGTTTTGCCCGCTGGCAGCCCATCGACAGCCGCTGATCGTCAAAATAGGCGAAATCACCAAAACAAGAAGCGCCGAGATTGGAAAGACACAAAACCTTGGGCTATTGGTTTGCCGATACTCAGAGATGTGTAAGAGCGAGGTGAAATCCGCCTTGATCTTGGATTGGTTTCGAACAGGCATGAGATGTCTGGTCCTAATGGGGTGTTTTTGTCTGGTTCTGCGGAGGTGTTTTTTTGCCTGTTATCGCATTAAAGCTTCTCTGAACCTGACAAGGACGTTAGCAATGGGCTGGCAAAGCATGCAAGATCGGAACTTTTCGGAGTGAATTCCTGTCAAAGGATGCTGAGCTTGGTCTGGGTGGTTTGGGATGACTTCATCGAAAACCCTCAGGCGTGAGAACAGCGCCACAGGTGATTTTCGTTGCTTCACGGCGGCATCGAACTACACTCCGAGACTGGTTCTATCTTGGAACCGATCCGGGATTTCCGGTATGTAAGAAGCTCACCAAACGAACAACACTCCGACGAGTACCTCATTTTGGGGTGCCCAGCGGCTTTTCCGCATTGCAGCGACGGTGATCGAAACATCGATTCCCGTTCAGCTTCATTTGACATTAAAGATTATTCGCCAATTCACGTTGGCAACTGTAAACGAGGCTACTTGATGACTCTTCGTGACTCGAGTGATCGCAATCAATCTCGCCGGGGCAACCGCGGCTTCTCGGACCGACTTCGTACCAAACTTCGAAGGAAGGAACGAAGGCTTCTGACGGAGTCGCTCGAGCAGCGTCAACTTCTGGCGGGCCCTGACCTGATCGCAATTCAGCCGAATGATGGTCAAGTCATTCTTGACAATCAAGTTCGCACCGATGCACCGCGTGAGTTGGTGTTTCGGTTCGACGACCAAACGCCATTGGATGCGTCGACCATTGCTGACGGCATCAGCATCACAAGGGCTGGAAGCGATAACAGCTTCGAAACAGCCACAGCGATCACTGATTTTGGATCGAATGGTGAGGCGCTCGTTGAGTTTCGTGCTTTGGAGCCGGGTGCTGCCGGAGATCGCATTCAGATTCAGCTCAGAAGCAGCGATCGCGGGCAGAGTACTCAGCAGGTTTTAGTTGATGTCAACTCAACGGATCGCGTGGTTTCTCTCGACCTCAATAGCAACGCAGCGAACCCCTCAACGGTCCGTGATTTATTGACAGCGTTGTCGGCCAACAATGAAGCGAGTGCGCTCGTTGAGGCCTATCAGGTGAGTGGTTCGTCTTTGACGGGTGTGGGTGACGATGTTGGTGAGGGGGTCAATCTGGAGTTGATCGGTGCCAATGCCGCTCAATTCGTATCTGATCTGGGAACGGGTGGTCAAGTTTGGACTCGATTCGTTGCAACCACTCGAGGTTCTCTGGGGGTTGGCACGCAACTTGAAGTTAGCCGAATTCCCTTGGATTTGGCGGAAGGCCAATTGCCTTATGTGTCTGTGTCAAACAACACGGTTCAGGTGATTCTGGACTCAACTCCTGGCAAGGAGAGCACGGCACGTGATTTGGTTGCTGCAGTCAACAGCAATGTTGATGCCTCCAGTTTAATTACGGCGCAGTTCCAGTCAGGCAACTTGGACACGGTGTTGTCCAGCACGGCGTTTTCGCCGTTGGTGCTAGTGGGGGCAACTGACACGGTGGTGGTCCCCGGCTACGTTGGGCTTGGCGACACGCCCCATGAAGTTGTCTTTCGATTCAGCGAGCCACTACCACAAGACACCTACCAGATCGAAGTTTTTGGTTCTGGCCCACTTGCGTTGAAGAACAGTGAGGGTGAGTCATTTGCTGATGGTGAAAACTTTGGACTTCAGTTTTCAGTCAATAACGCTCCGCAGGTAGCCGCCGTTGTTCCCACTCCGGTCAGGCGACAGATCGACGGCAGTTTGGTTGCCGAGTCCAATGTGATCGAAGTTTACTTTGACGAGAACATTGCGAATCCCACAGCGACGACATTTTACGAGTTGTTTTACACGCGCGATACGGTTTCCAACCTGGACGATGTGTCGATCAATCCAGAATCGGTGACTTACGATTCGGCGAGTCGGATGGCTCGATTGCAGTTTGCGACAGATTTATCGCAAATGATCGACCCTGCTGATAACTCGCAGTTTCTATCGGGAACTGCAAGATTGAGGGTGGGTGGGGGACAGAATTTGCCGGGTGTTCCGGAGGTACTCAGTCCCGCAGCAGAGCCTGGAGATTCCTTTTCTCAGGCGTTATCCCTTGATTCAGGATCGCTTAACGATGGTCTTGGCGCAACCGAATCACTCATTGTTCAGGGATCGATTGAGAATCAGCCTGGTGCTTACTCTCTGCAGTTCCCGGGCGGACCTGAGGTTCCAGGAGTTCGCACGATTCGGCCAGAGGATCCTTCGAGGCTGGATTTGGCGGTTCCCTTGGACGTTTGGCGAGAGGGCTCGGACGACGTTAGCGGAATCACCACTGTCTATTACGATTTTCCTGATTCGTGGAAGGGTGATGATCCAGAGAGTGGTACGTTCACAGATAAGGATCTTCTGAAGACTTATCTGAATGTCATCACCGAGCAGCAAAAAGAGCGTGTGAGAGAGGCTTTATCGCTTTATAGCCAGTACCTCGGGATTCAATTTGTTGAAACCAGTGGTGTTCCGGCTGAGGCGGCAGCGGATGACGCAACCTACATGGCAATCACTGCTGGTGAGCTTTACGGAGCTGGGTTTACCGCATTTGAGGTTAGTGCTGTCGGTGGTGTGACGGTCGCAACACGCCCTCTCGACCAACAGGGCGACACCTTTATCGCTGCCGATCCAGATGCAGATGCAAAGAAAGCATCTGGTAACAACCTGTTGGTTATGGATTTCCAAGACTTTGATGGGTCAACGGATGATCTTTTGGGTGGCGAGTTTTTCCGTGGTGCAATGCTTGGCGTTGGGCAGTTGCTTGGATACGGCTATGCCGAGCATCTTCCGCAACCTGTTACGCAATCCACTGAAACCGTGTTGTCGCCTGGAACCACCAATGAGGCGATTTTCCCAAGCCCAGCCGATGTGGTTAACGGTCAGTACTTATATCGTCCAGAGAGTAACGACATCGATCTTTATCGTTTCACGCTTGAAAACGATGGCGAGATCAGCATCCAAACGGTGGCTG
Organism: uncultured Rubripirellula sp.; assembly: GCA_938075415.1. Classification (GTDB taxonomy): domain Bacteria; phylum Planctomycetota; class Planctomycetia; order Pirellulales; family Pirellulaceae; genus Rubripirellula. Next base: position 739,307 of record CALJHC010000003.1, on the reverse strand, counting down.
AGCGACTGCAGTCCGCTAGTTCGTTAGACACTGCGCTTCGTCTCTATCAGGACATTGATGGTGCTTGGACAGAGATTGCTGCAAACGATGATTACTTCAGCAAGGATTCATTGATTGAACTCTCGCTCAACGCTGGTGAATACATCATCGGTGTCAGTTCATCTGGCAACACCACTTACGATCCAGCCATCAGCAACACCGGAATCGGAGGAAGATCCGAAGGCGCTTACGACCTTCGAATTAAATTTGCCGCTGATGGTCAAACGTCACTGGTGGATCACCATCAATTATCGCTCGACGGCGATATGGATGGTGAGCAGGGTGGAGATTTCAACTATTGGTTCTTACCCACAAGTCCCGCAACCACAACCTATGTGGATGCAACTTACACGGGACCAAGAATTGGCAATGTAGGTTCGCTAAGTAATCCGTATTCTCGGGTCAGTGATGCGATTGAGAGTGCTGGAGATCAGTTTGTCGAAGCGATTCAGCAAGTGCGAGTCCTTGGTGGTACCTACACTGTTGGGTTGAGCAACTTGGGTGTGCCACTGGATGGTTCTACACTCGAGCTTCCTAAGGGTGTCCAGCTTGTCGTCGATGCGGGCACAACCTTTAAGATGAGCCGAAGTCGCATCGGTGTCGGAAGTACCACTGAAGGTGTGGATCGCAGTCAAACCTCGATTCAGGTGTTAGGGGTGCCGGGAAATCCCGTCCTTTTCACCTCGGCTTCTTCATCGCCAAAAGCCGGTGATTGGGGTGGTATCGACATTCGCGCCGACATCGACGCTGAAGATGGAAGCAGAGTGAATCCTGAGCTCAACGCGGTCTTCCATAACCACATTCAGTACGCCGAGATCGAGTACGGGGGCGGTGCGGTCTCCGTCGATGGTAATCAAGTGGCCATCAGTCCGGTCGAACTGGCTTCGGCTCGACCAACGATTATCAACACAGCCATCACGCATTCAGCTGATGCAGCGATTGCGGCTACACCCGATTCATTCTTGGAAACTCGCTTTGATGAGTACCGATATCAGCGAAACGGCTTGTTCACTCCTGATGTCCAGCGTACCGGCCCGCACCTTCGAGGTAATACGCTTACCGACAACACGATCAATGGTTTGTTATTCCGTATTCAAACGCCTTCCGGAAGTGAACTGAATCAACTCTCTGGCAACGCACGACTCGACGATACGGATGTTGTCCACGTTCTCACTGAAAACTTGGTGATTGAAGGTGGTGCTGGTGGTCCTGATTTGAGCGTCACCCCACCCGATTCAACCCTGGTCAAAGGTTTTGCACAAACCGGTGGGCAGGTAGAAGCCGGTACGTACGTCTACAAGCTGACCTACTTTAATTATCTGGGATACGAAACGAGCCCCAGTGATGAATCGTCAGAGGTCACCGTGGCGGGCGCCAGCACTGCTGTTTTGCTTAGCGGTTTGCCAACGATACCGGCAGACCTTGTTGACCGAGGTTTTGTTGGTCGCCGACTCTATCGTGCGCCGGTTGGCTTGAATGGCATTGGTGATTTTCGCGAGGTCGCAGACTTGAAGGCGGGTGCTCTGACCTTTTTGGATGTCACCAGTTCGGCGGATCTTGATTCGCGTCCAGAGATTGGACCCGAAAATGTGCGTTTAGCTCGTTTTAGTTCGGGACTGAAGATTGATCCGGGCTCAGTAATCAAGGCGCAAGGATCACGCATCGAGTTAACGTTCGGTGCCCACCTGTTTGCTGAGGGAACGGCCACCGACCCCATTGTTTTCACAAGTGTTCGTGATGTTCGCTATGGTGCGGGCGGCACGCTTGCAACGATGGCCAATGACGAAACCGAAATCACTCAACTTGCCGGTGACTGGAGTGGCATCTATGCAGGTTTTGGTGCATCGGTGTCACTTGATCATTCAACCCTTGTTGGTGGCGGAGGTTCATCCCGAATTGAGGGTGGTTTTGGTAGCTTCAATGCGATTGAGATTCACCAGGCGGATCTTCGAATCACCAACAGTCGGCTTGAAGACAACGCGGATGGTCGTGGGATGTTGAATGATCCACGCGACCCAACGTTTGATCGTGTGGGACGTACGGATAACGCAAGCGGGACGATCTTTGTACGCGGTAGCCAACCGGTGGTTGTCGGCAATGATTTTGTTGATGGTAATGGCCCCGCTCTCTCATTCGACGTCAACAGTTTCACCTGGTGGGAGGTTGTGGATGCAGGTCGCAGCACTGGATTGATTAGTGCAACACCCGGCAACGGGAACAGCGGACCCTTGATCCAGGACAACCGAATCAGCGCAAGTCGCGAAAATACATTGGATCCGGCGGTCCAACCGGGTGACCCAATCAATCGAAATTTCGCTCCATTCGATGCCTTGGGTGAGAACGATCCGTTCGATGTCAACGGTAATCCGATTCACGCCTCTTTGATTGGATTAGAGGTTCGTGGCGGTGAGGTCACCACCAACATTGTTCTGGATGACGTGGACATTGTGCACATCGTTCGGGACACAATTGAAATTCCGAATCAACACATTTATGGCGGGATGCGTCTGGAAAGCGATGCCCGTGGGTCGCTTGTGTTGAAATTCCAAAACCAAGATCTGGATAATCCCGACACCCTTTTGCGCCGGCATGCTGCGATCGTGGTGGGTGGGAATCTGATTACCGCTGAAGACCAATTTATCGATATTGAAGATCGAATTGGTGGCAGTCTTCAGGTGGTTGGTCATCCTGATTTTCCGGTTGTGATGACGTCCTTGATGGACGATACGGTCGGTGCGGGATTCACACCAGATGGACGCGCCAACTATGACACCGACAACAACGGTTTCTTCACTGACGGTTCGGGCAATTCAATCGGTCTTTCCCAAGATCTTGCGAGTGCTGCGACGGGGACGTGGGACGGGTTGACGATCAGGGAGGCCGCCTCAGACCAAAATGTTTTGATTACCAATGAGAATGAACCAAGAAATCTCGGTGATCTGAGTGTTAACGATCCTAACCGGTTCCGAGTTCGAAACGAGGTTCCCAGTGACGCTCAATTCTTAGGCGAGATTGCCAATAGCAATTTGGCCGGAGACAATGTTCGACGAACTGGTTTCATTGTCGAGGGAACGATTGTCAAACCGGCTGACTTGGATGTCTATTCGTTCATTGGCGAGGCCGGGACACAGATTTGGTTGGATGTCGATCGGACGAATTCTCGACTGGACACTGTTGTTGAGTTAATCGATGCCAACGGCAATATTCGCGTTCTCTCCGATGATTCACTAACCGAGTCACAGGGAACGACGGATCGTCTTGCTCCGAATTTTGAAGCGCAGCAGGCTCGGTCCATGGAGACGGTCTTTGCGGATCCCAACTCTAGCAGTCTTGATGAATTTCAGGATCTTTACTCCACCAACGCTCGCGATGCTGGAATGAGATTGGTATTGCCCGGTTCGATCGGGCAACGATTTCTCTACCACGTGCGGGTTCGAAGTAGTAACTCGAACACCGCATCAAACGCATCGCTTTTGGATGCAAATCAGATCCGTGGCGGATTAACCTCCGGCGCATATCAGCTGCAAATTAGACTCCAAGAAACCGATGTTTCGCCCGGCACTCAAGTTCGCTTCAGTGATGTTCGATTCGCGCAGAATGGTATCGAGGTGATCGGCGGCCCGATTCAAAGTCCAATTCTGGCTGACGAGTACGAGAAAAAAGCGTTCAATGATACCCTCGCCACCGCCCAGCGGTTGGGGTTGTACGAGACAGCTTTCGATGAGCAGGATAACCTCGGCTTCAATCGAGTTGGGGCTGCAGGAACCGATTTGCAGGATTTGATTCTTGAAAATCCAGCAGGACCGCTGTCCAGCGACCGGCTTGCAAAAGGTATCGCTGGATTCATGAACAGTATTGATGATGCCGATTGGTACGAGTTTGATGTCAAGTATCCACAACTGACTCGCGACACGACGGTGCGCTACCTGTCAACGGTATTCGATCTCGATTATTCGGATGGCCTTGCCCGGACCAACACATCCTTGTACGTGTTCGATCAGGCAGGCAATTTGATTCTTGTCGGAACAGACAGTAACATCGCCGATGACCAGTTGATCGAAGCCGGGACAGATCCCGAGTTGTCACGCGGTTCTTATGACAACGGTGACCCCTTCATCGGCGTTGCTGAATTATCGGAGGGAACTTACTTTGTTGCAGTGACCAATCAACTGCGTGTTCCCTCGCAGTTGGATCAGTATTTCCAACAAGATCCTACCAATCCACTGTTGCGTCTCGAGCCAATGGATTCGATCGCACGTGTGGTTGAGGATCGAATCGAATCGTTTGGTGGCGGTACTGCTTCGGAACCCGAAACAACCATTCTGTTTGACAGCAACTCAATTGTTCGTCATTCACTCGATGATGTGGTGTTGTATGTCAACACGGGCACGGAGCTTTGGACCGTGAATCCAAAGACAGGTGAGAGGTACCTGGCCAATTCACTCGGTACTTTCTCGGGTGGGGAAGAAATCAGGGATGTGGCGTTCCGGGCCAATGGTGAACTGTTCGGATACACTGATAATTCAGCAAATAATGATGATGATCCAGAGTACGTTTTGATTGACACCGCGGACGGCGTTCTCGCTCCGCAGGGTGAAATGGAAATTAGGACGGGGAGATGGGCAATAGTCGGTGGTGTGGTGGTGTTTCAAGAGGATAATGTCGGCGTTCAGGTCGAGGCAATCTCGATTCGAAGCTTTGGTGGAACGGCCGAGCGAGGCTATTTGGTCGGTAACCGATCGTTCCAATCAGTTAACGAGTACTCAAGCAACATCCTGATGAGGTTTGATCCACAGGATGGCAGCGTGATTGGTGGTGGTAATCCGGGTGCCTTTCAAGGGGCGGGTCTTGATCCTTCAGAAGTTGGGCAGATCAACACGACAGATCTGAACAATGTGTTTCTGGATTCCAACTTGGGGATAGGTGACGCGACGTTTGTTGACGCCAACGGAGTATCGGTTCCCCGCTTCTTTGATGGTGATCAATTCACGGTGAGTAATGCATCTGAGTCGGTCACGTTTGAGTTAGATCAGTCGGTCACCTTGATTGCTGACACAGGTGTCACTGTTCGCGATGGTGATTACATACGGATTGACGATTCACGAACTTTCGAATTCAACACCGCAACCTACCTGCAATTCACTGATGTCATTCCTAACGGACAGTTAAGTTCCGGAACGACGGTTTCCATCGAGGGAAGCAATGGAACGACTCTTTTTGAATTCGTCGATTCAGCATCATTGGAACCGGTAAACATCGAGGTCGAACTGCTCGATGGGAACGGAATCGCGCGTGCACTGGATCTCATTCTTCTGGACCTTGCCACTGCGATCAATGCAAATGTTGATGGCGTTTCTGCGGTCAACTCCACAGATTTGATTTCCTTCATCGAGGAACCGATCTCAATCAGCACCAATGGCGCTGGGGTCCAACTTGGTGGTGGAAACGGCGTCTCACAACCCGGGGCGATCGAAGTCGCAATCAGTGCGACCGATTTGACAAATAGTGAGTTGGTGATTGAGAGACTGGCCGATGCAATTCGTGGTCAAGGTATTCCGGTATCCAATTCTGGAACGCAACTGAGTTTGCCTTCGTCCGGAGTCGTCGCTGTCTTTCCCTTGGGACAGACCACGGCACTTCGAAGATTGGGTGCACCGGGTGTTGCATTAGGAAACGTACCAATTCAGTTGTTGCCAACTGATACGTCGGCGGCAATCGCAAACCGAATCGCCATAGCCATACAAGCTGCCAACGACAACGGGGATCTGCCAAATGTGTCCGGGTTCGGATCGGGGCAACTTGGTCGATCGGTCCAAATGGTGGGTGGTTTTGTTTCGCAAGCGTCCTCCAGTTTCACGGTAGGCGGAGCCTCAAATGGCGGGTTGGTGACCGGTATCGAACTGGTTGGTGATGAGATGTTTGCGGTGACCAACGCCGGCGGGCTCTATCGTGTAACGTCCGGGGCCTTGAACTCATTCAGTACCAGCAATGTCGGAAACTACGTGAAGGGTTCTACCGACATTCGAGGAATCAATTTCAGTGGTTTGCGTGCGGGTCCAATGACCGTGCAGGATGGAACGTTGAGTCAAGTTCTCTTTGGTATCACCGCTGGTGGTGACATCCACGCATTCAATACAAGCGGAGAATTACTACCGGTGTTTGCCGGTGGCAGAACTTCGGTGAGCACTGGGATTGCCGGCGCGGCAGGACTCGATTTTGGCGTAGTTGATTTCAACCTTTGGCACGTTACCGAGGAGCGAAGCACGGATGCCGGACACGGTATCAACGAGACCTTCAATGGAGCTCGCCCAGAGACCGAGGGTGGATCCAGCTTGGCGTTCAATTATGAAAATTTAGTTTTCGGTAGTAGTTACCCGTCGGTGGCAGAACAGCCAACTGGGGCGAGGTTGGATGGGACATCAGCACAAGGGATTCAGGGTTCTTACAACGCCCCGGGTGGTGCCAAGGGTGTTGTGCAAAGTAATTCCTTCAGCCTTGAAGGATACTCCGCAGAAGACCTGCCGATGCTTTACTTCAACTACTTCGCAGAAACCGAAGCTCAGGATGGTTTGGATGCTCTGCGAGTTTATGTCGTAACAGAGGATGGGGTCGAGCACCTTGTTAGCACGAATAATTTGCAGACCAACTCGGATTTGAGTGATGATGAGTTTGACGACCCGAACCCATTGGTTAACACGATTTATGATGACGACATTGATACGGCGGTTCAGCCCCTATTCGATGTGACCGGATCCGTTAACACGCAGTGGAGACAAGCGAGAGTTCCGCTTAACGATTTTGCTGGGCTGCCCGAGTTGAGTCTTCGAGTCGAGTTTGCGACCGCCGGCACACCGATGACAACGTCCGATTCGATGCGGGTCATCAGTGGCAGTGCATTGGCCAAGGAAACGAATATCGAGTTTGTTATCGAAAATAGCGATTCTGGTTTGGTGCAAAGTTTCTATATGGACTTGGCGACAACCATCGCTTTTCCATCGGGTAAACAGATTGCTGACCATTACGCGACCGCGAATGCTGACGCGGTCATCGTGTTAGTCGATGGTCAAAAGTACGTGTTGAACGATGGCTCTCAGACGCTGCAACCTGGTCAGATTGAAATTGATTTACTTGCTGGCCAGCCTGCGGGGACCGACTTGTCACAGGTCAGCGCCGCAGCGATTGCCTCGATTGTTGCTGCAGGCATTCAGTCGGAACTGCCAGCGACTCCAGAACGCACTGGTATCATTGACTTCGGTGCTGATGATGACCAATTGGGTAATGGACGGCGCAATGATTTTCTGTTTGAGGCAACTTCACTGACGCCTCCGGGAACAACGCTCAATCTTGGGGCGATTCCACTGGATTATTCAGGCGGAAATATCAAGATCAATGGACAAGGTCGTTTTGGGAATGAAGTTCCCAGCAATATCCCTGGTAACCCGCCTCTGGTGACCCATGTCGACGACGTTGACTTGTTAAGAGTGGACATACAGAGCGGAACCAAGATCTCCGTTCAGATCTCGCTTGAGAACAACGAAGACCGATTTGCTGTCGTTCGATTTTTCGATGCTGCTGGCAATGAGTTGGTTGGAGTTCCTAATCTGGCGGATGGTTCTGTTGAGTACACTGCTGATGTTTCCGGTGCTCACTATATTGGTTTGAGTGGAGAAGGAAACAGTTCCTACGACCCTCGTATTGAAGGTTCGGGTTCGAACGGGCTGGTCGATACCTACACCGCATCTGTTAGTTTGACACAGGAAGCTGACTACCGTAGCGACGGCGAAGTTGTCGAATTCTTTGGCGGTCAAACTCAACTCACTGCATCGCCGAACAGTCTTTTCTCGGTGACTGACATTTCGACTGCCAGTAGTGCAAGTCCCATTCCATTCAGCCGATTCATGTCGGTGGAAGAGATTGGATTGAAGGTGCAGGAAGCCGTTGCTTCAAAGTTTGTTCAAGGTGTTCTTGAGCATGTGCCAACCGACGGAGCTTTTGTTCGGCTGCCTGGCTTGACCTTGCGTTCTGCTGGTCCTTTTGTTGACGAGGCAGAGCGGTACTTGCATGATGAAAGTTATCGCGGTGGTGTTGCCAACAATGCATTCGAAGGCGTCTACCTTGATGACTTCGTTGTCGGTTTTGCAGAGCGAGGCGAGTTAGCGACCGATGCTACACCGATCGGTGCAACCGCGACCATGATTCCAAATGGTTCGTTGACCCTCACGAATCCACCACTGCTAACGCCAGTGACTGAGACGGGTGCTTATCAACTAGAGATTCGTGACGGTAGTGAGTACGTCAGCGGAGGCGAACAGCAATTTACGTTGCCCGCAATCCAAACGTTTGCGGCATCACCGATTGTGATTTCGATTCTTGGCACTCCATACGGTTTTGCGGATGGGTCAGTGCCAGCGAATATGATCATCCCGGCGATTCAACGACCGTTGCACCAAGTGTATGAATTGCCGACAGCAGATGTTCTGCTGAATCCGGACACCGGATTACCCATCACTGAAATTATCAACAACACCTATTTTGTGACACTTGATGATGGTGCTGCCACTCAGTTGCCGCTGATCGAATTGGATGGCGGTTTTGTTCCCGTCATTGGTGGTGCAAGCCTTGTTGCTACCGAGTCAAGATTCAGAACGTTCGACACCAATGATCGTCTGTCGGATGGGTATTCGGTGCAATTTAAATCCGCCGCTGAAATGGTGGACGGAGACGGGTTTGCGATCTTTGGGGCTTTGAATCAGCTTGAATTTGAATTTGATATTCGCCCCTTGCCAACAGAGGGCAACCCCAGTCCAAGTTGGGACGGTCCGATCAATCCCGCTGCTGTGGTGGTTCAGATCGAAGCGTCGGATTCGGCATCCGAAGTGAACACAAAAGTAATTGGCGTGCTGAATTCACCAGCAGTTAAAGCGGCACTGAGAATCACCTCGGTGCGATCCAATGCGACACTGCTTGACGATACCAATGGTAGCTTCCTTGATGATCGAATGCTGCTGTACGGCAATGTGCGGTTTGAGGCGATTGGACAGTCCTTTGAGTCGATTACGTTGTCTTCGCATCGAGGCGATGAGAATCGTGATCGCTCGCAGCAAGGGACCATCATCATCGAGAATAATCGATTCTTGTTCAACCAAGACAACGGGGTTGCTATCGTTCGTGCCGACGAAGTGGCTACGCTTTCTGATGATCCTAATGACTCGTTTCCAGTCGCTTTGGTCTATCCGAGCCATCTTATCGAACTCAATTCACAGGGCATCATTCCTGGAGTCGTCGTTCAGAACAATGTTGTAGGATTCAATGGAACCGCAGGGATTCATGTTTCGGGTATCAACAATGGTGGCGGAGCAATCACAACGCCGGTTGGTTTTGACGTGATTGTCAACAATACGATCATCGGCGGTGAGATTGAGCCTGGTGTTGATTTGGGCGTCGAGATTTTCCAGGGAGTCACCTTCGAGCACGGAGGGATCTCATTCGCGGATGCGATTGACCCAAATGATGCCAATTTGGGTTTGGATGCTGACTTCGAATTCACTGATCTCAACGCTGCTTTGGGAAGTCCTGACGGAACGGGTCGTGGTCCCGAACCTGTCACTGGTGATGCAACGTTGTCGCTTGGTTCCGGTGGACGAGTGGTCTTTCAATTCATCGATAATCTGCTGACAGGCAATAACTCGCCAACACCAGACCTTGTCGTATTTGAGACCGGTGCGAGTGAGTCGGTGAGTGTAGAGGTAAGTCGCGATGGCATCAATTATTACAACGTGGGTGTTGCCAGCGGTTTGTCACCATTTATTGACATTGACGCGTTCGGCTACGATTCGAGCGATCGCTTTGGGTTTGTCAGGCTGACAGACCTGGTGACACCTTTTGATGAACAGACACCGAGTTTTGGTCCTGCTGGTGCTGATATCGATGCGGTGGGTGCTTTGTCTACTGTTGCCGTCGATATTTATACGTCTGGTGGTGAGGGGATTGTTGTCACCGACAACACCGGACCAACCTTGCTCAATAATTTATTAGCAAACCTGGATTTGGGAATTAACGTTTCTGACGCACCGAGTGATCCCAACGGAAATCTCATTGAGCTCTCCAAGCAGCGAACGGTACTCGGCGGCAATGCCTTTTACCGCAATTTGCAGGATGCTAACGGAAGCGATGAAGCTGATCTGGGTGTTCTCAATCTGCTGATCAATTCATCGCAGCCAATCTTCACCAATCCGACTCAATTGGTTTTCTCGCCATCATCTGATGTGCCAACCATTGATAGCTCGATTGATTCACTTGAAGATCGCACCTCGCTACGCACCGTGCGCAACGCTGTTGGATTGCCCGCCGTGCCGGTTTTGGCACCGATCATTGACATGAGCGGCCAGATTCGAGTCGACGATCCGCAGGTAGATTCACCGATCGGTTTTGGTGAAAATGTGTTCAAGGATCGTGGGGCAAACGAACGGACTGACAGCACCGGGCCACGCATTACTTTGATTACGCCTCGTGCAGAAGATTTACTTGGGGATGCAGGTCAAGTCGTCACTTCGGCGACGATTTTTGATTCATTCGATGTGCAGCTGGTTGATGGCATCGCACCCGCGGATCCCGGTACAGGTGTCGGGGTGGATGACGTTGTCTTAAACAATGGTGCCCTTGTCCGTTTGACGCGACTTGTTTCGGGATCGTCCGAGACCGAAACCTTGGTTGAAGGGATTGATTACCGTTATGCATACGATGCATCCGACAATGTGATTCGTTTCACGCCGATTGCCGGTGTTTGGCAAGACAATGCGGTCTACACGATCAATTTCCTTGGCAGTGATGCTGGGGTTGTGTTGGGGCTTGAAGGTAGCCGTTACGGTGATGGTCAAATAACAGAACTCGACATTTTCGGGGTTGATGAAGCAAGTGATGTTGAAATCAAGCAAACAATCGAAATCGATACGGGCATCGGTGTCTCGGTTGCGTCCACTGCGCTGAGGCTGACGTTTGGTGGTTTCCAATTCACGAACATTCAAGGTCAGTCGCTAGAAGTGTTTGATGGATATGCTTTGGAACCCTCGGTGTTTGAATTGACCACGACGAACGATCCAGTGGTCAATGACGCGATCATCGATTCCGGTGCGATTCCAGTTCGGGTTGGGCAACAGGCTAATTCGGATCAAATTGCAAGTGCGATTGCAACCGCAATCAATACTGCTGACTTGAAGTTGCTTGCCTCGTCTTCCGGTCATCGAATTCAGTTACGAGATTCGGTCATCCGATCGACCAGCCTGTTTGAGATCAGCGGGGTTGATCTTGATGGAGTGGCGGCCTACTTGGGTGCTGATGTGGCATTTTCTCCTGACTTGCGAGGGCTGAGTGTCATCGGGCAGACGTTCTCGGTCTTTGATGGTAATACTGACATTACCTTCACCCTGGTGGATGACGTGTCTCAAGTATTGCCGGGCACGCTTCCTGTGCTGATTTCGAGTGACTCCGGCCGCGGTGAAATCTCATCCGCAATGCAGACGGCAATTGTGGGTACCGGACTTCAGCTTTCAGTGGAAACCGCCAATGGAACACTAAGCCTGCGAGGGCTATCTGACTTGGCAGACGAAGGCACGGCTTTGGCTTACGCACGTCCCTCGGAATCTGGGAATCCTCTCGCCGACGCTTTCAAACTGACTAACTATTCAGTTGACGCGAAGTTAACCGACGCAGCGATCAATGGGAATTCTGGAGTCATTTCGATTTTCGATGGATCCAACGAATTGACGTTTGAATTCGACAGCCCACTGAATCCGGGTGTATTCCCTGGAAATGTGCCCGTGCTGTTGCCATTCAACGCCTCTTCGAGAGAAATGATGCTGGCATTGAAAGCAGCTGTCGACCAATCGGGTCTTAACGTGGACTTCGTCGCGTCGTCTCAGGGTTTCCGGCTGGCAGGCCTACTTGATCCAGTTGGAGTTGTCTCGGCCAGCGACTCATTGACCGTCACGGGCCTTGGGAAGATTGGCACGTCTCCCGGATTTGGTATTGGGATTCCTGCCGATGGCTTGGAATTGAGTGCTTCAGTTGATGATGGACAGACCTTTAGCATTTCGCGTGGTCCGATCACCGTTAATTTTGAGCTTGATTTTGACCAGACCCAAGAGGTTGCTGGTTCGACTCTCGTTTCAGTCAACGTTCCAACGCTAAACAGCCTTGCTGATGCGATTGTTGCGGCAATCAATGCCTCACCACTTGCACTGACTGCTCAGAACATCAACGCGGGCCGTATCACCCTGAGTGGGACCAATACGGAGGACATTTCTGTCGATACAACGAACTCCAGTCTTTCCCAGCTTGGGATTGCGGGACAGCCAAATCCAGTATCGTTGGTGATTCCTTTGGACGCGGATCCGATTGAAGTTGCCGTTGCTTACGATTCAGTGATTTCGCAGTTTGAGCAACTTGGAGTAAGTAGTGAGCAAGTTGGACAACGTGTGATTGTTACTACCACGTCAGATGATCTTGGCTTGGTCATGCGAGGTACTTCGGTCATTGAAGATCGGGTCAGCGACAAAGTAGGAAATGAGACTGCGTCAGAAGAACTTCCACCGTTGGTGATCTACATTGGTGGCGGATTCGATTATGGCGATGCCCCACAACCCTACGCATCATTGGCTTCCGATGATGGGCCACGGCACTTCATTGATGAAGGGTTTGCTTTATGGCGAGATAACCCAAATGATGCCAATGACCGTGGACTGACCTATGACAATGACGCTCGACTACCGAATGCTGATGAAGACAACGGTATCCGTGTGAGTGGTTCCTTGCAGCCAGGTTTCTTTGTTACTTTGGATGTTGGTATCCACAATGTGGACGCCCGACCCTTCTATCTGGACGCTTGGTTTGACTGGAATGCGAACGGAATCTTTGAAGAGACCGAAGTGGAACGTTATGGGTCTGCCGGGTTGGGACGCTCAGTGTTGAATGTTGGGTCGAACGTGCTTTCTGTTCTCGTCCCCGCCGATGCGGCACTGACAGAAATCTATGCACGATTCCGTTTGAGTGAGCAGGATCTACTCGGGCCAACCGGTGTTGTTGGAAGTGGTGAGGTTGAGGACATTCGATTGGATGTTAGTGACAACCCTTTCCGTAACCCGGTCAATCGATTCGATGTGAACGATAGCGGCGAGACCACCCCATTGGATGCCCTGAATGTTGTCAATGCGATCAGTCGCAATGATGGAGATGTCATCTTCTTGGATGATTTACCGCTGCCAGCAGCATTGCCTGTTTACCCCGACGTCTCAGGCGACGGAGTTGTGAGTCCTCTTGATGCTTTGCAAGTGATTAATGAGCTTTCCAGAATTGTGAATGACCAATCGGGTGCTGGCGAATTCATTGTCAACGGCTCAGCTCAGGCTTATGTGCCAACGTCTGGCGACGTGTCGACCTCGGGCGAGATCAGTCTTTCAGATCGTTTAGGTGTGGAAGAATCAGTGGTCACTCAGCCTGAATCACAGGTGAGTGAATCGTCGAAAATGAGCGTTTTCGATAGTGCCGCTTCGGTTCAGTTGGATTCCATTGTTGATTCACTCGCTGCCGATAACGCTTCGGTTCGTGGTGAGACCGGGAATGACCCATTGGATGATTTATTTGCGAGTTTCTAACGATATGGAATAGGTCGTCATGACCAAGTGTCCTCAGCAGTCCCTGCCTTAGTTGCATTGATTCTTAACGAGGTTGCTTTTCCATTTAGAAAACAAATTGATTAGCACAGAGCCACGTCTTTGGACGTGGCTCTGTGTGATTTGACACCTACTTTCACCTTGAAGTTGAATGGTGATCTGAGTCATCTTCACCCCCGGTGCGAATGGTTCTGGAAATCGCGATCAGGATCCTCTTTTGGCAAGGGAAACAGGGATGCCTGGGGTAGAAGAATTTGTCAGAGGAATCATCGTTTGTATGAGTGTTTCACGAGCCGCTCGCAGTTTTTTGTTGACGATTAGCGAAGTTGTTTGATGTACGTGTCTTGGCCGTGGGGTTCAGTATTTTGTAATGTCCTCGGAGAAACCGGGATATTATTTGGGTTCGCTAGAATCCGTTGGTTCAAAAAAATGTGGGAACTTGTGTGGTGCGGTTGATCTCCAATCGATATTGACCACTGCATCCCTGCTCACGTTAGTTGAAGGAAATCATGCAGAGAGCGCACATTCGAAGACGATCAAGCCGATTCCGACAGAGGCGATTGGGTGTCTTGGAGCGACTGGAGCAACGTGCATTGCTCGCTGCGATTCCTTTCGGCGCGTTGCCGACGGATACCGGCGAGTTTTTGCTTGGGACAGTTGCGGTGACACCGGTGCTTTTTGAGAGTAACGGACAAATTGATACTCAAACGCAGGACTGGACAGCTGCGGAGATTGACGCGACGCTCGCGAAGGTAACTGAGGGCGTTAATTGGTGGTCAGATGCCCTCGATGCGCTCGGCACCGTTCACAACCTTGATTTCGTTGTGGACGAGACGTTTGCTCGCGATCCGTTCGGAACAGCCTACGAGCCGATCGACCGGCCGAGCACCGATGCCTCTCGTTGGGTGGGCGAGTTTTTAGCTGATCAAGGTTATGCCGATGCTGGCTTACTGACTGATGCCGTCTTGCAGTTCAATCAATCGCAGCGTGAGAAGTTTGGGACTGATTGGTCCTTCACCATTTTTATCGTTGATTCCTCCGATGATGCGGATGGACTCTTCGCGGCGAGTAATTCTTTTGCTGCCGCTTTTGCTTATGCGGGAGGGCTGTTTATTGTCACTCCTTCGACTCGACCTGCTTCGACCATTGCCCATGAAATGGGGCACATTTTTTGGGCTCGCGATGAATACCCAGGTGGAGGCACCTGGTCGGATTACCGTGGTTACTACAACACCCAGAACTTGAATGCATGGGATAATCCAACGCCCGGCTTTGAGCAGGAGATCAGTATCATGCGAGGTGGTATCCCGCTCTCGCAAGCTTACCAGGCCTTGGTTAGTCCGGAGTCCACCCTGGCAATGGTCGGTTGGCAAGACAGTGATGGTGATGGGGTATTTGATCTCGCCGATGTGCCTCTGCATCTAGAGGGAATTGGCTACTTTGACTCCGAGGCATTGACCTACCACTTCAAAGGTGAAGCATCTGCAGTACCGCTGATTAACCAAAATTCTTCGGGTAATCAAAGTGACATCACTCTGAATCGAGTCAGCGAGTTGCAGTATCGGATTGATAGTGGAGTATGGCAGACTGCAGCCACCCCGGATCAGACCGAAGTTAACTTTGATCTGATGATTTCCCTCACGGAATCCTTCAATCAAATTGAGTGGCGGGTAATCGATTTGGCGACAGGAATTGTCAGTCCCTCGATGTTGGGAACAAATCTTTTACCGGCCACACCCGGCACGGGAGTCACTGGCGTTACCTTCTTGGATGATAACCAGAATGGCACGCGAGAGCTCGGAGAAGTTCTACTCGCAAACTCCTTGGTGATGGTGAAGAAAAATGATGGTTCGCCGCTGTTCTCGGGACAGTTGATCGCTCAGGATCTTCCCTCTGGATTGGTGAGTAACTTTGGTACCGGCGTTACCCTGCAGGCTGCAGGGGATCTGTATGGTACTGACGTATCCGTCTTTGATTCCACGTTTGTTCCAAGCACGAAAACCTTCCATGCCTTTGATCTTCAACGCAATCGTTGGACAGATCGGTGGTCGGATTCCGTTAAGTTGCAAATGGCAATGAACGAACCGGTTGGCGAGGTGACGGTTCAAATGTTTGGATACCAAGGCATAAGCTACGGGCGCATTGAGGCTTATGATGCGTTGGGCAACCTTGTGAAACGGGTTACCAGTGATGGGATATTAGAGAATGAGGAAGTTTCACTGCGAATCGTAAGCGAGCAGGGGGATATCTCGATTGTGCGAGTTTATGGATATGCGGGAACGTCTATCGGTGTGGGAGGAGTGCAGTTCGGGAATAGCGGTGAGACAACGACCGACGCCGCGGGAAACTGGCGATTACCGCACCTGCCCGCTGGTGAGTATCGAGTTGAGCACCAAGCCGAAAAAGTCATTCATGGTTTCGTTAATGCCTTTGAGTCATTTCAAGTGACAAATGATGATGTCCTTGTGATTTCATCCGCCGCAGAAATCGTTGATAGTCCGATGCATAATCTGCTTCTTGCGGAAGATGTGAATAATGACCAAATCGTCACCGCATTGGATGCACTTCTGGTTATCAATGACTTGAGTCGTTATTCCCCAAGATGGCTCACCGCAGACGATCCCACTGAATTGTTCGTGGATGTGAACAACGATGGTGCAGTCTCGGCACTCGATGCTTTGGTGGTAATTAACGCATTGGCGCAAGGTTCCGGCGCATCGGGAGAGTCCGAGTCCCGTTTTTGGCTTGGGCGTGCCGACGGCACGGGATTGACACAAAATTCGGGGGGTGTGCAAATGACTCGAGTCGCCATGCTTGGCGGCTCTGCAGGGGGGTGCATTTCGGTAGCCCTGATCGACTCTGCGGTTTCTGACCTTGGAAACGAAAGTGTCGGTAGGGAAACAGCCGATGACAATGAAAAGCAGAGTTTTGGCGTTTGGATCAATGGGTGGAAAAAGCTGACGGGCTATTTCATTGGGCCTAGAGGGTTAACACACGAAAAAAGCGACATTTCAGGGATAAAGACGGCTGTCAGACCTGAGTTGATGCTGGGATCTGAACTGAGCGGCATGGATTTTTGGGAACCAATCACGGTCGATTGGTTCTAAAGAATGAGCTTCTCGCCAAATAGAACAGAACAATAAATTGATAAAACTGGTAATCTAGATAACATGGATTATCTACTGGATTTGTTGGAATATCAGAATTCACGCGTCATGACATCTCGGGCCTTTCCGAAGGCTAACTGAGACCGGGCGAATTCTGACCACTCCAACCAACCAATCAACACAACATTCCATCTTTCCGAGTAAAGAGATGAGAAAACTGCGTCATTTGCTTCGCCAGTCTGGATTGCTAGATCGCGCCAATCGGCGTCGAGATTCGGGACGAGGTGGCAGAAGTAACTCTACTCAACGTCGTCTTGGGAATGAGGCACTGGAGAAACGAGAACTCCTGGCTGGGGATATCGCTTCATCCGCGTTGCATAACACATGGAATCCGTATGACGTTAACAATGACCTTCAGATTTCCGCATTGGATGCTTTAGGTGTCGTCAATCACCTCAACCAATCTGGCGAGGGAGAAAACATTGGCGGCGGTGACGCTGCGAATGAGTTTTTATTCTTGGATGTAAATGCTGATAACCGAGTCAGTGCAGCGGATGCCTTAGGCGTGATTAATGCACTTGGGCGTGGTGAGGCAGTCGGTGAGATCGTCGAATTGATTCTAACGGCGAGGGACACCAACGATACGGCACTTACCCCCGATGGCAATGGGGACATCAACGTCGACGTTGGCGAGAAGTTTTATCTGGAGGTTTCCTATGACGACCTGCGTGTCAATGGTTTCACGATTGAGGAACAGGGTATCTTTCAGTTGCTGACAGATCTATCTGTCAACCAGCCCGATGTCCTAGCACCGGTCTTGAATGAGGTGCAGCGGATTCGACTCGACAATGCGGTGACATCAGCGACCGATGCGACCTTCGTTTTCAGCATCCCCGAGTTACCGCCCGGCGTCGCCAGCGGCAACCTCAGTTTCTCGGCCGATTTTGCGACGTTTGCGAGCAATCAGACCGGGACCATCAGCCAAGCTCTTCAGTCCTTCGGATACACAACCGACCAGTACCAGATTGCGCCATGGATTGCCCCTGACGACGATTTTGGATACGAGATTCATTGGACTGCAGAAGAGTTCGGAAATGTGGATCTTCCGAATATCACTCTTCAGGTTCTCGCCGGCACAGCCGTTTCATCATCGACGATCGATTTTGGCCCATTTCTGGGCGATGGAGTCACTCCCAATCCAGAGACGGTCAGGTTCAACATTGATTTCAATAGCCGAACCTTTGACAACGATCCATTTTACGGAACCTTGCTCAGTTATGGTGACTTCACGTTACAGGATGGTTTCAAAAGAACTGGTGGAGTTGGTTTAATTGTCAGTGGTGTCCCCGAAGCGATCGCAGTGAACGGAACCACTTTCCCGCAGCCTTTTGATTCCTATAGCCTGCCAGTCTATTTGAAATCAGCAGTGACTGATCTTGAGGTAACCGTGGGCCCGGCAGTGGGTGAGGCTGAGGCAGTCCTCGTTTACGGTAATGGGATTCCGGACGGCACAGATTCGGGTGACCCGAGGATTCCGTCGGATTTAATTTTGGTTGAAACCACTGACACCAACAACAATGGCGAAGCCGGTATTGTCAGCGGGATAGGTGTTGTGACAATCAATGGCACCTTAAATTCTCCTGGTGTTTTAGCATTCGATCCAGCAAGTGTGACGGTGGACGAAGATGCAGGGGTAGCATCCTTGACCGTGTCTCGAACCGATGGTTCAGTCGGTCCGGTGTCGGTCACCTACGCAACGGTTGCCGGTACAGCTGCCGAGACTTCGGATTTTTCCAGTGCATCGGGCACGCTGCAATTTGCTGATGGTGAGACCTCCAAAACACTCGTTGTTCCAATCATCAATGACGGCGATGTGGAATCGACTGAGAGCTTTACGGTTGTTCTCAGTAACCCTTTGGGTGGAGCAACACTCGGAACTGCCTCGACCGCCACAGTCACGATCAACGATAATGATGTTGTTCTTCCGGGAGTTCTCAGCCTCAGTGTTTCAACCACGAACGTCAATGAGGACGCTGGTTCAGTGAACCTAACGGTTGAGCGAACAGGCGGAAGCGATGGAGCAGTTTCTGTGGACTTCGCGACAGCGAACGGTACAGCTGTATCCGGAGCTGATTACACCAGTAACAGCGGCACGCTGAGTTTCGCCGATGGTGAAACGTCGAAAGTGATCACGATCGCTGTTCTGAATGACAGCGATTTCGAAGGTAACGAAACTTTCACGGTCACGCTAAGCAACGTATCGGGTGGTGCCACCATCGGTACCGGCCAGACGACGGTCACTATCATTGATGATGATGTCTTTACACCCGGAGTGATTGCGTTCAACTCTGCCACAGCCTCGGTGAATGAGGATGCTGGCAATGTCACATTAACGGTTGCGAGAACAGGTGGCTCTGACGGTGCTGTCACCGCAGCCTTCACAACTGTTGCAGGAACCGCGACTGAGGGGACGGACTTCACCGCCAATTCAGGAACAGTGGAATTCGCAGATGGGGAAACGAGCAAGACGATTGTTGTCGCCATCATTAATGATAGTGACATCGATCCAAACGAGATCTTCACGGTGGTACTATCCAACCCAACTGGACAAGCTACTTTGGGGGCGAATAGTACGATCACTGTATCGATCGTTGACGACGAAAACCCCGGAACCCTTGCCTTTTCAGCAGCGACTGCCAGTGTCAATGAAGACGAGGGTACGGTCACATTGACGGTTGAGCGAAAGATTGGTACCGATGGCGTTGTTACGGTGGCATACGCAACCTCCAATGGTACCGCAGTCGCCGGTCAAGATTACACTTCGAACTCGGGTACTTTAACTTTTCAGCCTGGGGAAAGTAGCAAGGACATTGTCTTAAACATCATTGATGATACCGACATTGAATCCAATGAAACGCTGACGGTAACGCTCAGTGATCCAACGGGCGGAGCCGTGCTGGGCTCACCAGCAGTGACCACAGTCACCATTATCGAAGATGATGTTCCTGGCACACTCGCTTTCCAAGCGGCAACTGCAAATGTTGACGAAGATGGCGGATCGATTGAGATAATCGTTTCTCGCACCAATGGCAGCGATGGTGAAGTCACCGTTGCCTATGCAACCTCCAATGGCACCGCAGTCGCCGGCCAAGATTACACTGACCAGTCTGGTGTTCTTACCTTCGGAAATGGCGTGCTCAGCCAAGCGATTACCATTCCGATCCTTGATAACAGCGTCATCAACGATGACAAAGTATTCAGCGTCAACCTATCCTCGGCTGGTGGTGGCGCGCTGCTGGGAACTCCAAATTCTATCAATATCACGATCCGTGAGGATGACGTCGAGCTGTCCTTCGATCCCTCATCGATCAGCGTCAACGAGAATGCAGGGACCGCGTCGCTGATCGTGAAGCGAGCGGGTGATGCGGACGCAGCGGTTACGGCTGATTTCAACACGCAAGACGTCACCGCCTTTGCGGGTACCGACTACATCGCGAATAGCGGAACAGTCACATTCGGAACCGGTGTGCTTTCGCAGACAATTACAGTCGACATTACCGATGACAACAGCGACGAGTCCAACGAATCCTTTAACGTGAACCTGTCGAATCCTAGCGGTGCGACGATTGGAGCGGCGGGAACGGCTGAGGTAACGATCACGGACGATGATGTTGCGGGAACCTTGTCTATCGATGCTTCGGCAACGGTAACCGAAAAAGATGGCTCAGTGACACTTACAGTTACCCGTGCAAATGGATCCGACGGAGAGATCACGGTCAAGTACGCCACCTCTGATGGCACAGCGATAGCCGGCCAGGATTACACCGCGACTCAGGGAACCCTCACTTTTGCACACGATGACTTGACAAAGGAAATTCAGGTCTTTGTGACTGATGATAGCCTCGGAAGTGAATCTGATGAAACTTTCAATGTCGATCTGACCGACCCGACAGGTGGTGCGGTTCTGGGTACTGCCCGCAGTGTTGTGACCATTCAAAATGTTAACGAAGGGCCGGAGGTCGACGGACCAGTTATTGTGACGCCAAGGTCCGAGCAAGACGCGATATTCTCTGTTAGCGAGGCTGATTTGTTGTTCGGTGCCACGGACCGAGAGGGCGATGGACTAACGGTGTCGAACCTGGTCCTAAGTTTAGGCGATGGTAGAGGAGTTACAGTTGTCAATGAGAATTCACTAACTGTTGACCCCGACGCATACGGTTACTTGGGGGCTGCGCAAACCGCCGAGATCGAGTACACCTACAGCATCTCCGATGGGTCGAATTCAGTCACGCAAACGGTCAAGTTAACCATCACGGGATTCAATGACCCGCCTGATGCGAATGACGACCTCAATGTCATTGCGTTCAAAGGTGCCACTTCGAACATTCGAGTTTTGGATAACGATACGGCGGGAGATGGGGAATCGCAAATTCTCACCATCACTGCCGCCACATCAGTCAACGGGCAAGTGGTGATCAAAACGGACGGCACACTGGATTTCACCCCAGATCCAGGATTCCTAGGTTCGACGACCATTGAATACACCATTCAGGATGAGGAAGGGAAAACCGCCGATGCAACTGTTTTTGTCGAAGTGAAAGACTTCCTTCCCTCCTCAATCTCAGGTCATGTCTTCATTGATGAGGTAGAGAATCTGGCATCGGATATCGCAGCGGGTGAAGAACCAATTCGAGATGGCCTGAAAGATGCCGATGAACAAGGTTTAATGGGAGTACTTGTTTCTCTGTTCGCAGCTGCAGCGGATAACGTAACGGGCCAGGAGGTTCAGGACACGACGCTCACCGATTCGGACGGATTATTCTCCTTTGGTGACCTTGCTCCCGGAACCTACACGATCAGTTACGCAGCAACCGATTCGGTGCTGTTTATTGGCGAACCAGACCTGCTGCGTGAAATTCCCGCCAACGGTGGTGTTGATTTTGAACAAGTCAATTTCCCGTTACTGTCATTGACCGGTCAGACTGACATTTTGGCGTCATCTTACTTCTACCGTGACGGTGGGTTGGTCAGCTTGGACGATACTGGTCAGCAAGAATTTGTCACCTCACTTGATGGATTCGCTGAGAATGTGAAATTCGTTGAGTTCGGTCTGGGCACACAAAGAGATACTGCATTGCTGACGATCGTTGAAGAGGATGGTGATGTCATGACCGCGAAACTATCGGGGAATGAATTCAGGTTGTTCGGTGACGCTGCCTTCTTCTTTACCGCTCAAACAGATCTCACCTTCTTAACTGAGACTGAGCTGAACAGCTTGGCTGGTAATTACCCTGGTTATCGAGATGCTGTCGATCAGGTCTTGGCTGACATGTAATGGCCGTCTGTTTTGAGACTGGGATCACCCTAAGGGTGCTAGGTGCCGGATCGAAGGAGATCACGCTCAAGAATGATCTCCATGCGTTATGCAATTGATTTCACTCTTTGATGCCGATCATGGCTGATAAGATAGCACTCTCTGGTTGCAGGGTTCTGGATTGGCTGCGAAACTCAGAATACGGTAGTTGGGCTTTAGTGTTTCCTGAGAGAAGAAATTTCTTAGGGGAATTTTGCATGCATCGAATTCGGCTTCGAAAGCCCTGGCAATTAAGCGTTGGTGGCCAATCTGACGGTCAACGAGTGGGTGTTCCCCATGCCGTCAATCCAACCGGTGACGAGGATCATCGAGACCGTGTCTACACGCGGCATTTTAACTGCAACCCACAGCTCTTGACTTCGAAGGTGCTGCTCAGGGTGTCCGACTGGAAAGGTTCAATGAAGTCCGTTGAACTAAATGGCCAATTGCTACTCAATGATCATCAAGGTGGGGAGGGTTTGTTAGTAGAACTGACTGGTGTCTTAAAGCCCCATAACTGTTTGGAATTAAGTTTATCGCGACAGGAATCAGTTGGCCCCTGTCTCTCGGGTGACGTTGATCTGTTGATCAGTGATGACTAGCTTTGCTGGCAGACGCTCTTAGATCGAAAAGCAACGAACGTCTTTTTGTTTTCCCAAAAGGTGCCCGTCAGTGCTAAACTTTTGAATCCTCCGAAAGATTTTGAAGGTTTCGTTAGGCACGGTCGCCTGATTCTCTTGGATTAGATTCTTAAATTCTGGGTGTCGATTGAGTTGGAGACCGTCGATGGCATGTAAGTCGCAAATTTATCAATCGACTTGGTTTTCTATTGGAGAATCGCGGTAGTCGGTGTCGTCTTTTTAGTGATTGAGTAACGATTAAATCAAAGTGAGCGAATCTTGAATGAGGTACCCGTCGCTGTAATTTCTGGTGGCTCTTCCGGTCTAGGACTCGAAATTACCAATTGCTTGGTGGAAGAGGGATACCGAGTGGTAATCGTTGGTCGCAATTCTGATCGATTGCGAGATGCAATGAGTCAGGTGCCCGAGAATAAGCAAGCCATGGTTGAAGTTTTCTCCTGCGATGTCACGCAAAAACAGCAAGTTTCGGACTTAGTAAATCATTTGAAAATCAGATTTGGTGGTTTGGATGTTTGGGTGAATTGTGTTGGGTCCAGCGATCGTGGTCTGCTCCAGAATCTCACGATGGATCGATTCGAAGAATTGATGAGAGCAAATGTCCTGTCTTCCCTTTGGTGTTCGCAGTTGGCGATACCTTTGCTGGAGAACAAGCGGGGTGTGATCTTAAATATTGGTTCACTCGCATCCAAGGTTGGATCACGGTACCTCGGTGGCTACGCGTTGGCCAAGCATGCGTTAGCCGCGTTAACTCAGCAAATGCGTCTTGAATTGAAGGACCGTGGAGTCCATGTTTGTCTTTTAAGTCCGGGTCCCATCCGCCGAGCAGATGCAGGAATTCGGTATTCGAGCCAAATGGAGTCGGGACTGCCGGCACAAGCCTCGAAACCGGGCGGCGGTACACGGCTAAAAGGACTTGATCCAAAGATTGTGGCTCGTGCCGCGGTGGTAATGGTGACCAAGCGACAGGCTGATCGAGTGCTTCCCGGTTACCTGAGATTATTAATCGGGATCGGGCATTTGTGTCCCAGTTTCGGAGATTGGTTGATCATGAAATTCACCAGTTCGAAATCTTAGTTCAATTATTGAGTGACCCAGTTCAGTGATGTTGTTCAGTGATGTTGTTGGACGATATGAGGTGTTTCTTGCATGCTCAAGGCGTCATGTGCAATTGAAATTCCTCACCTTTGGTTGACGCTTTGACGAAGGGAGCGATCGGGATATCGGCGATGTGGCCCAGCCGGGTGGGTCCAGGGTCATTTCTGCTCCAAACGCAAATCGGCAGGTCTTGGGATGCCGGGAGGCCCGGGATCTGCGGAAAAGGTTGATTTTCGCTAAGATCGTCCACGGGTTGCTCAGGAACAAAGTGAGCTGGATACTGTTGGAACGAAATACAAAGACGACCTCAAGCAAAGGATAAATCTGAAATGAGTGCTTTTCCTGAAGTTCCAACCATTCAATTCGAGGGTCCTCAAAGCGATAACCCCCTAGCGTTTCGCTGGTATGATCCTGATGAGTTGGTCGAAGGAAAAACAATGAAAGACCATTTGCGGTTTTCCATTGTTTACTGGCACACGTTTCGTGGAACTGGCGCAGATCCGTTTGGGCCGGGAACGGCGATTCGCCCGTGGGATGATGGTAGTGAATCGGTGGATAACGCGCAAAGACGCGCGAGAGTTGCCTTTGAACTCTTCGAGAAGTTACAGGCGCCGTATTATGCATTTCACGACCGAGATGTGTCACCCGAAGGGGCAAACTTGGCGGAAACTCACCGCAACTTTGATGCGGTAGCTGATGTTCTGGAGGAAGAACAGCAACGCACGGGTGTCAAGTTACTTTGGGGCACTGCTAATATGTTTAGCAATCCGAGGTTCATGCACGGGGCCGCGACGAGTTGCAATGCTGATGTCTTTGCATATTCGGCCTCGCAAGTGAAGAAGGCGTTGGAAGTCACCCTTCGTCTGGGCGGCGAAAACTACGTCTTTTGGGGTGGGCGTGAAGGTTATCAGAATCTTTACAACACGGACATGAAACGCGAGTTAGATCACCTCGCAGCATTTTTTCACATGGCAGTTGACTATGCCAAGCAGATTGGTTTCAAGGGTCAGTTTCTAATCGAGCCCAAACCGAAAGAGCCGACTAAGCATCAATACGATAGTGATGCGGCGGCCTGTCTCAATTTTCTGCGTGCCTATGACTTGATGGATCACTTTCAATTGAATCTTGAGACGAATCATGCGACGCTTGCAGGTCATACAATGATGCATGAGATTGATTATGCCGGTGGCCAAGGGGCACTGGGGAGCATTGATGCAAACACTGGTGATATGTTGCTGGGATGGGATACTGATCAGTTCGCGACTGATTATTACCTTACCTCACAAACGATGTATTACATTCTGAAGCATGGCGGACTGGGCACCGGTGGTGTTAACTTTGACGCCAAGGTTCGTCGAGAATCATTTGAGCCCATTGATCTTTTTTACTCACATATCGGAAGCATGGATGCATTTGCAAAAGGCTTGAAAGTTGCCGCCGCGATCCGAGCGGATCAGGGTTTGGAAGGTTTGATAAAAGAACGCTACAAAAGTTGGGATCAGGGCATCGGTGCCAAGGTTGAAGCAGGAACCGTTGGTTTTGGTGATCTGGATGCTTACATTCTTGAGAAGGGTGAAGCAGATGCGAATGTGAGCGGTCGACAGGAGATGCTAGAGAATCTTGTGAACCGATACTTGGATCGAGTCTGAACCCTTGGTCAACCGGTTGCATGTTGATGAACCCGAATCAGACAGAGTTCTGATTCGGGATTTTTTATTGAATCACGAGATCGATGTCATTTTCGAAACTCGCATGTTTATGTGATCCGACGCAGTTTGTCATGTTCGCGGAGAATGCTGCAAGTTTTCAGCCAACTCTCATGACGGAGCTGTCTCACCGAGCCAGAGTTTCATCATAGATCGGAAGATGCCGGTAGTAAATTTCGAGGTTAAGAAGATTCATGGTAGTGATGTAGATGCGACCGGCGTGAAAACTCCATCGATCCGGTACGGGCTTGAGCGGATCCCAGCTTCCGTTCTCTGGACCCGATTTTACTTGGGTTTTAATTAGTAGGGGTGTCAGTTTATCGTTCCACGCCTTCCAGTGTTCACCGCCCATGTGGAACATCACTTGAGTCGCGTAGTACCAATAGTAAGTGTCTCGTTTTGGGTTTGCCGTGGTTCCGCTTTCGGGTAGCGACTGGATTAGATAGTCAGCGATAGATTGCATTTCTGGTGTATCTCGACGCCAGCCCGAATACATTCGCATTAATCCGCCCACCGCCGTCATCGTTGGTGTTTCAACACGACCATGTCGTTGCGAGGGAGTGTCTGGTGCGAACGGGTTATATCGGTATCGATCAGCCTTTTCATCACTCTGTGAGAGTGAAAGCCAATACTTAATGCCTCGATAGGTTTGTTGTGATATTTCCAGCCCAGCGAGCTCGCCACTCTTGAGCGCCATCATCATCCATCCTGTCACGCTTGTGTCAGAGCTGATTTGTGCGGTGTATCTCCAGCCACCACGCTGACGATGCTGGGTGCTAATGATGTAGTCCAGTGATTTCTGTGCGGCGACCCTCAAGTTTGGATCCTGAGTCATTCCATAGGCTTCACACAGTGACAAGGCTGCAATACCGTGACTATAGAATGCAACATTACGATTGCTGATCGCATCTTCAAGTTGAAATAGGTTGCCATCGGATTGTTGGTTGCTGACTAGAAAGCTCAGACCACGTTTGACGGTGTCCGCATGTTGATGGCGTTGGTGGGTGTAGCCTGCGCCCTGAAATGCCAACAGTGCGAGCCCCGTGGCTGCCGAGTCACTTTGCAAGACGACTTCCGAGCCGTGGCCCTGTAGCGACCAACTGCCATCAAGGTTTTGAGTTGAGGACAGGTAACGCAAGCCTCGCTCGATAGCATCCTCCGCGGCCGCCGGTGGAGGCGGATCTTTTTCTGGGACCGGCCGCACCAGATCATCCTTGCGCAACACTCGTCGTGTGAATGATGGAACCGGTGAAATCACCACGGTTGGGGGTGTGACGAGCTCATAGCGTTGCACTTTATTCTCGATCCGCGGCCTGATTGTATCTTCGGAAATGTCGGGGATCGATGGATTTGTACGAATGGAAAGTGTGTTTAGCGGTGAAGTGGAGGCGATTGATTTATCAGCGTTTAATTCAGGTTCAGAATCTTGCTTCATGCTATTTGATCGCGAATTTAATGAATTTGCGGGCATCCTGTTTTCGTTCGGTGGAGTGGAGCGATCGATGCCCGTGCTCGCAGCTCCGAGCAGCCCTGCTGTGCTAGGTCTTTGCCGAGGGGGCGATAAAACCTTGGGGACTTGCGGTGAGGACATTGTTGCAAAGGTGGATGACTGATTGAGCTTGGGTCGTATTGCTCTTTTTCCTGACGTTGTCTTGGTTTGAGGGGCAAGGGGCAGTGCACGATCAGGTTTGCTAAAAGCTTCAACGATTTCTGGTCGATCAGATTGCAATGGAAGGGGACCGAAATCCTGTGATTTCAGTCTGTTGGATAACTTTGTCTCTGGGCTTGGTGTTTTTCTTAACTGACCGCCAAGTTCAGTAATCTGAACATTTGGAAGCTTCGGAACACTTTCCTGCAAGTTGCTATCTGGAGTGGTCGGTACCGACTCGCTGGCAGTGAGAAGGGGGGGTGAACTTCGGATACTACTGGGTCGGTTGCTTCGCACATCTCGGATATTTGGCAGATTGGAATCAGCCACAATATTTGTCGTTGAGAGCTCGGATCGTTTTTCCTTCACCCTCGGCGATTGAGTTGCTGGGCGCTGCAAGCTTGAGGAGAGAGGTGCAACACGCCGAACTTGGGTTGAAAGCGTTTTTTCTGCGTTACCTCGATCGCTTTCGGCAGCCGGAGCAACGAGAGGTGCTACCGGCGCGTTTCGGTCCATCAACTGTGTTTGCAGTAATGTGTTGTCACGAGCTGTGGAACGAGCCACCTTTTGAATGGTTGGCTCTGAACTATCTTTCTGAATTGAGGCATTGAAATTTTCCGCAAAGGTGTCGAACTCAATGGAAGCAGGATTCACTTGCTGGGAAAGATTCGTTTCATTCAGCGGGTCTGATTTGATGCTGTCCGGCAAGGTCAAGGATTTCGCTTGCGTGGATGCAGTGACTGGACGCAACCAATCAGCCGCCTTCTTTCGAGCGGTCTCTGGCTTGAACAGATAGTCAGGTAGTGTTTTGCTTGGACGTGCGGCCTGACTGGTTGGTTTTGTTAACGCGTTGGGAAAATAGCCGTTAAAGATGACAACGTTGATCGCGAGGACAAGCAGTAGAAGGTGGAGCAGCAGGCTGAAAAGAAAACCAATCTGAATTGATTTCTGAACGCGTTTCGAAAGCATGAAGTGAGAGAGCAACGAGAGAAGCAGCGCTGAGAACGGGACGGAGATCAGGTAGGTCCAAGCGTTGTACAGCCATCGAGGATCTGAAAAGCTGAGCTTATCAATCGAGAGATAAATAATCAGCCCTGCTAAAATCAGTACGCAGACATCGAGAGCCCAAATGCTGGAAGCATTTTTCGGTGCCGTGTTAGACGGATAAGGGTAGGGCTGATTCACGTTCGGAAAAATTATTTAACCAGGTGGGATTCACTCATTCGTGACCCATCATTGATTGATGGGGCCATTTTGAGTCGTAACACTGTATTCGCTCACTCCTGTCTGATTGCAAAGATCCATCACGCTCACCACTGGCTGAAACGATGTTGCTCGATCGGCTCTGATCACAACGCTTTGATTGACAGGATTGCTAATAACGGCGACTCGCAGTAGACGTTTCAGCTCATTAAGTGAGGTCGGTTGGCCGGAGAGATAAAAAGACCCGGAGGAGTCGATGTCAACAATGATTTCTCGGGGCTTGCCTGTCATGGGTACAGCACTAGCTGCCGTGGGCAGGATGATGTCCAGCCTTCGTTCCTCATCTTCAAATTCGCTGGTGACAAGAAAGAAAATGAGAAGCAGGAAGACGACATCAATCAGCGGGGTCAGGCTGAGAGTGCTTGCGCCCGAATTGTGTTTCAATTTTGCCAAAGGTGATGTCCCCAGTTAACGTTTTGCCGGCAGCCTAATCAATTGTCGACGGAGGCGTGGTGCCGCTCACTTGCGGTGGCGGTGGATTCATACTGATCAGCTGCCCATTGCTGTCCAGCTGCCCACGTCCAATAAAACGGGCTAATCCCGGTGATAGTTGGAAAGCGAATTCTTCGACAGAGTGAAAAGCCTTGAGTAATCGGTTTTCGAGATAGAGTGCCAGGATGGCGGCTGGTATTGCCACGGCCAAACCAGCCAGCGTCGTCACAAGTGCAGTGTAGATTCCTTCGGATAATTGCTCGCTTCTACTTTGGTCCGGCGTTAATGTCGACGATTCATGAAACGCGACAATCATTCCCCAGACAGTACCGAGTAAACCCATCAATGGCGTTGCAGCACCAGCTAGAGAGAGCCAGCGAATGGGGCTAGCACACTTGTCAATTTCTCGCTGCGCGGTCTCAAGACCCGCTCTTTCAATTTCATTGAGTGGTTGTCCCGTGCGAACCAACATTGACGCAATCATCCGAGAGGCGGCTGAGGGATTTGACTGACAAACTTGGTAGGCAGCCGACGGGTTAAACGTTTCGGGGGGTGAATTCAGCAGCGTAAGTTCACGCTCAACCCGTTTGGGCAGAATGGATTCTTGACGAAGATTGATAAGGCGTTCAATAAGCAGCGTCACCACCATCAGGCTCGTCAACGCAATGGGGATCATGAATGCACCGCCACGCATCATCAGAGAGAGCAAGTCGATGCTCGACGGTGCATTGGCATCCGGTGTGACCGCCGGAGGAGAATCGTTCAGGATTTCTTGGATATCAGAGGATTCAACGGGCACTTGTTCCGCGGATTCCTCAGGATCGTCCGACGTAACCTGAGCTGGACACCTCGAATTAAACTGAAGCGTCAGTGAGAAAACGCAGGTGATTACCAGCAGGCAGACTATCTGTTGTCGTTGTGTTCTGTTAGTCAACGTTTAATGCCTCAATGCGTTCGCGAGACTTACTTGCTAGTTCGTGCGTTGGATGTTGATCGAGTACGTATTGATAAAAGCGACGTGCGAGATTCAAGGATTTCTGCTTCGCTTGTTCTGTCTTTGATTGCATGATGAGCAATTCGCCACATCTACCAGCTTCAAAACCACTTTTTGCCTGCCAGTTTTTGATTTCCGCAGGTGCGTTTTCCGCGCCAAACCCGTACATCACACGCTGGAATTCAGGGATTGCTTCATCGAGTTTTTGCTCGTCAAAATGAATCTCACCGATCATGAAACGGGATCTCGCTGCGATGGCGTTGCGGTAATTGTCCGCAACCTCCCGATAGAAAGTCAACGCACTGGCATTGTCGCCCAATTGCTGATGGGCAAATCCAGTCTCGTAAAAAAGTTCTGCCAGGTAACCGGTTGCTGGGAAACGTTCGCGAAGTTCGTCATAGCACTCAATTGCATTTTTCCATTGTTTCAGTTGGGCATAGGACTGACCTCCATGGAGAAAGACGATCTCACGGACCTGTTGCTCTGATGGGTCAGGGACTGAGCTGCTATTGTCATCGCGCTGTCGAATCTTCTCTCGTGCCGTTGCAAAAGCATCAATTGCAATCTGGTATTCTTCTCGCTGAAAGCGGCATTCTCCGATCATCATTAACGCATCCAGAATCAGTATTCCATCGCCGTATTCTGCAGCTTGCTTGATAAAAATCTTTTCAGACTCCGCGAATGATTTTTGATTGTAAAGAGACCATGCCATTCGATAGATGGATTTTTCTGCAAGCTCTTGATCCCCGGCTTTTTCGAATGCAATCTGAAAATATTTGGATGCATCGGACCATTGTTGAGTTGCATATCCCTGCTGCCCCAAGAAGTATGCAACCTCTGAGGCCTGAGCAGAATTGGGAAAGCGATCAAGAAGTGATTGAAAACTTGCCGCAGCACCATCTAGCTGGCCGCTGCTCTTTTGGGCCCATCCGAGTTCATAGTAAACATTTTCCAAGCCGGGATACTGAGGCAAACGGGTGATGATTTGATCGAGAAGCTCGATCGCCTTCGCGAAGTTGTTTTCCTCAATTTCAACCAGGGCGAGTTCGTAGAGGGCATTGCCCAGTGCATCACCCTGGATTGAAAGATTCAAGAGTAAGTCAAAGTCCGATCGGGCCTCGCTATTTCGGCCGAGGTTTCGGTTTGAAATACCGCGTCCGAGTAGGGCGTCAAGATAAACAGCTATGGTTGAATCTTTGGTTAGCGGAGTGAAGAACTCGACCGCTTTCTCGTAATCTCTTAATTGCATCCAAGACCAAGCAATTCCATATTGAGCAAAAATAGCGAGATCTCCGAAACCGGGACTTCCGGAGTTTGGAGTCTGGTTAATTTTTTCGTAAAAGCTAATGGCCTTGAGGTGATTGTTCTCGTCACTTGCTTGTTTAGCCAGCTTGTACCACGCTTGATTTGCAACCCCCGATACCGAACTCGATTCAGCCACCTCGAGCCATTTCTCGATTGCTTGTTGTGTTTTTCCTGCCTGAAAAAGGGCCTGGCCCTCCAGCAATAAAGAATCTGAACCTCTCGCCCAGTCGGTCGATTGTTTTCTGCTCAGTTGAAATGATTTTAGTGCCGCATCGTTGTCAGAGACCTGTAATTGTGCTTGACCAAGTGCGAGGTAGGCTTCAGCCTTTTCAAGTGGACTGTTGATGAATTTGATTTCATTCTGGAGTGTCTCGATTGTCAATTGAAATCGCGAAGCCCTATTCCAGCTGGTGGCGGCTCTTAACACCCATGAAGATCTTTGTGGGTGATCTTGCGATGTCGAGTTGAGAAGGTTTTGAAAGGTATTTGATGAGTCCTCAATTTTGCCCAGAAGTAGTTCGCTCTCTGCCTTGATGAATTGCGCTTCGGATTTCAGAGGATCCCGAGGATAGGAGGTGATGAAATCTTTTGCCGATTCGAGAGATCGTGGGTACGCATTGATTTGAAATGCGATCAGTGTTGCGTTGTAAAGTGCTCGAGAGGCAAGTGCGTCCTCTGGGAAAGCCTGATAGATGGCAGAAAATTCTTTTTCTGCAGCCTCCTTCTCTTCAAACGATTTGGCTTTTCCCGTCAACGCTTCCGCTAAGTCCATTCTTAACGCAACTTTAAAATTACCCTCTGATGAATCAATTTGCTGGTTTGCAACTTGAATCGCGTCATCGAATCGGCCCTCGCTTATTTTGATTCTCGCAATCCAGTGCGCTGCTTCTGTAGCGGCTACCGCGTCGTTTTTCTTGAGTACTTCTTGGAACCCGTCCTCTGCGAGGATGAGGTTTCCAGCTCGGTAATGGCTCTGTGCGGCAGCAAGTTGAGCTGGGCCCGCGAAGCTGGAATCAGGGTACTCGCTGAGGAGTTCTTGGTATTTTTTTGCAGCCTGCTCGATCTGATTAGTTTGAACTAAGGTAAATGCCTGCCTGAACAGACCATACGCCCGATCGGTTGCTTCAGAGGCTGACTTGGTAGCGGCAATGAATCGTTGAAGGGCTTCGTTGTAATTCTCATTTAACAGAAGTAAATCACCTAAACGCAGATTAACGTCGGTAACCAAAGTGGGCCGGTCACATGTCTGGAGAAGCTCGCGGTAAGTGCTGACTGCAAGATTGATTTCCTCTTTTTCCTCATGTGCAACACCTCGGCTGTACATCGCGTCGATCCACAGCGTTGATTCATTTGCATTATCGCTATCAAGTAATCGGTTGTAGGAATCAATGGCCTTTTCTTGTTGCCCAAGCGCATAGAGTGCTTCTCCAATAAAAAAGAAAGCACGGTCAGAAAATTGACTTTCGGTATTTTCTTTGAGCATTTGCTCAAAGATGACAATGGACTTTTTTAATTGTTCTTGTCTGGAATCCGAATCAACTGCAGAACTCGCGAATAGAGACCACCCTAGGTTGACGAGTGACTCTTGACGATCTTTGAGCTGCGGATTTGCCAAAGCTTTTTCAAAAGAGGCGATGGCGAGGAGATAGTTTGGATTGTCAAGTTGCAGGTAACAAATTCCCAAGAAGTGCTGCGCATCGGCTACTCGGGGGTGTTTTGGGTACTGCTTGATGAAAGAGTTCCAACTGCTGATGGCGACCTCGATAGCGCCGCCTTTCTGGAAATTAGCAGCATCAGCATAGAGTGCTATCGCCTTGGTATCGTCCGTATCCTCAGCGCTCAAGGATGAGCCGAAAGTGACCCCAAGGGACGCAATGACAAGGCAGATTAATATAAACCTGCATCGTTTGGCACGCGGAGGATGTTTTGGGCAGAAGCACTGACTCGTCACAATAACACTCCGTTGATGACCGCAGAAGAGGCGACTGCCGATGCACCTCTTGGGAGCTGGATCAGCATGAAGTTTGCCCCCACGCCGATGCTTAAGTTTAACGGCATCAGAATCAAGTCGATAGCTCCGCCTTGCCACATTGAGCTTTCATAACACCTTACGAATTACCTAAATCCCCCGGGTTGAAGTTTTTGAGCCCTGAACTGACTAGTTGTTGTGTTCGTAGTAATTAATGTGGTGCGTCGGAGAGCTGATTATCCGATTAAAAGATCATTCCGACAGCCTCAGAAGAATTCCTCTCGCGTCGCGCGGGGGGGCATTTATTTTCCCATCCCCTTTTGAATCGCAGATCGTGACGAAAACATCACTCATTACCGGAGGTGCTGGATTTATCGGCTCCCACCTAGCTGAAAAGTTATTGTCGAACGGTGAGCGTGTCATTGTTGTCGACGATCTATCCACTGGCGCCGCATCAAATCTGGCCGGGATTCGCGATCATGAATCTTTCGAGTACATCGAGGCGAGTATCGATGATGAGTCGCTGGTTGAAGAGCTGGTATCGAAAGTTGATCGAGTCTACCACTTGGCCGCTGCCGTTGGCGTCGCCTTGATCGCAAAGCAGCCGATTCAGACGATTGAAAGAAATATTTATCCGACTCAATTGATCCTGAGACATTTAGGTAAACGCCTTGATGCAGGCAAGGCAATTCCTTGTTTTTTCGCCAGCACAAGTGAAGTGTACGGCAAGAATCCCAAGGAGACATGGTGCGAGGAGGATGACCTGGTCTTCGGGGCTACGACAAAGCCAAGGTGGAGTTACGGCGTGTCAAAAGCGATTGATGAATTTCTTGCATTAGCATTCCACAAGGAGCGTGGACTGCCGGTTGTGGTGGGGCGATTCTTTAACGTGGTGGGTCCAAGACAGACAGGTGCCTATGGGATGGTCTTGCCACGTTTTGTTCAGGCTGCCTTACGCGGCGACCCCCTGGTGGTGCACGATGATGGCAAGCAGACACGTTGTTTTGCTCACGTCGACGACGTCATCCAGGCCGTGGTGACTTTGGTGGAGACTCCCGAAGCCGCGGGACGGGTTTATAACATCGGCAGTGATCAAGATGTCACGATTTTGGGCCTTGCTCAACGTGTGATCGAGCGTGTGGGTTCAAGCTCGAAGATCGAATTTCAGAGCTATGCTGCCGCTTATGACCAATCATTTGAGGACATTCGCAGACGGATTCCCGACCTCACCAGGATTCGGGAGGCGATCGGATTCGAGGCGATTCAAAATCTTGACGGTATCATCGACTCCGTGGCAGATTACTTGCGTTCATCGGCCAACGCAAACTAGCCGGATACAGAGGCCCAGTGTTGAAAGCAAGGGCGTGAGGCTATCAATGCTGGACTCGCGGTCGGCATCATTCAGCCGATTTTCTTCAAGTACCGGATTGCTGGAACGCCGATTTTTCAGTGCTCGCAAGACTTCTTACGGTCATTTCACTTTGTCTCGACGTATCCCATTCGCAATGCATGAAGTGTCTGGGAAAGCATTTTAGATTCAGAATCGGTCAAATTGCCCTCCGTTTTCTTGCTCAGAATATCAAGCGTGTCGATGGTGTATTTAGCATAAGGTTTGTTGGTCGTTAACTTACCTGTTTGCGGATCAGGTATTTGTCCCAGCATTGTCATGGCTTGACTAAATAGCATTGAGATAAGCATCTCGAAAGAAGCTGGCGGCGGTGGGGGTTGCTGGTCGGCATCCGTTGATTTGTCCACGTTTGATTCGACTTCATTCTCATCGGAAACAGATGTTTTTTCTGCATCGCTGACGTTGATGTCGTGTTCGTCACGCTCTTGGTCGTTTGCTTCTTCCGTCATTGGTTCGATTGGGGTTTTGGGTGGTGATTGTCAACGAATGAGTTCGAAAGTGTTACTGGCCTTGTCTCATCCGTTTCGATAACGATTGCACCTGCGAGGCAAATTGAGAACGAGGCTTGCAGACCCCGAAGCCAGAGGTTTTGCTGGGGTAAGTTGCATAGTTTAATCATCAAACACTAGGTGCTTGTGAGGTGATGAGTTCACTAACCATTGATGGTCACTGTCCCGTTTACCAGGAGCCAAGTGACTATCATTGATCTGGATGAGAATCACTGCGACGTTGGTGTCGCTGCAGGGCGGCACCGACAAAACCCGCAAAAAGCGGATGCGATTGCAGGGGCTTGCTCTTGAATTCTGGATGGAATTGTACTGCAACGAACCAAGGGTGATCAGGGACTTCGATGATTTCAACGAGACCTCCATCGGGACGCGTTCCTGAAAAAATCATCCCCATTTTTTCAAAATGTTCGCGATAGAAATTATTGAACTCATATCGATGTCGGTGTCGTTCTTCGATCGATTCGGTCTCGTAGGCAAGACGGGCGTGGGTGTCAGGCAAGAGAGTTGCGGGTTGACTACCCAGACGCATCGTGCCGCCCATCTGCGTGACATTTTCTTGCTCGTCTAACAAGCAAATGACCGGATGTTTTGTGTCTTTATCAAACTCACTTGAATGCGCTCCATCAAGACCGAGTATGTGTCGACCGAACTCAATAACGGCACATTGCATGCCAAGGCAAATCCCGAAAAAGGGAATTCCACGTTCTCTAGCGAATTGGATAGCCTGAACTTTTCCTTCGATGCCGCGTTCCCCAAAGCCACCGGGAATCAGAATTCCGTGATATCCGCTCAGCAAACGTTCGGCGCCCTCCCGTTCGATGTCAGCACTTTGAATTCTGCCAATCCGAATTTGAGCTTGGTTATGAATCCCTGCGTGATCAATTGCCTCGTAAATTGATTTATACGCATCCTTGTGTTCAGCGTACTTTCCAACCACGGCGATCGAAATCTCATGTCGTGGATTCCTGAGTCGATGAATCAAATCTGTCCACGGCGTGATGTTCAGTTCATTCGCGGCATTCGAGAGACCGAGTTTTTGAACAATCAGTTCATCAAGTTTGTTGTCAACGAGCGACAGAGGGACCTCGTAGATTGAGAAATCCTTGTCTTTCTCTTCGATCACAGCTTCGGTAGGCACGTTACAGAACAACGCGATTTTCTCGCGGTCCTCGCGGCTAATGGAATGCTCGCATCGGCAAACCAAAATATCTGGCTGTATCCCGATTTCCCGGAGTTGGCCAACGGAATGCTGCGTGGGCTTAGTTTTTAGTTCGTCAGCTGCTTTTAGATAGGGAACAAGAGTGAGGTGTAAGTAAAGGCAATTGTCTCTTCCCACATCCAGAGAAAACTGGCGAATTGCCTCCAAGAACGGAAGGCTTTCAATATCACCAACCGTCCCACCGATTTCGGTAATCACGACATCAACGTCGTCACCACCCATTCGTTTGATGACCGATTTGATTTCGTTGGTAATGTGGGGGATGACCTGAACCGTCTTCCCTAGAAACTGTCCTTTTCGTTCCTGCTCGATGACGGACAGATAGATCTGGCCCGTGGTGTAGTTGCAATCACGAGTTAACTGCCCGGAGGTGAACCGCTCGTAATGCCCTAGATCGAGGTCCGTTTCGCTACCATCGTCCAAGACATAAACCTCACCGTGCTGGTAAGGACTCATGGTTCCTGGATCGACGTTGATGTACGGATCCAGCTTCTGCATTCGGACCCGCAAGCCACGCTGTTCCAGAAGCATTCCAATTGAGGCGCTTGTCAGACCTTTTCCGAGGGAACTGACGACCCCACCCGTTACAAAAATGTGTTTTGTCATGGGAACGAATCATACCAAGGGGCGAAGATTTCGAAAGCACTCACAGGGATCCAACTCAGCGCCGCGATTCTCAATATTTAACTTGAGAGGCCGTGATTCGGGAGTTTCCGGTTAATCGATTCCTCTAAAACTTTTTGGAAAATTTTTCGAAGGAGCCTGGCGGGGATGTTTTTTAATTTGCGCATCAAAGAATCAGCAGTTCCTCGCTCTAAATCGATCGAGGTCGGTTTGAGTGTCAATTCCCGAGGCTGCCTGCGCAACCGGGGCGACAACGATTTTTTTTCCCGATTCAATTGCCCGTAATTGCTCTAGTTTTTCGGTCTGTTCCAGAACGCTCGGCGGTGCTGTCGAGAACCATTGAAGGAATTCCCGCCGGTAGGCGTAAATCCCAATGTGATGCCAGAAAATTGGCGGTTTCCGGTCAAAGTCGCTCGAGGTGCGGCCGTCCCTAATGTGGGGGACAGCGGCGCGGCTAAAGTACACGGCTCTGCCCTGCCCTTCTGGGTTGGGATCCTTTTCGGTTTCCTGTTCCCCAATGTGGCTTTGTTCTGAATCACTGTGATCCTGCCGATTCGTTGTTGCACTGAAGGATCCGTTTTCCGACATGCCCGACATCACAATTTTGACGCATGCTGGATCCATTAGCGTCACTTCGTCACGTATTGCCGTGCCCGCAGTGGCCATGTCGGCGTCGGGGCAGAGCAAGAGTGATTCGATGACACGATCAATGACTTCCGTTGAAATCTCTGGTTCATCCGCTTGGATATTTATGAACACATCGATGTCCGAGCGTTGAGCTGCAACTTCGGCAACACGATCCGTCCCGCTCTGGCAATTCGATGATGTCATCACCCAATTACCCCCAAATCGCTCCACATCAGCCGCTAGTCTGGGATGATCCAAAGCTACGATGATCCCATCGGCAAGTTTTGATTTTTGGGCGGCTTCGTACGTATGCTGCAGGATGCTCTTTTGACGCACCATTTGCAGAAGTTTTTCAGGTAATCGAGTCGAGGCTAGACGCGCGGGAAGCACTATAAGGCATCGATTCATCGGGCTTAACTTTGTATTGGAAGGGGCCACGAATAGCCCGCGTATTTAGTGTTTTAGCAAAGATTTTGTGCTGAAGTGTCTCAGGTTGGTGAAGAAGATTTGCACTGCATAGGGAGAAACCGTGCATCACAGCAATTTCTCTGAATTATTGCACTGCTGGATTTTGCGTCGCCAAACGATGCATTTTAGAACCTGTCGACCATTCCGTGTTCCTTCCGCGAGATTTTGAGGCGTGGTCTATCCATCTTTAAAACTTACAACTGTTTCGCTAGTGCATTTGTTCAAAACTCACTCGACCTTTTCCATGCTGGCGTGCTGACTAAACATGGGGGGGTAAGATTTCTGTGGGTAAGGTTGGGTGAAAATTAGGCATTGAAGTCCAACGTGTTTCATTTCATGAGGTGTGGGAGATGCCTTTGCTAAAGAAGCCGCTGTCCTCTTCGGTGATGGTCAATTTGGGATGACGAGTTGGCATAAGGTTTGACATTGGCATCACTCAGGGATAGATTGCGTCTCTAGCTTGCGAGGTGTCAAAAATGTCCTCGATATTTTTGTGAACAGGGAACACCGGTGAAATTCCGGGACGGCCCGGCCGCTGTAACCAACGCTAAGATCATGATGGTCTAGGCCGGTATTTTTCTCCGCCATTGTTGTGAGGCTCGAATTCAATTCGAGGCAAGTTCACAACGAGAAGGCAAATACCGGAACGTTGGGAGTCAGAAGACCTACCATCGCAAGCGACACGATGTGATTTGCTAGGGCCAGATCCGTGTCATGAGTCGAATTGCCATGAGGGTAATGTGCGAAGTTCTTCGCGAAGACTTATTCACAATTGAATTCATCCTTACTTTGATCCGCAGCCTCTCTCTGTTTTGAGAGAACGGTTCGAAGGCGAGGTAATTGGTTGAATGTTAGATACCTCCGATCAGGTCGGTAGTTCGAGAAAGCTGCGCACAGCTTTTACATTGGTCGAATTATTGGTGGTGCTTTCGATCATTGCACTTCTTGTTGGTCTTTTGCTGCCAGCGGTGCAGTCTGTTCGCGAAGCTGCGCGTCGAATGCAGTGCCAAAATAATTTGCATCAAATCGGTATTGCGCTTCATAACTACCACGCAGCTTTTCGCAAGTTTCCACCCGGAGGACTCGAGGTTCGCCCTCAATGGCGGCGGGGTAAGCAACTCGCATGGTCAGCTTTCCTTTTGCCCTACATGGGTGAAAGCCCAACCTATGAGAAGATTAATTTTGATTATCCCTTCGATCATGCAAAGAATGCGGAAGCCGCAGCAAGTGTGATTGAGACCTATCTGTGTCCGAGCACAGCGAGGCAGTCAACCCGACATCGGGGACGTGGGGCAACTGATTACGGGGGGATCTATGGCGAGAGGATTGTCAGCCGGAATTATCCTCCACGAGGCGTGATGATTCACGAGCGATCAATCCGTTTTCGCGATATTACCGACGGCACCGCACGGACCTTGGTCATTTCAGAGGATGCTGACTTTCCAGATGGTCAGTGGATTAATGCTTGGAATCTATTTGATCAAGCCTTTTCCATTAATCGAGCACCTCGCTTTGAAAATGATATCCGGAGCATGCATCCTCAAGGTGCCAATGGTTTGTTGGCTGATGGTTCGGTCAGGTTCATGAATGAAAATATTGATTTGGAAGTCTTAGCGGCTTTGTGCACACGTAATGGTAGCGAAACAAATGTTGATTTCGAGTGAACACTAGCTCGAGATTCAAACTGTTGTGGTATTGAGGAAGATGGCATGTTGAGCGGTAGCAAGAAAACATTGAAGCGTGTACCTGCATTTCGAAAACGGCGACTTCTCGGTGAATCACTTGAGCCTCGCTGGTTGCTTGCTGGTCCTTACGCCCCAGCTGCGGGCAATCTTGGCACCACGGCGGTTGATTACCGAGATGCGGGAATTGAGGGATGGGCTAGCGAAGTTGTCCAGTACCTTCCAGGTACGAATGTCAGTGCTGCTTTTCAGAACACGGCTCAAGCCATTGGTAGCGCGGGATCCAGCGTGACTGCTACGGTTAGTCTGGGACGAGGAGGTTCAATCACCCTGGGTTTTGAACATCCAATTCGGGACGGATTGGGTTTTGATTTCGCCGTTTTTGAGAATGCAGTTTCTGATACGTTTCTTGAATTGGCAAAAGTGGAGGTGTCATCAGATGGCGTGAACTTTTTCCCGTTTGCCTCTGATTCGCTGACGAGTGCGCCGGTTGATGCGTTTGGAGCTTTGGATACGACACAAGTTGATGGGCTGGCTGGGAAATATCGAGCTGGATTCGGAACCCCTTTTGACCTAGCAAGTCTTCGTGGGATTAGTCCCGACCTAAATGTGAATCGAATCACGCAAGTGCGTCTAATCGATGTCATCGGTGACGGTTCTGCTCTGGATTCACAGGGGGATGTCATTTACGACCCTTACCCCACCGTTGATAGTGCCGGATTTGACCTGGATGGTGTCGCTGTGATGAACTCACTTGATCAAGGTGAGTCTGTCGTAAGCTTTGAAGACGTTGGGGCCAGTTTGTCACCTGAATCGGCGTTTTCGGGGCCGATTAGTGGCGGCACACAATCGACAGGTGAACTGGGGGAGTTCATCA
The DNA here is from genome assembly GCA_938075415.1 of uncultured Rubripirellula sp. GTDB lineage: Bacteria > Planctomycetota > Planctomycetia > Pirellulales > Pirellulaceae > Rubripirellula. Next base: position 698,674 of record CALJHC010000003.1, on the reverse strand, counting down.
CCCAAGGTGTGTTTCAGAGTGACTCACTGCAGTTCAATAACAGTCACTCCGATTTCTTTGAGTATGGATACACAACATGGAATCAATGGGCTTATTCGAATGTGACCAACCAAGTTACTGCAGGATTTCAGAATCAGTTTGGCGTTATTACTGGTGGGGGTGCCCACGGATCAGACACCTTTGCTGTGGCGTTTGTGGATCAAGGTGGAAGTTCTGCAAAGCCGACCATTTTTAAAGCGACTGACGATTCACGACGCTTCTCTTCTTTGTTAGTAACCAATACTACTTATGCTGCTTTATCCATGAAGCATGGTGATTCATTCGCAAAAGAATTTGGTGGTGTGAGTGGGACTGACGAGGATTATTTCCTATTGCACATCACGGGTAGAGATAGCCAAGGACAAGAGCTTGCAACGATTGAAGTTTACTTGGCAGATTATCGATTTGCTGATGACTCGCAGGATTACATACTGGAGGATTGGATTCAAGTTGACCTGCAAGCGGTTGAGGATGCCGATACGCTGGAGTTTGCATTGTCATCCTCGGACGTTGGCGATTTTGGAATGAACACTCCAGCCTACTTTGCGTTGGACCAAATTGTGTTAACCAGTCCGGCACTCTACCTTGATATCGACCCTCTGGTTCTAAGTGAAAGTCCGGATGCGGAGGCAGCAATTGGTCGGGTGAGTCGATTGTATGATGATAGCACCGGCAACTTGTCGGTGACGCTCGGGTCGAGCCTGCCTTCTTCTTTGACGTTGCCTTCTGCTGTGACGATTCCAGACGGTACGGAGTTTGTGGATTTTTCATTGTCAGCAGTAGACGATGCTCTCGTGCAGGGTGACCGAAGTGTGAGCGTCACCGTCGACGCGGTCGACTACCACTCGGATGTTCAGGTTGTCGAGGTCACGGATGATGATTCGTTGGCTCTGCAGTTGACAGGTTCCGCCTCGACTGTGATTGAGGGTGGAACGATTTCGGCTTCGGTTTCACGCAATGTTGAGGATCTCTCCAGCACGCTAACGGTTCAGCTCTCTGCGGACGTTTTGTCAGCTTTGGACTATCCGGCGGAGGTGGTGATTCCTGTTGGGCAAAGCTCCGTTTCATTCTTGATTGAGGCAACCGAGGATTCGTTAGATCGCGAAGATCAGGTCGTTACCGTAACTTCGAGTTCACAAGGTTATCAGTCTTCCAACTTGCAAATCGCTTGGGAGGATAACGATCAAGCGGCACTAAGTGTTGTGTCGTCGCAGGTCGCTTACCAAGAATCCGCCGCCGCACCCACCGTGGGATTTGAATTGCTCGGTAGGAGGATGGAGGCTACATCGTTTTTAAATGGATCCAATCAGGCGGGCGACTTTCAGACGAAGGATTTCACTTTTAATAACGACTACGATCCTCAATGGGGAAGTTGGTCCGGCTGGGCGATTTCCAACACAAGGGATTCAGTTACCCCCGGTTATGGGAACCAGTACAGTGCTTATCCCGGTGTTGGTGCGGCCAGTTCAGAGACGTATGCGATTGCCTCTGCCTTTGGTTCTACATCCTTGCCAAGCATTCAACGGGATCCAATTCAGACGGCAGGATTCCAGTCGGTCGCGATCACCAACACAACCTATGCTGTGCTGTCCATGCTGCAAGGTGATGCGTTTGCCAAAAAGTTTGGTGGTGTTACCGGTGATGACCCTGACTGGATGCTCTTAACAATCGAAGGCTTGGATCAGCAGAGCCAAGTGATCGGAGCCATTGATTTTTACCTTGCTGATTATCGCTTTGTTGATAATCAAAATGATTATGTGGTTGATCAATGGACCGAAGTTTCCTTAAGTCCAATTTCGGATGCCGTCGAATTGCGTTTTTCGTTGAGCTCGAGCGATGTCGGGGAATTTGGAATGAATACCCCGGCTTATTTCGCATTGGATCAGTTGACGGCAACAAGTCAGCAACCTGGGCCAAGCATCGTCGTCAGCCGAAATACTTTTGAGATCACCGATGAGATTAGCGTACAGCTGCAAAGTAGTGACGAGAGCGAAGTGGTTGTAGCACCCCAGGTGGTGATTCCCAGTGGGATTCGTTCCGTCGAGGTGCCATTTTCAGTTTTGCATGATGAATTGGTAGACGGTGACCGCGAAGTCACGATGACCGCAGGTGCAGCCGGTTTTTCTGAGGGAACTCTGCCTCTCACTGTCACTGACTCGGATGTTCTTCAATTAACACTCACTGTCAGCCCGGTAGAAGTAGGCGAAGCAGGAGGTGTCATCAATCTATTGGCACATCGAAACGTCGAGGATGTTTCAACAGGTTTAACAACTAGCCTCACAGCGACACCGGTCAATCAGGTGGAGGGGGCTCCGTCTCTGGAATTTCCCGTAAACTCGAGAGTGGTTACGACGCAATGGAATGCCATTGATAATTCACTCGCGGACGGAGATCGCGAAGTTTCCATCCAAGCAGCTGCAGCGAATTACCTTGAAGATTTAGAATCGACTCTGATTTTGGATGATGAAAAAGTTGTTCGCATTACGTCTGGAACGAGTCGTCTTCGAGAACAAGATGCGAGACCCGCTACCTCGTTTGAAGATCTGGGCACCATGTTGCCGGAAGAAGCTTACATCAATGGTTCAAAACGCAGTGGTGAATTTGTCTCTGGTCAGGTTAAGTTGAATAATCTTTATAACGATACTTTTGATAGTTGGTCCGGCTGGGCATTTTCCAATACCACCGACTCGGAAACCCCCGGTTACCTTAATCAGTACAGCTCAGTTGTTGGCACGGGTGCGATTGGATCCGAGACCTACGCTGTCGCTAATGCTTATCCGGGAAGTTTAGTCCCGGAAATTTCAATTGCTGATGAGGCATCCAATCTAACATTCCAATCTTTAATGGTCAGCAACACGGCATATGCCTACCATTCAATGTCTGAGGGTGATGCGTTTGCAAAGAAGTTTGGTGGCCCCTCTGGTACTGACCCTGATTATTTTCTACTCACCATTCAGGGTCTTGATCAGGCCGGCTCCACCGTTGGTCAGATTGAATTTCCGTTGGCGGATTTTCGATATGAGGATCCCACGGACGACTACCTTCTTGCCGATTGGACTTTAGTTGATCTGACAAGCCTTGTGGGTGCTAGAAGTCTGCAGTTCAGTCTCGAGTCGTCCGATGTGGGTGGCTTTGGGATGAATACACCCGCCTATTTTGCATTGGATCAATTAGTTTTGAATGATCCGGCGTTTAGCCCTGCAGAATTCACGGTCACTCGAGTGAACGATGATCTTTCACAACCCCTGACTGTCGAACTGACTAATCCAGATGCAAGTGAATTGTACATTCCCAAGCAGGTTGTCATGCCGGCGGGGGTCGAATCGATTGTTGTCCCTGTTGTTCCTGTCAATGATGCCGTGGTTGACGGAGAAACATCAGTGCAAATTGAAGCTTCTACTGTCGGTTACGTTTCGACAACCGCAGACTTCGTTGTCGAAGATGATGACCAACTTGAACTTACTTTGTCGCTGTGGCAGGCCCGTTCTGGGTACACTGAGGGCGATCTCGTTGAGGTTCTGGTGCATCGGAATGATGCGATCCTTAATGAAGAGATAAACGTTGATTTCAGTCAGGTGAACGAAAGTGTCGACTTACCGATCACAAGCTCGATTCCTCTGGGTTCCACGTCGCAGCTTTTCAATCTCACCTTGAAGCAGAATCAGACGTTGGAAGGGAATCGAACGAGCGACTTGACGGTCACAGCTCCCCTCTACCTCAGTAGTAACGTTGAGTTTACGGTTCTTGATGATGAAGTCGCTTCTATTCTGGTCGAGGAGACAAACGGGTCAACATCCGTGGGAGAGTTGACAGATACGGATACGCTTCTAGTTCATTTAGGTGCAATTCCGCTGAGTGATGTTTTCGTAGAATTGGACCTGGGTCTTGCCGCCGGACAGGCGGTTGTTGATTCAAGCGAGTTGCATTTCACGCCAAGCAACTGGAATAAGGCTCAGGCAATCATGATCCAAGGAGTGCCTGATTTTCTTGTGGAGAACAACCTAGTCTATACGACCACGCTCAGACTTGATTCGGATCGATCTGCAACCCTGTTCTCTGGTGCAGCGCCCGTGGATGTCGGGATTGAGGTGATTGATCAGAATCCAACCAATCTTCTGCTGTCTGTTGAGGGTAACTTTCTTCACTTGGTTGACCGTGATCGCTCGATTGTCATCGAGGAGGAGGGGCGTTTGGATGGGATCAGCGTTGTGGCGAACGATTTATCGCAAACAATCGAGCAAGCTGAAATACTCGCTGAGGTTGGCCCGATTGAAATATCGTTGCTTGGTGGGAATGACGCTGCTGTTCTGAACTCAGTGAATGAGGGTGAGTCGAAAGTTGTCAGTATCGACGGTGGCGATGGGTTTGACGTGTTGGAGTTGAGAGTTATAGGCAGTCTTGATTTTGTTGATTTTCTCACGGGTCGAGCCACAGCCTTTGAGTCATACGTTGTCGGCGGTGGTGAGGTGTTGATCAGATCAAACGGCATTGATGCCTTTGCGACTGCTGATCAATGGCTTCACTTGGAGGTAAACTCCGGTCATCAGCTATTGTTTAGCGCAGATGCGACGCTCGACTCGCCAATCTTGCATGATGGTGTGTTCGCGCAAGTTGTGCAGCTTGGTGATGTGCAGGTGTCAGTAAAAACTGATTTGCATTGGCGTAACATTGTTAGCCGACATGACGTGGATGCAAGTAACACGGTGACCGCCATCGACGCTTTGCAGGTCATTAATGAAATCGTACGCCGCGAGGGAGCTGAGCTGCCATCCATTACAGATTTGGCTGATTTCTCAGGTCACTACGTTGATGTTTCTGGCGATGGACTTGTTACAGCCCTGGATGCGATCCAGGTGATCAATCACTTAGTGAGCCAGAGTAATGCGGTCGGTGGTGAATGGATTGTGAGCCAGTTCAATGCTTCGGTGGATGGATTGCAACCAGGCATGTCAACCAAGAGCATGTTGGACTTTAAATTCGGTCAAAGTATTTCAATGGATGAACAATTGAAGGATCGCCCTTCGAAATTGCTCAGCTTTGCGGAGAGGCATGATCAAGCCGTTGTCGGTTTTCTCGACGAGATGGCAGATGGTTCAGCAGATTTCCAAGCGGTGCAGGAAGAAGCTGATCATAGTACTCAGCTTACTTTGCAATGATGATCCACTCCAGTAACTCGACAAGGGCTACTGCTCAGATTGGGTGTTGCTGGTTTCCATTGCGTCCGCAAGATTCTTAGCCCGAGGTCCTCGATGGAATAATGAGGGGTGTCAGGTCGTCCGCGGAGCGGTTGATCGATTGGCGCTGACACCGAGTTGGCCTAGACCCAGTGTAAACCTTCGTCCTCGGGTGCCTCATCTGCATCTAGGAATGCAAGGTGATCTTTGTCAAAGAATCGACCCAGCATGAATCGTACGGGAACCAGTAAGGCTATGAAGATTGGGAACAGGATCTGAATAGGTTTGTAGGGATTCACATTGATGAAGCAAAGAATCGTTAAGCAAATGAACTGCGACAGTGTGAAGAGGTGAATGCTTCGAGTTGGAACACGACGCGTGTAGTGGTTCAGTGGGTACAGCGAGGAGTCCATCAGCCAGAAGCTTAAACGTTCGATGAACTGCACACCTTTGAGGGAGACGAATCCCATGTATAAAAAGATTCCGTAAAGGGCAGCCATTGGAACGAATTGCAGCAACGGTAAGACTAAAAGAGTTCCACCAATCAGCAAGTGAATGGCGATAGGGGAAATTCGGTTTTCCGCAACGTGAACAATTTCACTGTGTTGACCATTGCCACCTAGGACTTCTTCAGACCAGGCAAGTGACCGAACATGGGCCAAGGACCGCACTGTTGCTGCCACCATCCACGGCCATCCAAAGATCGAGCATACGCCCACCAATAGGCCGATGACTGCCAAGTCAAGATGATAAGATTCGCCTTTGGTAAGCCGATTTTCTGGGCTATTTACTAATCTGGCGGTAATGTTCTGCGATAAGAAAATTAGCACAGCCGCCAGAATCGCCGGGCCAATCGCGGCGAAACGAATCCAGAGTGGTACCGAACCCAGGTCAACCATCCATCCACTGGAAGCAGCGACATTTCCGGTCGCTTCACCAATCTGAAGCGTTTTCAATGTTGATTCGTCACCAATCCACCAAGCGACTGCGATCATGCAGACAAGGGCGATTGAGGGGCCAAAGTCGGCAAGGAATTCTCGCATCCATGGAAATAAATATTTGCTTCCCCTCAGCCGAGCAAGTGTCATCGCAATATAAAAAGTTCCGATCGCAAGAATGAGAGCGAGAAGTGCTCGGATATGCGACGTACCATCATCTGCTTCTTGGAAGCCGGTGATGATTGCTTGAACTGCTTTGTAAATGAAGATAAGAGACATCAACGCGGAAAAGATTTCATCCGTAAAACGGGTGAAGTATCGCATTAGGTTGCTGGCGTTGGTGATGGACAGAATGATGGTGAAGAGAGCTGTCCAGATACCAACCCAACCGTAGACTCCCAGAAAGTTATCTGCCTGATCCATGTCAATGCAAAGTTGATACAGAATGATGGTGAAGATCAGTAGCGGGCCAATTCCACCCAGGATAATCAGGGGTTGTCCGGCTAGCAGGGCGTAGGCGAGACCACAAACTGCGGTCGCCTTGATCATCTCTTCAGCTCCGATTTGACCACCGGTTTCAATTCCCATCAGGCCACCAAATGTTACAGCCGGCGCGAGGCAGGCAAAAAACATAAAGATGATTGATGCGAGTGTTTTTCCATGCAGTCCATCTCGGAAGTCGTCAACGTAATGTGGCAATCTTCGTTTGATGTCTGCGACAAGTCCAGCAAAGACATGTGGGTCGCTTTGCAGTCCCTCAGTGACTTCTCGTGGTTTTGGCGGGGCAGCGAGGACGTTGCGATTAACATGCCTCTCCATCGCATCGAGCATGTCTTGCTGGCTGTCGCCGTACATCATCTCAAAATGCACGACGTTGTCGGACATCAGTCGTGCAATGGACGAGAGCGTATCGAGATGACTGGCTGTTTGTTCGTTGGAGCCGATAAGGAGGAAGATGTAACGCGTGGGGACACCATCAGGTGCTCCCATGTTGGCTGCATGTTTGAGACGAATGAATACCATCGCAGGCTCAGCGATTGCATCATTGTAAAAATGGGGTACCGCACAGGCGTGTCCGATTACTGTGGGAACGGCCCTCTCACGCTCATTCAGCCCTTCTTTCACCATCTTTTTTTGGTTCTCGGGCATGCGCCCGGTCTGCACTAAAAAATTGACAGCTGCGTCAATGATTTCCTCCATGCTCTGAGCATCGAGGTTTAGCAAGCAACTGCCTTCAGCAATGGAGCGAAATAAGAAATTCACGAGATGGATTCCCGATTCATTGGAGGGCACGTCATGGTGAACGCTTGCGGTCGCTGAACAAGCCGACTGGTGAAGTTGAAAATTTTGCTGTTTTGGCGTCCGTGCCAGCGCGGAAGTTGTTTGAATCGTAGTCCGTACGTCAAATTTCAGCAAACCGTCCGCTTCACTTGGCTCACTCAAGCCCCACTAAATTGATTGCCCGAGAGGATCGTTTTGTTCAGACCGTTTTTATCGTGTTGTTTGCAATCTCAACAAGCTCAATCCACATCGGCTCTTTGGCTGAGAATGCTGTTGAAGGGTAAGTAGGGACCGCTAGGCACCACCTAAGGTGAAACGGATTTCCACTTTCAAACTAATCAAAAAATCGCTTTTTCGCGTTGTTGCGACGTGAGCTGATTGCCGCTGAGTGCGATCCGAGATTTTGGAATAGGCCTGCCAAACGACGCAAGGCGGAGCAAAAGCTAGGTGTCGTTGATTGGTGAGCAATGGAGTGATTTGCGTTTTCGAATTATTCTCATAATTTAACGCCTCTGGATGCAGGGGCGTGAGGGGTACTGGGCACGCAACTTGGTCACTGTGCCGATTTTCACGAGCTTTTCTGTGATCCCACTGGTTCGAACGGTCCATTTTGGAGTATTTTCCGTCGAACGCAGATACAGAAATCGCCGTGGATTTCAATGAATTCTTGGTGATCGGTGCTCATCAACTTAGGATAAATCTGTTTCGTGTTTTGGATCACCAATCACTTACGGTTCAAGTGATTCCTGCCATCTGGGTAACAATCCCTTTTTCCTTTGATTCTCTCTGGTAGTCTATTCATTGGCAATTAATGCCTTGTTTGGGTGTCACCCTTGGTGGCATCGTTGCTTGAACTCTTCACGTCAGTCAATATGTTTGGACCGATTTTTTATCGAGAGGCATCCGTAGCCCCAAAGCGACCAAAAACATTTGTCGCTCGAGGTGTCTATGTTCTCTCGCTTTTTATCTTGTTATGTACCGGCTATCTAGTTTTAGACGGTTCACGGTCTCTGGCTACAAGTGGCGATTCGGCGCGGTTTGGTGGTTGGATGTTTACGCTACTGGCCCCGCTGCAACTGTTGGTACTTGCGAGTCTTTCGGCAGTAGGAGCCGCTGCGAGTGTTGCGCAAGAAAAAGATAGGCGTACGCTCATCTTATTGCTTCTAACTCGACTTTCAGGTTTTGAAATTGTTGCAGGTAAACTCGCCGCAACGCTCATCGTGCCGATGAGCTTGCTGATTGGTGCCTTACCTCTTTTTCTTGCCTTGCCCCTTTTAGGTGGTGTCTCACCGACTCAAGTGCTTGGTGTGTTTTTCGTTACTGCAGTCACGGTTCTGTTGACCGGTAGTGTTGGTACCGTTGTCGGATTGTGGCGGGAGAAAACCTTCCAAGCAATTGCGATGACTGTTCTAGGATTACTCATTTACATGGGGATTGGTGAGTTACTAGCGAGTGAAGTAGCGGGGATGCCGGAGGTCACGCGACTTGCGATGAGCCCAGTCAGGGCCTTGGCAGCGGCGGCTTCTCCGATGGCAAGTTTGTCCTCTGATACCTCCGCAGAACTTTCGATGTTTTTAATGGTCACGTTTGTCTTTGCCCTGTTGTTACTTTTGATTGGGATTCTCAAAGTTAGGGTTTGGAATCCTTCCCGAGAGCTAAGACTGAAGTCAACCAATGAGTCAGCGACAGCAGATCAGGCAGACCAGGAAGGAAGTACTTGGCGGGCTCGTGAACCAAGAAGTGTTTGGGAGAATCCTGTTCTGTGGCGAGAAGTTTGCACTTGGGCTTATGGTCGAAAAATTGTGTTGATTCGAATTGCCTTTGTGTTTTTTTTCTTGCTGATCGGGGGCGTATTGCAGGTGCAGGTATCCAGTGGATTGGCTTTTGAATCTGGAGGCCAGATCGGCCGCGCATTGCCTTCGGCTACCCTTCCGCTCGCCGGCCTGGGTGTCATCAGTCTTGTGCTGGTCAATGCGCTTGCAGTCAATTCCGTCACCAACGAACGAGATGGACTTGCGTTGGACCTACTGCTTGTCACCGACTTGAGTCCCAAAGAGTTTGTATTTGGGAAGCTTCTTGGTGTGGTTTATGTTGGGAAAGAGATGATCATTTTGCCAATACTGCTTGTAATTTATCTGGCGGTGCAAGGAGTGATGTCTTTCGAGAGTATGGCTTATGCGATTCTGAGTACACTGATTTTATTCAACTTTGCAATCATGCTTGGCCTTCACTGCGGACTCAATTATGTATCGGGAAGAACTGCAATCCTGAATAGCATCGGCACCGTTTTCTTCCTGTGTGTGGGAATCGCAATCTGCATGACAATCATGGTCAGTTTTCGCGGAGCCTTTCAGCTTCAGCTTGCACCTTTTTTAGTCATGATTTTAGGTGGTGGTGCAGCCCTTTTTGCTTCGTTGGGTTGGCGGAACCCAAGTTCGGCTGTTTTCTTTGCCTCCTTTGGTTTACCGCTGGTCACGTTTTACGCAATCACACAGTTTTTGCTTCAAACGGATCACCTCTATGTCTTTGTCGCGTTGCTGAGTGGATATGTTTTCACGACAGCCGCGATGATGATTCCCGCTCTGAGCGAGTTTGACGTCTCGTTGGAAAGGGGGCGTGGAGCCGTTGGAGATGAGGGGTGAGCATCATTTTGGACGCATGGCCATGGCTGTTAGCAATGGTCACGCTAATCTGCTTGAGCGCAATGTTTAGCGGAAGCGAAGCAGCACTTTTTTCGCTTGACCAAGCAGCTAGGAAGAACCTACGGACCTTGGGGGTCAATGGTCGTCGTGCCGATGCTTTGCTCAATAGCCCGGACGAATTATTGTCGTCGATTCTATTCTGGAATCTGCTGATCAATATGACTTATTTTGCGATTGCAGCAATTGTCGGTAACAGGCTGGGTGCGAGTTCGGATGAAGTTGGATCCCAAGCGTTATTGTTTACAGTTACTAGTCTTTTGATGATTATTTTCTTTAGTGAGATGCTTCCCAAGAGTTTGGCCTTGATATCGCCAATCAGGATTTCTCTCATTGTCGGCCGACCGCTATTGATCTCTTTCCAATTGGTAAGGCCTCTGTTGCCGTTGGTAACTGCCAGCAATCGACTCGCTAGCCGTTTGATTTGGCCCACGTTTGAGCCCGAGTCTGAAATTAGCCTTGCTGATATTGAACGGGCTGTCGAGTTTGGTGCGGATGACGCGGCAATGTTGCAACGTGAGCGAATGGCAATGCGTGGACTGGTTGAGATTGCCGAGACAAGAGTCAGCGAGTTAATGCGACCCCGAAACAAGTTATGGATGTGCACGGAATCCGCGGAGGTAGATTTATCAGTCGCAGTCCCCGCATCGAGTGGTCATCTGATGATTACAAATCGAGATGGAGACATGATCACAAAGTCCATCAACCTTCGTGCTTTGCGGCCAAGTCAGATAGATCAATTGAATGAGAACATGGAGCCGGTTATTTATGTTCCTTGGTCTGCTTATGTGTCGCAGGTCTTGGACGAAATGCATGCTCATGACCATTCGGTGGCCGTGGTCGTCAATGAATTCGGAGAATTGGCTGGGGCGGTGACAAGAGATGATATTTTTCGCTTTGTGATGTCACCTCGTAGTGATGAAGATGATGCGGGTATCTGGTCAATCGATGAATCGGAAAATGGTTGCATTCGGGTGTCTGGATCGGTCAGTGTGCGCAGCGCTGCGAAACGGCTCGAGATCGTTAGCGATGGCGAAGGTGTTACAACATTAGCGGGATACATCCAACGACAGAATGGACGATTTCCGCGTGAGGGTGATGTCGCAACGTTCGGCAACTACCAACTGACTGTAACAAAAGCGATTGATGACGGTTGGTTAATTGAAATCAGACCGCTCGTCGCAAAAGAGGGGGAATCCCAATGATTCCTGCATTGATTCTTTTCGCGATTGGTTTGCTACTTAGTGCTTTTTTTAGCGGCACGGAAACCGGATTGTATCGTGTCTCACGCACTCGATTGGTTCTGGACGGTCTGGACGGATCACGCTCGGCAAGAGGTCTGATCTGGCTATTAAATCAACCTAGTATTTTTGTTGCCACAGCTTTGGTTGGGAATAACCTCGCCAACTATTTCACCAGTTTCGCCATCGTTGTGATGAGCGGATTACTGTTTGGGACTGGTTCCGTCGCCGAGTTAATTGGGCCGGTGATGATGACGCCCATGGTGTTCGTGTTTGGTGAGTTACTTCCCAAGTACCTATTCTTTCATGCTCCTTACCGTTTAGTCAGCGCGAGCAGCAGTTTGCTGTTAGGTGCTGCTGTCTTGCTCTCGCCTGTTTCGTTGGTGCTGGGCGTCTTAGGTATTGGATTGCGTAAACTTACCGGTCGAACCCCGTTCCCCGTCCGGCTTACCATGGCCAAGAGAGAACTTGAGAAGGTATTGCAACACGGACACGAAGCAGGGATTTTGGCTGCAGGTCAGCGAGTATTGGCAAGTCGGCTCCTCGAGGTCGGTAACCGCCGGGCCGTTTCTTTTGGAGTAGCTAAATCACGAATGGCCGTGGTTGACTTGCCAATCGATCTCGAGAAAGCGCGGGGTGAGGCTCGGCGACGCAACCATTCAATCATCTTGGTAAAAGAGCAGGAACGAATTGTTGGCTTTCTGCGCTACGCAGATCTCGTCACGGATTCCAAAAGCGTCGAATGGCGTCCGGTGATCCAAGCGCGTTATGACGACCGCCACCTGCGTGTTCTATTAAGGCTCTATGACGCGGGAAGTGATGTCGCCGTGCTCAGTGGTGATAAGGGCGTTCTAAAAGGAGTGGTGACACGACGGCAACTAATCGAACCACTCATCAAGTGAAGGGCTGACTGTTTCACACACCGATGTGTCGGGTGGACTCGAGAAACCAGAGCGTTCCGGGGTTAGCTCGTAGCTTACACGAGGGACGATCAGCCCCTTTTGTCGGAATGGATAATTCATACTTAGACGAGATTACTTGGTATAGCCGAGTTGCATCATCACGCGCAATAGTTCATCACAAGTCAGATAGCGGCGATGGTGTCGTAGTTTGTATCGGTCAATCGCGAGGGCTAATTCTCGACCGGCACCAGAGAGTCCTCGATGACCATCGCCAAATTGTCTTCTTTCGAGGCGATTCGGATCTTCAACCGATTGTTTTCGGCGATCCGGGAATGTCTGCGTCGAATCCATTACCGGCTTTGCCAGCTTGCTGGATCCAAACGGTAAGGCAGAACTTGGGAAACTGGTGATATTTGCTGAATTTGCAAGGGACATTGTGGTTCTCTTAAGGCGGAGATCTTTGCCGAGCATTTAATGCAACGGTTGCCCGACATCGGAACCATAGGTCAGGATTAAGCGGAATGCCTGAGCAAAAAATAAAAAATTCTGCCAGGACATCATTTGGTAGAGAGGACTAAAAAGAGTCGTCTTCGTCGTTCGCTTCTAATTACGAATGCTTCGAGATGCTAGAAGCCACCCTCATGGTCAGATCAAGGTGCATAGCTGGCAGGAATCGCAGCTATTCTGGCCTGTTGTTGATCCAGTTGTGATATCCACGCCTTTTCCGCTGCGGAATTGGTATCGTTCTGCCTGGCTATTTCAAGAGCCAGTTGTGCTTCAGATCTTTGCCCTTGAAGTAACGCAAGCTCTGCGAGTTGAAGAAAAGGAGTAGCGTCGTTTGGGTTTTTTTGCGATGCCCTGGCGAAGCATCGCCGAGCCTCTTCGAGACGTCCGAGTTCCCGCATTGCCACCCCCTGCAGAAGATCAACCTTGGTGGGGGAATCCGACGTGCCCAACTTGTCCTGAATTCGATCGAGTGTCGCAAGGACCCGGTCATGACGACCTTGATTTAGGTAGATTTCCGCTGACCGGATTTGCACGTCGGCATAGTCTGGTTGCAGAGATAATGCTCGATGGTACGCAGCTAGAGCTTCGTCAAAATCTTGTGAGGCTAGCAGGCAATCACCTCTCAGAGCCCAAGCTTCAGCCGAGTCTCGTGCCGACTCTAAGGCCCAAGTGCTGTGATGATTTGCCTCATCGATCCGGCCAACTTCGAGATACATCCTACCGAGACGCTGCACAAGCTTGGGGTCGCCGGCACTCAGCGGCACCGCGTTTTCCATTTGCTCGATCGCAAGTTCACGATCACCACGCTTCCAATACGACTCGGCAAGTCCCCAATGGGCTCGGTCGTCGTCCTCGGAAACCTCCAAAGCATTTAAGAAAAGCTTCTCCGCGGTTTCCCAGTCACCATCGTGCATGGCCTGGAATCCTTGCCCGGATAATCGTCGTGCTGTGATGGATTGGCGGCTGTCACCAAAGCTGCTAATTGCTCGGCAACCACTTGTCATCGACCCAATCAACAGCAAGTGCGACAGGGTCATTAGGAAGAAAATAGATTTCATGGCTTGGTCCGATGAGCGACTCGTACCAGTGTCATACCAAGAATATTGATTTTGTGACAACGCGACCTACCATGATTTCTCGGCGAAACGAAGGACAAATCACGTGGAGATGACACCAAGTCCCGCTTGCATCTCACGACATTTGGCGACGGATCTCATTGATACGACTAAATGTTTGCCCTGATGGCTTTTGGAAAACGCACCTAGCTGCCAAGATAAGCATGACCGAGATCGTTTCATTCGAAGGGAGGACTTCAAGATGCCGGCAACGTTTGATGCATTGGGAATGCAATTCCTTTATCCGGACAACTGGAAAATGTTGGCAGCCGGAGAGTTCGAATCAGAAAATAGCGCTACGGTTGAATTGCCTTCTGGGGGATTCTTATCCATCGAACGGACGCAGGCCGGTGATTCCCCCGACAACGCGATCGAACAGGTATTAGCTGCGTTTGAAGCGGAATATGGAGAGGTGGAATGGGAAGAGATCGCAATTACCGAAGAGAGCTTTCCTGCTGTTTCGCGATTGGTTGATTTCCGCTTTTACTACCTTGATCTGTTGATTATTTCGCGATTGATTTTTCTTAGTCGAAACCAAGAGCAATTTATGATGCAATTTCAGGCGGAGAGCCGCGACTTTGAGCAGAATGAACGCGTATTGAGTGCAATTCTACAGCAAATTACAACAGCGACGTAGCTTCACTGCTGGCTAATGAGACGATTCAAAGGACACAGGGTCTCGCGTCGAAGAACTTTGTACAGCAAGATCGAGAATCCACACCACCCATCGATCAGGTTCTTGCATTGTGGATTTGCCATCGAAGGTTTTTATACCAAGTCTTGCTTTCGTTTCTTCCTTCGAAGTTTACCGCATGCACGGCAGATACCTTGAATAATCATGCGGTGACCTGAGACCCGAAAGCCTTTCTCCGAAGCAACATCGTCTCGTATCGACATCAACTCACGGCTTTGAAATTCAATGAGCTGTCTGCAAACGGTGCAGTAAAGATGGTCGTGCTGCGGGTACCCATAGTCCAGTTCGTAGACGGTACGCCCGTCAAGTTGAAAACTCTTCAGCAGACCAGCATCCACGAACTCACGAAGCGTTCGGTACACTGTGGCGGAACTGACATAGTTTTTCTCTCCACGTCTCGGAAGACGATCGATGAGTTCGTCCGCGTCAAAATGATCGTGTTCCTGAAAAACTGCGTCGATCAGGAACTTTCGCTGATTCGTTTGACGCAAGCCTCGGGTCTGCAAGTATTCCTCGAACCGCTCTTGTGGAGAGAGCGAGACGCTAAGCGGTTCAAGCGATTCAGAGGAATTCGTCACAGCATTGGGGCGCAAAGAGACAACATTGGAACCTCGGATACGGCGAACGTTCGCAGAAAAATTTCCTGGAACGTTATCGACGTATTCTTATTCTAGACCGACGCCAAGATTATCCCCCCCCCATCTTTGAGGCGGGGTGCAATGTTATGCAAATTGGTCGAGGAGTCGATCCAAAGCGACATCCAGTTTTTCTGGAGTCTCATAACTTCCATTCGCGATTTGACGACGCAATTCAGCGACGCGTTCAATGCGAATTTCCCCCCCGTTGGTCAATTCGGCCGTGTTTTGAAGTCGATTGACTTCGCTGGTGTTGCTGGAAAGTTCCAGCTGATCAACCGGGGTCGCGGTTGGTTTCGCCAAGGTTTCAGGCGGCTTTTGCGGCTGAACGCGGTTTGCCGAAGAAACTGGCTGGTTGGTTGAAACCCGAAAAGGGCCGTAAATCTGCATAATCAAATTGCTCCCAAGAGGGACGAGAATCTCCACTAGATACTAGTCCTACCAAAAAGGTGGACATCATTTCTAGAGGAAGCGTAAGCGCAACGGTGACCGAACCACATTTACTCCCAACAGAGGGGGTTAGTGGCGTTTCCGCGTCGGTCGACAGCGCCGCGATCCTTGTCCCAGGATGCAATCCGTAAGCGAAAAGAGACTTTTCAGCGCGAGAGTTGCGGAAACTAGCTGGGAGTATCGTCCCTTCCCGGCTGGGTCTTCAGTGAAAGTGGATAAAAGATTGGCCAATCAATCTGAAGTACATGCCCCAAGAATCGGTCGCGGAATGGAGCGAGAGATCAACCGATATACCAATTAATCAGCTTGGTGAGAGGTTGAGGAATGAAATCACTTTTCGATGATAGCAAATCACGCGAATGGTTCATCAGTCGTGCGGGAAGGCGAACGAATTTTGTTGAAATAGGGCAGCGGCATTTGGACGAAAGGTCTGACATCGTTTCTCGGCCGAAAATCTTTTTGTGACGGTTGCATCCCCTTTTTGAGACGAATCACCGTTCCGCTTCCAAAAAAATGCTTTTCCCGCTGAGCTTGAGAATTGCTCGGCTAGCTCGAGACTTTTGCTAGTTCCTGCAGTTGAACGGTTGCCCTTCCCTGCTCCTTTTCCAAATACCCACGTCCAAATTTGACATTCATGTGGTCCCAAGGAAGTTTGTCCAGCAATTCATACTTGGTGTGTACCTGCTGTTGGACATCAATTCCCGCATCAGCAACGGCGTTCCACCAACGCTGTGGGTCCAGATGCTCTGTCCAGCCATCCATTCTTGCACCACGTTCCCAAGCCAGACGAATTGCTTTACCAGTTCTTCGGTCACCACGACTGAGAACTCCCTCAAGAAGACTGGTTTCAATATCGTGACATTTTACGGTGACACTTCTGATTTGACGGCGATCGCGCAAGTATTGATGCGCCCATTTGAAGTATTCGCGGTTTTGCATCCCGTTCCATTGATAAGGTGTATGGGATTTGGGAACAAAATTTGAAACACTCGCAGTAACGCGGGCGTAGCGACCTGTTTCTTCCTTGCCGACTTTGGCGATCGTCTCTGCGAGGTCAATGATTCCATCGAGGTCGATGGGACGCTCACCCGGCAGGCCACACATGAAGTAGAGTTTGATGCTTTCGAATCCATTCTGAAAAGCCACGCGACAACCTTCAACCAGATCACTGTTTTTGATTTTTTTTCTAATCTGTTCCCGCATGTCATCACGAGCAACCTCTGGCGCCAACGTCATACTTCTGCGTCGGTCGCTACCGAGCAAAATAGGAAGTGTTCTGAGTTGCTCGTTAACACGTAGGCTGGGTACGCTGATATTGACTCCAAGCGGCTTGAAGACTTCATGCATCCGCTCAACTAAGGGTTCGAAATGAGGGTAATCGCTACTTGAAAGCGATAGGATGCTGATTTCGTTGTAACCCGTATTTCGATAGCTTTCCAATGCACCTTCGACAATCGTTTCGACTTCTCGAATTCGAAGAGGACGCTTGATCACTGTGCTCTGACAAAACCGGCACAGGTGTGGGCAGCCCCGCATGATCTCGACAGCAATTCGATCGTGCACACACTCGATGTAGGGTACGATCGGTTTGGTGGGCAACGGTATTGAATCAAGATCTTTGATGACACTGGGTGCGATTGTTCCGGGTACATCATCTCTTGTACGATTCAGGGCAACAATTCGACCGTCTTTGTATTCAGGCGAGTAAAATCGCGGTACGTAGGCGCATTCAATTTTCTGCGCGAGTTTGGCGAGTGCCTCGGATCGCTGTTGCCTACCAATTTCACCTTCGGCAAAGCCTCCGTCGTCTTGTTGGACCTCTTTTTTTAGTTCTAGCCATCGTTCGCAGATTTCTGGCAGAACTGGCTCCCCATCACCTGCGATCATGACGTCGAAGAAGTCGGCCATTGGCTCTGGATTCTGACAGCAAGGTCCACCAGCCAGTACCAGTGGATCGGACATTGTACGATCTTTGGCTTCGAGCGGAATTCCGCCGAGATCCAGCATCGTCAGAACATTGGGAGAGCTGATTTCGTACTGCAAGGACAAGCCGATAACATCAAAGTCTGACAACGGTGTAAAGGTCTCGAGGCTGTATAGGGGCATGTTATGTTGCCTAAGTAACGCCTCCATATCCGGCCAAGGCGTAAAAACACGTTCTGCACACCAATCCTCTAGACGATTGATGAGGGAATAGAGAACCTGAAGGCCGTGGTGGCTCATGCCAATTGTGTAGGCATCTGGAAATCCCAGGCAGACTTTCCCTTTGAGTGATCGATGATCTTTCACAACAATGTTACGCTCTCCGCCAACGTATTGAGCGGGGGTTTGAACATGTGGCCAAACATGTGATTCTAGTTTTCGGCGGAGTTGTTGATTAATCATCCCGAGAGATTCTGTCTTTGGGGTAAGTAATGCAGAGAATGCGATCAGACGTTGGGTAAGAGGACCCATCGCGTTAAAGTGTGTCGGAAAAGTACCAAGTTCTGCAAGGGAACTCATTTGATAAGGAAAGGTGATGAACCGTGAGCGAATTTGAATCCGTGGGAAATGTTGACGAATTTGAGCTGGGCCAAGGTCGAGCCGTCGTTTTTGATGGACGGATGGTGGCGGTTTTCAGAACATCGGACGGTTGGTACGCGATTGATGATCTTTGCCCCCATATGGGGGCATCCCTCGCTGAGGGGTACCTTGAGGGGGATGCTGTTTCATGTCCTTGGCATGCATGGCGTTTTTGCATTAAAGACGGAGCTTGGGAAGATAATCCCAAGACCAAGGTCGACTGCTTTGAGGTAAAAGTTCAAGACGATCAAGTTTGGGTTCGGGACAAAGAGGCCGCTTCTTAAGTCCGAGTGTCTTCAAGGACGTAGATGTTGGGAAAAGTAGTTGAAAGCGATTCGATTTCATGAACCGAGCAACCTTGAAACCGATTTTTTTGCCGTTTCTGGCGGGCTGACCACCAAAGAAATTTCCAGGTTTCCTGTAGGAGCAACTCTTTTCCTGAACCGGCCAAATCGGTTTTTTTAGGGAACGCTGTCCCAGTCGGTTTGATCAAGGATGTCACCGACCTCGATTTCTTTTGGATCAACAACAACGTGTTTAATGCGTTGCCGTTTCCATGTGTAGGAAATGTGAATCATGCCATCACTTGCTTGGATCATGGCGGGGTAACTGAACTCGGCTTTTGCTTCTTGTTCGAGTATTGCAGCTTTTCGCCACTCAACACCATCATCAGAAATCGCCAGATTAAGAAGTCCGCGTCTTCCCCAACCTGTGCTTCCTGAACCCAAGTGATTGTAGATCAGCAGGTGTCGGCCATCAGCTAATGTGACCGCGTCAATTCCAGAATTTGGATTGGGGAGATTTGTCGCCACCATTTTGGTCCACGTCTCACCCTCATCTGCCGTGTAGGAGGTGCTGACAACCCCTTCCTTCGTCCTGCAAAGAACCTGAATTCTACCGTCGCTATGTTTGAGGAATGTGGGTTGAATTGCATTAAATTCTTCCTTGGTATTGATGGGTCCAATGCGTTCCCAAATTCCATCTGGACGCCCTCCAGCTAATGAGACCTTTTCAAAATGAACTCGCCATCCATCGTATTCCGTTGATGAGCCTGATAAAAGCGTTCCACCCTGTAGTTGAATTGGTTTGCATCGCACTGGACCGTCAATGGTTTCTGGTAATCGGACGCGGTCACGGAACGTCCGACCTCGATCATGGCTTACCATCATCTCTCCCCACCAGCTGCGTGGATCGGGACCCACTTTGAAAAACAGTAAGGTCGGGCTATTTCCTGGCGGTTGGTAGAGGACTGGATTCCAGCAAGGGTGCCTCAGTTCGCTGTGCTGTATTCCATTGGCCCACTCTTTGGGCGATGACCAGCGCGAGCCATCGTGATAGCTGACCCATATTCCCACATCCTTGTCTTTTTCTCTGGTACCACCAAACCAAGCGACGACTAAGCCTCGCGAGGTTTCGCAAATTGTTGATGCGTGACATTGAGGAAAACTTGCTTTTGTGAAAACAAATTCATCTTTCACGTATCCTGGAAAGGCAGGAGCTTCCTTTGGCAACGGCAATCTTGCTTCAAGTTGACCTGGTTTGAACTGAACACAATCTTGGTGAAGGATATGGTAGATGCGACCATTTTCGGCGCCCACAAGCAGATCCAGATTGCCGTCTTTGTCAAAGTCACAAACTGCTGGACTGGAAGTGTGGCCAGCAACATTGCGTTTCGCCAAATTGCCAACCTTCTTTAAAATGATCTTTGATCCACGGGATTCGCAGTTTCGATACCACAATGCATTCTCGGAATTCACGATGATGTCAAGTCGGCCATCATTATCCCAATCCGCAACTGACAGCTTGACGCGTCCTGAACCTCCGGCTGTCTTTGAATTGAGTCGAATTGGCTTTTCATCTTCGTCATGAAAGATTCGCACAGCCGCTTGTCCCTGTTTTCTGAGGGTTAAGAAACCTTCCTGATCTAGTGCGACAAGATCAACGGAGTCGTCTCTGTCAAAATCGATTGCGAAAGGTGTTGTTCTCCATTGTGTTAGTGCATCTGGCTCGTGCGCGTTCCACCAGTACCAAGATGGTCCTTGTTCAGCGGGGCCGAATTCAGACGGCACGTCAATCAGGTCTAAGCCGTGTTGTTGGAGAATGCCAATTCTGGACCAGATTGAGTTGTGAATAATTTCGGGGATCCCATCAGTATTCAAATCGGCAACGCTGAGGGTGGTATATCCCCATTTTGCCTCACAAGGCCCTTGGATTGATCCGTTGGTACCGGCAAGAATTCGAAACGGTTCACGACTTTGGTTGTCAGTCTTTCCGTTTTTAGTTTTCAGGTGATACAGATTTTTCGGTGCAGACCAGATGGGCTCACCGCTGGCGGTTTTACCTAGGTGCTCAAACCAGCCAATATGTCCAGCCGTGTTTCCGCAAAGGATATCTTCGTCACCGTCATGATCCCAATCGAAAGCGAAGGGAGTCGCTAAGGCTCCAAATTTCAGGGTGTCAGCTTCTTGCTGAAAGTAAATGGGATTAGCGAATTGGGGAGTGCGTCCAGCATTGCTTTGATCGCTGGGCGTCAGGTTTTCCACTAGAGCCACGCGTCCGTCCTCGTCACCAACAATCAGGTCAAGATCACCATCTTGATCCCAGTCAAATGCGGTTGGAGTAATCATCTGTAGTTCCATCGTCAGCGGTTGATGATTGCTGCCAAGCAGTTTTTTTGCGGCCGCGTAAATCGGTTTTGACCGAGTGCCTTCGTTTTCAAAATAGGTGAAGCCATCCAGGAATTCACCACAGATGATGTCGAGGTCAGCGTCGCCATCAAAGTCACCGAAGCTAGGTGAGGGCCAACCATAAACGTCAATGTCGCTTCCGCCCGCCTGCAACCTTTTGGGAGACGAATCATAGTCAGGTTGCTGATCGTTTCCATCGTTCTGGATCAAATAAACGTATCCATGCAGAGGCCCATTTTGCCACTGTCCCTGGCTATCGTATGCGTGATCCCATCCATAGTCCGTCCAATCACCAGCGCCGATGATGATGTCTCGGTCACCGTCCCCGTCATAATCAACGTAACGCCACATGTTGCCGCGCACGGAGTTTTGATGGACATTCGTTCGGGGGTAGATTTTTGTTGGTGACGAAAAGTTGAATTGACCGGTCTCTTGGTCGCGTTGGAATTCATACCCAGGCTTGAGAATTCGAGGTGTGTTCTGTGTGTAGCTAATCTGGTAGTTGTGGCCAGCATTTCCTAATCGCACACCCGCCTTAAAGACTGGAAGCTTGATGCTGGCGTCTTGTGTTGGGTTCTCGAAGAAGAACACACCGTTGGATGGTTTGTCTGGGCAGGCAACAAGCAGATCGATGTCACCATCGCTGTCGTAGTCCAGCGGCATTGGCCAGGCCCATAATCCAACACCTAGATCGACTGAAAGATTCTGCTGATTGTATCGCAGCGGTTTTAGTTTCCATTCGTTCTCGTCCGCCCAACTCATCATCGCTAAATAATGGCAAGTAACTAAAATGAGAAGACTTCGATGCATGATTGATCCTGTCTGTGGACGGGCTCGGGTCAATTTGGTCGTGCTAACACGATGATGCCGATTTAAATGTGACCAAATGGCACGTGAAAGGTCACAATCATTGAGGCGCGAGCCGAAAACTTGCTCTCTCTATGAGAGCCTAGTTTCGCGTTGCGGGACTGTAGTTTACCAAGAATGATTCTGGTATTGAGCATTGACCGACTGTCGATGCTGATGGCAGAGAATATGGGTAATTCATTGCTTTCTCAGGCAATGCTCACCCACGGCCGACAAATGGCATCTTTGCAGCCATCACCGTCATTTGTAGGACGTTGGTCCCAGCAGGCATTTTTGCCATCAACAAGACAGACTCGGCGACTGATTGAACGTCAATGGTCGGTTCTACCTGAATCTCGCCATGGCTTTGCAGGATTCCCTGTTTCATCTTTGTGGCCATTCCAGTATCCGCATTGCCGATGTCAATCTGGCCACAGGTGATGTCATGTTCTCGGCCATCCAATGCGAGCGATTTTGTCAGACCTGTGATCGCATGCTTGGTGGTTGTGTAGGGCACTGAAAGGGGACGCGGTGTGGTAGCTGAGATGGAACCATTGTTGATGATTCGGCCGCCCTTAGGATTCTGACGCTTCATTAACGTAAAAGCGGCGCGGCTGCACAGGAATGATCCGGTGAGATTAACGGCAACCACATGATTCCATTGTTCGAGAGAAATGGAGTCAATCTCTGCCGCAGGTGATCCGGTGCCCGCATTGTTGAAAAGAAGATCTAATCTTGCAAATCGATTGCTGACTCTCCCGAATAAGGATTCCACACTTGATTCGGATGTCACATCAGTTTTCACTGATTCACTGTTATTCGAATCGCCGCCAGCGAGCCGACGCGTCTCATCAAGCGACTTCAAATGACGACCTGCAAGAAAAACAAAATAGCCTTCCCGAATCAGTGCCGTAGCGACGGCTCGGCCAATTCCTGAACCGGCGCCGGTGACAACCGAGATTGTTTTTTTCACTGCTGCTGCCTGTTTTTCGCCGTTGCTTATTTTGCGAGTGTCGAGTCGAGTTGAACCGATCCACCTACCGGAAGAACAATCGGTTCAGCTTCTGTTTCTTCCCTTACTTTCTTTGTCCACATCTCAACATCAACCGTGATCGGTGGCCAAGTGTTGTAGTGAGCGGGTAGGACTTGGGTGGGTTGAATTGTCTGGATCGCGGCGATGCTTTCCTCAATTCCCATGGTGAATAAATCACCAATTGGCAGCACTGCCAGATCGACGCCGCCGGCGTAATGTGCCATGTCGCCAAAATAGGCTGTATCGCAAGCAAAGTAGATGCGACGGCCACCAGTCGTTAAGACAAAGCCAGCAGCGACACCTCCTGAGGATCCATCTGGTAGCTGACTACTATGAACTGCAGGAACCATTTTTAATGTTCCGAACGGTAGCGTCACTTGACCACCCAAATTCATTCCGATTGTTTGTTCAATCTGATGTTGCTCGGCAAACCACTGCGCAATTTCATGGATGGCGATCACTGTCGCATTAGAATTTTTCGCTATCTGAGCTGCGTCCGCGACATGATCGAAGTGACCATGAGAGATCAGAATGTGGTGGCAGTCGAAAAAATCATCCGGTTTAGCCGTTGCGGAAGGGTTATCGCTGAGAAAAGGGTCAAGAAGAATACGATGGTTATCGCATTCGATCAGCCAGCTGCCGTGGCCGAGCCAAGTTATCGATGTCATGGCAAAAAATCTTTCAAGGCTTTTGGCTTTTCAGACCGTTGGTACTGCTATTTACTTTGTTCGTATTTTATCCGCCCCGCGTGACCGGATGATCAGCGTAAAAAGGATTCCCAAGTGAGGGATCACCAATCTTCACCACGTAACCTGGCAATTTCCATCGCATCTTTGTCACCTCGACCTGATAAACAGACCAAAAGGTTTTGATCAGGCGACATTGTTTTTGCGACTTCAAGTGCTTTGGCAATGGCATGGCTGGTTTCAAGTGCCGCAATGATACCCTCGGTTCGAGCGAGTTGATCAAAAGCTTTCATGGCAGATTCATCGCCGCATTCCAAATAGTCAACCCTTCCCGTGTCTTTCCAGTAGCTATGCTCTGGACCGACCCCAGGGTAATCAAGGCCAGCACTCATCGAATGGACATCACAAGTTTGTCCATCCTCATCCTGCATCACGTAGCTGTAACTTCCGTGAAGAACTCCTGGGTTGCCGAAGGTCAGGGGAGAGGCATGATCGCCTGGGCTGGCTCCACGCCCCCCCGCTTCGACGCCGATCAGTCTGACGCCGTCATCATCAACAAAGGGGTAGAACATGCCAGCAGCATTGCTGCCACCTCCGACACATGCGACGACGCAATCGGGCAGTTGCTCAAATGTCTCCAAGCACTGTGATCTCGCTTCCCGCCCGATGATCGATTGGAAATCTCGTACCATCATGGGAAATGGGTGCGGCCCGATGACACTACCAATGATGTAATGCGTGTCCTCCACCGAAGACATCCAGTCACGCATGGCCTCATTCACTGCATCACGAAGCGTCTTCGACCCACTTTCAACCGGCCGTATTTCGGCGCCCATTAACTTCATGCTGAATACATTTGGTTTTTGGCGACGAATGTCTTCGCTGCCCATGTAAACAACACAAGGCAGTCCAAAATGGGCACATGCGGTGGCTGTCGCAACACCGTGTTGGCCAGCGCCTGTCTCAGCGATGACCCGAGTTTTTCCCATTCGAAGTGTTAGAAGAGCTTGACCGATGGTATTGTTGATTTTGTGAGCACCGGTGTGGTTGAGGTCCTCGCGTTTGAGCCAGATTTTGGCACCCCCTGCGGAGGCGGTTAATCTTTTGGCATGATACAGCGGGCTTGGTCTTCCAACAAAAGTCCTTAGCAGTTCTGACAACTCGAATTGAAAGGATTGGTCGTGCTTGGCTTTCTCGTATTCTTCGGATAACTGCTCCAAAGCCGTAGTTAATGTCTCTGGCACAAATCGACCGCCAAATTTGCCAAAACGTCCTTCTTGATCGGGTACAGCCATGTTGGCATTGGGGGTTTCAGGCAAGGTGCTCATTTATCTACTTTTCGGTGGATCCGGTGAAAGGTGGGCGTGGAGGCGAGGCAATCCGGTAATGATTGATGCAAACAGGAGATCTGCATGATCGGTCACTTTGAAAAATTGCGATAATCTCGACACCAAGTCAGAGACCGTTTACCGCACTCGGCCGTCCGGTCTTCACCCATGATTTTCCACAGATCAGGGCAAATGGTCAACGCTCCGAAGCGTGAGAATCAGTCGACATTCTCGATACTTACACTTCGTGGCCATGAATTACATTTTCTGGCCATTTTCAGGTCTCTGCATTCGATGTTTTTTTGGTTCCTCATCAATTTTAGGTAACTCCTTCCCAACTATTGGTGATTGCTCAATCCATTCATTTTTTTATTTGGGTGACGACAAAACCTGAAGCTGCCGACTTTCAAGATTCGGATTATGCTGCCGGATTCGATGATCTCAGTCATCAACGCTAAATTTTTGGCCACTCCAGTCATGTCTTGGCGATGTAAATTCTTGTGGAGTTAGAGATTCGGCGGTGACGTTGCCAATTACCCGTTCCGTCGTCATGCCTGCATCAAAGCTGCTCACCGGTAGGCTTTCTGTAATGATCTGCTCACGGAGGCGATGGTGGCCCTACCCACGATTTTAGAATGCGTTGATCGAAATTTTTGGATGACAGAGCCATGCTGAGGGTCAGAAATGCCGGAACTACCTGAAGTGGAGACCATGTGTCGCGGGATTCGATCGATCATCGGATGCCGCTTCGAATCGGTCAATGAGTTGCCCTGCCGCTTGCGACCAATCTTAATTCAACCCAGTTTAACAGCCATTGCCTCACAACTGGTCGGTACCCGAGTTGATTCGGTTAGCCGATTAGGGAAACGCGTGTTGATACGGTCCGACAACTCGATCTACATCGTGATCGAACCACGCATGACCGGTCTGGTACTTCTGAAAGATCCACCCAATCAGACGCATTTGCGACTCGAGTTTTGCCTTTCCCGCGACCCAGACGTCGCGGGAGGTCAGCCGGATCACATGAGGTTGCTTTTTTGGGATCGTCGAGGACTCGGCACAGTCCGATGTATGACGTCTGAGGAACTGGATCAACGTGTTTGTCATCGTCTTGGCCCTGATGCGCTGGCGATGGACGATTTGGTTTACCGCCAGCGACTGGGGAAGAGTACGCGGGCAATCAAGGTAGCCTTAATGGATCAAGCTGCTGTAGCCGGAATCGGTAATCTTTATGCTTCAGAGATTTTGTTTCTGGCCGGAATCGACCCGCGAACCCGATGTCACCGATTAAGTCGGGATCAGTGGAGTCGGATTCATCAGGCAGCTCGTCGAGTCCTTCTCGATGCAATTGAGTACGAGGGTAGTACTCTGAGTGATGGGACCTATCGAAACGCGATCAACGGTGAGGGCGGTTATCAGCACTTCCATCGGGTTTACGATCGAGAAGACGAGCCATGCGGTCGTTGTCGTCAGGGGCGTATTCGGCGAACGGTTCAAGCCCAACGAAGTACTTTTTTCTGCCCAGCTTGTCAGTTGCGTCGGGGACGTCATTCTAGTTGGGTTGAAGATTAGTGAGATTTCAGACAGTCAAAAGTGCAGGAGTGCCTTGATCTGATTCCGACTACAATATTAGGGTGGCCGAATCGCTCGTTGCTCTTGTAATTTTCAATCAATCGTTTCTTGCGACTTTTGCTGCGTTGCTCGAAATGATAAGCGAGAAGAATTTCGAGAAAAGGACCGGTTGGTTCACGTTTTGTTCCCACTTAAACTTTTGCATCAAAGCTCATGCAGCTTTGAATTGTATTATTCCAATTTTTGCCATCCAAAAATGATTCGATTGGAGTTTCCATGAGTCAACCTAGTGCACGGCGTGATTGGCTGAAAATTGCTGCTTCATTGACACTCTCGAGTGCCTTGCCGCGATCGGTTTCTGCCCAAGTGGGACCGCAGGATGATCGGTGGAATGATTCCATCAAGAAAGGGCTCGATTGGTTGAGTCGAACGCAATCCTCTCGGGGGCAGTGGAACACACAGGTTTATCCGACTGCCATTGCCGCTTTGGCTGGGACCGCGTTAATTGCGAGTGGTAGCACCACAACTCAAGGTCCTTACGCAAAAGAAATTGCCAGGGTTTCAGACTTTCTTATCAGCAAGAGTCGCAACAATGGATTGATTGGTGATCCCCAAACGGATTCACGCTACACCTACGGTCATGGATTTTCGATGCTGATGTTGTCTCAAGTCCTGGGAGAAGAGGGCTTGTTGGATCGACGTCAAGAATTAGTCGATGTTTTATCAAAGGCCGTTGAGTTCAGTGGAAGTGCACAAACCGATGCAGGTGGCTGGGGTTACGTTTCCGCTCGCGAAGGAAATAACTTTGACGAGGGTTCGACTACCATCACTCAGGTGCAAGGGCTAAGAGGCTGTCGCAATGCGGGAATACCGGTTAGCGGTAAGATCATTGATAATGCCAAAGACTATATCTATGCCTGTAAAAACCCTGACGGAGGAATCAGCTACAGCAGTCAACAGATGGGTACAAGTCGACCGGCGATTACCGCAGCGGCGCTAGCTGCGCTTTACAACGCAGGAGACTATGACAGTGACAACGTGCCTGAAATGTTTAAGTACACAAAGGAGGCGCTGCATGATATCAGCGACGGCACACGTGCTTTTGGGCACTGGCACTACACTTACCTTTATTACAGTCAGGTAGTCTACCGTCAGGGAGACGAGCTTTGGCTGCCGTTTCGTGATCGGTTATACGATCGTATTGTCAGCGAGCAGCGACCTGACGGGTATTGGGAAGGAGCGATTCATCCTGTCTACGTCACCGCTATCAACCTGATCATGTTGCAGCTGAACCGATCGTTTTTGCCGATCTATCAAAGATAATCCTCCGTCTCATGGATCGACTTGGCTTTCCAGACCTTGGAAGCTGAAGGTTTTTATTGGTAAATCATTTTCTGATCTGTAAGTAAGCATCTGCAGCAATCATGTAGGCGTAAATATTTTCCTGATCGCGAATGAACAGCTTTCCATTTGCGATGCTTGGGTGCGTCCATGACGGTTTTGGGGCTGGTTCATCCTTGTCGCCTGCTGCGACCTTCAAGATTTTTGGCAGATACAATATTCCTTTGCTCTCCCATTGCATTCGGCTTAGTTGAACCAGTGAGACGGTTCTATCCTTGTCCAGATGGCAGTAAAGGAATCCATCTGCAAAGCAGGCCGAGCCGCTTTGGTTGGGACGAATTCTTTCCTCCCAGAGAACGCTGCCGGTCGCCAGATCTTGTGCAATCCATGTCCCTCGGTTTGCCTCGGTGAAGCCAAAGACGGCGTTGTCTGCAAGGACAACGCCGCCGTGGTGATTTCTCATCGTTCGGCCGGTGAGATGATACCGTTGAGTGATCTGTATCTCGTTCTCTTGGTTCTTGCTCAGTTCTAGCAAGACGCTACCACCCCCATAGCCGCTGGAGTGGTAGATCAGATTATCTTTGATCAGCGGAGTGCTGGCAGCTGCAACGGTGTTACTGGTGGCATCGTGAGAAAAAAGCAGTTTTCCGGACTGACGGTCAAAAGCAACCAACCCCTCTTTGTTGGCGGATAAATAATAGGTGCGTCCTGCAATCTGACCTTTCATTACCGAGGCATACTGGGCCGCAACGTCGTAGTTATGGCTGCTCCATTTCTTTTCGCCTGTTCCAGAATTTAAGGCAACCATGTAGTTGGTCTTTCCCGGTGTAACGACAAGGCGATCTTCATCAATTAGCGGAGAACCACTGTATCCCCACTCCGGTATTACGCCACCAAAATCATCAACTAAATTCTGTTTCCAAATGAGTTCACCATTTTCAGCCTTCAAGCAGGCGATGGTTCCGAGATCCGTGAGTGCGTAGACTTTTCCTTCGCTGATAGTTGGCGTACTGCGTGGACCTGCTCCCCAGTTGATATCGTAATCCTGTGAATTTCCGAGGCGTCCTAATTTCGTTTTCCAGAGAAGCTTTCCGGTATCGAGATTTAAGCAGAGAGCGACAGTGAAATTTTTGTGCGTCCCGAGTGTGTAGGCTCGATCAGCCACGGTAACAATTGACGAAAAACCACTTCCAGCATTCTGATAATGCCATGCTAGTTTTGGGCCGTCAGAAGGCCACTGCTTCAGTAACCCTGTTTCGTTGGAACGTCCATCCCGCGACGGTCCCCGCCATTGTGGCCAGTCTTCGCCAAATCCTTGAAGCGACGAAATCTGAAAAAGGGCAAGGAAGATTATGCCAATCCAATTTCTTTGTTGCATTACTTTTTCTGTATTGCGTTTAATCGTCGTTCGCCAGGTCCACGCGTCTTCAGCTTTCATTGGTGTCTAACTATTGATATCTGACATTTGAAGTCTAATCATTTCGCTATAGGCTCCGCCTTTGGCCAGAAGGTTTTCATGGGTCCCGGTTTCAATGACACGACCATCATCAAGCACAACAATTTTATCCGCATTGCGAATTGTGCTGAGGCGGTGTGCAATCACAAACGCTGTGCGATCTTTCAACAGTTCTTGGAGGCTGGATTGAATCAGCTGCTCGCTCTCACTGTCGAGGTTGCTGGTGGCCTCATCCAGAATCAATATTTTGGGGTCCGCGCAAATCGCTCTGGCAATCGCAATTCGTTGACGCTGGCCGCCGGAGAGTTTGACACCTCTCTCTCCAATACGGGAATCGTACCCAAGGGGAAGGCGTGAAATAAAATCGTGTGCTGCTGCCATCGATGCCGCGATGCGAACGGTATCTTCACTGATGTCACGACGGGAATAGCTGATATTTTCCCGAATGGTCCCATCAAACAAAAATACATCTTGCTCAACGATGCCAAGAAGTTGTCGGTAACTGCTAAGGTCAATGTCTCGAAGGTCACGCCCGTCAAGCTTGATATGGCCTGATGTTGGATCATAGAACCTAGCGATGAGATTTGTCAAAGTTGTCTTTCCGGCTCCGCTACGACCTACCAGAGCAATGGTTTCGCCTGGGTTAACCTCAAAGCAAACATCACGTAGCACTTTCTGGTCACTGCCCGGGTAAGTGAAATTTATATTCTGCAGCTCAATCCTTCCTGGGACTTTTGCTTTCTGAACAACAACAGAATCGGGGTTGGTTGGTAGTTCATGCTTAACCTCCAGTACATCAAGAATGCGATCTAAACCTGCTAGATTGTTTTGGAAAGTGGCGGCGCTGGCGGCCAAGGTTGCAAGTGGATCAAGCAGCATTGTCAGATAAACCAAAAACATCATGAGGTCGCCGAGGGTCAATTGTGACTCGATGATTTGGTAGCCGCCATATAAAAGTAAAGCCGTTGAGGCCAAGGGGATTACCACTTCCCAAACCGTTTCAATCAGTCGAGTCCACCACCAAGTGAAAAGTTGTTGCCGAATCAGATAATTGCCCTCTCGCACAAACCGTGATGTCTCATGCCGATGTCGGGCAAATGTTCGCACAACACGTATCCCACCAAATGTCTCAGTAACGCTTCCGTCAATTGCTTGACGTTGTTTTCGAATGTCTCGATACAGGGGACGGATGCGATTGATCCACGTTCGATGGCTGACCCATACTAACGGCAGTAGCAGCAGTCCACCGACCATCAATTTCCAGTCGACAAGTGTCAAAATGATCAAGCTACCGGTCAACTGAATGATTGCGCGCCAGGGGTTGTAAAGCATGCTGAAGATCAGGTCGGCAACACCTCCCGCATCTTCTCTTATCAAGCTTGCCGCACCCCCACTTTTCAAGTCTTGCACCAGGTTGAGGGGCAGTTTTATGGCGTGCTCAAAAACTTTCTTGCGAATTGCTACTTGAGTTTGGTTTACCGTTTTTGTCGCAAGCCAACGGCTTGTTAAATGAACTAAAGTCGATGTAGCTGTGACCAGAACTACCATGCCGGCAATGGCAATCAGGATGGCGAGTGGTTCTTGAGGTGGGTTAAACGAAGTTAGCCATGAGGGAATCGGCCCGGGCGGTTTTGTCAACGCCAGGTCAATTGCTAATTTTGTGCCGAGTGGTGGAATCAACCGCAGTCCGATACCAACGGTAAGAAGCGCAAGTGCCGAGATAATTTGAGGACGATGCCCGGCGGTAAGACGAAGGAATTCAAAGAATAATTCCGAGAAAGATCGTTCGCGTGTGCCTATCTTCTTGGCACTCTGGCCGTGAAATGATCCACTGGAGGGCTTGTTGGCTTTTTTTCTCGCTTTGTCGCGGAATTTTAGAAATCGGTGTCGGCTCGGTGACGTCGGCATGATGAATCGCTAGGGCGTAGGATAGTCCAGAAAGGCAGCGGTTGAGCCACTCTTTGGTTCACGTTGGGAAACCGGGCGGAGCTTGTTCGGGTTGTTGTCGAATGAAAAAACTCGCTTCTGAACCTTAAAAAGGTTAACCTTGCCGGATCTTTTGGGGAACTGAGTGCAGGAAATCCAGCTTTGGTTCATCCAATCTCTCCATCTTTCCACATACCACGTGTGAGCGGCAGTCCGGACTGTCGAAGACGCATGCAAATTATTGATTACATCGTTTTGTGCGGCTACTTTGCCATCATGATTCTCATTGGATTGTGGGCGATGCGTCGCGTCCGTGATCAGGAAGATTATTTCATGGGGGGAAGAGGGTTCGGAAAGGTGATGCAAACCTTTGCAGCCTTCGGCGCAGGAACCGGCGCCCACGAGCCAGTTCAGGTGGGACGAACGGTATGGACCAGCGGGTTAAGTGGTGTTTGGTCAGCTTTGATGTGGTTGTTCGTCACACCGATTTATTGGATTACCGCAGTTTGGTATCGGCGGATGCGGCATTTGACTTTGGGAGATTGGTTTGTTGAGCGGTATCAATCTCGTCCGCTTGGGGTCGCGTACACGATGTTTGCGATTGTTTTTTACATGTTTTATTTATCGACCATGTTTTCAGCGATCGCTAAATTTGCTGTTCCACTACTTGAGCTTGAGACAGGCCTTTTTGGTCTTGAACTGCGATACACCCTGATACCCCTGATTGCGGGTGTCGTAATGATCTATGGAGTTTTAGGCGGCCTCACAGCCGCATACTGGACTGATCTGATTCAAGGAATCTTCATTCTCATCTTGTCGGTACTCTTGATTCCATATGGTTTGTGGTTGCTTTGCTCGAAATTTGCCGCAGAGAGTGGTGAGAGCATGATGAAGGGGTTTTCTATCATGCATGATCGCATTTCAGAGGAT
Organism: uncultured Rubripirellula sp.; assembly: GCA_938075415.1. GTDB lineage: Bacteria > Planctomycetota > Planctomycetia > Pirellulales > Pirellulaceae > Rubripirellula. The sequence goes on along the minus strand of CALJHC010000003.1, from coordinate 666,632 downwards.
CACTTCAGTCTTTTCACGGGCCCCAGCAGCGGTGAATTTCCAGTTCAGTACATTATTTCGCTTTCCTTATTAGGCATGGTGGGAATTGTTGTTCAGCCTCACTTTATTGCCACCGGTGGGGGATCTGCGAAGTCCGAAGACGAGGCACGCATTGGATTGGTCGTTGGTAATTTTCTAAAGCGATTATGCACAGTGGGCTGGGCTATTACCGCCCTCATTGCACTCGCGTTGCTATCGGGAAGTTCGGAAATTGCCGGTGACCCTGATCAGGTTTGGGGTGTAGCTGCACGAGAGATATTGGGGCCAATGAATCTTGGACTAGTTGGGCTGATGTTGGCCTGTCTGTTAGCCGCCATGATGAGTTCAGCCGACACGTACATGATTGTCACTTCTGCGTTGGTCGTTCGAAACGTTTACGCAGCGTATATCAATCCAAACGCTGATGAAAAGAAGTATGTGTTTGTGGGAAGACTGACTGGATTACTGATCATCATGGGTGCAGTGATCGTTTCTTTGATGTATTCAGATGTTTTTGGGCAATTCAAGATGGCAATGGAGTTACCCATACTCTTCGCGGCGCCGTTCTGGGTGGGGATGTATTGGCGACGTGTTAATGCGCGAGCCGTTTGGGCAACGATTTGTGTTTCGTTGCTAATCTTCTTTGTTTTACCCGTAGCGATCCCCACAGTACGGCCTGATTTGCGATCTCACTCAACTCTTGCCACCACAACCGATCGAATCACTAAAACCTTCGTCAGGGATGCAACGAAATCAGATGTAGAGAGATACCAAGCTTGGGTTGAGGCGAGTGATTCACTGAATAAGAAATTTGACGAATCTCAGCGATCTTCACCTGAGTATTTGGCGCGGCAGAAATTACTCAGTCAGTCGCCGCCTGAGGCTATTCTAGGGGAGCCGATCGAAATTTCTTTGCGATCCGGTGGCGTTGCCATTTTTTGGAGAAACGGTGTTGAGGCAATTAGTGAGAGTGGCGGGTCGTTGGGGCCACCAAGATTTGAACTCGTTTCGGAAAATGAAATTGATGGAGTCCAAGTGCGTGTCGAGAGAGTGATTGGTGACGTGCGCGGAAAAGGTGCATTGAACCTGGACTTCATCGCCTATTCGATCTTGGGAGTGGATCTCTCAACTGTTTCGAAAGCGACCTTGGAAACATTGCGTCTACCCTCGCGTTTGCTAACGCCGTTCTTTGTGCTGATTGCCTTCAGCTACGTGACTCGTCGTGAAAGCCAGGGGGTTCTGGATCGATATTTCGCAAAAATGAATACACCGGTAGATCCAGATCCAGATCAAGATAAGAAAAACTTGGAAGCAGCCTTTGCGAATCCTGACAGCACAGCTGGTAAGAAAATCTTTCCCAATTCGGATTGGGAATTCACTCGCCCAAGTCGAATGGATTGGCTTGGTTTTCTTGGATGCTGTCTGGTTTGCTTCTTGGTAATTGGTTTTCTTACTTGGCTTGCTGGTTTGGGATCCACGTAGAGATTTTGGATGCATTCTTGGCAAAGCCAATGAGGCAACTTGTCAAGTCATCTTTGTCACATGCTCAGGGAACATGATTCACTGCAAGTACAAGTCCATTGGACAACGAGGTGACATTCAATTCGAGATCACGCTCAAACTGCGAGCCTCGATTCAGGAGCCTGTTTTTCAATCGGGGCTATTTAATAAACTGCATCGCTCACAAATGAACGATGTGTCTTAAGAACTGGCGCTTCGATAACTGGAGAGGGCACGATAGAAAACCCATCGACTGACAAAGATGCTCAGCAGTGTGGCTGCCAATGCCCAGCCCACCAGTAATTGCTCATCAAGCGTTCGTGGGTCAATCGGTTTTGCGATTAATCTTGCTGGAACATTTACCACAAGAAGCACGGGGATAATAAACGTGAAGAATCCGTAAAGCGGTTTTCCCCAGCCCCGGTCGTACATTTCCATGGGATAACGGCTGAAGTTTGTAATGTAGAACCAGAAGTTATAGAGCGTCTGGTTTCTGCCAAGCCAAACACTTGTTGCGCTCAAACAGATCATCAAGCTGTACATCATGGCGATGCCGCAAAACAGAAAAACGATGTACAGCAGGATCGATATCGCTGAGGGAGTCATCGGGTTTGTTGCACGATTGGCCAGATTGTAAAGTGAGATTCCCGCAATGACCAAGCCGGCAAGGAAATTCGATAATGAACTCCAATCAACTTTCCTAAAAGAGATGAGGAATTGGGTGTCAATTGGTTTCAACAAGGCAAAGTCCAGGCCACCGGTGCGAATTAGCTCGCTGAACTCTTCTGCGTTTGGCATGAAAAACGCCTGAACCACACTGTTGATAAACCATGTGGTCGCCAAGAACAGAAAGAACTTGTCTTGGTCCCAGCCAGAGTCGGCTCCAATCGAATTGGTGTATTGAAATAGAATGAGGTAAAAGCCAACATTCATCATCGTCCAACCCACGCTGCTCACACATTGCAACACAAAATTGGTGCGGAACGTCATGTCCCTCACCAAACTGTTACTGGCAAAGGTTAGAAAAACTTTGCCATAATTTGGGCGTTCGTTTTTGGGTTGCATTGGAATTATCTTCTTAGCCCCCGAATCCACTATAGCGTTTTACGCCTCGTGCGTACGTCCATCGACACAGGACAACGAAAAACACTAGCCAGCATGCTTCAACGGTTAGTTCGAAGGCGAGTTCCTCCTTCGGGATTTTCCCTAGGAAAATCGCAGCCGGAAAATAGGCCAAGTACTTCAATGGTAGAAAATTGACAAAGACCTCAATGTTGTCCGGTAGTAGTGAAAGTGGAAACATGTGTCCCGACAAGAAGAAACTGAACAGCATGTAAACGAACAGTAGTGAAGAAACTTCTAAAAACCAAAATCCAATCATTCCTATTGTAGCTTCCAAGAAAAAGCCAATCAGAAATCCCATGCCAAGTGATAGGATAAACGCGGCTATGGTAATCGCATCTGGCCAACCATTTTCAAAATAGTGGCGACACATGAAGAAAACTAATGAGAATGGAGCAATCGCAATCACATAGTATGCAAATTTGTGGGCCACGCGATTGATCAATAGAAAACCAATCAGATCAATTGGCTGGATGAGGTAGCGTTTGATCTCTCCTTCGCGAATTTGTTTAGCAATGCCGGACGCTAGTCCTGGCATGCTGGAGAAGGCTCGCGCCACCATGGTTAATAGGTAGTAGGCTACGATCTCTTTAAAACCAAATCCGCCGATAGTCGCTGTGCTATTTCCACGACTGGCTTCAATCGAATCAAAAACCGCAAGCCAGAGAAAGATCTGAGTGACGATTGGCAAAAAACGCATCAGCGTTCCTAACGCAAAATCGCCCCTGTAAACCAGTCGCTCCTCCAGAGCAGTTCTAAAGATGGTTGTCCAAGATGAAAGCTTCCATCTGACGTGTTCCGAAGCAGTGAATTGGGAGCAGTTGGACACGACGCTCGCTCTTATTGCCGAGGGATCAATCTATCCATCTGATGTTGAGAGCCAGATGAAACGCAGAATACCTCAACGACTCTACCTCGCAGAGGAATCGCAAGCATTTTCCGAGCTTTGGTGGGTTTCGTCTAGGTGGGTGAATGTCGCAGCATGATTGCGCTCCAGACATCAGGGCGCAGTTTTCTTCAGATCGGTTTAGATTTAATTATCTTACAAACGGATTCCATTGATGGTTTTGCTCTGGTGGATCGCATGTCGGTGGGCCCTCAATTCAAGATGATTAAGCGATTGCTCCCGTTTGGTACGGATAATCACGAAGGAGGGGGCAACGGCTTCTTGGTTGGTTTTGATTGTCAGCAGTCTCAAATTCAAAGATTATCTGAGAAATCAGGAATCCCAAGAGTAAGAATTGTTGAGCGGTTCGATACTGGAAGGTCTTTTTTTCGCGAGAATCCAGTCAACGACTTTTGGAAGGTTTTTGCGAAAAGTTTTCCATTGCAATTGCAAATTCGTTTCTTGATTCGCCTTTGATTAAAGCAAGTATCTTTATGACTTCTTCTGGATCACTTACTTCACACAATGTGCTTGTGACGCCGCCGCTAAGTGAGAGAAGAAGGATTCGTTCTCCAAAGCGAATCGCTTGGATTTGTGTTCGGGAGTCGAGTTGGAAGCTACCAAGCGTTTCAAAAGCTTCTGTTGGTAGTTTGCCTTGACTTGCCCGGCTTATTCCAAACTTGCGACTCATCCATACGAACGCACCAAAAAGACCCAACACAATCGTCAAGCTTGTAATGACGGTAATGGTTGGTGCGGTGAGGTTGGAAAGCGGGTCCGATTGATCAGCCTTAGTGGTGGATTTCTGAGTCTTAGGCTTTAACGAGGGGAAAGTAGCATCGACGATCTCGTCTTGGGATGACTGGATATCACCACTTGCCTGAGTGACAGATCGGACGGGTTTGATCAACGAGGATTCTGTGTTGCTTTGTGATTCTTGCGGGTTGGCGATGGTTTGGCATGGTGCAACTTTTGCTTGTGTCAGGATCAAGCCGATCGTGATCAAGATCAGGGACGTTACTTGTTTGTTGACAGAAACAAGTAAGCGGTGGTTTTTACCGTTAATCGATAGCGGAAGTCTGCTAAATCGAGATGAGAGATCGCACATTTTCTTTTCACGCACCAATGAGTTCGGTAACGCGTATGCAGAAATGGTCATTCATCACAAGGACTTCTCCTCGAGCAATCATTTTACCATTTGCAATGATATCCACCGCCTGCTCAGCGTGTTCATCAAGGGTAATTAACGATCCTGTCCTTAGCTGAAATACCTCATCAAGTCTCATTTCAGTTTTTCCAAACTGGATATTCAAATTGAGGTCGATTTCATCAGCGGGGTTGATTTGTTTGTTTGAGAGGTCATCAGAGTGATGCTGGATTTCACTCAGTAGGAAAGGCTTCATCATTTCTGCAGAGGAAAGATCCGTGGCAACCGCTTGTTCCAGGGATTGTTCTGCCTGATCTAGTCGATTCTCGATTTCGTCGCAGTTCATTGCGTTCATGCCGAATTAATTGACTGACTGAAATGTCTGTTTTGAGCGGTGGATTCGTTGCTTTATTGGCAGCCTGCGCGGAAACGTTCGAGCGTTCTGGATGACTTGAATTATCCCTCGCGGAACAGTTTCACGCATTGTTTCACATGATCTCGAGGGCTCGACATGCGTTCTGTCTCTTAACAATTGGACAAGCGATTTACCAGCTATTCAGCTTTTGGGATTGGAACACGTCGTTCCCCTGAGATAGGTGTCGTGAAAAAAAGGGGTTGCGACAACCCCAAAACCTGATGCTTGAGATTCGTAATATCGGTTTTGCGTATCCTTACCGTGATACCGACGGCTAACGCGTTACTCAATGACTAGGTAATGCTTGCAACTGATCTAAAAGAAGCCATGCTTTCTACGGTGTTGGTTGTCATTCTTTGAGCTGTTGTTCGATCGAGTGAAAAGGAGTTTCAATAGGGTTGATGCATTTTTTGCAGAGTGTTCCAAGCTTCAGCGTATCGATTCAATTTTCGAGCGAGAAATCTGGGACGCTCTATTTGATAGTTAAAGTCCGAAGTGTTTTATCGATGCCGAAACCGCAATACCATTTGATTCTGACTCCGATCCACTTTATTGATTGGATCGCGATTCAATTCTGAACTCAGTGACGTTTTGGGCGATATAGATCCAGGTCGTCACGGCCACCGAGTGCGGCATAAATTTTGACAATTTCTTTGAATCCGCTCCAAAGACCTGATTCCCAGTCATCGTCTCTTTTCGACCCAATTCTGAAAAGGTAGGGAGTATCCATGGGTATCGTCACATCAATCTCCATGTCGATTCCGGTGGCGACGATGACAGCTTCGGTCACCAGGTGCTCGGTTTCCCCGCTGCTGGCGGAGAGGGTAAGGCGAAAGTCTGGTGGAATCTCTTCACCCGCATCCTTATCATCAACAAGGGTGGATTCAATTTTTGTGACTTGTTTTTGCAACTCAAGGCATTCACGAAGTAGGTCCGTTTGTGTTAGCGGAATCAGATAACGGTTAACCCAGTCACCGAGTGTTAGCGGCAGGATTTCCTCGGATTCTTCCTGCTTCTGTGTCCGTATCGCTTGAAGGGCTAGATTGGATAAACAGCGGTCTGGAAGCATCGGTAACGGAAGAGTTGGATCTTGATTTAGAATTCCCCCGACCTCGTTACTCTCGATAATTGTGACTTTGTAACCGAGGAACCGACCATACAATGACGCCTCAATACCAAGCGGTCCGGCACCGACCACAGCGATCGTTCCGGGGGGATCCAATGTGAAAGGTCCGTCATGGATTGGGTTCTCATTCATCTTCAAAGTCGCGAAAGGGTTAGGGGGAGTTACTCGAGGTGCGTTTGGCGATGGCTAATTTGTTTTCCGACTCGAAAAGCATCAAGATCAATGACGGGTTCTCGCTTAACCATCAAGTCACAAAGAACCGATGCCGTACCCGTGGAAAGATGTAGGCCGCTGCGGAAATGCCCGCCAGCAACATACGCATTGTTAGTGCCGGGAACTCTGCCAATCATCGGGAAGCCGTCATAGGTCATCGGCCGCAGCCCAGACCAACTGCGTTTATGCTCGGCATCGGCTAACGCGGGGATTAGAGAGTTGGCAAAGCTTCTTAACTCGGAAATCATCTCATCAGTCGTCCCAAGTTGATACCCAACCTCTTCTTCGCAGGACCCAATCAGAATGTGACCATCTTCCCGGCAAACGAGATAGCGATTTCCGAGGTTAATGATTCGTCGAGAGATTGGAGTAACCGTTTTAAGTAAGAGCATTTGTCCTCTCACGGGAATAACGCTGTGTGAAAGTCCTAGTGGTTCAGTGAATTGATTCAGCCATGCGCCGCCACAAAGGACGACCCGAGAGCAATCATGCCAACGTCCGTCGAACCGGACACAGGTCATATCGGATTGCGCGCGAACACCTTCCAGTTCACACTGCGTCCGAATCAAAACACCCGCTTCTTCACACGCGGTTTGCAGGCAACGTAGGTAGAGTGGAGGGCATAGTTGATACTCGTCAGGAACCCACCATGCTCCGATAGAAGTTTTTTGCTTTGCCCAAGAGGATAACGCGGGTTCATGTTTTACCAATTCACGCATAGGTAGACGTTCTGATTCAATATCAAGATGAGCCCAATAGTCAGCCATTCCGACTAACGATGCAAGTTCTCCGAGACTTTCTGCAAGATACCACCCACCACACCGACGCAATCCTGGGTCCAAGCCTGTTGTCGCTTTAAGTTCAGAAGACCAAGTGGGAAAGAGTTTATGGCTAAGTCCACGTAGTCGATCAATCGGGTCCGATGCTGCTGAAAAATTTGCGGGTGGTAGAATTCCAGCTCCTGCCCAAGAGGTGCCTTGCCCGATGTCGTCTCTCTCGAGAATCGTCACCTTCCATCCTTCCTTGGCGAGTTGCCAGGCGATGCTCAGGCCGATGACACCTCCCCCCACAATTACGGCATCTTCCGAAGTCAGCTTACGATTCATTTTGGCTTAGTTTGGTTGAAGGCGGTTATGTCAGGAGAATTGATTGAATTTCCGATAATAATTTTTGCCTTCGAGCTTGATCAGATGTTTGTGATTCACCGGTTGTAGAAGATGCTGCAAGTTCCGAACAAAAACGGTCCAGCTCACTAATCGTATCGATATCTTCCATCGTCTCAAGTTCGTTCCATGTTAGACCAAGCTCCCTGAGTCTTAACCGTGTCTGATCGAGGACATTCTCAGTACTCCATGAAATGTTTTCGAAAACACTTTGGCGAACATTTGAAGGAAGTGAGTTGTTAAATCCAATAAGGTAGTAGCCACCATCCTTGGCGGGACCAACGACCGCATCGGAGCGTTCCAGAGATCGGCTTGCCTGATTGATCATCTGTGGAGAGATCAAGGGGCAATCTGAGCCGATCAGTACCGCATTACTGACAAGAGGAGTTGCAAGCGACTTCTCGAACCACCTTGCCATACGCCTTCCAAGATCGCCGTTGTCTTGAGGTGCAATTTCCCAAGCTCCCGCAAGCCTTTCTGTTTCCAAGGCACTTCTTACGCACTGCGCCCTAGTAAAAGGAGCGAGGCAGATTTCTCGCCTGTCACTGACCGTTGCGAGCGATTGACAAAGGTAGAGTACAAAATTCTGATGCAATTTACTGGCAGCAAGCATGCCGATATCACGAGCAAGCCGAGTCTTCACCTGACCCGGTTCCCAGTATTTGGTCAGTAGACCAAGCGTTGTCAAGTGAGCGGTATTACCGCCAACGGGGTGGACGCTATTCACCCGAGCGAGACCTCTTGTTTGTGAATCTGCAAGCAATCACTAATATCGTTATAATCCGGTCGCAAAAATCGGTTCTTACGGTTAAATTGTTTGATCGCCATGCCGGACGGGGGAACACGTCGCAACATCAAGTTTTTACTGACTCAATGACTTTTGGCGTGCTATCCTCTCACAACACCACTTCGGACTCCATGGGGTCTTTTCGGCAGGCTATGACGCAAAAGCTAACATCTGACCGCTTTATGAAGATGGTCGCGAAAAGCGGTCTCGTTGACGCGGAAGCCTCTGCGTCGCTCGAGCAGAAAGTGCGTCAGCAACTCGATGGTAAGCTCCCGGAAAACCCTAAAAAGCTTGCCGAAGTCTTTGCTGGAAAGAAGCTGCTGACGCAATGGCATGTGGAAAAAATTCTTGGTGGGAAGTACAAGGGTTTCTTTCTCGGGAACTACAAACTGCTCGGTCACATTGGCACCGGCGGCATGAGCAGCGTTTACCTCGCCGAACATGTTCGGATGGGGGACAAGCGGGCGATAAAAGTTCTTCCGAAAAGTCGGGTGAAGGATGCAACCTACTTAGCCCGATTTCAATTGGAGGCAAAAGCAATTGCCTCACTCAATCACCCCAATATCGTCCTCGCCTATGACATCGACAATGACGATGACGTGCACTACATCGTTATGGAGTACGTCGATGGCATTGATATGCAGCAACTCGTCAAACGGGATGGACCACTTGATTTTTCATTTGCAGCAGAGATGACAGCACAAGCAGCACGAGGGTTACACCACGCACACGGCAAGGGTGTCATTCATCGAGACGTGAAGCCCGCAAATTTGCTGATTGATCAAGAAGGTCGTGTCCGGTTACTTGACATGGGCTTGGCTCTGGTTGCCGCTGACGAAGAGCAGTCATTAACAGTTGCAAACAACGAAAACGTTCTCGGCACTGCCGACTACCTGGCTCCTGAACAAGCCCTGAATAGCCACTCGGTAGATCACCGAGCCGATATCTACGGACTTGGATGCACCCTGTACTTCTTGTTGACCGGAAAGCCTCCCTTCAGTGATGGGACTCTAGCGCAAAGAATCGCCCGCCATCAAAAAGAGATGCCGAAATCCATTCGAGAGCTTCGGAAAAACTGTCCCGGAGAATTAGAGGGTATCTGCGTCAAGATGATCCAGAAAGATCCTCGGTACCGGTATCAGTCAGCAGAGGAAGTTGCGTCTGTACTTGAACGATATGCTGCGAGCGTTCCGCGACTTGCCTCAGTTGGTGTAGGCGGAAACATCGAGATTGAAATCGACGAGAATGGTTCGTCATCAATTTCACTTGATGAGGGAAGAGATTCCTCCACTGATCATGGCGACACGCTAAGTAACAAAGCAGACGACACCTTTTCGAGTTCCAGGAATGTACTCGAACGGGAAACATTGGAGTTATCTAGTAACCAGAGTGGACGATTAGTCGGCGTAACGCCGCGACCGGATTTGATGGATGGCAGCTTCATTGACTTGCAAGTCGAGTCCGGCTTTTCGAGTACTGAAGACAAAGAGGGCAACTCGCAAAATGCCCGTAACGCTCAGCAGTTGCATGGCGGAGATGCGGAGACAAACCGTTTGCTTTCCAGTTCGCCGCAGCAGCAAGGAAGGCGACGGAAGATATTGGATCCGCTATTGATTGGTGCACTTGTCACGGCCTTGTTTTTGGTGGCGCTGGCCTTGGGTTTCTTCATCGCGAGGGCCACCGCCTAAGTAGGTGCATTTTGCACCACCTTCGTCAATTGAAATGCGTGCACTGAATCAATTCGGTCAGTCGGAGGTGAAGGTGTCATTTGGAATGGTTGCTAATTCCCTAATCTGTAGCAGTCGGCTAGGAGATTGATGACTCGTCGAGTCATCTTGCTGACGATCAATGTAGTGTTACTAAATTGGACTTTCGATGAGTGTCGTTCTAGATCGACCCTATCAATTTATTCCACCGCACCGCGGTAATTGGTGGCCAACACTAATTCAACGCTTCCGAATCATTGACCAGTATTTACGGATCAAAGAGGGTGTCTGTTCCTTTGAATGTCGAAATCTAGGGCAGTTTAAGGAGGCTCTCGATAACGAAGCCGGAATTTTACTCACACCAAACCATTGCCGTTATGCCGACCCAATCGCGATGGGGTGGCCTGCTAGATTGGTTGGTACGCACGTTTATGCAATGGCTTCTTGGCACCTCTTCAACAAGGGCCGCATTGACCACTTTGCCATTCGCAAGATGGGTGGTTTCAGTATTCATCGAGAAGGCGCTGACCGCCAGTCTTTAGGAACGGCAATGCAGATTCTCTCCGAAGGTGAACGCCCACTGATAGTATTCCCTGAGGGGACAACCAGTCGCATGAACGATGAAGTCAAGCCACTGCTTGATGGAGTGTCTTTTATTGCAAGGTCCGCGGCGAGGAAGAGCGCAAAGCTTGGGCTGCGAAATGTTGTGATGTTGCCGGTGGCCATCAAATACCTTTGTAAGGTTGACTGCGTGCCTTGGTTGCAAAGGCAAATTGCAGGACTTGAGCAAGCCTTTGGTCAAGAAGTCAATGATCGATGCGGCGTGGTGGTTAGATTGAAAAATGTCATGCTCCGGTGGCTGGAGCTAAAAGAATTGGACTTCTTTGGTGAACGCCGATCTGGTGATACCTCCGAAAGACGACTCGCACTGATTGGTGAGCTTTTATCTCAGTTGGAAACACAGTTCGGCACCGATAGTTCGACAGCGAATAATTTTTCGCGAATACGGGCTATTCGCTCTGAGATTGTGACTCGGTGTTTTCAAGAAACTGCCGTTGACGGTTCTCAATTCGTCAATGCCGTCAAGCAACTTGGTCTATGTCAGGAATTGGAGACCTATAAAGACTCTTATCTGTCGACCGAAAGCATGGTCACGGATATGCGACTCATTGAAACAGTACAGAGATTGCAGGAATTCGAATTTGGAAAAGCAAAACAAGATCTCCCGCTGCACGCAGTGATTCAGTTTGGCCAAGCCATCAAAGTCTCTGCAGAAAAACCACCGCGAGGAAAACGTGATCCGCTGCTGCAGTCGCTTCATGACAATTTAAATGAGATGCTTGGTAAGCTTTCACATGAGGCAAGGCCCGTCGCGACGAAGTCCTTGGCCTAACGCAGTTGGATTTTCCAGATTGCTAATCGTGTATCCACATGTGATGCTTTTTTGCAATCTGCATTTTGACCGTCGTTTTCATTGCATCGCATCAGATAAAACAACGCCAATTAAAGCAGTCATGATATGTCGCCTCAAAACGACTCTAATCGCACGATGCTGGAGCAAAAGTATCTGTTTGTTCTGGCATTGTTCTCGACGCTGATAACCACGGTGATTGCATCCTGCTATCCCTCTGGGCGTCCAGTTGATGAGATCATGTCGTTGTCGTTTGCTTCATCGTACGCATGGGTGTTGGCGCAGTCGATTTTTTTAACGATGCCTATCTTTTTCTTCTTCGGCATTGTTTCAGTTTATCGACCACGATTTGGTGTTCGCATTGGCAGCATTGCCATCATGTTACTGCCAGTTGTATGCATCTTGGATGTTCTGACATTTTCTTGGATTGGTGAACGGTTTCTTTCAGCTGCGATGGCGCACATTGTCAAGACCTTGTTGCCTGCCCTGGCGATACACACGACATCCTACGCTGCAGGTCAGGGTGTTTTATTGTTGCTCCTGATGGTGGTTCTGTTTTTGAGCTGTTCGAGGCTGTCGTCACTTGTTGCCCGAAAATGGAAGGGGGGTGAAGAAGCCGTTCCTCCTTTGGTCGCGAGTCTGGTCGTTTTTGCTGTAGCAGCACTATTCACCGTTTTGCCGGTTCTGAGTTGGGAGACCGTTCATGAGGAGATGCGACGTTCTTCAACACGACATCCGTTTTGCGCATTTCACGTCATCGGATATCGGGGTGTTGGGCAGCCCGTTCTCAATCAATCCATCTCCTTGGATTCACGACTACGTGGGCTGAGGGCGATATCTGCAGTGCAGTCACGGGAGAAAAAACAGTTAGCTGTGGCAGTGGATCAGAAGCGAAGGACTGAAGCCACGAGGTTAAGACAGCCACCGAGAGTGATTATGGTTGTTGTTGAGTGTTTGCGACCTGAGGTAGTCGACCCTCAGCTGATGCCAAACCTGCATCGATTTTCGAAGCAATCAATTCTCTGTGAGACCAATTTTTCAGGTGGGAATTCGACCTGCTTGGGAATGTTTAGTTTGTTAAACGGATTGGAAGCCATTTGGTTCAATCGCGCTATCAAGGATGAACCGATCTTTAATCGACTTTTTAGGCAAGCGGGATATGAGTTGGCGTTTTTTGGAGGCCAGACCGATTGGAGAACCTATCACATGGACGGTTTTATTAGCGAATCGCACTACGACAGGTTTGTGATTGAGGAGCCGTCTCTACCCGCGACGGATCTTCGAGCAGTGGAGCGGACGCTATCCTTTCTTTCCATGCCCGAATCATCTAACGCATCCGCCAAATCGATCAAGGCAGAGCAAAGTGCCGAAATAGAGGTAGCCAAGGCCGCATTGTGCTATTTGTACGGAACGCACAGCAGCTTCCGGTATAGCGATCCAAAGTATCGAGTGTTCCTGCCTGAGTCAGATGAAGGCCTGCTGATCTCTCATTCGCCAGAACTAAAAGAGCAGTTCTATAATCGCTATAAGAATAGCCTTCGAAGTATGGATGACATTCTTGAACCTTTACTGCGAGACGATTGTATTGTGGTGGTGATGGGTGACCATGGTGAGCCATTTCTCGATGATGGAACGGCCTCTCACGGAACTCGATTGTCTCGTTACCAAAATATGACGCCTGCTCTTATTTATTACCCGGGTGTGGAGCCGCGAATTATTTCAGAACCGACATTCCATGCGGATATCCTGCCTACGCTTCTTTCTGTTTTAGGGATTTCAACCACAGACTCGTCTGTTTTTGATGGTTTGGACCTGACCGACGCTAGTTCCAAAGATTTGCAAGAAAGAGTTTTTGCATCCTGCAATTTTATGGACTCAACATCCTTGCTGGTTGGGCCTTGGACCACAGCGACCGATGAGCCTTTTGGCTTCCGGTTTGTGCAAGATATCTGGCGTTGGCAATCGGATTACCTGAATCCCGTTGATGAACTTGGTTACGAACTTGATGAAACAGAAGTGAGGCAAGCCGATGACCTCGGTGAAATCGCGCATCAGCAATGGCTGCAAACTCGCTTCCAACTAACACCGACGGCAGACCATGTTGGCCCTGAGGCCTTGGAGGAGGGATTGCGATCCACGGATGTTGAGACGCAGCTCGCATCATTAGAGATCGCTGCGACACTTGAAGAGCCAAGCGATCGGTTGATTCAGTTGATAGGATCGCTTGCAAAGAGTTCCGTGCCAGCAGTTCGAAATCGAGCCAAAGAAATGGCGATTGCCATTGCCAAGCGTCGTTCGTGGTCTTCATTGCTGAATTGAAACTGGAAGCTTCTTCGAGATCATTCAACAAGGCGAATTCGTCATTTTTCGCCGTTTACTTTGCGGCGTGAGGGATGCAGTTGCAGTAATCCAACCATCAACGCAGACATAATGGTTTGGAATCCGATGGCTGCCAGCGTCACCCCAGGAATCACCCAACGCATGGTCTGTGGGTAATTGAGGCTACCAAAATCAACGGTCCACCATTGGATGAAAATCCCCACAATCATCATCAGTCCCATTGCAACAAAAGCAAGTCCACCGGACATGATTTTTTCGACAGAGAGATCGATCAGACGAGGATGCTGGGGCATCATTTTTTCTCTGGCAGCAAATATCTTGGCAAATGCAGATAGGAGCACACACTGCCATCCAATTATCGCGAACAGGCTGCAGACCAGTAGGGTGTGGATGTCCAGAGCAACGCCGAAGGGACGTGCTTGAGGAATCGCTAATGCATAGCCAAGGAGGGCAAAAGAGATCAGCCCAAGACCGGGATAAAGAAAGGACCAACGTGGACTGAAGATTAGGAAAAGTCGCAAGGTACGCCAGCCATCTCTGAAAGTGCGTAAGTGCGGTCCGTGATGGGTGCGGCCATCGGGATGTAATGTGATGGGTACCTGATTCATCGACGCTCGATAGAGACCGCTTTTGATGATCATTTCGGTTGCAAACTCCATTCCCGGTGACCTTAGGTCCAACCGATTATAAAGCTCGCGGGAGAAACCTCGCATGCCGCAATAGACATCGTGAATGGGAATCTGGAACATTCGCCGAACAAGCCAAGAGAGAAATGGATTGCCAAACCACCGATGCAGGAAAGGCATGGCATTGGGTAAGACTCGCCCACCACCTCTCGGTAACCGGCAGCCTTGGACAAGGTCTGCGCCATTGCGGAGTCCCTGCACAAACTTTGGGAGTTCTAGAAAATCGTAACTGTCATCACAGTCACCCATGATGATGAATTCGCCACGGCTTGACTCAATGCCCCCCATCAAAGCAGCGCCATAGCCTCGCTGATCCACACTCACCACTCTCGCGCCGAGTGATTGAGCAATCTCTCGTGACTGGTCAACACTGCCATTATCGGCAACGACCACTTCCCCCGAAATCTCATTTTCACGCATCGATCTTAGCGCTTTTTCGACACATACACCGATCGTGTCTGCTTCGTCCAAACATGGCATTACAACTGATAGTTCAGGGCGGGGTGACATGCAGATTATTCAAGATAACTTGGGTAGGAATAGGGATTAATTTAGCATAGGAGCTAAGCAATCAACTTCACTCGATCAGGCTGTCACGGGTGTTGGATCTGTTGTCCAACCTGGCCCGTCTCAAATTGAGTGAGCCATCAAACCAGTTTCGCTTCCCGACGCCTTTGAGACAACAAAATTGCCAAGGAGGATCCGAATGAGCTCGCAATCAGCGGTTCGAGGACAAAACGGTAGCGATAGTCAGGAATCTCGAATATACCTGTGACCACCGAAAAATAGCTAAAAATCAGACCAAGCCATAACGCGTAAGGGCGAGTCAGTGGATTTTGCAATAAGTAAATCAGTGCAAGTGCGAGGCCGCAAGTAAGTAATGTGTTGCCGATGACAGATTGGCTAAAGCGATTTTCCAGCCAAACCTTCATGGGCTCGATGGGATGCATCCACGTTGTCTGGCTATGGTAGTCTTGATCGGGATCACCCTGTCGTAAGGTTGTCGTGTTCGCGCATCGCCAGTAATTAATGATGCGCCTCGCGGTTTTCTTCGCGAACGCCATCCGGTTGTCTGAGATTGCTTCCACAGCCACTTGTTTCATCAGTCCATCTGCCGCGGCATCGTTCAGGCCAGACTGCACTAATTGATTGGAAACGCTCCACGTCGATCGTAAATCCACAGGAGAATTAACCAAAGTAACACGCTTTTGCAGTTCATCGGAGGCAGGTGTCGATGGCATCGGTAGATTAGATCCAGAACCATCCTGGAAAGTTACGATCCAAAGGTTCCGGCCAATGAATTCAGTTAAGAATGGCTTGCCAAAGAGCAGGTAATTACGCACCAGAAAAGGTGAGCAAATGAAGAGGATAATGCAGATCGCAATGCCGGCGTGACGCGTTTTGTAAAATCGGATTTCTTGTAACTTATTGATTCTCTTTCGCCGAATTGCAAAATAGATCAGTAACCCCAGATGGGCGATCCAAATCAATTGCACGATGGGTCGAGTCAAGACGCAGATAGCGAAGGTAATTGCTGACCAAGCAATTCGCCACTTCGTCGGTGAATTCGCGTAGTTCAGTAGTGATAACAGATGCAGTAATAATAAAAAAACGAACAGCGTTTCTGATAAGATTGCTGTCGTGTACTGTGCAGCAGCAACCGCCGGAATCATAAAGATAGCGGTCAGCGTTTGCGATCGTGGTATTTTTGTGATGCGTAATGAAATGCGAGCCGCAAGGTAGACAGAGCCTACATAGAGGGTCCCTTGCAGTATTGAGATGAGCCAAAGTGGTTGTTCTAAGGCTACTTTGCGACAAGCTGCCAGAAACCATGGGTACACAGGCGTTCTGTAGGCAATGGGTTCCTGCATCATCAGCACATCGCCTTGCATCACCAGCGTGCTAAGGTTCCAGTATCCCAAGGAATCACGTTCAATCCCAACCGGTCCGCTTAGAATTATGGCGTAGGTCTTAGTCGCGATGAGTAGTAAAACGCATAAGAAAATAAGATGTCTCAATCGTCTGAACCGAATTGGGAATAGTGGCCGTGATTCTCAAGATCCTTCAGTCTAGTGTAGTTGACAATTGCGGACATGAGCAACGATTGCACGATCAAATGAACTCTTGATGTCTTGGCAAGCGAAGGTCTCGCCAGAATCAATGCTTCCTGCAGTTCTTGGTGGTGAAGAAAAAGAACAGAAGGATTGCGAGAAGGTTGCGTGGCTGTGTGACGAATTGGCCAGTTAGGTTGGAATCATGAACAGGCTCATCTGTGGCATTGCATCAGGAACGACTTGGTTTTGAGCAATTCGGAGCAGCGGCTTAATTTCATGATTGAGTGAAGGTCTATGTTGGAACTGGTTACCCAAGTTAGACCTTTCAGTTTTTTCTGTCGGTCTCGTTTAAACCGGTTTGGAGCTGTCCGTTGATCGAGGTAGAGGGCAGGCTGGTTTATTATTGAAGAAGGGGGGAGCGTTAGCGACTGCGACGTTTCTTCTTGTCTCTTCGATCCTTTTTTCGTTTTGTTTTATATTTGGATTTGCCCGTATTTGAGCGTCCCGTATTTGAGCGTCCGGTATTTGAGCGTCCGGTACTTGAGCGTCCGGTACTTGAGCGTCCGGGGGTGGCATCAAGGTTGGAGGAGTGATTCTTGACGACATCGAAATAAAGTTGCCGATCCTGTAGATTTACCTTTGCAATCTTGATTGTAAGTTGGTCACCGAGTCGGAAGCGATTTCCTTCACGCGAGCCGATCACCATCTGGCCGCGTCTTTCGAACCGATAGTTATCTTTCGGTAAGTGATTCACTGGGATAAATCCATCCACAGGCAACTTGGTGCAGCGAGCGTGAATGCCATCGGCAAATACTCTGCTGATCACTGCTTCCATGGTCTCCCCAAGATGTTTGTTCAGGAAATGCAAAAGTTTTAACTGAATCAACTCTCTTTCTGCGGTAGCGGCGTTTCGTTCCATGTCGCTGCAATGATGGCCCTGTTTGACGAGCATCGCATAGGCTTCGTCTGGTGTGCTTTTTTTCGCAAGTAAATTATTAACCAGACGATGCACTGTAAGATCTGGGTAACGTCTTATCGGACTAGTGAAATGACAGTAGTGCTCCATGTCGAGAGCATAATGGCCTTCTTGCTCTGGAGCATAAACGGCCTTACTCATGCTTTTTAGCACCGCGAAGTTCACCGCATCTTCCAAGGGTGTTTTGGCAACCTCGTCGAGAATGCGTTGTATCTCAAAGCGGCTTTCGATGGCGTCGGTTGAGATCCCGAGGTCCTTGATGAAATTACCAAGTTGCCGAAGTTTCCTTCGTTCTGGACCGGAGTGGACACGACGGAGGAAATTTAATTTCTGATCATTCAGCCAAGTTGCAACGGCTTGGTTAGCTGCAAGCATGTACTCTTCGATAATCTGATGACTTTCTGTGTGATCGATTCGAAATGCACCTTTGACTTTTCCAGATCGATCTAGGTCAAGCTTTACATCCGGAAGGTCCATTGAAAGCGCACCACGTTTAAAGCGGGAACGCCTGAGATTCATTGCGAGTTTGTGCATGTTGGAGAGTAACTCACAAATTGCCACACCCCAACGTTCTTCGAAGGTTGCTGGCCCTGCGAGGAACTGATCAACCTGATCGTAGTCAAATCGCATGTCACTGCGAATAACTGAGTTATGAACTTGCGTATGCGTGATGGTCAAATCATCCAGAAATTCAATCTCAACGGTCTTCGCAAGTCGTTGTTTGTTTGGTTGCAGGCTGGCCAGGTGATTACTGATGATTTCTGGAATCATCGGGATCACTCGGTCCGGCAGGTAGACACTTGTCGCGCGTTTTTGTGCCTCATCGTCAATAGTGGAATTCTCCTTCACGAATTGTCCAACGTCAGCGATGTGCACCCACAGTCTCCAACGACCCTCTTCTCGCTCAAGAGAGATGGCGTCGTCAAAGTCTCGAGCATCATGTGGATCAATTGTGATGGTGAGCAGTTGGGTCAGGTCAGAGCGCCCGTCAGGAATTGATTCTTCATCGAATTGATCAGCTTGCTTTCTAGCGGCATCAATGACCGCATTAGGAAAGGCATCTGGTAGACCATACTGTCGCATGATGGTCAAAGTATCGATTGCTGGATTCTTGTTGCTGCCAAGTCTTTCCAAGATAATCGCTTCCCCGCCCTGCCCCTCTGCGTCGGGAAATTCGACGAGTTCAACAAATACTTTGTCAGCATTCTCGATCGGTAATCCACGCACGTCACCAACCGTCACGGGTTGCTCAAATGGAACTCCGTCAAGGATGACGCTTGCTTGTCCCCGAGAGATTCGAAATGTTCCCGTGAATTGACGACGCGCTCGTTCGATCACTCTGGTGACTTGACCTTCTGAACCACCACGACGCGATTCGCGGATAGCCACTTCGACTAAATCACCCTCAAGAGCACCTGATGTAAATCCAGCAGGAATGAAAATATCTTCGGTCTTTGATCCTTCATCACTATGGTTGGGCCGAACAAATCCAAAACCCGCTCCCATTGCTCTGCGAAATGTTCCGCGCACTGTGTCACTGGGTCCCCCCAGCGCTCCCACGCTCATTACGAGATGATTGGAGCCATATATCAGGCGACCCTCGAGCACTAATTGCTTAATGACACGCTTCAGTTCACGGAATTCGTCAAGATCAAGCCGAAGTTTCGTAGCGATTTGCTTTGGTTTGCTGGGGCGGTAATCCGAAGCAACGATAAGACGCATCAGTCGGTCGGCTAATTCATTCGATATTTTCATACTCGAGAGAATAGCTGATTTGAGTTTTGGAGGGACGGGGGTGTTTGAGTGAGAAACTCCAAAGAGCGGTGATTTCCGCCAAGCATACGATCGTCTTTCCACCGTGGACCAAGGCTAATTGATCAACGATTTCAAGCATTTTCCAGTCGAGTCAGTGTTAGCGATCTTTGAACCAGTATTGTGGTTATCTGCTCTTGTGAGAAAAGGAATATCGATGAGTCAGGATGAAATTAAACTCGGTGCTGTTAAATACCAACCGACGGCGGTGTTAAGGATTTCATTTGCGTTAAGCCATGAGTAATCTGATCATTTTCAGTGAAGATTTCTCGGTGATCTTTTCGAGATGATTGATGCCGTAGGGTCAAACGCGACGACTCGTTTGAAATTCTGTCGAATTATTTTGCAGTCAGTAATAGCGCCAAGAGGTCAGCAATGTCTTGGTCGCTCATGAGATCTGCGAGACCTTTTGGCATTAGAGAGACTTCGCTACGTTCCAATTTCTCGATATTGATCCGGCGCATGGTCTCTAGTCGTTGGGCATCCAGGCGTAAGGTCACTTCATCAGAGTTCTCCGAAGCAATGATTCCATTAAGAATTAAGCCGTCGTGCGTCAAGATTTTTGATGACTCATACCCCTGCTCGATTCGAGAGCTTGGGAAAAGAATGGCTTCAAGTATTGCGGGTGCTGTGCGTGTGTTGCCAATTCGCGTCAGGTCGGGGCCAATCTCAGTTCCTCGATAGCCCATGCGGTGACATCCACTGCAGGCAAGTTTGGAGCTTCTGAATAGTTGAAGACCTCGAACTGGATCACCCTCTCCAAGGCGACTTAATCGATCGGCAACGATTTTTTCAACGTCCTGTGACGGTGATTCGAGTGAGCGACCAATCTCATCAGCAAGTTCTTGAATTTCAGCCGAGGACCGGCGATAGGTATTGACGAGAAAACCGCGAGGAAGAGTTCGTGCTACTTTGAGTTCTCGCAGATTTTTAAGCAGCGTGTCTGATGTGGATTCGTCTCCTGACTTTGCAATTGTCTCAATTGCAACTCCGATGTTTTCAGGTTTGCATTGCGTTACAAGTCCAGCCAGTTGAGAGGCAGCGTCTTTACTGATTTTACCACGACGCAAAACTTGTGAAGCCACTTTCGAAAGATGCGGATTTTCGCCAATTAGGCATGTAATCACTTGTTGTTCAGTTTCTTCATTACCTAGCAGACTGTTCTGAGGAAGCGATTTAAGGAATGTAAGTTTTTCTAAATTGGATTGCGTTCCGACTGCCATTTTGCGAATCACACGTTCCAAGTCAGGTGTTGTCGATCCTGAGAAATTGGTTGCTGCAAGACTTTCCGCAAGTGATAGGCATATCGTCTTGGGGGCGACTTCAAGCCAGCGGGCGATTTTTGAAGACCATGCATCTGTTAAGGGGAAGGGAGCAAAATCCGTTAAGTGGGTAGCAAGGAGGTTTTGTTGATTAAGTGCTGAGTCGGACGCATCTCGATACCAGCTCAGCACGAGGTTCTGAATCTCTTGACTCTCTTTTTTGTTTGCAATGACTTGCGTGATGACTTTGCTAGGATTGTCAGAAACTCGAAGTTGGTCCCAAAGTTTTTCTACCTCAGTCATCATTTCATTCGAGAATTTGTTTTTTTGATTAATAGCCTCAATGGCGATTTGACTTAGGTTTTCGTCTTGGCTGACGGCAGCATTGAAAAGCTCTTTGGTATCTAATTCGTTACCTCGACCTGTTTGCGTCGCAAGTAAGATGATCGCCGCGTATTGCCTTGGATTAGCAACCTGCGATGGGATTTTCTCGTCGCCCTCACGTTTCGAAATTTCAATCATCGAGTGAATGAGACTGTGCGACAGGAATCGATCCTCTTCCGTGTCGTTGATTGCTGCTAACAGAGCGGGAATTGATTTGGCATTCCCCAGCCTACCTATCGCTTCTGCTGCAGCACGACGTACGGCAGGACGATTATGGCCAAGAAGTGTTTCGAGCCGTGTTAAAGAATTTCTGTGTCGATGCAATGCGAGCACGTGGCAGGAAACCTTCAAAATCTCGGGCGAATTTGAAGTCAGCAGGGAATCAACCACGCCTAACGCATTTGGGGAGCCAATCGAGCATAAAGCCCAAATGCAACTGATTCTGTCTGACAGGGGTGAAGAGGCGCTGTTAATGAAATCCTTGAGAGTTTTGATCCGAAGCCGATCCTCAGTCCCCATGTTTCGCATCGTCTCCCGCCTAACCCAAGGACGAGAATCAAGTAAGTCCCGAATGAAATCAGGGCTTGTGACTTTTTCCGCATTTGCTTTCAGTTGTTCTCGCTCCGCCTTCGTCCGTTGATTCGTTATCCGGTAGATGCCGCCTGATGCTGTTTTTTGATCGACCCGCGAGGTTGGGCAGCAGAGGTCGTACCATCCACCTGTGTCGAGCACGAGGAGGCTGCCATCTGCGTCTTCAATCACATCGGTGGGATGAAAGTCAACCCGGTCAGTTGATAGGAGTTCGTAGTCGAGTGTTGAGTAGCTGGCGCCATTCCGAACAAGTCCATGTGCGGTGACTTGATGTAGATTGAACAAGGCAGCGCAAAGGTAGTCTTGAGTCGTCTCTGACTTGTTCAGGTTTTCGACAAGATGACTTTTCTCAAGGTTGATCAATCCGCTTGGTGCGGCAGGTCCAAGTTGAGTCATGATTGGCATGAGAGGACCTGTCTTTGTGTGACCTTCAATGACTCGATTAGTCTTTCCAAAAAGACCACCGTAGACCGCGTGAGCAATCCCATCACGCAGGCCATTGTTTGGATGCTGAAGAAAAGTGCTGGTGAAAAATTTCTCTCCCTCGCGAATGAAGGCCATTTCGACTGGATTATCCATGCCGCCAGTCATGACAACTTCAATTTGTTTGCCGTTTTCCTGTTTGCGATAAAGATGCGCGGCAGACGACTTGAGTCGCGTTCCGTCAGTCAGGTCATGAGTTTGTTCAGCAAATGCTCCTTTGCACCAATAGATCCAACCATCTCGTCCAAAGTAGGGTCCATGAAGGTCATTTGCACAGCCTGTTATGGTTTGTCCGTTAAACCAGATCTCGCGTTGTTCACAGACACCATCGGCATCTTGGTCAGTGAATTTCCAAATCTCCGGTGGGATGGAAACAAGGATAGAGTTTCCTAGACACAAAACACCTTCAGGAAATCCGATACCATCCACCGCGACTAACCGACGGTCGAATTTACCGTCCCCATCAGAGTCGGAGAGTCGCACAATTTTATGCAGGCCTCTTTTATTGTGGTCGATGACCGGTCGTTGAACACCACCTGACTCAGCAACGACAAGCTGGCCGTTTTGATCCCAATCTGCAACGATTGGCCACTTAACCAGCGGTTCGTCTGCAACTCGTTCGACCCGCATTCCCTCTGGGAGGCGAAAGGTTGTGCCATCGACCTCCTGAGTCGTTACCTTTGGTTTCTGTCCCCATACTTTTGACAGGAAGGTGGTGGTCAGGCCAGCTAGGCAGATAGTTAAGGCTAGACGGTTGAGCAGGGCGGTCATTGTTTATCGCTCGTGTCAGTATGCAAAGAAACGAAGGCCTCACATTATGACCACAAACTAACTTGCTGTGGCGATGCCGTGTAAAGCACCACACTTGGAGCAACTGTTACTGAAGTGAACAACTTTGGCGATTCGTCAGTACATCGTTTTTCCGATGACAGGCAACCAGACCGAGGCTCTTTTTCAGGAGTCGTCAGGTTCGTAGGCAAGGTTTGGGCCTAGCCAGCGTTCCGTTTCTGAAATTGGGCTGCTTTTTCTCGCTGAATAGGATTCGATCTGATCCTTAGTGACACGATCGACAGCAAAATATCTGGCTTCGGGGTGGGCGAAGTAGAGTCCGCTCACACTCGCACCCGGTGTCATCGCGTAACTGCTTGTCAATTCCACACCGGTGTTTTCTCTAGCATCAAGTAGATTGAAAAGCGTTTCTTTTTCGGTATGGTCCGGACACGCAGGATAGCCCGCTGCAGGTCGTATTCCACGATACTTCTCGGCGATCAGTTCTTCCGTTGAGAGATTTTCGTTGGATCCAAAGCCCCAGTTTTCTCGGGCTCGCTCGTGTAGTAACTCAGCGAAGGCTTCAGCGAAGCGATCCGCAACAGCCTGCACCATGATCGCGCGGTAGTCATCATGATCGACTTTATAACGGTTTGCTAATTCCTCGGCACCAATTCCTGTGGTGACAACAAATCCCCCGAGGTAATCACTGCGTCCAGAATCGGCGGGTGCAATGTAATCCGCAAGTGATCTGAAATCCTTTTGACCTTTTCGCTCCCATTGTTGTCTCAGGAAATGAAATTTAGCGAGTTCTTGGTTGTGTTCCTCGTCCTCAAAAATGATGACATCATCGCCCACGCTGACGGCGGGCCAAAATCCATAAGCGGCGTTGGCGCATATGGTCTTGTTTTCGATTAGTTCATCGATCAATCGATTTGCATCTTGATAAAGTTCCTTGGCTTGCTCGCCAACAAAAGAGTCATCAAAGATCTTAGGGTACTTTCCTTTCAATTCCCAAGTCATAAAGAACGGCGACCAGTCAATGTAAGGTCGTATCTCAGAGAGTGGGAAATCATGCAAAACGCGGGTGCCAGTGAAGTTAGGCTTGTTGATTTCTACCTTATCCCAGTCGGTTTGGAAGCGATTCGAAAAGGCCGTTTCGTAGCTGACTAATTTTTGCTGACGAACTCGATAGCTCGCGACCAATTTTTTTTGCTCTTCCACATTAGTGGCAACATACGAGTCGCGATGCTCCTTGCTAATAAGTTTTTCGACAACTCCAACGCTGCGACTGGCATCGAGAACATGAATGATGGGACCATCATAAACGGGTGCGATTTTGACAGCGGTGTGTTTTGCACTGGTGGTTGCCCCGCCAATGAGAAGCGGGATCGACAGTTTCCGGCGTTTCATTTCTCTCGCAACGTGAACCATTTCATCGAGGCTTGGAGTTATCAGTCCACTCAGACCGATCATGTCGGCATCATGCTTGACTGCTTCTTCCAGGATTTTTTCAGTGCTGACCATGACTCCAAGGTCAATCACTTCATAGTTATTGCACTGTAAAACCACCCCGACGATATTTTTCCCAATGTCATGGACATCACCTTTTACCGTCGCGAGCAGGAACTTGCCGCGAGCTGACGAGCCCTGAAGACCTGCTGCTCGTTTCTCTTCCTCCATAAAAGGTTCAAGGTAAGCGACAGCTTTTTTCATCACACGCGCGGATTTCACAACTTGCGGAAGGAACATTTTACCTTCACCAAACAGATCGCCGACCACTTGCATCCCGTCCATCAATGGACCTTCAATAACTTCAAGGCAGCGTTGGACAGTTTGCCTCGCCTCTTCGGTGTCCTCAACGATGTATTTGTCGATGCCTTTGATGAGTGCGTGTTTCATCCTGGCTGAGACAGGTGCATCACGCCACGCGAGATCTTCGCCAGCTTTTTTCTTTCCAGAACCTTTGACCGTCTCGGCTAAATCTAACAGGCGATCGGTTGCGTCTTGTCGACGATTGAGCAGGACATCTTCGACATGTTCGAGTAGGTCAGGTGGGATCTCTTCGTAGATTTCGAGTTGTCCTGCGTTGACGATTCCCATATCCAAACCCGCTTTGACGGCATGGTAGAGAAAGGCGCTGTGCATCGCTTCCCGAACACGATCATTTCCCCGGAAGCTGAAGCTGATGTTGCTCACGCCACCGCTGGTCTTTGCGCCCGGGCATTCCTCTTTGATGCGACTTACCGCGTTGATGAAGTCAACGGCGTAGTTGTCATGCTCTTCAATGCCTGTTGCAACGGTTAAGATATTAGGGTCAAAAATAATGTCTTCTGGTGGAAAATCTGCCTGTTCCACGAGTAGTTGATAGGCTCGTTTGCAGATACTAACCTTGCTGTCTTCGTCGGTAGCTTGACCTTCTTCATTGAATGCCATCACCACCGCCGCCGCGCCGTACTGGCGGATAAGTTTCGCTCGGCGAATGAATTCTTCTTCGCCGTCCTTCAGTGAAATTGAATTAACGACCGTCTTGCCCTGAGAATTACGAAGTCCTGCTTCGATGACTTCCCATTTACTGCTGTCAATCATGACTGGGACGGAGGCGGCAACATCATCACCGGAGATCAGTCGTAGGAAGCGGGTCATTGCTTCTGCACCATCTAAGAGTGCATCATCGAAATTGATGTCGATAATCGTCGCACCATTCTGAACTTGCTCTCGTGCAACCTCGACCGCCTCTTCATAATTCTCATTGCGAATCAGTGATGCGAATTTTCGACTGCCAGTCACATTTGTCCGTTCGCCAACCATCGTGAAAGGTATCTCGGGACGCATTTCCATTGGCAACTGACCAGAGAGACGCGTCCAGACCGGAACCGATTGTTCTTGCTTCGGACGTTTGCCCCTGACACGTTCCGACATCGCTTTGATGTGATCAGGTGTGGTACCGCAGCAACCGCCTAAAATGTTGATCCAGCCATTGTCAGCGTACTCTCCAACGATTTCCGCCATCTGTTTCGGGCCGAGATCAAACTGGCCCATTTCATTTGGCAGTCCCGCATTGGGGTGACAACTCACACCAGTGCTGGTTGACTGCGACATTGCCTCAACATGCGGTCGCATTACATCTGGCCCCAACGCGCAATTCATTCCGATAGATAGGAGCGGGAAATGGGCCAGAGAGGTCACGAATGCTTCGACGCTTTGCCCGCTGACGAATGTCCGGCCCATTTTGTCGAATGTTCCGCTGACCATTACCGGTACAGGGCGACCACCGGAGTTGTAGTAGTCCTGAATAGCGAACAGGCACGCCTTGAGATTCAGGGTGTCAATCGCGGTTTCGGGTAAGAGAATGTCCACGCCGGCAGCTGCGAGTGATTTGACTTGAGCGAAATAGCTGTCTCGCATCTCCTGAAACGTGATGTCTCGGTGTGCCGGATCTTCAACGTTGGTGCTGATCGCAGTTTGTTTTGTGGTCGGTCCAATCGAACCCGCAATGAAGCGAGGTTGATGAGGCGTCTTTTCGTTCCATTTGTCTGTCGCAATTCGTGCACATTGGACAGCCGCCTTGTTGATCTCGTCAACGAGTTCAAGTGGAAGGTCAAACTCTATCATTCCCACCGGCGAGGCACCAAAAGTATTGGTTTCAACGATATCGCTGCCGGACGCCAAGTATTCTTCATGGATCGCGGTAATCTTCTCCGGGTGCGTGAGACAAAGGATGTCAGAGAAGTTCTTCAGGTCTTTGGTTGCGTCGTGCTCTGCGAATCTTTCACCGCGGACGGCCATTTCGTCCAACTTTAGGCGCTGAATCATCGTCCCCATCGCACCATCGAGTAGCAAAATTCGCTCTCGAATAAGATCAGGAAGTTGGTTTGAGGCGGGGTTTGGAGAAAGCATTTTGATTTGGTTCAGTTTGAAAATCTGGTTTTCGCGGCTTGCATGAGGCATCATCTTCCGCAGCCGAGGAAATTATCACAACCCTTATGGGGGATTGGACCGTTTTTACGTTGGTCCGCATGATTCGGTATCGGTTCAGCACGACTCTTCAGCACCAAGGATTTACGAGCATAATTCACATCATTCCCAACGCATCGCCGGATTAACCGCAATCATGCTTGCGATGAGACCTCTTCCCGAACGACGGTTTGGTTATGTCGATTGATCGAGATAAAAACTAGGAGTCTAGAACCGTCACTGGGTTCAAACCGCCATTACCTGAGCGGCCTCACTCGAATTCGCTTTCATTCCACCGAGCTTGATAGGCTTCAGGGGATACGTCATCGCGATCATTGGATTCGGAAGACAGTCGATGGGTGAAAAATGATCGTTATTCAGCGTTTGGGCAGTCGGCAATCTTCATCTTTTTGCAGCTGCACGGGCTGCAGCTGCAATTTGCAGGCAGCTTTTCGGAGATGACCCTTTTTCTGAGATGCACGGTGCTTTTCTCAGTCAAACAGCGAAAACCCCCCGTCTGGTGTGCATGTTGGGCCGCCAGTCGGTATTGATGTGTCGTTAAAGATAAGCTACTTCACACATCCCTAAAGATCGTCCCAACAATCAACCGATGACGATTAAGAATAGATTTTGTGAGGTTCGAACCAATGTTGATGCCGAACCGCACGTTTTTCGATGAAACTCAATGGAACAGGATGTTCGCATGACCGTCGAGCCAGAAAGGTCATTGAACCATGAATGGGGCGGCGACACGGCAAAGGACGGAGTCCATAAAATGCCTGGAACGCAACATTTAAGTCGCAGACCGCCGATTCTGTTCTCTCTTCCTGCCTTGCATTGTAAGGAAGAAAGTTTTGAGGAACTTAGAGCGGATGAGGCTCCAAATCATCACGTTGGCGAGCCGCAACTCGGGGTCGGTGGCCGTGAATTGAATCTGGCGGCCTTAGATCGAGAATTTTATCCCTCGCTAAAAATGCGAGAGGATAGTGAAACATCGATGTTGCAGCACGGCCTCGAAGACGATTCGTCCAGAACGAATTCAGCGCACGTCAACGACACGCTGAAGTTCTCAAGTCATACGTCGGAGATCACGCCAGTTTCGGAAGAGGCTACATGCCTCAAAGTTTCAGAGCATACCTCGGGCGTCGAGTCCAGTGAAATCGCCCTCGAGAATGAGCAAGTGGATCGCGCGAGTGAGGAGCCTGGTGAAGCGAGTTCAGATCATTACGATTCGATACCCGCACCATCCGAGGTTCCTGCCGGACGCTCATGGATGGAAACAATTGGTTCTCACGGTGTGGTAATCGGTCTTTTACTTGCTGTGATATCAGCTGCTCTTCTGACCGGGGGTAAGGGACCAACTTCATCGCAACAGCAGACCGATCAATTGAACTTTGATGAGGTGGCAGTCGACCTACCAATCCCAGATCAGCTGTATGTTGATTCCGCGGTTGGAAATGCCGACTCGAACTATTCAGGCACAGTGAGCGATTCACAACTGATGGAATCTGAAACGACGCAGTCCCCTTTGAATAATGGTGGAGTGTCGATGGCCAATGCAGAGGTCCCTGCCGACACAACACTGACTCCGACGGAATCCAGTCCCGGTACAGCTGAGTCAGCAGTTGATCTACGAACGTCGGATCAGGGCATGGTGGCTGAGAATGGAAACAAGCAGATAGACGAGGGCCAAATGCCGAGTCTCGAGCAGCTTGCTGACGCTGGTCGCAACGCATCAATCGATGCAAACGATGGTACTCAGGGCGTCATGCCTGAAAAAACGGCTACACCAAACCGAATTAATGACTGGCTGAAGTATCTACCGCCAGTCCATGTCGCTAACGAACCCGCAGGTGCGGCAAACTCCTACAATCAATAGGCCTTGCTTCCATGGATCAGGGATTTATCAAAGCGTTCTCCCGCCGACCTCGAGTAATGCATCAAGTTGCAGGATCCGAAATCTCGCGTGATTCGTCTGACGCATATCGCGTTGGTAACGAGCAAGGAGACGAAGTCGTTCATCAAGGGTTTGGTTTAGAAATCGACCAATCCATCGCCGACAGTGCGATCATATTGCCTGACAATGAGACTGAACCAACACGAAGGGTCGATTGCCCAACGAGTCAGGATGTCGATTCAGCGAGCCGATTTGCTGGAAATAAAAAGAATGAATCGGATGACATTCCAGTGGCTTGGGCAAGCGATCAATCGTCTGATGAGTTGATTGATATAAGTGCCATGGATATGGCGACACTGCAGAATGAGTCCACTGAAGAAGATTTGGACGAACACCGATCTTCTCACTCGCTTCAGCACACCCTGACCGCGTATTCAGGAGTAAGTGCTGAACGCGATCAGAGTTCTGAAATGCCTGACTTGAATCGCAACCGTGTTCTTTCTCCGAGCACGCAGGCGAGTTTGGAGGATGCACCCGTTGCTAACCCTCAAGTCTCTCTTGCCGATTCGATTCCTGCTCCTTTTCGTGCGGCTTGGGAAGTGGATGCGTTCCAAATTCCTGAAACAGTAACCGAGCTGTTTGTTGACGGCGATTTATCCACCGAAATCTCCGAGCGTCTCTCGGAGGCTGCAAGTTCAGGATTACAAAGTATCTTTGTCTCCAGTGTCCAGCCTCAAGAGGGCCGTACGAGTATTGCGATTGGGTTGGCAATTGCAGCAGCAGCTTCGGGTTTGAGAGTGGCTCTCCTAGAGGGTGACACAAAGGCGCCAACGCTTCTGGATGATTTACAGTTGGAAGTGCAGCATGGTTGGACTGATATCGTTCACGATCTGCCCCTCGCCGAGGTCGCCGTTACCTCATTAGAGGATCGATTTACGATTCTTCCACTGACAACATCTCCTATCGATCAACGGGCCGTTGCAGAGTGTTTTCCGAGAGTCTTGGCAGACCTGAAGCAGCAGTTTGATCTTGTCATTATTGATGGCGGTTTCGGAAGCGATTACGAATTGCTGAATGCGGCCACCCATTTTGATTCCGCTGTACTTGTGCAAGACGTCCGCCGAACCGAGTCGAGTGAGATTTCTCAACTCTACAATCAATTGATGAATGCCGGAGTTCGAGGCGTGGGTGTTGTTGAAAACTTCAAGTAATCAGGCGTTAACGCTGTAACGCTAAATGATTAAGTCTATCGAAACAGCTGGCTTGTTTGATGGGCAGACGCCCGGCTTGACGCCCTTTTTCCATCTATCTGGCGAAGCGTTCCTTCCAGTGATTCATCGCAAGTACTGCGTCAATTGATCACGGATCAATTTTCCCAGTCGTTGTCGGATGCTCGGCTGCTTGAGATTGTCCCGATTCCAACCTGAATAAAGTTCCCAGAGAGCTTCTCGTTTCAGTCATGCTTCCTGCGAGTCTCGGTCTGTTTTGGCCAATAGTCAGTGACGGCGATCAAGAAGGTGCAGCACCACTCGCTTCTCGTTTGACGGTCGTGGTCAGTTTGCCTTTTTTCGATCTTCTTCGAGAAGCGCAATCCAGGGTGCTACATAATGACCATTGTCATGAAATGTCCGGCCACTGACTAGATTTCCGTCAATAACACAGGATTCGTTGACAAAAATTCCACCGCAAACTTCAAGATCAAATTTGCATTTGGGTACGGTCGCCATCTTTCGCCCCCGGACGCAATCTGCGTAAGCCGGTATCTCTACTCCATGACAAACACTTGCGATTGGTTTTTTGGATTCAAAAAAGTGTTTTGTGATTCGAACTAGGTCTTCGTCATAACGGATGTACTCCGGAGCTCGTCCGCCACTGAATAAAATCCCCGCGTAGTCCTCGGGATCAATCTCAGAGAAAGCCACATCGGCGTTGATGGTGTAGCCCTCCCACTCTTTTGTAATCTCCCAGCCCGGTTTGATTTCGTGAAGAACCATTTGGAATTGGCGTTTTTCAGGGCCGGCGACGATTGGTGTGAAACCTGCTTCTTGCAGCCGGTAATAAGGATACATGGTGTCGAGTGTTTCGGTCGCATCACCGACGATGATCAGAACTTTGTCAGACATGCTAATTCTCCAATGGCTTGTGTTTGGGGTATGTATTTGAATCGTGTGAGATCTGATGCTCAATGGCATCGCTGAAGGAATTCGTGGTATCGAGTTAGATCGGCCGGTGTTAGCAGTGATAACGCAATTGAAGCAATCTACTGAGTTCTATTTGTGGCAATAAGAGCGTAGGAAATATTATCATGATACAGATCTGACCGATCTACGATCGGTTGTTTCTGGGTGCCCCTCTTTCCAGCTGAATCAATGGGGAAACCGAAAGATCAGCCGTTTTAGAAAGTCTTCGGTTTTTCTTGAGAGCTGCGACGGTAAGATCTTGACTTTAAGCTGCCGAGACGGAGGGAATATCGCAATGCTCTTCTGGCCGGCAGTTGATAACCATGATCACTTCACCGGAGATTTTTTAATGCAACGCACCTGCTTCACTACGATGCTCGCTGTTTTGACTTTTTGTACTGTGGCCACCAGTGTCCAGCAGGAAAGCGAGTGTTTCGCATCCGGGAAACAGGCTGGGGATATTTTGATTGATGATCAATTCGATCGTGAGGATGCTGATTCATCAACGGAGCAGGTTGGCAACGGTTGGGGGACCAATAGTGCGAAACGCGCCAAGGGTGTCAAGCAGGTTTTTCTCATTGATGGTGCGATGAAAATTTCTCGAGCGAAGGTTGCCGATCATGGCGTATCAGTGACTCATGAGGCTGATTTCGCGGACGCTGTGATCACGATGCGTTTCAAAATGGGGCCGGGTGACGATCTTGGGATCAACATTGCAGACATGAATGAGAAGGAAGTTCATGCTGGCCATTTGTGTGTTGCGCGGTTGAAGCCAAATCAGTTAGAGATCAGCGATTTAAAGACAGGTCGTATGAATTTGGATATCCGAACCCGACGTCAGTCAGGTGAGGAAACTGCAGAAGATAAGGTGCGGATCGCAAAGACAACCATTCGTCGACCACTGGAATTAGAGTTGGGAAAATGGCACGACCTGGAAGTTCGCATCGTCGGAGACAGGCTAAGTGTTTCAGTGGACGCGAGGCATATTGCATCCTTGGAATCGGAAGGGATTGCTCATCCGACCAAAAGTCGTTTGAGGCTGTCAGTGAATAAACAGGCTTGGGTGGATGATCTCCAACTGGTTCGTCTGCGATAATCCCGATGGAAATCAACCAAATATTGCTTCATTTGGTCGTGTTTGTCTCGTTGCGTTCTCGTTCCGACCTGTTCGAATTGGTTGTGGGCGGTAAACTTGATCCTCAGCAAGCGGAACGCTTGTCGGACACTTATTGATTCTTGAAAGACTTGCATTCAGATGAGCACTGATCTCGCGAAGACGCCGATCGACACTTGGCATCGAAATGCTGGGGCGAGAATGGTGCCCTTTGCTGGATACGAAATGCCCATCTTTTACACCTCCATCGTTGCTGAACACCGTAGCTGTCGAACCAACGCAGCTTTGTTTGATGTTTCGCACATGGGACGCCTGCGGTTTGACGGCGAGGGAAGCGAGGAGATGCTGGATTTTCTTCTGACCCGTCGAGTCAGTGGAATGCCTTTGGGATCGGTTCGTTATGGAATGATGTGTAATGAGAGTGGTGGAGTGCTGGATGATGTTTTGGTTTCCTATCTTGAGACGCCATCACAGCAGAGATACCACCTGCTCGTAGTTAACGCTTCGAACCGACAGAAAATCCGCAGTTGGATAGAGAAGCACCTGCCAAAGTTTCCGAAAGTGACATTTTCTGATCGAACAGAGATCACAGCAATGATCGCTGTTCAGGGCCCTCTGGCGATTGATGTTTGTAAACAACTTTTTCGTTTCGATCCGTCGCGGTTGAAATATTACACCGCCGCTATCACCGATCAGTTTTCAAAACCGGTTGTTGTGAGTCGGACCGGATACACCGGCGAAGATGGGTTCGAGTTGATCTGCCGTGCCGAGGACGCTCCCAGAATTTGGGAGAATGTAATGTTAGCCGGCCGAGACAACGGATTTGTTG
Organism: uncultured Rubripirellula sp.; assembly: GCA_938075415.1. Taxonomy (GTDB): domain Bacteria; phylum Planctomycetota; class Planctomycetia; order Pirellulales; family Pirellulaceae; genus Rubripirellula. The sequence goes on along the minus strand of CALJHC010000003.1, from coordinate 633,805 downwards.
CAGCAGGCTTGGGATCTCGCGACACCTTGAGGCTCGAGGCGGGAATGCCTCTTTACGGGCATGAATTAGATGAGCAGATTGATCCGCTCTCTGCAGGACTAGGATTTGCGTGTAACCTAAAGGACAGAGAATTTCTTGGATCCGATGCGATTCGGCAACGAGCGAATCAGCCATCCGGTATGACCCGTGTGGGCTTGCTGCCCGAAGGCAAACGTCCTGCTCGGGAAGGTTATCCTGTGCTGAATCTGCAGGGGGATTCTATTGGGCGTGTTACCAGCGGATCGCTGTCGCCCACCCTGAACGTGCCAATCGCTATGGCCTATGTTCGGAGTGATGAGGCGGAAACGGACAAACTGCAAATTGATGTCCGCGGTAAGCTCGTTTCAGCTGCGATCGTAGATTTACCTTTTTATCGTCGAAGTAAGAATTGATTTTGGAGTGAATTGAATGTCTCTTGACGAAGCCGGTCTTTTGTTTGCCCAGACTCATGAATGGGCCCACATTGAAGAGGTTGATGGCCAGAAAATTGCCACCGTTGGTGTTTCAGCCTTTGCAATTGAGCAGTTGAATGACCTCGTCTACATGGATTTGCCAGAGGTGGGTCGAGTTGTCGCTTCTGGTGATGAGTTGGGTGAAGTTGAGTCCGTGAAAGCTGTCAGCCCGTTGTACAGTCCCGTCTCAGGTGAGGTGATTGAGGTTCATTCTGACCTGCCTGACCAACTCGAGGATCTCAACGCTGATCCTTATGGTTTCGGTTGGATCGTAAAAATTCGACTTTCTGATGATTCGAGTGTTGAAGGGTTGCTGACCTGCGACGCTTACCAGAAACAATGTTCCGAGTCAGCTTGAGGCGAAAACAATCATCAGGTTTCGCGATTGAGCTCAGAAGAAATAAGAAGTGATGATCCATGAATCGTACTCAGGGCCGATTAGTACCCTTAAGGTCATTTCGTGGCAATGAAAACATGTCCTTTGATCAACTTTTGCAAGAAATTGTTGACCGAACTAAGGTTCCGACCTTGCGTTTTTATGGCTGGCTGAAGCCCACCTTGTCGCTCGGCTATTTTCAGAATTTGAGTCGTCGCGCCGAGCATCCCGGTAGTGCAGGCATAGAGTGTGTACGTCGTTCGACCGGTGGCGGTGCCCTGATTCACGATAGTGAGTTAACCTACAGTCTAGTCATCCCTCAGGCTGCTGGTTCAGTCGGGCCCCGACTGGACCTTTATGAGAAGACTCATCAATGCATGATTGATACTTTGGCCGAATTTGGAGTCTTCACCGATCCCTTTCACTCGCTGTGTCGAAAGGACTGTGCCGACCGCAGCAATCGTTTTCTGTGTTTCCAGCGACGCACTCGCGAGGACTTGATCCTTCATGGTTATAAAATTGTCGGTAGTGCGCAGCGAAAATCACGAGGTTCTTTGTTGCAGCATGGAAGTGTTCTGCTGAATTCAAGTGATGCAGCGCCAGATCTACCCGGTGCCAACGATCTTTTGTCTCAGTCGCTAACACCTTCAGAGATCGCGGACTGCTTCGCCGACAAGCTTTCGAAAGAATTTGGGCTCCATTGGAATGAGCAAGATTTTTGCGTTGAGGAGGTCGAGAGGAGTCAAGCGATTGCTGGTCAACGATTTTCGTCGGAAGCATGGTTGAATCGACGGTGAGAGTGATTCGGTTTTCTCACCAATTGACGGCAAGAAACTTGGTGAAGTTGATACCTTCGGTCATGTACGGTCGGCCGCAGGCACCCTGTTGATCAACCATGTTTTTTTGACGCTGGGCCCGTCCTCCGCCCTCCAATGCATTAATGACTCAAATGCCATTGTGTCCTTCGACGGTTTCTGGTGTGACAGCGATGCTTGGAATCCATGCGGTTGATTATGTCAGCCTGTCGGTTGCTTTAATTTACCAGTTATTTGTTCTTTTCCAGAAATGCTACCGACGTCAGGGCTTCAAGGGTGTCTAGGCACTGATTTCAGGCCAATAGGCTCAGGAAAGCCGTTTTTACGGGGAAATTGTGTTATCGCTTGCTTGATCGTGTCGCGCTGTGTAATACTAACCAAGCACGTGGTAGACGAGAAATCGCGTGTTCGCGGGACGATTGCAAATCAGTAATGTTTCGGGAGCCTCATTGACTTCCTGATTCTAATTCCTATTCTTGCCCAATCGCCCTAGTTTCCCAGCGTAAGGACGCGCACCTTTCACAGATATTGTTCAGAAACCGCTTGCTCAACTCGAAGGTTGAGTGTGAGTCGGTTTTGACGCGAATCAGGTGTCTCATGCAGATATTGCTCAAGGTTGCTAGCGGAAGTCACTCAGGCAAGGAGATTAAGGTCTCGGATGAAAAGTTCTTAATTGGTCGTAGCGAGACATGTCAATTAAGACCCAAAAGTGAATCTGTCAGTCGGAAGCACTGCATTATTGTTCGCAAGGACAATCGGGTGCTCATTCAGGATCTGAACAGCCGAAACGGAACCTTCGTCAATGGCAAAAGATTGCCCACCGATCGTGCAAAGGTTCTCAAGCCGGGGGATCGTGTGAAGGTTGCGAGTCTTGAGTTAGAACTCGTCATCGAGCACGGATTGAACGCCCCGAAGAAACCCGAGGTAGCTGGCGTAGCAGATGCTGCCGCAAGAGTTGTTGATTCTGGATCATCCGACAGCAAGTTCGAGGACGTGGATGTTGATTCCTGGCTCGATGAGGCGGATCAGATTGATCGCGTGCGGAAAATCTCTGATCCCGAAACCCGTCAGTTCAGCATCGACGCTTTGCCGAAAGCTGAGTCGGAGCCTGATTCTTCGGATGGCGATTTGAGCGTTAACACAGAGGTTTCAGAAGATGATTCTGACGACAGCGTTGTGAAGGCCAAGAAAGCTGGTAAATCAAAGAGCAAGCCAGGGAAAATTCCAGAGAGCATGAAAAAAGCTTTAACTGACAATTCTCGAGATGCGGCGGATAATGCTTTGAAAAGGTTCTTTGGCGGTGGCGGATAACCTCTGCAAAAGGATTTCCTTTCTGCTATTTGGTTTTAGACCCTGGTAACTTTGCCTTGGTTAAAGATTGATGACATTGAACGGACGATGGTTCTAGCCGGCAGTTGCGTGGATGAATCTTTTTTGCATATGAGGCCCACCGGCCGTGTCAAGGATTCCTGATTCTGATTGCTGCGGGCTCATTCAGCTTAGCGAGGCTCTGAATCGGTGACTTAGTCTGGCAATTATACCTCGTTGTTTTTCTTTCCATTCGGAGTTAACTCGGCGAGTTCGATTTGCGATGACGGTTCAACTGACCAGAGTGTGGAAAGACTTTGATTCGGTGATAGCAATCCCTGGGGTATAGCATTCCCTCGGGTACTGAGGCGTGCTATCGCAAAACTCATAGGATTGGAGTTTGCCTGACAGAGGTTACCTATCAGGCTGGCGATAGGTGGATTCGAAGTGATACATGGGATCAAGGCAAACGTTGTTGAAAAGAACGTTCGTCTCAATCATTCGAAAGAACACGCGGGGGTGTTAGGATGATTTGGAGACTGTTGATGGTCTTTTAATCTCAGAATGAATGAATTGATTGGAAGTCATGAATTACGAGGACTGCAGATTATCGCGTGTGTTCTTGGCTCTCGCCAGCCTTGCTTTTGTATCAATGAACGTGCGAGCCGAGCAGTTATTTCAGCTACGCAATGGATTAGTTCTTCGTGGTTCCAAAGTAGAAGTGGCTTCTCTGAAAGAGGGTTTTGGGGCGGCAGCGGCGGGGGAGTCACATGTGCGGCCCATCTGGATTATCGATGATGGTCTTCGTCGCACTTATCTTCACGGCAAAGGCATGTCGGACGGTGATCCGGTCGATATTGGGGATCTAGAGAGGTCGATAGAACTTTGGCAACCAAGGCCCTTGGGTGGAAAAGTCGTCGCTGGGCTTGGCAATGCTTTGGGGGTTTCGCCGTTCAATGAATTTGGACGTCGTATTTTAACGGTCAGAGGTCCGGAGGGACCGGTTCAGATCATTCAGGGTATTACGGAACTGAATTCGCGTTTTGCGAAGCTATTGGCACTAAAGGGCAGGCCAACTCTCTCATGGGATATGCGTGTGGCAACAAGTTCCATTGACTCAAAAACTCTGGGGAAAATATTTGATCGCCGAATTGACCCAAGCGATCTCAACTCAAGACTCGAGGTGGTTCGGTTTTATATCAATGCTCAACGTTATGATGATGCAAAGCTGGCGTTAAAGCGAACCATCAAGGACTTTCCTGACGAGAAAGATCTCGCTCCGCAACTTGTTGTGCTGACAGAGAAGCAGGCTGATCAACTGCTCGATGAGGCCACGGGTCGGATTTCTGCTGGCCAATACAAACTGGCCCGATCAATTTTAGAGGGATTTCCTCTTGATATCGTTGGAAGGATCAAGCGACTTCAAGTAGAGGATGCTCTCGCTGAGCTTGATGGTAATGATCTGCAGTCAGAAAAGATTGTCACCAGCCTCAAAACACAAATTTCGCAACTTCCACCTGAGCAGGCTAAGTCTTTGCAAGGAATCCTGGGCGAGATTGAATCAAATCTTGATGCGGACACCTTGATAAGGTTCAGTGATTACATGCGTCTCGGTGACGCCGAAAATTTACCACTGGATAACCGAGTGGCACTCGGAATTGCGGGTTGGCTGCTTGGTTCTGGATCAGGTGAGCAAAACTTGAGCGTTACGATTGCTCTGATTCAAGTACGAGATTTAGTCGTCGAATACTTGTCTGTCAGTGATGTTCAACGAAGGAAGGACATTTTAGATCAGCTCAAGACATTGGAAGGTTCGCAACCCGAGTATGTTGATCGAATGCTGCCCTTGCTTCGTCCAGTGCTGCAATGGGCAGAAGAGTCACAAGTTGTTGATAGGCCGGGCATGTATCGCGTGCAAGAGGATGGGATGGATTATGTCTTGCAGTTGCCACCAGAATATAACCCACTAAGAGAGTATCCTTGCATCGTTGCATTGCATGAGAGTCGATCCAATTCTCAAATGCAAATTGACTGGTGGGCTGGGTCTTATCGAGCTGAAGCAGAGATGCGCCTCGGTTATGCTGCACGATCGGGATTCATTGTAATTGCCCCGCAATGGTCCCGAGAGGAACAGGTGTTATATGAATACACTGCGCAAGAGCATCAGCGAGTCCTTTCTTCTTTGCGTCATGCAATGAGAAGATCCTCTATCGATGCAGACCGTGTTTTTATCGCAGGTCACGGAGAGGGTGCCACAGCTGCTTGGGACATTTCACTTGCTCATCCTGACTTGTGGGCAGGTTTGGTTTCTATCAGTGGTTCACCCAGCAAGACTGTGCCTCATTACGAGCCTAATTCTCGCTACTTGCCAATGTACATGGTGATGGGAGAGTTGGATCAATCGAAGGCGGATGGTGCAATCATCGACGATTACATGTCATTCAAACATGATGCGATGGTGGTGATGTATCGAGGTAATGGAAGAGCTTATTTCTATGATGAGATTCAAAGGATTTTTGAGTGGATGAACTTGCCATCGCACCGCCGACGTGAGATTCCTTTGGATATTGAAACAGCAACTATCCGATCAGGTGATCAATTTTTTTGGTGGTTGGAATTAGGTAAGCTAAACGAGGGCGTAGCGATCGACCCCATCCTTTGGGAGCAGGCGGAAAGAATTCGCGCCGGAAAAATCTCTGCATCGATCGGTGTGGATAACCAGATCAGGTTGCGAAGCGGGCCGTCGGATCGATTCCGGATTTTACTGCGTCCTCAACAGGGCATTGATTTGAATCAAGAGGTCGTCATTCGCTACGGATCTGCGTCGCCACGTCGATTCCTTTTTGACGGAGAACTGGAAACACTGCTTGAAGATGTGCGTCAACGTGCTGACCGTAAACGGGCATTTTGGATGGTTGCAGAGTTGCCCTGAATTAGGGTGCGGGTTGATGTCAAACACTGCTGGATCCTGAAGGCTGCCCTTTTGGTTCACGACTATGATAAGCTGCCAGTTCATGGTTGAAGCTGCCGTGTTTTTGGCTAGCACGATCGTGTTGTTGAATTTTGTCCTTGGTCAGCAATCTTTTGGGAAAAGTAACAATGAAAAGGCGTGATTTCTTGTCGGTTCCCGCTGCACTTGCTGGTGCTTCGGTGATGCAATCCAACTCCCGAGCGATGACGCTCAACCAAAATCAAAAGCGACGTGTCAGACAGTCGGTAATGGGTTGGTGTTTTAACCCTATGAAACCCCTCGCGTTAGCTAAGCATGCTAAGGAAATTGGCCTCGAGGCAATCGAAGGTATTCCCTCATCGTCTTATAAAGAGATTACTTCGTTGGGGTTGAAGATCTCTTTGGTTGGCAGTCACGGGTTCGCCAGTGGGCCTCTCGATCCGGATAATCACGCAGAAGTTGAGGCAAAACTTCGAAAGAGCATCGACTTGGCTGTGCAGTATGGGGCACCAAATGTCATCACATTCACTGGAATGAAGAAAAAAGGAATCTCCGATGAATCTGCTCGTGAAAATTGTATTGCATGTTGGAAACGAGTGATTGAGTACGCGGAGCAGAATCAGATTGGTTTGGTTCTTGAGCATCTCAATAGCAAGGATGATTCACATCCGATGAAAGGTCACCCAGGTTATTGGGGTGATGACGTACATCTTTGTGCAGATCTTGTTCGTGCCATGGATTCACCAAATTTCAAGCTGTTGTTTGACGTCTATCACGTTCAGATCATGCATGGTGATTTGATTCGCAACATCAGGCAATATCATGAAATCATCGGGCATTACCACACCGCTGGTAATCCCGGTCGAGGCGAATTAGATGACCAACAGGAGATCAATTACCCTCCTGTGATTCGCGCGATTATGGAGACCGGGTATGACGGTTACGTTGCCCAAGAGTTCATACCCACGGCGGCAGATCCTGTTGCTTCCCTCAGGGAAGCTTACAACCTCTGTAATGTTTAGCAGTGATTTGAAAGCGTCTGCTGCCATCAGGTTTGCCGTTTCAATCTTGTCGATCATCTTCATGAAGCATGCTCTGAAATCGATTGCATTTGTTTCGAATGCAAATTACGTAAGTCACATCGTGTTCTTGTGAGATCGATGTCGTTGGCGGATTGCACTGGATAAAGCCAGTGCTTGGCGATTTGGAACATCGATGCAACGTTTGACTTACCCGAGTTCATTTTCCTTGGTGCAAAACTAGGGCCGGCGAAACTTGTCTCCAGAATCGTTGGCTCGATGCCCAGTGTTGTCTTTGGTTTTAATTTCCGAAGCGACTGCAGGTTCGACCCCGATCGTTTCTGGGTTTTTGTTTCCTGCTGTTCAGAAATTGGGCATGATGGAAAGGATTGTCAGAGGCTAAAAACTGATTTCAAAAAAATCGGATACATATCTTAGGATTGATGACTGAATGTCTCACGAAGGGATGATTTAGCATTGGTGAGGATTCAACTCGCTTTGGGGCATCAATTCGTCCGGTTTCGCTACCCGGGTTACTACACTACAAGGCCGGTCCCCCCATGAACCAAGTAGGATGAAATGAAAGCAACATCACCGCCAGAATTACCGAGAAATCTAGAGGCTTTGCTGGAGTTCGGTTGGAAAACAAAGACCGTTAAGCAGGAGATGCGTGATAACTTTACCGACATGCTTGCATCGGGCGACGAGTTGTTTCCGGGAATTCTTGGTTATGAAAATACAGTAATACCCGAGGTCAATCTGGCGGTATTGGCGGGTCACGACATGTTGTTTCTCGGCGAGAAAGGACAGGCCAAGAGTCGGATGATGAGGATGCTCGTGCGTTTTTTGGACGAATGGATTCCTTATCTGGATGATCCTGCCCTGCCGGTTCATGAAGATCCGCTAAATCCCATCACGACGCTCGGTAAGCGAATCGTCAACGAAACCGACCCATCCTTGATCAACATTGAGTGGTGGCATCGCGATTCACGGTACGCAGAGCGTTTAGGGCCCGGAACAAAATTCGCCGACATCATCGGTGAGATTGACCCTGCTAAATTAACAAGCGGGGTGAGTATGGGGGCTGAAGAGGCATTGTCTTTCGGGTTAATACCTCGTCTGCATCGGGGCATTTTTGCGATGAATGAACTGCCGGAGCTTGATGATCTTGTCCAAGTGGGGTTGTTCAACATTCTTGAGGAACGAGACGTACAGATTAGGGGATACCCTATCCAATTCGACTTGGATGCAGTCATCCTGTTCTCCGCAAATCCAGCCACTTACAACCGAAGCGGTAAAGTGATTCCGCAACTCAAGGATCGAATTGGTTCGATGATTCGAACGCACTATCCCGAGGATCGTGATGTCGGGATTGAGATTCTTCGACAGGAGATTGGCGGAGATCTGGATGGGGAATATCCAATTCAAATTCCCTACTTCATGTATCAAGTGATTGAAGAGATCACAGTGCAGGCCCGAAAGAGCAAGTACATCGACCATGCATCGGGCGTTTCTGCTCGCTTTTCAATGGCTAATTTCCGAACGGTGATTGCATCAGCGAGACAACGCGGGATCGTTCATCAGGAGCAACCGGCCGTTCCCAGAATCAGCGATTTAGGTCATCTTTACTCGAGTTCCATCGGGAAGTTGGAACTGGACATGATGGGAACACACCAAATGAGTGAGAAGCAAGTGCTCGATACGGTCGTCGCCGAGGCGATCAAAGTCGTCTTTGAAGAGTACGTGGATCAGCATGGATTGGAAGCTATCTCTGAGGTCTTCAGTAAAGGAGTACGAATCGAAGTGGGCGACCAACTGCCAAGTTCGCATTACGCAGAAAGATTGAAGCAAGTACCGAAAGCCTGGGAACTCGCATTTGAAGTCAATGCCAGCGAAAGCGAAGCGGTGAGAGCAAGTTGTGTCGAGTTTGTCTTGGCAGGTCTCTACTGCTCAGAGAGGATTAGTCGAAGCCAAAGACACGGTAAGATCGAATATGAAGTCTGAATCAAAACGAAAGTCGATCCCTGGCGGGATCATTCATTCTTACCAAAAGTATGATCCGACGCTTTACCCGCCTCCAAATCAGCCACCACCAGATCTCGTGACACCCGCATTTGAGCAGGCACTTTGGTCTGGGAATTTCGACCAGTTGACGGATGATGAATTGGCTCGTGCTGTTCGGCTGGATCCTAGTCAAATTGCGGGACTTGGCCCAAGTCTCGATTCGCTTCGAGCAATGTTGGAGGAACGTAAACGTAAAATTCTGGAAACTTATGAGACGAGGAGTGTTCAAAAGAAAGCCAGGATTCGATACCTCAAATCGTCGAGGAAGGTGAGCGTTCCAAAACAGCATGAAAAGGTCTACCGACGAGCGGTTGTTCAAGAACAACCTTACTTGATCGAGCGACTTTGGTATCAGGCTGGTGATGATCAGAATGAACTCGCAAGAGGGCTTCTGAAGGTTTTGAAACGTATGACTGACAAGCATCATATTGAGCAACTTCACACGGATTACGAATTCACCGGTCGAGCTTCATTGACCGTAGAAAAAGCGCTCGAGATCAAGGATGAGCTGCAACAAATTGATGATCTTTTAAAACAGATTGAGCAGGCCCGAGAGACAGCCCAAATCGGTTTGATTGACATGGAGGCCTTGGCTGAGTTCGCTGAGCCTGGTGACATGAGTCAATTGGAGGCGATGCGTCAACAGGTCGAGGAACTGCTTAAGAACCAAGCGGAACAACAGGGACTGGAAAAAGATCGTTCAGGAGGTGGTTATCGACTGACCCCTAAAGCCTACAAAATCTTTCAGGGTAAACTTCTCGAACGACTCTTTGCCGGACTTTCACCATCAAAGCACGGAAGGCATGCGTCGAATCTTGTTGGTGACGGTGATGTAGCGTTGCAACGGACCAGACCCTATGAATTTGGTGATAGTGTTGCGAATCTTGATCTCATACAGAGCGTGACCAATGCATTGATTCGGCAGAGAGCGGAACGTCCGTTAAGATTGCAGTCGGCAGACATGGAGGTTCAGCAAACTCGCAATCATCCGAAGTGCGCAACTTGTGTCATCATGGATATGAGTGGATCGATGAGGCACGATGGGCAGTATGTTAACGTCAAGCGTATGGCCTTGGCATTGCAAGGTCTGATTCAGTCTGAATATCCCGGAGACTTTTTACGATTTATCGAGATGTACACGTTTGCCAAAATTCGTACCCCAAGCGAAATTTTAGAATTGATGCCCAAGCCGGTAACGATTCATGATCCTTGGGTACAACTTTGGGCTGACATGAGTGATCCAGATATTAGTGAGCAACAGATTCACCCTCACTTCACCAATATCCAGCATTCTTTGCAATTGGCCCGTCGGCACCTCGTCAACTGTGATACTCCGAACCGACAAGTTGTCTTGATCACAGATGGTCTTCCAACTGCCCATTTCGAAGAGGAGAAGCTGTTTATGCTTTATCCACCCGACCCACGTACTGAAATGGCGACGATGCGAGAGGCTGCTAATTGTCAGAAAGAGGGGATCACGATCAATATTTTTCTAGTTCCAAGTTGGTCGCAGAGTGAAGAGGATGTCCGATTTGCTCAACGGATGGCTCAAAGCACCGGTGGCCGAGTGATTTTCACTGCGGGAAAGGATCTAGATCGCTTTGTCTTATGGGATTACGTTGAAAATCGCCGCGAGATTATTACGTAAATAAGAATCTCAGTTAAGCATTTTCTATCAAAAATAGAATCGCTGATTTGTTCGCAACGATGCGAATTCATGAGATTGGCATTGTGGTTCGCCACCTAGACTCCGATTGATTCGTTCGATCTTGGCAACCACTTTGATTGGAAGAATCATCATTTGCTGGACGGATTGCTAGTTAATAAATCGTCTTCCAATAGATGGCAGTAAGCATCGTAGCGTCTCGCGTCAATTTTTCCATCTGCCACCGCGTCTTTGATCGCACAGTCCTGCTCGCTTAAATGCAAACAGTCGGTGAATCGGCATCCATTGACATAGGGTCTCAAGTCAGGCATCAAACCGGCAACTTCATTCGCTTCGATGTTCCACAACTGAAATTGTCGAATTCCCGGTGTATCAAAGACGGCACCACCCTGCTTCAACGGTATGAGCCTTGTAGCTGTCGTAGTGTGTCTGCCTTTGTCGTTGTCCTGACTTACCGAAGCAACCGCAAGTCCAAGGCCGGGTTGAATTGCATTGAGTAGACTGCTCTTCCCCACCCCGCTTTGTCCAGCAAGAGCTGTCTGCTTTCCCACCAGTAGTTTTCGAAGGTAATCAATATTCAAATTCTTCTCGGCCGATGTCATCAATACCCGGTAACCCATTGAAGCATACGCGCCACTGAGTTGTTGTAATTCGGCCGGATGCACAAGATCAATTTTGTTGATGACGACAACTGGCTCGACATCGCACTGTTGGGCCGTGAGAAGGAAACGGTCGATCAGCGCGGGCTTGATACCTGGTTCTGCTGCACTGGTGATAATCAGCAGGTAGTCAACATTGGCCACGAGAATATGTTCTTGTCCGCGACTTGTCCTGCTGATCATGCCTTGGCGTGGCTCAACTGACTCAATCATCCCATCAAGAGTTGAAGCAGCTCTCAGACGCACACGATCACCAGCGACCACTGCACTACGCTGATCAATGTTTAGTGATTTGAGTACTTGGCGTAAGGCGCATTCATAAACGGTTCCATCTTCGCCCAACACGAGACTTTTTAAACCGTGAACGCTCATAACCCGCCCGGTGATCAAATTTTGCTGGGCGCTCTGAGATAATTGCTCGTCATCTTGCTCGGAGATTGTTCGCTTACGAGTTAGATCACCCTTGCCACTAACACGTTCACTTTGCTGAACATCTGCAAGACGTTCTTGGTCGCCCGTGTGAAAGTCTCGTGTGAAGTCACCTTGCCGCACACGATCTTGGTACTTTTTTCTAAACGAAGTTCGCTGCTTCTGGCGTTTGTTTTTAGCCATCAGTTGTTAGGAACCATCGCTAGAGACAGGTTGCCCTCTAACATCCTCAAGCGAAGCGGCTCAGGAGCTAGAACTTTCATTGCTTTCACCTTCCGTTCCCTCGATCGACTCTGAGCTTTCTTCCGTTTCCGATGCGGCGACTGCTTCCGATTCTTCGGTCGATTTGGGTGAAGCGACTTGGTCCTTTTCTTCCTTAGGAGCGGGGTTCATCCTCGATTGAATCGAGGGACCGATGAGATCCGTTAAATCTTTCTCACCAAGCTCTTCGTGCTCGAGAAGCGCCTTGGTGATTTTCTCAAGTTCCACTCGATGCTCTTTCAGCAGTTGCTCGGCTTTTTGATCGGCTTCTAACAGAAGTTGAGCGACTTCTTCGTCGATCAATTCCTGGGTGTGCTCGCTAAATTGTCTTGATTGGTGAATCTCTCTACCCAGAAATGGGTCTTCATCGCTTGTTTTGTAGCTGACCGGTCCGATTTTGGGGCTCATACCCCAGTGGGTGACCATTTTTCTTGCGATACTGGTGGCGCGCTCAAGGTCATTCTCTGCCCCGACACACGTTTCGTTATAGATGATTTTTTCAGCCGCTCGCCCACCGAGCAACACAATGAGCTGATGGTCGAGTTCTTTTCTGCTGATGCTAAGTCGATCTTCGTTGGGCACATATTGAGTGACACCCAAAGCGCGACCTCTCGGAATAATGGTGACTTTGTGCACGATATGGGCGCCATCCAGATGCCACGCGGTCAGCGTATGGCCTGCCTCGTGATAGGCGGTCTTTTCCTTCTCACTATCTTGCAGAACTTCTTCTCGCTTGGCTCCCATCAGGATTTTGTCACGGGCGTAATCAAAATCACTCATCCCTACAATTTTCTTATCTTGGCGTGCCGCCCAGAGAGCCGCCTCGTTGACCATGTTGCGAATGTCGGCACCGGTGAGACCAACGGTGCCAGCGGCAAGACGTCGTAGTTCGACATCGTCGGAAAGAGGAACATCACGCACATGAACCTTAAAGATGGCCTCGCGACCCTTCATCGTTGGTCGCCCGACGGTGATGTGGCGATCAAAGCGTCCGGGCCGTAACAGTGCGGGGTCAAGGACATCGGGCCGGTTGGTGGCCGCGACAACAATCACGGCCTGGTTGGCTGCGAAACCATCCATTTCTCCCAAGATTTGATTCAATGTTTGCTCACGTTCATCATGACCACCACCCAGACCCGCACCGCGTTGTCGGCCTACTGCATCGATTTCGTCGATGAAAATGATAGCGGGACTGCTCTCTTTTGCCGTTTTGAACAGATCTCGAACTCGACTGGCTCCAACACCAACGAACATTTGAATGAATTCACTACCGTTGACCGAGAAAAATGGGACTCCTGCTTCGCCCGCCACTGCTCTTGCAAGCAGGGTCTTACCGGTCCCCGGAGGACCATTGAGGAGGACTCCCTTAGGGACTCGGCCCCCTAACTTTTGGAATTTTTCCGGAGTTTTCAGGAAATCAACAATCTCCTGAAGATCCGCCTTAACTCCTTCCAAGCCAGCAACATCATCGAAGGTCACCATCTTTTCGCTGGCTTCGAACCGCTTCGCGGGACTTTTGCTAAACCCCGAGAGGAAGCCTCCACCCATGATGTCACTGCGAGTACGACGAAGCATCATGAAAAGAAAGAAGAGAATACCAAGCGGCAGACCGATCAAAGCGATGAAGTAGATCACCTGCTGCGTGTTGTCTGGCTCCAAGTAGTTGTAAGCGACATTCTGGCTCTTGAGCTCCGATTCAAGCTGGGTGACCCAGCCTGCGTCGGTCGGTCGGTTGAAGGCAAATTTTGAAAGATAGGTACTGGGTTCTTTGTCGCTTGAATCCCGAGATCGCGGGGATTGGTTCGACTCGGCGATGACACTCGCTGGGATTTCTGGCCTGTCGACGAACGTACCAAAGACCCGCCGTTCACTGATGCCCACCTCCTCGATATTGCCCCGCTCCAATTGCGACTGGAAAAAGCTCGCAGAGATAAGCGAACGCTCCTCCCCTCGATTGTAGAAAAGTAAGACAACGAGAGCAGCGAGAATGATCGCGATAAAAAGCGTATTGTTTCCCCGGCGATTTTCTTGTGATTCTGGGCCGCTCGGTTCACTTTGATCTGTCTTCTTTTCCATTTCCTGCCTTTTGGCGAAATCATTACCGTGAGGGTCCAGCGTGCGAAGCTGCAAGGTTAGATCAACTGATGGATGATCGCTGGCTCTCTCTCAATATCACTCTATTGTAGTGGGTAAGTGCCGAAGTGACTAACCGACACGAATTAACCTTTTCCCTATGGATTTGGAGGGTTTCTCGGACGGTTTCTCGGAGCATTAATCAGGTGTTATTTGCGTTCTCGTTTTTCGGTCACCCTGAGGCCTCGCTTCAAGTCATGCCGATTAACGATCTTGGGTCAGCCAAATTGGTGGTTACTACGCCCCAAGGACCTTTCTCTGCGAACATTGGAACCATTGTTGCGAAGGAGGGCCGATTTGTTGGAATCTTTGCGTCGGGTCCGCGGATTTGCGAATCAAATGAGAATTTGGTGCCCGATTGAACATTCGGATCCGTCAATTCCGACAAAAAAGTTAACGGAATGATAACGCTGTTGTTTATGCCCGTTCGCTTGGAAGGGGGAGGTAATTCAGTTTTGGCTTGACCGGGCCGAAATGAGATGAGATGAATTCCAGCCGAGTTGGATCTGACCGGAGCCGAAGCGGTGAAAGTGGGTTTGATGCGGTCAGTTACCCAGTGGGGTCCTCGACGCCGGCCTGAATGGCCTGCTTCAAATGAACTTCTAGCTCGCGTTTCGTGCAGCGACGGATGATTGCCACCTCTTCGACAGAAAAGCCGTCTTTAAGCAAACGCCAGCTCCAATAAGCGTCTGAACCTACCCATGTTCCCTGGGCGGTACCGCTGGGCTCCGATTTCTCATCAGTTGAGGTTGCAAATGCACTCATCGTTCGGCTTGATTGTTCTGGTTTCGGATTCGACGAACTTTTCTGATCGCTTGGCTCGATTGAGGTGCAGTTGTCAGCATTTGGATTGAGTGCTGATTGATCACTTAGTTGACGGATGATCTGCAGAAGGTCTTCCCCGTACTGACTGGCTGTCGCATCACCGATACCCTTGATGGTCATCAGTGATTCAAGTGAATCAGGCTGTTGAGTGGCGAGTCGATCCAAGGTTGAGTTTGTGAGGACGCGGAAGGCAGGGATTCCTAACGCAGCAGATGTTTTGCGCCGCCATCTTTTTAATGATTCTGCGATTTCTCCAGAGAGGCCTTGCCCATCGGGATTAGTTTCGTTGTCATCAGGGCTAAACCCGGTGCTCGGTAAAGTACTTGCCGAGTTGGATTGTTCTTCACCGCTAGCTGATTCTTCGATTGGTTCAATTTGTCGCGTTGCTTCAACCAGCTTCCTTGTCAATTTTTCAGGTAGGGCAAGGCTTGTTGGTAATGGCTGACGTCCGTGCATGACCTCTCGGCCTAAATCGGTCATGTGTATGGTGGGTCGGCGCTGCTCAATTTCCTGCTGCACAAGAAGACCAACCTCCGTCAGTTTGTCCATCACTGAAGCAACTTCGGACTGTTTCATTCCCGAGAGTAATCCGTATGTGCTGAGACGATGGAGTTTCCATTGAGTAAGTTTTTTGTTTTTTGATCCGCAAAGCATTTGGGCGACCATGTTCTTCCCAAATCTTCCATGCATTCGAGTCACACCGCTCATTGTAATTTGTAATCCACGCAGGAAATGCAATCGATCATGACTTGAGAGTTCATGGACTTTCTGTTTGTTCTCGACGGAAGTTACCGGATTTGGTTGGCAGCGGTCACACCGACCACATTGATGACCATGAGTGTCTCCGAAGTAGTCGAGTATCACTTGCTGGCGGCAGTTGGGACTGCGTGCGAAACGAATGACAGACTCCAGCTTTTCGTACTCCGATGCTTTGCGTTGGTTGAGCTCGTCAAAGTCGATTTTTAGTTCACTAAACGTTTTGTCTCGCTCGATGAAATGAATTCCACGCCCACGAAATGGTGGAACATAATCAAAGGCTTTGAGTTTGCAGAGTTCACGTAAAGATCGAGTCAGCTGGTTTCGATCGACATCTGCGAGTTGAGCAAGCCATTTTGGTGTGGTGAAAACGTCTTCATGTCGACGATTGCCCACCACCGATTCAACTGCTTGCAAAACTCTGCGTTTTACTTTTGCTTCAAGCGGGATGAAATCAAGTAAGGTTGGGACACTGCTGTCAATTCGCACGACTGCCTGATTTGAGTTGCTGTCGAGTCGTTTCAGCACACCCGATTTACCGAGTAATTGTTCTGCAGTGCTTATCGCTTCGTTGCTGTCCTTTGTGCCAATTGACTCTCTGACTTGTTCGAGTGTCAACTCGATTGGGTCTTCGTCTCGGCTGAGAAGGAAATCATAGACCTGAGATACCGTTTCCTTGGTTGGATAGCGAGTTTCGATGAAAAACTCTTGGACGTATCGATCACTGTAAGAGAATAAAAGCAAGCACTCGCTCGGCTTTCCATCTCTGCCAGCTCGTCCTGCTTCTTGATAATAAGCCTCCAAGCTTCCGGGCATGTTGTAATGGACAACGTATCGGATGTCGGACTTGTCGATCCCCATGCCAAAGGCGTTGGTGGCGACGATGGCGGAGAGTTCGCCACACATGAACCTTTCTTGTGTTTGCTGCCTCTGAAGTGGGTCGAGTCCTGCGTGATACACACCAATTGCTTTACCCGTTGATTGACTTGCGGATTCAGCTATTTCTTCACAGCGTTTGCGAGTTGCGGCATAGATAATTCCATTGCCAGTCTGTTTTTTTAGGTAGGAAGTGAGCTTATCGGCTTTTTCCTTCTCTGAACTAACGTGCGTGACCTCAAAACGAAGATTGTCGCGGCTGAATCCGGTGACATAAACTCGGGGTGTTTTCAAACCAAGGAGTGATTCTATGTCACTTCTTACCGTGGGCGTCGCTGTTGCCGTTAGTGCAATGGTTTGAATCCCAGCAAGATGGCGATCTCGAAATTGGCCAAGCCTCGCATAGTCTGGTCGGAAATCATGCCCCCATTCACTGACACAGTGTGCCTCGTCTACGGCAAGCAACCCAATATGACTTCGCTTGATGGTGTCAATAAAACGTCCGTTTCGGAGTCTTTCTGGGGCCACGTAAACGAGGTCAAGTTGATTTGACTCCATTCGCTGCATGACTTGGGATTGTTCCGAATGCGAGAGGCTGCTGTTGATCAGGCCAGCCTTGATGTCGAGTTTTTGTAACGAATCAACCTGATCCTTCATTAACGCGATCAGCGGAGAGATAACGATGGTCATGCCGGGTCGAATCAGGCTGGGTAGTTGATAACACAGGCTCTTACCCCCTCCGGTTGGCATTACGCACATCACGTCAGATCCGGAAACCACAGCCTCGACGACATCTTGCTGTCCAGCCCGAAACTTTTCCAAGCCCAGCTTGGGTAGATAGGTTTCGAGGTTTGTTGTGTCCATCACGACGTTACAATCCGTTATTAGATTTGGCAAATGATGCCAAGATGAAGATCTCTTCGGCAGGTGCTTCGAGTCGGAGACCGCGATTATAGGGTTAGCAGACAGCCGACCAAACCGTACTCACTTAAGACGGGAATAACGTGCAAGCTATTTTGTTCAGAGAAGGACAGCTGGTCTTTGAAAGGAATTATCCGGAACCGATTCCCAGATCCGGGGAGGTGCTCGTCGATATCGTGATGGCTGGAATTTGTGAAACTGACTTGCAGTTGTGCAAGGGCTACATGGGCTTCAGCGGGGTCTTAGGTCATGAGTTTGTTGGAATCCCCCGCACTGGCATGCATGCAGGCCAGCGTGTGGTGGGTGAGATTAATTGCATTTGCAATCAATGTGAGAATTGTCGCGTTGGTGCTGGGAACCATTGTCCAGACCGAACGGTGGTAGGTATTTTGGGTCGAGATGGCGCCTTTGCGGAGTCAATTGCCATTCCAGAGCAGAATCTCCATGCCGTGCCAGCTTCGGTGTCTAGTGAATCCGCAGTGTTTACTGAACCACTCGCAGCTGCACTGCAAATTGGCGAGCAGGTGGAACTGGTTAACAAGCGTGTCGCTATTTTGGGCGACGGTCGTTTGGGCATGATGTGCGTGCAGGCTGTCTCCATGGTGACCTCGGACATTACCGTGATCGGAAAGCATAAGCAAAAGCTCGCAAGATTCGAAACATTTGCCTCTCAAATTGCTCTGCTTGATTCCATCAGTATCAAGCCATCTTATGATGTGGTGATTGATTGCACCGGCTCCCCAACGGGGCTTGAACTTGCAGGCCAATTGGTCCGCCCTCGCGGTGTCATTGTCATGAAGACAACCGTCGCTGGCAAACATGATCTGTCGTTGGCCTCACTAGTGATTAATGAGGTAACTCTGGTCGGTTCGCGTTGCGGACCGTTTGAAAAGGCGGTCGCTGCGTTGGAACAGGAAAAAGTAGACGTTAATGCGTTGATCAGTCACCGCTTTCATTTGTCGGATGCTAAACAGGCACTGAAAACAGCAATGCAACCTGACGCACTCAAAGTGATTTTTGCAATCTCCTAGTGTTATCTTGGAAATTGTTTGGTTCACTCCATCAATGCAACAATGTCTTGCGTGTTGTCAGTGGTGATCCATCAATCGGACGCGACTGATCACCGTCGCGTTACTGCTTGTCAGCAATGGATTCTGGTTACCGGCTAGATTTTCCATCTGGATTTCATTACCGATAAGCGATAGATCTTTTCGAAGCGTTCACTTCGTATTGCTCCACTTTCAGGGGGCAACATTTTGCGTGCAAATTAGCGATCGCCTTTAAACGTTTGGCCTACCACCGCATGTAGCTCGGGGCCTTTTATTGATTCAGTTGTTGAATCACACGTTGCACGATTTGCTCGATCGTGTCTGGTGGAAGCATCTGCTTGTCTTTCAGATCTGCAACTTCAGCGACTAATGCGTCGATTTCACGTTGAGTTCTCGCCACCGCATTTTTCTGAGGTTCGGAAAGGGGCACTCGACCGGGGCCGAGATCCCAACCTCGTGATCTCGCACCGGCTCGAAAACCCTCAGGGAATTCACCCAGCGAAATCATTGCATCAAAAAGAGGGATGAGTTGGTACTGCAGTCGCATGGCTTCGGTGATGTTGCCAGCGGCAACGTTCCGGTAGATCGCGCCGGTTAGTTCAGGCACAACACCGCTGGTTGCGTTGGTTCCCCCATCAGCGCCGGCGATCAGCATCGGTACGAGCGCCGCATCCCACCCCGTCAGGAAAGTAAAGTCATCTCGCATTGGTCGGATTGCTGAGATCATTCGCATCATGTTTGGGAGATCACCGCTACTATCTTTGATACCGATGACATTCGAAAATTCCGACGCAAGTCTTACGACGGTCTCTACATCAATCGGAGATGCGAAGAGCGGAATGTTGTAGAGCGTTACGTCGACACTCACATTTTCAGCAATTTCACGAAAATAGGCATACACACCTTCACTGCTGAGCCGGTAGTAAAACGGTGCAACAATGGCAACTGCACGAACTCCCATTCCACCATAAGCCTCGCAAGCCTCGATGGTTGCCTTGACGTTGGCTTCCGCGGCTCCTGCCAAAACAGGCACTCGTCCATTAGTTTGTTCGACCACAATTTGAACGATGCGACGACGTTCATCGGCCGTGAATCTGACGAACTCTCCGGTGCTGCCATTCGGGTACAGTCCGTCGACACCGCGTTCAATCAGCCAGTCCACGTAGCCTCGTAGGCGGTCTTCATCAACACGACCTGCGGCATCAACCGGGGTGATATTTGGCGTAAGGATTCCAGTGATTTTATCTGGCATCGTCGAGGTAGAGGTTGAGAGGAGGAGTTAATGAAGTGCAACGCTCGAAGGCTAGCACCAAGTAGAAGCCTGGCGCCGTTTGGTCAGTGGTCTTTGCTTTCTTGGCCATTGCGATAAATAGTATTTAACGATTGCAACGGATCTGTCGATTGAGGTCTCGAGGTGCAAGCCCATCGCCTGCGTTGACAGGCCAGGTGAAATTAATGAGTGGTGATGGGCCTTTGGTAAAACGGGACTCGCCTGTCGAGCAATGTTGCGCTCACTGCCATGGCATTCGACCGCCACGTTGCAGATGGATTTGTAAACGCTGGATCATTCGAGCCAGTTCCTTGGGGCGTTTTGCGGCAAGGTCATTTTTTTCTTCAGGGTCCACGCTGAGGTCATATAATTCGAAACTTTGAGTAGGTAAGTTGTGAACCAATTTTAGTTCTCCCTGCAAGACCGCCTCAATTGACAATCCTGCATACCGAGTCCCTCCTTCACGACGCACAAAATAAAGTTCTCGCGTTGGCCATTGATGATTCGGTTCGGACAAAAGTAGCTTCAACGAGATCCCATCGAGGTCGCCCTTGGGTTCACCACCGACGATTTCAATCAGTGTCGGAAGAATATCTGCGGTGCAGCAGATTGCTGCGGTTTGGCTGTTACTTGTGGTCACTCCGGGGACATGTAGGCATCCTGGAATGCGTAAACCACCCTCGTACATCGACTGTTTTCCATCACGTAGTGGGCCGTTGTTTGCCCCAACATTTAGTTGACCACCATTATCGCTGGTAAAGACGATAACGGTATCGCGACCATTTTTGTTTTCGTCCACGGCATCGAGAACCTTGCCGATTCCGAAGTCCATGTGTTCAATCAAAGCCACCAGACGAGCTCTTTTTGTCGTGATTTCGGGTTCTCGATTCTCTACTTTCAAGAGCCATTCTGCCGGTGGTTGGATTGGTGTGTGAGGTGCGTTGTAAGCCAGGTAGAGAAACCATGGTTGATCGCCACTGTTTTGGTCAGGAGCATTAATCCAGTTAACAGCCCATTGGGAGAAAAGATCTGTCGCATGACCTTTGGGTTTGATTTCCTCGCGGTCGCGACGCATATAATTCACGCCATGTCGCAGGTGGTTGTAATAATCATCCATCATGTCTCCTAAGAAACCGTGAAAGCTTTCGAATCCATGGTTTAGTGGGTGATCTTCATCTTTTAGGCCCAAATGCCATTTGCCAATGGCGGAGGTCAGGTAGCCACGAGCACCGAGTTGTTCAGGAAGTGTCTCCGCGATGGGGGAGAAATTTCCCCAACTGTTGGCTGGATTTGTTCTGATTACCCCGGGGACACCAACGCGGTCAGGATTGCAACCGGTCAAAATTGAGGCACGTGTTGGTGAGCAGACCGGGCAGTTTGCATAAAACCGATCGAGTTTTAGAGATTTTGCGAAGAGTCGATCCAAATTCGGTGTCCGCATGTCTGAACTGCCCAAGCAGCTTAAATCGCTAAATCCCAAATCATCAGCAACAATCAGAAGAACATTTGGTGGATCCGCAGCATGAAGCTGGAGGTCAATGGAAGCGAATGCCAAAATAAGACAGAGGGCCGCTGTGAACCGGCTGTATAAGGTGTTTGCGGCGAGCGAGTCGGTTCTGACGAGCATGGATTGGAGAGCCTTGATTTTTGGAGTGTTGCTTGTAGCCGATATCCTAGACGGTCAAGCTCTATTTTGTTGACCCTGGTTCGTCAGCAAACTATCCTTGCTTGATCTTTCATAAGTAGTTTTGCGCGAACCACTTACGTATTAGCTTGCTGTTGAACGATTTCGGGAATCGAAGATTTTTATTTATTGTCAGTGTGTGCCTTGTTGCGACTTGCCAACGTCCAATACGAGCCTAAACCATGGTATCTGATAGCGTGCCTCAACCGGACGAGCCAGCTATCCCTCGTGAAAAAGATGTGATTGGAGAACAACTCGCTTCATCTCAGAGTGAAGTCGTCGGTGGAGATGGCAGTGTCCATTCCGGTGATGGGTCCGAAAGAATTGCGGAAGCCGAGACGGTGATACGCGGATCCTCCCGGGGTCCCAGCAAACAAGAACTCTTTCAACCGAAGCAAGGCTCACCCGCGGCGGTGGCTCAAGTCTTGCTCGGACAACACCTCAACCATTTCTTGCTAGAGGCATTAATTGGTGGTGGAGGCATGGGTGCTGTTTTTCGCGCTCATGATGATCAACTTGACCGCACGGTTGCTATTAAGGTCATTCCCTTTGTCGGTGACGACCCAGATTTGCGACGTCGCTTTCGAAACGAGGCTCAAAGTGCTGCGAAGCTTGATCATCCAAAGATCGCTCGCGTGTTTGATGTGGGTAGTCAGGCGGACTGGCACTACATCGTCTTTGAGTACATCGAAGGAATTAACATTCGGGATCTCGTTCGCAAAAGCGGCGTTCTGTCGGTTGATGATGCGGTGTTATTTACCTCGCAACTTGGTGATGCCCTGCAGCATGCATCGAACCGGGGAATTGTTCATCGCGACATCAAGCCATCGAATGTATTGATTACGAATGAAGACGGGATCAAGCTTGTCGACATGGGGCTCGCGCGTTCGGCAAACCTTGACTTTAGCGAGGATATGACTGCCAGCGGTGTCACTCTGGGAACCTTTGACTATATCTCTCCAGAGCAAGCCACCGACCCTCGTGATGCAGATTTACGGAGTGACTTATATTCGCTCGGCTGCACACTTTACTTCATGCTCACCGGTAGTCCACCTTACCCCGGTGGCACGATGTTGCAGAAATTATTGAGCCACGGCAACGCTCCGCCCCCTGACGTAAGGAAATTACGCCCTCAGGTCAGTGACAGTCTTGCGGCAGTTGTCGAGAAGATGCTCGCAAAAAAACCCTCCGACCGTTATCAGACTGCTCATGATCTCATGGCGGACCTCCGAGAGGTTGCCCAGCGTGATGGTCTTGTGAGGTCACAGGCACTCAATCCATCACCGATTATTCGAACTCAGCCTTGGATGTTGCTGGTTGAAAGGCACGCTTCTTGGGTGGTTGCAGTTGTGTTGATGCTTGTTGTTGCCGGTTGGCTTCAGCTTCAATCACTTGCTTATCGGGTGGAGGTGCAGGTGCCGGATTTTGCAACGCAAGAAATCGTAACAGATCCAGCACTGGTTGATTCAGTATCAGGTGGGTTGAATCAAGAGCAGACCAACGGATCCAGTCAGGGCAACTCTGGCGAGCCGCAAATAGTTCCGGGGGAAGTTGCAGATGAGGGACAGGAGGTGACGGAAGAGATGCCTGTCGAGGATTCCCCCGTTATCGTGGATCCAAATGAAAGTTCAAGAATTCGCTCCGATGAAATGTCACCGCTGACCGAAGGCGAATCCTCTGAGTTTCCCGTCACTTCAAAAACTGAGGAGACTGATCAGGAGAGTGGATTGGATCCCGAAATCATGTTGGCTGATCGCGCATCGGAGATCAATTTTGCAGATATTGCAGTGGATATCGAAGTTGGCGTGATTCGAGTCGTTGACAAAAATTTTACTCCCGATCCTGATCTGGAAAGGGAGGGGATTGTGACCACGAACAGTCTCGAGGAAGCACTGGATTTGGCTCGACAGCACGCAAGTACGAGTCGGATTGAATTAGCAGTACCCGTGATCGTGTGCAACCAGTCGGTAATCCTTGAATCGGATGACTTGTTAATCACTTCGACGGTTGGCGGAACCACGATTCTTTTTGACGTAAAAGAGTCGCTTGCGATGGCTCGTGCCAAAATGTTTTCGATTGGATCGCATCCGATTGTCTTCGAGGATATTCATTTCGTATGGAACGTTCCTGATGACGATCTGGATGGCGGTTGTTTGTTTGAATCCAAGCCCAACGATCTGATTCGATTCACAGATTGCACAATCACTATCAACAATCCATCAAAGATCGATGAAGTACATGCGTTTGAAGTTATTACTGACCAAGACAGGATCGAGGATCGACAAGAATATGCCGACGAAACGTTACCATTGGTCTGGTTGGAACTGAACAATGTTATTGTCCGAGGGCAAATGAGCATGCTGAAGATGGATTATGCCACGCGGCTTTGGCTTGATTGGGATAATGGGCTTTTGGCGGTCACCGATCGGATGATTGATACATCGGGAGCAAGGCAAAAACCAGAGCCAGAGAGCGGGCCAATCCGGCTGAAATTTTGGAGGGTCACCGCGCATGCACCCAAGGGGATCTTGTTGATGCGGGTCGGTGTCAGTGGTGCCTATCCAGTGAATGTTGATCGGTTGGCGCACGAATGCGTTTTTTGGGTCGACGCGGCTGTTCCCCATTATGACTTTCGAGGCGTCGATTCAGTTTCTTTGGTCCAGCCCTTGAAACTCCAGGGAGCCTCAAATACCTATGTGACCAACCCCGGTCGTTCCGATCCGATGCTACGAGTCTCCTCTCAGGGGGAAAATCGCGATCTCGTCACGATGGATGAGATTGCGGGACGTGAAGTTGAGTGGGCGGCTGACAAATCACCTAGATGGACGGTTGACTGGGCCTTCGAGGGGGTGGTTAATGTCCCGGCTAGCCAAAGATCACCCGCAAATTATCGACAGGAAGACGAAAGTCCGCTTGGATTCGACGAAAAGGCCCTTCCAAACCCTCCCGCTCGAAGCGAATTTGACGTCAATACTGTTCGGGCGGCTTTGCGATTCAACGCAAATCGCTAACAATTAAAAAGTCGTTTGACTTTTTTGGTGTTTTGGGACTTAATTGTTAGGAGACAACCAACAAGTCCATTTCGCCAATTTATCCCACCTCCCCAGTTTTAGCCAAGTATTTTCGACTTGGTTACTCACCGAGAACTCGGGGGCCTAGCAACTTTTGGAGTATTTGAATGAAACGTTTTGCTGTGATTTTCGGATGTTTGATGCTATTCGCCAGCCCTGTCTTGGCCAACAGCACTTTCAGTAAGTTCTGGAAGGCTGAGTTCGCTAACAAGGATGCCGATGAAGGTTTCCAGAAGGCGGTTAAAACCCAAGGATGCTACATTTGCCACGTCAACGGAGAAGACAAGAAGAAAGTCCGTAACGAGTACGGCCAGGCGATTCATAAGTACTTGGATGCAGAAGATTTCCCCAAGGATTACGTGAAGGAAAATCCTGAAGAGGCGAAGGCAAAGCTGCTCGCGGGATTCAAGAAAGCCGGTGAGCATAAAAGCAAGGACGGAAAAACCTTCGCTGAGAAGATCAAGAACAACGAGATTCCAGCGACTAATTCAGGCAAGTAACGCCCAATAGCTTTAATTCGAGAAACATCAACCGTCTGCTTGTTTTACAGCAGGCGGTTTTTGTTGCGCTGTGCCCTCAGGCATTTAAAGGCTTTTGATTGAAAAGTAAGTTATTCTGGTAACTGCGGCATGCCAGAGTACCTGCTGCTTCATTAATTCCTCAATTAAGAAGATAGAGTGTCCATGAGAACCAAGTTTATTGCATTCATGCTATTGGCTTTTTCCACCCTAACGAATCCATCAATACACGCAGAAGATAAAGCCGGTTTTATACCTCTCTTTGACGGTCAGTCTTTAGAGGGTTGGAAAGTCGCAGAAGAAAATCCTGAAAGCTGGAAAGTCATGGACGGAATGCTGGTGTGTGATGGAGAGCGTTGTCATCTTTTTTATGATGGTGACCTTGCCCCGTTTAAAAATTTCCACTTCATCACAGAGGTGATGACCACACCGGGAAGTAATGCGGGTATCTATTTTCACACAAAGTATCAACCAACAGGTTGGCCGAAATTTGGCTACGAATGTCAGGTTAATATTTCACACACTGATCCCAAGAAGACCAGCAGTCTTTACGCGGTGGAGAACGTGGCCGATCCGGGTTTAAAAGACAATGAATGGTACACACAAGAGATTATTGTCCGCGGTCGACGCATCGAACTAAAAGTTAACGGTAAGACCCTCGTGGATTACACAGAACCCGTTAACAAACAACCCGAGGGTAAACAATTCGAGCGGAGGCTAGATTCCGGCACATTTGCATTGCAGGCTCATGATCCCAAGAGCAAGGTTTATTTTCGAAATCTTCGTGTCAAGCAGCTTGACGATTGAATTGCTTCGAAACAGCGATAACGTCGCAATGACAAGGCGTCCAAAGCCGTCTTGTCATGGGGCATCCAGAAATGCATACCCATCACATTTTTCTATTGGGTGAGAAGGTTTAATGAATGCGAACGGTGTGTCACCCAAAAGGTTGCTGGAGAAAGTTGTTGCTTGAAAGAGCTATGAGATTTGGTGAGGCCGCTTTTGATGACGCTCTGTGAAGAACATTGAGCGGCACGGCAAGCGGCGACTAACGGCCGAGCAGGCCACCAAGTAACATCTCCAATGCTGGGTTGGCTGCCTTGGAGACCAATAGCCGGTCTCCCGGTTGAAGGGCGTAGTCGCTTGCCGGCTGCACATTGTCTCGACTGCGGCCCATCTTAATCTCCATTGGAATACCACCAATGATTTCGTCAGAGTGACGGTAGAGCGTTGCCTCGACATGTCCCAGTTTTCCGAGCACACCCGTTTGTGTGAGTAGTTCGCTGACGTAAACCGACTGACCGGCTTCCGGAAGTGGAAGCACGCGAGCGGTGGGTGAGTCGCCAACGACCTGCAAGACCACTCCGTTGTCAGACTTCGCCTGCCGAACGGAGTGGTAGACTTGCTCAGTCATGGAACCGTCAACACGGCTTGCAGATCCGTGCTGTCGAAATCCATCGTCAGCTTTGGTGCCAAATGGATTCGTTGGCACTTGTAGAGGTGCACAGCCGCCAATTAGCGAACAGAAGAAAATTATCGTTAGCAGTGAGCGTATCATTTTCTTGCTCTCGGTGACCCATGGTCCAGCGTCTTGTTTCTTCGAATCGGTGCCAAAATTAGCCTGATTTGAAAGCTGTTAGTTTGTATCGGTTATGCCGATTATTTCGATCTTCGGCACTCCTGAGTCGATTCTTGAGTCGAATCGTCTGTGATCTCCGAGGCTATCGATAGAGCAATTGTGATCCCTCACTTTGACGCCCCTTATTTCGGAATATTTGTGGGATCCTATCCTTCACCCACCTGATCGGCCGTGCGGGTATTTTTTAGAGAAACAACCCAGATGAGCCGTGTTCGATCGAATCTTGGGATCCTCATCAAGAGGGCATTCTTTCTGCCCAGGGACAGGAATCGTATTCTGCATGATTTAGAACTTCGCCAAGCATTTCCCGGCCCGACTGACACGAGTGCGGCTGCTTTAGGTGGCTCTATGGAGGGGGTTGCGGCTGGTTGGGAAACGAGCTTGAGGGGGGTGTCTTTGACTTGTTTTACCCCGTCGCAGGTTTTTCATGCCGAATTCCTGCTTCACGGGATCAAGGTTGCCCGCTATACTCCGCAACCTTCTTAACAGTTGACATTTTGAATAGAACGATCAATCGAGATTACTGATGGCACGGCAATGTGAAGCTTGCGGCAAGAAAGTCCAAATGGGCAATCGTGTCGAAACCCGTGGTAAAGCGAAGTACTTGGGTGGTGTAGGTACCAAAATTACCGGCATCACAAGAAGGAAATTCGTTCCCAATCTGCAGAAAGTGCACGTAACGCTGCCGAGTGGGCAAAATACCACCATGCGAGTTTGCACACAGTGCATTCGAAGCGGTATTGTGCGTAAGACGGTGAAGACAAAACCGTTCGACGTCAGCAGCGCAAAGAAGTAGCCCAGTGACACTCACGGATGATGACGTCCGAAAGCTAGCCTATCTGGCTAGGCTTGAACTCACTGATCTCGAGGTGGCCCAAGTTCGGCCTCAACTCGGGCAGATCTTTGAGTTCGTTGAGGGTTTGTCGGCTTTAAACACCGAGGGTGTGGAACCGATGACCACGGCATTAGACGTCGATAACCGTTGGAGATCAGATCAGGTAGTCGCTGGTGTTTCTCGGCAGCAGGCTTTGGCTAATTCGCCGTCAGCGGATGACGAGTGTTTTTTGGTTCCAGCGGTGCTTGGGGCTGCCGCGGCAAAGAAATCTTAAAAGTCAGGTGCCTTGATTTCACAAGGTATCCAATGTGCCGAAGTTCTTTTTGGCCGTGCTTGATTGTGCTTATTCGATCGTGAATGTCTGACAGGATCCAAGCTCTGTTGACTGCGTCTCATTTCGCCGCTGGTTGCTGTCGTTCTTCGGATTACCTCAAATTCCCGCTATTCTGCAGGATTTTTAATTGGGGTGCATGGTAAAGAGCTGAGCATCGGACTTGTCTTTGGCCCCAAAAAATGACAAGACATATCAAGTGCTGGTCGATCAACCTATTTGATACAGTTGATTTGATGATGAGTCGCAAGCTGATAATAAAAAGTGGGCGATGAGAAGATGAATATTCAATTTGAAGAAAAGATCATTTGCCGTTTTTGCTTGTTCTTGGCGGTCTCTTTGCTGCCGCAGTTAACAGGTTTGTCCTTGCTCGAGGGTCAGGGATTTGAATCACCGCAGATGAGAATGCGTCCAATCACGGAAGGTAGTCCCGTTGATCGCTATCGAAGCGATCGACGGTCTGATTATCGATTGATTGAGCCGTCTGTCACTTCGCTGGCGATGGAAGATGAGGTTGGCCCAAGTTCACCCGTCGGTGTTGTTGCGCAAGCGCAATTTCAGTTCCCGGCAGCTGAATCAGACAATCTGGCAGAGCCTCAAGATCCCGGTGGTTTTGACACAAGTTCTGCAGGATCAAGTTTGGGTCAGGCTCCAGAGCCCTTTTCGCAACCACCTAGTTCAAGCCCATTGCCATCGACCTCACTAACGGGTCCTTCGTCGGGTAATCTGCCACTTAAACGTGAGTTACCTAGGGGTTTTGAAGCTCCTGGCAGCCCAAATTCGGGTGTTACGGCTGGTTCGCAGGACTATGCTCCATTTTCACCACCTCAATTGGGTGACCAATTTGCCACCATGGATAATTCCACCTTTGTATCTCCACCGAGCGGCTATGTTGCGACCACGTCCTGGGGAGTCAATTGTCTGCCACAAACTGGTTACGCATCGACAAATACGATGAGCCAGACGGCAACGACCGGTGTCGGGCAGGGTGTTCGTGTCTCTAATGGTTTGGTGCCATTTTCTAACCCTTCGCAATTGCAATTGCATCGAGGAGTTCCTCGAGGTTCATGGGTAAGTTTTGGGCAATCGCAGAGAGCGGTTGTGGTGGGTGAGGGGATATTGGGACAGCCAGTTGCTTATATTCCCGGTCAGACCGTGAGGAATTGGGTTCGCTACATTTTCCCATAGCAAAGTGAGAAACATTTCTTACAGATTAATAGAGCTTCTGTGTCTCGGCGGGTAGGAACGATTCAAAATGAAGCTGAAAACGCTGCTGCTACCAGACTTATTGAAGGCGTCATCGGGCGAATTGGAGAGCACGCGAGATCCTTCCCTGCAGATAGAATCCCATTGCGAGCTTGCCATCGTAATTGATGTTCTTCGTGCAACCTCGGTGATGACCGCTGCGCTCCACGCTGGTGCCAATAAGATCATCACTTGTCGAGCCGTTGCCGAAGCCGAGCTTTTGGCAAAAGGTCGTTCTCATTCGACGCTTCTGTGTGGGGAACGGGATTGCAAGAGGATTCCAGGTTTTGATTTGGGTAATTCCCCAAGTGATTATTCAAGCGATCGAGTGCGACAGCATGACCTGATTTTAACCACCACCAACGGCACTCGGGCGATTGACGCAGTGCGAGGAATTCCTGAGTTAGCAGTTGCTAGCTTTCTAAATCTATCGAGCATGGTTCAGGTGATTTCGCAGTACTCGTCAGTCTGTTTGGTTTGCGCGGGTACAGATCGTTCTGTAACCCTAGAGGATGTATTGCTAGCGGGAGCGATCATTTCACAGGTGCGTCGAAATAGGTTGACAACAGCGGTTGATGATTCCTCGGAATTGGCATTTCAGCTCTGGCAAAGTTGGTTTTCTTTTGATTTCGATATTAACGGGCATCCGTCAAATTCGAAGTTGAGTGAAAGGTTGCGGCATACTCAGGGTGGACGAAATTTAATCCAGCTTGGATACGAAAAGGATCTTTCCACCTGTGCTTTGATTGATGCTTATCCTTCAGTGCCCATGAGAGTGACAAAAGAGCCCGCAACATTTCAATCCGTTTTGAATGAATGACAGCAAAATATCCACTGTACTTTTGAGACGGCGGACATGCACCACCTTGGGGGTGCTTTGTGACTGATACATCTTGCACTGAGGGACGTCCAATCGGTATCAGACATGGAAACGTTGCATTATCTCTTTCAGAGACTCCTGTATTGGGAATGGATTATGTCAAATCACTGGATTGACCCCAATGACTGTCATTCTTTGGCCGTTTTGGTAGAGACAGTTGTGGGTCCGATGTTGATTCAACACGAGGTTCCGATTTGCTTGGAGCTTGATATTGACACCTCAATAGGCGTGCCAGAGGAAGTTAGCAAGACGGTTGACCTGCTACAGGCATTAGTGAATCAAGCATTGGAGGAGATGCCATCGGGTGGTGATCTCAACGTGACGGCTTTCGACTCACCGACGGGCATCGAGCTAGAGATTGCTGACACGGGCTGTGATATCGAGCAGCGCGAGAAGCGACTTCCTCTGGTTGCAGCTTCAATCGGTGCATCCTTGGCGTGGCAGAATTGTCCCCAAGGGGGCGGCGCGGTCACGATCAAGTTTCCGAGTCGACATCAAGTTCAGCGTCGTGTCGCATAGATACACAGGTGGAGAAATTGAGACGGGACTGTTTTTCATTGCGAAATGAATCGAGGTTCCTCCGCTACCTGTCGCTTGAAGAAGCTGCCTTGTTTTCATTGAGTTCGGGCGAAAGAAGTTGTGCCAAAGCGGTTTAATCAAAAATAAAGATGATTGCCTGAGAAAATGGATTTAGTAAAGCAGTCTACTGGCCAAGTCCGTGCGGTCATTGCGTCGATGCCGATGCAGTCGCGAGTGCTCTCGGCAATTTTGGTCGCCATGGTGATGGTCGGACTTACTTTATTGGTTCGCTCTGCGGATGTCAGTAAGAGTGAGGAGTTGTTTGGCGGGCGTGTGTTGATGGAGCATGAACTTGATGCAATTGAGCTTGCATTCAGCAAGGCGGGATTAAACGACTGGCGTCGGGAAGGCCGCCGGATTTCAATTCCATCCCAGAAAAGGTCAGAATACCTCGCGACTTTGTCTGATACATCTTCTTTGCCAATCACATTACGCAATCACACGAAAGATGCGATTGAGGCAGCGAATCTATTCGATTCCTCATCGTTACGTAACGCCCGAGAGATGCTTGCCAAGGAGCAGGATTTAGGGATCAAGATATCTGCATTTCCTGATATTCAGTGGGCGAGTGTTGAATACGATCAGGGAGAGAGACGTGGTCTGTCTGCTACCCGGCCACAGTCGGCAAGTGTGCTGGTTATTCCCGAGGGAAATCAGTCACTTAACGGCAACCGAAGAAAAAATATCGAGGAGTTGGTTCGAGGTTCTTATGCGGGCCTGAACGCTGAGGATATTGTTGTGATTGACACCAACTCAAACGGTTCATCATCGGTTGAGAATGATGATCCGTTACTGCGTAAACAGCGTGAAGCAGAAATGAGGATTGAACAGAAAATACGCGCGCTTCTGACTGGATTTCCCGCGAAGGTTGCCGTCTCCGCACAGATTGATCCAACGATGGACGTGGAGAAAGCGGTGCTCAAGTTTCAGCCTAATTCAGAAAGCGTGTTGACGTCGAGCAACGTTATTGAGGTTGCTAGGAGACCCAGTGCATTAGTCGATCATATAGAAAAAAACGCGAGTGCCATTGGGAATCGAGCCACCATTTTGAATCACCTTTCATCAGAGGGTCATGATGGGACTGAAACCAAAGTGATTACAGGGCAGGAATATGAAGCATCGCGTTTGGCGTCACTACAGGTTCAGTCAGTTCGTGTTTCCGTAGGTTTGCCGATTAGTTACTACGAGCAGTTGCATTTTCAAGAATCCAGCAAGAACATTCATCTGAATCACGAAGAGAAGCCGCCGTTGATGACGGAGGCAGATCTCGACCTGTTGCGTGGTAAAACAAAGAGAATCATTCAGACAGCCGTAACGGTTCTATTGCCGCAGGTTGAGTTGGGATCCAATGATGCTCCCTTGGTTGAAGTCTGGGATTACACAGATTTCCCCTCCAACCCAACTCGTCAATCAGCAACCGCCGACGGAATGCTAACTTGGATCTCCGAATCGTGGCAAAGCCTAGTTTTCGTTGTTTTTGCTTTTTTGGCTCTGTGGGTTGCAAGGTCTACGACACGCGACCTTCTTGACCGAAAATTCGGTTCTTCTGATTCCGCGGTTGCCACCCATGGTGAAGCAGCTGATGTCGCGTCAGTTCCTTTCAGTGATTCCGAGGGTTTGACGAACCAGAGCCAATCCCTGAGAGAGGATCTGCAATTGCAGATTGATGCAAACCCTGAAATTGCGACAAGCGTGATTCGTAAATGGTTCAGTGAAGCGGCTTAGAGCTGGAAAAGGCGTGGTTCAAAATCGGCGATACCGGAATGATTCATCTGCCCCGAATCCAAGGTTTGGGCCACGTGGATCAAGCCAAAGCCTTCTTAACCAATTATTCCCGAAGGAGAATTGGATTCTGTTTCTCTCTTTCGCCTGACTCAGTGATTTATCTATAAACAAATCAGTCAGAATTGACTTCTGTGGCCCAAGGGTTGGGCGGACGTTTGAACAGAATTCGTGGTGGTTGAGAGCCTTGGAATTATGTCGACTGGTAGGTGGAGTAACGAATCAGATCATGAGGCGATGTTACGTCGCATCGCGATCGTTCTAGACGACCTACCTCAAGCCACAGTCCTGAAGATTATTGGATCGCTGGATCCGAGCGTTCGACGTGAGATTCGGCAAACGATGGATGATTTGTCGGATGTGGATCCGTTGGAGCGTCAACGCGCGCTGCAGCTTTTTAGGACATCACTGCAGCAGCAGAAAAAGGGCCTGGCGAAGGGCTCAGACCTTCTTCAGTTAACAACATCTGGATCGATTGGTGAAGTTGCTGGTTCTCGGGATGGTCGAAGAATTAATGCTGAAAGCAAGTTGTCCAATTCAGATGAACTGCAGGGTCAGGAATGCCCGGTTTCTCAAGAGGATTTTTCTTCTCATCTTAGTTTTTTGAATCAGGTTGATTCGCAGCTTCTGGCGACGCTGTTGGGGGCCGAGCATCCGCAAACCATCGCCATTGTGTTGGCGTCCATCTCACCAACGCTTGCTGCTAAAACAGTTCCTCAAATGGGTCTTTCACTTCAGCGAGAATCGCTGGATCGCATCAGTCGACTCGGTGAGATTCCTCAAGCTGCATTTGAGGAGTTGGCAGAGCATTTCAGTCGAAGACTTAAGGACAAAAGGGTTGCATCTTCAAGTAAGTCTGGCCAGATGGCGTTGAAGGCGATCTTAGATGTGATGCCTCAGACTAGTTTAACGACGCCAAATGGTCCGGTGGATGCCGATGCGATATCGTATCGGCATGCTGCTGTGGCAGATGTGACCGGTGATGAATCAGCAGCGGACTTAGAGGCCCTTAACTCACAAGTTTTTGAAACGACCGCTGCTGGTATGGATTCCATTGAAGTCAGCTTGCCATTGGCGAGTCAAAAGGAATCAAACCAAGGTCACATGACGGATCAATGGT
This sequence comes from uncultured Rubripirellula sp., assembly GCA_938075415.1. GTDB lineage: Bacteria > Planctomycetota > Planctomycetia > Pirellulales > Pirellulaceae > Rubripirellula. The sequence goes on along the minus strand of CALJHC010000003.1, from coordinate 600,253 downwards.
CAGCGGAACAGGTGCATGAGCATTTGTTAAAGATGAAGCCAAAAGAGCTCTGTCACGCCTTGGGTTGTGTTCCCACTCACGAAGCTATTTTGGCACTTTGCGGCTTGCCAAATCGGATATCCAATAATGTTCTAGCCTTTTTGCCCAAGGAACAAGTTCGATCTGTGCAGGACAAAATGAACTCAATGCAATCGATGAGCCTTCACGAAATAGACGACGCAAAGCGAAGCGTTGTAAAGACTTCGCTGCTTGATCAGCAACACCCTTCCCTCCACGTCGCATCTGCCTAGGAGATCGCCTTTATGGCTCAAATTTTGAAGCGGTCACTGACTGCGGAAGAGGTTGCGACGACAAGCTCCGAATCAGGTGGTCTTCTTGGTTTTAATCTTTCCGATTTTGTTGAGGAGAGTCAGGAACGCCTACGCTCCTGTCAGGAGGAAATCAAGACGATCCTTGCAGCGGCAGAGGCCGAAGCTACTCAAATTAAAAAGAACGCAAGTGAACTTGGTTACCAAGAGGGGACGCTTCTAGCTCAGGCTGAATTTGAGCAATGTGTCGCGGAACAGTCTGAAATCAAGGCGCGCGAGGAGGTTAATCGTCTTCAAGAGATTGTGGGTCAACTTCAAGAAGCTCACGAGAATTGGATGGCGGCCTACTCAGAAACCCTTCCGGGTGTTGCAATCTCAATTGCTGAGCGGATTGTCAAACGTGAGCTGAATCTTCAACCGGAGTTGATGATTAATTGGGCGAGAGAAGCGATTGCGAGTACCCGTTCATCAAAAGCCTTGAAAGTAATCCTTCACCCAGATGCTCTGGAACAAGTGGGTGACTTACTCGATAGGATGCTTTGCCAACGAGATTTACCCGAGAAGATTGAAGTCTGTGCAGACCCGAATGTTGGACGACATGAGATCTTGATTCTTCAGGAAGGTGGCGAGATTCATGCTGGTCTAAATGCACAACTGGAGCAACTCGGAGCAGTACTGAAGTGAATCAAGTAACGAATCAAGAATTCTGCATTCGAATTCCCGCACTGCCAAATGTATCGGTCATAGAGGATCGATTAAGAGAAGCTCTTCATCACCGAGTCTTGGGAAGGGTTGCTGCGGTTACCGGCGAGTCCATTGAGCTTGAGGGGATCACCGCACCGCTTGGAGCAATCTGCGAGGTTCGGTCGAGTAACGGTTCTTGCACAAAATCTCGAGTCATTGGTTTCCGTGGGTCTCGCCCAATTCTAGCTCCACTGGAAGTGATGGATTCGTTCGCGGCAGGTGACTCCGTGAAACTGGTGCAAAATAGTTTGCAGCTACGTGTAGGAGACGCGTTGTGCGGTCGTGTGATTGATGCTTTCGGCCGACCCTTGGACGGTCTTGCCATGCCGGGCAATCTGACAAACGTGAAGGCCGAGCAGAATCCACCGACTTCGATGGAACGACCACCAATTAATCAGCCATTTCAAACCGGTGTCCAAGCAATTGATGGATTGCTCACGTGCGGTCAAGGTCAAAGAATAGGGATTTTTGCTGGATCAGGGATCGGGAAAAGCACCTTGTTGGGTATGCTCGCCAAGGGCTGTCATGCGGATCGAATTGTGATCGGATTGGTTGGAGAGCGAGGTAGAGAGGTTAAGGAGTTTGTTGATAATATTCTTGGTGAGGAGGGGTTGTCTCGCAGTGTTGTGGTTGCTGCCACCAGTGATACACCGGCAGCACAACGTGTTTCAGCGGCATGGACGGCAACGGCCATCGCGGAGTCTTTTCGTGATCAAGGCCAACACGTTTTGTTGCTGCTGGATTCGGTCACACGGTTTGCGATGGCGCAACGTGAGATTGGATTGGCCGCGGGTGAGCCACCGACAACACGAGGGTATCCTCCCAGCGTATTTCATGAATTACCCCGTCTCGTAGAGCGGGCCGGCAGAACGTCTTTGGGAACAATCACCGCTTTCTACACAGTGCTCGTGGAGGGTGATGATCAGAATGAACCGATTGCGGATTCATTACGTGGCCTCCTGGACGGGCATTTTGTACTTGATCGCGCACTCGCGGAGGCGGCACAGTACCCTCCGATCGATATCTTAAGTTCATTGAGTCGCCTACAACCGAATTTAGTTGATCAACATGTTTCGGATGCGGTTTCCAAGGCTCGACAGTACCTCGCGGATTACCGCCGTACCGAAGATCTGATTTCGATTGGTGCGTACCGAAAGGGGAATGATGAGAAAATTGATACAGCTATCGCGATTCGCGACTCCATGAGAGATTATCTGAAACAAGACTTTCGCCAGATTTGCTCGTTGGATGATGCTCAGCAGTCGCTGGTCGAACTGATAAATCAGGCACCTCGTTTGCTTCAGGACAATCAAATGGCAGATATGTCCCGGCTCGATCCTGTTGGCACTTCGGTTAATCTCTAAACGTAGGATGTTGAGGGAGTGAAGATGTCTTTGACACGCTTTGACACCATTATCCGTTTGCGGCGACATGAACGAGATCGCTGTGCGGTGAATCTCGCAAATGCGGTGCATGCGGTGGAAAAGGTTGAATTAGAAATCAGGGTCACTGAAGAGGAAAAACTTGGGTTGCAGGAATTGGCCCGCTCGCAGCGTTTTGGAGTTGTCTCGCTTGAACGACTGCGCAGCCACAACCGTTATGAAGTTCAATTGCAAGCGAGATTGAACGGATTGCTCCAACAGAAAGAACCGTTGGTGGAAAATCGCATTCGCAGTAGGAAACAACTAGACGAAGCCGAGATAGAGTTAAAGCGTTTTAAGAAAATTGAGCAACTTGACCGGGAGAGAGTCGGAAATGATCAGCTTCGGCGGGATCGGAAAGCAATGGATGAGTTAGCGATGACTCGATTTTGGCACCAATGCTACAGTCAAAAAGAAACAACGACTTAGTTTGAGTTCAAGACTTGGCGATTAAATGTCCTGATCACTAATCTTGCAACGTATTGGCTAGTCGATGTAGACCGTTGGGATGCTTTGAATCAATTTTATGTTGCGGAAGTACCAAGTTTTTACTGGGATGTTTGTGGCAGCAAGATGTGCACTTGTTGAAGCGATCTTTCAGGGGTCACGCTTACTCTGAAGTGCGGCCAACCTGAATACTTATATCCCGATAATAAATCGATTACATGTCATTGGGCAGCGTGATCTAAGTTGCGAAAATAATGCATTGAGAAACCACATCGAATTGGGCGCGGTTTTGACTGCATCCATCGTTCTGATTTGAAGTGCGTTAGTAAGAATCGTGCTGCCTACTCGGTTGATGAACGTGATGCAAGGAGTGTTTGTATTGAACATGATTTGCTTCACAATTGTCTGTGCGCGGGGGCTGTTCAGATCTCGAATTCTGTCCAGAATAAAGATACTGGTTGCTTTTTGCTGATGAGAAGCAAGAGCAGTGCGAAATGGCAATTCCGTAGGACTCATAACGTTGAAAAGTCGGGCGACCTTGTAAGAAGGTTTTCTGACCATCAACTAGAACCCTCTAACATCCTGATTGACTCATGGCGAAAGCTCCACGAACCGCGATACAACCAACTCGTGCTGAAGACTACCCCGAGTGGTACCAGCAGGTGATCCGGTCGGCTGATTTAGCGGAGAGTTCACCTGTGCGCGGTTGCATGGTGATCAAGCCATGGGGATATCGACTGTGGGAGAACATGCAGCGAGCTTTGGATGACATGTTTAAAGCGACCGGTCATCAGAATGCATACTTCCCGCTCTTCATCCCCATGAGCTATCTGGAAAAGGAAGCGGAGCATGTTGAGGGGTTTGCCAAGGAATGTGCTGTGGTGACGCATCATCGACTCGAACCGGATCCCGAGGGTGGACTTCGTCCCGCAGGTCCACTGGAGGAACCCCTGATTGTTCGCCCAACCAGCGAGACAATTATTGGGGCGACTTATGCCAAGTGGGTGCAGAGCCATCGCGATTTGCCAATTTTAATTAATCAGTGGGCAAATGTTGTTCGGTGGGAGATGAGGACTCGTATGTTTTTGAGGACTGCCGAGTTCCTTTGGCAAGAAGGCCATACGGTACACGCGACCAGCGAAGAGGCGATTGCCGAGACCGATCAGATGATCAACGTCTACGCTGACTTTGCCGAGAATTGGATGGCAATGCCAGTAGTGATTGGAAGCAAGACCCCGGCAGAGCGTTTCCCCGGTGCGGTTGAGACACTTACGATTGAGGCAATGATGCAGGATCGTAAGGCTCTGCAAGCCGGTACAAGTCATTTCTTGGGGCAAAACTTCTCCAAGGCACAAGAGATTATGTTTCAGGCAGAAAATGGTGAACGCCAGTATGCATGGACAACCAGTTGGGGAGTGTCAACTCGACTGGTCGGCGCGTTAATCATGACACACAGCGACGATGATGGTTTGGTTCTGCCTCCTCGGTTGGCACCAGAACAGGTAGTGATTTTGCCAATATATCGAGACGATTCACAGAGAGCAGAGGTGTTGGAATACGTCGAAGCATTGCGATCAGAATTGGAAAGCACTCAGTTCGCCGGTGACAAAGTGCGTGTTGCAATTGATGATCGGGATGTGCGCGGTGGAGAGAAAAAATGGCATCACGTAAAACGAGGTGTTCCCATTCGCCTTGAGGTGGGGCCCAAGGATATCGAGAAAAATTCTGTTTTCATGGGTCGTCGAGATCAACCCAAAAGTATTGGGATGGCCAGGAACGATTTTGTAGGGAATGTGGGTGATATTTTGCAGGAGATGCAACAGTCGCTATTTGACAAGGCACTCAAACTGCGAGTGGATAACACAAGAGATATCTTCAACGAATCAGATTTCCGAGATTTCTTTTCTACAACGGATGAAGCGTCAGCGCATGGTGGTTTTGCAAATTGCTACTTTGCTGACGAGATGGCCATCGAGCCTCTGTTGAAGGAATTAAAGGTGACGATTCGATGTATACCTTTAAAAGACAACGAAGAACCAGGCGTTTGTTTCTTTACCGGTCGACCAGCTCAAAAACGTGCTGTTTTTGCAAAGGCCTATTGAGAAACAGAATGAATCGCACCGGATAATCCGTGATCGAATGCTCTCGAATTTGCTGAGACGGCTAACATCGTCTCTATTTTTCGTTTCACTGAGCGCGCTGATAGATAGCTGTTAGTAGAGATTCTGTATCTTTGAATTTCTTTCCGGATGCTAACGCGTCATCAATGAGTTTTCGGGCATCCACTTCGCTGTGTCCCAAGGCGATCAATGCGTCAAAGGTTTCTTCAGTGACCGGAGACCCTAAGTTAGATTCCGACCCAGTGCTGCTGCGTTGGACCATGAGAGCAAATCTCGGCATTTTGCGTCGCAATTTTGCGATGATTCTTTCACTGGTTGCTGGGCCAATTCCGGGTAAAGCGGAGAGAGCCTTGGCATCTTGTTCTTCGATCATTACTGCTAGTTCACAGACTGGTCGTACCATCGCCCGCAGTGCTTTCTTCATTCCCACCCCATCGACGCTGCAGAATAAATCAAAAAACTGACGTTCGGGTTCTGTCAGGAATCCGATTAAACGTGGCGTCATTCGGCTGCCCTGAAGATTGCCTTCGATGTAATTGAGGGTGTGAAGTCGTGTCAGTTCACCAAGGTCGGGCTGTAATTGCCGACGAGTGTAGTCAGCAACCAGCACTTCATATTCAAATGGATCTGATTGAATAAAAATGGATGTCTCACCAATGTGAGTTAGTTTGCCATGAATCGTAACAATCACAGAGGTTAAGCCTATCGTTTGAAGTGAATCGCAGTGGAGACGAGGTGATTATTCAACTTGTTATCGTTAGATGCCAAGTTTTTGTTCCATTGAGGATTTGGTTCCAAGATGGTGGCCACATAATGCAATCGCAAGTGCGTCAGCAACATCTGCTGGCTCAGGGATTTTATCCAGTCCGAGGTGCATTTTGACCGCTGATTGGATTTGATGTTTTGGCGCTCGCCCATTTCCGGTCATCACTTTTTTCACTCGGGTTGGTTCAAAGTGCGCAACGTCGATACCAGCCTGTCCCGCGGCGAGGCAGATGACTCCCCTTGCATGCCCCATCAAGATTGCTGTTCTGGGTCGCTCGTAGTGTGAAAAAAGTTGTTCCAGAGCGAGTAAGTCCGGATGGAAGGATTGAATCACTTCATTCACCCCCGTATAGATTTCTCGCAGGCGTGATTCAATACTTGCTGCGGCTTTGCTCTTGACGATTCCTGCTTCGAGGATTCGACCGCGTCCAAATCCTGGTTGATGGTTATCAAATTCAATCACCCCATAGCCGGTGGTATTGAGTCCCGGGTCGATACCAAGAACTCGAGTTTTATCGGGATTTTTATTGGGTGCTGGATTCACCATATTCACGAACTGCGTTCCCAGTTCGTGCCCTCTTTTTTATCGAGTAAAGCAACGCCCAGATCAGTGAGTCGATTTCGGATGACATCCGCAGTTGCGTAGTCTTTCTTTTCTCTGGCATCCTTTCGCAAATCAATGAGCAGACGCATGACATCATCGAGCAGCACCGAGTCGGCTTCATCGCCGGAATTTGCATTATGATTTGGTTTGATGAAGAGTCCCAGCACGTTGGCAAGTTCTCGTAGAGTTCTTGTTGCTTGGATAAGGGATTGCACCTCTGAAGTCTCACTCTTGGATCCTGGACCAAGATTATTTTGATCAATGTGGCGATTTAAAGCTCGAAGGAGATCAAACAGAATGCTGATTGCTGCTCCGCTATTAAAGTCATCGTCCATCGCGGCGATGAATTTCCCACGACTCTCTAAAGCAAAGTTTTGCAACGGGTCGTCACTGGATGGTAGATCACTTGGTTCCCGAGTTTTCGAGACTTCGAGTTCGTAGAACAGTTGCCCCGGGAACTTCGAGCATTCAATCTCGGAGGTGATCTCATTGAATCGATCAAAGAATCGATAAAAACCTTCCAGTGATGCACCCGCTTCCAGGAGGCCATCCTCGTTGTAGACGATGGTGGATCGATAATGAGTGCGAAGAAGAAAAAACCGAATTCGCTCACCAGTGTGTCGGCGAATCACAGATGAGAGGCCACCATCGCCTTTGCTTCGGCTGATTTTTCCTGAGGCAGGCTCGTCCGTCGAAGATTGTTCTCGGTCACTTTTACCACCAACTTTACCTTTCTCGCCTGCTCGCATTAAGCCGTTGTGCATCCAATAGGTTGTCATTGGTGCTGCGTGGCAACATCCACTTTGTGCGAGTTCGTTCTCGTGGTGCGGGAACATCAAATCGAGTCCGCCCCCGTGGATGTCAAAGGTGGTACCAAGGATTGCATGGCTCATTGCAGAACATTCGATGTGCCAGCCCGGTCGTCCTTCTCCCCATGGGCTACTCCAGGAAATTTCCCCGGACTTTGCTTGCTTCCACAAAGCGAAGTCACCATGAGATCGTTTCTTTGCAGCCGCTTCGCCACCTTCACCTTGCTGGTCATCAACGCTTCGATTCGAGAGTTGCCCGTATCGCGGGTCTTTTGCGACCTCAAAAAATACATCTCCATCGACCGCGTAAGCAAACCCTTTCTCTTCGAGGTCCTTGATGAATTGAATGATTTCCGGGATGTGGTCAGTTGCCCGCGGCATGTAGTCAATCTGATTGACTCCCAGTTCTCGCAAATTCGCAAGGTAATCCGCTGTCATTTCACAAGCAATCTGACTGACTGGGATTTGTCGTTCCCTGCTTTTAGCAATTAACTTGTCGTCGACATCCGTGATATTCACCACCCATGTAACTTCATATCCGCTGTAGCTAAGGTATCGTTTGATGGTGTCAAAGATCACGGGGCCCACCATGTGGCCGATATGGGACTCGGCGTAAACGGTGGGTCCACAAAGATAAATTCCAACTTTTGGCGGCTCAAGTGGCTGAAAAAGTTCTTTGGATTTACTGAGAGTATTGTAGACGCGTATTTCGGGCATCGGTTTGATGAATTCGTTATTGAAAATGTTGCGATTCGTGATCAGGGATAGTCAGCATCTGGCCCGCCGAGCGTGCGATGAAGGGTCTCCAGATTCAGCGTTGGAGCGAGGTGAAACCAGCCGATCTCCATCCGCCTGAGCAGTGGTTGTTGCTGGGTCAGGGAGATTATAGGGAGGCGCGAGCGTTTTGGAGAGGTCGATTTGTGCACCCCTAGGATCTCGGCGGTGAGCTTGCTGTTGCTTGCGTGTCTGATGTTGAAATGCGCCCAACCCGCCATTAGAGGGTTGGGCTCGGTTTGAATCTTTCACTGAGTAGAGGGGGGGCATGGGGATTCAGAACATGTATTTCGGTCACTCATGGATTTCCAGATGACCCATGCAGGTGCTCAATAGGACATGGGTTCGAAGGGTGGGGCAAATCAAAAACAGAGTAAAATCGGATGGTCATCACGTCCAAATCCAGTGATTCAGAAACGATCTTCAGGCATCTTGTTCAAGCCTTGGCGATCAAAACCACGGCCTTAGCTGAAATGGCTTCACTTCGACCAACGGCGTCCACGCTTTCCCCAGTTTTTGCTTTTATGCCGAGCTGACTCGTCTCTATTCCAAGTATCGGCGCCAGCGTTTCCTTCATCAGATCGATGTGAGGTGACATCTTTGGTTGCTCGGCTAGGATCACGCAATCCAAGTTAACAATCTGCATTTGGTGTTGCCAAAGTCTTCGCACTGCCTCGCTAAGGAAATCAGCACTGTCACGACGGTGGTTTTCTGAAGCGTCGTCGGGAAATAGACGCCCGATGTCCGGTTCAGACAGTGCCCCGAGAATTGCGTCGGTGATTGCGTGCATCAGTACATCAGCATCACTATGGCCAATTGCGTGATGGTCGGAATCGATGCAGATTCCTCCAATTTTCAGAGGTCCACCCTTCCCCAGGCGGTGAGTGTCATCACCGAGTCCAATTTTGATTGCTGGTAGGTTGTCTGCCATCACGGTGTTGTTCTCATGATGCGAAAAGAGGTTTCTGGGAAGTGATAATGATTCGGGGCCATGAGTCAGGAAAATGATCGATTACGGCACGATCCTCGAAACAAAGCCTTAAATGGGTCTAACTCTTTTACCGCCTGTCCCTACAATACCCGATCTCCGCTCATTCATGAAATGCTGGTGCCATGTCTATTATCGAAGTCGAGCAGCTTGCCAAGTCGTATCGCGTTTACAAAAAACGTGATGGATTGAAAGAAAGCGTGCGAAGTCTTTTTCGCCGGCAGTATGAAGATGTCCATGCGGTAGCGGGAATTGATTTGAAGGTGGAGCAAGGCGAATTTGTCGCCTTCTTGGGGCCTAATGGTGCGGGAAAGACAACGACACTCAAATTGCTCAGTGGTGTCATTAATCCCACAAGTGGTTCGGCGAAAGTGATGGGGTTCACCCCTTGGCAACGCAAGAATGAGTATCGACGCAGATTTGCTCTCGTCATGGGCCAGAAGAATCAGCTCTGGTGGGATTTGCCGGCACGAGATTCTTACCGCCTCCATCAGCAGATTTATGCTGTGCCAGCCGATCAATTCAACACCACCTTGAATGAATTAACGGACCTATTAGGGGTGGAAAATCTGCTGGGGCAACCGGTTCGTGAGTTGTCGCTTGGTGAACGGATGAAAATGGAGCTGATCGCTGCATTATTGCACCGGCCTGAGGTGCTTTTTTTAGACGAGCCGACCATCGGGTTGGACGTAATCGCGCAACATAATATTCAAAAGTTCTTGCGATACTATCAAGAGAAGTGCGGAATGACGGTGCTTTTAACTAGTCATTACATGAAGGATATTGCCGCCCTTTGTAAACGGGTCGTCATCATTGCGAGAGGGGAAATCCAATACGACGGATCTTTGGCGGGAGTCATTGATCAGTTTTCTGGCTACAAGCTGTTAACATTTGAATTTGCCGCAGGGCATCAGCCAAATTTAGGTCTCTTTGGGGAAATTATCGATGAAACTTGGCCCAAGGTTCAAATAAGAGTCAGCCGCAGTGAAGTTCCAAAGATTCTTGCTGAGGTCTTACGAGATAACCCCATTGATGATGTGTCTGTTGAGGATGTCCCGTTGGAGGAAGTGATCGCAAAAATGTTCCGGGATTCTGCAATTGATCATTAGGTTTAAGTTGTTCCAATGCCTCGGTTTTCGAAGGCTCGATTCCTCGCACCGACCGGGTATCCGTTTGTCCTGCCATCAATAAGAGATGGCCTATTCGCCTCGGCTGATTTTTTCTGAAGTCCTTGATACGGATATCAGATAGATAGGGTTGAGAAACGTCTCCATTTGCTGTCTCCTGAATCATAATCATGCCACTAATTTCTATTGAACAAATATCGATTGGCTTTCGCGGTCCGTCGCTTCTCGATGACGTCTCCGCGGTGATTGAGAGTAATCAAAAAATTGGTCTACTCGGACGTAATGGAGCAGGGAAAACGACCCTCATGCGCATGCTGACGGGTGAAATTCAGCCTGATCAAGGTGTGATCAATAGCATTCCCGGGCTCAAGGTCGCGAGGCTCGTGCAGGATGTACCACGAAACGTGACCGGAACAATTCGCGAAGTTGTTCTTGCGTCACAAGAAAAGAGTGAAGCGAATATCAGCGATTGGGATGCCGAGACCTGGGAAGTGGAACACGCAGTTGACCGGACCCTCTCGAAAATGGAACTTGATCCTGAATTAGAGTTTTCAACTCTCTCAAGTGGCATGAAACGCCGCGTGCTGCTCGCAGCTGCAATTTCACGAGAGCCAGATGTTTTGCTGCTTGATGAGCCAACGAACCACTTGGATATTCCCGCAATTATTTGGCTCGAGAAATTTTTAAAGCGTTGGAACGGCACAATTATTTTTGTGACGCATGACCGTTCTTTTCTGCAAAGCCTCGCAACACGAATTTGGGAGATCGATCGGGGAAGGCTTTTCGATTGGTCCTGCAACTATCCAACGTTTCTTGAGAGAAAAGAGCAGGCGTTGGCTGCCGAGGAAAAACAAAATGCGTTATTTGACAAGCGATTGGCACAGGAAGAGGTATGGATTCGGCAGGGAATCAAAGCCCGCAGGACTCGAAATGAGGGTCGTGTCCGAGCACTCAAGGTAATGCGAGTGGAGCGGCAAGAGAGGCGAGCAAAAGTTGGAAAAGCCAAGCTGAAGATTCAGGAGGCTGCACGAACTGGCGCCCTCGTAGCCGATCTGGCTGATGTTTCGTTTCAATATGATGATCAACCTATCGTCAAAGATTTTTCAGCCATGCTCATGCGTGGAGACAAGATTGGGATTGTTGGTCCAAATGGTGCTGGAAAAACAACGCTTCTAAAACTCTTGCTCGGGCAGCTCACACCTGATTCAGGCACGGTCAAACTAGGTACCAATTTACAGGTGGCCTATTTTGATCAACTACGCGATACCCTTGATCCTGAAAAGACAGTTCAGGAAAATGTCGGTGAAGGAAGTGACAAAATTCATGTCGGCGGCAGCACAAAACATATTCTCGGTTACTTGCAAGATTTTCTTTTCTCACCGGAGCGAGCGAGAACTGCCGTCAAGTATCTGTCAGGTGGTGAGCGGAATCGCGCCTTGTTAGCCAAGTTGATGACGAAGCCAGCGAACGTCATTGTGTTGGATGAACCAACTAATGACTTGGATAGCGAAACTTTGGAATTGCTTGAGGAGCAACTTGTTTCTTTCGACGGGACTTTGTTGATTGTTAGCCATGACCGTACTTTTCTTAATCATGTGGTAACCAGCACTTTTGTGTTTGAGGAAGGAAACGTGAATGAATACGTCGGGGGTTATGACGATTGGCAAGCAGCGGTCCAGCGACGTGAGCGGGCGACTGACTCAACAAAAGATTTGAGTACTGACCCGAAAGCAAGATCAACGACGGCGAATACCAGCTCCGATGAGTTGATCCGTAAGATGTCTTACAAAGAAAAACGGGAACTCGAGGAATTACCGAAGCGAATTGAGAAACTTGAGGCTGATGTTGCATCACTGCATGATGTGATGAGTGATCCCTCTTACTATCAGCAGCCTAGCAAGACTTTGACTGAGCATGCTGCCAAGCTAAAGGCGTTGGAGGATTCGTTGTCCAAAGCCTACACGCGGTGGGAAGAGTTAGAGTCCCACGAGTAATTCGCAATTATAGGAAACTAAGCTTCTTGGTTGCGATTGAGTCGTATGCGACGAAGAAATCTGGCGAGTGCCAGACTCGTCTTCGTGCTTTTTCATGTGGCTGGGGGGATCCTAGTTTGATCTCAGAAACGTACCGAATTGGTTAGCGTCTTGTTTTCTTTGATTTTCTTGCCAGAGGGTCTCTTAGTGGTGGACCCTCAAGGTTTGCCGGCACTCGTTGGGTCAAAGATACTTCAGGAACGAAGTTTATCGTTGATTGAGTCATCAGTGTTCGATAGCCCAGGAATATCTCATTTGTCAGGCAATAGTTTGTTGGGTTGCTTTCCGTGCTTCTGTTAAGCTAACGATCCCTCCTTCCCAGGAATTCACTTACGTGAGCGTTTCGTGAAGACATAATTAACAGTCCTGAAAAGCAAACGTTGGCCGGATACACGGTTCATCCTCTTTGTTGGACTTCTCTCGCCTATGCCCTGCCCTATTACTCAAGGTAAAGCTCTGTCAATGCGTTGCCATGATGTCCAAGTAATGAGTGAAGACACCGAAACCGAGCATGGAATCATTTGGATTTCTCGGTGTTTAATTTTTGCGATGATGTTAAATACCTTCCCGCAAGGATTGGGAGGTAGCGGGCGTGTGGATTTCAATCGTGAAGTCCGACCGATTCTTTTTGCCAATTGCTTTACTTGCCAAGTTCCTGGCGAGAATGAGCGACGACTGCTTGAACTTTGGACAGATGAGCAACAGCAGTTGAAGGCAGATTTGTTGCAGCAGCATCTTGAGTTGACGGATGTTCACGGCAACGTCTGACACAATCTTTTCGCCTGAGAGTGAAGTTCTTGATATGAGATCAATAAGACGATGCGATTTTTCCAATCAGAACAAGAGTTAGGGATTTTTTCCAAGTTTTTTGCGTTCATGTTTCTCGAACTGATTACCTAATGTATAAGGTTCAATGATGAAGCCGATTTATCGACGGTCAAGCTTCTGCTCGGCGCTGATGCTGCTTTTCTGCTTCTTGCGAGCAAATTGTTGCGCGGAGGATTCGCAGGGATTGGTGAAGGTTTCCCATCAACCTCTAGCGTCCAATGTAAAAAGAGTTTTGCGCACGCTTGAGTTGCTCGGTCAACCCTTGCCGCATGCGGAACTGGATTTACTTAATCGACTGATCCTTGGTGATGACTCCGAACGTTTGCAGAGAGAGTTCGATCAGCATGTATTGGCTAGAGTGACCATTAACCCCGAAGAGCGAGTGAGTGTTCAGCGTGGATCAGCAATCGCTAATTTGCAGCAGTCTGGCTATGTTCCCTTGATTGTCAAAGTGCTGAATTTCAGCACTTCGACCGGCAAGTTGAGAGTTAGCAGTCCCCAATCGGGATCAGTTTTTGCAGGCACGTCCAAGCTAAGCATGGAGCGTCAGCAGCAAACAGAGTTTCTGGGGAATCAGAATGAATCTCACTCCACTGATCGATTTATGTCAGTGGAGTTTCATCAGTCAGCACCGATGACGCCAAATCTGTCGGGTTTGGAAGTTGAATACATGGTGATGTTGACGGCCTCAAGTGAGGTGGGACAACGCGAAGCAATTTTGCAGTTTGATCTTGGAGAGGGAACAGCTGATCTGGAGCATCGCAGTGAGTTACCTGTTTTGTTTCGAGTGAACCCGGCGGTGCCGGTGAAGCTGCGCGTTCGCGAATCTGATGGTTCACCCTCTATCGCTAGAGTGGAATTCAGGGATCTGCAGGGCCGTGTCTACCCATCGCAGGCAAAACGAACAGCACCTGATTTCTTTTTCCAGCCTCATATTTATCGTGCGGATGGCGAAACGGTACTCTTGCCTCCGGGCGAATTTAACGTCATTTATTGTCGAGGTCCTGAGTACCGGGTGAAGAGAGCAGTGCTAACGGTTGACCCGAGCCGGACTAATGAGCTGGAGCTCTCTTTGGAACGATGGTTTTTTGCTGAGTCTCACGGGTTCTATGGAGGCGATCATCACATCCATGCTGCGGGTTGTTCCCATTACACGCATCCGACTGAGGGTGTTTCCCCCAGAGACATGTACCGGCAAGTTTGGGGCGAGGGCCTGAATGTAGGATGTGTGCTGACTTGGGGCCCATGCTTTGAGTTTCAACGTCAGTATTTTGAGCCAGAGGCGATGGGATTTGGCAATCCGTTAACGCGACTAAAATACGACCTGGAGATTAGTGGTTTCGGGTCTCAGGCGTTGGGCCATGTTTGCTTGTTAAATCTTAAGAACCAGACATACCCCACCAGTGAAGGGACGAAAACTTCGGGATGGCCCACTTGGACAACGCCGGTGATGCGTTGGGCAAAGGAGCAAGGTGGTGTCACAGGTTACGCGCACTCCGCCAGTGGCCTCGCAATTGATCCGGAGGCGGCTTCGATGAGATTAATAAAAGAGTACGATCACGACTCAGATGGTAACTTGAGCGAACGAGAGAGTCGCGAGGCGTTATTGCCCGCAGCGTTCAAGGAAATTGATCGAGATACTAATTTATTGATTTCACGATTTGAACTCAGACTGGCGCACGAAGTCGCTTCATCGGAATTGCCAAATCTTGCGATACCGGAAATGAACGGCGTCGGAGCCATGGAGATCTGTGTCAGCACGGTCGCCGGAGTATGTGATTTCATCTCCGCCATGGACACCAGACGAATTCAAGAGTGGAACACTTGGTATCACTTGTTGAACTGTGGTTTCCCGTTGAAAGTTTCTGGCGAGACAGATTTTCCATGCATGAGTAGTCGCCGGGTTGGGCGTGGAAGAGTTTATGTCCAGTTAGGCGAGGTGGATTCCCTTGATTTTTCCAATTGGTGCGAAGGACTTGCAGCGGGAAGGTCGTATGTATCCGATGGTTTCGCGCACCTTCCACACTTTGATGTTGATGGAGTTGCTCCTGGAAACGGAGAGGTTGAGCTTTCCGATCCGGGAGAAGTTTCTATTTCTGCCAAGGTTGCCTTTTCCCCATCAACACCGGTCACGGTCGCGCAAGGGACGAAGGTGGAGGGTGTTAAGCAATCAGTAATTGGAGATACTGTTCAGCTTCACGAAGACCGAGATGATGCCTGGGTCAGTGGCGGCGAGCGTGAGGTAGAACTGATTGTGAATGGCGAGGTGAGGGCAAGTCAAAAAGTGTCTGCTGATGGTGAGATCCACGAGCTGAAATTTGATTTGAATATCGAACGAAGCAGTTGGATTGCGTTGAGGCAGTTTCCGCAGCTGCATTCTAATCCAGTGAATGTCTTAGTCGGAGAAAAGCCAATTCGTGCCTCCGCTAATAGTGCTCGCTGGTGTGCCGAGATGACAAAACTACTTTGGGAAAATCGGCATCAGCGAATCGCGGAGATTGAGAGAGACGAGGCGGAAAGAGCCTATCAGATAACTATCGAAAGGTTTCAATCGCTGGAATTAGAATGTGTTGAAGAAGATGGCGTTGCCAAATAGCCTTCCGCGATCATTCGATCCGCATGCAATTTCTGATTTGTAACAAAAGAGCGAGGCAAATGAGAGTACTGGTATTGAACCTGGTCATGACAGTTTGCTGCGTCTGCTTACTGTGTCATCCTGTTGCAGCGCGGACACCTTGGACAATGTCCAAGGTGACTGGATCTCCTGATCCACCTAAGCCGTTTCATTTAAACAGGGTTTACAAGAAGCTTCAATTTAACCAACCCGTTGAACTTCAGCCTCTCGCAGAGACAGGCGAGATGTTGTTGCTGGAGCGAACGGGAAGACTCTATGCATTTCGTGACGATCCAGATTGTGATCAGCCTCGCTTGTTAATGGATTTGAAAGAAAATACCAAGTCATTCAAGAATGCCTATGGTTTTGCGATTCATCCTGAGTTCGAGTCGACGGGTTGGATTTTTATTGTTTATGCACTCGGACCTGTGACGCGCCCTGATGGAAGTCGGCTATCACGATTTACATTGGATCACGAAGGCTCTCAGTTTTCGATCAATCCAGAGAGTGAAAAGATTTTATTGACTTGGCATTCAGGGGGTCACAACGGATCCACGGTCAGGTTTGACTCCAAGGGCTATCTCTATTTCTCCGCCGGCGATGGAGCAAAGCCCTTCCCACCAGACGAGTACAACGTTAGTCAGGACCTTTCTGATCTGCGATCAACGATTTGCCGAATAGACGTTAGCCAAGCCAGTTCCAAGGAAGGTTATCGCATTCCAGATGACAACCCGTTCATCGATTTTGCAGGAGCTCGACCTGAAATATGGGCCTATGGATTTCGAAATCCTTGGCGCTTTGCAATTGATCATCAAACGGACCAGCTTTTGTGCGGCGATGTGGGTTGGGAATTGTGGGAAATGGTGTTTGATGTCAAGCGAGGTGGTAATTATGGATGGAGTTTGTTTGAGGGGCCACAAGCCATTCGTTCAGATTTGGAACCCGGGCCGACCTCGGTGACATCACCGCTGGTTGCCTATTCTCACGCGGTTGGCCAGTCAATTACTGGAGGGCAGATTTATCGTGGGGGAAAACATCCCGAGCTTCAAGGTGCTTATCTTTACGGCGATTATGTCACCGGTTTGATCTGGGCCTTGCGACACGAGGAGAACCAAGTCACGTGGAATCCTGTCATAGCGGAAACCGGTTTGGCGGTCATTTCATTTGCTGAAACATTATCTGGTGAAACGCTTGTGGTTTCATACGATGGACAGATTCATGAATTGGTTGCCAAGCGAAGCGGAGAAATGAAAAGTGAGTTTCCCAGAAAGTTAAGTCAAACCGGCATTTTTGAGTCGGCGACAAGTTTAAGGCCTAACCCTGGAGTGGTTTCATACCAGCCAATCACAACGGCTTGGTCCGGGGGAATGGAGTCTCGTTTTACGGCGGCGATTCCGGGCGAAGCAACAATCAAGGTCGCCAAGGAGTTGCGAAGATGGGTTTATCCTGATGGCAGTGTTTTCACAAAAACAATTTCAGATTCTGAAATGCGAATCGAGACCCAGATCCTGCACTTTGACGGAATTAATTGGCAGCCTTACACGTATGCATGGTTGGCGGATCAGAGTGATGCTTATCTGGTGGATGCTGATGGAAGTTTGCCCAAAACGTTAACACAGCAATATGCTGCTGATTCGATTGATTGGGGATTCTCAAACCGATCTCAATGTCGTGCCTGTCACTCGAGGCAGAATGGTGGGGCCGTTGGTTTCTCATTCGAAGCATTAAGCGATTCAGCCCTGAGCAATCTTGTCGATCTGGCCGTGTTGGATCGAATGCCACCGAAGGCATGGGGATTGCAAAAGATGGTTGATCCAACTGATCGTGATCAGCAGATAGAACTTCGAGCCAAGAGTTACCTTGCTGCAAATTGTGCCCATTGTCATCGCCGTGGTGGTGGTGGGACGGTAGCGATGGATCTCGCCTACTCAACGCCTACGAGCGAATCTCACCTGATCAATGAAGAGCCAGCTCAGGGGAAATTTAACATTGAAAACGCTCGGGTTATTGCTCCCGGGGCACCAGAACGCTCCGTGTTGCTTTACCGAATGATCACTACCGGTAGTGGGCATATGCCGAAACTCTGGAGTCGGGATAATGATCGCGAGGGACTGCTGTTGCTTGCTGATTGGATTCGTGGAATGAGCGATGATCAAAGTAAGTTGAACCTGCCTCTGGATCAAAAAGATTCGAGCAGTGTTGCATTGCAAAAGTGCTTGGATTTTCTTCGTGACGAATCCAGTGATCCATCGAATCTTGATTGGGTGAGGAACGAAATTAAAGGCTCTTCGTCATCTGTTGCGGCGATCTACGAGCGTTTGTTACCAAAGGGAGAACGGCAAAAGCGGATGGGCACGGAATTTGATCCGTCCCGTATTCTTGAGTTGTCAGGTGACCCGACGAGGGGTAAAGAATTATTCTTCCATCAAGAATCCATCCAGTGCTCGCGGTGCCACCAAGTTGCCGGAACAGGTGGTTCGATAGGTCCTGCTCTCGACGGTATCGGTGCTAGGCAAAATCAAATGCAATTGCTGGCTCAGTTGACCGATCCATCGCAACGGATTGATCCCAAGTACGCTTCTTTGCAGGTGCTGACATTCGATGGTCGGATTAATACCGGCGTTATCTTAAGGCGTAATGATCAAGAGTTGGTGCTAGGACGCGCTGATGGTAGTGAGGCAATCATTAGGATAGACGACATCGATTCACAGCGATTGCTATCGACATCCTTGATGCCATCGGGCTTGTTGGAGGGTTTGACGGCCCAGCAAATCGCTAATCTGATTGCTTATCTAGGGTCATTAACTAGCAATTCGAAATGAGATCGGACCAGACCGCAGGAATTGCCAAACGAGATCCCGAAGCATTTGAAAGGTTGATGTGGAATTAGACAAAACTCAACTGTCTGCTTTTGACTTGCCAGTCGCAATCTTTTGTTTCCGAGTCAGCCATGACGTAGCGAGAAAAAGTGGAAGCTGGTCTGGAAAGTTTGTCAAACTCTTAAGTTCAGCGACCCTTTTTCTTTGACGCGAGAACAGTTGGCCCTATTCGTCCGTAACACAACCCTCACTCGCTGTCTTGACGCACTTAATGTACTTGTACAGTGTGCCACGAGTCGCTTTGAGTGGAGGTGTTTGCCATGCCTGACGTCGGTCATCCAGCACTGATTGTTCAACGTCAACATCAAGTCGATTGCTTTCTGCATCGATGGTGACAATGTCACCGTCCTGCAACAATGCCAGCGGACCACCAACTTGAGCCTCGGGAGTGATGTGCCCGACAATGAAGCCATGGCTTCCACCGCTGAATCGACCGTCGGTCAGCATTGCGACATCTGATCCGAGTCCAGCACCCATGATCGCACTGGTTGGAGTGAGCATTTCCGGCATTCCTGGTCCCCCTTTGGGGCCTTCGTAGCGGATAACAACAACGTCACCTTTTTGGATTTTCTTGTCCTCCAAGGCGGTCAGCATTGCTTCTTCGCTGTCAAAGCAACGAGCGGGTCCCGTGAATGTTAGTCCCTCTTTACCCGTGATCTTCGCAACCGCACCTTCGGGGGCAAGTGTTCCTTTCAGGATGCGAATGTGTCCTGAGGATTTGATTGGGTTGCTAACGGGTTTAACAATGGTTTGCCCTGTTTTGAGACCAGGTAGCGATTCTAGGTTCTCGCCGAGTGTTTTCCCGGTGACGGTCAGGCATGAGCCATCAAGCAAACCTTCCTCGAGCAAATATTTCATCACCGCAGGTGTACCGCCAATGGAATGCAAATCTTCTTGAACGAATTTTCCACTTGGTTTTAAATCGGCAAGGTAGGGAATTCGATCACTGACGCTTTGAAAGTCATCGATAGTTAGCTCGACATCAACACTACGTGCCATGGCTAGGAGGTGTAGCACTGCATTGGTGCTTCCCCCGAGGGCCATGACTGTGACCATCGCATTTTCAAACGCGGCGCGGGTCATGATATCTCGCGGTTTAAGGTCGGCTTTCAGCAATTCAAGGATTGCAGTTCCAGCACGCCGGCATTCATCTTGTTTATCAGGATCTTCCGCAGGAATACTTGCCGAGTAGGGAAGTGACATCCCCATTGCTTCGATGGCCGTGGCCATTGTGTTAGCGGTATACATACCGCCGCAAGCACCGGCACCCGGGCAACTTCGTCGAACAATTTCGCTGCGTTCCTCGTCGCTGATTTCACCTGCTAAGAATTGTCCGTAGCACTGAAATGCACTGACGATATCGAGCTTTTCGTCGCGGTAGCTTCCCGGCTTGATGGTGCCCCCGTATACCATGATCGAAGGGCGATTCAATCGTCCCATGGCGATTAAGCAGCCGGGCATATTCTTGTCGCAGCCCGGAAGAGCAATCAGCCCGTCGTACCATTGGGCTCCCATGATGGTCTCGATAGAATCAGCGATCAGATCGCGACTCTGCAAGCTAAAGCTCATTCCTTCGGTGCCCATCGAGATCCCATCGCTAACTCCGATGGTATTAAACCTCATGCCCACGAGGCCTGCCGCCGAAACTCCCTGTTTTACTTCAGCAGCAAGTTCGAGCAGATGCATGTTGCAACTGTTGCCCTCATACCACATGCTGGCGATTCCAACTTGCGGCTTATTCATGTCGTCGGACGTCATTCCTGTCGCGTACAACATTGCTTGTGACGCGCCCTGACTTTTGGGTTGGGTGATTCGACGGCTATATTGATTAAGCGGCTGATTCATGATGCTTCTTGGAAGAACGATGGCAAAGGATAGAACGGAAAGAGATTATGGTCGTTCTTGCTGAATTGAAAAAGGTACGAACAGTAACCCTTAACGAGAACTGAGATGAAACAAAAGAATTTGCCTTATTTGATGATGATTTGTCTGTGTTTTTCTCAGTCTCTGAGGGCCAGTGAGCCGGATTCAGGTGACTTCCAAAAGTTGTCGTTGCCACTTTTTGATGGTGAGTCACTCGCGGGTTGGGAGGGTGATGCCTACTGGTTTCACATTGAAGACAAGGCGGTTGTGGCCGGTCGATTGGATGAAAAAATTCCGCATAATGAGTTTTTATGCACGACACAGGCATATGACGACTTCGAATTGAGGCTCGAGGCAAGATTGTTAGGGAATGGCCAAAATGCGGGAATCCAGATCCGTTCAAAACGAGTTCCCGGTTCGTCGGAGGTTTCAGGTTATCAAGTGGATATGGGACAAGCAGGTGATCGGCTTGTCTGGGGAGCTTTGTATGACGAATCACGTCGGAATCGAATGCTTGCGGAGGTCGATCAAAAGTTACTTGGTAAAGTTCTCGAAAAAGATTCATGGAATTCTTACCGCATCATCTGCAAGGGTCCCGCGATCACGATTTTCTTGAATGGAAAGAAGACCGTCGAATACCGAGAGTCCGATAGCAGCATTCCACTGCATGGGGTGATAGGATTGCAGATCCACAGTGGTGCACCAAGTGAAGCTTGGTATCGAAATATAAGAATCAAACAGCTTTAATTGTGTGAATTGTGGGCAACGTGTTTCTGGTTCAGAAGCGTCTTTTTATCCAATGATTTGTCAAAGGTATGGCTCAGATGGCGGATGGTGTTGAGTCAGTTGTTGAACGAGAAATAGGTTTTGTTTACTTTGATCTTGGTAATATCCTTCTCGCCTTTGATCACATGGTGGCTTGCCAAAACGTGGCTTCAGAATTTGGAGTCGAAGTGGGGGCAGTGGAGTCAGCAGTCTACGGAACTGGTTTGCAAGTTGATTACGAGACCGGCAAGATTCGACAAGAGGTTTTTTTGAAAGAGGTTCGACTGAATCTGGGGCTTAGCGAGGCGACGGCTCCGAGTCAGAAATTACTGGATCTTCTAAGTGATATGTTTCAGCCAATTGCGTCCATGTTGGATGGTTTGCGAGCCGTTCGAGATTCCGGGGTTCCTGTTGGTGTTTTATCCAACACATGTCGCTCACATTGGGACTGGATTCATCGGCAGTCATATGGACCCGCGTTATCAAATTTTGATTCGGTCATTCTCAGTTTTGAAGTGGGAGCGATGAAGCCTGACTTCGAGATCTATGAGGCTGCGGAGCAAGCGGTGGATATGCCTGCTGAGAAAATCTTGTTTCTCGATGATCGTCAAGAGAACATTGATGCGGCCACGAAAAGAGGTTGGCAGGCATTTTGTTGCATGGGTGGGGTTGATGCCGAGGGAATTCTTAAGCGTTTTGGATTTGGAGTTTAATGATGGGGGGGCTTTTTAAATCCATGCTGTTCTGGTTGTTGTTGACTTCATCCTTGGCTTTTTTTTGGCCAGCTGATGTTGTTGGATTTGACCCGTTTTGGTCCACCAAATGGATGCTTTGGGGTGCTGTCGCCGCAACGATGTTTTCTTTGGGAGCGTTGGTAAGTCCTGAGGAATTAAAACCGTTAAAAACCAAGCCATGGTGGGTCGTGCTTGGCGTCATCGTGCAAGTGACCGTGATGCCGCTTGCCGCATGGATGGTAACCCGCGTCGTGCCGATGGATCAGGAAACGGCGCTCGGTGTTCTTTTGGTGGGTTGCGTCCCCGGGGCGATGGCATCAAACGTCCTCACAAACACCGCGGGCGGGTCGGTTGCCTATTCGGTAAGTATGACTTCGGTAGCCACTTTTTTTTCGCCGATCACGGTACCGTCGATTCTCTGGGTTGTTGCTCGTCAAGAGACACAGGGATCCCTGGCCAAATCTTCGATGCTTCTTGCTGCATTGGTCACCTTGCCTACTTTGCTCGGGTACTTTACTGCGAGTCATTTAAAAGCTGTGACATCATTCTTTCATTCGCTTGGATCGTTCATTGCATCGGTTGCATTACTGTGGATTATTTCGACCGTGGTTGCTTCCAATCGCGACTCCCTAATGGCGGTTGGATGGTTGATTGTGATTGCACTTTTGTTGGTCAATCTCACCGGCTACCTAGGCGGCTATTTGGTGGGTGGCGTCGTTGCTTTGCCCAAGGGATATCGTCGAGCGTTAACGTTGGAGATTGGAATGCAGAATGCGGGGCTCGGGACCACTTTGTCAGTATCAATCTTGGGCGATGGCACCGCCGCCGCAATTCCCACCGCGGTGTATACCTTTGGCTGTATGTTGACCGGAACAATGTTGGCGGTAATGTGGAAAAGAATTGATCGAATTAGTTCGGATCTACGAGATGATGCAGGAGCATCTGTCTAAACCGGACCGCAAAAGAAGATTACCACTCGGTAAGGCGAGCTTTGCGGTTTTTACTGCAATCGGCGGCGAGAAGTAGCGCGAATGAACACCAAAGGTTCAGGTGAAATTCAATTGCTTCCCGCTGCTTGTTTCTGCTTTGCTCTTTCCGCATAAGGAATCACGCGGGTATCATCCATTGGTGGCGTCATCGCCTATTAAAACGCTTTTACCCGCTAAAAACAGTTGTCTATGTCGCTCTCGAAGCAACATGCCGAAACACCAAGCCCGTCGCCACGACTTGCTGCAGTGATTGATATCGGTGCGACGAGTATCCGAATGGCGGTTGCTGAGCTTCATTCTGATGGCTTCGTGCGCACACTCGATACGCTGGTGCAGCCCGTCGATTTGGGCCGTGAGGTATTTGAAAATCGAAAGATCTCGCGCAAAAGCATCGAGCGAGTTGCCGTTATTTTGCAAAGGTACCAAGGAGTGCTGCGGGAATATGGGCTGACTTCCCGAGACCAAGTTCGAGTGGTTGCGACCACGGCGGTGAGGGAAGCGGTAAATCGATTGGCATTCGCTGACCGGTTGTACGTTGCTACCGGTTTGAATGTGGAGCCGATTGATGAGCAGGAGGTAAATCGAATTACTTATGTTGGGGTTTACCCGCATCTGCGTTCAAATCCAAGCCTGGCAGACGGTAAGTCACTCGTTGTGGAGGTCGGAGGTGGCAACACCGAGTTGTTGGTTGTTCGTGGAGGGAACGTGTTAACGAGTCAGTCATTTCGACTCGGTTCGCTTCGTTTAATGCAAACATTAGACCGAGTCCGGGCGAGTCCGGACCGCCGTCGTTCGCTGATGGAAAGTCGCATTCGTCGCTCACTTGCTCAACTTAGGGATTCCGTACAGGACGATAATCAGATTCATGTTGTCGCGCTCGGTGGCGATATTCGATTTGCACTGAGTCACTTGCAGGAAGATTGGGACGGTAAGACCCTGGCGAAGTTGCCTGTCGATCGACTTGCGACCTTGACCGATGAAGTACTTCGATTGAATGAAGACGAGATCGTAAAAAAATATTCGGTCAGTTACGTCGAAGCAGTGACCCTTGCTCCCGCATTACTTGTTTATCACCTGATCGCACAGCATTTCGCTCTTTCGGAGTTATACGTTTGCGATACCAATTTGCGAGATGGTTTGTTCCATGACATGGCTGTTGGCGGGACTTGGAGCGAGGAGTTCAGGAATCAAATTTCGCGATCTGCTATCAGCCTGGGGCGGAAATTTGATTTTGACGAAACACATGCGAGGAACGTCGCTGAACTTGCTAGGAAACTTTTTGTTCAGTTGGTGGATGAACATGGTCTTGAGGGCCGACATGAGGTGATTTTATTTGTTGCTGCATTGCTGCATGAAATTGGATTGATTGTCAACCTTCGTAGTAATCACAAGCACGCTTTGTATTTGATTCGGCATAGTGACCTTTTCGGTTTGTCAAAATCAGAACTGCTCTTAGTTGGTCTTGTTGCTCGTTATCACCGTCGTGCTTCACCACAGCCCTCGCACGATGGATATGGAACACTGCCTCAGCAGGATCGAGTGGCGGTCGGCAAATTAGCCGCAATACTTCGGTTGGCCATCGCATTGGACGACACTCGCACGGGACGAGTTCGCGAAATCGTTTGTCAAAAGTTGGATAAGCAATTAATTATTCAGGTTGACGGTATTGATGATGTGTCTTTGGAGCAACTTGCGATGCGTGAGCAATCCGGTTTGTTTCGAGATGTTTTCGGGTTGTCAGTTGTGCTAAGAGCTGGGAATTAAATCGTAAATAATCTATCTGGCGAGATGCTGATTATCTCGTTTGCTATTGTATTTGGGTGGTTGGTAAATTGACTCGATATCTAATGATCTTAATGGCCTCTCTCGTCGGACAATCGCATTCGCTTTTTGGACAGGATCCTTTCGCGCAGACAAGACGGGAGATGGTGGAGCAGTATATCGAATCAGCTGGAGTGAAGGATGTTCGTGTTTTACAGTCAATTCGCGAAACTCCACGGCACGAGTTTGTGCCAAGAGGTGTCAGGTCGAGAGCTTACCTTGACATGGCGTTGCCGATTGGCGAGGCACAAACCATTAGTAGCCCGTTTATCGTTGCGATGATGACAGAGGCATTGAAACCAAAGCCAACAGATGTTGTGCTTGAAATCGGAACCGGAAGTGGTTACCAGGCGGCGGTGTTGAGTCCCCTTGTTGCCAAGGTTTACACGATTGAAATCGTTTCGGAGTTGGGTCAAGTAGCGGCAGATACATTGACTCGTCTTAACTACTCAAATGTCTTCCCGCGAATTGGTGATGGGTTTCTTGGTTGGCCCGAAGCGGCACCATTCGACAAGATCATTGTGACCTGCAGTCCTGAGGATGTTCCCAAGCCGTTGCTTGACCAGCTTCGCGAAGGCGGGCAAATGATCATCCCTGTGGGCGAGCGGTATCAGCAAACGATGTATCGCATGGTCAAGCAGAACGGAAAGTTAATTCGACAGCCCCTTCGTCCCACGCTCTTTGTGCCGATGACTGGTGAAGCGGAGGCGACACGTGAAGTTCATCCTGACCCGCAGAATCCCAAAGTGGTCAACGGAGATTTTGAGGAGGGTGGTGAGTCGTCTCTGGGCAAGAATGGTTTGGTTTCCGGTTGGTACTATGGTCGGCAGGTGAAGCGGCTACAGGCTTCCTCTGACACTGGCGATGCGCCGAGCGGAAAAAGATTTGTTCGATTTGAAAATGAAACGCCAGGATTGGATTCACATTTACTACAGGGCGTTCCCATTGATGGTCAGATGGTTTCTCTAATTCGGTTAGGCACGATGGTTCGTACCAAGGGTGTGCGCAGGGGCAGCTCCAAAGAAGAGCTTCCAATGCTTGCACTGACACTTTACGACAAAGATCGAAAGGAATTGGGAACGGTCTGGTTGGGTCCTTATCAAGGGACCAAGGACTGGACGAAGGCGACACGTTTGGTACCAATTCCACCTGCCACAAGAGAGGGGATCCTGAGGATTGGACTTTTCGGCGCCACTGGTATCGCCGATTTCGACGAGATATCGATCAAACGCCTTGATTAGGCCCGGGGATTCAGTTTTGCCAGTCAGATGGCGTTCGGCTGAGAAAATCCTTGAGTTACCTAGGCAGGATAACCGTTAAAATCGCTGTAATCCTTATTGATGATGCATTTCCCCCGATTAAGCTGGTTGGCAGTGTCCGCTCGCGGATGAATGCCGAGGGCGATTCAAACTGCCTTTTGGGCTGGTTGGCTCGAATGGTTTAGTCGCATGGGGGAAATTTGAATGATTAGGTTTGCGTGTCTTGTTTTGACATCGACTCTATTGGTCGTTTCTTCGGGCTGGGCCCGAGCCGATGAATTGACTTGGGGCTCATCTGGCGGTTCATCTGGGGGCTCATCTGGCGGATGGATGGTGCGTCACGATAGTTATGGATCAGCAGGGCACCTTCGTGTCCGCTATTACGGTGGAACATGGGGTTCATCTGGCGGAAGTGGTTCTTCTGGTGGATGGGGCTCCTCGGGAGGTGGACCTCATCGAGTTTATTCCAGCCACGGTGGTTCTTCCGGTGGTGCAGCGATAAGTCCAGGACCGATTCGTCGCCTGTTTCAGCGGATGCATGAGCATCATTCAATTGGCTATGGCAGCAGTGGCGGGGTGACTCATTATGGATCTTCGGGCGGTAGTAGTGGTGGCAGCGGAAAGCCCCCCGCCCCTAATTCAGACTTCAGTGAGTTGGATGCAGATCTGGGTTCTGAGTTACTCAGGGAAGCAGACGGCTACGAAGTGACTTTGGAGTCAAAAGACGAGGAGAAAGTGGCAGATGAAACCGTCACCGAAGACACCGAGGCAGATTCAGCCGCCGAGGACACCCAGGCAGAAGTGTCGGTGCCTGAGATAGCCAGCGGAGTTGCAAGCCTCATTGTTTCGGTGCCCGAGGATGCAAAGGTTGTCGTCAATGGTCATCTCACAACAAGCAAGGGGCTCATTCGACATTACAAATCAGTCGATCTATTACCCGAAGAGGTCTACACTTATCGATTGAAGGTGATTTACCGAGACCAGGGTGAAGAAAAGACTGAGCAAAAAATTGTGCGAATAAAAGCCGGGACAACGCATGAGCTTGATTTCCATCCAAATTTGGCCGAGGCGGTTGAGGACGAAGAGCAAACGACTGATCTTGCAGACACAGTCGTGCGGTTGCATGTCCCTGAGGATGCAACGGTGACACTCGCGGGCAGTCCCACCGGTGGTTCAGGGCCTGTTAGAACTTTTCGAACGAAAAGTTTGAAAGCCGGAGAGATTTGGGAGGCTTATGTCATTCACGTCGAAGCAGAGATTGACGGTCAGTTGGTGACGCGGGAAAGAGCTGTGAGAATAATTGGGGGTGAAGAAAGTGAATGGCACTTTGACTTTGCCTTAAATCGTTTGGCAAACCGTTAGGCGACTCTTGTTTGATGATTGAAAAAAGGCTGCCAGCACCAGGCCGGCGGCTTTTTTGTCTTAATTCAATCGATTGCAGCCAACTGTGTCTCTGGAAAGACTCTGTACATTCGGTGATTGGCAGTTAATTTGGATCACTTACCCGACCAAGCGATCCCTTAACGTATCTGCCGATGACATCAACTCGATGCGTCCGACCCAAACTGATTCGGTTCTCACTTAGTTTATTCGTCGTTGTTCACCTTGCGGCGGTATCCCTTCCGCCATTATCGCTTCAAGCTCGGGGGCCTCTTGGTGTTTCTCCCATCATTGCTTGGATGTTAGCTCCGCTTGATGCCTATTGCCAGTTTCTCTACCTCGATCGTGGCTATGCATTCTTTGCGCCTGACCCCGGTCCAAGTCACCTGATTCAGGTGGCCGTCTCGGATGGAGAAAAGGTGACTGATGAGGTTTTCTATCCTGATTTACAAAGCCAAAAGCCCCGGCTTCTTTATCACCGGCATTTAATGCTGACGGAGTACCTTCACGAGATCTATCGACCGCGAGTTCAAAGTGGGACTGGTCTGCCGAGTGAGGACAGCAGTCGCTGGATTGAAGAGCGTGATCGGTATGAGCAGGTGCGGCATTCTTTTCTAAGGCATCTCCAGCATGTTTACGAGGGAAAACAGGTTTCACTCCGTCGAATTGAGCATCGTTTACCAAACCTGGAATTGTATCGAGAGCATCCGTTGCCTTTGGATCATGTCGATTCTTACCGTGTGCTGGCGGATACACCAATGACTTTGCCACCTAGTCAGTGGCAAGGCAACGATGAGAATGGCCTGAGAGCAAACCTGAATTTCAAAAATCAGGTCCGACAGCCAACAATTGTTGAGGATCAAAATTTTACGCCCTCCCCTTCCCCGTCTGAGATTATTTCGGGGGAAGAGAGATGAGCTCAAACAAAGGTCAGTCCAACGCAGTTTCTGTTTGGTTTTTTGAAGTTCTCGAGGTTTGGGATCACTTCTGGTTCAAACCAAGATCGCCGCAGGTATTATGTGTCTTGCGTCTGTTGTTTGGCAGCATGCTCCTCTACTCGCATGTTGTGCTCGCGATGGATCTTGAATCTTTTCTTGGCGAGCACGCTTGGGTCGATGGTGCATCAATCCGATCAGCCCATGATGGCACGTTCGGTCTATCTGATTGGTCAAGAAGCTATCTTTGGAGTATCGATTCTCGGGCCGCAATCTGGTCTCATCATCTATTGGTGATTGCAGTCACGTTCTGTTTTACGATTGGCTTATTTAGCAGGCTGACGGCACCTTTGGCTTGGTTCTTTCAGGTGATGTATATCCATCGTTTGACTGGCGCACTGTTTGGTCTGGATCAAATGTTGACCTATGGAGCCATGTATCTCATGTTCACTCCGTGCGGCAGTTATTTGAGTGTGGACGCATGGCTGCGACGGCGATATTTACGTAAGACTGAATCAAGTCGACTGGTGAATTGGTTGTTGCCGAATTCCTCGCCAAGTGTTGCAGCAAATGTGGTCACACGACTTTTTCAATTGCACCTTTGCGTAATCTACTTGTTTGGAGGGTTGAGCAAGGCGAGAGGTCAAACTTGGTGGGACGGCACTGCGGCCTGGTACGCTATTGCGAACTATGAGTACCAATCTTTTGACATGACATGGCTGTCGAAATATCCGAGATGTCTTGCGGCTTTATCGGGAATGACTTTGTTTTGGGAAATCTCTTATTCAGCGCTCGTTTGGCCAAGATTGACTCGGCCAGTGGTCTTAGCGTTTGCAGTATTCGTTCATCTCGGAATCGCAATTTTCTTGGGAATGGCTACTTTTGGATTCATCATGATTGCCGCAAACGTGATCTTTCTTGAGCCTCATTGCGTCAACGCACTGTTGAGGTTTTTTGGTTTCTCTCAAGACCCAATCGGTCAAGATACTGTGAATAAGGCGTGAATCTGGATTCCCGTCAATCTTTGGTCGAGGGAGACGAACGAGATGTTTCTGCCGGATGAGATGTTTCTGCCGGATGAGATTCTGGAACGTGGACGTGACGAAAAGAACCAGACGAACACTTGACCAACTTGAGGACTGTGTTGTCAGTCATGATTGTCCTGAGGTGATCATCGAGTCTCCGACCCGCGTTGCTATTGGGGGAAACTTATGACGAACTTATTGATGACAGTTATTCCGCCACCGTTTCAAATCTACATCCTCTCATCACGATTGAATCACACGATCGTCCATCTCGCCAGAACGGCGTGATGGCAAGGACGTGGACCAGCAGTCGGAAAAGCATTCTCAATTATTAGCTGTGAGTATTGACTCGCCAGTCATTTCCTCGGGAACGGGTACTCCGAGTAAGGTAAGCACGGTGGGAGCAATATCGGCTAGCCGACAGTCTGTCCGAAGGGTGCGACCTTCCAGTCCAGGTTCGACAACAATCAGGGGCACATCAAATGTTGTGTGCGCCGTATGCGGACCACCCGTTTCGGGATCGATCATTTGTTCGCAATTGCCATGATCTGCCGTAACGATCAGGGAACCACCGGCAGTTAAAGTCGCTTCTACGATCCGCCCCACGCATTCGTCCACGGTTTCAACTGCTTGTATGGCAGCGTCTAAGACACCCGTGTGACCAACCATGTCTCCGTTGGCAAAGTTCACAATAATGAGTTCAGCAGAGCCATCTTGAATGACATCCAGAACCTTGGTGGCAACGGTTTCGGCGGACATTTCCGGCTTTTGGTCGTAGGTTGAAACCTCTTTGGGTGATTGTGCCATACCGCGATCTTCTTCTGGGAAAGGATCATCCCGGTAATCATTGAAGAAGAAAGTAACGTGCGGGTACTTTTCTGTTTCGGCGCAACGAAACTGCTGAAGTCCGAGCGAGCTTACGTATTCACCTAAAATGTTGGGCATCTTTGAAGGTTTTTCAAAAATTACATTCACTGGCAATCCGGTTTCGTAACCGGTCATGGTAGCGAAGTACAAGTTTTCGATTTTTGGACCACGATCAAATCCACCACCATCAATATTGCTCCACTGTTCATCGGAGTAAACAAAAGCCTTGGTGATTTCCCTCGTTCGATCACCACGGTAATTCATGAAGACGACCGCATCCCCATCTTTGACACAAACAGGACTCTCTTGGTCAATGATCGATGTGGCTGTAATGAATTCGTCTCCGCTGCGATTGGATTCAGACGGATGATCATAATAATGTTGGATTGCCTCCGCGGTTGACTTGAACGTCTGCGACGCACCTTTTGTCATCATTTCGTAAGCTTCCTGAACGCGGTTCCAGCGAAGGTCGCGATCCATTGCATAGAAACGACCAATCACACTCGCAATTCGACCGACCTGTGCAGATTGAAGTTTCTCTTCCAGCCGCCCAACAAAATTAATACCGGAAGTGGGTGATGTGTCGCGACCATCAGTGATAGCGTGGATAGCGAATTGATCGGACGGTAGTTCCTCGCGTTTAACGAGATCAACCAT
The DNA here is from genome assembly GCA_938075415.1 of uncultured Rubripirellula sp. GTDB lineage: Bacteria > Planctomycetota > Planctomycetia > Pirellulales > Pirellulaceae > Rubripirellula. The sequence goes on along the minus strand of CALJHC010000003.1, from coordinate 569,497 downwards.
CGCGAATGCATGCTCGAGGTCACTATGGACTCGGCCATCTGACATCAATCCGAGAAGGTGAAGCGTGCCACCGGTGGACTTAACGTGCTTGATGGCGTTTCGAAGTACTTCATTGCTGAAAAATGATTCATTTCGGATTGCACGTGTGATTCGCATCACCTCCTGATCGACGATCCGACCAGCACCGATGTTCTGATGTCCCACTTCACTATTACCCATTACTCCTTTGGGAAGGCCGACATCTTCACCGGAGGTGTGTATCAAGACATTTGGATAGGCCTCCATTAAAGAGTCTGATACCGGCGTTTTGGCGAGATGGATTGCATTTGCATGATCCCACTGTTTATTGGGGTTTTCGCCCCAGCCATCGCGAATAATTAAAACTACGGGTTTGCGTCGGACGTCAGTCAACGGATTAATCCCTCGGGTCGGTGTCGGCGTTTGGATGATGAGGCCGACTAAGGTTTGGATCTTTCATTATGAGGCAGCAATGCGTTCACGCTGCGGAGTCAATGGTACCGAAAGGGAAGCCGATTGGCAGCACCCAAAGGATGACAGGGAGCCAGCTTTAGCAGATCGCTACTGGGGATTTTCCAGGCATGAAAAAAATGCAAGAGAGGACAGCTGTTGGATTGCATGATTGATTCTTGTTTTTTTGCTAATCGAACTGAGTTAGCGTCTGGATTTAAAAAATATCCCCAAGGTGATCAGTATTGTTCTGCGATTCCACCAATGTAGTTGGTTGCTGGCTTGGCTCCTGTTTCAAGAAATTATGTGGATATGCCTCGTCAAGAGACTGAATCGACGGGTGTTTCTTGTGAAAGGATTAATGAATCTGCCGTCAGTTTGGAACGCAGGGTTATTGCTGGGTTGGCGAGTCAGTGAATCTATTCCATGTTCAGGTCTAGCAAAGTTTAGGGGGTGTAGTGATGGCGATTTGGTCCATTGGGCTTTGGGGGAATTCTTGTTTTTGGCTTTGAGATTGGTTCGCTGGCAAACGGGCCTTGATAACGCGGCGATCTCATCTTCGAGACTGGCCTGAAATGGGTTAAGGTATGGGTGGTTATTTTCTACTTATTGCCGCGGGTGCGTGATGATTTCTTTGCGTTTTGATCCAAGGGGTAGTTTCGACTCCGAATACGGTCTGTCGCCCAATGACGTGTTGTCCTTGGGGCCGACATTTGATGCTTTGCGCGAGGAAATGGTTCACACTGATCGACAGCAGTATGAATCGGGTGACGTGCCAAGCGCCAAGTTGCCGCTTGATTCACGCTTTTTTGGGTTGCCAGAGGAAACGCTCGCCGCCTACGAAAAGGATCGTGAGACCTCGGAACTAGGTCGGATTTTCAAAGTGGCCAACACGATTCACGACGAGATAGATGCTGTGGCAGTTTTGGGGATTGGAGGATCGTACATGGGTGCCCGAGCCATGATGGAGGCATGTTGTGATCCGTATCACAATGAGCTGACGCGTGGATCACGAGGTAGCAAACCGAGGATGTATTTTGAGGGGAATAATGTTGATAATGACGCCAGCGCTGCGTTATTGGGTCGGTTGGCTATGGGTGGTTATGGCGAAACGATCGCAGAAAAGCGTCACGCAATTGTTGTGATCAGCAAGAGCGGGGGAACGATGGAAACCGCAGTCGCGTTTCGGCAATTCGTAGCGGCAATGGAAGAGAATCTTGGTTCAGATGCTCCAAGCCTCTTGAAGCGACTCGTTATTCCTGTGACGGGCGCAAGCGGAAAACTAAATGATCTTGCTGGCGAGATTGGTTGCGATGAAGTCTTCAGCGTACCCGAGGGAGTGGGCGGACGATTCAGTGTGCTTTCATCAGTGGGAATCATGCCTGCTGCGTTGCTTGGTCTGGACTGCATTCAATTGCTGGAGGGTGCTGTGGCAATGAATCAGCATTTTCAAAATGCCAAGTTTGAAGATAATCTCGTGATGCAATACGTTGCTGTGAATCATCTACTTGCTAAAAAACGCTCCAAGTCAATTCGGGTCATGAGTGTCTGGACAAAGGCTTTGGAGTCTTTTGGACTTTGGCACGATCAGTTGCTTGCTGAGTCCAATGGCAAGGAGGGTTTAGGTGTCACGCCAATAACTACTCTCAACACCAGAGATCTGCACAGTCGTCATCAGCAACATCAGCAAGGGCGGAATGACAAAGTCTTCAATAATTTGATTGTGGAGAGCTATCGCAATGATGCTTTGCCAGTGGGCCATAGTGCGAGAAATCAGGATGGACTCAATGATCTAGCAAATAAGACCCTGCCGGAGATCATGGGTGCTGCGATTCAGGGAACCAATGATGCTTTGCATGAGGATGGTCGTCCGACAACTGACTTGTTCATACCCCAACTGAATACACACACGCTCGGCCAGCTTTTTCAGATGATGATGATTGCCACGGTGATCGAGGGTCGTTTGCTTGGCGTGAATCCCTATGGGCAACCCGGGGTGGAGCAATACAAGACCAACATGAATGGATACTTGGGCCGTTAAGCTGTCCACGAAACGCTTGTGGGCAGACCCTGGGTTTTTGGTCATTCAATTTTCTTTTGTACTTCAGTCACTCTCTCGTCTCGTTGTGAACTTCAATGTCATCGGTTGATCAACTTTTTATCTCGCTTCGTTCATCTCAGCAGAAGGCGCTCATGCCTTTTTTTACAGCTGGAGATCCCAGTATCGCAACAACTGCAGAGCTCATTAACGCGGCGTCAAAAGCCGGAGCAGATCTGTGTGAAGTCGGAGTGCCCTACAGTGACCCGATTGCGGACGGACCTGTGATTCAGGCCTCGTATCAACGGGCATTGGATGCTGGTTTCAAGCTGCAGCAGGTGTTCGACCTTGGGAGCGAATTGGTAAAAGAGTTGAAGATGCCGATGGTCACCATGGTTAGTTATTCCATCGTTTACCGAATTGGCTTGTTGAATTACGTAAAGTTGGCGAAGGCGGCTGGATACTCTGGGGCGATCGTTCCAGATTTATTGGTAGAAGAGGCGGGTGAACTGGCAGCAATCTGTCGCGGTGAGGATTTTAGTCTTATCCAGTTGGTAACTCCAACCACGCCCAAAGAACGCCAAGTTCGGATTGCCGAATCCTCCTCCGGCTTCCTTTACTATGTCTCAGTTACTGGAATTACGGGCGAGAGAAAAAGCATGCCCGATAATCTTGCCGATAGCGTTTCATGGTTGCGCGGAGAAACGGATCTTCCAATCTGCATTGGCTTCGGAATCAGCAGTGTGGAGACCGCGGCGCAATTAGCGCCGGTTGCTGATGGCTTGATTGTTGGTTCAGCAATCATCCGCCGAGTTGCTGAAGCTGATAAGGATTCTGATGCAATTTCATCGGTAACTTCTTTCATCAGCGATTTACGAGAAGCAATTGATCGTGCTTAAGCAGTGAACCGAGTGGAGGAACCAGAAAGATGAATCGACCGGCACCCGACCCTGTCTTACCTGAACAGGTTCGTGACTTGGCCTTGGCTGTCTTGAAAGCAGACCGTTTCCCAGTGCTTGCAACAAGTGATGGTGATCAGCCACGTGTTCGACCCGTTTCCCCGGTTATGACAAAAGGCTTTGTGGTTTATATCGCAAATTTGCGAAGCTATCGTAAAACCGAACAGCTTCGCGCGAATCCAAAAGTGGAACTTTGTTACCTGGATTCCTCTCATGATCAAGTGCGGATTACTGGCCACGTTACGATCGTCGAAGATGAAAACGTTCTGAAGGAAATTTGGGGATCCAATCCATTACTCAGAAACTATCTTGGAACGATTGATAATCCAGAATTAGTTGTCTACCGAGTGGAGCCAGTTGCTGTCTGTTACATGAGGGAATGGGCGTTGGAGTATCATCAAGTTGATATTGTCATCAAATGAAACTAGCTGTTTTGGGTTACCAGTGGGCACCTGATTAGACAGTGATGGATCTCTCGGGAGAGACAAATCGATGTGGCAGCTCTTGCGAACCTTCCCCTTAATGGTTTTTGTGCTGCTGATACCGATTGTTCCGTTTCTTTTTATCGGTGAGACCATTCAGGAAATGCTTGACGGTGTCACGAGCTCGCCGCCGAGTCCTCTGCAGACCAGTCTTCTTTCGATTGGTTTACTCACCACCGATATCTTCTTGCCCATTCCATCGAGCGTCATCAGCACATTGAATGGATGGCGTCTCGGCTGGTGGCTGGGAACCTTTGTGACGTGGACTGGCATGAACCTTGGAGCCATTTTGGGGTTCGTTCTCGCTTCCAGGTTCGGTCAGCGGTTTGCCACCTGGTTCTCAGATCAAGATGATCTTCGTCAAATGCATCGTTTGATCGATCGATACGGACCATCCGTCCTCGTAATGACACGCGCCATCCCTGTTTTTGCTGAGGCTGGTGTGTTGATGGCTGGTATTCACAGCTTGGCCTGGCGTCGTTTCTTGCCGGCAGTTCTGGCCAGCAACTTGGTTGTTGCCATCACCTATTCGACTCTGGGTGACTTGGCAGAAAAGTATCAGTGGCTGACTGTCGCCATTGGAATCGCAATCGGGGTTCCGTTGATGATGGCCGCCATCGGAAGTCGATTTGTAAGCAGAATCCAGTCGCCTTCTTCGCATTCCGATAGCCAAAATCACGAGATTTGATCAATCAAATGCTGGCTAATCGTCACAATCCTCACAGCCTGCTACCTTACCTAACCGAACCCCTTTTTCTGGTCGTTAAATCTTAGCTGTCAGGCATAGTCTCCGTAATCCGCGTGCTAGGTTTCTTTGACAAGTATTCCCGACAAGACCAGTGATGCGAATCGGTGACGCAGAATCTGTTCTTGTTGATATCCGAAGGACCACTCAGCATGACTGTTTCCAACCCCGTTGATTCGACTACTCAAGATGACATTGTCACCATTGATCGACGCAGGGGAGATCGAAGAGACGCAGAAGAAGGAAGTCGCGAAGTTGTTGCCCCAAAAAAACAGCGAAGACGCCACATCGACCCAACAACATGTGAGCGAGATTACAACGGTGATGAGATTGAATTCATGCGGGCGATGGATGATTACAAGCGAGCGTCCGGAAGGATGTTCCCCACTTGCAGTGAGGTGCTTGAGGTAATTCGGTCACTGGGTTATCTCAAACTTACCGACGAACAATTTGATCAACTTGGACTCGATGTCGAGGAGACGGAGGATCAAGATGCAGTCGAGACACAAGAAGATGAGATGGAGAAGGAGTTGGCTGAACTTTAAACCATCCGTCTTCGCTAACGGCGTATGCTGAATTTCCGCAGGGGCTCATGAGTCGTTTTAAACGGCGTGTGAGCCCCTGTTTTTTGTCATGTTGTTATCGCTAGGGGTTGTTGTAATCATGATTTGGTTTTCATGGTGAAACGCGATGGGTGTTTTACGTGGTCGCATTCGGAATTTCCATCATTGATAACGTATGACTCGGATTGTGTTTTTTTCTTAAATCCACTGCATACTCACACGCTTGTTCTTTCAGTCGGTCCTGTTCAGCAAGAAACTGTTGCATCAGCATCGGAATCTGTTTTCTGTCCTGATAGATGTATCCCACGCTTCCGTTGCCTCCCGCTAGTTGGACTTGAGAGGCAAGCCAGCATTGGTCCGGGACAATAACCGGTACGCCTCTGCAAAGCATTTCTAAGAGTACGCCGCTGCAACGCACTTGATACTTCTTGCGATCGTAAAGGAAGATTGCCAGATTCGCACTTTTGAGCCAATCATGATACGCCTTCGCAGAGAGATGATTTGTGATGAGTTCTATGCCTTCCCCATCACAAGATGAGTGAAGACGTTTTGGAATGATAGATTTCCACTGTCTGGCGGGGACCTGTAAAGAGGGTTGAAAGCCATTGTCGCTGTTGATCAGATGCTGCTTGTGAAGACCTAAAAGAAAATCATGGATCGCATGCTTTCCTTTTTCACTTCGAGCCATACCAGCGAGCATTGCTTTAGGAATACTTCTTGTCGATCCTGCCGCGTTCGAGCACTCACGAGTGGGGTAGCAGATCGACGAGACAAGGTTCCTTTGCAGTAATTCATTGAATTGCTGCTTTAGTTCATCAGTCGTGGCATGCATTTTGATTTGATGCTTGCTCAGGGCGCTGATTGCAATGGAGAACTGGTGTCGCATCGCTTCTTTTCTGGGCGAGTTTTTCTTTTCATTTTCTCCGAATGGTGCAAAGTGAAAGATCAAATGAACTTTCAAGGATCGTGAAGTGACTTGTTTCATTGCCGCTGCGAATGCAAGCAGTGAGAAGTCATCTGCCGTTGCGATGACAATGCGGTCTTCTGGTCCGGGCTTGAGGTCTTGAATAAGGTAGGCGCATGACTTTGCCCAGCTCTGCAGCATTACTTTTGGCTGCGTTTTCCTCTTCCGCAGCCTTTCCTTGATTTTTAAGGAAAGACGACGAAGCGGTGAACCGTCGATCAGTTCACCATCAAGATCTCTGCATCGTTGTGAATTCCCATCGGGTCCGAGTGACCAACGTAACATGCGGTGCGGTTCAAAAATCGACCGCACAAGGCATTCCTGCTCTAGGTCATCGCTGGGTTGAAAGCGGCGATTGGTTGCAAGAACGCAATCGTAACCTTTGGTATTTGCGCCTCGGATCAACAATCGAGACAGTTCGAGGTAGTGCCCTGCCTCGCCTTGGATGTTGTCATCAATCAGAATTATCCGCGGCCTCGAGGGATTCGAGGGCTCAGTGATCGTCGAATGCGTCAAGATTAGTTAAGGCTTTTTCTTCATGCGGTTCAATTGGCGAGTCACGTCGTTGCGAGGTAGACAATTTATTAACGATCTGTTTTCAGATTGGTACTTTAATTTAGAAGTCATACTGGCTTTCCCGATTCGTGGAAACGGGCGATTTTCGAGCATTTTTATGCTAGCACTTAATGGCTAATTAATTTTAGCCGTATTACGCAGCAGCAAGTGGTACTTTTGGGTCTGATATAAGCATAGTCGTAAAGGAGGGGTTTTCTATGGATGCGATAGCGGGAGAGCATGGCGATGATGACGTTCGCATCCGAATTAACAGACCGTGAGATTGATCCCCGAGAAGCTTTGAGCAGTGTTCACACGCAGATGCGTCGTGCGAAATTAGCGTTGTGTTTGTTCGAGGGAATTTCGTAACGTCAGCTCCAAGGGACACTGCGAGGTCAAGCAGGAGTCATTCGTCAGCTTGCATAAACACGGTTCAGTCATGCGCTTTTCCACGATCAAAGTGAATCGTTGGGTTATTGTTAGTTTGGTGCTTTTGATGTCGGGATGCCGCGGTGCAAATCCCTTCAGTCGTTCGGTCCAAATTACGAAAACCAGCGATACAGACGGGTTGGAGATTGATTCTCCGCCTCAGAGGTTAGCAACGACAAAATCGAAAAGCCCGGTCGATTCATCGGAGGATGAATCGATTGTCATGCCACTTGAAATGCCCAAAGATCAATTGGCGATAGACTCGAAGGTTAACGTTGCTCAGGTTTCCGATGAGGAATTGGCACCTATCGAAAAGATTGCCAGCGTCTCGGATGAAACGTCAGATGATCAGTCAACATCATCTCCAGGCGAACTAGCTGCCAATCCAATCGAAATTTCATTGTCACAGGAAGCGGTTGTGTCGGCAGAGGCCGACCAACCAGAGCCTTCTCTCGGCACTAATACGTCTGAGATCACGACGGCAGAATCATCGGCAGGTTCCGACAAATCGCCACCTTTGCTGACAACGGAAATGGACGCAGAGCAGTTGCTCGCAGCTTTACGAGACTGCCCGACAGAGACTCGGGAAAAGGCATTGCAGCAATTTATAGCGGCCGTAGCTGACAAGGCTGATCGAACCAACCGTCCTCATCCGGTTGCGGAGGAGCTCGCCAAAACATTAAGTCAGATGCCAAATTTGCCGGAGGCTGAGGTAGGGTCAGATTCGCAGCGACCAGAAAGACTTGCGTCAGAGCAGATGCCGGATGAGAACCTGCTATCAGGAACAGAATCGGAAAAAGAAGTTGATTTACCTGAAGAGAGTTTGTCGGTACCACCGTCGGAATTAGCCTTGCCGATCGCGAACGACTTAACGATACCGTCTGAGGGTATCGTTGAGGGGAGTGATGGTTCAGAAGTTGAAGAGGCAGAAGTTACTGAAGTGGTTGAGACTGAAGTGGTTGAGACTGAGTTGGTTGAGACTGAGTTGGTTGAGACTGAAGTGGTCGCCGAAGTTGCAAGTGAGAAGGAAGCAATGTCGGATTCCGGCATTGTTCAGGCGAGTGCGGAGGAGCCTTTAGAACGAAAGGATTTAATCGGTCAACTTGGCGGTAATTCTCTCGAAATCTCCAAGATGTCGGAGGGTGAACTTCTCGCCGCATTGATTCTTGCTATGGGAAACGTTTCTGCCGAGGAGACAGAGGCTGAGAGGCATCGGCGTTTGGTGAAGCTGGGGCACCTCATGGTTTTGGCGGGTGATCCGAATACTGCGGTGGAATCTATTGCGGGTGTTTCTGAGGTCGAGAAGGAGTTCTTGCGTCATCAATTGCAGGGGTTATGGAATATGATTGATCCCGATGGTCATCCTGTTCCAAGCCGTCGTTTTTCTTCGGTCGCTTCGGAAATTCGCGAAGCTGCGAAATTTGCAGCTGCTGCAACCGATTCTCTCGAGATTCCCTCCATTGCTTTCTGCACCGAAATCGAAGCTTATGGACAGGTAAAGTTATTTACGAGTCAGGCATTCGATTCGGGACAGCAGGTCATTCTGTATTGTGAGGTTGAGAACTTTCAGGCGGCTAAAACCGCTGAAGGATTTGAGACGGTATTACAAGGCAGTTATGAAATTTACGACTCGAAGGACGTGAAGGTGTTTAGCCAAATTCTCCCGGCAGATCGGCAGGTATCGGCTAACTACCTGAGAGACTATTTCATTGCCTATCAGATGTTCCTGCCGTCTGAATTATCATCTGGTGATTATCGTTTGCAGTTGACCATGGAGGATGTCAAAGGAAGTAAGTATGGTCAGGCAAACGTTGCGTTTCAAATCAAAGAGTAGTTGATTACCTTTCGTTGGAGTTTGATTGCGCAAGCGTCGGGTATTTTCGAGCGGTTGCGTCCCGATACACTGAGGTCCTGATTTCAATAAAACTTGGCTGTGACACGGTGATTATCCGATATCGACGCTGTTCATGACCTGGTAGGTGGGGCCGTGCTTGTCAAGAAAGCTCGCGACGATTTGCACTTCCTCAACCGTCATCTCTCCAAGCTCCTTCGAAGCTTCGTTCTGAATTTTCTGGATCACCGAATCGTTTGCTTTTCTAGATTTGGATCGACCCAAGGTGAGGTGCGGGCGGTAGTCTCTAGGTTCAGGCTTGAACCCTAGTTTCGCGAGGCGTTGTTCGAGTTGAGTAACAATTTGAGTTAGTCTGCCCGAGAAATCTTGGACACCCGCGTGGACGACTCTCGCTCGTTCAATCGAGGGTAGACCTCCGGCACCGGAAAATTTAAGTTGGAACGGTTTGTGCTCCTCGCAAATTTGTTGAACAACTTTGCAGACTTGAGGTACCTCGGTGTTGTAGACATCGCCAAGGAATTTTAAAGTCAGATGCAGATTATCGGTGGGGACCCATTTAATTCCATCGCCGTTTTCTCGCAACCGCTTCGTCATCAACGCAGCAGCGCGGGCGATTTCGCTCGTGAGCGGAATAGCAATGAAGGAGCGAATGGAATTCATGTTTTCTGTGATTTGATGTGAAAATGAAGCAGTTTGACCACCCTCCTTTTCAGTCAAGCCGATTCGTTCGAGGTGGTCATCTTCAGACCATCCTATCGATTCGGGCGGAGTGTGCGAGCGGTCTAATGCCACAACCGCATTATGTGGGGGTTTCTGGTGGTGATACCATTGTGCTCCACGAGGATCGACCGAAGTCTGTGTCTTCGGATTCGCCCTGTGTGTTATTCGTTCACGGCCTATCTGGATCCCATGCATCTCCCTACATGGTACGCTTTGCCGAGCGTTTCTTAAGCTGCGGTTTTGTTGTTTTTCGTGTTGATATGCGAGGTTGCGGTTCGGGAGCGGAGATGTCAGGTCAGCTCACCCATGCGGGGCGCAGTCAGGATGTGATCGCAGCGCTGTCGTTCATTGCGGAGAGGTATCCGCAGAGTGATCTTTATGCAGCGGGTATTTCTCTTGGTGCGGCTCAGTTGCTTCGCGCCGCTGGTCGAGTGGGGACTGGTGAGGATGCATCACCTAGTTGGTTTCATCGCATGCGGAAAATTGCTGCCGTTGCTCCGCCCATCGATCTTTTGCGTTGCAGCGATCACATGCAGAAACGTACATTGCGTCTCTACAACTACTACTTCATTCGAACACTACTTAGCCGAATTCCTGAACGACTCCAGCAAGATGAGATCTTTCAAAGACAGATGCGGTTGCCTCGTCCTCGAACATTGCGCGAGCTCGACGATCGTCTCACTGCACCGCTAAGTGGTTTTGACAGTGCGCTAGATTACTACCAGAAAAGCTCCTGTAATGAAGTTGCCTCGTCCATCACCGTTCCAACGCTTGTGCTCGCGTCAGAAGATGATCCGATCGTTCCTGTTGGTTGCTTCACAGACGATTCGATGCAATGGTCTCCATCGACGCATTTAATGTTGACCAAATCTGGTGGGCATGCCGGCTACATTGGACCGGGTCGAATCTGCTGGATGGATTCGGTGATAGAGAAATGGTTTGTTCATCATTTTCCATAGAGAAGGTTGGGATTTATCGAGTCTGTTCAAAAAACAGATCATTGAACTGCTCGTTCAAAAGGCGAATGCTGGCAGTGTCTAGGCAGGAATTCCAATTTGTTGAGTGGTCCCAATGTCAGATCGTTGGGAATAGGGGATTTCCGTTGTGCCGTGCATTCGCCAATGGATCACGAGCTATTTCGATATGGGTTCAACCGTTTCTAAAAGGCCTGTTCAAGCCCCTTGATTGAGTGCCATGATTCAGTACTGATGAATTTTAGAAAAGTTTTGGAGTCCACGCATCAACTCATGATGTGAGATGATGTGAGAATGCTTCTAGCGAAAATTGGTGAGGCGGGAACTAGGTTTTTGTGGTCCACTTCGGATCGGGTTGGATCTCATCGCTCACCGCCGATCCGAGGTCTTTTCTTCCACTGCCTTCCAAGCGGCTGATGATTTCAAGCTCAATGTCTTGATCGCAAGTTAGTTGGCAACTTAATCGAACACCTGGGTCACTAATCTCCCTTACGCGAAGTGTTTCTTTCTCGGCCTCGGTGATTTGATCGGGCTCCCCGTTCACTATTTTGACTCGGCAGCTTGTGCATCTCGATTGGCCGCCACAGGCGTGCAACTGGTCTATCCCGGCATCCTCAACCAAGGCTTTGACAAGTCGTTTTCCCGCGGCGATTTCAAAATCACCGACACCCTTAACGGTCAGTTTCGGCATGTTTTTTCCTTTAAATAGTTATTGCTCCGCGTCATGTGACGCGGAAACTTAGATGCGAAATTCAAGAATGCGGCTTTAAGAACACTCGGCTTCTCAAAGTTTTAGATGTTTAGATTCAGGCACGGATGAATACATTACCCAATCACACGAAGGAGTGTCAGGTGCAGGTTGTTTTGTCACGAGTGGTGCTGGCAAATCGAGATCTTGCAACGGTTCCGAGAGATTACGAAGAATGAACTGGGGAAATTGCTTTTCGTGATTTTATATGGAAATGAGTTGATGATTTTTCGGGGTTAATAAGTTGGTGTTATCCAATCTTTTCAGGCTCCCAGTTGACGTAAAAGCGGTTCCATGGCATTCGCTTGCCGATAGAATCCGAGATCGTTTGGGTGCGAGCCGTCGGTGGTATCATCTCGGTCTTTTCCAAGAAGCTGCTCGCCGGGCAGGTAAGCGATTTTTTGATGACCAAGAGACCTGAGTGATTCGTATGCTTTTTTTAGCTCTCTCCTGCTTTCTTCGTGCCGTTTCTGAAGTGAAGGCAGGAAGGGCGCATGGGCGTAAGTTCTATCTTCAACGAGCAAGATAGGTGTGTCTGGCCGAGCGTTCCGAAGTTGTTCAATAAGTTTCATTGCCCGTTGGGCAACCTCTGGTCCTCGCATGTTTGGTAAGCAGTCAATGACGTAGATGAGAGGGTCGATCTCGCACAGAAATTCGCCCACCTCCTGTTCCATTTTTCCATTCCCAGAGAAGCCAAGGTTGATCACAGGTCGGTGAAGGCGTCTTCCAAGGATTGCCGGATGCGGCATTCCCGGTCGTGATGCGCAGGCACCATGGGTAATGGATGTCCCATAGAACAAAATTGGTTTATCTTCACGTGGTGCGATTGGTTCGAAAATTGCTTGCTCAGGAACACCGATTTTCAGGCTTTTTGTGCCGTTGTAGAGTGGCAAATAAGCCGTGTACTCACGCATCTCTGGAGTTAGCGAAGCGATCAGCTTGGTTCGAGTGACCGTTTCTGTGGGTCTCGATACCGCAAGCCAACGCCAATTGCCGTCTGGATCAGTAGCGTATAGATCGATTCCGCTAACACCGGTGGCCGGCATGTGTGGCATCGAAAGTTTTGCTGAAGTTACCTCGTGGTCAATCCAGATTTCTGACGCATTGGTTCTAAATCGTGTCAACATTCCAGCCGAGTGTCTGCTGAGATTCCAGACGGCCTCACGAACAGTTCCCTTGGCACGATTAGGTAGTCGATCATAGAAATTGTCGGTCTGATCAGCTGCCCATCCCTTTCCTTCCACGCCCCAGTCTTTGACATCGTGCCAAGAGGTTGTTGTGGCGCTTTCTTTTATTTGTGCCGCAAACGCATGGCTCGACGCGAGTGCGAGAGAACTTGCCGAGGCGGCAAGAAAATCGCGACGCTGGATGTTCAAGTTCATGAGTGGCTCCGATTCGGACTAATGAGAGGGGAGTTAATTTAATCGCAGAGCGTGAAGTGAAAACCAGTTGAACACCGATAGCCAGTGGTTTTCCAAGATGCTGGACTTGAAGAAGTCGTTTTGGACCCACGGAGTTTACATCAATTCATCACCTCAATGCGTCCAGTTGCTGTCGCTAGTGTGTCATTGATCGAGGTCAGAATGACTCATGCCTCGGTTGGTCTTGCGATGTTACTTTCGGGCCAAACTGAGCAACGGGGTAAAAGGTTCGCTGGGTTCGTGCTGCTTAGATTTGAATTGCACAGGTTTGAACTACTCAGATTTGAACTGCTCACCGAACGAAAGAGGGGCGGGAGAGATATTCTGCCGAATTCAAGGTGCTTTCTTCCATTCAAAATTGCAATTTGGATTCCGGTGGTGAGTGGCTCCGGTCAAAACAGGAGGAGTGATTGATGTCCGTTGTTGGATGATTTCGGTGCGTCCATCATCCTTGAGGTGATCGAAGTCATTGTTGGGGTTGTGAAACTTCGAGTCATCCGATCTCTTCCACGAGCTGTCTAAGTACTTTGCACGTACTCCCTTCGCGATATCGAGTCGCCGTGGTAGACTGCCGGATTGGCCCTGAATCAGTGAATGGGACGTCTGTCGAGTGAACTCGCCGGCCGATTCACCGGTTCTACCTGTGCCAGAAGGGGTAAAGGAGGGCATGTGAAGGTGGATTTTGCAGATCCCACGGTGGGGATTGAGGCCGTGGTTTGTGAATTGACGAGGTGCTTGCAGGATAGCACTTCTCTCGTTTTGAATCTTTTGATGACAATGGATCGCGAAGCATGGATTTGATGTCCGAGGAATCGATTGGAGCCTTGGGTTTGTTGGTTGCGGAGGCGGCTGAGCGACTTGTCGATTCCCATAATGAAAACTTGGATAAGCGAGCTGCGATGCTAATGGTTGAGTCACCAACCTTTAGCTCGGAAGATGGGACAATGCGGTTCGGCTTCAAGGTGAAGGGGAACCGACAGGCAGCAATGGATGTTCAGTTGGAGGTTTCAACGGAATCAATTGACGATGACGAGTATCAGTTTCATCCACTCAACGTTTCCCTTGAGGCGGTGCCGATTTGCGGCTGTGAGCAGTTTAAAAATGAGGAACGTCGATGTCCGCATTCGCTGGCGGTTGCATGGTGGCTTCAAGAGCAATTGGGTCGCCGATCGATCAGCGAAGTTTTTGAGTTTTTCGGCGAGCTGGAAGTTGATGCAGTCGCAGCCGGGCGGGATCTGGTCAGTCAAGTCCTTGGTTTAGTCGGTGGTAGGTCAAAAGGTAATGATGATACCGAGGCAACCCAATTGCAGTGGCGTGTTGGCCTGTCATCGTCTCGATACTATTGCCCTCTTTCGATTACCGCTTACGAGCAGAGGTTGAAAAAAAACGGCAAGGGCTGGACGAAGGGTAAAGAGGTACGAAGTTTTGATTTGCTTCGCCGAGATTTTTCAGCGCGGCCGATCGACGGGCGAATTGCCGCTTTGGTGGCGAACCCGAGTTATTCGTTTAACGAAGACCATTTTGCCGAATTTCAGGCGCTTTCTCTTTTAGCTGGGCATCCGAATGTTGCTTGGGATGATGTCAATGTACGCCCCTGTCGGGTCTTCTCCGCTGAACTGACTTTGACCCTGGAATCGGTTGAGAGGGAAGATGAGAGTGAATCAGAGGAGGAGGCAGAGTCCATCACACAGCGGCCGGTGTTTTATCGTCCTCGTCTTGAGGTAAACAACATCAAGGTTGACTTGGAGAAGTGCAAGGTCGTCTACGGCTACGCGAGTCCGGTTGAGCCCATCGTTGTGGTTGCAGATGAAAAGGAGAGCCGACTGCTCGTTTGTTGCCTGCGGAATCCTCGCGGAGCACAATTAGTTCAGCATCTGTTGGATGCGGATCTGGATGAAGTCTTACTTGATCCTGATGCGGCCGCCCGTTTCGCGGTGGGTAGCGCGGAGGTGGATCAGTTTGTTCACGTTGAATTACCTGCGCAGTTGGCGGGGCCAATCGAGCCCGTCGAGGCTGAGTTGGTTCTGGAATTACGGCCGCGACCTGGCGCTGGATTATTTGTTTCACTTCGAATGCACGAGGATCGGTTTCGCGATTTAGTGATTCCTGGTTGCGCACCCGGTATTATTTCCTGCCTGACTGAGCAGGGGCCGGTTCGGCTTGAACGTCAGCTTGATTCCGAGCGTGAAAAAGCTGACGCCGCGATCGAGCGATTTGATTTAAATCGGTTGATACCTGATGGTCTGGATCACTGGGTGGCTCCGACCGATGAAGCCGCCTTGGATTTACTGGGTGGGTTATACGGTGGGGGAGAAGACACACCGAGGATGATCTGGCCCGAAGGTGAGTCCATTCGAGTTCGAGGAGAGATCACTCCTGCATCATTACGAGTGCAGATCGACGATCGGAAGGACTGGTTTGGTCTCTCTGGTTCAATTTCTCTTGATGGTCGAGAGGTACCGTTGGCGGAACTCTTATCGGCGGTACGTGATCAGCGATCCTTGGTGCAGGTTGGTGATCGTCAATTTGCAAAAATCAGTGAGGCGTTCCGCAAGCGATTGCAGCAACTCGGCGATGTGGTGATTGAAGAACGCGGTTCCATGAAGATCGCGGATGCTGCAGTCCCGGCGGTTCAGGATTTGATCAGCACCGATGTGCCATTGGAGGCGACTGCTCGGTGGCATGAGTCATTAAAAAGACTTGAGTCGTTGGCTGATTGGACTCCAGAGCAACCAGAAAAACTTGATGCGGTGCTTCGCGATTACCAACTTGAGGGGTTTCAGTGGCTCTCTCGGCTAAGTGTTTGGGGAGTCGGTGGTGTATTGGCCGATGATATGGGATTGGGAAAAACGGTCCAAGCACTTGGTGTTTTGTTGGAACGTTCCGCTGACGGGCCAGCGTTGGTTGTGGCGCCAACAAGTGTGGGTGAGAACTGGTCCAGGGAAACGGCCCGCTTTACACCGAGTCTCAATGCACTTCTCTACCGAGATGCCGACCGTGATTCGCTTATCGAGAGTGCCGGGCCGGGTGACCTGGTGATTGTCAGTTACCAGTTACTTCAGAGAGATGCAAAGCGATTTGCTTCCAGAGCTTGGCATACTTTGGTCCTTGACGAAGCGCAGTTCATCAAAAACGCGCAAACCAAAACGTCGCAAGCAATACGCAAGATTGATGCTGATTGGCGAATCGGCCTTTCCGGCACACCATTGGAAAATCATCTCGGTGAGTTATGGAGTTTGTTCCGAACATTAAGTCCCGGCCTGCTCGGGTCTTGGGATCGATTCCGTCAGCGATTCGCAGATCCAATTGAGCGTTTGAAGGATGATCAGAAACGTAAGTCGCTGGCGCAAATGGTTCGTCCATTTATTTTGCGGCGGACCAAGGACAAGGTTCTCAAGGAATTGCCGCCACGTACAGAGATCACGTTGCACGCGGAGCTTAGTGCCGGTGAGCGTCGTCGATACGAAGACGCTCGCTTAGCTGCGTTGACCGAGTTGAGTGGCGTTGGTGAAAATGATCAGAAGGTTGGTCAGCAGCGCATTCGAACACTTGCTTGGCTGACCAAACTTCGGCAACTCGCATGTCACCCCCGATTGGTAGATCAGAGTTGGAAGAAAAGTTCTGCAAAACTTGATTTGCTGATGTCACTGGTTGAGGAATTACGCGAAGGAAATCATCGAGCGCTTATTTTTAGTCAATTTGTTAAACACCTGAAATTAATTCGTGCGGCGTTGGATGAGCGTGATATCGAGTATCAGTATCTCGATGGCACGACACCGGCAAAAGAGCGACAGAGGCGAGTCGATTCCTTTCAGGAAGGCGAGGGAGATCTTTTCTTGATTTCTCTGAAAGCTGGTGGGACCGGTCTGAATTTAACGGGAGCGGATTATGTGATCCACCTTGACCCCTGGTGGAATCCTGCGGTGGAAGATCAGGCGACTGACCGAGCTCATCGAATCGGTCAAGAGCGACCTGTTACCGTCTACCGGTTGGTTGCCGAAGGCACCATTGAGGAACAAATATTGGCTTTGCATGCAGACAAACGTGAGCTTGTGGCGGGAGTTCTTGATGGAACGGATCTTGCTGCCAAGATGGACACGGTCGACTTGATTCGATTGATTAAAGATGGCGCTACCGATTGACGAGTCGATCATCGGTCCGGACTAAAGAAAGGCAAAATGATCACTGCCTCAAGTCTTGCTCTACCCTTCCCAACAGCTGCTCTGCTTCTCCCGATGCTCCAACGACAGCATTCCGAACTCCCATGGTTGCCACCGCTGGTCTAATGGTTTGGTTGGCAAGAGTATTTCTGGAAACTGTGGGCGGAATCAGGTAGGACGTCTGAGGTGTTGGCGGGAACAAAATGCTCGGCTTTTCGGATTCTCAAAATTAAATAGGGCCCGTTGACCAGACGTGTCCAAATCGCAGGCGACATTAGTTCCATGCCAATAACGATCAAACAACGCCATCGTTAGGGGTAAACCTTGTCAGCACTTGCCCAACGGTAATCCTGAACAACTCGAGGTTGTTTCAAGTATTCGTTAGCGGTACTATAAGGATGTTCACTATCGGTCGATGCTTAATTGCAGTGGGTTTGCACAAATCGACAGCATTCACAATCATTGACTCACTCGGCGTCTTCATCGGATTCAAAATAAAGGTCTAGGTAATGGCTAAGAAGGCAAAATCGGCAGCAAAAAGCAAAGTTGATCCTGGTATGAAGGCGATTCTTGAGCGTGAACCAGGCCTGAAGACGACCCTTGAGCAGATTGACAAGGCATTCGGGGATGGGGCAATCATGCCTCTAGGTGCCTCTCAGCATTTGGCCATCGATGGGATTCCCACTGGTAGTCTCAGTCTTGATATGGCTCTCGGCGGTAAGGGGATTCCCAGAGGCCGAATGATTGAAATATATGGTCCTGAATCGAGCGGAAAAACGACTCTCGCCCTACACATTGGTGCTGAAGCTCAGCGGACAGGGGGAATTGCTGCAATTATTGACGCCGAGCATGCGTTTGATCCAAGCTGGGCAAAAAAACTCGGTGTTGAACTCGACACGCTTCTTGTTAGTCAGCCAAGCAGCGGTGAAGAGGCGATGCAGATTTGCGAGATGCTTGTCAAAAGTAATGCCGTTGATGTCATCATCGTTGACTCAGTTGCAGCTCTCGTACCTAAGAAAGAATTAGAGGGAGAGATTGGCGACAGTCATGTCGGTCTGCAGGCACGTCTGATGAGTCAGTCCATGAGAAAACTTACCGGCGCGATCGCGAAGAGTAAGTGCGCGGTAGTTTTCATTAATCAGATTCGAGAAAAAGTGGGAGTCATGTTTGGCAGTCCCGAAACAACTCCGGGTGGTCGAGCCCTGAAGTTCTACTGCTCTTGCCGCATCGATGTGCGACGGATAGGAGCTTTGAAGGACGGAGATTTGCAAGTTGGTCAAAGGGTCAAAACCAAGATTGTCAAAAATAAGGTCGCTCCACCTTTTCGAGTGGCAGAGTTCGACATGATGCACACAAATGGAATTAGTTATGAGGGCGACCTTCTTGACCTTGGGGCCAATTTTAAGATCGTTTCACGCAGTGGGTCTTGGTTTAAGTACGGAGAGACCTATTTAGGTCAAGGAAAAGAAAAAGCCAGAAATTTCCTCATCGAGAATCCGGAGATGGCGGAAGAGATTAAAGATGCCGTGATGATCGCTTGTGGATTTGGTAGTTCAAGTGGTTCATCCGATGAGAATGGCGCGGCCGCAAATTCAAAAACAGAAGAGATCCCTAATAGCTAATTCGCTGAACAATCCAAGGGTTTTTTAACCTCACGGATGATCATCTGATCAGAAGATGGTTAGGAGAAAATTGCTTGATAGCCGTGGTGAAAATCGAGTGATATTCCGAGTCGAGTGAGATTTGTCTTCATTCCTCTTGAAATGTCGCTGCGTGCCAGGTGACTTAACCATTCCTTATTTAAGGTTCCTGAATAGCTTAAGCGGGATGATCAGTTGGATAGCTGACGTCGAGTAAAGATCAATTGCTTATTCAACTAGACCGTTTTTCCCTTTGCTTCCATTTTTCCCCATGTATCACGAAGCGGTACGATCCGATTCAGGACGATGGATTCCGCTTGGCTGTCAGGATCAAGAACAAAATATCCAATGCGTTCCAGCTGGATTCTGTCCCCGATCTCGTGCGATTGAAGCGATGGTTCGGCGTAAGCCGTTACCGTTGTTAGTGAATTGGGATTCAGGTAGTCCAAATAGGTTTTGCCCTCTTCTGTCGAGCCTGGATCTTCAACGGTGAACAGGCGATCGTAGAGCCTGACCGTCATCTCTTTCGCGTGATTTGCACTAACCCAATGAATTGTCCCCTTCACTTTGCGGCCTGACTTATCAGCGCCGCTTCGTGTCTCAGGGTCATAGGTGCACAAGATCTCAGTCACTTTGCCGTCTTCGTCCTTGATGACATCGTAACAATCGACGATGTAGCCAGCGCGAAGTCGAACAGCTCCACCTTTTTTCAGTCGGAAGAATTTCCGAGGGGCTTCTTCCCTGAAATCACCACGTTCAATTAGCAGGTTACCACTGAATGGAATTTCCCGTTTGCCTATTTCTGGATCTTCTGGATTGTTGACTGCTTCCATTATTTCTACCTGGCCTTCGGGCCAGTTTGTAATGGTCAGCTTAACTGGGTCGAGCACAGCCATTCTGCGAGGAGCAATTTTGTTAAGGTGCTCCCGAACCGAGTTTTCGAGTCGGACCATGTCGATGGTGCTATTGAATTTTGCGACACCAACGTCTGAACAAAAGTTACGAATCGATTCCGGTGTGTATCCTCGACGTCTGTAGCCACTAAGAGTGGGCATTCGCGGATCGTCCCAGCCGCTGACGTGCCCTTCTTTCACCAATCGCAGCATGAATCGCTTTCCCACCACCAGGCTGCTCAGTTTCAGTTTGGCAAATTCAATCTGTCGAGGATGGTGAATACCAAGTTTCTGGCAAAACCAATCGTACAGAGGTCGATGATTCTCAAATTCCAGGGTGCAGATTGAGAAGCTGATGTTTTCCAACGAATCACTTTGACCATGTGTCCAATCATACGTTGGATAAATGCACCAAGTATCACCTGTTCGGTGATGCGAGGCTCTTAGGATTCGGTACATGACCGGGTCCCGAAAGTTGATGTTCGGAGATGCCATATCGATTTTGGCCCGAAGTGAACGAGATCCGTCAGGAAATTCTCCAGCTCTCATTCTTCGAAATAAATCCAAGTTTTCTTCGGGGCTGCGATCTCGGTCTGGGCTGTTGCGGCCAGATTCGGTGAGTGACCCTCGATACTCCCGCATCTCCTCAGCGCTTAGGTCGCAAACATAAGCATCGCCGCTTTGAATCAGTTGTTCTGCCCATTGATAGAGGTCTTCGAAGTAATCACTTGCATAGTGCAATGAATCCCATTCAAAACCCAGCCATTTGATGTCCTTCATAATGGCATCAACGTATTCGGTTTCTTCTTTGACAGGGTTGGTGTCATCGAACCGGAGGTTGCAAGTTCCGTTATATGTTTTTGCTAAACCGAAATTGAGGCAAATGCTTTTCGCATGTCCGATGTGTAGATAGCCATTTGGCTCGGGAGGGAACCGCGTGTTAACGCTCTGAAAACGACCAGACTGCAGGTCCGCGTCGATGGATTGCTCGACAAAGTTTTTGGATTCTCGTTTCGGGGGGGTTTCACTCATGGAGAGACCTTCATGCTTTCCTGCCTTTTTCCGTTAATGAAAGATCATTGGTGATGACTGTGGAAATTGACTTCACCAGTTCATTAACTTCTAACTTCCTTGGCGGCTTCTCAGCATCGAGCTGTCGGCCGTGTTGTTTTGACATAGGTTAGCGAATCCTGGCGTCCAGTCGAAGATCGCGTTGGTGCAAATTTATGAGGATCTCGGTGCGTCAATCACGCGAAGACTAGAGAGCCGAGTTTATATTGGCCACAGTTCCAGCCAGGTATTGGCTCAGTCACTCCAGCCCCCGGTGTGTTCGGCCTGCCCGAAGACCCTCAACGATCTTTTTTTTACCGGAGGTTCACGGATTTGTTCTTTCCTATAGACATTTGCATTCACATCAAGCAAAGGACAAGAACTCTTCGCACCGATTAAATTGCGGTAACTTCGCCAGTGAAGGACGCTTTTGTCGGCTCAGCTTCGTGAGTTGTCGCCTGAAGCGATCGAATGAAGTTGATTAGATGCCAGATATCTTCCTGTTCAAATTGACCTTCAACCAAGGTTGCTGCTGGCATTGGAGCGCCTTCGATTCCCTGTGTGATTCTTCGATAGAGGTCACTGGAAGATTCCCCACCGCGAAAAATTCCTTCGGTGAGATTCCGCGGCAATGCGTTTTGGGGTCTCAGTGCACCCCTGGCCAACAGGGGTACCAAGTCATCCGTATTTTCGGGTTTGATGCCGATTCGGGAGGTCCAATCCTTCGTCCAGTCGTCGTAGTCAGTGGTTTGTCCATTTCCCAGCCCCTTTTCGCCATGACACTTTGAGCATGCCGCGATCTTGCCGACGAAGACCTCTCTGCCGCGTTCCACAGAGGCTGAGAGAGCCGGAGCCTGATCGCCTTGTCGCAGTGCGTCATATTCGGTGTACGAGTCGGCGACAGGAATGTCGGCAGGTGGATCAGGAACATCCACCATTTCGTTATCCGCGTTGAGCCAAGCATCTGTGATGTCGACTGCATAATCCTCCACGTATTCCCATTCCTCCTCAAATCTCTCGGCGTCCTCAAGTCTTGCTTTTTCTTGATCGTTTGGTTCGTCAATCGCGTCCAACGTATCGATCAGTTCCGAGAGTGCTTCTCGTTTATCTCGGTTGGCCCAATCTTGCTCGTTCCCAAAGTCGGAGTTGATGAGTCGATCGCCACCCTCAAGGATTCCTTCAAATATACCCATGTCAACTTGGGTCCGTTCGTGTTCCCCTCGCATCGAGAGGTAGATGACGTAATCAACCAAAGCGTCCACATCATCTTTGGTGATTTCCTTTGGAAGCCAGTCGCTTGCTTCCTTACCGCGTTTGAGTTTTTCGAGAGCCAGCAGGTCTTGAACGCTCGTCATATTGGTTCCAGATATGCCATGATTGATTAGCTTTGCCAAATCACTCTTGGTGGGTTTTGAACCACGTTCTGTTGACTTGAACTTGAACACACCCATCCGGTAATCACGCGGATAGGGGACCTGTGCGGCGCCGTCCGGACCGCGTCCATTGCCGGTCACTCCATGGCAGCTTGAGCAGAGTAAACGGTACAGTCCCCTTCCCTCTGCGTTTTCGGGGCCGGATGCCCGTTGAAGATTATCCATTGAGACGAAAGAAGCAAGCTCCTCATCATCCAAGATCACCTGAGGAAGTTTTGGATCATCGGGTGTGCCAAACATCGTTTCAACCACCCAGGATGAATCGACAATCGCTTGATTCATTGGAAGGTCATTCTGAAGCTGGTACTTCATCGAATGCACCAGATTTGGTTCAAACGAGATGGGTAAGCTTTTTTTCTCCGAGCAGCCCACCAAGAGAGCAATCGCCATCAGGGATGCTGGAAATTGAATTGCGTTTTGATTGAGCTTCCACATGGTCTTGTCAATCTGCATCGTAGTTGTGATCCGTTACAAATCTTAATGGAGAGTTTCAGCCCACTGGGAGCTGAATTCTCCTCGGAAGGAGTTTCTGGGTGATAGTCCTATCTTCATTCTCGAGGATAGGTCGTGTTGCTGGTCTGCCGTACTGGGATAAACCGTGAAATCCGACCGGTTTCCAACTGGCCTATTGTAAATACTTGCCCGAAACACGGAATGCCCACCGCGAGAAAGAAGGCTTCAGAGGTATCACAAGGCCCTATCTTATCCATTCAGCGACGCAACGAGGCTCGAGCAGGAACCTTTCCCTATGTCGATCCTAAGTGAAATCCAGCATCACGCTGGTCAGTGGGAATACCACTGGATCACTATTGTTTCGCCTTGTTGACCGCAGCGTTCAGACGCTCGAGGACCCGCGGTTTACCGAGGATTGCCAATGTTTCAAACATTCCGAATCCGGAGGTGCGGCCAGTGGTCGCTATACGAAGGGCGTGAATAATGTCTCGCAGCTTGATTTCCTGAACTTTGCAAAATGTGTTGACCTGTTTCTCGATGGATTCTGAGTCAAAGCTGCTTAATGAACTGAGTTGATCCGCTAGAGCTGTTAAACGGTCCGTCGCGGACTCAGCGTTGCGAATGCGCTTATCAAAAGCGGCTTCGTCATCTTGAATTGATTCAATGAAAAAGTAGTCGTAGTCAAGAATGTCACCAGCAATCGTCAGACGGTCACTCGCACTCTGGACTACCTTTTGAAGTATTTCAGCCGCATTTTCACACTGCAGAAGCCCGGCACTTTCCGCGTAAGGAGTAACAGCGGCTAGTCGATATTCTTCTGGCAGATCTGCAAACCGTTGTCCCTGAAAGGCCACCAATTTCTTTGGGTCAAAGGAGGCTGGCGCTTTATTAACTCGCTCAAGGGTAAAGAGCTGGATCATGTCTTCCAGGGAAAATTTTTCTCGCTCACCGTCGAGTGACCAGCCCAAGAGCAAGAGGTAATTTAGAATTGCTTCTGGCTCAAATCCAATCTCTCGATAGAAGTCGATAATGACCGGGTTGAAGGTATCTGGTTTGGTTTCGAGATTGCATCGATCCGCGATTTCACGACCGCGAGAGAGTAGGCTCGCGAAGTCTTTATTTTTCTCATACTTCGCCAGTTTTCTCTTGCTCAGTTTCGCGGACCCACCTGGTTCAGCTACGTAGGGTAAATGGGCATAGCTGGGACGCGGTAATCCTAGTGATTCAATGATGAAAATTTGGCGGGGTGTGTTAGAGAGATGTTCTTCCGCCCGAACAACATGAGTAATTTGAAAGTCAGCGTCATCAACAACACTGGCGAGATGGTAAAGGCAGCTACCGTCGGGTCGCTGGATCACCGTATCTTGTTCTTTTGACCAATCAAAGCGGACTTCACCTCGAATGAGATCCTGGATAACACACTCGCCCTCTCGCGGCATTTTTAGGCGAACGGTTCGAGGACGTCCTTCCTGTTCGAAAGTTTTCGCTTCTTGGTCAGTATTCGCAGCCCAGCGCCGATCATAAAAAAAACGTTCACCTTTTTTTTCGGCTGCCTCTCGCTCTTTCTGCAATTCTTCAGGCGTTGCATAGTCCCTGTAGGCATGACCTGATGAAATCAGTTGGTCTACCGCTTTTGCGTAGCGGTCTGATCGTTGAGATTGGTAGTAGGGCGCGTGGGGGCCATCCACTTCAGGGCCTTCGTCCCAGTTCAGGCCGAGCCATCGGAAGCCATCCAGTATTGGTTGTAGTGCTTCCTTCACATTTCGTCCTGCATCGGTGTCATCGATACGCAGAATGAATTGGCCACCCGACTGTTTCGCCAAAAGCCAGTTGAATAATGCCGTTCGAACACCACCGATGTGAAGGTAGCCGGTTGGACTGGGAGCAAAGCGTGTGCGAATCATCGCAACAAGAACCTATGTTGGGTTTAGAAGCAGGTTTCATCAGCAGTGGTGAGGATACACCAAGAGATAGCGATTGCAGTAGCCCGGTACCGCTAAGTCTGCTGACAGGGTGAGGGATGAGCAGGCGTTATGACTAAGCATTCGAGTTTGCCGAGCTCTCGGTTCGCCAACTTCCCGGCAGTCGAATTACAAATCGGCAGTCGAATTACAAATAGGTAGTAATGATCTGAAATCTAGCCCCTGCGTTTGATGCCGAGGTGACCTATGGTTTAGGAATTGGCTTTCCAAGGTGGCGATATGCTTTTTCGGTTGCGATTCTGCCGCGCCGTGTTCTGACCATGAGTTCGCTTCGAAGCAAAAAAGGTTCGACTTCGTCTTCCAAAGTGTCACTACTGACATTCATGGTGTGAGCAATAGCTTCAAGGCCGGTTGGCCCGCCGGCAAAAATACGCATGAGAGTATCGAGGTAGCCGCGGTCTTGTTTATCCAATCCTAGCGGATCGATCCCAATCATTTTCAGGGCATCAGCGGTAATTTTTGGGTCCACCACACCGTTGGTTTTACTCTGCGCGTAATCTCGAACCCACAGTAATCGATTATTGGCCAATCTTGGTGTGCTGCGACTGCGGGCGGCGATCACCATTGCTGATTCCTGATCCACTTGGATCTGCAGCTTGACTGAATTACGCAGGATAATTTCACGCAGTTCGTCCTGTGTGTACCAACCAAGGTGTTCTCGGATTTGAAAGCGATCTCGAAGTGGCGCGGTCAACATTCCAGCTCGTGTCGTCGCGCCGATTAAAGTGAATGGTTGCACTTCATAATTGAGTGTTCTCGCGTTGACACCTTCACCAAGGACGATGTCAATCCGAAAATCTTCCATCGCTGTGTAAAGGTACTCTTCCACAGATTTCGGGACACGATGGATTTCATCAATGAATAGAACGCTGCCAGCGGACAGGTTGGTAAGGTATGGCAGCAGGTCTTTTGGAGCTTTTAGCCCCGCCCCATTGGCCATCTGCACAGTTGTTCCCATTTCCGCGGGGATGACGGTCGCGAAGGTTGTTTTCCCGAGTCCAGGAGGACCATCAAAGAGCATGTGTCCTAGTGGTTCTCCTCGCTGCTGTGCTGCTTCGATTGCGATCTGAAGCCGTTCGATTACGTCTTGCTGACCGACCATTTCCTTCATCAGTCGAGGTCGCAGCGACTGATCTTGTTCGCGCGGAATCCCCTCGGCCTGAGAGGTCTCGGGATCCGATTGCTGGTAAACTGCTTCTCTAGCCATCGAGTAAACCCACTCCATTGTGATCGGTACGTGCTCCCCGATAATAGCCGGCTTTTTTCCTGCCTGTGACAGCTTGGTTACGACTTTCGGTAAGGAAGCCGCTGGTCTATCGTTTTCCTGAGAGCACAACTGCGGAAAGCCGAGGCCCTTGAAACAGATGGATCGATTTGTCCTCGACCCGCGTTCCGAGAGCAGGGATCTCAACTAATCGTACCGATTCGCCATATTGGTGCGAACCGCAAAAGCCTTTTTTAGTTTTTTCCATGCAAAAAGATATCTCAATGAACTCTGCCCATTGGCACGGATTCACTCAAATGGCCCATTACGATCCTTTGGTGATCCGTCGGGCGGAGGGAAGCTGGTTAACAACAGTCGATGGGCGTCGATTATTGGATGGGGTCGCGAGTCTTTGGTGTAATGTTCATGGCCATTCTCGCGAGGAAATTAATCAGGCCATTCGGACGCAACTGGATCGAGTTGCCCATGTCACAACGTTGGGCATGTCCTGTGACACGACGGAAGAGCTTGCGTCCAGGCTGACGCTGAAGACACCTGGGGATCTTGATCATGTCTTCTTTAGCAGCGATGGATCTTCCGCAGTCGAGGCCGCCATCAAAATGGCATTTCAGTACTGGCAGCAAGTGGACTGCGGGGTTGGCTCAAGCAAAGTCAAGTATCTTGCTCTGGACCTAGCCTATCACGGTGACACGACAGGTGCTGTCTCACTGGGGGGGATTAAGTATTTCCATAAGTTGTTTTCGCCTATTCTATTTTCGCCCTTACGTGGTCCTCTGCCGTGCACCTATCGATTACCGGCAGGCGTTTCTCCGGATCAGGCTTGCGAGGTCTATGCATCACAACTGGAAACAATAATCTCTGGAAATCGAGACGAGCTTGCTGCAGTGGTGGTTGAACCACTTGTTCAGGGGGCGGCTGGAATGATCACGCATCCCGCAGGGCTTCTTCAGCAAATCCGGGCATTGTGTGATCGTTATGACGTTCTATTAATCTGTGATGAGGTTGCTACCGGATTTGGCCGAACCGGCTCTTTCTTTGCTTGTCAGCAAGAGGAGGTCACGCCGGATATTCTCTGTCTTGGTAAGGGGTTAACATCGGGCTACCTTCCAATGGCGGCGACGGTGGCAAGGAGAAAGGTTTTCGATGCTTTTCTTGCTCCGGTGGAAGAGTCCAGGCAATTCTTTCATGGTCACACCTTCGCTGGTAATC
Source organism: uncultured Rubripirellula sp. (assembly GCA_938075415.1). Taxonomy (GTDB): domain Bacteria; phylum Planctomycetota; class Planctomycetia; order Pirellulales; family Pirellulaceae; genus Rubripirellula. Next base: position 542,534 of record CALJHC010000003.1, on the reverse strand, counting down.
CACTTGCTGCCGCCGCTGCTCTTGCATCTCTGGATCTTTTTGAATCGGATCAAACCCTGCATAGCCTGAGTGGCAAAGAAAAACGACTAAAACAAGAGTTAGCTTGTCTTGATGATCATCAAAATGTTGGCAGTGTTCGTGGACGCGGTTTAATGTACGGGATTGAGGTGGTGCAAGACCGAGAATCAAAATCGGGTTTTGATTCTTCGAAACTGATCGGTAGGAAAATTTGCGAACGAGCAACCGAAAAGGGAGTGTGGATTCGACCGCTTGGCGACGTGATTGTGTTGATGCCTCCCTTGGCCATTCAGGAAGATGAGATTGTCATGCTTGCGGCAGCTGTGGTTGAAAGTATCCAAGAAGTGACTTTTGATCATTCATGATTTAATTGTCTGGCATGAAACTTGTCTTTGTCCATGTGGAAATCATCCGCTAAGCTGTTGTTCCGATTTAGCTGGTTGCGTTCTGCAGAATGATGGGCCGCGATTGATCCGTTTTAAAAAGAAAAGGAGAGTCGGATGTGTGCGGATAGCAGTCATGAGCCAGAAAATCTCAACCCTCAATCTTCGCAATCATTTCCTTCTGATACCGAACTCTCCGGCACACCCATTGAATTAGATGATCCGTCTTTGGTTGCTAACTACGAGCCTTACCTACGGATGCTGGCCAGAACGCGTATGCGAAAATCTTACCAGGCAAAAATTGGAGCTTCCGATGTTGTTCAACAGACCATGCTTCAAGCGGTGCAGGCTTTTGAGCAGTTTCGGGGGAAAACAGAGGAAGAATTTTTAGCTTGGTTGCGGCAGATTCTGGCGAGGCATCTTTGCCACGTTGATCGTGATCTGCATCGCGACAAGCGTGATATTCGACGCGAACAGTCGATGGAGCAGCAGTTAGCGGCATCTTCACTAAGACTTCGTCATTTTCTTGCTGGTGATGGTCCCACCCCTAGTCAGAATGTCATGCTTGGAGAGCATGTGCTGAGATTGTCCAATGCAATTGATCGACTTCCGGAATCACAGGGTGAGTCAATCAGGCTTCACTATATCGAGGGTTTGAAGTTAAGTGAGATTTCCGAGCGAATCGGTAAATCCACAGGCGCGGTTGCGGGTCTCATGCATCGTGGCATGAAAACACTGCGTTCACAGCTTGGCGACTAATGCCAAGCAGCGATGTTTATTGATAATGGATGACTCGCCCTCAGTTTGTCGTGGGGTCGATCGCAAACACCTTCCACTGAATCTGAATCAACCAAGTGAGCCATGAGACGGTTCAGATGGACTGAGTTGCTTTCGAGACTGACCAGAAGTGGGAAGGTCTTGGCGAGAAAAGGTCACCACTTTTTATGGTGCTTGTGATCGCCCGCTGTGCGAAAGCCGGCAGCAAAAACAATGTGAGAGTTGATCTAGTTGTTGCTCGAAATGATGGATCGCCAGCTCTGAAAACGCGACTAAGATCGACCTGTCAAATGATGATCTAAGGATTATCTGCCCTCTGATGTAACAGGGTAAACCACCCCGGTGGAGTTTTCTCTGTAACAGAATTGTGACTTTCAACGGTTTTTGCCTTCGGCTGATCATCCCGTTAGCTTGCGTGCAGGATGAATCTTATCGCTCATGACATTATGGAAATCCACGCGATCATTCATCTGAATTATGCATTCCAATTAACTGACCCTGTTTTTGCGGTGTCGTAGACACCAAGACACGCCCCAATGCGGATTTTTCGCCGGGCTGACAAGGTCGCGGCTATTTGGGAAAGTGTTGTCAATCTTGAAAAGGAATTACCGCAAGATACGTTTTGCTTGCGGTAAATTGCTAGAATCCAATAGCTCACAAAAAGGACTGGTTAAACGGCAGTGTTTTCGAAAAAATTCCGTTTTGAAAAGAAAATAATGTCTCCATAAGTGGCGCATTGTAGTCAAGACCGGTCGCCAAATAACGGTCGGATAATTCAACCTGTCTCTACCGTTCTTTTCTTATTCAGTGTTTGTTTCACAGGAGTCGCAAGTGACGTCACCCAATGATCCCGTCGAAGAACAGATTTTGGTAATCCCCGCAGCTGTTATTGATCGCATTGGGACCATCAACGGATTCGAGGCCAACGTAGATCGTTTCCTGAAGCCTATCTTGAGCAGCAATGAACTTTCATTTCAGCCACGTAGTCAGATGGAGTCAGATCCCTCGTTCAAACAGCTAATTCCTTATGTGCTTCTAGAGTGGACAAATGAGGAGGGTGTGACACATGTCTTTACCTACACCAGGGGTGGAGGTGGAGGAGAAGCTCGCCTTCATGCTAAACGTAGCGTAGGAATCGGCGGACACATCAGCGAAGAAGATGCCGCTGGTGGTTCTGATCCCTACAGAACCGGGATGCAAAGGGAGCTGGAGGAGGAAGTTAGACTTGAGTCAAGTTATCAGGAGTCTCGGGAGGGGCTAATTTATGATCCGTCAAACGAAGTAGGGCAGGTACATCTTGGGGTTGTCCACCGTTTCATTCTTGATGATCCACGAGTTAACAGCAATGAGGCGGATTTAGCGGAGGGTGGTTTTGTCAGCGTTGGAAACTTACTTGACGAGCTTGATCGTCTTGAAACGTGGAGTCAGTTGGCAATCAAAGCGTTGTATAGCGATAGCGAAGCATGAGAGGCTAAGTGTCTGAGGGTTGAGTCAGAAGTTGCGGATACAGAGTTCAGCAACGATTGATTAACAGATCGCACAAGCTCCACCTTAGCTGTGGTGATGCTTTGCGTGAAAAGTGATGTTGGCTCTCTTTTTACCGTTGGGCTTTATCTGGTGGTTTGATTTATCCAACGGGCAGTAATTTCAAAATGAGTCGATCGATTCGGAGTCGAGCCGTCGTAAGGTGTTCGATCGACTTCTGTTTGCTTTTGCATTCAAAATGGTGATTTGTGATCTATCTGGATAATCATGCTACAACGCAATGTGATCCGCTAGCTGCGGAGAAGATGCTGCCTTGGTTCTGCGAGTTCTTTGCTAATCCTCACAGTTCGCATACGGCGGGACAAGTCGCTGCTGAGGGAATCGAAAGAGCGATCGCATCGATTGCTTCCAATCTGAATATTGCTGCGGATAAAATTGTGATTACCAGCGGCGCGACGGAAAGTAATCAACTAGCGATAAGAGGTGCTTTGACGCATCCCCGGCAGAAACGTCGCCATCTTGTTTCGGTTGCATCGGAGCATCCTGCTGTTCTGGATGTGCTGAAGGATCTGGAAAGGGATGGTTTTCAGGTAACTTTGGTGCCTGTGATTCCGCAGGGAAATTCGGACCGGTCGACCCGACCAGATGCAGGCATCGTCGACATGGATCGGTTGTCTGAGGCGATCACCGATGACACTGCTTTGGTTTCCGTGATGTGGGCAAACAATGAAAGTGGAGCGATTAACCCGATGGAGGAGATTTCTGAATTATGCCTGCAACGGGACTGCTTGCTTCATTGTGACGCCACGCAGGCGGTTGGGCGTTTGCCGGTCGATCTGCAATCAGTAAAGATCGATTTGCTCAGTGCAACTGCCCATAAGTTTTATGGACCAAAAGGAACAGGTTTTCTTGTCATAGGTGGTTCGGAAAAACGAGTCCGATTACGACCTCAATTGGTGGGTGGTGGGCAGCAGGGTGGGCTTCGAAGCGGCACGATGAATCCGGCAGGTATCATCGGGATGTCGACTGCTTTATCTCAAGCGACAGAGAATTTGGAGGATGATTCGACAAGGATTCGAAATCTTCGTGATCGGCTTTGGCAACGTCTTGATTCTGAAATTGACGGACTCATTCTGAATGGTTCGAGTCTTAATGGTGACTTAAGGTTGTCTGGTAATCTGAATCTGCAATTACCTGATGTCGAGGGGCAGGCTTGGGTGTCAGCCACCGCAGACATTCTTTTTAGCAGTGGTTCTGCTTGCAGTGGTCACGATGCCGCTCCGAGTCATGTTCTCACGGCTTTGGGGCTGCAAGAATCGCAGGCGAGACGAAGTGTTCGTTTTGGGGTTGGGCGTTTCAATTCTTCGGAGCAAATTGAATCAGCCGCAGAGCAACTCATCGCCTCCTATCATCAGCTGAAGAAGCTATCTGCGTGAGTCGATGTTCCGTAACCGGGGCAGCGGTCTTCATCGTGAACTTCATTGCCGAGTTGGCCAGAGCCACCGAATGGTCGATAGTCGACCCATCTTCTCCCGAGGAATGTCTCTTTACGCTCAGACGCCGAGACCGGTAAAATCATAGGATGATTCGAATCTGATTTGCGGATTTTTGCGACGGTGTCGTGATCGTCGCGCATCGCTCAGGAAAGAGACAATGGGTGGATTGGTAACGCTTCTAACAGCAGTCGCCGTCGGGATTTCCTTTGGTTGGCGACCCGCCTACGAGGGAGGTATCGAATACATTATTCCAGTCTCCCATGATCGCCTGGAACCTGAGTCTGAAGAGATTGCCGCTTTGGTTCCGACAGAACCTCGCGAGCAGGTATCTCGACTGGTTCTTTGTGCCGGTCAGGGGACGCCCCCTGCTCCTCTTGCCATTGGATCTGAGCGTAGTTCATCCCAAATTTCTGAACCCCCCGCATTCTCTCCTGAAGTCTCTTCCCCTGACGCCCCATCTTTTAACGATAGAATTTCGAAACATTGGCAAACCCCAGCAGCTAAGATCAGCGAGCCATGGCAGGGTGATCCCATCCCTGGGCATGAATCTGAGTCGATGCTGCGACGTTCGATCGAGTTGCTAAAGCCACAAAATCCGGACAACGCTGATAGCGAGGTTGTCTTCTCTGGGCGGGCTGGAATGGGTTTGCCTAACCCCGATGAGCCGGTTCCGACGTTAAGCAGCCTTGATGGCGGGCAACTCGACTCCAGTTCAGAAGTCGTTTTGGGCGAGGTATCTAGTCCGGGTTGGTTCCGGAATTCAGTTCGTGATGGAGAAACAGCAGGAGCACTCATCTCGCCACCGAGTACTCGATCGCCCAGTTCAATCGCCTTGCCTTCGGTTGCTCAAAACACGGTGACAAAACAAATCGTTGATGGCAGTTTTTCTGCACGTGTTCGTCCCGATGGACCAACAACCGAGCCCACAAATCCTCAAGAGACGACTTGGAGCAGTCTTCCCTTTGGCTCATCCAGTGTTGCAGCTGATTTTTCTTCTGATTCAGGCGATGAAAAACGTTCATTGTTGCCAGAGTCTCGAGCTCGAACTGGTTCATCAATTTCGAGTACTTCAATGACTCAAGGTTTGAGACCCAGTGATACCTTTGGGCAATTACCCAGGGGCGTTCAGCTTCCCGCGGCGGCCGGCGAATCTAGAGCGGGAGGGGGCAACTTAAATCATTTGATTGGGGAACCCGTAGCAGAAAATGCTCAGATGGAGTTACGCGGTGATACTGGCAGAATGACAATCCAAACCTTTAGCCAGGAAGATTTTGATAACGATTCCGCTGTCCTTGATTACCGCCCAACAAGCCGTGGGTTGGAGACCGAAAATCTCAACGCGGGTGGGGTATTGCCACCCTCCAATTCCTCAGCGACACCGGATTTTCGGTTAACCCCGCAGCAAATCGCCATTGGAGCGTGGGGGATTGATTCTTCTGGTCGTCTCTATGACCGCCAAGGTCGCTTTTTAACTGGATCTGCCAATGAGACCTCTCCACCCATGTCACTGCCGTTTGGTTCGGGAGACGTTGGAGGCAACGAGTCAAATTCCATGAGCGATCGGACCCCGTTTAGTGCAGGATCCAATTGGACCAATGGCCAAGAGAATCCTCCAACGGGTAATGATTCTTCTGCGACAAATAACGCGTTAAGCGAAGGGGTGATACCACGGACTGGTGCCAGTGGTGAATCTTTTACTGGTGTCAATCAATTAGAGTCTTCATCGGTTACTGCGGGCCGATTCGGGACGAACACAGCAGGTCAAGTTCAGGAGATACCAGACCTTGAGGCAACATCGAGAGCACGACCCGTTTCGAATGAAGCTGCGGGCAATCGTTCACAAAATCTTCCTGATCCACCATCACTCGCCTCGGTTGATCAATCAGAGCCTTCTGAATCACTCGCAAAGCAAGTTCCGGCCAGTCAGCCGCAATCATTAATTAACGGGGTCCTTCTGATATCGCTCGTTGCCAATATTTACCTTATCTTTTGGCTGAAACGGCTGCGTCTTCAATTTCGTGATCTGGTGGCAGTGAAACGGCTTGCAAAAGCTAGCAGCCACTGAGTCTCACAAGATTTACCGTCTTCCTGAAATGACTGGGTCCTGTAAATGACTGGGTCCTTTGTCACAGCGATCGTTAATTGTGTGGGAGAAGGGGCAACAGGTATTTTCTGTCGCTCAGGGCATTACCTGTTCACGGATTTTCACCCTGGTTGATGTGCAGTGAGTCCTATTGGAGCTACAAGTGAGCGTTATGGATCGCGGAATGAATCTGTCGGACCAATCTCTGGCAGATGACTGGTTAGGCAACCGCATTTTCCTGAAAGGTCTTTGGTGCGGGTGACAGCCAGATGGCAACTTAGAACCTCCTGCCCCGCTGGTGATTTACTCTGACAAATCGTCGCTCGGGTGTCTCGGAAAACGCTGTAGATTTACAAAAGAGCACTCCTCAGCGGGCAATATTAGGACAAACGCCGTCATAACCCGTAATATCGTGGCATCGGATCCAGCTTTTCTTGCCAACTTCAATAGTTCGATGTGGCTTCCATTAGTTATGATGGAGCTACCCGAGAGGGGGATGTAACCGCCCAAATGAGCAGTTTGATTGACACCTGAGCGGATAAGTGTGCAAAGCACAAGTTCGATCATTCAACAGAAATGCCGCGTCAATCGACTGCGATTCTCACATTGGGAAGCATCTAGCTTCTAGGAGCAACGGTACATCAGCGTTGCCACCGTTTGAAAGAGATCGAGCAGTTAGACGAGAAAAGTTTGGAGATGAGATGAGTAAAAGATTACTGGTTGTTGATGACCATGAAATTATCCGCTTGGGGCTGCGTTTAATGCTTCAAGGTACTGATTTAGAGATCATCGGAGAGGCGACCAATGCTGCCGAGGCGTTGGAGGGGGTCACAAATCTCCGTCCGGATGTTGTCTTGATGGATATTCGAATGGAGGGTGGCGATGGTCTGAATGCCCTCGGAAGAATGAAGTTGGATCATCCCGACCTACCTATTGTGCTTTACTCAGCCTACGACAATCCGACTTACATTGCCCGGGCAGTCGCTTTGGGTGCGTCAGGATATGTCCTTAAGTCAGCACCGCGTGAGCGATTGCAGGATGCCCTAAAGACTGCTGCCTCAGGTGAATCTGCTTGGACTCGGGAAGAGTTGCGGCGCGTCACCGGGGCACTCGCAACGCCTCGTTTAAGCCAAGATATTGAGGTTCCTCTCACTCAGAGAGAAAGTGAGGTACTTCGGCAGATGGCACTGGGTCTGACCAACAAAGAAATTGCTAAAATGCTGGGGATCAGTTACGAAACCGTGAAAGAGCATGTCCAGCATATCCTGAGAAAGATCGGAGTTAGCGATCGGACTCAAGCGGCTGTGTGGGCGGTTCGCAAAAACCTCGTCTAGAACCATCCATCTTGTTTGGTCGCCTCAAAATCGGGTCGCTGCCAACAGTTTGATTGAAATCATTGACGGCTAATCCAAAAGACCGATCTCCTTTCACGGGAGATCGGTTTTTTTATGGTTGATCATCGAAACAGGCATTTGCCTGTCAAGCAAGTTGGTTGGTCAACGGCTGCGTGCAGATCATCGCGTTCGATGATCGATGCTCAGACTAGCGTTTGACAGAGATTTGGGACTTAAGGCTAGAGAATGCGGCGATTGATGAAGACACAAAAAGCTGGAAACGTAGTTCCGGGATTCGTACGACAACAGCTGACCGATTTGCCCTCGCGAGTGCGAAAGCTGGAGGCAGAAAAAAAGGCTGGTAAGTGGACCTCACCAGCCTTTTTAATTACCTGACTATACCCGAGCATGAGCAGAGATGCTCGGGCATCAATTTGCCCGGAAACTCGAGCTTACTCTTGGGTCGGGATTAATGGACCTTCGCCGCTTCCGAGACCACCCTTAAGGTCGCCGTCTTCTGCGGAAGCACCGCCATTTTCTGCAGCTTCCTCTTCCGCTGCGGCCCGTTCTTGCTCTTCGCCCCACTCAACTCGTTTGAGTGACAAACCAATTTTTCGTTCGTCGGTGTCGACTCGAAGCACTTTCACTTCGATCTCTTCTCCAACTTTCACGACCTCTTCGGGGTCTTCAACCTTGTGTTCAGCGAGTTCGCTGATGTGCAGGAGTCCCTCGAGGCCGTCTTCCAGGCCAATAAAGACGCCAAAGTTGGTGATCTTTGTCACATTACCTTTGACGAGCTGGCCGGGTTGGTACTTGTCAGGAATATCACCGTCCCAAGGATCACTATCAAGTTGCTTGAGACCCAAAGCAATACGACGACGCGACTCATCAACATTCAGAACTCGGCACTGCAACTCTTGGCCTTTCTCGAGTAATTCGCTGGGATGGCCAATTTTTCGAGTCCAAGACATATCACTGACATGCAGAAGTCCATCGATACCTTCTTCGAGTTCAATGAAAGCACCATAGTTGGTGAGGTTTCTCACTTTACCAACGACATCCTGACCTTCAGGGTAACGTTCGAGAACTTCGTCCCAAGGGTTCTTCTGGGTCTGCTTCATACCGAGCGAAAGTTGCTGACCTTCAGCGTCCACACCAAGGATTTTCACATCGATGCTATCACCGATATTAACCAATTCACTTGGGTGATTGACACGCTTGGTCCAGCTCATTTCGCTGATGTGAACAAGGCCTTCGATACCTGGTTCAAGCTTGACAAACGCACCATAGCTCATGACGTTGACGACTTCGCCCTTGTGATCGGTACCAACTGGATACTTGGTCTCGATATTCTCCCAAGGATTGCGATCCTTCTGCTTCAAACCGAGAGCGATTTTTTGCTTCTCACGGTCGATGTGAAGGACTTTGACTTCGATTTCTTGATCGATGGAGACCATTTCGGTTGGATGACCAATTCGTTCCCAAGCCATGTCGGTGATATGGAGAAGGCCATCGATTCCGCCAAGGTCGACAAATGCACCGAAATCGGCAATGTTTTTGACGATACCTTTTCGAATTTGGCCAACTTCGAGTTCCTTCATCAAGTAAGCGCGATCTTCTTCACGCTGACGTTCGATGAGTGATCGGCGACTGATCACGATGTTTCGACGGGTATCATCGATCTTCAGCACTTCGGCTTGAATGACCCGGCCGATGAAGTCACCGATGTCACCTGGGCGTCGAATATCGACTTGGCTACCCGGCAAGAAGACATTCACGCCAATATCGACCAGTAGACCACCCTTGATTTTTCGAATCACGGTACCCGTGACAACCTGGCCCTCGCTGATCTCCCCGATGATTTTTTCCCACTCGATGATCTTCTCAGCTTTCGTCTTACTGAGAGCAATCATTCCATATGGATCATCCGCGGCACCTAATTCGTCCTCCATCTCCTCGATGAGGACTTTGACTGTATCACCCGCTTTTGGGGTCTCTTCGTCCGCGCCCCATTCGTTGAGGTTAACGGTGCCTTCACTCTTGAAACCAACGTCAATGAGGGCCCATTCGTCGTTGACCTCTACAATTCGGCCGTCAACAATTTCACCTTGAGCATAGTCAGTCTGCTCTCGCTCGACCCATTCGAGCAACCAGTCATCGGCTTGCTCTTCGGGGGCGAGTATGGCTAGTTCGTTTGCGATATCCTCGTCGTCGAGGTTCCGAATGAGGTTTCGATTCACCATGAGAAGTAATTCCAGGGTTGAGCATTCACCGAGCATGACTGACGACAGGGGGGTTTCAACATTCTGGCAGCGAAAACGCTTTTGAAGATCGCCAGAGGAAACAATCCAGTCGCTCGAGGGCTCAAAAAGGGGTTAGAGTGGGGAAGATTTGTCGTCATTGAGGTCGCAAAACACCGTGTTTTGCGCGTAGTTCCGTAACCGTAACAAAGCAACTTTCAGGCCACAACAGCTAACCGATGGGTTTCAGGACAATTCTGGGGTTCCACCCGGTTACAGCCGCCCCCAGGGCGAGACACTCACTTCGGAACCAACCGCGAGAAAGAGATTGGTTGGTTCCTTCTGTCCCAGGAAGGTCCATTTTTCGCCATAGAGCTCGACGAAATCGATTTTGGATTGAAATTCGTCAAAAGATCGCCATCGCCAAGTTGGGTGATCGACCCGATATTGTCTCGTTCCACCCTTGGTTGAAGTGTATCCCCAATAGTGCTCCGCGATAAAATGCTGCAGTGAGCCAACCTCGAGTTGTTTGGATTCACTCCCTGCGAGTCCCGAAAGCCAGTGATCTCCCCATTGATAGCGGATTTTAGTTTGCCCTGACGTTTGCTTCTCGCGAAGGTGGGACATGGGAAGACAGGAATAGGGTTCTTGGTAAAGATTACGGGCTGTCCACGCAATCAAACGGCGAGGAACGAATTCTTTAACAAAGACCACTCCTCTTCTCTGCTCTCCCTGATCGGTTTCGTGCCTCACATAAAACCGAAGGTTAACCTCCTCGAAGTTAACGTGGGCTGGGATTTTCATTCCCAAAACTCGAGTCTCCTTGAAGAGGAAGGCTACGAGGGAAACGAACGTTTTGCCCTCAAAAAAGTCCAGAGAACAGCCCTCAGGCATCAGTGGAGTCAATAAATCGGGTGAGACTTCCCAATTGACCATTACCAAATCCTGCCAGGAAGCTTGAAGGAATGGCATGGTTTTGCTCCGCTGAGTATGTTCTTTGGGCCGGGACTGAGTGCAGCCTGTTACAAATGATTACCGACCCGGTAGAAATTGATCCATTTCGGGTAACTCGCTGGTCCGTCTAATTTAACTTGTTTTAGTCATTGCCACGCCATGCCAGACCAACTCCCTCTTCGAGTCGCCCTCGGTGGCGATCATGCCGGCTTTGCTCTCAAAAAGGCAATTTCGTCGGCCTTCTCAGACCGCCTCTTGGATTTGGTTGACTGTGGAACTCACAGCGAGGCTCGTTGTGATTATCCAGATTTTGCCATCGCCGTGGCTCGACAAATTCTATCGGGTAAGGTCAATCGTGGAATTGTTGTTTGCGGCAGTGGTGTCGGTGTTAGTGTCGCGGCGAATAAAATACCCGGTATCCGAGCCGCGATTTGTCACGACACCTATTCTGCACATCAAGGGGTGGAGCACGATGATATGAATGTGCTTTGCATCGGTGGGCGTATCATCGGGTCGGAGTTGGCTTTTGAAATTGTCGAAGCATTTTTGAATGCTCGATACGAGCCTCAACCCAGGCATTCCCAGCGTCTTGATAAAGTGCTTGAGATCGAGCGTTTAGGGACAGAGATCTTGGGGAATTGAGGACCCAGGGCCACTCGCTCAATTCACCGCTCAAGCTTCTTTTCAGAATCGGCAAACTAACGAAGGCTGGCCAGGATTGCTTCTCCTGCGGTTGTTGGATGCCCGATCCGATCACCCACGTTCGTCATCGCTTCGATGGGGAGCCCTCAATGCTTTGAATGTGGAGCAATCACCAAACAACGATCAACCATTGTTTTTTTGGGGATCAGTATGGCAATGCCAATCTATCCGTTGTTGCAAACGGTTGTGTTGCCCTTCAACACAGGTTGATGCAGAGACAGTCGGCGAGCCTGCACCCGGCACTCTTCAAATCTTGATGAAAAGGGTATGGCGTTTTTGCTCGCGCTGGAGCAAGTGATCTGATCGTGGTCGGTTAGAAAAGCTTTGAGACATTCGAATCGAGTTTTTGAGCTTGTTGCATCATTGCCGCATTAAGTAGTTCAATTGCCATCCTTGATTCCAGGGTGACCCCGGCGCGGACACCAACACATGGATCATGTCTGCCCTTATTCAGTTCAAATTGAATCTCCTCTAAGTTTTTTCTGACCGATTGTTGAGGAAGATTGATCGTCGAGGTTGGCTTAAATCCCACGCGGCAGACGACAGGCATCCCGGTGGTGACTCCGCCGAGAAGTCCGCCGTGGGAGTTGGTTACGTAGCCGTTAGTTCGGATGGCGTCGTTGTTTTGGCTCCCTCTTTTCGAAATCACCTCAATGCCGTCACCGATCTCGCACGATTCCGCAGCGTTTAGCCCACCCAAAGATCCCATCAGTCTCAGTTTCAAGCTTTGATAAAGAGGGTCACCCAATAGTGCGGGGACATTGACTGCGACAACCTCGATTGCTGCACCAATTGAATCACCCATTTTTCGTGTTTCTTTGATGAGCTTCCCAGCTTGAGATGCGAAGTCAGTATCGACTGAATGAATCTCTGCCGATTCAAGTGTCGATTGAAGTGCATCGATATCGGCAAGATCAAACGCAGTTCCCGATTCTGGGGATGACATCTGTCGCAGCTGCGAACAGAGTGATTGGCGTGATTTGAGTTCACCCACCTGGCAGATTGACGAGAGAATAACGGTTCCAAATCTCTCTCGAAGGATCAGTCTCGCGATCGAACCGGCAACGACGTCAGTAATAGTCGCTCGATAGCTAGAGCGTCCACCGCCACGAATATCCACAAAACCGAACGACTTATGGAATTTGACTAGATCGGTATGTCCAGGACGCACTTCCCCCTGGAGTCCCTCAAATTGGGTGTAGTCACCCGATTTCTTGGAGGTTGAAAGAACCAGTGCAGAGATCGGCTCACCCGTGGTGTAACCCTCCTCAAATCCCTCCGTCTCGAATGTTTGTCCTTCCACTTGCACGGTGATGGAGGACCCATTGAGAAGTTTCTCATGGTCTTTTTGGTAGATCCCTGAGAGGAAAATCACCTTGTCTTTTTCATTTCTGGGAGTCCCATGACGATTTCCGCCTGGTCGGCGTCGGTCCAGAAATGATTGAATCTGCTCGCGTTTCAGATATTGACCGGCGGGACAACCCAAAACAATGGTCGTCACTCCCGGTCCATGTGATTCTCCGGCTCCAGCTGCTCCGAATAACGGTCCGCCAAGTATTTCCATGATGTCGGTGACCTTCTTTTTTGGGTTGAGAGCCTCTCAACATAGCTGAATCACTTTTTTTTCTGTAGTCATCCTTTGGCACGATTGATAAGGCAGGTCAATCAATCACCAACCTCACGAGCATCCCTGTGGTTTTTCGGTGCGAGGCGGGCGTGATTGCCAAAAGCATTGCCATAATTGTCAGACTTTCCCCGGACTCAGCTTTTAAATGAACCGAATGCGAGGTCATGAAAATGTGTTAGCGAAATTGATGCAGTCATCAAAGTGGAAAACTTGCGTCTAAGATCGATGGAAGTGAACATGCTTCCATTGATCACCAATGCGATGCCAAACCCGAGATTCTTTGCTTGTGGATGTGTGGCTATTACCCTGCTCGTCCGCCCTTTGCGATAATCGAACGTATGCAATCACGGCAACATCACCAATCAGTCTCACGTGTGGTGAACTGAGTGTTGTGGTGACGTTAGCGTAGGGAGATTTGTTTTCCATGTCGAAGTAATGTTTGTGAAACGGCATTCCTTCGACGAGGTAACCCTCGGCTTCGGGCTCAAATGACGTGAGGTCTTCCGCGCAAAGACGCGTGTAAGTTTCCCAGTCGCTGCTGACAACCGCGTCGATCAGTTCGCGAGTTAATGCAATGATTTTTTCTTCGTTCATTTTTCGGTGTCTGCGGATTTAGGTGACTCAGGTTTCAGGTCATGGACATAACCTTGTGGCGGTAATCGTTGAAGTTTTCCTTGGTTTCGTTTCCAGAGACCCGTTCGGCCAACCGTATTTCCGATTTGAGTCAATTGAAGTTCTGGGTGGTTTGATAAAAGGTTGTCCGCATCCTGCTGTTTCATGGTGAGAAGTAATTCAAAATCCTCTCCATCAGACCAGGCGTGCTGAAAGGGGGTTCGGCCCGAGGTCTCGGAAAGGATAATTGCGTCGGGGTGAATCGGAATCCTTTCAATGTCGAGTTCCGCACCCACTCCACTCGCGGCACATAATCGATCAAGATCAAGTGAAAGGCCATCACTGATATCAATGGCAGCGTTCACCCTGCATCTTCCCTGCAGGGTCCTCGCAAGCTCGATTTTCGGCTCCGGTCGTAAGTGCCGCCCAAGCAGGCTGCCACCAACCGGCCCCGTGACCAAAATTGCATCTCCCTCAATCGCATCGGAGCGTCGCCAGATAGCTTCTTTGGAAACTTCACCAAGTAGACAAACGCTGATTGCCAGTGGACCGTCATAAGTTGAAATGTCACCACCAGCAATGGTGATGTTGTACTTGCTGGCCGCCTCCAAGATCCCTTCGTAAACTTCTCCCGCTATGGAAGTAGAATTTTGGCAAGGTAAGGTCAGGGTGACCAATGCGGCATTGGGTGTTCCCCCCATTGCCGCGATATCACTGATATTGATTGCCATCGCTTTGAAGCCAGCATCACTGAGTTTGTGAGAACTCGACAAGAAATCAACACCATCGATGATTTGGTCAGTGCAGGAAAGTTGCAGTGAATCTGATGGTTCCATTGCTGCCGCGTCATCACCAATCCCCAGGAAAATACTTGGCAGAGATCGACATCGACCTCTCAAATAGGCAAGAAACGAGAGTTCCACTGGTTGGACCTGATGTTGGTTAAAGAGATGGAAGAGCAAGGAACTGTTTGGCGATTCTTCGCTTGTTGTCACCTGCCACGAAAGATGTCGCCAACGAAATGCCCCTATTCAAGCATGATTTGTCACGTGAAGGGAAGGTGGCGACACGTTTTTCATGTCGCCGAGCATGGATGTGCATTGATTCTGATTTGGTGTGAATCTGTGATCGATGAGATTTGGTAAAAACATTTCCATGGCTACATCCTTTTGTGATTTGAGTTGATGTTCTTCATGTACTCAATCAGCCCGCACAGTTTTGGTCGCGATGAATCACCGCAAGGCTCTCCGGGCGAGCTTGAAATTGCCATCTCAATAGAAACGATGGTCATTTGTTGCCCGATAGGCGGCTTGACTGACGATCTCTTCGAGATGGACTTGCGATTTCAAGATGGTTTCTATCTGTAGTTAATCACTGCTATTGTTGAACTGGGTTTCGTCCAACGAATTTCGATATCATGTCATGACCCTTTGTTGGCATGGTCATGATAATTTTTCCGTTTCCATGAGACTTGTATTTGGGGTGGTTTGTGACCTTTTCAGACCGGCACCCTAGTTCGCTTTCTGGGCATGGAGGTCCTCAGAGTTTTTTTGAGCTGAAGTTTGGCAAGCAATGGGTTCCCGTTTGCGGTATCTGTGCGGCAGGGCACTGTTTTGACACTATCCAATGCCTCAATGGGTTACACTATAAATGTTCTCATTGTTGTCAGTGAACTGACTTACCGACTCTTCTTTTTTTTTGCGAGATAGAGAATGTCCACCGAGGTCTTGGCGAAGGTTGATGTAGAGATTCATCACACAGACTGTTTTATCAACGGGCAATGGCTACCGGCAAAAAGTGGGAAAACCTTTCCCACCATCAATCCTGCCACCGAAGAGGTGATCGCGATGGTCGCCGAAGGTGATGCTGCCGATGTGGATGCCGCAGCAAATGCAGCTCGAAATGCATTCGATTCTGGGCCTTGGCGAGAAATGGATGCTCGTGATCGCGGTCGCTTGATGTACTTGCTCGCAGATCGCATGGAGCAAGAGATTGAATCATTGGCTGCATTGGAAACACTCGATAACGGCAAGCCTTATCAAGATAGTTTGAATGTTGATCTTCCCCTGGCAATCGACTGCCTTCGGTATTACGCGGGATATGCAGACAAAATTCACGGCAGCACGATTCCAATACGAGGCAACCATTTCTGTTACACCCGAAAAGAGCCAGTTGGTGTAGCCGGGCAGATTATTCCCTGGAATTTTCCCGTGTTGATGGTTGCTTGGAAATGGGGCCCCGCCCTCGCCGCCGGATGCACCATCGTGATGAAACCAGCAGAGCAAACACCGTTGACTTGCTTGAGGCTGGCTCAACTTGCCAAAGAGGTTGGTTTTCCTGATGGCGTGATCAATGTGGTTCCCGGCTTTGGTCCCACCGCGGGAGCGGCGGTGGTGAAGCATCCTTTGATTGATAAGGTCGCGTTTACCGGTGAGCACCGGACGGCGCAAACGATCACTCGGGATTCAGCAGAAACTTTGAAACGCCTGACTTTTGAACTTGGTGGAAAAAGTCCCAATGTTATTTTCGAAGATGCTGATCTCGATGCCGCTGCCCAAGGAGCCTACGTCGGGTTGTTCTTGAACCAAGGCCAATGCTGTTGCGCGGGTAGCAGGGTGTTTGTTCATGAGTCCAAGCATGGTGAATTTTTGGAGAAGCTTAAGCGGCTTACCGAACAAAGAAAGGTTGGTGATCCGTTCGCCTCGGGAACAGAACAGGGACCGCAAGTTGATCGTGCTCAATTCGATAAAATCATGTCTTATATTGAAAAAGGTAAGAATGAAGGTGCAACGTGTGTCACCGGTGGTCAGAGAGTCGGTGAAACAGGTTTCTTTGTTGCTCCGACCATTTTTGATGGTGTTCAGGATGACATGTCCATCGCAACAGATGAGATTTTTGGTCCCGTTCTGAGCGTGTTGACCTTCAAGGACAAAGAAGAAATCATTCGGCGTGCTAACGACACTTTTTACGGATTAGCGGCAGCGGTATGGACCAAGGATGTTGCTTTAGCCCACGAATTTGCGGCAAGAGTTCGGGCCGGTACGATTTGGGTCAATTGCTACGATGTGTTTGATGCTGCCGCGCCTTTTGGTGGTTTCAAAATGAGTGGACACGGCCGAGAATTAGGCGAAGAAGGTTTGAAGGCTTACACCGAGAGTAAAACGGTGACGGTGGCGCTTCAGTAGCTTCAGTCAGTAGTATTTTCGTTCGCTGCTTCACCTTGCTCAGTCTTTGTTTATTTTCAACAACCGTGCGAATTTATGGAAGAGATCATCAATCGCATCGGCTTAGGAAATGCGCAGTGGTTGGTGCAATTGCCATGGCTATTGGCCGCAGTGATCGCCACGCCCCTCATTTTTTCTGCGTGGCGTTTACGCGTCTATCCATCTTGGTGGTGGGCTCTGTTGATTTTGATGTCGGTTCTGGGCAGTATCGCCGCAATTCTGGCACCGACATTTTTGGTGCTGACAGTTGCCATCGATCTGCTGCTGGTGTTGGGAGCGGCCGTTGATTTTATCTGGTGCTATTGGCTGACTCGCGAGGGGATCTCTATTAGACGCACCTTGCCAAAAACATGTTCTCAAGGAGTTTCAGTCGACAGCCAATTGCAGGTTGAAAATCGAACAAATGGAATCCTGCATGGCGTCATTCAAGATGATCTTCCGAGCTTTTTTGAGGCATCACCTTCTCGGCATCGTTTACGCATGGAGCCGATGGATCGTTTGACTTTGGAGCGAGAGCTAACACCGTTGCGACGTGGTGCGTTCTCGATGGAGCGTGTTGATCTTCGGTTAAGTAGCCCTTTGCGCCTCTGGAATCGCTACCTGACCTTTGAATTGATTGACTCATTGAATGTTTACCCCAATCTAAAGCAGCTTTCTGATTATGCAATTCTTGCCAAGAGCGATCGCCTCAGTTTGATTGGTGTGCAGAAGAAGCGGAGAATCGGTCAAGACAGTGAGTTTGAGCGATTGAGGGATTACGCTCGGGATGATAACTACCGACATATCGATTGGCGAAGTACGGCGAGACGTGGGAAGTTAACCGTCAAGCAATTTCAGAGTGAACAGAGTCAAAGAGTCATCTTCTTGCTTGATTGCGGGCGAATGATGGTGAATCAGAAGGATGGGTTCTCACTGCTTGATCACGCATTGAATGCCACGCTGATGATGTCTCATGTGGCGCTTTCTCAGGGTGATTCGGTTGGAATGTTGTGTTTTTCCGATGAGATTCATAGCTACATCCCACCGAGGAGTGGTAAGAGTCAGATGAATCGACTTATTCACGCTGGATTTGATCAATTTCCACGCTTGGTGGAGTCTCGATATGATCAGGCATTTCTGTATCTTTCGAATCATTGCAAGCGACGTTCAATGGTCGTGCTTGAGACAAATGTGATCGATGAGGTTAATGCGGCATCCGTTGTCGACTACCTTTCCAACTTGCAGGGTCCTCACTTGCCGGTGGGAGTGCTGTTGAGAGATCGCGTCATGTTTGATGCGGCTGAAAATTCAGAAGAAGGTGATTTTGAGATGTATCGTGCCGCAGCAGCTGCCGACATTCTTCTTTGGCGAGATCAGGTATTGAAGGACCTGACTCATCGCGGTGTCTTAGTGATTGATGCATTTCCTGATCAGTTAACCGCATCGCTCGTAAATCAGTACCTAGAGATCAAGGCAAAGCATCTACTGTGATGAACATCACGGCGTGTTGGCATTCATGAAAACAGAATGATCCAAGCAAGCTGATAGCCGCCGATGTCGACTTGTCATTGGTTCGTCGCAGAACGCTGGTGACGCGGAGATAGGAGCCAGTTGGCGATCAGTCGGAATTGTCATCACTGTTCTGGTTCAGTGTTACTTGTCGATGCCAGCCAAGAGCCGCAGCACTGCTTGTTGTGTCGGCAAGCTTGGAAGCACGCCACTGTTTTACCAGTTTACCAAAGCGGTTCCCCACGCAAGTCCAGATCCAAAGCCGCACATGAGAACACGATCTCCGCGTTTAATTTTGTTTTCTTTAACAGCTTCGTCTAGTGCGAGCGGTATGCTAGCCCCTGATGTATTGCCGTAGCGGTCGAGGTTGACAAAAACTTTCTCTCGTGGGACGTCAAGATCTGAAACTGCTGAATCAATGATGCGTTGGTTCGCTTGGTGCAGAATGACCATGTCGAGTTCGTTGGCTGCAACGTTTGCATGCTCCAAAACCTGCTTTGCGCTTTCGTCAACGACGCGCACTGCCCATTTGAAAACATTTCTTCCGTCCATCAATAGGTATTGTTGGCCCGTTTCATAGCGTTCAGGCGTTAATGGAGCCCGAGTGCCACCGGCTGGAATGCATAGCATCTCGCCACCGCAGCCCTCACTGCCAAGTTGATAGGAGGAGATGCCCTTGGTTTCGGCCTCCGGTTGCAGAATCACGGCACCTGCCGCGTCTCCAAATAGCGGGTAGGTTTTTTTATCCTCCGGGTTGATGGTGCGGCTCATCACGTCAGCACCAATTACCAGGGCACACTTGCTATTGCCCGCAGCAACAAATTGGGCTGCGGTCACCAGTCCATACATGAATCCAGCACAAGCTGCATTGATGTCCATGGAGGGGGCTATTGCATTTAATCGTTTTTGAAGATGGCAAGCGGTGGAGGGTGTAGGGTTGTCGGGGGTAATGGTGGCAACCACAATCAAGTCCAAGTCCGATGCAGCAATGTTCGCTTCTCGCATGCATCTAACGGCTGCCTCGTAACACAGGTCACTGGTGGCTTCATTGTGACTGGCTCGCCGTCGTTCGCGAATTCCAGTTCGCCGAATGATCCACTCACTGTCACAGCCCAGAGCCGCCAGATCTTCATTGGTGACAATTTCTTCTGGAACGTAGGATCCAGTCGCAGCAATTCTCACCCCTGAGATTTGGCCCATGCGGCCGCGACTTCCCTTCGGCATCAGCAGGTTATCCTAAAAGAGTATTGTGAAACGAGTTAGAAAATGCTGGTTGCTTTCCAGGATTTTCGCAATGAACATTGGTGATGGATCGAGGTGGCTGTTTCACCGTCTTGAATCAGCTATCGGCGACAGTATAGTCGTTCAGCGAATTTCTTGTTAGATCACGAAAATAGCGAACGATGATGATTAAATGCTCGCCGCAACGTCCACGCTCAGTACATTCAATATTCTATTTTTTTTCATTGGGGGGATGTGTATCAACAGCATCCAGCCGAAGTGATATCGGTTCACGTTTTTTCGTCGCTTAAACTAAATGCCTTTTACGCCGTTAATCCAAGAAGAAAGCTGGTTAGGTGATTCGTTGATTGATTCTGGATGCAGTAGATTAAATGACTTCACCAATTCGATAGGGCCGTCATGAATCATGTGAAAATTCGTTCTTCCGTTTGTGTGTTGGCTTCATTCAAGCAGTTGTTTCAGATTAGACCTGCGTTTTCTGTTGAATTTTAGCAGTGTGATTTGTTCCAAAACGAGAGTCTTTCAAGCGTTTCGCGAGGGAAATGATTGATGATGTTCATTTTCCTTTCAACCAAACCGGGCAAGCAATCTTAAGAAATTGTGCTCGCTTCTGATTTGTGTTCTACCAATGATTACATCAATGATTCTGACGACTCCTACTCGCCTGTTTCAGAATGGGTTGTTTCGTTGGTGCTTTTTGGCACTATTCCTAAGTGTGGTGTTAGGGTCGGGTCTCTACCTGAATTACAACGGAAAGAATTTGCCACGATCGTCAGAAACAATGCGTGGTATTTTCGGAACCCTCGGCAAGCGGTCAACAGATTCGCAAAGTGGTCAGTGGTACCGTGTTCAAGGTGGTTCGATGGCACCGACTTTGTACGGTGATTGTCGATCTTTCTCCTGTCAGCAATGCGGGCTTGCATCACCTTTTTTTAATTTCGATCAACATGGAACTCGTCCTCCGAAATTGACATGCAGTCATTGCGGAATCTTCGAAAATAATCTTGTAAGGTCTGAAGAGAGCAGCGGTCAGTTGGTCAGGGTGAACCACTTTACGTCGGGAGTGGATTTGAAGGACATTCTGCGTCGTGGCGATTTGGTCGCCATAAAAAAAGATGATGCCGTACACATTAAGCGACTTGTTGGATTGCCGAATGATTGGGTTGATTCAGAGGGACTGCATCTGAAGATTTCCGGACAGCGTGTTGAAGACATGATACTGAGTCAAGCAAATCAGTTTCCGCTTCCTTGGCTTCTGGTCGACCTTGATTCGGCCCGCCTTGTTTCCCGCTGGAAAAATTCAGTGAGAATCAGTGATGCGTCAGAAGATGTGCTGGCAGATGATTGGATTCGTTCCGAGTTAAGAAGTTGGGAGTGTTCCGAGGAAACGAATCATTGGTTGGTCTATCAACATCGATCGCAAACGCGAGGAAGCATTCCATCACCAGTTTGGGATGATTGCGTCTTCAACACTGGTTTAAGCCGTAAGCTTCATCTGGTTAATCGATTACGTCTCAGTGGTGAGTCTCTGGGTAAAGGTGATGTCGAGTTCGTGTTTTGGACAACTGAGGGAGCGCGACATGTGATGAAGTCATTTCAAGGACCTGCGAAATTTACCATTCGCAGTATCGAAGGTGATTTATTATCGAGTGAAGCGAGTGCTGAAATTCCGATCAGTGACGTCATGGTGATTGGGATTCATCTTTTATCTGGAACAGTCGAGTTGAAGGATCTCAAGATCGATCGATCGGTTGAATATCGATGGCGACCCAATGACGACCGTCCGACACCATTTCAGCTTTCGGCTGATGAGTGGTTTGTCTTAGGGGACAACGTGCCGGTGTCGAAAGATTCGCGTGAGTGGGGAGCTATTCGTAGTGCTGAGTTGATCGGACTGGTGGATCAGGCCACCAAATTCGCATCGCCATCACTGCATGAGTTGATGGGCAGAATTGATGATTAGGAGGTCGGCAGGTGAGACGCGTAGCACTGACCAGTGACTCTATTGCTTTGTTCGGCCAGGTGAGTGTAGGAACGTGTTGCGTTTGGTCTGGATTCAACTCAATTTGAGAACCTCGACCAATACGAAAGCACGTTTTTATTTTTTGGTCAGTGAGACCATGTACTCAACGATGTCGACGAGTCCTTGCTGATCAAAGGTGTGGTGCAAGTTCTCTGGCATGATTGATTTCTCGCTCTTTTTGATCTCCTCGATGTCATCCTTAGAGATTCGTTTATCAATCGCCTCAACGGTTCGAAGCACAAATTCCGTTTCGGTTTCAGAGATCTTGAGACCATTCATCAGCTGGCCATCCACGGTAAGCACGGTGTAGTTTTCATAGTTATGGCTGATGCCAGCACTGGGGTCCAAGATTGCGGTGTACATCGCCTCTTTGGATAGTTTGGTTCCGATTTCCGAAAGGTCGGGACCAACATCTTTGCCTTGTTGGTTGACGATGTGGCAATTCGCACACGTAGCGACACCAATGAATAGTTTTTTTCCACTCTCCGCATTTCCTCGCATGGAAGCCAACTGGTCAACCGGCGCCAGCGGCGCGGCATTTTTTTGCTGTGGCTGGGGTAATAACTTGCTGGAGCGTTCCCGTACTTTTTCGTTGTTGGAACGTGCCAGCAGTCCACCAGCGAATAGACGCATGTCGGCTGGAAGTGTGGAGTCCGTTTCCATCTGGAGGATCGAGTTCTGACCGGTTCCATTTTTCGCAAGTCCAGCGATAGCTGTTTTGCGAACATCGAATGCCAGGTCTGATTCCAAGACGATTTCAGTCAGCATTGCACGAGCGGTATCGCTTCCTAGAATGCCCAAGACTGAAGTGATCTGCGAGGCTTTCTCTGCATTTTCTGCGCGGGTGAGTTGATGGATTCGGTCTTTTCCCGTCGAAGTGGAGAGCATCAGTCTGGTTGAATCCACTTTCACCGAATCTGAGTGCTTGCCAAAGAGGAGAAGTTCCAATTGATCCTCCATCCCGTCTGGTCGAAACTGTTTCGCCAAAGACAGGTATTCATCGGTGCCTGAGATGCGGTCAAGATGCCGAGAGATCGCTTGAAGGACATGTGTCTGTTTCGAATAGTCATAGTTCGGCATCCTTTGAATCGCGCGAACAATGATTGCATCATTTCTCTCTCGAAGCGAATCATCTGCGAAGACCGCTTGAAGGCTAAGAAGCAAGAAAACAGTCGTTATGTATGCGGTCGCTTTCATCGCGTTGAGTACCAAAGCCACGTGGTGGCATCGTGTATTGAAGTAGGTAAGGAAATGAATTCCGTGTTCGAGCGTTTTGTCAGATTCGCAGCAATCTAAAGCGTCAGCAATTGCTTCATTGCCTGCACGCGAACCTCTGCTTTGTGGTATTCAAGACTTCGGAAATATCGATTGGTTTCTTCGAGCGTCAATTCAGGTTTGCTGATGATCTTGACAATTGCATCGGCTGCTTTCGCGGCCCGAACCCGCCAAGCAATATCGTGACCCGTTGGCGTATCCCATTGCTTGTTGGAGTGATCGAGCCACGCCTGATAACATTCATCAGGACGTAGATCGCTACCAATCCCAATTGCCTCGAGGTACCAACGGTCCTTGCCATCGTGCTTGGATGCAAGTTTCGCCCAAATGCCCGGCATTTCTGGCGACTTGTCAAAACGCAACGCCAAAGCCAATTCTCGTCGAACCATGGGTGAGGGATCGTTCACTGCCACACTGCATGACTGTGACGGTTGAAAGCCAAGCTGTTTGGCGAGTCGGATTGAGACGCAACGTATGTTTTCATCAGTGTCGCGTAACCCAGTTTCAACATAATGTGTGCCACGTCCATCGATTCGTCCTAGCAACCACAAGGCACGCGCACGATGTCTGGGGTTTTCCGAACGAAAAAGTTCAAGTAAAGCTGGTTCTGCTTTCGAACCCATCTCTTTCAAGCTTTTCCACGCTAGATAACGAGCCGATTGGTTTGGGCTTTGTAGGGCCTGAGCCGCACCTGCAGCGGTCTTGAAGTCATACTTTGGGATTGAGTATTTTGACTTCGGCGGAGCGACTCGGAAGAGTCGACCTCGATCCGTATCACCTTGACGATGGCCGCCAACGCCTGGGTCATACCAATCTGACACGAATAACGATCCATCAGGCGCGACGCATACATCGGCAGGTCGGAACCATTTATCGATGGATCCTGTTATTAACGGGTCAATGTGCGCGGAGTACCCTGCCCCAGCTTTTTGGACGGGGTAAGCACGGACAACATTTGGACCCGGGTCGCAGTGAATTACCTGATCCCAGAATCGTTTAGGCAGAAGTCTTCCTTCGTAGACGCAAATACCAGACGGCGAACCGGCCCCTGTTTGCAACACATTGGGAACGACGCCGGGGTCATTCAGGTGCCAATGCCGCAATGGAATTTCCTCTTCCATGGTAATGCGAGAATCCCTCCAGCCCGCTCCGGTTAGTTCATCACGGTATCCATAATTTCCCTGCTCCATCACAAAGTTGATGCGAGTTCCGCGGTTCCCATCATCATCATTATCGCTTTGCCATAAAGACCCATATGAATCGACTGTCGTTTCATAATTATTTCGGAAGTTGTGCGCGAGGACCTCAAAGTTTGAGCCATCCAATTCGCAACGAAATGGCATCCCTCCGTAGAACGGTTTTCCATTATCCACAACGGGTCGGCCGTGGACGTCAATCACCGTTTGGCCATTAGCGTCTTTGACTTGTCGACCCGTGTTGCCAAAGTTCCAGTAGAGTCGTCCATCTGGACCAAACAGAAAAGAGTGAGCGGAATGATCATGTTGAGGTTGCCCCGTTTCTGTGAATAGTGCTTCTTTACGATCCGGGATGTCATCTCCATCAAGGTCGGTGAACCGCCAAATCGTTGGTGTTGCTGAAACAATCACCTGATTACCAAGAACACAAATTCCCATTGCTGAGTCAATGTCTCGGCCTTGATAGTAGGTTTTTGCAACATCCATCACGCCATCCTCGTCGGTGTCTTCCAGAATGAGGATGCGATCACCCTGCGGACGTGAGTTATTGTTGTGTCGATAATTCATCACGTCACAAACCCATACTCTTCCTTTTTCATCCACATCCAGATTGGTGAGGCTGCGAAGAACAGGTTCACTCGCCGAGAGAGTGACCTCCAATCCGTCCCCGATTTCTAGCCCCGCCAATGCTTCGGATGCAGAACGCTGGCCTTGGTCACCTTGGCTCGATTCGCTCTCCTGAATCGATGGCGGTGCATTTGCGTAGACTGCAAATTTCACGCTCGTGTGACTGCCGCCGTTTTGAGAGGTCCCACCTGTATCGAGTACACCCTCTGCGGTGAATCGATCAAAACCTTTTGGGATTCGAAAATGAATCAAACTGACAGCGTGTGCGCCGATGCTTGGCTTCGTTATCTCCACACCCTGAAAAGAGCTCGGGTTGCCAACGCAGTTCAAGTTTTTTCTGACTTCACCGAATTGACTCGATGCGGAAACCCAATCCATATCAACAAGCGACTGAGTTTGATCCTTGCCGTGCAGTGTTGGATTTACCCAGTTAGCCCAATCGCAGCTGAAGCCGTTTCCAGAGTCTCCGATTACAAGGTAAAGATCTTTGATGCCTTCGATGGCGGCGTCAATTGAAACTTTGCCGATTTGCTTGGTGACGGTTGGCGACTCATAAAGTTTGAGGCTGTTACTTGCGTTGTTTTTTTTTGAGCTCGATGGATTTGAAGCCGCTGCTGGCTTGGGGATTAACTGAACTCGCGGCGACTTCAGTTCAAAATCGGATTCAACTTTCTCGCGATTGAAGTTCTTTGGCGGATCGTAGTCTTGGTTTTCTAGAAGAGAATCAATTCCAATCTGCTCTGACATTTTGGAACCGTCGTTCGGGATTTCTGAATTGCTAGTCCAGAGGATTGCATTGGTCACCAACTGCCGAATGTCATCATGTCCCCAGTTCCAGTGAAAGTGGCCACCGGTAAAGCCAAATGAACGACCTCCATCAGGTCGTTCAAATGCCCAAGCGACGGTCTGCGGATCACCGTTCGCGACACTTTTCCTGACATCAGGATTTCCGCTGTGTGCGCCATCCGGTCGCCGCATGGTTTCAGTTGGAGCAACCGAGTAAAGAATAGGGGTTACCTTTTTAGAGGCGTTGAATCGCATATGGAAGTACCATTCGTCATTCGCTTTGAATGGTTTGACTCCACGAGTGATTGGGTGTTCAGGAAGCGACTTGAAGTCGGCAACCCAATGCGGGTTAACGCTCCAGTTGACTTCGAAGTGTCCACCGAGCATCTCAACCCATGCATCACCAGTCTCACCGGGGGTCATTTCGACTGCATAGTGGATGCAGACCAGGCCGCAGCCATCGGCAAGTTTTTGTTTGAGGCGGTCGAGGTGTGGAATTGCGAGGTGACGCCCACCGCCATCGCAATAAATAACAATCGAATCTGCTGCTTCGATTAGCTCATCATTATCCGGCCAGCCTCTGACAACCGTGATTTCTAATCCTTTTTGATTGCTGTTGAGGGATTCTTCGAGGATCTTGAGACCCGCGTAGTGTTCGTGTGACCCATACCCGTGTGATGGAGCGCCAGCGATCAGCAAAATGTTTTGTGTTTCAGCAGCGAAATTTGCGCTGACAGAAACGACGCTGAGGATTACTAGAGAAAGTAGAAACCGGAGCATCATGAATCACTTTTTGTTTTGGTTCAGGATTGGTTGTAATGGGATAACGATTGCGGAGGTGAAATCCGAATGGTTTGTTTCACCAAGGGTTGTCTTTTTCGTGGCCCTCTAGTGTAACGACATGAAATCGGGAGGCAGAGCGATTTACGCTGCTTTTGTGCTAAAAGACTTACGCGTCACCGAAATCGAAATTCTGGCGACCAAGTGGTGATGCTGATAATCACTTCTCACTCTTGACCGCGGTTCTAATTTTTTCGAAACAACAGCACCAAGATGATGTTGTTGAAGGGTTCTGGAGCCACAAAAAATCACCATGCTGGTGGTTTTGACAAGACTGAATTCTAGCGAAATCCAAGCTCTTGCGTTACTGTCGGCTCGTGCGAATTCCTGTCTTTGGGGCTGTTCTTGTGACTCAATAACAAGTCGCATCAGGATGCAAATCAATGGTTTGATTGCGGGTGGGAAATCGAGACGGCTTCGGTGCTTATTTTCTTGGTGGATTCGTCTTCGCGAGCACCAGACATTCCGTCAAGGGTGTGCAAGTTGCTGTTTTTTGCTGACTGGCGCCTTTGCTTGCGACATGTTTCGGTTGCCTTCAGCATCTTTCCCATGCAGACATGGAGCAACGGCTGCGTCATCCCCACTGATGGCAGATCATCGTCGCGTAAGGCGTTTAGAAATCAGGTTTTGGCAACATGGTTCACTCGCCAGGTACACATGGGCAGTTGCGGGGACGAGCAATTTTGGGCGATGAGGATGATTTGATCGCAGTTTTCGCTGGTTTGCGAGAGCTTAAGGATTGGGTAAGCGATCATCGTCGGCTACATTGTCGGCTTACGGTTTTCCCACTTACTCAATGATATATGCGATCCCTTGAAAGCGAACATAGTCTTACTGCCAGGTGATGGAATCGGTCCGGAAATCTCAAGCCAAGCTGCCCGTGTGCTTGAAACGATTTCCGGTAAATTTGGTCACGATTTTGAATTTAGCACTCATTTGATTGGCGGAATTGCGATCGATCAAACTGGTGATCCTTTGCCGCAAGAGACGATTGTTGCGTGTCGAGAATCTCAGGCAATTCTGTTGGGTGCGGTCGGTGGTCCAAAGTGGGACGACCCAACCGCTAAAACACGTCCCGAAGTCGGTTTGCTGAAGATTCGAAAAGAGCTGGGTTTATTCGCCAACCTGCGCCCAATTCAACTGTTTGATCAACTTGTTGATGCCTCACCGCTGAAGCGGGAAATTATTGAGGGAACTAACATCCTGTTTTTCAGAGAGCTAACTGGTGGTATTTACTTTGGTGAATCCGGCACGAGTGGCGAAGGAGCCGATGAGTCGGCCTATCAGTCGATGGTTTACAGTGTTTCAGAAGTGGAGCGAATTATTCGATTAGCGGCTAAGGCAGCTCGAAGTCGGAGCAACCGGCTCACCAGTGTGGACAAAGCGAATGTTCTCGAGCCGAGTCGTCTGTGGCGACGAGTGGCGGCCCGCGTGATGGCGGAAGAGTTTCCGGACGTTGACTACGATGTAGTCTTGGTTGATTCGATGGCGATGCACTTAATCAATCGTCCGCGTGATTTTGATGTAGTCGTCACAGGTAACATGTTTGGTGACATCTTGACCGATGAAGCATCCATGTTGCCTGGCTCATTGGGGATGCTTCCGAGTGCATCTCTGGGATCGGGAGGCCCTGGATTGTACGAGCCGATTCACGGTTCTGCGCCGGATATTGCTGGCGAGAATATTGCAAATCCTTTGGCGACCATCCTCGCTGCTGCAATGTTGCTTCGGCACTCGCTGGATCTGAATGAAGAGGCGAAGGCAATCGAGGATGCCGTCAGTCAAGTTTTAAACGATGGATTGAGGACGCCAGACATCGCTCGTGGTGGGGATGCAATTGGCACGCAAGAGATGGGTGCAGCGGTGATAGAACGATTGAGTAATTGAGTATGTATTTCGAAACCTTTTGTCCGGTACTGACACCTCTCGCAGAAGGTCAGTGGCACAGCCTCAGAACCTATGTTCTGCTCGCAGTTATTTTAATTGCGTTGAGCATTGCATCGGTGGTGGGTGTTGTATTGAAACGGCGTGAAAAGGTAGGGATCGAATCCGCACTGATTAATCGTTTCAATCACAAACTGCGAGTTTGGTGGATGATGGTTGCGATTTTCGCTTTTGGTTTCCTCTTTCATCGAATCGGCATTGTTGTTTTGTTTGGATTGGTGTCCTTCTGGGCACTGCGAGAGTTCATCACGATGACACCCACGCGTCGTGGAGATCACCGAACGCTGTTTTGGGTGTTCTTTATCTTCACGCCGCTTCAATACCTCTTGATCGGCTTGGGTAGTGAGTATTACGACTACTACAGTATTGTCATTCCGGTTTATGCCAGCTTGTTTGTTCCAGCACGCGCGGCGTTTGCCGGTGACTACAAGCGTTTTCTTGAACGCAGTGCAAAGATACAATTTGGCTTATTGATTTGTGTCTACTCACTTAGCTATGCTCCGGCAATTCTTGATCTAAAGCTCGTTCAAACTGATGGTGAACCGTGGGACGGTGGTACTGCCAGCGTGTTAGTCTTCTTGATCTTGATCGCTCAGTTGGCATCGGTTTTCGAGCGTGCTTGGGGCAAGCTAGCAGGTCGCCATGTGATTGCCGAACGGATCAATGCATCTCGTACATGGGAGGGCTTGCTGGGCAGTATGGTCACGACAGGATTCATCGCAGCAACCCTTTGGTGGTCGACACCATTTCATTGGTGGGAAGCCGGAATGTTGGGAGCGGTGGTGACGGTGATGGCTTGTGGTGGAACCATGACCATGAGTGCAATCAAACGTGACCGAGGTGTAACCGACACAGGGACTCTGGTTCAGGGGCATGCCGGCTTGTTAGATCAGATCGATAGCATTTGTTTCGCAGCTCCTGTCTTCTATCACTTCACTCGATTCTTCTGGGTCTAATTTTGAGGTTATTCGACACCCACGCGCATCTCAATTCGCCCGATTTTACCGATCAGATGGATGCGGTCATTGACCGAGCCAAGGCATCGGGACTGGAGGGTATTCTTGTCATTGGTGTTGATCTCCAAACGAGTCGTTTGGCGTGCGATCTGGCCGCTAAGTATCCCGGGTATCTCTATGCTGCGATTGGAATCCAACCCAATTCTGCTGGTGAGGCAGGAGAGCATGATTTCGAGCAGGTGGCGGAATTAGCCGCTTACCCGGGTGTAAGAGCGATTGGCGAAACCGGCATTGATTGTTACTGGGATGACACGCCAATCGAAGTGCAAAAACAGTTTTTCGACGATCACATCGGACTCTGCCGGAACACAGGATTGCCAATGGTCATTCACATGCGGGAAAGTGGGAATGAGATCGTTGAGCAACTGGGTCTTCAGTCCGTCATCCCTCCGGGGGTGATGCATTCTTTCACCGGTGATGAGGCACTTGCAAAGCAGTGTTTGGAGTTGGGTCTGTTTATCAGTTTTGCGGGGATGGTTACGTTCAAGAAAAATGATGCTTTGCGAGAGGTGGCAAAGATGATCCCGGAGGATCGTTTGCTTATTGAGACAGATTCTCCTTATTTGAGTCCGGAGCCGCTTCGTGGTCGGCGTCCAAATGAGCCAGAGCGTGTCCGGCATATTTTGGATTGCCTAGCTGAAACTCGCGGGGTCTCTTCTGACTATCTTGCGGAAGTGACAACCCAAAACGCTAAGAGACTGTTGCAGCTTCCTTGATTTTACCTTGCGTCAGTTCAATCGCTTTTGAGTCAAGTTTTTCACGGACATTCGCACCAGTCGTTTGCTGCGAGTCAGTTGCCTACCGTTAAACACGTGATCCGTTATTTCAGTGGCTGATAGGCTTGAAACGGAAGCCGTTCAGCAAATCCCAATGCGACATGCTTGGTGTTCCGCCGTCATTCTCCGAATGGATTCACTGTTTAAATTGTCTTTGAGTGGTAACTCGGAAATCAGTGAGAATTGCGAGATTGAAGCAACGGGATGAGGAAGACTCGTCCAACGAGTGATAAGTAGAGCTTTTGAGCTGTTGGTCTTTCTGATGCGATATTCCTGATTCGATCCATACTCGTGATCTCATGGTGATGGCAATCTCCATGTTCTTCTGTTTTGTCTTCTTTAGAGACCCAGATGAAGGATTAATTCATCACGCGATGCAGTGATCTCAGGGATCCTGAGCGGCAACCCACCTTTGCTGAGGGGATCCCAGCAACTGTTTGTAAGAACCAGACCGGAAAAGATGACGCGCGTTAGAAGTCGCATTTCAATGAGGAAATTTGATGCCGTTAAGGACATGTCGCACCGTCAAGTATCGGGGCCTCGCTAACTGAGTAAACGTGTAATTGCTTCAGCTTTGACAAGTTCGCGGGGTTGATTGAGGTGGTTGTAGACGATGGTCTCAGGGTGGATTCCAAAACTATGATAGATCGTGGCGAGCAGTTCTGATGGATGAACTGGATCTTCCAAAGGTGCCGACGCTGTTTTATCACTCTTCCCATGCACATAACCACGCTTTGTGCCAGCACCGGCCATGACGGCGGTGTAACAGTATGGCCAATGATCACGACCATCATCCGTGTTGTTGTTTCCACTTGTGCTGACGCCACGCTGGGGACTGCGCCCAAATTCACCAACGGCCACAACTAAGGTGTCTTCAAGCATCCCGCGATCATCGAGATCTGTGATGAGTCCCGAAAGACCTGTATCCAGCATCGGCGCCGATTGATCTTTCATGCGTTTGCTTAGACCAACATGGTGATCCCACGAATGGTTGTCGCTATTGGCAACCTTGGGCCAGATGACTTCCACAACCCTGGTTCCGGCCTCCACCAGACGGCGGGCGAGTAAGCAACTTTGCCCAAAAGTGTTTCGGCCATATTGCTCTTTCGTTGCGTCGGATTCCAAGCTTAGGTCAAACGCTTGTCGTGCGCGTCCGGAAACAATTAAAGACAGAGCGCGGTCGTAATACTCATCAAGTTCGTAGGATTCCACCGCTTTGTTGATCGCGGGCATCTGTTGATTCAGAAGGTCCCGTAGTTTGGCGCGACGCTGAAGGCGAACGCTGAAGACTTCTGGACGTAGCTTTAAGTCGTCAATTTTGATTCGGTCCATCTTGTTCATGTCCAAATCATCGCCACTCGGATAGAGCGTGTAGGGGTCATAGGCCTTTCCCAAGAACCCTGCGGTGCCTCCCTTGCCGACCACATTAGATTCTTGCAGTGGGCGAGGCAGCATGACGAATGGAAGCATCGGTTCGTCGACTGGACGCATTTTGATCAGGTTGCTTCCAAAGTTCGGGAAATCTTTTGGGCTGGGTGGTTCCAGTTGACCTGATGGACTGACCTTATCGGTCGTGTAGCCGGTCATCATCTGATAGATCGCCGCAGTGTGATTGAACAATCCGTTGGGAGTGTAGGACATGGACCGAATCATGGTGAAACGATCATTAATTTGGGCGAGTTTCGGCAGGTTTTCGGTGTACTGAATTCCGGGGATTTGTGTACTGATATTCCCAAATACACTTTTGACGTTATCTGGAACGTTCTCTTTAGGATCCCAGAGATCAAGATGGCTTGGTCCACCTTGCAAGTAGACAAGAATGATACTTTTCGCTTTTCCCCAACCAGGACCACCAGAGGGAAGTGCCTCACCCTGTTTCACAAGGCTATCTGCACCGTTGGCTTGTAATGCCATCAGGGACGGTAGTGAGAGGCCGAGCATTCCACAGCCACCGACTCGCAGAAAGGTTCGGCGGCCGGGTGCTAGGTTTGGATCGCAAAGATCTTTGGCTTTGAAGCCTTTAAAAGAAAGCATCGCGAAGTCTCCGGGGTGGTGTTAAACAGTCTTGTGTTTGAATTCTCAGTGCCGATTCAATTTCCAGCTCAAGCTAGTGATTGAATAGAAACGCTGGGCTATTGATCAGTGCCCATGTCAGGTCCTCTGCAGCAGTTAAACGTATCTGCTCAAGCTGAATCGCGCTCTGCTTGGCATCTTCCCGCATTTGGACAAGTTGTGGGTCATCCGGGGTGGGTTTTGAAAACGCTGTCTTGCGTTGTTCCAGTTGAACCAACTCGGGATCAGGAGGAACTGGTTGCTTGGCCGTCGCCAGACCTTGGTTGGCTTTTCTGACTTCGTTATCGGTGATGGTCAGGTATTCGATTAACTTCTTTTGTTCGGCTTCTGCACGAGCCGGTTTGGCAGTGGCCAAGGTTGCCGCAAAGGTTTCGGGCTGTCCTAACGGGATTTCTCCTGTGGCGGTGGTTGCACTGATTCGAAACCGACCAAGACGATGGTCAGCGGCGTTGTGAAATTGATGAAGTTTAAAAGTAAGAATCGTTCCTTGGTCGTGCTGAATTGGCTTCTCAAGTCGGAAGGTCGCCCAGTGATCGTGACCCATCGCAGCGGAAATCGCCCACCCCTTTTGTGATTTGGTTTCACCGTTGAACGCTTGTGCGATTTGGAACCCTTCCTGCAAGAAATCGGCGATGCCGCTGGCAATTTTCACCTTGGTAAGAGCTTCAGGCTGATCAACAGGGGCTGCAAATACCTCCAGCTCAGTCACGACGAAGTTGCCATTGTTGGCTAGGCCGGGTCCTTTAGCTGGCAATTCCGGGTCACTGAGCGCTTCCAGCCGAATTCCCGAGATGTTGTGAAGTTGTGTGGAAACGGTGATCGTGTAGATACCCTTGTCCTTATTTCCACTGGCAACAATGGATCGGTCAGGTTTGGGTATCAGCGTCGCTTTGTTTGAAGCTTCGAGAGTTTGCGCGGCAAGCGGATGCCACTCAATGGCTGTCTTTTGCGTTTCCGTTAATTGATCAACTTTGGATTCCAGATTTGCTTTTGCATCGTCAACAACTTTTTGAGCGGCGGCGATGCGATCGGTACGCTCTTTTTCCAATCTTTCCCGTTCAGGTCGTATTGATTCTTTTCTGGTGTCAATTTTCTTTCCGATCTCCACGAGTCGCTCTTCTCGCTGCTTTTCCAGTTCATCGCGTCGAATCTTCCATTGAGACTCAGCCTGTTGCAGATCAGCGGTCAAGCTGGTGTGACTGTCTCGAATGAGGTCACTAACTTGGCCGAAAGCAGCTTTTTCTGGATCGGTCGGTTTACGACCCAATGCGCGAAGGAATATTTCCTCCGCCATCGATTCGTCGTCGGGATGGCTGGCAACAATTTTTTCCAACTCGTTTTTTGGATCGGCAATCGCCGTTCCAATGGTTGGACCGCTAATCAATGCCATCACGGGACCTAATTGTAGGTCCGATGAGCGTTCGCATTCGCAGGAACTTTCCCGGACCGGACGTCCAAAGTTTTGAAGGAAGCCATCAGCGAGTTTAACACCTGAATCTGAAAGCGCCGCGGCTCGTGTGCCTGCTGGCACACCCGGGATCGCACTTGCTGCACCCGTGACGGCGTGAACTGCATCGTAAATGACTTCTGCGGGCAGCCGTCTTGGTAATGCATGCGAGTAGTTGATTTTGTCATCCTCGTTCCAACGATTGGTATCCACGCTCAATTGGTAGGTGCGACTGTTGCAGATCAAACGATGCATTGATGCGACATCAAAGTTGGAATCAATGAATACCTGTTCAAGATGGTCCAGTAATTCCGGATTCGTGGGTGGGTTCCCCGCTCGGATGTCATCGATGGGTTCGATTAGACCGACACCAAAAAGGTAGCCCCACAGGCGGTTGACATAACTGCGGGCAAAGTAGGGATTTTCACTCGCCGTGATCCAAGCGGCAAGCTGTTCTCGACGTGTTGTCGGTGATGCTTCGGTCTCCTTTGGTTGTTCTTGGTCAGTTTCGAGCGAAGTCGCGTTGGCCGAGGTGAGCTCATAGGGGAATTTAGGAATCACCACATCGTTGGTTTGCGGGTGATTGATTTCACCAGTGTTTTTATCCACCACTTTTTCGAAGAGTGGCTTGGCGGACTCTACAGCGGTTCCGCCAATTTTCCGATCTCCAGATTCTGGATCCTTCTCAAGTGCAAATTGGGCGAAGAAGGACGCCATTTCGTAATACTGATTCTGTGTCCAGCGTTCGAACGGATGGTCATGGCATTTGTTGCAGTTGAAGCGAATGCCGAGGAAGAGGTGAGTGGTATTTTCCATCGTGTCTTCAGGCGTTCGCAGTACCTTGTAATACGATGCAGGTGGTGTTTCATTGTTTGATCCTGATGCCGTCAGGATCTCACCGGCAAACTGATCGTAGGGTCGGTTTTCGTTGATTGCCGTACGAATCCAATTCCGAAACTTGACACTCCCCTCGACTCCCAAGAATTTGCGATTTACCTGCAAGAGGTCAGCCCATTTGTTCGTCCAGTACTCGACATAGGCCTCACTGCCGATCAATTGATCAATAATCCTTGACCGCTTCTCACGGGTTTCTGTTGCATCTTGCATGAATGCCCTGACCTCGTCACTCGAGGGTGGGAGTCCCGTCAGGTCGAGATACACCCGACGCAAGAAAGTGGCATCATCGCAAGTCTGACTTGGTGTGACTTTCACCCGGTTCCATTTTTGGGCAACCAGTTCATCGATTCTGCTCCAAGATTCGTTCGGTTCTGGTTCGAATCCATCTCGATCACCCATGACGGTAAGGGTGGTTGCTGCGTAAGCCCCTTCATACCTAGCAAGGATTGGCGCTTCGCCCCGACGAACCGACGTCAATAACCCCGTGCTGTCGGTTGTTGCAACTTCGGTGTTGCCGCTTTGGATAAACGATTCACGAGTTACATCCCTCTTGGCTCCGTCGCCGTAGTAGGCAATGACACGTACCTGCTGCTGCGATGCGATGGCTTGAACAACCGGATTCATGGGTTGCACTTCAATCTTGACAACTCTGTCAGCATCATGATTTACCGTGCTGCCATCCGAGATCCAGCGTCGAAGGATACTGTGGTAGGGATCGCCCGGACTCATCAGAACCCCACCTTGGTGTGGAGTTTCGCCGAGCGGCTTGCGAAGCATCAGCGATGCATCAGGTGCCGCTGCATTGATTCGTCTCGCTGCAAGATCGTCGGTCAATGCTCGTAAATCGTAAACTGCGTCGTAGCCTCGCAGTGACAGTTTGAAGCCCGCTTTTCCCTTCTGCGCTCCGTGGCAGGTGCCTTGATTACAACCAAGGCGACTCAGGACGGGATTAACATCTCTCAGGTAGTCAACTTTGCCATGTGCTTCCGTATCACCAATGATGTCTCTGGCGGTTGCGGCAATTTTGACTTGCCGATCTTGGAAGGTGATTGAAATCTCACCTGCGCCATTTTCTGTCGCTCTGATTAGGCCGCCGGTTTCTTTGCCGAGCCATTGCGGAACCTCGATTGAGCTTTGTCGGGTTACATCAACCAGTGAACCATCAGTTTGCTTGGCCGTGACGATCAGTTGCGTGTATTCGTAAGGTGAATTGAGTTGAAGATTTTCGGGTTGAACAATCAGTTCAGCAACCTGAAGATCTGATACTTTCTCGCTGTTCTGCGAGCTAAGATCGGTTACGGGTTGATTTTTATCCGACATCCACTGCTTGGCATCAAAAGCAAGGGATTGAACATCAGCCGATGTGAGTACCTCCATCAGTTGATGTTCTGCAATTAGCTTGCCATCAGTTGAGATTTGACGAAGCACACCGTCGTCGGAAGCAGCAATCACGGAGTTGTCGTGCGAGAAATCCAATGAGTAAATCGCGCCTTGTGGAACCGAAAATCGCATGACTTCGGTGACAACGCCGCCGCGATGCAATTCGACTTTTTTCTTTTCTTCAGCGTTACGGTCGGTGTCACGTTTTGCTAGGATTTTCTTGATTTCTTCTTCTAATTCACCGGAAAAATCATATTTCCATATCCTGATTTCACTATGCCCATTGAGGGTTGAAGCAGCGGCCAGCAAGGTTGCATCATGGTTGATTGCAACATTGAAAATTCGACCTGGCATTTCAGGCATTCGACGAATCAGATTTGCATCATCACCAATTTTCCTCGCGGTGATTCGAAAGATTCGGTAGACCTTGGCAACTCCATCTGCACCTCCGACAAAAATTTCATTTCGACTTGGGTGCGAGACAACGCTGCTCAAACCACCGGACAACGCACCAGGAGTGATGGAAGTGATGTTGTCGATAAATCTTTCCGTCGCAACTTCAGTCAGTTTGCATGACATGTCGCGGGCAACACTGATGACGTGGGTTCCATCTGGTGTGAAGGCGGTGTCGCGAACCCAGTCCTCATGTGCACCCTGAAACAGAACCTGCTCTCCTGATCCGGTGTCGATTGCACGAACAACATTGTCATTCGCTCCGAAAGCAAGTTTGGTTCCGTCTGGCGACCAACTCGCTCCGGTCAATGTGTCATAAGTAATCATCTGTGAGAGTGAAAGTTCATTCGTATCTACTTCCCATATCTGAACTTCACCTCGCTCTCCGGGTGTTCCACCCAGCGCAGCAATCCGCTTGCCATCAGGGGAAAAATGAACCGCGTTGATTCGCGGACTTAGTCCAATCAATCTCGAGCGAATCTTGCCAGTGGTTGAGTCCAGCAGTAGAACCTCGTGATAGCCTGCTATTGCGATGATTGTTCCATCAGGCGAAACATCCATGGATGGAATCGCTGGAGCACCTGCATAGGTGGGGGGATGATCTGGGTCGTAGCTTGGTCGATCTTGTGGAGCATCATTTATGGCACCCTCTGCTATCCACTGACGAACAAGGTCGACTTCAACATCACTCAGGGCCGGGTAGGGTTCGTTGGGCATCTCCGCATGCCCATCGATCGGTGTGATCAATTCAACCAAGTAGCTTTCATCAGGCTTGCCGGGAACCACCGCTTTTTGACCGGATTCTCCACCCGAGAGTAGCCGTTCAAATTCTGTCATCACGAAAGAGCCAAGCTGTTTGGCTCCTTGGTGGCATCCGTAGCAGTGCCTGCTAAAGATTGGACTGATGTCGTCGGCAAAACTGACCTGTTGAACGTCTTCATTATTCTCTGCAGCCGAGGTTGGCGGTGCGTCTTGGGCAATGACCGAAGACGCGGTGAGCAAGCAGAGGCCGGCGATTGGGATTAGCCAACCAAAAACAAACTGTGAAGCGATTCGCGTCAGCACGTTTGAGACTCTTTTCAAAAGAGGTGGTTCGTTAGGTAGATCGAATGCCAGACGTCGACTGAGATGATCGCACAGATCTTTGGCTGACCAAGCATTGCTTGAATGCTCAATAAACCTTGTCTCTACCAAGTTTGGCAACTGAACCGATCCAATATTGCAACCGCTGCAACACAGGTAGCCCAAGATGACGGGCAGGCGGGGGGCATCAGCAGCTAAAGTTCACGATTACGCCCTACTTCCCAGAATAATGCGGACAGTTGGGTGGGTCAATCGAATCAACCGTTTCTCTGATGTTCTGTTCCCCGCGGGTTGGCCTGTAGGGATAACAGCTGAATGGTTACGATTTGAGCGAACTCTTTTCAACATTTGGAGACGTTGTGATCGATTATTGGATTGACCTGCCGAATGTGATGCAGCAAGTGCTGATTGTTGTCATTGGCCTTGTCGGGGGTTCCTTTGCCAATTTTGTCATTTACCGATGTGCCTACTTCCAGCCACGTTCAATTTCTCCTTGGGGTCCCCTAGCTGGGGGTGCTGCACGGCGTTGGTTTGATTACCTACCCGTTTTGGGGTGGTTCGGCCTGCGTCGAGAATCAGTGATTCACGGTCGCGGTTTCTGGATTCGGCCCATGTTGATCGAATTGTTTCTGCCTTTGGGAATGCTTTGGCTGCACGCTTTTGAAACGCAGCAACTTGGACTGTTACCGGTTAATTTGCGATATCCGGATCAAATCACTGGTTATGAGATCACCTCCGCAAAGATCTTTTTCACCCATCTGCTGCTCCTGATTTTGATGACCGCTGCCACGTTTATCGACTTTGATGAAAGGACAATTCCAGATTTAATCACGATTCCGGGAACGTGCATGGGTTTGTTTTTGGCTGCGATTTCCGTCGACATCTACATGCCCACCACATTATTCGTTGAAGGTGTTCCGCTGGTGTTACCCACTTCTTTTGACTCACCGTGGTTCAGCGGTAAGTCCTGGTTGGGATTGAAGGGGCTAACGACCGGGCTGGGTATTTGGAGTTTCTGGTGCTTTGCTCTCGCCGATTGGAGATGGAGTTCTGCTTTATTGCGTCGTCGTGGCCTGCGGCGAGCGGTCCATCATTTTGTTCAGGGCCTTTTTCATTATGGCTTCTGGAAGATTTTAGTTTCGATTTGGTTAGTTGGATTGCTTGGTATCACCTGGGTCTGGAACTTGCACGACGCCAGTTGGCTGGGGTTAATGAGCGGGCTCGTGGGTCTAGCAGTGGGTGGCGGCGTGATTTGGCTGATTCGGATTGTTGCGACCTGGGCGTTGGATATGGAGGCGATGGGATTCGGTGACGTCACCTTGATGGCGATGATCGGATCAATGGTGGGTTGGCAGGCTGCTCTGATTGCATTTTTCCTGTCGCCCTTCGCCGCGATTTTCATTGTGTTGGCGAGGTATGTTGTTACCCGAGATGCTTATACGCCGTTTGGACCATACCTTTGTGCTGGAACGCTGATGACGATCATTGGTTGGGATCGACTTTACCGGCAGTGGCTATCTGAAAATCTCTTCTTGCTAGGTCCACTGCTTTTGTGGTTCTCATTCGCAATGTTGGGTTTAATGGCGATCATGCTCTTTGTTTGGCGACAAATCAAATTGCGGTTAATCACCGCTTCGTGATCATTCTTATAATTAGGGTGCTATAAGAATCGTGCAACAAGAGTTGGGTTGTCTATTTTCTTGGGATCGGGACAAAGGGAACTGGTGACCAGTTGCTGCTGAGTTGCCAAAATGGATCGTAGCTTTTGTTCATCCAAGATGACTTTGGTAGAACCCAGTTCCACTCTCGGCTGATTCATTCTTATTCCACCAATTATCCAACCACTGCCTTCATTTTTTAGTGGTGTCGCGAGATAACTTGTCTCGTATGTTTTACAGCGACAGTCCGCTCGACTCGGTCACCCAAACGATCCGCGATGGTTGGTGGTTTGTCGCCTCAGCCAGAGAACGGAAGTTTCAGGTTCTGGTGAGTGGAGGGAGAAGGTTGCCTGATTGGCCCCTGAAATGATGAGTAACCTGAAACAATCGCAGGACTAAAGGGGTCGATGTATTGAAGCGGTAGCCGATAAATCACTCTTTTGGGGACCAGAATTGAATGATCGTAGGGGACGTAAACAGACCGAGTCACTGGACGCAATCTGACTTCAGTGTATGCCTCCAACTGAACTTGCTGCAGTTGAACTACTTCTACACGAGTCTCGATGGCAACTTTCCTTCGTAATGCCGGAGTTTTCC
Organism: uncultured Rubripirellula sp.; assembly: GCA_938075415.1. GTDB lineage: Bacteria > Planctomycetota > Planctomycetia > Pirellulales > Pirellulaceae > Rubripirellula. The sequence continues at coordinate 502,798 of CALJHC010000003.1, read as the reverse complement.
TGATTAACTGCTCTGCAATCCAAGAGGTGGATTGCATTGGAACCCTGGCGTTTTCCACTGGGGCCGTTGCATCTTTCTGAAACGCTACGCCTATCACTGGTCGCCTGACGCTGTAGCGTTCTTCTCTGTACCCAGTCTCTGTGATCGGTTTAGCTACTTTGTAAGTTCTTGTTTGGGTGACTGCCTTTTGGATTGGCCGGTAACGGATGACCTCCTGTCGCACATACTTTGTTTCGATGATGCGGCGGAAACGTCGCACGCTTTGAGGTGTATGGGTTGGGTCTGACCAAATTTGCAACGCAGTCGAGGTTGATTCGGATTGATCGCCAATTTGGGCGCAAACCGAAACCGAGAACGCATGGGCGAACAATAAGAACAGGAGTGATGCTTTCGTGGTGCCCATGAATGCTTTTTTATCCCGCTTAGATCCAACTGTTTTTTTGCTGGAGAGGACCAAGTGTTATTGGTTCTTCTGACTTTGAAATCGCAAGAGCGAGGTTGGTACCACCGCTAGATTACGCGGTTGATGCGAATTTTGAATTGTGAATCGGGAAAATTACGTTGATTGAGTCGTTTTTGCTCGTTCGAAATTACGTAAATCCCCTGTTGTGATCGCGTTTGCCTGAGTTGGGCAGTTTCTTCCGGTTACGAAAAACGTTGCAATCAATTCTACGAACACACGCGACGCCAGCACTCTCGTGCCAAAGCCTCGGTGTGTGCTTTTAAGATTTGGCATCATTGAACCTCGCATGAGGGCAGTCTCATCCTTGTGCAGTGGTTTCCTCTCAGGGAGTAAGCGACCACCATCCGCTTGAATTGAGTGTCCGAATTGTTCTAGATCACGGGTACGTCAAAGTCGGGTCAGTCTCAGAGGGTGAAACAAAAACGGACATTCGCTTCCTTGGATCGTCGGACAGGACGAGCTCTCCATCCACGATGGCTTTCTTGACTTTTGCCTTGCGTACAGACCTTGTTATCCACGTTTGCATTGGTTTGTTGGCCATTGCTAATGCGTGCAAGGGACGCGGCCGTTAGTGTTTGACTCGACCTAATTAACGAGGGATTTCACCGAAGTCGTAAAACGGTGATGACTCGATGGAGCGAGTGTTCAACAAGAGGTATTCTGCAACACTGATTGTCACTCGATGACTTGCAGCGATACTTATTGAAAGAAATGAAAATCAGTTCGGTTAGGCGCTCGACGAATTAATCAGGCTGGTCAAGCTACGCAACTTGTAGCTTTGCCGAATCGGACTCGAGTAAACCATCTTTCATGCGATAGCAATGATCAGCAGTTTCCGCGATTGAGTCGTCATGAGTGATCATGAGGATGGTGAGATCGTCGTCTTCGTTTAACGTCCTCAGAAGTTTCAGAATGTCTCGCCCAGTGTCGGTATCCAAATTTCCTGTCGGTTCATCAGCTAGCAGGAGCGAGGGATTAGCCATGAGGGATCGGGCGATCGCAGCACGCTGCATTTCGCCACCACTCATTTCACTGGGTTTATGCGCGGCACGATGGAGTAATCCAACGCGATCAAGCATCGCCTCTGCTCGACGCTTGGCTTCTTTTCTATTTCTGAAATAGCTTAACGCGCTCTGGCTAATCATTAGCGGCGCCAAGACGTTTTCAATCGCGCTGAGTTCTGGTAGCAGGTGATAAAACTGGAAGATGATCCCCAAGTTTCGGTTTCGATAGGCGTCACGACGAGCTCGCGACGCATTGTCAATTCGCTCACCGCAAAATCGGATCTCGCCACAGTCAGGGTGATCCAAGGCTGCTAACAAGTGCATGAGCGTACTTTTCCCGCTACCGCTACGACCTACTAAGGTTGTAACGAGACCTCGTTCGACACTTAGGTCAATGCCTTTGAGTACGGGGACCTCGATGCGATCTTTGTGATAGCTTTTTTTAAGCGTTCGAGCTTCTAAGACAATGTCAGGATTCATACTGCGGTCAATGGTTGGGAAGTATTCACTTGATGAGTTGTGGACTTTTTAATTCATCAAAAGAATGGCTGGTGTCTGCTGACGCTGGCTCTTTTAATCGCTATTCATTGTTTGTCGCTACTCAAACCGGAGAGCGTTCACAGGATGCATCCGAGCCGCTCGCATGGCAGGCAAGACGCTTGCGATCACCGCGATGGTCATCGCTCCGAACATGACCCAAGTTAGCGTGATTGGATCGATGATGGTGGGGATCTCCGTGAAGTAATACACCGTGGGATCAAAGACTTCTTGGCCAGTGATTTTCTCGATAACCCCCGCAATTGAATTGATGTTCTGAACAAATAACAAGCCACCAACCAAACCGGCGCCGCTACCGACAAACCCAAGCAGTAATCCGTAGCTAAGAAAGATGCTCATGACTCCTCGCCCCGATGCACCCAGTGCTTTGAGTGTCCCAATGTCTCGAGTCTTCTCGACAACGATCATAAAGAATGTCGCAAGGATACCGAATCCTGCGACTGCAATGATTAGAAACAGAAGAATGTTAAGGATGGTTGTTTCCAATCGCACCGCCGCGAGAAGTGGTCCTTGCATGTCTCGCCACGTTTGAATGTTGTAGGCATACACTTCAGCTGGAAAACGACGACGAAGGGCATCTCGAACGGCATTTAAGTCTGCTCCCTCTATCAGTTTTAGCTGAATCGTTGTAACGCTTCGGACGCCCGTGGCTGGGTCGATCATGCCGCGAAAATCTTGAAGCTGATCAAGTCGACAGAATGCGAAGGTACTGTCGTATTCACTCATCCCTGACTCGTACATGTCCACCACGGTGAACTTTTGATTCACAACTTTTGCGTTGTCCGATGCATTCGGAAACATCATTCTGATGTCGTCACCAGGTCGACAGTAGTAATGGTCTTTCACTTCATTATTTGCATCCCGAAAGCGTGTGCTTGAGGTGGAAATCCCGAGAATGATTCCAGGATATTGTTCGCTGCTGGGATCAAACTCGGTTGCAACATCACCATCGGAGCTAGTTGAAAATAATTCACTCGGTGCGGTAATCTGAAGTGACGGTTGTGTTGATGTTGATGCAGTGGAGTTGGAGTTTTCAATTGCCTCCCGGTTGGACCTCTCCTCGTCTAATGCTTTCTCATACGCAACTCGCGCGCGACGGTAATCCCAACCTGATGAGGGAAATTGATCACGGCCTGGAGCATACCCTGATTCTCTCAACTCGAAGCTAACCTGGTTTTGGTTGTCCGGGTGAAGCAAGTAGCGTCCAAAATGGCTGACTTCATCATAGGTGGTTGCGTCGAGGCCAACAAAGTTGACGTGCCGCGTGATCAACTGCCCATTGAAATCAATTCCCAGCATCGCCGGAACATGGACACTCGCTGAGTAGCCCTCAACTTGATCACCGCACAGATCCATGATCTCGTTGATGTGCCCCTCGGGATCAGGCATGCCTTCAGAGAGATGGCACTCGATGAGAATGTCGGACGCTAGGCCGTGGAGACGCTCGTGCATTTCAGCCGAAAATCCAGCCATTACGCTATTCACAACGATCAAGGTTGCGACACCCAACGTGACGCTAATGATCGATGCCAACGCGATGTAACGGGTGCGCAAATATCGAAAACAGAGCAACCAGCGATACATTTAGACTTCCTTCGCGGTAATCCGGGGTTGGAATTCCCCGAAAAGAGATCGAACGAGCGGAGTCTAGGAAACTGAGGGAATCAACGTAAACGCCAATCGGCGGATCCAAATTTCGCCAGCTTAGGATGAGATTGCTAGCAATTTGGTCGATGACGTCTTGGTTACGGTGATTACGCATCATGGCAGGAGTGCGTGAGCGCATAACGCGGATTCTTTTTGCTGATCTTTTTATTCACGCGGTGGATGCTGATCAGGTGGAATCCCACCGATGACATCCTTATCAGCTTTTTGTCACGCCGAGTTTTGTTGTTTTGGTTTTACGCAGTGAGCCCCGGAGGCAAATGAGTGAATGATTGGCGGGTAATCCTGAAAATAGAATGCTCAATCTCAAACCATGAGGTTGCGACTTACCTGAGGTCTTCAGTTTGACCGTCCCAGCCCTTTGTTTCTAGGTTTTTGTGGCCAGTTGGAACGCTGCGGTTCTTTTGTTTTTTCCTGAATCGGAAATGAAACGAGACCTGATGCGGAAGGTCGCACAAGGTTGGGGACTTCATGAGATTGCGAAGGAACTGTTCGAAAGAAGGCGTTACGGAAGCCGATGCAAGATCGGTTTTACCTCGCTGTTTTCATTTGGGACAAACAGTCTCAGGCACCATCAAGGAAATTTGGTCTGATTGAAAACAAAGAATTGCTGCGTTTTGAGGCTGGTTGAGTTTTTTTGGTTTCCGAAGCTAACTGCCTTTTTTGTCAGGCATCATGGTTTCGGCTACGTGAGTTTTTGGACGATCTGACTCGCAAATAGGATCGGCGATCGCAATGTCGAGTTCGACGGTCGCCTTTGCCTAAGTGAATCCTCAAGTTTCAGGACGTTGAAGTGGGAAGAGAATGATGTCACGAATTGACTTTTTGCCAGTCAGGAGCATGATCAAGCGATCAATTCCGACACCTAAACCACCAGCGGGTGGCATCGCAAATCGCAGAGCACGAATGAAGTCGTGATCCATCTTTGCCATCGATTCTTCCTCTTCGAGACCTTGTAGTTGCGTTTCAAAGAGTTTTTGCTGAAGGTCTGGATCGTTCAGTTCGGTGTAGGCATTGGCGAGTTCCATTCCCAGAATGAACAATTCAAAACGTTCCGCAATTTCAGGGTTGTCACGTTTTCTTTTCGTGAGCGGGCAAATACTTGCGGGGTAGTCGATGACAAAGATTGGGCCTTCGAGAGAATCCTCAACCTTTTCTTCAAAAATTTCATTCCGTATGACGTCGGGGTGTTTGTTATCGGTTGAAATTTTGAGTTTTTGAGCCAGTTGGAGAACAGAGGTTTCATCTTTAGGGTCAATGCCGGTGGCTTGTTCAAACAGCTCAGCATAGGTCGCTCGCCGAAATGGCGGGGTGAAGTCAATCATGTGACCGTCATATTCGCGAACGAGTCCACCGCCAATGGACTCGATGGCTTGCACGATGATCTGTTCAGTAAGATCCATCATGGAGTGGTAATCACCATAAGCTTGATAGCACTCAAGCATGGTGAATTCCGGGTTGTGTTTTGGGCTGATACCTTCATTGCGATAGACACGCCCCAATTCATAGACGCGTTCCATACCACCGACCATGAGCCGTTTGAGATGCAACTCAAGGGCAATGCGCATCGTCAGGGGCATGTCAAGCGCGTTGTGATGGGTTGCGAACGGTCGAGCAGCAGCTCCACCGGCGACGGTGTGCAGGGTAGGACCTTCGACCTCACAGAACCCTTGTTGATCCAGCGTTTGTCGAACAGATTTTACAATCTTGGTTCGATCCAAGAACGTTTCGAGCACGCCTTCGTTGAAAGCGAGGTCTGCGTAACGCATCCGCTGCTTCAGATCTTGGTTAGTGAGTCCGGCATGTTTGTCGGGCGGGGGTTCAAGCATTTTGGTGTGAAAGACTAGTTTCTCTGCGAAGACGGTTAGTTCACCTGTATTCGTTCTCCCCAAGCGTCCCTCAGCCCCAACTAAGTCACCGAGATCAAATAGTTTTGCCAGTTCAAAATTCTCATCACCGACCTGTTTTTTTCCTACAAAGATTTGGATTTCGCCAGTCCAGTCTTTCAGAGTCAGAAAGATTAGTTTTCCTTGCCCTCGTGAGAGCATGATACGGCCCGCAACTCGAACGGTTGGACCACTTTCATTTCCGGGGCCATTGTCGGATTTCCATTGTCGATATTCCAGTTCTGGATCACTGAAATCCGGCAGTTCGACGATCGTGCCATCTTCCTTCGTCCAGCGAACTTCTGATGAGAGCTCTTTGCATTTTCCCATCAACACTCGATCATCAAATCGACTTCCAAACGGATCAATTCCGAGCGCCTCGATTTGTCGCATTTTCTCGCGTCGAGCCACGCGCGGATCTTTGGTATCCAATTCCGTTTGATCGGTTTGTGATTCGTTGGGCTTTTTGTTCATGGCGTTATCACTGTTTGAATGATCGCTGAGATGATGAGTGTTGTGTGGGTGGGAATCTTAATCGGCTTGGAGGAGCACGCCTTGGAGGGTCGGGTCAGCACTGGCCGATTTGCCGGGATTTCGCTGGTCAACCCCGTTTGTTCCCAGGGTGGAAGATTTCTATCGTTGGTCATCGGTGGTGGAAGTGCGGTTGATCCGATGACTTACCTCATTAACACCCCCCACGGCCCCCGCTTTACAATTGACGCAGGGTGTGATGGTAATCATCAATTCAGATTGTCACCAAGATGAAGGGGCTGTTTCCATTCTGGGTCGGATTATCCGAGACGATTAAGTCATGGGGACGCCGAGATTGTCAGCTTGTCGTGCCGAATTGACAACCGTCAGGCGTGAGTTCGATCTTTTGGATTCGCAATTCTTTTGTGGGAATCGGCTTGACGCTGATAAATCAGATTCGGTAACTACGCCGTGATCCGGTTCTTCTATTCAAATCCCCGCTTCGAGCAGCACACGGGATGTGGTTCATCGCTAAGGAAAAAACATGTTTCGTTGTCGCTTGTTAGTCTTTTTTATCGCGTTTTCACCAGCTTGGTGCCTTGGTGAGGAATTGGTGAAATATCAGTTGCCAACATGGAAATCCAAGCACATCCATGATGAAAAAAAGGCGGAAACCATTGTCAAAACTTTGGTGAAGCTGGGTTGTGAAGTCAAGAAGAATCAACACAGTGGCCACGTCGACGTCAGTTACCGGTGTCCAAAATGGCGTCAACTGCGACTGGATAGCCATGCCGAGGCCCATCAATGGGAAAAGTGGTTGAAGGAGTTCAGATTTCAGACGGTTCACAAACATTGATGAGATTCAGCAAGTTTGTGACGGTTGTCAGCGCGAAAGCGGCTGAGCAACCGAAGCTCCTTGTTTTCATCACTAGCCGCAGCCCATGGTGGGATGATGCGTAGCCCACGAGGTTGATGGAACCAAAGGGGTATTGGCGTTTGCCCAGAAAGAGCGATCAGTTGGTAAGAGAGCCAAGAAAATAGATGGTTTTTCTTCCAAGCATGGATGGTCGAGGCTGCGTGCGAGATGGCGGCGATTGATTTTGCATCACAAAAGATCAGGGTTGATCTTTACCTTTTGATCCGTTTGTGGCGGTAAAGGCCAATTCCTAGGTGGGAAACAGTGAAAAGTCAGGACTTGTTAAAAAAATCCATCGACTTGACGAATCTCAGCGTGCTAGAGAACATGGACAGTTCCGGAGGGTATCCGAATTGGTGAGGAGGTTGATTCGAAATCAATTGCCCCGCAAGGGGTTGCGGGTTCGAGTCCCGTGCCCTCCGCTCTTTAAAAAGGCTCGCAGGCTTTTAGCCTGCGGGCCTTTTTTTGGATCGAATCGTTAGCCTTTCACGTTGGTCAATCTGACGGTTTGTGCGCTGCCAAAGCGGACGGCGTCCTTCCGCCTCAGGTTCTCTCGTTTTTGAGAGATACACCAGGTTATTTTCCAGAACGCAGAACACAACTAATCAGTCGGTGACGTTGGCTGATTAATGGCCACTGTGCGACTGAAGGTGGTGGGATTCGGCTGGAAAACGTTTCCACTAGCGTCTGGGTAGGATCAGCTGGTTTCAATGTAGTTGCTCAGACTTAGCAGTTTTGGAGGCTCAAGAGCGGCCAGACAATTGAGACGTTTCTGTAATTCGATCATCGAAACGTCGATAATGTCAGTGCTATGTTGGCCGATGCATCTACGCGTGATGAATGCCGCTGCTGAAGTGATCCAAGATTTGGTGATACAGCTTCAAAGTTCACAGGGTCATGTGTGCTGTCGATTTGTTGTGAATCGAGCTAGATATCTGGTTTGGGGCGTTCCTCGGGCATGGCGGCGCCGATTGAGGATTGCCACTCGGATAATTTTGCTTTCAGGCGTATGGTTTCGTCGGGAAATTGTGTCGATAGATCGTTTCTCTCGGCGGAGTCATTTGAAAGATCGTAGAGTTCAGTTTCATCCGACTCGTAGAATTCGATTAGTTTCCAGTCGTTTTCGCGTATTGCCGCACCGGGTCTCCAGCCCGATCCATGGTAGTGCGGGTAGTGCCAATACAGGCTTCTTGCCTGGTGCAGCGGTTCGCCTTTGAGCAGCGGGACCAAGCTGATCCCATCCACGTGGAGTTTTGGCGCGAGTGGCAGACCAGCGAGTTCAATGATTGTGGGGAAGAAATCCATGCTGATCACCGGCGTATCGCATTGGGTTCCGGGATTTGTCATCCCGGGTACTCTGATAATTAAAGGTTCGCGGATGCCACCTTCGTAGAGCCAGCCTTTACCACTTCGAAGTGGCAAGTTAGAGGTTGGCCCCACCTTCGATTTTCCAGAATCTGGCCGCGTGCAAAGACCTCCGTTGTCCGAGAAGAAAATGATGATTGTTTCTTCTGTCATGCCCGATTGTTCTAATGCATCGATCACCCGTCCAACACTTGTGTCCACTGCCGAAACCATGGAAGCAAATTCCGGGTTGTCCTGCCTGCCGCGGCTTAACGAACCGCGATGTTTGATAAGGGGAGTTGGACCCGTGAATTGAGTTGCTGCTATCGAACGGAACTTTTCGATCGATCTGATGTCAGCTTGGATGGGGGTGTGGACGTTGTAATAACTGAAGTAGAGAAGGAATGGCTGAGAGCTTTTCGAATCAGAGATGATTCTGATTGCTTCGTCAGTTAGGCGGGTGGTCAGATACTCGCCTTGATTTTTCGCTTTGAGTGTTGGGTTGTTCCAGGGTCCGTAGTAGCCACCCGGGGGCGATCCTTTTTCATTCCCGCCAATGTTTTCATCAAATCCTTGATCGGTCGGCCAGTGCCCTTCTTTACCAAGGTGCCATTTTCCGAGGAAATGCGTTTGGTAGTTTCCTTCGGATTTGAGGTATTCAGCCAGCGTGACTTCCCTTAAGTCGAGGTTATCACGATCTTCTATATGTTTGAACCTGGGTTTCATCGCACTCGTGGCACGCATGCCCGGGATGAAGTCCGTGATTCCAAGTCGTGCTGGATAGCGTCCCGTTAAGATGCTTGCTCGAGTCGGTGAGCAAACCGAGCAAGCTGCGTAACCTTGAGTGAACCGCAAACCGTTTTTGGCCAGCCTGTCGATGTGTGGGGTCGCGTGGAATTTGCTTCCGTAACAAGCGAGATCGGACCATCCCAAGTCGTCAACCAGAAAGAATACGATATTCGGACGCGAGGCTGCTTGCGACGTCACTGCGGATGCCCAAAAAGCCAATGCAAACATGACTATTTGGTTACAGCGGGTGAAGTTCTTTTGATGGTGAATCATGGCAAGCAAATCGGGCAGTTGTGGTGGTGTCTAGTCAGTCTACCTCGGACTCACGAGACTGGCTTTCCAGAAGAGAATCTCTGAGTTGAATAGCCTGTGCTCGATTGACTCCTTCAGGGATGCGTTCGATTAGCCAATTGACATCTTCAACCGCACCCTGAAAACGTTTGGTTTGGGCCCTTGCTTGGGAACGCATGATTCTCGCTTCCGGATCTTCAGGAGCGATTGCAACGAGCGCCTCGCAGTATCGACGAAATGCCTCGGTGTCCGAATCTCTTCTCGCGATGCTGAGAAGGTTGTTCAGCACTCGGGAGAGAATTTGCTGGTCACTCTGAGCGATCAGGTCTGAGGTTACCAGTTCGCGATTTGCAAAATCACGGACGATTTGTTCGCTATCTTGGCTGGAGAGTGTTTTGCCACGATCAAATACATCAATCAGTTGTTGGTCATCGTTTTCGAAGAGATGGCGGACGACAAAATGCCCCGGAAGGCCAATACCTTCCATCGTTAATCCGATTCGGCGCCCCAGTTCCATGTAGAGGATGGAAAGGGTGATTGGTAACCCTTCTCGTTCATCAATCACACGATCTAGATGGCTGTTGGCGGGGTGGTAATATTCTGAACTTCCACCGCGAAAGCCGTTTTCGTTGAATAGATATTGATCTAATTGTTTGCGTTTTTGTTCATCGCTGAAATCCTTGCCGATCCCTTCACGGATTTCGGAGGCCATGGATTCAACTTTCTTCATGTACGCGCTCGGATCCGTATCGGGGTTATCGATCTTTGCAATCAGTAACGCTCCCCTGAAAAGTTGATCCTTAGCCGCCAGCGGATCTTCAAAGGTTTTTCGTAAGGCCAGCAGGGTTGGTGCCAGTTCAATATCGTTTGCCAGACGGCGCAGTTGCTGGATGTTTTTTTCGAGATTTGCTGCTCGCTTCTCAAGCTTGCGGCTAACTGCCTCGCTGGATTCCGCGAGTAACTGAACCGTCGTTTCATCTTGATCATCGATCGGGCCATTCTTGCTGATGGCTCGAGTAATCAGGTCTTCTTGGGCGGAGGTCAGAGCAGGTATTGCGAGGTCTTTACCCACCTGGAATCGCTTGAAATCTGGTTGGGTTTCACGAAATTTAACCAGCCCGACGGACCCGCCTGTTAATTGTGAATCCTTTGATTCAATCAATAGCTCGTCGTTTACGAAACATAGGAAACGATCCTTTTCGATTCGAACGCGAAGGCGATTCCATTTCTTCGGTTGATATTGATTGCTATTGAGATCAGCAAGGACTTCCCACGTGTAAACCGAAGGACCTTTGAAGCAGGTTAGTCGTAGATTTCCGTTGCTTGGGTAAAAACCGTAATGTCGATTGTTACCATCGGAGCAGAACGCTAGCCCGGCAGCCCCGGATTCATCGTCCAGCCGGACGTCAACGGCAATCTCCATCGGCAAATCCAATGGCTGGCGTTTCGAAAGGCACAGAGAACGACCACCAAATCCCTGGCCTGATCCGCGAGCAGAGATAACGCCACCACGTTGTTGCCAAGACGCACCAAATTGCGTTGTCCATGATTTGGGGTCCATGCGGCCAAGTGTTACCCAGCGGTTGTAGCTGACTGGATGCGGTTGCGAGAGGATTGGTGTTAATTGATCAATCGGTATCGCGAATCCGAGGTTGTCATCGACGGCTGACTTCATGTTGATGATTCCACGAACGTTGCCCTGCATATCAACCAGAGGTCCGCCACTGTTGCCTGGCTGAATCGGCATGGCTAACTGGATCAGCTCTCTGCCCTGCACTTCTCGAATGGCTGAGACAATGCCAGCGACGACGCTGTCGCGCAATCCGAGCGGGTTTCCATAGGCGGCAACCCGCGTTCCCTGCGCAATCTTGGTCTCCCGTCGTTTCAACGGAGTTAAAGGAGCATCGCCGACATCGACTCGGATGACAGCCAGATCTGCAGTTTGGTCTGTGGATTCAACTTCAGTGACCGGCAATGCACGTCCTGAGGGCAGTTCAATCGTGAAAGATCTACCCTCCCCGATCACATGGGCATTGGTGACAATTTGCCCATCAGCACTGAGGACAAAACCTGTTCCAATTGACAGCTCCTCTCCATCGCGTCCCTTCACGCGAATCGTAACGATGGAGGGTCCAATGTACCTTGTCAGTTCTTCGATACTCTCAAAGGTTTTCGGCCTTGAAATGCTCGGGGCTTTTTCCTCCGTTGCATTCGTTATTTGATCGGTCGCCTCATCAGCAAGACCTGAAAGATCAGAGCAAGATGCCGAGAGGAATCCCAGGACGATCACGGTGCGTATGAGCATCACGGGAATACTTCCGGCGCGTATTCGAGGATTCATCTCAAATTCCAATCAATGGTATTAGGACTGAAGAACGATGCTTTTATCTTACTCGCAGCACAAAAACGGAATGGGATGATAGCGGCGAACTTTGAAAATCGGAACGAAATGCTTTAGCACCTCCTTCAGTGTCAGATGGACCCCTGGCTCGCCACAAATGATCAAGTGGATCCGAAACGTCATGGAGCCACGCGAATCACTTGATTTGGTATTTGCTGGTAGATCTGGGAGTTGAGGGGAAGGCAGCATCCAAACCAGAGGGGTAAGCCTTGGCCATTGGGGGCCCTCGATTCGTTTGCCGTTTGCTGAAAGAGCCGACAGCGGCCATGGGTTGGTTTGGTCGGACTGGGTTGTGTTTGCGGGTTACAGGTTATGGTTGGATACAGATGGGTTCCTCCAATATTGACGGATAAACCACCGATACCGGATCTGTGGATGTTCCCGCTTATAACTCGAGTTCGGATTGTTCCGACGAAGCGGCGACATGAGAATTCTTACTGTTGACAGTCCGTCATGCCAAGTTCCCCTTCGCCGAACCAAAACTTGCATTCGAAATGCAGCAAGAAATGGTCGCCTTCAAGACCAGACCGGGGGTCTGCATTCAACGTGAAACGGATGTTTCCCGTACCTGTGGTCGGTTTTGGCCTTGCATGCTGCATGACATGCTTGGTGGGGTGCGGCTTGCTTAGGCAAGCGGTTCCTGAGGGACCCAGAGATACGACAAAGTCGTACCACGACGATTTTGGCCTCAATATCGAATACCCCGAGATTGATGCGATTGATTCAGAGAGTCGCACCGCTACGGTCGAGACAGTCCAGCCCTTCTCCTTTGAGGATCCCTCTGAGTTGCCATCGCTGGAGATGACGTTGCAGGACGCGGTTCGGCAGGCGCTCACTAACCGACCCGTTCTTCGACGCGCTGGAACTACTTTTAACGCCAGGTTAGCGCCGCAGTCGGTTGTCACCAAGTATGACCCGGGGATCACTTCTGCATCGGCACAGGGAACCGAAGCGGCATTGAGCGCTTTCGACGCTCAGTACCGCCAGCAGCTTAATTGGTCAAACAACGATACACCCAGGAATTCACAGCAGGCGTTCGGCCAGCCATCCGTTGTGGAAGCCAATTCCTCACTTTTCAATGGTGAGTTGAGCAAGACTACGGCGACGGGAGCCAGTTTTGCTTTGCGTCATGTCGTTAATTATCGACGCAGTAATCAGGGTGTGGGGAACGGATTTGATTTCCGACTCTTTCCAAGTGCCTTCACCGGTTGGCTAGAGGCGGAATGGAGGCAGCCTCTGTTGCAGGGAGCTGGAACCACCTACAACCGAATTGCGGGTCCCAATTCCCGAGTCGGTCAGTACAACGGAGTATTAATCGCGAGAATCAACGAAGATGTATCACTCGCGGAGTTTGAGACTGGCGTGATTCAGGTGGTTGCGGATGTTGAGCAGGCTTATTGGAATCTTGTAACTGCCTACCGACTGCTCGATACAACGGTCAAGGCAAGGGAAGCATCGCTGCAGACATGGCAAATTCAGAAAGCCCGACTTGACGTTGGAACTGGTCGCGCCGATGACGAAGCGCAGGCCCGGTCGCAGTACTATCAGTTTGATGCCCAAGTCAAAACAGCCTTGGCTGGTCAGTCAGGTTTGTATGAATCAGAGCAACAGCTTCGATACTTGGTTGGATTACCCGCAACGGATGGTTCTCTCATTAAGCCAACCACCGAACCAATGGATGCAAAAGTTGTGTTTGACTGGCGCAGTTCACTGGCTCAGGCTTTGCAGCGACGTGTTGAAATTCGACAGCAAAAAATGCAAGTGCAGCGTCGCGAACTTGAACTTGTTGCGGCAAAAATGAATTACCGACCGCGTTTAGATTTTTTAGGTCAGTACCGTTATCAAGGTATTGGTGATCATCTGGTTCCAGGTTTTTACGAAAATATTTTTGATGGAAACTATCAAGAGTGGCAAGCGGGTATTGAGCTGACTTATCCTGTCGGGTTTCGAGCGGCAGGCTCAGCGGTCGCCCACGCCAAGTTGAATCTGAAGCGGGAACACGCGCTCTTGGATCAGGCTGAGTATCAAGCTAGCCACCTGCTCTCCAATGCAGCTCGTGATGTGGAGACACGACATGAGTTGATGGAAACAAACTACAACCGTTTGCAATCCGACCTGAATCAGGTTGACGTATTGCGAATACGTTATGAGCAAGGCAGCGACTCCATTAACTTTCTTTTGCAAGCGCAGCGTCAGGTCGTTAACAGTGCAACTGACTTCTATCGATCCCTGTCGGAATACAATCTCTCGATCCGAAATTTTCATCGAGAGAAAGGCTCATTGTTAGCCTACAACCAAGTGCAAATGCTGGAAGGGCCGTGGGATCAGGGTGCAGAACTCAGTGCACATCAGGTCGGCAGATACCTCACCCCGAGAACCGAGTCGGGGAAGGTCAAACTAGCTAACCCCGTTGATCGCTCGGCCTTTGATCCATCTGAGGTTCAGGCAACGCTGCCAGTTGATGAAGATACTGAGGATCAATCAGCATTGGAGGTTGAAGAAGTGCATGTCAAGGATCTCTCTGTGGATCCCTAAAGCACTCTTCCCTACCCTGCCCCGGTCGGCCATGAGTGAATGTTCAATCCTGCAATCCAATCATGCCTGGTGTCTTCGAGGTCGACGCAGTCGTTGATGTCATTGGTGTTCATCGCGTTTGATATAGCGAACTCGATAGACCGGAATTTGATTCTGCCGACTTCGGCGTTCAAAGTGGGTTCGGTAGTCAAGGTCATGAGCTGCAGCAATTTCATCCTCGGGAATTGGAATGCCGAGGATTGGGGCGATCTCCGCGATCAGTTCCACCGTGTTTTCAAAATAATCAAGTACATCGGTCCAAAAGTGGAATCGACCCCCCGGTCGAAGACAGCGAGTGAGGTTCCGGATACTCGATTCATTCAAGACACGTCTTTTACGGTGTCGTTTTTTCCACCAAGGATCCGGGAAGTAAACGTGAACCGCTTCGAGGCTTGCTGCCGATATTGCTTTTGAGAGTAAAGGTTCAGCGTTTCCGCTGACCATTTTAGCATTAGAGCATTGAGAAGATGCCAGTTTTGCTGCTGCATGTTTGGCGTACTTGCCGATGATTTCGACCCCCAAAAAGACATGCTCCGGGTTAGTACTGGCCGCGTTCATCATGAATAAGCCTTTACCCGACCCGATCTCCAGTTCCAGGGGGCGATGATCACCAAATAGGTTTTCACTCGAGATTGTCTCGGGAAGATCATCCGCTTGGATGAGGTGTTTTGACAGGTCAAGATCCTGTCCGGGGCGTCTTAGGGAACTTCGAGGCATGATGTCCGTCGGGATTGGGTTACTGAATCAATTGTTGGAAAAATCAACCGAGCTGCGTAATCAATGATGAATGATTCAGGTCTTCTGAAACGTTGGGACTTGTTGGATGGAGAAGATAGAAGGCGATCGAGCTACGCGGTTGCTCTGTATTTGACTTTGTTTCACGATCGTCCTGTCCGGCCTGAAGGTTGCGTCATATCCTAACTTCAAGGGCTTTCTCTACAATCTGCCACGAGTCTCTTGGCTACTTTATCACGTAATCTGAATCGAAAAGATGTCATCGAAATCAAACAACTTCATGGGCTGTCGAGTTGCTGCTTTGGAAAGTCGGCGAGCTGGAGACATGGAACGCATGATTCAAAAGTATGGTGGGGAGCCTTTTGTCAGTCCCTCAATGCGTGAGGTGCCTGTTGAGCCGAATCGTGAAGCGATTGATTTTGCCTATCGGCTGATCACCGGTCAGGTTGGAGTCGTGATTCTGACCACGGGTGTTGGTTTTCGTTACTTAATTCGAGCGATTGAGCCGCACCTCGATAAGCAGCGATTTCTCGATGCGCTCTCCGATGTGACGACCATTTGCAGGGGCCCTAAACCGGTCGCTGCCATGAGGGAGTTCGGTTTGACCCCAACGCACCGAGTTCCCGAGCCCAATACTTGGAGAGAGTTGCTTCAAACCATCGATGCGCAGGTTTCAATTGCCAATCAGGTGGTTGGGCTGCAAGAGTATGGGGTTTCCAACGCTTCCTTGGTGGCTGGACTGGAAGCTCGCGGCGCAACTGTTGAGCCGGTAAGAGTTTATGGATGGGAGCTTCCGGTGGATCCGACCTTGCTGGAAGAAAATGTTCGAGCACTTGCGGCGGGGCAAAGAGATCTTTTGCTAGTGACAAGTGCCCATCAGGTGGTGAATTTGTTGCGAACGGCAGATCGATTGCAGCTCGTCGATCCTCTTCGGGAGGGGCTTCGGGGAACGGTGATCGCTTCAATCGGACCCACGACTTCACAAATGCTCGAAGAATGTGAAATTCACGTTGATTTGGAGCCAACACACCCCAAGATGGGGCATTTAGTTGTGCAAGCGGCCGAGCGAGGTGTGCCGCTTGTGAAATCCAAACGACGATGGCAAATCATGGCTCCAAGCTCTCAGTCAATTAAGCATCCTTCCGATCAAAGTCTCTTCGTCCGAGCTTGTCGAGGTGAGGCTACCGAACGTACCCCCGTCTGGATGATGCGTCAGGCTGGGCGGTACATGCAAGAATACCGAGAGGTTCGGGCGAAACATTCCTTTTTAGAGCTGTGCCATAACCCGCAATTATGTAGCGAGGTGATGTGCACTGCTGTCGATCGACTCGGCGTGGATGCAGCGATCATTTTTTCGGACCTGCTGCCAATCCTGGTTCCGCTTGGATTTGATTTGGAATTTGCCGCTGGCGATGGACCCGTGATCCACAATCCAGTTCGAGATCGTGACGGAGTGAAGGGTATCCGTGATCTAGAAAATCCGCAGGAACTCGATTTTGTCTACGAGACAGTGCGTCATACGAGAGCTGATCTACCAGAGGGAATTCCCGTCATTGGGTTTGCTGGCTCGCCTTTCACGCTTGCCAGTTACGCAATCGAGGGAGGCGGTAGTCGAACCTATCTGAATACCAAGAAGCTTATGCGGGCAAATGATGGGACTTGGGAAATCTTGATGGAGAAACTCTCTTTTGCCATCACGACTTATTTGAATTTGCAGATTGGCGCTGGCGCCCAGTGCGTTCAGCTCTTTGACAGTTGGGCGGGCTGCCTTTCGTCAACCGATTATGTGCGTTTTGTTTTGCCTTGGATGAAGCAGATCATTGCCGGTATCACCCCGGGTGTACCTGTGATCAATTTCGCAACGGGAAATCCTGAGCTTTTGCCATTGATGCGAATAGACCGTCGCACGGTGGTTGGGGTGGATTGGCGAGTCCCCTTGGACGTTGCTTGGAAACGGATTGGGCACGATTGTCCGGTCCAGGGCAATTTGGATCCGGCTGTACTTTTGGCGGATCCTGATGTCATTCGAGAGGAAGTTGCTTCCCTCCTGGAATCTGTCAAGGGTCTCGATGGACATATCTTTAACCTCGGGCACGGGATTCATAAAGAGACGCCGGTAGACCATGCCATCGCATTGGTTGAGTCTGTCAAAGAGCTCTCCAGAAGAGACTAAAACATTGTTTCGGCGGATTCACTGATTTTTGTCTGCGACTAAAGTCGCTTGCTGAAGACGTTAAAGAGTTAGTCGGAGCCATAGTCAGCGCGGAGCGTCTGTGATTCTTGATTCTGTTCTTGCGAGACGCTTCAGTACCAATTCTCGGGTCTGATCTTAGTCAGGCTGCCTATTCGCGGTTTCCCTCAATAGGAATCAAGAGCCCGCTCGCGATCATTTATTTTGAACCGCTCCGGTCAGTCGTCTCCGTTTTCAGGCTGCTCAAGCTAGCAGTGGATCGTTGCTTCATCCCTGAAGGCAAAAGTTTAAGTGTTTCACCAGCGGTGCAGATTCACTCTCCGTGGGTTTGTCATCTTTGATCGCCCGACACCATTGCTGAAGTCTTTTCAGGGTGGGGAAACAGTTGCTCCGAGCATCACCCGGATCAGCAAGGGTGGGTGAATTTGCCGTTTCGAGAGTCCGGTGAAGCCTCTTGGAGTTGATGCTCGGAGGTTCGGGGTCTCACGCGGGGCAAGTCAATTTCGACAGACGCTCAAGCAATGCATCAGCCGATTCGCGCGCCACCGTAAGCTTCTGCCATCTCGTCGGAATCGAGTGATCTGAATGCCCGCCCACGGTTTTCAGCGGTCGGTGTGAGATTCATTTCTGATGAGGAATCAGAAGTCGGTGATTGTAATTGGGGTTTGGGGCAGCAGCGGCACTCCAAGCTCTGACGCTGGCAGCTGGGCGGTTGAGGGCTTCTCGAACCAATCGAGTTTGGGTTGTTCTGGTCCAACGCACCGAGCCGGCCGTTATTGCATGGCTTTTTCTTCCCGCGATTTGTTAACAGCCGTTGTTTTGAGAGAGCAAAGGGTTGCTCTTATGGTTTAGCGATCAGCGAACTGCTTCACTGCGAAGGCTTGACGAGCCATATGAGAACGCCTACCTTTCATAAGTATGATTTTTGAAGCAAAACTTGAATATTAGTATTTCTAATACTGCAAAAGGCGGGGCGGTTGAATTTTCGGACACTCGAATTGTTTTGCACGGTTGCTGAACAGCGCAGCTTTTCGCAGGCTGCTGCCGTCCATCATATGACGCAGAGTGCGGCGAGTCAGGCAATTCAACACTTAGAGGAATCAGTGGGTGTCCAGCTGATTAATCGTTCCAAGCGTCCTTTGATTTTGACCGAGGCCGGCAAGCTTTATCTGTCTGGGTTACGCGGCATTCTTCGCAACTATGAGCGATTGCAGCGAGAGGTGAGAACGACTGGCGAGCGTTTGAGCGGCCAGATTACGGTCGGGACGATCGTATCGGTAGGACTTAGTTACATGCCAGAAGCCTCTGATGCGTTCGCACGCGTGCATCCTGAGGTTGATGTCAAGACAGAGTTTGGGGCGAATGATCGCGTTGTAGAGATGGTCAAAGAGGGTACGGTCGATTTGGGTTTGGTCAGTTACCCGAAAAGCACCAAACACCTTCAAAGTGTGCCATGGCAGCAGGAGCCCATGCGGGTTGTTTGTTCGTCGGAGCATTCGTTAGCGAGTCAGCATGAGGTATCGCTGTCTCAACTGCAGTCACTCGACATGATTGGATTTGATCGAGGATTGAAATTGCGTCGTGAAATTGATCAATGTTTGGCTCGAGCTGGGATCGCGGTCAACGTCAGGATGGAATTTGACAACGCGGACTCGATGATTCGAGCAATTCAAGCGAATCGAGGGATTGGTATCGTCCCCGAGGCGGCGGTTCGTCGCGAGACGGCCAACGGGTCTCTGAGGGTGGTAGCTTGTCGCGAGTTACGAATGACACGCCCCTTGGGCATCATTTATCGCAGGGCGGGTCGTCTCAGCCGAGCGGTGAGTGAATTTGGTTCACTCCTTCTAGGGCGGCCGTTGGACTCAGGAAAGAGTGTGAGATCTGGCAGCGGGAAGCATTCCATGGGAAACACAACGATGGAAACTCCAGAGGGGACCTCAGTTGTCGCCTAGGTCGGATCACGATTGGCTGGGAGTCTCTGACATTCCGAGGCTCCGATCTTATCGATCTCGGTTTGATCAACAAACGGAATTAGAAACGAATAATTGGCAAGATTGTCCGAACTGATGAAAGAAGCAATGAAGAAGAATCTCTTCCACCTACCACCGGCCCAAGGCCTTTACGATCCACAGCAAGAGAAGGATGCATGTGGAGTTGGTTTTATCGCGCACATCAAAGGTCTTCCGTCGCATCAGAATGTTTTGGATGCGGATACGATCCTGATCAACATGGATCACCGGGGTGCATGTGGGTGTGAGCCCAATACTGGTGACGGTTCGGGAATGATGTGTGGTTTACCGCACAAGTTTCTCAAGAAGGTTGCAAAGTCTGAACTTGGGGTCGATTTACCTGAACCTGGCCGCTTCGCAGCGGGCTTGGTGTTCTTGCCTCAAGATTCTGCTGAACGTGAAGAGTGCAAGCGAACCGTTGAGTCTCTCATCGCTGAAGAGGGGCAGACGCACATTGGATGGCGTAAAGTTCCTCAGATGTCTGAATTAGCCGACGTCGGTCCCACGGCACGACAAAGCGAACCGGTGATTGAGCAGATTTTTGTTGCTGCTGCGGAGGGTCTTCAGGGCGATGCTTTCGAGCGAACTCTCTACAAGATTCATAAGCAGGCGAGCCACCGTTTGCGTGGTAGCAAGAGTCTAAAGCAGGCTTTGATGTTCTACATTTGCTCGCTCAGCACCAAGGTCATCATTTACAAGGGAATGTTGACACCAGCACAGTTACTTCCTTACTACGCAGATTTAAGAGATGAGGATTTCGAGACTCATCTAGCGATGGTGCACAGCCGATTTTCGACCAACACTTTCCCCAGTTGGGATCGCGCTCAACCCTTGAGATTCATGAGCCACAATGGCGAGATCAATACCCTGCGTGGCAACAAGAACTGGATGCAAGCCCGAGAAGGTTCAGCACGCAGTGAGTTATTTGGTGGTGAACTGAGTAAGTTGTTTCCAGTCGTTGAGCCAGATTGTAGTGATTCGGGGACCTTCGACAATGTTCTTGAGTTCCTCTTGATGAACGGTCGTACGCTGCAAGAGGCGATCATGATGATGGTCCCCGAGGCATGGCAAAAGCACGAGACGATGTCGGAAGACAAACGTGCTTTCTATGAATATTTCTCCTGCTTGATGGAACCCTGGGACGGACCGGCTTCGGTAGCGTTCACTGACGGCCACTACATTGGTGCCACGCTTGATCGAAATGGCTTGCGTCCGAGTCGATATTACATCACGCATGATGATCGTGTGATCATGGCAAGTGAGGTGGGTGTGTTGCCGGTCGCACCTGAAACGGTGAAAGAAAAAGGGAGGCTTCAGCCGGGCAAGATGTTCCTCGTCGATTTTGAACAGGGGCGTTTGATACCTGATGAAGAATTGAAGGTCGATTTTGCTCAAAAGAAGCCATATGGAGATTGGTTGCGCGAGCAACGCATTCGCCTTTCTGATCTGCCGCAATCCCACGACTCACACGGTTTCAATAGCGAAACGCTTTTATCTCGTATGCAGGCGTTTGGTTTTACCAGCGAGACAATGAATTTTATGCTTCGACCTCTGATCGAGCAGTTGCGAGATCCTGTTGGCTCGATGGGTAATGACAGCGCAATCGCTTGCTTGAGCGACAAGCCTCGCATGATCTATGACTACTTCAAGCAACTCTTTGCGCAGGTCACCAATCCGGCGATCGATTCGATACGTGAAGAAGTGATCATGTCTCTGGAGTGTTACGTTGGCCCCGAGGCTAACTTGCTTGATGCAACTCCCGAGCATTGCCACCGGCTATTGATTGAGCACCCAATCCTCACCAACGAGGAAATGGCTTCACTCAAGGACATCGATCATCAGGGATGGAAAAGTCAGGTGATTGACATCACCTATTCTCGAGCAGAGGGCAAAGCGGGCCTTGAGGCGACTTTGGACCGAATTTCTCAAGAGGCTGAGGCTGCAGCGGATGAGGGGATTCAGCTGATCGTTCTATCCGATCGTCGGGTGGGTCAGGATCGAGTTCCGGTCAGCGCGCTACTCGCCGTTGGTGCCGTGCACCATCATCTGGTCAAGCAAACGAAGCGAACACAGATTGGTCTTCTTGTTGAAACTGGCGAAGCGAGGGAGGTTCACCATCATTGCCTACTGATTGGCTACGGTGCCGATGGTATTAACCCTTATCTGGCGTTTGAAGCTTTATGGCAGGCAAGCCGAGATGGATTGTTGGATCCAAGCTTTGACGATGAGAAAATTGTCGCCGCTTATCGAAAAGGCGTTGCCAAGGGCATGTTAAAGGTCATGGCCAAAATGGGTATCAGCACATTGCAGAGTTACAAGGGAGCGCAGATTTTTGAAGCTCTGGGACTGCGCGATGAAATTATTGACAAATGCTTTGTGGGAACAGCAAGCCGAATTCAGGGTGTTTCGTTTGATGTGGTTGCTGAAGAAGCAATGCGTCGACACCGTCTCGGTTACCCAGAAAATATTGACAAGCAACTGGGCCAGTTACCCAATCTAGGGGAATACCATTGGCGGGCTGAAGGCGAAAAACATGCGTGGTCTCCCCAGTCGATTTCTAATTTGCAATTGGCTGCTAGGGGAAATGACGAAGCTGCCTATTGGCGATTTTCTGAGACCATTAATCAGGATAGTCGTAATCGATGCACCCTTCGTGGCCTGCTCGAATTCGACGAAGATCGAGCGACACCCATTCCTCTGGAGGAAGTTGAACCTGCCAAAGAAATAGTGAAGCGGTTTTGCACCGGAGCGATGAGTTTTGGCAGCATCAGTGCCGAATCCCATGAAGCGTTGGCGGTCGCGATGAACCGCCTGGGTGGCAAGAGTAATACCGGCGAAGGGGGAGAAGATCCTATTCGCTTTCAAGCCATGGCCAATGGTGATTCAAAACGATCAGCAATCAAGCAGGTTGCTTCGGGACGATTCGGTGTAACGATTGAATACCTTTCCAACGCTGATGAAATCCAGATCAAGGTCTCGCAAGGTGCGAAGCCTGGTGAGGGTGGAGAGTTACCAGGCAAAAAGGTTGATAACAACATTGCGAGGATTCGCTACAGCACACCGGGCGTTGGGCTAATCAGTCCACCACCGCATCATGATATTTACTCGATTGAGGACCTTGCTCAACTGATTCACGATCTGAAGAACGCTAATCGTCAGGCCCGTATCAGTGTCAAGTTGGTAAGCGAGGTGGGTGTCGGTGTGATTGCATCGGGAGTCGCGAAAGCCCATGCAGACCATATCTTGATCTCGGGTGATACCGGCGGAACCGGAGCGTCACCTTTGACAAGCATCAAGCATGCCGGTTTGCCTTGGGAATTGGGTATCGCCGAGACCCATCAGGTTCTTGTTCTTAACGACCTGCGAAGTCGTGTTGTCTTGCAGACTGACGGTGGATTAAAGACAGGGCGAGACGTTGTGATTGCTGCATTGTTAGGAGCGGAAGAGTTTGGTTTCTCAACTGCTCCCCTGATCACCATGGGGTGCATCATGATGCGGAAATGCCACTTGAACACCTGCCCTGTGGGTATTGCGACTCAAGACCCAGATTTGCGAAAGAAATTCAGTGGTAAGCCCGAGCATGTCGTGAACTATCTCTTCATGGTTGCGGAAGAGGCGAGGCAGTTGATGGCAAAATTGGGTTTCCGAACCATCGATGAGATGGTCGGCCGCTGCGAAGCATTGAAGACAGACAACGCCATTAAACATTGGAAATCTGATGGCCTTGATTTAACCTCGGTCTTGATGCCGGCCAACAAGCCTCATCAGGATGTCGGAGTGATTTGTTCGCAGGCGCAGGATCATGGCCTGGAAAAATCACTTGATATCACGACTTTGCTCGACGCCGCCCAGCCAGCACTGGAATCCGGTTCGCCCGTGGTGATTAAATCACCGATCATTAACATCAACCGCACCGTCGGAACCATCCTCAGTAATGAAGTGGCAAAGAAATACGGTCAAGCCGGTCTGCCGGATGAAACCATTCAGATTGAGCTCTCTGGTTCAGCGGGACAGAGTTTGGGTGCATTTCTCAGCCATGGAATAACCATTCGTCTTGAAGGGGACGCAAATGATTACGTCGGCAAAGGTTTAAGTGGGGGTCGGCTCATTATTTACCCATCCAAATCGAGTACGTTTGTTGCTGAGAACAATATTCTGATCGGAAACGTTTGCCTCTACGGTGCAACCAGCGGAGAGGCTTATTTCCGCGGTCGTGCGGCAGAACGCTTCTGTGTTCGCAATAGCGGTGCCAAGACGGTCGTTGAAGGTGTTGGAGACCACGGTTGTGAATACATGACTGGCGGTCGGGTGGTTGTCCTGGGGCCAACCGGGAGGAACTTTGCCGCGGGGATGTCTGGTGGGATCGCCTACATTTGGGACCAACAGGGTGACTTTAACTTGAACTGCAATTTGGCTTTGGTTGAGTTGGAGTCGATTGAAAATGCCGAGGAAGAAGCGGAGGTTAAGGGGATGATTGAGAATCATCATCGATACACCGATAGTTCGGTTGCCGCTGCTGCACTGGCTGATTGGCAAACATTTAAATCGCAATGCGTCAAAGTGATGCCGGTTGACTACAAGCGAGTTTTGAAAGAGTTAGCTCAACAGCAAGTCGCAAGTCAGTGATTCAGGTGTGAACCACAGGTAAATGTTTTTAAACGCGTGCATGACGCGTTTTTCATTTCAATACTAAGAATTCTCGAATAAACGCAGCGATAACGATGGGTAAGCCAACCGGATTCAAAGAGTTTGAACGTAAGAAAGTCGAATGGCGATTGCCCGTTGTTCGAATCAACGATTATGACGAAATCTACACCGAACCAAAGAAGCAGCACCTGCTTGAGCAGGGCGCTCGCTGTATGGATTGTGGAGTCCCCTTTTGTCAGTCAGCGACAGGGTGTCCGATTGATAACCTGATCCCCGAGTGGAATGACTTGGTCTACAACAATCGATGGAAAGAGGCCAGTGAACGGTTGCACAAGACGAACAATTTTCCTGAGTTCACGGGCCGGACTTGTCCCGCGCCGTGTGAGGGTTCTTGCGTTTTGGGAATCACCAACCCACCTGTCACGATCAAGAACATTGAAAACGCAATTGTTGACCGTGCCTGGTCCGAGGGATGGATTCAACCCGAACCACCGCAGCACCGAACTGGCAAGAAGGTGGCAATTGTTGGTAGTGGTCCCGCGGGACTATCGGCCGCTGACCAATTGAATCAGGCTGGGCATCATGTGACCGTTTTTGAGCGAGCGGATCGTATTGGTGGGTTGTTGCAGTACGGAATTCCCAACATGAAATTGTCGAAAGAAGCGGTGCAACGCCGCGTCGACAAAATGACCGCTGAAGGCGTCAAGTTTGTCACCGGGGCCAATGTCGGTCAAAACGTTGATCCCAAGCAGTTGAGTGATGATCACGACGCTATCTTGCTCGCCTGTGGTGCGACGAAACCACGTGACCTGCCCATTCCAAACCGAGAGGCAAGCGGTGTGCATTTCGCGATGGATTTCTTGACCGCCAACACCAAGCAGATGGTGCACGGTGACACGATTTCCGACCAATTTATTAGTGCTGAAGGAAAGGACGTGATCGTGATCGGTGGTGGGGATACCGGAACCGATTGCATCGCCACCAGTTTGCGCCACGGTTGCCGTAGCTTGGTGAATTTTGAATTGCTTCCCAAACCACCGGCTGAACGTTCTGACGACAATCCATGGCCGGAGTGGCCTCGTGTCTTTCGAGTTGATTATGGCCACGAGGAAGCGTCCGTTAAATATGGAAGCGACCCACGAGAGTTTCAGGTACTTAGTAAGGAATTCATTGTTGATGATTCCGGTCAAGTTCAGGGAATCAAAACAGTGACGGTTCAATGGACCCGAAAAGAAGATGGTGGTTGGGAGATGAATGAGGTTGCTGGTTCAGAGAAGGAGTGGCCAGCTCAGTTAATTCTTCTTTCAATGGGATTCTTGGGTCCCGAGCAATATCTAGCGGATTCTTTGAAAATCGATTTGGACGGCCGCAGTAATTTTAAAGCAGAGCATGGAAGATTTGCCACCAACCTGGAAGGTGTTTTTGCTGCCGGTGATTGTCGTCGTGGCCAAAGTTTGGTGGTTTGGGCCATCAACGAGGGGCGTGGCGCCGCACGTGCGATTGATCTGTTTCTTGAGGGTTCCAGTGATTTACCGGCCCCG
Source organism: uncultured Rubripirellula sp. (assembly GCA_938075415.1). Lineage (GTDB taxonomy): Bacteria > Planctomycetota > Planctomycetia > Pirellulales > Pirellulaceae > Rubripirellula. The sequence continues at coordinate 477,313 of CALJHC010000003.1, read as the reverse complement.
GGAATCACGCAAGGGACCAGCATGGAGGTGGTTGGTGTCTAAGTGGCGATGGAGATTTTTCTCTGCTGAGAACTCTATCGTCGGTTCTTTTGTAATAGGGTGTTCTGGCGAATCGGTGACCCTTCATCGCAATGAAATCCTCTTATTTTGAACCCGACTTCGGCATTAGCTCATTTCTTGGTTGAAGCATGCCCTGCTCGGGTAAACGCAGAATGAAACGAGTCCTTGGTAACCAATTCGGAAGCCAAGTTGGTTCAGGGAACGCCACTGGATCCGTATCGATGAGCTGTCGCCAAGTTTCGCGCAGTCGCGATCGATCCAACGATCGGTCGGATGATTTCGCGATGTGGGCAATCTATTTTGTATTGGTTGCTAAGAGATGCCCTCAGTCGTGAACTTTCATGCAATTTCGTGCATCGCAGATTTTTCAGCTAACGCGTGAAACATCCAAAAGGATTTTTTGTTTCACAAGGATTCTTTTGGAAAGCTGACATTGACGTGATTTGCTCTCGCTTCATACGGTGCCGTGACCGTCTTGAAATTTGTGGTCGGATGTGGATTTATCTGACTGAGTTGGGCAAAGCTTGGAATCTCTCCCAATGATGGGGTGAGATGGCGAAGTACATCGGAAGGTTGGCAAGATGCTGAATCAATACTTAAAACGCAATTTAATCGTCTCACTGACTCTGTCGATGATTCCGGTCTTTTTGACCGGTTGTAGCAGTATTCCCGGAGCAGGTTTTTTTAACTGGCGCGGGGAGCCAAGTCCTGAATCGTTGGCGAGCGCGGGTCCGGAGGTTACTTATCCGGCGCCACCAAGTGCAAATTCCACGCCTGAGGCCATTGCATCCATCGCAGGTGGTACTTCAATACCTGATCTTGATATTGATGAGGGCGAACCAATGACACAACAGTTTGCTAGTGGTGGGGGCACTCCTGATTATGCAACGCAAACGGCTAATCTGGGCGCCGCTCGAGCCAACGGATACCAAACTGCCTCTTCAGTCTCGCCGACAGCTGCTCCCGCGTCGAATGGTCAAATGGACACTGCCATGCCAAAGTCTTACACATTTGGGGACAAGGCATTTACGCCCAAAGGAGCGAATGGCGGGATAGCAACTGACGCATTTGGTGCGCCGAGCACGCAGACGTTCGCAGCGCAGCCATCAATGCCATCATCTGCTGTCGCGTCGACATCGATGGGTCACGGTTTTTCGCCACCAAGCAACCAATTTTCGACATCGCAATCGGGAATGGGAGCGTTGCCGAAAAACGGGTTTTCACTTCCAACGGATTCGCCCGCTGTTGCCGCGATCACACCCTCGGCAAGCATGAACCAAGGTGGTAGTCAAACAGTTCCCACGAATTCGATGGCTGAGCAAGTTGGATCATTCAGCAATACGACACCGGATTTTTCAACTGCCAATGCAACCTTGGATTATGCGACACCCTCGGGTTCAGTTTTGCCCCCGAATGGATCGTCACCACCGACTGTGGGTGAGGCTTACACCCCTGGAAGTACTTCCACCGGTTTGTCCTATCCTACTGACGGAGCTTCACCGACCACAAACGGTTCCTACTTTCGCTAAGCTGAGGCTAGTGTGAGGTCGCTTTGCGAATTGACCTTTCAAGGAGATCGTTTCGATTCGCTGACAACCCAGCGTTGTCCTTCACCCAGCGTTGTCCTTCACCAAGTGTTCTCAATCGACAATCCCTCATGAAATGAAGTCTCATGAGGGAAGTAACGATTCAATCTCAGCTTCCTTTTCGATCTGCTATTCGGCTTCGTTCGTTATTTTCATTGTTGGTACAACGAAACTCGATACGCAACGGAAGCCATCTCTGGGGGATCTCCGGAGATCGAGCCGGTGACCACGTTCATTCTGAGCAAGATGCTTCCAATGATGCGTGATTTCGACTGAGAGCCAACATCACGCATCATTGATGATCCTTCACCAGCAGATCTGGTCAGCGTCAAAGATAGGACCTTCCACGCAGGTGCGTTTGTAGTCCCATTGTTCTGGTCCATCTTGTTTCACTTGCGCGACGCAAGAAAAGCAGATTCCGATTCCGCAAGCCATCGGGGTTTCCATGGAAACCTGACAATCCACTGACTTTTCTTTGCAGATTTCGGCAACTTTTTCCATCATGATTTCCGGTCCGCAAGTAACGACGCGAACTTTCTTGTCAGCAGGGATTTCAGCGAGTCTTTCACTCAGTACATCTGGAACCAACTGTTGGCGGCCAATAGAACCATCATCGGTGCAAAGTGTGACATTGAATCCTGCCTTGTCAAATTCATCGACACAGGCGAGCAGGCTTTTTCGTCTGGCACCATAGATCAGTTCAACCTCCTGCCCCCAACCTGAAGTTCTGGTCGGCTTACCAAAGGATTGGTTTCCCTTGGCTTCTTGACCCATCAGAAGCATCGGTGTTTGACCGATTCCTCCGGCAACCATAATCAGGTGGTCACAGGGGCGATTGGCGAATCCATTTCCCAGGGGTCCCCAAAGCGTGACAACTCGGCCAAGGGGGGAAGTGGCCAATGCCGAAGTCATCGTGCCTTTTTTTAGGTAGACCAATTCCAGCCATTTTGCATGCCCCGATTCGTCATTAAGGATCGCGTAGACAGCCAGAGCGCGTCCAATTAAGGGAGCGTCGGTGTCACTGAGGCGGATCATGACGAACTGCCCTGGTACAACTTGTTGAGCAATTTCAGGAGCCTCGACGCGAAGGACGTAAGTATCCTCAGCAATCAGTTCGTTGCGCACCAATGGGGTATCGATTTGGTGCATCGAATCGGCATAGTAATCAGCATGCAGTTTTGACATCAAGTTTTGCGTCGTTGATTGGGGCCGCGTTTTCGGGTTGGCTTCGAGCCGCCAGAGGAGCGTCGACTGCTCGTTCGGCTCTTAGTTTTTTTGGAGCTTTTTTTACCACGCGTACTGGACGCGCGTTTCTTCGTTGTTTTCTTTTGTTTGGAATGATCGTTCGGGTTGCTGGCCGACTTTGAGTCAAAGTCACCGCCGATCACGACGCCGGTTGCATTGGGTTCGCTGACACCGGGCAGGAAGGTAGATCTCGTTCCCCGGTTGGGGCTCGGATGTTTTGCTGCTCGCTTGATTGCAGCACTTCGTGAGTTGGTCGATCGGGTGGCTTTTTTCGCTTTCCCTTTCTTTTTGGGACCACTTTTTGGTTTGGATGGATTGTCTTTTTCAGCCTGTTCAGCAAGTTCTGTAGCACGCCACAGTTTGTCCACCTCTTGAGAAGTTAGTTGACGATAAGCACCACTGGGAACTTCACCCAGCTTTAGCGGCCCAACTGCGATTCGTCTGAGTTTTTGAACTTTGTGACCAAGGCGGGCGAGAATCCGACGAATTTCCCGATTTTTACCTTCCCGAAGAATGATTTCCATTTCTGTCGCGCGACCTCGAGTCTTGAGAAGTTTCGCGCCTTCAACCTTCACAAATCCTTCGGCGATGTAAATGCCTTGCCGCATCTTTTTCATCGACTCAACATCGACTTTTCCGGCAACGGTCACTCGATAGACCTTCCGAACCCCAAATTTTGGATGGGTGAGTCTTTGAGATAACTCACCATCATTGGTGAGAAGCAATAAGCCTTCACTCGAAAGATCTAATCTTCCCACGGGAAAAACCCGCTCATTGGGAGGGACAAGGTCGATGACTCGTGGCCGACCTCGAGGATCACGATTGGTGGTCACAAAGCCAACGGGTTTGTTCACCGCGTAGTAGACGAGCTTTTGCTTTTTCAGCAAAACGCCGTCTACCTTGACCTTTTGGTCCGCCACGGCAACCGTCGTGCCAAGCTTGGTAACGGTGATACCGTCGACATCAACACGGCCTGTTTCGATCAGGTCCTCGCATTGCCTGCGACTACCATAACCAGCGGAAGCTAGAAGCCGCTGAAGTCGAATCGGTTGTTCCGGCGCTGACGCTCGATTCGAGCGTGTTCGCGAGCGTTTGGACACAGACTTTCGGGGCATTGTGGTCTCGGTACTTGCTGCCGTGAAAGGGCTTCAGGCTACCAGAAGACTGCCCAGTCCTTCCAGTGTCCGAAAAGGTCAAATGGCCGATTTGGTCACTTGAGTGAGAAAGTGCAGGACAACTGCGGGGTCGATGCGACCTGCATTTGCAAAATCACGTTGTGATCGAGCTTTGATCATGCTTCCAAAAAGGGTGTGAAATATCGCTGTGATGGGCTTTGCCGAGTTGATCGGACTTAAAAGCTGCGATCTCCAAGCAGTGAGTTTTCGCGGCCTTTTTCGCCGGTCGGCGTGAAATCAATTCATCACTGACAGGCAATCCAATTTTAAGCGAGAGAGAAACTAACGACCCAGCCATGACATTTGATCTGGGACGATTCGATTACGCACTGGTTCTGGTAGGGGTTGCTGATAGCTTGGCGGACGCGAGGAGGGGTCGTAGGGTCCGATGTCATTTTGCGGAAACGGATCATGCACCACGGCATTGGCCTGCTGTTGGTTCATGGGACCTGCAGGTGGCAACAGTTGAGCGCCTCGGCAACCAGCGACGACAGCCAATAGCGGGGCCAGGAGGGCGAATGTGAGTAGTTTTACGGTCCAAGCAGGCATGTTGGGTGCGCTTTATTCGAGAGATGGGTCTCATGTCGCAGGGTAGAGACTGCTTGGTGTTGCTGCCAAGAGAGAATAAGGCCGGCGGGCCGATTTGGAAGATTCAGACTCACGTCGATCTTCTATCGGGAAAGCTGCAGCGAAGCACCTTTGGAACGGTTTGAATCCTGAGGATTTGTACAGTTCATGGTCCATTTGAAGCGAGAATGAGCTTCAATCCGGATGGTGCATTTCCAAGACTGTGGTTTCTGGCTCCAGAGTTACCGAGGATTCTCCCAGTGATGCTGGCAATAGAATTGTTTGCCCTTGCTCGAGCATGTGCTGATCCTGTCCATGCTGTAACGTTGCCTGACCCTTAGGTACGGTCAAAATGTGGAATTTCCCATCACCTGCAATCGACTGCCGTCCCTGATTGAGAGCACTGAGCACAAATTTTTCGCAACTCACTAATTCTTGCCAATCCGCATGGTTTTCATGTGCTTTTGTGGCATGAACAGGACCAGAATCAAAATCAGCAACTTCGAGACTTTCATGAAGATGCAAGGGTCTCGTTGACCCATCCGATCCAACACGATTCCAGTCGAACAGGCGGAAGGTTGTATTGCTGGATTGTTGTATTTCAGCGACTAACAAACCCGCTCCCAAGGCGTGCACCGTCCCAGCGGGTATGAAGACAACATCTCCGGCATTTGGGTGGAAAGCATTCAGCAGGCTCTCCGTGGTGCCTTGATCGATCGCATCTGCCAGATCCTCCCTGCAGACTCCCTCCTTCAGCCCCGCGTAAATCAAGCTATCTGGCTCGCTTTCAACGACATACCAAGCTTCGGTTTTACCGAGATCCGGTGGGCTCATGCGAGCTCCATAATTGTCATCGGGGTGGACCTGTACTGACAAAACACGATTGCAGTCCAAATACTTGAGAAGCAGAGGAAATTGAGGGGGACTCGTCGCGTTGCCGAGGATAGTTTTGGCGTCATTAGCCAGAATTTCCTTCAGTGTTTGGCCGGCGAGAGGGCCATTGATTGCAACACTTTGATCTTCACCGTGATCAACAATTTCCCAACTTTCGGCGTAGTCGGTCTCGGGGCCAAGTGGTTTATCGAGTTTCTCAGCCAGACGTCTTCCTCCCCAGATTGTTCGTTTCAGAATGGGGGCAAATCGAAGTGGGTAAGCTTGCCAGGACTCTTTCTGAGGCATTGGGTACATCCCGTTGAGTGAACGTCAACCGTTTGGGTGGTCGAGTTGAAGGTGAACCGCGGAGAGAAGCCTATTAAAATCGCGTTGCGGGGCGAAAAGGCTCCGCTTGATTACAATGGACCGTCGAAACCCAAAACGATGCCATGAATCAGAGCTGCAGACATCGATAGACCACCGCTATGCCGTGGTTATCTGTCAGAACCGACAGAATCCGAAAACTGGCTAGGTCCAGATCATGGCGTCCGTTTGACCGTTTTTACCAACACCCGGCCGATGTTATCAAGCCTCTGTTGTCATCAAACCATGATGCAGCCCGAGACAACACGAAACTAAAAACGGGGGACTCTCCAAATTTGCGTTTCGAGCGTAAAATTTCCTGATACCTTTCACCGCTTTATCCCCTGTGTGCATATAGCGATTTCTACCCGTTATTGCTGAGGTTGCCCCGTGGACCGATTGGCCCGCCCAAAAGACGATCTGTTCGAAAACTCGACGATGACGTTTCGTGAGCATCTTGATGAGCTCCGGCACAGTTTGGTGCGCGCCGTGATGTGGTTGGCTGCGGGCCTCGTGGTCGGTCTCTTTTTTGCCGATCGCGTTGTCCAGTTTGTGCAAACACCACTGCAAATAGCCATTCAGGATTACATGGCAGATCGAGACCTGTACCGCTTGGGGTACGATCCCGCTGATCCAGCCAATGAACCGCTTCGAGAGTTTCTGGCCACCAATGCTTTGGTCTGGGAGATTGTCTACGACGTCCCGGATGAGTATCAAACACTGACGATGGACGCCATCGTTCCCGGGATCCAATCTGAAACTTCCCAACCAATGGAAACAGCGACTGTAACGGTTGACGCTGATGCGGAGACAACTGACGCTGATGCGGAAACGGCTGACGCTGATGCGGAAACGGCTGAAGCTGATGAAGAAACGGCTGACGCTGACGCTGATGGGGAAACGGCTGACGCTGGCGGAGAAACGGGGGTTGAACCTGAAACCGAGGCTGACACGGATGGTCAGCAATCCGACGATCCCGAAGAGAATGCATCTGCCAAGGTTGAGCCGTTACCTAGCCTGGGAAACGCAATGGGCTTGTCATCAGCGACCGTTGAGCCGGTCCAAATGGCAAAGCTGTTACAGTCTTTGCCCGATCCCAGCGCACTGAAGCCAAAAGTACAGCTTCGGCAGAACAAGACGGGCTTGAGTTCGTTAAAGATGGAAGAGCCTTTCATGATCTGGGTGAAGGCCGGTCTGATTGTTGGAGCTGTTTTAGCTTCACCAATGATTTTCTATCACCTATGGACTTTCATTGCGTCCGGCTTGCATTCACACGAGCGTCGATATGTTTATCTCTACCTTCCGCTCAGTGTGATGCTTTTTTCTTCAGGTGTAGTTCTCGCCTTCTTCGTCGTCCTTAACTACGTCTTATCGTTTTTGCTCGCGTTCAATGGCAGCCTGGATGTTGCGATTGAGCCTCGCCTGACCTATTACGTTAATTTTGTCCTGCTGCTGCCATTGGGTTTCGGAATCGCTTTCCAGTTACCTTTGGTTATGTTGTTCCTTCAGCGAATTGGACTTTTTGAAACGGAAGCTTACGTATCAAGTTGGCGACTGGCAGTTCTTGTTATCTTCTTGGTTTCGATGGTGCTGACACCTGCGGATGTCACGAGTATGTTTGCGATGGCTGTCCCGTTGGTTTTTCTTTACGCGCTCGGAATTTTGATGTGTAAGTTCATCCCTCGGGGACGTGGACTTGGTAGTGCCGCGTACGATCCTGCCTAGTGAATCCATTCAGACACTGAAACGGTTTGCGATAATTTGTGTTCGTCGAAGCGTTCCCTTGGTCGTCAGTTCACCACTTTCTGCCATGAGTGACGACTTGAACCGCTGGACTTCGCAGTTTCCGAGGTCAGGTATCGCAAGCATCAGATTCTTTAGCTCTTTGTCGATACGATTGGATTCGTGGGAACTTTGAGCAGCTTGTGGGTTGAGGTCAATCCATAGTTCCAGCTTTGATCGCATCGTCAGCATGGATCTTTCGATCCCTTCGATCTCATTCACACTGCGTTCAATCAATTGCGGATGCAGTTTCTTGCCCGTATCGAGGACGATGACATCATCGCAGCGTCCGAGCACACGTAATTGCCCTGTTTTAGCATCAAATTCAACTTGATCGCCTGTTGCAAGCCAGCCATTGGCGTCAATTTTGTTAGCGGTTGCAGTGGAATCGTTCCAGTAACCTTGCATCATGTTTGGCCCTCGAACAAAAAGCTGTTGCCGCTCTACTTTGTGCTCCCAGCCGTCGACAAAATGTCCGACCAGGCCCGGGTGTGATTGGTTGGGTGTTGCACTGCAGATCACTGGAGCTGTTTCGGTGAGGCCATACCCTTGAATGACGATGACGCCTCGATCCTCTGACCAGCATTTAAACGCTTCAATGGGAAGCCCTGCACCCCCGCAACCCAGTAATCTGAGTCGATCAAGTCCCGCTAGTTGTTGGTCCTCAAGTATCCGTTTGGCGATACTTGGAACAACATTGATCAGCGTTGGACGAACCATGGGTGCGAGGCGTTCCAAGCCTCGATAACCAAGTGAAGTCGCAAGCGTGCATCCGCTAATTAGCCAGGTGCCGAGATCACAAGTTCGCGCGTACGCATGGCACAGCGGTAAGATTGACAATCGAACGTCCGTTCGATTTTGAGGAACCGCTTTTAGTTTTGACCAGGCATTGCCTAGAAGACTCGCATGAGAAAGTTCAACGCCACGGGGCTGACCGGTCGTTCCACTGGTCCAAAGGACCAGGGCGGTTGTATCGGGGTTGGTCGGCGCGAAGTCGGCGATTGAAGGTAGTTGTTTCCAGTTTGACGTATCGGCCAAGGTTGATAGCAATTCATCACCTACCACCCACAGTCCTTGAACGGTTGACCACCTAGCTTGAATTTCGTGCTCGGGAAGTCGATGGTCGAATGGAAACTCGGTGAAGCCAAGTTTCATGCAAGCGAGGCTTAGAAGGATGTCAGTGATGGAATTGTCACTGAGGTAACCAATCTTTGTTAATTCGATTGCTGGTTGTTGAGGAATTTTCTTGAGAAGGTAGCGGCAGGTGATCTCCACTAATTCGCCGAGTTCAGTCCAGTCGTAGGAGCGAAGAGTGCCATCACTCTGCTCCACAATGAGCGCAGTTTGAGGATCACCCGCGATCATGCGTTGTTCAAGGAAGCGGATTAAGAAGGGATTTCTATCTGGAATGATTTCCACTTAGCCTATTTTGGATGATCCACGAAAAAAGCCCCTCGTCGTGGAAGTTCACGCGAGGGGCATTCGATGTGATTCGCCATCAGGAGAAATGGCTTGCAATGGTTCATAACTTAGCCAATGAGTTGACGCAGCTTAGCTCCATTGCCAGCTTGTCCAAACGCGGTCATTCTAGCGACGCAGACGTCTTTCATCGCGGCACGTGCAGGCTTGAGGTAAGCTCGCGGGTCAAATGCCGAAGGGTCCTCTGTCAGAAGCTTGCGAATTGCACCGGTGATTGCCATTCTGCAATCGGTGTCCACATTAATCTTTCGCACACCACTCTTGATTCCACGCTGAATCTCCTCGACAGGGACTCCATAGGTTTGCTTCATTTTTCCACCATACTGATTGATGATGTCTTGAAGATCCTGTGGAACGCTGCTGCTTCCGTGCATCACCAAGTGTGTGTTGGGCAGCTTGGCATGAATTTCTTCAATTCGAGACATAGCAAGCACTTCGCCAGTGGGTTTGCTGGAGAACTTGTAGGCGCCGTGACTGGTTCCGATCGCTACCGCGAGGGCATCCACACCGGTCTCTGCAACAAATCTCTCAGCTTCTTCGGGGTCGGTTAGTAGTTGATCGCGTGAGAGTTCACCGACGGCACCGTGTCCATCTTCCTGCTCTCCTTCGCCTGACTCCAAGGAACCGAGGCAACCCAATTCGCCCTCAACGCTAACACCCTGAGAGTGTGCCATTTTGACGACTTCAGCGGTGACACGAACGTTGTAATCGTAATCTGCAGGAGTTTGCCCGTCCTCCATTAACGAACCGTCCATCATGACGCTGGTAAATCCATTGTCGATTGCCGATTGACAGGTCTCAGGGCAATTTCCGTGGTCCTGGTGCATCACGATTGGAATTTGCGGATAGAGCTCGGTTGCCGCAAGCATCAGATGCCTAAGGTATGCATCTTGCGAGTATGAGCGAGCACCGCGAGATGCTTGAATGATGACCGGTGAATCGGTTGCTTCAGCCGCTTCCATGATCGACTGAATTTGTTCCATGTTGTTGACGTTGAACGCCGCGACGCCGTAATCGTTTTCGGCAGCGTGATCGAGGACAACGCGGAGAGGAACCAAAGGCATGACGAAACTCACACGAAAGGGAGGGATTTAAAAGTAAATGCTACATTTCTTCAGCGATTATCCCCACCAACAAGTTGATCGCAAGGGTATGCATGGCGAAACGGCTTGCAATGAGCAATCACCACCCAAAATAATCGGCGATCGGATCTCCTCGTCACACCTCATCATTCTCGATCTTACGGACCTGATAAAGCCCATCCGATAGGATTCACTGGTGAATTTGCTGCCGAGCTGGCAACCGGTTGAGTTGGCTGGGTAGTTCGAGGGGGATGATCCACCGAGTATTCAGGGGGTCGGTATCTAGAGTCTGGAGCGAATTGCCATTTCCATTGACGATTTTGAAGCCAATCTGGTCCGCCGGAAAATATTAGCTTTCCTTGGCAAACGATACTGCACAGGTAGCGATTTTGAGCAAGGAATCAGATGTCACCGGTGTCTTCGCTGACTCGCCGGGTCCCCGATTAACCTCGGGTGTTTCAAGCATTCTCAAGGGTCGCCAACGGTTGTCTGCCGAATTTCCTGAGATGGAAAGACTGATTCAATCGTCTTCCAACTAGGAAAGTGACCGATTGTAGGGGCGACCTGACTTCAGACGCGTGTCGATATTCAATTTCGGGCAAATCAAACAAACCACCTTGGCAATTTTCAACAGACAGCGGGTTCTGTAAAAGCGAGTTTTCTTTGCAGCATCGATACCCAATCGAGGGTGTCTTTGGTCTGTGCGGGCGTTGCCCGATCGCTCAATCGTCGCTCTTTCCTGAGCTTTTTGGTGCAGTCATTCCAAGACGTTCGATGATTGCATCAACATCGTAGACACATCCACCCCACGTCCCGCCACCTGCTTGCTGTAGAGCGGCCCACAACCGTGTGTCGTCTGGCATGCTCGGATCGACGCAAAGGTCGGGATGGGGAGCCCGTTGGTCAAGAATTGAAATCGCGTCAGGCTGTTCAGGATTCTCGGAGACAAAGTTGACGCTGCCGACGAGTTCCTCGCGATTGATTTCAATCTCAATGGTGTCCCCATCTCGCACCTTTGCAATTGGGCCACCCGCTAATGCCTCTGGGCCAACGTGCCCAATACATGCCCCGGTGCTGACACCTGAAAATCTCGCGTCGGTGATCAACGCAACTTCTTTACCAAATGAGAGGTATTTCAACGCGGAGGTAATCTGATAGGTCTCTTCCATGCCGCATCCGATTGGGCCGCGACCAATGAGTACGATCACATCTCCAGCCTTGATCGGCGATTCGGTTTGTCCTTTGATGGCTGCAATGGCATCAGACTCAGAAGTGAAAACTCTCGCGGGTCCACGTTTTCGATAGACACCGTCAGTGTCGATTACGGAGGGGTCGATGGAGGTGGATTTGATCACTGAACCCTCAGGGCAAAGGTTGCCTTGAGGGAAGCAAACAGTGCTAGTCATGCCGCATTGCTTGGCCTTTTTTGGTGACAGGATCACGTTATCTGGGTCGATTCCATCTACGCGACTTAAATGTTCTCGGCACACGGATCTTCGCTCCGATGCCTGCCAGATATCCAAGATTTCGTTCCAGCTCATTCCAGCGACGGTTCTGGCATCTGACTTAAGCAGTCCCAGTTCGCGTAGGTGCCAAGCAACTTCGGGGACCCCGCCCGCTAAAAAAAGCTGCACGGTTGGGTGCCCGACTGGGCCGTTTGGCAGGCAGTCAACAAACCGCGGTACAAGTCGATTGATCTCCCGAAACGTTTTCGCAGTTGGACGCTCAAGTCCCGCTGCGGCTGCAACGGCGGGAATATGAAGTAAGAGATTTGTACTGCCACCAACTGCCGCATGAATCAGCATCGCGTTATGGAGCGAATCTTCCGTGAGGATATCATCCAAAGTTTCTCCACGAGAATGCATCTCCGAGGAGGCCAAAGCAGAGTCCCTTGCCAGTTTTGTCCAGATTGGCTGGCCACTTGGAGCCAATGCGGCATGAGGTACAGTCATTCCAAGTGCTTCGGCGACGACTTGTCCGGTTGCCGCAGTTCCTAGGAATTGGCAGCCACCGCCCGGCGTTCCGCAAGCACGACAGCCCTCAAGTGATGCTTCTTCGAGCGACATTTCCCCTCGGCTGTACCTTGCACCGATGGTTTGAACTTTTCCCGCATCCTCACCAACAGTTGGCGGTAATGTGACCCCACCGGGAACAAGGACATTGGCAAGATGCCCGCAGCCGGCTAGTGCCATCATCATTGCAGGTAATCCCTTGTCGCATGTTGCAATGCCGACCACACCCTTGCGGCGTGGTAGAGATCGAATCAACCGACGCATCACAATCGCTGCATCGTTGCGATAGGGAAGAGAGTCAAACATGCCCTTGGTGCCTTGGCTTCGGCCGTCACATGGGTCACTGACAAAAGCAGCAAATGGGACGCCTTCACGCTCGGTGATTTGCTCCGCGGCCGCCTGTACAAGCAGTCCAACTTCCCAGTGTCCTGTGTGGTAACCCAACGCGATGGGACTACCGTCCGGATTTCGTACGCCGCCCTGGGTGCTGAGAATGAGGTATTGATCCCCAAGTGCTCTTCTTGGGTCGAGGCCCATGCCAACACTTTGGGTCAATCCAAAGAGGTCACCGCTGCTCCAGTTTCGAAGGATTTCATCGCTCAGCGGTAGTTTGCCCTCGGGGCCTTTGGCATGGGTTGTGAGCGTATCGGACTGCGGTGGATCAAAAAATGGCTGCATGCCGTTTCTGCCTGAGGGAGAGGAACGAACGAGTGTTTCTTTTGACGAGGAATCGCGCTGAATCAAGTGAGTATTGGGTGACCACGCTACTGATCCAGAATAGGAAGGGTGGCGGTTATTGCCAATCCGATCAAGTTTTTCCCTGATGGCGGTCGAGTTAGATGAACCAAGCAAGCTCTCTGATTAGCCACACTTGCTAGGAGAGTTTCGTAGGCTTGGTTCCCATGGAGGATTCGATTGACGCAACCATGGACTATCGTGAAAAGGTTGCAATTGTCGAGTCCTCGCAGGCCAAGTCATTGCCCCCATGACCAGTTGTCAGGGACTGGTCCGCAGTCATGCTTTCCCTTAACTAGTTTAGTCAGTACTCGACTCAAAAAGGTTGAGTAGTCGCTCAGTGGTCTTGTGATGCAAGGACTTGGGTCATCTTGTCATGACACAGCTGGAAGACGCAAGGTTTTGTATGTGAGGAGCTGGATCAGGTCCCGCACAGTGATTGTTTGCGTTCCTGTTGTTTGCCAACTTCTCGAGGGTGTTTTCGCTAACAAGAATTCAATTGCATTCTCAATGACACAATCATTCACAGGCTGGAAGCTGAGTGGTTTCAAGACGGCCATCTGTTGACATATTTTGAAAACCGCCTGAGCGTTCGAGGTGTCCAGGATCCCGCTAGCGTCGACGACGAACTTTTTTGTGCATGGGGTTCAATCGTCGTTTCACCGGGCCGGTACTTTCGGGTTTTGCCACCGGTTGCGGTTTTGGTGCAACGGCTTCAAATCCATCAATCGAATCCCGCTTAAGCTCTTTGTTGATGCGACGTTCGATACTGGTGAGTACTTCACCCTCCCCTGGCACAATGAACGTGAAGGCGATGCCATCGCGTCCCATTCGCCCCGTACGGCCAACGCGATGAACATAGTCATCACAATCCTGCGGGACATCATAGTTGATGATATGTGAGATGGTGCTGATGTCGATTCCTCGACCGACCACGTCGGTAGCTACTAAAATCTTGAGCTCGCCATCACGTAATCTTTGAAGCACGCGATCTCTTTCTCGCTGCGGCATATCACCGTGCATGCTGCCGCAATTGGGATAGCTGTGACTGAGTTGTCGATAGAGTCGATCGGTTCCACGTTTGGTCCGGCAAAAGATGATTGCTTGCTCGGGACGTTCGCGTTTGAGGACATGGTCCAGCAGGTCGGATTTTCGGTCATGAGCCACTGTGAAGTAGTGCTGCTCAATCGTTTCGACAGCCATTTCATTCTGGCTGCAGTCGATCACAACCGGTTCATGCATGTACGATTCAGCAAGACGCCTCACCGAGGTTGGAAGGGTTGCAGAGAGTAGAAGTGTTTGACGTTCTCTCGGACACTTACGGAGAATTCGTTCAATCTGCGGCCGAAATCCAATGTCCAGCATTCGATCTGCTTCATCAAGCACCACGCACCAAACACTGCTGGTTCGGAGTGAGCGGCGTTGCAGGTGGTCATGGATTCGTCCCGGAGTTCCAACAACCACTTGCACTCCGTTCTCAAGTTGCCGGAGTTGACGATTAAGGTTTTTGCCGCCCGAAAGCACGGCAATCTCTGTTTCGACACCAGATGCCAGTCTTTCCGTCTCGCGAGCAACTTGATCTGCAAGTTCACGGGTTGGTACAACAATAATGGCCTGAGGATCTTTGCATTCGTCGAGCGAATCGAGTTGTTCCAGAATGGGAATCGCGAATGATGCCGTTTTCCCGGTTCCGGTTCTGGCCTGTCCGATGACATCTTCCCCGTCGAGGGCCAGAGGAATCAGCTGGCCCTGAATGGGCGAAGGTTCGCTGAAACCGGCTTGTTCCAATGCTCGCCGCATGATCGGCGAAAGGTCTAATTCGTCGAATGATTCGACGACTTCCTGTGTCGTGTCTTGATTCATGTCCGCAGTGTAACTTCCAAGGCCCTTGACCACCACGCACCGAATCGCCAGTTGATCTGCAAAAGCAAGGTTTTCTGTTTCGGATGATTGACGCCATGAATCAGATGGCTTCGAAACGACCTTTGTCAGTCATTGTGTCCATTAAATTCAACTCTCAGACCCTCAATCAAAACCCTCTGATCTCGACTTGTGAGTTCGGGCAAGGGACCGCCTCGAGGCTGGATTCACGCATCGGAGGTCCTATGTGGTCCGAGGACACGATACCCGTCTTTGACTTGTCACGAGGATTCTCTTGGGGATTTCTAGCAATAACGTCCGGACGAATCTCTCATTTTTGCGTGTCCGACTGTCAACGAACGGGGGGTCATTGATTGATGCTTGTTTCGCTGAGCCACCGAACCACCAGTTGATTCGTCAGTCAATGTTCACCACGACGCGATCAGTCGGTCTGTTTTGCCTGCAAGTTTGCTCTGCGACGTGAGGCAAGCCGTTTGACGAGTTCATCCGTTATCACGCCACCCAAGATTACCGCCCCAATCACCGCGTATTCAATGTTGGTGGGAATTGCATCAACCAACGTGATGGTGTTCTTCAGCACCTGCATGACTGCGGCTCCGATGATGACCCCGATGATGGTACCCTCGCCTCCTCGGAGGCTGCATCCGCCAAGGACCGCGCCGGCAATCGCGTAGAGTTCATAGAAGTTTCCGAAGTCAACCGGTTGGGCGCTACCGACGTCCAAGACGAATAGCATTCCCCCCAGCCCGCTCAGTAAGCCACAAATCACGTAGGCTAAAATGGTGATTTTGTCAGTGTTGATGCCGCTGTATCGAGTTGCCGTTTCATTTCGCCCCAGAGCGAGCATGTATCGGCCATAGACCGTGTAGTTCAGAAGAATAATGGCAAGTATCGCTACAGCGATAAGTATGAGACAAGGATTTGGAATGCCAAAGTCCGTGTATGGAAGTGATAACTGACCCTGAGAGAGTTCGCGAAGTTCGGAAAATCCGCCGCGGAATCCCTGCGTTTGATCCTGAACAATTCCACGTGTCAGTCCACGGTAAAAAAGTAGCCCACAGAGTGTGACCACAAACGGTTGTAATTTGACTTTTGTAATCAGGATTCCATGGGTAAGGCCAATGCCAAGCGAAATCCCCGTGATCGATAATAGAGCAATAGGGACTGAGAACTCGCATTCAATTAGCATCCAAGGCAGGATGCATCCAACAAGGCAAACCACTGATCCAATTGAAAGGTCAATGCCTGCAGTGATGATCACGAACGCGGCACCAATCGACAGGATTCCAAAGAGCGCGCTTCTTCGGATGAGGTTTTCTACGTTGTACTCAGTTAAGAATCGATCACTCATGATGGCGGTTGCCACGCAGATGAAGATCAACAGTCCAAGGATACCAAGTGCTTTTTTCATTTGCTTTTTCCTGCGACGCAGCGTTGGTTGCGTTCCAAGTGTCAACGTAACCATGTTTTCCAAGATCTGATTTGCGAGCGTTAACCCTTCGCCGCTGTTTTCACCTGAGTTCCTGCTCCGCCTGTCGCCAGGTGCATGATGGCCTCTTCAGAGAGTTCTTCGCGCGTTAGTTCCCCCGTCACGCATCCCTCGTGCATCACGATAACCCGGTCGGACATGCTAAGGACCTCTTCCATCTCACTTGACGCAAAAAGAATCCCTACTCCTTTTTCTGCCAAACCTTCCATCAGTCGGTAGATTTCCTGCTTTGCTCCAATATCCACCCCACGGGTTGGCTCATCTAGCAAAAGAACGGTCGGGTTCATCGATAACCATTTTCCAATCACCACTTTTTGCTGATTGCCACCAGAGAGGTAGCGAACCGGTTGGGAGTCGCCGGGTGTTTTGATTCGCATTTCTTTGATCATCAAGTCAGAGTCGCTTGCCTCCTGCCTCGCGTTAGCAAAGATTCCACCAACACGATTTTGACTCAATCCCGGAAGGCTGATGTTGTCTTTCGTGCCCATGTCCAGAATCAGGCCTTCCTGTTTGCGATCTTCTGGGACCATCGCGATACCCATTTCAATTGCTTCACCGCAGGAGTGATTCTTGAGTTTTTGTCCATTGACGGAAATGCTTCCAGACACAGCCGCGTCGATGCCAAAAACAGTTCGAAGCATTTCGCTGCGTCCCGCACCAACCAGTCCCGCGAGGCCAACCATCTCACCAGCTTTCACTTCTAAGTTGACTTCATGTCGTGGCCAAGCCAATGTTCTTAACCGGTCAATGGATAAGACTGTTTCACCAATTTGATGGTTCTCACGAGCATAGAATTGAGAAATGTCACGACCAACCATCATCTCGACCATCGCTTCGTGACTGATTTGATCACGAGTGAGTTGGCCCGCATTTTCGCCATCTCGAAGTACGGTGACTCGATCGGCAATTGTTTCGATTTCGAATAAGCGGTGCGAGATGTAAATGATCGTCACGCCCTGTGATTTGAGACTTTCAATCACGCGAAAGAGTTCTTCGGTCTCCAATTGCGAGAGGCTGCTGGTTGGTTCGTCCATGATCAAAACTCTCGCGTTCACAGAAAGTGCCTTCGCGATTTCAATCATTTGCTGAACGCCAATGGTCAGCGTTCCCACGAGTGTTTTGGGGCTGATGTCCAAACCAACCATTTCTAAGAACTTTTCCGACTCGGCTTCGATTTGGCGTGAATCAATCAGGCCTAGTCGAGTTGGCTCACGTCCAAGGAAGATATTCGAGCCAACATCCAAGTTGTCGGCTAAATTCAATTCCTGATGGATTAAGGCAATGCCATGCCCCATCGCCCTTTCCACCGAGTTCAAAGAGACAACCTCTCCATTGATCAAGATTGCTCCTTCATCTTGAGGTTGCACTCCAGCAAGAATCTTCATCAGCGTGCTCTTGCCGGCCCCGTTCTCTCCGATAACGGCGTGAACCTCTCCTTGATCGACAGCGAGAGAAACCTGGTTTAACGCCGTAACGCCGGCGAACCGTTTGGTCAGGCCACGTGCTTCGATCAAAGGGGGTTGGGAATCTGTCATCACCTGACTTATTCTTCTCCGAGATTCTTTTTAAGGTTCGCCCAGAATTCCGCGACATTGTCGCTGCGGACTTGAGTCGCTTCAATGTTGAGAAAACCAGATTCCGGGATGCCCAGATCGCTTAATGACTCGCCGCGTGAAAGGCCGGCCAAAACTCGGACTGACTGCCGACCATATTCATATGGGTTCTGAACGACCGTTCCGTGAACATTTCCGTCGATAATTCCTTGAAGAGTTTCGTCAGCTTCGTCAAATGCAAGGACCTTCACCTGGCCAAGTTTGTCCGCTTGCTTGAGAGCTTCAAGCATTAACGGAGGGTTGTAGGCGAAGAGGCCGACCATGCCACCAAGGTCCGGATGTCGAGAAAGTGCATCTTCAGCATTTGCTTTGCCTTGAGCACGATCAAATTGATCGGTGTAGGTTCCTACGATATGCCAATTACCTTCCTTGATTTCCGCGTCCGGGGGATCAAATCGGCTCGGGTCTTCTGTGCGATCAAGGATGGCGTCGATGACTCCCTGACGCCGACGCTTTGCATTGTCCTGCTCCAGTCGACCGATGAAGATTGCAAGTTTGCCACCTTCCGGCATGGCCTCTTTCACAAGTTCACCACACATTCGCCCGGCGAGGTAGTTGTCCATCCCGATGTAGCAAATTCGATCGGAATCTGGTGCATCGCTGTCATGAGTGATCAGCTTGGTGTACTTCGCGGCTTCGTTGAGAAGTTCGGTTTGATTGACCGGGTCGATGGGGCTGACCGCAATTCCATCGATGCCTTTGGTAATCAAGTCTTCGATCATCCGCTTTTGATCGCTGATGCCTTCAGCGGGCATCAGAACTTGTGTCTCAGCGTCAAAGTCTTCACCACCCTGAGTCACACCCGATTCAGCGATTACCCAGAAAGAGGCCACTCCATTGGTGACGTAGGCGACCTTCGGCCGTTCTGCGGATGCCCCTTGTGAACCACCTGATGTTGACGTTTCGGATGAGGGGCGACATCCCAAGCAGGAGAAAATCAATGATGCCGAGAGGACAATGGTTGCTCTTGTTTTCATAACGTCGCATCGATTGTTGGAGGAAATGATGATCGTTGAAGAAGATGACAGCCAATGGTTGCCTGCCGGTATTGGCTGAACCCAGAGGACGGTCGAGAACGCCGCGTCGGTTCAGGGGCCCGTAATGAGTTTAACGAGATTTTGACGCACGATGAACCATTGAAATAGAAACCGATTGTTGGTGACCAATGGTTATAGATTTGCGCAGGTCTTACCGCAAGGATTTACACGTCTGGAGGGCACTCAACGAAGATCTTTTCATCAATTACAGAAATGCCAGCGAGGTGCAGGGTGTCTGCGTAACATTGGCTATCTGTCTTCCGAAGGCCTTTGTGCCTGATCCATGCCTTTTTCTAAAATCCATCGCTTCATGTTTTGCGGTGAATTGATCGAGGATCATTTTCTAAAATGACTCGATGTTTTCAAACACGAAAACCTGCGAAAAAAAAGCCTCCGACAGATTGCACATCGGAGGCTTTGATCAGTTTTGCAATGATGAACTCTACAGTAGCCTAAGGCTCTAGGACGCGATTCCCCTGCTGCATCCCTTCCGTCTGGATGTCGTAAAGCGGTGATCGGTCATTGGGAAGTCGCCGTGAATCGATCATGGTCTCCGGTGGGAAGTCTGAGGCGCGAACGGCGGACCCGAGGGGAGTGGTCACGGTGTCATCAATGGTCTTGAGATAGGCCTCAAGCTTCCAAGCAGGGATGACCGACAGACCGAGTTCGGCGGCTCGAGTTTTCACATTGCCCATGGTTGCAATAATTTGAGCGTTGCGATCTGAATCACCAACGGTTGGATCTTCGCCGACCACTAAGAACCTGATGGTTGGATCCAGCTGACCAGAGATTGCGCCAGTGGACGAGATTTCTGCGGCGACTTCTGCACCCGCTGCTAAGATCTGACCTTTGATTGCGTTGTTGTCATTACGACCGTCACCATCAATGTCAATATCACCCGCAATCGCAATCCTAACCACGCGTCCTGGTGCCCAGAATGGTGAGAAGATTTTGTCACCCGGAATGATTGGACTGGAGATGTCAGGACGAGCAACGACGCGACCTTGTGCTAGATGAGGACCCTGTACTTGGCTGATTTGGATGGTTGCTTTGACCTTCGCATCTTGAAGTCGAGTTTCGTCCCCAGCAATCACCCCAAAGGTAACTCCAGGACGCAGAGCGTCCGCTGAACCCAGGTTGACCGTCACAACGTTCCCACCAGCAACGACGTAGCGGATCTCACCTTGTGTTGTTTCAAACTTATCAGCACGAAGCTGATTCAGTTGCAGCTTTTGCGTGTCAATTGTTCCCTGCATCTGCTGATTTTTCTGGGTCAACTGGTTCGATTCATTCCGAGAGGTTTGACGAAACGTATCGAACTCTTGAGAAGTCTTGGTGAGCTTGTCGCGGTTGTTTTCGTTGTCAACATTCATGCGAGCTCGATCTTCGTCGAACTGCTGACTGAGCGTTGCAACTTTCTTGTTGGCATCGGCCCTTTGCTGCTCAGCAAGTTGTTGCTGGTTACGAGCATTCTCAATGTCGGCGTCCGCATCAGTTTTAATCTTGGTCGCTTCGTCCCGAGCCATTCCGTATTGCTCGTTGCGAGAGCGAATCGCAGTCACGAGATAATCTGGCAAGGCGGGATAATTGCGATTCAGGGGCTCAACCTCTGCTCCGAAATAGGACATGTCCTTTGCAAACTGATCCTCAATCGCTTTCATTTCGGGATCATCAGTGCTGCTCTGCTTCATCTCGTCAATTTCAGCCTGCGTGAAACTGCCAACCGCAAGCATCGCCTTGAGTCGACGCAGTTGATTGTCCTTTTCAGATACAGCTTCCTGGACGTTGGAGAGACGGTCAGCAGCGGCAGTCGCATCAAGACTGGCCTGGTTCCCGTTACGCCAAAGAAAGAAGTTCAGCGCAAGTGAGAGCACCAAGAAGATGAGACAGGCAATTAAGCTGCCACGAATGACGGAATCGTCGCGAGCCACCATAGTTTTTCAGTGCGGTCGAGGAGGCGGATGGTTGAAAAGAGTGGGTTAAGCCAGCACTAGATTGCCAGAAGCACCACAGTCTATTATTTACACCAGTTTAACATTCTACTTTGCACGCAGCAGATTTCCCCATCGTCTCACGAGAATCTTCGGACTTTTGCCCTAGCTTCGAATCAGAAACTTACGTTTTCTACCGAAAACATAGGGGTAATTCGCATGACGAGTGTAGTATCTGCTCAGTAAGTCGCCCGCTCGCTCATTCCTCTGGTCGATTCAGAATTAGGGTCTGACGACGTTCGGGCTGGCGTTGAGACCAACGAATACTTATGCATCCTTGACGAATTTCGTCTAGCGACGAACGGAACCTTCGATCAAATCGTTGGTTATTATGAAATAGCCGGTAAGTCAGACTATCATCCACCTCTGAAAGGGGGGGACTGGACGGTTTGCGTATCATTTTGGATAAACCAAGTAAACTCCAACGTCAACAACTTCTTTTAACGAACCAGCAATCACGACATGAACATGCGATCACTTCGAAAGCGGAATCAACGAGCGATCACCCGGCCCAAAAGCGGTTTCACCCTACTCGAATTACTGCTGGTTTTGGCGATTCTCGTGGTGATCGGAGGGATTGCTCTGCCAAACTTCCTCGGTGCGGGTCAAGAAGCGAAGGCAAATGCGACGAAAGTTCAATTGAACTCCCTGAAGCAAAGTATCGATCTTTATCAGGTGCGAATGAATAAATTGCCTGAGACGCTTGAGGCATTGCGAGATGGACCCAGTGACGCATCGGGTAAGGCGAAGTGGGTTGCCCCGATCATCACGGAAATTCCGACCGATGCTTGGGAAAATCCGCTGACTTATTCGGTGGAAGGTAACACATACGAGCTTCGAAGTGCCGGCATTGATGGACAGGTGAATACGGAAGACGACGTGCTTTTAGAGAGTTCTTGATTCTGAGTTAGTTGAATCCAACCGTCACAGAAGAATGTTTGTTCGGTATTTCAGTACCAGACAAACCCGTTCTTCGTGCGGATTCACATGCTTCAGTTGGATGTGAAAGGACCCCAGTTTCTCTCATCGATACGTTGAGAGGGATGCAGCAACAAAAAGGGCGTCCTGAGTCTTCCAGCCGAAGTTCGGCGACATTGTTCATTTTTCTGGTTTTGCGTTACTAGATCCCAAAGCGTCAGATTTCGTCCAGTCAACTTCTCCTTGAAGCAGTATGGCCGGACACTTGGGTGTTTCACGGGTCCTGTTTGCCTTACCAATGCACCGGCATCGCCCAGTGCGATAGCTCGAGGGGATCAAATTTCAAATCACGATGTCAAATCGTCGCCTCGATGCAAAAACGGTGGTTGATTTGGCCGAGCTTCTTTCATTCTTTTTGGGGTATCACGCGCTGTGCCAAAACGCTTCGCCTTCACCCTGCTTGAATTATTGCTAACGCTTGCGGTGCTCGCTGCGTTGACGGCTGTTGCTATCCCACAGGTCGGGTTACTCGCGAGTGATCGTCGATTAGTTCGAGCGGGGGACCTTCTTAGAGTTGAAATGACTCGTCTGCGAATTGATGCGATGCGGCAAGGTCGGGTTTTAATGCTTGAAGGAATGGTTGAGGGTTCAAATTTGCGAGCGAAGCCCTTCTATTCGGCGGGTGATGCCACCGAAGCGATCGACCAGACTGGTTCTCAGTCAGGTTTGTTAACCGGTGCGACTCAGGGGGTGGTTTCCGTCATTGAGCAAGACTCCGAGGCTGAAGAATTAATTGAGCTGCCAGAAGATATTTTGGTGGAACAAGTGGGTGTTGTTTCTGCAGCCCGATCGATGGAAGTCGAGCAATTAAACGAGGCGAATCAGTCCCAGGGTTGGAGCCGCCCCATCCTTTTTTACCCAGATGGAACAACGAGTACGGCCATTGTGACCTTGTACAACCCGCAACTAGGCCGAGTGGTGGTAAGTCTTCGAGGTATCACGGGTGATGTCACGATCAGTGAGGTTTTGCCGCTGTGAAGACACATCGAAAACGTCGAGACGGTTTTTCGCTGCTTGAGATCTTGCTCGCCTTGGCGATCCTAGGAGGTTCGCTCGCGATCCTCAGTCGCATTGTTGACACTGGGATGATTGCTGCGAGGGAGTCACGTGACTTGGCCGCGGCTCGAGTCTTATGTCAAACCAAACTTGCCGAGGTGTTGTTGGACACGCAGATGGGCATCTCTCCACAGGGGGTTGCAGACGCAGCCTTCGAAATTCCATTTGATTCACAATCTAACTCAGCTTTTCAATACAGCATTGAGGTTCTTCCCGCTCCTCTGGATGGCTTGTTGTCGATTGAAATTTCAGTTGAATCAATGGACGCTGATCTAGGTGAAGCCAGAACAAGGTACTCGATCACGCGTTGGGTAATTGATCCCCTGCTTGGTCTCGAGGAAGCGGAGGCTGAACAAGAGGCCTTGCTTGAAGAGCAGGCTGCGCTGCAAGGAGGTGATGCGTGATTTCAGGGTTTCGTAACTTTACATTGATTGCTGATCGTCCTTCATCATTCAGACGTTCGGGTTTTACCTTGCTGGAGCTTGTTCTTGCATTGTCGATGTCGGTTGTTTTGATGGTTTTAATTGGGCAAGCTCTTCAGTTTTACATGCGAGACATGAATGTTCGAGATATGGATATTCGCCAAACCCAATTAGCGGCGTCCATTGTCCAAATGATCGAAGATGATCTACGTTCAACGCTTCACACAAACCCAGCGGACACCGCGCCTCTCGAAGCGTTGTTTTCATCAATTGGGGGCGGTGAATCCGATCAGGGTG
This sequence comes from uncultured Rubripirellula sp., assembly GCA_938075415.1. Lineage (GTDB taxonomy): Bacteria > Planctomycetota > Planctomycetia > Pirellulales > Pirellulaceae > Rubripirellula. The sequence continues at coordinate 453,590 of CALJHC010000003.1, read as the reverse complement.
CCAACGCGTCAGACGAAGATCTTTCCGCTGCTGGTATCGATTCTTCAATCGATCCTCTCGATCTCGGGGATGATTTCCTGAGCGAGGTTGACCTTTCCAGCGGTGTTTCTGTGCTTACAACGCCGGGGTTGATTGGCAATCAGGGACAGATACAAATTGATGTCAGTCGTCTACCGCGTCTGGAGGAATATGTCGCGTTATTGGATCAGAACACAAACGACATTGATGATATTCCCAGTGATATCAAGACCATTGCTTACTTTGTGCAGATGCCAGAGATGATTGGTGGTGTTCAGGATGACTTGTCTAACGCAACTTTGGAGATGGGTTTGGAGATGGGTGACAATTCATCGACAGGTGGCTTGGTACGTCGCTCTCTTGATCGTGCCGCTACGGTCGAGGCAGCCAATACAGGCAGCCTGACCTTGCTGAACCAGACCGGGGATGTGATCGCACCTGAAGTCACCTCAATTTTGTTCTCTTACTGGGATGGAGTTACTTGGCAACCGGAGTGGAGCAGCGACGCATTTGAGGAATTGCCATTGGCGATTCAAGTTCAGGTCACCATTGCTCCTGAGGGCGGCGCAGCGGCGGCTGACGCAGGATTTTCAAACGCCTTGTCGACGGAATCGATGCGAACGTTTTCGCACATTATCCGTCTGCCGCTGGCTCGTCCAATAGAGGAAACGGCAGAGGAAGATTTAACGGAGGCTGGGATATGAGCATGACCTCTGTGTCGCAACCCGCAGCATTTCGAACTTCCATCGGTGCCCAGAGACGGCGTCAGGATCGAGAAGGTTTTTTTCTCGTCTTGGTCCTCATTGTTATCGTGGTTGCAACAATGGCTGTCTACTCTTTCACCGATTTGATGGTTGCATATGACGATGCAGCTTACCTTTCAGGGGATCTCGTTCAGTCGCGAGTAACGGTTGAATCAGCTAGCGAGGCCATTCGACTTACACTCGCGCAGCCGCCAGAGATCAGAGACGAATTGGGTGGGGTTTTTAATAACCCACAATTATTTCAGGCCGTCACCGTTTCAGCAGGGGCTGATGAAGAGACTCTTTGTAATTTCAGCGTCATTGCTTCAGGGCTTAGCCCGACGATTGGTTTTTCGGGGATTCGTTTTGGTCTGCAAGATGAGTCTGCTCGACTGAACATTAATACGTTGACTGTTCTGGAACAGAACTCCGCTTTGTTTGATACGGCGATTGCTTTGTTTGGTGCAGTTGACTCTGCAGATACCGATATCCCAACCGATCTTGGTATTGCTGAGTCGTTGTTAATGGCTTTGCCCGGAATGACCGAAGACACAGTTGACGCGATCTTGGATTGGATTGATGAGGATGAAGAGGCGCGGGAGTATGGTGCCGAGGCGGAGTATTACAATTCTCTTCCAACAGCTTACTCGCCGGCTAATGGGCCATTGCAGACGGTAGAGGAGTTGCTGCTGGTTCGCGGGGTAACGCCGACATTACTGTTCGGTGCCGACGTGAATCGAAATGGTGTGATTGACGCCGATGAACAACAGCGTTTTGGGGTAACGGCTGAAACCCCCGGAGCGTTCGGTTGGGCAGCCTACCTAACGGTTCACGGTGCTGAGTCGAACCGCCGAATCGATGGCAATCCGCGTGTGAATGTCAACCAAGATGATCTTGAGTTGCTCTATGAAGAACTGACCGATGCTTTGAGTAACGACTTATTCGCCAGTTACATCGCCGCCTACCGTGTCGGTGGGCAGTCAAGCTCGGCGGTCGGCCTTCTCGCTGGCCAGGCAGGCGGGGATAATATTGATCAAGCAGAAGATGGAGGTCCCTGGTCGGCTGACCTGCTATCGCAAGTGGATTTGACCGGTGGTGGTGGTACCTCGCTGACGCAGATTCTGGACCTGATTGATTCATCGGTAACGATTGGCCAAGGCGATCGAGCAAGAAAGTACACATCACCCTTTGCAAGCGACCCGATTTCCTTAGCTCTTTTCTTACCGAGTCTCATGGATTCGCTATCGACTCAGTCATCTGAGGTCATGCCCGGAAGGTTGAATCTCAATGAGTGCCCTGCAGAACTTCTCTATGGAATTCCCTTTCTCTCGGAGGAAATGGTGCAGGCATTGCTGGAGGCTCGTTCGGGCGATTCGGATGATCCAAATCGAAAATTTGAAACGTGGCCCCTAGCGGAGGGCATCGTGACGTTGGATCAAATGAGGCTTTTAACACCTTTGTGGACGGCTCGTGGCGATATCTACCGGGCCCAGGTCATTGGTTATTTTGAGGGGACGGGGATTTCCAACCGTGCGGAGGTCGTCATCGATGCGACGACCGTTAATCCGAAGCTGATTGAATGGCGAGACTTGAGTCACCTCGGAAGAGGTTTTGATTTGTCTGTGTTGGGTCTTCGGTCATCACTTGCACAGGTCGAGTGACTATGATCGATCTTGCTGTGATTGGAAAAGATGATGAAAAAGGTGCGAGACCATTGGGGTACCGCGAGACTTAGATGAATGAGGGACGTGTTCAAAGCAATCGTGATGATTGCGAATTGCACATCGGAGTGCTTTTTTATCTTTGATAAAAAGTGAGAATGAAATGGTAAAAAAAATAGCAATTGATTGGGACGAAAATGAGCTTCGGCTTGTCGCTGCGCAGTGTAGTGGCCGAAGCGTCAAAGTCACAGATGCCCGGATCGTGGCGATGGACGGGCGGACTCCCAGCGAGGCTCTCGTTCGTGAATTATCCGAGTTAGGTGGAGCGGAAACGGAAACGCTCGTGGCCATCGGGCGTGGTAGTGCGGAGCTGAGGGAATTGCAGCTTCCACCGGTTCCTGATGACGAACTTCCGGATATGGTGCGATTCCAGGCTTTGCGCAGTTTTGCAACCGCGGGAGACAGTGCGACGGTCGACTATTTGGTGACCAAACGAATTGAATCCGGAATTGAAGTGATTGCCGCGGCGGTTGGGCCACAAAGCCTCAATGCGATTCACGAAAGCGTTCGGGATGCTGAGCTTAGTTTGAAACGCATCGCGCTTCGTCCTTTATCCGCTGCTGCATTGTTCCTCATTGCAGAGTCAAGCAGTCGACAAGGTGAAGTAGTCTTTATCGATCTATTGTCCGATGGTGCGGAGATCGTCGTGGCGAGGGATGGCAAAGTCGTGTTCGTTCGAACGGTTAGAATGCCCAGTTCCGAAGCGGCCCGAGCAAAGGCTCTCGCGGGCGAATTAAAACGAAGCCTCCTCGCATGTGGTGTCAGTGGGCAGCTTGGACGAGTGATCCTTTGGGGAAACACTTCTGCACATGAAGCGGAAGTCGCCACTCTGGAGACGGCTGCTGGTTGCGAAGTGCAGGTTGTCAATCCTTTTGACCTTGTTGATGTCAGTCATGAGACGTCGTTGCCGGATAAAGTTGGACGCTTGGCACCACTTGTCGGACTGTTGTTGGCCGATGAGATTGAGCCGGACCGCTTGATCGATTTTCTAAATCCGCGAAAACCGCGGGTGCAAGTGGTAAGCCCCTACCGCAAACTGCTTGTTGTGGGCGTTCCAATTGCCGCATGTGTCCTCATTGCCTTCGTGGTTTATCAACGGATTAAAACACTTGATCAGCAAATAGCGGTGCTGCGGGACGGTAATGCGGCAATGCAGTCTGACGTCAAACTGGCGGATCAGAGTATTGCCAAGACAGAAACCATGGATAATTTTCTTGACGGTGATGTGAACTGGCTTCATGAAGTGAGGCGAATGGCTTTGCAGATGCCACCATCAGAGCAGATGATTGTTCGCGGTGTTTCGGCGAGTGCAAATCAAAGAAGGGGTGGTGGCAACCTTAAGATTGAAGGGGGTGCGATCAACCCATCGGTGATTGATGAGTTTGAAAGGTCCCTTCGTGATGCAAGCCATCAAGTTAACGGAGACGGAGCTAGTGAACAGAAGACGGAAGACGCCTATCGTTGGGCGTTCAACGAGGTGATCTCAGTTACCAGTGATTCGATTCGAAATGATCGCTATGAGGGCATTGCGAAGCAGATGATGGATCAGCCCGAACCGGAGAGCGAATCGCCATCAGCGGTTCAGCCAGATGACGCGACGGATTCTGATGAAGATGACAACGGTGCGGTTTCGCAGACAACCATTGTTGAGGGGGATGCTTCTGACTTACCCGAGGGCTCTGAGACGACCGGAAAGACGGAGGATGCAACGGGCAACGTCAACACACAGCCCATCACGGCTGGTGATGGGGAACCGAAAATACCGGGACCGGTCGATGATGAATTGAAAGACCAAAACAGCGAAGGAGGACCTGCCGATGCTGCTTCCTCAGAGGCAGCTGGTGTTCCAGGTCCCGCTGCCTCTGAATCGGGTGATTCTGAAGCGGGTGATTCTGGCGATGGAGACCCAGAAGAGGTTGACGGCGAACCGTCCAATGAAGAAGAACAACAACTAAAGACTAACGAGAGCCTCGAAGTAGCGAGTGCAGCGGAGGAGGTTCAACGATGAATGAAAGAGAACGCTTTTTATCCATCTTGGTTGGTGGATTATTGATTGCCACCGGGATTTGGTGGGGGTTTGATAAATACAACACAGCGATCAAGTCGCGTCAGAATCAAATTGACTTGCTTTTGACGACTCAATCGCAGTTAAATGAGAAACGCATGCAAGGCGAATTCGCCAACCGCCAAATGGGCGAGTATCTGGTTCGTTCATTACCGGGAGATCCCGAGCAAGCTCAGGCAAAGTATCAGCAGTGGTTACTGGATTTGGTACACGACAGCGATCTTTCCGAGGCTTTGGTTGATGCAAACAGTTCGCGAGAAATCAGCGGTCTTTATCAGCTGTTGGATTTTCGAGTTCGTGGTAAATCGGATGTGCCTGGAGTCTTGAAGCTGATGCATGCTTTCTATTCGAAAGATTATTTGCATCGTATACGTGACTTGAATGTGACGGAAAATCGTCAAGGTGGTTTTCAGGTGGAGATGTCAATTGATGCCGTGGCTCTGTTGAATGCTCCCAATGAATTACCCGTTCGGGAGGAACCTTCTTGGAGAGTTGATGGTGATCTTGCGTCGTACCTTGATCCGATCATGAATCGAAACTTATATGAACCTCCTAATCAGCCTCCGCGATTTGGTGGGCAAGTTGACTTGGAAGCCGTGGTGGGACGCGACACGCCGACTCCCCTTCCCTTCAACGACCCGGATGGTCACCAAATGCGTTATGAGCTTGTTGATGGTCCTTACGAATTTGTTTCATTGGACTCCAGGAGCGGGACGCTGCGTATTCGAAGCGATCAGAAAACTGAGTTTGACGTCACCGTTCGAGCAATCGACGATGGTTACCCAAATCGTTCTTCGGAGCAACGTTTGAAAGTCAAGGTGCTTGATCCTCCTGAACCTGAACCCGAACCTGAACCACCGTTGGGCTTTGATGATGCTTCTCAGACTGTTCTGACTGCATTAGTGCTAGGACGTGACGAATGGACTGCGTGGTTGCATGTGCGAACACGTGATGAAACCATCAAGGTGCGAAAAGGCGACGACTTTGAAATCGGCAGCCAGAAAGGCACGGTGTTAGAGGTAAATGCGAGAAGCGTTATTCTGAAGGTGGGTGAGAGTGAGATCGAGTTGCAGCCTGCAGGGAATCTCCTCGAGGCTGCTAAGTCATCGTCATCGAATAATTAGGGATCGTTTTGACCGCTCCAAGTCAGCACGCTTCTTCAATCCACTGTGAATCGCTAACGGTTCGGTATCCGGGCGATTTTCTGGCTTTGACCGATGTGTCACTTGAGATTCCCTCTGGGGAGATCCTGTCGTTGGTGGGACCGAGCGGTTGTGGCAAAACCACCCTGCTGCGGCTGATCGCTGGATTAGAGAGTCCAACTGCCGGGAGTGTGGTGGCACAACCCGCCATTCGCGGTGAACTTGGCGAGATTGCTTTCGTTTTTCAGCAACCTACATTGTTGTCTTGGCGTTCAGCGTTGCAGAACGTCGCTTTGCCTTTGGAATTACTCGCAAAGCAACCCATGGCAAGACCGCTTGGTCGCAGAGAACGGCTGCAAGCCGCGGAGCGTGCGTTGGTAAGTGTCGGTCTGAAGGATGCGATGCACAAATATCCAAGGCAGCTATCCGGTGGGATGAAGATGCGGGTGTCGATCGCAAGGGCTCTGGTAACCAATCCCCGAGTTCTCCTTCTCGATGAGCCTTTTGCGGCTCTTGATGAGATGCTGAGAGATCAATTGGGTGAAATGTTGCTGGAACTATGGCGGGAGCAGCGGTTCACTGCTGTGATGGTAACCCACAATATCAGTGAATCGGTTCTGTTATCTCATCGCATCGCAATTCTTGATGGTGGACAATTGAAAGAAACATTCGAGAATCCTTTGTCCTGGCCACGCGGTGAAATGATGAGGGCAACAACCGAATTTGGTGAATTTTATCGGCATGTCAGTTCCACACTGCGAAAAGTCTAAAAAGAAAGGTGTAGAGAGCTGTGCGACTCAACTCGGTAACCAAGGAGATGCTTCTGAGTGCGACGTTGGTCATCAGCGTGGCAGTGGTGGGTCTGCTTGTCTGGGAGTTCATTGTCTGGCATTTTGAATTGCCAAAGGCATTGTTGCCAACACCTCGGCAATGCCTTTCCGCGGCAATTGATCAGCGAACCGCTTTACTGGAAGGTCTTGTGTCCACTGGACTCGCAGCTGTTTCCGGGCTCGTTTGCGCTGTCACCTTGGGTTCAATTCTGGCAATGATTTTCAGCCAGTCGAGGAAGTTGCGTCTTGCCTTGTTTCCCTATGTGATCCTGCTTCAGACGGTACCCGTTGTTGCAATCGCACCCTTGCTGATTATTTGGAGCGGCTACACGTTTCGAACCGTGGTGATGGTGACTGTGATTGTTTGTCTATTCCCTATCGTCAATGGTGTGACCACTGGACTTCTCGCTTTGGATCGTGACACCTCAGACCTGTTTAGGGTGTATGTTGCCGGCCGCTGGAAAACCCTGCGTTCTTTGCAGATACCATCAGCAGTTGGGCATTTGATTCTCGGGACGAAAACGAGTGCGGCCCTCGCGGTAATTGGTGCAATCGTTGCAGAGTTCTTTGTAGGCAATGGCACAAGCTATGATGGCTTGGGGACGTTAATGACCGGTTGGCAAGCGTTAGCAAAAACGGATGCTTTGATTGCTGCACTTTTTGCTTCCGCCGTATTGGGTTTGGCTTTATTTGGATCGGTGCAGTTACTCGCGAAGACAATTCTTCGCCGTTGGGTGAACACCTGAGTCGCTGTGTCCATGCGATGGCGGCCGGTACGCTTCCGTTTGTTTGGCAAGCTTAAGGTGCTTTTGTGAGTGATTTGGCCGTAAATCGAATTCCTGAGTCCATTGGTAGTGGTTGCGAGAGTGCAGTGCTATCCCTCAGAATAATGAAGTTATTCTTCCTTGGTCTCTTCCCAATAAAAGATCCATGAAAATTACCAATTCGCTGCTGATGCTCTCCATTGCTGTTGTTGGAGTGTTTCTTAACGGTTGTGGACCTTCCACCACCTCGACTGCTCCGGATGCCATCAACGCGGATGTATCCGCGTCAAAGATTGAGTCCGTTATCGTGCAGCTGAATTGGTATCCCGAAGCGGAGCATGGTGGGGTTTTTCAAGCAAAGGCGGAGGGTGTTTACGAAGCGGCGGGATTGAACGTGCAGATCAGACCTGGTGGTCGAGCGACACCCGTTGCACCTGAGTTGCAACTCGGTAGAGTTCAATTCGCCTTCGCCAACGCCGATGATGTCGTGACGTATCGTCGAGAGGGATTGGATATTGTGGCGGTGGCTGCTGCCATGCAAGATAGCCCTCGCTGCATTCTTGTTCAGGAAGCAAGCGGAGTAAAAGATTTTACGGGGCTCGCTGGAATGACACTGCAGCGGCAAGCCGGACGTCCTTTTCTTGAATTCATGCGAAGCAAAGGGATCTTGGATCAAGTGAAAGAGGTGCCATACCATGGCAGTGTCACCTCTTTGGTCTCTGATAAGAACATCGCAATTCAAGCCTATTCGTTTGCTGAGCCACTTCTTGCCGAGCAACAAGGTGTCAAGGTTCGTCGCCTAATGGTCAGTGATCTCGGTTGGAATCCCTACGCAAGTGTGTTGGTGACCACTGGGGACATGATCAGAGAACGTCCAGATTTGGTTCGCAAATTTGTGCAGGCAACATGTTCCGGTTGGCAGCGATACATGATCGACCCCAGTTTAGGAAACGAAGCGATCCTCGCCGCAAACGAACATGGCATGACAGCCGAGGCCTTGGAGTATGGAGTCAAGCAGTTGCGAACTTTGGTGATCCCGCCAACGCTTGAGCAGAATGAGATTGGTAAAATGTCACCGGAACGGTGGCGCACTCTCGTGACACAGATGGATGTCGTGTCGGCATCTCCGTCGGGTGTTGTGACGGCGGAGCAATGCTTTAGTCTTGATTTTTTACCCGTTGCCGAATTGGAAACGGATACCGAAGCCGATTGACCGGGTTGATTTTCAACCGATTAAAAAAACAGTGGCAAACCTTGATGGTTGGATTGGCAAGCCCAAGTTCAAGTTCAAGGCTAGGCCCAGGTCTTAGCCCTAGGCCACCTGAAGACTGCTGCTCGGACCGATGTGTCGACCCAGTACCTGCAATTCCAATTGCAGTAATCTTTTGACAACACTTCGTATCTCGGGGCGATCGGACGGATCGTTGGAAACCATCGATTCAACTAAATCTGCAATCGGCTCCAGCAATCGTTGATTGACGGGCAATGTCTTGGTTAACCACTGCCAGAGAATGCGTCCTAGTGAAAAGACATCCATTGCCGCAATGGCTGCCAACTCTCCGTTGAGAGATTCGGGGGCCGCATAGGCCGCATGCTTTCGAGTCTGGATGTTTGGAAGTGTATGGATTTTTTGGGCCAGCCCTAAATCAATGACGGTCAGATGTCCTCGAGCGTCCACCAGTAGGTTGGCCGGCGTCATATTCCCATGCACCCACCCTGCTCGATGCAAAACGCTAACCGCTTCAGCGGCTTGCCGAACGAACCACAAGGCTACAGGTAATGGGGTTGGTGAGTCACCCAGTAATAAATTTTCCATGGGGGAAGCCTCGAGCCGAGGCATCACGACGTAGGGGAGATTGGCCGTCGCTGAACCATCCAGGGTTTGAATCAGGTTGGGATGGTGACCGGCCTTGGAACTGGCCGCCATAAATTGATTCACCTGACGCCTTGTTTCCCAGGGATCAATTGCATCAGAGGAGGTCTTGATCACGTAATCCCAGCGAGGATTGCCCCTGGAATCTGCTGGTTGAGCAAGGGAAATTCGACAGCGGCTACTCTCATAAAGAAGCCCACCGACACGCCAAATACCGAGGATATCGGGAAGGCCCGGGTGCTTTTGAGACTCGACAACACCCCACCCGTCATCTTCCATATGCGATCTGTCGGGATCAGCGAAAACATCGGGCACAGCGAATTCCTTTGATAGCAATCAGTGGTCGTTTTACGAGGGAGGCACCACCCATCTTTTTGCATCGACCTTACCCAAGGGTTGGATCGAATGGATGCATCAGCACTTGGAAAACCTCGCGTGTCTTGCCTATCTTGCCGCGGATATAAGGAGTTTCTGGCCTTTTCTGAAAACTTTGGAGTGGAGGAGAGACCCCAACACGGAAACCAACGGTCTCTTGGATCCTTGGGATCCGCTGCTTGGGATCCGCTGCTGGAATCCAGCGACATACGGTCGGCGGAGAAGGACTCAAGCTGTTTTTTCTTGATCTTGCGACGAGGCAGTAAGAATCCAGCGTTTTCAGCAGATCTTCTGTCTTTTGTTTTGGTTGCTTTTGCCTCCGCCGGCAGTTACCGCAACAATGACAGCCAGGCTGATTGTCGGTTAGATTCAGTCCCTGATTTGAACCATTCCTTTCCGGTACGTATCGACTGCTTCATTTTGACTACGTCTCAGGCTAATTTCGAAACGCCCTACGCCATCAGTATTCGCGAGTTGCGGAAGCGTTTTGGTGGAAGTTGCGCACTGGACGGTGTCAGTTTTTCTCTCAGGCAAGGCGAGAGACTTGGCTTCTTGGGACCCAATGGTGCCGGTAAGACCACCTTGGTTCGATGTCTCTCGGGCAGGGTACGTCACGACAGCGGTGATATTTGGATGCGTGGTGAGCCGTTGACAAATCAACGCGCCAAATCAGAGATTGGGGTGGTTCCGCAGGAATTGGCGATCTACGAGGACCTCACTGCACGTGAAAACATGATGATCTTCGGCAAGTTTCATGGATTGCGTGGTTGGTTGCTGCGTGATCGAGTGAAGTGGGCGTTGCACTGGACAGGATTGGAGGATCGATCTCAGCATTTGGTTCGGAACTTTTCTGGTGGAATGAAACGCCGCATCAATCTCGCGTGCGGTGTGCTGCATTCTCCCCGAATTCTTCTTCTTGATGAGCCGACAGTTGGTGTTGATCCGCAGAGCCGCGAGCGAATTTACACGATGATCGATACTTTGAGCGACGGTGGGTGCTCGATTCTCTTGACGACTCATCACTTGGAGGAAGCAGAGAGCCAGTGCGATCGTCTGGTCATTCTTGATAGAGGCAGCGTAGTAGCAGACGGAACGATCGATGAACTGATCGACCACTCAGTTGGCACCTCGCGATGGGTTCGCATGCGAGTGGAATCATCGGATCTGGAAGGCACAACGTTGGAGAGTCAACAGTTAATAGCTGGTCATCGGTGTGAAGTCAGCGAGCTATCAGCTGCGGAGCAATCGATCACAACAAGAATGGATGACGTCGCTGAGAATCTGCCCGGATTGCTCAAGGTGATTAAGTCGCAGTTCGGCATCGTTCAAGACATTGAGATCCAATCACCATCTCTGCATCATGTTTTTCTCGAGTTAACGGGTGACCACCTGCGTGATGATTGAGAAACCACATCTGTCCCCGAATTCGTTCCCCTAAAGAGATTGCAAGATGATTTTTACGGTCTTCGATCTTAGCCTCCGGCAGCTGTTGCATCGGCCTGTAGAGTTGGTCCTCACTTTTTGCTTACCGATTCTCTTTTTCAGCATTTTCGCGTTGATTTTTGGGCGGGGCATCGGAGCTGGTGAGAGGCGTGAAATCAAGATCGTGGTTGTTGACCGATCAGGTGGCGAGCAAGGACTGAATCTGATCCAGATTTTGCAAGAAGATGACGGATTAATCTTCTCCAAGGAAGTTGACTCGTCTCTCAGTATCCAGCAGGCTCGTGAATTGGTTCAACGCGGTCAAGCAAAAGCGGGAGTGATTATTCAAAGCGACTCACGCGCTGGTCACGTTTCCGAAATGAGCACGCCACCGTTGTCAATTGAATTGTTAACCGATGCATCTGATCAAATCGCAGCTCGATATGTGGAGTCAGTGATTTTGAAGGCGTTAACGGTTTTGGATGCTGGACGGTCCCATATTTCAGGAAGTCTTACCAACCCAATCTCTGGAAGTCGTACTGACCCACCAATCGGGCGTGAACTCAATTCGGTGACGGAGTCGGCGATTGGTTCAAGTTTCTCTGCCAAGGAAAACTTCGCAAAGCGAGTATCACGTGATGAGTTAGGTTCTCAAGTTCATGAGGCCGATGAAGGCGAGGTGCGCTTGTTTGCTGCGATGCCAGATCAAATTGTTGGCAATCGTACCCAAGACATTTCCGATCCCAAAGACGTTTCTTTACCGACCGGAAGAAATCTCAGCGGGAGTTGGGGGCACGATCTGAAAGTCGTCAATGTCATGGCGGATGGAAAGGCGAATCCAGTCGTTAGCATGTATGCGGCAGGGATTGCGGTGATGTTCTTATTGTTCGGCGCGACCGCGGGCGGTGGAGTCTTGCTTGAAGAGAGGGAGAATCAAACTCTGGAGCGTTTGCTCTCTTCGCACTTGACGATGGATCAGTTGCTTCTGGGGAAGTGGTTTTACATAACATTCGTGGGTGTGCTTCAAGTTTCGGTCATGTTTGCCTGGGCTAATTTGGTTTTTTCCGTCGACCTGTTGGGTCACTGGGATGGCTTTTTGATGATGACCCTCGCAACCTCTCTTGCGGTGTCAGGATTTGGCCTTTTTTTGGCAACGCTGTGCCGCAGTCGCGGGCAATTGAATGGTTTGTCAACAATCATCGTTCTGACAATGAGTGCGTTGGGGGGGTCGATGGTACCAAGGTATCTGATGAATGAATCGTTGCAGCGTGCGGGGTTGTTAACCTTCAATGCGTGGGCAATCGATGGCTATGATAAGATTTTCTGGCGTGAATTACCGGTCAATTCATTGGCTCCCCAGCTCATGGTTTTGACATTGAGTGGCGTAGCGTTTCTACTCATTGCCCGCCTGTTGGCTGTTCGTTGGGAAACGAGTTAGCTGTTTGTCAACGGTGACCGATGATTTAAGGCCGAGTGACGTACCGGCTCAAGCTAAAAACTTTTGTATTCAACCAAGTGAAGAGATTACTTATGGATTCTTGGCCGATTGGTGTTTTTGCTTCCGTTGACGCTGGTCTCGGAGTAGCGTGGGATGTTATTTCAGAATTGAAGCTTCCCACCATTCAGTTGCATGCTCCGCATTCAGAGAAGCGGAATCGTCAAGCAGCTGAATCTTTTCGGACGCAATTAGATGACATGCAGGTGCGTTGCACTGCTGTCTTTGGAGGCTTTGAGGGTGAAAGCTATGCTGATATTCCGACGGTTGTCAAAACGGTCGGTCTGGTGCCCGCTGAGTCTCGCGAGTCGCGTCTCAAGGAAATGTTCGAAATCGCTGATTTCTCAAGGTGGCTCGGTTGTGATACCGTCGCACTGCACTTGGGATTCATTCCTCATGAAGCTTCAGCTGCAGGATATGAGGAAATCGTTCAAGTGACTCAGCAGTTATGTGATCACTGCGGATCTCACGACCAATACTTGCATCTTGAGACGGGTCAGGAGACGGCTGGGGGATTACTTGAATTCATTGACCAAGTTGGGCGAGACAACTTGAAGATTAATTTCGACCCCGCCAACATGATTTTGTACGGAACAGGAGAACCGATTGATGCTCTCGAGCAAGTGGGGGCGCATGTCCGAAGTGTGCATTGCAAAGACGGGACTTGGAGTGATCAGCCGGGTGAAACTTGGGGCGCCGAGGTGCCGTTGGGCCAAGGTGACGTCGGTATGGAGCGTTACCTGCGGACGCTTCAACAGATCGGCTACACCGGACCGTTGACGATTGAGAGGGAAATCCCGCAGGATCCAGCACGTCAGCGCGCAGAAATTGGCCAAGCGATTGAGCTGCTGACTGAATTGCGGTCCAAGATCCTCGGCTAATTCGTCATATGGGGCCAACGAATCGTGGTCTATCAATCGGACTCGCAGAGTAGGCTTTGGTCGTGTGACATCCGTATCCATCACGAAAATGCATTGATTAGACACGGTGCGAAGCGGGCAGTGTCTGGATTTCAATGCGTCGGAAGGATCAGTCGATTGAAAACCACTTTGCTGGCTGCAGCTTTACTGGGCTGATCTTGGATCCTGCCTTTGAGAAATTTTTCTGGTTGTTGAAGCTCGTACCGGGGGTTGGTGAATCACGGTTGGTGATTGCTTCGGTCGCTGAAACAGGCTCAATGACGCCTGTGTTCAGCTCGGTAACGCGAGAGGGGCGTCGCTCGATGGCTTTCATTGAGTTCTTATCCAGCAGGGACTTTCCGGTGCTTTCAATCGCTGGTGCACTAGCTCCGGTGAAATCTGGGACAGATGGCAACGAGTTGTAGCGTAGACCACAATCGTTGCAGTCATTTTCTAAAAGACCTCCGCCGGACGTTCCAGGCAGGGCCAAGAGTTGTTCAGCGGAGACTTTACCCGGATCGAGCCAAAGGCCCTCAGGAGTTAGCTCCATTGTTCCCATGTCCAAGTCCAGATTGCGTCGAATGACCTCGTAACTAACGAAAATATCGAGAAGTCCATTCTGAGCGTCGAGTAATGTGTTGATCGCCTCGATCGCATCACGGGCAGCGGTTGGACCTTGTTGGTTTCCTCCAACATCTCTCAATAGACGGATGTCCGTGTTCAGGTCGATTTGCTCGGCGGCAATGGTGACCGCTTGACGACCCAATTCGAAACGCAATCGATTGGCTTGTAATTGACGAACCTCGGCACGCAATAATTGCCAGATGGCGTCCTCATATTTGTAGTACTGTCTTTTATCCTGCTCGTATCGGATCAGCTCACTGCGATAGCGATTTCGTTCCAGCAAGCGAGTGATTGGCGCGTCCCACCGCAGCCCAAGGTTTAGCGACGCACTTTTCGAAAGTGAATTGTTGACGTTCGTATTTCCAACACCTCCGCTGACCACAACATCGAGGTAGCTTTCAAGATCATCCGCTACCACTTCGATCTGTCTCCATGAGTCAACCAATGCAGCGCGGGCGTTAGCCCAATCACGACGATTTCGTCGAGCAATTTGAAATGCAATTTCAGGTGTGATATCGATTTCGGGAAGCAAAACACTTTCCGTTCTCGCTCGTGCTTGAATCAGCTGCAGCAAAAGCACGTCATCGCCGATTTCAGCAACGATATCCTGGGAAGCCAAGATGATTTCATCTCTGAGTTGACTGGCCAGTTCCGTTGCCTCGGTTGTCGGGCCACTTACTTCTAGGGATTTGAATGATTGCTGCAATTCGATAATGCGAGTTCGATACTTCTTTAGGTTCACTTGGAGTTTTGTACGTTCCCCCTGCAGTTCATCCACCAAGCCGGCTAGTTGATCAGTTTCAAAAATCGAATCGTCTATTTCTGCAAGCTTGAGAATTCCACAGATACTCTGCTTTTCAATCTCATAGAGATCCTGAAGTTGTTTTGTTTGCTTGCGGCGTTCAGGAAGCGATTTCCGTAGATCTTCGATGTCCTTGCCAATGGTTGTCAGGTCATTGTCAATCAGGTCTTTCACGAACTGTTCTAGCGGACTCAATTCCTCTGAGAGTCGTACGAGAGAGGCAGCAAGCGTCTCCGACCATTTGATATTTGAAACAGGAAGACCGGTGTTCTCATCCGTTGTTACTTCTGCAGAATCAAGGATGGTAACGTTAATCTCCCCAACATTGGCTCTTAACGTGCTAAGCTCTTCGCCTCGTTTTTGAAGTGTGCGATCGATTAATTCAAAACGGCTCAGGATAGGATCGTCCAACTTGACGCAAATGTAAGGAGGAAGGCCAAGTGACTGCAGGAATTGATCCGTGGAACGCTGATAGCTCGCTTGCTGGCTAACGAGGCTGCTCTGTGCACGAAGAAGTGCAGCTTTGGTTTGTGCAATTTGAAGTCGGTCACTGACAATCTGTCCGGCTGACTCGGGGATGGTAGTCAGACGTTCAACGAGTGAGTCTTCGAGCATCAGTAGGTTCTCAGTTTGACGTGCGATGTTTTCTTCTGTGTTGCGAATCCGTAACTGATTTTGAAGCAGGCCAACATATCCCCCTGCACTACCGTTGGCACCACCGGACCCGCTTGGACCGCCAATGAAGCCAACGGAATTTTGTGCAATTCTTGCAGTGGGTGAGCCAACTGTGATGTTGAGGTAGAAGGATCGACGAAACCGCTCGAAACCGCGAATGCTGGCCAGCAGTGATCTTTCGGATTGCGTCAGGCCTTCCATCACTTTGTCTCGTCCTGCGTTCCGAAGTAGCGGTTGAACGAGCGAAAAGTCAAGAATCGAAGAGGAGGTTCGCACACTCGAGTTTCCGGTAAGGTCCCAGACGATCGTATTGGCCACGTTGACCAGTAAATCGGCACCGTTAACGAATCCGCGACGCATCGCCATGTTTCGGTCGCCTAACTCAACCGATGAGGGTCCGCCGCTGAGGGTGGAAAATGATGTGTCAGCTCCGCCAAAAAATTGCGTCTCAAATTGGAATCGTTGTGCAATAACATCCAATGCCGAAAAGTAGAGCGACTCAACTTCTTCTTGATATTGTGTGGAGTGTAACCGAGCAATTTGAACGGCATTTTCCTGATTGAGAACCAGTACCCCGTCCTCATCAAGTGGCAAGTATTTCCACCAATCGGGGTTCTCTGTGGTGTTGGTGAATCCAGCTGCGTCCCACAAGGGGTAGCCTCGGCGTTCATCGACACATTGCATGTACTGATAGGAAGCGGGGTCATCCAACGGCATTGGCTGAAAATCAAGATCGAACGGGTTGAACATTCGACTGCGTTGATCAACCTCCGTTCTGATCACTACATTGGGGGGGCGGGCAACAGCGGATGCCTTCTCATCTAAGAGAGCATTGACCTCCAGATCAGCCTGCTTTCGGTAAAACTGCCGGTGGCACCCCGCCAGGGAGGTGGTCACGGCAATTGCTGCAACCAGAAGACTCGTTGAACCAAATTGAGGGCGGGAAAGATGATGCATGACAGTAATTGCCGCAGAATCTGGAGGATCGAGATTGCATTTCGAACCGGTATTACGGGATATACCGATTCCCACAGAAACCAATTCGGTGTTCGCAGAGGGTAAAAACAGTCGTAGTGATCATGAGGGCACGGGTTTCCTTTCTGAGTGTTCTGTTTGTTGGGGTCGTTCGGGTTAGGCAAAATACGTTGCTTTGAAGGTTTGGAATGAGAAAACATCGGGTTAGACTGGTCATCAGCGGCAGAGGTTGTTATAGGAATCAAAAATGAGCTTGCTTTGAGAATGATTTCCTCCGTAAAAACCAGAAATCCTTGACGTTACAAATCACCCAACTTAGTATTCGAGAAGGCACATTCGCGCCTCGGCATGTCCCGGAACCGGAAAATCGCAAGATGTTCGGTGTGTAATAGCGAGTAAACCTGCTTCTCGTCCCAGACGAAAATCCCAATTCAAAACATTAGGTACTCGAAGTACGACCATGATGTATCTAGTCCTCGGTGCGTTGTTGGGTGGCCTCCTGATCGGCTTTTTCGTAGTCGTTTGGAAGGCATCGCCGGAGTGGCGATGGTTCAATCTTGTTGCCGTTTGCATCACGATGCTACTTGCCGTTGTTTTTCTCTTCCCCACCGCCGGGGTGCTCAAAAGCAGAAATGCTTGGCATAAAGTCAAGGAAGACCTTGAGCGGCGGCGAGAGGAAGTTGTGGCGGAACAGCGGCTGATCAAATATGGTGACATCGAAAATCCGCAGCTTGGCCAGGGTGTGGTGGAACTGGGGATCGAGCTCTCCAAGGTTGGTATAGAAGCGGGCCGACGTTGGCGAAATTTGCGGGTGCAGCAAATCAACAACGCCCAAGTCGTTCTAAAAAAAGAGCCTGAGAACGTGGGTGGGGTTGCTGGGATTCCTGCAAATGAACCACCGGCCGCTCCTGCAGCAGGGCCTGCGGATCCTCTCGTAGAAGTCGATATGGTCGTTTATGGCTTTGGGGAAGTTCCTGACGCACAGCAACAAATGCTGCCAAGCGTTTATTTGGGTGAGTACCGTGTTACCGCCAGCACACCGGACTCCGTGACGCTTTCACCAACGAGTTCATTGGAAATCACTCAAAGATACGCTTTACAGAATCTACAAAATTTGGTGCAAAATCCGAGTTGGACCCTTTACGAATTGTTGCCATTGGATGCTCATGATCCATTCATTGCGGCTGGAAGCACTGAAAGTGACGATGAATATTTGGGACGTGTCGATTCTGATCTCGTGAAGGATTTATTCACCAAAGCAAGTGACTTGATCAAGAATCCTCAGTCACCGCAAAATCCGGCGTTGCAAACCGCGATTGATTCTCAAAAGACCTATCTCGAGGATGGTCGCCGGGCAACGGATGATGATTCCCCTGTCAGTCGCTGGTGGAAGGTCGAGTTTATCAAAAGTTACGACATAGCCGTTGACAGTCCCGAGCAACGCGGAGCTCTAGACGGTGGTTTCTTTGACGGCAACGGTCGTGCCGTCGATGGGCGTTTGCAGAATGGAGAAGCGGTGCGATTCAGTAAGGGGGATGAACTTCTCATGAAAGAAGAGGCGGTTAATGAGCTAGTTAATGACGGCATTATTGAAAAGCGAGATCGATATTATCTGCGACCTCTTAATGACTATCGGTACATCCTGCGTCGATTGCGATTGCGTCTTGATGAGCTAGCCGGCCGCAAGACAGAACTAGAATATGAGGAGCAAGTTCTGAAGAAGGCGGTTGCAAAAACAGAAGCAATGTTGGTTGAGAATCAGGATATTAAGTTGAAGCTTGAGCAGGATAGGGATCAGTTTCGCGTTGAGAAAAATGCGATTGAAGATTACACCGCTGAAATGCGTGACCAACTTGATCTGATGAGAACGGAAATGGCGCAATTGCACCAGCATAATCTGCTTCTCGAGAAAGAAATCGCAGAGAAGCATCTTGCGATTGAACGACGCGTTGACGGGTTGTCCCTTGCCGAGTAACGAATGCTTCCATTCGTGTCGATGATACTTCCTTTTCCGCCCCTTGTTCACATTTGGCGGGGTGGAAATTGGATCAAGCCATGTGTTCAACGATACTTCTAAACGTTTAATGGATGCATCGATCAGGCGATGCAGTTGATCAAATGTTGGACGCACGGCATTTGAATGACCGTGCCGATTCGAAAAACACGATGGCAAACACGCGGGGTGTTGCATTGCTTTTCTTGGTCAAAGGTTTCCCGATCCATTTTCGTTGGAAACTTGCAAATGCAGATTCTAGGTGAATCCAAGTGGTGGTGAGTAAACAACGTTGATGTTTCTCACCGCGGGGCAAATGATTACAGGAAACGAAATGAACGGACAATGGGTCGATCTCGAATTTGAATGTTTGCCCCTGCGAGCAGTGACTCGCTTTGATGTTCCGATGGATGCATCACCTGTCTATGAGCAATTTCTTCTGCGAGTCAAACAAGCGATTTCGAAGCATGGCAGCCACAATACCTATTATGTGCATCGTGGTGAGTGCACCTATCATTTGACCAATTCCCGAGAGATTGGTTCGGTCATATTGAGTTTTGAAGGGACCGTCCTGACGGATCAAGATGACCGAAAGGCAAAAGCTGTCGATGTAGTGGTTGATTTGAAACAAGAAACCTGTCCATGGCTGACCGAACCAGTTGTTGATTTTCTGGCGGAAAGCGTGCGACACGCGGTCCTTGTTGAGTTTGACCGATATATTGCTGCCGGCGATCTGGAACGAACCGAGCAACGCATCCGAGCGGTTCAAGCCAAGAGTGACGAAAGCGACGGTTTTGTGGGGATGTATCTCTAGGCAACGTCCTCAGGCATCGGCTGTATTTTCAAGCAGCCGATTTCTTCGAGCAACAAAGATTTAAACCTTGGTAGAGATACTTGGACCTCATCCATTGTGCGGTAACTTGTGAAAGTCGAGGGGGATCACTGTTTCGAGGCGTCGAGCATCGCCGCGTATCCGAGTACATCTTGTTTTTTCTTGCAATACTCGAGTAACACGTCATATCCATTCTGACCATCTACCTGTTTTGCTTTCTCAGCAATTTCCAGCAGCATCGGTATCACTCGTTGAGCTGGCACTTCGTTGGGGATCATTTCAACCGCCGTCTCAATCGCCTCCTGATGGCGACCAACACGATCAAGCAGGTCGACATAGGTTTCCATCGCACCGGTTCCATGTTCTGAAGCGTTTACGGTTTTTGCCTTGCGTTGGAAGACGGTTAGCCCAGCCTCGACGTTTTCGCCAAGCAGGACGGAGTAGAAGGTGGAATAGGCTGGGTAGAAGTCCACAAACGGCTCGTCTCCGGGATACTGGAATTGATGATGAAGTCGTCTTCCATATTGAGTTAATTCCCACGCTTTCTGAAGCTGTTCGGGATCATCAAGTACCGAGGCAATTTTGACAGTTGAAGCCAAATGCGTGGTGTCCAAATGATAGCCTCCTTCGGATAAAATCCAGCGACGTTTTTCAATCATGTCATGCAGTGATTCATCAGGATCGGCGGGAGCCTCACGATTAGAGATGTCAGCACGAACCATTTCACTGAGTTCGTTGTAGAAGTGGTTGAGTAGGCATGCCGCGGCCGCGGCGCGATCTTGCTTGCTTCGATTGGCGATGGCTTGATCGTAAAGTGTGATGCTGTTGCAAGTTCCTTGATGATCTAGAACAGCCTGGAATCCTCGAGCGATGTCAATTCCCTCATGAAGAAGTACTTGAATCATCTCTTCGTAATTGTCATCGTTAATCTTTACTTTGGCCAAGAGTTCCCTGACCCCAGCGACGTCGCCGGTGGGACGTAAGTACATCCACCCCTCACCAATACGCCCCATCTCAATCAGCATCGCACCGGCTTCTCGGCACGCATCAAGTAATCCCTGCTCGAGTTGACGCTCAACATCCTCAGCCCGACGAGTCTCATTTTCATGGCTCATCAAGGGTAGGCCCAGTTGATCCCGAACTCGCATCTTTAACGCTTCAAACAATTCCATTGGTTGGGCGGTTTTTCGGAAATGCTCAATGATTGTTTCCAGTATTTCCGAAGACTGACCGGTTAATTGTGAGAGTCGCTCAAAGATTTCGTTGCTCGAATCAGTCATGTTCATGTTGGTTGATTTTGGAGGAAGGGAAGCTATCCATCGTATCGCATCGTGAGTTGATTCAATTAGTTTGCACGAGTTGCCTCAAGTGATTGTCGTCCTGGAAACGGTGTCGGATTTGATGATAACACCTTGAATTCCTCCGGAAAGGCGGTGATCCGATGAATCACTCTGGAACTGTTTCTGCCACGGATTATGCCATACCGCGGTCCATCCTCGCAGGGGAAGCGGTTTGCACAACAATCTCAGCCTGTCTCAGGCGAGTTCTTCGGTTCATTTCCAGACGGCCCGGATAAAGATCTCGGTGTCACCACAAGGCGGATTCGGTGTCACCACAACGCGGATTCGGTGTCATGACAACGCGGATTCGGTGTCACGACAACGCGGATTCGGTGTTACGACAACGCGGATTCGGGGAGTTGAGGAGCACGATCGGTAAGTATTGAGGCAGGGGTTAAACGTAAATGAAATGATTCATGTAGATTGAGGCAAGTATTCTTTTAGCCGTTAATTGCTCTCTAGAGTGGTTTTTCCGCCTGCTCGGCATAACTTCGAAGTTGTCCAACAAGTCCTCTCAGTTCAGCGGCAGCTTGCGGAAGGACTGCATCGCAGTGGTCGAGAATATCCGCCATCGGTCCGAGAAGTTCATCGCATTGTTTGGAAATCTTGAACGACCATTTCTTGCACATTAGCTGCTTTTCGTTGCATTGAGCAAGCCGTCGCTCAGCTTGATAAACTCGCTTGCGCGCTTCGCTTGCAGCAGGGCGATCATTTGGGCGAGCGGTCGCTGTTTTTGCTGCAAGCTGTTCCTTGGCTTCATTGAGAGACTGTTCAGCAATCTTGGTTTGCTGACGCCAGTAGCTGGGTTGCTCTTGCGTGAAAAATTCTTCAGCGCGAACGACCGAGGCGCGAATCTCCTCGGTAATGGTTCGGATCTCATGCGAAAGTTGCAGGATTCCTCGGTGGAATGACTCGAGTGAATCAATGTTCGTAACGTTACTGGATTCCATTATCGTCCCAAGTAGGCATCGATTTGCTCAGCTTTTCTTAGCAGGTAAGGAATATGTTCTTCGGTGGATTGAATTAATTTTGCAATCTGTTGAAGTTGCGCCGAAAACTCGCCAGAAAATTTTCTTTGCTGTTCATCTCGCCATGTCTGTTCGAGATGATTCATCTGAGCACCCAAAGAGGTGGACTGTTGCCGCATCTCTTCTGAAAATCGATGAAGTTGGCTGGCGAATTGTCTAAGGTGCTCTGGATTGACAACTGCTTGGTTCATCTGAAAATCCGAGTTGTTATGAGGAGACGCAATGACTCAGGGTCGTTCGTGATTGAACTGTTGAAAATCTCGATCTATGCCGCAGCGTTTGGGTCGTAAAGCGAATTATCATTTCACTACGTAACCGGGTTTAAATTCAAGCTGGGTTTTCATTTTCAAGGCTTTCCTTTTCTGCTCTAGCAAGCTGTTCCTGGTAAAGAGCAAGTGTCTGTGTAACCCCTGTGCGATGAGCATGGCTAATGAGAAGTTGAAGTGCCAAGACTCGGATTTTGGCGGGTGCAACAACGGCTCTTCTTAACGCCACTGCCCTCAATGCTGACATTGCTTCGATTGTTTTACCCAATTGTAGATAACAGCGACCTTGTAGCAGATAGGCATGGGGCGAATGTTGATCTTTTTCAAGGACACAGCTGAGTTCATGGATTGCATCTTCATATCGTCCAGCATCGTGCATCGCCTCACCCAGGGAGAGGCGAAGGTCATCAAGCATTGGGTTTCTCGCAAGTCTAGATTGGCAGACCTCAATACGACGACAGGCCCAATCGTTTTCGCTGCGTTGCAATTCGCGATCTATCTCATTGGTGTTGAGACGCTGCGATATTTCAGCGACTTCTCGTAATTGCTGTAGCGATCGAGCTAGAACTGCCTCTTCATATTCCCATAAGACCGATTCGTCTTCTGGGAAAACTTCTCGTGCTTGCTTAAGAATTCGCCTGGCATCTGCCGGGCGGTTCTCATTCCGATAGATGTGGGCCAGTTCCAAGTACGCATCAAGATCCGTGGGGCTAGCCCTAAGGTGATGCTCAAGCGTTTGACGTCGCTCGATCTTTACCGCTTGAGGTGCCTCCGATTTTTCTTGAACTCTTGCTTGCTTTCCCGCTTCCTCTTTGTCGCCACGATTAAGGTGATCGGTGCTGGAAGAGTCCTTGTTCAGCTCCGAGGATGGTGTCTGTTTCCAGTCCGTTTTGCCGAGCAGGCTCCTTTCGGAGTCGGGGTTTCGGGCACTTGAATGCGTTGGATCGGGACTCATGCTTGGCTTTCCTCATCAAGGCAATCGACTTACCCACGAGTCTTTACTTATTGGCATTAACAGACGTGTTCAAGGTAGATTCTCAATCCGGTTGAGATCAAGGCATTGTTGGAAGATTGAATTGTCCTATCAATGATTTCGCTCTTGTAACGTCGCAATCAGGCACCCGTCGAACCCAGTTCGAGTTGTCGGCAGCTAACGAAGTGTAGCCAAATTATATGCTGCGAACATTGGTTTTGGTGAGATCGGGAAATGTGTTCGAGATTGCCGCACAATAGAGAGCCTGTACGTTTTCTTCGTCAAGCGGCAGAGGGTTAAAATTCCCAGTCCATTGTTGAAGGGCTTCAGCGACAAGCGGCTGTAAGGAGTCGGGTGTAATCTTCAAGGCATGAATCGATGTCGCAAGATCTGCTTTCTCGAGCCAACAAAGTATTTGTGTTCTGAGTCTTTCTGTTGCTTCTTCTTCTGCTGTTGAGGGGTCAATCTCTCGAATTAGCTCCGCATATTCCCGAGAGCATTGTTGTCCATTCATGTTGACGACGGCCGGTAACATGACTCCCACTGCCTGTCCGTGAGTAATGTTGTGCCGCGCGGTCATCGGGTTTGCGGTGGCGTGTGCGGCTCCGAGCATTGAGTTTTCAATAGCCAAACCAGCGTAATAGGCACCGAGCTGCATCATGCTGCGAGCTTCGATGTCTTCCGGCTCGTTCAGAACTCTTTCAAAAGAGTTAGCGAGCATTCCAAAGGCCCGGCGACTGTAGGTGGTGGAAACCGCATTGCGTCGAGTGCTGACGTGGGTTTCGATTGAATGAGAAATTGCGTCAATGCCCGTCAGTGCAGTCACCAGTTCAGGCTGAGTGATCGTAAGTTGAGGATCAAGGATTGCCACTTTTGCAGCAGCTCGCGCATCGCCGCAAGCCATCTTGATGTGTGTCTCTGCGTCGCTAATTAAGGCGTAGGATTGTGCTTCGCTGCCTGTTCCGGCTGTCGTCGGGATAGCGATCATAGGAAGCAGGTCGGAGGTTGCTTTTCCTGTTCCATGATAATCATGGATCGATCCACCACAGCAATAGACAAAGTTAATAGCCTTGCAGCAATCCATGCTGCTTCCACCACCAATTCCGACGAGTAGGTCCGGCTTGACTTCGGCCGCGACCTGAACACCTGCGTCCACCATGGCCGAGGTGGGGTTTTCGCTAAACTCGTGAAAGCACCTGACCTTGATGCCTTCCTTCTCCAGTGCCCTGACGGCCCGGTCATGATGACCAGCTTCTCGAATACCTCGGTCGCTCACGACCAAAACAGAGACTGGTCGGAAGTCACTGGCCACCTTTCCCAAGCAATCAACTTTTCCCTCGCCAAAGATAATTCGTGTTCGGTTGTGCGTGTCGAAAGGTTGCATGTGGATATGGGATGGCGGGCGAGAATTTTGTTTGTGAATGAAACAGCAGGGGACCGGCGTTGTTCACACATCTCAATCGTGTTGAATGTCGATGAAGTCATCGAATTCGAGTCGATCGATGATTTTCCAGGTGAACATGAAAATCAATTGCCGATTCCATCGATCATGCCACCACCGAGCAATCTGATGATTTCGTGGTTGCCGGCATGAGTCCGTTATGGCCGAAGCATGCTGAGGTCGAGGTCATCGTGCATTTCAGATTGGATAGCGACAAGCTGATCGAAGAGTTTTCGTACCAGTGGTCGATTGGAAGCGTCTTGGGCAAGATCTTTCATTTCCAACGGGTCTTTCTCAAGGTTGTACAGGCGAACTTGAGGTGCCCCGGGGTAAACGATCAATTTGTGAGTCCGCGTTCGTATGCTCCGCTGTTTATCAAGGTAACAGCCATAGATCGATTCGTACGGGCTCTTTTGTCCAGCGAGAAGTGGCAGCAAGCTATTGAATTCAACATGCTCCGGTTTCTCACAATTTGCCAGTTCCAAAGAGGTCGGCATGATGTCTTGTAAATAGATCGGTTCTGAAATCGATTTTCCAGCAGCGACCCCGGGGCCATTAACGATGAAGGGCACGCGAACACTGTGTTCATACATGTTCTGTTTACCAAATAGGCCATGCTGTCCAACGGCTAAGCCATGGTCGGCTGTGAAGAAAATCCAAGTGTTGTCAGCTTTGCCTGATTGTTCCACAGCGCGAAGGATTCGCCCAATTTGGGCATCCATGTGAGTGATCAATGCGTAATACTCGCCTCGATGAACTTGGACTGCATGAGTTGTCCGGGGAAACGGAGCGAGTCGTTCATCACGGAGACCCTGTCCGCACCCGATTGCTTCGGCAAATGGGTAGAGAGGTTGGAAGTTTTTGGGAACAGCAATTTTGTTAGCTGGATATTGGTCGACGTATGACTTTGGAGCCTGACGCGGGTCATGCGGTGCGTTGAAGGCTAGATACATGAAGAAAGGTGATTCCTCCGTTGCTGCTTGCCCAAGGAAATCCTCTGCATGGTTGGCAACAACTTCGCTCCAGTGCGTGCCGCCTTCCCAAAAGCCACCGAACTTTGGATCGAAGGGCGACCATGGATCACTCCCATCAGCGTTCGGTCGGTTATATCCGAGTTCCACCGCTTTGGGCATTCCGGGGCGTATGTCACGAGCCACGTCAAACGCTTTCTCTGCGTTTGCTCGGCAATGCCATTTGCCCGTCATGTAGGTTCGGTATCCGGCAGATTTCAGGTGTTCGCTCCACCAGCGTCCCTCACTTCGTTCTTTTTCGCTTTGACCGTGAATTGCATTGGCGTTCCAGACAAACCGCCCTGAATTCAGCATGGTTCGGCTTGCAACACAAACTGCACCGCTCCATGAACCCATGTTGAATGCATGCGTAAACGTTGTTCCCCGTTTTGCAAGAGCATCAAGATTAGGTGTTGCGATCTCGTGGCCGCCAAGAGCATTGATGGTGTTAAAGCATTGGTCATCAGCGAAGATGAAGACAATGTTCGGTTGCTCTGGTTTTGATTCCTTTGCTTCGAGTGATCCATCCAAAAACAAACCGAATGTCAAGGTAATCGCTAGCAGTTGAATCCCGTTAATTTTCATCACTATCATTTTCTCGGAGAGGAACATCTTTGAATCGCCAGATTTTAGCCGAGATCAGGCAGCGCGTTGCCGCGGAAGGTAAAAATCCACCTGGGTTTCTCCGAAGATTCGATATTTCACCCCGTGTTGCCATAATTGAAAATAGGACGCAAATGGATCATTCAGTTGAGTCGATGAACGGTAGAAAGGCCACATCAGATAATCTCGCAACATCGGATCGCATGCGATGAAGTAGTAAGCTTGACGTAGTGACTCCGCGACCGGCCCAGCAGAAATGGTGGCGGTCATCTCCCCCGCGGCAAGGATGGACCGCAGAAGGTTGGGTTGTTCGGATTCAGCCTTTGGGTGTTTGGGTGGTAGGCCCTCAAGTATTCTGATTTCCGGAAACTCCCTCAGGGAGTTGGCTATCTCCGTTTGGTCCAGCTTAACAGCAAGCTGCCTAATACCATTAAGCCAGCTTAGCCCCAGTTGTTCAGTCTGTGCCGGTTCAATGGGTTTGGGTCGGCGAACGACAAAATATGCGTCCCTTCCACCGCTGGGGCGTCGGTCATCACCTGCCGAGTAGTAAAGCTCTTCCAATCGCTCCAGCAAATCATTCCCCTGATCAAGTTCAGTAAAAATCTCCTCGATGGCTTTGCCATCGGGCCGGAAGCATTGGAAGAAACCTATCAGTGATTCAGGAGTAACGGGCTGAGTCTCATCGTTGTTGGTTAACTGAAGGCATCGAGAAATTAAATCGTCCGAGTTCATCGTTGGTCGTGCTGGGGCTTGGGTACTGTAGGGGATATCGATGCAATCTGAGTGAGCATCGAGTTCAGCATGGAAGGGTGCATTCGAGAATCTGGATTGTTCAGAGGGGTGAAACTTGACTTTCTTTCAATCATTCTCGCTCTTCAAGGCATGTTTTCTGTGCTCCGGTTGCTGCGGTCCACAACCACCTAAACATAATCGCCGAGCCATCGAAAACGTCGATTTCGAAGACGATGACTTCGACGATCTTATTTTGGCGATTTGTATTTCATGCTTTGAACTGTTGGTATCGTTTGCAAAATGGGTCATCTGTCGAAAAATCGCAAACGCGAAGAGGTTTTTTTTGTTTTCGGTTCGGGTTCCAGTGTTGGACTGAATCCGCCTCGACTAAAGCATTATCCTGCATTGCAACCCCTTGTTGAGTGCCTCGCCACTGTCAAGTGATTCATGATCCCTTCAAGAAAGGGATCAATGACTGATGGATTCTAGGGTGAGTCGTTCAAGAACTGTTTGGATCTGAGGTGCGAGATTAACCTGGGCCGGGATTTTTAATTTCCCTCTGTCACAAATTGAGAGTTTGTATTGGTTTGTCGGGATCGTGAAACGATTTTGGGGTGAATTGATGACTGGCCTTGCTTTGGCCTTTTTGGTGACTCGGTCGCGCCGCTAGGATGTCGCGGGTTAGAAATGGTGTGCAGCGATGATCGTGCTTTGTTTCTCGAGGTTTCAGCTCTATTTTAAAAAAGGTTGCTAATACCGCAATGTAATTGTTTTTCGGAAAACGGTTGCCTTGGGGAAAGGAAAAGATTCGTTTTGGATGTTGTCTATCTGCATTGCCATTTTGAGCGAGGTGGGGTGACGCAGGTTGTCTGTAACCACCTCAGTAGTTTGCTTGATGGTGAGGCGAGTCATCGTATCTTATTGATTTCAGGTAATCGAGCTTCTGGACTGCCTCCGGAATTGCCTGATTGCGTGCAACATGCCCGCATCGAAGGGTTCGACTATGACAGCGAGCGATACGATTTTTCTAAAAATCAGCGACGTGCGAAAGAAATCCTTCAGCGTTTGAAGCTGGTTCTGCAGAGACATGGTTTTGCTCAGAACGACACCGTTTTGCATTGGCACAACCATTCTTTGGGTAAGAATACTGCATTGCCGGTTGTTGTTCGTCAACTTGCATTGGCCGGTTGGCGAAGCCTGTTGCAAATCCATGATTTTGCTGAGGATTACCGACCGGATAACTATGCGAGATTGATTGACGGCTCAGGTGCTCGAGATAGAGCGACGCTGGATCAGTACCTCTACCCTGTTGCAGAAACGATTCACTATGCAACGCTGACTCATACTGATGCAAGTGTTTTATGTAATTTGGGTATACCTGGGGATCGGGTGGGTGTGTTGCCTAATAATGTTTTCAAGCCACCTGCTTCGTTTCATTCCGAAAGTAATCCATCGAGTGATTTGAGTCATCTCCGACGTTGTTTCCATCTGCCAGACCATGCCAGATGGTGTTTGTATCCTGTTCGCGGTATACGACGAAAAAACTTGGGTGAATACCTTTTATTAAGCGAGTTAAATCCAGAGAGTCGATATAGCGGACTCACGCTTTCCCCGACGACATCAGTCGAAGCCCAATCGTATAGCCGTTGGAAAAAGATTGCCAGAGACCTCGCACCACGTCTGATTTTTGATACTGGAAAACATCCTGATGTATCATTCCGTCAAAATATGTGCGCTTCTGATCTCATCCTTTCGACGAGTGTCGCAGAGGGTTTTGGGATGGCTTTCCTGGAACCCTGGTTATTGGGGCGGGAGGTAATCGCCCGCCGATTGCAAAACGTTGTTCCGGACTTTGAACAATCGGGGATTGACTTGAGGCGCTTTTATGACGCAATCATGATTCCAGGTAACAGTGGTTGGTTATCTGAATGCAGAAGAGAATGGAGTGCGTCGGCACACCAAGCCTGGGCCAAGTTGCCAGATGTGTTTCGACCCAAGATTGAAGCATTTGGTGACGAGGGTACCGATGCAATTGATTTTGCTCTGCTGTGCCCGCAAAGGCAGGTTCAAGTTCTGGAGAAGTATCACTCGGATAATGGATTTCGAAAGAACCTTCGGAACGCATCCGCTGACTTGATTGGATACCTGCATGAGCCAATTGATCCATCGGTGGTTGAGAAGAATTCGGATCTGATAAGTGAATGCTATGGAATTGATGCCATGCGGCAACGTTTGGTCAAGCGATACAAATTATTGTTGGCGTCGAGTCTTGATGATTCGGTCACCCATCCATCGGCGTCCGGTGAAGCATTTAAACTTGTGCTCAAACGGCAATCATTTTTTCCATGTCGGACCGAAGAGGAAATCAGTTGAAATCGAACGCTTGGATGAATTCTATCCTGCATCATCGCTCTGCTCTCGCGCCCATCAAGACATTTGTGCAACCCAAGCATTGTCAGCTTACGGATGTGCGAGCAGTGGTCTTTGACGTCTATGGAACATTAGTTGTCAGCGGAAGTGGAGATATTGGATCTGCGGATTCCAATGACCATTCATCGTTGATGGGTCGTGTCGTTTCAGAAGCTGGCCTTGCTGACCAGCTCGAATCCCTACCGACCGACCAAACACTGAAAAGCACGATTTCAAAGATGAACGCGTCACGGATTGGAGACGATTGCCCCAGCCCGGAAGTTGATATTGTCTCAGTTTGGCAGAACGTTCTGGCGAATCATGGCTTGCCTCGTGCAGAACAGTGCATCGAACAGGTGGTTTGCCTGGCCGCCACTTATGAGTCGATGGCGAATCCCACTTGGCCAATGCCAGGTGCGGAAGAGGTGCTGGAGCGACTTGGATCAAGGGGCTTTGACTTGGGAGTTGTCAGCAACGCGCAAGTTTTCACGCCTCTTTTGGTGCAGGATTTACTGATTTTAAAAAAATTTGAGGGGTCAGGATTTCGCCACGATCTGTGCTTCTTTTCTAATCGTTATCGGCATTCAAAACCCGGTGATCGACTTTTCCAAGCTTTGCTACAAAATCTGCAAAGAAGGGGCATTCTTCCCCAAGAGGCTCTTTATGTCGGAAATGACATGCTCAACGATGTATGGTCCGCATCGCAGGTCGGGATGAAGACAGCATGGTTTGCTGGTGATGAACGCAGCCTTCGACCCCGTGGTGACGACCTGCGATGTAGGGGGCTTCAGCCAGATCTTGTGCTGACATCTCTCACTCAGTTGCTAGATTGTCTTAAACTCCAGTAGTCGTGACTTGGTCGGCGTTCTATGAATGAGTCGAAACGTTAGTTCGTCTTCCATTGAATAGCCTCCACGGTTCGGGCATTGAATAGCCTCCACGGTTCGGGCATGGAATTGACTCCACGGTTCGGGGTTGTGTCTCTGGCTCGTATCAAAGTGCGACGGTAATCAAGCCATCAAGTGATTCATTGCATTGAGGATTTTGGCATCGTATGGGCGTCCAGATTGGATTTGTTGGGACTCGATTTTCGGGTACGGATGGTGTATCGCTAGAGAGCGCCAAATGGGCGCAGGTTCTTTGGGATCATCGACATGTGAGTCATTGGTATTCCGGATTGAGTGACCGGGATGAATCAACCTCGATGGTTGTCCCCCACGCGTACTTTGGGCACCCAGATATTGCGTGGATTAATCGCCATGCTTTTGGGACTCGAACGCGGACGCCGGATGTGACCCAACGCATCTACGCGTTAGCTGATTACCTGAAGGGAACACTTTATGAATTCACGAGACGTTTTGATTTGGACCTGCTCGTGGTGCAGAATGCGTTATGCATTCCCATGAATCTGCCGCTTGGCGTCGCGTTGACACATTTCATTGCAGAAACGGGGTTTCCCACGATTGCCCATCATCATGATTTCTATTGGGAACGCGATCGTTTTAGCGTATCGGCCGTGACGGACTTGCTTTGGATGTCGTTTCCCCCGGCTTTACCGCAGATTCAGAACGTTACGATTAATTCTTTCGCACAAGAAGACCTAGCCCATCGGCGAGGTGTTTCATCGATTTTGGTCCCAAATGTTTTAGACTTCGAGACAGAGCCGGATCCACCTGACAGCTACGCTCAGAAATTCCGGGCAGATATTGGACTTAGTGACGACGATATCCTGTTTTTGCAACCCACGCGTGTTGTGCCCCGGAAAGGGATCGAACATGCAATTTCTTTGGTTGCTGCGTTGAGAGACGATCGTTGTAAGTTGGTGATCTCGCACGCCAGTGGTGATGAGGGTGATGAGTACCTGGTCGCCTTAAGAGAGCTGGCGGAATCGCAGGGCGTTGATTTGATCCTGTGTGATTCTCATGTGGATGACAAGCGACGTTTGACCAAGGAAGGCAAGAGAGTTTACACCCTCGCGGATGCGTATTCTCAAGCTGACTTTATTACTTATCCCAGTATCTACGAGGGATTTGGCAACGCGTTGCTCGAGGCCTTTTATTATCGCAAACCGGTCTTGGTCAATCGATATTCAATCTTTGTTGCTGATATCGAGCCTAAGGGTGCGAAGGTGATCGCAATGGATGGCTATCTAACAAAAGATGTCGTCGCCAAGGTGCAGCGAATCATTGATGATCGTAAGTACCGTCAAGAAATGGTCGACTTCAATTATGAGCTTGGAAAATCATTTTTCAGTTACAGCGTGCTTAGGCGTAAACTGCGGGCGTTAGTGACCAACTTTACAGGCCAAGATCAACTTTGATTCAGGAATGGGTGGACGTTATTGGGTCTCTTGATCTGCTGATGCTTTGCTGCTGGGCATTGAGGACCGCTCCAACAAGATTGAATAGTTGTAGGTAATCAAGCGGGTCGGTTTTCTGTTACATGGAGATGCTCGGAGCATGGCAATGGATTCACAAATTGAGGTTTTGATCAGGCAACTCTATGGAGGATTGCCGGAGGAGCTTATTAGGGGGATTCAATGTTTGCTTGAATCACCCTCGACAGATTCTCAGAGAAAGAGAGATCTCTGGGATGAAAAAGATGTTGTGCTGATTACGTATGCGGATCAGGTTCAAGACAATGTGGGTACCGCTTTAGAGGCACAGCGGCGGTTTCTTCTGGACCATCGAATGCAAGATTACTTGTCTTGCGTGCACTTGCTGCCTTTTTGTCCTTACACAAGTGATGATGGCTTTTCTGTTGTTGATTATCTCAAGGTCGATGCTGCATCGGGATCATGGGGGGATATCGCATCGCTGGGTGAATCTTTTGATTTAATGTTTGATTTGGTGCTCAATCACGCCTCACAGAAGCACGAATGGTTTCAGAAGTATCTTGCAGGTGAGGAAGCATATGAGAACTTTTTTATCGATCAGGATCCAAGTGCTGATCTTTCAAAGGTTGTGCGACCACGAAGCTTGCCACTTCTCACAAAGTTTCCATCGTCCTCAGGTGATCGGCATATTTGGACAACCTTTAGCGACGATCAAGTGGACCTCAACTATTCCAATCCTCGAGTAATGCTTCGGATGTTGGAGGTGCTTGTTGAGTATGCTCGGCGCGGTGCGAGAATCATACGGCTTGATGCCATTGCTTTTTTATGGAAAGAAGTGGGGACTAATTGCCTGCATCTTCCAGAGACCCACGCAGCGGTCAAGTTAATGCGACGACTGCTTGACTTGGTTGTTCCGGGAACCATCGTTCTGACAGAAACAAATGTGCCGCATCAAGAGAACCTCAGCTATTTCGGGAATGGATCGGATGAAGCACATATGGTTTACCAGTTCAGCTTACCGCCACTGATGCTTGATGCGATTCACAGTGGTGATACCTCGGTGCTGCAAGATTGGCTTGCTGGTTTGTCACCTCCCTCCTCGGAAGCAACCTTTTTTAATTTCACTGCGTCACACGATGGCGTTGGAGTGCGTCCCTTGGAAGGGATTGTGCCAGATGAGCGACTCGCACAACTGGTTCGTGCCGTGGAGGATCGGGGGGGCCGTGTGAGCACGCGTCGCACGGCCGAGGGTACTGACAAGCCTTATGAATTGAACTTGACCTATCTTAGCGCCGTGTCGGGTGCTGGATCACAATCAGCAGCTGAGCATGCTAGGCGATTTCTGGCGACGCAAGCATTGATGATGTCCATGCAGGGTGTTCCCGCAGTTTACTTTCATAGTTTGGTGGGAAGTCCCAACGACCAGGTCGGTGTCGAAGTTTCCGGCCAGAATCGCAGAATTAATCGCCATAAGTACCAGCGTTCTGAATTGGAGTCTGCTTTGGCGAGACCAGAGGGGATTCAGCGTCGCGTCTTTGATGGATACCGACGTCTGCTTGCGGTTCGACGCAACCAGAAGGCTTTCCATCCCAACGCTTCTCAGGAAGTACTGGACTTGC
This sequence comes from uncultured Rubripirellula sp., assembly GCA_938075415.1. Classification (GTDB taxonomy): domain Bacteria; phylum Planctomycetota; class Planctomycetia; order Pirellulales; family Pirellulaceae; genus Rubripirellula. The sequence goes on along the minus strand of CALJHC010000003.1, from coordinate 420,586 downwards.
CAACCGATGGAATCATCGGATTCAGGAGGACCGCGGACACCGGAGAACCCTTGACAGTTATTGCTAACCTGAGCAATGAGCCAAAATCAATTTCGCATCAACAGGTGGGGCACGGCGTTTGCTTCGATGAATTAGCTGAGGAGAGGATCTACGGTGGAGAGGAAGTTCAATTGCATCCATTCCAGGTTCGTTGGCTGACGGATCAGTGATTCTCATTTCCTGCTCTTGAATCAACCACCTCAAGGATTGCATTTTCGGTTAGAAGTTTGAGGTCATCGTCAACGGTTGGTTTTCAAGAGCCGTATGGTTGCCGGTATCCTTTGCTGGTCGGGGCAATTTGCTGCAAATCATGCCTTCTACCGGTATTCATCGCTATTCAGTTTGCTGTGATTTTTCGATGTAGGACAGTAGCTCAAAAATTTCATCTTTGGTGTACTGATCCAAAAGAGCCTTTGGCATCATGGAGATCGCAGATGGCACCATTGCCTCAATGTCATCTTGAGGGATGGATGTTGGTTCCTTGGCCTCGGGGCTAGCCATCAGCAGGACCTTCTCATCATCCTCGGCAATTTTGATACCAGTGAATGTTTGACCATCCACGGTTAGCACTTTTTGCATTTGGTATGCATCGTCCACGCGATGTGATGGTTCCAATACTTCTCTTAATAGTTCACGACGGTTCCCTTTCCATTTTGCTACGACTCGTGACAAGTCCGGTCCGATCTCGCCCCCTTCGTTGTTGAGGCGGTGGCAGCCGAGGCAGGATGCTTCGTTAAATAATCGTTTTCCAATCTCTAGGCTTCGTCCCTTCAATCCAGCGTCGAGTTCATTCTCGAGATCCCTGACAGTCCACGATTGCACAAATGAACGGTTGTTGCCAACGGGGTTAGCCGGTTCGACAGGTGCCTTAAGCCACGCCTCGAGATCGTTCACAACGACCATGACGCCGTACATTCGATACCAGTGTTGCGGGAAAGTGCAAACGTACGGGTACTCGCCGGGTTCATCAGGCGCTTCAAAGGTCAGTCTCTCTTGGCTGTCGGAGGGAACAGGGCCCGTTGCGAATAACACTTTTCTTGAGTCGGGCACATAAGCGAGGCCACCGGTGCCTCCGCTTGGCCCAGCTTGAAGACCTGCCTGTGCCACTTCCTTTAGGGTCCCCGGTTCCGAAATCACTAGGTTGTGTGGCATCAGGTCATGATTTTCCAGAACGATTTGGACGGGCTTTCCCGCTTGGACGACGAAGTAGGGGACGTCGTACCGCATCTCTTCTTCGACGGTTCGGATTCGAATCATGCGAACCGTCACTGCATCTAGTCGTCCGCGAAGTGCCCTGGCAATATCGGTGGGCAAGGCGCTCAGAAGTTGATCGGCTAGTTGCATGGCGTCGACAAAGTTGTCACTGGTGCGATCGGCTGCCGGTGTTTCCTCCGCAAAGCGAACGAGCTTACTCGCCAGCTGTTCAACGGGTCGATCAGGTCGCTTTTCCAAAGGAATTGTGAGCAAGGCTTTGGTTGCTTCGTTTCGTAAAGCGTCGTTGCCAAAAAGTTCAGCGAGAATTAAGAATCTTTGTTCCGAATCTTTTGTCATGAAGCGTAGAGATCGGATCGCGGCATTTTTAATGAGCAAATTATCATTCGACCGGAGAGCGTTAATGACGGCCGGCATCTGTTTGTTCTTTTCGCCAGAATCAGTTGCAAATTCAAAAGCATTTAGCAGCGAGGCCAAGGCATCGTCGGATTTTGTCGCGAGTGAGAAGCAGAGATCCCCCTGCTCGGCGGTCAGTAGGGCCGCAAAAGCAAAAATCCGGACCATTTCTTTGCTGGAGATTGAGGCGTCTTTCAAAGTATCTGCCGCAGCAAGTAATTCGCTTGGCATCCGGTTGAGTGACATCTGAATCAGTTGAGCGGATGTCTTACGATCGTCGAGTTTTTTTGGATCAAGTTTACTGATTCCATCAATTAAAATCGTGAAAGGATCTGCCTCCTTGAGTTCGGCCAACGCGAGCAACGCCTCCTCACGGTACTGTGCTGTCATCCCAACGCGAATCAGGATTGCAGAGTAGACGGGTATATATTTCGCATCACTGGTTTCGCGTTCAACCATCAATAATCGCTGGTTGTCGAGTCGTTTCAATTGGTATTCCACGACCCGTGGACTCTTGTCGAGAAAGATCTTTGGAGCTTCCGGCTTCTTCATTTCTCCATGCGAATGATGGTCGTGTTGGTCCTGCGCATTGACCAATGTAAGTGACGTTGCACTTAGGAGGATTCCGATGACGGTAGCGTAAAGCAGACGAAGTTGCCGAGATGCCGGAGATATTGGGGGGAATCTTTTTGAGTCGAGGCTTGGGATGATTGTTTTCATTTGCCGTAGGAAGCGGTTGAGAAACGCAGGTCACTGAGTGTTGTGATCAAGGTTTGCGACGGTGATTGGTTTTTGCTGAATAATGTTGAAGTTAAGTACTAGCTTCAGACCTGGAAAGATTTGATATGGGTAAAAGGCCCATATCCAGCTCCGCTGTTTACCGTGGATTGATGTCTTGCATTTGCGCGGGGGCACTCGGAATCGCGGGAAATAGCCGGTTTTTCACCGGCAGCCCAATGCGCTGCTCAAAATAACAAACGCTCGAGTGAGGTTTTGCCGCATTGGCAGAAACCGTCCTGGAGAACTTTGAAGTGAAGTTTTGAGATTGCGTTCGACGTGATGCCGCAGTGCTAGGCTTCTCGCGGGTTGGGTGAATGACCCGTTCCCGCGAACGGCTGCGGGATGACGTTGTCACTGTTCAAGTCGTCGCATCGTTTCGTCAAGCGTGTACTGCAGGTAATCATCAACATCGTTATCCAAAACGCTCAATGCAAGTTCAATCGCATCATCGCCACTGAGGAAACTAACCGCTCGAACTCCCTCGAGCCTTACTCGGGGATGCTCGTCTTCGATGCACTGCTGCAACAGATCCACATGGTTGGGGATCTCTGTCAACCAAAAAGAAAGAACGCGAGTGGCGGCTGCGCGAGCCCGGTGATCAGTCGATTGAAGTAGACGCTGAAGGAGTTCCCCATTAATCACATGATGTGTCTGGTGAATCCAAAGGGCTTCCAGTAAGTGATGCTCATGATTCGGGTCTTTTTGGTCGAGATTCTGCATCCATTTTGTTACCTCGGATTTGACTGCATCAGTCGGTCTTGCAGCGAGTTCACGTCTTGCTCGATAACGTGTGCGGTCTTCCGGAAGCTTAAGTAGCTCAAGAAGATCAGAGATCGATTCACCCGCAATTGCAGCAGGATCAACGAGCGGGCGGGTTTTGTGCTTCAATCGCCAGATTCGACCATGGCTGCGATCGCGATTCGGTTCTCTGAGATTGTGTTGCAGGTGACCTATTAATGCATTGTGCCAGTCAACAATGTAGAGCGTTCCATCTGGAGCAATCTGTATATCAACTGGGCGGAAATTGCCATCATCACACATCAGTAATGGTTCGACCTCAGTTCCGGCAAACCCCGACCCTTCTTCGTTAACCTTGTGGTTGAGGACGCCTCGGTTTCCGATGCAATTGGAGACAAGAAAGTTACCTTGCATTTCAGGTGGAAAATGCCGACTTGAAACCATTGCACATCCACCAAGTGGACGCGTGCGTTTTGGATAGAAAGTTGGGAACTTATATGCTGGGTCGCCGCCAGTTGTTTGAGCGATGCGTCGATGCTGACTACCGCCGGGATGTTTTAGCGGAAAGTCAATTCTGCCAGTCAGTGGTGCCGCCCAGTAGCTGTTTCCGGGTGAGGCATCACCGATAAAATTCTGGCCCCATCGATCAAAAACATGTCCCCATGGATTGGCAAAAGCGAAGTTGCAAAACGCATTGAGTTGGTGTGTCTTGGGGTGATAATTCCATATGCCTGCTTCCGACATTCTCGTTAGGCCATACGGGCTTTCCACCTGAGAGAACTTAAAGGTGCCTTCTTGGAAATAAAGATTCCCGCCCGGTCCCCATTCGAACGCGGCGATGCCGTGGTGTGAATCAGCGGAGTCAAAGCCGAACAGTTGTCGAGTTCGAATGTCGGCGACATCATCGCCATCACTGTCTTGCGCGAAAAGAATGTCAGGTTGCTCGGCAATGTAGACACCGCCATTTCCAATTTCAAAACCGGTTGGCTGATGGAGTCCATCAATGAAAACCTTGCATTGATCCGCCGCGCCGTCACCGTTGTTGTCTTCAAAAATAAGGATCTTGTCATTTAGTTTTGATTTTGGCTTCCATTGTGGATAGGACTGCATGGTGGCAACCCAGAGCCGACCTTGGTTGTCAAAGTTCAAAGCCACTGGATTTGCAAGTTCGGGAAATTGCTCTTCGGAAGCAACAAGCTGAATTTCGAAGTCAGGGTGGATTTTGAACAGTTTTGCCTGTTCCTGTGCATTGAGATAGTCCAGCGATCCTAGCTTTCCACGCTTTGCATTAGGGTCATCGGCTCCACCAACGTTTGTTTTAGGCTGAATGAATGGGAGTGTATTTGTATCATCAACGACAGCACTGACTTCATCACCCTTAGCAAGACTCCAGATTCTCTGGTCACGATTGGCGGTCATCTGGTCCAGAATGACTCGTTCTCGTTCCATTACATCGGTGTTGTTGTACGTTCCATCGTTTCCGGCGCGACCACGGGATCCATAAATTGAATAGCCGTTGACCGCTCGGTACCGGTGCCACCAATGAAAGTTCTTGTCATCAATTTCGCGGACGATCGCGGGGTCAGCATCACTTGGGCCACCTTCACCAAAAAGGCTGCTATTTAAGATGTTTGCGAATGCTGCGTAGCCTTTTGCATTTAGATGGCAGCCATTTAGGGTGAGTTGCTGATCACTTTGTTCGAATAGTTTCTTGGTGGGGGTGTAGACGTCGGCGAAAGCAACGCCACATTCGTTGGCGATCTGGTTGATGCTTTGGGTGTACAGTTCCAGGCGGCGATTGTGCTCCGAGCCATTCGGTAGATTTGGATCACCGGTGTTTTCAAATGCGATGGGTGAGATCAGGGCGATGGTCGGTGAACCACTGCCATAGTCTTTTTTTTGCGTCTCCTTCACAAGCAGCATCAGGTCGTCCTTGAACTTCTTTAGACCTGCTTGATCGGCGAAGGATTCGTTGTAGCCAAAGAAGAAAAGTATCACTGATGCTTGGCTGTGGCTCAGGTGCTGATCTGGGGCCCCAAAGTTTTCAGAACGAATTCGGTCAAGGGGTTCATCGCCGGGGAAGCCCAGGTTGCGAACCACGAGATCAAGATCTGGGAAGCGTTGATGCAACAAGGATTCCCATTGGTTGTGGTGTTGCATTCTTTCGCATAACGCATTCCCCACGAGGCAGAGACGGTCACCTTTCTCTAATGATAACTCTGCAGAATGAATGCTCGAGGACAGTAAGCAAAGGATCAGGCAAGCAGAAGTGAAATGCGTTTTAGGCTTCATTGGTTTTTATCAAGAGGCAGGGGGATTTGGGGTTCTCACCGGTGTGACGATTTCGCCATCTACATGAAAGATGGCAGTCTCATGCGACTTATTTAAGACGTACAATTTTTAACAGAGCTTGATGGGATTTCATTGGATCTGTTTGTTGGCTCTTTAGCGAGACCGCTGTGCCAACGGCGGAAGGGAACCAGATTCATCCCATTCTAACAGTGAAAGTTAGATTGTTCATCCCATGTTGCGAGTGATCTCGTGGTTTGAGGCGGTTGGGGTTTGTCCTGCAACAACGAGTTGAGTCATTCAATTACGGGATGGTTCCTTGATGCAATAAACCGCTTGGTCAGATCGAAGTATGAGTCGGTCGCCTGCGATCGCGGGAGTCGCGTTGAATTTTTCGTCGTCGTTGCCGACTTGATTGATCGCAAGCTCTTGGTACGTCGGATTCGCGGCAAGCACAAGTACTCCCGCGTCTCGCGTCGTCAGGAATAACTTCTTTCCGTCACTCACAATCGATGCGTAGACACGACTTCGGGTGGGTAATCTTTCTCGAAACATCTCTTCGCCATCACTTGCGCGAAGGCACAAAGCGATCGCTTTGTCATGCGACCAGTACAGATAGTCGTTGACCAGGACTGGGCTGGTCACATTGGCTCCCCGTTGAACATCCCATAGCAAGTGGGTGTCTGTGACGTCTCCTTTGCCACCCGCTCGCACGGCAAAGGTCATGTTGGATCGACCACCACTGCAGTAGATTGTGTCACCATCTGCAATGACACAGGGGACCACATAGTCCTGAATTGCCTCGCATCGCCATTTCTCTTTTCCAGTGGTCGGTTCAAGACCCAGTATCGCTCCCTTTTGATTCAGGACGAGTTCGTCTTGACCGCTGGGCAGAGATACGATTGTTGGTGTTGTCCATGCGCGTTGGATCCCATCCGTTTTCCAGCGTATCTCGCCAGTGTGCTTATCCAGACCGTAAACGGCACCGCTCTCAATGGATCCATTCATGATAATCAAGTCTTGGTAAACTATCGGGCTTGCAGCTGCTCCGAAACCGGCAGTGCCGGTGCCAACACTGGACCGCCAAAGGTATTCACCGGATCTGGTGTGTGCGATAATTCCTGATGGGCCGAAGAATGCATAAACATTATCTTCGTCAACACAGGCGGTTGGGGACGAATAGCCGTGATCCGATATCCGTGTGGTCAATTGCTGCTCTTGGTCAGATGCCTTGATGATTTGATTCCAATTGATTGTTCCATCATCGATGGAGAGGCTAATGACATGCAGTCGAAGATCTTCTCGGCTTCCGGGGTTCTCCGGCTCGATGCCGTAACCGGAATAGGCGGTGAGAAAAAGATCGTTTCCGGCAACGACAGGACTACTTGATCCTTTACCGGGCAACTTCGTTCGCCAAGCGAGGTTGTTCTGGTTACTCCAAGTCGATGGTACTTCATTGGTTGAAACCCCTGAATGGCCGGGGCCACGAAATTGATTCCAGTCTTGGGCGGAGACCGATAAGGAAACTAAACTCAAGTAGAAAAATAACCAACGATTCATATTGCTCTCGGGCTGAAGTACAAAGTGGCGCAATAGTGTAGCATGGACGCGGATCGTTTGACTGCAACGCTTTCTCGCAGCTCACCGCCTTGTCTCGTTGTGATTGGACTTTATTTTCAAATGTCGATTACTGTTAGAATTGCCGACTACAGAGATCCCGTTGATGCGGAGTCCATCATTTCTCTTATGCGTGAATACATGCGGATTGAGAGTTGCGAAAGAGAGGATCTGGAGCGACTTCCATCCCTGCTTGCTGAGCAGAATGGTGCTTTTAGCATCTTGGCATTCCTGGGCGGAAATCAGCGATCGCCCATCGGTTTGATCACTTGCTTCATGGGTTTTTCAACGTTTGAATTTCGACCACTTGTTAATATTCATGATGTGATTGTGACGAAAACTAGCCGCGGCCAAGGGGTGGCTGGTGAAATGCTGCGGCAAGTGGATCGTGTCGCCAAAGAACGCGATGCGTGTCGGATCACCCTTGAGGTCTTGGGAGACAATGCTTCCGCGATTCGCGCCTATGAGAAGTATGGTTTTGGAGGCGATCCGGCTCATCCAGGGACGGATCTGTACTACCTCAGGAAAAACCTGAAATCAGATTAGCAATCCGAGCTTTTGTCTTATCGAAATCGCTTTCCTCAAATCGGTTTGAGAGGCTGGGATTGGGAGTAGGTCATTCTTTTGCGTGGGCTTTGATTTTGGCTCGGCGGTGAGCGTTGCTTTTAAAGAATGGGACTGAACAGTCTCGCCAAGGCAGTTCCAAGATTAGTAAGCCACCACTTCGGGGTGGTATCCTCGACAGCATGATTCAGGTCTTCTTTCATCATTTCAGCAACCGCTTTTACCGTGTTGCTTTCTTCTACCGCGAGCATTAGTTCGAAGTTCAAATGTAGCGATCTTTGATCAAGATTGGTGGATCCTATGAGGGCAAGATCTTCATCAATCAGAACACATTTCTGATGCATGAAACCTCGGGTGTATCGCAGCACTTGAATGCCCGCATCGGTCAGTAGCTTGGCGTAGTGAAAACCGGCAAGGTAAACTGCCCACTGATCAGCTTGATTAGGAATCAAGATTCGCACGTCAACTCCTCTGGCTCGAGCCATATGCAGAGCGAGCAACGTTGCTTCGTCAGGTATCAGATAGGGCGTGCAGATCCAAAGGCGATTTTTGGCGCTGCCGGCAGCGGCGGAGAACATCATGCCGGCCCGTGGGCGTTGATCTGATGGTCCGGTGGCACATACTGCAACGTTACCTTGGTTAGAGGGGTGCTGATCCGCTTCAGTTTTGGTGCCGAGATGACTTTGGTCAGTCGTTGTGGCAGTCCAGTCGGCCTCTGGGAGATCGGCTCTGGCAGCCCAGTAGTAATCTCCCGCGAAAACGGCCTGAAGTTTCCGAGTAACGTGGCCTTGAACCAAGATGCCTGTGTCTCGCCAAGCTGGAAGATTCGCATGCTCCCCCAGGTATTCATTACCAACATTTAGACCACCCACTAACGCAGATTTACCATCGACAAGGATGAGTTTTCGATGGTTTCTGAAGTTGATTTGAAAACGATTGATCCAACCCTGTCTCGTATGGAAGGGGCGAATGTCAATGCCCGCATCAATGAGTTTTGTCAAGAAATGTGGCGACAACCGGAGGGAGCCTACTTCATCGTAGACGACACGAACTGTGACACCATTTTTTGCTCGCTCAATAAGCGAATCAGCAAATCGTTGACCAAGTTCGTCATCACGAAGTATGTAGAAAGAGGCGTAGACGTAGTGTTGTGCTTGGCTGATTTCATGAAAGGCTTTTTCGAAAAAAGCGAATCCATCAATCAGTAGCTCGCAACGATCGGCCTCGCTAATTGGTGTGTCAAGAGTGTCCGCGAGGACTTCGAGTGCCGAGTGTTGGCGAGTCGACTTTGAGTATGGTTTGGTTTGCAATTCATTCTGAACTGCGAGGATTGAGTCCCGATGCTCTTTGCCGATTTCGCGAATTGCTTCACGATAACCCTCGAAACGGTTTCGAGCAAAGATCCAATAGAGTGGTAGCGTCAGCAGGGGTAAAGTGAGAAGGCCGACGGTCCAGCCCACGGTTGCCTGAGCCGTACGGACATGACGCAAGGCATGAATTGCAGAGAAAAACGCTGCCAGTTCCAGCGTTAGCACCAAGGTGGAGAGAAGCGTCAGTATCCAAGCGAACTCGCCTGTTTGCTCTAGCATGATTAGCCCCTGCCCCCTGCGACTGCTTTACCCCGTAAACGTCCAAGGAGGATAGCAGAGGCTTAGCCAGCCCGCAGACAAAAAGTGGGCTGCGTTCCGTCGCAAAATACACAACGGACGTTTTTGATCGATGTTTTTTCTTGAAGGTAAATCGAATGATCAAGTCATTCATTGCAAACGGAGTGAACCGATTCATCGCCGTCGGCGAGTCTGCTCTCGATCTTCATTGATGAGAGAGTGAAACAATGGAGGCTCAATTCAGCATTCAAGCGTGAACAAGGGTGCAGCCAAATACCGTCAATGGCACGAAATTGGCGGGCCAGTGAGTTGCCTTGCAACAGATGGAATCTGTAGTCTTGATTTTCAACATTCAATCCCACCGACCCAGCGTGTCTGATCTGCGAATTTTGGTTTCGGGGGGGATTCCTTCGACCCTTGTCGCTTACAACGCTAGAAGTAGTCGACTCGGTGCTTCCAGAAATCCAATGATGTCATTGAGGAATCGTGCAGCAGTTCCCCCATCAACCAGTCGATGGTCGTAGGAGAGGCTTAGTGGCATCATCAATCTTGGTTTGATGGAGTCGTCTGGCATCACGACCGGGAGCTTTCGGCTGCGGCCAACCAAAAGAATCGCGACTTCGGGAACGTTAACGATTGGCGTTGAGTACTGTCCACCAATTGCCCCCAAGTTACTGATGGTGAAACTCCCTCCTTTGAGGTCGCTGACCGCGAAGTTTCCACCTCGGACCTTCCCTGCCATCTCGGCTAACGCTCGAGTGATTTCAGGGATGCCCATCATGTCGGCGTTCTTCATCACCGGAACAACAAGTCCACGATCGGTGTCAACTGCGATGCCGACGTTGACGTAGTCCTTGTAAATAATCTGATCATTTTCTTGATCAAACACTGCGTTGATGGCAGGATGATGACGCAATGCAGTTGCGATCGCTTTGATCAAAAAAGGCATCGTCGTTAGCTTGAGGCCTTGAGCGGAGTAGTCCTCTTTACTGCTCTGACGGAGATGCTCGAGGTCAGTGATGTCGGCGTCATCAAAGTTGGTGACTCGAGGGACCGTAGACCAGCTTGTGTGCATCTGATTCGCAATGGTCTTCCGCATCCGGTCAATACGTTCAGTCCGAATCGGACCATATTCATCCGATCCGTTAGAATCGGGCCTTGCTGAACCTGAAGAAACGTCTGGTGCACTCGCGGGAGATGGATTTGCGACCGATGAGGCCGCAGCGGATGTTTGGCTAGCCGATCGAACGACCGAAAGGACATCATCACGGGTGATACGGCCACCGTCCCCTGAGCCGGGTACGCGGTTCAGGTCCACGCCCACTTCTCTCGCAAAACGACGAATTGCTGGGCCTGCAGCGATGACATCACTCCAAGATTCCGAGGGGGTGTCCTGCGCGGGGGTCGGAGCGGGCGGTGCTGGTGCAGATTGAGCCGGTGCAGGTGCAGATTGAGCCGGTGCTGGTGCTGGGTTTGGTACAGCAGTTGGCTGAGCAGGAGTTGGAGGTGCCTCCACGACGCTAGGAGGCGTCTTGGCCTCCGGTTTAGCAGCCTTTTCCGCTGAGGGCTGCGTTGGTTCTGGTGCAGGAGTCGGCGCCGACGCATCGGGCGTGTCTTGCGTATCACTCGCAGCGGCGTCCGACTCGATTTCGAGGATAGGTCCATTAATTGCGACAGTGTCCCCTTCATTGATGAGGATCTTCACGACTTTGCCGCTGGCTGACGCTGGCACCGTCACGGTGGCCTTGTCCGTCTCCATTTCAACAATGTCCTGACCTTTATCAATGACATCGCCCACGGAAACAAAGATTTCCAGCACGTCACCGGATTCGATACCATCACCAAGATCGGGGAGTTTAACTTCGGTAGTCATTCAAAGGTTTCCTCGTCAGAGGACTGATTGCAGGTGTGTCGGACTTTTTGACTATGGGGTGTGTGAGTTCACGTCACTAAGCCTCAGCGAGCGTGATCTCGTTTTCGCTACGCAAAATATGGGTTGGGCTTTTCAGCGTCATAACCAAGCACGCTGATCGCCTCTTGGACATCTTTTGGTTCGACCACGCCCGCTTTGGCCAGTCGGCTGAGCGTTGCAATGGTGATGGATTCTGCATCAACTTCAAAGTGTCGTCGCAAAGCCTCTCGAGTATCGCTGCGTCCCATACCGTCAGTACCGAGGACATAATAGTCACCCGGAATCCATGGTGTGAGTTGTTCAGCAAGCGCTCGAACGTAATCGCTGGCAGCGATGAAAGGACCTTCAGCTCCCTCAAGCACAGTCTCGACGTAGCTCTTCTTTGGTTTTTCTGTCGGATGCAGCATATTCCAACGATCACAATCTCCTGCTTCCCGCCGAAGTTGTGTGTAGCTGGTGACGCTCCATGCGTCACTCGCGATGTTGAATTTCTCAGCGAGGATTTCCTGGGCTTTCAGGACGCTATTCATGATCGCACCAGAGCCAAAGAGCTGAACTCGCGATTTGGCGTTATCAACTTCCTGACTTCGGTATTGGTACATTCCCTTGATGATCCCCTCTTCACAGTCGTCGGGCATCGCGGGGTGATCGTATGGATCGTTTTCGCACATCAGGTAATAGATGCATTCTTCACCCTCCTGATACATGCGTTTGAGACCCTCCATGATGATCACGACAGTCTCGTAGGCAAACGCAGGATCGTAGGAACGAACTGTGGGGAACGCGATAGCATTCATCAAGCTGTGTCCGTCCTGATGCTGCAGGCCTTCGCCGTTCAAGGTGGTTCTTCCGGCAGTCGCTCCAATCAGGAACCCTTTGGCACGCATGTCCGCGGCTGCCCAAATCAGATCACCAATTCGTTGGAATCCAAACATGCTGTAGTAGATGAAGAAGGGGATCATGTTAATCCCGTGCAGACTGTAGGCGGTTCCCGCAGCATTGAAACTGCTCATTGAGCCAGCTTCGGTGATTCCTTCTTCGAGGATTTGGCCGTCCTGTGCTTCCTTGTAGTAGGTGATTTGCTCTGAATCAACTGGTTCATACAACTGTCCGGCATGAGCGTAAATTCCGAATTGACGGAACATGCCTTCCATTCCAAAAGTTCTTGATTCATCGGGGACAATCGGAACCATGTGTTTTCCGATTTTCTTATCGCGGCACAACGCGATCAGCGTCTGCACAACGGCAAAGGTAGTGCTGACATTTTTGTTCTCGAGCTTGCTAATGAGTTTTCGATATTCATCAAGCGAGGGCACCTCAAGTGCTGGGTGCTCTGTTGGGCGACTTGGGATGGGGCCCCCGAGAGCAGCCCGCCGCTCTTTGAGATACTTGATTTCTTGGCTGTTCTCTGGTGGCTTGTAGAAAGGCGCTTTTCCAACTTCCTCGTCGCTAATTGGGATGCCAAAACGAGTTCGGAATTCCAGTAATTCCTCTTCGTTCATTTTCTTCTGGTTATGAGCAACGTTACGCCCCTCCCCTGCTTCACCAAGTCCGTAACCCTTGACTGTTTTCGCCAAAATAACCGTAGGTTTTCCGTTCTTGAGATCCGTCGCCATTTTGTAAGCGGCGTAAACTTTTTCTGGGTCATGACCGCCGCGACGCATTTTTTCCAAACGCTCGTCACTATAGTTCTCGACAAGTTTTAACAACTCCGGATACTTGCCGAAGAAGTGTTGGCGGATGTAACTTCCGGGCATTCCCGTGTATTTCTGATATTGACCATCAACCACCTCGCCCATTCGTTTGACCAGCAAGCCGCTGGTGTCTTTCGCGAGCAAATGATCCCAGTCATCCCCCCAGACCACCTTGATCACGTTCCATCCAGAACCGCGGAAAATGGATTCCAACTCCTGAATGATCTTGGCGTTACCCCGAACTGGGCCATCAAGCCGCTGAAGATTGCAGTTGATCACGAAGGTCAGGTTGTCCAGCTTTTCTCTCGCCGCGAGGCCAATGGCACCAAGTGTCTCAGGTTCATCACATTCACCATCACCGAGGAAAGCCCACACACGTTGTCCTGAGGTATCTTTCAAGCCCCGGTCTCGCAGGTACTCGTTGAACCGGGCTTGGTAGATTGCCATGATTGGGCCCAGCCCCATGGAAACGGTTGGGTATTCCCAGAAATTCGGCATCAGCCACGGATGTGGGTAGCTGGACAGACCACCTCCCGGGGAAAGCTCGCGTCGGAAGTTCTCGAGGTCCTGCTCTGTCAAACGACCTTCGAGGAAGGCTCGGCTGTACATGCCCGGCGAGGCATGTCCTTGGAAAAAGATGGTGTCTCCGGAGTAACCATCTTCACCTCTTCCGCGGAAAAAGTGATTGCAGGCGATTTCGTAAAGTGTCGCACTTGAAGCGAAGGTGCTGATGTGACCACCTACACCACCGCCTCGCTTGTTCGCTCGAACCACCATTGCCATGGCGTTCCAACGAACAATTGACTTGATCCTCCGCTCTAATTCACGATTGCCGGGAAAAGGCGGTTGATCCTGAACCGGGATCGAGTTGATGTAAGGAGTGCTGGTGTCCTCTGCTGACTGAATGCCCTCACCGGCAGCACGATCACGAAGTTGCTCAATCAAGAAGCGAACGCGATCCTCACCTTTACTTTTTAAGACGTAGTCGAGCGACGCAAGCCACTCCTGAGTCTCTGCCGTATCAACGTCCACATCCGTTGCCCGCTGTTCCAGTTCGCCCAGATATTGTTCCACGTCGGGCTGAGTTGCGGTTTTTGATTCTGACATGTTTCTCTCGTTGAACAGATCTTCTTTTTCAATGCTGCTCACGGAGAGCAGTTATTTTGATGGCAAGCGTAACCGGCAGGCCTGCACGATAAATTTCACAAAGTTATGTCTGGAAACTAACGTTTTTAAAACCGTCGCCGAAAGTTGTCTCGTTGACTAACCCGCATACTTTAGCTGGCTTTGCTTGTCCTGCTAATAGCCCAGTTTAACTCGGGAGAGCCACGCGGCAGAGGCGGCGCAACGACCCAATCATCCACGTGAGGGTAGGAAGCTTCGCGTTTCTGACCTGAAGATTAGCGGGATTGGGGTAAAACCGGCAAGGGCGCAAACCGACTGAGCCAAATTGTGCGAGGTCCGTCATTTGGCAGGGGGGTCGAATTACGATGAAACCCGATCACCAGTTGGTTCACACTCCTCTGCGGAGGGGTTTTGCGGCCTTGTTCCCCACAAACTCTGCTTGCTACTGTAATCAAAACCGTGGATTCCACTATGCCCATCACGGACTTCTTCCCGTTCCTCAGCAGAAATTGACATCATGAACGATTTGGATAAAAACGCAGCGATCATCGGAGAATTGACAAAGGCTTACTGGATGGAGCTGGAAACTGTTCTCAATTACCTCTCCAACAGCACCAATCTTGATGGTGTTCGTGCCGAGGAGATCAAGAAATCACTGGCGGCGGATGTCCAGGAGGAACTTCTGCATGCAACGCAATTAGCCAGTCGTATCAAAACGATCGACGGTAGTGTCCCAGGCAGCTTCGAGTTCAAGGCTTGCCAGGCCTCACTCCAGCCACCCGAAGCGTCAACGGACGTCGTGCATGTCATCAAAGGGGTGATCGATGCAGAGGAAGCTGCCATTGAGCAGTATGGAAAGATCATTCATCTATGTGATGGTTATGACTACGTGACTCAGGATTTGTGCATCACGCTGCTCGCGGACGAGCAGCAGCATCGCCGTGAATTTGTCGGTTTCTTGAAGGAATACGAAAGCCAGCACTCTAACTAGGCAATCCGTCAGTGTCATCGAGCTTAATGCAGGCCCATATCGTGGTGACTGGGGCCTCCAGTGGGATTGGTCGCGCTGCGGCGATTGAATTCGCTCGCGGCGGAGCTTCTCGTTTGTTGATTCACTATCGGAACAACCGAGCGGGAGCTGAGATAACGAAGGCTGCGGTTTCGGAATTTGGGACTGCGGCAACGCTCTGCCAAGCTGATCTCGCGTCTGAGGTTGATCGGTGCAAGCTAGTTGAAACGGCTTTCGACGCACTCGGCACGGTTAACGCTTGGGTTAACAACGCCGGTGCTGATGTCCTGACTGGAGAAAACGCTGACAAAGACTTTTCGCAGAAGTTCCGTCACCTGTTTGAAGTGGACGTTCTTGGAACGATTGCCCTGTCGAGGCTTGTTGTTTGCAAAATGCAGGAGCAACCGCTTGAAAGTCCACCATCGATTATTTTTATCGGTTGGGACCAAGCTAATGAAGGGATGGAGGGGGATGCGGGTCAGATGTTCGGTCCAGTTAAGGCAGCAGTCATGGCCTACTCACGCAATCTCGCGCAAAGCGTCGCTCCGCACATTCGCGTTAATTCAGTCGCGCCAGGTTGGGTGAAAACAGCATGGGGCTCCGAGGCGAGCGAGTACTGGTGTAAACGAGCCCAAGGGCAGGCTTTGATGGGACGCTGGGGTACACCCGAGGACATTGCCAAGGCGATTGTGTTTCTCGCGTCACCTGGCAATGATTTTATCACGGGGCAAACGCTTCAAATCAACGGTGGTTGGAATCGGCGATTCGATGATCCAACTTAGTTCCGGTTAAGTCAATGACTGCGACCTGCTCTCTCTTTTCAAGTGATCCAACGGCACTCAGTTTGCTGAGTACGGAGCCAATTGTTTTACGTGATTAAGCGTCAGGATTTGCAACTTTTGTTCCGATCTGACGGGTTGGAAGATTGCAAGGACGACTTGTTTTTACGAGTTGGTGTGAAGAGGTAGCACGTTGAGCTTGAGTCAATGTTGAGAAAGGTTCATCGTAGAGAAAGGTTCATGGGCAACCAGAGTATCCCTGAATGTTCAAGCATCGGGATCGAGACTCCGTGCGTAGGGAATTCGAAGCCGCGTTTCCAGCTCGCGAGTTTGTAGGGCCAGCTTGGTCGAGATTTCTCGGCAAGGTTAGGTTTTCAGGCAGCAGGCAAGTGAGCAAATCAGGGACGAAAGCCGGGTTCGTTGTTTTCTGAACGGGCCTTCCAAATCTCACGCATGTTGAGACACCAAGCATCTTGGGGTTAGCCACCGGTCGACCCAACCCGACAAATGGTTAGCTCGATTGCAGCGAGAAGCGCCCGAGACTTGTTGAGTGTTTCTTGGTATTCCGCCGTGGGGTCACTGTCAGCAACCACGCCACATCCGGCCTGTACATGAACTTTTCCATCGCTGACCACCATGGTTCTCAGCGCAATACAAGTATCCATATTTCCACGATAGTCGATGTAGCCAACTGCACCGGCGTACGGCCCTCGACGATGCGGTTCAATTGAATCAATGATTTCCATTGCACGCACCTTGGGGGCCCCCGATACCGTGCCGGCAGGCAGGCAGGCTTTCAACGCATCAAACGCGTCAAGTCCTTCTCGCAGCTTACCCTGCACTTCGCTGCTGATATGCATGACGTGACTGTAACGTTCCACGACCATCATTTCTGTTAGATCAATGCTGCCGAATTCGGCGACGCGACCCACATCGTTGCGTCCCAGGTCCACGAGCATCACGTGTTCGGCTCTCTCCTTTGGGTCCGCCAGCAATTCCATTTCCAACTGTTTGTCTTGTTTCTCGGTTTGTCCACGTGACCGAGTTCCCGCGAGTGGTCGTACGGTGACCGTGCGATCAGAGACACGACACATGATTTCCGGCGAGCAGCCGACGAGTTCGCAGTCGTTGGTCCGGACATAAAACATAAAGGGGCTTGGGTTGACCACCCTCAGTGATCGATAGATCTCAAAGGGGTCGACCTTGGTTTCGACCGTAAGTCGCTGACTTGGGACAACCTGGAAGATGTCACCCGCCCGTATATACTCCACGCACTGCTTTACCGCCTCCTCAAAGGTCTCTTGTGTGAAATTTGCGGTGACAGCCAGCGGATTTTCATTCGTTTGTTGCGCCCAAGTCTCTGGGTTCCACTCGCAGGGATGCGCTGTTGGTTTTGCCGAGAGTCGCTTTTGCGTCGCTTCGATTTCAGCGACAGCGGCGTTGTAAGCTGTCTCAGCCTGGATTTCTGTGTCGACGTTTCGGCAATCAGCCAAACTGACGATCGTGATTGTTTTCGCGACGTGGTCAAAAACGACCAGCGTGTGATAGAAGGCAAAGTCGAGATCCGGAAGCTGGCGATCATCCTTCGGAGCGTTGGGTAGGTCTTCAACAAATCGGACAACATCGTAGCCAGCGTACCCAATTGCTCCTCCGACGAAGGGTGGCAGGTCCTCCAGTTCAGCAACCCGGTAGTGGAAATTGGATCGAAAGGCATCAAGCGGGTCAGTTGCCTCTGTCTTGATGGTTTCGTCAGTCTGCAGGTCAGTGATTTCAATTTGCTGCCGCGTTGCGCTGAATCGACGCACTGGCGAGGAGGCTAGAAAACTGTAACGCCCAACTTTTTCGCCCCCGACAACGCTTTCGAAAAGGCATGCCGGGCCACCGTCGTCGAGCAGCCGGAAAGCTGTCACTGGTGTGAGTGCATCACTGAGAAGTTTTCGGTGGACCGGCACAAAGTCGTGGTCGAGTGCGAGAGAAACGAATTGCTTCTTTTCTGGAAGGTGCATGACGCATGATGGGAGTTCAGTGGGACGTTTGATCGTCGGCAAATTCAGATCAAGGATTCGATCGCTACAAGGGGCCGGCAAATCGCCGTCACGGTGTCGGCTAATGTCGATTCAAACTGAGCGTTTCAGGAGTCTCGCCACCTAATCAGTTGAGGACCTATGGTGAGGACGCAACCTTTCGGTGGATGGCGAGAATTGTAACGACTAAATGAAAAGAGGATCACCGCTTCCCGATAATGTCAGTGGATTGAGCGTTCAGGTGTAGGGGCCAATTTGGGTTTCAAGACGCTTTCCTGGTGAATCATTAAGGCTGCATTCTGTTTAGCGACTGCTTGTACCCATTTGACTCGGTCCAAGACGGGCACGGAAATGGCTGATGCGATGTCGGATTTTCGATGGCTGTGGTTGGGCAACTTGTTTGTTGGGTTGTGTTGGAGACTGAGCGTCATCGGATGATTTTTGGCATGATTTGTTTAACAACAAGGATTCCCCCCCACCGAATCTGCAGTTCCTGCGACTGGTTGGAGTGGTCGTCAGCAGAATTTTCTTCAGAAAGTTCCATCTCATGGCGGGAGGGGCATGGAGTCCCTGAGATTGTCGTAAATGACTAAAAATCAGGTTGCTAAAGCGGGCAAGGTTGTGGAATCAGGTAATGAGAGCATCTGAGTTCGTGTTTCTCTCGCAATTTTGATCTGAGACGACAAAATTGGCGTCTCGGTTGTATTTTGAATCTTTCGTGCGACCGAGGCACAGATGTCATTGCTTGACAGCCGATGAAAAAGCGAGCAACTGTTGCCTTGCGTTGACACTGAAAGGGGCAGCGATAGAATCGATTTGCACCCTTGTAACCCTTGAAGCCTAATGGATTTAGGGAAGTCGAGCCCAGCTGACCCAAATCGGGCTCTCCTTGGGGCTGAGGAAATTCACCATGAAATGCCAATACTGCGAAAAGCCGGCGACCTTTCACATCACCGAGATTACGGAACCCAGTGGTTCTCAAGTCATGCATCTGTGTGAGGAGCACGCTCGTGGCTTTCTTCAGAAGGAGGAGGCAAATCCGGTCGCCTCCATTGCCAGCGCCTTGGCAAAGCAACTGGATCTTGGGCAGACCAAGAAGGAATTGGAAGAGCTTGACCGTAAGGCTTGCCCTGTTTGTGGCATCAGCTTCTTCGAATTTAGAAACACTGGGCGTCTGGGATGCCCTTTTGACTATAGCCATTTTGCGTCAGATTTGACGCCTCTGATGACCAATATTCATGATGCAGTTGAGCATTGTGGTAAGCGTCCTCGACGTTCGGCCGCAGCAGATAAGCAGGCCCAGATGATCCAGTTGCGACGCGAGATGGAAGAGGCGGTGGAGAGAGAGGATTATGAGAAGGCGTCCGAGCTTCGTGACGAGTTGCGTCGAATGGAGCAGATGGATGAAGGAGCGGATGCATCGTGAAACAGACTACCGATTTCGGAGAATTGGCTACACGCAGTGGTGAGTGGATGCGAGGGACCGGTCCCGAGTCTGACATCGTGGTGAGTAGTCGGATTCGTTTGGCCCGAAATTTAGCCGACTTTCCATTCATTCGTCGCTGCAGTGATGAGGATCGAATCAGCATTGAACGCACGGTCCGAGCCAAGATGGAAAAGCTCGAAGGTTGGAAGGAGGTTCATTACTTCGATCTGGAGCAATTAACCGAGATCGATCGACAATTTCTCGTTGAGCGTCAGCTTGTTAGTCGCGAGATCGCGGATGCTGACGGGGCCAGAGGTGTGGCAGTCAGTCCCACTGAACAGTTCAGCGTGATGGTTAATGAGGAAGATCATCTCCGGATTCAGGTGATGCATAGTGGCTTGGATTTGAAGTCGGTTTGGACGCAAATCAATTCACTTGATGATCAACTTGAATCTTCAATTCTCTATGCCTTTCATTCAACCTTTGGCTATTTGACCTCTTGCCCCACCAATGTTGGAACTGGATTGCGTGTCAGTGTAATGCTGCACCTGCCGGCATTGGTGATAACGCGTCAAATTGAAAAAGTATTTCGGAGCATGCAGAGAATCAACGTGACCGTGCGAGGTCTTTATGGTGAGGGATCTCAATACAGTGGCGACTTCTATCAGGTGAGCAATCAGACCACTCTTGGTCGCTCAGAGACGGAATTGGTGGAATTGGTCGGGGATAATGTTGTTCCTCGAATTATTGAATACGAACGAAAAGCTCGGCAATACTTGCTCGACGAAGGTAAGCAAGATTTGCACGACGATGTAAGTCGTTCTTTGGGGATCCTTAGCACTGCCAAGAAAATTAGCAGTGAAGAAACGATGCACTATCTTTCAAAAGTGCGGTTAGGCCTCAATTTGGGACTGATTGATGATCTTGCTGTTGGAACCATCAACAAGCTGTTCATGCAAACACAGCCCGCACACTTGCAGAAATTGCAGGGGCGTTTGTTGAGATCGTCAGAACGAAATGTCGAGAGAGCCACGTATTTGCAGCGTCATCTCAGTGATGCTTTTGGTGATTGATTGACCGCCGTTGCGATGTTGTCAAGTTGTGAGCCGATGAGAATCGATGCACCTACTTTGGTTCCGAGAATGCTTATCAGGCGATGCTTGTCAAACGGAAGATTCGTGCGAATAGCAACGGTTAGCTGGATTGACGGGATGGCTGCATTTGATAGTCACTTTGATTCCAAAATCACCATGTTTTATCGATGCGTTTGGCGGGTTGATTGGACTTTATCGAAGTTTTTGGATGTCATTGAGTATCTCGTACTCTCGGGTACGTATTGTGATGCTGACCCGCGTATGAGATGTAGCGCCAAGACAAAAAATCTAGGTTCAATGATCGCCTGATAGCACATTAATTGATGCTGATAGATTTGGTCAAAATGTCGGCCGGCTCAGCGACGTTTCTATTCAGTCGTTCGCTTGGAGCCGTGAGTGGTTTGGGGCAATGGAGGATTTGGAGGAAGATTTCATTATTGCCGCAGCGAGTTTTGCGGATTTGACAAATCAGATTTGATGGAGAGTGGGGGCGAGCCTTTGTCTTACCAGTTGCTTCGGAAGTTTCTTGCTCGCCAACCCGATCCGTTAAATCAGGAGGCCACGAAAACTGAATGAAAGCGGTTATGTTCTGTAAAATCCATTCTTTCTAACTCGTTTCATTGTTTGGTTAGGCGGTTGCAAAAGTTATTGCTCGTGTCTTTGGTGCCATTGGGTAAACTGGAGACGTTGTGTGGCGACTCATCTCACATCAGGAAGTGAATGGGTCACCTCCGAGCTTTGTTGTCGTGGAAGTCATGCCTCGACTCCAGAGTCATGCCTTGATTATTCCAAGTCGTTAATAGATTTCTGCCGTGAATGAAGAAAAACAGCTGATCGATCGAGCCTCCCAAGGCGATCATGCTGCGTTCACAAGGCTGGTGGAACTGAATCAGGATCGGTTATTCGCGTCCATGATTCAGGTCACAGGAGTTCCCGAAGAAGCAGAAGAGGTTGTGCAAGAGGCTTTTATCCGAGCATTTTTGAAGCTTGATACCTTCCAGGGCAATAGTCAATTCTTCACTTGGGTTTATCGAATTGGTTTCAACGTGGCATTGAGTCGACGGCGACGGAACCGTGCTAAAGTTTCGTTGGATCAGTGGCGAGATGCTGGGGGCATGGAGGTCGTGGATGAGTCTGAACCGGTGGACGAACCTTTGCTGAAACGGGAGAGGACTGAAATGATTCGATCGGCTCTTCAAATGTTGTCGGAGGACCATCGATCGATTTTGGTACTTCGGGAAATGGAAGAGTTTTCCTACGAAGAGATTGCCCAGATACTGCAGGTGTCAATCGGTACGGTGAGAAGTCGAATCAGTCGCGCACGCGCTCAACTAAAATTGGTGATCGAGTCGATGGGAAACGATCGTTTTTAGCAATGAATCAATCGCCAGCCGCTGACGGTTATGCCAAAAGGATTTTCAGGGGCAGACGCACTGATGAAGGATTCATTTCCTGCTAATCAATCCGACGACGAATCCAAAGGTTGCGGTAAGAAACGCTGGTGTGATCCCCTTGCAGGTAAACGGGGCCGTCGTTGTTGATATTCCCGAAGAGGGCACCTCCGGTGCAGCCTCGGATAGGTTGGTTATCAATGACCAATCGATCATTCAGTTGTACTGTTAAGTGTCGGTCAATCAAAGTGATCTCGTAACTTTGCCAGCTGCCGCCTTCGCGTCCGGCGTTCATGGAGGGACTGATCCTTCCGAAGATGGATCCCGGTCCGTTGATTCCCTGCATCTTGCTATTTCGATCGACCACTTGGGCTTCGTAGAGACCACGAAGATAGACACCGCTATTACAGTTTTCGTCGATCTTGAACTCCAGATGCAATTTGCAGTCTCCGAATTCACTAACGGTTCTCAAGTTGCCATATTCGCCGTAGGCGCTGAAGTCAGTTTTGGGAGTCTCATTTACAAGTACGCCATCCTCGACACGCCACCCATTTTTTGCAGCCTTTGGTTGCAGTGCCCATCCCGAGAGATCCTTGCCGTTGAAAATGGAAATCCGTTTGCCGAAGCGAACATTATTGAAATCGGGAGCAGCAGGCATCGGCGGGCATTTTTCACCGGAGGCAAACTGCTCGGTTTCCTTGAGTCGGATAGTAAGTTTCCCGTCAGACAATGAGGCAAGAAATATCGACATTGCCCGTTTGTTTTTTCTGGTTAGCTGAAGGTGATGTTCATCGATTCTCTCTACGTTAACAGGTCTTGGTGATCCAACTCGCCATAGCAGTTCCCCGGTATAGGATTGATTTTCGGCGGCAATGGTTAGCCAGCCACCGTATCCATCGTCGAAATCCAGCCACCAGTCACCAACCCAATCCTGGATGTTTTTATCTTTCAGGGAGACTAAAGCTGTTGAGAGGTAGCTTTCTGCTTCTTTGGATTGGGATGAGTCTTTGAGCGATGTTTGAGCTATCAAGCCGTTGGGGTTGACGTTTTCGCCAGAGCTGACTTCTTTGGAGACGTTAGGGGGATTCGACTTGATCACCAACTGGGATAAATCTGTCGGTGATGTTGCGATGGGTAATCCCTGCGGCTTGGAGAAAGCACTTGCATCTTGGAGCGGGGAATCACTGATGAAAGCGAGCAAGTCACGGATTTCCCGATCTGTCATCTGTTCGTAAAGACCCTCTGGCATCAGTGATGATTGGAGTTCTTTTCGGTTAACAATTTGTTCTGTTTTTAGTACTTCTTCTTCGCCCAGTAGATTGCGGTACACCTCACTTCCTCCACCTCCATCACGCAACAAGATTCCCGTAAAGGTGCGCCCGTCATCCATGAGGATCATTCTTGCATGGTATTGAGGGTCAACGTCACGGCTGGGTTGAAGTAAGGCGGTCAACAGACGATTGGGATGAACGTTTTTTGATGCGGCGGATAGATCTGGACCTAATGTCTTCCCGCGACCAAGGTGCCGATGACATTTACCGCAGGTACCGACAGTTCGATGATGGAAAATTCGTCGCCCTGCAGCGAGGTCAACCGGCGATGTGATGCTCGCAAGCCGCTTCGACCAAAGATTGATATTTTGGGGTGATGGTCGAGCCTGTTCTTGAATGGTAGTGGAGGATGGACGGCTCGTGAGCGTCTCTGGTGCGAGGATTGCAGTGACGAGATCTCGGGATTCGGGGTGCTGTTCCGAGATGACCTTCAGTCGTTCCCGCTTCTCGCTGTCGAGGTCGGAAAAACGCAGAGAACGCAATGATTCTTCTCGAATGGATCGTTCTTGGTGAGCCGCCAAGTCCATGAGGGTTGCGTGATTTGAGTTAGATGAACTCTCCAATCCGGCAATCGCATCGGCTCTTATCGTTGCGGGAATACTTTCATCCACTGCGATGGAATGTAGGAAATCAGAAGATTCTTGCGTTGCCAGTAATGTCAGCGTGCGAACAAGTTCCGTGAGAAGTCTCAAGTCATCTTCTTTCTTCAGTGTCTCCCATAATTCGGTGGGTAAATGACTTGGCTTGGGTTGGATTAAGCGAAGAAGATGTGATTTGACAACATTGCTGGTTTCGTTGTCATTTAGCAACTTAGTCAACATTGACTGGTCAGCGACCCCCAAGCTTGCATTGCCTTGCAATGTGTTGATCGCGGCTAGGGTTGCCTCAAACCGTCGAAAGTCAATGTCGGGACGCGCAAGAAATTCCACCACCTGAGGTAGTCCATCTTTGATCTCTTCGTCCGCAATCCATCGAAGAGCTTCAAATTGGACCATCTCGGATTCACTTTGCAGGAAGTGCAGAGCCATTTGTCCGTCTTTCGGTGAAGATCTTTTTAGAGCGAGCAGAAGATTCACCTGATCGATGACGTCAATTTTTTCAAGGTCTTGTACGTCGCGTTTTGTTGCGAGGGACGCAATCTGCTTCATGATCGGAACTCTCGCAAATGGATCGGTTGTTCTTTTCGCCAGCATCAGAAGTTGTGCAAGGTTTTTGTCAGTGAAAATCGAGGCTTCCTCGGGTATCGGTTTTGAGAAAGATTCTTTCGAGGTTGTGGCAGCGTGATTATTGGATTGGAGTAATTGCTGATCAATTTCCATTGACCAAACACGACCCTTTCCATGAAGTGCATAGGAACCGGTCACCCAATCGGTGAAATACAATTTGTTTCGGTCATCGCTTGTGAGGCATGTAGGCCGAAAGTCTCGCCCTCCTTCCACCAAGGTTACGCGGTTCGTTGCAAAACTGCCGCCGTTCTTCTTTAATGGGTAGTAATCGATCCGATGTTCGGTCCAAGAGGTGACAACCAAGCCGTCAGCAAACGGAACAATACCGCATGGTGCTTCCCCAAGCGGGTGAAGCATTGGCAGCGTGTCTTGCAATTCTCCATTCCAACAGACAAAGGGGTGATAGGCGGCGTTGCCGTACTTTCTCTGGTAGCCATAGTCGCCACCTTCAATGATGTGAAGCAAGCGGCAGGGAGGTCGCGATCCCGGGTCGTTCTCTGCCGCAAAGAGTTCACCGTTTCGATAGCAAAGAGCAAAGGGATTCCAAAAGCCTTTTGCGATCCGACGCAGCGATTCTCCATTGGGTGAGCAGGTGAAGATACCACCCTCACCCGATCCTTTTAGCGTGCGTCCATCTGAACCGGTCAGTGTCCATGGTTCCGCAAAATTCTCGCCCATAGAAAAGACAAGATTTCCATCGGGACTCCAAGTGAGCCCACTCATGCCATTGTGAGGGTAGGTGGCATCGGTCTGAAGCTGAATAATCGTATCAGTCCCATCGCACACTTGGTCGTGATCGCGGTCCAAAAGTCTCAGTATTTTATCGCGTTGCGCTAGGTAGACCATTCCTGACGAATCCAATTCAAGGTCCATTGTGTTTTCTGTATTCGAAAAAAAGACAATCCTTTCACCGTTGGGTTTAAAAATCAGGACCTCATCCTTCGGTGGGCCTTGGTACTGCTCGGGTCGAAAGTGAGTATGATTCGCAGTGATCCAAACTGCCCCGTTTTGATCGATGTCGATGCCTGTGGGTGTGGCGAGATCCGGATGCTCCGCGATAATTTCCAGCTCAACTCCTTCAGCGAGAACCGGCACAATACCCTTGACCTTGGGAGCATCTGAGGTGTTCGAGGACTTTTGTTGGGTTGCGTCTTGGGCTGGGCAATCTCCTGCCACGCATGTTGCAACCAACAGCGTGACGATCAATTCAGTGACGTAGTGACTAGGCTGCAATGGTTGCCGCATTTGCTTACCTTCAAATTTGATGTGCAGAGATCTTGGCGGGTTAATCGGAAATGTGGCGTTTGCAACATTTTTCAGCTGCGACCGCGTTTGGTACCAACTCCGGTGACAACCTGGCTAGAAGGTTATCCGATTTCCCTGGTCCGGTTATCCATCGGTTGGTCCAAAAACTATTTTTTCCACCATGGCTGCCCTGATTTTATCAGCGTGATTGGTGATTGGTTTCATCGCTAGATTGTCTCAGGATTGGAAACTGATCGGATTGACGACGGTGCCAATGTTGTTTGGGGGAAGGTTCGCTGGCAGCAGGTGCATTTTTTTCTTCCCCGCTCGGTGTAGAATCAGGTCGTCTTCATCTTTTGCTGATCCGAAGGATTTCCGATCAAGAGGATGAATTTATTTGTGTTGACGTTCAAAACAACTCTTTTTCGTTGAAGCCAAATGATTCGATTTTTAATCTGTTGCCGTTTCCTATTTGTAATTGTTGTTTTTCCGACGGTGATGAGTTCACATTGCTTTGCGGAAGAATCCAAAAATGAGGGTTGGATTCAGCTGTTCAATGGTGAGAACCTCAATGGCTGGACCCCGAAAATTCGGTACCACGAATTAGGGGAGAATCACGGTAATACCTTTCGGGTGGAGGAAGGGATCTTGAAGGTGGGGTATGAGGCTTACGATGAATTTGATGAAACCTTCGGGCACCTGTTCTACAACCAGGAGTTTTCCCATTACCGGCTTCGCGTTGAATATCGGTTCGTTGGTGAGCAATGCAAAGGTGGGCCGGGATGGGCAATTAGAAACAGTGGTTTGATGCTTCATGGCGAGGACCCAAAATTGATGGCGAAGGATCAGGATTTTCCAGCATCGATTGAGGTGCAGTTACTGGGCGGTGACGGAAAAGCGAATCGCACTAATGCCAATCTTTGCACTCCCGGTACCAACGTGACGATGGAGGGTAAACTTATCACAGCACACTGCAAGAAATCATCCTCCGAAACATATCATGGGCCACAGTGGGTAACCGTTGAAGTCGAAGTGAGAGGCAGTGAGGTGATCCGACATTGGATTGATGGAAAAGTCGTGCTTGAATACAAGCAGCCACAAATTGATATTCGAGACGCGCACGCAAAATCACTGGTGGGTGATGATGGATCCCTTTTGTTAGATGGGGGAACGATTTCTTTGCAATCAGAAAGTCATCCAGTTCACTTTCGTAAAGTGGAATTACTTCCTTTGGTGACTGATCAAAAGTGATCATTGAGGCGAGTTGCGTGGTTAGCGAGGGCTGTGTCGTCTTGACTTGATGCCAACTGATTTGCACCTCAAGCAGGTGCAATGGTTTGCCGTCCCAGCCACGCTTTTGCGGTTTTCACCTTATGATTTCTAAGGATCCCATTG
The DNA here is from genome assembly GCA_938075415.1 of uncultured Rubripirellula sp. GTDB lineage: Bacteria > Planctomycetota > Planctomycetia > Pirellulales > Pirellulaceae > Rubripirellula. The sequence continues at coordinate 393,693 of CALJHC010000003.1, read as the reverse complement.
TGTTGGGGTCACTCTTGTTGGTTGGGGGACACAATGGGCCCGTACACCTCCGGTCGACGATCATTGAACCGATGAATGACGTGCTGACCCGGCACCCGCTCGATTCGCTTGTTCCTCGCCTGCTCTGGATCGATTTCCGCTGTCAGGATGAGTTCATCATCTGAATCGGTTGAGGCGAGGACGACTCCGTCAGGTCCGCAGATGGAACTGCATCCACAAAATCCAAATCCGTTTTCGTATCCGACTCGATTTGCTGCCACGAAGAACAGATGGTTTTCCATGCTGCGAGCTGGTGGCACCACTTCAGCGGTTCTTGAAGCGCCGTTTGGCCAATTCGTGCCGAGTGCAATAATGTCGGCTCCGCCCAATGCGAGTACTCGCATCGGCTCTGGAAAAGAGCTGTCGTAGCAGATCGCCAAGCCGATTCGCACATCACGAGCTTTGTAAATTGGGTAACCGATGTCACCTCGGTCAACGAAACGGTCGATACCCAAATGTGGTAGGTGAACTTTGCGGTAGTGGCCGACGACGCCGGATGGTCCAATAAGCGCTGATGCGTTGAAGAGTTGTTTTTCGGTTTTTTCCAAAAAACCGAGGGTGAAATGCAGATCGTGTTGTTTAGCTAATCTGGAGAGGGATTCAAATCGCGGGTCGTTCAGCGATAAAGCGTGCGGAGATGCTTGTTCGCGACTTTCGAAGGCGTACCCACTGAGCATGCATTCTGGAAAAACAGCCAGATCTGCTGAAGCTTTCGCTGCACGACCAAGCCAATGGTCAACGCGGCTGATGTTCTCGTCGATATTTGCAAAAGAGACATCGGTCTGGACGCAGGCTACTAACATGGTAAGAAACTGAGTTTTGAGGCGGAATCAAGACAAAGCGAGTGACGGTATTATGAGCGATTCAAGGTTTGACTACGACCTCTTTGTGATTGGAACAGGCCCGGGTGGTGAAGGGGCCGCCATGCAGGCCGCAAAGGGCGGATTTCGCGTCGGTATTGCTGAAAGGTATCGGCAAATCGGCGGTGGTTGCACCCATTGGGGAACGATTCCCAGCAAGGCGCTACGATACGCGATCACCAGCACCATGAACGTGTTAAAGAATCCCACCTTCCGAGAAATGGGAATCAACACCACCCCCACCATGGGCCAGCTGAAACGTGGTACCCAAGCGATTATTGGCCGCCAGGTCAGTATGAGGCAGTCATTCTACGACCGTAATCAAGTCAATCTTTTCAGCGGTAAGGCACGATTCCTTGACCAGCACACCCTCTCGATTGATGGCGGTGAGCCCATTCGGTCCCGATTCTTCGTGATTGCCACGGGGTCCCGACCCTTTCATCCAGATGGTGTCGACTTCAACCATCCCCGGATTTACGACAGTGATACGATTTTGGGGTTGGATGAAAAACCAGCATCCATGTGCGTTTATGGGGCGGGAGTCATCGGCGTGGAGTACGCTTCGATGTTTCGCAATCTTGGTATCAAAATTAACCTTATCAACACTCGTTCAAAACTGCTTGAGTTTTTGGATGACGAGATCATTGATGCGCTTTCCTACCATCTTCGTGACCAAGGCGTCGTGATTCGACACGATGAGGAATTAGACCGTATTGAAGGTAATGATGACGGGGTCATTCTTCATTTAAAAAGCGGGAAGCGAGTAAAAACGGATGTCCTCCTGTGGGCCAACGGAAGAACCGGGAATACGGATGATCTTGGTTTGGATCAGATAGGTTTGGTGCCTAATGAACGTGGGCAGTTGGAGGTTGATGATCAATTTCAAACGCCGGTTGGGCACATTCACGCCGTGGGTGATGTGATTGGTTTTCCCTCGCTCGCCAGCGCGGCCTACACGCAAGGTCGAGCGGCTGCGATGCATCTGATGGGTAAAGCTCATGGCAATCTCAGGATTCATGATATCCCCACAGGGATTTACACCAGTCCCGAGATCAGCTCCGTCGGCAAGACGGAGCGAGAGCTGACGATGGCCTGTGTGCCGTACGAGGTTGGGCAGGCACAATTTAAGAGCTTGGCGAGAGCTCAAATTACGGGGCAGACCGTTGGGATGCTGAAAATCTTATTCCACCGTGAGACACTTGAAGTCTTGGGTGTTCATTGTTTCGGTGCAAATGCGTCTGAAATTATTCACATCGGCCAAGCCGTGATGCATCAAGAGAGCGAGCAGAACTCGATCAAGTATTTTATTGAAACAACCTTTAATTATCCGACGATGGCTGAAGCTTATCGGGTAGCCGCTCTCAATGGATTGAATCGTCTATTCTGATTTATCCAGTTGGTCATGATCAAGGTTCGGCAATGACACGCCAATGCGTTCTAATCATTGTGAAACAGGAATGAATTCGGGAGTCGGTTAAGATTCCAGGAAAGGCCTTGGAAGTCGCTTCCGCTTTGTTGCTGCATTGTGTGTCTCAAACCTGCAGGCTGGGTGAGTGAGTCACCTCTTTTCGTCAGGCAGTTTGAGTGATTCAAGAGCTGACTGCATCCAATCAGGCGTTGTCTCCAGAGCCTGATGTGATTCGCCTTGATTTGGGGCGATCCGAAGCAATGCAATAAAGTTGAGGCTGCTGATTTTATTGTGTTGATGATCTGCACGTATTCTTACGGTGCCTTCTTGCGGTGCCATCACACCTGACTGAGTTCCTCGATTCGAGTCTCTAATCTTTCAATACGTCGACAAAGAAAGTGAATCGGAGGAATGGTGATGAAGCAGAAAGGGATCCAAAATCCCCACAGCCCGGACGTCGCACCGTCAGTGAGGTTTGAACAAACGATGTCCATGATCGCACCACCCATGGCGAATGCTATGGTGATTAATTTGACTGAGTGATCGGACCGCTTGGATAATTGTTCAATCGTCTTGGCTTCGTCGGACTTCATCATTTTATGGTTCTGGTTTCTGGTGACGCTGCTTTTTGCGGATTGATTTTTCGCTAATCAGCGCAAGCTGCTGAATTGGATGGAAATCTCGCTCAGGTGAGTTGGTGGCTGAGGAGTCCATCCTAGCCGGGTTTTTGATGTGATGGAGTACAGATGTTATTCGGCTAATCATTTTCACTGGCTCATTTGAGACCGCATGCATTCTGACATCGAGATAGAACTTCCCCCGCCACATTCCGCGCTCTCTCTGCGCCCTGCTTCAGTGTGTCCTGCACGTAGTCAAGGTTTGCCTCTAATTCACCGCGTCGTTCTCGAGCGTCGGCAAAATAGGATTCACTCGCATCTGCGATCGCTTTTTTTACCTGCCCGTACCCAAAGCCGCCTTCGCGATACATTGCAGCCATCTCTTCGATTTCTGACTCCGACCCAAATAGTCGAAAAAGCTGAAAGAGATGGTCGCTCTCTGGATCCTTGGGATCCTCCATCGGTCGACTGTCAGTGGTGATTCGCATGACTTGTTTACGAATCGGTTTGGTCTGTCCAAACAAAGGGAGAGTGTTGTCGTAGCTCTTACTCATCTTCTGGCCATCGGTCCCAGGGACTTTTGCGCCGTGATCGAGTGTTTTAGCTTTGGGAAGCACTAAGGTTTCACCAAAGGTGTGATTGAAGCTTCCGGCGAGGTCTCGACAAACCTCAATGTGTTGAATCTGGTCTTCTCCTACGGGCACGATTTCAGAATCGTAAGCCAAGATGTCAGCAGCCATCAGGACCGGGTAGGTGAAGAGTCCTGCATCAGCCGAGACACCTTTGGCCTTTTTTTCTTTGTAGGCGTGGCACCGCTCAAGGAGACCCATCGGGGTGCCAGTCATTAGCAGCCACGTCAGTTCGCTCACCTCAGGAACATCTGACTGCACAAAGAGAGTTGCTTTGGATGGGTCGAGGCCGAGGGAAAGTAAGTCCAATGCAGCATCGATCGTGTTCTGTCGCAGTTGCTTTGCATCTCTAACCGTGGTCAGTGCATGCAGATCTGCGATGAAATAAAAGCCATCATTCTCCTCTTGAAGATCGATGTATTGTTGAATTGCACCAAAATAGTTACCCCAATGAGGACGTCCGGTGGGTTGGATTCCAGAAAGTACACGCATGAGATTCGTTTTTTCTTGGCGAGCAGGTTGAGCTGATAGCGACGCTGGAAACAGGAAAGACCGCAGACTCTTTGTCGAAATATTGTGAAGCATCAAGATGGATCAGCGAAGCCCCCCAAACCCTTAACGTGAAAATACTTGCTTTTCAAAACGAGGAGGCTTCGAGGAGTCCGGGATTCAATTCGATTTACGTCGAGTGAAAGATGTTTCCTCAGGTTTTTTGTTGAACGGGTTGGCGGAGAGGGTTGGCGGAGAGGGTTGGCCCATGAATTGAGCGGTCGTCTCATGGATCCATCGCATCAGGCTGTCAGTCCGATGGTGAAAGTCAAGCATCAACGGACTGCCTGTCAAATCGTTGATGGTTAATTCAAGACAGTCCGGAGAGGTCAGGCTTCATCGACGACTTGCGGGCGAGCTAATCCGCTTGGGCCCGATGTGCGGCAGGGCCATGATGATGTGCGGCAGGGTCATGATGATGAATCATTGGGTGACTTGATGACATCTGACTTTTGTTCTTCCACTAATTCGAGTACGCCGCGGACTTTTGGCCACAGGATCACAGCTTCGATCACCATCCAGATTTCGAGGAGCAGGGTTGAGCCGCCAACGAAGATAGCGATCCAATTCGGTTCCTCCGCACGAATCCAACGCGGAAGATCTGAGAGCATGGCCCACGCCGGCACAACAAGCATGAAAATCATGGGGACGATCATGAACCAGACCGGTGTGCTGCGACGCCAAAGAAAAAAAGCAATCACGAGAAACGCCAGTCCCGCAAGTAATTGGTTGGTCGCTCCGAACAATGGCCAAAGAATCAGACCGCCCTTGCCGCCGAATGAGGTTAGCCACCAAGTGAGTCCTTTGATGCCACCGGTTTCAACCTGTGAAGCCGCATCAGGGGAGTTTTCTAGATAGCTGGAGGGTAAATCGCCAGAGATTGCTTGGGCAAGACTTACGGGTGTGTTGGGCGCTGGTAAAGCAGCGATGATGAAGGCGAGTGTCACTGCAAAGATCGTGGCACCGTGTTTGTTGGTGAGCCACGAGATTGGATGGAATGAAAGGTTTGTGTTCTCACCCGAATCGGGTTTTCCAACGAAAGTTCCGGCAAGTTCTTGAACGACGTAACGTTGCAAACGACAGGCAGTGTCGAGTGTCGTTCCGGCGAAGGAAGCAACCAACACACCCATCATTGCAATTGCAATGGAGGCACTCACCCCCATGGCTTTCAGGAAGTTCGCGGAGCCATCGACAAAAGCGGCAATTTTTGCACCGAGTCCTTGTGCTGATTCCCAGTCCGCATACCTTGCCTGGTAGGCAGCTTCGCCAAGAAATGTTTCACCAGATCCGGTTTCCGTACCGAGCCCAAGCCCCGAAACACATGCGAGGATCACAATGGTTGCGAGGAAGCCCTCCGTCAACATTGAACCGTATCCGATGAATTGTGCATCTGTTTCACAGCGAATCTGTTTACTGGAAGTTCCCGAAGAGACGAGGCAATGGAATCCGCTGCATGCACCACAAGCAATGGTGATGAATAGAAAAGGAATCACAGCCGGAGCTCCTTCCGGATTCGCGCGAATCATTGGCGCAGAAATCTCCAAAGGGATCCGCTGTCCAGTCGGTTCTATCGGAGCGCCACCGATCAATCCGGCCGTCAGCAAGCCGAGTATCACAAGTCCCAAAGCAGTGATCAATTGCAGTGAGTTGATGTAGTCTCGTGGCTGCAGCAGTGTCCAAACAGGAAGCACCGATGCAATGTAGGAGTAAATCAGCAGAATCAGCACCCAGGTAATTACGGACCAATTCGCCATCGCTGTGTTCAACGCACCTAATGAACCCGCGTTACCAAAGATCAGCGTTAAATACATGATTGACAAAGCAATCAATGAGGGAAGTAATAGATTTCCTTTTTTCGTGTGCAACCAAGTTCCAATGGCAATTGCAATCGGGATCTGGATAAGGCAGGGGAAGATAGCGGCCGGGTACTGCTTAAACACCGCAGCAATCACAAGGCCAAAGATGGCAAGGACGATTGTCAACGCCATGAAAAGAATCAGGAGAAATAGCAGACGAACACGGCGATTCATCACACGTCCTGCTACGTCACCCACTGTTTGACCGCGACTCCGCATCGAGACCACCAAGGCCCCAAAGTCGTGGACTGCTCCGACGAGTACTGAGCCAAGTAAGACCCAGATCAATGCCGGAAGCCAGCCCCACATGACAGCGATCGCCGGTCCCACAATCGGCCCGGTTCCCGCAATGGAGGTGAAGTGATGACCGAAAAGGACTGATTTATCGGTGGGCACAAAATCGCGGTCATCACACAGTTCCACACTCGGCACGCTGGCGGTGGGATCAAGTTGGAAAATCTTCTTGCTCAGCCAACGACCGTAGGTCCGATAAGCCACGACGTAGCCGAGCATGGCTCCGACCGCAATCAACAAAGTTGTCATAATTTAAGGGTTCTTTTCTTTAGCCAGTGGTCGTTCTTGTAACCGTTGGATCGTAGTGGTCAGAGTCCTTCGTGGTGCTGCCAACGCATGTTTGGTCCGTGGCTGGACAGCCGTAACAGTTTAGGAGGATTAGCTGTCCGAAGTGAGATGGCGGGCGGGATTCTTGTAAGATTCATCATTGGATGGAAACTTTGCAGATTTTTTGCTGGCTCAACTTGGTCGGGACCGGCCGGGATAACTCATTTCGCCGTGATTCAAGAGTGATGTTGAATCTGGTCTTTTGGATTGGGAAATCAAGCACAGAGTCAATCGCCCTAGCGTAGTGATTATTCGAGATTATCAGGCGGAAGCTTGGGTGGGGTTTGAGGTTTGCGGGAATTAAGTCGCCGCCATTTTTTTGAAAAACCTTTTTTTTCTGCATCCTTCGCCATAGGAAATTCTGCATCCTTGGCCAAGGGAAATCACGGAGTACGCGTTTTCTTATCCCCATCGCCCACTCGTTTCCAGTGAACCGAACGCCCCTGACAGCAGAGCGCCTGGTGAAAATCGAAAAGAATGATGATGCAAGGTCTGTCCGCTGAAGTCTCTCGGTTGGCATGACGCGAAGGGTTGAATTTGCGGTTGGGGCACACAATTAAAGCGGATTAGGTAAGCCGAGTGTGTTCTGCACCACAGCGTGCGACTGTATGCTAGTGCAGGCGGAACTGGAGCATCCACGGATTCGGATGGCAGGATGCTCGTTGGTGGGAACCATCTCGAGGTTCACGAAAATCATCCAATTTTGTTTGTTGTATTATTTTGACCCAAAAATTTTGCTTATTGGAGAAATCCGTGTCGGAGAAGATTGAAAAGACAATCATCATTGGAAGTGGCCCGGCGGGTTGGTCTGCGGCGATTTACGCTGCTCGCGCGAATCTGCAGCCTGTTGTCTACGAAGGAACTCCGAAGCCTGAGATGATTCCACTGGGGCAACTGGCCTTCACCACAGAAGTAGAGAATTACCCGGGTTTTCCAGCTGGCAATGTTCGAGCTTTCATCGCCAGCGCTGTTAGCCGCGATCGCCACTACAACCTGCCGCCGGCGCCGACTGGATATGAGCATGAGAAGGATTCGCTTCCCCATTATGCGGTTCAAGGCATCGAATTAATGGAGTTGATGAAGCAGCAAGCGATCAACTTTGGAACTCGGATCATCTCGGATGATATCGAGAGTGTTGATTTCACTGGCAACGTGCCATCTTTGAAGCCTGCGTCCGGTGATGCTGTCAGTGCGAGGACGGTCATCATTGCCACTGGTGCTCGAGCGAACTATCTCGGATTGCCCTCAGAGGAGGAATACAAGAATAAGGGTGTCAGCGCCTGTGCGGTTTGTGATGGCGCTTTGCCGCTTTATCGAGCCAAGCCTCTGGCGGTGGTGGGCGGCGGTGACTCGGCGGTGGAGGAGGCTACCTACCTTGCTAATCTTGATCGCGCTGACAAGGTCTATTTGATCGTTCGACGAGATCAAATGCGAGCATCTAAAGTGATGCAGGATCGTGCTCTGAAGCACCCGAAGATTGAAGTGGTTTGGAATAGTGTCGTCGATGAAGTACTCGGTGACGGTAAGGTGGTTACCGGTCTGCGGCTCAAAAGCACCGCGGATGATTCCACAAGCGAAATTCAAGTGGGTGGAATGTTTGTAGCCATCGGGCACACGCCAAATACCGATTTCCTCAATGGTGCCGTGGCAATGAATGATGCTGGTTACATTCAATGGTCAAATGCTTTTCGTACGCTGACCAGTGCAAAAGGTGTTTTTGCAGCCGGTGATGTTGCTGACGACTACTATCGACAAGCGATCACATCAGCTGGAACTGGATGCATGGCCGCACTTGATGCGGAGCGTTACCTGGCTGAGTTGGATGAATAGTGTTTGACGATGCGTCGAGGGCGTCCCGCGTCATCTCGGGCGTCCTGTGTACCTTCGGAAAAATATTGGGTTGGTATGATGTCGCTGCTTCCGACTCATCCAATTATCAAACGACGGATTTGATTTTCGCCGAAAGGCAGATGACGATTTAACAGACCGATCAATCGAATTTTCCTTTTCACGTCTCCCCTCCCCTTCCCCTCTCTACGCCCCTTAAGAACTCCAATGAACGAACCAAATCTACCGTCTTCCGAGGATGCGATGTTGGAGAAAGCCACGCAGCAGGGGATGCTTGGCAAAGCTGCGATCTACACACGCCTGTCAGGCCCTGGTTGGTTGCAGGGGGCAGTTACTTTGGGGGGAGGGTCCCTTGCGGGTGCCCTGTACCTTGGCGTGCTGATGGGATACGAGTTGATGTGGTTGCAGCCGATTGCCATGGTGCTTGGGGTCATCATGCTTAGCGCGATCAGTTACGTGACGCTTTCAACGGGAGAGCGACCTTTCCAGACGCTTAAATCACACATCAGTCCCGCACTCGCTTGGGGTTGGCTGATTGCAACGATGATGGCAAATATTGTTTGGAGCTTGCCTCAGTTTTCGCTCGGAACAGCGGCGGTTCAGCAAAATCTGATACCGTCTCTCAACAATGATGATGGTAAGTTAGGGATCGCCATTGCTCTTCTCGTGATCGCTTCCAGTGTTGTCTGGTTTTACAACTCAGGCAGCAAAGGGATCAAGATTTTTGAAATGATCCTCAAGTCGATGGTGGGTGTCGTTGTCCTCTCATTCTTCGGCGTTGTGGTCGCATTGACCGTGCAAGGCGAGTTGGACTGGGGAAGTATTTTCGGTGGATTCGTTCCAAAAATCCGAACCCTCTTTGAGCCTGTTCCGGCGTTGGTGTCGCAAGTTCAGCAGACCGGTGATTTTTCTGGATGGTGGACTGCCACGATTGCTGACATTCAAAAAAATCGAATCATCACCGCTTTCGCGACCGCTGTCGGGATCAATATGACGTTCCTTTTGCCTTATTCAATGCTACGCAAGGGTTGGGGCACACGGCATCGCGGATTGGCAATCTTTGATTTATCCATCGGTTTAATCGTGCCTTTTGTTCTCGCAACTGGATGCGTTGTGATTGCGGCTGCGAGTCAGTTCCATGGCCGAACTTCTGATGTGATGACAATGGTTAGCGAGGGTAAGATCAACGCAAAGGAAGTGAAGGATTACAACGAGTACTTGGACAAACGGATTCATCAGGAAATGCCTGATCTTGCGGAAGCTGAGTTGGAAGCCGCAAGAGATACTCTGCCGGAGGCGGATAAGCAGTTAGCTGCCATGCTTGCTGGTCGCGATAACTTATCACTGGCTGCGACACTGGAACCATTGGTTGGAACCGTGATTGCTCAGAAGCTTTTTGGTATCGGTGTATTGGGTATGGCAATTTCTACAATCATTATTTTGATGTTGATTAATGGTTTCGCGTTTTGCGAACTGATCAATGTTCCGGCAGAGGGAAGCATGCATCGGATTGGTAGCTTTTTACCAGCGGTTGGTGTCTTGGGGCCGTTCTTCTGGAGCAAGGCGGCGCCGGCACTTGCCACGCCAACGTCGGTGATTGGTGGAGCCATGCTGCCCATCGCCTACTTCTCCTTTCTGCTGTTGATGAATTCTCGTCGTGCTCTCGGTGATTCGATGCCGACTGGATTCAGTCGCTTGGTCTGGAATGTTCTGATGACGACTGCGACCGTGATTGCGAGTTTTGGATCAGTCTGGGGATTAATGGGTAGGAGTTTGCGTGTGTGGGGTTATCCCTTCCCCATTGGAAATGTAGCTTTGGCAGCTTTAGCTGTTTTGTTCGTGTTGGGCATCCTCGGATTCTTCAGGAAGCAGGCGGAGCAGGCGAGTTCAGATGCTGCTGACCAATGATTGGTTGGATCAATCATTCGATGGATCAATGGGTCTGCGTACGCTCGGTGAGTTTTTCCTTGCAAGTTGCTGGTCATTGAAGGTTTCGAATGAGGATGCTTCTTGATGAAGCTTGGCCGATCTGGGATTAGCGTCTGAGGTAGTGAGTGAGGTAGTGAGTGAGGTAGTGAGTTGGAGAGGCGTTGCTGCCCAAGAGCTCACATCTCGGAGTTCCTGGCAAGTTTGCGAGCTGGGAACATGATCCATCCAAGTTTTCTTTCGCGTATGGAAGAGAAAATAAGATTTGCTGAAGCTTCAAAGAGCTGGTCCAGATCCCGATAGGCCCGATTCGGGTCAGACCATTTTGTGTTGTGTGTTCATGGCGAGTCACTATCTTGTTTCAGCCGGGTTTTGCTAACCTGACTTGATCACATGGCATAATTCGATCGTCATGCTTTGAGTTTTTTTGAACCGTAGTGAAGGAGTGATGGGTGATGGGCAAATGGATTCGTATTGCTGAGGCCCGACTTTCTCAGTCAGTTGGACCCGAGAAGGAAATAAGAGGATGGATTCGTACTCGTCGCGATAGCAAGGGTGGTTTCAGTTTTCTGGAGATTAACGATGGTAGTTGCTTCGGTAATCTGCAGGTGGTTGCCCCTGCCGAGCTTGAGAATTACGCAGAGGAAATTCAAAAGCTGTCTGCTGGATGCAGCGTCGTGGTAACAGGTGAGTTGTTGGAGTCCCCGGCAAAAGGTCAGGCAACTGAATTGCACGCCAGCGAGGTTCGCGTGATCGGTTGGGCTGATCCGGAAACCTACCCATTGCAAAAGAAACGGCATACGTTTGAAAAGTTACGGGAATGGGCTCACCTTCGGCCCCGGACAAATACCTTCGGCGCCGTGGCGAGGGTCAGGCACCAAGTGAGTCAATCGATTCATCAATTCTTTAGCGAGCAAGGCTTTTATTACTGCCACACCCCTGTCATCACCGCAAGTGATTGTGAAGGTGCCGGTGAGATGTTTCGCGTGACCACCATTGATTTAGATGGATTGGCTGCCAGGGGGGGTAAGGTTGATTACAAATTTGACTTCTTCGAAAAACCTGCTTTCCTTACCGTGAGCGGGCAACTTGAGGCAGAGATCTATGCAACCTCGATGGGCAGGGTTTACACCTTCGGTCCGACTTTTCGCGCCGAAAATAGTAATACGAGTCGGCACCTTGCCGAATTCTGGATGGTCGAACCGGAGGCCGCCTTCTTTGATTTGGCCGATAACATGCGACTGTCCGAAGATTTTTTGAAGCGTGTGTTCAAGGATTGTCTTGATCATTGCTCGGAGGATATGGATTTCTTCGATCAGCGAATTGAGAAAGGCAAAGTCAGTCAGTTACAGGCGGTGGTGGAGAAACCCTTCACGCATTTGACCTATACCGAAGCGATTAAGATTTTGGAGTCCTGCAACGAGTCTTTCGAGTATTCCATTTCATGGGGCACCGATTTGCAGGCGGAGCACGAGCGTTACCTGACAGAAAAGTACGTGGATGGTCCGGTCATCCTGACGGATTACCCCTCATCGATAAAACCGTTCTACATGCGTATTAGCGATGATGGGCGGACGGTCGCTGCAATGGATGTCCTTGTGCCGGGTGTGGGTGAAATTATCGGTGGTAGCCAACGAGAGGAACGGCTTGATGTGTTGCAAAATCGTATGCAGCAGGCTGGTTTGGACGAGTCAGAGTATTGGTGGTATGTCGATTTGAGGCGGTATGGGACGGTTCCTCATGCGGGGTTCGGGTTGGGGCTTGAAAGAGCCGTGCAATATGTCACTGGCATGGCGAACATTCGTGACGTGATTCCATTCCCTCGAACACCAGGCAATGCCGAGTTCTAGGAGTCAATTTCAGATCCATGATTGTTGGACGCTTCGCTCCATCGCCTACCGGTGCACAACATCTCGGGAATGCGAGGACTTATCTGTTGGCTTATTGGGCCGCTCGTCACGCTGAAGGGCGTTTGATCTTTCGTGTTGAGGACGTTGATTCGCCCCGAGTGAAATCTTGGGCGGTTCAGCAATCGCTCGATGATTTGCGTTGGCTCGGGTTAGATTGGGATGAGGGGCCAGACATTGGAGGACCTCGTGGGCCTTACCAGCAAACAAAGCGTGTTGCATTTTATGAGCAAATTTTGCAACGATTGAGGAGCGCAAACCGAATTTATCCATGCACCTGTACACGAAAAGACATCGAAGCTGCTGGATCTGCCCCCCATTTTGATCATGAGCCGGCTGTCTATCCAGGCACATGCTCTCGATGGCGAGTGGGTGATCCTGTGCCTGATTCCGGAACATACAGTTGGCGTTTTCGTCTCAAAGCGGGGCCCGATCGGTTTAATGATCGGGTTTTGGGGCCTCAGATTTGTTCACCCATGGAGGCATTGGGAGATTTTCCTGTGACTCAAAAGAGTGGCTCCCCTTCCTATCAGCTTGCCGTTGTTGTTGACGATTTGATGATGGGAATTACCGAAGTGGTGCGAGGCAATGACTTGATTGCCAGTACATTTCGGCAGTTACAGATTTTTGAGGCGCTCAGTGCAAAGGGACCAACCTACGCACATGTCCCCTTGGTGTTGGGTGGCGATGGTCGGAGATTGGCCAAGCGGCATGGAGACACAAGGTTGGCGACCCTCCGAGAGCAGGGAGTGAAGCCGCATCATGTGATCACTTGGGCCGCGCGTTCAGCAGGGCTGGTCCCTGAACATACAACCTTGCAGTCGGCCGAGGAGTTGATTTCAAGATTCCAATGGTCGAACTTGAATCAGCAGGAAGTGGTGGTGTGCCCTGAAACGTTTGGAGATTCCTGATTTAAGTGCTGCAGTCACCACTTTTCTTGCATTGTAGTTCAGTCGAATTGTGGGCTGATGCATCGCAGGTCACTGAGTCTGACGATGCATTAAATCATCTGCGAAAATCGATCGAGATTGAAGTAGCTTTTTAGGACAGGGGATCTCTTGTCCAAGAGCCGTCGACACATCGCCAAGCCGAAAGCGGGTTTTCGGCTTTCAACAAGGGTGGAAGTCGGTTCTCACGCACGTTGTCATAGCAGGTCAGCTTGGCAAATCGGATTAGCGAGGCCGGAATGCCAACTGCGGTGAATCCTGGATGACCCGTCGCCGGATAGGGACCGCCATGATTCATTGCTGGGCTGACGGCAACGCCGGTCGGCATTTTATCGTTCAGTAATCGGCCAACTTTGGGGGCGAGTTCTTGTGAGATCTGCTGACAAGCTTCGTCCTCGCTGCCATCGGTATTGCTGTAAAGGCACCCAGTGAGATTACCCTCCAAGTGGCGAATTGCCTTGCACAATTGTGGTAAATCTTCCGCCACGACCACCAAAGAAGCATTTCCGAAAGCTTCTGTTTGAAAACCTTCAGGGTTTGAAAGAAAGGCCTCACCGGAGACCCTCAACAGGGTGTTGGCGTAGGCACAGCGGTTTGCCTCTGGCTCACCACCGCCGACTAGCAGTTCAGCCCCGAACTCGCATAGCGTCTTGATGCTGGATGCAAGGTTGTTTGCGACCGATGGTGACAGCAGTGTCCCGGCGGGTGCCGCTGCGAATCGGTCTCGAATCGATTCAATGAATGTGTCGCTGTGGCTTCCCTTGAGCAAAAGAACGAGTCCCGGATTCGTGCAGAATTGACCGGTTCCCATCAGCACACTGGTCAGGAAATCAGCACTGATTTCCTCGCCTCGTTCAGTTAATGCGCCTGGTGTGATGACCACCGGGTTCACACTGGAGAGTTCAAGGTAGATCGGTTTACCGGCTTTGTCAGCAGCGGCCTTCAGTTTCAGACCTGCATGACGACTTCCCGTGTAACCGGTGGCTCCACTTCGGGGGTCGCTGACAAGTCTTTCGCCATCATCGTGGCTGGTTCGATAGATCAGTTGAACGGTTGCTTTGGGTAAACCCGTTTCTTCAATAGCTTGAAGTGCGAGTTGTGCGAAAAGTCGAGTGGTTTCCGGATGCGAACTATTTGCCTTGCCAATCACCGGGTTTCCCGCGGCAATCGCAGCTGCGAAATCACCACCAGAGACGCTGCCAAAAGCGAAAGGAAAATTGTTAGGGCCGAAAATACAGACCGGGCCTAACGCTTCGTAGCAGGAACGGATGCCGGCAGGTTGATCGATCGTTGGGAGTGTCCACGATCCCGTTCGGCAAGCCTGAGCTGCGGCTCGTAATTGGTTACTGGTTCGAGGTAATTCAACATCTGCCAACCGAGGACTTTTGGCCAAGCCGGTTTCATGGAATGCCGCATCGGCGAGTGCATCCTTTGACTGATCAATCTTTGAGGCAAAGCAGTCTAAAAAATCCGCAATGGTTTCTGAGGCGACTGACTTGAGCTCTCTTGCTGCTTCGACCGCAGCATCCAATGCCTCATCACAGTCACTCCATTCGCTAACCGGGAAAGCGTGGTCAATGGTCTGGTTCAGCGTCGGGTCGGTCGGACTGAATGTTTTCTGATGATTGGCAGCTCGCCAAGTGCCAGAAATCAAGACGGAGCGAGTTGTGCTGGGGTCAAGTGTCATGAGCTTGGTTCTTTGTTAGGGTGCAGTGGTTGCAAAGGATCTGACGAACCATTGAGGCGAGGGGTCCGCCGAGGTGGTGACATGTTGATCGGATTGATGAGGTCTTTTGTGATATCAACTTGGAAATCGCCACGCAGCGATTCATGAGGATTCACCTTTTGACCTGATCCGCTTTTTAACCTTGTACGATTTCGTTGGTGAGCGTTCCAATTCCTGCGATCGAAATATGAACGAGATCCTGAGGGTGCAAAGTAAAATCGTTCGTAGGAACAATTCCGGTTCCAGTCATCAAAAAAGCACCATTTGGGAAATGATTATCACGGCCAAGCCATTGAACCAGGTCATCAAACGACCTCGCCATCTGAGCCGCCGAAGTTTGTTGATCGAAAACCACCTTTCCAGCACGCTCAATTTTTAAATCGATTTCAAGATCTTGGACTGGTGGAAGTTCGGTGTACAGCTTGATGACCGGGCCTAATCCGGCACACTGGTCATAGCATTTTGCTTGTGGAAGGTAGAGTGGATTTTCACCCTCGATATCTCGAGAACTCATGTCATTTCCGACAGTCAACCCAACAATTCGCAGTGACGGCGATAAAACTAGCGTGACTTCGGGCTCTGGGACATTCCAGGTGGCGTCTTTCCGGATTCGCAGTGGTTCGTGATGGCCACGCACTCGATGGGGTGTCGCCTTGAAGAAAATTTCGGGACGGTCCGCATCGTACACCTGATCGTAGCAAGAAGCGGCAGCTTCGGACTCCTCCATTCGAGCCGTTTGGCTGCGTTTGTAGGTCACTCCGGCAGCCCAGACTTCCTGTTGATCGATTGGGGCGAGCCAACGGGTTGATGGGCAAATCGCTACCGGATCCTCCTCTTTGAGACCTGAGACGGCTTCGATTGGGGCATCAGCAGCCAGCAGATCAGCCAGCGTTTCGAAGCCGCCGTCAAGCTGGAGCGGAATAATTTTGTCTGACTCGACGCGGCCGATGCGAACCGTGTCGGTATCATCTAGGAATTTTGTTACTTTCATGTAGCAAAGGATATCGGAAATTGGTCAAGTCGGGGAGCGTTATGAGTCAATCGGAATCACCATTGGAAGAAACCAACGAAAACACGGAAGATCTGACGAAGTCACCACTATTTAAGAAGATCTCGATCTTGGTGACCTTGTTGACCCTCGTGGTCTTCGGTGGCTTTTACGCTTTCTTGTTTCTTCGTCAAACCGAAATATCGGTTGATCCCAACCTGCAATCCCGTCTCAATCTGACCCGGACGGCTCTAGCGGCTACCGAGAATCTGGAACAGCTGGAGGCTGACGTTGCGTGGGAGGAGTTATACCAAGAGGATTCTTCCGATCCCTCTGTGGCGATGAATCGGGCGATTAATCGGCTGCTCTGGGTTGATTCTCTAGCTTCAAGAGCGACGAACGCATCGCTGGGCGATGCAGATAAAAAAGCGGCAAGAGCCAAATTGCCGAATGCAATTTCCGCTGCAAGGCAGTCAATCCAGAATTTTGAGTCAGTTTCAGATGGAAAGGTACTGGGAATTTGGTTTACCGCGCGAATCGATCTGCATGAGGCTTCTTTGTTGCCGGGTACCATGACCAAATCTTTGCGTCGTGAAGTCTACCAACGCCTGTCTGAAGCGCTTGCCACTTCCGTCGGAAAGGAGCCGCTGAGTCGAATTCTTGGGGGTGTCTTGATTCAAGTGATCGAACAATTGGAAGATCCGATTGATGGTTTGCCTGAGGATCTTCTCGCAGATGCCAGTCGAGCTGTTTCCTTTCTATCTCAGCAGCACCCAGACAACCTTTATTTTGCATTGCGAGCTGCAAGATTAGGGATAGCAGTACAGGACAAGGATTCGGTCCGGGCCGTGCAACTTGCCAGTCAACTTGCGAGGGCGATTGAGCCATCAATTCGTCGCGAAACCGAGCCAATTGGAGTTACACCCGATCAGTTGGTTTCCCAAATTGTCGAGGCGATTGAGGCAGAGAACTGGCAAGAGGCAGATAACCGCATGCTGCTTTGGTTCAACGTTCTCAATAGCACCGAAATTGTCAAAACGGATCGCCGACGTGCTAATCCCCACCCCCTGGATATTTTGAGCTTTGATTCGCTCAGGCAATTGTCCGCAGAGGTGGTATTGAAATCCCCAATTGAATCACCTGGTACGCAGCTTTCCTTCACGCAGGGTAGTTTCAGTGAGGCACCAAACCTCGTTGCGATGACAATCATTGATTCAGATTTAGACCTCAAGCCTGATCTTGTCACTCTGGATGAATCAAATCGTCTTGATCTTTGGCAAGGAGATGGAATCGGCGGGCTGAGTTCAGAGTGCCAATTGCAGTTAGGGAAAGACAGCAGTGGCTTACTCGTTGCCGACCTGTTTCTTGTCGATAGCAGTAATCCAGCGAGGCTCAAGTCGGGGCGGCGATCTGTGGAAATTAGCAAGGATGAATTTTCGACTGCCGCTCGGCACGACACCCTCTTAAACCTTGTCGTGTTTGGTTCTGGCGGCGTGTCCCTGGTGCAAGTTGATGGCCGCAGAGACACCTTTGAGGAGGATCGGCTGAAGTTAGTTGAGACTGAAACGGGTTTGGAATCGGTCACGGGTGTAATTGCTGCAATTGCCGGTGACCTTGAGGCCGATGGTGACTTGGACCTCATCTTTTCGACGACGGACGATGGTGTCCGGATGTTCGTCAATCGAGGCAATCGTACATTTTTCGAGTTGCCCAATGCGTTGAATGGATTTGCAATGCAAGACCCACCTTCTGCTTTCGCCATCGCAGACTTGGATCGTGACCTTGATCTGGATTTAGTGACTGTGCACGCTGGCAGCGGCAAGGTGGGGTTGATTGAAAACTTGCTGCACTTGCAGTTTCGCGGTCGGTTCCTTGATGAAATCGATGCGGTGGCCGGCGCGGCCTCGGTTAAGATCGAGGATGTCGATGGTAATGTTTCGTGGGACCTCCTGATTGGTGGAAGTGACGAAGTGGCACTCGTTTTTTCGCAGACAGCCGATGCGGGGGCCTGGGAAGTGGATGAGATGATCCGCGAGAACCATCCTGGATCGGGAATGTTGGTCGCCGATTTCGATAATGATTCTTGGGTGGAGCTTCTGGTTAAATCTGAGTCGGGGGTTGAATCGTGTCGAGTCGGGCCTTGGGGATTCAGCGATTGGCAACCAGCCGAGATCATGTTGGATGAGCCGTTGGAAGGTTTGTCACCATGGAGCTGGGCTGATTTTGATCGCGATGGTTTGGGTGATCTCGTTGTTCAGCCTGAGGAGCGTATTGCGATCGCTCTGAATCAAAGTTTGAATGCCGGGCATCACCTTGATGTTCGTTTTAAGGGAATTGATGACAACGCCAGTGGGCGTGTCAACCATTACGCGATTGGAAGTGTGCTTGAACTAAGGTTCGGTCCACATTATCGAGCGAAAGTGGTGGACTCCCCAACGACTCACTTCGGGTTGGGCCGTTTTGTTGCTGCCAACAGTGTTCGAGCGATTTTGCCGAATGGATTAACCCAGACAAGTCGTAGCCCGCGCGTTGATTCATTGTTGGAGGAAGAGCAGACTCTGAAAGGGTCCTGCCCTTACCTTTACGCTTGGGATGGTGAGAAATTTGTTTTCAAGACGGATTGTTTGTGGGCCGCGCCACTTGGATTGCAGGTCGCTCGGGGTGTTGTCGCCAAGGATCGCCCTTGGGAATACCTGAAGATAGATGGTGCCGACGTTAAACCGCGAGGTGATCACTATGAATTCCGAATTACTGAAGAGCTGTGGGAGGTTGCCTACTTCGATGAAATCGCGATGTCAGTTGTTGATCATCCCTCAGATATCGAGATTTGGACTAACGAAAAAGTTGGTCCTGGTCATCTCGCCACACCCACGACATTTGCGTTCACCACCAAGGATCGACGTCCCTTGAAGAATGCTTTGGACACGCAGGGAGAGGACGTCACCGAACAGCTTGCCGAGGTGGACAAGAACTTTGTCAAAGCTTTTGATAAACGCTTGCGACAAGGTCTCTGTCCCCCGCATTGGATTGATCTTGATTTCGGAGCGATCGAGAAACCTGATGCGATGGATTCTGAAGAACGCTTCTACTTGGTTCTGACCGGTTGGATCATGCCAACAGATACTTCTCTGAATATTCAGATTGATCAAAATCCTCAGTTGGGGCCCCTTGAATTTCCATCAATTTGGGTACCCGATAATCAAGCCGTTGATGGCTGGCGCGAGGCGATGCCCTACATGGGCTTTCCCGGAGGCAAAACTAAAACGATTGTTGTTGATGTCAGCGATTTGGTTAACTGGGAAGATCCTCGTTTTCGGATTAGGACATCGGCACAAATCTATTGGGATCATGCCGAGTTTGTCGTTCAAGAAAAGCCAGCTCGGTTTGTTGAGCAGTCACTTCGGCTTCGCAGTGCTGAAGTAGGTTTTCATGGATTTTCAAAACGCCTTCGAGAGGATGAGACACGGCCAGAGACCTACGATTATCAAGCGGTAAGCCAAACGCCACGTTGGCCACCACTTCGAGGGAGATTGACTGCTGAGGGTCCGTGTACGGATTTGGTTCGTGCTTGGGATGATCAAATGGTTGTGATTGGTGCGGGTGATGAAATAACGGTACGGTTTGAATTGCCCAGCAAAGAACTGCCCGATGGCTGGGAACGAGATTTTATTATTCACAGTGTTGGCTGGGACAAGGATGCTGACCTGAACACGCTTGCTGGGCAATCAACGGAGCCACTTCCGTTTCGGGGCATGTCAGCTTACCCTCCCGCAGAGGGTGATCGGGTTCAGGGGCAGAACGTTACGCAGTTAAACCAGCCTCATCTACTCAGATCTCAGTCATTTCGCTCCTTTTGGTATCGAGCTGAGCGTTAGAAACCGATTTCTGACCTGAGCATGCAGATGTCGCAAGAACACATGGGGGTCGCAGGCCGGGGTCGCAGGCCACCTCGGTCGATGCCGTTTCCTGCGTCGCTGGTTGTTGTTGATCTCCTATTTCGGCGGTTCTCCCCCTGGCGATGCTGATTCTTTCGAACCCATCGTTGTTTTGTCTCGTCCAAACTCTTGGTTACTTTTGTGGCAACGGTCGTTGAATCGTCCGATTGGTCTAACTTCAACTAGACCGAGTCTCGCCGACGGAGTTCGTTTTTTTCTCCTCTGAACAATGTGGTTCCTTACACCGATGGGATCTGTGCCTCCTCAAACTAGTGATGCTGCGGAGCAAGTTGGAAAGAAATCGAAGAAAGCTCCGATTCGCCCTGTGACGCCAAGGTTGCGAATCGTGCTCTACGTGGTTCTGACTTTGTTTGGTGTTTTGTCAGCCAATGGTCTGTACCTGACAGGTGTGACGTGGTTGCAACACTTTTCCGGCATGGTTTTGGAGACGCATTTTTACCAACTGATGTTCTTGGCCCATCTTGGTTTGGGCTTGTTATTAGTCGGTCCGGTGGTTGGATTTGGTTTCCTTCATATGTGGCGAAGTCGAAACCGCCGCAACCGAAGAGCGGTGAAAATTGGTTACGCTCTGCTGGGCATTGCCTTATTGATTTTGATCAGCGGCATACTGCTGATGCGAGTGGGTTCTTTTGCAGTGGTGAATCCAAACACGCGACGTTTATTTTACTGGATGCACTTACTGGCACCACTTGCCGCCGTCTGGTTGTATTGGCTTCATCGTTTGGTGGGACCGCGGATCAAGTGGCACATCGGTCGCAAAGTGGGTGTTGCCATTGCTTGCTTTGTAGCCCTGATGGTTGGTTTTCAGGCATCTGATCCTTCTCGCAGCGGCGAGGAGGGTCCCAAAGACGGCGCTCGATACTTTGAACCGTCACTGGCGAAGACCGCGAGTGGGAAATTCATCGCGGCAGAAACGTTGATGAATGACGATTATTGTTTGAAGTGTCACGCTGACATTTATGATTCAGCAATCCACAGTGCCCACAAGTTAAGCAGTTTCAACAATCCTGCTTACCGAGCGTCTGTTCGAGAAACACGTGACGTCGCCAAGGAGAGGTCAGGTAGTGTCCAGGCATCGCGATGGTGCGCAGGTTGCCACGATCCCGTTCCCTTCTTCTCTGGTCGCTTTGATGACCCAAATTACGATGACGTGAATGATCCCACGGCCCATGCTGGCATCAGTTGCTCGGTTTGCCATTCAATCCAATCAGTGGATAGCCATGTTGGCAATGCGGATTACACAATTGATGAACCTAAGCATTACCCGTTCGCTTACAGTGACAACCCACTCCTGTCACAGCTCAACTCCCTGATGGTGAAGGCCAAACCGTCTTTTCACAAGCACGAAATGCTGAAGCCTTTTCACAAAACTGCTGAGTTCTGTTCGACCTGTCACAAGGTATCCCTGCCGAAGGAAGTGACTGAATACAAGGATTTCTTGCGTGGGCAGAATCATTATGACAGTTATCTTTTGAGTGGTGTCTCTGGCCACGGCGCTCGCAGTTTTTATTATCCCGAGAAAGCTCAACACAACTGCAATGAATGCCATATGCCGTCTGTTGCGAGCAGTGATCTGGGATCTCGTTACATGGAGAAACTGGGTGAACTTGGTGTTCATTCCCATGCATTTCCGAGTGCAAATACTGCGATTGCTCACTGGATGGGTGATCAGGCCAGTGTAGACCGCCACCGAGATTATCTACGCGGAACATTACGAGTCGATCTATTTGGTTTGCGTCGCGGTGGATCCATTGATGGTGATTTGCAGCCCTTACTTGATGATCAGGTAAAGGTCGAGCAAGGCGAAAGCTATCTGATCGAGACCGTTCTTCGAACGATGACACTCGGCCACCACTTCACTCAGGGAACAACCGATTCAAATCAGATCTGGGTCGAGTTAACCGCCAAGCAGGGAGATCGAATTCTCGGAACCAGTGGCCACAGGGACGAACGCGAACGAGTGGATCCATGGTCACATTTTGTGAACACGTTCATGCTTGATCAGGATGGAAAACGAATCAACCGAAGGAATGCGCAGGATATTTTCACTCCTCTATACAGCCATCAGATCCCGCCCGGTGCTGGGCAGTCAATTCATTATCGATTGACGGTTCCAACAGAATCAAAACAGCCGATCGTCGTTACCGCCAGGCTGCTGTACCGTAAGTTTGATACGGAGTATTTGGATTACATTCGACGTGACCGAGACCCTGCGGTGGATCCTCTTGATCTCGGCAGCCCCGGCGATCCTAACGATTTACCGATCGTTGAAATCGCGAGTGATAAAATTGAGCTTGTGATCGAAGAGAGTTCTGAAGCAGCAGATTCGAGACTGGATGACATCGCCAGTTCCCCACCGGAATGGCAGCGTTGGAATGATTACGGCATTGGTTTGCTGCTTAAAGGCAAGGCCGAATTAAAGCAGGCTGCGGAAGCATTTCACGAGGTCGAGCTCTTGGGGCGATTCGATGGACCTTTGAATCTCGCTCGTGTTCAATTCAAGGAGGGTGATCTCGATTCTGCAACGGAGTCCCTTCAAAGAGCGGCGGAGATGGATCCACCGCCACCAACTTGGACTCACAGTTGGTTGAGTGGGATGGTGAACCGCCAGCAGGGTAACTTGCGAGAAGCTGCCGATTCGTTCGCAGCGGTTTTGCAAACAAAAGTACCCGATCGAGGTTTTGACTTTTCACTTGATTACGTCGTTCGCAATGAACTGGGTTTGACGCTGCTCGATCTTGCGCAGCAAGCAGACATCCAGGGCGACGATACCCAGTATCGAGAATACTTAAGCGAGGCACTGCTCGAATTTGAGCAAGTTCTGGAGTCTGATTCCGAGAACGTCACGGCCCATGCAAACCTAGTTGAAATTCATTCCTTGCTCGGGAATGAGGAGATGGAATCGAAGCATCGACGCCTGCACGCTCGCTACAAACCGGACGACAATGCAGTGGAAGTGGCTGTTCCCTCCGCCCGCCGCCGATATCCCGCGGCGAACCATGCGGCTGAGTCCCTGGTAATCTATGATTTGGAGCGAGAGGACGACCAAGACGCTTCCCCACAGTCGAGTAAAAAACCCTGATGGCTGACGAAAAATCTGAGATTGAGAACGATGATCAGGATGTGGAAAATGACGCGGTCATCGGTTCAGCTTTGCGAGCTTCCCTGCTCGTTTTTGTGATTCTTGCGTTCCCGGTCATTCTGATTCTGCTGTATCTCGTGGTTCGCCAAGAGGAGCAGGCTTCGACCGAAGTTGAGGTGAAACTACCGGAAATCCGCGAAGTTAATGAGCAGCCCCCACCTTCTTTGCCGCTGGCCGATGTGACCAAAGCAAGCGGAATACGCTTCTCACATGAATCGGGTAAGTACGGAGAGAAATTGTTGCCCGAAACGATGGGAAGCGGCATCGCAGTTCTGGATTACGACCAAGATGGGCACTTGGATCTTTTCTTCGTCAATTCTTGCCGCTGGGATTGGGACTTGAGGGAAGGAGTGGCATCACCCTGTAAGCTCTACAAAGGTGACGGGACTCTCCAATTCACGGACGTCTCGATTGAGGCTGGTTTCGATCAAAGTTTTTACGGCATGGGGGTGGCAGTTGGAGATTTTGATAACGATGGCGACAGTGACCTTTATGTTTCAGCGGTAGGTGGAAATCATCTCTACCGGAACGATGATTCCAAGTTCGTCGATATCACTGATCAGGCGGGTGTCGCGGGAAGCGACGATCTGTGGGGAACAAGCTGCGGATTTTTGGATTTTGACAATGACGGGTTGTTGGACTTGTTTGTCTGTAATTACGTGAAATGGAGTAAAGACGATGATCTTAGTCAGAACTTTACTCTTGATGGTGAGTCTCGCGCGTACGGTCCGCCGAAAGCTTTTGCCGGTTCCTTTTCGCTTTTGTACCGAAATCTGGGCGATGGTAAATTTGAAGATGTCTCTCAATCGGCGGGTATACAGGTTCGCAATGAGACAACCGATGTGCCCTTGGGAAAAGCCATGGGGCTTGCGCCGGTCGATGTCAATCAAGATGGATGGATTGACTTGGTGGTAGCGAACGATACGGTCCGGAATTTCTTATTCGAAAATAATCGTGACGGCACATATTCCGAGGTTGGTAGGCTTGTGGGAATTGCTTTCGATCGGTCCGGAAATGCTCGCGGAGCAATGGGAATTGATGCCGCAATGTTTCGGGACACTCAAACCCTGGCCATTGGTATTGGTAACTTCGCTAACGAATCCAGCGCACTGTACATGACGAAAAAGGGTCGAAGGCAGTTCGTTGACGCGGCGATGGCCACTGGTTTCGGGCCGCCAACACGGCAAGGCCTTACCTTCGGGCTTTTCTTTTTTGATATCGATCTTGATGGACGCCTTGATGTCCTCGGAGCGAATGGTCATCTGGAGGAAGAGATTTCCAAAACTCAGCAGTCGCAGCAATATGCTCAATCACCCCAGTTGTTCTGGAATGCCGGGCGAGATGCGTCGAGCGAATTAGTGGCAGTGGGAAGCGAAAGTGTCGGGGAGGATTTCATGAAGCCAATTGTGGGTCGTGGAGTCGCTTATGGCGATTTTGATGGGGACGGTGATGAGGATGTTGTCCTTTCCGTTAGCAACGGATCACCCAAGATTTTCAGGAACGACCAGTCTTTGGGAAACCGCTGGTTACGATTGAAACTGATTGGAAAGACCTGTAATCGAGATGCAATTGGGGCAATGATTGAGATTGAAGTGGGTGGTCAAAAAATGGTTCGAACCTTGATGCCCACGAAAAGTTACCTCAGTCAATGTGAACGAGTGGTGACATTTGGCCTTGGTAGCGACGAATCTGAGACTTACGACGTCACGGTAACTTGGCCGGGAGGAAAGCAAGAGAATTTCCAAAGCGGTCCATCCAATCACACCTACGTCCTTACCCAGGGTGATGGTACGTCCCTCATTGAGAACTAATTTTCGTTGAAGAATCGCTGTGACCTGTGCAAAGTCTGGATGGTTCTAAGCGATCGCTTGTCCCCGTTGTACTGAAAAGCTGGCGGGCTTGGTCATAGATGGATTTTGGTGACAGAATTTGCGGAGATAGTCAGTCGCCTTGAAAACTCTGTTTGCAATTACCCAGTTGCTGTGTGAGGAGTTAAGGCGGCTTCCCTTCGCTGATGGTTGATGCTCACGTGATTGATAAAGCCAATCTGTCTTGTGGGCAACCAGCGATCACGCTCTTGGTGCTAGGAATTGTCGTGGCGAATCTCTCCATCCACAATTGTAAGTCGGACAATCCCATCGAGCTGACAACCATCAAGTGTGCTGCTATTGCATCTTGATACGAATTGATTGCCGTCCACCGTCCACCTGCTGCTGGGGTCAATCACGACAACATCAGCTGCTGAAGAAACCTTGAGTGTGCCTCCTTGAACGCCGGCAATTTTTGCTGGTGCCGTGGAGAGTCGGTCAATTGCCGTCATCCAGTCCATCGATCTCTGATTGATCAGATAAGTGATGATGGTGGATAGGGTTGTCTCAAGCGTTGCCGCTCCGAATGGCGAGAGATCTAAGTCGTTCATCTTTTTCTCTCGACTTCTCGGCATGTGACCGCTTTGAATGGCATCAATCGTACCATCGATGACCGCATGGCGAAGCGTCTCGACGTGTCTCTGGCTTCGAAGCGGGGGATGAACTTTAAAGCGAGCGTCAAAGCACCGAAGCTCTTCATCAGAAAGGCAAAGGTTATGCGGGCAAACTGAAGCTGAAACCTGAATTCCTCGAGCTTTCACTCTTCTGATCATATCGACTGCTCCCATCGTGCTGACGGGGCCAACATGTAATCGACCTTCGGTTGCTTCGGCTAACCGCACATCACGCGCGACAGCTAGGTCCTCTGCTTCGGTAGGTAGGCCTTTGAGACCCAGAACCAATGCTGTTTGACCGTCATGCATGACACCATTGTTCGCGAGATCAGGGACCTCAGGTCGATCAATGATAGGCAGGTTGAACATTCGGCAATATTCCAATGCCCGTTTCAGAAGTGCATCATTGGGCATTGACTTTGGTGTATCACTGAATGCCACGGCCCCGGCTTCCGCGAGCAAGCCTAGTTCTGCCATTTGTTCACCCTCGCCACCTTTGCTAACGCATCCGATGACGTGAACTTTGGCACCCGCAGCTTTCGCTGCTTTCTGTCGCACAAACTCGACCGCACCGGGTGAATCAACGCAGGGTGAAGTGTTGGAGGTGCACAGCACAGAAGTGTAGCCACCCGCGAGTGCAGCAAGTCCACCAGAGCGGATGGTTTCGTCTTCCTCAAATCCTGGTTCCCTCATCTCAACACCAAGATCAACGAGCCCCGGCGCAACAATTTGATTCGAAGCGTCAATGCGTTGAATACTTGCCGGTAGATCTCCATCGCTTGGATCAACCGCCGAAATCAAACCATCAGATATCAATAGACGGCCAACGCGATCAAGTTTCTGCGATGGATCAATGAGTCGTCCATTTTCAATCAAAAGATTGGACGGGGGAATTTGCTGCATGGTGGTTCAATCAGTTACCGAAATTTGATTTTTAGTTCCGATCATTCGCTCCCGCTAGCAGCCAAAGTGCCGCCATTCGGACCGCGATGCCGTTGTTGACCTGTTCTAGAATGACCGAATGAGGGCCGTCCGCTACTTCGGGTGTGATTTCAACTCCGCGATTGATTGGCCCGGGGGCCATGATCAAGATGTCGTCTTTTGCTTTCCGCATTCGTTCGCCATTCATCGCGTACAAAGCGGCATATTCATGCACACTTGGGAAAGGTCTCGCACGTTGTCTTTCAAATTGAATTCGCAAGAGATTAAGAACATCACAACGCGGAAGGATGTCATCCAAGTGATGTGCTACTTCAAAACCAAGTTCCGTCCAACGCGGGCTAACTAATGTTGGCGGACCGCAGATGATCACATGGGCGCCTAATTTACTCAGCCCCCAGATGTTACTACGCGCGGTGCGGCTGTGAGCGATGTCCCCGACTAAAGCCACCGTCAAACCCGCGATGGAACCGCGGTGTTGACGGACTGTGAGCATATCCAGAAGTCCCTGAGTTGGATGGTCATGTGGCCCATCGCCTGCGTTCAGAACGCTGCAGCCGAGTTCGCGAGCGAGAAGGTGTGGGGTTCCAGGGGTGCCGTGTCGAGTCACAACCCAATCGACACCCATCGCCTCAATAGTCTTCGCGGTGTCGACGAAGGTTTCGCCTTTTGCAACGCTGCTGCCGCTGCTATTGAATTCGACGGTGTCGGCACCGAGTCGCTTGGCAGCGAGGGAAAAGCTGTTTCGTGTCCGGGTGCTGTTCTCGAAAAACAGGTTTGCGCAAGTCTTGCCTGTTAAAAGTGGTACTTTTCGACGACAGTTTTGGGTGATTTCCTTTAACTGTTGGGCAACATCCAGCAGGATGGTGATCTCTTCTGCTGTCAGGCTTTCTAAGTCAAGCAAATGCCGCCGCTTCCATTGTTTGGGGAAAACAATGGTGGGTTCGGTTCCGTTGTGAGCGGTCGCAGATGTCATGTGGATCAGCGATCTATGGGCAAGTTCAGGTCAGGTGCATCTTCGTTGACGCTGCCGAAATTGGTTGTTCTTGGTCGACGAGCGATGTCATTTTTTCTTCTGCGTCACTGTCACGTTACGCGATTCAAGCTGGATCGGGGAGGTCCTAGGAGAAAATCGCCATTGTTTTTGAGGTGTTTGGTCAGGTCTTCCAATCAGATCGGCTCTTCTGTTCCGTATCTTTGGTTGGTCCAAGGTCGTTTGTCTGACAGGTTCTCGCCAGAATTGTTATCAACGACCAGGCAACAATCCAGCTTAGCCCACCCAGCGGTGTGATGGCACCCAGTACTGGCTTGTCGAGGAAGACAAGCAGGTAAAGGCTACCGCTGAACAGTATGCAACCCAATGTGATCGTGTAATAGATCCATGTTTTGATTTTGGCAGAACCCAATTGCAGAGCAGCGAGACCGAGCAAAGCTAGCGAGTGAAGCAGCTGATATCGAACGCCCGTTTCAAATTGTGCCAGACGCCGCTTAACTATCTCCGGATCGAGGTTCGTGTCCAGCAGGTAATTCTCGAGGCCGTGTGCACTGAAGGCTCCCAACGCGACACCTGTCGCTCCAGTGATGCCTGCGGTCAGAAGGATTCGTCGGTTGAGTCGCTCGCCAATCATGAAATCAGTTTGCTCACCGATTGGAGTAACTTATTTATCGGGAATGGCTTGTGGATGTAGTCACTGACTCCAAGCAGTTCCGCGTAGGCCTGATGGCGATTGCCTTCATTTCCGGTCACCATGATCACCGGGATCGGTTCCTCGTTGTGTCGCCTCAGTTTTTCCAAGACGAGGAAGCCGCTTCTCTTTGGCATCATCATGTCCAAGATGATGAGATCTGGTTGTTCGCTTTCAGCCAGAGCAATCCCTTGGTTGCCATCTCTTGCGATCGTCACGATATAACCGGCCGACTCTAAGGCGTAGCTGACGGTGTCTACAATCTCGGCATCGTCATCCACGATCAGGATTTTCTTGCCCTGCCCGGCTGAGTCGTCGCTAGACGGAGCTTCCCTCGAAGAATCCAAATCATCGGAGAAGCTGTCATCGCTGTCTGATTGTCGATTCATGTTGCTTGCTGATGGGATGGGAAGGCGGGCTGAACTCTTGTTTCATTCCAGCTGTTAACTGGTTTAAAACGACCACCATGTCTGGCATTCAGGGTTTGCGTCGATATGGCGGGTAAGGCAGGATTCAATCAGTTTAGTTGAGCATCAATACTTGATTGTTGCAATCCACGCATTCAGGATCGGTCTTTTGTCGACACCCCGATTCAAAATGAATCGAATGCCTTTCATCACAGGATCGGCTTGGATCCGGTTCTCTTGGGAATGATCGCAGTTGTAACGGTTTTGATTGGACGTGATGCAAAGCTACTGTTGGAAGGCTTCAGGGACTCATTGTTGCCGCTAGGGAGAGGCTCAGTTCGGTAGGGAAGCCACGAGTTGGGGGAATTAACCGTCTAGCAGATTCTTGACTCAACCGCAGAGAAAACGATAGCAGGTGACAACATGGTAAGGAGCTGAAGTTGTATCGAAGACCGGGGGAAACGTAAGCCATTCTCAACGGCTAATTATTGGAGTAAGCAACCGCTTGCGTTGACCACTGTTGCGAATCGGAGACACAGGAATCCGGTAACAATTGCCGCATCATCCATTCGTTGGCATCCCTCAGTGTCGTCGTATTCATCTCGTCATCGTCGCTGTACTGACGAATTTCAACGTTTGCAGAGATTGACATCGCTAGCTGACAATCTGCTTTTAGGTTCTGCTCAGTGTGTGATGGATTCTGCGTGGACCATTGCCATAGTAACGGTAGTTTGCGTGATCGAAGTTCCTTAAACATTGTGAATCCGCGTTTTGGGATTCGGCCACCAAGTGAGACCACTCCAGCAAAATCATTTGGTGAGCGGAAAGCAATTCGTTGGGCCATCGTGCCACCGGACTGATAGCCTGCAAGGATGATTCGGGACGGGTGAATGGAAAATCGGCGATCTGCTTCGTCCAACGCGTTGCAAACGGCATCATTGGCTGCACCAACAGCCGCTGGGCTGTCATGCCAACTGAAGCAATGCCCGGCCGAGTCCGCCGCGCGGCTTCCTCGAATGCCGATGCCGATGTAGTTGCGGAGGCTGAGGTGAGGCATGATCTGATCGATCTGATGCTCATTGAAACCGTCGTTGTGAAACCAAACGACAACTGGGTAGGGGTACGATGCTGTGTAGTGAAGTGGGAGAAAAAAGCTGCAAGGACTGGGTGGATTCGGCCGAACATTCAGGCTCAATGTCCTCCCATCTTCTTCATCCTCTCGTTCCTGATCACATCTCGGTAAATCAGAGTCACTCATCGCATTTCCTTTGATTGCTTTCGCGTTCAGGTGCGGGTTCTGAGAGGTATGAGACTGGTCTGGGCGCTGTTGTGAATCGCCTGATGCGTTGTCAGTTTGCGAAGTCACTTGAGAAGTGATGGTTGCATCGCAGGGGATCAAGGATTGTAACTTATTGTTGTTTTCAAGATTGTCCCAGTGATCTGTTTTGAGTGGATCGCCATTCAATGGATCCGCGTTCAATGGATCCGCGGCATCACTGAGAGTTTCACGGTCATTTCGTTCCGCGGGTTGGTTGTCACCATGTTCTTCGTTCTTCGCTGCATCCTGACAAGATTTCCATGAGATCGGTTTGTCGCAGGGATCCATGATTTTGTCGGATGTGAGTCAATCGATTCGGCTAAATCACAAAGAAATAGCTTTGGCTGTCAGTAACTCTCTGTGAGCGACTGCTCCACACCTTCAGGTTGTTGAGCGAGCATCAATCAATAGAAACTAGGTTGATCGCCGTTTCATTGTCAACTCCGATGATTGACACTCACTTTTGGATTCAAGTCTTGCGAAAGGTGCAAACCCCGACGTTACTGAAGAATTAGGCTGATAGCAAATCATCCATCGTTGCGACGAGTTGTTTGACAGCATCAACGCTGTTCTGGAAATCAGCAGTTTCTTTGTCGGAGAGAGAAAGTTCAATGATTTTCTCGACGCCACCGCTTCCCATCACAGCTGGGACCCCCACGTAGTATCCGCCGACGCCGTACTCGTCTTCGCAGAGAGCCGCGACAGGAATCACCCGTTTCTTATCACGAACGACTGCTTCAACCATTTGTGCGCAAGCGGCTGCCGGTGCGTAATAAGCGCTGCCGGTTTTAAGGAGCGAGACGATTTCTGCCCCGCCCTTCCGTGTTCGATCAACAATCTCCTCAAGGCGATCTGAATTGATCAGTTGAGTAACCGGGATGCCGCCCACAGAGGTGCAGCTTGGGATCGGGACCATGGTGTCGCCATGTCCCCCCATCAGTAATGCACTAATGTCCTCAACGCTGACGCCAAGTTCCATCGCCAGAAATGTTCGGTAGCGAGCCGTATCCAGCACTCCTGCTTGCCCGCAGACTTTCGACTTTTCAAAGCCCGTCACCTTCCACATTTGCTGAACCATGGCATCGAGCGGATTGCTGACCACGATCACAACGGCATTCGGGCTGGTCACTTTAATTTGCTCAGCAACACTTGTCACAATTTTTGCATTGGTGCTCAGCAGGTCGTCTCGGCTCATTCCCGGCTTTCGAGGAATTCCGGCGGTCACCACGATGACGTCGCTATCCGCGGTGTCGTCGTAGCTGGTTGTGCCGACCACATTGGAGTCAAAGCCGAAAATTGGGGAGGCTTGCATGAGATCGAGAGCCTTTCCACGCGGCATGTCCTCAGTACGCGGTATATCGAGCAAGACAATGTCACCCAGTTCGGCGGCAGCGCACCAATGGGCGCAAGTAGCACCGACGTTTCCAGCTCCAATGATGGTGATCTTGGCTCGACGCATTAAATTCTTCCTAGTTCGAGGGATGTGAGATTGAAGTATCAATTACGGCAACGATATGGTGCCTGCTGTCGCCCCGCGGTCAAGTAGACACACCCCCGCCAAAGCCACAACTTTCTACTCAAATTGTTGTTGATTCAGCCTAGCGATCAGTTATTTACGTTGTCTTATCGCTGGACACTTCCATTTATCGGTGGTGATGCAAGCAAGCGATCTGGCCATTTTTTCTAGCTAACGATGAAGGGTTCCAGATTTTCTCATGGTTCACTGGAATTCTCTTCTTTCTCGGATTCCAATATTCCTGCGAGGTCAACGTGCATGGATTCTTGACCCGAACGCTTCTGTTTTGCGATGCGATCAGTTGCGTTTAGTCTTCGTTGCCACGCCCAAATTCCAAGGATTCCAAAGCAGATTGTGACCGCTGCGAGCGATCCAATTTTTTCGACACCAATTGGCTGAGGTTCTGAGGGTTCTCGGTTCTGGATACTCGCAGCGACGATCAGGGGTCCAAATTGCTCGCCCCCGCCTTTTTGCTGCATGAACTCTGATTCGTAGCCCCAAAGTCGGAAAAAGAAACCGGTCGCTAAAAAGCGACCACGGATCGAACTGATCACCGATTGATCTCCGTTGCTGGAGATCTTTTCTTCAAGAAAGTTCGGCAGGTCTCTGATGACGATGGAGACTGGGTAGCGAGTCTTGAACGTGGCCGGATCGCGTTGGTCACCCATCTCAATCTTGATCACCACGCCTCCTAAATCTCCAATTGCATCAATCTGAAAGTAGTGATTGCTTCCGAGTTGTTCTTGTCTTTCTTTGCTGGTCACAGCAATCTTTGTAACCTGCACACCTTCCAGTTCAATTTGAAACCACTCGCCGATCATCTTGTCCCCGTCTCGAAGCAATTCGACGGGATTGACGGTCGCTGCGAGCGGCAATTCGTCCTGCAACGAAATTGCCTTGGCAGAGGACAGCATCGAGTAAAAAGCATCTCCATCTTCGGCGAGAAGAGTCAAGCGGTTTCGGTCAGCCAGGCCCGGTAAAAGGCTCAGGTCGAATTGATTTGCCTCCAGCAGGTGCTCTCCCGGGCTCAATTCGCCGCCTGAGAACCAGCCGATCCGTCCGCAGGCGATCATTCCTCCGTCGTCTTCACTCGGTATTTGCAAGGCGACACCGACAGCGTTGATGCGATCACCTTGTTGGGCGCTAGAGGCGATGCTTGGCGTAACAATTCGCGTGAGTTGAGATCCCGTCTTAATTTGAAGGAAGTAAAGAGAATCAAAACCGAGGTACTCTTGAAGATCCTCCGGTATCTTGACCCGTTTTCTCTCGGCAAGCTCGCCTTTGATTAGTAAGGCATCGCCAATCTCCGGCATAGCAGACGGCTGAAGAAGTGCCTCGAGTGAGGCCTGATTGATCGAGCGGACTTTGTAGACCAGTTTGGCGAGTTCTCGAAACGATTCAGTTTCCGTTGGTGGGAAAATCGCTTCAATTCTGGACTGATCAAAACCGCTCAGAAGGGAGATTGCTGAATCTGCCTTGAGGTGCGCTGTCAGCGTTAGTTGGGTTACTGTGAACGCGATGATTCGCAAAGTGAGGGAAGATTTACGTGGATATCCAATGACATTTTTCAAAGAGATGAATTTGAATTGCCTCATCAAGATTTGGTGACTCCCGGTTAAGTCGATAGCGTTGGCTTGGACGTCATGTTGCGCAGGAGTCCAGTTGGCTCTCAGCGTCAAAAAAGATGGCAGAGCTCTTGAAAAGATTCCGTTTTAGCTTGGTAGCTTTAGTTGATCACAATAAGCGGATTGCCTTAGTTTTCTTGCTCGCTTCGCTGAAATCGAGGTGTTCCACATGATGATGCCAGCTGCAACGAGCCCGAACGCGATGGCGATGGCGATGGCGTAGCGAAGTTGTGAGGTGTTCTGGCGACTGTCGATCGACTGTGGGGATGCAGTCGGTGAGTTCTGTTGTGGCACTTCGCGAATCTTACCGACGACGACGGGTGCCAAATCCGCTCCGATACCAGATTGGTAGGAAAGTCGTTTCAGATAACGCCCGCAAATGGTTAACTCCGTTCCCTCATCCACTGACGAACGATCGACCAGAGGTTCCAGTGTTTTGGGAAGTTTAGGAATGATTGCGACGATGGGTCGATTCGCTCCATCGGTTGGTTTGATCCATAATTGCCAATACTCGCTCAATTGATAGGCATTGGCTGCCGCTTCAATCTTTTGAATTCTTGCAATCTCGCCCGAAACCACGACCCATTGATTGCGGTAGATGTCAGGCTGCTGCAGTAGCGGTAGGACTCCCACTGCTGGGACATTCGTGTTTGGGGCGAGTGAAGCTTGGCTAATGAAGCAGTAAAGTCCATCAAAATCACCTGAACGCCAGACGCTACCATCGACAACCCGGTCAGTTGCGGCATTTTCCAAGGCGAGAAAAAAAGCAAGTCGTTTGCTGATTTCAGCGTTAGACAGCTCGAGTTGCTCGGGCAGGTCTTTGGCCAAATTGCCCACGTTTGAGACAGTTTGGTCGTTAACGCTGGAACGGCCATCAGGGGGATCTTTGATCGGTAGGGGCGTTTCAGTAAACAATGTGTCCAACGCGCGTTGCCATTGGCTGGTTTGGATTTCCGGTTGCTCAGATATTTCCGCAATTCCCTCACGCAGAATTTCGATACTTGAGGGAACTGATTCGTTGGGTTGCCCAGTTTGCCAGTTGAGCAAAGCGATTAACCACAATTGCTGATCGCTAGGTCGAAGGGAGTTGGCCAAGCGTTCGGCAAAACGAAGGTCGCTCTGGGGGATCCCTGGAAAGTCCTTCGCTGCGGGTTGTTGGTTGCCTGATTGCAGATTGGCAATTGGGGTTCCCCCGGGTGTCAGATGAACCTGTTTACCTGCTTTCGGATCATTTTCGCCATGAAAACGCGTTTGCGGGGGGTGAGCGGGAATCTTGTCACCGTCCACATTTGGCGAGTTGGCTGATTGGGTGGGGGCGAAAAAAACTTGGTAGACTTGTGGCTGTGCTGCTTGTTTCATGACGAGCAGCACCAGTACCAATCCGAGGCATAGCCTAAAAATTCGTCGGTAACTTTCCACTGCGTTTCGACGCAGGTTTTTTTGGCGGTAGAGGCTGTCCCGATTTAGCTGGGATGGAATACGCATTTGGGGTCCAGAGGAATCATCTATGCTTGAAGGTTGGACGTGAAATTCTTACGCTAGTGCTACCGAAGATCCGCCCTTGCATCAGTCGGCCGTCCTGCGGATTCTACTGAACATCGTAACGCGCATTTTCAATCACCTTTTCTTTTTTTTAATCATCGCCGACTTCCTATGCCTAAGTTTTTCTCGTTTCAGCCGAGATTCCCGTACGGCTCGATGTTGATCGCCGTGGTATTGGTCAGCTGCTTTTCTGGGTCTGCAGTCAGTATGGCTGGTGAGCCTGCAGCTGACTTTTTAAAGCGACTTCGGGCTGCGGGCTACTATGACACAGCGGTGACCTATTTGGAGCGTCTGGATCAATACTCGGGAGTTGATCCTTCGATGCTTGAAGCAATCACGCTCGAAAAAGCCCAAACCTACATCGATGCTGCCGGTGCGACTCGCAATGCTGAAAATCGTGACGAGCTGCTGCTCAACGCCGAAGGCCAGCTAACAGAGTTTTTAAAGCAGTCCTCACATCCGCGCGTGCCCGAAGCCAGGATGCAACTGGGTCGACTGCAAATGGTCCGGGGCTTGCAGTTAATGGCCGCCAAGCCGGACGCCGCCAATCGGAAACGGGCGAGAGAATCCTTCGTTTCCGCTGCTGGTACCTTTGATGAAATCATCGAACAACTTCGTGAGAAACTCAAGGAGATGCAGGGTGCAAAGATTGATGCGGAGCAAGATCCCGAACAAGCGGCTCTGCGAGATCAATACCGAGGCGATTTCCTGCAAGCTTTGAGCAGCTCGGGGAATGCGAAATATGAGGCGGCGGTAACGTACTCGGATCCCGCAAAAGAGGGAAAAGCATTGCTGGATGAGGCACTCGCGACCTTCATGGACCTCAGTGAGAAATACGATTCTTATGTCCAAGGTGCGCTCGCGATGGTTGACCGGGCCAAAGTGCAAAGAAAGCTCGGACTGGCAGAGCAGGCATTGGACAGTTACATGCGAATGTTGGAGCAACCCGAGGCAGAGCCGTTACGGGTTGCGAAATACGAGGCGGCTTCAGGAATGATTGATCTGATGCTCGCCGAGACGCCCCCGAGGTATCAATCTGCGATTGATCGTGGTGAACAGTTGCTCGAGGATTCCCGGCCCACTGAAAAGAATTTTCCCAAACTGAAGCAGCTGCAACTGGAAGTTGCAAAAGCGTACCTCGTCAAATCGAAGGACACCGAGAATCAAAAGCCGGCTGATTTAAAACGAGCCGAGTCGTCAGGTCGACAAATGTTGATTCGAGTGAGCAAAGTTCCGGGCGAATTTGCTGAGACGGCCAATGCCATGTTGTCTGATATGGGGATCAACTTAACGGAAGTTTCCGAGTTGCCGACTGCGGATGATCCAGAAAGCCTTCCCGCCGCAATTGATGGAGCGAGGGAATTATTGTCCGTTCTCGATCAGCTCGATCAGTCGATTGCATTGCTGAAAAGTCAGGCCAATGCCGGTGAGGAAACAAAAAAACAACTTGCGCAAAATGAGCAGCAGCTGATTGAGTCCAGGAGAATCGCGATTCTATTGTTGCGTCGAGGTCTGTCGCTGGTCTCATCTCAGAGTGACGGTGAATTGGTAAACCAAGCTCGGCAAATGTTAGCGTATCTACTTTATCGGCAGGGTCATTATCGTGATGCTTCGGTGGTTGGGATTTTTCTGGCAAACAACGCACCAAGCACGGATGTCGGACTGCGTGGCGGTCTGTTGGCACTTAACTCTCTGCAACTACTCTTGTCCGAGGACACGGAAAACGAACTCGCCTTGGCCAACCTGGAGAAGTTGGGTGGTTTCTTGTCGAAGACTTGGCCCAATGAACCAGACGCAATGGCTGCGCAGGGCGTCTTGATCAAAATTGCGTTGCGTGGTGATCGTTGGGAGGAAGCCGGTAATCTGATTAGCTCAATGCCAGCGGGTGGCGAAAAGTCGTCATTTCAGCGGCTTCTAGGTCAGTTGCTTTGGAATAAATCGATCCAGTCAAAGATCGATGGAGATGAAGCTGCAGCGGATCAGTATCTCGGAGAAGCCGCCAAAGAGTTGAAGCAAGGCTTGGATGGAATCGCAGGTGCTTTAGCTGACGGCGACGCAATGAGGGCAGCTCTTGTTCTCGCCAAGGTCTATCTCAGGCAGGGCAAGATCCAAGCCGCATACGATGCGATTGAAAATAAAAAGTATGGTCCGGTTGTTTTAATTGAAAAGCAGGGGGCGCCGGATCCGAGTTTCCCAGCCGATCTGTACAGTGTTCAGTTGCAAGTCCTTGTGCAGAGAATGACGACTGAAGGTGAAGACACCTCAGCATTATTGAACCGTGCGACCGATGTGATGGAAAAGCTTCGTGACAGCATTCAAGGTCCTGATTCCCAAAGGGATCTAACGCGAATCTTCATTTTGATGGCCAGGGATATCCGAGAGCAACTCAAGGGTGCAACGCCCGCGAGAAAGTCGAAGTTGGTTGAGGCGTTTCGCGTTTTTCTTGATCGAATCTCTGACACCACTGACGATGTCGCCACTTTGCAATGGGTTGGTCAGACGCTTATGGACCTTGCTGAGGCATCCATGACTGGCGGGGAAACCATCACGCCTCTTTCGACAAGCCTGTTGACAACTGCGGACTCAACTTTGAAGAGCCTTAGTCAACAAGATGGTGGCAACACCTTGGTGGTGCGTTATCAACGCGGGAAAGCACTTCGCTTACTAGGGCAATATCGAGATTCACTCAGTATTCTTGAGGGCTTACTCAAAGAGAAATCTTCGATGCTTGACGCTCAGGTTGAGGCGGCGCTTGCTTATGAGCAATGGGCATCCAAGGCGCCACCCGCGGTGCAGTCGAGGGTTTATCAGGCTGCTTTGGCTGGTGCACGTCCCGGCGAGAATAAGAAAAATATCATTTGGGGCTGGGGTAAAATTTCTCAAGAGACCAGTCGTAATCCCAAGTTTCAAGATCGGTTCTTTGATGCTCGTTATCATGTCGCCCTGTGCCGGTTTTTAGCTGGGAAGAGTGAAGGAAATCAGGCGAACAAAAAACTGTTAATTGAAAAATCATTGACTGATATCACACGTGTCGCTGCACTCTATCCTGCGTTGGGTGGCGTGGAGCAGCGTAAAAAGTTTGATTCGTTGTTGCGTTTGATCCAGAAAGAACTCGGTCAGTCGCAAGTTGGTTTGCCAAAGCAGAAATAAAGAGACATCGCATACAGGTAACTGCCTGAACTGAAATGATTTGTTTCGAATAGTTGGCCAAGAGATTCATAAAAACGGTTTTCACCTAATGACTTCAGAAAGACTCACGCTCATGAACCTGGCTATGAGATCATTTCAAGGGTTGCTGATTCCGATGATGGTCTTGTCATTGACGGATCGAGCAGTCGCACAACTCGATCGCGTCTATGACCAAGCGGAGGACAATGTTAGCGGTACCGTTATCCAGGTCTCCAAGCAAGGTGTTGTCTTGAAGCGAGGCGGGAACAATCAGGAGTTCCAAGCGGGGCAGATTCTGAAAATACTTTTTGAGGGTGATCCACCGGCTCTCACCAAAGGTCGTGAATTCGCTCTCGATGGGCAATATGATCAGGCGTTGTCGGAATTAAAAACCGTTGCTCTGGATTCTCTGCCAAGAGCGGTGAACAAGGCAGACACCGTTTTCTATCTCGCATACTGTGACGCGAAACTTGCGCTGGCCGGGAAAGCGCCAAAGGATGAAGCGGTTCGTAAATTACTCGCATTCGCAAGTGCGTATTCAGATTCGTGGCACTTTTTCGAAGCAGCGAGATTATTGGGGGACCTGTCTCTCGCGCTCAATAATGCCGACAAAGCACTTACCTATTACAAATCACTAGCGTCGGCACCCTCCTCCAACACCAAGGTGGAGTCGGTTTACCTGCAGGGTTTGGTTAATTTGAAGAAGCAGGAGTCAGGTGCCGCGATGTCTGAATTCGAGAAGGTGATCGGTCTTCAGGCTCAGTCGGCTGAGGTCGCTCGGCTGCAGATTCTCTCTAAGGCTGGAAAAGCGTTGGCCCTTGCCCAAAGTAAGCAAGGAGATGAAAGTCTGGCGATCACCAATGCATTGATTGCGGAATTAAACCCAACTGATGTCGAGATGGCTGCCAGGATTTATAACGCCCAGGGTGCCGGCTTTGAGGCAAGCGGTGATTTGGATGGTGCGATATTGGCTTATCTTCACACACATCTCATGTTCTCATTGCAACCTGATGCTCATGCGGAGGCTTTGCAGCGTCTTGCTGAGTTGTGGCCTCAGGTGGGCAAGCCCGATCGAGCTGCTGAGGCGAGACAGGAATTGCAGCAACGGTATCCCGGTTTTTAGGTTGGTTCGGGGAGGTTTTGCTTGAAAAGGTCGATGGTTTTTTAAGTTGCAAGAGAAATACTGAGGGTTGGCTAACCGGAGGTGACGGATCGCCTCATGTGTCAGCTGGTTCCATTCGGAGGTGGAAGTCTGCTGGATCGAGAAAGGTTGACTTGTCGATCCAAAGGAAAAAAAGATTTAATCGTCATGATCGGCGCACCCGATCGGCCGATGTGGGTCTCAATGATCTGCTAGATTAGTTTCAGTTCACCGAGGGTGTCATGGCGACGAGAATCACCGTAGGCACCTGCCTGTTAAACACTTTTCTTTCCGGAGAGCTTCGTTAATGATCGACGCTTGTGGCTCAAACTTGATGAACGTTACCAGCCCATGGACTGAGTCGGATCGTTGGTTCGATCGTTGGCTTCGACTTTCAGTCATCGCCATCATGATGCTGGGGTTTTCCGCGGGAGTTACATCTCACGTCAATGGACAGGACGCCGACGGGGATGAATTTGCCGAATTCGCCGAGGAGGCTCCGGCAGCTGAACCTGATGGCGAGGCTGAGGCAGCAGCGCCGGCGGATGATGCCCCCGCTGATGCGGCCGGTAATGGGGCGGCAGCAACAAGTTCGCTCTTGGGTTGGGTTTACGAATCTCTAGGGATCGGATACCTGGTGATTTTCTTGGCTCTTTCGATCAGCCTAGTTTCCCTTTTCGTCATGAATATCCTCGCGGCTAGGCGTGACACCTTGTGTCCGCAAGAGCTTGTGGATGCTTTTGAAGAGAAATTAAACGAGAAGGATTTCCAATCGGCTTATGATCTTGCTCGAACGGATGAGTCGGTTCTTGGGCAAGTGCTCTCAGCTGGCCTTGCCAAGCTATCTCGAGGCTACAGTAAAGCACTTGAGGGTATGCAAGAGGTGGGCGAAGAGGAAAGCATGAAGTTGGAGCATCGTCTCAGCTACATGGCTTTGATTGGAAATCTCAGCCCAATGATTGGACTTTTTGGAACCGTTCACGGAATGATTGCGTCGTTTCAGGTGATTGCAGTGAGTGGGGCAACACCCAAACCTGCAGAGCTCGCAGAGGGTATTTCTACGGCTTTGTTCACCACTTTGATTGGTCTTGCAGTCGCGATCCCCGCGATCGCGGCTTACAACCTGCTTCGTAATCGCGTGACTAGATTGCTTCTTGAAGTGGGTGTTACCAGTGAAAACCTGATGAGTCGCTTTGAGGATGTGCAACCCCAAGGGGCAAAGAAGTAAATGAGGGTAAAATCGAAGAAAGTTGACTTGGCTGAAGGTGACCTGACGCCAATGATTGATATGGCGTTTCAGTTGATCGCGTTCTTCATGGTCCTGATCAATTTTGCTCAGACCGAATCAAATGATCGTGTCAAGTTACCCAGCAGCCAACTCGTCAAGCCTCCCGAGGCTCCTCTTGAATTTCCCATCATCTTGCATGTCGCCAAGGATGGGGAAGTTTTTTTGGGTGGTGATAGTTTCACCGCTGAAACTCTGAGAGTTGGGCTCAACAGTGAAATCTCAGTGATCAAAGCCGAAGGTAAGTCCGTGAAAGACGCCAACGTTGTGATTCGAGCACACAAGGACACTGCCGCGGGTGATGTCCAGGAGGTGATACGGGTTGCTCAAGAGGTTAATCTTGAGAACTTTGCGTTGCGCGTGAAGGAGGACCGAACGTGAAAATTCGGAATCGAGAAGAGGCGCAAGAGACTCAGCTCAACATGACAAGCATGATTGACATTGTCTTCCTGTTATTGATCTTCTTTGTGATGACCTTCAAAATCGTCGAGCTTGAGGGTGATTTTAGTGTTCGAATGCCGTTGGCCGGAAATGACTCCGTGGCGATGGATTCGACCGAATTACCGTTGACATTGCGAATGAAAGCGGATGAGTTGGGGAAACTTACCTCCATCGCTCTCAATGAGATTGAATTGGGTCAGGATTTTGACCAACTAAGAGGCAACGTCATTTCATTGATTGGCACCACGACCCCCATCGAGGGTGATGATGGTCCGGAGATCGAGATTGATACGGACTATAACCTGCGTTATGAGTACGTCATTCGAGCGATTACTGCGGTTAGTGGCTACAAAGATGGCAATGAAGTTGTCAAACTGATCGAAAAGATTAAGTTTGCAAAGCCACGTCGGTAGCCTGTGATTCTTCTGCTGGACAACTACGACTCGTTCGTTCACAACCTCGCCCGTTACTTCAGGCGATTGGGTTGCCAGACCAAGGTGCTCCGTAGCGATCAGGTGGACGTTGAGACCTGTTTGAAACTGAATCCGCAAGCTGTTGTTTTTTCCCCGGGTCCAAAAGGTCCTACGGACACCGGTTGTTGCATCGACTTGGTGCATCGACTTCCACGGGAGGTTCCCGTCTTGGGGGTTTGTCTCGGACACCAAGCAATCGCGGTTGCCTTTGGTGGTTCGGTATCGCGTTGCGGCCCCATGCACGGTATGTCCAGTCGCGTGATTCATCGGCAGGATGGTTTGTTTTCGGGTCTGCCTTCGCCCATGACTGTCGGGCGATACCATTCCTTGGCGGTCGAAGCCGATGGTCTGCCGAGTTGTTTAAGGATAACGGGTCAAACGGATGACGGAATGATCATGTCATTGCGGCATGTTAATCGACCCGTGTTTGGCGTGCAGTTTCATCCTGAATCGGTACTAACCGAACACGGTTTGCTGCTGTTGAAAAATTTCCAATCCTTCATTGCATCGTCGGATCCGGCGACGTCAGATTATCGGGGTGCTTGCTTGTGATTCTCGAGGCGATCGTAACGAGCCTTGGTTCAGATGGTCGAGTGAACTTGGCGCCGATGGGCCCAACGGTCTTGCAAGAAAGCAGGGTCGGCAATAGTGATACTTCGTCTGGGTTTGACGCAACACAGGAATGTTCGTTTTTGCTTCGACCCTTTCGATCATCAACCACCTATCAAAACTTAATGGCTAATCCAAGAGCCACGGTCCATGTGACCGATGATGCAATGGTTTTCGCGCAAGCCGCTGTTGGTGATTTAACCAATGAAGAAATGCTTGCGAGGGTCAATCAATTGGCTGATACTGATTGGTGGCCAATGATTGACTGTCATCGCTGGTTTGCCGTCGAGGTTGTTCGGGCCCAAGAAGATGAGCTGCGTGCGACGCTACACTGTCGCATTGTCGAGTCAAAAGAAGTGCGGCCTTTTTTTGGATTCAATCGTGCACGCCATGCTGTGATCGAGGCCGCAATCCTCGCAACTCGTACTCATTTGATTCCCAAGTCGCAGATCGTCGATGAACTAGGCAGGTTGCAACCGCTTGTTGATAAAACAGGTGGGCCGCAGGAACACGCAGCATTTGATCTCCTCAAGGCCAAAATCGATGAACGATATGCAGCGAAGTGATCATCACTTGTCCTCTTTATTCAGGAATCGCCCGGTAAGAGTTTCTGCAGGTGCGAGGCTTCACTTCGGTCTTTTGGATTCAGTGGAGCCATTTGGTGGGCTTGGGACGATG
Organism: uncultured Rubripirellula sp.; assembly: GCA_938075415.1. Lineage (GTDB taxonomy): Bacteria > Planctomycetota > Planctomycetia > Pirellulales > Pirellulaceae > Rubripirellula. Next base: position 351,365 of record CALJHC010000003.1, on the reverse strand, counting down.
GTGGATAGCCCGGGAACAGAGGTGACCGCATCGGAGAGTGATCAATTCAAATGCGATGAATTACACCGTGGTCGATTTGAGGAAATTGCAAGGCGCGTCGCTGATTATGTTGGACTTGGAAATCTACCCGCATTAAAGCTTGATGTTCAAACCGAGGCAGAGGCTCACTGTGGTTTAGGGAGCGGTACTCAGCTAGCTTTGGCAGCGACGGAGGCAATGCTGTCTTTTCTGGGGGCTCAATGCACCCCGATCCAGATGGCCCGAGATCTGGCGGGACGAGGTAAGCGATCCGCCGTAGGAATCCATGGTTACTTTAATGGTGGGATGATCTTTGAGGCATCATCAATCTCTTCGGCGGAGCTTAACCCGATCAAGGAACGAGTCGAGTTGCCTACTGATTGGTGTGTTGCGGTTCTAAAGCCATCAATTGAACAGGGGCAAGTTTTTGGCCCAGGTGAGGTTGAGAAGTTTTCGAGGTTGCCTGCAGGATCGGAGGAGTTACGATCGACTCTTGATATCCTGGCGCAAAAGAAATTGTTACCCGCCGCTAGAGAACATGACTTTCATGCATTCTCGGATGCTCTTCAGCATTACAACCGAACAAGCGGTTTACTTTTTTCTTCCATTCAAGGTGGCCCTTATAATGGGCCGGAGGTTTCATCGTTAATTGATTGGCTGACTCAGCGTGGCGTGGTTGGTGTTGGGCAGAGCAGTTGGGGTCCCGGTGTCTTTGCCTGGTTTGAATCCCAAGGTCATGCCGAAACGCTGGTTGAGAGGCTTCCGTCGGGCGCGACTTTATTAACGCTGACGCGTATCCGTGTTGAGCCACGGAAGATTGAGTTCTTGTGAGTCAAAATTCAGTCGCTGAAGAGCATGGGAAGAAGGATTCAATTCGCAATCCTATTCTGATTGCGCTTGGTCAGCCTCGACACTCATAACCTCTTTTTCTGAATAACGTGACCAGCCAAAAAGAAATGCTGAGCAGGTTAGGTACGCCAAAGAAAATTCAAGCACTTGCCATAAGTAGATTGGGTCCAGCACAACCGTTTTCAGGCTTTCCGGGCCAATCGGTAGAAAGATTTGATTATTTGGCAATGGGGAATGAATTAAACCAAAAGTGGTCATGACTGCAGCAACAAACATGACTGATGCCGCTATTTTGAGCCGGCGATCAATAATCATTGCAAGCGCCCATGCCCAGAGAAGACTTGTGAGTATGAATCCGCTACTGAGCATTCCCATCGTTTTCATTTTTGCTTGAAGAAGCGGGTTAAAACTCTCCATGCTGATTTTTGCCAACGCTGGATCATTGATGATTTGCTCGGGTAAATTCATCGCAAGGCAAGCCAACGCTGGAAGGCATGCAAAGGCAACGGCAGGATAGTGTTTGCGCGGTGTCGCGAGGAAACTTTGAGCGGTGATTTCCAAACCGACAAAGACGAGAATCGGGTAGACAGCGGGTGTTGGGATTAACGCGTTAATCCAAGCGAAATAGCCAACCAGCCCTGCACTTCCCACCAGTAATGCAGTTGCAAGCGTGTAGGCCGCGCGGCCGCCCATCGCTTTGTAAGCAGGGTGTCCTATATACGGCGTCGTCTGAATCACTCCGCCTGACAGCCCAGCAGCAAGTGTCGCGACCGCCTCAATGCCGACAACCGTTTTCGTATCGTAGGTATCTCCTGCTGCTGCCGCACTTTCGGTGCAATCAATGCCTCCGACGATCGTTCCAATTGCAAAAGGGAAGGCGATGGGAAGGTACATTAACGCGTCGTCAAAATCACTGATCCATCCAAATTCCCAAGCTTGCATCCATTGCTCAGGAAACCAGTAGACCTCGGGGGCAACGGGAAAATGGTATCCGGTGTTGGGAATAAGGCAAAGAAAATAATAGACCACTCCTGAAATGATTAGTGCTCCGAGCGTGCCCGGCGTTCGAGTTGGAAGTGGGATGCGACCCACGAGGGTCGTCAGCACGATGACCAATGCAAGCATGCCTGGTAGAGGATGTCCAAGAATTTCCACGAGGGGCAAGAAACTGATTAATACCAGTGCGATCGCAGCCAAGGAACCTAGTAGACCTGCCCTCGGAATGGTTCGACGTACCCAGTTGGTGAAAGGTGCAAGTACAAGCTTGAGAATACCGCTGAGCACAATGCACCAAATTCCAATACTCCACGTGCGTGTTGCCGCATCGGCTTGGCTGAGTCCCATCCCTAGGCCTTGAAGGTAAGAGGGCCCGAGGATGAAAAGTGTCATTCCAAATGTGGAAGGCGTATCCAGGCCAAGTGGCATTGCCGTGACATCCGTTCGACCTGTTTGTTTGGCGAGTCGAAAAGCTAGAAAGAAGAAAGCGAGATCACCGATCATGACACCAAGTGCGGTGCCCGGAACCATTTTTGAGACTGCAAAATCGATGGGGAAACCAAACCCTGCCAACAAACCAACCATCAAGATCAGGCCAGCAATGTTATCGAGCATTAGCCCGAAAAAGGCATTGATATCACCCGCCATCGCCCACTTGTATCGAGATTGGCTGGATGAAGGTGAGTTGTTTTCCATGGTCTGGCTTGGCACAATTTTGTCTCAAAGAGAGAGAAAGCAGTTGTTGTTCGAATGAATAGGTTAACGCCAAGCAGTCACTTCATCAGCTGTCTGTCGCGATCAAATTGCGTGGTTACCCCAAGTTGCGAGATTGAGCTACCCCAAACTGGTGTGTTGCTTGCCGTTTGTTTTCTTATCGATTCAGAAAAAGCAAGGGAATTAAATTAGCCAAGTTTTTGACAAAAAGTTGATTTTGGTGATACTTACGGTTAATCAGATCGCCAGCCCGCTGTTAATCCGCCAGCGAGGCACATTCTTCACTTGCAGGAAGGTATGGTCTGACGATTCCCGTCCTCTTTTCCCTTGATTGTTTTGGTGATGGCATGCCGAACGAGCTATCAAATCCCACGGTTAATCTAGCAGAGCTTTCGGATGAGCAATTGATTGCTCATTACAAGCAGTGCGAAGATCGATCAGTTTTCGAGGTTCTGATTCAGCGGTATCAGAGGGAAATCTACAGCTATTTAAAGCGTTACATTGGCCAAGCCGAATTAGCTGAGGACGCATTCCAAGGTACATTTCTTCAAGTCCACTTGAAATGTTACCAATTCGACTCTGATCGACGTTTTCGGCCATGGCTTTACGCCATTGCGACGAATCAGGCGATCGACGTCCAGCGGCGAAACAAACGCCATCGTATGGTTAGCCTCGATCGTGGTGCTTCCTCGGACAATGACGAACGCGGTAGCAGTTGGTCGGACAAGCTTGTGGGGGATTCGCATGATCCGTTCGATACTGCCGCTCTCGGTGAGGATAGGGCTTGGGTCAACGAGGCCATTGGATCACTCGGAGACGCGATGCAGCAGGTCATTCAGTTGGTTTATTATCAAGGAATGAAATATCGAGAAGCTGCCGAAGTTCTTGGAATCCCCGTGGGAACGGTCAAAAGTCGGCTGCACGTCGCTGTTCAGCGGTTAAGCCAGATCCGAAGCGAAGCAAGACGGGAATCTGAGGACCAGCGTGGCTGAAACGCCGGGAATCGTCAAAAATCTTCGAACCAGCTGTCGTGAGGGCGCATAATAAATAGTAAGCAACTGACCGGTTTTTGAAGCTGGACTGTATGCCCCACCAAGAGTCCACTGACTCACCTCGCTCTCAGGCGGGTTGCGAATTTTTTTTCCGCTTCTTTTTGAAGACCATGCACGAAGACCTTCTCGGTTATTTGTTGGGTGCCCTCGACGAGGCAGAAATGCTTCGAGTGGGGAACTTAGTTCGAGACAATCCGTCACTTCGCGAAGAATTAGAATCTCTGAAGACGACTTTGGACCTTGTTGAAGCCACGTATGTTCCTGTCGAGCCACCGCCAATCGATTTAGTCAAGCGAACTCTTGACTTGGTTGACGAGACAAAGTCAACCGAAGGCGGTTTCAAAAATCGTGAGATCAACTCAGCCGGCAGGAGTCCTGTTCGAGCTAGTGAAACTCATGCTACCGAAGTTGAAGAGGTCAGCAAGTTGGGTCAGCTCTCAAGCGAGCTGCAAGTCAATCAAACGTCTTCCTTTGGCTGGTTTGATTGGGTGGGTGGCGCGATTGTCGCTGCGGTGATTCTTGGCATTCTCATACCAGCTTTGGCCAATGGTCGTTTAGAGGCGAGGAAGATTGCCTGCCAAGACCAGCTTCGCATCCTTGGTGTCGCTTTGACTGACTTTGTGAACCGAAGTCCTGAGAAGCGTTTGCCTGCAGTTGCTGAGTCAGGACCACAAGCCTTTGCGGGGGTTTATGCGGTTCACCTGAATGAAGCTGGTCTTCTTCCCAATCCAAATGTTCGCTGGTGCCCTTCCCTCACGCCACCTGATACCAATGAGGTAACCCTGACAAATCTTGGAGAGATTGCCTCATTACCAGCGTTGCATGATGCATCGGTCGATCAACTAAGTCAGATCCAGTATTATTCAGGTGGGCATTACGCTTACAACTTGGGTGTGTTGGAGCAAGAGCATTTCACTTCACCAAGATTCGAGGCGAGATCTTCTTTTGCAATCATGTCGGATGCTCCTCTGGTTGGTCGCTTAAATATGGAGGACTTAAACCAGGGTAACCGTCTTGCGGATTGGGTTGGTCACGGGGGGGAAGGAATCAACGTTCTTTACGAAGACGGTGGCGTTCGCTTTATCCCCGTGGATGCGCTTCGAGGTATGCCAGATAACCCACTTCTTAATCACCGAGGTCAAGCGGAGGCAGGAGTTAACATCGACGACGCATCACTTGCTCCGAGCTGGAAACCGCCTTTCATCGACGTGTCCCAACGCTGAGAGCGATTCGGTCGTCAATCAGCCGATAATGATGGTGGATCTTTGGCTCATCGACGCGTCTACCAATTGTGAGACAATTTTGGGACTGCGTTAGCAGAACTCCAAATGATCCCTCCTCACCACGGTTTCTCTGCATTCAAGTTGGCACCGGTCTCGCGTCAGCACTTCAATTTGAATAGATGCTGAGTTTGCGTTCGCCAATTCCTTGCTGTGCGCAGTGAACTATCAGCCGCTGAATTTTATTTAGTGGAGAATACCTGTTTGCTGGGCTCGGTGGCCGACGGGAAATTTTCAGGGACGTGATCGAGTGTCACCTTTCCGGTTGCCGCCCATTCGGTGCCACGGATGAAAGTTGTGATAAACCCAACGCACTCAACGGAATAATCTGCGTGCCCCATGGGTGTGTGGTAGACGCGTCCCTTTCCATAATCAATGGTCATCATCATTGGCTCGTTGCGACCGGTCCCCTTTTTCTCCTTGTCCGCAAATGCGGTTGCAAGGATTGTCATGTTGTCCGCAGGGCCTCGTAATTGTTGATACAGTTCATCCTGTGCGTGCATCCAAACTCGCGGTAATCCCTTGGTGATGGGGTGATCTGCGTTTCGGATGACAATTTGAAATTCGTGTTGCGGACCGTGAGAACCACCAGAACCAGGAGTCAAGTCTCGAACCGTTTCCCCTGCTTCATTAATGTAGACGTAAGGTCCCGTTTTTTCGTTTCGGTTGCCCCAGCCACCCAAGCCGATCATTTGGTTGTACTGATCCCAATCGCCGAACGAATTATTGGCGGCATGGATGATGACAAGACCGCCACCATTTTTGACATATTGATCAAAGGCTTGTTGGGTTGCTTCTGGCCAAGGCGCGGCATTCCAGCCGAAGTTGTTGACGACGACATCGTAATCTTTGAAGGTCGGATTGAAGTCTGGGTCTGATTTTGGTTGCTTCAGGTCTTGATAAGTCTTGCCATCGTCAAGAGGGAATTCTTCGAGGCGTTTACCACCTTTCCATGTGTATTGCGTGCGTTGTACATCAACCGAAAACGCCCCAGTTGCTTCGAGATATCTCTTCATCATCATGGTCGTCTTGGGCCAATCGCCATGATTGTTTTGCCCGTCGATGATAAGAGCTTTTAGCTCATCAGCAGTGGCATTTATTGGGAAGGTCGCAATCCACGTTAGGATCAAGATAGGCAACAAACGCGACATGTAGCTGGTCCTTAAAAATAAAAAGTTACAAGGAATTGAATTGACGGCTGGTTGTCAAAGGATTTTGCTTCTCGCATGGCATTGGAGCAGTCTCGCGTCATTGATCGAAGCATTTGTTGACGACGGTCACGCATCTGATTGTAACGCCGAGAGAGCGTGCATTGAGTTGTTTAGTTGAGCATACAGCTCTCGATAAATGGGAAAGGTCTGCTTGTATGCTTTAGCGGATTTTCTGTCAGGCGACGTCTGTTCAGCGATTTGAATGCTCGCTTTACACGCATCTTCAATCGAACGGTATTGTCCATTACCGACCGCCGCGAGCAGGGCAACTCCGTATGCTGGCCCCTGCTCTACTTCAAGAGTCGTTATTTTCTTGCCAAAGACATCGGCTTGCATCTGTCGCCAAAGGGGGTTTTTGCTGCCACCACCGGAGGCGCGGATTTGCCTAACGGGGACATCCAGCGATTGGATGATATCGAGACTGTCTTTCAGGGCAAAAGTGATTCCTTCCATGACGGCTCGCGTAAGATGTCCTCGGTTGTGCGACAAATTCAGTCCGACGAAGCTACCTCTCGCATTGGGGTCTGCGTGTGGTGTTCGTTCGCCATTTAGGTAAGGTAGAAAAACGAGCCCATTGCTGCCCGCCGCGATCGCCGCAGCTTCTTCGGTTGCAGCCTCGTAGCGGTTTTTGGCGTTAACGCCTTTCAAGCCTTGTAGGATCGAGTCCACCCACCATTGAAGTGAGCCACCGCTGGTGAGGTTGACCCCCATCATGTGCCACTTGCCTCGAACGGCATGACAAAATGTATGAAGTCGTCCGGCGGTGTCGTATTCAGGTTGATCACTATGCACAAACATGACACCGCTGGTTCCAATTGATGTGCTGAGGATCCCTTGTTTCACAACACCATTACCAATGGCGCCTGCGGCGCAATCCCCGGCACCACCGACCACTTTGCAACTTGTACTCAGGCCCAGTTTTTTTGCCGCCTCTGCAGTTAACGTTCCGGTGACATCTTCACTTTCAACCACTCGGGGTAATAGATTCATATCCAACTTCAAGCGGTCCATTAACTTCTTTGACCACTTTCTCTTCACAACATCCAGTAGAAGAGTTCCGCTGGCATCGCTTACTTCAGTGATGTAATCGCCTGTGAGTCGACGACGTATTTCATCCTTGGGAAGCAGTACCTTTGCAAGGCGTTTGAAATTGGCCGGCTCTCGATTTCTAAGCCAGAGAATTTTGGGCGCTTGAAAACCCGTTAATGCTGGATTGGCAACCATCTTGATTAGTTGCTTTCGACCTCCAGCAGCTGAGGTGATTTGTTCACACTCTGCAGTGGTTCGCTGGTCGTTCCAAAGAAGAGCATTTCGAATGACACGATCTTTCTGATCGAGAAAGACTGATCCATGCATTTGCCCACTGAGGCCAATTGCACGAACTGAATCCGCTGAAACCCCCGCAATCTTCATCACCTTGCGAACAGTTTTAATCGTTGCATTCCACCAGTCCTCTGGATCCTGTTCAGTCCAGCCGGGCTTGGGTTGATGCAATCGATAGTTGGCGTCCGCCTCGGCAAGAACTTTTCCTGATTCATCGATGAGAAGAGTTTTTGTGCCGCTTGTTCCAATGTCGATACCAAGGTAGTGGGTCATTTTTCAATCAAGTTGGGTAAGGTTATAAAAGCGTTTTGATTTGTCCTGCTTCTTTTAGCGTTGGAGCTTTGAGTCACCACGAGCAGCAGTCCATCGGGTTGATGGTAATTCGACGGTGAAGTTGTGGGGTTTTGCAGGAATTGAACACCCCGCTATCATAATTCGTAACCGGACTAGGCTGTACCGTTGTGGTGCGTGCAGTGTTTAGATTTCCCCGCTTTCACTAAGAGTCTGACGCAGTGTTGAGGCTTCACGGGTGAAAAAACTGCCGTGATTTGTTGTTGTGGATGCGGGCCTTGTTTCTTTCTTTTTCTTTGGGTGTCTTCGTGAAATCTGCCAAGCCGAACACCATCCATCGCCGACACCTGCTTCATTCTTCTTTGATCACGGGGGCCTGGTTCGCCTCCGGATGCAGTCCCTCAAGTACGGACATCAGGGAAGAGGTTCCAGGTTCGTCACGTCAGCTTGTGAAGCTTCGTGTGCTTTTTGTTGGTGACTCAGCCGATGCTGATGTTATCAAGCGTGGTTGGGAATCGGTCAGCGACCATCCAGTTGATTTGAAAGTGCTTCCACTTCAACGGTCTGATCCCACGGAATTAAGAAACCAGCTCGATACAGCCTATTTATCAGCGGATGTGGCGATTGTTCCCCTGGTCGTTTTGCCGACGGCGTTTCATGCTCAGTGGATCATTCCCTTGACCGGTGGTGAGTTCGATCAACTCAGAGGCGAAGCAGGCGAACTCTATGCGTCGGTTCGCAATGCAGCGGCAAACTATGCCGGGCAGACACTTTCGATCCCGCTTGGATCGGGGCAGCTTTGTCTTGTTTCATCGGATCCCCTTGAACAAGTTGATTCATGGTTAGAGTACGACCAACTTGTCCAAGAAGTTGAGGGAAGCGCCTCGGAACCCACAGCGCCGGGATGGGCCGCAGGTAGTTTTCTCGCAAGATGTGCGGGAGATCGGGATTGGTTATTCAGTGGCGAAACGTTTGAGCCTCGATTGACTCAAAGTCAGTACGAAGAAGCTTTGACATTAATGGTTGAAACTTGCGCTCGTTATCGAGTCAAGGAACAGGCACCGGAGCAGATTTGGTCAGCAGTCACTGAGGGGAATTTACGGGCTGGCATTGGCTTTCCTGATCGACGAGGGGCTAGGAATTTACTGGTGCCTGTTCAGGCCCTGCCTGGCTCAAGTAATGCTTCTGGTGTCTTGCTGGACTCCTTCTCGCCAATTTTGACCCTTCCGTCATCCTGTCGACAAACTTTAGTTGCAAAACAATTCATGGTTTGGTTGAGTGGCGGCGAGGGCAGTTCTTCAGTCAGAAGTCAGGTTGCTGGGATGGGTAATGTGCGGCCACCTTCAGTGATCTCTCAGCGGGGGCCGACCTCAGCTCGCTCATCGTATAATGAGCTGTTGGCGTCAGTTTTGGCGAGCCCTGTCACCCTTGCTGGGCTGCAACTGATTGGTGGTGAAGCTTATTACCATTCTCTCGATCAGCAGATTCAACGAGCTATTCGAGGTGACTTGGAACCAATTCAAGCGTTGTCAGCGGTTTGTGATGATTGGAATCGGATCACTGATTCCGTGGGTCGTGATGATCAAGTTCGCGCTTGGATGCGTGCCAATGGCATGCGAGGCTAGTGTTGAGATGAGATCCGGGAGTCGTTGAGCGCAAGAAAAAGCCACGCTTGCATCAAAGCAAACGTGGCTTCCCTGGATCCACTAGTGAAATACCTTACGGCTCTTTCAGGTTTATTCTTCTGAACTTGCTTCTGAAGAAGCGGGGGCGTCTGTTTCGGGCGTTGCTGCGGCAACAGCCTGTGAATCATCAGAGGATTCCGAGTCATCTTCAAAAGCAGGACGCTCAGCTGACCGCTTGATACGATCATTCTTTCCGACCAACTCCAAGATTGCCCGATCACCTGCGTCACCCAAGCGTGGTGTTGCGAGGCGTAAAACTCGAGTGTATCCACCGGGTCGATCGATGTAGCGTTCGGCGATTGTGTCAAAGAGTATTTTGGCTGCCTCCTTGTCTCCAATCAGCTGAACAATCCGCCGACGTGCTGCAACAACGGGAGCACGAGCGTCGGCCCATTTTCGCCAATCATCGCTCTGACGCCATTGTTTCCAAGCATCACTGCCACGTTCGGCATCGGTTTCGAATTGCTTGGCCTCTTCCGAGGCAGCAATCGACTTCTTTGCAATTGTGATGCATTTTTCAACAAGTGGACGCACCTCTTTTGCTTTGTGAAGCGTGGTGGTGATACGCCCAGCCGTTTTAGGAGCATTGTCATCGTAAGTTGCATCGCGCTCTGTCAAGAAGAGAGCACTTGCTAGGTTTTTTAATAGTGCCTTGCGATGGCTCGGGCTTCTTCCGAGCGTTCGGCCTCGTCGTCGGTGACGCATGGCATCAAATCCGTCAAAGGTTAGTCTGTGAAAAAAAAGTCAGTTACGAAATCCCAAGCTCAGTCCTAGAAGGATGGCTGATTTGGAACTCGCATCCCGAGGTGTAAGCCGTACTGGGAGAGTTTCTCCCGAACTTCGTTGAGTGTGGTGTCGCCAAAGTTGCGAACTTCCAATAGCTGATCTTCGGTTCGCACAACCAAATCACGAACAAATTGAATTTCTTCGCTTTCCAAGCAGTTATTAGCTCGAACGGAGAGACGCAGGTCACCAAGCGTCATGCTGAGCTTGGCCTCCAGCTGTGCCTCCGGTGATCCAGCACCACCACGAGCAGCCGAGAAGATACTCGGTCCAAGTTCGCGATACTGCACGAATGGGTTGAGGTGCTTGCGAAGGATCTTTGCCGATTCGATCAGCGCCAATTCTGGGTTGACTGAACCGTCTGTCCAGATTTCCAAATTGAGCTTGTCAAAGTTGGTTTTCTGACCGACTCGCGTTTCCTGCACTTCGTAGCGAACACGAGTGATGGGACTAAAAACGGCATCAATTGGAATGATGCCAATCTCGTGATCCACCGTGCTGTGTTCAGTCGCCGGTACATAGCCTCGCCCATTCTCAACGACCATTTCCATCATGAATGGAACGTCGGAGGATAAGGTCGCAATGACGTGATCCTTGTTGATGACTTCGACATCCGAATCCGTGATGACATCTCCACCGGTGATCACGCCGGCTTTGTCGCTTTCGATGGTGATCACCCGAGTCGCTTCGCTGTGGTTGCGAACGACGAGCGATTTCACGTTGAGTACGATTTCGGTGATATCTTCAAGGACACCCGTGATGGTTGTGAATTCATGCTGAGCGCCACGAATTTTGATTTGAGTGACGGCGCTACCCATCAAACTGCTCAATAAAACTCTTCGCAGGCTGTTTCCAACGCTGGCACCAAAGCCACGCTCGAAAGGTTCTGCAGAAAATTTACCGTATGTTTCGGTTAGAGAGTCTCGATCGACTTCCAACGCGTTTGGCAGTTCCATGCCACGCCAACGAATATGCATCGTGTTATTACCTCAGTTCTGAAAGCAGAGATTTAGAGAGGTGAAGTGATTTGGTAGAGACTCCCGAGACAGAAAATGTTCTCAGGAGTCGATGGGTTTGACCCGTCGCAATTTACGTTCGATCTTTGCAAGGCAGGCAGCGAAGGGAAGTTGTTTGGGAATTCCCGACGGAACGAACACGCCACTGGGGGTTAGACGCGACGTTTCTTGCGAGGCCGGCAACCATTGTGCGGAATCGGAGTGACGTCTTCGATCAACTTGACATTCAGTCCAGCAGACTGAAGCGAGGTGATCGCACTTTCACGACCCGAACCGGGACCTTTGACACGGACTTCGACATCTCGCATGCCGAACTTCGATGCCTTTTCCGCCGCTTGCTGTGCGGCGCACTGGCCGGCAAACGGCGTGCTTTTGCGACTTCCTTTGAAGCCACTGGTGCCCGCACTTGCCCAACACAACGTGTCACCCTTGGGGTCGGTGATGGTCACCGTCGTGTTGTTGAAAGTAGCGTGAATGTGGGCAATGCCGCTGGATACGTTGCGGCGAACTCGCTTTTTTTTATTGGTCTTTGCCACGGCAAAGTCTCATCTTGCTTGGAATGTCATTGGGAAAAAAACGTGTGACGGAGTTCGACGGCTATCGAAGATCCTTCACTCCCTTCTTGCCGGCAACGGTCTTTCGAGGACCTTTGCGGGTCCGCGAGTTGGTTTTCGTTCGCTGTCCTCGAACCGGCAGGCTGGCGCGATGACGCATGCCGCGGTAACTTCTGATTTCGCGTAAACGACTTATGTTTTGAGCCACTTGCCTTCGCAAGGGGCCTTCAACGGTGTAGTCACGCTCGAGTAGCGCGGCGATGCGACCAAGTTCTTCTTCTTGAATTTCGCCGGCAGCCCGCGTCGGATCAATGCCCAACTTCTCACAGGCCTCCCTGGCGACGTTTAAACCGACACCATAGAGGTAAGTTAGGGAATATTGAATCTGTTTATCGTTGGGAATATCGACGCCCATCAGACGGGGCATAGCCTAGCTCCGGTATAAGGTCCGTGTCTCAAAGAAGGCAAAATCGCAGCGCCGACAGCAAGTGTCCAGGCAACGCTTCGACCAAGGATCCCGAAATATACCCTTCGGCCCCCTTTTTGCTCAATGGGGACGAAGGCGCATTTTTATGATCTTTTCCTGCGTTTGTACCGAATGAATTCGGTTGCGTACTCATCCCGCTCTCCAGCGGGGTGCTCAGATCGTTCAGATGCTTCGAAATCCGTTAGATCCAGGTCGATCTTGGTATCGCCCTCTATTTCGGCCAGAACTCGAGTCAGCAAGATTTGATCGCAGTATGGGAGCAGTTGTCGGTAGATTTCGGCACCGCCCACCACAAAAGTTTTCTGTTCTCCTGACAAAACAATTGCTTCACGTGGGTTGGATGCCGTCAAAACCCCGGTTTGTTGCCAATTTGCGTTTCTGGTCAGCACAATGGTTTTCCGGCCCGGCAGCGGTCGACCGATCGAATCATAGGTTTTCCGTCCCATGATCAGAACGCCACCCATCGTGATTTGCTTAAAGCGACGTAGGTCACTGCTGAGCCGCCACGGTAGATCCCCGTTGTTTCCGATGATTCCATCTCGGGTCATTGCCACAAGTGCTGCAACACCGTCGCCAACGGGTTCCTTTTTCGGGGTCCTTGTTTCAGTCGGGGATAAAAGTGGCTCCCGTTTTTTTTCTTGGGCACCTTCGTCAGGGTGTTGGGTCGAGCTATCCATCATGTCGGGCGATTTAGTGTGCGGGCGATTTAGTGTGTCGGGCGATTTAGTGCGATGATTGTGAGGGAGGCAAAGATGATTTAGATCAAAAATCAGCATCAAATCCGGGCCAAAAAGAATCCTGAGATGAAGCAAGGCCTGAGAGGATGTTGGGGCTCTCTCTTTACCTCCGACGCAAAAGGGGCTTCAGGATTGCCCATGCAAATTGGGCCAGCTCGTCAGCAAATGGGCTCTCAGGATATTTTGATTCGGAGGTGTCTTTCTGTTCTCAATCAGTGAATCGGTGTTCGAAAGACGACTGAAGGTTGATGGCTTGCTTGTTTTTTAGACCGCGACGGGTGCTTTGATCGCGGGGTGAGGGTCATAGCCCTCCATGACAAAATCTTCGAATTGGTAGTCACTCATTGATTTTGCCTCGGACCGAATTTGCATTTTGGCCAGTGGTCGCGGATGCCTATTTAATTGTTCCTTGGCTTGATCAAAATGATTTCGGTACAGGTGAACATCTCCGAATGTGTGGACAAATTCACCAGGTCGCAGCCCGGTTTGCTTTGCCATCATCATGGTCAGTAATGCATAGCTCGCGATGTTGAACGGGACCCCAAGGAAGATATCGGCGCTTCGTTGATAGAGTTGGCAGGACAGTCGATCCCCAGCGACATAGAACTGAAACAGCAGATGGCATGGTGGCAGGGCCATTTCTTCGATCTGACCAACATTCCAGGCCGAAACGATCAATCGTCGTGATTGGGGATTTTTTCGGATTTCATTTTCGACCTGAGTGATTTGGTCAATCACTTGCCCATCAGCTTTTTGCCAAGAACGCCACTGGTGCCCATAAACTGGCCCCAAGTTGCCGTCTGGATCTGCCCATTCATCCCAGATGGAAACACCATTCTTTTTCAGCCAACCGGTATTGGTGTCCCCGCGAAGAAACCAAAGCAGTTCGTAGATGACTGATTTCAGGTGGACTCGTTTGGTTGTCAGCAGTGGGAATCCCTGCTCGAGATCAAATCGGATTTGGCGGCCGAACAGACCGCGAGTGCCGACGCCTGTTCGATCATCTCGATCCAAGCCATGGTGGAGGACTTCGTCCAATAGTTCTAGGTAGGTGCGCATGCTACGGATGTTTGTCGAAGACGAAGAAAAAGAGGGTGAGAGGGAGGCTCAAAATAGTTGTTGGGCTGTTGACCCTGAGCGTCGCAATGATTGGTCTGTGACTCTATTGCGATTGAGGCTTTGCCCAGTCAATTGTCCAGTGACGGTCGCTAGTCATTTGAACGTGATCGTTTTGAATGCCTAGTCCCCTGCCGATCTCGCGAATTTCGTCGATTGTCAGAGCCGCGTGTAAGGATTGTCGGAAAAGTTGTTGTGCCTCGTCCGACTCCTTGCCGCTGTAGTCAGAGACAAGTTGCTCAACCTCATCGGTTGAGGTTGGTCTGGCGAGGTCTCGGATGAAAATTCTGCCGCCCGGTTTTGTCAACGTGACGGCAGTGGTGAGTCCATCCGAGGGGGTGTCGAGATGGTGCAAAAGGCTGTTACTGATCACTGTGTCGGCCACCTCGCTGTCTAACCAATCCAAATCACAGGCATCCCCTTGGGCCAGCATGACACGTTCGAGAAGACCTGCAGCGTCGATTTCGCGTTTTGCAAGTTCCAGCATTTCAACCTCCTCGTCGATTGCCAGGATTTCAACTTCCTCAACTTGCCGGCAGAGTTCAATCGGGATACCCGCCGGTCCGCATCCAAGGTCAATAAGGCGGGGACCGATTGGACCAGCGAGTAATTCCTCGACGAAGCGTCGATTCACCGACTCATGGTTCATTCTTTGATATTCCAAAGCCTCTTGATATGCGTTTTCCGGTTTTGGTTCGGGGGTTCTTGGTATTGGCATGAGGTTTCAAATGGCTGAGGAATCAGGTGTCGTCGGTGCAAGTGTGAATTCGCCGTGGCTCTTTACTTTTGGGAATTTGATCATCTGGGTAGCGGCTGATCATCTGGGCAGCGGCGAATTGGGTGATCCTTCAAGTGAACGATCTTATCCGCCACGTCTATGGTAAACGTTGTCGTGAGACGTTTCTTGCCTGAGTGCGATTGATACGACGAATTTTTGTTTCGTTGATTGATGATTTAGGTCGTAACCGGGGCTCCAGGAGGCGAATTGGGACGCATGATGGCTTACGGGTCCGGAGCGTGATATGCTCTTGAAGTTTGCGGCATTGCCGAACTGACCTGCCGATTCGAGCCTTGTTCCGCTTGAATCAAATTTCCCTGCACATTCCCCCTCATTACGAATTCTTGATATGCGTTTCTTAAAGACAATCCTTTGTGTCCTTGTTGTTGTTAGTTGCGTCTTGGTTGGAATGAAGAAGTCCGATCCGCCTGGGAAACAGATGAGGGTGTTCGCCGATGCATTTCTCGGATCGCTTGATGAAGGGCAGAAAGACTTGGCTTTGATGCCCTACGATTCACCCAAGCGGGTTGATTGGCACTTCATCCCCAAGAAGTCACGCAAGGGCTTGGTTCTCAGTGAGATGAATTCCGCCCAACGAACGGCCGCTTTACGCTTGCTGCGTGCCGCATTGAGCGAGTCAGGCTATGACAGGACCAGTAAGATCATGATGCTGGAGGGTGTGCTTCGCGAGATGGAGGGTGAAGATCGCAATTGGGCTCGTGACCCAGAAAAGTACTTCGTGACCATCTTCGGTGAGCCAAGTGATTCTGATGCTTGGGGGCTGAGCTTTGAGGGGCATCATGTTTCGTTGAACTTTGTTTGTCGTGGTGGTCGAGTTGTTGACAGCACACCTCAGTTTTTCGCCTCGAATCCAGCCATCGTCATGGATGATGTAAGTGGTCCCTTGGGGAAAGGTGCTCGAGTTCTACGAGGCGAAGAAGAGTTGGCGTTTGAATTGGTTAATTCTCTTTCGACGGAACAATTAGAAATTGCCATGATTGCTGAAGAAGCCCCAGCTGAAATTCGTTTTGCTGGCGAAGTTCAGGCATTGGTCGGAGAACCGGAGGGAATTGCTTTCTCTGAATTAAAACAGAAGCAGCAATCTTTGCTCAAGAAGTTGGTGAGTGTTTACTCCGGAGTGGTTGCTGAGCCAGTGGCCAAGGAGCGACGAGAATTGATCCGGAAAGCTGGTTGGAAAAACATTCATTTCGCGTGGGCCGGCGCCATGAAGCCAGGCATTGGGCATTACTATCGAGTCCGTGGAGAGGGATTCCTCATTGAATTGGTTAACACGCAAGCTGACCCAGCTGGTAACCCTGCAAATCATATCCATTGCGTTTGGCGCGATCTTACGGGCGATTTTGATTTAAGCATCGAGTAATTCATTTTTCTCAGGCAAAATTCGATCTGGTGCGACATTGTATTCGGATTGATTTGATTCAACTAAAAAGGGGTAACTCATCGGTAGATGGGTCACCCCTTTTTTAGTTTGTGAGAAACTTGTTCTGGCATCCCTCTGCAGTCAGCGACCGATACATTGGTTAAGACGATGCGTCTCAATGCGGAGTAACGACTGTTTCGAATACTAGGGAATGGGCGGTTATCGCTGAGAAAGGTTTGGGGTTCGGGCAGCTTAACTGGAGATCGTAACTGGAGATCGTGATTCGAGATCACGAAAACGTGGACCTTGTTAAGTTCTCTGCCGAAGGCCTTTCGTGACGACACCAATACCTCCTTTACACTTATCTATCCTACCTTGAAGCGTGATCCCTTCACGAATTCCCTGCCCTTCCCTGTTGCAAAGGTGACTCATCATGAAAAGTTGGTTTCAACACCTACGAAAGCGATGGGACGATTGGTGCGGTGACCGTGACATGGAGATGGCAATCCGGAAACACATGACCGAACAAGGTTTTTTCGGGCAAACCGCGAAGCTTCAGAACGTGAGGCTTGTCGCCCTGCAGCGTCCAGGTTGGCTTCAGGTCTATCGCTTTGAGGCGATGGTTCGCGTACGCCCTGACGGATCTTCTGAGGAGCATCCAGGCGGTGAGCCGGACTATCGGTATGTTTCAGGTCTGGTCAAAGATGACATTCGTTACAGTATTCAGACAGTCCGGATCTTTACATCGGAACGAGAGCGTCGGCAATGTTTTTCAAAATGGACGGAAGATTTGATTTGTTTGAGAGGGGCGCAGGGCTTAGCCCCAGCGGGTCGTTTGAACTGATGGTTCCCAACAGATCGATGACTTTTTAGAAAAGTTCAGAGGGTTGATTATCAGCGAGATGACCCGAAGAGGTTTCGGCAAGACCCCAGTTCAGTAGGATGCATCAACAGTCGCGGATTGATTTTGTTGCGCCCGTCAAACGGCTGGTCTGGTTTGGTCTGAATGCTTTTTTTTAGCTCGATGGATTCAGGCTTGTTCACTTCAAGGCTTGGGGCTTGTCATGCGAAGCGCAAAAGCGAGATCAATGAACCGCCGTCGCCCAGACTGGTTTTCTTCGGAAAATTCCGATCCACCGTGGCTCCGGCGGTGCGTCGCACATTTGGTGGCCGGTCAGATCAACGATGCTATGGGGATTCCGCTAAACTGAAATAGTACAGCTTATCACTGGATCATCGGAGGTAGGATCAGTGCGGTTGTGTTCGAGGCATGTTCTTGACGAAGTCCTGCCCTCAGTTGCCTCGTGAACGAATACTCGTGCTTGTGCATTGAGGTCAGGATGCGGTTATCGAGGTCAGTTACAATTTCTGGAATGGCGGTCACATCGACCGTCAACGCTTTACACCTTTTTGGATGAGTCGAGTTAGATGGTGAAACGATTTGTCGAGATGATCATTGCCTTGCCACTGTTTCTTGTTCTTGGCGCGGCAAGCACGTTCGGGCAGCAATTGGATTCTGAAGCATTGACCGAAGCAGAATCTCGTGAGGCCGAGTCGCGTCTAATCCAAACCCCACGGCAAATCACCTTTGATGGTCGTCGGGCGGGTGAAGGTTATTTCAGTGCAGACGGCACTCGAATGGTCTTTCAAAGTGAACGAGATCCAACTAATCCTTTCTATCAAATCTATCTAACGGATTTTGAGACAGGTGATCTGAATCGTGTCTCACCCGGGTTCGGTAAGACAACTTGTGCATGGATTCATCCAGCAGGAAAGAAGGTCTTGTTTGCAAGCACTCAGGGTGACCCGGAGGCTCGAAACAAACAGGCAGATGAGATTGCTTTGCGTGAAAGCGGCAAGGAAAGGCGGTACGCTTGGGATTACGACAAAACGTTTGATCTGTACGAAACAGTTCCCGGTACGGAGCAGTATCGTCAGCTAACCAGTGCTGTTGGTTATGATGCGGAGGCCAGTTACAGTCCCGATGGATCCAAAATTGTCTTTGCGTCAAACCGAGCGGCATATGTGGAGCCGTTGACCGGTCGTGCCAAAGAGATGTTTGAGATTGATCCTGCTTACATGATTGATCTTTACATCATGGATGCGGATGGAACGAATTTAAAACGATTGACCGATGTTCCTGGTTACGATGGGGGGCCCTTCTTTTCCGCGGACGGCAAGCAACTGTGTTGGAGAAGGTTTTCAGAGGATGGCGCATCGGCTGAGATTTTCACCATGAAAATTGATGGCTCAGATGTGAAGCGTCTAACCAGTTTAGGTGCGATGAGCTGGGCGCCTTATTTTCACCCCAGTGGAGACTATCTTGTCTTCACCACCAACCGGCATGGTTTCGGCAATTTCGAGCTCTACCTCGTTCGTTCCGATGGAGTTGGGGACCCCGTTCGAGCGACCTACACCGATGGATTCGACGGGCTGCCGGTTTTCTTGCCAGATGGTAAACGCATCTCTTGGACCTCCACGCGAACGCCTAAAAAACAGTCGCAGATTTTCATGGCGGGCTGGGATGATGCGTTAGCGCGAGATTTGTTGGGCCTCAACGAATCAGAGAATGTGAACGATCGGAAAGCTGCGTTGGCCGCAGTTGAGGCCTCGAGCCCGGATTTTTCACCCACCGACGTCATGCGGCATGTCGATTTTCTAACACGAACTGACTTGGGAGGTAGGCTGACGGGAACGCCTGGGGAAAAACGAGCGACCGCCTACGTTGCAGCTTATCTGGAAAGTTTGGGCTACTTACCAGCCGGAGAAGACGGGACCTTCTTTCATTCGTTTGATTTTCCGGCGGGTTCGCGATTGCTCGAAGGTAACAAAATGACTGTCGGAGACCATGCATTGATTTTAGAAGAGGACTTTGTGCCACTTTCTTTTTCGAAGCAGGGTGAGCTTCCTGAGACGGGCGTCGTGTTTGCAGGTTACGGATTGCAGGTGCCCGGGGGCGATGAAGCTGATGATTACGACAGCTACGTCCATCTGAATGTGGCTGGACAATGGGTATTGATGTTTCGTGATTTACCGCAGGACATTACGCCAGAGACTCGCCAGAGAATGGCGAGGTACAGTTCTCCCAGACGAAAGGTGACGATTGCTCGCGACCTTGGGGCTCGCGGTGTGATTTTTGTCGCCGGTCCGACGAGCCAGGTCAAGAACCAATTGATCCGATTTGATCGTGATGCCTCGCAAGCGAGCGTCAGTATCGCGGCGGTCAGTGTGACCAATGAAGTTGCCGAAAAGATTCTATCAACGTCTGGGGAAAAACTTGCTGATTTGCAGAAGTCTCTTGACGAAGGTGCAATGCAAATGGGTTTTGCCATCGAGGCCGTCAAGGTGGGTGCTGATTTCATCATTGAGAGACGAACGGGGCAAGGACGTAATGTGATTGCAAGGTTGCCCGCCGGCGATCAGCCGAATGATGATCGTCCCTTCGCTATTGTCGGTGCTCACATTGATCACTTGGGAATTGGGGGAAGCAGTAGCTCACTCGCGAAGGAAGACGAGGCCGATCAGGTACATGCGGGTGCCGACGACAACGCAAGTGGTGTTGCCGCGATGTTGGAGATTGCTCAGTATTTTGCCGCGGAAAAACGATTGGGACGTTTGAACAGTCAACGTGATCTCATGATCGCGGCTTGGAGCGGTGAGGAGCTTGGGCTATTCGGCTCCAAAGCCTATGTGAATGACTTCTTCACTCTTTATCCTGAAGCCAACCGTGTCGTAGAGGGCGAGCAGACGGACGGTGAGCAGCCCAAAGGCGTTGATCAAGCTCACTCACATGGATCCTCAGCCGAAGAGGTATCGCTGACCGCAGCGGTCGCCGCGTACCTCAACTTGGATATGGTTGGAAGACTACGAGAAAATCTTGTGATCCAAGGCATTGGTTCTTCGCCAGGTTTTGCAGGTGAAGTTCAGAGGAGAAATTTACCGGTTGGACTTCCTTTGAGATTGGATAAGGCGAGTTCTCGATTGCCCACCGACACGTCGGCATTCGTTGGTCGTGAAGTACCGATCCTATCAGCGTTCACCGGCGCCCATGAGGACTATCACACGCCGCGTGATACAGCCGATAAGTTGAATTATGAGGGAGCTGCAAAAATTGCAAATCTAATGGCGTTAATCACTCGAGGTCTGTTAACGTCCAAGCAGGCCCCGGCCTTCAAGCTCGACGAGGGTGACTCAGCAGGCAAGGATGCTCCCCGAGCTCGGTTGACTGCCTACCTAGGTACGATTCCTGATTATGTGGCCGGTGACGTGAAAGGCCTGAAGTTGAGCGGTGTGGCGAAGGAGGGGCCCGCAGCCGAAGCAGGTGTTTTGAGTGGTGACGTCATTGTTCAATTGGCTGGGAAAAAAATAGAGGATATCTATGACTACACTTACGCGATCGAAGCTTTGAAAATTGGTGAAGAAGTGATCATTGTTGTCCAGAGGGGGGAGAAAACGGTGACCATGAAGGTCACGCCAACTTCGCGAGATTAAGAGGCGGATCACTTGATTTGTTTTGTTGAGATCGGAGTGGCGGCGATGCCGATTTCGGGGCATGAACCCAGTGGATGTTTTCAATCATCCAAGGCTTGGTGCAGATTGCCTTCAAGAGGAGAAAAGGTTGCCAGGAAAACGAATTCACCAGTTTTTCATTCGAAGTTCAGCGTCTTCGGTTTGAAGGTGAGTTGACCGGCGCATGAATTGCTACTGCATGACAATAGTCGGTTGTTCCTGTCGAATTGGCTGATGGTTTGTTGCATAACGAGGATTCATCATGGCTTTCTTATGGTTTGTTTTGCCCCCATTTTTACTGGGCCTTTATGCCCAGTGGCGCGTGAAATCCGCGTTTTCTCAGATGAGTGAAGTTCCGACAGGGCTTTCCGGTGCTCAGGCTGCTCGGCAGATGTTGGACCGAGCTGGTTTGTCAGGTGTCACGATCGAAGAAATCCCGGGTCATCTCTCTGATCACTATGACCCGCGTGGAAAAGTCTTGCGATTGAGTTCACAAGTTTACCGTGGACGTTCAATGGCTTCGGTTGGTGTCGCCTGCCATGAGGCGGGTCATGCATTTCAAGATGCTCAATCCTACGCTCCTTTAGTCTTGAGAAATCTCGCGGTGCCCTCTGCTCAGTTTGGTTCATCCGCAGGTGGGATCCTGATGTGCATTGGGCTGGTCATGGGAATGACGGGATTGTTGATGCTTGGTGTCATTCTTTTCTCGGCCGTTGTGGTTTTTCAGGTAATAAACCTTCCTGTTGAATTTGACGCCAGCCGCAGGGCACGCCAAGAGTTGGTCGCACATGGAATGATTTCAGCCAACGAAGAGCATTATGTAGCCAAAGTGCTCAATGCCGCAGCTTTGACCTACGTCGCGGGGACGCTGCAGTCAGTCATGACTCTTGCCTATTACCTGACAGCAATGTCGGGCGACGATTGATTCTTGGGCCGGATCAATCATTCTCCGTCGGGCCAGTCGAGTCCCAAGTCGAGGGAGGTTGCTTGGTGTGTTAATGCCCCACTGCTAATGCGATCCACCCCGGTGTTGGCGATGGAGCGAATGGTATCGATGCGAACGTTACCTGAAGCTTCCAATTCAACTTCCGTTGCAAGTTGATCGCGCAACTGAACTGCTCGGGTCATCTTCTCGAGCGAGAAGTTATCCAGCAGGATAATATTTGGGAGTTGCGGGAGAACTTCTTTCAGTTGGTCCAGCGTGTCGACCTCTACCTCCACCATGTTGGGCGTTTGCATCGAATTGACAATTGTGTCTCGCCACTGGATCGCCTTTTTTGTTGCTTCTGCTACCGAAAGAGGCTGGTTGGCTAATCCGGACAAGGCAAGGTGATTGTCTTTAATGAGGAACCCATCGAAAAGACCGGTCCGATGGTTATGAGCACCGCCGCATCGCACTGCATATTTCTCGAGGAGTCGCCAACCGGGAGTGGTCTTGCGTGTGTCATAAAGGCGAGTGTTGGTACCAGAAATTTCTTCGACGTACCGTTGAGTCAGGGTAGCGATGCCACACAATCGTGAGATCAGATTGAGTAAGGTTCGTTCTATGGTTAATAGGTCACGAACATTTCCGGCCAACTTGATAATTGGCGTTCCAGGCTGAAATCTCTCGCCATCCTGAATGGTGCAGTCAGCGGTGAGGTCAGCATCGAGTTCGTCAAGGATCCAATCGACGAGTTCAATTCCGGCGCTGATTCCCTGTTCACGAGGGACCACATGACAGACACCTTGCTGGTCTGCGTCGATCAGGCAGACGGTGGTCCAATCAACTGATTCGCGGAGATCTTCTTGGATTGCATGACGCGTCAAAGAGCGCGTTGCATGCTCAAGATGTTCATCAGCGATGACCGAACGATATTCTGTTTTCCCAGTAGACAGGGGTTGATCTTTCGAGTTGCTGCTTTCTGAGGATTGATTCATGAACGGTGTTGGTCGAGGGAGTGCACGGTGATGCGAATGCTAGGATGCTGACGAGCGAGATGATTCTAAGGCACAGAGCAATGCGAACAATCCGGTTTGTCGACGCGTGGTTCGCTTTCATGGAGCGTCGGCATTTTGTAATCCATCAATGTATTCGATCCTGATAGCGAGTCACGCTTGACAATTTTGAATCCAAGCTTATTTCCTTGTTACTGGGATTCGTCTGAAGTTTCAAGTCTGCCATCAGCCAGGGTTCAGCATGACTGACGTACCGTCAACCAACGATCTTTCCAGTAGATTTTCGCGAGTGCATCGATGGTATGCCAGATTCGTGATGCTGCTGCTCGCTATGCACTGTTGGGAATTCATGGCGATGAGAGCGAAGGGTCCGGGGAATTCTGACAGGGCCAAGTTGATCAGCGTTCTTCAGAAGCGACAGGAACAGGGTCGGGGGTTGGTGGATATTGATTTGAATGGAGCTAGCAAAATGGAGTTGATGCTTTTGCCTCGCATCGGTCCCGTTCTGGCGGAGCGGATTATCGCGTACCGATCCACTCATGGGGATTTTTCGACTCTCGCGTCACTTCACTCGGTTCAGGGGATTGGACCCAAGACGATTGATGGTCTTCGCTCTCTCGCTGTGACGGCCTTACCGCGAGGGCATTGTATCCGACGACGGCAGATTCCTTAGCGCATTTGACTGACGGGTTGATCAGGGCGAGGATTCGGCAGGAGAAAATAATCTCATAGTTTCGGGAAACGGTTGGATAATGTTGTGGCGACTTCTCGCGATTGCCGGCTAATTGGCGTAGCATGTGTCCAGCTCGAATTGATTCTTTATCAACTTGCAGTCGCTGCAAATCGAGTCGCCCTTTCTCGCTTCGCGTTCTTCTTTTGTTGTTTCCCTCTCGCAGCGAATCATTTTCATGTCACGCTCTCTTGCGGGTGACAGCCCGTCAGAATCCCCGCCTCCCGCAACCTTTCACCTTCAGCAGCCATTTTCTCCTGCCGGCGATCAGCCACAGGCGATCGAGGCTTTGACGCGAGGTTTTCAGGATGGTCGTTCCACCCAGGTTTTATTGGGTGCGACGGGTACGGGGAAGACGTACACCATGGCGAATGTGATTGCGAACCTGAGGCGACCTGCGCTAATTCTCAGCCATAACAAGACGCTGGCGGCACAGCTCTATGGAGAGTTCAAGGAATTCTTTCCCGAGAATGCGGTGCATTATTTTGTCAGTTATTACGACTATTATCAGCCAGAGGCTTATATTCCCCAGCGAGATGTTTATATCGAGAAGGACGCATCCATCAACGAGGAGATTGATCGCCTGCGACTTGCGACGACAAGCTCACTTGTCAGCCGTCGAGATGTTGTGATAGTTGCTTCGGTGAGCAGTATCTATGGGCTAGGTTCTCCTAAGGATTACAAGGAACTGATTGTTCCGTTGCATCGTGGTGAGAAAACACGTCGTGATCATCTCTTGATGAAGTTTGTTGATGTTCTTTACGAGCGTAACGATGTGGCGTTTGAACGAGGCAAGTTTCGAGTGCGTGGGGATTCGATCGAATTGTGGCCAAGTTACGAAGAGTTCGCTTATCGTATTGAGATGTGGGGCGATGAAATTGAACAGATTTCAATCATCAAGCCCGTTTCGGGTGAAACGATTCGAACTCTTGATCATGTCTACATCTATCCGGCTCGACATTTTGTAATGCCGGAAGATCGTATTCAACAAGCCTTGAAAGTGATTCGGCAGGAGTTGTCCGAGCAAGTGGAGCTTTTTCAATCGCGTGGCAAGTTGCTTGAGGCGCAACGACTCTCCGCAAGAACGCGGTTTGACCTCGAGATGCTCGCAGAGGTTGGGCATTGTCCCGGAATTGAAAACTATAGTCGACCACTATCGGGAAAGCAGCCCGGCGCGACCCCGGACACTCTTTATGATTTTTTTCCTGATGATTTTGTCACGTTCGTCGATGAGTCTCATGTGACCATACCTCAGGTCAGGGCGATGTATGCGGGGGATAAGAGTCGCAAGGAAACGCTTGTGGGTCATGGTTTTCGATTGCCCAGTGCTTTGGATAACCGACCGTTGAAGTTTGAAGAGTGGGAAAATCGGACAAAGCAAATTTGCTTTGTTAGCGCAACGCCCGCTGACTACGAACTTCAGCGGACTCGCGGTGAAGTGGTGGAGCAGATCATCCGTCCCACCGGTTTATTGGATCCGGAAATTGAAGTGCTCTCAGCCCGAGGCCAAGTTAAGCATCTGCTTGACCAGATACGAGATCGAGCAGAGCGAGATGAACGCGTACTTGTTACTGCGTTAACGAAGCGTCTGGCAGAGGATCTCGCAACCTTCTTTCAGGAGCAGAATGTTCGCTGCCGTTGGTTGCACAGCGAGCTGGACGCGTTTGAGCGGGTTGATTTACTAAAGGATCTTCGGAATGGTTGCTTTGATTGTCTCGTTGGAGTCAATCTATTACGTGAGGGTCTTGATTTGCCGGAGGTATCGCTTGTCGCGATCCTCGATGCTGACAAAGAGGGTTTCTTGAGAAGTGAGACCAGCTTGATTCAGACGATTGGTCGAGCCGCCCGAAATGCGAATTCAAAAGTGATTCTTTATGCCGATAAAGTGACGGAGTCGATGCGGTTGGCAATTGATGAGACAGAGCGTCGGAGAGCAATCCAGCACAGGTATAACCAGGAGCACGGTATCACTCCTGAAACGATTCGCAAGTCCGTTCGATCGGGGATTGAAATGGATGCCGCAAAGCGACGTCAGGCTGCTGCAGCTGCTCAGGAATCCTCCGAAGGTCAACGCATCACCGTGGACTATGTTGATGCGGTTGAGCGAGAGATGCTCGCCGCAGCGGAAGCTCTCGAATTTGAAAAAGCTGCTTCTTTGCGAGATCGAGTTCTTCAACTTCGAGATAATCTTGGTAAGCCGTTGAGTGAGATTGAATTCGAATCTTCATCCACTGGCCAGTCAGGTCGGAGAAAGAAGGGTCGGAAAGGAATGCGGGCAAAACAGGGACAAGGAAAGGTGCCTCGTCCTAAGCGTCATTGATTGACGCAAGCAATGCCGGGATTTCCCAAGACCCATCTTGTTTTGGAGAGACTCATGGGACGGAGTGATCAAATTGGACAAGTTGTGCGTGCCGAGACTTAGGCGGCACGTCGCTGTCGTTTCATCTGTTTCCGAAGCCGTCGACGCTCTGATTTGCTGAGGGAGGACCAGTCAGTGTCTTCGCTTGCCGCAACATCGCTGTCACTGTTCGACGGGTCATCAGAAGTTACGTTTGATTGATTCTTTTTTGTAATTTGTGAATCAATGGCTGACTTGTTGTTTTGAATGACTGTTTGTTTGTCTTGACCAGTCTGTTTGGTGTGCGAGTCAGGTTTTCTCGCACGTTTCTGTTGCCTCTGATGCTTGGTTTGAACGGGTGGTTCAGCTTCACGGCCATCCGATGTGCCCGATTCATCAGAAGATTTTTTTGTCCACGAGAGTCTGGATCGCTTTTGCTCGGATGCGTTTGGTGGTTTCTGCATTCCGCTGTTGGTGCTCGGCATGCGTGTGAAAAAGCGACGAATGATTCCTGGTGAGGCCTTTTTGGCAGTGGCTTGAGGTGTTCCTGGCTCAACGGTCTGTTGACTCGGCTTTGAACTGCCTGAAGCGTTTTTTCCAAGCAGTATCGAACGGAAGATTTGGAGAAAACGTTTTTCTCGACGTGGATGATTCTCGGAATGTTCAGGCTTGGGTTCCGGTTCGGAAATTGCAGCAGTTTTCGCGGCTGGTTTTTGATGACCTTCCTGTTCGGTTTCTTCTTCTAGCTCGGAGTCATTTTTTATCTGCCGTTGCTGGTTTGCTCGTTGGAGACGTTTGAGAGCGGCGGATCCCTCATCGATTTGTCGAACATCTTGATAGATGGATCGTAGGTTAGTAACGAAGCCGATAAAGAGAGCGTTTGCCCCAATCAGTGAGGCGCAGGTGACGAGCATCCAGACATTCGTTGAGTTGATTTCAATCAGTTGCCATTTTGCTGCTTGCGGCACTAAAAATAGGATGGTTGCAGCACCAACTAATACTGCGGCTGGTATCAGTTTTCGCATTTCTAGTATCAGTTTTGCTGCGATGGTTGTGCCACCGACTGTCAGGATTAGTCGAACCCAATCGTTGCCTGCGAAAAAGACACGACGACCTATTAATGCATCAATGATCGAGCCACTCCAATCGTACAACTCCACCACTGTGTTGATCGAGGCGAGGGCGAGTGACACCAAGACAATCCGCCAGAGGCGATAATGACCGGGGAAATCATCATTTCGGTATCGTCTCAGCTGATAGATCATCAAGGCCATGGCGGCGTTTGAGACAAGAAAGCAAAGAATGAGCAACCGTCCAAAGCTATCGCGTTGGTCGAGTTTGAGTGGTTGTGCAATTTCAGGATGCTGCAGCAGGAAAGTAGAGGTAGCTGCGTAGTAATGCCCGATACAAGCGATGAGCGTGAACAAGAGCGAGCACGCTGTTACTAGTAGCAAAGAGCTGCGCCTGACAGGCACAAGCGAATACCAACGTGCTCGAAGTCTGCGTTTCACACGCGATCCATATGCTTCCTGAGGTCTTCGTGCAGATCGTAGGTCCTGCTTCACACCGTTTGATGCACCCATTACAGGTGATGCTGGTCGGTTTGCAGAGGTGAAGAGTACCCTCCGACGTCGATCGTTGACGCGTCTTACGCCAGTCATTTCTAACTCAGATCTTCGATTCGGTGGGTAAACTGATCTAAACGCGGCAAATTTCCGCAGCCTTCCAGCACAAGGGAAAGTAGGGGAATTGTGATGTTTGAGTCAACGGAAGACTATTTGATATCAAATGCCGTTGCCAAGGGATCACAGCCTGCGAAGGATTACCGCTAGAGATTTTGTTCATTCCGGTGCAGAAGGCGTGGCTTGATTGAAACGCTTTAAAGCGGTTGCAGGTGGATTGCAGCGTCAGGGAATCCAGCAGTGTGCTTGAAAGGTCGATAGTCAGGACGCAATTTGGGCTTTGGCGAATTGGATCAATCTCTGGCTGGTTTGACTCAAACCGATGGAGAACAGATTTTTCAGATTGAGTCTCGGTTTTTCGCGTCGCGATCCGATGATTGAGGATCCGTGACGAGGTCTTGGCACGCGTTGATCCTGAACTCCTGAGTAGGTGAACTCCTTCGCTCCGGCCTCTCTAAGCACGACATTGGTTGCCTAGCTAAGAGAAGAGGATCTCAGAAGACCACGCCCAAGATGGCGAGGACAAGAATCGCGATGCCGGCAGAAATTTTCCCAAACGTGCCGAGGGTTCTTCCCCAAAAAGCAGCATGACCAATTGACCAAGATTCTTTCCACTCTCGACCGTTGGATCGCTCGCCGTAGATTGCCCCCGCCATTGCACCGAGCCCGGCGAATAGTATTGCCGCGATAATTGGGCCAAAAATTGGAATCGGGATACCCACGATCGCTCCGATAATCGCACCGGCGAAAGAGCCAATCAGCGCGAACAGAGTAGATTTTCGGCTTGCCCCTGCCCGTTTTGCGCCAAGCGCACTGGCGGCAAATTCAAAAAGCTCGCCCAGTAACGCAAAAACCAAGGCGGTCAACACGACAGCTGGTCCAAAGCCCATGCGTTGGTCGTCGGGGGCAATCCAAGCATAGATGCCCAGGATTAGAACCATACCCCAATTGCCGGGTAGTGCGACGAGGTTACCCATCCATGAAACGGCGCAAAGGAGCAGCATTGTGAGTGCAATGAGTAATGTTCCCATCGATTCGGCCGATGGAAGAATCGCAATATTCCCTGTCATTAATTCGGCCCAGTTGAGCATCTCATCGATAGGCATGTTCATGTGCTCTCGTCGCGGGGTGGGTTTGGGCACTTGAAAACGTGCAGGGTCGGTTAATCATCGGGTCGTCTAGCGGTCGATCTTGCGGGAACCGAAGGTGAACTGGGTGTCATGGGCTGAACGGAAGGTAAGGCATTGTCAGTGGTTGGTCCTATTCGTTTCTTCTCATATTTTGCCGGACCATTTTTTTATGAATAGGTTCTCAGTTAGTCATCGACTTTTCATTGTGAGTTGTTCGTTGTTGGCTTCTGTTCAGGATAGGTTAGTCAATATTGTGGACTGACGTCCCGCGGATCGTTAGTCGGGGTGTTGGAAGTGATTCTTGAAATCACTGGGTCGATCACTGGGTCGATCGCTTGTTTCGTTGCATTGGCCATCAGGCTGACGGATTGAGGTCATCGTCGACATTTCGCTGAGTGCATCCGTTAGAATCGTCGAGGCAAGATCAGAGAACACTTCGGTGTGACCCCTCGATGGGTCCTCGCTAATTAACACAAAACGATCCAAAACCTCGGAAAAGGTCGTGATGTCGGACAATATTCTAGAAACAAATGTATTGGTTTTGAACCGTTTCTACATGGCGGTTCGCGTGATTGATGTGCGTCGTGCATTTACCTTGCTCTATCGCGACTGTGCCGAAGTCATTGATCTCGATGCGGGCCAGTTTCAGAGTTACGATTTTGATACGTGGTGTGAACTGAGTCAGTTTACAGCGATGGAGAAGCAACCCGGCGAGGAGTATTTACAGACGGTTCGATTTGAGTTGCGGGTTCCTAGAATCCTTCGGTTGACAAGGTTTGAGAAGATGCCTTTGCAAACGATGAGATTCAATCGCAAAAACCTTTTCGCTAGAGATGAAAACAAGTGTCAGTATTGTGGCCGTGAAGCGCCCACAAATCAGCTGAGCATGGACCATGTTGTGCCACGTTCGCATGGCGGCAAGACTTCTTGGGAAAATATCGTTTGCTGCTGTATTCGTTGCAATAGTCGCAAGGGCGGTCGGACACCCAAGGAAGCACGGATGAAATTGTTGACGCGGCCCTCCAAGCCTAGGATCAACCCGATTATTTCACAGGCCGTCGATGACCCTCGTTATGCTTGCTGGAAGACGTTTCTGCCAGCAGAAAGTTGAAAGATCAAAGCTGAATGATTCGATCAAAGGCTCAATGATGAACTTCAGACTCAGTTTCTGGATGTTTGTTCGTACAGACCGAAATTCAACGAAGATGGTCGTTGCCAGGGCCGTCTAGTTCAGCAAAGCACGATTGGCTGTGAACGACGCGGTTCTTACACTCGCAGAGTACAAGCTTGAGACAGCTTGCGATCGAGTGGAGATGCTGAGGCTTTGCCTGCTAGCGCCTGTGGAAGCGACATAATCGTCAGCGTTTTGAAGATGAGATTCAAGGCTAGACGCGATCACCCAACCAATGCTGCGAATTCAATCCAAACAATTCGGTAGCGACGGAAAGCTTCACTCGGTCTATCAGGACCAAGTGAGGCGTTGCACGGATTCTCCACGAATCTGTCCGCGGAGCGAGATGAACGACTATTCGTCCGCGAGCGGTTCTTTCTTTTCGGTGAGAACTTCACATTCACCCGAGTCAGATTTTGTTGCATTGAGCTCGGTGTAGCTTTTCCATTCTTCAGGGACATTGTCCTCGTGGAAAATTGCTTCAACTGGGCATTCCGGTACGCATGCCTCGCAATCGATGCACTCTTCAGGATGGATGTACAGCATCTGGTCGCCTTCGTAGAAACATTCCACGGGACAGACAACAACACAATCGGTGTATTTGCATCCTGAGCATGGCTCGGTGACGACGTGAGTCATGTTCTCAACCTTTCTTAGCAGTTCGACTCTGATTTATTGTTCGGCAACTTAACCGTTACCCCGCGATCGTTCGTTGGCCTACCCGTTCTGAAACGAGCGGTTCGCGTTCTAATGTATCGTCTAGGCAACGGGTGGACTGAACCTCAAAGACCCGATTCTGACGAGTCGAGGCGATTCTGACGACCTGTCGGAGGGTAGTTATTTGGAAAAAAAAAGGGAAGCTGAGTTTGCGGCTGAATTTTTCGTATTTGATAACCAATCCATCGCGTCTGTTCTTGCTTCCGGCAAATCTCGGGTCGATCTTCGTGTGAAACAGGTTTTTGAAAGACAACAAAATGATGATCGCCTAGCATCCTGAGGAAAAGAGGGTGGTTCGCGATACGCAAGCTAGAGGCACCTGAAGCAAGCGACCCATACCTTGCTCAACCGTCTAAGTGACGTCATTTGTGCGGTTGTGGCACCGTTGGTGTCGATGAGTCCGTCGTCTATTGGTCTATGAAGCGGCTGAGATTGAGAATTAGGCGGTAGAGAATTTGGCCCCACTCTCACCATCTAGGGGGATATTCAATGGCTTCGTGAAACCGCGACTACCAAAATACCGATCGACTTCGAAAAGTGTCAGATCGAGCCTCTTGCTTCCTGCAATGTTTTCAAGTGAGAGGACGACCCCACTTTGACGGGGAGTGGTTAATTTCTATTCTTCTTACGTCACCCAAGATCCGATGGAGCGATTTTGCTCCTCTTTCCCTCTACTCCAGTCAAGAGTTTCGACTTGTCCACCTTCTCCGACGAACCTGTTGCTCTGCGATTGAAGCCATCACGCCAATACCCATTTTTGGCACGTCATCCTTGGGTGCACGCTCACGCACTGGCGGAAACAGGTCACAAGCTTGCTTCGGGTCAGGTGGTTGATTTACTGGACCATGATGGGAACTGGATTGCCCGAGGGGTCGTCAATCCATCGAGTCGTTTGCGCATTCGTCTCTATAGTTTTGACTCCGCGGTGGAGGTGAATGAAGATCTCTGGAAGTCACGCCTGGAGCAATCCGTTGCACGCCGTCGATTGACAGAAACCTTCGCAGCGGATCACGCTGAGCGTTTGGTATTTAGTGAATCGGATT
Organism: uncultured Rubripirellula sp.; assembly: GCA_938075415.1. GTDB lineage: Bacteria > Planctomycetota > Planctomycetia > Pirellulales > Pirellulaceae > Rubripirellula. The sequence continues at coordinate 319,836 of CALJHC010000003.1, read as the reverse complement.
TGATTAGTGGATTGATCGTCGACCGTTACGCAGACTGCCTCGGTGTTCAATTTACGTCTGGAGCACTTTGGCGTTGGCATGAAATGATTTTGGATCAGTTGAAGACTCTCACCAATTGTCAGTCCATTATGGTCCGAATTGATGAGAAGACAGCCAAGCACGAAGGGATTGAGGCGAAGGAGTTCTGGTATCAAGGTCAGGAGAGTGATGGTCGCGTTGCTTACGTGCAAAATGGATTGACACTGTCGGTGAACTTACGCAGTGGTCAGAAGACAGGTTCATACCTTGATCAAAGACTCAATCATGAGGCCGTTGCCCGTTACATGGTTGATCGCCGAGTGCTGGATGTCTGTTGTTACACCGGTGGATTTGGTTTGGTTGCTGCTAAGGGTGGAGCGAAGGAAGTTGTGGCGATTGACTCAAGTCGTCCAGCATTGGAAGAGGCTAGAAAAGCTGTTGAACGTAACAGTGTGGATGCCATCGAGTTTCAGGAAGGCGATTGTTTTGACGCGTTAAAAAAAATGGTGGAAGACGGCGAATCTTTTGGCGGAGTGATTCTTGATCCCCCTCGCTTCGCTGGATCACGTCATCAGATCGACCGGGCACTGCGAGCCTACGCTCGACTTAATTCGCTCGCATTAGATCTACTTTCCCCCGGTGGCGTGTTGGCGACTTGCAGTTGTTCGGGACGTGTAAGTCGGTCGGATTTTCTCAATATGCTGATGGATGTAGCCAAAAGAAAACGACGTGATTTAGTGGTGCTGGAGCAACGAGGCCCTGCGCCGGACCACCCTGTTTCTATCGCCTGTCCAGAAAGTGATTACTTGAAGTGTGTGATCGCTCAGGCAAGTTGAGAATCATTTCATGTCGCTGGTGTTGGACACAAAACCAGTTTGGTGCATGTTCCAAAGAACTAACCTTCTTCGAGGTTTTTTTCTCAACGGCTCAACGGCTCAACGGCTCAACGGCTCAACGGTACTTTGGAGGTTCAGCTGCGGCTGCAAGGAAACAGGATTGGAGATTCATTCAGAGCGGCTCATCTCTTGTCATGCTAATTGATTATCGGCAAGCTTATTCCTCACCGAAATTCGTTTCTGTTTGTCGATGACTGTCGCCTCTTTTTTTTGCTCTTAATTGATTCATTACTCAAGCGATTGAAGTTAATGGTTGATCGCTGCGAGGTGGGCTTCGTCTGGGCATTGCAACTCAAGAAGAGCTTGAGTCTAGAGCGGAAAATCGTTCACAATGATTTCTTGCAAGTTATCAATGATCGCCAGTTCCGCCCTCTTTTGGTCACTTTGCAGTCAAAATCTAGTTAATTGGTATTGGGTATTGAGCGTCGATCAAAGCTTGTGGGTTGTTACTGCTCACCACCCAATAGATTCACCGATCGCAAGGTTTGGACGTTCTCTGCCTGCCGAACGTGCGGGTTGTTTTGGTGGTGGTGATTGCTTGCTTAACTTACCGAAAGCTCAGAATTCGTTTCCTAGGCCCTAATTGCGGTGCATTTTACGTTGTTGTGTTTGGAATTGACTGGCGACTGCTTGGACGTGGAGCTAAATTAAAGGATCTCTTCAGCAACGAAACTAATGATTCTTATTCTCCCCAGGAGACCCCAATGAAGGGTGTCACCCTGAAGATTCTTCATGGCGCCGATCGCGGTAAGGTCTACGACGACCTGCAACCGCCGATGACGGTTGGAAGGGAGGAAGGTAACGACATACAACTGAACGACGAACGCGTCAGTCGATGTCATTTCAAAGTGCAGCGAGATAAAGATCGATTGGTCCTCACTGATCTGGACAGCACCAATGGCACCAAGGTCAATGGCGTTGAGTGCCAATTGAAAATACTTCGACATGGCGACCTGATTTCTGTTGGTCGCAGTTTGATGTTATTTGGGTCAGAGTCTCAAATCGCTGAGCGTTTGGCGGCAATTGGTGTGGATAGCTCCGCCATGGCGAGAGAATTGAATCCCTCCGGTAGTTCGATTGCGTTGGAATTGGGTAACCGTGAGCCGAATTCACCCCTGCCCGCAGATGTGATGCAGTTACTCGAGTTTCCTGAGATTCCAGATGATTTATCACCCGGTCAGCGCGCTCAAGTCTGCGAAATTTTGGATTACCTGCAGTCACGGCTCAAAAGACTGATTGATTCAGCGAAAACAGATGATAACAACCAAGAGGTGTTATTGAAGTTCGCGGGCTGGCAGGGTCTTCTCGATACCCAAGCCAAGTTGGCGACCATGAGCCGGAAAGTTTCGGATCCGGAATGGCCAACTTCTTGACCGGATGCAACACCAACCCTTTGTGCTTTTTCGCACATGAGTGGAGGTTCCACCCTTCTATTCGTTGTCGTGAGTTGCGGTATCGCATTGCTTGGATGTGTTCATGCAGCGTGTAATTTTGATTGCATGATTTCGGGGTTTTAGCCATTAGTCGCCTGTGATGCAGCCAGTTCCGATTTGCGGTCTTGCTTGATGGGCAACAAATCTGAAGGTCACTAGCCACGGCACACAGAGCGATCGATGGAATTGGCGAGTCCTTGGAACTTGCTAAGTGCATGGCATCAACGACACCGAGTGGTTGATGCTTGGCTGGTTGAGTTTGTGCCACATCCCCCGAGGGCTGATTGCCCGCTATGATGTTGGTCTCGAACATTTCACAGGAGTAATCGATGCGTTTCTTATTATTTTCAGCGTTGGTGATTGTCGGATTATTGCGACCCGTGTTGGCTGAGGAGCTTGCTCAGCCCTTCGGTCCTGATTTTCCAAACCTTGATTCAAATGCTGTCGGAGAATGGTGGAAGCGAATCCCCAAGAACGCGAACAAGCCAAGGCTTTTGGTTCCCCGTGAGGATGTCGTGGCATTTGCGATCTACACGCATGATCGCGGAACGCTGAAATTAACCTGCCAATTGTATCCACTCAAACCCGATGAGCCTCGTCAGGTGCATCTGGAACTGAAGGGTCCTGAAGATCAGGACTGGCAGTTGGTGAAGACGGAGCCTGTGATTTTCCCCGGCTGGTCCGCTCATTTTCGAATTGATCAATGGGACAACTCGAGGACCGTAGAGTATCGCGTTCGCTTGGGGGATTTATCCTCCTTTGAAGGCGTGATTCGAAAGGATCCCATTGATAAGGATGAAATTGTTGTTGGATCATTGAGCTGCAACAGTAGTCGAACCCCAGGCCCAAGGCCTACGATTGTTGAGAACTTGTTGAAGCAGGATCCTGATCTGCTTTTCTTCGCGGGAGATCAGTCTTACCACCACACCCAGCACACTTTTGGTTGGCTGGAGTTCGGAATGCAGTTTCGTGATATTCTCAAGGATCGGCCCGTGGTGACCATTCCTGATGACCATGATGTTGGGCAAGCCAATATTTGGGGTGAGGATGGCAAGAAGGCAGCAACGCCCGCGGGACCGCAGGGAGGTTTCTATTACCCTGGCAGTTACGTCAATATGGTTCAAAGATGCCAGACTTGGCATCTTCCCGATGCGTATGATCCAACTTTGATTGATCGAGAGATCGGCGTTTATTACACACGTCTAAGGGTTGGTGGAATTGACTTCGCCATTCTGGAGGACCGGAAATTCAAAAGTGGGCCTGAGGGGAAAATACCAAAAATGGGTCCCCGGCCCGATCATATCAATGACCCTAACTATGATCGTCAGGCTGTGGACCTCCCCGACCTTGAGTTGTTGGGCGACCGCCAGATGCAATTTTTAGACGAGTGGGGGCAGGATTGGCAGGGTGCCGAGATGAAAGCAGTGTTGAGTCAAACTGCGTTTTGCGGCGCGGTGCATCTTCATGGAAGTCCTTCGAATCGTCTGCTCGCAGATCTCGACTGCAATGGCTGGCCTCAAACTGGCAGAAACGTGGCTTTGCGAAGTATTCGGCGAGCATGGGCACCCCACCTTTGTGGTGATCAGCACTTGGCTGTGGTTGTGCAGCATGGCATTGAAGCCGCTTCGGATGGACCTTTTGGATTCACCTCGCCTGCGATTGTGAACACCATTTATGGGCGATGGTGGCATCCCTTGGACGAGAAGGCGGGCGCGAAACCTGTTGTTGGTAGTCCGTTGCCTTGGACTGGCCAATACGAGGATGGGCTTGGGAATTTGATTCGCATGCTTGCGTATGCAAATCCGCAGGATCGTAGTGATGAAACTAAACGAGCAGATGGTTATGGCGTGGTTCGTTTCAGAAAGTCAGATCGCTCAATCGTCTTTGAGTGTTGGCCCCGCTTTGCCAATGTTGCCGATGGTGACGCAGCACAGTTCGCAGGTTGGCCTCTTGAAATCAAGTCACACGAAAATGATGGTCGAGAGATCATCGGCTATCTGCCCGAATTGCGTTTTCAAAATGTTGAGTCGCCAGTGGTGCAGGTCGTGCATGACGAGACGAAGGAAGTGATCTACACCATTCGTATTCAGGGTAAATCTTTTCGACCACCTGTTTATCAAGATGGAACTTACACCATTCGTTCAGGCATGGATCAACCTGATCAAATCGTTGTGCGGAATAGTAAGCAGCAACAGGGTGTTGAGGGAATCACGGTTAATCTGCGGCGTTAAAATTCGGTTTCGGACTGGTTCGAGGTCATAGGGCGGGTCCAGTGAGATGTAGCGTTCAGGATAGCCTCAGTGTTCTTTGAAGTACGATCAAAATGGTGTTTGTATGTCTCAATTTGGACTTGCGAAACACGACTTGGGTAACGAACCTCGATCAGTTTGAGATTCATCCTTCTTGTCGAGTTGGTGGCGGGCTTTGTTTTTGAGAGAAAGGTGTGAGCATTTGATCTTCACCTCAATCACACCTTCGTGGCACCTCTGATGGGTCTCGCCACATCCCAGCGTTTCTGCACTTGGCCCTGATTTTTTTGGGCAGTTTCAGTAGCTGTTTGCAAGAGGTTTTTCCGAAAACTTGATCCTGTCTCTTCATTACTATCCTCGAACCAGTTTTCGTCGTGATGGGCGTTGCCGTTGATATAACCATCCGTTGGAACCGTTGTTCTATTTTTTGTATGCAATCTAGTCAGAAAACAAGCCACACCCAACTGGTCGTTCAGACTCGTTGTGGGGTGATCGCTTCAGTTTGATTCGTCTTTGTGTTGGGGGATGCGGGACAAGCAGCATTCAATTTTTTAAGTGAGCTTCGGATTGATAAGAATGGTTGGAAGAGTATTATCGTGACGACGAACTCATCGCGTTCGTTGTGCACAAATCGGTTTAGTGGCGAATGATCGCGTTGATGATTCGAACTTGATAACAGCGAGAGAGTGAAGTTAATGTTGCACGTTACCAAATGGCTACCGTTTCACAGCAGAATTTGTGTGCTAATTGTTTTGATGTTACATGTTTGTGCTCAAGGTGGAGTCAGTGCTGAGGAGATTGATTTTGGTCGAGATATTGAGCCGATTCTCGAGTCAAATTGTTGGGGATGTCACAGTGAAGACGAGCAGGAATCTGGACTGCGACTTGATCGTAGAGCGAGCCTGCTGAAGGGTGGAGATTCGGGGTTGGCCGCCCTGGTTCCTGGCGAGCCAGAAGATAGCTATCTCATTGATGTGGTGAAGCATTTAGATGCTGATTTCAAGATGCCGCCGGACGAAGATCAAATTCCAGCGGAGCAGATTGAACTACTTGAACGCTGGGTCAAGATGGGGGCGCCGTGGCCTGGGCAAATGAAGGATGTCATCACTGAACAGACGGATCTTTGGTCATTTCAACCCATCGTTCGTCCCGATGTTCCGAGTATACAGCTGACGGGAAATTCCGATGGAATGCATCCGATTGATTCCTTTCTCTTGAAGTCACTTCAACGTTTGAACCTTGATTATTCGAAGCCGGCAAACCCGCGTGACCTGTTGAGGCGAGTTTCTATCACTCTGACCGGATTGCTGCCGACTCCGGCTGAGATTGAGCAATTCTCGAAAGCTTATCAGAACGATGCTTCAAAGGCGTACGTTGCGGTAGTGGACCGAATGTTGCAATCGCCACATTTCGGGGAGCGGTGGGCCCAGCATTGGTTGGATGTGATTCGTTGGGCAGAGACCAATGGGTCGGAGTCAAATCTCTATCGGAAGAACGCTTGGATCTACCGTGATTACGTTATTCGCTCTTTCAATGACGACAAGCCTTACAATCAATTTTTGCTGGAGCAAATCGCGGGCGACTCATTGGGGATTGGCGAAGCGATGGGTTTTCTGGTTGCTGGGCCACATGTTCCTGCCGCCACTGTGGGGCGTGAACCCAGCGCAATTCGACAAGCGAGATCGGATCGTATGGATGAGGTGATTCAGACGGTAGGTGCGTCGGTGCTGGGTGTGACCATGGGTTGTGCACGTTGTCATAATCACAAGTTTGATCCAATCACGCTGAGCGATTACTACGCGATGACGGCTGTTTTTCAGGATGTGGAATTTGGTAGTAGGCATCCTGAATACCATTCAGATCATCCTCTTCAGCAGCGTGGAGACGAGCTTAGAGAGCAGATTGATGTGCGGAGGCAAAAACTACAGCAGTTTGGAGGTTGGGAGGAGAATTGGGGAGCCTATCGCGAAATGCATTTCTCTCCGGTCGAAACCAACTCAGTGCGAATCCGATTCAAAATGGCGAACCTCGGAATCGATGAGATTGAAGTCTTCGGACCTGATCAAGATCGTCAGAATCTTGCGCTAGCCTCAACGGGAACTCGAGTATCAGGGTATCCGGAAAAAGGGTTTGAAACTCGAAATCCATTGCAACGCGTTAGTGACGGTGAGTTTGGAACAATGACCTGGCGTGCTAGAGTTGAAAAAAACGATGAGCGGCCTTGGGTTCAGTTTGACTTTCCAAAGCCTGAAGTGATCAGCAGACTGCGGCTTAGCAGTAACCGAGAGTATTTCTACGAAACAGATTATCTTGAGCGAAAACCAAGCCTGCCGAGATACGAGTATGAACTGGAAATCTTGCAGGCAAATGGAGAGTGGAAGACTTGGGTTGGAACTTGGGCTGTCAACAAGAAACTTCCAGAGAAGCATCCTGAGCGAGAGATGTACCTTGGCGAAATCCAAAAGTTGATAAGAGCTCTCGCTGAAGAGGGTCCACGACCGGGATTCGTTGGGCGATTTGTCGAACCGGTTGTCACGCGAGTTCTTTCTCGTGGCAGTCCAGAGAATCCACGCGATGAGGTCTATCCTGCTGGGCCTAAGATCCTCGACGGGGATTTTGGGATGACGTCTCAGAGTTCGGGTTCAGAGCGTCGATTGGCATTCGGACGTTGGGTGACCCGTCCGGAACATCCGCTCACCCGCCGAGTCCTGGTCAATCGTTTGTGGCATCATCTATTTGGTCAGGGCCTAGTTCCGACAACCGGTGATTTTGGAAACGCGGGTGCGTTACCCTCGAACCCGGAACTGCTTGATTGGTTGGCAGCTGAGTTTATTGATCCAACGGTGTCTGAGGGACCCGCTTGGTCGATCAAATCCATGGTGCGATTGATTGTGCTCAGCGACGCGTTTCAGCAGTCCAGCCAACCTAACGAGAAGGGACTTGCAGTTGATGCCGGATCACAACGGTTGTGGCGATATCCACCACGGCGAGTGGAAGCGGAAGTGATACGAGATGCGATTTTGAAAGCAGCGGGAAATCTTGACCCCAGCATTGGCGGACGCAGCTACCGAATACATAACGTAAAAAAGACTTATGCTCAGTGGGAAGTCGTGGATAATTTTGGGCCTGAGACTTGGCGGCGGATGATTTATCAAGAACGGATGCGTCGAGTTGACGATCAGTTGTTCACGGCTTTTGACTTTCCTGACTGTGGCCAAGTGCGAGCGAAACGCCCTGTTTCCACAACTCCTCTTCAAGCGTTGAATTTGATGAATAGTGACTTTGTCATTGACCAGTCCCGTCAAATCGCCCAGAGAGCTATGGAGGAAGCGGGAGACGCGGATCAAGCCGTATCGAAATGTTTTGAATTGTTACTTGGTCGTCAACTCAAGGCGAACGAGCGAGAGCAATACCGAGATTTTACAGGGCTTGATGATCTAGCCCTAGTCTGTCGAGCAATCATCAATTCCAACGAATTCGCTTTCCTACCGTAGGTCAAAGAGATGTCCAATCCCGAATACCTCTCTCCGCAAGGTCGTGGTCTGCTTGACCGTCGTGGCTTCCTTGGCACTGCTGGGCGTTCCGCGGCGGGGTTGGGGCTGGCTGCTTTGCTTGATGGGGATGGTCTGTTATCTGCCGAAACACCCCAAGGTTCTGTGCCTGACCGAACCTTGGTCGATCCAAAGCAGCCCTATGCTCCACGAGATCCTCACTTTGAAGTTCCAGCCAAGCAGGTCTTGGTGATCTATCTTCCCGGGGCGGTGAGTCATGTTGACACATTTGATTACAAACCAACGCTGTTCAAGCACCACGGTAAGAAGCCGCCCGGATTACCCGCCGTAACGTTTGAAGGACCTAGTGGAAATCTTGCAAAACCGTTCTGGGACTTTAGTCCCCGTGGCGAATCAGGAAAAATGGTGTCTGACCTGCTTCCCCATTTGGGTGAAATGGTCGACGATTTTTGCTTTTTTCATTCCCTCAAAACTGATACGAGTGCCCACCCTCAAGGTGAAAACTTTATGAACACAGGTTTTACGATGGAGGGTTTTCCCTCTTTCGGGGCTTGGGTGACTTATGCATTGGGAAGTGAAAACCAGGATCTTCCAGCCTTCGTGGCAATCAATGATCCACGAGGGCTTGCAAGGAGCGGAAAGAATAATTTTGGGAACGGATTCTTACCCGCGGCATTTCAAGGAACAGATTTTAACGCCAAGAGTCCACCGCAAAATCTGCGGCGTCCTCAAGGTCTTAGCGTTGATGCAGACCGTCGAACCATCGAATTGTTGCAACGTTTGAATGCGAGTCACTTAGAAAATTATCCAGGTGATGCCAATCTTGCTGGCCGAATCGCAAGCTATGAACTCGCTGGCCGCATGCAGACATCCGTTCCCGAGGTGATGGATCTCTCAAGTGAGTCGCAGAGTACATTGATGTCGTACGGTGTCGAACAGGGCAGCGATTTGCATCGAGAGTACGCCAAGAATTGTATTGTTGCGAGGCGTTTGATTGAGAAAGGTGTACGCGTTGTCCAGTTATTCAACGGCAGTGACCCGTCAGGTGGGAATGGAATTACCAATTGGGATTCCCACTCGAACATTCTTGAGACCCATGCGATGCAGGCTGAGATCATGGACCAACCAACGGCGGCCCTCATTGCAGACATGAAGCAACGTGGACTGTTAGAAAATACGTTGGTGGTTTGGGCGACTGAGTTCGGGAGAATGCCTTTTTTGCAAGCCAACGGCACAGGTCGAGACCATAATCCCGGAGCCTTCACTTGCTTTCTGGCTGGTGCTGGTGTGAAGAAGGGATTTAGCTATGGAGAAAGCGATGAATTTGGTTTCAAAGCTGCTGTTGATGAAACAACGGTTTACGACTTCAATGCAACACTGCTGCACCTGATGGGATTCGATCACGAGAAATTGACTTATTACCACAACGGATTGGAACGCCGCCTGACCAATGTTCATGGCCACGTGGTTCGAGATGTCTTGCTTTAGGTGAAGATGGAGCAGCGAAGTCGTGTCTGGGTAAGTTTTTTACTTGCTTTACTTTTCGTAATGCGACGTGATTTGAGTGTCTGTTTCCGTCAATGATTCTAGCAACGATTAACCGCAATTCTGTTGTTTCGATAAAGCAACACCATTCAGGGTTCCTCTTCCGCAGTGATTTGACCTGCGATTGATTGAACAATTCATCAGTGACCATAGCGTTTGATGTTTTCCTGAATCCTTTCTGTTTCGACAGTCGTCTCAAGCAATCCCTTTTACGCTCTCGGGTGAAATTTTTGATGGACTTGCTGCAGTCGTGACTTTTCAACGTGCGTGTAGATCTGCGTCGTTTGGATACTCGCATGACCCAGCATTTCTTGGACTAATCGCAAGTCGGCACCACCTGCCAAAAGGTGGGTGGCAAAACTATGCCGCAAACTGTGAGGGCTGATAATCGATTTGATACCGGCTCGTCGTGCATAGCGTTTGACCAGTCGCCATAACTGAATGCGATCAATCGAAAGTCCGGTTCGCGATAGGAACAGCGTTTCTGATTCTGGATGGCGTCGTGACGCTAGTTCTCCACGAAGCTCATTGCAATAGAGTTCAATTGCTCGGATCGCTCTTTTGCCAATCGGAACCATTCGCTGTTTTCCTCCTTTTCCATCACAACGAAGGTGGCGTTCTTTGAGCGAGAGATCCTTTTGTCGTAGTGAGCATACTTCGGTCGCGCGACAGCCCGTGGCGTAGAGTACTTCAAGGATTGCGCTGTCACGTTGCCAGAAAGAATCAGTCTTTCGTGGTGCGTTCAGAAAAGCTTCCACCTGAGTGATCGATAAGACATTGGGAATACGTTGCCAGCTTTTTTGTGTCAGCAGTAATTCTGCAGGATTGTCTCGAACGGTTCCTTCGAGTTGTAAGAAACGAAAAAAAGTTCGCGTGGCTACGATGTTTCTGGAGACGGATGTCGGTGCCAGGCCCTCTTCATTTAGGGTTCCAACATAATCTGACAGATGATTCACTGTCACACCGGAGAGTCGTTTGTCACCAATCCAAGCAAAAAAACGATCCAGATCGCGGCGGTAAGCCTCAATGGTATTCTTCGATAGATGACATTCGCCGCGCAAGTATGCCGTAAAGTCTTGACGCAACGACTCTTTGCTCCGACCGTTGGCAACGGTGGCGCCTGATTTCTGGAGTTGCTGCAATTTGGTGACACGTTTAGCCACAAAAAACTCATACGAGTGTTACGAAGCGGTCGATGGATCGAAAGAGAGTGTTTGTCCTTGAGAAAGTTTGCTCGTCATTTTCAACCTGTCAGCTTGGTTGAGGGATCGAGCGCAACTTCTCTCTTATTTAAAATCGAAGTTCACGTGGTTTCACTTCAACGATGTACGTAAGTTGCCGGTTGTAACGGCTGATGAAGGAAAGTTGTTTCTGATGAATGTGTTAGTTGTTGGTGGAGCCGGATACATTGGTTCTCATGCGGTCAGAGCATTAATTGATTCAGGACACCAAGTGTCGGTGTTTGATAATCTCTCTCGAGGCCATCGAGAGGCGGTTCCGGCAGGACTGTTGATTGAAGGGGAGCTTACCGATGGTGAGCTACTCAAGAGGATCTTAACCGAAAAGAAAATTGATGCAGTGATGCATTTTGCTGCATTCGCATTGGTCAACGAGTCGGTGAATGATCCCTCTCTCTATTACCAGAACAATGTTGTTGCCGCTTTATCACTGCTTGATGCAATGCGAGCGAGCGGTACTAGAAAATTTGTCTTTAGCAGCACAACTGCTACCTATGGCGAGCCCGAACTCATTCCGATTCGAGAGACAACTCCCCAGAGCCCAATCAATCCATACGGCTTTACCAAATTGGTGATTGAGCGAGCGCTCGCGGATTACGCTTCGGCCTATGGATTTGGTTACGCCGCACTGCGCTACTTCAATGCGGCTGGTGCTCACCCTGATGGGAGCATTGGAGAGGATCACGAACCTGAAAGCCATCTCATTCCGATTGTGCTGCAGGTGGCGTTGGGGCAACGCGAGGCAATCACCATTTTTGGAGAGGACTATCAAACCGACGACGGAACCTGTGTTCGGGATTATGTACACGTTAACGATTTGGCTGATGCGCATCTGAAAGCACTCAACCAACTAACCCCGGGGCAAGGGATTTGCGTGAATTTAGGAACCGGCCGGGGAACCAGTGTTCGAGAAATCGTAGATGCATGCAGGCAGGTCACTGGGCATCCAATTCCAGAAGTCGCCGGTGCTCGTCGCGAAGGAGATCCTTCCGAGTTGATTGCCGATGCAACACTGGCGAAGGAATTGCTCGGTTGGCAGCCACGTTACACCGAAGTTCAATCCATTGTTGAAACTGCGTGGAACTGGCACCAATCGCACCCACATGGGTATCGGAAGTCATAAGCAATCGGAATGGGATCTGAACATTTTCATGAACCTGATGGTCGTTGTTCTGAATTCAATGTTTTGGTGCTTCCCTACGTTTGGGACTGAATGATTAGGGGAAGTTATTTGTGAGCTTGCGCGGGTAACTCACTTGTGCAAAGCGGAAGGGTGAGTTACTCACCAGGTGTGTTTTGCAGTCTCGCAGCGTTCAGCGTGTTGTGAAGTAGCATTGCAATCGTCAGTGGACCAACACCACCTGGTACTGGTGTGATGGCGGAGGCAACTTCACTTGCTTCGGCGTAATGAACATCGCCAACAAGGCGATCCTTGACCCGATTGATACCAACATCAATGACGACTGCGCCGGAGCGAATCATATCGCCCCGAATCATTTCCGGTACGCCAACCGCTGCGATTAGGATGTCTGCGGATTGACAAATTTGTTTCAGGTTTGAGGTTCGGCTGTGTGCCAGTGTGACCGTCGCATTAGCGGTTTCTTGCCCACAACTTCCGTCCCGCTGGGCTAGCATCATCGCCATCGGTTTACCCACGATGTCGCTACGACCTACGACGACGACATGCTTTCCAGCGACAGGCACCTTGCACCGATGTAATAGTTGAACGATTCCGTGAGGTGTGCAAGGTAAAAAACGGTGCCTTCCTTGCATTAACAAACCAACATTAACAGGTGAAAAGGCATCAACATCTTTTAATGGATCTACCGAATCGAGTACCGCTCGCTCATCGAAGCCATTTCCCTGATTACCGTCTTTGGGTAGAGGAAGTTGAACGAGTATCCCGTTAACCGATTCATCCGAATTGAGTCGTGCAATTGTTTGCAGGAGTTCTTCCTGAGTGGTTGAAGCAGGTAATCTAATAGTTTGTCCGATGATCCCCGCCTTTTCGCAGGCTCGCTCTTTGTTGCGGACATAGACTTGGCTGGCAGGATCTTCCCCAACCAGGATTGCAGCAAGGCATGGCGGTGAGTGACCTGCAGAAATGAAATTTTGGACATCTACTGCAATTTGTTCGCGAATTTCTGCGGCTACGCGTTTCCCATCGAGTCTTTCAGCGGTCATCAGAGCGGCCCTTTGTCATTGGCAAGTGTTTTCGACCCCGAGGGGTATCGGAGTTGGCAGGTAAACGCACGAAGGCGTGAGCCGGAATTTTAATTGAGAAATGGGATCGGCGTCGTGTTGATAGCGACTCCCCGCTATAGTTGCCGAAAAGCGGTAATTTGCGGACCCCCCTCCTACCTTTTTAAATCGAAATTTTCGACTTTTTGTGCTGCATGCCAAACAGATTCGACTTGCCAGGGCGAGATGGGAAGTGGTGTAGAAATCCTCCCCAGGCATCAAGGTGAGGTTGAATCGACGCCCCACCTGGCCGAGTGCGGTTAATGTGTCTGGATGATCAACCGCTGGCGAGTCTGCGTCATTGCGTGTGGTGGCAGGGTTCCAGGGGAGTTTTCAGTGAGCGAACGGTTCTGGATGATCAGGATGCTCATCTGTAAACTTTGACTGAAGGGTTTTGCCACTCGACACGTCATCGTTGTTTTTACGGTTGGTGTGGTAGGCTACCGCCAAGAGTTTTCAGGATTTTAAGAATTTATTAGCGATCACACTGGATCAGGACAAAGAGTTCGATGTCGAACGACGAACCGAAGCTAACAGCAGTTGAGGGAATCAAAGAAGAGAGTCGTCTATTAAGAGGAACGATTGCCGAAGAGATTGCGAGTTCCACAGCGTGCTTCAATTCCAGCAACATTCAATTGTTGAAATTTCATGGTTCGTACCAACAGGACGATCGCGATCTTCGAACACAGCGAAAGAAAGCTGGATTGGACAAAGCTTTTTCGATGATGCTTCGGCTGCGCATACCGGGTGGCCGATGCACCGCGAAACAGTTTCTATCGATGCTAGATGTCTGCGAGGAACTTGGTAATGCAACCATCAAGATCACAACTCGCCAAACCATCCAGTTGCATGGGATCGTCAAAGACAATTTGCGTCCAACCATCAACCGGGTCAACGAATTAGCGTTATCGACGTTGGCGGCATGTGGTGATGTCAACCGAAATATTATGTGCTGTCCGGCTAAGCGAGTTGGTCCGGTACATGCCGAGCTCGCCAGAATTACAGATTTACTAACCAAAGAGATGGCACCCAAGACGGCTGCTTATCACGAGCTTTGGATTTCAGATCCCGAATCAGATGAGAAAGAATTAGTTGGTGGTGGCCAAGAATCGGAGCCGTTATACGGTCCCACTTACCTGCCGCGAAAATTCAAGATGGGTATCGCTCTGCCAGAGGATAACTGCATTGATATCTACACTCAGGACGTAGGTCTCTTGGCTGTCGTGCGTGATGAGGAAATTATTGGGTACAACGTACTGGTAGGTGGAGGCATGGGAACAACACCTGCAAAAAAAGTCACCTACCCAGCGTTGGGTAAACGAATGGCGTTTGTGACTCCTGAGCAGGTTGTTGGTGTTTGCCAAGCCGTTTTGAAAGTCCAGCGAGATAATGGTAACCGGAGTGATCGTAAAACTGCGCGAATGAAATACCTTGTGGATCGTTGGGGCATCGAAAAGTTTCGACAAGAAGTAGAGAGTTATTTCGGGGAAGCTTTGAAGGACTGCACTGCAGATGATGTCACCGGTGTGGATGATCACATGGGTTGGCAAGAACAGGGTGATGGCAAGTGGTCATATGGTCTCAATGTCGAGAACGGTCGCCTGTATGACGATGAGAAAATTCAATTCAAAGCTGCAATTCGCGCGATTTGCAGCGAGTTTGAAACAGAGATCCGAATGACGGGGCACCAGAGTTTAATCTTTACGGATATTGATGCATCAGAAAAGGATCGCCTGATCGATTTAATCACCGCTCATCACATTCCCACCACCGAGCAAACCAGCACGGTTCGCAGGTGGTCAATGGCTTGCGTAGCCCTTCCCACTTGTGGCCTCGCAATTACAGAAAGCGAACGTCGTTTACCAGGTTTGATTGATGGTTTAGAGCAACCACTTGCGAAATTGGGACTGGATCACGAGCGTTTTACGATTCGGATGACTGGTTGCCCTAATGGTTGCGCCAGGCCATACAACGCTGACATGGCATTAGTTGGCAAGGCAAAAGATCGATACACACTCTTTGTGGGTGGAGGGTGGCTTGGGAACCGGCTCGCCTACATCTACAAGGACCTCGTTCCTGATGGGGACTTGGTGAATGAGATGGTTGGCATTTTTGCCGCTTTCAAAGCGAATCGAGAGGGTAGTGAGTCGCTCGGTGAATTTTGCACACGCGTCGGGCAAGAGACACTCGAAACGATGGCGAATGCTGCCGTACGGCCGGAATGATTCTTTTCAGAGAAATCGGTCATCTTATTCATGATAAATAGTTTTCTGAATTGAAGCTCGTTTCTGGATCACTGATAGTTACTGACCAATCATTCGCAAGTTTGCAGACGTGTTGATTCGTTTTTGGTCGAGCTGATTTGTCATTCTGTGCTTGCTTTGGTATCAAGTGGTTGCTGGGAAATGCCTAACGATCGATCTGAGATGCGTTACACGTGATCTGTGTTGGAGCCGAGCATTCAATTTTGCTCACACATTCTGATCATTTGGTATCCTTTACAGGGTGGAAGTCAACCAATGCGGTTGCGACTTGACCCGTGCGTGGTGAATTAGCCTTTTCCACCATCAATTGCCCGTTCTCCAAGGATTTGATTTGATGCAACGTTCTGTCTCTCGTCGTAATCTATTGACTTCCGGTGTGGCTGCTGCTTCCTTGGCGATTCCAGGTTCAAAGCTGATCGCTCAGAACGTCAGCAAAGATCAGGGAAAACGGTCCGCTAACGCGATCGCCGTTTCGACCTATTCTTACTGGCGTTATCGGGCAGATAGCAAGTTGACGATTGAAGAATGCATCGAGCTGGCCGGCGATGCTGGTTTCGACGCTGTTGAGATTTTGCATGTGCAGATGGAAGATCAATCCAATCCAACTTTACAGCGGATCAAACAGAAAGCTTTCCGGCTTGGATTAGATCTGTGCGGACTCTCGACGCATCAAACGTTCGTGTCGCCAGATCCAGAGGTTCGTCAGAAGAATATTGATCACACGATCCAATGCATTGAACTTGCATACTCACTGGGTATTCCCACAATTCGGGTGAACACGGGCCGCTGGGGAACGTCCAAGAATTTTGACGAGCTAATGGCAAATCGCGGTATCGAGCCCAGGTTGGAAGGCTATACCGACGAGGATGGGTTTGGTTGGGTGAACGAGAGTCTGGAGAAGTGCTTGCCTGCCGCAGAACGTTGTGGCGTTGTGTTGGGTTTGGAGAATCATTGGGGATTGGGACGAACTGCAGATGGTGTACTTCGAGTGATCAACGAGATTGATTCACCCTGGCTCAGAGCGACATTAGATACTGGCAATTTCTTGGAAGATCAGTACTCGCAATATGAGAAGTTGGCTCCTGAAGCTGTCTTTGTTCAAGCAAAAACGTACTTTGGTGGTGGAACCTGGTACACACTGGATATTGATTATGCCAAGGTCGCCGAAATCTTGCGTGGTGTTGATTATCGAGGATACATTTCGCTTGAATTCGAAGGCCAAGAAAACCATCAAACCGCGATTCCAAAAAGCCTTGAGTTGCTGCGTCAGGCCTTTGCCTGAGGGCCAATTGATAGGTTTGTTAGAATCACCGGTTGCACGGTGATTGCTAAAAGAAAAAACGACAGCGATTCTCGAGTCGAGAAGCTGTCGTTTAATGATCCTTGGTCATCCAGTCGTCATCGTAATTAGAATGATCAGTCGGTTCGCTCGGTTACTTCGAGAAGGTGATAGCCAAAGTCGGTTTTGACAGGACCTTGAACAACACCGACCTCACCTCCAAACACGGCAGTATCAAATTCCGGTACCATTTGGCCTGGGCTGAACTTGCCCAGTGCTCCACCCTTTTGGCCCGAGGGGCAGGCAGAGTGTGCAGCCGCCAGGGCTCCAAATTCTTCTCCGGCTTCAATTCTTTTCATCAGGTCAAGACACTCTTCTTCGGTCGAAACAAGAATATGTCGCGCTGCGGCGGATGCCATGATTGAACCTTTGTCGTTTTAGGTTATTGAAAAGTCAGGATTTTCAGAAGTCAATTCGAGAGATTTCGGAGGACCGTTGGTAGGATTCCGCCGTTTTGGTAGTACTGCATTTCAACAGGCGTATCAATTCTCACCACGCATGGAAAGGTCTTGGTATTTCCATCGCCATCAGTCGCTTGGACTGTGATTGTTGAACGAGGCTGCAAGTCATTTGAGAGTTCCGGGATATCGATTGTCTCTTCGCCGGTGAGTCCTAGAGACTGCCAAGTTGCTCCTTCGGCAAATTCAAGCGGTAAGACTCCCATGCCGACCAGATTGCTTCGATGGATTCGTTCGTAGCTGGAGGTAATCACAGCTTTGACGCCCAACATCATCGTTCCCTTCGCAGCCCAGTCGCGACTGCTGCCGGTTCCATATTCTGCGCCACCCAGAACAACGAGAGGAATGCCGTCTTGTTGATAACGCATCGAAGCGTCGTAGATGCTCATCGTTTCGCCATCCGGTAGATGCCTGGTGACCCCACCTTCTGTTCCCGGAGCAAGTTGATTTCGGATGCGAATATTAGCAAAGGTGCCGCGCACCATGACACGATCGTTGCCACGACGAGAGCCGAAGCTATTGAAATCTCTTGTTTCGACACTTTGGTCTTGCAAGTATTTTCCCGCCGGACCATCACTCGCAATTGCGCCGGCTGGAGAAATGTGATCGGTTGTCACCGAGTCGCCCAAAAGAGCCAAGACGCGGGCTCCGTGAATTGGCTGAATATCTGGTACCGAATCATCTTTCACTTTGTCCAAGAACGGTGGATGGTGGATGTAGGTGCTTTCCTCGTTCCATGGATAGATGGCCCCCGCAGCCGATTCAATTGCATTCCAAGGTTCGTTACCGTTGACGGCCGCATCGTATTGCTCAGTAAACATATCTGGGTGAATCGATCGCAGAACGGTTTCCTTGATCTCCTCTGCCGAAGGCCATATTTCTTTCAAGTAGACGGGGTTGCCCTCTTGGTCGGAGCCGATCGGATCATTGACCAAGTCGATATCCGTGGTGCCGGCTAACGCGTAGGCAACCACAAGTGGCGGGCTAGCAAGGTAGTTTGCTTTCGTTAACGGATTGACACGACCTTCGAAGTTTCGATTACCGCTCAATACCGCCGATGCAATGAGATCACCGGATTGAATTGCTTCGGCAACCGGTGCGGGAAGGGGTCCGCTGTTACCAATGCAAGTCGTGCAACCGTATCCCACTGTGTGAAAGCCGAGTTGTTGGAGGGAATCAGTAAGCCCCGCTTTGTCCAGGTAGTCGCTGACAACTCGTGAGCCGGGTGCGAGGCTCGTTTTGACATGAGTTGCGACTTTGAGACCCTTGTTAACGGCTTTTTGGGCCAATAAACCAGCCCCAATCATGACCGACGGGTTGCTGGTGTTGGTGCAAGAAGTGATCGCAGCGATTACCACTGCCCCATGGGCAATGTCGTTGCTTTGATCTCCCTGCGTTACTTTTCCGATGTTACCAAGGGCCGATTCTGGAAGCCCAAAACCAGTTTTCCCTACCGGGGCCGTTAATGATTCGTTGAATGACTTTTTCATGTCACTCAACGCAATTCGGTCTTGCGGGCGTTTGGGGCCTGCAAGGCTCGGTTCAATGGTTCCCAGGTCAAGAGAAACTGTCTTGGTGTAGTTCAAGTCCGGACCGTCATCGGTGCGGAATAGACCCTGCTCCTTGGTGTAGTTCTCAACCAAAGCAACCTGTTCGGCCGAGCGACCAGTTTGCCGTAAAAATTCGAGAGTGATGTCATCAACGGGGAAGAATCCCATTGTGGCTCCGTATTCCGGTGCCATGTTAGCGATCGTTGCACGATCCGCTACGCTCATTCGATTCATGCCGGGACCAAAAAACTCCACGAATTTACCGACAACACCCTCTTGTCGAAGCATTTCGACGACTTTGAGTACCATGTCGGTCGCGGTCGCACCGGCGGGGAGAGCACCGGTGAGCTCAAACCCGATTACCTCTGGCATTAACATGTAGAGCGGCTGTCCAAGCATGTTGGCTTCGGCCTCGATCCCGCCAACACCCCAACCTAGAACCCCGAGTCCATTGATCATGGTTGTATGGCTGTCGGTGCCGACCAAGGTGTCGGGTAAAGCGACCGGTCCATCTTCAGTTTCCCGTACGGCGACCACCTTCGCGAGATATTCAAGATTGACTTGGTGGACGATGCCGACGTTTGGTGGCACGACTCGGAAGTTATCAAAAGCTTGTTGTCCCCACCGCAGGAACTCATATCGCTCCTGATTTCGTTGGAATTCGATTTCGACATTTTGCGGTAAAGCTTGTTCGGATCCGAAGTGATCCACTTGGACTGAGTGATCGATTACCAAATCCACGGGGATCAATGGATTGATTTTTTCAGGATCACCACCGATGCGTTGCATCGCCGAACGCATTGCTGCCAAGTCAACCACCGCTGGGACGCCGGTGAAATCTTGTAAAACGACGCGATAGGGTTTGAAGGGCACTTCTTGCTTTGCCGGAGCGACAGCATTCCATGCGGCCAAGTTCTTGACATCCTCTTCCGTAACGGTGAATCCATCACAGTTCCGAAGCACCGCTTCGAGTAAAACTCGAATGGAGAATGGCAGTTGACTGATCGCTCCTACACCGGCCTCTTCTAGTTTTTTCAAGCTGTAGAGTGTTGCCTGGCCGTTGCCGGTATTGAATTGGGAGCGGACTCCAAATGGATCGAAACTCACGTTTATCTTCTCTGTGCGAAAATGATTTAAAAACCCGTGATCAAGGAGACCCCAGTTTAGCGATCTGACTCGGGGTTGTCGCCGGGTTGCCTTTCAAGTTGTCTTTTCAACCAGCGTGCCCCGGTCCCGACTTGATTTCACTTTGCTTCAAGCAAATTTCGATAAAAACGCTGGTATTTCGCGGTCATCCCGCTAAGGGAATAGGAGTCTCTCACACGATCAAAATTCATTTTGGCAAGTCTTTGCATCCGGTCTGGGCTGGAGAGCAGCGATTCAATTCTTTCAGCCATCTCTTTTCCGTCGCTGGGTGCAAAACCTTGTTCGTCTTTTGACGGACCCAGCAATTCATCACTCCCCTCCACGAGGCTGCAGACGACGGGCCTTGAGGCTGCCATTGCTTCCAAAAGTACATTTGGCATTCCCTCGTATCGACTCGGTAAGACGATCAGTGTGCTAGCTTTCATCCACGGTATCACTTCGGCTTGCCATTGCATCAGTTGCACTCGATGAGATCCCACCTTTTCGCACCAAGCATTGAGTTCTGGACGAAGTGGGCCATCACCAATCAGTAACAGTCTTTGATTTGATCCCGGAGGCACAATGCGATCAATTTGTTGCTGCAGTAGATCGATACCCTTCTGGTGATCCAGTCGACCTACGAAAAGAAGAATCTGCGAATCTTGAGGCCAACCAATTTGGCTGAGATTGGCTGGTTGGGGATGGCTGAATTTCTCGATATCCACTCCGTTGGGAATCACTGTGGTTTTTGATGGTTCGCAACCGAGCGTTTCACACGCAAAAGTTGCAACCGCCTGACTGACACATAGGATATGGTCGGCACGCCGAAGAAGTATTCTCTCGAGATGGTTTCTTAGGCGACCGCCTTGCGCCACTCGAATTCCCCCGACGCACTTACCCACTTTTGCGGACCTGGCCGCATGTGTTCCCAAGACGTTGGCGTGGTGCAAAAAAGTTTGAACGACGTCCGGAGGTTTTTTCTCAAATTCTTTTCTAAGGAATCGGTACGCCGAGGAAAATTTCCAGAGAGAATCACAGTTGGCAGATAAAACGGTGACGCCGGCATGCTCGAGGCGGTCAACGAGAGAACGCTGCTCACCTTCGGGAAGAGTGCCGATTGAGAAAACGCGAACCTGATCACCCGAACGACTCAACGCAATCGCTATTTCAGTGAGGCACTTCTCCGCACCACCCACAAATAATTCGGTGATGACAAAGTCGATGCGCATCGTGATCTCCAAAAACACAATCAAATATGATGAACGGCGTTCAGTCTAACGAATCTTGCCCCAGATCGTTTCCATGAGTTGATGCATTCGAGGGTCGTATTGCTTTAGTTCCGATCGTACAAACGGGAAGAAATCATTCACTCCAACATAAGCCTCGGAACATTCGGCGAAGTACTCTTTATGATTGGTCAGGCCGTAATGCTTGACTCGTTGGCCTGTGTAGAGCATGACATCCTCATAGATCCCTGCATTTTTGGCTTGATCATAATTCGCAATGATCTCGGGATGTTCAAATCCAAGGATTTGATCGTGGTAGGCGTGAGCAAGTTCGTGGAAGACAACGTACGGGTGCTTTGCCCATTGAGACGGATTCAGTAATTGTTTCGCTCGAGGTATGTGGACGTGTTTTTCCAATTCAGGATCGTAACCGTTGTTTTCTAACCAACCTCGACTGGGATGATATTGCATATTGCTCAATTCGTGCATCCAGTCGATGCGAATTGCCAGCGTTTGGAGGGATCGAACACGATCGTCCGATAAGATCCATTTGACGCGTTGCAAGTGATTCGCTAGCGCGGCCAATGTTTGTTCACCCTCCGCCCGATTCTTCTCGCTGAGGATCTCAGGGTCAACTTCGATTTTCCAGCCTTCGATGTCGCGAATTAATGGTTTGGGGAACTCCTGAGCCTGAGCGACCTGATTAAACGCCGAGTGAGGACTTGCATTCAAAACGAAGTCGAAACGAACCAGTCCCGCGACAGCGACAAAGACGAAGGATAGGACTGAAGGCCGAAGCCATGATTGGTAATTGTTAAATTTCACTTGCCTGCCAGAGGTTGGTGGATGGGACGTTCTTCGAGCCGAGTTGATCGGGAGCCTGCTGATTTAGTTTGTATCTTTTAATTGCCGATTACCCAAAGGCCTCGGGATCATGACTTGTCAGCTTCCCCCGAAGTAAGGGAGATGAACATATCTTACCTGCTTTCAATTCATTGGGCCGGAACGCCATTGGGCCGGAACGCCATTGGGTCGCGGAACGCTATGGGTCGCGGAACGTTATGGGTCGCGGAACATCATTGGAGTATGAGACAGATTGCAGGATGCGGTGGAAGGGATGGTTTGGTGCTGGCAAATTATTGGACCGATCTTGGCTGTTTTGCCTAACTGATACAACCCGACAGCCACGGCTTACGGACATTGTTGACTCAGCAGTTTAGCTGTGATGAAGGGCAGCTTTGACCGAACGAAAACTGAAATGCAAATGACGCTCACCAAATTTCCGTTGCCTTTGGCACGAAGGGTCCTTCCCAGAGTAGTTCAATGAATCCTGCGATCTTAACATTAGAGACGGTTCACGGTGTCAAGCAATCTTTTTGCCTTGGGGTTCTCGAATCTCCAGCAAACTCGTCCGATCGGCCCGAGAAGAAGGCGGAGGTGAAGCAAGATTCGCCAACACGTGAGCAACTTCTCAATAAGAGCACTTGAGAGGTAAAGTAGGATCTGACCACTGCCCCTGTTCTTAGGTTCCCGTCCGTCTTCGACACGACTTGCCGAAGTTAGGTCTCTCAAGCAAGGTTTGTGTGACAACTGTCTGAAAGAAGCTGCTCAGGTAAAACCGCATGGGGCGTGCTGACTGAAAACAGGATGCTTCCAGTGGCTCCTGCTTCTGATCACTTGTGATGCATATTCTCCGGGCATGAACGCCATTGCACTTCTTGCGAACGATCCAGTCAGGCTTGCTGGGGTTTCTCGCTGGCCAAGTTGTTTACACCGCTGATCGAGGTTTTGAACAGTTTGATCGCATCGACTGTCCAGCCAACATCATGCACTCGCAGAAGGTGCACACCCTTGCTTGCCAAGGCCAGGGAGACACCGAGGGTCGCAGCGGTTCGGTCCGCTTCCTTATCGCCCAGAAGGTTACCAATGAAACCTTTTCGAGAGTGGCCAACGAGAATTGGGCGGCCTGTTTCCAGAAAACGATTTGCGTTGCGAACAAGTTCGATATTGTGCTCATGGGTTTTACCGAAGCCTATTCCGGGATCAAGGCAAACTCGCTCAGGCTTGATACCGTTGGTCACGCAATGCTTCAATCTCGCCAACAGATACTCGTGAATTTCTTGCACGACATTTTTGTACTGCGGTTGGTTTTGCATGGTCTGAGGTGTTCCCTTCATGTGCATCACGCAAACACCCACTTTGCATTCGGATGCCACACTCAGCATTCTCGGGTCGCCCTCGAGTCCGGTTACATCATTGATGATTTCAGCACCTGCATTCACTGCGGCTTCCGCCACATCAGCTTTGCTAGTGTCAATGCTAATGGGAATGGTAAGGCGACTGGTGATTGCTTCAATCACAGGCAAGACACGACGCATTTCCTCTTCGCTATCGACCGGATCGCTATAGGGCCGGGTGCTTTCTCCACCGATGTCAATGATTGCCGCACCCTGGTCCTCCATTCGGAATGCAGCATCGACTGCGTTCTCAACGGAGAAATGTTTGCCGCCATCCGAAAAGCTGTCCGGCGTTACATTTAAGATTCCCATTACCAGCGGTCTTTCGCCAAACGAAAGATGCCGTTTACCAAGGTCCCAGATTAGGTGGTCCTGATTCTTAGTTTGTGATTGAGACGGACGGTTCATGGGGTGAGTGGACTCGCTGCTGGCTTTACCATCTCATTTCCATTTGCGAGACAATCCTTGCAGCAAGTTTTTCAATTGCTTCCTGCGTCGCTGTATCCATCGATTGTCCCGCTTCCGGAACGAACCTTGAATCGTTGCCGAAGGTGATGGAGAGATCGTTGTTTGGCGCGAGACTGTTGTGCATGAGTTGCTCACCATTTCTCGCGGTCCAAGTTGCCTTGGCGGAGATGACGGCGTCCAACGCGCGGGGGTCGTCATCTGAAGTTTCCGTCAGGATCTGCTTCGTCTCGTGGGTGATGGTGCAAACTAAGGTGCTGTCGGCATTGGGATTCCCTGTCACTTTGTAGGGTGTGCGTCGATCAATTTCCTTGACCAATGCCTCACTGAGTCTTATTCCGAGATCGTGACGAAAGGTTTCATTCTGTACCACAGGTACATGGACAGTTTTAATACCTGGGCGAAACATTGATGCGGCGCCGTAACGGTAGGACGCGCATCCACCGGAAAAGATCAGCAGCAGGAATCCGGTAACGAGGAGGACCCTGAAGCGATTCAGACTGTTGTTTGCAAACATAGGTGTACCGCACTTCCAGCGAGCAATATCTATCTGGTTTCGCCTTATCGAAGAATCGTTGAGGTTGAGGACTCACCCGTTGGCGCTGAATTGAGTTCCAGTGGTGCCTCTGGGGCTGTCGAGTCGGGGAAAATTGTCGTCAGCCAGGAAAGACGCTGTGCAGGGAGTCGAGGCTTTTTCTCTGTTGCTGCTAAGCGTTCACGCGCCACCTCTGCGTGAGGCGTGTCCGGGAATCGGGTCAGCAGGAGTTGGTAGTAATACCTCGCCGCACCAAACTCTTTTCGCTTTTCACGGTATTGGGCTCGGTAACGCAATCTCTCCGCCTGATAGAAAGCAATCTTCGCTGCGGACTGTTCAAGACGCTGTCCGAAGTCGTTCTCGTTTGAGGCTAATTTGTCTGGGAAGCGCTGCCGGGTTTTCTGGACCAGTTCTTCGGCTTCCTCAAGATCTAAGCCGCTGTATTTTGTCCCTCGGTAATTCTTGAGCTTAACGTTGATGCCCATCAAGTGAGCAAGGAAGAGGTGTTCACTGTCTGGAAATGTTTCTCGAAGGTCTGTGAGAAACTCATCGGCTTCTTGATACTTTTCTTGTCGGATGTATTCTGCTGCTGCCGCCATGGTTGCATCGTCGGCGAGTCGGCCCGTAGGGTCGTCGTAGCGAATCTGGTCAAGCACGCGAATTGCATGTCCGTCAAGATCGAGGCGAGGTCGGCTCGGGTCAGTCAGGTTGATAGGTATCCATTTGCCTTGTTCTGTTTTGGCGATGTCAATCCAATAGCGGCTGATCGAGAAAAGTCTCGAAGCAACTTTGTCGATGTGTCGATTCCTTGGGAAACTCTTTTGAAGGTTTTCATAGGCATCGGAGGCTTCAACGAGTTGATCTGCGAAGAACAGACTCTCGCCTTGCATGAACATTGCATCCTGTTGCAATGCTGATCCCGGCGCCGCATCTCCAGCCGCCTCAAAGAGTTCGGCTGCTTTCTTGAATTGTGAGACCGAACTCTCGCGAGATTGTTTTGCCGCGTCTCGGAAGGCTTTGTCCGCATCACGATAAAGATCTTTTGCGTTATTTTCCGATGGGGCGTTTTGCCCTGTGAATTTCTGTAGCAATTCTTGGCCGCGCTCGGTGAATGATGGTTCGTTTGGCGCGGAGATTACTTCTTCGGCAGATGTTTGGACGATGGGCTTCGCCACTTCATCTGGTTGCGTCTCTTCTTCTTGACTCGCCGGGACGATGGACAATTCTTCTGACGTGTCGCTAATGCTAATACCGTTAACGATTGGATCATTCACATCCTTGGGGCCAGCCATTGTGGTACAGCCCAGTTGCAGGCATAGAAGGCCAGCAATCAAGGATCGGCCGGTAATCCCCCATGAGATATCCAGTATTCGATCTTGATTCTTCACCTGGTTGAACGGTAGTTGGCCGTCCAATGTTATCCATCGTCTTCTCATTCGCATCATGCGATCGTTTCCGTTTTTGTCATCATTGGCAGAAAGGCTTGCATCCTTGGCAGCCTTCCAACCACATTTTGGATGTATCGGTTGACCAAATTTCGGAGCTCACCATGAAGCTGGTGTGGGATCTCAACGGGACCCTGAAGTTCCGAATTTTGAAGTCTCTTGATCTGGTCAATGATCTCGCCTCTCACCATCAAAATTGACCTTTGCCGTGGTCGACAAGGCCTGCAGACGATTCCGCCGCCTTCCAAAGAAAACGGGATTCGTCGGTCCGCAATTACTTTTGCACCGCACTCCGTACATGATTCAATTCCTGGTGAATGCCCAAGCATTCTCAGGATTTGTAGATCAAAAAAGAACAATGATTCTGCCACATTTCCGGTTCCATCCAATTGTTGAAGGACTCGGATGGTGAGGTCGTAGACCTCGGAGTGCGGAGAATGATCAACCAATAGCAGACGAAGCATTTCTGCGACATAGTAACCGCCGTAAAGTCTTTCCAAGGATTTGTCCGCTCCCCGAAATCTCCGGTGCAGTTTGGCTTCAGTCAGAAGGTCCAATGCATCGGAGTTCTTTCTTAGAACCACTACACGACAAACCGCTAGCAGGTCAAGCGCGCCTTCAAATGGTCCTTTGGGTCGCCGGGCTCCTTTGGCGATGGCTGAAACCTGACCAAGATCTTTCGTCAGCAGCGTGACAATCAGGCTTGTTTCACTGAATTCGACCGTTCGTAAAACGATAGCGGTGGTTTGTTCGGTGCTCAAAAAGTCTGCCCATCAAAAAAATAGTGAGGCCGCATAAAGTTAGGGTTGTGTTTCACGTATTGAATTTCACGGGCTTATATTTCTCCGTATTCACCCAAGGAGGTGAGTAGTTCGCTCATTTCTGCGGCTGCATGAGCGTCATTCTGATTTCTCGCCTCATCGATTCCCCGACGCAAATAATCACGGGCATCGTCAATGCGATCAAGGTCAACAAACTGTTGACCCGCCATGAAAAATGCCGGGATGCATGGTGGTGCCTCGGAAATGAGTGCATCAAGGATTTCAAGACTCTGAGTGTTGTTGCCTTCGCTTCGGTGCTCCATCGCTAGGCTGTAACGAAGAAAGGTGTCATCAGGATCCTCTGCTAGCATTGCCTCAATTTTTTCTCTACGGCTCATCTGTGCCTCCGCAAGTAGCTTGTTGAAGGGATAATCGGATCGGATTGTGCGTCTAGTTTTCGGATCGATTCAACTGCATCGAGGGATCTGACCGCAAGGGGGCGTGCTTGGCCGTCAGGAAATGTTTGGCGATCCAATCTGTTCAACTTCGTTTCATATCTGCAGGATTGACTTAGGAACGGGTTTTTAGACGACCGTGAAAACAGCGATCAAGCCGTCAAGATTGATGCGTCCGGCATAATCCTCAAATTTGCTTCAACACCACCCTAGTTGATTGCCGAAAGTAAGAGAGGACGATTTACCTCGACACTTCATAACGAGAGATACGCATGGACCGCGTCAGACGCACCCTGTGCTTTGCTTCAAAGGCCTTTGGTATCCCGGCTATGTGCCTGGCCGCCACCATTGTCAGTGCTCAGCAATCGCAGCTACAGCTCGCCGGAGGCATTCGCAATAACGCCCCATCCGAAATTCGTCAGGTTGCAGCAAATGATTCTGACCAGGTCGCTTCCAAATCAGGCTTATTGCAGCTTTTCATGGGTGTACCGAGCGAAACCTCCAAAACGCCTCCTCCAAACAGCTTAGCGTCAAAGGGCCTGTTGGGGACGTTTTTCGCAGCACCCAGCGAGGCGCCCAAGACTGCACCGAAATCCTCGGTGCCCTTACCTCCAACACTGAAATCCAAGTCATCCAATGTTCCCTCGAGATCTTCGGCAAAGCAGCCGGTTTCGAGTCCTAATTCGCCGGACTGGAGCGGAGTTCCATTTCATTCGGCTGTGAAAACTGCTAAACGCTCATCCGCAGTGCCACTGAATGACCCAAGCGATGTGGTGATTTCTCCACCGCCTCGAATTGTTCGGCCCAACTCCTCTGAAGCAGTTCCCGTCCGACCCGCTTCTAGTCCGATGAATGCGAGTTTAATTCCAGTGCCGCAGCCTGAGGCATCGGTTCCTCAGGCGAGTGCGGAGTCAAACAAGCCTCTCGCAGTGTCGACCAAGCCGACCGGTGTGGAAACAAGCAGCCGCCGCAGTTCTCGCCGAACCATGGCCGCGATGACATCAAACTTGAAGTCCCAAACGCGTGAGGAAGACGTCACCAAGACCGCTAAGCAGGTAGAGTTCAAGCCTGAGGTCGCTGATCTTGTTCCCAGAGTCTCGCGAAAAGTCATTGAGACTCAAGCAACCCAGGAACCTGAAGCTATTGAGAATTCATCAGCTGCGGATTTGGCAGCGACGCCGTCACCTGCGACGAAAGAAACTGCTGGAAGTGGAACAACTTCTGAATCTTCAGAACCGAAGGACCTTTCCGTTGAGGTAGCCAAGGAAGAATCAGAGGCACCAAATGCTGACCTAGGACCACTGCCACCGGCGACTTTACCGTCGGAAGTTGATGAAGCTGAGACCACCGAGGAGCCCATCGATCCTGTGAGTGAGGGGCTACAAGTGACCGCCGCGTCACATCGTTCCGGACCCGAAGCAGCTGCATTCGAGCCACTGGCAACGAAACCGGGGCAGGCAACAGCGGACACGCCCGAATTTGCCGCCGCTGATGTGGTTGAGGATGTTGTGGAACCACCGGCACTTGACGGTGAAGCTGAATCTCCTGTCCTTGATGCGAAACAGCAGTCCAATGATTTACGAGGGCAGCAATTATCGATTTCAGAAATAAATGTTGCTGAATTACCCAAGGATACTCTGCAACTATCTCCTCCCACCAAGCCAATCGACAGTGCGGAATCCGATACGCAAGGCGATGCAGTTGGTAATCAGATGCGAGGTGCCGCCAAAGACGGTAATCTCCTTGCCGGATCAACCTCAGAGCTGCCCGGAATACGGGTTACCACTTCCGGACCTGGTTCGATCCTTATCCGACAGAACGCTGAGTATGAGGTGCGTATTGAGAATCGTGGAGAGATTGATGCAGATGGTGTTTTGATTCGAGCACTTATCCCGGAATGGGCCGACTTGCGAGGTCAAGCTGCGAGCCATGGGGCAATTGAAGTTGACAAAGAAGGTGCCGCGGAGAGGCTGATTTGGACCATTAACCAATTACCAGCCGGTGCATCTGAAACCATGACGCTTCGCCTGACGGCATCAAGAAGCGGAAATTATGATCTCGACATTGATTGGACTCTGGTGCCTCACAAGAGCGTGACTAGAGTTCAAGTCAGAGAACCACGTTTGAATTTGACCATTGAAGGTCCCGAGGAAGTCGTGTTCGGTGAGTCACAGACTTACAAGGTTCGAGTTTTGAATCCTGGGAATGGCACAGCGTCAAACGTTATCTTCACGCTTTCCCCAAATTCAGCAACGCCTCAAAGCCAGAAAATTGGCGACATTCCGCCGGGAAAAGAGGCGCAATTTGACGTTGAGCTGACAGCACAAGATTTGGGTGACTTGAAGATTCACGGTCTCGCTGCTGGCGAGCTTGCGTTACGGGCTGAAGCTGAGAAAACAATTCGTGTTTCGGCCGCGAAATTAGAGGCTGTGCTCACCGGACCTCAAGTCAAGTACCAGAACACTGATGGTCTCTACAGTTTGCAGATTCAGAATCATGGAGATGCGGCGAGCCAGAATATTATTGCCAGCTTAAGACTGCCCTCGGGTGTTCAGTACCTGGGTGGATTTGAAGAGGCGGTTCAAGACAATCAGTTCCTCCGTTGGAATCTGGAGCAACTTGCTCCGGGTGCTGTCCGAACTTACCAGTTCCGATGCACCATGTCAGAAACTGGCGAGCATCTCTTCGCTTTTGATTGTCGAGGAACGGCTGCCGGTGCCGCTGCAGTTTCGATCGCGACTCGCGTCGAGTCGATTGCTGATTTGGTCTTGTCCGTCAGCGATCCCGTCGCGCCGGCACCCATCGGAACTGACGTTCCTTACGAGATTGTGATTCGCAATCGCGGCAGCAAAGAAGCCACCGATGTTCGTGCCATTGCCCAGTTCAGCCATGGTGTCGAACCGAATAGAATTGAGGGACACAGTGGTGAGGTGATGACAGGACAGGTCTTGTTTGACGCCATTCCACGTATCGGAGCCGGTGAAGAAGTGCGAGTTCGCGTGATTGCGAAAGCAGATCGCCCCGGTCATCACCGATTCCGAGCCGAGATTCGTTCGGGTGATACCGTGCTAGTGGCTGAGGAAGCGACTCATTACATGAGTCCTGAGGGTGAGCGAGTGAGCCGTCGCAGTTCAGAGAGACTTCGTCGATAGCCAACCATTTGCTGATTCTTTCGAGTAAAACGAAGGAGAGAAATCAGCAAAGCCATTCTTCTTTCGAAATAACCACTCTGTTTGACCAAGCAGCCCGCGATGCTTTCCTTTGAAGTATCGCGGGCCTTTTCGTTGAGTTTTTGCACTGAATTTGCTTTGATCTAACACATGTGGAGGTGTGGAGTCGCAAGTCCAGCATCAAGGATTGTCACAGGCCACTCGTCATTAGGTTGTTCATGCCGGTTCAGGCGTTTTAGGGGCCAGTGCCTCATGTTGGGGCTGAGTAGATCCACTCAGGAATCTATTTACCACGCTCAGGAATCAGGCCTCATCAGCGACCTTGTTTGAAGGCGATTTGGTGTGATCACGTCCACATTCTTTTGCTGCCCAGAGCGTTTGAATGGAACGCGAAAGAGAGATCACCTTGTGCTCCAGATTCAAGGCGATCAGCAGTCAATAAATTCCAGCGGTTGTGTTTCGCTGACATCGGCGACACGAATGGCCAGTTCGCCATCAAGAATTCTACGGAATGTTTTTCCGACGATTTCACCCCGCCAGCCTTGCAGTAACGCGGGTGTCAAATCGTGTTTTCGTTTATCCAGTTCGTAGCCCAGCAGTTCACGAACATCTTCGGCATTTCCAACGATTGGTGGGGCGAGTTTGTGTTGCCGACTGATGCAAGCGATGGATGTCGAAAGGAATTGGCTGAGCATGGGCGAAACGACCCGCCGAGTCCCTCGCGGTCGCCTCGGCAATTCGTCGTCAGGTGTGTTCAAAGCGGTTTGAATTGCCTTAACGATTTCCCCGTATTTATCTTGGAGCCCTCGCCTTTCCATTCCACGAATGTTTCTGATTTTTTGCTGGTTGGTGGTCCCCTGACGCGCTAATTCAACCATCAGATCATCGCGAAGCACACGCTTGGGTAGTCGATTTAGAAGTATGGCTTCTTGCTCTCGCCACTTCCAAAGCTGCCGAATCATTTCAAGCTGTCGAGGTTTGAGACCGGACGCGCCGCTGACTCGCCGCCAGTTTTCCTTCGTCTCTCCATCAATCACTTTTTGTTGCAGTCTTTCACTTTCTTCCTGCAGCCATTCTCCGCGCTGTAGATTGTTGACTTGTTTGTTCAACTGATCATACATTTCGATTAGATCAGTAACATCATGCAATGCGTAACGAATCTGCCCCTCAGAAAGTGGGCGTCGGGACCAATCGGTGCGAGTCTCACCCTTCGGTAAAGTTTTATTAACCAGCTTTTGCACCAAGGTTGCCAATGAAGCGGGGTACTCCATCCCAACGAATCCCGCGGCCAATTGTGTATCAAAGAGGCCGGCGATCGGTTTACCCGAATAGCGATAGCAGAATCTTGATTCTTCCCTGGCTGCGTGTGCGATCACGGTTCGACCCGGGGTCGCAAGCAGGTCCCAGAAGATTTTTGTATCCGGGATCTCCTTGGGATCGATAATTGCAAGGTGTTGACTGGTCGCCACCTGAACCAGACAAAGTTCAGGGCGATAGGTGTCCTCCGACACAAATTCCGTGTCGAACGCAATGACCGGTTCCCGAGAGATATTATCGCAGAAGCTCTGCAGCTGTTCGGGATTGTTTATAGACTCGTATTGCAACGTTAATCTTAGGTTTTTTGGGTGCAGCCTCCGCGATCAACTATCGTCTAATCTAACGTGGTTGAGGCTTTTCGCCTATCCTGCTCTGGCATTCTCAAAGCTTTTAAGTTTGTTCAGTAAATTCCTCTTTCTTGGTTCTCAGCGTGCGGAATCTCTGCGAAGAGACCCACAGACGGGAAATCTCTATGAAAATGAGTCCCTTGTCCCAATACGTTTCAACGCCGTCAGATAATGAGTCTCAGGCCTCGGATCATCGATCCCTCCACCAAACATGGTTGGTTAGCGTACGAAGTCTTGATGAAGTGCAATTGGCGATGACCGCTCAAGTCGGAATCATTGATTTGAAAGAACCAGATGCTGGTGCGTTGAGTCCAACCCGCCCGGAAGTTTGGAAGGCTGTTGCCAGACAATGGGAGCAGACTCAACGATTGACAGATTGTCAGCCAGATTCGGAACTACCACCGCTGTCCGCAGCACTGGGTGAGTTTGATCAGGCAATGTCTTTGGCAAGTGCTCTGCCCAGTGAGTTCAGCTTTGCGAAAGCTGGGCCTAGTGGGTGTGATGATAAAACTCGATTGCAGCAGTCGTGGTCAAGCCTTCGAGAACGTCTACATGAAGAAGTTGAATTGGTTGCGGTGGCGTATGCTGACTGGAAAGAAGCAAACAGTTTGAGACCTGATGTCATTTTTCAGTTAGCAGCGGATTGTGGATTTCAGCGTTGTTTGATCGACACCTATACCAAGACTGGCTGCTCCACGCTCGGATATTTGAAAAGTCATGGTTTGCGGCGACTTCAATTGATTGCCAGAGAATCGGGAATGTGGTGGGCGTTGGCCGGTTCGATCAAGGCTGATGAGGTTCAACTTCTGAACAAACAATCAATTCACCCTGATTGCTATGCCGTGCGGGGAGTTGTTTGTCAGGGCGATCGGAAATCAGATTTGTGTCCAATTCGACTCGAAGCCTGGAAGGATTTTCTTTGTCAGCAGCGAGTGCTGCGATCTGAGGATTAACGAGACGTCGGTTTCAGGATGGCAATGTTTTCGATACTAAAAACGGTGTGGGGTTCAGCCTTTCTGGAGTGAAAAGCATTGGATCTATGAGGCTAAATCGCTGAATGAAATGCTTAGCAACGGCTGATTAAATTGGTCCGCACTCTTCTTTGCGACTCTGTGGGAAGCGAAGTTATTTCAGCAGGCTCTTCACTGTTTCTTCGATTCCCTGTCCGGTGAAGTTGACGGCCGCGATCTTACCGCTTTGGCTCACGATCGCCAAAAACGGCATCGATGTGACACCATACTTAGTGGCGGTTTGGTTTGTTGTTTCGGCAGAGTTCGATGAGCTAGCACGAAGACTTTTAAATGGCATTTCGTTTTGTTGAAGAAATGTATTCAGGAGTTCATCATTTCCATCCAAGTTAATTCCCAGAATGGCAATCTGCTCGGGGTGCTGATCTCGAAGCGCTTCGAGCGACGAGATCAGTTGTAGCGACTCGGGAAGCATGATGGTCCAGAAGGGAACGAGGAGGATTTTCCCTTGGTAATCATTTGCCTTGATTAGACGATTGTTGACCGCGGGCAGGTCATAGCTGAATTCAGTGCCGATAATGATTTGTCTCGCAGCGTAAGCCGAGGAGGCGATCGCAAGTTCCCTTGCTGTTTCTGAATCAGGTTCATCGAAATGAGCCGCCAGTGCATCAAACGTTATTTTGACATGCGAGTCAAGTTGCAGGCCCTCAAGTTGTAACGCGCAACTCGCCAGGTACTGCAGGCATTGCATGTCGCCGGCACTGGTAAGTAATTCATTCACAGCTGATTCCCACTGTTGAACTGGTATGCGTTTGGAACTTCGAATTGATGCGAGTAACGTCTCAATCTCGTCGTATAACGCATGATTTGCAAGTTCCATCGCCGCGGATCGCAGGTCGGGATTAGCCGAGTCTTGGTAAATCTCCAAGATTTTGTCTCGAACCTTAGCGGCTAAGACCTGTTCGCCGTAGGCCGCTAGGGTGTCTCGGGCTTGTCCCATCACCATCAAGGTCGGGACATCATTTGATGCTTGGTCACGCGGTAGATTCATTAAGTAGTTCATGAGTGCATCTTTGGCATCCGCCTTGCCTTGCTTGAGTGATTCAAGTGCAAATCCGATCAGGACCAGGCGGCTGTCAGAAGCCAAGCTGTCGTCATCCGATAGGATGTTTTTTTCAGCAAGTGTTTTTAGAGCTTCAGCAGAGTCGATATCACCAAACGAGGCCAAGTGAGATAACGCTTGTAGCTCTCCGCGGGCCCCTAGCGATCTTTGCTTCTCTGTGGCTTCTGAAAGCGTTGCTAGTTGCTGTGACGCTTGAAGTTTCATTTTCGCTATGCGAATGAGCTCATCCCGACCATTCTCCATTTGTTGAAGTCGACCCCAGATGTCCTGCATGTCGCGGTCCGTCATCGCGAGAAACTCGACTAGCTTTTGAGCCGAGAGGTCTGCCGTCGAAAGACGATTGGTTTCGCTCCCAGAAGTTGGTTCCGACTTGGGTTTTGTATCGTTGGGATTACCGATCTCATTTCCATCGACTGATTTTTTTGTTTGGGAATCAGCCTTGTTCGTATTCGGTGTAGCGATGACTTCATATGGTTGCGATGTGGAGTTGGCTGAGGAATCCAGATTAGATTGCTGAGCCAGACGTTGCAGCGTGGCATTGTTCGCCAGTTCTTGCGGATTGGAGGTCTGCTCTTGATTGGATGCTTGGTTAAGGTTTGAGGGTTTTTGTTCTGTGTTTTGCCTGTCCGGTTGCTGCTCTGTCTCTTCTTGTTGAGTCTCGTTTGAGGGAGTGCAGCCGATCACCGTCACGTAGAGCAGGCTTGGGATCAGAACGTACCGTGTGAACAATAATAGTTGGGAGATGAGAGAGTCCCTGTCATTTGCGGGATCGAGTACCACCTCGTTCTTAGGCTTTGATTGAAACGGTTGTTGGGTCATCGGTTCGGCGTTCACTGTGCTGCCTTATTAATTACGTGATCAGATCGGGGCAATGAATGCCTCTCTACCGCAGGTTTTGTTTTGGTGATGATCTTGGAAGGAATGCTGCCTCAGGAGTACTGGCACCGCTGCCTCTCTCTTAAACGAGGCAACGTTTCCTGATCCGATATTGTCGAAGCTGGAAGATCAAAGTCGCTTGGTTCAAGACTTGTTCCTGTGTCTGAATTACCATCGGAGGTCGACGGAACCTGAGTTAGGCGACTGTGTTTAATTCGAACCATCCATTGATTTTTCCACAATAGTGGTTGTTGACTATCGATTAGGGAAACGAGCTTAAACGCCTAAATTCAGGCAGGTGAGGGGTGAATTGAGATCAATCCATGTGGTGGTGAATTCAATCGAAGGGTTGCGACTTGGGGTTAAGGGTGATTTGGTGTGAGACCAATGGCAGCCGAATTCGCCAGAAAACGAATTGCGACTAGCGTCACGCTGTTTTTGGAAATTCGTTTTCCAGTAACTCGGCCTTGGGATTTAAGTTCGGTACGCTGAGGCATGATTAGCCGCGGTTCAATGAAAGATAGGATTTGTCATTTCATTGCAATCCACCGACCGATACGAGAAGTCTCCGGTTTAGTTGGGTCGATGATTCCGAGTGGCCTTTTGATCGATTAACCGCTAGCAAAGTATTTTGTCGCTGGACAGGATTGATGCTGTTGGGACGTATCTGGGGGGCGGGGACGACCAACATTGGTTGATTGCGATCATCAGGTCCCGAGCGGTATTGATTTACCGATGGGAAATTGCCGATATTCTCCAGTGTGAAGAAGCCAAGGTCTTCCTTAGGGAAGAGTTTGGGCAATCACGGGTCGGTTGGGGTGTTCGAGGATCACTGGTCCCGGGATGCAATCAATCAAATTGAGAGGTATGCCTGCCCGATAGCAGGATGAACGATCTAGCTTGAGCTGGAGAGACAATCGAGGGCAGGAGATTATTTTCTGCATCAAGGTGTCATTACCCTGGCTGCCGATGCGATGTCGACGTGGAGTGGCTGAGATTGATTTTTTTTCATCAGGTGAGACGCATTTTTCGTGACAAAAATTGACCGCTATGTCTTAACGCTCTTTGTGCGTACCGTGATCATCTGCTTTTGTTCATTGGCGGGGATCTTCATTGTCTTTCACGCTTTCACGAGCATGGAAGATCTACTTCGGCAAGCTCAAACCGACGGTGGTTTATTCGCAGTGATGGTTCGTTATTACGGACCTTACATGCTGCTGCTTTTTGATTGGACTGGCGCCATCATTGCTTTGATGGCGTTTCTTTTCACCATTGGTTGGCTGCGTCGAACAGGAGAACTAACGGCAACGTTGTCGGCCGGTATTTCTCATGGTCGGATTTTCCGGCCCATTCTGATCGCCTCCTTCGCTCTGTTGGTCATTCAACTATTGAATAGGGAGTTGCTACTGCCCCAGTATCGTGATGTCCTGATGTTAAAAGCGAAGGATCTCTCGGGAGAGCACGAACAATCGATTCGAGCGCAGTACGACACGGTCAACCGTGTTCTCGTTGATGGACGCTCGTTGGTCACGCAGTCCAGAGTTGTCTTGGATCCAAATTTTCGTTTGGACGGAGACTACTCTGGGTTCGGCGATACCTTGTCAGGTCGAGAGGCGAAATGGATCAATGCGACTGAGCAACACAGCCCTGGATATCTGATTGATGGGGTTGAACGCCCCGAGGGCATTGACGATTTGCTGTCCGTTGGATTCAAGGGGCGTTACATTCTGATGACCAGCAGGGACCAAGCATGGTTGAAGCCGGGGCAATGTTTTTTTGCAACATCCTTGAATACTGACTTCCTTCAAACCAAGCAGTCTTCAACTCGAATGGCATCGATCAAAGAATTGGCTGATCGTGTACGTAATCCTTCGGTTCACAGCAGTATGGCGTTGAAGGTCTTATTGCATGAGCGTCTTGTGCGATTACCCTTGGATTATGCGTTGATTCTTCTAGGGTTACCGATGATTGTGAATCGACATGGTCGTAATCTCTTTGTCATGATCGCCGCTGCTTCGATCACGGTCCTTGCCTTCTTTGCCATAAAAACGGTTTCCGGGGCGATGGGTGGAAACGGTTATTACCTTTCCCCAATGATGGCAGCGTGGATGCCGCTATTGATTCTCGGTCCGATTGCATATGTACGTCTGCGTGAAACAGCGACATTATGAATCCATCAGATATTTCGGTGGTGATTCCCGCAATCAACGAAGAGCACGAAATTGGTCCCGCCATTGTCTCGGCAAAAGCAGCAGGGGCCGGAGAGGTCATTGTGGTTGACGGTGGTAGCACTGACGGCACCGTGCAGAGAGTGAAAGAAGCGGGCGCCACCAAGGTCGTCAGGTCATTTCCCGGACGCGGCATTCAGCTCAACGCAGGGGCCGCGTTGGTGGACAGTGGCCAGCAGATTATTCTGTTTCTCCACGCGGATAATCGCTTGAGTCAGGATTGTTTGAAGCAAATCTGTCGTGAATCTGAAGTCATCTGGGGGGCCTTCGAGCATCAGATTTCAGCAGAGGCCAGGATCTATCGACTCATTGAATGGGGGAACGCTCTTCGCGTGCGATGTCGTCGAATGCCATTTGGGGATCAGGCAATTTTTGTCACCAAGAGTTGGTTTGAACGTCAAGGTGGTTTTGATGAATTGCCATTGATGGAGGATGTTGAGTTTTCTTCGAGAATGCGACGAATTGCTCGACCACGACTCTTGCCTGGGCCATTGACGGTTAGCGCGAGGCGTTGGCATCAGAGAGGGGCAATCAGACAGACGCTTCGCAATTGGAAGATACAGCTTGCTTTCTGTTTGGGTGTCCGGGCGCATGTACTGAAAAAATGGTATCGATAGTGATTCATCTCTGATCGCTAATCCTTGTCTTGCTGATCCTTGCCCTGCTCAACTCTATCGCTTTCTTTCTTGTTGTTGGTAACGCCTAAGTGAATTCAAGCCTGTTTAATTTGGTCTACGCGGGCGTGTCATTGATCCCTTGTGCCAGTTCTCAACCGTGATGCCACTGCTTATCCATATCACCAAGCTTTAGGATTTTGGAGACGTTATTTGGCTGTGGTTAATTGTTATGGAATGGCCCTTAGTCCACCGTGTTCAGGCGTTGGCTCTTGGGTGTGCCTGCTCGTAGACCTGCCTGAGGTTTGCCGCACTGACATGGGTGTAGATTTGCGTTGTGGCTAGGCTTTGGTGCCCGAGTAATTCTTGAACGCTGCGAATGTCCGCGCCTCGGTCAAGTAGGTGCGTGGCGAACGAATGGCGTAGTGTGTGTGGGCTGGTCCGGCTGTCGAGTCCGGTCTCCTTGATGTACTTTTCGAGCATTCGACCCACGCTGCGCGTTGTCAAGTTGCGTCCGAATCGGTTCACGAAGACCGGCGCATTACGACCCATCGATTCAGTCTTGGCTTCGCGAACTCGTTGGCGACCATAGCGTTTAATTGCCCGAATGGCATAAGATCCCAATGGGCTAATTCGTTCCTTGCGTCCCTTACCTCTGACGCGAACTAACGCTTGTTCAAAGTCGAGGTCACCGTCTCTCAGTGACACAAGTTCGCTTACACGCAATCCAGCAGAATACATCGTTTCCAAGATGGCACGATCCCGAAGTCCCGCCACCTTATCGCTAGGCGGCCCGAGAAGCAGTTTGCCGATCTCTGCGTTGCTTAGTACGTGTGGTAGTTTTCGCTGGCGTCGGGGGTTCCTCAAGGGTTTTGCAGGGTTTTCGCTAGCAATACCTTGACGCATGGCGAACCGGTAAAAGCTGCGAAGCGATGCAAGTTTTCGAGAAATGGTTGCTCGCGCGTAGCCAGCCTCTTGCAACGCTGACTGGAAGGCTCGTAGCTCTTGAGGAGATAACGAGCCGGGTTTGGGGAGTTGGCCATGTGAGGCCTCGAGCCATTCGATCAACCCAAATAGATCTTCTCGGTATGCTTTGATGGTTAAATCAGATGCATTGCGCTCGTTGGCGAGGTATCGCAGGAATTGCGCGACTGCACGACGCATTTTTAGTGAAAATCATCGAAGGAAAGACTGTCAAATTCTTGACTGGCTAAGATGTCGTCGTCCGTGGGGACGGCTTCTCGGATCTTGCGACTTAACATCGCAGCGTCGTACCAGCTGAACTCAAGCTCAGGATCAGCCGCAAATCTTGCCAGCTGACGAAGAGTCTCGTCACGATTCTCATCGTCAAACAAGAAAATGAATCGTTCCTCACCTTTGACTAACGCGAGGACGTTAACTTCTTGATCCATAGGTCAATTTGTCCGAGAGCACGAGGCGGGCAACAGGCAGGCATCCGACTCGCGCCTGCCGGCTTAACATCGGCACATGAGCTACCCGAAGATGAGGTCCCTTTGCCCTCTTCTGTGATGAGATTCCGATGACATCCAGTTGACTAGCCGATAATAGCTATGACAGTCATTACCGTTACTCTTTCAGCAAACCATCCAAGTTAACGATGCAGAAATGCAATCAAATCGCGGACCTGCAAGCGAGTTTCTCAAGACCGAGGATGAACCAAGGCGCAGTGACGGGAGAAAACAGTGGCAAGAGCAAGCCGGAGACTTCTGCTGATGCCTCACTGGATCCCGAAGTTTGTGATATCACCAAGGTATTGATCGCGGGGTGTTTTCGTGTTCCAAAATAAGGGGTGTGGAACGTGATCTATCTCACAATCAGATGAGGAAAGTGTCTCGATTCACTGTGAACTCAACAGCTTGCATGATCCATCAATTTTGTTGCAAGCTTTTGGCGGATTTTTGTCATCCTCAAAATCAATTGCACCCTAGTGGATCCTTAGCAAAAAAAAATCGAAAAGTTGACGCAGTGAGCAAGAAATGACTCACTTTGATTTTGACCAGAGTGAGGTCTTTTGATGTTGGAAAGACAAAGTTGCTGAAGGTCCATGGTGCCAAGCGAATATGCCAAGCCACGTGCGAGTCTTCAGGGAAACTGAGAGAGCAATCACCATCTCTCAGATGTTATCGCTTTCGATTGTTTTGTTGCTCACGTTGCAGCAATCTTTCTCACACTTCCGATCTTCGTTGAGTCAACATGAGTTTGGAGGTTCCATCGCTTTTCAGTCAAGCGACCATCCGTCTCGGGGTGTTCGGCGGAGAAATGGTTCTGCTTCGGGGCAGCCCACGCATCGCATGTTTTTGGAGTCCCAGGTGATTTTTTTTCCAACCCGAAACGCAACGTTACCGAGATGGTTTGCCTCCGTGAGGGGACCGGCGTACGAGAATGGACTTCCCGTGCTACCGTCTCCTCGGCACGCATTAAGCCACTCCCAATGGTGATTTTTTGGCGGTGTATTTTGGAGAGCGGGTGGTTCAAAATTGCTGAAGGTATCTGCGGGAAGCAGCTGATACTTTCTATAATCAGAAAGCAGCATTCCTTTGGTGCCGACAAAGAGAACACCATTACCCCATTGTGGAATTTCGCCACGGGTCCATCTTTCTGGTTTATGTGAGCCTTGGTACCAAGACACCGTGACAGCTGGCTGATTGTTACGTGGTCCATATTCGTAGACAGCACTCATGGATGCTGGTGCGATCTCGGGGTGAGGAGTCGGGCCAAACGCTTCCACCGTTCGAGGGGCGTCAAGGTTAAGTGCCCAGAAAGGGAGGTCATTCCAGTGACTACCGAGATCAGACATTGTTCCGTTGCCGAAATCCCACCATCGATACCAATTTGGTCCGGGGAAATAAACGCTGTTGAAAGGACGTTTCGGCGCAGGCCCCAACCAGAGGTCCCAATCAAGAAAATCGGGAACCGCCATTGTGTTGCTTGGGCGATTCTCAACGAAGAGTCGGTCCTTGTTGTCTTTCGACTCCTGCTCGCTTTGAAGGCCCCATGCACGGGACACCCAAACGTGTGCCTCACTGACGGCTCCAATCACGCCGGATTGAATGAGCTCAACGACTCGACGGTAATTGGCTCCAGCGTGAATTTGCGTTCCCATTTGCGTCACCACACCAGCTTTTTCAGCAGCAAGTGTGATTTTTCGTGTTTCTTCAACATTGTAAGCAAGTGGTTTTTCGCAATACACATGCTTACCTAATTGAAGGGCTGGCATGGTTGCGTAGGCATGAGTGTGCTCAGCGGTGCTGACGACGACTCCATCGAGTGTTTGGCCCAGGCTGTCGTAAAGGCGCCGAAAGTCGCGAAACTTTTTCGCTTTCGGGAATAGCTCTGATGCGTTGTCCAAGAACCGTGAGTCGACATCGCAGATTGCTGCCACATCAATTTGCTTTGTTGAAGCGAGTGTTCGAAGATTACTTCCTCCTCGGCCACCCACGCCAATGAAGGCGAGTTTCATCTTGTCATTGGCGTTCCAAGCACTTGCTTTTTTTGTGCTGAGAACGCTTGCTGTCGCTGCAGTCGCAGTGGTGATGAAGTCGCGACGATGCAAGTTGGATATGAGTGAACGCATATTTTACCCCAAAAGTGTTTTTCAATTCTTCCTTGCATCACCGCAATGGAATTGGAACGTGACCTAGTCAAGCTGTCGAGCGAAGAAACCAGTTTAGCACCTAGTGTTGAGAGATGTGGGTGCGTGCGATGGAGGCAGAAAAAAAGCGAAGAACAGCTATGCTGAACTTCGCTGCGAATCTTTCTGATTTTGAATCCAACCAACTTGGAGTGGTTTGGAGCCGGCACGTGCGATTGGAAAACCGCAACTATGCCGCGGCAAAACGGGCAGCGACAGCGTCCCAATCAACAACACTCCAGAACGCC
Organism: uncultured Rubripirellula sp.; assembly: GCA_938075415.1. GTDB lineage: Bacteria > Planctomycetota > Planctomycetia > Pirellulales > Pirellulaceae > Rubripirellula. The sequence continues at coordinate 278,301 of CALJHC010000003.1, read as the reverse complement.
GAGACATAATCGGGACGTCGATTTTGGTAATTCAGATAGTAGGCGTGTTCCCAGACGTCCAAGCCAAGAACTGGGGTTCCACCGATCCCAGCAACTTCTGCTCCCATTAGCGGGCTGTCTTGGTTCGCAGTGCTTCCAATTTTCAGATCACCGCCATCGACATAAAGCCAAGCCCAACCGCTGCCAAAACGCGTCGCGGCCGCGGCGGAGAACTGTTCCTTCATTGCATCGAAGGAACCGAACGCCTTATCGATGGCTGCTGCCAGTTCGCCGGTGGGGTTACCACCCTTCCCCGGACCCATCACTGTCCAAAACAGCGAATGGTTTGCATGTCCACCGCCATTGTTTCGGACGGCGCCACGAGATGCATCCGGGACAGAACTCAAGTCGCTGACCAAATCCTCGATCGACTTGTTTTCCAAATCTGACCCTGCAATCGCAGCGTTGACCTTGGTGATGTAAGCCTGATGATGCTTGCTGTGGTGAATTTCCATGGTTCGAGCGTCCAAGTGAGGCTCGAGTGCATCGTATGCGTATGTGAGCGAAGGCAGTGAATAAGCCATATCCGAGAGCGTCTCCGAGAACGGGGAAAGAAAGGTTTGGGATATTAGCACCATAGCGAGCACATCAAGTCACGCAAGTAGACCCCCACGGGGAGAAGGGAATTACACCTTGATTTGAGTTTTTAACGGCATTTGGCGGTGACCAAGATCAAGAACGATCGCGAAAACAGAGCCGTTTTCTAATGGTACCTCCCTAATCGGCGTTGAAGATGCCAGGGGGCTTCAGCAAGAGGCTGTTAATCAATGCACTCAGTTGGATTCGACACCCATCATCATCACCCGGGAAATCGCCATCAAAAAAAGCATTTTCGGACAGCAATGGATCCTGTCGCCGAGTCTGGTCGGCTTCGACGTTCAGTCAGTGGCCCAACTCACTCGCGGGAAAGGTTGACCCGGTAACGAAATTAAGATGCCGCCCGTTTTTTCCGCTTCTAGATGGTGATGATTCCAGCTTCTTAGTCCGCCATTGCTTTGAGTGAACCTCGTCTCGGAGACAAACTTAACCTTCATCTCCCGTATCGTGAATCCATTGCGGTCCCGAAGGATGCCACGTCGTCGTTTCGTCTCTGACTCTGGCGTTTTCACAAGGCACTTTGAACAATCCACCAAAGGTCACTGATGTGTTAGCAAAAAATCAAGAGTGCCAAGAAGTACAGGATCACTTTGAGCACGGTCCTTGCACTTTTGAGCACGGGCCTTCAGGGATTGGCGAATCTTGAAGAACGGTCGTCACGCGAAGTTTTTCGCCGTCACTCTGTTGAACCGAGACTCGAATCAATTGTCCCACTTGGAAGGCGTCTCCTTCCGACTGGTTGACTATCAATTCTGAGGGTGCATATCGACAGGTGGTTCCACGAAGAAGTGTTTTGTCAGACTGGATCTGCGTTGGAGCATCATTGATAGGATTGGTCAAGATTGATGCCGAATCGACTGTGTCGGGATCGGAGCAATTTTTCTCGGTAGTCGGTGAGGACTTTGTGCCGATTGGATGGGAGTTAGAGATTGCGATTGGTCGAGACGATTCGACGAGCATTTCAAGTTCACTGCCAACAAGACTCTGGAAATAATCACGACGCAGTTGATCTTCGAGTTGGCTTAGCCGATGAACTCGTTCCGATCGGACTGACTTGTCTATCTGATCCGGCATGTCGGCCGCGGGTGTGCCGCGTCGGGGACTGAAAGGGAAGACATGGATCTTGGAAAATCCCGCATGCTGACACGTTCGAAGCGTTTCCTCAAATTCTGAATCCGTTTCACCAGGAAAACCGACAATCACATCGGTGGTGATGGCAGGGTTGGCGAGTTCCTCACGAAGCAGTCGGCAGCGATCAAGAAACATCTTCGTTCCCCACCGACGGCGCATTCGTCGAAGAACACTGTCACTTCCGCTTTGCAAGCAGAGATGAAGGTGGGGGACAATCCGATCACCAAAGTCACGCATTACCGAGATCAACTCTCGCGTTACCTCTGTCGCTTCAATGCTGCTGAGTCGGATCCGAAAGTCGCTGCGAACCTGACACAAGTCACGGAGAAGGTGAGCCAACCGAATCCAGTTTTCACGAGGCTGATTTCGATTCCAGTCCACTCCATAGTGACCAAGGTGAATCCCGGTGAGAACGACTTCACGATGCCCCGAGTCTGCGAGTCGACGCACTTCGTCAACGATGTGCGATTGCGATCGACTTGCCAGTTGCGGTCTTACATGTGGTATGACGCAATAACTGCATCGAAGTAAGCAACCGTCTTGGACTTTGACATAGGCTCGTTGCCGACCCGAAAATCCATCCAGTCCAGTTGGAACATCAATGACGCCGAAACGGGACATCAGGTCGGGAAGTTCACGTTTGTCTTCAACCACCTCGACAACACCGGGCAATTGAGCGACCTCATCGGGTGCTCTTGTGGCGTAGCAACCCATCACCACTATTTTGGCATCAGGATTGTCTCGATGCATACGACGCACCACCTGGCGACTCTTTGCGTCCCCTTCGTTGGTGACCGTGCAGGTGTTGACGATGCAAAGATCTGCAGAATCATCGTCATTGCACTCGCTGTAGCCTGCTCGATGTAATCCTTGTCGAACAAGTTCAGTTTCGTATTGGTTGACTTTACAACCGAGGGTTGCAACGCGGAGTTTTGCGCTCATGTTGGTGATATCAGGGCGTTTTATTCGACTACCGGCTCGATGGTCGCAGACATGCTGCCTTTGCAGCGGGCGATCAGCTCGTCTTTGCCAAAGGCGTGAATCTGATCACGTTTCAGTTCTGCATGTTCTAGGGTGGTTGTTAGGCAGATGGCTCGTCCAGATTTGTCCACTTCTTTTGCAATTTGAAAACCCGTTTCAATGGGATGTCGGAAAAGATGCTTCATCATCAATACGACATAGTCGTAACTATGATCCGAATCATCCATCAGCACCACATGGTACCGGGGTTGCTTCCGAGTTTTCTGACGAGTCTGCTTTTCTGTCTTCGTTGCGTAATACGTCACCATTGTCGGTTGATTAGGCATTCCAATTGAGGCTCCGTTCATTGGGTGCAGTTGGACGTCTATCGCAACGCAGTCCCATGCCGACGCAAATCATGAATGAGCGGATGTATCGATTGATCCGTGGACGCTGAGTCGTCGGTTCAACGGTGCCAATCCAGGACATGGAAGACTTGCTTGATCGTGGGACATTGATCGTGGGACATTGATTGCGGGACATTGATTGCGGGACATTGATTGCGGGTTGTTGGCGATGCGTTATAGGGCATCCCTTCAATCGCCATGCCGCTATATTGTAGCGCTACGAAAGGTCGGTCGGCAGTCCCGAATCCGAGAAAAAAGATCCTGTAATCCTCGAAAGGGTTCTTGATGGTGCCATGGATTTTCCTCTTATCACGGCTTTTTGCGTTTCCTGATCTTAATTCTTAATTGATTCCACTCCACACTCGAGGCGAGCAAATTCCAAATGTCCACATTTCCTACGCTGCTGGACACACTGAAAAAAGCATCCGACCGGCATCTCAGCGAACTCGTTGAGTGGCTGCGGATTCCGAGCATCAGCAGCGACAGTAGTCGGCTTGATGAAGTCCGGCAAGCGGCTGTCTGGGTCGCCGAGAAACTGACAAACGCTGGATTAAAGGTCGAAATGATTCCGACCGACCGACATCCATTCGTTTATGCAGAAACTCCAGCGGTGCCCGGTGCACCTGTGGTCATGGTTTATGGCCACTACGATGTCCAGCCAGTTGAGCCCATCGACCAATGGATCTCCGGTCCTTTCGAGCCCACAATCCGTGATGGGAACCTCTACGCTCGAGGAGCCACCGATGACAAGGGTCAGGTGCTCACCCACATCCAAAGTGTGTGCGAGTGGCTCGCCGCCGGCGAGCCTTTACCGTTGCAGATTAAATTTTTAATCGAGGGTGAGGAAGAAGTAGGAAGTGAGAGTTTGGAGCAGAGACTGCCGGCAATGAGGGATCGCCTTGCGTGCGATTGCGTGGTGATCAGTGACAGCAGTCAGTACGCTGATGGGCAGCCGGCAATTACCTATGGTTTGAGGGGAATCGCGACTTATGAGTTGAAACTGACAGGGCCAGGTCAGGATTTACACAGCGGTTCATTCGGTGGTGCGGTGATGAATCCGGCCATCGCCTTGTGTCATCTTATGTCATCGATGGTCGATTCGGAGGGCAGGATACAGATCCCCGGTTTCTATGACCGAGTGCGTCCGCTGGACGATATTGAGCGAGATCAATGGAAAGCGTTACCGCAGACCGACGAGCAGTTTGCCGAGGCGGTGGGTGTGGATCAGCTATTTGGTGAGGAAGGCTATTCGACCGATGAACGACGGTGGGCTCGTCCCACCTTTGATGTCAATGGTCTCAATTCTGGGCATCAAGGGGAGGGTGTGAAGACAATCATTCCCGCCACCGCGTCGGTGAAATTCAGTTTTCGATTGGTCCCAGACCAGGACCCGAATGAGCTAACCGATGCAATCAAACAGCATCTGAAGCAGCACATGCCCAGCGGCGTGAACTGGTCGCTCTTGCCAGATCACGGCGCAACGGGCATGTTAGCCTCCACGCAAAGCCCATTCATGGAGGCGGCGAGCCAGGCGATTGAGGAGGCCTTCGGTGTTGAACCCGTCTTGATTCGTGAAGGCGGTTCAATCCCAATCGTTACGCAATTTCAGGAAGTCTTAGGCTGTGATTGCCTACTTTTGGGCTGGGGATTAGCCGATGATAACGCACATAGCCCCAACGAAAAATTTAGAATTCGGGACTACCACTGTGGTATCCAAGCCTCGGCAGTGCTCTGGGAAAAAATTGGCAAACTCAATTCGTAATAACTTAAATCTGAAATGCTTGATCGAAAATTTATTCTCCAAAATGCTGATGCGGTTCGTGCCAACTGTGAAAAACGCGGCGTGGATTGTGATGTTGACCAGTTGATCGCCTTGGACAGTCAACGGCTTGCTGTGTTGCAACTTGCTGAGGATCTTAATCGTCAGGCAAACGAGACCAGCAAGCAGATTCCGAAGGCGCAAGACAATGATGCGAGGAATCAGCTGATCGAGAAAGGTCGCGAACTTCGTCAGCAGAAAGATGCCGCTCAGCAAGAGCATGATCAGTTGGATCAAGAGATCACGGCGTTTTTATCCGCGGTCCCCAACATGACGCATCCTGATGTTCCCGCGGGCGGCGAGGATGACGCTGTCGAAATCGCCCTGGGAAAGCATCCCGTCAAACCTTTCGATTTCAAGGCACTCGATCATGTTGACCTAGGTGCAAAGCATGATTTGTTTGACTTTGATGCAGGTGGCCGAGTCACGGGGGCAGGCTTCTATTACTTGAAGAATGCTGCTGTTCACTTGGATTTGGCGCTTCAGCACTACGCATTGCGTTTTCTTTGTGATCGTGGATTTACTCCGATGACCACTCCTGACCTTGCGTTGACTTCGATCCTCGAGGGGATTGGATTCACTCCTCGTGGTCCAGAGACGCAGATTTACAGTATCGAGAATTCGGAGTTGAATCTTGTTGGCACTGCTGAAATTACTCTCGGTGGCATGATGTCAGGTCAGACTTTGCTCGCGGAGGATTTGCCGCTTCTTTACTGCGGTTTAAGTCATTGCTTCCGTACCGAAGCGGGAGCGGGGGGCCGGGCCTCGAAAGGCTTGTATCGAGTTCATCAATTTACCAAGGTGGAAATGTTTGCCTTTGCGCTACCTGAGCAAAGTGACCAAATTCACCTTCGACTGAAGGAACTGGAATGTGAACTCTTTGACTCACTCGAAGTACCCTACCGCGTTATTGATACTGCGGCCGGTGATCTTGGGGGGCCAGCGTATCGAAAGTTTGATCTGGAGGCTTGGATGCCCGGAAGAGGCGAAGAGGGTCAGTGGGGCGAAGTCACGAGCACAAGCAATTGCACTGATTATCAAGCAAGGCGTCTGAATGTTCGCTTTAAACGCCCTGGGCAGAAAGGCACCGAGTTTGCCCACACACTCAATGGAACTGCGGTGGCGACCGGACGCGCAATGATTGCAATTCTTGAAAATCATCAAAGAGCAGACGGAAGCATCGCTGTCCCAAAGGTCTTGCAGCCTTGGGTCGGAACCGAAGTGATTGCTTGATGGTGATTGCTTGATGGTGATTGGCCGGTCTTTCCTCTCACTGCAGCAGCTGAATATCGGGCAACCTGCTGGAAAGTGATAAGCGTTTTTTATTAACTTTCCTTGCGCCTGGGTCTCGATAGGATTGAGTTGCTTGCCGAGAAATCAGCGAGTTACTCCCAATTGACAGCTGCAAGAAAACGCTCCATCAGCGAGATGAAACCGCGAACAGCTAGATGAAACCGCGAACAGGGAGATGAAACCGCGAGGTTCCAGCTCGTAACGCTTTTGGAAGCGTTGATCATTCTCAGGACATGTGATTTGTTGAGCAGCATCGCCCGTCGTTCGACCAGGAGGCCGCTGCCCTCACTCTCGATCATCAGAGAATTCCCACAACGTTATTTTATTGCGTTTTGGCGGAGCCTGCTGATTTATGCGAGTTAACTCCCAAAGAATTTGGCTCGCTCGGCCATTGTGAAATTCAATGAGTTGTGCGGCTGAAGATTAGCAGTGGGTTGATTTGTTTTTGCAGGTTCTAACGATTTTGGAACTTTCTCACGGAAGAAGTGTCTGCCTTTTTTGACGCGGTCTCGATCGTGACCTAAGTATTTCCTGTGACATGGCCCCTTGGCTCATTTGGGATGGCTTCTAGGCGATCCCAAATTTGATCGGTGCCGGTCGACACAGTGCTTTCGGTCAATTTTTGCGTCTTGGGGTATCCATGTCCTCTCCTCTTTCAATTTTGCTGGTCGATGACGATTGTCATCTTGCTGAATCCTTGGCCGATTGGCTAAGAGGCCTAGCACATCATGTTGTTACTGCTTCGTGTCTGATGGATGCCAAGGAGCAGCTTCTGCAGCATGGATTTGATCTCGTGATCACTGACCTCAGGATCGGACAGGAAGATGGATTCGACTTAATCCGACATTCACGGCGACGATACCCGGATATTCCGGTTTTGGTTGTCACTGGATATGCCATGCCTGATACCGCTGTTGAGGCGGTGCATGCCGGGGCATTTGATCTGCTGACCAAGCCGTTGATTGATGATGAATTGCTCCTGTCCATCGAGCGGGCCGTCGAGCAACGCGAAATAAAACTAGAAAACCATAAGCTTCGTGAGGAGCTGGACCAACGTAGTGGTTTGAAAAATATTCTTAGTCACGATTATCGAATGTTGAAGCTTTTCGACATGGTCGACAGTGTGGCAGACGCTCGGGCGTCAATCCTGATTACAGGAGAGAACGGAACTGGAAAAAGCATGATTGCTCGCGCCATCCATGCGAGAAGTGCCAGACGGAACGGTCCATTCGTCGAGGTCGCTTGTGGTGCTTTGCCAGATACTCTTCTCGAGAGTGAACTCTTTGGGCACGTTGCAGGTGCCTTCACCGGAGCGAATCACGATCGCATGGGTAAATTCAAGCAGGCGGACGGTGGTACGTTGTTCCTTGATGAGATTGGAACGGCGAGTCCCGCAATGCAAGTCAAGCTGTTGCGAGTGTTGCAAGAGTTCCAGTTTGAACAGTTGGGAGGAAGTGAGACGCATTCCGTGGACACTCGGGTGATTCTCGCCTCCAATGATGACCTCTCCTCCGCAGTCAAACAGGGTCGTTTCCGGCAAGATTTGTACTATCGAATTAACGTAGTGAATTTGGTTCTACCGGCACTCCGAGAACGCGTTGGTGACATACCGTTATTGGTCAAACATTTTCTTCACGAGGTAGCGGAAGCGTGCGGCAGGGAATCTGCCGAATTCAATGATGAAGCAATGAGCAGACTGCAAGCCTACGCTTGGCCCGGGAATGTTCGGCAGCTGGAAAATGTGGTGGAGCGAGCTGTCTTGCTAGGAAGTGGAACTCGCTTAACAATCGATGATTTGCCGCCCGAGTTGACTGGGCAAAGCGAGCAGGCGTGGTGGTCCAACTCGTTGCAAGGTGATTCGGGGATATCAACCACCGAGGAAAGCCGAGGTAAGACTCTTCGAGAGGCTTTGGAGGCTCCTGAACGTCAAATCATACTCCAGGCATTGCGGCAAAATGAGTGGAACCGCGCGTCGACTGCTGAAGCACTGGATATCAATCGCACCACTCTTTACAAGAAAATGAAACGTTTGGGCCTGGATGATCCACGTCTGCAGTTTGCCTGAGCAACTTAACGGCGTTTTCTTTTCGTCTCTGATTTTGCACCCCGCATCTTACCACTGGGCTGCCTCTCGACCCTTGGTTGTAATGAACAGGCCACTGCCGGTGGCTGGAGCGACACGGCACGCCTTCCTTTTGCGTGGCTCGATTGAGCGGTTCATGGGCGAAGTGCCTTGCCTGGATACTTTCAGCCAAGCGGCTTAATTCCCGGTTACAACTCTCTGGTTGGTCAGCCTCAACTCTCTGGTTGGTGCACCGGCGACAAGCGAACTGAACGCTGAAGCCTGCTTTATACTGCCAAATTGCAGTTGGCCTATTTGTGTCGTGAACGCTGTTGGGTCATGAAACCGTTAAAGTTTCACGATGACTCGCTAAAGTTTCTCTAATCCAACTAACCGTTAGTACCGATAATCCTTGATGTACAGGGAAGCCGCTGCGCGCCGACAAGGATTAACGTTGTCAGAAGTCACTGCATCAATTACCGAAAAATCGCATACCAGGGAATCCCCATGGGTCCGTTGGATTAACCGATGCGGTGGTTCTGTCATTGATGGAGTCTTGATGATCGGTGATCTGTCAATTTTTACTTGGCAGATGCTACGTTGGTTAACGAGTCGACTTCCTTGTCGAGGAACGTTACTGGTGACGTTTTATCAAGTCGGCGCACTGAGCTTGCCGGTTGTTGCTTTGACTGGAACATTCATCGGCATGGTACTTGCCGTCCAAAGTTACGTTCAGTTTCATGCGATCGGGCTCGATAGCCATCTCGGCGCCGTCATTAATACGACCTTGGTAAAAGAGTTGGGGCCGGTGCTAGCCGCGACCATGCTTGCTGGACGAGTTGGCGGCGCGATGGCCGCAGTTCTCGGGACGATGCGTGTCACTGAACAAATCGACGCATTGACGGCGATGGGGGCTGATCCAATTCACTACTTGGTTGTGCCGCGTTTTCTTGCCTGCATTCTTTTAATTCCTGCGTTGACCGTCATGGCGGATTTCATGGGGATTGTCGGTGGGTATTGTTACAGCGTCATTATTTTAGGGATCGATCACGCGGCATATGTGTCGCATTCTCGCGATGGCGTTGCCTTATTTGACCTTTTCTCTGGTGTATTCAAGAGTGTTTTCTTTGGTGCGATCATCGCGGTGGTCAGCTGCTATCAAGGTTTTCATTGTGAAGCGGGTGCCGAGGGTGTCGGTAAAGCCGCAACGACTGCGTTCGTTTATTCCTTTGTTTTCATACTGGCGGTGGACCTATTTTTGACCATCGTCCTGAACTCGGTTTATTACAGTTTCTACCCCAATGATTCATCTTTCCTATGACGAACCAAAATGATTCGCATGAGAGGTCGATCGTTGAAGAGAATCCGCGCCGGCCACTCCTTGAGGCACGTGATCTCACGGTGACCTTTCAGCACAATCCTGTATTGAGCCGGGTGAATTTGTCGATTGATCGTGGACAGACTGTCGCAATCATCGGTGAAAGTGGTTGTGGCAAAACGGTTTTCATGAAATCACTCGTTGGTCTCATCAAGCCAAATGATGGTGATGTCCGATTTGATGGACGGTCCTTGGGGGAAATTCAATTAGAGGAACTAACGGAGATTCGGCGACGTTTTGGCTTCGTCTTTCAAAACGCAGCCTTATTCGACAGCATGTCTGTCTTCGATAATGTTGCCTTCCCGCTTGTTCAACAGGGTGTGGTATCACCATCAGAGATTGAGGGTCGCGTGATGCAACATCTGGCCGAAGTTGGCCTGCCGACTGAGGTTGCGTTACGACAACCGGCACAGTTGTCAGGTGGAATGCGAAAGAGGGTGGGGCTTGCGAGAGCCCTGATTTTGCGACCAGAGGTTGTGGTCTATGACGAACCCACCACGGGCTTGGACCCGATCATGAGTGATGTGATCAACGAGCTGATTTTGGATACTCGAAGAAGGTATCCAGTGACCAGCATTATCGTGACTCACGACATGCGAACAGCTCGCAAAGTGGCAGATCGTGTCCTGATGTTTTATCCGCGGAATCGCTTGGATCCTGATGATCCTCAAGTGATTTACGATGGTCCGCCCAGTGAACTGGAGCACGCGGAGGATCGTCGAGTGAGGCAATTTGTTCATGGAGAAGCTGGTGAACGTATCAACGAAATGGTGCAAGCCTTGTCGCTTTAGGTGATTTAAGTCGAGATAATTATGGATGAAAAAAAACTTCGATTCGGCGTTGGCGTTCTTGTCATTTCAGCGATGGGAATCGGTGTGGTGCTGACGTTCTTATTTGGCGCATTTCCGAGCATCATGCGAAGTGAATACAGTCTGACCGTCGGTTTTCCGTCCGCCGAAGGTATCAGTGTCAGCTCACCTGTTGTTAGAGACGGAGTGAGAATTGGGCGTGTTGCAGGAATTGATCTTCTTGATCAGGGCGGCGTACACGTGATCTTGTCAATGGATTCATCCAAGCCGATGACACACCAGTATGTGCCTCAAATTGGTACTGGTAACTTTGTCACCGGTGACGCGCAGTTGGAGTTTGTTCGCGCATCACCAGCAACAATCAATCGGATTTTTGCTGACAATCCCTCACTGGCTTTCGCACCATACGAGAATGACGAATTACTTGAATACGGAAAAAAAACACGCAGTCTTTTCGAAATGCAGAGCGATTTGGAGTCAACCTTCGAAGCGATCCGTAATGCTGGAGTAACGATTGCAACTGCCGCTGACAGCGTCAATCAACTTGCCGCGGGGATTCAACAAACCGTTGGCGGTTCGGACTCAAAATTTGAACAGATGTCAGACAAAGCGTTGCTGGCAATGACCGAATTTCAAGTCACCATGCAGGAAATTCGATCCATCGTCGGTAATCCAAAGTTGAAGGCCAATCTTGAAAGTACCTTCGCGCAGTTGCCTGTTGTGCTTGATGACGTTCACCAAACGCTCGGGACAGCACAGCAAACGTTTGATCGTTTTGAAAAAGTGGGTGTTCAGTTCGAATTGGTTGGTGAAGCGGCAGTGGAAACCGTTGATACCGCTCAGAAAGCTGTTCAGAATATTGAGCAATTCACAGAACCCTTTGCAGAGAACAGCGACGTGATGGTTCAGCAGGTTTTGCAAACGATGCAACAACTCGATGCAAGCATGACGCAGGTCACCAGGTTCATGACAGCGATGAATAGCGAGAATGGCACAGTGCGTCGATTACTTGAGGATGACGAACTGTACTGGGAGATACGTCGCACCGTCGAAAATATCGAACAAGCCTCAGCGAGGGTTCGGCCGATTCTCGATGATGTACGCATCTTTACCGATAAGATTGCCCGTGATCCGCGTCAGCTCGGAGTCAAAGGTGCGCTCACAAACCGGCCGTCTGGTCTTGGACTGAAATAGTTCAGGGGTACGCACGCTGTCTTGACCGGCATGAAAAAACCTCAGCTGCTTTGGCTGAGGTTTCGTTGTTTTTGAGGGGGGCACTTGCTCAGCGAGCCGCTCGTAATTGGCCTCTCGCTCGCATCACTGCAGACGCTTTGAGCTGAGTTTCTTCCGGCGAGTTTGAAGGTAGCTCTAAAGCCGCTGCTAAAGCTTCTCTTGCTTCCTCAGCATCAAGCAGATCGACGGGAACTGCCTTGCCGGTCAGAACGTTCACCACATTGTCTTCAACATGGGCGAATCCCCCATCAATGTAGTATCGCTCAGGACCCGCTGCAGTTTGCAAACGCATCGTTCCAAAACCTAATCGGCCAATCATCGGGGAGCGACCCTGCATCACTCCCAATTCGCCATCGAACATCGGCAGCGAGACATATTCTGCCTCGCGGTCAAGTTGGTTACGTTCAGGGGTGACGACAACACATCGAAGTGCCATGACTATTTCTTCTCTTCCATTTTCTTGGCTTGAGCTTCTGCTTGTTCAATTGAACCGACATACATGAATGCTTGCTCTGGCAAGTGATCCCATTTTCCGTCGCAGATTTCTTCAAAGCTACGGATGGTGTCAGCCAAGGGCGTGATTTCACCGGGCTTACCGGTAAAGACCTGAGCAACCAAAAACGGCTGACTCATGAAGCGTTCGATACGCCGGGCACGATGTACCACCTGTTTGTCATCTTCGCTCAATTCATCAACACCAAGAATGGCAATGATGTCTTGCAGTTCTCGATAACGCTGAAGAATTGTTTGCACCCGACGAGCAATGGTGTAATGACGATCGCCGACATACTGCGGATCCAGGATTCGCGAGTTGGACGCCAACGGATCAATCGCGGGGTAAATACCTTTTTCCGAAATGGATCGTTCGAGGTAAATGAATGCGTCAAGCTGACCGAATGCCGTAGCGGGAGCGGGGTCAGTTGGATCGTCCGCAGGAACATAAACTGCTTGAACGGAAGTAATCGCACCCTTTTTCGTGGAGGTGATTCGTTCCTGCAATGCTCCCATTTCGGTCGCGAGCGTGGGTTGGTAACCCACGGCGGAAGGCATACGACCCAGCAAAGCTGATACCTCGGAACCTGCCTGTGAGAATCGGAAGATGTTGTCAACAAACAAGAGCGTGTCTGCACCCGTTGAGTCACGGAAGTACTCTGCCATGGTCAAAGCGGACAGAGCCACGCGAAGACGCGATCCAGGGGGTTCGTTCATCTGTCCAAACACCATGCAGGTCTGCTCGATCACCTTTCGACCGGTGTCACCGATTTCGGTATCCTGCATCTCGAGCCAAAGGTCCGTTCCTTCACGTGTTCGTTCACCAACACCAGCAAACACCGAGTAGCCACCGTGACTGCTGGCGATACGAGCGATCAACTCGGTCAGAATCACGGTCTTTCCGAGACCCGCACCACCAAATAGCCCTGCTTTACCACCCCTGACAAACGGGGTAAGCAGGTCAACGACTTTAATACCGGTTTCGAACACTTCCGTGTTGGTTGAAAGTTCGCTAACCACAGGTGCTTGGCGGTGAATTGGCATCCTCACATCTGCGGCAACAGGTCCGCGTTCGTCAATTGCGTCACCCAGAACGTTAAAGACACGACCGAGCGTTGCGGTTCCGACAGGCACGCTGACAGGCTCACCCCTGTCGACAACTTCCATGCCTCGCATCATTCCCTCGGTGCTACCCAAGGCAATGGCTCGAACTCGGCCACCACCGAGATGTTGCTGAACTTCTCCAACAAGCTCGATGTCGACTCCCTTGTGGCTTGATTTGATTTCCACTGCATTGTAAATCGCAGGGAGTTGACCTTCGGGGAACTCAATATCGAAGGTCGATCCAATCACTTGCGTGACGCGGCCAATGTTCTTTTCGGTTGCGGTTGACATGATCGTGACTGAGAGAGTTAGCGGTTATCTTTGAAATGAAAGTTGTTAGCGAAAAAAGGTGCAAAGGGGGTGCTTAGGACTTGAGAGCTTCCACACCACCGATGATTTCCATGATTTCGCCGGTGATTTGACTTTGCCGGGCGCGGTTGTAGGTCATCGAAAGTTGGTTGATCATATCACCAGCGCTTTCGGTTGCACCTTTCATCGCGATCATTCGTGCAACCTGTTCGCTGACAGCGGCATCCAGGAAACACTTGAATAGTTTTGCCTTAAAGCTGGTTGGAACAACCTCTTCAAGGATGCTCTGAGCTGTTGGAAGGAATTCGAACTGACTTTGAGATGACGAATCTTCCGAAGCCCCCGCCCCTGAGATCTCTTCATCAAAAGAACCAAACGGCAGCAGCGTTTCGATGGTGGCAATCTGCCGGCTCGTGCTGATGAACTTGGTGTAGATCACATCAAGCCGATCAAACTGGCCTGTAATGTATTGCTCGAGGTAGCCGGATGCGATCTTTTCGACCTCATCATAGGCAGGTTGATCCTCAAATTGGGTGTAGTTTTCCGCCGTCTCAACACCACGAAACTTGAGGCCATTGATCCCCCGTTTTCCGCTAACGTCAACAGAAACAGAACCAATTGAACTCTCGAGTTCCTGAATCCTGGGCATGGTTGCTCTCAGGACTCCAGCGTTGTATCCCCCGCAAAGACCACGATTACTCGACAAGACGAGCACTCGAACCGCTTTCGGGTTCTCTCGCGGTTGCAACAATGGGTGGTCCACCTCCGTCCCGGCGGCAGCAAGACTGCTGACAATCTGCGACAGTCGATCGGTATACGCCGTGACAGCATGAGCACGATCCATCGCTTTCTTGTATCTGGCAGTCGCGATCAGCTCCATGGTCCGCGTGATTTTGCGGATGTTGCGGATCGACTTGCGTCGTTTATCGAGAGCGCGGGCGTTGGCCATCAGTCAATGAACGCTTTAGCTTTGGGGAATAACAGGGGGTGAAAACGAATCTCAATTACTCACTAACAACGGGTTTGTAACCACTTTTGAAGTCGGCGAGGCAGGCTTCTAGTTTTGAAACAACCTCATCCGTGAGATCCTGCACCTCGTCAAGAAGTGTGATCAGATCACCATGTTTGTCTTTGGTGAACTGCAAGAAGTCATCTTCCCACTGTGGGACCGCTTTAACGGGCACCTCATCGAGAAAGCCTCTGGTTCCCGCGAATAAACTCAGGACTTGCTCGGTGACGCTTCTTGGCTGGTATTGCGGTTGCTTCAACAATTCAACCATGCGGTAACCGCGATCCAGTTGAGCTTGAGTGGCAGCATCAAGGTCAGTACCGAGTTGGGCAAATGCCTCCAGTGCTCGGAAAGCCGCCAAGTCCAGCCGCAAGCCGCCGGCGACTTTTTTCATGGCTTTCACTTGTGCTGCACCACCCACCCGAGAAACGGAAATACCCGCATTCATCGCTGGTCGAATACCGGAGAAGAAGAGGTCGGGCTGAACGTAAATTTGGCCATCCGTGATCGAAATCACATTGGTCGGAATGTATGCGGACACCTCGCCTTCGAGCGTCTCAATGATTGGCAAACTGGTGATCGAACCGCCCCCCAAAGCGTCTGAGAGCTTTGCCGATCTTTCCAGAAGGCGACTGTGGCAATAGAAAACGTCTCCGGGATAGGCTTCACGTCCGGGTGGACGACGCATCAGCAGGCTCATTTGGCGATAAGCGGTTGCCTGTTTTGAGAGATCATCGTAGACCACCAAGGCATGACCGCCATTGAACATGAAATGCTCAGCCATGGAGGTACCGGCATAAGGTGCCACATATTGCAAAGGAGCAGGTGAGGATGCACCAGCGACGATCACCGTTGTGTAATCCATCGCGCCATAACGTTCGAGAACGTCAACAACACCGGCGACCGCTGAGTCCTTCTGTCCAATTGCAACATAGAAGCATTTCACTCCTTTGCCCTTCTGATTCAGAATGGCATCAATTGCGATCGCTGTTTTCCCTGTCTTTCGGTCGCCGATAATCAACTCTCGTTGACCTCGACCGATGGGTGTCATGGCATCGATCGCCTTGATGCCGGTCTGCATCGGTTCGGTCACCGGTTGCCGCTCAGCAACACCGGTAGCGATCAATTCCACAGGACGTGTGACATCCGTTTGGACGGGGCCTTTGCCATCGAGAGGATTACCGAGTGGGTCGAGCACTCTTCCGATGACCGCGTCACCCGAAGGAACAGAAAGAAGTGTTCCTAGTGCTTTGACCTCATCGCCCTCTTCAATGGTGAGGTAGTCACCCAAAATGATGACACCAACAGAATTTTCTTCCAGGTTGAACGCCAGGCCGATCGAGCCGTTGGGGAACTCAACCATCTCGCCGGCCATCACGCCGGATAAGCCGTAAACGCGAGCAATCCCGTCGCCCACTTCCAGCACGGTACCAACTTCGCGGACGTCGATCTTGCTGTCGAACTGCTCGATCTCCTGCTGTAAGACCGAGGCGATTTCGTCACTACTGAATTTCATGTGTCTGTTCGATAGATGAAACGTGTAAGCCGAATAATCGGCGATGGTGAATTTACTGTATTAATACTTTATTCGTCGGTCGCGAAGGTCGCCGTTGACGAGTTTACGATTCGCTGCTGAATTGCGAAAACTTTGACGCTAGCTGGCTGGAGAATCCACTTCTGGCTTTTCTCGCCAACTTGTCCATTTGATTGGAGACGCTGCTGTCAAAAACCCTGTCTCCAATTCGGACAATCATGCCACCGATCAAATCGGCGTCAACCGATTCGTTCAGTTTCACTTCTTTGTTCATCAGGGTGCTGAGATTGTTGGTGATCTGCGTCCTCAGTTCATCAGTCAACGGAACTGCGGTTTGCACTGAGGCATTCAACCGTCCCATCATTTCATCGAAAATCGAATCCGCCGCGACTCGAACCGCTGCAACGTATCCAAGACGATCCCGGGAGGCCATGACCTTGAGAAACTTGATCAGGATTGGTTGAAACTCTTCACCAAACAAACGATCGATGATACGAGACTTCTCTTCAGCACTAATTCGCGGAGAGCCAAAAGCGGACCGCAATGATGGGCTGTTGGCAAGGCAGTCGTCAACAAGTCGGTTCAGTTGTGAAACAACTTGGTCAGCGACACCGGCATTCTTTGCAGCACCAATCAACGCATGGGCATAGGTTTTGCCCAGTTGTTCGGCACCGGTGTCGAGCACCGTATCGTGTTTTTCGGCTTCAGTCATCGAAGGCTATGCTTTCCTGCGTTGCTGATTGGACTAATTGTTACTCGGAAGACGGTCGAGTGATTTTCGAATCAGCTCGGCATGATCTTCCGCTTTCAGTTCTCGACCAACCACTTTCTTGGCGACGTTAATCGCCATGTCTGAGGTTTGGCCGGCGAGATCAGCAATCGCAACTTTCTTGGCTGTATCGATTTCGCTTATCGCTCGCTCACGCTGACGATCGGCTTCCTCTTTTGCCGTCTCCATGACTCGCTGTCCCGAGGCTTCTGCATCCTTCCGTGCTGAAGCGAGCATCTCTTGCACCTGATTGGCTGCATCATCGAGCTTCGCCTGATACTCCGTTAGAAGTGACTTGGCTTCGAGGTTCGCTTTTTCCGCCGCTTCCAGATCACCGTGGATCTTTTCTTCCCGTGCTTGCAAGCCACCCAAGACTGCCGGCCATACGAATTTGGAAAGAACAGATAAAACTCCCAGGAAAATCAGCAAGTTGCAGACAGCGGATCCAAAGTCAAATTGCAGCAATGGCGATCCCTCTGCCTCATGAGATGATGCATCATGAGCGTGATCAAGTTCGGTGACAGCAGCGTTTTCTGCGGACTCACCGGGTTGATCCTCGGCGTAGGCGACAAGATTGCCAGCCAAGGTGCTGAGCAGAATTGAAGCAGTCAATAAGCAGAAGCGTCCAGCGGGAAGCAACATGGAATTGCCCTTGAGGGTCTTCATGAAGGGTTGGGAATTGAGTCAGGCTTAAGCTGCGCACTTACCTGTTGCACGGGAAGATGTTGCTTCCCGAACTAGGGCAGGGAGCGAACGGTTACTTAAGGATCAACATCAGGATAAGAGCAATCACCGAGACGCCCTCGACCAAAGCGGATGCAATCAGCATGTTGGTCGCGATTGTGCCGCTTGCTTCCGGCTGACGGGAAATCGCATCGACTGCAGAACCACCGATACGACCAATGCCAAGGCCGGCACCGATGATCACAAGTCCCATGCCGACGCCTTTACCAAAGACCCCGATGCCAGCGCTGTCTGCTGCTTGGGCCAAAATCATCGCAAAATCTAACATTTTCGCTTCGCTCCTGAGTTAATTCTCATGTGTCGGTTAAAACGACAAACGCGTTTTAGTCCGAAAAAGAGGGAAAAGGGTTAATTTAAAACAACTGTTTTCTACGACCTGTCGAACCTCGACAAATCCTATGATTCTTAGGACGGCGAAGACATCGGGGTGATGCGACTTGGATCAAGGATTTTGTCCAGATCCATGTTGTCTTCGTCGCCAAACGGATCGTGGTCATCATCGTGGTGGTCGTCGCCATGGTGGGTCGCGACCATTGAGATGAAAAGCACTGTCAAAAAGGTGAAGATGAACGCTTGTAAGCAGCAAATGAATGTTTCAAGTAGCGTCAGCGTGATGCCGCCAATGATGACTGAAATACCGACGCCGTAGGCCAGTCCTTCAGACGATTCTTTCGCGACAAAAACAAGGCCCACAAACGCTGCGATCACCAAGTGGCCGGACATCATCGTCCCAAACAATCGCATTGCCAAGACGACGCATTTAATTCCAAGTCCCATCCACTCCAATAGGTAGAGTGGAATTCCAATCACCAGCATCTTGGGGTCATCCCAGCCCAACGGATTGAAGTGCGAGAGAAAGGTTTTGAGCCCCGTCTCTCGAATGCCGATGTACAAAATTGCGACAAAACTGACAAACGCCAACATCGCGTTGAGTGAGAGGTTGCCCGTTGCACTGCCACCCCAGTGAGAGAGGTGTGTGTTTCCAGTGATCAGATACAGGATGTATCCGATCGGAATTAAACCCAAAAGGTTCGCAAACAGAACAAAGAAGAAGACGGTCCAGATGTAGTAAATGTACTTGTCGGTCAGTCCCTGAAGGTTCGGACGTGCGACTTCGTCACGGACAAAAGTACACATGGTTTCGAACAGCTGTGCCAAGCGACCCCGGGTTCGGTAGGCATCCAGTCCGGTACCGCTCGGCTGAATCCGACGCGAAACAAACCAGAATGTGGCAACCAGCATGATCGCAGCAAAGATCGACATCGACAGGTGATTGGTAACGTAAAACCCGTAAACGCCGTCATGAATATTCAAGGCGGGGATGTCACCGGTGCCCACCGAAACTTCAAAAAGAGGATCGGAGTGCAGCTGATGGGGAACAGCGTGACTGAGCGGATCGGCGGCGGCGAGAAGAAATTTCATCCTGATCAACTATCTGCTGGCTGGAAAAGACTCGCGGGTGTCGGATGATCTTCTCGATCATCGTGCGCTAACCGTCGTGTTTACCCAAGTTCTGGGGGGATCTTTGTAATCCTAATCGACTCATCTGGAAAACGGTCGCGATGACCTCAACGAATGTTAGATAAACGTACCATCCGATGGTGATAGCTGCGACCGCCGACGCTGAATAATCCATTTGATAACGACATACCAGAAACAGTGCAACGGTACCGACCAAGCGAATTGTGACACCGATCAACAGCAAGCTGCCGACCAGGGAGTTCTCACCACCCGAATGAGTCGTCGTCACCTCCCTCCGATGACGAAAAGAATGCCAAATCATCGGGCTCAATGCCCAGTAGGCGATGGTAAGGCTGCCGGCGGAAATCAGAAAGTACTCCGTGCTTGTGATACTTGTCCGAATCGACTCTGGAACGAAAGACGGCAGCGGTAGCTGGGAAAGCCCAAGGGCCAACAACCAAGCTGAGGTTACCCCTGCTGCGATTCTACCCGATGGCAACTTCATCGGCAGTTGTTCTACAGTTGGGTCTAATTCGGTTTCAGTGGCCATCTTTCCGCCGATCATCGAGCTTGCTTGCTTGTTGGCTGGACTGCGTTTGTCGGATGAAGTGCGTCATTCCGAGGGTGAAACCTAGGAGTGTTCCGAACGCGGTGCAGTATCGGGTTGCATTCTCAAGCACGCTGTCCAGAATCAATCCGATGATCGCAAAAGCCAATGAAAATCCGGCTAATTCCATTCCGAGGCCGAGAAAACGATAGAGGTTTGGTTCGTCGGATGAGGAGTCCTCTTCGACACTGTTTTCCATGTTACATTGATCGCCGTCGAATGACTGCTGGCAAGTCTCGACGGAGCGATCGTTGACGGGCTGAATTTGGCTTTTCATGGTTTGCGTTGAATGGGTTTCCGCTGTGGCGGCTTTGCTCCAAGAGGGCATTTTTATCTCTGATCTCTGTCGCCGTGGCTTGCGGTCCAGATTGGTCGGATGGCAGTGCGGGCGGACTGTCATTCGTTGGCCTTGCATGCGACTTTAGGCCGCACTTGATTGGCCCCGCTTTTATTCCCTCAAAAAACAATTGGGGCCTTCATGCTATCGGATTTGCCAAGTTTGCAAGCGTGTCATCTCACGGAATGCTTCGCTTCCCTGTGCAATGGCATGTTGTTGGAGTTGGACTTTTGATTGTTCGATCAGTCGGTGTTCTGCGAATCCTTTGCCGTTGGTTCAATCCTAGTTAACTCATGGTCGCGTTTCGCTTTACTCGTTCTGTGTTGATTGGTTTGGTTTGGTGTTGTTCGACTCTTGCCTTTGCATTGTTTGTTAAAAGCGGGGTCATGGCCTGGATGTTTTCGGTAGAGCCGAGGGAAGCAAGAGCGGTGATTCGAGCCATTGGACCGCATCTCCCTTGGCGGTCACTCCCTTGTATCGAATGGGTGCTTTGGGCGTTCTGGGCCAGCGAGTCGGTGTGAGGAGGCGAAGGCAAAATCCTCGTTTTTTTTCGCTTATTACGATGTTTTTTGCAAAGAAGTGTGCTTTCCATCCAAAACGGATGCCTGTTCACTAGAACTTTTTCGAACGCTTGGCATAATGGTTTTCTGGTGACGATTGTGCCGTTATCGGTGGTTCGACGGTCCCCTGATTGCCCTCCCGGGGTTTTGCTCCGGTTGGCCTTCGCTTGTTGTGAACCACTTGACTGCACCCCCGCCCGGTCACTCCTGCCAATAAAACTTGTGTGATACGAGGCATTGTTTTGCGCTGGGACGCGCAAACCATTTGAGTAAACGTCGTACTTTGCAAGGAGAGTCAGTACGCCGATCAGTGATTCAAAATCCAGCGGGCTAATGTCCATCCACGGACGTGAGTCAAGTTTGAAGATTCGGAGCCGAAGATGATCACAACCGCAGATTTACGAGCGCAGACACGACGAGAACTCGCTGATTTGGCCAAAAATTACGGAGTTCCAGGGTGGCATGGCCTCAAGAAAGATGAATTAGTCGACGAGATCCAAAAGATCCAGCGAAGACTGCGACGCAAAGCGAACGCAGCTTCCAAGGCTAAAGGGGTTGCGAAGGCGAAACCCAAATCCAGCAAAGCTGTTGCGAAGGCTTCGGCCCCGAAAGTCTCTCGGGTTTCCAGTAAAAAAGGTCCCACTGCCGAGAAGAAGCAGGTAACTTCCAAACGCAGCGTGGCGAAGGGGCGAGCAGCTAACGCAAAAAAAACGGCGTCAACCAAACCAGCCAAGGGGAAATCAGCTTCGTCCCCAAAAGTGAAGGCTTCGACCAAGGCCCGCGGAGCATCCTCGCGTCGCTCGGTAAGTTCCCATTCTCCTAATTCCTCAAAGCCACTTCCTAAGTTGCCGGAACCCAAGGTTTCCCCAAAGGCTGCAAGGATTCGAGCGCAGCTTCGCAAACGAAGGGAAACACTGCAGAAAAACAAAGACCTCTCTACGGCGACCTTGGTGGCAGGAGCTGCAGTCAGTCGTGGGTCAAAGCGAGAGCGGGTCAGTGAGCCACATCAAGATCGGATCGTTCTTTTGGTTCGCGATTCTTTTTGGCTGCAAGCGAGTTGGGAGATTACCCGCGCTTCGGTGGAGCGAGCCAAATCGTCCTTGGCCGAACGTTGGCACACAGCCGTGCCAGTTCTGCGTCTGCTGAGTGTTGCCGATGTGGACAACAATTCAGCTGAGAGTGTCGAGCGGGACATTACGATTCATGGTGGTGTTGATACTTGGTATCTGGACGTTGATGAGCCGCCCTCGCGATTTCGAGTTCTGATCGGTTATGTGTCGGATAATGGCGATTTCTACACCCTTTGCCGCAGCAACGTTGTTGAAACACCACGGCCCGGTGAGTGCGAGCGGTTGGATGAGCACTGGCAGGACATCGCGGAGGACTATGAGCGAATCTATTCGCTCAGTGGTGGCTATGACGACGCGGGTCAAGATTTGAAAGCCGTATTTGAGGACCGCTTGAGTCGTCGTATGCCGAAGCGTGGCGCTCAGGGACAAACGGTAGCGGATCCCTCGCTGTTGCGAGAAGCGAGCTTGCCATTCAAGGTCGACGCCGAATTAATCATCTTCGGGAAGACAGTCCCCACGGCTGTCGTGTCGGTAGCGGGTCGTCCGGTGAAGCTTCAAGAAGATGGCTCATTCACCGTCAGAATGGAGTTGCCTGACAAACGCCAAGTCCTTCCCGTGACTGCGGAGAGTCGAGATGGAATTCGACAGAGAACGACCGTGGTTGCCGTTGAACGAAACACTAAGGTCATGGAACCGGTTGAACTAGACGATCGATTCTAATGGTCCGTTTTTGGTAAGAATTGGATCTTCGCCTGGTATTGCATTTTCCAAGGTACTGAACGGTTCTTCGCCGGTGCAGGTGATGCCAAGGGTATTTGGGCCATCATCTACCGTGGCGAGAATTGCCTGATTTGAATTTCGGTGCGTTAAATCCTTGCATGAGAATGCAAGATGAGGCGTGAGAGTTATTGTGACGTTTTTCAAAACCTAATCTTTTCGAGTTTGCAGATGTTGCTCAAGTTCGCTCGCAATTTTTTTCTGTTGATGTTACTAGCCTGCATGACCACCACGCTTGTTTGTGGCGCGGAAGGTGATAACGCAGAAGGCGAAAAATCCGAAGGGCAGCAAGATGAAAAACCTGTCCGTATTCTGTTGGTGACCAGTGGCTGTTGCCACGATTACGACTTCCAGACGAAAGCAATGCAGCTCGCGTTGAAGAGTCGCGGTGTGGCGGCGCAGTGGGATGTGATAAGTGAGGGTGGAACGGGTACTTCTGCCAAGATTGACTTGTACGATCAGGATGATTGGGCAGTGGGATACGATCTTGTGATTCACAATGAGTGTTTCGCCAACACAACCGATTCGGCATACATTCAACGCATTACGAAAGCTCATCGTAAAGGTGTCAATGCGATTGTGATTCACTGTGCCATGCACACCTATCGCTCAGCGGAAATTGACGATTGGCGTCAGTTTCTTGGAGTAACGAGTCGGCGTCACGAGCACAAGAGTCATTACCCAATTGAAGTTGTGGCTAAGGATCACCCCATCATGAAGGGTTTTCCTAGCGGATACCGAAGCGCTCTGGATGAGCTTTATATCATCGAAAAGGTTTGGCCCAGTACCAAGGTGCTCGCTACTTCAACAAGTGAAAAGACAGGAAAGAAGCATCCGGTTATCTGGACCAATCGTTTCGGAAAAGCCAGAGTCTTTGGCACGACCTATGGTCATTCAAACGAGACATTTGAGGATGCTGTTTTTCTGGAAACCTTCTCTAACGGAGTTCTTTGGGCCGTGGGACGTTTACCCGCCAAGGAATAACATCGATTGCTCTCTGGCACTTGTTCCCATGTTCATTTTCATGGGCAATTACCATCATCGAATGACGTGCAACGTTTAACGAATGTTAAACATCTAATTCGTGATTTGATTCTTTCATAGATCAAGGTATGCCTGCTATTTTGCGGTGGCCTCAACTTGGTTTGTAGATTTCAAAATCTCAAGCGATGTCATCAAAAATTCGTTACGAGCTGTTTTGTTGACGGTGCGAACCTTTGCCGACGAAGTCCTGCGTTTCAAGTCGTCGATAAGTGGCTTTCTTCTTCCGGGAAATTATTTCCTGCCACCGTTTTGCTGGGGGATTTCCCTGCAGTCTGACAATCTGATCGACTGGATTCCGCCCTGTTGCCTGATTCGATCGCGTCCAACTGGGTATTGCATTTGACACTGGGGGTATGTTGATCGATCATGACAATCAGATGACCGACGGACCGTGATGTGACGAGATTGATGGCCAACGCAATTGCTAGGCAAATACTTGCTCACCATTTCTTTGTAATCGTTTCCGGGTTTTGCCCATGAGTGTTGAAGTTTCGTGTCCGAAATGCAGTGCCGTTCTAGGGATCTCCGAAGAGAATCTCGACCGTCGTTCTCGTTGTCCGAGTTGCTCCCATGTTTTCGTCGCCAACGCTGCGGCAAGAGAAACGGATTCAGAAGAGGCAAGCAATGATCAGTCTGGGGCGGGGGCTTCAGAAGCGAATTCAGTCCGCTTTTCAGGCTCAGGTGATTCAGGGCCTGATCCTTTGGTCGATTCTGGACTTGCGATTGCCGCCGATCGCTTGGAGAATTTATCGGGTGATTCGAATGCACCTAATCCCTACGCGCCCGCATCAACACAGTTTTTTGAAGAGGTTGGTGGAGGTGAGATTTCTCCAAAGTTGGTCACTGTCGATGAAGTGATCAGCAAATCTTGGGGAGTTTTTAAGGTGAATTGGGCGGTGGCGTGTGTGGTGGTGGTGATCCTGTCCGGTGTGAATTATGGGGCCACCTTTATTCAGAATTTGCTGGTCTCTTTTTCTGGGTTCCTGTCAATTGATCCCACCTATGTTTTTGTATTGCACTTGGTCCTCTACGCAATTTTCTGGGTTCTTGGGCTATGGATGCAACTGGGCCAGTCAATTGTCATGCTGGATATTGCCCGAGGGCGTTCCGTTGAATTTAGTCGTATGTTTTCGGCAGGGCCTTATCTGTTTGCGGCTATTGGTACCGTGTTGATCCTTTCTGTTGCTGTCGCCTCGTTGGGCCTTGTTTTGATTGGCATTCCTACTGCAATAGCATTTGCGGCCACCCGAGAAATGACGATTGAGAGTACTGGTATCGGTGGGTTGGTTGGTCTTGTCTTGTTTGTGATCCCAATGATTATTGTTACGTTGGGTTTATCAATGTCGCAGTTGTTCGTGGTGGACCAACGACTGGGTGCATGGGATTCAATTGGGATGTCGTGGCGATACACCAGCGGAAATAAACTGACTTTATTCTTGATCGGAATCGTCATTTCTGGCGTATTTTTGGTGGCAGCGATCGTCGGCTTGCTTTTGTTTTGCTTCGGTATCATTCCGGCAATGATTGCAGCAGGCGGTTTTGCCTCAATCGTTTACGTTGTTTTTTATCTCTGTATGACTAATCAGCCGGTTGTAATTTCAGATGGCAATGAAGTGCCAACTTAACGCAATCACTGATCACTCCCGCGTCACCGATACTCAAGCGTTCGGTTGGATCTAACGTTGCGAAACATGGAGGGACACCTCTCGCGTTGTGTGGAGGTGACGCGTCGTCGTGATGAGTGAACCCTGTGAGTGGATTCTTGTAGTCGGGGCCGGATTGCCGGTCATTATGTATCGGTTGCAGTCACGTCTAATGCCGCATCGATATCGCCGATAAATCAGCCTGATTCAGCTGTCTTTTTTGCGAACGACTTCCACATCAATGGCATCGTGGCGGTCAAGTGGGTGTGGAGTTTGATGCTGGTTCTCGGATTGAGTGTGCATCTGAAATCCGTGTGAGCTTGACATTTTAAAGTCAACCTGATTTTTGTAGCGGCTAAGGACAAAACCGCGAATCACTCCCCTGCCCTGCGGTATCAACAGGAGGAATCCAACCGCATCGGTCAACAAGCCGGGTGTTAGCAGCAATGCGCCGGCGAAGACGATCATCAGGCCGTCCTGAATTTCTTCGCTGGGAACACGGCCTTGGTTCATTGCCAAGTGAAACCTTTTCCAAGCCTGCAGGCCCTCTCTTCTCGCAAGAAATGAGCCCAGAATTCCAGTGGCGACGACAACAAGAAATGTGGTGGCGAAGCTTGTTCGAGCTGCCATTTCCACGAGCAAGATGAACTCAATCAGAGGAATCAAGATGAACGCTGCGAGTAGTTTAGCTAACATTCTTCATTCCCATTCTTGGATTGAGTTCCAGAAAATATGGTTGCTTTGTCATGGATGCGCGTTGTTCAGCAGATTGATGGTGTTGTGGCTCGATCCATCCGCAAATCACCGGGTCGCAGATGGTGTGACGCGATTCGCTCCGTCGAGAGCTCGCAAAAATTGATTGTGCGTCATGTTGGCAGTCAATGACGCTTTGGGTGGCAACGCTTCGCGGTCCGACTTCCATGGTCCGATCAAATATCTGAACGTTTTGCTTGGTTCTGTCCGAATAATCTGTTCCTTTTGACGCATTCGCGTTGGTCAATTGATTCCACGTGCAGTTTTCATGCCTATTTTGTACCAGCGGCCTCACAACTCTTGGTGAGTGGAAACCATTACATTATTGAACGAAGGACAAGAGCCCGCCGGGTCGACCGATAAGTTGAGATTCCCTGGGAGGCTCTTTCACAACTGTTTTTCTCGGGAGAGTGCTTTATGTGTTCCTATAGGTTTCCCGTTCCACTGTCCCGTGTTCTTCTGCTCTTTTTCTTTTTGGGAACTCTTTTCTCGAGCACCGGAAAGTCACAGCAGGCCGATCAGGATACGGATCATCAGGTGCCTTCTTTGAAAGTCTTGTTGATCACTGGAGGCTGCTGCCATGATTACCAGAACCAGAAGAAGTTAATCAGTGCGGGCCTGTCAAAGCAGATTGATGGCATTGATTGGACTGTTTTGGAGTACGGCTCCGGACGGGATATCAAGGCAGATGTCTACGAAGATCCAACTTGGATCAACGGCTATGACCTTGTGATCCACAACGAGTGCTTTGGTGGCGTTGAGGACCCTCGCTTCGTGCAAGGCATTGTTGATGGGCATACAAAGAGTGGAGTGCCGGCGATGGTGATTCACTGCTCCATGCACTCATATCGCAATTCTGATGCCGCTGATGCATGGAGGGCATTGCTTGGTGTGACCAGTCGGCGACATGAAAGAGTGAAACGTTCCCTCAATGTTCAGCTTACAGATGATGCGAGTAAGTACTCGGTCGGTGAGGTGATTGGCAAAGGGTGGGATACCCCCAACGGAGAACTGTACATCATTGAAGAGGTTTGGCCGGCGACGACTGTACTCGCGACAGCCTATAGTCCGGAGACGAAAAAAAATGAGCCTGTGGTTTGGGTTAACCAACATCTTGGGGTTCGGGTATTTGGGATTTCTCTTGGTCATCACAATGAGACCATCGAATCGGCAGAGTGGCAAAGCATCGTGACAGATGGAATGCGATGGTTGCTAACCGGGAAATCCAAGAAGTAACGTATATGTTGGTTTAGAATTAAAAGAAGACGGGGATGGATTGCGGCCTCTTATGGATCGATGATTGACTTCAGAAGATTTAGTGTTTTGAACAAGCTTTGTGATGATTGGCAATGAGATTTTTTTCGTTGTCGCTTGGGTTCTTCTGGGTTCTTCTGGGTTCTTCTGGGTTCTTCTGGGCTGATGAAAATTGAAATTGTATTGAATTTGCATGGTGCTGATTGAGTTTTTACGTACCCGCGATTTGTTGCACACCTTTGCATTCTGTTTGTTGAATCCGGCTAATTGGATGAACGCAATCTGGATATTGAAGATGAAAGGCTTGTTGATGTCGATGCATCGATCAGAAAGGCTAGTTAATTTTGGAGAGGGAACCCGGGCGATGATTTCAGGATTGACTCGTTGTGTCTTGTTTGCGCGATCGCAATTTCCCGTTTGGATATGGATTGCATCGTTGCACCTTTGCTTTTTCCTGTCGACTGATCCTGCCAGTGGACAGCTTCCGGAAACACAATCCGAAGAAGGTGAGGGAAATGCGTCGGTGGTTGAAGGTGTTGCGAAGCCAGATTTCAAAGTTAGCAGCGGCTTGCGTTTTCTATCTTCGACGAGTGCGGAGTTGCGTTGGGAGTCCAACATGGTGGGGCCTGCAACGGTTGCTTACGGTTCAACTCGCAAACTTGGCAGCTACAAGGAGTCGGTTGCTAAGGGTTCAAGCCACACTGTTGTTCTCGATGATCTAGAAGCTGAAACGCCGATCTATTATCGCATAGCGGTTCGTCATGAGCAGAAAAGGTACCTTAGCGATTTTTTTACCGTAGATTCGGGGATGAACTATCGAGTGCCTACCGCTGGAGCGGTAAGCGGTGAACTGGGAATAGCTGGTCGAGTTCTGGATCAACTAGAGACCAGTGGAGGCATCGCAGTGATGGATGCTGGTCTTGAAGACTCCTGGGCTTCAGCATTGTTGCAGCGAACAGAGCTCACCGTGATTGCGGTCTGCGATAGCGAGAGCGAACTGAATCAATTGCGAAAGGATTGGTACGAAAGAGGTCAGTATGGAGTTAACTTCTCTGCCCAGCTAAGGACTGACCTGCCCAAAAGTTTTGCGAATTTGGTGATCGTTTCTCGGGCTGGAATTGAGCAGGCAGGCGAGTGGTTATCACCGTCGGGTGCGATGATTTGCGTCTCAAATTCGATTCCTGATGAAACGTTTTATCAGGACACCAAGGTTAAATGGTTACCCATTGAGTCAGGAATTTGGTCGGGATCACATCAAGCGTTGGAGAGTTTGGCCGAATGGGGACATCAATACGGTAGTCCAGCAAATGCGTCATTTGTTGGAGAGACGCTCAATGGAGTGGATGATGCCGCTGACTTGGAGGTGCGTTGGCTCGGACGACCGGGCGCCGATTTTGGAATTGACCGGAATCCTCGGATGCCCGCTCCGCTGGCAGTCGGTGGACGTCTATTTCATCAGGGGATGAACCGGATGATCGCTTTGGATGCGTTCAATGGCGCGGTTTTGTGGTCGTTGGAATTACCGAACCTAAGAAGAGTGAATATTCCACGTGACAGTGGTAACTGGTGTGCGGACGAGAGTCAAGTTTATGCCGCTGTGGGTGATTGCCTCTGGGTGATTGATGCGGCAAGTGGTGAGATGCTTCATACGGTTCGGCCACCAGAGGGTTACCAGGCAGGTTTCGATTGGGGCTATGTCGCTGTCACAGATGAACACTTGATCGGGACCGTTGTTTCCTCAGGTGGCTCATATTCAGAGTTTTGGAGTAAGCCTGGCTGGTACGATGGAATTAATGACACAGCGGCATCAAAAGTTTGTGGCCGAAGCATCATGGTTTACGACAAAAAGTATGGTGATTTGAAGTGGAAGCGTGATGTCGAGGCAGTTTTGCAGTCAACAATCACCATTCATGATGGGAATCTTTACTTTGTTGAAGTGGTTGAGCCTTCCGAGGGTGCTGAAGGTTCAGGCGAACAAAATCAACCGGATGGCCAGCGTTTACCAGCGAATGGTCGGTTGCCGGATTCCAAAATATGGCCTAACTCGGTTGTGGTTTGCCTTGATCTTGAAACGGGCACCGAGAAGTGGAAGGTTCGGGCACCGACATCAGAATCGGTCGAGGTCATTGCTTTTGGTGTAGCGGATGACTCGCAGTTTGTTCTGGAGACTTCATCACGAGGAAAGTTTCATCTAACGTCGTTTGATTCGCAGAGCGGGGATCAACGTTGGCAGCGGCATGTGAAGTGGTCCGAAGACAATCATGGTGGGCACATGCAACATGCTGTTTTGATGTCGGGCCAGATTTTCTTGCAGCCACACATTCTTGATGCGGCGAGCGGCGAGGTGTTGAAGACAGACACGCTGGGGAAACGACGCGGTTGCGCCACACCCATTGGTGCGGGGGGGTCGATTATCTATCGCGGTGGTTCCGGACCCGTCACGCTCTGGTCGTTGGAGGATGAGGCGACTTCCGAGTTCGCGAGACTTCGGCCAAGTTGTTGGCTCAGCACCATCCCTGCCCAAGGGATGTTGTTTTCACCTGAGGCTGGCGGAGGATGTTCCTGTGGTGGTTGGATGGAATGTTCGATTGGGTTTGCGCCCGTTGTCAGGGGTGAGCAAGTTGATAATGAAGAGACTGGAGGTAAGTTGCCATGAGATCTGTTTTATGCAAGCGAGGATTCAGCTGTTCGCAGGCTTTTTTGTTTCTGATCCATGTGATGGCCAACCAGGTGATTCATGCGGAGGGTTGGCCGACTTACCGACATGATAATCGGCGCAGCGGAGTGACCACCGAGGCGTTGGATTTCCCGTTGGAACGCTTGTGGGTATGGCGATCAACTCAGCCACCACGAACAGCATGGAGTGGTCCGGCCAAGTGGGATGCCTACACGGGTAATCGAGATTTGCAATCGATGCGAAACTTTGATCCCTGTTATTTTGTAACTGCTGATGACGATAAGGTTTTTTTTGGTTCCAGCAGTGATGATGCTGTCCACGCTCTAGATGCCGAAACCGGTGAGGAATCGTGGGTGCGTATTGTTGGGGCGCCAGTCCGTCTGCCGCCCACCATTGATGGTGACCGCGTCCTGTTTGGCGCCGATGACGGTAACGCTTATTGCCTTCGCAAGGACTCGGGTGAAAAAGTATGGAGCATGCGTGCCAGTGATTCGAAGCGACACATTTTTAATGATCGAAGATTGATCTCAATGTGGCCCATTCGAACTGGTGTTTTGGTTGAAGATGGATTAGCGACCTTTGCAGGTTCGTTGGTTCCGTGGGAAGATTCCCACTTGGTCACGGTCGATGCCGCAACCGGCGAATCGGATGTCACTGGTTGCTTTCGGCAGAAGGTGAAGGCGGTTACCTTACAGGGTGCTTTGTTGGCATCGAAACAGAATCTGTATGTGCCCCAGGGGCGTGCGGCACCACTCGCCTTCAAAAAACTAGATGGCGTTCCGCTTGGATCGGTTGGTGAGGCGGGAGGCGTATTTTGCATTTTGACCGAAGATGAAATGTTGTTAGCCGGTCCGAATCATCAAAAGGAAACGGACCGACAGATTCGGGTCACTAATTTATCTGGGAAAAGGCCTCTCGCATCATTTGCGGGAACCAACCGGATTTTGGTTGAAGGTGCAGAAGCGTGGCTCTCGGTGGGGAAGGAATTAAAAAAGCTTGATCGATCCGAGTATCTTGAGGCTCAGTTGGAGATGGATCAGGCTGCCGCTTCGGTGAAAAAAGATGAGCAGCCCTCGGAGGAGGTGAAAGAGAAGATCAAACAAGCTAAATCAAGGCAGCAGAAAGCCTGGAGTTGGAAAATTGAATGTGATCCTCCACTGGACATGGTCAAGGCAGGGCCCTCGCTGTTACTGGGTTTCCAAGGAGAAGTCAGAGCCTATTCAGGTGAGACAGGGGAATTAATTTGGTGGCAACCGATTGATGGAACGGCTCATGGGATTGCCGTTGCAAATGGTCGAATGTTTGTCAGCACCGACCGTGGAGTGATTTACGCTTTTGGAAGTTTGCCGCAATGAACTTCAGACCCAAGTTCAAGCTTGTTTCTTCTGCAATTGAGCCCTCGGCTCTGTCACCTCGAGGTCGATGGAGACGGTGGTTGATCGTTGTCATGTGGTTGTTTTCGTGTCATTTTGCTCAGGCATGCAAGTTGCCCGTCTTTCGCTATGCCTTGGAGAGGTGGGAGGTTGATCGATATCGAATCGTTGCCTTGGTCGAAAATCCTGAGGCATCGGATATCAAGGAAGCCGTTGATTTATTGCAGGATAAGCAAGTTGGTGAACGGAATGTCGATATCGAAATCATTGATGTCAATCAATTAACAGAGGAGCAGTGGTGGCAACTCGAGGGCGTCGATCAAGGCGTCACTGATCAACTGCAAGTCTATTTTCCAACACAGGATGGCAATCACCGACTTGGTTGGTCGGGTGAACTGACCGGGGCGTCGGTTCTTTCGTGGCTTTCCTCGCCTTTGCGTGAGGCATTGGTCAAGGACCTTGCTGCGGGCGTCTCTGCAGTCTGGGTGTTGGTTGAGGGGGCCGATGAATCTGTCAATGCTGAGGTTGAGCGCAAGCTTTTGGCAAGTATTGCTCGTGCCAATCAGGAAATTAAGTTGCCAGAAGGTGTTATCACGCAAGACGAGGCCGCTGAATATTTTATCCAGAACCCTGGTGCTTCGATGGATGATGTTTTGCGTTGTCGTGTACCTTTGCGAGTTGATTTTCAGTTGCGACGTTTGGCGATGGGTCAAGCTGAGGAGGTCGCTACCTTGTCGATGATTGAATCACTCGGGATCGAGAAGGGGAAACCTTTTCTCGTTCCCATTTTTGGCCGAGGTCGGATGCTTGACGCTATCCCAGCGGAATCTTTGAATCCTGAGGTGGTGCTCAATGCTTGTCGTTACATGGTGGGAGAATGTAGCTGCACAGTCAAAGCTCAGAATCCGGGTATCGATCTGTTGTTGACCGTTGATTGGCAGGAAGAGCTGCAGACTGAGGCGATTGTGATTGATCCCACGATGAATACTTCTCCGCTTTTGTTAACCATTCCATCAGGGAACACGACCGATTCTGGTTTTAATCTTGGATCAAGAGACAAGTTAACGCAAGAAAAACCAAATGGGATCCAAGATCAAGGAATTGCAAAGGTATTCGCCTTATCCCAATCCACCTTCGGTCGGATTGGCTTTGCGTTTTGTGCCTTGATCGGTTGTTTCTTTCTGACTGCTCTGATGCGACGCAAGCCCTCATAAGACATCGGCCAATCATTGCTTGGTGATTGGAATCGGAGTGTGAAGGGAGGGTCTCGATGGCTGCTACCGAAACGTCACTTTAGTTTTCTGGAAGCCAGATATTGTTGATGGTGGCGTCTGTTGAACGATTCGAATTCAGGCGTCGGGCTTTGATTCGAACGTAAGGTGCGATGTGGTTTGCCCGATCAGCAAAACTTCCCCGAGCTGGGTTTTCTTGACCATGCATCGGTTCGGTGAGATCCTCGATAACAAAGCCCGCACGGCACATGCCTCCAATGATTTGTTCCCAGCGATGTAAAAATTCAATCGCTCCCCTTTCACGAAGACGTTGCGAGTTCTTGCTTTCTTTTTTTGGCTCGGGAATTGGTCGCTTTCGATAGTAGCCATGCTCGATTTCGTAATGACCGCGTTGATTGGGATCTAGTGAGGCCTGAAGGCTGGTGGGCTGTTTATGTTGGCTGACATAGATCCCACCGGGACGCGTGATTCGACTGATCTCGCGAAAAACAGGCAGGATGTTGGGGACGTAACAGGTGCTAACAGGGTGAATCACGATGTCAAATTCACCGTCCCTCAGCATGGGTAGACTCTCCATGCTGTTTTCGATTAAGCGAAAATGGAAGCCCCGTTCGGCAGCGACTCGTCGGTCGAGTTCCAGCATTGAAGCGCTGATGTCCACGACGGTGACAATCGCCCCCGCAGCTGCATAGAGAGAGCTTTGTCGGCCGCCGCCCGCCGCGAGGCACAGAACGTGCTTGCCAGCGATTGATTTACCAAGCCAACCGCAGCCATCAACCGTTTTTAAGGGTTCGGCCAATTCCTCATCGGTTGCGGGTCGGCAGAGTGGGGAATTTGCCGCCGCCATTGAATCGTAGACCTTTTGATTCGTGCGAAGGATAGCTTGGTGATCCATGGAATGGTGGCTGTTGATATTTTGTGACACGTTGGAGGAGATTCGATGGGATTTTCAGATGACTTCAATTGATATCAATCGCCTATTTTTAGACGGTTATGCGTCAACTTTGTGAGCAGCCAGGGAACTTTTCGACTCATCGAGCGTCTGAAAGGCATGAACACTTGGTTTTTGAGGCGTTTTTGAGTGTTTTTGAGGCGTTTTTAAGTGTTTTCAAGCGTTACTGAGCTGAGTTTTAGCGTTTTCAGGACACGCCGCTGCGCTGTGATCGGTATCAATCAACGGTAATTTAATGTGATTTTTCCGCTTTGGCGGGGTGCCTCGTGACATTCATATTTCTTCGAGGCTCGGGCGGGGGTAGGTTGGACCAGACACTGCTTTGTTGATTGATGCACTCAAGAACGCGTTTGTTTTATCGTGATATCGCTCATGCATCAGCTGATTTGCTGATGACGACGGACACATTATTTGACGAGAGCCATGCGACCTTCAGAAGATCAAATGAATCAGCTTCTCAGTGAGTATCTAGATGATGCTCTCGATGCTGATGAATCGCAGTCGCTACAACAATGGTTGCTCGAAGATCCAACGCTCGCGAAGCGATTGGCAGTGATGAGTGATCTGAAAGTTGCACTTCAGGAATTGGGGAATCAGTCCACCGGAGCAAGTTTGCCACCTGGTTTTTCTGAGCTGGTTTTGACTGCTGCTGTTGCCCGAGCTCGCGAGGAAGGCGTTTCAGAAACACATCCTTTAATGAAGCTGAGCGAACGACCAATCGTCGCTTCTGTCATGATGCCATCTCGGGTTAGCAGCCATCGTCTGATTGCTGCGGTTCTGGCTCTAGCTGCATGTATCGGCCTCTTGATAGTGGTCATCGATCGAGACGACGATAAAGTTGGTGTAGCCGATTCGTTGATTACTGACTCTGGGCGAGATGAGGTACCGGGAAAGCCAAGTCCACGCGAAGACATCGCAGATACCTCTGCCCCCTCCATCGTTAAACCATTGTCATCAGAACAACAGGTCGTGATGGAATCCAATGAATCGGTGCCTTCGTCATCCGAATCCTTGGCTGCAACGGAGATTGCATCATCCGTTACCACATCATCTGATTCGATTGCGAAAGGGTTGATCGAAGAGATGTCTGAGAGTGCAGTTGTTTCAGATCTAGCCAGAGGCGATCTTGATACATCACAGTCCGTAGTGAGGGAACGCCAGAAAGAAGTTACTTCGGTGATGTTAGGTGCAGTGTTGGTCCTCGAGCTTCGGCGAACGGAGGTCGGCCAACAAGAACAATGCGTGCGGGAGGCGTTGGCCGAAGTTGGGATTCGTCAATCCAATCGAGTCGCCGTTGAACCAGAAATTCTTGAGGCAATTGTTTCCAGTTCAGGAAATCCAGCAGACATTTCCCCAGAGAATTCGGGGCTTGCATTGCGGCAGGCTGATTCGAAGAAAACGAAAGCTTCGGTGCTTTACTTGCAGTTGACTGCCAAGCAATTCGACCGTTTCTACCAGTTGGTTTGGTCGGATCAACGTGGTGTCGATTCGTTGGCCATGTCCTTGGCGATGGATGCTCCTGTGATCGGTTTAGTCGATTCTCTGCGACGGGATCCAACCGCAGTTCAGCATGATGCTACCGCTTTTGAAGTGGGCCAGTCCGAGAATCAATCGCTTGTTGAACACTTGAGCGATTTACCTTTCACCGTTTTGAACCGAGGCCAAAGTGATGTGCCGATGGTTGGATCTGGTGAAGATCTTCAGACGCAGGTTTTACTCTTGGTGCGTTAGTGGTCGAGACCGCTCTGTTGGACGAGTCGTTGTCTTGATTGGCGGGACTTCTCAATCTCTCTTTTGCGACAGTTGGTGACTCTTTTTGCTTAATGGAGTCACCTGAGAACGTTGTGGTGGAGTCACCTGCCATCGTCGTGCATTTTCATGGCTTTGGCATCAAGTGCAGCTGATCAGACGATCTAGGTCAAATGCCTGACAACATTTTGGCAGGTGCAAATAGCTGTTCTTCTGGTGGCCTTAAGTCAATCCACCAAGATAATCGGGGCAATTCGTTCATGCACCGACTCTGTGGATCGCCTGTTTCTAGGTAAAGCCATCTCTGGATTGATCAACCACCCTACGCTGGTTGCCGCGGTGACGTGTGTGTCGCAAAACGCTAAGAATTGTCTTGGGCAGCAATCACTCCAGTCTGTCAACTTTGATCAATCATTAACGAATCAATCCACAAAAGAATGATTTCAAGAGCAAGGAATTAGATCCGTTAAGTCATTGCCATCGATCAGATCAAGGTGGCCAGGCCCGGAGCGCTTTTGATTTTCAAGTCGATGCAATAGTCATCAATTGCAATGGCGCATCTCGTTGAACCGAAGAGCGAGTTGCTCTACCCAATTCAGAGAGTCTGCCCAATGCCATGCATCGGCCAGTTTCATGCATCGGCCAGTTCCATTGATCTATCGGGCGATTCTCTGAAGAACCACGTCAAGGGTTTTCCGAAGGGCCGCACCACTCGCTCGCATTCCCTGAACTTCCTTGGGCCATAGCTCAATTTCCATGCGGTCCATCACTCCAGATCTGCCGACAACAGTTGGCACGGACAACGCCACATCGCGGATTCCGTAGCAGCCAGATTGAACACTGCTTACCGGCAGCACACAACGTTTGTCCAAGGCGATGGCTTCAATCACGTCACGGATCGCAATGCCGACGGCAAAGCCTGCACCACCCTTTCGTTTGATGACCTCGGCACCGCTGCCTCGAGTTCGGGTGAATAATTGGTTAGCAAGTGCGGGGGTCCAACCTGGGTATCGATCTAAAGGAAGGCCAGCAATGGTGGCACTACTCCAGATCGGAACCATGGAGTCGCCGTGTTCACCCAGGATCAGTGCTCGTGTTTGCGTCGGCGGAGCGTTCAGTTGATCCGATATCAAAGAGCAGAAGCGAATGGTATCAAGTTGGGTGCCCAAGCCGATGACTTGGTTGCAAGGTAGACCAAGTTCTCGAGCAGCGACGTAGGTCAGGATATCGACGGGATTGCTGACGACCACGACGATCGCTGATGATTTTGGACCGGCAGCTTTCACATCGCTGAGGATTTGCATGAACAGGTCAGTGTTGCGATTGATCAGGTCAAGACGTGATTCATCAGGTTTGCGCCGAAGACCAGCGGTGATGCAGATAATGTCACTGTCAGCGATGTGTTCGTAACCACCTCCTGATATGGTCTGGTCGGCAACACTTGGTCCCCCATGTTGCAAATCCAAAGCCTGACCCACTGCAAGTTCCTGATTGACATCGAGCAGGGCGATCTCTCTTGCAATTCCACCGCACTGAAGGGCAAATGCCGCGCAGGATCCAACCAACCCGCCGCCGCCGATGATCGAAACTTTCATGAAAGAACTCTTGCAAAAACAGTGATTTGAGAAAGGAAAGTAAAATCAGGATGAAGCGTACTCAGCTCTGCTGAAGTTGGCGAATCACCTCATCGGTTATCGCTTTGACCAACGCGTCTTCTTGGCTGGCTCCTGAATGGCCACCCGCCTTGGCCGCGGCAGCGGCAGCGGCTTTGACTGCGGGGGGGGCGGCAAAAGCTCGACGCTCCACTCCGGCTTCCGCCCACGAATCTCGGAAGACATCATTTGCACAGATATCGCAGTTGTCATACTCGGGTGTGTTGCGTGGATCTTTGTATCCCCATTTCTGCTTAAGATCCAATAGTTCCTGAGAATGCTCGCCACTCAAGTAGGAGACGTTTCCAAGCTGCCGCGAAAGCATCAACATTCGACAGTATGAATCAAGGATTTCCGTCCACCAGTATGCTTGCTCGACCGACTCACCGTAGCTAACGGTTCCATGATTGGCCAAGATCATGACGTTGGTTCGTTGTACGAAGGGCAGAATCGTATCAGCGAACTCTTGACCGCCGGGTGTTTCGTACTTGGTGATTGGGACATCACCCAAGAAAACCTCCACCTCTGGTAAGACGCATTGAGGAATGGGTTCTCTGGCGATCGCAAATGCGGTCGCATGAGGCGGGTGACAGTGAACAACGCTTTTGATGTCTTCACGCTGGCGATAGATTTCCAAGTGCAGCAAAGCTTCGCTGGATCTTTTTTTGCGACCGGAAAGTTGTTTTCCGGTCATGTCGATCAGTGAGATGTCATCCGGTTTTAAGTACCCTTTGCAGTGGAGGGTTGGCGTGCAGAGGACTTCGTTCTCGCTGACACGAACCGTGATGTTGCCATCATTGGCCGCCGCGAATTGCCGATTGTAGATGCGACTACCAATATCGCAGATGTCTTGTTTGATGCTGTGGAGATTCTGCATTTTGATTCTCAAGGATTGATGTTGCGGTGACTTTCTTGGCGACCGCTTCGATGGTTAAAGGGTTGATCACAAAATGGTGATTGTCGAGCAAATCACGCTAATTTCCGCGAATGGATACATCATCAAGTAGTGCGACGATGGATGCATCGAGAGGTTTGATGTCGGGGTGGAACGGTTGTGTTGCTTCAGGGCCCTCTGCGAGGGCGACCAAGTCGCCGAGGCCACTTCCGCAAAGATCCCAAGCGATGAGCGTGTCACCACCCAGGGGCTCGGTTGCAAGGCGATCAATGTCGTCAACAACCTCAACGCAGCGAAGCTTCGCTCCTTGCATGCTCGGATGGTACCGAGAGAGAGTTAGCGTGCCGATGGTTCGAGCGAGTTTCATTTCCCTGATTTCTCCATCCGAGCAATTCTTGCCGCGACATTTACCGCCGCAGTGAGGTTCAAGCGTTTCATGTCGAGTACCCAAGTGGTCACAGCAAGCTCTTTGCTAAATCGTGAAATTTCTTCCAGTGATCCCGCCACGGCTGCAACTTCACCTTGTTCGCTGATCAGTTGGTGAAGGTCCTGAGCCGGTTTGTCACTGAGTATGATTTGGTGCTGCAGTCTTTCTAAGCCGCGTGATTTCAGTTGAGCGGCAACCGCCACTGCACGTTTGGGCTGTCGTGCATCAATGATTCTTCCGGTGATTTTCTCGACAGATGACTTTGAATTGTGATCATCGGCGGTGCGATTGATTTCAATCTGCCTGCGTTTGACTTCATCGATGGCTGCAGGAGTTATCACCGCGTCAGATCGAACAAACAATTGCGAGGTTGTTTCGGGTAATTCATCGATTAAGTGAACCGAGATCACTTTTTCTTCAATGACACGGGCGGTTTGTTTGGTTTGCGTCGGTTGACTAGCGGGATCAAAGGAACTGGCTGAGGCACGGAGTTGCGCAATGACTTGCCTGGCGATTTTTTTAATCTCGCTGGGGTCGACGGTCATTGGATGCTGGGTGTCGATGGCTGCCATTCCTATTCGTCCACAATTCCCATGACGGTCCAGCGTGCGGGGTTGGTTAACTGACCGGTGAGTTCTCGTGAGTACTTTCCATCACTCGTTACGATCACCTTGTCACCGGGTCGCGACCCAAGCTGATCAAGAGCGATCAAGGGTGCACCATCCGCATCGCCGCTAGCAGTCAGAAGGCTGATGACGACCAATCGCTGCCCATCCAAGCTGTGATGCTTGATGGTTGCGCGGGCGGATCCTAGGATGCGTGCTGGTTGCATGATGGTTAATGTTTTCTTTTATACGACTCGAAGTTCGTCGATCATGCTGCAGCGACGTTCGCGGGTGAATGTGTTGGCTGTGGTGACACCTTCGCCGGTTGGTCCGGCGATTGAAAATGACAGGTATCCTTCACCACCCAGTCCCAATGCAGACATGCTGGGGCCATTCTTGACATAAAGGGTGGTGTCGAGCTGACGGCCCATCTTTGTCATGTTGTGAACATTTCGTGAATGAATGATGGCGGTGTGACGGAATCCATGTTCATAGGTTTGTGCCATCTCGATTGCGTGATCAATATTTCTTGCCCGTACGAAAGGTACAAATGGCATCATTTGCTCAACGCTGACAAATGGATGATGTTCATCGGTTTCGCCAAACACCAACTCCACGGAATCGGGGACATCAAGACCTGCTGCTTTGGCGAGCACCGACGCATCTTGGCCAATGAAGTCTTTGCAAGCCGCATCATGCTGGTCGTCGCCGACTTGCACAATTGCCTTGCCGGTCAGGCGTTCAATCTGCTGGGCGTCTAGTTGCGCGGCTCCGGCTCGACGCATTGCAGCCATCATGTCATCAAAAACTTCTTCAACAACAAACACTTCTTTTTCTGCGATGCATAGGAGATTGTTGTCATATGCGGCGCCCTGAATGATACTTCGGGCCGCATTGTCAAGATCAGCGGTTTGGTCAATTACGACGGGGGGATTGCCCGGGCCAGCGACAATCGCTCGCTTTCCGCTGCGGAGTGCAGCCCGTCCGACCGCGGGGCCACCGGTGACGCAGATAAGAGCAACACTTCGATGTTGAAAAAGAGCTTCGGCTGATTCAAGGGTGGGTTCAGCGATCACGCAAATCAAATTGTCGATGCCAAGCTCTGCGGAGATCGCTTGATTGAATCTTCGAACGCCTTCAACGGCAACACGCTTGCCGGATGGATGCGGATTGACCACCACTGTATTTCCACCAGCAAGCATGCTTACGGCATTACCGGTGATTGTTGGCAGGCTGTGAGTGACGGGCGTGATGGCGCCAATGACTCCAAACGGTGCACGCTCGATGACGGCCAGGCCATGGTCGCCGCTGAAACACTTGGTCTCAAGCATTTCAACCCCGGGGGTTTGTTCACCGAGGGTTCGAAGCTTTTCGATCTTGTGTTCAAGTCGACCAATTTTAGTTTCCTCCATCTCCATCGTTCCGAGCTCTTCGCACTGTTCGATCGAAATGCGTCGGATGATCTCAATGACCTGTTTACGGTCGGCGATGGTGCAGTTGCGGAATTTCTCAAATGCTGTTCTTGCCGCATTAACGGCAGAATCAGCATCCTGAAAGATTCCGTAACGACCGTGATCTTGTTGAGAGGTTGCCGTGGATGATTGCGGCAATGGCATGGGGCCGACCTCTGCGAGGACTTGGGCTACCACATTCCGGATAATGTTTTCGTCGTATTGCATGGTTCAATCGTTGGGGGTTCAAGCCGAATCGGGTTACGATTCCTGACGCGAGAATACGGATTTCTTGTCGATGTGGACGGTGTCGACGACGCCAATGATGACCGCGTCAATCGGCAGCGTTTTAGTTTCGGGTGTTAGTCGGGCACTACTGCCCTGGGTGATTAAAACAAAGTCACCCTCCCCCGAGCCAAGCGTGTCGACAGCAATGAAGGTGCGACCTGTGGTAACGAGAGACTGACGTTTCTTTTCATCAAGACGGTACGGCTCAACCACCAGCAATTTGTGCCCTGTCATTGAGGCAACTTTCTGGGTGCTGACGACGGATCCGGTGACTCGTGCGACAAACATGTTCGTGGCGCCTTCTTTCGTCTACCGATTCAAAACATCGACGCACTGACGAGCGACGATGATTTCTTCGTTGGTTGGGATCACCCAAAGCTCGATACGGCTGCTGGGTGCGTGAAATGTGGATTCGCCATTGACGGATGCATTCGCCTCGGCGTCGAGAACAATTCCAAGCTCTTCAAGGCCTTCGCAAACTGCTGCACGGACTCGACTGCCCTTCTCTCCGATACCGCCGGTGAAGACGATCGCGTCGGCGCCGCCCATTGCGACAAGCATGCCGCCAAGTTGGCGTCGAATTTCTTGCACAAAGACTTCCAAGGCAAGTTGGGCCTGGGTGTTTCCCGTGTCTGCAGCTTGCTCGAGGTCACGTATGTCACCACTCAGGTTGCTGAGGCCGAGAAGTCCACCATGACTGGCCAATTGTGAGAGAATCTCGTCAAGTGTTTTACCGGTTCGCTCAATAATTAGCGGGATTGCAAAAGGATCAAAATCACCGACACGATTGTTCTGGGGTAATCCCGTTTGGGGCGTCATCCCCATCGTTGTCATGACGCTTTTTCCCGATGCAATTGCGGTCAAGCTGCTGCTGCCACCAAGGTGACAAGAGATCACACGGGCATCTTGGCGTTCCAGTCGTTCGGCACTACGGGTTGCGATGTACCGATGGCTGGCTCCATGAAATCCATACCTGCGGATGTGAAAATCATCTGCCCATTCTCGAGGGATCGCGTATTCACGACGGCTCGCGGGAATGGTTTGGTGGAAATCGGTTTCAAATGCCGCGATCAGAGGAATACCCGGCAGTTTCTCTCGAAGTGATCGCATCGCGGCGATGTAAGGGGGATTGTGTGCGGGCGCCGCGGCGTTCATTTCCGCCATTGCGTCGAGCACCTCATCATCCACTTGATAGACTCCAGAGAGGCGACCTCCATGCACTGCTTTGAAGCCAATTGCTGCGACCTCGGAAGCGTCACCCAAGACACCATGTTCGGGGTCGGTCAGTTGTTGCAAGCAGGTTGATACCGCAACACCGTGATCTTCCACTGGCATTGTGCGTTCGTCTTGCCAATCCCCAATCTCCACCAGACAGTTACTCTCCGCTTGGCCGATTCGATCCACGGCACCGCGAGCCAAGCACTGTTCGTTTGTCATATCAAACAGACGGTACTTAAAGCTGGTCGAGCCAAGATTTGCTACGAGAACAAGCACGGGAGCTTCTGGGTTAACGGTTGAGTGGGAGTGGTCAGAGAAACGGAGAGTCAATTGACCGTTGGAGGCGAACGCATCGATGGGCGAGCAAGCTTCTGATGCGTCAGAAGCGATGGCTTGCCGAGTGTCCGCCATTACGCCAAAAAAGCCTTCGTCAAGCCTTCCGATGGTCGAGGAATGATGTGACTGCTGACAAGTTCTCCAACTTGAGCTGCCGCCGTTGCGCCAGCTTCAACTGCCGCTCGGACACTTCCTACGTCACCGCTGACCATCGTGGTGACATAGGCTCCACCGATGTCCACGCGTTTTACGATTTCTACATTCGCTGCCTTCGCCATCGCGTCGGTAGCTTCGATCAAAGACAAAAGGCCCTTGGTTTCAATCAAGCCGATTGCGTCGTTCATGGGAGTTCTCTTTTTGTTTCAAAAATAAATTGATTGGATGTTGGATAGATCGCTGTTAAACAGATCTTTGAGTTTGTCCCGTCACCCTGAAGATTTCGCATGTCCCGAGGGTACGTCGCGACTCAGAAGGGCTGTTGGGGTAAACCGAATTACCTACTTCTTGGTGGATGCAGGAAGTTTCAAGACTTTGGGTAGGTCCTCGTGGGGTCGAGGGATCACTTGAACGCTGACGACTTCGCCGATGCGTCCGGCTGCCGCTGCACCCGCATCGGTAGCTGCTTTGACTGCCGCAACATCACCAGTCACAAAAGCGCTGACCAGACCGCTGCCGACCTTGTCCCAACCCAGGAACTTGACGTTCGCTGCTTTCATCATTGCGTCGGATGCCTCGAGCAGGGACACGAACCCTTTCGTCTCGATCATCCCGAGTGCTTCACTAATCTTTGCCATCTCAGATTCTGCCTACAGGAAGGAAGGATTGACCACTTCGTGGTGAAGTGACCGTAAGAAAAACATTTGTTAACAGTGGTTTAAAAGTCTTAGTGCTGACACTTGCAGCCGGACTTTTTTAATATGACTTCAGTTGCTGCATCCAGATTGCACGCGTTGCCTTCGTCGGTATCAATGTGCACTTCCAGCTTCGCAGCGTCGTCGGCTCTCACGAGCACGTCCTCGAAGGTCACACCGCAGTTTGGGCTGACAATTCGAAGCTGCATCATGTCGCCATTGGAAACCGAATAATGTTCGGCGTCGGCGTGGTTCATATGAACGTGCCTCGCGGCACGGATCACACCTTGTTCAAGTTGCACCGATCCCGCGGGGCCAACGAGGACGCATCCGGGTGTTTCGGCGATGTCTCCGCTGTGACGTACCGGGGCTTTGATTCCCAGAGAGATTGAGTCGGTCAATGCGAGTTCCACTTGACTGGCGGGCCTTGTTGGGCCGAGCACCCGAACATTCGGAAGCATTCTTTTCCGCGGACCGACAACCATCACCGTTTGCTTGGCCGCGTAAAAACCATCCTGGTAAAGATCTTTGTCTGGTTCCAGAACCGCCCCCCGTCCAAATAAAATCTCGACGTGTTCATCGGTGAGGTGACAGTGACGAGCAGAGATGCTGACTCGCAGATTTGGCTTGCCATCAACCCAGCCCGGAGGGGATGTGGTCGCTGCTGCTCTTGCCACGGTGGGTGCCGATTCGGTTACCTGGCCCGTTAACGTCGATTGAACCGCTGTTCGTACCAGTTGTTCGATGTGGCTACGGTCGATCGTTGAATTCATTTTTATCAACTCGTAGAGTCCTAATTAATTGATGGTGATTCTTGTGCGGCGACGCGAGATCGTGAGTCCGTTGTGGCCAACACTAGGTCAACCCCGGCGATGTCGAGGTGATCTTTCCATTTGGTTTGTACTTCAGCGTCAGTTACCACGCCGTGCACTTCCTGTAATCCACATAATCGACTCAGGCTGACCCTCCCGAACTTGCTGCTGTCAGCGACTACGATCGACTGATCCGCAGCTGATAGCATTGCCTTCTCACTCTCCACCAACATCATGTTGCTGTTGAAGTAACCGCGATCTGTGATTCCAGCCACGGACAGGAACGCTTTACCCACATTGATGCTGTTGAGCATGGCATCTGCCATTGGCCCAATGGTGACGGCAGTTCGTCCCCGAACACATCCACCGATCATCACGAGGTCAATTGATTCGCTCGTGGATAAGAGGTGAGCTACCGGCAAGCTGTTGGTCACCACCTGCAGCGGTCGTCCCACTAGCTGCCTGGCGAGTTCATAAGTTGTGCTGCCGCCATCGAGCAAAATCGTGTCGTGATCCTCGACCAAGTCGGCTGCGGCCCTCCCAATCGCTGATTTGGCCAGCCAATGAT
The DNA here is from genome assembly GCA_938075415.1 of uncultured Rubripirellula sp. Taxonomy (GTDB): domain Bacteria; phylum Planctomycetota; class Planctomycetia; order Pirellulales; family Pirellulaceae; genus Rubripirellula. The sequence goes on along the minus strand of CALJHC010000003.1, from coordinate 234,020 downwards.
CGTCATGTCGGGTGCTGAAAATTTGCATCGTGTCTGATTCGCCAGTCCAAAAGGCACCACCGTGGGTCCGTCGAACAAGCCCATCACGCTCAAGCACCTCCAAGTCTCTCCGAACTGTTGACTCGCTGACTGCGAGGGAGGTCGCTAGTTCTCCGAGCGATGCAAAACCGCGAGATTGAACGAATTCGCCAAGTCGTTCGCGTCGTGTGTTGCTCATCGGATAACCTTTTCCAGTTCAGATAACTTGCCATTTGCTAGCAATGATAGTTTTTCGTCATTAATGGAAAAAAGCAATCGGTTTTGCTTCTGTTTGCGATGAATAGTGACTTATTTCGAGAGATTGCATTCAAGATCTCCGTTTTTTACGGCAATTCGCGGGTTATGGTTCAATTCCGGATGAAAGTTTTCTGGCAGGTTGATTGCCTGTTGGATGGTTGGTCTGGGGTTTTCCGTCCGTAATTGGGTGACCTGCCCGATTGGTTTGAATGCATTCTCGATCCGAGAGGCCCTGGCCGGCGACAGGTGGATTGGTTCATGAAACGCGGGTATTAGCCGTTTTTTCAGCAATTCGTTCTGGTGGGAACTGGTGGTTCGCAGGCAGTCATCGCATTTTTCTGCCGAAGGCTTGGCCGCTTCTCGATCAAGTGCGGGGCGCCCTCCCGACGACTGCCTTGGTGTTTTTTGGTGGTTTTCTATCGCTTTGGAAATTTCCTTTCATCGCGGGTGCGGTTGGCGAGTAGCTTTGCAACAAATTTACAGGGATGGGGCGGATGAGTTGCGGTCGGTTGTTCAGCTGGATGGGCGTACTGCCCTTGCAGTGTCACAGCAATGGCGCCCCCCTGGGGTTCTGTCTCATCGCGGTCTCGGTGAGGTGTTTTTTCAGCGGTTTGCCACGGTGGTTCGGGGGACTCAGCAGAAAAAAGTTTCGTATCGAGTTGCGGGATGAATCAGGGTGAAGCGTTGAGGATTGGTTGGCGGCGCTGGCTCGATTTAACTGGCTTGGTCGGTGGTTATCGGTTCAATCGTTGTCTTCAGTTGATCGATCGTCAGCCACTGATTTCCTGCTTCTTTTTTCTTTCGAAAGATTGCTCGTTGGCGGACAGAATCGCCATCAATGGTTCCGGGGAAGTCGATATTTTTGTACGGCTAGGTGGCCCTTGGTTGCTGGGCATTCGTCAGGCACTGCCGGGTATTGGATGGAGTGTCATTCTGCTGAGTTGGGTTGCTTTTCAAGCTGACTGCTGGCCTTGCTCGCCGATAAGCTTTCATCGTTTTGCGTTGGGTGAAATGCGGCATTGATTTGATCAGCTGACAGCCCTGATTGAGGGTGGTGAAGCGTTTGCAGGGCAGCTTTGTAAGAGAATCTAGCTTTGTGTCTCGCTAGTCTGGTGTGAGCGTTGGGGGTGGGGCTGTACTCGGTGGTTTTGGGGATTGATGGACAGGAGCGGGTTTGCAATGAATCCGTGGAGTCTGGAAAGTTCGCTGACTCAGGCTGGGGTTGATCGACTTGATGCAGTGAAGTGGTTACGCTGATGACCGATTTCCGTAGCGGTTGTGCTGAAATTTCAATGATCTGGAGCTGATAAGAATGACCAAGCTGAGTGGCAAGCGAGCCGTTGTATCGGGGGCATCACTGGGGATCGGTCGTGCCGTGGCGATTGAGCTGGCAAGGTCTGGCGCCGAGGTGGTTATTAATTATCGGAGCCACGAGAGCGATGCGTTGGAGGCGGTAAAGGAATGCGAGAGCGTGGGTGGTCGAGCGCACGCGGTGCGAGCTGATTTTGCCGAGGAGTCTCAGATTCTGTCGTTGGTATCGCAATCCATCGAGTTGATGGGTGGGATCGATCTTGTTGTTAGCAACGCAGTGTATAGCGATCGGCATCTTTTTCTTGATTCAGATCTGAATGAGTTTCGCAGAACCATTGATGTCAGTATGTGGGGCGCGTTTCACTTCGTACGAGCAGCTTGCCAGCAGATGGTCCGGCAAGGGGAAGGTGGCAACGTAGTGGTGATCAGCAGCCCGCATGCGCACATGGCGATCCCGGGTGCGATGGCATACAACATGGCCAAAGCCGCCAACGACCAGATGGCAAGGACCGCCGCATGTGAGTTGGCTGAGCATCGCATTCGAGTCAACATTATCCATCCCGGTTGGACTGATACACCCGGTGAGAGGAAGTTCTTCTCTGAAGAGACGTTGAAGGCGGAGGGTGCCAAGTTGCCATGGGGAAGGCTTGGTAAGCCAGAGGAGATTGGCCGTGGTGTTTGTTTCTTATGTGATCCCGACAGCGAGTACATCACCGGTAGTACGCTTACCATTGATGGTGGAATTCAGTTGCCTTGGCGAGAGATGTATCGCATCAACGAGAAGCCTTGAGGTGAGTCATTCGGTCTGCAAGTGGCAAGTGGCAAGTGGCAAGTGGCAGGTGTCTCGGTGTCCCGGTGTCCCGGTGTCCCATCTCGCTTGCCCCGAGGTCGACGAGCCAATCCAGATTCGTCCCATCAAGGCATCGAGGTTTGGGTCGCCGGTCAGAATTTGCCACGCTGCTCGAAATCGATTTTGTAACGGCACTTGATTCAACTGCAGCGCCGAGGGTCAGGACGGAATCAGTCAGCTTGCGTTTTGAAGCCGGGCAGCAACGCACATGTCAGCTTCTCACTTGTCCGTGGCGCACTTGGGTTTGAATCGGTTACACCAGCAGAGAGGCGATTGGTAGGCGTCACGGCTACCGCATCGAGCCTTTCGATTTTCCTGCTTTGGTAAGCGGCAGTTTTTCGCGATGATAGCTGGTGGGTGTCCGAATGCGGGCGGCAAGGGTTGTGCTGGTTTTAGCCAAGTAAGCCGCTGAGTCCGCCATCCCCGCAGTAGTTGGGGTTACCAAATGATTTCTCTGGGAATCCCATTGCTTCGCTGATGCTCATTAGCAAGCGGTTGTGTGGGATGTGATTGCAGTTGATTGCTTGGCCGGTTTTGAATCCAAGTCCACCGCCAACCATCACAAAGGGAATGTCGTTGCGAGTGTGGGAGTTTCCTTTGCCCAGTTCGTTTGTCCATATCAAGGTGGTGTGATCAAGCATGGAGCCATCGCCACCTGGTTCGGGGGTTTGTGCGAGGCGTTGTGCAAGGTAGGCCACTTGTTCGCAGTACCACGTATTGATGCGAATCAAGCGTTCATAGGCCTCTTCATTCGAGTCAGGTTCGTGGGAGATGGAATGGTGTCCTTCGTCAATCTCGAGCCATTTCATCTTTGCATTTCCAACGCTGTTAGTGATTTGGAAAGTTGCAATTCGAGTGAAGTCGTTGATAAGGCTGCTAAGTAGCAGGTCCATCTGCATTTTGCAGATTTGAGGCATGTTGTCATTTTCTTCCTCGATATTGGGTGCGAGTTGTGGAACCGCATGCCCGGTATCTTGTTCGGTGTCTTGGCTTGTTTTTGAATGTTGAAGTTCGGCTTTGATTTCTTTTTCAAGAGACCTGACCATTTCGACATGCTGTTTGAGCATGTGTCTGTCTTCGGGGCTTACGAGTGATTCAACTTTTCTAAAGTCATCACTGAGTTCATCGAGAACACTTGCGAGGACCGCGCGATTTTGCGTTTGTCCATACAATTTGTCGAACATCTGATAGGGGTCGCTAATTGGAGCGACGGGTTCGTTGGGTCCCGCGTAGGACCATCGTGTCCAGGTGTCAGCACGATCAGGGACCATGACGCCAAATTCAAGCGAACCGAACCGGGTCTTCGTTTCTGTTTTGGCTTGCAGGCGGTTTTTTAAATGTTGGTCGAGCGAGATCCCCATGGACCAGCCCGCGGGCGTGTCTGATCCACCTTGGACATCACCGGGGAAAAGCTCAATCCCGGTCAGCAGGCACCCGATTCCCCGCATGTGTCCATCCCCATCTCCCTTGATGCGGTTGTCAACGCCTTGGAGTGTTAGCACATGTTCCTTCACCGGTTCGAGAGGTGCGAGGATGCGTTTGAGGTCCTGAAGTGGTCCTGCTTCTTCCGGCCAAAAGTGTTTTGGGATGACGCCATTTGGGCTAAAGAGAAAGACCACGCGTTGCTTGGACGATCCGGATGCGGCCCAGCCAAGGCTGGGAAGACCGAAAAGGAAATTGGCGGCAGCGGCGCTGACCCCAAGGTCACGAACGAATTTACGTCTGGATGTCTTCATCGGGTGGGTCCTTGGCTTGGCGGGCTAGTCGCCGCAGTTTAGCGGATGGAAATGAAGAGAGCGTGAGGGTTTAGGTCTTTGGTGATCCTGGTGCGGATCGATGACCCAAAAGGTTGGTGGGTAGGTAATCATCACAGGGGGAGCGAATCGGCGTTTGCCACCGATGATTCTCCTCTGATCTTAGTTGGGATTCAACCGAATGAGTGAGGGTTTATCGGAGATCAGGATGGCTGTTTGCTGTTTTTGGTTATCGGTTGGGCTGTCGATCTTCTTTATTGATGCTGGAGGGGGTGGGTGAATGAGGTTTTTGCAGGTTTTCGTGTGATTTCATTGGCTATTCGGCTCAGCGACGGGTGAAGAGACGGAGGAAGCAATGCATGCAATTTCAACGATCAATTTCTCAATGCTGAAGTTTTGATCACGAAAATAATCGGTAAGTTTAGTCAACTGTTGCTGATCATAGGCCGCGATCGGCTGTTTGACGAAATGCTCAAAGGCTGCCTCCACAAAGGCTTCGTGGCAGTCTGGGCTGTTGACCAGATAGTTAGCGAGTTCTCTGGCTCCTTCGAATTCGGACACCTTTCCAGATCGAGCAACATAGCCACCGCTGGTATCGACTTTCTTTCCTTTTTCCATTGAGCGAAATCGACCGACGGCATCGAACGCTTCCAACGCAAATCCAAGGGAGTTGATTTTGCGATGGCAGACTTGGCAGTTCACCTCGCCAGTTTGCATTTCGACCCGTTGGCGGGTTGTGAGGTCGGGGTGCAGCGTAGGGTTAATTGGGGTGAAAGCTTCACTTGGTGGGCGAAGAACCCGTCCCAGTGTGTAACGAGTCAGGAAGACCCCTCTGTGAATGGGTGAACTGGTGCGGTAGTAGGCCAGGTGGCTCATCAGCAACGGGTGGGTGATGAGTCCAACGTGCACCTGTCTGTTTTCGACGGATCGGGTCAGGGACCACGAGTCGGGTGAGGAGTTTGATTTTGATGTTATATCGGATTCTTGTTCCGCTTCAGCGGCTTTTCCTGATCCCTCAGCAAGTCTCTGTTCGCCTTCTTCTGCTGCCTGCTTTTCTTTTGGGGTTTCCTTGCTGGGTGCTTGCTGCTGAGGGGGTGTTACCTGGTCGCTGTTATTTTTTTTGGCCGATTGGTTTGGTTGCTGCTCGGGGGGAGGTGCAATCGCGTCTGTTTCGGTTGGTTTTATCTCAGAAGCCGAGCGATCGGTTGGGGTTGGTTGAGATTGCTCCGAGCGATTCTTGGGAGCCCAGGCATCGCCGTAAAAAGCTTCCAGTTCGGGTGAGGTGATCGCCCAGTCGGCAAGTAGTAATTGTCGAAAATCACCGCCCTGCTTCAGATTTTCATCGATAAAGGCATCCAGCGAGCTTTGAAGATGATGCACGAGTTCTGGATCAAAGCCTGGGTAGGTTTGTTCGTCCTTCGAAATTTCATCGAGGTCATTCAGGTCAAGCCATCGATACAGGAAGCTCCTGATTTTGGCCTGTGCCCGGTAGTCACTGAGCATTTTGGTCGCCGCTTGTCGAACGTTACGGTCGTCGATCAGTTGATTCATCTCGATTCGTTGGACCAGCCATTGGTCAGACGGGAGGGAATCATAGAGGATCAGAGCAAGTCGGTTGGCGCGTCGCTGGCTGACACTTCGGTCGGTGTCGATGGTTGGGTAGAGGAAGCGGGGTGATTTGAGAGAAATTAGCAGAGATCGCTTGATGGCCTCGCCGTCGTCTTCTGCGGCGGCAAGTTGTTCGTCGATGTAGCGAGTTCTCATCTCTTCGCTCAACGGGCCTCTTATCGCTGTTTGGATGGTTTCTTCGAGGAAGTTGCGAAGCTTGCCACGATTCTCTTCGGGGATGTTTTGGTTGGATCGCCGAAATCGAGGAAACAATTCATCCTTGGCCACCTCGGCAAATTCCAAGGCCGCTTTTGTGGTCGATTCGTCCCACAGTCGATTCACTGCCGTGCCGCGTTCGTAGCCATAACTGCGGTCATCCGCAGGCAGTTTGGTTTGGATTGCGAAGGTGTCTGGTAGTCGGTTCGGAAGGAGGTTCCGGCTCGGAATGATTTCTTCCACGCCGGAGGGCGGTACCCAGGAGAGTGAAATGGCGGCGGGTGGTTGTTCTGTTTTTCTCTTTCTCTGGATGAATTCGATGGAAAAGGGATACGTGCGACCTCCCACCAGGGAGAGTGTTCGCCGAAATTCTTCTTTGCCTGCCGACTGGACATGATTGTCGACCAGCGTTCGATCGTTGGCGCCGAAATCAAGTGTGCAGGAAAGGGTGCTGCGAAGGATGATTTCGTATCGCCCTGAGTGGTCGACTTTGAGGGAACCACTCCAGTGGATATAGAATTCTTCCTTGGGGACTCCATCGACGGGATTGCCTTTACCAAAATCGAAGTTGATGGTCGGGTCGGTTCGTTCGAGCTTCAGTTTGTCTTTGGCCCAGCGAGACCCCTCAAAGTAGCTGGCGGCGACACCTCGTTTGGACTCCGTCTGGGGGGCGCCTTGGAAATGTCCGTACAGATCTGCAAGGCTTTGACGAAGCTGTTCGCCCGTAAGTCTGGTTAGGACGGCCCGTGGTGGTTGGTTGCGAACCTGGGCGGATTGTCCATAAAACCTCTCGAAAATGTAATTGGCGACCGAGGTTGCGTCCTCACCAATGCATTTTTCCGGCTCACCTTCCGGCATGGTTTCAGCGATTAAGTCTGCAAGGTCTTTCAGGTTTAGGTCACCCGAGAGTGGGGCATCGTATTGCTCCGAAACGCCTTGGCCCTGATCACCATGGCAGTCAGCGCACTGGGCCAAATAGATTTGTTGTCCAACCTCAAGGCTCGATGCTGTCTTCTTCTCTTGATTGCTCTGTGAATCCTTTTCTGTCGCTGTGGCGGTGGCGGGAGACGCGAGTAACGCAACAAGCAGCCAAAGGCATGTCAGTGACAGTGATGCACCCGCGGCGAATCGGTCCCTCGGATCCCCGAGTCGGTGGATGTCGATATCAGTGATTGAAGTTATCGAAGTCATGAAATCTCTGGTTTCTCGACAGGCGTTTCGGGTTTCTGTCCTCTGCCCGGGACCATGGTGAACCTGCCCGACGGGTTAGGAACCGCAATTTCTCACACTTGACCCACGCTTCAAGCCGCCTGCTTTGGGTTTTGGCGTGCTTTGCTACGTGACTTGGTTTGTCGTGAGTTGGTTTGTCGTTTTTGGTCGTTTTTGGGGTTTGGTTAGCTCAGGCAGGGGGTTTTGCTAGCGGGGGCAGGAGGTTGTTTCGTTCTTGCCGCAGTCAAGTTGTTTTTGGCCGATGGGGTCAATGTGAGGCGGATGATTGACGCAACTATCGTTTTTCGCGTGGCGTTGTATCGTTTGATCCATCGCCCGATCGCCGGGCTCGTCAAGGTTCAATCCGGTCTGTCTTCCCCATGGCCTATTCTAGCTGGCGGTCGAACACTGATCCTCTTTTTTGTTTCGGCGGGAGGGTCGTTCCCATTGGTGGTCTTTTTCCTCCAGTAAAGGTGAAATTGCGGTAGGGAAAAAGTCTGGAGGCGATTTTTTTGACGGGCCGAGTCTGCGAGGGTTCATCTTCTCGACCGGCCGGTGATCGCATCCGGAAGGCGAGGTAGTTTGGGTTTTGCGAAGGTCAGGCCTTCCGCACTTAGGGGGGAGCAGCTTCGTTGTCGCTTCTGGCGAGGGTTTTTAAGTAAGCCACAGGTGGAACTCAAGCGAATGCAAGGGTGGGGTCATGCCGTTTATTCAAGCAAAATTGAGTTGGTTTGGCGGCGAGTCAGGGTGTGTGCGGGAAAACCATGCGGAGTTCAAAAACGTTAAATGCTTTGGGCTTGCGGAACGCTGGTCTTCCGCCATACTAACGCGCTTCGACCGGGCAGCTAGACGCTGGCCTGTCTGTATTTTTGGACACGTAAAACAAGATTTTCTAGAGCTTTGTCTCGGTAGGGTGTATTTCTGATGGCCGAAGTGCTAAATGTCGAAAGTCGCGATCAAATTGGGACGACCGCTTCTCGTCGATTGCGAAATGCTGGACGAGTGCCTGCGGTACTTTACGGCCACGGTGAAGAAACGACACATCTGTCGGTGTCGGAGCGAGACGTCAAGACGCTGCTTCGTCATCATAGCAAGGCAGTGACTCTTCAGGGGCATGTTGAGGAGACCGCATTGCTGCGAGATGTTCAGTTTGACCCGTTGGGAATTGATGTTCTGCATCTGGATTTGCTCCGAGTCAACTTGAAGGAAGCCGTCGAAGTCACCGTTCCGGTTCGACTTCACGGGGATGCACCTGGAACGCGAGAGGGCGGCATGCTTCTCGAAAATCTGCACGAGGTGCAAGTGCGATGCTCGGCCGGTTCGATTCCGGAGGAGTTAGTGTTAAATGTCAGCGAACTGCACATGGGTCAAAGTATGACCGCAGGAGATTTGGAGTTGCCCGAGGGTGTCGAGTTGGCCACTGCCGCGGATGCCATGGTTGCTCACGTTGAGGAGCCAAAGCGAGGCAAGTCTGACGATGAAAGCGTTGAGCCGTCCGAGCCTGAAGTGATTTCGAAGGGTGGCGACAAATCGGGGGAGGATGAGGGCTGAGAGAGGGTGAAAGCCTCGGCATCTGATTTGACGGGAATGGCATGAAATTGATCGTTGGCCTTGGGAATCCGGGTCGTCGCTATGAAGAAACTCGACATAATGTCGGTTTTATGGTTGCCGCAAAAGTCGCATCTTTGGCCGGAGCGGGACCTTCCAAGGCCCGGTTTCATGGAGATTTGGCGGAAGCTTCAACTGATGAACGGTTGTTGTTGCTTTGGCCTCAGACTTTCATGAACGCCAGCGGAAAGAGTGTTCGAGCAGCTTGTGATTTTTATAAGCTTGCTTCGGAAGACGTGTTAGTGATTTGTGATGATCTGAACCTCGACGGTGGACGTCTTCGGTTCAGGAGTTCCGGGTCCGCAGGAGGGCAAAATGGTTTGTCTGACATCCTTCGGTGTCTCGGGACTGACCAAGTGGCCAGGCTGCGAGTTGGGATCGGCCGTCCTCCCACTGGATGGGATGCAGCGGATTTCGTCCTCGGGAAATTTTCCAAGGCCGAGCAAGAAACAATGGAGTTAACGACCAGTACAGCTGCTCAGGCAGTTTTAGATTGGTCCTCGAACGGGTCTGCCTACGTAATGAATCGTTACAATGGGCAGCCCTAGGTCGGGAGAAACGGGGCAAGAACCCAGGTTGGCAGAGACACATCGGTGACTTTGCTCAGTTGCGTTTTGGTGACCAAGAGGATGCCAAAATGATGGAAGAATGCCCTCGGGGTGGTGTCGAAGCGATTTGCGATGGAATGGCATTCCAGGCTGTTCCGGATGCGGTGGTCGCCTCGGAATGCACTCAAAATTAGATTTCGGCCGTTGAATAGCGGGCGACGCAAGAATAAAACTTTGTTCAAGATCATTCGAAACAGAGAGACCGGTCAATCGTGGCTAAGAACACATACGAAACGCTTTTAATTCTCGACAGCAATCAGTACGCTCGCGACCCTGGTGGTCTCACCAAGACGATTGCAGAGCTAGTGGAGCAAGCCGGTGGTGAGATATTGGTAAATCGCCTCTGGATGGAGCAAAAGCTTGCTTACCCAATCAACAAGCATCAGAAAGGCACCTATTGGTTGACCTATTTCTCGATGGAAGGGGTGAATCTGACCAAGTTGGAGCGAGCCCTGACGCTTTGTGAGCCAGTACTCCGTCAGATGACAGTCAAGCTTGAGTCTCGTTTGGTTGAGCCGATTCTCGCCAATGCTCGAGGGGAGTCAGTGGTTGTTTCATCGCAGTCTGATTCAGAGCCAGAGGCAGAAACCAAGGAAGCGGTTGAGGCTTAGTTTCAGTTGAGTGTCGGTTTGATTGATGCAAATTCCGTTTCTCTAACCTGGGTGAGTCGATGGCTAGTTTTAACCGCGTCATTCTCGTGGGGAATTTGACTCGAGACATTGAGTTGAAATACACGCCCGGCGGAACGGGTGTCACTGACATCGGGATGGCAGTCAATGATCGTCGAAAGAACAGTAGCGGTGAGTGGGTTGATGAAACCACTTTTGTTGATGTCACACTGTGGGGACGTACCGCAGAGGTGGCAAGTGAGTATTTGACCAAAGGTTCGCCAATTCTCGTTGAAGGCAGATTAAAGCTGGATACTTGGGAGACCGATGGTCAAAAGCGGAGTAAGTTGCGAGTCGTTTGTGAACGGATGCAGATGTTAGGTGGCACCGGAGGAGGCGGCGGAGGTCGACCTCGCCAGCCTGAGTCGGAGGGTTCCAGTAGCCAAGGCGTTCAACAAGAGTCGGTTCCAGGACGTGGCGACGCCCAGCCCACCGGTGGTGGTTCGGGTTATGACGACCCAGATATTCCGTTTTAATGAGTTGATTTGACCGAAACAAAATTTAATGAGTCCTGATGCAATTCCTCAGGGCGTAGAAGACATTCAAAGCAAGACATTTCGATATTCAGTAGAGTGATTTGATGACAGCACCAGCTAAGCGACGCAAGTCTTCCCAAATGTTTAAGCGACTACCCAAAGGGGAAAACGGTGGTATTCAGTTGCTTCTGATCCACAACGTTGAGCACCTCGGAAGGCAGGGCGACATCGTTGAAGTCCGACGGGGATATGCCCTTAATTTCCTTCTGCCGCAGGGTCTTGCAACCATCGCGACTGACCATCACAAGAGGATGGTTGAGAAGCACCGAGAGAAATTGCGAGCGATTGAACTTGAGAAGCTCAGCGACTTTCGTAAGTTGGCTGACGAACTTGGTAAGCAATCGATCACCATTGAAGCCAACGCCAATGACGAGGGACACCTTTACGGCAGCGTAGGTCCTCAGGAAATCGTTGACGGACTTAAGGCCTCTGGTTTTGCGTTGGCTCAGGATCAGGTTCGCCTTGAGGGTCCGCTGAAGGAGTTAGGCCTGTACACGGTAAAAATTCACTTGCACAGTGAAGTCGAAGCGAGTGTCAAGGTCTGGGTGGTCCCAACCGCTGCCTCGGATGACTTGGCTTCCTAAGGAGAGAAAGCGACACGTTGGGTCACGAATTGGTGATCCATCCTGTCGGTGTTTGAGTTTTGGTTCGGAGGGAACACTGCCAGTTCTCTCAGGAATGACCGAAACTTGGGGCTGTGGCGGAACTGGCAGACGCGCTAGATTTAGGATCTAGTTCCTTCGGGAGTGCAGGTTCGATTCCTGTCAGCCCTACTCTTGAACGATGAAGCTCACCTCGGAACTCTTCTCCGAGGTTGCGAACACCCCAGAAGCTTGTGGGCCCAGCCTGTTTTCCGGTGACGGTCCGTGGTTAAGGGAGCAAATATCCGAAGTCAGTAACTTTACGGTGCTAAATCGGTTGACTATCAATCGCTAGGTAATGCATCGTTTGAAGCGGCCAGGGCTGTTTGAGTGCGTGGGGATAAGAGCCACGGTCAGTGGTGGTTCTCGTTGATTTCAAGGAGTTTGACGGAGGGACTTCTGCGATGAATTGATTGTTTCGTTTGAGTTTCATCGTCAAATCGAATCTTGGGCTAAGCGGGGGGGTGGCTAATGAGTGTGCTTATATCTGAATTGATCACGCTATTTCGCTTCGATTCAGAGCTAGCGAAGGTGACGAATTTGACGGCAAGTCCTGGTTTGTCATCTTTTCCAAGGGCTAGTCGTCATTGACCATCCGAGACGGGGCAAATAAATTGTCCCAAAAAGAGGTGCTTAGAGAAGCTGGGATGACATTGCCTGTCGCCTCAGAATCACCAGCGAGTGCCTTTTGACGCTCGCTGCAGAATTTGCAATGGCTTGCGTTCAACGAGGTGTTTTCCTTCAACGGCGATCTGGCTTTATTATGCTCGGCTCAACGTTCTGGGTTAACGTTTTTTATTAAAACACTTGTCTGCGAATAACCAGTAACCAAGCGAGCGAAAAAGAACGCTTTGCGATCGATTCATCCGGGTCGGGCCAAGCCTTCACTTTGTTGCCGTTGTCCATTGCGGGGACGATTAAATCCCCCCAGCGACATTTCATGTTTCCAGCGAACCGGCAAATGCTTGCTGAGCAATTCACGATCCGTTAATCATTCAGTTCGGCCTTCATCAGGCCAATACGAGAGAGAAAAAAACGTTATGGCAACCAATAAGATGGTTTATTACTTCGGCAAGTCCAAGACCGAAGGACGAGGCAAGAGTAAGGTGTTGTTGGGAGGCAAGGGTGTCAATCTTGCGGAGATGACCAGCATCGGCCTTCCCGTGCCTCCGGGTTTCACCATTACCACCGAGGTCTGTGATTCCTACTACCAGGCTGGCAAGCAACTCCCCGATGGGTTAATGGGCCAAGTGAAAAAGGTGGTACGCGTTTTGGAGAAGGAACTCGGCAAGAAGTTTGGTGACGATTCCAATCCGCTTTTGGTCAGTGTTCGGTCCGGTGCAGCGGTCTCGATGCCGGGGATGATGAACACCATTTTGAACCTTGGTCTCAATGATGAGGCAACCGAAGGTTTGGCAAAAGCCACCAAGAACGAACGGTTTGCTTACGATGCTTATCGTCGTTTGATCAACATGTTTGGTGACGTCGTGGTGGGGATGGATCACCATGTTTTCGAACAAGCGTTTGACAAGGTCAAGAAGAAATACAAGGTGACAGAGGACACGGAAGTGCCTGCTGCAGGTCTAAGGGAACTATGTGAGGCGTACAAAGACGTCTACAAAAAACACACCGGTGAGAATTTCCCGCAGGATCCGATGGAGCAGCTGAAGTTGTCGATCGAAGCGGTCTTCGGTTCGTGGAACACTTCCCGAGCAGTTCGATATCGCGAGATTGAAAACATCCGTGGACTGCTGGGGACCGCGGTCAATGTCCAGTCGATGGTCTACGGCAACATGGGTGATGATTCTGGCACCGGCGTTGCTTTCACGAGAAATCCCAATACCGGTGACAACAAATTCTTCGGTGAATTTCTTGTCAATGCACAGGGTGAAGATGTTGTTGCTGGGATTCGAACCCCGCAGCCGGTTGCTGAAATGCCCAAGTGGAATCGAGCGGTCTACAAAGAGTTATTGGCTATCAAGAAGACGCTTGAGGATCATTATGCTGAAATGCAGGACATCGAGTTCACGATTGAGCGTGGCACTCTTTACATGTTGCAGACACGGTCCGGTAAGCGAACCGGTGTTGCTGCGGTGAAAATCGCCTGCGACATGGTCAAAGAGGGTTTGATCGATGACAAAGAGGCTGTCCTTCGTGTTCCGGCGAACGATCTGACCCAACTTCTGCTGCCAAGTTTCAAGCCAACCGCAAGAAATGCTGCCGATGTTTTGACTCGTGGATTACCAGCATCGCCGGGTGCCTCGGTTGGACAGTTATCGTTCACCGCGGAGGATGCCCGAGAAAGGGCGGAGGCCGGCGAAAGCGTCATCTTGGTCCGCAACGAGACCAGTCCCGAGGATGTCGATGGCATGAACGCCGCCCAGGGTATTCTGACCAGCACCGGTGGGATGACGAGTCACGCCGCAGTGGTTGCACGTGGCTGGGGTAAGTGTTGTGTCGCTGGAGCTGGCGCGATCCAGATCAACGAAAAAGGACGCAAGATTAAGGTCGGTGGTCGTACCTTCGGCGAGTCGGACGTCATCAGCTTGGACGGCACCACTGGTGAGGTGATGTCGGGTGAAGTGGAGACGCAAGAGCCTAAATTGTCGGGTGATTTTGCCAAGCTCATGAAATGGGCCGATCAGTATCGGACACTGGATGTTCGAACGAATGCTGATTCACCTGCTGACAGTAAGCGAGCACGTGGTTTTGGTGCTCAAGGAATCGGACTTTGCCGCACCGAGCATATGTTCTTTGAGGCGGATCGAATCCTGCACATGCGAGCAATGATTCTTGCGGATACCGAAAGTGATCGTCGCAACGCGTTAAAGAAATTGCTTCCTTTCCAACGCAAAGACTTTGAAGGTATTTTTAAGGCGATGAGCGGATTGCCCGTTACGGTTCGTCTGTTGGATCCACCACTTCATGAATTCTTGCCCCATGATAAAGCGGCGCAAAAGATTGTTGCCAATGAATTGGGAGTGAAGCCATCTGAGATCAATAAGCGCGCTGCGGCATTGCACGAAGCCAACCCAATGTTGGGTCACCGCGGATGTCGATTGAGCATTACCTATCCCGAGATTTTGGAAATGCAAGTTCGGGCGATTGTTGAAGCAGCAATCAACTGTTCGAAAAAGAAAGTCAAAGCCCACGCCGAGGTGATGATTCCGCTGGTTGGAACCGCTGATGAGCTTTCCTCGCTTCGAACTCGTGTCGAGCAGACAATTGAGGAAACCAAGGCTTCAAAGAAGTTCACCGGCAAGCTCGATATTTTGATCGGAACCATGATCGAAATTCCGCGTGCAGCCCTTACCGCTGACCAAGTTGCTGAGCATGCTGATTTCTTCAGCTTCGGTACCAACGACTTGACTCAAATGACATTTGGATACAGTCGTGACGACATCAACACCTTCCTGCCCGATTACTTGTCGCAGGACATCTTGCATGTTGACCCGTTCCAGTCGCTTGACCAGGTCGGCGTTGGCCAGCTAGTCGAAATGGGAGTCAAGAAAGGTCGTACCACGAAGCCAAAGCTTAAGGTTGGTATTTGCGGTGAGCATGGTGGGGATCCATCTTCGATTGATTTTTGTCACCGAGTTGGTTTGGATTACGTCAGTTGTAGTCCATTCCGCGTTCCGATCGCGCGTCTGGCTGCGGCACAAGCTGCTTTGCGGAATGCCTAGCCTTGCAATCTAGGGCTTAATGATTTTTGATGGTGTCGGTTCAATCCTTTTGATTGAACTGACACCTTTTTTTTGAAACACCGATTGCCACTGAAAGATTTCAACGATGAGCGATTTGCACTCCCAGTACAACGAAGTTGAACGTTTGATTGATGACGAGCAATTCGAATCTGCAATCGAGGGTTTGAAGAAGATTGCCGATCAGGATGATTCGTTTGTTTTGGCTCAATTGGCTCTTTCCCGTGTCTACACCAAGACTGGTCAGCACGATTTGGCGATCAAGCACGGAGAGCGAGTTTGCGAATTGGAGCCATCGGAGGCCTTCAATTACACGGCGTTGAGTGTGACGTATCAGCGTGCTTGGGCAGGCACGCAGGACCAGCAATTCATCGCCAAAGCAGAGGAGGCGATGGCCAAGGCACAGCAGTTGGGTTAGATGTCCCAATGCTGAATTGGTTGTCCCATCGCTGGGTAAGGTTTTCTGGGTCCTGATTGGGTGATCTGTCCCTTGCCAGCATCGGTGTTCGTGTTTTTTTGCATCGTTTGGACAGTTGTGAAAGTTCGAGGAAGGTATTTTTCAATCCTTCCTCAGGGTGCGCCGGAAAACGCATTGCGATTAGCGAGATTGAGATGTCGAAGGCGTTCAGCGTCTTTTGCCTGTTGATCGCTGTGATACTTTGCGGTCGTCCCCTTGCCTCAACTTGTTTTTCGTCTCCCTCACCGCAGCGGTCTTAGTTCGGTAGAGGGGAAGTCGGCTGATCCGATCAGCGTCAGAATGACGGTGTTTTAAGCAGGAACTGAGGTCTGAAGACAGGACTATTACAGGCCTGTTACATTGTGACGCCGATTTGCTGGCGGCGGTTTTGCCATCTTGCGGTACACTCTATACCGATCATTGGTCAGTAAGCCGCTGAATTGAGTCGCTGCTGATTGAACTAGCCACTAGGAACGAATATGTCCATTGCATCGCCCGCTCCAACGTTCACTGAGCCAGAGAGCCCGGCATCTGACAAGCAGGAAGCCACTGTTAAAAAACGTAGAAAGGACGTCGCGCCCACCACCGTCGATCGTCGCCGTTTCGCTAATGCTAGTTATTGGGCGATCGGTTGGTTGACGATGGCCCATTTGGTCGCCTTTACGGCTCCATTTTATTTCACTTGGGAGGCTCTCGCGGTCACCCTTGTGTTGCATTGGATGACGGGAAGTTTGGGGATCTGTCTTGGATATCACCGTCTTCTGACCCACACGGGAATGAAAACCTACAGTTGGGTTCGTTATTTTTTCACAACGATCGGATTGCTTGCCGGAGAAGGAACCCCACTGGATTGGGTTGCCGATCATCGAAAACATCATGCCTGCAGTGACCAAGAAGGCGACCCACACACACCTCGTGATGGTGCAATTTGGAGCCATGTCAATTGGCTGACTTACCACACACACAACGGCGATCGAGTTGCTTACCTGAAACGTTGGGCTCCCGATTTGTACAAGGAAACAGGGATGCGTTGGTTGGACATCATGTTTCTTCCGGCCCACATCGCTGTCACCCTGATCTTGTTTGGGATTGGATACGCTTGGCAGGGCATAGATTTGGGCATTTCGCTCGTTGTCTGGGCCATGTTCTTGCGTCTGGTGACGGTTCTTCATGCAACTTGGTTGGTGAACAGCATGTCTCACATGTGGGGATACCGTAATTACGAAACAACTGACGATAGCCGTAATAATTGGTTTGTTGCGATCGTGGCCTACGGCGAGGGTTGGCACAACAATCACCATGCCTACCCAAGAATGGCTAAGCACGGACATCGTTGGTGGGAATTTGATATCACCTGGCAAGCAATTCGCCTCCTTAGAGCCTGCGGGCTTGTGTGGGATGTTGTCGATTACCGAACAGCATCGGAGAAGAAAGCTTCTGAGCAGGCAACCCCTGCTTCCTAGCCGTAGCCGGGATTGATTCAAACTCTGTTGAGTCATCTGAAAACACGTGGAAAGGTCAACCATCCTCTGGTTGACCTTTTTTTATGCCTGCACAAATGCACTCATCAACCACTTTGGCTTTTGACAGATTGCAACCATCGAGAATCCTTCGATCGCTCAATGACGCTCCAAAACCATCCCAAAACTCCTGTTAGCTACCATCGGCGACAAATCTGACCCTGCAAAGATCGTCTGGTTTAAGGTTTTGGCTTGCCTTGTCGGGGATCACGTTAGCCAGTTGAAGCATGCTAATACTGAGGTGAGCCGGAACTGGTTTCTCTGCTTGCTTGTATTTCTGCTTACTGGTGTTTTTACTTGCTGGGCAGAAACCCAATAAGCCATCCTGTAGGCTTCAAAAGTCTATCCGTGGAATTCCAGTGCAGGTTGATTCAGGCATGACTGATAGTGGGATCTGCCGTTGGTTACCGGTGGAAATGAATTGCTTGCAATTAATAAGTGAAAAAGAATTTTAAAAACCCGCTGGTATCAAGGTTGACACACCTCAAACAAAGAGACTATTCCCGAACACGAACGCTTTCGATACCAACCTGATAGCACGATTAACTTGCGATGATGCACCAAAGAAAGTGCGTCAATCAGTTTGGCAAAGGAAGTGATTTCAGAAGAAGGCTGACAATCGGCCAGACGTGAATATTTGAATTGAGATTTGCACTCCGCACTGACATCAGTCAACGGTGCATTCTCTTGGTTCTGAGAATCGCGTTATTTAAGAAGTCTCACCGCGAAGAAGGAGAGTCGCGTTGAATTGCCTCGTACCCGCACACGGTTACCGCGCCGTCTGTATCGGCTTAGCATGGATGCTAGCAGCAACAGACGCCTCAGGCCAAACCACCAAACCCTCGACATCACCGCTCGGTGCAAATGCCAACGTGCAGGATGTCAGTCCTTCTAGCCAGGCGGATCTGCTAATCGCACGCATCCGTGGAGCGATCAACGCGAAGGATTACCACGCAGCGGTTCAATCATACCGGGCAGCTGCACAAGTTCCAATCAGCCAGCCGCGGCAGTCTGCGGAGCTCCAACTATTGAAAAAGCAGTTGGAGCAGATCGGTATCGATCCAGCTCTGTTGGCGATTCCTCCTCGATCAACGGTAAAGTTGGTCGGTGCAACCGAGGCAGCAATGAGCTCGGAAGCGAAGAAGAAGGAGGCACTTCGTCTGACAGCGATTGGTCGAGCGGCTCTCGATCGAGGCGAAGTGAAAACGGCTCTTCAAGCTGCACAACAAGCTGCAGCATTGAAGGTCCCTGAATCGGATTATACGGTGGGTGAGCCACGCGTCTGGCAATTATTGTTGGATGCTGAGTCAGCCGCTCGTCGAAGTGGGATTTCGATCGAGCCGGTCGCGGTAGCGAGCCCGGTTCAAACCGCTGATGGTGTTGTCTTGGAGGACCAAGGCAACGTTGCCCAGATGTTATTCAATCCAGATGCAAATCAAACGGACGGGGCTGCCGGGGAACCGGTCGCTCAGGTTCAAGCGGTGACTCCCTTGGCGACGCCGGGTAAAGGTTACGCTGATCAAGTCTATCGGCAGGGCTTGAAAGCACTCAGCGCAGGGGATGTGGCCACAGCTCGTGAAATGTTCAAGGAAGCTTGGGCCCACGAGGGAGATTTGGATCCTGCAACCCGTAATCAACTCAAGGACAAGTTGACATTACTGCAGCCAAAGCGGCTTCCGGAGAACAGCAACTTGGATCCAGCTCAAATGACGCCAATTCAGCGTGCTGAGCTGGAGTCTCAAGATCGAGCGCGTCGTTTATTCCGGGAAGTAACCGCAGAGCTGGCTAAAACCGAGCAACTCAAAGCAAGCGTACCGCTCGATGCATTGGATGAGCTTGAGCGATTGCGGCGCCGAGTTGATGGCGCCGAAGTTGATGAGCAGTCCAGGCGATCAATTGCGGTTATGGTTGACCGTGCTATTTCTGAACAGAAGAAATACATTGATGCCAATCGTGCAAAGATCAACTTGGATTTGCAGAACGATGCCGTTCGTCTTGAGATGGCCACTGAGCAAGCTCGAGAGTCGGGCATTGACGAAGAGGTTTCGGCGTTGGTCAATAGTTTCAACCAACTGATTAAAGATCGCCGTTTCCAAGAAGCGGAGGTGATCGCCAAACAGGTTCAAGAGCTCAAGCCAAATGATCCTATTGCCGTGAGCATGTTCCAGACCAGCCGAATGGGTACTCGGCTGCTCATGGATCAGGAAGTTCGCGAGCAGAAAGAATTGGCATTCCTTGATACTCTCATCGATGTCGACCGCAGCATGATTGCAATCGACCCAAATCTTCCCATGACGCTTCCCGACGCTCAGGACTGGGAGGCACTTTCGCGCAGACGCCTGCGTCCGATGGCGGACGGAGATTCAAGGCTTAGTGCTGCTGAGCAGATTATTCAGCAGAAACTGGGCACCGAAGTCAGCGTCAAGTACGAGAACCGACCACTTTCCGACGTTCTCAATGAACTCTCGGCTGTCACCGGCGTGCCAATGGTGATTGATGAGCGGGCGTTAAGCTCGATTCGCTTGACACCTGAGCAGCCTGTCACTTTGCAGTTGCCAAACAGTATCAAGCTGAAAAGTGCGCTCAATTTGATGCTCAACAAGATGGAACTGACTTACGTGATTGAGAACGATGTTCTTTCGATCACAAGTATGGATGCGAAACGTAGCAAGGTCTATCCAAAGACCTATCGCGTGACCGACTTGGTGACACCGATTCCGAATTTCACCAGCGGTTATGAGGACGGTTTGGCAGGAGCACTTCGAGCTGCCTACCAGATGTCAAACCCTCGAGCCGATGTTTCGGTAGTTCCTGTTTCCATGACCGATCTTGGAACTGGTTTTGCTCAAAGCAACATGGCATCGAGTATGAATCCAAATGTTTTGGGTCAATATCATTCGATGGGAGCTCAAGGCGGCTTTGGTATGAACAATCCGCCAATGTCGAGCGGTGGCGGCGCCGGTGGAGGAAGCTTTGCTGACTTCCAGTCGCTGATTGATCTCATCCAAACAACGGTTGTTCCTGATACGTGGGAAGCTTTAGGTGGCCCCAGTACGATGGCACCCTATCCTCAAAACCTTAGCCTGGTCATCAGCACGACGAGTGATGTTCACGATCAAATTACTGATCTACTCGAATCATTAAGACGTCTGCAGAACCTTCAGATCACCATCGAAGTTCGCTTCATCACACTTGCTGATAGTTTTGCTGAGCAGATTGGTGTCGATTTTCAAGCATCCTTCGATGACAACGTTTCCGGCTTGCCGAGTGACGACGAAGGGCCAAGTGTTGCGATTGGTTGGAATGGTGTTGATGGTCTGCCAACGCCAGACCTCGATATTAAACTCGACAATGGCAGCTTTGGGCTAGCACCTCCGTTCGGCTCTGGTGGTCTTGGAACGCCTTCGACGATTGGATTCGCAATCCTCAGTGACATCGAAGCTTTCTTCTTCCTTCAGGCAGCACAGTCTGACAATCGAAGTAACGTGATGCAGGCTCCCAAAGTGACTCTCTTTGATGGGCAGTTTGCAACGATCAGTGACCAAACACAGAAGCCTTTTGTTATCAGTATCACCCCCGTAGTTGGTGACTTCGCCGTTGCTCAACAACCGGTTATCGTGGTGCTCAATGAAGGGACTCAGTTGAACGTTCAGGGTATCGTCAGCGACGACAAGAGATTCGTTCGATTAACGCTTGTTCCGTTCTTCAGTCAAATCGGTGCGGTGGACACCTTCACCTTTGAGGGTCGTCGCTCCACTCGAAGCAGCAGTCGCGATGAAGAGGACACAAACGGCGATGGTGTTGTCGACGAAGACGATGCTGTGGATGGGAACGACTCGGAGGACATTGTCGAAGGTACAACAGTGCAGTTGCCGACCTTTGCATTCACTTCGGTCAGCACCACTGTGAGTGTTCCAGATGGAGGAACCATTCTGCTCGGTGGCATCAAGCGTCAAGCTGAGGGCCGGGTCGAACGTGGAATTCCTGTTTTGAGCAAGATTCCTTATGTGAGTCGTCTCTTCCGGAATGTTTCAGCCGGTCGTGATTCAAGCAGTCTGATGCTGATGGTCACACCTCGAATCATCATCCAAGAAGAGGAAGAAGAGTCGCAGACGGGCTTCAACCCAGCACGCAACTGATCGAACTCTCATTGATCAACTCATTGGAAACACCGGCGACACTTATCGCCGGTGTTTTTTTGCGCGCCCCGGCGTACTCGGATGACTTTCTGCCGAAAAGACAGGCTCAAGGGATCCGTTCAGCTGACTTCACCTTACTTTACGGATGGACCTGCTTTCGGTGTTCTCACCCCGAGCGGGTTCTATCGAAGTCCAGATGCCACTCCCGGTTTCTTCTCACTGCTTCAAGCCGTCGTTGGCTCTCGGGATGACTTTCTCAATGGCAGGAAACCAGTTTCTGAAAGCTCGCGTTGGTTGCGTTCTCAGGCAGATCGCTGTTCCAGCGTGGCGGTGAGGTGCTGCATGATCATTGCAATCGCCGCACCGGCCATTGGGGAACTCATGCTGGCGGGAGGATTCTTGTCTTTGGCAGCTTGAAGTGGTGCCAGGGGCAGGTGGACGAATAAGCTTTGCGTCTTGAGTCCGAATGTCTTTGCGTAGTGCTGACTTAGGAAGAGTGCCGCATTGCACAGGAAAGTTCCGGCATGATACGAAACCTCACAAGGAATCCCTGCTTCGCGAAGGGTGTCGGAGCATTGATCTAGGCTGAGGTTCGATCGATAAGCTTCGGAAGCTTCTGGAATTAGGCGTGAGCCATCAAGGCCCAGATTAAGGGCGATCGCCTCAAGTTGAATCAGGGTTGAGCCGGGTGCCTGCCCGAGATGGATCGCCAAATCAAAGTTGTTTTGGAGATCCTTGCGAAGCATGTCGCTCATTCGAGCCAAATCAACAGGGTATCGTCGGGTAACGATTTCCAGATTTCCATCATACCAACGGGTGAGATCGCTGAGTGCCAGCCAGCTTGCATTCTCGGGCCACCGATCATAGGCATCAAAGGCGGTTAATAGGACACGTTGCACAGACTTTTGCTCAGAATGAGATCAATGGATGAAAAGTTGATAATCGCCAAAGTGATCCGTTGTCCGTGGTTGCTTCCACAAAGCTTTCGAAATTTGATCCACGGCAATCGTTACCATCGAAAGCGGTCTCCCGCGGTCTATCTCAGGAACGAGGATATCATTTAATCACTTGCATAAATGCGGAGCAGAAATTGACAGATGGATTCATGGAATGCTCGATTACATTGTCCAACAAGAACCGTGATGTTGTTTGTCTCGATCATCTCACCCGATTGGATCCTCTTTTTGCCACCCGCCGAACCTTTGCTGGGATGAACATGCCCGTCTGCTCATTGAGCCCTCTTGGTCATCGAAGCTTAGTTGCCATGGTGCGACTAAGCTGAGCGAAATTTGGCAAATACAATCTCTCTTCAGGGTTACTTCTTGGTTTTGACGATCATTGGGGGAATGTCGTCTCCCTTTTTGATGAAACGCATTGAAATCGAGTTGACGCAGTGCCGTGTGTTCTTCTGGGTGAATCTCTCACCCTCAAAAACATGACCCAGATGCCCGTTGCAATTGCTGCAAATGATTTCTACCCGAAGGCCATCGGGATCGGGTTTTCTGGTAACAGCGCCTTCGATTTCATCATCAAAACTGGGCCAGCCACAGTGGCTCTCAAATTTGTCATCCGATTGATAGAGTGCCGAATTGCATTGCCTGCAGATGTAGGTGCCGGGATCTTTGGTCATGGTGTAACCTCCGGGACCGGGCGGTTCCGTCCCTTGGTTCAAGATCACGTACGCTTCTCGGGGGTTCAGCTGATTGAATTCGCCCATGACGATCGCTTGTCTCTTGCCCTCTTCTTCGCTCATCCTAATTCCTTCTGGACGTGTTTTGTTCGCTACTTCTGATGATTCGGTCGATGAGAGACATTGCCCAAGGTAGTCTCTGGCACGATTGATTTCGTAGGTGACCGATTGGATCGATTCATGGATTGGGGTCCCGCGTTTACCCGGGTGCATAAAGATTTCGGTCCAGCCATCGTATTGAATTTCCTTGAGGGCGTTAACAATGGGCTTAAAGTCAAGGCTGCCACGTCCGGGCATTTGCAATCGCTGCTGGTCAGCGCTGATCGACTCTACGGCGCCCTGCCCGTGCTGCCAGGCATAGAATATTGCTATTGAAGGCCCGATTTCGCGTATAAGATCCGCGATAGCCTCGGCGTCTTGCGGCAAGTGATAGGGTGCCAAAGCAATTTTAAGATTTGGCGATGGACTTAATTCAGCTAACCAACGTAATGAATCGGGCGATTCCATCAGGTTGTTTGCATGATTCTCAATCGCGATGGTGACCCCGGTTTCCTCTGCGACTTCCAAATGTGGTTTCATCTGTTCAATGAAATCTTCAACGGCTGACTTCAGTTCTGGGCCGGAGAGTCCTCGGGGGCCGCGACCTCCCGTTACGATCATTTCGCAACCAAGTCTTTGTGCGAGTCGCATTTCATCCTGGATCGCGAATGGACCAAGTTTGTATTGCGTGATGCAACCTAGTTGGATTTGCCAGCGTTGGATAAGGGTGCCAAAGGTCTCCTCGCCGAGTTCATCAATCTGTTCTCGTTGGCTGCCATGAACTTTTGGCCAAAGGTCGATGGCCGTCGCTCCAGTTCTCGCAACTTCTGGAATGACCTCCCAAACGTTGGTGTAGCCGTACATGCAGGAGGCTAGTAGGTACTTCAGTTTGAAGT
Source organism: uncultured Rubripirellula sp. (assembly GCA_938075415.1). GTDB lineage: Bacteria > Planctomycetota > Planctomycetia > Pirellulales > Pirellulaceae > Rubripirellula. The sequence continues at coordinate 210,293 of CALJHC010000003.1, read as the reverse complement.
CCGCTGTTTCCGCAGCGAAAAGTGTCTTTGCGGCCAACGTCGCGCTGGTGGAGGCAACTGCACCGGCCGCTAATGCCTGTCTTCTCGATATTCGCATGAGTGCGATCCTTTGTCGAAAAACATTCTTATCAAAGCCAACTGGCTTCAACGAAATGATGAGGTTCTTTGAGTTGCGGGTGGGTTAATGGAGTTGATGTTCACAGGTCTCACTATTGGGAATGATTTGCTTTGGATGATCTCAAGCATTCACCGGAAGGCCGTTATCATCGATTAGGTGCAGTCAATCAAATGAGGCTCTCTTTATACTTTACGTCTTGTTCAACTTCTTTACTCACTTTTTTTGTCAGTAAACGCGTAAATCGTATTGTGGATAACTCTTTGGAAGGAAGTGCCGGACTTGTCCTTTAGTTGGCAAATGATTTCCATTCCTCGAGTTGGAGCAAGGTCCGGTATGGTGATCCTTACGGTTCGCTGATCATCAAGCAGGGTTGAGTTTTCAGCAGCGAGTGTGCGTTCATTGAGGTGCGGGGATCCGTAATTTTTTGATCTCAGGAGATCCCATGTTTTTAGTTTGTAATTAGACACCTTCTCGACCGATGATTGGTCGAGAGGATCAGAAAATGTTATTTCAATCGCGTTTTGATAAGCCTTGATCTCGGTTGGTAAGTTGATTTCGCCACCACGATAACGCACTCTGAAAAGTCCGCCTTCTTCTTCTTGGCGACTGCTAGCCCAAGAGAACATTCCACCCACGTAAAGTTGCCCATCGAGCGGCGAAAAACGCCCACGTATCATCCCGGTGGGGAGATCTGGGATTGGCAGTGCGCACATACCACCTTGGGGCTGCGCCCCATCAGAAATGAATTCATGTGGCACAACATAAATTCGACCATAACCATAGGAGAGATTAAGAAGTTTCCCGTTGAGAGGACCCCAGCGATCGGTTTTCGCCCAAAGCAGTTCTGCGGGTGACCGATCAAACGAATTGGTGATCCAGCAGAGAGGTGGTTGCATTGCCTGATCACTATCATCGGTGACCTCATGATACCCATACATGTTTCCGTAAAAGCCACCGGGCCGAACCCAGTTAATTCGATTCTTGGGATTCCAGTGTCCTTCCTGATCAGTCACGATGAAGCTGCCGTCATCATTGAGGCAAACACCATTGGCGGCCCTGAATCCAGTAGCAAGGATCTCGGTCGTATCCCCGTTGCTGGAGACTCGCAGGAGAGTTCCGTGATGTGGAACCACTGCCTTTAAGGCGTGTCTGGCTGACTTCGCGTAAAAGTAGTCGCCGTTGTCATTGCGTTGCAGTCCCATCGCGAATTCATGGAAGTGTTCGGTGACTTGGTGATCACTATTGAAGCACTCGTAGTGGTCAATCTCACCATCCTCATTAAGGTCCCGAAGTGCGACGAGTTGGTCACGGCAAGTGACCAGGTATCGGTCATTTTCCCATAGGATACCGAGTGGCTGAAAGAGGCCGGTTGCTACTCGGGTCCATGCGAGTTTGCATCCCTCGGAACCCAATTGATCGAGTCCATCAACTTTCCAGACATCTCCGTCCCAAGTGCAAGCCACTAGCGAATTTCCGGAGGGAGAAAAATCCATGCCCGTCATTCGCGTTCTCGCCAGCCATGGATTGTTCTCGGGCCGGGCCAATTCTTCCACTTCCCATGCTTCCGAATCAAACCAACGCTTTGCAGTAACTTCGACTTTTGTCGAATATTGCTGCGGTCCTCCTTTGCACCAATCGCGAAGATTGCCGGGTAGTTCTGCCAACCCTCTTTGAAGTGTTTCTTTCGTTTTCGCGTTCCAGGCTGCATCCGTGATAACGAACGATCCCTGAATGGTTTGGTTGCCAGATGGAAACCGCGCGACGATCTGATTGTCACGTCGAAGAAGCTGCACCTGCGGGCGAAAGCCGGATGAGGTGACCGAGATAAGTTTGTCAGGTGATCTTCGAATGCTCATTCGATCACCATTGATGCCGTCGGAGTGATGCTCGACCTGGTCCTGATCGTTCAGCGTCAGGATCACCATTTCGAGTGAATGGTCGCGTTGAGCGACCCGCAGTGTTCTAACGAAGGCTGGAGATTCTTCGAGTGGGAGGAAGTTTGGGTATTCAAGAATGGATGCACGACCGACGGTGTAATCAAGAAGGACCCGGTTTTCATGACGGTAGATGCCTCGGAATTTCCCCCAGTCGCTCGGTAGTGGACCATAGCTTCGACCATCTCTTCCCTGAACGCGATCTTGGTTGGAATATGACCCGCTGGTCGGTTCCGCCCAGCCGGGGGCATTCGGGTTAGCGGCCAAAACGTTTCCATTTGCCCGCAGGTGCACGCCATGTCGGCCGTTAAATTGAATGCCATTCCAATCAACGAAATCACCCGTCCATGCGGCAGCCATTCTGAGCGTGTCATGCTCAAACGCAATCCATGCGTTGCCTCTCGCGATTCCACCAGGGCCTTCATTCACGCGAATCGCAATTGCCTTCTGTGCGATACTGTCGGGTTCCGGTCCAAATTGAATCGTCGTAATCAGCATCGGCCCGTAGTCCATGGTGACCCATGGTTCAATCACTTGAGGCTCTGGGCCTCGTGTGTCACCCAGCGGAAGGTCAGCTAGGTAACTCTGGCTTGTTTCGCTGTAGTGTTCCGAGTTGTTTGATTTGAGAAAATGCTCGCGGATGTAGTGAATTACATCGTACTTTTGCTGAGGCACCATCCAGGTCTGTGGCAACATCATTCCGCCTCCATGTGTCAACGTCTGGTACATGGAGAATGGGTCATGCCCATACTTGAATTTCCCTTCTCCAAACCTGAGTGAAGTCGGGAGTGATCCTGGTTGTTCAATGGTTCCGTGGCAATTCTGGCAAACTCGCTGATAGATTGCCTCACCGCGTTTGAAGGATTGCTTGTTCCAGTCAGCGATAAACCCAGCATGGTCAACTTTGGATTCATAGCTGGGTAGCGTGGCCAACATCATCTCGGCCGTGGGTTTTAGTTTGGCAGCAACTTCGGAGCCCCCTTCGCGAATTTCGATGAGGTATCGAACAACGTCTAAAAATTCTTGCCGGGATTTGAGGATGTTGACCTGACCACTTGGCATGATGGAGACATCCATCAGACGTTTTGCCTCAATGTCGTCCTTTCGCAGCGATTTGATCTCTGACTTACCCGGTCCAGTCTGAATGGTGAGTTGATCTGCATCGCTGTTGATCTCAATCCCGACGATGGTCTGGCCGTCAATGGTCAGGATCTGTGTGGCTCGGTAGCGATCAGAGATTTTTTCTGAGGGTCGAAGAATGGATTCCACCAGGTGTTCGTTGGAGGGCTTCTGCTCCCAACGACTAAGATCAGGAGCGATGGCGTCTTGTTTCCCATTTCCGGAGTGGCATTTACTGCATCCAAGTCCCGGCGAGTGGAATAAGAGTGCCCCGCGAATTGCATCGCCTTTCTCTTGGGCAGTGGATCCGAGCGACGCGATCGATTCTTGAAGAAGTGCGGATTCCAGCGGCATGCCTTGAGAAATCGCCAAAGGGGCGCACAAAAGCACAAATGTAATGCTTAGAAAGATTTGAAGGGATTTCATCATTAAGTTGGGAAATTTTAAGAATCTTGTGTGTCTTGTCGTCTGCCGGTGCGTTGTTTTCATGTGATACTTTGATTGGAGTCTTGCAGTGCTTTGCATTATAGACGTCTCCTCGTCCTTTGCGGGGGACCGTTTGCCATCCCAGCGGGATACTGATTCGGTTCCTTTACCTTTCGAGTAAAAGTGCCGTGATTCCCCGTGGAGCCCTGTGCGAGTGTGGAGCCCTGTGCGAGTGTGGCGCCCTGTGCAAATGGGGAGCCATCAAGCGGTAGCGGATCGCTCGTTGAGTCTGGCCGGCACGGAGTTTTGGCTTCGTTGGGCAGCGATCATTACTGCGATCATTACTGCGATCATCACCGCGATCAACATTTTTCCTCAACAAGATCTTGCAAAGATCCTGTGCGAATTTTCAAAATCATTCTTCCTGTTTGGAGCGTTGAAGTTGAATTTCTCAGTCCATCAGCTGCTGATCACTCTCGCCCTGCTCGTCTCCGCGCTGGCCACCCCTGGGTCTGCTCAACGGACTGATCCAAGAAAGATTCAGCAAGCGCAGAAGAAAATGCAGGAACAAATGCGGGCCGCAGCCGCAAATCAGCCACAACTTCCCAGTGATCCCGTGCTTTTGAATTTGCACAAAGAGTTCATCGTAAAGGCTGAGAAACTGGCGGTGGAATATGAGAGAAAAAAGGATTTTGAAAAAGCCAGAGAAGTTTACGAATCGTTAATACGGCTGGTTCCAAAGTATGGAGCCGCCGAAGCGGGGTTGAATCGAGTGCTTTCCAGCCAACGAGCTCAGGATCGAAAGCTCGCCAATGTTTCGGCGAGTCAGGCTTGGCAAGATTCTGGAGTCACCCTGAGAGAGGGAATGCCGGTGCAGATTGAGGTCAAGGGAAGCTGGAAGGTTGTGTTTGAGACGGGTCCGGCTGGACTGGAAATACCTCAAGAGTTTCGGCCCAAAGATAACCGAATTAAATTAGGTACCTTGATTGGTATCGTGGCGAATAATCCGGCTGAATTGGCAGAAAGCCAGCCGTTTGTTATCACCGGTGGGATGTCGTTTAACGCTAAGCGAACAGGCCGTTTGTACCTGAGGATGTTTGATTTGGATCCTTCAGACAATGAAGGGTCACTGTATGTGCTGATTCAAAGCACATTCGCTCAGTAACCGACAGTTCAGGGCAGGGTCTCTTATTCTGCTCCGCCCAGAAGCATGAAGCTGGCAACGACGATCAGCACAATCGCAACGATTTTTTTCAATCGTGCGTTATCGACGTTGCGAACTAATTTTTCGCCGATAAGAACTCCGATCATGGCAAACACGGAGGCGAAGGTGACTTCAACTGCGATCACTTGGTCCACATGATTTCGAATCACCAGTAAGCCAGCTTTCCATGCGGCAATGACCAGCAAAAACTGGGTCACAAATGCTTTGTAGCGATTCAGGCTCCATCCTTGATGCAGCGCAAATGCGGCGATTGGAGGACCCGCGATGCTCACGGCCCCTGCCAAGAAACCAGAGATGGCTCCGGCGCCAAGGCAGTAGGTATGAATGCGCAGCATCTTGTCGCTATCGGTCTGTTTTCTCTTCTTGTGAAGAGGCGAAAACCCGACCATCAGCAAAACGCCGAGGCCCGTCAATCGGATCAGAAGTTCATGGGAGAGTTGCTCGAACAGGTACAGTCCCGCAGGCAGGGCAATCATCGCGCCGACTACTGCAATTCCAAGGGTTTTTGATTCCATGCCCTTTCGGTAGGTCCACGTCGCCATCATGAGCATCGGAACACTGCTTATCGAAACAATCACATGAGCCGATTTCGCATCCATTAGCATGGGCAGCAGGGTAATTGCCACGATCCCAAAGCCGAACCCGATTGCACTATGGATGATTCCCGATAGAAGACTGATGACAACAACGGCAATCATCAACAAGCCAAGGTCATCACCCATCTTATTCGAGCAGCTCCTCACCTCGCGTCTCACGTCCAAAGAGAACGATCACTGCTCCGACTAGATAGAGAGGCGCGAGCAGTAACGCTTGTGATTCTGGGGGCATTTTGACGAGGAATCCAAAGCATATAAATGCGGCGCCAGTTCCGAGGCGACCAAAGTTAAAGCAGAAGCCCGCTCCGGTGCCGCGGACCCGTGTTGGATACAGTTCAGGGAAGTAGACTGCGTAGCCGGCGTGCATTCCGAGCGTGAAAAACCCAAACACCGGTAGGCAAATCGCTAATGTGGTCGTTGATGCTCCGCCGGGAAGTAGCACCTTGAAAAGGAGAATGACAACGGCAAAGGCAGCGATGTGATAAACAAAGAACGCACCCCTTCTTCCAAGGCGATCGCTAATCCAACCAAACAGTAGCAAGCCCAATCCACCACCAATGGTGTTGAGAACCATACTGGTCATTTCCGCACGTTTGATGGTTGCAGCAGCAGGCCCATTGAGAACGGCAGATTTTTGTTGTTTGAAGTTCTCTTTTTCATCTTCGTCAGCATCGACGCCGGGATCGGTGACATTCGCTTCAATCAGCGCTTCCGCCTGAGCTCGACGAAGTAACGCATTCTTTCCGTAGATGTGGATGCCCCAGAAGGTTACTAGTCCGACAGTTGACAGTGCGACGCCAACTATGGTTGAACGCAGGTTTTTTGAGTTGAAAAGTTCTGATAATTGCCCCATCTTTTGGGTTGGATCTTGCTTAGATTGTTCCTTTGCCGACTGCCAAGAATCGGGCTCACGCAATTTCCATCGAATCCAGAGTGTGAGAAATGCAGGCAAAACGCCAATCGCAAATCCCACTCGCCATGCTTCCAAACCTCTCTCCAGAAACCAGCCATTAATCGCTTCGTTTCCAATAAGCATTGCCACGGTTGCTGCTGCGAGGAGAGTTCCAAAAACACTCGACGCATGAAAGATTGACCCCATGACGGAACGTGATCGAGTCGGCATCACCTCGGCAACCATCGCCGCCGCGACGGCCCACTCGCCACCCACACCCATCGCAACCAGAAATCTCAGTGCAACCATCTGCCATGGTGCTTGCGCAAACGAACTCGCGCATGTGAACAAGGAGTAGAACAGGATCGTGATGATCATGGTTTTGGATCGACCAATGCGATCACTGAGTATGCCAAAAAGCACGCCACCGAGAGCGCCACCAAAAAGGAAGAATCCAAATGCGATGTTGTTCCATGCAACCACCGAACTGTCATCCGGCTTCACATCCAATAATGCGGGCATCGCATCTCGCATGGAGGCCACAAAGATTTGACCTTCAAAGACATCAAATACCCAACCCAGGGATGCGATGAGAAGAACCGTCCATTGGTAAGAGGAGATGCCTTCATACCATTTGAGGTTCGATTGATCTTTGTCTTGACTCATGGCGATGCTTGTTGGCGAAAGGTACGTCGTTGGTTAATGTCAGGAATTGGCAACGGAAATTCAAGAGAACGGTTTGGTCACCGTTGAGTAGATTTTTTTATGGTCACAATCATTTGAGTCAACGGGCTCCCTTTGGTGTAACCTCTGGCCCCATTATCTCGGGTAGAACGCAGTATCTCGGGTAGAACGCAGGTTCCTGCCATGCAATGATTGGTCAGGAGAGTGCAGCACGTGTCCGTGGGGACAGTTTCAAATCTCGTTGTCAGATAAGAATATACGTGAATTCAATCAGGCCGTTGGGGATTGGTCGGAGTGAATTCATTGCGTTCCATGCTGGCCAGCGACGCGAGAACTTTTCGGGTGCCGATAAACGGGCGTCTTGCATGCATGGTCACCCTGTTGTCAATCAGTACGATGTCACCCGCTTGCCACATTAAGTCAAAGGCGAGTTCTTCAGATAAGGCTGCGGCGGTTGATACCCCGTGAGTGTCTAGTGGTGCGCCATCTCCGTGGCAGATTGATTTTGACGGATCATTACGTTCATCCTTCCATCCGCGAAAAGCAGCAATTAATTGATTGAAGAAAACGTCTCGCCCGTCTGCCAGTGTTGCTACCGCCGGAAGGGTTGGAGTCATGGCCTTCAAGCAACCGTCTTTCATCCACTCCCAGCGGTATCCCAGATCCCGCAATCTTTTTTCAGCTGCTTCTTGATCTTCGACACCGAGGGTGCTTTTCCAGGATCTTCCCATGCCTGAATTGGCATCGTTGTTACTTGGCATGATATTGGTGTAGCGAAGCCCTTTCTGCTCGCATGCCTCAATGAAGTCAGGGCACGAATCTCTAAGTTTTTCCAGCAAAATATCCGAACGACAGATCGGTGTCGCACCGCCCTGTTCGGCAGCGACTTCACAGCTGAAAAAAATCCACCGCGGAAAAAGTGGTGTCTGCGCCATTTCGTGGTGAAAGAAAATCTGGACCTCCGGTGGTGCTTCGTTCGCTGAGAAAACTCGTTCCGTCCGATTCACACGCACCGCGTTGGATAGCGATTGTTCGTAGGGGAAATTTGGCAACCCAAGAGCGGTCACCATCGAATCAAAATTTTCAGCACTGGTGACAGGAAAGTCACGCAGTAAGACCGCTCCGTGTGCTGTTGCCAATGTCAGCAGTTCCCTGCTTTGCGATTGTATCCACTCAGTTGCGGTTTCCAGGTCACAGTTGGCATCTTGGCACTGGATCACATGCGGAAAGACTGAATCGTTGTGGAACTGTTGATTTGCGATCGCTGTTTTTTTCGCAGTGAGTGAATTCATTTTCGGTTTTCTTCCTTTGGTATCGTCTCTTTTAGAGCTATTCGTATATTGGTAAAAACGTATTGAAGGCTGACTCGCAAAAATCACCTGGGTCATTGAATCTGCGATTTCGATTGAGTGATGCGATGGTCTGCATCTCCGTTGGCTCCAACTGAAAATCAAAAACCTCTAGATTTTCTTTGAGGCGATTCAGGTTGGATGACTTTGGTACCACAGAGGTACCTCTCTGAATTCCCCAACGTAATAGAATCTGAGCGGGCGACTTGCCGTGTTTGTTCGCAATGGTTTTGATTTCGTCATGAACGAGAAGCGATTCCGATGTTTCCGCCATTTCTAATTGGAAATAGGATTGGGCTCCAAGTGGTGAGAATGCGGTAACCGCGATCTGTGACTCATGGCAGAATCGCAGCAGCTTTTCCTGAGTGAGATACGGGTGCATTTCAACTTGCAGCATTGCAGGCGGAATCTCTGCTTGACTCATCAAGTCACGGAGCAGGGAGGTTCCAAAATTGCAGACACCGATTTCGCGAACAAGACCATCGCTCACAAGTTGTTCCATTGCCCGCCAAGTTTCAATGATTGGAACCGGATCTTCTTGTACTCTTGGGTTTGGGCCATCAGGATCGGCAAACCAACCTGGCGGATACCGTTGCTCGATTGGCACAAACGACGAGGAGATGGGGAAGTGAATGAGATAAAGGTCCAGGTAGTCGAGTTGAAGATCTTTCAGTGATTTTTCCAAAGCAGGTCGAACATGCTCAGGTCGATGGTAGGTATTCCACAGTTTCGACGTGATCCATAGTTGTTCCCTCGTCACCTCTCCCGCCTGGATCGCTTGGCGAAGGCCCTGCCCCGTTTCAATTTCATTGCCGTAATCACAAGCGGAGTCAAAATGTCGGTAACCAAGTTCAATCGCGGATCGAACGATTGAAGCCGTTTTTTCGTTTTCAATTTTCCAGAGTCCAAGTCCGATGGAGTCCAGTTTGCGACTGCTCTTTAATTCAATACTATCCATGCTAAGTCGATGTCTTTGGGGACGGAACGGGAAGGCGAATAATGTAACGAAATTTCAGTTGGCTTGTTTGCGTTGGGATTTTGCTTGACGCAAGAAGCCTTGTTTGGGAAATCGTAAGCACCATGTGTTTGGAATGAAATTGTGGGAATCTCGCAGGCCTGAGCGCAGTTGATCAATCAAGTTGGGCGATCCTTTTGGGTGTGTGCTTTTTGGGCCGGTTTCTGTTACAAGATGAGTTGTTGGTCAGACCTTGGGGTCTCCATTTGCGTGCTCAGCTAATGCCGTAGCGTAAGCTGGCAGACGTTGAGATTGGAAAATAAGTAAGGGTTGGTTTTGGAATGAATGATCGTCCAGTTCGATTTGGTCTCGTCGGTTTTGGTGCATGGGGACAACATCATGCAAATGCAATTGCGGTTACCGAGGGTGCAGAGTTGGTGAGTGTTGCTGCAAGCAGTCAAGCTTCGGCAGACCTTGCCAAAGAAAAATATCCTTCGGTCAATGTCTTCACTGATTACCGCGAGATGGTGTCGAGTGGCGAACTTGACGTGGTCGACGTCGTCGTCCCCAGTCACCTTCACCATGAGGTTTCGATGTCGGTACTGGGGTCGGGAAAGCATTTGTTACTTGAGAAACCGATGGGCCTGTCTTTAAGTGAATGTGACGAGATGATCGCCGCGGCCACGCAGCGTGAGTGCATTTTTGCCGTCGGTCATGAGCTTCGACTTTCCTCGATGTGGGGGAAAGTTAAGTCGATGATTGACGATGGTTTTATAGGTGATCCCCTTTACGCACTCGTGGAGCTTTCCCGAAATCCTTATCGTCAGGGCGCCAAGGGTTGGCGGTACGACATTGATCGTGTGGGCAGTTGGGTCCTGGAGGAGCCGATCCACTTTTTCGATCTTGCTCGCTGGTATTTGGAGTCCAATGGTGATCCTTCGAGTGTCTATGCCACAGCAAACTCAAGGCAACCGGGGCATCCTGAATTGCAGGATAATTTTAGCGCGATCATGCACTTTGACGGCGGTGCTTACGCGGTCGTTTCGCAAACACTCGCCGCATTTGAACACCATCAAACGATCAAGATTACCGGGACTAAGGGGGCAATGTGGGCGTCTTGGAGTGGGGCGATGGATCGTACTCGGCACCCGACATTTTCACTTCGCGCATTTGATGGTGAGACAGTTCAGAACGTTCCCATTGATAAGCCAACCGGCGAGCTGTTTGAGCTAGAGGACCAGATTGCCAGGATGGTCGATGCAATTGGAAAGGGTGTTCCGTTGCACTGCACCGGTAAAGATGGTCGCTGGTCGGTTGCAATGTGCTTGGCTGCGGACGCGTCAATTCAATCTGGCAAGCCCGAGCTGATTTGATTAGCTTTCCGCCAACATTGATTGCAGCGTCGCCAAATCCCGTTGCATCGCCGAGAGATGATCATCAACCAGTTTGGGGTCTCGGTGATCGAGGTATTCTTCGTGAAGCGATATGGGGCCATCATATTTAGACTTCCGAAGCATTCGGAAAAAATCCTTCGCAACCCTTCCCTCTCCCAGTGGGACGTTGGCCGGGCGTGAGGTCTCTTTCCACACAAAATCCTTGACGTAGACCATTGCAACTCGGTGCTCGATCATTTTCCAAGTGATTGGCCAGCTGGTTCCACCCTCAACTGTCGCGTGTCGAATGTCATAGGCCACGCCAAGATCGCTTTTGGGAATTCCCTTTAGCAGCAGGTCCAGGTCCCAGATCGGAGCGCCGCAATAATCCTTGCCAGCGTGATTTTGATAGAGACCTTGCATTCCAAATTCATGGTTCATCGCAGCTAGATCGCGAACTTGGGGTTGCATTGCTGTAATCTGTGAATGGATGTCCTTTGAGAGATCGTAACGAAAGTACTTCATGCGGTATCGCTCGATGCCCAGCGTCGCTGCGGTGCGAATTACTTTTTCAGTGAGCGGGTCATCGGGGTCATTGATATCGGTGGTCATTAAGGTGATTTCAAGTCCCCGCTTGGTTAACGCCTCATGAAGTTCCGGCAGTTTGTCTGGTGCTTCTGCTGGTTCAATGTGACCGCCTTTTCGAATCGGCGCCTCAATTCCATCAAACCCAAGGTCTGCGATGTGATTGGCAAGTTGATCGAAAGTCAGCGAATTAAAGGGTTTGGTAAAGACACAAATCTTTGGTCCAGGATTGGAGCCCTTGCTGCTACTTTGAGCCATGAGCAGGCTTGATGAGAGGGTTGCGCAGGTTGCCAGGAAGTTCCTGCGGCCGATGGCGTTGGTAACAAGGTTACTCAAAGGTTTGTCCCTAGCGAGAGGTAAGCGAATAGGTTTCTGATGTCTTGGTCGTTGAGTTCTGCAAGCAGATTGCTGGGCATCAGTGAAGTTGGTAACGCTTTGAGTACTTCAATGTCTTCACGACTGATCACTGAAATTTGATTTTCTGCGTTTCGAAGTGTTACCGTTGCCGTATCTTGCGCCGCGATCATTCCGGTGATGGAACGACCGTCATTGGTCAAGACGAGGTAGGATTGAAAGCCTTCTCGGATCTCAAGGTTGGGGTCCACGATGGCATTGAGCCAGAAGGTGACACTGCCGCGTTCGTAGCCATCAAGTGGTGGCCCGATTTTCTTTCCCTGGCCGAAAAGCTGGTGGCAATTGCCACAGGCTTTTGCAAATAATTCACCACCGAGACCGGCATTTCCTGTTCCCCGCGACAAGAGTGTTTTGATCCGTTTGAATTCACCGAGCTTATCCGATTTTGAATCGATGATTTTTCCAAAGATATCTTCGACTTGGCTTTTGAATTCTTCCGAAGGGTAACTTCTCAACTGCTGTACGACATCGGCGGGAACGTTCTCTGGACGCAGTCGCCAACTGCTTAGTTCGTTCAGTAATACTTTTGCCCAATTTGGGCGGCTTGCCAGTGTTCGACAAGCTGTGGACCTTAGTCCATGCTCTTCCGAAATACTGCTGCCAAATGCTGAAACCAAAGTGGTCGCGATGGAGGCATCATCGTATTGCCCGAGTGATTGCAAAGCGACGCGTTGCAGAGCCGGTTCACCTGTTCCCCGGCCGGTACCCAATGACTTGAGTGTCGATACCAATTGACCGACTTTAATCTCTCCACAGGTTTTCGCGATTTCTATCTGCAGTCCGATGTCGGCAGATCGATTGGTGAGCACTGCGATGGCTTCCCGGATTGATTCCTCATTGCCTTGCCTCAATCCGATGATAATGCCCGAGTTTCCTATTTGATCTTCGTACTGACTGAGTGTTTCGGAGAGTGACTCAGGCAGTGAAGGCATCGCTCTGCCTTGGAAAGCTCTGCTCATTCCAATTACGAGTTGTTCTCGGATTTCCGGATTGGCCGCCGCTTTGAGTAACCAGGTGCAGTGTTCTAGTTCATCGGGAGTGCCCGATGCGGCATAGCGTTGCATGAGACGACTAGCGATGGTTGTCCTGAATACCTCTGTTTCCCATAGGCGAGGTTTGCTGAGGAAAGCTTGCATTGCTTCCCATTCTTGGCAGTGACTTTCGATGGCCCACCAGGTCAGCAATGGCAAGTGCGGGTCATTCGCGTCTTCATTCCTGAGGATCAATTGTTGGATGATTTCGAGACCTGATTTTGCATCGATTCTTTTTGCCGTGGATGCAAGTTGGCTTCTAACATGAATGTCCGACTCATCCGCAGCTAGCTCGGCTAGTCCTTCGATGGATTCTCGCCGGTCGCCAACCAGACGAACCACCCAGCGTCTGATATCCGGAGAGGCGTGGTTCAGCCATTTCGTTGCCAATTCTGCGGAGACTTCATCCATCAAGTTCAGTGACCAAAGGGCTTCCAACGATCCTTGTTCCACGGCATCGATCAAGTTGCTGGTGATGCCCTTGTCATCCCGCCATCCGAGTACAAGTGCCGCCCGTTGGCGGACCCATTTATTCTCGTGCGAAAATAATGAGATCAGGTGTGTGCTGGTGTGTTGTTCAAGATTGCCTTCGGAGTAAACCGGTGTCACGCCACTTGGGGCAATTCGGTAGATCCTGCCGCTTTCTTTATGCCAGTCGTCGGTGGGGCTGACATGACTAAGGCGTGTGTCATACCAATCCGCTAAGTAAATTGCTCCATCAGGTCCAACGCCTCCGTAAACCGGTCGAAACCAGCGGTCTTCAGTCGTGATCAAATTCGGTGTGTCAACGGTTCGGAAGGTCGATCCGTCCGCAATTCTTTCACTGTTCCAGACAAGGTTGTGAAGAGAATTCGGTGCGACGATGGATCCATTGTAGTTTTCAGAAAGTAATCCACCTTCGTAGATGCAGAACGCCTGAGCAAATCGCCGGCCGTCTCCTTCGAATTTCATCGGTCCAAAGAAACCCAAGGCGTGCGGGTTAGTTAGCGGCCCGTGCTTGCCCCAGTTTTTCGCCGAGTAGCTGCCTTGTGGGTAGAACCAGCCTCGTGTGTTGCCACCATTGGTGCCGCTGAAGACCTGTCCACTTGAATCAATGTCAAGACTGAAGGTGTTGCCTCCACCCTCTGCATAAATCTCAAATTCTTTACTCTTGGGATGGTACCGCCAAATGCATTGACCTTGAAACTGCACGCCTTTGGTGACCTGCGAACTCACGTCTCCTATGGTCGTGCTGCCGTTGGCACCATAGAGCCAACCATCGGGTCCCCATAGAAGGCTGTTTGCCACGGAGTGAGTATCTTGGAGTCCGAAGCCGCTGAGATGAACTTCCGGTTCACCATCCGGAATGTCATCGCCATCAGCATCAGGGTAACGGAGTAAGTAGGGTGGGTTGAGCACCCAGATGGATCCGTTACCCACTTGAACTGATGTGGCAATGTTTAACCCGGTGATCACATCTTTACTGCGATCGAAATAGCCGTCCCCATTGGTGTCTTCGTGTACGGTAATCTTGTCGACACCGGGGGTTCCCAATGGCGGTGGGTCGGGAACTTTGTCAAAGACTGCTCGCAAGTGTTGATCGTAACGCACCACTTTGAGGCCGGCAGGGAACTGGTATTGCCGGTATTGAATCACCCACATCCTTCCGCGTGAGTCCCAGCTAACGAATAGCGGTTGTTGAACGTTGGGCTCCGCGGCCACCAGTTGAACTTCCAATCCGTCTCGAACTTGGAATTCTTTGACGGCTTGAATTGCGGGTGTGGGGAGGGAGTCATCCGCCATCACGCCACGTCCACCGAAGTTTCGCATGATTTCAGCGACCTTATCGTTACCAGCCCGAGAGACTTGTGGTTCTTCCTGCGCGAAACCCTTCAGTGAGAACAAAGAGACCAACATTAATGCTAAGCCGCTCAGGTTCAAAAACCTCGACCTATCACCAAGTCCTTGTTTGCGATAACTCTGGTCTTTGCTTGGCAAATCAACTTGGCATCGAAGTCGGTTAAGAGGTAAGTGTCGACCTCTTGCTTTGCTGGTTCTCTGGTACATCATTAATGTCTCTTGCGAGGCGTTGGTTTCTTTTGTGCTCAAAGGTTTTGACTGATCTCATCAAGTGTGAGGACTAAAATAGCACTTTGATGCTAGGTCTTGAGAATTGAATTTCGTCTTGAGTTGTTTTTTTCAACACGTAAGCGTTCCACAAGGATGGTGTTTTGTCTGCAGAAACCTCCTGTGACGCAGGAAATCTGCAAAGGCACAGGTTGATGCGATTTCTCAGTTTTGTGTCGGAAACCTGATCAAGTCGATCTTTTCAGCCGGATGTTAACTAAATAGTGAGGCGATTGGCCCCATTGATCGTCTCGTCGTGTCCCTTGGGCTTGATGCGGTTCGTGATTTTTTTCTTCCGTGAAAAAGACGTCGGCGGATCGGGAGCAGGACTGGTGCGGGCAATGTCGAAACGATTTGATTTGTTTTCTCTGGCGTCTTGTCTCTTAATTCGATGCAAGGGGTTGCCATCAATATCGGTTCATCGAAACTAGCGACCGGCATGTTGGTTGGTGAATCCATGGTGGTCCTCGCACCTGAGGTATCAGGGGCGATGGTTCAGGGGCGATGGGCGTGGACTCCGCAACGAACTATCGCCGTTGAGTCGCCAAGGTCATCCGTTGTGTCATGGATCCAGCCACCACAGACCCCCGCCTCTATCCTTCCGAGCACTGAACCAAAAAAGATTGTGGTCGCGTCCGGTGTTGCCTGGCCGGAAGGGTGTTGGTGCAAACTCTACCGCCCAAACAATCGCTGCTTCATCGGGTAGTCGAATGCGTTTCAAGTCTTTGGTTAGTCCGGTGACATTAATTGGCAGAGTGCATGGTGGTGAAGTTGAAGATGGTGTTCACGTTGCATGTTGCTTTTATGGCTGAAATGCATGACGCAGCAGAGAGACAAATGACCTAGCACAGGTGGGGTGACGCAGCAGAGGATTGGGGCAAGTGGTTATTGAAGTGGCTTCCTTCTGGTGGGGTCCCTGGTGAGGGGATTTCTCAAATGAAGAATCTTTCTGTCGGAGTTTTCGTCACGGATGTCTGTCCTTGTCAGGAATGATCAGCGGAGATGGCTTGGTCGGATCGGCTAAGGTCTTCGGCAGTCAGGGGCGATTTTGACGGACTCGGTCCAACACCTCTGTTCTTGATTTTTGCAGTCCCATACACGCCCCTTCCCACTGGCTTACCCTTGGCGCCGAGGTTCCAGAAGAGGTTGCATGGGTTGGGGGATCACGTTGGAACCTGCTTTAATGTTGGTTCAGTCCTCAGGATTTGCAGGGCTTGGTTGACAGTTAACTTTTGTCCCGATATGGTCATAATTAATAACGCTCCGACGAATGCCCGGGCCCACAAGGTTCGGGCAGTTTTTTTGCCCATTTCAAGGCGATCGGGCCTAACCGAACGACAATCATGAACCCCAAAGACATCCTCAGTTACGTTGATTCCCTTCATCGAGAGAAGAATATTGACAAAGAGTTGGTGTTTATCGCGATTGAATCTGCATTTCAAACTGCGGCAAAACGCCAGTACGGGGAAGAGGTGGACATCCGGGTCACGCTTGATCGGGACAGCGGGCGAATTGACGCCGAACTCGATGGAGAGCCGCTTTCGGATCTAATTGGGCGAATTGGTGCTCAGACCGCCAAGCAGGTCATCATCCAGAAGGTGAAAGAGGCCGAGCGCGACTCGCTGATGGGTGAGTATCGTGATCAGATTGGTGAAATTGTCAGCGGCATCATCGGCAGGGCCGATGGTGGGGTCGCGACTGTCAACTTGGGCAATGTGGAGGCGATTCTGCCTCGCAGCGAGCAAATTCCTGGTGAGACACTTCATGCCGGTGAGCGTGTTCGTGCGGTGGTTTTTGAGGTCAGAGCGACTGGAAACCGCGTGCGAGTGGTGCTGAGCCGCACAAGACCACAGTTAGTCCAGCGCCTTTTCGATCAGGAAATACCAGAATTGGGCGAGGAAATCATCTCAATCAATTCGATCAGTCGTGAGCCAGGCTATCGGAGTAAAGTGGCGGTCAGCAGCGTTGATTCCCAAATTGATCCAATTGCTGTTTGCGTGGGATACCGTGGTAGTCGAATCAAGGCAGTTCGAGAGGAACTGGCCGGCGAGCACATTGATGTCGTTCGTTACAGTGAAGATCCCGAGGTGCTGATTCCCAATGCGCTGCAGCCCGCAGGAGTCGAGCAGGTTTTGTTGTGTGACATGATCGGTCGCGCAATCGTGCTGGTTCAAGAAGATCAGTTGTCGCTGGCAATTGGGCGACGAGGCCAAAATGTTCGACTCGCAAGTAAATTGTGTGGCTGGGATATCGAAATCATGACCGGCCGCGAGTTGGAGGAGCAGATCGAGAGGGCTGTTCTCGGATTCAGCCAGATTGAAGGTATGACCGATGAGATTTCACAGGGATTGGTCGAGCAGGGTTATTTATCCTACGACGACTTGTCGGTGATTGAGCCTGACCTGTTCATGGAAATGAGTGGTTTGACCGAGGAGCAGGTTGACCGGATCGTGGAAACCGCTGAATCCATGGCAGAGGAAGCAGAAGAAGCTGCTGCTGAGGAACGAAGGGTACGGAAGGAACGAGAGCAGATTCAGCGTGAAGCAGAAAAAGCTGGAATCGCAGAGCCAAAATCTGATGCCTCGGCAGTCGCCGACGGTGATTCTGCTTCAGCAGAATCCGGCACTGAAGCAGCAGAATCCGGCACTGAAGCAGCAGAACCTGAAGCAGAAACCACTGAATCAGAATCCGAAGCAGTTGATGATTCAGCTGAAAAGACCACAGATTCGGGCGCGACCGATTCAGGACCTGAGGCGTCCCCAGAGGGAGGGGATGACGATTCGCTTGTTGATCAGGAACCCACCGAGTAGTCCAGAGCAACCTTGGCGTGGTCGTGTGGCTAGCATGATGGAGATTAGCCAGCTGAAAAGTATTCAGCCAACTTTTGGCTGATTTCAGAGAACTTTTGGCCCTTACCCCTTGCCTAAACCCGAAATTCACGGTCTTTTTAGGGCTTGAATACTAGAAGGATCGTCGCGAGTTACCCTTGGCAACCCGCCTTAAAACTTCCCCGAACGACCTCATCGGTCAAGATGATTTCCGTTATGGTATGGAAATCGCAAACCAGAGTTGGCTCTGGTGGCCGTTAATTTGTCCCCGACGCAGGATCCACGATGCAAGATCGATGGTATTCGGCGGCGATGGAGGAATGACTTTATGTGATCGATAAACGACTATGAACCCGCCCGCGTTTTGGGCATTTTCCCGTACGACGCTCAACGAAACGATTTCGCTCGGCGGGTTCCAAAATTGAACTGACAGGATTTTCGCCCGTGCCCGCACGCATTTACGCGCTCGCAAAAGAACTCAATGTCGACAGTAAAGATCTGGTTGATCTGGTCAAAAAGGTAGGGATTACCGGTAAAGGATCAGCACTTGCAAGTCTGACTGACGAGGAAGCTCAAAAGGTCCGAGATCATTTGGCTTCCGGAAGCAAGGCTGCGCCCGCTTCGAAGAAGAAGAAGGAGGAGGCTGCTCCTGCCGCAGTTCGCGACGTCCTGCCCTCTGGTCGAAAGCCCATCGCAATCAAAGGGCGAAAAGCGTCCATCGAAGCAGTCGAAGAAGAGTCGGCGGCGGAGATTGAGGATGTCATTGAGTCGGTGACGGAAACGGCTGAAGAGATCACTGCAACCGACGTATCGGCTTCCCAAGAGGGAGATAGCGGGCCGGAAGGGACTCAGGAGTCCACGGAAACGGCAGCTGCAAAGCCGGAGCGATCGGGCCCTGGTGTTTTGGCCAGTAGGATCAAAAGTCGTATGGCGGTTCGAAAGCCGGGGGTACCAAGCTCGGCCGATGCGGTGGTGCCTGTCCGTCCAGACAGTAATCCACTTGGTGGAAAGATGCGGTCATTGGGTCGAGCCAGTTCCAGTGATAAGCGTTCTGGAGATGCCGGCAAAGGTAAGCGTCGAGAGCCTCGCGTGACGGTCAAAATGGCCTCTTTGCCTGAGGTGGCTGCACCAGCACCTGCGAAGTCCAATTCGAAAGAGCCACGCGCTCAAAAGCCTGATGTTAAGCTGAGTCCTGATTTGATTGCGGGACATCGGCAGGGCATGCGTGCACCGCTGGAGCAATTGGCAAAGGAAGATTCTGATAAGAAACGCGGGAATGCAAAGCGTGCAACTGGCGGCTTGAGCGGATTTACCGGAGACAAGCCGAAGAAGCCAGGTGATCGAGACTTTGATGATGATAAGCCCAGGAAAAAACTCGCCGGCATGGCAAGTCCTCGGGCGGAGCGAACAAGAGGAAAGTCCCGGGGACGTGTTGCCGTGGATAGCTCCGGGCAACCAGTCGGACGAAACTATCGCTCCTATACCCGCAAACGCAAGGGAGTGAACACGGCGGCCCCGCGTAAGGAAGCCGTTGCAATTGAATTGCCCTGCACAATCCGCTCCTTCTCCGAGGCAGCGGGTGTCTCAGTCGGCAAGGTTCTTGGAACCCTCATGGCAATGGGTGTCCAAACCGGCATGAATATCAATTCAGAAATCGACCTTGAGTCGGCTGAGCTGATAGCTGCTGAATTGGAATTAACACTGCAGCTGAAAGCGAGTGAGACTCTGGAGGATTCCTTGATTTCTCAGCTTGAGGATCAAGAGGACCACTCGGATGATTTGGTGCCTCGTCCGCCAATTGTCACGTTTCTGGGACACGTCGATCATGGAAAGACCAGTTTGTTGGATTACCTGATCGGAATCGACGTGGTCAGTGGCGAGGCCGGTGGGATCACCCAGCACATTCGGGCTTATGAAATCCAGAAAGATGACGGTCGCAGTGTCACGTTCGTTGACACGCCGGGTCACGAAGCATTCACGGAGATGCGTGCACGCGGTGCCAATGTTACCGATATTGCTGTCTTGGTCGTGGCTGCGGACGATGGAATCATGCCGCAAACTGCCGAGGCCATTAGTCATGCCAAGGCGGCTGAAGTACCAATCGTCGTCGCTCTCAATAAGATTGATCTCGAAGGGGTCGACCCCAACCGTGTGATGACACAATTGACTGAGCACCAGCTGACGCCGAGTGAATGGGGTGGTGATGTTGAGGTGGTTCACACCAGTGCCATCAAGGGTACTGGGATGGATGAGTTGCTAGAAACCTTGCTGACCATTTCTGAACTGAATGAGTACTCGGCAAATCCTGATCGCACGGCATTAGGTGTTTGCCTGGAGTCTGAGCAGCAAGGGGATCGCGGTGTTGTCGCCAAGCTGATCGTTCAAAATGGATCATTATCGGTCGGGGATGTCGTCGTTTGTGGTGCCGCTCACGGTCGCGTTCGGGCGATGTCGGACACATTGACTGGTGAATCCATTTCGGTGGCGGGTCCCAGCACACCGGTGAGTGTGATGGGGTTTGATGAGCCGCCAGGTGCGGGGGAACGGTTCCATGTTCTCGATGACATCAGCAAAGCACGTGAGATTGCTGCAGATCGAGCCCACACCAGTAGTCAAGAAAGTCTTAGTGGAATCTCAACAAAGGTTTCCTTCGAGAACTTCCAGTCGATGCTGCAGGAAGGGCGTTTGGGGCAACAGCAAGAAAAGACCAAGCTTAACCTGATCGTCCGAGCCGATGTCAAAGGTTCGTTGGAAGCGATTGATAAAGAGCTTAGCAAGCTGGATAACCCTGAGGTTGAAGTTCGCGTCTTGCAGCGAAGTGTCGGTGGGGTGACTCTCGCGGACGTGACACTCGCTTCAGCATCCGATGCGGTGATTGCGGCATTCAATGTGATTCCAGACGAACAGGCTCGCTCGCTTGCTGATGATCGCAATGTCGAGGTGCGTCGGTATGACGTTATTTATAAGTTGACTGACGACATCAAGGCGATGATTGAAGGTCGTTTGAAGCCTGAGGAGCGTGTGGTTGAACTTGGGCGAGCCCTCGTCAAGCAGGTCTTTAGTATCAGCCGAGTCGGAACCATTGCTGGTTGCTACGTGGCTCAAGGATCGATTCAGCGTGGATGTCGTATTCGGGTGAACCGGGATGGGCGAACGATCGGTGACTATGGACTCGATTCGCTCAAGAGAATCAAAGAGGATGTCAAGGAAGTGCCTCGCGGTATGGAATGTGGTATTCGTTTGCAAGGATTCAACGATATCAAGCAAGACGACATGCTCGAGGCCTATCGAATCGAAGAGGTCGCCAGAACACTTGACTAACACTTTTCGTTGTTCCGGAGAGGCGACTTTAAGTTGCTGATTGAGGAGCGTTTGGGTTGATCGGGCGATATTGACCCGCCGTCTCGGGTAAAGGTGTGATGAGCATGAGGACCCAGGTCGACCCAACACGGATCGCTGAGGTGTCAGAATTGCAACAGCGAGTGCTTTGCCACATTCGGGAAAAGTTGCATCATTGTGAAATGCATCGCCGTTCAATTCGCAACGCATTGTTCTGATGACAGATTGGGGCAGTTGCAGCAAAGAGTGTTAATGCAATGGCAGGATGTGGATTGCCAGGAGGGGTGACTTCCGGCAAAGGATTAATCAGGACTTTTGAAAAGTTGAATCACTGTTACAGAACTCGAAGTAAAGCCTAGTGAGTAGTCGACGATTATTGAAAGCGGGTGAGGCGATTCGGGAAGTAGTTGCTTCCTCCATTCTCACTGAACTGCGGGATCCTCGTGTCCGAGGCGTGACTGTCGTTGGCGTGAAAGTCAGTCCTGACATGCGCGAGGCGAAGGTTTTGGTCAGCGTGATGGGTGATGAATCTCAAGAACAATTGTCTTTGCGTGGATTGCAGAATGCAGCAGGTTTTTTGCAAAGTAAAATAGCAAGTCGCATTGACACTCGGCACACTCCAAGACTGCAGTTTGTGGTCGATAAAGGTGTGCACCACTCGCTGCTCGTTGGTGAGATTCTCGAGAAAATCAAGCATGAGCGAGATGCTGATGCCGCTGATTCGGTCGGAGAGTCGCTGCAGGAACTCGAGGCAGTTGACGTTGAGAAGGCAAGTGGACCGCCTCCGGAAGAAGAATCCACGCAGGATCAGCAGGCGGAGTAAAGCCACCGGCATGCTCCAAGGAAAACAGTCACGTTCCGAACCGAGAGCAGTTCGTGCTCGTGCAACCAAAATTTAATCACTACCTTTTGACGAACTCACTACAAGATGTCAGCAAGTAATCGTGCATCACTAATTGGTAAGCTTCAAACCGCTTTAAAGAAGCTTTACAAACCACTACCGACGCAACCGACTCGGCCCCTGCTGGAGCATGTTTTGTATGCGTCCCTGCTGGAGGACGCGCCGGCTGATTTAGCGGATGAGGGGATGGCGAAGTGTGAGCAAGAGTTTTTTGATTGGAATGAGGTTCGCGTGACCACCGTCACGGAATTAAGCCAAGTTCTTTCAAATTTACCTGACCCACAAAAAGCAGCTCGCCGGCTTAAAAGTAATCTGCAAGCGATCTTTGAAGAGTTCTACACTTTTGATCTTGATCATCTCAAGAAAGAGAACCTTGGAAAGGCAGTCAATAAGTTTGAGCGAATGCCGGGGATGACTCCGTTCGTGCTCAGCTATACCGTTCAACACGGATTGGGTGGTCACGCGATTCCTTTAGATTACTCCGCGATGGTCATTATGCTGTCCACCTCGATCGCGTCTCAGACCGAAGCGATGGCGGGTAAAGTCCCAGGTCTTGAACGTGCGATCCCCAAGAATAAAGCGATCGACTTTTCGGGGCTTTTGCATCAGGCTGCCGTGGCCTTAAATACCAGCACAAAAGACAAGACGGCTCGGCAGTTGCTTGACTCGGTCAGTAAGGGATCAAGTGATCAGTTGGATCAGTGGCTAGCGAGTAAGAAGGCCGCAAAGAAACGTGTGGTTAAACGCAAGGTGAACGAACGAGCTGCAGCGATCGAGGCCGAGAAGCTTAGGCTTGAGGCGGAGAAGGCGGCTGCTGAGAGGAAAGCCGCAGCGAAGGCTGCTCCTAAGTTAAAGCAGGCGGCGAAGAAAACAGCAGCGGTCAAAGAGACGAAAAAGTCAGTCGCGGAAACGAAGCCTGCCAAAAAGTCCGCGTCTGCGGTTGCTAAGACACCTGCTTCGGAGTCGACAAAGAAAAAGACAGCAACAAAGAAATCTGCGTCATCCGCAGCGACTGCCAAGAAAAAGAGCGAAAAGAAAACAGCTTCGGTAAAGAAAGCGACACCAAAAAAGAAAACTTCGAAGAAATCTCAACCTGCGAAGAAGAAGGCGCCTTCGAAGAAGAAAGTTTCCGCAAAGAAAGCACCAGCAAAGAAGTCGGCACCAGCAAAGAAGAAAGCCTCTGCAAAGAAGTCGGCACCAGCAAAGAAAAAGACTTCTGCAAAAAAGTCGTCGCCAGTAAAGAAAAAGACGTCAGCAAAGAAGTCAACGTCGACCACCAAGGCAAAACCAAAGTCGTCCAAGAAGTCATCCAGTCGCAAGCTTTCCAAGCGGAAACCGCGTTAGCGAAAGTTTTTTGAGACAATGGTCCGTCAGGAGCCATGATTGGTCTCTGGAAAGTTTCGGATTACCCTTCCCTACCCCATCCTTTTTCCCTTCCAAAAAATCTCATGGCAGGACATTCAAAGTGGGCAAATATTCAGCACCGTAAGGGTCGCGTGGATGCTCAGCGTGGAAAACTTTGGAGCAAGTTGAGCAAAGCGATCATTGTCGCGGCAAAAGCTGGCGGTGGAGATCCGGGCGCCAACCTGCGACTGCGAAAGGCAATTGATGATGCCAAAGCGGTTAGTATGCCCAAAGACAACATCCAGAGGGCAATTAAACGTGGCACAGGTGAATTGGATGGCGGTGACCTCGAAGAAATAATCTACGAGGGCTATGGTCCAGGCGGTGTGGCGGTCATGTGCGAGACCCTGACGGATAATCGAAATCGAACCGGTCCAGAGATGCGATCGATCTTCTCAAAGGCTGGTGGAGAAATCGGCAAGACGGGTTGCGTTTCGTATCTCTTTGAACGAAAAGGGATCTTTGTCTTCGACTCTGCAAACGTTGAGGAAGAGCAGTTGATGGAGGTCGCTCTGGAGCATGGGGGTGACGATGTCGAATCAACCGATGAAGGCAAGTTTCAGGTGACATGCTCTCCCGAGTTTTTTGACGAATTGCGAGACGCATTCGATGCTGCATCGATGACGCCTGAAATCAAGGAAGTCACTCGTTTGCCGCAGACAACCGTTGACGCGGATCCGGCGGTTGGCAAACAAGTGTTGAGATTGCTTGAGGGTCTCGAAGACAATGACGATGTTCAGAACGTCAGCACGAATTTGAACATCACCGATGACCTCATGGATGATTAGTCGTAACTTGCGCTGAGATCTTGATGGTTGGCCAGTTTTCTTCCTCTTGATCAATCCGTTTGATCCATCGAGCCCAGTTGTGATTTCGTTCCAGTGGTTTCGACGCGATGATTTTCATCGCGCCAGCCCCAGTTCGACATTGTCAGTCGCACGAGAGAGGTGGAGCATGAGCTTCCCACCTTCACTGGGACGCCTGATCCACCTTCACTGGGACGCCTGAATTGATACTTCGACCAGGAAGCTGTTTCGTGGATTTCGTGCCACTTGGTTTGAGTCAGATCTTCGAATTATCTGTGCTGAGCTTGGTCGTCACTCGCCTCGCTGTCTCCTGACACTTTGTTTGCAAGTTTAAGACGACTCATCGCTGCTCAGCACCAATGGGTAGAGCGTCTTGCTCGGCCGATTGTGATTCGGGAAGAGGGTCTACTTCAAGGCTGACGCCGAGAAGCCTGATTGCTTTGCAATAAAGCAGATAGAAAACTGGCACGAGGATCAGCACAAGGAACGTTGCGAGCATCAAGCCAAAGGCCAGGCTTGCTGCCATCGGAATCATTAGTTGTGCCTGAAAGGATCGCTCCATCATCAGGGGGATTAAACCCGCAATCGTCGTCATGCTGGTAAGAATGATTGGCCGAAAACGACGCTCACCAGACTGCATCAAGGCTTCGGTGATGCTGGCGCCGGCTCGAATCCTCGTGTTGATAAAGTCAATCAAGACAATCGAGTCATTGATGACCACGCCGGATAAGGCGACGAGTCCGAACATACTGAACAGTGTCAGTGGGATACTAAGTGCGGCATGACCCCATACAGCCCCGATCATGCCAAACGGCACGATGGCGAGAATGAGGAGAGGTTGGATGTAGCTTCGGAACTGGAGTACCAGCAGGACATACATCGCTAAGATGGCAACGCCAAAACCAACCATCAGACTTCCTACGGAGTCTTTACTTTGCTCGCGCTGACCTTCCCAGCGGATACCAACATTGGGGAACCGTTCGTTCATTTCTGGAATAAACGTCCGCTGTAGCTCTGAAATGATGAGGTCCGCGTTGGCGGTGGTTTCATTCAGATCGGCCGAGATCGTGACCGATCTCATTTGATTAACACGATTAATTTCTGAGAAACCACGGCGTAAATTCACTTCGGCCAATTCGGTAATTGGGCGTTCCCGGCCGTCATTGGTTCGAACACGTATCTCGCGAAAATCCACCAAGCTGCCGCGCTCTTTCTCGGGATAGCGAACCATCAGCTTGACTTCATGGCGGCCGCGTTGCAGTCGCATGACTTCGGCGCCGAAGTAGGTGTTTCTGACGGTCTCGCCAAGATCGGTGGGTGTGACGCCGGTTGAAACGGCGCGATCTTTCACTCGGAATTGGAATTCCCACTTACCTGGAGTGTTATCGTCAGCGATGTCAAAGACACCGGCAAATTCACCGAGTCGATCTTTGATCGCTTCAGTTGCAGCAAGTAGTTGGTCAATATTGACGCCTGGGGCTAAGAGTTTGAATTCAATCGGTTTCCCTCCCGGACCAACACCGACCGAACCGTAAGTAATTCGCTCGGCACCAGGGATGTCGCCCACCTCTTCCCGCCACATCGCCAAAAGTTTATCGCTGTGGATATTTCGAACCTCTGTGTCGAACAGTTCGGCAAAAACTTGTCCCACGTGGCTGCCAGATCCACCGCCGCCGGCCGGGTTTTGGAGATTGCTGATGTTTCCAAGGTCGCGATAGGTCAGGCGAACCGGACCTTTTGTTACCCCGTCGTCTTGCGGGAAAATTTCAGCGGTGGGGATTCCTTCCGAATCGGAGCGAGTCTTACCCACCATCTCATTCACTCTTCGAATCGCTTTTTCAATCTCGCGTGTCGCGCGATCCGTCTCAGCGGCGGTCGTGCCATCGGGGAATGATATGGTTGCTTGCAGATTGTTGTTATCTGATTTCGGGAAAAGGATGTAGGTCACCACTCCGCCACGTAAGCATCCCAGCGTGACCACAAATAATGCGATGGAGACGGCCAGTGGGACCATGGGGGAACGCAACGAAAAATCGAGAGTGGGTAAGTAGATCCTGTTTCGGGCGAACAGCAGAGACGCGCCGGCGTGCTTGCTGGCCCAACCAATGGTGATGGCCAGTGGCCGAAGCGGATAAAGCAGAATCGAGAGCAGACGGAAGAATCCACTGTGGGAGTGGGAGAGATGGCAAGGCAGCACGAACACACTTTCCCACAACGAGATGCTCAACATTGCAATGACCGCAAAAGGGATCACTGCCATGAATTTTCCCATGACACCGGAAACAAAGAACATGGGAGCAAAAGCGATCACCGTGGTGGAAACAGAGGCAGCGACACTTGGCACGACTTCGAGAGTTCCATCAATCGCAGCTTGTGTTCTGGTTTTCCCCCTCTGCATGTGCTCGTAAATGTTCTCACCGATCACAATTGCATCATCCACGACAATGCCGAGCGCAACAAGGAATGAGAAAAGGCTGAGCATGTTCAAGGTTTGATCACCGACCGCCAAGGCGATTCCTGCACCAAGGATTGAAATAGGGATCCCAAGGGCCACCCAAAAAGCCAGCCGTGTTTCCAGGAACAAGCTGAGCACCAAGAACACGAGCAGGAGTCCTTGCCAACCATTTCGTAACAGCAGTTCAAGTCGTCCACGAACTTCGGTGCTGCTGTCACCCCATAAGATGAATCGATACCCGGGAGGCAGTTCTTTCTCGGAGGCGTAGGAGCGGACCATGTCGACCATTGCCAACAAATCTTCCTCCTTGGTTCTTTCAACATTCACCACCATTGCCGGTTCACCGTTGATCTCGCCGGCGGCGGTGACATCTTGAAATCCATCGATCACTTCACCGAGATCATTGACCGTGAGCACGACTCCATTTTCTTGAGTAATGAGAGGAAGTTTGCCAATTTCTTCGCCAACTCGGCCTTTGTTTTTGGCTCGAAGGAGGATCTCCTGACCCTCCGCCTTGAGTTGCCCACCCGGTAATTCAATGTTCTGGCTACGGATTATCCCGGCCACTTGGCCGAGCGATAATCCGTAGCTTCTTAGTGTTGCCTCAGGTATTTCAACATCAATCTGGTAGGGGCGTGTGCCCTTGATGGAAGCGGAGGACACCGCTGGCAGATTGAGTACGTCATCTCGAACTTGCTCGGCGACTTCTCGAAGCCTCAGTTCTCCTTCCGCTGTGAGATCTTTTGGCCCGATGATACCGATTCGAATCGCGGCTTCACGAAAAGTAACTTGCTGAATTTGCGGGTCTTCCGCCAAGGCGGGGAAACTTGGAATGCGATCGATTTCTCGATCAATTTCTGAAAGTACTCTTTGAACGTTACCGACATCGCTTCGCAGTTCCGCCAACACCACGCCGTTGCCTTCTTGCGCGATGGAGGTCACTTTCTTGATCCCATCAATTGACCGAATCGCCTCCTCGATTTTTTGGCAGATCGCTTCCTCGCAGTCTTGCGGAGTTGCTCCTGGGTACGGAACGCTGATGGTAACGATTTCCAACTCAAATGCCGGAAATACTTCACGCCGCATCTGGTACAACGAGATTGCACCGACCAGCATCAGAGCAACAACCAAAACGTTCATTCCGGGTGAATTCGCGATTGCCCATGCTACAACTCGTCTCATCGGGTGCCGCCTTCCATGATTGATTCTCGAGGGGACTGAAACACTGCATCCATGGTGCCTTTCGAGTTATCGATCTGTAAGGCTCTCGCCGCAAATCCTGATTGAGTGACGCTTCCCAGCGGCGATGTCACTACAAACAGTGAATGTTGTTCAGAGAGTCCGGCGACTTCGCAAACCCAGAATTCTTTGTCATTTGGGAGCGTTGGATCGCTGGTGATGTTGGATGCTGCAGGGTCTTTGATGGCCAGGGAGTCCACTGGCATCACTGACTCACGAATGGAAACTCGTCCCGGAGACCAATCGTTCGTTTTGAATTGGCCAGTTTGTGGCTTGCTTTCGCTGATCTGAGTTTGTGTTGGTTCGCCAAATTCTGGGTTAGATGGCTCCAGAACCGATTCATCAGGTGAGAACTGGTAGATGCGGTTTCCTGGTTGCAGTGCTTTGCTTGGGACGACAAACAGTTTTGTTTTCGGACGTATCAATAATTTCACCTGCACGAACATGCCTCGTACCAGAGGTGGCGTACCAACGGTGAGATTTTGATTGCCGTATTGGTCGACAAAGTCAGTGGGGTGGTCCACAAGGACTCGGACCGGGACCGTTCTTGTTTTGGGGTCCAGTCCAATTCCGTCGTAGCTCATTAGATTTCCCTGCCATCGATGAATTGAACCCCGTCGGCCACTGATCTCGTATTCAATTAACGCCTCAGTTTGCGGCAGGACATAGTTGAGTTGTGCTTGATCAGAATGGGGGGCGTTCAGATTGGGTTCGCGTCTTTCACTAAATCGTTCGTTTTGATCCAAAATCCAGTAGAGTTGATCCATTCGAAGGCTCGTGGATACCTCTACTTTTGATGTGTCCTCAATCGTGACCAGCGGGCTTCCTCGAACGACAAACGTGTTCACGTCCGCTTGTTCGCTAACAATGACACCATCAATGGGTGCAACGATTTTTGTGCGTCGCAAATTGACTTCTGCGACCTCAAGTTGGATCGCTGCGAGACGCTCAGACGCCTCAATCCGAGCACGTCGTTTTCGTTGTAGGTCAAGTTGGTTTTTTTGCGAAACCAATTGCTGCTTGGCTCCAAGTAACGCTCGGTTGGCTTGATCAATTTCGGTTTGGCTTGAAAACCCGATGGGTAAGTCTTTTTGCCTTTGAACCTCGCGCTGTTGAATCTCAACATCTTGTTCGGCGACATCGATAAGACGTTGGCTGTTGATCATTTCTTGATCCAATTCCTGAAGCAGTTGGTATTCTTGATCTTTCTGCTGGGTCAGACGTCTTACCTCCAACAAGTAATCCTCCTTGTCGATTTGCATCAGCAGATCACCTTTCTTCACAAAATTCCCCGACTCGCATTGCTCCGATTTTTCTACCACTCTTCCCGCCAACTCTGCCGCAACGACTGCCTCTTGGAAGGGAACGACGGTCCCATCGACGGAAAGAAACAGGGGTGTTGTGGTGGTGTCTAAAACTCGTATCGGTTCGACCCGAATGGGGGGCAGGGCCTCAAGGCGTCCTGCTCGGCTACTATCGGCCGGTGGCCGCTTCGGTGGTTCAACCGTCCCCAGTGCTAGGAAGGCGGCGCCCGCGACCGCCAGGAGCGCTAGGGGTGCGACGAAGTTGATCACGATGGATTCAACGACGGAACGTTCAGGGGGTGTTTTGTGCATATGTGAAGTGGTTATTGGATTCGCCGAACTTTGATGCTGGTTTCTAACGGTTCTTTTTGGGGGTGTGTTTGATTCAGCTGGTTGATTTTTTATGCGTTTGATTCAAAAAAGCTGCTCTGTTTCCTTTCCGTCGTGATTGGTGCTGAGAGGTGCTTTCGGATTGCCTCGTCATGCTCCAGTGCCTGCCCGCCGCGCGTGGCCGCCAAGGTGACCGCGGCAATGTGAACGCTAAGAGAATCGATGTCAAAGTGGTCCTCCCGCTCCGCCTCGGGGATCAGAATGCGAATCATTCCTGATCCCATCGCATAGTAGGTGCATTGTCCAACGACGCTTAATGCGAATTGATCCAAGCGATACTTTGGAAGTTTTTCCTGACTCAGCTCTTCAAGGGTGTCGATGAGAAGTTGGAATTGGGGGACAAAGCATTCGTGGACCATGGTCTCAAAGACCTGCGTTGGTCGTTGAATCTCGCGAATCAACAATTGGATTTCCCAGTCTGATTCGTCTTCAGAAATCATCCTGGAAAGTAGGTTGCGAATGATCAGAAGAATTCTCTTCTCTGGATCGGACCGTTCATTGTCAGAGTCGGGGAAGCGTCTGAGCCTTTGTTCACGGACACATTGAATTACAGCGCGATAGAGGCCCATTTTGTCGCCAAAGTGATAGCCCACCGAGGCAATGTTGACCTCAGCGGCTGCGCAAAGCTCGCGAATCGTAACGCGGTCATAGCCGTGCGCGGCAAAGATTGGACCGGCAACGCAGAGCAAGCGTTCTCGCGTACCCGACTCAGTCATGGATGTCTCTCGATTGATCCTTGCGTGATCTTTCATGAAGACTCTCTTTCGGACGTCGTTGTGGATTTGGCGCTGGTGCGTGCCATTTTCAATGTCTCAATTTGAGTTGATTGGCTCTTCGACCACTCCGATTGCCGGTTTGCTAGCGAGATTCACAGCCATTTCAGTCAGGGGTTTTTTGGGGAAAACATTCGAATCCATCGACTTGCTCGGCAGCGGCCTTAGTCGCCCATTGAATGACAATCAAAGTCAAAAGCGGGTGCGGGGCGAGCGAGACTCAGCCTTGAACACCGAGTTAAACAATTGTTTAAAATAGTTGTTTGTCGTCAAGTCTGTGCTTAATTGTCGCACTTGGCGTTGAGTTCCTTATCAACTCAGCGGATTTCCGACTGAAGCAGTCACCGCATAGCGGAAGAGAAATCTCTGATTTTTCAATTTTGCTCATCCGCAGCTCGATGGCTCGCGTGAGCGGAATGAATCGTTGTCCCGAGGTTGATAGGAAACACAATTTTGATGGAGAGACAAATAGATGCGGGATTGACGCTGAGTGCTGCCGAACATCATCTTTTGGAGAGTGTTTGCAAAGCATTTTGAATCGAAGTCGATCTCAGCGTGTTCGGCGAAGCACTAATGGGTTATGACTCGCCACCGGTATGCGAGACCCCCAAGGACTTTCACCACAAAAGATTTTGTCATGAGCACGGTTCCTTCCCCGATCGTTAAGATTCAGCTTCCCGATGGCACGGTGGTGGAGCAGCCCGGCAGTGGCACGTCGATGGACGTTGCACGCGGGATTAGTGACGGCCTCGCTCGCGCGGTCGTCGCGGCAGAGGTCGATGGTCTGATTGTCGATGCAGATCGTCCATTTGAGGATTGTGGTGGAAAGGGGCAACCACTGTCGCTGCGTCTGCTGACGAGTCGGGATCCCGAGTCATTGGGGGTTTTGCGACATTCGGCAGCTCATGTGATGGCTCGGGCCGTGATGCGTCTTTTCGAAGGGGTTTCGCTGGCTTTTGGACCAACGACCGAGGGTGGATTCTATTACGACTTTGACCTCCCCGAGAAAATCAGCGAGGAAGATTTTCCCAAGATCGAAGCGGAAATGCGTCGGATTATCAAAGAGAAAGAGCCTTTTGAGCGTTTTGCGTTGGAGCGTGAGGAAGCGCGGCAGCTGTGTTCGGATCTGAAGCAAGATCTGAAGGTCGAGCACATAGAACAGGGACTAGCAGATCAATCGACGGTCAGCTTTTATCGTCAGGGTGAATTTGTGGATCTTTGCCGAGGTCCACACATCCCCAATGCGGGGAAGATCAAAGCGGTCAAGTTGATGAGTATCGCTGGTGCTCATTGGAAAGGGGATGTCTCTGGACGTTACCTGCAGCGTCTTTATGGAACGGCGTTTTTTGACAAGAAGGAACTAGCCGCCTATCTCGAGCAGATTGAAGAAGCGAAACGACGAGACCATCGTGTTTTGGGAAAACAACATGGTCTATTCTCGATCAACCCTGATGTCGGTCCGGGGCTTTGTCTCTGGTTACCCAAGGGAGCGAGGGTGAGAGTTGCCTTGGAGGATTTCTTACGTAAGGAGCTGCTCTCACGGGGTTACGATCCGGTCTATAGCCCGCACATCGGTCGTGTTGAAATGTACGAAACCAGCGGCCATTTTCCTTACTACCGCGATAGCCAGTTTTCGCCTCTTTTTGGCAGTGAGGTGGGTGGTTTGCTTGACGCTTGGAGCCGTCGCCTTGAGGATGGCAGCCTCGATTCAGATGGTGAAGAAAAGCTAATCGAGGCGGCAAAGGTGTTCGGAGTTGAGCTACCTAAATATCGATCCTCTGCTTCAGTTAATGATCGCCAACGCGTTCTGCATGACTGGCAAAAGGTTAACGAGCGATATCTGCTGAAACCAATGAACTGTCCGCATCATTGTCAGATTTTCAAGGCACAGCCGCGTTCGTACCGTCAATTGCCGTTGCGTTTATTCGAGTTTGGTACCGTGTATCGGCATGAGCAAACCGGTGAATTAAACGGGATGCTTCGTGTGCGTGGGTTAACGCAAGACGACGCGCATATATTCTGCACTTCCGACCAAGTGGAAGATGAGTTTCGCGCGACGATTGAATTGACAAAGTTTGTGCTTCAATCGGTTGGATTGGACGATTACCGCGTTCAGCTTTCGCTTCGAGATCCCAAAAGCGATAAGTACGTGGGGACGGAGGAGAATTGGAGTCAAGCCGAGACGGCATTGCGAGGTGTGTTGGAACAGTCGGGTCTTGATTACAACGAGGAAGAGGGTGAGGCTGCTTTCTACGGCCCCAAGGCTGATTTCATGGTGCGTGATTGCATTGGGCGATCTTGGCAATTGGGAACGGTTCAGCTTGACTACAATCTGCCAGATCGATTCAAACTTGAATACAATGGCAGCGACAATGTTGCGCACCGACCCGTGATGATCCATCGAGCGCCGTTCGGTTCATTGGAGCGTTTTACCGGCATGCTCGTCGAGCATTTTGCTGGCGCTTTTCCGCTCTGGCTTTCCCCTGAACAGGTACGAGTCTTGCCATTGAGTGACAAGTCTCTTGAGTATGCGGCGCAAGTTGCAAAGCAACTTGATGCTGAGGGGCTCAAGGTCACGGTTGACAGCAGCGGTGGTAAAGTCCAAGCCAAGATTCGAAACGCGCAGCTCGATCTAGTTAATTACATGGCGGTGGTTGGTCCGAAGGAAGCCGAGGCAGGGCATCTAGCACTTCGTGATCGCATCGATGGGGATCTTGGTTCCATGCCGGTCGCCGAGGCGGTGGCTCGATTGAAAAAAGAAATCGTTGAACGCCAGGTTCGCCAGGTTGTGAAAAGTTCAGCCGGGACTGAGGCGGTTGCGGCTGTCGATTCCGATGCCGTTGGCAACGAATATTAGGTTGCAGGTCTGAGGGAGTGTGGGTAGCGGTGACTGGCGATTTTGGGTCATAGCAAGGCGATGACTCAAGTTTGGCGATGCCAGAGTTTTTTTGCGTTAAGTTTTTGTGTTGCAGAGCAGTCCCAGCTCGGCTCGCGATCGCGGCTTCGCGGTTTCGCGGTTTCGCGGTTTCGCGGGGTCAGCTTTGTTGCCGTGAAGGTTGGTGACGAACGCGACTTCACTGAGTCGAGACGCGCGAATGGGAACGCTTAACAGCACCGTCTGGGTTTGCCTCGGCCGCCTTGGACGGAGTGCTTTTTGATTTCTACTTGGATGATTCTGGCCAGCCGTTTTGAGCGTGAGCAGACTGGTTTTTGGGACTTTTGGGCTGGGGTGTCACTCTCGAGTTGGTCATGGGTTGTCGTGGATCGAAATCATCCTGATCAGCAAAAATGCCTTTTTCTCAGAGGTGTGTTTGGTCCGGTCTGCACCCTTCTTTGGCGGGGAAATCTCGGTGATGGACCTATTATGCCCCTCAAACCGTCAAAAAGTTTGTGCTTCCGAGGGATACTCGATATTGGGCTTGGTGCTTGCTTTGAGGGAGTACGTATAATTTTTCCGGGCGTTCTCATGGTGAACAATGAGATTTGCCGGTGCGGATTCGTTTCTTTTTTTGTGAATGATCTCGTAACGGTCTTGGTCCACAGCGATCGATTATGGACGCGCAGGCGTGCCGAATCTTCTTACCCGCGAAGGCCTTTCAGTTTGCTGAGGACCTCAAGGCAGTTAGGTGAGACGTGATCAGCGGTTTGTCGCAGGTGAGTCGGTCGTTGGAGGTTCGAGTTGCCAACGGGTGGCTTGATCTTGGCGTGGTGATGGGGCAACGTTGTCCCCGGATTTTTTTGAGACCCCTACCGAAATACGATCCAGAGAGAGGTTTGGAATGCATTGGCTTAGATTCATTCACTCTGTTGCTTTGGCAATTTGTCTTTGTCTGCCAGGGATTAGCCTCGCCCAATCAAAAGCGCAGCGAACAAAGCTTGTGAAAGGCGTAAACGATGCGCTCGTTGTGGCCGGTAAAAGTTACGCGGGCGGTGACTATGAAGCTTCAGGGAAGCAGATCATCACTGCGATGGAAAAGCTGCAGGTTGCGGTGGAGAAAGGTGGAGCGGAGATCTATCAGGAGTTGGTTCCTGCGATGCAGCGAATCAAAAAGGCACACACCCTTCTTGAATTCGAGGGCATCTCGTTGCCGCCTTTTCGTCAACCAAAACTTCCTTCGGCTGACTCGGATCAACAGGAAATGAAAGAGGTCCAAAAGCCCAAGAAGGAAGAGCCGATGGACGAGGCAAAGCCAAAGGTTCCGGAAAAGCCATCCCCTGAGCCTGATGGTGAAATGACAGTTAGCTTTAAGGAGGATGTTGCGCCGATTCTCGTTCAACGCTGCGGGCAGTGCCATATTCGTGATTCAAAAGGTGGGTTCAATACCGGGACATTCGCTGCATTGATGAAGGGGCCTGCTGAAGGTGTGGTGATTTTTGCTGGAGACACTGTGGGCAGTCGTTTGATTGAGACCATCGAGACCGGCGACATGCCGCGAGGTGGCGGTCGTGTCACCGACGAAGAATTGAAAACATTGAAGGATTGGATCAATTCTGGAGCGAAGTTTGATGGTGATGATCCCGAAGCTCCAATTGGGGATGGGACGGCTCCGGTTCCTGCTGTGAATATGAGACTTGAGGTGAAACGTGCCACGGGACAAGAGACGGTCAGCTTCGCGGCAGATATTGCACCGATTCTCGTGGACAATTGCAACGGTTGTCACTTGGACGCAATGCAGGTTCGCGGCGGTTTGAGATTGGATACGTTCGCCCAATTATTACAGGGAGGTGATAGTGGAGCGATTGTCGATCCCGGCAATTCAACGGAAAGCCTGTTGGTTCAAAAATTGAAAGGGATGGTTGGCCAACGCATGCCATCAGGAGGACGACCCGCGTTGTCGGATGAATCGATCAAGCTGATTTCAACTTGGATTGATGAGGGTGCGACGTTGGATGGAGATACGCCCACTCAACCGCTCAGGGTAATGAGTCAATTGGCATGGGCGGCTACGGCAACTCCTGAAGAAATGAGTGAGCATCGATCGGAGTTAGCGTCGGAACATCTAAAGTTGGTGACAGCATCATCGGGGCAGATTGCGACACTGCTTACTGATCATTTTTATCTGGCTGGCCCGGTGGCTGACGGGACACTTGAGTTAGTGGGGCGCGTGGCAGAATCTCAGATGAAGCCTGTTCGTGCTGTCGTCAAAGGTGGATCCAATGATGGTTTTTTCAAGGGAAGAGCTTCCATTTTTGTTTTCCCAAAGCGTTACGAGTACAGCGAGTTTGCGAAAATGGTCGAGAGCCGCTCGATTCCATCGCAATGGACAAGCCACTGGAGTTTTGATGGGATTGATGCTTACATCTCGGTGGTTTGCAGTGATCAAGAGGAAGACGAGGATGCGATTGCTGCTCGACTGGCAAGCCCTTTAGTGAGTTTGGCAGTGGCAACTCGTCGGCGTGGAATCCCAAGGTGGTTTGCCGAGGGGACAGGAATTGCTTCCTCTTCGCTGGTCGGTGCCACTCGGGATCGGGACCAACTGCGTCAGCAGCAGGCCGATATGTCTGCCGCACTGGCATCGATGGAGAATGCAAAGCAATTTATCGATGGCAAACTATCGCCCGAGCAAACGGATCGAATCGGTGGTGCGATTGTCTCAACCATGATGGATCGAACGCACCGCCGTGGTTTTGACTCACTCATTCGAATGCTTGGAACAGGGCAGCCCTTTGATCAGGCTTTCTTGGCGTCATTCGGTGTTCAACCAGAAGACTTTGTGAAGAACTGGGTGACTTGGATCCGTGGCGGTTAAGCATCAACCAGTCCGGAGGACGCCTTGATGGCAACGTTAGCGAGGGTGGTTTGTGTTTGATGTGGTTTTGAGTTTGACGGAATCAACGTTGCCTGGCGCCGATTGATCAAGGGGTTGCCAATGCACATCGGAGTGACACCTGCCGGTTCATCTTGCTGATTGGCCAGCTGCAGCCGTTTGCTAATGTTTTTCTGAATTGAATTTTACCTCACTGCAGTGCTGGATCGGGATCAGGACGAGGCTGATTACGTTGAGCCAAATGGGATAAGGCAGCTTGATCCGGACTGCTGCATCGGTGCATTTGGCTCAACCGGGTGCCTTCTCTCAGCACTGAATCAATCGATTCTTGCTGGGTTGAACGGTCTTATTCGAGTCGAAAGTGCAGTTTTTGGCATCGTTTGTTGCTGGTTTGTCGAAATGCCAAACGGCCCATTTCTAGATGGTTTGCCCTGTTTTTTGAGGAATGTTCGGAATCATCTCAGCCAATGAAGAAGCGTTAGGTGATCGACTCGATGCACACAAGAACAGGGTGCGATTGGACGATTCCAAGAGGGGGCATTCGATTTTCCGTCCGAGGATCAATTTGAGTTGAACTAAATTGAAAAATGAATTCGTTGATCAAATCCCATCATTTACATTGATTGAGTGAATTCATTGCTGTGAATATTCGATTCGTTAGGAAAGTAGATTGGGGGGGCTTTTAAAGACTGATTATTGGTAGAAAGTAATAGTCAGCATGACGTTGGCTTGTTCTTGCATCTGGTCAGATCGAGGATGGGTTGGACATTTTGTTAACGGCTGGTGACAATCAAAGGCAGGCGTCCCTGAGCGATTTTTCAACACAAAATGAGATAGCGGTGATCAAATGATCGTAGTGATGGAGCCCGGAGCAAGTGACGAGCAGATTCAAGCGACCGTGAGTCGCGTTGAGGGGCTTGGATTGAAAGCAAACGTAATTGTTGGTGCTCAACGTACCGTGGTCGCTGCAATCGGCGAGAAACGCGAGCATTTCAAGGAATCGCTGGAAAGTGGGGAGGGTGTTTCGGCTGTAGTGCCAATCGCTGCTCCTTATAAGATGGCGAGTCGCGAGGTCCATCCGGAGCCGAGTCAGATTCGGGTTTTGGACTTTGTGGCGGGTGCGGGCCAGGTTGGATTCGTAGCGGGGCCCTGTAGCGTTGAGAGTGAGGAGCAGATTCTTGCGTCCGCTCGCGCTGTGAAAGCCGCCGGAGGTACGGGATTGCGTGGGGGCGCCTTCAAGCCAAGGACAAGTCCTTACAGCTTCCAAGGTCTCAAAGAAGATGGACTGAAAATGCTCGCTGCCGCGCGAGACGAGACCAATTTGGCGGTTTTCACCGAGGTCATGAGCACCGAGGATGTTGAGCTGGTGGCAAAGTATGCAGATGTTTTGCAGATCGGCGCTCGCAACATGCAGAACTACCGTTTGCTTGAAGCGGTCGGTGCTGCGGGAAAACCCGTTTTGCTCAAACGTGGGGCATCGGCAACGATGGATGAATTTCTGTTGGCTGCCGAGTACATCCTTAACGAAGGCAATGATCAGGTAATGCTTTGCGAGCGCGGTATTCGAACCTTCGAGAGCCACACTCGTTTCACCTTGCCTCTAGCGAGTGTGACTTACCTTCAACGCAAAACACACTTGCCGGTGATTATTGATCCGAGTCATGGAACGGGGCATGCTTACATGGTTCCGGATATGGCGGTAGCCGCCTGTGCAGCTGGTGCTGACGGGATCATTGTTGAGGTACATCCCGATCCTGCAACTGCAATGAGCGATGGTTATCAATCGTTGACTTTCGATGCGTTCAGTCAAAGCATGGTCCGTTGTAACGCGGTGATTCAGGCCTTGAGAGCCGTTGATGCGGAGAATGATTCGTGAGTTCGGAGCAAGAGGCCGTTCGTTCTGCCCAAGGACGTACGATTGAGCAGTACCATCAACTGATGCAAATCAATGCGGCGTCTCATCTCATTCGAGCCGCAAGGAAATTGGGGCTTTTGGATGCATTGAGGCAGCAGCAGCGGACTCTGACGCAACTGTGTGAATTGGATTCACTGCGACCCGAATTCGTAAAAGAAATCCTTGAGGCGGCGGTTGCGATCGGAATTGTCGAGCAATACGAGGATGATTATGCGCTTTCCCAAGCTGCTCATCTGTTGTGTCAGTTCGACGAGGATCTGGGTGACCATCGTTGGGAGCCACTGGTCGCTTTGGCCAGAGGCGAGTCAGATCGAGCCTCGCATGATGATGGGCTGCATTACAACCAGCTTGCTGCAACACAGTGGATTCATACCCCTGCTGCAATGGAAGCCGCGGAAGTGCTGGACTTTGGGGGCGACGAATCGGGTTCCCCAACAACAATTCTTGATTTGGGCTGCGGTTCGGCTGTCTGGACGTGCGCAATGGCCTATCGAGACCCGAATGTGAACGTAACCGCAGTGGATCATGAGGCTGCCCTGGTTGCGGCCTCGAACACAGCAGCCTCGATCGGCATTTCTGATCGTTTCCACACGATGGCAGCGGATCCAATCTCAGACGAACTCGATCTTGGTCAGTTTGACTGGGTGATCGTGGCACAGCGTCTTTCGAGTCTAGGGGTTCAAGCGGCAGGTGCTTTTCTTGACCGTGCTGTTGGTTTGATCAAGCCGGGCGGACGTCTGGTTGTCATTGATCTGGTGCAGGTGGGTGTCAAGCGAACACTGAATGACAGCGTTGAACAGTTGCGTTTGCAGCTTGAGACACGCGAGGGAACCATTTTTTCACCTGAACAATTGCAGAAGTTGATCGCTGGTGCAGGCTTAGTCGATTGCCAGTTTGCTTTGCTCAGCAAGGGACGTTCAAAGTTGGGCCTCACGGTGGGCAAAAAAGCTTGAGTGAACCATCACGATGCCTCAATGATCACGATGCCTCGAGGTTTTTTGGTGAGACGATGGTTCTGTTCCTCAGGACTTGTTTATGGTTCTCAGGGACGCTGGGCTGAAGGGACGCTGGGCTGAAGAGACGACCTTGCCTCGCAACGAGAAACGACACGGTTCCTTCGAGCCACTTGGCCCCGAAACAAGGGGTTCGCTTTCGTGATGAAATCAGGCGAAGTGATCCATCTCCTGCGAAATCTTCCGAGATCACCCAGTCGGTTGTGCCCCGTTCAGGAAAAGCCCCATTCAGGCTTCTGGTCTCGAGAAGCAAATTTATCGGCGGTGATTGGATTCTTTCTCTGGCTGCCCGTCGAGACCAGGTTGCTGTTGAAGCGGCAACCGGCGTTGGAGGCCAAGATCTACGAGCGTGATAAGGGTGACTTGAATCGCAAAGTACGGGCTTTGCCGAGCTTTAACCGAGTTTTTTCACCATTCTGCTAGTCCATGACCGAATCTCGGAGTGGCATTGATGGAAGAACAAACCAGAGAAGTTGGTTGAGGCAAATTGAGGAGTGATTTCCCGATCTAGTTGCGCCAGGGAGTTGCACGCTGGCACCTTTTTGACTCAGTTTTGACCCAGCGAAGTGCCTGTTCTGGGAGGAATCCCAATTTGGTCATCTTGTTTTAATCGTCATGGTGTCTGGCTGGTCCATTTGCCCGCCAAGGTAGGGTTTGACGGACCCGCCTTTGCCGGTTTGCCGGTTTTTTGCAATCCATAGGGGGTAAAATCCAGCTAGATCACAGGTTTTTCCAGAATCCGGGCTGGAGTGCGTTGACGAAATCGACTTCCGATTCCTAATATACGCGACTTACTTGATTGAAACCGAACCAAATCACTTTGGATTTACAGCGATGGCTGTCCCTAAGCGAAAACACTCCAACAGCCGAAGCGGCAAGCGACGTTCCCACGACCAAGTGAAACGTCGTCAAGTTAGCTACTGCCCCCAGTGCAGCACTGCTGTTCCCACCCACACCATCTGTCCTAAGTGTGGTTATTACCAAGGACGAACCGTCGTCGAGCACCAAGAAGATTAGCTTCGGTGTGGCACGATCGGCGTCAAACGCCCCTCGTTGCAGGCGATGATATATGAGTGCCGTTAGTATCTTATTTCCCGGCCAGGGCGCCCAATCCGTTGGAATGGGGCGTTGGTTGTGTGATCAGTATCCTGTCGCCAGGGAACACTTTGACCGTGCTTCTGCTGTGCTCGGGTACGACCTGGGCGAGCTATGTTTCGACGGACCCTCGGAAAAGCTGAGCGAGACCGAATTTTGCCAACCCGCATTATTCGTGGTTGGGATCGCTGCGGCAGAGACCATGCGTGTGGTGGATCCTGATCGCGTCGCTGCCATTCAGGCCGCCGCCGGATTGAGTTTGGGTGAATACACGGCAGTCTGTTTTGCTGGCGGATTAGCCTTCGAGGATGGTGTGCGGCTCGTACAGCGTCGTGGAGAGGCGATGCAGGCCTCTGCTAATGCAGTGAAAAGTGGAATGGCGAGTGTGATCGGGCTCGATCTGGAGACGATTCAAAGCGTCTGCGAGGCAACCCGTGAATCGCACGAGGTGTTGCAGCCAGCTAATCTTCTTTGCCCCGGTAATATTGCCGTGTCAGGTCATCTCTCGGCTTTGGAGCGAATGATACCGGCGGCGGAGTCAGCAGGTGCGATGAAGGTCGTTCCCTTGAGCGTAGCTGGGGCATTCCACACCTCCCTGATGGAGCCAGCGGTCGAAAAGCTTGTCGATGCTTTGGAGGAGATGCCTATCAAGGACACCAGAATTCCCGTCTACAGCAACGTGGATGCTGCTCCGCACCAATCCGCTCAAGAAATCAAACAGCTCTTGAGTCGGCAGGTGATTGGCTCGGTTTTGTGGGAGGATTCGATTCGTCGCATGATCGCCGATGGAATTGAGAAGTTTGAAGAGGTTGGAACCGGCCGGATCCTGCGTGGTACCCTGAAACGAATCAATAGAAAACTAACGACCGATGGCTTCGGAGATGAATCGTAGTGACCCAAGCGGTCTGACCGGCCTATCGCGATCATCGCTTGGTTTGCCGTGATGATCACTTGGCCGAAGAGGAGTCTCGCTGATGGATTGCGTGGTTGACGCAAGAGACGTCTTTGCACACGAGCGTGACGTTTTTAGATTGAACGCACTTAAACAAAAAACTCAAGAGAAGACTGAGCATGAAACTTTCGATCACTGCAGATTTAAGCGGGCAAGTTGCGATCGTCACCGGAGCCTCCCAAGGTTTGGGAAAGGCCGTCGCTGTCGCCCTGGGAGTGAACGGTGCGACGGTGGTTTGCATCGCGAGGAATGCTGAAAAACTTGCTGCCACCGTCGGCGAGATCGAACAGCTTGGCGGCAAGGCCGAGGCACTGGCCTGTGATGTCACTGATCGGTCGGCCGCGAAGGAAGCAATTGAAGGAACGGCGAAGAAACATGGTCGACTTGATATTCTGGTCAACAATGCGGGAATCACCCGGGATAAGTTGATGCGAGGCATGTCAGATGAAGAGTGGGATGATGTGATTGCAACTAATTTGACAAGCTGTTTTGTCTGTTGCAGGAGTGCTGCCGGGATCATGCGGCGAAAAAAGCATGGCCGTATCATCAACATGGCCAGTATTTCCGGGCTTATTGGAAATCCGGGCCAAGCAAATTATTCGGCCAGTAAAGCTGGGATGATCGGGCTGACTCGGACTCTCAGCAAGGAGTTGATCAGTCGAGGAGTGACGGTAAATGCCGTCGCACCGGGCTTTATTGCTAGCGAGATGACTGAAGAACTCGGAGAAGTGATTTTGGAGGAAGCAAAAAAGAGAATTCCAGCCAAAAGGTTGGGAGAAGCCGAGGATGTGGCCGCTGCAGTCTTATTCCTCGCTTCTGGGGCTGCCGGGTACATTTCTGGCCAAACCATGGTGGTCGACGGCGGGATGATCGGCTAAACCTATCGTATACTTCTTCGGAAGCAAAAAAAAAGCATGGTTTGAGGCGAAACCTGCCCTTTATCATGCATCCAAGTATTGACGCGTTTTGCTTGTTTGACCTATCTTTTCGCCAACGCGATCGATACCGCTGCTGTCTTTTCGGGGTCCGCGGTGGAGATGATCTCCCCCTCCCCATCATCTGTTGCTGAACAATTATAGAGAAAGCTCATGGGTACTGTCGAACAACGTGTGATCGAAATCGTGTCTGAACAACTCGGTGTAGACAAAGAAAAGATCAACACAGATACATCTTTTGTAAATGATTTGGGTGCTGATTCGCTCGATACGGTCGAGTTGGTAATGGAACTCGAAGAAGAGTTCGATATCAGCATTCCCGACGAAGCGGCTGAAAAAATCCAAAAAGTCGGTGAGGCCGTTGCCTTCATCGAAAGTGAAAAGGGTCAAGACGCTTAGCTTGTGAATCAGGTGATCAAGCAGATCCCTGTTTTTTGATTTCTGCCGCCCGGAGTCCGAGTTTGTCAGCAAAACCTGGATTCTGATGGGCGGCATTTATTTTGTCTGG
This sequence comes from uncultured Rubripirellula sp., assembly GCA_938075415.1. Taxonomy (GTDB): domain Bacteria; phylum Planctomycetota; class Planctomycetia; order Pirellulales; family Pirellulaceae; genus Rubripirellula. The sequence continues at coordinate 167,861 of CALJHC010000003.1, read as the reverse complement.
ATTGGCACGACGCCGTCGAACCTCTGCGTCGTGAAGGACATCACCAACAGGATTGGCCGAAGGCTTTGTGATGCAACAAGAAGCGATTCGAAGGATTGTTGTCACCGGTGTAGGGGTAGTGACACCGCTTGGAAACGAGGTGGAAACGTTTTGGAACCGCCTTTGTGACGGTGAAAGCGGAGTTCAAACTCTCACCACAATGGACACTGCTCTGTACAAGGTCCATTTCGGAGGCGAAGTTGCCGACTTCGATGTCTCCAATGTGGTTGATCATCGAGAAGCCAAGCGTCTGGATCGGTTCACGCAATTCGCCGTCTTTGCAGGTGATCGTGCAGTGAAGGATTCTGGATTGGACTTCGATCAAACAGATCGGGAAAAGTGTGGTGTCATCCTGGGGTCTGGAATCGGTGGTTTGGGCGAGATTGAGTCTCAGATCGAGCGAATGATCGCCAAAGGGCCCGATCGCGTGAGTCCCTTCACGGTGCCAAAGATGATGGTCAATGCGGCCGGAGGCAACCTCTCCATCGCTCATGGACTCAAGGGGCCCAATTATGCCGTGGCAACGGCCTGTGCCAGTGCGACCAATGCAATGGGTGATGCGTTGCGCAGTGTGCGGCTTGGCGAAACGGATGTCGTGATCACCGGTGGAACGGAAGCTGCGATTACAAAGATGGGGCTAGCTGCCTTTCAGAACATGAAAGCACTCTCCACTCGCAATGATGATCCGGCTCGAGCGAGTCGCCCATTCGATGCTGATCGCGATGGATTTGTTCTTGCGGAGGGTGCCGGGATTCTGGTTTTTGAGGAACTGGAGCACGCCAAGGCTCGCGGAGCCCGAATTTATGCGGAAGTACTCGGGTACGGAACGACCAGCGATGCGGGCCATATCACGGCTCCAGATCCTGAGGGCAACGGCGCCGCAAAGGCGATGGAGTTAGCGATTCAAGACGCTGGCATCCTTCCTAGCCAGATCGATTACGTCAACGCCCATGGGACCAGCACTCCCTTGGGTGACAAGGCGGAGACCACCGCGATTAAGCGAGTCTTTGGAGACCATGCTCAGCGTCTGAGAATCAGCAGCACCAAAAGTGCCCTCGGTCATTCACTCGGAGCGAGTGGTGGTATTGAGGCGGTGATTGTCAGTAAAGCCATTGTCGACAAGAAAATTCCACCCACGATTAACCTGGATACCCCTGACCCGGCGTGTGATTTGGACTACACGCCCAATGTTGCCGCTGAGCTTGAGATTGAGTACGCGATGAGTAACAGTTTTGGATTCGGTGGGCACAATGCCTGCGTCGTCTTTTCGCGATTTTCTGAAGATTGAAAGAATCGCTCTTCCCCCGCCTGCTTCAACGCAAAGCTGAAACCCGTCCAACATGCCTTTTGCTCAACCAGAGGCGAGAGCTGAGGATTGTCGATGCAACTGCTTGAGTCCTGGCTGTGACAGAGCGTCTGTCTAGGTTGGATACCTCAGCAAGCGACTTGATTCCTTGCTGTGAAGATTGTGTGCATTCAGCCATCAATCGATTGACATTTTGCCGAGATGCAGCCGATTGGGAGATGCAGCCGATTAGCGGAACGATGGGTTTCAGGTCATCACGCTGACGCTAGTGTGCTGCTTTGGTAGTCTTGGCTATCGAAGCCGATTTTCTTTTGCTGTTAACCTTCCGGTCTTCGGCTGCCGTGAGGCGTTTGACCCAGATTGGTTGCAACTCCAGCAGCCTTGCACGGCGATCTGCACAGTCTTCGTGCTGATGCTTCACGATCGATCTGATGCCCACGTGATTACCAAATCGATGTCCGCTTCGGTTCATGACACCCGATGATCGATTTTTGGGTGATGCGTCTTGGACGTTTCTTCGACAGAATTTGTCCATCAAGTCATCGGTCGTGATGGCGACTGATTTTCACGCGATTCGATGTTAACAACCGACATTGGTTAACAGGATTGGTAACCCGCGAGCGAGTCCCGTTTGAATGCGTCCCAGGCGGTGTGAGCTGAAATCAAAGAAGTGGTGCGAATCTAGCAGAAGGGTACTGTTGACTTGGTAGACTAACTTAACCATTGGACCACACTTCTTTTCTTCCCTTTCTGCTTAAATGATGACGTCCCAATACTTGGATCGCTCGGAATACGTGGAGCAAGCTTACCTCTTTCAGTTATTGAGAGAGCGATCGGCAGAGGAGATGCCGATGCAGGAGTTGCTCGAACAGATACGATTTGAATTACTCGCGACCACGAAATTGCCTTTCGCCATTGATTACTTGCTCACTGAATTAAAGCATTCGGGACTGATGTCGCCGGCGATGCAGAAACTGGCTCACTATTTCACTTCCTTCCAAGCGTTTCTGGTGCATCAGGCGGAGGAGGAGGCTGGCCGTTTCACCATGCAAACTGCTCTCCAAGTATTGGAGGCGGAGGCCAACTATCGTCTCAAAAACTGCAGTCCTGCCGGTCTGTTTTTCTTTCAGTTTGAGGTGCTTTGCCGCAACCGCTTGCATTACGACCGAGGTTTAACGGCAATTAGCTCAGACCCGATTTTCAGTTCGGATTGGTCAAAATGGATCTTGCAATTTCGGGCGCAGGTGGGACTGGTAGAGATCTCTGACCTTCTGTTCTTGTGCAGCGAGGAGTATGAGGAACGGCTGAAGAGTGCGGGGCAAACCGTCGAGGGAAAGGGTCCGTTTTTGTTTGGTCGCAAGGAGGGACGTATTGCGTTTGGTAATCGGCGAAAAGAACCACTTTTCTTGTTTGGTGCGTTACAGCGCCATCTTGGTTACCCCGTTGTGCCTAGGCCGGTTCGGCAAGACGAAAATAAAGAGGTCATCCCGCAAATGATGAGGCGAATTGAGCGACTCGAATCTCGAATCAAATTGATGGAAGAGGAACGTCGAGCATCGCTGGACATCACAAAGTTCTACAAGAAAGAAGACAGCTTTCCACCAGTTGATTGAACTCACTTGAACCATTTTTAGCGAGTGCATTGAAAAAGCCGAGGCCCCTGTTCGGACCTCGGCTTCGTTTGTAGTGATTGGCTCAGATAAGAAGTCTGCGTTTAGGCACTCTTGGTGGTGGGCATTTTCAGCAGATCACGTTTGCCCGCAACCACATTCTCGTCAATGGTGATCACCGTTCCCGGTTCTTGCTCGGGAAGTTCGTACATGATGTCGAGCATCGCTTGTTCGATGATCCCGCGTAGTCCACGTGCTCCCACGCCCTTGGCCAATGCCTTCTTGGCAACGTAGTGAAGGGCGTCGTCTGTGAAGTTAAGCTCGCACTTCTCCATTTGGAAAAGAGCCTGGAACTGTTTCACCAAAGCATTCTTTGGTTCCTTCATGACCTGGACCAATCCAGCTTCATCAAGTGGTTGCAAGTAGCTGACAACTGGAAGACGACCGACCAATTCGGGAATCAGGCCAAACTGTAGGATGTCTTCGGTTTGAACCTGAGCGAGTAGATCCGATTCGCTTTGTTCGTTTCGGATATTCTGCCCGCCAAAGCCTAGCGTTTTCGTGCCGAGTCTCTTTCGGATGATGTCTTCAATGCCGACAAAAGTTCCACCCACGATGAACAGGATGTTGCTGGTATCGAGTTGAATGTATTGTTGCTCAGGATGTTTGCGTCCACCTTGGGGCGGCACGTTTGCAACCGTTCCCTCGAGCATCTTCAAAAGACTTTGCTGAACGCCTTCACCAGAAACATCGCGAGTGATCGAAACATTCGCACTGGTCTTGCCGATTTTGTCTACCTCATCGATGTAGAGGATTCCTCGCTGCGCTTGCTCCACGTCAAAGTCAGCAGCGTGAAGAAGTTTCAGCAGCAGATTCTCGACGTCTTCGCCCACATATCCAGCTTCGGTGAGCGTCGTGGCATCGCCGATGGCGAAGGGGACGTTCAGCATCCGAGCAAGTGATCTGGCGAGTAATGTTTTACCGCTGCCAGTCGGACCCGAGAGCAAGATGTTGCTTTTCTCGATCTCTACGTCCGAATCTCCATTCCATTCACTTGAGAGACGCTTGTAGTGGTTGTGGACAGCAACCGCCAGAACCCGCTTCGCTGAACCTTGGCCAATTACGTAATTGTCCAGGTGTTCAACAATGGAGCGAGGTGTTGGGATGTCGTCAAACAAGGATTTGCTTGGACCTCGACGTTTCTGTTCTTGGTCAAGGATTGATTGGCAAAGTTCAATGCATTCACTGCAGATGTAAACGTCACCTGGGCCTTCAACCAAGGGTCCCACGTCCCGATAACTTTTGCGGCAGAAGGAACAAAAAGCATTCTTCTTTGTCGAGGAGGGGCTTCGACGAGAATTGCCTGAGTTGTTGTTGTCTTTCGAGGGCATACGCGACTCCTGAGTGTGCAGATGTCTGGCACGACTGAAATATCACTGGCAAGCACTTGTCTGTCTCAATCTTGAGAAGTAACCAAGCGAATTGATGATGATTTCAGTCGACGACTCTACGCTTCATGTGGGTTTCGGGCCACGGCTCGAATGCTTTCTCAAGACGGCAGAATCATTCTGCGTTGTTGAGATGGGTCATCCGTTTCCTCGAAAGCTCGAGCCAATCGTGGTTTGGTTTTAAACGATCCGTGCGGTCCTTTGCGTACCCATAGGACTTGGGAGGGTAGACAAGAGTAGGACTTAAATCCCAAACGGCTTCTCTTCACTCTCTCGGGACTAGCTACATCGACACTCGCCGAAACTTCGCTTCCTGATCGTTTGTCCGGCAAGGACCTCGACTGTCGAGGACTGTTTGGACGGGGAAGGCGATCAGTGGGACGTTTATGACGATTTTGATGAGGTTGATGGATCGTCCGGGGAGGTCAAGCCATCAATCGAGTGTGAGTGTTTCAAAGGCCGTTCGGTCTTCGATTGTATAGTTCGGAATTCCTCCTCGCTGATGTCACCTTTGCGGTGCATTTCTTCTAAGTTTGCGAGGGCCTCTGACGCATTGTCCCGGTCTTGAGCCGCGTAGTCCCGAAAGCTTGACACGAGCGAAAATCCCGCTGCGCTCAAGATACCTAGAACCACTAGTCCAGCCCCAATCTGCACATTTGGACTTTCCAACCATTCCAGCACGTTCACTGCTCCCTGATCAACCTGAATCCCTTAATTCATCCGTAATGCTGTTCGAGTTTGATCACCGACTCGTCACATTCACTTTTTCACCGATTTGGATGCGGGGTCATCCGCAGCACCAAAATGATGCTTTCTCTCTCGACCCCGAAAATGTGGGCTTGGACCCAATCCATCAAATCGCAACGGCTTCCCAGCATAATGGGTTTACTGAAACCCGTCTTGACCAAGCCATTGGTTATCGTTGTTTAGTCAAACAGATGAATGGGATATTTTCCCTGCCTGTTTGGTCCACGACCCCGACGCTTGTTGGTCGTTCGAATCATACGGATGTCCACTTCCGATAGTCCAGTTATTTTCTTGAATCCCCAACACCTTTTCCCAGTTTCACGGGCGAGGGATTGTTCCACGCATCTTGAGAATTGAGAAAACCTCGGTGGAAAGGAGTTAGCAAAGCGACTTGGTGAATCAGAGAAGCTGTTGGGATCCTTGATCTCTTGTGCCCGCCAACTTGCTCAGGGGGTCTGCCAACTTACCCAAGGGGGTCTTCTAGCGGTGACCACTGGATAAGCAGTGTCTGAATTGCGTCAGTTGACTTGGACTCGCGTCGTCAGCTCGCAGGTTGAAGACGCAACAAGGAGCGAGAATGACTCTGGACTCGCGACGCGAATAGGCAAGCAATGACATCGCACCCGTTTGGGTCCTCGAACTCATTCAAGTAACTCGAAATTTTGCTGAGAGGATGAAAGCGGGAACCACCAAAGCAAAGATCCCCAGTCCCCAACCGGGGCCGGCTCCCAGCAGCGCAAAGGCGGCTGAGAATGGAATGATGGTGATGATACCTGCTTTAATGGTGGCTTGGATTCGTTTGGGACTTGGATTGCGGATCGCCCGAATCGCTCGAATGATCACCGGAAAAGCGATCATCCCGATAAGTATCGGGAACACTTGACTCGTATCCACTTTCCATTGGGCAGGTTGTCTAGCTAATTGAGGGGCAAAAGCGAGACAGAGGGCTCCCAGAGCGGTGATCATCGCTCCAACCGTTAATTGTACCTGATTGCCTCCGGTCGCCTCTCGCCGAGCCATCGTGGTCACACCCATGATGTAGACGCCAAAGCCAATTGCGATTGTCAGAGTTTCTTTCGGAATCATTATTCCAAATGGCTCTGATGTTGTCTCGCTCATCCGGTTGAGACATGGAGCAGCACCGAGCAAAAAACTGAGTAGACGACAGGATCCCATGGCTGCTGGTGCCAAGTGGGTTTTCTTCAGCGGTCCATCGTATGCAACGATCATGATTGCAAGCAGGATCCCGATCAAAGCGGGAAGCGATGTGGTTGTGCCCTCTGGATTTGGAAGGTAACCACTTGCAGCACATAATCCGATCCCCAATCCAAGAAGTAGCCAACCCCCAATGCTTGCCTCTTGCCTGGTAATCAATCCAGCGGGTATGGGACGCCGTGCCCTTTGCTGCCGATCCACCGCCTCATCAAACACGTCATTGAGTGTCATCCCGGCCCAGTACAGGCTGATGCCACCAAGAACCACCAACGCCAATCGGCCAAGGGGTTCCGGTCCCGCAGCGGTCATCAGAAAGGCGGCACTGACATCAGCGATGATTGTGAAAACATTGGGAAGACGGACTAATTGAGCCCAAGCGGTCAGTTTGGAGATGGTTTGCTCCACTTTTTAGTCGGTTTTGTATCGGATTGCATCAACTCATCATTACCTTGGCAGGCTTGCTGAGTTGGTTTGCACAGTACGAATCAGAATCGCGATTTTTTCTCTCGCTAACAAGATGCCGTCTCAGAGGTTAGCCACCGTGATTCACCTCGGACGAAGTTTTTCTATTTTGAAGACGCTTCCGAGCGTGCAGGATCTCGTTGGCGTGATCGAGACCTGCTCGCGATTCGCATATCCTGTGATTGCTCAGTGTCCGATTGCTCAGTGTCCGATTGCTTAGAGTGCGATCAAGCAGAGGAGGGTTCGATTTCCCTTGTTGGCCGAACATCAGGTCATCGTCTGAGTTGGATCAATTCGCGTTCGGTCAGCTGGACACCGTGCATTTGTATGTACCGATCGGTTTCGTTGATAAAGTTGACCTCTGCTTCCTGATTTTCAAAACGAAACCGTTCCACAGGCGGCGGCACGATGGGTTGAATCGAATAAAGCTCGATGAGTGTGATCAGACGAGCTCCATCCTGCTCAGTTGGCATCGCATCCTGAGATGCCATCGCCTGAGTCTTCTCCTCAAGCGGATCGCTCCAGAATTCAAAACGCACTGGAAGCAATTGACCAAAGCGGGCTTGGTCATCTGATTTTGTTTGAACAGCGACATGAACACGAGTCGGGTACAGCACCGGCCAAGAGGTGTGTCCGTTTTTCTCCATGATTTCTGCTCGCCGTGCATTACTTAATTTGCCTTTGATCACCCAAACTGATTCGTTTTCCAGTTTTGCCCCCGCGAGATTGATCACGTAATCCCGTTCAACAGACGAAAGCAGTTCTGTCCACGCCCCTACGGTGAAACGCGGAGCAACTGAGGAACGTGAGGATTCCGTTCCCACCCATTCGTCCAGCCGGCCAACATCAACACGCCTCAGCGTCACTTGTTTGGCGATTTCCATTCGTGTCCAAGCGAGCCGACCATCGCTGATTTGTTGTAGACGATGTTTTCCAATCCCATCATGCATGGTCACCTGAAGGTGATAGCGACCACTGCCCTGCCCCGCTTGTTCGTAAGTTCCCACCCCCACCACCTCTCGGCCATTGGTCCAAACGGTTTCACGGACCTTGCAGTGAAACGCGGGTCCGTGAACCAGTTCGCTCAAGACTCGCTGCAAAAGTGCAATTGCTTGGGGACTCGAGGTCTGCGTGTTGTTGGACGTGGGGCCTCGGATCTGCCCATCGAGTGGCATTGCTCGCGCGTCGCTATTGGGAGATGCTGTTTCGAAGGGTAATGCGATCGAAGTATCCAGATCTTTCAGTTGCGGTTCGATGCCCCGCTTGCGGGCATCTTTGGGTTGAAATACCCCGTTGTTGGTTTCGAGCGATCTGGATTCAGGAGTCGGGAACGACCCAAGTGACGATCGGCCAATCTGGCCACCGGACCTTATCCCCGCAGTATTGGTTTCCGATGAGAATGCCTCAGAAGCTTTCTTTGATGAGTCTGATCCACGGGTTATCTGCGGGATGTCGGGCGATGCATCGGCCGAAGCGGAGGAAATAGCTGGTCTGACAATTGGCTCTGCTCCCGGCCTCACAATCGGCTCTGCGTCCGGTCTCGGGGGGGTCTGCTTCGCTGAGCTGGAGTAATTGTTGCCGAATCTCGGGCCACTTCTGCCCTCATCAGCTCGTAATCTGTATTTGCTAGCTAAAGAGAAGGTCAACAAGGCGAAGAAGATTAGGAAAAAAATCAGGCGTTGATTGCTGTTCCAAAAATAAAAGCTGAGATTTCTCTGGGTGTCGGTGGACTGCGGTTTGAGACGCTGACTCATGGCTTTTTCCCCGTTATCGGGCGATGCTTGGCGGTCGATTGAGGAGTCTCGCGGCCTGTGATGATCAATCTTCATGGTCGGGTTGTGCTGGTTTTCTCAAAGATTCCTTATTCAACGTGCCGATGACCACATACGACATCGGTCCGCAAACTTGTTTTTGGCTTCATTGGCCAACGCGAGATTGCAAAAGCCGGTTGAAATGGAATTTGACGGCCACGGGATCGTAGTTTGCGAGGCCTGTCAAAGTCCACACGGATCTATCAACCAAACGACCAAGACTCGGGCTGATTACCCAACGCAACGAGTATGCAAACCCAAGGAACGGGGGAAACGATGAAACGAATCGTCACTCATTTGTCGCTCTTCGCGACTACGGCGATCCTCGCCACCGGATGTGTGCCGGTTCGCCACAACCTGCCATCCGAGCAACGAATGATGGAAGTTGGACCAGGCGTCGGAGGTCCCGGACCGGGAGTTCTGGGTGGTCCGAATCCAGCGTCAGCGGCCATGAGGGGGGCGGTCTCAGTACCGCAATCGCTCGCAATGGCTGCCTCAGAGCCTGCTCGAGGTTCGGTTGGTGATGGCGAAATCGGATTGGTCAACTTCATGCAGACGGCTCCGCCGGCTGCTGAGGGAATGGCAGCAGTCAATGCTACTCCTCCGACGCTTCAAGTCACATTCGGCAATCCCGACGGAATGCAGGTCCGCTACGATGCCACCGGATCGGGTGGTTTTGATAGCGAAGCTCTCGTCGTTCCTGCTCGACAGAACTTCCCGCAAGGTGGTCTCTATCGAATCAAGCTCACGAGCATTCCCAACCGGGAGGGTGTTGAGCTTTATCCAACGATCGAGCTTGCATACGCCAATCCCCGAACCGGTGCTTATCTCGCACACAACTCGGTTCCCATTCAGTTCACCGAAGAAGACTTCGATCAGGTTCTCACTGGCAACTTCGTGACGAAGGTCATCTACCTTCCAGATCCGGCGTTCCAAGGACCTGCTTTGGCTGGCATCGACACACTTGTCAGCACTCGACTTGACCCGGGCGTCGACCCGATTGTCGAAGCGGACCGTCGCGGTTCGATTTTGGCCATCATCCGCTTGGGTGACAAGGACGTTGAGATGGCCGGTGCAGGTTCAGACACGGTAGCGAGCATGATGGCTCCCAGGGTTGCCGGACTGCCTGCTCCTTACGCTCCTGCCATGACCGACGGCTGTGGAAACTGTCAAACGGCTCCAATGGCTGCCGCACCGATGCCCGGCGTGCCCGTGCTTCAGTACGCACCGCACATGTCAGGAACCCAGATGGGTGGTCCCGGGGCAGGTAAATTGCCACTTGGACAACGTGGCGGTCTCAGGAAGCATGCCATGCGAAATCACAGTGCGGTCAACCTGCCTTGACCAAAGGTGAGAGATCGCATTGATGTTCACCCGTGATACTCGATTGATTGCCAGCGACGCGAAGGTTTGAGACTCTGGCATTGAATCATTGAACGATAAAACGCGGTGCGGATCGCAACGACCGCTCCGCGTTTTCGCTACATCGGCGTTGCTGTTAAAGACTGACCACTCCTGCGTTCTACTCATTGCCTGGTTCACGCAAGATGCCTATCGCCAAGACTTTCACCTCGAGCATTGTTGCCTGCCTCTTGGCGATCTTTGTCTCTTGGTCATCCACTTGCACCGCGGCCGAACCTTCGGACTTTCTCACCCACGGTAATCTGCACCCGGTTTTTCGCGCAAGCAACCCGCCAGGCATGGTCGGTTCTGCCAGATTGATGGGACAAGGCCCCGTGGTCGGCTACTACCAGCCGGTCGCCATCACCGGTCCGGGCAGTGCTCACTTCGCACTTCCTGCCAAAGGCAGAATGACCGCTTCCAAACCGAGGCTGGAAGCTGGTTTTTTGATTGGCTCAGTTTATCGCTTTCAGATCACCCAGATTCCTGGCGCGATCGGTGTTGAGCTCTTCCCAACCATTGAAGTGATTGATAGGACCTATCCACCTCAACATTTGGCAACGCAGTACCCCATTGAAGTACAGCTTGACGAGGAAGATTTTCTCGCGGCGATCGATGGTCAGATGGTGACAAGAGTGATTTACCTCGAGGATCCACAAACTGCGATTCCCTCGGTGCAGACTGCATCGACGAATCGACCCTTTGAGGTCTCGGAGTTTCAGGACCCACTTGCCGTTGCGGATCATTATGGACGTCCCGTAGCGATTGTTCGAATTGGCTCGTTGAAACCACCTTCTGCGGCAGCCTTGCTACCGGAATTCTTTTTTGATTACCCCACGTGGGCTCCGTTTCCTAACACACCATCCAACCACGTCCCAAGCGAGTTCGAAGAACAGCCATGAAAAGGTCGTCGAAAAGATTGGTCTGGAGTTTCGGAGTGCTGGTCATTCTGGCGATGGGTTGCATGTCACCATCGTCGATCAGGCGAGATTCGGCTCAGGGTCCCAGGGTGATGCGAGCTGATTTGGACCATGCTGGCACAATGAATCCGTCTCCGGTCGGCTATGCAAGACAAATGCCGACACAAGCGGCCACTCTCGCTGTGCAACCCACGGACCCTCAGGAATACGTCAGGGATGGCGGTGATCATCATCCAACCGCTAAGCGTCGAAAGGATGAATCCTTCGCCGGTTTGCAACCTGAGGACACAATCGTTCATTACAAGACAGAATCAGGTAGGGTGGAGATTCAAGCGAGTAATCAGGTGCAGCTTTACGCACCGCGATTCCGTTCGGTCCGTCAGGTCTCTGGCGCATTGGCTGGTGGAAGAGCCGTTGGTCTGGCTCAGATGGACCGACCTGTCGGCACGGTGCGTGTTGATCAACCCTTGCCAGGACTCGTGATGAGAGATTCGCTCGAAGTGGGTCATGCAGAAGTCGCTCGTGGACTTGATGCGATGCGCGAACGAGAACGCGGCGTGCCAGTCGAGTCGGTCCAGCAGGTCAATGTTGCTGCCAATGTGATCGCGGCACTAGTGAACCTGACCGCGAATGAGGTGTATACGCTGCAGGGTGACCAGAAGGCTTTGGTTGATTTGTACTCAAACGCTGCGGTGACCTGGCAAACCGAAGAGTCTCTGGAGGTTGCGGTGCAGAATTTCCGAACGCCATCGCTGGTTCGTGAACAGACGGTGGATGGATTCACCATTTATGATTTCCAAGAGGGCAATGGACGATTGCAGATTAGTAAGTTTGCCGACCGAGAGGATGCGAAACCGGGAGACATTGTCACCTTCGGACTTCGAATCGAGAATGTCGGTGATGGTCCAGTGAATGATGTTGTGATCGTTGACAACCTGACCACCCGCTTGGAATATGTTGCTGATAGTCTGGATTGTGAAGCGGAAGTGGAGTTTGAGAGTACTGGCAATGACGCTGAATCTCTCCGGCTGCAGTGGAATCTGGTTGAGCCTCTGAGAGTGGGACAGTCCGTGACCATTCAATTCCAGTGCCGTGTCCGATAGCTTCATCTCCGGTTTTCTAGTGTCCGGTTTCTTCGATCAACAGCACGAGACGTAGCTTCTAATTGACACTGTTTGATTTGGCTAAGTCTTTCCTGTCACGATTGGATTCAATGAATCGTCTTTCCTGTCACGATTGGATTCAATGAATCGTCCTTTCTGGATTTCGGGGGATCTTCACCACTGGTCGTTGAGCCATCGGTAGTCGGATGGATTCTTACGTCGAGGACGTTGGGAGGTTAAACTAACGGCATCGCTCGTGGCTTGATCGCTTCAAGCCTGACCCTTCCCCACTCATGTCGTGGCAATCCCATGTCGAATGATCCGCTGGTCAATCCAGGCCCAGACTCCCAGCAACCGCCAGCGAGGCAAGGCAAGTCTCCAGCGGCGATTATCCTTCTCATACTCGCTCTTTTTGTGCTTCTGCTGCTCTTCTGCGGAGGTGTCTTGGTTGCGTTGTTGGTGCCTGCGGTGAGCAGTGCCAGAAGTGCAGCGAGGCAGGTGGGAGTGCGTAGCAATCTGGTAAATCTTGGGATGGCTATGCAGCAATACCACGAGGTTCATCAGCAATATCCGCCTGTTGCCATTCTCAGCGATGACCAACCTTCTGAGCCTCTGGCGAGCTGGCGTGTTTCCCTGGTTCCGTATCTTGATCTTGTTAACGTGGCATCGAATTGGGATTCTTGGGATCAGACACAGAAATGGGACTCGCCAGCTAATCAATCCTTGAGCGAAGATGCCCCGGATATTTACACGAATTATTTAATAGGCGACGGTCCCAGTAATCGTACAAATATTTATGGCGTGCGGCATCCAGAGGGTGTCTTTTCGGGGCAGTCTCCGGTCTCGGCGTCTGATATCACGGATGGGGCGGAACGTACGTTGTTAGCGGTTGTGCTTCCCAACCGTACAGTTCCGTGGGCGGCACCGGATGAGATTGATTTGCCCCAGTTGCAAGCGGCCCTTGGTGATGCCTCGATCGACCAACCTGTTTTCGTTTTGTACTGCAACGGAAGGGTCGAAATATTTAACGAGCCATTAGATGCGTTATCCGTGGAAGCATTGGTCACTATCAACGCGGGAGATTGATCGAGCGTGACAAGGCAAGTTATGGTCGTTTCGTTTGGAATCGACATCCATCACTTGTTCGAACCGCTTTCTTCTTGTTGAGTTGTCTGCTTTTTCTAGTTGTCGCTTGGGTTCTTGGCATGTTACTTCTCTCGTTGACAAAGCGATCTGATCCCACGATCCCAGTTTGCGTCAGGAAAAAAAACGGATGCCGATTATCTTGCTTGCTGGTATGGGCGGTCGGTGCCTCATTGCTTTTTGGGTGCAGAACCGAGTACCGAGAGGACCTCGACTATTCACACAAAGTATTGCAGACATGGAAGATCGAAGAAATTGAGGAGGGGGTATTTGTTCAGTTCGAAGATGTCTTCTGGGAAGCTGATGATACGACCTCACTGCGAAAAATGATCGCGTTGGATTTGATCGTTGATGGAAAAAGTGTTCTTGAAATCGGCACCGGTTCGGGGGTGCTTTCGATTATTGCCCTCAAGAGTGACGCCAAGCGTGTAGTGGCGACCGATATCAATCCGGCGGCGGTTGCCAACGCTAAGTACAACGCGGCAATGTTGGTTCCTGACCGGACTCTTGATGTGCGACAAGTTTCCCAAAAGCGTCCAGGAGCTTTTGAGGTGATCGGAGAAAGTGAGGCGTTTGACATCATTCTTTCTAATCCGCCTTGGGAAGATGGGGTGGTAGCCAAGCCCTTGGATCATGCTTTTTACGATCCCCAGTTCTATCTGATGGAAACACTGCTTGATGGATTACCGTTGCATCTAAAACCTGGTGGACGCTGCCTTCTCGCCTATGGTCACCGTCCAGCGATTGAGCGGCTGCAAGATCAGTGCAAGGAGAGAGGATTTGCCTTCAAAATCCTCGATAGACGTAATCTTGACGATCTAAAAAAAGACTTTTTGCCCGGAATGGTCGTTGAAATTCGGGTCCCGATGGCAGTTCGGGAGTTAGAGACGGAGTCAGATATCTCCGATGCTGAGAAGTGATCAGTGCTTGCAGGAATGCTTGGGTCATTTCCTTCGAAAGACGTCTCAGTCCAATGCTTTGCTGTCAGACGCAATCACGATGGTTCGTTAGATGAATAGGTGAACTCGGTTTTCTTGATCAGTGCATGACTTATGACGTGTCTTCCTGAGAGAAGGTGTTTATCGTGGTGGTTGTCGAGTAAGGGGATTTTGTTCAGTTGATTCAGCATCGGTTTGATTGATTGCGAGAAAGGCAGTTCTCGCATCCAAGTAGTCAAGAATCGCGACTCGTGTGTTGAGGGGTAATGCCAGAATCGTTTTGTCTGAATTGGGGTCAACGCTGTGTTGGATCACGCGATCAATCCATTGATCAGAAGACCTCATGGAGGTATCTGATTCAGGTTGCAAGTTGAGTTTCTTCACGAGAAGTGAGATTGCATTTTCTTTAGGCTCTTTGCCCGCTGATCGAGACGCGTTGCGAAGCGTTTGTTCTGATTCCATCAGTGATCTCGCCAGATTTGCGCCCTCTTGATCTCCCCTGCGATGAACGGCAACGACGAAGCTTTCTCTCGAAAGGTTCACCACAGAATCTTTCCAGCGAAGTGATTGCGTGTTGAATTTTCGCTCAACACCCCGTGCTAGAATTGTGACATCAACTAACTCGCTTCGGCATGTCCCTGATGATTGGAGCGTAATGTTGAATCTTTTTTCGCCCTCAAGGATTTGTTGGTCCGTCTTCAGTAGTTTGAAATACACGCCCTTTCCACGATTGATGCTTCCTGATGCTGTTTCGAGTCGCTCTGAAGGGCGGAGTTGGTACTCCCGCGAGGTTGTTCTGGTGTTGGCGTGGTCGTTTGCCGCATGCAGTCCGGCTAGCTTTGCATAGTCAATTTTGATTCCAGCACCCGCGGATTCTGATTGCTCTTGGTGTTCCTTGACCACGATCGGGCTGATTGATTTACTGCTTGTTCTTGTTCTGGGGGCGTAGTCAATGATTTGGGTTCGGTTCGTGCGAGGTTGGACAAATATCAACCAGTGTTTCACCGAGTTTGCATTTTGACCATCAAGAAATGAAGAGAGTGCCAGTTCAAAGCGAAGTTGACTGGGTTCTTCGGGGTACATGTCGGCTTGTACGACCAAGGGTAGGTCGAAGCAAATGTCGCTCGTTAATTCTGCAAAGCTGTTGCCACTCATGGGGTCATTGGCAAGGCTTGCCGAGGACCCCATGAGGCTAATCAGAAGTAAGGGTGGGGTCATTAGTTTTTGGAACATTCCAAGGAGCCAAACTGATGGTTGACCACCATCAAATACTTGAAGCGGTGCATTGGGATGACAGAGGTCAACCGAGGGCACAGTGGCCGTTCCAAAGCCTGAGTCGTTCATTTTGAAACCCTTTTTCGATTTTTGAATTAGACGTTTGAGTGCGAGAGGCGATGCATCGATCGAATTCGTGCCGCCGGATCCTCCGGTGGCTAATTCATCCAGATCTGGTTGACCTTCTCCGTCTTGAAAAGGGATCTCATTCCTGTGGGTTCAGGCTTGTTTTGAACCAATCGGTAAATCATGCGTTGAATGCAAAGGTTGCCAATTGGCTAGCGAGTGAGGTTTCTGATTACGATCCGAAGGGATTTTTCTATCGAGGATTTCGGCAGGTTTCCAGAGCACAGCCCATACCGATGGCATTGTTTGGGGACGAGGCCGATTATTGAGACGCGGGCAACGACGGTTAGCTTTCCACTGATGGAAGTCGTCATCAGTGGGTGAGTTGAATCAATGATGTCAGTATTCACTTCAGAGCGGGTCTCTGATTTAGTCGGGTCCCGTCTCTTACAGGCAGGTGAGCCGCCGTGCGGACGAGAGTTGTTCACCAAGAGAAAGGTAGAAGGCAACTTTAATTTGTCCACTCAATGATCAGGACGGTGATGCCGGATACTCCCTGCTCAGCCTTGGAACCGGTTGTAGAAAAAGTTCGCCGAGATTGGTGGAAAGCGGTTGTTGTTTGTTCCATTGAATGCTCCGTTAGATTTGGAGCAACGACGAAGGTTGTCAACATGATTTTAACTCGGTCAATCCAGTGCCAGTGCCAGTGACTAGCTGTGCATTCTCGGCAGTGATGAACCGGCTGTAATGATTTTTGTTTCTTCGGCGGACAGTTGGCTTAATCGGTTCTTGACGAACTCTCGGCACTCAAAGTTTTCTGCGAGTTTCACATAAGTCGTATGATGTCTCGCTTCGCTTTCAAAAAGGCTGGCGTAGAACTTTGACAGAATTGGGTCGCGATCACGCATGTGTTCACTGAGAAGTCGAAATCGCTCACAACTGCGAGCCTCAATCAGAGATGCGATCAAGAGTCGATCCACCGCGCGATTCGGTTCGTCGGTGCGAATGAGTTGATTTAATTTTTTACCATAGGATCCCGACGGTATTCGCCGGAAAATAATCGCGCGTTGATCAAGAAGATTGAGGACCATTTCGAAATGCTCCAGTTCTTCCTCAATAATCAAGGTCATTTCTTGGCAAAGCTTGCGGTCTTCGGTGTAAGCATTCATCAGGTTCATCGCCGTTGATGCCGCTTTTCGCTCGCAATGGGCATGGTCGATCAAAAGTTCGTCGAGATGATGGTCAACCTGCCGTAACCAGTTCTGTGTTGATTGTGATTGTAGATTGAGCATTTCGAGGGGGGGCTTGAGATGTCGAGACGGTTCGGGCGTCCACGCCGAGGATTGATTTCATGTTCGGCGCTGCTTCGGCCTCGGCGCTGCTTCGGCCTCGGCGCTGCTTAGGCCTCGGCGCTGCTTCGGCCTCGATGTTTCAGCACTGCTTGAGGTTGAGTGGAGAGGACTGGGCTGCTTTGGTGATTATTGTGCAAACAATGCTTTTGCAAATGCGGCGGCATCGAATTCAGCAATATCGTCAATGCCTTCACCAAGCCCAACAAATTTCACTGGGAGGTTAAATTGTTCACGGATCGGTAAGATGACTCCGCCCTTCGCAGAGCCATCGAGTTTGGCAAGCACAATACCGGAACACTCAGCGGCTTCGCTGAACCCGCGAGCCTGACTGATTGCGTTTTGTCCCGCGGTTGCGTCCAAAACAAGAAGGACCTCGTGGGGAGCATTCTCAATTTTTTTCCCAACAACTCGGCGGATCTTTTCCAATTGTTGCATCAGATTAGTCTGGGTCTGCAATCTACCAGCGGTGTCGATGATCGCGAGGTCCGCATTTGTTTCCACCGCTCTCTCGACAGTCTGGTAGGCGATACTTGCGGGATCCGCTTCAGGTTTTCCTGTCACAATTTCACAGCCGATTCTGCCAGCCCAGATCGTTAGCTGTTCCACCGCGGCAGCTCGAAAGGTATCTCCAGCACCGAGAACCACGCGTTTGCCAGATTGGTGTAGGTGATTTGCCAGTTTTCCAATCGACGTGGTCTTACCGCTACCGTTTACACCAACGACCAAAATTACCGTTGGACCTTCGGTCGTGTATTTGATTGCATTTGATTCCTGGGAAAGCATCGAGCGTGTTTGCTCGGTAATCGTTTCAAGCACCTCTTCCATTTGAACGACTCTCGCTTTGAGTCGTTGCGCCACGTCATCCCGAATCACTTCAGCTGAACGGACACCCATGTCGGTCCGAATCAGTCGTGAGAAAAGCTCGTTGAGAAAGTCATCATCGACAAGACGACCCTCACTTTTGAACAGGTCGCGAATGTCAGTGCTGAGCGTTTGCCTTGTTTTGCTAAGCGCGCCACGCATCTTGGCGAAAAGGCCGACAGATCTTTTCTGTTCCACGGGCTGGGCGTCAGCTGAAGTTGGCTTTCCCGATGCTACTTCATTTTGTCCGGACAACGACTGATTTGCAGGTGTTTTCTCAGCCCTGACGCTCTCCCCAACTGCCTCACCGCCATCATCATTCTGGGGCGTGGGGGTCTCTTCTCTTTTCTTGGATCGCCAAAAAGCCATAGCGGGTATCTAAACGGAGTGATTAAAGGTCGCGTTTGATTCGGAAACGCGATGTGTCGACAAATTCTGACGAATCCCACCCGTCGCGAATAGTCCATCGCGACCTGAATTCATGGACCGTGAGCGGTTCGTTGTTCACCTGAGCCTTCCTTGGGTCGGCTGAACAAAATGCCATGATTTGACCACTCTCCGCCTGGTAAAATTTTTGGTGAATCAATTGCGATATCAAAAACAAGTTGCGTTTTTGTTGATTGGGACCCTTTCAAGGTTCCTCAATACGTTGGTGCACAGTGTATGTGTCGACTTCTGAGCGATTCTTGCCGGTCCACCAAATTTGTGTCGTTACCTGTCTCCAAGGCATTTCACGCTCGAAAACACCCTTGCAGGGCATTATTGGTGTTCTATTCCCCCTTTCTTCCGCATGACAAAGGCAATACTCGCAACTTCTTTGCTATTCCTCCTATCTTGCCAGCTTTGCGTAACAGGATGTCAGCAGAATTTGGAAATTCACCTCCATACGATGCCGATCTAACACACTGATCCAATGAGCAGACTCGCAGTCGGCCCATCAGATGATTTCTTTGCAGCTTTGACTTCGTTTTCACAGCGAGGTTCCCAACGGAAGCGGGGGGGGCTGCGAGGCTAAGATTCAGGCGGTGATCAACTGCGAGGCACGCTTATCACGGACATTCCGATTCAAAATCCGAGATTTCGATCGTCGGATTCCGTCAACTCACGAGGGGTGGCGGGAACATCGTGTGTGCGAGTCCAAACTCGCATATTCACCCGAAATGGAACTGGGGAGTTAATAACTAAAATGAAGTTAAGCAAACTAGCGCTCGTCGCTGCGATCGCTTGCGGCACCTATGCCGGAAACGTCTCTGCAGCGCAGACGACCGGAATTCAGCAAGTTTCTTGCGAATGCGATGAGCCAATCTGCGGCTGCGAGCCAGTAGCAGAAGAAGGCGCATGTGACGCCGGATGTGATTCAAGTTGTGACGGAATTGGATGCGGTCTTGGTCTTCTTGGCCGCGACGACGCTTCCGATGATCCCTTCACTCTCTTTGGTGAAGTTGGTCCATACAGCGTTGGCGGTTGGTTGCAGTTGGGTTACCACTCCCAATCAGACCAAGGTCGCTTCAACAGCTACGCGGATCACCTTCAGCTTCATCAAGCTTGGCTTTACGCCGAGCGTGCGATTGATTCATCGAATGGTTTAGACATCGGTGGACGTATCGACTACGTTTATGGAACGGATGGACCTGACACTCAGGCTTTCGGAACAGGCAATCGCGGTTGGGACAACAAATGGGATCACGGATCCCAATACGGCCATGCCATTCCACAAGCTTACTTGGAAGTCGGCTACGGCGACTTGGCAGTTAAAGTTGGTCACTTCTACACCAACATTGGCTACGAAGTTGTTGGAGCTCCTGATAACTTCTTCTACAGTCACGCGTACACCATGTACAACAGCGAGCCTTTCACCCACACCGGTGTTTTGGCAACGCTTGCAGCTAGCGAAGATGTGACCTTCATGGGCGGATACACCATGGGTTGGGACAGCGGCTTTGACGACAATGGTGACTCATGGTTGGGTGGCGTTTCGCTGACCCTGACTGATCGCTTGAGCGTCACTTACGCTTCCGTAGCTGGTCGCTTCAGCGAGCCATGGGCTGGCGGTGGCGAAAAAGGTTACATGCAGTCGGTCGTCGCCGATTACGCTGTTTCGGACAAGACGAGCTATATCTTCCAAACGGACTGGCTCAACACCACCGATCTGGCTGGTAACGACGCTCGTAACACCTACGGAATCAACCAATACCTGATTCACCAGTACAACGATCGCATCGGTGCTGGTCTGCGTTACGAATGGTACGCTGCCAAAGCTGGTATGAGTCCTCGAGCACACATTCATGACCTGACTTTGGGCATGAACTACCGTCAGAACGCCAACTTGGTGTTCCGACCTGAAGTTCGTTGGGACTGGGATAACTTCCAGAATGAGCAAACTACGTTCGGAATCGACGCAGTTCTCACTTTCTAGGTTACCTTTAACATCCGCACCGGGAGATTGCTGAGCGATTCTCCCCGACGTTCTCAATTTGCCAAAGTGCGGATTGATCCAAAATCGAACCCTGCCGTCTCAAATGAGGTGGCAGGGTTTTTTTGTGTTCTGAATCCTTCTTCTTGCTTGTACTTGCCATTTAGAAAACTCAAAGCTCCGTGAAGAAGAACACTTTGGCTCTCAAGCATTCACAACGCCAATGCTGTGAATCACTGAATCTCTTCCTGCGTTTGACTTCTTTGCTTGTAAAGCCGTGGTTGGATTTGTCATCAATTCATCAATGTACTTTCGCAGCTTTTCGTAATCCCGCTCTGGTTAACCATTGGCCTGTTTGTTTGGAAAGACCGCCGAGGGTGGTCACGGTGCTCAGCGTGGGTTTTTCAGAGACCGCTCGTCAAGATCGGACGATCAGGATGAGCACCACTCGAATCGGGATTAACTGGACCAAAACGCGTGCATAGTACGATTCAACACTGTTTTCTCAATGGTTGATGCTTCGATGCAATGTTGCTTTACACTTTTCTGATCGCTTTGGTTGACCTCCGCGGTCATCAGCGAAGTCTCGAAGAACCAACTCGCAAGGTGGCTGCCATTGAATCGCGATCTTGGCACCCTGGGGTGCAGCATGTAGAAGAGATGCTTACTGCAGTCATCGCTCTCGACCGACTGATTGATGGCCCACTACGACAACCAGGCGATTTTTGAGTCTTCAGAGACCTGTTTTCCGGTCGTTAGCCAATTGGTCGAGACGACTTTCCCCGCCGTTGGTGGAAAATCACCGCAGGACAAATGCATGTCCGGCACGCATTTATCCTGCATTCTCGCCTAGGTTGCCTATGGTTTGTGCAATCACGCTCTTTGAATCACGATTCACAGTTTTCTTTCTGTGTGCTCCATTGCTGATAAGTCCTTTCATGCTTTGGGGTTATGGTCCCTTCTTTCTTTTGGAATTGTGATTGGTCCGCAAATTGCTTTGATCGGTCTTTCGTTAGAGCGTCGAAGCGTTGAGCGATCTTTGAAGCTGAAGGCCTGGTGACCTCGGTTTCTGTTCGAGCAGGGTTTGAAGAAAGTTTCGCCTGCAATGAGAGAGGATTTGAGTTGTGATGGTTGATCTTTGAGCGGAATCTTCCTTTATCCAAATGCACCATGACCAACGCGTTGACCCCAGAATGCAATCCTTCAATTCAGTGGTTTCAAGCGATTCGGGCTCAAAAAGCTTGAATCAACGAGACAACGATCGTGAAAGAGCGTCCTCGATGATTGTTTCCGGCATGCAGCTGAGAATTGATTCAACTGCCTTGGCCGAATCGCAGCATTTTCTGTTGTTGTCCTTGGGGTCGGCGGCGGTTGTCGGTTGGTCGATAAGGTCAGCCCTATCGATGTCTTGGCACATGCGAGCCGACCTCTATCAGTACTCCCCTGGTTGCCCGTGGATTCAGGGCGATTCCGGTCACATTGGCGGGCAACGTCCAATCGTGATCCAAATCTAAGGCGGGTATCGCATCGATCTACCTACCGCTGCCTCGTCATCACAATGCGGAGCGTTGTGATGACGAGGTTCCCGGTATTTGCCGATGTTTTTGATTGAAGAGAGGGTTCTGGGCTTTCGAGAGCTTAGATGCTCCATCACGGATCAATTGACTTTTTGCTTCACTGATTAGTTCAACCTCGATTTATCATTTGCACGTAAATTCCCTTTGTTGAGGGTGGTTGAAGATTTTTTTACTCGGGGTGGATTTTCAGGCCTTTCGGTTTTGGATTGATGATTGATGATTGATGAGGAGAGGTGGATCGAAGGTAATGGGCTGATCCTCTCGTGGTTGGCGCAGTGGTGGTTGCAACGTTTGCTTAACCGGCAAGAATCCAAGACATTACTGATTTTTAGTAGCCAGTAACGGTCAAATCCGCTCAAGTTTGGGGCGTCATTGAGAGTAAAAGTTCGATCGAATTCCTTTACGCCACTACCTAGGCCTTGGTGATGGGTTAGGCTAATCAGGACAGCGTATCGACGCGTGTGACCGGGGGGGACCGCCCGGTTCTCTGGAATTTCCGATGCTCCTTATCTTGGTTAGAACGTCTTGAAATTAATCATTGCAATAATCCAGCCCGGAAAGCTTGAGGCGGTGAAGGAGGCGCTGACCGAAGTGGAAGTGTTTCGACTAACGGTTCTTGATTGCCAAGGCTTTGGTCGCCAAAAAGGACATCCTGGTGTTTATCGAGGGCTCGAGATTGGCGTCAATCTTTTGAGGAAGGTCCAGCTTCAGATTGCCGTCAACGAGGAGTTTGTTCAGCCAACCGTCGATGCAATTGTCAAGGGAGGACGAACAGGTGCAGAGGGCGAGATTGGCGACGGCAAGATTTTTGTTCTGCCCATGGATGACTGTGTTCGTATTCGAACCGGGGAAATTGGCGAAGAGGCGATCTAGTGATCGGCGATGGATGGCATCGTTAATCAGCCTGATCAACTCAATGTTTTTTCCCGTTCGAATTTGATGGTTGATTGGCGAGCTTGGTTATTTTTGACAAGCGGTGAAATCAGGGTGTCGATATTTTATTGCCTCGTTACTCATTTGCCTTGTTACTCATTTGCCTTGTTACCCATTTGCCTGACTGGATTTCTTGATTGCCAATCTCACAATGTCATTCATCGCGATGAAACTGACGCAAGAAATTTGACCAGTTCAGGACGTCATCGGTTCAAGCATCTGGCTAAGGTGGTCGCATGGAGAAACGTGGTGGCAATCGGACTCGCCATCGCCGTGTCGCAAATTTGTCTTGCCCAAGTTCTTTTGACCAGTTTTGGTTTCAATGACTAGGCGTTTTCCCGTGGTTCCATGCGAGCGGTTGCGGTGTTCTACCGAGTAAATTGCGACCTGCAACTACTGAGTGTCCTGACTTACTTTTGCTTAAGTTAACAACACGTATTCTCATCGCAGTTGGCTTTTTTCTTGAGCGAGGAGCATTTGCAGCCTGAGTTGTTGCCTTTTCCTTTGCTTAGGACACAGCTGGTTTTGTTGACCTCACCATTGTGGACGCTGTTATCCCAGTTCTTTCTGTCACGTGTATCTGAATCAGATACATCGCACGAAAGATTGGTCGAAAACTGATAAGTCAGGGTTAAAGTCCACCGTTGACGAGATACCATCAGGACGCAACCTCGGAGGCCCTGTTGGCTCTGCACTCAGCCATGAAGCCCGGCTTTTTCAGCGTCCAGGGCGTGGGCCGTGTGATCGCACTGGCCGATCCAGCAGCGGACGCCTTTGGGGTGTGTGATCGCGGGCGGTGCTAGATCCACTTAGAACAAGGCATGCGGCAGTCAGGGTGACTGCGGTGAGAGTGTGTTGACTTTCTAGGAGCCAACCTGCGTGAATCGCATTGATCGAAAGGTCTGGCTTGAAAGGGTGAACAAGCCAGACCTAGAAATGCGTGCCGGGGACGTCGACCTAAAAATCGATCATCCAACGAGCTCCGAAGATGTCATACTTTCCTGACTCAGGTCCGTTCCCAGCGTCTCGCTCAGATATTTCACCAGCGATGTAATTGAACTGTACTCTCGCGTTGGCGTTCCAATACCAGTTCAGTCCAAACGTGAATGAATCACCTACGCCGCCCAGAATGTCCTCATCGGTGTAATCGGCATGTGAGTAGCGTGCTGCAACTTGCAAGGCTCCCCAGCCCGTGGATTTGCAACGGCTGGACATGCAGCGATCGACTAGCCAGAAATTCTGATTTGGTTTAATTCGTCCAAGGGTTCCCGACTTTCGGTCCCAGGGCATGTGTTCGCCTGTCAAGAAGTAGGACACATAGATATATCCACCGTCGAACGCAACATCGTCGTAGTTTTCTCGATCGACCCAGGTGCGTTGGTATTCGCCGACGACTTGGACAACACCAAGGTTAACGACGCCTTCAAGTCCCAGCAGGTTAAAGTAATCAGCACCCGCGATTCTTCCCGTGTCCAGCCAACGGTTTCTTGAACGAGCCTCGGGTCGAGTCCTAAATCTCGCTTCATTCTCGTTGTTGGCATTGTCGGTGGAGTCCGCGTGGGATCCCGAGATGGCCCAGTGTGCGTAACCTCGTCCACCGCTTTTCTCGTCGTACCAGATTGTATTAGCAAGTCGGCCGGTGACCTCGAGTTGCAGATGGTCATCGATGTAATTGCCCAGTGCCTGCACGTTTCTTTGATTATAGACACCGTAGCGCCAGTTCCATTTCTGATTATCCGACACTCCGTATGAGGCAAGGCCAAGACGGCGAGCATCTTGGTTATGGGCTTCAATAACGAATGGTCGCTCAAGAAAAACGTTGAAGCGCGAACTGTTCAGGTGATCCAAGCCATACGGTCGTTTCTGGTTTCCTAATAGCAGAGTCTGCAAAAAAGGCAGTTTCGTCCACCCCAAGTAAACATCACGGAATTCTGATTTGTTACCACCAGCGAATTCCATTTCGATTTTGTAGAGCATGTTATCGACAACATTACCCTTCACGCCAAAGCGAACCCGTCGAAACCCCAATCGGTTCTCAGGATCGCCACCATTGAAGTCAGCGATGGCATCATCGTTCTTGTCAAACCCCCAAGCGTCAAAGTGAACTCGTCCACCCACCTTCATGGTCGAATTACTTGAGCCGCTGTTAACAATTGACTCATCACTCGCTGTGGCAGTCACCGCGTCGAGTGCGGATTCCATCTCGTCCAGCTTTGCATTGAGTGCCGCAAGACGATCTTGCATCGATGGCTGTTTGTCAGCTTTTGCGGCAACCGGCAGAATCAAAGGATTGGCTGCTGTCGTGATGTTTTCGACATTGAAGTAGTTTGTGTCACCGCTTGGGGACGAATCCTGAGCGTGAAGGATGTGGCCTGAACCGCTTGTGAGAGCAGCTAACGTAGCAACCATCCATAAAAGAATGGCCACTCGCACCCTCTGAGGGATAAAACGCATTTTCGCAACTTCCTTGTTGGATGATGTTATGGCTGACCACTTCCTGTGACAGCGATTCGTGCGAGTGCGATGCCTAACGGCAAACTGATTGCTTAACGGCAAACTGCTTGAGAACTTTTCAACGGTTCTCGACAACTCGTCAAGGCGGTCGAGAAGCGAGTTGGTTGGCTCGGGTAGTTTGAAACGGTTCGAAATTGATGGTTTCGGTTAATACCACACTCACACAATGGAGATCGTCACCCCGAATCTGCTGAAATATTAAGAAAGCATGAAGTAAGCTCTCGTTCCCGTTTTGAAGACGTACATTGCGTAAAATTGACACCAACGGAATCAATCAATTTTCTTATCGATTCATGAGCCCCGATGTAATGGCGAGACTTTACCTCTGCAACGTCACCAGGAATATCGTTATTGGTGGATCGGTTCACCGACAACTTTTGACTTTTCGCCGAGTTAGCGTCGATTTTGGTAGCAGACTTGCCGAGAGACCGTCATCCATTGAATCGATAAAGAATGTCGATGGTGGCATTGATTAGAGGGCTGAGAACACTCGCGGGTGTCTTCTGTCAATCCGTGATACCAGCCTGCCCGGAATCGCTTTTGAGTGAAACTCTTAATCATCAACCCAAATC
This sequence comes from uncultured Rubripirellula sp., assembly GCA_938075415.1. Classification (GTDB taxonomy): domain Bacteria; phylum Planctomycetota; class Planctomycetia; order Pirellulales; family Pirellulaceae; genus Rubripirellula. The sequence continues at coordinate 142,155 of CALJHC010000003.1, read as the reverse complement.
ATCAAACCAAGGGAGTGAGTTTGATTTAGGGCGTTGCAGACGATTCGGGGTGACGTTTTTGTTGTTGCATGAGCTCGGGAAAATATTGATTGAAAAGAAGGTGGAGAAGGTCGTTCCGGTCTTGGCACCCAGATGCGTCTGTTCAACCACCAACCCAGATGCATCGATCAACTGCCATCGATTGGTTTTAGGATGAGTTACTTTTCAAGGAAATCCTGAGCTGCAAACCTTATTTTTTTCGGGCGCGACGCTTCGCCTCTAGTAATCGCTCGGTGTAGTTGGTTTTGTCTTGCGAAGTTGTTTTTGAATCAATGGAGCGTTCGTTACTGGTGGTTTGGGGGGGTGAAGTGTCCGTTGTCGTCGAGAAATTGTCTGCTGTTTCAGATTGATCTGTGTCAAACCGAACCTCGGTACGCAGTCGATCTCTCGCTCTTTCTATGTTTTCTTTGTTCTTTCTCAAAGCATCGAGCCTTGTCGAAACGCTGTTTTGCTCGTCGCCTAACTTATTGCGAAACAGTAGATTGCTTAGCCATTGGGATCGAATTGCCACACGTCTTACAAACACATCTAATAAGAAAACGCTGGAGGCGAAGAGGACAAACCAAGGCCAGGCATCACGGATGCTGCGGGCCGGAGCGAGCCCACTTCGGAAGGCGTTTGCCGAGAGTAATTCGTCAGACGGAGCCATGTCGAGCTTTGGAAACACTTGACCGGTTTGCCCACCCAATGGGATCTGAGAAGCGAGTGAGTCGATGAGAGATAAGTTGGATTGTCGCACGCGGTATTCATCACTGTAGGGAACGGTGACGCCGGTGCTGACGGGCGAGGCTCCTGCCCCGGGCAGGACATTGACGAAGTAACTTCCTGTTTTTTCCACCTTAAAGGATCCAACATATCGACCGGGAGCGGCTTGCCGCATGCGAAGCGGAAGCGGTTCAAGGTCAGGAGCAATCGCAGATGCCTGCATGTCCAGAAAGTTCAGAAAGGTATCATCATCTGACAGGGCGTTGACAACAATTTTTACCTCATCGTCGCGAACTTGCGATGCAATGCTGAATTGGCGATTGTCACCAGTGGGCCTCATCAACCATCTGACAAGTTGACTGTAAAATTTCTCGTAACCTTCCCATTCCGTCCAGTTCGATGCCCAGCGTGCACCGGCGTCTGTGGTGACCACAGCGGTTCGGCCGAGCCCATAGGTCCAAGCAGCCGCAATCGTTGCATTCTCTGGTGAGTCAGGCTTGGGCGACTGAACAATCACTTGTGAAAGTGGATTTTCTTTCGTTTGGGTCAGTACAAATCCAGAGATCGGTGGCAGGTCTCGAGGGATTCCCTCCATCGATGCATGGGGGAAAATGATTTGCGGGACCGTTCCACCCTGGGGTTCGTACACAAGCGGTCTCGAAACGCGTCTTGCCTCTCGCTGATAAATTTTCGGCAACGCACGGCCGCTGGATACGGAGTAATATTTTCCTCCTGTGGCCTGAGCAATGTCACGAAGCCGTTGGCTGTCGGTCAATCCATGTGATTCAACCGCCACGGTGCTGATGGTAATGTTGTTGTTGATGAAGGACTGAATCGTTGATGGAGCGGGTGGGCTTGGATCGCCATCACTGATGATGATGCAGTGCTTTACTGCTGCGGGAGTCCGAGCGAGGCCGGCGACGGCCATTCGCATCGCCGGATCAAATTGTGGCATGTCACCCGGGGTCATTCGATTGATCCTCGCAAGCATCGACTTGCGATTTGGACCCACCTCCAGCATTCCTTTGTGAAGGTCTGATCCTCCCCACAGCCAAGCGTCGCCTCCCATCGCCCAATGCAGGACGCCTCCGTAGTCACTTGGTCCAAGTTGCTCGACCGCGGCTTTTGCGATCACTTTTTGCCAGTAATTTCCCTCTGGCATTTCACTGGCATGCATGATCAGTGCGAGAGCGCCAGTTGCCCTGACTTTCGAATTCTTTACCTTGAAATCAACCGGCATCGCTTTTTCAAGCTGTGTGCCCGTCCAGCCACCAGCTCCGAATGCCTCGGGACCGCCAATCATTAGCAAGCCAGCGCCCAGTTGTTGAGTGTTGGCGACAAGGATATCAATTTGGGCGTCCGAGAATGAGGTGATTTGACCGGTTTGTTCACCAGAGACTCTGGGAACACCGGCGAGAATGACTGCATCGTAGGCCTGCAGTTCAGCAAGCGTTCCGTACAGTTGATCACTCGCCTGTTTCACCACCTCAATGTTGGCATTGCGAAGTGATTCAGTAAGCAGGTCAAAGTCACCCAGCTTTGATTTCTCCTCGATCAACAAGACTCGACCTTTACCGCTAACATAGGTGTAGGCGGTTGCCGAGTTATTTTGACGAATCGCGTCATCATTTTGACTGTCGGGAATAAACTCTGCGTCGTAGATGTAAGCGGCGGGCTGCTCAATCTGATATCGCAGAGGAAAAATATTTTTTCCGGGTGATAACGTGATGGCTTCCTCAAGCAGCAAGGTTTCTTCACCACTAACTTTCTGCTTGACTCGCAGTTTGCCGGTGACTGCGTCTGAGGAATCGGCGTCGCTGTAATTACTGATGACGACGCGGGCTTCGAAGGGTTGGCCCTTTCGAATGTTGTCGGGAAGATCAATTTTTTCAACAAGCACTTCACTCGTGGCGTTGAGTAAAACGGGAACGACATCGATTCCGATTCCCGCGTTACCGAGTTGGGATGCTAGTTTCGACGCGCGGCCCAGGTTTTCATTGCCATCGGTCACAATGACGACACGACGGGCTGTGTCCTCCGGCATGGATGCCTGTGCTAGATTCAACGCCGATTCCAGGTTGGTTGCGTCGTTGCCATCTTGAAGGCTCTCAAGCTGGCGCAATTCCGGGATGTCATCGTCAAAGGGTGGGATCTCGATCGCGGCTTCTCGACCAAAAACAATGATTCCTGCTCGATCCTCACGAGTTTGGTCACGATGCTCTCGGACTGACTGAATCACATAGGTCAACATTGCCTGGCGTTTCAGCACAGGAATGCTTTCGGATTGATCCAATAAGTACATCACCGTGAGACGGTCGTGGGTCCAGACCCACTGCACACCCGAAATCGCGAGCACAATCACTGTCCAAATCAAGCTGCGCAGTGATAACGCAGCAAGCTGGCGAACGGTTCCCAGTGATGCGAGGGATCGATAGCCAATCCACCAAAGAAGCGGCAGAGCTATCAGAAGCCACAAATAACCTGGATGGTCGAATCCTAGCCGTAATCCAAACATCTCGCTCCAACGGGTTTATGAAGCGTCATCGGAAGGGGAAGTCTCGGTGAAGCCTTGTTCTTGTGGATCGATGTCAGAAGATCTCAAGCGATCTTGGCTGGCAGCGACCATGATCAATGCGATTCCGACGAAGCCGAATGCAATAACCGTCAGGCTTAAAGATAAACCGGGTGCACCAAGTGTATCGGTATTTTCTTCGGGTGAAACCACGATTCCGATGACGCTGATGAAGTTGTTCACAAAGTGACCTAGCATCGCGGGGACAATGGATCCGGTTCGCCACGTAACCCATCCTAGAAAGACTCCCAATGGAAATACCGCAACGACGTGGACAAAATCGATATGAAATGCCGCAAATAGAGTCGAAGCAATTAGGATCCCTCGCATAGGACGGAATGAGCGAGTCAATCGTTGTTGGATGTAACCGCGAAATAACAGCTCCTCGCAAAACGCCGGTGTTGCGCCGATCATCAATGCCAGAGGAATAAAGAATCCAGATTTACCATGAGCTCGAAAAAGATTGCTCATTTCTTTCAACGTTTCACTCTCCTCGAGGAAGAGACCCACACCCAAGCCAGAGAGGAATCCAATCAGCGGAGTTGCCGCCGCGATCCCGAGCCAACTCCAAAGCGGCCAGTTCCCCCGAACCAATCCGAGTCGTTCACGAAAAGGAACCGGTGAAAGCACTGCGGCAATCAGGCTAGGTAATACCAAGGCGATTTGAGGAGGAACAACGACTAGAAAAAGGCCGAGTCGCGATCCTGAAACCTCCGTCATGGTGCTCGGGTCTGAAAGCATCTCCACCGAAAGACTGCCTTTGACAACCCAAACCGCGGCCACAGCCATCACGCCGCTCATGAAGATAAATGAGATGAGTGATATTCCCACCATGGCTACCGGTGTCCACCAGCGAAGATTCCTGTCGCTGCGAGTGAGGTGGGCAGCCTCTTGATTTTCAGGGTAAATAAATGCTTCACTCATGGGTGAAGGCCCTGAATCCGATTTTCTGCTCTCGTTTTCACTGTTTTGAGCAGATTCCGGATCAGATGGATTTTGGGACGGCATAGGGTCTCTTCAAGTATATAAATTCGAACGAACTGACAAAAAATGTCTTAGGATAAGTCCCTCAGTCTAGCCGAACCAAGGAAGTGGCAGTTCGGTTGATTGAAAAGTGCTTTCACCATCATCACTAAATTAGTTAGATTGATTCAGACTCAATAAAGGGTGTCTTAGGCGATCACGATGGCTGAGCGATCTCGCTGCATGGAGGCCTAAGCCAATCCGGTGATCTCCGGCAGGTTAAACATCACATTAAGGTTTTGGATGGCAGCACCACTGGCTCCCTTGGCGAGGTTGTCGATTGCGCAGACCAAGATTGCTCGGGAATCCATCTTCCTGGCAGTCATTTGAACATGGTTTGTTCCCGAGACGTGTTTGGTTGCTGGTAGGTGATCGACCGCTCGAACAAATGCTGAATTCTTGTACTTGTCTTTCCAGCAATCCATGAGTGTCGATTCGTCTTCTTCGGTGCGCACATAAATTGTTGAAAGAATGCCACGATCCATCGGTGTCAAATGGGGAGTGAAAAGGCTTGCTATCTCTTTTCCACCAATTCGCTGTACCAGGTCATCAATTTCAGGTTGGTGTCGATGAGAGCCAACGGCGTAGGCGGCGATCGATTCGTTCGTTTCGCAAAAAAGTGTCGCAACTTTTGCACTTCTTCCCGCACCACTCACGCCGCTCTTGCTGTCGATAATAATATCCGAGGATTCGATCAAACCTGCCTCAATTAAAGGCGCAATGGGAAGGATCGCCGAGGTCGGGTAACAGCCCGGGTTAGCCACGATGTCCGCATTTTGAATCGCATCAGCAAAAAATTCAGGCATCCCGTAGGCAACCGATCCAACACGTTCAGGCCACGGATGCTTCACCGAGTACCAAGATTCATAAACTTCGAGACTGGAGAGACGGAAATCCGCGCTAAAGTCGATCACTCTCGTGCCGCATTCGATTAACTGCCTGACCGTTTGGGCCGACGCGCCATGTGGTAAGCAGCACATGACCACATCGCACTCCCCTGCCAGTCGTTTCGCGTCGAGTTGCGTGATTTCAAGATCGATTCGGCCAGCAAGTGATGGGTGAACTTCGGCGAGTTGCTTACCTGAATCGCCACGACTTGTGGCCGCAACCACCGTAGCATGCGGGTGCTGAATCAAAAGACGAGCCAACTCGAGGGCGGTGTAGCCCGTTGCTCCCACAATTCCGACGCGAATCTGACTCATGCTAGCTTTGTCCGGTAGGAAGATGATCGAAGGAAGTTGCTGAATTGATAAGAGGTGATGACGCTGGAGCTGAGCCGGTCCCGTTGAGCATCTTGATGAAGTGAGAGGCCTGTCCGTGTCTGTCGTCGTGATGATGCTTTGACGGCTTGGCTCACCGCCAAGCCCGATTCACCATTGTCGAATGAGCATTTCGGCGGCACCCTCAAGCAACCCACGGATGCTTTGGAGGATGATGATCGCGTCAAAGCGAGCCGGCAGCTGAAACCGTGAACCACCGCTTTGCTATCAGTTTAACAGCTTCGCACAAAATGGCTCATCCCCCGTGTTGATCTGCCTTGACACTTTTCTCAACGAACCAGATGGCAAGATTATTGCTAGCAAGTCGAATTCGCTGGCTATTTCATACGGGTTGCGACACAGGCAACGGCTTTTGATCACCGAGGATTGATGATGTTGTAAATCGCCATTGGCAGCATCTTTGCAGATGAAAACGACTTTTTGTTCCAGGATGAATCCTTCAAAAGCGAGGGAGCTGGGCAGTTGCTCAGGGTTTTCGCTGAGCACAGTTGGTTCCATGTCTGACCTGACTCGCAACTTTTCTAGCATCCATGGAGGGGGCGGGAGCTTGTTGAGGTCATGGCGGCGGAGAGGGTCGGACTGGGGGTCGAGTCAAAACGATCTTGTTGGATGACGCCAATCGCTTTAGTTTTTGGGTTCGCCAAGATCGCTTCCCGAGCATTTTGTTGTTGCCGAGCATCTTTTTTGATGCCCTGCGAATGTCAAATCGAGTCCTTCATCGTGCTGTTTGGCATGGGCGAAAATTGGGCTGGAATGAAAGAAAGAATCGATGGAATTTAGGTGAGCATGGAAATGGAATTTCATCAATGATCGTGATTGCGAAAAAGTTTGGGCAGCTGGGTAATCGGTTGTTCCTTTATGGGCATTTGATAGCGGCGGCGGAGGAATATGGTGTGCCGTTAGTTAACCCATGTTTCTCAGATTACGCCGATTTGTTTCCTGCAACCAAAGGGGACATTTGGTGTCAGTATCCGCGTGGAGAAAGCATTTCAGGTGAGCCCTCGCAATTCACGCGTGAGGCGACGGCGCGGATAACATCCCTGACTGCTCGGGGTTTGGGGATTCTTGGTGGCAGCAATCGAAAGGTTGAAGTGGTGCGACTTGCCGGTTCAAGGCAATCGTGTGATTTAGGCAGCGACGAGTTCGCTTCATTGGTTTGGAGTAAGCACGTGCTTGTTCAAGGGTGGTTGTTTCGAAGCGAACGCCTTTTCAAGAAGCACCGAGAAAAGATCCTTGAACATTTTGCGATCAGCGAGCAACACCAGCGGATTGTTGATTCGACGCTGACTTCAATTCGAGAAGGCGCCGACGTCGTGGTCGGCATCCATTTGCGGCAAGGAGACTACGCTAATTTCATGAATGGAAAGTATTTTTTTTCCACGAGCCAATACGCGGAACTCATGCACGAAATCGCCCGTCAATTATCTCCAAAGCGTGTGAGATTTCTAGTTTGCGGGAATGGAACATTTGACGAGACAGATTTCCCGGGACTCTCTGTTTGCTGCGGCGCAGGCGGGGTGATCGAAGATCTTTATTCATTTGCCGGAGTGGATTTGCTGGTGGGTCCGCCAAGTACCTTTACCGGATGGGCTTCCTTCTACGGAAACGTGCCACTTTATTCGATCGACTCCATGGAAGAGTCGCCGGATTTCGGTGAAAAACTTCAGGGTCGAAGTGGTTTGGCAGCGTGATGGTTTTTGTTTGATTCGCAACAGGATGGTGTTGAGGCTTTGATGAAGGAATCTACAGTGCCTGCAGGGAAGATTGAAAAGCAAGCTTGCACCGTGCTAGTGGGTGCTGGAGTTGTTGGCAGGGCAATCCTTCGTAGTCATCTTGAAGCCGGGCTGTCGGTGGTGCTGGTTGACCAAGATACCAAGCAACTAGAGTTGGCTATCGATCAGACCAAAGATCTCGAGGTAAGTACCGAGAGTTGTTTTAATGCAAGCCTCGCTGCGGAAAGTCTTGGGGAGATAAGGCATCATCACGGGGGCAGTCAGGCCAGCGATGATTCTTGCGAGTGGATCAATCCTTCAAGTGGTTCGAAAATATCATCATTGGGACCACATGTTCGCTTCCATGGTGCGCGTCGGTCAATCGATTCATCAATGAATCTCATCGTTCTGGAATCGATCTCTGAGCGGCTTGAATCAAAGCAGGCGTTCTTCCAGAAAGCTGAATCGATTTTGGGCAACCAAGCCATTTTTTACACCAACACATCCAATTTGCAGATTCATCAAATTGCGAAGGGGATGAAGTCACCTCATCGACTTTGCGGCATGCATTTCTTCATGCCTGTGCATTCTCGTCACGCGGTTGAGGTTGCATGTGGTGACCGAGTTGAGCGGCGGGTTGTCGAGCGCGCGGTTCGGCATGTCAAGAGTCTTGGGAAATCGCCAATCATTGTTGGTGATTCGCCCGGGTTTATTGTCAACCGTCTGCTTGCGCCCTATTTGAATGAAGCGATGATGTTGCTGTGTCGTGGAGTTTCCCCGCAGAAAATTGAGCGAGTGGCAAAACGTTTTGGCATGCCACTATCACCCCTTGAACTGATGGACTGGATCGGAACTCGCACTGTCTTTGATGCGGGGCGAGTCTTTTGGCAGTCATATCCAAAACGACTTCATCCTGCTCCCTTGCTGCCGGCATTGATCAAGCAAAGTCGCGGTGGTCGCTTCAGTGGTGGCGGATTCTATGATTATTTGGACGGTTCGAGGTCAAAACAGCTTTCGACTGTCGTTTCGAAACTTGTCCAGGATTACTGCACCGATCGCGTTGATTTATCCGATCGTGACGTGATGCATCTCTTGGCAGTCCCAATGTGGATTGAATCCGCATTGGCGAGACTTGAGGGTGTTGTTGGTTCCAATGCGGATCTGGATTGTGCCATGCGGGGTGGCCTTGGGTACGCACCGGGGCGTTCATGGACCAGTTTTTTTGATCGACTTGGGTCGCAAGAAATGGTCAATGCAATGAACCGATGGGGGTCATTAACTCCCGCGATCAACGCGCCGTTTTCAATCAAGAATATGCTGCATCGAATGTCTCCGAGTCAGGTCATCGGTAGGGATCATCACCATGAGTCGCAGGTTGCCTGATTCGACTTTAGGAACCTTGAATTGCGGACCGTCATTCAGTCTGGGTTTTTGCGGTCGTACTCGGTGGCAATGAATCAATCCTCGGAGATGTCGTGTATTCTTTTGTCTCCATCTTTGGAAGTTGATTGAAGCGTTAATCACCGTGCTTTTGGTTGGGGTGGTCGTGCTCTTGGCGATTTCGTCAGATGGTTTCTTGTGCACTTTCTTGCTGAAGAGGTAGGTTAGATTTGGATTTGGTATCACCCAAGAAATTGTCTCGCAAAGCATCGAGCTGCTTGCTGAGTCTTGAAGGATTTGAAATCAGGGAAGTGGATTTACCTGGCACTCTTGCCGCTGGCGGTGTCTCAATAAGACTTGTTGGGTCCAAGTAATAATCTCGTCATGTCCATTGCACTCCTCTCTGCATGATCTGGTTGTAACCATTTGGTTATGGAGGCATCGTTGCAGGACGAGTTTCATCATCAACAGAAGGTCGTTTTCTTTGGTGTCAAAGAATTTACAAAAAAAGGTCCGACCGTCGCTCGACGATCGGACCTACGCGATCCACTGTTAAAGATTGATTAGCAATCGAAGGGAGGGGTGACTAACCTTCCAGTGCGGCGCCATCGGTTTGTTCATCCTGTTGGTCCTCTTCGTTACCGGGGGTTGTTTGGGCAGCATTGGATTTGTCCCAAAAAGTGAGGAAGAACAGAACTGCAACTCCCAGCCCCAGTACTGCGGGAAGCATCCAGAATTCTCCGCCCTTTTCCAGCCAACCTGCTTCGGTAGTTGGGTCCAGTTCGATTCGGTCACCCCACCAGCCGAGGACGTAATTGCCAACCAGCATTCCAACGCCATAGGTGAGCAAACCAACGAGTGCTTGTGCACTGGTTCGCATTTCTTTTGGTGCGACGCGGTCTGTGTACAGCTGTCCGGTGACAAAGAAAAAATCATAGCAAATGCCGTGCATGGCAATGCCTATGACAACTAAAGCGGCGTTCTCGGGAAATAGACCGAAAAGCCCATATCGAAGCGCCCAGGCCAGCATGCCGATCAGCAGCATTTTTTTGACACCCAGGCGAATGAGAAAAAAGGGAACGAGAGCCATGAAGAAGATCTCGCTTACCTGACCGAGTGCCATGACCCCAGCGGTCTGACTTCCGAAGTGAACGTTACTAACGAATTCACCTGTTCGGGCGTAATAGAAAGCGAGTGGAATGCAGATGAGGAATGAACAAACAGCAAAGACAAGGTAGGAGGGGTTACGCATCAGGGTGAGTGAATCGAACCCGAGAACCTTGAGGATATTGACCGGTTCACCTTTACCCTCTGGTGGTGAGGCGGGAAGGGTGAAGCTGAATATCCCGTAGATTAAACTGACGATTGCGGCGATCTTGAATTGGACGCTGGTGGTGTCAGCGTCTTCAATGCCCGGAAGCAGCGGTAAAGCGAAGACTCCAAAAAAGGACTCCGAGATGGTTAGGCCAGCAAAGATCCATCCAATCGTTCCCCAAAGTCGGATTTTCGGGAATTCACTTTCGACATCTTTGACATTCTGAAACGTGATGGTGTTGACCAACGCGAGTGTGGGCATGTAGCAGATGAAGAACGCGAGCAATGTCCAGAAGATCTCCTCTGAATTTTGCAATGTGCTGACCCGCCAAAGTAACGCTGCACCGATCAGGTGCAGGATTCCATTGAGGCGTTCTTTGTTCATCAGTCTATCGCCAAGGAAGCCGACGATTAATGGAGCAAACAATGCGGCCCAAGTCTGCGTTGCGTAACTGCTGCCGATGATGGAGTTGAGACCTTCCTCACCATCGAATAATTTGCCGAGATAGGTTCCCATCGTGACAAAGAAGACCCCCCAGACAAAAAACTGGAAGAACATCATGATGTTAAGGCGAAGTCTGACCGACATTCTGAGGTGTTCCCTGTAAGCATGGAATGGAATTATCCGTCCCGACACAAGAGGGTCATCTGGGACGTTTCAGTTGATTAGAACAAGATTCTACTCGAGTTCCTCGAGTACCTGTTGTGTGGGGACCGCTTCAATCTTCTTGAGCGGGCTATCATCCCGAGCGAAAAACATCAGGTGCTGCCATGGAAGGGAGTTGAATTCCCGGACGAGCTTGAAACCATTTTCGCGATATTCTTTCAAAATCTGCGTTTTCGACATCTTATGTAATGGTTTGATTGGAACACGAGGGTCTTCCTCTCGGTATTCCAGCAGTGCGACCACACCTGTTGGTTTTAGCGAGCGACGAATGCCCCAAAGCATCGATTCGGGATGTGAAAACTCGTGGTAGACGTCAACCATCAAAAGCAAGTCAACTTCATTGGCTGGCAGTTTGGGATCATCAACGGTACTGCGAATTGGTTCGATGTGAGTAAAATTAAATCTGGCCGACCGTTCCCGAAGTTTTATTAGCATCTCTTTTTGGATATCCACTGCCAGGACTTTACCCTCAGCGCCAACCTTTTTGGCCATTGGGATCGTCCAATATCCGTTTCCGCAACCAAGGTCGCAAACTGTCATCCCTGGTTCGAGTTTTAATTGCTGAAATGACAAACTTGCGTTTTCTTCCTGATCTCGCTCCTCACGAACAAGCCAACTTGCTCCGAGGTGTGACATCGGTTTTGCCAGAACTCGTCCTTGATAGGTCTTGCGTGCGTCTTCTTGGGGTCTAGGACGTTCAGCTCGTTTGGCAGGTTGATCTGAGAGCGTTGCGGAACTGGTCTTTTGTTCTTCTGCCTCGGGGTCAGTTGGTGCGACATCAGTGGTTTGGGGCAGATCCGCCGCTGACAGCGTTTGGCACCAAGCATTCGATGACGCATTGAATATCGAAAAAGAGATTGTCAGGGAGCAAAGGGCAACGAACCAAAGCGGTCGGGTGATGAAGGATCGATCTTTTGCAATCTTGAGAGTGATGCTCATGGTTCTTCTTTTAATCTTGGTCATGGAAAGCAAACTCAAAATTCGGTTCGAATGCGTCATCAAAGGTGTAGATGTCGTTGAAATCTTCGCGACGATCCGATTCGTTTTTTCTCATCTGCTCGATGCGGATCAAATTGTATACCACTTCGCCGAAGTCGCTGGTTGAATGGATGCCCCAATTGGCGAGCACCATTTTGGACAGGTAGCCGTATTGCTCGATGGCGTACAGGCGGCACGCCTCACAGAGCTGCTGGCCGGTGATGTGTTGAGGGCCCTGCTTTTCCGGTTTTTCGGAATCTGCGTCACCCAGATTAAGGTTCTCGTTGGCGTATTGAAGTGCCTCCCGAATGAATTGGTACGCTTCAAGCTTGTAGCGTTTGTCTTCGTTCAGCAAATCCCGCATCGCCTGCAATGGAGATTTCATAGTATAGGTTCTCCGCAATTAGGGGATTGGAGTGGGGTCATCGAGGCTGATTGAATGATTGTGATGATGGGGCGTGATCGTGAGTGGTTTCTCGTCTTTGGTGCACAAACGGTGGTCAAGTTATTCAATCGAAATCAATTTTTGCGTTGATCTCAGTTCTGTCACCAAGTGACTCTCGGCTCTCCCACGCAGGGACATCTCGAGGAATTCAGCGGAAACACTGCAGCTTACCATGCTGACCTTGTTTTTGATGCCATCGGTCACTGGACTTCGCCGTAAGGCGATTCCTGCTTCATTGGGGCAGGGCCCGACACCAGCGACCATCTGTCGTTACTCTCGCCTCAAAAGAGGCTCGTTACCGTCATTTCTTCTCATTCTCAGCTGGGTCAGCTGGTGTGTTCTCTTTTTTCAAATCTTCGGGTGGTGCTTTGTCCGCTTCTGGTGCTGCCTTGGCAGGATCTGGTTTCTCAGCAGGTTTCTCAGCAGGTTTCTCAGCAGGTTTCTCTGCCGGTTTCTCCTCTGCCGGTTTCTCTGCAGGTGGTTCTGCTTTCTCCGGCGTACTGGATTCTTCTTTTTCCATCTGCTTCTGATTCATGTCGGCTTCACTACCAGTTTCAGTTGCCGGGGTTTGGGTTGATGTTTCCCATTGCCATGTTTGACCGGCACCGACGATGCCATTCTTTCTCGTTCCAACAAGAAGTTGTGAGTTCCCGTTCCAGAAGAGCGACCAAACACCACTGGGGGCCATGATGGATGTTGGCGAATTGGATGCGGGTTGATTGAGATTGATGAAGTGGATACGACCGCTAACTTCACTTGCGGCAAGGTATCCTGAGGGTGCGATTGTCAAGTTCGTTATCCAGTCAGTGCCAACAGCGAGTGTTTCTGGTGTTGCGTCAACCTTTGCTGCAAGTCGGTAGATTTTGTTATCGCCACCGCCGACCAAAAGCGTTTGGCCTGACATGTCAAACGCGATGCTCCAAGCGGTAGCTTCACATACTTTCACCTGGCCAATTTTTTCAAGAGTTGGCCATTTGAGCAGGTGAGCATGGCCAGCGCCATCGCTCGCGGCGAGAATTGAATGATCCGGTGAGATCGTAAGTCCCGTTACTGCATGGCCATCAAGTTCGACACTTGATTTGATCGCGTTACTGGCGAAATCCCAAATCATAATCTTTCCCGCCTCGTTTCCTGCAATCGCAGAATCATTCGTTGGAGAGATAATCAATGTTTGGCACCATCGATCCAAAGCCTTTTCATGCATCGTTGCTTTTGATGTGACCATGTCAAAAACAGCCAAGTTACCTCGGTAGTCCGAGCTGACTAAAGTCTTGCCATCCGCGGTGCTTGCGATGCACCAGACGGCAGCGGGGTGACTGTAAAGAGGAATTCTTATACCGAGATCTGAATTGGAGAAGGAGTCAACCGATGATTCCTGCATCAATAGGCCATTAGCCGACGATGCTGCGAACTGATTTGACTGCCCGATTCTGGTGATCGAAGTTACCCAAGAGCTGTTCGGGCCGACCTCCGGTTTCGCTTCTTGAGCAAATGCCGGCGATAAGGTCAGGGTAATGGTCAGTAGGAAGGCTTGAAGAAGCGACAGGCAACGCATGGCTGAATTCTTGGAAACAGGGCATGATTGAGTAATGTTTGACAACAGATCATAACCGTTTTCATCGCTTGGGTTAGCGTTCGGAGCTGGTTTTCCAGGAGTGGTGAAAATCAAGCACCATTCGGACTCGACTCGATCGGTAACTTTTCAATCGCGGGGGAACTTGCTTGGGGGGATCTGTCGCGGGGGCAATGAGGCTAGTCCTTGTTCGTCTGGCCACACTGTCCCGGGAAGCACCAGAGAGGCTTCGGGGATGATTCTGTTTTGATCGAGAAAAACCGAGCAATCGTCTGGTAGCGAAACGGTTGATGTGAACGGACTCACTGGGCTGTCAGCGGTTAAGCAGCGGTGATCACGACCACATGGTTACCCAGAGAACAAATGCCGCCCTGCTAACTGCTTTCGGGAAAGTGGGTAAGGCAACCTTGGGATGAGGTTCAGAAAGAGATGACTTGTCAGGCGAATTCATTCTCTCTGGCCTGGCTCAAAGGACCGAGCTGGTCGATCCGCCTCTTTTAATTGCCTCACCGTAGTCATTCACCGGGATCATTCACTGGGATCATTCACTGGGATCAGCAAGGTTAAAAAGAGTCGGCCTGAAGTCGATTTTTCGCTGCTAGCCGTCTGCTTGATTTGAAGGTCAGGCGAGTGTTCGCGAGAGACGACACACCCAAGCCTGCTCTCTTGAGGCAGTCATCTCACAGGACCGAAAGGATGTTTCCCAGCCAGTGCTGAGGCTCACCCGCCGAGAAGTCTTCTCAAGTCTGATCAAGCTGATTTAATTCGGATCGTCAGGTGTTCGTGCAAGTTTACTTGCAGTTGGCGAGTGCCAACAACGCATACGCAGTCACAAGTTGACGGTCACCCTCCATCCATCGGTCATTCTCTTGGTTTACCCAAGAGCCATCCTTTTGTTGCATTTCGACCAATTGCGAACCTAGTTCTTGCCGCCAATCATGGGGTGTTCCTGAATCGTCATCGAGAATGTCAACCTCCGCGACATGCAACGATTTGGCAAACGTGTGGTAGTAATAGAATTGTCCGGCATGGCCCATTCCTGGATTCTCCGTCAAGCTGTAATGCTTGCGAATAAATTCCATTGCCGCAGCGACACGTGGGTCATCTGCGGTCAAGCCCGCATGGATCATGCTCTTAAGTCCGGCATAGGTCATTGATCCGTAGCTTCGAAGGCCACCACCCGATGTTTCACCGGCTTGGCTCTGTCCGCCTGCTGCAGGCGTGTAGTAGAAACCTCCGTCCCCCACGGCTTCGGCATGGGGAGTGTCATTGCCATGACCCGGTAGGTTCTGGGTTCTTTTGACAAAGAGCAGGGCCTTTTGTATCGCATCGTCCTGTGAGTCATTTCCCAGATCACGCAGGGCATCGATCAGAAAAGAGGTGTTGGAAAGGTCGGGTCGCTCATGGCTTCCGTAGCCGGCGCCGCCATAGGCTGCGTCCTCAGGGCTAGCTCCCTCGTCCTCGTCCCACTGTAAGCCTCTGAGAAACAGTTCAGCGCGTTTGAGCGTACTGTCGTACTTGCCTTCCTGATTTGCTTTGATCAAGGCACCGATGGCAACGGAGGTTTCATAGTTGCGGTGTTTCGAGCCTTGGGTGTAGATGCCACCATCGGGTTGAACTTTTGACTCAAGGAATGCAAGGGCACGTTTTACAACAGGGTCTGCAATAGCTTGGGGGCGGTGTTCAAGAATCGCACGCACGCAAAGCCCCGTGACGGCGGCACCCGATTCGGGACTGAACGCTCCATTGTCACCCTGCCCCCGTTGCCTCAGAAATTCAATTCCCTTCGAAGCGGCATCTTCCATCGAGATTTTCCCTGACTCATCCGAGGGAATCTGGCCAATGCCTTTTTCAGAGAACCAAAAGGCGCTGAGGATCAATCCTGATGCGATGAGCATTCGTGAAAAAGTTTTGCTGTGCATGCTTCTTTATCTCCAAATGAAGTCGGAACCCATCATCGTTGGCCGTTGGGTGCGGCTCTGTCTCATTCTAGACAGTGAGTTGATTCTTGCCGACGGTTTGAAATTTGCAATTCGCTGTTTTTCGCAATACGAACCGCCTCTCAAGAGAGTGTTTCGGTCGATCATGGCGAGGCCGAGAGCCAGCATTCCTGATCGGGCAACCCGGAAACAACCCACCATCGTTGCAGTCGTTACGGCTGGGTCAACCAGAAGGTTTTTCCAGCGAATTATTTTCATTATTGTTTCGGGTCGTGCATCGAGGGGGGATTTCTCGAATTTTTGCCCCAATGCACACCATCTCAAGATCGCTTTGGATTCTATCGGATTCCGATCTGTTTGAGCGGTCATTTTTGCATCGATCAAGCAAGGCCAGGTAACATTTCAACAAAAACTTTCTGGCAGGTAATTTCTCAAACGATCGCCCTGTGAAGCCCGCGATTTCCATGATTTGGCAATCTTGAGTCACCCCACCCTTCCCCGCTTTACTGATTTAAATGCAAAACGCTCAGGGGCGATGATTGCGGGATGTTGCAGTATGAGCCGAAGGAAGCGCAAAATATGACTTGATCGTATTCGCTTTTCGTCTTGGCTCGTTCCCCTTGGAGACCTTCATGGCACGCCCCGTTACCCTTTTTACTGGCCAGTGGGCAGATCTTCCGATCGAAGAAATGGCTCGAATGACTGCCGATTTCGGCTATGACGGAATTGAATTAGCATGCTGGGGTGACCACTTTGAAGTGGATCGGGCCATTGCTGAGGACGATTATTGCGACAACAAACGCAAACAACTTGATGATGCGGGATTGCAATGCCACGCCATCAGCGCTCACTTGGCTGGGCAAGCGGTCTTGGACCTGATCGATGAGCGGCATGAAGCAATTTTGCCGCCGTACGTTTGGGGTGACGGTGATCCTGCGGGAGTGAACCAGCGGGCCTCAGACGAGCTAATGAACACAGCCCGTGCGGCACAAAAGTTCGGCGTGGAGGTGGTCAATGGTTTTACCGGAAGCAGCATCTGGCACCTTCTCTACTCTTTTCCTCCCGTTCCACCGAGCATGATTGATGCTGGTTTTGATTTGCTTGCTGAGCGGTTCAATCCAATCCTGGATGTTTTTGGTGAATGTGGAGTCCGCTTTGCTCTTGAGGTGCATCCAACCGAAATCGCTTTTGATATTCACACTGCCCAACGGGCGTTAGAAGCTCTGGATCATCGACCCGAGTTTGGTTTCAACTTTGATCCAAGTCACCTAATCTGGCAGGGCGTGGATCCAGTTGAATTCATTCGAGCGTTCCCTGATCGCATCTACCATGTGCACGTCAAGGACGCGATTGTCAAATTAGACGGTCGCAGTGGAATTCTTGCCAGCCACCTTAACTTTGGCGATCATCGTCGCGGTTGGGATTTCCGAAGTCCCGGTCGCGGAGGCGTTAACTTTGAGGAAATCATTCGCGCCCTGAACGACATTGATTACCAAGGACCCTTGTCGATCGAATGGGAGGACAGTGGCATGGAACGAACCTTTGGGGCAAGAGAAGCCTGTGAATTCACCAAGAAACTGGATTTCTCACCGAGCAATCGAGCCTTTGATTCTGCCTTTGACGAAGCGAACTAAAGGTTTGGTCTGTTTGCAAACATTGCCTGAAGGGGTCCCTTGCTACCCAACACTCGAACTCACTGCGTCACCTGATGTAGTGAGTTTTTCATTGGGTGACATCGCTCGGTAACATTCGGGGGGGCAACGAGAAGGTTCACAATCGCTCAGCGAGCCAAAAGAAAACGCTCCGGGTTTCAGGAAATCACAACAATAGCAATCATGTAGTCGGAAACGTTTCGGGAATTTCTTCCGATGGTCGACCCATTTCGAATGGATTCCTTTCGGGGTCTAGTTGAATGGAAAACAAGGGATAACTGGTGGTTGAAATTACGGTAAACGGTCAAGCGGTGAATCTGCCAAGACCAATGACCCTCGAGGAAGTTCTCAAGAGAGTTGATGTTCCGCCCAATTATTTGGCGGTGGAAGTCAACGCCGAGGTGATTCCTCGGGAGGAACATTCGTCGCATTCAATCGGTAACGGTGATGAACTGGAGGTTGTCACACTGGTGGGTGGTGGTTGAGCTGACTAGATTGATGAGGTGAAGGCCAACGAACGCCCGAATTTACAGGTTGCGAAGTGACCTGAGTTTTCCAGCCGATCTAACCCATTCCGCATACGCTTAGAGTCAAGAAGTTCATCGTGACGGCCGAAAACCAATCTTTCCAACCAAAGTTGTCCGACTCGCCATTGGTGGTCGGTAACCATCGCCTCAGCAGTCGGCTTATTGTGGGAACGGGGCGGTATGACACGATGGAGCAAATGCGTGCTTCACTTGAGCAATCGGGCAGCGATTGCGTAACGGTCGCCGTGCGTCGGGAAAGGCTCTACGATCGAAATGGCCAAAATATTTTGGACTTTATCGACCTTGATCGCTACACGTTGCTGCCCAATACGGCGGGTTGCTACAACGCAAAGGATGCGATCAGGGCTGCCAAGTTGGGTCGCGAAATCTTGCGAACTCTTGGGAATCCAGGTGCCGATTGGGTCAAACTGGAGGTGCTTGGTGATAGCCGCACGCTGCTGCCTGATCCCACCGAGACCGTCGTGGCATGTGAGGAGTTGGTTGCCGAGGGATTTGGCGTACTTTGTTACACCAGCGACTGTCCGGTGACCGCTCAGCGTCTGAAAGCGGTCGGAGCTGCGAGCGTGATGCCGGCGGGCAGTCCCATCGGAAGTGGTCAGGGTTTGCTGAACCCCAACAACCTTCGAATTATCTTGGAGTACCTCAAGGAGGATGATCCTGAATATCCCGTGATTGTGGATGCGGGAGTTGGAACGGCCAGCGATGTCAGTGCTGCCTTTGAGCTTGGCGCTGATGGAGTCCTGCTTAACACCGCAATCGCCCATGCCCGAGATCCGATTCGAATGTCGCGGGCAATGCAATACGCGGCGATGGCTGGTCGTGATGCGTTCCTGGCCGGAAGGATTCCAAGACGACTTTACGGAGCTGCTAGCAGCCCCTCAGAGGGTGTCATCAGTAGTCGACCTTATGGCACCCTAGGTAAGGGAGACCAGGGCAATTCGCAAAGCGGTGAGGGGTAGGCGCGGTTGGGGACCAGGCATGAGTTCCCCCACTGAGTTGGTCGAGCGATTACAGTCTGGTCGAAAAGGTGGTTTGCAGGTGAATCTGCCAGCGTCCAAGGCCTCTCGCATTCCCCCGGTCTCTCGCGTGAGGGTTTGTAAGAGCTAGGGTCAGCCGCGTTTGCGATGTTTTTATTGAGGAGACGAACTTACCAAGCCTTCTTGCTCGTCCCCCTGTCTTTTTGATGCGGTGCCCGAATCGTTCAAGGTGGAATCAAGGTGATGTTTTTCTCGCTGTCACTTTTAATTTGTTAGATTGAACGCAGGCAAGTAATCTCACAGGCCCGATATGCCGAGACGCGGCATTTGGGTTGTCACCAAGACGTCACGGGGCGGTCTTGTTCCAGTTGAATCGAGATCAATGGGGTTGTGATGAAGCAATTCATGATGCTGTTTGGGCCATTGGCAGCTTTCACTGCCTGGTTGGCACTTTTTCAATCGGGCTATGAAAGTGAAATCTGTTGGACCGCAGCAGTTGTCCTCTGGTGCGCTATTTGGTGGATCTTTGAGCCTGTACCTATTCCTGTGACGTCCTTGTTGCCTTTGGCGATCTTGCCCTTGGTCGGAGTGCTGGATGCAAAACAGGTTGGCTCTGCCTATGGTGATTCGCTCGTTCTTTTGATGATGGGTGGGTTCATGTTATCAACCGCAATGGAGAAAAGCGGAACTCATCAACGCATTGCTGTGATGATGGTTCGTCGTTTGGGTGGCGAGCATGGAGGTCGCCGTCTTGTTTTCGGGTTCATGGCGGCTTCTGCATTTTTAAGTATGTGGATTTCCAATGCTGCAACTGTGCTGATGTTGCTGCCCATCGTTCTAGCGGTGACCGCCAGGTCATCCGACGATGCTTTGAAACGATGCCTGCTACTGGGTGTTGCCTATGCGGCTAGCGTAGGAGGCATTGGCACGCCGATCGGTACACCACCGAACCTTGTTTTCATGAGGCTCTACACCGATATCGCCAATGGCACCGAACCGACCTTTTTCACCTGGATGTCATGGGCCATGCCAATCGTTCTGGTGATGCTACCGCTGATGGCGTTTTGGCTCACCCGAAAACTTGGCAGTTCGGAGGGGCTTGATCTTCCAGAGGTTGGGAAATGGAGATTTGAGGAAGTCGCGACGCTGCTTGTTTTCGTGATCACCGCTTTGTTATGGATCACGCGGAAAGGACCCTTTGGTGGGTGGTCAGCACAATTGGGTTTGGGCGGTGCTTCCGATGCAAGTGTTGCCTTGTTGGCGGTGGTAGCGATGCACCTCATCCCCAATCGCAAAGGTGGAAAACTATTGACTTGGGACGAGGCAAAAAAAATACCGTGGGGTGTTTTGATCCTTTTTGGTGGTGGAATCGCCATCGCGGCAGCTTTCAAAGAGTCAGGGTTGGACCTTCTGATCGCGTCATCGCTGACGGGATTATCCGCAGTCCCCGTCTTAGTCATGATCGTCGCCATCTGTCTTGCCATCACCTTCTTGACTGAGGTCACAAGCAATACCGCCACGGCGAATTTGATTCTTCCGATTCTGGCAACCACGGCCGTTGTCGCGGGAATTGACGCGAGATTGGTAATGGTGCCAGCGGCAATCAGCGCCAGTTTTGCATTCATGTTGCCGGTTGCGACGCCACCTAATGCGATCGTCTTTGGAAGCAATCAGCTCAGCATTGGTCAGATGGCGCGGGAGGGCTTTGCCCTGAATCTGATAGGTGTGGTTGTGGTGAGCATTATTTGTTGGTTGACGTTCTCAACCTGAGCAAAGTGGAGATTTTCACATCGGTTTCACCGATGCATGACGTGAATTCAACTCGGTTGACCGTGTTGCCTGCGACTTGAGCATGATCACCGTTACCCTAACGCTCGCACGATTGGCTCAGTGCTCGATTTGATGGGCGGATTCAGCTGAGCGAACGTCGGTCGATCATGCGAAGCCGGCCCTGCCCTCAGTGACTCATTGGGGGGTTTTGTGACAGCAAGATAAGATGATGGAGACGATTCCGATCGAGGATCAGACCATCCACTTAGAGCTAGAGAGGGAATTCGTCTTCCGCAGCAGCATCTGCATAGAGCGGCATGTGACGGTAGTAAACCTCAAGGATCATCGTTGCAAAAGAGGTGCTCGCTAGGCGTCCACCTTCTTTAGGGCCACGGTGGGACGAGCTATTGGGGAAATGCCAGCTACCCTTCGAACCCACATCCTGAGATTGCGAGGATACCAACCAATCACGCAGTTCGACGTTGAACTTATCCCACTTCTCACCACCGTAATGGCGAAGAACTTGAGCGGCGTAGTAGTCGTAGTAGATATCGTTTTTCAAAACTCCAATTTTGGCAAGTCCCTCCACGCCCGCCACAATTCCCGGATGTTTTTTGTCCCATCCGGTGTACATTCTGCAGAGTAACCCAATGGCAGTGGTCGAGGGTCTTCTGGTGGTGCTGGGGCCTGCGTAGCCATAGATGGCACCATTGTTGGATTGAACCTTGTCAAGAAACAGGATGGTTCCTTGAATTGTTTTTGGTGGGATCATGAGGTGGCCCATGTAACCGCTTTTCAAAGCCATGACTTGCCAGCCTGTGACCGATGTGTCACCACCATCAGGTTGTTGGGGTCGGTAACGCCAACCGCCATCTCGACATTGAGCATAAACAATGAAGTTGATCGCAGCTTGAGCGGGATTAAGAAGTTCCGGATCTTCTGTCATTGCATAGGCTTCACACAGTGCAATTGCCGCCAATCCGTGTGAGTACAAATTGCCGGCTCCTTCGCTAAGGTCCAAGACCGGTAAGCCACCCTGCATACCCGGTTTTCCGTTTTGAATCAGAAAGCGTAATCCCCGGAAGACCACTTGGCGGAACTCGCCCTGGATGTGTGTTTGTCCCGCACCCATGAATGGCAACAGCCCCATCGCGGTGGCAGCATTGAATGCATTGGCACGGTTCGGTTCACCCGGGTTTCCGCAACGACCGTTGCAAACACGATCGTGCTGAAAAGTCCAAGCCCCGTTGGGCATTTGATGTCGAGAGAGCCATTTCAAAGCTTCCGTTACCGCTGCTTCACTGGAGTCGCTGCCGCCATAATCACGGAGTAACTTCTTTTTCATGTCGGCACTTCGGCTGCTCATCGGCTGCACGTTCAGTGCTGAAACCGTTTGCAATGACATCGCTGCAGGTGCCATTTCTGAAGCTAGATCACTGACGTCAAAGTCAACGGTTGCGATCTCCATCGGATCCATCGGTGTGGGTTCAACCATTTCCATTGCTTCCGCAACATCAACCGGTTCAACAACCTCTTCCTCAAGTTCACTGATGTCACCCGGGTCCATCTCCTCAATGGTGAATTCTTCCACCTCCGGTCCCTCTTCACCGGCGTAGTTGGCCGAGAGGACATTCACGATTTTGATGGGGTCACCAATGGTCACTAGCCCGAGAACCAGCAGGATCAAAACATGAACAACCATGCTGACCATCCAAGCCGGCGCAGCCTGAAACCACAGGAATCGTCTAGCTGGATCCGCTTCAGCGTAGGCCTCAGCCTCCTCGGAGGAAGGTTCATCGTCCGCGAGTTGCGAGATCGGTAAGTCAGATTCTGGAAGTGCTGGATCAGGCATGGATGACTTTTTCCCTGTGGAGACTTTGGGACACCAAAGTGAGAGCAGGCGGAGCAGGCGTTGAAAAAGGGGGTGCGACGCTCGGAATCTAATGTTCCCGCCTTCTGCTAAGTATAGCCGATATCGAGGGGGCGAAGCTTAATTTAGGTGGGAAACTGTTTCTCTCATTCTCGACATTTGGGACTATTTGATTGATTTTGACGGTCGAGGCACCACTGTTTCGGGGGTATTCGGATCCGTCGAGATGTACCAGATCACGAAATGATGATTGACTGTCGCCTTGGGGTGGACCGGCTTGCTGAGACCTTGGCTACCGAGTCGGGGTCACTGACCCCTTCAATTCCCAGATTCTCACGGACTGGACACCACCAAAACGATGTAAGGAAATTGAGCAACTGGGTTTTGGGGGACTGAGCCGGTGCACCGCTCGATTAGCCGGTGCACCACTCGATTAGCCGGACTCGGAAGACTAGGTCCGCCCAATTCGTTGCTCTGATCATCTCGAGGATTTACCGCCGATGAAGATTTCCCCAGCACCAATCCAGCGAGATTTCAACACAACTTGCCATTTCTCTCACGGCAATGATCGACCAAGGATCAGTCGTTGCGGAAATCGGAACGCAGTTGCTCAACGGTGATGGTGGTTTCAAAATACTTTTGCAGCTTGGGTTGCGTCCGCTCAAGCACTTTTATTCGCTTGGTTCCATTACTGGCACCGACCCAACCGGTTTGCAAGTCGAGATCAATTTCAACGATCTCGAATCGATTTGCTGTTGGGTCGGTTAGCCTGAGTTGGACGCATCGAGGTTTCCTGGGGATTGGCTCACCACAATCTCCGAGTGCAGGTTGATCACTAACGGTAGTCCAATCGTAATTTCGTTCGTCAAGCAGCAATCGCCTCAGGTGACCAAGGCCTGGCGTGCCAGAGAGCTCCACGGTTTCAAATGATTCGTTTCCGCGCGGGCGCAATTCAACTCGCTCGCCGAGTTGTAACGCGATGATCGTGGTCTCGCCCCAGAATTGACGAGTTTTCTCAAGTTGGGTTCGCCTTCCAATGATGCTCGCTGCGGCGCCGAGGATTGCGAAAATACTGACGCCAATCGCAATGAATACTCCTCTGCGTGTGATCGTTACACGAGGATCGTTGTATTTGTCCGTGTGAGGATTTGGGTCGGTTTGGGTTTCTTGTGAATGGGTCATGATGAGTGATGAGGGATTGAGACTGTTGACCGAGAGCTGTTTTGGAGTGAGGTGGCGACTGGCCGCAGTTGTTGGTTGGTCGCTGTCAGTGGTGTTATCGGGATGCGTTCCTGGTTTCGGCTCCTGATCGCTGCAAAGCAAGCGATCCATGGTCGTTGTTTGAACCAACTTTGGGAAAGGCGTGTCAGCTTGATACGAGATCCAAGGTCCGAGATGTTGGAGGTGTGTTTGTACTGAATGTTAAGTTGCGGGAAAGAGACGCGAAGTGTTTGAGGATGGGCACCCGGATTTGTTCAAATAGATTTGTTCACCCAAACAGCAGGTGTCATCGAGCGTCAAGGCAATTTGAATGATGACACACTGTTAACCTGCCGATTGGGTGCTGAATTAGGAAATGTTTGCAGGGGTGTGAGGCGAATTAGCACGAATTTGAGTCAGAACCCTACTTTTTGGGATTCTAAAGGTCGTGGGTGATGGACGCACCCCGGGGCAACCTCGTAACCTTTAACGCTTGGCTTCCCCATCCTCTGGCACTTCATTATCTCGCCATGTCCACTGATCCATCTTTGCCTGTTTCATCGAAAGCTTCGCAAGTTCGCGTGCAACTTGGTGAACGAAGTTACGCTATTGAAATTAGCAGTGACGCGATTCAAGGATTTTCTCAACGCATCCACCATTCAATCGCTGACTTGAGTCATGCGTTGGTGATCAGCGACGAGTCGGTGGAGGAGTCTTGGGCTGATCAATTAGTGGAGTCGCTGCGAGCAAATGCACCGGACCTCCGTTTGAGCCAGACCTCGGTTGCCTCTGGCGAGGTCAGCAAGTCGATAGCCGAGTACGATCGACTCTTGCAGTGGGTGCTCGCAGAGGGTGGTGATCGCAAGAGTGTGGTCGTCGCGGTTGGTGGGGGAGTGATCGGTGATCTGGCCGGATTTGTCGCCGCTTCGTTTGCTCGTGGAGTCCGATTTGTGCAGGTTCCTACAACCCTACTGGCGATGGTTGATAGCAGTGTGGGTGGTAAAACGGGCATTAATTTACCCAACGCCAAAAATATGGTCGGTGCATTTTGGCAGCCCTCCCTCGTGCTCATTGATACCGGTGTCCTAGCGACCTTGCCAAAACGCAGCTATCTCAGCGGCCTGGCAGAGGTGGTGAAGTACGGAGTGATTGATGACGCGGATTTCTTTCAATGGCTAACCGAAAATGCAAGTCGGTTGGTTGAGCGTCAAGCTGCTGCCGTTCGGTACGCGATCGAAAAGAGTTGTGAGAGTAAGGCAAGGGTCGTTGGTGAGGACGAGCGGGAGACCAGTGGTCGTCGGGCAATTCTCAACTACGGTCATACCTTCGCTCACGCTATTGAGGCGACTTGTGGCTACGGAACGTTATTGCACGGTGAAGCCGTTTCAATTGGTATGCAGATGGCTGCCCGTTTGGCGATTTCACTTGGAATGTCCAACCAAGATTTGCTGGATCGGCAGACTCAACTACTTGCAGATTGCGAGCTACCGTTGACTCTTCCTCAGGCTGATCCAGATGAGATGTTGCCGGTGATGATGCGTGACAAAAAAGTGGCTCACGGCAAGCTTAGATTTATTCTTCCGAAGTCCATCGGTTCGGTTGAATTGGTTGGAGATGTGAAGGAGCAGGCGGTTCGGGATGCGATCATTGCAACGCGGTGACTCAGTTGTCTGTTCTGACTCACTGATCTTTGTGAACAGACGTTAGTCCATGCGTGAGACCTGCTTTGGGGATCAGTCTTTAGTATTAGAAACGGGAGTGCTCTCGCGTTGCACCCTGAGCCTTGCAAGATTGACCTTGATAGGGTGAATTCATGGTCGTTCTTGAGCGGGTTTAACTTGTGCCCTTCTTTAACCCCGTTTTTGGACTCTAAGTATGAATTCCGATCCATCCGAGGATTGCAGTTCGAATGTGGGCTTTTAATTACCTTGTCGTGAAATCAATTCGATTCATCCTCGAGGCTGTCATGGAACCGGTGCGTGTCAGAAACGGACCTGGGAAGATCCATCAGATGTGGCACGGCAGGCTAGCGGAAGTGGAGCTTGATCGCTCGTAGCGGGGCGATACGGTTGATGGATGTCGATCTGTCCCATCAGCATGAATCTGCTGAGCCTTGCCCCGAGAAGGTTGCCATTGTGAGCGAGACGTTGGTAGCTGAGAGAAATCCGGCGCCAGTTAGAAATCCGGCGCCAGTTAGAAAACAATGACTTCGTTGCGCTTCTCCATTTCGAGATCCTTCCTAAGGATCTCGCCTGAGGTCACCGCTATAGTTGGATCGCTGACTGGCGATGTAGTTGAGCCAGGCTTTTTCATCGTATCCAAAGTCAACCTCAGGGATCACCGATTGCACCAAGGTCAGAACCGACGGGTTGGTGCGTCGCTCAACGCGGGGTGTTTGTTTGCCGCCCATCTGCAATCCACCGCCGCTTTCTCCAAACCCAACTTGCATTCCGGGTGTCGGGCCGACTTCTTGTTGATGAGTTGTCACCAACGATTTGATGTAAGTGATCGCACGTTCGGTTTCTGGAAACCAAGTCAGGCAACGCGCCGCTCGATTGACGGTTTTGTTGTCATTGCTGGTCAGGTACTGAACGTAGGTTGCGATCGCCGAGTCAGATCCGTATTCGACAAGTTCAGTGAGTGCTGCTTCGCGAATTACATCGTCGGATTCTTCCAGCCCAGCTCGAACGAGTGCCTCAACTGATGTCATGTTTCGAAACTTGCCAAGGAGCCCGACCCATAGCGACCGCAGTTGTCGACTTTGCGTTCCTTTCTCCCTTGATTCCAGTAGCTCCTGAGCTATGGCCCCGGCGGCAAGCGGGTCCTCAATCGCTCGAAGGCTTGCGAGAGCTTCCGGTGCTTTGGATGAACCACGCAGCACAACCGCCACCAGTCGCTTTACCTCGCGTGTCCACTTTCTTGCGTCAACGTTGAGTGCGTCTTGGAAGTCTGCAATCGCTGATGCCTCAGGTAAATCCCAGCCGCCCGTGCTGGGAATCATGCCTCGCTCAAGCATTAATTGATCTGTCTTGACCCAACGACCGTTCTCCTGAGTGAATCCCAATGCTGCTCGGGCTTTTGAGTGATCCGGGTCGAGCGCAACGGCTCGTTCCATGTGATAATTCTTGTACTTCTGGATCTCGCCCTCGACCTGATCAGACCTGACGCACCAAAGCGCCAGTTGATAATGAAGCTCGGCGTCATTACCCGCTGTTTCAGCCGCTTTGCGATAGACTGCAAGCTGATCCGAATTAACAACTCGCTGGACACGACTGGCGGGTATCGCGATCTGAATGTCGTCATCCACCTTGATCACGACAAAGTCGTCTTGACGATTGATCTCACCAGTTAAGTGGCCACCACCTGAAATCTCCACCGTATCGGCGAGGACCGCGTTGGTGGGGTCGCTGGTGAAAATCAATCCAATGAAGCAGCAAGCAGCCCATTGGTTAAATGTTTTCTTAGTCAACACGTTTGCGAGTTGATGCGACATGGCTGACTGCCTTGTGGAGCAAAGGGTGTGACCGGTCTCTTATTCGTTTCATCGAAATTCAGGCGACTTTGCTGAAGTCTAGCTTGCAGAGGACTCAATTTTACTTGCTTAACGCACCTGCCGCGAACCGCGTTCCGGCACGCACTGCAGAAAATTCGTTTTCTATCCGAAGATTTCTCGAATGAGAATGACTGATCGGAGGTGTGTGAAAATGAATCACCCCCCCGAGTTGTTGTCTTTTGGTGGGGCCCGATATCTGGCCGCTGGCACTATTTTGGCTAGCTTTCCACTGGCGTTTTGTCCGTGACATCATTGCGTTATGAACCTGCGGTGTGGCTGCTGATTGGCTGTTTTTGCAACGTTTTAGGCTTTGAAATCCAAATTGCGTTCGCTTGTTTTTTCCCTTCAGCCCAAAACCATTTGAGTTCTGAACCCCTGCGACCCGATGACATACTTGACTAATTAGATCAAGTTAGTAGTGTATGGGCGTTTCGCCCGCAAACTGGGGCGATCAGGAATGAATGCTTTTCAGCCGAATATGAATAAATCTGAAGCTGATGACGGTGAGTCATCCGTCGAAAAAAATTCTTCGCCGCTGCAATTGGTCTCGATTGATTCAGGTGAGCCTCGAGGTGCGCTGGCTGCGGACCCTCCTTTGGAACCGACCGATGCGTTCCTTGAAGAGATCCAAGAAGTGAGTGAGCGATTGGAGTCAGCGAGTCCTCAGCAGATTCTCCAGTGGGCGGTTGACCGCTTTGCCCCCCGATTCACGATGGCCACCGCGTTTGGTCCGGAAGGGATGACGATCATCCACATGCTTTCAGAAATTGCTCCGGAAACTCCAGTTTTTAATTTGGACACGGGCTATCAATTTGATGAAACACTTGAATTGAGGGAGCGTGTGAAAACTCGATACGGGATTGCTGTGGAGCTGAAGAAGCCGTTGATGAGTGTTGATGAATACGAGCAAGCCAACGGCGGACCGGTTTACGCCAGTGATCCCAATCGCTGTTGTTTTGATCGCAAACTCAGTCTTTTACATGAGGCGGCTCGGGGACAACATGCTTGGGCCAGCGCAATTCGGCGTGATCAAAGCTCTGACCGAGCCAAGGCCCCCATTGTCGGTTGGGATCGAAAGTTTCAGCTGATTAAGGTAAGCCCGCTGGCAAACTGGACGAAGAAAGAGGTTTGGTCACTGATTACCGACAATGACATTCCTTACAACCCGTTGCACGACCAAGGTTTTCCGAGTGTGGGTTGCAAGCCATGCACGCGGGCTGTGCTTCCGGGTGAAGATGAACGTGCTGGTCGTTGGAGTTCCTTTAAGAAGACAGAATGCGGTCTGCATTCATCGTGATTCAATATTTGGATGAGGGACCATGCTGATCTCCGCGAGAGTTCACTACGCCTGTTTAGCGATGCTGGAGCTGGCAGCGCGTCAGTCTGAGGATTCACCGGTCGCACTTCGCGAAATCTCGGATCGACATGGAGTTCCAGGTCCGTTTCTGGTGCAGATTTTCCGAAGCCTTCGGAGCGCCGGCTGGGTGCAGAGTGTCAGGGGAAACCAAGGTGGTTATCGATTATTGGTGGATCCCGATCAGATCCGTCTTCTTGACATCGCTGAGGTCATGGGTTGCCAGGAAGCGAGCCATCGCAAGACGGGAAAGTTGAGTCCTGCGGAGGTGATGCTGCAGCAATTGTGGGATGAAGCCACCGATGCGTCGCGTGCCGTTCTGGCGAACGTTCGACTTAGCGAGCTTGCTCAAAGATGTCGCGGCGGTGAAGAGTCAATGTTCTACATTTAGGCAGGTGATGCCGGGGTGGTCAACGCTGCAATCTAAAGCCGGCTGGCGGTAGAAAATCAGGAATGCTGTTTGAGAAAAAGTGGAAGGCATCACAGCATTTTCTTGGGCGACTAATCTTGGATGCTCAATGGGTCACTGTGGTGAGTCGCATGGCAGAGACTCAGTGTCACGTCTCTGAGTCGGTTTATCGAACCAAAAGCCACGAACTTCTCCTTCGACCAGACGACTTCCAGCGAACGCATCAAAAACATTGATGGATTCATCCAGCCTGACGAGCATGACCGCTGCGTTACTTGGCCTGCAGTCTTCCGATTCGATTGACCCCTAAAATAAGCCTCTTTCACCAGCACGATCACCAATGGATACACTGGCCCCGGCGTGAGAGAGAATTACTTTTTCTTAGGTGGTCGCTTTCGTTGATTGGGACGCGCTATGGGCATTTCAGGCTTTGCAACCTGACTTTTCAATCGATCGACCAACGTTTGTGATTTTTCCGGCTTAGCTGCTGACCCTGCCAAGGCCGTCGAGTCAAAATGCTTGGTGGGGGGAAGAGTTTTCTTGACAAAAATTCGCTCACAAATTCCCCAAAGGCTACTGGTGATGAAGTAGACACAGAGACCAGCGGGAACACGGAAGAAGAACAAACCCATCATCAGAGTCATGATGTTCATCATCTTCTGGGTCATTGCCGTCTGGTCATCCGTTGCGGGTGGCATGAACATCTTTTGTTGCGTCAAGAAAAGAACGACAACCAGGACGGGCAAAATATTGAAATAGGGTCCGAGCCACCCGGTTCCACGGCCTGAGAGATAGTCCCAAAGCCAGTCACCCCAGAACAAAAGCATGTCTGGAGCGGCGAGGTTGGACGCCCAGTCCGTTGCTTCGGAGACAGCAGCTTGGCGCAGTTCAATATCAACGGATAAGGCCCGGTAGAGGCCGATGAAAATCGGAAACTGGATGAACATTGGCAGGCAACCAGCGAGTGGGTTGAACCCAACACGTTGTTGTAGTTCCCGTTGGGCACGCATTTTGCCCTCCAAGTCATCCTTGTAACGCTCATTGATTTTTTTCATCTCTGGAGCGAGTTCTTGCATCTTCTGCGCATTGATCGCGGCTTTGCGACTTAGCGGGAACATTCCGCCACGAACAATCACAGTCAACAAGATGATCGCGACGGCATAGTTACCGACATTGGCCAGGGTGTGCAGCAGGCCGGAGAGTATCTTTGCGAATCTTGCAAACCAACCGTAGTAGATGCAGTCACCCAATCCGTATTCCGCGAGGATCTCGGGCTGCTTCGGTCCCGCGAACATTCGTAGTTCCTGTTTCAGTGAGCTACCCGAGGGCACCTCCGCAACGACGCTATCCAGATAGAAAGTCGTGTTGACCGCTCGTTCTTGATGGCGGGGGATTGCTTCGGCATCAGCGGTAATGCCAGCGGATGCTCTGCGAAGCGTTTTGAAGACGCTCTTGCCCTCAGAGGGAATGTAAGCCACGGCAAAATATTGGGCATCAACACCGATATACCGCAGATTTCGTTCGGAGGCACTGCTGTCACTGGCAAAGATGGTCTCGTTGGCATCACTCTTCTCTTTTTTGGCACGATTGAGAAGGTTAAAACCACTCAGCAATCGATGCCCACCTGCTTCAGTTTGGCAGACGATATCTCTCGCAGCGGCACCACCTTGCCAGTGAGGACTGATTTTGTTGCTGTACCACCAACCTTCAAGCGTGATTCCGTTGGCGCCTTCTAAACGATAAGCCAGGTCCTGCGATTCCTCAGCAAGGTTGTCAATTTGGACAACCATTTTAATGTCATAAGATGCAGGCGATAACTCGTAGCTTCGGACAAGCCGTACCGGTTTTCCTCCAATTTTCTCCATCTCAGAGGCAGACAATTCAAGCGATAATTCTGCGGAGGAAAGAACGCTTTGCTCTGCGACCTTGACGTCCCAATTGAGTTGAAATGGATCAATTAATCCATTGATGCCCCGCTGGCTGGGTTCAATACTTTTACGATTCACCTGACTCAGTGTCATCAGGCATGACGAGCGAGACAGGTTGCCGACGATCTGATCTTCACCGCCATCTTTGGCAAGTCGAATAAGGTCCAAGGGATGCTCAGACAGTGTCGCGATGATGCTTAGCGACTGGCCCGTTTCCCCGCGAAGTAATGAGATCTCAACTTGGTCACCCGGTTTTGTATCCAGCAAGGCTTGATCAATCTGAGGGCGATCGGTAATCGTCTGTCCATCGATTGAGGTGATGACGTCACCAATTTCGATACCTGCTGCTTTGGCCGGGGTACCTTTACCAACGATGTTGACAACCACTCCATCGGTTGTTGCGGCAGGGGCTGCCGCGAGGTAGCCAAGGTACCCGTGCCTCACATCAACTCGGCGGTATCGGAATTCACCTGATTCATTGCGCTCAGTCATTTCCAGACGCTCGATACCACCACCAAGGGAGTTCAGGGTGACTAGAAGGTGGTAGCCATCTTCTGCCGCCATTGACCCCAAAGAGATCCACTCGGGTTGAACTGGACGAACCGGATTATCTTCATCAACGCCATCCTCGTCCGACGTGGTTGCCTCGTCGAGTGTGTCAGCAGCTTGATCGATGGATTCGGTGATTGCATCGTTTGCGACGAGATCTTCTTCTAGTAAGACCTCGGCAGCCACGTTCTCAGCAACCTCGGGTGGCTGTGGTGGCACAAACAGCATTCGCATCCACAGGTAAAACATGAAGAACGCGGTCGAGGCGACGATAAACGTGAGCAGACGGCGTTCCACGATGGATCCCGGAAAAAGGCGTCAAGAAATTGGGTGGATTATTAAACGGTGAGGCCGATATTCTTGCCGGCGAGGCCGTTCTTGGGAAGAGAGTTGATTTTCGGTTGATTGAAGTCAACGAAAATAAGCGAGAGCCAGTGGAAGCCGTAGCCCATGGATGTGGGTTGCGCTCCGACCTGCTCTCGCCCAGATCTTGCTCATGGTCGGGGGGGAATTCCCGTGAGATGCCTTGCCAATCGTGGCTTTTTTAGGGACGGGTGGCGATTTCGATTTTCGGAACGACCCCGAGGTAGGACATCAAATCGCTGATTTCTCTCAGTGATGAATCATCCAAGAGCCTGCTCGGCATGATGCTGCTGCTGCTTGGAAGGATTTGATCCACATTGGCTTCTTCGATAATCAGGATCTGATTACTCGAATCTCGCACTTGAAGCGACTGGTCATTTCGTTCAGTCAGCATACCGGTAAACGATTGGCCATCGAGTGTCAGGACTTTCTTGCTTGCGTATTGATCGCTGATGACGTGGGAGGGGAATAGAACGGATTCGAGAATTTCTCGCTTTGAGAATCGTTTCACGATACCCGTAAGTGTCGGCCCAACTGACTCACCTTCGTCGCCAACTCGATGACATTGAATGCATTTGGCCTTGGTGAAAACGAGCCGACCTTGGTTTGGATCACCATAGTTGCCTTCCTCGCTGTTGAGGTATTCAACCAGTTGGTCGAAGTCCCACCGAGACTCCTCCTCATTGGGGAGTTCGGCGATCGGGCGATCGGGATAGGTCTTCGCGTACCACTTTTGCCAAGGTTGCATCGAGGTGGCGGCATCTTCGGGACGCTGCATTCCGGTCCAGTGTTCAAGAAGGGCTTCAACGTTCTCAAATTCCTGATCATTCTGTTCCGCCCTGACGCCTAAAAGAATCAGTTGTCGCAACGCCATCGGGTCATCGGTAGCGATCGCTACGGAGAGCAGGGCTTCGACCACTTCGCTGGCGGTTTGGCCCTCAAGCACATTGAGGCTGCGAACGAGATAGTCCCAGTTGTCACCACCCGGGCTTTGAGCCAGGGCCATCGCAACCAGTGGGCGACGTTCAGGTTCTGTTCGCCAGAGGTTACGAAGATACGTTGCAGAGGTTTCGTCGCTCGCGGTTGCCAACAACGCAATGATTCCCGTTCGAAGTCGGCGCTCGATTTCCCCATGGTTGGGGTTTTCCACCAAGTCCTGATCCAATTCACGCAGGATGGCTGCGTTGGTTTCGTCGATCGGCCGAGGCAGTTTATAGAGAGCCGCCAGGGCAGCGTTGCGCCACGATTTTCCCTGCTCGAGAATGGCGAGGACATCGTCATTGGAAAGTGATTTGGTAAAATCCTTCGTGACATTCTGGACGTACAAGGCAAGCGATGAGGAAGTTGTCTTGCTGCTCACGTTCTCGTAATACTTTAAAAGCTTGAACCTTTGTTCCGCTGTCCAGTCATGGGAGAGGAATTGCAGGTACATGGCGACCAGGGTACGGTCCATTTCGTCATGGTCGCTGTACAGATAGGTTAAGGCTCGATCGGAAACGGAGCCAGCTTTGAGATAGGCCGCCAGGCGAATCAGTTCATGATTCATTCGGTTGTCACCGGCGGGGAACTCCTCGGCAATTTGATCTCGAAGGGTCGTTGCCAATTCGGGTTTGATCTCACCACGATGCAGGGCAAGTTGGCAAAGCCTCAAGGTATCAAGGAAGTCGGCATCGCTCATGAATTCTGACATCAGTTGACTGGATTTACCCAAGACTTGAAGGCATGTCGCTTCACTGGAGTCAGAATTGATCAGCGCCAGCATGCCGAGGATTGCAATCCTCGCGTCATCACTCTCCATGACGATCTCTTGCCATTGATCCGCAGGAATGCGTTCAAGCAGACGCCTCGCAACGAAGGCAAGGTTTCGGTCTTCGGACTTCAGGAGTGGTAGAACTTTTTCCGCGTTATCCGGAACCTGTCCACTTCGCATCATCGCTTCACAGGCGGCTCGTTGAACGCGCGGATTTGAGTCCGATAGCAGTTCGGTTAATCGATCCCTGCTCAGCTCACCAGGGTGCAAGCCCATCATCCAAGCGGCCTTGGCACGCACCGATTCATTGGGAGCTTCGCTCAGCTCCATGAGTAGCTTTTCATTTGGAACTGGGCCAAAGAGCTGCATCAGGTCGATCGCCCGTGTTCGATAGTGGGCGGGATTGTCATCGCTCAACGCGACACCTGCGACCAATTGCGGCCATCGGTCATCAAGTTCTTGGCGAACGGATGCTACGGCCTGTCTCGCCCAAGCCGCTTCGATTTGAGGCTGACGAATGGCGGCGGAAATACCCGTCCCCAGTTGTCTGATGCGTTCGGGAACGTCGCCTTTGTAAATCACACGATAGATTCCACCCGAGGTTCCACGGCCTCCGGTGCAGAAGTAAATTGCCCCATCGGGTCCGACCTCGAGGTCAGAAACATTGAGGGGTTGTCCTTGAAGGAATACTTCACTTTCGGCGACATAGCCTGCACCCCGTGGTTTCAGTCGCACGTTCAGGATTCGTCCCTCTGACCAGTCGGCCAGAAAGAGTGACTGGTGATACCTCGCTGGAAACGTGTGGTGCTCGTAGCAGGTTGCGCCGGTTGGGCTTCCCCGTCCGGTGTCGAGCAAGTTTGGTAATCGATCAAGGTAATACTCGGGCCACTTTGACCAGCCGGTTCGCCATCCAAGTTCGCCACCCTCTGGCACGTCGAACAATGCAGTTGGGCGATACCATGAAGTTTGCAAGTCCGCTTCCATATCTGAATCATGAACGAATAACGAACCCTCTGGATGGAAGGCTAGGTCATAGGCGTTACGTATACCGCCGGCGACCGTCTCCACCACGTTTCCGGAAGTGTCGGTTCGGATGATGGTTCCTCCGGGGGCTTTGATACCCATGCCATGTCCAGCCGGATCCTCGTAGCGTGGCAGGAGGTCGCCCTCGTAGCTGATTCGTAGTGTCTCGCCGTCTCCCACCTCACCAATCGCTTCGGTATGACTTCCCACTGCGATGTAGATCATGCCGTCGGGACCAAGGCGAATTCCATGAGGCCCATGCTCGCCACCGCTCTTTTTGAACTTGACCATTGCATCAAGCTGCTCGAGGGTTCCGTTTCGATCCTCATCCCGTAATCGATACAGCGCGGTTCCTTCCGGCCCGTCGCCGGTAGCGAAAACTTCACCATTGAGTGCGAGGATGCCATGGCAATTTTTGATTTGGTCACAGTATTCAGAAACGTGCTCAGGAATCCCATCGCCGTTCTTGTCAGAGATCAATAAAAGCGGACCATTTTCTTGCGAAGCAATGATGTGGCCAAATTCATTGAAAGTCATGGCGATGATTGATCCAACTGCTTGGTCGTCGAGCACTCGTTGTACTCCAAAACCCTTTTGAATCTGGAAGCGTTCCTGTTGTTCGCTTTGAGTTTCAACCGCAACGTCCACCGCGCGGTCCCATGGAACGGTGTCGCCTAATTCACCAAAAGAACTAGCGGTACCCCACAGGCGGTCATTGAATAGTACCGTTTGCCAGATTGAGCTTTCTTGAGTGCTCACTCGCCATGAAGGTCCGGTGCTGAAAGTGAACCACTTGGGCTGCTTTTCCGGTTTGACCGACACTCTTGCCGCCAAGGCTGCTGTGTCACCGTGCGTATTAACGACTTTCGCCGCAATCACATTCCGACCGATCTCTAGGAATTCTGAGATGTCGTACTGCTGCAATTCCCGAGACGATTTTCCTTCGCCAATCAGGTTGCCGTTAACATAAAGTTCGTACTCATCATCGGCAGCGATTTCGATTCGCCCGACTGAACGAACTTTCAGGTTGATGGGTTTGCGGAAAAAGCAGGATTGCCCTTCCGGGATTGGCGTTTGGAGATCCGTCCCGTGGTTCCAGATCCATTGGGCCTCCTCCGCGTGCACGGAACTTCCAAGCACCGGGAGAAAAATGAAAACGGTGAACAAAAACTTGACTTGAGTTGACAAGAGAGTTCGACGTAAGCCTTCCATGGCAGATCCAAACGTTGGGGAGTTTTCGCATCGGTTGCAATTCAGCGTTGGCAGGTTAAAAAGATCCCGTAGGTCAACGCAAGGTTAGTTTGGTAGCTTGGGCGTTCTGGGAGGTTCCTCTGCCGCGATCAGATGAGGACCCTTAAAAGATGCAGGTTTCAGACGTATCAGGGATTGGTTTCTCTGACCCTCAAGTCGTTTTTTCAGTTTTCAGAATCCATTTTTCAGGAGCCAGATCGGAATCTTGTCGAAGCAATCGGCCTGAACCCTGCAGATGCACAGTTTGCTTTTGGATTCCTCCGCGGTCCCCAGGTGGTTTTCTCCCCCGAGGTTGCCTTAGGCCATCCATTAATACTTCTTTGCCTTGGTTCGTTTTATGCCGGCCCAGAGAATTGTGATGGGGGCATGCATGTTGAAATGACAGCAAGGTGATGCTTTTTTTGCGTTGGCCTTGGTGATCGATTTGATTGTCTTGGTTTTTTTTCCGAACGGTGGATTCGGTGCGGCCGATGAGAACGCCCATGCCTACGGTTGCCTTCTGAATCCGAGTGACCGATTGGTGGCCAATTTAGATGCTAGCTATCCCGATATCGCTTGCTCCAGCCCTGAACAGCATGGATGGGCGATGCGGAGATTGACGAGTTGGCGAAGTCGCCTCTTGCTCAATCGTCGTTACGTTGTGGACCTACTTATTCGCAGGATTTTTGCTTAGAGATGCCCATCTAAGTCACCCGTATTGCACTTGAAGCGAACCGAGCTTCGGCGTTCATTAAATTAAAATCGGAGCTCCCTGACGTTGCATGGGCATTTGACCCGCTGGCCAAATCCGTCCTTCGGATGAGCGTTCTGCAAAAGGAAGCCTATCAATCCATGCTTGTTAAGATCCTGAGTAGTCATTCGATCTACGCTCCAAAAAGTTCTTTGATATTCGGGGTAATGCGAATGATCGTCCAGCAGGGCTGATGGATTCTTTGATCAACCAGCGATGATTGAACAGTCCGAGGTACACGAGAGTGATGCCTCGACTTCCGCTTGTTGACTTTAGACTCCGTCAAGATTTTGTTTTTCCAGAAGTGTTGGAGTCAGGGATTGACGGGATCCCCGTGTTTCAACTCGGTCGGTTACCCCCGTGGGTTACCTCTGAAAGTGGATGGCAAAACAGACTTCCACCTTGTTGCGAGAAAGCTGTCGAACTCGAACACGGGAAGGATTCCAGTTATTGATCCGCTGGTGCCATTGCTCGATTTTCTGGACGGCATCGTAGTTGCCGATTTTCAGAGTCACGAGCAATCCTTCAAGCATGCAGCCTCGATGCGTGACGATATTCTCGATGGTGGTCAATGTTTTGTCGGGGATGACATTGGAGTCCACCAGCAACCATTTGGCATCACGGAAAATTTTTCGCGGCAGGTCCCCAGCTCTCGCTCGAATGTGCTTGAATTTTGGGTTTTCACTGATGCGCGGATCCATTTCGGCAGGATCAATGCCAATGACCCGCATTCCCAGTTCCAGCAAACGTCCGCACGCCCCACCCGGCGCACTTCCAATTTCAATCGCCGTATCGCCGGGGCGCATTGCGAAACCACTCCATGTGATTGACTCTGCTGCCTTGTAATAGGCTCGCGAGACAGGTTCTTCGATTGGAGTGATTGGTTGAATTCCTCCCGGCCATCTTGAATGCCAATCACTTGCCACATGCCAGCCTAAAAACCAGTGTGACGGTTCAAGGAGGACGAGATCGAGCACTCGATCACCACTTTCTGCGATCCGATTAGGGTGATCACAAGTAAGCCAGTCATCTTTTAGTATCGGGAAAATCTCTTCGCTGACGGCTTGCGAGACTTCGTCGGGACCGGGCTCAAAATCAAAGCGACCGATGGGGCCGCGATCTTTGGGCCAGACATGTAACTGCTGGAAGGGGCGTTTGGCAGGAAGGCTCTCCTCGAGTTGCTCGATCAGTTTTCCGGTGAGTGTCTTGGAATTCTCACCCCGAACGGAGCCAATGGACCGAGAGGCTGTTCGAACGAAGACACCTTGGGGCGGTTCGGTGGACTGCTCATGTTTCATGGTCACGAAACCTGGGCGAGAAAAAGCAAGTCTCCATCCATCGGAGGTTGCAGATTCTTTGACTGCCGACTCGGCCCCAACGGCGCAGGTGATCATTGCAAAGGTGGGATGGCTCAAATTAGGGTCCTTGCTGCTTTCCATGCTCTCTTGCTTTTTCTAACTCCGGACGGCGTTGCTATCCGAGCTCCGATCACTTGTTGCTTGAACCAATCGAGACGATTTTGCTGTGATCAGATCAGTTTGGAAGATCGAGCCATTGATCATCACCCTCTCGGCAATCGGTATTTGACATTCCCGGCAAATTTGCCAAGTGAGCGTTCGTTTACCTTGATCGCTGCCATTCATGATGCACGAATCCCAGTCCGAAGTGAAGTCACCTGAACTCAAAGTCACTGAACGTTTCGTGATTAGTTGACAATGAGTTCGATTGAATGCTCCGTGCGATTGCTTGATTTGAATTTGGACCGGTGACAGCCATGCCAATGCGAACGGCATTGCGAGCGGAATTGCGAGCGGCGTTATTGAAAGCAGTTTTTTGCATGGCCTGAGCTTCTCTGTCCCGATAAGCATCGCCTCTGCGAAATGGGGTTGTAGGAATGCGAGGGTTGAATTCTGCTTCTGCATGTTTTTCCACCGCTTTTTTTCACCGCTGATTTTTCTTTGTTTGCTTTCTTCCTCCACTTTTGGTTGATGTGGTTTATTCAGTTTTGGATTTTTCAGCGGGTGATGTTTCACTGGTCGATTGCAACTGTTGCAGTCGCTGAGCAATCCCGGGGATTAGTTTTGCCGCATTTTCATGGTAGAGCTTTTTGAGGACAGGATCGGGAAGGTCAATCGCGTGGATTTTCCAGAGTCCTTGTGGCGGAGGCTGTTTTTCGCTGTAGTGAAAGGATTCATCGCGAGTTTCGAAAAATCGCCAATTGATCTGCAGTCGAAGTTCTGGCCACGGTCCATCTGTGCCGAAAAGAATTCGATCGGAGTATTTCATCAGAAAATCTCTTGCGGTGTATGGCTGGCGACCAAGTTCTGCGATTCGGGAGGCCGTTTCGATCCAGAGGTTTGGGTAGCGATCCAGCCAACGACTGACCTCTGCCAGATCTTCCGCTTGGTTAGCAACGTGAGCGCCGATGAAATTCGTGTCGGGGTGCCTTTCGATGATGCGATTTCTCGCGGCGTGCAGTGCTTGCCGGGAAGGGAAGTT
The DNA here is from genome assembly GCA_938075415.1 of uncultured Rubripirellula sp. Taxonomy (GTDB): domain Bacteria; phylum Planctomycetota; class Planctomycetia; order Pirellulales; family Pirellulaceae; genus Rubripirellula. The sequence continues at coordinate 103,101 of CALJHC010000003.1, read as the reverse complement.
TTCACCATGAAAGCTCCAGTCGGGATGTCGACTGAGTTCTTCCCATCGTTCATTGGTTTCATTGATTGGTTCAAAAAAAGCTGCCGGGTCAGAAGTGTGAATAATGACGGGAATCCCAAGTTGGCCACAAGCATTCCAGATGGGATTGAATCTCGGGTCATCAATCTCGATGAGTGTCCCATTTGCATTGCGGTAGCCGAGTCCAAACTGCTTGAAGATTTTTAGCCCACTGGCTCCCTTGGCGACTGCATCCTCAAGTTGCTTCACTGTACGCTTCGCGAAGCCGCTCTGATTGCAGGCCCAGGTCGCCGGTTCATCGGGATCACCCATTCCCCGCCAATCGATATTAGCGAAGATGACAAAACGGTTTGGATAGTTCGACCAGAGAAATTGCATGTGCTCGTCCAGTTCACTATCCAGACGACCATCGAGCGAGCAGCAAATTGCAATATGATTTCGATCCATTACCGTTACAAAATCTGACAGCGCTTGCTCGCTTTGTCGGAGTTTGTGCCGGAAATGGGTATGGGCGTCCACCACATGATATTTAGCGTGCGTCTTTAAAGACTTACTTACTTTTAATTGGCTTTTGGGGTGAAAGTGTCGCACTGATAATTCGCGACCCTCTTTGCCATCAAGTTTTTCAGTCCTGGGAGTTTGGTCGATGGTTTTTGGAGAGGTGGCCGTCTTTGATACTTGTGTGTCGACGGATTCACCTGTTGGAAGGATTGGCTTCGATTGCTTTGCAGGTGTGCCGGTCCCTGACGATTGGGACCAAGTGACGGATTGCAAAGAAAGAAAGCTCAATCCCAAAATTGCAAGGCCAGCCCTAAGGTTGTGATGAAAATCTTTGACAACGTGGTTTTTGCGCAAACTGAGCAGAGTTAGTATTGATTGCATGGAAGATCAGATCGTGAAGTGGAGAAGCGACTTTGCCCACGCTTGAATGACTGAAGCAAGTTATTCAGTCAGATGCGTCGTTGTCCAATGGTAAAGGATCAGTTGTAGAAAGAATCCTGAGGCGGGCCCCTTCAGGATGGTAACAGACGCTAGACTTGTGGGGAGTGTGGCTAAGCGAATCGATCGCTTGCCAATACCCACGCGGGAACGGAATCGGGAAATCGGCACTGGTGACCATTGAACCCCAAGATAATTCGCCTGAATCGGATCAGTTCAATCCCGCGCAGGAGGGCTCGGGATCCGTTCAGTCCGAAGGTTCCGAAGCATTTGAAAATTCGAGCCACTCACTGCCCGAGCCAGTTTCTGATTGTTCGTTTGATCACCTGTCCCCTGATGGCCGCGAGTCTGCGCTGACTGAGTCTCAGACCCAGGGTGCCATGTCGGCTAGCCAGCAGATGTCGCTTCAGGCGACAACGCCGCCAGCAAATGTTCCCGGTTACCGACTGACGAGATTTCTTGGGGCGGGTGCTTTCGGACAGGTGTGGGTTGGTTGTGACCTGAACACCGGCCGTGATGTCGCCGTCAAATTTTATTTGCATCGTGGCGGAGTGAATTGGTCGTTGTTGAGCCGAGAGGTCAAGAACCTCGTGCAATTGTCAGCGGATCGTTACGTGGTTCAAGTCTTGGAGGTTGGTTGGGATGCAGAACCACCGTACTACGTCATGGAGTTGATTTCGGGCGGTTCACTTGAAGACTTGTTGCAGGTTCGTCACCGGTTACCCGTTGATGAGGCAGTCGAGCTATTTCGTAAAATTTGTTTTGGCTTGAATCGATGTCATGCCAAGGGGGTTCTGCATTGCGACTTGAAGCCGGCCAATTTGTTGTTGGGTGAAGAGAACGAGCCACGCCTGGCTGACTTTGGGCAAAGTCGTTTGTCGGATGATCAGACCCCGGCTCTGGGGACTCTTTTTTACATGGCTCCCGAGCAAGCTGACCTCAAGGCCTCGCCTGATGCGAGCTGGGATGTTTACGCGGTCGGCGCGATTTTTTATCGCCTCTTAACCGGACACCCGCCGCACCGCGCGAGTGATGTGATTGAACAGCTTGATACTGCGGCTTCTCTGGAGAAGCGTCTGAATCGTTACCGGAAAATGATCGTTAGTCGCGGCGCACCTCCATTGCTATCGGAGCGAGATGAGGTGGATCGACCCTTGGCGCGTATCGTCTCGCGTTGTTTGTCGCCGAAACCAGAGGAGCGTTATGCCAATGTTCAGCAGATCCTGCAGGATCTCGCCAGACGTGAATCGGTGCGTGCAAGAAGACCATTGATGTTGCTGGGGATCGTCGGGCCGATTCTCATTTTGGTCGCCACATGTGTCTATGCCGCGCGGACGATACGTCAGGCAAGTCAGCGAACGGTTACCGCGCTGAGGCAAGAGGCCTTTGGCAGTAACGAACTGGCCGCAGCTTTTGCTGCAAAGACGCTTGAAGGCGAAATTGATCGCTATTATCGACTCACCGAAGATGAGGCCTCTGATGAGGCGTTTCTTGCCAGACTTCGTGAGTCACTGCAGGATGAAGAAATCGAAGAGTCCCTGAACCAAATCAATGCCATGGGGACATCTGCCCAGACTCATGTAACTAATCCAGCTCGAGAGAGGATGCTGAAGGTTGAGGCGCAGCGGCAATTTGAAGCCTATCTTCAGGATCGTCTTTCACTTTATGATGCCGAAAGTAGCCGGCGCCTCGCATCGATGTTTGTCACCGACAACAAGGGAACGATCATTTCAGTTGCGTATGATTCGCCTGTTACTGCCGAGCAGAATAGTGTTGGCCGGAATTATGGTTACCGAACCTATTTCCATGGAGGGCGAAGAGATCTTCCCAAGGAGACGACACTGATTGGCTCGACAAAACCGTTAAAGGCGACGAGGATGTCTGCGGCGTTCCCCAGCACTGCAACCCGCTTGTGGAAGGTGGCGATTAGCACGCCAATTTTTCTTGATGCAAGTCAAGCAGAACCCGATGCGATGTTTGTCGTCACGGTGAACCTTGGTGACTTTGATCTTCTGCAAAGCCAGTACGGAAATAATCAGGTGGCTGTTCTGGTAGAGGCTCGCCCCGGTCCGACGCAAGGTACCATTTTACAGCATCCGATGATCGAAGATCGCCGCAGCCAGGGCGCCGACATGTCAGGCGAACGTTATCAAATTCCCTCGTCACTCATGGGACGACTTTTCGCGGGCCGCGATGTTGATTACCTCGATCCCTTGGCCGATGCTGAAGGTGGTTTGCCCTATTCCGGCGAGTGGATTGCGGCGATGCAGCCGGTGTCACTACCGGAAGAATTGAGCTTTCAGAGAATCGCTCCTGGCACACCCTCGATTCAATCAGGCGGGAAAGTGGCGAGCTCAGATTCTTCGCCTTTTGATTCTGACTCCAATAAAGCCGACACCACCGATTTGTTAGTTTTGGTTCAGTACAGGTTGCAGAAAGTGATTTCCCCTGTCTCTGGGATGCGTTCAGCATTGCTGTGGGAGGGAGCGTTTGCCGTGGTCTCAGTTCTCTTGGTTACACTTAGCCTATGGTTTGTTGTGCGACGTTTTGGGTTGCCCTCCGCTGAGCATACTAGCGATGAATCACGTGGAAGTGATCGAGAGGATACGATCGCGTCACACTAGCGGGTGCTTCGTTTACCATTGTGGCCGCTGGGGCTTTTTTAGCCTCGATTCAACCGGGCCTCGATTCAACCGGGCCTCGATCATTGATTTGTGCTGTGTCAGTTTGATTTCAACGATTGTTGTCAATCGGTGTTTGAGAGAAGCTTATTGGCTTGGCCAACCCAGTCTGTAAACTCGTCTTGTCAAATCGGCATGCCTCGGTGTCAGTTGATGACATTTCGCAGTCGCTCGCCGGTCAGTGCGCGTCGGCAGGCCTCGGCTCCCTTTCGTCGCATGTCTTGGAGACCTTCTTCACAGTAAAAAGCGGAATGGGGATTGATGATGAGACGCTCAAAAGCCGGATGTTCTGGGTCTCTCCACGCGGCGAGTAATGGGTGGTTTTCCCTCGGCGGTTCTTCGGCGAGTACATCGATCGCTGCACCAGCAAGTTGTCCGCTCGCCAAGGCCTCCGGGATCGCAGTGGTGTCCACGACATCGCCACGGGCTGTGTTCACGAGGTAACTGCCACGTGGAAGCCATTTTAAGGTTTCGGAATTGATGAGATGTTGAGAGTCTTCATTGAGTGGGCAGTGCATGCTGAGAATGAATGACTCTTTCATCAACTCTTGCAGCGATTCGACTCGCTCGACTCCATTGGCTTTGTCGTACCCGTCTGGTTTAAGTGGGTCATAGAAACGGACTTTCATACCCATTGCGAGGGCTCTTCTCGCGGTGGCGGTGCCAATCCTTCCGAGCCCCACGATTCCGAAGACGCGACCTCGATGGCGGTAAAGCGGTTGAGAAACGTTGTACATCCACGGGTCAGGTTGTGAACGCATGCGTTGGTTGTAGAAGTGAATGCCGCGAGTCAGTGATAACGCCATGCCGATTGCGGAATCAGCAACTTCCTCGGTGCCGTAATCCGGTACGTTGGCAACGGGGATGCCGCGTTGGCGAGCGTAACGGTGATCGACGTTATCGAATCCTACGCCGCACCGAACAATCAAATCACAGTTGGTGAGTCGGCTAATCGTCGCCTCGGACAGCGAGAGGTTGTGGTAGAGCATGACCGCTCGGGCTGATTCAATCTGTCCATGCAGTGATTGCTCGTTGAAGGCATCAAATGCTTCCACCGTGGCGATTCCATCAAGGACTTTTTTTTCAATTGCCAGTGAGTCATTAATGAAATCAGTGATGACAACTTTGGGAAGTGATGCATTCATGGGGTCTTGGTGATCTGGCAGGGATGGATGTTAGGTCGTTGATCGATGATTTGAAACGTTCAGGTTGAGTTGGAGGACGCCTCATTTTAGACGGTGGGTCCGACCATCCAAGGGATGAATTCGTGATCTCCAATGCCCAAGCACTCGCTGCTTGTTTTTTCGCCACTCGCGACATTGAGAGCATATTCAAAAAAGCGATCGCCGATGTTTTGTAATTCTTCACCTTCCAAGACTGTCCCTGCGTTGAGGTCCATGTCTTCTGAAAGCGTCTGAAACAGTTGAGTGTTGGATGCGATTTTGATAACCGGAGTTGGTTTGCAACCAAAACAACTGCCACGACCGGTGGTAAACATGATCAGGTTTGCACCTCCGGCAACTTTACCGGTGACACTTGCTGGGTCAAAACCGGGGGAGTCCATGACAACCAGTCCGGGAGTGCTTACTTTTTCCGCGTACTGATAGACTTCCTCGAGGGCTGTGGACCCACTTTTGGAAACAGCTCCGAGTGATTTTTCGGTGATGGTTGTCAGGCCGCCGGCTTTATTGCCAACGGAAGGGTTGTTATCAATTTGGCCACCATACATCGCGACGTAATCTTTCCACCACTGGATGCGATCGAGCAATTTCTGAGCAACTTCAGGTGAGCGACTTCGTTGAACCAGTAGGTGCTCGGCACCGTAAAGTTCAGTGGTTTCGGAGATGATCGATGTGCCTCCACATGCGACAATGCGATCGGAGACAACGCCGACCGCGGGATTAGCGGTCAGGCCTGAGTAGCCGTCGCTGCCGCCGCATTCTACTCCGAGCATGAGATGCTTTGCATTGGCGGGTTCTCTTTGAAACCGATTGGCTCGATCGAGGACTTGCTCCAGCAGTTTTTCAGCTTTCTCAATGGTCGCTCGCGTTCCTCCTTCGGTTTGCATGGTCACCATGGGGATCCCATCGTCGCGAGTCAGTTTCTCGCCATCTGGGGCGTGCAGGGAGACAAGTCCATGATGTTGCGTTAGGTATCCCGAGGTCGTCTGCTCACATCCGAGTCCAACGACGAGCGTTCCACCAACATTTGGATGCGTTGCATAACCTGCGAGAACACGACCCAGCATTTGATGTTTGATTCCGTGGTATTCCAATGCACAGCCGGAACTGTGTGTTGCAGCAAAGACTCCGTCAACATTCGGCCAACGTTTCATCTTTTCATCATCAAAACGCTTGATCACCTGATGGCAGACTGAAGCGCTGCAATTCACCGTCGAGATCACAGCAACGTAGTTTCGGGTGCCAACTCGCCCATCCGGTCTCTGATAGCCCATGAATTGTCGATCCAAGGGTGCCGGTTTTTCTGGCGGTTGCAAGGCAGACATGTCATCGGAGACGACGTGGTGATCTGAAAGATTTTGAGTATGTACGTGCATCCCGGCGGAAATATCTTGATGTGCCAAGCCAATTGGCTGACCATACTTGACCACCGGTTGGCCTGATTCGATGGGGCGGATGGCAATCTTGTGTCCCGGTGGGATGTCAGTGGTTGGTTGAAGGCTAAAGCCTTCCAGTTCGATGGTCGTCCCTCTGGATATTGATCCGGTGACCACGGCTACATTGTCTTCGCTGGCAAGCAAAACGAGGTTGTTCAACTGCGTTTCCTTGGGCATGCTGGTTTCCTTCTTCCTGTCCTTTTTGCAACACCTGCTTCCAACACGGGCCGATTATCGAACTGAGTCGGAAGTCTGAGGGGGGTCAATCTACCGGTTTTTCCTCTCGGAATCTCACTCCTGCTTGATGAGTTTCTTCGAATCTTGCACTGCCGCGTTTCCGGGTGGCAAAGATCAGGGCTGATCGCGAGGGATTCGCATGCGTTGCCTACCCAGCATGAAATTCGGCCGAAATTCAATTAGCGTCGAGGTCAACGTGCCCAGGAATTAGCATCATGGCTTACTGATGGCACTCGTTGACATTTTGTCGTGCGAACTTGTGCTTGCCGTGGTTCCTGATTAACCCAAAGCGGCTTATATTTCCTTTCTGCTGCAACCCATTTTGATGTCTGTTTGACGTGAAGGGGGTGCAGTTTGTCCGATGGCGAGGCTTCAAAGTCTCTAAAACCCATTGTCTCCGCGAACTCACAGCGAATTCACTGCATCGATGAAGATTCACGAATATCAGGCGAAAGAACTGTTTCGCCAAACTGGCGTGCCAGTGCTAAACGGAATTGTTGCCAAAACATCGGAAGAGGCGGTTGCCGCGTACGAGCAACTCGGTGGTCAAATCGCCGTGGTCAAAAGCCAGATTCACGCTGGTGGCCGAGGAAAAGGTACGGTTGAGGGAAATCCCGGGCAGCGTGGGGTCGTAGTATGCAAGTCGGTAGATGAGGTTCGTGATGCGGCGGAGGGGCTTCTGGGGAAGACCTTGGTCACCATACAAACCGGACCTGAGGGGAAAACAGTCAATCAGATCTTTGTTGAGGCTGGCTGTGATATTGCTCGAGAGCTTTATCTGGGAATTGTTCTGGATCGTGCCGCTGCAAAGCCTGTTCTCATGGCCAGCACCGAGGGTGGTGTCGAGATTGAGACAGTTGCCGAGGAAACACCTGAACTGATTCACAAAGAACATTTTGATCCGGCTGTTGGATTGGAGGCTTATCAAGTTCGCAAACTTTGTAAGAAACTTGGGATTTCAGGTGCCGCAGCGAAGGCTGCCTCGAAGTTCATGCCAGCGGTTTGCCGCTTCTTTGTTGATTACGATTGTTCGCTCGCTGAAATCAATCCATTGGTGATCACTGGCGACGACCAAATGATCGCCTTGGACGCGAAGGTGACCTTCGATAGCAATGCCATGTTCCGTCATCGTGATTTATTGGAACTGCGGGACCTTTCTGAGGAAGAGCCGAGTGAGGTCAAGGCAAGTGAGTCAGGACTGAGCTATGTGAAGTTGGAGGGTAACATCGGTTGCCTCGTTAACGGAGCAGGTCTGGCAATGTCAACGATGGATATCATCAAGTACCACGGCGGCCAGCCAGCAAACTTTCTTGATGTGGGTGGTGGAGCAAATACAGAGCAGGTCACCGAGGCATTTCGGATTCTGCTGTCCGATCCGAATTGCAAGGGTGTTTTGGTGAATATTTTTGGTGGGATCGCTCGATGCACCACCATTGCATCGGCTTTGATCGAGGCCAGTAAAGTCGTCGGTTTCAACGTACCGCTCGTTGTGCGTCTTGAGGGCACCGAGGTGGAGCAGGGGCGGAAATTGTTGGCCGACAGCGACGTCGACATCATTGGTGCCAGCGATATCACCGATGCCGCGAAGAAGATTGTTGCAGCTGTCTCTTAATCAGATTCATTGCAGTCGATGGTGACACCGATCAGCTGAACAGCGCAAAGAGCTTTCAGCATCTTCACTGTCAAATTATTGTTACAAATTCACATTTCACAGAATTCCACATCCAACTAGCAAGTCAGAAATGAGCATCCTGGTTGACGGTAACACAAAAGTCATTTGCCAAGGTATCACCGGTAATGCGGGGACCTTTCACTCTCTGGGGTGTCGTGAATACGGTACCCAAATGGTGGGTGGTGTAACGCCGGGTAAAGGCGGGCAGAATGTCGAGGGAATTCCTGTTTTTGACACGGTGGAGGAAGCCGTTGGGGAAACAGGAGCCGATGCGACGATGATCTTCGTGCCGCCCCCCTTCACCGCTGACGCGATTCTGGAGGCAGTTGACGCCGGAATCGCAGTCATTTGTGCGATCACCGAAGGTGTGCCGGTTGTGGATATGGTGCGGGTCTACGAGAAGGTTCGCGCGAGTCAATCAGTTCTGATTGGTCCAAATTGCCCAGGTGTGATCACTCCAGGGTCCTGCAAGATTGGCATCATGCCGGGCTACATTCATCAGCCCGGTAAGGTGGGCGTGATGAGTCGTAGTGGAACGTTGACCTATGAAGCTGTCTGGCAGACGACGAACTTGGGTCTTGGCCAGAGCACTTGCGTTGGCCTTGGTGGAGACCCAATTGTTGGCACCAGTTTCATTGATTTGTTGCAACGGTACCAAGAGGATGACCAAACCGAAGCAATTTTGATGATCGGTGAGATTGGTGGTTCTGCAGAAGAGGAGGCCGCTGCATTTGCCAAGGCAAATGTCACCAAGCCGGTTGCTGCCTTCATTGCTGGTCGAACGGCACCGCCCGGCAAACGAATGGGGCATGCCGGAGCAATCATCAGCGGCGGAAAGGGAACCGCCGAGGAGAAAGTTGCGGCGTTGGAAGACGCGGGGATCATCGTTGCACCCACCCCGGCTGATATGGGTGATGCTGTCGTCAAGGCAATCGCAAAAGCCAATGGCTAGTCGAGTTGGGTTCATCGATCTTTCAATGATGAATTAGGTAGCTTGAAGATTGGTTTAGAGGAATGTGTCCTCATTTACTTGACCCGATCGATCACAAGTCCTCTCTGTGCTGCCCGATGATTCGATCCACGACTGAAAGGTTGACGACTTTACAGGTCTTTGATCTCAATCCCACGAAGCACTACCTTCTCTGGTTTGGTCAACAAACCTAAACCTTACAGCCTTCGTGCCGTTTTGGTGAACAATTCGCATCCACCGGTTTAAGTGATTGGGAACTGAATCCGTTGTTGAGGTGGTTGAGTTCGGCGGGGTAAGGGCTATCTGAGGGCGGTGCTTGTATAGTAAGCCAGCAAGGCACCTCGAGCCGACCAAGAGGCGGTTCGGATCCAGTTGCTGTTAACCAAGCGTTCGTAGCTAGCCAGATCAAAACCACTGAGCAGTTTTTGATGCGCGGGGATTTGCAGTGCAAGGGTGGATAGCCAGATCACGAGAATCAGTCCGAGTCCGAGCCAGACAACTGGTTTGGGAAGGAAATCTGGAGTGGCCCAGAGCAGGGCTGCCGCCGTGATAATTTCAATCAGCATTGGTACACCCACAATCGGCGTAATCAGTCGATTGTGCTCAGCTTCATAGTGAGCGAAGGCATCGGTGCCCACACGGTCATAAAGATTGTAATGAACAATCTGGACCATCCAAATGAGGCCAACCATGTACCAAGTGGAAAGCAAGTTGAGAAGGAATAGTAAGTTCGGGTTCATGGTTTTTTTTGAGGTGTTTCAGAGCCCGAACGTTCTCGCCCAAGCGAATACCGGATCGCTTCTTCAATTTGTGTGAATCGAAATGAATAACCCGATTTGATTAGTCGGTTGGGTTTCACTCGAGTGCTTGACAGAAGTAACGCGTCAGCCATCTCTCCGAGTGCGAGACGGAGCACAAACGAGGGGGCTGGAAACAAGGCGGGACGTCCAATGACTTGACCTAATTGTTTAGCGAAGTCGATATTTCGGATTGGATGTGGTGAAACGAGATTGACAGGCCCTGCGATGTTCGGCGTTTGAATGCAGTGGTAGATCGCTCCGACCGCGTCGTCCAGTGCGATCCAACTCCACCATTGTTTGCCGGATCCCAACGCCCCACCCATCAATTTGGCGGGCGTCAACATTTTCTGAAGCGCACCGCCTTTGGGTGAAAGAACGATTCCAAACCTCGCATGCACCACGCGGATTCCCGCGTCGGTGGCAGGTTTGCAAGCATCCTCCCATTCGTATCCAACATCGGTCAAGAATTCAGAACCCGAGTCTGACCGTTTTCCCGAGGCCGAATCCTCGTCGAGTATTTCGTCGCCTCTGTCGCCATAGATGCCTGTTGCCGAAGCGCAAATGAGGACCTTCGGTGGAACGGTTTGCTTGGCAAGCCGTTCACAAAGTTGCCTGGTCTTATCCACACGGCTTGATCGAATTTCATGCTTGGTGGATTGATTCCACCGCCCATCGGCGATGGACTTTCCGGCCAGGTGAACAACTGCATCAACTCCGGAAAACGATTCGTTGGCGTCAGACCAAGCTGCAATTTCGCCTTCGTTCTTTGCCTGATTACGAACAATGCGTCGGACATCATGTCCAAGCAACTGCAGCATGGAGGCCAGTGTTCCCCCGACTAAACCGCTACTGCCAGAAATTGCAACCGTCATGGCCGAGGATGAATAGTTTGTTTTTAGTTCGAGATCGTTTCGCGTCACTCGATGCCGATAGGTAAACATTTGCTGAATCGTTTTTTCTGCTTTTCTGCCACCGAGCAGATCCCCCAAGAATCCCAAGGGTAGTTTGTACTCGACCTGATCAGTGAGGCGACAGCAGGGATGCGATGATAGGTCCGGTAGGTTTTCGAACGAGTGGTGATGATTCCAAACGGCAAAGGGGCCTGAGAGTTGTGTGTCGCTGAAGGATCGTGGCGGTTCATATTGGGTATGTTCTGCCACCCATCGTATGGGAACGCCCAGAACACCTGCTTTTAACACGACGCGACTGCCCGGGAGGAGTGATTGATCGCTGCTTTCAATTAAAACTGATTCCCACGGAGGCACCAATCTCTCCAAAGCACCGGGCCTCTCGTGATATGCGAAAGCATCGGATGCTGAGACAGGCAGGGCAGTGGATGCGGAAAAGTGTTTCGTTTTCGCCATAGAGAGATCAAGTGGTTGGTTGTTGGCGTTGTCTTGGTTGATTGTTGCGGTGCTGACCCACCCCACAGCATGATGGCGCACCGTCAATGAGTTTGCGAGCAGCGAGGGAAATCAGATCGCTGAGATTATGAGCATTTTCATTGTGATCCATCGGTTAGGGGCCGATAACGGGTTGATTACGAATCGATCGTCAGAAGGTGAGTTTGCGATCATTTTCTGCCTCAACGCCATTCCGTCTGTTTATCACGGGTCGCGTCGGAAGTAACGCCTGAGAGACTGCGGACAGTTGGCTCTTGGATTGGCGATCTTCGTGATTGGTCGATTAGAAAGATTTTTCTGCATCCGGGTGCGATTGCAACTTCACCCGTTACCAGTTTAAAGGCGGTCGCGAGCCGTCAACGGGAAACGAAAGGACCCGCATTCAGGATGATATCGAATCAGCTTAAGATCTCTTTGATCACTTTCCCTTCGCTTCGTTTGATTGGGCGACCGATTGGGGTTTGGTATTCGTGATGAGGGTCCAGCCCCAAAGCTGTGTAAAGGGTGGCGTGAACATCCTCAATGGTGACCGGGTTTTCGATGTCGACTATCGGTTTGTTTGGATCCAGTTTCGGCTTTGCCGCGGTTGCACCGTGCACAGTACCTTGGCGTATCCCGCAACCGGCGAGCAAGAGTGAAAATCCATGTGGCCAGTGATCTCGACCTTCCGCTGGATTGATATTGGGAGTGCGACCAAATTCGCCACCACACACCAAGAGTGTTGATTCAAATAGTTCGCGTTCTTTGAGTAGATTCACAAGCGAGGCGAGCGCGGGATCCAATGTTTTGCAACCTGCCGACTGCAGCCGATGATTCGTTATATGAGAATCCCAGCCACCGAGTGTGACTTCGACGCAGCGAGCGCCCGATTCAATCAGACGCACGGCGGCGAGGCATCCTCTGCCAAACGGCGAATCACCAAACGATTCACGTAATTGGATGGATTCTTTGGTAACATCGAAAGCGTCAAGTTGGTCGCTGGACATCATTTTCAAAGCGGCATCGGTCGCCGACTGATGAAGTGTTCTATCCCTTTCCATTTTCTGTAGGCGACCTCGCTTGAACTCGGTTTCAACGATTGAATAGAGGTCATGAATCCTTCGCTCGTAACGAGATTCTGAGACGGGTCGGTTGATGTCGGGCACAGGACTGGCTGGATCATTAACCTTGAAAGCGTCATGTTTCGCGCCCAGAAATCCACCTCGACCTGGCGTGTTATTTGGCACAATCGAGATGTGTCTCGGTATATCTGCACCGCTCTGATCTGCTTGGCAGAGGATTGCGCCGATGGATGGGTGAGTGAGCGTTGGGTCTGGCCGGTAGCCCGACTTAAGGTTGTAGATGGCTCGCTCGTGATCACCTTCTTTGCACGTAACGCTTCGGATCAGAGAGGCGTGATGCATGATTTCTGCAGTTTGCGGCAGCAGATCAGAGATTTGAAGTCCTGAGACAGTGGTCTCAATTGATTTTGTATCACCCCCGTAAATACCACCCGGGTGAGGATCAAAGGTCTCTAGTTGACTGGGACCGCCTTCAAGCCAAAGGACGATGACGTTCTTGGGTTTAGCTGGATCACTTTGCGTTGATTCGGTACTGGTTGACAATGCGTGTGCGATCGAGGAGAGCATCCAGCCCGAAGTACCCGCGGAAAGAAGCGTTCGTCTTGAAAGAAGATGTGATCTGACATCACAAAGTCTTGGTTTGTTGGGTTGATTTGGCCATCGGGTGGTCTGCGTTGACATAGTTGGCGCTCTGGATACGATCGGCGATTTTAATTTGATTTTGGTTGATAAAAAATTCAGTTCGTCGCACCATTAATTGCTAGTGGTTCCACGCCATTTCGCTGCTGTTAGTCAGTACCCACATTAAATCTTCAATCGCATCGCCGCGGTTGGTTGATTCGGAAAGTCGGTTCGAAAACTGTGTCACTTCGTCGGGTGTGGGATAACGATTGATTGTTGAAAGGTAGGCGGACTCAATGACCATCTGGTCGTCTTCTGCAAACATTCCGAGATGGCCAGAGGTGTTCAAGACAGGATTGGATTCGATGCTTTCTCGCATCATCTTCCCATTCATCATGAGAAGGCGTTGCGTGATTGTTACGCTCTCGAGATCGAACTCATCTTCTCCCTGATCGCCGTATCGCTGCACAAATTCATTAATACCTGTGAGCTTTTGAAACTGCAGGAAGAGTGATGATTCCCGATCAGTTTTTTTGATGCGAGAAGACTGGATGATCGATCCAGCAACTTGCTCAGGACGAAGCCTGACCAGAGGGAAAACGCCCAAATGAGCTTCATGTTTTTTGGTGATCGGGAAATCCGCACGACTGGAAATGCGAAAGGCGTCAGAGCGAGTGATGATGGTGATGAGTCTGCGGAGATCAAATCCATTTTTAATCAGGTCTTCTGCCAAGATATTCAGAATGGGATGACTTGGTTGATCCAGTGGAAGGTTGTCGACGCTTTCGCTGATGGGTCTGCCAAAAATAATTGCCCAAACGTGGCTGACAGTTGCTCGGGCAGTTTGTTGATTTTCAGGGTGTGTGATCCATGCGGCAAGCCGCGATCTCGGGTCCCCCTGCTCGGGTATTAGGTCAGTGTGAAATGGAACGTTTGGCTCCACTTCGGTTTCTTTGTCTTCGTCTAGGTACTGATACCGATAATCGGCAGTTCCACTTTTGATTCCCTGCAGGAAATTGGTTTTTGCACCGGTGAAGAACGCAGCGAGTTGGTGAAAGTCGGTTTGCTTTCCCTCGCGAATTTCGTTTGCGTCTCCAAGATTGACGTTACCGAGGAAATCATCATGGCACTGCAGGCAGTCAATCCTGAGCCCCAGGAACACTCGCGATGTCTTGGCGGCAAGTCTAATTGGATCCGCCTTGCCATCATTGCTGTCGAATGTCGCCGTATAGAAATTGACCTCAGCACGGTCTGTCCACAAACCCTCCGCAGTGATGAGGTCGGTGATGATTTCATCATAAGGGCGGTTCTCGGAAAGTTGCTCTGTTAACCAAATCCGAAAACGCCGTCGCCGATAGGCGATGAACTGCCCGCCATCGGTTCCAACCAGATAACGCGTCCATCGTTCTGCCCAGTACTGGTGATACCGAGAGTCATGCAGCAAGTTTTGAAGGTGACGGCGTTCTCTTTCGCCTTCTGGATATCGTTCCAAATCTCTAATTTCTTCGAGCGATAGCCCACTACCAACCAACGACAAGGAGAGTCGACGGCAAATGGTTAGCCAATTTGCGGTTTCTGCTGATTGCAGGTCAAGCGAATTGAGATGTTTGTTTCGAGCTTGGTTGACCGAAGCGACAGCATGCTCAATGCTTGTCTGGCCAGAGTTTGCTTGGTCTTTTGGATCAGTTGCTTGTTGGTCCGCGCCCACCCTGATTGGTGTCTGTGTTACCGATTTATCAAAAAACGAATCGATGGATTGCGATAGAGACGGTCGCGAACCGGTGGACAATCCAGAGGCCAGATAGCCGAAAGCGAGAAGTAATAAGATCCCGAACCATGTCCAGCGTGCGATCGAGATTGCGAATTGTTGCAGACGCTGCATCGTTGGGTTACCTGGTAAATCGCGTCTTGAAAGCCGAGTGCAATCTTCTCACCGCTGACCGGAGATCCCGGCCAAGGCAGCGGGGATGATCCGACGAATTGTATCGCGGATTCAGAAATTGGATCTGTTGATAATATCCTAATTCGAACAATTTCCTGCCGGTTTTCTCTCGATTCCCTTGGTCCCCTCTTCAGAAGAGCGATTTCCTGCTGTTCGTTTCGTTGGAATCGCTCAATGTTAATCGACACAAACCGAGGCGAGTCATGAGAGTTGTATGGGTACTCTGGATCTCATCGATCTCTGGATTTGGTTTGGTCTCAAGGCTGCAAGCTCGATCATTTATAAGCCAAGATTAATTATCAGAAACGATTCGTGTTTTCAGCCCGATGCAATTTCCCTTTTTTGTGAAATCCCTCAGGATAGAATCGATACAACCTTGCCGCTGGCAATCGATTCGGAGGCCGCATCCAAGATTTTCTGCGTGTCAATTGCTTGTTGTTGAAATGTTTCCAGTGATTCATTTCCGATGAAGGTCTGAATCATTTTACGCTCCTGATTTCCTTCGAATGTATGGCTGTGAACCTTTCCGGAGGATTCGTGTATCCAGCACCGCGTTGGGCGATCATGCCAAGGGCGGGTGAAGTCATCACAAATTAAGGATGCTGCGCTTCCGGCAACTTCGAACCATTTTCGGGTCGCAGTATCGTATCCACATGAGACAGTTGCCGTGACATCATTGTCAAACCAAAGCATCGCGTTGAATCGTTGGGAGACGTCATTTTTAAGCAGCACGTCAGCTGAGATTGCAATGGGAAGCTTGCCGGTGAAAAAGCGAGTGAAGCCGCAGACGTACCAGCCGAGATCTAGCAAGCAACCTCCTCCCAAGGAAGGATCTAGGCGGTGATCATTGGACTGGAACGGTTGATAGAAAGAGAGGGCTGCACTGAGGTGTCCGATTTCCCCCAGGGTTCCATCGGTGACCCACCGATGAAAAGCAGAGGTGCGCGGGTGGTGGAGCCAGCCGGTGGCGTCAAGCCAACGTTTCTGACGTTCACCAAACAAGCGATTGATTTCTATTGTTTCCTTTGCTTTGATTGTTAAAGGTTTTTCGCAGAGTAGGTCCTTGGAGTGTTCTGCTGTGGCGATTGAATAGGGATAATGCAACGAGGGTGGAAGAGCGATATAGATCGCATCCACGTCATCACGTCGTAAAAGTTCATCGTAACTTCCCACCGGGTTTACGATGCCATACTGGTCAGCGCACCATTGGGCGCGACTTTTCGAGCGGCTCGCGATAGCGGTGACTTGTGCTTTGTCTGTCGACTGCAGGTCCGCAATTAAGCGTCGAGTGATTCGGCCAGTTCCCAAGACTCCAAATCGCACCATCGGTTTAATCCTGTTCATGCTTTTTGTGAAAAAACGTTGTTATGCTTGCTGACGCCGATGCGTTGCGGTGGGCTTGAACTCGCCCCTCCGGTTCGGAGGCTAGTCGATCGATGTCA
Organism: uncultured Rubripirellula sp.; assembly: GCA_938075415.1. Classification (GTDB taxonomy): domain Bacteria; phylum Planctomycetota; class Planctomycetia; order Pirellulales; family Pirellulaceae; genus Rubripirellula. Next base: position 86,698 of record CALJHC010000003.1, on the reverse strand, counting down.
GCTCTCTCAACAGGGATTTGTTGTTTGTGATCCGTTCGTGTTCTGATTGGGCAACGTAGATGGCAAACCTGGCGGCTGTTTCACTTTCGCCCTGCCCCAATGCGTTATGATGTTTTTTGGGGAGGCGGAGAAGTATGACCGAAAAAAAAAGCGATGTTGGGCGAAGCAATTCAACGATGAACCATGATTCGGAATTGGCCAGAGAGCCGGCAAGCCTGCAGCAGTCCAAACCGCCACAATGCGTGGCTAATAATCATGATTCACGGCCTGAAAGTGGTATTCAGGATCCACCTCAGAGCATTTTGGGTATTTTGAAGCAGCTCGGTCCTGGCTTGATTATCGCTGGTTCGATTGTGGGATCGGGCGAATTGATAGCCACCACGGCGGTTGGGGCCGAGGCAGGTTTTACGTTGATGTGGCTGATCATTGTCGGCTGTGTGATTAAGGTTTTCGCGCAGGTAGAGTTTGGTCGCTACACGCTGGTTCATGGCCGAACGACACTGGATGGCCTTAACGAGGTACCCGGACCGCGATTTCGAGTGAACTGGATTCTTTGGTACTGGTTGGTGATGTTTCTTGTTTCACTTGCTCAGTTAGGCGGGATTGTTGGTGGTGTTGGTCAGGCGGTGACGATTACTGCACCGTTGACCGATGGTGGTTCGGCGCATAATCGTTATCAGGATTTGCTGATTGAAAAGGATGTGACCGAGAGCTTGATCCTTCGCGCGCAGAAGGATTTTGAGGGCCAAGGCGCAGAAAAGATTTCAGCGTTGAAAACGCGATTGGTAGAGTTAGCTGCGGAGATCAAAGCCGTCGAGCTACCATACAAATCAACTCCCCGGTATCAAGCAGCTTGGTCTGAGCTTGATTCCGCGACACAAGCCAGAGATGAATTAAGGAATCAAGATGCCGTTTTGGCCGCGGACGTAAAAGAAGCAGTGGATACAAGGCACTCCCAGGCAAAGTCAAGGGAGAGGTCGCTTCGTGGTCCACCCGAATCTAACGACGAAATTATCTGGGCCACGATCATTACACTCAGCAGCATGGTGATTTTGGTTCTCGGTCGTTACCAGCTGATTCAGATTTTCTCTACTGTGTTGGTGGCGGGTTTCACCTTTGTGACCATTGGTAATCTTGTTCATTTACAAACGCTTCCTGAATGGCGGGTCGGTTGGGATGATTTGGTTCATGGCGTAAGTTTTCAGCTGCCGGAAACCGCCGGAGGTTTGTCGACTGCTTTGATGGCTTTTGGGATTATTGGCGTTGGTGCGACTGAGTTGATTCAGTATCCGTACTGGTGTCTGGAGAAGGGGTACGCACGCTGGGTTGGTCCACGGGACGATTCAGATGCTTGGGCTGCCCGGGCTCGTGGTTGGTTGCGGGTGATGCGTTGGGATGCCTGGGCATCGATGTTTGTTTACACCTTTGCCACGGTTGCTTTTTATCTGCTTGGTGCTGCGGTGTTGAAGCGGGCCGGATTGAATCCAGCGGGTGCGCAAATGGTTCGCACCTTGGCAGAGATGTATGTGCCCGTGTTTGGGAAAGCGGCGCACGCTATTTTCTTGATCGGGGCCTTTGCGGTTTTGTATTCGACGTTTTTTGTTGCCAATGCTTCCCACGCGAGGGTGTGTGCTGATGCGATGCGGGTTTTCGGATTTTCGAAGGGTAACGCGCAAGCCCATCGGTTTTGGTTGGTGATTTATTGTGCCCTGTTACCGTTGATTTGTCTGATTGTTTATGCTTTTGTCAGGGCGCCCAAGCAGCTTGTTTTAGCGAGTGGTTTGATGCAGGCGATCATGCTGCCGATGCTGGCGATTGCCGCCTTGTATTTTCGCTATCAGCGATCGGATCATCGATTAAGGCCGTCTTTGGGTTGGGATCTTGGCTTGTGGATTTCAAGCGGGGGTTTATTCTTGGCGGGTGGATGGGCTTTTTTTGACAAAGTCGCCACACTTTTTTAAGGACTTGGGCGTTCAGCTAAAATACAGTCACTCACTTTGGTAGTTGGCGACTTGTGACACCAGCGAGATATTCGCCACGGGTCGCAATGTTCAGAAACGTCACGTTGGCAATGCTGTAGATTATTTCCTGTTAATAAACGACGCTTGGTTATGGTTTCAAACGCCGCACTTGATACGACGATCGGAGTAGTGACTCCGGAGAATATCGCATTCGAGTATCATTTGGCGGGTCCTTTTCGTCGTTTGCCCGCATACCTGATTGACTGGGCGGCAAGGTGGATTTTGATCTTCTGCACGATCGTGCCACTGTATTTTTCAGGTTTTTTCTTGAATTTTTGGGTCGTCGGTCCCTTTCTCGTTGCTGCCACCTTCTTGATCTATTTTGTGATCAGCTGGTTCTATGGAACGCTGATGGAGACGTTCTTTAATGGAAGAACGATTGGAAAGTGGCTGACGGGAATCCGTGTGATTGACGTCGACGGTCGCCCTGTCACGGGGCGTAGCGCTTTGCTGCGTAACCTGCTTCGCATCGCGGATCTCGCACCGATGTATGCGATTAGTAATGTTTCTGAGGGGGTGCCACCCATTTACATGATCCCAACCGGACTGGTCGGGCTGACGACCATGATGATGACACGGCGAATGCAGCGATTAGGTGACCTTGCGGCAGGGACGATGGTTGTCATTGACGAGAAGAAATGGAAGTTGCCAATGGAAAAAGTGAGTGATTCCAGAGTGCCAGCGTTGGCCTCATATCTTCCCGCGGATTTCCGCGTTTCTCGAACCATGTCAAGAACTCTGGCCATCTATGTGGAGCGTCGTACCATGATGACCTCGACGCGACGACGTGAGATTGCTCGCCAGTTGACAGATCCATTGTTAAGGCGATTGAATTTTCGTCCCGAGATTGACCCGGATCTGATGATGTATGCCCTCTACTATCACGCCTTTTTGAAAGACCAGGATACGGGTGAGGTTGATATCAAGCCATTAAGGGGATTCAGTCCATTGATGGGGGAGGCTTTACGTCCAACTGATAATTTGGATGTTGGAGCTGGAATTGGTAGGGGAAGCATAAGATCGAGGGAAGTCGATCTTTCCTCAGTGGCCGCTCGGGAAACAGAGCGGTCAGGTCGTGGTTTGGTGATGGCCGATGAGGACGAGCAGAGTGAGGATGGCAAAACGCCCACGCCTCGCATCAGCGATAATCTCGCGGCGTCAAAGAAGTCAGCACCAAGAGGGATCCAAAATGAATCTGCGGAGGATGGCAAGTGAAAATCGCGCAACGACTGCAAAGCCGACAACCTCAATGGGAAGAACTCAGCCGATTTTGTGACGCCATGGAATTACGAGGCCGTACTGACCGTGCGACCAAAGGCGACTTGGTTGGTGCTGCTGGTATTGCTCGCTTCTCGTCCTTGTATCGATCAGCTTGTGCTGACTTGGCATTGGCGGACGCTTATCAATTACCACCTGCCACTGTTTCCTACCTTCACCGACTGGTTGCTCGTGCCCACAATCAGCTATATCGAGCGAATCGCTTGAAGCCGAATGGATGGACGGATTTGATTTTTGTCGAGGCGCCCAAACGAATTTTTGCTGATCCATGTGTTCGGATCGCTGCTGTGGTGTTTTTTGGACTGTTTAGTCTTTCCATGTACTTGGCTTTTCAAGAGCAAAGTTTTCCGATGTACGCCGAAAGCGTGGCGGGTGAGCAAGCGTTGCAGCAAGCAGAGACTAGTTTTGAACAGCCGTTAAACGCAAGTTTCAGCCACTACGTCACGATGTCTGGTTTTTATATTCAGCACAACACAGGGATTGGGCTGAGATGCTTTGCATGGGGTGTGCTAATCGTTCCTTGTTTGTATGTGCTTGCATCCAATGCAATACAGCTCGGTGCGGTATTTGGTTACATGGCACGATCGGAGACAAACGCCGGAGACAACTTCTTTCAATTCGTTACCGCTCATGGTCCATTTGAGTTAACGGCGATCGCTTTGGCTGCGGGGGCAGGTTTGCGATTAGGTGTGGGCTTATTTCGGACCAAAGGTTTGACTCGTGTTGATTCGGTGCGAGAGAACGCCTCCCGAGCTGTTCCGATCATGGCTGCGTCCGCAATGCTCTTTGTTATGGCGGCGTTCACGGAAGGTTTCTTGTCACCTTCGCCCGTTCCCTATGTTTTCAAGGCGTTGTGGTCCATTCTTTCGTCTGGTTTGATCAGCTTTTATTTTGTGATACTTGGTTTTCCCGAGCAGGAGCCGTCTGACAATTTAGAAGACGAGCTGCAGGAGATCTGGGATGCAGCTTGATAAGACACACATCGTGGTGCGTCCACGAACCGTTTCAGAGATTGGCGACCTGACACTGGCGATGTTGCGTATTTACCCTCGCTCGATATTGATTGGTTTTACCGTTGGAGCAATGGGCTGGGCGTTATTAAATCTGGTGTTAATTGGTTGGATACCCATTCGTGAATACGGTCTCGGCTTGACCGATGAGGAGGCCAGCGCGGAGCTGTTTCGTTATGTCTCTTGGATGACTGTATTGGTGGTATTGCAGACGCCCATTGCAGGGGTTTTTACCACTCTTTACTTGGGACGCGCCGTCTTTGAGCAGCGCTTGACCTGGGGCGCTGTGATTCGCGAGACCGGTGGGCACTGGCGGGATCTGTTTTCGGTGTTTCTTGTTCGCGGACTTGTACTGCCGGTCGCACTCTTTTTGTTTTTTCGCTGGGATTACCCCTTCTCCTACTTGGTTGATGGCTTTTTCCCGCTTCTGGTTCTGGTCACTCTTTTTCTGATTCGAGGCACGAAACCTTTTCTAGCCGAAATTTTACTGCTCGAAAAATGCGAGGTGCGTCCGAAGTCAAAACGCGATCTATCCTTGTCAGTGCGCAGTAAGTACTTGCATCGTCCCAGCTCTGGTGAGCACGCCGGTCGTTTTGTCATACTTGGTGCGGTGTATTCCGTTCTTCTGTTTTGTTTTTTCATGACGGCGATGTCCGTCAGGGGAGTGTTGCTATTGCGGTGGGATTTCCTTGACCTGGGTGTACTCCTGGTCTTGTATCCGGCGTGCCTTTGGGCAGTTGCAGGAATCACCGTGATTGCGAAAATGCTTTTCTACCTCGATACAAGGATTCGGCTTGAGGGTTGGGATGTTGACTTGGCGGTGCGAGCAGAAAATCTTCGGCAATTCGGAGAGGGCGGCCCGCGATCCATATCGAAGCGATCAGTTGGTAGCGAACGAGTTGGTAGCGAACGAGGGGTGTTGAAGGCGGAGCAGAAGATGTCTGCAGCGAGAGGATCGCAAAACCGCGATCACACTGGATCCTCAGAGACAATCCCTTCAACGGCTGTGCCTGATAAGAACGAGGGGATCTCATGAACGTATTTTCTGAGCGAAAGTCAGCTGAATCATCAAGGCCGGGGATACTTGTTCTTGTCTTGATCGTGTTGATCTTGTCTTGTGATGAATCGTTTGCTTTGGGGCAAGAGATCTCGACATCACCCACTGCAAAAGCATTAGAATCGACCGATTGGTACGATGCTGAAACGGGATCGATTCAACCAATTCGTGTTCAATCCAGGGAGGACGACTCGGCCAATCGACAAAGCCGATGGCTGCCCTCAGCGAAAAGGGTACCGAGGAGTTCTTCCGCTTCGACGAACCCTGCAAATAGCCCAACCTTTTTGAATGGGATACTTGGGTCTGAGTTCACGCTTATGAACATTATTTCGTGGGCGATATTACTTTTGATTGTCGTCGTCGTGGCTGGCTGGGTAGCTTGGCTGTTGGGGAGAAGCGATTTTGGATCGTCATTCTTGGTAACTGGTGGTGATGCGGTTGGCTCGGAGAATGCAGATCGGCGTCTTCTTGAACGGATAAAGCATCTTCCTGAGGAATTGCGTCGAGAAAATATTGATTATCGTTTGGAAGCAGAGCGATTGATGAAGAGAAAGGTCTATGATCAAGCCATCATTCTGTTGTTTGCCCATCAATTGTTGCTTCTGGATCAAGCTGCATACGTGCGATTGAATCGTGGTAAAACCAATCGGCAGTACGTACGTGAGACGCAGTCGATGAGTCGGGTGACGGCCGGATGGTTCAAACGAGTGGTTGGTCTTTTCGAACAGAGTTATTTTGGACGGCATCCGATTGCTGATGGCGAATTTAAGCGTTGCTGGATCGAAAATGAATTACTCGAGACAGCGTTGTTGCGACAAAAGGAGGCGGGCCAATGAGGGCATTTCTCTGTCTGTCCTGCTTGCTGCTTGCTCTTACTGGTTGCAGCGAGCTGAGCGTTGAATACGGCGAGTCCAAGGGGGTGCGAGGTCGCACCAGCCTTAATGGATTTGGTGCGTTGCGAACCGCCTACGAGAACGCCGGGTATCGCTCACGCGATATTTCGCAACTTAGTGATCGTGTGATGCTTACCGATGTGATTGTCTGGACCCCAAATGTTGCTCAGCCAATTGATGCCTCAGTGACAAAGTGGTTTGAGAAGTGGTTTGGTATGGGAGGAAAAACCTTGGTTTATCTTCCCCCTGATAGTGGAAGCGAGGCTGATTATTGGGAAGACGCAATGATGCTCGCGCCTCCCAGTCAACGAATGGAATATCGTCGCAGACTCGCTCGAGAGGTGAATCAACAAATAGCATGGCGTTTGAATCGAAATCCTGTTCCGAGCAATGGGTGGTTTCATCTCGAGCCATTAAAAAAATGTAGAGAGTCTCAACCCATCGGCGGACCCTGGTTCCAAAAGATGGAAAGGATGCGTTCGGAATTAGAGGCTGAATCACGTGATGAAGACCAAGGTTTTTCCAAGCCAAAGCAAGTGAATAACTTGCTTGCCGAACCTGATAGAAAAATTAGGGTCGAGTACGATCTTCTTGCATCTACTGACAGTCGTTCGGTCGCGATACCACCTTCGATGCCTCGGTTAAGTGCTGATTCTACAAAAGCGACAGGTCCGGGTTTCGAGACTGCTTCGGGATTTGCAATACAAAATAATTATGAAATGGAGTCGACCGCGACATCGGTCAATTTCACTCCGCTTCTATCTTCCGAGGATTCAAACCCACTGGCGGTCAAGATTCATGCAAAGCCATGGAAAGATTCCCGGATTATTCTGCTCGCTGGCGGGTCGTTGCTGACCAATTTCGCATTCACGCGACCTCTGAATCAGCAGTTAGCGGAGCAGGTGATCAGAACGGATTCGAGGTCAAAGGCCCTTCGTCCCGTGGTTGGTTTCTTAAAATCTGGGTGGGACCCCATTCGTGTCTCCGAGGAACAGACGAAAATCCCAAAAGTCACGGGAATGGAGATTTTGACTGAGTGGCCGTTGAATCTGATCACCATGCATGGCGTGTTGTTGGGGGGGATTGCGTGTTTGATCATGCTGCCGATTCTCGGGCGTCCAAGAAAAGTGATTCGGGATGATCCAACTGATTTCTCGCATCACCTTGATGCGGTTGCTGCGTTGATGAGAAAAGCCAAGGGTGAATCGTATGCGAAGCAACGCATTGACGAGTATGCCAAGAAGGTTCAGGGAGAGTCAGTTGGGCGACGGGATGTTAATTGAGCTATTTCGTTTTCAATTGGTTTTCAGACACGATTAAAACGCAGGAAGACGATAATATTGATAGGGATAACCTTGATGGAGAATTCTCTGTAGTATTTTTATGTAAGACACACGAAGGCTGTCGTCGATAGAGTTCAGGGTTTGCGAGCCATTAAGACTTGGATGCTACCACGTGAAGGTTTCCGAGGGATTCCAGTGACAGTGCTTCCAGTGACAGTGCTTCCGGTCATGCAGATTCGTAATGTTTGTGATGCGAAGAGAGCTTAAAGTGTTACATCAGTCTTGAAAGCAATCCCTGCGTACCGTGAAATGATACTTCCGGAACTTTGTCATACTTTGAATCAGAAACCTAGGTAAAGACTTGAATAATCTGCCATCAGATCCTGGATCGATTAACGCTGGTCAGGGCGACCGGGATCCCACATCGCCTGATTCTTCGTTGCCAAAGACCGATGTTGCAGGAAGTTCGACCGATTTACCACTTAATCGGGTCAAACAACTTTACGAAGAGATAACCGCTGAGTTGTCCAAGTTGTATGTCGGCCAAGATGAATTGGTTCAGGGGACGTTGACGGCACTTTTCTCTGGTGGCCATGTTTTAATTGAATCGGTTCCCGGCCTGGGAAAGACTCTGTTCGTACGAACACTTGGCCGTGTTCTTGGTTGTCAGTGCGGTCGCATTCAATTTACTGCAGACTTGATGCCCTCGGATATCACCGGAGCGCCGGTTTATGACATGCAGAAATCAACTTTCGATTTCCGGCCTGGGCCTGTGTTCACACAGTTTTTACTTGCGGATGAAATCAATCGCTCGCCTGCTAAGACGCACGCCGCATTACTGGAAATCATGCAGGAATATCGAGTCACCGTTGATGGGACGAGTCATTCAGTTCCAAGGCCCTTCTTAGTCCTCGCAACGCAAAATCCACTTGAGAGCGAAGGTACCTATAGTCTTCCAGAGGCTCAACTTGATCGATTCATGTTCAAGTTGCATGTGGACTACCCGACCGTTGATCAAGAGGCGGAGATTTTGAAGTTGCACAGTCAGCAACTCGACTTGAATCATCGACTTGAAACAGAAGTTAAAACGATAGCTTCGCCCGAGCAGATTCTGGAAGTAACGAGTTTGTGCAGTCAAGTATTAGTCGAAGATCAATTGGTCAATTACATCAACCAGATTGTTCGAACGACACGGAAATGGCCTGCCTTTCATCTTGGTGCATCACCTCGGGCGGGTCTCGCATTAATGCAAAGTGCGCGGACTCTCGCGGCATTTAGCGGTCGTGACTTTGCTGTTCCCGATGATGTTGTCGACATTGCACTGCCAACCCTTCGGCATCGTGTCCAGTTAACCGCCGAGGCGGAAATTGAGGGGCGTTTAGTTGATGAGGAAATCTCTGCTCTGATTGGCAGCATCGAAGTGCCGCGAAATTAGCCGAATCAATCATTCGGCAGTCATGATGTCCGTCGCTGGACCGATTTGGTTGCGGGTTGGAAGGAACGTTTTCCAAAGGGATCTATGGCAGCGTCCTTTTTGGCGCGGCAATCATTAGTCTTTGAGAAGTCTTGATCTCAGGAGATTCTTTTTCGATGTGGCATGGATCAGGTGAAGGTGTCTACCACCGTTCAAGCCATGAAGTCGACAAGCTTGCGTGAGGATAGACCCCTTTGGCGAACATTTGCGGCGTGGTGGCGACGAGGCAGGCGATGAACAATATTTTCATTCTTGAGTGACATTGTCCGGGACGGCCACTCCAGTGCCAGACGCAGAATGCCTTTTCGGTATTACAAGCGAAGTGAGGATCGACGAAATCCCTCAATTGCCGAAGCACATACCCTGATTTCATGTCGGGAATGAGCAGCACACGGAGCGCCTAATCAAATTGCAGGGTTCTCAAGGCGGCACCTGCAGCGCCCAGGTGCCAGCCACGTTTACCGAGAATGAGTCAGCGACGAACCAATGCGAGACGTGTGACGAAAACGCCAGCGGCCAAGGCAGTCAAGAGTTCTGAATGTGGGTGGTCAGCAAGGAAGTCGGACACGGATTTCGTTTCCTGTCCCACAGGTGCTGCCAAGATAGAAGTGAATCATGAAGAGTCTCGCAGGTTTGAACGCTCGGAAGGTTTTTTCGTGTGTCCACAGAGTTCTCCAGCGTTTGGAACTACCTTAAAACCAGCGAGGTATATGATCCTTGCCCCGTCCAACATGGCCTGAGGGCAAGCTTCGTCAATTGTTGGTGATCCACTCGCCGAGGTAATGTCTAGCCGTCGTCGGTTTGGCGTGCTGCATCAACTGCCCATTTGCGACTGACCTCGATTCGTTGCTTCAGCGGCCCGTGAAGCAAGATCAGTCCATCTTCCTCACCGGCGATTTGGAATACAGTTTCCGCATCGGCTTGGTTGATCAGGTTCATCGATTGATAATAGCGAGCCTCTGCGAGTGTCTGTAGCGACTTGCTGTTGGTTCCGGCAAGAAGAGTCGCCAGTCTACGTTTAGCGACATCCGCCGTTAATTCAGGCAGGTCGATCACTTTGATATCGCGGTCAATCAAAAGCCAGACGGCGCTGAGTTGTTCGTTGACGTATTCCCGTTCAGTCATCCTTTCGGAAGCGGCGAGTTGCTGCGACTCGAGGTTGTCGATGCCTTTGGATGTGATCAACTGATGTCGCTTTCGTCCCTGGCTGTCAGCCGGTGGAGAGACGTGCAGTAGACGACAACGCGAAACATTCTGGACAAGTTCACCACGGATCAGTTTCAGGCTTATATCGAAGTGCAAAATGAGATCAATTTTTTGTTCCTCAGCAATCGCGATCGCTGTTTCGCTGGAATCAACTTGGCCGAGGTAAGAGATGCCGGGAAGCCACATGGGATAGAGAGGATCACCAGATTCCAAAAGGGCGTCATTTAATTCCATGGTCATGGTCGGCGGAGCGACGGGAGGCTTCGTTTGAGCATTAAAGCCGCCGTTATTCGGCTTTGCTTCGGGGATCACCGGTGCATTGACGGTGGTCAGCAGGGGGCCGAAGTGTCCTTGCTGGAAGCGTTTCTTGAATTCCTCAGCAACCACCACCTCAACGAGTCCAAGGAAGCCACTCAATTCTTCTTTGGCCTTATCGGAGAGCATCTTTCTTTCGGGGATGCTGGAACTGAAGTCTTGGACGTTTCCGCCACCGGGTTGGCCACCACGTCCAAAGCCGTCTGGACCCCCGAAGCCACCGGGTGCTCCGAAGCCACCGGGTGCTCCGAAGCCACCGGGTCCTCCAGGTCCACCGAAGCCGCCCATTTCATCCTGCATTTCCATTTCCATATCAGCACCACCACCGGCGAAATCATCTCGGGACATTGATTCATCAAAGCCTTCATCGCCAGTGCCAAAGCCACCCGGTCCCCGCCCGCCAGCAGAGGCAAGTCCCCCGGCGGGTCTTGCACCTTCCTTCACCGGCGAGGCGTTCTCGACGTCGTCGCCTCGAACCGACATGGAGACGCCCCAGCGAATATTCCAGGTAGGACGCTTCAGCAGGGAGCTGTACCTGACATCCTGAAGGTCGAAGGTGGCTTTGTCGTATTCGGTAGCCAGGTAGGCAAAAAAGAGTTCTCTCGCCATCGCATAATGCCCGGCTTTGAAAGCCTCCTCGGATTCATTTTTCAGAATGGGTCCGCTTTGGACATTGATTTCTTTGTTTGGGAAAAATAGCTCGGAGAGGTTCATCGAACCGAAGACCGAAGCAAGGCCTGCGGTGTAAGCATTTGAGTTGTTTCCGGCACCACCGGTCTGGCCTTGTCCAGGTCCACCGCTGCCGCCATAGCCTTGCATCTGGAAATCTGGATCATCTTCCATTTCTCGATCACCACCGCCAGGTATCCCTGCACTTCCTAGTGACATGCCACCGGGACCGCCTGGGCTGAGTCCGGGTGGCGAACTCGAACCACCACCATAGCCCCGCATTTCTTGCCCTCCCGCTGGTGGCGAGCTTGAGCCACCATTGGCACCGGGAACCGAGCTTGACCCGCCTCCACCACGACGCATCTCCTCGCCGGATTGACCTTCACCGGACGGAGCATTTGAACCGCCGCCGTAGCCGGGAAGCGAACTTGGGTCGCCGCCGGAACGGCTTTGCTGAATGGTTTCGTCTAGACGTTGCTGGACACCGCTAAGGCCTTGTCCAACAAGGGTGTTTGCCGATAGCCCAGCGATGAGCAGGCACGCAGGCAACACGGTTGCCGATAGACGCTTGATCATAATTACACTGCCGAATGGATGACGATTCTGGAGGAGTCTTGCCAAGTGTCTCTCTGGCGAGACACTTGGGGGCACTAATAGTCCGAATTCAAAGCATCTTTTCCTGATTCAACGGGTATCAGCAATTAGCTGGTCCAACCTTCACGGTCGCACGAAACAGTCAAATTGCCAACCTTCCATCAAAAGATGGAATTTCAACCGGGGAATTATGGCGTGAATTCCGGTAGCACAACTTTAGGTGACACAAGTCGCGTAGATCGCCTTGCAACTTATTTGCGAAGCAAAATTTACGGTGATTTAGCGATACTGTTACCACCTCTGAGCGTATGATAGACGGTAGGGTCGGGATAGTGGGACAAGAATCTGCCGGAAACTTGTGCTGAGGGAACGACTTTGCCCACAAAATAACTCTTTTTCGGAACTTTTCCGCCTCAAGACGATCAAAAGACCGTCCCACTCTCGTTCCACCTCTTTCAACAGTTTTCCATGGCAAGATCGTTTGGTCGAACGAAACGGCGACGAATTCTGCTCAAGCGGCGATTGCTGATTGAACGCTTGGCGGATCGTCGAGTTCTTGCTGCAATCACGGGTGACGTGTTTGAGGATCTCAACCACTCGATGATTTGGGATCAAGCCGAGGTGGGAGCCGCTGAACGTCTGGTCTTTGTCGATCTCAATCTCAATCACAAGTTGGATCCCTCAGAGCCGATTTCTCTAACCAGTTCCGACGGCCAATTTCAGATATCCGGATTAGAGGATGGGGAGTACTCGCTTCGTTTGCTCGACACAAACGCTGGTCAGTTGCAAACCGTGCCGGTCCAGTCTGAAGTAACCAACCACTCTTGGGCCATCTCGGGTTCGTCTTCACTGCTGGTCAGCGGTGAGAAATGGTTTGCACTTGGAACGGGAGAATTAACCGTTGGCCAATTGGATCAGTCGGGTTCAGTTTCCATCAACATTGATGGAGCTTTAAATGATTTTGAGTTATTGCCCGACGGCAAGCTGCTTGTTGTCGGCGCGCAGGCAGGGCTTGCGGCTTCTTGGATCGTTGATCCTGAAACAAAATCAACCGAAGCGATAGAGATTCCGGTCGAATACCAATCGGAGAATTGGGTTGAGTTGGTAATAGATTCTGAAGGTCGTGGGCTAATCCTTCCCGCATCGACCGAATCGACAAACCTTCTTGCCATTGAATACTCATCGCTGGATGGGTTGCAGCTGAGTTCAACAGGTTACGTGGCCAACGATCAAACCAGTCTCCTCTCCTCGGCGACTGGTCAACGAACGCTTCTCGCATGGCAGGACGGCAATGATCTCGTAACCTCACTTTGGAGTCGTTCGTTAAATGAGCCGATTGAGGGTGGCGCGGGGCGACTTGCGAGTCGCAGCGAGGCGATTGCATTTGACGATGATTCGGGCTTGGTGATCGTTCGAGATTTGACTGGACGGGTGCATGTTCATGACGTTGATCAGAATTATGCTGATTTACAGCAGTTCGATGATCTCGTCGGCCCGATCGCTTTTAGCGCGGGGACAAATCGCATCGCATCCCTTTCGGACAATCTCAACCAACTCAAGTTGCATGATTCCGTCAACGGTGTGCTATTGGAAGTGTTTCCCGTTGACCTTTCTGCCGTTGGCAATCCGCTTCAGCTCACTTGGCGAGATGAAATGTCGGTCGTGGTGCTAGGCGATCAGGGGCTCGCTGAGATTGGTTTGCATCAACCTGCTGAACGTTCAGTCGTGATCGCCGGTGGAATCGTAAGTGACCGGCCACGATTTGGCTTGCGGGAAATTTCTGCAAATTTGGCTCCCCAAGGTCCCGAATTGATAACCTTTTCGATGGATGAGGATAAAGTCTTGACCGGATCGGCTGGCGCTTTGCTTGTCGATGCGTTGGACGCTGATGGAGATCAGATCATTGTGCTGCAGCAGACTGAGGCGCTGCATGGTGTCATCACTGTCGGATTTGATGGGTCTTTCCAGTACCAGCCGAACAATGATTTTTTCGGGAATGAATGGATAAAACTGCGTTTCTACGATGGCCGAAATTTCTCTGAAGAAGTGGATTTGCAAATAGAGGTTAAGGCGGTCGCCGATGCCCCCTCTTCCATTGAATCATCGGTGGCAGACATTAGCCAGACGATCTTGGCTGGCTCGGTTCTCGGGACATTCTCGGTGACCGATCCTGATTCAAAGGGGCGTTATGAGTTTGTGTTTTCTGATCCCCGTTTTGGGATAGCTGATGGTCGACTCAACGGATCAGAACAGCAGATTGTTTTTGTGGATGGCTCCGTCGACTTCGCACTCGAACCTGAGATCGAAGTGACTTTGAGTGTGCTGGATGCTGAGGCGGATGCATCAGTGGATTCAGTTTTGAAATTCAAGGTCCAAGACCCCAATGGTCCTAGTCTTAGCATCTTCCCCGATTCAATTCGGATTGATGAGAATACGGAGGACATGCTGTTAACGACCCTTACCGTTCATGATCCTTATTATTCGGGTGCACATCTTTTTTCGGTAGATGATGAACGTTTCTCGATCGTAGGAGATCAACTGTATCTGCAACCAGGCGTCACCGTGGATCATGAAACGGAACCCGTGATTGCTTTGGTGGTGATGGCGTCTCGTGAGAACGATACCTCTGTCTCTGTTAAGGAGACATTGCTGATTGACGTCACTGATGTTCCGGAGCAGCCGTTAGTCATCGACCTAAGCAGTTATACCGTCTTGGAGAAAGTGCAAGGTTCTGCGGTTGGAATCGTGACGATTGATGGTGGATTTACCAAATCAAGATTTCAGGTTTCAGTTGATGATTCAAGGTTCGAGGTCTCTGATGGTATTTTGAAGTTGCTCGACAATCAAATTGTTGAGCGTGCAAGTCAAAACGAGATTGAATTGACATTGTGGGTTGATGATCTTGAAGGTGTCTTTCACGCAATCTCAGAAAAGTTCGTGATCAGCGTTGCCGAAAATTCGAATCCGCACCACAACGTTGATGACCCGTTTGATGTTGATCGCAGCGGAGTAGTAACCGCATTGGACGCTTTGGCGATTATTAACTATCTCAACGTTTATGGTCCTGGTCCCATCCATCGGACTGACGATGACTACGCGTACGACGTGAATGCCGATCAGTTGGTAACATCGCTTGACGTGCTATTGGTGCTTAACGAACTCAATCGTCAGCAGTCCAATGGCGATGCAGTCGGTAGCGGTGAGCAAGTGGAGGTTAATAGCGATGGATTGCCTGCCAAGGATCCTGAATCAAATTCAGAAAACGGGTCGCCACAGGAGCTGCCAGTGCCGAGCCCCACGGTCACTTCGGATGTCTCCATTTCTGGGATTGGCCAAAGCGATTTGGAGCAGCAAGCTGACCTGTCGATTGGGCAAGTCGTCGATGAGCAGTTGTCGATTGAAATTGAGGGCGATGGGGTTAATTCCACCTTGGACGATACGCTTGATTTGCTTTCAGGTGACGCCTCCATTGAGGGCGGATCTTAGGCAGACGTAGGTGGTATCCGGCCGAATTGATCGAAGGTTTGTCGCTTTTGCGGCTAAGTCGATCCGCGTTTTCGGAATCGTTGCCGAGATAGGTGTCGCTGAAATCGTGAAGCTAAGTTGCAGATTTCTCAACTTAGGTTGGCCCTGTCGGTAGGTAGACCGTTCACTGCTGAGAGCAGTTCAATGTAGGTCAGGATCGCCTTTTGAGTTCCGATGCGCATAACCGGTGATGGTTTCAATCACATGATGTGCACGTTAACAAGTTGGGCTTTTCACGCGGCATTGTGAACGGCCGTTTTCGAAATGGCTGAATCGTCTTGGTGCCAAGACGTGGCATTAGCGAATCAAACGGCGATTTCAGATGAGTGGTCGGATCGGTGTGCATCGTTGCTAGTCAGCAGACTTGCCGATCAAGAACGGCCATTCATGTAGTTCGGCTCATTCGTTTCAGTGCAAGCTTTCAATGTCACGAACTGACTGGGCTAGCTGCCTGTGCTTGTCTTTCTTGCTCAGCCAGAAGCTTTTTTTGGTATCGAGATTGAACAACATCTACAAGGATTAGAACACTGAGAACAAAGTAGAAAGTGCTCTTTGACATTGCATTGACGTGCGTGCCGAATAATTCAATTTCTGCAAGGTGTCCGCCTTCGCTGACGAGCATGATGCCCACAATGAATAGGATGAATAGTCCAAGCACCTCGTACATGCGATTCTTTTGCAAGAAAACGGCAACGTGATCTGCCAGCCATATCATCAGTAAGCCACTGATGATGATCGCTGTCGCCATGATGATGAATAGTTTGGTTAAAGCCATTGCACTGAGGATGGAGTCAAACGAAAAGACGATATTCATGATCACGATCATGGTGACAGATTTTGCGAGCGTGCTTCTCTTGGTTTTGCTTGGATCTGTCTCAAGGTTATGTACGGCCAGTAAGTGGTAAATCTCTTTGACGGCTGTCCAAAGGATGAAAGCACCACCCCCAATCACAATGAGGCTGTGGCCTGAAAGTGAGAACGAGAGCGGTTTGGTGTCCATGGTAAAAAAAGTTCCTTGGAGCTTTTCCACGAGGTTGACCAGGACGAAAAGTAAGCCAATCCGGAAAATAATCGCCAGGCTGATTCCAGCTTTGCGAACCATTGACTGTTGTTCCTCAGGAACACGTTTGCTCTCGATCGATATGTAGAGCAGATTATCGAATCCTAAGACGGCTTGTAGAACGATCAGCATTCCCAGGGTGAAGACACTGTTGAGTGAGAAAAGTTTTTCCCCCACCACTTGGGTTGCGTCCGCTGCGCCGTCTGTGACCGCTTCAGCCAATGGTATTGCATTGGTCACATTCAATAGGATTTCAGAGAGTTCTAGCATTGGAATATCAGTGTTTCTGAATGGAGTGACGCAATCAGCGGTTTCAGTGGCTGATCTGATTACGGGCAATCGTTCACGGGGTCAGTCGTTCACCGGTCAATCCAGTGAATTTGGATTACCGCTACTTCATCATTTAAATTGATTGAGTTGTTGGGGCAAGGTGAGTTCGGCTTGGGCCGAGCGTAACGTCGAAGGTGATAGTTCACCCATCAAGCACAATGCACCGCAAACGATTATGATGAGCAGATCCGTTCAATGCCACCACTCAAAGCGATTTTCCAAGAGAGCAACATGAACCGCTTATTCGCATTTCTGTCGATTTCGTTGTGTGTACTGATGAATACCAAAACAAGTGGTGCCGACTCGCACCAGTATTATGAAATCCGCAGCTATGTTCTGGGGGAAAAAGGCGACGGTGCCGCGATTGACGACTACTTGGAATCGGCCTTGGTTCCTGCGTTGAATCGTCAGGGGATTGGACCCGTCGGAGTGTTCAGCAATTCCTCTGCTGATACGACTGGAAGCGAACGCATCGTCGTTGTGATTCCTTACAACAGTGCCGATCAGATCGCGGAGGTTCAGTCGGCGTTGCAATCTGATGAAAAGCATCTATCTGATGGTAAGTCATATCTTGATCGAGGGCCCCGAGATGCACCGTTTGAAAGGATCGAAAGCGAATTGTTGATTTCGATGGATTGCATGCCGATCTTGAAGGTGCAAAAAGATAGCCTCAGTAGCGACGAACGCGTTTATGAGTTGAGGATTTACGAGAGTGCAAATGAGCGTCTGGGAAACCTCAAAGTTGAAATGTTCAATGCAGGTGAGGTACCGATTTTTTTGGACTGTGGAATTCAGCCAATTTTCATCGGGCAGGCTCTCGTGGGGCCCTTCACACCTAGTTTGAGCTATTTGACCCTGTACCCAAACGAAGAAGCTAGAAATCAAGCTTGGCAAGATTTTCGTGTTCACCCGGACTGGCAGGTACTGAAAGAGGTGCAGAAGTACAAGGGAACGGTCAGCAAAATTTACAAGTATGTGTTATCGCCCAAGTCCTACTCAAAGATGTAAGGAAAACGGATTCCGATGAGGGTTCACCAGGTAAACCCATGTTGGGCAGATTGATATTGGCTCATTCCCTGAACTCTGGCGGCCGAAGTGAAGACTCTTTTTTGCCGGTTTTACCCAGTCGGTATCTTTTGACTTCGGGGCGGACTTATGTCGAATGATCGTCGAATCCTTGTTGCACCACTAGGTCGAGGCTCGGCTGATTTCAGGCCTCGACCTGTTCAATTTGTTTTACGGGCCCGTTCGAAGGCTTGGGCGACTGGGCGTTGGTCATTGAAATCGGTAGGATTCTGCCTATGACACCGATGATGAGACAATACCACGAAGCGAAGACAGCTTGCGGAGACGCACTGCTGTTTTTCCGCATGGGTGATTTTTACGAACTGTTTCTGGAGGACGCGAAAATCGGGGCCAAGGTACTTGGCTTGACCCTGACAAGTCGCGACAAGGACAGCGAGAATCCCACGGCGATGGCGGGTTTCCCGCATCACCAGCTAGACCCTTATCTTCAAAAACTGATTCGTGCAGGTTACCGCGCAGCGGTTTGTGAGCAAGTTGAAGACCCGAAGCTTGCGAAAGGACTCGTCAAGCGAGAGATCACTCGGGTTGTCAGTGCGGGAACGTTGACTGACGACGGTTTACTAGATCCTCGAGAGACCAATTACCTTGCTGCTGTTTGCTTGTCGTCCTCAAAGAAAAAAGGGCGTGAAGCGGAAACGGTGGGTATTGCTTGGGCTGAACTCTCCAGTGGTCGTTTTGAGGCCGGTGTTTTTCCAGCATCCAGAGTGGAGGATGAGTTGGCTCGCATCGGCCCAGCCGAAGTTTTGTACCGTGAAGATGATCCAAGATTCTCACCGGACAGCACCGCGCCTTGGTCATGGACAGCGCGTCCTGCCTGGTCTTTTGCTGAAGATGCATCAATCGAGATACTACAGAAGCAATTTTCGGTTCACAACCTTGAAGGGTTTGGTTTCGAATCCTCTGACTCAATCGCGGTTCGAGCTGCAGGTGCAGCATTGGCGTACCTTGAGGAAACACAGCGAGGTGGGTTGGATCACTTTAGGTCAATCTCGGCGCACCATCGAAGTGGATTCCTCCAGATTGATGCAGCGACACGTCGCAGTCTCGAGGTGACCCGCACGTTGCGTAGTGGCTCCCGAGAGGGTTCATTGCTGGGCGTCATGGATCGTACCTGCACTTCAATGGGTTCGCGTTTACTCGCGGATTGGATCGCGGCACCGTTGATTGATCGTTTGGCAATCATTGCTCGTCAAGATGCAGTCGAAGAATTAGTCGACGAAGCCTCGCTTCGAGGAGAGGTTCGCGAGCTTCTCAAAGAGACATACGATTTGACACGACTGCTCGCACGAATTGCGACCGGCCGAACAGGTCCCCGCGATTTACAGCAGGTGGCCAGCACACTTAAAGGACTTCCCGAACTGAAGTCAAAACTTTCAGGAAGAGATCCTGCCCGTTTGCTTTGGGTGGAGTCGCATCTCCATCTATGTCCTGATCTTTGTGAAATGCTTGAGAAGGCACTCGCAGATGAGTGTCCCGTTTTTGCATCCGACGGGAACTTTATCCGTTCGGGTTACGACGTTGATCTAGATCACCTTCGAGAGTTGGCTCGCGGGGGCAAAGAATGGATTGCTGCTTATCAAAGAAAGCAGATGGATGAGACTGGAATCCAGAATCTGAAGGTTGGTTACAACAAAGTCTTTGGGTACTATCTCGAGGTCACCAATGCCCATCGGGATCATGTTCCACCGCATTTCATTCGCAAGCAAACTTTGAAAAATTGCGAACGCTTCATCACTCCTGAATTGAAAGAGTACGAAGAGACCGTTCTCGCGGCCGATGAGAAAGCGACGGCGCGAGAGCAATTGTTGTTTCAGCAATTACGAGAAGCGACTCATCAGCATTTGCCTGTGCTGCAGGAGGTCGCCGCTGCTGTCGCGGAGGTTGATGTTTATGCTTCGCTTGCTGAACTTGCCTCACAGCGGCGTTGGGTTCGACCATCCCTCAACGAAGATTCTATTTTGAAAATTGATTCGGGACGGCATCCTGTTCTCGACGTCACCTTACCGCAGGGAGAATTTGTTCCCAACGACTGCACGCAGTCGCCTGAGGAGGGCATGATTTTGCTGATCACCGGACCCAACATGGCCGGCAAGAGCACGTATATCCGACAAATAGCACTGATCACGTTACTTGCTCAGGCAGGTTCCAATGTGCCGGCTGAATCGGCTGAAATCGGGATTGCCGATCGTATCTTCGCGAGGGTGGGTGCAAGCGATGAGTTGAGCCGCGGCCAAAGTACCTTTATGGTCGAGATGGTAGAGACAGCTCGGATTTTGAATACAGCGACATCCCGTAGTCTGGTGATACTTGACGAGATTGGCCGAGGTACAAGTACTTATGATGGTCTCTCACTCGCTTGGGCGATCACCGAGCATCTACATGAGCAAATTGGTTGCCGAACACTTTTCGCCACCCATTACCATGAATTGACGCAACTTGAAGAATCTCTGCCGAGGGTTTGCAACTTGAATGTTGCGGTGAAGGAATGGAATGATGAGGTGGTTTTTCTGCATCGTATTATCCGAGGTGGCGCGGACAAAAGTTATGGCATTCATGTTGCGAGGCTTGCGGGGATTCCCAGTGCCGTCAACGAGCGTGCAAAAGATGTTTTGGCTCAATTAGAGGCGGATCACCGAGATGCTTTGGACCGGCCGACCATCCGGACTCCGGGTGCTTCAGAGTCCAGTGGCCAGTTTCAGCTAACACTGTTTGGATTAGCTGATCATCCGCTTCTCGAGCAAATTCAGAAACTCGAAATTGATGCCATGACACCGCTTGAGGCAATGCAATTCCTGCAACAGGCGCGTGCGGATTTGCAAACAAAATCCCCGTCCTAGGATGCATTCTCAAGATAGTCGCTCGCTGACCTCGACGACTTCTCTGGTTCGGCAAATTTTAATGGTAGGGGTGACGCGTGATCGCGAAGGATCACCCTGATCGTTGCCCGAGTTTTTTATCTACCACACATGTGATTCGTTAACGAGCGTTCGATATTCATCGAGCAGTTTTTTAGAAAGCCGCTTGGTTAATTCCGGATTCGATGACGCAAGGTTATTTTGCTCTTGAATATCTGTTTGCAGATTGTAAATCTCGAAATCGGTCAGTTCTGCATCTCGAACCAGCGGTAAAGTATCCCGCGTGAGGTTTGTCAGTTTTCGGGTCTTTCCACCATTGAGTTTGGCAAGAACTTTCCATTGACCGTCACGCATTGCAATCCGGGCGTCGTTAATCGCATTGTAATAGGCCCAGATCAGTGGTTTTTTTCTCTCGAATTGATCGTTCCTGAGAATTGGAGTGATTGAGGTTCCATCAAGGTGATGGTCAGCAGGTATTGATGCATTCGCCAATTCGCAAAAAGTTGGTAGGAAGTCGAGTGCTGTTATGGGAGTCTCATTGACGGAACCAATTAAAGCCTTAGGCAAATGATTCTTCCAGTTAAGGATTCCGGCGACTCGAAACCCAGCTTCGGTTGTGTGAAGTTTCATTCCTTTGAGTGGACCCGACTGTCCGTATGACCGATTGGCTGATCGATAACGATTGAGCGTTTCAGGGCCGTTGTCCGAGGTGAAAATGATGATCGTGTTTTCCCGAAGTTGCATTTCATCGAGTTGGTGAATCAGTCGGCCAACGGCATCATCGATGTTTGCGACGTTGGCGAAGTATTGAGCTTGGTCTTTGGTTTTCGCCGACGAAAGGTAGTGCTGGACCATCGATTCGGGTGAGGCGACTGGTTCGTGTGGCTCGTGGAATGCGACAAATAGGAAGAAGGGAGAAGAGTTTTTGTCTTTCGATAGCCAGTCGATAGCCTCGTCAACGATTAGCTGACAGCTGTATCCTTTGATCGGCCCGATTCGCGTCCCATTTCTGACGAAGTTGGTTGGGTTTTCATGGGATGGGGCAGCGTTGTTTTGCGTCGCAAGCCAGTGATCAAATCCAAAGTCGCCGGGTTGTGGTTGAGTGGGCTGATTAAACCTTGAGTTACAGTGCCATTTGCCGACCTGACAAGTTTTGTAACCTGCCGGTCGCAGGAACTGGGCAATGGTTTGTTCCTGTTGGCGCATATGAACAAGATGTCGAAGGTTCGCCGTTGGTTTTCCTGCCTCGGGGATCCAATCATAAACCCCTGCTCGATTGGGACTTCTTCCGGTGAGCAGTCCGACCCGGGATGGTGAGCAGACCGGAGCTGCTGAGTAGCAATCACTAAAGCGAATGCCCTCCGCCGCCAAACGGTTAAGATTTGGCGTTTTGATCGTCGGGTGGCCATAGCATTCCAGATCGCCGTAACCGAGGTCATCACAAAGCAAGACGATGATATTGGGCGGCGTTTCGGATGCGCCGACTTGGCCAAGCAAAGCGAGGGTGACGATCAGACTGAGTAGGCAGGTCTTCATGGAAATGTCTTTCGCGGTCTTCGATAATGTCAGTGGGTGGTTCTGTCGGTTGATTGTAGGCGGTAGGAGTTAGGGTCTTTTTCGATGTCTCCAACAATTAAAATGCTTACTTGTTGGTCGTGCCTGAATAGTGAAAGCATCGTCGGCGGATTTCTGAGAAACAGATCATTGGGAAGTGGTGCAAGTGAAAGATTGGCCTCTGCCCATGTATTCCGGCTTTTTTTCGTCATCTGAAAAGACAGGTAATGAAGAAGTGGTCGTCACACCTTTGAGATCCTGACAGCTCTGTTTGTTTTTTATCGATTGGATTTTTGTGGATTATCTTGTTTGAAGGTAGGAGATGAGGTCAGCGATCTGTTGATTATTTAAGGTGTCCAGCAGACCTTCGGGCATGAAAGATGTGGGTGAATTTTTAGAATTCATGATTTGATCATGGTTGATGCGTATCGTTTCGCCTTCCAGGTTGACCAGCGTTATCCCATCGACGCTATTGTAGATGGGGATGCCACTAAGGATGCGACCGTCGGAAATAGCAATTTGTTTTTGCTGGTAGCGATCAGGTATCGAGTCACTGGGGTCATAAATTGATCTGAGCAGATCCTTGGGTCCGAATCGTTTTCCAATCCCACTTAGGTTGGGACCTGTTGCTTTTTGCCCATCATGGCAAACATCGCATTTGAGATCCTTGAAGGTTCTTAATCCTAAATTGGAGTCGCCTGCTAATTCAAGGATTGTTTGAGAGCGTACTTCCCAGTCGATGATCAAATGATCAGATCCGGGTCGTGGAGGAACCATCGCATCAAGACGTTTAAGTGCGTCTCTGGAACGTTTTCTAATCAGTGGATCGGTGGACCAAGCTGCCTGTTGAAGAGTAGGCAGGTCTGATGGTCGGGCATCGTTGGTGATCGCAATGATTGCTGCCGGTCGGGTCGTCTCTGTTTCCATCCATTGGCGAATCACGGGTCGAGGGACGACATCGTGACCGAGGGCGATGAACATCGCTATTTCTGAGTTGTTTCGAATCTCCGGCCGGGAGAGCAGTTTTTGCCTCGCACGCTCGAGGTTCTCCGGGTCCATACGTTCCATCCACACGAGATCTGCAGGATTTCCAAAATCCAGGGAGGCTACCAGTCGACTTGGTAGCAGAGAGTCCCGGTATTGAAGGGCTTCGAAGAGTTCGGCCAGTCTGATGGGCCAGTGCCGATCCACTCGCATCCCCTGTTCTCGGATTAACCTTGGGATTTGCAGCATCGCAGCTGCGATCCGTTCGGTCTGTAAGTCGTTTCTCTTGGCAGGTATTCTTGCGACCGCAATTAATCGATGCAGTTTGGCGGTTGGGGATTCTACCTTGTCAATTTCGTCGATTAAGACGTTGAGCGCGCGTTGGCTCTCGGGTTCCAAGACTGCCAACGTTCGAATGATTTGGTCCAAAAGTTCTTGGTCGAGTTGGTGCTTGCCGATTGAATCAAGCAGAAACGAACTTGCCTCTGCAGCGAGTTCCTCGGAGATGCGGGGGCGTATTCGTCCTCGGTAGCCATCAAAAACGGCGGCGACCTGTGTCTTTCCTCTCGCGTCCTTCGGATTGCCGGGGCCGAGGCCACCGAGGCTTTCAATCAATAGCGATAGGGCGTCGATGAATTGATCGCGTCTGATTCCGATCCGCTGCATCGCATCAACGGCGGTTCGAGCCAGTTCGGGGTGAATTACCAGGCTCGTTTGGTCTCTGACTTTTCGAAGGAGAGGGGTCAGTTTGGACTCATCAGATTCGGGACGTTGTCCACCCTCGGTAAGACTGTTGGGTGAGCGAAGGGTTTTGCCTGGTTCGACTGAGCTAATCAGGTAAAGGGCTCCTTCGCTGCCTCTGCCGCCAGTGCTGACAATAATCTGGTCATTGTCAAAAACTTCAATGTCGGTGACGGGAAACCCTTGTGTGCCCATTGGTTTCACGATGCAGTGAGTGTCTCCTTGGTCGGACACAAAGAGTACTTTCCCGAAGGTCCAATCAAGCACGAATGTCCCGTTATGAAGTGCTAGAGGCATTCGGCCATTGGGTGAACGTTTGACTCCAGTGGGCGAACCGCGGCCAAATTCGGCAAGGACTTCAGGCATCAATGGATCGATGTTGCTGCGTTTCCAACTGCGGCTAACCCAGCCAGCGTCTTGTCCCTGCTGGACCTCAAACACACGAGTTGGTCGGTACCAAGGTAAGGAAACATCACGCTCGCCATCGCTGTCGAATGTGATGATTTTTCCGTCAGCTGCAAAATCAAAGTCATAGGCATTGCGGAATCCATGAGCCCAGACTTCAAACTGAGTCCAGTCATCGGAGATTTTCCAAATCGCTCCAGCTCGCGGCGAGGGGATCATTGTTTTGGTTGAGTTTTGATGAGCGAACAATGAGTCGCAGTCGTTGCCCGTGATCAAAAACCAATTGCCCTGCTTTCCTTTTCGAATCGCGTGACTTCGGTGTTCGCCACCGGTTGGAACGGTGAAGATGCTTTCCGGTGTTTGTGGTTGAGATGAATAAGCGTCCGGAACTCGCCAGACAGCGCCGTCACCAACATAGTAAAGTGATCCTTGGTCGATGCAGAGTCCTTGAGCGGCTTGTTGAGTCGAGTCAGTCACTTCCGCGACATCAAGGATCGCATTTGTCTTAGGCTCTAACGTAATTCTTCGAAGGTAATTTGGTCCGGCGACAAAGATCGTTTGGTTGTTGCCGATTGCGATGCTGGTACAGTCATGGACATGTTGGTCCGTTGCAATTTTTGAAATTTTCAAGCCGGGATGGACATTAAAAAGATGGCCAATCTCCGAGGCCAAGCATTGGCTGGAGTTGAAGGACATGAACAGGATGCCAATTAACTGCGTCCAGTTTTTTCCCATTTGGTTCTCATGCATGCTAGCGGTGTTCCGTTCATTGAGTCAGTCGCGAACTGATAAACTGTTTCACGCGTTGGAATCCGTCGTGTTTTTGTCCTCAGATGTTATCGCTTCGAGCGATTATCGAATATGGTGAAGTTTTGATTTGTCTGGTTTGGTCAAGAATCGAAGAGAGTGTTCGATGATTTGTTCGGTTCTCGATTGAGGGAGCGAGGTTTCAGTTCTTGTCGTGACTGTCCCCGACGAGAGAGGTCTTTTGTTCGATAGGGTAATCATGATCTTGTTCGCGATAGGAATTGTGATGCGTTGCCAGCGTGTGCCGTACGTTTCAGTCGATGGTCGCGCACGATCTGCCATTTCGAATCCTGCAAAATGTCTACAAATCCCTTTTTTTCTTTGTTTCCTTTGCACTCTGTTGGTCTGCCTGACACCGGGCTTTACCCAGAAAGTGGATGCGGATGATCCTTGGGTGCGACATGTCATTGATAATCATTCGCGTGGGTCTGATGGAACTCGGATTGCTGATGCGAATGGGGATGGATTGCCTGATCTTGTTTCGGGCTGGGAGCAGGGGGGTGTCGTTCGGATCTGCATCCACCCCGGTGTTGAGGCTGTGCGAGAACCCTGGCTGTCGATCAACGTCGGTGCGGCGAAAGACGTCGAAGACGCGGTGAT
The DNA here is from genome assembly GCA_938075415.1 of uncultured Rubripirellula sp. GTDB lineage: Bacteria > Planctomycetota > Planctomycetia > Pirellulales > Pirellulaceae > Rubripirellula. The sequence goes on along the minus strand of CALJHC010000003.1, from coordinate 60,951 downwards.
GTTTGATTTAGATGGCGATGGTGTCCTTGATGTGGTGAGTTGCTGTGAGGGGCGGACGCAAGGAGTTTTTGTCCATTGGGGTCCCAAGGGAAATTTGTTTGATGAGTCTGCGTGGCAGACGGTTGCTGTGCCTGATTCCCTGCAGCGATTTCGTTGGATGTTTGCGGCTTTGATGGATGTCAATCAGGACGGTCAAGTCGACATCGTTGCTGGTGGAAAAGGGCCGGGGGCCGAGCTCGGGTGGTGGGAAGTGCCGGCGGATCCCAGAGACGTTAAGCGGTGGAAGTGGCATTCGTTGGTCGATGTTGGTTGGTTAATGTCTCTTGAAGTGACCGATATGAATGCAGACGGGCTATCGGATCTGCTGTTCACCGATCGCAAGGGCGAATCCAGCGGGGCTTATTGGTTGGAGAACCCCGGTTCTGGGCAGTCAGAGAATTCGGATGCATGGTCCGGTCATGGCATTGGAGCTTTGCAGCAAGAGGCGATGTTCCTGTGTCTCGGTGATGTGAACTCGGATCGATATGAGGATGTCGTGGTTGCAATCAAGCCAGATCGTTTACTGTTGTTGGAACGGCAAGATATTACTGGATTGAACTGGAGCGAAAGTGTTTTGGAGATCAGCTCGGACTATGGAACCGCAAAGGCCCCTGCTGTTGGAGATTTTGATGGTGATGGAATGACAGAGATTGTTTTTTCCACGGAGAATGCAAGAGCTCCCAAGATGGGGTTGGGTCGGTTTGTGCCTCGTTCAGGGCCGTCGGGTCGTATTTGGCACCTAAAAGAATTGAGCGGGGTTGATGGTGTTAAACACGATTTGGTGGTACCGATTGACTTGGATAGAGACGGTGATTTAGATGTTCTTACTTGTGAAGAGGTGACGAATCTTGGCGTTGTCTGGTACGAGAATCCAAGCATCAATGCAGCTGGACTTGCCGATAGCGTCATCGATTAGGTTTTCCATCGTTGCCGGTGCGTTGATTCATCTCGCTCGCAATCGAGGTGTGAATGTTGAGTGCTGCCTCGCAGTGACTGTCCGCTTGCTGGCGGTGTTTTGACCCTGGGTATAGCGCAGGTGGATCTTCAGGTGCAGCAACGGTGATGGATCGGTTGATCCAGAGGAGGATGTTTTTGGTTTTGCCCGAGTTGGCACCGTCTTTGAGTTCTGTTGGTAGCTCAGGGGGGGGAAGCCGAGGGTGTTGGGAATTGGATGTTTTCTAAGCTTCGGTCCGCTAGTCCGGTCATCGTCTTTCAGAATTTGTTCTCACCGAGAGATGTGTTTTCATCGGAAGTTCCTCCATGAAGCCTGTCTGCATTATCCTCCGGTGGGTTCTGGCTATCGATGATTTCGACTAACGAAAAGTCGATGGTGATCGGGAAGGAAGTGCTCACAACATTCTTTCTGATGATCAAGGTTTCTTTCAGCGAGGAACGGCGGAGATCCGAGGAAAAGGTAGTCGTCTTTCCTTCGCGATGGTTGATTCAATGGGCTGCATTGATTTGGACAGTCATCTGTTATTTTTCGTTGCGACAGGCTAGATTATCGCTCTTCACTTTAGGTACAGATCTGGCAACAAGATGTTTCTTTTCGGCTTGCTTGAGCGTTCCGGGTCCGATCGTTAACTGTCGGGAGTCAATGGGCTCACCGGAGATGACGAGATTCGACGTTCGTCAGTCGCAGAGGCTGTGCTAATTCACGATTCATTTCAACCTGCGTAATTGAACCATGAGCAAGCTGTTTCAGCTAAACGATGATGTGGCAGTCGTAATTGGTGGGACTGGTGAGCTTGGTGGCATGATGGCTGAATCGCTCGCCGTCGCGGGTGCCAAGGTGGCGGTGGTTGGTCGCAACGCAGAGCGTGGACAAGCCCGCGTTGCAAAAATTGATGAATTAGGTGGCATCGCCAAATTTTTCACCGCTGACGGGTTAGACGCCGATTCGCTGAATGAGGCTCGCGAGTCGATTAAGTCGTGGAGCGGCTCACCAGCATCCGTTCTGATCAATGCGGCGGGGGGAAACCGCCCCGATGCAACAATTCCTCCAGGTGGAGAGATTTGCAAGTTGCCACTTGATGCATGGAGAGAGGTTTTTGACTTGAACCTTGTTGGTGGAGCTTTGCTGCCAAGTCAGGTGTTCGGTCCTGACATGTTGGAGGCGGGTGTTGGAAGTGTGATCAACATTGCGTCGATGTCTGGCATGATTCCTTTATCTCGGGTGGTGGCGTATTCAGCTGCCAAGGCCGCGGTTATCAATTTCACTTTGTGGCTAGCTCGTGAATGGGCGACCACCGGCGTTCGGGTCAACGCGATTAGCCCCGGTTTCTTTCCAGCCGAACAAAACCGGAAGCTGCTTTTCAATGAGGACGGTAGTTACACCGAACGTGGGGGCCAGATTGTCGGGCACACTCCCATGGCTCGCTTTGGCAAACCGGAAGAACTGGCTGGGGCTGCGATATGGCTGGCCTGTAGGAACGCCTCTTCTTTTGTCACGGGGCAGAACATTGCTGTCGATGGCGGATTTGCGTCGGTCACCATCTAGATACCTGAATCATCGCGGCGAGTTTATTCATTTTGTTTCTGGGTGAATTGCTTCTCAAGTTGACCGGCAATGGTTAATGTTTTTATTGAGAGGGTGATCGTGCACAGCGTGGAATCGTGAAGGTTCTCATCACACGAACATAAAATATTCCGCCAATCACGATCATAGGATTGATTGGCGAGTCGCAACATGAATCGAATCTTGGAAGCGATTGAGTCCGAATGATTTCCGCTGACCGATGGCTGTGTTCGGACGGATCAAACATTTAGCAGATAACCATCCTGAAACGAGGAAGAATCAGATGATTGAATTACGTGAAGATGCAAAGTATTCGTTGGTCATTCCAACAAGCATGGGAACTCGCTTGACGCCGGTTGATCACCAGCCATTTCACTGCAGCGATACATTCAAAATGCAGGCGACCAGCGCTGAGTCAAATGTCGGTAGTGTCTCGTCGTTCTTGGGCTTACCTGTGAAAATCTTGACAGCGTTTGTCAAAGAGAGTCCTGTTGCCCGTTTTATCAAGGATGATTTGGCTCGTCGGCATATGGATTACGAAGGACCAGAATTTGATCAGGATACTCCTTGGGGTGTTCGGCATCAGATCAACATGGCCGACAGCGGGTGGGGCACACGTGGTCCACGTGTGCAGAACGACCGAGCGGGTGAAGTTGGTCGGTTCTTGAATGTAAAGTACTTTGATATGGATCGGATTTTTCGCGACGAGGGAGCGAAGATTGTTCACATGTCTGGGTTGATCGCGGCGTTGTCTGAGGATGCGAGTGAATTTTGCCTCGAGATCGCCCGGGCTGCCAAAAAACATGGCGCTCGGATCTCGTTTGACTTGAACCATCGTGCGTCGTTCTGGGCTGGACGTGAGGCGGAACTTTCTGCGGCTTTCAAGGAAATCGCAAGTCTGTCTGATATTTTGATTGGGAACGAAGAGGACTTTCAGCTGTGCCTTGATATCGAAGGTCCTGAAGCTGGTGGCGAAGACATCGGTGCCAAAATTGACGGTTTCAAAGAAATGATTCAGCGAGTCAAGCAGCAGTATTCCAACGCCAGTCTGTTTGCGACAACGCTTCGGGAAGTCGAGAGCGCCAATTCGCACATGTGGGGAGCGATTGTTTCCAGCGGCGAAGATTGGCACGTAGTGAAGCCACGAGAGATTGGGGTGCTGGATCGGATTGGTGGTGGTGATGGCTTCGTAGGTGGTCTGCTCTACGGGGTTCTGAGCCAATGGGATGCGGAAAAGAGCACACAATTCGGTTGGGCCACCGGCGCTTTAGCTGCCACGATGTACACCGATTACGGCCAGCCCGCGGATGAGGATCAGGTTTGGAGTATCTGGGATGGTAACGCGCGAGTGAAGCGATAGACGCCCCAACGACCATTGATCGTTGGCGTGTTTATAGGAAGCACTTACTAAGGGCTTGCACGTCCTTCTGCATGCTCCGGTCTTTGGCCTTTGGTCTTTGGCCCCGCATCGATTCTCAGGCAGCTTCAGGATTAATGGAGACAGGCAATTACTGACCGCCAAGTGGGGGCATTTGCCTCTGCGTTTGGGGGTGGGGCATGGGTTGGTTCAGCCACGGTCACCACCGGTTCCAGGCAGTGCCTTTTCTTATTCAGGTCTTGCCGCATTGCCCTGTTCGCAAGTTGCTGATGTGTAACGAGTTGCGAGGCCGTTGCGATCGTTTTGGGTCGTTGTGGCTGGGAGATAAATGCGATAGAATTTGGGGGTTAATGAGGGGCCGTTTCTACCAGCGGTCCGACTCTCTCTCATCTTAGGATATTCCCATTGGCTGACGACGACAGTAACGATCCAAATGGCGTGTCAGGCGACTCGGCTTCCAGTTCAGAAAGCGGTGGTTCTGGGACGGGTCCCGGTGCTTTTCGAATGCTCGATATGCCAATCGAGGATGAGCTGAGGGATAGTTACCTGACCTACGCAATGAGTGTCATTGTCAGTCGAGCGTTGCCGGATGTTCGTGACGGGCTGAAACCAAGCCAGCGGCGAATCTTGGTGGCGATGAACGATCTGAATCTTGGCCCAGGCAGCAAACGCGTCAAGTGTGCGAAAATCTCTGGTGACACCTCTGGTAACTACCACCCGCATGGTGAAAGCGTCATCTATCCGACGCTCGTACGCATGGCCCAGGAATGGAACATGCGTCGAATGTTAATCGACAAGCAGGGTAATTTTGGCAGCATTGCCGGTTTGCCTCCTGCTGCGATGCGATATACCGAGGCGAGGCTCAGTGCTGTCGCTGCTGCGATGCTCGAGGACATCAAGCTCGATACCGTCGATTACATCCCGACCTATGATGAAGCGAGAACCGAGCCCACTGTTTTACCGAGTAAATTCCCCAGCCTGCTGGTGAATGGTTCTGGTGGGATCGCAGTGGGAATGGCAACCAGCATTCCTCCGCACAATCCAACCGAGGTTTGTGATGCGATCATTGCGTTGGTCGACCGACCGGAGATGACCAACCAAGAACTATTTGAGATTGTTCCCGGTCCAGACTTCCCGACTGGTGGGATTATTTGTGGTCGCTCGGGTATCTGGCGAGGTTATCAAACCGGACGCAGCACGATCGTTTTGCGGGCTCGCTGTTCGATCGAGGAGAAAAAAGGGACTCGTTCACGGATCATCGTCTCAGAGATCCCCTATCAGCAGACTCGCGACGGCGTGGTTAAGAAAATCGCCGAGTTGGTCAACGGCGATAAGATCAAAGGTATTTCCGGGATCCGCGACGAGAGTGATCTCAAAGAACCGGTCCGGTTAGTGATTGAGTTGAAGCGTGACGCGGACCCTGATGTTGTCCTCAATCAGCTTTATCAGTTTTCGCCGCTGCAGACGACCTTTTCGATCATTTTTCTCGCTTTGGTCGACGGGAAGCCTCGAGAATTAACGCTCAAGGAGATGTTGACGGAGTTCATTCGGCATCGAGTGAATGTGATACGCCGCCGTACACAGTTCTTGCTCGCCCGCGCCAGGCGTCGAAAGCACACTGTCGAGGGTCTTTTGTTAGCACTCGCTAACATTGATCAGATTATCCAGACAATTCGTGAGAGTCGAACGCAGGCCGAAGCTAAGCAGCGTTTGATGGGAATAGAATGCCCAGCGGCAATGATGCAGCGAGCTCTTGGTGAAGATGGGTTCAGTCAATTTGTTCTCGAGCGAGGTGACGCGCCGGCCTACACTTTGACCAGCGTTCAGACCGATGAGATTCTGAGGATGCGGCTCGGTCAGTTAGTTAATCTTGAGCAAGAGAAATTGACTGACGAGCATTCAAGTTTGCTTGCAGAAATCGCCGATTACGTCGACATCCTTGCCAGTTCAGAACGAATTTACGGCATCATCAAGGACGATCTTGAGGAAGTGAAGCGTCGATTTGGAGACAATCGTCGAACCGAGATTTCGTTAGAGGAACTCGGTAACATTAATCTCGAAGATTTGATTACCGAAGAGACAATGGTCGTCTCGATCTCACACCAGGGGTATATCAAACGGACGCCCTCGAGTGTTTACAACACGCAACGTCGTGGCGGTAAGGGGCTCAAGGGAGCAAAGACGGATGAGGAAGATCCGATCAATCATCTTTTTGTCGCAAGCACTCATGCCTACTTGCTGTTCCTGACAACGGCGGGGAAAGTGCGATGGCAGAAAGTTTATGACCTTCCTCAATTGGCGCGTGACAGCAAGGGACGTGCGATTGTTAATCTGCTCAATTTGGAAGAAGACGAGAAGGTAGCGGAATGCTTGGCGATTCGTGATTTTGACCAAGAAGGTTACTACGTTGTGATGGCCACCCGAAGTGGCTTGGTGAAAAAGACCCCGCTCGAGCAATATAGTCGTCCTAAGCGTGGTGGCATCATCGCCATTAAACTGCGTGAGGGTGATGAGTTGGTGGATGCGGCAGTTGTTGGCCCCGGGGACGAAGTGATTCTCGTCACCGCGAAGGGTATGGCAATCCGTTTTCGGGAGTCGGACGCTCGCCCAATGGGCCGAAACACCTCGGGTGTCAAAGGCGTTTCATTGCTGGCGGGAGATCGAGTGGTCGGTATGGTGGTAGCGGACCCAAGTGCAAGCCTGCTGACGGTTTGCGAGAACGGACACGGCAAACGAACCGCCTTCGGGCCTAATGCGTTGTCGGGCGTCGAGGAAGCTGAGCCTGAAGAAGATTCGGGGTCCTCCAGTTCGCGATATCGTACGCAGAAACGTGGTGGTAAAGGTGTTCGAGATATTCGAACCAGCGAGCGAAACGGCGAAGTGATTGGTATCGCCAGAGTTACTGATGAAGACGAAGTCTTCATGATGACCGCAAAGGGTAAGATTCAACGAATAAAAGCCGCTGATATTGGTGTCATCGGTCGTAACACTCAGGGCGTTCGAATTATGAATGTTGATCAAGGTGATCAATTGATTGCCGTTGTTCGTGTTCCGCCAGAGGAAGATGCTGACGAAGTCGTTGAAGGTGCTGATCAACCTGAGGGTGACACGCCCGCAGTGGCGGCTGATAGTTCGGAGCAAAAAACGGACGATGACGTGAAGGAATCGTAATAGCCGATCTCTTCGAGATTCCCTGATGCTGAAGAACAACTTTTAGCATCCATCCAAGGATCAACGCCAATTGGTTTGCTGGCGGTTGCAGCCCATGATTGTTCACTTTGTTGCAACGTCCCAACTGTGCCAGTTTTGTTGAAGAGGGATTGCAGCGATTTATCGCCATAGCGGCCTCAATGAGGCTCGCCCAGTGATAGGTGGAAGTACTGCGGAGCGTAGTGTCAGAGTTGCGCTTGATTCTTGCTCAAAGGCGTCATCTTACGGCATCTGGTGCGGTTCGGTCTGCTTGGCTTTGTCTGGCAGCGGTTTGTGATCGTGATCTTTGAAGATCCTGTTTTTTTCGTGATGAAGCGTCTGCTGGCTAGGCAAATGATTTGATGTCACTGGTTGAAAGCAGTCCGTCAGCCTCGATTGATCAAGAAGATGATTCATTCTGCCAGGGATTGGGATGATTCCTGCCGGAGGTGTGTCGTAGATGTATCCGAGGTGTGTCGTAGATCTATCCTAGGGGAATAAGGTTCCGGGTCTTGAATCGAAGGCAAAAAGTGAATTGCCTTGATGCCAATCGTTTGGGTATGCAATTTCGCTATTGGCCAGAAGGCACTATTTGATCCTGTTGGTATTTTGAAGGATCCGATGCGTTGTATTCGTTCAGACGCAAGCGATTTGATTGGGTGTTACCAAGAGCAGGTTGGTCAATCCGCCTGTGATTTGAGTCGAGCAGTCGAGATTTGAAGGATGGCCGGGATGACGAGTTGAACGTGCATTCCTGCGGCGTTTGAAAGAGCTTCGATGATTTCTTTCGTAACGCAATCATTTTGCGCAATCATCTCGCGCAATCACCTTCATCGAGCGATGAGGGGCGTTGCCGAAATGCGGAGGCCTCATGAACCGCCAAGGAAGAAACTTGGCTAGCCAAATTGTGTGCGTCAAGCTATTTGAGTCGTGGCCAGAATAAAGGCTTGCGACGCAATGATCACCGGATGTCAGTGACAAGGATTCGACGCTGCCCCTATAAGACGCTGACCCCTATAATTTGGGAATCGGTCGTTTCGGTGCCTTCTTAATCATTCGAGCCTTGTCATCACTGGGTGGACGAGGTGGCGGGTTGTTATTGTTATTGCCGGGCCGATTGGGAGCGGGGGGGTTCATTTCTGTTTGCTCTTCCTTCCATTCCCAGCCAATTGAAACATCGAGTTCTTGTTTCGCAAGCAATGCCCAAGGCGTTCCCGCATGTTGAGTAACGACGCTTTGAAGTAACTCGCGAGCTTTTTTCGCTTCACTAACCCATTTGCTTCCCACTGAGATCTCATCACTTGGAACAAGTACCCAAGTGTTACTGTTCTCATCTTCGAAGTTCATGCCTCGTTTGGCTTTCGCGAGCATGGCATTGTAGGTCTCTGTTCGGACCTTTTGGGCCAGCACTCTGCCCATGGCCAGGTCAAAACCAGCTTTCCACCGAAGGCTTTCCTCTGTATCCCGTGACGCCATTCCCGGTTCCAGGACATCGGCCATGCGGATGAGTGTTGGTTCCAGTTTCGCTGCATCCTGTTGAGCAGTTGTTAATTCCCCAACTAACTGGGCTTCACCTGTTTTGACAAACCGAGTTCTCGGACGGGTAATACCGGTTGCCGGTCTCATTTGCGCCGCATTGACCAATGCGCTTCGCAGCGGACTGGCCTTCACCATGGAAACGTAATCCTCGGGAGCCAAGTAGTCGGGCCGGTAGCGACCCATCGCGTTGGGATCGAAGAAGTACTTCATGTCCGAGGCGTACTCGTCGATTTCATTGCGTCTGACCTGACGACTGACATTGCGGTTTGGGTGGACGGTGAAATAGATCCCGCCGGTTTCATAACAGAGTCGAGTCAAAGCGTAGGGGCCGAATCCGCTGTCGATGACCGGTTCCTGTTCAAAGTTGCCGGTAAAGCCTACTTGGACTCGTTCTGGTAAAAACGTTTCAGGTCCCTGATCGACTTGCGCCCATTGCGGTGATTGGTCGTATTTGGGATCGGGGTCAACGTACTTCACCAAAGAATGTTCCCGACCAAATGGAGCGGGTACTCCGATGACGTAAACAGGAATGCCCCATTTTCGGCAATCGTCAACCGCTACTTCCAGCATGTTGGGGTCATCGCCTCGCTCGTCAGTGACCACGACAAAAAGCAAGTTACGTTGTGGGCCTCGGCTTGAGCGGTTTCGGCGCAAGCTTTTGTACTTGTCAGCCGCGGAGGAGATGGCTGAGAAGACTTTTTCTTCGCCCGAAGAATCCACTTCGATATTGTCAACAATCGATTTAATCTCATTGAGGTCATCGGTTGGTTCTTCAGTGAAGAGATTAACACCGCTGCCGAATCCAACAATTGAGGTCAACAATGGAACTTCGTTTGCGTTTTTTCGGAACCCCTTGGCCCCGCTCTGCTCGGCAATTCCCAGTTCGGTGTAGATACGGTCAAATCGATCACGAATTTCTCGTCGTTGTCGATGAAGCGAACCGCTCTGATCAAATAGCCAGACAACCATAGTCGGTCGTTCTTCGAGCATTTTCAGGATTTCAAATGTGATTCGGTCCACCGCTCCGGCTGCACCTTCAGTACCTTGCCCTACCTTTCCTTTTTGGTTGGTAAGTTTGTCGAGTGGTGCCACCGCATCCTGGAACATCTTATCGACCATGATCTGGCCGAGATCCGTTGGCTCGAGATCGATTGGATTGGGTATCTCCGAAACTTCTGCAAACATTTCTGCGGATGCTTCTGCCATTTCGGAATCAGCCACACTGTTGGCACCAACTTTGACCTGCGGAAGATCGCTGTAGGTGACCTCGTCTATGATTTCTTCGATCTTCTCCTGCTCATATTGTGGTGGAGACACAATGACGACGGCTTCTTCATCAAACGGAGCCCTTAGCGGGACCAATGCGAGCGTGAGCACGATGATCAAATGCACCAGCATGCTACCGATTAAAGCGGTCGTCTCTCGATTTTCGAAGAAAGACTCCTCCTCCTCTGAAATGTCATTGTCCCAAGCCGCAGCGTCTTGATCCGCCGATTCATCGTTGGTGGGAACAGGCGTTGTCGTCTGATCAGGATTTTGCTGAGTCGACATCGGTTATCCAGCGGGTAGCAGGGGAAATTATTGGGAGTGGATTCCCGGAGCGGAAATTGAGGAAACGCCGCGACGCTCTATTGTCGCCCACCGGAACCGAATTATCAACTTAGATCGGATGGCTATCCTGAGTCCTAGCGAACTTTTGCTACGGTTAAAACGCCAAAAAGGGCAATGCGTACCCAATTTGCGTGGTGGACTTCTTTGATTGTCAGGTTAGGAAGCTGCGTGTATCGCCAACTCAGTTCCATTTGTTTATTATGTTTGGAATGTCAAAGGTTGGACTCTCGGTCTCCTTGAGAAGTTTCCGGGTGACCTTTTGCCCTGTTTCCTTGTGAGGAGAGCATGTTCCAATCCCCCCGAAGGGCGGGTTTTTTCTGTTGTCTCGCTTCGTTACCTAGTGTCGCTATCAGGCAGCGTTGCTTTTAAGATGTCGCGTTGCTCTTTAGATGATGAGAGCAAAGGAGATGCGATCGTCAGTTCAACTTTTTCCTCTGCAACTTTTTCCTCTGTGACTTTTTGTGAGGTCTGTCGTTGTTTCTCTCCACTGAAGGCCGGGGTTCGATTTACGCGATCGGTGATATTCACGGTTGTTCGCGTGCCTTGGACTCTTTGCTGGATTATCTCAATCCGGGTGTAAATGACATCGTCATCACGCTCGGTGATTACATTGATCGTGGGAATGATTCAAAACGTGTGATCGACCGTTTACTGCGACTTGCTCAAACGACCAACTGGTATGGAATTCTTGGTAATCACGAGCAGATGATGCTGAACGTGCTGAGCGGTCAGATGAAGCCAAAACCTTGGCTTGATTACGGAGGTCGTGAAACATTAGCGAGCTATGGTGTGAAACGGCCTAATGGTTTTTTGCCGAAATCGCATGAGGACTTTGTATCGCAATTACACGATTACATCGAATTGGATGAATTTTTTCTCACGCATGCATCCTATGACCCTGCGGCACCGATTGACCAGCAGTCCGCTGAGGCATTGCGTTGGCAACATTTGGAAAAGGAAATTCCGAAACCACATTTCAGTGGCAAGACCGCGATCGTCGGCCATACGGCCAACCTTGATGGTGAAGTCGTTGATTTTGGCCATCTCATATGCCTTGATACCTTTTGCTATGGCGGTGGTTGGTTGTCAGCGATGGAGCTTAGGAGTCGTGCTGTTTGGCAGTTTTCTCAATGGGGTAAGAGAAGGGTTTGATGGTTCCTCAGTGGCAGGAAAAAGCACCTGACCGTCAAACTTTGCCAGAAATGCTCAACCGTTAAGGATCCCGCAGTCGATAGACGATGTATCCTCCGTCGTTTTGCGATGGCTCCAAATCAACACTTCATGTTTCACGGAAGAAATTTGATGACCCTCATGCGAGGTAGTTCCTTAACGGGCCTTTATCGACTGCGTTCGTTCACTCCTGCGGCCATCTTATTGATGGCGTTTGCGCTTCGGGCTGAAGGTCAAGTACGTCAAAAGGGACCCGACCGTGGCACTTATCAGCCGCCTGTTGTGATTTTGGATACCAATGGTGAACCGAGCTTAATGAAGGCTGGTGTCCCACCCGTTTTACTTCCTGCGCCCAATAAGTCCTCTCTTTCCGCAGCGAAGGTTCAATCCAAGGAAAACAATGATCGTCAACCGCATCAAACAATGAAGAACATGATTTCAGCTAATGAGGTCATGGAAGCAAATAACGCGAGACGACAAGCTTCGTATCAACATCTTCCCCATCGAGTTGTCGCTGATGCTGATCAAGCTGCAAAGTTATTGAAACCGGGTGAGGAGGGTAACCGTTGGCGCCCTCTCATGGAGGTGGCCCTGGAGGACGCAGTGACTCGAAAAGTTGCAGAGAAAATGTCGAGTCACGGCCGTGACTCGCAGCCAGTCGTCCCTAATACACTTGCTGATCTCATTGCGAGAGATCAGATCACGAATGCTCCATTGTCAGGCACTGCAACTAGCACGGCCTCCGAAAGTAGTGTGAAACCCGAGGGGATTATTTATCCGAATGATTTGGTTCAGCAGGTTTCTCATGAGGAAGTTGAGAATCCAACGACGGACAAACCTGCAAGGATTTCTGAGCACACGGACGAGGTCCAAAGTGCATCTGCGGCCAGGATCGGCTTAGAACGATATACCCGTTTCGCGACGTTACCGCTGCTCGCTGGAAAAAGGGTGTCGGAATTAGCACATGATTCAACCTGCGATGGTTGTGATGCTTGCGAGATGAGTTCTTGCGATGAAATTGGGTGTGGTGTCTTTGGATGTGAGGAGCACGATGTTGAGTGCGACACATTGGGGTGTGACGCCATTGGTGGTTACCGTGGTCAGGATGGTCGCCTAAAAAATGCACTGGCTAACTTTTCATTGAACTCTCTTCTCTCAGTAGATGAACAGTGGTTTGGCGGAGTTGATTACTTGATGATGTGGCGTCGGGGTATTCGTCTGCCGGCACTGGTCAGCACCGAGGTGTCCGACGGTCTAAACACAACCGATGTCACGTTGGTGGGAGAAGACCGCATCCTGACACGGATGGGATCTGGGGTCCGTTTGACAATTGGTAATTGGTTGAACCGGGATCAGACGGTGGGAGTCGTTGGTCGCGGATGGTATGGAGGCAGAAAAGCCTTTGATTACCAGCAGGATCAAACACAGAATGCAACGATTCTTAGGCCGTTTTTGGATGTAACGGATGAGCTTTCACCAACTGCGGAGGCGCAGGTGATTGCGTCACCTGGTCGGGCCGACGGGGTAATTAACATTGACGCCTACAGTGAGGCGTTTGGAGCAGACCTATCAATTCGTCAGTTTCTTGGCGCAGGGTTTGGGACAACAGTGGACGTTCTTTACGGCTATCAGTTCCTGCGTTTTAACGAGCGTCTTAGTATTCAATCAGATTCAGTCTCGCTGGATGACGATTTTGCCCCCATTGGTTCGACCATCTCGGTGATGGATAAATTCCAAACGGCAAATGAATTTCATGGCGCGCAACTCGGATTGCAGGCGGACTATCGCGAGGGGTGGTGGTCATTTCAGGGTTTAGCAAAATTAGCTTTTGGTTCTCTGAGTCGTGAAGCCTTGCGTGTTGGTGAAACAACGACGCAAGTTGACGCGTTGACCTCAACCGAGGCCGAGGGGCTGCTGGTTCGCGGCACCAATTCAGGAAGATTAAGCGATCAGCATTTTTCATGGGTTCCCGAACTGGATGCCACGCTTGGATGGCACCGCTATGAGGGTTGGGATCTAACACTCGGGTATCATCTGATTGCGGTCACAGATGCGATTCAACCATGCGGAACCATTGATCCCAACTTGGCCGTCAATTTGTCTGATCCATTAACCGGGGCGGTTAGCCCCACGCCTGATTTGCGATATCGGACCTTTTTCTTGCATGGTATCCACTTTGGTTTACAGCGGACCTATTGATTCAACGCAAAGCCTTATCCGACTGGTGATTCGGCTTGGAAGACGTTGCCTTCGACAGCGTCGCGTCCTTTTGATAAGGAGCCATGATTTAGAAAGGCTCAGCTTTTTAAGACAATCAAGGTAAAGATTAAGCGGCCAGATTTCTCTGCTTCGAAGCGTGTAACCGATCGTTGACAAGCTCATCGAGCCTTATGCGAATCGCCGGCATTCTGTTACCCAATCATGTGGTTTTAAATTACTGAAGGTTGCTGTGGAGATGGTTCACCGATTGGATGACGCCGGTGACTCGCGATTAGCTTGCTATGCCGATTTGCGTTGGAATTCCAAGGCACCGTCGGGTACCCGTTGGTTTGTCGTCGAGGGACGGCTTTGTGTTCAGCGGTTGCTTGCTAGCGATCTTGACGTCCATTCCGTCTTGGTTCAGCAGGGCAGCGAAAAGGAAGTTGCCAACTGGGCGGATGAACAGGTACCCATCTATGTGTTACCCAAGTCCCAGATAAGTGAGCTTGTTGGATACGAGTTTCATCGGGGGTTACTCGCCTGCGGTACGCGGCCCAATTTTCTTCAGTTGGCAGATTTAGATTGGTCTCGAATGACTCATCCCATTGTGCTTGGGGCACTGGGGATTCGTGAACGAGAGAATCTGGGGAGTATGCTGCGGACCGCGGCGGCCATGGGGATCCAAGATGTGCTGGTCGAACCGGGTACCGCTGATCCATTCGCACGACGAACCATTAGGGTCAGCATGGCAAATGTGCTGAAGCAGCGTCTGTATCACTTGGGTCGTCCGGTTCAGGAGCTTGGGGAACTTGCCAGTGATGGGACGGTTCGAATGGTTGCGGCAACCCTATCCGACGATGCAATTCCGCTCGACTCTTGGAAGCCAGATGGACGCCCCGTGGTTTTACTGATGGGAAATGAGGCGACTGGACTTGATCCCGCTTTGGAGAACATTGCAACGGAACATGTCACCATTCCGATGGAATTGGGGACCGACAGTTTAAACGTCTCTGTCGCAACGGGTTTGTGCCTTTACGAGCTGGTCAAACGCTGTCGCCCTTGATAGAAGCAATCAGCTGATTGCCGGTTGGTTACAGGGCGTCAATTGCATCAAGGATTGACAGTTCTGCACCATCCAGAAAACTAACAAGCGATTTCGCTCGATAAGGTTGTTGAAGTTTTCGAACAGCCTTGCTTTCAATCTGACGAACTCTTTCTCGGGTGACTTGGAAAATCCTGCCCACTTCTTCGAGTGTGTAGGTATAGCCATCGGCCAGTCCGTATCGTAACCGCAGGATTTCTCGTTCACGATAATTCAGTGATTCCATCGCATACTCAATCTGCGTTTTTAACGCAGCACGATTGGTCTCGACCAACGGATCATCGTCGCGATAATCTTCCAAGAACTCTCCGAAGACGCTTTCTTCGTGATCGCCAATGGGCTGGTCAAGTGAGAGCGGTTGTCGACTCATCTTCAGAATGACTCGGGTGTCGTCAATCGAGAGTCCACTCCGGGCGCAGACCTCCTCGGCGGTGGGCTCACGGCCAATCTCCTGAACCAGGTCGCGAGTGATCTGACGAATCTTGTTCATCGTGTCGATCATGTGAACGGGAACACGAATCGTTCGACTCTGGTCCGCAATGGCTCGTGTGATTGCTTGGCGAATCCACCACGTCGCGTAGGTGCTAAATTTATAGCCGCGTGCGTATTCGAATTTATCCACTGCTCGCATCAGTCCGGTGTTGCCCTCCTGAATGAGATCAAGGAACGACAGCCCGCGGTTTCGGTATTTCTTTGCGATGGAAACAACCAATCGCAAATTACCTGCTGAGAGAATTCGCTTTGCGGCGTCATAGTCGTCGCGGTAGGAATCACATCGGTAAATTCTCTTTTTCAGAGTTACAGGTGATTCGTAGGTTGAACACATTAATTGGTTCAAATCAGATTTCAGTTCATCAAGATTTTGGCCTGAGAGTGTTGGTTGCCCGGTGGAGCGATCGAGTTGGGCTTGAATGCTTTGCATCTGCGTTGAGATTCGTCGCAGTTTTTCGAATAGAGGCTGTAGCTTGCCTGTTCGAAGATTCATCTCTTCAACAAGTCGAACAGCTTTATTGCGACGAATGACCAAGTTCTTCCATGCCGCCCTTCGTTGACGCATTGGAAGGCGTTTGTTGATGGCGACCATGTAGTCGGCTTTGTTCAGACGCAGCAAGTGATGCAGGGTGATGCAATTCGGAACGATCCTCTGCATGATCGCTTTTTTTTCCGAGGCATTGGTGACACTGACTTCAATCGTTCGATCCAAACGAAGTTTCTTGTCCCGAACCTGTTCCAGCAGTTTTAAAGCGCCTTGAAGCATGAAGTCGGTGGCGAGCATCCAGTGACGATAGCGGTCACGAGTGCACTCGATCTGCTGAGCGGCCGCAATTTCTTGATCGCGAGTGAGCAAGGGGATTTGCCCCATTTGCATCAGGTACATTCGCACTGGATCTTCGGACGGGTCGCTGTTGGCGTCGTCTCGTTGCGGCGTTTTATCGCCATCGCTGAGCAGATCTTCTTCCATTTGGTCCGAAAAATTTTGCCCCATCACGCGGCTTCGCCGAGAGATCGATTCTTCGGCATCAAAGGCATCATCCTGAAGACTACGCCGGTTCACTTTCTTTTCCATCGACTGGTCCTTGACACCCGTTGCGAATCGATCCACCTGATCAGGGGATGACAGAGCATGTGGGGTGCCAGAATGAATATGGGAGGGGGTCGAGATCATGGAAGTCGTTACTGCAGAATGGTTTGCGTGAATTGTTTATTGAATGGCGTTCCCCCGAACGTTGACGAATCACCACATCGAATGATGCGAAAACTCGACGTGTGTCGAGTTGATGAATCTCGGAAAGTCGACAGTTTTTGATCGATCAAACTCTCCGTGGAAACCCTAGGTTACGATCTGCGCTCTACACGATATTGGGTCTCGGATTTACACTAAAGTTACGATCTACTGGCGATGGAGCCCGTGTTCAGGCAGCGAGAATCGGAGCGTGAATCGCCCTTCTTTTCCGGCTAGCTTGACGGTTTTCCCGGTCCAGGAAGCGGTGTCTTCAATCGCCGGAGAAGTCTTTTTGTTTCGATTGAATGAGTGGTTCAGGCGGTATATCGTTACCCGCTTGGACGAAATCGAGGCTTCGCCATCGATCTGTGACCTGAATTGCTGACGATCCGGTCCCGATGGATGTTTTGGCTTGCAATCAACGGATCACGCACACCCCAGGGGTGGGAAGGGTTGGTCCTCTCAATTCTCATCAAACCAAAATTCCGTCAAATTGAATGTCCGGAAATTGTTGACTTGAATTCGCTTGATACAGAGACTTGTTGAAAGATTAAACTTTTGACCTCCGAGCAAAGTTTCCTGACATCCAAACGATCTAACCTTCCATGGATTCCACCTCTGCGATGCAAAATAATTCAGTTGATGATATTCCGTGGATGCAAGGCGTGAGCTGGACTGATCCGCAGCAATCCATCTCCATTGCAGCAAGGATTCAGTCATTTCAACTATCTAAAGACGAGCGGTCTGAGTTTGGGCATCGCCTGTCGGAACAATTGAAGTCTGAGCGGAGCCCAGATCAATCTCTCGGGAACCTAATTCGATTCCTGGATGCGAGTGAGTTTCCAGAGGATTGGCTGCGACGTTTTACGGTTGATGATGAAACACTTGGTGCGTTGTTGAGTTTGATGGGGATGAGTGAGATTCTTGCAAATCGTCTCAGTGCCGATCCAACAATGTTCGATTGGATTCTGGAAACGAAGGGAGTACCGTCCAATCGGAATGATTTGATCGACGAGTTAGCGAATTCTCTGATGGACGTGGAGCAATTCAGTCGTGCTTCGACTCTTCTTCATCGTTTTTTTGTCCGAGAATCCACCAGGGTTGCTTATGCCGAATTTGTTTTGGGGCTATCACCTGAGAAAGTAGGCGCATTTCTAGCTGATGTTGCGGATGCACTGATTGAGGTTGCTTTAAGTTTCGTCATGAAACGCTTAGTTCAGCGGCGAGGAGAGCCGCAGCGACCAGACGGAAGTGTCGCGGAGATATCAGTCATTGGTTTGGGGAACCTCGGTGGTCGAGAGATGGGTTACAACTCACCGCTGAAGATTGTTTTTATTTATGATTCGATCGACAACAACAACGTTTGGCATCGCGACTTTTACAACACGCTAATCAGCGAACTAGTTGAGTTGTTAAGAGGTGATCGAACTAGGACCTCTGGATTAGATGTCGATCTTCGAGAGGGGCCGCGTTCTGAGGTGGGCGTCCATATCTGTAGCTTCCGCGAAGCGATTCGGATCTACGAAACGGCGGGTAGAACGTGGCAACGCCTGAGTTTTGTCAAATCTCGAGTTGTGGCAGGGTCGAGCGATCTTGGGAAAGCGTTGCTTTCACGTTTGGAACCATGGGTTTATCAACAATTCATGAGTCGTGTTGAACTAAGCGAGACACGTGCCATTCGACGCAAGTTAGAGAAACGTGCCGAGCAAGCAGCAGCATTTTCCAAGGACTTAAGGAATACACCCGGAGGTAGGCACGACATCGAGTTGACGGTGCAGTTTTTGCAATTATTGCATGGTGGAACACTGGCCGATGTCCGGCAGTGCAATACCTATGAAGCCATTGCGGCACTTCAGCGTGCCGGTTGCTTGACACATCATGAATCGACGTTGCTGGCAGAAAATTATGCTCGGCTTGGTCGACTTCAGCATCAGATCGCGTTGATGTTTGAGCGATCAGGCAACATGCTCCCGGATCAGGAGGATTCCCAAGGACGTTTGGCCTGGTACCTCGGCATTCGTGCTTCTGAGGGCTGTGTTGGAGATCTGCAGCGTTTTGAATCCTTGTTGACTGAGACTTTCGAGAAAAGTCGGCGGGTGATCAACCATTTAATGCTCGATGCTCCGGGGAAAGCAAAGGAAGTCGCGATCGAAACTGAGTTATTGCTTGATCCGGAACCCGACCCCGAACTGGTGGACAGTACTGCAAGCAGGCACAATTTGAGTGATCCCAAGAAAATGATGCAGGATCTACTTTCGCTTAGTTCTGAGAATGTTTCGTTCTTATCTCCTCATCGGTGCCACCATTTCTTCGCGTCGATCTCACCTGCCCTGCTCAGTGCGATATCCAGAACCCCCAACCCCGATGAGACTCTTTCTTCTTTGGTGAGAGTGACCGATTCGTTGGGAGCAAAAGCAACATTGTGGGAGTTAATGGCCAGCAGCCAACCGACGATGGAACTCATGGTGCGGCTGTGTGCTGCCACTCCCTATCTGTCGGGGATCCTGACTAACAGTCCGGGAATGATCGATGAATTGATTGACTCATTGTTGATGAATCGGTTGCCGTCGACGCTGCGGCTTGATGCTCACTCGATCGATTTGTGCCGCGGCGCGGTTGAAATTGAAATGATCCTGCACAGCTTTAAAAGTAGCGCCCACCTGATGATTGGTGTACGTGATATTCTTGGCAAGGAGTCTTTGGAGGCAATTCATCAGGCTATCGGTGATACGGCTGAGTCGTGCCTGCGGAGAGTGGTTGAGTACGAGCAGGAAGGGCTGGCCGTGCAATACGGCGACCCTGTTAATCAAGACGGGGACCGATCGGAGTTGTTAACATTGGCTCTGGGTAAATTGGGTGGACGTGAGCCAAACTATCACAGTGATCTGGATGCTGTTTTTCTTTACACTTCCGAAGGTGAGACCAAGCGTCGTCCTGGTGGTCATCGAACAACACTGACGAATCAGCAGTTCTTCAACCAAATGACCCGTCGTGTTCTCGATCGTGTCAACGATTCAAGTCGCTTGCCGCGTCTCTATGAATTGGATTCTCGCTTACGAGATTCCGGTGAGGAGGGATTGTGGGCAATGCAGCTCGACGCCTTCCTCGATCGTTTTCGGAACAATGATGCACCACTTTGGCAGTGCATGGCTTTATGCAAGGCGCGGGCAATTTCCGGATCACACCCACTCAGGAAACGCCTCGACTCTCAGATTTCGGAGATTTTAGAAGGGATTCATTGGGAGCTTTGCATGGCTGAGCAGATTCGGGACATGCGTTATCGCATGGAGAAAACTGCAAAGCCTGGTAATCTTAAACGCGGAGTTGGAGGAACCGTTGATGTGGAATTCGTCGCTCAAGCACTCACGCTTCGCCACTCAGCCATTGCGGCAGAGGTGAGGCCATTCGGTACGACGTTGACTTTGCAATCGCTCGCAAAAGCTGACTGTCTATCCAAGGCACACGCGAATGAACTGATTGAGAGTTATCGATTTCTTCGAAGTGTTGAGGGGAATCTTCGATTAATGAATACGGTCGCCCGCCATGAATTACCTGAAGAATCGGATAAGATGAAACTTCTGGCATTCCTCATGAACGAAGATGCAGCTGAAAGAGTGGTCGAGAAATGTGACACAGCGAGAAAACGAAACCGAGAGATTTTCGAACAGATCTTTGATCGGCTAGCCATCGAGGCTCCTTCTGAGCAGTGATGGTGATTGAGCAGTGATGTTGATTGAGTAATCGGTAAACCTGTAACGAGCCGGAATGTTTGACCTCGGTTCCCGTTAACAATTTCCATCAAAGTCAGCGAATAGGTGGCGAGGTTCAATCCCTTCAAGCGTGAATTTGCTGGTGACCTCAAGTTGCGACGATGATGTTTTTTGCTGTTGGGCACGATCGAAATTCTGTTCCATTCGTTGCAACGACTATTGCTTGATGTGGATCTTTACCGGCTCGCATCTTCTTTTGACGAAGATGAATTTCTTGATGTTGGTCTCGCTGTCGAAGGAATTTTATATCTCCGTTTGAAGGTGTTTGCGTACCACGATTACTTCCGATCCTGATTCGGAACACCCTCCATCATTTCTGGTTGCTCACAACCCCGATCGTTTACGATATAGTGCCTGCTGCATTGTTCGTCTGATTGCAGTTGTTTCTTTCCAAAGAAGTGAGTCTCACTGATGTCACGTTTGATTTATTTGACCGCCAGGTTTTTGCTGGTTTTGGCGTGCTTTGGAAATGCTGGTAACGCACAAACGACTGAGATGCCAAATGTTTTGCTCATCATGGTTGATGACATGGGTTATGGTGATCCCGGTTGCTACAACCCTGAGTCAAAAATACCAACGCCGCATTTGAACTCTCTCGCTCGCGAGGGTATGCGTTTCTCTGATGCGCATTCTCCAGGCCCGCTATGTCATTTGTCGCGTTATGGATTGCTGACAGGACGTTACCCTTTTCGGGCTAATATTGGACAGTGGCCTCGCAAGTCAGTCATTGATGCCAGTCGGATCACGATTGCATCTATGTTGCAATCAGCTGGTTATTCGACATCGATGGTGGGCAAGTGGCACCTTGGTTTTGATGAAAACGGATATGACGCTCCCTTACCCGGTGGTCCGGTTGATCGTGGATTTGACTCGTTCTTTGGGATCCGTGCATCAACCGATATTCCACCCTACTTTTACATTCGCAATGGTCGAGCCGTTGAGCCTCCCACGAATAAGATCGAGGAAAACCATTCGGAGGGATGGTCACCGATTCAGGGCAAGTTCTGGCGGGCGGGCGGCATCTCGCCTGATTTGAATCTTGCTGACGTCTTGCCTCGTTTTACCGATGAAGCGATTTCAGTCATCGACCGCCATGCTGAAACCAAGTCAACCAATCCCTTCTTTCTGTATCTGGCTTATCCTTCACCGCATACGCCATGGTTGCCGAGCGAACAGTTTGTTGGAACCAGTGATGCGGGCTTGTATGGCGACTTCACTGTGATGGTTGATGCGATGATTGGCCGTGTTCTTGATACCCTCAAAGATCGCGGGTTTGCCGAAGATACACTTGTCTTGGTGACCTCTGATAATGGGCCGGTTTGGTATGCGGAGGATCGAGAACGCTTTGGACACGATAGCACTGCTGGTTTGCGCGGTATGAAGGCCGATGCTTGGGAGGGAGGTCACCGAATGCCTTTTCTCGCCAGATGGCCGGGACGTATTGAAGCAGGGGCCATGAATGACCAATTGGTTTGTTTTACCGATGTTCTTGCGACATTGGCTGATCTGTTGAAGATCACTTTGCCGGATCATGCCGGTCCTGATAGTTTCAGCTTTTTGCCAACCTTGTTAAAAAGACAAAAACGCTCCAGCGCTGAAACGGCGGGACGCAAATCCCTGGTAATGCAGACTGGTAGCGGTTTGTGGACGGTGAGGGTTGGCGAGTGGAAATTGATCACAGGTCTTGGTTCGGGTGGCTTTTCCAAGCCACGACGAGTCGCGGCAGCACCCAATGGTCCGGCAGGGCAGTTGTATCACTTAGCCTCCGACCCCTCTGAGAGTCGCAACCTTTACTTGAAGGAGCCATCCCGTGTGAAGGCATTAACGGCGGAGTTGGAACGTCTTCGCTCGTCGGCGGTGACGCGGGATTAGGGATGAGCGGCCTGTGATTCAAAGACGCTGCTCAACGAAACGCAATACTAGAATGCAACACTTCTCAGGCTCGCCGCAAATTGACCTTCTGGAAAGACTTGCAGTTTATCAGCTACGCATTTTTGCTGGTTGGCAATTTTAAGGCGATAGGATCGCCAAAAATTGCTAGACGTGATATGCCGGTTTGTAGGTTCCCATTCACCGGGCGTTCATCAACCAATGATTCTGAACGAATCATTTTGCTAGGGTTTCATTGAGCGAATGCGAATATTTCGCCATGAAACTTGAAATGGTCCTGTTCCATTTTTGATGGAATGAACCTGCAAGCCAATGAAACCAGAGGAATCACGGTCGTCTCGGAAATCAGCCACGAGGTTTCCATTGACGTAACTTTGGATGTGGTTTCCCTTAGCGATGATTCGATAGGTGTTCCAATGTCCTGCCTTGTAAATCATTTGTGTCTTTTCTGCACTGACCGTTTCGTCGAGCCAACGCGTTCTGCGGCCTTCGTCCCAAAAGTTACCCGCGCATCCATGATCACCATTTGTCTTTGACGTGATTTCGCATTGGTATCCGTACACCTCGCCCTTCTCGCGGATACGAGTTGGTTTTGATTCCTGTGGTGTCGATTCTGAATATCGATGGCTGCGTATTTGTACTCCGGAGTTCAGTTCTGGGTCACATCGAACATCGAATACAAGTTCAAAATCAGCATATGGTCCACGCGTCAGGAATGTGTTTTTCCCTGGGCCAGTTGTCCCGGTGATCACACCATCTTTCAATGTGTAGGTTGCTTCTCCACCCACTTTAGTCCAAGCATCTAGAGATTGACCGTCAATCAAATTAACCCAATCATTTCCCTGAGCCGATAGGTTGATCAGGCAGCAAAGAATAGATGAAACCAAGATTTTTATTAGCATTGTTTGCAATCAGTGAGTGGTCTGTAGTCGAGAAAAAGTTTCATCGGAAGTTGACTCGGTTCACCTTTCAGCACTCAGATATCGGAGGTTGATCGTTTGAGTTTGCCGACGCACTTGATGAACTGGTCATCTGGAGTGGTTGGCTATCTGGTGAAAGTTTCTGTCTGTTCTGAATCAACGACGCATTGTGCAGGCGTCAAAGCATTGGCTTAAGGGAAATTCTGGGCGATGCCGTTTGCTGGATAACCAAGACGGTCAGCTGCAAAATGATCAGGTTTCAGGTTGGGTAAGTCTCAGCGGATTCTGAACACGGGACCTTGATGTTGCTTCTGCGGTCTTGGGAAGAACGACGATTCAAGCCTAAGTTGATTTGTATTTGGTGAAGATCATGCGTCCAGAATTCTTCTGCAACGTGCTGGTCACACGCACGTCGAGTTCTTGGCCAAGTCGATCGCGAGCACCTTCAATCACAACCATTGTGCCATCATCAAGGTAGCCAATTCCTTGGTCGGCGCCCTCTCCTGCCTTGATTACCTTGATTTTGAACTGTTCATCTGGAAGGAAGATAGGGCGTAGTGAATTGCTGATTTCATTGAGATTGATGACGGCAATGTTGTGGAGCTTTGCAACCTTGTTAAGGTTGAAATCTCCCGTGACTACCTTGCCTTCGAGATGCTTTGCTAGAAGCACCAGTTTCAGGTCAACCGTTTGCCCAGCCAGTTCCGGGAGTTCACGGTCGAAGATAGTGAGATCGATTTTATCGTCGGTTTGCATCTGATTAAGAATGTCTAATCCCCGACGTCCGCGAGTTCGACGCATCTTGTCACTGCTGTCAGCGATTGCCTGAAGTTCAGTCAGTGCGAAGCGTGGAACAATCAGTTGATTGTCAAAAATTTCGGTGGCGACCAAGTCTGCAATTCTGCCATCAATTACCACACTTGTGTCCAGAATCAGTGGCTTGAAACCCTTCACCTCCCTCACAAACTCGACGTAAGGAATCAGGAAACGGAAATCATCTTTGGTTTGCAATAAAACGCTTGTGCACAGGTAACAAAGCACCAAGCCAATCAGCAGTTGAATCACACCAGCGTTGAAAGATTGTGAAAGAAGCGGTGCTAGTGCAATGGAGAGGACGTAGGTAAGTAGAACCCCGATGAGGACGCCAAAGTAGAGGGAGGAAATCGTATCGATTTTCTTTTTGGGCGCACAAATGTCACCAATCACGATGAGCACCGACGCGCTCATGATGGATGCAAAGATGATCCAAGGGACGGTAGTGGAGGTGTCCGAAAGCGAGGCGTTGATGATCGCTGATACGCCGCCGGCGCACAGCAGAAATACACATCGGAGAATAATAAGTGCCATGGATCGATAGACCAAGGAATCGTTGAAGTTGAGTGAGGGGATCCGGAGACGGACGTCGCTTTACTCCCCCCCAAAGTCGAGACCACAGCAATCGCTGCGGTACCGAAATGGAATGAATTTTAAATGCTAGATTAGCATGGACCACACTGCCAATGGCGAATGAAAAACGCTTACTGGTGCTAAAACGCTCGATTCCGGCTGGGATACCCATCTCAATGCAATTTAGATAAGAACCGAGACATCCTAGAACCTTTCAGAGACCAAAGACGAGCACAGTCTAAGAATCGGGCGGGCGCAACACGCAAATGACTGAAGAGCGTTGCGAAATCTGAACCAATGGAAGGCTCGCGTGTCGCTTGAGGAAAACACTTTACCTGCAGGTGAGTCACTAAGCCTTCACCCTCGCTCATCGGTGGCCGAGAAGGAGTATGAAGGCCAACCTAATCGGCCGATGAATCACCCGGTAGTTGACCGGATGTCGTCCACGTCACGAACGGATCACTCAGTGACTGTTTCTTCCATTTCGACAGTAGCCTGCTCCGACTCGGTGGCGGCGACCTGCTCCAACGTGTCAACTACGGCAACTTCCGAAACCTCCGATGCCTCGTCGTCAACTTTCGGTTCAAAATCGACTGAAGTTAGCTTGCTATCACCCATTGTGAAGATCAGAAACAGAGCGACGAACGCGAATGAGGAAAGGAACACGATCACATTGAAGGGTTTGTCGTACGCCAAGTGCATAAAGAATGCCATCACCAACCCGGCTTTGATGGTGGCGATCACCATGACGATCACAATATCGAGGCTGCCAATGTCAAAACTGGCCTGAGCAACGGTCAAGATCGTCAGTGCCAACAACGCACCGAAGACCGACAACATGAGCGGGATGGAGATCGGGTGGGCAAAATCGTAACCGTCTTTCGATTGACCGTGTTCAGACATGTTGGTTACCGAGCGGGCGAGCGTTAATGAGGTGAGTTAAATCGTGGTAAGTTCAAAGAACACAAACAAGAAATAGGATGTGTTTCAGTTAATTCTAAGATCGTTCAGCGGATTAAGTAGAGAAGCGGGAACAGATAGATCCAAATGAGGTCGACCAAGTGCCAGTACAATCCGACATAATCGACAGGCCCGAAGTACTGGGGATTGAAGTCTTCGCGAACTGCACGCACCAGCAACCAAACCAAGAAACCGATGCCGAAGAGAATGTGAATCGCGTGAACACCTGTCATACAGTAGTAGATACTGAAGAACACGCCGGCTTGCCGTTTCGTCATAACATCTTCCTCGACACTCACGATCGCTCCGGAAATGATTTGACCTTCCTGAACGATCGATGTTCCAGCGGTATCTGACTGTCTTGCTCTGGCGATCAATTCACTCTTAGCTCCGGAGTTAGTGTCGTCTCGAGAAATTTTTTGCAACACTGACTCATTACCTAGCTCGACAGCCTCCGCCATCATCACCTCCTCTTCCAAACCCTCTTCTTCAGAGTGGGATGAGTCGCCGCTCTCAAGAATCATGCCCAGTCCAATGCCAACAAAGAAGCATATGGCTACTACTGTCAGTGGCTTGGCACATTTGACGTGGAATTCATTGCCCCGAACCAATGAGATGATCAGCCATAGGACAACGCCTGCCAGAAGGAACATGAATGGCAGGCAAATGTAAAATAGATAATGGGTGTCGGTCTCGGGATGCGGATTGTTTTGGTCAAAAGTAAAGAGACCCGCCGGCAATAGACCCATCTCCCATTTGTGAGAATACTCGATTGCTTTGACGCCAAGGAAAATCATCGCGCACGATAGTGTGGACGCCAGCATCGCCACCAGGCCCTTGTTTTGCCTTGTTTGTGAACACCGCACCGCCCATGCCATCGTCAGCGAGCTGAACAACAATACACCTGTGTTGATCGCACCAAGTTTTGTGTTCAAAAATTGACTGCAGCCCTCAAAAACATCTGGCCTTAACATTCGAAAGATTGCGTAGGCGCAGAACATGCCACTGAAGAAAAGGATCTCAGTGACCAGAAACAGCCAGATTCCCAGCTTGCCGCTGTCAAACTGCTGTTCGGGAGTGTCAAAGTGGTGTGCCAAAAAGGACGGATGGTCATGGTCGTGACCATGTGCGTCATGCGCGTTTTCAGCCGCTGCTTCGATGGTGGACATGAAAAGGAAGTTCTATGAAGTGAGGATCAGTTCAGGATATTTAGGGGCGATACCGTATTCAGTGATTGCCTTCAGCATGAACTGGTTCGGGTTGCTCAACAGGAGCTATTTTTCGATCGGGTTCGATCGTCACGTAACGTTCGTTCTCCGAATCCCAAAAAATATCGCTGAAGTCGTACGGATCGCCAACCAGTGGTGGACGATCAAAATTGTAGAAAGGTGGGGGGCTCGTGCATTGCCACTCCAGTGTTGCACCACCCCAGGGGTTCGCCGGAGCTCTTTCTCCCTTGTAGAGAGATCGCAGTAGAACCACTAAGGAAATCAATAGTCCAACGCCCAACAGCAAAGTTCCGTAGGTACTGACTTGATGCAGGGTTTGGAACTCGGGGTCATACGTTGCGTATCGGCGAGGCATGCCACGGCTGCCAAGGACAAACTGAGGCAGGAAAGTTAGATTGAACCCGAGGAAGATGACCAACGCCGAAATTCTTCCACCGGTTTCGTTATACATTTTGCCAAACATCTTTGGCCACCAGTGGAACAACGCACCAAGGAAGGCAACAAGGGTTCCTCCCACCATGACATAGTGGAAGTGAGCAACAACGAAGTAGGTGTCATGCAAATGCATGTCAGTCGCCAAAGTTCCCAAGTGTAATCCCGTCAGGCCACCGATGGTGAACAGGAAAATGAACGAGATTGCGAAGCACATGGGAGTGGTGAGGCTGATCGACCCCTTATACATCGTCGCGAGCCAGTTGAATACCTTGATGGCAGAGGGAACTGACACGGTGAAGGTCAACGCACTGAAGATGATGGTCGTCAACGGACCCATTCCGGAGGTGAACATGTGATGTCCCCATACCAGAAAACCAAGTAGTGCAATGGCGATTGAAGAGTACGCGATGAAGCGGTAACCGAAAATTCGTTTGTGACTGTGAACGCTGATCAAATCACTGATCACGCCAAAAGCGGGCAGGATCATGATGTACACCGCAGGGTGACTGTAGAACCAGAAAAAATGCTGAAACGTCACGGGGTCACCGTTAAACTCCGGATCAAAAATTCCGATGTGCATTACTTTTTCAGCAATTAAAAGCAACAGCGTGATTCCAAGAACGGGTGTCGCTAGGACCTGAATGATGCTGGTTGCGTACGTTGCCCACAGGAACAGAGGCATGCGAAACCAGGTCATTCCTGGTGGCCGCATCGTATTGATCGTGACAATGAAATTAAGTCCGGTGAAGATGGAACTGAATCCCAGAATGAACGCACCTGAGGTCGCCAGAATGACGGAAGTGTCTGTCGTCGTACTGTAGGGGGTGTAAAACGTCCATCCGGTATCCAAGCGACTCGCCAACAAAGCGGCAATAAAAAACAATGCCCCGGCTACCCACAGATAAAAACTGCTCAAGTTTAATCGCGGGAATGCAACATCTTTGGCGCCAAGCATGACGGGAACCAAGAAGTTACCCAAAGCGGCCGGGATACTTGGGATGATGAAAAGAAACACCATGATCGCACCGTGAAGGGTGAAGACCTGGTTGTACCAGTTGTTAGCTTCGGGCCCGCTGAAGACCGCGCCCTCAGGACGGAACAGATGAAGCCGGATCAACAACGCCAGTAGACCCGCGCCGAAAAAAGCCGTCATGACCCCAATGAGGTACATGACACCGATTCGTTTGTGATCCAGCGTTAGCAGCCAACTGAGAGCTCCCTTGGAATTCGTAAGGTAGTTCTCACTTGATGTTGGATAACCAGGGTCTTTAATCTGATTACCTGATGGAATCGATCCAGCAGACATTTCTTAACCTCGACAGTTAAAACGCAATTCGCGTTCAGTAATAAATTCGTTTGTAGCTCGTTCTTGACTTCAGCTCACCGGCCGTGTTGATGAAGTCATTGTCAGCGGGGTGTGGGAACTGCTTCCCTACTCCGCAGGTGCTTCCGCCTTCTCTTCCTCGTCGCCTTGATCCTCAGGATCTACGCCCGCCGAATTTTCGTCAGCTGCATCTTTGTTGTACATCGATACCGTTTTCAAGAATTCAACAAGCGAATAAACATCGTCATCGCTAAGTTGACCTTTGTAGCTAGGCATCACAGGTTTGTATCCGGCAACGATTTTAGCTTTCGGGTACAGAATTGATTCTCGCAGGTAATTTTCGTCGGCAACCAACCCGGAGCCGTCCGCAAATGGCCGTTGGTTCCCGTAGCTCTGGTTGAAGGAGGGACCGACAACCTTTGAACCGTCGAGAGAGTGACACCCTTTGCAACCTCTATTTTCATAAAGGGTTTGACCGTATTTGGCTGGATCCATCTTTGGATCTCGTTTGCTGTACTGATCGATCCAAGCGTTCAGATCTTCCAACGTCTCGTGAACGACGACGACAGTCTGCATGTTGGAATGGTTTTTGCCGCAGTATTCCGTGCAGAATAAATCAAAAAATCTGTAACCATCCTGTGTGAACTGCCAGCGATCAAAGTCCCAAGAGCCGCCCGCTGCTTCGGTCGCGTCGATCGCTTGCTGCAAGACTTCATCGGAAACTTTTTCGCTCGCGACGGTCGGTTTGAACCACATGTAATTGTAGCGACCGGGAACAACATCTTTCTTGGCACGAAATGCGGGAACGAAAACACTGTGGATCACATCAGTGGACCGCATCGATAGTTTTGTTGGCTCGTCCAATAAGATATGCAGTTCGGGGTTATACATTCCCCCTCCGTAGTTGAACGTCCACCCCCAACTGAAAGCTTGCAGACCAATATCATTCGCACCATCCGGAACGGTGCGATGGTCAAGATATGCTTTCGCACCAAATATGAACATTCCGACCAGGAAGAAGGATGGACCAATTGACCAAGCTAGTTCGAGGGGTGTGTTGTGAGCAGTATTGCTCTCGGCAGGGGTGCCTTTTGGCTTCTGATACTTGTACGCAAAATAAAACAACGCGCCGGCGATCGGAACGAAAAAAAGGACACAGACAATTGAAATAACAGCGAACAGCCAATCGTTGTCGGTGGCGAAAGTCGACGCATTCTCCGGAAACCAAGCGTAATCGCTTGAGGTGTAATCACCCAGAACAAACATCGATGAAGTTAGGTTGGCAAACATGGTTTAAAAATGTCAGGAGCAGATTGGAGAGGCACAGGAATGATCGTCTCGGATCACTCGCTCAGCTGCTCCGGGGAATTGGGCGATTGGGAATTGGATAACTCAGGGTCGGTGGAATCGTCAGGATCGAGCGCTGTCTGACCGTTTCCTGGATTTCGTTTCGACCCAATCCAATACGGCGTCAAGCAAACAAGCAATAGGACAACCACCGTTGCCCCGCCCGCTCTCATGATCTTCCAAGCTTGAGGAACGTAACTGTTGCTCGACGGGTCAAAACTAAAGCACCAAAGTAAAATTTGATCAACAGGCGAACCAACAGTACCCTGCCCGGCTTCGACCAACGCTTTGCGAAGGTCTTGAACCTCAAAACCGACGTCCAGTGAGTATCGAGTGATCACACCTTTCGGGGACAAAAACGCGAGCATTGCGGGATGGTAGTACTCACCGGTTTTCTCGTTATAGCTATAGCTGAACCCTAATGTTTCTGACAGCAACGAGATCGTGTCAAAATCCGATGTGCAGAAGGTCCACCCTTCCAAAACATTTGGATGCTGAGCGACTAACGGTTCAGCGAACTTCTTTTTTGTTCGACTAGCCAACTCGGAGGATTCCTTCGGGTCGATGCTGACCGTCAGCAATTCAAAGTCTTCACCGATCTTCAGGTCCAGTTTTGACAATGTTTGAGACAGTTGGCTCAACTGCACATTGCAAAGCATTGGGCAATCGCTGTAATTCAGAGTGACGATGACAGGCTTTTGCCCGTTGATTACGTACCCTGATTCGATTTCACGACCTTCTGAGTCAGTCAGAGAAAGATTCAAAGGGATGCTTGCCCCCAAGTTCTGTTCAACCGTTACATCTCTGACTTCACGTGGAATGGAGTCGTTGAGACTCACCGCCTCACGGTTCTGCAAGCCGCCTTGCCCGACAGCGCAGTGCCCACCAAAGATGGTGAGTAAACTCACCATCGTCAGGGCAAATCCAAGTCGGATTGGAGTTCTCACTCCGCTGAACAAGTTAGGCTTCGTCACCGGAATCACTGTTTGAGGTTGCTTCGGGGGTTGGTTGGTCGGTCGTGTTTGTTTCGGCTGTGGTTTCGGAGGATAGCTCTTCAATCACTTTCTCGACGGGAATGACAATGTT
Source organism: uncultured Rubripirellula sp. (assembly GCA_938075415.1). Classification (GTDB taxonomy): domain Bacteria; phylum Planctomycetota; class Planctomycetia; order Pirellulales; family Pirellulaceae; genus Rubripirellula. The sequence continues at coordinate 30,136 of CALJHC010000003.1, read as the reverse complement.
TCCCGTTAACTCGTCGACCCCATAGGTCGAGATTTCGTCCTGTTGCTCTTTCAGGATGGAAAGTTGCCGCTTGTAATTGCTGGCGGCGCTCGTTTCCGCTTGCTGTTGTTGAGCCATCGCGTAGTACAGGACTTGAACCGCCAAAGCGGTCACTGCCGTCACTACCACGGAGATAATTCCGACTACGAATATGCTTTTGACGTTTAAATCGTCGTATGCAGCCATGTCAAAGTTTCAGAGGGAGGTTTCTAAGTGGTGGTTTGTTAGTTCACGTTGCGGAAAAATCCGGCTTTAAATGTTCTCAAAAGCGATCGATTCCCGAATTCGCGGGTCTTGGAAAGCGATGATTCGGTTTCGCTTCGCGATGCTCAATGTCACGCCAATCATGAAGGCAAACATGCCAGTGACGCTCAAGATGCTCGCCAAGACACCCTTGACCCCCTCCGGAGAGGCTTCCGCTCCGTTGGCAGCTGATTCGGGCATGATCATCCAATAGATGTCCACGAAATGAAGCAGCAGCAGATAGATTGCCCACGAGAAAATTAATTTCGGGTTTCGGCGCACATGCCGGCTCATCAAACCGGCAAACGGCAGCATCCAATGGAACAGGATCAGGACGATCGAAATGGTTCCCCAGGAGTCAAGTTGGCGATGATAGAACCATTCCGTTTCCTCAGGGATGTTTCCGTACCAAATCAGCAGGTACTGACTGAAAGCGATGTAGGTCCAGAAAAATACAAATCCGAACATGTATTTTCCAAGATCATGGTAGTGCTCAACGGTGACTTCTTCACGAATTGAACCGCACTTCTGCAGTAGGTAGACGGAGACAGAGATAATGCAGTGTGCTGATAAAATACTGCCGGCAAAAACATAGACACCGAACATGGTGGAGAACCACATCGGAGCCAAGCTCATGACCCAATCGAAGGCGGCGAAAGAGGTTGCACCGCAAAACATCATGATTGCCGGCCCACTCCAGTATTGAAGTCGATCAGTAATGGCCTTGTCTCCGGTCGCATCCTGTCCGGTGCTGCCTCGATAATAGAAGAGAGCCAGAGCCGACCAAATTGCAAAATAGATTATCGCCCGAATGGTAAACCAGCTGGAATTCAACCAACGAGTCTTCTCTGCCCAAGCGATGATAGGAAGGTGATTTTCCAAGGCGTGGTTGGGATCATCCCACCGGTACAAAATTCCTTCCCCTGCGAACAGGGTGCCTAAGATCGGTAGGAATAGGATTCCCAAAGGGATCACCATCAACATCAATGTCTCTGCAATTCGTCTTACCACAACACTCCAGCCCGCACGGCAGAGATGCTGCAGAATCACGAAGAATAGGCATCCAAGTGCGATGGAAATACAGTACATGAATGAGGTCAGATAGACCGACATGCCAAATCTCGCATGGATGCTGTTGGCAATGCCCCAACCAGCGAGCAAGGCAACAAGCCCACCGATACATAACGGTAGGCTCAGCGACCCGAGGGTGGCGGGCAGTTGGAAAGCCGGGTCGTCGGCTGATTTGACTTGCGGGGTGTCGTGTTCTGACATCGGTATCAGGATTTCGGCGATAACTGTATGGTTTGCTTCTTTGTCATTCATCTTCGCCATGCATCAAGCCAATTGATGTATGGCGTTCTTTTCAGGCTTCAGTTTTCAGCAGCTTCCTCTGCCGCGGCCTTTTCAGCTTCGGCTTGCTCTTGGAGTTCTTGTTGGACTTGATTCTGTCGTTCGATGATCTCTTCTTGTCGATCACTCGGAACCGAGTCCAAGGTGGCGTTTCGACTTTGTTGTAAGGCACGCACATAGGCGACGATTGCCCATCGGTCTTTGGTCTTGATCTGTCCTGCGTACCCGGGCATTTTTCGAATACCATTGCTGATCGTGCTAAAGAGTTTACCTTCGGCGTAGTTTTCAGCGTAAAGACTTTCTTGATGCAGTGAGGATGGAGGGATCCAGTTTTGAGTTTTCTGCGTGGGTAGGATTTTGATGGCTCTTCGGTTTACCAGGCCATTTCCACCGCCGTTCAATCCGTGACATACCGAGCAGTAAATCCCAAAATACTTTTGGCCGCGTTCTAAGACTTCCCGGCTGTTTCCCAGCGGGTTGGCGGTCAGCCAAGGTATCGTCTCCATCACACCTGGTGCTTTCGGTGCGTCGTCCTCACCAACTTCTTCTTCAGCGGAATCGGCGGGGCCCTCATCCTGGGGGCCGATTGGGCCGAGCGTCAAGCGAACCAAACGTTCCGCGCCAGGCTTATCCACAGCCGAGAGTTTGTCCATTTGAACACCCGTCATGAAATCGAGATCATATCCCGACTCGCCTCTGGCAATCGTTCCGGGAACATCCGTTCGCATTGCCCGACCATCGGCGAAGAGAGTGGAGCCTTGTTGTGCGTCCTTGGAAGGTGAGAAATCCATATCGAAGAAAATGTGAAACCGTGGCAAGTCGCTGTTGGTTACCCGCATCTTTAAAATGATCAACAGTGGGACGACAGAGGTTGCGATCACCAAGCCCCACATCATGAAAATTGGCTTCGGAATCTTGTCCGGGGAATCATCCTCAAGAACTGTGTTGATGTGCTCGCCACCGGTTTGTTTGAAAAGCTCCGTGACAGCCGCGGAATCGTAAAGGTCATCCGAAGCGTCGACGTACAGGAAAAACCGATCGTCTGTCACCCTGTCGAATCGCGGATCCGTGAACAGTGGGTTGCTGAAGCGTGGTAGGCCATTGAGTGCCCACATGCCGAAAAATGCACCGAACGAGGCAAACAACACGGTCAGTTCAAACGCGATCGGCATGAAAGCCGGAAGCGAAAGATAAGGTTTGCCCGAGATGATGTAGGGGTAATCGTAGGTGTTCATCCAGATTTGCATCACCAATGCGATGACGGTTCCGGTCAACCCACAGCCCAAAACAATCCAAGGCAAGATGGTGGGTTGGATCCCCAACGCCTTGTCGATTCCATGGACAGGAAATGGCGTGTAGGCGTCGGTTTTTTTATAGCCGGCATCACGAACTCGCCGACATGCATTGAGCAACGAATCAACAGATTCGTATTCGGCGGAAATTCCGTGAATTTTCTTTTCGTTATTTTCTGACATCAATTCGCAGCTTGTTGAGTCAAGGCGACAGTTGGTGATGACTGATGGGTTTAACCAGCGATTGGTTGGTGAACCAATCGCTGAACACTTTCGGTAAATTTAATGTTTGTCGGCGTGAGACATGTGATGTTGCTTCGCCAACGTTGCTTTGGTCTCTGCCATGTTGATCACCGGCATCAGCCGGCAAAACAGCAAGAACAAGGTAAAGAACAAACCAAATGATCCGATCAACATTGACCAGTCGACCCAGGTTGGGGTGAAGTACGCCCAAGCACTTGGCAGGTAGTCGCGGGAAAGACTTGTCACCACGATGACGAATCTCTCAAACCACATACCAATGTTCACGAAGATCGAAATGATCACGATGATCCATGGTGTGGTTCTGAATTTTTTGAACCAGAATAGTTGTGGACTAATGACGTTACAGGTCACCATGGTCCAGTAGGCCCACCAGTACGGGCCGAAGGCTCTGTTGAGAAATGCAAATTGCTCTTCCTGAACCTGACCATACCAGGCGATGAAAAACTCGGTGCCGTACGCGAGTCCAACAATCGAACCGGTTGCCAGAATGATTTTGCACATGTTGTCCAAGTGCCTGATGGTGATCAGTTGCTCCAGCCCAAGCATTTTTCTCGCCGGGATCATCAGGGTTAGCACCATCGCAAAACCACTGAAGATCGCCCCCGCGACAAAATACGGCGGGAAAATTGTGGTGTGCCAACCAGGAACCTGAGAGACCGCAAAGTCAAACGAAACAATCGTATGAACCGAAAGGACAAGTGGCGCCGCAAAGGCCGCGAGCAAAGCGTAGGCCTTTTCGTATCGCATCCAATGACGCGACGAACCTGACCAGCCCAGCGAGAGAACCCCGTAAGCGAATCGTCGAAACTTGTTCGTCGAACGATCACGGAAGGTAGCAAGGTCGGGGACCATTCCCATGTACCAAAACAGAAGCGAGACCGTGCCGTACGTGCTGACCGCAAAAACATCCCACAGCAGCGGACTGCGAAATTGGGGCCACATCCAAAGGTTTAAACTCGGGTAGGGAGCAAGCCAAAACGCCAGCCACGCTCGTCCCACGTGAATTCCCGGGAATGTTCCAGCACAGGCGACCGCAAAAATCGTCATCGCTTCCGCCGCGCGGTTGATACTTGTTCTCCATTCCTGACGAAACAGGAACAGGATCGCACTGATCAGAGTCCCAGCGTGACCGATACCGACCCAGAAAACAAAGTTGACAATCGGCCAACCCCAGAAAATGGGTGACCGGTTACCCCAGACTCCAACTCCCGTGTAGATGAGATAGAGGATGCAAACGGTCAACCACTGCAGCAGTGCAAAGGAGATCAGAAAACCGATCACCCAACTGGTGCTCGGTTTACGTTCGGCGACCTTGCAAACCGATTCGGTGATGTCGTGGTAGGTTGTATCCCCCAGAACCAACGGCGCGCGTTCGCCGGGTTTTTCGGAGGAGTTGTCCAGTCCGTTGGGAATGGCAAGTGACATAGGGATTCAGTGATCAGTTGGCAGTGAACAGGTAATGGTTAACTTGATTGGCTGGCCTGCAGGCAATCTTATTCAGTTGCAGCTTTCGCTTCTTCGTGCGTCTCTTCTTGAGCATGTTCTTGATGCTCTGGGGCGTGAGCATCGTCATGATCGTCATGACCACCGTGATTCTCATGGCCACCGTGATTCTCATGGCCACCATGACCATGCAGGTTGGCGAGGTCTTCCCGCTGTTTCAGCGTCATCAGTTGGCTTGGTGTATTTCGAATCCTCGCCAAGTATTCGGTTCTCGGTTTGACGTTGAGTTGTGAAAGCATCCCGTAGCTGTGCGGCATTTTGTGACTTTTGGCAACGAGCGAACTTGGGTCCGCGATGTTTCCAAACTCAATTGCTTTGGTCGGGCAAGCCGATTGGCAGGCGGTGACAACATCGCCATCCTTGATGGGGCGTCCTCCCTCCTTCCGAGCGGTGATTTTCGCCGATTCAACTCGCTGAACGCAGTAGGTGCACTTTTCCATGACACCACGACCACGTACGGTGACTTCTGGGTTCATGACCAAGGCTTGAAGCTTTCGGTTGGCACTTTCGATGTTGCCTGGGAATGCGTTCCAGCCGTATCCGGTTCCGATGTCTTCGTTGTAATTGAAGTAATTAAACCGTCGCACCTTGAAGGGGCAGTTGTTGGCACAGTACCGAGTGCCGATGCACCGGTTATAGGCCATTGCATTGATACCCTCGTCAGTGTGAACCGTTGCTGCAACGGGACAAACCTGTTCGCACGGTGCTGTCTCGCAGTGCATGCAGGCAACAGGCTGCTGAACAATCTCAGCATTCTCTTCATCACCTTGGAAATAACGGTCCACTCGTAGCCAGTGCATTTCCCGACTATTCAGGACCTGTTCGCGACCGACAATGGGCACGTTGTTTTCACTTTGGCAAGCGACGACGCAGGCACTGCATCCGGTGCATTTTGATAGATCGATCGACATGCCCCACTGCGGGACTTGGTTTCCTTCCTCTTTGTTCTTCTCCTCGATTTCGTTGATCGGCTCAGTCCAAGGTGACCCATCCGCTCCCACGTGGGGTACGTGTGGACCTTTGTCATCAACAAAACCAGAGTTCTGCTTCAGCAGTTCAGTGCTGCCCTCGCGTACGAGGGTGAAACTTCTTGTTTCCGTTTCCTCTCGACCGCCTTCGTCGATTGCCCAGTGATCTTGGGTGGTCGCAAGCTCATAGCGGTCCAGTCGGCGACGAGCCTTCACTCCGTAAGCGACAGCAAGGGTTTCACTGGTGCGTACCGGAGAAACATCGGTGCCAATGATTTCAACACCCTCAATTTCATGCCCACCGACCATGCCAGCTCGCGTCCGTCCGTACCCCAGTGATGCGGTGATCACACCGGCGGCACACCCTGGCATCTCATAAACGGGAAGTGCAACCTTGTTTTCGTTGACGGTCAAAACGACATACTGACCGTGCTCAATCTCCAAGGCTGCCGCAGTGAGCGGACTCATCACCGCAGCGTTGTCCCAGCTTAACTTGGTCAGGGACTGAGGCATTTCCTGCAACCAGCCGTTATTGGCAAATCGGCCGTCGAATAATCCATCTGAGGCGACAAACAGGATTTCTGTGTTGTCTTTGTCCACGTCCGAAGAACCGTTGGGACCTTCGTTGATTGACAGGGATTCGCCTTGCGGTTCTGCCTGAAGCTCAGGCGTCTTCAGGTCAGAAGAATAGCCATCATGGAGCAACTCACGCCACTGGCGATCACTCAGAGATTCTTCCGCGATACTGTCAGCAGTTCTTCGCAGAATTGATTGTGTATCGGTTTCGGATTCCCCCGCAACAATGGCGAGCATTTCGATTGCATTTCGGCCACCGAGAAGGGGCAGGATCTGTGGTTGGCAAACGCCGTAAAATCCATCGTCGTTGACGCTGTCGCCCCACGATTCAAGCGGGTGCGAGGCCGGGACCGACCAGCGACACAGCGATCCAGTCTCGTCGTCATAAAGACCCGCATAGACTGTGTTTTCTACCTTGCTCAACGCTGCGGCAAAATCCAGTTCGCCCGGTGCAGTGACGACTGGATTTCCGTCGAGAATCAGCAAGCTGCTGACCTCGCCATCGCTCATTTTGTCAGTGAGCTGGCTGAGAGAAAGCGTGCCTTGAACCGCAGCATCTTCCCGAGCGTAAAACTTCTGAATCGAGCCGAGCGAACCGAGCGTTTGGTTCATTCGGATGCCAGCTGCGATTGCGTCAGGTCCAAGATGTTCGCCGACGACTATGACCGTTTTGTCCGCTTTTTCTGCGATATCATGAGCGAGCACGTCCAAGAAACGTTCAAGTCTCTGGCCGGCGGAGAGTTCGTCGAAGGCTTCTGATTCTTCGTCATGCTGGTGCGTAGAACCGCTCGCAAGTCGTTCTACACGACGACCGAGTTCTGCCAAAAATGCGGGCATCTGACTCGGTGGAAGTGCTAGTCGCGAGTCAGCAGAGGCACCGGTGTTGGTGAATCCACCCTCAACCACATAAAGACGGTTCATGCCCTTTTCGGAAAGGGGATCACGACGTTCGGCAAATCCTGCAGCATTCTTGAGCATTCCGACATCGTTACCGAGGATGTCTGCCTGCAGGGTCACGATGACTTCAGCCTGTGCCAAGTCGAGCGTCTGGCGTGATGGAGTGCCTAAGACCTCAGCGGTGGCGCGGCTCATCGCTTCACCGTTGACGCCTTCATAGCGACAAAGCGTCACGTTCGGGAAACGCGTTTTCACCGCAGACAACATTCTCGCGAGCGATGGTGATCGCGTCGGCTCAAAAAGCAACGCAAGACCTTCACCCGACCCAGCGGAGTCCAGGAGATTGGAGAGGTAATCGTCAAACGCAGGCCAGTCGCTGGCGTAACGCCGGTTCTCTTCGCTGACAGCTTTCAAAAGAAAACCATCCTCATCCCGCAATCGATCTGGGTCGTAGAGACCGAGAATCGACGCTTGTGCGTAAGCGTCGGTGCCAACACCGCTCGGGTGCTCGGTGTTGGGCTCAATTTTGAGTGGTCGACCATCAACGCAGGAAATCAGAAGGTTGTAGACGCGGCCGGCTAATTCGAAATTCGTGGCGCGTTGGTAACTTTCTCCGGGAACCCGCCCTTCCGGCCTGATGACGAACGGTTCAATCGTCTCCTCGGGGTATCGGCAACCCGAAACACCGGCGAACGCGAGCGATGCACCCATCAACTGCATCCAGCGACGACGCGATACGCCTTCGGGGAATTCCGAGGCCGCAACCGGAAATTCTCGATCGAGGTACTGCTCGAACGATTCGCTACCGCGTAACTCCGAGAGGCTGCGCCAGTACGATGGCTTTCCACGCTTCGCGGTGGACGAAGATGCCGATTCGTTGGGGGTCATATCGAAAAGATTGATGTGTTAGGTCGTCGAATTGATAAATGATTACAAAAGAACGCGAGTTGAATCACTGGAACTTAGCGATGGCAGACTGCACAGTGAATTTGAGGATTGATGTGGTTGTCGTCCTTCAGTTTCGCGCCGTAAATCTCTCGCTGGTCCTCTGTAAGTTCCTGCCCGTCCTCGCCTTTTGGCTCCCAGTCTAATTTGGTGACTTTATCCACCGGTCGAAGGTGAGTCTCAGGGTTGCGATGGCACTCAATGCACCAGGCCATGGAGAGTTCCTTTGCTTGGTAAACTTCCTCCATCTGGTCGATTCGGCCGTGGCAAGTCTTGCAACTAACGCCTGAATTGACGTGAGCGGCGTGATTGAAGTACACAAATTCAGGAAGGTTATGGATCCGCTTCCAGCCAACGCTGCGACCCTCCTCCCAGCTCTCGTGGATAGGCTTTAATTTGGGGTTGCTGGCGTGAACTGCCGCGAGAGCCGACATTCCAACTTCGTCCGCTGGGCTGTGGCAGTTAATACAGGTTGCCGTGGGGGGGACGGCCGCGTGCGCGGCGTCAAAAACGGTGTTGTGACAATAACGGCAGTCCATTTTCAGCTGTCCCGCGTGTATCGCATGACTAAATGGAACCGGTTGTTCGGGCTGGTAGCCGACATTGAGTGTCTGAGGGTCGGTAATTAAACCACCGATTGCACCGGCAAAAACCGCTCCAGCGGCCCCCGCAACCAGAAGCAGACCAATGAGAGGATTTGTCCAGCGTGGAAACAAAAAACGTTGCATGATTTATTTGGCCTCCGACTAGGTCGAGGCCCATTGTTGACGTGCTAGTATCAAGGAGTTTCATCGCGCCCCGAACTCTCGGGACTCACAGTATGATGGTCGCCTACCAAGGCTGGCAATGGCAGCAACAAATTGAGCGACATTGTGTCGCATCAGACACGAAGGAGATTCCTCCTAAACCCACCAATTCCCATCCAATGTGATCGGCTTGACGGGGCACTGCATCGAATCCAACGCGGACACCAATTCCGAAACAGCCCAGTCCATATCATCAATTTCTAGTCGATATTCAGGCCAGTTCCAGCCAGATGGCCACATTTGGTGCGGTGCTGGCCATCGAGTCTCCACCGAAGTCGACTGCAATCGACCAATCAATCGAGGGAACTCATCACCATAGCTTTGCCCTTGGCTCACTCTTTCCGCTCCGTTTTGGGCACCTTTGGCGGCAATTGGCAGTTCCGGCACGAATGCAGAGATCCAAGGGCGACCACTCAAGGTTTTTCGGCCGATGTTTTCGTTGGCTTGCGGATTATTCTGATCTTCGCGGCTATCTGCGTCAAAATGGACCCTCGGTGGCGGTGTCTGCTGCGAGGCTGAGCAGGGCAATGTGTCCGATTGCTCGATAATTGTCTGGATTTGATGGTCCCGCGACAATCGGTCACACAATTCCAGCCTCATTGACTCACTGCCTCCAACCAAGGCCATCGAGGGTGTGGCATGACTGAGGTGCTCGGTGAGTTCTGAAAGGGTCCAGCCGAAACGCGGATCTCGATAGTTAGCAGCGACGTCACAAGCTGGCTGTAATACAAACTGCCGCGCGGTGTACCTTGGATGTGGGACAATCAGCCCCGTGCCTCCACCCATTAATTCACCGTGGAGTACCACGTCCAAATCAATTGACCTCGCATCCCAGCGACGTTTTCGCTGACGGCCAAGTTTTTGTTCCGTTTCTTGGAGCATTGCCAAGATATCACGCGCAGATCCTGAGGTTTCGAAAGCCGCCACCGCGTTCAGGAAGGGTTCTTGTCCTGACGGGCCTCCAATCGGCGGCGTTTCGTAGAGACGGCTGGCGAAAAAATCATCAACGAGCGGTGATTGCGCAATGATTCTGGCAGCCTCCGTGGTGAGGCAATCACGACTTCCGAGGTTGCTGCCAAAGCTGATCAAGCATTGTGACTTCAAAGGGATAAGTTACTTTCAGTTATGGATCGCGCGGTTTTTGGTCAACCGGAACCCGGGTGATTCAACGTGAGTCGCTGATTCTCTCTGGAGCGATGGCGGCTGATTGACTGTCCGGTGGGGAATCGTCCAATTAAAACCGCTCCGATAGATTTCGAGAATGGAGATCGTTGGAAAGTCGTGGAAAAGTGCGTCATTTGCCGTGATGGCCGAAATGGAGATCGATTCCTGGGAATCCTGCCTGATCCCCAGATTTTCGGTTGCCAAGCCGAGGTTCATGTTCGTCAGTGAAATGACCCCTCAAGCTGCTGTTTTTGCAGGATGTTGTTTTGCAGAGCGTTATTGCTTACCGGTTTTCGTGATTCGAGTCATGCGAGGATCCGTTCCTCAGCAACGCTCTAGCCGGCGACCAAGCTACAACATAGCAAACACTTCATGGGACCTACTCAATATCTGGCCTCGCGAAATCTAGCCCGGCAAAGATAACCCTTGCGACCATCTTTTGGCGACTGCACTGTTGTCACCGAGGTCTGCCGAGCGTTCTGCTTGGTTCCACCGATTGCTGTCTCGGAGGAATCGTATCGGGCGTGATGAAAAGAAGGCACGTTGTTATCGTGACAGAAGGACAGATTTCGGTTTCAGAGACATCACTCGATGCGTCGATTGGCGTGATCGTGGTATTTTCCGGTGTTTTTGAGCTAATTGCTCGACGTCGACCGAGCTTCCCTGACGCAATCGTCTGCAGAATCCATCTGCGCCGGTTTCAATCGGAAACGTGACCTGAAAAGCGAGGATGGTGCTAGCCCAAATGCTTCGCTTCGGCGAAGATCAGCACTCGACCGGTGATCAGAGGAACGATCGTATCATTGGAATTGTGTTTGGAACGGCAAGTGTTGGCGGGGCTTTGCTGCGAATTCACGTTCCTTTGAAAGTATCGAGCCACCGACAAAGTTGGGGGACAAAGTTGGGGGACAAAGTTGGGCGACTCGGCAGGATGTTGGCTTGATTGCGATGATGCGTCAAAAAACAATCCCGTTATTCAAAGCATCGGTTCGGTACTCAGGGTGTTGCTACGGCATCACGAAGCGATTCTCGCCATCAATTGAATTACACTGATGGCCTTGCCATTGTTCGTTGGCTAATTTGTTTTGGTGATCCATGTCATTCGGAAAAACGACAAGTTAATAACCGATGGAAGATCTCGCCCTCCGCACCCGACCCACCATCGCCTCTCTCAAGTCACCAAGATTGTCCCCAAGTCAAAATCACCGATTCCCTCTGCCTCGAGTCTGATGAACCAGAGCGTGAATTGTGAATCTTTTAAGCAATACTTGTCATCGCTGATTTCCTTCCCGAAGCCTGATTGATCATGTCCGAAGATTCCAACGAGCCGGTCGAACAGTCACCCGATGAGGTGTTCGCCACCGCTGTTTTTTTTGAAACTGCTTTGGCGGTGGCGGCGATAGGACTGGGTTGGGCCCTTGGTCCGTCTGCTCGCGAATTCTTGCCGGAGATATCAGAGGATCAAATCCAACCGATTGTTGCCGGGCTTTGGCAGGGGTTAGTTGCGGCAGTTCCTGTTTTCTTGTTTGTTGAACTGATTCGCCGAATTCCTTGGGAGCCGATTCAAGAACTGGAGAAACTCTCTGATGACCAGATGATTGGTTCTTTGATGAAGTTGCGTCCGTCCGAATTGATTGTCATTAGTTTGTGCGCGGGTGTCGGCGAGGAGTTGCTTTTTCGCGGTTGGTTCATGGGATGGATTCGAGAGGGGTGGTCCGAATTAGACCTGTCACTGGATCCGGCGATTTTGGCGTTGGTTGTTTCGTCAGTTGTCTTTGGTTTTTTTCATCCCATCACAAAAATGTATGTTTTCTTGGCAGCTTTGATGGGTCTCTATTTTGGCTTTCTACTTCTGTGGACTGAGAACCTCTTGGTGCCGATTATCGCTCATGCCGCTTACGATGCAGCGCAGTTGCTGCTTACCCGTCGAGAGATCAGGTTGAAGAAAAAAGAGCAAGCGGTTGAAGTTTGATTGGCAATCTTGAATCGTGTGGCCTTCGAAGCTGACTTTGGTCGATGAATACCAGTGAGCGGTACCGAGAGAAGTGAGCGGTGGTTGGATAGTAGACGGGGCGAATCGATGTTTTCGCAAACCTGATCGAAAGATCACTGCCGATTGTCAGTGCAAACGCGTACGTTTTCGGACCGCGTTCGGATTTAGCCGCAAATTTAGCCGCAAATTTGTTGTCGACAGCACATTCGCCCGCGTCGGTTGCGAAATTGGCAAAAGCGTTAGCTTGCATGAGGCAGTAATTATCACGCATTTTGGAATCGTTTTGAAACGCAACCCCAGAGCTTCTATGATAGAAGCGTGTTTGTCCCCTTCGTACTTCTGAAGTTCAATCATCACCATGATATTCAATTGCGTTGCATTGCCGCGGGTCACCCAACTGGTGATCCGTTCGTTGGTGATTTTTCTGGTTTCATCGAATCATTTGATGGCGGAATTGGTTGATCAGTTGAATTCGGAGGAGATTAAGTTTTTTGAGTCTGAGGTTCGCCCACTTTTGGCACAGAAGTGTTTTGAGTGTCATTCGGGAGACAAGTCGGAAGGTGGCTTGCGTCTTGATTCAGGTGTCTCGGTCCAAGAGGGTGGCGACAGTGGGCCTGCTGTGATTCCTGGTGACTTGGAGGGCAGTTTGTTAATCGCTGCTGTGCGATATCAAGAGCTGGAAATGCCGCCAGAAGCACCGCTTAGTTCAAGCGAGCGCAAGGTGTTAGAAACTTGGGTTCGTCGCGGTGCGTTCTGGCCCGAACATGATGCATCTGAAAACTCCGGTGGCAATGATCTTCAAGAGAGGGTTGCTCAGTGGTGGGCCGCAAAGCCTCTTGATCCCGATCTGCCGTCAACGGATTTGCCTGCATCTCATGCACGACATCTCATCGATCGATATGTTGACGCCAAGCTGATCGAGGTTGGGTTGCATCGTGCACCGGTGACGGATCGAGCAAGATTGATTCGAAGACTTTCCTACGATCTTTTGGGATTGCCACCATCACCGGAAGCTATCGAACGTTTTGAGAAGGATGACCGTCCTGACGCTTACCAACGTTTAGTCAGCGAAATGTACTCGAATCCAGCCTACGGTGAACGCATGGCTCGGCTTTGGCTTGATCTCGTTCGCTTTGCTGATTCAGACGGATGGCGTGCCGATGCTTATCGGCCTCAAGCATGGCACTATCGCCAATTTGTTGTCGATGCGTTTAACGAGTCGATGCCCTATGACCAATTTGTGAAGATGCAGGTCGCGGGTGATGAATATGACCCAAGTGACGAGCGAGCGCTTGCCGCGGTGGGTTTCTTGCGGTTGGGGATTTATGAATACAACCAACGCGATGCGGAGGGGCAGTGGCAGAACATCGTCGACGAAATTACTGATGTGACCGCTGATGTTTTCCTCGCGACTGGCCTGGCATGTGCCAAGTGCCATGATCATAAATTTGATCCGATTCCTCGCAGTGATTACTTTCGCATGCGTAGTGTTTTCGAACCATTGATTTTTCATGATTGGAAACGACCGCCTGCTCGGTCAACAGAGCAACAAGCTGAGGTGGATCGTTTGCTGGCAGAGTTAAGCGAGGTTGAGGGTTCGGATATCCATGATTTGGGAATGACGGTCGTTGGTAAATTTACCGTCGAGTTACAGGGGATGTATCACAAATCACCCGATGATCGGACCTCCTACGAGAATCAAATGGCCTACCTTCTCAAGCGACAGTTTTTTGAAGAAGGGATTTCCGGATCACGATCAAAGGGTAAGCTTGGTGATGAGCGATTCGCAAAACGCGAACAGATTTTAAAAGATCTGGACAAGTACAAGGCCAATCCTTATGCAGATGCGGAACTGATGTCGATTCGGGATGCCTCCGGTGAAGTGCGTCCAACCCGATTGCCTGGCCGAGTTGGGGGCCGAGAATTTTCTCCTGGTGTTCCGGTTCTATTCGGTGGCGAGGCGTTTGATTGTCAGCCCCCTGCACAGCCCCCTGCACAGCCCTCTGCACAGACTTCTGCACAGTCTTCTGCTGCGTCCTCTGAATCTCATCAGTCGTCTGGTCGTCGTCGGGCGCTGGCGGAGTGGTTGGTCTCTCCGGATAACCCCATTTCGGCAAGAGTGATTGTCAATCGATTGTGGCAATACCATTTTGGGACTGGATTGGTCGATAGCCCGAACGACTTTGGCGATCTTGGGAACCCGCCGTCGCATCCCCACTTGCTCGACTATCTGGCGACGCGTTTGATTGAATCGAATTGGGATCTTCAGTCGGTACAGCGAGAGATTTTACTGAGCGAAACGTACCAGCAATCAACCGATAATTCATTGACAAATCAAGCAATGAAGATTGATCCAACGAACCGCTTTCTGTGGCACCGTTCTGTGCGCCGCGTCGATGCTGAGCAGTATCGTGATTCGTTGCTGATTGCCATGAATCAGTTGGATTACCAATTCGGCGGCCCCTCCCTATCGGGTACTGGACCTCGACGTTCCCTGTACCTGCGTCGCATGAGGAATTCGGTGGATGAAATGCTTACCGCGTTGGACACGCCACCAGGACTCGTTGGAACTGCGAAAAGGGATGTCACCACAACTGCTCCACAATCACTCATGATGATGAACAGTGCGCGGGTGATAAGCGTTGCGAACAAGTTTGCAGCCAATATTCGCGATGAAGTGAAGCATGGTAACACCGAAAATTTTTCCGTGTCGTTCGTTGATCGCGCGCACCGTGTCTTGGCAGGCACGCCACCCTCGAAAGCAACCCTGGAACTTCTTGTTCCCTTGGTGGAATCTGGTGATGCGGGACAGGTTGATGCCTGTCATGTCTTGATTAATAGTAACGCATTTCTCTTTGTGGATTAAGGAAACATGATGAAGGACAATGCTTCAAGTCTTTGCCGCAATGTTGGTGTTCCACATTACGATCATCCCACGAACCGACGTCAGTTCTTGGCCAACAGTGGTGCCGGTTTTGGAGCGGTGGCTTTGTCAGGGATGGTCGAGACAGCGGCTCGCGCCTCAAGTTTTGCGGCCGCGCCGAATGGTCATCATCCCGCAACAGCAAAGAGTGTCATCTTTCTTTTCATGGAGGGAGGACCGAGTCAACTGGATACCTTTGATCGAAAGCCATTGTTGAACGAGTTGGCTGGACAGCCTTTACCAAACAGCTTTCGCGAACCGTTAACAGCGATGGGAGAAAAGAACGCCCCGCTGTTGCCAACAAAACGAAAGTGGGCACGGTACGGCGAGAGTGGACTTGAAATCAGTGATTGGTTTCCCCATGTTGCTCAGCATGCGGACGACCTTGCTGTCATCCGCTCATGTTATGGTGAGGGGATTAACCACTCTGGTGGTTGCAACTTGATGAATACAGGAAGCACCCTTGGTGGGCGTCCGTCGTTGGGGTCTTGGGTTTCGTACGGGCTGGGAACCGAAAATGAAGACCTGCCTGCTTTTGTGGTGATGAAAGACAAGCGAAGTGCGGGGACCAATGGCGTCCGAAGTTGGGGGCAAGGTTTCTTGCCCGCCACTTACCAGGGAACCCCCGTTGGTGACACTGCCAGTGGTGAGGCGATCGCGAATCTGCAACTACCCAAGGGTGTGAATGAGGAAAGGCAGCAGCGAAAACTGGAACTGATCCGAAAAATCAATCAACAGCATGCGGCTCGCTTGCCAAATGTTTCCGAACTCGATGCCCGAATTAAGTCATATGAACTTGCTTACAGGATGCAATCTGCTGCACCCGAAGCGGTTGATCTGGGTAGTGAGACAGCCGAGACACTGGAGATGTATGGGTTTAACGACAAGAAGACAGCCGACTTTGGAAAGCTCTGCTTGTTGTCTCGTCGAATGGTGGAGCGTGGCGTGCGCTACATTCAACTGTTCAGCGGAACGGGTAGCGGCTGGGACGCGCACTCGGGGATTGAATCGAACCACACCAAGTATTGTGGTGGCGTCGACCAACCCATCGCGGCATTGTTGAGTGACCTAAAACGACGGGGTCTATTGGATGAGACGCTTGTGGTTTGGGGGGGCGAGTTCGGCCGAACACCGATGAGTGAGAAAGGTGACGGGCGGGATCATAACCCCACAGGATTCACCATGTGGATGGCTGGTGGTGGGGTTCGCGGCGGGCAAACGATTGGTGAGACCGACGACCTGGGGCTCTATGCTGTGAAGGATCGTGCCCACGTGCACGATGTTCATGCGAGTATCCTGCACCTGATGGGTCTCGATCGACTAGAGCTTAGCTATAACTATCAAGGCCGCCTTGAGCGCCCAACGGTGAACGAAGGCAAGATGATTTCTCAGCTACTCGAGGGCTGAGATGCATTTTGCGTCGGGTCATTTGAGCTCTTGAATCAGTTTGCCATCGTCGACATTCCAGATTCTCAGGGCGCCGCTCTGCCCGGACGTTACCATGGTCTTGCCATCCAGTGAAACAGAAAGTGCATAGAGGAAGTCACCGCTAGCGTTAAACGTTCGCAACGCTTTGCCGTTGGATGTGTCGTGAAGTCTTGCCTGGCCATCGGCACAGGAGCTTGCCAGTTGATTGGTGGCGGCCACATAAGTTAATGCAGTGATCTCTTTGCCAAATCCAGTGATGGTTCGGCGTTGCTCGCCGGTTTGCGTGTCCCATATTTTTACGGTTCGGTCAGCACTCGCAGAGGCGATGGAGTGTTCATCATCTTGCCAGGCAATGGCGAGCACGTGGTGAGTATGTCCTTCGAGCGATCGCGTGACCTTTCCATTGGCCAAGTCAAGTAATCGTACGGTCTTATCGGCAGCCGAAGAGGCTAGGAGATCACCTTTGGGTGAGAAGCGAAGGCCTAAAACCGTGTCGCTATGAACGGAACCGAAGTCTCGCACCATCCGCCCTGTTTGCACGCTGAAGACTTTGACTTCCCCCTCACGACTCGGGGCACCGGACCCCACGGCAAGGCTTAGGCCATCATTTCGGAAATCCATCGCAGTGATTCGATCACTTAGGATCGTTGGGTCATCGGGTGATCCTATGGTGCGAACAAGCCGCCACTGGCTATCGCTGGCCCAAATATTTGTGCTTGGTTGATTACCAAATTCAACGATCTCAGATCCAATCCATGTCAGTCCAGTTGCTCCAGAAGTTGGACGATTACCAGACCGATGGAATCGGGAGATGGGGGACCCCGTTTCCGTTTGATAGACACGAATGGAATCATCCGCGTGTGCCGTCGCAATCAATTTCTGTTCCGAACTCACGGCAATTGCAATGACGCGTTGGGAGTCGGTTGTCTGGCTAGCCTTGAGTTTTGTGAATACTTGGTCGAGCCTTTCTTTTTGTCTCGCCTGCGATTCAATCAAATCTTTGTGTTCGGGAATGGCGGCAGCCGCACGTTTCTGCGCTTCATTGGCCGTTTGAAAGGCTTGCTCACGTTTTGCGAGATCTGCTTCACTTGCCTCTTTCTCTTCTTCTGATTTGGTCAAATCCTTTTTCTGCTGCTCGATGTCCTTGGTGCCTTTTTCGGTTGCGGCTTTGGCATCATTCATCATTTTCGTCGCGGTATCAATTTGAATTTGTGCCGCCGCTGCCTGCTGCGTTGCCTTTGTTAGACCCGCTTTCTTTTCATCAACCTTGTTCTGGATCTGCTGCGAGATCGTTTGAGCTTGTTTAAGTTTTTCATTGACGCTGGCCAATTCCGCCTTAAGTTTTTCAACTTCGGCATTTGCCTTGGTCAGCAAGACGGTCTCAGCTTCGAGTTCTTTGGCCAGTGCATCGCCTTGGGTGGTGGCGGTCACCAGGGTTTCTTTGGATGTTGTGGCAAGCTTTTCGGCTGCTTCCGTATCCTGCATTGCTTTTTTGATTGCCGCCTCTGTCGCCGCGACTAAATTCGAGGCCTCGGTCCGTTTCTTTTCTTTTTCGTCTAACGCCGTTTTTGCTTTTGTTTTTTCTTCGGTGGCTTTTGTCAGCACCTCCTTCTCGCTCGTGAGACGCTTTTCAAGTTCTTCTGTTTGCTTGTTGAGTCGATCAACTTCCTGGGTCTGTCTCAACGCATTTCTTTCTGCGTAGGCGAGTGACAAACGCGTTTGCGGATCAGATTCGAGAGTGAAAATTGCCTCGCCCGTCTCGGCGTTCCAGACTCGGGTCTTCCCATCCGTTCCGCCAGTGAATAACTGTTTGTTTTCGTGGGAAATGCCCAGAGTAGAAACCGGTGCGCCATGATCAATTGTTTTTAAGACTTGGTTTTCTTTTGATAAGAAAACGACCTGATTGCTCTGGTCCGAAATAATCAAGACAGGTTGATCTTGCTGATAGAAGAGAACGGAGGTTGCCTTGGCGATGGATTCAATCGGAGCAGAGGCCGTGAATAGGTGTGTCTCTTGGTTAAGCTGAATTCTTTGGACAGTTCCTGAGACGGACAGGATTGCCAAATCATGACCTTGTTCAGAGACGGCTAAACTTGCGATCGCTATTTTGCTTTCGAATTCTCCCAAGGGTTCTTCCGAATTGCCATTCCAGAGAACAATCTTTCCTGACTCGTCCGCGCTGATGATCTGATCCTCACCAATCCAGTGAAGGCCCGTGATCGTATGGGCGTGCCTTCGAAGGGTTCGTTCCAAAAGTGAATTTGTTAAATTCCATATCTCCACATCACCAAGCGAATTAACCAGAGCGACTTTGGAGTCATCGTTATTCAAGGCGAGCAGGCCACTTGCGGCACTCAGTGTTTTTGCTTTCTCAGTTAGGTCCAACGGGATCTGTTTCCAGAGTTTGACGGTTCTGAAACCACCAGTTGCGATCCATTGCGAGTCAGGTGAGATGGCGATCGACTGGATGAGGTCAACATGACTCGCGTTCCCGCCTGGAACGTCAGGGTCAATCAGGTGATTGGCCTCAGTATCGGCCGCAATTGCATTGTTCAGCATGTCGAATACATGAGTACGGTTGCCTCGCCCGACAACGGCAAATTGGTTGTTGGGTGCGACAGAGACTGCGAAGGAGGTTCGAACGGATTCGGGGATCTCCTGCCACTCAATGGACTCTTTTATCATCTCACTACCCTTTGCACCCTGTTGAATCCAGAGCTTGAGTAAGCCCAGTTCTTGAGGAGTGAGGCTTTGTGCGCCCACCGAGTTATCCTCCGGTGGCATGAGAGGTTCTTCCTCTCCGGTGGTTCTCGTTAAGAGAAGACTTTTTAAAGGGGATTGCGTGTCAAGGCTGCTGCCACTGTCGCCTCCCGCATGGATCGCATCAATGGTCTCCAGGATCAAGCCACCCTCCGCTTCCTTGGCGTGATGACAGGCAAGGCAGTTGCGCTTCAGGATGGGCATGACTTCATCGGCGAAACTCACCTCCGAATCACGCTGTAACTCAGCGATCGGGATCGGCAGATCTTGCCCCCTGAGTGACATGGTGGAAGGGAGTAATAGTGCAAAAAAGATGGTTGCTAATCGAATCATGGTTCGACGACACGCAGGGTCGTGTTGGAGGTGGGGAGAAAGACGGTAACTTCTTTTTCGTTTGCAGAACTCTTTGCCGCTTCGACGAGTTTGTCAGCTTCGGTAATGGCCGCCTTGATCGCATCGAGCTTCTCAGCCTGATTGGGATCATCGTGCAGCTTTTGCAGGTGGTTCCGATAATCTTGGGCAGTTTGCAAGGCTTGCGGGTTTGGTTTGAACTTTATCTTAGTTTCTACCTGCAGCCACAGCGAATAAGTTCCCGGCGTTGTGGTGCCATCTGTCTTGATTTCGCACTCACCTTCGTTATTTTCCGCGGGAATCGTCAGATCCGCAGCTTTGATACCTTTCGGGAAATGTCTTGCCCTGGCTACGCATGCAGCCTTGCCGCCGTCTTGTCTGACAAGTTTGACGGGTACCTTGATCGCCTCACCCTTTTTCACTTCTACAACATTTCCATCACCGAATTCTGCGGTAAGTGGACTGGTATCTCTCGCAGAGACCGAAACCCACAAGGCTGGAGTCTGACGGGTCTGAATGAAGTCACGTCCCGCTCCTTTGGCCCACTGGATTGTTGCTGCTGCGGCTTCATGCTCGATTGATCCATCGCTGTTGCGACCGACAATCTTTACTTGGCTTACCCCCTCGGGCGCGTCGGAGGCGGCAGACAATACGAGTTGTGCAAAACTTTGATTGGCAGCCAGAGTGATTTCCGGTGCGACGACTCCCGGCGGTAGCCCCTCGCACCGCAACTGCACTGGGCCACTCCAGCCATCTCTCCGGATAACAAAGACTCGAATGATTTCCTTGCTACCTCGAAAGAGGCGAGAGCCGACGGGTTGAGATTGCTTGAGATCCGAGTGCGGAAAGGGGCGGTAAGCGATGAGTTGGAAGTCGGGACTAGGATTGCCCATGCGAAGGAAAAAATCTTTCTTCTTTCGTAATGACTTTCCGATATCCAAGTCGCGAATCGAAACAAGGTATTCAGCTGTCTCAGGTGCGTTGAAGATTGTCGTTGGGTCAGTTGAGAAAAAATTCATGACCCCGTCCGAAATCGACTGACTGTCATCAGCACTTGCTACGCTATGACGTTTTGGTGCACCGGTCGCTTGCGGCTCCAAACGTTCAACGACCAACCGAGCGTCAGCCGGTTCACCCAACCGTTCCGATGTGACCTCGATGGAGATCTGCTGGTTCTTTTCAGCCTTGATTTGGAAAGAAGATGCGGATGCGTCGTCTGAGTAAGAGTGCTTTGCGAGGTGAGGCAGCGCCAGTGACGCTGGTTGGTCGTTCGGAGATTCCTCGGAGATTTTAACGGTCGCTGCACCAACGGACGTTGACTTAATCGACCAATTGGTTGGTAGTTGTCCCTGCTCTGTCGGTGCTGATTCAAGAAGTGCAGGCTGATCACTCGGTCTCGCGACGATCTGGTAGTGATATTCATCGCCACCTCGATAAAGAAAGTCGTTAACAGAGATTAGGTATTCGCCAGCGGAAAGGGTTTCTTCTGTTTCAAGCAGCGTGTCGACTCCATCGGCACCTCGAACGCTTCCGATTTGATGCCCGGATGCGTCCAGTAATTTGCAAAGGGGTATCAATCGTGAGTCGAGTCGCTGTGCAAGAATTTCAATCTGAATTAATGATGGTTTTTCCAGCTTGACGGAAAAGTAATCAACAGCCTGCGAAGTTGCGTCTGCATGAAGCAAGGTGTTGAGCAGTAAAGGCGTCGGTGAGGATTCATCATGACTGATCGACGCTGGGGCCTCATTGGTGAGTTGAGAGACAAGAAAAGCTCGGGGGTTGGATAATCCGTTTCGGCCTTTTGCTCGAACGTCAAAACGGCCCGTGCCAACATCGGGCGGTACCGTTACGGTGAATTGACCATGCAATGGAACCGGTTGGTCGGTAAACGGACGAGGGCCTGTTGTTTTTAATTCAGCGGTGATGCGTTCGTCCGAGAAGAAAAGGGATTCAATCTCCGTAAGGTTTGTACCGGTTTGCACCTTCACATCGAAACTTGTGCCCGCTTGCCCGCCTGTTCGGGAAAGGGAAAAAAGCTGAGTCGGTTCAACTTGCGCTTTGGCTGATTGCAATGTGATCACTAGGCCAAGTAGTGCGCTGAAGATTCGGAGGCATGGCGGTGAGCGGAATTCGTTTTGGCAGCGTGGAGGCATGCGAATACAACTAGTCATCATTTGCAGGAACTGAAAGTGTCGTTGTTGGATATAGGTAAGTCTGAGTTTTTTGATCGTTGCCGGTGTGTCCGTCTTGTTAGCCTGACTGCCTGACCGTTTGGGTTTGTCTGCGGTGACATTCACCGTCAAGCAGGTCATTCCCTGTGTCAAAGTTTTGTCTCATGATCGATTGTTTCTTGATTCAAGCCGATTCAGAAAGGCTATCTCTTTCCTTTGACTCAGCATCGAAAGACGGCTTGGTTCCAAGATGAAATCCGTTCGATCTGCTGTGGTTTCGATCCAAAATAACGGGTGGTTAGAGCGTGCTTGAGTTTGACATTGATGATCGGTTTGAGCGTTTTGGAACGCTGGTCCACTTGCGTGACGCGTGGTTGATCAGCAGCGGCAATATTAGCCTGATGCTGCCATTCAAATTCACCGACCGATCCGCCTCACATGGAGTGATCACGGATTAATGATTGAACAGAAATTCTTTGGAATTAATCAGAGACCAGATTAAATCTTCGTAGGCCTCACGTTGATTCTCTTTTCCCGCCACATAGGCGACGGAGGCTTGCTGCTCTATTTCGGTTGGATGGCGACCAAGTGAGATCAAATAGAGTTCGGTTACCTTCTCATCAGGAGTTCGAGGGTCCTTTGCGAGCGATGAAGCGCGACCGGCGTCGGAAGCTAATTTGCCTTGGATTTCTTCTGAGTTCAGTAGGTGTAAGCTTTGCGATAAATTGGCTTCTTGGGATCGTTCGCATTCGCATGCGGTGCTTGATTGTGGCCGCCCAAACACCGTTAAGAAATAGGAATCAAAACTAGTATCGGGAAGGGATACCGCTCGGATGCCAGGGGGCATCCCGCTAAATCGCGTTGGTGATAAGGTCACATGATCGATCGCATCAAGCAGGACCTCTGCCTGTAGACGTTTTGGATAGTATCGGGAGTAGCTTCGCTTGTCTCCGAGATTCTCGGGCTTGGCATTACTCGATAACTGATAAGTTTTTGATTGCACGATTAGCCGAATCAGCGACTTGGCATCATAGCCATAGCGAACGAAATGATCGGCCAATCCTTCGATCAATTCAGGGTTGGAGGGTGGATTGGTGACACGAAGATCATCCTCGGGCTCCACCAATCCCCGACCCATGAAATGTTTCCAGTATCGATTAACAAACGCCTTGGCGAAGAATGGGTTTTCGGGGTTCGTCATCCATTCAGCGAAGACTTGTCGAGGGTCCTGATAGGGCGTGATTTCAACCGGCTCTGCGTCCAATCCCGCTGGGCTCAGGTTCTTTCCCGAGCTTGGATCTTTCGCCGACGCGCCTCCAACCTTTGTGAAGAAGTTGGGCTCGGTGGGATCACCCATGTTTTTCTTGCTGATGGTGGTGAAAAAAGCTGAGAGTTGGGTGTAGTCAGCTTGGCTCCACTTTTCATAAGGGTGGTGGTGGCAGCGAGCACATTGGATTCGCTGCCCCAAGAACAATTGCGCCGCGTCTTCGATTCGTTGATTGGTGTCTGTGACCTGCTGATACCAAACGACAGGCGGATGACTAGCAACACTTCCAGATGCCGCCACGATATCCCGGACAAACTGATCGTAGGGTTGATTCTGGTAGATGCTTTCACGGATCCAATTGTGAAATGCCATTGATGCAAAACGCAGTGCCCCGCCAGAGCGTTGGTTACGCAGAATCGTATTCCATTTGCCGGCAAAGAAATCAGCGTAATCCTCACTCGCAAGCAAACGCTCTACAACAGCATTGCGTTTTTGTGAGTCGTTGTTTGCCATGAATGCCTCCACCTCAATCCGGGATGGCATTCGACCAGCTAGGTCCAATGTCACTCGTCGCAAAAAGCTGTTGTCATCGCATAGATCCGATGCGGGAATGCTGAGTGACTTCAGTTTCTTCCAGACAAGCTCATCAACTAGATTGCCGCTGGGGTCGGTGTATTGAGGCTCCGATGCCCCTGCTGCTCGCGACAGAGGAATATCAGCTTGAAAGACACTCACATGACCTTGGTACCTCGTCATCACCGCCACATCGCCAACGACATCATTCAGATCCACTAGGCCATGGTCCGAGACGGAGGCCATTGTTGGATCGTTGGATTCAAAAACAGCAGCTCGCGTGATATCCTCAAAACTTCCGTCGGAGTATTTGGCGAGGACCGATAATTGCTGCGAGGATTCCGATCTCATGCGTCGGTGGTTTGGAAAAACATCAATGGAGACAAGCTCGGCGTCCGAAGCTTCTCCGTATGGCATCCCTTGGGCAATCCACCGCCGCATGATGCGGTACTCGTGACTGTCTTTTTCCAGTCGTTGACCGCCACCATGAGGTGACGCATTAATGGATTTCAGCAGAAGCAAACTGCCATCAGGATTTGCCAGTGAAATCCGGCGACCTCTCGACTCACTTGTTAGATGCTCGTGATCCTCTTTGGGTCCAAACCCGAGCAGAGACAATTTGAAGCCGTTTTGACCGGCAACCTTACCGTGGCATCCACCGCCATTGCAGCCAAGCTTGGTGAAGATAGGGACAATTTTTCCAGGGAAGCTAATGGGAGGCTCATTACCCATTTGTGCGACGGTAACCTTTGTTGATGTGGTAAGGCCGTCTGCTGTGGTGGCAGTAATTGTGGCAACTCCGTCCGATATCGGAATCACGAGGCTGCCCTCGATTTCGATCAGGCCACCCGGTTCGACGCGATAGTCCACCGAACGGGACATGTCGTGTTCTTGTCCATTGGTTTGGACCCCCGTGACCAGCAATTGTAATCGAGCATCCCTGCCAGCCAGTTGCACTTCAGCTGACTGATCAAAGCGTATTGACTCTGATTTCGGTACCGTCGATTTAGCACCCTGGGCAGCGCCGGGCAGCAAAGCAGCAGCAGAAACAACAAGTGCAAGTCTTAAAACGCACCGTACCTGCTTGGTCATCGTCGAGTTCATTTTGTTGAAAGGGCGAGGATTCGGATTGCATCGGACTTGAAAGGAAGTTCAGAGCATTGGCTCATTATCAATCGAAAGCGACATTGATCGTTTCGCGTCGCTTCGAACTCAATCTTCGCACTCAATGGTTCGGCGAAGACTTCACTTTTCAGTTTCAAAACGATGGATTCGAAACCGAAGGTTTTGAATCCAATCTTTGCGCAATCCTTCGCGCGTCAACTTCAACGAATCCGTTCGTCAGAAAGTTCAGGAGACTAATTCCCCAATCGGATCATGGTCCACCAAGTACTGCGGCCGACCCGTAGGATCGGGAATGGTGGCGGTGGCTGTATCAATTCCCAAGTTGTGGTAGAGAGTTGCGAGAACCTCCTGCATGTGAACCGGACGATCGGCAGGAACTTCTCCCATTCGGTTGGTCGCTCCGATTGCTTGACCGGTTCTCATACCGCCACCGGCAATCCAAGCACAACTGACCTGTGTCCAATGATCACGACCGGCTTTCGCATTGATCTTGGGAGTTCTGCCGAATTCACCCCACACCACGACAGTGACGTCGTCCAGCATCCCTCGAACATCAAGATCCTCGATCAAAGCGCTTAAGCACTGGTCAAGTTTTGATCCATGATCTCGCACTAAATCAAAGTTTTCTCCGTGGCTATCCCAACGCCCAAAACTGAGGCTGACAACCCGGGCACCTGCCTCAACCAAACGCCGAGCCATTAGCAGATGATCATTGCAGGTTGGAGCGCCGTCGTACTGATACTTGTAGGGTTTGCCATCACCATAACGAGCCACGGTCTTTGGATCTTCTTTGCTGAGATCCAATGCATCGAGCAATTTACTGCTGGTCAAAACATCGAGTGCTCGCTGTCCGAAGGCATCCATCCCTTCCATCGTTCCGGAGATATCGATGTCTCTTCGCATCGAGTCAATTTCAGAAAGCAGTTTTCGTCGATCCGAAAGTCGATCAATCGTAATCCCGTTGAGCGACATATTTTGCATACCCGGGCCATCGGGCTTGAACGGCGCGTAAGCTGCGCCCAAGAAACCTGCTGTTCCAGAATCTGACCAAGGTACATGTTTTGTTTTTGCAGCAAGACCGACATTGGGTGGGACCGATGCGTCCACTGGACCAAATAATTTGGAGACGGCTGATCCAATTGCAGGCCGACCACCAATGCTCTGTAAATCGTTGGGACGCCATCCTGAGAGGCATTGCACGGCATCATGTCCGCCAGAGCAACCCACCACACTGCGGATGACCGCAGCTTTATCCATCATCCCTGCTAGTTTTGGAAAGACTTCGCAGATCTCAATACCGGGGACGTTGGTTTTGATCGCCTGAAACTCACCACGGACTTCACTTGGTGCGTCTGACTTGATTTCCCACATGTCTTGGTGAGGCGGCCCGCCCGCCAGGAAAATATTGATCACGGCCTTGTGTGAGTGGCCCTTGCCTGTGGCCGCTTCAGCGCGGAGCAAATCCGCGAGTGAAAAGCCTCCTGCCCCAAAGGAAAGACCGCCAATTTTGAGAAAGCCGCGTCGGGAAACGCCGTCACAATACCGACTCTTGTGCCCTTGGATGGTCAACATGGTCGTCATCGCCGATGATGGAAAGGTAGGAATCTGATTCGACTCGCTCCATCATGTTGCAAAGCCATCAGAAGTTGGTGGGAGCCGCGTTGGTCGGCTGACCTCATATAATAGTCTCTGAGCGTCAAACGAAGCAAGCTTTTCCCGTTACTTAGCACTGCAGAGGGGGTTGGTCGTGCCGGATGATGCGGTGAATCGGATGATGCGGTGAATCGGATGATGACCCAAACCTTGTTTCGAAATTCCTGATCAGTAATTTGTGGCAACTCGAGGAATCTGATGCGTCAATCACCAACCGATGATTCACCTCGCGCTCCTCTTTCTCCCTCTGAATTGGATCGAGGGATGACTGAACCGCCGCAATCCGTCCTTAAAATACTGCGTGCCTGCCGAGGAAATTGCCTGGTTCTTGGGGCAGCCGGCAAAATGGGATTTCACCTCTCTCGTATGTTACAGCGAGCTTTGAACCAATTGGGGCGTAACGATCGCGTGATCGCGGTGTCGCGATTCTCGAACGAGGACGTAAGACGGCAATTTGACGAGTTCTCGATTGACACAATCACAGCAGATCTGAGTCACCCCCAAGAGATCAAAGCAATACCAGATGCACCCAATGTTTTTTTTCTTGCCGGAGTCAAGTTCGGTACATCCAGTCAACCTGAACTCTTACAGCGAATGAATCATCAGATGCCGTTGCTGGTGGCGGAGCGGTTCAAGCATTCACGTCTTGTTGCAATGTCCACGGGCTGCGTCTATTCCTTTTCCACCGTGGAGTCAGGAGGCTCCGAAGAAGGCGGAGAAATGTCACCACCGGGAGATTACGCGCGTTCGTGCATTGCTCGGGAAGATGCTTTCATCGAAAAATCTTTACAGCATCAAACTCGCTGCTCCATCGTTCGGTTGAATTATTCGGTTGAACCGAGGTATGGCGTTCTCGTTGACATTGCGAGAAAAGTGCTGCACGAACAGCCGATTGATTTAACCACAGGTTATTTAAATCTTATCTGGCAACGCGATGCGATCACGCACATCGTGCAGTGTTTGGCATTGGCCACCTCGCCCCCGTTCATTGTCAACATTACCGGCTCCGAAATCTTGTCGGTCAAAGACCTCGCTCAAAGGTTTTCACAGCGTTTCAAGAAAGATCCCATTTTCAATGGCAAACCTAAGGCTGATTGCTGGCTAAGTGACAGCAGCATGGCTAGAAGAAAATTTGGCGAGCCCGAGATGCCGATAGACGTCATGATTGATTGGACTGCTGAGTGGCTTCTTGCAGGTCAGGAAACGTTAAGCAAACCAACTCATTTTCAAGTAAGGGATGGTAATTACTAGTCTTTGTTTTGCTCTACTTCGTCCGCAACTTGCTGTTGTGGTTTGTACCGACTTTTAATGAAACGCTGTGCTGATTTTTTTGGGGCGATATGACTTTGAACCAGTGAAGTTGCGTTTGAGTATCTAACTTTCCTTATTTGGCCGGAGCCCTCTGAATGAAATCTTGGCGAGTTGCACTGAAAGAAGGTCAAGTGATACCTGCGTCTCCGTTGGCGTTGAGTGCATCCGGTATCTGGTCGGAAAAGTATCAACGTGGTTTGACTCGGTATTATCGAGCAAGCGGTGCTGGTGGGGTTGCGGTTGGCGTCCATACGACGCAATTTCAAATACGTCAGCATGGATTGTTGGAACCAGTGTTAAGGAGTGTCGCTGAGACACTTGATGAAGAGGGATCGACTCAGTCAGACATGATCCGTGTGGCAGGAATTTGTGGTAAGACCTCACAGGCAATCCAAGAAGCGGAGTTGGCAAGATCACTCGGTTATCACCTTGGTTTGCTGTCTCCTGCAGCGTTGCGCAGCGAGAGTGAGGAGGCAATTCTGGAGCACACACGAGAGATTGCTGATGTGATTCCAGTTTTTGGCTTCTACTTACAGCCTGCCGTTGGTGGAAGAACTTTTTCGGTTGACTACTGGCGCCAACTTTCTGAAATTCCCAATGTGCTCGCAATCAAGGTAGCTGCCTTCAATCGATACCAAACGATCGAGGTTGTGAGGGCCGTTGCAGAATCCGAAAGACGTGACCTTTCGATTTATACTGGCAACGATGACAACATCATTGTTGATCTGTTGACTCCGTTTCGACTGGCCGGCCAAACCGATCCAACTTGGATTGTCGGAGGATTATTAGGGCAATGGGCCGTTTGGACAAAGCAAGCGGTTTCGATGCTTGAAAGAATCAAAACCGCCCGGCAGAGTGAGGTGTTGGATTTTGAATGGCTTGCTCAGAATGCCCGATTAACTGAGGCCAATCGGGCGATTTTCGATACGGCCAACGATTTCGCCGGCTGCATTCCTGGTGTTAATGAGATTCTCACTCGGCAGGGGCTTTTGCCCTCAGCTGCCTGCCTTGACCCGAGTGAGGTTCTCTCCGAAGGACAGGCTGCGGAATTGGACAAAATCACCGGTTTTGGTTTCGATGAGGACCAATTCATACGTGATCACCTCGCTGAATGGTTGAGGGATTAACTTTGGAACCCTCATTCTATTGGAGGTGTTTTTGCCACATCACGTATTTTCAAGGACCAGCAGTGAGTGACATCGCCTGTTGGATAGCCAGCACTTCACAGTGAAAGTCCAGAAGGAAAGTCCAGAAGGAAAGTCCAGAAGGAAAGTCCAGAAGGAAAGTCCAGAAGGAAAGTCCAGAAGGAAAGTTCACAAGGAAAGTTCACAAGGAAAGTTCACAAGGAAAGTTCACAAGGAAAGTTCACGCTAGGAGAGGGCCGTGATCAAAGGACTTTCCACAGCGACCGGCTGGTTTTGTCTGGTCGGGCGGCCCAGCGTGACGGCAGTGAGCGCGCACGAAAAAACCCACATCGGCTGGCGACGAGCCGATGTGGGTCTTCGTTGATATTTTGATGATGAATTCAACCAAGCAAGCTTGATATCTCTCTGTTGAGTCGAATGGAGATCACTATCACAGATTCAGATGATCCGGTCACCCGGAACATCCATATTCTAAGAATCCTTAGAAAGGAGGTGATCCAGCCGCAGGTTCCCCTACGGCTACCTTGTTACGACTTAGTCCCAATTGTCGAGCTGACCTTCGGCGCCTGCCTCTCTTGCGAGTTAGCTCAGCGACTTCGGGCCCTCCCAACTTTCGTGGCTTGACGGGCGGTGTGTACAAGGCTCAGGAACACATTCACCGCAGTATGCTGACCTGCGATTACTAGCGATTCCGGCTTCATGCAGGCGAGTTGCAGCCTGCAATCCGAACTGAGGCACGGTTTCTAGGATTTGCTCCACCTCGCGGTTTTGCGTCCGTTTGTCCGTGCCATTGTAGGACGTGTGCAGCCCTAGACATAAAGGCCATGAGGACTTGACGTCATCCCCACCTTCCTCCGGTTTGACACCGGCAGTCTCTCTAGAGTCCCCGGCATTACCCGCTGGCAACTAGAGATAAGGGTTTCGCTCGTTAAGGGACTTAACCCGACATCTCACGACACGAGCTGACGACAGCCATGCAGCACCTGTGCAAGAGCTCCCCGAAGGGCACTCTCTATTTTCATAGGGATTCTCAAGCATGTCAAATCTAGGATAAGGTTCTTCGCGTAGCCTCGAATTAAGCCACATCCTCCACCGCTTGTGTGAGCCCCCGTCAATTCCTTTGAGTTTCAGCCTTGCGACCATACTCCCCAGGCGGAACACTTAACGCTTTCGCTACGGCCGAGAGGATGTGGAAGTCCCCTCAACCCAGTGTTCATCGTTTACGGCTAGGACTACCGGGGTATCTAATCCCGTTCGCTACCCTAGCTTTCGTGCCTCAGCGTCAGAAAAGATCCAGTGATGCGCTTTCGCCACCGGTGTTCCCTATGATATCAACGCATTTCACCGCTCCACCATAAGTTCCCATCACCCCTATCTTCCTCGAGCTTG
>CALJHC010000002.1 GCA_938075415.1 uncultured Rubripirellula sp. | reverse complement strand
ACACTGCTAAAGTGATCGCTGCACCAACGCATGGGCCTACTACAGGTATCCATGAATAAGACCAATCGCTATCTCTTTTTCCTACAATAGGCAGGATGGCGTGTATCAAACGAGGCGCGAGATCCCGTGCCGGATTGATCGCGAAACCAGTTGTACCTCCCAAAGATACACCAATACCAAAGACCAAAAGGCCTTACGGGTAGTTCTATCTTCAAAGAAAGGTTGCGATTTGCCGCTGCCGCAGCAACGGTACCTTTAGAAGCAATCAACCAATTTCAGAAATTTAGTTTTCCTTTGTTTTGTCTTTGGGATTCTTCTGACTTCATTTCACTTCAGATTTTTTCTATCAGCAAAAAAAAGAGCCAGTTCCAAATCCACTAGAACTGACTCTTAAGGAGTCTCTCAACCGTATGTCAGCGAGGTCAAGAGAAAGTAAGTGGTTACTTGACGATGGTGATCTTCCTTGAAACTTCCACCACTTACTTGATTAGCTGTTTAGTAATCTCTTTTTCATTTATTCACGTTACACCGCTCGCTACTTACGATTATTTTCCATGATAGTTGTAAGCCAATCTGGATCATTAAATACCGCACCCATGAAGGCGTAAAATATTATCCACAAAATTTACAACACAAAACACGCAACGGCAGCAAGTGTTAAAGCAATTACCACTACCGACACTATCCACAATTTTGTCTTGAAAGATGACATCAGAAACCTTCCACCACTTATTTGATGATTCGTTTAGCAATTCCAAATTCCCCGTCATCAAAATCCGACGAGTACTCTTTAGGCTACCTGCTATCCGATACCTCTCGTAACTTCCTCGGTGGTTACATGTTGGAAGATCGAATCAATATCGCCCGAAAGAATGGCGTCCCACGCCACGCCAATACGCCACGCTAGCTATAACAGCCTTGAGCGTGATTCTCCATCACACTGTTCTGCCCCTAATTGATTGAGGCAGAGAGTAAGCAGTCCATTGACGGCATAAACCAGTTTTCTTGGGACATTGATTTGCTCGTTCACGTTGAAGAGCCGATTGAGTTCCTCAAAATCAGTGATCAATTCTGCCCAGATTCTATCCATCCCAACTGTGATTTCATGTTGCTTGAGCATCCGCAGTTAGTCAGCCAAATTCCCTGAGTCATCTGCATGCCACGTGCCTGCCGCTCCAGTTGGACAATCAGTTGTGTTATTGAATTCATTGATTAGTGTTTCGCAAGAAGGGATTGATCGTTAATGCCATCACAGATAGCCCCCCAGAGATCCAACAATGAAGGCCATGGGCATAGAGGCCACGGATCGTGATCAGAATTCACATTAACTGCTTTTTTACTGCTGCTCGCACGAATAATCGGATTTTTGAACCATCGACCCGTTTGTAATTACCAGTAGCCGTTTCGTTGGAATGCTCCACAAAAACTGATCCATGAGTTATGAAAGCCTATCAGCCGATTTGACCTGCTCCCACTTTCTGACACAGCAACAACCTCCTATCCAGAGACTTGAACCAACGCCATTTTAATTCAATTTACTGATGGCGCCGCTCCTTTCGCTGAGACACGATGGTTGCAAACTCGCTTTTAGGTAACTCCATGAATCTGGCTTTACAAAGGAATAGACAAGCGAGATTACTTCAAGGTGTAACAATTTTGCCGATGATCCTGCACCGCTCTTTTTAGATAAAGGTCTGAGGCGAGGGAGTCGAAAACCAATGAGTGCTGGTCTCTGCCAACCACTTTTCGCGGTCAAATAGCCCCATGGTCAAACTTCGCCCGCAATCTGTTTTCTTGGGCTTGATTCTCTGCACCCCTCTAGCGGCGCGAGACATAAACTGCGAGGTCGGAACGGGTGATTCTGCTGGTTGCGATGGTTTAGCTGGCGAGCTGTATTCCGATCGTGCCTTCCTTTTTGCTTGGACTGGCAACAACCCCAGTGATCTTCGTCTGAACTTTGCACAACCGCTGGTCACAGATCGACCAGATTTCACCGAAGCAAGCAGTACGGTCGGTTTGGGGGTGACTCAATTAGAGCTGGGATACACCTACGTTAGAAATGATGAGGCGGGAACGGATCAGCATTCAGCACCGGAGTTGTTGATTCGAAGAGGTATCTGGAAGGACTGGCTTGAATTACGAGTTGCTTACACCGGATTAACGATTTCTGACCCCATCGAGGACATCACCGGTAGCGATGATCTTTACCTGGGTTTCAAAGTTGGCTTGACTCCTCAGTTTGGTTATCTACCAGAAATGGCAATCATGCCCCAGATGCTGGTTCCAACAGGTAGTTCGGCACTGAGCAATGGTGAGGAACTACCCGGAATCAATTGGCTTTGGAGCTGGGATCTTAACGAGCAGCTATCCCTCGCAGGTAACACACAAGTCAATCGAGCTGTTGACGACAGTCAACCTGATGCCTTTACGATTTGGACTCAGTCTTTAGCCCTTAGTGCGACACTAACTGAACGTCTTGGACTCTACGGCGAATGGTTTGGTTACGCCGCAGAGGAGGGAGTTGAGGGGCTCAATGAACAGTATCTATCAGGTGGAATGACCCTCTTGTTCGGCAATAACGTGCAATGGGATTTTCGTGGTGGGGTCGGCCTTAATGATGACTCTGATCATTACTTCATTGGTACTGGTTTGTCACTTAGGTTTCTGTAAGCAAAAAGGTTCTGCCGATTGCAGAACCCATCCGTTGCCTTCTTATTTCAAAAATACCGCCATCAAAATGGCTGGTCTGAGCAACCTGCTGGTTATCGCCAGATGACTCAAGATGAAGCTGGGTCGATCAATTCTATCAACGCGCTAGTTTGAAAAATGGCTATGTCGTTCGCTTAGATGCTGAACCAGCTCAGGGCCCGAAACACCGCAACGGCCAAAACAGCCCCCACGAGAGGACCAGCAACGGGAATCCAAGAATAAGACCAATCACTGTCCCGCTTATTCGGTATTGGCAAGAGAGCATGCATGATGCGTGGTGCGAGGTCTCGTGCAGGGTTTATTGCGTACCCCGTCGTACCTCCCAAGGAGAGACCAATACCAAACACAAGCAATCCAACTGGCAAAGCACCAATCGATCCCAAACCCATCACCGGTGCATCGCCAGCTTGGCTCGCTGTGAGAATGAGACTGGGCTTTGTCATCAGAAACACTGGCAAAACGAGTGCAAAGGTTCCAATCACTTCACAGAAAAAAGCTTGCCCAAAATTGCGGACCACTGGAGTGTTTGCGAAGCAGCCGAGCTTGGCATCCTGATCTTTTGTTAGATGAAAATGCTCGCGATAGAATGCGTAGACCAAACCCGCTCCTAATGCGGCACCAAGCATCTGCGAAGTGGCGTAACCAAGCGAGTCCCAGACGCCGATTTCGTCATTCAAGAACATCGCCAAGGTGACTGCGGGATTAAGATGCGCACCACTAATTTCTTGGGCACAAATTGCACCGATATAGACAGCGATACCCCATCCGGCACAAATAACCATCCAACCTGCTTGAGCACCATTGGTCTTTTTCAAAAGCACATTTGCAACGACACCATTACCAAACAAAATCAACATCATTGTCCCAACAAACTCAGCTGCAAATGGATGCATCGAAACAACACCTTCGTCTATGAATAGAAACCATCAAATGAATTTAACTTGCGATTCGATCTTAATTAGCCATTCTTTGCCCATAACCGCGCACATTCCATCGCCTTTCCCCATCCTGCTCGCCTATCTTCCACTTCGCTATTGCTCATTTCGGGCTCAAAAATTAGACCCATTTTCCAGAGCGAATCAACTTCTTCTACATCTTGCCAAAAACCTGTCTTCAAGCCAGCAAGGTACGCCGCGCCAAGCGCGGTGGCCTCTGTAACATTTGATCTAATCACGGGTGCTTGCAGTATATCAGCCTGAAATTGCATCAATAAATTATTTCTCGAGGCACCACCATCAACACGCAACTCCTCAAGGGTCTGGCTGGCATCTTCTTTCATTGCGTGAAACACATCAGAGACCTGAAAGGCAATGCCCTCAAGCGTCGCTCTCGCCACATGTGCCTTGGTCGTTCCACGTGTTAAACCAAGAATCGTACCCCGCGCATAAGAATCCCAATGGGGTGCACCAAGTCCCGTTAATGCTGGAACGACATAAACACCTCCGGTATCCTCTACGCTTTGCGCAAGCGATTCGATGGAATCCGCTGAATCAATGATCCCCAAGCCATCGCGCAGCCACTGCACTGCGGCACCACCAACGAATACACTTCCCTCGAGTGCAAACGAACGCGACCCCTCTTGATTGCAGGTTGCAGTTGTTAGCAGGTGTGACTTTGAAAGAACGGGCTGTTCACCAATGTTCATCAGAGCAAAACAGCCTGTCCCGTAAGTATTTTTAGCCAAGCCGGGCCGGGTGCAACTCTGGCCAAACAACGCAGCTTGTTGGTCACCGGCAATTCCGGTTATCGGCACCTCCGATCCAAACCATTCCGAATGTGCCTTTCCATAGTCAGCACTTGAAGGCAGAACCTCTGGCATCATGGACGAGGGAACCCCGAATAAATCCAAAAGATCATGATCCCAACAAGACTTCTTAAGATTCCACAACATCGTTCTTGATGCGTTGGTAACGTCTGTCGCATGCACGGACCCTTTGGTCAGATTCCAAAGGATCCAAGTGTCAACGGTGCCAAACGCCAGCTCCCCACGTTCGGCTTTCTCTCGGGCGCCATCAACTTCCTGCAACAACCACTTTATTTTTGATGCACAAAAATAAGCGTCAAGAACAAGTCCCGTTTTTTCATTAATGACTCTTCCATACCCCTCTGAACGAAGGCGGTCGCAATCCTCACTTGTTCGCCGATCTTGCCAAACGATTGCCTGATGAATTGGTCGCCCCGTCGCCCGGTCCCAAACGATGGTTGTTTCCCGTTGGTTTGCGATACCAATTGCCTGAACATTTTCCAGCGTCACCTTTGCCCGCTCCAACGCGATTTTCGCAACCATCAACTGAGTCGCCCAAATCTCATTCGCATCATGCTCCACCCAACCGGGCTTTGGAAAATGTTGAGCAAACTCCTGCTGAGCCATTCCTTGTATCTCACCTTCACGGTCAAACACGACGGCACGAGAGCTCGTTGTTCCTTGGTCAAAAGCGAGGATAGCACTCATTCTTGAAACTCATTCTCACGAGGCAAGGGAACAGTTAATGGCGGCGTCATTCTAATGCTGATTGACATGCATTGGTGTCGCTTCGTCGTACCACCATGGAATTTTTCTCTCGCATTAAAGCGATTCTGGAACGATATGGACAAAGCCCATCAAGGGCGGTCCATCTTTTCAGATCCGATTCGAGGATGCAAAATCCAAATATTTTACAACCGATAATCACATTCAGAATGTCGGCCGGCAAAAATCGAGAAGTGTGGCGTCCTGAGATCCACGTATTGCAAAGGCCAGCTTTGCATTGAATGAACGCTATCTAATCGCGGGCACCAAAAGGTTGTGGTGCTGTCAGCGTGGCCTCAATCGGCCGCAAGCACAAAAATTTTGCTAACTGACACCCATTGCTGCTGCAAGCTGCTCATAGGTACGTTTGCTATCCAATTTCGAGCCACGGTTATCGAGCGCTATTTGATAAAGCGATTGCCCACATTTGGTTGGGTAATCACCCGTAACACACGCCCTGCAAAGGTGCTCCGGTGGTTTTCCGACGGCACGAGCAATTGAATCAACTGGCAGGTATCGCAGGGAATCAGCTCCGAGATCATCGGCAAGACGCTGTTGTGCTTCATCGGTGAGAAGGCCATCAGTCGAAAAGTACTTAGGAGCAATCAACTGATCAATCGTACTCATATCGATCCCGTAGAAGCACGGAGCAATAATCGGCGGGCATGCAACCCGCACATGAATTTCCTTAGCGCCACCCACCTCACGTATTCGATCCAACAAAACATTCATTGTCGTGCTACGGACGATAGAATCTTCCACCAGAATGACACGTTTGTCTTTCAAGACTTCTCGTAATGGAGTGTACTTGGTTGCTGCTTTTGCTTTTCTTGCTTGTCCACCCTCAATGAAAGTTCGACCAGCGTATCGATTTCTGATCAATCCCTCACAGCATGGAATCGCCAATTTATAAGCCATCGAATCAGCAGCGGCCTTACTGGTATCAGGCACTGGGACAATAATCGTGTCCTCGGGATCAATATCCACAAGATCAAGTCCACGTTCAGCGGTCGCTAATTCTTCACCCAATTTGGTTCGAGTTAAGTAGACGCTCCTCTCATCGAGAGTGCTGGCAACATTTGCAAAGTAGATCCATTCAAAAAAGCAATGCGCTGGCTTCTGCTCCGGAGCAAATCTTTCCATTCGAAAGCCATGCTTTTGGTCAACAAGGATGGCATGCCCTGGAGGAAGCGAGCGAATTTGCTCACTCGCAAAACCAAGATTGAGTAATGCGACACTCTCACTTGCGGCTGCGAAAAGCGGCCCTTCGTGAACGTAACACATAGGTTTGATACCCAAAGGATCACGGGCAACGATCATCTCGCCCTCAGCGGTCAGTACAGCAAGGCTGTAGGCACCGTCAAAACTTGACGTCGTCTCACGCAAAACCTCAATCCAGTCGATCCGGGTTCTTGCGTTGCTGAGCATACGGCCGAACTCATGAAGAATGATTTCGGTATCCGTATCCAAAGACAAATGGTGATCACCATCAGCCAACAGTCTTTCTTTGAGAATGCTGTAATTGGATAGCTGGCCGTTGAAGCAAAAACTGAACCATTTGCGTTTATGGATATGCTTACGTTCAAAGGGCTGTGCATAGTTCCTGTCATCTTGGCCACAGGTTGCGTACCTGACATGCCCAATTGCTGCACGTCCAGCAAGGGAACGCATCAGGGATTCAGCCTTTGCTCGATGATTCAACCGAAAAACCTCTGAAACCGTTCCTACATCTTTTCGGTTGGCCAGCAGGGTAGGTCGGTCAGGATCATACGTTGTCATACCCGCGGCAAGTTGTCCACGATTCTGAATATCGAGCAACATTCTCGGTAGAAGCCGAGAAATCTGCCGAGGCCCATCTCCAGTGCATATTGGGCTTCGACCTCTACCAGAGAGATGATAGATGGCTGCGACACCACACTCATGATGTAGTTCGCTCATAATGGATTATTCCTCGTGGAAATAGCGTCTCAGGACGGATTTCGCTGACCAAGTCGCTTCAGATAAGTTCGTGCGGCGATTACTTTAGTGCCGAATGTGTTCTCGCTGTGTTGCTTTTTACAGCGGGCTTCCACGCGCGTCGATTCCCCATGACAATTCACTCCGCGCAGCGAGTGCGATAACCGAGACTTGAAATCGGGCTGTTTGAAGCGAAAATCGCCCGAGAATTATAATTTCCCCCGTCAGGGCAACCCCATCAATGCCACCCCAAAGCGAAATACGCCGGTTGGTGATCGATCAGGCCAAAAGCGTCGTTGTGAAAGTTGGAACGAGGGTGATCACCTCCGAGCAAGGCCAACTTGACCGTGATCGGATTGAATGCCTCGCTGCCCAGCTATGCAGAATCGCTGATTCGGGCCGTCAGCCCCTCATGGTTAGCAGCGGTGCGGTCGGGGCAGGTGCAGGCAAACTGGGCCTTAGCGTTCGACCTACTGGGCTAGCACAGCTGCAAGCCGTCGCCGCTATTGGGCAAACCGATCTGATTCGAGCTTACGAAGTTGCCTTATCAAAAATGGGCTGGCAGGCTGCACAGGTCCTTCTGACAGCAACAGACCTCCGCCGCAGAGGGGGTTACCTGAACGTTCGTAACGCTCTCTCGCAAATCAATCATCTCGGAGCAATTGCGATCATCAATGAAAACGACTCAGTGGCCGTATCTGAATTGATGACATCATTTGGTGATAATGATCGCCTTGCTTCTCAGGTCGCGGGTTTATTGCCTGAAGCAATGTTGGTCATCCTATCGGATGTTGATGGGCTCTATGATGGCCCACCTTCATCCCCCAATAGCACTTTGCTTGACGTTGTTCCAAAAATTGATGATCAAATCCTATCAATGGCGCAAACGCATCAGAACGATCAAAGTCGCGGCGGAATGGCGAGCAAACTTCAGGCTGCGAAAACAGCGACCTCGCATGGTCACCCCACCATCATTGCACCCGGCCGAGATGACAAAGTCTTGGATAAAATCCTCGCGGGCGAAACCATCGGAACGCTTTTCTTGCCGCCCAAGCGATCCATCCGCGGAAGGAAACGATGGATCAGCAGCTCCGCTGGTATCACCGGGTCACTGATTATCGACGCGGGTGCGATTTCAGCAGTATCCGAGAACGGTGGAAGCCTGCTGGCGATCGGAATCGTTGGTCTAAAGGGATCATTTTCAAAAGGCAGTGTCGTATCGATTGAAGATTCCGAGGGCAATGAAATAGCGCGAGGGTTGAGCAATTATCCCTCGAGTGAAATCAAAAAAATAATGGGTCTCACCAGTGAACTTATCTCCAATGTCCTCGGTCATCGCCCTTACGAATGTGTGATCCATCGAGACAATCTTGTCCTCAGTCGTGACTGAGCGGTTCAACCCGCCTCACACCACATCAAGATGGTTTTTTACAGACAACCGGTCGCCTGCGATTTGGATAGAGTTCTTGACACAAACCACACTTCGTCCCATCACAACCACGCGCCGTGCAAAACTCTCGACCGTAAAAAATGATTTGTAAATGCAAATCATTCCAGCATGTCACTGGAAATAATTTTTTAAGATCCTTTTCGGTTTGCTTTACATTTGTTCCGTTTGTCAGACCCCAACGTTGTGCCAGACGATGGATGTGAGTATCCACCGGAAAGGCCGGCACCCCGAAAGCCTGTGCCATCACGACACTTGCGGTCTTGTGACCAACTCCTGGCAGTGCTTCCAATTCTTCAAATGTCCTCGGGACACAACTAGAATGTTGTTCGACCAATAATCTTGACAGGCCGGCGAGATGTTTTGCTTTTTGCCTCGCTAAACCAAGCGGTTTAATGAAAGTAAGAATTTTCTGATCTCCAAGTCGGCTCATGCGATCTGGAGTTGAAGCTCTCTCGAATAACGCGGGAGTGACTTCATTAACTTTCTTGTCGGTGCATTGGGCACTGAGCACCACGGCAACCAAGAGAGTGAACGCATCATGATGATCCAACGGTATCGGGGGATCAGGATAAAGACCCTCCAGCCGCATCTTGATAACGTTCGCGCGCTCGACTTTCTTCATTAACTCACCCTTCACTATTGAAATGAAGACCAAATCTGCGAGTTCAAGAGCAAATCAGCTTCACCGTAGAATCTTTTCTGTGAATCTAACGTGCATCAGCACCAGCTGTATTCTGCTCATTCCCACTAGCAGGTTACCAACTGGACGCACTTGGCTTTTTCATCGTTCCAATGACGCTATCAACGATTCATACAGGTCACCAATATAATGACGGAAAATCGTCTAAGCTGACGCGGTTGTGGGAATTCACATACGGCCAGTTCATCATCTTTCACGTCAAGATATCCTATCCCTGAAGAAAATTCATCGCGCAATTCAAGCGGATCATCGTGGCATAATCGATGCGATTCCCGAACCTACCAAGCAACCCACTCCGAATCATTATCATGACTTTCAAGGCAACGTTGAGTAAATAAAACACCGTCTCTTCCATCTTCCACGGTAGGGAATAGTGGATCACGCTGGGATTCCGTTTTGCAGCCCTTGGACTGCCGCATGGCCGAGAAAACATCACGATAAACATTAGCAAAGGCCTCAAAGAACGCCTCGGGATGTCCAGGTGGTAAGCGACACGCTTCCCGAGCCGCGGGCGTCGTGTAACTAGCACCCGGATTGCGATCATAGGTCATCAAAGGTTTTCCAAGTTGGCGAACAAGCAGTTGATTAGGCGTTTCCTGACTCCAACTCAATGCAGCCTTGCTGCCGTCAACTTCGATGGTTAGATCATTCAAGCGACCATGCGATACTTGACTCCACGTAACCGATCCGGATGAATTACCCTCTAACTGAATCAATGCCTGGCCGTAATCGTCCAGGTCGTGATGCGCGGAATAAGATTGCATTTGGCAAATCAATGAAGTCGGTCGGGCATCGGTAATGAAGCTCATTAAATGAAATGCATGCGTGCCCACATCTCCCAACGAGCCGGCCCGTCCATTTTTACTCGGGTCTGATTTCCAAGCTCCTCTCTCAGGCGTCTCGTCGGGTTGCATTCCATGCATCCAACCTTGTTGGTAACTCACACGCACTGCAAGTAATTCCCCCAAGTCACCATTGAGCATCATCTCGCGCGCTTGCCTTACCATTGGGTAACCGGAGTAGTTATGGGAGACGGCAAACACTTTCCCTGACCTGCGTACTTCATTGACCAGATCATCGGCATCCGTCAACAATGTGGTCATCGGCTTGTCGCAAACAACATTAAATCCGGCTCGCAACGCCGACTTGGCAATTTCAGCATGAGTGTGGTTTGGTGTCGCAATCGACACAAAGTCAATCCTCTCTTCCTCTGGAAGCTGGGCCTCACGACCTAGCATTTCCAGATAGCTACCGTATGCCCGATCGTTAGCAACCAGAAACTCTTTCGCCGCCGCCCTAGACCTTTCCGCATCGGATGAAAAAGCTCCTGCGCACAAGACAGCTTCTCGATCTAGCGTTGCCGCGGTTACGTGAACACGACCGATAAAGCCGTTTCCTCCGCCACCAATCAGTCCCATGCGAAACATCACAACACCCGATTTACTGTGTTAATCTTGATACCAGAATCTTATGCGAAACAGAAAGTCATCAAGGCTGTTTTGATGAAGGCCAAGCGAGAACGATGTTCCAAGTTTTATTCTTCAATTACCCATCAAATTTCACGCCAGGTATTTTTGTTTGCATGTACCGCCAATTTTTGAGATACGAAATCAAATCGCTCATTTGCTTGGGGTTCATGCTTTTCTCAAAACCTTCTGGCATCAATGACACCCCGGGTGACTGCATCTGCTCAATTTCGTCTCGCAAAACAACGCGGCGATCACCGCCTTGCTGCTGCAACGTTACACTAGAATTCGTTTCATCAATCAATAAACCATCTACCGTCAAACCATCAGTCGTGAGTATTTGCACCTGCACAAAAGCCGAGTCAATCGCCGCGTTTGGATCGAGAATCGACTGCAGCAGTGACTCCGGTGTTTTGGTTCGCGTATCGCTGATGTCAGGTCCGACGTTAACGCCAACGGCATCAATTCGATGGCAAGCAGAACAATGCTGAACAAAAAGCGATTTGCCTGCCTTGGCATCACCTAATTCCAACGCCGCCGATTGATAATGCACCAATACTTTCTCACGATTCGGATCAGCACGAAGCAGCGCTCTTGCCTTCTTTGCGACTGATGGATTTGAGTGCTGCAACAAACGTTTCGCGGTTTGAGGATCAATCGAACTTCGGACCATCCAGCCATCCCTCAGCCCATCAAGTAACCAGCTTGCATCTTCAGCATTTGAGCTACAACCTGAAGTCGCTCGTTGTCGCATCGCCACAGGCAATACTTGCCAGTTCTGACGCAAATAAGCTTTCACCCACGCTGAATCCGTTCGCAGGCAACGCGCTACCGCGACACTTCTTACCTCGTGGGGATAAGTTTCAGAAATAAATTGCCTCAAGTCAGCGTTTTCACCCAATGAAACCATCATGTTCAGGCACGTTGCCCTCAAACCGGATGGGTAATCACTACTCTCGATCACGCTCGCTAATCCGGCCAGGCGGAGAAAGAAGGTGTGATCTCCAGCGGTTCGTATTGAAGCGATAATTTCTGTCATTGCGATTCGACTCCTCAATGAACCGCGATGCCACGCTAAGAGTAAAGCAATCGTTTCATGTCCGATTTTGCTGTCGGCTAAATCTTTTTCAAATCGAGATGAAAGGACTGCTGCAGCACTAGCGGGTGATGCAATCGCCAATCGCTCCACTAAATGCTCAATCGAATCTAATCCTGCATCAGCCTGTTTGATCAACGCCTCAGTCAGCGGCAACACCAACGGTTGCTCAACACTCGAAACTAACCTTTGGGTGATTAAATCGGCAGGAGCATTACAGCTAATGGCAACAAGACCACGAATCCGAACTTCCGTCGCAATGCTTTGATCACCGGCCAAAACATCGCAAAGCGAACGAAGGACGATGGGACCTGCATCGGAAATCAGCAAATCCAAGTCTTTGATCCATGAACTAATATTTGGTGAAAGTGAGATAGCAAGTGACCGCAAACGCTCGTGCTGAGAATGTAAAAGAGAAGACAAGTGCGCCGCGTTCAATCTCTCGAATCGCTTCAATAACATTGCTGCGCGTGCTCGGCCACTGGGTGGCGCCAAATTGTCCTGAACAATTTCTTCCAGAAGAGGAGCGAGTTCAGAACCCTGTTCGAGAAAAAACTGAGTTCCACATTGACGCATCCAAGCGGATGAAGCGACCAACCAGTTTCCTGCGTTCTCCTCAGTAATTACTTCTGTTTTTTGCGGCCAATCACCACTTCGTGACACTTGCCAGATTCGACCAAGCTGATCTCCATCCCTCTGATCCGGCCTTTCCTTTAGTTCAGTAGGCATAAAGTCAGGATGTTCAATCACCGCTCTAGCCATATCAACGACAAAGAAACTGTCTCCGATACCAGCTGACAGATTCACTGGCCGGAACCATGTGTTACTTGATGCCAGAAACTCTCCCCGACCTTGATCTCTACGAGCCTCCCAATAACCTTCGGAATTATCTAAGTTCTGCCGCTGAACCAAATATCCAGTTGGTTCACAAACATAAAGGTGTTCCTGCTTCGCTGAACCAACTCCTGGGGCAAAAACGCCACATGCCGCGCTGAACTGTCCGCCATGTAAATTACTTGTTGTCCATGCTTTCGCAATCGGATCAACACGTGATTGTTCACCTGAAAAAGCTACATCCAAGACAGCATCCCTGGACACCAACAGAGGATCACGTTCTACCGTCTCCACACTCAGCAGAGATTGCATTGCGGGGTTACGGTTACTGCAACCAATTCGGCGCCCAAAATCATCAATGGTCAATCCAAACTGGCTTCGACCGCTCACGACACCCCAGTCACCACCCTCTGGGTCGAAGAAAAAATCTCGATCTCTAAGTTCGACATTCATCTTCTTCGGATGGAAACGGGGATCCACCGCCTGAACACTTCCGCCCCGCAAACCATTGGCAACGTAAATTAATCCATCAGGTCCCAAAGAAGGATGATTCGCCCTGAGTTGTTGATTTTGAGTTGTGAAACCCTTAAAGAGAACCGTTGTCTTATCGCCAGAAAAATCATCATCCCCATCCTCGATGAAAATTATTTTTCCCGCGACGGTTAAAATGGCTCCGTTTCGATATGGCTGAACACCTGTGGGGAAATTGAGACCGTCAGCGTAGAGGTGACATTGATCGAAAATTCCATCATGATCCGTATCCACCAATACCTTCAACCGTCCAGTGGGCAGCTCACCCTCTTTCGGACCGGTTGGATAATCCGGCATCTCTACGACCCATAAGTTCCCTTGCCCATCAAGCTTCACGCTAACGGGGTCAACCACCATCGGCTCGCTTGCGATGGCTCGCACCTGATAGCCGTCAGCAATCTTCAACGATGCG
This sequence comes from uncultured Rubripirellula sp., assembly GCA_938075415.1. GTDB lineage: Bacteria > Planctomycetota > Planctomycetia > Pirellulales > Pirellulaceae > Rubripirellula. The sequence goes on along the minus strand of CALJHC010000002.1, from coordinate 10,853 downwards.
AGGGATTGTTGAACATTTGGCCCGGCACCTTCCAATGAGGAAAGCGAGATGCCTAAATAGAAAACTGTGAAAAAAGGTAATGCCAATCTTTTGGAGATGCATTCGCTTATTCGAGAGATCAACATCAACCTAGACTCCCCATATGGATAACGCTTTGGTCATGACCCGTTGTGGAAAACGGCTGACCGGTTTGAGGCAATTATCTTCCGCTAGCTCGGCGGCCGCAAGAATCGGTGAGAAAGTTTTAAATTGGAGAGTAGTGGTAGGGTAATTGCCATGATCACAATCGTTGCCGCAAGCGGTATTGGAGCGACTGCCCAACACAGCAAACCGAGAATCCCCATCCAGAATGCCGGATTTTTCAGAACAGGGTAAGTGATTTTGGAGTTTCGTTGGATCAAAAGGAGAATAGACGCCCAGACCACAAACAGAAAAATCGGTAGCCCGGGTAAGACGAAACCACGATTCTCTGCAGTGTAATCTTCCAGGAATCTACCCACATTGGCCTCATTCATTCGCCAGACGACTGCCGATTCGTACCCTGCAAATTTTTGAACTGGGAAGGTGAGTTGGCGGCTCAGTTGCAATTCTCCAACCTGTGATTGCTCCTCTATCCTGAACCTATCCGCGTAGTCTGCCATTCGCTGATCTAAATCAATCCAACTCAAATTTTCTCGCAAGGGCTTTGCAACGTCTCCCATCTTTGATTTTTTCGATTCGGTCGACAACGTAAATTTCTGTCGATTTGCCGCATTTGATAAATCTGTGTATCGCTCAAACCAAATTCTCAGCCAGGCACGAACCTCCTCCGCTGGACGTTGGTTAACCGCATCAACAGCTTCCACCGACTGCACCACTGACTCCGCTAGATACAGAAGTCGTTCAGGGTCGCCAATCTGCGATGCATCCCACAATCGTTTTGTTGTAGATTCTGAATTTTGATAGATTGTCATCCATTCGTTATCGCTACGCACATTCCGCATTCTCGCGAATGAGGAAAAGTCGCTCGATAAGTCAAACGTATTTCGTATGATAACCTCAATAGATTGTGAATAACGATCAAGCCCGATCGGAAGTGTTAGAGAGAGATAATCCCCTTCATTCTTGACCTCCACAGAAACGGATCTTCCCGCAACCCATGCTCCAATCAGTTCAGCACTCACGGGAATCGTGATCTCAACTTCTCTTGCACTACCAGGAAACAGATCCCAGCGGGTGAAAACCGTGTAACCTCCGCCATCAGGAAACAAATGATTGTCTGCACTGAATGCGATGGGAGGTGCATTCGTGTTGACAATAGGTGCCAGGTCAATGGACCAAGAGCGATTAGCCGCGAGGTAGATCTGATAGTCATTGAGCGGGTCGAGATTCTGCCAATACTTCGGTAATGCAATCAGATTAACGGCACTCGTTCTCCATTGTGTCACTTCCCCGTCTATCTGCCGTGGCACGCCCAGATAAACGGTGCGGCGACCTGATCCAAGCACAAGTAGTGAGGGCACACTGACCCGATCAAGACTTGTGGTGCTTAGCTTTGACCGAATGATAAGCGAACGGTCCAAAGTCCCATCAGATTGACTTCCTTTTATGCGTAAAACCCTCTTACTGGAATCAATGGCTGTCTGCATGTGATACACAGAACCTCCAACAACCTCCAATTCCTCACACCAAACAGCGGGAAGCTCAACATCGAGAAGATCAGGAAACGTCGGATTTACTCGGAGGTGCGTCTCCATTAGCCAACTGCGTTCATCTCGTTTAAGAGTGATGAGTTGATCACAATCGAACGTATTCGTTTGACCAACAATCTCAAGCTCGATGTCATCAATATCATTCACCATATCTTCCAGTGATGCCTGCTGTGCCCAGTAGCCGACCGGCAGGCTTCCCTTGGAAATCCAAGGCATCGACATCGCAACGTCAATCTCATTCTGGTCCAAGGAAACCTCTGTTCCAAAGGACCCTGTCACCTCAATATTTGAATCGCGGGTGACAATGTATTCCTTACTCGTAGAATTATTTGGTGACAGTTTCACACGCGGAATTTTAAAGGGTACGTTCGGCTGCACCGCCATGGTCGCGAAGACTTCAATCTTCAGAGAATCAGTCCCGGAAACATTTCCCAAATGATAGATGTTATCCCTATCCGAACTCAGCAAAACAATCGACTGTTCCCTATCATCAACCTGCAAACGAACTAATTTCATCGCCTTTGGAAGTACCAATTGCGGAAAATGAAAATTGCCCTCGTCAATCTTTAGCTGCTTCCGAAAACGCAATTGCAATTCGTTTTTTGTTACATGCGCGTGATGATAATCATCCGATACAATGTCGTCCGAAACCTTAGCTTGAATTGGCAGGTCAAAAATATCACCAACGGTTACGAAAGAGCGATCAAGGCTGCCACGAAAACCAGTCCATGCTGCCAAAAACTGGTCAACGGCGATGGGTTCGATTGCTTCTCGCACTATTGGAAGAAATTGCAAATCTGAGTCACATTGAACTGCCATCCAAGCATCAGCATTATCGCCTAATGCTGCAGCAATCACCTCAGGTATATCGACGCTGCCTAACCCATCACCCTCGCTATCGGACCACTGAAGATTCTGGCTCCAAACCAGTTGGATAGGACCCGCAGTATTGGTCATGCATTTAACGGTGACTAACCTCCTCGAGGGACTATAAAGCTCAGAACCGATGTATTTCCACGAGTTACCAATTAGTCGTGGCATTCTGGAATCCAGGACCACAAACTGAAATTCCTCACCGGCAGCAAGCTGCTCTGGCACGTCAATTTCACAATCAACCACCGCCTTCTCTTTGCCAGCACGGATCCAATATCTCCTTCCAAGGGACGCTTCCTGAACCTCTCCCTCCCTGGCGAGCAATCGCACATCGAGCGAGAGTGAATCTCGCGGACCGAGATTATCCACCCAAGAACGTGGTAGATCCTCACTCTCGTCAATTAGCCAGCCCTCTTCCCCGTCAATCCTGACCGCGTCAAGACGATCAAGTGAATCCACAATTAGCTGACTATTGGCAATGATCGGTATCGTCACTTCCATACGATGCCATCGATCCAGCCGTGATACTTTGGGCTTAAGAGTCGCTCGTACGCGAAATATTTCCTGTGGCGGAACTGCTGTCAGTAGAATCCCAGCCTCACTTTCCTCAAATGGAATGATTCGCGTGGACTCACCAATTAACTCTAAACGTCGAACAGTGTCATATAGCAACGGAAACTCAAGCTTTCGGGCTACTTGGTCGGGTGATTCGTTACGAACAACAAATTCAGCTTCAACTCGTGAAAACACGCCCTTGCCTGAATCTCTCTCATTGGGACTTACCGCAATGCGATACTCGGCTGTCAGGAACGAAGCCTGATTAGGTTCGTCGCTACCCGCCGGGACGTACAAATCATTGAACAATGTTCGCGGAATGTAAACCATTTCACCGTTGGCGGCACCGTCCGAATCAACAGGAACCAAAATGTTAACGGGAGATCGCCTTTGCTGCGGTTCCACGGGTGGATTGTCTTGAGCCCAAGTGATGACTCCACTTGAAAAGAATGTAGCCAACGCAAGCCAAATCACCCGACTGATTCCTGTATAAGAAAAGTCGTCAGTATCATGCATCGTTTGCTGCATTGTCTTGTCCGAATGGTGTTCTGGTTTCCCATCCTCATTTTCACCAACATGAGAATTGATAGCAGCCACCATCAAGGCAGAGGCAACCAATGGCAGAAGTATCCAACCTGTGATTGCCAGTAACCATGACCACCAAAAGTAGGTCGCAAAGAAACCTAGTAAGATCAATCCAGTGGCTGAAAAAATTGATCTCTTGGCAACAAACCAACCAATTCCGAATGACAATAAAGCGGCTAACCAACCAAAACTAAGTGCAGCATCATGACGAACCAACCAAACCTGCTGACCTGGCTTTACATCAATATCTAGCCCCTGACTTGATCCGACCGGCTTTAGCGACAGTGGAATGAAACTGTCCGGCGTTGAATAAAAACGATAACGTGACCCCAAGATCGCGCCTTCAACAACAATTTCTGGTACGAGACATTGTCGCATCCATTCCCCGCCCGGATTCGACCGCTCCCAAACCAATTGCAACGTCTCATCTTGGTAGGTGGGTTCGACAACAATTCTGTTGTCCGTTTGATCTCTTAAATCAACAGGTCCTCCACCTTGGTTCGCGCTGATGAGTCTCAGTGAAGGATCAAATCGCACCTCTAAATCACTTGCTGAATAATAGCGGTAAACTGCCGTAATACGATCAAGTCCTCTCGTGGAGCTAAGTAACTTTACATCCTCGCCCCAGATGACGTTCACGTCAATTTGGTTATTGGTAACAAGATTGATTACCGGTTGTCGAACCGCGTCGTAGCGTACTCGGGTCCAAGCTTTTTCGTTATTCTGTTGGACCCGATTTGTCTCCGCATTTGCAACGGTGTTGATGGCGTTCTCTGTTAATGGCACAAACTGCGATGATCCACTGCGCTGTACGATACGAAGTTGAGGGTGAAGCAATACTTCAGCATCTTGAGACGTCGCGCCGGGTACGCTCGGCAACGCAATCTTTCTCGTGTTGCCAAAAGTGAATCTGCGTCTTCCAATTAACTTGCGATCCGCTAGTGAAAAGCCAGATAGATCAAATGTGTAGGCTCCTGATTGACTCCCATTGACCACTACGTTGGCTGAATTGAGAGGAACAGCAGAGGAATCACTCTTTAAAAGCCAAACGTATTTTGGAATCCCCGTGTCGTCACCGGTTTGAACAACAATTCGGTTGATTGCTTGACTCTGGGATTTCAATTCAATCGTAAGCTCCTCGATAAGCTCACCATCCTCGTATCCCAAACTCATCTCCAGATCCGCACTGTACGCAATGCTTGGACGTTCCAGGGTCAACGATGGCATCACCCCGTCTTCTGGGGCAAACCAAAGTGACCTTGGGCTGTTTATCCCAAAAAAATCAAGTTGCGTCTCCGACAAATCAGGCATGGCAATTCGATCAGGAACCAGCACGACCTCCTCTGTCCAAGCTAAGGAACTTGGCGGCAAAACACAGGACAACAAATTCGGTGAAGCACCTTCAGCTTGAAGAAACCAAAAGGCTGGAACCATAAACTGGTTACCGGCGAAGGGATTGACGCGCGTACCAATGGCAGTGAGTTGTAGATGACCGTCTTCAATCTCTCCCGACTCTGGCCATATCTCGATTTGTGTCGTGCTACTTGACCTGATATCCGATGCGATCGGTCGCCCCGTTTTTGAGACTAACAGGGTCTCCAAAATCCAACCACCTTCCAAATTAACCAACACCGGCGACGCCCTCTCCGGATCCAATTCGATATCAAGAAAAGCCTCTACCCTGATCGCGGATTGAACTGGTTCCACACTCATTAGAACTTCAGTTGCTCGGACGGTTGGCTTGGCAACTAATTGCACGCGAGAAAGGATTTCCAACCTGCTGCGAGGTGCGTCCAGTCTCTCCTGAGAAACCTCACTGGAACCGACACCATTAACAATGGAGGGAGATTCGTCAGGCATCAGCAGCGAGTAATCATTTGGTCCAACAGCTTTTAAAACGATGATGCCAGATTCCAACCTCTGCCTTTCCGTCTGCCTCCACTCTCTGGGCAATTCCCATTGGGCAACTTCGATTGGACCCGATACAGCTAGCTGGATCTCGTCTGAAACAGATGCTTGAAATGCATCTTCTATGACCACTCTGGGTAGGTCCAGCCATTGTCGATACTCGTAGCCCGAGGCGAATCCACGAATAGTCAACGTCGACAGGTCAGCGGATTCTTCCATATCAACATTCGTTAAATCTACCTGCAATTCCGCATCTTTACCTCGCTCATTCCGGATACTGAAAGCTGTTTCTACTCCGTTTAGTTGAACGGATGTAACCGTCGCATCATAAACATGCAGCGTCGGCAATCTTTCATCTCGTGGAGACTCGAAAACAATACGACTAATCCATTCAATGCCTGATGCGTTGACTTCGTACTGCACTTGAGATCTTCGAACAATTGGTAAGCTGTCAACTCTTGAGTCACTTATTTTGATGGTTTCCAATTGCACCTCTGCTAGTCCACCAGCATCAATCTCATACCAGTTAACTTCATCGCTACGCACCAAATCCACAACCTCTTGAGGCGTGTCCGAGCGTAATAACGCGGCCGCGTTCAAAACTTTTAACACGGTTCCGAGCGGCACAGCCAACAAGATCTTGCATTGGGGGGTGGACGGCAGCTTCAACAGGAAACTTGTCTTGTTGCCTTGCTGGACACCACGAAGGGTCCATTGGTATTGGATCTTTGTCGGATCTGACAAAGACACATTAGCGATCATGTCTCCGTCAAAGCTGAATTCAAATGGGGCAAGCAAATCGATCCCATTCTCGCTGAGTCGTGTTTCGGTCGGTTCGACTGAAACATTGACCGAACCCAATGGCAAGCGTCTTTGATTTCCGATGTCGGAATCGATTCTTACCTCCCCGCGTCTGCAGATCAGCTGATCACTTACCAACTCAACCACGTAGAGAGACTCCACCGCTGTGACGCTCGAGCCAACACCCTTTTCGTCAATTCCTTTTTCAATCGCTTCTCGCAAACGACTAACTGCTACCGGCAAATAATCGCGCGGAATCAAGACATCCATTTGAGACATGAAGAGGCCAATCGGTCGCAGATCTCTTCCATCGGGTAAACGAGCTGGAACCGCAGGGTATCGAATTGACTTCGATTCGGAATCTGCTTCCTCGAGAAATTCACCACCACTTTCCGTTTGCTTTTCACCCACCACGGACTCAGTGGAAGCTTGCTGCTCCCTTAAGGAATTCGTGGACAAACCGTTTGTCACTGCAGATTCTTTTCCGTCACCCGATAAATCCTCAATCCCGAGTTGCTCATTCTTATCTGAACCAGTTCGAGGTGCTGACCCACTACTTTCCTCAGATTGAATAACTGATGCTGGTGCCGTCTCTTGAAGTTCCTGCCCTACTCCTTTCTCCGCGCCTACGAAAAAATTAGCGCACATGAGAACGGCCAACCACATAAGCCAATTTCTGGAATCAGATGACTTGACTTGGTTTCCGAGAAATTGGTTCACGGATCAACCTCCGCAGTCACTTCAGAACTTTCATTCACCAACTCAAGAGTCTGAATAGAATTTGTGTTTTTCCCTCGCAAAAAAGAAGAACTGCCATTTTCGATTGAGCCACCACTGCTCGTAAAAAGCCTTCGCTCGGAACTCGGTACTAAATAGGCTCTTAAAGCGATCATCACAACAACCAGAAAGATTGCGGCGAATACCAATTGCCCCGATAATACCGCCGCATCAGGTGCGAGCAATAGAAGGCCTGCAAAAGATGTTGCGGCAACGACGATACTCAATGGACTTCGAAAGCTTCTTGAGTAAGTCATTAAGATTGTTGTGATAATGACCAATGAGCCTACCAATAGCCAAAGGACCACTCTCGAGATGAGGACAACTTCAAATGATTGAAGTTCGGTTCCTTCGTACAGGTACCGATTTCCTGGCGGCATTTGGTTATCTGTGGATCCAACGAGTTCAAGCAATGATTGGTCACGATAAATCGGATCTCGATAAAATCGCCATCTATCAAATCTCCACGACATACTCTGCCCCATCGTTGGCGAAGCCCAAACAGCATGTGCATCAATGGGTCCGATCACTTGCCAATAAACTCGACCTGCTTGAGGGGGAAGAAAGACTGACGGAGATAGGCGATTAACAAAAGGTGATGATTTTTTTGGCAGCCACACTCTCAGATCCACCGCATGGTTGGATGCATCACTGGGCAGTGGCACGACCAACGTTGATCCCTCACGTCTAACATTCACCTCATTTCCGTCGACGGAACCCTGCATCGATAGTTGAACGTTATCTTGAAGTTGCACTTCAAATCGATCACCGCCCTGCACTGTTGCCAAGATCTGCTCATGCCGTGTTTGGTAACCCATCAATGTCCTGACGATCGCCTGCTTTATCAGAAGCTCGTCGTCGTTTTCTTGTTTGGATAGCAATCTCAGCCGATAGGGCTCCCGTGGAATCTGCAATAGCTCTAGTTCGGATTTCCCGGGAGATTCGATTGCGACAAGATCACGTGACTGATCGCCACGTAACTTGATGACAACCGGCCCTCGCAATGTCACATCAGAAAAATCGGGCCTCGGTAATGAAACAGTGACCATCCCTCCCATTTCGTTTGCATCGGGTAACTGTTGTTCAAACTTAAAACGAACACGCATTGTTCCGCTTACCAAACGATCAGAAATCAAAAGGAATTTATCGGCACCTTCATAAAGCAGTTTGGCGGGTAGATCGTCAACTGTAACCACCCATTTCAATTCATCCCGGAGATCCACCTCAGAATCGATTGCCTCTGCCACGTCAATCTGAGCTTCTACCGATTCCTGATCTGGCCCCAAATTCAGCTTGCCAATATCCAAAGAAAGACGCGGAATCCGAAGCGACAATCGCCCTTCAAGATCCAATGGAGCAGACACTAACCAATCTGTCGTCTGTCGAATCTGACCAGCATCCAACTCAACATCAGTGTCGCTCGTTAGCACAATCCTGGAGGGCTGTTCGATCAAATCGCCGATGATTACCGGAGCAACCAAACCATCAACAACTCGAAAGGTGGTCATTTCAGACATTCCATCAACAGAAGGCTCTGCAATGGACGAGCGGGCAACCCCTGTCGATGCTTCGAGGTTAACAACAAATGCTTTTCGTCCATCATTAATCAAAACGAGCGTGGAATCTCTTACCACCGCGCTATCGTCAGGCAAGATAATTCGAGGTAACGTCAATTCAAGATCACCATTCACACGCCTCGTTTCCAGCGTTTTCTGCAGCTGTATTATCAGGCGTGAGGATTCCTCTGCACGGATGGATGACAGATCCATAACGCGTACTTCATCTTCGAGGTAAGTGGTGACCGGTGTTCCAAATTGGGATTCAACAACACGCACTTGCCACCCGGCATCGTCAAATCGAACCCGACCGTCTTCAGTCTGGCCGCTCAACTCAACTTGCATCCATAGCGTTGCAATCTGCTCGCGCGTCGTCATCTCGGAACGCGTACTCACACGAAGCTGTCGCTCTTTCACACCGAGCCACAACTGCAGCGAGAAGGCAGATCGATCAAAAGCGAATCGATACGAACGGTTAACACCAACCTCTTCTCTGACATCTCCTGGCAAACTTCGAACCCAGGAACCACCCCGCCAACGTAATCGATATTCGTCAGGAGTCGTCATGTCGATGTCGCCGCGGTGTCGCAAGGCTCCAATGACATCTGCAACCCGAAAAAGTAATGGCGCATCCTTGGTGACATTCTCACCAGGCAACTGATACTCAAAATTCAGGTCGACACGTTGTTGCTTCGCATCATCGGGAATGACAACCTCACGCAGTTGGACTCCGCCTTTTATTAAGGGAGGTCCAATATCAACAGCCTGATCAGCCGGTCCAACAGTGGGTGCCTCAAGAATGACCGCGTTCTCGGGTAGTTCCAGCTGAAAACGTTGCACCGAGCCAGATAAATTAGAGACGCTCAGGCGTACAGAAGCCGTTAGCGCATCTTGCGGTGAATCCCATCGCACATTGGTTCGGCTATCAACCTCAAAGATCGGTTCCGTTTCAATTGCCTTGGTACCCGGACCCCAACGAAGGCTGTAATCACCACCGCTACTTTCTACCTCAATCTCCGTTTTTTCAGCACTCCCACTCAGAACTCGAATAACTTCGTCACCTCGTCCTAGCACCTCTGCCGTTGCGGTTTCTTCCTCAACCTTCAAACGCACTTTCGATGGCACATCTGGCAGTTGAAAACTTAGACTTCGTGAATTAGAGCCAACCTCTATCTTGGCAGAAACTCGCATGATCAACGTCGTCTCAACACGTTTCTCATTTTTCACAAATAGGTTGTAGCCTGATCCATCCGAAGCCACCGCTGAAAACTGTTCTAATTCACCCGCTAAACTCAATGGTTCTAAACGATGAAAATTACCAAGTCGCAATGGAATGGTGGTCCAACCACCTTCGGTAGGGTCAATCGATAAAACCAAGCGAATTTCTAATTCAGCTCGATCCCCTATGGCAGTTCCTGACAGCTCCAGCGATTGATAGACATACTTCTGTCGCGTCGCCTGCAACCCTGCATCGAGACTTAAATAACGCTCGAACTCCTCCCAAGTCAACGAAGGCATCAGGACTGGATTACCTGATTCGCTCAAGAACATGAATGCGCGTACCGGAATGTCCTCACCTGAATCATCCGTCGCATTATCAAGAAGCTCTTTTGGTGGTTGCGTCCCGGGTGGCTGAGCACAAGATACAGAATTGAAGCTCAGCATAAGAAACAGCGGCAAGATCGCAACTCGCGCGAGGAATTCACGAGGAAATGGCGCAGAGAGAGACCAAAAGAAACCGCCGCAAAACGCTGCTAACCGGAAAAGCCTAGCGAACATGCGGTGAGGTCGAATTGATCGCATGTGATTTGCTCGAGGAATCGCATGTTGCTAAGTCAGATGTTACAACAACTGACCAAAGAACACACAAGCGCTGAAAGAGGCGGAAAAGTTTTGAAAGGCGAGACTGACCCTTAGTTTATGCCAAAGCCCCAATCCAGAACAGCAAAAGCTGTTCTGGTTCAACTGCGAGTCAAATGCTCTCGAGCATAATCGCCACAGCACCTACAACCGGCAGTCTCGCATACCAGCACTGATTACAGACAGAATGACTGGTAAGCATAAAACAAGTGAATGATCACGTTTCCAAGCCGTCTCATGGGTTGTG
>CALJHC010000001.1 GCA_938075415.1 uncultured Rubripirellula sp. | reverse complement strand
GTTTGACTGTTTGACTGTTTGACTGTTTGACTGTTTGACTGTTTGACTGTTTGACTGTTTGACTGTTTGACTGTTTGACTGTTTGACTGTTTGACTGTTTGACTGTTTGACTGTTTGACTGTTTTGTCCCTCGCTTACGCTTCGGGTTTCCTGTCTTGAGGCGGTTATGCTTGAAGTTCCTTGACGATGCCGGTGCTGTCGCCGTGTCGTGGAGTGTTGATGCCAAGTCCTTGCAGCATCGTCAGCCATACATTGCACAGTGGGGTGTCCTTGGGCAGAACAAGATGATGGCCGAGATTCAGGTTGGCTCCACCACCGGTGAGAATTGTCGGACAATTCGTCAAGTAATGAATTGAACTGATGTTCGACCCAAAGGCGACAGCGGTGTGGTCGAACAGGCTGGATCCATCCGCTTCCTTGGTCGCTTTGAGTTTGTCGATCAGGCGGGCCAGTAATTCGCTGTGGGTCCTGTCACGCATCTTCGAGGCCTCCATCCGTTCGCCGGGTGAATAATGGCTCACATTGTGGGAGCTGGGCTTGAGATCGAGGCTCTGCAGCAAGGTTTGGCCAGGCAAGCGATAACTCAGGACGCGCGTGCTATCCGTCTGCAACGCGGCGACAATGAGATCCTGCATGATCTCGATTTCAGCTTTTCCTTTCAGGCCGGGTTCCGGTTCATCGAGGGGAGCCTTGGCTTTAGGCACATCGAGCCAGGATTCGTCTTTGTTGAGGCGCGTTTCGATGTCACGGATGCCTTGAAAGTATTCGTCCAGTTTGTCGGTGTCATTTTTGGAAAGGCCACGCTGCACGCGTTTGCCTTGGGCGAGGACGGCATCAAGAACGCTGCGGTTTTCGGCGATGGTGGCCTGACGCTGTTCGAGCGGCATGTCACTGGGCGAGAACAGCTTGTGGAAAACCTGAACGGGATCGTCCTGACCACCTACCGGTTTGCCACGTTGATCCCAACTCAGAGAAAGTCCCGGACCGTGACCTTGGAGATCAGATCCATTGAGCTGGATCGATGAGAAGCGAGTGTCCTTCCCGAGATGTTGTGCGACGACCTGGTCAGCGGAGAGGCTGTTGGCCATGTTTTGGCCTGGCACGCTATAGCGATTCGCACCGGTAAGCCAGAAGGTGCTGCCCCAGTGAGCTTCGTTGGTAAACTGGTTCGAGCAACCCTGGACCACAGTGATATCTGACTTGTGACGGGCGAGCGGGGAAAGGCCCTCTGAAAGTTCGTAGTCCGCGCCGGTTCGTGTCACATCCGGAAACCAGGTTTCTTTGGTCACACCAAACCCGATTCCTAGAAAGACGCTGCGTTTGGAAGGTGCGGCGGGTCGTTTTTCCACAGCCGAAGCAAAACGACGAAAGCCGATTGATTCCAACGCGGGCAGCGCGATCAGGGCTCCGGTTCCGCGGAGGAAGTGACGGCGTTGTAGGTTGGTTTTCATCATTTTAAACTTCGGTAATTGGTCACGGGAATGAGCTATTTTACAAAGTGGACTGGAAGAGTCGGTTGCTGGATAACGGTAAGCTGGACATCATCGACGAAGTAGCCACCCAATTCGACCGGAGCCGCATGAGAGCCGGTGCTCGCAGAAACGACGATCAGTGCAACTGTCGCGTCCGATTCCAAAAGACAGGATGCGGTAATCGTTGCCGGCTCTTCTCCTGACGCGAGCTTGATCACCTTTTTGCCATATCCGACTCCGTCCTCGTTTACCACACGAGGCCATCCTTCACCGATCGTCTCGGGCTCAGCTTTGAAAAGGTAGATACGGCAGCTTCCTGCGAGTTTCGGCAATTCGGCATCGGTCGGGGCGGCCTCTCGCCGGAAGCGGGCTGAGAGGTTGAGCGTGGTCTGCAAATCGGGATCTGTTGTTTCCCATTGTTGCCGAAGGGACGAAAGTTCGACCAACTGAAACACCGAACAGTTCGAGGCGAAGTCGCTGGGATCACCATTGATGTTTTCCGTTTTCAGAAGACGCAGCATACGGTTTCCATCAGCTTCTTCAGTGACTTCAGCTGGATTACCACACCACTCACCGAGCCGGATCGGAAATCGATTCGGGATCGGCCCCACCTCCAACGAGTCGAAATTGCCGTGAGCGATCCGGAACGTTCGCGCCACTGCGCCCGGTGAGACGCTGGCCCAAACCATCCCCACGCCCAGTAAGCCAACCAAAACTCCTGCCACAAGGCTCACAGCGATTTGCTGCTGCCAGGCCAGCGGACTTCGGGTAGGTCGACTCGGCGGCAGACTGGTGCGTGTTTCTTCTTTTCCGTCGAGGATGGAAACGATGGAGTCATCGCGCATTTGACTGATCAGAGCCTGCTCATCGACCAGCGATTTGGCGATGATCGTGCGCGCTTCCGAGTGTTTGCGGAGCAGCTGATTCAATTCGGTTCGCGCGGCATCGTCGCCTTCATCCTGAACTTGATGCAGCAACGTGAGTAGCTGTTCTCTCATTACGAGTTAGTCCTTATCTGGCGTTCAATGCAGACGCTCAATTGTTGGCGAATCCGCAGCAAGGTCATTTTTACCGCGCTGAGGCTTCGGTCCGATGTCTCAGCGATTTCTCGCAAACTCTGGCTTACGGCATAGTGGTCATGAAGCAATACCCTCTGCTTTGGATTGAGTTTCTTCAAACACTTGGAAAGCGCCTCACGCCGCACGTCATACGCGGTGGCCGCTTCTTCCGTATCCTCCGCCATCGCCTGAATCACATCTTCATCAAAAATCAGCCGATCGCGCTTCTGGTCGCGGTAATGCGAAAGGATCGTGAATCGCGCCACCGTGAACGCCCACGGTAAAAATTCCGTATCCGGATCCCAGTCCGCCGCCTTTTGCCATAACTTCACGCAAGTCGCCTGCAACATCTCGCGCGCATCCTCACGATTGCCAAGATTCGCATGGCAGAACGCCTCCAGAGCGGGCTGATGACGGGTCAAAGCTTCAATGAAGCGGGTTTCGTTCAAAGGTAGCGGCATCGCTAATGCGTGTTTTGGTCAATTCAAATGTGGAAGCCAAGTCTTGGGAGCGTTCAACCAGCCGGGCAGAGACATCCCCCGAGTCTGCCCCTTGTTTATTCCGCGAGAACCCCCGGTGGTCACAATTTATTGCGAGAAACGCTTACTTCACAGTCGTTCCTGAATTGAGTACCAAATCAACCCCTCACCCGGATTCAGCCAACCTTACTTACTCATTCCAGCGTAAACGAAAAAAACTCGGCCACCACAGTGTGATCGACGGATTTGGTTCGGATTGGGATCAGAAGCTCGCCTTTCAAGGACTGGAAAGACGTTGTCACAGGAGGCAAGGAAAGTGGACAGATTAGAAATCCGTAAACACCTTACCCACAGTCACTTGGCGAAATCCGTTCCAAAGTTGAATCGACTGATGGAACCTTCTGAGACCAGCCACTGGTCCCGAAAAGCCGACGAAAAAAGCCACTGACCAAACTTGATCAGTGGCTTTTGCTTCTTAGGTGGAGGATAACGGACTTGAACCGATGACCTCTACAATGCCATTGTAGCGCTCTCCCAACTGAGCTAATCCCCCAAAATAAGGCAGATGTGTCGGGAGGACAAAAACCTGCCACCCCAACCCATCGTGCTAAAAGTTATCAATTTGGGATCTTAGCCGTCAAGTGGCAGATGACCAACGAATGCTGTGGCTTTAAGAAACAGCCTTTTTTGGAAGCGAGTCAGCGAATGGAAAACCTGCAAAAGATGGCAACCCATGATCCATCCGAATTATCTCAGTAGTTAACGGATTTGACCATCGGAAAGCTGTATCTCAAGTTCTTCACACACGCGGCCGAAGGGTATACCGCTGCAGACGCCGTAGGAGGGATGACGGGTCAAGCGTTTTCGGATCATTTTTGGTGAGGACAATCCGCACAGAAATTTTGCTTGTTCCCGGATACTGCGGAGCGTTTCAGGATGTTTCCTGGTGACTTCCTCCAAAATTGTGGTTGCACTTCTACCGATCCCACGATAATCCGGCTGCGATAGTTCTCCGGTCTCTTCACCGAGACATCGACTACAGCAACCGCATCCTGTCTCTAGTTCCTCACCAAAATGGGCTGACAGGGCCATGGAATAGCAATTTGATTCGGTGGCGAGTTTGTAAACCATTGAGATGCGTTCGATTTCATCATGTTCTCTCAGGTCCAACGTTTCGTGCAAACGTTTTGCCACGTATTTTGGTTTTTGCAGTCGCTTTTTCCACCGATAACCAAAAGTAAGTTCTGAAACCTCCGTCTCAATCCACTTGTTCTCCGACAGGTTGTTGACCATCTCAACAATTCGCTCTCTTGGTAGATTCAGCCTCCGCGTGGCAACTGGAAGATTAAGTGAAAACCAAATCCGACCCTTGGTTAGGCAGGCGAGGACCTCTGCTATTTCTTGACGCTCCTTGCCAGAAAAGTGACTGAGAATCACCTGGGAGGAAACCAGAGGTTTGATCTTGTATTTTTCGTAACGTGGCGACGTTGATTTGATCCATCCGTCTAATTCCAAGTACGTCATCAGCGTTCGAATCACGGCGATTCTGATGTCTGTTTCGTTGGAAAGTTGATAGAGGGAAAGATGGAAAGCATCGGGCTGTCCCTTGATGATTTCAACAAACTGTTCCACACTTTCTCGCGACGGCGTGTCACCATAGCCGAAGTTTTCAAGAACAATTCGGTCTTCTTCAACAAGTATCAATTCGCAGGTGGATGTCTTTCCATCACGACCTGCTCTTCCTATTTCTTGCGCATAACTTTCGAGCGATTTCGGAGGGTTGAAGTGGTAGACGTACCGAATATTTGGTTTGTCAATTCCCATGCCAAATGCGATGGTGGCAACAACGATTCCTGATTTTGATTTCAGGAAATTTTGCTGGATCTCTGATCGGTGTGTTGGATTCATACCCGCGTGATAAGCCACAGCGGCCAAACCATCGGCTTGCAGCCGTTCCGCGATTTGCTCCGCTGTCTTCTGCAGTGTCACATAGACAAGTGTTGCCCCCGTTTTTTGATGATTGATGCGGTTCAGGAGTACGGGATATTGATTAGCTTGGCGTGTCAGCGTTGATTTGATGTGGAGATTCGGCCGAAAAAAAGGCGCTCGGATTGCGTTGGGTTTTCTGATCTGGAATGCCTTGCAGATATCTTTCAGCACCTCCGGTGTCGCGGTGGCTGTTAGTGCCAAGACGCGATCTACCTTGAGTTCATTGGCGAGTTCGGCCAGTTTTAGGTAATCCGGGCGAAAGTGATGTCCCCATTGGCTGATGCAATGCGCTTCGTCGATTGCAAAAAGGGAAATGTTGGTTTTGCGAATGGATGTTAAGAATCGTTCGTTGAAGAAACGTTCTGGCGCCAGATAAAGAATTTTGGTTCGACCTGCTTGAATGTCTTCAAAAGTTGTCCGGATCTCTGAAGGGGAAAGAGATGAATCCAAGCGGGCTGCAGGGATACCCTTTGCCGCGAGTGAATCGCATTGATCTTTCATGAGGGCGATCAGCGGTGAAACAATGACAGTCGCACCGGGTAAAAGCAGGCTGGGTAATTGATAACAAAGGCTTTTGCCGCCACCAGTGGGGAAAACTGCGGCGACATTATTTCCTTTCAGCAGTCGCTGAATCACCGACTTTTGGCCCCTGCGAAACCGTTTGAGACCGAATCGTTCTTGCAGCAAATTTAATGCTGCGTTTTCCGTGCAACCCGCTTCCATTTGCGACTGCTGGGGAAGTGATTGAATGTGTTGCTCAGGTTTATCCATATAGCTTTTGTGTTTCCTTGCCGTTTTTCGCTGAGACCCGAGCTCAGTTGTTCTGGTGCCTGTCATGACAATGCGTCCAAGGGGCATGCGATTGGACTGATTTTCCTTTCAATCCGTGCACAACCGTGAGTTTGTACCCACCCGAATTCCGACACGCCGATCGTAGGGTGGTAAGCATGTATGGTATCGGCCGGGAGAAAATGTGGACGCGAAACAGGTGAATACTCAAAGCACACTATCCGACCTTCAAGCCAAGCATGCGATCCAATGAATCAGCAGTTTGATAAATCAACGCCTCGGGAAAATGTTGATAAGCATGGAAGTATTCAAAAGTAAGGAAGCCTTCATAGCCGATTTTTTCAAAGGCATCGAGAACTGCTGGCCAATTTGTGGTCCCATCAAGAAGTGGGCGAAAGGTTTCCAGTGAATGATCAGATCCTTTTTTGGTGTACTCCTTGAGATGCACGTTTTTGATGCGGTCGCCAAGGATGGGAATCCAATGTTCCGGGAATTGATATTCCATGATATTTCCCGTGTCAAAATGCACATGGACATAAGGACTGTCGAAGCCATCAACAAAGTCAACCATTTCCATTGGAGACATTAGGAAGCCATTGAAAAAAATGTTCTCCATATTTAGATGAACTTGTAGTTTTTCGGCGTTCGGAATTAAACGCTTAATCGATTCTTTTGCTCTTGCTAGGCAAATGTCATTAGGCGTTGGGTCATGATCCTCACGCCAAGGCATGTGCACTGCCCCCGGCACAACCAGTAGATTCTCAGTTCCCAAATCATGGGCAGCCTGTGTCATTTTGCCAGCGAGTTCCAGGCCCATTGCGCGTTCCGCAGGATCATTGCTCGTTAACGGATACGGCCAGAAAAGAAACGAGCACAGGCCGCTGATTTCGATGCCAATTTGATCGGCCATCGAGCGAATTTCTTCAAACTCTTTGGTGCCAGAATTTGGTGATAATTCACTATCGAGATCATAGTTAAGTTCAATGCCATCAAACCCCGCTTTTTTGGCAAGTTCCATGCATTGTCGAAGCGACATTTTTTCTGGATAAGGAAAGGCCCAAAGATTAATGGATTTCTTCATCTTGTATTGATGCGTTCCCACTGGCGGTGATTCCTCCGCCGCTGAACGATTACCTGTTGCCGCAATCGCAGCGCTACCAAAGGCCGCGTACGCCAGCAGTTCTCTTCGTTTTAAAGCGTTATTCGGTTTCATGAGCGAGATTCCTAGGGTGGCGGGCATTCAGATTTGGTCGATCTTGAATCTGGTGTCGTTTAGTTTCGTAACTGAAGCTGGTTTTTAAGCCCTTCTGAATCGGGTGACTGCCCGATGCGATTCCTCATTCGAATTTGATCGAGAAGTCGCGACCGCATCGTATCCTAAATTGGTTGAACACGTTTTGATCTGTTTTGGGCAATGGATGGTGAGCAGGATTCACTCGCCCGTTCTGTGGCATTTCACGCGATTTACGAAACACATTCTCATCGGTGCAAGCGTCTACGGCATCGTTCTGAAATATCAAGGGTGGCTTTTCGTCCGTCATCAAAGATTCCGGCAAAATGCACAAACCCGTGTAAGTTGCCATCATACCGTTGATTCGTGACGGTCACTCCTGCATCTCGTAACTGATTCGCATACGCTTCACCTTCACATCGTAGGACATCGAACTCAGCGGTCACTAAATGTGTTTCTGGCAGGCAAGATAAATCGTCTGCAGAGCAAGGGATTGCGTACTTATTGGGTGTTTTATCGCCGAGGTATTGTTTCCAAAACCAACGCATGCGATCTCGACTCAAACCATATCCTTCTGCATAATCCAGATAGGATTTTTGATTAAAGTTTGGCTCGATGACTGGATAGATTAGAACTTGCAGGTCAATGACTGGATCGTTGCGATCACGGGCGAGTAAAGCGACTGCGGCGGCCAAGTTACCACCTGCGCTGTCTCCCGCAACGGCAAACCGTTCCGGGTTTAAATCGAACGTTGCTGCATTCTGTTGAAAGTATTGAGTGGCTAGATAACACTGCTCCAATGCTGTCGGAAACTTCGCCTCTGGCGAAAGGGAGTAGTCAACTGCAATGACAGTGCATCGGGAATCTTTCGCGATTCGTCGGCATAGTGCATCATGCGTTTCAAGGTCGCCGAGAACCCAACCACCACCATGAAAGTACATGATTGCGGGTTGCAGACGGTGCCCGCTCTCACTCGAATCATGATTCGAATAGATCCGAGTGCGCACCTTCCCCTTCAACAGATGGTTTTGAACCGAGCGAATTGCAGGGGCCTCTCCAAACCAACGTTCCAAATTGGAGAAGGCTTTGCGACCTTGATTGAGGGGCAGCTTTTCAACGGGCGTTGCATTGATTGCCGCTAGTTCGCGAAGAAAATCGGAAGCCTGTGCAGTTAAAGGCATTTCAGTGAAGTTGCTTATTCATTTAAAGAAAAGATTGATAGGTTCCTAGGGCGTGATACACCGTCTGACTTATTCTCTAACCGCCTATAAATCGGTGCAGCAGCGTTTTTGCTTCACTGACTTGATCGGTACCAGTCACTACCACACGACCATCTCGAAACATCGTAAGGCTATGGCTGTCGTCGGGGTAAAGACGAACAAAGAAACGCGTTTTCTGGACCCTGCCGATGTTTTGCCATCTGTCGGCTAAATGTTGAAAATCGACCGTCGTTGAATCGGTTTGTATCTGCACGGCATCTCTGCCGCAGAGAACGGTGTTTGTATCTGCACGCACAGCGCTGCCACCCTCAAGGTACTCAAGTTTTTGTTGTCCACAGGCCACACACGATGCACGAAGATTTTTTGGAAGCTGAAGCTCGCGTATGCGGTTATTCCACAGATCTAACGAGAGTAGTCGATCACGCACTTGCTCTCGGTTTCCAGAAATCCATTTGATCGCTTCGGAAGCTTGAAGGCTTGCAATGGTGTGGGTTGCGGCGCCGATTACTCCCGCGGTGTCACAAGTGTCAACGGCGGCTGCCGGTGGTGGTTTGGGTACAAGGCAGCGAAAGCACGGTCCCCCGCTACCGGTAAACAGCTGGATTTGACCCGTGGCTCCAACGCATCCTCCATGCACCCATGGCTTAATGTGTTTTAGTGACCAATCGTTGAGAAGAAAACGTAACAGAAAGTTGTCGGCTGCATCGATGACCAAATCCGCTTGGTCAAGTGCGGCATTTATATTTTCGGAGGTGATATCACTGACTATGGGATTTAATTCAATTTCAGAGTTAATCTTTCGCAGATGATTACATGCAGCTTCTGCCTTGCTATGTCCATGGATAGCGTCCTCTTCGGTGAAAAGCGATTGTCGTTGCAGGTTTGTCCACTCCACAATGTCGCGGTCAATCAGCTGCAATGTTCCGACCCCGGCTCGCGTCAAAATTTCAGCAGCCACAGTTCCTAAAGCTCCACAGCCCAGGATTGCGACTCGCGACTTTGTAATTGCAAGATGACCAGCTTCCCCCACTGGGTGGAACTGTATTTGACGAGCATAGCGGTTTGAGCTTTGATTTATTGTCATGGGTACGACAGTCAATTCATGCCATTTGCGAGGGGATGGTGAACCGTTAGTCTAACTTGCGTTGGCTCTGGTCGTTAATCCCCATCGTGGTTGTGCTGGTAACGTCCTTGCCAGAAATACACCTCGAGAATCAAACCCGATGCGATATTGATTCTGAGGTCCCGATGTTGCGGCGGGAATGAGCTTGACCTGATTCTGTGATAGGAACCTTGCTGTGTCCAAATTTGACGATGAATCCTCTGTTTATGGAGTGAGTGAGCAACTGCGTGAACGTTCTGATTTGCTCACCGAATTACGACAGTTTTTTGATCGACGAGATTTTATAGAGGTTCAGACTCCTTGCCTCGCAGCCGGTTCGATTGTTGACCCATTCATCGATCCGATCGAATTGAATGCGACTGCGTTGGGTTTGCCAACTAATCTTTCGAATCCTTACTATTTGCAATCATCTCCAGAACTCTGGATGAAGCGTCTGTTGTCTCAGGGGTCACCGTCCATTTATGGAATCAGTCCTGCATTTCGCGCCGGTGAGAGTGGTTCACTTCACCAGTTGGAGTTCACCATGTTGGAGTGGTACGAATTGGGCGCTAGTGAGCAGGATGGGATCAACTTATTAAGTCAGTTAGCGCGTCACGTCATGCGATGCGAAGAGGTCGACGTATGGGATTATCGACAGGTCTTTCAAACGTATTTGGGTGTAGATCCCATCGATGACTCAAAAGAGGCTTTGGTCGAGATTGCCAGTCAATGTGATCAAGAGTTGGCAAAATCCTTGGCAACCGATCGAGACGGGTTGCTCGATGTGCTGCTGTCTGAATTGATTCAGCCTCAGTTGGGTGTCGAGCGTCCATTGATTGTCAGAAATTATCCTTTAACTCAAGCTGCCTTGGCAAAGGTGGCACCTGATGACCCAAATTGCGCCTCTCGATTTGAACTTTTTGTTGGCGGTATTGAATTGGCCAATGGTTACGATGAATTGCGTGATGAGAAAGTATTAGTTGAGCGGATTAACAAGTCACAGATGAAGCGGTTGAAGGCTGGGCTAAAATTGGTCAGACCACCGGCTGAGGCTGTTCTTGCCGAGATTAGTCACCAGCTTCCCCAGTGCGCGGGCGTCGCGTTGGGTGTTGATCGATTGCATCTAGTCAGGTCGGGAAAGCAGAGCCTGAATCAAATCTCACCCTACCATTGGTAGCCAAACCTGAGTTCATGCGGGATGGAATACGACGGGTCGGCCTGGCCTATTCGCTGAGGCTTTGTGAGTGGATCGTGTTTGTCCGGCCACCGATTATTGGGCGACTGCGTCGCAAAAATATCGCATCCAACAAGTTTGCAGTTTGGGTTGGCAATCAGATTCGACTGATTTAATTCAAGCTTGGGTTTTCCAGTCTCGAGCAAGCCTCGTAGATGGCATCGCCACACCCACTGTGTCACCGAAGTTGTTACCCGGACACTCGATTCCCGCGAAGCGCGACAAAACTTGGGACGAGAATCGTCCTAACGTAGAAAGTATCGATGAGGACTCCGAGTCCGAGAGCAAAACCAAGTTCGATGATTCCTTTCAAGCTTCGGCCGCTTGAGGAGTGACTGATGCCAAATGTATCGAATAGTGCTGGCAGCCATGCGGACGAAGTCATGCTTAGGAACGTCGCTGCCATCACCAATCCGCACGCGGTGATGATGCCGCCAGTTCGAGTGATCGCTCGCCGCAGCGCAGAAAGCCAACCAAGACGTTTCTGCTCCTCGACGATTCGGGTGACGAGATAAACATTGTAGTCCTGACCCACAGCGACCAAGATGACAAAGAGAAACAGCGGTAGCTTCCAATCCAAGCCGACGAAGTCGGCACCATACATTTTTTCAAAGAACAGCATGGTTAAACCAAGTGTTGCGTAATAGCTAATCAACACGGTCGCAATTAAAAAAAGGCATAGCTCCCATCTGCGGATGACCAGCATGAGTATCGAAAAGACAGCAAGGATTACCGCAATTTTAATGCGTTGATTATCTTGAAGGGTGACAGTTCTCAGGTCGATGATTGAGGGGGTTGTTCCGGTAAGAAGAAGACTTGAACCAGACCAAACCGAGGAAGCTGCGCGGATTTGTTCGTCTAGATGATTTCTTAATCGGCTGACCACTTTAGCGGTTTCCTCGGAAAAAGGATCACCATCAATAGTTACGTCGAGGCGTGCGAGGCGGTGTTTGTAGGTTTCGTTTGGCGAGAAGAAATGACGCTGCGAAATCCGGTGGCTGCGCAACGCTCGCCGCCGCCAGGCATCCTTGCTAAGTAAGCTCATGTTCCGATCGGGCGGGAAATCACCCAGTGGGTCGTCCGCCGTTCGAACAGTGCTGATACCCTCAACGTCGTAAAGTGTTTCTCCAAGTTCACGAATCTCTTTCTCAAAGGATTCGATAGGGGCATCCTCCGGTCGAACGATTAAAAGTGTGACCGGATTAATTTTCCCAACGTCAAAATGCTTGGCCAGTAATCGCAGGCCTTGCCTGCTTTCAGAAGAACGATTTAGTTGACTGCTGAGGTCGTAGGTGACCTGCTGCTCGTTTTTCAAACCATACCAACCCGGCAGCACCAGCAGGCCCAGTCCAATCAATAGGGTGGTCAATGGATGCCGGGTAAGGGTCAGTGCGATCCAGCTCCAGAAGCCATTCGCTGGTGATACCGAACCGGAGGAGGATTGAAAGAATCCTATTCGAGGCTTCATCTGCTCCGGTGATACTTTTGCCGGCCAAAATACTTTCGGACCGATGGCGTAAATCAGCGCGGGAGTGAGGCTTGTGCAGATCATCAATCCGACAAGTAGGCAAATCGCAATGATTGGACCGGTGTAATGAAACTTTCCGTAGCTGGCAATCCACAACATTCCCAACCCAACTACGGTGGTTAATGCACTGCCGAGCAACGCACCCAAAACACCCTTTAACGCAGTGTGGCAAGCTTGATCCCAGGGAAGACGCAGTGCTTCTTCCCGTAGTCTCGCGATCAGAAATAAACAGTAATCCGTTCCGGCCCCGAATAAGATGACGACGACAAAAATGCGGCTGGTCGTAAAAATACGAAGGTCTAAACCTGGAATAATACCCGTGACTGACCAATGGGTTAGCAGTGATACCAAGGACGTCGAAACGACGACCGCGAACGCAATGGAGATCATGGGGATCACGACGAGAAGTGGCGCGCGATAGACTGCTGAGAGGATGACCAAGATCATCGCAACCGTGATCCACTCGGTGTAGCGAATTGCATCACGAGAAGCCAGTAATGTCTCCCCACCGACCGCGGCGGAACCTGTCATTTTAAGTTTTAAGCCCGGCGTCGTGTAACGCATGCTGTAGGACCGAATGTCGTTGAGCATCTTCTCAACGGCTTCCACCATGGCGATGTTGCTGGTTGCAGCAAGCTCGCTGGAGAGCTGCATGACCAAGAGGTTTGCATTGGGATGTGTGAGGCTCACCCCGATTAAGGAGTCATCGTAGGAGACTAAATCGAGAAGTGGATCCCATACCGTCAGGTCTCGGTCTTCGATTCTCGGAACCAGTTTGGGTAGCTCGGGTAGCAACACCAGCGCCGACTCAAAATCACTTCCTACCGCATCATCCTCGGCGCCCATCAGTTCCAATAGGTTGCCGCGATCGTAAAAAGCAATCGCCAGTCTTGGTTCCCGTGGACTCGCCGCATCCTCAGGTAGTTGGTCTGCTACCCGTTCATAGAAATTGACATCAGCATCAATTGCTCGGTCAAATGATTCCTTTGCGAGTTGGATCCATCTGCCTGACGCCGTATCGCTTGGAGGTCCACCCTGATAACCAAGGCTGAGTGCTCGCTTCCAGCAGAGTTCGCCGAAGCGGTGATGCAGTCGCCGCAATAAATCGAAGGAGACGATCTCATCATTTTTTTGCAGTTTGTCCTCATCCCGACCCAAAACGAGGACAATCTGACTTCGACTTCGGGTTTCTGGAAATGCCTGATCAAGCAACCGCCCACCAGCAACACTACTCATTTCTGCGGGTAAGTAGTCAAAGTCACCATCGAATGCCACATCGTCCCATGAGGGTGCGATCAGGCGAATACTGACAGCAACTAGCAACCAACCAATCAGTAACCACCAACGTTTTGCTAAAACGCCATTCGCCCAACGATCAGATAGCGATTTCGACATGTTGGCGAGTTAGCAACGCGGGCGTTGGAGTTCGAAGCTTGACTGATCGTTTCTGAGGGTCTTGTTCATATTGCCATCCCGAACTTGCTCTGGATGAATCAAGAATCACTCGGTAGCAAGTTTGATTCCAGGATTTCGCCAACATCTCAAGAAAGAGGCTGGCTCTAGATTATTCACCGCGCTCGGATTCTCAACCGTTTAAATAGTTCGACGGATCGGACGAAGCCATTAATGTAACAATTTGCTAAGTCCCGCGAAGGACCCGCTTGCTAACACGCCTCCGGCAAGTCTCCGTCATGCAAATGTAGAGCGATATGGAATGACGCTGCGCATTCAAGGGTGTGATCCCCTGTCCTCTGCCTTTTGGCAATGGATTGGTGAGGAACCCTTTGATTTATCGGGAAATCAGCCAATTATTGCATTTTTTAGCCTCATTGGTTGAGAGTACTAAGGGCGGTCAGATTTTATCTGTTTTGAAATCACTGGATCTCTCAACCGATAGATTTCCGGATCAGCGAATGACCTTGGACTCTCGCGGTCGGTAGGCGTTGACGACGGGCCGGTTCGCAAGTTGGCAAGCACGGTCTGCCCTCCGCAACGGAAACAAGGTGCTTCCATCCGGTTTGCCCTAGATTGAGAGTTTTTAACGTTGGAAATCAACTAACAAGACTAGCATTTTGAGAACGCTAGTTTCGTCGAGGGAGGACTTCGCAATGGTGATGACGTTGCAGCAAAACCAGACCTCGAGAGATGGATCAGCTGGGAATCAATGCGCGTCTGGGCGAGGCATGCACCAGGATGTGTGATCAAATCGCGATCGATGCCTCAGCGGATAAGTTGAGAGACTTCACCTTCGATGGTCGCCAGATCAATTTCGTTTACATCGAAAACGAGTGTATGAACAACTCGGCTATCTTTGGCAACGACTATGGTGACTTCTGCATCCTCGGGTAGTTGGTACTGATTGGAGCGGATGCCTTGTTCGGTAGCGATTGCGACGGGTATTTCCTTGACCAATGCGGTATCTGCAACTTCTTGAGCAGCCTCCTTTAAGACTCGTTGGTCCTTGCCCAATAGTGTTACCAATCCCTTCAACCGCGCGTTGGGGTTCACGGCGATTGCTTGATCAAGGTACTGGACTAAATCGGTAAGTCGACGTCCAGTCTTGCGAGCAAATATCATCACAATGGGTCGTGAACCATATCGGCATCGGTAACAAAGGCGTTGCCCAGGTTCGACTCCATCAGCTTCAGCCCCTGCGATTTTGGTGACATAGAAGATGCCAACGGTATCACCCTTCTTCAAAATTTTCATTCCAAAGCTGGTCGCGGGCAAAATGCTCAATGCAACACAGCAGATGCAGAGGGTGATAATTTTGTTTCGGGAAGGGAACATCGTTGATAGGGCAGAAGGAATGCTGTTGCAGATAGATAAGAAGGAAATCATTCAGAAGTCAGAATCAATCAGGGTGAGTCACCCGCCAAAACTACCTATGACTTCCTTGTCTGCCGTTGCTAAGTGGAATCGGGCAACCAGTGTGTCTCCACATCAACTCAGTTAAACGCTAACTGCTCAACTCAAGTGACTCGTTTCACGTGACTCCCCAATCAGGGACGATCATTATGGGTTTTCCTCCAAGGAGTGCAATGACTCAAGCCGTTGGGGGGCAACAGGTGCCCTAATCCCCATTTTGTGGCAACATCCCGCAGCGTCTTACCCCTGATGGATAATTGACACATGGTCTGCATGGGTGGGGGAAGCGAGAGGTTCCACCCGCTGATAGGGACTGCAGTTCACATCGCAGCCGATGAACTGTCGATCGCTTTCCTCCATTTGCTTGGATGTTGTAGCGAATTTTATTGGTCAGGCATCATTGGTCACGCATCCTTGGTTACGCATCATTGGTCAGGCATCCTTGGTCACGCAATTTTTATTCTCCTACTTCATCTCACCTCGCAGAGATGGAATCCAATTCGATTCGGGTTTGTGGCTTGGAATCGAATTGGATTTCTAATGCAACAAGATTCCCCCAAGACTGTGTCTTGATCGTGTTGGATATCGGAATGTTTTGTCTGGTCTGATTCCCCGGAAGCATTAGGTCCGCGATGAGCGTTCGCTTGTCCTGTTTACTGAAAGAAGCGAAGAGTTTTACTCGTGTATCCGAAGTTGCCTTGGCACGGATCATCCATGATTTTGGGTGTTGGCTTGGAATGATACTCAAACCATCGCGTCTGATATTGCCATTTCCATCAGGCAGCTGAAATTCAAGGTAACCTAAGAATCCAGCCAAGTTTTCAAGTTCTTCGTCACCTGTCCAACCTTCCGTTTGCCAACCACCACAATCAAACGTGAACAGTATTCTGCCGTCACTTGGTGATCGTCCATTAATTCTTTCCCATTCGTCAGATAGTCCATCGCCATCTCGGTCTGCTCGAACGGATTCATATTCAGGGTTTACACCCTCACCCCATTTTTGTCCGCTCGCCTGATACGCCAATTCCTCGGAGGGTTCCTCGGTTGCACCGGTATCTCCTTTATCTAACCAAGTATCCAAGAGTGCGCGATGCAGTTGTACCTCTTTTGCGTAAGTCGGTTCTTTGGCGAGATTGAATAATTGAGAGGGATCTGATTTGATGTCATACAGCTCTTCATTTGGTCGCTCGCCAAAGTAAATTTCTTTCAGTTTGTCAGAGAGTTTTCCGGATGAATACAGATCTCGAAGGTTGATGACGTAATCTTGTTTATCTCGGTATTGCGGCTGTAAAAAGATGCGATCCGTTTTGTAATTTCGAGTGTATCGGAAGCGATCGCTTCGAACACTACGCACACGATCAATTGTGTGGTCGAGTCGATCTTTTGCCGAAAACACGGCGCTTCGTGGGATAAGTTTTTCAGCAAACAGATTTTGTCCCTCGTACCAAGAAGGTCGTTCAATGCCTGCCCAAGCCAGCGTTGTGGCGGTCAAATCCAGCATGTTAACAAGGTCATCACGCACAGATGTGGCCGGCACGTAGGGGTCTGGGCCAGCGATAATGAAGGGCACATGCAATCCTCCCTCGGTTGGCATTTGCTTGTGCCGAACTAAATGATTTGCACCGTGATCCGAGAAATAGACGATGATGGTATTTTCACGTAAACCGTTTTCGTCGAGCTGCTTGAGAATCTGACCAATGAAATCATCGTCTTTACGTATTGAATCGTAATGCTCGGCCACGACTTCGTGATAGAGATCGTTCTGCGGATAATCAGGTGGCACCACAACGTTACTTGGGTTTGTCTTTCTGGCTGCCGGGAACTGCTTCGTGTTATTCTTCCCGCCAGCAGTTTGTACCTGCCCAAAGAAAGGTTGTTGTTTTTTAATTTCGCGCCACGGAATATTCTGCCGAGTGTTTTGAAGTAACGAATAAACGCGTTCTTGATCCCACGCAAAGTTGTAATCTGTCTTGCCCATGTTGAATGTGAAGTACCCCGATTCCATCATTAGTTGTGGAAGCAGTTTTAGGTCAGCAGGAAGCTCAATGGTCACTGGTCCGCGTGAAGAGCGATGTTCATGTGCGTTAAAGCGAATTTGGCTTTGACCGGCCATCAACGCTGATCGGCAGGCCGAGCAAACCGGCGCTGGCACAAACGCTTGTGAAAAACGAATACCTTGATTTGCAAGGGAGTCAATGTTTGGAGTTTGGCCGCGATTAACCTCGTCTCCATAGCAGCCCATCCAGGGCGAGGTATCTTCAGCGAAGATCCAGAGGATATTGGGCTGTTTTGCTGCCAACGTTTTTGGATTGCTAAAGCTAATTCCGAGAAGTGTTAGCAAGAGCGCACAAGCCAAATGTGAATGGCTCGCGAGAATGGGACCGCTGGAAAGGTTCTTCAATTGACGACTTATCATGTGATGATTGATTTTGAGAAACTGGCATTCAATTTTTACAGTTAGCCAAACTCGACTTCGGCTCAGATCTTGATTTTAACAGACAACCACGAATTCACGTGCTACTTGTTGGGGTTGCTGTTTTTGGACATTCGATCCTTGTTTGCACAAAACGTGATCTCTCAACCTCTCGCTGTTGTTCGATTGGAAACCTGTACGTCCTCCTGAGGAAAAGGATGCGTGTTGGGAACGCTAAAGCAGGATTCAAGACACTAGCGAAACGGGCGAATCCCAAGGTGTTGGGTGTCACTGGGTTGCCCGCACTCGTTGGGGGGGCGGGTAAAATGTATCGATTATGCGGGTACGTCCAAATACTCCACATCTTTTAATTGCAACGGTCACTCAAGCCGGTCTTCTTCAAACGCCGATGCAACCATCTGCGTCTGCATCGGTTCTCTCTGGCATGTCTCGGACGATTCCCCACGAAAAAACGGGTTGATTGATGAACGTCCTCGCTTGCGCTGCCCAAAAAACAGCGAGTCCGCTCGTTTTAATCATTGCCATCGGGGTCGTTCTCGTCTGGGGTGATTACGTTCACGCTCAGGTAGTCAAAGCTTTGCCGGTGTCTTCGCATTCGGAATTGCAATTAGGAGTCGTTTCTGAAATCCATCTTGAGACCAAGGATTCAAGCTCACTGAAGAAAAGTGAGCCGATCCAGTTCACCGAAATTAAGCTGCAATTGTTGGAGATGAAGGCCTTAGCCCACAGTCCGGTGATCCGGCAAGTTTTAGCCGAGGTTCAAACGGCACGATGGCGGGCGGTTCAAGCGGGATTACCAGCTAACCCGGAGGCGGGAATTGACTTTCAGCAGTTGGGTAGTGATGGACTTGCAGAGCAATACGGCCTGTCCCTTTCTCAAGAGATCATCTCTCCCGAAAAGCTCAGGCTTGATCGAACACTTGCTCAGCATGAGGCCAAGCAACTTGGCCAAGAATTAGAAATCGCTCGTCGACGTGTCTTGACGGATGTGCACGTTCTCCACGTACGAGGCCTTCGTGCCGCGCGACAGGTCCAGATCACTGCTGATTTGGTTGAGATGGGCAAGAGGGGCGTCGAGCTATCCAACGAGTTGCTTCAAGCGAGGGAGGTTGGTCGTGCCGATTTATTGCAGGCTGAACTGGAAGTTGAATCGGCAATCATTCTCAATCAAAATGCCACGCATGCAGAATCAGCGGTTTGGCGTCAGATCGAAACATTAACGGGATGGAGTCGCCCAGCAAACTCTGGCTTAGAAGGAAAGATAGAAGTTCTACCGAACCCGCTTGTTTTTGAAGATTGCCTCGATCGCATACGAACACAGAGCCCAGAAGTTACTTCGGCGATAGCTCGCATCGATCGCGAGAGGGTCAACGTTCGACGACAGGCGATCGAATCAAAACCCAACATCACCATCGGTGGATTGTTCAACTGGCGCGACAACGGTACCGGAGGTGATCCCAATGGTGGTCTTGTGGTTAGCGTGCCGATACCCCTATGGAATAAAAATCAAGGTGCGATTGGAGCGGCCCGATCACAATTAGTCGCAGCGAAACGGGAGCTTGATCGGGTCGAGCAGTCGATAGCAAGACGATTAGCCAACGTCTTTGAGCGATACAGTAATTCGGCCGAGCAAGTCATCAGATTTAGAAATACGATCTTACCCAAGACGCAACAGACGTTGGAGTTGACGCGTCAATCGTATGAGCTTGGTGAGATTGGGTTCATTAATCTTCTGACCATCCAGAGAACCTATGCCAACAATCAATTGGCGTACTTGGAGTCCTTGGAGTCTCTGCGTTTGGCGGAGATCGAAATTGATGGTTTGTTACTCGCAGACAGTCTGAGTGAGTTATCTATTTTTGAATGAATACCGTTTTGGTTTTTGGGCTATCACAAGCCACCCGCTCTTTGATTGAGCGGTTTGTGGCTTCAAACCGAGTTCAGTGTTTGCCGTGTTGCTCGCGTCTGGACCTTGGAATGAATCTCAGAATCGGTCAGCAATTTTTCCCGTCGTTTTGATCGCTACGCTCTGTGGGATCTTCTGTGCTTGCTATAATCTGCGAGCTTTGGCAATCAGAAACGGTTTAAACCAGATCAATTATCTCATCTGGTAACGGCGTCAATCTAAAGCTGCAGAGTCTTCAACGGTAAAGCCTGAAGCTGCTGGACCGAGATTCAATCGGCAGAATGTTCAAGCTCGTTACAACGCCGGTAAGTTCTCTTTGAAACTTTTGAAGGTTGAGATAGCTGAAGATTTTCGTGGAGTGTCGTTTTTAAATTGGGACACCGCTCTTTTGTTTGGGATAGAAGGTAATGAATCAGACCATCAAATTAATGTCGACCTTTTTGGTTTTCTCTTGTGTTCTTGTTAACGCGTTGCTCGCTCAGAGCGACGGTCAGGTTTCGAAGAAACTGCAGCAATATGTACCCGTAGAGCTGACAGCGGATTTGTCCAAATTATCAGCTAAGCAGCGAGAGATGCTACCGCTACTGGTGCGGGCAGCTGAAATCATGGAAGCGTGTTTCTGGTACGAAGCCTACGGCAAGCCAAAACCATTTTTAGATCAAATCACGAATACAGATACAAGGCGATTTGCGCAGATCAACTATGGACCGTGGGATCGACTTGATGGCAATCGCCCCTTCATGTCAGGCGTCGGTGAGAAACCACTCGGAGCAAACTTTTATCCCGCTGATATGAGTCGTGAGGAATTTGAAGCAGCGTCGCTGACAGGAAAAGCCGATCTTTACACGTTCCTGAGACGTGACAAGCAGGGTGATTTAGAGGTGTTGCCTTATCGAGTTGTTTTCAAGTCAGAGATGGAAGAAGCCTCAAAGTTGCTAAGTCAGGCCGCACTGCTAGCGGAGGATGTAGGCTTAAAGCGATACCTTAATCTGAGGGCCGATTCGCTGCTTACTGACGATTATCAGCCGAGTGACTTCGCTTGGCTTGACATGAAAAACAATCTCATTGATGTGGTCATTGGACCCATTGAGACCTACGAAGATAAGTTGTTTGGATATAAGGCAGCACACACCTGTTATATCCTTATCAAAGACAAAGCCTGGAGTGATCGGCTTGCTCGCTACTCACAGTTCCTGCCCACGCTACAAGCTTCCTTACCTGTTCCGGAGAAGTATCGATCTGAGAAACCCGGAGCCGATACCGAGTTAAATGCCTACGACGTTATTTACTATGCGGGTGACTGTAACTCTGGTTCAAAGACAATCGCCATTAATCTGCCCAATGATGAAGAGGTCCAGTTGCAGAAAGGAACGCGTCGTTTGCAATTGAAGAACGCCATGAAGGCCAAGTTTGATAAAATCCTGTTGCCAATCGCTGACGAGTTAATTGTGCAGGATCAACGCAAGCACATTACCTTTGATGCCTTTTTTAGCAACACGATGTTTCACGAAGTCGCGCACGGGTTGGGTATCAAGAACACCATCAATGGACGTGGAAGCGTGCGCAAGGCGCTGAAGGAACATTCCGGCGCGATTGAAGAAGGCAAAGCGGATATTCTTGGCTTGTTTATGATTCAGCAATTGCATGAACGTGGAGAGATCGCCGCACCGTTGGAAGATTTTTACGTCACCTTCATGGCCGGAATTTTTCGGAGTGTTCGTTTTGGTGCCTCGAGTGCTCACGGAAAAGCCAACATGATCCGTTTTAATTTCTTTCAGCAACAAGGCGCTTTTGAGCGACAATCCAATGGTAAGTATCGCGTGAATATTGATAAATTTGGCAAGGCGGCAGAGTTGCTTTCATCACGATTGCTGAAACTGCAGGGAGACGGTGACTACGAAGGTGCGGCCAGTTTGGTGCGGGAAAAGGGAGTGATTGGGCCGCAGTTGTCACGCGAGTTGCAGCTGCTGGAGAAGCGTGGAATTCCAGTGGATGTCGTGTTTCGACAGGGGCTCGATGTCCTCGGAGTTAATTAAATCAGTAATATTTTGTGCGGAACGCAAAGTCTTGGTGGAGATGCCTCGGGAAGCGACTCGCTTCCTGTGACACGACTTTGCTTCAATCTTTGTCTCAACTTGACCCTTCGTTGACATAGGGATTTGAGTTGAGGGTTGCGATCGATCATAATCCTTTTCCCGAGAGGGATTTCTATACCATGAACACTCAAACAGGAGTTTGCTACATGCTTCGAACATTGACGATGGCTTCATTGGCTCTACTTGCCAGCATGACGGTTGCCGAAGAACTATCAATGAAAGCACCCCCGGAGTCACCTGAACTGAAGGCCATCTTTAATGGAAAGGATCTTACCGGCTGGGATGGAGATCCAAGCATGTGGTCGGTTCGTGATGGAGTCATTCATGGGGAGACCACACCCGATAATCCGGCAAAGGGAAATACCTTTTTGATCTGGAAAGATGGATTGCTGACCGACTTTGAACTGCGGCTTTCATTTCAATGTAGCGCCACGAACAACTCAGGTATTCAATACCGATCCAAGCGGATTACCGAGGGCAAACGTGCCTCAAATGCTTGGGTTGTTGGCGGCTATCAGCATGAGATCCGGAACGAAGAAGATTTTCCCAATGTACCGTCGTTCATCTACGATGAAAAAGGATCACGCGGACGCATCTGTCTGGTTGGTGAGCAAGCAGTGTGGAATAAAGATGGGAAAAAGGTTTTACGCAACGATTTGATCGATGCCGCGGCATTCAAGGAGTTGATGAAAGTGGATGACTGGAACGATGTGGTCATCATTGCCAAGGGCAAGCATATTCAACACTATCTCAATGGCCGCTTGGTCTTGGATTTCATCGATAATCATCCAGAAAAGGCATTCACCAAGGGGATACTTGCTGTTCAGTTACATGCTGGCAAGCCAATGTGGACGGAATTCAAGGATGTCCGTTTTCGATCCTTGAAGTAATCTTCTCCATACGGTTCTTCACTTGCTGTGAAGAACCAAAAAGAACGACCCCCCTCCCAGCGAGTTCTGATTACTTGTTGGGAGCGATTTGGCGAGTTCTCCCGGCAGCAATGATGTTGGCAAGCTGTTGCTTCATCTTCTCTGCTACGTCAGCGTGATCTTTGATCACATTCGTGCGTTCACCGGGGTCATTACTGAGATCATACAGCGTGTAAGGTGCAACTTGGCGAGGCTTGAGTCTAAGTTCTGTATTCTTAGTTCGTTTTGAGTCATGCCGAAGCAGTTTCCAGTTGCCGACGCGAAGTCCATAATTGCCACCTGTGCCGTTGTCTTGTTGTACAAGGTGGTCGCGTCCTTGCGCATTTTTCTTGCCGAGAAGTGCGTCGAGAACATCGAAGCTATCAAGGCAGGCTTCCTCAGGCATCTTGGCGTTAGCTAGTGCCGCACAACTTGCCGCTAAATCAATCGTGCAGACCATTGCGTCGGATTCACCCGAAGGAATGGTCCCAGGCCATCTCGTTATGAAAGGGGTTCGGGTTCCACCTTCATAAACATTGTATTTTCCACCCCGGTAGGGTCCGGCTGGGCGGTGATTTCCTTGCTTCTCAATGGCATCATCTACGTAGCCGTCATCCATCACTGGTCCGTTGTCACTGCAAAAGACGACAAGTGTGTTCTCTGACAATTTGAGACGATCTAGTGTTTCTGTCAGTTGACCCACACACCAATCGAGTTCGGCAATCGCATCTCCTCTGGGTCCCAGTTGGGTGATTCCTTGGAAGCGTTCATGGACCACACGTGGTACGTGCAGGTCATGCGACGAGAAGAAAAGAAAGAACGGGTTATTTTGGTTGGATTCGATCCACTTGATTGATTGTTCAACCCATTTATCGGAAAGATCTTCATCACGAAATCTTGCAGTGTGTCCGCCGGTGTAGAAACCAATACGACTGATGCCATTGTGAATTGTTGAGTTGTGGCCGTGAGACCAATCCATCTTCAGTGTACTTCGGTGTGTCATTCCGGTCGGATGATCGTCGCTCGGCTTTTGTTTCCCGACCCACAATGGATCTTTTGGATCAAGGTTTAAGACATGATGGTCCTGAACATAGACTTGCGGGACGCGATCATTCGTGGTGGGAAGTAGAAAGCAATGATCAAAGCCAATTTCCAACGGCCCCGGTTTCAATGCTCCGTTCCATTCCGGTTTTCCCTCACCGAGTCCCAAGTGCCATTTCCCAATCACAGCGGTTCGATATCCGGATTGCTTAAGAATCGAAGCGATGGTGGGCGTACCTGCTTTAATCAATGCGGGGCTGTTGGGTGGTGCAATGCCCGTACCTTTCTTGCGGAAGGCATAAGTGCCAGTCAGAAAAGAATAACGGGTCGGTGTGCAGGTTGACGCGCTGCAGTAACCGCTTGTGAAACGATGACCTTCGGAAGCAAGCTTATCGATATGTGGAGTCTGGATGGAATCAGCTCCGTAGCTGGAGATATCTCCATAGCCAAGGTCGTCGGCCATGATCACCACAATATTGGGTGGCCGTGAATCCGCGTTTGCGAATGAGTTAATCAACAGAGCGAGAACGGTCATCGCTGAGGGAAAATAAATAAGCGAACGAAATATCATGATCAGGCAGTACTGTGGTCAAGAAGTAATGAGTAAGGAGAGGCATGCACGATTCTGCACGATTCTGCGCGATTCTGCGCGACTTTGCTGGTTGATGCAAAACTGCATGGTGGAAGGGCAGATACCACCCAACAAGCCTTGCATTGTCTTTGGTCTTCTGTGATTCGTCAATTCAAATGCGTTGAGAGTGATTGTTGATGATTTATGGGTGAAATCGGCATCCGGTATTTTCAATTGGAATGCCCTCAGGAGAATGAGGAAATGGGACGAACCTAATGCTCAATAATTCGGCTACATGGAGGATCCATGATTTGGGGTCACCGAAAAATCACCGAAAAGTTGCACCATGAGAGATCACTTTAAGAGATTCTCGAGGCAGTTTAACTAAGAATCTAACTGAACTTTCGGACCTTGAATCAGTTCTCGCTGACAGCGGGTGTGTCTTCGCCTGGCTCTGAGATGACGCTTATCTCGGGCTTGGAGTGTTGGGAGTATCGCCATGGCAGAGTTACCCAGAAAGAACTTCCCCGACCCAATTCACTCTCAAAGTCGACAGATCCCCCGAGCAGGATCGCGATCTCTTTGACAATCGATAATCCGAGGCCTGTGCCGGCGAATTCACGTGTGAGGCCTTCTCCATCGAGGACTTTTCTACTTTGCCGAAATTTTTGAAAGATGATGGATTGGTCTTCTTCAGCAATTCCCACTCCAGTGTCTCTAACCCACAGTTGGAAATGTCCGTCTTGAAGATCGGCAACTTCGACGGTGATCATTCCTCCCTCTGGAGTAAACTTGATGGCATTACTCAAGAGGTTGTTGAGTATCTGCCCAAGTTTATTTGGATCCTGACTTGCAGTCGGCAGGTTATCTGGCAAATTCAGCGAGAGAGAGATGTTCTTATCCTCGGACAGCGATTGAATCATGTCGCACTGCGCGGAAACCAGTCGTTGAAGTTGAAATTCGGTGCATTTTATCTCCATCTTTCCGGCCTCCACTTTTGCAAGGTCAAGAATATCGTTGATCATTTCCAAAAGCAGTTTGCCGCTCTTTTGAATATTTGATGCGTAACGGCGTTGTTTGCCATTGAGCGATTCAATGCCCTGCAGGACTTCGGAGAACCCGATAATGCTGTTGAGTGGTGTCCGAAGTTCATGGCTCATGTTAGCCAAGAAATCACTTTTTAAGCGGTTTGCCTCGTACAGTTGAAGGTTCAGTTGTGCCAGTTGATCGACGCGGCCATCAAGCTCTTGATTGACGTGTTCAATTTGCGTTTGGGTTTCAGTCAGGTGACGCAGCATTCGATTGAACGCATCGGCAAGTTCACGAAATTCGTCCTCCGTCTCAATCGCTGCTCTCAGATTGGTGTTGCCGTGTGTAATCGCATCACTGACATCCCTGAGGTGATACATCGGATAAAGAACCAAATAGCGAACAATTGCGTGCAGAACGAATAGGGTGACGGCAACGATCAGCATTCCTAACGCGACCACGATGGCCCGAATCGCTGTGGTCTGGTCATGCGTTTGCTTGTAGGGCATCGTGACTTTAAAAACACGAAACGGAAATTGAGATGCTAATTGGTAAGGGTCCTCATTTGGATCGATGCTTAAAGCGCTTGATGAATTGTGGCACGCCATGCATTCAAGGGTAAAAAAAATGGGTGTGTAATAGATGTAGCGTCCGTTAATCGGTCCTTCTTCGGAGTACAGCGGAGAGGCCAGGCTTGGGCCGATTTGGCTCATTGGTTCATTTTCAGCAAGGTCCAATGGTTGCGTGACGTCTGGGCGATCGACTTCAATTCTTGCTGCGAGTCGAGAGCGGTAATCTTGTTCCAGTTGTTCCAGTAATTCAATTTCCACGCGTTCAGTTGCGGGGTTGAGCGATAACTGCTCGAACCTTTGATCGTCTTCGAGAGATAGGATCTCGTATTCAGTTGCAATGTCGAGATTGTCATCAAGCAGAACCTCGCGTAAGGCAGACAGCGTTTCGCGTTTGGAATCAGCCTCTGCGTTCGCCTGCCCTGCCGACCAAGTTGCGTCTGAGTGAATCCTTAGAACTTCCGCGGCGCTGAAGTCTCTCGCTCGTGTTCGAGTGGTGTTTTTCACCAGTTCTCGCCCAAGCTTTTCAACAACAAGGAATGCGCCAAACATCAAGACCATCAGCGCAGAGCCAAAAAAGAGCAGGCATTTCCGCTCAAGGCTCATGGAAGCGAATAGTCCTGGTAGAAACCTCAGCATTGGTTGTTATTCGTTGTTGGGCAAAAGGTGGTAGCGACTAGTTAAAATTTGCCTCTTACAGGCAGGAAATAAAAATTAGTGAGAACGCCCATTTGCTGTGGTCGGGTAGTTCGGGCTTCGCAGGTCGTGATTGATCTCGTAAAGCTTTGTGTCCACGATACCAATTTTCTGATTTGCTTTTTGATCAGTCAGGAGTTTTGCCACGCCAGTTTGACGAATCATTGAAAATCATGGCACCCGAGTTAATCAAGATTCTTCCATTGTACGCAGCATCTTTAAGGCCGTCGGTGAATCGGTAAATAAGGGTGATTGGTTCCTGTCAAATCGTGTTGAAGGTTTTTGTCTCGACTTTCTTATTGGAAATGTCAGTGTTTTTAATTGCAGACGAGCTTAGGTGGCTGGTCTGTGATTCCAAATGATGCGGTGAAAAAAGAGTAACTTCGTGTATTGGAGGGGAAAAGTTGCCTTGTCGATAATCTGCTTTAGGAGAGGTTGCAGCTGATGATTATCCTTGCTCCTTGAGAATGAATGTATTTTCAGGAATGCATCGGAACACCTGCAGCGTTGATACACGATTCAAAATATCATTAACCGAACTGCTCACGCTTTACATCGTGAGAGTCGACGGGCTAGTGAATGTGTCTCCCAACCGCGACATCACCTTCGGATGTTCAGGGGGCGGGGAGTTTCGTGACAGATGGGAGAATGAGATGCGTTTAGCGAATCAGCGAATCGAATTTCACGTGGTTGTTTCAGTTGATTACTTCTCGGTCTGTTCGATTTGGGACCGTTTTAAAAATGAGAACACAATGAGAGAGAATCGTCCCCTTCCCATTCGGCTGATGCATTATGACGCGAGGTGGAGACAAGAGTTTTCACAGACGCGTAGCAGTTTGTTGCACGCCTGCGAGGGATGGTTGGCTCAAGTTGAGCATGTTGGAAGTACTGCGATACCCGGTATGATCGCTCGGCCCACGATCGACTTACTTGCTGGTGTGACCAAATCTGACGAGCTGACCGATTCATGCAGACGAATTGAAGGACTTCATTTTCGTCTAAGTGGACCGTATCCGTGGGCCAATCCATCAAGTGTTCTCACCAAGCCCCGTCATTTGTTGCCCGGGCAGGCGGAGCCAACGCATCGTATCTTCCTCACGGTAATTGGGTCACCGATTTGGGAACAGATGATTGCACTGAGGGACCATCTGAGGCAATTTCCGGAAGTTGCTCTTCAATACGAAGAGGCCAAAATGAAGCATTGGCGCAGCAGTGATGGTGATGTGGATGCATACGAATCAGCCAAGGCGATATTTTTGACGCACCTTCTTGATCAGATCGATGCCGCCACGGGTAGAACCCTGGACTAGGTTTGGATTCCGTCCGAGTCAGTTTTTCAACAAAAAAAAGCCTTTTCCCGACTCGTTTCATTGATGCTTCAAACTCACGGGTGCGGTTTCGTTTAGAAATAAGTCTTGAATGCTTTCGCATTGTTGGGGTTTTGAAGGATGCGTAGCGATGGCTGAGGCGGTCTGGTTTTCTCTGGATTGCAATCGATAGTGCACCCGGTAATAAAATGGACGCTAATTCGTACGACTGCGATTTATTTTCCTCCAATCATCAAGTTCAAGAGGTGCTAACATATATCGGGGACTGTCGTGTTGGCGGCGTTGGCATCCGGGCCGTCAGTTGTGTACTAAAATCTTGTTGAAAAATTGATGGTGAATGTACGAAACATCTGATGATCCGGAGGATCCACCCATTGAGGCGGAGCTAGTCAAGCCAGGCTTGGAGGATTTCTCTGTTGAGCCAATTGATGGAACAACGCCGCAAAAAGGTGTGATTTCCAAAGCAATGCAAAGCCGCTTGGCTGTGATGGCGACGTTGTTTTGTGTTACCGGAGCCTTGGGGTTACCGCTTCTTTGGGTGAATGAGAAATTTAGTCACACAGAACGTATCTTTTGGGCGACGGTTGTCACTCTGTACACTTTCGCACTAATTGCCTTGGTGGTCTGGATTTGTTGGTGGAGTTACCAGCAGGTTATCTCGCTTTAAGCTCTTTGCGGATGAAACCACTACACCAATGGGTACCGCAGTTCGGGTACCGCAGTTCGGGGAGTAGGCCACTGCTTTTTGGTGCCGGTTTCTGAAAAGTTATCGAGGTAGGTTTTGGGAGTGGCGGTTTTGCTTACAACCCATGAGGCTGTCGAAAAGCTACCGAAAGAGAAGATAACTTGATGCGGAGATTCCCTGATCAAGATTGAGTTGAACCCGTTATGACAATGCCACTCGATTGTCCCGGTGTGGGTGATTGTCCCTGATCAATGTTGTGTTTCGCCAAATACGATCAGGTGCCTAGTCTTTCTTGCCAGTGTTCAATTTGATGGCGAACTTGATCCGGTGCGGTTGATCCATAACTAACAAAAGCTGCCACTGCGTTTTCGGTTCCCAGACAATCGTAGACACTCGCATCAATTTCTTGGTCATGTGATTGGAGAGCGTCTAGCGGAAGATCTTTCAATGCAACTCCTTGGCTCATTGCATCACTCACAATGGCGCCCACCAAGTGATGAGCGCGTCGCTGAGGCATGCCTTTCTTCATCATCCATTCCATGAGTGTGGTTGCATCCAGATAGCCTTCCTCGAGGCGTCGTGAGATTGGCTCTCGTTGCAGTTTGCTACCTGCCACAATCGGTTCCGCGATGGAAAGCATCGCGAGGATTGTGTCAAAGGAATCAAAGAGTGGTGGCTTATCTTCCTGGAGGTCTCGGTTGTAGGCCATCGGAAGATTTTTGACTAACAGCATCAATGTCTGCAGGTTCCCCATGACGCGAGCCGATTTTCCTCGAGTCAGTTCCAAGGCATCCGGATTGACTTTTTGCGGCATGATGCTGCTGCCAGTGCAAAATGCTTCTGGAAGTTTGATGAAATTAAACTCGACGGTTGTCCATAGAATCCATTCTTCTGCCCAACCACTTAAGTGCGAAGCAACAAGTGAAAGGGTAAAAGCTGTTTCAAGCATGAAATCTCGATCCGAGCTGGTATCCAAGCTGTTGGCGGTGACCGATTCAAAGTTGAGGCTTTGTGCGGTTTGATCACGATCGATTGGTAAAGTGGTTCCGGCGACAGCGGCGACACCGAGGCTGCACCGATTAACCCGTCGTCGACAATCCGCGACGCGTTCGCGGTCTCTGGAAAACTTTTCGATGTAGGCGAGCCAGTAGTGAGGTGCAAGAACCGGTTGGGCGCGTTGTAAATGGGTGTACGCCGGCAGGATCACTTCGAAATCCTGTTCACAGCGATTCAAGAAAGCTCGTTGAAGCAATTCGAGTCCATGATCCACTTCGTCTAGCGCATCACGAATCCACATGCGAATGTCGGTGCTCACTTGATCATTGCGGCTGCGCGCGGTGTGTAGTTTTCTCCCCGTGTCGCCAATTCGATCGATAAGAGCTTGTTCGATATGCATGTGAATGTCTTCTAATTCAAAACGAATCGGAAGCTCGTCTGCATCGAGCTCGGCTTCGATCTCCTTGAGCGAATCTCGGATTAGCTTGTATTCATCAGTCGATAGGAGGCCGACAGTTGCCAGCATTTCCGCGTGCGCTATGGAGCCACGTATGTCATGTCGATAAAGCCTGCGGTCAAAGCTGATACTTTCACCATAGGCTTCCATGCGAGTGTCGGCGCCGGATTGGAAAACGCCACTGCGAGACGGGCTTTTCACTTCTACTACTTTCCCAAATCTGTGAGATCAAAAAATGTACACGAGGCGAATCATGGCGTTGAAGACGGCCGTATTATGGACTGTTCTTGCAGTTGCCTGATAGGAAGTTGGGTTGAATCAGCCAGATTGCTTCGATTTCTGAAGCAACTGGATCCAGGTGATCCCTTGGACCTAATCAATGGGCCGCTATTATCACCGGGGTTGGTGGCCTGACGACCCCCGAATAGGTTTTCCGTCATGAAAGATCAAAGGTTAATGAACTTTTTGCCCTGTATTGCTTGATCAGTTAAGGCAATGATGGGCGCTCGAAGACCCGACGGAGGCGACGGAGAGACAATGAAAGCCAATTTTCAATCCTTTCTGAGGCGATTGAGCCAAGGTCCTTCCCCAAACGTCTGGGTTTGGATAGCGATCATTTGCGGGAATTGGGGCAGCTACTGTGATGCAAAAGACATCATGGTAAAGGCCTGCTTGGGTGAACCCTATGGCATTGCCATGATTGAGATACCGGTATCGGTTCCTGTCGCTGGTCGCCCCGCCCTGCCCCTAACGGTTCGACCGGTTGATGATTCTGCAATCGGTGCGGGTTCGCCTTTGTTCTCCGTTTCGAACGACTTGATCATCGAGATTGGCCCTCCATCAGAGCGTCAACTACCACCCGCCGGTGGAGGTCGTTTGTTGGAGCGAGTCGGTGAGCTCTTGAAGGAGTTGTCCGGCGACGAATCACTTCATTTTCAAACTGTTTCTCGACGCGTATTTTTTCTTTTTCAGGGTGATCAAAACCTGCAGGTTCAACTCAGCGATGAGACCCGGGGTTATGGAAAGATTGAGCTGCAGCCAACGCAAAACGCTGCAGAACGCAGCGAATTATTTTCGCTTTGGTGGGATGCCTTCAACGAAAAGATGCGTTCACAAATTGATCGGGCGGATTATCCCACCATGGTGGAGATCTACCTGCTTTCCATGCTAGCTCGGAAAAATCAGCTTCCGCTTCCTGCTTGGTTTTATGAGACCGCGCAGGGGGATGATCAATTGCTGAATACGCTCAAATTGATTGGTGGAGCTGAGGAGGTTAGTGATTCAGTTTTTCGCTCGGCAGCTGCCGGTGCTCGCGAATCGGTCAGCGTGAATACCAGGGATCTGCCAGATCCCCCGAGATGGCAGGAAATGGATTTGAAGGCAACCTTAGGCCAGAATGCGATGGAGCCAATTGCGAAACGAGTTCCTCCTGAGTGCTTTTATATTCGCTACGGCAATTTCGAAAACTATCTTTGGTTCAAGGATCTATCTGAGGCTAACGGAGGTGATCTATCAAAGCTGTTGACGTTGCGAGGTATCGAACGACCGTCGGCTGATCGTATGGAAAAGCAATTGGCTTTCAAAGTGACAAAGCTTTCCAGAATCCTCGGGGGAACATTGGTCGAGGATCAGGCGATAATTGGCCGGGATCTTTACTTGAATGATGGTGCTGCAGTTGGTGTACTGTTTCAGTCCAGCAGTCAGTTCTTGCTACAGGCTTCCATGCAGGTGGAACGTCGACAGGTACTTGCTCAGAATCCAGATGCTACGCTGCAAAACATCGAAGTTGCTGGCCAGACGGTTTCCTTCTTGAGTACACCGGATAACCGTGTTCGGTCGTTTCTTGGAATAGATGGCCATTACCTTTTGGTGACCAACAGTCGTGAAATATTGCAACGTTTCTTTGAGGTGGGAAAGACAGGACGCTCTCTAGCGGAGACACCTTCGTTTCAATTAGCTAGGCGATACATGCCGTTGGAGCGAGATGATACGGTGTTTGCTTATTTTTCGCCGGAGATGTTTCAGGGTTTGGTTTCCCCCCGCTACATGATTGAGCTGCGTCGAAGGCTCTATGCCAAGGCTGATCTTGTTATGGTTCAGTTGGCTCGGTTGTTAGCCGATTCCAAGCAAGATGCTTCACCGTCGAGCGGTTTCCGACAACCCTCGAGCATCGAGCAATTAGTTGAGCAAAAGCTGCTGCCCGTCGGAATCGGTGAGCGCTTTGATGGTAGCGGTGTCTCTGAAGTGGGTGAAAGAGTGGTTGACACTTTACGAGGATCTCGTGGCACGTTCTTGCCAATTAGCGATGTGCAAATCGAACAGGTCACAGAGGCTGAGTACGAGTGGTACCGCGAGATTGCTGCAAGCTATTCCGCAAGATTCACAAACTTTGATCCTGTGATGGTGGGTGTTCAGAGACGTGGAAGCAGTGATGGCGGGGGTCCGCAGCAAGTTGTGATTCACGCGGAAGTTGCTCCATGGGACCCGGGCAAATACGGTGAATTAGCGGAACAGCTTGGACCTCCCACACGGACCGAGATGCAAGTCGCGCCAGATGATATTGTCAGCATTCAAGGGCACGTAGCTTCAGAATGG
The DNA here is from genome assembly GCA_938075415.1 of uncultured Rubripirellula sp. Lineage (GTDB taxonomy): Bacteria > Planctomycetota > Planctomycetia > Pirellulales > Pirellulaceae > Rubripirellula. The sequence goes on along the minus strand of CALJHC010000001.1, from coordinate 229,474 downwards.
TTGGGACCACCAACCCACCTCTTTGCGGCCATAAAAGATACGGTTCCCCCCGACCCTAAGCAATTTGCGGGTCCCCTGAAAACATACTTTTCGCTCAAGCAAATTCCAGGGTACTTAGGTGCCTGGCCGAAGCCAGGGGCACTCGATCGACTGCCGCTGGGGTTGGGTAAAGGTCGGCCAGTCGGTCCGGGCATGACTCGGATTGTGGGTGGGTTGTACCGTTACAACGATGGGCAGTTTAGCGTCATCTCTTTTCAGCCCAACGTCTTGCGGTCCAGTTTGCCTCATCTCGCCGCCGTTGATTCGAATCACACCGCTCAGTTGAGGCTGAGGATTGGCGATCTTGGCGGTAGTCGACTCAAGGACTGGGTCAACCAGCAGCTTTATCAACGCGCTAGCGAATCAAGCGCCGCTGGCGCAGGATACCTCGATCTTTTGACCCAATCATTGCCAATCAAGCCGGAATCCGCATTGTATGTGGCAGAAGAAATTCTTGATGGAAAAATCCAATGTACCCTTGGTGGCGAGTATCAATTAACTGTTGATTCCGAAAAGGTTTGGACGAGTACAGCGTGGGATGACCGAACTCCACCAGAAGAAGCTCCTGAGAATTATCAGACGCCAATCTTAAGATGGTTTCATGGTGCCCAAGCAAGGCTAACTCAACTAGATGATCGGTTGATCGCCGATATTATCTTGGATCTCGACTGAAACTGGTAGATATTTCATTCCTTGTTCAAGGTGGAAGCTTGCCTGATTCGTCCCGCGATTGCCTGAGCAACGAGAGTGTCCGGGCCAAGGTAGCCAGAAACTTTCCATTGGATTCCCGGATGCTCTTTTGCTGCCGTTGCTACCTGTTTACAGATTGCTTGGTAGAGTCGGCCTTCGAAAAGTAAATGCGGTTGAATGACGATAGCATCAAACTGTTTGGCTTCGGCGAGTTGACGAAGCATTTCCGGTAGTCGAGGGTTTGCCATGGCATAGAAGGCGGTGACCGTTTGTTTCACTTGAAGTCGGTGCTTGATCAGACCTGTCAGTACTTGCATGTCCGTTTGGGCGCAAGGGTCATAGCTGCCGCGACCAACCATCACGACCGCTGTGCGGTCCATACCCGCATTGATTTGACTTAGGGTGCTGTTGAGTCGATTCTGGGCAAGTTCTAAGACAGCGGGGTGTCGCGAGATCGGCCTACATTGATCAAAGGTGATGCCAGGTTCAAGACGCTTGCATTCCATCAGTTCACTGGGGATGTCCTGCTTGGCGTGACCTGCCGCAAACAATAATAAGGGTGCAGCATGAATATGTTTCACCCCTTTTTCTGTTAGTCGTTTCCAACCTTGGTGAATATTCGGTTCTTGAAATTCCAATAGCGCAGCTTGAACGGGTGTCGGCGAAAGTAGTTTCGCTAAGACATCGGTTAATTGAAAGAATTGCGACGTTCCATTGGAGTCACGAGTCCCGTGACCAATCAAGAGAATGCCGGCATGAGGATGATCGATTGCCGAATTCAAATCCGTACTCATTGCGGTAAAGACTCGTGCCGTGAAATACCTGAGGTTTTGAGTAGCTTAGCAAGGGGTCTAGCACGATGCTCGTTGCCTTGCGTACGTTGACTTTGAAGCGACAAAGAAGAACGTCATTTGGCTGAGGCGGCGAGTTCCTGTTTCGGACCGATTGGCCTCAGCAAAAAGAAACCCATGAACATGGTTGGTGACACACCATATTTCAGGCCATGGAGCTAGCCGTCAGATAGTTCGATAGACTGCGGTTCTCTGATATAAAGAAGCCGCGACTGACGAGGCTAGTTCGACGCAATCGGTCTTGAGGGTTTTCATCTGGAAGGCGGATGATTGCCGGTCCACTCCGCACTTGAGCCGGAGTGGGTTTTTTTGCCCCAGAACTCTCATTGACGTCGAATCCAGCATTCAAAGTCAACGTAAAAATAGGGGTCTTTGGCAAGTGCTGGTCTTCAGCACTTGAGCCGTTACTGGACGAGTTCTGTCTCGCCATATCCAGCTTCAGCCAGAAGGGCGAGTGCTTCATCGATATCGAAGCCTGCATTGCACTTAACAATTACCTGCCTGTTATCAAGAATGCCTTCTTCTTTTTGCTCGGCCAGTTGGACCTCATTCACTGCAGCAGCCTTTTCCAAGGCCTCTTTCACTTTGGGAAAGCATGCAAACTCACAATGCATTTCCGGGACATTGAGCGTTAGTGTTTCAAGATTTGATTCGTCGGCAGATGCCGTCGTTGTAGGGATATCGACAACTGGCTCTGTCGAGGGACCTTTTGCAATCACTAACATGATTCCAACTGCGGCGACTGCTGCTACTACGTATGCTATTCCACGCATGGGTAATCTCACGGGGCAAGGGTTTGGATTGATTCTTATGAGAATGCTTGAACTAGATTGAATTTTCAAGACAGATTTCGCTTTCCACCAGAAGGTTATTCCGGCGGGAAGCGAAAGAGGTTGGGAGTGCGAGTAACCTCCAAGGAAAAATCTAGGTCCCGCATCGGAGTGAAATCGCTTGAAACTTGATTGTTTGGGCGATTAACAGTCAGCAACTGACGAATTCGTGTCCCACCGTGGCTCTGATTGATCCATGTATTTTTTGAAGAAAAAAATCATGCTACCCGGATGGGGCAGCATGATTTCTGGGTTCATCTTGCTTCCTCTACTGGGCTGATTGCAGCCAATCAGCTGTTCAGCATCGGTTAAGCGTTGGTTTTGACATTAGGGTTATCGGCCACATTGACCCAAACATGGACGTGAGGGGCACCACGATAATGCCAGACAAATGATGGTCCTTCGAGTCGCCAATTGTCCCAGACCCCATCCTTGCCGAGATCTTGATCACGGTAGAAGGATAGGTTGCATTGATCCAGTCCTCCCTGTTTCTTCAAGCATTGCATCGCCTCTTCCTGATCGCTGGTGCGATACATTTCAGTCAACAGGCCGACCACCTTCTGTAGATGCTCTTTCTGATCAGATGACATGGCTGAAACAGGCAAGCCGGATTGACCACCTTTGGAACCTTTGAAGCTAACCGCTTGCTCTCTCGGCGTTTTAGCAACTAGTGAATCTTTCTGCTGTTGTGAATCGAGCATTTGATAAAGCTTGTTGGCCTCAACAGCCTGATTCCAAAAAACATTATCGGTATGTTTTGGATCTTCGTTAAAACTCGGAGCGTGTCCGTAGAAGATTGGTCCGCCAAATGCGACATGCTCGGCGGAGTTTCCATCGCAGCGTAGTGTCATGTGACGACCGGTTAGAACAAGCTCAAATTTGCCCTCTCCTGGTTGACCGAAGATCGCGACGGACTGCTCATTTCCAAACCCACCCGCGTCATCTTCCAGTTGTTGGTAGTATCGCTCGTGCCATTCAGGGCTGATGATACCCTCAAAGATTTTTTGAACGATTGCCCGTTGAGAATCCGAATAAAAATCGGAATTGATTTCCGCTTTGGTGATGTTCCAATTATTGGCAACGAAGGTACGGAGCAATCCGCGTTTTGGATCTTGATGATTCCAGTCAAAGCAAATTTGTTTTTTTTGCTCAGCTTTCAAGCTGTTGTAAAGTTCACCCACCAGAGTCTCTGGTGCCGAATTTGATATTGGGTTCGCAGAAACAGTTGATGCTGCGGCCGCTGCGACCGCGGTTGATTCCAGAAAACGTCGGCGATTGAATGGTTTTGATTGATTCATGGACGCAAGTACCCTAATAGTCCAGGGAAAAACTGATGTGATGCGCTTCAGCGAACATTGTAGACAGCGACAGCGTTTGTTTCATCCGGCGTTACCAGCGAATACGCAACGAACCGTGATTCGGTCAATAATATAGGAGGATTTCGACCAAAAAAATCGTGTTTGAGCCGGTTTTATTTATCGTTTTGCGGTGGAAGACTCGTTATTGGCAAGGAAGCCGGAAGGCAACGATTTAGCTCGACGATCATAGTGGATCGCCAGGGATGTACAGCTGAGCAGCCACATGCCTCCCAGAAGCAGGGGGCCAAGTATCGGTTGGATGTGTGAGATGGCGGCGACACAAAGGAAGCCCACTCCGAAAAGGGACGCACCGCCCCAGATATGACCTGACATGGCAAGGAATCCAAATCCGCTTAACGCGGAGGCGATCGTAAACATATCAGAAGGTTGTTCGCTGATTTCCGTCAGGATGTTGAGTGTCGCGAGCGTTAGTAAGTAGGCAACCCAAATGGAATAGACCGGGCGATCAGCAACACTTCGGGGTAATAAATTTCCGCCTCGAGCATAGGCGATCACTGCGGCAATCATACTTAGCATGACTGCTCTTGGAATCCAAAACGATACCCAGCTGGGATTATCCCAAGTAGTTAGAAAGAACATGGCGAGATGACTGGTGAAGACGATCAGGCCAATCACGAACAGAGCACGACCCCAATGTTCAAAATGATTTTGATGCTGATCGCGTCGGATTTCTCTTGCTACACGATCAAGCAGTCCCCCACTGGATGCCATGGTTGTTTCGCCAGCAAGAAAACGACGAATGTCATCGGCGAGTATCTTGGCAGTTGGATAACGTTCCGAGGGTTCATACTGAATTGCCTTCAGGCAAATTTGTTCGATCTCAACGGAAATCTCTCGGCGAATAGACCGGGGGCTCTTGGGCTCGTCTTGCAAGACACTTCGAAGCACCTCGGCCATGTTATCACCAGGATGCGGTGGAATGCCCGTTAGCATCGCGTACAAGATAGCTCCTAACGAGTAGATGTCGGTACTCGTGTCTTCTCCGCCTTTGCCGCTCGCCTGTTCGGGACTCATGTAATGTGGTGTCCCCAACACCTGACCGGTGCGCGTGAGTGTTGCACCCTCGCGATGCCATTTGGCGAGTCCGAAATCAGTTAGTAAGGGGTGTCCGTCGAGATTCATCAGAATGTTATCGGGCTTGAGATCTCGGTGAATGATTCCAGCTGCGTGTGCATAGGTGACGGCTTCAGCAATTTGCAGAATGATCTCGGCTACTCGGCGTTCGGGAAGAATATTCTGATTGACATACTGCTGAAGCGTTTTGCCTTCAATCAGAGGCATCGAAAAGAATTCATAACCTTGCCAACTACCAATCTCATGGATTGGAATAATGCATGGATGTTGGAGTCCTGCCGCGGCCTCAGCCTCGATGCGAAATCGCTGCTTTTCTTCTTCCCCGGCGAGCAGGCCACTGCTGATTAGTTTGAGAGCAACGATTCGTTCAAGACTGGTCTGTTTCGCTTTGTAGACCACTCCCATTCCGCCGCGAGCCAGTTCCGCCTCAATCATGAATGGGCCAATGGTTTGCCCCACAAGCGTTGAGGTTTCCGGCTCGGTGTCATCAAGCCAATGATGATTCTTGAAAAATGTTGTCAACTCCGCAGCGTGCTGAGGGTAGCGATGGAGGTAATCAGCGGGGTCAGCCGATTCACCTTGTTCGATCCGCTCGATGTATTCCGCCATGACTGATTCAAGAGAGTTGTCGATCTTTGAATCAATTTCATCCACTGAATGAGGACCGGGTGATGGGTTTTGATGGTTTTGTGCTGTTGAGTCTGCGAAGATAAGGCTCCGCGAACCCTAGTATAAACAACGTGAATTCCCAAGATTGACCTGTTTTGCCAATGGATTTAGAAAATCAGCCGTAATCAAAATTATTTTATAGGCTCTATGATTTCGGACGCCCTGCATCTACCCAAAGTGGGAGTTTTTTTCTCAAGGTGTTGTGGAAAGAAACGAAGACACTGCAAAAAACTTTATTTTATGCGGTGGCAATTTCAGAGCCAGACTTATGGAATCGGCAAACGATGACGTCGTTGTTTTAGAAGCCAGAGCCAGATAGGCGGAGATAATTTGATGCTACAAGTGATCATGTTGCTGCTGTTTTTCTGGCTCATCATCACTGTGCTGGGTCACCTCTCTTGGATGATTCTCAGTGCTCTATTGGGTCTGCTTTTCTCGCCCACGAAACCTGATGAACCAAAATTACCGAGTGGGGATAATTTTGAGATAACGCGCCGGATGCTGCGGCGATTGGTTAATGAGAAACGGCTGCGAGAGGATGCCGCTGCCATTGTTTTTCGAGCATTGAGAAAGTTATCTGATGAAACAAAGAAGGATTCAGCAGCTCCAGTTGCCGCTCGGCAAACTGACGTGTCGACTCACCCAGTCTCAGAAAGACAGCAATCCACAGCAGGCATTGATCAACCCAATGCATTACTTCAAGGGGAGCCAGTCTCTGGTGAAGACCAATTGGTGAAGGATGCTACGTCAAAAGAGGCTGAAGAGACCGGGATCGCAACCTCAGATGACTCGGGAATTATTGATGCTTCATTGATCACTCATGTTGATAAGTCTTCTGGCAGATTAAAGCCAGACGCTGCTCCAGCAAGATTAGAGGAGATGGATTCGGCGCGATCAGCGCCGGTTCTTGACAACGTGTCAAAAGAACGTGACAGCCAAAAGACGCTGTCACCAGCATTGAGTCATTCAGCTTCCGTCGATGAGGGGCCATCGCCACTCTCTCGTAGTGAGATTATTCAATCATTCTTATCCGCCCATAATATCCGGTGGGGCGAGTTAGTTGCTGGGATCTTGATCGTAGTTTGTTCAATCGGGCTCGTTCGAACACTGTGGAGCCCCCTGATCGCCACACATCGCGTTTTACCTTCGCTGATTTTTTTGGCTGCCAATGCTGCGATTTATTCTGCGGGGCTCTACACCCTGAGCCGTTGGCGTTTACGACACACAAGTCGCGCTATTCTGGTTATCGCAACCTTGCTGGTCCCGTTAAGTGTCTTGGCTGGAATTGCCGCGGCGACCAAACACCCATCAGGTGTACTGCTCAGTGAACCCATCACGATGATTGCCATTGCTGTGGCAACCTCCGTTTATGGTTGGTTCACGTATCGAGGTTCAAAGGCACTGGCCCATCGTCTTTATGCACTACCTCTGGTTATCGCGGTAGCAGGTCCTGTGATGTTGCTGCCATTCATTCGGATATTGATTGCAAAGTATGACAGCAACGCTGGGTGGTTCATGCTGCTTGGGTCCTTGTCACTTTATACCGCAACCGAACTGTTGATCCGCTCCGGGAGGAAGCGGGAAAAAATCGGTCAGGTGGTAACTCGAATCTATCTTTACCTGCTGGGATTTGGATTTTATTCGTTCAGCATTGCTCTGGGTTATTTTGCATTGAGTGTTCGTGGCGAAAACGCTTCGGCATATTTACCGATGACATTGGCTGCGATGCCTGGGATGTTGAGTTTATGCGCGGTTGCTTGGGAGATCCGCCATCGCGCCCTTCAAGCGACCAAATCGTTGTTTGGCATGAATGCTGCCGCTGTGTTGTTGGGAATTAGCTTCGTTGTCTTGATCCCTTGCGGAGTTTCGGTTGGTTGGATTTGGTCTTGGGGAGCGTTATTCAGCGGATCGGCAATTCTCATTAGCTATCGACTTCGGCAGCCCCAATGGTGTGCTTTGGCAAGCGTGCCGATTGGGATTTCCGTGGTGATGAACTCAAAGGTATGGATGGGTTTAGCGGAGACTGTGGAGGCGTCGCTCTGGCTTCGAGTGATCAATGGTGAAGCGTTCTTTTCTTCGTTCCTTGTTTGTGGTGCAGTGGCAGTTTGGCTGTTGCTGGATCGTCAAAGCAAGCGAGGAACCTGGTTGAAGTTTTCACTCATAGGTTGGGGTGTTTACACAATGTGTGTTGCCACCACCTTAGTGTTTCTTCCAGTTTCAAGGCTTGGCGATTTTCCTCAATGGCTCTTGTCAGCACTGATCTTCGTGGTGACTTTGGTAAGCGTTTACGGAGGTGTCACGATTCCCAAGGGAAGTTTGGCATCGGTCGTTTCGGTCTTTCTGTTTTGGCTTTCCATTTGGAAGCCGAGCAACTGGTTTGCGGAAACAGCAATTGAGCCTTTGACCTGGTCGGTATTGCTAAGTGGTGTGTCGTTGTTAACGATTTCTGAGTTCCTGCCGACTCTTTGTCGCAACCGCCAAGGCGCCCGGGAGTTTCAGCCCGGGATGCTGCAGAGGATTCTGGTCCAGGCAACTGATTTTTCGGTCTGTTTCGTGGCGGCATCGTCGATTTTTCTAAGCCTGGACCACCTTTCTTTGCTCAAGGTAGTCGGCTCATTGCTGGCGGTCACGATTCTCATGTTGTGGTCAGCGATGCAATCAAGTTCCCTTTTGCGGCTTGCATTTTCGCAGATCCTATCGGTCGTCTTTACAGTTTGCAGTCTCAGGTACCTGATTTCCGAAGACTTGATTCCCGCTGAATGGTGGAGCAATGAGTTCTTGGTCAGCGGACAATCTTTTTGGTTGATTGCAATCGCATCGATCTTGTTCGCTGCCATCTGGCTTTCACTTCGGATTGTGGCCGCTCTGGCGTTTGCCCATTCCCAGAAGAGGTTGAAGCATGAGGATTCAGAAGGCGACACCTCACCCAATCTATCGCCAAGTCGATGGCGTTTATGGATCCAGGAAGATGCCAGTTGGGGAAAGCTGCCCGATTCTTGGGTGACGTTGAGTATTCCGATTTGGTGTTTTGCTTCGCTATTGATCAGCATTAGTAACAATTTGCTTCACCTCGATGAAATCGTCGATCCCGGGGCAAGGTTGCCGTTCTTTATTCCTGCAATCGCAATAGCAGGCATGATTTCCTTAAATGGATTGATCATCAATTGGGCGAATCTGTCAACTGGTGCGAGAGACTACTTCTTGGCAACGATAGTTCTTGCCAGCCTTTGGTTTGGATTTTCGGTCCCCAGCGTTATCTTTGGTATTGAAGGTGTGAGAGAGGATTTGGTTTTGGCGATTTCCACCTCGGTGGTTGTTGCAGCATTGTTTCGAATTGGGCTGTTCCGAGGCGCGTTGAGTATTTGGCGAGCTACCTACGATCAAAGTGCCGGTTTGTTGTTCGGTACGTTGATCATTCTATTTTCTTTGCGTTTCCTTGCGACTGACTGGTTACAACCCTATTTGAATGGTGATGCGCCACTCAGATTGACATGCATCGCAGTGGTGGTGTGGCTGATAATCGGATCGGCGTTTCTACTTAGTTCCAGTGCATCCAAGTTTCGTTTCATCGGGTTAACGCTATCCTGCATTCTGTTTGTCAGTGCCGGGGTGATTGCTTTGCCGCTGGCGATGACGGCATCGCCGTTTCAATTAGTTCAAGTTGGATGTGTTTCCATCTTTATGTGGAACGCGATGGCTTTTCTGCTCTTTTCCGCGCAGGAAAGGCAGCGATTGAAATTGATTCGTGCAATGGCTTGCTCCATTGCTTCGGTGTGTGGAGTCCTAACGTCACTTGTCGCAACTTGGATGGTTGTGGCTAACAGTCCGTCGTTCGAGACTTGTGCATGGACGGGGGGGTATATTCTTTCAGTACTGAGCTCATTAGCAATTTCGCGAAATCAACTGTGTATCAAGCTATTAGGGTCAGCGTCTCAGAACGTGTTGTCATCCTGTTCGTGGCCCGTTTGCGTCTCGCTGCTTGCCGGGCAACTGATAGGGTGTCTTGATTATCTGTTGGATTTAGATGCACTGCAGGCGATAAAAGTTGTCTGCGCATGCTGGGTAATCACTTCGTTGGCAACGTTATGGACTTTCTATCAAAAGCAAAGTGTCTACGACATCATCCACCTTGTCGGTGTGGCCGTCATTACGTCCGGAATTGCTGTGATGGTGTCACGAGTTGATCCTCTGTTGACAGGGCTAGCGATGACGGCGGTGGTGACCTGCGGTTTCATGGCGCCAATATTAAATTTAGGTACCGTGGACCAACGGTATGGAATTGTCGGACGATTTTTGGGGTGGCTTACGTTGTTAGTCGGCACCTTAGTGATCTCCGATATTTATTTGACCAGAATGGATCTAATCGGACGGGTAAAGGTCTACGTTGTCTGGGGGTCAGTCTGGCTGCTGATTTGGAATCGAATTGCGGACAAATTATCTCGGCAGACACAAGGCTTTCTGCGACGATTGCCGGAGCTGGAAATCGCATTCAGCATTTCAATCGTTTCATGCTGTGAATTTTTCTCTGGCCTACTCCAAGATCAAGGAAGTAGTTTTGCAGGTGACCGAGGAGATCCGTTTTTTTACCTGAGGATTTTGTGTTACCTGGTCGCATCGTATGGTTTGTTGATCCATTCGATTCAAAAGTGGCACTACTGTGTTTCCTTTTTGAATCTTGCGGCGATTTCAGCGCTGATCGCCAATGTGTTTGCCAGCGGATGGTCTCCAACGGTTGATCAACGGATGGTGATTGCTTCCCTTGCTGTCTCGATCGTCTTTGCTGTCTGTTCTTACCTGTGTTTTCATTTGGCTGTGTTTTTGGGCAAGCGAACGGGTTCGCAAGCTGACTGCTTGCGAACGCTGGTGGATAGCATCGTGCTAAACGTGCAGTGGCTAACTTTCGGTACTTTTGCAATAGCTGTTTCCATGATGATCAAGGGGACACCGGTGCCACAAATCCATCTAATGATCACCACCATTGCCGTCTCGGCTTGGACCTATGCACAGCTGGGCGATTTGTCTAACCGTGATAACTTGAGGCATTTCGCAGTTCGGACTGCCTTGGTTGCCGTTGGTTCTTGGGTGAGCGTGAATCTTGGATCGCCAGAATATGCCTTTCTGATCGCATCAATGCGATGGCTTGTGGTTTCACTTCTCCTTCTGCTGACCCTGCTATTCATCGCGCCGTGGCTGTTATCCAAAGGCGCGGCTTCGCGTTGGAATCCGGCCTTGAGGCAAGGCTCGCAAATTACGGGTGGCGTTTCCCTTGTGGCTCTTGCGTCCATGCTCGTATCCGAGATCATGCTTCGAACAGAAAACGGCATCGCCGGCGTTCCAACGGTTCAGGTGATCGCTGTTGGAATTATTGTGGGACTTCTTGCGATTCTCGCCGCAATTATTTCGTTCTTGACTGGCCCAAGGTATGCACTTCGACAATTGATTCCGTTGAGTGATCAGCATCGAGAGTGGTTGATCTACTCAGCACAAGCGTTGGGTGCGATGGCATGGTTGCATTTTTATCTTTGTCGGCCGGACTGGGTCTACGTTGAGTTACGAGAAAAATGGTGTTACTTCGTCATGTTGTTGGCGTTCGTCAGTGTTGGAGTTACCGAGTTAGCGCGGCGAATCGATGACACCGTGTTGATGAAAGTTTTCAAGCGAACTGCATTCTTACTGCCGTTTATTCCCTTGTTAGGTTTTTGGATTAGTTCGCGGGGAAATGCCAGCTTTTTTTCGATCGAGGGCAGCGGTATCCGCTACGAAGTGCTGTTGTTGATTGGTGCAATCTATTACGCGATGGTGAGCTATCTCTGGAAAACGGCAGCGACGCGAATCATTACCATTCTTCTAGGCAACGCCGCGTGGTGGTTTTTACTAGTGCAGAGCCCTGGCTGGAGTTTTATCGAGCATCCGCAGCTCTGGTTAATACCACCAGCGTTCTGCGCGTTATTCATGGTGAGTCTTTACCGGGACAAGCTGGAGGCGGAAACGAGTACAGGAATTCGGTATTGCGCCATGTTGGCGATCTACTTAAGTAGTACGGCGGATATGCTGATTCAGCAAATCGGAACCAACATTTGGGGTCCTATTATTCTGATTCTATTGTCATTGTTTGGAATGCTATCTGGGATTGTCCTGCGTGTTCGTGCATTCTTGTTTCTGGGGGCGGCGTTTGTTTTTCTTGGGACAGCCAGCATGGTCTGGCACGCAAACCGTTTTATGGAATCCGTTTGGCCGTGGTGGGTTTTTGGGATTACCACTGGCATTTGTCTACTCGCAGCTTTGATGGCACTAGAGAAATACAAACCGCAGCTAAAGCGTTACTCTGCTGAGCTTTCCAAGTGGGACAAATGACAAGACACACTTTTGATTGGTCCACCACCTTATTGATTCCCGACGTTTGACGCTTTAACCTGTGCCCACTATTCCGACTGGCTCTCAAGGTAGGTTCTCATGATTTCTGCGTTACCACACACTCGCAAGCTGCTTTGCTTTACCGTGGTTTTGTTGAGTCAAGCATTGGCGGCTTCAGCATTCGGTGAGCGACCTCCCAACGTCGTGATCTTCCTTGCGGACGATCAAGGATGGGGCGACCTGAGTGCGAATCAAAATCCAAATCTCAATACACCCTCCATTGATTCACTTGCCCGAGACGGTGCAACGATTGAGCATTTTTACGTTTGCGCTGTTTGTTCACCCACAAGAGCTGAGTTTCTGACAGGGCGTTATCACACTCGATCAGGTGTTTACAGTACATCGACTGGCGGGGAGCGATTCAATTCGGATGAGGAGACGATTGCTGACGTTTTTCAGATGGCCGGGTACGCGACCGCGGCATTTGGGAAATGGCACAGCGGGATGCAGTATCCCTATCATCCAAACGCGAGAGGTTTTGCGGAGTATTACGGATTTTGCAGTGGTCATTGGGGGAATTACTATTCACCAATGCTTGAACACAACGGTCAGCTTGTTCAGGGCGAAGGGTTTATCATTGATGACTTAACCAACCACGCGATTGACTTCATTCGAGAGCATCAACAAAAACCCTTTTTCGTCTACGTGCCCTACAATACGCCACATTCGCCGATGCAGGTGCCTGATGCGAATTGGAATCGATTCAAAGATAAAGATATTGTTCCTGATCCCTCATCGGCTAACGCACGCTCAGAGAAAGTGAATCACACTCGCGCCGCGTTGGCGATGAGTCAAAATATCGACGAAAATGTTGGGCGTGTTCTCGATTGCTTGTCCGAGCTTGATTTGGAACGTGATACCGTGGTGATTTATTTCTCCGACAATGGTCCGAACGGGTCTCGATATAACGGCGGAATGCGTGGCAGAAAAGGATCCACTCACGAGGGTGGATTGAGAGTCCCTTTCTTCATTCGATACCCTCAGAAAATACCTGCTGGCTCCGTTCTGAAGCAGGTTGGCGGGGCGATTGATTTGTTGCCAACATTGGCCGATTTTGCAGGTATCAAGCATAATTCAAAGAAGCCCCTTGATGGGGTTTCTTTGGCAGGTGCTTTGGAGAGTAATGGGGCAGTCGTGCCGGAAAGACTTTTGTTCAGTGCTTGGAAGCAGAAGGCCAGCGTTCGAAGCCAACGGTTTCGTTATCAATCAAATGGCCTGCTGTTCGATCTTTCAGCAGACCCCGGTGAAACTGTGGACGTTGCAGAAATGCACCCTGGAACCGCGAAGCGATTGAGTGATGCGCTTCAGAAGTGGTTGCGAGATTCAAAGGCTGAGAACGGAGTCAAGCCTGAAAATCGTCCGATCACCGTTGGTCATCCACAAGAGCGGCAAACGCAATTGCCTGCTCGTGATGCTTTGCCTCATGGTCAAGTTCAACGAAGCAATCGATTTCCCAATGCTACGTACATGACGCATTGGTCGGGTAATCAGGAAGACCGGATTACATGGGAAATCGAAGTGCTTGAAGGTGGTGAGTTCGAAGTTGAAATGTACTACGCCTGCGAGGCATCAAGCGTTGGAGCAGAATTGGAATTGAGTTTTGGTGAAAAGAAAATCACCACGACGATTGGTATGCCCCATGATGTTCCCCTCGTTGGCGCTGAGGAAGATCGTGTTTTGAGACAAGAGGGGTATGTAAAACACTGGGCTTCCATGCAATTGGGCAGCATCGAATTGGCTAAAGGACCGGGAACGCTTGAGTTGCGAGCTAATGGGGTTGAAACGAAGAATGTCGCCGATATGAGGTTGTTGATGCTGAAACGCGTCAATCGCCAGAGGTAGGTGGTTCATTCGGGAATGGAGAGTGCCAGCGTTCTTGCCAACTAAGGGGTTGCAGTTAATTTTCTCCGTCCGAAAAGAGAGGCCAACAGCGGAGCGGGATGGCCTGAACACCGACACTTGCCACCGCGAAAAAAAATCCTGATTAGAAACTTTCCCATTCTCAATTTAGATTCTTTTGCCAGTTAAAGGATCCCAGAGATGTCCAGTATCATCCGCAGCGATTTTATTTGTGGCCTTTATCAAGCGTTACTAACCGCGTTGTCAGCCATCAAACCCGCCAAAAACGCACTTAGAACGGTTGCGAACGCCAACATTTTCGTCGAGTTGCCGGGTATCTGAGTCGTACCCGATTGAGGGGGGGATTGGTGTTCTTTTGCGTCATCATGCATGACGGAAAAAACTTAGGTCATCTGCCAATTGTGACGATCTACAGATCTAGACAATGTGTCTTGAGTGGTCGCGAACTTGGTTTCGAGTGTTCGAAACGTCTTCCCGATGGGATTTAGCGAGTGGTTCGTCCCATCATTTTTTCGTTCAAGAGAAGTCTGTGGTAGCCTCCCTGAAAATTTTACGCGGCGAGTCGGATGAGCCCAGAACCCTGCGAATTGGTTCGCGTTTGGACAAGTATCGACTGATGAAACGGATGGGCGAAGGCGGTTTTGCGACTGTCTTTGCTGCTCGAGATATGATTGTTGACCGTAAGGTAGCCCTGAAAATTCCCGCCTCGCAATTTGTTTCTCAATCAGCCACATTTGAGGATATGAAGCGGGAAGTCCGAATCATGGCGCGACTGGATCATCCGGGGATCCTGCCGCTGCAAGATGCTCGCTTTATTGACGGTCATTTTGTAATGGTGTTCCCGCTGGGCCAAGAGACTTTGGAAGATCGCATGACTCGCCGTATGTCACGATCTACGGCTATCCAGTATTTGGTTCAGATGGTCAGTGCCCTTTCCTATGCGCATCAGCATTCGGTGCTGCACCGAGATATCAAGCCCGAAAACTTTGTCCTTTTTTCCGACCAGACGATCCAGTTGAGTGATTTTGGTTTGGCCAGAATTGAGAAAGGTGGGCACGAGGTTTCCGCCAGTGGCACTCTGGGCTACATGGCTCCGGAGCAGGCGATGGGAAAACCGAGTTACCGTAGCGACGTTTTCTCACTGGGTCTGGTGATTTATCGAATGCTTGCAGGAGACGTTCCCGAGTATCCTTTTGATAGCTTTCCAGGATTTAACCGTCTTCGTCGCGGAATTTCTCAAGAACTGGTTTCTTTGATCCGGAAATCAATTGATCCATCTCCGCGAAAGCGTTTTCGAGATGGAGTTGCGATGGAAAATGCGTTGAGTCGAATTCGCTTTCCGTTGACCGATCGCTCGGTTGTTTTGCGCGGTTCAACCGAGTCAGCGACCCTTTCAGCCAGACGTGTTGCCTGAAGCGTACCGATCGGCAATTTTTCTTGCGGTTTTTTCTGCTTCAGCGATGAGGGGCGAGATTCCAACTCCATGAAGGGCGTTGGAGACGAGTGACAGACCGTCGATTTGATTCATCGCTCGGTCAATCGTCTCGACACGATTCAGGTGGCCCACGTGGTACTGAGGCATCGCTTTATTCCAGCGGATGACGCGAGCGATTTCAGGGCTTCCCGTTAATCCAATTAGGTCACCTAATTCCTTCTGGACCATATGAATTAGCTCATTGTCCTTTTTTTCCAGCAGTGCTGGCTGCATCGCTCCGCCCACAAAAACACGCATAAGTATTCGGTCTTTTTCGGCCCGACCGGTAAACTTAGCGCTGGCAAAGCTGCAGGCGAGGATTTTGCGATTTTCGGCCAACGGTACGACAAAGCCAAAGGTTTCGACTGGTTTGCTGATTTGAGATCGAGGGACACCAATCACTACAATCGCGACGGAGGAAGCTTCGATTTGTCTGAGCTGATCCGCAGCCTCGGGCGCATGTGATTCGAGTAAGCGTGAGGCGACGTGGGGCGGTGTGGCAATGACGAGCTCATTACATTCAGCGGTGCGGTCACTGAGTTTTAGGGACCATCCGTTGGTGATCCTTGTGAACTCCTTCAGTTCGGTGTTGGTGTGGAGTGAGTCATCAGGCAATTGCTTTGCCAGAGCATCAACCAGCTGAACCATTCCCCCTCGAAAGGCTCGGAATTGACTGTAACGTGCACCGGCGCTGCTGCGTTCAACCGAGTCTTCACCAGATTTGCGTCTTGCAGCAGTTGCTTTGGCCAATGAGCCATGAGTTCGCTCCATTTTTGCAATGGGTCCCATGGTAGCGAGCATGCTGAGTTTTCTGATATCGGCGGTATAGATTCCAGCAGCTAGTGGGGCAACGATGCGATCCAACATCTGTTTTCCCATTCGTCTTGTTACAAAATCGCTGACCGATTCATCCACCGAAGATTGCTGACCAGAGTTTGATTGTCGTGAGATCCAGCGTTCCGCAAGGAATCGTAACTTACCTGAGATCGATAGAAGTGGTGTCGTCAGCATGGGCCAAAGTTGCGTGGCCCTCATCAGGACAAAGCCCTCGGGTAAGGGAATTAGTTTCGAGTCCTTCACAATCCGTGCGCCGCGACCAATGACTTGTGGTTCCATCAGATCGTCGAGGACACCCAGTTGCTCACACAAGTCGATTGCCGCCGGAGGATTGGTGGCAAACATGTCGGCACCATGATCAACCAGGTAGGAACCAATTTTTTCGGAGTGAATCACTCCACCAAATCGAGAGGATTGCTCAAAAATGGTGATATCGGAATCCGGTAAGTATTGTCTTAACTTGACCGCAGTCGCGAGACCCGAAAGCCCGCCGCCGATGATGGTGATTTTGGGTTTGAGTGGAACGCTCAAGCGAAATGATTCCTGATAGGCGTGATCGAACTTATCGATTCGATCATTGGATTTCTCGAATTGCCGCACGCCAGAGTGCGGATTGGGTTAAACAGCAATTTGATGATCGAGTGATGGAGAACTAGCAATCAATGCTGCTGATAAATAATGGCGAGTAACCACTTGGAATCATGACTCGAGCCTGATCAAAAGTCTGATGAAAGTGAAGTGGTGGATTAGAAATCCTCGGAAGAGCCTCCCGGGCCACGTTCTTCCATCTCCATCTCCATCTCCATGTCCATCTCCATGCCCTCTCCGTAATCACCAAACTCTCCGCCACCGGCACCTCGCCCATTGGCACTTTGCCCTGCGTTATTACCAGCAAAGGTGGTTCCCAATGACCCAGCGAGTGTGGTCATCATGGATTCGGCGGGTAAGAAGATAGCTTCCATCTGTTCGTGAAACCCACTCGCATCTTGCGTGTTTGCCAACTGCCCCAAGACGGGTTGTAGGGTTCCGAGGAAGATAGACGCGGTGGTCATGTCCATGGCATCAGGCGTCTGAGCGGTTTGTTTCCAGGTCTCGACCTCCTCACTCCACTGATCAGCGAGGGATTTGGAAACCCAATAGCCTTCGACTTGAACATAATTATCTTGGAAGCTTTCGCCGCCGGCGCTAACGGAGACAACCGCAACACCGTCCTGCTCAGATTCAACATTCATTTGACGTAACGAATCCAAACCAAGTTGCTGCATTAGTAGAGAAAGATAGGGAGCGATTGCCTCGTCGCGTTGTTCAAGCCACTGCCTAAAGTCCGCTGTTTGTAATGTTTGAAGTTGCATTGCAGCGGGATCGAGACCAGTGCGCAATAAACCTGCTAATGTGATCACGGGTCCGGAAATAAAATCCTGTTCGGCCGGGCCTAAAGCTTGGATTCGAGGGCTAGAGAGGAACCAACGCTGTCGTGTGACCAAGACCTCGCCGAACTTCTGGAAGGTTCCCATGACGGTTGTCCATGCCGCTGAATTGGTATTTGCCGCAGTTAACTTGACAAGTTCATCGATATCTTTTCGATAGCTCGGTGGTAGCGAATCGTAGAGGCCAAGCAGGTGTCCGGATGCCAAAGCATTTTCCACCTGATTAAGGAAATCACCGGCTTTTGCATTGGGTTGGGGTGGAACGTATGCCGAGGCGGCTGGCGGTTGAGGCAATGGATCGGGCGCTGGTGCGGCCGCATCGGTTGCTCGTCCTTTGAGCTCAGTGATCAAAGCGTCACGCTGCTCCTCAAGCTTCTTCGCGATCTCGCGTGCCTGAATACGGCTCTCGCTACGCAGATTCAAGAGGTTGACAGAGACACGACGTCCATCATCCATCTTCAGAATGACTGCTTCTCCCCAAAGTCCCAGCATTTCTGCTTCCACCACATAGTTCCCACGCAGGCTGGTCCAAGTTTCTCCCAACGCGAGGGACGAGAGTCCGAAACCGAGGCCAAAAATCAGGAACAAGGAACCTGTGATTCGGGCTCGTTGGGTGGGAAAGCGGTGCGTCATGGCGTTGAACTGGTGAGAGAATCAGAAAATCATTGGATGGCCAGAGAGAACCGATCACTCAAGGGCCTGTGGGGATTGCAGCATTCGGGAACAGAACTTTGCAGCGTTCTGACGATCTGAAGTTTAACCTGTCTGTGGAATCAGATCGAGCTTCCGACACTTCTGGGGACATTGCAAGCCGTCACCGTCGAATTCAATGAACTGCCGCTGCACCGTTCTGAATCATCTTCGAGTATTATATTGATCGAATGACATTGTTGTGGCCCCGAAAAAAACGAGAAACAAACCTGTTTTTTGTGACGATCAAGGCCAAATGATCGTTTAGAGGCCCTGATCTGGTTGAAATTGTTGGTTTCGAGAGTCATTCCTAGCGAGGATTACATTGAGTGACACGATTGATTCGACAACGATTGATTCTGACGAGGCTGACCGTCTTCGGGAAAAGTTTTACAACGCAACCATTGTCGAGCGGATCGATAAAAATCCTGATTTAGCCCGATTTCGAGTACAACCCGATCACCCAATTCCTGATTTTGAGCCAGGTCAGTACGTTGCTTTGGGACTTGGTAATTGGGAACCTCGGCTTGATGGGACCCAAAACGAAGTCGTTCCAGAGAAACGAATCCGTAAACTCTCGCGACGCGCCTATTCCATCTCTTGTCCGATGCTCGGCTCCGATGGTCAGGTTGCGACGGTTGACTCAGTGGACTATCTCGAGTTTTACGTCACGCTGGTCCGCCAAGCCAGTTCTGCCGAGAACAAGCCACCAGTATTGACGCCTCGACTTTTTTGCTTGGCAGCCGGTGATCGCATTGAGGTTCAGAAAAAAATCACCGGTCAGTACACATTGAGTGACCTTGGTCCACGAGACACGGTGTTGATGTTGGGAACTGGTACGGGCGAGGCACCTCATAATGCCATGGCTGCCAAGCTGCTTGCCCAAGGACATCTGGGGCAAATTGTGAACGTCACCAGCGTTCGTCACCGTGCAGATCTTGCCTACACGCGTGAGCACGAAATTCTGATGGAGCGATATTCGCAGTATCGCTATCTGCCCTACACCACGCGTGACCCGCAAAATTTGGATTCATCTCGTCCCGACTTTGTTGGCAAGCAATACATCCAGGATTTATTCAAATCTGGCGATTTGGCCGAGGCTGCGGGGGTTGAATTCTCTCCCAGCAACACCCACGTATTCTTGTGCGGTAACCCTGCAATGATTGGTTATGTGCCTCCCGGTGGTCAACCGCTTGCGTCACCGGGGATGCTTTCTATTTTGCGGGACGTTGGTTATCGCGACAATACAGAGGTGCAAGGGCCGGGATCGATACGCTTTGAGAAGTACTGGTAAAGACTGCGTTAACCAACCTATCGAATCCAGTCATACAAAGTTAAAAAGAGGGAACCTCCCGTTCCTTCTGTTTTCTCTCAGGTTGATCCATGGATCTTTCAAGAACGATCGCTCTGATTCTCGGTGGTGGCCGCGGATCACGCCTATTTCCTCTGACCAAGATTCGAGCAAAGCCAGCCGTGCCGCTTGCGGCAAAGTACCGATTGATTGATATCCCAATTAGTAACTGCATCAACAGCGGTTTGAATCGGGCTTATGTTCTGACGCAATTTTTGTCCGAGAGTCTCCATCGGCATCTGCGGCAAACTTATTCGTTTGACCATTTTAGCGGTGGGTTCGTTGAGGTCCTGGCTGCACAGGAGACGGTTAACGCTGGTACCGACTGGTATCAGGGAACTGCGGATGCAGTCAGAAAAAATCTAATTCATCTCGAAGAAGATTGGATCGAGCATGTCCTGATCCTCTCCGGCGACCAACTCTACCGGATGGACTTTCGGGAGATGATGCGAACCCACATTGAATCTGGGGCGCATGCGACCATAGCAGGCATTCCCGTTACTCGAGGGGACGCTAGTTCCTTGGGAATCATGCAGGTGGATGATGCTGGTCAAGTTCGTGGTTTTGTCGAGAAACCACAAACCGAAAAAGAACTAGCCAGTGTGAGAATGGACCCGAAATGGATTGATGATCACGGGATTCCCAGCCAAGGTCGTGACTGTCTCGCGAGCATGGGACTTTATATTTTTAACAAGGATGTCATGGTTGACTTACTGAGATCCTCTGCGCATGAGGATTTTGGCAAAGAGGTATTTCCGGAAGCGATTCAATCACACAAGGTCCAAGTGCACTTGTTTGACGGTTACTGGGAAGACATTGGTACGATCCGAGCATTTTACGAGGCGAACCTGTCTCTCGCGAGCAAATCGCCACCATTCGAGTTGCGTAATCCTGATGCTCCCATTTTTAGCCGGCCTCGATTTTTGCCGCCAACTATCATGGGTGATGCGAAGATTTCCAGCAGCTTGATCGCAGACGGGTGTCGAATTGGTAACAATGTCACCATCGAGAATAGTGTCATTGGTTTACGAACGGTTATCGGTGATAACGTGACGATCAAGGACAGCGTTATCATGGGAGCCGATGACATCGAAACAGATCGACAGCATGATGCGGATCGAGTTCCATTAGGAATCGGTAGTGGCACAGTGATTCGGGGCACCATTCTGGATAAGAATTGTCGAATCGGTGAGAACGTTGCGATTACGAACAGTGATGCGGTGCAAAATCAGGGAGAGGATGAAGCGGTGCAGATTCGAGATGGAATATCGATCGTCATCAAGAATGCAGTCGTTGAATCTGGTTATCGCAGCTAGTCTTTCTGTATCTAAAAATTAACGGGTTCTGAAAACCTGCCAAGTGCGTTGTCGCCATTTGACAGATTTAGCCTGGGTATCAGAATGAGTGTCTCACCGCCGGTCATTTCTACCTAAGGTTGTTGCTCCAGAAGCAACAAGCGTTTGGCTTCTGATAGTAAGAAGTCTGGTTCATTGAAAGGTTCGTAGCTGATGTCCTGCCAGCGAACCCGCCTGTCTGAATCAATTAGAAAAGTGCCGTGTAGCGGCTGATTCTCGAAATCATCCCAGCATCGCAACTTCTTGAATGCATCTTGATCGCCGCTTGATAATAGGGGTATGGAAATCGGTTCATCGAAATTCTTAATGCCAAGCTGAAGTTCCGTACTCGATTCTGTGCTGACCGCGATGACATCAATACCTGCATCTTGAAACTGCTGGATTTTGGGCGAGAACGTATCTAATTGTTCCACGCAATGAAGACAACCAAAACCGAGATAGAAAATAACGACCGTTGGTTTGTCGATTTTTTCTTTGCTGTTCCAGACTTGGCCAGTTGCGTCCACGGCTTCCCAGTTTGGCATTTCGTAGGGGGCCCATCTAAATGGTCCTAATTCATTTAAATCAGGCCTGTGTCCAAGATCTTGGGCTGGCTTCGACGGTTGCCGCCAGTCCCCGGTGATTCCCGCCGTTTTAGCAAGCGGTGTTAGTTGTGTTAGGAAGGGAGTGTCAAGATCCGCATGGCCGGCGATTTTTCGAAGCTGCTGAAATTTCTCGCCCGCTTTCTCTTTCTGATCTGACTCCCAAAGAAGTTTGACAAGTGTCGCCAACGGTCGTACCTGAGCAGCATCATTGGATACTTGTTTCTCCATCATCTTGATGGCTTCATCTATATCGCCGGCACCAGCAAGCCAACGCGCTTTGAGGACATTTTCCAATCGGAATTTATGAATTGATTTCTTCAATTCCTCAAGTTCATGCTTCGTGGTTGATAAAGCAGAATTGATCAGTGACAGGAACGGTTCAATCTCTCGCTTCTCTTTATTAAGTTCCTTGATTTTTGCTTCATTCTTTTTTGCTGGCTTCTCTTCTGTGTCTGCCGTTTCTGACTCTTCCTTGGATTGCTCGTCTTGTTTTTGTTCTTGTTCGAGCAGTTCGATGTTTTTCTCTAGCTCATTGATTTCCTCTTTAAATGAGTCTCGGATCGAATCGCCAGCATCGGTGTTCCCTAACATGTATTGAGCAACGGCTATCCATGCGGAGCGTTCATGATTTAGTTTTTTATCGTCCGTTTTGGATAGATACGGCCCGTCGGTTGCTTTGAGTAAGTCTTCCCATAGTTCGTATTCAGTGAGGACCTGAAGAAGCCGTTGCCTTCCGTACATATGGCTACCTTTTTTCGCCTGGCTGTTATAGCGAGGGTGTTTCGGCAGGGAGATGAGATTCTTGGAAAGAGTCATTGCTTCGTTGACTCTTCCTACAAAGATAAGATTCCGAACAAGCCATTCGTTATTGTGAGCGAAGTTATGAATTTGATCCGGCATCAAGCGAGTGCGTATCATATGAGCGTGATCAACCCGTGCTGATGCTTCCTGTTGCCACGCCGCATCGTTGTATCGCTTGAGTCTTGAATAGATGTGTCCGGGCATGTGCCACATGTGGGCAATCCCCGGACTCGCGGGACCGCAACTTGCGGCATCAGGCAAAGCGTTTTCGGGACGATTGCCATCCCACAGGTGAATTCGGTAATGGTGTGCGGGGTGCGCAGGATTAACGGCAAAAATTTCCTTGAGTAACGCGTCCACGGCATAACGACTGATGATTTTGACGCCACTGCCGTTAGCCATCCACATTTGCACCACAATGAAAGCCTTCGCCTCAATATCGTCGGGAAACTGATCAATCACTTTCTCCATCGCCGTGATGTATTTCTCGGCTCGTCGTTTCTTTGCTTCCCTCTCATTCTCTTTAGATTCTTCTGCCTGTTTCTGATCTTCCTTCCTTGCTTTAGGGATCAGTTCGTTGAGTGCGTCGATGTACAGTTTTTCACGTTGGCCCGCACCTTGATCTTTACGTTGGAGGGCTTCATCAAGAAATCCTCTTGCCCGACTCGCGTTATTCCGGTTGGCCATGGCCATTCCCCAGTAGGCGATTGCGAGCTCTGAGTCGATCATTGAGGCTTGGCGGAATGAGCGCTCCGCTTCGAGATACCAGAATCCATGCAGTTGGATGACACCCTGTTCAATAAACTTTTGTGCCTCTGGGTCTTTGGTGGAGGTTGGGAAGTTGATCGATCCCAGATTGGGGATCAGTACGGCAGCTTGTCGTGGGCCTTCGTTGA
Source organism: uncultured Rubripirellula sp. (assembly GCA_938075415.1). Lineage (GTDB taxonomy): Bacteria > Planctomycetota > Planctomycetia > Pirellulales > Pirellulaceae > Rubripirellula. The sequence goes on along the minus strand of CALJHC010000001.1, from coordinate 206,253 downwards.
AAGCCTCGCCATGATAGCTGTGGCCCGCCAAAATCGAATCATTTGTTGATTCTTGGGGGGGTGCAGCTTCCTCTGTTGGGACAGTGTCAGTCGCATTCTCGGATGGCTTCCCATGGCAAACGGCTGAGAGCAAAAGGAAAGCAAAACTGCTTAAAAGCATTGAGCGGGGCATGGCTTGTCTGGTTGCGGAGAACAGTTGCAAGAGGGTGGGAAGAAAAATTGTAACTGCCACCACTGATCATCGCTCCCCATGATTCACTTCAAGTCACTCAAAAACGTGCTATTTCAGCAATCTGTCCGCGTCATGACGAATTTGCTTGTTGTGAAAATGACGGATTGCTTTGGGTTGATATTGAATTCACGGGTTCGTGATTGACTGAGACAGCGACCACGCTCGCTATCGCTGCGGCGAGCAGGCCAAATTCTCTTGCGTAAATAATCGCCGTTTGCCGTCGGGGAAACTGAGTTGCGTATTCCAAAGCAGTCCATTGACCTGTGCCGATTTGTAGAAAACGACGACGCTCTGAGGCTTTTGCCTGGTGCTTTGGTTGGGGAAGACTTGGGCCCTCAATTAACCACTTGGTGGCGATAGCGTTATCGAAGGGTAAGTTTCGTGATTCCTCTGGTTTTTGGCGATAATTTGCTTGCTGTTGGTCCCGATCTGGTGAAGGCAATCGGGGCAATTTCTGATCCTGCTTGACGAAATTAGGTGCCTCTTTGTCCTCAATGTTGCGAATGGATGTCGGTGATTGTGTCATCGGTCTGCCTTTTCGAGTTTATTTTCAAGATGCTGAGAAGCTATTGACGAGAAGTGACACGTTTGGTCAATCGTGGCAGATGAGAAGCAGTCCTGAGGGATCTAGGTTATCTTGTTTGCTGAATCTTGGTGATCTTCATATCAATAGGGTTGGTTTCAATGTTTTCGTCAAAGCCTCGCTGCCAGATAGTTCCATTACCCGATAGGGAGGTTGCTTTCGCAGTTGATGGTGTCGAGCGTTTACGATGGAACGCATCCAAAAGTGCGCCTCGCCCATTTTTTTATCCGTTGCTCGGACCCTCTGGACTACCGCTTACTCGGATGGGGCACCCGGGGGCTTCCAACCATGATCATCATCGTTCAGTTTGGTTCGCCCATCATCGCGTGCTGGGAATTGACTTTTGGTCCGATCAGACAACAGCGAGAATAGAGCAGCGAAAGTGGCATGCTTATATCGATGGAGATCAGGAAGCCTTAATGGCAGTTGAATTGGCTTGGTATGACGGTCATGATCCGCAGCCACTCATTTTGCAAGACCTGGTTGTTTCCCTTGCACCAGCATCTAATGACGAGATTTTTCTGGAAATACAAACCTCCTTGCGTTCGACTTCAGAGTCACTTGAATTGGGGGTAACTAATTTTGGTTTGTTAGCAGTGCGTGTTGCCAAAAAAATCTCTGCTGTTTTTGGTAACGGTGTTCTGACTGGATCGAGCGGGAGGCAAGGTGAACAGGATTTATTTGGTCAACCGTTGGAATGGGTTGATTACAGTGGAGAAGTTAAAGACGATTGCATCGAAGGGATCACCTACTTCGATCATCCATCAAACTCGACGTTCCCCAGCAAGTGGCATGTTCGTGATGATGGCTGGATGGGGGCTTCGATTTGTCGTGACAAGCCAGTTCTGCTGCGTCAGGAGGTGCCAGTGACATGGCGCTATTTGCTGCATGCACACTCTGGTAAGGTCGATCACCGACGAGCCAAGTCAATTGCAGATATGTTTGCCCAGCGAGCGCCGTTAGAGATTATGAATGACCCTCGACCTCATTATGAGGCAACGGTGCGTCGTGTGGATTGATACAATCTTGAGACAGAGAGCGATTTATATTTATGCAGTCAAGTGATTCAAGAGGCGAAGCGATGGACCAAAATATTGAACGAGATCGGCGACTGTTTTTAAAATCAGGTGTTGCCGCTGCGATTGCTGCTGGATCAGCATTTCAGAGTTCACTGACCGCGCAAGACGAGGTTGCTGTTGGAGATTCACCCGGTGAAAAAGTGGTTCTCGGGATTATGGGGGTCAATGGACGCGGGGCCGCGATCGCTAATGGGATGATGGCTGCTGCCAACACCGAGATTGGCGCTGTCTGCGATGTTGATTCTCGAGCTGCATTGCGGGTCGGGCAGCTTGTCAGTGATAAGCAGGGTCGCGCACCAAAGGTGGTCGGCGATTTCAGGCGGATATTAGATGACAAGGCAATCGATGTACTTGTTGTGGCAACGCCAAATCATTGGCACGCACCGGCTGCCATTCTTGGGTGTGCCGCCGGTAAGCATGTTTATGTGGAGAAACCCTGTAGTCACACGCCCGCCGAGGGAGAGATGGCGGTAGCCGCTGCAAGGCATCATCAACGAATTGTTCAGATGGGAACTCAACGCCGCTCTTGGTCCGGAATTCAAGAGGCCATCGAGAAGGTTCACTCTGGCGTCATTGGCAAAACACTGTATTCACGAACTTGGTACAACAATCGACGTCCGGGAATTGGATTCGGGAAGACCGCTTCAATACCTGAGTGGCTCGACTGGGATCTTTGGCAGGGACCAGTAGCACGCAGGGAGTACAAAGATAATGTGGTCCATTACAACTGGCATTGGCATTGGGATTGGGGCAATGGAGAGCTAGGTAACAATGGTATTCACGCCATCGATGTGGCTCGTTGGGGGTTGCAGGTCTCCTACCCGTCTCGTGTGACTGCCGGCGGTGGTAAGTATCGCCATGAAGATGATCAGGAAACCCCTGACACAATGATGGTGACAATGGATTTTCCTGAGCAGAAGACGATTACGTGGGAAGGTCTTAGTTGGTCCCCACTTGGTCCACATGACAGTGGTTTTGGGATCAGTTTTCATGGAACCGAAGGATCCATCGTCATCAGGGGAGCTGGCTATACCGTCTACGACCTGAAAGGCAAAGAGATTGACACTGGAACCGGGGATGCGGGCGACAAAGCTCACTTTGCCGACTTTTTGGATGCTGTGAGAACGGGGCGTCTACCGAACGCTGATATTGAAATTGCCCATCAAAGCACCCTCCTGTGCCACCTTGGTAACATTGCCTATCGCACCAACAGCGTGCTTGATCTGGATCCTTCCAATGGCCGTATTAAGAATAATGAGGCTGCCGAATCATTCTGGACCAAGGAGTATGAACCGGGATGGGAACCAAAAGTATGATCGACTGTCGCGTTAACTTTTGAGATTCTTGAGCTATCGCTTGTTTCTGCCATGTCGGTCGAGTGCTAGTCAGCATGCATTGCCGTCACCTGATTGATCGCTTCCCTTTTTTGAAGTTGATTCGTGAGGGTGACGTGTTGTGAATACCTCTGGCCAATTTTTATCGCATGTCAATCTCTTTGGCGGATTGCGATGTTTTTGAATCGTCGATTTGTCAATGATTCCAGAGCTTTGATCCTCGGTTGTTCGTTGGCTGTTGGTCTCAAGATCCCGCAGGGAAATAATTTCGCGTCGGGCGACTTTTAGTTGGGTTGCAGAGCCCAGTTTGATTGTTGTGTGTTGATCGTTTTCCAAACGATCGACATCTCCTCGACCTTCTCCGGGTGTTGCGCTGCAAGGTCAGTTGTTTCTGTTCGATCGGTCGATAAATCGTATAGTTCCCAACTGCCTTCATTGCCTGCTGCGGCAATTTTCCAATTTCCGATACGCAACGCACGATTTGCCTCGTGTGACCACCAAATGGTTCTCGGCTCTGTTTGATCGGAATCTAAGAATGGAATCAGGCTTCTACCAGGTCGTGGAAATAAGGCCGACGCCGTGCTCACTGAGTCAACGCCAGTTATTTCAGCGATGGTCGGCCAAAGGTCAATGACGTGTCCCACTTGATGGCGAATGGCCCCGACCGCTTCAATTCCCTTGGTCCAATGCACGATGAGTGGTGTCGCGGTGCCGCCTTCATGTGTCCAGGTTTTATGGTACCGAAATGGTGTGTTGGCAGTCGTTGACCATCCAGGACCCAAGCATAGGTGGCTATCTGCAGATCCCCTTTCTGCCGCAGCGTCATGGCCATCTCCTCGAACCATGATTTCTGCACTCGCTCCGTTATCAGAGAGGAAGAACACCACGGTGTTATCAAGCAAGTGCTGGTCACGAAGTTTGTGAATGATTCGACCAACCTGCTGATCCATGCAGTCAACCATGGCGGCGTGGATTTGCATTTTGCTTGACTGGAAATCCTGCTGCGTATCTGTCAGCGAATCCCACTTGAGTGGGCGACTGATTTCGTTTTTACCCAGTTGTTTCAATGCATCTGGAAAGTGATAGGGTGGCCCAACGGTGGGCATGACTTTTGAAAGATCTGCCTGCACCAGTCCGAGCGATTGGATTTTCTCCCACCGCGTTTGCCTAACCAAATCCCAGCCGATGTTGTAACGATCGCGGTATCGCTCAATGTCTTTTGGTAGGGCGTGCAGCGGGAAGTGAGGCGCGGTGAAAGCAAGGTAGTGGAAGAAAGGTTGGTCGCGGTGTGCTGTTACGTGATCATCGATGCACTCAAGCACGTGATCACCCAATGCAACCGTGGCATAGTAATCAGATCCCTTGGGAATAGGCGGAAGCGGAATGTCATTTTTCCAATGCAGCGTTGGACTAAAAAAACGATGTTGATCTTTCAGGTAATAAGACCGATCAAAACCTGATGCGATAGGCATGCTGTCGAGGTGCCATTTTCCGGTGTGGTAACTACGATAGCCGCCCGCCTTGAGGCGACTGGCAATGACGGGCGCCCACGAAGGCCGAACGCCTCGGTTACCGCTGGCGATGCCTTGCACTTTGTCCCGTCGAATGCCATGCGGGTAAAATCCCGTCAAAAGAGAGGCACGCGTGGGCCAGCAACGACCGGTATTGTAAAACTGCGTGAAGCGAACCCCACCTGCGGCAAGCGAATCCAGATTCGGTGTTTTGATCTCCCCTCCATAGCAACCAAGATCCGAATAACCCAAGTCATCAGCCATGATCAAAAGAATATTTGGTCTTGGTGTATCTGCTCGGCAGATACTCAACTCGAGAAGAAGGGATAGCAGAATGAGAATTGCAAAACCCGTTCTCTGCGGGCAATTTTCTGCTTGTTTCATCGCCGGGACACCCCTCTTGGTGAGCGAGAGTTAACGATAGTTCGTGTGTCGAGATAGTTGGTTTCAAAAAAGCCTAGCAGTTTTTAATGACCACTGGGTAAGTCGGTGTTTTCCATCACCGGAAGGTTGGAACGGGACAAACGGATTCATCAGTTTCATGTGAGTCAATCAAACTGTTCAGGGGTTGATTCACTCTGTTTGTGTGAAGTTAGATGAGGAACCACTGGTAAGAATATTTCCTCACATGAAAATTTTCGAGGTTATTTTTCATGTCAACTATTTCGTTGAACGTTCTTCAGGAATTGGACTGCCGTGGGGATCGATCGAGGGCTTCTCAGTGACCTGATGGAGTTGTTGACGCATTTTTTTGTCCGTGTAGTGCTCCATTTGCTCAGCTTGTGGGTGGACGCGACTCGGATCGATCCCAACCTGATCAAGCAAATACTGCTCCCATAGTCGATGTGAGCGAACCAGATTCTGGGCCCTGTGTTGTCCTTGATCAGTGAGAACAAGTTCATTGGTTTTAATGACAATTTCACCACGTATTCGGAGCCAAGTCATCACCACAGTGAAAGAAAGAGGACTGCAAAGTAACACCTCTCGAATCCATGCTTTCTCGGTACGTTGATTTGCCTGTTTTTCGTCAACTCGATAAAGCAACGCGACGATGTCGTCACCAAGGATATGCCAGCTTAAAGCGAGCTGGTTCCATAGTTTGACTGCGATTCCTTGACGAGGGGCGAACATGGCTGCCAAGAATAGGAGTAAGCCTGAGATGACAGCCATCATTCCAGCGGTTGAGGTACTTCGGAATCCAAATGATGCTGGAATTGCAATCGCGCTAACGTGGCCGGCGACAGCCGATATGATTGCCGCAAGAATACTGAAGCAGATCATGATGTGAAGCCGATGTGTCAGCAGATACGCCGTGGCTGCAGGCACCACCATCATTGCAACCACAAGGACGCTACCGACACTCTCAAAACTTGCCACTGCAGTGATGGCTACCAACACCATCAGTGCGTAATGAATGATGGCCGGTGAGAAGCCGATGCTACCAGCGAGGCTGGGGTCAAATGAGGTGACTTTCAGCTCTTTGTAGAAGACAATCACAAAGGTCAAATTGATTAACATGACCAGAAAAAGTGTGCAAAATGCCCGTGGGATCTGCCAGCCAGCAACATCGATGGTGTCGAGCGGAGTGAGTTCGATGGAGCCGTAGAGTACACAGTTGGCATCGAGGTCCACTTGATCAATTGTTTGAACAATCATGACCAAACCGATTGCGAAGAGTGTCGTAAAGACGACGCCCATCGAGGCCCCCTCATCCACCTTGCCCGCGCGTCGAATCCACTCGGTAAAGAAAGCGGTTAAAACACCAACAATCGCCGCACCGATGAACATGGGTAAGCTTGCTCGACTGTCGCTGATCAAAAAAGCGACCGCCAATCCTGGTAGGACCGCGTGAGTGATTGCATCCCCAAGCATGCTCATTCGCCTGAGCACTAGAAAGTTGCCGAGAAGCGCGCACGCTATGGCGCATACCACTGCAACTGCGGTGATCCACCCATCAAGCATCCAGTTCCAGTTTAAGTCCAGTGTCATCACTTGCCCGTTCTTGCGCGAGAGACTGGTGGTTCCGCTGATGGTTTCTGGTTGCCATTTGGTTTCTGGTTCCCATTTTTTGAATCGTCAGTTTGTTTCCAATGATCAAAACCATGCGGGCTTTGCGGCAATTCTCGTTGGTCCTCAATCAGCAGTAACTCAAGTTCGGCAACGATTTCCGGTTCCAAGACATGTTCAATGTGATCGGCTTCACGATCCACGCGAGTTGGTGCAATATCAGCGTGGTGAATCAGAAAGAGTTCCCATAGTCGGTGTTCTCGAGTTAACCGCTCAGCCTCAAACCGCCCTTTTTTTGTGAATCGTACTTCCTGATGGATGCGGGTAATCCATTCTTCTCTGGCAGACCGAGAAACAATGGTTGCCAGACGGTTTTTTGACCAGCTTCTTGCCGGCAGGAGATCATTGATTGTGATTGATTGTTCGAGGCCAAGCTGTTGTTTTTGCTCCATCACTTCATACATGGTTCGGAGGAAGTGTTGCCGCCCGATGGATCGATTGATCTTGAGGCGCCGAAGAGAACGCACTAACAGTCCGCGTTTGACGCCCAGTGTCATGCTGATCATGAAACAAGTCGCACAAAAAAGAACGATCATTGCTCCTGATGGAAGTCTCGGGTAGAGAGCGCTAACCGCCGCTCCAATCACGCCGCTGAACATTCCGATCCCGGCGGAAATGAGCGTCATCTTCGTTAGGTCATCGGTCCAGAATCTCGATGATGCTGCTGGTGTCACGAGTAGCGCAACCACCATGATCAAACCAACTGCCTGTAAACCCACGATCGAGATGACGACGACCGAAGCCATCAAAATAAGGTCCAGCTTTACGATGGGGTAACCACGGGATCCAGCAAAATTCTCGTCAAAACAGAGTAATTTCAGTTCTTTAAACAGTAAGGAACAGCCTGCCAAGCAAGTGATCGAGGCGGCGGCGATGAGTTGAGCGTCGCTAACCACCATCGATGCTGTCTTTCCAAGAATGAAAGATTCCAGACCTGCGGCGTGTCCCTTGGGCATTTGCTGGATGATTCCCAGCAATGCGATACCAGCACCAAAAAAAACACTCAACACAATGCTCAGGGACGTGTCTTCTTTCAGTTTGGTGAGACCCCGAAGCAGCAGAATGGTCGAAACGCCCAGTAGACCGGTTACCGTGGCGCCGACTAACAATAGGGGTAAGGATTTTTCATCAAATCCCCAAATGCTTGCCGCGAGAAAACTAATGGTAATTCCAGGCAGTGTGGCATGACTTATCGCATCCCCCATCAAGGCGCGCTTGCGTAACAGGGTAAAAACACCCACAACACCAGCAGCCCCTCCCAGCATTGCTGCACCGAATAGAACAACTCGAGTGTTGTAGTCCTGCAAGAACAGCAAGCGTTGTAATTGACTCCATACATTTGTTGTCTGCTCGGAGACAGCAACGAGCGATTCAAACGCGAATGATTGACTTTCAAGCGACGGTGCACATTCCGCCGGGGTCGCACTCATAATGACCGCTCCCGACGCCGCATTGCTTCGGAAACCTCTTCGAGTAATGTTAGGCGACCGCCATAGGTTTTGTTAAGATTTTCTTGATTGAAAACCTCCTCAACGGGGCCGTCGGCTACCACCCTCATATTCAGAAGAATGACGTGGTCAAAGTAAGAGTTGACTGTTTGCAGATCATGATGAATCACAATCGCCGTTTTTCCCTCTTTTTTGAGACCCCTTAAGATTTCCACGATCGCTTTTTCGGTTGATGCATCCACTGCCGCGAAGGGCTCGTCCATCAGGTACAAATCGGCATTCTGAACCAAGGCGCGCGCGAGAAAAGTTCGTTGCTGTTGCCCACCGGAGAGTTGGCTAATTTGTCGATGAGCTAAATCCGCAATCCCCACTTGCTCCATCGCGCGCAATGCCTGTGTCCGATGGTGTCGTCTTGCTGGTAAACACCAGCCAATTTGTTTGTAGAGGCCCATCATGACAACATCGAGCGCCGTCACAGGAAAATCCCAGTCAACACTTTCTTTTTGTGGGACATATCCTACCTTGGCTCGAGCTTTCCGATACGGCGTATTGAAAACCTTGATCGATCCGGTAGCGATAGGAACGAGACCCATGATTGCTTTGAGTAACGTGCTCTTGCCAGCGCCGTTGGGCCCCACAATACCGACAAGTGACCCTTTGGGAATTTGGAATTCAACATCCCAGAGTACCGGTTTGCGATGGTAGGCCACTGTTAGGTCTTCAACCAACAGTGGCGCTGAATCTGAGTCGTCTTGTTGTTTATCACTCGAACTGAACATTGATGGGTGCCATGAAGGTCGGTTCACACTTGGGTGCTTCGGATCAGTCAGTCTTTAGTTTTCTTTGGAATCCAGAATCGGGTGCCTCTCCACCCAAAGCTTGAGCAACACGGGTCAGGTTGTGATCCATCATGCCGAGATAACTGCCTTCATAACTACCCTCGCTGCCCATTGCATCGGATAATAATTCACCGCCAATAATTACCTCATGGCCTCGTGCCCTTGCACCTTCAATTAATGAATCAACATTTTTCCGAGGGACACTACTTTCAATAAAAATCGCGCTGATCTTTCGGTCAGTGATCAAATCCACAATTGCATTGATGCGTTGAAGCCCTGCTTCGGACTCGGTCGAGATTCCCTGGACCCCAAGCACTTCGATCTCATAAGCATCACCGAAATACTGAAATGCATCATGAGAGGTAATTAGAACCCGTTTTTCCTCAGGAATGCTGCCGATTACTTCAATACCGTATTGATGCAAATCCCGAAATTGTGACAGTGCGTTCTTTGCGTTCTCCGTATAGGTATCCGCATGTTTTGGATCCAGTGAAGAAAGAGCGTTAGCGACGACTTCGAGACCCTGAGACCAAATCGAAATATTCATCCACAGGTGTGGATCGACCTGAATCTGCGATTCTGAAGATTGAACTAAATCGTCTTGATTGATTTCTTCTCCAACCGCAATCACCGGTTTTTGCTTTGAGAGTTTTTCCAATGTGTCGGTCATTTTTCCTTCGAGGTGATGGCCGGAGTAAAACACCGCATCACTCTCTAAAACAAATTGGATATCGTCCCGGTTGGCCTTGTAGAGATGAGGATCAACGCCCGATCCCATAAGTTGCGTGACTTCCACATGTTCCGCCCCAACTAGGCGAACCAGGTCAGCAACCATTCCAACGGTGGCAAGGATCTCCAGTGAGTCCTCGGATTCAGGCCCGTTCTCTGGAGGAGGCTCATTGTTCTGAGGCTTCACTGAACAACCAATCAGCCACAAGCAGCATCCCGCAACAATACAACGCCTCATGATCGTGTGCGGTCTTGGCGATGACATCACGTGCGGATAGTTCCTGACAAAAAAGAGACTTTATTATATTTTGTAGCACGAGCTACAAAAGGACTTGCTGCGATTGTAGTCTCAGCTACACTTTCGTCAATGATGCTTTGTTTGCGGAAAGAAAAGAATTCCTTCAATCCTGCTAAAGAGGAGTGTTGTGTCTGACCATGCCCGGCAGTCTCTGCCACACAGGAGGACTCGTAGCGATCATTCCACCGAGATTGCGGAGGATTATGTGGAGGCTGTTGCCGAGATTATCTCCGAAAAAGCGACTTGCCGATTGGTTGATTTGGCAAGCTACTTCGGAGTTAGTCATGTTACGGCGAATCGGACGGTTGCCAGATTGGAAAAAGAGGGGTTGCTTGCGACAGAGCCTTATCAGCCGATCAACCTAACCCAGAAGGGAAGTCGGCTCGCCAAGCGTTGCGGAGAACGCCACGAGATTGTCTATCAGTTTTTATTGACACTTGGGATCGATCAGCAAACAGCAGCGATTGACGCCGAAGGAATTGAGCATCACGTCAGTCCGAAAACATTAGCCTGTTTTCGGAGGCACACGATTGATCGCGAGGCAGAGTAAACCTCTGGCTCCAACTTCTAATTTCGGTTGTGTGTAGCTAAACCGGCCATTTTAAAAAGCCAGAACCATGTTGACGTATTTGAACCTGACAGAGGGTGCTTCATGGTTATTTGCTTTTGATTCCATCTCGACAAGATGGTTTCCCAGTCCATCTCCATCAATGCTCGGTGGATATTCGCCCAGTGTGGCAGATTGGCTTTCTGCATCTCGCAACGGATAGAACTATCATTCCAAAAGCGGGGAAATGAAACGTCGAGATGCTAGTTTTTTCCCTTCCTGGGCTTGCGGTGTTGGCAGTGCGAAATAACCGTCTTGTGCCTTCCGTGCCAATTTGAACTGACCACTTTGGGAGATCAGCCCGCTCGAAGTGGGATTCGTAGTTGTTTTCGCAAACGAGCATATGAGATGATTAGTGCTTGTTAGGATTGTGTTCCCCAAACTGTATTTGGGTCTGACCAACAATAGAAATGGTTCCGAATCCACAAGCATTGCTATCAGAAGGTTTGAATGGACTGTGGTTTCTGCCAAGGTGGAGGTAAACTCCAGGCCTACGTAGAAGTACTTTTCTGAGAGAAAAACGACTTTGGCAAAGCGAAAAACGACAAGAGCGAGCGGAAAGACGCCGCTCGGTAAATCTGACGAGCGAGCAGGTGTGAGGCCAATCAGTTCATGGGTTAATCAGTTACTTGCTCGTCGTGGATATGCTCAGGTTTCCGCTAATGAAGCGATGGCGTCCGTGGTTTCCGAATTATTGGGAAAGAATTTGAAAGATAGTTTCCAAATCGGTAATTTGAAATCTGGCAAGTTGCACATCTATGTCTCGGATTCCGTGATGCTACAGGAATTGAATTTTAGGAAGCGAGAGATTCTCGATGTGATTCAACAAAAATTCCCTGATAGCAAAGTCAAAGAACTACGTTTTCGAATTCAAGCCAACTAGATCAATGACGCCGTTTGAGCAGTGATTATCACTAAGTTCTCTCTCTCAACGATCGATTGCATCCAATCTGGCTTACTGGTTTTCGACTTAACTGCAGCAAGCGATACGTCGTTTGTGCTTCGCCTTGATCACTTCCGAGTCGAAAATGTCATTGCAACGCATCTCCTGTCGCTCGATTTTCGAGAATATGAAATTCGCATCAGTCAGGCCCATCAATTCAAGATGCGTTGATTCCAGCAGGTGTTGGCGTCAGCTCATGTTTCGCAAACAGATATTGATCAATTACGCGACTTTTGCAGGGCGCAAATGAGAAACGAGTTTGTGATCAAACGGAATTGCAAGGGCTTCATGTCGCGCAGCTTGAGAATGGAAGGTTTTCCATCATGACCTCTTCACGCAAACATCATCTGAGTCGAGTTGGTGGCGCAACGCGCGTTGTTTACTTTCTTTGAGGTGGTTTTCTTTTTCCTCTTTGAAATCCGTCTGTGTAGGGGGAGGCCTCGAAAATAACGGGGGGCTTTAGGCGTGGGTCACCGGTTTTGGTGAGCTCGCTAATGAGTCTGTCGTGCAAAACTTTTTGTAGCTGAGTTTTGCCGGGTTGGTTAGCCAGATTGGTCATGCAATGCGGATCTTTTTGGATGTTATAGAGTTCAAGGTGTGGTCGCAGCCCAACCGCAAAATCGAAGAACTCGGGAGATTCCTGCCGGTGTGAAATGATCCATGCCTTGGTTGGGCTGGCATCTAAATCACCAAAAGCTGCGAAGGTATTTTCTCTCAAGCTTTGGTAATCAGGCATGGCATTTTCATCAACGCCGTAGCCTGGTCCCGTTCCCATGGGCCAGCGAGCAGATTCGAAATTAATAATGTACAGGTGCTGTTTTGTACGGATCGCTCTTTGTGGATACGGAAGGAAGTTTGTTCTTGCGGCAGCAACGTGCCTTTCGCGACCTGTGAATACAGCGTCACGTGTCGGGTCAATTATTCCCGAACCCGATTGTTCAAGCAGAGGTAAGAGTGATTTCGATGTCATGGATTCAGGGCGTTCGACACCAGCAGCATCAAGGAAAGTGGGTGCAAGATCAGGTAATGAGACGAAGTCAGCGATGACTCGTTCTGATCCATTAATTCCTTTGGGCCATCGTATGGCCAGTGGCACTTGCGTGCCGAGGTCGTAGAGATTGCATTTACCACGACTGATTCCTGGAATGCCATGATCGCCACTGACAACTAGTAAAGTGTTATCGTAAATACCAACTCGTTTTAGTTCGTCGATCAAAACACCTAGTCCAGCGTCAAAAGCCATGACTTCGCCGAGGTAATCGGCAAAATCTTCACGCACGGTATGAACGTCTGGCAGGTAGGGCGGTAGCTTTCCTTCGAGAGAATCAGGATTGATACCCCAAAGTGTCTTTCCACTTCCCGCTATCCATTTCCGATGTGTATTGGTCGGTCCAAGCCAATAACAAACTGGCTGATCACCATCGAGGTTTCCATCTTGATCGGCATCAAGGAAAGAGCGGACATTTTGTCTCACCTCGTTCAGTAACTCGGCCTTTGCTTTCTCGTGGTCCTGTTGTTTCATTGCATATTGGGAAAAGCCATTGAATTTTGAGCCATGCTTCTGAAACTTTCTAGCTGAACCACCGTGGGGTGCATCTGCTGGGGTTCCTGGGCTCCAGACTTTGTAGGTATGCCCAAGACGATAGCCAGTTTTTTCCAGCTCGAGGGGATACGATTTGATGGACCCATCCCATACGGCTCCCTGTAAGATTGCTCCCCGTTCACATCGCCAGAAATGTTGACCTGACAACAAAGAGCTTCGGCAAGGAGTGCAGGAGGGCGCACTAACGAAGGCATTCGTAAAAAGGGTCCCTTGTGTCGCAACTTGGTCGAAATTAGGCGTACTTAAATGTTCGTTGATACTGCCGGGTTCAAGTTTTGCATAAATGCTTGCGTACTTACCCCAGTCATCCGCAAAAGCCATGACGATGTGTGGACGCTCGGCCTGAACGATTTGCGGTTCGGCAATCGAACCAAGCAAAAGAATCAGCCCAATAAAGTAGTGTGTTGCTGATCCTTCAACCTTTTTGGAGCGAGTCACTGCCCGATGGTTCTGATTGTTGATTTTCGCGTGATGATTCTGGTGCATGTGGTGTCTTCGAGCCAGTTGACTGGATGGGATCTGCATAGAAAGGTTTTTTAATGTCGTGTTAATATCAAGGTGGATCGATTGCAATGGATGTCTTAGGTCAGCCGATTGACGCCACAGCTTGTTGCATCAACTGTACGTAAACGAGATGATGCTGGCCCCAGAGGTTCTTGCTTCTGAGTACTCTCGTATCCACCACAATATTATCTGATCTGGTTGCATTCTGCTCGCTAGCAGTTTGATTTTACTTTTTCTTTTATGGCTTGCATTAATGAACGATGAACCAATTCGTCCTGTTCCGTTAACATCGGCGGCCCGGCGTGTGCTGGGGGTCTTGGTAGAGAAAGCCAAGACGACACCTGATAATTACCCACTCACCTTGAACTCAATTGTGACGGCAAGTAACCAGAAGTCGAATCGAGATCCGAAGATGGAGCTTGATGACGATCAAGTGTTGACCGCCTTGGATGAGCTGCGTCAGAAGGGGGCAGTGACCGAGGTCCAGGGTAGCGGCAGGGTCATTAAATATCGTCACGCCGCGTACCAATGGCTTGACGTGGATGGACCAGGATCAGCGATCATGACAGAGCTTCTGCTGCGAGGGCCACAGACTCTTGGCGAGTTAAGAACAAGAGCTTCCCGAATGCACGCATTTGTCGACCTGAGTGCGGTCCAAAATGAAATCAAGCAGTTGCGTGGAAAAGGACTCGTGAAGGAATTAACACCAGCGGGAAGAGGGCAATTGCTCGCGCACACCCTCTATCCACCTCAGGAGCAGCAATACTTGCAGGCCAAGCTGGAAAAGCGAGCGGCTACTGAAGTGAAAGATTTGCCACACGCCAACGCAGAGAGTGAATCGAGCCGCGGAGAATTCTCTTCCTCGGAAAATTTGAATGCAGTCGATAAGCTTCTTTCTCGATTGGAAGCGGTAACCGAACGAATTGACGCGTTGGAAAAGCGTTTGGCAGAACTGGAAGAGTAGCTTCGCTTTGATTGAGCGATAACAATTGAATCAAGTCAAGAATCGTTGCGGTCACCAAGCGCACAGTGAGTTGATATAGTCCGCCGTTCCGTCTCGTTTCCATGAATCCAGTTGATCTTGGCTCTTCAATTGCTGCCCACGGTGAATGGGAGCAATTAGGAACTGGCAGTCAATCTCAGGGAGCGTTGTCATGTCACCCCATAGTTTCTCAAATTGAGCGACAGGGTAGATATCCTCTTGCCCGTTACCCCAACGTTTTTTTACGTCTTTGAGTGTAATGTAGGTTGGTAATCGTTTGGAGAGTGACCGGACTGCGTTTTCGGTCGCGTTTGGATTATCGAGGTCACCGCGGCTAAGTCCCATTGCATCAAGTAGTCGATCAATTTCGATCCACGTGGTCATTGAGTTGTAATAGGTCAGGTTAAACTCCGCTTCCTCGTTGGGCATCGCAAGCCCTTCTACGAGTCTCGGACGTCCGTCGACGCGTGCCAGCCCACCACCCCGATCTTCGAGTCGTCGAGTGATGACTTCAAAACTAAGCGTCGATTGTTGAATGATATGTTGGCCGAGCATCAGCGGGTCAACGTTAGCACCGAGTGTATCGATGTTGTGCAGCATTAAGTAGCGAAGTGATGGATGGTTTGTGAGCATTTGCTTGAGGACCCCGTTAATGATCAAGTTCGGCACTTCGTACCAATGACCAACGGGGTGAATGCATTGGTGCGGTAGGTTGTCCGTGTAATCGCTTCCCTCGCCTGCTTGCTTTGCCCACGCTGTTAAGGCTTGTCTCGCACTTTCGCGAACCCTTTGTTGCTGTTCATCGAGTACTTGTTGCGAGGTTTCTTCCCAAAGGAACTGCAGGTCGCGAACCATTGGGACTGTTCTTAGTCCGATACTTTTTCCCGTCGAAATGTACAACGGTCCGGTAAAACCAAATTGGTCATCGGCTTTAAGCTGGTTGCGAATTGCAGTATCCGTGAGATGGCTTGTGGTTACCACGTGCGGAATCGTCCCGTTTATCGACTCGGTCGTTCTGCGATTTTTCGCCAAGTGGACCTCAAGGAATGATCGATGTTTTCCAGCGAATTTATAAAAAGGGTGTAACGCCTTCGAGACACCCGCTCCTTGTGTCCAGCGGCTCCCGACACCTGCTGCCAGGGTGACCACCGCGACTTCGCTGTTTTGAATCGCTTGCTGACCCAGTTTTGTTGCGTCGGGGTTAGGGTCGAATCGCATGTCCGTGACATCGGAGGCTAAGACGTCCGTGATTGCGAGGTTTGCGGCCAGGCGATTGTGGGTCAGGCCGATTCGACCGGCCCTTAGGTCATCACGAATTACATCATGTTGTTGACGGTCAAACCCGCATTCATTGAGGACCTCAGCGAGGGATTGTCCTGACTCGGCGAGATTACTTGATCGGGGCAAGATGCTGTCGATCAACAAACGGGAGGTGTCACTTTGATCGGAGCGACAGGCTTGGCCGACTTGCTCCAGTTCCGATTGTCGATCGCGGGAATGATCTCGAAGCGGTTTGCGTAATTGCTTTGGGATCATTAACGCATAATATTTTTCCGGCATCGGTGCATGGTTATCGACCAAGAATTCAGCAGATGTCCCGCGGTCATTGATTTTAAAATCGTAAACCACGGGATCCATGGCGAACGGTAGAGAGTGAGCAAGTTGGCGTTTGATGTTGATCAGGGTGTCAGCCAACCAGGTCTGCGCCTGTTTTTTTATTTCGGGGTCGAACAGAAAACCCATTCCCCCGCCAGACATCCCACCGAGCATCCAGAAACCCCAAAATCGATCACCGTATTTTTCCCTGCACGTTTCAATTACCAGATCGGTGAATCGGTTGGTTGCCCAAGGGATGATGGTTTGAAGTGGTCCTTGAAAATTATGAGTTGTTAGTTGGCCGATTCTGCGAATATCACCTTCCCGCATTGCGATCATAATTTCGTCAAGAATGCGGATTGCTTTCTCTCGGCCCAGCCATTCCGCTTCACTTCGCAGTAAGTAACGCTCGGTGACCATCTCAAGGATGGGACCGACGTTTTGAGCCATCCCGCCATGAACGAGTACCAAACTGTCTTGAAGCTTTTCTCGGGTACTCGCGGGCGCATCGCTTTCTTTAAGGATTCGATGGGTCGGCATCAGTCGTCCGCGACTAATCCCGAATTCTGCATCACCTTCGGTGGCAATCGCACCTTCGATCAGCTTGATTCCCGGCCAGACTCCACCTGAATCTTGCCACCCGCCGCCACTGCCACCTATCCATTCACCCAAAATGGCGCGAGCTCCAACAAGCTGGCGATCTTGCTCGTTGAGTGGTCCATCAAGTGAATCGATTTGCCCGGTCGCCCTCATCAAGATTGCGATGAGTGAACCAAGAAGGTTTGTGGAAACTGCGAGCCGTGAGCCTTTTGGGATATCGTTAATTTGGCTGACAAGCTCAATTCCGTTTCCCGGTCCAACAACCAAGGCGAGTATTTCCGCCATAGATTGATTGGATCCGTCGAGTCCGGGTGGAACAATGCCCGAGGCAACTACCGCCGCTTTTAACAAACCTAAGTGATCACGGGCGAAATCAAACATCTCAGAAATAGAATGGACTTCAGCAGAGGCTCCCAAGTCAACGCTCACCAGTCGGAAGATAGGTTCGTCAATGACACGGAGATAAGTCTCGATCGGTGGCTTGGTGGTCGTATCACGGCCACACACACCAAGGTCAATGGATGCATTGAGGACCCGGGCACCTTGGGGGAAATCCATGCCAAGGAAAAAGATGTCACTCCAGGCGCTATGGGAAAAGTCCATCCGCACTGCTGTCTCTTCACGCAATGTGGGTCTAGCTTGACTTTTGCTACCACGTTTGAGTAGCTCTTTACGGATTCTTAGGGGATGATCAGCAGGGTGCCCCAAGCGAAACATCCACTGATTGCCATGCACAGTCCGAACACTCTTGCGAACCTGATCAGCAAGAGTTTGAAATCCTAACTGGTGATAGGCTTCTGCGAACGCACTACACAGTCCATCGCTGGGACCTTGCGTCGCCTGCACGTCAAGAAATTGATCAATGGCTTCAACAAACCTTCGCGACAAAAGGTGTTGATAACCAACAAACGGAATCTTCCCAGATTGTGTGCCGGGTATGGTTTTGGGTAGGTAGTAGCGGTGAATTGCGGAGAGAAAAAATAAGGCTCGGACACGATGGTAAAGATTCCCGGAGGTCCGTCGAAACTTATCGAGTTCGTCCGCGTGCGACAAAAGATCTGAACTTTGCAGATTGGCGCAAATTGATTCCAAGGATTGATTTCGGATGGAATCGGAATCCGAGATAATGAGGTCGACCAGTGAGTTCATGAGACTGGCGTCTTTTGCACGTGTTGTGAAAGTAATTCAACCAGTTCTGACAGGATGACTTCTCGATCTCTTCCGGAGAGTCCAATCGCAAGTTGCGCCTTGAGTAATCCGTATTTAACACCAAGATTACATCGATGTCCCTCAAGTTGGTAAGCGAGATAGCGCTCGCGAGAAGGAAGCAGATTTAAAGCATCGGAAAGCGTGCGAGAGTGAGTCTGAGATGGCTTGGCAGCTTCTTCGAGAAGTTGCATGACCTGCGGCGTCAGGACATGCATTCCAAAGAAACCTAGGTAGTGGCCGGATCGTAACCCAGGCGTGACTAAGGCCTGCTCGGCGTAAGTTGGGGTTGGTTTTTCGCTGACTCGCTCGACCTCGTAAAGTCCTTTTGTGTTAGGAACAGGTCGACCGCTCGCAATGCCAAAGTAGGGCAAATTATTCTCCCTCGTTGATTGCACTGCGGAAACGGCGCATTCTGCGTCACTGGCAATCGCCAAGAGTTGTGCTGCACAGGTTAGGTCGCTCTCGCTCAGATAAAGATGATCCCCGACAAGATGTAAGAACGGCGCTTCTTTGGTGAAAGGCCGGGTCAATAGCAGCGCGTCAGCATAACCACGCGGCGCTTGTTGCGTGATAAAGGAAACCTGCCCATCGTGTTGCCCGCTGGCGGATCGGAAGGCACCTTCGTCACCGGGTGAAATGACTACGCAGACGTCCTCAATCCCTGATGACCAGCATTGTTCAAGAATTAGTTGCAACGCGGTTTTCTCTTCACCATTGCGATCCACTAATTGCTGCAACGGAAGGCGATTCTGGCCGGGCGCTGCAGCCGTGATCACTGCATTGCGAATTTGCATCGATGTATTCGCTCGATTAAGGAGGAGGAATCGTTGGCTGAGGTAAGTCGTCAAACGGAAAAAACGGTTCCGTGAGGTTCGATACATCAGCCGTGAATCAGGTCAAATATGCTATTTGGCCGACCGTCATCAATGAAGATCATTTTCAGGGTGTGATGTTTCAGTCTCAAACTTTAGGGATTTTTGGATTGATGTCCAAGCACTAAAAAAGTCGGATTCAATGCATCAAAGCGAACTCGGTCAAGTTGGTACTGGCCCCGCGCAATGTTGATCATCCGCACATCTGGTTGATATCCTGCCTCTTCGAGAGCTGTTTGCACGGCTACCAGATTGTCGGGGCTTGAGACATTGACGACGATTCGCCCGTGAGGTTTCAGACGAACCACTGCTTTGCCCACTAACTCGGGAACCATACGTCCACTACCGCCAACAAAGATTGCGTCTGGGTCAGTGAGATCTTTCCACGCGTCCGGCGCTTGGCCATGAACTGGTATTAAAGAGGGGACGTCGAACAAGTTTGCGTTTTCAATCATGAGCCCGAAGTCTTCGGCGTCCATTTCAATGGCATAGACCTTACCCTTGGACGAGATCGAAGCAGCTTCAATTGCGAGTGATCCGCTGCCGGCACCAACATCCCAGACGGTACTCGTTGGCGTTAAATCCATCTCGGCAAGTGCAATGCAGCGGACTTCCGACGGCGTAATTAGACCTCGCTTGGGTCGTGATTGCAGAAATAAATCGTCGGGGTTTCCAAAGAGTCGACGTTGGCGACTACCACTTGGGCGATCCGCAGCGCCCGATCGACGCACAAGAACCATCACGTTCATCGTGCCAAAACTCTGCTCTCGCATCGCCTGTAAGTCACCCTGAGTTACGACTTCATCGGGTGTCCCAAGATTTTCGCAGACGTAGGCAGTGAAATAATCGATTCGACGATCAAGCAACGCCTCAGCGACAACCGTCGGTGAGATCTCTTCAGTGGTGAACAGACCCACGCGTTCGGCTGTGCGAATATTATCAACAACCCGATCCAATGACTGCGTACCAAGATTGGTTAGGTACGCGTCGTCCCAGCTTTCTTTCACTCTTGCAAATGCGAGTTGCATGCTACTGACATTAGGCACAACTTCAAATCGTTCTTTCCCCAATGATTCAGTGAGGTATCTGGTGATTCCGTAGAACAGCGGATCGCCACTGGCAAGAATAACGGTCGGCCTATCCTGAATAGATAGAATTGTCTGTTTGAGTTCTTCAAGGTCACCGCCAACCATGATCTGTTCAGAATTGACAGTTGAGACTTTATCCAGCAAACCTCGTGTTCCGATCACGACCTCGGCGGACAGAACAAGGTTTCTCGCATGGGTGGTCAAGCCATCGATTCCATCATCGCCGATTCCAATGATATGGATTCGAGATTTCATTAAATCAAGTCCTGGTGTAGTGATAGGAAGATAAAAAGAACTTGAACAAGGCAGAGAATTGAAACGGTTCGATTGCCCTGCTGGGTTTTTGATCAGTAACGATTTTTTAATTGAGATGTCGAGATGATCGGTCGTCGTGTTTGGGCTGGTGCTGGTGCGCAGGTAGGAGTTGACTGCTGGTTTGCCGGTTCATGGTTTGCCGGTTCAGGGGTTGCCGGTTCAGGGGTTGCCTGTTCATGAGATGAGGACTCGAGGAATCTCCGTAACTTTGGAGTTGAAGGAATCGAATACGGCGCTGACGGTTGTTAAGGAAGTCTGCGGGTTATAAATCTCTTTTTTCACGTTGTCGACGACTATAGCGTTCCAATACTTTTCGCTCACTTGACGTCAGGCTGGACTCACCCTGTTCGTGAATTTTGGCAAGAATACGATCAGCTTCCTTTGCATCATTTGCCAGTTTCTGATCTGGATCATGGAGTTTTAATCGCATTCTCCTTGATCGTTTTCGCAAAGATTGTTGAATTCCCGAAAGCCCGGAAATGGGTAACTTGCTCAAGTTCCAACCGGTGTAATGATATCCGAGTGCGAAGAACGCTCCAGCGAGATGGACAGTGAAAGCAGTGTTTTTGAACGACTGAATTTCGCCGAGCATGCCAAGCGCTCCCATCAGGTCGGTTGCAATGAAAATAGTTGCCATAACCCAAGCTTTTACGGGAATGATCAGCATTAACAGCAACTCGCGATTCGGAAAAAAGCAGGCATACAGAATCGCTGTTGCAATCACGGCACCGCTCGCGCCGATGGTCCCACCGGAAACACCGCCCATGCGGTGAGTGACCGAACCGACGATGCCGCCAATGACTACCGCGCTCAGGTAAAATCGCAGAAACTCTTTTCTCCCCAATCGGTTTTCCACATCACGACCGAAAACAAACAGTCCAATCATGTTGAAAAGCAGGTGATTGATGCCGGTGACGTCGTGAGTGAAGCCATAGGTTAAGAATTTCCACCACAACCAAGGATTCATGATGGTTTCTTGATCAATGGCAAACCACTCAATCACGGCGCTGTCGAGTACGCGTCCAGTCTCTGTGGGAATGGAGTCCCGTGTCACCAATTCAGCAATGAAAACAAAAACGTTAACAATGATCAGGTTGACGGTGATGCTTCTAGAAGTATCCGCGCGGTCCCATGGTGAATAGGCTTCTCGTCCATAGTCGCGGTCGTAGATCCCCATGCTTGGCCTATTGAATCTTTGTTGTGAGACTTCAATCCATCTAATCTCTGATTAATCACATCGGCTAGACAATATCCGATGTCTAGCTTTGCGTTGCAGACCGTGTCAATTTCCCAGCAAAACCGTTCCGGTCATCCATGAACACGATGATGAACTCTCTCAAGGCGTTCGGTTTGTGAGGATGGTAACAAAATTAAGGGTGGCATCAATTATTTTGACGGCATCATTTGTTGCCGTCCGACTTCTCGGTACTGACCCGATTGTTGCTATCTGCTTTCGTTTTCCTGATCCCGTCAACAGCGGCCCAAAGTTGCGTGTCAAGTCGAT
Organism: uncultured Rubripirellula sp.; assembly: GCA_938075415.1. Taxonomy (GTDB): domain Bacteria; phylum Planctomycetota; class Planctomycetia; order Pirellulales; family Pirellulaceae; genus Rubripirellula. Next base: position 184,310 of record CALJHC010000001.1, on the reverse strand, counting down.
CTTCGGTCGCTGACCAGTCGGATGCCTCTTCATTGCTTGGTTGCGTCTTTCCATCGTTGTTCTCTGCATCGTTGTTCTCTGCATCGTTGTTTGCAGTGGCCAGCAGAGGGTAAGATGCTTCTCGCCATCGTTTCGCGAGTTGCTGCAAGGTCGATTCATCAAGGTTGACGTCATAACCTTCATCAGGAAATACACCCCATTGGTCACTTTCTGTTGCATCACGTTGCCGATGAATATTTTGACCATTGGGTCGATAATACTTTGCCACCGTGAGCCGTAAAGCACTGCGTCCGTATTGAAGTGGAAGGATGTGTTGCACGGTGCCTTTTCCGTAACTGCGTTTGCCCACAATTCGAGCACGTTGTTGATCTTGAAGACAGGCGGCAACAATTTCGCTGGCGCTTGCTGAATCTTGATCGATCAGCACTGATACCGGTATTCGCGAGTCAACCAAAGTTCCTGAGGTTGCCTCAAATAGATCCTCAAGCTTGCCGCCACGAGTACGGGTGGAGACGATTCTTCCTTCGTCTAGGAACATGTCGCTGATTTCGACTGCTGAAGTTAACAAGCCACCGCCGTTACCACGAAGGTCGAGAATGAGGCCATCGAAATCGTTGTTGAGTTCGGTCAGGATGCGTTTTACTTCCGAGGTGGTTCGGTCACCAAAACCCGTCAGTCGAAGGTAAGCAATTTCCGGACGCTGTTTCAGTCGGTATACCCACTGATTCGTCGTGTCACGGTGGTCGCCAATTACCGAGTCCAGTTCAATTCGATCGCGCCGGACAGTCAGGTCTATCTTTTTTTCCTTACGAGAGACGACAAGTTCTACAGTGGTTCCTACTGGTCCTTTAAGTCTTTGACTTACGTCGGCAAGATTCATTTTGGAGACATCTTCGGAATTGACCTGAAGAATTTGATCACCGGGTAATAAGCCTGCTTCCAAAGCCGGTGATCCAACCAACGGTGTGACCACTCGTACCGGCTGTTCAGGCTCTGGTTGCTCCACGTAAATTCCGATGCCCGCAAATTCTTGTTGGATACTATCTTGGAATGATTGGTAGTCCTGTTCCGGAATGAATTCACTGTGGTCATCAAGTCCCGAAGTCATCCCATTCATTGCGGAGAGAAGTAAGTCTTCGGGATCGACTGGGTCAACATAGTACGCATCAATCATCGCCATTGCATCGCCCACTACCAACGCAGTTTTTGTGCGTTTTTGAACGACATAACACAGCATGCTAAGGCATGCGGTTAAAACAATCAGATTGACGTGACGCGATGGCATTGGGCTCGGGCTGTTCCCTTCGGAAATAGTCATTCCGTTTCTGGTGAGATCAAAGGTTTCTTCTGCAAGCGCCTCCAGGCACCTCCACTAGATTGTACCGCTATGGTCCACTTCTCTGATACTCCTTGCAACGATCCTTGAGAGATAACCAGCCGATTGAGAAGTATTGCCTGGTTTGCGAGTGTTTGATTCCACTCATGCAACGGCTCTCGTTAGGATCCGCTTAAGTCTCCCGTTAAGTCCCGCTTAAGAATGGAACGGGTATCAAGATCGCATGTTGCTGTATCCACGTCAGCAGGCCATCCCAGCTGGTGTATTGGGAGACGTAAAGGAAAAGTACATAAATTCCAACTACAGCTGAAATTCCAATCCTAGCAAGCATCCGAGAAAATTTTGCGCGGAATCCAACCTTCGGTTTGCGCAATCTGGCACGCCTGAGGGCGAGTCCTGTTCCCAGCCGCGCAGGCAAAATAAACGCGATAAAAACTAGGCAAGGTAGCCACACAACCTCTTTTGGTGTCGCTTCAATTTTTAATAAGTAGAGAGGAATTGGAGTGATGAATAACGCGAGCATCATTGCAAAGAAATACGACCAAGGCGCCGCTAGGAAAAGTCGTCTTATTTCACGTCTCTCAAAAATTGCTGTGAAGCGATTTTCTGCGGCGAAGTGTGATTGCAGCATTGGCAGATAGAGCAGGCTGAAAGCAAGAAGTAGGATCGAGACGAAGCCAAAGATCCCCGCCAATCCCGATTCGCCCTCGCGAAATGCGAAAATAATAATGATGGTGGGAAGTAGCCAGATGAGCGTTCCAGCGGCACCCCGAAATCCAAGCCAGAAGTAGTAGGGTAATCGAAGCGACACTGTGAAGTTCCATAATCGATCCGGTGCTGAACTCCAGGTTCGCCAACGCCATGCTTCCTTCAATAGGCGTTTAGGTTGCGGCCAAAGGTAATGTTTCAGTTTCCCGCCTCGCACCCACGCCCATAGCAAGTAAACAGTCGCTAACGCAGATGATGCAATTGCTGCAGATCGCAATAATCGAGCCTGATTTGAATTTGGATGGATTACCTGGGCAACCGATTCCCAGTGTGTCAGCAGTTGAGTTGGTAACGCCGCCACGAAGATACCGACGGCGGTGAGACCAATCATGCCTGCTTCTCGATGTTGCGGAAGTGCATTCCTCAATCGACCACCTGCAGCGAGTCGCCCAGAGATGTTCAGGAGGTACCCAAACGCAATTAATTGAAGAATTGGGATCGCTGTGAGGTAGGCTAGGAGAATAATCAAAGAAATTAAGCAAAACAGGCTCGATCCTAACCAACGTAATCTTTTCACAAGCCGTCGAATGATTCCGATTTGATGATGAGGTTCATTCATTCTGGCTTCGTTCAATCGTGATTCATTTTGAATCATCTTGTCAATCAGTGAGCGAGTGTAACACGCAAATTTCAACCCACTGAGTTGTTGCGACACGCTTGACATCCGGATGAGCGCGTGGTGTCCTTGAGTCGTCCCCTATATTAACAAGCTGACTTAGCATTGATCATGTGATCTGTCAAAAATTAACGAACGCGTGACTTTCGATAATTCGTTTCAATGCTACCCAAGAATCAGGACTCGTTCAGTGTTACCACGAGCAAGAGGCCATCTAAGGTTATTCGGGGATCACGGCTTAGGACCCTGCCGGACTGCCCCTGTATCTCAAATCAAAGCCTATCCTGCCTTGGAAAAACGAATAATTCTTTTTTTGCAATCAAATTTCTCTTCAAACACGCTCGTTGTGTTTAGCAGAGACATGCAAAAAGCATGAAGGACTCCAGATATTTACTTGGTCAAAGAGGTCTGGAACGTTCCAAAAAAATGGGATGGGCACAGATGCCACATCGTTGGAATCACTTTTCAACACAGTTGCGTAGGCGGTAAACCCATTGAGGGTCGAAGGTGCGGCATTCAGTCTCAATTATTTAATTTCCTCGCGGCAATCCATTTGGTAACGATGGTGTGTCGATGAGCAAGAGTTTCCAAAGTTGTAGGCAGTCGAATCCGACTGCTGACAAATAGTTCAAGGAGGGACGATTTGGATGGTCGTGCATTGCAGTCCATTTTGATAACGGAATCTTTCCCTCTCTTTTCATCAGGCAGTTAAGGCTTTCGGGCCAGCATCAAGAAAATATCTCGGTGCAAAAAGCAGTTCTCGCTGCAGTTCTCCTGACAAGACAGAAAGACTTAATTCAGCGTCTTCGTTTTCGTGCTGCCAGCGAACGAATGGACCACTATCCAGCGCGCACGTTGTTTGGGTCTGACGAACGTGACGGCTCTTTAGCAAATTTCTATAAATACTGTTTTTAATTTCGTTTTTGAGTCCGAGCATTCTTCGCCCATCTATCCGGCCAGAATTCGCTGGTCCTTCGGTCACTCTCTGGGGTAAGGCCAGTCAATTAAGGGACGATTTATGAATTTTCAACTTGGTTGAACGGATGGTTTGTTAAGTCTGGCAAACCTTGAGGATGCCCCCTTCGCACATCAAGCTGGTGCGTGGATTGATCCGATGGAATCACTCGTACCGGTGATACCGGTAGGTCCTCGGTGGATCCACGTCATGCCACCGAAAGTTAATCTTTGAAATGATTCGGCTACGGGACTCTATGCGACTTATATTCAACGTCTCCCGTGCCGTAGCGTTCATCGCTGCTGCTTCCGTCGGCTTTGGACTGGTGACCCCTTCAAGGGTGGTTGCTGACCCTCCGATGGCCCCCGTGCTTTCGGCTCGTGAAACACCGACTGTTTTGGCAATCCGTCGGGCCTCGCCTGCGGTGGTCAATTTGCACGGCCAGAAAACCGTCAGAACGACGGCCGCTGGAATGGCGGGTGCGACCGGACCGGCCACGTTCAAGCATGTCAACGGTATGGGGACGGGGGTCATTATTGACCCGAGAGGTTACGTTATCACCAATTATCATGTGGTAGAGGATGTGGAAGAAATCCACGTCACTCTTGATAACGGAGAGGAAGTGTCAGCTGAGCTGATCGCCGCTCGTGTCAAAAGCGATCTGGCATTGGTGAAAATCAACAATGTCGATTCGCTACCAACCATTCCTCGCGGTACCAGCAGTGACCTGATGGTGGGCGAGAGTGTGATTGCGATTGGAAACGCTTTTGGCTATGTGCACACCAGCACTCAAGGCATCATTAGCGCTTTGCATCGTGATGTCCCTGTTAATGAGACCCAAGAGTACCTTGATCTCATTCAGATCAGTGCTGGAATCAACCCGGGCAATTCGGGTGGTCCGTTGCTAAATATTGAGGGTGAGATCATCGGGATCAATGTGGCGGTGAGAGTGGGAGCACAACAGATTGCTTTCGCGATACCAATTGACCAAGTGGTTGCCACCGTGACGGAGATGGTGGAACAGCACAATGACTCAAGATTGATCACCGGTGTGCGAACCGACGGCGGACCCCGCGAGGGCGATGGTGTGACCATCGTCGATGTTTCGGCCAGCAGTCCTGCCAATGGGAACGGGCTGAAACCCGGTGATCGCGTGGTCCGCGTTGGTTCGCAGCCAATTGATGATCGACTTGATTATGTGCTTGCTCTTCTCGAAATTCGTCCTGGCGACCCACTCGATTGGGAAGTCGACCGGGAGGGGGAGCGTTTGGAAGTTGCCCTTCAATTTGACTCGAGCCTTGATCGGTCAGCATTAGTAGAACGAACCGCTTGGGATGTAATTGGGATTCGAACCAATAAGGTGACCGATGCGAACATGCGACGTCTCAATTACCGAATGAGAACCAAGTACCAAGGTGGTCTCTACGTTTCGGAAGTGAGACGAGGGTCCCCGGCAGACAAGCAAGGCATTCTCAAGGGTGATGTCTTACTGGGAATTCACGGTTGGCAAACAACCAGCCTCACCGATCTCGCCGGAATTCTCGAGCACCCTGATATGCAAGAAGGTCCTCGGGCCAAGTTCTACCTGGTACGGCGCGAGCAAACATTGTTCGGGCATTTGGAACTCGCTGCTCAGGCACAAGCATTGCGGCGCTAGGTTCTGTTGTTCACGGTGCCGCTCAGCACCGGGTGCCTTTTTCGGCTTGCGTCCCGGGGTAAATTCGTCTTCTGTCACCCGCACTGACGAATTTACCGACCCAGCCGGGACGAAGTCCTTTGTGGTAAACCTGATCATTCAGGCTTTGTGCAATCCGGATTGGTGAAGATTTTTCCGATCATCCCGGCCTCTTATTGAACGGGGGTTTGAACGTGTTGGCGGCTCCAGAGAGCTACCAATCGCGACCCACTTCATAAGCTTGGATTTTCTCTTCGTGTTGCAATGTTTGAGCAATGTCATCGAGGCCATGCAGAAGGTTGTGGCGACGGCTGGAATCGATTTCAAATTCAATTTCTAATCCGTTTTGATCACGGATCTTTTGCGTCTCCAGGTCGACCGTTAACGCTAGCGAATCATTCCCGTTGGCACGTTCGAAAAGCTCGTCAACCTTGGCATCTGGAAGAATGATTGGAAGCACACCATTCTTGAAGCAGTTATTAAAGAAAATATCTGCAAATGAAGGAGCGATTACTGCTCGAAATCCATAATCTTCCAAGGCCCATACCGCATGTTCTCGACTGCTACCGCTGCCAAAATTTTGGCGAGCAATAAGAATACTTGCGTCTTTCACTGCTTCTTGATTCAACTCGAAATCAGGATTAGGCGTCGTGCCATCATCCAAGAATCGCCAGTCATAGAAAAGGAATTGACCGAATCCCGTGCGCTCGATTCGTTTGAGAAATTGTTTGGGGATGATTTGATCCGTGTCGACATTCGCGCGATCCATCGTTGCGACAGCACCAGTGTGTACGGTAAAGCTTTGCATGATTATGTAGAAACGTGATGTTAGTGAGAAGTGTTCGGTGGTGAGGTTAACAAATACTTTTTGTCACGAGGGTCTTCGGTTTTTTGCCCCTTGGCTTGCCCTGAAAGCATGAGGCTAAAAGTGGTCGGCCGTAAGAATGACTGCACCGACTCTTAGGCTTTGTAATCCCATTGTCGGACATCCATAAAGTGCCCTGTTACCGCGGCAGCAGCGGCCATTTCGGGACTTACCAGGTGGGTTCGACCACCCTTACCTTGTCTTCCTTCGAAGTTGCGATTGCTGGTACTGGCGCATCGTTCGCCCGGCGCGAGCTTGTCAGGGTTCATGGCTAAACACATGCTGCACCCCGGTTCTCGCCAATCGAAACCAGAGTCCTTGAAAATTTGGTGCAGGCCTTCTTTTTCAGCTTGTACTTTCACTTGTCCGCTTCCGGGCACAACCATTGCATTAACGTCGGAAGAGACACGATGACCTCTCACCACTTTTGCAGCAGCTCGCAAGTCCTCAATTCTTGCATTCGTGCAAGAGCCGATGAAGACTCGCTGGATGGAAACCTCTGACATCGGGGTTCCTCCGGTTAAGCCCATGTAGGCCAAAGCGTTGCTCGTCGTTTTTGCGTCCGTCGCGTCGTCAAAATCAGTGGGGCTTGGAATTGATTGGTTCACTCCGCATACCTGACCAGGGTTAGTTCCCCATGTGATCTGAGGTTCAATATCTTGGCCGTTGAACACCTTTGAGACATCGTAGGTGGCACCGGGATCCGTCGAGAAGTGTTGCCACCTTTTTACGGCCTGATCAAAGTTGGTTGGTACTTCGGGGCGACCCCGAAGGTAGTCGAAGGTGGTGGCATCAGGTGCGATCATACCGGCACGAGCTCCGGCTTCAATCGACATGTTACAAACGGTCATTCGTTCTTCCATGGACAGGGCTTGCACACACGGACCTGTGTATTCCAGCACATACCCTGTACCGCCTGCGGTACCAAGTTGACCGATCAGGTACAGGATCATGTCCTTGGCGGTCACGCCGGGTGGAAGCTCACCGTCGACGCGAAGTTCCATCGTTTTGGGACGGAATTGGCGTAGTGTTTGAGTCGCAAGGACGTGCTCGACTTCACTGGTCCCGATGCCAAAAGCGAGAGCACCAAAGGCACCGTGTGTTGCGGTATGGCTGTCTCCACAGACAATGGTCATGCCAGGTTGGGTGTATCCGTTTTCCGGACCGATGACGTGAACAATTCCCTGCCGGACATCACCGATGTCAAAGAGCGTGACTCCAAACTCTTTGCAGTTCTCCCTAAGCGTCTCGATCTGCTTGCGGCTGATCGGGTCCGCAATCGGTAAGCTGCGGTCAGAGGTGGGGACATTGTGATCAGGTGTGGCGATCGTACGTTCGGGGCGTCGTATCTGCCGCTGGCTCAGGCGAAGCCCTTCAAATGCTTGCGGACTGGTCACTTCGTGGACGAGGTGCAAATCGACGTAAAGGATGGACGGTCCAGACTCGGGGGCATGGACAATGTGTTCATCCCAGATCTTTTCAAGCATGGTCCGCGGCGCGGAAGAGGTAACGTCGGACATGGGCAGCAGGGGGTCCTTGAATCATTGAAAGGGTCAAACTGAGGCCACTGTCAACTCTAATTAGCGGGCTGTCAACGGCTGAATCGCGAAAACCACCGCATTCGGATGTTCCGTCGTTCAGGTTTCTATTGATCACTCCACCTAATTCGATCGCTCCCGGCAGCTCTTTCAGAATTTCACGAAGCAGATCAGTGGTGAAGTCGCAGCAAAAAAGGACCCTAAGTTACCGGATCCTCAGGTGTGTCGGATCCTCAGGTGTGTCGGATCCTCTGGGCTGCCGGATACTCTGAGGTGTCGGATCCTCTGGTGTGTCGGATCCTCTGGGCTGCCGGATACTCTGAGGTGTCGGATACTCTGAGGTGTCGGATACTCTGAGGTGTCGGGTTCACTGGGGTGTCGGGTTCAACCGGGATAGACCCGCTGTCTGTCCAGCATCTTGTCGAATACTCGCACAGCCTTCAGTTTTTTCTGGTTAGGACTGCTGTTTTTTTAAGTCGACTTCCCGATAGGGGATCCAGAGCGATTTAAGATTGGTGTGAAGACGTGACAATTTTAGATTGAATCCATCAAAGTGAGCGTTGAGGCGTCCACAAAATCCTGATCAGTCTAAAAAAATTTAAATCACAGGAAAATCGGTCTGATTTGCACTTAATCAGACAAAATGTGGGTGAGTCATCCTCAGCGAAGCGAAACAGCTACACGTTGTAATAGTCTCGATACCAACTGACGAAATGCTGAACACCCGTTTCGATAGAAGTCGAGGGGCGGAAGCCAACAGCTGACTCCAACGCGTCAATGTCTGCAAACGTTGCCGGAACATCTCCAGGTTGCATCGGCAACAAGTTGCGTTTCGCGGTCATGCCGATCGCTTTCTCAATGACTTCGATGAAGTAGCCAAGCTGAACCGGCTGGTTATTGCCAATGTTGAAAACACGATAGGGAGCTTTGCTACTCGCCGGCGTTGGTGAGTCGCTACTCCAGTTAGGGTCAGCTGTGGCAATTTGTTGAGAGGTTCGGTCAACGCCTTCCACAATGTCATCGATGTAGGTGAAGTCTCGCTGCATTTTCCCTTCATTAAAGACGTCGATTGGTTGACCTTCCAATATCGCCTTGGTGAAAAGAAATAACGCCATATCCGGACGACCCCATGGACCGTAGACGGTGAAGAAGCGAAGGCCAGTGGTTGGAAGGCCGTAGAGATGGCTGTAAGTGTGTGCCATCAACTCATTGCTTTTTTTCGTCGCCGCGTAAAGGCTCAAAGGATGGTCGACGCTTTGCGATGTCGAAAAAGGCATGTTGGTGCCACCTCCGTAAACACTGCTGCTGCTAGCGTAAGTGAGGTGAGGAGTCTTGGCGTGACGACACGCCTCTAGAAGATTGATAAACCCGGTAATGTTGCTCTCTGTGTAAGCCCGCGGATTTTTCAGAGAGTAGCGGACTCCAGCTTGTGCCGCCAAGTTAACAACTCGCTCAAACTCGTGTTTCTTGAAAAGTTGATCAACCTGTTCCTGATCAGCCAGATCAGCCTCAACACATGTGAAATTATCGTAATCAATCAACTGCGAAAGACGGTCGCGTTTCAGTGAAACGCTGTAATAGTTGTTGACATTGTCGAAGCCGACGACCTCGATACCTTGATCAAGAAGCCGTTTAGCTAGATGGAACCCGATGAAGCCCGCGGTACCCGTAATGAGATGCTTTGTCATGAGCTTCTTGCTCGGATCAATGAATTGATTTCAGAGGTTGTTTGCAAGAGACACCTCGTGGTTTGAACACTAGTGTTATTTCATCGCCATCGCCATGCAAATGCCCTTGATCGCAGTGAATCATGGCTGTCTCCTAGCTTACATGAAGTACGACTCTAGGACGTTGTGCTCGTTGGGTACAGGCTAGTTGTTTTTTCTGTAGAAGATTGGTCGGGGATCACAATGCTTGGTCTTTCGCGTCGAAGGGTTTCGATTTCGTTCGCCATCTGTGAAATTAATTCCAAGATTTCCGAACTCGCAGCTTCTCCGATAGTGTCACTTAACGCTTTGCGAGATTGAAAACTTAATGTTCTTTTTTTCATCTCAGGGGACTCCCGTCGATCATTATTGTTGCGATTGTTTCTGGTTTTTAATACCTCAATGTTTATGGGTTAGTTCGCATGAGCGATTTTGCTGGGGGTGAATCAGTGCATCGGAGGTCTTTTCGTTGAAACCGATTGCTTTCTGACGTTGTATTTCAACTAACCCGCAAAAACCAACCTTTTTGCAGGGTTGGTTTTTTCAATTGGAAACACATTGAAGGTTGTTTGGCCTGCGGAGCAGGTGTGTCCAAGAGTGGATTCGCTGGTGGCCTGATTACTGAACTGCAACATCCCTCGCACCTCAGGACTGTCTTTGTCCTCATCTTCCGTAGCATTGGGTACGGTCAGGGCAATGAAGTCGGTTTGCACCAGCCGCCTCGGGAAATGGTAAAGCCGTTACTGGGGGATTCTGTAAAGGGTCAAGTTCTTGCAGGTAACCATCGCTCACCAAGTCATGCGGAATCAGGATGAGTTAGCCGTTTTAAGCGGCTCGACGCTGCGGTTCATCAACCCTTGAGATGTCGAACCACTGATTGTCACTTTTCTTGAGGACGAGACTGGTGGGATTGGCAATGCGTTGAAGCAATTCATCAACCTCGGCCTCCTGCTCAATAGGTCGCGACTCTGTGAACAAAATGCATTCAGCCGTTCCAATAGTGTGGAGGAATCGTTTCAGGCCAACTTGAATTGACTCCGGGAACAGTTGAGGGCGAATGTCGATTGCACGAAGTGCCTGATGGAAATCCCGAAGTGTCAGGTCACCGCCACCCAGTTCGAATTGATCAACTGCGTAATACCTTGGTTGCAGTCCCGCATCCGAGAGCGAACCAAGAAGGGCGACAGATCGGTTTCCATTGCCGATACCGATTTCAAGGATCGACTTCGGCTGTCTTTCGATAATTCTTTGCAACAAATCAGCATCTTCGCTGCTTAACTTTTGTCCAGATCTTGCTCTCTTGTCCGCCCGTGATCTCGTAGATGCAACCGACTTCTTGTCCGCTTGGCTGAGTTTCACGCCTGCGGGTTCCACGGCCTTCGATTCCGTTGACGATCGGCCGCAAAGAGAATTCCAGATTTTCCGCAGGGGCATGAGAACACCGTCACCTGGGTTGAATGAGTCAAGCTTCTATCAGTTATCGGTTTCGACACGTCGAAGGAGCGTCGTCAAGCGATTTTCTCAAAGTCCGATTAGGAAATTTGCGTTGAGAGAATTGAGTTGAGAAGCAGGCAGTTTGAAACGGTCGTAGGGTGTTTCTCGAATCGTTTTCCAACGCGGTCGTGTAGGAGGTCAGCCACCTTGTGACCGCTTCGAGAAGTTCACTGCCCAAAATATCAAAGGCGATTAGTTTCACGACTTTACGGTGGAATGCCATTTTCGAGAGGGCGAAAAGACAACGCAGATAAAACGGTAATAGGTCCTGTCTGCTGCTTGAAGGTTTCAATGATTTCCGTTTTTAACGGATGTTTGTTTTGGCTCAGATTGATAATCCGAAAACCCTTCACGCAGAAGTTGAAGGTTGGGCCATTTGCTTAAGGTCCTAGATCGTTTCCCTGTGAGGGCGAATTTGCCAGAACTGATTCTGAGCACAATGAGATGATGCGTTGGAGCCCGTGTTTGCCGGGGGTAAATTGTGGCTGGCGACGAAACTTTTTCGTATCAATCCAAGGCAATCGCAGTCGGCTATCAAACTTGAGACATCGTCGTCTAAGGAACAATACTTTTCTGGGAAGGATGATCGAGTTGCTCCCGTTGGATCATTCCGTTGCTTCCGCCAAGGGCAACGGATCCATCATTTGGATGGATCGCCATTGAAAAAATCCAGCCTAGGTTCGTTCGGACCGTTTTTATGATCTTGGCCGTGTCCGGATTTATCAGATGGAGGCTGCCATCAACGCATCCAACCGCGAGTGCTTCGCCGTTGGGAATCCAATCGATAACAATGGGTTCGGCGCTCAATCGGCAAAATCTGACCATGCGTCCGATCGATGGTTGCCAAAAGCGAACGGTTTGATCAGAGCTTGCCGAAGCGATCATGGGTGATGGCTGATGGCTTGGGTGTTTTGCAATGTCATTGATTGGACCTGTGTGATGGCTGAGACTTCGTAACAGCTGTCCTGAATTGGTCTCCCACACACGAATACTGTGATCGAGTGCACCGCTTACAACCAAGCCACCATTCATAAGAAAACATATCGAAGTGACACCTTTCGAGTGTCCTTCAAGACTCAGCCGTGTTTCTGCGTTTTGTAAATCCGAAAGGAAAATTGCGTGATCCATTCCCGCGGTCGCAATTTGTTCGCTGTTCCGCCACCGTATCGACATGATGCTGTCGCTGTGGATTTCATGCTCGTCCAGCCTGTTCAATTCTGGCCATGAGAGCGTAATGACTGAACCGGATTCCGAAGGACTACCCCCCGCTATGGCGAGTAACTTTCCGGATGGTGCGAACTTGATGTCGTGAATGTGGTCGATGCGGGACAGTGCCGAATCAGAACTGGTTGTAAACGACACTCGCCTGTCAACTCGAAGGTCAGGCCAGTTGTAGGAAGCGAGACCTTTCTGAGTTGCGGCAACCAATGTTTGACCGTCCGCGCTGAAGGTCAACGCAGTGACAGGCGGGTTCGCAGCCCACCCATCCGAACCGTGTGAGAACATCAGTGCGGCGGCAAGGGCTGCGTGGACGAATTTCAAGCTCAGTAAATACCTCATCCCGGCAAGTTTAACACTGCAGTGGAAGGTGCGCAGCGGACGGTTCACTTTTACCGTGGGGGGAGCCTAAAGTTTGAACTTAGAAGAACTTCCACTCTACTCGCAAAGATTCGTGTTGTCTTTCGCTCGGCGGAAAAGCCGAAGCGGAGCGAGTAGGTTATCTCGAAGACCGACCGCCTGCTTCGTCACGCGACACGATAACAACGTGCTGTCCTCACTCTGGGGATTAGCACCTCGGATGACATTGACCAGATGCTCCACGCGATTCTCGGGATCAGTGTTTGCTGAATCCTGCAGTGCAGAGTGAAGACGGTTGTGGCCAACGACATCTCCGCCTGGAAAAACCGATTGCGCGAAGCCGTTGCCGTATACTAGGAATAAATCACCCGGATCGAGCTTGGTTTCAATGTGCCGGTAGTCACCCTCATCAAACACACCTTCCGTTGGGGAGTGGTTTGCGACCTTCTGCTGTTCCCCGTGCAGAACCTCCCAAGATCGACTCTCCTTGCGGTAAAGAATGGGTGGTGGGTTGCCGATGTTGCACATCACGAAGTTGCGTGTGGGGGCGAAAAACGTCACGATCGAAGCGGTTGCGAACCCACCCTGCTGCGCGAATTCCTGTAGTTGCTGACCCATCTCCTCGATCACCCGGTTCTGCCATATCGAGTTGATGCTTCGTAGGAGTCCGTCTCGAATCTGGCAGGAAAATTGCTTGAAGATCGTTTCTGAACCGCAAATGTCCGCGATAAGCATTCGCGTGATGCGCCCGGATGCACATGAGGAGACGAAATGAAGCTCTCCACCGCCCTCAGGTCCGTGCTCCGATTGCTTACTGAAAACCCGCATTCTCAGACCGGGCATCTCGTACTGAACGTCCTCAGATAGACGCCCACCCGCGATTTCCATGCAACTTTTACGTTCGGTGGGAATCTGCATTTGTTGAACCTTGTGCAAGGAGAGATTTGATATGAGAGCATAGGCAGGAGGCAAGTTGTTGGCTGAAGTGGTTCTTCATCCATCAAAACACGGTTTTTTCAGTGATATCGGCGTTTTTGAGCTGTTTTGAAGAAACGATTGGGTGTTGACCCTCTGATTTCGACACCTCGCAGCAATCAAAACTTTAAGTTCAGGCCCTTTAACCGCTGTTCGGGGGGGCGGTCGCCGCTGATCTGACTTCCAGAATCGTAAGCCACATGATTTTTGGAATCTTGATGCTCTCATTTCTCGGTTGCCACTGAGCAACACTACTCGCTAGACGGGACGTTCGTCCCTCACTACTGCTCCGACTTCGGCACTCTAGCCTCGATTGTTGCGACATTTGTGATTACGAACGTGCCGATTGCCAGAAGATATCGGAAGTCTCGGTGAAATAACGATTACTTCGATTCGCTGGAGCATCACCTCACGAAAAACACAGAAACTCATTCCGTTTAGAAGACATTCAATGGATGCAAAACATTACTTAGTTGTTGGCGGCAGTCACGGAATTGGTCGCGGCTTGGTCGACCGGCTCGCGGAGTCCGGTTCAGCTGTGACGGTTGTGTCGCGAGCGGCTGAAAATTCCGACGCGCATCCTGCAGTGAGTCATCTGTCTTGCGATGTGACAGAGACGGCATTGCAAGTGTCGCAGTTACCTGACCGACTTGATGGCTTCGCCTATTGCCCCGGATCGATCAATCTTGGGCCCATCAGACAGCTAAATCGGGACAAGATGGTCTCGGATTACCAACTCAATGTGGTGTCGGCGGTGGAATGTCTCCAAGCAGCTTTGCCTGCCCTGAAGGCCTCGGGCAATGGCGCAGCATTGTTTTTCAGCACCGTTGCCGTGGCTCAAGGGATGACGATGCATGCATCTGTATCTGCAGTCAAAGGTGCGTTAGAGGGGCTGACCCGATCTCTTGCCGCTGAATTATCACCCAAAGTAAGGGTTAATTGCATCGCACCTGGCCTGACCCAGACACCGTTAAGCGAGAAGTTTTTATCCTCAGAGCAGAAGCAGTCAGCGATGGCGGAGAAGCACCCATTGAAGCGAGTCGGCCAGGTTGAAGATATTGCCTCCATGGCGGCTTTTCTACTCGGATCCGAAGCCTCTTGGGTCACTGGACAAGTGGTTCGAGTCGATGGGGGGATGTCAGCAGTTCGCAGTTAGTGAGAAACGTTGCCGCGGATAATCACGATACTTCGCGATCCGGAGATGGGGATAGTGAGACACGTCGACACAGCGATGTCCGTGCAAAGTCACATAGGCACAGGATCAAGGTTCGCGAGGAAAGAGGTGGCGGGCGTCTAGTCGGAGAGAGGTCAATATCCATGGGGAACGAATCGTCTCACCATGACCTACCCTGCTTTCCATTCACTCTGCTAACGATTCTTCTTCCGCATCGGGCTTTAAAATTGATCCACTCAAGCCAACTGTTTTCTCCAAGGTTGCGAGCGTTGAAGCGATAGATGCGTCCATTCGGACGATCTCTGTCTCCACCATCAATTGCTCAACAAAAATATCCGTAACTTCTCCGAAATCAACACGACTACCGCGGTAGTCAGCGAGGCAAAGCTGCAGCGATTCGACAAGCCGTGGAAGGATCTTTTCAGAATAAATGTTGCGACGTATCGTCAAGGATTCCACTTGCGCTCGCAATCTCCGTAACTCGCTGATGATCTGGTTGCGACGGGCATCCAATTCCAAAACTGAACTCTTTGACAGGTTGTTAGCTTCCCGGATTGCCGCTCGGTTTTTCTCTCCCCATAGCGGAAGAGAGGTACCTACATTGAAGCTGAGTAAATCATTTCCGTTGGCAATCCCGCTGAGGACCTCCCGATTATCGTTGACTAATCCCCAGTGAAGACCGAATTGCAGGTCCGGACGCTGTTGCAGTTTCGCCAGTTCAACATTCTGTTTCGCCTTTTCAAACTGCCAGCCAAGGCTCTTTAGTTCCGGATTGTTTTTTTCGGCGATCGCGATGAGTTGGTCAAGTCGTTTCGCGACTCCACCGATGTCCATGTTTTGTGGTGCATCAAGCTGGAAATCGGCTCTCTCCTGCGTGAGATCAGCAAGCACGGCGAGTGCCACCTCTCTCTGCTGTTCTGAATTCGCTATTTGCTGATCGAAACGAGCGACGGAGATTCGAGCCCGTAGCACATCTCGCTGTGAACCACCGCTTCGATACCGTGCTTCCACAATTGGAATCAGGTCTTCTAATATCTGACGCGTTTTACGCTTGATTTCGATCGACTGTACCGAGAGCCAAAGATCAAAGTAGGCAAGCTTGACAGACTCTTCAATCTCGCTTTCGATTTGCCTCAGCTTTGCGATTTCAGCTTTGACTTGCTTCTCAATGATCAGAGCTTTGGTTTGTCGTTTCTGAGGCCAAGGCACACCTTGGTTGAGGCTCATCTGATTACCGACACGACCGGCTGCCGTTTGTAAAGAATGCTTTTGAATCGGCCAAAACACATTGTTGAAAGTTGGGTCCGGAAGTGAGGTGACTTGAGGTAATTGATTGCGAACAGACTCAATTCGGTGACGCGCGGCTTTGATTTTCGGATGACCGTCCAAGGCCTTCTCAACCAGCATCGCCAACGAACCAGTACCAAGAGAACTCGATGAGGAAATTTTCTTGGCGGGATCGGAGGAGACAAAGATGATGGGGCTTTCGGGCATGTGTGGTGAGTTTTGAGAGAGATGATTGGATTTCGAGTCAACAACTGGTTGTTTCGATCCTTCCAATACAGATCGCGCTGCTCGAGCCTCCACCATCTTTAAGGGTGCTTGATCTGGCGATGATTCCCCTTGAATTCTGGATTCGAAATCGCTGCTGACTTTCCTCGATGTTGCCGGAGGCCCTGGTTCACTGGGCGGTAAGTCTGACTGATCCAGTTTGCTCACTACCCGGTGATGCGACGCAACGGTGACGATGCTGGATGATTCACCGTCGCTGAGTTGACCTGAGTTTTGGTTCTCTCTGTCGTCGTTTTCCGACGGATTTATCGACGATTCTGCTTGTGGTGACAGTGGAGAGTTCGCTTGATCAGGGGCCGGAAAAGATGTCCGCGTTTCAAGTGGGTGAGACGGTTTTCGATGTTCAGAAAGGTTGAAGGATTCTAAACCTTCATTCTTTGATGGTCTCGGGAAGAGATTCTTGAACTGCTTCGGATGGCCCTGTTTTGAATGACTTCGGCAACCAACGGTCAAGATGGCCGCAAGCAAGACCGCGGCGATAGGTGTGATGGAGAGGATTGCCCTGATAACACCCCCCGTTCTGGAGATTTTTGTTCGATCAGGCAGAATGTTTTTCCTAATCATTAAAGTCGCTTGCAGGTAGACCCTGTTGAGAGTGAGTACAATGCGGTTACCGTCCACGTCTTATCGGATCCGCAGTATGGCGAACTTCCTTCAAATCCCTACAGCCGTCAAAGTTTCGCTGATCATAGTGATGATTGGTCAGCCCGTTCTTGGGGTTTTTGTAGGTTCTTCGATGAGCCTGCAGTGCTCGGGTGTGACATGTCCCAGCAACGGTTTTTCAAGCTCGAGATGTCAGTGCTGTCGCCCCAAGAGTAAGAACGTCGTCATTTCGCGGCGATCCTGTTGCGGCAGTCAACTTGGCGGAACCGCGAATCCATCCAGTGCTAAGGCTGACTCCCAAAAGGCGAATTGCGAATTAACACAGGTTCGATCGTCTTCAGGTACTTCTCAGTTAAAGCACTTGGATTCAAATAGCCTCGATTCTGTCAAGCAGAATGGATGTCAGGGCTTCAAGAGGGCAACGCGATCTGCCACGCAATCCCACCACTTGAATATTGCCTTGATTAAAGCTGTCAAGGCGTGTGATTGCATTGCCTCGCCAAACCAACCCTTACCCTCAAGAAGGAGTGCGGCTGATGCTCTTAGGGGTGCAATAGCAGTCGGTTCCATCGTAGATGTTGTCGCAAACGTCAAAGTATTGTTGCGTTTTGACAGTGGGCAACTGATGACGAATGCGACACCTGCCCACTTTGGCCAACGTCATTTATCGGTTTGGCTTCTATAACCAATTTGTCTTGGGGCCTGCACGCAATCATTGCGTTGCCTATCTCATTTCCACGCCGTCGCTTGATCGCATGACAGCCTGAATGATTTTTCGTCAGGCACCGTGGTGTAGGTATCTAACGCGAGCAGTTACTTGTGTTTCTGGATAATTCACCGAGTCGCGTTTGTATTCGTGCATTCTCTAGTGCAGCACTTGAAAGGCTGGCCATCATGATTGGTTTTCTATCTTTACTGAGTGTGTAGACACGTTCCTCTCACTGAGTTGGATGTTCGTGTTTGGCGCAGACATTGGTGATTGTGCATCTCGTTTGCCAGAACACGATTGCTCTGGTTCGTTCAATACCCTGACGTAGTTTCCGATAAGTAATTTGATGATCAAGACCACAAATGATTCTGAGTGTTCGGATACCGGTGAGTCCAAGTCAGTTCATCACCCTGATAGTAAGTCAAAAAAGTCTGGTCTTGCTGGCTTCACTGTTTCGAATTCATACACCCGAGTATTAGAAATTCCTATGATCAGCTCATTGTTTGAAGGATTTGGCAAGATCGCGATTGTTGTCGCTTCTTTTGTCTTGATGCTGTTCTGTTTAGGTGTCGCGCAGCGAAGTGGTTGGCTTGTTTCTGTCTCCACTGTGGACAGCAAATTGGATCCTGCAGCGGTTCCACAGCGATACATTTGTCCCATGATGTGCACGCCCGCGACATCTAACCCTGGTCGATGCGCGGTATGCGCGATGGAGTTAGTGGCAGCAACAAGTGATGCATCAGGGGATGGAATTTCCATCACGATCGATGCCCATGCGCGTCGTATCGCGGGGATTACGACGGCTCCCGTAAAGCGTGAAATTGTGACGAGATCGATTGCGACGGTGGGAACCATTGCGTTTGACGAGAGTCGGCTGGCAACGATCTCTGCGCACTCGGACGGAAGACTTGAAAAGTTATATGCGAATTACATAGGTGTACCCGTTTCTGAGGGTGATAACCTTGCC
This sequence comes from uncultured Rubripirellula sp., assembly GCA_938075415.1. GTDB lineage: Bacteria > Planctomycetota > Planctomycetia > Pirellulales > Pirellulaceae > Rubripirellula. The sequence continues at coordinate 165,779 of CALJHC010000001.1, read as the reverse complement.
CTGATTTATAGCCCCCAGATTTACACGGCTCAGGCTGAGTACCTTGCGGGTCTGAAGGAGAATCTACTCGATTCGGTGCTGTCCTCGCAGAACGGTCTGGCGGAGATGGCTCGGGTCAAGCTTGTTGAATTGGGCATGACGGAGGCGCAGATCGATAGTTTGCGAAGCCGCGGGGAGCCTGAATCAAGAACACAAGTCAAATCGTCGCTGACCGGCACTGTGATCGAGAAGAATGCGTTAGAGGGTGACTATGTGAAAACCGGTGACGCGATTTTTCGCATTGCGGATCTGAGCACTGTGTGGTTGATGCTGGATCTTTTTCCCGCAGATGCTGCGTTGATTAGGTTTGGCCAAATTGTCGAAGCTGAAATTCAATCCGTGAAAGGTGAAGTCTTTACGGGGCGGGTTGCTTTTATTGAGCCCACGGTCAATACCAAGACGAAAACGGTACGTGTTCGGGTCGAGGTGTTGAACCTTGAAGGAGAATTGCGACCGGGTGACTTTGCGACTGCCCGTATCTCCATTCCGGCTGTTTCTGCAGAGCAGGTTTACGATCCGGAACTGGCTGACAAATTCATCAGCCCGATGCATCCCCAGTTAATTCGAGATCAAGCTGGCTCCTGTCCACTGTGTGGGATGGATCTAATTCCCACATCTGATCTCGGGTTTGCGAGTCATCCAATTCCCGACCAAGAGGTGATAACGGTGCCACGGAATGCAGTTTTGGTCGCTGGTGATAACGCGGTGCTGTACGTCGAATCAGATCCGGGGCGTTTTGAGATTCGGCAAGTCTCTCTCGGAGTGATGACACAAGAGCATGCAGTGATCATGGAGGGTCTGGAGGAGGGAGAGATTGTCGCGTTAGATGGAAATTTCCTCATTGATTCGCAAATGCAACTGATCGGTAATCCTTCATTAATTGATCCTGACCGAGCTCCAAGATTTCCGAGCGAACCACTCGTGCTGCCAGATAAAACGCCCATGATTTTATCGGGTGAATCGGGTACGCACTTAGATGCAGTCTATTCGATCTACTTTGAAATGGTGAAAAGCCTCGCCGAGGATCGAGCGCCTTCGGCGGTGAATCTCAATACGTTAATTGAAATGTTTTCGGCGCTTGAGCAAAGTCCAGACATCACTGATGTTGGGCGTCGCCATCTCGCCGCGGCAAGGCGTGCAGCCTCTCGACTTGAAGGTTCGATGGAACAATGGAGGTCACAGTTTCGCATGGTCAGTCATTCATTGCTGCGTCTTGCTGCGGAGATCCGAGGACCGATAACTTCGAAATCACTCATGCATTATTACTGCCCCATGGTCCCTGGGAATGGCGGCGATTGGATGCAGGCTGATGGCGAATTGATGAATCCTTACTGGGGCAGTTTGATGTTGCGCTGCGGAGAATTGGCTCAAGATATGTCGTTGAACCTCGATGGAGAATCGACCGATCTTAACAAGGAGGCGAGATGATTCTTCGTGGTCTGATTCGATTTTGCGTCAAAGAACCATGGCTAACGCTGCTGATTGCGTTGGGCGTTGGCGTGCTTGGTTGGTTTAGTTATCGCTCGATCCCGATTGATGCGATTCCCAATGTCGGGGAAAATCAAGTCATTGTTCTAACACCTTGGGCTGGTCGCTCTCCAAAGGATATTGAGGACCAGATCACGTACCCACTTAGTGTCTCTTTGTCCTCCGTACCGGGTGCAGATTCGGTACGTGGCAAGAGTATGTTCGGGTACAGTTTCGTGCAGATCACTTTTAGTGACGACACGGATTTTTACTGGGCTCGAAGTCGTGTTGCCGAGCAACTTGGGTCGGCATCAGCGCAGTTGCCCCCGGGGGTGACACCGCAATTAGGTCCTGATGCGACCGCCTTGGGCCAGATTTTTTATTACGTGTTGGTGCCACCGCCAAGTGGAATGCATTTGGCGGATTTGCGAAGTCTGCAGGACTTTGTCCTCAAATATGAATTGCAAGCGGTCAAGGGTGTCAGTGAGGTTGCATCGATTGGTGGTTACGTCCGTCAGTATCAAATCGAAATTGACCCGGATCTTCTTCGCTATCACCAACTCACCCTTGATTCGGTTCTCGATGCGATCCGTTCTTCGAATATGGATGTTGGTGCGAAAACGATTGAATCGACGGGGATGGAATTCATTGTGCGTGGTCGAGGCTTCCTCGGTCGTGGGGGCGACTCGGCCGTCACGATTGAGGACATCGAGAAGACGGTGATCACGCAGAAAGACAGTGTTGCGATTCGGGTTCAGGATGTGGGGCGCGTACAGGTCGGTCCTGATTTTCGACGCGGGGCGTTGGATTTCAATGGTGCCGAGGCGGTGGGTGGTGTCATCGTGATGAAATACGGTGAAAATCCGAGAGACGTAATTCAGCGAGTCAGGTCAAAGCTTCGGCAAATCGAGCCATCACTTGAGGGTGTTCGCGTTAAGGCGGTTTATGACCGAACGGGCCTGATCAATGAGACAGTCGAAACCCTGACACTGGTGCTTCGAGATGAAATCGCAATGACCATTGCTGTCGTCTTAATTTTTCTCCTGCATATCCGAGGCAGCTTGATTGTCGGTTTCTGTTTGCCTTTGGCTGTTCTGGTCTCTTTCGCCGCAATGCAATGGGCCGGAGTCGACTCGAATATCATGTCACTCGCGGGGATTGGCATTGCCATCGGAACCATGGTGGATATGTCAATCATCTTGGCAGAAAATATCTATGGGCACCTTGCTGACTGGGAGACATCCAGCGGGGCGAATGTCGATGGGGACCAAGACACGCTTGTTGAGAATCAACGTCAAGATGTTGTCTTCGCCGGTGCAATGGAGGTGACGCCGGCGGTGATTACCGCTGTTGCGACCACCATGATCAGTTTTTTACCAGTTTTCTTTTTGACCGGCCGTGATGATCGTTTGTTCTCGCCTTTGGCCTACACCAAAACGTTTGCGATCGCCGCATCTCTCGCTGCTGCAGTCACCATGGTGCCCGCTTTATCTCAATTGTTGATGAGGACGCAAAAAAGAAAGAAAACAGAGTCATTTTCCATTGGTTTGGCTTCTTCAATTTTAGTGACGGGCGTGATCTATGTCTTTTGGATAGAGGAACTCTCGAAGACTGTGTCCCTTTCAGTCGTTCCCACACTGGGATGTGTCGCGCTGATTGCATTTTTGGTTGGCTGGCAACTTTCTCGAGAGAGAGTTCGTCCTATCGAAATGATTCCAACCAGCCGATGGGTGAGGTGGTTATACGCAGCTCGGCTGAGGTTCGCTTTAAGAAATAAATGGATCGTCCTTGTTTTTCCCGCCGTCCTTTGTTTCTTCGGATTTGGAGCATGGTTTGGACTACCGGGCCTACTTCGGCCGGTGGAACGGTTCGCAATATTCGTTGGTGCTGACTTGGACAAAATACCCGGCTACGCCCGAGGTAAAAATGTTTTTCAAGGTCTGCAGAGCGATGATTGGATCGCCCTTGATGAGGGCAGTTGGTTTTACATGCCAACCCTTTATCCGGCAGCAAGTTTCTCTCAGGCGATGCAGGTCCTGCAGACACAGGATGTACTGATTGAAAAGATCCCCGAAGTTGAGAATGTCTTGGGAAAAATTGGTCGTGTTGATTCCGCACTTGATCCTGCCCCGGTCTCAATGATCGAGACTTACGTCATGTTACGTCCCAAGTCACAGTGGCGACCGGGAGTGACAAAAAAAGCGATATGGGATGAGATTAATCGCGTTGCAACCTTGCCAGGAGTTACACGCGCATCAGCATTGCAGCCGATTGAAGGCCGGGTGGTTATGTTGCAAAGCGGGATTAAAGCGCCCATGGCAATTCGAATTTATGGTGATGACCTCAAGCAGCTGGGGCAGGCAGCCTTGTCAGTTGCCAGTACTTTAAAACGCAACCCACTGGTGGATGGTGCAACGGTTAACCCCGATCTTGTTCTCGGCAAGCCGTACATCGAGTTTTCGGTCGATCGGGACGCCGCTTCACGATTTGGTATGGGTATCGCGAAGGTGAATGAAGTCATCGAGACGGCGTTGGGCGGGTCAAACCTGATCTCAACCGTTGAAGGTCGTGAGAGGTATCCCGTTCGATTACGGTATCCCAGGGATCTCCGAGAACGGGTTGAACAACTTGGACAAACACCCGTCGTCACCCCAAGTGGTGCCTCCGTTCCATTGGAAGAAGTGGCCCAAATGGAAACGACCTGGGGTCCCGGCGTTATCAATAGCGAAAATGCCAGACTCGTTGCTCACGTGAGTTTCATGCCAAGTGGAAAAGTGGGTGACCTTGAGACGGTTGCGGCGGTGGAGAAGCAGTTGAGAATCGCTCAGCAACTGACTGTGTTGGATCCGGATCATCTCAAATTACCACCCGGTTATTCACTCGAAATGGTTGGTGGTTTCCGAAATCAGATGGAGGCGAATCAACGACTTCGTTGGATCATTCCTTTGGTCATCATGATCAACCTTGGTTTGATTTATCTGCAATTTCGCGATCTGCCGATTGCTCTAGCCGTCTTTAGCGGAATCCCGGTTGCTTTTGCGGGTGGACTCGTTTTGGTCGCGTTGATGGAAGTTCAGCTGAACACGGCTGTATGGGTGGGATTCATCGCCCTTTTCGGTCTCGCTGTGGATGACGGTGTTTTGATGGCAACTTACATTCGACAATCCCTTGCAAAACATCATCCAAGAAATCGGGACGAGTTACGGCAGATTATTTACGAAGCAGGGCTTAAGCGTATTCGGCCTTGCGTGATGACGACTCTCACGACCCTTATTGCCTTGGTGCCAATTTTGATCGCCACTGGAAAAGGAGCGGATGTTGCGCGGGCGATGGCGATTCCTGTTTTTGGTGGCATGTTGGTGGAACCGATCACTTCATTCATCCTTCCCACTCTGTACTGCTGGTACTTGGAGCTAAAGATGACAATCTCATCCATCACCAGTGAAGAGAATTGATGTGGTTGGGTCTTCAGTCTTTCTTCGTGTGGACGACCACAGTCAATCAATCCGATGTCGGAGTTCACGCCACTGTGCTTAGAAAGCCTTGTAACTTCGGGATTTTGTGAGGTGGGAAATAAGTGATTGCTCTCTCTGGCTCATGGTGACTCAGTCACGAGCAAGCGAGGCAGCTTCAGATTCTTGAACGAACGTTCCACGGCAGCGACTGCTTTGCTTGCCGTTGTTCACTGCCCCTTTACCTCGGTCAGGCCTGTCACTGGTCGCGCATGTTTCTCTTGCGGTGTGGCATCACATTCGGTTAATTCTGCTTAAAAGCAACGCCTCTCCGAAGTGTATTTCCGCCAATTACAGCGGACTGCTTCAACGAGAATGAAATTCAAGACATGGACGTGGGTATGATTTTCAAAGATTGGTTCCGAAGCGTTTTTGTCGCTTTCTCGGGCGGAGCCGGCTTGCTTTGCGTTTTAACGAACGTCATGGCCGACGACCTCAAAATCGAAGAGTCAGCGAACAAAAACCTGTTTGAACAAACCCGGCAATTGGGCGGTTACCAGGTTGAGACAGTTTTCGAGACTGACCGAATTAAGCTTGTCGTCTCCCAAGGCGTCGAATCCGAGGGGGTCGAAGACTCATCCAAGATTAACTTGACCGATTTAAGAGCTGTCGTCTCGCTACGTTTTCCCGATCAATCAAAGCGTTACCGAGTGGGGCTGTCACTCGAAAACGGGAAGTACTTCGTGGCGCGATATCCCGTCCCGCAGGTAAAAGGAGGTTTGGTCGAGGCGAGATTCCAACTTGCTGATCTTTCCGGTGAAAAGAAATTGCTTGTGTTTCGCCAGTTGGGTTCAATCAAAATACCTGCTGAATTGCAGAGGGAACTCGCCATCAAGAGGCAGCGTTTTTGTCCGTTGGATGGTCGGATTTTGGGATTAAATGAGCGTGCGAGGCGGACGAAATTAAACGGCAAGACAGTTTATGTTTGTTCAGATGATTGCGTGAAAGAACTGGCGGGTACTCCATTGGATGTCATCAGTCACTATCCTTCCGTTTCTGCTCATTTAACCTCTGAAGCGGACACTTCCCTCGTCGACCTTCAAAGTACATGCCCGGTGATGGGGATGCCGCTTGGAAGCATGGGATCACCCGTTAAGGTGATGGTCGGACGTCATCCACTCTTTCTATGTTGCAAAGGTTGCTTAAAAAAAGTTGAGGCGAATCCAAACCACTTCGTAAATGAATCCCTGCGGAATGGTTCTCCTGAATTGTTGGACCACATTGCTGCGAGTTCGAACCAGCGCACTCTGGCTGATTTGGTCGAGGAAGAGAAGTTGCCCACTGGGGTTTTGCGGGTATCTGAAGCGGACGCAACTCACATAGCTCGACAAGCATATTGCCCCGTGATGGACGAACCACTGGACGCAATGGGTGGGCCTTACAAGGTCAACCTAAATGGTCGAGCCGTCTACATCTGCTGTCCCGGATGTGCTCGCTCGCTTGAACGAGACCCGGACACTTACATTGGTCAGCTCGCCGAGCGGGGAGTGAATCCACCTCTGATGCGCTAGCGAATAATCGTCTTTTGATTTGATTGATCATGTTAAAGTGATCAGCCAGGCGAAGCTTTCCCTGAACGGGGTGACTGCGAGGAATCAGGTTGCCTGATGCCCTGCGAGCTTTCATGTTTCTGATTTCTCTCGGATCCTTCTATCGGTCCATTGGTCAAGTACTCAGAGATCATGAAGCGGAGAAGCATCGGGTTTTCAAAAAGCATGAGTTTGGGAATCTCAGAAGTCTTAACTAAGCACTCCCTGAACTACTGATCCATGCACATCGGTAAGCCGGTAATCGCGTCCGGCATGCCGATAAGTGAGACGCTCGTGGTCAAATCCCATGAGATGCAAAATCGTGGCATGAAGATCATGAACATGAACGGGTTGCTCAGTGGCTCGCATTCCATGTTCATCGGTAGCGCCATGAACAACACCCGCTTGGACACCAGCACCAGCGAGCCAGGAACTGAAAGCCCAGGGATGGTGTTCTCGGCCCTTTGCTTCCGCTGAGTTATTGAAGGGGGTGCGACCAAATTCTGTTGTCCAAACAACAAGGGTATCCTCGAGCAGTCCGGTACGTTTCAAATCTTTTAGTAATGCGGCAATGGGTTGGTCAACGTTTTTTGCGAGACCAACGTGAGTCATCATATCGCCGTGAGCATCCCAGTTTCCGGAAGAACCAGTATCGATTAATTCGATAAAGCGAACACCTCTTTCAACTAATCGGCGTGCCGCGAGGCATTGCCAAGCGAAACCCGTTTTTTGTTCTGGCTCAAGTCCGTATAGGTCAAGTGTTTCTTTGCTTTCGCTGGAAAAGTTAAAGGCGTCAGGTACAGCCATCTGCATGCCGAACGCGGTTTCCATCGTGGCGATTCTAGCCGAGAGTTGTGGGTCCCGAACTCGCTCCTTCAAATGCCTTTCATTGATAGCTCGCAAGAGGTCAATCTGTTTTCTTTGGTTAGAAGGTGGCACCCGAGGAGCGATGTTTCTGATCGGTTCTTGACCGGGAACAACAAGCGTACCCTGATGGACCGCGGGAAGAAAATCGTTTGAGTAAACCTGCGTTCCTGCGTAGGTTTGCTGGGGCGCTAGAACCATAAAGCTGGGCAGGTTTTGGTTTTCTGTACCCAAGCCATAAGTGACCCAAGAACCAATGCTTGGACGTGAGAATGCAAACGATCCTGTGTGCATTCCCAAAGTTGCGTTGTAGTGGTTGGAATGGGAGGTGTGCATCGATCGAATCATTGCGATGTTGTCGACGCATTGTGCAACATGGGGAAATAATTCACTGACCTCGATACCCGATTGACCGTGCGGTTGAAAACTCCATTGAGGTTTCTTGAGATAGATTCGCTCATAACCTGGTCGTTCTTTGATCTCCGGGTGATCCGCTTGAATCTCTTTGCCATGGTCTTTTGTCAACGCTGGTTTTGGATCGAACGTATCCACGTGGGACACCCCACCCGTCATGAACAAGAAAATGACTCGCTTTGCTTTGGCAGCGTGGTGTGTTCTTACGCTTGCGTCTGAGATTCCACCATGCGCAGGGTGGAGGAGCCCGTTAAAAATTGAGCTCCCGACAACCGCGGATTGCAACCATTGCCGTCTTGGAATTTTAGTTGACTTCATAAGGTCACGATTCATCTGGAGAGGGGAATGAATTCGTTATGTGAGTTGAATTCGCAATGCTGCCTGAACAGATTGATGGTAGTTTTTAATTCCTGCTAGCTGACTTAGTCGATATACAGGAATTCGTTGCTAGAAAGCATGGTTCGTGCTATCGAGGACCAGACTTCCGAGTGCGATTGGTTTTGTGTTTCAAGGTAATCGAGGAAAAGAAGGATTTCGTCCGGATCAGGATCGCGACCGAACAGTTTTTGGTACATCAAGACGAGGCGATCTTCCGATTTTTTAGTATCGGTGAACTTATTCGCAAAAGCGGCGGCATGATGATGGAAGAAGGGATCGTTGAGGAAATAGAGCGATTGAACAGGAACCGTGGTGCTCTGGCGTGCGGGTGTGCTGGCATTGGGATCAGGTCCATCAAACAATGCCAGGTAGGGGTGACGCCGCTGACGCTGAACCATCATGAACGCGCTTCGCCGCGCGTTGCTGTAGACCGCATTGAAGGGATTATGTTGGCTGTAATTCCAGTCTTTCTCCGGTGGGAAAGGATGAGCTTCACCAAAATCGAGGTCAATTTCACCACTGGCCATCAGAAGGCTATCTCGAATTTCCTCTGCAGTCAGTCGTCGTCGGGTAAACCCAGAAAGCCAATGATTGTCAGGATCTTTTTCTAGGTTTTTGACGTTCAGACTATCACGCTGATAAGTGCGTGTATTGACTAACAGGCGATGCATCTCCTTGATGCGATATCCACCGCTTACAAAATGAGCCGCGAGTTGTTCCAGTAAAATGGGATGTGTTGGTTGACTGCCTCGGAAGCCAAAATCATTGGGTGTCGTGACGAGTCCTTGTCCAAAATGCCATTGCCAAAGTCGATTCACAAACGTGCGACTGAAAAGCGGATTGCGGACGATTTCATCAGCCATTTCGAGTCGTCCGCTGGATGCTGGGGAATCCAATGTCTTGCCACCGAAAACCGTTAGCCAATGCCGGGTGATCGGTTGTCCCAGCTGTTCGGGATCACCACGTTCTTGCAACATGCTGTTTTTTATTTCACCTTCGACAACACCATATGCAACGGGAATCTCTGGCGGGTCAGGTGGGTCGTGGATCTCAGCGCGGGTGATTTCATCAAGCTGCATGAGACCTGGTCCTAAATCAGGATCATCAAAATGTTGCAACCGATAGGAAACACCATCGAGACCCGCCGGATGCGAGTCATTGACTAGGCCGAAGATCGTGTAGGTGTCATCTTTTGGACATGTCCATGTGATGGCGACGTTTTGATTTGGTCCTGGATGCAAAAACAGAGACCGGCTGGGAAGTGTTGTCCAAACTGCAACACTTTGTTCTGATTGATTCACCATCGCTGAAGGAAGTTCCGCGTTGGTAAAGGAGATAAGGCTAGGTTGGTTGGAGATGCCTGCTTGATAGTTTGCAAGTAAACGTGGACTCTCGGAAAGATCAAGTAGGCACCATGTCGCTCCCCGTGAACCTATCGCCGAATTTTGTTCGGAAAAGCGGGGTATCAGCTCATCCGAATGCCACTTAGCTGCCGAGTCGGAAATTGATTCGATGGATAGTTCTATCCGTGTTGTGTCGGCACCGTGATTGGCATTTGGAAGAACGGTCAGTTGCAGTACTTCTCCTTTTCTCATCGAGATTTCGATGGGGTCTGAACTTTCATTGCTGGTGATCTGCTTTGATTCGCCTTCACCGACTTGATCTGAGGCCAGTAAAGTCGCTGATTTTTCTTGTAGTGCGGCGAGGTGATCGGAATGCATTTTCCTTGCGTTGGCTGATTGATTGTATTGTTCTAGCGATGTCTCATATTGCTGTTGGATCTCGTCATATCGTTCGGATTCGATCAGAGGAATGAGGTCTCGAGGTTGTCCAATTGGCTCACAACCCGGGAAAGAAAATTTACTGCTTTCGAAAGCACCGTAGAGTGCGTAATAATCCTCTTGGCTGACTGGGTCGTACTTGTGATCGTGGCATCGCGCGCACGCAAGCGTCAGGCCAAGAAATGTTTTTCCGAGGTTGTCGATCACATCTTCATATGTCAGGTGCATATCGTGATCAATGTTATGTCCAAATCGTCTTGCGATGGCGAGGTAACCTGTTGCGATGATTCCCTCGGGTTGATGCGGTTTCGATTTGGAGATCGATAAGAGATCACCCGCGATTTGCATTCTGGCGAATTGGTCAAGAGGCATGTTTTGATTCCATGCATCAAATACCCAGTTGCGATAACGCCAAGCATGCGGAAGTGGCCTGTCGGTGTTTTCACCCGCTGTATCGGCGTACCGCACTAGATCCAACCAACGGCGTCCCCAATGAACACCATACTGCGGTGATTCCAGAAGTCGATCAACGAGATTGGCAAATGCATGTTCAGATTGATCATTGAGAAATTCAGCGATTTGTTCTTGAGTGGGTGGCAGGCCAGTTAGATCGTAGGTGACACGGCGTATCAATGTGCGTTTGTCCGCTGGTTGACTTGGCTTAAGTCCTTGCTGCGTCCAACCCGACTCGATATCCGAATCAATGAGTTCACTGGTAAGTTCCCGTTTGAAAGGTTGCAGGGGCTGGAAGGACCACCATTTTTCAGCCTGCTCCCGACGCATTCCACCCACTTTGATTGTTGAATCTTTTGGAGCCGAGGCTCCATTCTTTATCCATGTGGTGAGGGTTGCGATTGTCTCTTCGTTTAATTTGCCACCCGCCTCGAGCGGTGGCATTTCAAGTGACTTGTAACGAACCGCTTCAATCAGAAGACTTGATTCTGGCTCGTGGGCAACCACGGCGGCCCCACTCTCGCCACCCTTTAACCATCCCGAAGCATCTTCCAAGGAAAGGCCACCACCTGCTTTGGTTCCCGAGTGACACTCGTAGCAATGCTTTACCAGTACCGGGCGCACTTGCTTTTCATAGAATTCGAAAGATTCGCCATCATCGGCACGCAGGTAGACGGGGAACAGATAGAAGCTGAGGGTGATTAAAACAATGAGTTGGAAGCAATGTCTCATGGATCAACACACTTTCAAAAATTGGCTGATTCTTCTCAACCCAATAAAATCTCGGATTGCATTTTCTGATGGTTACCGCAGATTTCAATGGTCAGGTTTTCTCGATCGGATTGATCGCAATCAAGCTGGTTTTTGGCGAATTGTTCTGGTCGGGTTTAGCGATTCTGTTTTGATTTTGCGAGGATGCTGCTGCGAGATTGCGCCCTGTGTATCTTGGTTGCCTCTTCCCGAATCATTAACCCAATATCATAACACTGCGAAGTGGTGTGGGTGTGTGGTCTTTCCGATGCAATGAACAAAACGCTGAGTGCACGACCTCAAGATGCACGTGAAGATCTCCCCCCGCTTGTGAGTTAAGATTGGGCGATGGAATCATGGTTTTTTCTCTTGAATTACGGGGTGGTTGATACTTCGGATTGATGATTGAGGATGCAAGCCGGTATACCATTGGGCTTTCTATCGATTCAAAGTTCCGGAGTCTGGATTTTTGCTTGAGGTTGACTGCCGGAGGTTTTTGAAGGGGCGGTGAGTAAAAATACTCGCGGACATAACATGTTGAGCCAGGTGTTTTCTAATTAGCAGGATTTCAAATAGATGAAGTGGTTTTTGACTGTTCTGATGTTGGTTTGTTTTTGCATGTGGCCTAATTTTTCAATGGGCCAGGAAAACAGGAGTGGCGAATCGAAGGAAGCGCAAGTTGCAATTGATGATTCAGTCGTGCCCACCCCTACCCTTTCCGAGGTTGCTTACGATTCTCATGAGCGACAGGTACTGGATTTTTGGAGAGCCAAATCTGATCAACCAACGCCGGCCGTCTTTGTGATTCATGGTGGCGGTTGGTCTGGTGGAGAAAAGGAACGAGTGAATCGGTTTGTCGATGTGAATGCACTATTGAATCGTGGTATCTCTGTCATCGCTATTAACTATCGCCTGATGCGGCACGCGGCGAAGGACCAGGTGATGCCACCGGTGAAGGCTCCGCTTGAGGATGCGGCCCGCGCACTTCAATTTGTGAAGCATCATGCTTTGGAGTGGAACGTTGATCCGACACGCATTGGTGCGGCGGGGGGGTCCGCCGGCGCCTGTTCAAGTCTCTGGTTGGCCTTCCACGATGACCTCGCGGACAAAGATAGTGAAGACCCGATTGCGCGGGAGTCAACAAGGCTGTTTTGCGCCGCGGTGATTGGTGCACAAACCACACTTGATCCGCAGCAGATGAGAACGTGGACACCAAACAGTCGTTATGGGGGCCATGCCTTCGGCGTCCCGAAGTTTGCCGAGTTCTTAGCCCAACGCGATCGATTGTTGCCATGGATTGGTGAATATTCCCCTTACGCCCTTGCGTCACAGGATGATCCACCGGTTTATCTGTTCTACTCGGCGGTTCCTGGCTTGGGGCAGCCGCAGCGAGATCCAACTCACACTTCAAATTTTGGCGTCAAGTTGCAGGAACGCTTGCACCAACTGGATGTTGAGTGCGATTTGGTCTATCCCGGAAAGACTGACGGACTGCCAGCGTCGCCAACTGATTATTTGATCGAAAGGCTGACAAGAAACGAAGGATAAATGTTGATGGCTCGGATCTCGAGTGATCCGATTTTCGCGGGTATTCCGCAAGGTTTCTGCGGGATTCCGTCCTTCGCACGAAAATCGCTTGTGCTGAAAGATCAGCGAGAAGATTGAGAGAACTGCACTTAATTCTCAATGAACCAAGAAAGTATTCAATGATGGTTAACAAGTTATTGTGTTCGAATTTACTGCTGACGGTTTTGTATTTTTCATTGACCTCGCTCGCGTCCGCGCAGCCCTCTCCGTACGACCAGTTTCCTGAAGCCGACCCACCCTATTACCGAGTTCGTTACGAGCCGTCTGAAGCGAATCCCCAACTGGTTTTTGGAGTGAATTACACGATTTGGATTCCCGAGGACGTTCGTGTTTTACGGGGCGTTATTGTCCATCAGCACGGCTGTGGCGAGGGCTCCTGCCAATCCGGATTGTCGGGTGCTTTTGATGTTCACTGGCAAGCGTTGGCAAGGCAGCATGGATGTGCGTTGATGTCCCCTGCTTACGAACAACCTGCCGCAACGGATTGTCAGTTATGGTGTGATCCTCGGAACGGATCTGGCAAAGCATTTCAGAAAGCGCTTGTTGACCTAGGTGAGCAGTCCGGCCACCCAGAATTACACGAGGTGCCTTGGGCACTGTGGGGCCATAGCGGGGGTGGTCATTGGGCCGGCGGTATGGTGCTATTGCACCCAGATCGCGTTGCTGCGGCATGGCTAAGATCGGGAGTTCCTTTGCTCAGAATTAATCCGGATCGTCCATTAATCCATCCGCACCAGTTATCGGACCAGGTACTGCGCGTACCGATCATGTGCAATCCAGGAACCAAGGAAGGAGTGACTGTCACTGAGGGGCGCTTCGCACGTGTGTGGCCGGCCAATGAAGATTTTTTCTACGACGTGCGTGGTCGAGGTGGATTGATTGGGGTGGCGGTGGATCCACTGACGAGCCATGAGTGCGGTAATCAGCGTTATCTTGCGATTCCCTGGTTGGATGCGTGTCTCGAAGTTAGGTTACCGGACAAGCCAAACCAATCATTGCGAGAGATGAAAGAAGACGGCATCTGGCTGTCGAACACACCGGGCTTTCAGGCCCAGCCGGCGGAAGCATTTGAGGGCGATCGGAAAAAATCAACTTGGTTGCCGAACGCGAAGATTGCTCGGCAGTGGATGCAGTATGTCCAGAACACAGAGGTTGAAGACGAATCTCCTCCACCTCGTCCCGAGCAGTTGAGTTTTAGTTCGGGGACGCTCACCTGGTCGATTCGGGCTGACCTTCAGAGCGGTCTTGGTAAGTTCTTAATTTATCGAGACGGCAAACGAATCGGTCAAGTTCCAGAAAAAGAACAGAATCGATTCGGTCGGCCGCTATTTCAAAATCTTTTGTACAGCGACACTCCAACCCTTCCTCTCGCCTCGATGGATTTCTCTGATCGAGACTGGAAGGCTGGTCAACAACACATCTATCAGGTGGTTGCCGTCAATACGGTTGGCTTGGAGTCTTCCCCCTCTGAGCCGATTCGGGCCCTGGAAGAGAGTCCTGAATGAAAACTGCGTAACGCGAAAAAAACTTTCAGACGCTCGAAGGTTTTCCCCGAGCAGGGATTCAGGTTGTGGAGGCTCATGGGTTGCGGTAAATCAGTCATTGCTTCGGCTCGAATGATTAACCACGAAACGCGGGTGTATTGATCTCTCTTTGGAGACTGCTGTTGGATGACTGAAGTCTTGATGTGAAGCATTTGGAAGCGTGGTTTTCGTTGCGTCTCGTGTCTTTCCGAATCTGATCGATGCTTCGTGATGATAAATCCACCTGATGAAGTGAGGTTTGCAGTTTTCCATCAGAATCGGCTCCCCAACCGAGGTGGTTCACGCCACCATTCAATACCGTTTTGGGCCCTGTCGATCGATTCACGCAATCGAGTCCGGCTCATGCGTTTAGCTTTTGGTCTTCAATTGTTTGGAAAACCCTGAGAATTCGACATCGCTCGAACCGCCATCTTTCCGTGTACAATCGATCTGGGTTTTGTATCAAATTGCATTCACAAGGATAGAGAAGTTGAATTTCTCCGATCGATTGCACCGCCTTGATGTCATGATTTTGATTTTGGCGATGAGTGGATTTTGTTCGCTCGGCGTCACGAGAGCAGATGACGTGGAAAAATCTAGTGAAGGAAAGGCGGAGTTATCCGCGGAGCACGTTGAGCGAGTGCGACAAGGAACCGCCCTCTTCAAGTCCAGCGTGCGCTCGATTTTGACCGAGCATTGTCTTGATTGTCACGGGGGTGAATCGACTAAAGCCGACTTCAGTTTGGCATCGCAAGCGGAACTGATGGCGAGTGGTTTTGTTGGAGATGACGCCGAGGACAGTTATCTTTTCGAACTGGTCACCCATCAGGCCGAGCCACACATGCCACTGCAAGCTGATCGGTTACCCGACAAGAAAATCCAGCTCATTCGAAAGTGGTTAGACCTTGGTGCTCCCTATGATCGACCCCTTGCTGAGTCCACCATCGAAAATAACCATCAAGAACGAGTTATCTCACGCGAAGATCGTCAGTTTTGGTCATTTTTGCCATTGAAGCAGGTCGAGCCACCAAAGGTAACCAATCAAGCATGGTGCAGGACACCCATCGATCAATTCATTCTGAGTGAGCAGGAATCCCGAGGTCTATCCGGTCGTCCGCTCGCTGATGCACGCGTCCTGCTTCGAAGGGCATCACTGGACCTCCTTGGTTTGCCACCCGAGCCTGCCGAGATTGCAAGCTTTCAACAAAACTTTAGTCATTTGGTTTGGGAAAACTGGGTGAAGAAGTTGTTGGATTCACCGCATTATGGCGAACGATGGGCGAGGCATTGGATGGATGTGGCGAGGTTTGCCGAATCACACGGATACGAGCAGGATTATGATCGACCTCATGCTTACCATTATCGCGATTTTCTAATTCGAGCTTTCAACGATGATATGCCGTTTGATCAGTTTGTGAGGTGGCAACTTGCTGGTGACGAATTCGCTCCCGATAACCCGATGGCAATGATGGCGACAGGGTTTCTTGGTGCCGGGGTTTTCCCAACACAGTTGACTGAGGCAGAGTTTGAATCGGCTCGCTATGACGAATTAGATGACATGGTGACAACTACGGGCGTGGCCTTCTTGGGTTTGTCTGTGGGCTGTGCTCGTTGTCATGATCACAAGTTCGATCCAATCACCGCCTCGGATTATTACTCCATGGCTAATAATTTTACGTCGACTATTCGATGTGAACTGGATCTGGAACTGAATCCGTTGGCAAATCAAAAAAGAGAACAGGAATGGAAAGTTTCGCTGCAGAATAGTAAACGCGAACTAGCAAATTTTGAACGTGAGCCATTGATTGAATCCTTCTCTCAATGGCTTTCCGAATTTGATCCATCGACTTCCGAATCAAAATGGAAATTGCTTGAAGTTGAATCTGTCGCTTCCGATGCAGGCAGTCGCTATGAGATGCAAGATGATGGATCGTGGCTCGCCGTTGGGCCAACCCCTGCCAAGGAAGTTATCACGATTACCGGAAGGTCCAATTTGGAAAGTGTTAACCAACTTAGATTGGAGGCGTTAGCCCATCCAGACTTACCGGCCAGCGGTCCCGGGCGCGCCGAGAATGGTAATTTTGCACTGGGGGATTTGCAGCTTTTTGTTGCTCAAGAAACGACAGACCTATCGACATTGACGTCAGTTGAAAAGGAGCCGCGAGAGGTTGCGTTTGGCCAAGCGGAGGCAACCCATCAACAGGATAAGGGATCATTGTCAGTGGCCGCATCCATCGATCAGGACCCGATTTCTGGTTGGGCAGTTGATCGCGGTGGTATCGGATCAAATCAAGCTGCAGTTTTTCACTTTCAGAAAATACAAACCTTTTCCCACGAGAGTCGCTGGACGATACGGATGACCTTTCAGCATCCCAATCGCAAACATGTGATCGGACGATTCAGGTTCTCGCTTTCTGGACACGATGAAGCCCCACTTGCTGTGGGTTTCGAGGGTTTGGCAGACGAGACCAAGCGTGCGATTGAACAATGCATGCAAGCCCCCGACCCCGATTCGGTCGCTTGGAAAACGGCTCTCAATTGGTACAAGCGGACGCTTCCCGAATGGAAAGAGCGGTTTGAATCGGTTCGCAAGCTTGAATCGACGGGACCAAGTTTGAAACTGACAAAAGTCATGTTGTCCAGTGAGGGAGTGCCACACATGAAGCATCATGCCGATGGTCGTGGATACCCGCATTTTTATCCAAAGACCTTTGTACTCAAACGTGGTGACGTTGAACAAAAGCAAGAAGAAGCGGAACTGGGCTTTCTTCAAGTGCTCACTCCAGAGAACAAGAGTTTCGATGATTGGTACATGGATGAGTCGTCTTCGGAAAAACATCACAGCAACCGGCGTTCAGCTTTGGCGCGTTGGATGACGGATGTCGACGAGGGCGCCGGCGCACTAGTTGCCAGAGTGATTGTTAATCGCCTTTGGCAACACCATTTTGGAACGGGTCTTGTTGCTACGCCGAATGATTTTGGACTTTCTGGTTCGAAACCGAGTCATCCAGCCTTGCTCGATTGGTTGGCTGGCGAATTGATTGCCAATCAATGGAGACTGAAGCCAATCCACCAATTAATCATGACGAGTCGTGTTTATATCCAATCGTCGGACGGCGACTCGTTACGTTTGGAACAGGATCCCGAAAATCGTTGGTTAACGCGGTGGGCCCCGAGGCGTGTTGAGGCAGAAGTTATTCGTGACAGCATGCTGGCGATCTCGGGACAATTGGATCGAACCATGTTTGGGCCCGGTACATTAAATGAAAGTATGAATCGACGGAGTATCTACTTTTTTATCAAGAGAAGTCAGTTGATTCCTACCATGATGTTGTTTGACTGGCCCGAACATTTGGTCAGTATCGGGCAACGCTCTCAGACGACGGTTGCACCTCAGGCATTAATGTTTCTGAACAGTCCGCAGGGCCGTCGGTACGCGGAAGCTTTGTCTAGACGGCTCGAAGGCGATTCTGCGGAGGAGAAAATCCGAGAGGCCTATGATCTTGCACTATCGCGGGAGCCAACGGATCGAGAGCAGCGACTGTGCGTTGATTTCTTCAGACAGCAGGAAGAGGGATATGTTGAGCAGGGTCATGCTTCACCATTTGATTCAGCGTGTGTTGATTTTTGTCAGATGTTGTTCGGCATGAATGAGCTGGTCTATTTGGAATAGGAGGCGGTCATAGCAGTGATGCGGTGTGGATAAAACGATGCTCTGGGTAATTGGAATAAAAGATGACGGCAAATCAAAAAATGAGTGCAATGTTTTCCACTAGTCGTCGCGACTGGCTCCGTCGAGCGGGTTGCGGTGTTGGAATGTTGGGTCTTGCAGACCTGCTTGGAGAATCAGAGGGGCGTGTTTTTGCTGATGGCGTCGGAGACGCGAATGCCATGAATCCGATGGCCCCAAAGTCTGGGCATTTCCAGGCCAAAGCGAAACATGTGATTTGGATTTTCATTAACGGTGGTCCGAGCCAAGTCGATACTTGGAATTATCGACCGGAGCTTACGCGTTGGAATGGTAAGACCATCAAAGAGTTCGATTCGGGCTTCGAAAATACCACCGGATTTTTCAAGAATTCCGTTGGGAATCTGATGCAGTCACCTTTTCAGTTTTCCCCCAAGGGTGAGTCAGGAAAGATGGTGCCTGAGATCTTTCCGCACTTGGGTGAACATGTGGATAAGATGGCGTTTCTTTTATCTGGACATACCGAGTCAAATAATCACTCGCCTGCGTTATTTGCGATGAACACTGGCTTGCCACGAATGGGATACCCCTGTGTCGGTTCCTGGGTGACTTATGGATTGGGAAGCGAGAACAGTAATCTTCCCGGTTTTGTTGTGATGAGCGATCCCAAAGGTCGAGGATTGCCCAAAGGACATGCTGCGAACTGGAGCGCTGGCTTCCTGCCTGGAGTTTATCAAGGGACCTATCTGAGTCCAAAAGGAGAGCCGATCGCGAACTTGAATCGAGCCAAGGCGTTGACAGATAATGGTCAACGTAGGCAGCTTGACCTGCTAGAAGAACTGAACTCGCTTCATCTTGAGCAGCATCCCGCTGAAAAAGAGTTGGCCGCTCGTATTGAAAGTTTTGAGCTTGCCTATCGCATGCAGGTATCAGCACCTGAATCACTCGATATTGATTCGGAGCCTGCGCATGTGCATCGGTTGTACGGAGTTGGTGAAGAACGTTGTGATCACTTCGCACGACAATGCTTGACGGCTCGGCGCCTTGTTGAGCGAGGTGTGCGATTTGTGCAGATTTATTCAGGTGGCATGGAGAATCAGCGTTCTTGGGACGGTCACTCGGATATTGAGGGTAACCATCGACAGTTTGCAGGCGAGACGGATCAGCCCGTGGCCGGATTATTGGCAGACCTGGAGGCTCGCGGTTTACTCGATGAGACCTTGGTGGTCTGGTGCGGTGAATTTGGCCGCCTGCCAATTGCTCAAACGGGCGCAAAGCCGGGTCGTGATCATAATCCCCATTGTTTCAACGCGTGGCTCGCCGGAGGTGGTATCAAGGGCGGCGTTGATTACGGGGCCTCGGATGAGATCGGTTACAAGTCGGTGGATAATAAAGTGCATCTGAATGACTTGCACGCCACGATCTTACACCTGCTCGGTGTTGATCATGAACGTCTTACCTACAAGTACAACGGTCGAAGATTTCGGTTGACGGATGTTGCGGGTGAAGTGCTTCATGACATCCTTGCCTGATTGCAGGGTCAACGTTTCAACTTGGTGGAAAACCTTGGGGCGAAGAGGGCGTGACGCGGGGCGATCGCTGTTTTGGTTGACGCTCGAATCAATCGCTTCGAATATTACGGATGGAAATTGAGAATGATAGATGTAATTCAAAGATCTGGCGTTATGTATGGGAGGCATGCAGCAGCGATTTTTGTCGCGTTGATTGCTTATCCGTTTCTGTTTCCACGGACTGCCCTCGCGAACGAAACGGGTGATGAAAATTCCCGCATGAATATCGTGCTGTTCTTGATTGATGATTTGGGATGGCGAGATCTGACTTGTCAGGGTAGCGACTTCTATCAGACACCCAATATTGACCGACTGGCCGAGGAGGGCGTGCGTTTTACAAATGCTTATGCCGCTTGCGCAGTCTGTTCACCGACCCGGGCCGCAATCATGACCGGTAAATATCCCGCCCGCCTGATGCTGACGGAGTGGTTGCCATCAGGCCGATGGAACCCCTATTCAAAACTTAAAAGTGGTCGTTACTTAAGGTCATTGCCCTCCGAAGAAGTAACGCTAGCCGAGGCATTGCAAGATGCTGGGTATCAAACGGGACATGTTGGTAAATGGCATCTTGGTGATGACGTCTTTTCCTCGCCAATTCATCATGGTTTTGATTGGAATGCTGGGGGGAACCCTCACGGTGCACCGGGAAGTTATTTTTTCCCCTACCGCGGCAATTGGTTGGTGCCCAAAACGAAGCAACGAGCGAAATGGGAGGTCTTTGTCGACGGAGTGGAGGGCGAGTATCTGACAGATCGATTAACCAGTGAGGCGGTCAAATTTATCACGGACCATCAAGCAGATTCTTTCTTTCTCCACTTTTCTCATTATGGCGTGCACACCCCACTGCAAGCCAAGGAATCGATGGTTGCCAAGTATCAAGACGTTGCGAAGTCAGACCGCCAGGGTAGTCCCGTCTACGCAGCGATGGTTGAAAGTATTGATCAAAGTGTTGGTCGGGTTGTTAAAACTTTGCAAGATCTTGCATTGGAAGATAATACTGTGATTCTTTTCACCAGCGACAATGGTGGCTTTTATAAGGCGACCAATAATTCACCACTGCGCGCCAACAAGGGCGCCTATTACGAAGGTGGAATTCGGGTTCCGCTGATCGTCAAATGGCCAGGCAAATCCAAGCCCGGGCGTGTGCTGCGCGATCCAGTGACAAGCACGGATCTTTATCCGACCTGCTTGGCAATGGCCGGGATTCCCCAAAAACCACATCAGCATTTGGATGGTCTGAACCTCGAGTCGGTGATCGGCGGCCAAGGAAATTTACCCACGCGTTCCCTGTTCTGGCATTACCCGCATTACAACAGTCATCCATCAAGTGTTCCCTCAAGCGTTATCCGACGCGGAGATTGGAAACTGATTGAGACCTATGACCCTGAGGGCGTCGAGCTGTACCATCTCGGTCAAGATCTTTCCGAGTCACGTTCCCTTGTTTCAAAGCATCCGGGTCGGGTGAAAGAGATGTTGCAGGAGTTGTCCGAGTGGCGTGTGTCGGTAAAAGCGGAGACAATGGATGCCAATCCGGACTATGATCCTAGTAAGCTTTGATGCGGGGTAGTTGAGATGGCAAGAGATGAGGAAATCCGTCAGCCTCTGTAGCCTGTTGCTGGATAACCCCTTTCAAGGGTTGTTTTCTTTAAACGACCTGGTCAAAAGATGGATGCATGGATCAAAGTACTTCAGAGTGTGTCGCTGACGATTTCATTCTTGGGAAGGATCCCGGCTTGTGTTGCCACAGTTTTGGCCCGGTGAAAGAAAGATTCGTTGGTTAGGTCGCCGCCTGCATCTGCTGTGTGATGCTGAATCAAGAGACTTCATTTGCGGAATATCAAATAATATTGAGTAATCAAGAAAGCATGATCAACTTGGCTTTTCTCGTCGTATGCATCACCCTTCTTTTGGGCGTCGATTCAAAGGAACTGAGTTCTGCTGAGCCACTCAGCTATAACCAGGTCATTCGTCCAATACTTTCAGAAAATTGTTTTGCCTGTCATGGTCCAGATGAAGCAGCACGCGAGGGTGGTGTCAGGCTCGATCGGGAAGATTCGGCAACCCAGAAGGCTGACTCTGGTGAATTCATCATTGTTCCGGGGAGACCCGAAAAAAGTGAGTTGATGCGACGAGTAGAGTCTCAGGAGAGTGACGAACGAATGCCGCCTGGTGATTCTGGTCATCAGCTATTGCCACAACAGGTGGAACAATTGCGTCAATGGATTACGGAGGGTGCAGCCTATGAGAAACATTGGTCGTTTGCCCGTTTGGAAGACACCGAAGCTGATGTTGGGATGATTGATCGATTGGTGCGAGCAAAGTTGGAAGCAATCGGTCTTCGTCCTGCAGGTCCAGCTGAGCCCACGACCCAACTGAGGCGAGTTTCGATCGATCTTACGGGTTTACCCCCATCAATACTCGAGGTTGATCACTATTTGCGTCGTGTCGACGAAGTGGGGCTTGATACCGCTTATGAAGAAGTCGTTGACCGCTTGCTGGCGTCGCCACGCTACGGAGAACGGATGACTTGGCAATGGTTGGAGGCGGCTCGGTACGCCGATACCGATGGTTATCAAAACGACGGTCCAAGGGAAATGTGGCGTTGGCGGGATTGGGTGATTTCGGCATACAACGAAAACATGTCGTTCGACCAATTCACGATTGAACAGTTGGCTGGTGACTTGCTGCCAAGTCCGACGGAGTCGCAGGTGATTGCAACTGCTTTCAATCGAAACAATCGATACAACTCAGAAGAGGGAATTCCGATTGATGAGTTCTTGCTAGAGAATGCTGTCGATCGAGTGGATACAACCTCCACGGTATGGATGGGAATCACGATGGGTTGTGCCCGCTGCCATGACCATAAGTTTGACCCGTTCACGCAGGTTGAATATTACCAACTCATTGATTACTTCAACGACGTTGCGGAGAGTGGAAGAGCTGTCAAGTTTGGTAACTCGGAGCCGTGGATACATTCGCCAACAAAATCTCAAAGAGCCGAGCTGTCTGTGCTTGAGCAGAGACGGCGTGAGGCGGAAGAGCAGCTGCGAAAGAATGATGCCAATATTGAATTAGCGATGGTTCCATGGGAACAGCAAGGCGGTAGCAAAGATGCTGGTGAGCCACCGATTCAAGATGGACTTGATCATTATTATTCATTTGATGCTGAGGATGAAAGCGTCAAGTGGAACGGAGATGGTGTTGGTGAGGTTGTGGGGGTCTCAAAAAACGCCATCCAGATCTCAAAGCAGAGTCATGTGGAACTTCCCAAAATACCCGGGCTGATTGGTAACGGCAGGTTCTCTGTCTCGTTCTGGATGAAGCCGGAGAGTGTTGATGCGGGACCACTTCTTTCTAATGAAGAGGGGGGGACTGGACGTGCCGGAATCCTGGTCGAATTCGTTGAGGGTCACTTGCGTTGGAACAATAACACGCGTTGGATTTCTGGTGTCTCAACCATAGAAACCGAACGAAAGTTTGGTCCTGGAGAATGGATACATGTTGCCTTGACCAATGATGGAACGCAGCGTGCTGCTGGGATGCGGATTTACATCGATGGGCAATTGCAGAAAGTTAACATTGTTCGCAATACAAACAGCAACACGGCACCAAGAAATACCGGAACGCCCATGCGTTTGGGTTACAGCAAACACTTGGGATATTGGGCCGGTGAGCTGGATGAAATGAGGTTTTACACGCAACGCACCCTTGATAAACGAGAGGTTAAGTTGCTTGCGATTCGGCGCTCCATCCAAGAGATCCAGGCAGAGCCATTGAATTTAAGAAGCGATCTGGAAAGGGCTTTGAGCCGAATCGTCTTTTTGGAGCAAGGTGCTGGTGAACCACATCGAAAGCTTCTTGATAATTTGCGGGCGGCACAGAAAAAGTTGGTGGCCTATCGTGATGCCCTACCGACAACAATGGTCATGCAAGACCTTCCGGAGGGGCGTCCGTCTTACGTTAGAAATCGAGGTGTTTACGACTCAATCGGAGAAGCGGTGAGTGCCGGTGTTCCAAGCGTCTTGCCAGATTTGAATACCGGTCGGAAAAGTAACCGCCTTGATTTTGCACGCTGGTTGGTTCGAGACGATCATCCGCTGACCCCGCGGGTTGCCGTGAATCGTTATTGGCAACTATTGTTTGGTCGGGGTTTTGTCGAGACGGCTGAGGACTTTGGTTCACAAGGCACGCCCGCCACCCATCCGCAATTACTTGATTGGCTTGCCGGACGTTTCGTCGCTACCGGATGGAACGTCAAATTGCTATTGAAAACAATCGTGATGAGCCAGACTTATCGACAAAGCTCAGAGGTCTCCGAAAAACAGCAGCTCAACGATCCTGAGAATCTCTTGTTGTCTCGTGCGGCTCGGTTGCGACTTTCAGGTAATGTGCTTCGCGATCAAGCTCTTTTCGTTTCCGGATTACTCGTTGAAAGGCAGGGTGGACCATCGGTTTATCCTTATCAACCTGCCGGGTTATGGTCGGAGGCCAGTAACGCCAAGTACAAGGTGGGGAGTGGCGACGATTTATATCGACGCAGTCTTTACACCTACTGGAAAAGAACTCTCGCTCCTCCATCAATGGCTCTTTTGGATACCGGGGATCGGGAATCTTGCACCGTTCGACCGAAGCGAACCAACACTCCGCTGCAAGCACTCGCGTTACTTAATGAAACAGGCTTTGTTGAAGCTGCCAGGAAATTCGCCGAACGGTTACTCACTGCAGAGAATTGTCTGGATGATTCGGATCGATTGAAGCTCGGTTTTCGATCCCTGTTATCGCGCCCACCCAGTGATCTTGAGGCAGGCATCTTGATGAGTGCACTGAAGACCTTTCGGGAGCAGTACCTGCAGAATCCTAAAGAGGCCGCGGCGATCAAAAAGAATGGTAGCTCAAAGAGTTCGTCGCAGATTAGCGATTTGGAATTAGCAACTTACACCGCGATGACTAGTCTGCTGTTGAACCTCGAAGAAGTAACAACGCGTGAATAAGGATTCACCCCGTAATGGCTTCTGAGGACCGTAAGGAAAATTGATGAGACAAAAAGTAGAGAATCAGGAAATCAACGTCTCAAGAAGGGACCTGTTAAGTAACGCGTCGTCGGCCATGTCTGGTGCGGCTCTGTTTTCGTTGTTCAACCACGACTCAGCGATCGCCTCACCGCAGGGCTTAGATTATCGTCTGCCGACACAAAAAGCGAAGCGAGTAATTTATCTGTTTCAGTCGGGCGGACCACCTCACCTAGATACATTTGATTACAAGCCGCATCTGAAAACTGTCCACGGGGAGGAAGTACCTGATTCTATTTTTAATGGGCAAAGGTTAACCGGCATGACTGCTGGTCAAAGTTCATTTCCCGTAGCACAGTCAACGTTTGATTTCAAACAGTATGGTGAGGGAGGTGCTTGGATCACCGAGGCGATGCCCGGGTTGGCCAAGGTTGCAGATGAAATTTGCTTCATTAAATCAATGCATACCGAGGCGATTAATCACGACCCCGCTATCACCTTCCTGCAGTCTGGTTTTCAAATTGCGGGAAGGCCGAGTATTGGGTCGTGGATGAGCTATGGATTGGGAAGTGAAAACGAGGACCTGCCCGCGTTTGTTTCGATGCTTTCCGGAAAAGGTGGTCAGCCACTCTACGACCGATTGTGGGGATCCGGTTTTTTACCGTCGAAACATCAAGGGGTTAGATTTCGCTCAGGAAAAGACGCGGTTTTGTATCTGAATAATCCTGATGGGGTCTCAGAGGCAGTTCGAAGGAAAATGCTGGATTACGTTAATGATTTGAACCGCTTACGTTTAGCGGAAACTGGAGATTTAGAAATTGAAACTCGGATTGCTCAGTACGAGATGGCGTATCGGATGCAGTCATCAGTCCCAGAGTTGACCGATGTTTCAGACGAACCGGAGCGTACGTTTGAATTGTATGGCAAGAGTGCGAAGAAGCCGGGAACTTACGCTTACAACGCCTTGATGGCTCGACGTTTGACGGAACGGGGAGTCCGGTTTGTTCAGCTCTTTCATCGTGGTTGGGACACTCACAATGGATTGCCTAATCAACTAAGGGATCGGTGTGGTGACACCGATCAGGCAACCGCTGGATTACTCACGGACCTTAAGCAGCGAGGTTTGCTCAAAGACACCATCGTGGTTTGGGGAGGTGAATTTGGACGCACGGTCTATTGCCAAGGAGATCTCACAGCTAAAAACTATGGACGTGATCACCACCCCAGATGTTTTACCATGTGGGTTGCCGGCGGAGGTTTCCGACCGGGAATGACTTACGGCCAGACTGATGATTATGGTTACAACGTCGCCAAGGATCCTGTCAGCGTGCATGATCTTCACGCGACCATCCTTCACCAATTAGGAGTGGATCATGAGCGGCTGACCTTCAAGTTTCAGGGCCGCAATTACCGACTAACTGATATTCATGGTTCGGTAGTCCGCGAAATATTGGCATGATCCGCGATTCGTTGTTATCACCCACCAGCAGACCAGAGGGATGACGATCACGCAGTGTCATTCTGTTGATCGATTTTGCAGGCTGCGGAGGTTGTCAGGAAGGGTTGCTGAGTGATGAAGAGGCGAATCGAAAAAAGAGATTGAAGCTGTGCCGGTCATTGACCCAAGAGATTGAAGGGGCCTGAGAGTTTCGGCTGATCACGACCGTTGGGTACGTTCGAATTCGGCAATCAGGATACTTCGCAACTCGTTGAACCTGTGGTTGCTTTCAATAACATGCTTTTCAATCTGCATTATTGGCTAATCGATGCATCAGTTGATCCAATGCACGGCTGAGAGATTCCTTCGCCGCGCTGGTTCTGGTGTTTAGAAGCCCGACAATATTTTTCCCATCGTGACGTCGGATTAAAATAGTTGTCGTTCCCGGCAATGATCCGGTATGCCAATGGTTCATCTTGTTTTCGGCAAGGACTCGATTGCTCCAACCCAGTGAATAGTAGACGGTCTTGGGGTTTCCTGTCTTGTCATGCCCTGCCAAGCCCGGTGGTCTCATGTGCATTTCCGTGATGCTTTGCTTGCTCAATATTGGGGAACTATCGGGAAAATCAAACGCCATTGCAAACTTGGCAAGGTCCTCAGCAGAGGCAAGCCAACCTCCGTGTGAGTCCATCGCTTCGAGATGCCAACCGCCGTAATGCGAAGGCACAGGATCGTTGAGATCTTCGGCGAATACAGACGGGGATGAAAAAGGGTGGTAGTAACGAACTTCGTTTTCCACACGTTTGTCGAGACGCGTTCTACCGAGGCGCATCGTCCTGATTCCGAGAGGTTCCAACACACTTTGCTTTACATAATCTTCGTAGGTTTGCCCAGAGACTTTTTCAATCACTCGACCTAATAAACAGTAACCAAAGTTGGAATAGGCGTATCGGTCGCCCGGATTGAAATCGAGTGGTTGGTTCAGCATTGCCTTGATGACCGCATGCGCGTCGGCGGGTGGTGAAACACCCAAATCAGCCGCAAAGCGGGTTGACCGAAACATGGGGTCAAACGATTGATTTCGGTCCCAGCCACCGCGATGCTGCAAAAGCTGCCGTATCGTGATTGAGGCCAGCCGCGATTCAACGGCGCTGTCCTCAAATTCATCTTCCATCCCGAGTCGTTGGTAGACTCGATCGTTGAGTGTCAACTTTCCCTCTTCGGCCAATTTCAGGACTGCGACGGCGGTGATGGGTTTGGAGAGACTCGCAATACGAAATAGGCTTTTGGAGGTCACCTTTTCACGGTCCGCAATGTTTGCATTTCCAAATCCTTTAGCGTAGATCATTTTGCCGTTATGTGTGACCGCAACAGCAGCGCCCGGGACTCGGTGCTGCTTAAGAAAATTTTGCATCTCAGCATCATTGTTCGAGTACTCTTCGATGTTTTCCCCAGAATGGATGTTTTGTGGTTTCACTTCTTCCCGATATGCGGGACCTCGCAGCACGCGACCTGGACGCTCACCGGTGTACTCACCGTTCACATAGACCAGTTCTCCGTTAACTAAAACTTGTTCAATCCCGGCTGAAACTTCATCGCTGTTTCTAAAGTCGGCTCGATCGATAATTTTGGTTTCATCAAAAACGATGATATCGGCCGCGAAACCTTGCTTTATTTGTCCCCGATCCACAGCAAATACAGCTTGGGCAGCGTGATGAGTGGCTTGTGAAATGGCCCGCTCAAGTGAAATCACTTTTTGCTCCCGAACGTATTTTCCCAGGAGTCTCGAAAAAGAGCCAAACGCGCGAGGGTGTGAGGCGGAACGGTTTTTTGCTGCAGGTCCCGCATCGGTGCAGAAGGAGATGAATGGCTGCTGCATCAACAGCTTCTTGTTCTTACTGGACATGGTCTCCGGTAACACAAAGGCATTGGTCATCGCCAGTTCGAAGAAGGTGCTCCACTCGTCTTCATCATGATCGGCCGCCATGTCCGCAAGGCTTAGTCCATCCATCTCCTGATATCGAGGATGATTACTACTTCCAACAATGATGCGATTCCAATCTTTTGAAACGTGGTTGAACCAATTTTCCCAGCCAATACTGGATTCCATTTCAGCTCGAATGACTCGTCGAAGTTCAGGATCCTTTAATTTTGCAACAAGCTTTTCTCGTCCCTCCGTAAAATGTCTGGGGTGGATGAAAGCAAGGATGCCCAGTCCGTTGTGAAGGTAGGGATAGATATCAGCGGTGACTTGGTCCCCAAGTTCATTTGATCGTCGTATCTTTTCAATTGCCAACGGTATTTTGTGCCAGTTCTGTTCACCCGCTGCCTTGAGATGGAAGATGTGCACAGAAGTATTTGCTTGTTGACCAACCGTCAGCGCCTCGTCGATTGCCTCAAGCAATTGGTCACCTTCATTTCGCATGTGAGTGAAGTAACGTCCGCCGAATTGCCCGGCAACTTTTGCCAAGGCAACAATTTCCTGTGTTTGGGCATAGATTGCGGGGGGATAGATCAAAGCGGTGGAAACTCCAATTGCTCCAGCCTCCATCGCTTCATGAACATATTGCTGCATTTGTTGTAATTCGTCCTGACTGGGACGGCGATCTAGGTCGCCCAATACCAGACGCCTTACTTGCGTATGTCCAACACTTTGGACAACGTTGACGGGAAGACCAATTGAATCGAGGCGGTGAAAATATTCAGCCATGGAGGTGTAGCCAGTTTCTCGTTCTTGGTTGCTCCCTAATGGTGCAGCCGAAACGCCTTCTCCCGCATTGATCGTGGTGATACCCTGACTGAGGAGATTTATCGCCGACCGAGGATTGACAATCATCGGTGTCGCAGTCTGTCCCATCATGTCGATGAGACCCGGGGACACGATCTTGCCCGATGCGTTGATCGTCTGTTTGGCGGCGGATTTATCCAGATCCCCAATTGACGAAATTTTTCCGTCTTTGATTCCTACGTCCGCCTGAAACCGAGGCCTGCCAGATCCATCGATAATCATTCCATCAGTAATAATCAAATCAAAGATTTCAACAGCAAAAGCGTTGGGTTGAAGTGCGACAATCAGCGTTGCAGCCAGAATCAAAGGGTTCCATCGTCCAAATTGTTCTTGCATGGAAACGGGCTTTCTGTGGAAAGATATCATTGACCGGTAAAGGTACATTCTTAGTGCAATGGCACTGAAGCATTCAATTAACTCGAACGGATCAATCCATGTTAGCAAGTAATCAGTGGCTGAGATCTGGGAAATACTCGGGTTTATCTTGCTCAGTTGGTTGTGGTGCAGTGAATAAGTCCCGTTCCCTTTCTTAAAGTGAAAAAGACCGTGCAGGAAGATAATCTTCAAGTCGTCACTGATGACACGCATCCCTGGAAAGTGACCGCAACCACGCAGCGTTTGGAGTTAACCCATGAGCATCTTTGGCTGGGAATTATCGGTATTCCTCTTTCCCTGATAGGTTTGGTGATTTCGGTGGGGATATGGAATATTCCGGGGATTCTAATTTCAGAGGCATGGCCAATTCTTAGTGGGGGTTCGGTGAT
Source organism: uncultured Rubripirellula sp. (assembly GCA_938075415.1). Taxonomy (GTDB): domain Bacteria; phylum Planctomycetota; class Planctomycetia; order Pirellulales; family Pirellulaceae; genus Rubripirellula. The sequence goes on along the minus strand of CALJHC010000001.1, from coordinate 136,224 downwards.
TGGTTTCGGGTTTACCGTTATGGGTTTACACCTGACATTTAACCGGGAAGTTTTTTCGCTTGATCAGGTGGGTGGAAAATTGACACACCTGAGCGGATTTGGACCTTTTACGCGAAGACGTTCCTATCCGATCACAAACATTGAGCGTGTGATTTGTCGGCAAGCCCACGAGACGGGGTCATCAACCAGTTACATCATGGTGCTCGAGGGGATCAAACTTTCGAAGCGCGTTGTCTCTTTTCCTGAGGTTGATCCAGTTCTCTGGGAGGGATTGCGTTGGTCGACCTTTTTGAACATTTCCATGATCGACCTCACTGATCAACTTGATCATCGGTTGTAATTTCACATTGGTATGTATTCAGGTTGCAGCGACTCGAACGCTGTCGAAGCAACATCCCGTTTTGATCGATCCTTACGCAGCGTTTGCCGGTAAAATATTGACATCCTGCAGACAACAGATGTCAGGTTTTTTGAAGCCAGAATGTGATTTCCAAAAATAGCTGGGGTCAATCGGGGTGCAGTGTTTTTTTCAGAGGTCGTTTTGATCGCTAGACTTGCGACTCTTAAAGATTGCCATTGTCTGATCGGGGCGATCAACAATCACACCCTCGACACCACAGTTGACGGCATACTTGAGGTCCGCTTCATCATTTGAGTCATAGCACCACACTTTTATCTCTCGCTTTGCAGCTTTTTCAATGAAGTTGGTGGTCACAAAGAGGATGGGAACGACGACCAACTGGGATCCTAGATCATCGCATCGGTCAAAGATTTTTGATGGATCAAGGAGCATCGTCTTCCAGTTCTTGCCAAATAAGGTTGTGTAGCCAAGGGGATATCCCAAATGCTTATAAGCTTTCAAGACTTCGTATTCGCCAAATAGCGTTAGTTGCCCAGAAGGAATGATTTTATTTTCAAGCCATGCCATGAGCGCAGGCTTCATCCGGGTTGCCTTGAGGTCAAAGATCCACTTGTTTTTTCCCGGTTCGATATCACTCGATTCGAATACCTCATCCAAGGTGAGAATTTTCTGGCTTGGTTTCACAAGAAGATTAAGAGTTTTTAGCTCGAGCAAGTTCAGGTCCGCCACCTCACCAGTCGCGTCAATCCACCGAAAATCTTTGGGATTAAAGTCGGTTTTGGCCGCAACATTTGCATCATGAAAAACCACGAGCTTTCCATTTTCTCTTTCATTCTCTTTCGACATGCGAATGTCAATTTCAATCCAGTCGACTTTCGCATCGATCGCTTTCTTGATGCCCTTCAAGGTGTTGCCAATCAGTTGATTGTCGCGATCAGAATTTGCGGCAGTTGAAGGGAACCCCGCACCACGATGCCCGATAATCAGTGGAGCGTTGTCCGATTGCGAATGAATTTTCCATTGCAGTTTTGAAACGAGAGGAAATCTCTCGTGTGATAAGTAGAAGAATCGATTTGATACTGAAGCGATCAAGAGCAAGACGAAGTTCAAGATGATGGTGAGCCACGTCAGTTTCTTACGCCATCGATTTCGCCTAGGTGTCAACAGAATTTCCGAATTTGTATTCTCTGTCGGGTCTTGCATTGTTCGTTGTATTCCGGGGCAGATTTTGATGCGTCTCGGAAAGTCGTGAAGTTGAGCTCAGTTTCTGGTTGTAGTTTGAGTCTCAAAACGGGCGCGTGTCACCACGAGGGATAAAAAATCGTCGGTTAATTAAGTCGCCAAGTCATTTTGATCTGGGCCGGATGGGGGCGTTCCGACTCTCTCCCTGTGATTGCAATTGCGAGAAGGAGTGCCGGTGAGGTTGATGAAATTGTACGTCAAGGCTTCGACGCGTTCTAACCACGTAATTCGGCACGAGCTAACTTTGCAGCACCAACCATTGCTTTTAATTTTTCAAAAGCAACCTGCTCTTCGTTGACACACCGATTAGCGAAACAACCAAATCCACAATCGGGATTAAGAAAAATCTTTTCAGGCGACCAAAACATCAATGCATCGCGAACCCTCTCAGCAATCTCTTTCACTGACTCAGCTTGATCAGTTCGTGGATTACAAACACCCAACCCAATTTCGCGTTCGTGGAATTCCTTGCCAATGATGGCAAGATCACCCGCACGCGGGGTCGCATATTCTAGAACCAGTTGCTTAACGTTCATTTGTGAAAAACAGCTCACTAAAGGTTGATAGTCCCCGGAAATGAGCACGTCTTCGCGTTTGGACCAATTGCCACGGCATACATGGAGACCAATTCGTACCTGATCTTCGAATCCTTTCACCACCTGGTTCATTAGTTCGGCCGCATAAGCCAATTCATCACCCGCATCACGGCGGGTCGCCAAGGTTGCTCACATGAAGGTGCGGCGTTTGTCATCGCTGCTGTGAACAATTTCGGTCAAAACGGGTTCATCAAATTGCACGAACTCTACGTGGTGGGCAACTAATTCTGCGAGTTCTGCTCTCAAAATTGCGACGATGTCATCGGCCATCGCTGGTTTGTCACCATAGGCATCGACTGAATAGGCGGTTACCCACATCGCGCGGGTCAACAGGTAGGGACCTGGCAAAGTGACTTTCACGGGTCGATCTGTCAGAGAGCGAAGAAATTTCAGTTCATCGACAGCCAGTGATTCCCGTCTCCTCAGTTTGCCAACACAGGTGGGATTTCGGATGGCGAAAGCCGGTGCGTCAAGTGTTTGCAGCATTTCTTCAAATGCTGCCTTGTCCTCCACGGTATCAAGCATTTCGGCTAATGACATTAACTGTGTGCCTTCAACTTTTTCGGTGAGGAATGAATAAAAACTATCCCTCCGAAGTTCGCCGTCCACCACATAGTCAACACCAGCCTGGTGCTGCAAATCGACACAATGTTGTATCGCCTGATCGGCTACCGTTTTGAATTGATTGGCCGGCATTCGCCCGCTGCGTCTTTCCCGCAGCGCTGCAAGTAGTTTCGGTGATCGAGGCCATGAGCCAACTTGTGTCACGGGAAATTGCATCAGAAACTCACTTATAGAAGAACAATTCTGGAATCAATTTCACAAGACTTCAATAAAGTTTGAAACACGGGAGAATTCGTCAACGCTTGTGCCCACTCTCGTTGTACATCAGCCGAAGAAGCTGGAGATGTTACGTAGACGACGAGTTTGATTGTTTTGACTGATGAATCTCCCTCTTCAACACCCGCGGCGGCCAACGAGCTATTGAGAGTGCCAATCAAAGTGCCTTCGAGTTCATCGAGTAATATCTGATTTCGACTACAACCGGCTGAAAAACAGTGGATGACGTCTGCGAGCAATGCGCCAAAGAACTGTTCCAGAGTGCTGATTGTTTTACCTGAGCGATCAAAGTCAATTGTGTTGCCACTTTTCCAAGAAAAGTTTCGCGAGTAGACGGTCGTTTGATGGTCGTGTTTCCTCGCCCGCAGATTCCAATGAAAATTTTTTGCTTTCGTCTTGTCAGCTTCAAGTTCAGCCTGTTCTTTTCGATCATCGGTTCGACGTTGAACCCAGTGCCTCCACGTTCCTTCGCCGCTTTGGATGCTTTGCAGGTGAATGTGCCCAACCATTCGGCACCAAGGTGGCAGTTCTGACTTAACGGTTGGCTCGCTGCTGCGAATCTCGAGTATTCCACCGTCGGGAACCTGCAGCATGTTCTGGCGAATCAAAAGAATCAAGCCAGATCCGCAGTCTAACGAACCGCCATCAAAAACGTGGTCGGCACTCGGAATCTCTTTGCTGGTTGCCATGAGACAGATTCGATTTAGTAGCTGACGTTTGGCGAACCGTTACTGAGCCATTCCACCAATACCGCACCCCCGGCAATTTCAACGTTTTCGAACAATTGATCCTGTTCAATGGCGCGTTTCTTGCAGCACGGCGCGCAAGCGATTATTCTCCCGCCCGCGTTGATAAAGTTTTCAATTAATTCAGTAAGCGGTTTGAACGGTCCGCCCTCCACCACCTTTGCCGCCTCGTCTTTGACCGCAGCCCAGACGCCATCGGTGCTAAGAAATACCATTGTGTCTTTACCTGATCCCAAGGCAGCAGTCGCCACGACGAAACCAACAGTCGCTTTATCGCCGTTTTCTCTGCACGAGTTAATCGTGACGCAAAAGGTATCACTCATGTCCGTTTCTTTTTGAATTTATTTTTTTGATTAGGTAGAAGGGATGGTCGCTTTTGACTAGCTCATGCTTTGTTAGCCGGCACCAAGCCGGGATCTCCAGTGGTGCCCCGGAATCAACGGCACGAACTTTCACCATGGATTCGGCGGGATGTTGTTGCATGAAAAGGAACAAATCCAGCAAGAGTTCCCCGCATCCGGTCTCACCACCGTCAAAAAACAGGATTGCATCGTTCGTTTTATTGGTGCGGTTATTCAAGGCAATTCGAATATTGAATCCTTAGTTCCTAAAGACTCCGCCGAAATCATCACTTCGGTGACTTCTCAGGAATTTCATTCACTCGTAGCTCCAAGTCCGTGATGGTCTGAGGTTCAGGTATCACGACTGTTTTGTACATCCGGTGCATCCACTGGCTTCGTCAAAGTCCTAGCTGTCTGGATAGAGAAGCGAATCAGACTTTGAACGTTCAGAGATGAACCTCAGAATCGTAGCGTGTTTTTGCAATGCCGACCAGTTGCCGGTGTTCCCTGCTTGATCGCTGCCACCAAGGTGCTTGGCATCATCTAGCTGCTGATGGGGGTACGCGAAACTTGAGAAGTGACAGAGTCTCTTAGTTCGCCTCAAATCAGGGAACGCCCTATCAAGATGGTCCACATGTGGGATCCTCTGGTTCAAACTGCACAATCATTCAATGGTGTAATTTGAGTGGTTACCAACGTGTAGAAGGACGCCATTATTTGCAGGAAATTCTTGGGCCAAATAATGGTCCTGCATCTTGGTCAAGACGTGTGTGAGACAGAAAACACCAGTCGCTGATGCTTATCAGTTTTTCAGGCGTGACAATTGGATGGATTACCTTGCTTGCGTTTTCATTAGAATGCAGTGTGATTTGGGTGGTAGCGGGTTTTTTGCTCCAAATCTGGGTCGAAGAAACAGGTCGTTTGCGAGCTTATCAATCCGGTTTGGAGGGCATCCTAAAGCTACCTACCCAGCGGGAGTTGGTGGATAGAAGACTTTGGACAACTGCTTTCACCTCGTCAGGCTCATAGGGGTCGTGTTCCAATTCGTGTTCCAGCATTTCCAGTTTCTTGCGAATCAAAAACCCCTGCATGCTTTGGTAACGTCTCAATCGACCGCAGCGTAGAAAGGTTCCGACCTCCAAGCGGCGACTCCACTCCTCCCACACGGGCAGCCAAAACAAGGCGTGTTCGGCGTCACCGCTGTTCGCAGCCGATAAACACTCTGCACGAGCCAACGCAATTTCCTCCAGACATTCGTCTGGTGATGGATAGTAGGCATAGCAGGCAACAATGCTCAACGCGATTAGACCAATCAGCATCGTTGCTCCAATCACACTTCGGGGGACGATGATGTCGAATTTCCCGCGTGAAGTCTTCCCGACATGAGACGGATTTTCGATCACCAGCCTGCTTTCGTCGAATCGAAAGGTGCGAGCCACGATGCCGATCAAGCTCAACACAGCTAGGACGCCTAATGCGATAACACCCGCGACATCCATCTGCTTCTCGACCGCGTCCTTTGCCGTTGTCCACAAGTTTTGATGGTAAACCGAAAGCGGATTAGCGTAGATATCGAAGGCATGCGTGTGACCGGCCGGTTGGACACCTGGCGGTACGAGTGGTTGGTTGATTGCGTATGAAATGGCCAACACGATCCCCAAAAGTGTCATGAACCATAACAGGGAAGGCTTCGACCCAAAATGTTTGGCAAACCAGAATGGGGTGGCGAGGTTGATCCCTGTTCCAAGAATCAGCAGTGTGAAGGCTGCACCGGGAGAATTGGCATGCTGAAACATCATGCCCAGTTGGCTCATCGCTAGCATCGGTGTGGCATAGACCGGAACCGACACGGCCATCATGGTGATTGGTGCCATCTGGTCGTCGTACTCGACACGATTCTGCATTGCCCCATACGGTAGGACACCCGCGAGAATCGCGAGTCCAGAGAGGGCTAATAAGGTTAATGCAAGTGGTTTTCCACTAGCATCACGAGACATGTAAATCACCGAAGCCGCCAAGCGTCTTAGGCCGATCAGATTACACTCCACTTCATTACCAGCCTGATGACTGGTTTTCCGACGTTTATCAAATGCATCCCATAACAAACCAAGGAGCGTCACAATCAGGAGCGACCCAAATGCGAAAAAAATGATGACTAACGGACGGCTTAAAGTCAGTCCGTAAAGTAACGAGAGTGGATTGAACAGCGGTGCAGACAAAGCGAATGCTGACATTGCACCGGGTCTTACGCCAGACTTGCGCATCTGGATAAGGATTGGCAGAACGCCAATCGAACAAACGGGCAATAGCATGCCAACCAACCACGACTGCGGCAAACTCCGCATCGAATGGCCGCCGAAAACTCGGCGTGTCCCATCATGACCGATGTAATATCGAAGAATTGCAGCAATCAATAGGCCAACTAGCAGCGTCGGCGCGCACGCTAGGAGTCCCTGTGTGACGCGAATCAATCCTCCGATCAGCATGGCTTCGGGTGAATTCATGTTGACGATACCCTCAGTGTTGGAAGTTCTCGGGAAGATTCTGCAGCAACTGATCGATTAATTGGCAAAGAGCCAATGCCAGTTCTTGATTGTCTGAGCTCAGTTCATTGTCTGACTTCAGTTCATTGTCTAACTTCAGTTCATTGTCTGCGGCTTTGAGACTGGTTGATAAGGATCTGGCCGCTTGATCAATCTTGTTCCAGCTCTCCTCAGATAAGTTGGTGTCCGCAGCAATTTCAGGAATCCAACTGACAATGTCTGCAATCTCATCTTGAGTCTTTTGTCTCTCCGGAACATGATCCTCGTGTTCGTGTTCGTGATGCTCATTTGAATGGTCTTTGTGGGCGACCTGAGAATCTGACGGATTGAGTCTTTTCCGAATCTTTGTGGCGGCATCCGCAAGGTCGTCGGGCCAGTGGTGGGGAACATCGTGATCATGTTCGAAGTGTGACCCTTTTGGCACTTCCGAATTGGTACAGCCAGCGAGCAAAACAATCGATCCGATTAAGAGAATTTGCTTGTGCATCATTGATACTCCGGCGCAGGAACTGAATCCATGATTCGGTCAATCACGGCGTCAACCGTTTCGCCATGAGTGAGCAAGCGAACTGACAAGACTGCATGTGCGACACTGGTCACATCGGTGGGCGTGACAAAATCTCGCCCTTTCAACATGGCCCATGCCTGTGAGATTGCTTGCCATTGCATCATGCCTCGCGGGCTGACACCTAATTGAACGGCTTCGTCTTCGCGACTGGCTTCGACCAAGTCGAGCAGGTAATCAGCGACTCGAGGATGAACGTTCACGCTTTGCACTTCTCGTTGGAGATGCTGCAAGTCACTGAGTGAAAGGGGCGACAGTTCTGAGTTGTTCCCACCGGAATTTTCAGGTGCTGACTTGATCACTTCTCGCTGCAGAATCTGTCTTTGCGCATCGCGATCTGGATAACCAATCCGTAGTTTGATTGCAAAGCGATCCAGCTGTGCTTCGGGCAATGGGTACGCACCATGAGAATCAATGGGATTCTGTGTTGCGACCACAAAAAAGGTTGATGATAGAGATTGAGGCTTTCCGTCAATGGTGACTTGCCGTTCCGCCATCGCCTCTAACAGGGCGCTCTGCGTCCGAGGAGTTGTCCGGTTTAGTTCGTCCGCCAAAAGCACGTCGGCGAATACGGGACCGGGATGAAACTCGAATTCACGGACCTTTTGATTAAACATGCTGAATCCGGTGATGTCGGCAGGCATCAGATCGGGAGTGCACTGCACACGAGCCAAGCGTCCCTGAATCCCATCAGCAATGGCTTTGGCCAGGGTTGTTTTTCCCGTTCCCGGCAGATCATCTAGTAGCAGGTGACCGCGCGAGAGCAGGCACGCTATGGCCAAGTCGATCTGTTTCTCTTTTCCGAGCAAAACAATGCTTAAATAATTACGCAATGTCGAAACTTGATCAGGTGCTTTGAGATTACCCGAATCGGATGTTGAACTTCTGTCAGCTGTCAATTTCATGATTTTGACTCCTGAGTCATTTGATTGATCGTTCGGATTTGAAGCCAGCCAACCAAGCCTGCTGCGTTGGATGCAGTAAACTGGTTGCTATTTCCAAAGCACAAAGCATCCGCGGCGTCGCAGAACCGTGCCGCTGCGCGAGAAATTGTTTCATCAGCCATGGTGAGTTGCTCGAGCCAAGCCCGTTGAGTCGTTCCGGGGGGGCGACGCTGGCCAGCTAGCTGTGCCCGCGTTTCAATGATTCTGATGGCTAGTCGTATTTGCCAACGCGGTCGCAGCCATCCAGAAAGACTCCAGCTGATAGTCAGTAGCCAATCAATCCATGCACGTCGGGTGATGTAGATACTTCCCAGCGATGTTATTCCGGCAAGGAGAATTGGCCAACTTGCCGCAGCCCATCGACGGGTGACCAGCCACCAAGATGGATGGTAGACAGGTTGCTGATATCCTGGCGTCGGTTCGATTTCAATCCAGCGACCATCGTTCAGTTGGACTTCAGCCCACAGATGCACGTCGCGTGGAAGCACCGATGCATGGCCGGCTGTAATGTCAAACGCCTCTGGTCGAACATAAAATCCCTCAACCAAACGTGAAGGCAACCCTAGTTTTCTCGCTAACAGAGCAGCTGTGGTCGCGAACAGGTGGTCACCGCCGCGACGCGTTTTTAAGAATTCCCTAAGGGAACCGGCGGCGGCCGACCCATTTCGATCGAAAGTGAATTCACGACGGAGCTTATCAAGGCATGCCGAGAGTTGCTCAAAGGGAATCATGTCTTGCCCATTGACCGAATTGATCAGCACTTCCAGCATGCTGGCTGTTACGCCAGTAACTGAGTTAGAAATTGAGGTCTGTCTATTCGGCTGGGCGACAAGATGATGTCGGATTTCATCCTCCATGATTTTTAAGCCAGCGATGTGCACGACAGTTAACGGTGGAATCCGTTCCCGGTCCGGCATGAAAAGACTACCGTCCCTATGGATTCCAAAAAAATCTTGCCGATCAACTTCCTTGACATGAACACCAGCGGTCATCATCGGTGCAGGAATGCGTTGAGAATTAAGTTGGTTGACTTTGAGTAATCCCACGCTAACGGCATCAGAATTGTCTTGTAAAAAAGGACGCAGGCGTGGATTAAAGAACCAGGTCGCGTCACCGATATTTACCGGGGTCAGCGTTTTATTTTCATAGTCTTTGGACTGTGACCAATCATGGCCATCAAAATGGTCGTACCGATGCATTGCTAGTCGTATGCCGGTGGGACCATCCCACTGCACCAGCGCAGGGTCCTTTGCATCGTTCAAGTGGCGATGTTTCTTTGGCGGCATTCGCTCTGTCGAAAATATTCCCCCTCCTTGCTCGGTTCTCGACGCTGATTCATGCATGGAAATGAAGTTTTCGTTACCAACTGATTGTCGTCTTTCCCATTTAATTTTTGGAATTGGTTCGCCAATCATGTCATTCGCCATGTCGAACAAGGTTGACTCCGTTGACTCCAAGAAAATATCTGAATCCACGGCACCGAATGATTCTGCATGGTCTTTGGCCGCGATTGCAGCATCACCGTTACCAACTCCGTCTCGAGCCGCTGGGTCGGTCCACACGCTACCACCGCTGGTGGGCATGAAACCGAACAAGAGTTGGTTTGAGTTTGGAATGCGATCTCTAACCACATAGGCTCCGATGGCAAGCACTAAAAGAGTCAAAAGGGCGATGCTTGGTCGTAGATAAAAATTTCGTTGGATTGAATCAGGCATCGCCATTTCAAGACGTTCCCAATGGTTGGCCACTAGGTGCCAAACGCATAACAGCATCCATACCAACGGCAAGACAATTGCGTATTGATCGTCTGAGATCGCTGTGCAGAAGAGTACTAAGAATCCGCTGGTGATAAGCGATAAGGAAAGTGTTCGACCGGTTCGTGCTACCGCTGCGATTGCTAGCGAGGTTGCACCGCCTGTTGAAAGCATTGAAATTTCAAATGCAATTGGCGAAGCAAAAAGCCAGCGAGCAGCTACCGCAAAGAAGGCAGGAGTCATAGCTAGCGCAACGGCTGCGGGGACAACGGCATGCTTCGCGCCCCGGTATCGTTCACCATGCGATTGAGCCACAACCGTCCCAATGAAGGCGATTAGCAGGCTGGTCATTTCCAAGAAAAACCAGACATGCGATTCGACGAAGTATCGCAGAGGCATAACCGAGGCAATCCCCAGGAATGCTAAGAGAATGGTTTCGATTCGTTTACGCAACGACGTTTGCATCACGCACCTCCGCCCAAAACGAAAGCAACTGGTTTGCAAGTCCGTGATTGCGATAAATCACTCTTTGCTTATCGCTGTTCATGGATCGTTGATTCACCGTTGGATCCGAAATGTCCGTCAAGACATTTCCGTCAGCGTTTGATGAGATCTTGATCGAGACAGTCTCTAAAGATGCTAGTCGCGGTGATGAATCATTGAATCCATCAGCTGGGATGTCCGCCAACAGATCCATCATCTGCACAAAGCCTTCCCAGCCCCGCCTGACTTGAAGGTATTGCTTGCCCACCTGTAATCTCAGGGGCACGGCTGACTGATGCAAATTTTCCAACAAACTCGCGGCAACGCGGATCTGATCATCTAGCTGTTCACGAGTGGAGTGACGGTTGCGTGCATCAACAATGATCAGCATGCCGGAGCACTGCGGTTGACGACGTTCAGTTACGATCAAGTCACCATACCTCGCCGTTGCGACCCAATTCACCTGACGCATGCAATCACTATGGCGATATTCACGCACACCGAGGAAATCACCGATGCGTCCGCTGCGCTGACCTTCGCCGAAATCACTCGCCTCTCGTCCGGCCGTTGTCGACTGCCCGGCAATCGGGTACGTCTTGGGCCATACCGTCATCGGTTGCACGTACTTGATTTTTTGCTTTGCCGTCCAGATCCCAAATGGGAACGAGCACGTCAACACTACCTCCTCGTCAGGGTATCGTCCCCGTAACTCGGGGCGTAATGAAATCCGATAAGTCGATGTGGCCATCGCTCGCACGAAAGCGAGCGCTACGGTGGGGATATCCGCCTTGTCCGATGACTCGCACTTGCGGTCTAGAAATCCTTCGACCGCTAAACCCCAAATGGGAAGAGGCCATCGGTTTTGAATCTCGACCCGCAGTTCGCAAGCCTCATCCTCATGTACATGCTGGCTGTCAGGGGCCAAGGCACATCGCACTGCACGGACCGCAATTGCTGGCCATACCATGCCAACCGCAATCAGAAAGGCGAGTGATGCAGCTAGGGTCCATCCAATGGGTGCAACGTAGAGTCCGACGACAACGCTTACGACAGTCGCCAAAACGAACCAGCCAACTGGTTCTTTCAACCAATAAACAAAACGATTTGCCGATGGACAAAAGTCGGTAGTCAGCAAACGCGCTACCAAGCCCTTGCCCTCGGATACATCATGGGCAATTGCCATGATTGCGTACCTCAGGTAAGCAAAGTTGTAAGGGGGTAAAGAAACCGAGAATCACTTAAGCTCTCGGCGGTCCCCTGACTGAGATACTTCTCCATGGTCGGCTTGATGCGAGCACACGACCTGGGCGGCGAAGAATGGATTCTGCATTCTGCAGAAATTCTGCGGTTGTCTGTCCCGTGAGATTTGCAGCCGTTCGGGAAGCGAAGAAGTTTTGACAGACACTGCAATGGTCAGAATCGTGCTCGGCCGGATAAGGATTCTCCACGGGGGTGGAGTCGGTCGAGTCGTGGTGAGGCGTTTTGCTTCGCTGGTTAGGCTGGTGGTCGTCATGTGAATGTTGACAACTCTCGTGTCCTTTCTCCTCAACGAACACTCCGCCTATGCCACCTGCAGCACAGGCGATATCGGTACAGGAGGCAACTCCGTTGTTCACACAGCCAATGTGCAACCAGCCTGCGGCATTGCCCAAAAGCAATGATGCAATGCAAAGGTACGCACTGAACTGAGAACGGAAATTCAAGGGTGAAACCAACGGGTTAAAGAGTCAGTTAGAACCGGCGTGAGTTGATCGCTCAAGCCACCGAGATCGGTCCGGTCCTGTCCCAAGGGGTAATTGAAGTGTCATTGCTGGCTTTCAATAAGTCAATGGAAGCTGCTCATCTTCGGACGCTCTTTTACACATATTTCACAGAAAAAATTCTGCGCCTCTTGACGAACCATATGGGCCTGTCCATTGTATATTTGGTACCTCAACTCTCCTTGGGGCTTGCCAATAAGTTTCACACTGCTTTGGAAAGTCATCGATGACTTTGTTTGTTCGCCCCCTCATCACCTGTCTGCTGGCAGGCGTGGCCGTTCTTGGTCACGCACCGGTGTGGCTGCATTTGGCGGGATGTGAACATGACCATTTGGTTAACGAGTTAGCCGGTTCTGGGGCAAATGACTGCAATTTTGATTGTTGCCAGCATTCGCCTTCGGGTGGCGACCAATCTGCCAATTCAAACTCGAGTCAAGAACCCAGTGGTAGCGATGGTGACCACCATTCGGAATCCTGCGTTCTTTGTCAGACTTTAGGTGTTCCGGTTGGTGTTGCGTGGGATTCGGGTTTGCCATTGATCGTCCGATTGGACCTTGGCATTGCGAAAATTCCCACATTGACCGTTCCGGAGCCCACTCCGCGTTCGATTCCCCGACCCCGAGGCCCCCCTACGCCGCTAGCGTAGTCTCTCCGCCTCGATGTGATAGAAGCGACCTTGACTGGTGCTTGCCTTCACTGCCTGGACTAAAAAACCAATACGTTCCGCCGCGTGCGGTGCAGTTGGTCAACGGTCCGACCAAACCCGATCGGCTGTGCCGGCGCGGTGGGGCTCATTTGCAATCTATACAGAGAGCTTGGTGTCCTTCTTGGAGCTGATTTACTTTCCAAGAATTCACCACAGGCAAACATTCCGAAAGTAGTACGACACTCGAAGCGGCGTTTATCCACTCCTGGATGACAAACCTTTGATGCGTTCCTGACAGCTTTCGGCTCCGCGCGGTCTTCGCATGGCCGCTGTCGCGCAGAGAAGTGGTCAGGCGGCTAATTTAATTTCATCACTCGTTTTTCCAAAGGGAGAAACAATCATGTCGAAGCAAAACGCTTCTCGGAAAAATCGTCTGGGCCAAGGATTGGTTGAATACATCATTATCGTTGCTGCTGTCGCTCTGATTGCATTGGTTGCGGTTTCCGTTTTCGGGCACAAGGTTGCTGATCAGTATGCGATCGGTGCTGGTATGCTGCCTGGAGCGCACGGCGAAGACAATGCCGCAATCGCAACGGGTGGATTTGTGGGTACCACCACCAATGTTGATGGTGCTACCGTCAGCAATGGTCAAGTTAGTTGGGCCAGTGTGACTGGTAATGCAGACGGCGATGGTGAACTGGAAAATAACGTAGTCGCGCTCGGCGCTAACGATGGTGAAGCTTTCGTCGCTGACTGATACTTGGTCATTGAGTCGGTAGATAATTTCGACACACAACGCCAGGCAGTCCCAAGCGGCTGCCTGGCTTGCTGTGTTGCCAAGCGAATATTGGAAGGATCCGATTATTTTTTAAAAAACACGAGTGATTCATGGTTAACCAACGACGTCCACGCAAACGCTCGCTTCCGAGTTCGGTGATCGTTATAGGGCTGCTGATTGCCGGTGGCGTATTAACTTTTGGTGTTGTCCAATTTTCAGGGTGGCTCAATCAGACGGCGGCGTTGGCACAGGAAAACTCTCGGGAGGGTATGGTGCCTGTTCCCAAGTCACTCTTGAATCTAAACGCGTTTGAGGTTGTTCAACGCAGTGATGTTTACGACCGAGCTGTTGGCGACGACAGCTACTTCTGGTTGACAAAAAAACAAGTCGAAGACCATCCAGAATGGATCACTGATGTCAATAATATCATTGGTCGCGTGATGGCTCGCGACAAACAGGCAGAGTTTGTCTTTAGCGAGAAGGATTTTCTTCCCGAAGGTAGTCGAAGCGGGATTGCCGGTGGCGTACCCGCGGGCAAACAAGGATTTTTCTTAGATGCCCAAAAGATCCCCGGACTCCGCTTTCTGAAGTCGGGTGACCGATTTGATCTGTTAGCCAGTCAATCAAAGGAATCTAACGAGGCAGGTTCCGAGTACGGTTTATTGATGGGTGGTATCAAAACACGTGGGGGAAAACCGATACCTCTGACTGGTGTGAGGATCTTGGTTCAAAATGCCGAAGTGATCGCGCTGGCAACGAATCGAAGCATGACGACTCAAGGTGGACTCGATCTGGTAGATAGCGATTCACGAGGACGCAGCACAAACAGTACCAAGGATGAACAGGTTTGCATCGCGATTGATCCCGGAGAGGCTGTGCCACTGACTGGTGCTTTGGGAGAGGATTTGGAAATCCATATGATTACTCGTAGTGGTCAACAGCTGGGTGACTACAACGATGCGGATATCTTGGCCGGACGGATTGCCTTGCCTGCAAACGCGGTTCCTATCGAAGCGTTTCAAACGATTCAGGCTAAGCACCTTGCAGAAGTGAATACCGGCGAACTGCGTCAGTACTACTTTTTGCCAAGTGACGTGCAGGAAGATTGGATCACTCGGCCGGAACAGTTGATCGGAAGAGTGGTTGGTGACGCCATCGAGCCTGGTTATATCTTCAGCGAAAGTGATTTTTTGCCGCCAGGCAGTTTGATTGAGGATATCAAAGCGTACGAAATGGTCATTGCTGACCAAGTGGTTGAAGGTTCGAGTTCAAAATGGAGTGGACGCGTTGCGGCACGGGATCTGACTGCGGGCACTGAGCTCAGTGAGGACAAAGTTCTTCCTCCTGGGACCAAGCCGGGATTGGCAGCCGCCATCCCAGCAGACCGGATGGCTTTGACCATTGAAGTCAGTAGTATTCGAGGAGCTTCAGAGTTGGCGCGGGGAGACCGTTTTGATTTGTTGGCTTCCACCGACTTGGATCTAGAGAGGGCAATGCAGGGGGTGGAGCTATCACCATCGCTCGCAACGGAACTTCAATCTGGTGCGGTGAACCGTGTCTTGGCCACTGAAGTTTTAGTGATTCAAAAATTAGAGGACCGAGTTGTTGCTGCGATAAGACCAGACGAGATTTCACTGATTGCGAAAGCCCTTTCCCAGGAAACCGCCATGTTCTGTGTCGCTCGTTCAGGAACCGCTGATCTCAACGGTGCGTCACTTCCCTCCGATTCATCTGAAACCACAAGCAAGCTTGACTCTGACCCGGATCCGTTGAGCGAGATATCCATCACGGAAACGCTGATCGATGGTAAGCGTGTTGAACGAGCGTATCGGAGGTCACCATGACAAGTCCGCGAGTCCTGATCTATCGAACCGATGAAACACTCGACGAGGAGTTTCGAGGAGCCGTTGCGAGTTCGGCGGAGAATCATCCCGTTTTGCATTTCCAAGGTGATCTGCGAGGTACGATCAGCGCTGCCAAGGATTTCCAGCCGTCCATTGTTGTCCTTGAGATTAGCGATGACTTTGAAACGTTAAAAGCATTAGTGGACGAATCGATTGCAGCTGCACCGGACGCGGCAATTGTCGGCGTTTATGATGTTAATCGACTTCCACATTCTTACGGCGAAAGCGCGACCATGATGCGCGCGTTGCGATTGGGTGTTGAAGATTTCCTTCGTCGTCCAGTTGCTGGCGATGACTTGCGTCAGGTGCTTAAGCGGAGACTGACACCACGTAGAAATAGAAATCTGGAAAATGGTAAGCTGGTCAGCTTCATTAGTAACAAGGGTGGAGTTGGAAAGAGCACCACGGCCGTCAATGTAGCGGTTGAATTGGCATCGACTCATCCTGATCGCGTCGCTCTGATTGACGGCTCGCTTCAAATGGGTGTTTGCGCGACACAACTCAATCTTCGTCCAGATGCGACTTTGGTTGATGCTTGGCAGCAGCGGGATCGACTTGATGAAAAGTTGCTGACTCAGCTGATGTCGGTTCATGAATCAGGCTTGCATCTGCTTGCCGCTCCCATGAATGCCATTGAAGCGTCGGAAATCGATGACGCGTTCCTGTCCCGCGTCTTGTTGATGGCTCGGCGTTCCTACGACTATGTGATCATTGATACATTTCCGTTGTTTGATCGTACGGTCATGGCGGTTTTGGACCTATGTGACCAAGCTGTCGTCGTGGTTGAAAACGTTGTTCCAACACTCCAGACGGTTCGGGGCTTTTTTGACTTACTTGAGGAAGTAGATTTTCCAGCTCATCGACAAAAGGTTCTGCTGAATCGCTATTCCACCAGTGCGGGTGGGCCGCGCGTGTCCGACGTTGGACGCTACTTGGGTCGGCAGCCCGACTACGTCGTGCCCTTTGATCGACGAGTCATCCTAGCTGCCAATACGGGACAACCGTTTGTTCTCAACGCCGCTCGTTGGAATAAGGCTGCCTCGGCAATTCGAACGATTGTCAAAGACTTGCAGGTTTCATTGTCAGAACCCGCGGCAGGAGAAACGGCTGGTTTTGAGTCGGCGCAGAATACGCCGGCTGAGCAGTTCGATCGACTTGATCAGTCTCCTCGGAGCGAACCGTTATGAGCGATCGGCAATCTTTACGGGAACGCCTGCAACGTAAATCGATCGAGGTACCTAAAGATCGACTGCGGCCAACCAGGTCCGAATCGGGTGAGGCCAGTCCCGATCCGGCAGGTCAACGCCGTGTAAATCGAAACATCGAGTATCAGGCAATCAAGGGCGATTTGCATGAACGCTTGATTGATGAATTGAATCGTCAGGGGGCGCTGGCTCGAGGCGACAGCGAACTCAAGTCATTAATTGATCAGTTTGTTTCTGATATTTTGGAAACGGAAGACTGGCCGCTCAATGACAGCGAACGCAGTCGCCTTGCCAGCGATCTTCTGGAAGAAACACTTGGTATGGGTCCCTTGGCTCCGCTGATGGCCGATCCAGCCGTCACTGATATCCTGGTAAATCGTTACGATCATGTGTTCGTTGAACGATTTGGCATGTTGGAGGAAACGGACGTTCGATTTCGTAACGACGAACACTTGGTTCGCATCATTGGGCGGATCGCTTCTCGTGTTGGACGAAGAATTGATACGTCTGCACCCATGGTGGATGCACGCCTTCCCGATGGTAGCCGCGTCAATGCAACACTGCCTCCGGTAACTATTGATGGCCCAACTTTGTCCATCCGCCGTTTTGGACGCAGACGTTTGACCCGAGCAGACTTGCTTCGGTTGGGGATGTTCTCCGACGCAATGGATCGGTTTCTTGAAGCACTCATTCGGCATCGAAAAAGTGTGATTGTGACCGGCGGTACAGGTAGTGGTAAATCAACACTTTTAGGTGCAATCGCAGAAGCGATTCCTGATAAAGAACGTGTAATCACCATCGAAGATGCTGCGGAGTTGATGCTGCCCCAGACGCATGTGATTCGTATGGAATCGCGAGCTCCTAATACCGAAGGAAGGGGAGTGATTTCGCAACGTGATTTGGTCGTTAATGCATTGCGAATGCGACCTGATCGGATTGTGATGGGTGAAGTGCGTGCTGGTGAAGCGCTCGATATGCTGCAGGCAATGAATACCGGACATGATGGCAGTCTGACGACCATTCATGCGAATAGTCCCAGAGACGCTTTTGCCCGACTTGAAACAATGGTCATGATGGCGGGTATGGATTTACCCTCCCAGGCAATTCGCGAGCATGCCGTTTCTGCGGTGGATTATCTGGTGCATGTTCGTCGCTACGAGGACGGAGTGCGGCGAATTGAAACAATTACGGAAGTGGTTGGAATCGAGGGCAGGACTCCTCAGTTGCAGGACATCTTCACTTTTCAACCAACCGGACGGTCGGAAAACCGGATCACAGGTTCGTTCAAGGCAACGGGTGTGGTTCCGCGGATTGTCGATGAACTAATTTCGCGAGGAATTAATGAGGTCGATCGTAACTGGTTCGGGAGATAAAGGTCATGACAGGCATTCTGATTCCCGCTGGGGGACTGATCATGGCAATCGCTGGCTTGGTGATCTACTGGTATCGTTCAGCTACGCGAGATTTCATTCTTCAGCGTTTGAATGATGACGACACGGATACGCCTCCTGAGTTCGAGATGGAGGGGCCATTCGTCGTTCGACACTACCTTCTGCCATGGCTTGTTGTCACACCGATTTGTGTGAGCTTGGCTTTGATTTGGGGATGGCCATGGAACATCGTGCTTGGGTTGGTAATCGTCGCAGGATTTATCGGTACCGAGCTTGATGCCTGGATCTATGGTTGGCGCTTATCCCAAATGGAATCCCAATTAGCCGACGCGATAGATGTTTTGATTGCTAGCGTCAGTTCGGGTGCCTCGTTGCAAGCGTCCTTGCAGCAAGCGTCAGAATACTCGCCAATGCCCCTTCGCGGTGAATTGTTTGAAATGGTGGCTAGGCTTCGATTGGGTGACGCACCACCGGATGTATTCAATTTGCTGGGACAGAGGGTGCCGACCGAAACTTTTCGATTGTTCTCGACAACTCTGAACGTGAATTGGACAGTGGGCGGGCAGTTGGCAGAAACACTCGCGGCCATCGGAAGCACGATTCGTGATCGTCTCGCGATTGCCCGACAGATTCGTACACTCAGCACGCAGGGTACGTTGACCACTCTGACCGTATTGGCTGTGGTTTGGTTCATGGCAGCCATGATGTGGCAGTCAGATCCACCACGATTCACAGCGTTTCTTCAAAGTATTGTGGGGTCTTGGTTGGTTGCCGTCAGTTTGTTCTTGCAAGGGGTTGGTATCGCTCTGGTCTCGCGAATTAGTCGTCCAAAGATTTAGGCGGAGAATGACTATGGAACTTTTAGCGTGGATTTTATTTCTGGTACTGATGCCAGTGATCGGCTTCCAGATTTGGCGAGTTGTGTCCAATCAGTCAAGCATTCAGAACCGACTGCAATCGCAGAATAGCCCTGATGATGAATCGAACGACGGCGAGTTTTTTCTTGGTGAAGGAAGCTTGCCCGGCATTTCAGGTTGGCTTTTTCGAGCCGGCCTGCGAAGTCCTTCCGCCCCGATATTTTTTTGGACTTTAACGTTGTCCCTTTTTACGTTGGGACTTGTCATGTGGTTTCGCTTGGACCGACTCGGAGCTATTGATTCCGCAACCGATTTCATTCGTTCGATTCCGGGTGGAGTTGGTAACGTGATGGTTCCGTTTGCTTTATCAGCGCCGTGGTTTTTTATCGTGGTCCTGACGTTGGCACCAACACTTTTTGTTCGTTCCATTCGGCAACGACGTGTTCTGGCAGTCGAACAGGATCTTCCGTTGTTTCTTGATCTCTTGAATACACTTGCGCAAGCCGGTGTCGGATTTGATGCGGCCCTTGATCGTGTGCTTGATGCCAGTTCAAGCGACCGGCCACTCGCCATGGAATTACGTATTTTTCAAGCAGACACCTTGGCTGGCCGTTCTCGTGTCCATTCGCTCCAACGGTTGATGCACCGTGTGAAAGTACCGGTGTTTTCGACTTTCATCTCTGCCATATTGCAGGCGGAACAGGTGGGTGCTGGAATGGGCGAGACGCTGAGGGTTCAAGCGAAAGAGATGCGAGCACGCCGGCGTGAAAAAGCCTCCGCAGCTGCCATGGCAGTACCCACCTTGCTGGTGCTCCCAATGGTTATTGGTTTCTTGCCGGGTATTTTTGTAGTGCTGCTAGGCCCCATGATCTTTCAGGCCTTCGGTGCGATGGGACAGACGCTGCGCGGAGTAACAGGACAATGAACAATGCGATTGATCGATCCCCAAACCCAAGAAGTCTTGCTGACAGATGTCGAGGTGGCGAGCAATCTTTGGCAGCGGTTTTTCGGGTTAATGTTTCGACGCAATTTTCAACATGGGTTCGGTCTATGGCTGGAACCTTGTCGTTCAATCCACACGATGTGGATGCGGGTTCCGATCGACGTCTATTTCATCAATCAGGACGGGATGATCGTCGAGCATCGGGCACATGTTGTGCCGTGGTCTCTTGTCGTTCCCAAGCAGGATTGCTGCAGGGTACTGGAGATTCCCTGTGCAGGAAAAAATCTGGCAGCCAAAGATCTGGTAGTCAAAAATCTGGCAGTTGGGAACAAAGTTTGTCTGCAAGGACAACGTCAGTGATCGCTTTTCAACATCAATCGCGATCGCTGGAAACGCCACGGCCAGGACAGGCGTTGCTGGAGTTCGCCATTCTGATTCCGGTCATCATCCTGTTGATTGGGGCAACCCTCAGCTTGGGACTGTTCTTTTTTCAAGCCAATGTTTTGCAGCAGGCCGTGGATGTGGCAGCTCAAGAAATTTCGAGAATGCCATTCGAACCGAATCAGGAACTTGGTTTGGGGCAACTTGATCAGTGTAATCGCCAAGACTTTGTTTGCCGTGATCAGACGTTTGAGGAAAGAATTTACGATGAAAAGTTCTTAGTGATTCACGACAGTGAATGGGATGGTTCCACAGAATACAATGGTGACTTTACCGCATTTAGTGATCAACTGCCGCTGCTAAATCGTCTTTTGGTTCCGACCATGATTCGAGACAACGGATTGACACGTTATCCGGGTACTGTCGTGGTGAATACAGAGACCGGAGAAGAAACCGTACTGATCCCAATCGTTGAGTATCGAACTCGGGAAATTGGTGGAGATCTTCCATTTCCCAATGATGATCCACCGGGAAGTGGTTTCGTTCCATCTTCGATTCAAACCGCGGGTGAAACCGTTTGCCAATGGGTTGCAGCGGTCGAGGAGATTTGCGTTGACCATGACGGGGATGAATCCTCGTCTCGCATAGGTCCCTATGCACTTGATTCCGCAGATGACGCCACGCTTGAATCATTCGAATCTGGAATGGTTGCGTTACGAATCAACTACCCAGCTCAATCATCCACGTTGCTTAACCGTGTTGCAGCTAACGACCAAGATGCGCAGAGCAACGGTGAGCTTGGTGGCGTCATCGTGATCGTCGGTGACACGGATTTGAAATCAGGTGCGTCAACCGGTTGTTATATGATTCAAGATCCAACAGCGAGATTCTCCCCCGCCACCAACCTGCCCGGTTCCAACGCTAACGCTGGGCTGTACGGACTTGGCGAACTCGAAGCACTCACAAGGATCGTTCGCCCTTACAGAAAAGTGATGACATTTCAGGCAATTTATCGCCGGGAGGTGTTTTCCAGTGGGATCTAAGAACGCCAATTACCGACATGGTCAAAGTTTGATTCTTTTGCTTTTGTTCATGCTGGCGGCGATCGGGGTGATGGCATTGACGCTGGACTTTGGTTTTGTGTTGCTGTCGCGGCGCACGATGCAAGCAGCGGTCAATACAGGCGCCCTTGAGGGTTCCCGAAATATCGACCAGGACGGGCGTGGCGAAGCCAGAGAAGTAATCGCCAATTTTTTTGATGATGATTTGGATTCAACTGAGAACTTGACCACGCTCGGAGCGGGGCCTGAGCAGGCACTCATCCAGCGTGACGGCAACGATCGCACACAGTTTGGTGAAGGAACCAACGCTCTTGGGATTTTCACAAATCGCAATCAATATATATTTCGCCCTGAACCGGAGTTGAATCCTGACAACGAAGTTCATGGTGATCTGGTTGTCGGGAACTATGAAGGCTTGGTGAACCAGCACAACGAAATGGGCGATTATCAGCGTGATGATTTTGTTGCATCGTCAGAAGGCCTCGCATTTTTAGCGCGAATTCGACGAACTCCCCAGCGAGTCGGAGTGGCAAATCCACTGGATCGCGTGGAAGGCATTAGTTCAAGCGGCAGTGGATCACCTTTACTGCTGGGACACTTGATGCCGTTCATTCCAACTGCGGTCGAAGGCTTTGATATTCGTCGTGACGGCGTTACCATTCGGGCAACAGCCATCGCTGACCAACGCCCAATCGTTTATGTCGGCTCGGCAGTTGATGACGCCCTTTACTGCGCTGCCGCGTATGGTTACTACCCTGATGCAGGCGATTTTCATGTGCTTGCCAGCACGCCGCATCATTTGGGAGAAACAGTTTCGGTTGTCGCGCCGATTGATCAAGTGGATGTGCCAACGGGCTATCTACCGGTACTTTTTGACCATGACGGTCAGGTTTATGTTGTTGGTTTCCTGCTAAACATCAGCGCTGCTGATACCGATTCAAGAAAGCCTAATGCGTCGCCCCGATTGCACGATGTAAGGTCAACGCTCAACGGACTGACGTCAGAGGTTCGCGACGCTGTTTTGGCACGGCATCAAGAACTTGCTCAACAAGAGGATTCTGCTTTGAATCACTCGCCAGTTCTGGTCAGGACGATTCGCTGAGACTGTCGCGTCAATCATTCACTGTTGATCCGAACAGGTGCTTGATCAACTTATTCGATTCGAACTGATTTGCATCGCGATGAATCCTCAAAGGATGTTCTTCGAGTTCATCTTCATCAACCTCGGATTTCGGCAAAGCTGAGACTCTGGTTCTTCGGGCCTTTGGGAGCGAGAGTGTTTGGACGCCACGAGCTGCGCTCTTCTGACAAACTGTGGTGATCTGACCTAGCGATCGCGTCATCTGACCTTCTAACTTTCTTGTGGCTATTGTTTTGAGAAAAAGGTGACCATGACGACTGGGACTGGATGCATTGCTTGCTGCCCCTTCATGATTTCGGGTCCTTCGGACGGATAACAAGCATCTTTGAATCGATGTAATCGGGATATTTGATTAAAGCAGGGGTCCGATTGTGCCGATTACAACGAAGAATCCGGTGGTCGGACAAATTGAAAGCTTTGCAGGGGAAACGGTCCTCTCGCAACGGGGCGCTCTGGCTCGTTCGCGGCCTGATGCAACGATTGTCAATTCAAATAAGGCCACAAACACCGTGCGATTCCCATTGAACGTCTGCTTTCTCGTCCTGTTTTACCTGAACTTTCTGGGTGGGTTCGTGCAGGGCGTTGATGGGCAGGATACGTCTCTTTCCGATAAGCAGCTGTCAGGTGGCTTCCAATCTGACAGTTCGGCCCAGCAAGGTGACCGGAAAACGGGTCCGAGAATTCAAGGTGATTTTCCAGAGGACCTCATTTTGTCGCCGCCAACGGAAACCGTTGTCAGGCGGGCAGAGCGGTTTATTGAAAATACCATCAACCCTGAATTACCGCTCAATCTGGTGCTGGGCCGACCGAAGGTATTACAGCTTGCCCAAGTCCCTAAACGAATCTATGTGCCGGATGACAAAGTCGTTCGTACAGAGGTAATTGACGAACAAAGCGGACGAGAGATAGCGATCACAGGTTTGCAACCGGGCTCAACGACGTTGATTCTCTGGTTTGAAGATGCAAACGCTCCCACGGGGCAATCGATTGTCAGCTATCTGGTGCGAGTCTTTGC
Source organism: uncultured Rubripirellula sp. (assembly GCA_938075415.1). Taxonomy (GTDB): domain Bacteria; phylum Planctomycetota; class Planctomycetia; order Pirellulales; family Pirellulaceae; genus Rubripirellula. The sequence goes on along the minus strand of CALJHC010000001.1, from coordinate 112,727 downwards.
GGATCCGATCCTTGCCCGGCCAATTGAATCGCTAGAAAAGGAGCTCAACGAGAAGTTCCCCAACAGCTTGATTGAACTGGATCAGATCGAAGATCGATTGATCGTCCGCGGTCAAACACCAGACACCATGGAGATGTCACAGATCTTGCAGGTACTTGCGGGTGCACGCGGTATCAGTACCAACACTGTTAGCCGCGAAACATCGATGGCGGCTGCCAATCCGGTCACCGTGTCAGAGACATTCAGTTTCCGAGAAACGATCGATCCGCTCGAGTCGGAAGAAGCGGCTGCTCAAAGGCGGCGAGTGATCGATCCGATGTCCCTTGCTCAGGCTGGCATCATCAATCAGATGGAGGTTGTGGGTGAGCAACAGGTGATGCTGAAGGTGACCGTTGCGGAAGTCAATCGCAGCGCAGCTCGCAGTATCGGGCTCAATTTCTCTGTCAATGACAACAGCGGATTTAACGTCTTTCAGTCAGTTGTTGGCAACCTGGTCCAACCGGGCGGTGGCGGCCAATCTGGCGCGAACATCCTGGCTTCACTGGACATGGGACAGGTTCCGCTTGCCATCGAAGCACTACGCAGACTTAATCTCTCACGCACATTAGCCGAACCCAACTTGATCACGATGAATGGTCAGCCAGCCGATTTTCAAGCAGGTGGCCGGTTTCCAGTTCCAATCATCTCTGCTGGTGGCGTTGGCAACGGGCAAAACCTGCAAGGCGTTTCATTCGTACCCTTCGGAGTGCAACTAAGATTCACACCGTTTATCCAGGATCGCGATGTGATTCGGTTACAGGTCAACGCGGAAGTCAGCACTCGAGATGAATCTTTGGGAACAACGATAGGAGGTAGTGGAAATGGAACGCAAGTATCGGGACTGAACAGCCGCAATTTTTCCACAACCGTCAAGCTGCGAAGCGGACAGACAATTGCCGTCGCCGGGCTATTGCAAACCAACTATGGCGCAAGTTCGGATCGAGTTCCGTTCTGGGGTGATCTGCCCATCATCGGAGCAACTGGCGGTGTCAACCGTAGCAGCAGCGGCGAACAAGAACTCGTCATTCTTGTGACGCCACATCTGGTTGCACCCCGCGATGCACAAGATTTAGGGGCACTGCCGGGCAGCGATGTACACGAGCCGACGGACATTGAGTTTTTTATCGCAAATCGACTGGAAAGTCGTCGATCGAAGGACTATCGAGCCTCCGTGCGAACGGATCATGCTCGACAGAAACACGCCGAACATTGTCGCGCTGATCGGTTCATGATCGGAAAGGTTGGACCAACGGATCGTTTCTCTCCGAGTTCCAATCCGACACCGCATCAATCATATCCACCGCTTGGATCGCCAGCATCCGTGAAATTACCACCACCGGTAGTCGTGCGGATTGAGAATAAAACCGACTCAGAGCAAACCACTGGGCGAGGTTCAAATGAATAGAAATGGGGAAAAGAACCTGATCGGTACACTATTTGGACTCACCTTGGCAAGTACTGGAAGCAACGCGATGGAACACTTGAAATGGTTGACGATTCTCCTGTTCACGATGGCCGGCCCATTGGGGTGCGCGAGTCGGGGAGGAATCTTTGGGATCGACCATCACGCCGACATCACCGCCGGCGCGATACCAGAACCAGCTGGGACAAAGATGTTTCAAATACAACAATCCCAAGTGGAAGCAGCCGAGCAAGACCAGAATGTGCTCTACCTCGCCGATTTTATTGGAAAGACTAGTCAATTGGCGCCAATGACTTTGGACCGGCTTGCTCGTCGCAATGCGGCAAAGAGTCTCAGCTTGAATATGCTCACAATCGAACCCTCGGGTGACGCAGATTTAGATCAAAAGAGATTACTTACCGTTCGGGCTAAGCTTGCTGAATTTGGTATGACAGATGTCGACACCGAACTGGCGATCCCAGCGGCACTCGGCCTCTCGGGAACAGTTGCGGAGAGCAGCCTTTTGGGAGGCCGCCGTTCCCAAGGTTCGGGTCGTGGGAGAGCGGGATACGGTGGCCAGAGTATGTTTAGCGGGGGGTTCTAATGACTCGACTTTCCATCGCCCTCGCGGTGCTTGTGTTGTTGATGCATGCTGGTTGCGCCAGATTTGAAAGACAGAGTGCTGACCAGTTCATTAAACCTCTTGGTGGGGCGTCAAACGCACAGCTTTTCAGAGGTACACCTAACGAACGTTTTCTTTGTATTGAAACTGCGAAGTCTGTCGCTGAGAAGGGACACGCACGCGAAGCCATACTGTTGTATGAGAAAGCAGAGCAGTTGGATCCCGGCGCCGAATTACTGGATCTGGAACTTGCACCGCTGTATGCACAGATAGGACAGATGGAAAAAGCGATTACTCGTTACCAACGAGTAATCACCAAGGGTTCCGCCGATGCTTCAGCTTATAATGATCTCGCTTGGGTGCTCATTGATTTTGAGAGATTGGTGACGGCAAGCGAGGTGATCAAGCGAGGATTGAGTAAGTACCCCGAAGACGAACGTCTCCGGTCAGCTCATGCCTGTATTTTTTACGAACTCGGAAATCGAGAGCAAGCGTTTGACCTGTTTGCAGAACTCTATGGCCCAGCAATCGCCCATCACAATATCGCCATCTTGGACCTTGATAACGGAAAGATGGAACAAGCCTTGCTGCAGCTTTCTGTGGCGGCGGAGATTCCTGACTGCCCTGAGGAAACCATTGAGTTGCGGAATTCAATCAGCTCCGATTTGGCACGCGCTGATCAGCCTGACGAACCGTATCGACGTTGAATCATCAGCGCAGGATCAGCCTAGCGTTGCTTCTTTAACGGCTTTCCTCGATCAACTAGATTCTGAGACTTTTGGTCCCGGTAGCCTAATGGAACTCTTTGGAATCCAAGGAAACGACCTCAGGAGCGTTTGACTTAGATTCATCTCGACCTGAAGAAATCGTCCATCAGTGACGCCAGGGTGAACGTCCTCGTACTTACTGAGACAGTTTCATTTAGAGGCTATTGGAAGCATTGATAATGCTGCTTTAACCTCCGCTCTGCCCAGTGTGTCTGATGGCAATGCTTGGTGGGTTCTTCTGTGCTGAACAACTCTTCCTCGCTACAGGGTCGCAGCTCACCCAGCATCAAGAATGCTGTAAAAAAAGCGTTGCGGTTCAGAGAGACGAGAGCTGGAGACTCAGTGCAGTTCACGATGGTAAAGACCGACGATCCACGGATTTTATTCCAATGCACCGATGGTGGAGGTTGTGGCCAATGGACGGATCGTCAATGATTTGGTTGATGATGGTGTGTCACGCCTTTTTCAGTGTGTGTGCCTCCCTTCCTCCCCACCCCGGATTTTTCAAATAAAGTTTTGTAGAGTGTCGTGTGGTAATTTTCTGAATGACTATCCGGAATCTCCCTTGATTGAAAAATAATCTTACGAGAGAGGGGAATAGAAAATGGCCGGGAAAGAGACATTATGAATTCAGTATCGAACGTCACCCTACGCACTAGGATCTTCTGTTGTCAGTCCCGCGGACTTCTTTACACGCTCTGTTTTGTATCGCCTTGACCGCTGCTGCCGTGGTTGGGTTCTGGTCATCTTTCGGTCATAACCAAAGGCTTTCCGAGTTGCGTCAGATCCATACGTCGCTGCGAAAACAGGTTGGTTTTCTTGAAGTGGTGGATCTGACCAAAGTGACGATCACGCAGGTTCCTGTCTCTGATGAGATGATTCCACCTGAGTTGGAGGATGCCTATGTGTGGCAATTTCGCATGCATCTTCCCGCTGAATATGGGCCTTGTTACCAAAGCAGTGCCGGATTGTCCAAAGCCGATGCACCTCAACGCGTTATTGGTTCGCAAGCCTATTGGTCAGCTAAAAATCCAGAACCTATGGAAGAGCTCATCACATTCGCCTTAATCGAAGACGACGGGAATTGGATTTTCAGCTCCAGCAATGGTGGCAGTTCTAATACGTGTCATTTGCCCGACGATTTCGCAATAGAATCACTCGATGATCTGTTGGTTGAACCGGTTGTCAAAGAGGGCACGACATGCACTTTTGATACCAACGAAGCGATCTGTTTATTTCGGCTGCGAGAAAGACAGTTAGCCACCAAACAGAATGGTTCTGTTCAGCAAGGTCTTTATCGGGGCGCCGCTGTTTATGTTTGCGGTGAGAAATATCAAGATGCTTTCCGTGCGTGGGTCAGCGGTGATGCTAATTCGATGAAGGAGGCAATGGAATGAGCAAAGGTGTCGACCATTCTGCCAAAAGCAAAACCTTCAGCGACAAATCCACGGTTGGTGATAATAGCTCAGAGAATGACCCTAAATCGCGAATTGCAAAACGCCGAATTCGATTTAGCCTTTTGCAAGTTTTATTGCTGACAGCTGTGGTGGCGGGTTGGCTTCCCGTCATTTTCGCACGACGGCAAATTCCGATCCTCGAATCGGAAATCGAAACGATGCGGCTTGCGACCTTGGAGCTGAATGTCACCAGTAGGGAACAGTTTTGCGCAAGAAGCTTACCGAGTATCTGGCACCAAATCAGTGCTTGGAAGTACTTTGCTCCCGCGGGGACTGATCTGGAATTGCGATTAGCCACTGAGGGTCTCACGGGTTTCGTCGAACAAGAATTTCTAGTTGAGTATCAGGCCGTAGACCTTCCAGAGGGTACACACTTGATTCACCTCAGGTACCACAGCGATAAGGAAGGCCACCACACAAAAGTTTATATCGACGGGGAAATGGTTCTGCAGCGAAAGCATGGTCCAGATTGGTTGGCTTCAAACGGGAGTCGAAGTAGCGGTGATATATCAAAACAATCAACAACCTACCCGATGGATGTGCCACTGAAACTAAAGGTCCAATATCATGAGGTTGAACACCCGCTTATGAAGTTTGGGAGCGTACGGATTCCTAGCGAGTACGACAAAAAGGGAAACCTATTGTGGATTTCGCCGCGATCGCTTTTTCCGAAACGCTCGCCAAACGTTTTTTTCCTGGCAGAAAGTGTATTTCGTAAGATGTTGGGCCATCGACAAGGCATCAAGGTCGGTCGCTCTCGTCAACAGGGTCTGGAGGGATTGCTTTGTATTGAGCCTTCGCTGGAATCAATTTTTGGTGATGATTCACAATGGGACCACCCTAATTTTGGTGTTTCAATTCGACCTGTCTTGTTAAACGAATCAACAGCGATGCTGTCAGGGGGGGAATCGAAATCGATGCCGACCGCTGGTTTTGGCAAGCCGATTTCATTTCGGGATACGATCGCGCCGCCTGAGCAATACGACACTACTTCAGTGAATGAGCGGGTCACTGAGAAGGCAATCGATGCGAAGGGTGACAAGATGCGACTCTTTGCGCATTTCCAACCGTTTGAGTCTGGCGCCCAACCAGTCATCGAGATTTTGTTTGATTCCGCGCATCCGAACCGCATGGGTTTTCTTCCTCATGCGACAACCGACAGCGCGCCGATGATAGCTTGCGAATTCACAACACAGTTTAATGCTCAGTTCTTCTGGCGAGAAATTGAATTGTTGCCCAATCCTCAGGAGCATTCCGTAGCAGCGGCTCAGACAGCGTTGCCTGAGGCATTATCTAATCTCTACCCGCAACATGATTTTTCAGAAGTCATGAAAGTGAAAAACGGGGGCAGCGAACAACTACCCTGGCGGAACATTCCCTTGGCTCGTCTTCCGCGTACTTTTCCAATCAATTCTCTTGACGGAATGCTTCAATTAAACCTGAGCACGGATGTGAAGGACTCATCCAAGGTGAATTTTCCGAGGGCGTTAGCAAACCATTGGCGATACGAAGGTGTCCCCAATCGTCAGGTATGGTACTTGCCAGAAAGTGAGTCAAGTGATGAGTCAGATCCGGAAATTAAAGTGGACATTCGTGCTACTTCAGTATTTCCGAGCACATCAATACCGATTCCCGGCGGTCCTGCGATCGGGAATGTTCGCATCACTGTTCCAATGCCGGCTACGCAGCCGCTGTGGCTCGAGATTGTGCCCGATATGAAGACAGAAGATTGATTGGCGGTTGGTCATCAAGGATTCACCTTTTGTTCCCGACTCCATAGCAGTGGAATCTGGTGGACTGACAGCAATACGACATGCTTACTGTATTCTGTCAGCCTTCTGGTCATGGGCGAGATGTAAATTGTGGAATCCCTGCCTGTTGATGCGGATCACCTGTTGGTTCTTTTGTTTAGTTGTTGCTTTTTTTTCTACGCAATCACAAGCAGAAAGCTTGAGCAATGTGACTCTCACTTGAGTCAAATAAGTGGTTGGTTGTGTCCAGAGAGTTTCAGGACACACACATCTTGATTCTCCAACGCACTTCAATCTTGACAAAGACTGAAATCATCCTCGGCGAGTTGGCCAAAATAATCTCAGATTGAATGAAGCGATTTTTGTTAGAGGATTTGATAGCTGTTGGGTTAACAATTTTGAGAAGCTAAATTTGGTTCACTAGCCGTCTGATTGACGTATCCCCGTTAGCGTAGGAATGCACCATCAATGGAACGGGTTTTAGGAGGCCAAAGATGCGGCTTCGATGTCACACACCTTCTGTTTTTTGTCGAGTGCGAGGATAAGCAACGCGATTGTTAAGACTCGCTAACAAAAAACATCGCTCAAAAATTTTGGCTCGCTAGACGACCTACTTAAATTCCCTACACTCTTCACCCTGAACTCTTCAACTTTGGTTATCGCAATGTTCAACGGGAGAATGAGATCATGGACATCAGACGCGATCGCGCACTGGCGCTTCTGAGTCAGTGCCGGGGTGACGAAATCTGGAGTGTCGAATATTGCATCGAACAAGGTGTGCCAAAGCATTGGATCGATAAATTATCTGATGCTTACGAGTCGGGATACCAAAATGACACGCAGACCATCTATGCGGATAATCGAATGACCAATCAATACCATGGCGTGCGGGATTCAGATTTAGCCATCGAATTGGCGAAGAGCCTGGGTATTGCCGTCAGCGAACTGGGTTTTGAAACATTGGGTCAGAAATCAATTGTGAAGGCAATTAAACAAGCCGTGATGGAGGGTTGAGCAGACGCTTTGTGAGATGAATCACATCGACTCCTGTAAGGATGGCATCAAAGGGAGGGGTCGCGCTGATCCATCTCGCCCGATTAACTAACTAAGTTGACTCTCTGCCCGCGAGTATTGATTTTTAAGCCTGAACCGATATGAGTTCTTTCAAATACCACCATTCAGAAGATTCGGGTACCGATTGATTGCGGTTTGGTACAGGGTGAGATGTGAATGAATTCATCAACCATCAGCGAGCCAATTGAGTTTCATTAAGTCATTGCTCGGTGCATGATCGTCATAATCCGTTCAAGCAGTAAGTGCTGCGGGAAGTCGACGATCAACTCGAATGTGTCGAGGCGTCGATGAAAAGTATGACCTACGTTCTAGTGGGTTGAATCTCCGCTCGATATTAACAACACCGATGGAATTGAATCGAGCTGCGTGCATCGGCGATTCCTCCCCTTCGTCGGTCTGCCGTTTTATCGATCGTCTTTAACGCCCCTCAAGACAACGCCATGATTTCGCTTGAACCTGCAACTATGACAATCGAGCGCAAAATCAATCGAAATGCCTGCGTCACAATTATCGATGACGAGCGTATTAATATTGAAGTGGTAAAAGCTTATCTGGCCGAAGCGGGTTTCGGTAATTTTGAATCCACGACTGATGCTCGTGACGCAATTAGTTTAATGGACCGTTGTGAGCCCGACATTCTGTTGTTGGATATCAATATGCCACATGTGTCCGGATTAGAAATCCTCGCCACGATGCGGCAACTGGATCGCTATCGACTGCTTCCAGTGCTAGTACTCACAGCTGCTGAGGATCCCGAAATCAAACTAGAAGCTCTTCGTCTCGGCGCATCCGACTTCTTGGCAAAGCCGGTTGATCCGTCTGAACTGACTTTGCGTCTTGAAAATGTGCTTGCGGTAAAAGCCTATCAGGATCACCTCGCGAAGCATTCTGAAATGCTTGAAGAAAGAGTCAGGGAGCGAACTCGCGAATTGGAAGAATCACGACGAGAAGCGATTCATTGTCTCGCACGCGCTGGAGAGTACAGGGATGATGACACTGGTAATCATGTCACTCGTGTTGGCCGATACACCGGTATGATCGCTGAGGAACTTGGATTCAGCCGAGATCAAGTGGAGCTAATCGAACAAGCAGCCAAACTGCATGACGTTGGTAAGATTGGTATCCCTGATGCCATCCTTCACAAAGCAGGAAAACTTGATGCTGAGGAATATGAAATCATTCAACAGCATTGTGGGATTGGTCTAGAGATCATGAATCCGACCTCGGGCCAGATTGAAAAACCAGGTAGAGAGACTGGAAGTCAAGAAGATGCCGAACAATTCAAGCAACATGCAAGTCTTGGCCCAACCATTCTTGGCTCAACTCATTCGCCGCTTTTGAGACTAGCGTCCGTGATTGCGGGATCGCATCATGAGAAATGGGATGGCTCCGGATACCCCAGAGGCTTGAAGGGTGAGTCCATTCCTCTGGAGGGACGCATTGTGGCGATCGCTGACGTCTTCGACGCTTTGAGCTCACCACGTTCCTACAAAGAGGCGTTTTGCCTGAACGATTGCATCAATACTCTGGAACAGGGTAGAGGAAAACACTTTGATCCAAGAGTTCTCGATGCCTTCATGCGTCGTCAACCTGAGATCATCGCGGTTCAGAATCAATTCATGGAATTGCACGGTTAGTGATGACGCTCTTGAAGTCTGCTGCAAGGTTGGACAAACGCTGTAGAAGACTTTCAGTGGGTAGAACCTTCCGTTGCGGTATGCCGATGTCCCGAGTCTCCCCTGTTTGGAATCACTGATTTCAAGACGCTCGAGTGGAAGATCGATCGTGAGTCAACTCAGGTTTGGTGGGTCACTGTCTTTGAGGTGGTCAGAATCCTCGTTCACTCATTATCCCTGCCACAGCCACACCAAGATTGTTGAACGACATCGCTTTGTGTTGAAACTGGAATGTTGGGGATCACACGTCGGCCGCGGTGAAGTCTTTTGGCGTCAGAACTATGCCAGGGGAACCTTGGATCCCTGAGAGATTCCCGCAGACGTCAGCACAATCTAAATATTAAATGCCTTCCATGGCAGCGAATTCTGCATAGACCGGCAACTGACCACTGACGGATTCAGCCTCGGTTTGATTGAGATCAAAGAGACGGGGGTAATCAAGAACTCCGCCACGCCCGATGCATTCTGTGGTGTGACGCGTATCGAGCAATAAATTACTCGTTTGATACTTGCCAAACACATCGGTGGCCCGTCCCCTGACTGCCGTCAAGATCGAGTCGCCTCCAAGGGCTGGTACAAGGTAGGAGTCATCGGCTTGAAAAAGTCCAGCCAAAACAACATCATCTTCACCGCGTCCATCTTCTCGAATGGATCGCATGACTTCGGGAAGTAACGCCACCTCTGATGGGGCGTTCCCCAGATCAATCCGTACATTGACCAGTGAAAAGGTCCAAGCTAGGTTTGCCAAAGGCTCTGCTGCCCGAAACCATGCAACCAACGGATCGTAGGTGAGTCGGTTTGTTGGATCTTGAACGGTGTAAGTTTGCCTTCGGTCAACGCGAACTCGCGAGGTATCAAAAATAAAGGCGAGTTGCTCGGGGCGATCTTTCGGTCCGGTCGGCTCACCCAACACAAAATCGTAACGAGTTTCACCATGGTTGATCGCATCAACCAGTCGGGGAATGAGATCACGCTCGATCGATGCAATCTGCTGTAAAGCAACAATATCAAACCTGCGAATGACCTTGGCAAGATTCTGACGTGCGAGTGAATTCGATAGCTTCGTTGGGCCAAATCCGTCCAAGGCCCAGGAAGCGATTTTGAGGTTGGTCAGTGCGGGCCGACTCCCCAGCGTACCGGGCACCAAGCCCCCCGGGGAGATCGCAACCCCTGAATTGAAGATCGACGCATCATTCGGTGCATCACGAGTTTGGCTGATCAGCTCACTTGCAGTTGTCGCTGCGAGACTCGAATCCTGGTAGCTTGCAAACATCGCCGCATCGTCTGATTCCGTCTTCGGAATGATGATCAAGTCCCCCAATCCTGCGACCTCATAATGGCGCACGAAGTACCATCCACCACCGATCAACAACAACACGATCAGTGCCGCTTGGATTGGATGACCGCGATCTGAGTCTGACATGACAACGGATGGAATTTGGTGGATTGGGTAAAAACTTTGCGGATCCAACCCGCCGGGGTTGGTCCATCCTCAGGAATCGTTCCTCCGACGCAGCCCAGTGAAGTCCGTCCTGCGAGAAGTCGGGAATTTGAAAAAAAGGGTGGTTGCGACCAATCCTGACGATCTAACCGTTACTTTCGGAAAACCTTTTGGGACAGGACCGCCTCAGAAAACCTTTGATTCCAAGTTTCAAATCTGACAAGCTGAGTCAGGAAATTGTCGAAAAAAGGATGTGGGGGATGTCGTATTTCGCTCGGTTGGTTCATGACTAACCTTGAAAACATCGGTATCCTGAACTGGAGGTCATTAGTTGTCGGGACGTCAGAATCGTCCCCGACCTCGCACGCTTTGAAATACGCCCCGATCCACCTGAGCAATGAATTCCGTGAGCGAATCAATTAACGTCGAAGTGCCAACCGTTGGCGAATCCATTAGCGAAGTTCAAATTGGCCAATGGTTCAAGCAGGAAGGCGAATGGATTGCTGAGGGTGAAGATCTTGTAGAGATCGAGACAGAAAAGGCATCGGTGCAAATCCCCGCGCCGACTAGCGGCACTCTGCAGGGTGTCCTCAAGAACAGTGAAGATTTTGCCACCGTGGGTGAAATCATTGCCTCGATTGCTCCCTCCGAGAAGCCGAGCGGAGACAATCAAGCGAAACCAACAGCAAACGCTGCACCCGAGGCTTCCGCTGCGGATCAAGCGACCACGAAAGATGCTGCAGCCAATCCCGATGCAACCGGAAACAATGTCGGGTCGGCCAAGTTTGTCATGCCTGCAGCGGAAAGGCTCATAGAAGAGCATGGGTTAGATGCTTCAGTCATCTCCGCAACAGGTCCCGGCGGCAGACTTTTGAAAGAAGATGTGCTTGGTTTCATTGAGGGCAACCAAGGGGCAAATCCAGCACCGACTTTAGACGCACCAAAAACAAGCCAAGCGATCACAGCACCCCCGGTACCGCGAGCACTCGCTGTCGAGAATCAATCGCATCGCTCGGAGGAAATCAAGCCGCTCAGTATGCTACGGCGGACCATCGCAGCCCGTTTGGTCGAAGCACAGCAAACAGCAGCGTTGCTAACGACTTTTAATGAAATCGATATGCAACCGGTGATGTCGATTCGTAAAAAGTATCAAGATCGTTTCGTAGAGCGTCATGGTGTTAAGCTCGGTTTCATGTCGTTCTTTGCTAAAGCCGCGGTCGAAGCACTTCGCCGCTATCCTGCGGTGAACGCTGAAGTTCAGGGTGATCATGTACTCTATCGGCACTATCAGGATATTGGTGTGGCGATTGGTGGAGGCAAGGGGCTCGTTGTACCCATCCTTCGTAACGTCGAACGGATGTCATTTGCAGAGATAGAACTGACCATAAGCGATTTCGTAAAAAAGGCATCCGAGAATCGGATTCAGGCAGATGACTTGATTGGCGGTACGTTCACGATCAGTAACGGCGGTGTCTACGGGTCGTTACTCAGCACACCGATCGTGAACCCTCCACAAAGTGGTATTTTGGGCCTGCATTCAATTCAGCAAAGACCGATCGCAGTCGACGGAGAGGTTGTGATTCGACCCATGATGTACGTCGCCCTCACCTATGACCATCGTATCGTTGATGGACGTGAGGCGGTCAGTTTCTTGAAAACCATCAAGGATGTGATTGAAGACCCGTCAAGACTTTTTCTTGAGCTGTAACCATCCCCTTTGACATCGGATGCGTTCACACTGTTAGGATGAGGAATAACGCTGATCCAAGTGATCAACGCCCCCTTTCAGCGTGCGATCTCATGAGTGTGTAATGGCCCTGTGGGGCTGTTGACCGCGCTTCTTGTGTTCGAGACTGCCCACGAGGGATCGCTCGCAACCAACCCGCCTCCATGTCAAGGTTTCTGATATGCGTTCCACCGCTCTTCGAGTTGCTGGTGCACACCGAGACAAAATTCTCCCTGCGTTAAATCGTCTCACCGATTTTTTATCGTGTCTTGCTCGCCATCTGGTTCCTCTTGCTGTTGGCCTTTTGGTCATCCCCGATTTCTCTTTCGGACAGGCAGCAAAGTCCAGTTCGTCAGCTGACGGTAACCAGATTGTCGCGGGATACTTCGCGTCACAAACTCAAGAGCTGACGAAGAACTGTCTCTCGGACATTCGCTCCCTGACTGATTGGGAGAAACAGAAGCAGCAGCGTCGCCAACAGCTCTTAGATATGCTCGGACTGCATCCATTTCCAAAAAAGACCGAACTCAATCCTGTGATTACGGGTGGAGCCGAGGCGGACGGAGTGGTTGTGGAAAATCTGTTCTTTGAATCAGCTCCTGGCCTTTATGTGACGGGGAATTTATATCGGCCAAAAAATCAGGACAAACCCTTGCCTGCGATTTTGTATGTTTGCGGTCATGGCAGAGTGCAAAAGAATGGAATCAGTTTCGGAAACAAAACCTACTACCAGCATCACGGCGCTTGGTTTGCGAGAAATGGTTACATTTGCCTGACAATTGACACCATTCAACTTGGCGAACTTGAGGGGATTCACCACGGAACTTATCGGGAGAAAATGTGGTGGTGGAATAATCGCGGCTACACTCCGGCCGGAGTTGAGGCATGGAATTGTATTCGCTCCTTGGACTACCTTCAGTCACGTGATGAAGTCGATCCAAACCGTATCGGTGTTACGGGGCGAAGTGGCGGCGGCGCTTACTCATGGTGGATTGCTGCCATCGATGAACGTATTCAAGTGGCAGTTCCCGTCGCCGGCATCACAAGCCTAAAGAACCATGTCGTCGATGGGTGCATTGAAGGACATTGCGACTGCATGTTCATGGTGAATACCTATCAATGGGATTACCCCATGGTCGCCGCCCTCATAGCACCGCGACCATTGCTTATCTCTAATACCGATAAAGATCGAATCTTCCCGCTTGACGGTGTCGTGGATGTGCACCAGAAAGTTTCGCGGATTTACGACCTGTATGGGGCGGCTGAACAACTTGGACTGCACATCACAGAAGGCCCCCATCGCGACACTCAGGAATTGCGCATTCACGCATTCCGTTGGTTCAACCGTTATTTAAGAGGGACTGACGAGCTAATTGACTTACCAGCGACCAAGCTTTTTGAGCCAGAGCAACTCAAGGTGTTTGACGAGCTGCCGCAAGATGAACGTGTTACCACCATCCACGAAAGTTTTGTTCCAACTGTGTCTGAGACGGACATGCCAAAAACCCGGACTGAACTCAAGCGTCGTGGAGATCGATGGATTCGGCAACTCAACGAACAGACGTTCAGAAGCTGGGCGGATAAAACGAGCGAGGTGCAGATTGTATCAATAGAGAAATCATCGAATGATGGCATCTTTCTTCAAGAGATCAAATTCAACACGAGCACACTCTATCCGCTAGCTCTTTATCACCTGTCACTTGGGAAAAACATTGCAGCCGCGACCGAGGTCAAGGTGGTGACGGAAAGTGACTGGTCGGAACTCTCTTCCGGACTCGTTACCCTTTTTCCAAATACGTTTTCTAGCGATCTCTCGGATGCGAAAGCCTTAACCTCGATTCGAGAAAAACTCGCTGATCAAAGTGTGGTCATTGTTGCACCACGTGGCATTGGACCCGGGCGTTGGATTGCCGATGAAAAACAACAGACTCAAATCCGAAGACGCTTCATGCAACTTGGTCAAACTCTCGCAGGAATGCAAGTCCACGATGTCGTGGACGCATTGAAGGTCATCCGATCCGTTCCGGAATTACAGACCGATGTGATGCGATTGGAAGGAAATGAGGAGGCGGCAACGTTAGTTCTTTATGCTGCACTTTATTCCTCAGATTTTGATTCCATTTCTCTAGGGAATCTTGAGGTGAATCGTCGTTCCGCACCAGACCTTCTTAACGTGAGCAAAGTGGCAACTGTACCGCAGATTGCAATGCTTGCCGCGGAGCGTCATGGACACCTGACATTAATATCAACCGATCCGCAGCAGTCAGCGGATTGGTCTGAAGCGATCAATGAAAATGCACTGGCCGATCAGCTCCTCGCGGTCGAGGCAGAAGCTCGTTGAAGCACTCATTTTGCAAGGCACGGGACGTATTTCATTGAGTCAAAGGCTGAGGCCGGATTCGCTGCAGTCATGCTGATCTGCCGATTACGTGTGCTCAGAGCTAACTCTGGTGTGCTCGGCGCTTCACTCTCATGTGCTCGGCGCTAACTCTGGTGTGCTTGGCGCTTCACTCCAAGTGGTCAGTGTTTGATCTAGGCTGTCGGTAACCGATGGCTTACCACTTGAAGTAGAGTTCATGGCTTCTATCACTCATGGCTTCTATCGTTCATGGCTTCTATCACTCTTGGCAATTATCCAAGGGAATAGTTGAGTCGTCAGTCAGCGACCCAGTTCACTTTCTCGGAGATGGGATGTCGCGATCCTTTCGGCCATTCAACCGCGGGATAACCGACGTAAAAAAGTCCCAAGGCTCGATCATCTCCTGAAAGACCAACGTACTCTGCCATTTCCTTGCTCACAGCGGCTAGGTTGGTTGACCAGAACGCACACAATCCGTGCGCGGTTGCGGTTAGGTGCATGTTCTGCACTGCACAGGCAACGGCTTGTATTTCATCCAGTTCGGGAATTTTTTGGCTTTCCTGACGCTTCATGCCCACGACAATGACCACTGGCGCCAACATGGCGTTTTTACTCATCCCCTCATATTTGTTTGGCTTGAATGCGTCGGGGGGTGTGATTTTCTTGTAGGTTGCCGCCAAAAACGCCGCGAGTCGAGTTCGTGCCTCGCCTGTGAAAACACTCAACCGCCAAGGTTCGGTTAAGCCATGAGTGGGAGCCCAATTTGCGTTCTCAAGCATCTCATGGATGATGGCTTCATCCACTGGTTGATCCAGCATTTGCTTGGGCTTCACCGTTCGTCGATTTCGGATCAGACACGAAGCAGCCTCCACGGTTGAAACCAATTCTTCAGACTTCATCTTGAAACTTCTTACTTTGTAACGGAATGAGGCATTGCATCTTTGAGTAACCTGGAGGCGTTGTCACGAAACCAGAGACTGATTTGCTCAGGCGTAGCGTCTAAATGTTGCCGAAGGAGATCCACCATCTTGGGGAACGCCGTCGCGCAACCAGCGTAATGTGTTCGACACTCTGCCCAAGCGGATCCATCAGCATCAACTTCGACCACCTGATTTGATAATTGATATCGTCCGGGTCCCAGACCAGCGGCACTGATTGCATCGGTAACGATGATGATATTGTGATCGGGCAGGCATTTTAAATAGTTAGCCAACGCGAACATTGGTACGTGATGTCCGTCTGCGATAAACGATACCATTAAACGTTCGCTTACGCTTAAGACTCGTTGAATGATATTGTCATGACGGGCAAGCATCGAAGGGCAGCCATTACCTAGATGCGTGTAGAGTCGCAGGCCTTGGTCAATCGCTTGGTTCAACTGATCGATTGATGGATCGCAATGACCGGCGGCAACGACAATACCGCGGTCAGTGAGGTACCTCGTCACTTTTGACCCGGGATCCATCTCGGGTGCAAGGGTTACCATGCGAACCCATCCACGGCCGTGCTCAATCAATTGTGCAGCCAACTCCGTTGTTGCCATCACCGTGGCCGAAGAAGGGTGTGCACCAATGTAGCCATCGACGGGACTCAGGAATGGACCCTCGATGTGTAATCCTTTAACGACACTTGCAAGTTTTGGATCATCCTCGAGCCAAGAAGCGATCCGCTCGATCTTTAGCAACATTTCATCAAACGGTGCTGTGATGAGGGTCGCTAAAAACTGTTCCGTGCCATCTTTCTGAATGATATCGGTGGCATGCAAAAAGCGATTTCGATCAAGTTCAACGGCATTGAAATCAACTCCCGCATAACCATTAATCTGCAAGTCAATAAAACCGTTCATCTGATCCGTTCCACTGACGCGAGCGTTTGTTCGCTCAGCAAGGAGGCGGCGGCGTTATCGATGGTTAAAATCGTCGCAGGGTGATTCCGAAGGATACTTGCCGGCACTCTGGGGCTCACGTCACCCTCAAGTGTGTCGCGGACGGCTTGCGCTTTTTGCGAATCGGGCACACTGCAATAAATTTTTGCTGCTTGCATTATCTGATGAACGGACATGCTAATCGCATGTGTGGGAACCTCTTCCAGCGAACCAAACCAACCCTCACCAACTTGCTGCATTCGGCATGGCTTGTCCAGTTCAACAAGCAGGTAAGGTTCCTTGGTTTCAAAGTTGGCTGGGGGATCATTAAAGGCAAGGTGTCCATTCTCGCCAATTCCGACCAATGCTAAGTCAATTCGGACACTTGAGACCGCTTGCCCAATCTCTCGGATGGTGTCCGCTGGGTCAGCCTCGCCGTCCAGGTAGCGAAAGGAGGCCAGCGGAACGCGGTCAACAAAGCGTTCTCTGAGATAACGGCAGAACGAAGCTGGGTGGTCACCGGAAATACCAACGTATTCATCGAGATGAAACCCCTGCACCAGACTCCAGTCAATTTCGGGTTGCTGCACCAGTTCTTCCAGAACCTCGAATTGCGAGGCCCCCGTGGCGACCACCAAATTGGCCGATCCATGCGACTGAATCGCTGAACGTAGATCATCCGCGGCGTGTTTTGCCACCCAACGTCCCATTTCGGGGCGGTCGCTGGTTAAGATTGTCTGCATTGTTAACTCATTAAACGAGGCGTCTGTGCTGGTGTCCCACCGGCAAACCGCGAGTGAGAATCTTTCAGAGAACGTTATTGTTGACGCTGTTGGGATCGATTGCGAGACCCAAACAGATAAACCGCCCTGAGCCCATTGAAACTGTATCCCCCCGAGGTCGATTGTGCGTTTACTTATTCTTTTAACTATTGTCTTGCAACTGTTTGAAACGGCTGCAGCAGATCCTCCACAGGGTAGCGATCAAACGGCCAATTCGACCGATATTCGAACCCTGCCTGCGAAAACACTCAACGACCATTTTCCTTTCAAAGTCCCGGATGACGGTGGAGCTTGGCATGCGAGATCGGAGACATTACGCCGTCGAATTCTCGTCGCAACTGGTCTCTGGCCCATGCCAACCAAGACACCTTTGCAAGCCAA
Source organism: uncultured Rubripirellula sp. (assembly GCA_938075415.1). Classification (GTDB taxonomy): domain Bacteria; phylum Planctomycetota; class Planctomycetia; order Pirellulales; family Pirellulaceae; genus Rubripirellula. The sequence continues at coordinate 95,386 of CALJHC010000001.1, read as the reverse complement.
GGTGTACGGCAAGACAGAACGGGACGGATTTTCAATTGAAAAGGTCCATTTCCAGAGTCTTCCAGGTCATTATGTCACGGGATTACTATTTCGACCCACGGCGAAGTTCGAGACACCCCGCCCCGGAGTCCTCTGTCCACACGGTCATGGCGGCAGAATGCAGTCGCACTCCGATGCTGAGTTGGCCTCTCAGATTTCTCAAGGTGCCGAGCACTTTGAGGAGTCGGGACGAACACCAAAAATTGCGCGCTGCGTTCAACTTGCAAGGATGGGATGCGTTTCGTTCATCTTTGATATGCTCGGCTACGAAGATTCCGTTCAAGTTTCTTACAAGGCAGCACACCGTCATCAGGATCCTCGACCGGAGGAAGCCAAGCCGACCCGAGATGGCTGGATTTTCTATAGTCCGGAAGCCGACCATCGCTGTCAATCGATCATGGGGTTACAGACATGGAATGCAATCCGATCGCTGGATTTTCTCGAATCCCTACCAGACGTTAACGGCGAAAAACTAGCGGTTACTGGTGGCAGCGGCGGAGGGACGCAATCCATTTTGCTTGGAGCGATCGACAACAGAGTCAAGGTTTCTTTTCCCAATGGTATGGTCTCCACTGCAATGCAAGGTGGATGCTACTGTGAAAACTGTAACCTACTGCGCATCGACACCGGTAACGTTGAGCTAGCCGCTTTGTTCGCGCCACGTCCACAGGCAATGACCTCAGCGGACGACTGGACGCGAGACATGATGAGTGATGGCTATCCCGAACTTCGCTGGTTGTACGCGATGATCGGAAACGAAAACGATGTTTATTGTCGTCCAATGCTTCACTTTAAACACAACTATAACTACGTCACCCGCGCAACCATGTATCAATGGATGAATCGACATCTCGAACTTGGACTCGACGATCCTGTCATCGAACAGGATTTTAAGTTGCTAACAGAATCGGAAGCAGCAGTTTGGGATGATGATTATCCCGCTCCGGCCCAAACGGACATTGAACATGAACGATCGGTTTGCCGATGGTGGGACACCGAGTCATCCAAAATTCTCGCTCGCCACCTTCCTAAGGACCCAGATTCATTCTTGGACTTCCGGAAAGTTTTTGGTGGCGCTTGGGAAATTATTTTTGATCAAGGGATTCCCAGCCAGACACAGTCCACGCTGCGGAACGCCGAAACACGCCAGTCACTCAGCATTTCAGAGGTCTTGATCCGATGCAAAGAGCGATCCACTGAACTGCCTGTCTTGGTGCTGGAAAAAACTAACAACGATAGGTCAGGTAACGTCATTTGGACCACGCAGAAGGGAGCGGGTTCTGCCTTCGAGGAAAATGGAGATCCAAGCGAGAAGTTAAAATCGTTGCTGGCAAAGAACCTTCGGGTTTTTCTTCCCGATCTGATGGGTCAGGGACAGTGGGCAGGTCAGAGTGGCAAGGTATCAGGTCAGAGGTTAACAAATGACAAACGCTCTTACTCCGCCTTCACATACGGGTACAACCGAACGCTGGCTGCGGAGCGTTGTTCAGATCTCTTGACGGTAATCGCCGCAGCGAGTCGTGACGAACAGGATGAGTTGCCAATTCTGCTGTTAGGAGATCAAGGTTCTGCGGCATGGTCAGTGCCAGCTGCAGCGATTGCTGGGTCTCAGGTCGATCAGGCTATTTTGGTGACCAATGGGTTTCGTTACGAACAGATCCGTGATTTCAAGGACCCTAATTTTGTTCCCGGTGCTGTGAAATATGGCGACATTCCTGCGTTGATTGCACTGAGAGCACCACACTCCACAGTCGTGATAGGAGAGGACGCTACAATCCCCTTGGTACAGGAAACTTACCAAGCGGTTGAATCGGCCACGCAGTTAATGGTGGCCGATTCACTTCGCCTTGAGTCGCTGATGATTCCGTAGAAGCGGATCTGAGTGACCACCTAAATCGGTAAAAAAAGTGCATCGGAATCTGTTGCAGTGTGAACCCTGCTGATGAGACGGGGACTAACGCACGGTGGATTGAAAAATGATTCCTGAACCAATTGTTAATGGTTGCGTGTTGTTAATGGTTGCGGGAAAGAAAAAGCCGTATGCATTAGAGTTCTTTTTGTTTGGTGTTTGACTGATCGGAGCATGTCTTGAACCAGTAAGGTGATGAGCGTGTGGGTCGTTTGCCGACCCGACGCGCCTTTTCTTGATGACCTGATTTTGGATTCCATCTTCGGTCGCCAGAACCAGAAAGACTGCCCCCACCATTGTCACTTTCCAAGATAACGATCAGATGACTCGATTCATGGATTCCTTTCAAATGCGACGATTCACCGTGAGTGGTTTCTTCATCTTAATGATGATGCCTGGAGTCTTAGCGGATGATTTCCCATTAATTTTTAATACCGAACCAAATGATGAACAGGATTTAATCTCAGCAGAAGAGGCTGCTGCCAAAATCGAAATGCCCGAAGGGTTTCATGTGAGCGTTTTCGCATCCGAACCTGAAGTGCAAAATCCAATCGCAATGACATGGGACTCAAGTGGGCGACTGTGGATTGCAGAAAACTACACTTACGCAGAGAGACAACAGCGATTCCAGCTTGACCTTCGTGATCGTGTGGTCATTCTTGACGGGACTGATGAAGGCAGGCACATGAAACGAACGGTCTTCACTGATCAGGTGCAAATGCTGACAGGAATTGAAGTGGGTTTGGATGGTGTTTGGTTGATGTGCCCGCCACGACTTTTGTTCATTCCCGATCGAAATCACGATGACATCCCCGACTCCGCTGGTGAAGTGGTGCTCGATGGGTTCACGGTGGCCGAGCAAAATTATCATAACTTTGCCAACGGAATCCGATTCGGTCCCGATGGATGGCTTTACGGACGATGCGGTGGTTCGTGTCCCGGTCGTATCGGTTTGGCCGGTGCGCCAGATCACGAACGACTTGCCTTGGAAGGTGGCATCTGGCGTTACCACCCCATCAAGAAATCTTTGGAAGTATTGACCACAGGAACCACAAATCCCTGGGGTCATGACTGGAATTCAGTTGGCGAAGGATTTTTCGTCAACACCGTCAATGGTCACCTCTGGCACCTCATCCATGGCGCTCATTTCACTCGCCCTTCCAAGCTGGATCCAAACCGAAAAATTTATGAAATGATTGATTTTCATGCGGATCACTGGCATTTCGATACGGGTAAAAATTGGACCGATTCCCGAGATGGAGCAGCTAATCAATACGGTGGTGGTCACGCGCACATCGGCACGATGATTTACCAAGGTGATAACTGGCCCGAAAACTACCGAAATAAATTGTTCACCCTGAATATGCATGGTCGACGCGCAAATCAAGAGCGACTCGAGCGACAGGGAAGTGGGTATGTGGCCAAGCACGAATCGGACCTCTTTTTGTCGCAAGATTCATGGTTTCGTGGCATGGAATTAAGTGCCGGTCCTGATGGATCAGTCTTTGTCATTGATTGGAGTGATGCCGGGGAATGTCATGAACACACGGGCGTGCATCGAACTAGCGGCAGAGTTTTTAAAGTACGCTACGGGGCTGAGAGTCAATCCATCTTTGACAACATTGATATTCGGACTTGGAGCCAAGAAGAATTATCGGAAGCCCATCGACACAGAAACCTCTGGTTCACCCAACAAGCACGTCTTGAATTACTGCGGCGACGATCGTTGGGTGAAGACCTATCCTTGGCGATCGAAAAACTTCAAGAAATCCACCTCAACACCCAAGAGGACCAGCAGGGTCTTTTGGTTCAATCATTTCTTTCGCTTCATGTATGCGGAGCATTTGATTTGGAACAACTTCATTCGTACTTAACTCATCCCGATGAGCACTTGCGAGTCTCGGCGATTCGTTGCTTGACCGAGAACTGGACCATTGACGATGCGTTTGGACCAACCTTTCTCGCCGCACAACGTATGGCCCAGATTGACCCAAAGCGTGACGAAACCATCGGTCAACTAATTTCGCTGGCTTCCAACGAGCAGTCCGCATTGGTTCGACTTGCACTCGCATCGTCACTTCAACGACTTCCGATGCCGAAACGTGCCATCCTTGCGGAGCAACTGGTTAAGTATTCAGAGGATGCGGACGATCACAACCTTCCGTTGATGATCTGGTACGGGTTGGTTGCAGTGAGTGATGAGAGGCCGGGGGATCTGATCGCGGTCGCGGAAGCATGTGAGATTCCAACCACTCTGCGACTTATTGCTAGAAGCCTATCAGAGCGAGTCGACAGCGATCCGAATTTGGTTGATCGGCTTTTGCAGGTGGTTCTCAGTCAACGGTCGAAGCAACTCCCCATTCTAGAAGGTCTCCGACTCGGCTTGCGCGGATCGCAGAGAGCAACGATGCCGTCAATCTGGGCGGAAGTCAGCTGTTTGAAAACGGATCAACTGAAGCCTATTCTTTCAGAACTTAGTGTTGTGTTCGGTGACGGGCGAGCAATTGAAAAACTGAAGCAACTGGCTCTTGATCGGGACGATCCCAATGTTGCCCTGCGAATCCAATCGCTTAAGACGTTAATTCAAAGCCGACCGGGTGATCTTCAAGAAATATGCGAGGACTTGTTGACTGACAATCGAATCAATTTCATCGCGGCTCAGGGTCTAGCAAGCTATGATCAGCCTGAGGTTGGAGAAAGTCTGGTGCAAAACTACAAACGCTTTCGAGGCGCCTACCGACCACAGGTGATTTCCACACTGGTTTCACGGGCGAGCTTCGCATCAATGTTGGTCTCAGCAATCGAGGATGGGGATATTCCGAGAAGTGACCTGAGTGCCTACCAGGTACGACAAATTCGTGGTTTTGGTGATTCAGATCTTAGTCAGCGTCTTACCAAGGCTTGGGGTGAAATCAGAGAGACTCCCGAAGCGAAAACGGCACAGATACAACAGCTCAAAGAGCGGCTAGGAGTTGCCGGTCAGTCGGATCTTCATGAGGGCAGAAAGCTGTTTCAGCAACTCTGTCGAAATTGCCACCGTCTTTATGGCGATGGGGAGCCAATTGGCCCCGACTTAACTGGCGGTAATCGATCTAATCTGGACTACCTTTTGCACAACATCATAGATCCGAGCAGTGTTGTTGATAAGGATTTTCGAATGCAGGTGCTTCTGCTTGATGACGGAAGGACACTCAATGGATTGGTGATCGAAGAATCCAATCGAACACTGACATTACAGACCGCCACGGAGCGATTGACGCTTGATCGTAACCGAGTCGAGTCGATCAGAAAAACAACGTTATCGCCTATGCCAGATGGATTGCTGGACTCGCTGAAATTTCATCAAATCAAAGACTTGCTCGCTTACCTTCAGCATCCGACGCAGGTTTCACTTCCATCTGAGCAAACCAGTAAGTGACCGACTTGCTCGATGCGTTGGATGATGCTGAGCATTGGTCGCTTCTCGTTGCAGATAGCGATTTACCGTTCTGTGCGATATTGAATGATTCGCCGGCTGATTGAGCAGGCAGTTGTCGCGACATGCTGGGTTGTGACGACCTGATTCATCTCAGCAATGAGGGAATCTCTACGATAGAAATCGATTCAATGATTCCGTCGTTCGCGGCTGCAGTCAAGCCTGCTACATGATCGCTCACGCGATGGCGATCTCCCAACCTTTTCGGTAAGGCTCTTGAATCAACCGCTGCGTTTTCTCATTCCCTTCGGTGCGAAGGTTTTCGGCATTCCAATTAAAACCACCGCCACGATAGGCGACATTCCCCAACAGCACTGTCTCAGCGAGAGGTCCCGAGTAATCAAAGTTACAGGTAGCCGGAGCTCCACCTTTGCAGGCTTCAATCCACTCGCGATGGAATCCTGGCGAGTCTTCGATAAAAGCATCGGGTGCGGAGTAATTGGCGAAACGATCCTCCGGTAGCAACGCTCGCTGACTAAAGCCGCATAGCAGGTTACCTTTCTCGCCGATAAACAGAGTGTTGTTCCCCTTGGCAGACAAACCCAGTTCTTTTAGTACGCTGGGTGTTCCGTGATACCAATGCAAATCAATGTTGCTACCCTGATTTGTCTGATTGAACTGATACTTAACCGTCATCGATTTTGGTGTGCGATCCGAATCGATCTCTGGTCCACTGGCCTCCACCTTTTGTGGATATTTCAAACCCAATGCCCAAAAAGGAATATCGAGGATGTGGCAGCCCCAATTGCCAGTTTCACCTGTTCCGTAATCCCACCAGAATCGCCATCCATAGGGACAATGCGATGGATGGTAAGGACGATATTTTGCGGGACCAACCCATAGGTCGTAATCAAGGCTAGAGGGTACCGCTGGTCGGTCGCTGGGCAGACTAGGCATGCCACGACTGCCGCCAACCCACGAATGAACTTCCGAAACACGTCCTATCGCACCACTTTGAACTAGTTCAACCACCCGGTGCATGTTGTCCATGGCATGACGTTGAGCACCCAACTGAGTCGCCAGATTCTTTTCCTTTGCCAGATTGGTGAGCGTCCGAGTTTCCCAGACATTGTGTGCCAGCGGTTTCTCTAGATAAACGTGAAGTCCAAGCTGCATTGCAGCAAAAGCGGGATGGAAATGTGCATGGTCAGGGGTGCTGATCACGACACCATCCAACTTTGATCCCCACTGATCCAACATCTTGCGGAAATCTTTAAATCGTTCTGCGTTGGGATACTTGGTATAGGCGCCACCGGCTCGGGCGTCGTCGACATCTACAAACGCCACGAGATTTTGACTTGACAATCCGTTGACGTTGGCCGAGCCGCGACCACCGACGCCAATGCAGGCCAGATTAAGTTTTTCATTCGCCGTCTCACCTCGCGCCTCAGAACTCCGACCTCCGGTGAAGAATCCCCCTGCGCCGGTTAGAAGTGCTGCCTGGAAAGCGGAGCGTCGATTGACTGCAAGATTTTTCATTTTCAATACCTGACAAAGCAGCATTCGTGATGGAGAGGATTCGACTCCAACAGGTTGTAACCAATGAGGCAACCTTGATGTTGAGTTTGAGACGAAGCCAGAGTTTTACATAAATGCACCTGTATCGCAAAGCGATTTGAAATGCTGGGGATAACAGCCATTTTATGAGTCGTCCACTGGAATTGCTCGTGATCTCAGTCAAAAAATCAGATTTATCGATCTGAATGACATCGGGGGCCAAACCGCATAACCCACACAGTCCCTACAAGCGGGAGTCAAGAGTGCACGGAAAACTCACCCTGACCACTTTTTTTTGACAGTCGCGAAATGTGACATAGGTTTCAGTTAGAAGTGAGCGGATCGTTGTTCGATTCGCTGCCAGTCATGAAGGGGTTTCAGTATCTCCGGAATGCTGGTCAGCCTTGCTCCCTTGCCAAAAGCAAACCACTTGTGAGAGTGGGACGCAAAGCCACGGGTCCTAAATCCTCGCCAAAAACGGCGGTCTTGGGGTGCAGGATCGCCGGGTTACCATGGGAACTGGTTGAAGCTCTTAGGAGATTCAACCCCAAGGTGAGTCAGACGAAAGTCGGAGACGAGGCTGCCTAAATACTATGATCGAATCGTTTGATCAATCACTAGGTTTGCGTCGCATACCCAAACGTATGCGTCTCACTCGCGAGGAGAGAAACATGAAGAATTTCATCGGTGGCATCGTGAATTTCTTGAAGGAAGAAGATGGACCAACCGCGGTTGAGTACGCAGTCATGCTGGCTCTGATTGTGGTTGTCTGCTTGACAGCAATTGGCACGCTCGGAACTAACACGAACGCGAAGTTTGAAGAGGTTGGTACTGCAATTGCAACCAACTGATGCAAATTGGGGCAGAACACTGCCCCGCTTGATAATACTTTGATGTGAATCGGTACGGATCTTTTAACAGGTCCGTCGATCGCATCGGGTAGACAAGAGCACCTCATCGCGTGGAGACACAAGATGAAGTTCTTGGGAGTTTGGAATCAGGAACGCTTGAAGAGTCGAACGAGTGTTGGACCCGAATTTGGCGTTACCTGTCGAGTAGATGAAAAACGACCGATTGCGTTCACACATTGGCCCCGTTGAGGGGAGTGATCAACATGAACTACACATTTTTGCCCGCGGATTCCACCGCCTATGCCTGGCAGTTGGCATGCTGCGTCATCACGTTGCTCTTTGCAATGTTTAGTTGGCTAGCAGGCCCAAGGTAGAAGATTTTTCTGGAAGGTCGACGGCAAAGTAAGCGGGTCGAACATTTGTTCACCCAGACAAAACATAAACGGGGTCCCACATCATGTCTTTGGTTTTTGAAAGCGTCGCAGAAAACTGGGCTGTCTGGTTTGTCACCGTTGTCTTGATCGTAGCGGCGATCATCGATGGTGCCATTCTCAAGGTTCCAAACTGGCTAACGTTCCCCTTCATTGTGGGCGGTTGGATGCATTGCACGCTGCAAGGCGGTATCGCTGGCCTCGGTTGGAGTCTGCTGGGAACTTGTGTTGGGATGTGCCTGCTATTATTTCTACGTAACGTCGGAGGGATGGGAGCAGGTGATGTGAAACTGCTCGCAGGAATAGGAGCCTGGCTAGGATCGACCACAACGCTTTACGCCTTCGCCGCTACGGCAATCGTCGGCGGAATCATGGCCGTTGGAATGGTGATTCGCCAGGGCCAAATTCAGAAACACATTGCCATGGCAAATCAAATTCTTCACGAATGGAAGACCGCAAAGAATGCGAGGGAACTCTCCGAAATTGCGAGAGAACGCAAACCAACAATGATGCTGCTGCCCTATGGCATTCCCATGGCAATTGGCTCGATCGCCTACTTTGCGTTTGCGGGACTTTTAATCTGAACGAAGCAAGCACGTCAAAAAACATATCAGAGACCGGAACCACATCAAATTCACCTGCATCAAGACTAGGGAAGTCGCGGGTATTCAGCTGCTGATGGCAAACGTCTTGAGAGGAAAATGCAGAGTCTTGTTTTTTCCGGACACCGACATCCACTGAAGAGCAATTTGACGGGCTAAAAAGCCGTTTCCGGCCAATCGCACGTCCGAATGTAATAATCGGGGGACTAGGCAAACTTTGCCGAACAGGTGATTCAGTGCCGTTCAGTCCGTACGGGTTGCAGCGGATCCATGCTTTGTTCCGAAGATACGATTAAGTCCGTTTGGCACGATTTCATTCGCCCCGCGTCGGTGTCAACCATCGACCGCCTTTCCCAGGCAACTGATATGCGAAGCAAATTTCTTTACCTCGTTCTCGCAGGTTTCTGCGGTATCGCTGCAGCTGCTTTGGCGAGTCAGTGGTTGAAAGCACAAGCAAGCGGTCCGCCTTCAGGCGTGTCGACGGAGATCTTTGTCGCCGCGGTCGCAATCGACGTAGGTGAGGAAATTACAGCTCAGAAAGTTCAACTGGAAAAATGGCCAGCCGACAAGATTCCCGAAGGAGCCTCGGGAATTCTAAGCGAGATGGAGGGTCAATTCGCCAAGCAGCGTTTTTATGTTGGGGAAGCGATCATGACGGTCAAGCTCATGAAGGAAAATTGGTCAGCGGTTCGCAAGGGTTTCAAAGCGGTTGCAATGAAAGCTTCTGATGTCAGTATTGCCAACCTGATTCAACCAGGTGACCGTGTGGATGTGATGGCTTACTTCTCGAAAAGTGAACTCATCCCCCGAAGCACCACGAAAACGGTCTTGCGCGGTGTGCGTGTCTATGCGTTGGATGGTGATACCCAGAAACGAACGGCAGAAGAACGTCCAAAATCACTAAGGACGATCGAACTTCTGATCAGGGAAAAAGATGCTGAGGCATGGACCTACGCCAACGAACTTGGAAACATCCGCCTTAGTCTCGGTAGCAACGAGGAATACGCTGGTGAGGAAATGCCCAACGACGCAGGAGAGGAATTCCTCAATTGGATTGAAGAACAACAGAAACGACTCGAAGATTCCACTGCTGTTCGGGAACGAGAAATCAAGGTTGAAATGGCATCAACCGTGATCAAACCGACCGCAGAAATCCCCGCTGTAATCGAACAGCCCCCCGCACCGGTCGAAGAGGAAGGTTTCTCCATGATCAAGATGGTGGAAGGACGAATGGTCGAGTATTGGGTTGTGCCCGGAAAATTACCTCGAATCCGCGGGCCGGTTCAAGAATCTGTCCGCGAGCAAGTGCAGCCATCGGCAGCAATCGAAATCAAAGCAGCTGAGAATCGAGCTCCAACCACAACCTCTGAGTTCAGCTATCTCGATGGTCGGAAGAGTCCATTTACCATCGAATCCAACAGCGGATCATCCAACGCCGGTAATCGGTGAAGATGGTCAAACAGAAACAATGAGACAAGTCAACGGATTGACTAAAAACACGAACGATCAACTTCACCTTCACTTTTTCAGAGCTCTTTGAGAAAGTGAAGGTTTCGCTTCGATCGGATTTGAAGCGAATCACGCAAGGACGCACCCCAGATGGAAATGACTCGACTGCCGGCAAGATCAATTGCCGCTTGCCTGATGATCACCGCGATAAGCGGATGGTTCATCGACATTGCTGAGGGGCAGACCGCAGATACTTATCGCCTGACGTCAAGTTCTGACGAACATACAATCTCGCACGACATCTCGTTGTCGGTCGAAAAATTTGAAATGTTGGTTAAAAGCAGTCGTATCCTGACGTTACCCTCCGATCGAATCCCAAGGTTTCAGATTCACAATGAGCAGATTCTCGGTGCGGAACCTATCTCTCAAAACCAAATTCAGATCTTTGCAAAAACAGCTGGTACGACTCAGGTCAACCTTTGGGATACCGAAGAAAAGCTTTATACAATCGACGTGACTGTACTTGAGGATGCGAGGGAACTAGAAGGAATTCTTAGTTCGCAGCTGCCTTTGGCGTCAATCAAGGTAACGCCCATCAAGAACGCAGCAATCATTTCCGGCACAGTGACAAGTGTTGATGACGTTGATCGTGCGATTGCCATTGCGGAACAGTTCTACCCGACCATCGTTAACAACATCAAAGTCATTGGTGTTCAACAGGTACTACTGCACACTCGAATCATGGAGGTCTCGAGAACCAAGCTTCGAGACTTGGGAATTGATTGGGGGACCGTTTCATCGGATGCATTCTTTTTCTCCGCGCCGAGTCAGTTGCTCGATGCTGCGGGCGGTGGTCTTGGTGGCATTTTACCCTCAGCGGAAGCCTCGTTGAGTGCAACCAATCGCATTCTGATCAATGGCGGAAAATTTGAGGCATTGATAACTGCTCTGCGAAAACAAGATCTTGTGAAGCTACTCGCGGAACCAACTGTGGTTGCGACCCATGGGCGCCCAGCACGATTCAACGTTGGTGGACGAGTGCCCTACATCGTTCCAACCGGTAACAACTCTGTTGCGATTAACTACGAAGAGTACGGCACCGCAGTTGATTTCCTTCCTTTTGTCGTCGGCCCGGGACGCATTCGCTTGGAGGTCCGACCCGAGGTGACTGAACCAGATAATTCTCGATCAATCAGCGCTTCGGGCATCCAGGTTCCCGCCTTCAGTTCGCGATACGTTGAAACGGCGGTGGAACTGCAGGCGGGCCAAACGTTTGCGATCGCTGGATTGCTGCAAAGTCGTACCGAAGCCGTTTCTAAGTCAACGCCGTTCTTTGGTGAGCTGCCGCTGATCGGAAGCATGTTTCGGAGAGTGCGTGAGCAACGAAACGATATTGAATTGCTGATCACTGTGACCCCCGAATTGGTCGATGCAATGGACCCAGAACAGACTCCGCTTGGTGGCCCTGGACTGAATTCCATGTCGCCCAACGATCGCGATCTATATAGGAACGGTCATATTGAGGTGCCGAATCAGTTTGGTGGCAGTATGATCAACGCAGATGATTGTTTGACTGGAAACCCTCCATCGATTGAGGGTGCTCCGAGACCAAAAAAGATTATCGTTCCAACAACGGCTCCCGTCGCTGTTGGTAATGGCGTTTCCATCGAATCACCCGGTCAATAGTCGGGTCCACTCGATTCAAAAATAACTGAACCAATCACCTCATTGTCGGCCTTGGCTGGTCAGAATTTTCATTCAATGTCAAACTCACTCCGAATCGCATTGGTTGATCCTAACGATCAAACGCGAAACGACCTGAAGCAAATACTTTCAGGCATTGGTGACGCGTGGCTGGAGTCGGATTGTTCGCGTTACGAGTTTTTCGTCGGCTTGGTCAACCAAAGCCGACCGGACATCGCGATTGTTGGAATTGATAGCGACGCAGAAAAAGCCATCTACTTAATCCAGCAGATCAATCGCGAATCACCCGAGACATCGATTCTGGTTGCCAGCGCAAAAACCGACGGTCAGCTGATCTTGCGAACCATTCGCGCAGGAGCTTTGGAGTACCTGCCGGTACCGGTTGACCCTGAGGAACTCTCTACCGCAATCAAGCGTGTTCGTCGGCAACGTCCGGCAATCGAGGGCGAAGAAAGCAAAGAATGCGAGGTGATTGCGATCGCCGGTGCAAATGGTGGTGTCGGAACAACAAGCGTCGCAGTTAATCTCGGTTGTGCTCTCGCGCAAGAACCTGATCATAGTGTCGCGCTATTGGATCTGGACCTCGCACTGGGAGATGCAGACGTTTTTCTTGATCTCGTTCCCGAATACACACTTGCCGATGTGGTTCAAAACGTGAATCGATTGGACATCCAATTATTACGTAAGTCGATGACCAAGCATGAGACTGGTCTGTTTCTTCTGCCACGCCCAGTTGACCTGCTCGAAGCAGAGATGATTGCTGAGGATAGCCTGATCAAAGTGATCGACCTGATGAAACTATCGTTCACGCATCTGATCATTGACTTATCAAAGAGTTACAACGCATTGGACAAGGCAGCGATGGAGGCAGCGAGCAGAATCCTGCTGCTATCGCAATTGGATCTTCCATGCCTTCGCAATGCAGTTCGAGTGCTGATGAATTTTGAGGATTCTGATGATTTGAAATCGAAAGTTGAAATTGTCGTCAATCGAACGGGGTTTGAAGCGGGCCAAATCAGCCTTCGTAAGGCAAGGGAAACACTCAATCACGAAATCTTTGCTCAGATCCCCAACGACTTCCGAACCATGGTGGATGTCAGAAACAACGGGGTCCCATTGGTTACACAATCACCCAAATCCGCCATCGCTCAATCATTCAGACGCCTTGCCAAGTCGTTGGAGCCATCTTCTGATGGTCTTGTCATTGCACCGATTGATGATGACCAGCATGTGAAAGGTTGGAAAAAATTCTGGCCCGGTATCCAGCACTAGGATGCGAGTGAACGGAGGTGGTAGCCGGTGAAGAGAACGACACACAGTGCCCCGAACACATGACTTTCCAAGCTACCAGTGACCTTGGAGTCGTGATAGGTGGCGAGATGGTTGTCGGTGAATCGCTTTCGGTCTTTCAGTTGGTATTTAGCGCCGTTTTCTAACGCTGAATTACAGAGATTCAATCCATCGAACCAGAGTACGCACCATGACGCCGGTTGCTCCCGCGTCGCGATGAGGCCTCGGTGTATCGGCGAAAGCTGGGCCGGCGATATCAAGGTGCACCCACGGCAATCCATCGACAAAATTCTCCAGGAATTTTGCAGCGGTAATCGCACCACCCCAACGTCCGTCGCCGATATTCTTGATGTCGGCAACCTTGCTTTTGACATGGTCATCGTACAATTCAAACATTGGTAATTGCCAAAGTAACTCACCTTCGTTCGAGGCGGCTTCCTCCAATTGTTGGAACACCGAATGATCATTGGTCATTGCACCCACCACATCCCGCCCAAGGGCGACCATGCAGGCGCCAGTGAGTGTTGCGAGATCAACCATTGCTCGCGGTTGATAGCCTTTTGCAACATCCAAGGTATCCGCTAGAACGACTCGGCCCTCGGCATCCGTATTGAGAATTTCAATTGTTTTACCGCTGCGGGTCTTGATCACATCCCCTAGCTTGTAGCTTGACCCGCTAACCATGTTTTCAGCAAGACCACACAGTCCGATTACGTTTTGCTTGACACCAAGGCGTTGGAGTGCATGCATCACGCCGACAACTGTTGCGGCACCAGCCATGTCGCACTTCATATCGATCATCGCGTCGCTTGGTTTCAACGATAAGCCGCCACTGTCAAACGTGACACCTTTTCCAACTAACACGATTGGTGGTTCATCTCCACCACCTTGGTGAGACATGATGACCAGACGTGGCGGTCGAACGGAACCGGCGCCGACAGCGAGAATGGCTCGACAGCCTTCCTCATTCAAACGTTGCTCATCCCACACTTCGACTACTGTTTGGGTGCCTGAAAAAATATCTTCAACAGATGATGCAAACGTTTCTGGGTAGAGCACCGCGGGTGGCTCATTAACCAGCCTTCGCGTTTCGTTAATGGATTCACCAATGGCTCGCCCGCGATCCAATTGTTCTTGGGACATCCCTACAAATGCAATCTCAGTGGGTAATTTTAACGAAGGATCCGAACGGTAAAGCGCTTGTCCTTCGCAGGCTGTCAACGCGCCCGCCACGATCGCATCGTGATCATCCGTCGAAATACATTCGGCAACTTTTACTTCCACCCGTCCGCGCGGACGATCAAGCAGCGATTTTATTGCGGCAGCGGAGATCTCAAACGCGTCTAGCCGAGTCGGATTGTCTTTTCCCAAACCGACAACCAGAAGCATTTTTGGGCCGTCAGGGTTGGGAACACCCAGCAAGGTCAGTTCGGATCGTTTACCGCGAAGTTGACCCGATTCAAATAAACGAGTTAGCCATCCATTTCCAAGATTATCGAACTCGCTCAGACTAGGCGGGAAGGTATCATTGTCATGAATGGGTAAGACGACGATGTCGACTACTGTTTGATCAGGTGCCGATTTGACCGTGAGATTTACTGAGATGTCAAAATTGGGATCGCTCATACCAACCAGTCGTCCTTCGGGCTTTGTCGAGGCGTTTTATCAAGCTAAATGTTGTTCAGTTAAGTCTAGCGCCTCAGGCACTGTTGTCCTATCCCACAAGCAATAATCTGAAGATTCTCCACCTCCAAAAGAAGTATTGATCCAAAGTGCGTCATCGGTGTACACGCGAAGCGGTGGAAGACCTACGTCAAGCCGGCCGTCTGATTGAAATCAAGGAACAGGTGGACCCCCATCTTGAAGCGGCGGAAATTCAGCGCCGTGTCTACGCTAGCGGTGGCCCCGCGGTCTTATTTTCCAACCTCAAAGGTTGCCATTTTCAAGCCGCTTCGAATCTGTTTGCATCGCTGGATCAGGCAAGATATTTGTTCCGAAGTACGCTCGAATCAGTTCGAAGGCTCATTGAGCTCAAGACTGACCCCTCAGCAGCACCCAAGAATCCGCTCCGTTACGCGACCACCCCGTGGACTGCGTGGCGAATGTTGCCAAGATTCTGCGGGCGTGGACCAGTGACCAAGAATGAAATTAAACTTTCATCACTCCCATCGATCCAATGTTGGCCGGAAGACGGCGGTGCCTTTGTCACCTTGCCACAGGTTTTGTCGATGCATCCGGACAAGCCTCGGCAATTGATGCAGTCAAACCTGGGAATGTACCGCATTCAGATCAACGGAAATGAGTATGAGACAGATCAAGAGATTGGGCTTCATTATCAGATACATCGGGGTATCGGAGTCCACCATCAAGTTGCAATGAGTCGAGGCGAGAAATTGCAAGTTGCAATATCAGTTGGTGGTGCACCCGCCATGTCACTCGCCGCCGTCATGCCCCTACCTGAGGGTCTTTCTGAATTGACATTTGCTGGCGCCCTTGCTGGCCGCAAAATTTCAATGGTTCGCGGTGATCACGCACCGATCTACGCAGACGCTGATTTTGCGATCACGGGCACAATCGATCCAACGGCGGCAAAGCCAGAGGGACCGTTCGGTGATCACCTTGGCTATTACAGCCTTCAACACCCGTTTCCTGTGATGCGAGTGGAAAAAGTTTGGCACCGGAAGGGCGCAATCTGGCCGTTTACCGTGGTGGGTCGACCACCCCAAGAGGACACTACTTTTGGACAACTGATCCACGAGATCACCGATCCGATTATTCCATCAGTGATCCCTGGTGTTAAAGCGGTCCACGCGGTTGATGTTGCGGGAGTTCATCCTCTACTACTGGCCGTTGGCAGCGAACGCTACATGAGCTACTTGAAAGCCAATGAACCCCAAGAGTTGCTGACGCAGGCAAATGCTATTCTGGGTAATGGACAGCTTTCGTTAGCAAAATACCTCTGGATAACCGACGATCCTGATGGAGAACTGAGGATCTCAGATTACCGATCATTCATCTTGCACATTCTTGAACGCGTTGATTGGCGAAGAGACTTACATTTTCAAACCCGAACCACTATCGACACGCTTGACTACAGTGGAATGGGTTTCAATCGAGGATCCAAGGTTGTGATCGCTGCAACGGGAAGGAAACAACGGGACCTGCCCAGCACGGTTCCCAACGAATTATCGCTGCCCGACGGGTTTCGTTATCCCAAGGTCGTCAGCCCGGGCATCCTCGCAGTCGAATGTGTCTCCAAAGCTTCGAAGTCATCGGTAGAGGAACTTGAGCAATTCACTTCAAGTCTCTCACTGGATCACCCGATCAACCAATTTCCTCTCATCACGCTCGTTGACGACAGTGATTTCTGCGCCAGATCTTTTGCAAACTGGACATGGGTAACTTTCACACGCAGTAATCCGTCTGCAGATATCAGCGGGATCAAGGCATCAACGGTAGAAAAACATTGGGGCTGTCTCGGATCGCTGGTGATCGATGCAAGAATCAAACCTCACCACGCGCCACCGTTGATTGAGGACCGGGAAACCCTAGCAAAGGTTGACGCGCTTGCTGCTAAGGGTTCGCCGATCAGCCGTTACCTCTGACCTGAACCGGGTCCTGCTGCCATCTGACCAGGAACAAAAAATGAATTCACTATTTGATGTCTATCAGACAAAAACACCGGTCGCATTGGTTACCGGAAGCGGCGCTCCCCGTGTTGGTCAGGCTATCGCAAAGCATCTTGCTTACCTTGGATGTTCGATAGGACTGCACGCTCACGAAAGCAGTGATGCGGCTGAAGTGGCGGCATTGGAATTGCAGGATTTGTATGGATCAGAGGTGTTGATCACCAGCGGATCTTTGCAAGAACACGCAACCGCAGAAAGACTTGTCAGAGAAGTGGTTGAACATTTTGGACGCATCGACATCCTCGTTAACAGTGCCGCGATCTGGTTTCCCACGTCCATTGAGGACATTACCCCTAAAGAGCTTGTTGACTATTTTGAGATCAACACCATGTCGTCATGGCTTGCAGCGAGAGCAGCCGGCCTTCAAATGGTGCAGCAGGAAAGCGGTGGTAGTATTATCAATATCAGTGACTGGGCCACGGACCGTCCCTACCTTGATCACGCTGCCTACTTTCCGAGTAAAGGAGGGGTGGATGCAATGACTCGTTCTTTGGCCGTCGAATTAGCGCACCGAAATTCTCGCATCCGAGTCAACTGCATCAAGCCAGGGCCTGTTCTTCTCGCTGATGAAGTGGATCAGCAGCAAGCGGATCGAATCGCCAACAGCACACTGGTCAAGCGAGTGGGAACTGCCGAACACATTGCGCATGCCGTTCAGTTTTTGTGCGAGAACGATTTTGTGAACGGTATCGCGATGCCGGTGGACGGAGGGCGTACTATCTACGCACCCGATGGGCTTCAGGTTGGAATGAATACGGGCTAAGCAAGCTCAACAGGAGAATAGTCCGCTTGGCTCAAGTCTCGATAGAGATGTTGAAGATTAGTCGCTGTCGTAGCAACACTTCCCAGTTGACCCATGAATCCAGGCTGAATGGCACCGATGCGTGGCATCTCTGGAAAAGAGATTCGGAACGCTTCGGCGGGCCATAGCGTTGCCATTTTTAAAACTTCGCCCGGAGGTATGTCTTGGTAATGGTTCAATAAAAATTGCACCTCTTTCCATAAATTTAAATCAGGATTGCTCGCTCTGGAATCCGTTCCCAGCACCACTCTAAGTCCCGAACGCAACATCTCACGAATTGGGTGATTGGCAAAGCGAAAAAAATGATGTGTACGTGGGCAGAAGACGACCGTGATGTGTTGATTGGCAGCGACCTGTTGTATCTCTGCTTGATTGAAATCATTTCCATGGATCAGAAAAACAGATCGTAAACCGGCAAACTGTTCAATCAGTTTCGCAAATGGTTGTTTTCCCCACGGGAATACATCTGGCTCCCAGGCTCCAATCGATTGCAACAGTTCCGCCATGGAACCAGCACCAGTGGTCAACAACTCTCGCTCTTCAGGTGATTCAGCGACATGCATCGCTAAGGGTCGACCACTGATTTGTGACTGATGAATCACTTTCAGTAGTGCAGCGGGCGAGAGCGAATAGGGTGCGTGCGGACTCACTCCGCTCCAGTCGCTGGACCGGAGGTGATCCTCGGACGCACGAAGACGTTCTTCATATCGCTCAGGTCGCAAGCCGAGAATCTCGGAAAATGTGACAAGCTTTGCCGATGACTTCTTGAATTCGTAGTGAGAGGGCGGAGTGGATATTTCACCAGCGAGTAACGTTCCAGTGTCTGTCAGTTCTTTCAGGCCTTTGGCAATCACGTCCACTTGGTTCATCTCTGTTGAAACGCCCGGCTCATTAGCATTTCCCCTTGATTTGATGACCAGCTGTATCCAATCGGTAAATGAAATTCCTGGATACCCTATCGGAGTCTCCAAGCCAGAAAATTCCAGATGCGTGTGTGAGTTCACCAATCCGGGTAGCAAGGCAACGTCACCAAGATCTATTGAGACTTGAGGGTAATCACCGGTTCCAACCTCAGTGATTCTTCCCTCCAACAATCGCAACCAACCGTTGGGCAGTGGAGGTATGGCGACTGGTACAATCCATTTTGCTTTGATCACTCCAGAAAAATGCTTGAACATGAAGCTTCCTCTCCTTAGCGAACGATTACCGACACAGTTCTATCAAAAACCAACCGAGCAAGTCGCGAGAGATTTGATTGGCAAGATTCTAGTCCGACGTCTTGGCCGCCGGTGGGTTGGCGGGATGATTGTTGAAACGGAGGCGTATCTTTTTAAAGGGGATGAGGCGAGTCATAGTTCGCGGGGTAGAACGGCAAGCAATGATTCAATGTTCAAACAGGCCGGCACACTTTACGTTTATCCGATCCATGCTAACCACTGTTTCAATATCGTGACTGAAACATCAGATGTTGGCTGTGCTGTTTTGATCCGCTCGATCGAACCTATCTGGGGCATCAAGCAAATGGCATTTAATCGCCAAACCAAGGATGTGCGACAATTAGCAAGGGGTCCCGGTCGACTGTGTCAGGCCCTGGCGATTGATCGCAGTCACGATGGCCTTCATCTCGACAAATCCAATCGATTCAGGATCGCCTCGTCAGACGCTGTACCGTTTGAAGTGGTTACTACGCAACGGATCGGGATTTCCAAGGACGCGGAACTGCCGCTACGTTTCTTTATCAACAGTAACTGGTTTGTCAGTGGTCGATCTCGGGATCATCTTGATCCGCCAAAGAAACCAAGCGGGCTATTCACTCACGCTGCAACCTTGCGTTGATATGTCGAAACGGGTGATGGGTACCACAAGCCTCGAAGGTTTAGATCGCCGCCACCCATTTAGCTAGCTCGCGAGACACGCATTGATCGTTGAGGTCAAGGTTTGCTGATGGCCTTATTGGAAAGCAATCGACAGCCAGCCATCGGTAACCAAAATCTCTTTGGCCCTGAATTCTCGCCCTCGAAGTGTTTCCATTTCAGCGTCTTCAGCAATCTGGATACTCTGATCCAAAATGTTTTCTGGAAAGATGGCAGAAAATTCTTTTTGGATGATTGGTTTCAATCCGGCATCCCTCAGGGAGAGTCGTTCGCGAGGAAAGTCAACTTCTACCTCACCCACACGTTTGAGCACTGCGCCAGACTTATCATCGATGACCACCTCATAGGTGGAGGTGATTTCCATCGCTTTGTTAAGAGGATTGCGATCGCCTTGGGCAAAACGTGTACCTCTCAATCCCACTCTCAGCAGGCCATCTCTCGCCTCAAAGATGACAGGACGAGATCGTGAGAAGCTGATTTCAAAGGGTGCGTCTTCTTCCTCTTCCGGCTTTTCTGGCTTCGGAGCCCCCGCACTGTCCATCAATTCATTTAATCGCTCCTCATCCAAGGTTCTACCGGCCAGCATGACTGTGAATGCATTTTCAATGGCCGATTCGTGAACTTGTATCGAAAACAGGGAGGTGGATTGGAAAACTGTGGGACCAATCACCGAAGATAATTGGTCTTCAGCCCGAAAGTTGACATCAACTGCTAATTCATCAGCAGAAGAACGCCACACTTGTGAAGGTGGCGTCAGTGATAATCGCTCCAAAATTGGTTTGGCTTGATCAAGAAGTTTTGAGGATGCATTAGCCTCAATGTCTTCCATTTCTGACTCAAACTGCTCAGTCACACGGGTGCGTAATTTCTCTTTTGCAATTCGATCCGCTTGAGGCTTTTTCTTTGCTGCCTGCTTGCGCCCGACCCGCAAAGCCAAATCGGAGTTGGCTTTCATGTCAGTAATTGATGTTGAGATCGAGACTTCACTCTCGGTTTTTCCAAACTCAATTCCATCAGCGCTAACGGTCAGCAATCGGGTCAGGCTTACGGTTCCCTTGCTGACACTCTTGAGTCGGATCGGTCCGTTAACTCCATCATTCTTTGTATCAACCGTTCCCTTGAGGCTAAGCTCAATTTTGGCATCCGAGCCAGAGGGGATCAATTTCCCACCGACGTTGCCATTCATCACGGCAGTGCCCGTTAGCCGAGTACCGAGAATCACATCTTTTACCGGCAAAGTGCGAGAAACCTCCCGACCCAAAACCTGATCGATCATTTCCGCACTTACCTTGATGGCAACGTTTGATTGACCAAACACCTCGCGCACCGAATCAACCAAACCAGGCGCTTGCCCTGCTGAATTGAGTAAAGCAACTCGCAAGGAAATGGCGCTGAAGTGATCAGGCGATGGAACCTCGTCCGCCATGTCAATGATTTTGGCAAGTGCCGAGAGTTGTGCTTCTATTAGCTTGACTGAATTGTCTGGATCCTGAAAACGTACTGCTTTCACCAACTGACCTACGGAATCCCTTAGTCGCTGGAAAATGGTTAATTCAAGGCCCGGGACTGTGCCAATGAGGCGATCCCTTAAAGCTTCCGCCTCTCTGGCAACCAAGCCTTCGCTTTCAGAATCGCGAATCGCGGTAACGAGAGGATCCAGGTTCAGGTACTTCAGCCAAGCATCTCGATTCTCTGGCTCGGTGTACCGATCAAGATATTCTTCAACTTCAGAGACCTGTTTCATCAGATCTTGTTTAATCGCCACCAAATTCGGCAACCGACCGGGGTCCAATTTTCCTTTCGCGGTCTCAATTTCCTTTTGCAGCCTCTCTCGCACCTCATCGGTTAATTGGCCATTTGCGGTGCCGAGAAGCACGCAAAAAAAGATCGCGAAAACAGGTACCAGAGGTCGTCGAAACATGACTTTTGTCGGGAAACGTTGGTGAATGGCGGCTAGGACCGCCAAGAAGATAAAAGCCCAAAAAGGTGACACTACCGCTGTTCAAAGCCAACAAGACAACCAACAAAATGATTGACTTGCTTTCTTGATCCTACGACTCACCCAAAATGGGATAGGAAACCATTTCTACAGCAACGGCTAAAGGAAACTGATCCACCTCTCAATCCTGAGCCAGACTGGAGGTGTCCTCTCAGGAGACTTTGGCGGAAAACTACCGTCCAACGCAATTGCAGAAACCAACGCATTACCCCGAACGCCGTCCTATTCATTGTAAACCGCGCAGACTACCGGGCAGAAGGGCGTTTATCAGAAATCAGCTGCCAGTCTGAGCCGTTCGTGCCCTCAAACGCACGAGAAAGGTGCATCAAAACGGTGTTCTCAAGCCGTTCAGACACGATTATTGCTCGCGGTACCAAGATGTTGGACACATCGGCAAAACTCAAGAATTTCCTCCGAAACTGCATCTTCGGTGGAGTGATTCATGACCACAACGGCCAGATCAACCGAATCCGAGACCAGTCGACCGATCAGCAATCGACCCACGGGAACCCAAGTGATCTCAAAATTGTCGTCTTGAATGGTTTGAACACTGGCTCCCTCAGGCGGCCACTGCTCCAGATGAAAAGGTTGCAAACGCAAGATCGTCTGCGAACTCGTATGCATGAAGGTCGGGGTCATGGCACGTGAATCCGCATTGGTGGATAGATAAGTCCATCCACTGGTGACTTCAACCTCAACATTCAGACGCTCGAAAAAGTGTAGAGATTCAGTTTGTCGATTGACAAAAATCCGATCTCCATCCAGATACGCCAGAGCACCATTGGAATCATTGGGTCGCACCCATTTCTGAATCCCGATCAGCGCTACCACCCCTAGGGCGACCCATAGCGGGAATCGCAATTCAAGAGGTCTTGGTGGTTGAGATACTGGGTTCACTTGTGCTGCACCAACATTGATTCGATCAGGGTTTTTGCGTCAATACTTCGGTAGGTCGATCACACCATCCCAATCATCCGGTGGTTCATGTCCGTGTCTGGCAATAAAGGATAACAAAACTTGCTTCGGAGAATCCTTATCAGGTAAAGATTTCAGCTTTCGAGATGTTGATGCCCAATCACCTGCCATGAAGGCTGCCAAGGCCTGGTCATAAATTGTTAGTTGTTTGTCGCTCAACGATTCAGAACTATCTCCCGAATTCGTCACCAATTCAAAAATGGTCAACGGTGATTCGAAGCCATGCGGCCTCACCTGCGCCAACCGTCTTTGGCGATAACTAACCTGATCTGAATCGTTTATCGCCGCTGCGGTAATCTCGTCCATAATTACTTCAGCGCCAAATGCTTTTGTTAGACCCTCGAGGCGACTGGCAAGATTTACTACTGGTCCGAAAGCTGTCACCTTGACTTGATCTGCCGTTCCGATTCGTCCAGCGACAGCCGTTCCCGTCGCGAGGCCAATTCCGCAGCGGAAACCGTTATTGGGCCTGCCTCGGTTCTGCTGGCAAATACGAGTGGCAGCCGAGATTGCCCGCAACGAGATGTCTTGTTGCGTCAAAGGCCAGCCCCAAAATCCCATTGCCGAGTCACCATGAAAGTCACCAATGACACCGCCGGTATCCAAGATGTGTCGTGTCATGGTTCCCAACGCGTCACTAACACTTGCCAACAACTGCAAAAGATCCTCTGACTCCTGTTCGCTTCTTCTTGTGAACCCACGCAAGTCGCAGAACATGACAGACAGTTTTGTTTCTCGAGGTGCAAGAACTTCCTCAGTTGAACGGCCAGCCAAGGCATCCATCACGATGGGCGCAAAGAAGTGTCGCATCTCCGACTGCCGTCTTTCCAGCCTCAATGTTTGTCTTAGATTAGCAATTGTCGTTCCCACAAGTTCAGCAAACTTGACGTCATCTCCCAAGTCTTGAGGTGCGGTCATCAAGGACTGCTCAATCGTTTGCGTCACATCCTTTGCAATCAGTCCTGTCACATAGATTGCCCATCCAGAACAAGCCTCACTGCGTAAGGGAACGCAAAACGCCCAGTCAACGTCATCGGCAGCGGTGTAAACCGATTGATTGGCAACAGTGCCAGTCCAAAGATACAAGACACTTTCTCTGGTCGTTATGGCATGCTGCACCAGTTTCAAGCTTATCGAGGGGGAATTGTCCCCCGCTGATCTTGAATCATAATGCAGGATTCGCATTTCCGAAGGACCAGCATCCTCTGTGCCATTGGGCCCCTTGCCATCCTTCCTTGGGCCATTCACGATCTCTTGTGATTGATATGAAACGATTGCCACGGCAGAGGCAGAGGGGGTCGCTCGCAATAAAACGCTCGTGACACGCACCAGCAGTTCCTCATCGCTGCCGCTTCCGAGAATCAAATCGGGCAGATGGCTCAGCATCTCGATCCTGGAGCCGGAATCCTGAAATCTGCGTCGCTGTAATTCTTCTAAGTCGTAGGAGTGCTCTGTCACGTCCCCGACTTTTTCGGGCATCCAAGAACCGGGGCGATTTGCCAGAGTGAAAGTGGTGGATCCAATCACAAAATGCTCACCTGGAACCACAATGAAATCAGCCGCAATATCTCCCCTGAAGTAAACGGAGTTTTTTGCCGTTTCTAATTTTCTGACTCGCAGTCGCCCTTCAGGTAGTGGTGTTAGTCGAAGGTGCACACGTGAGATTTTCGCATCCCATGGCACCACCCAGTCCGCATCAACGCGACCAACTCGAACTTCAATGCCGCTTGCTGCATCAGGCAGTTCTTTGCGCCAGCGGTCACCACGAGAGTCGCCCTGAGCAATGAGATCTGGCATTTGGAAAGCATCTCATATGAGAAGGTATCGAGATCGCTCTGCGATGGAAAAAGCACATTAATCTGACTTGTGTCGATCAGCCAATACCAGACATGTTCATTGCCAACTTTAGCAAAAAGAGTCAGGCTCACTCAAAGGTGTAATGGGGGTCAAGTTTTGGCTCGTAACGGAATCTTGTCGCAATGCTGAAGGGGAAATGTAATTTGTCTCTCATTGGTGGTAAGTCAATGACTTTGCTGCCGCAATTCCCGCGGCTCGGCCCGTGCTGAACGCCGCTTGGAAATTATAGCCACCGATTGGTCCATCAACATTCAAGACCTCCCCCGCAATGAAGAGTCCGGGTGTTCGCAGGCTTTCCATGGTTTTTGGATTTACTTCTTCCAATTCAACTCCCCCGGCGGTGACTTCGGCTTTCGGAAAACCAGCAGTACCGGTGACGTTCAGTGGTAAACGTTTTAGGGCATCGATCAGCCGATTGCAGGTTACCTTCGGTAATTCTGCAACGGTGCATTCTGCATTCAATTCCTGAGCAAACGAATTTGCAAGACGCTTTGGCAACCACTGGGTCATTAAGGAAACCATACTCCGCTTCCCACCCTCTCGAGTGCGATCATTTAAGTGGCCTCGAAGTTGTGTCTCGTTGATTTGTGGGACGCTATCCAGCAGCACTTGACACACATCGAAGGAACCTGCGGCCGTCAACGCTCCGCTAACGTCCATTGCTGCGGGACCCGAAAAACCATGATGGGTTAACAACAGGGAACTCCTGCGTCGTGACAGAAGTTCTTGTTTATCATTCTTTCGCGTGACCACAGAAACTTCACAATCTGAAAGCGTTACCCCGGATAAAGCATTCATCCAATTTGAGCCTCCGATCAAAGGAACCAGAGCAGGTCTCGGCTTGACAATTTTGTGGCCCATGCCTTTCAGCCATCCGTAACCATCACCCGTCGTTCCACAACCCGGCCAGCTCTTACCGCCACTGGTGACAATGATCCGGTCAACACCGAACGATTCTACGTCGGTGTGAATGCACCAAGTTGCCGAAATTGCATCCGGGGCATCAATTGTTTTAACCGCTTGACCGGTCACCAAGCGAACACCGCGGTCCAGTGCCTGCTTCAAAAGGGCATCTCGTACGTGAACGGCGCGGTTGCTAACCGGAAAGACCTTTCCCGTTTCCTCCACTTTCGTGGGCACATCCAACCGGTTGAACATCTCGACTACTTCTTTGGGTGGAAACGCACCCAAGCTCGGCTGCAGAAATCTTCCACCGGTACCGAAAGCCCTCACAATTCCTTTGGCATCTGTGTTGTGAGTCACATTGCAGCGTGTTCCGCCTGACATCAGTATCTTGACACCAGCTTTGTTATTTTTCTCAATGAGCACGACAGAAATCCCATCGCGTGCCGCCTCCGCAGCAGCCAACAGGCCCGCAGCACCAGCACCAATCACTCCGATTTGAAAAGTGTTGCTCATTGTTTGACTGACCCTAGTTACTGACTCTCGCCAAAATTCCCTTTCTTCTACGAGCCGCTCTTTCAGCCCGTGATCTTAATCTCACTGAGATTTTCGAGGTCCATTAACGCTTACGCTGGATGGCTCAGCAATGCCAAAAGGATTTTAACGGACCAATTCAGCGCGGTTGGGTCAGTTTTTTAGCGTCATCGGTGTACTGGAACAGGCCCATAAATCGTCAACGAATAAGGAGACATCCAAACCCAAGTTCGTGACCGGAATCCGGAATTCGAGCCGACTCTTCCTTCCGATGCCTCGTTTGTTATTTCCGCCATTGGCAAACGCAGGGTTCTGCTACACTTTGTGTCGATGCCATTCATGATTTTGACCGCTTTTCCCGGCTCATGATTGAAATCACTACGCCCTTTCCCAATGTCATCCCCATGGCAAGTCCCACCAGTTCCATCGAGAACCAACCGCATCCCCGCCGCGTTCTCTTGATGACCAGCTCGATGCGAGGTGGTGGTAGTGAGCAGCAAACGCTACTGCTGCTGCAACACCTCGATCGGTCTCGATTCAAACCTTTGCTTTATGTCACTGATCCAAGCGGTCCACTGCTCGATCAAGTGCCTGCAGATGTACAAATCCTTCGCCATGAAACTTCCAAAAATGTGTCCAAGGGATACTTGCCCGGCCGAATCCTAAGAAAGCAGTCGAAACACCTGAAGAATCTGCTGGTGAAGCATCAAATCGATGTCATTTATGATCGAACGTTCCATATGACGCTGATGGCGGGACCAGCAGGGAAATCCAGCAAGGTCCCCAGGGTATCCACCATTGTCAGCCCACCAGATCGAGCACTCCCCTTGCTTGAACGACGGTTCCTGTGGTTGAAACATCGACGCCTGAAGACAGCCTATCAAAACGCGAGTTGTGTGATTACTGTTAGCCAGGAATGTGCAATCGCTGCAAAAAAGTATTACCAACTAGGTCATCAGACTGTTCTCACCATCTCAAATCCTGTCGATCGACAACGAATCATAGAAGCGGCTTCAGAGTCAAAGGTGCAGCGTGACAAAAGAATCACATTGATTTGCGTGGGAAGGATGACGCGAGAGAAGGGACATCACGATTTGATCGAAGCGCTGTCGTCGATTGATGAAGATTGGCCCGAGAATCTCCCATCCATTCATCTCTGGTGTATCGGTGACGGTCCGCTGAGGGGCGAGCTGGAAGACCGATGCGGTGCATTAGAAAATCATCAAGTCAGTTTTCTGGGACATCAAAAAAATCCGTGGAAGTACATCAATGCGGCAGATGCCCTGGTGTTGCCATCTCATTTTGAGGGCATGCCAAATGTGGTTCTCGAAGCTATGACTCTGCGCACACCTGTCATCGCAACGAGAATTGGTGGGACTAACGAATTGGAACGTGATTCACCTACGATTTGGTGGGCAAATCCTCATTCATCAGAATCGCTTGCGAATGCAATGATTGAATTTGCAAGCCATCCCAAAGAAGCGATGCAGCGTGTTGAATCAAGTGAGCGACTGATTCGGTCACATCACAGTGTCGAACAATCCATCGGTCAGATTGAAGACCAGCTTTGGAAAGCGTGCAACTCGCATTCTCGGAGCGGTTGATGGGCAACTGTTGAAATCAAGAATTTGTTCCGAAAAGCTTCATCGCCCCGGGCAACCACTCGCGATTCCTAGTCGAGCGTATGCCTGATGCCCGATGCCCGATGCCCGATGCCTGATGCCTGATGCCCGATGCCTGATGCCCGATGCTGATGGGAAGCAAGTTCCGCTATTGAATCATCCCCCGGACCGCCGGAATGATGTCTTTTTCATATGAGAAACCTGCAGTTTCGCCTCCGTCTACAAAGGAGGTCGCAAGCTCGCCATTTTTGTCAAAGATCATGACAACGGGAATTGATGGCAACTTGGCTTCGACAAACACGTCGTCACTTGCGGTGGTGCAAACATAGGAGGCGAAGCCTGTACCGTTGACGCTTTCCAGAAAAGCCAATATCTCTTCCTCGTAGGACTCAGGCGGGCGAGTCTTGCGTCCATCAAAGTCTAGATTCACCGCGATGCAAGTCACTTGCTCCGGCATCTCTGCATGCAGTTTCACAAGACCAGGAAACTCTTTCAGACACGGTTCGCACACCAGAGACCAGAGGTCAACAACTGTGACTGTTCCAGTGCTGCGGGCATCTTGTTGGATGTCTCCCCATGATTCATATCGAAGCTTTCCGGAGTGATCACTTTGCGAAGTCGCCTCCTTAGTCGAAGCGTCTTGGTTGGACACTGGCATTTCCAATCCACCAGCCCCTGAATCCTCAACTCCCGGATCGTTAACCGGTGGATCGCTCAACTCCTCAATCGGTACCTCGGGTAACAGAATCTCTCCCGGTGAGTCAGCCGTTGGATCTTGCTGCTGATCAGACTCACTGGTTCCGTCTGCCCTTGGTGTCATTGGCTGCTTTGTCGGTTGCGGCTCGCATCCCAACGACAAAAGTAGGGTGATTCCAAGTAGCAGTTGCATGCTGATGGATCGATTGGAAGGTTGTCCAAGTCGCCATTCACTTAAATGCTCGGAGACCGCTATCCACCGTTGTAATCGCATCTTCATCATCTCCCAAGTTTACGCCTGAGTGAAAGTTCTGTTGGATCGATGAAATGTAAATGATGAAAAGACTGTCATTTACGACGTATGCCCATCCTGAACCACTCAAGCCCCGCCGGTCAAGAGTCGTCATCGGTGCGACCCGGTAGACCAGTGTATCGAAACCTTCAAGCAACATCAGGTGAAGAGCCGGATTTCTGGATCGGTCACGACTTCCCTCTCGGAACGGAGGCATCTCGCCTGCAGAGGGTGAACTGCGAAAAGACGGAATTCCAGCATGTGTCACATGGTCGTTGGGCCGTCAAAATTGGCAAAGGCCGAATCATCGTCAAAAAACTCAAGAATCAACTTCTGGACAGATGATTTCCATGCTTCAACCAAACTCTTTCAACTTACAGCGAGCGAGGCCTAAGTGGGTACTACAGTTTGAAAGACCAAGCGTGTCGAAAAGCAGAGAGAATTGGCGGCATCAAGGAAGCCAATTCCTCCTCCGAGACTTTCGAAAAATCATGCTTCGTCGCCTCAGTCAACTCGGCGGTTACGATCTGCCACACACGGCACAGGTGCATACCATTCCCTCATCGATGAATAACCAGCGTTCCTCCCAGACTACCGCCACCCCAACGCAAGGCATTTTCAATTCGAAGGTGATGGAGGGAGAATTGTACGATGATTCTGGTTTTTCCTCGCCTTCATCGGATCATGGTGCAATCGACACCAACACGCATCCTGATGCAATTAAGTTGCACAATGCCAGGAACCTCGTCACGCATCTCAATTGTTTACTAGAGGACCTGCGGGACAGTCACCGACAGATGTCCACCAAATCAATTCGGCAGCTTGCTTTGCTACTCAAAAATTCAGCGAATGAAACGCCCGAGAATGAACCGATCGGCCGACATCTTGACTGGTTAATTGAGTCGATTGACCTTGAGAGAAAGAAGCATGGCCAATCCCTTGTGGCCCTCAGTGACACGCTTCGTGATTTGACGCAGACCATGTCAGCGGACTGCGAATCAAATATCAATGATCAGCAAACAAGTGAGTTTTTTGTCGATGAACTCATTAGCGAAGTCATTGAGCGATGCAGACCGACTTTGTCTTGTGGTGAAATCACTATTCAATCCAGCGGCGTGTCGCGAACCAAAATCGTATCCAATCGAAATTTATTACAGCAAGTCCTGATCAACTTGATCACCAACTCACAACAAGCGTTGCGAAACAGCGAGATCGATCCGAAACGCATCACGATTCGCTTTTCGGTCAGAGATGGATGGACCAAGCTTTCGGTTGAAGACAACGGATGTGGAATCCCCCCTCAGATACAACAAAGTATTGTTGATCTGGGTTACACGACAAAACATGATGGCTCAGGCCTCGGCCTCACTTTTTGCGAGCAAACAATGCATCGATTGCACGGATACCTCGAGATTGCAAGCGATGGTTTAAACCAAGGTGCAATGGTTACCTTGCATCTTCCTTCGACCGATCTTTCGTGAATAGCTTTCCCAACTTATCCTCCCATGACGAAGCACCGGTGCCACAAACATCATGAATGAAAGCAACGAACCGAATCGGTTGCTGATTATCGATGATCACCCAAAAATTCACGATGCATTTTCGAGGATTTTTCAGCCGTCTTTTACGGGGAGTCCTCTCTGCGAGATGGCGGTGGATATTTCGCCTGAGCGGGATTTACTGCCCGCCAAGGGCGATTTGTCCCGAACTGAGATCCCTTTCCGGCTTACCCACTCAAACAGCGGTGAAGCTGGGTTGGAAGCGCTCGAGAATTCGCTCCGCGTTAACCAGCCTTTTGCTGTAGCATTTGTTGACATACACATGCCCGGTGGTATTGATGGAATCAAAACAGCACAAGAACTTTGGAAGCTTGATCCCAATCTTCACGTTGTCATCTGCTCGGGTGAGGATGATCTAATTTGGTATGAAGTGCTCGAACCGCTCACGCACCGCGACCACTTGTTTGTTTTGAAGAAACCATTTGATGCCATTGAGGTACGTCAACTGGCTGTCTCTTTGTGCCAAAAAAACAAACGCTTCATTGATCGTGAAGTTGAAATTAAAAAACTTCAAGAAGAGCTTGAGACGAGGCGTGCGTCAGAAGAGAACATGCGACGAATGGCACATCGTGATTCACTCACTAATCTTCCCAATCGACCGTATCTTCTCGATAAACTGAATCGTATCGTTGGCAGATTTTCACAACATAGTGAACATCATCAGGCAATCCTGTTTCTGGATCTGGATCACTTCAAAGTGATCAACGATAGTCTCGGTCACGAGGCGGGTGACGATCTGCTGAATCAAGTGGCTCAACGGATCGGAGACTGTGTTCGACATCAAGATATGACAACCCGCGTGAATCGGGATGGGGAAACTGTGAGGCTTGGTGGTGATGAATTTGTTGTTCTTCTGGAGCAACTTGCCCACCGTCATGATGCGTTATCGATTGCTGATCGTATCGTTGCGAGGATCAACGAGCCATTTAAGATTGGGGAGCGTAAGGTAAGCGTCGGCACAAGTGTTGGCATCGCCTTTCTGGATCATCAGACACGAGATGCCCATGAAGCGTTGCGCAACGCCGACACGGCGATGTATCGGGCCAAGAATTCGGGAAAGGGTCAAGTCGCCGTTTTTGATAAGACCATGCATCAGGAGCTTGTTGAGCGACTTGAACTGGAAAGTCAAATTCGCGTTGCTGTTCAACAGGAAAATCTGTCTCTGCGATATCAGCCAATTGTTGACTTGTCTAATGGACGTGTCCTTGGTGTCGAGGTCCTCACACGTTGGACAACTGAGGACGGCCGCAATATTCCCCCGAGTCAGTTCATACCCATTATCGAAGAAATTGGATTGATCAGTCGAGTCGGTGAATGGGCGATAGAAAGGGCAGCAATTGATCTTCGAGATCTCACCGAAAACCTTCCAATATCCTGCGATCCCAACTTCTATCTTGGATTTAATATCGCTCGCCGACAATTAAGCGACCCGCTTTTCTTCGAGCATCTGGAAACCATCATCTCCAGAACAGGATTTGATCGCCACCGCCTGAAAGTTGAGATCAGCGAATCCGGTGATCACCGAAATGAAGTTCAAATCCTTCAAAACCTGCTGAACTTGCACGCGGCAGGAATTGGGATACAGATTGATGATTTTGGTAAGGGGAAGTCTTCATTGACTTGTTTCCAAGACTATCCGGTTGAGACAGTAAAAATCGATCGAAGTTTTACCGCTAATATTGCAACGAACCATAGTCATTCAGTCATCACGCAGGCTATTGTCAACTTGGCTCATGATCTGGACGCAAGGATTGTTGCCGAGGGTGTCGAATCTGAAACACAACTCAAATTGTTGCATGATTGGGGCTGTGATGCGGCACAAGGATTTTTCATCTCCGAGCCGCTTGAGTCTCAGGCTCTTCGCTCGCTGTTATCACACCCCGAACAAAGCTTGGGGATTTGCCAGCTGGCCACTGCCAAATCGGTTCCGATTGTTTTCGATGCAAGTGCCCTCATCCAAACCAATCCTTCGTTACAAAATCGCTAGCGGATTTCGTTTTGTCTCGAGTGTTCCACGGGTTACACCCAAACGATTTTGTGCCTTGAGTTGTGACCAAACTTCGGCCGCCTGAACTTCTTCTCGAAGCAAACTTCGATAGAGATTAACGGTTTTACTGGCTTGCAGGCCATTCTCTTGCAATAGTTCAATTCGAAACCAGTTGACTTGCTTACTTCTCAATTCTGAGACAATTTCTGCACCGCTCTGAGGTGTCGAGTTGTAGAGGGTGTTTCGGCAGGCGACATCTGCTTGCAATGGGTGCTCGGCTCCAACGCGATCCCTTAGTTTCACTTCATGACGGTCACATGGGCGACCGCAATTTGTTTTGTCCGTTCCCGGCGACATCACCGAACAGAAAACGCAATGCTCCATATGGAACATTGGCATGTGTTGATGAATCACAATTTCAAGCCAATTGGATGGCATTGAGTTTATCAATGCCAGAACCTGCTCTCGATTCAAGTCGTAAGAAACCGTTACACGCTGTGCACCTCTTGAGCGAATCCATTCAGCCGATCGATGATTCGCAACATTGAGTGAAAAATCAGCAATCACAGGGATCTGATATTTTGAAGCAAAATCAAGAGCTGCAAGATTTCGAGCTAGAATCAAATCCGGTTCATGTCGTAGCAGAACTTTCAAAAGTCCCATCTCGGATGGCTTTTGAATTCGTACGGACGCTAAACCGATTCGTTTGCCATTGCTTCTCGCAATATTGACCGCGTCGCTATATTCGCGCACATCATGGAAGTCAGCATAGATCAGCTCGGTATCGGTGTAAGCAAGTGCCTTCACTTGCTCCAAAGATCGACAGAGAACTGCTAGGCAAGCATTCGGAACTTGTTCGGAAGTCGGTTGCTGATCGGCTGTGTCCGAAATAATTTTCAGCATCGACTTTCCAGCCTCAAAGTTGATGGTCCGCGGTTGCCTGGAAACCTGTCGATCAATTAATGCGTCAACAAGATCACGACGTAATTGATTCAGCATCCCCAAGGGGACCATTGGTTGACCACCCAAAATCATCTCGAGATCGCCAAGGAAAAAGGGGGTTCCACCGAGTCGAGACAGTTTCTCTCGTAAAACTTCCTTCGTTGCGGGATGCTTTCGGGCGGCGGAAAGCGGCTCATTACCCAATACCGTGATTTCCTCAGTCGCAAGGCCTTCCTTGTTGGAACCATTAGCGGCAGGATCCATTAGGGTGCTTAATTTCAACACCTCTCCAACCCGGGCTTCGATACGTAGATCAATGCGACGTCGAAAGCGGGGCTTCTCACCGGCGAAGGATTTCCTAAGGCGCCGATTCAATTTCGGATCGTCATTTTTGAAGAAAGTGGCACCAACTTCGATCTCGGAGTAGTCAATTTCACCTGATCCAAAACCGATCCACACGAACCTATCAGCAGGTGCTTCCTTGACTGATTCACCTTGATCGGTCGTGAGTGAATAGATTCGCCCACCTTGATCTTCCCCATCTCCACTTACGCGTATCGCCAAACCATCTCCCAACGCGATGTCTGAACGGGGTTTTAATCCCAAGAGATTGTTTTTTAAAGCAATCACCTCACCCAACAGGATGCCACGCTTGGCCGAATCAAGTCCTGGTACTAAACGCTTGTGGTCATTGCCATCAAGCCAACCGGGAGAGAACCCACGCGAGAACGATAGTTCCATCTCGCGACGGTTTGACTCGCTAACGGAAATAGCTTTGCCCTGAGTGACAGAATCAATTGCCTTCCGGTAATGGCCAGTGATATTTGCGACGTACTCAGGTGTCTTCAAACGACCTTCTATTTTTAAAGAGGCTACACCGGCGTCAGCGAGTGCTGAGATGGAGTCGTAACCTGCCAAATCCTGTGGGCTAAGCAGGTACTTTACATCACCCAAGTCCTGATCGACCCCGTCGCGAATCAATTCGTAGGGTAAACGACAAGCCTGCGCACATTGCCCACGGTTTGCACTTCTGCCTCCGAGCGATTCGCTGGTGAGACATTGACCAGAATAGGCAACACACAAGGCTCCGTGAATGAAAACCTCGATGGGTATCTCGGTCTCGCGAGTGATTTGAGTAATTTCTTTGACGGATAATTCCCGCGCCAACACCACTCGAGATAGACCCAATTCCGAGGCAACTTCAATCGTCTGGGCGCTCGTCAAACTCATCTGAGTCGACGCGTGGATTTCCAAGTCGGGGCAAATCGCCCGAACAAGGCGAGCGACACCGAAGTCTTGGACCAAAACGGCATCGATACCTGAGGAAGCAATTTGCTCCACCACCCGCGAAACGCTGGCAAGTTCCTCCGGAAAGACAAGCGTGTTAAGGGTCGCGTAGCCTTTGACCCCGCGACGATGAAGACGGCTTGCTAAATCAGGTAGGTCCTGAAGTCCAAAGTTTTGGGCTCGATAGCGAGCATTGAAACCGCAATCCAAGCCAAAATAGACAGCGTCTGCGCCGTTTTCAACGGCAGCCTTGACGCACTCCCAATCCCCGGCAGGAGCAAGAAGTTCGACGCACTGTGAGCGGGCATTAGGTTCCATAGTGTCCCGAGTATGATCCATCCCCGGTGTTTTGAACATCGCCAAAAAGAATTTGCTGGCGTGCCCTTGGCGGAACTCAATCGATAACCCACGGGCTCTTGGCTGAATCATTGAGTATCAGATTCGAACATGCCAGCACAAGCCGCGGTTAATTTTCAAGACGATGGTCTCCATGAATCAAGGAGGACGAATCAAGGAGGACGAATCAAGGACGGCAAGCAACCGACCGGAATCCATCTATCCGATCGGTTGCTTTTGAATTGCATCACTCAGGAGCGACTTGTGATCAGAACGCTAGGCGCCCAGTTCAATGTCAATCTTTGCTTCATCGGCCGCCTCTCGTAACTTCGAAAGAGCACGAGCTTCCAGTTGCCGAATTCGCTCTTTTGTCACTCCGAGTACTTCGCCAACTTGTTTCAAAGTTAACGGTTCATTGCCGCGTCCCAAACCGTAACGAGCAACAATAATCTTCTGCTCCCGATCGTCGAGCCTATCAAAGATTCTGGACAACTCACGCTGCCTCGATCGCTGCACTGATTCCTCTACAAACGGATTCAGTCGCTCGTCCTGTTGCGCGAAAAATAATTCTTCCGCGGTGGTTCGGAAACGATCCCGATGCTTGAATTCTGTTGGGATGGTTCTAGCGAAGTTTTTCATGATCGCCCATGAAGCATAGGTTGAGAACTTATTGCCTCTTGAATAATCAAACTTCTCAACCGCGCGAATCAGTGACATGTTCCCATCGCTTACCAGCGAGAAGAAATCATCGGAACTTGCAACGTGCCGCTTCGCAATCGATACCACCAAGCGAAGGTTGCTTTGAACAACTCGGTTTTTGACAAGCACCGCTGCTTCGTATAAATCGTCGATTTCGTCCATGACTTTCGATCGTGTGCTTTGCACCTCCGAAAGACTCTCCCGAAGTCGATTTGCGCAATGCTTCAGATAGTTCATTTTTCGGAATAGATGATACTCTTGCTCTCGAGTCAGCAATGGCACGTCGTAAAGTGCGGCAAGGTAGCTCGGTAGATCTGAGGGCACGCGAACCTTTCGCGGTGCAGACGCAGGCTCAGGTTCTTTGCCGAGATATTCCTCTTCGCGGCTTGAGTCTTCAAAATCCTCGTTGTAGATGTAATCCAGCGGCAATTCCATGATCTGCTCGTAACGCATATCAACCAGGATTCTCTGAATGCTGGTTCGTGTACGATTGAAACGCTTGCACAATTGCGGAACCGACGATCCATGAGAATGCAGTCGGAAAATGGATCGCTTGTCATCTGCGGTCAAGACAACTCGGTGACTCGGGAAAATTGCGACCGCATCATTCTCGGCGTCAAAATTCTTGAGTGTGTACCGAATGGTCTCGGGGCTCCGATGCATCTGCTCGGATAAGTGGCGCGTGACTTCAGAAAGACTGGCACCGGTCTCAACAAGATGACGAGCTCGTTCGATGATCTCGCTCTTCTCATCCTCTGAAAGCTGACTGAAGCGTTCACCACGCCGCACTTTATCTCGGTTGTTGGCGATGAAGTGATCGACGCTGCTATGCAGGAATCCGACTCGTTTCCGACCCCCAAACAGCAGTTTTCGACTCACCAGGCCCGCCCGCCTCCAGCGACTAATGGTCTTCGTTGCAACATGAAAGATCTTGCTTAACTCTTCGACCGTGTGGACCTGTTCAGGCACCTCGTCGACCGTGAGATCAGCCGCATCACTGAGATCCTCAATCAGCAATCGCAGGTCGTGCTGGAGATCTGCAGAAGCGATGTTGTGTCGACTGGCCGTGTCAGGACGATAGTTGGTCACGCGAAAGCAAACGTAATCAAACGAGTAAGTTCGATCACCCGTGATCTCGCCAAACAACTTCTCCGCAGAAGCAGCCTGCTCGATTTTCTTTTGTTTCGGCGCAAACCGAGTCTGTTGATCTCGCAGTTCCTTGATCTTTGAATCTCGATAATCTTCGTGCATCACCCATATCTCCCAGCTCGTCCGTCCACCGACTTATCGTCCCTGCGATCCAGGCGGATCGCTCGGTTTTCAGACCGGTTTGCCCGGGGATCGCTCCATCCGAAGAGCGATTTCCGTTTTGGCTGGCACCCATGGTTGTATACCGAAATGGTGACCTTTTGCATCACACACAACCACGATGAGCCGGCAATCGACGCCCAGCAGGCACACGATACGATTCCGAGGCGGTAGGAATCCTCCAACGATTCACCGAGTACTTCGATGATCCGACACCCCGAAACTCTTTGACAAAGTCATGTTTCCCCCAAGATCAGGATTCAATCTTCAACCTCTAAGTGAAGCGAACCCTGATTTGTGGAAAACGACTTGCCTGTATCGCTACCACAGCCGCCTTGACGGCCAATATCCTGCAGAGCGACGGAACCTCTGTAGAAAATTCCGGACCATTCCGCGGTAAAAATGCGACATGAATTTGGATCAGAGCGGTAAGTGCCTACACAGTAGGGACTTAAAGAAATGCATTTGCCAATTCATGCTCAGTCAAAGGACTGTCAGAGCCTTCCTCTATGTAAGATTTACCGATCGGGTTGAAATAGAAAGTCTTAAAATGAGACGCTCTGTCTCATTTTAAGCACCGATTGATGTGGCCTCACGCTCGTTTTCCCCTTCGGTGGATGCCTCTGCTTTCGGATAGTTTGTTGGGAGAGGTCGTGGAGTGAAACCAGTGATTGCTGATAATAAAAAAGGGTCGGGTTGGTGGTCAAAACGTCAGGAGACGGGAAACCCTAGATTGGGCTGAACCCATCACGTCGAATGAGTCGATTAGGGAAGGGAGAGAAATAAAAAAGACCAGATCGCTCAGCGATGGCCCAAACCGCAGTCCCTAAAGAACGAATCTCATGTCGTTTCCTCTTTCAAAGCCGTTCACGCGATTGGAACGAATTGCAAGCTCTCATGAGACGAGGAGGAGATTCCTCCATTGTTCAGCCGTCTTCGTGTTGGGTGGTACGGTGTTGGGTTTGCGACGAAACGTCCAAGCCGATTCTTCTCCGCTAATCGGCGCGAGGCAACCTTACCGGGTTCGAGCTGAACTCTCTTTGCAGGGGAATCTGCATCTTGCCAAAAACGCTTTAGTCTCCAAGAAAGTCGCTCGACGCGTTCCGATCTCGAGTGAGGCCTCTTTTGACTATGTTGAACAGCAGGTTCAGAGCGTGGGGGAGACACCTAGCCAGACGGCCGCTTATGTAAGGTGGTATCAAGAAGCCAGTGCCAAGTCACGGATTCATCAAACGCAAAACGCTTGCAAGCTAAGGGCCGAGGCCAAACGCATCACGGTCCTTCAAGCGGGAAACGATGAGCTGGTTTTTTCTAGGGGAACACCCTTGCGCCGGGAGGAAATAGATCTGCTCGCCTTGCCAGTTTCCATCGCCCAGCTGAATGGGTTTCTGCCACAGGCGATCGAAATTCTTGATCAACAAGATCAATACCAACTCTCTCAAGAAGGCCTATCCGCGGTGATGCAGCTCAATGAGGTATCATCACACCAAGTGATTGGCAGGATAAAATCGCGCAGCGATACTGAAATCAAGTTGCAGATTGAGGGCGAATTAACGGGTAAGCGACAGGGAACTGCAACTCAGCTCAAGCTGGCTGGAAACCTGACCTACGACAAGCAACAACAAGGTTGCAGCGGGCTAGCTTTGTCGATCGTTGAGAATCGGGAGGTTTCGGTTGCTGAGCCAGGATTTGAAATTTCTGCCACCTTACGTCTTCAGCTCATTCCCTTAGCGAAGGATCAGGTTCCCAGTCAAAATGAGTGGTTGCCGATCGCGATTGATGAGATCGAACCGCAGGAAAAGCTTATCGAACAAAGTAGCGAGTATTTGAAAATCCAGCTGCTCACTGACCGGTTCTGGCACATGATTACCGACGTGCCGGGCCTCGCGATGATGCGAATGATTGACCAAGGCGAAGTGATCGCACAATGTGATTTTCGTTCGCCACCTTCATTTGTAGCTGGAAAACGTCATTCCCTGGAGGCATTTCAGGGGGAGGTGGTCCAAACCTTAGGTGAGCAACTTGGTGAACTGACCGAGGCGGAGATCATCAGCGGCGAGGGAGAAATGGAGACGCTGAGGGTGGTTGCAACGGGCCAGGCTCAGGGTGTTCCGATTCGCTGGGTTTTTCTCCATTTCTCCAACAAATCAGGCCGTCGTTTGCTGGCAACCTTTGCCATGCAGGCAGGCCTTCGAGACCGTTTTGATGATGCAGATACACAGATCCGTCGTGGGCTGAACTTTTTACCATTTGATGGTGATCAATCGGGGGGGGTATCGGCTCGATCTGCCCCTAAAAGTGACTCTGGGGAGTTTCAACAAGTAAAAACCAGCGAAAAGTCCGATCCCAAACTACAATCAACTAGCGTCAACTGATCGTTTTTGATACTTCACCGTAAATGACGAACGACTTCCAATAAAAGCACGATATGCCATGTCCGTCGGACGCCTTCACACCTTCGTTCTAATTCTTCTGGCCGGAGCCATCATTTCCGAGGCACAGGATCCTTCTCGGAAAGATCCATCCTCGCAGCAAAAGACGCAATTTGCGTCAGGGGTGATGACGGTTATCCCGCCAGCACCCATGCCTGAAGAGACCTTTCAGGGGCCCATGACTTTGCAGTCATTGTTGAATGCTCATCCAGAGATTCAGTTCGGTGGTGACAACCACCCTGAAGGTGAACCGCATTTTGATCCTCGCAGCCGAACCTTGATCCAGATGGCCAAGGAAGTGATTCTACGTCGAGAGATCTATTGCCTCGAGTTCTCCTTCAAACCGCTGCGTCATATCTACATCGATATCCCTCGGCCTGATGGCAGGATGCAGCGAAAGCTTGTCTGGTACATGGTGTATCGAGTTCGCTATCGGGGCGGTGAACTTCGTCCTGCCTCCGATAAAGTGGCCGGAGTCGATATCTATAAACGGCTGGAGTCCATTCACTACGACTCGCGTCACTTTTTCCCCATGATGGTCCTCAGTGATCACATCAGCGGGGTCAGGTCGGTCGATCAAATACTTCCGACCGCTTTGAATAAAATCAAAGTCCGTGAACAAATCCAAGCGCCGCTTTACAATGCTGTTCAAATCACACGCGTTAAAATTCCACACGGCAACGATGAAGCTTCGGCGGGTATTTGGGGTGTTGCTACGTGGGCAGATCTTGACCCGAAGCTTGATTTCGTATCGGTAGAAGTTTCAGGCCTGACCAACGCTTTTGAACAAGAAGGTGAGGGAAACGACGCCGTTTTCAAACGCAAAGCGTTACGTCTGAATTTCTTTCGTCCCGGTGATGCAATTGACCAAACGCAGGACCAGATTCGATTTGGAATCCCTGCTTATCAGGACGAACGAGAGCAGGACTATGTGCTGAAACACTACGGGCTTTCCGAACGTCTGGATTATCAGTGGATCTTTAGGTAACAAACAAGCACAAGTCTCTCGTTGGCTTCGTCTGACGGACTTGGGAATCCAGAATCAGATTGACCACCGAGCCAGTTGCTGGCCTCGGTGGTTTTTTTATTGATGAACAAACAATGCGTGGTATTTGGAAAAACGTGGAAACCTGAATTTTGGTCATCTTCATCCAATGACCGAACCGTGTTGAAAGCGGCGGCGGCACAGCAGTACACGCCAACGGAGGTGAATCGAACATCGAAATTTGCTGCAATGCGTTCGAGCGGTTCATTTTTTTGCAGTGATCTTACCCAGGCACACGTAGTTGACTGTTTCAACAAGGAAACCGGCAGTCTTGACAACCCTGCGATTGGCTGGCGCTTTGAATTGACTTGTTGGTCCGATTTTCTTGATGAGAAACGATTTCGAGGAGCAACTAGCCCATTTGAGCGATATCTCTCTGGCTAGAGGGCAAATTCAAGCCGAAAGCTCATCAACGACGACCTTGCCAAATCATGGTATTCGCTAAGATAGAGGTCATATGGCGAGGATGGTTTTTTTGGGAAAGTCCACCTCGCGATGCAATTACCTTCTTTCTGCACACCTCTTTCGATTGGTTTTGAATGTTTGTTGATCGTGTCCTGATCGAGTTGCGTGCAGGAAAAGGTGGTGATGGCTGCTCAAGTATGCGACGCGAGAAGTATGTCCCTCGCGGAGGGCCTGATGGCGGAGATGGCGGGGATGGTGCGAGCATTGTTCTGGAAGCCCGAGTGGGTGTGAACAGCTTAGCTGCCTACGCAAATCAACGACTCTTTCGGGCAACAAAGGGGCAACCCGGCCAAGGATCCCTGCGGCATGGACGCAAGGGTCGAGATCAGAGACTGCTGGTACCACCCGGCACGACGGTTATCGATGCTGATCAACACTTTGTCATCAAGGACATGAAACACCACGGTGAACAGTTTGTCATTGCTCGCGGTGGCAAAGGTGGTCACGGAAACACGCACTTTAAAAGCAGCACCAATCGAAGCCCAAGAGAATCCACCCCCGGTGACGAGGGCGAAACCCGTTTTGTCATTCTGGAGCTAAAGTCAATCGCAGATGTGGGGTTCATTGGTAAACCAAACGCAGGCAAAAGCACCCTCTTGAGTCATATCACCAGTGCGCGGCCTGAAATTGCTGATTATCCTTTCACCACCAAACACCCCAATCTCGGAATCGTTGAACTCAGTGGCGAACGTTGCTTTGTGGCCGCCGATATCCCTGGACTAATCGAGGGTGCGAGTGAGGGGGTTGGCTTGGGGCACGAATTCTTGAGACATGTTGAGCGAGCCGGTTTACTCATTCATCTCGTGGAGCCGTTTCCAGCAGATCAAACCGATCCAATGGAAAACTATGCGGCAATTTGTGCCGAGCTGGAAGAATACGACACGTCACTTGCGAAGCGTGATCAGATTGTTGTTGTCACCAAGTCAGAAATAGAAGGCTCAAAAGCGGTTCATCAAGCACTGATGGAAGAGACTCAAGGTCCGGTGCATCTAATCAGTGCCATTCGAGGTGATGGTGTCCAAAACTTACTCGAGGAGATCATGAATCGGGTCGAACAACGTCGCGAAGATTTAATTGCCGCGGGCGAGGAAGTATTGATCAGTCGTGAATCAGCCAGGACTCCAGCCAAGCAAGTCAAGAGAAAACGGCTGCCACCGCACCTCAATGGTTTGACGGCAAACCTATCGAATGAAATGCAAGCCAAAGACTTTCATCTCGATCCAGATGCGGTTGAAACCGATGAGGAAGCAAAGTGAATTCGGAGCTTCGAATTGCAGCTGTCGACGTTGGTAACACCACTGTCAAAGTCGCGGTTTTTTCCGGCTCGACACTCAAGGTGCTTTCTGTTGACTACGGCCAGGCACACTGGGAACGAACGGTCGTTCAATTCACCGAGACAAACCTACCTAATTCCCCCTTGTTTTGGCGCATCGCCAGCGTCAACCAATCAAGTGCGAGAAAGTTGGAGGGGCAGATCATTAAAACGAAGGGGGATGCAATAATTGACTGGATTACTCGGGAATCTGTCCCGATGCCGGTCTCAGTTGATCAACCGGAAAAACTAGGGATTGACCGACTGTTGGGCGGATTTGCGGCCAGCAAGCGATATGCCACACCTCTGGTCGTTGTCAGTTTTGGCACCGCCGTTACCGTGGATTTAATTGACCGCAATGGTCTTTTTACCGGTGGATTGATTCTTCCGGGGCTCAGGCTTCAATCTGATTCGCTTTCCTCACGAACTGAGGCGTTACCCGAGTTACAATGGGATGGTTCGGAAACAGCCTCCCTTCCCGGTAAGAATACCGTATCAGCAGTTCGTAGCGGGATCATTTTAGGTTTGGCTTCCGCAATTGATGGGCTGATCATGAAGTACGCAGATTCGATTGAGCAGCAACACCAGGC
The DNA here is from genome assembly GCA_938075415.1 of uncultured Rubripirellula sp. Classification (GTDB taxonomy): domain Bacteria; phylum Planctomycetota; class Planctomycetia; order Pirellulales; family Pirellulaceae; genus Rubripirellula. The sequence continues at coordinate 52,934 of CALJHC010000001.1, read as the reverse complement.
CTTGAATGTTGTTATCACCGGCGGTGACGCGACAACCATCACGCATCACCTGCAGCATGATCACCACATCGTTCCGAATTTAGTATGTCATGCATTAATGGAACTGCCCGGAACCACCGGCAAACCTTCCATCAAGAGCAACGATGTCTAACCCTAAGTGTTGTCAACTGAAGCGATTCCTGACCGAGTGTGCCATCGAAAAACCAGCCTTTCCTCAAGGTAGTGTTAACCTGTTTTAACCACGGAATCATCTCACGTTTTTTACCACTCCCCCATACGCCTTCCATCTAACACGTCATGTCGGATCACCACCTCTCGGATCTCCTTCCGATCACTTCAGGCGTCAGTAAGCCAAATGCCTACGAAGTCTTTGGGTTAACGACGGGGGAGCACGATACCACGCGAATCCAACAAACCATTCAAACTGTCATTAAGAATTTGAAAGCATGTAAATCGAATTCGGATTCAAAACGGTGGAAAGCTGCGGCTAAGCTCGCGACGGATTCTCGAATGGTCTTGTCGGATCCAACGCTCAAAAGTGAGTTGGACTTGAGGCTTGGTGTCTTTGCCGAAGTGGGAGCCCATGGATCAATGCCTTCATTGGCAAACGACCCACTCGCAGCCTACCTGCCAGGTACGGACCCACTGGAAACCTATCATGCAGAGGATGACCCACTCATTGAATCCTCTTCTGAGATGGAGGGAATCGAAAAACCAAGGATTGAGACACCCGGGATTGAGACACCCGGTATTGGGGAATCTGGAATTGGGGAATCTGGGGTTGGGGAATCTGGGATTGGGGAATCTGGGATTGGGGAGATTTCCTTCGATCAAATTCGAGCCGGCTTGGAATCAGAAACGCTATTACCAAGCGACTTAATCGGTGTGAAAGATATCTCAGAAGAGGGCGCCATCGAATTGCCTTCCTTTGAAGTGTCTCCGGAATTCGCCAATGACGAGACCAATTCGGGTGTCGTCGTGAATAATCCGAGCGTCCATCGCAGAAAACGCTCAAAAACGGGTGCGCTAATTCCAGCAGCTTTTGCATTCTTTTGCTTTTCCATCGTCGGTTTGGTGCTGTTTTTTATCATCCAGAGACCGGGTGTTGTCATCACCGTTTCTGATGATGGTTTTTCGGTGAACACCGCACCAACTGATGTGCCGATCGATCCCGTAGTTGGGGAAAATGAACGCGCTGAACAACAAAAAGCCAATGCGGAGCCACCAGACCCCGTGATGGGTGGTTTGGGGAATTCCAAGAATGATGAAGGTAAACCCGGTCAGTTCAGCGACGCAGTGGATCCTGATATGCCAAAAAGGGATACCGAACCGAGTTCACAGACAGGAAATCAGCAAATGAACTCGGCACCAACCGATTCGAAACCAGAGATGGATCCAACCAGCAAGGATTCTGAGAATAGGGATCCTGATAACAACGATGATGATCAATCAATGGAAGATGAAAAAGAGATGGATTCCGAACCTGAAGCATTGAGTGATGAAGTGCTTGCGGAGGCAGAACAGGCCCTCGAGCAAGTTCGCCAAGCAATCATTCAAGCTGACTGGAATCGGATGGACACATTAGCTAAATCAACATTGGAAAAACCGATGTCCGATGAACAGTCCAAAGCGGCCTCAGATCTTGCTGCAGTTGCCGATTTAGCAACCTACTATCGTCAGGCCGTGGTCCGAGCGGTCAACAATTTAAATATCGGTAACGATTTTGAAGTCACGAGTGATTTTCGCGTGATCATCGTCGAAAAGGGGCCTGACAAACTGGTGGTTCGATACAACACCCAGAACAAAGCCTACAGCTTTGACGAACTTCCTTGGAAACTGGCCCACAAACTTGCCAGTTTTGAGGTGCCTAATGACGCTTTCAGTATTTCAGCCAAGGCGGTCTATCAATCGATTGCTCCAAATACAAACCAAGGCTATCAGGATGAAGCAATGGAATGGATCACAGAGATTCAGCCTGAACTTGATGGTACCGACAAAGAAAATATCGCTGCTACCTTGCAGGCTTTGACCGCAAAAAAATAAGGTGCGGCAAGTTTCCTAGTTCTAAAGACGATCGAACACAACCCTCACCCCGTTCACCCAGCATGCCTTCATTCGAAAAGTCGATTGAGCACCTCGAGAATCTTATCTCCTTCCCGTCGGTCAGTTCTCAAAGTAATCGACCGATATCGGACTGGGTAAGCCAACGCTTGGAGGAGATCGGTTTTTCTGTTGAGCAAATGCGTTACGAAGATGCTCAAGGTGTTGAGAAGGTCAACGTGCTTGCCCGCCGTGATCCTTTCAAGCCGACATCAAGTCAATCCGGTGGACTTGCTTATTTTTGCCACACTGATGTCGTTCCGGTGAATGGTTGGAACGGGCCTGGTGAAGGTCCCTTTTGCGCGCATGTTCAAAGCGATCGAATTTATGGTCGTGGGTCATGTGACATGAAGGGAAGTCTCGCCTCGATGCTTTCGGCGGCGGAAGCGTTGGACAAGAAGGAGCAGAGACGGCCATTGTGGATTGTCTGCACCGCTGATGAGGAGGTGGGTTTTGTGGGAGCAAAGGAGCTTGTGAAAAATTCTGACCACTACCAAGAATTAGCAGCCCATCAGCCATTAGGCCTCATTGGTGAGCCAACACGGTTAAATGTGGTTCACGCACACAAAGGAATCATCGGATTACGCATCACCTCGGTAGGTAGAGCAGCGCACAGCAGCACGATTGATGGTGTCAACGCGAACCGAAGGATGGTTCCCTTGCTGCAGCAACTGCTTCAGTTGAACGAGAAAACAGAGAGTGATTCCCGCTACATGGATGATCGATTCGATCCTCCCACACTCTCTTGGAACTTTGGCATCAGTGATCAATGCAGCGCAGTCAACATCACCCCAGACCGATCGGTGGCTTGGTTATCACTACGACCGATGCCGAGCATCGATGGAAGCGAACTCATTGCCGAAGTGGTGGCATTGGCCGATACGCTGGGACTCACCGTTGAGTATTTGGGGTCAGGGACGCCGTTGTGGATTGATGCTGGGGCGAGTTGCATCCAAGAGCTTTGTCAAATCACCAAGGGTGTTCCGAAAACGGTTTGCTATGGAACAGATGGTGGTGAGTTCAACGCATTAAAGCATCGAGTGGTATTCGGTCCGGGTGATATTGCTCAAGCCCACACCACTGATGAATGGATTGCACTTGATCAACTCAAGCAAGGCGTTGATCTTTTCGGAAAAGCAATCAGGCATTGGTGCTGCGACGAGGCACCAGCCTCTTGATTGACTTTGATGCAAATTGAGACAGGCAAGATTAATCCTCGGTGACTTGCATCCCTAACTGATGCATCTTTCGATAGAGATTGGAGCGGTGAAGCCCTAAGTATCGAGCCGCTTCGGTCATTTTTCCTTCGCAAACTTCAATTGTTCGACGAATGTGCTCGATTTGGAACTCGCGTGTCGCATCGTTCAAAGAACCCTCATAGGCAATTTTAGGCTGCGAATCTAGCATTCCTGATGTGCCCAGCATCAAGTCGTCAACTTCAATACGATCATCGTCGCAGAGGTAAGCAACTCTTTCAATTGTATTGCGAAGCTCACGAATATTGCCTGGCCAAGCATGCGATAAAAGGGTTTGTCTAGCGGTGGGCTCAAACGTGGGAACGGGGCGACCAATTTGCGAGCAAAATTGATTCAGAAAGTGATCCGCGAGTATCAAGACGTCCTCGCCTCGGTCGCTCAGGCAGGGTAGCGAAAGATTAACCACATTCAATCGGAAGAACAAATCTTCTCTGAATAGTTTTTGGCGAATCAATTCCTCAAGTGGTTGATTGGTAGCAGCAATCACTCTCACATCAACAGGGATGGTTTGTGATCCACCAACCCGTACCACCACTTTTTCCTCGAGAACTCGCAATAACTTGGCCTGACCACCGGGACTCATGTCTCCCACTTCATCCAAGAACAGCGTGCCTTGGTCTGCTAGTTCAAACTTTCCCACTCTGGTTGTCTGAGCATCGGTAAACGAGCCTTTCTCGTGTCCAAATAGTTCACTTTCCAGCAATGTTTCAACAAGTGCTGCGCAGTTAACCGCGATGAACGGACCCGACCTACGTGTGCTTTCAAAGTGCACGCATCGAGCTAGTACTTCTTTGCCTGTTCCATTTCCACCGCGAATGAGAACACCCAGGTCTGTCTTGGCAACTTTGATAGCGGTGGCCCGAATCGCCTGCATCGAGGGATGTTCACCAATCAGGGGCGAACGTGACGCAGCATCTTCAACCAATCGATCTCTGGTTGCGGTGAGATCCTTACGGACCTTTTGTGATTCAATCGCGACGGAAGCATGCGTTGCTAAATCACACAGCAGTTTGGTATCGCCATCCTGAAATCTACCATCAGCATGATTGATTGCCTCAAACACACCAATCAATTGATCCCGCTGTCCAAACATCGGTACCGCAAGAAGAGATTGGGTTTCAAACTCCAAACTCTGATCCACTTTGCGATTCACTCGCGTCTCTTCATCATTTCCTCGGTTCCAGATCTTGGCTGCCGAACTCTGCAAGACTTCGCCGACGACACCAACGGAATCGTCCACCTCCAGTACTCCCCCGGGAACACCCAAGGCGGGCCTTCCCACCAATTTTTTTCTTCGTCGGTCCCACAAAAAAATACTGGCTCGCTCACATTGAAGGAGTTCCGTTGCCGTGCTGGCAATTCCCTCAAGTAACGACTGGTCATCCTCAAGTCGCTGCCAATCAGCTGCAGCCTGCAAAACGGCTGTCAGTTGGTTTAATCGTCGACTCGACTGAATCGCACCTCTGAATTGCTCGATCGCTGCTGATAGCCACACCGAAGCGGTTTCAATTTGCGAAAAGAAATTTGGTGCTTGATTCCACGCCGAACTACTTGTCTTCATTACCAATGCATTACCGAGATAAGCCTCGGCGGGGATAAAGGCAGCGGAGGTGGTACTCGGTAATGAGGTGGGTGACGTGAGAGGCACAGCAAGCCAGGGTTTCTGGTGAACCAATGCTCCACAATCCAAAGCCTTCGGCACCAAATCGTCACAAAAGGCCTCGTCGTCGCCCTCCCATGCTATCACTTGCCACTGACCGTCACGTTGCCTGATCAATCCAATTGACTCAATCGCAAAATATTCTCTGAACCGCCCGAGCAGCGTGGCCAGAAATTCTGATTCCGACGTGGCAGCCTGAAGCAGCTTGATTATTTCGCCGGCCAAATTTTCTTGAGGCGAGTTGCTGATATTGGACTGATTGGAAGCGTTCAAAACCTTCCCCGTTAACGAGAAAAAAGGCGAAGTAGACCGAAAGTGGCATCTTGAGGTGTCAGAAACGAAGTCGGCTAACAACATCTACCATGGTATCGCTAGAATGGTTCGATGAGGTCCCCCCGGTGGACAACGAACCGCTGAATCCGGTAGGACTTCTCTATGACGGTGCCACCCTCATCGACCCGAGGGAAACAGGTGCGAACATTTGAAATACTCATCAGGGCTGAGCAACGATGCAATTTGAGGGCAAAAAAGGTCTCGTACTCGGGGTTGCCAACGACCATTCCATTGCTTGGGCGATTGCCAAGCAGATCATGGATGCCGGTGGTGAATGTGGATTTACCCACCTGCCGGACCGTGCGGACGATGAAAGAAAGCGAAATCGTCGCAGGGTCGCACAACTTACCGACAAATATGAAAACGCCAAGTTTCTGGTCCCCATGGACGCTCAAAAGGACGCGGATATCAAGAGCGTCATGGACCACACTGCTGAAACATTTGGGCAAATTGATTTCCTATTGCATTCCATTGCATTCGCTGATCGAAATGATCTCTCGAGAGAAACCGTGTATACCAGTCGTGATGGTTTCAAACTGGCGATGGATGTCAGCGTCTATACCCTGCTCGCGTGCACGGCAGCGGCAAAGCCGATTCTGAAACCGGGCGGGGCAATTGCCACAATGACCTACTTTGGTGGTGAGAAATGTGTCCCAGGCTACAACGTCATGGGGATTTGCAAGGCTGCTCTGGAGGCAACGGTCCGATACCTCGCTTACGACATGGGGCCGCAGGGTGTTCGAGTCAACGCCTTGTCAGCGGGACCCATTCGCACACTTGCTGGTCGGGCCGCCGGGGTTGAAGACATGCTCACCCTTTACGAGCACATGGCACCGCTGGGAAGAAATGTCAGTCACGAAGAAGTTGGGCGAACTGGAGCCTTCTTGCTCGGTGATGCGAGTGAGGGTGTCACCGGAGAAATTCTGCACGTTGATGGTGGTTACCATGCAATGGGTAGCCCCGGTCGTTTACTCGACCACTTCAAAAACCAGTCATCGTAAAACACCAGCGCGGTGCAACTGACTCGGTGCAGCTGACTCGTTGCAGCTGACTCGGGCATGCGATACCAGAAGCAGGGTCGCAAGCCAATCAGAATGATGATGCAATCGACCCGCTGATTGATTGTCTCGCTTTTATCACTCTATTCACGCTTGATGAAAAACAGGTCACACCATGGTTCGAACTGAAAGCACAATGCTCGCGCTGGGCACTCAGGCGCCCGGTTTCAATCTGCCCGATACCGATGGTAATCAGGTTGGGCTGGCCGAATATGTGGATTGTAAGGCAGTGTTAATCATTTTCATGTGCAACCACTGCCCCTACGTCAAGCATGTCGCCGAGCAGTTGAAGAGTCTGGCTGACGATTGTGCAGCCATGGGAGTCGGTGTCATTGGGATTAGCAGCAACGATGCCGAGAACTATCCCGATGATTCACCTGAAGCCATGGCAAAAGAAAAAGAAGAGCGGGGTTATGCCTTTGCTTATCTTTACGATGAAAGCCAAAGCGTTGCTCAGGCATACCACGCGGCCTGCACACCAGACTTTTTTCTGTTTGATGCCAACCATGCGTTAGCTTACCGAGGTCAACTCGACGGCAGTCGTCCCAACAGTGGGATTCCTGTCACTGGAGAGGACTTGCGACAAGCAATCGACGCGGTTGTGTCGGGTAATCCGATTCCTGATCCCCAAAAACCTTCCTTGGGTTGCAACATCAAATGGAAGCAAGGTAACGAACCGCAATACTTCAACCCGCAAGGGACCTCGTGAGTGTCCCCTACCTTCAAGAATTGACTTTGCGACTGGCGCTCGGTGCTGCGAATCTGGATTCTTCCAACGTTACTTTGCACACAGCCTGGTTGCGGCAACAGCAGAGGAGTGACGGTGGGTTTGCCGGCCGAGAGGGTGAATGCGATCCCTACTACACCGCATTTGCGTTGCGAGCACTGTGGGTGGCGGGTGATTTGGATTCAGAATTAGCTGCCAATGCCGGGCAGTTTCTGCGCCAACGGCTTGGTCAGCGTGAATCGGTCATCGACATGATTTCGCTTATTTTTGCCGCGGCGATTTGCGAAATGGCAGTCGGTGAGGTCGTGATCCCTGATGACGAGGTCAGCAGCGGTGAAGGATGGCGTGTAAACGTTGGGAATCTGCTCGAGAGTTTGCGAACCGATGATGGAGGATATGCCAAAACACCGGAAGGTCGGGCTGGCAGTACCTACCAAACATTTTTGACTGTTTTGTGTTACCAGTTAATCGACCTGCCGATACCAAATAGCAACCAAATTGAATCGTTTCTCAAACGACAGATGCATCCCGAAGGTGGTTTCCTTGAAATCCGGGCCGCCAAGCGCGCCGGGGTTAATCCGACCGCTGCGGCAATTGGTACCTTGAAAGCTTTGGGAAAACTTCAACCGCAGGATCATACTTCGACCATTGATTTTCTTTCTGAGATGCAATCAGATGAAGGTGGATTGAGTGCGAACACTCGCATCCCTTTTGCTGATCTTCTTAGTTCCTTTACGGGACTTCTGACTCTGATTGATCTCGATGCAATGAATTCGATTGATGTCAGCGCTGTGCGCAAGTATGCGATGTCGATGCAAAGCCCAGCGGGTGGATTTTACGGATTCGCGCTCGACCAAACTGCGGATGTAGAATATTCCTTCTACGGGATCTCAACCCTTTCACTCTGTCAGCTCTAACTTCAGAGTCATTATTATGCAGACCGGCACTCTCGTCGTCAGTCATCTGGAAAAATCTTTCACCACGGCAGATACCCCACTGAACGTTCTTCGTGACGTCTCCTTGAACCTGAAGTCGGGTGACTCGCTTGCCATTGTCGGTCCAAGTGGAACGGGTAAGAGCACGCTTCTCCAAATTCTCGGAACCTTGGATCGACCGGATGGAGGTCAGGTCATCATTGATGATTTGAACCCTTTTGATTTCAATGAACGCGAGCTTTCAAAGTTCCGTAACCAGCACATCGGTTTTATCTTTCAGGACCATCACCTGCTGCCGCACCTCACGGTTCTGGAAAATGTGCTGGTGCCAACGCTGGCCTTCGGTAAACCCAATCATGAATTTTTTGACAGAGCAAAGGAGCTGCTGGAATCCGTTAATTTAACGTCGAGACTGACCCATCTTCCCGGGCAATTGTCTGGTGGTGAACGAGAACGTGTTGCCATTGCGCGTGCACTACTCATGAACCCCTCACTGATCCTCGCGGATGAACCGACCGGAAATCTTGATCGCAAGACAGCAGATCAGGTCACAGCGGTTCTGCAAGAACTACCGGAAAAGCATGGAGCGATCTTGATCGCGGTGACGCACAGTCAATCATTAGCTGATGCGATGCAGCAACGGCAGGAACTGCTTGATGGCAGCCTGCAACGATTGAACTGAAATTCGTGTGTTAGCTCTCACGAGCCTGAACCACCGCATCATGACTGGATCACGCTGAGGTCAGTGAGCAGGCTGGATTCGTCTTGCCCCAAGTTGGTGATCTCATGCGAGATCACCCAGATCCAAGCGTTTTCCATAGCGTCGCATCACTTGGCCACGCAACTCGTTCCAGGCATCGGATTCGATCAGCGATCCATCACGAATGCATTGTTTTGCCAGCACCCGAGCCGCCTTCATTATTTCAAAGTCACGTTGTAAATCAGCGATTCTGAGCGGAGGTAAGCCACTTTGGCTTTTACCGAAAAAATCACCCGGCCCTCGCATCTGAAAGTCCGCTTCGGCAAGGTCAAATCCATCGGAGGTCTCAGAGAAAATTTTCAATCGCTCATTTTCCTCAGGTGCATCTTCACCATCGGTGAAGATGCAAACGTGACCCTCATGGACACCTCTGGATACTCGACCACGTAATTGGTGCAATTGGGCAAGTCCAAACTGCTGAGCGCCCAAGATTGTCATCACGGTTGCGTTGCTAACATCAATTCCAACTTCAATGACGGTGGTGGATACCAAGACTTGTATCTTCCCTTCATTAAAATCCTCCATCACACGTTGCTTGCGGTCTTGGTTCATGCGCCCATGCAATAGCCCGACTCGATAATCGGATAAAGGTCCATTGCATAAATCCTCGAAAACTGTCTCCACAGACGACGTGTCTTCCCGATCGTCGGTTGTCTCGCCCTCTTTGGAACTCTCTGAGCGGTTCGCCTTGATCATCGGCGCAACGACATAAACCTGACGTCCTTCGTCCAGTTTTTGCCTTGCAAATATCCACCAGCGATCCTTCCAGCCCTGGTGGGAGAGATAGGTATGAACTTTACCTCGACCCGGTGGTGTTTCTCGAAGCGTGCTGAGTTCAACATCTCCGAACAGTGTCATTGCCACTGATCTTGGAATGGGAGTCGCGGACATCACCAGATAATGTGGGTCTTCACCACCGCTGCGCAGCAGTTCACGTTGAGCAACTCCAAATTTGTGCTGTTCGTCAACGACGGCAACACCCAGGCATTTGAACTTTACACCAGCATGAAGCAACGCCTGAGTACCAATGAGTATTTCAATCTCGCCGGACTTGGTTGCATCCAAGACGCGGCGACGCTCTGCAGTGGCGAGCGAACCGCATAACAAACCAAGGTTGACCCGACTGTCCTTGAGCATCTTTCTCAACATGTTGTAATGCTGTCGGGCCAAGACTTCCGTTGGCGCCATCAGCACCGCTTGGCGTTGATTCGCCACCGCTAGCATCATGGCGTAAATCGCCACCACTGTTTTGCCACTTCCCACGTCACCTTGCAGCAAACGGTTCATGGGGAAAGGGCGTGAGAGATCATCGCGGATTTCTCTGATCACGCGTTCTTGGTCGTTTGTCAAACTAAAGGGGAATCGATTCTTGATTCGTGCATCAATCATCGCCGATGACTCCAGCACCGGAGATTTCAACTCAACGGAGAGGCGTCGCTGGCGAATGGCAAGAGCCAGTTGCAAGACGAGGCATTCTTGGAAAATTAATCGGGTTCGAGCTTGAAAAAGTGCTTGTTGATCAGAGGGAAAGTGAAGGTTTCGAATGGCGGTCTCAATGGGTGCCAACATGTCACCGATCCCCGTCTCACGCTCATTCAAAATGGCCGCGGCTTTCTCCCGTAATGGAAGCGGTAAGACTTCCTTCAGTGAATCAGACAATGCGTTCACCACAAGCCTTGCGATGCGTCTTAGTTCAGCTTGTTTGATACCGTCAGTTAGCGAATAGATCGGCAGTATTTCTGGTTTTGGTAGTTCCTCGTCGTCATTAATGAGAACCACTTTGGGATGAGTGAATTCAACTTTCAACCCATTCATCTTCGGAACACCTGACACGAGAACGCGTTGATCCAAAATCAATTGATCCGCGCGGAAGGGCTGGTTGAAAAACAGCAGTTTCACAGCCCCCGTTTCATTGACCACGATCGCATTAACGATGGACTTGCCGGGTGTGCGAGAGATCAACTCCACATCAGAGACTTGGCCAATCAGCGAACAGGCTTCTCCATCTTGAATCTGTTCGATGGGCAATGGGGGGGCTGGGAATTCGTAATCACGAGGGAAGAAGAACAAAAGCTGCTGTGCGGTCTGAATTCCCAGTTTTTCCATGGAGAGGGCCCGAGAAGGACCCACCCCTGGCAAGTACTGCATTTGCGTCGCTGGCTTGATGGAATCTGAATCCGTCACGCGTTGGTATCTCGCTTGAATGGAGTGCTTGTGCCCTTGTTTCGGCGGTGTCTCGTTAAAAGACACGTTCCCAAATTAAAAATGTACCCACTTCCTCCCCCGGAGCGAAGGATGAGGCGAAATTCGTCTTGTTGGTCAGAACGGGGATAGATAGAGTGCATTTTTTGTTTCTGAGACGCTAAACATCTCGGAAGTTTCCGAAAGCAGACCTCACCAAGGGCTTTTGGCTCCGATCATTCGACCATGACCAACGATTCAGCACCTTACCCTGACCAGTATCAGCGAACATCGGTGGCGGGACCGAAAACCGTTCAACCGATTCGCGTTATTGGAAATGGACGTGCTGCGAAAGCTGTACTGGTCGAAGCAACTTTTGAATCGGGGGAGAAAACGCAATGCATCGAGAAGCATTTTAGCGCCGGACTGCTAACCAGTCTGATTTACCGCATCTGCTATCAAGCACCCTTTGCATATCGCTCTAATCGTGACGCGATTCTTGCAAGTTTCTTTCGCCGGCGCGTTGTCGCCTCCATCCTCCTTGCCACCGGATCAAGCACTCGTGTGGCAAAGCCGCTCTATGTCCGGTACGACGAAAAATCCATGTCCTGGGTGTTGGCCGCGGAATGGATTCAAGGCAGAGGAATTCATCCAGGGCCTCCCGATGCCAGCCGAATTCGAAGATTCTTTCGTGGTTTGCGACGCATCGGCAAAAGCCAAGCTAGTCAGCAAGTTACTGAGATCTCCGAAATTGTCTCCACCATGCGAGATCTCGAACGTCAACTCATTCAATGTGGACTCACTGGGTCAGGTTGGCAGGTTGCACCGCAAGCGATTGTCGCAACTGCCAACTTACTTCGAGTTGGTTCTCACTACACCATCATTGATCTCGAATCGGGAATTCCCGCGATTCTAGTGCCAAAATACTTGAAGCTCGGTCTTGCAAAGCTTCAACTGCCACCGTTCGATGAACTCGACGAGAGTCGCTTGCATCAATGGTTCGAATCCAACCACGCTTTACTTCGTCGTCAACTTGGCGAACAAGCTTTCGATCAACTCTCAGCTGACCTTGCTCAGTTAGTGTGGCACACCAAGCGATGGAAGCAGACCGAGATTGCCATTTTTCGAAAACCTTGGCATTGGATTGGGAGTGAGCGACGAAAGCAGTACCGGGCGGAATGCATTCGTCGTTGGCATCAAAGCAAGGTCATTGATGAAGAAACTGCGTCTCGAATGCGGAGTCATTCGAAAAAGATCCTCGGTATCTGGGCGACAGGACTGATTCCGGTTATGGGTCCTAGCGGTTCCAAGTTTCTAGGAAATCAACGTTACCGTCGTTACATCAGGGCGATCACCACCGATCGCCACTATCGTTCCCTGGCGATGCGATGGGGTATGAGCCGCCGCAGGATTAACTGGATTGCCAATGGCAGACTAAATTCACAGGCTTCGCCATCACGCTTAGGATTTCTGTTCCACCAAGTCCTCAGCTTGACGATGCCACGTATCCCACATCGATTGATCACGGACAGTGATTATCGCTGGGAAAAGTTGAGAAAAGTATTTGAGTTGATGACAAGTCGTCATGCCCAGACGGAACTGGGAAGGCAGACTATCAACTCGACAATCCAGCGGTGGGAAGTGAGTCAAAGGATCTCACCATCTCATGCGAATCAATTACGTCAGGAACTCTCAACTGATCAGATTCGAAATTATTTGCGAGGTTTTGGATCTCATCTCGCTTTAAAACTTATTTCTCCAATGATGACTCCGTTGAAAATTGCCGGAGTGATTGCCTTTTATGAGACGCGCAATCCACTGCTCCTCTTACCGCTGCTAGCAGCTCCGCTTTTAAGAACGTTGGCCACCCTGACCAATGCATGGATTGGCAGACGAGAGAGAATTGCTCATCGCGAAGCGATCTTGATTGGCTTCTTGCCCTTCGTCGGTGTAGCAGCATTTCCGATTCAGATGTTCGCAACAAATCCGTCAATCTCAATTTTCATGTTGCGTGACTTGGCGTCTAGGATTGGCTGCAAGATTCCGATTTATGGTGGCGCGAATAGTCGTACAGAAATCGCGATGATCAGGTTATGTGATTATGTGATTGAAATGCTTGACTGCGTTACCGCGTCAACAAGGTGGCTGGGTAGATCCAAAACTAACTCGCCAGTCGGAATGTCAGCAACATCACAGGTAAATGAATCAGTTCAGGTTAACGATTCAGCTCAAGGCAGCACCGATTCGATGGTCCTTAATCTTGAAGTCGAGCAGGCCACTAATGCCGATCAATCGCGACAGAAAAATACAGAAAGCGATGTCAAGAAACCGCTTGCCGCGTGAGTGATCAAAGGTGATGCCAAGGCAGCAACAGCCCCCGGGGTCTGGCAGATGAATTCGCAGCCGAATTGATACGATCTCGTCGGGCATCCGTCGGTTTCTCTGTCCTTAACCATCGTTTCATGATGGCGTGTAATGTCATGTTATTCCTGACACGGTTAGCCATTGCCGACCAGTGAAACGGATTGGTTGGTCTTTGCTTCCAAACCAACGTCGGTGCAGAAGTTGCCTGACGATCGCGTCTCGAAACGTCTTGATCGTCGTATTTTCAAGACGAATATGATTCGGAATGGGGGTCATGCAGCGTTCTGCTATCAGGCAGGGCTGCAAGGTATTTCAGCATGGTTTGACGCCCAGCTAAACACCTTACGCCCTAATCGTTATACTTTATGTTTCGAATCAATCCGAAAGAGCCGACACAACAGCAGCACCTTCGATTGAACAATCAAAACGAATCTTCAATTTTCTAATTTCTTAGTTAGGTGAACATGAGCTCATTACTTGATTCAATCCAAGAAGCGGTTGCCGAACGCGAAGCCAAGAAATTAAAAAGCCTCATCGAATCGCACGAATTCATTGTCTTGAGCACGGCTTCGGAGGATGGCGATGAGCCAGAGGGTGCCTTCACTGCACAAATCGAGGAAATGGAAGCGCTTGTCGTCTTTTCGAGCGAAGAAATTGCAGAGGGTTTTGTGGAGTCAAGTTCTGATCTGTTTGGCGACGACGAGGAAGTTGAAGGCATTCTGGTTGCAGGGCCAGCACTGCTTGAGTTTCTGCCGGTGGACTTCGCTGTCCTACTTGATCCGGAGACTGACAACGCGGTCATTCTTGAGCCAAAATTGATCGAAGAAATCAAAGCATCCGAGGGTTGATTCCTCGTGGGTAACCACGAGCGTGTTCAAGCAGTGCCCCGACCGCCGGCCCTCCTTTGGTTCTGGACCTGCCGGCGGCGCTGGTTCTATTGCTGGTTTGATGAATCCTAAAAGCAAGCATGCTGACGCGAAATCATTTTGGTCGGTGAAGAGATTCAGGGTGATTGTGTCGCTTTGGTCTGGATTTTTTCCCGCTTCAAATCGAGTTGATCACAACCTGAACAAGGCGAGAATGTGACTGCTTCATACGAGACGGTGAGTGTGCACAGAGCTGATTTTTACTAGATGGCTTGTTAACATGTCGAGGCAACCACTGTGAGGCTTGGGCCATGCAAGGGATGTGATTCAGATCGTTCAGTGCTGCTGTTCGGCAATCCAAGCAGGTCGGCACGCGGTTGTTACGGGCAGACTGTGACAGCATGGACTCAAGAGGAATTGTTTCCGTTAGCCAGCACAGGGGAAAACAGAATCAATCTGAATCAGGAAGGTTTATCTACCTTTTCCTGATGCTTGTGTCCTGATAATCGCAATGCAATTGTTATCCACCGCGCACACCTCAGAGTGAGCCGACAAAAGAATCAGGGTGTTGCACTCTTAACGCTTTCGGCTTCTGTGAACGTGGCGTCTTCTGGCAGGACTTGCGAGAATTAATCGCGTGATTCGCGATCAATGACCATCAGATCTCACCATTTCAATTACTCCGTAGAGTGATTTATTGCGATGTCGAAATTGGAAATTCCATCGCGGTGGTTTCAAGTCATTTAGCCCGCAACCTTGGATATTGCTTGCTCAGATTTTTTGTGACGGGGATCAAATCTTCTAGGTGATGTAATTAATGGTTAGCAGTTTTGGCATCACTAATGGCGGGATTTCATTGGTGCTTTTTCGATGTCAAGCTCATCAACCTTGTTGCGGAAGCGTATGATAAGGCGATCCTCGACACACAAGGAGTTACGAAAGTTGAAACGGATCCATCTCACACTGCTGTTTTTTGGTTGCTTGCAAGTCGCCATTCCGAATTTTGGCATCTCGCAAGACTACAAATTATTACCTCCAAAAGGGATTCAGATTGATGAAGCAGTGGAGGAATCGCTACAAAAACGACTCCGAGAAATTCAAACACGAATTCAGTTACTATCGAAGGTCTCATCAGATTCAAAACAATGGTTGCCAGATGTCGTCATTTTCACACGGGCGGTGGATCTCGCGATATCGCTCAACGGATTCTACAAAGAGCGAGAAGTAAGTGATGCTCAATCTCTACTGAAGATGGCGGAGGACCGTTTAGAGGCCGTTGCCATGGGTAAACGTGGAATCGAGCTCATTGCCTATCAGGCACAGCAGGCAGGGCAAACCAATCTGTTAGTCGGAGGTTTTCGTTCTCGCATCGACGATTCGGTTCAGCCCTACGGGTTGGTCGTTCCCAGCACATTTTTGGTTTCTCCGAAAGTTCCGACACGCATGGATGTCTGGTTGCATGGTCGCGGCGATACCAAAACAGAAGTTGCATTCTTGACCGAGCGACTCAATAAGCTTGGTCAGTATGCTCCCGAACAAACAGTTGTCCTCCATCCCTTTGGCAGACATTGCAACGCCTTTAAGTTTGCTGGGGAGACAGATGTCTCAGAAGCAATTACACACGTCAACAAGTTACTGCCGATTGACTCAAATCGTATTTCGATCCGCGGCTTTTCGATGGGGGGAGCAGGATGTTGGCACCTTGCCGTTCATCAACCTGCCAAATGGTTTGCGGCTAATCCTGGTGCCGGGTTTGTCGACACGCTTGTGTATCAAGGATGGACGACTGCCACCCCATACCCATTGACCGAAACTCGCAAAAAATTACTCAATTGGTATGACGTGTTGCCGTGGGTTAATAACCTTCGGAACCTGCCAACGGTTGCTTACAGTGGTGAAGTTGACAAACAGAGACAAGCGGCGGATCGAGTGATTGAGACAGCCAATGCACTGGGTTTTGAATTGGATTATGTCGTGGGTGCCGATATGGGACATCGAATTGATCCATCGAGTGCAAAATTGATTGAAGAAAAACTCAGTGACTGGTCAGACTTGAATGGCTCCACACCCAGAAAAAGCATTCATTTCACAACGTATACCCTGCGTTATTCGCAGGCAGATTGGCTCGAAATTACAGGGCTCGAGGAACATTGGTCTCCCGGTACTGTTGAGGCTGAAATTACAAGTGGCCAAAGTATCCGGGTGAAAGCATCGGGAATAAACCGATTTAAATTGGACTTTCGAGAATCCGGCTGGCCAGTTAACGCAACCAATGTCACTGTCACCATCAACGGAGAAAAGTTAGTGGTTCAGGACTGGGACCGGGCGCCCGGTATGCAAGTTGCCTTTCACCGCGAAGAATCGTGGAAACAGGTGGAGGCGGTTGACTCAGTCCTGCGAAAGCGTCCAGGTCTTCAAGGTCCAATTGATGATGCGTTTTGCGATCGTTTTCTCTTTGTGATCCCTGGTCGACCCGCAGCACATGGTGAGGTCCAACGATGGATTGATCGTGAGTTGGAATATGCGAAACATCGATGGCGTACGCTGATGCGGGGAGAGATTCGTACCGTCAAGGACTCAGAATTGACCCAAGAGCAAATTGCGAATCATCACCTAATCTGCTTTGGGGATTTCTCCAGTAATGCATATCTAGGAAGTGTTCGTGGCGGTATTCCGATTAACTGGGATAGCCAAAAAATAACGGTAGGTGAGGACCAGTACGATCCCAGTCAACACGCTCTTGTCATGTGTTACCCGAACCCTCGAAACCCCGACAAGTACATTGTTGTCAACAGTGGCATGACCTTCCGAGAATTTTCAAACGTGAGTAATTCAAGGCAGATTCCGATGCTGCCGGATTGGGCCATCATTGACGTTGCTGCGCCGGAAGATGGGATTTTTGCTGGGGCAGTTATCGCAGACGGATTTTTTGATGAGCAGTGGCAGGTTCAACCATAAGCTGATCCAACGCCCGATCCAAGGAATAGGTGAGGGTATTGGCGAGTCGCTCAGATACCATGCCACCTTTGCAAGCCGATCGAATGAGGTCCGCAGCCAGAAAGCGTGGTGTTTTCTTTACCCCAAAAAGCGTTGCTCTTCCTCACGCAGGTCCGTTTTTGAGCGCCTTTGCGGTGCGTCCGGTGTGCAAAGGAAGTAGCCGCGGTGGCGGACGGTCCGGGGTGAATACAACGGTTGATCAGAGTTAGCTCAATCCATTTATGCATTTTCATGAACGAAAAGATCACACGAATCTATCAACGGCTAACGCCCTGTGTCACCGGATTTCGTTTACCGATGCGATTAGGTTATCAGACAGGTTTGACGAACCTTCACGACAAGTTGCGGTAGTTCGGCTAGAAGGCGGTTGAACAGTCATTGATGTATTGAACCGCTAAGAAGTCGTTTCCTCAACGCCTTGCGATGCGTTTGGCGATCGCTGTTCTGGACAATGGCATGATCTTCACGGCACCGCCCGAGTTGTAAAGTAGATCATCTCGGCTTGGTTTGGAGTCAGCGTTTTCGTATTGCACCAGGTAGGCCCCAATTTGCAATCCGCCTTCGTCATAGACAGGCGGCCAGAATTCTTCGCCTCGAATTGCAAGTGTTTTGGCTAGTAACCTTGTCGCACGACCAGAGAAACCGCTGAGAACCATATCAAGACGCCCGAGCGCTTCCCGGAAAAGGTAAAAGACGAGGGCTGTGTCTTGGTGGTTTCCCCCAGCATATGCCCAGGTTCCATCATCCTTCTCGTGGTAAAACCCTGGTTCCGGAGCGTCTTCATTTTTACTTAGTCGTGTTCCGGCCGATGCTCCATCCGGTTTCGGATCACTGTCTCGGTACCGCAAGAAAAAGGGGCATGATCGAGCCGATACATCATCGACATCATCTTCGGTGACAAAAGGCGTGCAGCCGAACGCGTCAGCAAATAACAGTTCAACAACTGGATTGCTTTTTACACTTCCAATGCAAACGATCCCGCGGTCGCCCTGCGCGTCAACAAATCCGTCAAAGACTTCGCTCGCGCGAGTCCGTGCATCCTCCAGAGATACTTCTCCCGGACTCCAGACCAACGACTGCTGAATTCGGTCCGGCATCGGGGCCTCTTGAAATTTCCCCTCCTCGTCATCCTCTGTTCCCTGATGCTTTGCAACACCACCCAGGGTGGAAACTCCATTGAGTAATTCACCAAATAGTACTGCGTCACTGGCCACTACGGTCGCGTTATCGGCGGATAGGCTGGTTGGAGCCTGGCGAACGCCCAAGGCAATTTCAATCTCACCGCGTCTTGCCAAGAGTTCCCAGAAGTTTTCAGCATTCACGGCAAACAGCGTGCCGGGCAACTGATCCGCAGTCGCATAACCATGGTCGATCAAGTAATCGCAAATTCGCGATAAAGCGTCCAGCGGGATGTACTTGGCCTCATTCTTCAACAGAGAGGCGACTTGATGCCGATCAAGACCAGTGTGCTCAACAATCGACTTAATGGTTCCGGGACGTTTTCGACGATCAGGAGTGTGCCCTAGCAATTCCGCTAGGCGAAATGCGTATCTCATAGCAGGCTCATTTACAGGTTTGCGGTTTGGGTGAGTCGCTAGTTTACCAGAGCGATCCAGATTTCGGACATGGGTGATAAAAACGGGATGGCCAAATTTCTCGAATCTCAGTGTGCTGAGCATCCTCGCAAAAAAACATTTTTGACTAACTTTTGTCAGTCGAGGTGACTTGGAACTGATCTGTTCAGACCATCATTTCCAAGTAATTATCAACTTTGAACCAATCATGTCGCGGCTGCACCAGATGCGGCTTCGAGTTTCATCGTGCTGAATCGGCTTTTTCGCTGCCGGGATCAAGCGTTTTCAATGGTTGGCCAATACCGTGAATCGTCTGGCGCGATCATTGCTGATGGCGAAAATCGTCGAGCAATCAAAACAGGTTTCGTCCAACATAATGTGATCTTCTCACAATTATCACCCAAATCTTGATTGTGTCTTGTTTCACTGACCCAGCATTACCAATCACTGATTCACGATATTCACAACTTCCAATGGAACCCCACTCGGTCTGATTTGGGTCGATGCAATCCTACGTTTGAAAGCGTGGCACCTCTCAGGTGTCTCGCGGGACGGGTCAGGGAGGCAACTAAGTGGCGGGGATCTGTGATGGTTTCTTTCGCATCCTCTGAAGAGGTTTCTGTGGCTGATGGAGCGTTTTTCTGGGCGAAACGATCGTTAAATGGTCGATAAATGAAGACGAACGCGATCAAATCATGCCAACGACCCTCGCGAGTCAAACCGTCGTGAAACTTGGATTGATTTGATCAAAAACTCGCTTGGCGGCCTATAATGAATGGGTGGGTCGTTTTCCTCTGAGAAGCCAGACTATGTCTTTTTCAAACTCTCCGAATCGTGTCGAGAAAGCTGATTCAAGAGAGCAATCGGTGAGATCGAGTGACTTGCAGGCATCTTCTCTTGATCAAATCATCGACACAAAAATTGATGATTCGTGTCGCGCGATTTGGAGAGCAGAGCTAATTCGCTCAACATTGCGGCTGGCCATTATCCTCATTTCTGCGATTTTTGCTTGGGTGATCTGTGATCAATGGATCTTCTCACCCGGGCCCGCAATCCGAGTTGCAGCATTTTCCTGCTTGATTGCTTTGGTTCTCACTTACGCTTGGCGATACCTTCTTCCCATCAGCAGAAGTACCGTTCATCGAGACTATGCCGCAAAGTCCCTTGAGCGAGACATTCCAAATCTGCGTCAATCGCTGATCAGCTACCTGACTCTTCGCGACGATCGTGCATCTCGAGGTCTTCGGGGCAGCGTTGTTCGCAGCCTTGGGTCGATAACGAGCGAGCAACTAAAGCACCATGATGCACTGCCCAGGGAGGCAACAGGAACCGTCGGATGGTGGATTGCGACGATTGCCGGAATTGCTCTTCTCGCCGCCTATGTGCTTGTCTCACCCAAGAGTAGCGTGCAAGCTGCGGCGAGACTTGTTGCACCATTGGCTGACATTGCCCCAGCTCAGCGAGTTTCGATTACCGATGTGAAGCCGGGTAATACCGCCGCCACTGCGGGTCGGCCCATGGATATCTCGGCCAAAGTCAAAGGCCTCTACGACGGAGACCAAGTTGTTTGTCGTTGGGAATCAGTTGCTGAATCGCAAGAGTTTGAACTGTCGCTCAACTCCGACACCCAACGGTATGAGGGCCAACTGGACGTTCCTAATACTGCGGTTGGTAATCTCACCTACACCCTTCTTGCCGATGACGCATCAGCAGGTCCATTTGAACTTGCCGTGCAGGACCTGCCTGTTGTCGCCATTGATGAGATTCAGTACCAACCACCCGCCTACACTCAAATAGGATCTTTCTCAAAAGGTGCTGGTGCGATCCGAGCGCCTGATGGAACCAAGATCCGCCTCATTGCGAGTGCCAATCGTCCCGTCGAAAAGGCAAAGATTGAATTCAATCCAATGGAGATTGGTGGACGACTTCAAGCAACTGCTGGAGTGATGGCAATGGAAGTTGACGCCTCGGGTACTCAACTATCGATCGAGTTAACGCTCCGAAGTGCAACAGGCCTCGCCGGCATTAAAGAAAAAGATTCCTATCGTATTTTGGTTTGGGACGCAATCAATCAACGCAACATCGAACCTATTATCTATCCAATTCAAATCATCCCTGATTTGCCGCCTGAAATTGCCATCACGATACCGAACCAGACGCCAAAAGATTTACCTTATAACGCGCAACAGTTAGTGGAGGTTCATGCGAGTGATCCAGACTTTGGTCTGAAAAGTATTCAACTGGAAATTCATTACGGAATCAATCAAATCATTATCCCTACTTTGTGGGAAAGTGCCGAAGGCGAGAAAGGGCACCAAGTCGCATCGATTCCCTTTCGTCCTGAGGAATTAAAGCTGAGTATCGGCGACACCGTGGAAATGGTGGCGATTGCAATCGATAATCGCGTCGGAGATGAATCGGTTAAGCTTTCGCCTAATGTAATTCGAACGGACCCCGTCGAGCTGAGAATCTCTTCACCGAGCACCTTGCCAGAAACCGATGATCCCACCGCTGATGGCGTATCCAAGCCAAAGAGTGAGAGTTCGGAATCTTCCAGCAACACCGATGAGTCTGGTGACGAGCAAGGCGCCGGTGGTTCCGGTTCCGGGGATGCGACCTCCTCCCAAGAAGCTGGTGAACAGCAGGGTGATGAGTCGACATCCAACCAATCATCAGACTCGAATGAAGAGGGCGCTGATGATTCTGATGGCACCTCTGGGTCAAATGTAAAAGATAACCAAGAATCTTCGAGCTCGAACCAGACCCAGGATTCTTCGGAGGGACCCGGAGATCCATCCAGCGATCCCAGCACAGGTCCGTCAGATGCCGATCAGTCTGATTCCCCAGATAATGCTCCGGACAATTCCCCGAATCAGTCAGACGCTGTGCAAAATTCGGACATGAATGATAAATCGAACCGTTCGAATTCTGAGTCCGCAGACGAAACCACCCGAAACACAAACCAGCAGCCTGATGATGCTGAAGGTTCAAAGATGAATCAAGAGGGTGATCCAAGTGGTTCCAATCAACAAAACACCACGGAGCAGAACGGTAGTGATTCCAATTCTCAGAATCCTGATTCCGAGGGGGCTTCTGGTGAAGATGCAATGCCAGATTCTGAAGCGTCAGAAACCGAATCCGGTAGCGCGGATGAATCTGACTCGTCAGGTAACGGCCGAGAAGAATCCAACTCGAGCACCCCTCGTCCGCAAACCGAGCAATCGAAACCGGGTCATGATGGTGAGGCATTTGAACGTATCAAAGATTTCATCGATCAACAGAACGCCAATGACATGAAACAGTCGGGCGCGACAGGGCAACAGCCCAAGGATGACGCGAGTCGCCAATCACCCGAGTCAGGTCTCGGTCAAGACGACAGTGATTCCGGTTCGACAAGTAACCAGGAAAAACAGGAGGAATCGCAGGGCCCGGCAGCCGATCAAGATTCGCAGGCATCAAACGAGCAAGCGAGTGACGATTCAAATGACAGTGAATCCGGTACATCGGAATCATCAAGTGAAGTCGAAGAGAATCGTTCAGGATCAGAACAAACAATGAACGCTGACTCAGACGCATCGGCTGGGCAAGATTCGGAACCATCGGGTAATCAAGACACCGGGTCCAACGCTGACCAAAGTAAAATCTCTGACTCGGACGCTGCTTCTGAGTCAGGTCAAGAACAACCGGAATCAGATGCCAGCGACAATGCATCGCAGAACGCTGCAACGAATTCAAATGATTCCCAAACTGGCACAGAAAACGCTGATTCTGAGGATTCAAACCAGGATAATCCTGACCAGCAAAATGCAAATTCGGAAACAAAAGCAACTCAGGAGAACTCAGTGAATCCCTCACTCACTGATCCTGAACGCCCCGCTGATACTCAAACAACGGGCCAACCTTCCGGAAAAGGAAGTGATGTGGCAGATGACTTGACATCGTTGCGCGAACAAAATCTAGAACTGCCGGACGAAGTTAATCTCGACTATGCGAAGCAGGCAACGGATCTTGTTCTGGACTATCTGGAACAAACGCGTGATAGACCCGATCAGGAACTACTTGATGAACTTCAATGGACCAATGAAGAACTTCGAGACTTCACCGAGAGATGGGAAAAAATCCGTGATCTACCGAAGGTGGCAGGTCAGGAGGGTGAGCGTGAGCTTCAGGAAAGTCTGCAGAGTTTGGGAATGCGAAAGCCAAAGTCCATGGACTTCAATCAGCGAGAGGAGACTGATGCCATGGGTCCGTTGAAAGATGCAGGTAATTCGCAGCCAGCACCAGCGGCCTATCGTGACGCCTTTAACGCGTTCCGTCGGGCAATGAGCCAAACCAAGTAACTAAATGTTCCGCAAACGCTCTTCATCGTGGGTTCGCCACCTATGGTTGATAAGTTATCCTCTGTGAATCGCAATTCACGAGGATCTTATGAGCACACCCAAGCTACGAACACTTTTTAACAACGCATCAATTGTTCTCACTGATGAGGTCCGTAAAGGATCTTTGCTGGTTGAAAACGGTGAGATCATTGAGATTGATGCCAGCAGCTCGTCATCCGCTGATGTGGTCGTGGATTGCAAAGGTCATCATCTGATGCCGGGTGTGATTGATGACCAAGTTCACTTTCGCGAACCGGGTCTCACACACAAAGAAGACCTTTACTGCGCTTCCCGTGCATGCGCGGCCGGTGGGATTACTGCTTTTCTCGAGATGCCCAATACAAAACCACCCGCTGTCACGAGAGATGGTGTGCTGGCGAAAGAGGCCATCGCCGCAAATCAATCACATGTTCATTATGGTTTCTATATTGGCGCAACGCCTGATAATCTTGATGAACTGAAAGCTGCCGAAAATGTTCCCGGCATCAAGATCTTTATTGGCAGTAGCACGGGAAACCTGTTGGTCGATCAACAAGAGGCCTTGGAGAAAATCTTTGCCGAGACGACACTTCCAATTTGTGCGCATTGTGAAGACGAAACGACCGTCCGCCAAAATGCGGAGAGGTTAAGCGGAACCACCGATATTCGAGATCACTCGAGAATCAGAGATGAAAAAGCCGCGGTCATCGCCACCACAAGATCGATTGATCTTGCGACACGCCATCAACATCGCTTTCACGTACTTCATGTCTCAACGGCTGCTGAGATTCCGATTCTTGCTCAGCAGACGCCGTACATCACCGCCGAGGTGTGCCCTCACCATTTATTCTTCAATGTCGATGACTACGAGCGTCTCGGCAGCCGAATTCAAATGAACCCGTCAATTAAAACCGAGGCGGATAATCATGCTCTTTGGAAGGCGTTGATGGAGAACACCATACAGGCGATTGCTACGGATCACGCACCACACACGCTCGAAGAAAAAGCAAGACCGTATCCCGATAGCCCATCAGGATTACCCGCTGTTGAAAACAGTCTCGCTCTATTTCTAAATCAAGTCGTCTCGGGTCGCTGCTCCATCAGTCAAATTGCAAACTGCATGTCCGATGCGCCAGCGAGGATTTGGGGGATCGTTGGCAAGGGGCGAATCGCTCAGGGTTATGATGCGGATTTGGTGCTGGTCAATCTGGACGAAGATCGAACGATCCGCGATGAAGATCAGATTACAAAATCTGGCTGGTCACCCTGGCACGATGAAACGTTGACCGGTTGGCCTGTCGCAACCTATCTCAATGGAAACCAAGTTTGGAGTCGGGCAGACGGCTTTAGCCCAACACGATACGGAAAAAAACTGCAATTTGACCATTCACGTGGTGGCTACTGGGCAACTCCTGATGGAATTGGCCCCCGATAGCATGTCAATGCACTAAGATACGTCGTTCCAGATGACACCCGCTCACGGGTGAAGACCGCCAACTTGGACGACAACCGTCGTTCTGCTGGACCTTTCATTTACTCGGAGATGATGATCAATGAAAAAACTTTTCGGCTTTTCAATTGCGTTGTGCCTGCTTGCATCCTCCGTGATGGCAGACAAACCGACTGACTCTGACGTCACCGTCTTATTTGATGGGGGTGATCTCTCCGGATGGGAAGGTCGAGCCGACCTTTGGACCGCTGAGAATGGCGAAATCGTTGGTCGCACCACTGCCGAAAAACCGATTCAAGGTAACACGTTTCTGATCTGGAAAGGCGGCCAACCTGATAACTTTGAATTGACCGCTCAGTTTAAAATTGAATCGGGCAACTCAGGTATCCAGTACCGAAGTCGGATTGTCAATGAAAAGGACTTTGTGGTCGGTGGTTATCAGGCTGATATCGACTTTGGAAATACCTTTGCAGGCATTTTGTACGAAGAGAAGGGTCGCGGAATTCTGGCGCGACGTGGTCAGAAAGTCACCATTGGTGAAGATGGTAAAAAAACGCCGACCAAGTTTGGTGATGAAGCTGGCCTTGCGAAGGTCATTCATCCAGGGGAATGGAATGATTTTCGTGTTGTTGCCGATGGAAATCACCTGCAGCATTTCATCAACGGAACTCTGACAGCCGAAGTCATTGACAATCAATCAGAGAAAGCTGCAACCAACGGAGTGATTGCGTTGCAAATACATCAAGGCCCTCCGATGGTTGTTCGTTTCAAAAATATTAAGATTCGGAAAATCAAGTAAGAACGAAGACTTGATCCAACCAGATCAGCCGATCCACATTGCATCGGCTGATCGATTCAGGCTCAACCGCCTTCATTCATTCAGGATGGCGGATCCTAGGTTGTGTGAGGCTTTGCAAGGTCCTTCATCGAGCACCAATGGCATCTCTGAATGCTGATGTTCCTGAAACCGATTGTCAGGGCAGGCAGGATCTCTTCAACGGCCCTAATCACGAATCTCCGGACACTTTGGTTGATTACTCGGTGGCGGCCTGCGTCTGCCAGATTTGCAAAGTGAGATTCCGCTTTCATTCTTGATGGACCTTGCTCCCAATCAATCTGGGCAAATTCTCTGCGAAACCAATCCAGTACCACGGTTCGCAAAGGTGCGAAGCGACAGTGAACGATTGATCACATGCATCGCAACCAGTTTAAAAAAGGGTCGTTGGAAGTCCTTCGGTTTGCGTGCAGACGGGGGCCTATTCCCAACCTTCTACACTGGTAAGGAATTTCTTACGCCAGAAACTCCTCGCACGGCGGATAGCACGCCTTCAAACCCCACGATCGGCAAATTCAATGTGGCCATCCCAAGACCATACTCAATCGCTGCTTGATGCAGCTCGTCAGGGGGATGACGATGCGATCAATAAGTTGCTTGAAGAGCATCGAAAACCAGTTCGACGACTGGTCGAGATGCGATTAGATCGCAAAGTTCAACAGCGTATCGATGTCAGCGATGTGGTTCAGGATGTGCTGGTTGAAGCGAGTGGGAGGCTGGATAAATATCTCAACGACCCGGTCATGGCCTTTCACCTCTGGATGAGGCAGATTGCGTGGGATCGGATCATTGATACCTATCGCCGACATCGAGTCAGTGCCAAGCGAAATATGGATCGAGAGCGGCCCATGAGTGTGATGGTGGGCACAGATCAATCGACCGTTGAATTTGGTGTGCAAATTTCTGATCCGGAGATGACACCTGCGACCGCTGCGGCCCAACGCGAGATTGCGACGAAAGTGGAGGCGGTCATCCAGCAGCTCAATGATCAGGATCGAGAGATCATTTTGATGCGTCATTACGAACATCTTTCGAACCAAGAAATTGCTGAGTCACTGCAACTGAACCCACCGGCAGCGAGCATGAGGTACCTTCGAGCACTTCGAAGGCTTCGGGCTCTTCTCGAAGAAACACCTCTCACTGAATCTGAGGATGGGGCATTCCAGTGAGTGATGTGACTGCCAAATCAGTTGAAAAAGAGCAACGTCTGGCAAATGCCTTGTCTGAGGCTGCAGACGCTGTCTGCCGGGGAGATCTCATGGATCTGCAGTCCATGTATCGGAGCCATCCTGATCTCGAGAATGACCTACGTCGGCTTCTAGGAACCATGTTGATCACCGACACCGCCGGTGCCTCGTTGGATGAAGGTGTTACCGCCCCGGAATCGCAAGGACGTTGGCGGAGCCTCAAGCTTCCTGTTGAAATAGGTGATTACGAACTTGAGGAGGAAATCGGTCGCGGAGGGATGGGCGTTGTCTTCCGAGCCAGACAGATCAGTCTCAATCGTGTTGTTGCGGTGAAGATGATTTTGAGGGGTCGACTAGCCAGCGAATCCGACATAGCGAGATTTTTATCCGAGGCAAAGGCGACGGCAAAACTTGAGCATCCAAACATTGTGCCGGTATACGAAGCTGGTGATATCGAGGGCCGAGCCTTTTTCAGTATGCAGTTGGTCAACGGTCCAACACTTTTTGAAAAGGTTAGCGTTCAGCCGTTAAAGCAAAGGGAGGCAGCGAGACTTGTTGCCGATATCGCTCGGGCAATAGGCTATGCACATGAGCAGGGCATCCTGCATCGGGACATCAAGCCCAGCAACATCTTGGTGACACCAGATGGCATCCCGATGGTCACCGATTTTGGACTCGCCAAACATGCCGATAGCCCTTCGGAAATCACTCGCAGCGGTATGTTGGTGGGCACACCAGCCTACATGTCTCCCGAGCAAGCCAGTGGTCGCCGTCATTTGGTGGGGCCGTCAAGTGATGTCTACTCGCTGGGCTGTGTTCTCTACTTCACTTTGACTGGACGTAGTCCATTTTTGGCGGACACGCCCATGGACTTGGTGATGCAAGTGATCGAACAGGATCCGGTTTCCCCCAGGGCCTTGCGTCCTCGGCTTGATCGTGACCTGGAGATGATCGTCATTCGCTGTCTACAAAAGCCAATAGACTTGCGGTATGAAACGGCTGAAGCCCTGGCGCGGGACCTCGAGGCATACATCGATGATGAAAAGGTCAACGCCAGCAGTGGTCGTTTCAATCAGGTAGTCGCGCGAGTTTTTCGTGAGACACACCATGCCGGGATTCTGGAAAACTGGGGGAATCTTTGGGTCTGGCATTCAATGATCTTGTTCGTCGCTGGCCTGCTGACTTGGCAGTTAAACCTGCGAGGTATCACGGACCGTTGGGTTTATGGAGCTGTTTGGACGATTGGGCTGGGAGCTTGGGCAGGTGTCTTTTGGAAGATACGCCAACGCATGGGCCCCGTCACGTTCATTGAAAGACAGGTGGCTCATGTTTGGGGTGCCAGCATGGTTGCTATCGCGATGCTGTTTCCCATTGAGTATTTGCTGAACCTACCGGTCCTGACATTTTCTCCCCTACTCGGGGTGATCAGTGCCATGGTGTTTGTCATCAAAGCCGGCATGCTTCACGGGGTGTTTTACGTTCAAGCCGCTGTGCTTTTCGCGACCTCGATTGCAATGGCAATCTGGCCAGAGAATGCCCATTTGTTTTTCGGCATTATTTCTGCGGCATGCTTTTTTATCCCGGGTTACAAATACGCAACGCTTCGCTGGAACAAGCGGCGTGCATAAGATTTGCTGAGAAAGTTGCAAGGGTCCAGATTGCTTAGCTTTCAAGAGAAGCGATTTTCCTCGGGGGCAAATTCTGACCAACGAAGCTACCCCTGTACCTGGGCTGATAGGTGGTACCAGTGTCTAGTTTGGGTGATCGGATCGAAGAGTTAGCAGTGACAATTCGGGGCGACAATTAATTCGCATCAGTCTTGTACCACTTAAACCTCTTGTAACGTGCATGGTCGTCGGTGCAAGGTAGAACTGCCCGGAGGCAAAACGACTTCCATAGATACTGGGGCTGAGTACTGGCCCGATCAATGGTAAGCGTCCCTGACCCCCGTGGGTGTGGCCAGCAATCATCAGATGCACCTGATGTTGGCGTGCCCATCTAATTTGATCAGGACTGTGGCTGAGCATCATGCAAAATTGATCCTTCGTGGATGTGGGTACAACCGTGTGAGGGAACCATGGTGCTTCATTACCGATCATGGTCACTCGCTCATTTCGAAATGAGATGGAGAGTTCTTTTCCACCGAGATCAGTCCAGCCTGCCGAAACCATCGAAGACCGTATCGCTTCAGGCGATTTCATGCGGGCGTCATGGTTTCCAAGAACAAAGAAGCGGCCATCGGGCGCCTCAGCGTCACGGAAAATGGGATCCATCCAACTCAAGCATGCTTCATTATCAATCAGATCCCCGGTGAGCGCATAGCATTCCGGTTTCCATTGATTTGCAATCTCAATGACTTGGCGAGTGAACGAGGGATCGACGTCACCAGTCAGGTGAACATCGGAGAGGTGTGCAATTCGATAACCGTCCAGCTTCGGCGGCAGGCCTGGAACAGGTAAATCAAGTTCCTCCACCGATAGATCAAAAATCTGGTTCAAAGGGATCTTTGAAAACCATCTACATTTCGACGTCAAAGCAAGTTCTGAATTGACCTTTGTTTTCATTGCGATGGTTCGCGTTGTTCGCCGCGTTTCAACCCAATTGCGTCGCAGAAGGGGTCGAGCCAGTAACCAGGGTACACCAAGCCATAAATAGCTTGAGTAGACGAGGCAGAAATAGCTATTCAGAAGCCAACTTGCCTGCCAGCTAAAAATCGAACCCCATTCGGGAAGCCCGAGTGATAATCCGTTTTCAGCCAGAAGATAGATGGGGAAGACGATAGCTAGCGCGAGCGAACTTTTCATCAGCGGCTTGACGATCCGCCGTGGCAAATGATAGCCGTTGACGCGATTATAGATCGCTATCCACAGTCCAAAATGTGCTATCAGAAAAGTGAGTGAACTTATCAGAACAAACATCGTCGCCTAAAGCGTTTTCGGTTTCATGGAATGAATTAGATGTAGTGATTGCCCAATTCGGAAATCTTGCCAATGATCAACGGTGGTTTTAAAAACAGCCAAAGCGGCGGTGGGAAGGTCAATCAACTGATCAGCGAGGGTTGAAGCCAGGTAGGAAATGCCAGGATTGTGAGCCAAGACCATCAAGACGTTGGCATCACCACCATCACTTTGGATGCTTTTCAAGATCGTCTCCGGATCCGCTAAATAAAGCGAATTCGAGGTCATCAGAACCTCGTCTGAATTCCAGTGATCAAGCATGGCTTGAGCGGATTGACGCGTTCGTTTTGCGGCTGAAGCCAGGATGCGATCTGGAATAAGTGATTGATCTTGAAGCCACTGTGCGATTCTAGGCGCATCGCGAACTCCCCTTGGATTAAGCGGGCGGTCAAAATCCGCTTGCTCACCCGAACTCCAGTCACTCTTCGCATGACGCATCAGAATCAACGTCAGTGAATCGGATGCACGACCCGGCAAAGAATCATGTTTTATCTTCATGGTCTCCCTCGTGCGTCGACGCGCCGGTAAACTCATGGCGTGTTTCGTTTCTTAACAATGAAGCGAATCGAAACGTAATCCTGCAGTCAAGCTTTCAAATGACAGGCAAACGATCGATGAATTTTCCTCAGCTAATCCAAGTCAGTCTCTGTCTCGGCATCACATTCATTTCCATCAATCCACCAGCAAGGGGTGATGACTGGAAAGGTTGGATGGGAGACCATCGAGATGGAGTCTACCGTGAAACGGGAATCATCCACGAGATCACTCCAGCTGGGTTGCCCATCAAATGGCGAAAATCAATCGGAGAGGGCTATGCCGGACCCTCGGTCGCCGATAATCGCATTTTTGTGTTCGATTATCTTAAGCAGTCAGGGGATTCATTCAACGATCCTGGTGAAAGAGTAAAAATTCAGGGAATGGAACGTTTGACCGCGTTTGATACGGTAACCGGTGATCGCCTTTGGCAGTACCAGTATGACTGCCCCTACAGCATTTCCTATCCGGCTGGTCCGAGATGCAGCCCGACAATCGATGGTGATCGAGTCTACATTCTCGGCGCAGAGGGCGACCTGAAATGCCTTCTTGTTGAAAATGGTGCAGTGGTTTGGCAACGAAATCTTAAAAACGATTTTTCGATCGAGGCACCGCTGTGGGGTTTTGCCTCCCATCCCCTAATCATTGACGACTTGCTTTACACAATGGTCGGTGGCGAGGGACAGGGGATTGTGGCATTTGAGAAAAAAACCGGCGAGGTTCGTTGGAAAGCACTCGATACCAAGTCGAGTTACTGCCCGCCATCGGTTATCACGGCGGGTGGAAAACAGCAACTCATCTGTTTCCATCCAGCGGGAGTTTCGAGTTTGGATCCGAAAAATGGTGAGGTCTATTGGGAGACTCCCTTAACGCCTGACTATGAGATGTCGATTGCAAGTCCCATCGTGGAGGGCAATAAAATGTACGCCAGCAGTATTCGAACCGAGGCGGTGATGCTGGAACTCGATCAGACAAAACCAACTGCGACCGAACTTTGGCGTGGTGAGCCCAAAAATGCTGTCCACTGTGCCAACTCCACTCCACTGTTTGTCGATGGAGTTATTTTTGGGACCGATTGCAACGACGGTGATCTGGTTGCCGTCGACGGTGAGACGGGAGAACAGCTCTGGACCACGTTCGCGCCAACAAAGCCGGACGAGACTCGATACGTGCGACATGGGACCGCTTTTATCACCCGAATTGGCGAAAGTCAGCAATACTTTTTAATGAGTGAAAGTGGAGATCTGATAATCGCAACGCTCAACCGCGATGGCTATGTGGAGCAGGGGCGATTCCATGTGCTGGATCCAACATCAGAGTGCTTTGGACGCGCGGTCGTGTGGAGTCATCCCGCGTACGCTGGAAAAACTCTTTTTGCCCGCAACGACAAAGAGATCGTTGCGGTTGATCTCGCCTCGCAACGCTAACGACATCACGCCCAGACTCTATTCAACGCGCGCTCAAGAGGAATGACGGAAGTGCAAGCGAGTCATGCTCGGGTCAGTTTTTGAACTCGGGTCAGTTTTTGAACTCGGGTCATTTTTTGAACTCGAGCTGGCTTCGTTTCAGTAGATGCCGGTACTTTGTTTCGCCTTCAAGATCAATGCATTCAAAAGTGACTTGCGGGTCCGGAAGATCTGTTTCAAAGGACATGAGCGCATAGGAGCATGTGTCATTGTATCCCCAGATTAGACCCTCCGATTTCACGACACCGTGCACATGATGGTTGGTAAGCCGCGAACTTTCAAACTCATAGAGGTCATAAGCATCAGGCCTTTGGGTGACTCGCAGATCGGTGCGATGCCTGTCCGCGGCAATAAGAAAAACACCCTCAATTCTTTGCGTCTCAATCCACTTGAAAAGTTCTTCTCTCTCCTCAGGAAACCCGTCCCATGGGTCACGGCTTCCTTTTTTGATGCCAGCAGTAAAAGGCACCGGTGATGCAATCACCTTGAATGTTGCCTGCGAACGTTGAAGTGTTTGAAGCAGCCATTTCTTTTGCACGGGACCCAGCATGGATCCACCCTTTAGGTCTCGGTAGTAGCGTCCGTCGAGCATGATGAAATGCACATCGCCCACATGGAATTCGTACCAGCAACCCGGGTTCTCGGCTCCACCACCATAGGATGGATTCACCCAGTTTTGTTGAAAGACCTCCCAGACCGACCGCTTCCACGGTGGATGGTCAATTTCCGGCCCGGGAACACAGTCGTTCGTGCCGAAATCGTGGTCGTCCCAAATCGAATACATGGGCGTTTGTGAGATTAACTCACGCCACTCCGGTCGTGATTGCCTTCGATAATAACAATAACGCTGCGTGAGAGAATGCTCGGGTTGGTCGATGTAAACATTGTCACCCATCATCAGGAAGGCGTTTGGCTGACGACTTAAAACGGTTTGCCACATTTTTTCCCATTCAGGAACAAATCCGGCTCCTCCGCCAAATCCCACCGAAAACTTGCCGCCCTTGCCTTGGTCGCAAAACGTCTTGAACTTCGATTTAGCGCAGATCTTTCCATCAACCTCAACGGTGTATTGGTATTGCTGATCAGACTTCAACCCATCAAAGGACAGCACCGCAGTCCAGTCACGATTCTGGTCCGTTTGTGCTGTGACTTTTTGGCCCGTTTCAAGGCACGTCAACACGACCTTCGCATCATTCAGCGTCCGCAGCCAAACGGAGGCTGAGTGATCCGTCATCGATCCAACCATTGGTCCATGCACCAGGCTGGATTGCTCGGTCTGCTGCATCCAGTCGGTAAATGCTGGATGTTGATGGAGTTGGCCAAGTAATTCGCGGGGTCCGACAAGAAGGCGTTCGACAGGGATTCCCAGATCAACCGCGTGACGGGCGTGAGACATGGCTGTGTCGATGTCGTTTTCGGCGAGAGCCTGTAGCATTTTCACAAATGCAGCTTCGGATTCTCCGGCAAAGGGCTTCTTATTCTCGAGAATTTGATCGATCTTGCCAAAACGTTCCAAAGCGATCTGTTGAACCGCATCCCTCGCTCCATCATGTTGCGCACCTGCCTCCCTCAAGAAACCGGCC
Source organism: uncultured Rubripirellula sp. (assembly GCA_938075415.1). Classification (GTDB taxonomy): domain Bacteria; phylum Planctomycetota; class Planctomycetia; order Pirellulales; family Pirellulaceae; genus Rubripirellula. The sequence goes on along the minus strand of CALJHC010000001.1, from coordinate 19,753 downwards.
AAGACGATAGTAACAGCCAGAAAACGTAATCCAGCAATCCACAACGAAGTCAACACGACGGCCAACGGTTTCACTGCTCTGATCAACTTAATCTCCCTGCAATAAACACGAGTGACTGACAAGCCAAATTTTCTTCTCTCCATGATTGAGATGCGGTTTCAAGTCCGCACTCCCCTTCAGCGATTCTGATTTGGTGCTGATGCCTCCAGCAAACTGATGATCAACGGCAGCAGCTGCTTCTTTCGACTGACGACTTCATCAAGTTGATAAAGCCGATCCTCCAGCTGTGGATAATTAATCTCTTCCCACCCATCCGGCTCACGACTCATCAACAATAAGCTACCGTTACTCGAGATGTCTGTGACCAGAAGTGCCGAGAATTCAAGGTCTGAGGCCTCGGCAAGCACTTCAAGTGAATTCGATAGTTCTTCTTTGCGTTTCCAGAACAGATCAAAACCAATCTCTTCAATTTGTGAGATTGAAAAACGCCTACCTGATTCTTCAAATTCTTTGCAGTCTTCTCGAACAACCTGATCCGAATCGCAAGATCGTAACGCGGACCCAACTTCAAAGAAATCACTGGCAAATTTCTCAAGGTCGACGTCGCAAAAATTCTGTAACCAACACAATAAATCACGATCAACATCGGTCGTAGTGGGTGACCTGAGATTCAAGGTATCACTGATCATTCCTGATGCCATGCACAAGGCGATTCCAGATGTCGGTTCGATTTGTGAGGAGCGAAATAATTTGGCGACCAAGGTGCAGGTTGATCCAACCGGCTCCATGTAAAAGCGTATCGGATTGGTGGATTTCAATGACCCGCCAAGTCGATGATGGTCAAGAACCTCGAGCACATCTGCCTCATCAGCTCCCTGCACTGCTTGAGTGATTTCATTGTGGTCAACAAGGACCAACTGTGGTCGAGGTGGATGAACCAAATCACTCTTGCTCAATATGCCGACGAGTCGGTCTCCATCAACAACAGGGAAAATCATCTGAGGTGAACGGTACACCTGCTGCCTCGCATTTTCGACGGGCATTCGAGCTGGAAGTTTCAGGAAATCAGAATTGATCACCGAATCAATCAAATGCGCTGCTTTGATTCGCATTGTCGTGGTCGCGGTATCGTACGGACTATTGATCACCGTGACACCCTGTGCTTTGGCCAATTGCAACAGTCCGGTGGAAAGTTCGTAACCACCCGTTACCACCAATGCACGCACGCCCGTCTCGACAGCCGGTAATTGAATTGTTGGGCGATCACCGCTGACCACAAGTAAACGCTCAGCGGGAAATGCTCGAACTCGTGAGGTGAAACCATCGGCACTCATCGCTCCGACCGTTAACACCAGATCATCAACACGGTCCGTCTCGACAGCGTGTTGATAAGTGCCTCCGATCACTTCGACAACCTTATCCAGAGTGCTTCGCACTTCTCTGGACTTAATCGGATCAACCCCACCCCGAAGCATTAATTGGAGTAAATCCAGGAGTGTTACGATGCCGGTTACCTTATTTTCCCGATCCAAAACCGGGATCGCCCGCACACCATTGTCTAGCATGCGTTGGTAGACTTCGAAAAAGACATCTCCCTTTCTTGCAACGACTGGGTCACGCTTGCAAACGTCCTCCAGTTCGGGACGGATGTCCATCATGATCTTCGGTGAGGCAACTCCCGCTTTCCTCAGAACAAATTCTGTTCGTTCATTCGGAGTTCCACAACAAGCTGCGATCGCGTCGGGACGAGTCGTCCTTTGCAGGTAATCAGCGTAAGCCAAGGCGCTACAAATCGCATCGGTATCGGGGTTGCGATGCCCAAAAACATAAACTGACATTGATCGGTCCACTCAGCCCTAAGAAAAATGATGGACAATCTAAATTAAACCAACTCATGTGAATCGGTGCTGTATGCTCAATCAATTGGGCGATTCCATCAATCGCTCAATTTAGCTGCCAACAACCCAGCATGCGTAACCGAGAACTGCGGCAACTCAGAACAACTCATGCCTTCTTCTTTAGCAGTAATGTAAAGGGCGAGACAGATCGAAGCGCATCGATCTGCCTGCGGGTCGGAAAGAAAATGAAAATTGAATCAGCTGACGATTTCACCAACGTTGTTGCTGTTCATTTCCCTCGGGAAATTAGCTGACTCACCGAGCCGAGAATTGCGTCCGGCTCGCTCATTCGACCGGTACCACTTTCACGGCAGCTCAGCCAACCCTGCTCCGGGCCAATCACGTGGCAGCCATCCTCCCGCAGCGTCTTCATGTTTCTTTGCACTGACGGCTTATCCCACATGGACGAACTCATTGCAGGTGCGACAAGGATGGGACAAGTGCGTTGTAGATAAATGGTGCTGACGAGATCATCAGCAATCCCATTCGCAAATTTTCCGATCAGATTCGCGGTCGCCGGCGCAACCACCATCAGGTCAATCTCTTGGGCCAGTTCAATGTGCGCTCCCAACGGATGCTTGGAGGACTGAAACAGTCCCTCAGGCACCGGATGACCGGAGAGAGCAGAAAAGGTCGAGTTGCCGACGAACTGTCCAGCTGATTTCGTCATGACGACGTTGACGCAATGGCCCAACTGCACGAGTCGGCTACATAATATTGCCGACTTATACGCGGCAATACCGCCACCCACTGCCAGTAGAACGGAAGCGGGTGTTTGGCTCATAGATCCGCAGCTTCAATATCCGGACCCTCGGCCGCTGCGATGGTCGCATCCAAATCCAGTACCTTCTCGACTTCGTCATCCATGTTCAGGACGATCTTGTCCTGAACAATTTCTTGAAGCACGATGGTCATTTTGTCATGAGTGTCCACATTGACCAAAGCACGACTGCCTTGATTCAGCTGAACCAAACGTTTTTGAATCAACGTGCTCAGCTTAAATCGACCGCCAACTTTGTTCACAATTTCTTCTTCTTTTAATTCTTCTAGCATGCTCTGGTTTCCCTGTATTCCTCTAAATATTGACAGATCTCAGCGACCGCTCGGTCCACTGAATCGTTAATGACTTGGTACTGATATCGATGCATCGATTTCATTTCGTTCTTCGCCGTCCGCAATCTGGCGGCAATCACTTCTTCACTCTCTGTTTGCCGGCCCCGAAGCCGATCCTCTAAGGACTCCACACCCCCCGTGTGGATGAAAATTGTAATCGGATCCAGTTGTTCCTCGTCCAGAATATCAATCGCTCCGGCGACGTCTATCTCCAAAATAACCCAACGACCCTCAGCGAGACCAGTGGCGACTTGCTGACGAAGTGTTCCGTACCAGTAGCCTAACCCAAAAACTTCCTTGCATTCGAGAAATTCGCCCCTCTCCCGACGCCTATCGAACTCGCTTTGGTCCAAAAAGTAGTAGTCAACACCGTCAACTTCGCCGGTTCTGGCCTTCCGTGTCGTTGCCGAAACACTCAGTTGCAGGGGTATCTCGCAAGTTTCCAGCAGGCGCCGCACCACGGTCGATTTTCCGGCGCCGCTCGGCCCCGAAATAATGATTAGTCGACCCTTTGATACGTCACCCATTTTTCCGTCTGCTGTTCGCCGCCTGTTGTTCGCCAGGGTTCCTTACCGAAATTTTCTGTTTTTCACACCAAAATCAAAGACGCCAAAAGGGGTGCGGATCTGGCTAGGTCCTCATCTTTTTGCAATCCGTGCCAGTGCCGCCAGTCTGAATTCACTAGTAATCATGAAAGAGCAAAGTCCTTTGAAGGTCTCAAGGTCAGCCTCTTGTCGATTGTTGCCGCTCCCAGGATCACTCGATGTTCTGAACTAACTCTCGCATCCGCTCGACGGCACATTTGATATCGACGACCCTAGCCGATATCTCCGAGTCCGACGCCTTGCTACCAATGGTGTTTATCTCCCGAAACATCTCTTGCAAGATAAAGTCCAGCTTGCGTCCTTTGGATTTCTTTTGTTCATCTGAACCTTGGAGCGCTGCACCAAACATTTTTAAATGGCTATCAAGACGGACCACTTCTTCTTGGATATCAACGCGGTCTGCATAAATTTGAACTTCCCGAAGCAGATCAATGCTGGAAACCTGAAGGCCCTGCTCTTCAAGAGTGCGTTCAATTTTTCCTTGCAATCGTTGGCGATAGACCTCGACCGAGCGAGGGGTGATGACGTTAATTTCCTTCAGGAGGCATTCAACTTGATGGCAATCCTGATCGAGACTTTCTGCCATCCTTTCACCCTCCGCAAGCCGCATGTCATTGAGATTTTCAATGGCTTGTGAGATGGCGTTTTCAAGAAAGCTCCAAATCAGGTCATCGTCGGTTCGTTCGAGTTTTTTCGTATTCAGCACACCGGGCAGCGATAGCAATAATCCGTAATCAATGGGTCCCAAGATATCTTGATGCTCGGGGCCAATCGTCCTGAACGTTTCGAGGTACGCCTTGATCGCTTCGGTATTAACCGACGGGATTTCCTCCACCGACGGGCGTTTGAGCGAGGCATTAAGATGAATCGTTCCGCGATGCACTCGTGATCGAACAAGCGCTTCGATTCGACTCTCGAACGTCACCAGTGATTCGCCCAGCCTCTGAACACACTTGAAGCCACGACTATTGACCGTCCGGATTTCAATCGAAGCAATTCCAAGTTCACTCGAATCGCTGGCGTGGCCTTGGCCGGTCATGCTCCGCACGTTTCGCGGTGCTTGCTGGGTCATCCCAAGTGCCTTTGGCTAGATCAATAATGAGTCGTAACAACGGATCGAACGGTCGAACGAACTTGATGAAACGGTTTTGGTAATCGAATCCTGCGAGCACCCAAGCAACAGTCAAAGGCAAGGGTGATGACGGGTTCATGTGAAGTGCGAAAAGTGCCGTCAGTCACGTCTCAATGCAACAAATCACGAAACAGCACCGTGTGTGTGCGAGCTGAGCAAGCGACGCTTACTCGTCTTTTTCTTCCGAGGAATCGGCGTTGTCTTCCGATGCGTCTGGAGCGGTTTCGGCGGCATCACCTGCGGGCTCTTCAGTTGCCCCTGCTGCAGGCTCAGGATCACTCGCTTCGGTTTCGTTGGCGCCGGTTTCGCTGGCGTCGGAGGTTTCAGAACCTTGGGCTTCAGAGCTTTCGGGTTCAGAGCTTTCGGGTTCATCACTCGCTTCGGTTGAACCAGGAGTCAAGCTGGTGGGTGCTGCCTCGGACGTCGCATCATCAGTTGATGGTTCTTCTTGTACCCCCCCAAGTCCCAACGAGGGAGTGACCAACTCACTGCCGGCAGTCTCACCTGCGATTTCTGCTGGTGCAGGCTGCAAGGCTGGATCGTCAGCCACAGCATTGTCTGCCGCTCCGGTACCGAGGACCAACATCGTGATGACACATGTCAGGCCCCACAACGAAGCAACGACGATCGTGATCGCGGTGAACGTATCACCGGCCTTACTTCCAAACGCGCTCTGTCCGCCTGGGCCGCCTAATGCACCGGTCAATCCGCCACCTTTACCACGCTGAATCAAAATCAGCATGATCAAGAACAGCGATAGGAAGGCCATTAACCATCCGAGCAAAACTCCGGCAAGTGAGCCTAAAGGTAAGATGATCATTTCTCGTTGACTTCAAAGGTAATGTGAGGGATAGAGACCAAAAGCCAAGCAAATTAACCCGCGTTAATAATGCCTGCAAAATCTTCAACTTTCAAGCTTGCGCCACCGACCAAAGCACCATCAATGTTGGGCTGGCCAAGCAATTCAGTTGCATTGGACGGTTTAACGCTTCCGCCATATTGAATCCGAATCTGTTCTGAGATCTCCGGAGAAAATATATCACCAAGTAAGTTGCGAATAAACGCATGAACTTCTTCCGCTTGTTCGGGACTCGCGGTTTTCCCGGTACCGATTGCCCAAACCGGCTCATAGGCAAGGACAATTGATGCTGCTCGAACTTCGTCCAAGCCCGCCAAAGAGCCTCTCACCTGAGTTTCCACGACCTGTTCAGTTTGCCCAGATTCACGGTCCTCGAGCGTTTCGCCAACACAGATGATGGGGATCAGGTTTCCGGCCAAGGCGGCGTGTAATTTTTCGCTGACCTGCTGGTCGGTCTCACCCATCAGGGCTCTTCGTTCACTGTGCCCAAGGATGACAAATCGGCATCCAACATCGGTTAGCATGCTTGCGTTGACTTCGCCGGTGAAAGCTCCGTCTTCGGCAGCGTAAAGATTCTGGGCTCCTAGTCCAACCGGCGTTCCCGCAACGGCTTCGCCAACGGATCCGAGGTAAACCGAGGGAGGGCAAAGGACGACATCCACGGAAGGATTTTCACCAACCACCCCCGCAATACCTGAGGCCAAGGCATCCGCCGAGGATCGACGCATATTCATTTTCCAGTTTCCAGCAATTATTCGACGACGACTCAAACCTGCTTCTCCGGTAAGGGTGAAATTGTTTTTTCCAAGATATCAGCTAATCGTCGCATTTGACCAATCAGCTCATCATATTGATCGGGTAATAAAGCCTGCGGTCCATCGCTCTTGGCGACCTCGGGGCAGTCGTGCACCTCAATGTGAACCCCATCAGCTCCCGCGGCCAGACCAGCAAGTGAGCACGATGGGATCAAATCAGGACGTCCTGTCGCGTGGGAAGGGTCAACGATGACAGGCAAATGGGTAAGGGTGTGTAAGAGTGGAACCGCTGCAACATCAAAGACATTGCGTGTCGATGGGTCAAAACCCTTGATCCCACGCTCGCAGAGGATCACATTGGGATTGCCGTAGGAAAGAATGTACTCGGCACACATCAACAGATCCGTGATCGTTGCACTCATGCCCCGTTTTAAAAGCACTGGTCGATGTGATTTACCAACCTCTGTCAGCAGGACAAAGTTCTGCATGTTTCGAGCGCCAACTTGCAGAACATCTGCGTAGTCAGCGACTGTCTCGACCAACCTTGGGTCAGTCACTTCGGTGACCACGGGCATTCCAAACGCATCTCCCACCTCTCGCAACAACTTGAGCCCTTCCTCGCCCATGCCTTGGAATGCGTACGGGCTGGTGCGTGGCTTGTAGGCCCCACCCCGAAATAAGTTGGCCCCCGACTGGCTGACTGATTCAGCGATGCGAAACATTCGGTCGCGATCTTCAACGCTGCAAGGTCCGGCAATCATTCCTAGATGACCACCGCCCACCTTAACACCCGAGACATCAATCACACTCGGCTCTGGGTGCGCATCTCGGGACGCAAGTTTGTAGGGAGGCAGCACGGGTACGACGTTCGCGACGCCTGGAATTGCTCTTAGCATGTCTTCGCGAAGTTGCTCCTCGTCACCAATAATACCGACAATCGTTCGATGGGTACCGCAACTCAGATGGTGCTGTAGACCCATTTCCTCGACGCGTTTCAGGACGTGCTCGATTTGCTCCTCAGTAACGTTACTCTTCAGAATCAGAATCACGGATGTCACAAACGGTTGGAAGTCAACTTCGGTAGGAATGGTCTGGTGCAAAACAAGAACGGGTCGCGTACTTTATCACTTCAGGACAGATTTCGTCGACCCCGGCGTCTGGAGTTCCCCGTGCCAAGTGACGCGGATCGTGGTAATCCGATCATCTCAATCCGCTCGTTACCCCTCAATCTCCATGGCCTGGGCCAGCACAGGAGTGATATTGAGGTTGATTTTGACGCTCATGGAGTCCCCGTTGGGAAGAAATAGGGGTTTCGTAAACCAATTTCAAGGCCCAGACCATCGGGAATGAGCCAGCGTCATGGACGCCACCATTACTCAGAAGATTTTCCGGTCAAAAGTTCAAACTTTGGGAAACCACCTCTTAGAAGTTGATTTATCCAATGATGCACTCGATTCCATCACCCTCCCTCCCTCGCGCCCCAGCCATCCTCCTTGCTCTGGCCCACTAGCGTCGCTGACTTGCTTGCATCGTGATCTCCCCGATCAACAATCATCACTCGCCATGTTAACGGTCACCAAAAACATGATGAAAAATCGGTTCGCTGCAGGATTCGCCGCACGACGAAGATGTCTGATTCTTGAGCTGTCCCCTCAAGACGGAATGGAGATTCCAGATTCCTTGATTCATTCCTGACGATTGCCGAGATGGATCAACAAGCCTGTGACAATGGGGTGAACCGAACTGACTTAAAAAAGTCATTCAATAACAGGGCTGTCGCTTTTGACGCAGCTGATCAAGCAAAGCCAGCGAACTCTCCCGCGCGTCGAACTCGAGTGATCCCAATCATGTAGGCGGCGGTTCGAAGTGAAACATCCATCTCGTTGGCAGTTTGCCAAACATTCTCAAATGCTTCACTCATCGTGTGATCTAATTCTTGCCGAACGCGATCCAGTGACCAGCGATAATACTGTCGATTTTGCACCCATTCAAAATAGCTTACCGTTACGCCTCCAGCATTCGCCAAAATATCAGGCAGCACGACGACGCCGCGATCACGCAACTTTGCATCCGCTAGGGGATAAATCGGTCCATTGGCGCCCTCAACGATCACTTCAGCTTTGATTTGATCAACGTTGGCCTCGGTAATCACACCCCCCACGGCAGCCGGGATCAAGACTTGGATATCCTCCAATCCCAACAAAGCGTTCGGCGGTAAGCAGTCACAATCCTTGAATCCCTCGAGCAGTCCACGTGGATGCTCTATTTTGTGTCGCAACAACGAACGAACATCGAGTCCCGACTCACGATAATAAGTTCCACTTACATCGCTAACCGCCACGATGGGGAACTGGGCTTCGTCCAAAAACTTGGCGGCGTGTGTGCCAACGTTACCAAATCCCTGAATGGCAATTTTCGTTCCCGACGTTTGATAACCCAAACGCTTCAGAAGTTTGCAGGTAAGTGCGCCAACACCGCGTCCCGTCGCTTCTTCGCGACCCTTGGCGCCATACTCCTCAACTGGCTTACCGGTGATGACCGACGGATTGAAGCCGTGATACTTTTCCCACTGATTCCTAAACCAAGCCATCACACGATGGTCCGTTCCCATATCAGGTCCCGGAATGTCTTTATCCGGCCCAACAATTTCATGAATTTGATCAACAAAGGCCCGCGTCAGACGCTCCGTTTCTCCCTCCGATAGGGTGCTGGGGTCAACTCCGATTCCACCTTTTGCACCACCGTAAGGCAAATCGACAACTGCTGTCTTCCATGTCATCAAGCTTGCAAGTGCCCGCACTTCATCCAAATCAACCTTGGGGTGATAACGCAATCCACCCTTCATCGGTCCTCGGAAGTGATCATGCTGGACTCGGAATCCGACGAAGTTGACTAACTGACCGTTGTCGCGCTCGACAGTGACCTGAACCTGAATTTCACGATTTGGCATCAGTAATGCCTCGCGTATTTCTGGTTCCATTTCCAGCTTGTCCGCAGCAATTTCAAAAAAAGTTCGCGTTGCTTCAAAAGCTTTCATTCGCAGACTCGCTTTCTCAATCTTGGGTCCCGTTAATCTGTACTCCCGATGAGCGCTTGGTATCAGACAGGATACCGCTGAAAAACCATCCCTCTTGAATACGGTTGCCAAACGGTCATTGTTTGGAATCGATTCAAGTGCTTTCAAAAGCCGAAGTCACTATCTCTTGGTTGGGTCAATGAATCGAGATTGTCAAACTCGGCTTTTGATGATTTCCGCAGATCGCTTCATTGCAGTATGAGACTACCAGAAACGGGAAGCAACTTTCTAATGAAATTCACAGATTGGAATGAGGTTGCCTGATCGGTGCGAGGCTTGACAGAAGTGTGTGGAGCCTTCGGCCGAAACATCGATTATCAGCGATTCCCGATTTAGTCAGGGATCACAGTCTTGTCAGGGATCACAGTGATTACCGGCAATCGTGTTGTGAAATGATCAATTTGTAATATGATCAACGGGGTTTCGCTCGGACCAGTTTTCTTGTTTCCGAGGCGAGTTGAAACACCATGTCGGGGTAGGGATCATTTGCCACGGCCGAGAAGTAATGATCATCGATGCCTAGCAATCGGCGTCGGTGTTTGGAGACCTTTGGATCGAGGTCCATGAAGGTGTCCGCCATTTCAAAATCACGATCCCACAAAATCAGGTCAGCCAACTCATCGATTGATTTTTCCCACGCCTCCAGTTGATCGCTATCCAACAACGGTAAGGCACTTTGCTCTTCATCCTCCGTGTTGGGCCTTTCATCAATGCTTGACCGATGCGACTCCAGAACCATTCGCCGCCAAAAGAAAGGATCTCCCTGATCCGAGTTTTCCGTTAATCCGATTTCTATGGCAACTTGGTCACGCACTTCCACAAAAACGGCTGCAATCGTAGCGTCGACCAGTGCTGTTAGCGGAAGCACGTCGGTTGTCTCGGTGAGCAAATGGAGAGCAACTTTGTTGAGCAAGCCGATTCGTTGAGAAGGCGAGCAGGCGTCATAAATTGGGATGCCAGAAGAACAATCATTTGCTTCTTCCTCGAATTCATCATGGATGTGCATCAGCAAGGCCAGCACCATCTCGTCGACCGCACGACAGATCAGGATGGCTTCTTTGCCACCCAGTGTCCGGTCGCCGCGACTTGTGTGCCACATGATTGAATTCCCCCCCTGGAACGCACTTAACGCGGATTTCCTTCCACGTTTCATAGCGAGTGTCATCATAGCCGGAAGCAATCCAATTTTTCGGGTTACCGCGACTTTATTTTATCTTTTTTTCGGCAATCCAAAGATTGGCACCTTTTCCGCATTCAGGCCGCCCCCCCGAACACACGTTCGCCATGACAACCTACTCGCCATGACAACCTACTCGCCATGAAAATGTCCAAGCGGTAGAGATCACCAAGCCGCCCAATGATGCAAGCGATCAACCGTATGCTCTTGCGTTTTTTTGGGGGGGAGGCGGGATGCCTTGGGTGCGACCTGTTTTTATCCCGGATCGATTTTCGTTCCCAAAGAGACTCATTGCCTCTTGAGTAACGACCCAAGAGCATCGAGTTACCGGGTGGTCCTGATGGCAAGTCGATGAGTGATTTTTGATGGAAGGCACAGGTAAATGACGAGAGCAGACAGCATCTGTGCCTCTGCATGGTTGTCGAATTTCAAATTGAATCGACGGTAAAGCATTCCGTATCGACTTTGCTAATCGAACTCAGTTGGGTCACCGGTGATCAACCGATCACCATGCCAATCGCTCTCAATTCAAGGGTCCGATAGGATGCGTCATCGGTTAATAATCGGCAAACTACTTTCGCCAGCGGCGGCATTGCTGGGGCTTCCCGAATTCTCTGCTGCAACCGCGTCAGGGTCCCTGTATTTGGATGCGTCAAAATGGCGACTGTAGGTGCCAAAATCGTTAAACGCGTATCGCTTGGCCCAACGATAAACGAAGCTTCGCTCGGGGATCTCACCGCCAGGTTGATACTGGCTACGTCGCGGCGTCACATGACGCAACTCCTCGATGACTTTTCCTCGATCTGTGGTGTCGCGAGCGCCATGTTTCTCGGCTAGATCAACCAAGAGGTCGGGACGTTCCATGATCACGCAGCCCCTGGTGTGTTGGGCGGTCAGTTCACGAAAATCGCGCAGGAATTCAGACTGGTTGAAGGTGTCAGCCAAAGGCTGGCTGTCATGAATCGACTCTTTGGCCAGTTGGATCACGGGACAGGGCTCCAGATCTCCCCAGGGTCCTACGTGATGAGTGAACCCCGTCGCAGCCGGACACAGTGCGTTGCCAGCATCGTCGTGGTAGGCATCGATTACGATGATCGGCTTGGTTGCTCGTGTGTCCACGACAAACTGCCGCACACGTCGTTGCTCTTCACTTGATAATGCTAAATCAGGATTCGGCTCTGGACCAACCGGTCGATAAATGTGGTACCAGCAGTACATCACGCCCATTTCAATCAGGCGATCCACCCAAGCATTCTGGACTAGGTCATCCAGGTTGGATTTGCAAACACTGGTGCAGACACCGACTAAAAGTTTATGCCGCAAGGCCGTCTCCAGGCCTTTCATTGTTTGATTCAAAACGCCATCTCGACCACGACGCGTGTCACTGATGATTTCGGTGCCTTCCACGCTAATCAAAGGAGTTACGTTACCCAATCGCCTTAACTCCGCAGCGACTTCATCAGTAATAAAGTGTCCGTTGGTAAAGACTTGGAAATAGACGTCTCGATTGGCTTCAAAGATCTTCAGCAAATCTTTGTGCATGAAGGGCTCGCCACCGAGGATGCCAAAAAAACTATTGCCCATTGCTTTTGCTTCAGCAATCGTTTTATTGGCGGCATCGACCTCGATGCGATGTTGCTTCGCCGCAACGTCCACCCAGCAGCCTTGGCAACGTAGGTTGCAGCTGTTGATTACTGACAAATAGAGAAACGGTGGAAAAAACTCCCCCCGCTTCAGCCTTCGCTTGTGTTGATGAACACTCCATAAACCCCGGGCACCTAATGTCCATGCCGCTTTGAATAACAATCGCTTGTCAGTTTCGGTGATTAATCGGCGAGCGAGGCTGAAATACATGAATCTGAACCAGAGCTGTTGTTGAGATGAGTGAGCCAATATTAAACAGTGTATCGTCACGGGACGCGACACCCGCTCTAAATCCCCTTCACCTTTGTGTCGACCAGGTTCACGTGGTGTGCCGATTGACCAGAAATGAGAGTTAGATGACTTGTGAACAAAAATAAGTTCTCAATCGAAAGTATCCAATCCTGCCATGTTCGGCACGAAATGAAGTCTTGATTTTTGATCGAGTTTGTGTCGCTTAATTAATCCGTAAATCTTTCACCTAATTCCTCTCTGTTTGCCACAGCGATTCAGATGGAACGAAAGGTTACGCGGACCCTGCTTGCTGGTCGCTCACCAAGCAGAGTACGAAAAACAAAACCGGCAGCCGCTCGTGCTGAGCAACCACCGGTTTCGGTGACAGGGTCAATTCAATCTTGGCGACAAAATCATCCGCCGGTGATTGAACTACTTCTTTGCTTTCGCGAATCCCTTGGCAAACGCTTTGTCGCTGAAAGCGAGCTTCAACTTAGCAGCGTCATCTTTGGCGCCGGCAAACTTTCCTTTGCAGTTGTTGCAGCAGAAGGCAACCTTCGTGCCGGCAAACTTAACCGCGGTGCTCTCGTTCAGGTCGCCACCACTGAAGGGGCAAGCCTTTTGAGTGAATTGCTTGGTCGCAACCAGTTGATGGTTCGCTTTCTCTGCGAACTTTGCCGTGTTAGCCTTGAACTTTCCAACGCAACCACCGCAGCAGAAATAAACCTTGCTGCCTTTGTACTCAACAACCTTGCTGGCTGTAGCAGCCTTGGGTGCTACAACACATTTGACGCCTTCCAAATTGACCTCAGCTGCAACAACGGTCGCGGCGGCGACAAGAAGGACGGCGAGTCCGCTTAATGCTTTTCGAATCATTATCAATCCTCTCAGGAGTGGGTTAATCAAAACGTGAACAACTGGGCGAGATCTACCACTCCACCAGAAAAAATCGGCGAAATCGTACACGCCCTTTCGGCTGCTGTTAGCCGAAGCCTCGCGATATGTTAGCTGTTTGGCAACTGCAAAAGCATCCCCAAGTAGCTTTGAGATTCTGATTTTTTCAGTTTCAGCTGAATCGCCAAATCTTCGATGGCTCGCCTTGCCGTCTCAATTTCAGACTCCGAATCAACGACTCGCTCAATTTCGGCAAAACAGCCCAATCGCTCGACTTGGTCAATCACGATCAGAGGGCTTGAGTCAGTAACTTGGAATGAATCGCGAGACTTTCGAACCGTTGCCACCTCCGAAAAACCTAGGTTTTTCAGCAGATCGCACATTTTTGACCCATCGGAATCTCCCGGGGCCAGCCTCCATTCCAGTTCTCGACGTGCTTTGATCTCACCCGGTAAACGTGGTCCCTTGTAGGTAACCAATGGAATCCCGTTGGCACGGCGTACACGCAAAGCTTCCTTTGTTTCCCGGAAATCGCGAGAGGGGTGCGCGTAATAAGTATCCTCGTGAGTCTCTTGGCCACGTTTTACCGCTCCCAGAGCCTCAAGTTTAGCAATGAGTTGGTCAATTTGCTCAACAACATACTTCTGTTCGATCTCAAACATATGATTCCACGATTCGCTGCGCAGGTGATAGGCTCATCAGGTCGATGTGATGAATCGCTTCCTGTTCCTCTTTGCAAGAAAAAATTGCTTGTTGATAAGGAATCAAGACTTTCATATTCACCGCATTTAATCAAGTTCTCATCAGCTTCCACCACAAGCAGAAGTCGACATTGCCGCAAGTTGTTGAACCTTTTTTGCAGGGGTTTCCGGTTGAAGTGGGGGTGCCCGGTTTATTGGCGTGCCCGGTTTATTGGCGTGCCCGATTGGGCAGGGGTGTTGGGTAGATAGGGGGGGGTGGGATTGGTTCCACAAGACAACGCAAATTCTACGCAACGTTGTTGCTATTGAATTGACCCATCAACCTGTCGACTTCAAAAGTGCTTTTTTTATTCGTTCAGCAGCCTGCTGGGGAACCTCCGAACCTGTGATCGCACCCGCGACTGCGATTCGCTGAAAGCCGGTCTCCATCACGCGAGATAAATTGGTTTCGTTGATGCCGCCGATTGCGAAGCACGGTAACGAAATGACGCCCACCAAGGTTTTCAAGAAATCGGTTCCCACAAACTCATTGAAATGCTTCGTCTGGCTCGGAAAGACGGGACCACATCCGATGTAATCGGCACCATCAGCGACCGCCTGCTGCGCTTGCGGCAAGGAATGGGTTGACACGCCAACGAGGCGATGAGGACCGACAATCTGCCGTGCAGCGGTTGCTGGTAATTCCTCTTGTCCAACATGCACGCCATCGGCGTTCGCTGCAACAGCCAGATCGGCTCGGTCATTGACGATAAAAAGTTTTCCCGCCTCTCGTGCAATCTGCACGCCAAGTTTTGCTCTCAGCAATAGACTTCGATCACTTAAAGATGAATCACGTAACTGAAGCACATCGATGTCACTGGCAACTAGACTCTTCATTTTTTCTTCAAAATCCTTCTCGTCCTTACCGCCATCGATCAGTAGATAAAGGACCGCCTTTTGAATCGCTGCGGAAAGTTTGGAGCTAGTGATTCGTAACTCAAGTTCGGCGCACACTTGGTACGTTCGATATCGAAGTCGCTCCACTTGCTTGGCGAATGAAGGTTCAATGATTTTACCGTACTCCTCAGCAACACGAAGAGATTGCTGGAGTCGCGCGCTGGCCGATATCACGACCGACCTTATATCGGGGCGAACGTATTCGGTCTCTGTCTCCAGATCGGTACCCACATCACCCGCTGTGTCCCTGGCACTCAGAAGTGCATCTCTCGGTAACAACGAAAATGCCTTGGATAAATCATGTCGTAATGACTTCAGTGATCTGGATAAGACCGCATCATCGAGCGAGAAACGCGCCGCCTCTTCCAGCGTTCGAAATCCTTCGGCAATTCGATTAGATGAAGCATCCAGCACTCGGAAAACGGCGTTGATTTCTTCCATCAGATCAAGTGGCCTCGAATGAAAATATGGCAAATGATTCGCAGTGAAGGTTCATGGTATTCACCGTTCGTCGTTGACTCGTCAAGAGTTTTTGAGTGCGGTGCCACTTCAAATGGCCGTTAAGCCATCGAGCAGGCAGGCGGTCTCAAACCGAACTGATCTGGTATCCAAATTGCAGGAAGCCGCGCTCCAGTCGTTCTCAATCAAGAAATAAAATAGTCAAATCAACGCTCCGGCATCACCCGGCTCAAAGGTTGGCGAGTGCCAAATTCGCTCGAAGCGTCATGGTGTCTTGACACCTTTCTTCATTTAAACCGAGCAACGATCGCCAGGCACAGGTAAGGCATCTTGCTCAATCATGAATCGGCTGACTTTGTTACTGATGATCAGGGTATCGGTCAGGGTCAAGGATAGTACGCCGATGGCAATCCGGAAACCATTCAGCCTATGCCCCGCTTCTTTCGGGTAAACAGAGCGGTGTGATGGATAATGTATCCTCGATGAATTGTTCAGAAAGGTAACTTGCAGCAGGAAGGTGTCATGCGAATGTCAACACGGAATTGACTCGGCGACGCATTGGGAGCGACCGATGTTTGAAAACCACGCAGGTGGAAGATCCATGATAACACGATTAAACTGCGACCCATGATGTTGGAATCCTAGTGCCCGCCGACGCGTTCCGCGTGATCCTGAATGTGCGAGAACACGCCCCTGCCCTGACAGGCTTGACTGAGTTGGCATCTCGGAGGTTGGAAATAACACCCCCCCATGAATTCTCCACACGATCCACCTGTCGCTCGATCTAAAGGTCACTGATAATGGAGCCTGATAAGATGGCCTGATGGCCAACGTTCACCGATTCCCAAGACCATCGCCGTATTCTAATTTCAGATAGGTAAGGACTTGGTCGCTTTTTCAGAGTTCGGCCGGCCGGTGATTGAATCAAGGTTCAATTGATCAAGGTGAACGATTTGTCTTCAAAACCATCATTCAGGAAGTCATGTTAATGTGATTCCTGCTGCCGAGAGTTAGAAACCTCCGCTTGAATCAACAAGATGTTTCAAAGAATCCACCAACACGTAGGAAGATCGAAATGACAAAGTTAAACATGACCGCCTTATTGATTGCACTGCTGGGCATGACACCCAATGCAGAAGTTGTTGGGCAGCGAGTGCAGGACTTGAAGCAACGGGAGGTGAAGGTCCAGACTGCGCCGCTGGAAGTTGCGAAGAAACAGGTGAATCCAGCTTTTCAGGATCCAAAGAATGCAGATCCAAAGCTACCTAATATCCTGATCATTGGTGACTCGATCTCCATCGGCTACATGGTACCGCTGCGTGAGTCGCTAGCGGGGATCGCTAACGTTTACCGTCCCAAGACGAATTGCGGTCCGTCGAATCGAGGGCTGGAAAATATTGATGCCTGGCTTGGGGATCGAAACTGGGATCTGATACAAATCAATCATGGACTTCATGATCTGAAATACATGGGATCCAATGGGCAGAACTTGGCAAATCCAAAAGCCGAAGGTAGTCATCAGCAAATCCCACCTGATCAATACGCAAAAAATCTAGATGCTTTGGCTAGACGATTAAAGAAAACCGATGCCAAGATCATCTGGTGTGAAACAACGCCTGTTCCAGAAGGAGCGTCGGGCCGTGTGGTTGGCGACAGCAAAAAATATAACGAGATAGCGAAGCGAGTGATGAGCGGGCATGGAATTGAAACCAATCAACTCTACGATCATGCACTTGAGAATGTCCCAACGAAAGAAGCAAATGTTCATTACAGTCCGGAGAATAGTCGGCGGCTGGCGAAGTGGTGCGCACAAGTGATTGTCAAACACTTGGAGCAATGAAGCATTTCCGATCTAACAAGACGGGGTTGACCATTGTCTCGATGGGCAGGGGAGACCCCAAAAGGTTTGGTTTGCGAGCTTTGCAAGAAAGATGAGCTTGCTGATATGCTCACTGAACTGCTGGTTGAAGGTTCAGGTCGTGGTCAACATCCTCATCAAGGTAGCTAGCCTAAAAGCGGCTTTGCCGTTACCTTTTTTCATTTCCAAGCAATTCTTATTCCCAATCAATGCAGAGCGGCCTCGTCGGTTTTCGTCATCGAGCGGATCCGGCACCAAGCTTCCTGCATCGCCCGCGTAGCTCAGGGGATAGAGCACCGCTTTCCTAAAGCGGGTGTCGGAGGTTCGAATCCTCTCGCGGGTGCTTCGTCTGGCCGATAAGAGGAGAGCCTTCATGAAGACTTTGTGTGCCTGCTTTGTCATGGTGACCACGACGTTTTTATTTGCGTCTGTCTCACATGCCCAGCATCCAAATGTTCTGCTGATTGTTTCCGAGGACAACGGCCCTGAGTTAGGTTGCTATGGCGATCCGTACGCGAGAACACCGCATCTTGACCGGCTTGGATCAGAAGGGATTCGTTTTAACCGGGCATTCGTGCCGCAGTCCGGTTGCAGCCAATCCCGTGCCAGTTTTCTAACGGGTCTGTATCCTCATCAACACGGTCAGATTGGCTTGGCGACTTGGGGGTTTGAACTGTATCGAGAAAAGACGGCCAATTTACCCCGCATTTTGAAAGCAGCGGGATACCGAACGGGTTTGATTGGAAAACTGCATATCAACCCGGCTTCCGCTTTTCCGTTTGACATGCACGAAATCACCGGTGCGAATTTCCAACGAAAAAATTTAGGTGACTATGCAGATAGTGCTGGTTCATTCATCAACGCCGACGACGCACCATTCTTTCTGAGTGTCAATTATCCCGATCCGCACGATCCATGGATCCGCCAAGTGGATGGACTGCCGATGAATCCTCTATCCAAAAGTGACGTGCAGGTCATGAGCTATATGGGTATCGATTCACCAGAGTTTCGTGACATGGTGGCGGACTATTACAACTGCATTTCGCGTTTGGATTCATTGATAGGCAACCTGCTGCAGGTTCTTGATGAATCTGGAAAAGCGGATGACACCATTGTTATTTATATCGGCGACCACGGCGCGGATATGCTGCGTGGCAAGCGAACCTGTTACGAAGGCGGGCTTGGTATTCCCATGTTGATTCGCTGGCCGGGAAAGATTGTTCCGCAGGTTCGGGATGATTTGGTCACAACTCTTGATCTGATGCCTACCTTGATCTTAGCAACGGGTGCTCAACCGATTGAGGGCCTTCCCGGATCTGCGCTTCAGCCATTGTTTCGATCCGGATCTGTCAGTTGGCGCACTCATTGTTTCGCAGAATATCACACCCATGCGGCGGCGCCGAATTACTTCCCGCAGCGTAGTGTTCGCGGTGATCGTTACAAGCTCATTGAAAGCTTGCTGCCGGACACCATTCACCCGGATTATGACAAAACAATTGAGAAGCTACACGGAGATTACAACGGTCAAAACTACGGTGGTACTTTGGATCTCCATGCGGTGATTGATGCCGCGCCGCCGAATGTCAAGGCGGCCTACGCATTGATGCGCAGTCCGCCAAGGTATCAGCTTTATGACCTCCAGGTCGATCCTTTTGAGATGACCAATCTTGCCGAACATCCAGAGTATGTCGAAATACGCGATGACTTATCGGGGCGACTCAGTCAGTGGCGACGCGAAACCAATGACCCGCTGCTTGACCCCAGGAATTTAAGCAAATTGACGAACGAAGTTCGTTCGGTGAAATCAAAGTCAGCAAGCAAGAAGCACGCCTGGGAGTATCCGAAGTACCTGCTGAAGCAAGAGGCACAGGGGGATCGCTAAGATAGTGATTGCTTTTTTCCGTTGTACCTTTGTTGGACGCGGCTGATCTCTTCCGTGCGGTCCTCGTGAAAAACAGTGTCTTTTGGAATCCGAAGATTTGGTCAATCGATGGGCTCTCTTGGCTAACTTGGTGAAGTTGAATCATTAATGAGTTGGTGTTGAGGTCTTGCTCTCTGGCAAGCCACTGTTCTGACACGCCACTGTTCTGACACGCCACTGTTCTGGCGGCAGTTGTCTGTGGGAGTCTGATTGCATAGATCTGATCGTGCCAATTGGTAATCAGTCAGTCCTATCGCGATGGTCTCCATGTGGGTGACCTCCATTGAGGATGGAGTCCGCCTGAGCGATCCCGGTTGAGCGATCCCGGTTGAGTCGGCCGGTGTGGCCTCGGCGATTTCGCTAGCTGCTGATACATCTGTCCAACGAATTTCCAAACCGTTGCTGCGAACAAAGCTACATCAGTTTGTTCAGCTTTTGGAACAAGCTTGACAATTCAATCGCGGCAACTTCCGTACACGCCAGCGATGGAACTG